>CAWGOZ010000001.1:0-46929 GCA_963824345.1 Bryobacterales bacterium
TACGGCCCTGATCGTCCTTTGCCACCAAGCCGGCCCGGATCAGGAACGGCTCGGTCACCTGGCTGATCGTGCGAGCCGGGAGGCCGAGCATTGAAGCAATGACGTTCAACCGGGATGGGCCATTTGCCAAGACGTGAAGGTACTGCTGCTCGGTAGGACCGAGGCCGACACCGTCGATCCCTTCGAGCAGGCAGGCCCGGTCCAGGTGGGCCTCCGTGATAGTGGACTCGCCCTCGGCCCGACAGACTCGCCGACAGGATTGCAACAGTCGAAGGGCCAGGCGGGGAACGCCACGGGAACGTGCGGCGATCTGGGGAACCACCTGCTCATCCACCGGCCACCGGAGGGCCTGACTGCGTTGGCGGACCACCACAGTCAGGTCTTCTGGGCTGTAGAAGTTGAATCTGAGGACCAACTTCATGCGGTCCCGGAGTGGCTGAAGCAGGCAGTATTCGTCCGTCGTCGAGAGCAGCAGCGTAAAGTCCGTGATTGGAATGGACTGCGGCTTCGACGTGCCACCTCGGACGAAGATGGCGCCCTTGTCGAGTGCCAGGTATAGGGCTGTCTGGAACTCCTTCTTCAATTAATGGCATTCGTCGAGATGGACGACATCCTTCGGGTTTGCCGCCAAGAGCAAGGCGTTCAAGTCCGCAACCGTCTGGATGGTTTGGCCGATCACTTCATGGAACTTGGTCGCCATCTCCTCGGCGATCACTCTCGCCACGGCGCTCTTGCCACAGCCCGGCGGGCCGACCAGAAGGGCGGAGTCGAATCGCTTCTGGTCGGCGAAAGCCGCCTCCAGGGCGACCTGCACCTGCTCGACCACGCCTTTTTGCCCGATCAGATGGGACAGTGACGTGGGCGCTACGTCGTTGATCTCCTTGGCTCGCTGCTCAGACATGAATGCTCCTCTCACTTGTAACAACATCTCCGGGACAGCCGGATCGAGGCTGCCTATGTGTGGCCTGGGGTACTCGGTGCCGGGCCGCCGAGTACCCCAGGCCAGCCGTCTCAAGGTGGTGGCCTGCTTGGGAGTTACATCGCCTGGCGGACGGCCTCGGCGGTGTCAGGCGGCATTTCTGTGCTGGGAGTCGTCGGGTAAAGGACGGCCCGGACGAAATCGTCATCCACGGTGACCAGTCCTACTTCGGCAGGGTCACAGCCTTCGGTATCCCAATCGATCAGGACGACCTCGACAGCAGGGTCATCGACGTAGATTTCTTGGACTACGCCGCCTCGGACTTCGACAATCACTCGTGTCATGGTTGGTTCCTTTCATTGGTTAGAGTCTCAGTTGCGAGTAGCATCTTGAATGAGAAAGTGATGAGCCAGAAGTTCCTCGACGAGGACTGGCGCCGGGTTCATGCTGAGCAGTATCGCCAGGTCCTGTTCCATCATGTTTTCAATCTCGCCAGCAACCTGACCTGGCTTCAATCCGCCGAGCAGGAGTTCGAGGCGGTACGTCGGGAGTTGCTCCAGTTCCTCCTTGGCTACTTCCAGGGTCACGGGCTGAGGTACGGTTGGACAGGCCATCAGGTACCGGAAGAACTTGCGCAGTGGAGTGCAGATTTCCATTCGATTCATCATTTCTTGCTTCTCCTTTCTCCTGAGAGAGGAACAAGTTCTGGTACAGTGCAGATCAGTGGTCGTCGTCGAACAGCAGGTCCGCAATCGGCACCGACACATGGATGATGGCCTTCCCGACCTCGTGTCCCATGTGCCACAGCAGATACGGCGCCCACTTCTTCACCTGGTCGAGCCAGGTACACAGGTCGCCCGCTTTGACGTAGCGGATCGGATAGCTGGACAGGTCAATATCGTGGGACTGGTAGATGGTCTCCAGGAAATGCTTGGCACGGTCCTGGGAAGCAAAACAGATGATGCCAATCTCCGACTCCTCGGGATTGTCAGGATTGCAGTGACCCAGGCAGGGCCGCTCGTGATCGTTGCTGAAGAGAATCCACACGCCGCCATCGGGAAAGAGCCAATCCTGCACGTTGATTTCCGTCATGACGTTCTCCTTGAGAAAAGACTGGTGGCTGGGACCACGCTGGTCCTGCTTTGTCAGGTACGGTGCGGTTACTCACCTGCTTCAATACTCCTCGGGCAACAGTAGGCAGGTCGAACTCCGGTCAGCCTCGGTGACGATCCAGATTTTCACGCCCTTGGTCGTCGTGTACGACGAAAAGAGGCGACTTCCGTCGATCAGAGCCTGGTCGTTGAGTTGCCAGTCGCCCTTGGACACCTCGCCCCAGTCGCCGGTGACGTGCCGGCTGAGGAACTCGTCGGGGGTCTGACTGCTCTGGGCCAGTGTCTGCAAGGCTCCGGGGGTGGCGACGACCTTGCCCAGGGGGAACTTGGCGGGCAGGTTGCTGCTCATGCGGTGTTGCTCCTTGAGATGGAGATGTTGAAGTCGTGACATCCCAGCCAGGTACAGTGTGGTTTCAGCCTGGAAGTGGAGGGTGCCCCCACGCTCGACAAGCCGAACCATCCGTCCACAGCCTTCTGGACTGCGAGAACTGGGAGTACGCCTTCGCCACCGTGCAGGAGGCATGTGGACTTGAGCGGTACGTCACCAGTCCCCGAACGGAACATCCTGACGACAGTACGGCTGGACTGGAATAGCGAATGGTGCTGGCTATATACGACATGCCCTTGACGATAACCGACCCTCATTGCCCCGCTTATAATTGGCTTCTGTTCGATGTCCTGGCTGGCTGGGACGAGGCGAGAATCTGTGCTGGTCTCCGGAACCAATCATTGACCTGGGCAATCGAGTGCGACCTGGCCGGCCACATGCTCTACCTCTTGATGACTCAGCCACCCCGCCGGGTCATCGCCACGGCGGTTTTGAACTGAGGTCATAACGATGGCACCGGGAAGCCCACACCGCCTCAATGAGGCTTCCATGACGACGGGGGTGAGAAGGTGGCCATGTTCTCGGCAGGTACGTGTCAACCGGATTCGTAACTCGGCAATCCGAGTCGCCCCCTATTCACTTGCTGCCGGCGGGTCCGCCTAAAGCACGAAGTCCGGCGGTTTCGGCGTCCATCTTCTGATCGGCGGTACTTTCCCCTCGGCTCGCTTTTGCAAGTCTTCGGCCAGCCACCCCTTGGGTGGGTTCGGCTGGGCCAGCAACCACCGTGCGTACTCCGGTGGGACCTGATCCACAGGCACGTCTTTGAATTTGCCAAACGGCATCCTGATGTGTTCTTTCATGGTTCCTCCTGTTGAAGGCTGCGGACTGCGTCCGCAGCAGGCGGGCCATCCGGCCCGCCACTTTCTTGTTTCTCTGTACAGACCTTCCACGCCTTTTGCCGTTTTTCTCGTCATGTTAATACGCCTTCGTCTTCTTCATGACGTGTCCAACCTCATTGTTGACCTCGTCCAGCCCGTCTTTGCTGGCTTTGGATCGTCCGGTGGGCATGTCCGTGAAGTGATAGAGTTAAGGCAAGGAGAAAAGAGGCATCTCTCCTGCTCCATTGCCACCAGCACCCGATAGTGACGACCGTATCTCCGACCAGCCACATGCCATTCCTGCACAATCTCGATGATGCCCTCGTCCAAGAGCAAGGTGAGTACCCGGCCCACCTTCGCCGGATTCGACTTGATCCCGAACCAGGTCATGCGTCCGGCAATCCAGTTCCAGGCGTTCTCGGGATTGGAGTGCATGTATTCCAGCAAGGACCGGATGAACTTCCGGGCCTGGTCGATGTCGCACTTCGCCACCTGCATGAACTGGGGCAGCATGTTCTCCAACTGCACCGACCAGGCCAGCCGTTGAGTCTTCGTCTTCTTCTTTGCCTTGACCGGGTCAAAGGTCCGGGCGATGTACTTGATGATCCAGCCCACTCGTTGACGGCGCTTGAACTCGTGATCGCCCCAATCGCCGGTGTAGAGCATGTGCGTCCGGATGTATTGAAGAGCTTCATCGACGGTGACGACCCGACCTTGTTGACGGCAGAAGATGAGCAGGGCATCCAGTTGGCGCCGGAAACTGTCTGGCTCGAAAGAGGCCGAAAGCCGGGGCTGCGTTCGACGAGCGGAGCGAGGCGAACAAGGCTCCGGCATCATGCGAGCGCCAGCGAGCATGTTTTATCTGCTCAGTTACATCTCCTTCGTCTTCGAGAACAAGTATCGGTTTCGCCTGCACGGTGACAACGGGTACGGCTGTTACGACGCTCTCCTTCGCCTTCTGCCGGTACGTTTGCTCCAAATGCCGCCGCCACTCTTCGGCCTTCTCGACATCGACGAGTTGCTTCATCAACTCGATCCGACCTTCGAGCCAGTCGAGAGGCATGACCGGCTTGTCCTTCCACTCCCGTAGCTTGTCCAGGTTCCACTCCTTGGCCGAGAAGGGCAGTTTCGCCAGCATCCCGTATGTGGTCCGTGTGTGGGGCTGCCCCTTGATTTCATAATCACAGAGGATATGGTGCTGCCAAAGCCAGAGTCGCATGAGTTGCTGATACTCTTTGCAGAGGTGCCGGTAATGCTCGACTTCGCCGGCAATCTGGATTTTGACGTAGCCGTTCTCGCCCCCCGAGGATTGGCACCACATGCCGACGCCGTCCTGCACCAGGTCTACAAGTTCCCTGGCCCTTGCAGGATCGGTTTGCCAGGGCAGATGAGCATCGACATCGTTGTAGAGGATGCCGAGTTGCCGTCCGGATGTGAAGTAGTGCTTCTGCTTCTTCTCGATGCCGTCTCTGGTTTTGTACTTGGTGTAGACGCCCGCCATGAAGTCCCTTGGCTGGAAGGGCGTGCCGTTTTGATAGCACAGGGTCTCTTCCCCTGCCTTGTACCGGCGGAACAAGGCCGCCGTTTCCTTGTCAATGCAGTGGACCGGGCAGGAGATGGTTTCGCAGGTCTGGGCGTTGCCCCATTCCGCCCAGCGTCCTGCACCAAACACGTTGATGAACGGCAGGAAGGCGTCGAAAGATTCTTGGGCAATCGGAGGAAAATCTGATCGAGATTTCCGTTGTGTGTTACTATTATATGTTGTTAGCAAAGTACACTATTGTCCTACATTCCGCTATAGCTCCTGGGGCATTTCCGGTGAATTACCTGGGAGCCGTAGCGACTCAGACCCGACCGTAGGGCTCCGTCTCGATCCCCAGCAAGCGCAACGCTTCCTGGGTCGCGTCCGGCAGTGTGTCGTGGAACCGCCGTAATTCCTGACCCTGCTCGTTCAGTAACCGATGCCGCCGTAGCCCTTCCAGCACACTCAGCACCAAGCCGGCTGTCGGCGCACTGCTGCCCCGTCCTTCCGGGTACAACGCTACACTCGTCAACCCTTCCGCCGCCATCCGCCGCCGCAACTCACGTTCCACCAAGGCCGACACCATTTCCACGACATAGTACAGCCATAGCAGGCTCTCGACCCGACCGACGTTTTTCAGCCACATTGGTGTGACGGCGAACACACTCTTGAGTTCCTCATGACGTTTCTCCACAAATGGTTGATACTTGTACTTCGCCAAGGCCTCGGCAAGACTCAACGTCTCGTCGTTGGTCAGCAGCGGGAACAAGCCGTCACACCGCCCTTCCCGACGCAACGCCTCGGTGTCTTCCTCCAGGCGAACGCGATAATGTCGGCTCTCGACACGCCGATACTCTGTCTCCGGTCCGGGGCGTCCTGGCCTGCTTTGACGGAAGTCTGCGATTACTTCTTCTTCAACCACGATGCGCAGCCAACGCTCGACCTGTTCCGCGCTCACGACCCGCTCGGCTGCCTGCTGCGCGTCGGCCGCACTGCCAAAGCCCTGACTTCGGCCACGACCGCACAATCCCTCCGCCCGCGCTCGGCCCGTTGCAAGCGGAGCCAACGACTTTGACGATCCAGTTCCTCCTTCTGCGAACTGCGATACCACAGCAGCCGATAGCCTTCGCTGGAACGCTGCGGACTTTCCACGGCATGGTAGACTACGTCAGGGGCGTCCTGCCGCCGGGGGTGCGGTTCTCGATGAACTTCCCGCCACTCCAGATCGTGCGTCTGGACATGGTTACGGAACCAATTATCCTCGTTGCGTGTCCGTGGCATGATGGTCAAGAACCGTCCTTGTCGGCTGTCAATGAAGCTCATGTTGTCGCGGCTGCACAGTTTGCTGTCGGCGACATACAGGAAATCACTGTGGCCTACGAGTTGACGCAGAAACAACCAGGTGTCGATATGGACCGCGTCATCCGTGGTATTGCCGTCGTAGAGTTTGCAGTGAAGAGGCACAGCACCATCGGCACTGATGGTAATGCTATAGAGCAGTTGTTTGAGGTCGGGACGGTGATCCTTGTTGTAGCCGAAGGTAATGCGCGGCGGTCGGTCCCCACAAGTGGCGTCCGGTTGCGTGCCATAGTCCCCGGAGAAGGTAACGGTGGTGGTATCCTGGTGAAACTCGGACAGGTCGATGGCGAACGCGCCAACGAGTTGTTGGACCAGAGCCGTGAGCAGGCTGGCCCGATCCGCCCGTTGGAGATGATCGAGCGCCCGGCCCAGGCGGTCGTCGTTGAGGAGCGTCGCCTGGCCGGGTTGCAGGCCAAGAAACTCCGGGACCCAGCGCACCGCCCAGTGGGGCAAGGCATACAGGGGTTAACGCGCCAGCAACAAGTTGGTGACCAGCAGGCACAGGACTGTGGGCGAGGGTAAGGCCGGTGGGCGTCCCGGCAAAACCGGCAGATGCCGCTCGAACAGGGCGTGCAGATTAAGGCGTTGCAGGAAGTGCCGGATCAAGGGCGCGGCCCCGACTTCGAGAGATTCCAGGTGCAGATCATCGGGCAGAACCATACGCTCCTCGCAGGACAGAGTGGTGGGCGTGTGCGAGGGAAGAGAGAGGAGAAGACAACGCAGCTGCGAGAGGGAAAAAATCTTGGCCGGGCTGGGGGCCGGAGCGGAGAGCCCGGCCAAGATTTTTTCGCTGCGTTCAGGCAATGGACAAGAGGAAGGAGGAACAGTAGGGTGCGAGAGGCGACAGGCGACGCGGCTGTCCCGCGACGGGCCGCCGCAGGAGCGAAGGTGCCGCCATCAGATGGCCATTGGGTCAAGATAATTCACTGGAAATGCCCCAGGAGCTATAGCGGAATGTAGGTATTATAGAATGAGGCTGTGGTACGAGGGGAGACTGAACGTCTGGTCTCCGCCGCCTCCTCACGCCGCCGAGTGATCGCTTGCTCGGCTGCCAAGTAGGTCAGCACAAGAAAAGCCCACGCACATTTCCCGGCCAGAGATCATCTGCGGGGTATGGCGTTCTGGAGAAGAGGGGACCCGAGAGGGGAAACAGATCAGCGATTTTGTGCGCTGTCGAAACCTGATCTCTTGTCGGCTGCTGCCGGAAAGTTCCCTGGACATGGAGCTTGACACTCTGTTCGCCAACGGCAGAGGGTTCCGAGTGCAAGCCCGAGTGACCACTTCCCCCTGTGGGACGTGGGCAACGGGTTTGCGCCATGAACTTTGGAAGAGACAGTTTCGACCTCGTCCTTGAGCGCCTCACCGCCATCGAGGACCGACTTTCCCGCCTGGAAACGATGCTCGACCTGGTGAGCAAGCACCAGGTCGTCCAGGCCGCCTACTCCACGGAACAATTCGCTCGGCTCGTCGGCAAGGCCGAGTTCACCGTGCGAAACTGGTGCAGGCTTGGCCGCATCCGAGCGGACAAGCGACCCTGCGGCCGGGGATACTCGTTGGAGTGGAGCATCCCGCACGCCGAACTGGAGCGCTACCGTAGCTCGGGCCTGCTCCCGCTACGAAAAGATGGAGGCCATAACGGCTCGCTGCTGGGACGGGAATAGATGCCGGTAGCCGCGCCGCCGCATCTCTTCGGTCTGGTGGCCCAGGGTGGCATCGATGATACGTTGGTCGATGCCTTTGCACGCCATGTTGCTGGCCAAGCTGTGCCGGAACAGGTGCCAGCCGTGTAGGACTTCCCACTTGCTCCCTTCGACAACGTCCCGGAAGCCCTTCGCCGCCATGTTCGTCGTGATCTGATCCCCTGCGTCTGAACGAAGCGTATACATCCCTGCCGGATGAGCCTGGAGCCATTCTTGCATCACCTGGGCCAAGGTGGGCGACATGGCGACGGGCCGAAAAGTGAACTCCACGTCCTTGTCCCGCTTCTTCTCCCTGATGTGAACGACGAAGTGCTCGAAGTCCCAGTCGTCCGCTTCTGACCGGATCATCTCTGAACGTCTCGCCCCGGTGTGGGCGGCGAAGACGAACATCGGGTAGAGCCAGGCAGGAGCCTTTTCCTGGGTGCGGACGAACTCCAGGACGGCGGCGACCTGGTCAAGGTCAAGGAAGAGGCACTCCCACATGTCCTTGATCTGGCCCTCGGCGAGGTTACCCCGTGCGATCCGCCGTTCGATCTGCTCCCAGGTCTGGAACGGCGGTCTCGTGCGCCGCTTCCCGAAGCGTAGCTCGCCGAAGCACTGGTCGAAGGATGCCGGGACGAGTTTCCGGGGAAGGGCGAACTTGTTCCAGACGTGGGCGAACGTCTCGATCTCGCACTCGGCCGTATCAGGGGCCACGGTTCTGCCCCGCAGCCCCGGTTCTTTCAGGCGAGCGTTGACGTATCCCTGCAAGTCGTCGGTGGTCAGGGACTGATACGGGACCGCCTCGCCCAGCAGCCGACAGAAGTGCCGAAAATGCGTACCCTCGGTGGTCAGGCTGTCTTTGGCTCCCTCGGGAAAACTCGCCTTGTAATCGAGCCAGACCGACCGCAGCGTCTTCGGTGCTGGAGGCAGTACCGGCTCGGACAAGACGGGCTTCTTCTCGATCTTCCCGCCGCTGATGATGAACAGGACCACGTCGGCGTCGTCGGGCGGCGGTGAGAGCACGCCCGTGTTGAGCCGGTGGAGCGTCAGTTCGACCTGTTTCCGGGCCGCCTCGGCCTCGTTCGGGTCGGTCGTTTCCAGGGAGCGGCGGAAAGCCTGCCCGCCGAAGCGGAACCGGACGTGGTAGCTGCTGCCGATGATCTGCAAACTGGCCATCTTGAACCTCGTGGGGGCACAGTACCGCCCGCCCGTCCGATGGCCGAAGCACGTCAATGCAACCGCAATGCAACTGTCCGAATGTGGCAAAAATGTGGCAAGTCAGGACGCAGGAAACGAAGAAAGGGACTTGCGATATTGCCGCAAGTCCCTTTCTTTTCTTGAGTTCCGTCGTTTCAGGCGGATGAGGGAGAAGCTGGGGAACTAGGATTTGAACCTAGACAAGCAGATCCAGAGTCTGCTGTGCTACCGTTACACCATTCCCCAATGTCTTCTATCTTTCAGGGAGTTGCGGCAACCTATCGGTGGCGCAAGAACCCAGATTCGGACGGTTGCGCAAACAACCACCCAACAAAGGCGATTGTAGCTCTGGTGCTCCCCAGAGACAAGGGATTTCGCTTGAAACACGCGAGCGCCGAGGTTCATGCGGGCGGACGAGGTGGCCAACATCAGGTCCTGGCCGGTCGGTGCTTCCCTGGCTCCTCCCTGGACGCAGTGAACGCGGCTCGTCGGACTGCGTGCTTGTTATCTCCTCGGCCGGAGCGTACCATTCGGCAAAGAATCGCAGACCCGTTTCTCCACCCGATGCGGAGCAGCAAGCCATGAACCCACGGACCCTTGCCACCGATGTTCTCGTCTGCGGCGGCGGCTGTGCCGGCCTGACCGCGGCGCTCGCGGCCGCTCGCAGCGGTGCGAAGACATTGCTCGTGGAGCGCGCCGGTTTCGTCGGCGGCATCATTACCGCTGTCGGCCTGCCGTTCTTCGACGGCATCGCTCACGTCAAGGACAACCGCGTGGTCGTCGGTGGGATCGCGATGGAGTTGCTGGTGAAGCTCGGCGTCTGCAAGGTCGGCGTCGAGAAACTGCCGCAGCACAACGTCACCATCCCCAACACCGAGCGCTTCAAACTCCTGGCCGATCGGCTCCTCACGGACGAAGCGCCGCGTCTCTCCGTCCTCTATCACACGGTAGCCTGCGGCGTGGAAACGCAGGGCGATCGGATTACGGAGGTAAGCGTCGCCAACAAGGACGGACTGGTACGCATCCGGCCGCAGGTCGTCATCGACTGCACCGGCGACGGCGACGTGGCGGCGTGGTCCGGGGCTCCCGTCGTCAAGACGGAGCCGTTGCAGCCGCTGACCATGCACTTCCGCATCGGCAACGTCAAACGCAGCCCGAACTGGCGCAAGCTGTGCAAGGAGCAATTGATCGCGGCCCACGAGGCCGGGGAATTGCAGATGTTTTACGGTCCGGGCCTGGTCTTCGTGTTCGCGCCGAACGAGGCTGTACATCCACGCCGTTCGCGTGCCGGGCGACGCCAGCGTGCCGCCGACCTGACGCGCGCGAGATCCAGGGCCGGGCCGACGCCTGGGTGATGTTCGAGCGCTGGAAGAAGAACGTGCCGGGCTTCGAGGATTCCTACTTCATCATGCAGCGGCCCCTACATCGGCGTCCGCGAGACGCGCCGGATCGACGGCCGATACGTCCTGACCGAAGAGGACATCCTGCCAGGGCAAGGCGTTCGACGACGCCGTGGCGACGGGCTGCTGGTATCTGGACGTGCATCCGAACGAAGGCGACGCCGGGCGCGGCCTGGCACGAAGAGAGGGTTCCAGCCCGATCCGTACGACATCCCGTATCGCTCGCTGTTGCCGAAGAAGATCGTCAACCTGCTGGTGGCCGGCCGCTGTCATTCGGCGACGGCCAAAGCGGCCAGCTCCACGCGCGTCACCGTCACGGCGATGGCGATGGGCCAGGCCGCCGGGACGGCGGCGGCGCTGGCCCTGGAAGCGAAGACCACCCCTGCCGAACTGTCCGGTGTGAAGGTGCGCCGCACGCTGGAGGCACAAGCAATACGGTACTGTTATGTCGTCTACTGGTTCAGTTACATATACTATGTGCACCTGTCTTTAAAAACGCGGCACAGTATACAAAACTCGGCGCAGATGTTAAAGACTCGGCGCAGACGTTGGAAGCAGGCACATATATAAAACTAGGCACAGATGTTATAATGCTGACCAGATTCTAAAGTAGAAACAAGGTAAAAAATCAGCACAGATGTATAAAACTCATCACGAGATATTTAAAAAACTAGGCACAGATGTTAAAGACTAGGCACAAGTTTTTTTTTTTTTTTTTTATTGCTCAGCAGCAATAGGTTTTTCAAATTGACCCACTACCCGTCGGAAAGCGGCACGAAGGCTCCCCGCTCGGCATCCGCATATACATCGTTCGTAACAATGACAAAACGCCTTATTTTGCCCTCCGCACACGAGCGGTAGATCGACGGAAGCCCCCGGCCGCGATAGGCCTTACCCGTGCTCGATGGAATTTTTCCGTCCAACAAGTCCTTTAATATCTGCTCCCTACGAAACCCAGTCAGCTTGTACAGCCGCAAGCGGAGCGACAGCTCCGCACTGTTAAAAATTCCAATGCCCATGTCGACGAACGTGAAGCAATCCCTTTGCCGCCGTGAGTCGCGAAAAACTGAGGCCCACCACATTTGTTCACCCGGAAGATTACTAGCGTGCTGGTGGGTATTCCCCATGCACTCTATGAGATGCCCATAGGCGAGCTTAAGGCGCAAGCGGTCACCGCCATTCTTCTCAGCGAAGTCCACCAGCTTCCGTGCATACTGGCCGTCTGCCTGTCTAGACTGTTGCAGCAAATCCTGACGGACAATGGCACCGCGCTTGCCGCCCGAAGGAGGCATCGAGGTTTTCAGGTAATCGTTGAATCCGGATTCCCGAATAGCTTCGACCGCCTCGGGCTCGCTGGGGTAATTTCCGCGCACCGCGATTCCGCGATCACCGAGTTGGCGGACGCAGGCCAGCAATAGAGCGATCGCATCGGGCGTTATCACCCTCACGCCAGATAAATCAACGAAGATATCGCGCCGCTTTGTGTGGTTTTGAAGGCTACGAAAGAAGGAAATGGACAGCTGCGGTTCGTCGACTAGGGAGAAAATCGCGGGCGCTAAAAAGACCTGAGGCGTTCGATGGCCAACTTGCGAGCTCGACGCGACAACGCTACGACCCTCTATGGCTCGCGATTTCCGCTTCCACTCCTTCCATTGATTTCTACTCGCAAGAGAATTGTTCGCATGAATTCGGTTGCGCGTGGAACCGCGCGATTCTGTCCAGAGCCTTTTCACCGATTAGAGAACAGACTAGCACCGTAAAAGGCTAACTGTTTCGCGATGAAAGTAGATTTTAGGCGCCAACTGCGGGCCGGCGCGCCGAAACCGGTAGTATGGGACCAGCGATTATTTCGATGACCGAACTCCCGCTCCCCGAACTCCCGCTCGAAATCACGCCCCAGGAGGTCCAGCGCCGCATCGCCGCCGGCGAAAATCTTGCGCTGATCGATGTCCGCGAACCGGCCGAGTTTCAGCTCGCGCGGATGGAAGGCGCCGAATTGGTCCCCATGCGAAGCGTGCCGGCCGAACTCTCGCGCTTGGATGCCTGCGCCGGCGCCGCCCCTCTGATCGTCTTTTGTCATCACGGAGTGCGCAGCTTAAACGTCGTCCACTGGCTGCGCCAGCATGGTGTGGGCGCCTGCCAAAGCATGGCTGGCGGAATCGATCGCTGGAGCCTGGAGATCGACCCGCGCGTGCCTCGATATTCCTGAGACTTTCCCCCCGTGTTCCCAACTATCCTGCTAAATGCCACTGGCCCTTCTCCTTTTCGGTTTGCTCGTGGCGCGGTGCGAGCTCGGGGCGGATACACCAGTGCCCCGAGTCGCGCCGGACTACACGGCCGCCAGCATCGTCAATTCGGCTGACAACCTCTCCGGCGTCCTGGCTCCCAACACCATCGGAACCATCTACGGCACCAACCTGGCCTACGGCACCGCCGCCCTCACGCCTGGGGATGTGCAAGGCGGCGTCCTGCCCATCGTGCTGGGCGACAGCGAGACGCAGGTGTTTTTCAGCAACTATGCCGCGGACTTGTATTATGTCTCGCCCACGCAGATCAACTTCTTGGTCCCGCCCATGATGCTGCCCGGGCCCGTCTCGTTTCGCGTAGTCATTGACGGCCTGGAGGGAAAGAGCATCCCGCTGAAGCTGGCGGCAGCCGCGCCCGGACTCTTCGCCATGGTCCCAGAGAACGGCGTTACGTACGCCATTGCGACGCTGGTGGACGGATCGCTGCTTACGTCATCGTCGCCCGCCAAGCCCGGTGATATCGTCGTGCTGTGGGCCACCGGTCTCGGCACAACTACGCCGCCCGCCGTTTATGGCCAGTTGCCCACCGCTGCCGCGCCGCTGGTCCCTGGCGCCAACCTCCAGGTCCTGCTGAATGGGGTGGCCGTCCCTTCGGGCGCCATCGGATATGCGGGCGTCGCCCCCGGCTTCGCCGGCCTGTATCAGATCAATTTGACGCTGCCCAAGTCCACCGCGCAAAATCCGGAAATTCGCTTGCAATTGGACGGCGCAATCAGCATTCCCAAAGTGCTGCTCCCAGTCGGCCCCTAGAGTTAATTAAACTGAGCCCGTAGAGTTAGACTGGAGTAGAGGAACCCGCCGATGTATGTTCGTTCCGCCTTCATCGCGTTTGCGGCCATAGCCGGTCTGAGCGCCCAACAGCAACCCCAACCGGTTGCCGAGGCTCCCGCTTCGGAATCTGTTTCCGCGCCCGCTCCCGCCCCGCCACCGATTGAGACCACTCCCGCCTCCAGACCAACCCCCACGGCCAATCCAAACGACTTCGTCGTCGCCGTCGGAACGCGCATCCCGCTCAGCATGATCAACAGCATCAGCACCAAGACGGCCGCCGACGGCGAGCGAGTGTATCTGGAAACGGTATTTCCCATCCTCGTGAACTCGCATGTCGTGATTCCGCCCGGCAGCTATGTTTCGGGAACCGTGACGGAAGTGAAGCGTCCGGGCCGCGTGAAGGGCCGCGGCGAGTTGTATGTCCGCTTCGATGCGCTGACGTTGCCCAACGGAGTGACGCGCGATTTTCGCGCCCGCGTGGCCAGCCTCGACGGGCGTGCCCCGGAGACCTTAGACAAGTCCGAAGGCAAGATCAAAGGCGAGGGCGATAAAGCCGGCGACATCAAGACCGTCGGCGAGGCCACCGGCGCGGCCGCCACCGTGGGCGGTCTGGCCGGCGCTGCCGCTGGACACGCGGGGATGGGCGCTGGCCTTGGCGCTGCCGCGGGAGCTGCCGCCGGGTTGATGTACGTGCTGCTCTCGCGTGGCCCCGACGCCGTCCTTGCCAAGGGCACCACCATGGAGATGGTCCTGGACCGTCCGCTCGAATTCACCTCGGCTGATATCGACTTCCGAAATTCGATGCCGCGCGCTAATTCCAGCGATGGACCCGGCCCGCAACCCAGCCGAAAACTGCAGAACTCCCGGCCTTGGCCGATTTTGTGACGTTCGCCCTCTTAGTACCTGCGTTCTAGCCATTCCCCCCGGTCTCGTACTTGGGGATTTGATACGGCTAGCCTATTTGTCAACCATTGGCCCGCCCCTACAATCGAGTCGTGCCGGAGTTTAGCGATCTCGAAATCATTCTAACCGTCATCGTGGTCCTGACCGCCGCGGCCGTGGTGGTCTTTTTCGACTGTCGGAAAAAGCAGCGCCGTCAGAAGCGTCAGCGCGCCGGAAACCCGGATAGCGCCCGTTCGCGGCGCTCACTTGCACTGTTCGACTCTGCGCCTCTCCAATACGAGTCGGCGAAGAAACTCGCAGCCGAGCGTCCACTCGAGCCGCAGGTGGCCAATCTGACCGTCGCAAAGCCGCCCAAGGTAGATCATACGGCGGAGCGCGAAACCGTGACCATTCAAATGACCGGCCGGCCAGATCAAGTGGAATCCTCACTGCCGGCCTTTACCATCGATGCGGCGCTTTGGGAACGCTTGATTGCCAGCATGCCAACCAACGGATTGCTGGAGTCGGGCGGCGAGAAATCCAATCCACAACCTTCCCCGCGCAAGCCCGCGCCGGTCATCGTAGTCGCACCTGGCGCGTTGGACGCCATGTACCAGGTGATTCAGAACGAGAAGCCCCCGCGTTCGTGGCCCAGCGGAATGATCCAGCAGCCCGCGTTTCAAAAGCTGCTCAACGGCGACGAGTTTTTTAGCGGCCTGGTGGTCTCCATCGGCGTCAACGAAAGCGATAGCAGCATGTGGCACAGCTCGGGCCTCATGCAATCCATCGGCAGCTACATCGCCGGATTGCTGCGGGACAAAGATTTCTCCTGCCGCACCGACTTTGACGAATTTATCGTGGCCTGCCCTGGCGAACACGGCGCGCAGTCGCAGCGCCGTTTGAATCAGATTTCCGAGCGGCTGTGGGATTATCAACTGCGCGGCCTCAGCACCTGCTCCATTCTGTTCAGTTGGGGCGGCGTCCAAGTATCCGATCAACCACTGGCCGAGGCAGTTGCTTCCGCCGTGGAGCGAATGCGTCAAACCAAGCGGACCGGCTCTCCCTCCGGCTCCGCTGCCGCGCATCGCCAGGCTGTCTGACCCTTTCCTTCTCAGGGTTACTCCGGGAGCTGCCGGCGGTTTCGGCAGCCCCCGGAGTTCTTTTGTTAGCGTTTGATTATGCCCCATCGCATCGCGCTCGTTCTCCTCTTAGCCGCCGGCTGCGCACTGTCCAAAAAAATGCCAGGGATCAAAGACGAATATGCCGTGGTGAACGGCGTTCGGCTCCACTATGTCAGCGCCGGGAAAGGGCCGCTCATCATATTCCTGCACGGCTTTCCGGAATTCTGGTACGAGTGGAAGGACCAGTTGGCCCAGTTCGGCAAGGACTATCGCGCGGTTGCTCCCGACATGCGCGGTTACAATCTTTCCGAGAAACCCGCCGGCGTCGAGCAGTATCAGATGACGCATTTGGTGGAAGACGTCCGCGCCCTGGCCGAACATCTGGGATACAAGAAGTTCGTTCTGGTTGGGCACGACTGGGGCGGCGGCGTGTCGTGGAGCTTCGCCATCGCTCATCCCGAGTATCTCGAAAAGCTGGTGATTATCAATTGCCCGCATCCCGCCATCCTGGCGCGCGAGCTGGCCGCCAATCCCGCGCAACAGAAAGCCAGCCAATACATGTTGTTCTTTCGCAGCCCACAAGCCGAGCAGCAGTTGTCGGCCAACAACTATGCGGGCCTGGTCGACGGCGTGCTTGGCGACGGCTTGAAAACTGGAGTGTTCACCGAAGCCGACAAGCAAGCCTACATCGCGGCCTGGTCGCAGCCCGGCGCGCTCACCGGCGGCTTGAACTATTACCGGGCAGCCAACTTGGGACCGCCCTCACCCGACGCGCCGGCAGCGCCCCCAGCCGATCCGGCCAACATGCTGGTGAAAGTTCCCACGCTCGTCATCTGGGGAGAAAAAGACACCGCGCTGCTCACCGGAAATCTGGATGGCATGGACAAATTCGTTCCGGATCTCACCGTCAAGCGCATCCCCGACGGCTCGCACTGGGTGGTTCACGAAAAGCCCGCTCTGGTGAACGGCTACATCCGCGATTTCATTCACTAAGACCGACTCCATCAATCTACCGAGCCGCGCACGTGAGTAAGCGGTCCTTCGGGATTTTTGAATTGGCGCTTCCTCCAACGCCTCTTCGGGATTATCTTCCCAGGTGCTTGTCAAAGAACTGGGCGATCTCCTCGAACGCCTCTTTGGTTTCGGGCGCGCTTGTGTCGCGCATAAACTGAGCGTGAGACTGCGCTTCATACACCTGTAGCAGCGCTTCCACACCAGCTTGACGCAACTTGCGATGCACGCGGACCGTGCTGCTTAAGAGCAGATCGCGCGTCCCAGTGGTGAGAATCGTCGGCGGAAATCCACTCATGTCGCCGAATATCGGCGAGAGCATCGGATCCTTAAGATCGTGCCCGTTCGCATAGCTGCCGGCGCCCGCGTCGCATACGGCGTTAGGCGCCACCAGGACGTTATCCAGCATAGCGTTGGTGTGGAAGCTATCACCCGCGTTGGTCAGATCCGACATCGGGGTACCCGGCGCGATGGCGGCGGGCAGCGGGAGATTATCTTTCTTAGCCCTCAGAACCATCGACAGCGTCAACGCACCGCCGGCAGAGGAGCCAAAAATCGCCATATTCTTGGGGTTCGCCATTTTCAAGGCGGCCTTCCAAACTGTCATGGCGTCGTCGAGCGCAGCCGGATAGGGGTGATCCGGTGGCATGCGATAATCGACTGAAATTATCTTAAACCGCCCGAATCCAGCCATAAGGACTGCCTCACGGGTCCCTGCGTCTCCAGGGAAGAACACGTAACAACCGCCATGCACATTGACGAGCAGCCGGTTACGGTTCTCAGGCGGGATATTCTCCGGCGTGACCATGTAGGCCTTCACCCCATCGATCGTGAGCGATTCCACTTTGACGTGCAGCTCCTGCCGTAGCGTTGGCAGCGTTTGCAACGTAGCAGTCGCGGAAGCATCGACCTGTGCTTTCCATTCATCTGCCGTTCTTGGAATCACGTTCCACGTCGGATTCAGCGGCGCTGCGATCAGCTTCTGCATTTGGGGGCTGACCGTGTCAGGAACCGGAATCGTGCGAGCGGGCAGATCGCGCGCTACTGGTGTTTGGGCCGTAGCCATATCCACCCCATACAGTACCCCGATCAGGACGACGCTCAAAAGCACATCAGTAAAAACGCGAAATGACATCAACGATTCCCCATTTCTATTGACCCTGGAACCCGAGTTGAAGGGTTCCGAGCCGGCATCGTAGTGGGTCAGCTAAGCTTAACCCATCGAGCGGTAACTACGTCCGGTATGTCCCGCCCCAATCCCGAGTCACCAGCCTCCGCCCCGCCATCTTCGCCGTCGTTTCAGCAACCTAAGCCGGTCCCGCGCCGCCGCTGTCCGCCCCACGTGTTATCCCGGTTCCGAGGTCTCCAAAAATGTCAACCACACCAATGTCCCGCACTGCCATCAACCGCGCGAACTCCCGGCACTCCACCGGACCCCGCACCGATTCAGGCAAACAGCGTTCCTCGCTCAACGCGCTGCGCCACGGCCTGACCGCCGCTTCCGCCGTCCTCCCCTCCGAAGACCGAGCCGCCTACGACGCCCATCGCCGCGGCTTCTTCGACGAATACAAGCCCGCCACTCCCACCGAGTCGCAGCTCGTCATCGAAATCGCCGACACCGCCTGGCGCATCAACCGCATCCCTTCGCTCGAGGCCGCCTTGCTTTCCAATCCCCCCAGCCCCCAAACCCTAATCCCGCAGCTGGCCGCCCTGGGCCTCCACTACCAGCGCCTCTCCCGCCAGTTCCAAAAGACCGTCGACCACCTGCGCGAAATCCAGTCCGAGCGCCGCCGCCAGGAGAAGCGCGACCTCGAGCATGCCGCGGCCATCCTCGAACTGCATAAACGCAAAGGCATTCCATACGATTTAGCTCAAGATGGCTTCGTTTTTTCACGCGACCAGGTCGAAGCCTTCGGGCAGCGCCTGATGCGCCTCAACGAGTCGCGAAGCATCGAACATGTGCTGTTCCACATGCAGCCACCCAGCCGCAACCAACAACCAGCCACCAGTCACCAATAACCAACAACCAACAACCAACAACCAACAACCAACAACCAACAAACCAATAACCAACAACCAATCATTGACGCATCTGGGATAATCAAAGCTGAAGGCGGGTTAGCCCTCTCTCCCGAAGCATCCCTTGGAAGAATCCATACTCATCCGTGGAGCGCGAGTCCACAACCTGAAGAACGTCTCGCTCGCCATTCCGCACAATCTCCTCACGGTGGTCACGGGTGTTTCCGGTTCCGGCAAATCTTCGCTGGTGTTCGACACCGTCTATGCCGAGGGCCAGCGGCGCTACGTGGAATCGCTCTCTTCCTATGCGCGCCAGTTTCTGGAACGCATGGAGAAACCGGACGTGGACGAGATCGCGGGAATCGCGCCGCCCATCGCCATCCGGCAAAAGAACACCACGCGCAATCCGCGCTCCACTGTCGCCACCTCCACCGAAATTTACGATTACCTGCGGCTGCTCTATGCCCGCGCCGGCCGCAGCTATTGTCCAAAATGCGGCGATCAAGTGATGCGCGACACAGTCGATCAGGTCGCGCAGAGCATGCTCCAGCAAAGGGAAGGTTCGCGCTGGTACGCGCTCTTTCCCGTGCGCAGCGGCGCCGCCACCCAGGCCCTGCGCGATCAGCTCTTCGAGCTTCGCAAGAAAGGCTTCACGCGGCTGTATCAGAACGGCCGGGTGTTCGAATTCTCCACCCCTGAATCTCTGCTGGATATCGACTTCACCCAGCCAGTGTTCATTTTGGCCGACCGCTTCGTCATCTCACCCGAGCTGCACCAGCGCATCGTGGATACCACCGAAATCTGTTATCGCGAATCCGGCGAGGTGATTTTCGAAGAAGCCACGCCGCAAAATCCGCCCCCTGCCGTTCTCAGGTTCAGCGAGAAATTCGCTTGCAAGCGATGCGGAATTGAGCTGGCCACGCCCGAGCCCAGCCTCTTCAGCTTCAACAATCCCATGGGCGCCTGCCCGCGCTGCCAGGGTTTTGGGAACACCATCGATTACGATATGGACCTGGTGATTCCAAACGCTGGCCTCACACTCGATGAAGGCGCCGTCGATCCGTGGTCCAAACAGCAATACGAATGGTACGCGGCGCAATTCAAAAAATCCTCGCGCGGCAAACTGCGTTGGAACGTCCCCTACGCCGATCTCAACTCCGATGAGCAGGCTCTGGTCGCGAAGGCGGTGCACGATTTCTTCGGCGAAGTGGAAACCAAGAAGTACAAAGTGCACGTCCGCGTGTTTCTAAGCCGCTACCGGGGCTACGCTCAATGTCCGGACTGCGGCGGTTCACGCCTGCGCGCCGACGCGCTGAATGTCCGGATCGCCGGCCGCACCATCGCGGATCTGGTGAAGTTGAATATCGAACGCGCCCACGAATTCTTTCAAACTCTGGAACTATCGCCCGAAGAATCGGCCATCGCCGACAAGATCCTGGTCGAGATCCGGCAGCGGCTCAAGTTCTTGAACGATGTCGGACTCGACTATCTCACGCTGGACCGCTTGGCTTCCACTCTGTCGGGCGGCGAGGCGCAGCGCATTCAGCTTGCCACCTGTTTAGGTTCGCGATTGGTGGGCGCTTGTTATGTGCTGGACGAGCCGTCTATCGGCCTGCACTCGCGCGATACCGGCCGGCTGATTCGCATTTTGGAAGAGCTGCGCGATCTGGGTAACACCATTGTCGTAGTGGAACACGATGCCGATGTGATGCGCGCGGCCGACCACATCATCGACATGGGCCCCGGCGCCGGCGAACGCGGCGGCGAGATCGTCTTCGAAGGTTCCTATCGAAAGATCATTGGAAATGGTTCGGCTTCGCTCACCTCCCAATACTTGCGTGGCGACCTTCAGGTAGCCGGTTCCGGTCTGCCCCGCGCTGTGGATCCCAAACGGGTCGTCACGTTCATCGGCGCTCGCGCTCACAATCTGAAGGGTATCAACGTCGCGATTCCGTTGGACCTGATGGTTGCCGTGACCGGTGTTTCCGGTTCCGGCAAGTCCACCCTGGTGCACGATGTGATTTATCAATCCCTGACCCAGCGAATGCGCCAGGCGGCTCCCGAAGGCTTCGGCGAGGACGTCGAACAGAAGGCCGAGAAAGTTACTTGCCGCAGAGTGGAGAAAGCGGAGCTGGTGCGCGAGGTGGTGCTGGTGGATCAATCGCCCATCGGCCGCACTCCGCGCTCCAATCCCGTAACGTATATCAAAGCCTTCGACTTGATCCGCGAATTGTTCGCAGGAACCCCGGATGCCAGAAAGCGCGGCTACAACGCCGGCCATTTCTCGTTCAACATTCCCGGCGGCCGCTGCGAAAATTGCCAGGGCGACGGCACCGTCACCGTTGAAATGCAGTTCCTGGCCGACGTGGAGCTGCTGTGCGAAGAGTGCAAGGGCACGCGTTTCAAGAGCGCCATTCTCGATATCCGCTATAAGGGGCTGAACATTCACGAAGTGCTCCAGTTGACGGTGCACGAGGCGCTGGCATTCTTCTACGACTCCAAGCGTTTGTTCGGCCGGCTGAAAGTTCTGGCCGACGTCGGCCTGGGATATTTGCGGCTGGGACAATCCGCCACCACCTTGAGCGGAGGCGAGGCGCAGCGCGTCAAATTGGCCGCCCATCTGGCGCTGGCATCCTGCAGCGGCACGTTGTTCATCTTCGATGAGCCCACCACCGGGCTCCACTTTGACGACATTGCGAAGTTGCTGGCGGCGTTTCAACGCTTGATCGACAGCGGCGGCAGCGTCCTGATCATCGAGCACAACCTGGACGTCATCCGCAGCGCCGATTGGGTGATCGATCTCGGACCGGAAGGCGGCGAGCGCGGCGGCCAGATCGTGGCCCAGGGCACTCCCGATCAAATTGCGGCAGCCAGGAATTCGTACACTGGACGATACTTGAAGGAATATGCCGCAAACGCCGCACGTTGAATCGCACTTCACTGCATCGGATTTCGTACGCGACGTCGTCATCGGGATGGCCGATGGACTCACCGTTCCGTTCGCACTGGCGGCTGGATTGTCCGGCGCGGACACCACCACGCGCATCATTGTTGTGGCGGGGCTGGCCGAAATCGCGGCTGGCTCCATTGCCATGGGTCTGGGCGGATATCTGGCCGCCAAGAACGACGCCGATCATTACGCGAGTGAGTTGCGGCGCGAGCAGCGCGAAGTGGAAGAGCTTCCGGAGGTGGAGGCGCAAGAGGTGCTGGAGGTGTTCGAGACCTACGGGCTCACGCACGCCGAGGCCGTTCCCATCGTCGATTCGCTGCGCCGGCGCCCCAAACAGTGGATCGACTTCATGATGCGCTTCGAGCTGGGCCTCGAGGAGCCGGACCCCAAACGCGCCCTGCGTAGCGCCAGCACAATCGCCGGCGCATACATCGCGGGTGGTTTGATTCCGCTGGCTCCCTACATGCTGATGAGTTCGGCTTACTCGGCGCTGATCGCTTCGGTGATCGCGACCATCATCGCGCTGGCTGCGTTTGGCGCGGTGAAAGGCCATTACACCGGAACGTCCGCTGGAGCGAGCGCCGCGCGGACGGCGTTGATTGGCGGATTGGCAGCCGCAGCCGCATTCGGCATCGCGCGTTTGGTGTCGGCCAGATGACGATCCGGAGCCCGACGGAATTTTCTGAAAGATTCCCTTGACGTGCGCACGCGTTTAACGGTATAAAACGATTTCCCCCATTTAGCGTGATGGTCCTGCTCATCTGGTTCATGCGTTGATCTGTGAGCATACGAAAGGGAATGCCGAACAAAATGTCTGCTGCTGCCGCCGTTCTTGCTGAAAACTTCCACCCCATTGAGGCCCCCCTCCCGGTTGCGTCGCCTGACGAGCGACTACGTGAATTGGTTCACGAGTTGCGCCAGCCGCTCAGTTCCATTGAAGCCATTGCCTACTATTTAGAGATGACCCTGCCGGCCGGACAGGTGCAGGCCAGGCTGCACATGACGCACCTGCAGCGTTTGGTGGAGGAAGCGAACTCAATACTTGAACGCAGTGCCGGCATGGTGCACAAACCTTGTGCGCGCGCGCTCGCCGCGGGTGCGCGATAACCTCAATCCGATTCGCGATCGCGCAGTTTTTTTTCCAGCTCCGCGATCTCTTTGCGAAGCTGCGGCAGGCGCGACAGGTTGGCCAATTGCTCCAGGTGGTCTTTCAGCGGGCGCGCGGGAGTGCCCCATACTACTTGGCCCTTGCGAACGATTTTCGACGTGAGGATTCCGCAGCCGGACCCCAGCACCGCGCCGGTTTCGATGCGCGCTTTGTCTCCAATTCCAACTTGTCCGCCAATCACCGCGTAGTCTTCCACCACCACGCCGCCCGACAGGCCCGTCTGCGCGGCAATCACCACATGACATCCGATCGTGCAGTTGTGTCCGATGTGCACCAAATTGTCGAGCTTCACCCCGTCCCCAATCCGCGTAACTCCGAGCGCGGCGCGATCGATACAGGAATTGGCGCCGATCTCAACGTCATCGCCGATCTCCACCCGCCCGATCTGCGGAAATTTCCGATAGCCGTCCGGACTGCGCACGAACCCGAAGCCGTCGGCGCCCAGGACGCAGCCGGAGTGCAGCACGGCGCGGTCGCCAATGCTGACGTGATCGTAGATGGTGACGTGGGCGTGCAGCAGGCCATCGGCGCCGATGCGCGTGCCCTCTCCAATGGCGCAGCTTGCGCCGACGCTCGTGCGTTCGCCGATCCACACCCGAGCGCCGATCACCGCGTGCGGTCCGATGGCAGCGGACGTTGCGACTTCCGCGTCCTGCCCAATCACGGCCGTGGGGTGAACGCCAGGAATCAGCGGCGGCCGCGGATAGAGCAGCCCAATCACGCTGGCGAAGCTGCTGCGCGGATCGTCGACGCGAATCACAGTTCTGCCAGCCGGAAATTCGTGGGTGACCAATAGGCAACCGGCGCGCGATTCACCGGCCTGCGCCGCCGCTTTCCGGTTTCCGATAAAAGCAATCTCGCTTGGTCCCGCGGATTCCAGCGGCGCTACGCCGGTCATATCCAGATCGCCCGCGCCTTCAAAGCCGGCCTTCAGATGCTCCGCGATTTCATCAACGCGCACGGCTTCTCTCAGTCACCCTTGTATGATACAAATTTATGCCAGTTGATCCGTCGGCCTCCGTCGCCGCTACCGCCCGCGTCCATCCCCAAGCCAGCATCGGGCCGCAAGCCAGTATCGGCGAGTTTGCGGTGGTCGAACAGGACGTAGTGATCGGAGCGTTCTGCCGCCTGGAACCGTACGTTTTCGTGAAGCGCTGGACCACCCTCGGCGAGCGCAATGAGATCTCGGCCGGCACGGTGCTGGGTACCGATCCGCTCGACAAACACTTCACCGGCCAGCGCAGCTATCTGCGGATCGGCGACCGCAATATTATCCGCGAGCACTACACCATTTCGCGCGGTACCCAGCCGGAGAGCGTCACCACCATCGGCGACGACAACTACATTATGACCTCCGGGCACATCGCGCATAATTGCGTGATCGGGAACCATTGCGTGATCGCGAGCTGCGCTCTGGTGGCAGGGCACGTCCAGGTGGAGGATCAGGCCTTCATCTCGGGCGGCGTGGTGATTCATCAATACTCGAAGATCGGGCGGCTGTCGATGATCGGCGGAAATTCGCGCGTGAATCTGGACATCCCGCCGTTCTTTCTATACACCGATTTCAACGCGCGGCCGAACGGGTTGAACGTGGTGGGGCTGAAACGCGCCGGATTTAAGGACGCAGAAATCGCCGCTCTCAAATCGGCGTACCGAATCCTGTATCGGTCCGGGCTGAAGTTGCAGGATGCACTGGCGCGGATCGCGGCCGAGCTGGATACCGATCACACGCGGCACCTGGTAAAGTTCATCGAGAGCAGCGAACGCGGCATTTGTCGAGAGTAAATGCCGGATCACGTAGAAGATTTATTGAAAGTGATGAGAGCGCGATTGAAAGCCGCCGATCCGCGGGCGCCGCAGCATCGCGAGTGGCTTCTCAAAGGGTAATGTTCAATCGGCGGATTCCTTGGGGATCGAGAGCAGCCAGCATCTCGCGCGCGGTTTTTCCATTCACCGGATGCCGCAGCTCGGGAGCAATTTCCGCAAGCGGTTCCAGAACAAAGCGGCGTTGCGCGATGCGCGGATGAGGTACTTCGAGGTCCGCCGCATGGATCACGCTCCGGCCATAAAACAAAATGTCGATATCGATGTTGCGCGGGCCTTTGGGGGTCACGCGCCGGCGGCCCATCTCGCGCTCGATGTTCTGAATCGAGAACAGCAGTTGGAGTGGAAACAGATCCGTCGTAACTTGCACGGCCGCGTTCAGGAACCAAGGCTGATCGCGCAGGTCCTGCGGCTCGGTCTCATAGACGGATGACCGGCGCAGCACACGGACGCCCGCGGTCTCCAGCCGCTCCAGCGCTTCGCGGAGATTCGCCTCGCGGTCGCCCAAATTGGAGCCGAGGCCCAGGTATGCCGTCTTCAAAACAGATCGCCCTGCGGGCCACTGCGCGGGCGGCGCGGAATCTTGAAATATTCGAAGGCCCGGTCCGTGCCGATTCGTCCGCGCGGTGTACGGTCGATGAAGCCGAGCTGCATCAGATACGGCTCGTAGACTTCTTCGATGGTGTCGGCCTCTTCGTCGATGGACGCTGCTATCGTATTCACGCCCACCGGGCCGCCGCTGTATTTCTCAAGCAGCGTCAGCATGATTTTTTGGTCGATCTCGTCAAGTCCGAAGCGATCCACTTCCAGCAGATCCAGCGCGCTGGTAGCCGCGCGCAGATCGATGTGTCCTGCGGCGCGCACCTGAGCGTAATCCCTGACGCGGCGCAATAACCGGTTGGCGATGCGCGGCGTTCCCCGGCTGCGTCGCGCGATTTCCTCGGCGCCGTCCGGATCCAGGGTCACGCCCAGCAGCTGGGCGGAACGCTCCACAATCGCGGTCAGTTCGGCGACGCCGTAATGGTTCAGCCGCAGAACCAGGCCAAAGCGGCCGCGCAGGGGCGCGCTCACCAGGCCTTGCCGCGTGGTGGCGCCGATGGCCGTGAAGTGCGGAATAGAGATGGAGTGCGTGCGCGCGCCGGGCCCGGTGCCAATCAAAATGTCCATGCGAAAATCTTCCAGCGCGGCGTACAGGATTTCCTCCACATCCGGAAGCAAACGATGAATCTCGTCGACGAAGAAAACCTGGCGCGGACGAATATTGGTAAGCACGCCGGTGAGGTCCAGCTTCTTCTGGAGAATCGGGCCGGAGGTCTGCTCGAAGTCCACGCCCAATTCGCCAGCGATGATGGTGGCGAGCGTAGTTTTGCCCAAGCCGGGCGGTCCGTAGAGCAGCACGTGATCCATGGCTTCGCCGCGCTTTCTGGCAGCCTCGATGGCGATGGAGAGATTTTCCTTCAGCTTCGGCTGGCCCGTGAAATCGGCCAAGCGAGTGGGACGAAGAGCGGCTTCGAATTGACGTTCGCCTTCCAGCGGCGATCCAGGCTCGCGCATCCTATCGCACCAGCTCCAGGGCCTTGCGGAAGAGCGGCTCGAAAGCGGAACCCGGCTGGGCGGCTTTCGCTTTTCGGACCGCGGCCTCGGCGGCCGCGCGATTGCAGCCCAAATTCAGCAGCGCGGAAAGCACGTCCTGTTCGAGAGCGCCCAGCGCTGGTTCGCTCCTGGATAGAACGGCGGTCACCACGCCGCCTCCCAGACCTTCCAGCTTGTCTTTCAACTCCAGCACCATGCGCTCGGCGGTCTTTTTTCCCACGCCCGGGATGCGCACCAGTTGCTCCACCTGCCCGCCGCGGATCGCGTCAATGAGAGCCGTAGTGGCCAGCCCGGACAGCACCGTGATGGCGAGCTTGGGCCCGATGCCGCTTACCGAGATCAGCTTCTCGAACAGCGCCTTCTCTTCCGGCGTCAGGAAGCCGAACAACGCCAGCGCGTCTTCGCGAACGTGAGTGTGAATCCGCAGCGCGACTTCGGAGCCGGCCTCCGGCAGCGCCGAGAAGGTCGAGATCGGAATCACCACATCGTAGCCAACGCCGGCTGTGTCGACGATGATCTGGTTGGGATGTTTTTCCAGCAGCTTGCCACGAAGGAAGGCGATCATCTCTCAGGGCTATTATGCGCGATCCCCGGGGGCGGCGGAGGATCTGGCCCGCAACTGATCGCGAGCCGTGCGCGGCAAAGTGAACGAGAAGCGCGAACCTCGGCCTGGCTCCGACTCTACCCAGATGGCTCCCCCGTGCCGGTCCACGATCTTCTTGCATATCGCCAGGCCAATTCCGGTTCCGGGATATTCCTGTCCGTGCAGACGCTTGAAGATTCCGAAGATCTGAGCCTGATATTCGGGCTGAATTCCGATGCCGTTGTCCTCCACCGTGAACACCCAGTGTTGCTCCTGTTCCGCCGCGCTTAGCTTGATACGCGGCGGTTGGTCCGAGCGGTATTTCAATGCGTTGCCGATGAGGTTCTGGAACACCTGCGTCAAATGCACCGGATTGGCGGTCACTACCGGCAGCGGTCCCAGCGAGACCGAGGCCTGGGTTTCGGCGATGGCGCTTCGCAGATTCGTGATTGCATCCTCCACCACTTTGGTGACCGGCACTGCCTCGAGCGTCGATTCAGCCACTTCACCGGTTTGCGAGTAATCCAGCAGCGCCTCCACCAGCGCGTGCATCCGCTGCGCTCCGGCGACCGCCACATCGATCAGCTTTGCGGCTTCCTGATCCAGAACCTTGCCGGAATAATCTCTGCGCGCGAGTTGCAGGCAGGTAGCGACGGTGCGCAGCGGTTCTTTCAAGTCGTGCGAGGCGGCATAGGCGAACTGCTGCAAATCCTGATTGGTTCGGACTAACGCCTGATTCAAGCGCCGCGTTTGTTCTTCCGCGCGGCGGCGCTCGGAAATGTCGCGAAACACCAGCACCGCTCCGATGATCTTCCCTTGGGCGTTGCGGATAGGGGCGGCGCTGTCGTCAATCGACAACTCGGAGCCATCCCGCGATACCAGCACCGTGTGATTCGCAAGGCCAGTGACGTTCCCTTCGCGCAGAGCATCCAACGCGGGATTTTGGACGGGCTGCCGCGTTTCTTCATCCACAATCGCGAACACTCGAGACAACGGCTGCCCTTCCGCCTCGGCTTGCTTCCACCCCGTCAGCTTCTCGGCAACTCCGTTCATGAAGGTTATCCGGCTGGATTGATCGGTGGCGATCACGGCGTCGCCAATGCTGGTGAGGGTGGTGTGCAACAGATCGCGGCTGGCGATAGCGCGGTCGTTGGCAGCCTGCAGATCGACAATCAGACGATCGCGCTCGGCGGTGGCGCGGCCGATATCGAAGGTCGCCAGAACCAGAAACACGAACAGCACCACGCCTCCGATTGCCGCAGCCAGGCGGGCCCGGGATCCCTGCTCCTGCCGCTCGCGAATGTCTCGCTGCAGGCCCAGGTAGACTTCGTTCTGCAGATCCGCTCCCAGCTTGCGAATTTCATCCATGGCCTGCTGGCCACGATCGGTTTCCACTACGCTGAGCGCCGCATTGAATCCTTCGTTCCGGCGGAGCTCAATGGTTTCCTTCAACTCCGCCAGCTTTTCGGAAATCAAGCCATCCAGTGTCGCCACCCGGGTTCGCAACACAGTGTCGTCGGCCACCAGATGGCGCAGTTTCTGGAGTTCAGCAGGCAGGGCAATGGCCGCAGTGGTGTAATTATCCAGGTATTGCGATTTCCCCGTCAGGACGTAGCCCCGCTGGCCGGTCTCGGCATCCCTGGTGGACGATAGCACCTGTTCGATCTGTTGCAGAAGCTCGCGGCCGCGCTGGACTTGCGGCGCACTGCGCTGAAAAATCGCCCAATCCTGATAAGATACGAAGCTGACGGCCAGCAGAATCAGTAGCGCGCCGGCGAGATACCAACGGTCGGGTCTTCGACTGCGTAGCAACGGACGCTCCGAGGGATGCTCCATGAAGCTCCCAAGATAGTTTAGGGTTCTAAAGAGCAGCGTAACAAAATCGCAGCCAAGAACCCAGCCCAAAATCCAGGTTACAAAGAGGTTACTCGCGAGGCGAGCGCTGTCGGGGGTACAGTGAACGGATGGCCCGCCGCCGCTTCTTCGTGGATGCCGTTCAATCGGGGCGCGCGCGGATCACCGGACCGGAGGCCCACCACCTGACGCGGGTTTTGCGCGTGGAGCCAGGACAGCGATTCGAGATTTCGGACAATCAGAACGTCTATTTAGCCGAGGTGGAGAGCGCGCGCAAAGATCTCGTATCATTCTTTATTCAGGAGCGGTTGGCGACGGCTGAGCCTCTGGTCCACACTACGTTGCTTGCGGCGTTGATCCGCTTCGAGCGCTTCGAATGGATCATCGAGAAGGCGACTGAGCTGGGTGTTGAACGGATTATCCCGGTGGAAACGGAACGCACCGAAAGAGGGTTGAGGAAAGCGGCCGAGAAGCGCTCGGAGCGATGGCGCCGCGTGGCGAAGGAAGCCAGCGAGCAGTCCAGGCGCGCGCGACTGCCGGTGATCCATACTGCCGCCGGGCTGGTGGAGGCGCTCGAGAGCGAGGCCGATTACCGCTACTGGCTTGAAGAAGAAGCCAGTAGTGCCGGGCCGATGCTTTCCGTTCTGCCTGCGTCGCGGCGGGCAGGGGATTCGATAGCGCTTTTGCTGGGCCCGGAAGGCGGCTGGACCGATCGCGAGCGCGAGTTGATCGCAAGCGCCGGCTGGCGTCCGGTTTCGCTGGGCCACGAGATTCTTCGCGCCGAAACCGCGGCCATCGCGGGGCTGGCGATCATCAACGCGGCTTGGAACGCGGGGGGAGCGCAATGACCAAAGCGGACCTTTTTCAATTCATGGACGGGCACAAGCTCGGCGTTCTGGGAAGCATCTCTCCGGCAGGCGCTTCACAGTCGGCGCTGGTTGGCATCGCCGTGACGCGCGAATTGGAAATCGTTTTCGATACGGTGGCGAGCTCGCGCAAGTACGCCAACCTGCTCGGAAATCCGGCCGCGTCGTTCGTAGTTGGCTGGGCCGGCGAAGTCACCGTTCAATATGAAGGCCAGGCCTTCCAGCCCACCGGCTCGGAATTGCGGCGCTATCAACAGGTTTATTTCGCCGCGTGGCCGGATGGTCCCGATCGGCTGAGCTGGCCGGGTATCGCCTACTTCGTGGTGCGCCCCCAATGGATTCGCTATAGCGATTACGACCGGAGCCCGCCGCTGATCGAAGAGTTCAAGTTTTAGATTTGCCTCGCATTAGATTGCGACGACGGCTGCGCTCACCGGCCTTGAGCCCACGGGGATCAGCATGAACAGCGGGCCCTTCTTCCAGCGGGCGGCGGTGACGTTCGCGATTCGAATTACGGCCATGTCGCCGGATGCCCGATTCAAAATCAGCGCGTATTTATCGTCCGGCGTAATGGTGATGGAGGAAGGTTCGGTGCCCACCGGGGTCACTGCCAGGACCTTGCCGGTTTCGATGTCGAGGATGCTCACGTCGGCTGATCTGGGATTCGCCACGAACAGATAACCTGGCGAGGTAGATACGGCCATGGCGCCGGGGTTGTGACCCGCCAGCACGGTCTGGCCGATCTGCGGCGTGTAGTACGGATAAACCACTACTACGCCGTCCATTCCTTCGCCAGTGACAAACACTTGACCGCCGTCGGTTTTGAAGCACAGATGATCGGGCCGCACGGCCAGCGGCAGGCTCACCATCAAGCGGCGGCGGGGGACGTCGAAAATCGACAGCATGCGCTGGCTGAGGTTGGCTGCGATCAGTTGCCGTGAATCCGATTGCGCGCGCGCTGCGTCGCCGTGGGGCGGCTGAAATCGAACCAGCCCGATTTCGCCCGTGGTGCGCAGGGGCGGGGAAGCGCGGCGATTTGCGACATCCACGAAGGTGATGGAACACCCGGCCGCGGAACTGATGGCGACGGTGGTTCCGTCGGGGGAAATGTCGAAATCGGCCGGGTCGTCGGCCAGCCGAAGAGCCCAGTCGATCCGCAGCGGATCACGGCTTAGAGAATCAAGCGCCACGCGAACCAATTGACGGGGCTGGCGGCAGAGCACATAGAGAGCATTCGCTTCAGGAGCCAGGCGCATCTGGAAAGCTTGGCTAGCCACTTGTAGCTTGCGCGCAAAGGTAAGATTGCCGGTCAGGATTTCGTGAATCGATCCGGTATCCGGCGTAAGCGCGTACACGCGACCGAGCTTGGGATGCGCCAGTACCGCGGTTGGGGAACCGTCAATACGGATGTGCCGGGCCACGGCGAAGACTTGAAGATCCACAGCGGCGATTGCGCCGCCGTCCTGGTTGGCGACGAAGGCATAGCCGGAAAAGCCGCTGGCTTTCCTGGTGCGGCAAGCCGCCAGAGCGCCAAGTCCGGCGGCAGCCAGTCCCCCGGCCGCGAATGTGCGCCGTGTGATCACGTACTTGATTTTGACACAGGGGTGGGCGAGGAAACCTCGACTTCTTTGGCAAGTGATTGATAATCCTTACGAGACTATGATCGGGGATCGCGTTATCGTGACTCCCAAGGATTAAAGCGGGTAATGGAAGGAAGTTCGAAGTCCTTAGTGTTTCGCGTTAAGACTGTAAGATCGTGTTCCAAGGCGGTGGCGGCGATTATTCCGTCGGGCACTCCCGGGGGTCGACCAGCCGTCTGACGCAACCCACTCAGTCGGCCCCATCGCGTCGCGATGGCTTGGGTCACAGGCAACACGCGCCCCGGAAATAGAAGCGCCATGTGCCGTTCAAGCGATGCTTCGAGCCGAGCGCGCCGCTGCGCGTCCAGCATGGTCGTGAATCCAGTTTCCAGTTCGCCAATACTAACCACGCTCAAGAACAGCGTCTCAATGTTCTGTGCCGCTATCCAACCCGTCACTTTGGCTTCGGGGCGGGGCCGCATCAACTCAGAAAGTATGTTTGTGTCGAGAAGGAAGCCTTCGTTCACGACAAGTCCACAGGGCGGGCGGTCGAGCGGCTGCGAGTGAACATCCGATCAATTTCTTCGTCGGTAAACAAACCCCGGATTTCGGCGAAGGCGTCTATAAGCGCTTGGCCAGTCCCGTGCCCCGGCGGAGACGCTTCAGCGGACGCAGTGGGCAGTGCAGCTACCGGATGGACAGCCTCTTCGAGCAACGCCGCAGCAACGGCCTCAATCGCCCGTCCCTGAGCAATAGCCTGGCGTGCAAGCTCTGCCTGGACTTCAGGTTTGATGTCGAGAGTAAGGGTCATGTTCCGCTCCTAGCTTAACTCGGCGGGCGTACCTGAGGCGAGCAACGTTGTCACGTCGGATGTCAGCATCGCAGCACTGTGCGAACCGCGAGATAATGAGGAGTGAGGCCGCTCCCACGACCATCCAAATCACCAGACCCGAAGTCGAAGCGCTCATCAACCGGCGGCTCGAAAGCGGATCGTTCAAAGGACGCCGAAGATGTCATTCTCCACGCTCTCAAGTCGTCCGAAATCGAATCCCCAGGCAGCGACGACAGGCGCAGGGAGGCGATTGACCGACTTATAGCATTCGGCAAGAAGCATGGGCTCTCTCTTGGCGGGATAACGATCCGTGAATTGCGCGACGAGGCGCGTCATTGAGTGCTGAGGCGAGGAGCAGACCCCGCTGGCTCTGAAAGTGCTTGAACGGTTCAAAGCGGGTGAGCCGGCCCTAGTTCCGTCCTTCTGGTCCATCGCTGAACAGGTGAACGGACCTGTCCAGAAGCTTTGTCGTGATCATGGTGTGACACCCTATGATGCGCTTTACATCGAGTTGGCAATGCGTGCGAACTGTCCTCTGGCTTCGCAGGACGAAGCACAGAGAATCGCAGCTAGTGCTGTGCATATCGAATGCCGTTGATGTTGGAGCGTGCCCTCTGGACCGGCGATGCTTGTGTAGAGGTCATCATTTTGCGCCGATAGTTTCGATGCAAGTGATTGATGCAGAACGTTCAATATGATACGCTTGGGTGGATCGTCGGAGCGCCTCCCGCTGTAACCTCTGCACTATTGGAAAAATGCGTGTGGCAAAGCCTCTCGCGCGAGTTGAAGACCCGGAGGAGGCCCTCACGCTTCCCTTTTCGAAATGGCCGAAACGTAGTCTTGCATCGTACGTTCCAGGCCGCGCTGCACTGCGAAGGACCCTCGCCGCCACGCCGTATTCAGCATATTTCCCGTAACGCGCAGGATCAGAATCCTGACCGGCGGCCAGTGGCTTGACTTCCAGAACGAGTAAATCATCCGGCCCATCCAACTTCTCCGCTGCGGGCTGCGCCGCGGGCCGCCCTTCTTAGCTTGCCCGAACAGATGCCTGGGAACGCCGGCCTCTTCCGCGAGGCGCCGGGCAATGGGTTTGTCGTAACCGGCGCCTAGGGACCAGGGATTCATGGCTGGCGAATCGGTAATAGCTTTGATCGCCGGCGCATGAAGTCCCCCGCTACAAGCCAGCGGGAAATGGATGAACCCTGTTCGGATGCGGAACTCGCCGAGAGCGTAACCACCGAGCCTAAAGCGAGTCGGCTGTTCGAACAAGGCACGGCCGGTGTCACCCGGGAGGCCCCATCGGACGCTAGGCTCGCGAGCCCACAATTTCTCCGCGAACCTTCCCGTCAGCAGAAGCGCGCCCGTCAGTTGCTCCTCCATGACCGCCAGCGATCGATCCACGCCGTCCGGCTCAATGTAGAATTCATGGTCGCGGCTGCATGGGAGGCGATCCAAGTCCGTGCGTTCATATTCAGTGACACGCAGGCCCAGGTACGGCGCGATCTGGCTCCCGCTGTCGTCTTCATACCCCGATGGGCTGTTGCTCCTGCGGAACGTGACGGCTTCTCGGCAGCCGGCTTTGGCCGCCAGCGCCGAAATCGCGGTGGAATCGTAACCTTGGGACATAGTAGTCACGGGCCGGTATACCCATCGCCGGGCCCGGTCGCCAGCGTTTGCAAATACTTGTTCCGTCGTCCGCGAAAGAAACGATGCGTAGTCGTCGTAGTTCCGCGGCGGCGGTCCCAGCGGCTTTTCAAACCGTGAGCTTCTCAGATCGGGTTGGATCGCCAGATTGCAGCAGTCATGCAGTTCGACAATCCTTGGGCCGGCCAGACGCAGCCGTTTGTCCTTCACGCGAATGCCCGCGCGGCGATAGTCCAGGAAGTCCAGGTAATAGTGCGGATATTGCGGATTTAGACGCTCGCCGCTCAACGCCAGGAGAAATGCCAGCGAGTTGGACACGAACATCTCGTCATCCGCTCGAACGGCGTGGAGGCTCTCATACGTGTGGGTGGGACCGGCAAACACTATTCGCTCGTCCTCTAGCCGTGCGCCCGACCCTAGGAATGTAAAAGCCTGGTGGAATCTGTAGCCCTCGAACGGTCCGTCCCAGGCGCCTTCGAAGAAACAGTCTTCGCGTGTCTCCACCCAGGGACCGTGAAGAATTCGGACTGCGGGGTCATCCTTGCGCAAGTGTGCCGCCCAAGCCAGACGAGGCAGGTTGGGAATGAGTTCGAATTCCAATCTCACGAATTACTCGTCAATAGTGAATGCCAACAGGGGGCTAAGAGAACGGCACTACGATCGGCAGACTCCAAACAGAGGCCCAATCGAGGCAGATCCCTGGCTTTGAAGCACCCGTAGGATAGCCTACAATCGGCATCTCGTTTTGGCAAGCGAAAATGGTCGCGTGAGGTGATGTCACGCGAGTGATTGATGCAAAACATTCAATATGATACGCTTGGGTGGATCGTCGGAGCGCCTCCCGCTGTAACCTCTGCACTATTGGAAAAATGCGTGTGGCAAAGCCTCTCGCGCGAGTTGAAGGACCCGGAAGAGTCTCTAAATGAACCTGCGTTCGCTATTTAGCTTATTCTCGTCTGACTTGGCCATCGACCTTGGGACCGCCAACACACTGGTGTACGCCAAAGGCAAAGGGATTGTTGTGAACGAACCCTCCATTGTGGCCATCAACAAGACCAACGGCGAAGTGGAGGCGGTGGGCAAAGAAGCCAAAGAAATGCTGGGCCGCACGCCGGGCAATATCGTGGCGATTCGCCCCATGAAGGACGGGGTCATCGCCGACTTCAAGGTCACCGAGCGGATGCTCAGCTATTTCATCCTGAAGGCGCACGGGCGCAAAGTGCTGGTGCATCCGAGGATCGTGATCGGCGTTCCGAGCGAGATCACACAGGTGGAAAAGCGCGCCGTGATCGATTCCGCGTACCGCGCCAAGGCGAGCGAGGTTCACCTGGTTGAGCAGGCCATGGTGGCGGCCATCGGAGCCGGGCTTCCGGTGACCGAGCCCTCCGGCAACATGGTGGTGGATATCGGAGGCGGCACTACGGATGTGGCCGTCATATCGCTCTCCGGCATCGTGTACTCGCGCTCGGTGCGCGTGGCCGGCAACGCCATGGACGAGGCCATCATGCAGTATCTGAAACGCAAGTACAACCTGCTGATCGGCGAGCGAACGGGCGAGGCGATCAAGATTCAGATCGGCTCGGCCTATCCTTTGGACCGGCCCCTGACGATGGAAATCAAGGGGCGAAATCTGATCGAGGGCGTGCCGAAAACGCTGACCATCGACGATAGCGAAATTCGCGAGGCGCTGTCGGAGTGCGTAGCCACCATCATGAATGCCATCCGCGTGGCGCTGGAGCGGACTCCGCCCGAGTTGAGCGCCGACATCAGCGACCGCGGAATTGTTTTGACGGGAGGCGGGGCGCTGTTGAAAAATTTAGATAAGCGCATTCGCGAGGAAACCGGACTGCCGGTATCGATCGCCGAGGACCCGCTGGCGAGCGTGGTGCTGGGAACAGGCAAAATGTTGACGGACTTCAAGTTGCTGCGCAGAGTGGCGATTGAGTAGAACCGCTTGCTTACGCGCGCGGCTCGGTTAAGCTGGCGCCACATGTAACTGTATGGATTTCTTTCTCAGCCGCTACCGCCACCTCACGGTGCTGTTGATCGTGATCACGGCGCAGCTACTGCTGATTGCCTATCAGGTGCGGACCAATCGCGATATTCCGCTGATCCGGGTTTGGGCGGTGACGGCGGTGACTCCGGTTGAGCAGAGCCTCGAGTTGGTTCGGCGCTATACCTGGGGGTTCGTCGAAGACTACTTCGTGCTGTTGAACGTGCACGGCGAGAACGTGAAGCTGCAGCGCGAAAACGGCGAGCTCAAGATCGAGAACAACTATTTAAAAAGCGAATTAGCGACGGCCGACCGCGCCCGCGCCTTGAGCGTTTTTGAGGCGCGAACGCCCTCCAAGACCGTGGCCGCGCGCGTGATCGGGAACGGCATCGGGGCCAACTCGAAGGTCGTTTTCGTGGACCGCGGGTCTACCAGCGGAGTGGAGAGCGGCATGGCGGTGGTGACCCCGGACGGCATCGTCGGGAAAGTGGTGGATGCGTATCCCACGGCTTCGTTAGTGATGTTGATTACCGACCCTACCTTCGCCGCCGGCGTGCTATCGCAAAAGAACCGCGTGCATGGCACGCTCAAAGGACAAGGGCACGCGGAATGTCTGGTGGACTACGTCCAGAACGAAGAGCGCGTCGACGTGGGCGAGTGGTTTTACACGTCGGGCGACGACCGTATTTTCCCCAAAGGCTTCCCGGTGGGCCAAGTTGCGGCGGTGCAAAACGGCAAGACGTTCAAGGAGATTTATATCAGCCCAAGCGCGCAACCGGGCAGCGTGGAAGAGGTCCTGATCGTGTTGCAAGGAGTCCACCAGGAGGTGCCGGCGGGGGAATTGGCCGCTCCCGGGTATCGCATTCTACCGCTGCCCGCCGAAACCGCCGGCGAGACTCCGCAGGGCGCTCCACAGCCGGGCGCATTGGCTACCGATGCCGACCGCCTCCGCGCGATTTATAAGCAAGCCGGAGAGGATCAGAAGCACGTGTTTGGCGAGGGGATACCGGGATCGAAGCCTCCCGATTTCACGAAGATCCCCCCCATTCATGGCGCGCCTCCAATTCAGGCTGTGCCTTCGGCGCCGCCAAATAATCCGGCGAACAATCCGCCCAGCAATCCGCCAAAAGAGCAATGACCGAGTACACCGAGCACCTATTGCGCGACGCGCCGCGCAAGGAAACGGCCAACCGTTTTCGCTTCGTGTGGCTGGTGGCGATCCCGCTGGTGGCGGTGCTGTCGCAGGTCTACTTGCCGCGCTTCATCCCGTTTCTGGCCTATCTGGAGCTGCCGCTGCTGATCACGGTGCATTTCGCGCTGAGCAATCGCGGGCCGATTCCAGCGCTCTTTTATGGGATGTTTATCGGCCTGGTGCAGGACTCGTTGTCGCATCAGCCGATCGGCATGTACGGCATCGTCAAAACGCTGGTGGGATACTTCGCCGCCTCCGTCAGCATGCGCTTCGACGTGCAAAACCCGGTGGTTACGTTCATCCTGGCGTTCTTCTTCTACTTCTTCCATCAGTTCTTCTATTGGGTGCTGGCGCGCGCGCTGTTGGGAGAGATCATTGCGTTCGATGTACAGCAAAACCTGGTATTTGGGCTGCTGAACGCGGCGGTGGCCCTACCCTTGTTCCGTATTTTAGATAAACTAAAAGTGGCGAACTGAACTCGGAATGGCATGCTGAAACTTCACCTCGGGCGCGACGACGGGCAGGCCTCCGCGAACCAGCTTCTGCGCGACGACGCTAAGTACGCGGCGCAAAAGATCGCGTTCTTTCAGTACCTTACCGTGGCGGTTTTTCTGTTCCTGCTCACCGGCTTCTGGGACCTGCAGATCCGCAACCCGGAGGTGTACCAGGAGCGCGCGCTGGAGAACAGCGTGAAGTCGATTCCGGTGCTGGCCCCGAGGGGCAAAATCCTGGACCGCGACGGACGGGTGATTGTGGACAACCATGACTCGTTCAGCCTGTACCTATCGCGCGAAAATCTGAAGATGGAGCATCTGCGGCCGATTGCCGAAGGGTTGAATCTGGACTATGACGGCCTGGTGGCGAGGGTCCGCCGGTTTCAATCGCGCGGAGCCCCGCAGTATGAGCCGATCGCGATCAAGGAAGAGCTGACGCCGGGAGAATTGGCGTTCGTCGATTCCCATAAGGATGCCAGCACGTTTCCGGAGTTGGAAGTGGTCCACGTCCAACACCGCTTGTATCCTCGCGACGGCTTGGCGGCGCATGTCATCGGCTATGTTGGCGAAATTAGCGAAGCCGAGTTGAGCACGCCGGATTTTGCGAATTTTCACCAGGGCGATGTGATCGGCAAGGACGGCATCGAACGCCAGTACAACGATCAGCTGATGGGCGTGGACGGGCAGCGGCGCGTGGAAGTGGATAGCTATGGCAACGAGCGCCATGTTCTGGACGACAAGGAAGCCATCCCCGGCAAGAACCTGCAATTGACCATCGACCTGGATCTGCAGGCGGTGGCCGAGCTGACCTTGGAAAACCGCCGCGGCGCCGTGGTGGCGCTGGACCCGCGCACCGGCGAAGTACTGGCCATGGTGAGCCACCCCGCGTTCGATCCTAATCTGTTTGCGGGCCGCATCCGATCCAAGGACTGGAAGGATCTGGTGGATAATCCGGCGCATCCGCTGATGAACCGCGCCATCCAGGCGCAACAAGCGCCCGGTTCCACCTTCAAGCCTATTATGGCGCTGGCGGGTCTGGAGACCGGAGTGATCGACGATAATTTCCACACCAGTTGCCCGGGCGGCGCCACGTTCTACGGACACTTCTACAAATGCTGGGGCAAACATGGCACCCTGGGGTTGCACCAGGGGCTGGTGCATTCCTGCGACACGTTTTTCTATAACGTGGGCAACCGCATGGATATCGATGACATCGCGCGCTACGCGGAAATGGTCGGCTACGGGCACAAGACCGGGATCGACTTACCGCACGAAGCCGAGGGCGTGGTGCCGTCGCGGCGCTGGAAGATCCGCACGCTGCACGAGAAATGGTTTGCGGGCGAGAACATTTCGGTGGCCATCGGGCAGGGCGCAACCACGGTGACGCCTCTGCAAATGGCGTCGGCCATCGGCGGAATGGCGATTGGCGGGATGTGGTTTCAGCCGCACCTGGTGGCGGAAGCGCACGTGCAGCCGGCGCGGCGCGGCGAAGTGAATCTGGAGAACATCGGCAAGGTGGTGTCGGGCATGTACGGGGTGGTGAATGAGGGCGGCACGGGAGTCCGCGCCAGAATCCCGGGCATCGACGTGTGCGGCAAAACCGGCAGCGCGCAGCTGGTTTCGAACGCCGCCATCAAGGCCGGATTCAAAGTGGCTGAAGATATGAAAGACAATGCCTGGTTCGTGGGCTTCGCTCCGCGCGACAACCCCGAGATCGTGGTGGCCACGTTATTTGAGAACGGCGTACACGGGCAGCTTGCGGCGCCCATCGTGCGCGACGTGCTGAAGGCGTATTTCGACAAGAAGGCCCGCCTGGCACAGCCGCAGCCGCAATTCGCGCGTGTTCCAGGGGATCTGCTCGGAGCGCCCCCCACGCTGCCGGTTTCGGCTTCGGCTTCGGCATCCGCGGCGGCCGTGAATCAGTAATATGCCGGCGCACCGCTCGATTCGCGATTTCGATTGGCTGATGGTGGTGCTGGTGTGCGCCATCTGCGCGCTGGGGGTGCTGCAAATCTTCAGCGCCACCAAGGACACCCGCTTCGCCGAAGCCTGGTGGAAGCAAGGCATCTGGATTCTGGCCGGGTTCGTGGCGCTGTGGATCGGAACTTTGATCGACTATCACAGCTTGCTGGGGCAAGCGTACGTCTTTTATGGCCTGGCGGTGGTGACACTGGCGGCCACCTTCGCGGTCGGAATGACGGCGTTCGGATCCCGGCGCTGGATCGGCATTCCGGGTTTTCGTCTGCAGGTCTCCGAATTCGTTAAACTGGTGATAGTCCTGTTGGTGGCTCGGTATCTGTCCGAGCTGAAGGGCGAGCAGCTGGAGTTGCGGGATTTGTTCAAGCTGGCTGGCCTGGTGGGCGTGCCGCTGATCATGGTGATGATTCAGCCCGATCTCGGCACCGCTTTGACTTTCGTCCCGATCCTGGGGGTCGGGGTGTTTTTGGCGGGTTTTCGTTGGCAGTACGCAGTGGCGATTTTGGTGCTGGTGGCGGTGGCGGCGCCGATCGGCTATTGGGTTGTGTTGAAGGATTATCAGCGGGCCCGCGTGGTCAGCTTCCTGGACCCGAATCAGGATCCGAAGGGATCCGGATACCAGGTGATCCAGTCAAAAATAGCGGTCGGCTCGGGCGCGCTGTGGGGGCGCGGCGTCACCAAAGGGACTCAAACGCAGGGACGTTTCTTGCCGGTTTCGCAGAAGGATTTCATCTTTTCGGCCTTCGCCGAAGAGCACGGGTTCGTGGGTGTCATCGTGGCGCTAGGGTTGTATTTTTTGTTGCTGATGCAGATCGTTCAAAACGCGCAAACCGCGCCGGACAAGGCGGGGATGTATATCTGCATGGGCGTAGCGGCATTGTTGTTGTTTCACGTGTTGGTGAATGTCGGAATGGTGGTGGGACGGATGCCGGTCACGGGCATTCCGCTGCCGCTGATGAGTTCCGGCGGATCGAATATCGTAGCGATGTTTTTAATGCTGGGGCTCGTGAACAATGTCCGGCTCCGGCGATTTGTGAACTGAAGCGGCCGGGAGACGGCCGGCTTTCCAGAAGATTGAGGGTGCAGCGAGTTTGATCCATCTGCCGAGGGTCCGCGTTCCGACCGGCAGGGGGATGGAGCGCCGCAAGGGCGGCGCCGGCGGGTAAGGTGTTCGAGAATCGGTTCTCCGCCTTGCCAGGCTGAAAGATTTTACGTTCGCGCCCGGGACAACGGTCCTTTGGATCACCCGGGCAACGGACGGAGAGTGGCCCCTCTGGCTTTCTGAAGCTCACGTTCCCGCGCTGTACTAGAGGAGCAGCCATGAGCAAGGAATTGGTGATCTCGGCGAATCGCCACGAGATCAAGCTGGGGATTCTCGAGGACGACCAGCTGGTCGAGGTTTTTTTCCAACGCGCCAACGAGTATTCGCTGGCGGGCAGCATTCATAAAGGACGGGTGACGCGCGTTTTGCCGGGAATGCAGTCGGCTTTTGTCGACTTGGGCCTGGAGCGCGACACGTTCCTGTATGTGTCGGACTTTGCGGACGAGGGCGGCGAGGATTTCGACCGGGTAACGGTCAACCGGGAGTCCTCGGGCGCAGAGCGCGGGGGCGCGGAGCGCGGGGGCGCGGAGCGCGGGAACCGTGGCGAGCGCGGCAATCGTCCGCCGGCTGAACGTCCGACAGTAGCGGACCGGCCACCCGCTCAAGAGCTGGTGTCTGAGTCTCTCGAAAGGGAAACGCCCGCCATAGCGGGAGTGGGCGAGCCCGCGTCCGCTGCGGCGCCGCGCACTGATCGAATGGATCGGGGTAACGATCGCGGCGAGGAAGGCGGCCGCGGCAGACGCTCCCGCCGGCGGCGCAATCGCGGCCGAGGATTTCCCGATTCCAAGTACGCGTCCGAAGTCTCGCGCCCGCCGCGAGCCCCGGAGCCCGCCGCCGCGGTTGAGACCACTTCCGTGGCGCCTCACGGGTTTGCGCCTGCTCCGCCGCGGGTGGAGCCGCCGAGCGCCGGCGCGACGGACTTTTCGGTGCTGCCCGGCGAGTCTCTCGCCAAATACAGCCGCTCCAGCATTCAGCCTCTGGACAGCGCCGAGGAAGACGAAATTCGCGATCTGCAGGAAGCAGCTGCCGTAGCCGAACTCCAGACGCCGGCCGGCATCGCCGCCGCATCGGCGCAGGAAGCACTGGCGGAAGAGCTAGCCGAAGAGCTTGCCGAAGAACTGGCGGAAGAAATAGGCGAGCCGGAGGACGCGGCGATTGCAGAGGATACGGTGGCTTCGGCCGAGCCGGAAGCAGTAATCGTAAGCGAGGAAATCGTGGTGGAAGTATATCAGCCGGGAACAGGCATTCCAGTGGAAGCGGGTTTGGAGCAGGCGCCATCCGGTTCCGCGCCACTCTCCGCCGAGGTACGCGAACAAGGCGGGCGCTACATGCACCGTATGCCGCGCCGCATGCGCCGCAAGATGCGCGGCGAGGGCGCGCCCCGCGGCGAATCAGCGGGTCCCGAAACTTCCGGAGAACGTCCGGAGCATCGCCCGGAGCAGCGCACGGAGCCCAGAACATTCACGCGCCCGGAGGGCCGTTCCGAAAGAGCTCCCATGCCCTCCATCAGCGAGCTTCTCAAGGAAGGCCAGGAGATTATCGTTCAAATCGCCAAGGAGCCCTTGGGACAAAAAGGCGCGCGCATCACCTCCCATATCGCGCTGCCGGGACGCTACGTGGTGTACATGCCGACGCTCGAGCATACCGGCGTTTCCCGTAAGATCGCCAGTGACGAGGAGCGCCAGCGCCTGAAGCGGATTCTGCAGATTCATCACGCCGGAGTTTCGGGCGGCTTCATCGTGCGCACCGCGGGCGAAGGCAAGAGCGAAGAGGATCTCGCGGCCGATATGAACTTCCTGTCCAACCTCTGGCTGGACATCCGGCAGAAAGCCGAAAAGAAGCCCGCGCCGCTGCTGCTGCATCACGATCTCGACATCGTGGAGCGCACGCTGCGCGATCAGTTCACCGAAGACTTCAAGGACATTTGGGTAGACAACGAAGACTTGTACGAAAACGTGCTGCGTTTCGTGCAGCGCTTTCAACCCAGCCTGGTTTCGCGCGTGAAATTGTACACGCGTCCCGAGCCCATTTTCGACGCATTTAATATCACCGCGGAATTGGAAAAAGCGCTGCGGCCGAAAGTGTGGCTGAAGTCCGGCGGCCATATCGTCATCAACCAGACCGAAGCGCTGGTGGCCGTCGATGTGAACACCGGCAAATACGTCGGCCGGTCCAACCGCTTGGAAGACACCATCGTCAAAACCAATACCGAAGCCGTCAAGGAAATCGTGCGCCAGATCCGCCTGCGCGATCTGGGGGGCATCATCGTGGTGGATTTCATCGACATGGACGAGCGCAAGAATCGCCAGAAGGTGATGCAGACGCTGGAGGACGCCATGCGGTCCGATCGGGCACCCTACAAAATTCTGCAGTTCAACGATTTCGGCCTGGTGGCCATTACGCGCAAACGCGTGAAACAAAGCTTGGAACGGGCCCTCTGTATGCCATGCCCGCATTGCGAAGGCGCGGGCTACGTGAAGAGCGTGCAGACCATCGTCAGCGAAATCCTGCAGGAAGCCGGTAAAATGGCCGCCGCCATCGAGGGCAAAGACGCCTTGCTACGCGTGCATCCGGACGTAGCGAAGTATCTCAAATCGAATCAGAATAAATCTCTCGAGGAAATCGAGGAAGTGCTGCGCCGGCCGGTGCTGGTGAAGGCCGATCCGCTGCTGCATCACGAAAAGTTCGACCTGGCCTGAAACCGGAGATTCGATCCTGGAGAGTTCATGAGCACTTTTGCGCATCCGGAAGTATTGGTAGACACGGCCTGGGTGGCTGCTCACGCCGCGGACAACAGTGTCCGGGTGGTGGAAGTAGATGTTGACACCAAGGCCTACGACGAAGCTCACGTGCCCGGGGCAATCGCCTGGGCTTGGAACACGCAGCTTTGCGACACGGTGGTTCGCGACATTCTGCCGAAGGCGCAATTCGAAGCTTTGCTAACGCAATCGGGCATCGGCAACGACACCACCGTGGTTTTGTACGGGGACAACAACAACTGGTTCGCCGCGTGGGCCTTTTGGCAGTTGAAAATTTACGGGCACCAGGACGTACGCATCATGGACGGCGGACGCAAGAAATGGCTGGCCGAAGGGCGCGATTTGGATACCGCTCCGTCCCGGCCCACGCCCAGCGCGAAGCCCTATCAGGCCAGCGGGCCGGACTTTTCGATCCGAGCCTACCTGCCGCAGGTTCAGCAGGCGCAGAAGGCCGCGAGCGCGGTGATGATCGACGTGCGCAGCCCGCAGGAATTTTCGGGCGAAATTCTCGCCCCTCCCGGGTTGCCGGAGACCTGCCAGCGCGGCGGCCATATCCCCGGCGCGCGTAGCGTACCGTGGGGCAAAGCGTGCAATGACGACGGTACTTTCAAATCGCTGGAAGAATTGCAGAAGATTTATGGCGCAGAGGGCGTGAATGAATCCAAGCCGGTGATCGCGTATTGCCGCATCGGCGAGCGATCGAGCCACACCTGGTTCGTATTGAAGTATCTGTTGGGCGTCGCGAACGTAGTGAACTACGACGGATCGTGGACCGAGTGGGGCAATCTGGTGGGCGCGCCGGTGGAAAAGGGCGCGGCGAAATCGGTGGGACAAGGGTGACTGGAGCGTGAAGCCCGAGCACTTCAGCGAGCGGCAGGTGGAGGTGGACGGTTGGCAGGTGAATCTCACCACCTATCAGCTTGGAGACAAGTGGCACACCAAGGCGGATAACGTTTCACCGGGAGCCGCGCTGGTTCGAATTGTCGCCGACACGCGCGAGGAAGCGGAAGCCATGGCCTTGGCGCGCGCCAGGAAGCTGCTCGCGCGCACCCAGCGCAGAACCTAACCCGATCGCACGGTTTTTGAGATACTCGGCTGTTGCAACCGCGGCGAACGTTCCAGTGATGAACATCCAGTTGACGATACCGGGGCATAGCAAGAAGGCTTCGGATCGCAAGTAAATCAGCCAAGCGCATACCAAGCCGAGGCCCAGCGCGACTCGCGGTTTGTCGCGGCGAAAGGCATTCCAAACCGCGCATGCTAACGGAACGGAAACTACCAGATCCACCAGATAATGTTCTCCGGATCCCAGAGTGGCCAATAGCGTGAAACCGGTGAGGGCGCCGGCCATCGCAAGCGCCAGCGGACCCAGTTCCAAGGCGCTGCACAAGATCAGCAGGGCCCAAGTCATGTGCATGGACGGGATTGCATTATGAATGCCCGCGCTCAAGTAGGGCGCCAGAGAGACGTCGCGCCAGTTGGGCAGATGATCCGGGAACCGGGCTCCGAATGCATAAACCGGGCCTTCGGCGGGACAGACCTGATAGAGGACGAATCCGGCCAAGCCCGCGACGACGAAGGCGTGCAGCACGTTTACGCCGCTGTTCCTGAGGCCGCGGTGCAGCGCCCACCCGCGGTATAGCGGCGGAAAGATCAGCAGGCCCTGGTAGGCGACCGACGACGCTTCGGCGATCCACGGAAGGGTCCGGAACAGGGCCGTGACGGTTTGGCCTGGAGGGATCCTGAAAAGCACGCCGTCAAAGGCATAGAGCAGGTGATCATAGGTGCGTTCGGGGAATCCGTTGGCCCAATTCATTCCCAGGCCGGCCACCAGCGAGAACGCGGGCAATACCAGAGCATCTCGCAACGCCGCCGCCCGAAGGTCTGGATGGTCCGGCGACGCCCAGATCGTTTGCCAAGCCATCACCGTGATGCTTCCGACACCCAAGAACGCACCAGCGCTGATGAGGGCGACCAGAGGTGCACGGTCGAAGGGTCCTCCCAATAATGCATAGCAGGCAGCGTAACCGGCTCCGGCCGCCGCGGCAATCAGGAGAAGTTTCCATCCCGGGCGGATTCCGACAAAAATAAAGAATGCGCCGAAAAATCCACACGCGATCATGGAATTGCTTCCCAGGTGCCAAATGCCGGCGATCAGCGCGAGCGAGAGCGCGAGCGCGACCGCAGCCGTCCATTTGTAAGCGAGCGAAGCCATGGTCAATCAGAGAGAGTTCCGCTATCGTATTCATCGGCGGAAAAGCCGCCCCGCTTCAGTCTGGGTTCGCGCTATCGCGTGTTAGACTGAAGGTCGCGGCGTGTACGCCCGCCGTCACACGCACACCCCGGAGAGATGGCCGAGTGGTTGAAGGCGCACGCTTGGAAAGCGTGTATAGGGGAAACTCTATCGAGGGTTCGAATCCCTCTCTCTCCGCCATAAAGCCTAATCTGTCGAAGGGTCAGAGACCCGGTCTGCTGGAAAGCTTCCAGGGGGATAAGCTGCGCAACCCAGGGAATTGTATTCGGCCTCGTCCCAATAATTTCTGTCGCCGAAGCCGGCGTGAAAGAGCCCCGCATAGAGTTGGCAGCGAGCCTGGGGCGTTGGGATGGCGCTGTCGGCGCGCAGGCGCGCTTTGATATCGGCGATACGCTCGCGTTCGTCAAGCATGCGCAGGCCGCCGTGATCGACTGTATTCAGAATCATCAGCGAAGGTCCGCTCTCGCGCCACGGCTGCCAGACGGGATTCGCCGGATCGCCGCCATTACCGGGCGCACCGTCGCGGGCAAAGCCGGCCCAATAGCCCATCATGGCGCGGGACAACGCGTCGCGGCCGGCAGCGTTGGATTTCGAGCGGACCAGCGGCAAGCCGGTAGTTACGTCGTCGCCGAAGACGAAATTGATCTCGATGCTGTGCGCCGCGCCCCACAGATCGTGCAGGTTGACCAGGCTATAGGCCGGCTCGTCGTCCCAGTCGAAGCGATAGGTGTAAACCGTATCGCCCTGGCTCTTGTGCAGGATTGCCGCCAACTCGCCTCCCGCTTCGGCGCGCCATCGGGCCGAGTAATAGCCCGTGATCCGATTGTAGGCGGCGAGATCCCGGATGCGCGGAAGGAAGCCGAAGCGCGTGGCCGTGAGATCCGGATCGGCCATCATGAACAGCTTGTACTCGTCGCGATTGCCGCCCAGCATCACAGGCACGGCGTTATAACGCGCCGGATCGTCGAAGTCACGCATCATCGGCTGGTCGGGCACGCTATAGCCATCGCGAATGATGACGGGCCAATCGTACATGCCGAAGGTATCGCCCGTCACGACTTTCAGAAGTTGCTTCGGCGATTTGCCACGCAGATAGGCCAGCAGCGTTCGGTCGTCCATGGCCTGCTGCCGCGCTTTGGCAGCGGCGCGGTTGGGCGCGCCATCGGCCATCAACAGCAGGTTGACGAACCCGCGCGCGCTGAACGGCAGACCGGGCTGGGCGTCGTCGCTATAGTTTTCGGCTTCCGAGCGGGGAGTGGCATGGACGCTGCCGCTCTCGGAAATGGCGCGCTGAAACAATCCTTTGGCGGGGGCGGACGCGAGCAGCGCCACCACGTCGTGGCCGCCCGAGCTTTCGCCGAAGATGGTGACATTGGCGGGATCGCCGCCGAAGGCCGCAATGTTGTCATGCACCCATCGCAATCCGGCGATCATGTCCAGCAGCCCGAAATTGCTGGATACGTCGGCCGGGGTTGCCGCGGCGTTGCGCAGCGCGGGATGGCTGAACCAACCAAAAATCCCGAGGCGGTATTGCAACGATACGACGATCACCTGTTCGGCGCCGGCCAAGTGGTTGCCAGGGGTTGCGCCGGCCAGTCCCATGGTGTCGCCGCCGCCGTGAATCCACACCATCACCGGCAGGCGCTTTGCCTTAACCTCGCCGGCTGTCATGCGAGGCGTCCAGAGATTGAGGTAGAGACAGTCTTCCGAGCCTGTGGTGGCGTGCTTGTCAAAGAGGGCGAAGATCTTGAGCTGGG
>CAWGOZ010000002.1:0-851882 GCA_963824345.1 Bryobacterales bacterium
ACCCAAAACCCGAAAACGAGACAGCGGATAAGTTGAGGACGGGGCCGGGATGTGATCCTCTGGACGAAGGCAGAAGGAGGAAACATGCCGAGGAAAGGGCACAGCGAAGAGGAGATCGTACGGGCGTTGCGGCAGGCCGAAGCGGGCCAGAAAGTGAGCGAGATCTGCCGCGAAATGGGTGTATCGCAGCAGGCTTTCTACAGCTGGAAGCGGCGCTATGCCGGCTTGGCATTAAGCGAGCTGCGCGAGCTACGCCAGCTGCGCGAGGAGAATCGGAAGCTGAAGACTCTGGTGGCGGACCTGACGCTGGACAAGCATATTCTGCAGGAGGTGCTGTCAAAAAAGGCCTGAAGCCCGCGGTGCGCCGCGAACTGGTGCGGGAAGTACGGCAGGCGCATCGGCTGAGCGAGCGGCGCGCTTGCGGGCTGTTCGGGATTACCCGTTGGACCAATCGCTATCAAAGCCGCCGCGATCCTCAAACGGGGCTGCGGATGCGACTGCGAGAGTTGGCCGGCAGCCGAACTCGCTACGGATATCGGCGATTGACGGTGTTGCTGCGGCGCGAAGGGTGGAAGGTGAATGCCAAACGAGTGTATCGACTCTATCGGGCGGAGCAGTTGCAGGTGCGAACCAAGAAACGAGCGAAACGTGCGGCGCAGGTGCGTGTTCCACTGTCCGGGGCCGCTCGTCCGAACCAACGCTGGAGCATGGATTTCGTGAGCGACCGGCTGGCCGATGGGCGCTGGTTCCGCATTTTGACGGTGGTGGATCAGTACACTCGGGAATGCCTGTGTGCTTTTGCGGACCGCTCCCAAACGGGGGAGAAAGTAGTGGAGCAGATGAAACGGCTGGTTGCCTTGCGCGGAGCGCCGGAATCGATCACCACAGATAATGGCGGCGAATTCGCCGGCCGGGCGATGGAAGCGTGGGCCTATGGGGCAGGAGTGCAGATGGACTTCATCCGGCCAGGCCGGCCCGTTCAGAACGGCTTCGTCGAGAGTTTCAATGGTCGCTTGCGGGACGAATGTCTGAACGGGGAAGTATTCTTCAACCTCGCCGATGCTCGGGAGAAAATCGAACACTGGCGAAGCGACTATAACCAGAATCGCCCGCACAGCGCACTTGCCGACCGTACGCCAGCAGAGTTTGTAAGTGCGGTAAGATCGCGGCCCTTCGTTTTCCCAATCGTAAATAAGGCAAAACCGCAGCCGCGTCAAGGGTTCGCTGGCGCCGGGCAAAAACCGCCCGCCCTTGACACGGCTGCGGCCATGCCTTCTGAACCAGTTATGAAAACGAAGGGCCTTCCTGAATCGCCGGTTTTGATGGAGACGTTCAATTGAGTTACTTTAGGCCACAGCAGGCCGGAAACACGGGGCTGCGGATCACATCCCAGGTCCAAGTCTCAACTTCCACCATGTCTCAAAAACCGGGGCGGGTCACCAGGTCCAAGTCTCAACTTCCACCATGTCTCAAAAACCGGGGCGGGTCAGAGGTTGAGGTATGCCAACAGCCGTTTGTCTCGACCGAGGGGGTCACCCCATTCAACTGTGCCAAAACTGTGCCCGAAGCCTTTTGAGCGAAAGCTGATTCCCAAAATTGTTGTAATTGTCTGGATTCAGCGATAAACGATGGAACCCTTGGAGCAGACTACTATCCCTTGGGCGCAGGGGGTCGGGCGTTCAAATCGCCCCCGCCCCGATCAATAACCATCTTTGGTCCTAAAACAGAATCCTGTTGACTATTGTGCTGTCCCCGCATGGATTGGTCATACTATCGACATAGGCGGAGATGGACCAACTATGCTGTCCGAAGCAGATCTGTTAGGTTTTGACGAGGCCGCTTACCTTCAGCGGTATGACCAAGTGGCTCAGGCGGTGGCCGGCGGAGAGTGGCCGTCCGGTTATGCCCATTATTGCGCGGTTGGACGATCCGCGGGGCTCTGTGGCTTGCCCGAGGTCGATGAAAACTGGTATCAACAGGCCTATCCTGCCGCGACCCGCGACATCGATGCCGGCTGGGCCAAGAACCTAACCGATCATTACCTTCGGCTGGGACGGCATCGCGGCTACTTGCCGAATCGAAACGCGCCGCGGCCCTGCAACGCGGCGGGCTTTCGATCGCGCTTTGGCGGCCTTTGGACAGATCAGGCGAACGCGTTGGATCTGGTTCGCGGCCGGCTGGAATTGGGAACTATCACGCAGCAACAGGCAGGTTTGCTTTTCAAGTGGATTGCGGACGGTTACGTTGTTATCGAAAAAGCCGTACCAGAACGAATCCTGGACGCGGTGATCGCGGACATCAACAAGGCCTATGAAGGCGGCTTTCCGTCAATGAAATTCAACATTACCGGTATTGGAAGGAACCTGCCCTGGGTCCCCGAAACACAGAGCAGCGCAGCCAAAGCCCTGGATCTGCACTGGATTTCAGAGCCGGTACGAAACGCGATCTTTTGTGACAATGTGCTCGACTTCCTGCATCTGCTTTTCGAACGCCGGGCGCTCGCCACCCAAACGCTGTCGTTTTGGCGCGGGTCTGCCCAGGAGGCCCATCAGGATTCAGCCTACGTGAACTATTCGTTGCCTACGCAGTTCGCCGCTTCCTGGATCGCTCTGGAGGACGTTCGCGACGGCGCCGGGGAGCTTTTCTATCACGTGGGCGGCCAACGCATGCCGGAATATCTGTACGGCGGCGCCTACAAAGGCACCCAGGAACTGATCCGGCTTGATCGTGCGGCGGATATAGAACAGGCGGTCGCCCAGCATGTCAGATCGATTAAAGCCGTGGCACGAGGAATGTCACTTAGAACCGAACGCTTCATGGCAAAGCGGGGCGATGTTCTCTTTTGGGCCGCCGATCTTCCGCATGGCGGAAGATCGATTTCGCCAATTTACACTCGGAAGAGCGTTGTCACGCATTACTGTCCGTCCGAGATCGTGCCATCGTACTTCGAAGGAAGCGGGAGGACGGAGATCAGGCAGCATAACGGGATCGCGTACTATAGCTCTGGCCACTACGGAGAAAAATTCAAGTAGCGTTTTGGAAGATTCGCCTAACGACGCAGCGGGCCTTTGAGAATTCCAACCCGTCTGCTGGAGTAGAACGCGAGGGGAAGTAGGAACCCCGAAAGTTGCCCTCTAAAAGCTGCGCTATCCTGCTGGACCCGGTTCCGCTCGGCTGAGCATCGCACGCAGCGGGTCGTTCCTGTGGTAAACATTTTCCTGTGGACGGCGGATCGTTCCATACTCTGGAAGCCCGGAGGGGACTCTTGGCGAATCACACGTCCCGAATGAAACCTCTGTATGCACTGCAAAGCGGAGTGACAGCCAAACCCAAGTTAGTGGCTAAGCAAGCGCGGCCGGCGGTCTCGCCCGCCGACGTCGTCTCCGACGTCGCGAAGCGGTTCAACGATCGATCGCGGGCGGCCTTCATCGGAAGTGAACTGTCTCGGCTAGGCCCGGTTTCCAGTGCCGCGGACGCTCTTCGATGCAGCCGCGTACTGACAGAAGCGGGCCTGTTCGATGAGGCCGAATTACTGTTTCGCGCCATGCTGCGAGCGTTCCCTCGTCATCCGGGTGCCTTTGTCGGCTTGGCGCAGGTTGCCATGCGGCGTAAGAGCTGGCCCGAGGCATTGACGCGCTGGGACAGCATTCTAACCACGTTTGACGGCCAGCGCAATGTGTTTTGGCTGAGCGCGCGCGCAATGGCCCTCTACGAGCTAGGTCAACATCGAGAAGCCACTGACCTCCTAGTCGATCTGGTCCGCGAGTTTCCGGACAAGCCTCCAGGATATGTAGGTCTGGCGCAAATCGCCCTCCGGCAGCGCCGTTGGCCGGAAGCCTTAGCCCGGTGCGACGAGGTTCTTGGGAGATTTGGGCATCAGCCCGGGTCGGATGGCTGGAGAGTGATGCGTGCCAGCGCGCTGCTTGAATTTGGCCGGGCCGCTGAAGCTGAGGCCATCGTCCGCAACGTCGTCGAACGGTCCCCAGGCTCGGAAAACGCGCTCATGCTTTTGCTTTGGGTGTACGCGTCCACGGGCCGGCCGGAGGTCGCTTTGAGGGTTCTTAACTCGAGCCCCCTTCGAGAAATCGAAACTCTTGCGCTGGCCGAGCGGCGCCTAGATCTGCTGATCCGTCTCAAGCGTTTTGAGACCTGGGGCGGGCCACTTTCCAGGAATGTGCGAGCCTCTGTTGAGGCCGGTGTGACATTCACGCGCATGCTGGAGCGCGCGCGCCGGCCGGATGAGCTCAGCGGCCTATTCGGCTTTGTTCCGGCCCTTTACGAAGGTCGCGAGCGCCAGCGAATTTGGGGTGTCCTCCTACAGCGCGCCGCGGCCATGCGGAGTTCTCTGAAGGGGTCAGATCAGGTTACGTTGGACGTCCTGACCGCGCGGATTCGGCTCGCCCTCCGGGATAGGAAGGGTGTCATCAAGGCGATGCGGGATTTAGCGGAACGCCCGCATCTCGGTGAGCACGGAGAGGCCTTGTGCCGCATTGCGGCCATACTTTGTGGGCCTGGATATCCCGATTATTCAAAACCAAAACTTTTCGGAATCGGACTTTCCAAGACCGGAACCACCACGCTGGCGGCCGCATTGACTGTGCTCGGCTTCAACACGCTCCATTGGTCCAATCCGCTCACCTGCGCATTAATCTCAGACGATGATCTCCCCATTTTCGATGCTTTTACCGATACGCCGATCACTACGAGATTTGAATCTTTCTACGACCTGTTCCCCAATTCAAAATTCATTTTCACGACCCGGCCATTTGATAGCTGGGTTACTTCCCTGTCCCGTCATTGGCGCAGACATCTTGGGATGTCCGATTTTGATCAGATCAAGGCGGCCATGGAAGAGCCGAGAGCATTTCATTATGGGATCGAGCTCCGCAACATCGATCGCAGCCTGTACTTCAAGTACAGGAATTATCGCGAAGCGTTCGAAGCTCACCAGCAGCGAGTGCAACAATTCTTTCGAGACAAGCCGGCTGATCGCTTTCTAGAGCTGAACATTGTTGGCGGCGATGGCTGGCCAGAACTATGCGCGTTCGTTGGCCGGGACGTCCCTTCGGTAGCGTTTCCATGGGAGAACCGCCAGCCCTATGCGCCCGTGACGGGACCAATCATGCCGCCCGGAGTCAATGGCTCTCGAATTCGCTCTGAATGAGGATGATGAAGCCGCAGCCAGTGTGACGGAAGCTATGCTTTGGGCTAACCTGGAAACTGCAACTAAGTGCCCGGGGTAGAGCATGGAGACAGGCAAGGCGTCACGGGTGACAAGCGACGGCAACCGTCCCCTGAAATCAGGCGGCGATAATGCGGCCGCGGATAACCGCGAGAAGCTTCGCCTATTGGCCGATGCTCATTTCAGCGCCGGACGCCTTGACGAGGCGAGGGCGGCGTACCGCGAAATTGTAGAGCATGAGAAGACCAACATTAAGGCGGTACTGGCGCTGGGCCGTATCGAAAGGCGGCTGGGGGACGATACGTCCGCAAGAAATTACCTACGGGCGGCCGTTTCGCTCGATTCAGACAATCTCCAGGCATGGACCGAACTCGCTGCGGTTTTGCGCGACTTGAATCAGACGGAAGAAGCAGCGTCGATTTATCGGAAGATTCTTTGCAGAAGCGCTAGGCATGCACCTTCGCACCTGGGGTTGGGCGGGATCGCCCGCGCAAGCCACGATCATGAAGCCGCAGTCGCGCATTTTACGGCCGCGCTTGAATGTCTACTCGCGGCGGACGAGGCTAACCCGAACAACCTCGCTACCCTGGCGCAACTGGCGACGTCGTTGCGCGAGTTGGATCGAGCAGAAGAGGCGACTTCGGTCTATAGGAAGATTCTCGCTAGAAGCCCGGAGCATGTGCAGGCGCACATGGGACTGGGCTGGCTTACCCGCAAACGCGGCAATCATGAAGCTGCCTTGGCGCATTTCAAAGCTGCCGCCGAGCTGAACCCAATCGATCTGCAGGCGCAGATTACTCTGGCCAAGATTCTTGGGCTCATGCGCCGATTCGAGGAAGCCGAAGCGATCTATCAACGCGTGCTCATGCAAGCGCCAAACCATGCGCAGGTCCGCGCGGCTCTCGGCGCCCTGGCACGGACCAAGCGAGACTGGGCCGGCGCATTAGAGCAATTTCTCGCTGCGGTGGAGTCCGATCCGAACAATGTTCAGTTCCACATCGATCTTGGCCGCACCTTTTGCGACCTGTCGAGGTGGGATGATGCCGAGCGGACTTACCGAAGCATCTTGAAAGACTCGCCAGGGAACATCGAAGCCATGATAGGACTGGCCGAGACGGCCTAGGCGCGAGGCGATAGGCCAGCTGCCCTTACTTTGTTTGAGGAAGCGGCAGCCGCAGCCCCTCTGGACCTGCGTCCGAAGCAGGAGATCCGCCGCCTGAAGCAGGCACAAGGCGGCTACGATTGGCGCGTGGAAATAGAAGAGGCCGTAGCCGTCGCACGCTCAACAACCGCGGTTGCTCCAGCACAGCTTGAGGCGGCGAAGATCCTGGTCGAATATGGCTTAATCGAGGTCGCGCGTCCCCTGCTCTCGCGGCTGGTAGTCCGCCACCCGGGCGCCCGTCAACTTCTCTTGATGGTTCGCCAGATCGATCGTATGGGCCTGGCCCAACCCCTCTCTGCGTCCTCGCGCAATCAAGATTCGGCTGAAATTCAACTCGACTCTCTGCGGGGATTTATCGAAATGCCTGTCCCCAATTCCGATACCCTTTTGATCGTGTTCGCGGGAACCAATAATCGGATTTCGATGACTTTTTCATTGATGCATAAGATATTGCGCAAGACCGGAGTGAACATCGTTTATTGCCGAGACCTCCAACAGCAATGGTACAGCCGGGGCGTGGTCGGGCTGGGCCACGATTACCAATCGACAGTTGAGGGTTTTAGAACGCTGGCCGCCCGATATGGCGCTAAACGCATTCTGACGCTGGGGAATTGTGTCGGCAGCCACGGAGCGCTTCGCTTTGGCTTGTCTCTGGGCGCTCGAGGGGTGCTTGCGCTGAGCCCCAAACTTCAGCCTGGCGAAGGTATGAAGCCGCGCCAGAAGACGCAGCTTTCCGCCATCCGCGAGCCTCTGGCCGCCGGCCCCACCAAGGTTCGTAGTCGATATCTGGAAGCAGACGCGCGACCGGAGGTAAATCTTATCTTCGGCCAGCACTACACCGTGGATCCCGCCGACGCGCACGCCATGGCAGGAGTTCCCGGAGTGACGGTTACCGGGGTACCGGATTCGGCCGACGCCTTGAAGGACTTGTTGGTACGCGGCCTGCTGGAGCCGCTGCTGATGGACTTCGTTGCCACTGGAGTAGTTTCGGCGGAGATGATCGAGAGGATCTCCACTTCCGGCAATCCGCAGTTCACCCATTGAGGGAACCGTGCGAAATCCAGAAGCATCGACAATCGGCGAGGTCCTGACTTGGCAGGCAAAGTACCGACCAGATAAGCGGGCTTTCCTGTGCCTGGAGCGCGGGGAGCGCGAGACCGAGTCATTTACTTTTGCCGAGCTGGATCGCAGGGCCCGAGCGATCGCGCAGGTCTTACAAGAAAATGGGCTCGGCGGCCAGCGCGTCATCCTGGCCTATCCCACTTGCCTGGAATTTGTGGCCGCGCTCTTTGGCTGTTTCCATGCCGGATCGATCGCTGTTGCGGCGCCCGTCCCGAGCCACGGCAACTCATGGGCGCGCATCCGTGCGATCATGGCGGACGCCGAGGCAACGGCGGTGTTGTCGCTCCGATCGATCCCCTGCAAGGAAACGGACGGGCCAGTTGGGATCACAGGGCTGCAACTTCCAAATATGCTCTACATTGCTACTGACGACATCCCGCATTCCGGCGTCTGGCAACCTCGGCACGTCCGGTCCGAGGATCTGGCGGTTCTGCAATACACCTCCGGCTCCACGGGCACTCCGCGCGGCGTGATGATCACCCACTCCAATCTCATGCACAACCAGCGGGTGCTTAACCAGGTGCTCAACACAGGCCCCGACGACAGTGTGGTGAGCTGGCTGCCGCTCTATCACGATATGGGGCTGGTCGGCAGCATTCTGCATTCGGTGTACGCAGGCGGGCTCTGCGTTTTGATGCCGCCCCTCGCCTTTTTGCAAATGCCGATCCGGTGGTTAAAAGCGATCCACCGCTACCGCGCGACCGTAAGCATGGCGCCGTGCTTCGCCTACGATCTTTGTGCTCGCCGGTATGTTCCTGAACGCGATGGGGGCCTCGATATTTCCAGTTGGCGAGCAGCGATTTGCGGCGGCGAAACCATTCGTCCGCGGCTGCTTGAGAAATTCGCGGAAACATTCCGGCCCACGGGCTTTGACCCTAAGGCGCTATTGCCCGCCTACGGCCTCGCGGAGGCGACGCTGCTCGCTACGTCGTCGCCGGCGGGAATGGGGCTAGCCACGGTCGATGTGGTGAACTCGGCCGAAGTACGCCCCGGGGGGCATGCGGCGAGCAAGCGGTTGGCCTCTTGCGGACACACTTGGGAAGACCAGCGGGTTGCGGTTGTCGATCCGGATTCTTGCCTGCCTGTGCCGCCAGGTCAAGCAGGCGAAATTTGGCTGCAGGGTCCCAGTGTCGCGTCCGGATACTGGAACCGGGGCGAAGAGACGAGAGCGACGTTTCAGGCCCAACTGGCCGGCGAAGCTGATTCGGGATATTGGTTGCGCACTGGAGATTTGGGATTTCTGAGCACCGATGGTTTGGTCGTGACCGGGAGGCGCAAAGAAATCATCGTTATGCGCGGCGCCAATTACGACCCCCTCGACATTGAAATCGAGGCTTGCGACAGCCATCCTGCGCTATCGGCAGGCGCCGCCGCGGCCTTTTCCATAGACCATGCTGATGGGGAAGGGCTGGTGCTGGCACTGGAAATCGAGCGCAGCGCTTTGAAAGGTTTGGACGTTGATGTTTTGGTAAGCAACGTGGTTTCGGCCGTGAATCGCCGCTTCGGATTAACGATCTACGATCTGGTGCTGCGTTCGGGAACACTGCCGCGAACAACCAGCGGAAAGATACAGCGGCACCACTGCCAGAAACTTTATCTTGCAGGTGAGTTGGGCGCGCTTCCCTCCATCGAACATCCTGCGCTCGGTCGTTGCCGGCCCCATGCGAATGAGGTTGCTTGATGCCAGCTAGAGTCCACGATCCGCTGCGCGAATTAGGCCCGGCGAACCGCGAAAGGATCTACAAGGGAAGTGCGTTGGCAGATGCCGGTGTATTGGAGTTCCGTTCATGCCGCCTGGGTTTTGACGCGCTACGCCGATGTCAGCGCAATCCTGCGGCATCCGGATTCGCTCACGTTGGACGTAATGCCGTTCCTGCAGTCGCTTTGTCGGCGCGGCAACCTGGACTTTGTCCAGCCTGGTTGGCTTCAGCTCCTCCCTTGCCTTGCTCACACGTCCGCCGCGCCACGAGGCTATCCGCCATCTGCTGGCCCACGCGCTCGGCGAAATACGGCGCATGAATCTACCGGAGCTATTGGAACGGCGCGCGGATCTGCTTCTCGCATGCGGAGAGCGGGATGGCGCCATCGATCAGGCTGGCGGTTACGGGAGAGCACTGGCGCTTTTTGTCATCGGATCTTTTCGGTGCGTTCCCAAGGACGATCTTCCAGGGCTGAGCGGAATGGCCGTGGATCTCATGGCAGTGTTCGAACGAATCCTGGCGTCCGTGAGTACGCTGAACAGGGTAGACCAGTCCGCCGCGGCGCTGATGGACTACTTTGCGCGTCTGATCGACTCGAGACGTCGAAACGCCACAGAGGACGGTGCAACGCTGCTGGTGCGTCTGGCCGGCGAACAGATGGAATGCAGCAACGAGCAACTGGCCGGCTGGTGCACATTGTTTTTCATCGCCGCGGATTCAATCACAGCTGCCGGCATATCGGAGGCGGTTCTCATGCTGTTGCAACGCCCGCTTGGCGCGCCCACCTCGCCGGCGATCCAGCTCGGGATCCACAAGCTGTCCGCGAGTTATTACGATCGGCATCGCCTGTGCAGTATGTTGCACGGCAGTTGCGTGTCGATATCGCAGTAGCGGGCCAGCCTGTTCGAGCGGGGGAGGCGATTCTGCTGATGCTAGGCTCAGCCAATCGTGATCCGGCGGCCTTTCCTAATCCGGATGAGCCCGAGCTGGATCGGTTCGGAACGGAATCGCTGGTCTTCGCTCCCGGCCCGTATCGCTGCATCGGCGCGCAGCTTGCTACGTACGAGGTAGAAGTTGCTGTCCGTAAGCTGCTGGAGAGACCCCGCATCCAGCTTGCTTCGGATCAGCCAGTATGGACCGAACTCATGAACATTGCGCCGCTCAAGCGGCTGCCAGCACATTTCGTACCGTAGGGACCGATGAGCACTGAAGAAAGATTATGGGAATGGGTTCGAGCTCATCTGGCCCAAGTGTTGGGGGTGGCGCCCGAAACGATCGCATCGGACAAAGGTCTGAGCGATTACGGGCTGGACTCGGTGGATGCGGTTCTCATGGCGGGCGAACTGGAAGAGGCTTTCGGCATCGAGATCGACCCGGCGAGTTTCATCGAGTGCGATTCATTCCAAGCGGTCATAGTTTTATTGGCTTCCTATATCGACAAAGCGAAGGGACGCAAGGCAAGCTCGTGATGCCAGCCCACGATCCACTGCGCGAATTAGGCCCGGCGAACCGCGAAAGGATCTACGCGGAACTGCGTGAGCAGATGCCGGTCTACTGGAGTTCCGTGCATGCCGCTTGGATTTTGACGCGCTACGCCGATGTCAGCGCGATTCTGCGGCATCCAGACGCCCTAGCGCTGGACGTAATGCCGTTCCTGCAGTCGCTTTGTCGGCGCGGCAACCTGGATTTGTCCAACCTGTTTCGCTTCTGCTCCTCACTTTCGCTGTTGACACGTCCGCCGCGTCACGACGCCTTCCGCCGTCTGCTGGCGCAGTCGCTCAGTGGAATTCGGCGCCTGAATTTGCCCGACCTGCTGGAACAGCGCGCGGATCTGCTGCTCGCTTGCGGAGAGCGCGATGGCGCCATCGATCTGGCCGGCGGTTACGGGAGAGCGCTGGCGCTTTTTGTCATCGGCTCCTTTCTGGGCGTTCCCGAGGACGATCTTCCAGCGCTGAGCGGAATGGCCGTGGATCTCATGGCAGTCTTCGAGCGAATCCTGGCGTCCGTGAGTACGCTGAACAGGCTAGACAAGAGCGCTGCGGCGCTCATGGACTACTTTGAGCGTCTGATCGAATCGCGACGTCAAGAGCCAGCCGACGACGGAACATCGCTGCTGGTGCGCCTGGCCGACGAACAGTTGGGATGCAGTGACGAGGAGCTGGCCGGATGCTGCACATTTTTTTTCATCGCCGCAGAGGAGACAACGGCGACCGCCATATCGGGGGCGGCCCTTACGTTGCTGCAACGCCCCGCTTGGCGCGCGCACCTCGCCGGCGATCCTGCGCGGATTCCGCAAGCGGTCCGCGAACTTCTGCGATTGGTGTCGCCTGTGCAATATGTGGCACGGCAGTTACGTGTCGAAATTGAAATCGCGGACCAGCTCATTAGCGCGGGCGATACGATTCTGCTGATGCTAGGCTCAGCCAATCGCGATCCGGCGGCCTTTCCTAACCCGGATGAGCCCGACCTGGACCGGTCAGGACCGGAATCGCTGGTCTTCGCCCCCGGGCCCTATCGCTGCATCGGCGCGCAGCTTGCGACATTCGAGGTTGAAGTTGCCGTCCGTAAGTTGCTGGAGAGGCCCCGCATCCAGCTTTCTCCGTATCCGCCGACTTGGTCGGAACGCATGAACATTGCGCCGCTCAAACGACTGCCGGCTTATTTCGTAAGCTCGTGATCGTCGTCTATCAAATGGCCAAAGTGGCCTCCCGGAGCTGGGTTGAGGCAGCCAATCTTGCCGCGCCAACGAAAGGCTCGCTCGCTATTCACTGCCATTATGCGGCGCCCCGTAATCGAGAACGCATTGAGGCTGTGTTCGGCTGGCCGGCGGCACAGCAAACCATTGCCAATATGTATCTACCCAGGAATCTTCTGCGCGTGGGGGCGTCGGTCTGGGAACAGATCGAGTCGGCGCGGCGGAGGCAAGAAAGAATTCGGGTGGTCTCGGGGATGCGCGACCCCGTGGCTCGATCCATCTCTCTCATCGTTTTTATGTCAGATTTTTACGGCCACGTTTCCCGCCCGCTTAGCCCTCGTACCGTTGTGTCCGCTGAATTTGTTGTTGCCTGGTTGCAGGAAAATTGGAGATTAGTACTGGAGAACAAAGAGCCCGGCCAGACCTTCGAATGGCTATTATGGTATCTAACAGACGGATTCCGGAGTTGGTTTGCCGGCGAGTTGGGCGCTACTTTCGGGGTTAACGTCATGGACGGAACATTTCACAGGCGAGACGCGGCGCAACGAATGCGCGCCCCAGAAGCGGACATTCTCATCTACCGCGTCGAGGATATGCTGCCCGAGGCGCCTCGCTATGGTCGCTTGTTGGCGGAAGCAAACACGTTTCTGGAGACCACGCTTACGTCATTTCCGAAAGTGAATTCCAGCTCCCAGCGGCGATCGCGCGAACTCTCCGCGGAGGTGCGGCGCAAATTCTGGCTGCCGGCCGATATGCTCGACGCGATTTACAGCGAGCCTGTGGTGCAACACTTCTACGATTGCGACGAGATCCTGGCCTTCAAGAAACTATGGAGCGCGTCAAGGTTGAAGTGCCGGTGTTGATACGCTTAGAAAGTGCCCACCAAGAAGACACAGGATCGAACGGCGGCCCTGAAGAACGCACCCCCGGACGGCTTCGAAGCCGCCACCGCGCGTCCAAACCCGAACTTCTCGCCCGCTGACGTGATCTTCGACATCGCGAAGCAGTTTGACGATCAGTCGGGCGCGGGCGTCATTGGGCGAGAGCTGTTGCGGGCGGGCCCGGTGTACGGCCCCGTAGAAGCTGCCCGATCCTCCGGCGTCCTTATGGAAGCGGGCCTGGTCGATGAGGCCGAAGCCTTGTTTCATGCCATGGTGCAATCGTTTCCCCGGCATCCGGGCGGCTTAGTTGGTTTGGCGCAGGTAACAATGCGGCGCAAAGATTGGCCCGATGCGTTGCAGCGCTGGGACAGCATTCTGAAGTCTTTTGAAGGGCGCCGCAACGCGTTTTGGTTGAGCGCGCGCGCGGTGGTTCTCTTCGAACTCGGTCGCGCGCAGGAAGCTGTTGAGATCTGCGACGAATTAATCCACGATTTTCCGGACCAGCCCGCGGGATATGTCGGTCTGGCGCGACTCGCCCTCCGGCAGTGTTTTTGGCAGGAAGCATTGATCCGCTGCGATGAGATCCTAGCGAGATTTGGCGATCAGGCCGGCACCGATAGCTGGAGTGTGATGCGTGCCAACGCGCTGCTGGAACTTGGCCGGGCCGACGAAGCTGAAGCGATTCTTCGAGACATCGCCGCCAGGGCCCCGGGCTCGCTGAGCGCCCTCACGCGCTTACTTCAGGTGTACATGACCACGGGCCGGCCGGAGGCCGCGTGGAGAGCTCTCGACTCCAGCCCCTTTGGGAGACTCGAAAGTTCGTCGCTGGTCGAACGGCGCTTCGATATTCTTATCAGGCTCAAGCGTTTTGACGAGGCGGATGCGTATTTTGCGCGGGTGCTCGGTTGCGCCCGTCGGCCCGATATGCTCGGCAGTCTCTTCGCCTTTGTTCCGGCCCTCTACGAAGGACATGAACGCCAGCGAATTTGGCGTGTCCTTCTGGAGCGCGCCACGGGAACCCGGAGTTCCTCGGAAGGCCTGGATCGGGTTTCATTGGGCGTCCTGACTGCGCGGATTCAGCTGGCCCTTCGGGATCTGGGCGGCGTCGGCCGCACGATGCAGCATCTCGCGGAATGCCCGCATCTCGGCGAGCATGGAGAGGCCTTGCGACGCGTGGCGGCTGTGTTGAGCAGTCCGAAATATCCGGACTATGAAAAACCGAAGATTTTTGGAATTGGCCTGTCCAAAACGGGAACCACCACGCTGGCCGCCGCATTGATGTTGCTCGGCTTCAGTACCCTCGATTGGTCCAATCCGCTCACTCGGGAATTAATTTCGGACGACGATCTTCCCAATTTCGACGCTTTTACGGATATACCGGTGAGTGTAAGGTTTGAGTATTTTTATTATCTCTACCCCAATTCAAAATTCATCCTCACTGTCCGGCCTTTTGATAGCTGGGTTAAGTCCATATCCAGCCATTGGCACAGAAATCTTGGAATGTCCGATTTTGATCGGAGCAAGGCGGCCATGGAAGAGCCGAGAGCGTTTCACTATGGGACCCAGTTCCGTGACATTTGTCGCAGTCTGTACTTCAACTATGAGAATTACCGCGAAGCGTTCGAGGCGCACGGTCGGCGAGTGCGGCGATTCTTTCGGGACAAGCCGGCGGACCGCTTTCTGGAGCTGAACATTTTCGGCGGCGACGGCTGGCCAAAACTATGTGCGTTCGTCGGCCGGGAGGCGCCTTCGGCGCCATTTCCATGGCGGAACCGGAAGCCTGCCGGCCCGTAACGAACTCAAGGAGCCGCAGACTTCCGATAGGTGCGGTCCAACGTATATCCGAAACACTCCATCTCCTGGCCGCACACCATCAAGAATTCGTTGACCTCCCTGTCGGTCCAACCCACGTCTTGGAGCGACGTGACGTTATCGGCCGTTCCGGGGGCGGTCTGTTGCGGACGCAGTGTCACGAAAACGCGCGTCATCCGGGCTTGCGCGGAGGCATCCAGCGAGAGTAAGGGCGCAATCTCGGCAGCCACCGCGTCCGGATTTTCGATCAGGTCGCGTTGATCGATCTCGCGGTAACGCCAGGGCTCCAACTGCCCTCGCATTGCGCGCCAAGCCGACATGTTCAATGCCCAATCGCGGCAGTGGTAACTGAAATCGCGTTGGGGAAATTTGTTCATGCGGGACAGAATATTTTCGATGCCCCGCCGCTTCGCGAAAATAATGCGGCAATCGGGCCAAAGAGAGATCAGGTCTGGTAACACCAGGATGGTGGGTGGGTTGCAGGTCTTGTCAACCCAGGGGTGCTCGGGATTCAACGCTTCGATCGTTTGCTTGAGCGCTTGCAGGATGCAACCGTAAAGCGCCTGCGGCCGCACGTGCGCCGTAAGCACTTTGGGGTTGTCCGTACCGAACGAGCGGAAATGGGCGTCCACCTGATCCCGGAGCGGTTGCAGGAGTCCCAGGAGATTGCCCTCGCGGAAGCCTTTCAGACCGGCGGCAAAAGCGGCATCCACCAGAACACTCGTCCCGGAGCGCGGCGATCCGACGATGAAGAGCGGACCGGCGGATTGTCCGTCAATGCTCATACAGCACTCTGTAGTTCTTCACAACGTCCGCGCGCGAGGGCGATTGGGGCGCCGCCGCGGAGAGCTTCTGCCATAGGCCGGGCTCGGTGGCGGCGCGGTGCATGACGGCTGCCAGGGCACGAGGATCGCTCATTTGAAACTGCAGGCCGTTGACGTTGTGCTGGACGCGCTCTGCCATGGCTCCGACATTCGAACAGATGACCGGGCGTTTGAACATCCAGGCTTCGGAGATGACGAGGACGAAGGTCTCCCACCAGATAGAAGGAACCAGGCACCAGTCGATCCGCAGCATGCGGGACTCGATTTGGTCCACATGATAGGCGCCGTTATTGAAAACGTTTTGCTGCGGCCCAGGCCGCTGCGACTCCGCTGCGAGAAAGGTCTCGATCTCATCCCGCACCGGGCCGGTGGCGTACTGAATGTTGTCCCCGTTAAGCTCGACCCTGAAGTCGGTGAACCCGCCGGCGCGTAGAATGTCGACGGCCCGCAAGAGGATGTGCACCCCCTTGGCATCCACGAACTGGCCGAAAAAGCCAAACCGGTTCTTTGGTCCTTCCAGGGGGGCCGGCAATATAGCGTGGGACTTGTTGCTCTCGCCGTTCGGCACGAAGAAAATCTTGTTGGGGTCGATGCCCCAAGCGACATGCTGGGCGATCTGGAAGCGGCCGACGCAGGCATAGCGGTCGACCACGCTTAAGTGGCGCGAGAACCACATCTTGCGCATCAGAAAATGGTCGGGCGATTGGTGCGGCAAACACTGGTGGCAGCGAACCGGCGACGGCTCCGTGCAGAGGGATCCGTCGGTAAGACGCACCATATGTCCGCGCGCGTCGCACATGGTGAGAAATTCATGAAACGTGAAGACGATGCGGCATTGCGGCAGCACGGTTCGCGTGAGCGTCAACATATCAATTCCCAGCAGCATGAAATGATGGAAATGGACCACGTCGGGACGAACGGTATCGAGCAGATCGGCGAAAGCGGCGATGTGGCGCGGCAACGTCGTCCGATGCCAGAGGTGATCGTAATCCGCCGAAAGATACAGGAACTCATTCTCGCGGCCGTCGAAGCCCGTGATGCACGCGCCATGCTTGTAAAGAGCCGGGTAGCTGTCGTCGGTCGCCGCAAGAAAGAACGGTTCCACATCCGCTTCTTTTTTGAGTCCCTGGAACAGTTCGTAGGAGCATTGCTGGGCGCCCCCGCGCATTAGTTCCGGGTGGTAATGGCTGATGAGCAGAACCCTTATTTTCCGCTCGGCCGGCGTCCGTCCCTTCTGCGTCTGCTTTGAAGCGCGATTAGAGGCCATTGGGGGCTTCATTGCGCGAAGCGCGTTGGCGATCTTCCGTCGAGTTCGGTCCTCACCAACTCACCCCATTTGTCCGTGAAACGCCACCGATTGACCAGCCGAGCGGCGTGGTGTATCGGTAGAGAGCGTTTCGAGCCAAGGGATTCGAGGTGCCAGAACGGAATGTTGTGGAGCCATGCGGGCGTCCCGGCTACGAGGCTCCTCAGGCACAAATCAACGTCTTCGTAATGGCCGAAAATATATTCCGGCGAAAACCCGCCGAGCCGCTCGAACCATTCGCGTTCGACCGACATAAACGCCCCGGTTACCGCGGGCACCGGCCGCGCGGCAATATATTGAGCCGTTTCGGGCGGCGCGCCTTTCCCGTAATGTTCGACCCGCAGAATCTCGCGGCGAATAACGCGCCCGTTTTGGATTGCGCACCCGCCGGCAATGTCGATATACATACCCCCATGCATCAGCGATCCGTCGCCATAATAAAGCGGCACACCAAACAGAGCAGTTTGGGTTGCAGGCAGTGCCTGCACCATTTCCGCGTGAACACGGGGCCAGGCTCGTTCGCGCGGCAGCACGTCGGGGTTGAGAAACAGGATGCGATCGCTCTCCGCCGCCGCGGCCGCAACATTGTTGGCGACTCCAAAGCCAGCATTCCCGGGAAGGAGAACAAGCGTTATCGCGACGCGGTACATTCGGCTGGCAATCTCCGCATCCTTAACAAGCGTGTCGTTGAGCTCCGGGCTGTTCGAAACGTAGATGAATTCGTATTGGTCGTAGCCGGGGCACTGCGAAAACAGCGCGGCCTGCAGTATCAGGAAATCTGCCTTGCCATAGAGCACCACCACGACGGACGCTAGATACCGGCCCCGTCGCGCGCCAAACCGCGCATGGTAGGCGCCCTGGGCGATCTGTTTCACGAGCGCGGCGTTCAAACCAATCAGACTCTCCCCCAGACCCTTGTCGAGCTGAAGAAACGTTTCAGTCTCGGGGTCGCCGAAATACTGCGCGTTGGCAAGCGCGCGAAGAGCGTCGTCGCGAAATTCATCCTGACTGGCCGCGGCTGGTGGAACGCTGAAGGAACCGCGTTCCTTTCCGGCCGTGATCCACACTTCGACAGTGCCATGGTCGGCCGGGGGGTGCTCCATGTTCATCAATGCCCAGAAGCCTAGCAGACCGCGCCCGACCGCCGGCTCAGCCTTCTCGGCATCGCTGCGCCGGCAACGCGCTATGTTCCTGGTGACTCCAACCAGATCGTTGTTCTGACGCAGAACGATCTGGCTCAGTGGGGCTTCGTCGGAGTCGAATATCCAACCGGAAACTAAGCATTCTCCGGTATTACTGACCAAAACGCGGTCCGCGGCGCCGGGAGGGAAAGTTGGGGTGCAGCCGCTGACGGCACGGATATAGCGTTTGTCAGCTAGGCGATTTTCCGGCGCGCCATGCACGCGGTAATGATGCAAAGCGGAGGTCCACTCGCCCGATTTGATCGCCGTTGCGATATCGGGAAAGGCTTCGAGATAGGCAGACTCATCGAAACCCTCCGGAGCGGGATCTTGGGTGTCGGTAGACGGCGGGGAAGAAAAGGGCTCAAGTACTTTGAACGCCGTCTCGTCTTTGGCCACTAACGGATCATATCGCATTCGACTGAAGCTAGGACGGCCAGTTGCGACTTACGTCTCCAGCCTCGCCGGGCCGACCGGAATGCGGTAGGTCGACACCGAACCACCGGTTGTGCCCGCAATTCCGTGCAATCGACGCGGCTGGTGTTATACTTTCCGTAATTTGAGGCTCGAATGAAAACTGCGGCTACGCTTATCGCCAGAGCCCCGATCTTCGTTCTCTGGGCATTATCGCCGGCTGGAGTCCATTCCCAGGCGACTGAGGCTGGCGGCGCCGCCTCCGCAAAGACGATCATCTTCCTGCAGCCGGCTCTGGACGGAATTGCCGGTCATTTTCACGTTCCGAAAGCCGAGCACAGATACCCCTCCGAACAGCCTTTTAATTTAATTCTCTGGCAGTCGAACCCTAACAGGCCCGACGGACAACTGGTCCCGAGCAGCTGGCGCGCCGGCGACAAAACCGGCTTGTACCCCCGGGCTCCGCTTTCCGAACATCAGGCTTCTTTCCGCGATGCTGACGGTGAATCGACCGTACAGATCGATGGCGGAACAGTGGGAGTTTACCTGAATTCCAAGGATCTCCCGGACGCGGCGGCGGTGGGCAAGATGATGATCACGCCGGCGTTCAAGCCTCCCGCAAATCAGCGAGTATACCCATTCGCGCAACCGGGTTTCGCGCTTGCCAATTCCCTTGAACTGCAGGTCCCAGTGGCTCACGATCTGAATCAGCGCGGTAATTTCACTTACGTTGTAGCCGATTTCGTGTTTATGGACCGTATAACTCACACACAAATTACGTATGAGTTCAATATCTTCCACGACAATCCGCGGGCAGTGCCGCCGCCGAGCCCGGAAAAAATGGACCAGACGGCGGTGGGCCCGTTCGATAAGCCCTCCCAAACATTCCAGGTTGGCAATCCCATAGAGCCAGGCTCCCGGGTGCTTACGGTAATGCCAGGATCGACCTTATTCCAAACTCGGCCATGGAAGGGTTGGCGTTTATTCAGTGCGGCGATCACGCTAAACAACTTCAAAAGAGCGCTGCAGGATCTGAGGGAAAAGGATTCGTCGTTCTCCGGATCGCAGAACCCCGCCGATTATGCCCTGGTAGAGTGGCATCTGAATGCGGAATTGACGTGCGGCTCGGGTCCGGCGGAGCTTGGCTGGTCGATGCGGAAAGCGCAGATCGCACTCATGCCGGAAAGCCAGCTATAACATTTGCCGGCGCGAAAGACTAGGGGGTCGCTCGAAGCAGACCGAATGCCGCGATGCCATTCGGCGTCCCTACGTACACCTTGCCGTTAACGATGGTCGGCACCATGAATTTGCTGCCTGAGCCGAACTGGTCGCGTCCGTTAGCTGACTCATTGGTGTTGTAAAGCTCATTCGCCAGATTATCGGCCGAGTACGCGTGCAAAACGGCGGGAGTGTTATATTCCAGGGCCCATACGATAGCGTCCTTGGATCCATTGGCTGAGATGCTCGGAGTGGTTCCGGGATGGGGAAACTCAGTGCTGGTTTGCGAAACAGGAGTTAATGAGAGCACTGCGTTGCTGAACTGAAAGGCGCGAATCGGACTGCCGGCAGCGCCATAGTATATCCGGCCGTTAAAATAGGCGGGCATCGACCAGATACCACCCGGCAATGCGCCAACGAGCTCCTGATAAATTGCTGCATCATTCTGCGGATTAAACTTACCCATGTTGTCACGATCCACTAAATAGACGTTCATATCTTTGCCGGCTCCGATTGCCAGATGCTTGACTTGGCCGTCAACGTCGGTCATGTCCGGCAAGACCAAAGCGCCACCGGCGCCTAGGTCCCGATCCGCATCGGATTCGCGGTCCGTATCGTACATCGTGAAATAGTCCGCGAGCGTGAGTCGACTGCCGGCGGTCGAAAGCTTTAGGAAAGCGTTGCCATAGTCACCCTTTATCGGAAAGCCCCTATCATCGAGCGTCGTATCGAACGTGCCGTTGCCGACCGGGATATAGATGAACCCGCTAGAATCGGCCGCCAATCCGGCGCCGGAACTCCAGATGCCCCCGTCGTCGCCATTAGGAGTGATGTTGATCACGCTTGTTTGCGCGAGCGTGTTCGCATCGTAGCCCATGAGCCAGCCGGTGTATGGACGATTATCACAATGCGAGGCCCAGGCCAGATAAACTACACCGTTTAGCAGTAACAATCCCGAGCGTTCTTTGTATTGCTTTGGATCGAAGCGAACATAACCGCCGCTGCTTTCTGAACCGGTGCTAGGGTATTTTGCCGTAATCTCCACCGCATTCAGCGGCGACCCGGCTGAGAGGCTCACTTTATGCAGCCGCTGATGATAATTTCCGGAAGCGTCCTTGCTCATGGCTACCGCGAAGACCGCATCCTCCGCAGGGCCGCCCTTGAGAGAGATTACCGGCGTTGAGGTAATGCCGATCTCGGGACTTACATTCAGGCAGTTCCGGTTGTCAGAGGCCGTTTCACCGCTGGTGAGGAGTTCCACTTTCCAAAGCTGCGCGCCCGTATCTGCGTCCAGGGCATACAGGCTATCGTTCTCTGTCGCAACAATCAGGAGATTGTGTGTCCCGTGGTTTGGAACGGCGATTTTAGGGACATAGAGCGGTTGTGCGTCAACCTTGCCGTCCAATGTGACTCGGAAGAGCTTGCCGAACGTCGCTGAGTTTACATTGCTGGTGGTCAGCGTCGTTTCCGCCAGATTCTGCCCGGTACGGGCCACATCGTTATGAGCGGTCAGCACGCTGGGCTGCGCCACCAGCCGCACGAGCGGAGCCGCAAGGAGGAATAACGAAACTACTCTTATGCTCATATCTCTTCTCCAAGAATTTGGTGAGGGCAATATTAACATATGCGTCGTGTCTCGACACCCTTGGGCGTACCGGTACGAGTCCAGCCGAAGCAGTACGCCGCCTGCTTCCAAAAGTACCGGTACAATTCCCGGGAGAGAGGCTGCCCTAAATGGGCCAAAATCGAAGCGATGGCTGTTATACTTATGTGTCGGTTAAAGGCTAAAAATGGAAATGCCGGATTACTTAAGCAATATCTCACCGGCCCTTCAGGGCAGCGAAAAACAGGGCAGCGAAAAAAAGATGCTGCTGTGGGGGGCGCGGATGACGGTCCTGCTGTTTGCCGTCAGTCTCACCGCTTCTACCATTACATACAACGCTAGCGGTACTTTCAACAGCAGCACGCCCAGCTCTGCGTACTCAGGGCCGGATGAAACGTGGTCGCTATCGTTTGATGTAAATAGCACTCCAGTTGTTTCCAACGTGGATGCAGGTGGATATTTCGATGCCGCTTTTTCGGACTTCAGTTACTCGTTGGATGGAGTCGCCGTTGCCATCACGCCGGTGGACATCCGATTCTTCAGCGCTCTCGACTACGGTGGGTTCGACATCTGCTTCACCATCGCATGCCAGTACTTCAACAGCCCGACGGACGGAATTGAAATCGAGACCAGCCAATTGTTCACGGGATCTGAATCCGCGCCGACGATGTCAGCCGGCAACTTCCCGTGGATTGAAATGTCTTTATTTGTCGACTCCAGCTATTATCCCCAGGTTCCTCCGGGTACTGGCTCCGTGGAGGCGCTGGCTACTCCGGAACCTTCGAGTATCCTGATGCTTGGCTCCGGGCTTCTTTTGGCGCTTGCCGGGCGTCGCCCGCGGCGGCCCTAATTTTCCTTGCCGAGTAGCCCGAACGCAGCTACACCATCCGGAGTCGCCACGTATACTTTTCCGTTTACGATGGTGGGCACGACGAACTTGTTGCCTGCGCCAAACTGATCGCGTCCGTTCGCGGCCTGATTCGTGTTGTAAAGCTCTTCCTCTAGATTGGTAGCCGAGTATGCGTGCAGCACCGCGGGGGTGACGTTCTCCACGGCCCAAAGGATGGCATTCTTCGAGCCATTCGCCGAAATACTCGGCGTGGTGCCGGGATAGCCAAACACAGTGCTGGTTTGTGAAACCGGAGTCAACGAGAGCACCGCTTTGCTGAACTGGAACGCCCGAATAGGAGCCCGGACTGCGCCGAAATATACATGGTTGTTGAAATAAGCCGGCATGCCCCAGATGCCCCCCGGCACCGCGCCGTACAACTCTTGATAAATGGCGTTATCATTTTGCGGATTAAACTTACCCATATTGTCGCGGTCGACTATATAGACGTTATTATCTTTGCCTCCTCCGATTGCCAAATGCCGCACTGTTCCGTTGGCGTCGGTCATGTTCGGCAACACGACCACGCCGCCCGAACCCAAGTCCTGATCCCCGTCGGATTCACGGTCCGTATTGTACATGGCAAAATAGTCAGTCACGGCGAGTTGATTGCCGGCGGTGGAAAGCTTGAGAAAGGTATTGCCGAAATCGCCGTCGATTGGAAACCCTTCTGGTGTGAGAGTGTTGTCGAACGCGCCGTTTCCCGCGGTGTAATACATGTCTCCAGTGCTGAGATCGGCAGCGAAGCCGGCGCCCGATCCCCACAGGGCTCCGTCCTGTCCATTGGGAGTAATGTTGAGCACGCTGGTTTGTGCCAAAGTGTTTACGTTGTAGCCCATGATCCAGCCGTTGAAGGGGCGATTATCGCAATGCGAAGCCCATCCCAGATACACAATGCCGTTCAACACTAATAACGCCGTTCGTTCCTTATACCTCTTGGGATCGAAGGTAACGTAACCGCCACTGCTATTCGGGCCATTACTGGGATATTGCGCGGCGATTTCCACGACGCCGAGCGACAGACCGGCCGTCAGGTTTACCTTGTGCAACCGATGATGATAGTTCCGAGAGGCGTCCTTCGTCATGGCCACGGCCAGGACTCCGCCTTCCGTCGAGCCGGGTTTGATGGCGATGACCGGCGTTGAGGTGATTCCGATTTCAGGAACTATCTGCGAGCAGTCGCGGTCGTCAGATGGCGTCTCGTTCTTACCTAGCAGAGACACCTGCCAGAGCTGCGCGCCAGTATCGGCGTCCAGCGCGTACAGGCTGTCGTTCTCAGTGGCCACAATCAGGAGATTATGCGTCCCCTGGTTAACAATAGGGATCCCGGGAACGTAGAGGGGCTGGGCGTCAACCACGCCGTCCAAGGTCGCCTGGAACAGCTTGCCGAAGGTGTCCGATTTCACGTTGGTGAGAGTCAGCGCGGTTTCGGACGAATTTAGCCCCGTCCGGGCTAAGTCGTTACGGGATGTCAGCACACTGGTCTGGGCCGCCAGTGGCAGGAATGGCGCACTAAGCAGAGATAACGAAACCAGGCCAGTTCTTAAACGCATATCTGCCCCCTTATAGGTTTGGCGACGCTCAGGGTATCACATTTTATTACTTCCTGAAAATGCTTCGTTGTAATGGTACGTACTGTCCTAAGCTGCGATGCCTCGAGAAGCGTTTTGTCGAACCAGGACTGCTGTAGACCAGCCCACAAACGTTTCTTCAGCCTGGGTTTGTTCAGCCTGGCTGTTGTTCAGCCTGGGTTGCACCCAGAGGCACGGTTCCGATATCGTAGTCGTAGTGTTCCCCGTTCCCAGGTACTTCGAAGCCGTTCGCGAGTCGCTTGATAGCGGATCGACCGTCAGCAAACGTACCTACACCAAGCTCTTCTGCTGGCTCGCTGCCCGATCCCAGCACCACGCAAACTCCGTTCACAGGTGTTGCCGAGCTAATTTTCGAGAGCGTGGCCTCACTCCGTGGTACAACTGCGACGTTTCCGTGAATGTGGCGGGGTTTGCTTACTTTTAAATCCGCAATAAGGAGGATATATGCGGACAGGTTGTGTACTGGGCAAGTTAGTTCGTACGATTGGGTTTCCGTGTTTCTGCGCAGTGCTATTGCAGTGCGGCGCAATAGGTCGCCTGAACGCCGCCGAATATTGGCTGGGTGGCGAAGATCCGGTTGTCCAGAAGGATAAGCACAAGGATCATCCAGCCGACTACATGGATCTCTTTCGGCCGAACACGCCATGGTCGAGCGGAGCCGCCGGATTGACGGCGTTCAAAATCTCGACCCAATTGGTGGTGCGAGGCACCGACGAGCAATTGAAGACGGTTATTGACGGCCTCAAGGCCCGGCATATTGGTCTGGCGGTTGAGATAGGCCTCCTTGTGTATTCGGACCGGTGCGGGCATGGAACAGAAGGCTACTCTGGGCCGTCCACCATCGAAAAGGTCGCCAAGCGAATCATGAGCATGGGTGGGCAACTGGACTATATCGCGATGGACGAGCCGGTAACGTGGGGGCACACCCAAAGCGGGACCAATAAAAAGGGCTATGAGTACTGCCACGAATCCATTAGCGATTTGGTGAAGGACATGGGTCCAAATGTCGCCATTCTGCAGCGCTATTTCCCAAATATTCGGTTTGGAGACATCGAATCGATCAACGCGCGTTTTCCTGACATGCCACGGGACGTGTTGGAGCTTAGCGACGAATTCGACAAGCAGCTTAACGTCAAACTCGCATTTGTTCATTACGATGTCGCCTGGGTTAGCAATTGGCGGCCGCTGGCGAATCAACTGACGGGGGGCCTACGCAAGCGCAGAGTCGCCGTTGGAGTTATTTGCGATGGCGATGAAAAAGTGGGATCCGACCCGGCTTGGACCAGCCAGGCTCTGGCACGCTGTACTGACGTCGCGCGCGATCCGAAAACCAGGCCGGACCAGTTCGTCATCCAATCTTGGGAACCGGTGCCATACAATATGCTGCCCGAAACCAAGCCTGGAACCTTAACATTTCTCCTCAAGCAAGTGGAAACGTTATTGCGCTGAATGCGCCAAAAGAGACGGCCTGGAGCCGGCGACCGTTGCACCGCATTGAATGAATGCAACCAAAGGATGAAGAAGCCGGTACGTGGGCAACGGCCCGACCAATCCAGGCCACCCGACTGCCGTCAAGCCCGAGACTTTGTCCCCGTTTGGTCGGCGGTTGATTTAGCCCGCCTCGAGCGCGTGGCGCGCGAAAATGCAAAATCATTGCTGGGACAACTGGCGAAAGTTCAGTTATACGCCGCCGCCGGTAAGATGCGAGAGGCCAGCGCTCGGGTCGGCAAGTTGTATGACAAGCACGCGGCCCAAGTTGTAGAAGACGCGTTTCTGTATCAGAATTTCGTTCAATGCTTCATCGCGCTGGGGCAGATTAACGCCGCCGCTCAGATTGTGAACACGAGAATTGGAATTCCAGAGTGGTGTGCGATCACGTTCGACAACGAACTGATCAAAGCGCCAGGCGCTATCCTTTGGAATGTTCATGACCGGCGGCGGTGCACATTCAAGTTCAGCCGGGATATATATAGCTCCCAAAAGTATGACATGATCATCAATAACTGGCTATCGTGCCTCCCCGCGCTGGCGGCCTACCATAGCTCCGAAACGCACAGGGGCGGCGAAGTCGCGCTCAACGTCGACGACCACGGCGTGGTGCCCGGATTAGCTTTCTGCGACTATCGACCGAATTTTTTCCTCATTCCCGATCCGCAATTTCAGTCAACTCACGGATATTCAGCCACTCGCAGCTATTACGAAAGCCATGACGTTCCCTGGTCGGACCGCGTTCCGCTAGCTTTCTGGCGCGGGGCGACAACCGGGCGCTACCCTGCTCCCGGCAAGAGGGACTGCTTCCTCCTTCCCCGCGTCCGATTATGCAGCCTAACGCAATCTCGCCCGGACCTGTTCGACGTGGGGCTGAATCAGATAGTCCAAATTTCGAACCCCGAGGACATTCGCTCGATCGAGGAATCCGGGTTGATGCGCCCCACCGTACCCGACACCACGTTCAATCAGTATCGCTATCAGATCGACATTGACGGGAATAGTAATTCCTGGGCAGGTCTATTTACGAAATTGCTGACAGGCAGCCCGGTGTTGAAGGTCGCGTCGCCGCTCGGCTTCCGTCAGTGGTATTACGATTTATTAGAGCCGTGGGTCAATTTCGTTCCTGTCGCTTCCGACATGTCCGACTTGATTGAAAAAACGGAATGGCTTCGAGACAATGCCGAGGAGGCCCGCCGGATCGGCGAGCGTGGAAGAGAAACCGCGGCTTTCCTGGCATACGATGCCGAGATAGTACGTTGTTCCTCTACCCTGGTGTCGGCATTTAGCTTTTTCTCTTAACGCGACAGGGCTAGCGCGGAAGGTGGGGCAGTTGGTCTTGCCGATCAATATGTGCCGTCTGGCCTAATTTTTTCGATAACGCATTCTATCTCGTAGGGCCCGGCAGCATGCTGATTTTCAGGCAGGAAGAAATCGGTGGTACGGATGCGCTCACGCAGGTGAACCACTCTATACGCGCTTCTAGGCAGCGTCGATTCGATCTCGAAAAGCAACCGGCCCGCCGTGTAAAAGCGCTTATGATCCGGATTGAAATGCGACGGAAGCGCTTTTCTGCGTTCGTATGCCTCCATCAAGGGAACGAATATGATTAGCGTTCCGTCGAGAGCCAGAGCTCTTAAGCATTCACGGAAGAAGTATCCATAGTCTGCGATATGTTCAAGGAAGTGGGAAGCATGCACGGTTCCAACTGTTCCATCGGCGAACGGCATATTTCTTCCGTCGTATCCCGGGGTATCGGTATCAAGCCCAACGGAGTCCCTAAAAAGAGGCGTAGAATCTTCATAGCCTTTATAACCAATATCAATAACAATTCCCGGCCTGATGAATTTGTCCCAAAACCCTTCGTTCAGCCGCTGGTCGAATAGTTTCGCCGGTTCCCCCCGCAGCCGCTCGGACCTAACAAGACTTATTCGTTCCACCTTAGCGCTCATGTCTGCCTCCGGCGCAGAAACATTCCTCCGGGATTTCCTCCTGGCTTCCGGCATGGACCAAAGTATACACCAAGTCACCGAGTATGCCCGGCGCCAGCGCTGTCGGCCGCCTGCTTCGACGACGGAGCCCTCGCCAAATAGGATATCTTCATAGGGTGCGGCGTGTTCAGAAAAGGAGAAAATCGGTAGACGCCATACCCGGCAATATTGGCCGGAGCGCTGCGGCAGTGGATGAACTTCCTCTGTTAATGGTGGTGGATGCGCCCGCCCCCGGGTCGACGTTCAGCGCCGGAGGGCTTCTCACTGGGGGCGGTTGGGTGTTGTCAGGGTCGTCGGTCGCCGAAGTCTCTGTATCGGCCGGCGAGGCGCATCTTGGCTATGCGACCTATGGCCTACCTCGTCCCGACCTGGCCGAAGTGTTTCCTCAGTATCCCAACGCGGATAGGGCCGGCTTTTCGTTCTCTGCCTCTCTGGACCTGTCGCCTGCCGAGGCTGTCAGCCTGGTGTTTTTGGTTCGCACGGAAGACGGCGAACTGTGCCGCACCACGGTTCCAATTCAAATCACCGAACCGCCCGGTGGCCCGGCGGCGCTAGACCCGCCCGAAGAACCTGGTAGTAAGCGCGAGCCACTTCAGTTGAGGGTCGATCGGTCGGTTGTCGGCGCCGGCGGGCAACTTCAAATCGTCGGCTGGGCCGTCGCGGACACTCCGCTGGAATATGTGAAAGTCTATGCGGGGGAAACTTTGCTCGGGGCAGCCGAACTGGGACATTCGCGTCCCAACGTTGCCCAGGATTGGTCCGATTACCCCAACGCCACGACGCCCGGCTTCTCTTTCGTCTATGTTTCTCCCGCCGCGGCCGCAGGGGAAATAAAGGTTCTGAGAATCGAGGCGGCCGCACGAGGTGGCATCCGGCGCGAAGTTATAGCACCGACAACCTTCGACGTTGCTCCGGCGGATTCGGGGGCGGACATCATGATCCATTGCGATCACGTTTGGCTATCGGCTCTCGGCAGGCTCGCCATTTCAGGATGGAGCGCCAGTCCGCATGGCGTCAACGAGGCGGCCGTTCTGTTCGACGGCACCGAGATCGGGAAAGCCGAACTGGGCCTTGCCCGCCCGGACGTCGCGCTGGTCTTCCCCACCATCCCGCAGGCGGCCCGCTCCGGGCTGGCGTTCTCGCATCAATTTCCCGGACCGGCGGTAGGCGATCATGTCGTCACCATAAATGTCCGCGCAGGAAATGGCGCGGTGCGCGCCTTGTCGCTGCCCGTCGCCACGGAGTTGATCCCTGCCGATATCGATACGCTGCTCAGGCTCCAGATCGACTCCCCTAAGTTGGCCGGCGGGGCAGCGCTGTCTCCAGTGCGGGGCAGCCTCCGCATCGAGGGCTGGGCTCTGGCGCGGGCCGGCGTAGCGAGCATCCGCGCTTACGTCGACAATGTCGAATCAAGCGAGGCCTATTGCGGTCTGCGTCGCGAAGATGTGGCCGCTGCCCATTCCGATTGGAACGACGCGCTTCTGAGCGGCTTCGGATTGTCGATGCCGGAAAGAAGACTCAGTTCGGGCCAGCATTCAGTTCGTATTGTCCTGCGCGACCGCCTTGGCCGCGAGCGATCGACGACTTTCACGATAACGGTGGACTCGCAGGCGGAGAGTGGCTGGCCCGGCGCGCTCCGTACGCGGATGCCGGCTCTTGAAACTCAGTTGGACCGGCTGGTATTGTCCAGCTTAGGCTGGGAGCCCCGCTTCGAACTGTGCATGGCGATGCGGGAAAGCGACATCGAGGCTGCGCGCGTAACGTTGGCCGGGCTGTGCAATCAGGAATATGAGAATTGGCAGCTCATCGTCCTGGTTCCGGAAGGCAAGCCGGTTGAGGAAACTGCTCGTCGCCTTCTCGACGGATTTACGCCGCCCGTCGGCGCGGTCGTACTTCGAGTTCCGGGCGAGTCTGACGCCCCAGGCGCGGAAATGGAATCGGGCGCCAACAACGGCGCGATGCTCCGCGGAGTCCTGAAAGCTGGAGATCGCATCGGGGCCGATGCCCTGTTGGAACTGGCCATCGAGATCGGGCTCGACCCAAAGGCAGATTTCGTCTACAGCGACGAGCGTCGAACTGACCCGGTTTCTGGCGTCGTGGCAGCGTATTTCAAGCCGAATTGGTCGCCTGATCTGTTGCTCTCGTGCAACTATATCGGCCGGCTGTGGGTAGCTCGCGACAGTTTGCTGCGACGAGCCGGTATCAAGCTCGGCGATCGTCTTGCGCTCGGGGATTACGAATTGGCGCTGCGGCTGACTAGCGCGGCCAACAAGATCGCGCACGTGCCCAAGGTACTCTGCGAGCGCGGTGCGGCGGAACACGAAGATTTGGAAAGTGAACGGGCCGCTTTGCGGAAGGCGGCGGAAGCCACCGGCATCGAAGGCGAAATTTTACCAGGCTGCGCGCCTGGCATCTACCGGTTTAAACGCGCGCTGGAGCGGCCTGGTCTGGTATCGATCATCATTTCCACCTGCGGCGCGCGGGATCTCATTAAGACCTGTATTGCGAGTATCCGCAAGGTGACTGCCTATCGGAATTTCGAAATTGTTTGCATTGAAAACATTCCCGCGTCAAACAGCAGTACGCGTCGCTGGATTCAGCGCAACGCCGACAAGACGATAAGAGCGAAAGAGCCGTTCAACTGGTCCAAATTCAACAATACGGCGGCAAGCGAAGCGAGTCCCCAGGCAGTATACTATCTGTTTCTCAACGACGATGTGGAGGTGTTCGATCCTGACTGGCTAGACGCTTTGCTCGAACATGGCCAACGGGACGATGTCGGCGTAACCGGGGCTCTGCTGCTCTATCCGGACCGCACCGTCCAGCATGCAGCCCTTCACATGGTTGCTCCGGGCCTCGGACGGCACGCATCCAGGTTTGCACGAGAAGACGATCCTGGCTCTTTTGGGCGAACGCTCACACAGCGGAATGTCATCGCCGTCACAGGCGCCTGCATGCTTGTCCGCCGCTCCTTTTTCGAGACCCTAGGTGGCTTCGACGAAGCCCATGCGGTGGTAAACAACGATCTGGATCTATGTCTCAGGTCGGTCGATGGAGGCAAGCATGTCATATACACGCCCTATGCTAAGCTCATTCATCACGAAATGGCCAGCAGAAAGACGATGAGCGACCTGTACGACGGCAAACATTTTGAGAACCGATGGCGAATGAAATTTGCCGAAGGCGATCCATATTACAATCCCCGTCTAACGAGAGTTGAGGATCACTTTGCAACGGACCTTGAGCCGGTCCAGATCATCCATGGCGGCCACCCGCTTATGCAGCGCAGCCAGGTTCGGGCGATCCTGGCGATCAAGCTTGACCACATTGGCGATTTCATAACGGCCTTCCCGGCGTTTCGGCGCATCAAAGAGCGTTTTCCCGAGGCGAAGTTAAGCGTGCTGGCGAGCACGGCCTCGGTGAAACTGGCGACACTGGAACCCGCTATCGATGAGGCGATCGAATTTAATTTCTTCAATGAGAAGTCAAGCCTGGGGCAGATCGAAGTATCCGCGGAAGCTTTCGCTACATTGCGGCGGCGCTTAGCGTCGGAGCGCTTCGACATCGCCATCGATCTCAGGAAACATGCGGACACTCGCGATCTGCTGCGCCACGCCGCTGCGAAGCTCACGGCTGGCTTCGATTCCGAATCGCGTTTCCCGTGGCTTGATATAGCCATAGAGTGGGAGCGAGATTTCCCGCTTTTCGCCAAACGCCAGCACGTGGCGGACGACTTGGTCCGATTGGTCGAGTCTGTCGCGCTAGCTTGCGCGGACGACCGCCGAACAATAGGCGATGCTGCGATGGAGGGATGGAACGATGCGGCCGGCCCCGAAGCCCCAGAAGCGCTGTTCGACAAGCCGGTGGTGTGCATTCACCCCGTTTCGGGAAACCTGCTGCGTACTTGGCCCGCCAAGTATTTTGCTGAACTGATCGATCTGATTGCGGCCGAGTTTGACGTGAATTTCGCAGTCATTGGTGGCGAGGGCGATCGCAAGATCGTGGATGAGATGTTCACCAGTGTTCCAATGCCCAGTTCAGCAACTTCGCTGGTCGGACGCATCCCGCTGGAACGGCTGCCGCATTTCCTTGCGCGCTGTGCGCTCTTTGTTGGAAACAACAGCGGACCGCAGCACATCGCAGCCGGACTCGGCATACCGACGATCGGAATTCACTCCGGGGTCATCGACTCCCATGAGTGGGCGCCGATTGGCCCGGCGGCGGTCGCCGTTCGCCGGGACATGACCTGTAGCCCGTGCTATTTCGCCCTGCCGGAGCAATGTTCCCGCGGGGTCGCCTGCCTCAATGATTTGCGGCCCGGCGATGTGCTGGCTACCTGCCGGAAATTCCTGTCGATCAGGGGCTGGTCGTCGCGCCGCAACTTGGTGTCGGCGACCTGACCGGGTGCGGGAACCGGGGCGCTAGAACTCGCTCCATCGTTTCTGGTTCGTCGCCCCTCCGCCGAGGCTCAACCTCGGCTCGGTCGTGCTAAAATCAAGGCCATTCATCATGACTCGTGCTGTTCCTTTGCCTGGAATACCGGACGTTGAATCCCCGCTGTTTGAAAAAATCTTTCAAGCCAAAAACGTCTCAGCTGAGACTCGCGAGATTGCCCGCAAATTACACAAGGATGGTTACGCTGTTCTCGATTTCCCAGAGCCGGCTTTGGATCAACTAGCCGCCAACATTGTTCGGTCTCTTGACAGTAGTTACGATTGGGATCGATGGCGGAAAGGCACAAGTCCGGGCCTCCGCGTACAAGATGCCTGGCAAAACGTGCCAGAAGTGAAGAGCGTTGCGTGCAATCCTCAGATTCTACAGTTGCTCTCAGATCTCTATGGTAGGCGAGCGTTTCCGTTCCAAACATTGAATTTCCCGGTCGGGACCCAACAGCATTTCCATTCCGATAGCGCTCATTTCAGTTCTTGTCCAGAGCGCTTCATGGTAGGAGTCTGGTTGGCGTTAGAAGATATTGATCGAGACAATGGCCCGCTTGTGTACTATCCCGGCTCCCATGTGCTTCCCGTAATCACTAACGAGCATACCGGAGTAAATCCAGATACACGCGGCGATTCACACAGCCACTATACCTCTTACGAAAGGGCCTGGGAGGCGATCGTCGATGCGCAGGGCCTCAAGCCGGCTTACTTCCAGGCAAAGAAGGGGCAGGCGTTAATATGGGCGGCCAACCTATTGCACGGCGGTGCGCCTCAAAACAACCTGCGTCGAACACGGCACAGCCAGGTGACGCACTATTACTTTGAGGGATGCACATATTACACGCCTTTGGGATCCGTTCCGTTTCTAGGGTCGATTGAATACCGCGAGATAGTTGACATCTCGACCGGAAAAAATGTTCCGAATATGTTGAATGGCCTCCCAGTCTCAAAGGAACAGATCCATCATGCATCTTTCGTAATGGATCAGGCGAGCGTAACGGACCCGTCGAGACCCAAACTTCCGCCGGGTTTCGACGGGACTGCCTATCTGAAGGCCAATCCAGATGTAGCGGAGGCGCAAGTCGATCCAGTCAAGCATTGGCTTGAATTCGGATACCTTGAGGGCAGGCCCCTGCGATAAAGCCATCGCGTTGGACCGCGATTTTGGTGCACTGTCCCGTGGTAGAACGATATACTACAGAGTCGACCGAAACTTCAGTCCAGAATTGATTGGGAATGACCGCACTGGATATCAGCAGGGCCGAGGCAGCCCTTGCCGCGCGTGACATCGCAGCCCTGAGCAGCGAATTAGCCACCCTCTTTCCTCGCGATCCGGACGTGGCGCGGGCCGAGGATCTGGTCCGGCTCGCGCTGGGCGAGCCGATGCCGGGACTGACGCTCTCCGGCACGGCTCCGTTATTTTTCAAAAGTGTCGCCAAAACCAGACGCCTGCTAGCGTCCGGCCAGCCTGATCAATCCCGCCAGGGCCGGACACTGATCGGCACGGATATGGATTTTATCGCCGATCTGAACGGGATTGAAGAGTGGACAATCCCTCAATGCCTCAATTTCTTGATCCTGGAACAGCTTCGGCCGACGCGCCGGGCGGCTGTCGTTGGAACGATGCGCGACGATGGGATCTACGCGCTAGAGTGGATCGCCTACTATCTCGCACTAGGATTTGAGCATATCTTCATCTACACCAACGATAATGCCGATAGCTCCGACGCACTACTTCGGATCCTCTCTGAACAGAAAATCATTACGCTTATCGAAAGCGAGACCTCGGGCAAGGTCGGCCCAGAAGCAAAGGCCTACGGACATTCAATTCAATTGCTGCACGATCTGCGGGCGTTTGAGTGGGTCCTCTACGTGGATTCCGACGAATATCTTGTTCCGGCGCCGCGCTTCGGCAACTCCGTGATCAATGTGCTGGCGGCAGTGGAAGAACACTTCCCGAATCGGCTGCCGTCGTGCGTCTGTTACCCGTACTTATGGTTCATCAGCGAAATGGCCTACTTGCGCACGCCAGGCTTGCTGATAGAACGATTTCAGCACGCGCGGTATCACTGGATTACCAAGGGGCTGGTCCGGCTGCAGGACGTTGTGTCGATGCGGCATGAGCATTTTCCAGACGTTAAAGCCGGTGGTTTTCTGGTCGATTCCGCCTTCGACCTGCTTCCGCTGGATGTTAGAGAAGTGTGGAAGAGACGCAATCCACAATATGCCGGCGGCCGTCTCAATCACTACTGGCCAAAATCGTTTGAAGAATTCGCGATCAAGAAGGCGCGCGGTAAAACGCTCAACCTCGAAGAGAACCTATATGATCGGCCATTCGAGATGTTTTTTGCCTGGAACGGGTATGAGTCGGAAGATAATTACTATCCCATCGACCCCGTCATGCTCGCGCGAGTTCGGGAGACCGTGGAAAGGTTCAAGCGCTTGGAAGGCGTCGGGCCCATTGCGGATCAGATCGAGAAGGGATTCCCGGCTTTACTGCGGCGCTACTATGGCGGCGAGGAGTGTCTCCGCAGCCTCTACAAACGGCATAAGACGGTGCCCATCGAACTCTAAATGCAGCGCGGCATCGCCACTTAGGCATCCTCCAAGCCGAACTCTCCGCGCGGCGTTCAAACCTTCCAATTCTTTCCAGACTCAGCGACTCGGGGACGGCGCTGCCGGGACGGAAGGCCGCGGTAGAATCGGCGGCAGTTCGGATATACCGCTGGCCGGCGGCCAAGCGGTTTTCCCGCGTGCCGATTTGATTGCCGCAACGATTTCCGGATAGGCCTTGATGTAGGCGCCCTCGTCGAACGCGTCCGGCGCTACCTCTTCGATGTCGACAGGAAAAACGGGAGTGGAAGGCTCGGTGAAACCGTTGGCCGCACGAATGTAGTGTGGGTTGGCCAAACGATTTTCCAGCGCGCCACGAACCAGGTAATGACGTAAACCGGAAGCCCATTTACCTGATTGGACTGCAGCCGCCACGTCCGGAAAGGCTCTTAGGTAAGCGGCCTCATCGAAGCCGTCTGGTGCGACTTCTTTGATGTCGGCGGAAAGACCGCGAATCGCGCGGATATAGCGCTCGTCGGCCAGACGATTTTCCAGTGCGCCATGAATCCGGTAATGATGCAGGGCGGAAATCCACTCTCCCGATTTGACCGCCGCTGCGACATCCTCAAAGGCCGCAAGGTAGTTGCTCTCATCGAAGGTGTCCGGCGCGACCTCATGGACGCCGCCGGGGTTGGAGAGGGAGGTCGCGGCGCAACCGGCGGTCGCAAATATATAGCGCTCGTCCGCCAAACGATTTTCCCGCGCGCCATGAATCCGGTAATGATGCAGGGCGGAAGCCCACTCGCCCGATTCCATTGCCGCTGCCACATCCGGAAATGCTTTGACGTAGGCGGCCCCGTCGAAGCCTTCCGGTGCGTCATCCTGAGTGGCCGTAGAAGCGGGATGCAAGGTCGCATTGCGACGGCTGGCTTGCCAAAGATAGCGCCCGTCAGATAAGCGGTCTTCCCCCGCTCCATGCACCCGGTAATGATGCAAGGCGGAAGTCCACGATCCTGCCCTGATTGCAGCCGCCACATCCGGAAATGCTTTGATGTAGGCCAATTCGTCGAAGCCTTCCGGAGCGCCATTTTGCAGGTCGGCAACGCCGGGAGGATAGGCCGCGGTGCAGCCGATGGCTGCGCGGATATAGCGCTTGTCGGCCAAACGGCTTTCGTACGCGCCGCGGACCCGGTAATGGTGCAGTGCGGAGGCCCACTCACCCGCTCTGATTGCCTTCGCAATTTCCGGGTAGGCTTCGAGATAGGCAACCTCATCGAAGCCGTATCGCGCGGAAGTGCGTTGGGTGGCATTCCAAGCGAACGCCGAAAACCGGAGGAAAGCCACTGTAAAGGCATTAAGAATTGTGCGGCAGGCTCTAAGGAATCGGGGCGCACGCTGGTCAACGAATCGATGCAACCGTTCGATTAAAAGATTACCATTCCAGATTCTGGTCTGGGACGTTGCCAGATCGGGAAAGTGCTCATCCGGTTCTGGCATCTCGGTCTCTATCCCTTGTTGCTTGCAATGAGCCTCGAACGGATCGTCGCCTGTGGCCGTTATCTCAGGATGGCTTTGACAGTACTCGACAGCATCGAAGCCGGGAATAGGGCTAACAAGGCCACTCTTCCGCCGTTGCAGATAATGCCGCAAAGGACTCTCATCGACGGAAAGGCCGTGCTGATCTCGGTACCAATTGGTGTCAAACAGCGGCGATGGCCAAGCGCCCTGCTTCTCTCCGCGGAGGACGTAGCTGCACAGCGGATTGCGATCGTCTCCTTCAAGCAGCGCTGGATAATTCTCGCTATACCAGTCCGGATCGAAGTAGAAATTGGGCCTGCGGCCTTCTTTCCACCCACGGGAACAATAATCGGAAAGCGCGTCAAAATCATCCGATTTTGCGCCGGGGTATGTGGCCAGATACCACTCTGCATCAAGCAGACCAGACAGCCGGACGAGCCTCTTGTCGGAACGATTCGAGAGTCGTACTTGTTTCGGCGCGCCAGATTCCGTCGCCCCGGAGGCATCTTTCGCGGGCCACCCGTTCGCACCGGTGCGGTAAGGGTTCCGGGCCGAATACAAGCGCCAGGTCTTCCATACTCTGAGGGAAGACGCCGCCTTCGTATTCTCATCCTGGACCTGCGCCTCTACATCGGATGTTTGCCGCCTCCAGTAATGCTCGAACGGATCGCGGCCGGCCGCAATTATCTCAGGATGTTTTCGACAGTACTCGACCGCGTCGAAATCGGGAACCGGGCTAACAAGTCCGGCGTTCCGCCGCTGGATATAATGCCGCAAAGGGCTCTCATCGGCGGAAAGCCCGTGCTGCGCACGGTACCAACCAGCGTTAAATAGCGGCGACGGCCAAGCGCCTTCTCTTTCTCCATGGACCACATACTCGTACAGCGGATTGCGTCCATCCGTGTGCAGCGCCGGATAACGGGCGCAAAACCACACCGGGTCGAAGTAGAAATTTGGCTTGCGGTCTTCTTTCCACCCATGCGTGCAAAAGTGCGTAAGCGCGTCGTACCCAGCTGCTTTGGCGTCGGGATAGTTTGCTAGATACCAATCTTCATCCACTAGGCCAGACCGCTGGATGTACCGCTCGTCGTAATAACTAGCGGGCTCTACGTGTTTCAACGTACCCAATCCAGGCACCGGGCGGGACGCGTTGTTCACTTCCTGCCAGCTCGCTATGGTCTCGGCAGGGCTCCAGGTGTAATGCGCACCCCATCCGAACTCCAGGTCACGCGGCCGCAGGCCAAGCCTAAAGTTCGGCGCTACGCCCGATGGCGTAATCCAGGCCCAACTGTTTGTAGTGCAGCAGCAGTACCTCTGGATAGTGGGGCCATATCACGCGCCCTTTCGGTCTGGCCGCATGCCTCCCCGGCCCGTAATTTGTCGCTTTGAGCGCCCTTGGATTGAATATGCACAGCCTGTCCTGGGCGATTGATCGCCGGCCGCGTGTCACGAGTTCGAACAGCGGTTGACTTGCGCTGGGAAAGCAATCGGAGACCATGTCGTAACCGATGGTCCGAATGGCGGTGATCTTCTGTTCCTTACATCTCCGCAGGTAATCGATCATACGCGGGTGATAGGTAAATTCGTCGATATCGGTTACGATCACCCAATCGGCGTCGCTCTTGCGCCACATCGTGTCGCCCAAACGGCGTTCCTTGGCAACAAAAGATTTTCCATGGACGTCAAAATGGTCTACCGCCACTCTACCGTGGTTCTCGAGTATGTATATCGATTCGTCAGTCGATCCGTTGTCTAAGACGAAATATCTATCAACGATCGGGTCGTAATGTTTGAAGAAATGGGGTAGCATCCGTGCGTCGTTCCAACACAGGCAATACAAATCAATTTTCAGTCCATCCGGCATCAGCGCTCCAAATAAGGAGTCATTCTAAAAGGCCGTCAGAGAGTACCCAACAGGGCGTGAGGGTGACCTGGTGCCGAAGTCCGCTCCAGCCAAAATCGGGCGGTTTGGGTATCTTTCTGAACGCCGTAACCTTTCCGATAGCATCTTGCCTGTTGATATTCGGCTTCGGCGTCTCCTTGTTCCCCGGCAGCACGAAACCGGCGCGCAGCAGCGGCTGGATCTGCAATGCAACCGCGGCCGTAGAGGTAAGATTGCGACACATTTCGCTGGGCCTGAGCGTGACCGGCGGAGGCCTTGACTAACCATAAGCCGAAAATCTCGGCGAGCGACTCGGGCGTCGAGCCTTCAGCGGCGCGAAGTGCGTTCGCCAGCACCACCACGGCTCCGATGTGGTTCCGAGCCGCCGCCGTGCTATACAATGCTTCGGAGAAATCAGAATTGTGTGCATCCGGGAGTCCCATGCGACAGCAATCGCCGCTCGAAGCTTGGGCGAAGAGATGGCTGGCATTGGCGGCCTGAGAAAACCAGCTGCGTGCCGCCTCCAGACTCGGCTTTCCAGCGAGGCCCGCGCATATCATATGGCCCAGCGCCACTTGGGTCTCCAGGTCGACTTGCTTTCCGTCACAAGCTGCTGCACGAGCCAACCGAAACTGAAAGCACGCTCCACCGCCGCCACGCGCCAGCGGAGCTTCAGTAAAATCACCTCTCCGGTACAGAATTCGGACCGTCTGGGTTCGTCGTAAAGAGCCGTCAAACTACCTTCGGATTCTAGTTGGTCGATAAGAGCGAAGCACGCACCGTTCTTCTCAACGCCATTGCTAAGAGCCGCTTTGCCGTTCCGCAAAAGCAGGATCGCCGGCGCCAACGTGGCAAGTTTTGTCATCTCCCCGCGCTTTATGCGCCTCAGCTTGCCGCGCAGCCCGCCGCCATCCGCCATCTTCAGCAGCAGCTGTGTAGTGGGTTCTTTTCCGTCGAAGGGATGGTTGCGAGTCAGCTGCTGAGGGTCAAGCACTAGACCATATGTCCGAGCCACCCGGTCCAGGGCAGTCACCGCCGTGCTTTGTTGTGTTTGCCCTTCATTCAGCCGGTGTGGTTCCAGCATACTCAGCCTCGCAAATGCGCCCGATTAGATTGCCTTGCCCGCAACCGCCAGTAGTTTATCACGGTGTGCCAGAGGTGCGATACTTGTTGGCCAGGTGTTGGCCAAACGCACACCAAGCCGAGCACTATTCCGGACTGGCCCCGAAAAACTACTCGTACCCAATTTACCCTTATGCCCGGCGAAAAATAAATTGTGCCTTGCAAATCCATCCCTAGCCGGTGTACCATGCTGGAAATACTTTCATTCGGCCGATGGTCGGACCGAGCGTGGCGGTTTATCCGTACCAGGTCGTCGCTGGGAGTTTGGCAGGAATCCCTGCCGAAGAAGTTCTAACGAAGGTGGATCGGCGGAGGAACTATGGCTGGGATTGGGACAGCTTCGGTGCCCGGCGGAGTGCCGCACACGCATGGATTGCCAACTCTAAGTCATGCCGAACGGCTAGCGGCCCAAGCGGCATTGGATAAACTCAAACAAACCGGCGGGCTCGGGTCGCATTTCGGCGCCACCTCCGAGAGCGCTACCGTGTCCAGCGGGTTGTCCCACACTCTGGGGCGAAGTACTGTCGGGCTGGGCGCCTCAACGCTGCTCTCGGCTCGAGGCAGCGACACATTTATGGGCGGCGTGCGCGGCGCCCTGCCTACGTCCGGCTTGAGCATCGGCAACGATACCGTGGTTAGCGGTTCCACGACCAAGTTGGACATTCACGGCCGTTCCGATACCTTGGCTGGCCGCGCTCAACACTTCACTTTAAGCAGCGATACCATCAACGTCGCGGGCGCCACGGCCACCAGCATTCATGCCGAGGAGCGGCCACATGGGACAGCGAGCCCCCATACCGTGACACTTTCAGACAAGACCACCATCAAGATCGCCGGTCTGTCGCCGCACGACATTTCCAAGCTGCATCACTAAGTTTTGAATGGTGAGCCGTGTCATCAGCTTGTTGTTTGATTGGTACGGGCAGTGATACAACGCGCTCATGGCCCGCCAGAAGCAGAAGCAAGCCGCCTAGAGCTGCTTTTTGCCTTCCCTCCGCGCGCTCAGGGCAGATCCTGAGCTCACCCATGTATCCGGAATTAGCAGATGCCAAGATCCAAGAATAATCGATGCCGTGCGCAGTTCGCTATAGCAGGATACGATGGTTTACCGGAGAATTGAAACTTGGAGCTAGCGCGCGAGCACACGCCGCTCGGCGTACCCGCGAAACCCGACGGGCGAACCTCTCCTGACGAAGAGGTGGTGCTCGATTCGCGCGACGTGACCAATTGTTTCCATCTGTTTCTCGGCCGCATGCCGGCCAACAATTCCGCGGATCGTCTTCCGACAAACAATATTGCGGCCTTGCTCCGCGGCATTTTCGAGAAGGAAGAGTTTAAGACGAGCGTTCTTCATCCCGTGCTGCTTCGGGAAGTGCTGCCGCACAGCGTGCTCGCGGATGTGCTTCTGTTGCCGTTGATCGATTGGGCTCAAAAGCGTTTGCCGATCAGCGCGTCCACGCGCCGTACGGCGGGGGGAGCGCGCACTTGGGCGCAGTTACTCGAGTTGTTGCTGTCTGATGCGGCCTTGGTCGCCGTTGCCCCGGAATTGGCTGCAGCCGAAGTCGACCGTATTCTGCGCGCACGGCTGGAGAACGAACCGTTATCCAAGGTCAAGCGTTCCCTGGTGGGCGCGGTGGACGCCGCTTCGGCATTTGAGATCCGCGGCTGGGCGCTGGACTTATGCGACAAATCCGTCCCGGTGATTGTAGAGTTCTACGCGGACACCACTTTCATCGGCGCGGTGCCATGCTCGGAGCCGCGGCCGGACGTGAGGGATGCCGTCGGTGGCGACGGCAAGGTTGGCTTCACGTTCAAGATTTCGACGGCGCATCGCGCCAGCTTTGCTCGTGGCCGCACGCTGGTCGCAGTTGATTCGGTATCGCGCGAGCGAATTGGCGCCAGCACGCTGGTGTACGCTGAAGCAGCGCAAACCTGGGATGCCATCAGCGCCACGCGCAGTGAACTTGCCGAGCTGCGGCAAGTCCTGGATCGGATCGAGGCGCGGCTACCCGAGATCGGCCGCATGGCCAGCATCCCGATCGAAGCCTACGAGGAGTATTGGGAGCGATTCTACCGGCCCACGCCCGAGGTCCTTACCGGGCAATGTATCCAAAGCCGCCGGTTTACGTATCGCCCCTTAATTTCGGTCATCGTTCCGACGTGGAACAGTAATACGCGGTTGCTCGACCGGGCCATTCAAAGCGTGCTGGCGCAAACCTACGACCATTGGGAAATCGTTGTCAGCGACGACGCGTCGGACCGCGACGAACTGAGGTCGCTGGAACATCGTCACGCTTCAGAGCCGCGTATTCGCTGGATCCACGCGACCGCTCGCGAGGGTATCGCAGTGAATACCAACCGAGGGATTGCGGCCGCCAGCGGCGATTACATCGCCTTCCTGGACCACGACGACGAGCTCGCGCCGGATGCTCTGTACCAGGTAGCCAAGTCGCTGCAGAAACGCCAATACGGGTTGGTGTATTCAGATGAGGATCGAATGGAGGAAGACGAACTCGGCCGCTGCATTCATCACACGCCTTTCTTTAAGCCGGGCTTTGATCCGGACCTGTTGCTGTCCGTTAACTACATCTGCCATCTGGTGGTCTTACGCCGGGACGTTGTTGTGGCGGCAGGCGGTCTCCGCGCCGGATTGGAAGGCGCGCAGGATCACGATCTTTTGCTCCGTGTGGCCGGGTCTTTAGCCGCGAGCGATATTTTACATTTGCCGCGCGTACTGTATCACTGGCGGGTAACTCCGGGCTCGGTGTCACGTACTCCAGTGCTGGCGGAGGTGATTCAGAAGAACATCGTTACGGCGGTGGCAGATCACTTGAGCCGGCTCAACCTGGCCGCCAAGGTGGAGGCGCACAACGATCCGGTGGGAACGGCGCGACAGTTTGCGACCCGTGTCCGTTGGCGGCTGCCCGCTATGGCCCCCAAGATCTCGATTATCGTGGCGACGCGCGATCGGGTGGATTTGTTACGCCCGTGCCTGGACAGCGTTATGGACTCGGCGGTAGCGTACCCGGGAGAGTACGAAATTGTGCTGGTCGACAACGACAGTACGGAGCCCGCGACACTGAGCTATTTTGCGAGCCTTCCAGCTAAGCCGCAGGTCCGTGTGATTCCCTTTCGAGGCCCGTTCAACTACTCCGCCATCAACAACTGCGGGGCCCGCAGCGCGCTCGGCGAGGTGCTTATTTTTCTGAACAACGACACCCTTGTGCTCACCAAAGATTGGTGCGTCGAGTTGGTGGCAAATGCCCTGCGCGAAGATGTGGGCGCGGTAGGAGCCCGGCTGCTCTACGCCGATGGCACGATTCAGCATGCCGGAGTCTTGCTGGGTGTTGAAGGCGTGGCCGGACATGAAGCCGTGGGCGATACGCCTCAGTCGGGTGGCTACGTTGGCCGGAGTCACTTATCGCGAAGCGCCGCGGCCGTGACCGGCGCTTGTCTTGCCACCAGGCGGGCGATATTTAAAGAAATGGACGGGTTCGAAGAATTGAATCTAAAAATCGCATTCAATGACGTTGATTATTGTATGAAAGTGCGCAAAGCGGGCTATCGTGTCGTATATAATCCCTTCGCCGTACTCTATCACTTCGAGTCGAAGTCGCGCGGCCGCGAATTATCCGAAGTGCAGCAGATCAGGCATCGTGCGGAAGCTGCGGCTTTTCACGCGCGCTGGAGCGATTCTGAGATGGTCGATCCCTACTACAATCCCCATTTCGAGCGATTTGCCCGTCCATTCGAACGTCTTCGGCCCCCACCCGATTGAGCACCGAGCCGACTAATGGCGGCACTTGATGCCCTGCCGGTAAAGCGCAATGCAGGTTTTCATCAGCTGATAGTAGTAGCTTCCGGGAGGTCCTGCCAGGGGTTCGATATCTTTGCTGTACTCTTCGGAGTATTCGTCAACGAAGATTTTGGAGCCGTCGGAAAACCGGTCGGTTGAGCACAGCTCCGGAGCACCGACCGTTTCGCCCCCGGCGTTCAAGCAAAACCGCTGGGCGATCCATTCATTCCATCCGTAGATTAATGCGATGGGAGTATCGGGATGGTTCGACAGAGTCTCAAATTGCCCGGTGAACGTCTTGCCGTGGAAGCGGGGAGTGGCCGTGGCTTTATCGCTGATGTGCGTCTCCTGGTAGGCGCCGACAATCGGGATTTCTTCGCTGGAGCCGTTGAGCACGGCATAGTTTTGGTTGCAGGTTTGGGCCCCGCCACTCTCTCTGAAGCCCGCGGCGCAAGGTTGCATGAAGGTCCAGCGGTCTGTCGGGTTCGGTGAAAAAAATGCCCACATTTTGCGTACCGTGTAGGCCGAGGAAAGCCGCTCCAACTTGATTGGATCGACGGGAAACGTGTCATTGTCCGCAACCAGCGCCAGAGGCTTATCCCGGTAGAAAAATTTAAGCTTTGGATACGCATCGAGGAGGCGCAGAAGATATTGCAGCATGTTTGCCTGAGTCGTGAGCGGCGCCCACGGCGCCACCTTCGGCGCATCTGGAACCGTGTTCCATACCTTCAGAAGTTCGTTGAATGGCGCTAGAACACTCGCGGACGAATCCAATTTGTCTCTATTGTCCGCATACGGCCAGTTCGTGCTGTCCACATACACAAAATCAATGCCTGCATCCCGGAGCATTTGTGCGTGCCGTCTTAGCAGTGCATCATTCGTGGCCAGGCAATAGTATCCGGCTGCCGGCTTGCTCCACCAATGAAAATCCGGAACCGGCCCCCAAGATCCCTGTCCTCGCAGGATCCTGGCAATATCATAGATTGGTCTTCCGTCAGGATTTCCCATGGCGGCCGGACAATGCCATAGAGCGTAGTAGATACCGAATTTGGTCCCGGCCGAAGCGGCTTGCACTTTGCAGAGCGCCCCGAGAGCGGAGACGAAGAGTAACAGGCAAACTTGACGGGAGACGTTTTTCGAACGATCGGCGAGCGGAGTCAACAACCAAGAATTCCCCCTCGATTTTAGCATCGAGCGTCTCCGACCCAGCCCCTTCATGCCGACCCAACTCACGGCCATCCCTTCGATCTGTACGATTCCCGCGCCGACCTCGGCAATCTCGGGCCTCCCGACGGCCAGCGCTTCAAAGGCCGCGGCTTCATCCAACTCACCGGCCGCGCCAACTACGCGTTGCACGGAGCGGCCATCGGCCTTGGTGATCAGCTTCTCGAAAATCCCGATCTCGCCAACATCCCCGGCATCGCCGCCCGATTGCTGGCCAGTTTTCTCAAGGCTCACGAAGAGCGCATCCGGGCCGCTCTCGCCGCCCACGATCTCCGCGAGGCTCGACGCCTGGTCAACGGGGGCTCCCACGGACTCGAGGCCTTCACCGCGGCCTACAACACCGGCCTCGCCCTGATTCCGCCCCCTACTGAACCGCGCCTTCCTACTGAACCGCGCCTTCCTACTGAACCGCGCGCGTAAGCAAGCGGATATACTGCTAGCTATCGTGCGACTCCGCCTTGCATCCCTGCTCCTTGTTCTCTCCCTCTCCACTCAGGCCCAAAACGCCCGACCCGAAGCCGGCCCCTTTGACGCGTCCCGTTTGGACATACAATCTCCACCGTCGCAGGGCGTGGCCATCCGCGCTGGCCGCATGTTCGATTCCAAATCGGGCGCGATGCTCACCAACCAGGTCATCCTAATTAAGGGCGATCGCATCGCCGCCGCCGGCCCAGCCGATCGGGTTTCCCTTCCGCCCGGCGCGATGGTCATCGACCTCAGCCGCGCCACCGTGCTACCCGGCCTGATCGATCGCCCGCGAGGCCATTGTCGAGGTAACGCTCATGGATGGGACGCATCTCACCGAGACCGTGAAAGCCGTTCGCGGCACCGCCGAAAACCCGATGACGCGCGACGAAGTGATGGCCAAATCGCGCGACCTCATGGCACCCGTGCTCGGGCCCGATCGCACCGACCAACTCATCCGGACCACGCTTGCGCTGGAAAGCTTGAAATCCGTGCGCGAGCTGCGTTCTTTGTTGCAGCGAGGGTGACGCCCGCCGCTTCCACTAAAACGAGTATTTCATCGCAAACTGGATCAGCCGCGGCGCCACGCTTTCGCTGGTGATGATGCCGAAAGTGGCGGGGGTGGAAGTGGCCGTCCCTGGGTTGTTGAACTGGGGGTGATTGAACGCGTTGAAGAAGTCGGCGCGGATGATCAGCGTTCCGCCTTCTCGGATTCCACCCACCCGGGTGCTCTTTGCGATGGAAATGTCGGAATTGAACTGGCCCGGTCCCAGAACAATGCCCACACCGGAATCGCCAAACAGAGTAGCGCAGGTGGGGCACTGAGCCAGAGTGGTCATGGTTATCCCGTTCGGCATGATGGCCGGCGTGGAGCAGAACGCACTGCTGTTGAAATAGCCGGAGCCGCCGCTCCGGCCGCCCAGCCGCTGGTCGATTCCGCCCGAAGTAGTGAGGTCCGCGGCGCCGGGGCACAGTTGCGACCGGCCGTAGTTCACGGATCCGAACGTGACGCTGGTGAGACCCGGAACATTCGAATCGGTTCCAAATACTCCGTAGGCCGTTCCGGCCTTGGCATCGGTGAACGTCAACGGCGTTCCGTCCTGAACGGCAGTGACGCCGGAAAGCGTCCAACCCTCCACAAGCTTGCCCCGGAGCCCCGCGGGATGGCCGAAGGGCAGATCCCAAGAGTAATTCAGGACGAAACGTTGCGGGCGATTGAAGTATGCCGGGCCGTATTGTTGCCCCAGGCTGGTGGGGTTGTTCCAGTTTGCTCCGTAGGCTTCCAGGTTAGTCAGGTCCTTGCTGAAAGTGTAGGAACCCTGTATGGAAAACCCGCGCGAGAACTGCTTTCGCACCGTGGCCTGCACGCTGTTGTAGTTGTAGATGCCATCGAACGCCGTCTCTTGAAGACCGGCCGGCTGATAGCCGAGATACGGAGCTCGAAGTGCCACATTTTGCGGCGTGGTGGTGGTGATCCCCCACACCGGATTGGCTGCGCTGGCGATCAACGCCGAGTTGACATTATGGTTATAGTCGGTTTGATTAATTCCGCTCGATCCGACAAAGCCCAGTTCCGCCACCCAGCGCGGCGCGAATTCATACTGAACCGTAAGGTTGTACTGGCGGGTCAACGGCGTGTGCAGATCCTGATCCAGGAAGGGAAGATTCAAGTTGGAAGTCTTGACCGTCGCAAAGTTGGCCCAGCGGGATGCGAAGCCAAGTGTAGCTGCGGGAAATGGGTTTGCAAGACTGTAAGGATTGGCTCCGCTGCCGCCGTAGTCGCCCGTCACAGCGTAGGGATTGCCCTGTTCCACCGAGTGTACGAATTGATTGCCGCCCACACGATCATAGAAAAGACCCACGCCTCCGCGCACTGGTGGGATTTGGACTGTTTCAGGCCGACGCAGAGACCGAGCCGTCGGAGTGGCGCTGCCTGTCCAAGCGCGATGCGCAACGCTTCGGCGAGGAGATCCAGTTGCTGGCCGAAGCAGCCGGCGATTCGCAACCTGCCACAGCTCTGGCGGCGGTGATGAACGGCAGCGTAGCGGGCCGCCGTCTCTTCAAACACCAGCGCGAGCGGGAAGCCCTGGCGGCCGACCCATCCAAGTTGATCCGCGAGGTGGAATCGAACCTGTCCCGCCGCATTGGGGTGCTGGAAGGCGAGGTGGCCGAGCAAACGCGAAAGATCCAGGAGACGCGCCAGATCGGCATGTCCAACGACGAATCCGACCAGCGATTCAAGCAGATGTTCGCGGCCATGGCAACGGTTTGGTCGCAAGCTCCCAGCCAGCCGCCCCTGCTTCCCGCCCCTACGCTTCCCGCTCCGGCTCCGGCCGAAGCCGCGGCAACTCCAGCGAAGCGATCGAGACATAGCTGGTTGGTGGGCGTCGTGATGGCTGCCGCGGCGGTAGCGCTCAGCTTCGAGACTCCCGCATTGCAGAGCACGGTGTCTCGATACATGATCGGCGAGGCAATGCCGGCGATCTCACCCAAGGCGCCCGCCGCGCCCGCGCTGCCGGCGGCGAAAGCTCGTCCGCCCAAACCGGAGAAGCCCGCGGCAGCGCCGAAACCGCCGCAGCGATTCGAAGGGCCGCAGATTGCGCTCGAGATTCCCGCCGATGTGCGGGCGAAAGTTCCGGCCGAGGCGCGCGTTCAAGTGGTGGTGGCGATCGATGAGCAGGGTAATGTGACCAACGCGGAAGTGGAGTCGATGATGGGGAAAGGCGCGGGGCTGCTGACCAAGGAGGCTCTTGATGCGGCGCGGCGAGCCCGGTTCCGCCCCGCTCGGGAGGGTGAGCGGGCCATCGAAAGCCAGATGGTGCTGACGTATTTGTTCAAGCCCGATTCGGCGGATTTTTGAATAGTTAAAGTAATTCGGTCTTTCGGGCGATGACTTAATCAATGGACCGCCGGTACGACCAGCGCATCACTGCGGAATTGCCGGTACTGCTCACCCTGCTCGATTCCGAACAGGAGGTGAGCGGAAGGCTGCTCAATATCTCCGAATCGGGCATCGCCGTGCTGCTTCGGACCCGGGCCGAGCCCGGCGCGCTGGTGAAACTGGAAATCCTGGGGATTATCTTCTACGGTCATGTGGCCCATTCCAAACCGGAAGGCTCTGGATTTCGAACCGGGATCTTCGTCGAGCCGGCATTGCTGGATTCGTCGAATATCGTCGAGCTGGTAAACAGCTACCTGGTCACCCACGCCAGCTAACTAATTTGTAGATTGCAGGACGGCCCGGCGCGTCAGCTTGGAATCGAGTTTCCGTTCGATTTGCGCGATCTGCGAGCGCTCCGAGCGCGTGGCGAAGGTGGAAGCCGTTCCGGAAGCGCCGGCGCGTCCAGTGCGTCCCACGCGATGAATGAAGTCTTCCGGCACTTGCGGGAGATCGTAATTCACCACGTGCGAGATGCCTTCCACGTGAATGCCGCGAGCCGCCACGTCGGTGGCCACCAGCACGCGATAGTCGCCTTCCTGAAAACCCCGCAAGGCATGCGTGCGCTGGCTCTGGCTGCGATTGCCGTGGATCACCGCCGTCTTGACGCCCTGGCGCGCCAGCTTGGTCGACAGCTTATCGGCGCCATGCTTGGTGCGCGCGAAAACCAGGAACGAGCCCGGTTCCTTGCGCAGCATGTTTTCGAGCAGTCCTAATTTGCAGTCCTGCTCCACTTCATAAAGATGCAACTCGATTTTTGAGATCGGCTGGGTGGTGTCGCCCGCTTCGACGCGCACTGCGTTGCGGACGTGCTTCTTCACCAGGTGCTGGACCGACGTTTGAATGGTGGCCGAGAACAGCAGCGTCTGGCGTTCGGCCGGCATGGCCGCCATGATTTTCGTGACGGTGGGCAGGAAGCCCATGTCGAGCATGCGGTCGGCTTCGTCCAGAACCAGCGTGCGGACGTGGCCCAGATTGACCAGGCGGCGTCCGAGGAAGTCGAATAAGCGGCCGGGAGTCGCGATGAGAACCTGCGCGCCCTTGCGAATGGCTTGGAGCTGGACCCGCTCGCTAAGCCCACCCACGGCGACGGCGGCGCGAATGCCCGTGCCCGCGGCCATTTTGGCGAACGTTTCGCTGATCTGGATGGCGAGTTCGCGCGTGGGGCTTAAGATGACGGCGCGAATGCCGGCTTGCCCGGCGGCGGCCGGTTGCGCGGCCTCAGCCGAGATGTGATGAATGATGGGCAGGACAAACGCAAGCGTTTTGCCGGTGCCGGTTTGCGCGGTAGCAACCAGGTCGCGCCCGGCCAGCGCCGGCTCGATGGCCAGCTCCTGGATGGGCGTCGGTTGGACGAAACCGTGCTTGGATAGATTGCTCTTTAGCAGAGCAGACAGGGGTAATTCAGAGAAACTTTTCATTTGTAGTTTTGCGGAGGGAGAAACGACGAGCCGACTGCCGGTCAGGGGAGAGGGGGATTCGGATCAACTTCCAGTAGCCCCAAGTGTAGCACAGCAGGAGATCGGGGATGGGCGGCCAACTCGCCACCGATATACTGGAACCGATGCCGGTGCTAAGGGTAGGCAAAAAGTATTCGATGAAAAGCGCCGTTTGGGTTTCCTACGACTTCGGCGTTCAAGGCGACTACGAGGGCATGTACTCGTGGCTCGACGAGCATCAAGCCAAAGAATGCGGCGACAACCTGGCGTTTCTCAATTACGAATACGCAGGTCCGTTGCTGGAAGCCTTGGCCTCGGATCTAAAGAGGTCCGTAGAGATAACGAAGAGGACGCGTATCTACGTCATATACCGTGAGCAAGAGAGCAAGAAAATGAAGGGGAGCTTCATTTTCGGCGGCCGGAAGGCTGCCCCTTGGTCTGGATTCGCGGTTGCGTCGGCTCCCTCCAAGAGTGACGAGGCCTAACGATTTTGGAGAACGCGCTGGCCGACACGGGCTTGTGGTACGCGATATTCGACCGACGCGATCAGTACCATAGCGAGGCCCAGGAGAAGGCAGAGGCTCTGGAACCTTTCCAGATTGTGCTGCCATGGCCAACGCTGTATGAGACGCTTCGCACGAAGTTCGTCCGCAACCGCACTGCCCTCGGGCAATTCGAGCGCTACTTGAAAAGACCTAATGTCACATACTTGGATGACTCGTCTTTTCGAAAGGCCGCCTTTGAGATGGCGCTGGAGTCGTCGCTCAGGCAAAATCGTCCGTTGAGCATGGTCGACTGCTTGATCCGACTCTTACTTGAGGACGTAAACACCTGGATCAGCTATTTGGCGACTCTGAATGCGCGAGACTTCGCTGACGTTTGCCGGAAAAAGGGAATCGAGATCATTTGACTACCTGGGCTTCCAACTCGGCCCATCGCGAATACAAATCTTCCACGCGCCGCTGCGCGGCTTGCATTTTGTCGTAGGCTACGGTGACTCGATTCGGATCGGACGCCGCCGCTTCGAACTCGCACTGGCACGCGCCCAGCTCCTGTTCGGCTTCCAGGATCTTCGCCTCCATCCCGTCCCACTCGCGCTGCTGCAAATAGGACAGCTTCTTTTTCGGTTCGTCGGTCGGCGCGGAAGGGCGGGGAAGTTTGGGCGCGGGCTTTTCGGAAAGCTGCCCGGCGCGGAAAGCCTCCCATTGCGAGTAGTCGGCGAAGATTTCGCCTTTTCCGCCGTCGAGTCCGATGACGATGGTCGAAACGCGGTCGAGCAGATAACGATCGTGGCTCACCAGCACGATGGCGCCGGGGAAATCGAGGAGGCTGTCTTCCAAAACCTCGAGCGTGGGAATGTCGAGATCGTTGGTGGGTTCGTCGAGCAGCAGTACATCGGCCGTCGCCAGCATCAGGCGCGCGATCATGACGCGGGCGCGCTCCCCGCCCGAGAGTTTCGAGACTGTCATATCTAGCTGCTCTTCCAGAAACAGAAAGCGCTTGGCCCAACCCGCGACATGGATGGTACGGTCGCGATAGATCACCATGTCGCCTTCCTGGCAGAGCGCGCGGCGGAGGCTGATGGATGGATCCAGGTGAGCGCCGCGGTCCTGTGCGAAGCTGACGATTTGCAGGCGTTCGGCGCGACGGATCTCGCCTGCATCGGGTGCAAGCTCGCCGGCCAGGAGCTTGAGCAGAGTGGTCTTGCCGCTGCCGTTCGCGCCGACCAGTCCGATGCGAACGCCAGGCGCTAGGATCAGGCTCAGATTCTGGAACAGCCGCCTGCCTCCCAGCGTTTTTGAAATGCCTTCGGCTTCGATCAAGCGCTTGGTCTTGCGATCGGACGCCGTGAAGTCGATCTTGGCGGTCCCGGTTCGGGCGCGCTGGTTCGCAGCCGAAAATTCGTCAATAAGCCGGCCGGCGGAATCGATCCGCGCGCGCGATTTGCCGGTGCGGGCTTTCGGTCCGCGGCGCAGCCATTCGATCTCGCGGCGCACCTTGGTGGCAAGCGCGTCGGTCTGCTTCTTCTGAGCTTCGAGAAAGTCCTCGCGTTTTTCCAGAAACTCGCTGTAGTTGCCCTTCACCTGGAACGCGCTGCCGGGATAGATCCGATTGATTTCCAGCATATGCGTGGCGACGCGCTCTAGAAAATAACGATCGTGCGTCACCACCAGGCAAGCTCCGGCGGCCTGGATGGCCGATTCCAGCCAGAGAATGCCCTCCAGGTCCAGATGATTGGTGGGCTCGTCCAGCAGCAGCACGTCCGGCGAAGCGATCAACGCGGCGGCGATGGAAAGGCGCTTTTTCCATCCACCCGAGAGCGCCGCGGCGAGCAGGGCGCGATCTATGAATTCGGCGCGGCCGAGCATCAGTTGGATGCGCCCTTGCTTCTCTTCGTCATCCAGCGGCAGCCCGTTGAGAGCGGCGGTCAGCACGGAGACGACGGTGTCGCCGTCAGCAAAGATCGAATCCTGCGGCACGTAGGCGAGCCTGGTTTGCTTGCGCAGTGCCCGGGTTCCTGAATCGGGCGCTTCGCGACCGGCCAGGATTTCGAGCAGCGTGGTTTTGCCGCTGCCGTTGGGTCCAATGAGGCCGGTGCGGTCGCCATCGGAAAGGCTCAGCGAAAGATCGTCGAACAGAGGCCGCGCGCCAAACGACTTGCTGAGAGCGGAGCCGCTCAATAGAACACCCATCTCCTCCAGCATGGCATGATGATTCGCATGAGCGTATCGCGCCGGGATATTTTCTTGGCGCTGAGTGGCTCGGCCCTCAGTGCTTCGGCAAGCGCCGTTCGGGAAAAATCAAGAATCGCAATCACGATGGATGATCTGCGATGGCAGGACATCCCCGCGCCGATGCGGAAGGATGCGGACCGGAGGCTGCGCGCGGCGCTGGAGCGGCACAAAGTGCGAACCGCGCTGTTCGTGATCGGTGGCAACGGCGATACGCCGGAAGGGCGCGCAATCCTGCAGCAATGGAGCGACCGCGGGCACATGATCGGCAACCACACCTGGTCGCATTTCTCCTATGACCGGCCCGGCGATCCCGCGCAATTCGCGGACGACATGCTGCGCTGCGACGCCTTCGTGCGTCAGTTTCCCACCTTTCGTCCCTACTTCCGCTTTCCGATGCTGAAGGAAGGCGGCACTCGCCAGCGACGCGATTGGATGCGCGCGTTCTTGAAGGCGCACGGATACTGGAACGGAGCGGTCACCATCGACGCGTCCGATTGGTATTACGACCAGCGTCTGAGGAAGTGTCTGAAGGAACATCCGAAGTTCGACGCGATCCGTTTCCGCGAGCCTTACCTGGCGCATCTTTGGGACCGGGCCACCTATTACGACCGGTTGGCGCGCGAGGTGCTGGGCCGGAGCATCCCGCACACCATCCTGCTGCATTACAACGTCCTGAATTCGTATTTCCTGGACGATGCCATGGACATGTTCCGCAGGCGGGGCTGGCAGCTGGTGGATGCCGAGCGCGCGTTTCAAGACGAGGTGTTCACGCGCCAGCCGGACACCGCTCCGGCGGGGGAGAGTCTGGTGTGGGCGCTGGCCAAGGAAACGGGCCGTTACGATTCGGTGCTGCGTTATCCGGGCGAGGATGACGTGTATGAGAAGCCAAAGCTGGATAAGCTGGGGTTGTAGGTGGCTGGTCGGTTGTTGGTTGTTGGTTATTGGTGCTCGAATCCCGCGTCCTCAGCCATCCTTATAGCTGCTCAGAAGAGAGACGAGATATCGCTGGGCAACAGACTCGTTGCGGATCGCCTTCCAGTCACCAAAAGCGGTTTTGGATTGGTTGACTTTGGATGACGCCTTGACCCTATCCCATTTAGTCGCGTTGCTGTAATCCGCGAGGTGGCGTTGAATCTGCAGCTCTCTGAATGCCCTTGCTACGGAACGCAACTTGGCCACCACCTGCGGAGGGACTGATGAATCATACGCCTGGTTCTCCGTCCGCGTTGATGCCTCCTTCATGGTCCTGTGTTCGAATGCACGCGCAAGAAAGTCGCGCGTGTCCTCTCGGCTCCAATTGGCCGAAGCGTCTTGTATCAGTAGGTGGAAAAGAGCGTAGTACGCAGTGGAGACGGATCTTCTGAGGCTTGCTTGGGTGGGAGTCTTGGGCTCCTTGTTGAGAAGAAGGAACGCCTGCTTCAGAAGATCTTCTGCAAACGCCATCGACTATACCCAGCCAGGATTATGGAAGTGCCTCGGATCCGAGGGACGGTTCTCCGTCTGAATCAGACCCCAGAGTGAACCGAACGTCCCGGACTTCACGGCCATCGAGTTGTGCAGCGGCCCCGGCTACCGCATTCTCAAGCGCTGCGTGATTGACCGATCCATTTCGAACGCGCACTATCTCAATATGTCTAAATGCGGGGACTGGGGCAGATGGGTAAACGCCCGTTTGGGTAGGCCACGTAACGAAATATGGTCAGGTGACCAAACAAGGTCACCGCGGGAACGTCATCGAACAGCTTCCGAGCCGCGACCGTGAGGAAGCGGTGTTGGCGACCTAATTGCACTCGGGTTAATCGAGGATACAACCAGCCATGTCCAAAATCTTGCCGAAAATCCTGAAGACCGCGATTCCCGCAGCCGTCCTGTCCGCCGGCGTGTGGTTTGTCACCGTAACTCCGTCCTACGCTACCACCGCGTACGCAAAGACGGAAGGGAAAGCCTGTACCTTCTGTCATGTGACGTTGGGCAAGCCGGCGCTGAACGCAGCCGGCGATTACTACGCCTCCCACGACCACTCCCTGAAAGGTTACGCGCCCGCCAGCAAGTAAAACCCGGGAACCGCTTCCTGACGGTCGCGGCTCGGCCCTGGTGAGGGTGTTCGTCTTCCGTCTACGCCTACCTGTCAGACGGAGGACTTCGATGCAACAGATAGTTCGGCGATTCGCTTTGGAGATTGCGGCGTTGATCCTGTGTTTTGCGGCGAGTTCGCTTCCTGTGAGAGCCGCCGCTTCAACCTGCATTGAGCCGCCCTCGGGCCTGGTGAGCTGGTGGCCGGGCGATACCAATAACGACGATCTCGCCGGTGTGAATAATCCGAACGGGGCGTCGGGCGTAAGCTACGTCCCGGGCGAAGTGCTGGACGGATTCAGCCTCGGGACCAACGGCTATTTGCAGGTCGCCCCGTCGGCGTCCCTGGCGAATCAGAATTTCACCTGGGCTGCCTGGGTGAAGCCCATGGGACCCGGGCCGGACCCCTCCGGAAGCGCACTCATCATACAGGACATCGACGACGATGACATTTCCGTGGGGCTGTACTGGGCCTCCCAGACCAACCGGTTCATTTTCGATTTCGGCAACATCCAATCCGAGACCTTCAATTCCACAGACACCTTCCCCGCCGGCAGTTTTTATTACGTGGCGGCAACGTACGACGGAAGCACGTTTCGTTTATATGTGGACGGAAAAGCTGAAGGATCTTTCAGCGAGAAAAAGACCATCGGCTATTCGACGAATCCCTGGAGTTTCGCTTCCTCCGGCCAAATTGGAATTTCGGTGAACTTTCCCCGCACGCTGGACGGAGTGCTCGATGAGATTCAGGCCTTCGATCGCGCGCTGAGCCAAGCCGAAATTCAGGCCATTTACAACGCGGGATCGGAGGGGGAATGCAAGGGTAAGAGCACCGGTCCCAGTACGCCACTTTCGGAAATTGTGAACGGCGCGAGCTACGTAAGTCCGCTCTTGCCGAATTCTGGCATCGCGCAGGGATCGATTTTCACCATCTTCGGAAAGAATATCGGACCGTCCAAAAGTCCTTCCACCTCTTATCCGCTATCCACGACGCTGGGCGGCGTTACGATCGGCATTTCCCAAGGGGGAGGGGCGCCGGTGCCTGCCATTCCGCTCTTCGTGGGCCCGACGCAAATCAACGCGATCATGCCGTCCACGGCGCCGCTTGGAACCGATACGGTCACCGTAACGTATCAGGGACAAACCAGCACCGGCTCGGTGCAGGTAGTAGCCGACAATTACGGAATTCTAAGCTTCAACAGTTCCGGCAGCGGGCAGGGAATCTTCACGAACGACTCTTATGCGTTGGTGGACTATAACGCGGCTGCAAATCCCGGCGAGATTGTCACCATGTGGGGTACCGGGTTGGGAGCTATTTCGAGTAGCGACGCCAATCCGCCGCCGGTGGGGAACATCACCGCGAACAACCCGATGGTTTATGTCGGCGGCAAACTGGTTGCCCCCATCTATCATGGCCGGGCTTCCTGCTGTGCCGGGCTTGATCAGATCGTCTTCACGCTCCCCGCGGGCGTTACCGGATGCAATGTTCCAGTGGCGGTAGAGATCGGAAACACAATCAGCAATTTTGTCAGCTTGGCCGTCGGATCCAGCGGCAATACATGCACGGACCCCTCCGGCATTCCGTACTCTGATCTGGCCGTTTGGGGAAGCCAGGGCTCGGCCACTCTGGGCGAGATCGCTTATAACACCTACAACGACACCAGCCCGGGGTTCAATCTTTTCGGCGGCGGAAGCACCGAAACATCCACCGGGACCGAGGAGCGCGCCACGTTCTACCAGTATCAATTCACGAACGTAACCGCTCTGGCTCCGATTCTGAACAGCGGGGCATGCACGGTTTATTCTTTCACCGGAACGTCGGCTCCCGCCGCGGGCGTTTACTCGAGCACCGGGCTCGACGCTGGCTCGTCCCTTACGGTGACGGACGGCAATAGACAGGGCGGGATTAGCGAGTCGTCGTCCAACACGGGCGTCTACACCGAAGATTATGAACTTCCAGTGGGCTCGGCTACGTTCACCGGAACCGGCGGTAAGAGTGTCGGGGCGTTTAGCGTGACGCTCCCCATCGTCTCGGAGAATCTGAATTGGAGCAATGAAAGCGGCATCACCAACATCACCAGGTCGAGCGGCGTGCAGGTCACCTGGACGGGGGCGGCTGCGGATTCAACGGTCCAGATCACGGGATTTTCGATTGGGGGCACGTCCACGTCGAACGCGGCAGGCGCCGGATTTACATGCACCGCGCCCGGCAGCGCAGGCCAGTTTACCGTGCCTGCCGCTATTCTTCAGGCGCTTCCGGCGAGCGCGGATTTCAGCAGCAGCATCCTGCCGATCGCTACCGGCTCGCTGGGTATCAGCTCAACCGGTGCTCCGGTATCGTTTTCAGCGAGCGGTCTGGATTTCGGACGCGCCTATACGGAGTCAACGTTCAACAACTCGACGGTCGTCTATCAATAAGAGCCGGACAGCCGGACCTGGTACCCGCGGCTTCCAGCCGCCGGACTTGGTACCCGCGGCTTCCAGCCGCCGGACCTGGTACCCGCGGCTTCCAGCCGCGTTCTTGCCAAGAGCCGGACCTGGTACCCGCGGCTTCCAGCCGCGTTCTTGCCAAGAGCCGGACCTGGTACCCGCGGCTTCCAGCCGCGTTCTTGCCAAGAGCCGGACCTGGTACCCGCGGCTTCCAGCCGCGTTCTTGCCAAGAGCCGGACCTGGTACCCGCGGCTTCCAGCCGCGTTCTTGCCAAGAGCCGGACCTGGTACCCGCGGCTTCCAGCCGCCGGTCTTGCCAAATCGGGCGAGATGGGGCGGTGTACTTCGTGACTTGGCGGAAACAGGCGAAACGCGGCTGAAGCCGCATGTACCGCTTTGTAACACGATAGAAACGTCCGCTGATGCTACACTGCAAGAATTCCGATCCCCAGCGATGACGTTACATGTGAGGCGCACGCCGCCTCGGCCAAGCTGATCGTCAACAGCCTGAACTTCCATTACGGGAATTTCCAGGCTTTGCGGGGCGTTTCGATGCAAGTTTGCGCCAAGCGGGTGACCGCGCTTATCGGCCCGTCCGGATGCGGCAAGTCCACTTTTTTACGGACTCTGAACCGCATGCACGAAACCGTCCAGGATAGCCGGGTGGAAGGCGAGATCCTGATCGATTCGGAGAGCATTTTCCGGATGGACGTGTCCACGATCCGGCGCCGGGTGGGCCTGGTGTTTCAAAAATCCAGGCCTTTTTTCAAGTCGATTTTCGAAAACGTCGCTTTCGGGCTGCGGATCGACGGTTGCCGGAACCGCGCTGCTCTCAGCGACAGAGTAGAGCTGAGCTTGCGCCGGGCCGCGCTGTGGGATGAGGTGAAGGACAACCTGCATCGCTCCGCCCACGAGCTCTCCGGGGGCCAGATGCAGCGCCTGTGCATTGCGCGCTCCCTGGCCGTCAACCCCGAAGTGCTGCTGCTCGACGAGCCATGTGCGGGGCTCGATCCGAACGCTACGTCGAAGATTGAGGAACTGGTCCTGACGCTGAAGAAAAGTTGCACGGTCCTGATCGTGACCCACAACATGCAGCAGGCCCGGCGCATCGCCGACTACACGGGTTTCTTCCTGCCGGGACGGCTGGTGGAATTCGATACCACTGCCGTGATTTTCGAGCGCCCGGCCAATAAAGAGACGCAAGCGTACGTCCAGATGCCTTCCGGTATTGCGAGCCACAGTGTAGGCATCGCCGGCTAATCGCGCTCAGGGCAAGGCGTCGCTCGCAACTTGTGGATGCTCTTTCTCGCCAGCGGCTGCGGTCGATACTGGCGCTGCTTTGCCATCGGGCGTGCGCGAATACTTCTTGAACCAGCTCATCATATAAAGCTGCGTGCGGATGAAATTGGACGGTTTCGAGCCGGTCCCGTGGTATTCACCCTCGAATTGCAGCAGCTTCACGGGCACGCCGCGAACCTTCAGCGCCGCGTAATATTCCTCGGTTTGCGGCATCGGGGTGCGTCGGTCCAGCACGCCGGTCATTAGAAGAGTTGGCGTGGTCACTTTGCCCACCGTCATCACGGACGAATGCGCGAGCCAATCGCTCGGATCTTCCCAGAACGGCTTCTGGAAGAAGCTGTAGGTGAACAGCGGAACGTCGGTGTTGCCGCTCATGCTCAGCCAGTCGATCACCGGGCAGCGCACGGCGGCCGCGGCGAAACGGTCGGTGTGGCCGATCACCCAGCTTGAAAGCACTCCGCCGCCGCTGCAGCCGGAGACGTACATGTGCGAGGTGTCGATGAAGCCTTTGGCCACCGTGGCATCCACGCCGGCCATCAGATCGTCGTAATCGGGCCCCGGATAATTGTGGTCGATGCCGCCGGAGAAGGCCGTGCCATATCCAGTGCTGCCGCGCGGGTTGAGATACAGAACCACGAAATCGTTGGCGGCGAAATTCTGAAACATGTAGTTGAAAGCCACGCTGTACATGGCAAACGGTCCGCCGTGGATTTCAAGAATCAGCGGATACTTTTTGGTGGCGTCGAAATCGGGCGGCTTCACCACCCAGCCCTGGACTTTCGCGTTGCCGCTGGAAGTGAAGTCGATCTCCTCGGTTTTCGCCAGGTGCTTGCCGGCCAGCAAGCCCGCGTTGACGCTGGTCAGTTTGGCGATTTCTCCGGACCGGCGCAGGTTGTAGCGCACCACGTCGGGCGGATTGTTCGGATCGGATTCAGTGCCCGCCGCCATCAGATCGCTGGAGGTGGAATCCATGGTCAGCACATGGGCGCCGGTGGTGACCGGCTTCACGCCGCCGCTGGCTATGGCGACGAGTTGGACGTTACGGGAGCCGTGATCATCGGCATCGAAGTAAATGGACGCCGAATCGGGCGACCAGCGCAGATTCAGGGGGTCGCGGTCATAGTCGCCACTGATTTTCCGCATCTCGCCGCCGGCCAACGGGATCACATACAAGTCCGCCACCGAGTGCGTGCGCTTCGATTCCGGGTAGCCGGTGAACGCTACCGTTTTGCCGTCGGGCGAAACAGCGGGACGGCTCCAGCTGCCCGGCTTGGCCACCAGTTCGCGAATGGCGCCCGTAGCAATGTCGGCCACCAGCAGCTCCGAGGTTTGATACTGCATATCCGCTTCGGTGCTGCGCGCCGCTTCGAAGACGATCGCTTTGCTATCCGGCGTCCAATCCAGCGGTACGGCCTCGCGCAATTCGCCGGCGCCGGCGATCCACTGGCCGGTGGTGATCCGCCGGGGCGCGCCGCCATCGGAGGAGACCACGAACAGATGCGTATGTCCGTCTTCAAGGAAGCCCACGCGATCCTGGCGGTAGTGCAGCGTTTCCACTACGCGCGGCAAGCCGGTCCACTTGGCGCCTTCCGGGGCGGCCGGCATGCTGATGGTCCAGCTTTCTTTGGCCGGCACGAACATGGTGAACGCGATGGACTTCCCGTCCGGCGCCCAGCGCGCGTCGGCCACTTTGTCGGTGGCGTGCGTGATTTGCGTGGCCGGTCCATCGGCATCGATCCAGCGAACGAAGATCTGCGGACCCCTCGGCTCTCCATCGGCGATATAGAGGATGCGTTTCCCGTCGGCCGACCAGCGGGGCTCCGAGCCTTTCGTCAGGAAGCGATGCTGGCTCCCATCCGAGTTCATAATCCACAGCGAGGAATCCCAGCGGTCCTCGATCTTGTTGGCCTGCTGGCGCGTGTAGACAATGTGCGCGCCGTCGGGTGAAATCTGCGCATTGCTGACGCGCTCGAAGTCGAAGTAGTGATCGTTGGTCAAACGCGTTGCGGAAGGAGTCTCCTGAGAGACGCCGGTGAAAGCCGCCAGTAACAGGAAGGCTGCCAGCGCGATAGCACGGGTTTGCATGGGACACCTCGGTAGAGATTTTCGAGGCCAGTATAGCAACGAATGGACATCGCGGCGGCCCTGGCCGATAAATTTGTACAATGGGCGTGACCCACTGTAAGTTGTCTGGAAAAACTAAACTCTGGAGGAATCTATGAAGACGCTGTTGGCGGCCACGGCCGTTATTTCTTTTGTTGTTGGCTTTGCCATTGCCGCGCCGGTGCATGATTGGCACGACATAGAGGCCGTACGCCTGCATGTTCACGAAGCCATTCATGAAGTACAAGAGGTCCGCGTCGACAACCACTATGACATGGCTGGTCATGGCGTGAAGGCTGAGAACCTTCTGAAAGACGCGGAACGTGAACTTCAACTGGGCATCGAAGCGGCGAGGAGAGCCAGATAAGACGGGCTAGCGCCGGTGTGTGCGACGCTAAATCGAATCCCTGAAAACACGCGGCTTCAGCGGTACACGCGGCTTTAGCCGCGTTTCGCTAAATCAGTAACACGAAGTCACCCGGGTCCTGCGTACTCGTGACCTGGCGGCTGGACGGACCGCTTCCTGTCACCAGGGTGACTGTTGCATTGGACCAACTGCTCGAGGCCGTGTAGACCGGACCGACGTTAGCCCGAGCGGCGCGAGCGCCCACGTGGCCTACTGCGTCGGAGCGGCTCGCGATTCTGGTCGAGAAATAGACAAAAACGCGGCTGAATGAAGCCGCGTGTACCACTCGAGTGCATCGCGCAGGCCTGTTGCGTTAAAATCCGGCTTGGCACTCCTTTACCGGTCCGCCAAGTCAGTTGCTGGTTTCGTTACCCGGAAGGTTCCGGCCTTACCCCTGCTGCTTTTTGCGCTCCTGCCGATGGTGTGGGGAGATATTCCGCAGGCCGGCCCCGTTCCAGGGGATCCATCGGCGCTTAAAAACCTGACCCTCGAACAGCTCTCTGAAATCGAAGTCACCACGCCCTCCAAGGAGCCGGTACGGGCGTTCCAGACCGCGGCGGCAATCTACGTCATCACCGGCGACGATATCCGGCGCGCGGGTGTCACCAGCATCCCGGATGCCTTGCGGCTGGCCCCGGGCGTGGAGGTTGCGCAGATCGACGGCAGCACCTGGTCGGTCGGAATTCGCGGCTTCGGGACCGATCTGACGCGGTCCGTGCTGGTTCTCATCGACGGCCGCACAGTTTACACACCGCTCTTTGCCGGCACCAACTGGGACGTCCAAAACGTGATGCTGGATGACATCGACCGGATCGAAGTGATCCGCGGACCGGGCGGCACCATCTGGGGGCCGAACGCAGTGGATGGCGTCATCAACATCATTACCAAGAGCTCGAAAGAAACCCAGGGAGCGCTGGTATCGGCCGGCGGAGGAAACGTAGAGCAGGGGTTCCTCAATGCCCGCTATGGCGGCGGCAACGGCCGGGACTTCAGCTATCGAATCTATACCATGGGGTCCACGGTCGGATCCGAGTTTCACCCGGATGGAAAAAACTTTGACGACTGGCGCAACGTGCAGGGCGGCTTTCGCATGGACTGGCAGGAAGGCCGCGACGACTACACTTTGCAAGGAGACATCTACTACGAGGTCGCCGGCAAGAGCGTTTCGGCCACCAGCTATGCGCCGCCCTATTCGCAGATCCTGGATGCCGACGCGCTGCTTTCTGGCGGGAACATACTGGGCCGCTGGAAAAGAATTTTCGACCAAGGCAACGATATCCAGTTGCAGCTTTACTACGATCGCACCGATCGGCTGACTCCGAATTACTCGGAAGTTCGCAACACCCTCGACATCGATTTCCTGCAGGAGCTGCGGTTACCCGGGCGGCAGGAACTTTCGTATGGCCTGGGCGCGCGGGTCGACCCGGTTGACGATCGCGTGATTGTCTCCGGCCTGCAATTCGTACCGTATCAGCGCACGGACTACCTGCTGACGGGTTTCATTCAGGATCAAATCGGGCTGGTGGACCGCCGTCTGTCGCTCATTGTCGGGACCAAACTGCTGCACACCAATTTCACCGCCCCGGTCGCGTTCGAACCCAGCGCGCGGGTGCTCTGGACGCCCGACGATAAACAAACCGTCTGGGCCGCCTACACGCACGCCCTGCGCACGCCTTCCGATTCGGAGGAGAATTTCTACCTGTTGGGATACATCCAGACCACGCCGAGTGGAATTCCGTTTTTCGCACGCTTCAATCCCAACACCAACTTTGCTCCCGAACAGCTCAACGGCTATGAACTCGGTTACCGGAGGCTGGTCGGCAAGACAGTCTACGTCGATCTGACGGGCTTTTATAACCACTATCACGATCTTTTCAGCGAGGACCTCGCCGGACAGACTTCCTTGGAAACAGGTCCGGACGGACCGTATTATCTGCTTCCGGCGCAGTTTCGGAACGGGCTGCTCGGATACACCAAGGGAGTGGAAATCGCTCCGGAATGGAGGCCCAAGGATTTCTGGCGTCTGCGCGGATCGTATTCCTTTCTGCACATGGATATCGGCAAGGCGCCGCACTCCGGCGACATCGGAACGGCGCATTCCATCATCGGCTCCAGCCCGCAACACGAGGCCACGGTGGAATCCGCTTTGGACTTCGCGAAGCGCTTCCAATTGGATCTCACTTTTCGAGTCGTCAGCGCGCTGCCGGCACAATTGGTCCACGCCTATTCCACCGGCGATGCACGATTCGGGTGGCGCCTGAGCCGGCAATTTGAATTGTCTCTGGTGGGGCGGAACTTATTCCAGCCCGCGCATTACGAAGATGGGGGCGATCCCTACGGTTTAGTCGGGATCCGGCGCAGCGTCTACGCAAAAATCACATGGAGCAAGTGATTTGCAACCGCCCCCCGCGCTCGACAGGCCAGGCCGAAAACCGCAACGGAATCGAATTCCGCTGATTGTCCTGCTGGGCTTGGCCCTGGCCCCCGCGCTGCTCTCTCAAGAGGGCACGGAATCGCTGGAGTATCAGGTGAAAGCCGCCTTCCTATTGAACTTCACAAAATTCATTGAGTGGCCGCCATCCGCATTCCGGCAGCCCGATTCGCCGGTTTCCATCTGCATTCTCGGAGCCGACCCTTTTGGAAGCACGTTGGATCGGATGCTGTCGGGAGAGGCTGTGAACGGCCGAAAGGTGGTGGCCCAGAGGATCAAGACCATACCGCCGCCCAAAGCGTGCCAGGCGCTTTTTGTCGGAGGGCCTGAAAGAGATATTGGCAAAATTCTGCCTGCGCTGGGGCCGGGAGTTCTCACCGTGGGTGAAGGCCAAGGTTTCATCCGCGACGGCGGAATGATCGCCTTCGTCATCGAGAACCGGCGCGTGCGCTTCGAAATTAATCAAGCCAGCGCGGAAAATGCCGGCCTCAAGCTAAGTTCTAAACTGTTAAGCGTAGCTAAGGCGATCGACCAATGATGGACCAATAGGGATAGTGATGCGAAGGTTCCATGACATTCCGATCAAACAAAAGCTCACCGTCATCATCATGCTGAGTGTGGCGGCGGCGCTCCTGCTAGCCGGCGTCGGCGTGGTAATCTTCGACTCCATCGTTTTCCGCGCGGGCTTGAAACGCGATCTCTCCACCCTGGCCCAGATCACCGCCGAGAACAGCACGGCGGCATTAGCGTTCAACGATGCGCGATCGGCCACCGACACGCTCGCCGCGTTGCGTGCCAGGGCCCACCTGGTGTCAGCTTGCATTTACCGCCTGGATGGAACCGTGCTGGCCAGCTACCTGCGCCCGCGTGCAACTGCAAAGTGTCCAGCCGCCGGGGCGGGGGACGAAATTCGTTTCGCGAGCGGCGCTTTGCTGGTGTCGCGGGGTGTTTTCCTCACCGATCACCGCGTCGGAACCCTGGTCATACTTTACGATCTGGACGAGATCGCCCAACGCATCAGGCTCTACGGCGCCATGGTGGCCGGAGTCCTGTTGGCGTCCAGCTTGCTCGCCTTGGTGCTTTCAGCGCAGCTCGGCGTCATTATTACCGCCCCCATTTCGCAACTGCTGCGCGCCACCACGCTGGTGTCCGAGACCGGCGACTACAGCATCCGAGCGGACCAACGCTCCAACGACGAACTCGGCGTGCTGGTGGGCCGATTCAACGAAATGCTGGCCGGCATCCAATCGCGGGACGACAATTTAAACGAAGCGCTGGCGGATCGGGAAGAGGCTCTCCGGGACGCCGAGAAAGCCAGGGAGCGGCTGCGCTTTATGGCCGAATCGATGCCGCAGAAGATTTTTACGGCTCTGCCCGGCGGCGATACCGACTACCTCAACCGCCAATGGATGGACTTCACCGGCCTGCCCCTGGATCAGATCCGGAATTGGACGCAATTCATTCATCCGGACGACCTGGAGGGTAGTGTCCAGGCTTGGCGGCGGTCGCTCGATACCGGCGAGCCATTCCATTTCCAGCATCGTTTCCGCGCCGCCGATGGAGTGTATCGCTGGCACTTGAGTCGGGCGCTCGCCATGCGAAACGCGGAGGGGCGGATCTTGCTGTGGATCGGATCCTGCACCGACATTCATGAGCAGAAGGAGACCGAAGAGGAACTCCGCAGAGCCAACGACGATCTCCAACAGTTCGCTTATTCCGCCAGTCACGATCTGCAGGAGCCCATCCGCAACGTAGCGGTCTACAGCCAACTGGTGTCCAATCGCTACCGGGCCGTGCTGGACGCCGATGGCCAGCAGTTTCTTGGATTCTTAACCGAAGGCGGCCGCCGTTTGGCAAGGCTGGTGGACGATCTGCTGGCCTATACCCGGGCGGGCGCGGGCGAGATCGTTCCCACCACCGTGGATTCAGCCGCGGTCCTCGAGGACGTTCTCTCCAGCCTGGCGGAAGTAATTCGCGAAACTGATGCGAAGGTAACACGTGACCCGCTTCCGGAAGTGTGCATGGGAGCTACGCACCTTCAACAGTTACTTCAGAATCTCATCGGCAACGCTCTCAAATATCGAAACGAAAAATCGCCGCGAATCCACATTTCGGCGGTCAACCTGGCCGCCGCCTGGCGCTTTTCGGTGCAAGACAACGGCATAGGCATTGATGCAAAATATAAGGAGGTAATCTTTGGCGTTTTCAAACGGCTCCATCGCGACCAGAAGTACACCGGCACCGGCATCGGACTGGCTATTTGCCAGCGAGTGGTTGAGCGCTATGGCGGACGAATCTGGGTGGAATCCGAACCCGGGAAAGGAGCAACTTTCTTCTTTACGGTCCCGGAGCACGCCCCAAGAGTCCATTCCGCGACGGTTACATCTTCTGTTGGCTGAAGACAGCCTGCCCGACGCACTGCTGGTGCGCGAGGCCATCAAGCTGGAACAACTGCCGCTGGAGCTTCACATGGCCGCGGACGGCGAAGCAGCGCTGGATTGGATCACGCGAGTGGAGCAGGGCGACGCGGATGCCCCTTGCCCGCATGTCTTCGTGCTGGATCTCAATCTTCCCAAGGTAGATGGATTCGAGGTTCTGCGGAGAATACGAGCTAGCGAGAAATGCAAAGATATCGCAGTGCTGGTGGTTACCTCTTCCGATTCGCCGGCCGATCGAGCGACCGCGGCCGAACTCGGCGCCGGCTATTTTCGCAAGCCCACCAGTTTAGATGAATTCCTGAAGATCGGCCCCGTGCTGAAGCAGTTCCTGCAGGACAAGGGGCTGCTCTAGGCGAAAGACCGCTTGCTAACGCGCGCGGCTCGGAAGGGCGAGTACGTGGTTGCAGGTGGTTACCGTTTGCAGGTGTTTACCGAGCCGCAACCGTGAGGGAGCGGTGTAAGTATCAGGGCTCCAGAACGATTTTGCCGCGCGTATGACGCAGCTCGAGCTCTCTATAGGCGTCGCGAACGTCGGCCAGAGGATAAACTTTCGCGATCGGGATCTCAAGGCGGCCCGCGGCCATCAGCCCAGCCAGTTGCGAGAGCACGTCCGCCGTCGCGGCTTCATGGCTGCCTTCCGCCTTAACCCCATATTTAGCCGCTGCGGCGAAGTCGATGATGGTGTCGATTCGATTCGCAGCCACGCCCAACTTGAGCGCTAGTTCGACGTACCCGCCGCCGAAGGTATCGATGAAGGCATCCACTTTCCCTCCGGCTGCCGCGCGGATCCGATCCTCAACCCCGTCGCCATAGGTAACGGGAATTACGCCGTGATCGGTGAGCCACTTGGTATTCGCGTAGCTGGCTAATCCGATCACCTTAGCGCCGGCATTCCTGGCCAACTGCACGGCAATGGAGCCTACCCCACCCGCGGCGCCGGAGACCACCACCGTGTCACCCGCGCTGAGAGCGACGCTCCGCACCGCGGCGTATGCCGTAGTGCCGGCCACGAACAGAGCTCCGGCTTGGTCCCACGGCACGTTGGGGGGACGCGGCACCAGGTTGCCGGACTCCACCAGCACCAGCTCAGCTTGGCTAGCTCTGTTGTCGGTGAAACCAATAACCTCGTCACCCACTCGAACGTTCGTCACTCCCGGGCCGACCTGCTCCACGATGCCCGCGAGATCGCTGCCCTGGCCGGAAGGAAATGTTGCAGGCCATCGGTCGTGCAACGCTCCTTTCCGGATCATCGCCTCGCCCGGATTAATGCCCGCGGCTTTCACCCGGACCAGGACCTTCCCGGGCCCCGGGATTGGGCGGTCGACTTCCACCACTTGCAGAACTTCCAGTCCACCATACTTATCGAATCTCACCGCTTTCGGCACAGCGCTCTCCTCCTGTCACATGCAACAAACTAGCAGATTTCCTTCAACTGCACTCCGATTCGCAAACTGCGAGAAGCGGACACACTCCGGTTGTGCATGTGCACCTCTTGTCCGATGAGAGCGCACTGTCATACAAACATCATTATGACCATTCAAACCGGCGGTAAGCAGATCCTGATTCACGGCCTGGCCCTCATTTTGGCCGGGCTGCTCTGGGGCTTCGCCCCGTCCCTGACGCCGTACCCGAGGCTCGCCGTGGGGGCGCACATCCAGTTTGAAACCAACGGCCTTTTGTTCACGGTGCTTGGCATCCTGCTGCTCAAGCTGCCTCACAGCGCCGGAGCCAAGACCTTATGGGTGATCGTGGTCTCGGCGTGGTTGACCTGGCTGATGGCCCTGTCCGAGGTGGCCAACGCCTGGTGGGGTGCGAATCAGATGTTGCCCGTCGCGGCGGGGCAGGCCGGCGCAGGGGGCGCAGCACCGTGGCAGGAACTCGTCGTAAAACTCTGTCACGTGCCTGCCGCGCTGGGTTTGATTCTCTCGCTGTTGCTGCTCATCATCGGCTTCGTGAGACACAGCGAGCCTGCGAAATAGGGAGCCGCCATGGACGAAGCGGAAGCTGGAGTTGAGCTAGGGCCGACCATCGCTATTCGCCCCCGCTAGCCGCCTCCCTAGACCTGGACTCAGTGGCGCTGGGCGCGAGATACCGAGCATATGGTCAGGTCGGTGGAAGGAATTTATCGCAACGGGAAGGTCGAGCTCGTCGAGCCTCTCGCTGAGGCCGAGGGTTCACGGGTTATCGTGACCTGGGTCCAACCGGCCGAGCCGGTCGATCTTCGCGAACGAGGGATCGACGAGTCTCAGTCGGCCGAACTGCGCCGCCGGTTGGCTGCGTTTGCAGAGGATTGGGATCGCCCCGAAGTGGCTGCCTACGATGAACTACCGCCGCGGTGATGTTGTCTTAGTTCTGTTTCCGATTCAAATCAATCGATCCCCTACTGAAAGGAAATCTCACCCCAGCAATCACTTCTTTGGGCTTTCAAACTGAGGCACTACCCTCCGGCGCGAGACTGGTCCTATAGTGGTAACCGACGGCCATTTCAAGACAGGCGTTGATGGAGATCGTTCCTTGATGTCGGTACCCCATCAGCGGCCACATCGTTGCACAACCGCCAGTCCGGGCTGCCACCGCCCGCTGCCGCCCTCCGTTTGACACCCCCTCCCCCAATTCGGTAACCTGAATTGACTGTAAGTCTCGAACAGAGAAGTTCTGTCTTTATGAAAACTCATATTCCGTCCCAGGGGGAAATCGTGCGCCAGTGGCACGTGGTCGACGCCGCCGATCAAGTGCTCGGCCGGGTTGCCAGCGCTGCTGCGCTGATCCTGATGGGCAAACACAAGCCCACCTACACCACCTTCCTGGACACCGGCGATCACGTGATCGTGATCAACGCGGAAAAGATCAAGCTCACCGGCCGCAAGGATGAGCAAAAAGTGTATCGCCGTCACTCGGGGTATCCGGGCGGCCTCACCGAAGTCGGCGCCGTCAAACTGCGCGCCACGCGCCCCACCAAAATGATCGAGCACGCAATCGCGGGAATGCTCCCGAAGACCAAGCTCGGCAAGCAAATGTACCGCAAGTTGAAAGTGTATGCCGGGGACAAGCATCCCCACCAGGCGCAGCAGCCGGTGGCGCTCGCAAAGTCGTAATGCTCAGAATGTTTTTCCCCCCTTCGTTCAACTTCCCAACCAGCAAGGAAGGTATTTGAGTGGCAGGATTAATCCAGCATTTAGGAACCGGCCGCCGCAAGACTGCGGTCGCTCGCATCTTTTTGCGATCGGGGAAAGGCCAGATTACGGTCAACGGGCGGCCTTTCGATCATTATTTCGTCAACGAATCAGCGCGCGCTCTAGTGCGTCAGCCTCTGTTGGCGGCCGAAGTAGCGGACAAGTTCGACATCATCATTTTGGCGGACGGCGGCGGGCCTCACGGTCAGGCCGGCGCGGCGCGGCTGGGCATTGCCCGCGCGCTGATGGAGTTCAACGCCGAGTTGCGTCCGAAGTTGAAGCAGTTGGGATTGCTGACCCGCGATCCGCGCTCTCGCGAGCGCAAGAAGTACGGACAGAAGGGCGCACGCAAGCGGTTCCAGTTCTCGAAGCGCTAACCGCGCGGCATTGCAAACGAGAGGACTGCAAACGAGAGTATTACGTTCGATTTTCGGGAGCGCACACAAATTCCGCTTTGGGCCGTGTGCGCCGATCGCGATCGGGCGAACCCGTAACCCAGTAACGAAGGAGGCATTTTGCCATCAATTTCCATGAAGGAATTGCTCGAAGCCGGCGTTCACTTCGGGCACCAGACCAAGCGCTGGAATCCAAAGATGAAAGAATACATCTTCGGCGAACGTAACGGAATCTACATCATCGATCTGCAAAAGACCCTGAAGCTGTTCAAGGACGCCATGCGATACGTGGCGGAAGCGGCCGCGCAAGGCAAGACCGTGCTGTTTGTCGGAACCAAGCGGCAAGCCCAGGAAGCCATCGCCGAAGAGGCTACGCGCTGCAGCCAATACTACGTCAACCAGCGCTGGCTGGGCGGTTTGCTCACCAACATGCTGACAGTGCAAAAGTCCATCAAGCGCCTCAAGGAGCTGGATCTCATGGCGGCCGAAGGCGCGGGCTACGAAGGCCGCGTCAAAAAGGAAGCCAGCCGGCTCGAGCGCGAGCGCAAACACCTGCAGCAGAATCTGGCCGGTATCAAGGACATGCAGGGTTTGCCCGACGTGCTGTTCGTAGTGGATTCCAACAAGGAAGCCATCGCGGTGAAGGAAGCCCGCCGGCTGGGCATTCCGGTGGTTGCGGTGGTGGACACCAATTGCGATCCGGACGAAGTGGATCACGTGATTCCGGGCAACGACGACGCGCTGCGCGCCATCCGGCTGTTTACAACCAAAGTGGCCGACGCGGTGATTGAAGGCCGGGCGCTCGCCACCGAACAGGATTTCGCGGCCGAGAAGATCATCACCGACGAAACTCCCACCGAAGAGATTCTCGAATACACGCAGTTCGACCCGCAGCAGCTCGATCAGCTGATGTCGGAAGGGCTGTCGGACGAGGATCTGCCCTCCATGTCCCTGCCTCGCAAGGGTCCCGGATCGGAAGCGCCCGAGGAAGTCGGAACCACCTCGCACACCGTTGAATAACGGCGAAAACGAAAAAAACAACGTGAACGAAATCATGGAAATTAGCGCCAAATTAGTGAAGGAACTCCGCGACCGGACCGGCGCGGGCATGATGGAGTGCAAGAAAGCCCTGGTCGAAGCCAGGGGCAATCTGCCGGAAGCCGAGATCATTCTGCGCAAGGCCGGGATCACCAAGGCGTCCAATAAGTCCACCCGCACCACGCGGCAGGGCATCATCGGCAGCTACATTCACCAAGGCTCGCAGCTGGGCGTGTTGGTGGAAGTGAACTGCGAGTCCGATTTCGTGGCTCGTACCGACGACTTCCAGCAATTGGTGAAGGATCTCGCCATGCAGGTGGCGGCGGCCGATCCGCAATTCATCCGCAAGGAAGACGTCACCGCCGAGGCGCTCGAAAAAGAGCGCGACATCCAGCGCGCCCGCGCCTTGCAGGAAGGCAAGCCGGAGAAGATGGTGGACAAGATCGTGGAGGGGCGTTTGGCCAAGTTCTACGAAGAGATTTGTCTTTACGAACAGCCCTTCATCCGCGACAATGCCACCACCATCGGCGATTTGATCAAGACCGCCATCGCCAAGCTGGGCGAGAACATCTCCGTTTCGCGCTTCGTGCGCTTCAAGGTCGGCGAAGCCGCGTTGATCGAGGAGACGGCCGACAAGTCGGCGCCCAAGGACTAGGAATCCGCGACCGTAGTTCGGCTAGCCGCTAGGAAGCGTCCCATGCCCAAATACCAGCGCATTGTTCTCAAGCTCAGCGGCGAGGTTCTGGCGGGCGGAAGCTCCTTCGGCATCGATCCGGCGCGCGTGAAAAGCCTGTCGGAAGAAATCGCCGAAGTGGCCCGCACCGGAGTGCAGATCGGCCTGGTGGTGGGCGGCGGCAATTTTTTTCGCGGCGTAGCGGCGGCGGCCATGAACATGGACCGCGTCGCGGCCGACCACATGGGCATGCTGGCCACCGTGATCAACGCCCTGGCCCTTCAGGACGCGCTCGAAAAGGCCGGCGTCCCCACCCGCGTCATGACCGCCATCCAGATCCACCAGGTGGCCGAGCCCTACATCCGCCGCCGGGCCATTCGCCATCTGGAGAAAGGCCGCATCGTGGTCTTTGCGGCCGGCACCTCGAATCCCTATTTCTCCACCGATACCGCCGCCACCCTGCGTGCGCTCGAAATCCACGCCGACGTCATCGCCAAGGGTACGCGCGTGGATGGCGTGTACGACAAGGATCCATTGCGCTACGACGACGCCGTGCTGTACCCGGAAGTCAGCTATCAGGACGTGCTGGCAAAAGCGCTAAAAGTGCTGGACGCGTCCGCCGTGGCCATGTGCCGCGACAACCAGCTTCCGATCGTGGTTTTCAACTTGAACGTGTTCGGCAATATAATGCGTATGTCGAAGGGCGAACCCATTGGGACGCTCATTCACTAGGCCGCTATGAAAAACGAACCCACTACAACTACTCCAGCCGCTCATAATTTTCAAAGCGTGAAAGAAGTTGATTCCCACGCCAAAACCAGGATGGAGAAGGTGCTCTCGGACCTGCAGCACGAAATGGCGGGCGTGCGCACCGGACGCGCTTCGGTCAGCCTGCTCGATAACGTGCGCGCGGACTACTACGGAACCTCGACGCCGCTCAATCAACTGGCCACCCTGCACGTGCCGGAGCCGACGCTGATCAGCGTGCAACCCTGGGACGTTTCGCAGATCGGGATCATCGAGAAAGCCATTCGCGCCGCCGACCTGGGGCTGAATCCCTCCAACGACGGAAAAGTAATTCGCGTTCCCATTCCCGCGCTCACCGAGGAGCGCCGCAAGGATCTGGTCAAAAAGGTCCACCATATCGCCGAGGACCATCGCGTGGCGCTGCGCAACGTCCGGCGCGACAGCAACGAGCATATCAAGAAGCTGTTGAAGGATAAGCTGATCAGCGAGGATGAGGACCGCCGCGCGCACGACGAAATCCAGAAGCTCACCGATAGCTATATCGCGAAGCTGGATCAGGCCGTCAAGACCAAGGAAAAAGAGGTTCTGGAAATCAAGTAGGCCCCGCATGGACGCGCACGCCCGCTGTCCGTCCGGAAGGATATTCCAGGACCAGAGTCCCGGCCCGATCGGTCGCGGCCTCCCGCATCTCTTCGTCGTCGCTCTCGACCAGATAGGTGTGCTGCTTCTCTAAACCGATCGCCAGTACGGTCCCGCCTTCGGTTGAAAATTGAAAAGGAGCGCGTCCAAAAATGACGCTGGTCTCGCCCAGCTCCAGCGGCTTTGGCGCCGCCGATCCGGACGCGCTTCGATCCACCACCGTGACCCGGCCGGCGTGAAAGAATTCCGTTTGCCCCTCCAGAAGCCCAAACCAATCGGCGTCTTCCTCCCAACTGGACCGCACGAACAACGCTCCCGTGCTGGCGTCATGAAATAGCAGCGGAAGCTGAAAATAGCTGAGGCCCGGCTGGTAGGGATTGGCCCACAGGAATTCATAGGGCGCGCCCAGGGAAGTCGCTAGAGAGAAACGATCCTGGATCAGCCAGCCTTGCAGGAACTGACTCTCCAAGCCGTTGTTGTCGTACGCCACCTGGCTCAAGCCGGCCGCGCGCGCCAGAGTGGCTCGGTTCAGATCGGGCTGGGCATTACTTGAATCCATGCCGGCCGCATCCATGGGAATGCGGAATTCGTTTTCTGGCGCCCGATACGGCGCCGGATAGTTCCCCATCACCAGATACTTCGCCACATGCGCGAAGTAAGCAGGCGCCTGGTCGCGCAGATCCAGCATCAAATTGTCGCGCATGGCGTGCAGAATTTCGAGCAGCGGGTACACGTCCGGGAGCGCGAGCGCGATGCGTCCGCCGTCCAGCCCCGGCGCGTATTCCATCCGCCACCACTGGCGCACCATTTCCCGCAGCGGGGCTTCCTCCGAGTGCCCGGGATCGTCAGCGGTCGCAATCAGCGCGATGACGCGATCCCGGCGGGCTGCAATTCCGCTGCCGGCGGGCTTTTGCATCGCCTCCCGGATCTTGGCGGCTAGCGCGGCGGACTCCTTGGGGCTCAGAACCGGTTGGCACCAGTCGTAAACCAGCGCGAGCTGCCTCAGGTCGTTCCCCGGCTCCAGCGCCCACGCGACCGCCCGCTTTCCCGCGGCGGCATCGCCCGCCACGGCGTAGTAGAGTGCCAGCGCAAAGCCCGGCTCGGGCAAACTGGCCCCTCCCTTCACCAGCGCTTCAAACTGCCGCCAGCGCTGGGATTCGCGCTCGCGTTCGCGCTTGAGCAGCCGCAGCCGCTGGGCCGTCAAAATCAGCCGCGGATGGTCGCTGTAAACGCGGAACTCCTCGTCCTCGGATCGCGCCGCAAGGGCCATTAGCAACAGGCAGACTATGAACCAAAAACGCATAGCGCGGTTGTTAGTTGTTAGTTCTTGGTTACCGAAGCGCCACTAACCAATAGCCAATAACCAACAACCAATAACCAAATTGTGTCACACTGACACAGCCCCAGCCGCTTGCCGCCCCAGAGATTGCTCGGAGCGTTATGAAAATAAAGGGAGAAACGGTGGTGGACGGCGTGCACTTCGAGGAGCCGAATTGATGAAGTGACCTTTGAAACCTGCCCTCTGATTGCAACGCGTGGGAAGGGGTCATGAGCGGGCTGGTGAACGGCGTGCTTGCGGGAACCGGTGCTCGAAAGATTTGCAACCGCTCCAGGCTCTGATCGGCGAGTTGCAACAGAGGGGTTTTTTTTGGGTCGCTTCGCCGGATGAAAACGATCCGTCTCTCATTTCGGAATGGTTTCGGCGGCGTTTGGCGATTCGGGCGGGGATAGCAGGACGCGGGCCTCGCCTGGATGGAGCTGCAAGGTAGTTTCCGGCCAGACGTGCCGACGCTAGATCCTGACCGCACCTGGAACCGGCGGCTTCGACGGTCCTCACCAACCGGTCCCGGTGCGGCTTTCTTCTAACGCTTTCAGTGTAATCGAACATCGTTAGGGTTACAAGAGAGTTATAGACGGCGAAGGTGTTCGTTTCACGGTGTTTGCCGCGTCACGCGCCGCTGGTAGATGCGCCGGTTCTGCTCTATAATCAGAGCAAGGCAAATCATGATTTTTCGGGCCGCTCTCCTTACCGTGGCTGTTTCGTGTCTGTACGCCCAGTCCGCGGCTCCGCCTTCGGCGGCCAGTCAGGCCCCGGCCCCAGGCCCCGCCCCCATTCAAATCCAGGTGAACGAAGTGATCGTTCCCGTGACCGTCACCGACGACAAGGGCCGCTTCGTGTCGGATCTGGATCAAAACGACTTTACCGTCTTTGAAGAGGGCAAGCAGCAGGAGATCCAGTTTTTTACCCGCGAGCGCAGCCAGCCCGTGGTCACCGGATTCCTATTGGATCTGAGCAATGTCAGCCGCCTGCATTGGAAGAACTACCAGGACTCGGCCGTCGAGCTGGTGCAGAACCTGGTTCCGGGCGACAATCCCAAGTTCAGCGGTTATCTCATCGGCTACTCGAACACCGCGGATCTGCTGCTGGACACCGGCACCGATCCCGAGCCGATGGTGCAGAAGATCCAAAAGCTGCGGCCCTCGGGCGGCGCGGCCCTATACGACGCCATCTATATGGCTTGCACCAGCCGCAAGCTGATTCAGGGCGAGCCGATCGAGCCGCGGCGCATCCTGGTCATCGTCGGCGACGGGCACGACAACGCCAGCAGGAAAACACTCGAGGAAGCGCTGGAAATCGCGCAGCGCAATCTGGTGACCATTTACGGCATCAGCACCACGGCTTTCGGTTTCGCCAACGACGACGCCAAAAACCTGGTCCGGCTGGCCGAGGAGACCGGCGGCCGCGTGGAATACCCGCTGGAAGGCGTGTTCAACGACGTGAACGGCTACATTTCCACCCCCTCCGACGAAGGCAATTACCCGCTCAAGGTCGGTACCGGCCTCTATGCCGCCGAGATCGCGAACAGAATGTACCACGCGGTCGAAGCCGTGGTGGGCGAGGTGACCACGCAGTACATCATTCGCTATATTCCGAATTCAACCGATGCCAGGAAACAGTTCCGGGACATTCAAGTCAAGGTGAATCTGGCGAACGTGAAGGTGCGGGCCAGGAAGGGTTACTATCCGTTCGCGGTACCCTAAGCCCCTGGCGTTTTTCCGCCCCGTGCCGATAAGCCCAATCTAGCCCCCATGCCTCCCGCAGCCGTGCCAATCGAATCCGGTCCTCGTCAGTCCAGGTTGGGGAAGTACTCCATCGTCCGCGCGGAAACACCGAAAAATGGCCTTGTGAATCTGGGGGTCCTGCTCGAAGACCCGGAATCGGACACGCTGCGCCTGCGTTTCCGCCGCGATCTGGAAGCGCTGGTTGAAGACGACGAAGATCTAGAAGTGCTGCGCGCCCTGGCGGACGATCTCGCGCAAAAAGCTCGGGAAATGGGCGCTACAAAGTTGTTCGAATATCTGGAAGACACGCTGTCGGACTCCGTTCGCATCACCGATCGCGAAGAAATGCCGGTCGCGGACTTCGACCGCGCGCTCGACCGGTTGTATTTGAAGAACGTCCCGAGCAACGTGCTCGAATTCCGCACCCATCTTCCGCGATACTCCCTGCGGGCGGCCGCCGGAAAATTTCTCGAGAATCAAGAAATCGCGGCCGAAGGTTGGATCGAGGCGCCGGAGGATCTGCGTCTCGCGCCCGATATGTTCGTGGCTGAAATCGCCGGTCATTCCATGCAGCCCCGTATTCCCGATGGCTCGCTGTGCGTGTTTCGTCACGGCGTGGCTGGCTCGCGCGAGGGCCGGCTGGTGCTGGTCGAGAATCTGGAAACCGGCGGTAACGATCGCTATGCCGTAAAGCGCTATCAAAGCACCAAGTCGGAATCGGAAGGAACCTGGCGGCACGCCCGCATCCGTCTGGAATCGCTCAATCCCGAATATCCATCGTGGGATCTCGATCCCGACGAACAGAAATACCGCGTCATCGCCGAGTTCATCCGGGTGCTGGATTAAAATTTCCCCGCCAGTTGCCGCACCACATACGGCAAGATTCCGCCGTTGCGATAGTACTCGGCTTCCTGCGGCGTATCGATGCGCACCACAACCTCAAACGTCTTCTCGCCCGAGTCGGATTTCGCCCAAACCCGCGCCCGCGAGCCCGTGGTAACGGCTTCGGGAATGCCCGTGACGGTGTATTCTTCCAAGCCGGTGAGTCCCAGCGACTCGCGATTCTCGCCCGCAAGAAACTGCATCGGGAGCACCCCCATGCCCACCAGGTTCGACCGATGAATGCGTTCGAAACTTTCGGCGATCACCGCGCGCACCCCCAGCAGCAGCGTGCCCTTGGCGGCCCAATCGCGCGACGATCCCGAGCCGTACTCCTTGCCCGCGATGATCAGTAGCGGCGTGCCTTCGGCCTGGTACTTCACCGACGCATCGTAGATGAACATCTTCTCGCCCGTGGGCACATGCACCGTCCAGCCGCCTTCGGTGCCCGGCGCCAGCAGGTTGCGCAGGCGAATATTGGCGAGGGTTCCGCGCACCATCACCTCATGGTTGCCGCGGCGCGCGCCGTAGGAATTGAAATCGCCGGGCTTCACGCCATGCTCGATCAGGAACTTGCCCGCGGGACTGTCGGCGGGAATGTTGCCGGCCGGCGAGATGTGATCGGTGGTCACCGAATCGCCCAGCATCGCGAGCACGCGCAGGCCCGAGAGATCCTGGACCGAAGTCGCGGGATCAACCATATCGTCGAAATACGGCGGCTTACGGATGTAGGTGGATTTTTCGGACCAATCGTAGAGTTCCCCCGCAGGGACTTTCACCGAGTTCCAGCGATCGTCGCCCTGGAACACTTCCGAGTACTCCTTCTGGAACATCTCGGCGCGCACCGAGCGCTTCACCACGGCCTGCACCTCTTCGGGCGTTGGCCAAATGTCCTTGAGAAATACGCCTTGGCCGTCGGAACCTGCGCCAATCGGTTCGCTCGCCAGATCGATGTCCACGCGCCCGGCCAGCGCGTACGCCACCACCAGGGGCGGGGAAGCCAGATAGTTCGCTCGCACTAAGGAATTAATGCGGCCTTCGAAGTTGCGATTGCCGCTCAGCACCGCGGCCACCGTCAGCTTTCCTTTTTGCACCGCGTCGGCCACCGCTTCCGGCAGCGGCCCGCTGTTGCCGATGCAAGTGGTGCAGCCGTAGCCGACCAGATTGAATTTCAACTCTTCCAGATACGGCGTGAGCCCCGCGTCGTTCAAATAGTCGGTGACCACCTTGGAGCCGGGCGCCATGCTCGACTTCACCCAGGGCTGCGTCTTCAATCCTTTCTCGACGGCTTTCTTGGCCAGCAATCCGGCCGCGATCATGACTGACGGATTGGAGGTGTTGGTGCAACTGGTAATGGCGGCGATCACCACCGAGCCATCGTGTATCGTCGACTTCGAACCATTGGTACCAACTTCAGCGGTCTTCTGTGCCGCGGTGAGCGTATCCAAAAAATTCTTCTTCACATCGGGCAGATTGATGCGATCCTGAGGCCGCTTGGGACCCGCCATGGATGGAACCACGCTCGCGAGGTCCAGCTCCAGAGTGTCGGTATACTCGGGCTCGGGCGAATCGGCAGTCAGGAACAGGCCTTGCGCCTTGGCGTAAGCTTCCACCAGCGCGATCAGCTCCGCCGAGCGATTGGTGAGCCGCAGATAATCCAGCGTCTGATGATCGATGGGGAAGAAGCCGATGGTGGCTCCATATTCCGGCGCCATGTTGCCGATGGTGGCGCGATCCGCCAGCGGCAGCGCGGCCACGCCCGGCCCGTGGAACTCGACGAACTTGCCGACCACGCCTTTCTTGCGCAGCATCTGCGTCACGGTGAGCACCAGATCGGTGGCGGTGCAGCCCGAGGCCAGGCGGCCTTTCAGTTTGAACCCGACTACCTCCGGCAGCAGCATCGAAATGGGCTGGCCCAGCATGCAGGCCTCGGCCTCGATGCCGCCCACGCCCCAGCCCACCACGCCCAGGCCGTTGATCATGGTGGTGTGCGAATCGGTTCCGACCAGCGTATCGGGGTATGCGAGCACGGGTGATTGCTTGCGATCGGTGAATACCACCGGCGCCAGATATTCGAGATTCACCTGATGCACGATGCCGGTGTCGGGCGGCACCACGCGAAAATCCTGAAAGGCCTTTTGGCCCCAGCGCAGGAACGCATAGCGCTCCTGATTGCGCTGAAACTCGAGCAGCGCGTTAAAAGCGAATGCGCCGGCGGATCCGAACTGATCCACTTGCACCGAGTGATCGATCACCAGATCGGCTGGGATCAGCGGATTGGCGCGCTTGGGGTCGGAGCCCATATCGCGCAGCGCGTCGCGCATGGCGGCCAGATCCACCACGCAGGGAACGCCGGTGAAATCCTGTAGCAAAACTCGCGCCGGGCTGAAATTAATCTCTTGCGCCTGCGCGCCCATCTTCCACGCCGCCACGTATTCGATATCGGACGCCTTGACCGTCGCGCCGTTTTCGGTGCGAAGCAGGTTTTCGAGCAGGATCTTGATGGAATAAGGAATGCGGGAGATGTTCGCGCCGCGCTTTTCCAGGGCTTCTAGCGCGTAGTAGCGGTATTGAGTGCCGCCGACGGTCAGGGTGGAGGCGGCTCCAAAGCTATTCGATTGTGGCATTTACTTTCATTGTAGACGTTAGGGGGAACGGAGGCGCGAACTAAACAATCCACCCTTGATCGATGATCGCGCTCTTTTCTAGCGGCCTTAAGGGGTAAGTCTGACTCTAACCCTCTTGGAGGACGGACCGAAGATGCTTGGTCAAGTTGCGTTCCACTTCTGGCTTACCGCCGATGGTGTCATCATAGAAGATGACGCGATAACTTCGAATGTCAAAGGGCAATTCTCGACCGCGTCTCGCCAACAAAATGGTCGGCTTGTTAAGAGCATGAGCGTAACCAAGTTCGTAGAAGACGTTCTGGTTGGGGGCGGTAATTTCAGCGATGACCACCTTGCTCTCGGAGATTTCACGCTTGATATCTTCGAAAATTATGCCCGGACCGCTGATTTCGTCAACGCGAATCACGTCTAGCCCAAGCCTCTCTCCCTCGGGCTGGATTACTTCGCGATACATGGTATTGAATGGCTCTTCGAATGGCATACCAACAAACGCTCGCGGGCGTTCGCTAAACACCCGAAGTTTTTTGAATGTGATCTTTTGACGACCCCACGCGTAAAGGCCAACTTGATTTCCCGCCACAGGGTTCGCCAAGATTTCTTCGAAAATCTGGATCTCGTCGACCAGCATCGAGATTCTCTGGCCGGTTTGTACAACTTTCACCTCATACGCTCGATCGGCTTGCAAATTCTGGATTGATCCCGCCAGCTTAATGGGCCTGAACCCTTCTCCCGGCACGAATTCGCTTAACGCGTATGCGGACTTCCATCCCCCAAGCTGAGGATTCATGTAGCTCCCAGCCTCCGATTGAAAGCCAAGTACCATTCCTGCGGATATATTTGTAGACGGATCAGCGAGGCTGTTAAAGGTAATTGCCACGGACGCATGACCATCCCGAAGCCGAAGATCGCTAAGGGCTAGGCCGTACGGCTGTTGCTGATCTTCAAGCGGGCCCTCGTAGACGGAGGCATCGGAACTAAAGGACCAGCGCCCGGCTAGGGAGCCCAGTGGGCTGGTGCAATCAACCCCAAAGGCCCGACCTTACTGCCTCCATTTGTCGAGCGAATATCGTTCATTTGTGACCTAAGGTTACCAGCTTTTAGCGCAATTCCGCTTCGCACGAGTGAGGCGGGAACCCTGAGATGTCTCTTGCTACATATATTCGGGCACCGCAATGCCCAGCACCCCGAGTGTGCGCTCCAGCTGATCACGAAAGTATGAGGTTATCCAAAGAAGGAAAATCCGCTTCTCACGATCTTCTTCGCTCAGCACCTGATACCCGTGATAGAAGTTGTTGAACGCCTGCGCCAGTTGGAACGCATATTTCGCGACATGCGCGGGCTCGCCCGAAGCGATGGCTCGCTCGATGGCTGCATCCGATTTCGACGCCATCAGAAGCAATTGCCAAAAGTCTTCCAAAGCTAACTGCCGCGCCAGCGCCTCTTGACCGAGCTCTCGCGCGAAATCGGGCAACGTTCCACCTCGCTCTGTAAGTTTGCGCAGGATGTTGCCGGCCCGCACCGCCGTGTATTGCACATACGGTCCGGTATCGCCCTCGAAGCTGAGCGCTTCCCGCAGATCGAATGCGATCACCGAATTGCGAGTGAACTTCAGCATGAAATAGCGCAGCGCTCCAATGGCGATTTCGCCGGCAATGAGGCGGCGCTCCTCGGCGGGCGCTTCCGGGTGCCGCGAGTCCACTTCTTCCAGCGCCTTCTCGATCAGCTTATCGATTAAATCATCCGCCTTAACGCCCAACCCCTTGCGGCCCGACACCTCGACATAGGTTTTTTTCTTGTCTTCCTCCGAAAGTTCGATCCCCAGCTCGACGCACGTGGCAGGCGTGAGCGCAACCATTTCGTACGAAAAATGAATGGACCGGTCCGCTTGCTGGTTGTATCCGAGAGCGCGCAGGCCGGCGACTACAACGTCCTGCAAATAGGATTGCCGCGAGTCGATGACGTTATAAACCCATTCGCCGTGGCCGAATTGACGATCCGGCGGCGGCTCTGGTTTGGCCGTAGTGATGTAGACGTCCTCCTGAGACCAGTGCGAATAGTAAAAGTCCTTGCCTAACAATCCGAACTTCCAGAGCTGATAGGCGATGTCCTTGCCGACATAGGTCACCGTGTTATTCGATCGCACGATCACCTTGCTGTCCTCGGTATCTTCGCCAGTCTGCTCCTTGAAGGCGCTGGCCGGCATCACCCAGCAGCCCGCGTTCTTGCCCTCGGTCTCGAAGTAGATGGCCTTGCGTTCCTTCAACTGCTCGAACGCCGTCTCCCAAAACCTGAGGTAAAGAATCTCGCTCTCGCGAGGAAGCAGGTCATAGGAAATACCCAGCCTGCGCATGGTCGCGAGATGATAGCCCACGATGGCATCGCTCACCAGCCCAGCCATGCGCGCCGATTCCCCCGTCCGGTGTTCAATCGAGTGCAGCGTCTCCAGTCGCCATGCCTTCAGGTCTGGGTTTGACGACACCTCGGCGTAGAGATCCCAACAGTAGTAGTCGAAGCGCACGTTTGGGTCTTGTATCAGCTTCTCAACGTCGTCGTGGGACATCTTTCTCAGGAAATGAAAGCCCGCCACCACGTCCGCCACCTGCACGCCCGTGTTGTCGATGTAATTCTGCACCTCCACCGTCCGGCCGCGGGCGCGCAGCATGCGCACGAACGTATCGCCCAGCACCGCATTGCGAAGATGGCCGATGTGGGCGGCCTTGTTGGGATTGATGTTGGTATGCTCGACGATGATTTTCCCCGGCGCCGGCTCGCCGGTTGTGCCTGCTCTGCGCAGTACTGCGTAACCATATGCGCCGCGATCCAGCCGCACGTTGATGTAGCCGTTGCCCGCCACTTCCAGTGCCGCCACGCCGTCCATCGCCCCCAAGCCCGCCACCAATTCGGCCGCGATTGCGCGCGGCGCCTGCTTGAGCTGCCGCGCCAGGTGAAACGCCACAGGAATCGCCAACTCGCCGAAGGACGGCTGCTTGGGCTGCTCCAGAGCGCCCGCGCCTTCGACACCGTACTTATCGCGCACGTACTCGGACACCCGCCCGGAAATATTCTTCTCGATGGAATGAAACACGCCTTTTCAGTATGCACACGTTATAATGGAACGTGCCCAAGGTAACGATTGACGGCCAGACGGTTGAATTCGAGTCGGGAAAACTGCCCTATCACGAGCACGGAAAGTCCGAGTCGATTCTGGATGTCTGCCTGAACTTCGGAATACATCTCGAACATGCCTGCGGCGGAAACTGCGCCTGCACCACCTGCCACGTCATCGTCACGAAAGGCGCGGAGAACCTTTCCGAGATGGACGAGGACGAAGAAGGCGACCGCCTCCAAATGGCCCCCGGCCTCACGCTCCGGTCGCGCCTGGGTTGCCAGTGCGTGGTGGAAGGCGACGTGGAAGTGGAAATCCCGTCGTGGAATATCAACTACGTCAGCGAAGGCGGCGGCTCCATGAACCTGGGCGATGCCATTCCCGCGCCGGTCGGCAAGAAGTAGCCGCATGAAACAACCGGGCGCGACCCAAGGCCAGCCGGTATCCGAGCTCGTCTCGAAAAGAATCGCCGAGCTCGGCGACTGGCGCGGCGAAACCCTCGCCAAAATGCGCAAGCTCATAAAGCAAGCAGACCCCGACCTCGTCGAGGAGTGGAAGTGGGGCATTCCGGTTTGGTCGCACGACGGCATCATCTGCACTGGCGAATCCTATAAGAAAGTGGTGAAGCTCACCTTCGCCAAAGGCGCCTCTCTGAAGGATCCGGCCCGTCTGTTCAACTCGAGTTTGGAAGGAAACGTGCGCCGCGCCATCGACATTCACGAAGGAGAAAAAATTGACGAGTCCGCTTTCAAGGCGCTCGTTCGCGAAGCTGTCGCCCTCAACAGTTCCGGCAAGTCGAAACGTTCCAAGAAGGCCTGATCAGGTCCGGCTGGTTTACTTCTTGAACCACAAATCCAGAAAGTGATCCACCAACTCCTGCGGGACATCGGCGGCTACCGTGGTCCGCGTTTGCTCCTGGGTGACGTGGACGGCATCGTAGAGTTTGAGCATCTCGGGCTGGTTGTCGGGAGTGTTAAGCCGCCCAAATCCCACCAGGCCGCGAATGAGGTCGTGAACGAACTTTGCGTCGCCCGGCGTTTTGCACTCGACGGTCGCCACTGCGTCCAGGCCTTTGCTCAGGTTCATGCCGATAGTCGCGCTCTCCACCGATTTTAGGGCGTCCAGGACATTTCCCATGTTTCCTCCGCGCGGCAGCGGCAGATTCAAGTTGGCGACGCCGCCGGTGAGCGCGGCATAGATCGTATCGTCTTCCGGAAGCGTGCGCAATAGTTGACCAAGCTCCTTGGGAAGGCCGCCACGCGGCCCATCGATCAGGCTGCGCAGTTCCGCGGGCGTTCCGGCGGCGGCCGTGGAATCGTCCAGAAGAGTAATGGCGCCGCGGTCGTCACCGAACAGGGCGTGCCCTTTATAGTTCTCCGGCGTTAAGTCTTTCGACTTGAACCGCGCCTCCAATTCCTGGCTGCGAAACTTCCCGCGCACCAGCAGCAGCGCGTTCTTGCCATTGGAGCAGAGCAGGGACTCCGACAAATCCGTGCGCGGGTCCAGACCGGTTTGTTCGGTGAACTTGTCAAGCTGGGGCAGAGGAACGAGGGTAACCAGCTTCCGATAAACGGTCGTGTTTCGCACCCCGGCCAGGTTCACGCCTAGCACCACCACGGTATCGGAGGGAACCAACGCTTCCAGCCCCGGGCTCAGGTGCAGCGACGCCGACTTCCGAGGCTGGCAGCCGATAAGCGCTAACGACGCCAGTGTGACGGCTGCGGCGCGCCGCACTAGAAATCCCTCCGCTGAAAAATCCACAGAGCGAGTCCAAGCATGGCAATTCCAAACAGCGCCGAGGTCCAAATGGGAGTGAATCCGGCGAAGGTCCCGCTCTGGATGGCGTCCAGTGTGATCTTGCCGAGTTCGTAGACTTTGGGGAACACGTAGTACAGAGCGCGCCACAGGTCGCGCGACCATTCCGACGAAAGCAGCCGCATCATCATTTTGGTCTGCGCCAGAATCGGGCTGATGATCATGAGAGCCACGGTGATCATGGTGGCGGCCGCGGCGCTTTCCAAAGTCACGCCAATCAGGACCACAACCGCCAGCAGCACCGCGAAAATGAAAGTGGTGGTGGCAATCGCGATCAGAAACGTGGGCGACCATATGCCCGTCTTTACGCCCAGGATGGCCCACACGCCCAGCACCAGGTAGACACTGTTCAGCGATACCACCAGAACGTTGCCCAGGTACCGTCCCAGCAGCAGATGGGTGCGCGAGAGAGGCTTCGAGAGCAGCAGTTCGATCCGGCCCGGCTCGAGGACGCTGGGCACCAGACCGGCGGAAGCGAAGACCGCGAGAAACATTCCGAAAGAGTAAAGGAAAGTTGCAATTCCGCCGTAAACTCCGCGCACCATGCGCTCCGCGTTGGGATTATCGGAGGTCTGGCGGCCAAAGAGAGATACCGTGGCGGTGGCGCCGGCCACGATATCGATTCTCAGCACGAACAGGAAGAACAGAATCATCAGCGTGGACAAGCCGAACAGGACCCAGAAAATCTTCCGCGCCAGCGCCTCGCGGAACGTATCGCGAATCAAAGCCAGGGTCACCATCGCCTATTGCTTCTCCACCGTTCGAACGAATACTTCTTCCAAAGTACTGGTGGTCGGCGTGAGCGATTCGATCTCGCAGCGCTCGGTCCGCAACAGGTCCACTGCGGTATTCACCAGCTCGCGGCTCGGGAATTGGAAGTCGAGCAAGCCATCGCGCGCGGCCATGGAGGTAGCCGTGCGGCGTAGTTCCTCGGTCAGGGCGTCGCTGGGATGGACCACGGTCAACCGGTAACCTTTGCCGGCAGTCAGGTCCTGCATTTTTCCGGTGAGCGCCACCTTGCCCTTGTGCAGGATCGCGATCTCGCGGCAGAGCGTTTCGATCTCGCTAAGCAAATGCGAATTGACGAAGATCGTCACCCCTTGGGATTCGAAGCGCCCCAGAATCTCGCGAATCTGGCGGCGGCCCACCGGGTCCACCCCGTCGGTTGGTTCATCCAGGATCAGGATGGAAGGGGAATGGATCAGCGCCTGCGCCAGGCCCAGCCGCTGCAGCATGCCTTTGGAATACTTGCCGATGCGCATCCCGCCCCATTGGCTGAGGCCCACCAGTTCCAGATGTTCCGAAATCAGTTTTTTCCTTTGCGCCGCGCCGACGCCCGAAAGAGAGGCGTAGAAATCGAGCATTCCGGTTCCCGTGAAGTAGGTGGGAAAGCGATGGTTCTCCGGCAGGTATCCGATCGGGCGGCGGGCCTCGGGCTCGGTGGCATTGCGTCCAAAAATAAGCGCGCTGCCACGATCGGGCCGCACCGCCGAGAGGAGCGCCTTGACGAACGTTGTTTTTCCGGCGCCATTTGGCCCCAGCAGTCCGAAGGTAATTCCCCTGCGAACCCGCAGGGAAACGCCATCAATGGCCCGGACCTCCCGGCCCGACCATCGCGCTCGGTAGATCTTTGTGAGATCCTGGGTTTCTACGGCGTATTCGGAGTCCACTGGCACGGGGTTCACTCCTTAGGATACGCAGGAACACGGCCGCTTTGTTCCCAGCGGCTGGAGTGGCCGCCGCCGCGCGGCTGAGCATGAATAGCTCTGGAATGCTGTTGTGTCTGTCGTAAAGTGAAAGAATCGTTTCGCATGACATCTACGACCGTTACCAATCCTCTGCTTCAAATTCAATTTCAAATTCCGTTCGACCAGATTCGCGCCGAAAACGTGCAGCCGGCCATCGCCGAGCTGCTGGCGGACACGCGCGCGGAGCTGGACCGGCTCACTCGGACTCCGGACCCGCGCACCTTTGCCAACACCATGCGGCGCCTGGATCTGCTTACCGAGCGACTGGACTATGCCATGCAGATTATCCGCAACCTGGAGGCGGTTGCCACTACCCCCGAGCTGCGCGCCGCCTACAACGCGGTGCAACCGCTGGTCAGCGAGTTCGAGTCGTCCCTGCCGTTGAACGAAGCGCTGTGGAGCGCGGTGCTGAGCTATTCGCAAACCGAGGAGGCCCGCAATCTGACTGGCGTCCCGAAAAGGTTCCTGGAAAAAACCATGGACAATTTCCGGAGGCATGGGGCCGAATTGGATCCGGCGGGCAAACGGCGCATTGCCGAGATTGACGTGGAACTGACCAGGCAAACCATTCGCTTCGCCGAAAACGTGCTGGACTCAACCAATCAATATGAATGGGTGATCACCGATGAGCGCCAACTCGCTGGTCTGCCCGAGAGCGCGCGAGCCATGGCCCGCTCCAGCGCGGCTTCTAAAGGCCTGCCGGAACCCTCCTGGAGATTCACGCTGCAGGCCCCCAGTTACCTGGCGGTAATGACCTATCTGGACGATGCCGAGCTGCGGCGGAAAGTCTACGAAGCCTTTATCAATCGCGCCACCGAGGAGAAGTACGACAACCGGCCGCTGCTGCGCGGGATCCTGGAGCTGCGCCGTGAGAAGGCGCGCTTGCTGGGCTACCGGGATTTCGCGGACCTGGTGCTGGAAGACCGCATGGCAGGCAGCGGTGAACGGGCCCAAAAGTTTCTGGACGATCTCAAGCAGAAGACGGTGGCGCAGTTTCATAAAGAGAATGCCGAGTTGCTGGAATTTTCCGGCCAGACCAAATTGCATCCGTGGGACATCGCATATTATGCGGAGAAACAGCGCGCGGCGCTGTACGATTTCGATGAAGAGGCTTTGCGCCCGTATTTCTCGCTGGATCGCGTGGTGGAGGGGTTGTTCGAGATCGTTCACCGGCTGTACGGCATCCGCGTAGTGGAAAAGAAAGGCGTGCCTGGCTGGGATCCGCAGGTCAAGCATTACGAGATTTATGACCAAGGCGATTCCTCGGGTAGCCGACTGGTAGGAGCTTTCTACGCCGACTGGTTTCCGCGCGAGAACAAGCGCGGCGGCGCCTGGATGGACGCGTTTATTACCGGGCGTCCCGCCGGACAGGCGGAGCCGGACCATCCCAATGCCCATCTGGGGCTGATTTGCGGCAACCTCACGCCGCCCGCGCAGGGCCGTCCATCCCTGTTGACGCACCGTGAAGTGCAGACCATCTTCCACGAGTTCGGACACTTGCTGCACCATTGCCTCAGCAAAGTGGAGTTGCGGGGCCTATCGGGAGTGAACGTGGCTTGGGATTTCGTCGAACTGCCATCCCAAATCATGGAGAACTGGAGCTGGGAGCGCGAAGCCTTGGATTTATTCGCCCGCCACTACCAGACCGGCGCGCCCATCCCGGCCGAGCTGCTTGACAAGATGCGCGCCGCGCGCAATTTTCGCGCGGCCAACGCGCAAATGCGGCAGCTAGGATTCGGTTTCGCTGACCTGGCGCTGCATCGCGACGTCGATCCCGGTGCCGGCGTCGATTTGCTGGCCTTCGCGCGCGCTATTCTGCAGGAGTTCTCCGCGGCCGAATTGCCGGAACACTACGCCATGATTGTGAGCTTCACGCACCTGTTTTCGAGCCCGGTTGGTTATGGGGCGGGCTATTATTCCTATAAGTGGTCCGAGGTCCTGGACGCCGACGCCTTCACGCTGTTTCAGCGCAACGGCATCTTCAGCCGTGAAGTCGGCGGCCGTTTCCGCGAGCAGATCCTGGCCAAGGGCGACAGCGAAGATGCGGCCGACCTGTATCGCAGTTTCATGGGCCGCGATCCGGATCCGAATGCTTTGCTCGAGCGCTCCGGTCTGCTGGCGTAGCCCCGCACTTCAGCGCGCCGCGATCCCCGCTTTAGCGCCGCGCTCGTGTTAACAATGTAGAGAGGTGGTTGATGCGATCTTCCATCCGGCTTGGACGCCTGTTCGGCATCGAAGTTGGTCTCCACTACAGTTGGTTCATCATCGCGCTGCTGATCACCATGTCCCTGGGCTCGCAATTCCAGGCCAGGCACGCCGAATGGGGATCGACGGTGATCTGGTCGCTCTCCATTCTGACCTCCCTGCTGTTTTTCGTCACCTTGCTGGCGCATGAGCTTTCGCACGCGCTGGTGGCGCGGACGCGCGGGCTGACCACCAAGGCCATTACCCTGTTCGCCCTGGGCGGCGTGGCGCAAATCGAGAAAGAGCCGGATGACGCTAAAACGGAGTTCCTGGTGGGCATCGTCGGACCCCTGTCGAGCGCCGTCATCGGTTTGATTTCGCTCGCGCTGGCGTGGGCGCTCGGATGGCGCATGGGCGCGGCGCCGGAGACGCCGCTGCACGCCATGTTCGTATGGCTGGGATACATCAACCTTTCGCTCGCCGCTTTCAACATGATTCCGGGCTACCCGCTGGATGGCGGGCGCATCCTGCGCTCCATCCTGTGGCTGGCATCGGGCAATGTCCAGCGGGCCACCCGGCACGCCGCCACAGTGGGCAAGGCGATCGCGCTGCTGTTTATCGCATTCGGGATTTTGCAGTATTTTCGCGGCGCCGGGTTTGGAGGCCTATGGATCGCCTTCATCGGTTGGTTTCTGCTGCAGGCCGCGGCCGCCAGCTACAGCTCCGTCGCGATCACCGAAGGATTGAAAGGCATTCAGGTGCGCGACATCATGACCAGCGATTGCGTGACGCTTGACGGTAACCTGAACGTGGAGCAATTTGTCGAAAATTACCTGCTGAAATCCGGACGCCGCTGCTTCGTCGTGCAGCAGAATGGCGAGATTTCCGGACTCGTGACTCCGCACGAGATCAAGGAACTGGAACGGCCACGCTGGCCCTATATGACCCTTTCGGAACGTCATGCGCCCGCTGGATCAGATTCACACTGTGGGCCCAGCGACGCCTGTGATGGAAGCCCTGGAGACCATGGGGCGCGATGACGTGAACCAGTTGCCGGTGATCAGCGGTAACCACCTGGATGGAATCATTACACGCGCCAACGTGGTGCAATTTCTTCAGACTCGCGCCGAACTGAGGCAGTGAGAATTTCGAACTCCCCGTGAACGTAAACTTTGGTAAAGTAGGCGCAGTGCGACACCTTTTCGTCGCAGCCATTGCGCTGTGCTGCTTCGCTGCCTCCAAGGACGATCAGGAATTTAACGGTCGTTGGGACATCGTCGCCAGCGGGCTGTCTGCGCCACACGGCTGGTGGTTGGAAGTGTCGGGCGCGGGCACGGATAATCTCAAGGGCAAATTCCTGGGCACTCCGGTGGGCTTGTTGGATGAAATCCCCACGCTTTCCATTTCGGAAGGCGAGCTGCGATTTGCTCTGGAAGCCCGTTTCAGGAAAGACCGCAATCCGGAGAAGGGCCTGTATTGGGCGCGGCTCGAAGAGGGCAAGCTCAAAGGAACGTTTGAAATCGAGGGCGATCCGTCTTCGTATCTGGAATGGACCGGCGTTCGCGCTCCGGCGCTGTCCGATCACGACGACAGCTCGTGGAAACGCGGCGATCCGGTGGTGCTGTTCGATGGACGCGATTTGGGAGGCTGGGAGGCGGCGCCGCCCGCGCATCTGGCGGGATGGGTGGTCAGGGACGGAGCGCTCACCGCGCTGCCGGGAGCGGTGGATCTGATTTCCGACAAGAAGTTCAATAACTTCGTAGTGGACGCCGAATATCGGATTGAGCCTCACAGCAACAGCGGTATTGCCTTGCGGGGGCGCTATGAAATCCAGATTGCCGACGATGCCGATCGTCCCGCATCCACTCGCATGACTGGTTCAATTTTGGGCCGCATCGCGCCCACTTCGAACGCAGGGCGGCCGGCCGGAGAATGGCAGATGCTGGTAGCCCGCCTGGTGGGCCGCGAAGTCACCGTGATCCTGAACGGCGTTCGCGTGATCAACCGGCAAAGCATCGAGGGTCCGACCACGATCGCGCTGGATTCGAACGAGGGCGAGCCCGGGCCGATTCTACTGCAGGGAAATCGCGGGCCCGTGGAGTTCCGCCGTATCGTTGTCTATCCGCTCTCGAAGAAACCTTGAGCGTCCAGAAACAAGCCCGTTTGTATCACGTGCGAGGACAGGTGCAGGGGGTGGGCTTTCGCTACTTTGTCGAGCAGTCGGCGAATGCGCTCGGACTGCGAGGCTGGGTGCGCAACGTCGACGACGGAAGCGTAGAGGTGTATGCCGTTGGAAGTCTGGCGCAGCTTTCCGAGCTGGCAGGATTGCTATGGAAGGGACCGCGCTGGGCCGAGGTGCGCGGCGTGGAGGAAGTGGAAGCGGCGGTGGAAGCGCACGTGGGGTTTTTCGTGAGGCAATAGCCCGCTCCCTCACGGTCGCGGCTCAGTTGAGCAGGCGGGCGGCGTCTTTGGCGAAGTAGGTCAGGATGAAATCGGCACCGGCCCGGCGGATCGCTGTCAGCGATTCGAGAATGGTCCGGTCGCGGTCCAGCCAGCCGTTATGGATGGCCGCCATCATCATGCTGAATTCGCCGCTCACTTGATACGCACCCAGCGGGATGGAGAAACGCCGGCGGGCCTCGCAGATGATATCGAGATACGGCCCGGCGGGCTTCACCATAATGGCGTCCGTGCCTTCCTCGATATCGAGCTCGATCTCGCGCATGGCTTCGCGCGAATTGGCGGGGTCCATTTGGTAGCTGCGACGGTCGCCGAATTGGGGCGTGGATTCGGCCGCTTCGCGGAACGGTCCGTAGAAAACCGAGGCGTATTTGGCGGCGTAAGAAACGATGGGGGTGTTGGTAAAGCCGGCAGTATCGAGGGCCTTGCGAATGGCCGCCACGCGCCCGTCCATCATGTCGCTGGGCGCAACGACATCGGCCCCGGCTCGAGCATGCGACACCGCGGCTTTGGCCAGCCATTCCAGCGTGGGATCGTTCTGGACTTCGCCATTCACAACCAATCCGCAGTGGCCGTGGCTGGTGTATTCGCAGTTGCAGACGTCGGTCATCACCAGCAGCTTCGGGACTTCGCGCTTCAGCGCTCGCACGGCCTGCTGCACGATTCCGTCATCGGCATAGGCACCCGAGGCGACTTCGTCCTTGGTTTCCGGAATCCCAAATAAAATGACGCCGCCGATGCCTAGCGAGTGGGCTTCGGCGCATTCGGCCACCAGCTGGTCAACTGAAAGCTGGGCGTGCCCCGGCATGGACTTGATTTCGCGGCGCACGCCTTGGCCCGGACAAACGAACAGCGGAAGGATGAAATCGCCGGGATCGAGCAGGGTCTCGCGCACCAGATTCCGCAGCGCCTCGCTCGAGCGCAGGCGCCGCATGCGGTGAATCGGAAAGGCCACGCGCTCAGCCTTCCTGGATGGTGACCGACTTCACCTGATCGCCTTGCTTCACTTTGTTAACCACGTCCTGGCCGCTGGTGACCTGGCCGAAGATGGTATGTTTGCCATCCAGCCAATCGGTGGCAATGTGAGTGATAAAAAACTGGCTGCCATTTGTGTTGGGGCCGGCATTGGCCATGGAGAGCGAGCCGATCTTGTGGCGGTGTGGATTGTTCTTGGTCTCGTCCTCGAATTTATAGCCGGGACCGCCGCGGCCGCTGGCGGTGGGATCGCCGCCCTGAATCATGAAATCATTGATGACGCGATGAAATTCCGTGCCATCATAAAAGCCTTCCTTGGCCAGGAACACGAAATTGTTGACGGTCTTGGGAGCGTCTTTTGCGAAGAGTTCGCAAACGATGGTTCCTTTCGAGGTCTCTATGGTCGCCGTGTACTTGCCGGCTGGATCGATCGCCATCGGGGGCGGAGCTGCATATTGCTTGGGCATGTTTTCAGTGTAACGGACCGCTCCGTCACGGTCGCGGCTCGGTGAGGCGCGGCTCGGGCGGCGCGTTAGAGGCGCAGGTCGCGGCCGGACATTTCCTTGGGCTGATGCTCGTCCAGGAAGCTGAGCAAGGTGGGCGAGATATCCTGTAGCGCTCCGCTGGACCGTAGCCTGGCGCCTGTTTCGTTCACCAAGATGAAGGGCACCGGATTGGTGGTGTGGTAGGTGTGCGGACCTTTGGTGATTGGGTCGATCATGGTTTCGGCGTTGCCGTGATCGGCCGTGATGATCCACGAACCACCCGAGCGGCGCAGCGCGGCGTAGATCTCGCCCAGCCCCGCATCCACCGCCTCCACCGCTTTCACGGTGGGCGCCATTTTCCCAGAATGGCCCACCATGTCGGCGTTCGCGTAGTTCATCACGATGACGTCGAAGCTGCGCTGGTCGATGGCCTTGACCACCACCTCCGTAATACCGGCCGCGTTCATCTCGGGCTTCAGGTCGTAGGTGGCAACTTTCGGTGACGGCACCAGCTCGCGGCTCTCGCCCGGATACGGTTCTTCCTTGCCGCCGTTGAAGAAGTAAGTGACGTGAGCGTACTTCTCGGTTTCGGCGACGCGCAGGTTTTTCCAATTCAAGCGCGCCATCACGTCCGCCAGGATGTTGTTGGGATGCTCGCGCGGCAGCACGAAAGGGACGCGAAACGTCTTGTCGTACTCGGTCAAAGTGGTGAAGTGCAGATTTTTCGGCGTGAGCGACCGGGATGGTTTTTCGAGCGTGGCGTCGGTGAGCGCCAGGGTCATCTCGCGTCCGCGATCGGCGCGATAGTTGAAGAAGATGCAGGCATCGTCGTCGCGAATCAAGCCCACCGGCTGTTGGTTCGCATCGACAATTGTGACCGGTTCGATGAACTCGTCGGTGACACCATGTTCGTAGGAACGTTTTGCGGCGGCTACGGGGTCATCCGATTTGGCGCCGTTGCCTAGCGCCATGGCGCCGAACGCGCGCTCGATGCGATCCCAGCGTTTATCGCGATCCATGGCGTAGTAGCGGCCCGACACGCTCGCGATTTTGCCGATTCCGATTTGCCGCAGTTCCTTTTGGATCTGTTCGAGGAAGCCCGCGCCGCTTTCCGGAGGGGTGTCGCGCCCATCCATGAAGCAGTGCACGAATACCTGCTCCACTTGCTGTTGCTTGGCCATTTTGAGCAGCGCGTAGAGGTGGGTGAGCAGGGAATGCACGCCGCCGTCGCTACAGAGGCCCATCAGATGCAGGCGATGAGTACGAGCGTGCTGCATGGAATCGATCAGCACTGGATTCTTGAAGAAGTCGCCCGAGGCAATCATCCGATCGAGGCGCGTGACATCCATATAAATGATGCGCCCTGCGCCGATATTCAAATGGCCCACTTCACTATTGCCCATCTGGCCATCCGGCAGCCCCACATAACGGCCGGAGGTGTGCACCAGGGTGTTGGGATACTCGCGCAGCAGCACGTCATAGGTAGGCTTACGCGCGGCGGCGATAGCGTTGCCCTCGGTAGCGGCGGAATAACCCCAGCCGTCCAGAATGGTCAGAACGAGCGGCTTCTTGGAGCCATGCATTATTGGTGGAATGCCTTTCGACCGGCGAATTTGGCTGCGCTGCCCAACTCTTCCTCGATACGCAGGAGCTGGTTGTATTTGGCGATGCGATCGGTACGGCTGGCGGACCCGGTCTTGATCTGGCCGGCGCGCGTGGCCACCACCAGGTCCGCGATGAAGGCGTCCTCGGTTTCACCGGACCGGTGGGATACGACGTTGGTGTAGTTCGCAGCGGCGGCCATTTGCATGGCTTCCAAGGTTTCCGTCAGCGTTCCGATCTGGTTCACCTTGATCAGAATGGAGTTTGCGACGCCTTTTTCGATGCCTTCCGCGAGACGCTCGGTGTTGGTGACGAACAGATCGTCGCCCACGAGTTGGATTTTCGAACCCAGCGCTTCGGTGAGCGTGCGCCAGCCCTCCCAATCGTCTTCGGCCATGCCGTCTTCGATGGAAATGATCGGGATACTGCTCCACCCACTTGGCCCAAAACTTCACCATCTGATCGGAAGTTCGCTGGCTCTTGTCGGATTTCTTGAAAACGTATTTGCCGGAGGCCTGGTCATAGAACTCGCTGGCGGCAGGATCGAGCGCAATGCCGATTTGGGCGCCGGGTTTGTAACCCGCTTTGGTGATGGCTTCGAGCACCACGTCGAGCGCTTCCTCATTGGATTTTAAGTTCGGCGCAAATCCGCCTTCATCGCCGACCGACGTTGAGTATCCGCGCTTCTTGAGCACGCCCTTCAGCGTATGGAACACTTCGGCGCCCATACGGAGCGCTTCGGAGAATTTGGCGGCGCCGTAGGGGGCGATCATGAATTCCTGCGGGTCCACCGAATTATCCGCGTGCGCGCCACCGTTGAGAATGTTCATCAGCGGAACGGGCAGCAGGTTCGCCGAGACGCCGCCGAGGTAGCGATACAGAGGCGTCTGCTGGGATTGCGGCGGCGGCACGCGCGGTAGCCATGGAGACCGCGAGAATGGCGTTGGCGCCCAGCTTGGCTTTGTTGGGCGTGCCGTCGAGGGCGATCATGGCGTGATCGATCGCGGATTGATTCTCGGCTTCCATGCCGACCACGGCGGGGGCGATTTTCTTCAGGATGTTTGCGACGGCCTTGCGGGTGCCCTTGCCGAGGTAGCGCTTGGGATCGTTATCGCGCAGTTCGACGGCTTCGTGTTCGCCGGTGGACGCGCCAGAGGGAACGGCCGCGCGGCCGAGGGTTCCATCGGCGAGGAGTACGTCGGCTTCAACGGTTGGATTGCCGCGCGAGTCGAGAATCTCGCGGCCGATAACCTGAACAATTTCCATACCTTTTCATTCTGGGCACTATCCGCGGAATTGTCCAATTGGGAGGGGGGAGGGCGAGTCCGTTATTGATCCGCGTAAAGCTTGACCAACCGGTAGAGAAACGTCCGCCCTTCGTAGACGGACTTCACGCGGATGCGCTCGTTCAGGCCGTGGATGCTGCCTCCGTCGGGATCTTGGAAGAAGCCGTCGATCCCATAGGTAGGAATACCCGCAGGGTTCATAAACTGGGCGTCCGATGCGCCGGGTTCAAGGACGGGGACCACCGGCACGCCGGGCCAGATCTCATCCGCCAATTTCTCGATCGGCTTGAGGATTTGCGGCGTCAACGGAGTTGGGGCTGCAACAGGTCCGCGTACCTCGGGAATGGTGACCTTTACGGCCGGATCGGCTGCGAGCTTGACCAGTTGGGCCAGGACAACATCCCGTGATACGCCGGGGAAGATGCGGCAATTGATGTTCGCGGTGGCGCGTTGGGGCAAGGCATTGGTCGCGTGGCCGGCGGAGAGCATGGTCGCTACGCACGTGGTGCGGAGCATGGCGTGCCAATTCTGATTCCGGTCCAATACCGCGACCGATGCGGCGTCATCCGGATTCCTGACAACGGTAGCCATGGCCGCGCCAGCTTCGCCTCCGACGATCTTCGACATACTGGTGAAATAGGCGCGATTGGCGTCGTCGAGTTGAACGGGGAATTCGTAGCGGCTGATGCGGTCGATAGCGCGAATCAAATGATAGATCGCGTTGTCCGCCACGGGCCGTGAGCTATGGCCGCCGGGATTGGTTGTCTCCAGGACAAAATTTTGGGATGTCTTTTCGGCCGCCAGAATTGCGAGTGCGACCCGATGGCCCTGTGCGTCAAGCTCACTCGGCGCGCCTTCGGTTAAGGCAAACTGGGCATCAATCGCCTGGCGCTCGTTGGTGGCCAGCCAACCAGCTCCGTTCAATGCGCTGTTGGTCTCTTCCCCGCAGGTCAACGCCAGTTTGATGGAACGCTTGGGTTTAAAACCTTCTTCCCGGAAACGGACCATGTTGTCGACCCAAACCGCATCCTGGGCCTTCATGTCGTTCGTTCCACGACCGTAGAAATATCCGTTCTCCTCGATCATGATGAAGGGATCGCGAGTCCAGTCCTCGCGCTTCGCCTCGACTACATCGACATGACCGAGCAGCAGGATCGCCTTGGCCGCGGGGTCGGAGCCGTGGAGGACAGCGAGAAGGCCGCCTTCCTTGGGATGGCCGCCGGGGACGAACACGCGCAGGTCCTGATCTGGATAGCCGGCAGCCTTCAGGCGATCGGCCATGCGTCTTGCAGCCAGGGTGCAGTCGCCGGTTGAAAGAGTCGTATTGGTCTCAACTAGCTCTTTGTATATCTCGCGAAACCGGGTTAGTCCCTGGTCGCCAGACTGCGCATAACTGAGCCCAGCTCCGGCCAGCAACGCAAGGGCAGCCAGCGCAGTCAGGCGAATGATCCTGCAAATGGTCTGATCGATCACAATGCTTTAGTCTACTCTCAGCCTCAGTGTTACAGTGGGGCGATGGCAGAGGCTCCTGTGGTCGGTGAACTTGCGAGGGAATTCGAACTGCCAGACTCGACAGGGGTACCGCGGCGGCTGTCGGAGTTGATCTCGGACCGTCGTCTGGTGCTAGTCTTCTATCGCGGTAATTGGTGACCTTTTTGCCTCCGTCAGTTGGCGGACTACCGGGAACACTACCTGGAAATCCGGTCGTCGGGCGCGAGTGCAGTGGCTGTCTCGGTGGATCCGCCCGAGATATCGGAGGCCTTGCGGGTTCAACTCTGTCTGCCTTTTCCGATTTTGTGCGACACGGAACATCGCGGGGTTAGGGACTGGGGCGTGTACAATTCGGCAGAAAAGGGCGGCATCGCAGAGCCAGCCGTCTTCATTATCGAACCCAGCCATCTGATACGCTACGCATCGGTGGACGGGGTGGTGCGGCGTGTGCCTGCGGCCGAGATCGTTTCCGTGCTACAAAATGCCGACCGCGGGGAGCCAATTCGGCGTAAGGCTTACGTCCCGCTATTTTCCGAGTGGAAGAGCGCGATTCGGAATGGCAAACAACGGCAGCCAAAACGAACAACCCGGTAGCGCCAAGCCCGTCGGCGAGGTGGCGCATCAGGCCTATTTTTGTGTTTACCCGCGTATTTTTCCGGGTCTTCGCGGAGGAGCCGGCCGCGAAGATGGGGTTCTGCCTCAAGAACAGAGTACAAGACGGCGGACGAAGGCGTCCGTGGCGGGGTCGCAAGTGACTGATTCGGATGGAGAATCGGATTGAGTAAGTTGGTTACTGAAGAAAAGCGATGGGCTGCTCATTTAACCGGACCCAGGTAACGATCCAGCCAGTTGAGTGTTTCCTTGATCAGCTCATTGCGAGGAATGTTGTGGCCGGTTTCGTAGACCACGCGGCGCTTGTCCTGGCTCGGAGTGCCAAGCAGGCGGAACATCGGCTCCTGCGAGGTCTCCACCGGGTAGAAGAAATCGAAACGGCCGTTTAGCATCAAGACTGGTACCTTCACCCGCGGGGCAAAGTTGAGCTCGTCCACTTCCGGCAATGATTTCTGGAGGTTGAAGCCAGGCACAATCAGCACGCAAACTTTGATGCGGTCTTCAACCGCCGGCATCACGGAGCCCATGGCCCCTCCCCAGCTCACGCCCTCATAGGCCAGTTTGTTGCGATCGATCTCGGGCCGGGTCTCGAGGTAGTCGAGAGAGCGGCCGAGGTCTTTGGACCACGCGATTACGTGATCGCGCCAGGAGCTGCTGGTGTTGGGGTTGTCCGACTTGAGACTATCTCCGCGCTCAAAGGTTCCCTTATACACAGGAAACAGCACCGCCCGACCGCTCTTGATCACGAAATCAAAAAAGTTCATTTCAGGGAGGGTTGTACTGGATCGCGTATCAATGGTCTCGGAACCCGGGAAGCGCACAATCGTTTGAAAGGGAGGGTGCGACCTCTTGGGCAGGAAGAGATAGGCGATCACTCGTTCATTGCCATAAGCGGCAGCGAACGTGATCTTTTCTCGTTTCCAGTCGTCGGTCTCCTCGGCAGATTCCACGGTTGCATGGAGCGGGGTCTTGTCATAGGAGTAGAGGCTCTTGTACACCTGGAACAAGGTATCCGAGACGGGCTTCTCATCATTGAAATCGCGTGCTCGGAGTGTCACCGGATCGGCGGCCTTAGCAGCCGCACCGGAAAGGGAATATTTAGCGCATCGGAATCCAAAATTGGCGGAGCGCTCGAACGGCGAGCGGGCATCCGCATCGTTGAACATATAGAGCGGTTCATCCCAACCGCCGCCCATTATGTAGCGTTTACCGGCACTGGCCTGGTTCCAGATCCACTCCTTGACGTTGCCGGCCATATCATAGACGCCCGACCAGCTTATGCCAGGATAGGTTCCGACACGAGCCGGTCCCTTCCCCCCAAAGTTGCCGGCTGGGAGCATGCTGGCGCTGGCCCAAGGCGAGGCCGCCGTGGTCCAGTGATAAATAGTGGGGAGGGATTTGCCCACGAACTCTGCGTAAGCCGCTGCTTCATACCAGCTCACGCCCGACACTGGGAAATCTTCCTGGCCCGGCGGATAACTGCCCACCTCCCACGTGGCGGGCCCGGGCCGGCCGGTGCGGTCTCGAAATAAAGCCATCGCCTCCGCCCAGGAAAGCTGCCGGCCGTCTTTGCGGAACTCCTGCTTCCAGTACTCCGGTTTTGCATACCCGCCGTGGTCAAGGAACTCCTTGAACTGTTTGTTCGTGACCTCATATCGATCGATCCAATAGTCTCCCAGCAGAATTGCTGGCAGATCTTCGAAGCCAGGAAGCCCCAGGAGCGAAGTAGGTGTATTCTGTAGAGGTCCAGCGTCTGAGCTCTCGCTCCCAATGCCCTCGGTCTGGTGAACCATTCCGGTCGGAGTTTCTGCCTCAGCGTCCATCGTCACGGCGAGAGACTCTGACGGAAGGATAAACGTGAAGACCGCCACCGTAGCGCGCTCAACAGGGGCGAAGCCCTTCAGCTCAAACTTCCACCGGGAATCGACGCGTGGAACTCTCAGCTTGTCGATCGGAGAATGGCCAACCAATCCCCAGGAATTCGGAGCGCTATAGTTCCGGCGGAATACGGATGCTCCGGGAGGAGTGGTGTGGAGCGAAGCCAGGTACGAGATCTTCGGCCACGCCTTTACGAGCTCCGGGTCATCGGGAATGTACTTCTCCGCTTGAACGGCGAGCGGGTAAGCTTCCGCGAATTTCTCCTGATCGATGAGCTGCGCAATCTGCGGCAGAACCTGTTCTCTCGCCCAGCGAATCTTCGAGCTGCGCTGGAGCCACCAGGCCGCGAGGCTACCCAGCGCAAGCAGGATGAGCAGGACAGGGATTGCGACGCTCGGCCGCTTGCTTTGCCGCAACAGCACCCTCAGATTGATCCCGCTAATAGGTTCGGACGCGAGCGCGCGGCAATCCTCGAGTTCTCGCTCCACCTCCGGCATGGACGCATATCGCTCCTCGGGGCGCTTTCGCAAACACCACCGGATAATTCGCTCCAGGCCGTCCGGCACGTGGTTGACGAATTCGTGAAGAGGCTTGGGCTCCTCCCGGGCCACTGCCGTGATGGTTTCGATGGTAGAGTTTCGCTGGAACGTTCTCCGGCCCGTGACCATTTCATAGAGCACGGCGCCGAAAGCGAAGATGTCGCTGCGGGCAGTGGCCTCTTTGCCTTCCAACTGCTCGGGAGACATATAAGGCAGCGTGCCGACAACGTGAGCCTCGCCGGTGAGGGCCATGGTCCTGGTCCCTTCTTCAATCGCGGCTGGCCGCTGATATTTGGCAAGACCGAAATCGAGCAGCTTCGCTCCGGTGCCGGTGAGCATGATGTTGCCGGGCTTTAGGTCGCGATGCACGATCCCCCTGCGATGCGCCGCTCCGAGCGCGCCGGCAACTTCGATTGCGATCTTGAGCGCATCGTTGGGCGGCAGCGGACCTTTCTTGATGCGGGCCTCCAGAGTCTCGCCCTCGATGTACTCCATCACCAGATAGTTGGGGCCGATATCGTGCAGCGCGCAAATGTGAGGATGACTCAGCGCCGCGATCGCTCGGGCCTCGCCTTCGAAGCGCTGGCTGAACTCTTCCGCCGAAACCTTGATGGCGACTTCGCGGTCCAGACGAGTGTCGCGGGCTCTGTATACCTCGCCCATGCCGCCCGCGCCGATGGGCGCAAGAATTTCGTATGGTCCCAAACGGGTCCCTGTGGTTAGGGGCATGGCGGTTTGAACAATCTTACCTTATACGTGTCTTTTAGGGCGTTGGCGGGCTAAGCCGTGGGTTACGCGCGAGACCGGAACACAGCAAGGCGGTCTTGGCGGTGGAAAATGTAACGCCGGTGGGTCGCTTCCCAGAGGAGTACAATGCTCGATATTGCTGCATACGAGTCCGCACGGTTAGCGGAACGGGGGAACCTTCATGGGACGAATTGCGATCACGGCAGTTTTATGGCTGCTTCCAGTTTCCTTATGCGCTCAATGGCTGAACTTCCGGACGGCCGGAATTCCCCGAACCGCTGACGGCAAGCCGAACCTGACGGCTCCGGCGCCTCGGTCTTCCGACGAGAAGCCAGACTTGTCCGGGCTGTGGCGGCCGGAATTTAACCCATACAATCTTGACGTCATACAGAACGTGAAGGATGAGGGAATTTTCCGGGCCGAGGCGGAAGGCGTTTTCAAACGCCATCTCGAGGAATTCCACGAGAGTGACCCCGTCACGCACTGCCTCCCCAGCGGCCCGCTGGAGATCCTGGCCGGCGGGGGCATCGCGCTTTATCGGATCATCCAACTTCCCAGCATGGTGGTGCTGCTTTACGAACGGGGCACGATCTATCGGCAGATCTTCATGGATGGACGTGAACTGCCCAAAGGTCCGAACCCGACCTGGTTGGGGTACTCGGTGGGCCACTGGGAAGGGGATACGCTGGTGGTGGAAAGCGCCGGATTCAACGACCGGACCTGGCTTGATCGGCTGGGGCACCCCCATTCCGAAGACCTCCGCGTAACCGAGAAGTTCCGGCGAGTCGATTTCGGGCACATGCGGCTGCAGATCACTTATGACGATCCCAAAACGTTGACAAGGCCGCTGAGCATCTCCGTAGCGCTGAATTACGCGCCGGATACGGAGATGCTGGAGAGTATCTGCGAAAACGAACGAGACGTGCCTCATCTCGTGGGCAAGGCAGGCTCCGGAGTGAACATCGACGCAGCGGTTCTCGCAAAATACGCCGGCACCTATCAGCTGCGCGAAGGGCCTCCCGTAATCGCGGGTTTCTTTGGCACAACCCAGACCATCGCTGCAATCGACGGCCAATTGTGGATGAATGCCATTCCTTTGATTCCGCAATCCGAAACAAGGTTCGATTCGGCGGCCGCTCCGATAGAATTCTTCAGCGATACCCGCGGCGCGGTGACGCATTTTATGCTTCGGGCCAACGAAGGCGAGGCGAGGTACGATCGCAAACCCTGAGCAGAACCGCCGGTCTTCACATCGGCTAGGCTAGTGGCTCGGCGCATGCGGTCACCGCCGATGCCGGGTCACTTATTCGTCGCCGTTGATCATTACTGTGAGGGCCGTCGCATCGGGGGTGGTGTTGGTAGAGGAGCCCCACATGACGTTGGAGCCCCACATGACGTTGGAACCCCACATCACGTTGGAGCCCCACATCACGTTCTTGCCTGTGACCGGGTTCACCGTTGCCCTGTTCACTTGGCCCCAAATCGAGCTCCCGCCGGACCAATCGGAGCTGGTCCAAACCGAGTTGGCCGGGGGCACGATGGTCAACGTCTTGGTTGATGCGTTATAGGTGACGGCCGGTGATTGCGCGGTGAGATTCGTGGCGGGTGTGATGGTGGAGTTGAGGGCCGCCATCACGTTTACCTCTCCGGCGCCGATGGTGAACAGATCGTGATACACGGTGTAGCTGGTGCCGCCGGCCACCGGGGTAACGACATAAGACGGAACGAAGGTGGTTCGCCAGGCGGTTTCCATCAGCCTGGCTTTTACCTGATCGGGGGTCAACGACGGCTGTTTTCCGATCATGAGCGCGGCGGCGCCGGAAATCACCGGCGTAGCCATGCTGGTTCCACTGAGACGCAGATACCAGTTGTCTCCCACCGGTCCATCGACGGTGGCGTAGGCAGTATCGGGAACCATGTTGCCGGGATTGTTGGCCGCGATAGGGCAGGCCTGTTCACTGTAGACGAGGCACTGGGTCCCGTAGATGTTGTCTCCGGGCGCCACCAGGTCGGGCTTCATGATGTGGTCGACCGCCGTGGGGCCCTTGGAGCTGTAGCTGGTCACCTTGTGCAGGCTGACATCCAGGGAGCCAAAAGTATTGACCGCGCCGACCGTGATGACATACGGGTCGTTCCCCGGCGCCGTAATCGTGCCGTACCCTTGGTTGCCGTCGGTATTGGTCCGGCCCTCGTTCCCCGCCGCGACCACCACCACGATGCCGGCCTTCCAGGCTTGCTCCACAGCCTGGCACAAGGGGTCAAGCTTATAGCTGGTGGTGAATGATCGGCCGATCGACATGTTGATCACGCGCAGGTTCATGGCGCTCTTGTTCTCGATGGCGTAGTCGATGGCGGCAATCGTGGAACTGTCGGTTCCGATTCCGCTGGCGTTCAGCACCCGCAGGGAGTGAACCGTGATGCCGGTAGCCACGCCATGAATCCAATACTTCGGGTAGATATTCCACTGCTCCACGTAGCTCGTCGAAAACGTTCCGGATCCACCAGCGATGCTGGCGACGTGCGTGCCGTGGCCGTAGTAGTCCTGACCATCGTCGGGAGCGGTGGTGCTTCCGTTGAGATTGTTGATGAAGCTGAGCTCCCGTCCATAGCGGGTGGCGACGTTGCAGCCTTTGAAATCGCAATCCTCGTAGCTGATTCCGGAATCGATAAAGGCGACGCCGATGCCGGCTCCCGTGTATCCGTCGCTATTGGCCTGATAGGCGCCGACGGACTGGTTACCATAATCGAGACCAAGAGCTTTCACTTGTCCGTCCGGGGCAATCATTTTCACTTCCGGATCCTGGGCCACTTGCTCGATTTCCTGAAGCGTAAGGTCGGCCATCGAGGAGGGAACGTGCGAGAAGTTATGCCGGAAGCGCACGGCGTGCCGCTCCTGAACGCGATCGCTGGCATGCGTGTCGGATCCTTCGGCGTACATCACGATCACGGTGCGGGTTTCGGTGGCATTCATTTGCTGGAGGGCGGGGTGAATCCGCGCGGACTGGCCGGCCTGCTGGGCGAAGGCTGGAAGGGCGCAAATGGCGCCGAGCCAGAACATCAAACATCGATTGCGTTTCATACTCATCTTTACCTCGCTTAGATTCAGCGTCCCGTCACGCTGGGAGCAATGCACGCGATACGCCAACCAAGAAAGCCTGCTACTGCGTTGATTTCAGTTGCTTAGGTGTGGCTCGGGGCAGGCGCGACGCCGACAACTTGTCCCAATTGGGACGTGCTGGATCAGCAAAACCGGCATTTTGTCGGCCATTACCCCTGGTAGGGAGACGCCTAGAGTTTCATTGCCTGCGGGCCGATACAGATGAAGAGGTGTATGTCGCGCGGCGCAAAGATCTTTTTCTATTCCATGACCGTCGTGGGGTCGGTTCTTTGCCTGCTGAGCCTCGTACACTGGCACTCGGCCGACTACCCCCGATTTGTCACGTTGCTGGTGTTTGGAATGGCGGCGTCGCAAGTCAAGTTTCGCGTGCCGGGCTTTCGGGGAACCGTTACCGCGGGACTTCTGGTGGTTTTGATTTGCATCCTGGAGCTCAGCCCGGGCGAGACGTCGATTGTGGCGCTGTTATCCACGGTGGTCCAAACCTATTGGAAACCTGAACGCAGGCCGTCGCCGGTCCAGTTTATCTTCAATCTCGCAGTGTTGATCATTGCAATCGCAGGCACCGTCACGGCCTACCGTTACATGAAAACGGGACTACCGTATCTGGGCGCGCCGCTGATCCTGGCGCTGACGGGATTGTGCTATTTCGTCTTAAACACGCTACCGGTCGGAATCATTACGTCCTTGACGGATGGCAAAGGCGTCCTCTCCAATTGGCTCGATCCATATTCCTGGCTGGTTCCCTTCTACATTGCGGGAACCTGCCTGGTGGGAATCCTGGACCATCTCGCGGCACTTTACGACTGGCGGGTGGTGTTTCTGATTTTTCCGATGTTCTACACGTTTGGCTGGACCTATCAGGCATTTCTGGGAAGACTCAAAGACAGCCAATCGCACGCCGAGGCTTTAGCGGCCCTGCAATTTCGGAGTATTCACACCTTAGCCCTGGCAGTGGAAGCGCAGGAGCGAACCACGCATTCCCATCTGCACCGCGTGCGGACCTACGCCACCGAAATTGGAAAGCATTTCAAGCTGTCCGACAATGATTTGCAGGCGCTTCAGTCGGCCGCCATTCTTCACGATGTGGGCAAACTGGCGGTGCCGGCGCATATCGTTTCGAAACCCGGCAAGCTCACCGCCGCCGAATTCGAAAGAATGAAGCTGCACACGGTAGTGGGCGGGAAAATCATAGAGCAGATCGGTTTCCCTTTCGTGGTTGCCCCACTGGTGCGCGGGCATCACGAGAAATGGGACGGGTCGGGATATCCGGACGGCCTGGCGGGAGAGCAAATCCCGTTGGGCTCGCGAATCATTTCCGCGGTGGACTGTTTCGACGCCCTGGTCAGCGAACGGCCCTATCACCGGGCGATAGCGCCGGAACAGGCCATAGAAATCCTGGTTCGGGAGGCCGGAAAAGCCTTCGATCCGGAGGTAGTCGCGGTGTTCAAGAAACACTACGTGGAACTGGAGACGCTGGCTCGCAGCACTCTGCTGCCGTCGATGGCGATTGACGCAGACGTCCGCGTGCTGCGCGGGTCCGGCCCGGACGCGGGGCTGGAGGTGTCGCATGCGTCCAGTCAAACGGCCGAGGTAAGCGCCAAGCGGCTAAAGGCGCTGGTGGCAACCCGGTCCGCGATCAACGCGCTGGCTGAAAACTCAAAGCGGATTCCCAAAGGCAGCCGGGGCTACTATCTTGCCGAACCGCTTTCCACGCTGCTGCAAGGCCTGATCCCGCACGACGCGCTAGCCCTATTCGTCCGGTTCGGCGGGGTTCTTCGGGTGCAAGGCGTCTTCGGGTTGGATAGCGCCTGGCTGGCGACGCTGGAAACTCCGCTGGGAAAAGGCTTGGCCGGTTGGGTAGCGGACAATTCCAAGGCTCTGTTAAACGGCGACCCGGCCGTGGAATCGGGCGCCGAACGCCGGCCGGTCCCAAGCGGGCTCGGAGCCGCAATGGCTGCTCCGCTGGCCGCTCCAAGTGGCGCAGTGGGAGGGGTATTGTGCCTCTATCGCCGGCAGAAAGACAGCTTTAGCCTGGACGAATTGCAGATTCTGGAGCAAGCGACGTTGCGGCTGCACGAGCCGCTGTGCGAAGCCGAGCGGGTGCTCCAAAATGTGGAGGGCGCCGGCGGCGGGCCGCATTTCTTCGAGCGTTTGGACTATGCCTCGCTCGCCGCGGCCCTCGAAGCCGGGCCTCTCGCCCTGGTTCGTATCGATCTCGACGGAATTTCTTCCGACCCAACAGGTTGCCTTGTTCAGACTTGTTGCGATGCAGTCCGGAGAGCATTCACGGGCGATGTCACGCTCGCCCAGATGGCGGAAACCGAGTTTGCAGTGGTGGCCCCGATAGGGCCTGAAGGCGAGTTGGACCGGAGCCTGCGTGCCTTGCGATCCAGTCTTGCCGCAGCGGGGCAGCAGTTCGGATCGGACGGGCTTCAGGCGTCGATTGGAGTCGCTCAAGCCGAGCCCGGGACCGGTCTGGCGGATTTATTGGCAGCCGCCGAACGGGCGCTGATCGAAGACCGCCATGGCCGGGCCTCTGGGGACTTGGGGAAATTGGATCGGGCCGTGCAAGCGGCGGAGACGTCCCTCCGTGCATCCTAGCAGCAGCTAGCGTTGAGCGCCGACCAGCGTCAGAAAGCGGGCCTCTGTCAGCAGGACTATTGCGTGTCCGCGTTCGGCTTCGTGATCGACATCCAGAAGTTTCTGGCCCTTCTCTTCGGCTTTCCAGTGGGGTGAGTGATCGCCGACAACCAGGATGTCCGTGGTGTGGCTCACCCGGTCCTCAACGATCGCGCCGGCCTTGCGTGCGAGCTTCTTGGCAGCCGCGCGAAGTAAGGAGAGGCCGCCGGTGAAAACCACCTTTTTGCCATGCAGGGACCGCACTCGAGCTTGCTTGCGCGGGTCTGGCTGCTGTTTTACTTCCATATATTCCAGCATCTCCGACGCGCTGGTGAAACATTTCCTGCGCTCGCCGATACAGCGCTGCAGGACTGATTTCGTGCGGGCGCTGCAGGTGAAGTTCTTCACTTCATTGGCGGTGATTTTTCGCGAGCCGACGCCAGAGAGCAGGGCCGCGTACAACTGGCCGATCTGATGGACATCGTCGGCTTGGCGCCAGGATTTTGCGCCGCTCCGAATGGCGCCGGGCGCAAAACGTGGAGCGAAGGCATCGGCTGCGACCTCCTTGCGCCCGACGCGGTGCAGTGCGATTCCAAAGTCGCCCAGTTTCAGCAGGCCAGAGGACGCTACGAACACGTTCCCCGGGGTAATGTCCCGATGGACGGCGCCACTCTCGTGAATTTTGGTAATCGCGCGGAGCAGCCGGATGATTTCTCGCCGCGCGCGCGTCTCGGGCCAGGGTTGGGGATTTCGTTCGAGGTAGCTGCCAAGATCGCCTTGCTCCACCTGCTCGGAGACTAAGCAGTACAGCGGTGATCGCCCGCTCCCCGGTGGCAGCCACGCAAACGAGTCGTACACTTCAACGAGGGCCGGCACGTGCCGAAGTAAATGACCGAAGTAGGCTTCCCGGTGCCAGGTGGCGGCGTGGACGGTGACTTTCAGAACGCAAGTGCCGGCGGACGAATTGGCGCTGGTGCTCCGGCTGGCCAGATAGGCCGCGCCGAAGCCTCCCCGGCCCAAGAATCTCACGACGCGATATTCCCGGCCGCTCAACGCATCCCGCACAATCAGCCCGGGGCGCAGCCACAACACGGAATCGACGGACGCGCGCGCTGCCTGCATGGTCATGGTGGGCAGGGCCGAGCGAGCTGCACTTGCGCGTTTCGAGATCCGTTTGGTCTGTGTCACGAGTTACGGCGCCACCGACAAAGTATAAACGCTGGGAGAGGTGGATATCTTTAATTGAGCGTCGCCGCTGGAGCCGTTGGGAACCCGGAAATTCAGTTGGCAGATGCCGGGCTCGACTTGCCCGGAGAAGATCACGGTGGCCGCCGCGCTGCTTACCGTCAGGGCGGGAGTAGAGCAGTCTCCAGTTCCCCACGCGGTTATTGCTTCGCCCGGCTGCGCCGGAACCAATCCGGCGCTGAGAGGCCCCACCAGGGTGTAGTTCGCGTGAGTGATGGATGGCAGGGAGCCGGCCGAGGACATGAAGCTGAAAAGCTCCAGGATCGCGCTCGCGATGCGGACCGTGACGGGGGCCGAAGCTTGCCCGTCGACGGTGACGACCACGGGGCAGGTGGCGTGTCCCGCGACGGCATCGGGCATCAGAGCATTGAGTTGCCAGAGGGTCAGGCCATTTTTGAGCAACGGTCCCGAATTGTATGCAATGGCGGCAGGCGTTCCGCATACCGATACGCTGGCGCCGCCGAGGGTGAACGTGTTCGCTGCGGTCCAGTGGGCGGCGCTGCCAAGATTCTGCCCGAAAATGGTGAACCACGTCTCCGGGGATAGGGCTTCCGACTTGAAGTCAGCTCCGTTAACGACGCCGTTGGATTGAATGGAAGGCGCGGTGTCCAGCGGGCTGCTCGCAAAGGCGGGCCAGAGTGCGCCGGTTCCCGCATAGGTCGCTTGCAATTCAGGGCTCCCCGAATTCGGCGGCGCGAAAGACAGATTATACGAGCCGTCGCTGGCCGTTTGCGAGGTGCCAAGAGTCACGGTGGCGGGCTCGAATTGGACTACATTTCTGGAAATCTCGGTGCCGGAGGCCGTGAGGAAAACGAGAGCGAAGTAGCCGCTGCCGAAAGAGGACGGGGAGACGCGCGCCTGGATTGTCAGGTTGTAGGTGCTGCCGGGGACCGCAGTGAGGGGCAGGGAATTGACAAAGGTTTGCTGGGCCGCCGTGGCGGAGATCTGAATAAACTTCCCGTTGGCGTCCGAGCCGGGCTGAACCAGCGCGGTGCCGTTGCCGTCGACTGTCCAACCGGCGAGCCCGTTCACAAAATTCAGAGTGGTCTGGGCGCCGGAGCCGGCGTACTGGAACGAATAAACGCTGATGTCGGTGACGCCCACTTCGCCGCACTCATTCACACAGGTCTGGATAACCGCCTGTGTGGTGGAGGGCGGGACGGAGCCGCTCAAAACATAATTGGATACGGCGCCGGGCCCCGAGGTGGCCTGCGCGGTGACGGCAATCGGCGCGGAAGCGATGGGTTCTCCCTGGCTGTTCAGCAGGCTGCCGGACGCCTGCGAAGAAGCGGCGTTGAGCGAAAGCTTGGTGCGCTGCCGAAAGTAGCTGTCGATGAGATAGGTAAGGGCGGTGGGATCGGTTTCGGGGAGAACATGCTGCGGGTAGGGATTCCAGGACTGGAAAATTACGTGGTTGGGAATCGCGCCGCCCTGGGTCTCCCAGGCAACGTAATGGCCTTCGGCATCGAGGATCCAACTCGAGTCCGACGCATCCGAAGTCGATCCGTTGTAGATCATTCCGAACGGAATGCCGCGCTGGACCAGCTCCTGGCGCAGGCTTTCGACGGCGGGCTTCCAGTTCACGGTCCAGTTGATATCGAAGTGGAAAAACGCAAAGGGAAAGCCGGCCGCCGCGCGCCACGCGTCGATCCAGGCCGCGTACTGAGTGAGCCAGTCAGGCGAGTTTTGAGGGCTCAGCAGAGGCTCGATGTCTCCAACAATCACGTTGGGAAAAACGGTTTTGATCTGGGTAACGCTTTCAAGGGCGTTGGCGGCGACTTGCTGCGGGGTCCAATGGCAGGCGCCGGGGCCGCTGTAGAGGCCGCCGAAGGAGAACGGCTCATCGAAAGCGATGTATTGGAGATTGCCTCCCAACTGCTGGATACGGGTGACGAGCGGGAGCGCGGTGTCTCCCGCGAACCCTTCAATCCTATTGCCGTTGACCATCCCGCAGGCGGGCGACTGAGAGGGCGTCAAGGGAGGGAATTCCACGGCGAGCGCGATGTTATGGCTGTTCAGATAGGCGAAGATCTGCTGGAGAGTGCCGTCGGAGAAGTTGCCCGGGAAGGTGGGGACGATCATTTGCGTGTACATCTTGAAGATCTGGACGCGCGAGGATGCAGTGGTCCAGGGCGCGCCGGGTGCGAAGAGGTCCAGGTAATCCGCCGATCCCATGAAGTTGTTCCAAGCGGCCGGAACGAGGGGGGAAAACCAGATGGTGTGCTGGGGGGATTGAGCGGAACAGAGCGCCGCAATCCAGAGAGGCGCACAAAATCGACTCACTATTCGGATTCGGGATTTCATTCGTTACAGAAGACGCGGGGAAGAGCGCAAAAGACGGTCGCCTCGGCGGACTTCGGAGGGCGCGCAAGGTGCAGCTCGGAAGGTTCTCAGAAACGCCCGCGTTGTAAGAAATAAAGCCCGGCCCGGCCACGTCTGTGTCATATGCGGCGCGCGCTGAAGTCACTCATACAATGAACGTGGAGGTTCGAAGGCAAGCCCAGGCAAATATGGAAGCCACGGACTTGCAGCGTGAACTCGAGCTCCTGCACGCGGCGAGCTTCGGGTGGGCCTTGTCGTGCTGCCGGCAGAGGAAGGACGATGCCGAAGAAGTGCTGCAAACGGCGTATATCAAGGTGTTGGATGGGCGGGCGAAGTTCGAAGGGCGTTCCAGCTTTCAGACCTGGTTTTTCGGGGTGATCCGTAGAACCGCCTCCGAGCAGCGCCGCCGGCGGTGGTTACGCGAAACGTTGCTGACTCGCTGGTTTGCCGCGCAGCCTCTGGGATGGAGGGGGCCGGCAGAACCACCCCAAGCGGGCCCCGACAACGACCTGTTGCGTAGCGCGCTCAGCCGCCTTCCCGAGCGGCAGCAGCAAGTGCTGCATCTGGTCTACTATCAGGATCTGACCCTGGAGGAAGCCGCCGGGGCGATGGGCGTTTCCCTGGGAACGGCCCGCACTCATTTTGACCGCGGAAAGCGGCGGCTTCGGCAGCTCCTGGTGCCCCAGGAGGTCCGCTGATGCCAAGCGATAGCGATCTTCGGGACCGGTTCGCGGAACTGCGCCGCGAAGATTGGGCGCATTCCGGCGAATTTAGTAGTTTCCTCCAGCGGGCGAGACCGCGCGCAGATCCCAAACGCCTGTCGGCCGGGGTCGCGCTGGCGGCGGCTCTGGCGGTGGTGATAGCCGTGGCCGTCGTGTGGATACCGCGATCAGGACGCCGGGCCATGAGGCGGCCGGAAGTCTCGATTACGGAATGGAAGTCGTCCACCGATTTCCTGCTGCGCACACCCGGACTGGAGATGCTCCAGACGGTGCCGAGAATCGGTGAATGGCCGGCTTCCACGGGGAGCAAAGGCAGGACAAAATCGCCAAACAGGCCTGCAACCAAGAAGAAGGAGCACTTATCGTGAAACGCCATTTCATCTGTATCGCCGTCGTTCTTCAGACCGCTTTGTGTTGGGGACAAGCGTCCGCGCCGGCCGCCGACGATCCTATCGCCCAGACACTCTTCGCACCGGAGCTGGTGATGAAGTTCCGCCAGGAAATCAATCTCGACGATACCCAATCCCGGGCAATCAAAGAGGCCATACAGAAGGCGCAGACCAAATTCCTGGATCTGCAATGGGACATGCAATCCGAACAGCAGAAGCTGGTCCAATTGCTAAAGGCGCAGCCCGTCGATGAGGCGGCGGCGCTCGCGCAGGTGGACCGGTTGCTTAACCAGGAGCATGAGGTCAAGAAAGCCCAACTCTCGCTGCTCATCCGCATCAAGAATTTGTTATCGAGCTCGCAGCAGGCGAAACTGAACGAACTTCGACACCAGCCATGACCATGCCGAGACTCATTGCAATCGTAGTGCTTTCGTCCGCCGGTGTGTGCATCGGCATTTCACAAATCCGATTCGGCCCGGGCCCGCTGTCCCTGGAACAAATCGTCTTCATGTACCCTGTCGGTGCTGAGACCGATCCGCCGGTGCCGGGTGCCGGTAAGATCTTCGAGGTTGCGGTGATGAACCTGGACGGCTCCGGCTTTCGCCAGCTCACGAACGACGGCAAAATGAAATTCCTGCCCCACTTCCCACCCGATGGGAGCAAGATCGTATACACGAAATACTCCGTGGGCACATACGGCTCCCCGGATACGGTTGAGGATATCGCGGTCTATGACGTTGCCACCGGCGTCGAGACGATGATCACCCACGACGGTAACGACGTGCAGGGAACCTGGTCGCCCACGGGCGATCGTATCGCTTATCTCAACGTTGCTACGCCGACCAGCATGTGGATTGTGGATGCGGATGGCTCAAACCCGCAGAGAATCGCGACTTCAAGCAACACCGTCGATGACAGGCAATGGGGCGACATCGCCTGGTCGCGGGACGACTGGATTCTTTTCTCCGTGGCCCAGGACGGCGACGGATGTTTCAAGGTTCGCACCGACAAGATCCAGCCCGACGGTTCGTCCCGCACGCAAGTGACCGACGGCGGCCCGAATTGCACGCCGCAGGGAGCCGAGCAGAGCGGCGACGCCGACCCGGGCTGGAGCGCTAACAGCAAAATAATTTACAGCTCGCGTGGTTTCCCAGTCCCGCCGGCGGATGCTCCACCAAACAGCACCGAACGTAAGCTCTACGCGTTCTCGAGCGGCGCCTGGTACCCAGGCAAACCGGAGATGGACCTCAGCCTTCCCTCCGAACCGAGTTGCATCGAGGGCGTGCCCAAAGGGTCGCCCGATGGCGAACACGTGCTGCTCTTCCGCATCTGCTTCGACACGCCCACGCCCAAAGGCGGAATTTATCTAACGGACGCCACCGGAAGCTATCGAACGTTCATCACCGCGGGCTTCGGCCCCGATTGGTCTCCAAAGCATTTGGAGGGAGGGCCGCCGCGCCACGATTCGGTTCACATCGCCCTAATCCTGTTCACCGAGTTACTTCAGGCCAGCCAGCTTAGGCGGATTCTTCAGGCCGGCATACACTGCCGCTACGAACATGTCAGTGGTCCAAGGGCCCGAGTTGGCGCCAAAACGGTCGTCATAGTCCGCCGTTACTCGCGCGGATGCCACCTGCTGGAGCGTGGCGCCACGATTGACCAATGCTTGAACGCGATCGCGAATAATGACCAGCATGTCGCGGTACTCGGCAACCTCCCACTCATCGCATAGACGGCCGTGGCCAGGGATAATGAGGGTCCCGCCTTCCTCATCGTGCTGGTAAACGGTTCGGTCGAGAATCTGGTCGAGCGCCGCGATTTCACCTTGCAGGCTGCCCCCGTTTTTCGCGTCGATGAAAGGATACGAGATGGTGGAGAAGATATCGCCTGTGACGATCACATCGGATCGGCGAAACTGCACGATGGAGTCGCCGTCGGTGACGGCATTCGGCTGGTCGAGAATTTCCACCGCTTCCCCGTTGTGAAACTTCCTGCGCCGGGCTTTGAAGAATGTGTCGCTGGGCCATCCTTCCGCCGGGACCGATTTGAGCTTGCTCAGCCGCTCCTGAACGTTCTGCTGCGCGATGATGGTGGCGCCGCGGCCGGCGTCGACGAACTGGCCTGAAAAGAAGGATCCCTCCACGCTCGGGTCGTGGCCTGAGGCGCGAAGCTTGGCGTTGCCGGCGGTGAGATCGGGAAAGAAGCTGGTATTGACGATGAACTGAATCGGCTTGTCGCTGAGTTTTCGAATTGCCGCGATCACTTGGTCCGAGAGCTGCCCGGCGCCGGAATTGACGACCATCGCGCCCTGGTCGCCCACCTGGACCGCGATATTACCGCCGTCGCCCACCAACATGTAGACATTTCCCTGAACCGGCAGAACATGGATCTGACCATCGTGGGGATTCGGGTCCACCGCGCGGCTGGAGTGGGGAGGTCCGCTGGAAGGCGCCAGCTCGGCTTTGACGGCCGCCTCCACGGCGGAGGGATCTTTCAGCTTCGTCAAGAAATCCGAGTACATCGTCTCCGGGCCGCCTAGCGTCCCCAACAATGGCACTTGGTATTTCTCCGAGAACTCCTGGAGGAACGGATGCTGTCCCCACTGGTAACTCTCCACCTGGTCCTCTGGCCGATTCAGAATCTGTTCTCCGTCATCGCAAGCGTATAACCACGCGTCCGGCTCTTTGACGTTTCGGACCAGCGTGTAGGTTCGGCTAAACGGCTCGGCCAGATACACCGGATCGTTGACTACGGAGAAATAGGTGATGCTGTCGCCATGCCGGATAAAATGCTCCACCAAGGTTGCCTCATCGCTTTGCGGCATGCCATTGGCCCGGATCCAAGCGCGCTTCAGGTGCGTGGTCGAGACCACCAAAGCGTTGCCCTGGTATTTTCCGGTGGAAAAGCCGGACCAGGTGTGTCGCGCGTAGGCGGGCGGGTGCGGGCGGCCGTCCATCCAAATGGTTCGCGAACCTTCGCTAATTTGCCAGTACATCTTGATCGCCACCAACTGCTGCGTGTGAGGATCTCGTTCCTCCCAGAACCGGAGATTGCCGGGCTGATTGTAGGTGTAGGGCGGGGCGTAACCCATGCACTGATGCTGTCGGCCCTGGACTCTGGCGGCGCTCCAGGCGAGTGCGTACAGGCGGCCCGCTTCGTTCAGCGGGATTCCTCCGTATTCCACCAACGCGCCGGCCGCGGTGATCAAGCCCGAGTCTTGCAGCGGGTTGGGAAACCAGGCTCCGGAGATATCAATGCCCGCCGGCAATCCGGTGTGACCGGCAAAATCCAACGCCGAGATCTGCTGTCCAAAGGCCGGGAAACCCATCGAGAGAACGAACAGTAGCAGGAAACTGGAATTCTTCATTTTCATCGCGCCTGGCAAGGCGTTGGATTCCAGCCGGTGGCGTCGGCCTGTTTCCTGAAGTGGGAGGCGGCCAGGAACGGCTGGCTCAGGTAGATAGGATCTTCAACCGTTGTGGTGACCAGCAAATAGGCTTCGCCGCTGGGCTGGTCCGCCCGATCGAAATACTCAGTGACCAGCGCGCTCGCGCTATAAGGAACACCGTTCTTTCGCAGGTAGCCAGGCTTCAGGTTGGATGTGGATACCTTTAAGGAGCCGACCGGAGCCTGGCCGCGGCTTCCACCTACGGAGTCCCAGGTAGCTTTCGAAGTCCCTTGCCAATCTCCGCCGGGAGTGCGCGGCGCGCCGAAGTAGAGCAGGCGGGTCTGTTGACCGGTGTCCGTTTCGATTTTTAACGTCTGATCGTCCTGCCAGGCAATGTGAATGCGCCCGGGCACGCGCATGATGTTGGGAGCGCCGTAGCTCTTGCATTGTTCGCCAGATGCCTCGTCCCTGGCGGGATCCCAGGCGGCGGCCATTTTTCGACCCTCCGCGTTGAGGAACACGCCGGTGTAATCGCCGCGAGGCGGAGTGACCATGCGAAACCTCCAATCCTCGGTGACGACGGCTATCCAATAGCCGGTGATGTCGAATAGAGCGGCAGCCTGGGCGGTTCGGGGCGGATCGGGAGCGCCCGGGGGCTGCGCACTAGCGAGCCCAATAAAAATCGCTGTCGCGCCGATGGAAAGGAGCAACTGGTTTGCGTGGTACATTCCTTTGGTCGCTTGGAGCGGACGGTCAGTTCGGCTTGGTGGTCTTGCCGGTCTCCGCGTCCGCCTGGTCTTCGCGGCGGGCGCCGGCGAGAATACTCTCCAAGCCGTAGTTCCCCTCGTGGCAGGCGTACTCGAAGACGGCTTTCTTGGAGGGGCGCAGCGGGATCATTGCCGTCCACGGTTTGGTCCAGGCTCCGGGATCGTCGATGGTGAGTTGCCACTCGAGGGTATTGGGGCCGGTGCGAGTAAACCTTTCGACGACATGCAGCTTTTCGGTGGAGACGTTCCTGAACACGCCGGGCTTAAAGTTGGTGGTATCGACCACCAGCGTATCGCCTTCCCAATGCCCCCGCGGGTCGCCGAGCCAGTTCTGGATGTTGGGCGCGAGATGGGGACGCCCGTCCAGGGGAATAACGCGGGCGTCGTGAATCATTTCCGCCAGGATGACAACGGAGGTTGGCGACTGGACGATGTGATAGTAGCTCTGGTATCCGGCGGCCAGCCGCGGCGAGTCGTAGGTGATGCAGCGTTCCTGGAGCGATCGATCCTCGGGGCCGGACGGGCGTGCGTTCAGTGCGGCAGCCGCGGCGCGCTGCTTCTCTACGGCCTGCGGCGTCATGGGAGGCAGCCGGCCATCGGGCGGGTCGGTAATCAACGAGGTCCGATTATCCCACTCCCTGGCAACGGTCCAAACCGAGCTGTAGTCGCCAGTTTCGCCGTCGACACTCTTGAAGCCGGCTCGGGTTCCTTTGACATTGGCCAGCACGCTCTGGAAAACGTTGTCGCCGAACGCGGCGTCCGAATGGCCACCGTCGAACAGCTCAGCCGCCTTCTTTTTGAGGGCCGCCACTTCCTGATCGGTCAGATACGCACGGCCTTCGAATTCCTTGGGCCGCTCGATCGGAGTGGCGTTATTGTTGGACCAGACTCCTTGAAGATCGGGCTGGCCATCCGCGGTGCGGGGCGCGGTCCAGGTGGCGTCCGCGGCTTTGGCTGGTTTGGCATTGAACGACTGGGCCAGGGTTGGCATTTGGCCGAGCGATAGAACGACTGCGACAACGGCTGCGAGCGTGAGCTTCCGCAAATACATCTTGACCTCCGGTTTCGTGCTAATTATATAGGCTTCAAACGCGGTTGGGTAGCCACCGGGCTTTGGGCCTGAGGGCGCAAAGGAGAAAGAGAATGGCACCTGCTGTACCAAACACCCCGGCGGACGACCCAACGCGCAATCTGACGCTGGCGCAACCCGACAACCTTTCACATATCGGTCTGGTGGGCGACACCTACACCATCACCGTGACGGGCGCGGAGACTAATGGGCGTTTTTGCGTAATTGATATGCACATTCCCCCGGGGGGTGGACCGCCGCCGCATCGGCACGATTTCGAAGAATCTTTTATCCTGCTCGAAGGCCAGCTGGAGGCGACTTTTCGCGGGAAGAAGTTGATTGTGCGCGCCGGCGAGACCTTGAACATTCCCGCCAACGCGCCGCATCAGTTTCACAACACCTCGAGCAGCCCGGTACGGATGCTTTGTATCTGCTCTCCAGCCGGACAGGAGAACTTCTTTCGGGAGGTTGGGGTACCGGTGGCTACGCGCACGACGCCCCCGCCGAAGCTAGGCGAAAAAGAACAGGCCGCATTCATCCAGAAAGTGAAGGCGCTGGCGCCCAAGTACCGCACTGAACTGCTTCGGGAGGCTTAGCTGTCGCCGGTCCGGATGGTGGGTAGTCAGATGCCGGCGTACCAGGCGTAACCGCCCTCCGGCGACGCGGAGCCCAAGCCTTTGCCGAACGGTTTCAGATCGTCGGTAACGGTGAGGCGCGTGATATATTTCACGTTCTTGTAGCCCAGTTGGCGCGGAACACGCAAGCGAAGAGGCCCGCCGTTACCTACGGGAAGCTCGCCGCCGTTCAATCCGTAGCTGAGGAGAGTCTGGGGATGCAAGGCGTCGGCCATGTCGATGCTCTCCCACCAGTCCGGCTGTATGGAAAAGTAGACGACGTAGCGGGCCGCGGGCAAAATCCCCGCCAGGTCCAGGACGTGGGCGAGAGGCACGCCGGTCCATTGAGCAATATAAGACCAGCCTTCTTCACAAGCCATGTGAGTGATCTGGCTGCGGGAAGGTTGGCTTTTGAGATCAGCAAGGGAAAACGATGCCGAGCGGGCGACCAGGCCGTCGATGGTGAGCCGCCAATCCACGAAGCCGCCTTGCTGAAGTCGCTTGTACGCGTCGCCCAATGGATCGACGTAGTTGACGAAGGGAGGGTTCGAGATCTGGCTGGGAGAAAATTCGCGGACCATGGAGTGGCGGGTCAGTATGTGCTGGGCTGCGTAGGTCAGCGTTTCACCGGGGCCATAGGGACCGCTGGAATCGGGCGGAATCAGCCCATGGCGCTTGGCCAGAACGTCGGCTACGGCCAGGCCGGATGCGCCCGCCGCTGCGGCGAGTCCGGTGGTGATCAGCCTGCGGCGTGAGAGAGGTTTCATGCGCGCTCCTTATTGGTCGCGAGGTGGCCAGTGATCATGGCACGCATCCGGCTCCTGAACCCGGTGAAAGAAATCATGATGATGTGAACCAAGAGGAAGAGTACAAGCAGCACGGTGACGAAGAAGTGAATGGTGCGCGCGGACTGCTGGCCGCCGAACACAGTGACGACGGAGGGAAACGCCGAGGTGACCGCGGGCGACATGGCTAGGCCGGTCCAGATGATCAAGGGGAACAGAATGAAGATCACGGACAGATAGGTGAGCCGCTGCAGCAGGTTATACGACCAGGCTTCTTCGGCGGCCGGCGGCTTGAAGCGCAAATGGTTCGCGATTGACGTGGAGAAGGCGCGCCAGGAAAGATCGGCCGCGCCGGGGAGCAAGCCTTTCCGCAAATGGCCGCTAAAAAAGCTCGAGATTATGTACAGCAAGCCGGTGAACACGATCAGCCAGGCAGATTGGAAATGGAGATAGCGGCTCCAGCCATTTTGATCGGGAAGGACGTAGCCGTAGCCAGTGGGCACGGTCGCCCGGGAGGCTGGGATCGGAATTTTGAATAGCGGGGCAGTGTTCACGTTGCCGGCTTCGCCCCAGTAGAAACGCGGGTGCGAGATCAAAATTTCAATGCCGCTGAGGAGCAGGCCGAGAAAGCAGAGGGTGGTGATCCAGTGGGTGGCGCGGACCAGGGCCGAGTGCCGCGAAATGACCGTCCGGGTGGGGACGGCCGCGGTGGAAGTTGCGGCCCAAGCGGCATCGCTCACAGGGGAATGCTAGCAGGGCGCGCGCGGTTTCTGCAAGGCGGGCGGGAGGGGCGCGAGCAACCGGGCTAAGATTTCCATGTGATGTTCTCCAGCCGGACGTAGCTCGCTTCCATTCCGCGCTCCATGCCAGTGGCAAGCATGGCCGCCCGCGTTTGGGCGTCCGGCAGAGTCATGCGGATGGTCATGAGCGTGCCGGCGCCGTCCGGATCGAAGCGCGTTTCGACGTGGTTGTCCGGCGTCGGGTCGGGCAGGTACATCCGTTCCACATGTACGATTTTGCCGAAGGGCTCCAGTTCCAGATATTCACCCGTCACACGAAATCCGCCACCTTTGGCGTTGGTCCATTCGTAGCGGAATTTTCCACCGGCTTGCGCCTCGCTGATGCAGACGGGCATGGTCCATCCTTCGGGGCCGAGCAGCCATTGCTGGATCAGCTTTGGATCTGTGTGGGCCCGGTACACTGCGTCTGGAGGCGCTGCGAAGCGCCTGGTTACCACAATATGTGTAGCACCTTCGGTTTGTAGCGTCATCTTGCTCATTGCGTTTCCTTTCTCGTATCTGGTTTATTTGGTTCCATGGTGGCCAGAACCTGGTCTAGCCGGTCGTAGTTTTGGTTGAGAGCTTTTCGAACCATCGCCAGCCACTGGTCCATCGCTTCAATGCCGGCCTCAACCAACCGGCGGGGGCGCTTGGTTCCGTCCACGCGGCGAGCAATGAGCCCCGCTTCTTCGAGTACTTTCAGGTGCTGGGAGATGGCCGGTTGGGTCATATCGAAGGGCTCGGCGAGTTGCATCACGGTGGCTTCGCCCTGGGCGAGGCGTGCGAGAATTGCCCGACGCGTGGGATCGGCCAACGCAGAGAAGGCGGCATCGAGGTTCGAACGTCATCTGCATAATTGTTAGCTTATATAAGAAAATATTTATTGTCAATGGCAAATCTTGATTTCAGAGGCCAGCCAATGTGGTATGCTGTGGATGAATTGGCATGCTTGCGATCACGCCACTGAACCCACGGGATAAGACACCGCTTTTCCGTCAGCTTCATGCTCAAGTGAAGGGTTTGATTGAATCGGGTACATTGTCGAAAGGCAGCAGATTGCCGGCCACTCGAGAATTGGCTGGCCAGATTGGACTGAACAGGACGACGGTGTCGGCGGCCTACGCGCTGCTGGAATCCGAGGGCTTGATCACGGGGCATGTGGGGCGGGGAAGTTTCGTCTCGAGAACGACGCCCACTGAAGTGCGTGGTTCAGTGGTGCGCGGTTTGGCAGATTCGTCGAGTTTTTCAAGGTCGCGTCCCTCCGAGCTGCTGTTTCCACTGGAGGAATTTCGCAAAACTTGTGCCGAAGTAATCGCGAGCGACGATGCGGCTTCTATTCTGCAGCTCGGCTCGCCGTCCGGTTATCCGCCCTTGCGGCGTTATCTGCTGGAGCAGGCGCGGGCCGAAGGCGTGGCCAGGGAATCGGACGACATCCTGATCACCAGCGGGTGCCAGCAGGCCTTCGATTTGCTCCAGCGTACGATTGGCCAAGGCACGCCGGTGCTGATCGAAGATCCAGTGTATCCCGGTGCTCGCAGCGTGTTTGAGCGCGCCGGCGCTCGATTAATCGGCGTTCCAGTCGGTCCGCAAGGGATGGACTTGGAAGTTCTGGAACGCACCATTGCGCGGGAGCGTCCGCTGTTGCTTTGCGTGACGCCGAATTTTCAGAATCCAACAGGTTCCAGTATGCCTTTGGGGGCTCGGAGGAGTTTGCTTCGAATCACGCAGACGGCGGGCGTGATGGTGATTGAGAACGATATATATGGACCGCTGGCATATGCAGGCGAGCCGATTGCCTCCATCAAACATCTTGACCAGGCTGGTGAAACTGTGCTGCTGCGCAGCTTTTCCAAGGTGGCTTTTCCGGGGCTGCGCGTGGGCTGGGTGATCGCGCCGCGTCCACTGATTGAAAGGCTGACAGAAACCAAACAATGGAGCGATCTGCACACCGATCAGCTCTCGCAGGCGGTATTATTGCGGTTCGCCGAGTCGGGGCGGTTGGACCAGCATCGGCAACGCATGCTGGTGGCGGGGCGCGAGCGATTGGAGGCCGCGCTGGAAGCGTGCGCGACTTATCTTCCCGCGGGAACGAAATTCACGCGACCGCGCGGCGGGATGAGCTTGTGGGTGGAACTGCCGGCTGGGCTGGATGCAGCGGAATTGCTGCCGCGCGCCGAGCGCGAAGGCGTTACGTATTTGCCAGGCCGGTTTTTTGCAGTGTCGCGGCCGCAGCCCAATGGATTGCGCATCAGTTTTGCGGGGATGACTCCGGAGGGAATCCGGTCGGGGATCGCCGTGTTGGGCCGCATATTTGGAGAAGAATTGGAACGTGTGCGGGTGCACGCGCCGTTCGGGGAAGTGGCCGCGCTAGTGTAATGAGAGGAGAACATTATGTTTTTGGATGAAAGCTTTCGCCTGAAGGCAGGCCTCGCCGAGATGCTGAAGGGCGGCGTGATCATGGACGTCACCAACGCCGAACAGGCTGTGATTGCCGAGAAGGCCGGCGCCACGGCGGTGATGGCGCTGGAGCGCGTGCCTTCCGACATTCGCAGAGACGGCGGAGTGGCGCGCATGGCGCCGATTTCGAAGATCCGCGAGATCATGCAGCAGGTCAGCATTCCGGTGATGGCCAAGGCTCGCATCGGGCACTTCATGGAGGCGCGAATCCTGGAGGCTCTGGCGGTGGACTACATCGACGAAAGCGAAGTGCTGACGCCGGCCGACGAAGAGCATCATATCGACAAGCGCGATTTCAAAGTGCCCTTTGTGTGCGGAGCGCGGAATCTGGGCGAAGCTCTGCGACGGATTGCCGAGGGCGCGGCCATGATCCGAACCAAAGGGGAAGCGGGTTCGGGCAACATTGTGGAAGCGGTGCGCCACATCCGGACCATCGTGAAGGAAATGAAACAGCTCACCGTGCTGGGCCACGAAGAATTGGTGGCCGAATCGAAAAAGCACCAAGCGCCGCTGGAGCTGATTGAATACGTGGCCAAACACGGCAAGCTGCCGGTTCCAAACTTCTCGGCCGGTGGCATCGCCACGCCCGCCGACGCCGCGTTGGTGATGCAACTGGGGGCCGAGGCGGTATTCGTGGGATCGGGGATTTTCAAATCGTCGGATCCGGAAGCGCGCGCCCGGGCGATCGTGAAGGCGGCAACGTATTATAACGATCCCGCCAAGCTGCTGGAAGCGAGCGAAGAGCTGGGCACGGCGATGTTCGGAATCGACGTGGCGAAATTGCCGGAATCGGAGCTGTTGCAAACGCGAGGCTGGTAAATGGCCGGTAAGAAGCGCGTGGGAGTGCTCGCGCTACAGGGAGATTTCGAGGCGCACCGGAGGGCGCTGGAGCGGATGGGCGCCGAAGCGGTGGAAGTTCGCAGCGCCGGTGAGCTAGAGGGCGTTCAAGGGCTGATCATTCCGGGCGGCGAAAGCACCACGATGGTGAAGCTGCTGGAGGAAGAAAAGCTGCTGGATCCGTTGCGCGATTTTGGCCGCCGGCGCCCAATTTTTGGAACTTGCGCGGGCGCGATTCTGCTGGCCACTGAAGTCGCCAACTCGCCGCAGGCTTCGCTTGGACTCATGGATATGGAGGTGGAGCGCAACGCCTACGGACGCCAGCTGGACAGCCGGATCGCGCATCTGAACCCTCAAGGAATGGACGGAGGCCTGGAAGCAGTGTTTATCCGCGCTCCCATGATTCGCCGCGTGGGAGGGGAGGCCAAGGTGCTGGCTACGTACGAAGGCAATCCGGTGTTGGTGGAGCAAGGTCTGCATCTGGCTGCGACTTTTCATCCGGAACTCACCGACGACCCCCGTGTTCACCTTATATTTCTGCAGAAAATCCCCTAGCAGGCTGCAACATGCGCCGGTTTCGGTAGACTAATAAGCAGTGGCAATTACTCGGGTATTATTCGTATGTGTCGGTAACGCCTGTAGAAGCCCAATGGCTGAGGCGTTCGCCCGCGTGCACGGCTCGGATATTTTGGAAGCGCAAAGCGCCGGACTTGCGCCCGCTCTTGCCGTGGCCCCACTCACACATTTGGTAATGCTGGAAAAGGACATCGACCTCGGTGATTTCTATCCCAAGGAACTGGGCCGGGTGCAAGATACGGTGGACCTGATCATCAACATGTCGGGCTATCAGCTGCAGTTGAAAAAACCCGTGCCGGTGGAGGAATGGAAAGTAGCCGATCCGATCGGCGAGCCGGAAGAAGTGTTCCGCCAAGTGCGCGACGAGATTGAGCGGCGCGTCCTGGGTTTAATCGAGACGTTGCGCTCGCGCAAGGCGGTTGGGCGGGAGGCGGTGTCCAGCGCGGTGCGAGTTGACAGTCGCAGGCGGCCTACTCGACAATAAGATCGACTCAGCATCCTGCGGATGTGGCGGAATTGGCAGACGCGCTAGATTCAGGTTCTAGTTCTCGCAAGGGAGTGGAGGTTCAAGTCCTCTCATCCGCACCATGAATCAAACTCGATAAGCTCCAGGGCAAGCGCGATGTCGAGGGTCATATTGGTGTGCCTTGCGGTATTCGGCGCTACTCGTGCGCTGCCGCAGAGCTGCACGAACAATTCTGGTCCCTGTGTGACAACCCTGGCCAACGCGGCTAGCTTTCAGGCCGGGGCCGTAGCGCCGGGAGAGCTGGTCTCATTATTTGGAATCAGACTGGGGCCTCGTCAAGGGGTTCCGCTTCATGCCACGCCGCAGAGTCCCTTCCCAACCCAGGCCGCAAATGTAAAGGTGACTTTTGACGGGACCCCGGCGCCGCTGCTGTGGGTGCAGGAAGCACAGATCAATGCTGTGGCGCCGTGGTCGCTGACGCCCGGCCAGAGCACCGAGGTCTGCGTGTCCTACAACAACATTTCGAACTGTGTGACATGTACGGTGGCGCAGACGGCTCCGGGCGTGTTCACGGTGGACGGCACATATGCAGCTGCACTGAATCAGGACGGAAGCATTAACTCGATAAACAACCCCGCGGCGAGGGGCTCCATCGTTGCGGTGTGGGCGACAGGACTGGGCCCGATCACGCCGTCCCAAGCCGACGGTACGCTGGTCGGTCTTCCTCTGCCGCGCAATGTTCTCGGGGTTGAGGTGCAGGGAACTTACCAATTGGGAATTCCGTTCCCAACCAATTACAACGTGGTATTTGCAGTTACCTATGCGGGACCTGCGCCCGGCATGGTTGCCGGTGTCAGCCAGATCAATTTCCAGGTCGGGACATTTCCCTCCAATGGCATGATTTATGTGACCTTGCCGTCTTCACAGAGCCCGCCCTTTGCGCTTTACCTCCAGTGACCGGGAATCAATTTACGGCTGTATCTGTTTTTTAAACGCACCGCGTGCGACCAGCGGCAAAATGCAGCCGTAAAGCATTCGATTCCAGTTCTATTTGTGTCCGTTGTGACCGAGAATTTGCCGGGATAATTTTCATGCGCCAATCGCAGCCGCGGCGGCGATGGTTGTTGATCGCCGGTTCTGACTTCGCGCTTGACATTACGGTGTCGTTTACTTTATCCTTCGCAGAAGAGTTTCTCCGTCCGAGCTCTAAGAAGGAGGTTCGGTGATGTGGGAGCTTTTTCAAGCAGGGACTGTCGGTGAACGCCGTCTGAGGTTTGCCTGCCGAGTTGCGATTGCAACGTTGAGTTTTTTCGTACTCGGCGGCTTGGTCTACGCACAATCAACTTTTGGCACGATACTAGGCACCGTAACCGATCCCTCGGGCGCTGTTGTCGCGGGCGCGAAAATCGAGCTGACGAACAGCGCTACGAACACGGTCCGCACGGCCCAAACGGACGCCTCCGGCAGCTACCAGTTCAGCAACATCGACGTTGGCACGTACACCGTAGCCGTGGACGCGGCTGGATTTCAGCGAACTCAATATCAGTCTTTCGATCTGACGGCCCGTGAGACCAAGCGCGTGGATGTGAGTTTGCAGTTGGGAACCGCGGCCGCCGCCGTGAATGTGCAGGCCAATGTCGCGATCGTCCAAACCGACAGTTCCAACATCGCAGAGTCGAAGGGCACGCGTGAGCTGACCGATCTCCCGGTGGCCATCGGCACCCGTGCGTCGGGCTCTACCAGCGCCTTTTCAACGCTGACGGCGCAACCGGGCGTGCAGACCGATGGCGCCAATCTCATGGTGGCCGGAGCCTTGCCGGATCAGATTTCGCTCACGCTCGATGGCGTCAGCAATGTGAAGCTGGGTCGCACGGCGACCTCCGAGCTGTTCCCCTCGTTCTACTCGATTGAGGAGATTAAGATCAGCGAAACGATTAATCCAGCCTCGGTTGGAGGCGTGGCGGACGTTACCGTGATTTCGAAGTCCGGCTCGAACACTTTCCATGGCGGCGCGTTCGAAAATTTCCAAAACACCGATCTCAATGCGGCCGACACCTTTAGTCACCAAGTCACGCCGGTAAAAATGAACGATTTCGGCATCTACCTGGGTGGGCCGGTCGTGTTCCCGGGATATAACGGACGAAACAAGACGTTCTTCTTCGGAACCTTCGAAGTGCTGCGGCTGCCCAAATCGGTTCAGACGGTTTGGAGCGTTCCCACTCAGGCCATGCGGAATGGCGATCTTACAGCCTACGATGGGACGACGGTTCCAGCCAGCGCGATATCACCGTTCTCGCAGAAACTCCTGAACTTCTTCTACCCCTTGCCGAACTACGGGCCGGCGGGAGCGATCACCAACAATTTTCTCGCGTTGTATCCGACGCCAATCAACAGCGCGCAGGGCGATGTACGGATCGACGAAATAGTCACCCCCCGACACATGATATACGCGAGATACAGCTATAAAAACAAGCGTGAGATTGACGCACCACCGGAGCCGCTCACCGGGGGTATTTCCCGACCCGGGATCTATAACTCCTTCGTCGGCTCGTACACTTGGCTGATCTCTCCGACGCTCATCAACGAGGCCCGCTTTGGCGCCAATACGAATAACGTCAACATTACCGAGCCTGTGAGTACGTCGCAAGTAGCGTCCCAGTTGGGTTTGACCTATCCCCCCCTGCCAACGCCGATTCTTTCGGGCTGCATATTTCCGAGTTTATCCATCGCTGGATACGGTTCGTTCTATGGTGGTTACTGCGGTGACCAGAACCCAAAACAAACGACCTATCAGATTACGGATGCCTTGACCTGGACGAAAGGTAAACACACCCTGAAGTTTGGCGGAGACATTCGCTTCCTGCACAGTCTCTATACCAACGTGTATGGCTGTTGCCGGCTGGGAAATTTCTCATTTAATGGGTCGGCCAATCTAGGTTTTTCGCCTTTCTCGGGTTTTTTGCAGGGTTACCCGGATAATACCGCTGTCGTTTCGCTAACACCGAACGGTATAGACACAGACTCGTATTCCACGCATTGGGATTGGTACGTGCAAGACGATTGGAAAGTTTCGCGATCCCTTACGATCAACTTCGGGTTGCGCTGGGAGTACAATCCCGGCTATATCGACCATGACAACGACTTCTCAAACTGGGATCCGAACTACAGCAGTGTGGTCGACGGCAAGACCATACATGGCGCGGTGATCGTGCCCAATCAAGCTTCCTTTGCAAAAGTGAACCCGCTCACCGTGCAGACGCTCAACGGGACTCCGTTTATCCTTGCGTCCAGCGTAGGAGTGCCGTCCACTTTATCGAATAACTCACGCAAGGATTTCGCACCTCGAATCGGGTTTGCCTATCGGGTGGGCGGCAGCGACAAGACGGTGCTTCGCGGTGGCTATGGAAGATATATCCAGGCGCTCCAATCCGCCCGAGCCGGCTATGGGTGGGCGACCGACACAAGCGACTTAGGGAGCTTTGAAAATGCTCTGGGAAGCAATGGGGCGCCTTTGTATAAATGGCCTTATTCCTATCCTTCCAACATCGCTCAACCGGGAACCGACGAATTCGAGCAGGCTACCGCGCTCAACTACAAGGACCCGATCGTGGAGGAGTGGAACCTTACATTGGAACGGGATCTGGGTAAAGGTGTCGGGATACGGGTCTCTTACGACGGCAACCATTCTTATAATCTTCCCGTCCAAGTGGACTCCGACCAGGTCCATCCGAACACTCTCGGGTTCGAGAATCCCGTGACGCAGGCTGCTCAGCCCTTCCCCCAGTTGGCGTATATACTGAGTGGAACGAATCAGGCTTTTGGAAACTACCAGGCTGGCACGATCTCGGTCCACAGGCGTAGTAGCAATTTTCAATTCGAGGCGAGTTACACATTTACGCGCAACCTGTCGAACGCCGTCGGCTCGGTTGGCGGTTCCTCGACTTTCCCCACTGAATATGGCAACTTGATCAGCGATTACTTCCATCCAGGCATCGATTACGGCAATGTTCCATTCAGCCGCCGCGACCGTGTTCTGATCACTACCCTCTATCAGCTTCCGTTTGGCAAAGGCCAGGCGTTATTGAACAACAGCCCGTGGATGGATAGAATTGTCGGAGGGTGGAACTTGGGCGGCGTCCTTCTGTTCCAGACCGGACCTTTTATGAGCGTGTCGACGTTGAACGATCCCTCCGGTGTCGGATTCAACGTATTCAACTCGACGGGTGGCCGCGCGGACGACGTTCTCAGGCGTCAATCCATACGAAGACCGGTCGCTGAACCAGTGGATCAATCCGGCTGCCTTTGCAAATCCGGCGAACAACATCGGCCGCTTCGGAGATTCACTATCCGGCGCCGTTGTGGGACCGGGCACGCAGGCGGTCTCGGCGTCTCTGATCAAAAGCGTGGCCCTGACGGAGCGCATGCGGGTGCAGTTCGGGGCGCAAGTGGCTAACCTGTTCAATCATGCGAACTACGCTCCTCCCTCCCAGTTGACTCTGGGAGTTCCAGGATTTGCCACGATCACGGCGATGCAAACAGCGGAGGGGGCCAGCCCGCGGGCGATACAGCTGACTGCTCGCTTCAGTTTCTAGTTCGGGAGAGATGATAATGATCAAACCGCTTCTCACATGCGTGCTGCTGGCCGTGCCGATGGCTCTGCCAGTTTGGGCGCAAGCTCCCGCCGACGACTCGGCGAAGGCCGCGGCAGAGCCCGGCATTCCGGTCACCGATCCGCTGGTGATCAGCAAGTGCGGGGGATGCCACGCCAAAGACGACAAAGGAAACCTGTCACGCATTTCGTGGGAGCGGACCACGCCCGAAGGCTGGGAAGAAGCCATGAAACGGATGTCGCGGCTGCACGGTTTGACGCTGAGTCCGGCCGATTCGCGCGCCATCCTCAAGTACCTGGCGACCTATCACGGTCTGGCGCCCGAGGAGGCCAAACCTGTTATGTTCCTGGCCGAGCACCGCGCGGTGGACGAGCCGGACGCTCCCAAGGAACTCCAGGGCACGTGCAATTATTGTCACGCGTATAGCCGGGCTCTGACCTGGCGAAGGCCTAAATCCGACTGGCGCATGCTCGAGAACATGCATATGGCGCTGTTTATCACTTCGGAGGTGACATTCCGCCACTCATATTTCCTCGGTCTGTCGCGAGGAAATCTGAATGCGCCCGAGCCGGCTGAAATCGCCTTGGACTATCTTGCGAATGTGACGCCGCTGCATACTCCGGAGTGGTCAGCTTGGCGGGCCCGCCTGACAGCGCCGCGCCTTACGGGGAAATGGCTGGTAAAGGCTTCTTTTCCGGGGCGAGGCAAATACTACGGAGAATTGATGGTCGAGCCGGGCGCTTCGGCGGACGAGTTTAAGACGTCGGTGAAGCTGAAATCCGCGTCCGACGGTTCGGTGTTGACTCGAACGGGGCAGAGCATCGTGTACGCGGGCTACGCATGGCGTGGCAGGTCGAAAGGCCCCCTCGGCGCGAACCCGCCCGTTGACGACCTCAACCGGGAAGCGCGGGAAGCGTTGTGGATTTCGCCCGATCAGAACACCGCTGAAGGGCGCTGGTATTGGGGCGATTATCAGGAATTCGGTTTTGACGTCTCGCTGATGCGGGCTTCCCAGGAACCGACCATTTATGGAGTGAACGTTTCCGCGCTCAAAACGGGTAGCAAAGCAGCGCAGGTTCGCTTGTTCGTTGACGCCTTACCGGCCAAGGTGGCGGTTGGAGACCTGGATCTGGGCGCCGGCATCAAGGTTAACCGCATCGTGTCGAGCGGTGCGGGTGAAGTGGTAGCCGACGTGGATGTCGCGGCCGATGCAGTTTCAGGCAAGCGCGACGCCAGGTTCGGCCGCTCCACTTTGCCGAACGCGATCGCAGTGTACGATCATTTGGACTACATCAAGGTAACGCCACAGACCGCGCTTTCGCACCTCGGGAGTGAAACGCACCCCAAAGGTTATCAGCAGTTCGAGGCGATTGGTTATAACCGTGGAGCCGACGGTAAACCGCAGACTGCGGATGACGTGGAACTGGGACCGGTGGATGTGACCTGGAGCATGGAGGAGTTCTACGCGGTTTTTGGTGACGACGATAAGGGCTTCGTCGGCCGCCTGAGCCCGACCGCGCTCTTCATTCCGGCCAGTGACGGGCCAAACCCGGAACGTAAATTCATGCGAAACAATTACGGCGACGTTTGGGTTGTGGCGACTTCCAAGGATGAGAAAGACAGTTTTGGCAAGCCCGTGGTCGGAAAAGCCTATCTGGTGGTAACAGTGCCCACCTATATGAAATGGGATCAACCTGAGGTGAATCCGTGACGGCGGCGGTCGGCGCGCGCGTCTACCGGTTGGGCGAATTCCACTCGTTCGAGGGAGGCGGCAGGAAATTTCTTTATTTGGTTCCGGCAGGGGCGATTTTTGAGCAGGACGAGTCTGTCGGCGCTCTGATGAGCCAGTTATCGGGCGGGGAAGTTCCTCACGACGAACTGGTGGGCCGACTGGTGGCGGGCGGCATGGGTTCTGAAGCAGCCGAAGAGTTGATCGAGGAGATGTTTGAGGCGCGCGTGATTGTTACTGGCGATTCGCGTCCCGCGCCACTGGAGAACCCTCCGGCGGATTTTCCCTTGCAGTCGTTGGTGATGAACCTGACCAACCAGTGCAACCTTTCGTGCCAGTATTGCTACGAGTTCGGCGAAGACAAGGTGGCCACGCCCGACGGCAAACCGAAATTCATGGATTTCGAGACGGCCAAAGCGTCGGTGGATTTCCTGCTGCAATCGTCGAACGGGCGGGAGGCGGTGGGTATCACCTTCTTCGGCGGCGAGACTCTCATGAACTACCCGCTGCTGAAGCAGGTAGTCACCTATGCCACCGAACAGGCGGCGGCGCGGGGCCAAAGGGTCGATTTCAGCTTAACGACCAACGCCACGCTTCTGACACCTACGATCATCGAATTTCTTTCCGAAAACAGGATCGGCGTGACGGTCAGTATGGATGGCCCGGCGGAATTGCACGACAAACTGCGGGTGTTCGCGAACGGCAAAGGGAGTTATGACATCATTGCGCCGAAAGTCAAGGCGCTGATTGCAAGTCACAGGACACGGGCTATTACGGCGCGCGTGACCCTGACGGCGGGAGTGACGGATGTGGTCAAAATTTTCCGCCATCTGAAGCAGGATTTAGGCTTCCATGAGGTCGGGTTCGCGCCAGTGACGACGTCTCCGGACCGGCTGTATTCCATCAACGATAAAGGCATGGACGGAGTGTTGGAGCAGTTTCACATTCTTGCCGACGAGTGGCTTGACTACGCCCTGCGCGGCCAAATGCACGGGTTCTCCAATGTGAGTGACACGATTTCCGAGCTGTATCAGGGAGTCAACAAGTCGCATCCCTGCGGCGCCGGTCTCGGGCTGGTGGGGGTGGGGCCTTCGGGCGATATCGCGCCCTGCCACAGGTTTGTCGATTCAGACGTTCATGCGCTCGGTCATATCTCGACGGGTATCGATAAGACGAAGCAAAACGATTTTCTGTCCCGCGGTCACATAAATACTAAATACGACTGCCATACTTGCTGGGCTCGTCCATTGTGCGCGGGCGGATGTCATCACGAAGCTTTTGTGCGTTACGGCGATACCGGTCATCCGAATCTGCATTATTGTGATTGGATTCGCGACTGGACCGACACCTGTCTCCGCATTTATGGTACGGTGAACGCCTTAAATCCCGGTTTTCTTGAACAATTCGCAGAAAGGAAGGCATTATGAAACACCTACGAGCCGTTAACAGAAAGGCCCGCCGCATCGACGATATCGTCATGTCCCGCCGGGAGGATGTGGTGGCCCTGCAAGACCCCGCAGCCGCACCGAAGGTCCATATCCCCACCGGATGTTCTCTTTCGTTCTTTCCCGGATGGGAAGTGGATTCCTCGGGCGGCACTGCCGGTCTTTGCCAGCCTGTGGAACGCGACCTGTACGATTGTTACGTCACTTGCTTCTGGCCCGCGCAGGTTCCGGACCATGTCAACTCCTATCCGGATTGGGCGAAAAAGTGCGCCGTGGCGACCAAGGACTGGCGGAATCTCGACATCGTATTTCCATAGGACCGCACGAAACTTATGAGAATAACCTCGCTGAAATTCACGCTGCCGTGCGTGCTTGCCGCCTGGAGCGTTTCTGTTCAGGGTTCAACGCTGTTCCTGGGCGCCTATCCCGACCAGGTGCTGGTTTTCGACGACGCCAAAGGGCAAATGGAAACGAAAATCAAGCTATCGACGGGCCTTCCCACGTCGCTCAGCATTTCGATGGACAGAAAGACCATCTATGCAACGACCAACGATCACGACGGTATTGAGGTGATCGATGTGGCCTCGCGCAAAGTGATCAGTCACTTTACGCTGGACACGCCGACCACAAAATACCGCATGAATGGCGCGGTGCCCGATCCGACTAACAAGTTTCTGTATTGCATTACCACCGAGATCGTCAAACGGGCGGACCATTATGATGTCGGCCGGCCGAAATATACGATGATCGACGTGGCCGCTCAGAAGATCGCCAAGACGGTGGAGATTGAGAAAGAGGACCTGCCGGGTAACACCGGATTTTTCGGGCGTTTTGGTTTTGAGGTCTCAACCGACGGTAAGTATCTCTACCAGTTTCGCGATAAGGTGGCGATCCTGGATGCAGCCACGCTGAAAGTGGTTCAACGGATGGATCTGGCGAAGCCCGACGATCCTTTAATGCTGCGCCTCGGATATGGCGAACAAATCAATTCACTGCGGCGCCCGGGCTACCACATTTCCTTGTTCAACGCGGCGGACCCGTTCGTTCACCATAACGTGTTCGGCATCGCCCGCTTCAATTTGAACACCAAGGAAGTGGAGTTCACCCCGATTGGTCCCGCTGTGGAAGAGATGTCGGGTTTGCAAGTGTCGGCCGATATGAAGGACGCCTGGACGGTGGCCACCTTGGGCGGCGAACTGGGCAACAAGCGGTGCGAATTCTGGCACTTCGAGCTGACCTCGAATAAGGTGACGCAAAAGTCGGAGTTTCCCTGCCGGACCAACGAATATTCCAACGAGTTCGTCTTGTCCAGCGACGGTAAGAAGTTGTATACCTACGGCAATGGATTCGACATCCAGATTTACGATTCCGCTACGCTCAAGCATGAGGGAACGTGGGACATGAATAGCGACTGCACGGGACCGCTGATCATTGTTGATTGAAGCTGGTCCGATTGAACCGGAGCGCGCGCCGCTTGCTGACGCGGCTAACCCGGCGGGTATGAAACGAAATTTGTTCCGTCCCGTTCTTGCCGCTATTGTATTGCTGGCTGGTTCGGTTGGGGTTGCGGCTCCGCCGGGCTCCGGTCGAAAAGCCCTGGACCTGCTGTTGAAGGGCCGCTATGACGACTTCAATCAGCTGCTCACCGACGATGCAAAAAAGCTGCTGACACCGGAGTTTCTTCGCGACCGAGTGGCGTCTGAACTCGCCGGTTTCGGAACACTGGAAGAGGTTGGCGAGCCAGACACGGCCAAGGCGGGCGCCTACGATCTGGTGAGTTTCCCCACCCGCTTTTCAAAAACGACGATCCGGATTCAGCTCAACATGAGCGAAGACGGGCATGTGGCTGGTCTTCATTTCCGGCCCGCTTCCGAGCCTCCGGGGGGCCCAGTCTGGGTGCGGCCTGCTTACAGCGACCCCACGCTATTCCGCGAGCGAGCCGTCACCGTCGGGCTGGATCCCTGGAAACTCGGCGGAACTCTGACCGTGCCGGTGGCAACGGGCCGGTCCGCGGCGATCGTACTGGTGCACGGAGCGGGACCCAACGACCGGGACGAATCGATCTTTGCTAACCGGATGTTCGAAGATATCGCGGAAGGTTTGTCCTCCAGGAATATTGCAGTTCTGCGGTACGACAAGCGGACCAGGACCTATGCTTCCGAGATGCGAGACACGGATTATACGCTTCGCGAGGAGACCGTGGAAGATGCGGCCCGGGCGGTCGCACTTTTGGCGAAACAGCCGGAGGTAGATCCGGCGCGCATCTACGTTCTTGGGCACAGCCTGGGTGGGTATGCGCTGCCCCGCATCGTCGCCGAGTGCGCAAAACAGGGCACGCCGGTTGCGGGAGTCGTATTTCTGGCGGCCAATGCCAGGCGCATCGAAGATGTTGGGCTTGCTCTGGCGGAGTTCATGCTGAAGGATGGCGGCTCTCCCGATAAGATGAAACAGCTCGAAATGTTGAAAGCCCAGGCGGACGTAATCAAGCATCTTGATCCAAACGTGCAGTACCCGTCCACGCTGCTGGGGTTCCCCGTCGTCTACTTTTTCGATCTGAAGAACTACAACCCGGTGGCAGAGGCAGCGCGACTCCAGATCCCGCTGCTCTTTTTGCAGGGCGAACGCGATTTCCAGGTCAGCATGGAAGACTTTGGACTCTGGAAAGGCGGTCTCGCGGGATCTCCACAGGCGACTTTTCACAGCTATCCGGCGCTGAATCACCTCTTCATTTCCGGCGAGGGGCCAGGTTCGCCCGCGGAGTATAGGAAGGCCGGCAATGTGGCTCCGGCAGTGATCGGCGATATCGCGCAATGGATCTCGGCGCAGAAGCACTGAGACCACTTCCCGCCCAACTAGTAGCGCGAGAAAATCTGTTTTGAATGCACGGTCCGGCCTGAGGCCCCGCCCTGCACCACATCGGTTTCGCTGATCAGAGTTTTCCCATCCGGAGACGCCGTCAACTTGCCGGAACCGTCGGGGTGGTTCGGTCCCTTCATAACGAGCTTGTACTGCGACGGCCCAGCGGGGCTTACCTGGATGGTGCCCACCTTCTCTCCTCGCGCATTCTTGACGTCGGCGTCGCTCCCGTCCGGCCGGACGGTGTAAGTCATGCTGACGAAGTAGACGTCGTTTACGGGAACGGAAAAGGCGAACACCAGCTTATCGCCGGCTTGTGAGATCTTCAGCGTGAGGGGTTCGGCGTTGGTTTTTTGTCCGTTCACTTCCTGGCTGTCCAGGCGCCAGGTTCCGATGAGCGGGTCTGGAGCGGCGCAAACCGCAGGCGCTAGAAGAAGAACGACAGCGAACAGGAACGGTGCTGGTTTCACTTCCTTCATTCTAGAACGCCCGGCGTCCGGTCAGCGATGCCGGATTGGCTCCCTAACGCGAGGAGGTGACCAGCGGCGTCACATGGATGAGGGCGCCGGGATTGGCGTCCTCAAGCATCCAGAGCGAGCCATCGGGGCCTTCTTCCACATCGCGGATGCGGCGTCCAACATCCCAGCGCTCGGCCGGTTTCGCGCCGCCATGGCCGTCGAAAATGATGCGGTTGAGGCTCTTGGTCGCCATGCCGCTGATGAAGCCGTTGCCGTTCCATTGCGGGAACGTCTGGGCGCCGTGGTAGAACATCAGATTGCCCGGCGCGATCACGGGCACCCAATAGAGCACCGGCATCGCCAGATCGGGCCGCATGTCGGGCTTGGGAATGGGCACGCCGTTATAGTTCTGGCCAAAGGAGACGAGTGGCCAGCCATAATTCTTGCCCTTCTCTATCAGGTTCAGCTCGTCGCCGCCACGCGGCCCATGCTCGACCTCCCACAATTCTCCGGTGGGTGAAAACGCCAGGCCGTAGGGCGTGCGGACGCCGCTCGCCCAGGTTTCGGCCGGCGTCATATTGGGGCCAGTGAAAGTATAGGTGCTCACCACCCTGGCGGTCTTGGCCGCTTCGGTGTCGCTAGGCGGATCGATCAGGGGAATGGTCGGAGCGCCGGTTTTTCCGAAGTTGGGATTGCCGGGGGCGGGTTTGCCGTCCAGCGTCAGCCGCAGGATCTTGCCTTCGGGCTGGTCCGGATCCTGGGCGGGCGTGAAGCGCTGGCGGTCGCCAACCGTGAGGAACAGGTACTGGCCGTCGGGCGAGAAGGCGATCTGGGCGCCTTCCTGGCCGCCCTTGCCCTTGGGCAACTGGCGCCACAGCACCTCGAAGTTTTCCAGTTTAGCCGAGGTAGCGCTGGCGTTCAGTTTGGCGCGGGCCAGCGCCAAGCCGCCGCCATAGTCGCCCGGCTCGGCATAGGTGAGATAGATGCTCTGGTCGGTGGCGTAATGAGGCGAGAGGAAGACGCCCAGCATGCCGTTCTGGCGCTGCCAATACACTGGGGGCGTATTTTCCACCAGGATCTTCTCTCCCTGCTGGGAGACCAGCCAAACGGGCCCGACCTTTTCGGTAATCAGCATGCGGCCGTCGGGCAGGAAGGCCATCCGCCAGGGAAGTTCAAAGGTGGCCACCGTGGTCATGCTGAAGGGCAGGCTGGCTTCGGGCTTCTGTTCGCCCACATTCACCTGGGCCCAGGCCGCCACCGGCGCCAGCGTGATCAGCAACGCCGCTTTCGTCAATTTCATCGTCCTCTCTCCTTGTTTCCCAGCGGCCGGCCATCCGGGCCGCCGTTTGTTAAATCGTACACTACCTTGTCAAGCAAACACTACATGCGGAGGGTGCGCGCCGCCCGTGTGTCAGGTTTAATTGACAGTCCGTTTTCCGATACGGTACGCTTCCATCATGCGGGAAAAAAGATGCAAGACGAATCAATTCTTGGGCGGGCTGCACAGGACACCGTGCGTCTTATTTGCCCTCGCTAATCTGGCGACGGTAGCTTACGGCGCGCTGCCCACTGGCGCGATCGATCTGCCTGGCCGCGCCTTTCCGGAAAGCATCACTTCGACTTCGGACGGCGCCATCTTTGCCGGAAATATCGCCGCAGGAGGTATCCTCCGAGTAAAGAACGGGAAGGCGGAGGTTTGGGTGAAGCCGGGCGCGTTCGGAACCCGTTCCATCCTGGGCGTATTTGCCGACGAGAAAACAGGGACGTTGTGGGCCTGTTCGGATGACTTGTCTCGCGCCGGGTTGACGGCTGTCGGAGATCCGGGCAGTGCTCTGAAGGGATTCGATCTGAAGACCGGAGCCGGCAAGGTCAGCATCAGCCTCCCGCCCGGACCCGCCGAGTGCAACGATATCGCGATCGGCAGGGACGGCGCGATTTACGTTTCCGATACCGGCAACCCGCGGGTCCTTAGGCTCGCGCCCGGCTCGAAAAAACTGGAGGTCTGGGTCACCGATCCGCGCTTCGATCATAAAGGCAGCGATACCGACGGAATTGCATTCGGCGACGACGGTCAGCTCTACGTAAACACCTATGGCGAGAGCCACCTGTACCGCATTGCGCTCGAAGGCAGCAAGGCCGGAAAGGTGACGGAGCTCGAAACTTCGCGCCCGGTGATGTCGACCGACGGGATGCGGCACGAGAAGGGCAACCAATTTCTGATGGTGGAAGGCGTCGGGAAGCTGGACCGAGTGGTGATCGAAGGCGACAAGGCGACGATTATAACTTTGCGCGAAGGCTTGGATGAGCCGACCGCAGTGACGCAGGTGGGCGGAACGGCGTGGGTTTCCGAGGGCCGGCTGTCTTATCTTTTCGATCCCGCAAAACGCGGGCAGAACCCGGCTACGCCGTTCCAGCTCCAAAATGTGGCGCTGGATGCCGCTGCTACTTCAAGAGCGGTCACAGGCGCGGCGCGGGGATGCCATGGAGAGGATGTGGGCATCACTCTGCCCGCCAGTTTTTGCGCGACGATCTTCGCCGATGGAATCGGACACGCGCGTCATCTTGTTGCGAGTCCGAGCGGTGTGGTTTACGCCAACACCTGGTCCGGAGAATACTACGGCAACGACAAGCCGCATGAAGGCGGTTTCCTGGTTGCTTTACAGGACAAGACGGGCAGTGGTAAGGCGGACGTGGTGGAGCGATTTGGCGAAACGGTGGCATCGGGTGGCGCGGGCGGCACGGGCATCGCGTTGTACAAAGGATCGGTCTACGCCGAGATCAACGATCGAATCGTGAAATATGCCCCCGTTTCGAGCGGAATTGCGCCGTCTGGAAAGCCCAGCACGATCGTCTCCAAGTTGCCTCTGGGCGGCGACCATCCCATGCACCCGTTCGCGATAGCGCAGGACGGAAGCATGTACGTGGATGTCGGCACTGCGACCAATGCCTGCCAGGCGAAAAACCGCCAGGCTAAGGTACCCGGCGCCGACCCTTGCACCGAACTCGAGACCCGCGGCGGCGTCTGGCGTTACGACGCCAACAAGACCAACCAGGTCTTTTCGACGTCGGACCGCTACGCGACGGGAATACGGAATGCCGTGGGCTTGACCATCGATCCGGCGGGACGCGTTTTCGCAACGCAACATGGCCGCGATCAGCTGCATTCTAATTGGCCGGATCTGTACAAGCCGACCGAGGAAGCTACAGAGCCCGCCGAAGAACTATTGCTGCTGAAATCCGGCGGCGATTATGGCTGGCCGGAATGCTACTACGACGTGCTTCAAAAGCGGCTCGTGCTGGCCCCGGAATATGGGGGCGACGGAGGCAAAAAGGTGGGCGTTTGCAGCCAAAAGACTGCTCCCGTGGCCGCATTTCCGGCGCATTGGGGTCCCAATGCGGTGACGTACTACGATAAGACCCAGTTTCCGGCGCGTTATCGTTCCGGGGTGTTTATCGCCTTCCATGGGTCCTGGAATCGCGCGCCGTATGCCCAGGCTGGTTATAACGTCGTCTTCCAGCCACTGGCTGGCGATCACGCATCGGGCACTTGCGAAGTCTTCGCCGACGGATTTGCGGGAGCGACGAAGACGCCGGAAGGCGCTGCACATCGTCCTTCCGGTTTAGCGGTTGGGCCAGACGGTTCTCTGTACGTATCCGACGACATTCGCGGCCGCATTTACAAGATCGTCTATCAAGGAGGCGCGTCGGGCGTCTCCAAAGCAACGCCGTGCCCGAGCATCTCGGCCCCGGCCGGCGATATTGTGCCATCCAATGCAAAGCCGCCCGAGGGGACCAACGTGGATGCGGGCGCTGCAGCGAACCTTCCGGTTCCAGCGGGAGCGACGCGAGCCATGGTTGCGCTGGGCGATCGCCTCTATCATGGCCAGGTAGCGGGTGCGTCCTGCGCAGGTTGTCATGGCGCGAACGGCACTGGATCGCCCGTGGGGCCCGATCTCACCAGCAAAAACTATCTGTGGAGCGACGGCAGCCTGCCGGGCATTCTGAAGGTGATCACGAACGGAGTGCCTCAACCCAAGCGATTTCGCAGCGCCATGCCGCCCATGGGAGGCGCGCAGCTCACCTCCGATCAGTCGTCCGCGCTGGCCGCCTATGTCTGGAGCCTGAGCCATCGCTAGTTTGTCGCTACCATGGCTCATGCGAAGTAACGTAGCGACCGCGAGCCTGTTCTTCTTCGGCATCCTGGGTGCTCTTTCCGCACCGGCGACGAGCCGGGCCAAGGACCCGCCGATCCCCATTAAAGTCGTCGTCGTGACCATGTTCGAAGCGGGCGCCGACACCGGTGACCGCCCCGGAGAACTACAGTACTGGGTGGAACGCAATCATCTCGACAAGATCCTTCCGTTTCCCCAGGCCTATCATGACCTGCGGATGAACGGTGACGGAGTCCTCGCGGTGCTCACTGGCATGGGGACGGCCAAAGCCGCCGGCAGCATCATGGCGCTGGGGCTCGATCCGCGCTTCGATCTGCGCAAGGCCTACTGGATTGTCGCGGGTATCGCCGGCGTGGATCCCGCGGATGCGACGCTCGGTTCGGCAGCCTGGGCCGAATGGGTGGTGGACGGCGACCTGGCTTACGAAATCGATGGCCGCGAGATTCCCGCGGATTGGCCCACCGGCTTCGTTCCGCTTGGCAAGTCCAAGCCCTACGAACTCCCGCGCGCTGACTGGGGCGAGATGTATCATCTGAATGCCACGCTCACCGATTGGGCCTTCCATCTGACCGAGCACGTGGACCTGGGCGATACGCCTGAAATGCAGAGGGACCGCGCCGCCTACGCTTCAGGCAACGCCCGCCGTCCGCCCTTCGTGCTGAAAGGCGACACGATCTCGTCCAGCACTTTTTTCAGCGGCGTCAAGATGAGCGAATGGGCCAAGCAGTGGGTGAAGTATCACACCGGCGGCAAAGGCAACTACGTCACCACCGCGATGGAGGATACCGGCACCCTCTCCTCGCTCCAGATGCTGGCCAAAGCCAGCCGCGTGGATTGGAATCGCATCCTGGTGCTGCGCACCGCGAGCGACTTCGATCAACCCCCGCCCGGAGTGACCGCGGCGGAACATCTAGCCCGCAACGCCGGACGACAATACACCGGCTACCTGCCCGCGCTCGAATCCGCCTGGCGTGTCGGGAACACCGTGGTCCAGGAAATCACGACCCACTGGAATAAATACAAGTGACCGCCTGGCGGAAGCTTGGAGGTTTCTGACAGTGTTCCATATTGAACATGAAGGCCAAGCCTTATGAGCTACACTGTTTCCCATGGCAAGCGATTGTTGCCGCCAGGCGCAGATAGACGCTCAAGGTGACCCCTCCGCATGATCGCGGTAGTGCTGAATGTACTTTTAGCAATTACCGCGCTGACCACCCGCCCTCTGCCGCAAGGCACGCAACTTCATATCAGGCTAACCACCGCGGTGGGCTCCTACGCGAGCACGCCAGGGTCGCCGGTTAGCGCCGTTCTGATCGCACCGATAAGAATCGGGGGCGAAACGGCATTGGAAGCCGGCAGCACTTTGTCGGGCCGAGTGAAGTCGGTTACACGGGTGGGCTTCGGGTTACGCCATGAGACCGCTGGGCTCGATTTGGAATTTAACCAACTCACTCCGCTGGACGACGAGGCGGTTCCAATCTCCGCGCGAATCACGGAAGTGGACAACAGCCGCGAACGTGTGACTCGCGATGGCAGCATTCAGGGAATTCGCTCTACCGCCAGCTTATCGTACCGAGTGAGCGGCTACCTGAGAGCGCTGCTGCAGTGGGAGCTGCACGCCGAACTTGCCGAGTGGGTGATCCGATCTTTCATCATGGAGCTGCCGGAGCCGGAGATCTATTATCCCGCCGGCGTTGAACTGACTCTGGCTTTGACCCAGCCTCTCAGTCTGAATGCGCCTTCGGTTACGACACTCAGCCGTGTGCGGCGGGTCCTCAGCCCGCTTACCGACGGTCAGCGCGAGGAGTTGGCGGGAGACGTTGCGGCCATGCCTTATCGCACCGAAGCGCCGAACTCCGGCCGGCTATCGGACTTGACGAACGTATTGTTTATCGGCTCTCACCAACAGATTACGGCTGCTTTTGCGGCCGCCGGCTGGACGCAAGCGAATCCAGCGTCCTTTCGCCGGCGCATCAATTGGATACGCGCGGCCGGCGAACTCCGCGGCGACGCCGGCGCGCCCATGTCCCTGTTGTTGCTGAATGGAGCCGAGCCGGATATGTCCTGGGAAAAAGGCCTGAATGATGTTTCCAAGCGTCACCACATACGGATGTGGAGAGAAGAGGCCAGGTGGCGCGGACAGGAGATGTGGGTGGGAGCCGCGACCCGCGATATCGACTTCGCGTACCTGCGGCCGGGTGGCAGGCTGTCGCATAGGATCGAGCAGGACGTTGACCAGGAGCGCGATAAAGTCGCCTATGATCTGGCCTTCACGTCCTGCGGGAATCTGCTGAACTGGACGGGCCGGGCAGACTTTCCGCGATACGCGCGCAACGCCACGGGCGATCCGGTAATCACCGACGGACGCATGGTGGTGGTGGAGTTGAACGACTGCGATGCGCCTCGGCTTTCAACCGCGACCGTCGACGCCACGCCGCTGCGCGTCCACGGCGATAAACTGCAGCGCTTTGCTCGTCGCGAAGTGCTGAGCGCCCGCAACGGATTGCTCCGCAGCAACCCGTATTGGCGGGTGTATGAGGGAAGCCGCATGGTAGTTGAATGGATTCTCCGCCGCAGGCAACCAACGGGCAGCCCTGAATTATCGAGCGACTCGCATGCCTCCGGTTTCTTCCAGTCCGTGCGCCTGGCAGCGGCGCGCATTCAATAGCGTTCGCATCCTACGCCACACGCCAGGCAGCCAGGGTTGCCAGCGCGTCATTGCGCGTCAGGTCGGGCTGGATCACCAATTCCAGAGCGGACACGCCATCCAAACTTACCGCATAGTCTTCGAGTTCGCTGGTTGAGCCCGAAGGGCTGAAATTCCACTGCTGTCGTACGATTTCCCTGGGTTGACCGCCGTTCGCGGACGACCATCGAACGGTGAATTCCTGCAGGCGGTCGCGCGCCGGCTCGAGAAACTGAAGTTGTATTCGATGCAACGTCAGCGCTTGATCGAAGATGAGGCGAATGCGCTGCTCGCCTTTTTGTGACGCCCGCCAGCCTGGGCCGCCAGCGGCGCTGAAGACGGATTCAATGGGAAAGGCGGCATCCTCGGAGCTGACTTCGACGGTCGCGATGTCGCCGAGATCGATCCACTGCGAAGCCGGTCCCGGCTTGGCAACCGCTCGCTGGGAACCAGTGATCCTTTTTCGCATGTTCCTATTCTCTCCCAACGCGCGCTGCACTATACTTTATGCATGCTTTACGGGACTTGACGCATGCTCCTCTGCCCGGTCCGCGGTTGCCATCTGGCGCTGGCGCGCGAGTCTGGAAGAGCAGACAGCCGGCGGCTGCTTTGTCCACGCGGCCATTCGTTCGACGTCGCGCGTAGTGGATACATCAACTTGCTCCAGCCCCAGGAGCGGCGATCCAAAAAGCCAGGCGACACTACCGCCGCAGCGGCGGCCCGCAGACGATTGCATGATCGGGGCGTCACCGAACCTCTACTGGGCGCGGTTGCTCAGATGCTGGCCGCGTCGCCCGCTGACGTTGTTCTCGACGCAGGCTGCGGCGACGGATTCTATCTGGGCGGCCTGGCCCGGCTGGCCGGCTGCGAAGCGCATGGCGTCGATATCTCCACGCCGGCTGTGGATGCTGCCGCGCGGCGCTATCCAGGATGCGAGTGGATCGTGGCGAATGCCGATCGCTTCCTGCCGTATGCCGACGGCTCGTTCTCGATTGTCCTGTCGATCACGGCGCGCATGAACCCGGGCGAATTCAGGCGTGTTTTGCGAGCCGGCGGACGCCTCCTGGTTGCGATTCCGGCGCCTGACGATCTGGTGGAACTGCGCGGGCCGGGGCGCGATCGCGTGGCTCGCACCGTCCAGACCTTCGCTCGCGAATTTACTCTGGTCGGCCGGCGCCGCGTCACCACCGCGGCAGACCTGGACGCGGACGCCGTTCAGGATGTTTTGCTCTCCATCTATCGGCCCCTGCGCTTGCAGCCGGCGGCTGCGATGCGAGTGAGGTTCAGCCTGGATCTGCTGCTCTTCGGTCCGGGTTGACCGCCTTTCGATTTCTCCATCTGTTATCGTGTCTCAAGGAGAGTATGGAGAGATGAAAAGATTTGCACTGCTGGTTTTGATCGGGTTGACATCCTGGCTGGCTTCGGCGGCCGACATCGATGGCAAGTGGACGGCGGACACAAAGCGCCCAGATGGCACTGAGGTGATGGAGATCCTCATCCTTAAGGCGAACGGCGCCAAGCTCACAGGCTCGGTGCAACGCGGCAACTCCCCAATTGACATTTCAGAAGGGGCGATCAAAGGCAACGATGTGTCGTTCAAAGTTCTTCGTGCCAACGGCGTCACGCAGGAGTATAAGGGTTCGCTTTCGGGCGGCTCGCTTAAGCTGACGATGAACGGCAGTCGCGGCGGTCACCGCGAATTGGTCTTCAAAAAAGCCGGCTCGTAAACTTTCCAACTCGGCGCTGACGCCCGGGCGGGGTCTTGGCGGTCTGGAGTTGTATCATGAGGCGTCGTCCCATGCCTCGGCTTCATCGTGCCGTATTGCAGCTCAAGTACGCGCCGCCCTATCTTGCGGGCGCGGCCGCGGTCATAACCGTCGTCTCCATTCGCGCCTTCGAGATTCTGATGGTTCTGGCGCTGCTCGCGCTGATCGTCACGCGACGCCCATGGCGTGTTCCGCGAGTCTGGATTCCCTTGGCGCTATTCCTGCTGGGCACGCTGGTTTCGCTGGCCGCCTCCGGCCACGTCCGCGAGGGACTTCCGCAGATCAGGAAATTCTACGTTTACCTCATGCTGTTCCTGATCACCAGCGCATTCCAAAACGCGCTGCAAATCCGTTGGGTGGCGCTGGGCTGGGCGTTCTGCGCGGCACTTTCCTCGCTCTGGGCGCTCCGGCAGTTCTGGCGAAGTTATTTCGCGGCCCGGCAGGCCCAACGGGATTTTTACAGTTTCTACGTGGATGCCCGGATCACCGGCTTCATGGGCCATTGGATGACGCTCGGCGGGGAGTTGATGATAGCTCTCCTGATAATCGGAGCTCTGATTTTCTTCGCGGCGGATCGAACGTGGATCGGGTGGCTGATCGCGGCCGCGTTTCCGATAGCCGCCGCGCTTGCGGCCACTTGGACGCGGAGTATGTGGCTGGGCGCGTTGTGCGGCGCTGTCTATTTGATCTGGTATTGGAAGCCGTGGATGCTGCTCGCACTGCCCGTACTGATCGCGCTGGTCCTGCTGGCGAATCCCTTCAGTCTGCGGGAGCGCGCACTGTCGGCGGTTTCGCCGCACCCAGGCCAAACCGACTCCAACGAGCATCGCGCCGAGCTGCGCCGCATCGGCTGGGAGATGATCAAAGCGCATCCCTGGCTGGGTATCGGGCCGGAACAGGTTTCGCGCCAGTATCAGAGTTATATCCGAGGGGACATGCCGGCCCCGCGCGCCTCCGAATACTACGGCCACTTGGAGAACGACTACCTGCAGTACGCAGCCGAACGCGGGGTGCCCACTGCGGTGGCATTGTTCTGGATGATCGGGTGGGCCGTGTTGGATTTCGTGCGCGCTGTGCGGCGTCTGCCACCGAATGCCGCCCAGCGTTGGATCTTGCACGCGGCACTGGCCGTGACGATTGCCGTGCTGGTCAGCGGCTTCTACTCCTGGAATTTGAACAACAGCGAAGTGCTCGCGATGTTTCTGGCTGTTTTGGGGTGCGGCTACGTGGCGCTTTGGGAAGCTGCCAGTAAACGCGCGTAGAGTTGCTCGGTCAGTTCCACCGTGCGCTGGATGGAAAAGCGTTCCGCGCGTTCACGCGCGTTGCGGCCGTATTCGCGCCGGCGCTTGGGATCCGATGCCGCGGCTTCGATCGCGTCCGCCAGCGCAGGGGGCGAATCGGATGGCACCAGCCAGCCGGTTTTGCCTTGTTCCACCAATTCTGGAAGCCCGCCCACATCGGTTGCGATCACCGCGAGCCCGTTGGACATCGCCTGCAGGGCCGTGAGCCCCCAGCCTTCCGAACGCGAGGGCATGATGAAGAGATCCAGAGCGGCGTAGAATTCGGTCAAGTCGTCTAAAAATCCCGGCAGAAGCGCAATTCCTTCGGTCTGATTGCGCCGTTCGGGTCCGTCACCCACCAGTAGCATGCGGGCGTTTGGAAGTTTTGGCGCTAGCAGCCGAGCCGCTTCCAGCGCGACGTCCTGACCCTTTTCTTGCGTAAACGCTCCGGCGTGACCGATCACGAAATCATCATTCGAGAAACCCCATCGCGCGCGCGCTCGATCACGCAAGCCCGCCCTGGGAAGCCCCGCGGGCAATTCGATTCCAGGCGGAATCACTTCGACCTGCGCGGCGGGAATGCCGGCGGCGATCAATACTCCCCGCACCCCTTCGGAGTTTGCGATGATGCCGTGGCACGTCCGGCTGTATTTCCAACGATGGATCAACGGATGGCGCGGCGGAAAGACCACCTGGCGGCTGGCCACGCGTTGCACCGGCAGTCCGGCTGACGCCAGGAAAGCAACGTTTTGCGCCCTCGCGTCGTGAGCGTGCACGATGTCGAAATGCTCGGATGACAGTCGCCGGCGCAAGCTCACGATGGCGCGGAACTCAAGCGATGCCAGTTCGAAATCCTCCGCTGCCGCGCGATTGGCGAGCGGACTGCCAACGGGACAAACGATCAGTTGACGGTGATTCCGGCGTCGCAGGCCTCGCGCCAACGATAACAGCAGATCTTGCCCGCCGCGAAAGGCCTGGCCGGTGTCGATGTGAGCGATCTTGAGAATGGCCTAAGCCTCCGGCTTTGTTAAAATTCGATTGCCGCCTGTGGGACGCTTCGATTCTACCGCTCCATTTTACGCGCGCTGTCGCGAACCATACCCGCCCGGCTTCTTTCGAGAAGTGGCGCACCGCGCGGGACTGGACGGCGACCAACGTCTGATCGACATCGGATGCGGGCCGGGCTCGCTGGCCATCGGCTTCGCCCCATTTGTGCGGTCTTGCTTGGGCGTCGACGTGGAGACCGAAATGCTTGAGGCGGCGCGCGTGGAGGCAGCTCGGGCCGGGGTGCATATCGATTTGATGCAAGCGCGCATCGAGGACTTGCCAGCCGATATCGGCGTTTTCCAGGCGGCCACTATCGGCCGTGCCTTGCATTGGTTCGATCGAGACGAAGCCCTTGCGGTACTGGATCGAATCGTGGATGCAAATGGTTGGATCGCCATTTGCTGGACGAAGGGACATAGCGCGGCTGGACATAGCGCGGGGCAAAAATGGACAGGCACATTCCATGATATCCGCCGGGCCTGGTCGTCCAATCCGGACGAGACTTGTTACCGCATCAATTATGAGGAGTGGTTCAGAGGTTCGCGATTCCGCAAAGTGGAAGAGATCGAGGTAAACGAGACTCAGCAAGTGACCATCCCCGATTTAATTGGGCGCGCGCTCTCCATGTCTACAACCTCGCCCGAAGTTCTCGGAGACCGGCGGCCGGCTTTCGAGTCCGCCATGCGCGAGGCGCTGGAGCCGCTTTCTTCCGGCGGAATCTTCGAGGAACGAATCACCGCCGCGGCGATGATTCTACGGTAGCTGACAAACTTCATTGAGCGTTCACCTTGCAGTAATCACAATTTGACTTGGCTCGCGCATAGTATGCACTTAGGCTTTGAAACAACTAGTTGTCAGCGGGCTTGCAAGCTTACTTATTGCGCAATTGCAACTGGATCTCCGCGCCGCAGTGGCGCCGGCCAACACCTGTTCCCGCCCGCCGGCAGGCAGCGTGGTACCCGAACCGGAAGACTTGCGCAGCCACAACGGGGTGCTGAAGGTCGATCTCACGATTCGCAACTCCGACGCCGATGGCGCAACTCGCTACTGTTACATCGATGGACACGGCGACCTGTCGCCAAATCTAAGGCTGAAGCCGGGCGATCTTCTGATTTTGCACTTGAAGAACGATTTAAGCTTTCCTGATCCGGCAGTCGCCGCTCAAAACCATGGTCATGCTCACATGCACGGGGAAAAGAACGGCGACCCGTGCGTGAGTGGCGCCATGACTGCTAAATCCACGAACCTTCATTTTCATGGTCTAACCATTCCTCCGGTTTGCCACCAGGACGATGTCGTGAAGACTTCCATCAGTCCCAGCGATCCGCCGTTTGAGTATCGATTTCGCATTCCCCCCGACGAGCCGCCCGGATTGTATTGGTACCACCCGCACATCCATGGCTTCAGCAAAGTACAAGTCTTGGGTGGAGCGTCGGGAGCGCTCATCGTGGAGGGAATCGAGCGCGCCAATAAGCAAGCGGCCGGCTTACCGGAACGAGTGCTGGTTATTCGAGACCAAGACTTGCTAAACCCCAATGCGCCGCCCTCGAAATCGGAGCCCGTTATTCCCAAGATGCTCCTTGATCGCGATGGCGACGCCGCCAACAACGGTACGGGCTTCGGAAAGCCGGCCAAGGATCTATCGATCAATTTTGTACCTGTCCCTTATCCAGACTATCCACCTGCCGTCATTGAGATGAAACCGGAGGAGCGGCAGCTGTGGCGCGTATTGAATGCGTCGGCCATTACGTATCTGAATCTGGCGGTCCTGTTCAATCGCGCGCCGCAGAAACTTGGCTTGGTGGCGTTGGACGGGGTGCCTCTGAACCAGAACGGAACGTCCGGGGATTTGGTGAGCTGGCAAACTCACCTGGGAGTGCCGCCCGGAGCGCGGGTGGAGTTCATTTTGAAGGGGCCACCCTCGGGCCTAAGCGGCCTGCTTGTGACGCGCAGCGTAGACACGGGTCCGGGCGGCGAAAACGATCCCAACCGGGCGCTAGCGATCATCAGAACCGCAGCCGACGCACCGGAGCCGCGCTCCAAGCTGGCCGCCGCGGCCGAGCCGCTACCTGCTTCCGGCGTGGCATGGCTGGGAAACGTGTCTCCCGTGCGCACCCGGAAGCTGTACTTCTCCGAGAAGCTGACAGATCCCAGCAACCCCAATAGCGCAACTGAATTTTACATCACCCTGGACGGTCGAGAGCCCGCGCTGTTCGATCCGCAATCGGGCATACCGCAGATTACCGCGAAGCAGGGCACGGTTGAAGATTGGATCGTCGAGAACCGATCGAATGAACTGCACGCCTTCCACATTCATCAACTTCACTTTCTCTTGCTGGATTACCTTGGGCAACCCGTGAATGAGCCTTTTCTCCGCGATACCGTGAACGTCCCTTATTACAAAGACAGCATGCTGGCGTATCCGAGCGTGAAATTACGAATGGATTTTCGCGATCCGAATACCGTTGGCACGTTTGTGTATCATTGCCATCTCCTGGAACACGAGGATGGCGGAATGATGGGTCTGATCCGCGTTGAGCCGGCCGAGAGTTCGCAGTCATTCTAAATTCACGCTAAATACATTAATTGTGCAACTTCTCCGGCTATTATAGGCTGCGTTTTATTTACGCGCCACAAACCAAGGAGAACGAATGACAGTGAAACATGTTGCATCGAGTGTCTTGCCGCGCCTACGCATGGGAATGGCTTCCATCGCGTTGTTCCAGTTCATAGCCGCCAGTTCTTTGGACGCACAACAAACCGGAGACGCGAACACCACCACGCCCATAAAGCACGTCATCGTGATCATCGGCGAAAACCGCAGCTTTGATCACGTATTTGCCACCTATCAACCCAAGCCAGGACAAACCGTCTGGAATTTACTATCCGAGGGAATTGTGAATGCCGATGGCACTCCCGGGCCTAATTTTCGCTACGCTGAGCAACGTGCCGCGACCGATGCGCCGCCCGATACATTCCTGTTGAGCCCCCCCACGACGGCCTTCCCGAACTCGGTTCTGCCGGCGCCGCTGGTAGGCGGTCCAAGCGATTCCTATGTGAAAGGCGACAGCCTGACACTTGCGCAGCAATCCGAAAACGGGCTGCCATCGAATTATTACCAATCTTTGATCTCCGGCGGCAGTGGCCTACCGTCCCATACCCCCGACACGCGGATCAGCAACGTCACTGCACTGCCGCCAGGTCCTTTTCAGTTGACCAACGGGTCGACTTTTCTCTACAACTCCTATTCCGCGAGTCCGGTTCATCGCTTCTATCAGATGCGGCAGCAGTTAAATTGCAACGCCCTCAACTCCACCTATGAAAATCCTTCGGGTTGCGATGCCGGCTTGTTCCCCTGGGTGGAAGTCACCGAGGGCGCTGGCGCCAATGGCGCGCTGCCGCCGTCAAACTTCAGCGCTGAATATTCCACCAGTGCCGTGACAACGGGTGAAGGGTCCACGTCCATGGGATTCTACAACGTTCAAAATGGCGACGTACCCTATTTCAAGAGCCTCGCGGACAATTTCGCGATGAGCGATAATTTTCACCAGTCCGTGCTGGGGGGCACTGGCGCGAACCACATTATGCTGGGCCACGGCGACGCCATCTGGTTCAGCGACGGTAAGGGCCATGCCGCCACCCCGCCTCACAACGTTTTGGTGGACGCGGGTACCAAGAACGCGGGCACAGTGGATGAAGTGGAAAATCCGAATCCGGCCCCCGGGACCAATAACTGGTACACCGAGGACGGATATGGCGCGGGTTCTTATGGTTCGGCTTCCTCCGGCGGCGGATCCTACACCAACTGCTCCGACCTGACCCAGCCGGGAGTCGCCCCGATTGTCAATTATCTTCAGGCTCTCCCGACGCCGATCAGCCCGAATTGTGAAGCGGGGCGCTATTATTTGCTCAACAATTACAACCCCGGCTATTTTGGCGATGGCAGCAACGCGTTTACGAACACCAACCCGAACAACACCGTATTCACCATTCCACCCTCCTCGGTGAAGAGCATCGGCGACTCCCTGATCGAGGCCAACATCTCGTGGAAGTATTACGGCGATCAGTGGAATAACTATTTGAAGGACCCCTATCAACTGAACTACGCGGCCATGGGCGCGGACAGCGACGAGTACTGCAACATCTGCAACCCATTCCAGTACGACACCTCCATCATGGCCAACGCCACAGTGCGCAAGGCCCACCTTCAGGACACCGCCAATCTCTACTCCGATATCCAATTTGGAACATTGCCCGCGGTTTCCTTCGTCAAACCGAGCGGGTTGGTGGACGGCCATCCGGCATCCTCGAAGCTCGATCTGTTTGAAGGCTTCGCGCAGAAGATTGTGGACGCGGTTCAGGCCAACCCGTCCCTTTGGTATGAGACCGCGATTATCATCACCTTCGACGAAGGCGGCGGTTACTACGACTCGGGTTATGTTCAGCCGCTCGACTACTTCGGCGATGGCACGCGCATTCCGTTGATCGTCGTATCTCCTTACACAACGCCCGGAACGATCGCGCACGATTATTCGGATCACGTCTCCATCCTGAAATTCGTGGAGAGGAACTGGAATGTGGCGCCCGTGACGAGCCGCAGCCGGGACAATTTCCCCAACCCCGTGGTCAGCCCGGCCAACCCGTATGTGCCCGACAATACTCCCGCCATCAGCGACTTGTTCGAGCTGTTCAACTTCGACCCGTTCGCTGTATATGACCACGGGCGGAACGGGTTCGCCCGGAGATAGCTGTAATTGAAAGGACGGGACGCCGAGCTGGATAACCACGGCCTCGGCGTCCCTTTTTTTGGCAGCTTCCCGCAAGCCATCGCAGCGCGCTCCGTGATAACATTGAAGAAATCTAAGCGAGGTGTGTGCAATGCGAAATGCCAAGCTGCTTTTGCTGACGGCGATATTGGCCAGTGTTCCAGGTTTCGCCCAAATGGATCCGTCCGGCGAGTGGGCGCCCCAGTTCCATGAGGATTTTCTGGAGCGCATTCCCGGCCCGGATATCGGCGACTATCTCGGATTGCCGATCAACAACGCGGCACGTTTGCGCGGTGATAGCTGGGACGCGTCTTTGCTAACGCTGCCCGAGAATCAATGCCGGCCGCATCCCTCCGATTACGCCTGGCGCGGGCCCGCGAATCTTCGCATTTGGAAGGAAGTGGACCGGGATACACAGAAGGTGATCGCCTATCACACCCACATTTCCTGGCAAGCGCCCGAGCGCACCATTTGGATGGACGGCCGTCCGCGCCCGCCAGCCGAGGCAGCGCATACCTGGCAAGGGTTTTCCACGGGTAAATGGGACGGCGACGTTCTGACCATCACCACGACCGATCTCAAGGAGGGCTGGATTCGCCGCAACGGGATCCCCCGCAGCGAAAACGCCACCATTACCGAACATTTGTTCCGGCATGGCGATCACTTGACCGTGATGGTGATCATCAACGATCCCGATTACCTGACGGATCCGTTGGTGCGCACCACGGATTTTGTTTACGACGCTCACCAGGAAATCGCTCCGTACCCCTGCGAATCGGTGGTGGAAATACCGCGTCCGCGAGGAACCGTCCCCAATCACCTGCCGGGTGACAACGCGTTTCTTGCCGAGTTCGCGAATCGATTCCACATTCCATTCGAGGCCACGCGTGGCGGCGCCGCGACCATGTATCCCGAATACCGGCTGGCAATGAAAACTTTCCCCGCTACACCCGACGTTGCGGCCATCGTAGCCGCTACGGACGCGCCGCCCGCGGCCGAGGAGAATGCCGCGCAGAACAACATGGTTAGCGACGGAGAAGTCCACACGCAGCATGTGCAAGGCAACATCTACATGCTTTCTGGAGCCGGCGGCAACATCACGCTGCAAGCGGGCCCGGAAGGCGTCTTAGTGGTGGATACGGGCCTGCCGAACATGACCGACAAGGTGGTGGAGGCGATACGGAAGATCTCCGACGGCCCCATCCGGTATGTGATCAACACGCACGTACATCAGGACCACGTGGGCGGGAACGAGAAAATTGCGAGCCTCGGCAGCACCATTGTGGGCGGCAACGTTACGGGCGACATCGCCGATGCGGGCAAAGGCGCGACCGTGATCGCGCACCAGACCCTTCTCGACCGCATGAGCGCGAAGGACGGCAATCAGCCTGCGTATCCATCCGGCGCGTGGCCCACCGATACCTATCCCGACGAAAAGGATTTCTTCTTCGACGGGGAAGGAATTCAGGTTCTGCATGAACCCGCGGCCCACACCGACGGCGACAGCTTCGTCTTCTTCCGCCGGTCCGACGTCGTCAGCACCGGCGACATTTTCCGCACCACCGGCTATCCGATTATCGATCTCGCCCGGGGCGGCAGCTTGCAAGGGATCATCGACGCCCTGAATCGTTTGATCGCGCTCACAATTCCCGCCGGCAAGCAGGAAGGCGGAACCATGGTGATTCCGGGCCATGGCCGTCTTTGCGATCAGGCCGACGTGGTGTTCTATCAGGAGATGGTCACCGTTCTTCGGGACCGCATCCGCGACATGATCAAGAAGGGCATGACGCTGGAACAGGTGAAGGCCGCCCGTCCCACGCGCGATTACGATCCGGTGTACGGGGCAACCAAGGGCTTCTGGACCACCGACATGTTCGTGGAAGCGGCCTACAAAAGCCTCGGCGGGAAATAGCTGAAATAGCTAGCGTCCACTAACAGTCGCGTAACCGTTTGCTCAGCGAACGGCTGAATAGATTCGCGGCTGGTGGAGTCCTACAGTTGAAGGAGGTACGCAATGTCTGCTACCAATACCAAAACTGAACAGGACCAACTGAACAAACAGCAGGATCCCCAAAAGCGGCAGGAGGGGCAGGATCAACGCAAGCACGAGCAAGGCTCGCACAACCCTGGCCAGAATCCGAATAACCCGCAGAGGCCGGATCAGCAGCGGTCCGATCAAAAGCCCAACAAGTCCTAAATTCTGCTTTGTTCATCTTCCCTCCCGTTCGTTGTCAGGACGGGAGGGTTCCTAGGAATGATTTACTTGGCTTCGCACGCCGAGGGGCTCCACTTGGAACCGTCCTTCTCCAGCCTGAAATGCGTGCTGGTGACGAAGTCCTGGGTTAGATTCACCGGATCGTGCACGATGGTGGTCACGATCAGCCAGGAATCGCCGTTGGGCTCATTGGTGCGGTCGTAGTATTCCGTGAGTTCCGTGGTGGCGCTGTAGGGCACCCCGTTCTTGCGCAAGTAGCCGGGCTTTAAGTTGCTCGTAACAACCTTGAGCGAGCCCCCTGGAGGTGGCGTACCGCCTCCGCGAGGGGCAGGCCGCAGGCCGTCCCAAGTCGCTACCGAATATCCCTGCCAGCTTGCCGCTTCGTTGGCCGGGGGCTTGCCGTTGAAATGGAACGTGCGGGTCTGTGTGCCGGCGTCGGTCTCCACCTTCAGCGTATTGTCATCCGTCCAAGTGATATGGACGCGACCAGGCACGCGCATGACTGCGGGCGCGCCATAGGCTTTGCACTGGTTGCCGGCGGCGATGTCCTTGTCCGGATCCCACCCGTCCGCGGTCTTTTTCCCAGCCGCATTCAGCGGCAGGCTGGCGTAATCGCCCTTAGGCGGCGTCACCATCCGCCAGCGCCAGTCTTCCGTCACGATCGAAACCCAGTAGCCCGTTATATCCTCCGGTGCGATCGCCTTGGCGGGGCGTGGCGGCGTGGCTGGAGGGGGCGGGCCAAACTGGGCCTGCATGGCCGCAGGCGCCATGGTCAGGAGCAGGGCTGCGATGCCGCATAGCGGGAGAACGCCGTGGTTCAGTAATTTTGGAATCGTCATTTGGTCCACCTGTTAGATCCGTTCGTCATTTGCCACGCCGCCCATGCACAGCAACACCAGCCCTGCACAAGGGTAGATGATTCATCTCGGTCGCGATAAAAAGCTACCCCTGAACGCGAGGCCGCTGCCTTGCGCGAGAACCAGCCGATTGCCCTGGTTTACTGAACTACGCCCTTCCAGCTAAATTCAGCGGCGGTATCGGTAGCCGGCCGGGTGATGCTCTGCATGCGGACGCGATGGTCGTCCGGGTTGCGGCCCGGGTTGCCTTTGATGATCACGTGATCGCCCGGCTTCAGCGATTCGCGCGTTACGCCATCGCGGCTCAACTGGCCGCCGGCGCCCCATTCCACGGCCCAAGTCTGCATCTCGCCTTTGTCATCCGGAGCTTCCACGTGCACGAAGGAGTGGGGATTGCGGTACAGAAACTGCACCAGCTTGCCCTCGATCGTAACCGTCTTGTCTTCAAAATAGGTGGCCGCAAAAGAGTGGTGGGCATACACCTTTACTTGTGTGCTCAACACGGAGGCCGCCGCAACAACTAAGAACAACAGTGTTCGTTTCATCATTTTTCCTTCCCGATTGAAATGTTCCCTTCCCGACTAAACATAATATAACGGTTTGCACCTGCTCTGCATACAGGTTCTACTTCTTGCTCAGGCTCTTGTAGATAGCCTCCACAAAAGAATCGGTTGCACCGAAGCCTTTGTCGGCGCCGTAGCGCGCATCGTAATCCATGGTAGGCCTGGCGGCTTTCACCTGTTCAACCGTCATGCCTTTCTTGAGCATCGCCTGAATGCGGTCCCGAATGATGGTAACCATATCCCGATACTCAATCAAGTCCCAGCGGTCGCATAGACGGCCGTGACCCGGAACAATGTAGGTCCCGCCTTCTTCGTCATGCTTGGAGATGGCCAGATCCAGCACATTGTTCAAGGCATCCAGCTCGCCCTGAATGCTCCCGCCCCTTTCCAGGTCGATAAAGGGATAGCCAGTGGTAACGAAGATATCGCCGGTGGCGATCACGTCCGAATGACGGAAGAACACGATGCTGTCCCCATCGGTGTGCGCGTTCTTTTCATGCACGATATCCACCGGTTCATCGTTGAACCACAGGGTCTTGCGATCGCCCAGGAAGGTATCGGTGGGCCAGGCGCCCGCCGGCGCCATGGATGCGCCTCCACCCGTCTTTTTGGGATCGGGGGCGCTCATGCGATCCAGGATGTTCTGATGGGCAATGATCGCGGCTCCCTGGGAAGCATCGGCGATGTCGCGGGTCACGTTCGCTCCGGTGATGGTGGTTCCAGCGGCCCGGAGCTTTTCGTTTCCGCCGGTGTGATCGGGATGCACGTGCGTGTTGATGATGTACTGCAGCGGTTTGTCCGGCGACAACTTGCGGATGGCCGCGATCACCTTGTCGGCACTCGCCGCGAGACCGGTGTCTACCATCAACACGCCCATGTCGGCCACTTGCACCGTGATGTTGCCGCCCGCGCCCACCAGCATGTATACGTTGCCTTGCACCGGAAGAACGTGCACCTCTCCGTCGGTGGGATTGGGGTTCTGCGCCATGTTCCTCTGCGCAATGGGCGTCACTTCAGCCAGAGCCAATGGGTCTGACGGGGCCGGCGGCGGATTCTTGATGACCTTTTCAAACTCGGGATACATGGTCTCCGCGCCGCCCAACGCCGCGATCAGGGGCAGATGAAACATGTTCGCGTATTCCGTCAAAAACGGATTTTGGCCCGGCAAATAGGCCGGCACCGCGCCTCTTGGCCGCCCTTCCACTTCCTCCACCTCTTCGCATGGATACAGCCAGTTTCCGCCCGCGTTGGTGTTGAGCAGGTAGTCTTCGGACTTCACCAGCGGTTCGGTGAGATAGACCGGGTCCGTGAGAATGCTGACATGCGTTAGATGATCGCCATGCCGCATGAAGTGCTCCACCAGAGTGGCTTGATCGCTTTCCGGCAAACCGTCGCGCCGCACCCAGCCCTGCTTGATGTGCGTGGTGTAAACCGTGAAAACGCTGCCCTCCCACTTGCCGGTGGAAAAGCCCATCCAGGTGTGCGCGGCCCAAGCCGGAGGATGCGGACGCCCGTCCATCCAGATGGTGCGATTCTGTTCGTAGGTGCTGATGTAGTTCTTGATGGCGATGATTTTCTGCGATTGCGGATCTTTTTCGTCCCAGAAACGCATCTGCAGCGGGCCGCGATAGATGTAGGCCACCACGTGCGCCTGGCATTGATGTTCCGGCATGGTCAGCCTCGACGAATTCCAGCTTTCGCCCCACAGTCTGGCGCCCTCGGTGATAGGCAGGCCGGAATAATTGACCAGCTCCGGTCCCGGAATGCGTTCCAGGAAGTCCTCATGCAGCAAGGGGTTCCAATTGCCCGACAGATCAAAGCCGGCGTCTGGTACGAATTCGCCTATTGCGCCCTGGCCGAACACCGAGGGGCTGAGCAGGGCCGCCAGGCAGAGCAGGGCGCCAACGGGCAGCAACGAACGAGTCCTGGTTCGGCGAAGATCGCCCATCTTACTCTCCTAAAAACAGCGACCGGTTGAATTGGCGGTAGATAATAGAACTGGCGTTTCTGAAGACGTTGAAGTTACCGGCCGGTACTGAACCATTCTAATGCAAACTGCGGACGGGCTTGCTATGCTACCTGCCTGGAGGCCTTCCTATGCGAGTTGTGGTTTCGATTGTAATTGCGATCAGCTTCGCGGCGGCGCTCGGGGCGCAGACTGCGGCGCTCTCGAAGGACATCAATCCCGAGTCGCTATCACGGTTGCCACCTTTGAAGCGCGCTGACATGGACGCGGAGGGGCAGCGCGTTTACGACCTGTTGGCGGGCGGTCCAGGCAAGACGGTGGCGCCCACCGGGCCCGTCGCCATCTCGCTCTACAGCCCCAAAGCGGCCGAGCCCATCCAGATGCTGAATCAGTATCTGCGCTTCCATGGAGTTTTGAGCCATCGGGATTCGGAAGTCGCCATTCTGGTTACAGCGCGCGAGTTCGACCAGCAGTACGAATGGAGCGGGCACGAATCGCTCGCTCGCGCCGCCATGGTCCCGCAGCCGGTGATCGATACCATCCGGTACGGCAAGGACGCGGCCGGCCTTTCGGACAAGGATACGCTGATCATCAAGTTTGCGCGCCAATTGCTTCGCCAGCATAAGCTCGATTCGGATTTGTATGCCCAAGCCGTGGCGACATTCGGCCAGCAAGGCACGCTGGAGCTCGCGACCGTGGTGGGAGATTACGCCCTGGCGGCGATGATGCTGACAGCGGTCGACCAGCACCTGCCCGCGGGCCGGGAGCAATCGCTGCCGCCGAAGTAAAAGTTTGGGGTTAGCGGAGGTGAGCGGAGAATTCCAAACGCCTCTTTACGGGCTTCTAAAGCACGGGTGTTGGGGAACCGATTCGAGTTCGGTGTGAACTCAAGTACTCCGGATTCGGAGGGAAGGACGATGGCCTCCGAAAACGCAGCGAGGCAGGCAGAAGACTTCGCAATGTGACGCTTTGAATGCCTGGCCGAATTATGATCACGCAGAGGCCGTCCGTTAGGGACCAGTAGCCGTACTCAAACAGGGCATCGTGTGGTCGGCATAGACAAATCGTGTTTTCTAAGCGCCCCCTGGCGTCAGCGTCGTCTGCCCAGCGCCGGATGTGACTGGCCACGAGCAAGTCGGTTTCACGGACGTCGCACACTGCACACTGGTTGCCATAGTAGTAGAGGGTCTTGGCCCGAACTCTCTCCTGTCCGCGTCGCACGCGTATCAACTCTACTTCCGACCCGGTTCGGTACTTCACCACAACGCAACCGACCGCCCTCCAGTGCACGGTCGATTTCGTCATTGGACAAGTCCGCCTTTTCAATTTGGACCGACCCAGCCAGGAGGCGGTATTGGCCCCTCGAAACGAACTCCAACAGGCCTTCGTCCGCGAGATCCTGAAGGATCTTACTCAAAGTCTGGTCAGGCGTCTTCCCTGTGACTGTGTCTCATCCGCGATGCGGTTTAATTCCTCATAAACAAGCGACCGCCTACTTATCAGGTCCGAACGCTGTCTATCAGCGACGCGCGAGAGTGCGTCAAGAACAGCATTCCGCCATAGGCGAGGAATTGTATTCATGGCAATGCTCAGTTTACAGCGATTGCAACTTTTATTGCAGCAAGCGGACGCGATAGCCCGGCACGTTCATTGTGGCCTGCGAGGGCGACGGCCAACTGGAAGCGCGGCCCACCGCCCAGGCGACCGGCTCTACTTCCGTAACCTTCTCCGGCTTCCGCTGCGATACCTTGCCGCCTTTCCTTATTTTTCGTCGGATGACACCCCGCAGAGAAATAAACGCCAGGTATAGCGCAGCCAGGCGCCATAACACCGTCAAACCCAGCCTGACATCCTCGATTTGCCCAGAGAACCCATCGAGATGCTGAACCATCACCAGAGCAATTGCCGCCGCCGAAGGCCGCACTTGGTCTTTCAGTCCGGCGGATGGATGAGGGGTATGGCTTCTTTCCGGCCGCGCCGGTAGACACGAAAGTCTTTCAGGTCCGTGGTAATGACGGGATGTCTGGGATTCAATTCGCTTAGGCGAATGAGGCACAAATCCGCCAGATCGGGCTTGCGGTCGGCATAACGCTGTGCCAATTCCGCCAGCCGGCCGAGGTGGTCATCGAGCACTAGCGCCGGGCGCACCAGGCCCTGAGTAACGAAGGCCAACGCCAACGCACTGCTGCCCAGATGAAAGGCCGCTTCGGCGAGCACGGCCTCGCAAGTTAGCAGGGGCTCGGTAACGCGGTCCGCGAGCCGTAGCGCCCAGGTGTGATGCTGGTCCGTGCGATTGCCGAAAGCCACCAGAAAACCGGTGTCCGCGATGGCTTTCATTTGCGAGAAAAACCCTTCCTGGTGGAGAGGTTCCGAGGCCCGGCCACCGTGCCCGCCAGTTGGATGAACGGCCGACCCTCGGACTTCCGGGCCTTCTCCAGTTCTTCTCGAATAATTCGTCCCTTAGGAACGCCAGTTTTGCGAGCGGTTTCATCCAGCCACTGAGCTAGGTCCTCTGGGATCCGAACGGTGAGTGTGTTACTCATTTGCATCAATCGTAACACGCGAGCTCACGGACATGCCCGATGTAGGTATCGTGGCGCGCGTCCTCCCGCGGGCTTGCGGAACCCAAGCGCTTAGGGATCCAGATACAATGAGCCAGTGCCGACCGTGCTCCGATTTGACGGGCCGCGAGTCGTGATCTATCCGAATGACCATCGACCGTCACATGTTCATGTCATTGGACGCGCAGGGAGATCAAGAACATGCTACGCGTTTTGATGGACAATTTAAATCAACTGTGTCGATCATGGGAGCGAATTCATGGCATCGCGTGACGATTTCGAACAAGCAAACCAACGCGCTAAGGATCTGAAAGCGCGCACTCCCCGCGCGATCTCCGCGCATTACGACAGAAGGACTAAGCGAATCGTGATTGAGCTGAGCTCCAGGCTGATCGTGAGCTTTTCTCCAGGCGATGTAGAAGGACTCGAACACGCCGCGCCGTCGCAGCTCAATGAGATGGATATTAGCCCGTCCGGATTCGGCATCCACTTTCCAGCCGTGGACGCGGACCTTTATGTGCCAGCTCTTTTAGAGGGTTTCCTGGGTTCTAAAACTTGGATGGCTTCCCGGTTGGGTCAAGTTGGCGGCCAGTCGAGGAGTAAGGCCAAGCAGACCGCTTCCAGAACGAATGGAAGGCTTGGTGGTAGAGCGAAGAAAGTCGCCGAACGGTAGCCGCCCCGTTCGAAAATGACTCAGTCTGTTCTGAACGCCGAAACCTATCGGTTCCCGCCGAGTCCAATCGAAGGGAGTCAAAACACTCATGGAACTATTACAAGAACTATTAACCGAAGAATTGAAGGACCTGTTACACGCCGAGAACCAGCTTGTGAAGGCGTTGCCGAAGATGGCCAAGGCCGCCAAAAATCCCGATTTGAAAACTGCGTTTGAAGATCACCTGGAGCAAACCAAGGGACACGTGGAGCGGCTGAAACAAGCCTTTGAAATGCTGGATGAGAAACCCAAAGCGAAGCCCTGCAAGGGCATGGCAGGCTTGGTCGAAGAAGGGCAGGAAGTGATCACCGAAGGCAAGGAGATGGAAGACGCTCCGGCGGACCTGGCGCTCATCGGCGCGGCACAACGCGTGGAGCACTACGAAATCGCCGCGTACGGCACAGCCCGTGCCATCGCCGAGCAGATGGAACGCAGAGACATCGTGAAACTCCTGACCCAAACGCTGGCCGAAGAGGAGAAGGCCGATCAGTTGCTGACCAAACTTGCCCAACCCTTGCTCGAAGAGGCTGGCTTGGGAAGTGAAGAGGAACTGGAAGAGGAAGAGGTTTAGCGGCGTTATTCGCCGGGGTGTTGATCAACATATCAGCTCGGATTGTTATATCCTCCGAATGAAGCTGATATGAACACCACTCTTTCTCTCGCCCTGCTGCTCGCCGCCACGCTCGGTCCCGTTTGGGGCCAGGACATTCTGTCCGGCGAGTGGAGTCCGCTGCATCACGAGGACTTTAACGAGCGCATTCCCGGCCCCGATCTGGGCGACTTTGCTGGCCTTCCCATCAACGATTCCGCGCGCCTGTTTGCCGAGAGCTGGAACGCGTCGCGCCTCACTTTGCAGGAACACCAGTGCCGCGTGCACGTCGCGCCCTACATCTATCATGGCCCGCTGCACCTCAGGATCTGGGAAGAGCGGGACCCATTTACCCAGGAAGTAATAGCGATCAGGAACTACATCAGCACCTACGAACAAAATCGCACCATCTGGATGGACGGCCGGCCGCATCCTCCCGAATACGCGGCGCACACCTTCATGGGGTTTTCAACCGGCAAGTGGGAAGGCAACATGCTCACCGTCTATACCACGCATATCAAGCAAGGCTGGGCGCGGCGGAACGGGCTGCCCGAAAGCGATCAAGCCACTATGACGGAGCATTTTATGCGCCACGGAAATATCATGACGCATATGACCATCCTGAACGATCCGGTTTATCTCAGCGAGCCTCTAATCCGGACCGACGATTTTCAACTGGACGAAAAGGAACTCGGTGGATGGTTGTGGCCTTGCGAATATGTCGAAGAGATACTCAATCGGCCCCGGGGTGACGTGCCCAATTATCTTCCGGGCCAGAATCCTTTCATCTACGAATACGCGGATAATCACCGCCTGCCGCACGCCGCGGTGATGGGTGGAGCTTCCACTATGTATCCCGAGTACCGAGGCGCGCTTGGCACCGCCAAGATCGAGTCCTCTCCGGCCAAGCCCGCGCCCCGCGAGCAGAATCATGAGAAGGCAGAACTGCGCATACTGCCGGTGCAGGGCAACGTCTACATGCTGGTGGGCGCGGGCGGAAACATTACGGTGCAGGTGGGCAGCATGGGCGTGCTTCTGGTGGATGCGGGTCTCGGCGAGCTCTCCGACCAGGTGCTCGCCGCCATACGGACGCTGTCTGACAAGCCCATCCACTACATCATCAACACGCACGTGCATGCGGATCACGTGGGCGGAAACGAGAATCTGGCGAAGACCAGCGGCGGCTCGGCCCGCGAGGTGACGCTGGTGAACACGCCCGGCGAAACCGCGGCCCACAGCGTCCAAATCATTGCGCACCAAAATGTTTTTGACAGGATGAGCGTGCCGCCCGCCGGCCAGAAGCCGTATCCGGAGAGCGCCTGGCCGACCGATACTTACCTGGGTGTCGAAAAAGAAGTGTTTTTCAACGGCGAGGCTATCCAGATGTTTCACCCCCCCGCGGCGCACACCGACGGCGATACCATCGCGTTTTTTCGCCGCTCCGACGTCATCAGCGCCGGCGATATCTTCGTCACCGACGGGTTTCCGGTGATCGATCTGAAGAACGGGGGCAGCCTGCAAGGCGAGATCAACGGGCTGAACCAGATCCTGGACCTGGCGATCCCGGCGCATCATGAGGAAGGCGGAACCTACATCATTCCCGGGCATGGGCGGCTGTGCGATGAATTCGACGTGCTGGAGTATCGCGACATGATCACCATCGTTCGCGACCGCATCCAAGCCATGATCAAGAAGGGCATGACGCTGGAACAGATCCAGGCCGCGCACCCCACGCTCGATTACGATCCGCGCTACGATCGGCCCGGCGGCTTCTGGACGGCCGGCATGTTCGTCGAAGCCGCGTACAAGAGCCTGACCGAGGCCAAGTAACTAGATTACTTTCGTCGCTCCGCCATCCATATCGATCAGCGCGCCTTGCAGGAACCGTCCTTCCGGGCTCACCACAAACGCGACCAGCGCGGCGATATCTTCCGGTTCGCCGATGCGAGTGGTCCGCGCGCTTTCAATTAACTTGCGTTCGGCGGTTTCGAGGTCGATGCCCTGTTGCGCCGCATTCGTCTCCAGCATGCGCCGGAAACGATCCGTCCGGATGCTGCCTGGATTGACCGCGTTTACCTGCACGCCGTCGCGAATTCCAACGTCGGCCATGGCCTTGGTGAACGAGAGCAGGGCCGCATTCACCGAGCCGCCGATGGTGAACTGCGGCCCCGGCATCCGGCCGCCCACGCCGGAAATGTTCACCACTGATCCGGCCTGCTTCTTCAGGTGAGGCCAAGCCTCGCGCGTCAAGCGCATCGCTCCGAAAAACTTCAGCCCGAATCCGTCCGCCCAATCTTCGTCGGTCAGTTCCAGGAACTCGCCACGCTTGGTGGCGCCGGCGTTATTCAGGACGATATCGATTCGAGCGTAGTTTCCGATGCTGAACTCCAATACCCGCTTGGCCGCGTCCATCTCGCGCAGATCCACCGCTAGCGCCAAAGCACGTCCGCCCGCGCGTTCAATCTCGGCCGCCACCTGTTCCAGCAGATTCCCGTCGCGCGCGCACAACACCACTTGCGCTCCCTCGGCCGCCAGGCGTAAGGCAATCGCTTTTCCGATGCCGCGGCTCGCCCCTGTCACGATCGCCGTCTTGCCCTCGAGTCTGATCTCCATGAATTGTCCATTATGCTTGTTCGAGAGAGCGCCGCGCCAGGCCGGTCCGCTTCGGCCGCTTCCCGTTGTTGATATCCTGCAAATGTTGGAGGTGACCCTGTGGTCCCATTTCTCCGCTTCGGCATTATTGAGTCTCTGATTGCCGCGTCGCTGATGGCGCAACTGAGTCCTCCGGCCGAAACCTCCGTATCCATCGCCGGCAAAACCATCCGCATCAACTATTCCGCTCCTTCCATGCGGGGACGCAAAATCTTCGGCGGTTTGGAGGCTTACGGCCGCGTCTGGCGAGCCGGCGCCAATGAAGCCACGGCTTTGCACACCGATGCTAACCTCGACATCGGTGGCCTAGCGGTTCCCAAAGGCGATTACACGCTATTCGTCTACTTAGATCCCAAGCAATGGCAGCTCGTCGTCAGCAAACAAACCGGCGAGTGGGGTTTGGATTACAACCAGAGCCGCGACCTAGGCCGCGTCAAGATGGAGATGAGCAAGCCGCCCAAGCCGATCGAGACCTATAAAATCACGCTCTCGAGTGCAGGCGCGAACAAAGGTAAGCTCCAGCTCGCATGGGAAAATACCGTCGCCGAAGTCGGCATTGCGGTGAAGTGAAGGTATGCGCGGCTTGAAGCCGCGTGTACCCTTCCGCAAAGCGCTCCGAGTTTGCGACAATAAAGTTCGCCGCTACGAACCCTGCCGTTCGGTTATCGCTTCGCGAGGTACATACATGAAACACTTCATCTCTCTTTTTTCGACCCTGGTTGCTCTGGCGGTAGCGCCGCTGGCTCAAGCCCATCATTCCTTCGCCGCTGAATTCGACATGAACAAGCCCGTCAAGGTGACCGGCGTCGTCACCAAGCTGGAATGGCAGAACCCGCACATCTGGTTTTACGTGGACGTCAAGAACCCAGACGGCTCCGTCACCAATTGGGCATTTTCCGGATCGTCGCCAATTCAGTTGATGCGGCGCGGCATCCGCAAGAACGTGCTCGAGCCGGGAACCGTCATCACGGTGGAAGGGTTCCGCGCCAAGGATGGCTCCAACAACGGCGGCGGATCGAAGGTCACCTTCCAGGATGGGCGCAGCGTCTTCACTACCGTCGCGGACGATCCCAACGACAAGAAGAACTAAACAAATGCGGAGACCTATCACATTCATCGCGCTTTTTGCCGCATTGATCGGCTGCCTGGCGGCCCAGACCGGGATTCCGCGCACCCCGGATGGCAAGCCGAACTTTACCGGCATTTACGAATGGCCCAAGTCCAGCGGCGAACAGTGCAGTTGCTCCGCCACCATCTTCGACAAGAAGTCCATTGGCCCCCTGAAGCCCGGCGGAGAGCCGTTTTTCGAAAAGCCCAACGGCGATCCTCGGCACGACGAGCCGCGCGATTATTGCATGCCGGCCGGATTTCCGTCCGGGATGCTGGCGGCGTACGCGGTACAGATTTTCCAGTCCAAGGAATATTTCGTGCTGATTCATGAATTCCAGCGCATGAGCCGGGTTGTTCCACTGGACGGTCGCAAGCATCGCGATGAGCTGGAGCCTTCTTACTACGGAGATCCCATCGGGCACTGGGAAGGCGACACGCTGGTGATCGAGACCACCAACTTCAAACGCTGGTCGCTCGACGATCACTTTTACATGAATCCAAAGGAATCCCGCATGCACAGTGACGCGCTCAAGACCATCGAGCACCTGCGCTGGAAAGACTCGAAGACGCTATCCTACCTTCTGACCATCGACGATCCCAAGATCTTTAGCGCGCCCTGGTCGCAGGAGTTCACCATGCGGGCCCGGCCGGATTGGGAAGCCACCGGTTTGATGGAATACGAATGCCAGGAGAACAACCGCTGCCCCGGCGGACATTGCCAGGGAAAGTGAGAGGGATCGCTCCGTGGGGTTCAGGGCCGCGTTTCGGTGAGGAAGGTTCCTTTTTCGAGTTCGTCGAACGCTTGGCGCAACTGCTCCTGCGTGTTCATCACCACGGGGCCGTACCAAGCCACGGGTTCCTCGATCGGCTTTCCTGAAACGAGCAGAAACCGGATGCCTTCTTCGCCGGCCTGGACAGTCAGTTCATCACCTTGGTCGAAGAGCACGAGCGAGCGGTTATCGGCGTCCGAGGGCGGCGTCGTATCGGCCCAGCCAACGGCTTCCGTCGGCACTGCCAGAGGACCGGACGCATTGCCGAATTTCCCCTCGCCCGCGAAAACATACGCGAAGGCGTGCCGCGTGGTTTCGATCGGGAAAACTTTGCGCTTTCCTGGCGGTACGGAAACATCCAGGTACATCGGATCGGCGGCGATCCCGTCCACCGGGCCTCGTTTACCCCAAAAACTGCCGCAGACGATGCGTACACCGGTGCCATCGTCGTCGGTAACGAGAGGGATCTCGGCCGCCTTCACTTCCTGATAGCGAGGCGCTGTCATTTTGAGCGACGACGGAAGGTTGGCCCACAACTGGAACCCGTGCATGCGCCCGGATTGATCGCCCTTGGGCATTTCCTGATGAATGATGCCGCGTCCGGCTGTCATCCATTGCACGTCGCCGGCGGAAATAGCTCCGCGATTGCCCATGCTGTCGCCGTGCTCCACCGTCCCGGCCAGAACATAGGTGATGGTTTCGATGCCGCGGTGGGGATGCCACGGAAAACCGGCCAGGTAATCGTCGGGAACGTCGTTGCGGAAGTCGTCCAGCAGCAGGAAGGGATCGAAATCGGACGTGTTGCCGAAACCAAACGCCCGGCGCAGATGAACGCCCGCGCCCTCTAGCGTAGGTTTGGATTTGATGAGCTTCTTGACGGGTCGAATGGACACACGGCCTCCTGGTCTTACACGGCGGTGTTCTGCGCCGCGCGGTTGGAAGTTGAGAAGCGATCGAAGGCGGCGGTAAGCAGTTGCGCGATTTCGAAAGGCTCGCGGCGTTCGATCTCGCTGCGATGAATCATGTACACGGGCTTGCCATCCTGAAACAGAGCCATGGACGGGGAAGACGGGGGATATTCGGAAAGTATGTTGCGCAGGTGCGCGACGGCCGCTTCATCGCCGCCGGCGAAAACGGAAGCAGCTTTCGCTGGTCGCACCGGATGCCGCAGGGCCATGCCTACGGCCGGACGCGCGCGGCCAGCGGCGCATCCGCACACGGAATTGACGATCATCAGGACCAGCCCGCTGCCGGGTGCCAGCAACCGGTCCACGTCTGCGGGGGTGCGAGCCTCCTCAACACCGTGTCGGGTGAGATCGGCGCGCATGGGAGCGATGAGAACTTCGGAGTAAGCCACGACTTGATTTTAGCAGGGGCGTCAAGCGCCGGGATGTGGCAACGATGAACCGGCGCTACAATTCATCCTATGAAGCGCATGGCATCCATTCTTTCCTTGGCGGCGTTTTTCGCGTTCCCGCTGCTCCCGCAGCAGCCGGAAACTGGCCTGAATCCGGCCGTAAAACAGATTGTCGATGGGGTCTCGGAGGAACGCATTGCGGCGACGCTCAAGAAGCTGGAGGGCTTCGGGACGCGCTACATTCTGTCGGCCGAAGACGATCCTACGCACGGAATCGGCGCGGCCAAGCGTTGGATTCACGATGAGCTGGCCGGCTACAGCCCGCGGCTGCAGGTGAGCTATCAAAACTTCAGCATCAAGAAGGGCGGGCGACGCGGCCAGGTGATTCGCGACGTGGAACTGTCGAATGTTGTCGCGATGCTGCCGGGCACCACGGAGAAGGACCGCTACGTCCTGATCTCGGGACATTACGATTCTCTAGCGCAGGTTCGCAAGCCTTACACGGGCGAGGAGCAGATCATTGCCGAAATGGTCCGCCAGGGTATCGATGAAAGCGAAGCGCGGCGCTACCGGGCCATCCTTCCATCGGAGCGCGAGCAGGGTCCGCTGGATTTCGAAGCAACCGCCGCGGCGACCATCGCGCCCGGAGTAACGGACGACGGCAGCGGTACGGCCGCGGTGATGGAGCTGGCGCGCGTAATGAGCAGGTATCAGTTCGACAAGAGTATCGTGTTCGTTGCGTTCGCGGCCGAAGAAGTCGGTTTGAGCGGAAGCCAGGTGTATGCGGCGCAAGCCAAAAAGGACGGCATGCAGATTGAAGCCGTGCTCAACAACGACATCATCGGAAGCGATGTCTCCGGCAACGGGCGCTCGTCCACCAACGTGTTGCGGGTATTTTCCTCCGGCCCCGACGATGCGGCTACGCGCGAGCTCGCGCGCTACACCAAGCTCATCGCCGAGCGATATGTGCCGTCCATGCAGGTCCAGATGGTATTCCGCGGCGACCGATTTCTGCGCGGAGGCGACCACCGGCCTTTCGTCGAGGCGGGCTTCCCGGCGGTGCGGCTGACCAGCGCCAGTGAAAACTACGACAACCAGCACACCGAAACGGACACGTTCGCCAACACTTCGGTTCCGTATGCGACGCGCGCCGCTCGCATCAACGCCGCAGTTCTGGCCAGCTTGGCTCTGGCGCCCTCGCCTCCGGTGCTCAACTGGAGCTGGTCTTCCGGGCCCGACAAGGGCGGACACGTACCGCTGCTCACACGCGGGAAATCAGGCTATGACGCAGTGCTCCACTGGCTCCCGAATACCGAGCCCGACTTGGCAGGCTACGCGGTGCTGGTTCGGTCTACAACGTCGCCGGTTTGGGAACGCGAGATCTGGGTGGGCAATGTGACAACTTACACGATGCCGGATGTTTCCATTGACAACATTGTGATCGGCGTAAAGGCAGTGGACAAGGATGGCAATCAGAGCGTGGTGACGTGCTATGCGGAACCGGTGCTTCCGGGAACGCTGACCCCGGCCGAGAAAAAATAGCCTCAGGCTCCGGGCCGGTTCATCAGAAATGTCGTAGTGGCCTCAAAGAACGATTGCAAGATCCCGCGCGGCTCTTCGGGAAGGTCAGCTTCATTGAGCGCGCGGGTCATCAATTGCAGCCAGCGATCGCGGGCCGCTTGTCCGATAGCGAACGGCGCATGCCGGATACGAAGCCGGGGATGGCCGCGCTGTTCGATATAGGTCTGAGGGCCGCCGAAGCGGAATACCAGGAAATCGCGAAGCCGTTGCCTGGCGGCATCGAGATCCTGCGCCGGATACATCGGCCCGAGAATATCGTCGGTTGGAACCTGCCTGTAGAAGGCATCAGCCAGACGCTCGAATCCGGCGTGGCCAATGACTGCGTAAACGTGTTGTTCTTCCACTAGGAAAACCTTGAGACCAACAACAGCGCCCCCGCGACTGCGATTACGTCTTCGAGCAGAGCGATTGGCAGATCCTTGCCGCCGCTGGCTTTGACCAGCCGCACGCGAAATTGGTAGCCGCCTAACGTCCCGACAATGGCGCCCGCGACGCCCGCCACCAGGCCAATAACCCATGAACCGCCGACGCCGAGAGCCGCGCCACTGAGGGCGCCTGTAACGATACGCGCGATAAATCCGGGCGGTGCTTTGCGGCTGGGAGTTTTCGGCAGCTTGTCGGCGATCAGTTCGCCAATCGCGAGCGCGCTGAGGATATAGGGCGTCGCGGCGAAACCGAAAAATGCGAGCCATGTGTTTTCCAGATGTAGCCAGCCCAGGCGTGCAGCCCAACTGACGGCGGCAGGCGCGGTCATGGAGCGGAGCCCGGCAATCACGCCGATCAAAAAGGCGAAGACGTAAATGGACATGGACTTACGCCGGCAGCTTCGCTTCCACCCACTCCCGGATCACGTCGAACACCTGCCGGTTATTGGTCTCCAGCATCATGAAGTGTCCGTTGCCGAGAATACCTTTGTCCTTGAGCTGAAGCTCTTCGGCGTCGCAGCCGGCCTGCTTCAGGAATGCCACCACGGGTGGACCTTGTGTGCGTCCCGACGATTCCGCGGTGACCATCACGATCGGGATGCCTTGCAAGTTTTTCAATTTGCGCGCGGGCTCGGTTTGCAGCTTGTAGGCTGGCGTAACGCCGGACGCCGCCACTTCACGAGTGGCGATCTCCTTGGGATCGGACGCAGGCGGATCGTACACCAGCGGGACATCCGTCAGGCCCCAGCCGGCGCCGGCGCCGAACGGCATGCCCGCTCCTTCCACGTTGACGATGGCCTTCACCAATGCCGGCCGCTCGTTCGCCACCAGCCAGCTAAACGGCCCGCCCGCCGAGTGAACCTGAATAATGGCCGGCCCGATTTTGTCCAGCAGCTCCGCTCCCCGGCTGGCCCACAGCTTGTGCGCCATCACGGCATCGGAGGGAGTGGAATTTTGGCCCGCCTGAAAGTGATCCACCTTAGGATCGCCCGCGTCGCCGGTGCCGATCCAGCGCCGGTTCGGATTGTTCGCGGCGCGCTTGAAATCCCCGGTCACGGTGTCGAACGTCAGCAACGGTCCAATCGGCCCCAGCGCGTCCGGGTGATACGGCGCACGCCCGTGGCCTTGCCGATCGACCAGATAAACCTTGTAGCCTTCCTGCAAATAGTAATGCACCCAGCCGGGCTTTCCGTTGCCGAGCCCCATGTAGTGCGTGCCTTGCCCGCCGCCCCCATGCACCAGCACCACCGGATAAGGATGCCGAACCTTCGCCGGGAATAAATACTGCACATACATCTGTCCCGCCACGATATTGCCGTACGGCATCTTCTTCGTTTCAGCGCCCACCCAGAAGTGGCCTTGCTCGGAGAGCTTCAATGCAACGGCGTCGGGATTCTTCTTCGCTGCGGGCGCTTTCGCGGCGTGCGCGGTGACGTTTTTGTCCATCCAATCGAGAATCGGCTGCAGCACTTCACGATTGTTTTTCTCCACCATCATCATGTGGCCGTTGCCATGCACGCCGTGTTGGGCCAGGCGCAATTCCTCGGCGGTACAGCCGGCCTGTTTTAGAAACGCCAGCGCTCCGGGCGCGCCAGGCGAGGCGAACGACGCTTCGGAAGTGACCAGCACGATCGGTATGCCTTTCAGGTTTTTCAGCTGGCGCGCGGGCTCTTCCTGAATCCGGTAGGAAGCCACGCCTGGCTCCGGCGGCGGCATCTCCTTGGACTTCAATTCGGACGGATCTTTCACCGGTGGATCGTAGGTCATGGGGATCGTCGTAACGCCCCAGCGGCTGGACTGCGGACCCTGACCGAACGGAGCGCCCGCGCCCTCCACCACGATGATGCCTTTCACCAAATTGGGCCGCACGTCCGCCACCAGATAGCCGAAAGGTCCGCCGGCCGAGTGCGTCATGATGATGGCGGGCCCGATTTTGTCCAATAGCTCCACGCCGCGCTCGCGCCATGCCGTATGCGTGATTTCAATATTGGCGACATAAGAACCGCCCTGCGAGGCGACTAACTGCGCCAGGTCCGCCGAGCCCACTTCGCCCGTCCCCGGCCATTGATTGTGAAGCTTCGCAAGTCCGAGGCCGCTGGGGTCCGGCCGCTTGGCGCGCTGCGGCGTGAACATTCCCGAGATCTGATCGAGCGTGATGTTCTCCGGCGGGAACGGACCGTTGAGATCCGGATGGAAAGGCGAGCGGCCGTGGCCTGGACGGTCGACCACGTACACCTTGTAGCCTTCTTGCACCAGCAGCGTGGCCCAACCCGGGCGTCCGTCGGGCGTACACATCCAGTCCGTGCCCTGGCCGCCGCCGCCGTGCACCAGCACGATCGGATACGGATGGCGGACGCGGGTCGGAATCTGATATTCGACGTACATCTGCTTGCCGTTGATCACGGTGCCGCGTGGAATTTCAGCGCGCTCCACGCCCACCCAGAAAAAGCTCCATTCGGCCAGATCGATGGCGGCTTCCCCGGCGGAAGCAGGGTTCCCGGTTTGGGCCGCCAAGGGAGCACTGGCGCTGAGCGCGCCCAGCACCGACAGCGCGCCCGAGGCCATGCTGGTAAAATCGCGCCGCGTAAGCTCATTCTCAGATGACATGTTACAACTCCTTGTGGCCTACCCAAATGAGGTGGTGTACTCAAATGAGCATATAAGAATAAAGCCATGCTGTGGAAAACCGGGAAGGATTATTCGCGCTGGTTCGTCCAAACAAGAGATCTCGACATGGTGTTGGACGCAAACGATCGGGATGTCGTTGAAGCTTGCCGGCGCGGCGATGCCGATGCGTTCCGGGCGCTGTTCGAAGCTTACAAGGACCGCGTCTATTCCATCGCACTGCGGTATTCGGGTAATCCAGCGGCGGCTATGGATATCGCGCAGGATACGTTCTTGAAACTGCTGTCGCGCATCGGGGACTATCGGGCGGAGGCCAGCTTCGATTCCTGGCTGTACCGGCTGGTAGTCAATAGCTGCATCGACGATCAGCGGCGCGGGCGGCGAATGGCGCCTTTTCTGGAGGGGCTGATGGACGCGGTATGCGCGCCGGCCGAGAGCGTTCTGCACAAGCTGCTGCGCGCGGAGACCGAACAGCGCGTCCAGGCCGCCGTTGCGAAATTGGCGCCGGAGCAGCGGATCGTGATCGTGCTGCGTTACACCGAAGGATTGTCGTACGACGAAATCGCGGCCATTGCCGGATGCTCGCCGGGGACGGTGGCATCGCGGCTAAATCGGGCGCACAAGATCCTGGAGCGGAGGTTATCGCCATGGAGGTGAACCGTTGGTTGGGACGCGGCCTGCAACAAGGACTGCGGGAGGTCCCTGCGCCGGCGGAGCTTTGGGATCGCGTGCAGAATTCCAAGGCGGTCTCATCGCGCGAGAGTAATCCCATGCTCACTTTGGGCATGGCGGCGGCCGTAGTTTTAATTGTGGTTGGCCTATCCGTGATCCAACGCGATCATGCCGTTTACCCGCTGACTGGAGATCATTGTGAAAACGCCGCACAGCTGCGCGCCTGGGTCCGCGCCAAAACCGGCCTGGATCTTCCGCTGCGTGCGGGCTCGTCGGCATCCGTTCAGTTGATCGACGCGCGAAACGTGCGCGGGCGTGTTGAAATATCTTACCGGGCAGGGAATCGCGATGCGGTGTTGCTGGTGTCGAGAGCGGACGCTGGCTCCGCCAACCTACCGCACAGCCGCGTGCGTGGTAACGTCTCCACGTGGGTCATGGCCGGCCAACGGTTCACGCTCGCCTGCGCCGATCCTGCCGCCCTCCAACTGGCGTGCCAGCTCTGCCACCCCGATTAGTACGATGGTTGCATCCGAAGCACAGCCCGCGTCATCGTATGGGCATGGCAAAACTTTCAGGAAAAGTGGCAATCGTCACCGGAGCGTCCAAGGGCATCGGTGCAGCGATCGCGGAGGAACTGGCGAAAGACGGCGCCTCCGTGATCGTCAATTACTCGTCCAGCGCCGCCGGAGCCGAGGCGGTAGTCGCGAAGATCAAAGCTGCTGGAGGCGCAGCCAAGGCCGTTCGCGCCGACGTGAGCAAGGCCGCCGAGGCCAAGCAACTCATCGCCGCCACGGTGTCGGAGTTTGGCCGGGTCGACATCCTGGTCAATAACGCGGGTGTTTACGAATTCGTTCCGCTGCAAGCGATCACAGAAAAGCACTACGACCGGTTGTTCGACGTGAATGTCCGGGGCCTGTTATTCGCAAGCCAGGCCGCCGCGGCGGCGATCGGCGAGCAGGGCGGATCCATCATCAACATCAGCTCCATGGCGGCCCAGTCGCCACCTCCCGGCGGGTCGGTATACAGCGCGACCAAGGGCGCGGTGGATGTCATCACGCAGTCCCTGGCAGCCGAGCTGGGCCCCAGGAAAATCCGTGTGAACGCGGTGTCTCCAGGACCGGTCGAAACCGAGGGCACTCGTTCCATGGCCGAATTTGAGCAGTTCAAAACGTTCATGCTGCCGCGGACGCCGCTGGGACGAATTGGGCAACCGGCCGATATCGCAACTGTGGTCTCGTTTGTCGCGTCCGAAGATGCCGGTTGGATCACGGGACAAATTATTCCCGCGGCCGGCGGCTTGAGGTAAATTCCTATCGCTGCGATTCGCTGCTGGGCGGCACGATGCCTTGGATGCGCATGTAAGTCACCAGGTTGCCGTAGTGCTCCATGGTATGCGACACGTTGAAATCCAGCAGGCCGAGCCGCGTCATCTTGGCCCCGCCGAAGGCCGGGATCGTTTCGGCGGCTTTCGCGTCGGTGATTCCGGCGTAGATCTCATCGCAATACGCAAAGGCAGTCTTTAGGGCCGCCACGATCGCCGCTTTCGTTTTGGCGGTCTGCTCTATACTCTTGTCGTCTTGTTTACCGGCTGCCGCGCCGCAAAACTCATATTGTCCGTCGGCGATGTGGGCCAGCACTTGTCCATATGTCCGCACGGTGTCGATGGGTCGAAACGCGTATTTATCCTCCGGCATCTTGTCCGCCGAACGCAGAATGTCCTGCTTGGCGTTCATGTAAAAGGCCTTGGAACTGGCGACCAGCGGGTTCGCGGCTGCAGCCGCGCTGACGGCTCCGGTTTGCGCCCAGGCTCCGGATGCCGCGAAAAGCAGAATGATTGGCCAACGCACTTGGGTTGTCCTCCTGAATTTGTAACCGTTCAATGGTAGCAAGTTCGCGGCGGCCAATTTCAAACGCGACCCGGCTCAGCGAGCGCCTGGATTCGTTTCCCACAGATAAAGCGAGTTTCCATCGGGGTCCTCGAAGTACGCGAATGAACCCGCGCCCGCATCGTTGAGAATAGGTCCGGCGAATCGCACGCCCTTGCTCTTCAGTTGATCCACGGCCTGCTGAATCGGCTCGTCGATCTTTAGCCCGATCAGCATGCCGCCCTTGGATCCCGGCGCCGGATGTTTCGGCGAGGCCGGATGCAACCCGATGGTAAGCCCCTGGCCCCCATCCACTGTCGCCCAGTGATCGCCATAACGATTCGCCAGCTTCAGCCCCAGGACCTCGGTGTAAAAGCGCACCGAAGCGTCCATGTTGGAAACCATTACAGTGATGTTGCCGCCTGAAACCATGGTTGACCCCCTATCCCTTGGAGAGCAAAGTTCCGAAACCCGGAGAACGCCCGCTCAAACCCAGCAGCCGAACGCCCGCCCATAGCGCATGCGGCGTGCTTGAAACCACCGCAATATGCCCGCGCTGTTCCAACGGCGCCAACAGCTCCAGCGTTCGCAATCCACCGCACGAAACCAACATCGCATTGGCGCGCGGTTGGGTCTCACGCACGCCAGCGCAGAATTTCAATAATCCATCCTGCGTGACGCGATCGACATCCTCAACCTTTTCGATGCCCAGGCCTTTTACGCCGAGCACCTCGAATCCCGACTCTTTGAGAAACGCCTGCAAACGGCGATTCACCTCATCGTCGTAAGCCGTTGCCGCCACCACCTGCTTTGCGCCCACGGCCCTTAACCCCTCGATCACGGCCGTGCTCATGCTGGTAGCGGGCAGTCCCGTTGCCTTCTTGAGCGTCTCCGTCAAGCGGTCATTGAACGCCGCGCCCTTGTAAAAACTGAGCGAAGTGCCCATCAGTACAACTGCATTCGCGCCCTGGGACGCCAGCTCTTCGCCCGCCGGGCCGATGCGATCGATCACGGCATCGTAGCCTTCCGGTGTCATCGTCTTCAAGCCCAACCCCAGCGTGATGAATCTGATCCCCGATGGATACATAGCGAGCCCTTCCGGGGGGACGGGCCGCGTGACCGGGAAGATCAGCCCAAGCGTCGGATCGGCGGATTTGAGCAAGGCCGCGCCCAGCAGGCCGGCCGATGAAGCTTTGCAAAATGCGCGTCGATTCATGCTTTCACCAAGCCACCATGGCATCTTCAAACAGCGCGCTTAACTCCTCGGGGCCGGCCGGACGCGGAGAGAGTTTGGTCACTCGATGCTGCGGTAGCGTGCCCTCCACCAGTTTCGGAATATCTGCGGACGTGTAGCCGATTTCGCCCAGTCCATTGGGAGTCCTCAAGCGCTGCATGAACCAGGTGATGCGCTCCGCCAGAATTCGTCCCGCGTCTTCCCTCTTGCAGCGCGCGACGTCCACGCCCAGCGCCTGGGCCGCCTCCATATGACGCTCGGGATTCGCGGAAGCTGTAAATCGGAAAACAGCCGGCGCGTTCAAGATTACAGAGAAGCCGTGCGGCACCAGCGGGTGGTCGGTGACATAGCCGGGTGCGCGATAGCTCTTCACCATGCCCGACACAGGATACGACATGCCGTGCGGCAGATGCACTCCGGCATTCCCAAACCCGACGCCCGCGTACGAAGCCGCCAGCAGCATTTTGGCCCGCGCCTCATCATCCGATGGATCGTCCACGGCGCGAACGATATACTGAGCCACCATGCGCAGAGCCTGCAGCGACCACACGTCGCTGATGGGATTCGAGCCTTGATACGCCGGACGAATCGAGGGCCGATCCGGATAGGGCCTGCCTGTGTACGGCATCGCGGTATACGATTCAATCGCGTGACTCAGAATATCCAGACCGCTGGACGCGGCCACTTGGGGCGGCATGCCGCGGGTGTTATCGGGGTCCAGCAGACCCAACGTCGGCTTCAAGCGGCGGCTCGCGATGCCGGTCTTGGCGTGCATGCGGCTCAGATCGAAAATGCTGACGCCGGTGGTCTCGCTGCCGGTGCCCGCGGTGGTTGGAATCGCGAAAAGTGGCTTCAGCAGTCCAGGGACCGGAAGTCCCTTGCCGATGGGCGGGTTCACGTAATCCAGAAAATCGGCGGGCGGGTAACTGGTGTACAGGTTGACGGCTTTCGCGGTGTCGATGGTAGATCCGCCGCCAACCGCGACATAAGCGTCGTATGGAGTCTGTCCGGCGGGCGACTTGTTCGCGAATGCGATGGCGTCCAAAAACGATTCGTCGGTGGGCTCCACACGGACGCGATCGTACAGAGTAAAGCTGACGCCGTTGCTTTCGAGCGACTCCAGCACGGTGGCCACCGGCGCCAATCGCGCCAGGCCAGGGTCGGTTATGACCAGCGCGTTGCGGACGCCCAGGTCCGCCAGATCCAAACCAACCTCTCGCGTGACGCCGGTCCCAAAGCGGATGTTGGACGCAGCCATCTCAAATGCGAATTCGTTTCTCATTCCCAGGAAAAGAATAGCAGGTGACGAGCTATGCCCTTGCGAGCGTCGTGCCATCCTGGATGGCGGTTGACATCTGCAAAAGATTGTTGGCTGGTTCAACCACGTCGAGCATGAGGGAGGCAAGTGCTGGGCAAAGCTCCAACAGCGAGACGAGCTCGTCGGCCGCGAAGGCATCCTCCTCTCGTCGATAAAGCGCTACAACGCCCACAACGCGCCCCGAGTTCACCAAAGGCAGTGCCAGAGCGGATGAAAGTTCGAAGGCCGCATCCTTCTCTGCGTATCCGGGCTCGACGGCCGGGTTGCCGTTCAAAATCGGCTTGCCAACATCGGCTACCCACCCCAGCAGACCTTCGCCCAGCGGAACTCGCAACTCGGCGAGCCTGGCCCCGCCGTCTCCCCCCGTGAACTTTGCGAAGACCACGTCATCGTCGCACGCGCACAGGGCGATAGCGTCATAACCGATGAGATGCTGGATGCGAATGGATGCCACCGCGAGCGCTTCTTCCCAATGCAGCGAACAGAGGCCCGTGGCCGGCATATTCGTGAGTGCTTCCCCCTTTCTCCGTGGATTCGCGTGGGCAGCGGCGTCTGCTTCTAAGCCGGTCGCCGGTCCTCCTCCGCGGGTAATTTTGATGTTCACCGAGAGCGACGGCTGGAGCGCAACCTGGGTCGATTTGGCGCGCGCTTCCAACTCGCGATAGCGGGCCCCGAGCGCGCGAACCACGGCGGGGTCGAAGGCCGTTCCGGCTTCCGATGCAACCCGAGCCATGGCTTCATCCAGCGGCAGCGCTCGGCGATACTGCCGGTCCGACGCCAGTGCGTCCAGACAGTCCACCGCGGCCAGGATGCGCGCTCCAATCGGGATTTCAGTCCCCTTCAGCCCGTGCGGATAACCGCTGCCGTCCCATTTCTCGTGATGCGAGCGAACAATAGGAACCACGGGATACGGGAACTCGACGCGCTCCAAAATCTCGGCGCCCACCACCGGGTGGATTTTCATCTTCTCGAATTCGGATCGCGTCAGTTTGCCTGGCTTGGAAATTATGGATTCGGGGACCGCCAGCTTTCCGATGTCGTGCAAAACCGCCGCTGCCCGCAGTGCCTCCAGCTCCTGCGGCGAGAGTCCCAAATCCTTACCGATTTCCACCGCGTAGAGTTGAACCCGCTGCAGATGATCATGGGTGGTATGATCCTTGGCGTCGATGGCCAGCGCCAGCGCCTCGATGGTTCTAAGGTGCAGGCCGTTCACGGCCGTCATGTGAATTCTTTCCCGCTCCATTTGAGCCAGGCGAGTCCGGTTGGAACGATGGACCAGATAGACCAGGGGCAAGCACATGATAGGAAATTCCCATTGAATGCCGCGAGGAAGCGTGCGGATGACCCACGCCATGGAGGCGCCGACAGCGTAGTAGGCCAGCGTCCAGCGATAGTTGCTCCACACCGAGAAAATTCGCTTTCTTTCCGTGAGACCGATAATCGCCGCGATGGGAAACGTGTTCGCACAGAAATATACAACCGCGAGCAGCGCCAGACTGACCGGTTCCGCAAAATGACCCTGGGAATAATCGAGCACCCGTGCGGCGATAACAATCGCGCTCAAAAGTACGCTGATGTTGAACGCGGCCTGAAGCAGAGTAGGCCGGCTGCTTGGTCTGGTGGATTGCGCCAGCATGGACAGCGCCCCGACCAGCAGGGCTTCCGGCAGGCTCAAGATCACGATTCCGATGAGCACGAAAAGCGCGCTGACCGACACCATCCCGCGCACGCCCGGCAACTGGAGCTTCAGCACCGACCCGAGCGCCGCGGCAAGGGCGAAGGATATCAGACGGGCCGGATCGCTGCTGTGCCAGTTGGCTATGGCGCCCAACAGCGCTGCGACGCCGAGAACCACTTGGCCAAGCGAGTAGATCTGGCTCAACCGGAGCGGCGCGAATTGGGATTCTGCCTTCGACATCGGGCCGGGCACCGGTTTACCGTTCGCCTGGCGTGCTTGTATTCCGGGGAGCCTTGGCAGCCCCTACCGTATAGCCACTCCGAGCCGAGCCGGGCGCCAGATCGCAGCCCTGGGCGAAAGCCCGGCTGATAACGAACAGCACGAATGCAATCAGGGCGGTCCGCGCGGCTCGTCGTGAATACTTCAGCGCGTATTGGTTCGAGCAGTCAGGCATGGCGGCTCTCACGAAAGCACGCCGGCCGCCAGAACATAAGTGCCCAGGAATGAATCGAGTGCATTCCTGGCTCGTTCTGTTTTAGGCCAACTTGTCTCATTCGCGCGGGACAGGTTGACTGGGCGCATCGGCGCCAGGGGCTTACTTGGTGGTCTGTTTCTCGCTCGGAACCGCCTTGGGCATGGGCACGCGAGGCATCAGCTGATCGCGCATGGCGGTGTTGTAAACGAACGCCGCCATGATGGCCGCGCATTGCATCATGTCGCCCGGCTGCACGCGATCGTACACGTCCATATTGGAGTGGTGAGTGCGGGTGGAGTAGTCCATGGGATCTTGGACGAAATTGAAGCCGGGGAGGCCGACAAAGGCGAACGAGGTGTGATCGGTGCCGCCGGGGCGACGGTTGGCCTCGGTAGTGACGTTGGCCACCGTGGCTGCGCCAAGATCGTGGAAGGGCTTCAGCCACTCCTCGAAGATTGGGGCGGCTTCGTCGTTTCCCTGGGCGCTGATGCCCCGGAACCGGCCAGTCCCGGTGTCGTCGTTATAGTACGCCGACAGCCTGAAGTACTCCGGTTTCGGTTGCATGGTCTCGCGATCGGCGAAGTGCTGCGCAACGTAAGCCTTCGACCCTAACAACCCCTCCTCTTCGCCGCCCCACAGAGCGATGCGAACCGTGCGATCCATCTTCAGATTGAGCGTCTTCAAAATGCGCACCGCTTCAATCGCGACAGCCGAGCCCGTGGCGTTATCGGTTGCGCCCGTGCCACCGTGCCAGGAATCGAGATGCGCGCCCAACATGACGAGTTCGTCTTTCTTGCGGCCGCCGGGAATTTCACCGACCACGTTAAACGACTCGGTGGGCGAATCGAAGAACTGCGCTTGAATCTCGAATTCGAGTTTCACCGGGATGTCGTGATCCAGCAGCCGCACCACGCGGTTGTAATGCTCCGGTGTCACCACCACCATCGGCGGCGGAACCGGATCTTTGGGATCGCGCGATCCGCCGGCTTGGCCGAATACGACGCCCGCGTCGCCGGTGTACCCGGACTGCACCACCACCAGCGCCCCTTCGTCCTTGAGATACTGATTCGTTTTATTGCGAAATGCGGTGCGCTTCTCTTGTTCGGGCGTTTGCTGGGGCCCCAGCGGGCGGAAGAGATTCGGCAGCCGGCCGGGCTCCACGCTCTGCGCCAGCTCGGCGTCGGTAAGGCGACGCCCCGCCGGATCGGTGGGCATCGCCAGATCCCGCGATTTCATGCTCAAGACGATCTTGCCGCGCAGTTTGCCCTTGAATTTTTCCAGGTCCGCATCGGTTTCGAGTGGCGCGTAGATGGCTTCCGCTTGCACCGCTCCGCTGGTCCCCGGCGACCACGCCAGCGGGAATCCGATCAGCGGCGCGTAGGCCGGCTCCAGCATGTGGCCGGCGAAGTGCGTATAGGTCCAGCCGCGGCCGAAAGGTCCCCAGGCCTCTTCGTGTACGTCTTCCAGTCCGTATTCCTTTAGCCGTTTCACCACCCAATCTCCGGCCGACTTGAAACCCGGCGAGTTGGTGAGGCGCGGTCCATTCACGTCGGTGAGATAGAAGACGTGCTCCATGACTTTGGAGTTTTCAAGAGCTTCGGCTTTGATGCGGTGGATGGCCGCCAAATCGACCGGCTCCGCCGAACGGGCGCGGGTAGCGGATAACACGAACAAGATCGCGAGGGCGCGAATAGCGGTGCCGGATAGCTTCTTTAGGTCCATAGAGAGAGCTTAAACCATTGTCGAGGGTCGAGGATTGCATCACTGGCATGTGCGGCGGAGCGGTGTGTTATGTTCGTTCGCATGGCAAGTCCAACGCAAGCAGCGCTCAACCAAATCAAACTCGCTATGGCGAGCACAAACGACCTGTTCAACGCCGAAGTGTTTGGGAAACGAAATTTCGCTGCGTTGGATCAGGTCTACACCGCCAATGCCCGGATTCTTCCGCCTGGCGCGCCCATGATTTCCGGCCGGCCGGCGATCAAGGAATTCTGGTCCAACCTCATTCATTCGGTAAATGCGAAATCCGCTGTGCTCACATCGGTAGAGGTCACGCCTTCCGGTGACGGCATCGTCGAGATTGGCCGCGCCGTACTGGGAATAGAGCCGGAAGGGCAGAGTCCGTCTGAACTGGCGGTGAAATATGTCGTCTACTGGTTGCAGGAAGACGGCCGGTGGAAATGGCACATTGACATTTGGAACTCGTGAGCGCGTTTCAGATCCGACAAACCGAGCGATCCCGTGCGTGCCGTTGGGTCATCCTTGTGGCCTGTGCAGGCGCACTCTCGGCTCAGACGCAACCCGATCCAGGTCCAAAATTTCGCGCCAACGTCAATCGCGTTCTGATCGACGTGGCTGTTTCGGATTCTTCCGGGCATGCAGTGGATTCTCTCGCAGCCGACGATTTTCAAGTCTTCGATAACAACGTCGCTCAAACTATTACCAGCGCGGACTACATCCGGCAAGGGGTCAGACTGAACCTCGGCCATGGTTCGACGAACCAGCCGCGATCCGACGAAACGCCGTCATCATCGAAGCCGGCCGGCGTCCCGAATGCAGACAAGATCAAGGGCGCTCACTTTCACATTGTTGTAATTGACGACTTAAACATCGCGGCGAATCACATAGCCAGTATCCGAGACGGAATGACGGCGCTCATCGAACATCACCTTGATCCGGACGACTATTTTGCCATCGTGCGCACCGGGCGGGATCCTAAGGACTGGTGCGATTTTACGAACGATCGCGGACGGTTGCGCGCGGCGATAGGCAAAATCACCTGGAATCCGGCGAGCAGCCAGCGCCTGGGAAACACTGAGCCGACGTATAGCGATTTCCTGGAAGAATCGGCCGGCGGCCGTGAACTCGCGGATAAAGTGCAAGGACACGTCGCGGCGCGGGCTTATCGCGGATCTTTCCAGGTTTTCTATAATGTGATTTCGCGCTTGAAGCAAATTCCAGGCCGCAGGTCGTTTGTGATTATTTCCGATTCGCTTCCGCAGTCGGGTCAATTAGAGGGCCTCATCGAATACGCCAATCGAAATTGGGTCAGCGTGAGCACCATCAGCTCCCGGGGCGTCGATGCGGACAATTTAACCGCTCAAGACAAAACTAACAATGGCGGAGTCATGAGCCTTCCGGTTCTTCGAGCGAACCTGGCCGAGAGATCTGACCAGTCTGGGCAGTTTACGACATCGCTGGAAGTGCTGGCGCACGGAACCGGGGGCATGGCCTTCGTCTCCAACGATCTCGCGGGCTCGCTGGCGCAAGTCATCGAAAATTCCCAGGGGTATTATCTAATAACGTTGCGGCTGCTGGCCCCCAGCGGTTCAAGAAGCGATGCCCATAAGATCGTGGTGAAAGTTCGTCCCCGAGGATTGACCACCCATGCTCGTTCGTCATTTTATGCTTTTCCAATTTCCAACAACTAAGCGGGAGGCGCGATCCAGGCGGATTCATTGCGCCGGATGGGCCGTGCTATTGTGCGCGCCGCTCTTTCTGGCTCCCCTAGCCGAGGCTCACCACAGCAACTCGGCGTTCTATGTGGACAAAGTCATCACCATCCAGGGAGTGGTCAAGGAATTCAAATGGGCCAACCCCCATGTCTGGATCATCATGACGGTGGATGACGGGAAGGGCAACAAAGTGGATTGGAAGGTGGAGGGCCGGCCCCCTGGAATTCTGGGGCGCTCCGGTTGGACGCCAAAATCGCTGCAACCCGGCGAAACGATCACGGTGGATCTGAGCCCGGCGAAGGACGCCACAGCCTCGGGTCTGATTGCGCGTGTGACGAAAGCAGACGGCACTATCCTCTCCAACGCGCCGCCTCCTACGGAGTAGCCATATGAAACTCCAGAATGCGCTTTTCCCTTTAATCGCCGGCGTGCTGCTTTTTCAGGCACAGGTGCTTCATGCACAGGATGTCCCGCCGGATTTTTCGGGCGTCTATTATCCGATCGCGCCATTCGGCCGGTTTACAGGAGGCCCGCCCGCCGGTACGCGCCCGACAGCATCGGCGCCGCTTGCGGATGGCTCGCGCGGACGTTCGCCCGATGCGCCAGCGCTCACCCCCGAATACATGGCGAAATGGCAAATGATCAGCAAATCGCGCATCGCGGGCTCGTCCGAATACGATCCCACGGCCAAGTGCCTTCCGCCCGGCATGCCATCGATGATGAACATGTTCTACGGCATGGAAGTGATGCAGAACAAGGACAAGATCACCTTCTTTAGCGAACTTAACGATGCCCTGCGCCGTGTTTATCTGGATGGCCGGAAACCGTCGCAGAAAGTTTTGGACGATCCCACTTACGCCGGCTACTCGACCGGCCATTGGGAAGGCGACACGCTGGTGGTGGATACCGTGGCACTGCGCGATTATACCTTTATCGAGGGCTTCACGCCGCATAGCGACGCGATGACGGTCCATGAACGTATCCGGCTTAAGGAGCCTGGGCTCCTGGAAGATAAAATAACCGTTACGGACCCCAAGGCGCTCACCAAACCATGGGAAACGGTGAAGACCTACCGGAAGGCGACGCGTGAGAAGGGTAACGACGAGCTGCGGGAGTTCGCTTGCCCCGAGGGGCTGGCCGAAGCGAAGTAAAACTCCGGCCAGTGTGAGCTAGCTTTTACCGCCAACGGCCGCCGTAGCCCCAGCGTCCACCGAACCCAAAATACAAGGAGGGTCCGTAGAAATAGGGGTACGGATAACCATACGCATACGGATATGGATACGGCGCGTAATAATAAGGCGCCGGCCCGTAGGGACGCGGACCGTAAGCCGAACCATATCCGGGACGCGGAGGCGCTGGGCGCCCGTTGTAATCGTATTGCGAGGCGTAGCGGAAGGCTTGCTGCGAATTGTCCAGCGTGATCGGCGTTTGCATGCTGAACGTCAACGGTGTTTCCGGATAAACAACGGTTGGCCGGCCGCGCGTCAGCATAACGCCGATGGTGGAGACCACTAGGCCGGCAGCGGCTCCCACTCCGGCGCCCACACCGCCATTCACCCCAGCGCCAATCGCTGCGCCCGTCGCCGTGGTGGCTCCGATAGCAAACGCGTCGCGTCCGTACGAGGTGTTGCCTTTCCTGTCGATCAACTGAGTTTTTACTTGGATCTGGCGGCCGTCAGCCAGCTGGATCCCGGTGAGCTCCAATTTCAGATGCGAAACGCCCGACACGCGTCCGGCCTTCTGCGCCTCGGTAACGATGCCGGTCACGGTCTCGCCGCGCCGCGCAATCAGCAATCCGTTCGCGATGATCGGCTCCAGCAGCGTGCCCGTGAAGGCATCGCCGGTTTGATTCTTGTCGCTGGATAGTGGCTCATTCACGCGAACCGTCACCCAGGTGCCACTGGGGAGCGTGATGCTGGCCGGAACCGGCGGCGGAGCTGGCGCCTGCGGAGGGTACTGACCTTGGGATGGATACTGCTGCTGCGCGGGGTACTGACCTTGCTGTGGATAGGGCGCTGGCGGCGGGGGTGGGGCCTGCGCTGAATCCTGCGGGTCGCCCGGGGATGGTGCGGCTGTTTGAGCACCCTGGTCCGGAGGCGCCTGATCCGACGGCTGGAACTTGCGCCATCCGCCCGAGGGCGCGGGCGCGGCAGGCGTGGTCACCGCCGGTGCCGGTGGCGGCGCGGATGGATTCGCATCCTGAGCCAAGCCTGGCAGACTCACGACAAGCGATAGAGCCAGAACAGAAGCGAGAGTAAGTTTTGTATTCATAATAAGCATGCCTCTCAAGTAATCCTTCTTAGCATCTGGGTTGCCACGACTAAGTGCCTGCAAAACAGGGACTTTTTGCCGGGCGGCTTGGCCGAGGGAAACCAATACTGGTGCTTTTCAGCCATATCAGGGCCGACTATAGTATCCATCGCGCGTCTCCACCAGCAATACCGGTTGTTTGGCTGCCAGGTGAATTTTGTGATAGCCGATGCTGAGGTCGCTGGTATCCGGCGTATAACCCACGCTATATTGATTCCTCAGTTCTTCCTCAAGTTGCGTATAGATGGCCGAGATGGGCCGGTCGTCGGATACTTCATAGAAGCTGCCGCCGGTCTCATGCGAAAGCCGTTGCAGAACCTTCCTTCCGTCCACGGGCGAATAATATCCGCCGTGATGATTGCGTCCGGGGCCCACCGGCGCCTCCCGGTCGGAGAACAGGATGGAATAAAGCAGCGCGTCGGCGCGCTGGGCGGATTCAATGGCACGCGCCAAGCCGACCTTGCTGCCATTGTCCACGCCGTCCGTCAACAAGATGAGCGCCTTTCGGCCGGAAAGTTTTCGCATCAGCTCGTCGGACGCGAGCAACACCGAGTCGTAGAGTTCCGTTCCCGCGCCTCCGAAGTGGCCCACGTCGGGCCCGCCGCGCCTGCGCCCGCGGCCCGAATCGCGAGCGGGAGTGGCAAGCTGCGCTAGTGCGTCGTCCAGCTTCTGGCGCGACGATGTGAGATCCTGCAACAGCTCAACCTCGCGATCGAAGTGAATCACCAACGCGCGATCTTTGTCCGGGCGGAGCACCTGGCTGAGGAAGCGAAAACTGGCGGCGCGCTCCTCGGCGAGCACACGGCGCTGGCTGAGGCTGGTGTCGATTAGCAGACCGACCGTGAGAGGCAGATCGGATTCCTGCGAGAAATAACGGATGGTCTGCGGGCGCCCGTCTTCCTCCAACGTGAAATCGTCCTTGGTCAGGTTGCGCACCACATGGCCCTGGGAGTCGCGAACCGTGGCGAACAGGTTTACCACGCGGACATCGGTGGAGAAGTTCGTGGCGGGCTCCTGGGCGAGCACCGTGCAATTGATAGATAAGATGCTTAAAAATATATGTTTGGACATCTACATCTCAAGTGTTCTCGTAAAGACCCAGCTGGCCATCGGGCCGGGTCTTCCAGCGCCGATGAATCCAGAGCCATTGTCCGGGATGCTCGCGGATCACTCGCTCGAGCGCGGCGTGCAGCCGGCGGGTATCTTCGGCGGCATCGCCCGATATCTCAAGTGGAGGATGAAATTTAAGGATGTACCTGCCTTCGCTTTCAGACCATACCGCATAGCCCAGGATCACGGCCGCGCCGGTTCTCGCCGCGATCTTTACAAACGCCGTGTTTGCGCATGCGGGAGTGCCAAAGAAGTCGACGAAAACGCCCTCCTGTAACGAAGTGTTCTGGTCGACGAGAACCCCCACGGCTTCGTTTTGATGCAAGGCACGGAGGACAGCCCGCGCGCCGTCCCACTTGACGATGAGGCGATTGCCGGAGAGCTGTCGGCGATCTTCCACCAGGCGATCGATGCCGGGGTTGTCCAGCGGCCGGATCATGATGTTCATCGGCTCAGTCATCAGCGCATGGGCGAAGGCGCTCAGCTCCCAATTCCCAAAATGCGCGGTGGCGAACAGGATGCCGCGCCCGGCCTTCTTGGCTTCAAGATAATGCTCCAGGCCTTCGTAACGGATCCATTGGTTTATGTTTCCTTGGTTGATCTGCGGGAATCGGGCGAAGACCCAGATGAGCCGGGCGATGGAGCGGAAAACTTCATTGGCGATGGCCCGGCGCTCGGCCATGGATTTTTCCGGATACGCGAGTTCGAGATTGCGCACCGCGGTGCGGCGCAACCGCGGGATGGCCAGATCGAGCAGGGCTACATAGAAGCGGGCCAGCCCCAGCGGCGCGTGGGCCAGCAACCACAGGAGCAGAGCCGCTATTCGATCCACCCGCCTCCCAGAACGAGATCGCCATCATACAGCACCGCGGCCTGGCCGGGAGTGACGGCGCGCTGCGGCTCGTCAAAATGCACTTCAATGCGCGTGGCATCGTTTCCAATCGGCGTAACCGTGGCATCGGCGGCAGCGTGCTTGTTGCGAATCTTGACTTGCGCGCGAATAGGCGCGAATGGAGGCGCGATGGAAATCCAATTCATGCCCTTCGCCGTGAGTTTGGCGCGCAGCAAGTCTTCATTGCGGCCCACGATCACGCGCTGCGAAGCCGGCTCCGTCGCGATGACGTACAGCGGCTCTCCCGCCGCCACGCGCAGTCCACGCCGCTGGCCCACGGTGAAGTGATGCACGCCCGCGTGTTCGCCCAGCACCCTGCCTTCGGTGTCGCGAATCTCGCCTTGGGTCTTCTCCGGTGCGATTCCGCGCTCGCGAAAGTAGGCGTCGATGAAGGCCGCGTAATCGCCGTTCGGGACAAAGCAGATCTCCTGGCTGTCAGGCTTCGCGGCCACCGGCAATCCCAACTCGCGCGCCAGTTCGCGCACCTGCGGCTTGGTGTACGCGCCCAGCGGAAAATCGGTGCGTGCCAATTGCTCCTGCCTCAGGCCGAAAAGAAAGTAAGTTTGATCCTTGGAATGGTCCACGCCCCGGCTCATTTGATAGCGCCCGCGCGAATCGTCAAAGCCAATGCGAGCATAGTGCCCGGTCGCGATGCGCGAAGCGCCGACGCCCGAGGCCAGATCGAGGAACTGATCGAACTTGATGAAGTTGTTGCACAGCGTGCAGGGGATGGGCGTGCGGCCAGCCAAATAGTCCTCGATGAACGGCTTCACCACCTGCTCTTCGAAGCCGGCCTCGAAATTGACTACGTAATAGGGAATGCCCAGGTGTTCGGCGACGTGCCGAGCGTCGTACACGTCATCGAGCGAGCAGCAGCGGCCGGTGACGCCGCCCTCGGGCGCAAGCTCCGGCAAGCGGCGCTGATTCCACAATTGCATAGTGAGCCCTACAATATGACGGCCGCGGCGCTGCAATAATCCCGCGACCACGGAGCTGTCCACTCCGCCCGACATGGCTACGGCGATAGGGGCTGTATCAGGCACTGGTGTAGGTCGGCGACAGTTTGCGCAACTGCGCGGCGGATTCGGCCACGGCATCGATCAGCGCGTCCACCTGCTCGGCATCGTTCGAGGCACCCAGCGAAAATCGCAGGCTGGCGCGCGCGCGTTCCGGACCCAGGCCCATGGCCAGCAGCACCGGCGACGGCTCCACTGCGCCACTGGAACAGGCCGAGCCGCTTGAAACCGCGAAGCCCTTCAGGTCCAGCGAGATTACCAGCGCTTCACCCTCCAAGCCGTCAAAATAGATATTGGTTGTGTTCGGTGTGCGCTCACCGGCCCCATTGACTCCGGAGTCCGGAACACGCGCCAGGATTCCTGTCTCCAGCCGATCGCGCAGTGCTCCCAAACGAACGCACTCGATCCCTAGCGAGCCACGCGCGATGGCCGCCGCTTTCCCCATCGCCACGGCGCTCGGAACGTTCTCCGTACCCGGCCGACGCTCGCGCTCGTGCCTGCCGCCAAACTGGATGGGCCGCAGCTTGGTTCCGGTCCTCACGTACAGCGCCCCGATGCCCTTGGGCGCATAAAACTTGTGGCCGCTGATCGAATACAGATCCACGCCCAGCGCCTGGACGTCCACCGGAACCTTGCCCGCCGCCTGCACGCCATCGGAGTGCATCAGCGCGCCGGCTTGGTGAACAATCGCCGCAATCTCGGCAATAGGCTGCAGCGTGCCGGTTTCGTTATTCGCGTGCATCACCGAGACCAGCACCGTTTCCGGTTGCAGCGCCCGGCCAACAGCGTCCGGATACACCACCCCATCCGGGCCGAGCCGAAGATAGGTGACAGCGACGCCCTGGCGCTCCAGTTCCCGGCAGGGATTCAACACGGCCGGATGCTCGATGGCGGTGGTGATGACATGCTTTCGGGTCACTTTTTTGGCTTCGACTGACCCCAAAATCGCGAGGTTGTCCGCCTCCGTTCCGCCGCTGGTAAACACCAGCTCCTTGGGTTCGCAGCCCAGCAGAGCGGCCGTTTCCCGGCGGGCGGCTTCCAGATGTTGTTTCGCTAATTGACCATCCTGGTGGATGCTGGAGGCGTTTCCCGGCACTTCAAGTAGAGCTGAAACGAGGACCTCTAGTACTGGCTGAGATACCGGGGTGGTCGCATTGTGATCAAAGTAGAAACGCCGCACTTCACTTATCAGTTTAACAGTGATACCGAGGCGGCGAAGCGGTCTTACCGGGCTTCCAAATGCCTCAGCCGGGCGTCGAGAACCTCTTCGACCCGGCGCAGATCGGATCGCCAGGTTTCCCGCATGTCGGCAAAGCGCGCGTCCATGTGGCCGCGAAGATCGTTGAGCCGGGAATTGTTGACAAGAATCCCGACCAGCACCGCCAGTGTGGGTACACCCACTGCGAGCGCCGTTTGAATGGAGGAGTCAGCCATTTGATTCAAGTGTAGCCGACTCCGGCGCGCTGGGCGAACGGCTGAAACCGGAGCATATAATGGCACGTAGGAATATCATGCGAACCTATCCGGCGCTTCGATTTGGCATCCTAACGGTAATGGCGGCCCTGGCGGCCATGCTGACGGCTGCCTCCACCGCCTCGGCCGAAACATTTCACGCCATGATCGTCACCGAAGACGGCTCGCCTCTTGCCCGAGATCCGCAAATCATCCCCATGCTCACCAACAGCCTGGTGCAGGAGTGCGTGATTTTGACCGTCTTTGGCAATGGCAGCATCCAATACGCGGTCAACTTGCGCTCGCGGCCGTACGATCCGGCCACCGTCAACGTCTGCTCGGTCACGATCCGCATGAAGGGCTATCGGACCGTCCAGGCCACCCTGCGCAATAACGCGACCATCGTACTGAAGCGGATCGGCCTGCACGAAGGCTCGACGGTTTCTGCCACCGCCCTCAACGCCCCCGAGCCCGCCAAGAAAGCCTACGGGAAGGGCGTGGAAGCCATGACGGACGAGAAGTGGGCTGCCGCGCAAAAGAATTTCGAGAAAGCCGTGGGAATCGATCCCGATTACGCAGCGGCCTGGAGCGATCTGGGCCAGGTTCTCAAGGAGCAGTCCAAACCCGACGAGGCTCGCGCCGCTTGGGAAAAAGCGGTCCAGGCCGATCCCAAATACATCAAGCCTTACATCCAGCTCACCGAGCTCGATCTGGAGCAGAAGCGCCCCGAGGACGCCATCGCCATCGGGGGCCGCGCGATTGCCCTGAATCCGCAGGAATTTCCGGAGCTTTATTTCTACTACGCGGCGGCGAACTTCAATTTGAAGCATTACGACGAGGCCGATCGAACGGTGCGCCGTGCGATCGATCTCGATTCGGCTCACGAAGTGCCGCGCGCCGAAGTTCTGCTGGGCTCCGTGCTGATCGCGAAAGGCGACCGCTCCGGGGCTGTGCAACATTTCAGGAAGTACCTGCAGATCGTCCCGAAGGCGCAGGACGCCGACCAGATCAAGCGAGCCATCGCGCAGCTGGAAACCCCCGGCGACGCGAAGTAGTACCGCGGCTCATTCCTCTGGAGCGAACGCCAGCAAAACGTTCCCGGGCGCGCCCCCGAAGCGGCCATAGCCCGAGTTCATAAACAACATTCCGTCCACCACCACCGGGCCGGGCCCGTCGATAGCTCCGCCCTTGGCCGCCACTCCGTTGACGGTTGCGAACTCCCGGCGCGTATCGAAATCCCAAACCACTTGACCGTCTTCGGAAGCAAACGCGCGCATGTGGCCGTCCATGGAGCCGGAGAACACGATGCCGGGAATCGCGGTGAGCGCCGCCGATTGCGCCGGACTGCAACCGGGTCTCGATCCGCACGGCTGGGGGGCAACGTACCAGGCTTTCGTTCCTTCCCCGATGCGTAGCGCGGTTAGCCCGCCGCCTTGCTCCGGCGCCAGCACTCGCGCCTGGTCCTTGGTGAAAAAATGAGCATCGGACGCGGCTGCGTAGACGTATTGTCCGTCGCTCGCCATGCCCCATTGCACGCCGCCGATGGTGCCGCCCTTGGCCACGCGCTGGGTCCACGCGATTTCACCTTTGCGATCGGGATCGAGCGCGTAGACCATGCCCGATTTCTGTCCCGCGATCAGCAGGTCATGCCCTTCCCCAGTCTTCACCAGAATCGCCGAAGAGCCGAAGTCGTAATCCGGCCCGCGCCCGCCTTCAGCCGGGCAATTCGGTCCGATGACTTCCGCGATGCAGCCCGAATTAAAAACGTCGCCCGGGGTTACCTGGCGCGACCACAGCATTCGGCCGGTGGCGAGATCGAGACCCAGGATCGCGTCGCTGGTGGTCGTGGCGGGCGCCGAGTAGTTGTCGCCCGTCGTCACGTACAGCATCTTCCGTTTCGGATCGATGGTGGGCCGACCACACGCCCGCGCCTGAGGGGCCTTGCCGCAGCGTGCCGGTCGACGTCTTGCCGGTTGGGTGCGGCGCGCCGTCTATCGTATAGGTCTTCCACACTTGCGCTCCATCGCGCACGCGCAAGGCAACCACGCTTCCGCGGAAGCTGCAACAGGGATACACTGGGTTGAGGGCCCGAGTTTCCTCCCAGGATGCAACCCCGACATAAACGTTGCCCTGATAGACGGTCGGCGAGCCGGTGAGCAACGCCGCTTCGTGCTCCTCGATTCGTTTCTTCCAAAGCAACCGGCCGGTTTCGGCTTCGAGCGCGTAAAACGTGCCGGTGAGATCGCCAAACAGCACCGCGTGCCGATTATCGATCGGGGCGGTTGCTATTGCTTCGCGCACGGGTGCGCTGGCTTGGTACGTCCATTCGATGCATCCGGTGGCGGCTTCCAGCGCGTAAACCACGCCCGCCGCGCTGCCGGTGAATATATTTCCGCCCACGACGGTGGGCTGCGAATAAGCGGAGATGTCGCCGTCCAGTCCGAAAGCCCATTTGAGTTTGAGCTTGCGCACCTGGCTGACGGAAAGCCGTGCCTCGGCGGCGGATTGGAAGCGCGCGTTCTCGGGCGTGGGACTCCAGCCGTTCCAGAAATATTTCGCGGTTGATCGCCACGGGGCCGCGCGCTCTTTGCAAAACGCCTCGGATTTGGGGCCGGGTTCCGAGCCGGGCGTGCCCAGGTACGCCGCCACCGCTTCGCGTTCTTCGCGGCGCATGGGATACGCCACCGTCATCATGGCGCCCGCGTTCAATGCGCGCAAAATGCGCACCGCCGGCATCTTTTGAAGCGCCTCGCGCGGAGGAATGCGCGAACCGGCTTGATCGTGACAGCCGGCGCAGCGCTGTTTGTAAATGGCTTCGCCGGACGGCGCTTGGGCGCTTGCGGAGACGATGGCGATGAACAAACCCGCGAGGGCGACTCGGCGTTCCATTTGCATGAGCCTATCATGTACGCGGTTCTGGTACACTGCGGTTCTTACCGATGTGGTTTCGCGGCGCACCCCTTTGGACGATTGGCGCAGCATTATTGTGCGGCACTCAGGCCTATGCGCAATGGATCAACTACCCGGCACACGGAATCCCGCGCACCGCCGACGGTAAGCCTGACCTCGCCGCGCCTGCGCCGAAGATGCCCGACGGAAAACCCAATCTCTCCGGAGTCTGGGAGCAACCCAACGCGCGCAGCTCCGGTTACTATCTCAAAGGCATCGACATTCCGTGGCAGCCGTGGGCGAAGGCGCTGTTCGACCAGAACACCGCCAACAACCTGATGGACAACCCTGAGTCCAAGTGCCTGCCGCGCGGCACGCCCAAGGCAGATGCGTTCGATCTCCATAAGATCGTCCAAACTCCCGAACTCATCGTAATTCTCTACGAATATCAAACCACGTATCGCCAAATATTCCTGGACGGGCGCGAGCTTCCGAAAGACCCCAATCCCACTTGGGGCGGGTATTCGGTAGGACATTGGGAGGGCGACACGCTAGTAGTGGAATCCAACGGCTTCAATGGAAAGGCCTGGCTATCCGGATTTGGCAATCCCACCACGGATGCCATGCGTTTGACGGAACGAATGCGCCGGCGCGACTTTGGTCACATGGATATTCAGCTCACTATCGACGATCCGAAAGCCTATACCAGGCCATGGAAGGCCGAACTTCATCCGGAGCTGGCGCCGAATACCGAAATCATGGAGTTCGTCTGCAACGAGAATGAACGGGACCTGCGGCACTTGACCGCCAAGTAACGCCTGCCGTCATTTCTTTCGGACGGCCGTTCGATCGGGATTGCCCCCGCGATGGTAAACGAACCCCGTGATCACGCCTTGAGAGTCTTTCGTGAAATCGATAGTGTCGCCTTCGGTGCGCGACACAAACCGCGTTTCTGAATTGGCCACCAGCGGCAGCCGCAGCGGATTCGTCCCTTGCTGCAAGAACAGCAGATCGTTCTCGATGGAGATCACGGCCTGGCGTCCCGGCGCGTACTCATAGGTCCCCGCGTACTTCGCAAGGACGTTCGGAGCCAGCTTAGTGACGGTTACGCCGCCGAGCATGTGCGGTACCGAGCGGTCATTCTCGCAAACGCTTTCGAGCAAATCGGTGTCCGGGTCCAATGTCTTCGGAATCTTCAATGAAAACGCTTTGGTAAAAGCTTTCGGATCGTCGATAGTCAACACCAGATCCATGTGCCCGTAATCGACGCGATGGAAGCGCTCGGTAATGTGCAGGGCTTCGGTATGAGGATGCCCTTCGATATCGAGCCAGCTTCTATCGTTGAAACCCGCGGTATCCACCACTAGCGTGTCGCCCTCCCAATGCCCCACCGAATAGCCCATCCAAGCGGGGTTGGGATCCTTCGGAAGCTCGCGGCCGTCCGTGAAGATGGTTCGATGAACGCTATTGGTGGTTCCCTGATACAGAACGACGATCAGTCCCGGCGCTTGGACGAACCGGGCTACATCCACCATATGGTAGTAAGGAAACGGGTCGGGCAGGCAAGTGGCGCGCGGGGCGTCCTTGCCCATGTCTCGCACGCGCTGCTGGTACAGCGCCTCGGCCCAGGGCTGCACGTCGCCGGGGCTCAGATCGCGTGCAACGTTGCGATCGTAGCTTCCGCCGCCAGGCCCTCGCCAGATGCCGGACAGATCCGGTTTTCCATCCGCCGTGCGCGGCGCGGGCGCCGAAAGATTCGGTTTGCCGTTCGGTAAGCGCGGGACCCCAGGCGTGGGGTAATCGAGCCATTGCGCGGCGAGCGGCGCACATAACCCGCAAACGGTGAGCGCCACGGCGAGCTTGTTCATAATGAATTCAAAAGCAACACACACTGCCGGATTCTGTCAAGTAGTGTCGTCAAGTAGTTGCGCGGTACCGTCGCAAGTAGCATACTCGAACATTGACTGGGAGGAGCCCATGCGCCGTCGTGAAGCGATTGCGGGAATGTTGGCCGCCGTTGGAGGCAGCACAATTGGTTGTAGTAAGGTGAGCTCGGCTGGAAGCAGTGCAACGACCAGCGGCCAGCCGACGCTGGATGACATACGGCAGGACGCGCAGGCGCTTGGATTCGAACTCTCCGATGCGGAGCTCAAGGCCGTCCACTCCTACGCGGCCACTTACTTAAAGAGCCTGGACCGGGTGACGAAAGCGGCCCCACCCCCAGCCCCGCCCGGGTATGGGCCACGCGAATCCGTGCGTCCGGCGGCTGCGGAAAACCCGCTCGGCGCCTGGTACGTCACGGCGTCCATTAAAGGCGCGCCCACTGGGCCGCTGGCCGGCAAAAAAATCGCCATCAAGGACAATGTGTGCGTCGCGGGTTTGCCGATGATGAACGGCTCGAAAGTGATGGAAGGGTTCGTTCCATCCAGCGACGCCACCGTTGTAACCCGGCTCCTCGACGCGGGCGCCGAAATCACTGGCAAATCGGTGTGCGAGAGCTTCTGTGCGAGTTTCGGCAGTCACACTGCCGACACTGGCTTTGTGCTCAACCCGCACGACCACACCCGCACCACCGGCGGATCGTCCAGCGGCAGCGCGGCTCTGGTTGCGTCGGGCGTAGTCGACATGGCGATCGGCTGCGATGAAGGCGGGTCCATTCGTGTGCCCTCCGCCTTTTGCGGCATCGTCGGCCTAAAGCCAACCTGGGGATTGGTCCCGTTCACCGGCATTTTCCCGCTCGAAATCACCATCGATCACGTGGGCCCCATGGCGCGCACCGTGCATGATTGCGCTCTGATGCTGGAAACATTGGCTGGTGCGGATGGTCTGGACCCCCGGCAACATGCATCGTTGCAGCGCCAGCCCTACACCACGCTGATGAAGGCCGGCGGCAAGGGGCTTCGGGTCGGCATTCTGAAAGAGGGATTCGGACTGCCGGACGGCGAGAAGGACGTCGATGCCCTGGTGCTGGACGCGGCGCATCGTTTTGAACGCGCAGGCGCCGTCGTGACTACGGTTTCGGTCCCCGAGCACACTACGTTGGCCGTGGATTGCGTGAACCTGGTGAGTTCGGCCATGCCGCGGAATTCGATGGGCATGAACTGGAAGGGTCATTATCAAATCGACTTGGCCGAGTTCTACGTGAAGCATCTCCAGGATCGCGCCGCGTTGTTTCCGCCCGAGATGAAGATGGGGCTGGTGATGGAGCGGATGCTCGATCGCACCGGGGACGGCCTGTATTATGCGCGCGCCCAAAACGCAGCGCTGATGGTGCGAGCGGCTTACGACAAAGCGCTGGGTTCCCAGGTGGACGTGCTGGTGATGCCCACCGTGGCCGCTCGTCCGCCCAAGCTGCCGCCCACGAACGTGGACTTTGCGGCCAGCCTGAAAGCCTCCGACGGCGCGGCGCTCAACACCCCGCAATTCGATGTCACCGGTCACCCGGGCCTGAGCGTTCCCTGCGGAAAGCTGGATGGTTTGCCGATCGGAATGATGATCGTGGGCCGCATTGGCGACGACGCCACGGTACTCCGCGCCGGGTATGCGTTCGAACAGCTCGGGTAACGCGCGTGACACCTCTGTCGTAAGCTCCTCTGCGTCGCGGCGCAAGACTTCCTGGCGAGTTGACGACCAGAAATGTTCCAGCGTCGCATCGTTGCGAGATGCCACTGCCGGTTGGTCAGCGAGATTTGCCCCTTCGTACACCGTGGTACATTGTCTTTTCAGACGTTCTGCGCGCGACCTCTTCGTCGGAGTTGCTCTTAGCTGCGTCTTGCGAGAGGTTGAATTCCGTCCCATCAAATGCGGGCAAACATGTGCACCAGGGCGGCTGGCTTCCACAACTGGACGGACTTAGTGCAATTGCGGTTACCTTGGTGTTCGTCCGGCTCTACGTGTGGAATATGGTCGCGCCGGCATTTCTTCGGAATATCTTACGGGTCCGAGATGCGCCCTGTGCTGCAGCAATGAATCTGGCTAAACCGCTTGCAAGTGTTCTCACTCCTATACTTCGCAACCGGCCAATTGCGGACCGCGCGTTGTGCTATCTATTACGCCAGCGGCTAACCTTGCCGTCCCTGACACTGTCGGACCTGTTTGACGATTTTGACGATCAGCCTGTCACACTGCGGAAGATGCCACGCGGGAGTTGGTCCACGCCCACGCAAGATATCGTCATGCTGCTGAAGCTCGCGCTCTGTACGAAGCCCAGGCGGCTTCTTGAAGTTGGCAGCTTTCGCGGTTATACCGCCCTTTGCTTGGCTCAAAATATTGGTGGGGATGCGACGATCGTCACGGTGGATCGCTATCCAGAGCATGGCGAGGCCTATCGGCAGACTGAGGAAGCGGCCCGGATCGAGCGTCGGGTTGGGGAGACGAGCCCAGGACTGTTTGCTGGGGACGCACCTGCCAGTTATGACCTTATCTTTATTGACGCGGACCACACCTATGAGTGCGTTCGTCACGACACCGAATTGTTGCTTCCGCTTCTGTCTGGCGGCGGGTATATAGCCTGGCACGACTACGCTAACTGGGGGTATTTCAACGGCTATAACGGTGTGCCTGAGTACTTGAAGGAACTATCCGACCGCCTGCCGCTCGCCGGCGTGCAGGGCAGTGATTTGGCCATCTATTCGCCGGCATGGAGTGTTAAGGGAAGCTTAGCCCGCGACCGCTATTTGAGCGCTCTGAGCGGGGGCGCCACAAGCGACGTACTCGTGAATCCGTGGAGCATGACCTCGTTGCGGTGAATACGATAGCTGACAGCCTCATCGTTCAACGCACTTACCGACGGGCCGCGCCTGAGCGAGCGGTGCCCTGGTATAATCATCTTGAAGCGGCCCGATTCCCTGCGTTGGCTCGATCCGCAAATCCCAAGTAAGCAGTTTCTACCTTGATCTCAGTTAACGAACTATCCATGCGCTTCGGCGCCCGCATCCTGTTTGAAGAAGTAACCACCACCTTCCAACAGGGCCGCCGCTACGCCATCACAGGCCCCAATGGATCCGGCAAATCCACGTTCATGAAAATTCTTACCGGTGAAATCGAGCCCGAGAAGGGCGCGGTCATCCGGCCGAAGAAAATCGGCATTCTGCGCCAGGATCAGTTCGCGTTCGATTCTTTCCGCGTCCTGGATACCGTGATCATGGGCAACGCGCCGCTCTGGGATGCCTTGCAGGAGCGCGAACGCTTCTACGAAAATCCCAACGAATGGACCGACGAAGACGGCATGCGCCTGGGCGAGTTGGAGGGGATTGTCGGAGATCAGGGCGGCTACACGGCCGAAGCCGACGCGGCGGTTTTGCTGCAGGGCCTGGACATCCCGGAAGAGCTGCATGAGCGCAGGATGTCGGAGCTGCAAGGCGGACAGAAGGTGCGCGTGCTGTTGGCGCAGGCGCTATTCAGCAACGCCGACGTTCTGCTGCTCGATGAGCCCACCAACAACCTGGATCTGGATTCCGTTCACTGGCTCCAAAAATATTTGCTGGCCTACGCGGGCTGCCTGATCGTGATCTCCCACGACCGCCATTTTTTGAACGAAGTGTGCACCCACACCGCGGACATCGATTATCAGAGCATCATCACCTATACCGGCGCTTATGACGACATGGTGCTGGCCAAGACTCAGATCCGCTCGCGCGTGGAAGCCGGCAACGCCCAGCGAGAGAAAAAGATCGCGCAGCTGAACGAGTTTATCGCCAGGTTCTCGGCCGGCACCCGGTCGGCCCAAACCACGTCGCGCAAGAAAGAAGTGGAACGGCTCCAGACCTCCGACCTCGCGAAATCCAACATCCAACGCCCCTATATCCGGTTTCAAAACGAGCATCCGTCGGGCCGGCATCCACTCGAAATCAAAGGGCTCTCGAAGTCTTACGGCGACCTGCGGGTGATCGAGAACTTCACCGCATCCATCGCGCGCGGCGAAAAAATCGCATTGCTGGGCCGCAACGGGGCGGGGAAGACCACCATGCTGCGGTCGCTGCTGCGCAATGCAACCGGTTTCGTGGATGCGCCGGAGCGCGAATTTCCGATCGACAGCGGCATGGTTACCTGGGGGCATGAGGTGGCCGTGGGATATTTCTCGCAGGAACACAACATCCAGCCCGGCGCCACGCTGCTCGAATGGCTGCACGAGTTCGATCCCAGGGCATCGCAGCAGGAATTGCGCGGCCTGCTCGGTCAGATGTTGTTCAGTGGCGAGGATGCCACCAAGCGCACCGATGTGCTTTCGGGTGGCGAAGCCGCGCGTCTCGTTTTCTGCCGGTTGATGCTTCAGAAGCCCAATTTCCTGGTGCTCGATGAGCCCACCAACCACCTGGACCTGGAATCGATCAACGCTCTGAACATAGCGCTCCAGAAGTACGATGGAACAGTGCTGCTGGTGACGCACGATCACGATCTGGTGGATGAAGTGGCCACCCGCGTCTGGCATTTCGAAAACCGAGAGATCGAGGACTTCAAGGGCCCATACGCCGATTACCTGGTGGAGAAGGAGGCCGCCACGGCGTGAGGCTTCCGCGCGGCGAGTTCGCGCCACTGCTAGTACTTGTGGCAGAAATTGGCGTACCTGATTTTGGGACGCCGCTTGCTCACGCGCTCGGCTCTGAAAGGCCTTCTGAGCCGCGACCGTGAGGGAGCGGTTTACTTTGATTTTCCGCAACTAAGTCCCAGTTGATTCGCGGCCAGATTGGCATCTGACGTTCTGAGAGCAATTTATAATAAAAGTTCTCCTGCATGGAATCCCCGGCTATGCCACCGAAACCCGCGGTCTGCCTGCTGAGCGGCGGCCTGGATTCTGCCACCTGCCTCGCTGTGGCCCGGCGCGAAGGCTACCAGTGTTACGCGCTCAGTTTCGATTACGGCCAGCGGCATCGCGCGGAATTGCAAGCGGCGGCGCGCCTGGCATCCAGCCTGGACGCGGCCGAGCATCGAGTAGTCTCTATCGACCTGCGCGCCTTCGGCGCATCGGCGCTCACTGCCGACATCGCGGTACCAAAAGCGGGCCTGGACGCCGGCATCCCAGTCACCTATGTGCCCGCGCGCAACACCATATTCCTCTCGTTCGCGCTGGCCTGGGCCGAAGTACTCTCCAGCTCCGACGTCTTCATCGGCGTCAACGCCATCGATTACTCGGGCTATCCCGACTGTCGTCCAGAATTCATCGCGGCGTTCGAGAACATGGCTAACCTCGCAACCAAGGCCGGCGTCGAAGGCCGCACCCATCTGAAGATTCACGCGCCGCTCATTCGGCTTTCGAAATGCGAGATCATCAAGCTGGGCGGTGAGCTGGGCGTCGATTTCCGGCTGACACATAGTTGCTACGATCCGGACGCCCAAGGCCGGCCGTGCGGTCTGTGCGATTCGTGCCGGTTGCGGCTAAAAGGTTTTGCGGACGCGGGTCTCAAGGACCCTCTCGAGTACACGATTGAAAATCTCTGAAATCTTTTATTCCATTCAAGGCGAAGGTACGCTGGTGGGCGTGCCATCGGTTTTCGTGCGCACCAGCGGCTGCAACTTGCGCTGTGCATGGTGCGATACGCCCTACACCTCATGGCAGCCGGAGGGCGAGGAGCGCTCGCTGGATTCGATCGTTGACCAGGTGAACGGCTACGGCGCGTCGCACGTTGTGATCACCGGCGGCGAACCGATGATCGCTCCCGAAATAGCCGATCTCACTCACCGGCTTGCGCAGCACATCACCATCGAGACCGCCGGCACAGTGGATGCCAACGTCCGCTGCGATCTGATGAGCATCAGCCCCAAACTCGCTAACTCCACGCCGCACACGCGCGACAACGGCCGCTGGGCCGATCAGCACGAGCGCTTGCGCTATCAGCCCGAAATCCTGCGGCGGCTGATCCAACTCTATCCGTATCAGCTCAAATTCGTGATCGCCGATCCGGTCGATCTTCAACAAGTGAACGCGATCGTCAATGAGATCGGCGCCTCGCGCAACCGCGTGTTATTGATGCCCGAGGGCGTAGATACGGCTGTCCTGGCCGAGCGCGGCCGATGGCTGGCCGACCTCGCCAAGCGGGAAGGCTTCCGCATCACCCCCCGCCTGCACATTGATTTGTGGGGCAACCGCCGAGGGGTTTAGCTGTAAACTGGACGCGATGGTTCAAACCAAGACCCCGCCCTTTCGAGCCGATCACGTGGGTAGCCTGCTGCGTCCGCCGGAATTGCTGCAAGCCCGCGCGGACCAAAGCAATGGCCGCATCAGCCCGGCCGAGCTGCGCCGCATCGAGGATCAAGCCATCCGCGAAGTTGTCCGCCAGCAAGAGGATCTGGGGCTCGAAGGAGTCACCGACGGCGAGTTCCGCCGCGCTTCCTGGCACATGGATTTTCTGTACCAGGTGGGCGGGACGGCGAAAGTGCAAGGCAATCAGAAGGCCCAGTTTCGCAATGAACAGGGAGTGGTCGAATTCACTCCGGCGGCCTTGCAAATCAAAAGCAAGCTCAAGCTGGATAAATGCATTTTTGGAGAAGACTTCGCGTTTCTGAAATCCGTCGCGCACGCCACTCCCAAGCTGACCATCCCGTCCCCCAGCATGATGCACTACCGCAGCGGGCGCGCGGCGATCGATCCAGCCATTTACCCCGACGTCAACGAATTCTGGCACGATCTGGCGCAGGTCTACGCCCAGGAAATCGCCGAATTGGCAAAGCTGGGCTGCACTTATTTGCAACTCGACGACATCAGCCTGGCCTATTTGAACGATCCGGCGCAGCGCGAGGCGGTAAACAAAATGGGCGAAGACGGCGAGCACGCCCACCTCCGCCACATTCGGACCATGAACGAAGCGCTCGCCCACAAACCCGCTGGCTTGGCGGTCTGCACGCATTTGTGCCGCGGCAATTTCCGCTCCTCCTGGGCCGCGTCCGGCGGCTACGATCACGTGGCCGAAGCCCTGTTTGGCGAACTGAAAGTGGATGGCTACTTCCTGGAGTTCGATGACGCGCGTTCGGGAACGTTCGCGCCGCTGCGTTTTGTGCCCAAAGGCAAGAAGGTTGTACTCGGGCTGCTCACCTCCAAACGCGGCGAGTTGGAGAAGAAGGACGATATCAAGCGCCGCATCGATGAAGCTTCCAAATACGTGCCCCTCGATCAGATCTGCCTGAGCCCGCAGTGCGGGTTCTCTTCCACCAGCGAAGGCAACGCGCTCAGCGTGGACCAGCAGTTCCAAAAGCTGCGCCTGGTGGTGGAAACGGCGCACCAGGTTTGGCCCGGCTAAGCTGGGCCGCGCGTTTTACGGATACTCTAAGGTATGCGCTTCACGGTTTTGGTTTTTTGCGTAGTGGCCGCCGTCCTGGCCCAGAGCCCGCCTGCGTGGGTGGCCAGGAGCAACCAGAATGCTGAGGTACTGGTCGCCATCATGGCGCGCTATTCGCCCGAGCAGGCTGGGCAAGCGGGTGTGCCCGGATTGGACGAGCAGATCAGCACGTTGTCGCCGGAGCTGCCCGAGCGCTTCCGCAGAGACACGGCGGTTGCTCGCATCGAATTGCAGAAGCGGCTGGCGGCGGAGAAGGACCCGCTGGTGCGCCAGGACCTCGAGATCCTGATCGCGCAAGCCGATAGCGACATTCGCTCCTCGGAAGCTTCGGAGCGCAATCTTCTGCCTTACAACGATGTCGCAGGCAACATTTTCTTCGGCATCCAAAGCCTTCTGGACGACCAGATCGTGGCTGCCCGCCGTCCCGCGGCGGTGGTACGGCTGCGCAAGTACACCGGCCTGGAACCTGGGTACGAACCGGCCATCCTCCAGGCCGAGGAACGCTTTCGCGAGAAGTTGAAAACGCCGGGGCTGGTTGGGCCGGCCAAAGTGGAAGTAGAAAAGAACCTGGAAGACACCGGCACTTACATCGCCGGGATCGGCCAGTTATTCGAAAAGTACAAACTAAGCGGCTATCAGGATGCATTTGCCAAACTGAAGGAGCAACTCGCGTCTTACGACGTTTTTGTCCGCAACGAAGTGTTGCCCAGGGCGCGCGTCGATTTCCGGCTACCGCCGGAGCTGTACTCGATCGCGCTGGCAAATTCGGGCATCGACTACACGCCGGAGGAACTCACGCGTCTGGCGCACCAGGCGTTTACCGACCTGCAAAACCAAATGCAGCCTCTTGCCGCCAAGATCGCGAAGGAGCGCAATCTCCCGTCTGCCGATTATCGCGACGTCATCGCGGCCTTGAAGAAGGATCAGATCCCGGGCGATCAGGTGCTGCCGTCTTATCAAAAGCGGCTTTCGGAAATCGAGGGCATCATCCGGCGCGAGCATCTGGTGACGCTGCCCGATCGGCCGGCCGTCATACGTCTGGCTTCGGCTGCCGAGACCGCGCAGCAACCCGCGCCGCATTATCTTCCTCCGCCGCTGCTCAATAATCATGGCGAGCGCGGCCAGTTTGTGCTCCCGCTCGAAACAACCGGCAAAGGCGGCCAAACGCTGCAGTACGACGATTTCAACTACGCGGCTGCTTCCTGGACGCTTACCGCGCATGAAGCCCGGCCCGGCCACGGCCTGCAGTTCGACGCCATGGTGGAGCGGGGCGTGTCGCTGGCTCGGGCGCTGTTCGCCTTCAACAGCACCAACGTCGAAGGCTGGGGACTGTATGCGGAATGGATGATGCTGCCCTATATGCCGGACGATGCCCAACTGGTCTCGCTGGATTACCGCATGCTGCGCGCCGCCCGCGCGTTTCTCGATCCGGAATTGCAGCAGGGCAAGATCACTCCCGATCAAGCCATGCAGATCCTCGAAAAAGACGTGGTTTGCTCGCCCGCTTTTGCAACCGAGGAAGTGGAGCGCTTTACTTTCCGCCTGCCTGGCCAGGCGCCGTCCTATTTTGACGGCTACACGCGCCTGTTTGAAATTCGAGCCGCCGCCGAGAAAGCCCTCGGCCCCAAATTCAATGCCCAGCGCTTCCACGATTTCATCCTGTCGCAGGGCCTGTTGCCGCCGAATCTGCTGCGCAAGGCGGTGATGGAGGACTTCGTTAAACGTCCTGACGATGCTGCAGCCGTGCGCAAATGCGGTATACGGCGTGATTCTCAACTTTCGCGCTGAACTGGAAAAACTGAGCAAGCCTCCCATCGCGCCAGTGCTCCATCTGCGTCCGAGGAACACCTGGAATGTGAGCGGCGCGGCGATCGTGCTGCCGCCCGGCGCAAAACAATTGAAGATGGCCGGAACTGTCGGAGTCGCAATCGGCTCTGGCTATGTCGCTGTCAACGATGTCAGCATCCCGCATGCATCCTATTTCCGGCCGGCCATTCGCGAGCGTTGCCGCGATGGATTCTGCGTGATTGGTTCGGAAGTGACAGATCGTAAGCCGGAAGAAATTCGAATTTTGATCAACGGTGAACTCCGATGCCGCGCGAACATAGCGGATCTGGTCCGCCCAATCGATCGTTTGATCGCGGATATCGGCGAGTTCCTGACTCTTGAGCCCGGCGACATTCTGCTCGTCGGCGAACCGCCCGATGCACCGCTCGCTGGAGCCGGCGATCGGGTGCGAGTGGAGGTCGAGGGTTTGCCGGCGATTGAAAACAACGTCGTAGCTGAGGTTGCCCCCCAATGAAGCACGCTCGCGTCGCACACGCCGGTGCGATCCACCACGTGACCGAAGGCGACCCTCGCCTTCACTCCGGAAATCCAATTGTCTGGCTTCCGCCCATCCAGCCGGGGACCATCTTCGCCTTGGGACTGAACTACGCCGATCACGCCAAAGAGCTGGCATTCAAGCCTCCCGATGAGCCGCTGGTATTCATGAAGGGCCCTCAATCTCTGTGCGGACACCTGGGACAAACGCGCCGCCCGCCGGGAGTCGCCTACATGCATTATGAATGCGAGCTCGCTGTCGTAATCGGAAAAACGGTGCGCAAAGTGACCAGGGCCGAAGCGTACCACTATGTGGCCGGTTACACGGTCGCCAACGACTACGCGGTTCGCGACTACCTGGAGGATTTCTATCGTCCGAATTTTCGCGCCAAGAGCCGGGACTTCGCCACTCCGTTGGGTCCCTGGCTGGTGGATGCGGGAGACGTGCCCGATCCAATGAACCTGCGGCTGCGCACGCTGGTGAACGGTAAAGTCACGCAAGAAGGCAACACCCGCGACATGATTTTCGACATCCCCGCGCTGATCGAGTACCTGAGCGGTTTCATGACGCTCCAAGCGGGCGATATCATTTTGACCGGGACACCCCAGGGGCTGGCCGGTGTCCAGGTGGGCGACGAGGTGATCACCGAAATCGAAGGCATCGGTAGTTTGACAAACACCATCGTCGGCCCACCAGAGGAGCCAGCACATGTTGGATGACCGCGCTATTCAGGAAGCGGCGAAACGCCTGGACGAATCGGAACGGGCGCGTACGCAAATCCGACAGCTCTCGCTTGAGCATCCGGCCATGACGATCGACGACGCGTATGCGGTGCAGAAAGCCTGGGTGAACCTGAAGACCGGCGCCGGCCGGGTCGTGCAAGGCCACAAGATCGGTTTGACTTCGAAGGCCATGCAGTATTCCTCCAACATCAGTGAGCCCGATTACGGCGTCTTGCTGGATGACATGTTTTTCGCCGACGGCTCCAGTATTCCGGCCGAGCGTTTCATCGTTCCACGCCTGGAAGTGGAACTGGCGTTCGTCCTGAGCAAGCCGTTGCAAGGGCCCAACTGCACCATTTTCGATGTCCTCAGCGCCACCGCATACGTGACGCCCGCCATCGAGATTATCGATGCCCGCGTCCAGCAGGTGGACCCCGAGACCCACGCCACGCGCAAGGTGGTGGATACCATCTCCGATAATGCCGCCGGCGCTGGACTGATTTGCGGAGGGCGCCCGTTCCGGCCGCTGGATGCCGACCTGCGCTGGGTCTCGGCGGTTTGTTATCGCAATGGAGCGATCGAAGAGTCGGGCGTCGCGGCGGCGGTGCTCAATCATCCGGCCAATGGCGTGGCGTGGCTGGCGAACAAGTTCGCGCCGCACGGAGTGTCTCTGGCTGCGGGCGAAGTGATTTTGGGCGGATCGTTCACACGCCCCGTGGCAGTGCGCCGCGGCGACACGTTCCACATCGACTATGGAACGTTCGGCTGCATTTCGTGCCATTTCGAATAAGGCCGCATGGAAATAAAACACAATATCTTCAAAGCCGCGTTGAAAACCGGCGAGCGCGCGCAGATCGGCTTGTGGCTGGGCTTGACGGATCCGGTCTGCGCGGAAATCTGCGCCGGCGCCGGTTTCGATTGGCTGTTAATTGACGGCGAGCACGCTCCCAACGACGTGCGGTCCACGCTCGCGCAGTTGCAGGCCGTGACCGCCCACCCAGTGCATCCTATTGTGCGGCCGGTCTCGGGCGAAGTCCCACTCATCAAACAATTGCTCGACATCGGCGCGCAGACGTTGCTGGTTCCCATGGTGGAGAGCGCCGAACAAGCCAAGCAATTGGTGGCGGCCATGCGGTACCCGCCGGCGGGAATTCGCGGAGTTGGGGCCGCTCTGGCGCGCGCGTCCCAATGGAACCGTGTGACAGATTATCTGCACCAGGCCAACCATCAGATGTGTCTGTTAGTCCAAGTGGAGACGCGCTTGGGACTCGAAAATCTGGATGCAATCTGCGCGGTGGAGGGCGTGGACGGCGTTTTCATCGGGCCAGCGGATCTCTCAGCGGCGCTCGGCCACTTGGGCAAGCCAGGACACCCCGATGTCGCGCGCGCTATCGAGGACGCCATCCGCCGCATTCGTTCCAATGGGCGCGCCGCGGGCATTTTGAGCACGGATGAAACGCTGTTGCGCTACTATCTGTCGCTCGGATGTAGCTTCGTCGCAGTGGGGTTGGATGTGAACCTGCTGGCGCGCGCGACGCAAGATCTGGCGCGGAAGTTCGTCACTTCGCCATGACTTTGCGTTTCCAAACATCCCAGGCGCGCTCGAAGCCGTCCTGTGGCGCGGTCTTCCTGGCCTCCTCCGGCTCGAAGTATTTTACGTTCCCGCCCAGCAGAATGGCCTGCTCCTGGACTCGGGCGTTGAGATCGAGATAAATCGCACGGCCCACCGCGACCTTGACGGACTCGCCCACCACCGCCGCCCCATGCCCGCGCATCAGACCCGCCGGATACTTTGCCAGTACCGTGGCTAGCGCTCTTCCCCGCTTGGGACTCGATACCAGCATGTCGGTCATGCCGTCCACGTCGCGAATCTCGAACACCGGAATGCCTTCGCCGATGAACGCCGCCATGTGCGACACCGCGCGCAGCGGCACGGAGCTGACGCTGAACGGAATCACGGCCGGCGAATGATCGTGAACGATGGCCATCACGTCCGGGCGCGCTTTGTAGATCTCGCCGTGGATGAAGCGCTCGCGATAACTCAGCCGTTGGTCATCGATTGGTTTACTGTCCAGATCGTACTCGATGATGTCGGCCGCGGTTACCAAACCGGGCGCGAGTGAGCGCGATAGAAAATAATGATTTGGATTCGCCGAGTCGCGCACGCTGACGTGGCCGTAGCCATCCAGAATTCCCTCATTGGCCAGGATGTGATTGGCGGTGACGAGGTCCTCGATCAGCGCCTGGTTGCGCGTTTGCGCGGAGGCCAAGGTGGCGAGCAGCAACGGGGCCGCGAACGACGCGAGCATCGGGAATTTCATGGTTGGGATTTTATCAGGGTCTGGTGATTGGTTGCTGGTTGTTTGGTGATTGGTTGAGCGGCTTACGAAAAAGGTGGCGCAAGTGACCTAGTTTTGCGCCCGCGACTGGCGCTTTTTTCCGAATTTGGCAAAACGAAGCCAGAATGCGCGGGCGGCGTGGTGATTCATGCGCTTCCAGTGTAGCGGCGGGTGTCAAGAAAATCGGGGTGAGGCGAAGGGGAAGTGGATGATTCGGCTAGGTCGGGATGCGTGTGACCGGCGTGGCCGGAGGCTGAGAAGCTCCCTCAATACCCAGCGTCACGCTGGCCTCGATTTGCTGCGTGTACGCGCATTCTTCTTCGGTGCTTCCACGGAAGGCACCCGGCGCGGGAGCTGGCTCTCCATGGCGGCGCGCAAAATGTGATTGATGCGCGTCTGGTAACCTCGGCCGTTGGACTTCAGCCATTTGAGCACGTCAGCGTCAAGGCGGATGGTCAATTGGTCTTTCGGTGGGGGCCATGCAATTGTTGCCTTTTTGAAAAACTCGTCTCCAAGCGGCGGGATGTCGGAATAGTCGATGTCGGAGTCCTTCATCCGGTCAAGGCGTGCCAAGTCGCTCTTGATAGATTTTCTGCTCACGTCGGTTCGCCTTTCTCATGGAGATAATGCGCGTTGTCTCGCCGCGCTGGGCGTGGGCTATCATCACCAGCCGTCCGCCAAGCAAAGCCAAAGTGACAAACCGTTCCTCTCCATAGTCGAACCGGTTATCCACGAAGGTGACGCAGGGAGCGGTAAAAACCAACTCAGCATCCTCGAAATCCAGACCGTGCTTGGCAACGTTACTTCTGTTCTCGGCCCCGTCCCATTCGTATGTCATCAAATGTAGCGCTTTTTGTAGTTACAGGCAAGCGCCCGGCGCGCTCCTACGGCTGGCAGCGGCCGTAGTCTTTCAAAACCTTTTGCACCTGGAACGAAGGAGCTGACCTGGGGCCTGATGTATGACCCTTCAGCTTGGCGCGGTCGCCCATGGGCAGGGATGGGCCGGGGTCCAGAAGCGAGTAGACCTTCTTGTCGGAGCGCACCAGAGTCCGCTTGCCGCCAGATTCAGCTATACAACCCACGACCACGCCGCGCTTATGAAGGACAAGCAAAGCGATCCCGACGCCAACAATCGCGGCAGCCCCAACGATGGCGCCCACCGCCAAACCTTCATGAATGTTCACCGCTCCAAGACCCGAATTTTGACTCGATTGTGCGTTCGCCCGAGTCGCGGCAAATGGATCAGCGAGCAACAGCGCCAGGCACAGGACGCCCTGGGTTTTCATTGTCCGTTCATCATACATCAAGCGCCAACTTCCGGAGGAACCTTTCAAGGGCCGTCGGCGTCGAAACCCTAAGGCACGATCTAGTGACTGAACTGGAGTACGTGATCAAACACGGCGGGCTCTCGCCGAAACGCCTTCTGAAGAAAATTACCCGGCGCGGGTTCGGGGCGGCTGTCCTGAGCGGTCTGGCAGGCGCAGCGGCATCGCGCTTCGCAAACCCGTCTACCGCCGCGGCAGCGGTAGAAACGGGCGCCGATTTCACCATCGCCATTATTCCCGATCCTCAATACCTGGCCGATGCGTGCCCAAACGGCCTCGGTACGTATTACTCCGCCATGATGCAGTGGATCGTCGACCACAGAAACATCGTTTTCACATCCAGCAAACCGGCCTTTGCCGCGAACATCAAGGCGGTGGTGGGCGTTGGCGATTGCGTGAACGACACTGCCGGCGATCAGTTCAAGAATGCGGAGAACGCTTGGACCATTCTGGACACGAATGGCATTGCATTTACCACGCCTCCGGGAAACCACGATTATGCACACGATCCGTCTTCCCGGAGTCATCTTGGAGCGCAATTCACAACCGGTTTTTTTTCCGCCACCAACCGTTCTTCAATTTACGGGTCCGGTATGAGTCTCGGCGCCGACGACATGGCATATTGGATTGGATCTTATGACAGCACCGGCGCCAACACTGCGGTAAAATTCGTCATTTCCGGCATAAAGGCGCTAATTCTGGCGATGGATTTCTTCGCCGGCAACGCCGCTTGGTCCTGGGCCTACAGCGTCATGCAGGCCAATTCCGATTGCGAATGCTATGTCACCACGCATGCCTGGCTTACCGTGAACGGAACGCAGTATCAGCGAGGGGATAACTTCGGGCCAGCGGCATACCGGATGCCCGATGCACCCTACTCGAATTCCGCCGCGCAGGCGTGGAACACCATCGGTGTCGATACCTGGCCGAACTTGTTTGGGATTTTCGGTGGCCACGATGTTTTCGGCCGCCGGGTACCAAATGGCTCCGTCGAGATGGCGGGCCCCCTGGGGGAAACGCGGACGTTATTGCTGGATCCGGCGGATTCCTGGTATCCACCGTGGTTTTGGCAGCAAGTTCCGATTCGAAGCGCCAGTTCGCGCGGGCAAACGGTGCATCAACTGTATGCCAACTCCCAGCAGCTCGACGACGGGTGCGATTTAACTCTGAGTAATGCTAATGGATCGGGGCAAATTGCCAGCGTTTTCCTGCTCAGTCGGCGGCTTTCCTTGGGATTACTGGAAGGCCGTATGATTGCCACTCACTCCGGAAACTGGTTTCAATCCCGATCCCCAGCCTTCCCCGACGGAACCAGCTGGAGCGATTCTGAAACGCTGCTGTTCTCGGTTCCGTTCACGGGGCTCCAGGGAGACCGGCGTTCCGACCGCCACGGACACCTTTGAAATGGTACACGCGGCTTTCATCAGCCGCGTTTTTTCCAAATCGGGCGAAACGCGGCTGAAGCCGCGTCTACCTAATGTTTGCCACTCACTCCGGAAACTGGTTTCAATCCCGATCCCCGGCCTTGGGCTCCAGGGAGACCGGCGTTCCGACCGCCACGGACACCTTTGAAATGGTACACGCGGCTTTCATCAGCCGCGTTTTTTCCAAATCGGGCGAAACGCGGCTGAAGCCGCGTCTACCTAATGTTTGCCACTCACTCCGGAAACTGGTTTCAATCCCGATCCCCGGCCTTGGGCTCCAAGGAGACCGGCGTTCCGACCGCCACGGACACCTTTGAAATGGTACACGCGGCTTTCATCAGCCGCGTTTTTTCCAAATCGGGCGAAACGCGGCTGAAGCCGCGTCTACCTAATGTTTGCCACTCACTCCGGAAACTGGTTTCAATCCCGATCCCCGGCCTTGGGCTCCAGGGAGACCGGCGTTCCGACCGCCACGGACACCTTTGAAATGGTACACGCGGCTTCCAGCCGCGTTTTTTCCAAATCGGGCGAAACGCGGCTGAAGCCGCGTCTACCTAATGTTTGCCACTCACTCCGGAAACTGGTTTCAATCCCGATCCCCGGCCTTGGGCTCCAGGGAGACCGGCGTTCCGACCGCCACGGACACCTTTGAAATGGTACACGCGGCTTTCATCAGCCGCGTTTTTCCAAATCGGGCGAAACGCGGCTGAAGCCGCGTCTACCCAATGTTTGCCACTCACTCCGGAAAACTGGTTTCAATCCCGATCCCCGGCCTTGGGCTCCAGGGAGACCGGCGTTCCGACCGCCACGGACACCTTTGAAATGGTACACGCGGCTTTCATCAGCCGCGTTTTTTCCAAATCGGGCGAAACGCGGCTGAAGCCGCGTGTACCGACTACTCGTAACACCGATGTGCTATGGTAATCTCCCTGATCGGGAGGATTTATCTATGACCCCAGATTTAGCTTTGCGCGGCTGTCTTGCCTTGCTCCTGCTGACCGCTGCCTGCGACACTCGCGCGGCGGACGAAAGTGCCGTTCGGGATGCGGACACCCAATGGTCCAAGACCGCCGAGGCGAACGATCTGGATGGCACCGTCTCCTATTACAGCGACGACGCGACCCTGCTGCCTCCCAATTCCCCCATCGCTACCGGCAAGCAGGCGATTCGCGCGGTGTGGGCCTCCTCGCTGCTCACTCCGCATGCCGCGGTGTCGTGGCAGGTGACCAAAGCGGAGGTGGCGCGTTCCGGCGAACTGGCCTACGTGATCGGCGTTTATCAGATCACGCCGAAAGATCCCGAAGGCAAGCCGCTGGCGGATCGCGGCAAGCTGTTGGAGGTCTGGAGAAAGCAGGCGGATGGAAAGTGGAAGACGGTGGCCGATATCTTCAACTCCGATCTTCCGGCCGCGCCCGCGCCCACGCACTGAAGGAATATGGTTATGGATGCCGCGTGAGACCCTGCTCGACTTCTTCCATGACTTTGCCGGGCTCGACGACCAGTTCCTCATTCATGACGATGGTTTCACCGCCCGCCACTATAGCTATCGCGAGATCGCCGAACGGGCACGTGGATTCGCCGCATGGCTGCGTGAAAGAGGCATCGGCCCGGACGCAAAAATCATCTTGTATGGAGAGAACCGGCCGCAATGGATCATCGCGCTTTGGGGCTGCCTGCTGGAAGGCGTGATTGCGGTTCCCATCGACTACCGCTCTTCGCCTGAATTTGTCGAGCGCATCAACGCCATTGTCGGCGCGCGAGCCATTCTGACCGGTGAGGAACCTGGCATGTACGATACGCCGGCGGCCTCCATCCAGCCCGCCCCAGTCACGAAACATCAAACCGCCGAGATCATCTTCACTTCCGGCGCGACGGCCGAACCCAAAGGCGTCATCATTACGCACGCCAACATTCTCGCGAACATTGTTCCGGTGGAACGCGAAGTGAAGAAGTACGTTCGCTACCAGCGGCCCTTCGCACCCATCCGTTTTCTCAACCTGCTGCCGCTGAGCCACATGTTCGGCCAGGCCATGGCGACCTTCATTCCGCCCATGCTGCCTGGCGTGGTGATCTTCATGCACGGATTTCATCCCAACGAAATTCTTCGGCAGATCCGCACGCGCCGCGTTTCGGTGCTGGTATCAGTGCCGCAAATTCTGGAAATCCTGCGTACGCATTTGATCCAGACGTTTCCGGAACTGCGCCAATTGAAGCCGTTGAAAGGTCATTGGCTGCGCCGCTGGTGGCGCTATCGCAAGGTACATCGCTTGTTCGGCTGGAAGTTCTGGAGCTTCGTGGTGGGCGCCGCGCCTCTGCCGGCCGATCTCGAAGCGTTCTTCTCCCATCTCGGGTTCCTGGTGATCCAGGGCTACGGCTTAACCGAAACCGCGCCCATCGTGACGCTGAATCATCCCTTCCACGCGCGGCAGGGCAGCGTCGGCAAACCGATCGCGGGCGTCGAGGTGAAGATCGCCGGCGATGGCGAGATCCTGGTGCGCGGCGAGAACGTCACGTCCGGCTATTATCAGCACCCCGAGGAAACCGCGCGCGCGTTCGAAGATGGCTGGTTTCACACCGGCGATGTCGGCGAACTGCAGGCCAACGGTGAACTGAAGATTCTCGGGCGCAAGAAAGAAATGATCGTGACGCCAGAGGGCTTAAATGTATTTCCCGGCGACGTCGAAACCGTACTCAAGCAGCAGCGCGGCGTTCGAGACGCCGCGGTGATCGGGACGGACCGCGTGCACGCGGTATTGATTCTCGATGCGGGCGCCGATGCTGAAGACGTCCTGCGCCGCGCCAACGCGCGTCTGGCCGACTATCAACGGGTACGCAGTTTTTCGATCTGGCCGCGAGAAGACTTTCCGCGCACGGAGGGAACCGGAAAACTCAAACGCCTCGAGATAGCCAAGGGCGCGCCCCCGCCCGCTGAACGGCGCGCCGCCGGCGGCTTGGAAGTCCCGCTCGAGAACCTGACGTCGCTCGAGCGCGTGGAGCGGATCGTGGCGCTGGGCTTAGATGAATCCGAGTTGAGTGGTTCCCCCGATACCAGTCGCGACGATTTCCCCAGATGGAACCGTGGAGCGCCGGCGCGCGCGGCTCGCCGGATTTTTCTCCCTGGCTTTCTGCTGCCGCTGAATCGAATCTTTGCCCACGTCCACGCTCACGGTCTCGACAATCTGAAAGATCTCGAGCCCCCGGTCATATTCACTTCCAATCACCAAAGCTACATGGACGTGCCGTCGATTTTGAGCGCGCTGCCGGCCCGCTGGCGCTACCGCGTGGCGCCGGCGATGCGGAAGGAATTCTTCGACGAACATTTTCACGGCCGCAGCCTCACCAATAGCTTGAACTACTATCTATCCACGCTTTTTTTCAATTGCTTTCCGATCCCGCAGCGCGAGCCTGGCGCGCTTGCCACGCTGCGCTACATCGGCGAGTTTTCCAACGACAAGTGGTGCCTGCTCATTTTTCCCGAGGGCATCATGATGGAGACCGGCGAGATCGGGACGTTTCAGCCGGGGGTTGGAATGATCGCGTCCAAGCTCGGAATTCCGGTGGTTCCCATCCGCATTCGCGGGATGGACCGCGTGCTGCATCCAACCTGGAAGATGGCCCGGCCGGGGCGCGTCGACATCGCCTTCGGACCCGCGCTGCACTTGACCGGCGACGATTACCGCGCGCTCGCGAAACAACTGGAAGACGCGGTCAGAAATTTGTGACCGCTTTTTGGCATACAATGGCATCCGATGCCCCGCACACCTGCTCTCTCGGCTGGCCCCATGGGCCGGCGTTCGTTCCTCGGCCTGACCGCGGCCGGCGGCCTGGCTGCCGCCGCTGCGCCCCTGCTTGGCCAGACGGCTCGCGACTGGACCAACCATAATCCCATTCGCTATCCCGATCCGGACATCGTCGTCCTCGACAAGAGCTTCATGAAATACGTGGTCTTCAACGGGGTCATCTCCCGGCACTACGTGGGCACGCGTTGGGCTGAAGGGCCGGCTTGGTCCGGCGAAGGCAACTACGTGGTGTGGAGCGATATTCCCAACAACCGCCAGATGCGGCACATCGAAGAGGACGATCATGTGGCCGTGTTTCGCAGCCCTTCCGGCTACAGCAACGGCAATACTTTTGATTACGAAGGCCGCCAAATCACCTGCGAGCACGCCGGCCGCCGCGTGGTTCGCTACGAACACAACGGCCAGGTCACCGTGCTCGCGGAGCGCTACAACGGCAAGCTGCTCAACTCGCCCAATGATGTCGTGGTGCATCCGGATGGCGGGATCTGGTTTACCGATCCGCCCTACGGCCTGCTGGGGAACTACGAGGGCTTCAAAGCGACGCCCGAATTAAAGAATGCGGTCTATCGAGTGGACCCGCACGCGGCGCGCGTTGAATTGGTGACCGACGAGCTGGATGGTCCCAACGGCCTGTGCTTTTCCCCCGATTACAAGAAGCTCTATCTCTGCGACACGGGCGCGCCAAAAAACGTCCAGGTATTCGATTTGGACGGCATGAAGCTCCGCAACGGCCATGTGTTTACCGACATGAAGCTGGGCGAAAAGTCCGGCATCGCCGATGGCATCCGCGCCGATACCGATGGCAACATCTGGGCGGGTTCAAGCGGCGGGCCGGGCTACGACGGCGTGCAAATTTTCTCGCCCGCCGGCCAGCGCCTGGGTATGATTCTGCTGCCGGAAATCTGCGCCAACTTGTGCTTCGGAGGCCCCAAACGCAACCGGCTGTACATGGCGGCCAGCCAGTCGCTGTATTCGGTGTTCGTTGGCACTCAGGGCGCCCATATTTGTTAAGGCGCGCGGACTACTCGGGATTGAAAAGTTCGATCTGCTCTTTGGGAATTACCTTAGGCTTGCGCGGATGCCGCAGCGGGCTTCCCACCACGCCCAGCACTTGCATGCGCGAGAGCGCCGCTTTGGGAACGAAGACGCGCTGGTTCTGAAAGCCCGGATCGGGTGGCACCACCGAAAATCCATGCTGCTCCAGTTGCAGCAGGTTGTTTGAAAGAATGCCATCCATGGAATCGCCGTCGCGAAAATACATGCGCAGCCACAGCCCCTCCATCTTGGGGCGCGTGGTGAACAGGCGCAGCTCCTTGCGCGGCTCACCCTGCTGGAAGTCGCGAACAAAGCTGACCAGCTTCACCTCCGCATAGGGGACGATGGTGACCGAGCCGCTCTGGGTCAGCAGCTCCAAGCCGTCGGCCAGCTGATAGCCCTGCGGATTGACGAAACCCGAGAGCGTATCCCGGTCAAATCGGGACACCAGAACCTTTTTGTGGGTGGAGACCCCCAAATCCCTCCTTTTGGGACCGCTTGCTCACGCGCGCGGCTCGGTAAACACTTTTCTTCCAAACAAATTTGCGAATATTGTATCATTGGCAGAATGCGATCCGTTGAATCGATGTCGGCTCACATGGCCGCCTTTCTCGACTTCTGCCGCATCGAGAAAGGCTTGTCCAGGACGACGATTGCAGCGTATCGTGCTGATTTAGAAAGGTTTGCTGGTTCCTTACGGCCGGGCGACCAGCTTTCCAGTCCAACGCCGGTGCGGCGTTATATTGATTCCCTCTACCAGGCCCGCATGGCCAGCCGATCCATCGCCAGGCATATTGCGACCTTGCGGAATTTTTTCGCGCATCTGATCGAAAAAGGCGCCCTGGAAGCCGATCCAACCGCGCATCTGACGGCGCCGCGGCAGTGGCAGAGCCTTCCTAAATATCTTAATAAGAAACAGATAGACGAGTTGCTGGGGGCCTGTGACGGGTCCAAGCCGCAAGGCTTGCGGGACCGCGCCATGCTCGAATTCCTGTACGCTACCGGACTGCGGGTTTCCGAATTATGCGGCGTCCGGATATCGGAACTGGAAATGAACCTGGGGATCGTGCGGGTGGTGGGAAAAGGCAACAAGCATCGCATCGTTCCGGTGGGCAAGTCGGCGCTGTCGGCGGTGGAACGGTACCTGGGAAACGGCCGGCCCGCGCTGCTGAAGGGGCGCGCGAGCCCCTACCTGTTCGTTACCAATCGAGGCGGCGCGATGACCCGCCAGGGATTTTGGATGCTGCTCGGCGGCTACGGCAAGAAGGCCGGAATTTTCCACAACCTGACGCCGCACGTGCTGCGGCACACCTTCGCGACGCATCTGCTGGAAGGCGGGGCGGACTTGCGAAGCTTGCAAAGCATGTTGGGGCACGCCGACATCTCCACCACGCAGATTTACACTCATGTAGTACGTTCGCGGTTGCGAAAAACCGTGGACGAGCATCATCCGAGAGCTTGAGGAAACGATGAGCGATTACATGTTTATGCTCGAGAGCCATCTGAGCGCCGATCAGAGCGGGGCGGTTTCCGAGATCCAAGCGGCGGCGACGCTTGCCAACCTGAACGTGTTCCTGACCGGCGGGGCGATGCGAGATATGCTGGGCGGCTTTCCGATTGTCGAGATTGATTTTACCATCGAGGGCAACGCCCTGAAGGTGGCGCAGGGAGTGGCGAAAAAGACGGGTGCGAAAATTCAGGCCGAGGACGATAACCGCAAAGTGGCGCAACTGGCGTTCCGCAGCGGCGTGCGCGCCACGGTGGGCATGGCTCGGCAGGAGAAATACTCCAAGCCCGGAACCAAGCCCGCGGTTCGGCCCGCCACCATTCACGAGGATCTGCGCGGGCGCGACTTCACTATCAATTCCATCGCCCTTTCGCTGAACCCTGCATCGCGCGGCTTGCTGCTGGATCCGAACAACGGCGTGGGAGACCTGGAGCGCAAGGAACTGCGCGCGGTGAGTAATTACACCCTGTATGACGATCCGATTCGTCTCTTGCGGCTGCTCCGTTTCAAGGTGCGGCTAGGGTTCAATATCGAAGAGCGGACCAAGATGCAGTACGACAACGCGCGCGAGGCGCAACTGGAAACGCGCATTCAACCCCAGGAGTTGCTGGACGAATTGCGTCATATCGCGAACGAGCCGAATTGCGCCGACATCATCAAACTGCTGGAAGAAGAGAAGCTGCTGCGTCTCTATTCGCCGGATCTGGCGGGCGCCAAGCTCAATCATCCCGGTTTGCAAAAGTTGCAGAAGGCTCGGCAACTGGTCCCGTTCGGCATCGACATCCACCTGGAGAGCATGGGCCTGTTTCTCTATTTTCTGACGGAAAAGCTGCCGGCCAGGGATTGTGCGGCTTTTATCAAGAATGTCGGGCTGAACAAGCGGGAAGTAGAGCAGTGGCAGAAACTGGAAGCCAAATCCAAGAAGCTGGAACGCGAATTGAAGTCGGCCAAGCTGCAGAAGCCGTCGAAAGTCTACCAGGCTCTTTCGGCCGCTCCGGGCGATCAGATTCTGTTTCTGCTGGCGCACTCTTCCGAGCGGCTGGTGCATGACCGCATCAAGAATTATCTGCAGAAATATTTGCCGAGCGCGCAGGAAGTAACGGAACGCGACGTTCTGGCGACGGGCGCGCGTCTGGGCACGCCCAAGTTCCAGAAGGTGCGCGAGGAGATGATCCTGACCAAGCTGGACGCGCGTCCCAAGAAGATTCCGCCGCCGGTGGAAGTGCCTGCCACGGGTCCAGGTGCGCCGCTAGGTGGTGGCCCCGGGCGTCCGCCAGGGGCGCCGGGTGGTCCTGGCCGTCCACCGGCCATGGCGCGAAAAATGCAATAAGCGCGCGTGCTGGTTCTTGCCTCCAAGTCGCCGCGCCGCCAGCAGATTTTGCGCGACGCGGGGATTCCATTCGTGGTGCGCTCGGCCGATGTTCCCGAACAGCGCCGTCCCAGCGAATCGCCTGCCGATTATGTGCGGCGTCTGGCCCAGGAGAAAGCGTTCGCGGTCACGATGCCGGCCGGCGAGATCGTATTGGGCGCCGACACCGTTGTCGTGGTGGATGGCGAGGTCCTCGAAAAACCGGTCGATGCCAATGATGCGATGCGAATGCTCGAGCTGCTGTCGGGCCGCGAGCATGAGGTGATCACCGGCATCTGCCTGCGCAGCGAAACAAACCTGATTGTGGACATCGCCACTACGCGCGTCCGCTTCGCTTCGCTCACGCGCCAGGAGATGAAAGCATACGTGGCGAGCGGCGAGCCGATGGACAAAGCCGGCGGCTATGCGATTCAGGGGCTGGCGGCGAAGTTCGTGGATCGGGTGGAAGGAAGCTATTCCAACGTGGTGGGGCTGCCGGTGGCGCTGGTCTGGCGGCGCTTGAAAGAGCTTTGACAGGTTCCTTGCGAAGTTGGGTGTCCCCTTATCCCTCATCCCTGTCGGGGTAGCGATGTTCTAAAAATTGGCGCCCAGTGACGACCTTCGTGGTCTTGTGGCTCTGCGGAAAATGTCTCGTGTCGCCGGTCACAAGGTAATCTGCTTGGGCCTCCGCGGCGCATTCAAGAAATCGGTTGTCGGATTCGTGAGACGAGAGGGAGCGCGTTTGCGTTGGAGTTACACAGCGCGCAACTTTGCGGATTGCGGCAAGCACCTCCTTAATTTGTCGGGGCGTCAGCATTAGCCGAGGGCGGCGCAAGACCTCCTCGTACTCGCTAATATCGGAGGCGAAACGTAGAGCTCAACCTGTCCCAGGAGGGCCAGCAACAAGACCGCTGCTTCTGTTCCTGCGGGAACGAGGAGCGCCGAGACGATGATGTTGGTGTCAATAACGACCCGACTCATCGGGTGGGTTGTTTGGTTTTCCTCGCGCGTTCGCGGCGGACGGCCGAGATCTCGGCGTTGATCTGCTGCATGGTCAGCTTATCAGTTCCGTTCCTTTTGGAAGCCGCCCAGATCTGCTTGAGCCAAGCCGGAGCATCGCTGCGGCTGATGCCGAGCTTTTCCCGAATGGCCTGGGGTATGACCACTTGAAATTTATTCTTCACAGTGACGATGGCCATAGGGGCGTGTTGAACGGTCTAACTGTTTCTTTCATTCTAACAAACTCAGAAACTGGCGGATGCCTCTACCCCTACACCTCTGCCCCTACGCTAGAGAGAAATAGCCTCCCGCTGCCACTAGATTGGACTGAAAAGAGTCCATATCCGCGCCATTGCTTGCGCGCTTCTGCTGGCGGCCGTGCAGTTGCTGGAAGCGCAGACCATCTTCAATCCCGTCCCTTCGCGCATCGTTGGACAGGCCGTTTTGCAGCAGCAGGGCGTGCTCACTGCGATCGCGCCGAATCTGGTGGAGGGCAGGGAATTCAATAATCCACAGGCGGTTGCCGTGGATACCTCGGTGAATCCGCCCATCCTTTATATCGCCGACTTCGGCAACAATCGCGTGCTGGCGTGGAAGAATGCGGAGGGGTTCACCAAGGGCGATTTCGCCGATCTGGTGATCGGCCAGCGAGACTTGCTCTCGACAGCCTCCCAGGGTCCGTCCGGGTACCTGAGCACCGGTCTCGCGAGTCCGGTCGGCGTCGCTGTCGATGGGGCCGGCGATCTTTATGTCGTCGATGCGGGCAACAACCGCATCCTGCGCTATCCGGCGCCTTTCAAGCAGACCGGCGATCTGCTGACGGTGGATCTGGTGATCGGCCAGGCGAACCTCAGCAGCAACCTTCCGAACGCCGGTCTGACAGCGCCCACCGCCAGCACGCTCGCGCTGGCCAGCGGCAGCAGTGTCTTTCGCGCTGGACTGGCCTTGGACGGTCAAGGCAACTTGTGGGTCTCCGATCCAGGCAACAACCGCGTACTGCAATTTCCGGTGGCCGCGCTAGCGCCTGGGGAGCCGAATGCCCCGGCCGCCACTCTCGTTCTAGGACAGAACGATTTCTATTCGACCATTCTCCCGCCCAACCTGACACGCAGCGGAAAAAACTATCTTTCACAGCCCGCCGGACTCGCCTTCGATCCCGGGGGCCGGCTCTTTGTGGCGGACAGCGCCAATCGCGTGGTGGTCTACACGCCGCCGTTTTTCGTTGGGCAGCCCATTGCGCGCGTGATGGGCGTGGTTACCAGCGCCAACGCTCCCGCCGTCAGCGCCAGCACGCTCGGCGCCGCACAGTCCGTGTTTTTCGTCGGGGACATTCCTTATGTTGTGGACACCGGCAACTCGCGGATATTAGGGTACGCTCCGTTCGCGCAGTGGCCGGTGGAGAGCGTGGCATTTTCGCCGACAGCCACGGTTGTGATCGGACAGACCGGGTTTCAATCGTCGCAATCGAACGAGGGCTTGGCGCAACCGAGTCCTTCCACTCTGGCGGGGCCGGTGGCTGCGGTGTTCGATGGCGTGGATTTAATGGTGGTGGATTCGGGGAACAATCGCGTGCTGGCGTTTCCGCAATCGAACGGCTTCGCAGCCGCCACGCGCGTCCTCGGACAACTGGATTTCGAATACAACTCGCTCAACCTGATCGATGGGCGTGAAGTGGGTTTCAGCGGCAATACGGGTTCGTGCGGCGTCGACGGCGCGCTTCCATTTTTCGTAGGTGGCAGCGCCGTGATCGACGCCTCAACCACGCCTCCGCATCTTTACATCGCGGACCCGTTGAACAATCGAATCCTGGGTTACAGGGATTATCGGACGGTGAACGCGAATGTCATCGCCGATTTGGTGATTGGGCAGCCAAATTTTATGACGGCGCTGGTGAACTATCCGAGCAATAATCCAACCCAGGCTAACGCGCAGGGATTGTGGTCGCCCGAGGGGTTGGCGGTGGACGCCTATGGCAACCTGTACGTCGCCGATGCCTGCAACGCGCGGGTGCTGCGGTTTCCCGCGCCCTTCGCACAAAAGGCGGGCGCGATGCCGACCGCCGATCTGGCGCTCGGCCAGACCAGTCTCATTGGACAGCCCATCAAAGTTGCCAGTGGTCAAACGCTGACCAGCGCATATGGAGTGGCTTTGACAGCTGCCGGAAACCTAGTGGTGTCCGATCCGCTGGCCAACCGGATTCTCTATTTCCGGAAGACCTTCACGGGCGATTTTCAAACCGGTGAAGCTGCGACGAACGTTTTCGGCCAGCCGGATTTCAACTCATCGTCGGCTACGGTTCTGGCCGGGCCCCACCTGATCGCAGTGGATGCCAACGATCAGTTATATGTCGCCGACAGCGGCAACAACCGCATCGCCGCGCTGCCCAGCGTGCCAACCGCCGGCGACAATCCGCCGGTGCTGTTCGCGATCCCGCAATTGAGCAGCCCCTACGGCGTGTTCGTGAATCGGGCGACGGGCGAGATCTGGGCGGCCAATACCGGCGGCAATCAGGTGCTGCGTTACGCGAGCAGCGCCTCGATCATCATCGATGCCCCACCCAGCGCTACTCTGACGGCTTTCGGTCCGGTGTCGATTGCGCTCGATCCGTTCGGCAATCCGATGATCGCCGAGGCTTCCACCAACCGGGTTTCGTTTTACTTCCCCGCGATTGACTACACGACATCCGCGGGTGGCGTGCCTGGCCAATCCTCCGGCAACGCGGCCAATTTCTTCGGCATTTTCGCTCCGGGTATGCTGGCGACGATTTTCTCCTTTCCCGCCGCGCCGTTCGGCAGTCGGACTGCGGTATTCTCCGGCACTCCATTTCGAACGTGCTGGGTGATATACAGGTCACGGTGGGAGGTACGCCAGCTCCGCTGATGCTGGTGTCGCCGAGCCAGATCAACTTCCAGGTTCCCAACGCAACTCCGGTGAATGTCCTGCAGGAGATCCAAGTGGCGCAGGTTTCCACCGGGCAGGTTTTGGCAAGCTGGCTTTTCCAAATGGAAGCCGAGTCGCCTGGATTGTTCACCGTGGATGGCAGCGGATCGGGCCAGATAGCCGCAGTGAACGCCGATGGTACGCTGAACAACGGCGCGAATCCTGCCAAAGCCGGCAGCGTGGTAACGATGTATGCCACCGGGCAGGGTCTCATCCGCGGAATGCCGGCCGATGGCGAGCCGCCGCACGGATTTGTCGAAACCAGCCAGACGCCGCAAGTGTTCATCAATGCCGGCTACGTTGCGTCTCAGGACGTGCTGTACTCGGGCCTCGCGCCGGTGTTCGTGGGCTTGTGGCAGATCAACGTCAAGATTCCCTCCAATGTGCCTCCGGGCGCGGTGATCGTGTTCATAAGCTACGGAGGAATCAACAGCATTTTGGATGCGAACGGGGTGCGCCGCACCACCACAATTCAGGTCACGCCGTAACCTGAATCCCGCCTAAAGGCCCCAGCGTGGCTGGCCGATATCTTGGATAGGCGGTACCCGATTGAAAACCAACGAACTTCGGGATGTGCAAGGGGAGTTTCTCGCGAGCCTCAATCACGAGATCCGCACACCGCTGAGCGGAATCCTGGGGATGACCGACCTGTTGCTTGAGACCTCCCTCACCGAGGACCAGCGCGAGTATGCCGGGGCAACCCGGCTCTGTGCCGAGAACCTGCTTGAGATCCTGAACGTCACCCTCGAGTATTCGGCCCTTTCCGCCCATCAAGTGCTGCTGGAAGAGACCGAATTTTCGCTGGTCGACACGCTCCGCGGGGTGGTGAATGAGTTCGCCGCCAAAGCGGAAGCCAAGGGGCTGCGCCTGGTGGGCGTCTTGGACGCCAGCCTGCCGGAAATGGCGATCGGCGATCCTTTGCATCTTCGCCAGATTCTATGGCACCTGGTGGGAAACGCGGTTAAGTTCACCAAGGAAGGTCAGGTGGAAATCCGGGCTACGGCGGTAACAACGCCAACAAAGGACGCCCCACAACTGACGGTTACCATCGAGGTGCGCGACACCGGTATGGGAATGGCCCCCGAGCAGCTCAAGAAGATCTTTGAGAGCTTTCGCCAGCTCGAAACCGGCCTGTCTCGAAGTCATGGCGGCTTGGGCCTCGGTTTGGCGGTAGCCAGGAAGTTGACGGAGTTGCTCAACGGGACCATCCACGTCACCAGCGAGTTGGGCCTGGGCAGCTCGTTTTCCGTCCGATTGCCGCTGCGTGTTCCGGCGAGCTCGGAACCCCGGCCGCTGATCGAGGAAAAAAAGAGCTGCGGACGGGTTCTGGTGATTGATGACAACCGGGTGGCGCAGACCATCGCAAGTCACGCACTGGGTAGGCAGTCGTTTGAAGTGCAGTGCGCCGGCGACGGTTTGGAAGCTTTGGAGGCCGCCAAGAAGTCGCACTTCGACATTATCCTCATCGATCTGCAAATGCCCGGTTGGGATGGGTTCGAGACGGCCAGGCGCATTCGCGAACTGCCGGCCTATCGTGAAACGCCGATCATCGCGGTGACAGCCAATTGCTCCGATGAGAATCGCGCGCGCTGCGCCAGTTGCGGAATGCAGGATTTCTTAGCCAAGCCAATACGGACCAGAGATTTGGTGCAAATCGTGGAGAAATACCTGGAGGGCGCGGCAGCGCCCGGTTGAGGTTACAATAAGCCTTGTTCCGGCTTGACAGCTCCCAGGTGTTCCGGTCCGAGCGGCTGGATCGCTTCCGGTGGCTCCAACACGGCTTCGGCACGCGCTTGAGCTTGGGATGGCCGGATGCCTCGGGCCTTGCAACCGCAAAACAGATCCATTCGGATGGAGTCCTGGTGGCTACCGAGGCGGGACAGATTGGCACAGGCGACGCCATTATTACCAAGCGGCCGGGCGTAATCGTGGCGATTCGAACGGCCGACTGCCTGCCGATCCTCATTGTAGATCCAAGAACACACGCCGTGGCTGCGGTTCACGCTGGATGGCGTGGCGTTGTCGCCGAGATTGCGCCGAAAACCGTCGGGGCCATGGGGCTGGAATTCGGCAGCCGGCCCGAGGATCTTGAGGTCGCGATCGGCCCCGGAATCGGCCTCTGCTGCTTCGAAGTAGGACCAGAGGTGGCTGCTCAATTTAGTGATTTCTTCCCGGAACGAAACGACTTATCGGCTCGGACCAAAGTAGATCTGGCGGAGACGGTGATTCGGCAGTTGGGACGTAATGGCGTCACCAGGGATCGAATTGACACTGCCGATCTGTGTTCCTTTTGCAAGCCGGAGCTTTTCGAATCTTACAGGAGGGATCGGGAAAGGGCAGGAAGAATGGTCGCGGCCGTGGGAGTTTCGGAAGAGGGCGCAGGAGTAGCGCCCTCTTTCTGAGGTTGATTCAAGGGATCGGATTAGGCTGCGTGTACGAGAATGTCGTCCAGCGAATCGGAACCTTCTTCTTGATTCCGGTCGGCGATTTCCTGGCACTGGATGCAGTAGGCGGCCCAGGGTACGGCGTGTAAACGCTTGATACTAATGTCCTCTTCGCAGTGCAAGCACACGCCGAAGGTTCCTTCGTCGATGCGGTGCAGCGCGGCTCGAACACTGCGCAGCAGGTTCGAATCGCGATCCAGATTGCGAATCGCAAGTTCCCTTTCTGCAGCGTTTTGGACTTCATCCAAGGCATCGGGACTTTTCTCGATCGCGATACCGTCACGATTCCGTAACATCTGTGCCAATTCAGCCTGTTTAGTTTCCAGGACTTCTTTAAATTTATTTAGCTCGGTCTTCGTCATGGGGGTTAACTCTCCTTCTTCTAATTACTTACTTCACTCATGCTTTCAGAACGTTTAGACGTGCAAAACTCTCAAAAGGTTCAAGACGTTACACCAAATTACTGAACTATGGTGAACACTAGTGCTTAACGGCCCAGGGCAACGCTCAGGGGCCGGAGAGGTTCGCAGTCGGGCTCTCAAGATCATACCACATCCGCTGAGCAATTCAAGTGCCAGCTTGATTTTTCGCGTACCGGCACCGGCCAGGGCGGTTTTCCCGGTCTGGTAGGACGGCCCAAAGTCTAGCATTTGTGTCATATCGACCTTCCAGCGTCAAAGGTTTACGTCCCTCGTAAAAAAAACGTCACCAGGCGTCACTGGCTTCCTGATGTATACTGATTACCTTTCGGCCAGCAGTTTCTACGCCGCTTGAGGACGGCCACTTTGGCGGCTCAATTCAACCAAAGAATACGTATGCGCGCACCGCCCGGATTCAAGCTACGTTGGTGGGCTACTCTGTTGCTTCCTCTCGGCTTTTTCGGCTTGGGACTCGCCGTGATGCCCGAGGCCGGCCTGCAGGAGGACGAGCTGCTGTTTGCCACGCCCATATTCCATCTGCCCCCCGGAACCGTCTTTGCTCCACGGCTATTTCACCAGCAGATACCTCTGATGCTGCTGACTTACCTGGGGACTTTAAAAAGTTGGCTCTACTTCCCGATCCTTACGCTGATGCGCCCTTCCTGGTTCACGGTTCGTCTGCCGGTTCTTGTAATAGGAGCCTTGACGGTCGCGCTCTTCATTTGGTTACTGGAAAGAGTCAGCAGCCGGACAGTGGCCTGGGTTGGCGGTCTGCTGCTGGCCACGGACACCCTGTTTCTGTTCACTACCTGTTTCGATTGGGGACCGGTGGCGCTCGAACATTTGCTCGGCCTGGCAGGCCTGGCTCTGGTGTTCGAGTTCGTGTCGGAGGGAAGCCCAGCGGCGCTCTGGTGGGGATTCTTTTGCTTTGGACTGGCCTTGTGGGACAAGGCGCTGTTTGTATGGATGTTCAGCGGACTGGCGGTTGCAACCATCGCCATATTCCCGCGCGAGCTGTGGTCTCGCTGCAATCTCAGAAACCTGGCGTTGGCTAGTGGGGGGCTCTGTCTGGGCGGTCTGCCGCTGCTCGCGTATAACGCAAGCTCGAACCTGGCGACGTTCCGCGGCAACGCATCCTTCGACCTGGCGCAGCTTCCCAGCCGGCTGCACGCCTTGCGGATCACCTGGGACGGCGAGATCCTGTGGGGCTACATGGTTCACGCGCCCTGGTCGCCCGGCGCGCCGCGGCCATTGGGGACTGTGTTGGAACGGGTGTCCGCCGGTGTGCACTCGCTCGCCGGCTTCCGCTATCACAATCAGATGGAGCCTGCTTTTCTGATCGCGCTGGCGCTCGCGGCGCTGCTGGGGTTCACTTCGGGCTTCGCTCGCGCGCGCAGGACGCTAGGGTTCTGCTTGATCGCGATGGCGGTGGCTTGGATCCAGATGGCGGTCACCAAGGACGCTGGATGGGGAGCGCATCACGTGGTGTTGCTGTGGCCGCTGCCGCACTGGTTCCTGGCGGTGGCGCTGGTGGAAGTGTCGCAGCGAATCCGCTGGCCGAGGGTTGGCGCCGTGGCGCTGGCTGCCGCGATGCTTTTCCTGGTTGGCGAAAACCTGTTGTTGACCAACGAATACTTTTATCAGCTAGCGACCTTCGGGGCGCTCGGCAGTTGGAGCGATGCCATCTACCAGCTTTCCGAAGAGGCCAGCCGCATGCAATCCGCGCGCATTGTGGTGGACGATTGGGGCATTGCAAATGCGCTGCAGGTGCTGCACGGTGGAAGCCTTCCGCTGGTGATGGCGGATGGCCGTGGATGGGAGCCAGCACGGTTGGCGGAGGAGGTTTGGATCGGCCACACGCCGGAATACCAGCAGACGGCGGGCGCCAGCGAGAGAATCATTCAGGCGGCGCGTTCGGCTGGATTTGAGAAACAGATGATCGAGACCGTGCCGGATCGGAACGGTCGGCCGGTCTTCGAGATTTTCCGTTTCATGCGGAGGCCGCGACTAACTCCCGAGTGAGATCTTCAGGCCGGTCCAACATGACGTCATGGCCGCATTCCAGGCCGACCGTCCTCCAGCCTTTAGCTTTCGCCTGGTCGTAAAACGGCGGAAAAGGTGAAGGCTCCCAGCCAGTAGCCAAAATGTAGGTGACGTTCTCGATCCTGGCGACTTCTCCGGTGAGATGCAGACCTTGCTGAAAAGTGGCCAGGGGCTGCAGAGTGCACTGCCGGTTCACCCAATCGCGATCCTGGGCATTCACCTGAAAGACTTCGGCGGGAATCGGCGGCAGCTTCCAACCGTCGCCGGTTTTGAGCGCCTGCTCAAGCTGGGCGTCTCGCATCGCAGGGGGTAGAACGTCGTGCAGGCTTTGGCCGTTCTCCAGAACGAAGGCATCTAAATAAACCAGCGCGCCAATTCGATCCGCGATGCGATCCGCCACGCCGCTGATCACGCAGCCTCCGTACGAATGGCCGCACAGCACGACATCCGAGAGCTCCTCCCACTGGATGAGGTTCACCACATCGGTGATGTGCGTTTCCAGGTTCACCTCTGGAGACAACAAATGCGAGCGGTCGGCGACGCCGGTCAAAGTGGGGGTGAAGACTGCATGCCCCGCCGCCTGAAGCGCCCGGCGAACCCGCTTCCAACACCAACCGCCGTGCCAGGCCCCGTGCACCAGGACATACGTGCTCATACCCAGCGATTATATAGGCGATTCGTTGCGCACCGTAGCCTGGTGTTGGTGTACCGCTTCGCGTTATCTTTGTTCGGAAAGAAAACTATGCCTGTAGACGATCTGAGCCGGTCTGAGACGCCCGACACGAATTCACAGTGGGGGAAAGCCACGGAAAGCCTGGAGGAAGAGGTCTTCCTGGAGGGGCCCCAGGGACGCGGTTTCGAACTCGTACGAGCGGTGCGCATTTTTCGCGAATTAATCCAGGGCTTTCGCGCCCTGCACTTCGTGGGCCCGTGCGTTACGGTCTTCGGATCGGCGCGCTTCCCGCCGGAACATCCCTACTATTTACTCACGCGCGAATTGGGAGCCAGAATCGCCAAGGCGAAATTCACCGTGATGACCGGAGGCGGACCGGGCTTAATGGAAGCGGCCAACCGCGGCGCTAAAGAAGCCAACGGCGTCTCGATCGGCTGTAACATTGTCCTGCCTCAGGAACAGAAGCCAAATCGCTATCTCGACAAGTGGGTGGAGTTTCGATATTTCTTCGTGCGGAAGCTGATGCTGGTGAAATATTCCTACGGTTTCGTGGCTGCTCCAGGGGGTTTCGGGACTCTGGATGAGCTGTTTGAAGTGGCGACACTGATCCAAACGGGAAAGATTAAAAACTTTCCGGTGGTGCTGCTGGGGGTGGCATACTGGTCGCCTCTGGTGGACTTCCTTAGGGAATCGCCGTTGACCAATGCGGCCATCAATCCGCAAGATCTTGATCTGTTCCTGATGACGGACTCGCCGGCGGAAGCCGTATCTTTTATTCTGAAACGCGCGACCGAGAATTTCGGATTGCGATATGCTCGCCGGCGTCCCCGCAAACTCCTGTTCGAGCGGGGCGTCTGACTTGCTGGATCTGAAGTGCGCCTAGACTGGGACAAGCAGGCATGAACAAGCCCCTTCGATTGCTGCTGCGCCAAGCCACCTACAACCTGCGTGGCGGATTCCTGGTGCGCCCGTTGACCATTGCGCTGGCGCTGGGTTGCGCTGGGGCACTGCTGTCGTGGCTGGAGGAGACCTTCCCCCAGGTGAGCGACGTGGCGCCGCGGGCGCTGTTTCCCTCGCACTCCGATCCGCAAGTGGCGCAATTCATTTTGGGCGGCATCGCGGCCTCCATCATGACGGTGGTCTCCATTGTTTTCGCCATCCTGCTGATGACGCTGACGTTGGCGTCCATGCAGTTCTCGCCGCGCATCATCGTCAGTTTCGCCAGGGACCGCGTGACGCAGTGGACGCTCGGAATATTCCTGGGCACCTTCTCCTACTGCCTGGCCGCGCTCCCGGCGGCGCGCGTGCTGCCGCATCCCTTCGCGCCGGTGGCTACCGTGATGGGCGCCATGCTGCTGGCGCTGGCTTGCGTAGCCTGGCTGCTGTTTTTCATTCACCATATTTCGGAATCCATCAGCGTAAGCCACATCGTCGACCGGATTGCGTCGGAAACGGAAGCCATGATTGACGAGGTTATGCCCTGGCCGCACCGTCTGAATGCCATGGACGATCCGCATCTGCTGGAGCCCAGCACGTGGGAAACGCCGATCCCGAGCCCACAGTCGGGCTATATCCGCTTCATCGACACGGCGCGGCTGGTGGCGTTGGCGAAGTGGTATCACGTGAAGGTACAGGTGGTTCGCCGGGTGGGACATTTCGTTCCCGCCGGGACGACGCTCATGATGGTGTACCGAGGGAACCGGTTGTCCGCCGAACAACGCGAGGAGCTTTTGGACACGGTGGACCTGGGCCCATCCAGAACCTTGCAGCAGGACGTCGAGTTCGGAGTTTTGCAGATTGTCGATATCGCTCTCAAAGCCATTTCGCCGGCGGTGAACGATCCCAGCACGGCCATCAGTTGCGTCGATCAATTAAGCCGCATCCTGATCCGGTTCGCCTCCCGGGATGCGCCGGCTCCTTTGCTGTACGATCCGCCGGGAGTCGTGCGGGCCAGCATTTCGTGGATCGGCTTCGACGGTTTGCTGACTTCGGCATTTGAGCAGATACGGCTGTACTCAAAAACCGATATCGCGGTCAGCCTGCGGATGCTGAGGGCACTGGGTGATATTTCCGGGACGGTTGAAGACCCCGCGTATCGCGCGAAACTGCACGAGCTTGGGATGCGGATCGTGGAGGGCTGCGCCGGGGAGCTGACGGAAGAGGAAGTGAGACCGCTGAGCGTCCGGCTGGGTACGCTAGAAAAATTAGCGGCCGCTGGAGCGAGTTAGGCCGAGGCGCCCGCAGACTCCGATAGGCCGGCTTCGCGACTTTGGAATCTGGCCGGGATCGCGTGATGGGATCTGGCTCGCATCAACCAGGATTACATCAGCGGGTCGACCGTTATACGTCAAGGTGGAAGTCGGGCGCTTCTGCGGCCTTGCGTTAGAGGCGTTACGATCATGACGTGAAGCTGCTGACGGTCGCCGCCTTCCTCCTAGTTCTCTCGACCATGTTCGTGCGAGGAGAACATCGTCAGCTCACCAGGCGCGCCGGAGATCAAGGGCCAGCTACAAGAGCCGAGATCAACGATCCAACAGCGATTGCAGTCGACGGCTCCAAAACACTTTACATCGTGGAGAACGGGAACGTTATCAGGCGTGTTGACCTCAGGACCGGTATCATCACCACCCTTCAAACCAAATCCAGACTGGAAGCTATCAGCAGTCTCGTAATAGATACCGCCGGGAATCTGATTGCTGTTGAATTCACGATGGATCGGGTGCGAAGAATCGATCCAAGGGCCGGTTACGTAACAACGGTCGCAGGAGGCCGAAAGCTCGCGTTCAGCGGTGATGATGGTCCAGCAGTCAACGCCGGGCTGAATCAAACAAGAGATGTCGCTATAGACGGGCTTAACAACCTCTACCTTGCGGACATGGGCAATGGTCGAATTCGGCGTGTGGATGCCCAGGCCGGAATCATTACAACGGTTGTAGGCAATGGTAGACGCGATTCTAGTGGCGACGGTGGGCCTGCGCTCGACGCAGGACTGGAATGGCCACGTAGCATCGCCGTGGACCGCGATGGTAATCTGTTTGTCGCTCAGCTGGGAGCGGAGCCGGACGGTCGAATTCGCCGCATCGATGGAAAAACGGGCACTATTAGGACGGTGGTTGGCGCTGCCGTGGGACCGATCGGCAACGGATCACTCCTTCCACTTGGATCTGCAATCCCATCGAGCCTGTTGTTCGATCCCCTGGGCAACCTTTACTTCGTCGACGGTGAAGGCCGAGTGCGACGTAACGACGCGAAAACGCAAATCATACAGACCGTCGCTGGGTCTGGCACCGGTTTCAGTGGCGACGGCGGTCCGGCGATTCAGGCTCGGCTCGATAGCCCCTCTGCTCTTGCGCTCGATTCCGAGGGGAACCTCTACATCGCGGAATTCGGGAACCACCGCGTCCGGCGAGTAGATGCGCGCACCGGAGTTATCCAGACGGTGGCTGGTAACGGGCTCCCGCACCATGTACACGTAGTGCGTTGAGTGTGTGGATGCGTCAGCAGCCCCCGCCGTATCCCGCGTCCAGCTTTGCCGAAATCCCAACACGCTCGGCGGTGTGCTCGGTTAACCGCTTTGACGCTTCACAAGGACGTATAGTCGGCATGTCGGGCTTGTGCCATTCTGGTCCACAAAAGCGCTCGAGGAATCCCTGTGCTCCAAAGCCGATATCGCTGTCAGCCTGCGGATGCTGAGGGTCCTGGGCGATATTTCCGGGACGGTGGAGGATCCCAGGTATCGCGGAAGACTCCATGCGCTTGGAATGCGAATTATGGAAGGCTGCGCGGAAAAACTGACGGAGGAGGAAGTCAAACCGATGCGGGTTCGACTGGCCGCGCTGGAAAAATCAGCGGCCGCGAAACGCGCCGAGAGCGTGGTAGGCTAAATATTTCAAACTCCATAAAGAGAGACATCGAATGAACATCGCGTTGCGTCCCATCGCTCTCGTGGCCGGGCTTACGGCTCTGCCATTGGCGGTTTTAGCCCATTTCAAATTGTTAGAGCCTGCGGAATGGGTCAAGACGAGCGACTTAGGCGATCCACAGAAGGCCGGTCCGTGCGGCCTGCCGGACACGAGTGGAGACAATGCCAAGTTCCTGACGGACGCATCCACCAAGGTCACGGGCGGATCGAAGCTTCACTTGAAGATTCAAGAAACCGTGTTCCATTCAGGTCACTACCGTGTAGCATTGGCTGTCAATTCACGAAACGACCTCCCGCCCGATCCGGTGGTCGCGGAGAGGTGGACCGAGAAAGGTCCGTACTCGACGTGGGCGCAAATTCAGAGCCCACCGCAGATTCCGGTGCTTGTGGATGGCCTGTTCCCGCATTATGCGAAGCCGGGTGAACCCTCGTCGAAGCTGGTCGATCCGAAGTCGCCTTTGATTTGGGAGACTGACATCGAACTACCGAATATTAATTGCCCGAAATGCACGTTGCAGGTGGTGCAATTCATGGCGGATCACGGATACAACGTTCCCGGCGGCTATTCGTACCATCACTGCGCGGCTCTTGAGATCACCCCCGACCCGGCAAAGCCCATCGACAGCCGATGGCCAGTGAGCAAGTAGTCCTCGGAACCCGCGATTCGCAGGTCTGGCCGCGATGGACTTGGCAATCGAATTATGTCGGCGCCGCACAAGCCGCTTTCGGCCCTTCTCTCGCAAATTCTGGTCGCCTATAGTGTGGAGCTCGATTGCGAATTCGAGCGCCGCATGCTGCAAACGCAGAGCCGTAGCGCGCGCCTCTCGCTGGTGATTTGGTTGAATGTGCTGCGGTTTTTGGCCGATGGCCCAGTTTCGGTTCGAACGCTCGCTTCGCGTGCGCTCGCAGCCGAGGCTGGGGTCGCAGCCGGGCTGGGTTGCCTGGAACGATGGGGCGTCGTTACGTTCGGGCCCGGAAAGCGCGCCGGTTTCGGTAGCGGCCGAGGCATCCGCGCCGATTGGCCGGTTCGGCTAACGGCCAGCGGTGAAACAGCCGTCAGAATCTGGCCCGGCCTGATCATGGAGATCGACGCCCGCTGGTCGAAACGCTTCGGCGACGACGCAACCAGTTTGCGCCGTTCGCTAGAAGCAATCGAGCGCCAGATCGACCTCGAATTGCCGCAGGGCTTGCCGGTTGCGATTCTGAAGCTGCCGCAGTTCGGACCACGGACATCGGCGGCAGAAGACGGCCTGCCGCTGCCGGTGCTGCTTTCCCGAGTTCTGCTCTGGTTCGCGCTCGATTTCGAACGTGCGTCCCGAACGCCGATTTCGCTATGCGCAAACGCGATCCGCGTTCTCAGTGACGAGCCGATGCCTGAAACCGAGATTCCCAAACGAACCGGCTGTTCGGTAGAGACGGCAGGCATTGGCTGGCAGCACAAGCCGTACATCATCGTTGAAAGAGACCCTGCGCGCGGCCGCGGCAAGTTCGTGCGCTTGTCCGCGGCGGGCATTAAGGCGCAGCAGGAGTATTACAGCCGCACGCACGATGTCGAGGAAGAGTGGAAGAAACGCTTTCGCACCGCAACTAAAGAAATTCGGGAATCGCTAACGGCTGTGCTGAAAAGAGGCGAACTGTCTGACGGCCTGAAACCACCCCCCGGAACGACCCGCGCCGGCGCCCAGACACCGGCCCTAGGCCGCGTCGACGTTGGACCTGCGGCACGCCAGCGCAAGCGGGATTTGGTAATTCAGACGGAAGCATTCGTGCGCGATCCGGCCGGCACTCTGCCGCATTATCCGCTGTGGGACATGAATCGCGGCTTCGGTCCGTAGCACGCGCTGCTGGAGAAAATTAGCGCCTGCTCTAGCTCCTTGGCCGCTAGCGGCGAAACATCTGGACTCGAAATGAGTAGCCAATCCCGATGAAATGATCGACGGCTGCCGATGAGAGGCCGATTCCGTAGTGGATATCGAGCTGCTGGTGGGGCGTGATCTTATAGGCTGCGCCGAAATGCAGCAGGTGCCGCGGGCCGCCGCGCTCGGGAAAGTCGCCCGCGTATTCAATGAACGCATCCATCGGCTTCGTCAGTTGCCGGTCCAGAAGAAAAGTGGATTCTCCCGTAAGATTGCTCCTGGCGGCTTGGGTGGGTAAGTACAGGGCCAATTGCCCGGCGGCGGTCCAATTGTCGGAGAGTTTTCGCGACCAAGGGAGTTGCAGCCCGGGATCGTATCCATGGCTCGATATCGCCACCGCTCCGGCAGGGAGGCTCAAGAACAGGATGACCGACAGATCGAAGCCGCCTGGGGTGGTCGGGCCGAGTTGCTCTTTTATCCCGATCGTGATGTCGCCGAAGCCGGAGACGGGGCCCGCTCCAGAGGGGGCATCGCGGTAATAGTCGGGCGCGGAAAGGCGCAGCTCGGTATCGCTAGCTACGCCAAACCGCAGCTCGGTTTCGGGAGCGTCGAAAGTGCGCTGCCCCTGAGCGCCGGTGATGAGAAAGCCGTTCTCAGCTTGGAAACTGCCCAGGGGGACCACGACGCTCGACGCGGCAATAGCGGGCCGATCGGTAGAGATGGGATCGTCGCTCGGGTTCGAACTCGGGGCTGGGCTTTGCGCGCGCAGGAGCATGGTTCCAACCAGCATCGCAATCGCCGACCAAGCCGTAGCGCTCAATGCCGCAGCGCCTCTGCGATGGGTCCGAGCGCCAAGGCGGGCAAGAAGCTCAGCGCTCCCACCAGCAGCACGGTCCCAAGCACCAAAGCTCCGAAAGTCGCGGAATCGCCGGGGAGCGTTCCAGCGGTGGTCGGCCAGCGTCGCTGAGCCGCGAATCGCCCGGCCAGGGCCAGAGCCAGCGCGGCCAGGCCGAATCGTCCAGCCAGCATAGCGATCGCGGTGGTCAGATTGTAGAACACGCTGCTTGCGTTCAGGCCGGCCATGTTCTGTCCATTGTTGGCCATGGAAGAGGCGTAAGCGAAGAGCACCTCGGTGAAACCCTGGGCGCCGGTGTTGGTGACCAGTCCAGCCCGGCCGGCATTGGTCGCGATCGCAAGACCCGTCAACAGCAGCACCACCGCCGGAGTCAATAAAGCATACAAGATGGTCAACCTGGTTTCGGAAGCGGTGATTTTCTTGCCGAGGTATTCCGGCGTGCGACCAATCATGAGGCCGCCCAGGAAAACGGCCACCAGCGCAATCAAGATGATGCTGTACAATCCGGTTCCCAGGCCTCCGAAGATCACCTCGCCCAGGAGCATATTTACCAGGGGCACCAGCACGCCCACAGGCCGATAGGAATCGTCCATCGAGTTGTAGGAGCCAGTGGCTCCGTTGGATGTGACCACCGCCGCGAGGACCGAACTGCCGATGCCGAAGCGTACTTCCTTGCCTTCCATGTTTCCGCCCGCGACGTGCAGGTCCGCGAGCTGCGGCGGAGTAGCGGACTCGGCGAAATCGCACAGCGCCAAACCGCCGACGAAGAGCACCACCATCACTGCCAGCAACACAAAACCCGCGCGCATTCTTCCGGTCATGTGGCCGAACGTGATGGTGAGAGAAGCGGGAAGCACGGCGATAGCCAGCAACGCGAGGAAATTTACCAACGGCGTGGGGTTCTCAAACGGATGGGCTCCGTTGGCGTTGAAGAATCCGCCGCCGTTGGTTCCCAGGTTCTTGATAAACTCGATCGCCGCCACGGGCCCTTGTGCGAGGGTCTGAACGGGCCCCTCCAGAGTGTGGACCTCGGTATAAGGCGCGAGGTTGAGCGGCACGCCTTGCCAGATCAAGATCAGGCTGCCTAGGAACGCCAGCGGCAGGAGCACCCAAAGGAGGGCTCGAACCAGGTCCACCCAGAAATTGCCAAGCGTCGCGGAACGTTCCCGGGAGAACCCTCGAATAAAAGCGATTCCTATAGCCAGGCCGGCCGCGCCAGCGAGGAAATTTTGGGAGACCAGGCCAAGCAGTTGGGTGAGGTAGCGCAGAGTGGTTTCGCCCGCGTACGCCTGCCAGGTGGTCGTGGTCGAGAAGCTGATGGCGGTGTTGATGGCCAGGTCGGTGGTCATGGGGGTGGTCAGGTAGTGATCGGCGGGCGAACCCGGCAGCCAACGTTGCACCAGTAGCAGAAGGAACAGCCCGGCCGTGCTGACCGCGCTGAACAGCAGGAAGCAGACGGTATAAACGCCGGCGGTCATCTCGCCGGCTCCGCGGATCCCGAACAGGCCGTAGAGAAGCGATTCGATGGGCCGCAGGACGGGATCGAGGAAGGTTGGCTTCCTCTCAAAAACGCGAGCCAGATAAATGCCGACCGGCCAAGCCAGTCCGATGACGAGCGCAAGAAAGAACATGTATTCGAGCCAGCGCATGGATGGTCAACGAGGAACGAGCGGCCCGGCTCGGTCGAGAGCGAGATTCAGATCCAGCACCGACACCCTAGCGCTACCCATGAATCCCAGTTGCGGACCTTCTGTGTGGCCGGCCACCAGGCGGCGAACAACGTCTTCGTCGAGACCACGCGCGCGGGCGACACGTGCGATCTGCAATTGGGCATTCGCCGGGCTGATGTGCGGGTCGAGCCCGCTGCCCGAGCTGGTAACCGCGTCGATGGGAACGGTTGCGTCCGGAAGCAGTCCGTTGCTTCGGCGGTACTCGTTCGCCAACTGCCGGACACCGTCGATGAGCTTGCGATTGGAGGGGCCGAGATTCGTGCCGCCGGAGGCAGTGCCGTCATAGCCGGAACCGGCGGCCGAGGGCCGCGAGTGAAAATACTCGGGCCGCGTGAAGCTCTGGCCGATGAGACGGGAGCCGATGACGACGCCGTTGCGTGTGATCAGACTGCCGGCGGCTTGCGGAGCGCAGAGCAAGCGCCCCAGAGCAAACAATAGCAAGGGGAAGACGCATCCGGTAAGCAAGGTGAGCGAAATCGCGCTGACAACCGCCGTCCGAAGATGCGCGCGGAGCCTCATGAGAGCGTCACTTCGAGGATAGGCTCAAAGGCATAAAGGAGTCATAGAGAAGCCATGAAAAAGTAATTAAGCGTTGGGCACGCAATGAACCAGATTAGCGTAGAGTGTATTCTTGATTTTTCATATCAGAGGCCGCAGCATAAGGGCGGAGGCTGCCAATGATTATCGAGATGCGCACCTATAAGATCAAGCCCGGCCGGCGCGCCGAATTCCTGGAGATATTTCGCGCCAAGTCCATTCCGGCGCACGCGGCCATCGGGATGTGCCGTCGCGCGAGCCGATGAAGGCGCAGTTCTATGCAGGCACGCTTTGGAAAAGCGAACTCGAGAACGTGCTCATGCCGATGATCGAGAAGTATGACGTCGTCCTGGTGGAAGACGCCGACGGAGCGATCCGCTGGTAGCCGATTTAGTTGATGCGGGCGGCAGCCTTGGCGCGCGCCGGATGTGCGCTGTTCAGCATTTGCTCGAGCTGCTGCTCGGGGATCGCTAGCGAAATGGTTGTGATGTTGCCCGCGGTGCTGGTCTGCAGCGTGTCCAGCAGCGTGGCGACTTGTCCGGCCGCCGGGTTTTTCTGGCGGTTCAATTGGACCAGGCCAGCGAAGAACTTCACAACGTCCACTAGGGCTTGCGCGTCCTTTTCGGATCGCGTGACGGCCTCGGCCGAAATGGTGACAGTGTCGCCAAAACGAATGCCGCCGCTCATTTGGTTGATGGCCGCCAGCAAATTGCCTTGCATGGCGCCGCTCAGGTTTGCATCGGGCATAGCAGCCGCAAAATTCGAAAGCGGGACCAGCGTGACGAACCAAAAATCCTTGCCGGAACTGACACTCTGCGCTTTCGCCAGCACGGTGCCATCAGTGGGAGCATTGCTCTTCTTGCGCTCAATGGCGGCTTTGACGGATGTGAGGTCGCCTACCAGAGCCGTAGAGCCATCCAAAAATGCGAGCACGGTGTCGACTTGCGCGTCGGAATTGCCAAGGCGGGTGACGATATTGACGCCCTGGTAGGATACGATGGCGCCGCCGTTGGCCTGAGCCGTGGCCGTGATCTTCGAGATATTGAATGTGCCATGCGCGGCTACCATCCACTGGTTATCCGGAGTATTTTGCTTCCAGTTGGAGGCAACAATGATTTCGTTGACGTCGTGGCGCGGGTCGAAACCGGTCTCCGAGGTGAACTGCTCCAGTTTTGTATCGTTCACCGAAAGATGCGAGAGCACATACTGGCCGAAAAGCGAGTTCTTGGCCTGATCCACCTGAAGTCCGGCGACCACCTGGGCATCCGGCAGCACGAGCTGGAGAAGGCCGGGATCGGCTGCGAATGCGCCTAAGGGGAGCGCCAGGAATATGGCAAGACTGCGAAAGCTGGTCATGAAAAACCTCTCTGCTGACACTACGAGCGTAACATGCGGGAAGTTCCCGGCATGCGATTCACACCGGGACTTGTTCGGTAATCTGGATGCCATACGGATCCAGGCCGACGATTTTACGCGGATGATTGGTTAACAAGCGAATGCTGTGGAGGCCGAGGTCGGAGAGGATCTCGGCGCCCAGTCCGCTCTCGTGTTGCAGCTGCTTCTGTCCGTCGGGAGTGCCGTAGGCGGTATGGTTGCGAACGCCGGGGCCGGTTTGATGCAGGTAGACGAGAACGCCCGCACCCTCCTCGGTAATGCGAGCGAGCGAGCGGCGAATCAACTCGCGGCACTCGCATTCGGTGGAACCGAAAACATCGCCATAGATGCAGTGCGAGTGCATGCGGACCAGTACATCGGCCTTTCCGGCGATCTCGCCATGCACCAGCGCGAGATGGCGCTCGGGCACAATGGTGCTGGCATAGACAACCGTTTTGAAGTCGCCAAATTCGGTGTGCAGGCAGCCTTCGGATTGACGGCGGATGAAGCGTTCGGTTTGCAGGCGATAACGGATCAGGTCGGCCACCGAAATCATGCGCAGTCCGTGCTGCTTGGCGAATTGGGCCAGCTCGGGAACGCGGGCCATCGATCCGTCGTCGTTCATGATCTCGCAGATTACGCCGCCCTGCCGCAGTCCGGCCAGGCGCGCCAGATCGACAGCGGCTTCGGTTTGGCCGGCGCGCACCAACACGCCGCCTTCGCGGGCGCGCAAGGGGAACACATGGCCGGGACGCGCCAAGTCGCCAGGTTGGCTGGCCGGGTCGATGGCTACCTGGATGGTGCGGGCGCGGTCGGCCGCCGAGATTCCGGTAGTGACGCCTTCGGCCGCCTCAATCGATTCGCAAAACGCCGTGCCGAAGCGCGAGGTGTTGCGCGATGACATGGGCGGAAGTTGCAGAGCGTCGCAGATTTCAGGGCTAAGCGAGAGGCAGATCAGGCCGCGGGCGTTCCGCGCCATGAAGTTAATGATCTCGGGCGTGACCTTTTCGGCGGCCACAGTGAGATCGCCTTCATTTTCGCGATCTTCGTCGTCGACGACGATTAACATCCGGCCGTCCCGAAAGTCCTCGATGGCTTCGGGGATGGAAGCAAAAGGCATGTGGTAAATACCAGGATAGCAGCGGGGAGCGCTTCCTCACGGTCGCGGCTCGGTTACGTCGCGGCTCGGTTACGTCGCGGCTCGGTTGGGACGTTAGAAACCCAGCTTCTGGTCCAAATCCGCGGTGATTCCCGGCAGGCGATCGGGATTGCTCAGGACATTCTGAATGCCGTAATTGGCGTAGCTGTCGTAGAGCGTGTCGGCCGCCGAGAGCGCCAGGCTATAGGCGAACACGGCGTTTTGCTTGGTAAGTCCGGACCAATTCTGGCCGAGATTTTCCAGCCGGGGGATGGCGTGCGCGGCGGCGAGTTGGCGCAACTGGTCGCGCACGGCGGGGCGCAACAGGTCGCCCGAAAGCTTCTGGGCCAACCCCTCCTGCAGCCAGGCTGGCCAGGGTGCGGGACCCGATGGAATGCCGGCCAGACAAGCGTGCACCAGCTCGTGCGCCAGCGCGCGCTGCATTTGCGGCCCTACATCGGTTCCGTCCATCCAAGCGATATGAATGCGGCCGTCGTATTGCCCACCGCTCCAATCCGCCGCGCCCGTGCTGCGCAGGTACGAGTCGCGGTTCTGCACAATGGCGACGATACGTTCCGTGGAATTGCATCCCAGCTGGGCCGAAATGCGCGCATATCGGTCGTCCAGCATGGCCAGAATGGCGCGCGCCGTGTCCGCCGGCAGCGCTTCACCTTCGTAGCGTAGGGCAATGTGCGCGCCGTACAGCTTTTCACTGCTTCGGTCGGCCGCGGTTTCGCGCCTGGCGGCTTCGTACATGGAGTTCAGGGCCGGGTCGGGCTTGAGATCGAGCGACTGCTTCCAATAATCCAGGGCCGTGCGTACTTGGTCCGAGCGATATGCCGCCAGGCCCGCGATCATCAAGACGTTGGGATCCTTGGGATGGCGCGGGAGGGCGGCCTGCAATTGTTCGAGCGCCTGGGCGGGCTGGTGATCGTTCAGCAACTGAGCGGCGTGAGCGAGCGCCGGATCGGCGCTTCGCAGCATGTATTGATTGTTCTCGGCCGAGGGATGCGCCGGAGCGGCGGAAAATGCGGCGGGAGAAGCACCAACGGACCCAGCCGCGGCACGATTCTCGTCATATTCGCCTAAGCCAGTGAGGGCGGAGGCCGGGACGTAGCCCAGAACATTCTTGCCGTCAACCGTGGCGGAGATTTTGATGCAATCGGTTCCGTCCGACAAGCGGAAGCGGGGTTGAACGGTTGTGCCCGCGGGCAGACTGGCGACGATTTGATCATCGGCGCCGCAACCGGAGCGCAACGGAGTTTGATCGGCGCCCACGGACATGGCCGCAAAAAAGAAGAGCACCGGGAACGCCATGATAGCCCGATACTACGGGCTAAAGCGCGCGAAGTCGCTCCGGGAAAGCCCTTAGTTGGCGCGGACGGCAGGCATGCGAAGAGGGCGATAATCTACTGGCAAACACCACCCTATTCCGGCCGCTCCTCAGTAAGTTGGCGTCAGGATTTTGTAGCAACGACGCGAAGCCGGCGGTAGTCGACGGTCCAGATGCCATCGCGATACAGGGCGGGGCGAAGATGGTTCACCACTTGACTCACTGCGTCATCGACGCGGTCTGGAGGCAGCTGGCGCCAGTAGCTCCCGGTAAACATGCGCAGCCAATTCGCCATGCCATCTTCACCTTCCAGTGGCGTTGGACGGTCGAAGAGGTGAGCCTCGCGGACTTCGAGCCCATGGCGCTCCAGGATCGGCGCGTATTCACCAATGCTCGGGTAATACCAGGGTGATTGCTCATCGGCGCTCGGGCCGAACACGGCGCGGAGAGCCGTTCGCACACGAGCGTTATTGCCCTTGCCACCGAACTCGGCAACGAAACGTCCGCCGGGGCCGAGCGCTTGGGCAATCGAGCTGACGGCGCCTTCGGCATCCAGCACCCAATGTAAGGCGGCGTTTGAGAAGACGGCGTCGAATGGCTCGGGAAAATGGATGCTGGCTGCGTCACCCAACACGAACGCAAGATCCGGATAATTCTTGCGTGCTTCGGCCAACATCTCCGCCGACTTGTCCAGGCCGATGGCGGTTGCGCCCGAGCGGGCAATCTCGGCGGTGAGCTGGCCGGTGCCGCAGCCGAGATCGAGAATGCGTTCGCCAGGGTGCGGATTGAGCGATTCGACCAAATTGGCGCCAAAGCGCCAGACGAAGGAATGTTGGTCCTGGTAACGAGCCGCGTCCCAGGCGCTCACGCCCGCTTCCCGCGCGCCGTGGCTTTTTTCGCGGGCTTGGGAGGCGGTTCGGGTTCGGCCGGTGGATCCAGCGCGGCGGCGGGAACAGCGGCTGCCAGAACCTCCTTGAACAACTCGGCCTTCTTTAAGTCCTTCTTGGACGGCGGAGCTTGCTCATGCCGGTAGTCATGATCGTGATAGCAAGTGCGGCAGCGGACTTTAGCGGGTTCGGCACTCACCAGCGAAACGATGGCGTGATTGGTCACGCGGCGGCATTTAATGCAGTGATCGTCAATTATATCGCCGAGGCGAAAATCCGACATAGCGAGTGGAGGGTTACGGCTGAGTATATCAAAACTGAAACGACAATATCCCGATGAAGGCGGCGCCGAGCATCACCCAAAGAGAATCGACGCGCGTGATGGCGATCAGGACGAAGCTGGCGGCCACAATCGCAAACGACAACGGACCAGTGATCGCGTCGCGCGCCAGCGGCGCCGAGGCGGATGCCAGCAGACCGGCCCCGGCGAGAAGAACCGCTCGAGCCACCGCACGGGCGCGACGGTGTTCCGCCCGAGCCCCCAGGAAACGCAGCATGGGGATGATCAGAAACGCCGGCGTGATCATGGCGAGCCAGCCCGCGCATGCGCCGGGCGCTCCAGCGACCAGGTATCCGATGCCGACCACGTAGATCCCGTTCGGACCAGGTCCGATGCGGCCGGCGGCCACGGCGGTGTTGAGCTGGCGATCGGTGAGAACGTGGCGGCGCAGCACGAAATCGTTGCGGACCATAGGCAGCGAGGCCAGGCCGCTGAAGGAAGTCAGGGTGGCTTTGACCAGCAGCAGATACAAGACGAGTAGGTTCATGGCTCGGGCCAGAAGAAGCCCGCGACGGCGGCCGCGCCAATCACCTGCAGGGGCGACCATTTCACGACGTAAGACAGAACGAACGCTGCAGTCGCGATCACGGCAGGGCGCAGCCAGTTCTTGCGCGAGCATTGGGTGCGGACCAGGAGCAAAGCCGCGCCGAGCATGGTTCCAACCGCCGCCGCAAGCAAGGCGTTCGCAATGGCCTGCGCCAGCGGATATCGCGCCGTGAGATCATAGGCGCGCGTCAGCCACACCACCAGCACGGAAGCCGGAATGGTGATGGCGAGCACGGCCGCCAGAGCCCCTGGCAGTCCACGCAGATACCATCCGGCGGCGGCGCAAAACGCCAGCAGGTTGGTGCCGGGTGTGAGCCGCGCGAGCCCGAATGCCGTGCCGAATTTCTCCGGGCTGAGCCATTCGCGCCGGTAGAATTCGCGCTGCAGAATCGCGATGGTGGGGTCGCCACCACCGAAGACAGTGGCGCCGACGCGGAGGAACAGGCGGGTGATAGCGGCGAGTCGCGGTTGAGCCATCGGAGCTACTGTAGCAAGCTCAGACGGATTTTCCGGTGAGGCCGAAGGCCGGCGCGGCTTCGAGCACACGGCTGTCGTTGGACCAAATTTCGGTAAAGCCAGCGCCTTGAGCCGCTGCCAGATGAATCGCGTCGCCCGCACGCACTAGGTTAGCGATCCGCCATCCCACTCGTGAGCTGGATCGGGATAGAATGTGATCCCGCCGTCAGAAGATCCCGTTAACCTGAAGGAGCCATCCGCCGGGAACCTTTGCCCGGAAAGTCTCGATTCCATATCTGTGTCCCGCGTCGGAAAGTTGCTGCCAGCGTAGTTCCATGTTGGGATTCTATCGTCGGCAGTTCCTACGTGCCATTTCAGCCGTTCCGGTAGCCATTAAGAACGGTCTTCCTCCAGGATGCGACCGCTATCTCCCGCCCTTGCCATCTTGGAAATGATGGCTTCGCGATTAGGAAGCTTGGGATGAGGCTTTTCACCAGCCGCTGCCGGTTTCGTCTTCCGCTTTGAGGTCTTCTTAGGCATTTTGTTTAGTGGGGAGGCGCCGTTTTCGTCCATTCGCCGATCCATGCCAGGAACGTCTGGTACCACAGCATCGCGTTTTGCGGCTTCAGGATCCAGTGCCCCTCGTCGGGAAACAGCAGCAGCTTGGACGGCACCTTCTCTAGCTGCAGCGCGGTGAACAGTTGCAAGCCTTGCGTGTACGGGACGCGGAAATCCTGCTCGCCATGAATCACCAGCGTCGGCGTCTTGAAATCCTTCGCGAAATCACTTGGCGACCACTTGGCGTACGTATCGGGATTGTCCCAGGGCGCGCCATTGAACTCCCACAGCGGGAACCACAGCTCCTCGGTTGCGCCGAATTCACTGCGCAAATCGTAGACGCCGGCGTGCGACACCAGGGCCTTGAAGCGCAGCGTATGGCCGAGCATCCAGTCGATCATGTAGCCGCCATAGGAACCGCCGGCGGCCGCCATGCGATCGGCATCCGCGTAGGGCAGCGAAGCCGCGTGGTCCACCACGGCCAGAATATCGTCGAAGGGCTTGCCGCCCCAATCGTCGCGAATATCCTCGGTGAATTTCTGGCCATAGCCGGTGGACCCGCGCGGATTCGGCATCACCACCACGTAACCCGCACTGGCAAACACCTGCGCGTTCCAGCGATAGGTCCAGCTTTCACCCCAATCGCCCTCGGGGCCGCCATGGATCAAAAACAAAACCGGATATTTGCCGTTGGCTCGGAAATTGGGCGGCTTCACGACAAAACTTTGAATGCGAGTTTTGTCGGGGGCGTCCACCCAGAAATCCTCCAGTGGCGTAAGCGCATATTGCGCCAGCAAGGCGTCGTTCAGGTGGGTGAGCGCGACGGGCGAGCCGCCGGCGGAACTAGCGCGATAAATTTCAGCAGGCGCCGAGCCGCTCTCGGCAGTGTAGATCATGGTTTTGCCGTCACTGGCCAGTTTCATGTCATCCAATGAGCTGGCGGCGGTGACGATCACGCGGGTAGCTCCGCCGTTGGTTGGAATCATCTCGATCGGCTGCAGTCCGTGATCGAGAACCGTGAAGAACAAAGCTTTGGAATCGGGCGACCAGGTAAAGCTTTGAACGGGCCGATCGAGCGAATCGGTGAGCACATTCACGTGTCCGGTGGAGCGTTCCAGCACCACCAGCCGCCAGCGGTCGCTCTCATAACCGGCGCGCGCCTGGCTGCGATACGCCAGCCATCGGCCGTCGGGCGAATATTGCGGGCTGGAATCGGCGCCTGGATTGATGGTGATCTTCACCGAATCGCCGCCGGTGATCGGAACCTCATAGAGGTCCGAGTTGGTGCTGATGGCGGACACCGGGTCGGCGTTCATGGAATAACAGACTTGCTTGGAGTCGGCCGAAATCGCGTAGTCGTCCGGCCCCCCCAGCGAGAATGGCGGAACATCCCGATCCCCGGGCGTGAGATCCGTCACTGGGCCGCCGTCCGAATCCACCACCATCAGATGTGAGCGGCGCTTGGTTTCCCACTCGGTCCAGTGCCGGTAGAGCAACGTTGTATAACTGCGGGCTTTGACCTTGCTGTTTTTCTCGGCGTCCAAGCGGGCTTTATTACAGGCGTCGTCGGGGCAATCCGGAAACACATCGCTGGTGAACACCAGCTTCTTGCCATCCGGCGAAAACAGCACTCCACCGGCTTCGGTAGAAAGATTGGTGATCTGGCGCGCGCCGGATCCGTCGGCGTTCATGATCCATACCTGAGACGAGCTTCGTTGATCCAAACCGGCGCGATCGGAAATAAACGCGATGCGGGAGGAATCGGGCGACCACTCGGGCCGTTCGTTATCGGTCCCCTGGGTCGTGATTTGGCGCGGCGTTCCGCCGTTTACCGAGACCGTATATATCTGTTTCGGTTTGGCGTTCTGCGCGACATCGACGGTTTGAACGGTGAACGCGACGGTCTTGCCGTCGGGCGAAAGCTGCGGCTCCTGGACCCGCGCGATCTTGAGCAGCGCTTGAACGTCGAACGGTTGCTTTTGCGCCGGCAAGCTGGCTGCGGCCAACAGCACGAGAAGGCAGGGACGCGTGAGCGGCATATGACTCGATTGTATGCCACGCAGCCCGGACAACTACAGTGCCAGCTTGCCTTCGTATTGCATGTCGTTCAAGTGGAACTTTTCCTCCACCTTGATGCGGCGGATGTTGAGGATGAAGTCCACTTCCTTGTCGGCGGCGTTGATGGGGTTGGTGCGCGGGAACAGGAACCGAACGCCGTCGATTCCGCCGGGGCCATCGATCTGGACATCCTGCGCGTAGATGGAGCTTTTGCCCTTGGGCGCGAGTTGCGCGGCATCCAGCAGTTGGGAGCGCAAAGAGCCGTTATTCGGGGCGCCATTCGAGTTCTGATCGTCATCCGGATCGGAAGACGATCGGCCGCGCGGTTGGGGCAGCCGAAGGCCCAGAACCTCAACCACGTAGTATTTTTCGGTAGCGGCCGTGGCGGCTTTCAATTCATCGCCCTGCCCGGCGCCCTGACGCATCAGAGCCTGTTGCACGGGCACGGCGCTGTCCCAGCGGATGGTCAGGTTCATGGGCCCGGCCTGCGACCCGTCGCCGCCATTCGATCCACCCGGATAACCGCCGCCACCGCTCGGATAGCCGCCGCCTCCCCCTGGATAGCCGCCTCCACCGCCTGGAAAGCCACCACCGCCGCCCGGATAACCAAAGCCGCCGCCACGGCGCCCCATACCTCGCTGCGGCATGGATTGTTGAGGCTGCACGGTCTTTCCCTTAGCCCAGGGCGAATCGCTCAGGATTTTATTGGTTTCTTCGCTGGTCCACTGGCTGGAGTCTTTCGTCTTCCAGAAGTCGGCGGCGAAGAGCGCCAGGGCGCATGCCGCGCTCACGGCGGCCAGTCGCAGGGATATCTTGAGAGCCATCCTTCATGGCTGACGCTGTGCGGGATGCTCCCGTTACGATAAACTCATTCTCAGTGACTGCGACCATTGTCAACTTTTGTAATCGCTTCGCTCGCCGTTTTGCGTTAACCTGTTTGGCGTTGGGCACGTCGTTAACTTAATTAATATAAAACATGCAATCGAAACTTCTTTTTTCCATGCTGGGTCTGGCTGCCTGTGGATTTCTGGCGGCTGCGGAACCTGATGGGGCTCGGATATTCGAGACAGCCCCCTTGCGTTTTGAACCGGCCCCCGACAGTGGTTCGGGTGGCAAGTTCGTGGCGCGCGGCGCCCGCTATCATTTCGAGCTGACGCGTGATGAGGCCGCTTTGCGCGTTGACCGGAACAACATCCGGCTGCACTTCGATGGCGCCAACCAACGCACCCGGATTGCAGGGACCCAACTGGAGCACTCCACCACGAATCTTTATCTTGGGAAGGATCCAGCCAGGTGGCGGCAAGGAATCCCCAACTACGGTCGCGTGCAGGTGCCGGAGCTCTATCCGGGGATCGACTTGGCCTACTACGGTAGCGGGGGCGAACTCGAATACGATCTCACGGTGAAGCCGGGCGCCAACCCACGGCGGATTCGGATGCGCTTAGAAGGCAGCGACGAAAAAGATGCAAGCGTGAACCAAGATGGCGACCTGGTGTCCGGGCTCATCCAGAAGCGCCCGGTGGCTTATCAAATTGCATCGGATGGGTCGCGGCGGGCAGTGGACAGCCGCTATCGCAAGAACGCGGACGGTTCCTACGGATTCGCGCTGGGCGCTTATGATCACGCGCGCGAGCTGGTGATCGATCCGCTGCTGATCGCGCAGTACCTGGAGGGCACCTACCAGGTAACCGCCTACAGTATTGGCCACGACGCGAACGGCCGGATTTACGTGGGGGGCGACACCAGCACCACCGATCTTCCGCTGGAGGGAACTCCCTACCAGAAGACCGAGGCCGGCGGCATCGACTTGTTCCTGGCTGTAATTAATCCGGCGCTGTCGAAGGACTCGCAGATCATCTACACCACCTATGTCGGCGGAGCCGAAGATGACGACTTCGGCGCGATGCTGGTCACCTCCTCCGGCGACGTGTATATGACCGGAACTACTTTCTCGGACGATTTTCCCACGGTCAATCCTTATCAGAGCGCCTTGGGCGGCAGCACACAAACCAACAGCAACGCCTTCTTTGTGAAGTTTACGTCCGCGCAAGCATTGAATTATTCCACGTATTTTGGAGGCAGCGGAAATGACGGCGGCAAGGCGCTCGCCCTGGGTATAAGCGGGAGGATCTGGATGGCGGGCGATACACAGTCCACCGATTTTCCCCACACAGGCGGGTTCCAGACCACTCTGATCGGGAAACAAAACATGTTCCTGGCGGCTCTTGAGCCGTCCAACACGGGCACGGCAACACTGATCTACTCCACCTATATTGGCGGCACGCATTGGGATGAAGCCTACGGCGTTGCGGTAGCCAAGGATGGAACCATTTGGCTCGCGGGCGCCACCTATTCGCCGGACATCTGGATCACGGGGGATCCGGTCTATCAGAGCCGGTATGCCGGCGATGGCGATGGCTACATCGCTCATCTGGAGCCTGCCTTGGGGACGAAATCATTGCTCTATTCGACCTTCATCGGAGGAAGCGGCATTGATGAGGCCACCAGCCTGGCTCTGGATCCGTCGGGCCGCGTGATTCTGAGCGGATATACGCTCTCGTCGAACTTCCCGGTGACCAGTGACGCGTTCCAGACCAAGTACGGGGGTAATACGGACGCATTTATCGCCATTTTGGATCCGTCGAATAAATCGCAATCGGCGCAGTTGGTTTACTCCACCTATTTCGGCGGCGACGGAGCAGACTCGGCCTTCGATCTCAAAGAAGACGGCAACGGAATTCTGTATGTCACCGGCTACACCGAATCGCCGGGCCTGCCCGGTACTTCCAATGCGTTGCAAGCGTCCTGGGACGGGAACCTGGATGCCTTCGCCCTGAAGCTGGATCCCTCCAAAGCCGGCGCGGCCGGGATCGACTACTTTTCGTATCTCGGCAGCGGCGGCGTGCAAATAGGGTATGGAGTGGATTTCGACGCGAAGGGAAATATGTACGTGGCCGGCACCACCACCACGGGGCTGTTGGGCGAGTTCGGAGGTCCAGTGCGCCAAACAGTGGATGGAACCGTAAACGGGTTTGTGATGGGATTCAGCACCGCTGCATCGTCGGCCAGCGCGACCACGCCAAGCGGCCCAAATCCCCAGCCTGTCCGGCACCCGCACCGGCCGGTGTCGCCCCACCGCTGACACGTACCGAGCCGCGCAGGTTAAGTTAGCCGTGCTCTCTAGTTTTTCGGCGCACCGGCAATGGCTGGGGCGTCGGCCAGCCGCTCGATTCCCACCCGCGCGATGCGGTTGTGATCCATCCCCAAAATGGTGAACTTGCGCCGCCCGTATTCCAACGCCTCGCCCGGTTTGGGAATATATCCGAGTTGAAACAGCAGAAATCCGGCCAGGGTTTCAAAGCCCGCGTCGCCGGGAAGCTCCAAGCCGTATTGGGTGTCGAGATCGCGGATGGTGATGGCGCCGTCCACCTCGATCAGGCGCGCTTCGGCGGCAGGCTTAGGCCGCTTCACGTCGTGCTCGTCGCCGATCTCGCCGAAAATCTGCTCGAGCGCGTCTTCCAGCGTCACTAAGCCGACGATGGTGCCAAACTCGTCCACCACGCTGGCCATGTGCGTGTGCGTGGTGCGAAATTCGTCGATCAAATCGTTCAACGCCTTGGTCTCCGGCACCACCAGCGGCTTGCGCAGCACGCGCGAGAGATGAAACGGACGCAGCGCGCGCTTCCTGGCGTTGGCGATGCGGCGCTCTTCCCAGATTCGCATCATGTCTTTGTAGTGCACGTAGCCGATAATATGTTCGGGCACGCCTTCATAGACCGGGAGCCGCGAGTACTCGTGTTCGCGCATGCGGCGCAGAACCTGGTCCAGGCTGGCGTCCACGGAAACGGAAACGATGGCGTTCCGCGGCACCATGATTTCACGGGCGTAGTAGTTGGGCAGCTCCAGCAGCGCCTGGATGGCATCCTCTTCAAAGCGATGCAGGTGCCCTTCGGTCCGGCTGGAGCTGATGATGAACTTCAACTCCTCGGCCGAATGTCCGCCTCCGCCGTGGCCTCCCCGCAGGCCGATCCAGCGCGAAATCGCTTCGGCGGAAGCTTCCGCGAAAAATGTGAACGGCGCCGACACCCGGGAGAAAACCAGGAGCGCGGGCGCCACCAGTACGGCCATGCGATCGGCCTTCTCCAGGGCCAGATTCTTGGGCACCACCTCACCAAAAACGATGTGCGCGTAGCTGATCAGCAGGAAAGCCGCGGCGAAGCTGGCGCCGTGCCAGATCGGCGCGAAGCGCGGCAGTATGAGCGGATGAAACAGCGAATCCAGCAACTGGTACACGCTGTTTTCGCCGGCCCACCCGAGACCCAGGCTGGCCAGCGTGACTCCGGCCTGCGTCATGGAAAGCAGACGCGATGGATTGGCAAGCAGCGCGAGCGCCGCTTGCGCGCCTACGTGTCCTTCCTCTGCCAGCGCGCGCAATCGGCTCTTGCGCACCGACACTAAAGCGACCTCGGCTGTGGCGAAGAAACCGTTCAGCACCAGCACCGCGGCCAGGATGACGAAACGGTAGGCCATATGCGAGCTAGAACGTGGAGTTGGAACGAGGGTACGCTAGAATCGTCGCAGTGCGCCCCCTCAGAATGGACCTTGGACAAGCCCTGACGTTCATCAATTTGAGCATAGCGGGTTTGCTGGTACTCGGTCTCGCCGCAGGGTTTTGGTTCGCCTATCGGCCCTTGCCGAAGACGACCGGACAGATCGCCGCCCCAATCTCAGCCCAAGCCGTGGTGCAACGCGACGCGCTTGGCGTTCCGCACATTTCCGCGGCCCGCTGGGAGGATGCGGTTTTTCTCCAAGGCTACGTCACCGCCCAGGACCGGTTGTGGCAGATGGACGCGCTGCGGCGGTTGGCGGCGGGCGAGCTGTCCGAAGTGCTGGGAGCATCGACGCTGGAATTGGACCGCGCATCCCGGATGCTTCGCATGCGCCACATAGCGGAACAGCACGCTCGAACGCTTTCCCCGGGGGATCGATCGGCGATGGTGGCTTACGGCAGAGGCGTGAACTACTTTATCGAAACGCATCGTCGAGCGCTTCCGCTTGAATTTACATTGCTACGCTACGATCCAAAGCCGTGGAGTGTCACCGACAGCGTCCTGTGCGGGCTGCAGATGTATCGCGAGCTGACCACCACCTGGCGCGACGAGCTGCGTAAGGCGGCCATGCTTTCCCGAGGCAACGCCGCGAAAGTGAATCTGCTGTTTCCGGTGCGCGCCGGCGCTGAGTTTCAGCCCGGCTCGAATGCCTGGGTGCTGGCAGGCGCGCTGACCGCCAGCGGCAAGCCGATTCTCGCCAACGATCCGCACCTGGAGTGGTCTCTGCCCGCCGCCTGGTATCAGGTGCATCTCAAGGCTCCGGGGCTGAATGTGACCGGAGTTTCTCTGCCGGGACTTCCGGGCGTGATCATCGGCCATAACACGCGCATCGCCTGGGGCGTGACAAATCTTGGCTTCGACGTGCAGGATTTGTATGACGAAAAGATCGATCAGCAGACCGGCCATTACCCGTTTCGGGGCCAGGCGGAGCAGGCGCGGCCGGAATCGGATTGGATTCAAGTGAAGCATGCCCGGCCGGTGCAATTCCGGCAGTGGGTGACGCGCCACGGTCCCGTCGCGATCTCCGACCACGGCCACTACTTCGCGCTGCGCTGGGCGGCGGCCGAGCCGGATGGATTCGCGTTTCCGTTTCTGGATCTGAACCGCGCCGGCAACTGGAGCGAGTTCAGGGCTGCGCTGGCGCGCTATCCCGGCCCCAGCCAAAACTTCGTTTATGCCGACGTGGACGGCAACATCGGCTATCAGGCCGCCGGCCGGCTTCCTATTCGCAAAAACTACAATGGCGATCTTCCCGTGGATGGCAGCTCGGGGGATTTCGAGTGGGAAGGCTTCATTCCGTTCGAGGAGTTGCCGGCGTCCTACAATCCGCCGCGGGGCTGGATCGTTACCGCCAATCAAAACCCGTTTCCGGAAAATTATCCGTATCGAGTGAACGGGGAGTTCGCCCCGCCGTATCGTTCCGCCGAGATTCGCGCCCGGCTCGCTGCGCGCAGTGGTTGGAAGCCGGCCGACATGCTGGCTGTCGAGAAGGATGTGTATTCTTCGTTTGCGAGCCACTTGGCGCACGAGATCGTGAACGCGTACGATCGCGTAAAGCCCGCCCCACCGGCGCTGCGCGAGGCCGTGACGCTGCTCCGGTCCTGGAACGGCCAAATGGAGAAGCAGACGCCGGCGCCGCTGCTGATCACGCTCACCTACCAGCAACTGGAGAAGCGCATCGTGAAGGGTGCCTGGTCCGGACCAGCCGATGTGTACCAGGATGCGATGGCGCCGGCGGCCGTCCAGAACATTATCGATTCGCATGGCCAGCTCTTCTTTCGCGATACCGATCAGGCGCTGCTGGATGCGCTGGCGGAGGCCATTCAAGAAGGAAGACGCACGCAGGGCGGCAATCTGGCGCGCTGGGATTATGGCCGTTCCACCCTGCTGACGATTAAGAACCCCGTGCTGGGCCAGTTGCCCGCAGTGGGCGCTTATTTCAACATCGGACCGGCGGAGATGAGCGGATCATCCACCACCATCAAGCAGACCTCGGCGGCGCTCGGCCCATCCATGCGATTCATTGCGGACCTCGGGAGCTGGGATGGATCGTTCAACAACATCGATATCGGGCAGTCCGGGCAGATTTTGTCGCGGCACTACAAGGACCAATGGGATGCCTATTATTCAGGCCGCAGCTTCCCAATGCAGTTTGACAAGGTAGCGGCGCAAGACACGCTGGTTGTAAATCCAAACTGAGCCGCGCGAACAAGCGGTGTTATGCCACAGTGGGTTCCGGCAACCCTTGTTTGGCGCGCTGCCTGTGCCGCTGGATCTTTTCGAGCAACGCGGCCATGTAGGTGTAAAACACCGGCGTCAGATAGAGCGTCACCAACTGCGAGAACAGCAGGCCGCCGACCACCACCAGGCCCAGCGGCTGCCGAGCCTCGCCGCCCGCCCCGTAGCCCAACGCGATGGGAACCGCGCCCAGCAGCGCCGCCATGGTGGTCATCATGATGGGCCGGAAGCGAATCAGGCAGCCTTCATAGATGGCCTTCATCGGCGAGAGGCCCTGGTTGCGCTCGGCTTCCAGCGCGAAGTCGATCTGCATGATCGCGTTTTTCTCGACGATGCCAATCAGCATGATCAGGCCGACGAACGCGTAAATATTCAAGTCCATGTGGAACAGGTACAGCGTGAGCAATGCGCCGAAGCCTGCCGACGGCAGTCCGGAGAGAATGGTGAGCGGATGGATGTAGCTCTCGTACAGAATTCCCAGCACGATATACACCACCAGGATCGCGACAATCAGCAGGATCCACAAATTCCCGAGCGAACTCTGGAAGGCCTTCGCCGAGCCCTGAAAGTCGGTGGTGATTCCAGACGGCAAGGTCGCGCTGGCCAGATCCTGCACTTTCGCGACAACGTCGCCCAGCGCCGCACCCGGCTTCAAGTTGAACGAAACCGTCACCGCGTTGAGCTGGCCATAATGATTGATGGTCTGCGGCCCGATGTCCTGCTTCAGCTTGGCCAGGGTATCGAGCGGAATCAGCGGGCCATTGGAAGACTTGAAATACAGCAATGACAGCGCGTGCGGGTCGGCTTGGTATTGCGGCTTCAGCTCCAGCAGCACTTTGTATTCGTTGATCGCGGCGTAAATGGTGGAGACCCAGCGCGGCCCGTAGGCGTCATAGAATGCATTCTCGATCGCGTCCGCGTTCACCTGCAAAGCCGCCGCTTTGTCGCGATCGATGTTCACGTTCACCTGCGGCGCCACAATCGCCAGGTCGCTGGTGACGTCCTCCACTTCCGGCAGCTTCTCGATTTCCCGTTGCAATAAGGCCGCGCCTTGGTAGAGCTCCTGTTTATCGGGCGACTGCATGGAGAACTGATACAGGCTCTTCGTTACCTGCCCGCCGATCCGGATGGTGGGAGGGTTCTGGACGTAGACCCGCATTCCCGGAAATGTGGAGAGGCTCGGCCGCAGATCCGCGATGATGGCGTTCACCAGTTTCTTGCGTTCCGCGCGCGGCTTCAGATGCACCACCAGCTCGCCATAGTTGGGTCCGCCCAGCGTCGACGCCGACGTGCCGCCCACGGTCGACATCAGGGCCTGGACGTCGGGATTGGTGCGGAACACTTCGGCAACGCGTTTTTGATAGTCCACCATCTGGTAATACGAGGTGCCTTGCGCGGCCTCCGTCACGGCGTAGATCTGATCGGTGTCCTGATCCGGGATGAAGCCCTTGGGGATCTTGATGAACATGATCACGGTCCCGGCCAGCACCAGTAAAGAAGCTGTCATGGTGAGGGCGCGCTGCCGCAACACGATTTGCAGCGTCTTATCGTAGAGCCGCAGCAAAGCTTCGAAAAACCGCTCCGTGATGCGATAGAACCAGGACCGCTTCTGCTCTTCGGGCGATCGCAGGAAGCGCGAACACAGCATCGGTGTCAGCGTCACCGAAACAACGCCGGAGATCAGAATAGCCACGCAAATGGTGACGGCGAATTCACGGAACAGCCGGCCCAGGATTCCGCCGAGGAATAAGACAGGAATGAAAACCGCCGCGAGCGAAAGCGTCATCGAAACGATGGTGAAGCCGATTTCCTTGGATCCCATGAGCGCGGCGTAGAGCGGCTTTTCGCCCATTTCCATGTGACGGAAAATGTTTTCGAGCATCACGATGGCGTCGTCGACCACGAATCCAATGGAAAGGATCAGCGCCATCATGGACAAATTGTCCAGGCTGAAATGCAGCAGGTACATGATGGCGAAAGTTCCGATGATGGAGAAGGGAAGCGCGAGGCTCGGAATCACGGTGGCCGAGACGTTGCGCAGGAACAGGAAGATCACCATCACCACCAGGCCCAGAGTCAAAAACATGGTGAACAGGACGTCTTTATACGACTCTCGAATGGTGTCGGAGCGGTCGTACAGGATGTCCATTTTCACTGATGCGGGGATCTCCGCGCGGAACGTTGGCAGCAGGTGTTTCACCGCGTCGGTTACGGCAATGGTATTGGTGCCCGGCTGGCGCTGCACGCCCAGGACGATGGCGCGCTGGCTGCCTTGTTTGGTGTAGAACCAGGATGCCGTTTTGTCGTCCTCCACGCTGTCGATGACGTTGCCGAGTTCCTCCAGCCGCACCGGCGATCCTCTGCGATAGGCGACAATCAACGGCCGGTACTGCGCCGCGCTCATCAATTGGCCGGTGGCCTGTAAAGTGAAAGCCCGCTGCGGCCCGATGATGCTTCCGGTGGGCAGGTTGACGTTCCAGCCCGAAAGCGCGGTCTGAACTTCATTGATGCCGATTTGGCGCGAGGCCAGCAAATGCGGATCCACCTGCGCGTGCACCGCGTATTTTTGCGCGCCTAATACCTGTACTTGCGCAACACCGGAGACCATGGAGATGCGCTGCGCGATGCGGGTTTCGGCATACTCGTCCAAGGTCCACAGCGGCAAGGTTTGGGAAGTGATGGCGAGATACAGAATGGGCTGATCGGCGGGATTTACCTTGGTGAACGTGGGCGGCGTGGGCATGCCAGTGGGCAGCAGGCGCGCGGCCTGAGTGATGGCCGATTGCACGTCCACGGCCGCGCCATCCAGGCTCTTAGTGAGGACGAATTCGAGCGTCACCTGCGTTGAGCCCAGCGAGTTGGTGGACGTCATCGAATCCAGGCCCGAGATATTCGAGAACTGGTTCTCGAGCGGCGTGGCTACCGCCGACGCCATGGTGTCGGGACTGGCGCCGGGCAAGCTGGCGGTGATCAGCAGCGTGGGGAAGTCCACGTTCGGAAGATCGCTGACGGGCAGCGAGCGATACGCCACCAAGCCGAACAACGCGATGGCCGCCATCATCAAGCTGGTGGCAATGGGACGGCGGATGAATGTTTCCGAGAAGTTCATTCCGTTAGTCGGCGCCAACGTGAGCGCCTTCGAGAGCTGGAAACTCGGCCGTCTTGCGCTTACGCCGGCGGGCCCAATCCAGCACCGCGGCCATGTAAGTGTAAACCACCGGCGTCAAATACAGCGTGATTAATTGCGAAAAGATCAGACCGCCCACCACGGCCAATCCCAGAGGCCGGCGGGATTCGCCGCCCGCGCCATAACCGAGCGCTACCGGAACCGCGCCCAGCAGCGCCGCCATGGTGGTCATCATGATCGGCCGGAAGCGGATCAGGCAGCCCTCGTAGATCGCCTCCAGCGGCGGCATGCCTTCCTTGCGCTCGGCCTCCAATGCGAAGTCGATCTGCATAATCGCGTTCTTTTTCACGATACCGATCAACATCATCAATCCGACGAACGAATAAAGATTGAGATCGACGTGGAAAATCATGAGCGTCAGCAGCGCGCCAACGCCCGCCGAAGGAAGTCCGGACAGAATCGTGAGCGGATGAATGTAGCTCTCATAGAGCACGCCCAGCACGATGTAAACCACCAGAACGGCAATGATCAGCAGCAGCGTCAGATTCTTGAGCGAGCTTTGAAACGCTTGCGCGGTGCCCTCGAATCGCGCGGTTATGGTGGCGGGCAGTACGCGCCGCGCCGTATCCTGCACCATGTTCACGGCGTCGCCCAGCGCCACGCCCGGCTTGGCGTTGAACGAAACGGTGACTGAAGGGAACTGGCCCGAGTGATTGATGCTCATGGCCGTAGCCGCTTCCTTCATCGAAGCGAAATTGCTGAGCGGCACCAGTTGCCCGCTCGACGATTTGAAGTACAGCTTCGAGAGATAGTCGGAGAACTCCTGGTATTTGGGCTGCACTTCCATCAACACCTTGTATTGATTGGTGGGGGCGTAGATGGTGGACGACCAGCGCGGTCCGAAGGCGCTGTACAGGTCGGATTCGATGGCGTTCGCGTCCAGGCCCAGCGCGGCCGCCCGATCCCGATCGATATTCAGGTTCATCTGCGGATTCTTGACCTGCAAGTCGGTGGTGACGTCGATCAAGCCCGGCAGTTTTGCGATCTCCCGTTCCAGCCGCTGCGCTTGCAGGTAGAGTTCATCGGTGTCGGGCCCTTGCAGGGTGAAGTCGTACGCGGACTTGGTGGGATGGCCCGAGAAGCGCACGCTGGGCGGAGCCACCAGAAACACCCGGACGCCCGGAATTCCCGACAGCTTGGGACGCAGCTCGGCGATCACCTGAGTGAGCGACAATGCTCGCATTTTGCGCGGCTTCAACGTCGTCCAAAAGCGCGGCGTGTTGGTGGTGTCGGCCTGCGACATGAACGAGTCGATATTCGGATCGCGGCGCATGATGGCGGCCACCCGTTGCACATAGTCCACCATCTTGTAGTACGAGGTGCCTTGCGCGGCTTCCAGCGTCACCATCATGGAATCGTTGTCTTCATCCGGGAGGAAGCCCTTCGAAACCGCGCCAAACAGATAGAAAGTCGCGCCCAGCAAGAGGAAGAAGACCGCCGCCATCGCGTAGTGATGCTTCAGCACCGAGCGCAGGCTGCGCTTATAGCCGTTCAGCATGCCGTTGAACAAGCGCTCCATGCCGCGGCTGAACCAGGATTGCCGCTGCTGCCGAGGGTCCTTCAAGAACCGGCTGCACAACATGGGGGTCAGCGTGATGGAGACCAGGCCGGAAATGAAAATTGCGGTACAGAGCGTAACCGCGAATTCTTTGAACAGGCGCCCAATGATGCCTCCCATAAACAGCACCGGGATGAACACCGCGCCCAGCGAAATGGTCATGGATACGATGGTGAAGCCGATTTCGCGCGAGCCCTTCAGCGCGGCTTGAAACGCCGTCTCGCCCTTTTCCATGTGCCGGACAATGTTTTCCAGCATCACGATGGCGTCGTCCACCACGAAGCCGATGCACAGGATCAGCGCCATCATCGAGATGTTGTCCAGGCTGTAGTCCAGCAGGTACATCACGGCGAAGGTGCCCAGGATGGAAAACGGCAGCGCCATGCTGGGGATCAGCGTGGCCGATGCATTGCGCAGGAACAGGAAGATCACCGCGATCACCAGGCCCAGCGTGATGGCCATGGTGAACTGGATATCCTGAAACGCCGTCCGGATGTTTTTGGAACGGTCGCCCCGCACGGTGAGGGCCACGGACGGGGGTAGATGGGCTTGCAACGACGGCAGCACGCGCCTTATCTCGTCGCAGATCTGGATGGTGTTGCTGCCGGCCTGACGCATCACGCCCAGTTGCACCGCGCGTTCCACGCTCTGCTGCGTGTTGGCCCAGGATGCGTTCTTGTCGTTCTCGATGCTGTCGATCACGTTAGCGACTTCTTCCAATCGCACCGGCGCGCCATTGCGCCACGCCACCACCAGCGGCCGATAATCCTCGGCGTGCATCAACTGGCCGTTGGCCTGGATGTTGTAAGCGGTGTGCGATCCGTACAGCGTCCCGACCGGCGTGTTGACGTTCCAGCCGTTCAGCGCCGAATCGATTTCGTTCAGCCCCAGGTGCTTGGCATTGAGCTTGTCCGGATCCACCTGGACCCGCACCGCATACTTGGTGCTGCCCCACACCATCACTTGCGCTACGCCCGAGACCATGGACAGGCGCTGGGCCACCAATGTCTCGGCGTATTCGTCGATGGCCCATAGCGGCTGCGTCGCGCTGGTGAGCGCCATGAACATGATGGGCATGTCGGCGGGATTGGCCTTGCGGAATGATGGCGGAGCGGGCAGCCCGGCCGGCAGCAGTGGCGTGGCTTCCGCAATTGCGGTCTGCACGTCCACCGCCGCGCCGTCGATCTCGCGCGACAGATCGAACGTGAGTGTGATCTGCGTGGTGCCCGACGAACTCGTGGAAGTCATCGAATCCATGCCGGCGATGGAAGTGAACTGGCGTTCCAGAGGCGTCGCCACCGCAGATGCCATGGTGACGGGGTCGGCTCCCGGCAGGCTGGCATTGACTTGAATCGTTGGAAAGTCGACCGCCGGAAGATCGCTCACCGCCAGACCGCGATAGGCCACCACCCCGAACAGCGCGATGCCGGCCATCAGCAAACTGGTGGCGATGGGCCGGCGGATGAAAATTTCCGATACGTTCAAGGCCGTGGCTCCTTAGCTGGTCTTGGCGGGCGGCAAACCCGGGCCGGCTTCGTGTCCGTCCTGCACTTGCACATGGCTGCCTGGAGTCAGCCGTAGCTGCCCCTCGGTGACCACCGTCTCGCCCGGCTCCAGGCCGCGGTCAATCACCAGTTCCTGATCCACGCGCGTTCCGGTGACCACCGGCCGCATCTCCACGGTGCGATCCTGCTTCACCACGTACACGAATTGTCCGTCTTGCCCGGTTTGCACCGCCTGATTCGGAACAACAGTGGCGTGTGGCCGCGTTGTCAGCCCCAGCGTCACGCGCACAAACTCGCCGGGCCACAGTTTGTTGTCGGCATTTTGGAACGTGCCCTTCAGCTTGATGGTTCCGGTGGTGGCGTCCACGGAATTGTCGATGAAGGTCAGCACGCCGGTCTCCACGGTGCTTGTATCGGCTTGCGGCGCGGCGTGTACCGGCAGAGTTCCTTGCCCCATGTAGCGTTTGATGTCACCCAGCTGGGCTTCCGGAACCGAGAACGTCACGTAAATGGGCTGCACCTCGGTGATAGTCATCAAGTCCGTGGTGTTGGCGGCTACGACATTGCCTTGCTTCACCGCGATGCTCCCGGTGCGGCCGTTGATGGGCGATTGGATCGTGGTGTAGCTCAATTGGACCTGGACATTTTCGATAGCGGCCTTGTCGGCCACAATCTGCGCGCGCGCGCTTTCGATGGCGGCTTTGTCGGCCAGCACGGTTTGCGCCAGAGCGTCGGCGCTGGATGCCATCTGGTCGGCTTGCTCGCGCGAAACCACGCCTTGATCGAACAATCCGCGATAGCGCTTGGCTTGGTCCTGTGCGTACTTCTCGTTGGCGATGTCGCGGGCCAGGTTAGCCTGGGCCTGGCTGAGCGCCGCCGTATCGCGCGCCGAATTGGCCTGCGCCTGGCTGAGCTGGGCTTCGTACGGCCGCGCATCGATGGTGAACAGCAGGTCGCCCTTCTTTACGGAGTCGCCTTCATGGAACGAGACCTTGGTCAGTTCGCCGCCCACCTGCGCCTTCACGCTGATGGTCGAGTAGGCTTCCACGTTCCCGATAACATCCACGTTGATGGGGACGTCCCGTTGCGAAACCCTGGCAACCACCACGGGAACCGGGCCGCCTTCGCCTCCACGGCCGCGGCCACCGGGCCCGCCTGCTTTCGCATTGGTGCTATTACATGCGGCGCCGGCCAGGCAGGCGATCAGGGTCAAAATCACGGCAGGAAGCGTCGCGGCTTTCTTGGCAAGGTGCATGGAACGATGTTCCCCGTTCATCCGGGCCCGTATCGGGTTTGAAGAAGGGGCGTCGATTGGGCCCCCAAGGTTACCGGCCAAACGGAAATATGTATAAGTATACCTTGATCTTACGAAGCTTAGGGCAGCAACGTCGGCGGCCCTGGAATAATCCTTTGGGTGCCGTCGTCCTCTTCGCGGAAGGTTGCCGAACTGACGCTCCCATACGATTTGCCGTCGAATCGAAAATAAGTCAGACCCGCCTCGAAGGCGCTCATGTGCCATCCCAGGACGATGTCCCGATATCCGTTGCTGGTGGCCGGCTCCACGGAGTAGATCCATCCATTGAAACTTTGCTGGGGACTGGCCAGCAGAGTGGGATGGGAGCCATCGAAGCGGATCAGCCACATCGCTCCGTTGGAGCCTTGCCCGCCACGAGCACAGCCTTGCCCGGCCTGGATCAGAAGCACCCTGACTCGCGGCGAGAGCGGAATTGTTTCGTAGCTGAGATTGTTCAGCCATTCATTATCGGCTGAGTCGCATTCCCAGCCGTCGAGTGACACTCGGCTTTTCAGGAGTTTGATGATGGACCGTCGTTGAGAATCCGGAAGTGTGACACTGGCGAACTTTCGCGTGGGCCTGGAGCCAACGTGCTGCCAGAGATCGGATTGCGCAAGGCCGGATTGGACCACCAGAGCGGCCGCGAGCACGAGCTGGAGTCTGTCGGCTGTCATTCCTCCCTTGCCTTGGTATCGATCAGCCTCTGGATGCCCGTCAGAAAGTCTTCCACTTTTTGCGCCCCCTGATCGGCGTGCTTGCGATTGCGCACCGAAACCGTGCCGTCCTGCGCTTCGCGATCGCCCACCACCAGCATGTACGGGATCTTCTGCAACTGCGCTTCGCGAATCTTGAGGTTCACTTTTTCCTTGCGATCGTCCAGTTCTACTCGCAATCCCGCGGCCTTCAACTGATCGAAGACCTTCTGCCCATATTGCACGTGACGGTCCGTGAGCGGCAGCACCACCGCTTGCACCGGCGCCAGCCATACCGGAAACGCGCCCGCGTAGTGCTCGATCAGGATCCCGAAAAACCTTTCGATGGATCCATACAGCGCGCGATGCACCATCAGCGGCTGGTGCTTCTTGCCGTCCTCAGCCACGTATTCCAGATCGAAGCGTCGGGGCAGCGTGAAATCGAACTGCACGGTCGAAAGCTGCCACAGCCGGCCGATCGCGTCCACCAGCTTCACGTCGATTTTTGGACCATAGAACGCGGCTTCGTCCGGCATCACCTTCACCTTCATGTTCAGGCGCTCGGTGGCGCGCTTCAGCGCGTTTTCAGCCAGCGCCCACTGTTCGGGCGTGCCGTCGTACTTGCCGCTTGCCCCGCCATCCCAGGTGGAAAGCTCGGCTTCATAATCGTCGAAGCCGTAGGTATGCAGCGTGTCGATGGCGAATTGCAGGCAGCTCACCACTTCGTCTTCGATCTGTCCGGCGGTGCAGAAAATGTGCGCGTCGTCCTGCGTGAATCCGCGCACGCGCATCAAGCCGTGCATCACGCCCGATCGCTCGTAGCGATAGACCGTGCCCAGCTCGCCCAACCGCACCGGAAGATCGCGATAGCTGTGCAGCTTGTCTTTGTAAATCAGAATGTGGCCGGGGCAGTTCATGGGCTTGAGCTGATACTCGGCGTCGTCCAGCTCCATGGGCTTGAACATGTTGTCGCTGTAAAAATTGGCGTGCCCGGAAATCTTCCACAGATCGCGGCGCATAACGTGCGGCGTGTAGACCAGCGAGTAGTCGCGCGCCAGGTATTGATCGCGCATCCAATCCTCGATGATCTTGCGGATGCGTCCGCCCTTGGGATGCCAGAAAATCAACCCGGGTCCTGCGAGTTCCTGGATGCTGAACAGATCCAGTTCCTGGCCCAGCTTCCGGTGATCGCGCTTCTTGGCTTCCTCCAGGCGCTGTAAGTATGCGTCCTGATCCTTCTTGCTGAAGAACGCCGTGCCGTAGATGCGCTGCAAACGAGGGTTGTGCTCGTCGCCTTTCCAATAGGCGCCCGCGACCGAAAGCAATTTAAACGCCTTTAGGCGCGACGTGGACGGCACGTGCGGCCCGCGGCAAAAGTCGATGAAATGCGGCCCCAGCGTGTACTCGGAGAAAATCTCGCCCGCGCGCTCTTCGATCAACTCGCGCTTCATCCAGTCATCGGCGTATTTCGCCAGGCCCACGTCCTTCGGAGTCATCACGCGCTCGAAGGTCAACCCCTTGGCCTGCAATTCCTGCATGCGCGCTTCGAGTTTCTCGAGATCCTCGGGCGTGAAAGGAGTCTCGCGCTGGAAGTCGTAATAGAAGCCCGTGTCGGTGGGCGGTCCGATCCCGAGTTTGGTTTCCGGAAACAATTCCAGCACCGCGGCCGCCAGCAAATGCGCGGTCGAGTGCCGGTAAACTTCCAGCGCCTCGGGATTCCTGGACGTCAGTATTTCAAGCTTGGCGTCTTTCTCGAATGGACGCGTCAGGTCCCAAAGCTGGCCGTCCACGCGAGCGACCACGGCATCGTCGGCCAGCCGCGGACCGATTGATTTCGCAATGTCCATCGGCGAGCTGCCCGCTGGTACGCTCTTCTGGCTGCCATCGGGCAGAGTAATGGTAAGGCTTTCGCTCATGTAAATCTCAGGTTATCAGGTATCATTATTCCAATCGTGATTCGCACCCGCCAACTGGCAATTCTGTTTTCCCTCCTGGTTTGTGGCGCCGGAGCCTTCGAGCACGCTTCGCTCAGCATGCCGGTCGCGGGGCTGAAACAGCCCGCCGAAATCCTCATAGACCAGTGGGGCGTGCCGCACATCTACGCCAAGAGTGTGGACGACGCTTTCCTCGCGCAGGGTTTCAACGCCGCTCGCGACCGGCTTTTCCAGATCGATCTGTGGCGCCGTCGCGGCCTGGGCCGTTTGGCCGAGGTTTTGGGACCGGCTTACGTCGAGCAGGACAGAGCCGCGCGATTGTTTTTGTATCGCGGAGATATGAGTAAAGAGTGGGCGGCTTACGGCCCCGATGCGCAGGCCATCGCCACGGCGTTCGTGGCCGGCGTCAATGCCTATATCGAATGGCTCGCCGCACACCCCGATCACATGCCGCTCGAATTCAAGCTGCTCGGCTACTGGCCATCGAAGTGGGAGGCGAGCGATGTGGTGCGGATCCGCAGCCATGGCCTAACGCGCAATCTCACCAGCGAAGTGGCGCGCGCGAATACCGTGTGCAAGACCGATCCCCAAAACGGACTAAAGTACGACCAGATCCGCTATGGTCTCGAGCCGCCTTGGCAGACCAAGGTTCCCGAAGGCTTGGACCCATGCTTGCCGAAAGATTTGCTGAAGGTGTTCGAACTCGCCACCGCGGAGGTGCATATCAACAGCCTCGCGACCGACCGAGCCGCGACCGACCGAGCCGCGACCGTGAGAGAGCCGGACCCCGAAGGCAGCAACAACTGGACCATCGCGCCCTCAAAATCCGCCACCGGCCGGCCCATTCTCGCCAACGATCCGCATCGCGCCTACAGCACGCCCAGCTTGCGTTACATCGCGCAGATAAGCGCTCCCGGCATGAGCATCATCGGCGCGGGGGAACCAGCGCTGCCGGGAATTTCCATCGGCCACAATGGGACCATCGCGTTCGGTCTCACCATATTCGATGTCGACCAGGAAGATCTGTACGTCTACGATGTCAACCCCGCGAATGCTCGCGAATATCGCTACAAGGACGCTTGGGAGCCCATGCGCGTGTTGCGCGAGAGCATTGAGGTCAAGGGCGCGGCGCCCGTTTCCGCCGAGCTCGTATTTACGCGCCACGGTCCCGTGATCTACGCCGACGCCGCCCGCCATCGCGCTTACGCTGTCCGCACCTGCTGGCTCGAACCCGGTATGTCGCCCTACTTCGGCAGCGTGTCCTACATGCGCGCCGGCAATTTCGCCGAATTCAAGCATGCCATGCTGCATTGGGGAGCGCCCACCGAGAATCTGGTTTACGCTGACGTGAAGGGCAACATCGGGTGGGTTCCCGGGGGACTCGCACCCATTCGCCCCAATTGGGACGGCCTGATGCCGGTGCCCGGCGACGGCCGCTACGAATGGGCGGGGTTTTGGCCAGGCGACAAATTGCCTTCATCGTACAACCCTGCAAGCGGTTATGTGACCACTTCGAATGAAATGGATCTTCCGCCTGACTATCCCTATCAGGAACGCAAGCTCAGCTTCGAATGGACCAACGGATCGCGCCACGCTCGCATCGACGAAGTTTTGAAGTCGCTGCCCAAGGTTTCGATCGAGGATTCGATGAAGTTGCAGAACGACGTCACTTCGATTCCCGCGCGGCGGCTGGTCGCCCTGCTGGCCCCATTGACTTCAGCCGATCCAAAAACAAAATCCGCGCTGGATCTTCTGCGTGGCTGGGATGCCCGGGAGACTGCGGATTCCCCCCAGGCGGCCCTGCTGGAAGTTTGGATCTCCCGGCATCTCCGCAAAGCGTTCCTCGCAGCCGTGCTGCCTCCGAACGCGGCCGAAGCGATCGGTTCGCCCGATACTGCCGTGATGCTCGACAGACTTCCCGCCCTCCCGAACAAACACTCTGTACTCCTCACTTCGCTCACGGATGCTTACCTTGAAATGGAGAAGCTGGAGGGCGCCGACACGCACGCCTGGCAATGGGGCAAGCTGCATCATTCACTGCCGGAGCATCCGTTACTGGGCGCAACGGATGGCGATCTGCGCCAGCGCCTGCAGCCTGGGCCATTTCCCGCGCCGGGCGGTCCCTACACGCCCAACGCGTCGTCATATCGTACGAGCGATTTCCAGTTGACAGGCGGTCCGTCCTTTCGCATGGTGCTCGACGTCGGTGCCTGGGACAATTCTCGCGCTGTCAATTATCCCGGCCAATCCGGCAATCCCGATGACGTTCACTATCGCGATCTCACCCAGATGTGGCTGACCGGGAAATATTTCCCGCTGCTCTATACTCGCGACGCCGTGGAGAAAGCTACCGTCACGCGGATCGAGTTACTACCCGCACATTAATCGTCTATGACCATCCATCCATTTCGCGCTATTTTCGTAATTCTGGTCGCATTTCTTTCGGCTGGCTCCGCATTTGCAGGACGCGGCATCACGCCCGAGGACTACTTCGCCTTCCATTTCCTGAGCGATGCTCACATTCGCCCAACGGCAGGCAGGCCGCCTATGTGGTTACGGTGGTGAACGAAGCCAAGAATCGCCGTGAGTCATCCATCTGGGTGGTTGCAGTGGATGGCCACGGCGAGCCGCGCCGTCTCACCGCGGAAGGCCTGAATTCGAACTTCCCGCGCTGGAGTCCGGATGGAAACCGCCTGGCCTTCGTTTCCAGCCGAAGCGCCGACGGTTCTGCAACCGCAACCGGCGCGGATGCCCCGCGTCCGCAGATTTGGATTCTTTCCATGTCCGGCGGAGAGGCTCAGATTGTAACCCGCCTAAAGAACGGCGTTAGCGCGTTTCAGTGGGCGCCGGACGGCAAACGGCTGGCCGCAGTCGGCCGCAGCGGCCCGAGCGACGACGTTGCCGCCGCCGCGCGCAAGAGCGACGTGCGCCACTACAAAAACGTCTTGTACAAGTACAACGACACCGGTTGGTACGACGATAAGAGAACGCATATTTGGATTGTTGATTCGGCCAATGGTAAAGACAAGCAAATCACTTCAGGCGATCAGTGGAACGATACCGATCCGCAATGGTCGCCCGACGGAACTCGCATCGCATTCGTTTCCGATCGCACCGGCCACGAGTACGACGGCGACTATAACAAGGACGTGTGGGCGATCTCGGCCGAAGGCGGTCCGCTCACCAAGATCTCCGATCATCCCTTCGACGACGATTTGCCGCGCTGGTCGCCCGATGGCAAGCAGATTCTGTTCGCTGGACAAACTACCCGCCGCCAGTTTCCGCGCCTCTATCTAGCTCCAGCGGACGGGAGTTCGCCTTCGCGCCTGATTTCCGAAGGGATCGACCTGATTCCGAATGATCCGCGTTGGGGGCCGGGCACCAACCAGGTGCGGTTCCAGGCCGATTCCAAGGGGCAGACCCGCATCTTCCGCGTGGATATCAAGGACGGCAAGCTCTCCGCGGTAACCTCAGGCGAACGCTCCACGCGCGGCTTCGACATCAACGCAGAGGCCAACGTGATGGTCTACTCCGCGAGCGACTTCCGTCACATGGACGACCTCTATGCGTCCGACTTGAACGGGCAGAATGAGCGCCGGCTTACCAGCGTGAACGAGAAGCTTTGGGCCGATCTCGATCTGGCCGCCGTCGAGCGCGTGCCCTACAAAAGCACGGACGGGTGGGAAATCGAGGGCTTTCTGGTGAAGCCCATGGGCTGGCAGGCCGGCAAGAAGTATCCGATGATCCTCAGCATTCATGGAGGTCCGGCGGGCATGTATGGCGTCGACTGGTTCCATGAATTCCAGGTTTACGCCGCCCACGGCTGGGCCGTGTTCTTCGCCAATCCGCGCGGTTCCACCGGCTACGGCGAAAAATTCGAGCGCGGCATCGTCAACAACTGGGGAGGCATGGACTACCAGGACATCATGGCTGGAGTGGACGCAGTGCTAAAGCAGAACCAGTGGATCGATCCAGACCGGCTGGGCGTCACCGGCGGCAGCTACGGTGGCTTCATGACCAATTGGATTCTCGGGCACACTACCCGCTTTAAGGCCGCCGTCACGCTGCGCAGCCTTTCCAATTTCATCAGCGCCGAAGGCACTCGCGATGGCGCCTACGGCCACGAAGACGATTTCAAGGGCCTGCTTTTCGACGATTTCGATCAATACTGGGACGCCTCGCCGCTCAAGTACGCCAAGAACGTCAAGACGCCTACGCTGATTCTGCACTCCGACAACGACTACCGCGTGCCGATTGAGCAAGGCGAACAGTGGTTCCGCGCTCTGAAACATTACGGCGTCGATACCGAGATCGTATTCTTCCCGCGCGAAAATCACAATCTCACTCGCAGCGGCGAGCCCAAGCATCTGGTGGAGAGTTTGAACTGGCAGTTGTACTGGTTCGAGCGATTCATCGACGGCAACGCGAGCGCCAGGCCCCCCGACGCCCCCTAAAACCGCGCGGATCAGTACTGAGCCACGACCGTGAGGGAGTGATCCTCAACCACGGCGATTGCGCCCGGTTTAATGAACGGCATCACATCTTCCGGTAACGGCCGCTTGTTGTCGAGGAAGTCCATGCCGTCCACCGTGATCTGCAGGCTGCTCTTATCGTCAGTCGTGGCCAAACCTCGCTGTTTCAGGTACCAGAGCGCGGAATTCAGCCGCGCGACAGGCGCTTCTAAAATTAGTTCCAGGTGCCGGATCGAGAGGCTTGGACGGGTTGGCTCCGTGAGCCGGCGATCGTAAAGAACGCAAAGTATGGCCGTCCGCAGGACCGCTTCACGCCCCACTGCGTCAAAGAACTCGACCCCGCTGAACTTGGGATTGCTCTCTTGTTGGCCGACGCCTTTCACTTTGTCGAATAGGATGCGCTGTTCCGGATCGGAAAGAACTTCATAGGCAAGATTGACGACAGCGAACGTTTCGGCATTGCCCGTCGCGGTGTTGTTCGGATGAGACTCCTGGGCGAGCCTGGCGTATGCCCGCTGAATGGTTTCCGAGTCCGACTTCGGGTCGATCCCGAGAATTGCATAGTGATCCTGAAATTTACCGGCGAGCGGAGCTGACATGGTTATGCCAAACATCGGCCGGAAACGCCAAAAACTTTCGGACCCCGGCCCCAATTGCACGGATGCTACCATGAAAAAGAATGGCTGCCACCACCGACGCAGGGGTGTTTGACGAGTCAGGGTTGCTGGCCAAGGCGCGCGAGGGCGACCCCGCGGCCTTCAGCGAACTGGTGAACCAGTACTCCCGCAAAATCTACCGCCTCGCCAAGCATATTACCCAGAATGATTCCGAAGCCGAAGACGTGCTTCAGGAGACTTTCCTCAAGGCTTTCGAGCACTTAGGGGATTTCCAGGGGCAATCTAAGTTCTACACGTGGATTGTCCGGATTGCCGTCAACGAATCCCTCATGAAACTCCGCAAGCGGAAGTCCGACCGGACGGTCCCGCTTGACGAGCCGATCGATACGGGCGAAGATACCGTAGTCCGTGAAATCGCCGTTTGGGACGAAAATCCCGAGCAGCAGTACTCCCGGGAAGAGATCGGGCAAATCCTGGACGAGGCCATCCAGAGCCTCAAACCGGCTTTTCGCACCGTTTTCGTCCTGAGAGACATCGAAGAAATGAGCACAGAGGAGGCCGCCGAGGCACTGGGCATATCAGTTCCGGCGGTCAAGAGCCGTTTGCTGCGCGCGCGCTTGCAATTGCGCGAAAAGCTGACGCGTTTCTTCAAACGGAAGGGGGACGACGTTTTTGCTTACCTGTAAAGAGTTCTTGCAGGAGCTCAGCGATTATCTGGACGCCACGGTGGATGCCGAACTCCGCCGCAAGTTGGAGGTCCACATCAGCGAGTGCCCCAACTGCTTCGTGATTCTCGACACCACCAAGAAGACCATTGGGGTCTACAAAGGCGTTCAGCCGCAGCCCATCCCCCCGGAAGTCTACTCGCGGTTAATGAAGGCGGTGGAGAAGAGGCTGGCGGCGCAGAAGCCGGTTTAGCTCGCTCGGGCCAGCGCCCGGGAAACAGCCAGAGCCTCCGAATCGAAACCTTCGCGGCGCAAAGCCTCGCGCACTTTATCGATTTGCAGCGAATAAGCCGGAAACTCCACCCGAACTTCGGCCGCGCGGTGATAGAGCTGCGGATTTACGGGAAAATCGAGCGTGGCTAGCGCTTCCAGAAGGTCCTCGAGCAGCCTCGGCTCGGTCGCGATACTCAGAGAAATCAGTTCACCCTCTCGTCCAAATAAAGCGGGTTCTGATGGAAGAGACGCCGTCATACAAATCCTCTCCGGCGACCCGGCTCCAAATAAAAATCCCCTGGGCAGGTGCCGCAGGGGGTTTAGTTTCGTGAAGACCGACTCACCTTTAGCACTTTTTAGCGTGGTTGCAATTAGTAAGCCCTACCTTGCGATAGAACCTAAATCAATCCACGGTTCACTTAAACTCTACCATCAGCACGGGGAGAATGCAATAGGCAAGGTACACGCGGCTTCAAGCCGCGTATACCAGCCAAAGCCATCATCGCGCCGGGAGCTGGCCGGAAAGCTTCTCGAAGCGCTCGCGCTGTTCGGGCGTCAGTATTTGGACGATCCGGTTACGCCCGGTAGCGCGGACGTCCTCAATCTGCGCTTCCAGATCTTCGTGATATTTGGCGAAATCATCCAGAATGGTCTTCAGACGCTCGGACTGCTCCGGCGTCAAATTCAGCTCGGTCTTCAACTGCCCGTAGGAAAACTCCGCTTTCTCGCCGCGCCAATAAGCCACGCCCCGATGCAACTGCGCGTGCAGTCCCTCGCGCATGCCAATGGCTCCAACCATCGCGCCGGTAAGGAACACCAGGACCAGCGTGGTCAGGATGCGCGGATTCTGCCAAGTGGGCTGATCCGGGGCGAGCATGGCGCTACTGGCGGTAGCTGGCAAGATCCACCAGCACGGCGTCGCGCTGTTGTTGCGCGCCGGTATCGGAGGAGGGTGCGGCCATCGCCACGGCGGCCGCGACTCCGCCGGACTCAGGTTCGGCTGGTTCTGAACTCACCAGGTACCCGCCCAGCAGCGCCGCAAGCATGCCCGAAGCAACGGCCAGCCGAAATCCGAATTTGCGATCCAGGAACACCGACCAGATCGAGATCGGCCGCTGCGCTTCGATTCGCTCCATCACGCGCGCGTAGAATCCGGCGCGCGGCGCCACCTCGCCGGCGCTGTGCAGCGATCGCAGAAGTTCCGACTGCGCTTCCAACTCCCGCAACTCGCTTGCGCACTCCGCGCACTCTCCCAAGTGCCCGTGAAACTCCGCGGGAACCCCCGCAACGGAGCCTTTCAGATAGTCTTCAAGATTCTTCCTAATAACTTGATGCATGGACTTCTTCCCTCAAAAGACCGCTTAATTTCTACGGATCGATTCGTCCGTTTCGTTCCAACCGTTCTACCACATCACGCCAGCGAGCGTCCGCCGCGCGTCAAACGCTGCGCCACCTTCAAAAGCTTCTGGCGCGCCCGAAACAATTTCACCTTAATTGTATTTTCGTTCATCCCCGTCATCTGCGACAATTCTTCCACCGAGTGGCCTTCCACTTCTTTTAAAAGCAGCAGGCTTCGATCTTCATTCGACAATTTCGCCAGAAGCTTTACCACCAGGTCCTTGCGCGCCAATTGCGTATCCACGGCCGGCTCCTGGCCGACAGCCGACTCGCTATTTTGCATCCGCTGGGCGTCTTCCTCGGAAAAATCGCTTTCGTACACCAGCTTTCGCACGCGCTTCTTGCGCAGATAGTCGTAACACTCGTTGACGGTGATCTTATAAATCCAGGTCAACAGCGAGCTGCGAAAATCGAAGCTCTTGATCGAGAAATAGATCTTTGCGAAAACCTGCTGCGCGATATCTTCGGCGTCATTGTGATTGCGGAGAATGCCGAAGATGATGGAGAACACCTTGGTCTGGTAGCGCTCCACGATTTCGCCGAACGCGATCTCGTCCCGGGCCTGCACACGCCGGACCAGCGAAGCTTCTTCAGAATTCCGGTGGTCCACTCTGGTTTTGGCCTGAACCCGGGCGCCGGAAGCCGGATATGGAAGAGTTCCCGCAACAACGCTCATACACCCCCCCAGACGTACGCCAAGGGGCTGCGGTTGCAGTCAGTTGGGTCTCCTGAGTGAGATTTAGCCGGAATTGCATCCTGCCAGCGATTCTAACATCCAACCACATGGGTACTGGCGCCTTGCGGTAGGCAAGCGTTCAGGTGATAATAGCTTCTAGAGAGTTCACCCAACAGGAGATCTGAGAAATGGTTCAACTGACCGAGACGGCCGTAAGCAAGGTGAAGGAGATTTTGGGGAGCCAGGATCCCAAGCCAGCCGGACTCCGCATCGCCGTGGTGGGCGGCGGATGCTCCGGATTCAGCTATTCCATGGCTTTCGAAAACACCCCGAACATGTTGGACAAAACCTATAAGTTCGACGACCTCAAGGTCTTCATCGATCAAGCCAGCCTGTTGTATCTGGACGGCGCCGAAGTGGATTACGTGGAAACCATGGAAGGCTCGGGGTTTAAGTTCAACAACCCCAATGTGAAGAGCACCTGCGGGTGCGGCAGTTCCTTCAGCGCCTAAGTGAACCTCCACGGTCTTTTGACCGAACAGCAAAACCCGGCGTCTGCCAACATCGACGCTCTGCCTACGGCGGAGGTTCTGGCCATCATGAACCGGGAAGATCAGAAGGTCGCTGGCGCGGTAGCCTCAGAAATTCCCCAAATCTCTGAAGCTGTGGACCGGATCGTGGACCGGCTGCGAAGCAGCGGCCATCTTTTCTATATCGGCGCCGGAACCAGCGGCCGCCTAGCCGTGCTGGATGCCGCCGAATGCCCGCCCACGTTCCAGGTCGCCCCGGACCTGGTCCAGGGCATCATCGCCGGGGGCGAAGCGGCCCTGGCGCGTTCCACCGAGGCATCCGAAGACGATCCCGAGCAGGGGCGCCGCGACCTGGAAGAACGTAACTTCACTGCCCAAGACGCTTTGGTCGGGATTGCGGCCAGCGGCCGTACCCCTTATGTTTTAGGCGCGGTGGAGGCAGCCAATCGAATGGGCGCGCTCACCATCGGCATCAGTTGCACGCCGAATTCGCCGCTTTCGAGCTTGGTACGCATCGCAATTACCCCTCTTCCGGGGCCGGAACTGATCGCCGGATCGACACGCTTGAAAGCCGGCACGGCAACCAAGCTCGTGCTGAACATGATCAGCACCGCGGTCATGATCCGGCTGGGTTACGTGTACGGCAACCTCATGGTGAACGTGCAGCCGCGCAACGCCAAGTTGGAAGATCGCGCGCGCAGGATTATCGCGGCCAGCGCAGAGGTAAGTTATGAACGCGCGGGTGAGCTGCTGTTCGAAGCGGGCGGCGATGTGCGGGTGGCGATCGTAATGGCCCGGCTGGCGCTCGGCCGCGACCCGGCTGAAGCGCGGCTGGCTGCGGCCGGAGGCCGGCTTTCCCAGGCGCTCACCGAAAACCAATAACCAACAACCATGGACAAATTCCGCATCCAAGGTGGCGCGCCGCTGGAAGGCGAGATCGCGGTGGGCGGAGCGAAAAATTCCGCGCTGCCGGCGCTGGCGGCCTGCTTGCTGACCAGCGATCCGGTAAAGCTGGGGCGCATCCCCCCGGTGCGCGACATCGGTACCATGCAGCAGTTGTTGCGGCATGCCGGCGCGGAAGTGGAAGTAGCGGATGGATGCGTTACCGTTCGCGCGGAAAGGCTCGATCATCCCGAGGCGCCCTACGATCTGGTGAAAACCATGCGCGCCTCGAGTTTGGTTTTAGGACCCCTGGTGGCACGCACCGGCCGCGCCCGCGTATCCATGCCCGGGGGTTGCGCCATCGGTGCCCGTCCCATCAACTTGCACGTGGCGGCGCTCGAGCGGCTGGGCGCCGAAATCCACCACTCGCACGGCTACGTCGAAGCGCGGGCGCCGCGCGGTTTGCAGGGCGCCGAGGTGCATTTCGACCGCATCACCGTCACCGGAACCGAAGACCTGCTGATGGCCGCGGTTCTGGCCGAGGGTGAAACCGTCATTCACAACGCCGCGCGCGAGCCGGAGGTGCAGGACCTGGCGCTGCTGCTCAACAAAATGGGTGCGCGCGTCGAAGGCGCCGGGACTTCCACCATCCGCGTGCGCGGGGTGGCTACTTTGCACGGCGCCGAGCATACGATTATTGCGGATCGCATTGAAGCCGGCACGTTTCTGATCGCGGGCGCGATCACGCGCGGTGACCTGGTAGTATCGGGTTTCGATTCCCAGTATGTGGAAGCCCTGACCGCCAAACTGCGGCAAGCCGGCGTGGATGTCACCCCGGCCGGTCCGGGAGCGCTGCGCGTTCGCGCCGCCTCCCGCCTGCGCGCTACCGACATCACGACGGAGGAATATCCCGGGTTCGCGACCGATTTACAGGCCCAGTACATGGCGCTCATCACGCTCGCCGAGGGAATCTCGTTCATCAGCGAGACCATTTTCGAGAACCGCTTCATGCACACCCAGGAGCTGGCGCGCATGGGAGCGAACATCCGCGTGGAGGGCCGGCAAGCCATTGTGGCTGGAGTGGCGGAGCTGACCGGCGCCCAGGTGATCGCTTCCGATCTTCGCGCCAGCGCGTCGCTGGTGCTGGCGGGCCTGGTGGCGCGCGGTGAAACGGTGCTCGATCGCGTCTACCATATCGACCGTGGCTATGAGAAAATCGAGGAGAAATTGGCGCGCGCGGGCGCGCGAATCGAGCGCATACCATGACCGCACCCAAACCTCACAGCCCCGCCTTTCTTGCGTTGGTCAACGCCGCCAAGAGCCGCGTTCAAGAGATCGATATCGCCGAGTACCAGCGCTTGCGCGCCTCCGGCGTCGAACATGTGCTGATCGATACGCGCGAAGACAGTGAGTGGGCGGCCGGGCACGCCGCCGGCGCCATTCACTTGGGGAAGGGAATTATCGAGCGCGATATTGAAGCGCGCGTGCCACACAAGGATACCAAGCTGGTGCTGTATTGCGGCGGGGGATACCGCTCGGCGCTGGCCGCCGATGCGCTGCGGCAGATGGGCTACACTGACGCCATCTCATTGGACGGCGGATGGCGCGACTATCAGCAATCGGGTCTGCCGGTCGAGAAGTGAAATCGCGAGGCTGCCGGAACGAGCTAGTGCAACAGCATCTCCGTCGAGAGGTAGAGCATTCCCCCCAGCGCGCCCAACTCCAGGAATTTCACCACCCGTGTGAACCAGTTGTTCATGAATTCGAACCGTAGGATGAGTCCCAGCGCAAGCCCGGTAGCGATCAGCCAAAACGGAACGGCGCCCTCAGTGGATTGCATATAGCCGATCAAAACGATGTAAAAAATGATCGGCAGATTGCTGTCGAACCAGTTCTTCAGCCGCGTGTAGATCACGAACAGCCCGAACAGGATCAACAGACCCAGGGTAACTTCGGAGGCGCCAGTAAGATGCATTTCGTCAAAACCGCTGATTCCGTCCGGGACCGGCGGCGCAAACCGCCGGCCCGGAAGTTTGGGATCAGAAAGCGTAGCCGATTCCGGCCATGGCGACAAAGTCGTTGATCCAGCCGCCACCGCTCGATCCCGGCGCGAGCGCGATCAGCTGCCTGGGAAACTGAGTCAGGTAATCGTGCACCTCGAGACGCAGCAGGACGGATTTGGCGATATTGAATTTCACCCCGCCGCCAAACGAGACCAGAGCTCTCAGGTCCTTGACGTCGCTAAACACCGCGATGTCGGATAGCGGCTGGTACACCTGCTCGGTACCCGTGCCCGTATACCACTTCACGCCGGCGCCGGCTGCCAGGAAAGGCCGCACGGCCGATTCGGAAGGGGCGAAGTTCACCACCACGTCATAGTGGACGGCGTTACTGCGGCTCCCGAACTTAACGGTGGTGCCACCCGAGGAAAGCTTCAGGTCGCCAGTCTCGTAGTCGTAGCGGAACTCTCCGCCAAAGATCCCGCTGCCGATGTTGTTGTCGAGCCAGGCGCTCATCGCCAGGCCAGGATCGCGCGTGGCGTCGGCGTTCCCCACCGGGTTGCTGATGGTGTCGGACGTTAGAAAACTGCCGCCCGCGCCGATGCCGACTTCCCACTTCTGAGCAAATGCCGCCGGTACCGCTGCGGCGAGTGCTAAAAACATTAACGACAGGAAATGTTTCATATTGTCTCTCATTCTACGCTAGAATCTGCGGTTAATCCACCACCCGCTCGGGGATGGTGGTTGAAATGATGCCGTCCGCGATCACCAGGGGCACGGCCATGCCGGTGGGGACGTTGGTTGGCACGCTGACGTTGATCTGATCGACGCCCACCAGGCCCGGGGCCAAGCCGGAAAACAGAACCGGCAAATTGACGCCTCCCAGGGTGACGGTGGGTTGCACCGTCGAGTACGACAACGGACTGGATGGCGCCGGTTGTCCGGTTGCGACTGCGGGAGCCGTCAGGCCGAGGCCAGTCAGGTAAATCACCAGGGCCGAGCCCGATTTGCGGTGAATCGGATGGGACGGCGTAACGAGTTCGTTGTCGTCATTGCGGACCACGGTGGGGATGTCCTTGTCTGGTCCGGAGGTTCCGTAAAACACGCCGGGAGCATTCGGCTCAATCACCAGATTGAAGTCGTTGCTGATGCCGGAGGGCGTGCGCAGAATCAGCGTCACGTCGCCCACCGCTTGGAAAGGCAACTGAGCGTTCACCTGGGTGGGCGAAACGAACAGGATAGGAACTGGCAGGCCGTCGACGGTCAGGCAGCTATTGGCCAGCGCCGTGGGCAACGGAATCTCGGACGAGGCCAGGTTGATGGGGCTCAAATTCGTTCCGAAAACGGAGATCAAGCCCCCGGGCGCGACGCCGCTTCCGTAATTGCCGGCATTCACCACGGAGGTGATGTTGGGCGGCGCGACCGACGAGTTGAAATTCCAAGGCAAAATCGTCACGCCGGAAACCGTCAGGTTTGCGATCGCGGTCTGGTTGGCCAGGGGCGCGATAGTGCGTGTGAACGGCGAGGCGGTGTTCCCGAGTAGCGGCGCTTCCGCCATTTGCGTGGCGTTGCTCACCGAAGTGGTCGGGTGGGTCATGTCAATGCGTTCGATCACGCCCGGAGCAGTGCTCTGTCCCACCGGCGCCGGGGGTGGCGGAGGGCCGGTCGTTGTGACGCAGGTTGAGCCTGCGGCACTGTCCGTGCACGTTACGATGGTAGTGCCGGTGGGGCTCGTTGTGACGCAGGTAGAGCCTGCCGCAGTGTCCGTGCACGTTGTGGTGGTTGTGGTAATGGGGCTCGTGGTCGTCGGGGGGGGAGCAGTGGAGCGGAAACCGGTTTCGTCCACGAAGGCGAACCCGGATGGATTGCCCGTGGTGGTCTGAAATGTCAGCGCCGGATTCAGCGAAGAGTTCAGAAGATTGCTGTCGACCACATATTGATCGAAAATCGACGCGGCGTAAGGGCCCGAGAGCGATGCGCCGCTCTGCTGCTTAACCGCAAATGCGTTGGTATTGGCGTTGTACAGATACACCGTCCCGTCGGCTTGCGCGATGAAGATGGTAGATCCGTTCTCCGAAGTTGCCAGCACCGTGTTGGCGTTGGTGAGATTAGTGAATACGCCTAGCGAAGGCAGTTCAACGCCGGTGCGCTTGGCGATATCCAGTTGCAGGATGTGAAAGGTGCCGTCGTAAAATTCGCCCTGCGCCAGGGTAGCGTTGGCCGAGGAGGCGATCGAAAGGGCGATGTACCCGGACGGCAGAAGAATCGGCGAGAGGGACTGCAGAGTGTCAAGGTTGTATACGTTGACGATCTGCGATCCCGCGTTTCCCACCAACAGATGTTGTTGGTCGTAGGAGATCGCCATGGTGTTCGGCTGGTTGCCGGTATGCAGCGTGGCGGTCTGGGAATAGTTGGTTCCGTTGAAGACTAGCACTTCATTCTGGTCGGCGCGCACCACGAAAAACTGGTTGCGGACCGGGTCGGCCAGGATATCCGTCAGCGTTCCGGGAACGTTGATGATGCTGCCGACCTGATTGGGCGCCGCGTTGTTCACCAGTACTTGAACCGGTGGGATGACATTGACGGCGGTTGCGGAAGTGATCGTAAGCGTAGCGTCGGTGGTTCCAGACTGGCTCCCAAACGCCGCGGGGTCGACCGAAACCCACACTACCGCCGGCGTGGTGCCATTGGACGGAGAAACAGTTACGCCGGCGGTATTGGAACTGATGCTGAACGGCGTGTGATTGCCGCCCGGATCCGTAACGTAAAGCGGCTGCTCGGATACGCCCGGGTTGCAGAAATTGCCGCGAAACAACAGAGCTTGCGGTGATGCAACCACGCGAGCCTGCTTGGCGAGGCTGCCGACCGGCAACACCGTGACGCCGCTGGCGGAGACCGAGTAGAGGGTGTTGGAGTTGCTCGAGAGCACGCTTTTCCCGGTGAGGTTCTCCGGCAGTTGCAGCGTTTGCTGCAGCGTCAGGTTGTCGGAGGTGAGCACTTGAAGCGTGGGCGCCTGGCCGGCGACGGTTGGAATCTGGGCATACAGCAAGCCGCGGCTATCGTCGAACGCCGTGCTTCCGACCGCGAACGCATTGGTGTGTTGCGGGAAAAAATTAACGAACGTGCCCTGCTGGTTGATCATCACCCACCCGGCCATGGCCAGAGAACCGTTATGATTCAGACTGACCACGCGCGGTCCCAGAACTCCCGTGCTGGTCACGATGCCGCCGGGCGAGAGTACGCCCGTGGTGACGTCATAGCGGAACGTTACCGTGCTGGTGGTGCCCCCCAGGCCGTAGATCTGGGTGCCGTCCGCCGATGCCGTCACCGAGGCCGCGGTGATAGCGGCGGGGAAGTTGATGGTGGGCCCCACCGGCAGCGAATTCGCCACCACGCTTGCGAGCGTGCCCACTTGTTGCGTTGCGCCCGTACTGGGATTGAACAGCTCGAAGTCCGTGGTGGTGACCACCAGCGCCAACCCATTGGCTCCAAAAGCCACGCCGAGCGGCGGGTTGCCGAGCGAGAAGGTCTGGGTCCCCCGTGTGTCCAGATCGATTACCGTGAGCGCGTTGCCGGCCGTAGCTGGCGCGGTAGCGTTGCCGAAATTGGTGGCTACCAGGTAATGTCCGTCAGGCGACATCGAGATCGAACTGGGCTGCGCGGCCACGTTAATCGAGGTCTTGATGGTGTTGGTCGCAAGCGACATGACGTTGATCGTGTTGCCGGTAAAATCGGCGATGTAGAGCACGCCGCGCGTTTCGTCCAGCGCCAGGTCCGCAGCCTCGCCGCCGATCGATACCACGGTTCCGAAGGTCTGGCCCCAGGCCGCCGCCGCCCCGAACAACGCGGCGATAAGGATCTTCCACCCATAAGACTTCATCAGCATAACGGTTCACTCCAAAGAAGCAATCAAATCTCCAGTTCGCCGCGTGCGGCCGGTCCCGCACCCGCTACGCCCAGGCTGCGCTCCAAAACTCTTTCCCGGGTCCTCCGGCGGCTGTCGTTTCAAATAACGGGCGCAGCCTCGGCGCGTGGCGCGCCAGGGGAACTCTCCCTGACGCCCCGCCGGATCCGCCGCTCCCAATTTCCGGGCGCCCCAATTACACGCGCCCGAATTACTCAGCGCCTTTTTTGCGGCGCAACACGATCAACCCCACAAACAGGATTGCGAGCACCGCGCAAACAATGCGAATCATCGAGCTATCCATCGTTTTTCTCCTTTCCCGCGAAAAATGTTATCCGCTACGCTACATGTTGTTCATCATTGGGATCAGCTCCCGCATGATTTTCATCACGACCGGTCCCACGCTCACGACAAACAAAGACGGTAAAATACAGAAAAAGATCGGGAACACCAGCTTCACACCCAGTTTGGCTGCCTTTTCCTCGGCCACCTGCCGGGCCTGAATCCGCATATAGTCGGCGTGCGCGCGCAAGCTCTGCGCCACGCCGGTGCCAAACCGGTCGGCCTGGATCAGCACCGCCACCAGCTTCTTGAGATCCTCGACCGCGGTCCGGTCCGCCAGGTTCCGCAGCGCTTCGGCGCGGCGTTTGCCGGCCTTCAACTCCAGGTTCACGATGGCCAGTTCTTCGCTGATCTCCGGGTGCGCGTGCTCCAACTCCTTGGCAACCTGCATGACCGCTTGATCCAAGCCGAGCCCCGACTCGACGCATACCACCATCAGGTCGAGCGCATTGGCCAACCCGCGCTGGATCTGTTTTTGGCGGCCCTTGGCCACCATCCGGATATATTCGTTGGGACCGAAGAAACCGGCCGCCAGCGCCACCAGAATCGCCGCGAATTTATTGCTTTGCGAAAACGAAGAGTTCACCACCACCACGGCCGTCAGCGCCGGCAGCAGCACCGCGCAGATAGCTTTGGCGCCATACAGGATCTTCAGGGCGTTGGGATTGCGGTAGCCCGCCCGAATCAGCCGCCGTTGCATCACCGTCACGTCTTTGGGCGATGCCGGCACCAGAGTGCCCAAGCGCTTTATCAAATCGTGAAAGAGCAGGCTCGGATGGACCGGGGACGCGTCCGGAGAGCTCATTCCCGTGCCCGCCACGCGCTCGATGGCCTCCTTGGGCTTCACGTACAGCTTGAGCAGGCCAAAGAAGATGAGCGCCGCGAACAACAGGAAGACCACGAAACTGAAGAGAAGAATCATGCCATTACACCTCGATGTTCGTGATTTGCTTCATGACCAGAAAGCCGATGATCTGCAAAACCACCGCGCAACCCAGCATGATGTTTCCGACATCGTCCAAGAAGAAAAACTTCACGTAATCCGGATTGGTATAGAACATCAGAACCGCCACGCCGATCGGAATACAGGTCAATGCGATCCCGGTCATGCGCCCATGCGCGCTGATGGCCCGGATGCGGCCGCGCAGCTTGAAGCGCTCCCGGATGACATAGGCCAGCTTGTCCAGAATCTCCGCCAGGTTGCCGCCGGTGCGTTTTTGCAGCAGCACCGCGGACACGAAAAAGTGCACGTCCAGCGACGGGACGCGCTTGGCCAGTTTCTGCAGGGCGACGTCCAACGGCAGTCCGAGATTGTGCTCCTCGAAGGTGCGGCGGAATTCGCCCGCCAGCGGTTCCTGAAATTCGCGGTGGATCATTTCGAGCGATACCGAGAAAGCGTGGCCGGCGCGCATGGAACGCGAAACGAACTCCAGACTGTCCGGAAACAGCTCCTCGAACCGCCGCAGACGCGCTTTGCGCTTGCGCAGCACGTACATTACCGGCAGAGCCCCCGCCGCGATCGCCGGTAGATAGGAAAAGCGCCGGAATTGGTCGGGCAACAACAGCCACGCCAGCACCCAAGCCACCACTACCGCCACCAAGCTCGTGTTCACCAGCCGGTGCGTGCTCCACTTCATGCCGGCCTGTTCGAGCAACTCCTGCAGCTTGCTCTGCAGCTGAAAGCGGCGCAGGAACTTGGTGGCCAGCAGGACGTTGTTTTCGTCGGCCTGGATCAGCGAACCCCCGCTCGCGGCGGCTTTGGCGGCCTTCGGTTTGCTGCCGCCGAGCAAGCGGCTCTTCAGCTTGTCGATGTCGGAATGGCGGAATGCGTTGGAGCAGATCCACCACAGGACCAGGGCGCAGGCCCACACCGCGATGGCGATTATAAGGAACATCGATTCAAACCTCCACCACCTCGTCGAACAGATCGGCGCGCAGGCGGATGCCCGCCGACAGCAATTTCTCGTAAAATTTGGGCCGGATTCCGGTGGCCGCGAAACGGCCCACCACCTTACCGTCGGGATTCAACCCGCGCTTTTCGAACACGAAGATGTCCTGCAGGGTCACCACTTCGCCTTCCATGCCGGTCACTTCCGTGAGATTGACCACGCGGCGCGACCCGTCGCTCATGCGCGAGGCTTGCACCAGCAGGTGCACCGCGCTTGCGATCTGCTGCCGGATGGAAACCAGTTGCATGTTGGCGTTGGCGAGCGAAACCATGACTTCCAGGCGCGAAATGGCGTCGCGCGGACTGTTGGCGTGAACCGTGGTCAGCGATCCGTCGTGACCGGTATTCATGGCCTGCAACATATCCAGCGCTTCCTCGCCGCGGACTTCGCCCACCACGATCCGGTCCGGCCGCATACGCAAGCTGTTGACCAGCAACTCGCGCTGCCGGACGGCGCCATGGCCTTCCAGGTTCGCCGGCCTGGTTTCCAGGCGCACCACGTGCGGCTGTTTCAACTGCAATTCGGCGGCGTCTTCGATGGTGACGATGCGTTCCTTGGGTGAAATGAACGCCGACAAAGCGTTCAGCAGCGTGGTCTTACCGGAGCCGGTGCCGCCCGCGATGATGATGTTCATGCGGGCCTTGACGGCGGCTTCGAGTAATTCCATCATGCCCGGAGTCATGGCTCGCCGATCCACCAGGTCGGCCGGCATCAGCTTGTCGGTGGAGAAACGGCGGATCGACAGTATGGCGCCGTCCACCGCCAGCGGGGGAATGATGGCGTTCACGCGCGAACCGTCGCTCAGGCGCGCATCCACCATGGGCGTGGATTCGTCCACGCGCCGGCCCACCTGCGAAACGATCTTGTCGATGATACGCAACAAGTGCTGGGCGTCACGGAAGGTCACCGAGGTCAGTTCGAGCAAGCCCTTCCGCTCCACATAGACCTGTTTGTAGGTGTTCACCAGAATGTCGGAAATGGTGGGGTCCTGCAGTAACGGCTCGAGCGGCCCCAGGCCGAAGACTTCGTCCAGTACTTCGTCGCAAATCTGCTGTTTTTCGATCGAACTCAGCAGCGTGGGCTCCGCATCGATCAGCGAGATCAACGCCTGGCGCACTTCGCTGCGCACGCGCTGGTTGTCGATGGTGGCCAGCGCCTCCAGGTTGATTTTGTCCACCAGCTTGCGGTGCAGCGTGAACTTCAGCTCCTGGTATTCCGGCTTTAACGCTCCTTTGGGCTTGCCGCCGTTTTTGAGCAGGCGCTGCTCCCAGCTGACTTGGGGCGTCGTCGATTTGGTTTCAAGGTTCGGAAACATAGAAGATTCTCGCTACCCGGCCACCGTGGCGACCTGCAAATCGGAAATTGAGGCTCGCTTGCGTTCCTGGCCGCCCCGGCTGCTGGCTAACCGGCCGGCCAAATTCTCAATCGCCTTGCCGAGCTCGCTGTGCTGGTCCACCGGTTGTCCGAGCGTCACGGCCCGGTGCAGGGAGAAGTAATCGTTCGGTATTCGGGCGTCGATTGCGCAGCTAAACAGCCGCTCGATATCGAACCCGGCGATCTCGTCGCGCCGATTCATCCGGTTCATCAAGATCTGAAAACGTTCCTTGGGAAAGCCTAGCTGATCCAGTAAATTGACTGCCTTGCGCGCCAAGTGCAAACTCGGCAGCTCGGGTGTGGAAACCAGAAACGCGCGGTCCGATTCGGAGATCGTCATCAAGCTGAGGCGCTGAAAAACAACCGGCAAGTCGATCACCACCCAGTCATAATTCATGCGCGCGTATTCCATCACGGCGTGCAAGCGCGCCGCATCGACCCCTCCGGCGTACGGGGTCTCCGGGGCCGCCAGGACATCCACGCCATCGGCTACCGCCACCGCCGACGCCCAGGCTCCGTCGGACAGCCGCTCGGCCAGCGGAAGCAGATCCAATAGCGACTTGGTATTGGTAAGCTTCAGATAGAAGCCGATCATTCCGCCCATTAAGTCGAAATCGGCCAACAATACCCGTTGCGAGGTCGTCCGGCGCAGCGCGAAGGCCGTTTGGGCGGCCAGCGTCGATGCGCCCGACCCTGGCTTGGCGCTGGAAAACGCCAGGATGGAGCCGGGGTTGCTTGCCTCGGCCGGCCCGGGCTGCAGCAGCCGTCGCAGGCGGGCCACGGCATCGTTTTGGGTCTGGGCGTCGAAGGGCGCATACAGAAATTCACTCGCGCCGGCTCTGAGCGAGCGCAGAATCGCGTCCGAATCGTTACATACGTGCAATCCCACCACGTGAACCGGTAAATTGAACGAGGACACGCAGCGGATCAGCTCACAGGCCTGATCGAGGTCCGAGGCCAAGTCCAGCAAAATGACGTCCGGCTTGGTCTGGCGCACCCGAATCTCCAACGCCTGTTGCGAGGGATACGAGTCGAACTCCGACACAATCTGGAACGAGCGGGTGCGTTCCAGCGCCGTCGCCAACTGGCTGGCCAACGCGCGGTCGGGAATGATCGATAAAGCCGTCAGAACCGGACCCCGGCCCGTCATCGCGCACCCCCGCTGTTGGCGATCCGAAGCACTGTTACTTGGATCCCCCTTTGGAAGTCCCAGGGAATGCGTTCGTGGACCCCGGCGCGACCGGCACCAGGAATGGGTGCGGCGCCGGGACGCTGGGCTTGGTGTCGCCCGGCTGCAACGGCATCGTAAGTTCCGGCGTCACCAAAACCACCAGCTCGGTGTCATTCTTGCTGATCGATTTGGACTTGAACAGGTTTCCCAGAATCGGTATGCTCGAAAGGCCTGGAATCCGGGAGAGCGTTTCGGTGACTTGGTTGTCGATCAGACCCGCAATAACGAAGCTCTGGCCTTCGCCCAGCTCGACGTTGGTCTCCATTTTGCGCGACGACAGCGCCGGGATGGTAAACCCGTTGAACGACAGCGCGTTGCTGTAGTCCAGCGCGGAAACTTCCGGCTTGACATGCAATCGGATGTTGTTGCGCCCCGTAATGACTGGCGTGAAGGTCAAACGCACGCCAAACTCTCGAAACTGAATGGTGACCGCGCCCGAATTTGCTCCCCCCTGCAGCACCGGGATCGGAAATTCACCGCCCACCAGGAAGCTGGCTTCCTTGCCGTCGCTGGTCATCAGGGTCGGCTCGTCCAGGGTCTGCAGTAGGTTGTGCTGTTCCAGCGCTTGGATGAAGGCCCCCAGGTTCAGGTCCGGCCGAAAGGCGAAAATGTTCAGCGCATTGGAAATGGTGAAGCTGGTCGGCGAGCCGCCCCCGATACTCCCGGGAGTGGTGGAAGAGGACTGGCCCGTGCTCACCTGGCCGATGGTGTTGGTGGCGCCGGTGGAAAGCAAGTTGACCGCGAACTGGTTGGATGCGGAACGGTCCAGTTCGGCGAACTTGATGCGCAACAGCACCTGCCGCTCCACCGGAACTTCCGCCACCTGCAAGGTATTCACTACCGTCTTGCCAAATGACGCAGCTAGCGCCGTGACCTGATCGGACACGGCTTTGCTCGACACCCGGCCGGTGAGGGTCAGCGAGTCCCGCGAGGACTGTACGTGAAGATCCTCGGCTGGATAGGTGTCTTTGAGAAGCTTCCGCAGCGGCTCCAGGTTTTGCTCCACGGTGATGTTGTAAAAGTTGCGCTGGCCGGTCTTACTCCAAACCACCAGCGTCACGGTTCCAAACGCCTTTCCATGCACCAGCACTTCACGGCCGGTCACCGGAGACGCGTCCACCACTTCCGCATTGCTGGTCGAGATCCGCGCGATATCGGCTGGATAGTCGATCACGATGCTTTTTCCAATCGTCAACCGGATGTCTTCCGGTCCGCCTTGCGCCAGGACGGAGCTCGCCGCCGCTGCCAGCAGTACGGACACCAGGCACAACTGTTTGATCTTTCGCATGGCTTACTTGCTCCCACTCGGGCCGACGCCGACTACTTCCACGCTCTTCTGCGTTCCACGAATCACGATGATCTGATCGGGCGGCGGCGGAGGAGGCGGCGGCGCCGCGGCCACCACCGGAGCCGGCCGCACTCTGGGCCGCGGAGGAACGGCATTCTCCGGGACCTTCTTGCGCACCGCGCGTTCCCCGTACAACTCGGCGATCTCGCGTCCCTGCGTCTTCTCGATGGTCTGATCGCTCCCATTCCTCAACACCAGTTGAATGCGCGTGTCCGCGTTGGCCAAGGTGAGGGACTCGGCCTGCTCGGGCGTTGCGAGCAAAGTGACGTTGGCCGACGGCATGGCTTGCCCGCGCGCGTCCGGCTGCATCACGGTTCCGGCGGAAAGCACCAGCATGTTTTGCAGGGCCGTGGCGGTGACCGACCCCTCGGCGTTGGGCGGATGTCCGGTCACTAGCACGTCCACGCGCATCCCCGGCAGTACAAAACCGGCAATGCCGGTCACGTCGTTCACCCGCACCGTTACCGCGCGCATTCCCACCGGTATGGCGGGCGCCAGGCCGAACCCGCTGCCGCGCGCCGCCAGACGCCCCTCGAGAATCGGTTCGTCCATCAGAATGTTGCTGATCAGCGGGCGGTCGATCACTTCCTCCGGCTTGGTGAAAGCGCCTTTGGGGAAGGCCGATGCAGGCATTTTGCCGAGTTTAATGTCGGCTGGCTTCACCGTGGTTCCCACCGCCAGTGGCCGGGCGGCCAAAACGATGTCGCGCATGTCGGTGGGCTCGGTCTTTTTCGGACTCCCGGCGCGCGCCGTCATCTGATAAAACACGCTCGATATCACGAGCGCGAACAGCAGGCTCACGCCCAATACAGTCAAGAATCTACGATCCATATCCCTCTCTCCCGCATTCCGCAGCTAAATGCAAAGCAACCATCCTTTTGTCGCAGCCACCGTTTTGTCGAGGCCCGCCAGGCTGCACCGTCATGTCGCCGCCGCCAGGCTGAGCCAAACACCCGCCGCGATCGCCGGGGCGTAAGGGATGGAATCCGACCTGTGGGCCGGCTCCGCCACACCTCCGCCGTCCGGCATTCCGGCGCGCCCGCGATTGCGTCCGGTCCACCAATCCCGACCCGCTCGGGTGGCGATCACCGCCACCGCCATCAATCCGCCGCAGCCCGCTGTCCACAGGGCGGCCTGCAAGAGCAGCGGAACTCCTAGCAGCGCCCCGAATCCTGCCATCAACTTCACGTCTCCGCCGCCCATGCCGCCCAGCAGATAAAAAACCAGGAATACGCCCGCGCCCGCCAGGGTTCCTCCCAGCGCCGATCCCACACCGCGCCAGCCGTGCTCAACGCTCTGCAGAATCACGCCGCCCGCCAAGGCCGAGCAGGGAATCCAGTTGGAAATTTGACGCCGCCACAAATCGTCGATCGACGCCGCCACTCCCACCCCACCCGCCAGCACTGCCAAAGCCGTCATTGCCCGTTCCCTTTGACCAAATTCTTGCCGCGCGCCTCGGAGGCCGGATCTAAGGTCCGGATCGCGGCGACTGGGTGCCCTCCCGGCCCTTTCGCTCGAAACAGCAACGGAGCCAGAAATCCCGCTTGCAGCGCAAATTCCGCCAGTGCCTTCCCGGAGGGCAAGCGCCAACTGCCCGAATCCAGCCACTCCATCGGCATCGTGGGCAGCGGCAACTTCGGCATGCCTAACTTAGTCCCGGCACTGCGGTTAGCCGAAACGGACGGGTTTTGGTTGCTTCTCATGCCGGTCGTTCTCCCTGCTTATCAGTTCGGCAAACTGGGACGTTTTCATTAGCCTGAACGTCCGGTTTTCTTTAGTACGGCGCAGCAATTCGCAGGTGCGGTTTTACCTAATTCGCAGGGGCGGCCCGACGTAGCCGCCGGAATAGCACGGAACGATGATCGTCGGCCACCACTCGCCACAAAGGGTCCTGTTTCAATAGCGATGAGAGCGGCCAACTGGCCGGCAACAGCGCCACGTCAAAACCATTCCGGTCCACGATCTCCCGCCAGTCATAAGCGCCTTGGAGCAGATGCAGGTACTGGTTGGCTAAGGTCTCTCCGTAAAAGTCGCTGCGCCCGTCCACGTACACCTTCTGCCGCGGATAGTAACTATAGATGATGTAGTCGCCCCATTGATCGGTGGTCAGCAGGCGCCCGCTGGCCACCAGGCCGGCATGCTGATGAATCATGGCCGTCGGAAACATCTCGCTGGGAAAATCGCGCGGCCACTGCAGCGGCGCGTCCACCCACGCCAAAGCCAGAATGAACACCACAGGCCACACACTGATCCGGAGGAAACCGGGCGTCAAATCCTGGCCCAGCTCGTACAGAATCCGCAGGCCCTGGGACTTCTTCATTCCCCGCGTGCCCGCGCGCCACCACTCGCTGATCTGGCAAGCGATGAAGGGCGCCGCGACCGCCGCATAGATGGGCGCGTGCCGCACGCTGATCAGGGACGCATGCGCCAGAAACAAAATCCACAGCGCTTCGGTGTAGCGCCGCTTCCCCGCCAGAAAGCCGACCAGAATCAAGCCTGCCAGCAGCAAGCCCTCATACTGCAGCTGCCCCTCGTCTCGAAAGGTGGGCGATTGAAATTCCTGCACGATGTTCTTGATCCAATCGGCGCGCAGATATTGGAAGATGTGAACGTGCAATTGGATGCCGTAGGGATTGATCAGCGAAGCCGCCGAACACCCCAGCAAGAGCGTGGCGTAACGCCGGACATCGGACCAGCGCTCCGCGGCAGGTGCAGCGCCCGCTCCGCCCCCCAGCCACGCCTCGAGCGCGCTTCCAACCACCAACAGCGCAATGCACGCCAGGAAGATCACGAAGCCGCCATGCAGATTCGTCCACAGCGCGGTCACCGGAATCAGCACCCACAGCCAGCGTGTTTTCTCTCTGCGATCCGCCTCCAGCACCCAAAAGCACACCGGCACCAGCAGCAAGGTGAACAAATGCGGACGCGCCAGAAAATGCATCGATGCGGCGCCGGCGGCCGCGAGCGTGGTGAACAATGCCACCAGCGCGTTGGCGCCCCTCCACAGCGTGTAGCGCAGCACCACGGTCGCAAAAATCCCAATCATCAATCCAGCCGCCAGAACGATCGCCTTCAGCCCGCCCACTTGGAACAAGCCCGCATACATCACATCGGTCAGCCATTCCCAGGCAAACCACGGCGCGCCCGGGCGCGAGAATGAAAATAGATCCTGCGTGGGGACTGCGTGGTGCGCCAGAATATACTGGCCGGCGCGAATGTGCCAGCCGGTGTCTCCATCCCCCAACAGCGATTTCCAGCCGCTGGCGCCGAAGATGAACAACCAGCTCACCAGCGCCATGAAGAACAGGTCGGACATCGAAGGCGTCAGGGCCCGCGCGATTTTCGGCAGAGTTGCTTCTGCCGGCGGCGCCGGGGTAGTTGCCGGTGACTGAGTTATCGTTGCCACGGTAATCGCTTGAATCGGTCCGGCCGGGAGACGGCGTCTTCCTGAAACGCTGATCGACTTTGAAGGCGCCCGGCTTTAGCGCGCGTTGCTTCCGGCCGGCGCCAGGTCGCCCCTAAGCGCCTCGACACCGGCCAGTTCGCGGCCATGGACCGCCAAAGCTAATCGGTCCTTGAGGCCAGTCTTTTCAAAGATGTGCATCAAGTGAACTTTCACCGTCCCTGGTGTAATATGCAGATTCTCGGCAATCTGCTTATTTCTAAGGCCACGACAGACCAGCCGCACCACATCTTTCTCCCGCGGCGTCAGCCGGGATGCTTCCTTGCGCTGCATGAACTCGGCCACCTGGTCGGATTGCTGCATCCAAATTTGACCCGCTGCCACTTCCCGGATGCATTCCAGAAGCGTGGGTATCGGTAAGGTCTTTTTCAGGATGCCGCGCGCGCCGATCTGCAACGCCCGAAACGCATCGATCTCGGGCAGGTCCACCACCCAGAGCACGCTGTGAACCGGCGCGCCCGCTCTCAGATTCCCAACCAACCGAAGCGCTCCCGTCAGTCCGGCGCTCCCATCGATCAGCACCACATCGGGCCGAACGCGCTGGATGGCGTCCTGCGCGTCTCCCACCTTGGCCGCCCAACCGCAGAAGACCAGATCGTCACAATCGGCCAGCACCTTCTGCAGGCCTTCCACGACGATGGGCTGTGATTCGCACGCAAATACAGAAATACTACGCAACAATTCCTCGCAGTTCTCTGATCGGCGGTCGGCCAGCGCCAAGATAGGCACTAAGGCAATTCCGTGAACTCGCCGCCGCTAGGGTTTGGACGTAGTGTGTTCAGGGTAGCGAGCGTAGGGTCTTTGAAAGACCAGCACGCTTGCTACTCTTAAGATGCGCGGGAGGAACCATCCAATTGACCGTCACCCTCAAACCGAATGCTGAAATCACGGTACCGAAAAGCATTCGCCGTAAGGCCGGAATCAAGCCCGGCGACCGCGTGGAGTTCAGCGTTTCCGGCCGCGTGATCAACATTATTCCGAAGCTCTCGCCCGACGAATTGCAAGCAGAGCAGGAAATCCGCGATGCCAAGATCCGGGCGGTAATTCGTGCAGGCTATCGGGAATTCCTCGCGGGAAAAACGCGTCCGATCGAGGAGTTCTTGGCCGACCGAGCCACGCGCACCCCGAAGCGTAGCCGCCGGCGCTCGGGAACATGACGTCACCGGCCTTCAGCGTTCACCTAACGTCGTGGTATAAGCGGCAGTCTAAAAAGCTTCAAAAAGCCCATCGCGATTTCGAAGCGGCCGAAAAAAGCGCGCTAGCCGCCCGCTCCGAAGATCCCTATAACCGGGCGCGGAGGCATCACATGAAGAAACTCGAAGGCGTCGCCTCCGGCGAAGGTCAGTACCGGCTCTCCCTCGGTCGGCCGCTGGCGCTTCCGCTACGACATCACAGGCCAAGTGGTGGTGCTCTCTTATTTGCGGTCTGCGCAGGGAGAATACGTATTAGCGTCCCGCTGGAGCTCAATAGGCAATGAAAGAAGAGTTAGCTATAGCTAGCCTGATAAGAAAATACGAACCGCTCGGCCGATGGGAAGCAGGAGAACTGCTCCTCGGTCCCGCCGACGCCCTCCGTTTAGCAGATGATCTGCTTGCCATCGGTGTATCTATTTGGGGCGTTGACATTTGGTACCACGTAAAGGACGGAATTGCCGAAGACCCAGGTTGTCTCGATTTCAGCGGTGCCGTCGGGCCTGAGTGGCCTATCGAGCGAATTTTCAGTGAAGCCAAGCGATTCATTGAAGGCCGGCTGCCAACGCACATCGAACTGGTGTCTTTTGTCTTGCGCGACGAATAACCAATAACCAACAACCAGCCCCTTGCTACAATGAAGCAGTAATGCATGGCGCGTTTCCTCCCATTCCCGCTCCCGGATCTGCCGCCCATCACCATCACCGCGGCCATTGACATCCTCATCGTCGCGGCCCTCATCTATCAATTCCTGCTGATCATCCGCGGCCGCCGCGCCGTCCACGTCCTTTTGGGACTGGGCGTTCTGGCCCTGATTTATGCCGTAGCGGTCTGGGCTAAGCTCGATCTGCTGCGCACCATTTTGGCGACACTCGCCCCCTACACGCCCATCGCACTCATCGTGATGTTTCAAGCCGAGCTGCGGCGCGCATTGGCGCGGCTGGGACGCCGGCCCTTTCTGGGCGTCAGCCAGATCGAACGCCGCGAGCTGAGCCAGGAAGTGGTGCTGGCCGTGGCCCGCATGTCGCAAAACAAGGTCGGCGCCCTCATTGTGGTGGAACGCAAAATCGGCTTGCGAACGTTCGTCGAGAGCGGCGTGAACCTGGACGCGGCGGTGTCGCGCGATCTGCTGTGCTCCATTTTTCATCCGGGCGGGGCCCTGCATGACGGCGCCGTCATCATCCAGGGCGACCGTATCACCGCCGCCGCCTGCTTCCTGCCGTTGACCACCAATCCTCTGCTGCTCTCCGAACTCGGCACGCGCCACCGGGCTGCGCTCGGCATCAGCGAAGAGTCGGATTGCATCGCCGTGGTGGTGTCGGAAGAGACGGGCCGGGTATCGGTCGCGGCGTTTGGGGAGATCGAAATGGACGTTCCGCTCGAGCGGGTCGAGCAGTTGCTCTCGGAGCGCTTGGATCATCGCGACAAGCGCAGCCTGGCCGCCCCGCCGCGCTATCCCACGCGAGCGCCGCAGTCCGCTCCGATTCAATCCACGGCTGCGCGGCAATCCAGTTTGGATCGGCCATGACACAACTGTTCACCCGAAACCTGGGCTGGAAATTGTTGTCGCTGTTGTTGGCCGTCGGACTGTGGCTCGCCATCGCTCGCGAACCCGAAGTAGCCACCTCGCTCACGGTCCCGGTGGAATTCAAGAACATGCGGGACGACCTGGATATCAGCGGCAACCTTCCGGACCGCATCCGTCTGGAGCTGCGCGGCCCATCCGGCCGGCTCTCGCGCGATAATCTTTCCACCGTGGCCGCGGTGCTCGATCTTTCCGACGCCCAGGCCGGCGAGCGCACCTTTAACATCCGAGGGCGTAATCTCAACCTGCCTCCGGGAGTGGTTTTCTATCGCGCCGTTCCGTCGCAACTCACGCTGCGTTTCGACCAGCTTACCGTCAAGGAAGAACCCGTGCAGCCTCTCTTTGTGAATCAGCCAGCCACCTACCGTATTGCGGACCAGCAGTCCAATCCGGCCCAAGTCAGAATTCGGGGCTCCGAGGATCGTGTCGAAGCCATCAAATTAGTCAAAACGGACCCCATAAACTTGAGCGGCGTCGCCGGCGAGCAGGTCTTTCACACCCACCTGAACATCGGCGATCCGCAGGTGAGGCTGCTGGAAACTTCGTCCGAAATCACGGTGCGCGTGAGGCTTGAAAAAATTATGAATAAAGGCGCCCGTTAGTGGGACGCGTTCTGTTCGGAACCGATGGAATTCGCGGAGTGGCGGGCGTGGCTCCGTTAGACTGCAAAACGGCACAAGCCGTGGGCGCGGCGCTCGGCCACTGGGTAATCCAATCGAAGCAAGATCCCCAGGTCGTGATAGGAATGGACACGCGCGAATCCGGCCCATGGCTCGCGGCCGCGGTTGCCGCCGGACTGGTCTCGCGCGGCGTCAAGGCTCAATTCGCGGGCGTCACCACCACTCCCGGAATCGCATACCTCGCCAAAAATGGACCCTTCGCCGCCGGAGTCATGATCTCGGCCTCGCACAATCCCTACCAGGACAACGGCATCAAGCTGATCGGTCACGCTGGATACAAACTCCCGGACCAGGAAGAAGAGCGCCTCGAGACGGAAATTTTTCGGCTGCTCCAGCAAGATTTGGATGTGCCGCCGGTCGAGCTTCAAGTGAACGCGGACCTGGATTGCATCTACATCGATCACCTGGCGGCCACCCTCCCAGCCGGTCTGGATGGAATGAGCCTGGTGCTGGATTGCGCCAACGGCTCAGCCTCGTCGCTGGCCCCTGAGCTGTTTGCCGGGCTGGGCGCGCGCGTGCATCCCATCCATTGCGCTCCCAACGGCCGCAACATCAATCTGAACTGCGGATCGCTCCATCTGGAAACCTTGCGCGCGGCTGTGCTCGAGCCAAACGCCGACGCCGGCGTGGCCTTCGATGGCGATGCCGATCGCGCGCTGTTCGTATCGCGGTCCGGGAAAATAGTCGACGGCGACGCGGTGTTGTTCATGACCGCGCTCCACTGGAAGGTGCCCACCGTGGTTGCCACTGTGATGTCCAATCTGGGCCTGGAGCGAGCGTTGCGCGCGCACGGGATCGAAATGATCCGGACGCCGGTGGGCGACAAATACGTGCTGGAGGAAATGCTGCGCCGGGACGCCCAATTGGGGGGCGAGCAGTCCGGCCACATCATTTTTCATCAGTACGCAACCGGCGGCGATGGCATGCTGACGGCCCTCAGGGTCTTCGAGGTTATGCGCGCGACGGGCGCTGGGTTAGACGAACTGACCGCCGAATTGCAGGTCTACCCACAGCGCCTAGTGAACGTCCGCGTGCGGGATCGCAAGCCTTTGGAAGATCTGCCGGCGGTGGTGGCCGAGATTCGCGCCGCCGAAGCTGCATTTGGCGATGCCGGCCGCGTGCTGGTCCGATTTTCCGGTACCGAGCCGCTGGCCCGCGTGATGGTGGAGGGTCCGGATTTGGACCGCGTGGAGCACTTTGCCAACCGCATCGCCGAACGCATCCGAAAGGAGTTGGGCAGCGGCGAGCCACATCAAGTCACCCATTAGATGTTAGCCCTAACTCGCTGTAATGAAGACCTTAGTAAGAGGCGCGTCGAAAAACTCTCGCTTATCCTCAAGACCTCTGTTATGATTGGCCCAGGAGCGTTACTGTTCAGTTCGGGAATCGGTTATCTTAAATTGATCCGACAGTCAATTGTCTAGGGGTCCGACTCGGTTTACGCGTTGGTGTGCAAGCTCCGGCGGCCTAAAAGCTGTCATTGGAGAAGCCTAAAGACGCTCGGGGGGCTCCGCCCTGCAGAGATTCGGGGTCAAGGACGGTAGCCGATTCATCTGATAAGTGGCGCTCCTCTTTCTTTTTCCATCCCTCAGTCTCATGAACATCCTATTCATTGGCGATATCTTTGCCTCACCGGGCCGCGTTCTGGTCGCTCGTCACCTGCAGGACATCATTTCGTCCGAAAAGATCCAGCTTGCCATCGCCAATGCGGAGAACTCGGCCGGTGGATTCGGCATCACGCCGTCCATCGCCGAGGAGCTCTTCTCGCTGGGAGTGGACGTCCTAACTTCCGGCAATCACATCTGGGACAAGAAAGAGATCTTCGATTATCTTCCGCATACGCCCCGGCTGTTGCGTCCCGCCAATTATCCGGCCGACCTTCCGGGCAGCGGGTTGCTGGTGACCAAGGCTCGGGATGGCACGCCCGTGGCTGTCATCGATTTGCAGGGCCGGGTGCATCTTCCGGCTATCGACGATCCGTTTCGAACGGCCGACTGCATTCTCAAATCGCTCGACCCGGCGGTGAAAGTCCGGTTCGTCGATTTTCATGCCGAGCTCACCAGCGAAAAGATGGCCATGGGCTGGTATCTCGACGGGCGCGTTTCGGCGGTGGTGGGCACCCACACCCACATCCCAACCGCCGATGAACGCATTTTGCCGGGCGGCACCGCTTACCAGACCGACGTTGGCATGACCGGGCCCTACGATTCGGTGATCGGCTCCGAGAAGACGCTAGCCATCCGCCGCTTTCTCACCGGGATGCCGATCCGGCTGGAGAACGCCAAAGGCGGCGCGGAGCTGCACGCCGTGATTGTCAGCGTCGATTCGGAAACCGGCCGCGCCACCGCGATCCGCCGCTTGACCTTGACCGAGCCGCGCGCGTGAGCAAGCGGACTCACAAAATCGACACCCGAGCCGATGACACCTCGGCGCCGGCATTCGTTGCTCCAGTGCGCGGCTTGTTCGAAATCTTGAGTGGTGAGAGCTTCATCCTGAAAGGCTCGGAGTTGCTCGCGCAATCGTTCGAATTGAGCAGGCTCTCGGATTCCCGAGAGGAGCTCTTGACGAATCGGTCCGATGAGCCTCGCCAGACCATTCTCAATGAGTTCGTGCAGTAAGGCGTTTCGGGTCGAAATCGATAGTGCCGAAAGAAGAGAGAATCTCTAACCGGTTGCAGGGAACGATGCTCTTCTTGAGAGCCGTTCTGACGGCTTTCTTCCTGGTTTTATGATTACCCATTCTTGGTGCACCTATCTACCAGTCTAGCTGATCCGTTCCCGAATCACGGCCGGATTCCCGTCGCTTTGGTCTTGATCCGGTACAGCCCGGTGCGCGCCGTTACGTACAAAGTCTTGCCGTCGGCGTCGCCCCAGGCGCAGTTAGCCGGGACCTCCGGGAATCCAATCAGCCCCAGCAGCTTTCCCTGCGGAGAAATCACCAGGATGCCTCCCGGTCCGGTAGCCCAAACGTTACCCGCCGTATCCACCTTCATGCCGTCCGGCCCGCCCTCTCCGGTCTCTTGCTCCGCGTTGTAGAAGATGCTTCCGTTGGCCAGCGTGCCATCCTTCCCGACGTCGTACACGCTCCAGGTCTTATTGGCCGAATTGGCGATGTAAAGCTTCTTTTCGTTGGGCGAGAAGGCCAGCCCGTTGGGTAGCGCCAGATCTTTCGTCATCACGTCGATCCGGCCGCCGGTCGAGATGCGGAACACTCCACTGAAATTCAGTTCGCGCAAGGGGCTATTGATCGCGTCCTCCGGCTTCTGTCCGGGGCGCGACAGTCCGAAAGGGGGATCGGTGAAATAAATGTCCCCATTCTTCATGATCACCAGGTCATTCGGGCTGTTCAAGCGCTTGCCTTGGTAATGGTCGGCCAGAATGGTGATCGCCCCGTCATGCTCGATGCGCGATACCCGCCGGTTCCCGTGTTCGGCGGCCACGATCAACCCCCGCCGGTCGAGCGTGAGGCCGTTGGTTCCAACCGCCGCGCCATCCGGAAACTCGCCTTCAAAGATACGCGCGCGGAACACGCTCGGGCCGCCGGAGGGCGACCACGTCATGATGGCGTTGGCGGGAATATCGCTGAATATCAAATAGCCCCCGCTGCGATTCCAAACCGGTCCTTCCACGAAGCGGAATCCATCGGCTAATTTCTCGACTTTGGCTTCCGGCGAGAGAAGCTTGTCGAAAGCCGGATCGACGCGGCGGATGGTCGGTTGGGCTGCGGGCTGAGCAAACAGCACCGAGGCTGCTAGGACAAAGGTGACGAACACGGGCGGCTTCATGCAGTCAATTCTACATGCCTGCGCCAGGCCGCGCCCTCGAGCCCCGGCTCGAACGCCTCGGGATGCAGGATCTCGGCCAGAATGCGCAACGATTCCACCATCCGCGGGCCCGGGCGGTTGAAGTATTGGTTGCCGTCCGCCAAATACACCTGACCCGTTTGGACGGCGCGTAGCTTGGGCCATTCGGGGCGATTCGTAAGCCAATACATTTCCACGCCAGTGCGCGCGAGGTCGAAGCCGCAGGGCATGCTCACAATCACGTCCGGGTCGGCTTCCACCAGCTGCTCCCAGCTCATCCATGCCGAGCGAGCCGGCGAATGTGCGCCCGCCTGCCCAAACAGGTTCACCGCCCCAGCCATCTCCACCAGCTCAGGAACCCAATTGCCGGCGGCCATTAAAGGCTCGTGCCACTCGATGCAGGCAACGCGCGGACGGCCAGTGGTTGCGCAGGCGCGCTTCGAGATCAAACCCATGCGGTCGTGCAGCGCCGCGATGGCTTTCTCGCCGCGTTCCGGGACTCCGCACGCAAGTGCCACGCGCTGAATATCCGACCAAATATCCCCCAGGTCATTCGGCTCCAGCGCGACCAGTTTCGGCCGGCTTGTCACCCATCCCATGAGCGCGCGCTCCACATCCTCCAGGCTGACCGCGCAAACCCGGCACTGCGTTTGCGTGATCACATGCGTTGGCTGCAATGCATCCAATATTTCGCGCGAGACTTCGTACACCGACAGTGCGTTGGCGACGCGCTCCTTCACGCGCTGGTCGATTTCGGCGCTGGAGCCGTCGGTCGGGAAGGCCGGCGAAGTGCAAATCGGCAGCTTCAGGATCTCCGGCGGGAAATCGCATTCATGCGACCGTCCCACTTGATAACTTGTTAGTCCCAGGGCGGACAGGATTTCGCTGGCGCTGGCAATCAGCGACACGATCCGAAGCATGCTTCTACTGTAAAGCTCCGGACCCCGCTGGTGGCAAGATCCTGCCGAATGACGAAAATTGGCCACGAATGTCGACCGGACGCCGCTGTGTTTCGGAGCTGTGAAAACTCAAGGAGCCGGTCGGGAGGGAGTTGAGTGGGGTTAAGTTACGCAGTTACTTGCTTTGGAGAGTACGAAAGGGGAGTGAACCGGGGAACGACCTTTGCTCCTTGAGCTTTGAATGATTTCACGCCGCAGTAAGAGCAAGCCGGTCGCCAAAGCCAGAACAGGCTTATTTGAAAGCGCTATACCTCCAACGGGCCAGCAAAAATTACCTTATTGGAACGCCGCCAGTGCAAATCCGGTACTGGTTGCCGCTAGCGGACTTTGCCGGCCCGCGCGTCTTCCAGCGCCACATGATTCACTTCGAGTGTGGTGCCGAGCGTCTGATCCAACGCCAGACGAGCGTTACTGAAATCAACCAGAGCTGCAATCTCGGCCGACTGCGCGGTAGCCAGGTCGCGCTGCTGCTGAACCACGTTGAACGGCGTGGATGCGCCGCCCGCTAATTTCTTTTGTTCGGCGTCCAACAATTGCTGTTGCAGAATCCTGGTTTGGACGGCGGCGCGGTACCGGCCGCGAGCCTGCCGCAGCGCGACAGCGTAATTCGAAATATCGACCGCCACTTGATTCAGATCCTTGCTCAACTGGATTTGCGACTGGCGCAGTTGCAGCTGATCGATGGCGAAGTCGGCTTGCGCTTGATCGTTGCGCAAAGGCGCCTGGAAAACTCCGGCAACACGGTTGGTCGGAAAATTACGCCGCAACACCTGGCTGACCGCGGTCCCGATTCCTCCGTTGAAGTAAGGGTCGGAAGTTTCGACTCCGAAGCTGCTCACCGCGGTTCGCGGCGCTCCCGACAATCCGGCGGCGCTCTCGGCGGCTACCGCCAGCAGCAAAGGCTGAATGCCGTTGCGAGTCCCCAGCGCCGAAAGCTCGCTGCCCGTTACGCCCAGGCGCTCGGCTGCCAGATCGCTGCGGTGAGCCAATGCGGTTTCGAGCAGGTCTTTGAGCGGAGGAAGATTGTCGGTCTCCGGCACCGCGATCCGGTCCAGCGGAACAATCTGGACGGACGCTAGCAAAGGGTCCGCGATGCCGGACCGGCTCAGGAGGTTTTTCAGTTGTACCTGCAGTTGCTCGAGATTTGTCTGGGAATTCACCAGGTCGTATTGGGCGCTCGCCAATTGCGACTCGGCGGTTGTAACATCTAACCTGGCTAACGTCCCCGCCCGTTCCTGGATCTGGCTGTTCTGAGAAAACTGCTGGGCGACTTCCACTGCGTTGGACTTCGCCTTGACATCTTCGTAGCTGGCCGCAAGCGCGTAGTAAAGGTTCAGGACTTGGTTGACCGTCGCGCTCACCTGAGTCTTGAAGTTTTGCTCGGAAGCTTTGAGATTCAATTGGCTTACTCGAATGGTGCGCGTGTTCACGCCGATCCCGAATCCACGCAGGAGATTCTGTTGGAAGGTGATCGAGAGACTCGGCGCCGAGGATGGATTCAGCACATCGGTGGGGGCGTCTTCGTTCAGATAGCTGTCGCGATAACTTACCGTAACGTTGCCGCCGATCACGAACCCCTGCTGATACGTGAAGGAAGAATTGCGGGTGTTGGACACCAGCACGGGCAGGACGGTCTGGGTCTCATTGGCCTGGGGAGCGGTCTGATGGCTGAACACGGTGTTCTCTTGAATGGTGGGATCCAGGGTCTGGCTGATCGGCCCGATTTGAGCGATGGTCGCATTGGTTGCGGAGGTGCCGTTGCTTCCAGAGCCTCCCGTGCTCACCCCCGCAGCAGCCTGGCTTCCGGCGACGCCTTGACCATTGGCCACGTTGCCCGCCTGGGCGGCGCTGCTGGGCACGCCCGGCAAAGCTCCGCCGGCATGAGAACGCTCCAGTTGCCAGTCGGCGATTATCGGGTTGTAGCGCGCCACTTCGATGTCGATGTTGTTTTCCAGCGCCAGCGCGATGGCGTCCTGCGCGGTTAAGTACAGCATGCCGGCACGAACCAGATTGGCCAGGCGCCCGGAATTCGCGAGGCGAATGGGCGGGACGTAAGGAGCCAGGTACGGCCTGACCACTACCGGCGCGGAGGGACGCACGGGGTCTTGCGCCCCGAGTAAAGCAAGTGAGCACGCGCAACAAACACCCGCTCGTAGGTGCTGACCGGTCATGGCTGCACGTCCTTCGGCAGCGTGGCCGGAAGCTCCGAAGGCCGGGCTATGGTCCCGGCCAACGCTTCATCGAACGAAATGTTATTGGCTTCGAGCGTCCGGCCCAGCGCCTGATCCAGTCCGATGCGGGCGTGGCTGTAGCTGGCCAGAGCCTGCACCTCGGAGCTTTCGACGCTGGCGAGATTTTGCTGATCCAGCACGATCTGATAGGCGGTGGACGCTCCCAATGCGAAGCGTTTTTGGTCGGCATCCAGCGTCTGCTGCTGAAGATCGCGCGCCTTCACGGCGGCGGCATAGCGCGCCCGCGCCTGTTGCAGGGCGATCACTGCGTTCTGCACGTCCACGCGAACCTGGTTGATGTTCTGCTGCAGGCCGAGCTCGCTTTGGCGTAGATCCAGTTGGCTGGTCACGTAATCGGATTGCGCCGCGCGGTTGCGCAAGGGAATGTTCAGCGCCAAGCCCGCCGAATAGTTGGGAAAATTCCGGCGGAATTCCTGGGCCAGGAAATTGTCATAGCCGCCCGCCAGATATCCCACGCCCGGAGTTTCGGAGCCCAGCGGCGTGAGCACGCCCGTCAACCCGTTGTTGGTCAGCTCCGCAAAAGCCTGCAAGGTCGGTTTCAGGGCGTTCTTGATTCCCACCAGGTTCAACTTATTGCTATCGATATTCAGGCGGCTCTGCGCGATTTCCGACCGGTTGGCCAGCGCTTGCTCCACCAGTTGATTCACGGGCGGCGTATCATCCTTGGCCGGGATAGTGATGCTATCCAGCGGAACGATATGCGCGTCCGCCAGGCTGGGGTTGGCAATCCCGTTGCGGCTGAGCACGTTCTTGAGCACCGTCTCCTGCTGGAGCAGGTTGGTTTGGGAGACCAGCAAATCCTGCTGGCTGACGTAGACCTGTGCCTCGGCGCGCGTCACTTCGATGGGCGCCAGCGCACCCGCCTCCGCCTGCTTCCGGTTGTTGTCCAAAAGCTGTTCGGCGGCGGCCAATTCGCGCTGCCGGGCGCGCTGGTCCTGCCAGAATTCCACCAGGTCCCAATAGAGGTTCAGAACCGCCGACACGGTGGTAGCCACTTGCGATCTGAATTGCAGATTGGTCACTTTAATATTGTTTTTCTGCACGCGGATATTACGCCCGTTCACCGCGGAGCCGAAACCGTACAACAGGTTCTGCGTAATCTGCAGATCCAGATAACCCTGGGTGTACGGATCGATGTCGAAAAACGCGCTGTTGACGTGGACGTGCTGATCGTAGACCGTGAACTGGGCAGTCATTCCAAAATCCCAGGCTTGCAGATACTGGGCCTGATAAGTACGGATGTTCTGGATCAAGGCGGTGGTGCCGGTCAGAACGGTGTTGCTTTGCGGGCTGGTGGCGTGTTGGAAATTCCCAAAGAGAGTCACGGTGGGATCGAAAGACGAGATGGGCGGGCCCAATTGCGTCACGATGCCTCCGCCGGAGCTGACCCCCTGGCCAGCCGCACCGGCTGTGCCGAGGTTGGTGACCGTCACTCCTGTGAGGCTGACACTGGCAGGCCCGGCGGCAACGCCCACCCCCACGTTCCGCAGCGCCCCGCCGGCGCGCGCCCGCCGCAACACTTCCTGAGCTAACAGCGGCCCGTAACGCTGAACTTCGATGTCCAGATTGTTTTCCACTGCCAGCGCCACCGCGTCCTGAGCCGACAAATACAGGTTTCCAGCGCGCAGCAGGGATTCCAGCCGCGGTGAATTGTCCAGGTTGACGGGTGGAACCGATCGCGCTCGAAAGGGCCGCGTGAGACCCACCAGCGACCCTTGTGCCGGGTCGATCCTGACTGCGTTCTCCGCTACGGCGGACCCGGCCGCAAGCAGCAACATGGACCAACGCAAACGCCTACAAAGCATCCTGAGAATACCTCCCAATTTGACCAGAACATCACTTGGCGAGCACCAAGGGATGGTAGTTACACAGTACGTTAAACTTGGCCGTGGATGCTGCGGCGAATCAAGATCCTGCTGTCCTATGATGGAACCGGCTATCACGGCTGGCAGGTGCAGCCGGGATTGCCGACCATCCAAGGGGCGCTGGAGAGCGCGATCTCGGAGATCGAGGGACGGGCGGTGCAGGTGGCCGGCTCGGGACGCACCGACGCCGGAGTTCACGCGCTAGGGCAAGTGGCGGCGTTTTCGATCCAGAATCCGATTCCGGTGGACAATTTGCGGCGCGCCGTGAATCGTTTATTGCCGCGCGATATTCGGGTGTTGAGCGTCGAGGAAGCCGCGCTCGATTTTCATCCGCGCTTTCAAGCCAGGCGGAAGACCTACGAGTACCGCATCTTTCGCGGCGAGATCTGTTCGCCATTTGAGCGGCGCTATGTTTGCCATCATCCCTATCCACTGAACGTCGAGGAAATGATCGCGCTGGCCCCGCTGCTTGAAGGCGAGCACGATTTCACGGCTTTCGCGGCTTCGGATGATCGCGATGAGTTGGAATTATCGAAAGTGCGGACTATTTTTTGCTCGCGGCTTTCTCTCGACGGCGAGCGGCTGATGTATCGCGTCACCGGGAGCGGTTTTCTCAAGCATATGGTGCGCAATATTGTCGGGGTGCTGCTTGAAGCAGGGAAGGGAAATGTGAATCGCGCGGGCTTGCTCGCTCGGCTCGATCCCAGGTGCGCGATTCCGCCCGGACCGACCGCTACCGCGCGGGGGCTGTTTTTGATTTCGGTGGAGTATTGAGCCGGGCGCGTTGCAAACGACCCCCATGGTGAAATCGTTCGTCACTCAGGCCCTGACCGCTGGAACGCGAATAGGTCCGTACGATATTCTCGCGCCGCTCGGCGCGGGCGGGACGGTCCTGTCGGCCTCACGCCGGGCCTCGCTTGTCCTCAAGTTCTTTACATCTCTGCCCCCTTCGGCCCACTCGGCCTCCTGTAGTGCCCGACATCAACCCGCGTGAAAGACCCAGGTTTGGCCCTGGCCACCGCATCCGCAATTGTTCGATGATTGGCCAGCTAACGGCGGAAAGCGAAATTAGGCGGCAGTGAACGTTTCGCGTTGAAGAAGATGCTCGCGCAAGCTGTGCGGAAGATTTTCGTCGAGCAGCACCTTCACGGCGTCAACTGATGTTTGTGAGCGAACGCGCGAATCTTGAGTATCGCGTCAATCGAGAGCGTCGGAAAATCGGCGTGAGTTTGCTCTGGCGTACGGCCGCATTCTTCGTCGATCAAAATCACTTCTGGTTCAATACGGGTCCCCTTGACGACCGGCCTGCCGCCGACTTTGCCGGGAACCTGCTCGATAGCATCGCAGCCTGTCCAGTCCATTACGATGTCCTAATCTGAGCGTATCCCAAAATGAGCACCTCACGGGAAACATCCAGCGCCGGATGCGCGACCTCGTCGCTTATGATCGGCTACCCGCGCCCTTTGCCGCCGATCCGGACCGCTTGCGACGCTTCGAGTTGGAAGCGCGCGCCGCCGGAATGTTGAAGGGACCCGCTTACGCCTACAGCTATCTGCGTGTTCTCTCCCAATTGTATGTGGTTGAAGGCTGAATAGGCGCCAAGGCGCGGAGCGCAGTTCCGATCACGTTACAATCGGGTTTAGCGTGAAAATCACGGTCTCCAAGGAGAATTACCTCAAAGCGATTGCGGAAGCCGAGAGCGAAGGCGAGCCCGTTATCCCGGCCACGCTCGCGCGCTGGCTGAATGTTTCGGCGCCCGCGGTCACCATGGCCATCAAGCGCTTGAAGCGGGACTCGTTGATCCGCACGGGGCGCGATGGAACGCTGTCGCTCACCTCGGCCGGGCGCGACATCGCCAACCGGCTGCTCAATCGCCATCATTTGATCGAGCGCATGCTCACCGAGATTTTCGGCATGGAATGGTACAAGGTCCATGACGAAGCTGAGCAGTTGGAGCACGCGGTATCGGCCGACTTCGAGAGGCGGTTGCTGGATAAACTGGGCCGAGGCGAAGCTTGCCCGCACGGGAATCGCGTGGAAGGCGACACGCCGCAGGATCGACGCAACCGCGGATTGCGGCCTCTGGACGAAGCTCCCGCCGAATCGGATTCCACCGTGATCAGCGTGTTCGAGCGCGACCGGCGTCTGCTCGAATACCTGCACGGCCTGGGCATTCATCCCGGCGCGGTGGTGCGGATGATGGCGTCCAACTACGACGACACGCTCACGCTGCACATCGCGGGGCAGCTGGTTCAATTGGGCAGGGCCGCGGCTGCCAAGGTCTGGATCGAGGTGTCGCCGGTCAGGACGGAATTAGAACCGGTGAAGGCAGGCGCTGGAAGTAGGCGATAGTTTGTTTTAGCCCGTCTTCCAGGCTGACCTTCGGTTCCCAGCCGAGCAGCTTGCGCGCTTTGGCGATGTCGGGCTGGCGCCGCTTGGGATCGTCCTGCGGGAGCGGCTTGAAATCGAGCTGCGCAGTAGTCCCGGTTAGTCGGCGGATGCGCTCGGCAAACTCCAGAATGGTGAGCTCCTGGGGATTGCCCAGATTCACCGGATAGCGCTCATCGGAAAGCGCCAGCCGCAGCAACCCATCCACCAGATCGTCCACGTAGCAGAAACTGCGCGTCTGCGTGCCGTCGCCGAACACCGTCATCGGTTCGCCGTGCAGCGCCTGGTCAATGAACGCAGGCACCACCCTGCCGTCCTTCAGTTGCATGCGCGGGCCATATGTATTAAATATGCGCGCGATGTTGGTGCGCACTCCGTGCACGCGATGGTAAGCCATGGTCAGCGCTTCGGCGTAGCGCTTGCTTTCGTCGTAGCAGGAGCGAATGCCCACCGGGTTCACGTTGCCCCAATAGGTTTCCACTTGCGGATGCTCCAGCGGATCGCCGTAACATTCCGATGTCGAGGTCAGCAGGAAACGGGCGTTGTGACGCCGCGCGATCTCCAGCATGCTGCGCGTGCCGGCCGAACCAACGTCCAGCGTCTCGATGGGGTGTTCGAAGTAATCCTTCGGGCTGGCGAGCGAAGCCAGATGCAGGACGCAATCCACGTCTCCATCCACCGTGAACGGACGGCAAACATCCCACTCGCGAAATTCAAATGCCGGGTTGCCCTCCAGATGCCGAAGATTGCGAGCGTCTCCGGTCATGTAATTGTCGTAGGCCAAAACTTCGTGGCCTTCGGCGATCAGACGGTCGCACAGGTGCGACCCGATGAATCCCGCGGCTCCAGACATGATGAATCGCAAATGTTCGGCTCCTGCTTTATCTATCGTAGCCGAGCCCGCGGGTCTTTATAGCATTCTCTGCTGCTACACTCGCAGTTGGTGCCTCAACTGTCCTGGCCGGAATCCGGCTTGTTCCTGGTACTGCTGGCGGCCTCGCTATACGGATTTTGGTTCCGATTCGGCAAGGTGTGGCGAACGGTGCGCGCCTCGAAGCAGGATCCCGAATTCCGCATTCAGCCCGCGTTTCGCATCGAGAAAATAGCCCGCCGCTTCGCCGATTTCACCTGGGAGGTGCTGCTGCAAGGGAAAGTGATCTGGCAGCGGCCTCTGCCGGGCCTCGCGCACGCTCTGGTCTTCTGGGGATTCTGCGTGTTCGCGCTGATCACGCTCAATCATTTTGCCGAGGGCCTCCGATTCGGTTTTCTTGATCGGACGGGGGTCTTTGGACCTTTCTATTTCTATTTCGCGGGCGCTTTCGCGATCGCCGTGGCGGTCTCCATCAGCGGCCTGGCTTTCCGGCGATTCGTGCTGCGCCCCCAATGGCTGGGACCTCTCTCCAAGGAATCGGGCGTCATTGCGCTGCTGATTTTCCTGCTGATGGCCACCTACCTCGGGACCTTCGTCCCGGGATGGGAATCGAGCCGGCTGCTGTGGTGGGCGCACACTCTGACCTTGCTGGCCTTTCTGCCGCTGATCCCGCACACCAAACATTTGCATCTGGTGTTGAGCCCGCTGACGGTCTTCTTGAAGCGTGACTCGTTCAGCAAGATTCCCCCCCTCGCGGGCGACGACGATTTCGGACTGGATACCGGCAAGGACGTCACCGAACTGGTCGCGCTGCAGGCGTTCACCTGCGTTGAGTGCGGACGTTGCAGCCAATATTGTCCGGCCACCAATACCGGAAAGCTTCTCAACCCGAAAGAAATCGCCTTGGGAGTGCGGCGCTATTTGAATGAGTTTGGGCCGGCCAGCGAAGAGCCCCTGCTGGGCGTTCACTTATCGCAGGAAGCCGTGTTCCAGTGCACCACCTGCGGATCGTGCGAGTTTCAATGCCCGGTGGGAATCCAGCATCTGCCGATCATCATCGGCTTGCGGCGCGGCGCGGTGAATACCGGCAAATGGGAAGACGACTACGGGACCAAGCTGTTCTTGAATCTGGAGCGCAACGGAAACGCGCTGGGCTTTTCCGCGGCCGAGCGCGACAAGTTTGTCGCCAAGCAGGAGCTGCCCATTTTCGACGGCACGCAGGAGTATTGTTTGTGGCTGGGCTGCATGGGCGGCTATGATCCGCAGGGCAGGGAAATCGTCGCGTCCCTGGCGCGGGTTTTGCGCGGGTTGAACGTCACCTTCGGCGTACTCCGCAAGGAGAAGTGCACCGGCGATCCGGCGCGGCGCTTAGGCAACGATCTCGCGTTCGGACAGCTGGCCGAGAGTAATTTAGAAACGCTGCGGCAGAGCCAGGTAAAAAAAATCATTTCCATTTGTCCGCATTGCGTGCGGACCATCAGTACGGACTGGGGCGAGTATGGACAACCCCCTCCCATCGAGCATCACAGCGAGTTTCTCGCGCGCCACCTGAATAAACTGCCCGAGCGAACCGGTGAAGGCGAGAAGATCGTTTATCACGATCCCTGCTATCTCGGCCGCTATCGGAATGTATACGATGAGCCGCGCGATGTGGTTTCCAAGTTCGGTACGCTCATCGATCCGCCGCGCTCGCGCGAGCGTTCGTTCTGTTGCGGCGCGGGCGGAGGGCTGGCGTTTTTGGGCGAGGAGAAAGGCAAGCGCATCAGCGTGGAGCGCGCCGAGGAATTGGCGGCCACCGGCGCAAGCGTGGTGGCTGCCGCCTGCCCGTTCTGCAACACCATGTTTCGCGATGCATTAGCGGGAGTTTCCGCGACGCCGCCCAAGCTGCTGGATATCGCTCAGATCGCCGCGGCATCGTTTGCGCCGAAGGAGTGAACAAGATGCTGTCCCGACAACCGGCATCACACCGCGCACATCACCGAGTTGCGCAGGCGAATAAGTCATAGTGCTACAATCGAAAAGTTGGCGGGTGTGAATCTCCACAAACGCCGGAATTCTTCAGTGCTTCTCGATCGGGCGCGTAGCTCAACTGGCAGAGCAACTGACTCTTAATCAGTAGGTTGTAGGTTCGATTCCTACCGCGCTCACCACTAAAACCAATGAGTTGGACGCTATTGAATTGTAGCTGTCCGCTCTACTACAGGGACAATCACAGGGACTAGCTCCGAATTCTCGGCCTCTTTAGCCTTCGGTCTCAAGAGCACGCCCGCCACAGCGTCACGTTTCGCTGTCATTCGGATGTGGCTGTAACGCTCCAGCATCGCCCGGCTCATATGACCCATCAGCGCGAGCATCGTAGACTCGGAAACGCCGTTCTCGGCCAAGTGCGTGGCAAAGGTGTGTCTGAGGTCATGAAGGCGGCAAGAGACGCCGGTATCCTTCCGCAATTCGTCCCAGCCCCATGTAATATCGGTCGCGTGGCGCGTGGGATCCGAGGGAACCGGCTTGCCCCAGGGAAACAGGTGGTGTGTCGGAAGCGGCTCTCCGAACTCTCCCACGAACCAAGTGCGATGCGTCGCGAGAACCGCTGCCAGATCATCGTTGATCGGGATCATCCGCCCGGTGCCATTCGACGTTTTGGCGCGGCCGACTCGCAGAGTCTTATCCATCAGATCGATTTGCCTCCAGGTCAGAGAGAGCGCCTCACCAGCGCGCATTCCGGTCAGCAACAGTAACGGAACTATCGTCCCCAAGTGAGGGGTTCGCCGGTTCTTCAGGCCATCGAGTAGCGCCTTCTGTTCCTCCGCAGACAGTGCCCGGCCAACGTCCTTTCGTTCTTCCAGTCGCTTCACACGCGGCCAAAGTTCGCGCCACGTGCGACCAATCGCCCGCGACAGTTCGCCAATCTCCATGTTGATCGTGCGGCCGGAAATCCCATCGCCTTGCCTTTGCCGGACGTAGTCCCGTACGCGGTCATCGGTGAGATCCGACAACACCACATTGCCCAGTGCCTTCTTAACGTGTTCCAAGCGGCCTTCGGCGAAGAGAATGCTCTTGGGTCTATGGCTGACCTTGTAGGCAGCCAGATAAGGCGTTACAACATCGTTGACCGTGCGAATCCTTGCGGCCTTTTGTTGGGTGGGCAGGCCCGCTGCCGCGCGCTCCATTTCCGCCTTGCGACGCTTCTCGTATTCCTTCGCTACGGTCTTGCTCGTCGCGCCCGTCGATTCCTGGAACCGCTTGCGCTGGTACACGAACTCGCAAACGTAGAACTTCGAAGCCTCGCCCTTACGTTTTGGTTTGTAGACCGCCATCACTCGCCGCCTTTCTTCGTTTCTTTCGTTTTTTTCGTGCCGCTGCCCTTCGGCCGGCCGCCCAACTTACCCCACTCCTGCATTCGCTTTACGAACTCGCGCTTTCCCCATTGCTTAATCCGGGCCTCGGCGCTCCGCCGGCCCATCAAACTGGCTGCTCGGTTTATCGGTTCCATCTAACCCATGATAAACCTAACATTAGGTTACTGGCAAGCCTTCTATCTACACGAGTCGCCTTGACGGATCGACTGTCCAGCCGGTAATTGCTCAGGCCTGGCAGCCCCACCAGTCGGCAGCGAGGCGAGCCAAGCCTCCAGACCCTCCGGCGAGTAGCGAACCAACGATCCGACCTTAACGAACGCCGGGCCACGCTGCAATAGCCGCCACCTACGCAGCGACGCGATGCTGACGTTGAGCCGCTTGGAAACTTCATGTTCTGTCATGAGATTGACCATGATTTCACCTCTGGCGTGGAGTGCCCTCGATTTGTAAGGGAACGGCAGGGGCACTTCGGGACATAATTTGTTTGTTGCAACGAATCAGCAACCGCACTCGCCGGCCCGGCGCTGGGAAAGAAGTGCCCGAAATGGCCGCAAACGGGGAGATCGAATCAGCAGTTTTTCGCGTTTTGCAACAGAATGCAACAGTTTGTGAACTGTTTGTGAACAGAGTGCAACTTTCTCGGGTCGTCAGTGCCTGGTGCAACAGTTTGTGAACAAAGTGCAACAAATTGCAACAATGGCCGCCCCCAAGAACGGCTCCAAGACAGCCAAAACTCCTTAGTGGAACATAAAGGATTGTCTGACGCTTCGCTTGGTGTTTTCTCGTACTCGGTTGATGCCGGGTCAGTTGTATGGGTCCGACTGACCTGCCTTCGATAATCTCCTCCAGCCATAATTGAGAAGCTCCAGTAGTTAAAGGCGAAGAAAAGGAGCTTCGATGAGAAAAGGCAAGCACACAGAAGAACAGATCATCGGCGTGCTGAAGCAGGTGGAGGCAGGCCGGACAGTGAAGGAAGTCGCGCGGGAACTGGGCGTCAGTGAGGCGACGATCTACACCTGGAAGAGCAAGTACGGTGGCATGGAGGTCAGCGATGCACGCCGGCTGAAGGAACTGGAAGATGAGAACCGCCGGCTGAAGCACATGGTCGCTGATCTCAGCCTGGACAAAGAGGCCTTGAAAACGGTGATCCGAAAAAACGGCTGGAGCTTGTAGGTCGAAGGCAAGATGTGGCGTTGGTGATGAGCGAGTTTCATTACTCAGAACGCGAAGCCTGCAAGCTGCTGGCGCTGGATCGGAGTAGTTACAGGTATCGGCCGCGGCCGGATCACAATGCGGAGCTGCGTCGCGAGCTGATCGCGTTGGCGCGGCAGAAGCCGCGCTTCGGATACCGGCGTCTGTGCGCACTGCTGGAACGCCGGGGATGTCGAGCGAGTCCACAACGAGTGTACCGCGTGTACAGCCAGGAACATCTGGCGGTGCGGCGGCTGAAGAGGAAACGATTGGTGAGACCGGCGCCAGCAGGAACTCTGTTGAGCCGGGCCAATCAGGAATGGGCCATCGATTTTATCGCCGACGGATTGGCTACAGGGCGAGGGCTGCGTATGCTGACAGTCGTTGACAGCTTCACGCGGGAGTGTCCGGCGATCGAGGTGGACACGGGACTGTCCAGCCGACGGGTGACGCGCGTGTTGGAGTGGATCATCAGCCAACGAGGAACACCGCAAGTGATTCGTTGCGACAACGGGCCGGAGTTCACCAGTCGCCACTTCCTGGTCTGGTGCGAGGAACGAGGAGTCCGGCTGATTCATATTCAGCCGGGGCGGCCGATGCAGAACGGGCACGTGGAGAGCTTCAATGGTCGGCTCCGCGACGAGTGTCTGAATCATCACTGGTTCACGACGCTGGACGATGCCAAGGAAAAGATCGAGCGCTGGCGCATGGAATACAACGCAGAACGGCCGCACAGCAGCTTGGCGTATCGAACCCCGGCGGAATTTGCGGAAATCTGCTCAAAGCCCACCAACAGGATGGAGGTTATTGCCATCCCGCCTGGTCGCCGCCCGTCAGCGGAGTCGGAGTCGCAGAACGGTACTCGCGATCAAGGGTTCGCTGACGCCGCGCCGTTCGGCGCGCCCTTGACCGCTCCGTGCCGTTCTGCATGAACAGTATTGCGACGGGCGGCTCCGACGGGATGGCAGAAGAGGAGTTAAATTAGACGGAAGCGTCTCAATTATCTTTGGTAGAGAAAACCGAGGCAGGTCACGACGACCGCCGAATCGTCTGCCGTTCATCCGACGCGCCACTTTTTTTCTTCAGAAGTGTGTCCCGAGCTGCCTCCACCATTCCCTTTCAAAGTAAGGAGGCAAAATGCCAAGACGAACGGTCCCGATTGAGTACCCATGTCGATCAAGGGCTTCAGGCGATGGTAAAGGACCGGGGTTATGCTAACCCGAGCGTCTTCCTCAATAGCGATTGAACATGAACTAAGCGGCGCGCAGACAAAATGACCGGGGCTGAGCCGCAGAGCCCTCGGCAGAATGCGTGCGCAGAGCGCTTGATCGGATCGTACGACGGGAATGTCTGAACCACTCCAGAATTATCCTTGACCGATCCGGGAGAGATGTCCGATGGCGTCTTACAGGGGGATTTCTGGGTTCAATCAATTCGTTTTCGGCGGGCATCGGGTTTCCTCCGACGGCTTGAGGTCTCAACCTGTCCTAATGCTACGATCCCCGCGAACGGGAAGCAACTCTATGTTTATATTCTATGTTTATATTGGTCTACCGCATCCGACGCTCCTCCATCTTATAGGCTGAAACCTATCGCGTCCGGACGGACACTTCGGCGGCGGCACCTCTTCGATCCGTTGGGTTGAGATCGTGCGTCCTGGGTCGTCTTTTAGTGACAAGGAATCCATCGAATCCCTTCGCGAAAGCGATCGTCCGCTAACTCATAGCGTTACCGATCACCAACTTCCAGTTTCCGGCAGCTCAGCATCAATTCTTCTGAAGGAACGCCAGAAATTCTTTGTTGATCACGTCCGCGTCGGTCGTGCACAAGCCGTGAGATGCATCCGGGATGATCGTTAGCTCTGCCCCTTTTGACCAATTTCACGGCGAGCACTGAAGCGTCTTCGATGGGTACGATCTGATCCGCGTCTCCGTGGATGAAGAGAGTCGGAACATCGATCTTCTTTAGATCCTCTGTGGAGTCGTCCTCAGAAACGTCCCTCGAAACGGCGTACAACTAAGCCTTCCGCCACACAGCCGAACACCAAAGCCAAACCGGCCAAGCCAACGATCCCGCGCCGGTGCGGCTCCAAGACCGCCAAGATCCTGGCCCTTCTCAAACGGCCGCCGCTTCGCTGCCGCACTGCAAAAGGCCACCGACTGGCAGGCTCACTCGGTGCGCGGCTTCCTCAGCGGAGCAGTCAAGAAGAAAATGGGCCTGCTCGTCATCCCCGCCAAACTTGCCGACGGTACCCGCTCCTATCGCGTCTCCTCCAAGTAAGTCCTCCGCGCCGCCAAGCCTATCTAGGGCTGGCGGCGCTCCTTGTTCGTTGCACCCTCATCGAAAAGGAGAACGCTTATGTAGCAAACATATTTGCTCGACGGCGCGGAGCGGAGAGCCTTTCGACTATTTCTGATTGATTTAGAAGACCGCGAGCTCGACCGCATCCATCGCCAACTACTCCGCGAAGCTGCCGCATACCAAGAGCGCGCGCGACATCATGCGACTGTTTTTCAGCTCCCTCCAGGCGGCCGACCTGGAGGCCCCTCAAAAGACCATTCTCGCGGAGCGGCGCGCTCGAGCACAGGATCGGCGGATTTCGGGTCGGGCGGGTAACGCTTCCAGCCAGCATCGGCCTATTATTTAACAGCGTTCCTGTGTACTCCCTCCGCATCACCACTACATCTAGCGCTACCGTTGACAAATGTCGTTAACCAGTGGGTCGTAGGTTCGAGATGAGATGAGAAGGCCGTGTTCCATCGGGATGCGGTAAGCTCCCGATTATTGGCGCACTGAAAGTGCAGAAAGGAAACCGGCCATGAAAAAGGATGGCACTGAATCGAAAACTCGGAAGCAGCGTTCTGCGAGAAACATACCTCAGCGAGAACTTACCATAGGCGTGGACTTGGGGGATAGGATGAGCCGTTACTGCGTGCTCGACGACGCAGGCGGTGTGCTATTGGAGCGAAGCACAGCAACGACCAAGAAAGGTTTGGCACAGGCGTTTGCAAGCATGGGCGCCTGTCGCATCGCACTGGAGGTCGGAACACACTCGCCTTGGGTCAAGCGATTGTTGGAAAGCTGGAATCACCAGGTGATTGTGGCCAACGCCCGCCGGGTGAAGTTGATCACCGAGAGTACGCGCAAGAATGATCGGTTGGATGCGCGCACTCTAGCACGGCTGGCGCGAGTAGATCCGGAGTTATTGTCGCCGATCCGTCACCGCAGTGAAACGGCTCAAACCCATCTGGTGATGATCCGAGCCCGTGCCGCACTGGTAGAGATGCGGACCAAGCTGGTGAACTCGATGCGCGGTTTAACCAAATCCATGGGGGAACGATTGGCCAGTTGTGGTGCCTATCAGATGTCGGGCAAGTATCTAGAGAATTTGCCGCCGGCTTTGCAGGAGGCACTGCAGCCATTGGCCAGCGCGGTGGAATCGGTTACGGTGCAGATTCACCAATACGACAAGAAAATCGAACAGCTTGCCCGGAGCGAGTATCCGGAAACAGCGCGCTTGCGGCAAGTGGGTGGCATCGGAGATCTGATCGCCCTGTCGTATGTGCTGACCCTGGACGATCCACACCGGTTTCGGCGCAGCCGGGACGTGGGTGGCTTTTTGGGATTGCGGCCCAAGCAAAGAGACTCTGGTCAGAGCCAGCCGCAACTACGAATCACCAAGGAAGGGGACGCTTACCTACGTAAACTGTTGGTACAGGGAGCGCATTACATTTTGGGTTGGCGGGGACCGGACACAGATTTACGAAGGTGGGGACTGAAGCTGGCAGCGCGCGGCGGCAAGAATGCGAAGAAATGTGCTGTGGTTGCGGTAGCGCGCAAACTGGCGGTGCTCCTACACCAAATCTGGGTCAGCGGCGAGAACTATGAACCACTACGCCACAGCCGGCCAGTTCCGAGTCCATCCGTGGCGGCGTAGCGCCTTTTACAGTTTTTCTGGAGACCGCCGAGTTCGGGTGACTGCGCGAGTAGGACTGGCCGAGGCGCCGATCTGGCGCAAAAGGTCGCGTTCGAGATAGCAGCACCCGTTTCAAGATTGAGGACCCCAACTGGCACGGAGCACACGCTCCACATCAAAGTGCGAATGGAAGCAGGGCAGTCGGCGGAGTCGAGAAAGACCCAAGATCATGAGAGCTAAACAGCGGCAAGGACGCGATGGTCGGCTATGAAGGCAGCGAGCGATCGGCTCCCTTTCTTTCATCCCACACTTGCAGAACGGTCCTCGCCGTCCAGGGTCCGCTTCGCCGCGCCTCCGGCGCGCCCTGGACCGCTCCGGGCCGTTCTACAGAAACGCTAACCAATATGAAGAAAGGGAGCCTCTGAAAATCGCTTCGACGCTGGAGGCGCCTCCCGTTGGTCGGCGGCGGCCGGTTCAGGTGCAAGACTTAGATCGAGTGAAAGGAGCGTTCTGTCTCTTGAACAGAACCAAATCTGAAAGAAAGTGGTGTCAGGCTTGATTGGACCAAGCACCCTCAAATTTTTCTTGACACCGACCAGCCTTCTCATGGAAGTCCTGCTTGCGGAGCCAATTTTTTCAGACACTTGCAAAACTGCAAGTCCCCCAAGAAAGTGCTGTTCACGGCGGAATGTGGGGACTTTTGTCGGGATGCTGTTTCGCAATGGTGCGCTGTTCTTGCTGCCGCTAGCTTCTAGTGCGTCATTGGTGTAGGAGGCTGCTTGCAGAGTTTCCGACCGCGGATGGTGACACTCTCGTTAATTCAGCCACAAAAGCCCTGAGCGAGTACCTTCCGGTTACGACCCGGGTGAGACCATCATGATGCGAGCAGCGTTCAATTCCGGCTGCGCACGGATCTGGCGAATAACCTCTATACCGTCCAGTTCGGGCATATGATGGTCGAGTAAAATCAGGCGATACGGGCGATAGCGTGCCTTGCTCTCCTGCGGGGGCTGCGACGCACAAGTCGCCCGTCCATGTTGCCTCGTTATACTAGCTTGAATGAAAAGCGACTTAATTCGCACCTTCGCGGCCATTGTTGCGATAGTGATATCGGCTGGTTTAGGGTTCGCGCAATCATCCTCATCTCTTTCCGAGGGATTCGTCGAGGTTCCGGGAGCGAAGATCTTTTACAAGGATTCGGGCGGTCACGGCGTTGCGGTTGTTTTTCTCCATGCTTACACCGGCGACGCCGACGTGTGGGAGCATCAGATCCCGGTCTTCACCCGTGCAGGTTATCGGTTCATCGCCTACGATCGTCGTGGATACGGCCGGACAGTGGCTGACGCGAACGGTCCCTCTTCGACTGGCGCGGACGATCTGCTTGCCCTTGTCGATCATCTGAAAATCGAGAAATTCCATTTGGTCGGCACGGCGGGTGGCGGGTTCGTAGCAATCGATTTCGCGATTTCGTATCCGCAGCGGCTTCGCAGCTTCACGCTGCTTTGCTCCACCGGTGGCATACAAGACCCGGATTACGTGGAGGCCAGCCGCAGAATGAGGCCGGATGGCTTCGAAAAGATGCCGAACAGCTTTCTCGAACTTTCACCGTCTTATCGCTTCGCGAATCCTGAGGGTGTAGCCCGCTGGTCTGAATTTGAAGCAAAGAATCGCGCCCCTGAAGGCGTTCGAGGTCCCGCTCAGCCCTACAAGAACCCAGTCACGCTGGAATTGATCGAAGGAATCAGAATCCCAACGCTGGTGATTGCTGGAGACGCGGACCTATATGCGCCTCCGGCCCTCATGCGGCGGATCGCGGATCGCATCAAGGGCGCTCAGCTTATAGCGGTGCCGGAAGTCGGACATTCCGTTTGGTGGGAAGCGCCCGACAAATTCAACCGCGCCGTACTTACGTTCATCGCCAAGCGCTAGAAGATCGAAAGGCTTTCCTGGACGCGGTAAGATGATCTGGTATTGCTTTCTGGCCATACGATCTACCAATATCAGATTCGCCTCCCCTTCGCCTGTGCTGACTACGTGCCCTCCTGCTCCTGCCGGGTCTCGTTGACGGATTCCGAAGGCCTCGAACACCCGGTCCAAGTCACTGCGGCGTCGGTCTACGAGGCGGCTGTGCTCGCGCTCTCCGAGTTCCCCTTCGGAGGAGTGGGAAGAAGCAACTTCGGGCGAATCTGGACTTGCGAAACCAGCATGCGATGGACGGGACACCTCTGGGCTATCTCGAACAGCCTGCTTTGTTGATCCTCAGATAGGTCGCCATCGAGGTACACCCACATGTCGATCCGGTCCACCATTCCAATATTCGTATCGGACTTGCCGTAGTCCTCGGCCGGAGACCTCTCGTAGGACACTTTGACCTGGACTCCCCGAAGAGGCCACTGTCTCCGCTCGGTATTCTGGACCGCGACACTGGCGCATACTCCCAACGCGGACATCAGCAATTCAATCGCGGTGGGGCCTTCATCGGTGCCTCCGTATTCACCCGGCTCGTCCGAATGGAGAACATGGGGGCCGACCGATACGGTCTGGCCGTATTTCTTGGGCTCGGAATTTACCGACACATCTCTGAACATCGGGTTTTGACCTCACCTAACGACTCACGTGACAGCTTCCTCCTGCCGCGCCAAACGGAGGGCTTTCGGCAAGACGTTGGCATCTATCGGAATGGAGTTGCTATCGGAAAGGTTCTCTCGCGCGAGATCGCTCAGAACATGCCGAGGTGGCATCTCGATAAAAAGATTGCAGCCGAGCTCCTGGATTACGACCGTCGCATCGTACCAACGGACTCCCTGCGCAATGTCATTTGCCAGATCGCTGGCGATCGCCTCTTTCGTGTACATCGCGCGTGCATCCACGTTTGCCACGTAAGTGATTTGCGGTGCACTTAGATTCAAGGAGGAAATCCGCTGCGCGAGGAGATCTGCCACGGGCTGAAGTAAGGGGCAATGCGACGGAACAGAAAGATGCAATCGGACCGCCTTGCTGGCGCCTTGCAAATTTGCTTGCTGAGATCCCACGACGACTGCGCCATTAGCGCAGGTTGAGTCATCAAGATGAGCAGGCTAGCCAGGGCAGGCACTGGCCGATTAGTTCGTATGAAGTCCATTACACATCTCCTTATCCGATATTTGCCGGAAACTTCTCGCGCATCGATCGCCGCTGTCTCGGCTGCCCGACGGACGTCGGGCAAACGTCGAAATGCGCCCCGTTCTCACGAGATCCGCAGACTTCCCTGGCCGCTGCCGCCGTTTTCACCCGTAGATCCTCAATTTCACGGTTATTATTCCTACCGTACGCGCACGCGCGCTCCCCTAGAGGCGGTGGTCATTCCACTGGGTCCACCGCATAAATGTTTCGTGGTAGCGAGTTGCGCTTTCCGAATCAAAGCGCGATCGGTGGCCGAGTATCCGAGCGTCATTGCGACCACCAGAAGCGCTCCCGGTAAGACTGGCGGACTGGGCGCCGGGATGTCGAAATAACGGCATCCGACACCGATCAAAAACGCTACGACCGCGCCAATTAAGACTCTCATGTCAAGCCGCAGCTACTTTGCCTTGCGCGATGAAGGTCAGCAACTCATCGTTCACGTGGTTCTTCAACGTCGAGGGCATTCCGTGGGGAGCGCCGGGGTACACCTTCAGCGTCGACCCCTTCACGATCTTTGACGAGAGCAGCGCCGAGGCCCCAATCGGCACGATCTGATCGTCATCGCCATGCAGGATCAGAGTCGGCACGTCGAACCTCTTAAGATCTTCAGTGAGATCGGTCTCCGAGAAAGCCTTGATGCAGTCGTAGGCGGCCTTGTGGCCGCACAACATGCCTTGGAGCCAAAAGGACTCGCGCAGGCCCTCCGAGATCTTGGCCCCGGGCCGGTTGAAACCATAGAAGGGAAGGCTGAGATCCTTGAAGAATTGCGCGCGATCGTTCAACACCGCGGCGCGCAGCTCATCGAAGACCGAGATCGGCAAGCCGCCGGGGTTCTTGTCCGTCTTCAGCATCAGAGGCGGGACAGCGCTAATGAGTACGGCTTTGGATACGCGGCCGGTTCCATGGCGTCCGATGTAGCGCGCCACCTCGCCGCCGCCGGTGGAATGCCCGATGTGAATCGCGTTGCGGAGGTCGAGCGCGGCGACGAGTTCGGCAAGGTCATCGGCGTAGGTATCCATGTCGTTGCCATCCCAGGGCTGTCCGGAACGCCCGTGGCCTCTACGATCGTGCGCGATGCAACGGTATCCGCGAGCGGCCAGGAAGATCATCTGATCCTCCCACGCGTCCGCGCTTAATGGCCAGCCGTGGCTGAAGACCAGTGGCTGTCCTTGGCCCCAGTCCTTAAAGTAAATCTGAGTACCATCTTTGGTCGTAATAGTCGGCATAGTTTCCTTTCATTGACTACAGAATTTGCACGCCACTCGGGTCGCCCACCACAACTTGGGAGGCAAGTCCGATAAATAACCCATGCTCAATAACACCTACCGTCGCGTCCAACCGCGCCTGAAGCTCCGCAGGCGATTCGATCGCGCCGAACGCGCAATCCAGAATGAAGTTGCCTCCATCGGTTACAAACATCCTTCCTTCGGAATCGACTCGCGCGACGGGCTCTGGTCCAAGCGCGGCCAATCGCCTTGCGGTCGATTGCCATCCGAATTGCGCAACTTCCACCGGGACTCGGGCGCGGCTGCCGAGCCGGTCTACTAGCTTGCTTCGGTTGACCACAATCACCAGCCGCTTACTCGCGACTGCCACGATCTTTTCCCGGAGCAGGTTGCCGCCCCCACCCTTGATCAGGCTTAACGTTTGCAACTCGACTTCGTCAGCGCCGTCGATGGTCACGTCTATCTCCGGATGCTCTCCTAATGTGGAGAGCGGAATCCCGAGGCTGCGGGCGTGTTCCGCCGTATTCTCCGAAGTTGGAACACCGACTATGCGCAATCCGCCCAGCATTAGTCGCCCAATCTCGGAGACGGCAAAACTCGCGGTACTTCGCGAACCTAGACCGATGACCATCCCATCCTTCAATTGCGCGGCGGCCCAGTTCGCGGCAGCTCTCTTGGACTCGTCTACCGCGTTGGACATTTTGGCCATCGGGATCAAACACCCTGGTAGACGAGCCCTGTGAAATGGGATGGAGTGATCAAGAACTGTCCCCATTTCGCATCGTAAGCCGCTGTCGGTTTGGCGGCGACGATCTCGTTTAAGGACCTGCCCTGCTTCTTTAGAGCGGCTACGTTTTGTCGGATGGCGACGAGCATGTCGCGAAACTCCGCCACACCGGACCGATCGCCCACCCGCCCGTGTCCTGGAATGATGATCGTCTTATTGGTGAAAGCCGCGAGATTAGCCTCGGCCGCTCGGATCTGCCCATCGATGCTGCCGCCGGTGGAGTAATCGATAAAGGGGTAAACGCCGTTCCACCAGGTGTCGCCAACGTGAACGACATCGGCGTCCGTGAAGATGACCCAAACATCGCTGTCGGTATGGGCCGGCCCGTAATACTTCATAGTGAGGCGGGTATCGTTGCGGCGCATTTCATGCTCGGCGGCGAACACGTTTACTGGCAGCGCGCCAGCGGGCGCAGCCGGGAAGGTCCACTCCCAGCCTTCAACACGGGTAGCCACCGACAGGCGTTTGCGTGTGTTTTCATGCGCGGTGATCTCGGCCCCTGCGGCGTGGAGCCACGCGTTTCCGTCCGTATGGTCAGTATGCCAATGAGTGTTGATGAGGTGCTTGATCGGATCGGCGTTAATCGACGTCAATGCACTTGTAATTCTGGGCCGCGAGACCGCAAAGCCAGCTTCGACCAGAAGCTTACCGTCCTTCCCAGTTAAGACTGCGATATTGCCGCCGGAGCCTTCAAGAACCGAGATGTTGCGGCGAACAGGGTGGACGATGATCTCATCCTTAGCTGCCGCATCGATCATCTCCCGCACCAGGTCTGCGCCTGGTCCCTTCGCGAAGAGGGGACGCCTGGCCAGCAGCGTGGCTCCAGCCCAAAGGCCGGCCATTGCCAAAAGACGGCGGCGTGAAATCTCGTCTACTTGCTTCATAGTCGATCTCCTTCTGAGTTAGACTGCTTACCGCCTGATCGGGCCGCTTCGCGGAGCCTTGTATTCTCGCTCTGAAGCTTCTCCATACGACGCTCGAAAGGTTCGAGCATTTCCTGAATCTCTTCTGCCGTGAATCGCGGCGTAATGTGCTGGGGACAGTTCCAGTCGAACGCTTCGACTCGAATCACGTAGACCCGTTCGATCACGTCTTTGGAGCCGGGCTCGCGGAGTCGTTCGATCCATTCTCGCGCCGCCTCGCCATCGAAAATCTGGGTGCGGCCCAGAATCTTCAGACGCGTCTGGCCCGGGTAATCCAGCATGATCAGGGCTACCCGGTTGTCCGTTGCCAAGTTTCCGGTACTGACGTATTGCTTGTTCCCGCGGAAGTCGGCGAAGGCAATCGTGTGGTCGTCGATCACCTTGAGAAAGCCTTTTGGACCCCCTCGATGCTGCACGTACGGCCACCCGGTCTCACCGACGGTCGCCATGTAAAAGGTGTCCCGCTCAGCAATGAACGCGGATTCATCGGGACCCAGGCGATCCGGCGACGAACCACCCGCCTCCATCCGCTCGTATTGGCGACGACTGCCGTACTTCTCCTGCAGCGCCTTCACGAGCGGAGTAAAGACTAGAGATCCAAAGTTGTGTGCCATACCGGCTTTGATGCCGCCCGGGCCCCTTCGGGGACAAACTATTGTGTGAGATTCCTCAGCAGGAACTCTTCGATTCGCGCGGCGATCTCTTCGCCGTGCGTCTCCAGCGCAAAATGGCCTGTATCCAACATGTGCGTTTCGAGATTCTTCAGATCGCGTGAATAGGGCGGAGCGCCTGCGGCCGGGAAGATAAAATCGTTCTTGCCCCAAACGATCAGGGTCGGCGGCTGGTACTTCCGGAAGAATGCCTGGAAGTCCGGATAGAGCGGAACATTCGTCCCGTACGAATGCATCAGGTCCATCTGGATGTCAAGATTTCCCGGCCGATCCAGGCCAACCTGATCCACCAGCCAAGTGGTCGGGTCGAGGAGCGAAGTATCCGCTACGCCCGTTTCGTACTGCCACTTAGTCGATTTCGCGTCGCTAAGGAAGTACAACGCGGCGCGGTTCTCAGGAGTCGGCTCAGACCAATACTTTTTGATGGGATTCCAGAATTCAAGGAGACCCTCCTCGTAGGCATTTCCGTTTTGCACGATGAGCCCCTGCACACGTTCCGGGTGGAGCAGCGCGAGTCGATAGCCGATCGGTGCGCCGTAATCCATGACGTATAGAGAATACTTGCTCAATCCGAGCGAATCGACAAAGCCATCGATGATGTTCGTGAGGTTCTCGAAGGTGTATTCGAAGGATTTGTGATCCGGCATGCTGCTCTGGCCGTAGCCCGGATAGTCAGGCGCTATCAAGTGAAAGGAACCGGCAAGGCGCGGGATCAGGTTCCTAAACATGTTCGACGAAGTCGGGAACCCATGTAGAAGCAGGATCACGGGGGCACCTTGTGGACCAGCTTCGCGATAGAAGATGTCTTGGTTATTTACGCGGACGGTTTTGTAGTGAACCGGATACTCGGTCCGCGTTTTGGTTGCGACTGCAGTCATAGTGTTGTTCTCCATTGCTTGTTTTTCTTGCGATCAGAAGCATCTGCTAATACCCTAAGTGAATAAGCAAATCGAAGCTTTCGTAAAAGTGCGATTCTTCCGAGATCATGCGGGGACTTCGCCTGCTCCGTGGATCAACCTGTTGAATCAACCCTACTCCGAGGAAGGCTGTAGGATATCCGCTGTAAGATATCCGCTGTACGATATTCTAGATCTGTGGCGGCCGGGCGGTACACGCGAAACTTCTTCATCTGCTTATCGATTTTGCTGCCGGGCGCTCCGATGTTCGGTATCGATCGCGATCGTAGAATCGATCAGCTTTATCACACCGCCTGGACCCTGAAAGACGGTGCGCCGGGCGAAGTGCAGGCATTGGCGCAAACCGCCGACGGCTATCTGTGGCTGGGGTGTCCAACGGGACTGTTCCGTTTCGACGGTGCTCGGTTCGAGCGCTACGAACCTTCATTTGGCCCCGCTTTTCCAAAAAGACGCGTCGTCTCGCTGTTGGCGGTTCCCGACGGGGGACTCTGGATCGGCTTTTTGTATGGCGGAGTGAGCTTCCTTAAAGATGGACGCGCAACAAACTACAGCCAGAGGGACGGGCTGCCTTCCGCCAGCGTGAGAGCATTCGCAAGAGACCAACAGGGTGTGATTTGGGGCGCGGCGAAAGACGGAGGATTGGTCAGGCTGGAAGGTTCGCACTGGAGGACGATTGGGGCCGATTGGAACTTTTCCGGCGATGCGGTGACGGTCTTCGTCGATCGCCTGGGCACGGTGTGGGTGGGCACGCTCGACAGGGTCTTTTTTCTCCCGAAGGGCGCAGAGAAATTCCAGGAGGCCGCGGATCGCTTGACGCAGGTGACATGGATCGCTGAGTCATCCAGCGGCGCAGTGTGGATCGCAGATGTAGGAAGCGGTGTGCAGCCGGTTCTTCCGCGAAACGCTGCGGCCCTCCGCAGGCCGAAGATCCAAGTAGGCTCACTGGCAATTCTGTTCGACGATCAAGGCAGTTTGTGGGTCACTAGCATGGGCGATGGACTGCGCCGTGTTCCCCATCCCGAGCGGCTGCATGGACAGATCGAAAAAGCCAGTCCCGAGGCGGAACGTTTTGGGCAAAAGAACGGCCTTACCGGCGATTATATGGAATGCATCTTGCAAGATCGCGAAGGCAGCATATGGATAGGCACAAATACGGGCTTGGATCGTTTCAGGCAGAGCGCTGTCGTGCCCGTGCCGGTTCCAGCGGGTTTCTCAGTATTCAGTCTTGTAGCCGGCGACCGGGGTGTCGTCTGGGCCGCGCCTTCAAACCGGGACGCGCTGAAGATTCAGGACGGCAAAGTGGTGGGCGGCGCAGGTGCCATTAGAAATTTCGACACCTCCTATCGGGATCGGGACGGCGTGATCTGGGTAGAAAGCGCCGGTAAGTTGTTCCGTTTTGCGAATGAACGATTCCAGCAAGCCGCCGACCCCGGAGGCACGGCGGAGGCAATTACTGCGGATTTTTCCGGAAGGTTGTGGGTTTCTCTGCGCGGAAAGAAAGTGATCCGATCGGAGAAAGACGGCTGGACGAATCTTGTGTATTTGGGCGGACCGAAAGGTATGGCCATCTCGGAGTTCACGGATGTATCCGGACGCATTTGGTTCGGATTCAACCAGAACACTGTCGCGGCACTGAACGGGGAGCGGGCGCACACATTCGGCGCAAAAGACGGAATTGGCGTTGGCGATGTCATGTCCATAAAGGGCCGAGGTTCCAACATTTGGATCGGGGGCGAATTCGGCCTGGCATTTTTTGACGGAACCCGCTTTCGACCGATGCGAGCAGCCGACGGGATTGGCTTCTCTGGAGTTACCGGACTCATAGTCACTGCCAGCGAGGGTCTCTGGTTCAGCGAAGACCGGGGCATCGTACAGATCCCTGAAGCGGAATTAGACCTGTTCGCGCGGAACCCGGAGCACGCCGTGAAATATAGGATCTTCGATTTGCTGGATGGCCTGCCGGCAATCCTTCAAAGGGGTTTCACGTTGCCCTCGGTCACAGAGGGAACTGACGGGTTACTTTGGTTTGCCACGAGTAACGGAGTGGTGTGGGTCGATCCGAAACGCGTAACTAAAAACACTCTCCCACCACCGATTTCAATTGTCTCAATTTCCGCGAATGGGATGACTTACCCTGCACCGACGCCTCTGACGTTGCCGCCTCGAACTGAAAGCCTGCAGATAGCCTATACGGCTTTGAGCTTATCGGTGCCGGAAAGGGTTCGTTTTCGATACAAGCTGGAGGGCCAGGACAAGGACTGGCAGGATGTTGGCGGGCGCAGGCAAGCTTTTTACACAAATGTGGGTCCCGGTTCCTACCGTTTCCGCGTCATCGCCTGCAACAACGATGGGGTGTGGAACGAGGCGGGCGCGGTGGCGGATCTGATTGTGCAGCCCGCATTCTTTCAGACCACGTGGTTTCGAGCGATGATTGCGTCCGCCGTGGGAGGCCTTCTTTGGATGCTCTATCTCTTAAGGCTCCGCCAACTGTCCCAGCAGATGCATAACCGTCTCGAAACACGTCTGGCGGAACGGGAGCGCATCGCGCGCGAACTGCATGACACGCTGTTGCAAGGCTTTCAGGGCCTCACGCTGCATTTTCAGGCGGCCATGAAGCAGATACCCGACCAAGAACCTGCGCGGCACATGATGAATAAGGCCCTCCACATCGCCGACCAGGTGCTGCTGGAAGGTCGTGAGCGCGTTCGCGACCTCCGTGCGGAGCCGGTGGCGGGTAATGAGCTGTCAAAGGTGCTGGCGAGCTACGGCGAAGAACTTGCGCAGGACCGCGCAGTGACGTTCAAGCTGACCGTGGTGGGTTCCCCCGCTGCCCTGCATCCCGTTGCTGGAGACGAGATCTATAGGATCGCCCGTGAGGCCCTGACCAATGCGTTCCACCATTCCCAGGCATCTAGCATTGAAGTGGAGATCACGTACGATTCAGCGAGCTTTTCACTTCGTGTTCGGGACAACGGCTGCGGCATCGAGCAGGATATTCTGGGGAGCGGTCGCGAGGGACATTGGGGATTGCGCGGCATGCGCGAGCGTGCTCAAAACATTAGCGCTCAACTAAGCATTTGGAGCAACCCGGGCTCCGGCACGGAGATGGACCTTAGGGTTCCAGCTAGGATCGCCTATACGCGCACCCGAAAACAGTCGACTTGGAGCTGGATCAAGCGTGGCGCAACCAGGGGCGCGTGAGAACATGAAAGGCGCACATAAGATCAGCGTTCTTATCGTCGACGACCACCCGCTGCTGCGCTCCGGGATCACGGCCGTGATTCAAGGCGAGTCGGATATTGTCGTCGTGGGGGAAGCCTCCAACGGACAAGAAGCGATCGAAAGCTTCCGAATCCATCGTCCGGATGTAACCTTAATGGATCTGCAAATGCCCGTCATGAATGGAATCGACGCCATTCGCGCGATTAGGAGGGAGTTCCCCGCGGCCCGCTTCGTGGTTTTGACCACGTACCGGGGGGACGTACAAGCGCTGGGAGCCTTGAAGGCCGGGGCCACCGGATATCTGTTAAAGAACATGCTTCGCGAGCAACTGATAACTACCATCAGGAGTATTCATGACGGGCGCCGGTCGATCCCGGCTGAGATCGCCGCGGAGCTTGCCGAGCATGTTGCCGACGACGCGCTGACGGATCGCGAGATTGAAGTCCTGCGGAGAGTAGCCGCGGGAACTTCCAACAAGATGATTGCGTCACAGCTTGCGGTTTCGGAGGCAACCGTCAAGAGCCACATGAAAAGCATCCTTTCCAAGCTGGGCGCGAATGACCGGACGCACGCCGTGACCATAGCGATGAAGCGAGGCTTCATAGACGGATGAGCTTTTGGATGCCCCGCGACCCAACACCTCTCGGGGCCGCCCACTCCCCCAAATGGGGGATCGAGTAGCCATCCCGTTGAGGATTGTTCTTTCTAGACGGTGTCGATAATCTGTTGTAGTGTTGCGACTTTTTTCGATGTTTCCATCGGGAGCTCCGGGTGTCGCACTGCTGATTCTCAGATTTTCCTTGGCGGCGGCGATCTTAGACGCGGGCCCCGATTACATGAGGCCGTTGGGCATTGTGGCGGTAACCCTTGTACTGGCGGCGCAAAGCATCCTTCTATGCCTTGGGTTGCTGACGCCTGTCGTGTCCACGGCCGCTGGTGTGTTTGAATTGACCGATTTCCTCATTGCCGGCCACACCGATGGTCGATTTCTTATTCTGAGCAGTCTGAACGCGGCGGCGATCGGCCTGCTTGGCCCAGGTGCTTACTCGCTCGACGCACGGCTATTCGGACGCCGCGAAACTGTCTTGCATTCGGGCCAAAAGCCCCGCAGGCGGTAGGTGTGGATCGCACGGCCAGGGGTACAAGAAGATCATTCCAAGTGGTGATGGCTTCCACGGTGCACTGCGGCATAGTCATCAATGACTGCACCGGAGCCAACCGTAATGGAACTTCAAACATCAAACACCAACCTTATTCCGACTAGACGCGAAGTGAATCAAACGACAGATCATTCCGCAACCCGGCCGGCGTCTCCTCTCTTGGCGATCGCGCCGGGGCCGACGCGGATTGTACGATCAAGTACATCACTTTCATGGCGAGGACTTCTTGTAGAGCGACACGTCACTTCTCCGGGAGAACGTGCATCCGCCTCGATCGATAGACATGTCATTACAATGCTCGCCGGCTCGCCCTCCCGGTTCGAGTATCGCGTCGGCTCGGGCCGTTTTGTGGCAGGCCTGAATCGACCGGGAACGATCATGCTGACGCCCTCCGGTCCGATGCCGGACATTCGCCTGCATACTTCGTCGGAATTCGTCCATTGCGCGCTCGAGGTAGATTTCATCCGTGACGTGATTGATGAACTGGATAACCCCCCGATTCCCACGCCGATATTTCGCGCGGGGATTCAAGACAGCTCGATCCAGGGCCTGCTTCGCATGTTGAGTGAGGAACTTGAGGCGGAAAAGCGGTCGGATCGGCTATATGTCGATTCACTCGCGCATGCACTCGCGACCCGTTATCTCCTGTTGAATTTCGTTCCTGACACGCGCCCGGAGTGTATATCGGCCTTACCGCAGCGCTTGCTCAATCGGGTACGGGAAAAAATCGAAGCAAATCTGGATACCGACTTGAGCTTAGATAGCCTTGCGGAAGAGAGTGGTTACAGCCGCGCTCATTTCCTCCGTATGTTCCGAGCGGCTACCGGCGTGACGCCGCACCAATACGTTCTGGGCCTACGCGTGCGCCGAGCTCAAGACTATCTCAGGAAAAAGGACGCGAGCATTATTGACGTCGCTGTATCATGCGGATTCTCGAGCCAGTCGCATATGACCAGCGTGTTTCGACAGCGCCTGGAGATGACGCCTGGGGAATTTCGGCGCAACACCTAAGATCGGGCTCGGGAAAGCGAAAGAGGCAAAATGAAAATCACGTGGTGCTGGGCAATTCTCCCAACATTGTGGTGCGCGCTCGCAATACAGGGGCAGCAGCATGGCTCCGACATGCGCATGGGCGCTGAGCCGGCCGCCGGCCCTGCCTGGGCCGAGTTGAGATCGAGTATGGAAAAGATGCATGCTGCGATGGCATCGATAAAGCCAGCCGGCAAAAGCGACGTCGACTTCGTCCGATTGATGCTGCCTCATCATCAGGCGGCAATCGACATGGCGAAAACACAGCTGCTCTTCGGAAATGATCCGCAAATGCGAAGACTGGCGCAAGAGATCGTTACCGACCAGCAATCGGAGATTGACTTGATGCGGATCTGGCCGAAAAACAAGCAGCACTAACATGAAAACCCTTCGGTGGTTTCCACTGCTCTGCCTTCTCGGACCCGCGGCTGCGCAACAAGCGCCGTGGGGACGGCCCGATGTTCCGATTTCCAGTCACGATCGCGTTTACGCGGCCGACCAGACCTCGAACACGGTCTCCGTCATCAATCCTTCCACCAACCAACTACTCGGGGTCATCCGGCTTGGCGATCCGGTGCCCGGCGCGCTCAGTCCGCTCTATGCCGGACAGCTTCTGGTGCATGGACTCGGCTACTCGCCCGATTCCAAGACACTTGCCGTGGTGTCGGTAGGCTCGAATTCGGTCACGCTGATCGAAACGGCAACGAATCGGATCAAAGGGATCGTTTACGTAGGACGGTCTCCGCACGAGGCATTCTTTACCCCGGATGGGCGTGAATTGTGGGTGACGGTGCGAGGCGAAAACTATGTCTCGGTGATCGACCCTTTGCTTATGAAGGAAACGCGCCGGATCAAAATGGCCAATGGCCCCGGAATGACGATGTTTGGCCCGGACGGCCGGTATGCTTTTGTTTGTTCTAGCTTCACTCCAGAGCTTACGGTTGTAGACACGAAGTCTAATCAAGTCCTCAAGCGTTTGCCCCAAGCGAGCCCGTTCTGTCCCAACATCGCCGTGAGCCCGGAAAACGACGAGGTATGGATCACCCTGAAGGATGCGGGGAAGGTGCAAGTCTTCAGCGCCAAGCCGCCCTTTGAGCAAAAGGCCTTGCTGGAGACCGGACCGATTACGAACCACGTGAACTTCGTTAACAATCGCAACGGCAAATTTGCTTATTTGACAATCGGCGGCGCCAACGAGGTTACCGTATACCGGCGAGGCAAGACGCCGGACATGGTAGCTACAATCCCGGTGGGGAATCTACCCCACGGAATTTGGCCATCTGGCGACGGATCGAGAGTCTACGTGGCACTAGAAAACGCAGAAATGGCGGTCGCGATTGACACAATTACTAATAAAGTTATCGCCAATATCCCGATCGGGCAAACTACACAAGCGCTGGCATACGTTCCGAACGCAGTTCCGAGCGGCGACGGTAAGCAGAACCTCGTGCCGCTGGGGGAGGCCGGCAACACGGCGTGTCTCCATCTCATGGCGGGGGGAACCAGTTTGTCCGACGCGCAGGCATCGGCGGCTGTGAACTCGCTGGGCCTGCTGGATCTCGTCCAGATCGCTGCCAAGGGGCTTGCCCCGAAGGCGCAGTACCAGGTCTATCTCGCAGAATCCGACCATAAGCCGTTCGGAGAACTCACGCCTTTGGCGGTGCTGAAGACTAATTCGGACGGAGCGGGAATCGTCCAGGCGATCGGTCCTTTGAAATCGCTGGCAGGGCGAGGTGTGTCCGCGTCCGCATCGTCGCGAAGGTTTCTGATCGTTACCGAGCTGAAGGACCAAACCCGGGTGGTGCTTCGGCAAGTCGGTGTTTCGTGCAGTCGATAGGGGGCGGCGAAATATGAGTAGGCTCAACGACAAAGTTGTGGTCGTTAGTGGCGCGAACAGCGGCATTGGGCTCGCTACGGCAAAACGGTTCGCTCGCGAAGGTGCTCGTCTCTTCATCAAAGGCCGGCGTCAAACCGAACTGGATGCCGCCGTAGCGGTTAGTCGCCGCGCCCGAATTCCCAGCCAACAGATACGCGTTCGCTTGTGACAGAAGGAGGTCCTCACGCTTGGGATCCAGCGCTGCAGCCCTTCCAAAAGCTTCGGCGGCGCCGCCGTAGTTCCCATTCGACATCAGCTTCCTGGCATCGTTGGCAGCCGACTGCACCCGGATTTCTTGGTTTAAATCGGACTGAACCGACCGAAGCTGGTCCCGTTTTGTTGGCGGAGCAAGTGTGATCGCACGTTGAATAGCCAGCAGAGCCTGATCTAATTGTCCGGCCCGAGCTAGAGCCGCCGCTTTAGTGGCGGCGGATTCGAAGCGAGACGGCACGAGTCGCTCGGCAGCATCAGCCTCGGCGATGGCCTTTCCCGGCTGATCGGAATCCAAATACCCCTGGCCCTTGCGAGATGCGATTCGTACTCTGCTGTGACCCGGCCTTCTGGCGTTCGGCTAAGATCCAACATTTGCGTCACCCGGTGCTCGATTTCGGCAATTGGGATTACTGCTCGGGCTTTACGAAAGCTCGGCCTTCATTCACGATATGCTCTGTTTCAGCCATTGGGCTTCACAATCGCAGCGGCTATGGCACTGAACTCGCTCGCAAGGGTTCTATCTGGACGCGGAGTGTATTGGCGAGGACGGCACTACTCCGGTCAATATAAAGGCCGAAATCCCTAATCCCGGCGAACCTCGTCTCCCGCAAGCGCCCCCAACTTCAAAGCATAGATCTTCCCTGACAACGTAGTGTTGCCAAGTCCTGTGTCGTCCCCAAACCGGTTAGTGAGAATCTTTGGCCAGGGCCGGATTCAAAGGAAGGATAGCGCGTTATCCAGGACCTGATCATGCCTGCGGGTTAGAATTGTTCCAATACCCATGGCCCTCTCTGTAGGTGACCGACTCGGCCCCTATGAAATCCTCGCGCCCATTGGCGCGGGCGGCATGGGTGAGGTCTACAAAGCGCGCGATACGCGCTTGGACCGCTCGGTAGCGATCAAAGTTTGCGCTCGAAAACTTTTTCGAGCGCTTTGAGCGGAAGCCCGCACCATCGCCGCTCTGAATCATCCGCATATCTGTCAGCTTTACAACGTCGGACCGAACTACCTGGTGATGGAGTACGTCGAAGGCACTCCGCTGAAAGGACCTTTGCCGATCGAGAAAGCAGTCGAGTACGCGAGCCAAATTTTGGATGCGCTCGGTGCGGCGCACAAGAACGGTATCACGCATCGCGATCTAAAGCCCGCCAACATTCTGATCACAAAATCCGGAATCAAGCTGCTTGACTTTGGCCTTGCAAAGCAAACCGGACCACTGAAGGAAACCGATGCGACCAAGGCACTGACCGTGCAAGGGGAGATTCTGGGGACGCTGCAATACATGTCGCCAGAGCACTTGCAGGGTAAGGAAGTCGATGCCCGCAGCGATCTGTTCAGCTTCGGTTGCGTGCTGTACGAACTAGTAACCAGCAAACGAGCTTTCGAAGGAACAAGCGCGGCGAGCGTGATCGCGGCGATTCTGGAGCGGGAACCGGAGCCGATAAAAACGACACCGCCGCTCGATCGTCTCATCCGGAGATGCCTTCAGAAAGATCCAGATGATCGCTTCCAAACTGCGCGGGATCTGAAATTCAACCTCGGGCTGGCGATTGAGGTTACTACGCTTGTTGGACCTACGGTTAACAGCCGCGGCAGACTGGTGTGGGTTCTATTCGCGGCGATGGGAGTTCGCGGTTGGTGCCCTGCTCTATGCCTTCCGGGTAACGAACTCAACAGCGCCCGAAACCCGCGTGGACATCGTGACTCCGGCGACCAATGCTCCGAGGTCTTTCGCGCTGTCGCCGGACGGACGGCGCATCGCCTACGTTGCGTCAGGCGATGGCGCTTCGCGCCTGTGGGTGCGCCCGCTCGATTCGACCTCAGCACAACCACTGCAGGGTACGGAAGGCGCGGTCAACCCCTTCTGGTCGCCCGACAGCCGATCCCTCGGATTCTTCGCAGGCGGGAAGTTGGAACGAATCGATCTCGGCGGTGGACAACCGCAAACCTTGGCAGAGTTCGTGACCCCCGCCCCACAAGGCGCGTGGGGCGCGGAGGGAGTGATCCTTTTCATTTCGGGCACAGGCGGCCCTCTGTTTCGTATACATGCCGCCGGCGGCCAAGCAGTGGCGGCGACCAAGTTAGGTGAGGGGCAAATCATCCACCGTGCACCGCGCTTTCTCCCCGGCGGACGGAAGTTCCTGTTCATCGCAAACGGCACCGAACAGGCCATCTGGCTGGGTTCTCTGGACGGCACCGCGTCGCGCCGCCTCTTGGCGTTCGCACCGGGAACCGAATCGGAAGGTGAATATATCGCACCGGGATGGATGGTCCGCGTGCGGCAAGGCGCTCTGGTAGCTCAGCGTTTCGATGCCGTTAGCGGCCAACTCTCCGGTGACCCAATCCTTCTGGCCCAAGCGGTGGGCGCCGATCAACTTACCCAAGCTGGCTCCTTCTCGGTGTCGCCTTCCGGGACGATCGCCTGGCGAACGGGGGGGCGGAAGCCGAAGGCAACTGAATTGGTTCAATCGCTCCGGTCAGAATGTGGGCGTGTTCGGAGCTCCGGACGAATCCGGTCTGTTCAATCCCGAACTCTCTCCAGACGGCAAACGGGCGGCAATAACCCGCGGCCCTGCGAGTTCGGGCCAGATCTGGATAGCAGATGGCACGCGCACCAGCCGGCTCTCCTTCGATCAATCCGACGATCGGTACCAGATCTGGTCGCCCGACAGCGCACGCATGGTGTTCAGCTCCAACCGCAAGGGCTCGTCCGACATTTACCAGAAGCCGGCCAACGGTTCGGGAGGCGAAGAAGTTCTGCTGCAATCGGCTGAAACCAAGCTGCCCAATTCCTGGTCGCCTGACGGTAAATTAATCCTGTACTGGAGCCGGCAAAACAACGGCGACCTGATGGTACTACCGCTGTTCGGCGACCGGAAACCGTTTGCATTTCTCAGTACGCCGTTCGATGAGAGGCAAGGAGTCTCTTCTCCGGATGGCAGGTGGGTAGCTTACCAGTCCAACGAGTCGGGCCGATTTGAGGTTTATGTGCGGACCTTTCCGGGGACGGGGGGGCAGTGGCAAGTATCCACGGGAGGAGGGAACTCCCCGCGCTGGCGGGCAGACGCCAAAGAGTGTACTATCTGGCTCCGGATGACAAACTGATGGCCGTAGCCGTAGCGGCGCAAGGCGCAACATTCGTGCCGGGAGCGCCCGAGGTTTTGTTTCAAACCCACATTGTGCAAGGCAGCAACAGGCAGCAACAGGCAGCAACAGGCAGCAATATGACGTTTCGCGCGACGGTCGGTTTCTGGTCAACACCGAACTGTCGGACACCTCCACCGAACCCATCCACCTGCTGCTGAACTGGAAGCCGCCGGACAACTAGTCCCGTGAAGAACTGGCGCTTAGGGAATGTAGGTCTTCCTTCCCCAGTCCGATAGGGGACGAATGCGCGTCATCCAAGCCCGATCGGCCACCGCCCAGGTGTCCGGCTTGACGATTAGAAGAGGATTCGTTAGTCCGGCGTTTCAAAACCGTCAAGTGCCGTCTCCACCATCGTCATTCCTGGCATAAAAGCTGCTCGATCGATACGAACGGCATGGTGGCTGATATCCGCGTGCCTTAATCGGGTAGGGTTTTGTCGGAAAGACTGTACAGGCACGGTGAGTTGGAATTGCTAAAATAGCATCGAATACCCGGTCGAATGCCTTTTATGCCTGCGGCTCATGATCGAGGGAGACAAAGAAGGCTGGATACTGGTCGCTGGAGCTGGGACGGCACGCCGGTCGGCCTCGGCAATTCAACTGGCTATACGGTGAACCTGTACTCGCTAACCGGGCGGAAGCTCGGCGCGTACGTGTTCGCTCCCTTGGACGAAAACAACAGATCGAGGGATCGGCTCGGACGCTTCGGGAGGTCGAACGTCTTCTCGGAAATTCATAAAGGGTATCCGAGACATCCAACGGCTGAATGAGTGGCATGCTCTTGCGCCTCCAAGCCTCCGCGCAGCATTTGAGCATGGCGGCTTTGTGCCGCGAGTTTCAGATCTCCCGGAAAACCGACTACTTTGTCACGAGTGAGTGGTAAGGAGCATATGTCGGCGAAACTCTATTTCAAAACGGCAGCTTCGGAAGCGGGATCTCAGGGACGGGCAACACATCTCGTTGCCAGGATCAGCACCGTGATGCGCGGCCAGCTGTTTCTATTCGATAAGCCTGCCGCGCCCCCGTATTCCTCACGGCAAGGCGTCCGGCTGCTGATAGTCTTTCTGTTGCTTGAAGCGATGGTGCGGCCTTCATTGCACCTGGTAGCGGTGCGATTGGGATGGACAGGTTATCTCTGGTGGACGGGCGTGAAAATCGTCGTCCTGATGCTGACTGCCTCGCTGTTGGTGACAGGTTTCGCGAAAGTGCGTCTCGCGGAACTGGGTCTTCGAGGATGGTCTCGCTGGTCGCCGACCGAGAAGCATTTCTTCCCGCAAATCATGGTTATCACGCTGGTCATCTTCGGATTTACCGCATCGTCCGGAATAGCAGCGCTTTGGGGAAGGCACGATCTCGGGCCAATTCTGGTGTTCGTCTGCGTCCCGCAATTGATCTGGGGATTTTACCAGGAGTTTGTGTATCGCGGCATCGTTCAGACCGAACTCGTCAGGCGTTGGGGAGCCGGGCCAGGCATCCTGGCGGGTAACCTCATCTTCACGTTCGGGCCCCTGCACTTTTATCACTTTGCTCTGGCCCGGCTTCATCCATCCCACTTGCTGATATTCCCCGCGATCTTCGCGATCGGGCTGTACTTCGCCGTGGTCTATCAGCGCTCCGGCAATCTTTGGATTGTTGGGACCCTGCATGGAGTGGGCGACTCGTTCATCGACGGCCTAGACATCGTAGCTCAGATGCCAGGATAAGGCCGGCGACAATCTCTACTGGCTGCCGGCCCCCTCCAACCCATTTTGTCGGGTACATAAAGGTACATAAAAAAGGACCAATGGGGAAGAACAGGACTTGGTCTCCGGGCCGGACAAAATGAAATTTGGCGCGCCCGGTGCTGGTTCGGAACAAGGTTCACCGCTCGATGCTTTTGTGAGGCCGAGTGGGCTATGAACCGAATTCCGAATCGTGGTTGGGCACCGAGCGTTCAGGCTAGTTCCGTCAACAACCCCGATTAGTCCAGTGGGGATCCAGCTACCATTTCGATAAGTGCCACGAATTGGACGTGCAGGATATCGAAGTCGGCATGCCGTTTTCGCATATACTTCATCGCTTCCTGTAAGTTGCAAGCGGCGACCTGTTTGACCGGTGGTTCGGCTGCGCCTTGCATTTGCCCAGTGAATAGAAACAAGCGTGCTTCGCAAGCGCCGTTACGTCCCGGTCGGAACCCGGTCTTCTTGGCGAGCGCGCGGGTCGGCTGGGAACGTGTCCTGGGCATCTGCGACAGGATAGGCTGATTGATCCGAGGGAATGCAAGTCGATTTTTCGAAGGCGGTCACGCGCACGCTGGCTCAAGTCGCCCTCCGACAACGCCTGCAACCGCCACGCAATGCGCCGGAACAGGTGGGCCTGATTCGAGGATTTCGATGTCTCGCCAAACAGTTCCAGGTAACGCAAATTTACCGCCTTGGGCTTCTGACCGCAGTTGTTCGATCTCTCTCCTGAGCTCTTCGATCATAGATTCCCCTCCCACGACCGGGGAGGGTCAACCCGCTCCCGGTGTTTACCTCACTGTCTATGTGCGCTCGATGGCCGAGCAGTAGGCAGGTCGTGAGAAACGCAGGGATGACGCAAACGTGACGCGGAATGACGCTAACAATAACGCAAAAATAACGCGGGGTTAACGCGGGGCCTCCCACACTCACTCGCATGCGGATGGCCGCCCTGGTGCCCGCAACCTTCAACGTCACAGCCAATTGCCGGGAATTCAGGGTCCTCTCTGGGTCCACTCCGGCTATGTCCTGGCAACCGAGTTTGCTCTATTTTGCGTTGGAGTCCGGAGCCAGGTCCGGACCCAACCCGCCTACGACTTGGGCTCCGAGTTCGCGCTATTTTGCGTTATTTAACTCCAACCGCCCTGGTCCCTGTCCTTATTAATGCGCCACCGCTCTCTGAGACGGAGACCGCCGAGGGTTTGCCGAGCCAATTTTTCAAACACTTGCAAAGCTGCAAGTCCTCCAAGAAAGTGCTGTTCACGGCGGAATGTGGGGACTTTCGTCGGGATGCTGTTTCGCAATGGTGCGCTGTTCTTGCTGCCGCTAGCTTCTAGTGCGTCATTGGGTGTAGGAGGCTGCTTGCAGAGTTTCCGACCACGGAAGTGTTGCACCGGAGGGCTGGCGCAACAAGCCAAGAATCTTCTCCGTCTTGGTGCCCTCGCCAGCGGTGCGGCCCCGCTTTGATGGCTTGGCCGTCACGGGCGCCGCTACCGGTTTCGAGGCCGGTTTGCGGCGCTGTGGGCCTCCTTTCACTGCAATGGCTTGTACCGCCTCCCAAAGCCTTCGTACGCCGCTCGTGCGGTCGGTGAACTTGCGTACCGGTTTGGCGCCAGGAAGCTGGTTCCATACCTCCACAAGCCGCGCTGCCGGCCACTGCTTCGCCGCTATGGCCAATTCCCCGGCATTGCGGAAAACTACGCTTCCCGCTGGCGCCTCCTGCTCGGAGGAAAAACGCGAGGAGATCTGCCATGGGCTGAAGTAAGGGGCAATGCGACGGAACAGAAACATGCAATCGGACCGCCTTGCTGGCGCCTTGCAAATTTGCTTGCTGAGATCCCACGACGACTGCGCCATTAGCGCAGGTTGAGTCATCAAGATGAGCAGGCTAGCCAGGGCAGGCACTGGCCTTGAGGCTGATCTGGATCTTGCTCGACGTAACGTGCCGGCATCCGTCCCGATGTTACTTCTTGCCCCGTGCGTCTGCCCCTGGCTCCCTGACTCTCGTGCGGGTGCGGTGCAATACATAGACCATCGAAAGCAGCGCTGCAAGTGGGCACAAGCCATCCGTTTTACCAGCGGCTGAATCAGATTATGGATGAGAAGAGGTTCGATGAGTACGTCGAGACCATCTGTGAGGATTTCTACGCGGGCGAAGTGCGCCAACCAGGTCTGGCGCCGGGGATCTATTTTCGGCTGCTGATGGTCGGCTATTTTTAAAGGGATCGTTTCAGAGCATGGAATCGCATGGCGTGCCAGCGATAGTCTTTCGATTCGATCGTGTATGCGGACATCCGCGTGGATGAAAGGTGCCGGACCATTCGACTATCTCGCCGACCCGGCGTTGATGGATCTGGAAACACACCAGGCAGTGCTCCAGTGGGTGCTCCGAGTGTGGCGGAAAATGTCCGCCCCTCGGCCAACAAGAAACAGACCTCCCCCTCGCGCACGAAAAGCGGAATTCTGGGGAAGGTTGAAGCTGGAGCTGACGTCATCTGTTGCTCTCCTTGCAGCAACCTTTTACATCGCCAGCCGACGGCACCACCCCTGTGAGTTCGTCGAAGCACAGGAAAATCTCACAAGTAGGAGCACTTCGATTGAGAATTGTCACGCCCCAATCGCACACTTATACCGGATGGATGCTCCAACGATAGCGTTAACTGCGTCGGTCGTGCTTGGCCTCCTAGGTATCTTCGGCTTGTTCGGCGGGACCCCAGTTCGCAAAGAGCTTCGGAAACGAGAAGACCTAGACGTGTTCAATCGTGCAAATCGTCATGACCTGGACTCAACCGATCGCCACCGGCACTCGCTCTCCGGGAACGAGGGCTTGCGTGGCGACATCACGCTGACGACCAAAGATTGGCGTGTCTAGTTAAGGAGCGCGTCTTGGTGTTTTATGAGTCCCCAAATCCGTCCGTCGAATCGGCATATTGGGCCATGGCGAGCGGCAACTACCTGGCGCAGAGGCTGGCCAAGTATGAGTTCCAGCCGCAGTGGGAAGCCATGACAGCGTGCTCCTTCCTTGTAAGATAACAGTTAGGGATCGTCAGCGCGCCGGAATCCGATCTTCTTTCAGAGACGGTTTCACCAGAGGCGTCAGTTTTTCAGCCAACAGCGCGGCCATCCTTTCCGCGCCTGCATTTGAGAAATGAACAAAATCGGCGAAGTACCGAGGTCCGGGCGGCACCACCCGGGCCGCGTCCGCAAGCACCGCTCCATGCCCCCGTGCCACGTCGCGAACGGCCTCATTCATCCTGAGCTCCATATCCAGAAAGCCGCCCTCTTTGAGCCCCGGATAAAACAGCCGCCATTTGACCAGCATACCCTCCTCATCGGGGGACACCCGATCACCGAGGCGCTGGGCGTGCGTAGCCAGCACTACGGGCACTCCGCGAGTCCTGAAGAATTACACGATAGCGACAAGATCGCTTCGGAACATTTCCACGTTCTCGTCCGGGAGCCGATCCACAACCGGTAACTGATGCTCGCGAACCGAGGCGTCAGCCTCACGGCGGCGCCACCAAATTAAAACTCGGGCAGGGAGCGCGCGGGCACCCAAATCTTCAATCCTCCCCTCGATTCTGGCCTGCGGCAAATCTGGATATCGCAGCCTGCGCCAGACTGCCTGGCTAAGGGTCAGCGCTCGCGCAGGAACCCAACGCTGGATCTTTCTCTTGATGCGGACCCACAATTTTGGCGGCGGTCCCGGAGCGGAAGCCGCTGATGGGTGGTTCGCCGTGAAGAAGATGTAGGGCGCCGGGCTTGGATAGATCGTCACGAAGCTGGGATGATATCGATCCATTATTTCGGGCAGGCGAGGGACGGTTTAGCGCATACTCGTACCAGGAACCGCGAGATTGATCACCTCGATCAAGCGGCCCCCCAGCGCTTGGTTGAGCTGTTCCTCCAGCTGGCGAGGAAATTCCCGGTTATTGTCTTCGCCAATCCCGAAAGTCTCGGACGCGCCCAGACAGACGATGCGGATTGTACCGGAGCGGGGCAGGGGACCTCGAAAGCCCCACCCGTTCATGCTCCATCGTAGAAATCGGCCGTTCGGCCGGCCGATGAGTCCATACCGATCACGCATGGTAAGTCGGGTGAAATCGTAGGAGCCCCAGAATGGGGCGCCAAACTGGAGGTGGTCGTCCAGGCGGGTGAGCGCTTCAAGCGTTAGAAGAAAAACGATGGCGCAGAGGACGATCCGCAAAACTGAAATGGCCTTCCTCATTAGAATTGGAAGTAGATGAACGCCCGGGAAGGGCCGCCGAGGAAGAGAATGCAATATACAAAAGTCGCATAGACGGCTGCCCGCACTTCCGCGGGAATCCAGCGCAAGTCAAGGATCACGAGAGACTCGGCGCGCGCCGTCTCGACCACGTATTCTTCCCGATATCGCGTGATCACGTCGAACATCATTCCGAAGGAGAGGTAGCTTATGCAATAGGCCATCAGCAGGAATAACATCTCTGTTCTAAAAAGCACAATTAATCGAGGGCAAAGACAAGCCAGTAGCAGGATCGGCGCGAGCAGCAGGCCGATGGAGAGCCGTCGGCCGACGTAGACCGCGTTTACCAGCTTACTGGGCCTTTCATGGATGCGCTTCACGCTTTCTTTTCCAACACCGGGTGGTCCAAGAAACACGACGTTGCTGGCTTCGTGAATGAACCGCAGGGAACGCAGTTCCTGAATCTGTCGTTCATCAATGGGCGGCTGAAATGAGGCGCGTTTGGAAAAGTGAACACAAACTGGAGCATTCCCCAGGAGAGCAAAGAGAAGATTCGTCCGATATTGGATATTGGAAAATAGCCAACCCAAAAGGAGACGTAAAAATGACAGGTACCCAATCCTCCAAGGCCACGGCATCGCCGCTGCACTCGTGGCGAGTATTGTCGGCGGGATATTTAATCCACTGCGGGCACAGGCACAGGGCAGATTGAAGAACAGCGACGGGTCATGCAATCAGCCTTATGCCCGCTATCTGGCCAAGGCAAACAAATCGCATTCGTGGAGAATTATATGAAAATGACGTTTCTAGCCATGGCTCTTCTGTCGGTCTCTTGTTTTGCAGATGAGAGGCTTGTACCTTCTGGTTCGAAGATTTTTGTTGAAGCAGCGGATGGTTTCGACACCTACCTTGACGCAGCACTCCGTAAGAAACAGGTCCCGGTCGTTGTAGTTTCAGACAAGGAGAAGGCTGACTATGCCTTGGAAGGTGTTTCCGACCACGTGAAAGCGGGCTGGGCCAAAACGGTATTTCTAGGTCAGATCCATTCCGACGAACAGGCTGGCATTCGGCTTGTTAATCAAAAAACGGGTGAAGTGGTCTTTGCCTATGCCGTAAACAAGAAGAATTCTTTGCACGGACGCCAGACTGCTGCTGAAGCTTGCGCGAAGCATCTGAAAGAGGTTGTGGGCAAACGGTGAAACGTCTATTCATCCTTTTGCTAATGGCCGTCGGCGATGTCATCGCGCAGACTAGACCGCCACAGTTGCGTCTAAGCCGCGGCCTTTTAGGCCTGATCATCATCCTGTGCGTCGGTTCTCATCTATGGGGACAACCTTATGTTGCGTCTGTTGCAAACAGCTTCTTATTCGACGACTCAGATCGCGGAAGGTTCAATATTCACAATATTTGGATTCGGCTTGGGGCCAAATCCGTTGCAACAAGCAACCACCTATCCGTTGCCTTCGCAGATCAGTGGCATTTCGATGACGGTGCAGGTTGGTAATACGGTTCTAAATTGCCCAATGGTCTACGCATCGTATGGTCAAACGTCTGCGATCCTGCCTTGGACAAGGCAACGGCTACCATCGAGGGCGATAAAATCACCGACAACAGCGGGCAGATCTGGATGTTGAAGGACCAATCGCCCGCCCGAGCAAGCGAGCGACATTAGGATGCTCAAGGCGCGCCAGCAGTTCGCGCTCGCGGCGGAAACGTTCGGCCGAGCGGGGGTCGAGAAACAGCCGTTCAACGACCTTGATGGCAACTACTTGGCTGAGTTCACCGTCGACGCGTTCGGCTCGAAACACAGCACCCATTCCGCCCACGCCCACGAGTTCTCGCGTTTCGAAGGGTCCGAACCGCTCGCCGGCGTGGCTGGCGCGGATCTCGGCTCGGCCGACAATGCCGCTCAGAAATGTTTCCGAACCGAGATCTGCTTCAAGCAGAGCAGCCAACTCATGGCGGGTTTCGGGCGATAGCCGTTCCTGATCGAAGAACCGTTCGCGCTCGACGGGGGCTAGAGTGAGGGCCTTCACGAAAAGTGCGCGCAAGCCGACACTCGACGACAGGGGTTCCAAGTAGCGAGTATAACTGTAACCGATAACCATCGACCTCGACAATACTACGACAACCGCGCCGATGCTTACATACAAACGCGGCAATGGGATTTGGCAATTCAAGATCTTATGGCCGCCATCTCGTTCTGGATAGGTAATCAATTGGTTCTGATGAATGTCCACCAGTTTCGCAAGCTGTATCCCGAGTACCAAGCCACATCCGACGGATATCGAAGTCGGCATGCCGTTTTCGCATGTACGTCATCGCTGGGACCGAGCATCGGTGTTCCGTCCACCGCGACGCACGGGGTCGGATCGCAGCTGGCGTCATCTACGGCGCATCCACCGCCGTCATCGTCATTGATTGGACAGGCAAAGGTACCGTCCGAGGCGAAATTGTTAGCCACGCAGCCTTCATAACCTTGGTAAAAGACCAGACCGGTTGGATCGCCCCGATTCACCGGATCGCCACCGGTGTACGCATAGCGATTCCAACTAACTGGATCTTGGCCGGAGGCCGCGCCCGCTCCTGCCGGGTCCGGCGTCATGAACCTTCCGAGGCTATTGAAGTAATAGCGATTATTCGCGTAGTCCAAGCCGGTGACCGAATCGGTCCAATAAGTGCCAAGGGCCGTACGCCGTGACCAATCCTTGGGCCCACTCTGAGGTTCCTCCGCACAAATTATTAGCGGGGCGTCTTTGTAGCCCCATTGTTCTTTGCCAAGAACTCTCTGTAGTTATAGAGCCACCCAAAGTGGGCGGACGTGCCGCCATCGGGGCCGAAGCGCTTCAACACATACCAGGCTCCGTCCGCGATCCGGTAAACAATCATCCGTGACTGGGAGAACAGAACCGCATCCACGAAGCCTTTGTGGCCGTCTGAAAAGGAGATGCAACAGGAGTCCGGCGAACGCAGAACCGCCGTTTCGGCTCCTCATGTGATATGAGGAGTAACTCAGACGACTCCACGCTCGGGATCGGGCCGACTTGTGGTAGTGTCATTGACAGCTTATGAATCACAAACAACTAAAATTTCGTTTTCGAGCGGTCCTTTGCGGCCTGTTCACGGCAGTCCTGAGCCATTCCGCGATAGCCGCGACGTTGTGCGTCAATCCGGCGGGAAGCTCGGGATGCTACAGCAAGATTGGCGCCGCGGTTTCCGCGGCCGGAGCTAACGACAGGATGACTATCGGCGCGGGAAGGTATTCTGAAGGCGTCGTGCTGAACAAGCCAGTGGCCTTGGTCGGGGCCGGATCCGAGGCCACCATCATCGACGCCAAGGGGAAGCCGAACGGCATTTACATGGACGGCCTGGATCACCCCGGTATGAGTGGCGTGCTGGTCACCGGCCTCACGGTGATGAACGCGAATTTCGAAGGCATTCTAGTCACCAATTCTTCCTACCTCGTTATCTCCCAAAATCACGTCACCGGCAACAATCAAAGCCTCGACATCGCGGGGGGAACTTGCCCGGGTGTGCCGGCTTTTGAAACGAACGAGGGACAGGATTGCGGGGAAGGAATTCACCTGATGGGAGTCGACCACGCGACGGTTGCGCAGAACGAGTCGGACCTGAACTCCGGCGGCATTTTGCTGACCGACGAGACGGGACATAATCACGATAACGTGGTTGCCGGCAACCACGTGCATGACAACCCGCTCGCTTGTGGGATCACCATGGCTTCCCACCCGCCTTCTCCCAATGCCGCCTCTAAACTGCCCTATGGCGTTTTCAACAACACGATCACCGGGAATACTTCGGAGAATAACGGGTTCGGCGCCCCGGCGCTGGCGCGGGTGTGGGAATCTTCGCGGCGGGTCCGGGCAATCAGTCCTTTGGCAATAAAGTGATCGGAAACGTTCTGCGGAATAACGGATTGCCGGGTGTCACGATGCACAACCATGCCGCGCCTCCCGGTGCACCTGGCATCGACTTGAACGACAATGTTATCGTTGGCAATACCATCTCCGGCAATGCCGCGGATACGTCGGACGCCGCGACACCCGGAAGCACAGGTATCAACATCTACAGCCTGGCGCCGGTGCATGGAACAATAATCGCCGGAAACACAATCGAGAACGAGGCAGACGCCGTAGTAATAAATACCCAGGGGTCAATAGAAGTGCATCTCAACAACCTGGTGGGCAGCGCCGACGGAATCCTTAATCTCGGCAAGGGCGCCATCGACGCGACCGTGAACTATTGGGGTTGCGCTGGCGGTCCGGGGACCACGGGATGCTCAGCGGCAACGGGACCCTCCATCACGTTTCTTGCGCCGCTGGCCGAACCTGCCGCGTCCGGCCTGGGAGCGCTCCGTCAATAGAGGCAAGCCGCAGGGTGCGGTTCGGTCACTTGGTGGCGGTGGTGGCAGCGAGCGTCTCTCTGGGTTCCTCGACCGTGATGAAAACGCGCTGTTCGAGCAGCACCGGCTCGTGGCCCGTGGTCTTCACCAACAACTGCCGTCGCCCGGGTTTGACCGAGGGCGGAATGCCGAATTCCCGTAAGGTCAAATAACTCATGTGGCGCGGCCATAGTACTTCAGAAGACCTCCGAGCCGGTGGCGACATGTGCGACTCTCGCGCACCGAGGGGCGGTTACTGATGCGATTCCTTCGTCAACGAGCATCGGGCTGAAAGGTCCGGCGCTCCCCCCGTCCCTTCCTTGGGCGGACCAAGACTCCGAGAAATAAGGCGCCCGCCAGTAGAAAGCCGTACCGCGGCTCGGGAGTCGCCGTGCTTGTTGTGATTGCGAAAGTGGCCGTCAAAGAGCCGACGTTGTCGGCATAGTAGGATGGGACGCTGTCGAAGGAATCGGCAAATCCAAGGTAGAGTCGATCAGCGCCGGCGGGCACATGAAAGGTTTGTTCCTCGCCGGTGCCTGTTTCCGTAAGGCCGTCACCGATGAAAAAGACTTGATCCAACTCCGGAGAAAAGCTGCCCTGCGCCATACTCAAGCTGCCCGGCGTTCCGTAGTTATATTTGAGAACGGAAGGGCCAGCACCGCTCGGTTCGGCGGAGTCGAGAAAGACGCCAACCAAGAACATGTTGTCTTGATACGCATCGATCCCCGAGAGGCCACCGTAGCTCGTAATCGTGGTGTTGACCCCCGGCCAACAAGGTCCATCCGGTCCGTTTGTAATGACAAAGTTGCAGCCCACCAAACCCGTGACGCTGGAAAACTTTAATATCTCGTTGGGGTCCGCCGTGAAGCTATCCGACACTGGAAACGTTCCGGGATAGATGGTGGCCGGCAGGGTGCTGTGGCCGGAGGCATAGATATCGTCGGTCGCTTGAACGATGAGCGTATCCGAGAATACGCTCCCATCGAAAATCATCAATCCTGCGGCAATAATCCAACCTTGACTCAATTTGGGAAAACGCATCTGTTGTCAAATCCTTTCGCCGCAGCGTCACGAAACCCTTCTCATTGCGCATCGCGGCCAGAGTAACCGGTACAAGCGAGTACAGCTAGTTACTTTGCTGCTTGAACGCTCCCAATCGGGGCGTTGCCGTTGCTATGGTGCGAAACGGAACGGGAAGTTCTCACCTTTCCTGCGAAAAAGCCGGGATTCAGTGGTTGCGCCAGGAGAGGACTGGCCTGAGAAGCTGGCCGCACGACAATGCAGCTTGAAAATCCGAGAACCCAACGGCGGGCCACCTTCACTTAGCCTAGCGTCGAGGCGCCGGCCACGTGCTGCCCAATGTCGTGTCACATCAGCGGAGCGAAAAAAGTCAAGATTCAGTGCAGTTTGCCGATCTGGAAAATTGTGGGAAACAAATCGATTCTCGTCGTCGACGACGACCCAATGAACCAGCAACTGGTGCGCGCGCTGCTGGCTGAGCAGGGATATGACTTACGCTCGGCAAGGAGCGCCCCCGAGGCTTTGCGAGTTCTTACCGCCTTCAAACCCGAGCTGATTCTGATGGATATTCAGATGCCCGGTATGAGCGGGCTGGAGTTGACGCGGCAGTTGCGTACCAACCCAGAAATGAAGAGCGCTAACATCGTCGCGCTGACCGCCTATGGGCGGAAAGAAGACGAGCAGAATTGCCTGAACGCCGGCTGCGACGGCTATATCGAAAAGCCCATCGACACCGCTACCTTTCCGGCCGCCGTTCGATCGATCATGGATAAGAAAACCCGCGCTGTTCCCAACATTCAGAGCGATGTCGGGGATCTGCTGCGCGGCATGCGCAACAATTTCATCGCTGAATCACTGGCGGAGTTGGCCGAATTGGTGGCGCCGGACGTTCCAATGGACAAGACCCGGCTGGTTCGGACGCTGCATCGCTGGGCGGGCATCGCCGGTACGCTGGGCATGCCGGCGGTGACCGACCAGGCCAGGAAGACCGAAGCCTTCGTCGAGTCGGCTGAGCCTGTCGAAGCTGCCGCTGTCACCGCAGCGCTCCAGGAACTACGGCGGCTGATCGCGGAGGCCGCGGCCGCACCGGCCTTTGAGCTTGCGTTGCCGAATGAGATCGTGAAGACGCTCTCGGGAAAGCGCATTGCCCTGGCGGGTTTCAGCGATCCGGAGGCAAGGCGGATAGCGCAGGTGGTGGATCGCGCACAATGTTTCACGCTGGTGATTGAGGCGCCTCCAGGAGGCCTCACGGCAGCCATGTTGGAGCGGTTCGATATCGTCCTGCTGAATCTGGGCGGTGCCAGCGGCTCCATTTGCCATAAGAACACCAGCCCAGGGCTGGAAAAGCCAGTCCTGCTGGTAGGCTCGCGTGCGTGCATATCCGACTCGGTTGATTCCATTGAGACCGCTACTCGCGACTTTCTGACGAAGCCGTGGGACACCGAGGAGCTCCTGGTCCGTTGCTGTAAATTGCTTTTGCCGGATTTGAAGAATCCGCAGCTTCCGTCGCGGGAGGGGGCGGCGCAGGTGGTGATCGCCGACGACGACCCCGCCATTGGGGCGCTGCTGACCGCGACGTTGCGTCGAACGGGAGCCGAATGCCGTCTGGCGCGCAATGGCGCCGAAGCCCTAGCCTTGTTGCGCGAAGTTGTTCCGGACGTAGTGATCCTGGACGTCAATATGCCCGGCATGAACGGGTTCGAAGTGCTGGCCAATATGCACGCGGACCATCGGACCGAGCGAATTCCTGTCGTGCTGCTGACCGCCCGGCAACAGGAAACCGATGTTCTGAAAGGCTTTTCTTGCGGGGCCAGCGACTATATTACGAAGCCTTTTAATCCCATGGAGGTAACGGCTCGCATCGCGCGGTACCTTCCGAGGAAGAAGGCATGACGCAACGGTGGCTGATGCTGATGGTGTGCGTGGCGGGGCTGAGCCGCGCGCAGGTTACTCCAGCTGTTGCGCCAGATCAGGTCGCGCCAGATCTGCGTGCGCAGGATCTGGAAAGCGAGGCAAAAACCGCGCTGTCGGAAAAGCGCTTCGGCGACGCTGTGGCGCTCTATCGCGCCCTGCTGGCCGGCCAGCCTTCGGATCTGGATACTCTGCTTTGGATTGCGAGGCTCTCCGCCTGGACCCGCGACTACCTGGCGGCGTTGGATTTCTACTCCCAAGCGCTCGCTTTAGAACCCGACAATGTCGACGCCTTGGTAGGCAAAGCGAATGTGCTCCTGTGGAAGCACTCCTACCAAGAGGCGTTCGTATTGCTCGCAGCGGCGCGACAACTTGCACCCAGCAGCCCCGACGTTGCGCTCGCATGGGCTCGCTACTATCACTGGCAGGGAGACGATAAGACCGCGCAGGTCTATCTGAAAACCTGCCTGTCTTCGGGCGGGGACAACCAGGAAGAAGCGCGGGAACTCAAAGCAAGCCTGGCTCCCGACCACACCGTCCAACTGCGTCTGGCTTACGAGGGCGACACTTTGCCGGGAACTGGTCCGGGCGCCATAGAACAGATCGGTGCCACGTATTTCAACCGCCAGGGCGATGTCGGCGTCGATTTCTTCCATCTAGACCGATTCGGCGAAGCGGGGAACCGAGGTGGCCTGCACTTGAGCCGGAAATTGGGCGCCCTTACCAGTCTGCGAGCTGCGGCTCTGTTTGGCGAGGGTGGCTACATTGTCCCTAAGCAGGACTTGTCGGCGGGCATCTCCCGCACCGTGATGCACGGGCTGGTGGTAGGGGCCGATTACCGGCATCTCGCGTTTCGAACCCTAACCGTGGACGCCGCGATTGCCAACCTGGATTACTACTTCGAGAAGTCGGTCTGGATACTGAGCAACTTCGCGGCGAATCGAGTGGAAGGCGCGACTACACCGGCGCTGCTGGTGCTCTTCTACTCGGGCGCCCGAAAGAACGTGACGATCCACGCTGGCTATGGGTACGGCACCGAAGTTTTTCAGCTGGCGCTTCCGACCGACTTCGGCGCGTTCCGGCGGGACAATTACATTGGCGGAGTCGCTTTCGCGTTCAGCAGGAAGAATCGCGTGGAAGCCACCTATACCCTCGCAAGGCGCTCCACCGGGCAATTTGAAAACATGTATCTGCTGGCCCTGGTGCACACGTTATGAAGACCTCCGCGTCGTCGAGGGTCCGGGTTTGGATCAGCATCGCGCTGATGGTTGCCGCCTATGTCGCCGCCGTGTACTGGGTTTACCGGGAATCCCGAGCCGCTGCCGAACCCGCCGCCCGGCTGCTGCCCCTCGCCACCAGCCTGGCGGTGGTTCCGTGCGTTCTGGTGATCCTGCTCGCCATAGGCTCGCTGATCGCGAAGTCCTTCCGGTACATTGCGCGAGTGCGGGCGGTCCGCATTTCTCCCGAAATTCGAGCAACTCTGGCGGATGTGGCTGCCGGCGGCGGGGATCGGGAGCGCTTACGGGAGTTGGCCCGGCAGCATCCCCGTCCAGTCGAAATTATATTCACGGAGTTCCTGGCGTCTTTTGGAGGCCAGATCAACGCGAAGCTGCGTATTCTGGCGGTGGAGCTCGGACTAGCGCAACGGTGGAGGAAGGAAACCCGGTCGCGCAACTTTCTGGTTCAGAAGACGGCGCTGGCGAATCTGGGGCGCATTGGAGACCCCATTGACCCCCGGCTTTTGCATCATCCGCAGGAACAAACCCGGGTGGAAGCAGGGTGCGCTCTGCTGAGGTCGGGATCGGCTGACGCGCCCGCCCAGGTGTTCAAAATGTTTCCCGAACAAAGCCAGCTAGGGAGAATTCTGCTGGCCGACAGCCTCCGACCTTTCGCCACCGAAATTTGTGGGCGGTTTCTGGCCGATGGCATACGCTCGGCGGACCCGCGCCGCGCGAAAGCCAGCCTCGATCTGCTGCGCGCCTGGGAGCGCTGGATTCCAATCGAAGGTTTCTCGCAGATGGTGGCCGAGCTGGACATCGATCTTCGCTTGGCGGCCTTGCCGACCCTGCGCTATGCCAGCACAACCGGGCAGGAGGCGGCTCAGGAAGTTTTCGCCTTGCTGCAATTTCCCGAGGAACGCGCCCACGCTGCAGCCGCGAAAGCCGCATCCGATCTGGGTCTATCGGCGTCCATACCGCTGCTGTTAAACCAACTTCGGACCGAGGGTCCGGTTCCCGCGCTAGCGGCCGCCAAGGCTCTGGTCGAGATGGGATCCCAGGGCCAGGATTTGCTCGAAAACGAGATCTTGTCGGGCCCGCGCCCGCACTACGCCCTGCAAGCTTTGGAACAGTCGCTGGTGGCCGGCAGAGGATGAACCATGTCTAGCTTCTACCACGTCATCAACGTCATTTTGGATGTCATCATCGTTTACGCGTTCGTCAGCAATTTCAACTATTTTGTGCTTATGTCATTGGGCTTTTTCGTTCTACGCGCGCAGCGCAGCACCGAGGGATCGGTGGAACGCGACCCCTTATTTAAATCGCGATTGATGCCGCCCATTTCCATCCTGGCCCCGGCTCACAACGAGGCGCTCAGCATCGCCCAAAGCACGCGGTCCATGCTGCAGTTGGAATATCCCGACCACGAGGTGATCGTCGTCAATGACGGATCCGACGACCGGACGCTGCAGATTCTGATCGAAGAATTTCATCTCTACAAGTCCGCCCGGCAACCGCTGCACAACTTAGCCACCGCTGCGGTCTGTGCGGTATATGAGTCACAAAATCTCAAGCTTCTGGTGATCGACAAAGCCAGCGGCGGCAAATCGGACAGTCTCAACGCGGGCCTGAACTATGCCGGCACCCCGCTCATCGCCGCCGTGGATGCCGATTCTCTTCTGGAGAGCAACTCGCTGCTGTTGGTAGTGCGGCCGTTTCTCGAAGACGAGAGCACTATCGCGGTGGGCGGAATCATCCGGGTGGTGAATGGCTGCACAGTGGAGCACGGGGCCGTGACGAAAGTGGGCGCTCCTCCTTCGCTGCTGACAAAGTTTCAGGTGATCGAGTACTTGCGGGCCTTCCTGGGGGGCCGCGTCGCTCTTAGCTATATGGATTCGCTGCTATTGATTTCCGGCGCGTTCGGGTTGTTCCGTTGCGACCGCCTGATCGAAGCTGGCGGATTCGAGCTGAACAGCCTGGCGGAGGATCTGGAACTTGTCATGCGTTTGCATCGCATCAGCCGCGAGCGGAAGCGTACCTACAAAATCGTCTTCGTGCCCACCCCGGTGTGCTGGACCGAAGTGCCGGATTCCTGGAAAAGTCTGGCGATTCAGCGCAAACGCTGGCAGCGCGGCGGAGCGGAAGCCATGTGGAAACATCGCCGCATGTTGTTCAATCCGAAATTCGGAGTGGTGGGCTGCTTTGGGATGCCCTATCTGCTGTTCCTCGAAATCCTTGGCCCGACCATTGAAGTCACCGGCTACGTCATCACCATCTTGGGCCTGTTGATGGGTTTCATCTCGATGACCACCGCTTTGTTGTTTTTCATCGGTTCCGTGCTATTCGGAACCATGATCTCGGTCAGCGCCGTACTGCTCGAAGAATTCACTACCCGCCGCTACGCCCACCCCTTCGACCTGGCCTCGCTGATCTGGGCGGCCGTGCTTGAAAATTTCGGCTACCGCCAGACTAATGCGCTTTGGAGATTGATCGGCGTATTCCAAGCACTGCACACAAAGAAGAAAAAAGTCTGGGGCAAGTTGACGCGCCGGGGCTTCGCGCCGCAAGCCACCTGAGCAGCGCGGAAAAGGCATGCCATCATGAGCCGAGCTTCGGAACCCCTGCACCACCCCGAGTTCCCGTCGGTCGAGCACATCGTCAGCCATGCCGTTCGCCGACAAGACTGCCCATATATCGACATGTGTGATTCTAGGACGAGTCGACTGGTATCCCGGCGCCGATTCAGGGCCCGGGCAAATTTCGAGATCGCTTTCTTGGTTCAGTGACCCAAAACCCGAAAACTGACCCCTTCTCGCCAGCGGCGCTCTTCCTTCGCTGCGCTCCGGATAAGTTTTCCCTAACCAAGCCGGACACTTCTCGCACAATCGAAATGCCAGCGTCGCTTCGCTCCGACGGTGTTTCGGGTTCATCCTGAATCAGCGTTCGGCTCCGGGGGAATCCTCACCCACAACTGTTTTCCGACATGCGATGTGTGCTTAGAGGCTCCAACTGCGACAATATCGGCCCCGAAGGATCGGGAAGTGTCCGTAGGTGGCACGTCCACTTTTCCCGAGCGTATTGCTCGCCACACTGGAAAGCGCTGCCGCAAGAGCCTCGCCAATGTTCAATGGCCTCCTGGAGCCATGCTGAATTGGCGGCATAGGCACGAATGAAAAAAGCGCTTAAACTGTTGTACGATACTGCCCCTGGGGTGAAAAGTCACAGGTTGTTTAATCCGGTCGGCCGGAGGCGCGGCTGAATTCAGACTTCTGTATCCCAGTCATCTTTAACCTCCATAATTCTGCCTAGTGAGCCGCAGGCGCCTTTCCGGCAGGTTTGAAACGGCGGATCAAACAACAACAGCGGGATCGCGGCAATAGTGAGCCACGCATCACCCCGAAGCAATCCATAGACAACAAGATATCCCATCGGATTGTGTCGGCCCGACCGAAGCGAGCGAACAAGATCCGGTTCTGGACGCTGACGTTGCTCGTTGGACCACCGTGCCAGATATGAATCGTGTCGCAGCTTGGAGCTTGGCGGCGGATATAGGTGTTGCCGTGGAGCAGTTCCCAACGGCGGCTCATCTGGCTAGCTGGGCCGGCCTCTGTCCCGGGAATTGTGAGAGTGCGGGAAAGCGTTTGAGCGGTAAGACGCGCAAGGTTAGTCCTTGGTTGGGCCGGATGGCGTGCCAGTGCGCTTGGGCGACCGCCCGCACGAAGAACAGTTACCTTCCGATGCAATTCCGGTGCATTGCCACCAAGCGTGGCAAAAAGCGTGCCATCATCGGGGTCGCTCGCAGCATTCTGGTCACCGCGCACCAACTGTAAAAAAAACAGTGTGATTATCGCTACTTCGATCGAGTCAAGCAGATGGCCTCGAACGCTGTCTCGTCGGGCGGCTTGAAGCTCTGGGGCACAAGGTCACCGTTGAAGCGGCCGAGGACCCCGCATGACGACACGGGTAATTTGTTTTCGAGGGAAGAAGGCCGGTTTCTCGGCGGGATGCGTTTTCATCCGACGTTGTGCGGGAAACCCGCAGGGAGAACTCATTCCATCGTGAGGCGGGCATGAAGGAAAGGTCTACCATCCCCCTCCGCTGCGCTCCGGATAGTTTCCTTGACGACTCCGAACGCTTCTTGCACAATCGAGATGTCACCGTCGCTTCGCTCCGAGTCCTGGAATGCCGTTTGACTTCCCTCCGAATAAGCGTTCGGCTTCGGCGGAATCCTCATCCTGCACTCTATCGCACGCGCCGTTCTACGCTCCAGCGCTATAGACGAGCTGAGCAGCAGTCAGTTGGGAAGGTGACCGTCGATTGAATTGCGCCGAGGCGCCGCGGCGCCGCTGCTCGACTTGAACGGCAAAGAAGAGGCTATCCACTGGGGGAGGAGATGTTAGAAAAGAATTGTGTCGAATGTCCTCACATTATCGTTAGGGTCACCGATGAGAATAATAGCGAGACAGCCCGAGATACCAAGCATGGATCTGCCCTCTACAACGAGGACGCTTTTCGGACGTGCCTCCTTTGTAAAGGAATGCAGATGACACGCTTTTGTCACGATCATCGTCCTACTCGCCAAGAGAACAACCGATGCTCGCATTTGTTGTTAGGATCTTCTGCAAACGTACGCGCAGCACGCGCCTTACCAAATTCCCAGAGACCGCGGAACCTTCGTGTGCCAGTGCATCGACAGCGGCTCCCCAAAACTCGCGCGGCTTACCTGCGAGCGCGCACAGTCTCCCGCAGTATGTTTTAGTGACAACCATCGCGGCAATTCGGAAAATCTCGTAATTCCCCCTGCCTAACCCAGACGGTCATAGTTAGCCCAGCGTAAGCCGCCATCTTCTTTTCACCCACAAGCCGGTAAACAGCAACCAATTGTTGCAGAAGCGGAAATATGTCATATAAGCCGATTTATCTGTTCTTATCAACGATTCTGCTCGCGACGGTCACGGCGCGAGCCCAAATCTATCCATCGAGCGGTAGACTCGGCCCTTCCGAGCAACAGCAGTTTTCGCTGGTTGTCGTTCCCCCGACGCCAGTGGCCGGTCTCACGACAATTTGGACGGTGGTGCCATCGCAAAACGGCACGATTACCTCAGCCGGACTTTATAGGGCTCCAGCATCGATTCCCACGGCCACCTACGCTTTTGTGAACGCCGTATCCGGATCCATGTCATACGAAGCCCGGGTCCAGTTGTCTCCGCCGACCGGCTCAACGGGCCCCGGCCCCAATAGTCCCGGTTCAGTCACGATTTCGGTATCACCCACTTCCGTTTATCTCTATGCGGGGCAATCCCAGCAATTTATAGCGTCAGTAGGCGGTAGCCCCAACCCTCAGGTTGTCTGGTCGATCACGCAGGGCCTGGGTAGTATCTCGGCTGGGTTATATTCTGCCCCCAATTCGATCAGCGGTGAGACATTGGTAACGATCTCGGCGACGAGCGTCGCCGATCCCACGCAGGCCGCTAGCGCGACCGTGTTGGTGGAACCAGCCAGCCCGACGCCCAGCAGCCTCAGTCCGGCGACCGCAAGCGTGGCGCCATCGGGGACCCAGCAGTTCTCCATTCTTAACCTGTCCCCTGTCGCCAGCGTCGTCTGGTCTATTATCCCCGGCTCCGGAAGCATTTCTCAAAGCGGCCTATTCACCGCCCCAAGCAGCGTAGCGGTGCAGACAACCATTACCGTCACGGCGACGAACTCTTCCACAAATTCGATCCTTGGAACGGCCAGCTTGACTGTGCAGGCTTCGCCCAGCGTCAGCCCGGCGACAGCTACCGTAGCGCCTTCGGGCACCCAGCAGTTTTCCGTTCAGTACCTGCCCTCTGGTGCCACCATAACTTGGTCGGTCAGCCCGCCGGTGGGTAGTATCTCGGCGAGCGGCCTATTCACCGCGCCAAGCAGCGTAGCGGTGCAGACAACCATCACCGTCACGGCGACGAACTCTTCCACACTCGCCGTGCTGGGCACTGCCAGCTTGACTTTGCTGGCTTCGCCCAGCGTGAGTCCGGCGACAGCTACCGTAGCGCCTTCGGGCACCCAGCAGTTTTCCGTTCAGAACCTGCCTTCCGGCGCTGCGCTAACTTGGTCGGTCAGCCCGGCGGTGGGGAGCATCTCGGCGAGCGGCCTATTCACCGCCCCGAGCAGCGTAGCAGCGCAGACAACCATTACCGTCACGGCGACGAACTCTTCCACACTCGCCGTGCTGGGCACTGCCAGCTTGACTTTGCTGGCTTCGCCCAGCGTGAGTCCGGCGACAGCTACCGTAGCGCCTTCGGGCACCCAGCAGTTTTCCGTTCAGAACCTGCCTTCCGGCGCTGCGCTAACTTGGTCGGTCAGCCCGGCGGTGGGGAGCATCTCGGCGAGCGGCCTATTCACCGCCCCGAGCAGCGTAGCAGCGCAGACAACCATTACCGTCACGGCGACGAACTCTTCCACAAATTCGATCCTTGGAACGGCCAGCTTGACTCTGCAAGCTTCGCCCAGCGTCAGTCCCGGGACGTCGACCGTCGCGCCTTCCGGCACGCAGCAGTTTTCCGTTCTCAACCTGCCGTCAGGCGGAAGTGTCACCTGGTCGGTTAACCCCGCGATGGGAAGCATCTCGACGGCGGGGCTTTACACCGCGCCGAGCAACGTCGCGACGCAACAAGCTCTTACCATCACCGCGACAAACTCTGCTACACAATCTATCCTTGGGACTGCCAGCGTAACACTGCAAGCTTCGCCCAGCGTTAGTCCAGCGACGGTCACCGTAGCGCCTTCGGCTACCCAGCAGTTCTCGGTTCTGAACCTGCCTTCCGGTGCCAACGTCGTCTGGTCGGTCAGCCCCGCAGTGGGAAGCATCTCGACGGCAGGCCTTTACACCGCACCCAGCAGCGTCGCGACGCAGCAAGCTCTTACCATCACCGCGACAAACTCTGCTACACAATCTATCCTTGGGACTGCCAGCGTAACACTGCAAGCTTCGCCCAGCGTTAGTCCAGCGACGGTCACCGTAGCGCCTTCGGCTACCCAGCAGTTCTCGGTTCTGAACCTGCCTTCCGGTGCCAACGTCGTCTGGTCGGTCAGCCCCGCAGTGGGAAGCATCTCGACGGCAGGCCTTTACACCGCACCCAGCAGCGTCGCGACGCAGCAGACCCTTACGGTTACGGCGACGAACTCTGCTGCACAATCTATTCTTGCGACTGCCAGCGTAACACTGCAAGCTTCGCCCAGCGTTAGTCCAGCGACGGTCACCGTAGCGCCTTCGGCTACCCAGCAGTTCTCGGTTCTGAACCTGCCTTCCGGTGCCAACGTCGTCTGGTCGGTCAGCCCCGCAGTGGGAAGCATCTCGACGGCAGGCCTTTACACCGCACCCAGCAGCGTCGCGACGCAGCAGACCCTTACGGTTACGGCGACGAACTCTGCTGCACAATCTATTCTTGCGACTGCCAGCGTAACACTGCAAGCTTCGCCCAGCGTTAGTCCAGCGACAGCCACCGTAGCGCCTTCGGGCACCCAGCAGTTTTCCGTTCAGAACCTGCCTTCTGGCGCTGCGCTAACTTGGTCGGTCAGCCCGGCGGTGGGGAGCATCTCGGCGAGCGGCCTATTCACCGCCCCGAGCAGCGTAGCGGTGCAGACAACCATTACCGTCACGGCGACGAACTCTTCCACAAATTCGATCCTTGGAACGGCCAGCTTGACTGTGCAGGCTTCGCCCAGCGTCAGCCCGGCGACAGCTACCGTAGCGCCTTCGGGCACCCAGCAGTTTTCCGTTCAGAACCTGCCCTCTGGTGCCACCATAACTTGGTCGGTCAACCCGGCGACTGGCAGCATCTCGTCGGGTGGCTCATACACCGCGCCGAGCAGCGTAGCATCCCAGACAACCATCACCGTCACGGCGACGAACTCTTCCACACTCGCCGTGCTGGGCACTGCCAGCTTGACTTTGCTGGCTTCGCCCAGCGTGAGTCCGGCGACAGCTACCGTAGCGCCTTCGGGCACCCAGCAGTTTTCCGTTCAGAACCTGCCTTCCGGCGCTGCCATAACTTGGTCGGTCAGCCCGGCGGTGGGGAGCATCTCGCAGAGCGGGCTATTCGCCGCGCCGGGCAGTGTAGCATCCCAGACAACCATTACTCTCACGGCGACGAACTCCTCCACAAATTCGACCCTCGGAACGGCCAGCTTGACTCTGCAGGCTTCGCCCAGCGTCGTCAGCCCGGCAACAGCTACCGTAGCGCCTTCGGGAACCCAGCAGTTTTCCATTCAGAACCTGCCCTCTGGTGCCACCATAACTTGGTCGGTCAGCCCGGCGTTAGGGAGCGTCTCGCAGGGCGGCCTTTACACCGCGCCGAGCAACGTCGCGACGCAGACAATTATCAGCATGACGGCGATGAACTCTTCTACCAGTGCCATCCTGGGTACAGCCAGCATCACGCTGCAGGCTTCGGCGCAATCCACGGCGATTACCCTTCCGATCGAGGTGGTGGGTCCGAACGGCACTACTTCCGCGGCTTCCTTCACGATCCCGTCAGGCACGAACCTGAGCGGACAACTGAAGCTTTGGATGCAGATCCATAACCTCAAATATGACACCGAGGCGAGTGTGCAAGTGAACAATTCCGCATGGTTGCCGATCAGCACCGGCAACGTAACGTTGCTGGGAAATGCGGCGGCGTTTGGAGGTATCGGCGGAGGATTCCACACGCTGCAATTGACTCTGAATTTGCCGGCCGGCGCCGTTACCACGGGAACGAACACCATTACCTTCCGCTTTAATGCAACCAACGATGTTGTGAGCGGGTACCGTGTTTTAGGCTTTAACATCCAGTCCGCGGGAAGTAACCTGCTTGCGGCGTCTCAGTTTGTCAACATGGATCCTAACACCTGGCAGTCTCCACTCACAGACGCTTCTGATATCGCCGCGGGCCTCGCGCTATATCAAGGGGCGTCTCTGACGTCACCAGCTTCCGGAGGCGCCCAACCGATCCAAGCGCATTGTTCCGATTGCCACACCGTCGACGGAAGGGATTTGAAATATTTCAATTATTCCAACAACTCGATTCAAGCGCGGACGATGTTCCATGGACTGACTGCGCAACAGGGCAATCAGATCGCCAGCTATATTCGCTCGCTCAACGTCCCGAACCCGGGGCGGCCTTGGAATCCGCCTTACCAGCCTGGACCGGGGTTGGATTCGCAGCCGGTGACCGATTGGTCGGCCGGCGCTGGATTGGACGCCGTACTCGATAACGACAGTCAAATGCAGCCTTACCTGATGCCGGGCGGCAGCACGGCAGGCTGGTCGGCCAGCTCCTATCTCAATGTGCGCGAGATGCCTATTACCATGCAGCTGCCTGACTGGAACTCGTGGCTCCCAACCATCCATCCGATGGACGGCTTCGGCGCAAGCTTTACCACCAGTAACCTCAACCTGGATTATCCGATGGTTCGAGCCGATTTGGTACCCAATTCGCAAGCTGCCTATAAGACCGCGGTGTTTCAAGACAGCGCGTTCACGAAGTGGTCGGAAGCCGCCGCGACTTTTCTAGTGCCGATCGAAACCAGCGCCACAAGCGGCAATACCTGGACTACCAACAATCTCAATAGCAAGGTCTACTCGGTGGCCCAATGGCAACTGGTCAAGATGTGGGAAATCAACCAGGAATTCGGGCTGGAAGGGATGCCCCAGGTTCCTTTCGGCGCCACGGCCGATCTGCGTGGTTGGTTTGGCAACGCCGCTTTCTTCACGTCGCCCGATATGTTGCACATCCCGCCAGGCGCGGGCATTGGCAATGGATCCCAGTCTGTGCGAGATTATCTGACTTTGGCTTGGTTTCAGGAGCAACTCATTCTGAACGACGGTCAGGGCACGCAAGGCGGCCATTCTCCAATCGATTACGGATACGTATCCGGTTTCATCAGGAACGTCTTTGTCGTGGATGCGGGCTTGCCGGGAATTATGCTGGAGCTGCAATGGCAAGTCAAGGCGCTGCAAGAGTTCACTCTGACTCGGGCTTTACCGTCAGCTCCATACTCGGACGGCTGGAATCCAAATTTGACGTCAATGGAACCCTTGGTGGATTTCAATTTTGAGCCGCTCTGGTCAGCAACTTCTCCCGCCACCCAAACTGCGGCGCTGACAGCGTTCACGCAAGCCTGGTTCAATCAGGCCTCGCAATATACGCCACAAGAATATTACGCAGGTGGTTTCGCCAGCCCCACGGACAACCCGGCCAATCTCTCCTTTGACACGACTTTTGGAGGAAAGGTTTGGTACTCGCTCCCGAGGCTTCGTTTCTTCGGCGTAGACGCCAGCCTGACGAATCAGATCTCCGCGTGGGCGGCGAAGATTTGGCCGAACGGCAATTGGAGTCTCAACAACGCGGCCACCTGCACGTCGCTTACCCAATGCACGTCGGGTTACTGAAGGCATCGCGGCTCACTGGTGATAAGATTGGGGCCGATCCCCGTCCCCGCACCTCACTAGAAGCTAGCGTGCGGGATGTCTGATGCCATCCCCCATCCCCGAACATCCCGCGCGCGCTGACTCCGCGAGGCGGGCGGCACTGGGGCAGAAAAAGAATTCCAAAGTTTTGGGAACAAATCGATTTACCTACTCGAGATACTCGGGCTATGCTGTCACTCTGCTGGCGTCGTTCTTCTCCTGATGTTGACCGCAGAGCGGGTGCCGGAGGATGCGGTGCCACTGATACGCTGGGCGAGTTCGCTCTACTGGCACCCCGACCCCGCAGGAGAGCAGCCACCACGCAAGCCTCGCCTCAAGATGCCGTGCCGAATTCGTGTTGTTCTCGGAAAATGCAAAGCCGCGCGGACGCCCTAAATTTCGTTCGATCACGCCCTGGGCGCCAGGTGGATACGCCGTGGCGCCGCCGCGGTGTCCGCTTCTAACGGCGACGGTCCTTTTCTCTGGATCATCCCTAGCAGCCGGGACAACGGCGAGGTTTCCTGGGCACTCTATCACCGAAGCTGCCGACGATGCTACGCCCGCTCCCTACGGCACGATTTGTTCCGTCGGGAAAGACTACTCGTCGACTATCACACTGATCTCTGGGCGGGTGTGGCGGTCAATTACGTCACGCTTCGGTCGGCCAGCCAGCCCGCCCAACACAACCGATTATTTCGATGTCAAACGATAGGCGAGGTGCGACCATGGCCCTTCGCTGACCATCTCGCGCCAATACTAAGGAAAGCGAGAAAGTTCATGCTGACTTCTCACTTACACATAACGATTGGATATTTTGGTCCGCCTTCGCTACATACTTCCGGTTGTGGTGCTGCTCGGCTTTGCCGGATGGGTGTATGGCGGCGATACTCCGAAGCCCGACCTCCTGGGCACCGTCCAGAATCTGCAACGAACGCTGCTCCAGCTTCAGAAGGAAATCAACGATCTACAATTGTCGGTGAAGGAGCTGGCCAAGGATGCGCATAGGCAAATTGCGGCCCGCGTTAGCGCGCCACCTCTCCTGCCTGCAACTGCCGTGTCCGCGACGCCTCCGGTTGGGCCGACTCCGGATTGGCAGAGGGCCCGGGACGCGTTCGAGCGTGGCCGACATTCGGAAGAGCTGAAGTCTTACGGGCCGGCCATCGAAGCGTTTACCGAGACCATTCAGATTGATTCGAAGAACGACTCGGCGTTCCTGCATCGCGGATACTCGCACTACTATCTGGGCGACTATTCGGGCGCGATTGCGGATCTCACACAGTCGTTGGTGTTGCAGCCTTACAATTCGCGCGCCTACGCAATGCGTGCCTCGGCGTTGTCTTCGAGCGGCAAGACGGCGGAAGCGCTGGCGGACGTGGAGCAGGCCATCCAGAAAGATTCCCGCAATCCGGAGAATTACCTGCTGCGGGCGAATCTTCACGACCAACTAGGACGAGGGGGAGAGGCGCTGAACGACTACGCACAAGCTCTCCAGCTTGCGCCCAATTCCGAGCGCGCGTATCTCGGCCGAGCGGCGGTGCTGCGCACGCATGGCAACGTGCAGGATTCGCTGGCCGACTGCTACAAGGCGATTCAACTGAATCCCGCAGACGCGGCAGGATATTTGTGCCGCGCTCAGTTTTATCTTTCCACGGGAGCGGCGCAACCCGCGCTCGAAGATATCAACCGGGCTCTGCTGATCGGCCAGAATCCGGCGCAAGCCGCTACTTTGCTGAGCGTGGCGCAGAAGATGATCGAGACCAAGCTGCCGCCGACAGTCACAGCACCACCAACGGTTACTCCCCCCACGGCAGTCGCCGCGCCTACGGCGCCCCCGGCAACCGCCCCCGCCGTGGTTTCATCCCTTCCGCGGATGCCGCCTAGCCGCAGCAGGGCAGTGGCAGCAAGCTTAAAGCCGCAGCGAGCCTCTCCGGCTGCTGTCGCGCCGCGCACGGCGCACGATGCAGAAAGCTCTTACCGGAAGGGGCGTGATTTGGCAAAGCAAGAGCATTTCGGCGAAGCGGTGCAAGCGTTCGCACAGGCTATCCAGATCGATCCCACTCACGCACTGGCATTCAATGCCCGAGGGTATGCGTATCTGCGGCTCCTTCAGTACCGGGACGCCATCGACGATTTCAGTCAGGCGATTCGCTTGAATCCAACCTATGCGAACGCGTATCACAACCGATCTGTTGCGAAACGGGCTCTTGGTGACCGCGTGGGAGCACGAGAGGACTTGCGGCGAGCAACAGAACTTGAAAACGTCGCGCGAACAATGCTCACCGAGCCGACCAGTCGACCGTAAGACAATTTTCTTCGCTACTGCAACGTTCAGAATCCTCGGCGCTCAGTAGCGCGGTTCCGCGAAGACGATGTCGTTCTAGTGTGGCGCCTGGATCGCTAGTGTCGTCGCCGATCTGGTCACGACACTCCAGGAGCTTCAGCATATCGGGGAAGGTTCCGTGTCCCTTACTGAGGCGCTCGATCTGACCTCACCCAGTGGTCGAGTCATGGCCGAACTGCTCGCCGGGTTCAGCGAGTTCGAGCGTGACTTCCTGCACGAGCGCGTCCGTGCCGGCCTAGCTCACCCACGCCAATAAGGCCAACTTCTTGACCGTCCGCCATCCGTGGTTCACAACGCTGCCGACGTCCAGAAGTTCTGCGGGCAAGGAATCAGCAAATCTGAGATCGCTCGCAGACTTGCGATCAGCCGAACTTCTGTCCGCCGCCTCCGGGCAAAAAGAAATCCTGATTCAGGCGGCCTCACGCAGCTTTGCCGAAAGGATGCGGAATTCTGTCGTGGACCAGTCGCAGAGTTTCCCTGGGCGCCGTGGAGGGCATGAACAACAAGATCAAATCCTTCAGCGACTGCTCCTTCGGGTTCCGGACCGCGCTGAGAACTTCATCGCGGCGATCTAACGCTGCCCGCAGCCCGAAGTTACCTCTCTCTCGAACGCTAATTTCACTTTTTGGAATGGGAGCCCAAAACGTTGGCCGCAGTTTCTCATTGAATGTGTATAACCGCGCGGTTTGTCCAATCCCCAGAGTGAGCAGGCATGCGGCTTTTCAGCGCCCGCCGACGACTTCCCTGCCTCACGACCACGCCGAATCTTGTTTTAAAGGAGGCGGCGTGTTGCTGATCGTACGGGCTAAGAAGAGCCCAATGACTTTTTGGGACTGGCTAACATGTCCTTTTAGAGCAGTTACGGCAGCTTTGAAATGTGCTCCGCTGGTAATGACATCGTCTACGAGGACGATGGTTTCTGACAAGGGGTCGCCATGGATGGTCGCGACGAGATTTGTAGCACGGTCCAAAGGAGATATACCTTTTTGGAGGGCTGCGCTGTCGGTCCCAGCCTGAAGGATTTCTTGAATGTCCAAGCCCGGTATTACCCAACGGAGGAGGTGGATCACCCGGGCATCGTAGCCGGGATGACTCGGAGTCTTCGAGGGGGGTAGCGGCACAAATGTTGCCTGTCGCCTCCATGGTTCGGGGATCGCAGCCGAAAGAGCGACTGCGGCCCTCTGTATGGCTTTAGCCTTGCTCCGGCTTCGTGTACCCGGCGGAAGTTTGAAGTCGCGAATCAGTTTAGTCTCCGGATCATCTGGCCGAGCTGGGCAATAGTCCCACAAGAAATAGCATTCATCGGAAGGCTCCAGAAAATGATGATCCGTAAGCATCGATCCTTCGATGGGCGTAAGCACGAAGCTGCGGCAACTATCCTGTTCATCGTAACGGCTGATTTCAGCCATCGTGACGGCAGGGATGAAGATGCCAAGGGAACGATTGCTCGAGGTGCGGCGCAACGCGGGAACGGCGGGTACGCTACACTCATCGAGCACGGTCAAGTCCGTGTATAAGCCGTTAGTCACGCGCCGTTTCAAAGCCGATGCTGTTTCCGGCAGATCCGGCACCCGCAATTCCTCTAAAGCGGACAAAAGACTGCTTGCACGCGTAACGATTAGTTTCCCCGGTTTCCCATTCCAGACGTGATCTTTGGGCCACGCACCGAGCCGGTCTTCGATCACAGCGCGGAGGATGTGACGTTCGAGCGGATCTTCGTTGTCGTTGCGCTTAAGCCTGGCACGGAACAAAGCAGCCCATTCACCCCGGATATCGCCAGCCCACGACGACCCTTTGTGCGCTACGGTTCCGTATGCCTCCAGGAGGCCGCAAAGGGCCTGATAATGACTTGCAAAGTCGGGGATGGGAGACGAACCCATGGGAAGACTAGCTCGCAGTGATAAATAGCACCGGAGGACTGCCATAAGGGCGCGATTGATCAAGTGACGCCCGGCAGCAATTGCTTCGTCGTTCGTCTCCCGGACGACGACAGCCCCTTCGGGCCGGCTATAGGAGATGCTGACGCAACGATTCCACAGCTCCTGTTTAACGACACCTTCGATGCTGGTTATTGCGACAATCGGCCGCGAGGTTTGAGTCCGCAGCACACCGTCCGGGTTGGAACGTCCGCGCTCTGCCCCAGTGGAGGCAAACAAGAGAAAGTTGACGAGCGGGCGCGTCAAGTCCCTATGTTCGACATTATCCAGCACTAGCAGGCCAATGTCACCGGCATCGCCGAGGGCGGCGAGCGAGTAGTCGCCTTTGACGGAGCCTAATCCGTGCAAGGTAAGAAACCGCTGGGCGCCTGTAGTCTTGCCAAACTGTGAAGGCCCAAGATGCACCAGGATGAAACGGGCTGCCAACGAGTCGCGCACGTACGGCAAGAGCCCTTCGTGCATCGCAACGAGCCATTGTTCGGGTTCACGGCAAGCCTGAGTCCCAACTAATAGTTTCTCGAAAAGACTCAGGCCACCCAGGACGTCGCATTGCGCCGGAGCCTCCGCAGGGTCGAACGCTTTTAAAGGACTCCCGTGAGGGTGTTCAACCCACAAAGCGGCGTCATTGGCTCCGTTTTCCGTTTCGGTATAACCATCGTGACCCACGACTAGCAGACGACCGTTCGACATGGGCACGTAAATACAGTCTCCGCGGATCGCCGCGAATCTTCCAAGGCGCACCGATTCCGCTCGGTTTTTGGCCCATACCTGCAACCGCTGAATCGTGAGCCTCGCTTCGAGGGTCAAAGTTCCGGTTCCGACGACCTCACTCATCAGGCCCGCGAGGCCAAGGTTGCGGGGATCCCAGTTCAGTGGTATCCGCTGACTGTTTAAGATCAGCGACGGACCCCCAACCCCATCGCGACAGCACGTTGCTCCCCGTCCTTCGATATACGAGACGATCCGCTCGAAGTTTTGCAGTGCGCGCCGTTCGACAGCGGACACCTCGTCACCGTTGGGTTGCTTTTGCATTGTGCTTTGAATGCAGGTAGTGGTTATTTACGCTGAAGCCTCTCAGAGAGAGATAGGAATTAGATCAGCCATTCAGCGCCAAAGGCATACTCCCAGATGGCACTTGCATTCTCCGGGGAGGTTATCCGCTACGCCAGATTGAACGCCGGAGTCCCGTGCACCTAGCCGAGAAACGAGGAAGGCCGCAAACGGCCTTCCCGGTGGAGATGAAGTTTGCGAGAGATGGGGTTAGGATAACCGATGTGACGGTAATGACGGCGATGACGGTAGAGCAGGGCTTTTCAAAAGCCGTGCCTCTGCGAGTCGCTGAGCGGAGGAAAAGGGCAGCGCTATGTCCTCTGATGTGCGTCATTGCCGTCATCTGTCATTAGCGGGCCGGGCTGGGCGACCAGACCGCGCGCGGTCAAAGAGTAAACACTTGGCTTACTCGATTGCTTCGTCTCTCCCGGGCAGCCTCTCCTTGTCCAGACAAACTTCTAGTACCGCTTTTCGACGATTGAAGACCACAGGTGAAATTAACGTTCGAAAGCGAGCGGCGACTTCGCGCAGCAGTGATAGCTCGCCGCGATGAAGTTCTCGGCAGTCCGGAACCCGGGGAGCGTCGGCAGTCCGGAACCCCGAGGAGCTGATGTCTGAAAGCACTGTTCTTGTTGTTCACCCTCGCCACGACGCCGTGGGAAGTTCGGCGCCACACCGCGACAGAATTTCATTATCCGGATGACTTGTGTAGCCAATAAACACGTTCGAAGCTCAGTGGGCACTGCGGGACGGCGAATGAGCGATCGGGGCCTTTTGTGCTGGCCTCTTCTTCCCCCATCGATCTCGCGCCGCAATTCCTTACAGACTTCCCCAAAAAAAGCAGCGCATCCGCCGATTCAAATTCATAGTGGATGTTCGGGGCCGACTTTACCATATAGCTCGTAATCGGCTTCGCTGAAACATAATGTGCCCATCGATATTCGGCTCGGCCCCAAAACCGGTGACGGCGATCAGCTGCCGCTGCCTCCTTCCGGCAGATGTGCCGTTTAGTGACACGCGTCACGTTCGCGCCGGCTATTGCCACATAATATCCGGCCAATGGCGGGCGCTACCGACACGGGATTGGTTGGCACTCGTGATCGGACACTTGTACCGGTCAGGTCCGCGCGGGCCTTCCGACGTTTCGAGTTGGTAGGGTTGGATGTGGAAGACTGAACCTTTTACGGAGGGGGCGACGGGCTAACAAAACCGGCCAGGAATGGCAAGGCTGGGAGATCGGGATACGCTAAGGATCGGGTCCCGGCCCGTGTGTGGTTCCCACCGTTCAGGGGAGCCTGGGAATCGCAGGCGTCAACGGCAGCCCGGTGTTCTGGTCGATCACTCTGCATGGGCGAGTGCGACCGGGCCGGTTGTCGGGCATCGACGTTGCGCGTGTGGGCAAGAAGCTGGCGGAGCGGCCCGGGCTCGACCAGCAGTACCCGGGCCATTCACTCCGGCCTGGGCACGCTGCCAGTGCCGCGATGGTCCGTCGATACATTCTGGATGGGAGTCAGTTCCGGGACATTAGCACGGGGAAGTTGGGACTGTATAGGCAGACGTTCACGGACCTGCTGATTTATTTGATGTGCCACTTGAGCGGCTATCCGCGATCAGTACAAGCCCTTTTGCTTGAGACGTATGACGAACCCCTGGTGGGGGCCGAGCATCCGGGCCTCTTAGCCAAATTTCGCCCCAGACCGCCTCGGTCGAGCTTGGACGAGTTGGATAATCAGCTTGTCCACTTCGCCCGCCCCTTCGAGGTGGTGGGCTGTCGTCTGAGCCCGGTCAACCTGCTATCGTTGGCCGGGCCGTCCCGACCCGTCACGGGACTCTGGAAGCTGTTTGAGAATCCCGGAGCCGGTTCCCGTACCACCCTGGCATGGAGCCATCAACTCAGGTTATCGTCGGCCTTGTTCTCTGCGCTGGCATGTTGGGAATCGTGATTGCGGGTCTCAATAGGGATTACAGGCACCGTCAGCGACTCGAAACCGGCCACGACCGCGCCGAACGGCGGGAATGGCAATGGTACCGGAATAAAGATCGCAACAAAGTTATTGAAAAGATTCCGCTCGGTTCCACAAGAGTGCCGCCCGCGCAGGGCTTCAGTATTAAGAATTCGCAAGCAAGCGCAATCGGTTGAGAATTCCCGCACCGGCCCGCACTTTGTATAGCATGGAAGCCTCAACCTTAGAGTTAGCCGCGTCAGTCGTGCTTGGCTTCATAGGGATCTCCGGGTTGTTCGGCGGTATCAAGGTTCGCAAGGACATTCGAAAACAAGAGGGCCTAGGACGGGTTCGAATCATACTGCTCGTGACGGCTGCGGCTGGCACTCGAACGACAGACACCGGAGATAGCCCTTGCGGAAAGAGGACGGTTAGCAAGCTTGTACTGGGGTGGCGATTCCTGAAACTCATGCCTAGAACGCCGGGAAGATGGCTATGCCGATCCTCCTTGCTTCTGAAGCGACCTTCTTCGGGCGCCATCATTCCTCTTAAACCTGAGTATGGTGCAGGCACGCGGGGGTTACAGAGCCGCGCCCGCGATTGGAGCTGAGCCCGCCACTCCAACCTCTCAGAGAATTCCAAACTGGTTGTCCCGCTATGCCCGCATGGATTCGGTTGTCGTCATCAGCGTCCTTCTCGCCGCTGGCGTGGTGGGATTAGTGCGCGGGTGCCGGAATGGCCGCGGCCTATGGCGTCCCGTTGGACGGCGCACTCTTCGCGCTGGAAGTGATGCGCGGGATGCTGGCACTCCGCTACGTGCTGCCGGCTCTTGTCGCTTCGATGGTTGCAACAGCGGTCTCCTGGTTGGCGCTACCCGATGCGCCCACCTACCTCATCCCGGCATATTCCAGCTCTGCATCGAGCTTAGTTTGGGCACTCTTGGCAGGGCCGATCGCGGGTCTGGTCTCGGTCGGCTATGTTCGAGCTATCACCTGGGCTGATCGCAATAAGCCTCATGGCTGGCAACGGTTGATAACACCCGTAATCGTATTAGGTGCGCTGGGCGTGGTATCGATCTGGTTCCCGCAGTTGCTCGGCAACGGCAAGGATATCTCGCAACTTGCATTCACCAACCAGGCAGCGCCGGTTTTGCTTCTGGCGCTACTTGCGCTGAGGCCACTTGCCACCGTACTCTGCATGCGCAGCGGCGCCCCTGGCGGCTTGTTCACGCCTAGTCTGACTGTAGGCGCAATGCTCGGCGCTGTTTTGGGGCATGCCTGGTCCTGGTTCTGGCCTGGTGTACCTCCGGGACTTATCGCCGTGCTCGGAGCCGCGGCGGTTCTCGCGGCCACCACCCAAGGCCCGATTTCAACTATCGTCTTGATGATGGAACTGACTGGTCGCGACCGATCGTTTATTCTGCCCATGTTGCTGGTTGTCGCGACAGCCACGATCGTGGCGCGCACCATCGAACCTCGCTCCATCTATGACGCCCGGCTGACGGATGAAGAGATAGCGGCGCGCCAAAAGGCACGCGACCGTCCCGCGCAGTAGCCCCTGGTTCCTGCAGCCCTCCCAGATCAGAGCGGCGCTCGGCGAAATTTATCTCGCCTATGAAATCGATTCCCGTTAGGTCAAATAACTCATGCGGCGCGGCCATAGTACTTCAGCAGACCTCCGAGCCGGTGGCGACACTCAACGGTGCGGCCAGCGCTGTTTGGGTTCATCGCCAGCCTCTGGGAAAAGCAATTGGTTGCCTTTCCTTTGATGGTTTCTTTCGCCGTGATAATGAGCGCTGAATTCGGCCAGAGCCCTCGACAGAGGGCGCTCGCCGAACAGGATCAACCTGGACAGGCACTCCTGCTTTGCGGAGCGGACCCAACGTTCCGCAAAAGCGTTCAGATTTGGGCTTCTAGCCGGAAGCCGGAATGGCTTTCACGCCGCCCGCCGCCAGCACGGACCGAAACGAGGCGCAGAACTTCGTGTCGCGATCATGGAGAACATAGCGGCAGGGATGAAGATAGCCCCAGGTCTCCTGGGTCGCGCTTCGGGCGATCTGCTCCATCCACGCTTGATCCGGATGTCTGGTGATACCCGCCACGCTGACGCGGCGGCTTTCCAGATGAATGAAAAACAACACGTAGTAAGTCACCAAGCCCCGCCAACTCAGCACCTCCACGGTGAAGAAGTCAGCGCCGGCCAGGACATTCAGGTGGGCGGCGATAAAATCCTTCCACGACGTCGTCTGGCTTCGCTTCGGAGCCGGAGCAATGCCGTGGCGTCGCAGAATGTTTCCCACCGTCTGATCGGACAAGCGGTGGCCCAAATTGGCCAGCGCTCCGACGATGCGGTCATATCCCCAGCCAGTATTCTCACGCGCCATTTGCACCACCAAAGCTTCCACTTCGGGTTGGACCTTGGGGCGGCCTGGATATGGTCGGCGTTTGGAGCCGTCGAACTTCTTGGCGATGAGCCGTCGATACCAGGCCAAGATGGTGTCGGGTTTGGCGACGCAGGCGACCTCTCGAAGCGCTTTGCGTCCCACACGCTCTCCGATCTCAGCGAGCGTAGCGCGCTCGGGATCACTCAACCGCAATCTCGATGGCAGCTTCGCCCTCAGAATACGATTCTCCGCGGCCAGATATTCATTTTGCAGGAGAAGCTCCTGGTTCACCGATCCCGTCACGTACGCTAGCAGTCGCACCCACTTCTTGTTCTTCATGCCGACTGACCATCTTACTCTGGCCACCCGTCATTTGAGTTATTTGACCATTCGGGGAGATCCGCACGTCCGGTTCGATGAGGGGAGGCAGGAAACGTGCGTTCGCGTGGCGCGCCTGTCTCCTACTCTACAAAGCCCTCGTATAAAAAAGAGCCTCCTTCCTTTATTGGCCGGCAACCATCGAGACGACCTTCGCGGCAGACTCCTCGGCCGGTGCATCGTCGAACGTCAGATACGCTTTATCGTCGGTGAGCCAGTCTTCGTTTTTTTCCACCAGCAGCATCCCGATCAAGCGGAGACACGCCGCGCCGTTCGGGAAGATGCCGACTACGCGGGTACGGCGTCGGATCTCCAGATTTAATCGCTCCAACGGATTGGTGGAGCTGATTCGAGTGCGGTGCGGCTGTGGATAATGCAAATAGCTCAGCACGTCATCGATGCCGGCCTCGAAGATTTCCATCGCCTTGGCGAAGCGCGCTTGTAACTGCCGCACCAGGTCCACGGCTTTGGCCTTGGCGCTTTTCTCGTCGCGCTGCACGAACACGGCCTTCATCGCTTCGCTCACTTCGGCCTGGCTGCGTTTGGGCACATGCACCAGCACATTGCGATAGAAATGCACTTTGCAGCGCTGCCATTCCACCTTCAGCACTTTGCGCACCGCGGCTTTCAATCCGGTGTGCGCGTCCGAGACCACCAGTTTCACCCCACACAGTCCACGCTCTTTCAGGCTCTTGAAGAATCCCACCCAGCCCTCTTCCGATTCGGCCACGATCACGTCGAAGCCCAGCACCTCGCGCCTACCTTGCAGGTTCACTCCCGTGGCGATCACCACCGCCATCGACTCCACCCGATCGTCCACACGCACCTTCTCATACAGCGCGTCCACCCACACATAACGAATCTCACCCAATGGACCTTCGCGGAACTTTCGGACTTTCTCGTCCAGTGCCGCGCACAGCTGGCTCACCTGTCCCGCCGATACGCCCGCGATGCCCAACTCCTCCCGTCCCAGCGACGCTCCCGGTGCCCGTTGCGATGCGTCGTTCTCTCTGCGCTCCGCTCATGCACCTCGGCGCCTACCTTGGCCGTTACCTCGGCCTCCATCACGAAATCGGTCAACAACTCCGCCATGGCCCGCAAGGGGTCCTCGGCGCTGCTCGCCGTCTCAATGAGCTTGCTTGCCAGCTCGTCTCGCTCTATTCTGTCTTTGGCCATCCGCTTGTTAGCTCCTTCTGTGAAAGTCGGGATACTTCCACTGGAGCCAGCAGCGGCTGGCCTGTCAAGACCCTAATTTACACCCTCGAGTTTACGCGGCCAACTGATGCCTCGCGAAGTTGTTGCACCACCCATTCACCGGTCGGGTGCTCGGTGACATTCAGGTGGACGATCTTTCGGCGATCATGCCGAATCAGGAACAGGCAGTACAGAATCCGGAAGTTTGCTGTGATCACGGTGAAGAAATCCATTCCGGCGATCAGCTCCCGGTGATTGTTCAGAAAGGTTCGCCAAAGTTGAGCAGCCCCGTCGCGGCGGTGCAACCGCCGAAGGTATCGTGAGACGGTTCGCTCGGAAATCTCGAACCCCAGCATTAATAGCTCCCCGTGGATGCGGGGAGCTCCCCAGGTCGGGTTCTCGCTCGCCAGGGTGTGGAGGGCAGTCCGAACCTCGGGCCCGGTGACCGGTCTGCCAACCGGTTTGCTTCGGGACCGAAAGCGCCAGTAAAGACGGAAGCCTTTCCGGTGCCATCGAACGATTGTCTCCGGCTTCACGATCAGAAGCGGATTCGACCACTTCGGCCAGACTCGGCGCAACAGAACCCAGAACAATCGGTCAGAACCCCGCAAGCGCGGCCGTTTAGTCCGCCGCTTCAAGACTATCAACTGTTGCCGCAGGGCGACTATTTCAAGCCCCAGGTCGTGACGAGACCGAATAAAGCTTCTCAGCCAGATGAACACACCGCAGATCAGCCTAAGCATGAATCTGTTCTTATAACAAGACTGGAGGGTACGCCGCTGAGATCTCTCGCCTGTGTTTTGGCGACCTACATGCCTATACTGACGCCTCCACGAGTGCGACCGGACTCCTTCGCGCTGCCGAGGGAGGCACGCTGTTTCTGGATGAGATCGATTCACTCAGTATCGAGGCGCAGGTAAAACTGCTGCGGTTTTTGCAGGATCGCGAGTATCGACCGCTCGGTTCCTCCACCAGCCTGACAGCTGATGTCCGCTTGGTCGCTGCCTCAAATGCGAATTTGCGGGCGTTGGTTCAGGCCAGAGTGTTCCGCGAGGATCTTTTCTACCGCCTAAACATCCTAACCTTGCGCGTGCCAGCATTGCGCGAGCGCATGGATGACGTCCCGCTGCTGGCTGCCTATTTCTTGAAACGTTTTCGCTCGCCGAATCGCGCCTCTGCTGTACAGCTAAGTCCCGCCGCGATGCAAAAACTGGTCGGCCACGACTGGCCGGGCAACATCCGGGAGCTTGAAGGTGTGATCCACCGCGCGGTGGTTCTCTGCAGTCGACCCGTGGTGGGCGTAAGCGATATCGACTTCAACTTAGATCAAATGGAAGCAGAGCTGCCCCAGTCGCTTTGGAAAGACGCGAAACAAACGGTGGTGGAGCAGTTCGAGCGGTCCTATTTGGTCAACCTGCTCGACACTCACCGCGGAAATCTTACCCAGGCCGCGCGCGAAGCGGGCAAGGAGCGGAGGTCGTTTCAGAGGCTGGTCAAGAAATATCAGATCAACCGGGAACAATTCAGGAAAGTGACGCCTTGACGGCGAACGTAAACATGAGCACCTGATGGGACGGAATCTTTAGTCCCCAGTGAACAGCGCCAACGCGCGTGGTCTTCGATCCTCCCCGCGCCGACAAGGTAGACATCCGCCGCCTCGCGGTTTTGCTACAGGGACTTTCACAGGGACTCTTGTTCAAAATGGCAATATTCGGTGAGTAAGGGTGGGTAAGCGGAGAAGCGTTGAAAGCCAATAAATACAGGGATTTGTGGCAATCGTGAGCAACCGTGCGCAACCCTGGATCACCCGGTTTTGGCGACTCTTAATCAGTAGGTTGTAGGTTCGATTCCTACCGCGCTCACCAACCGCACAAAATGCCTCTCGTGTAGTTCACTGAATCAAAATACGCGAGCGCTATAATGGTTCGAATTGGAGGCAGAGAGTCCAATGAATCGAATCGTTTCCGGTAGGCTGATTCTCACGGTGGCGTTCTTCGTCTCACAGACGATTTGGGCCCAGGCCGGTTCGAATCCCAGGGCTACTTCCGGGCCACATATCATTCCCATCGGCTCGCCCCTGACATTTGGCGGCACAAATGTTCCCGATACCTACTCAGCCCCGACCACGTTCAGTTCCACGCCGGTGTTGGTCGACAACGGCAAGGTGAAGATCTGGCAAGAGCAGGTGGCTACGGGCGCCGACGGCGAGTGGGATGTTTTTTATATGAAAACCACGAGTGGAGGGCCCATAGCCGGCGATATCAATGCCGACTGGAATATCACGATCGACTACAATCTCAGCGCGGCGGCTTCTTTTGATGCCGTGGTGCAGCAGTGGGTCGCCAACGGCACTCCGGTGGGCCCTCTCACCAACGGTATCGGCAGCATCTGCTGCGCGGCAGCGTCGAACCCGATCGTGCCCGGATGGTCGTATTACGCCTCCGGCTTCAATGGCATGCTTCCCGCCGGCACCCAAACCAACTGGCAGCAAATCTACGTGGACCCCTACAACCTCGTCTCGCGTGGCGGGATCAACCCCAGTTCTCCGAACGAGTTCATCTTTGGCCTGCACTTCACGCTGCAGCCGGCCTTGCCGACCGTGAACCTGGTGATCAGCGCCAGCGCCTATGGCGCGTTCCCCACCTTTGCGCCCGGTTCATGGATCGAGATCTATGGAACCGATCTCGGCGTTGGCCCGCAAGGTTGGACCGCCGCCGATTTCACCGGCATCGACGCGCCCACCAAACTGGTGGGCACCAGCGTCACCATCGGCGGCCAGCCGGCTTTCGTCGATTACGTTAACGACACTCAGGTCAATGTACAAGTGCCTGCTGGAGTCACCGGCTCCCAGAATCTGGTGGTAACCACCGCCGTGGGATCCAGCGCTCCGTTCCCGGTGACCGTGGTTGCCGACAAACCAGGACTTCTCGCTCCCTCCAGTTTCGACATCGGCGGAATCCAATATGTCGTGGCTCAATCTCTCACTGGCGAGTACGTGCTGCCCGCCGGTGCGATTTCCGGGGTCACCTCCCAGCCGGCCACGCCCGGCGAAAATATTGTCATCTACGGGATCGGCTTTGGCTCCGTGACACCCACCATTCCGCCCGGTCAGCTTGCGCAAGGGGACAGCACGCTGGCCTTGCCATTTACTATTTCGATCGGCGGCAAGCAGGCCAACGTCTCTTACGACGGCCTGACTCCGGACGAGGTGGGAGTCTATCAGTTCAACGTCACCGTGCCGGACGTCGCAGCCGGCGACAAGGTACCCCTGACCTTCACCTTGGGCGGCATCAACGGAACCCAGCAGAACCTCTATATAGCAGTGGGAAAGTGAAACCAGGGTCGCGGAAATCACCTTCGCGCGCTCAGCAATTCGTCGATTTTCGACAAGAGGGACTCCGGCAAAAACGGCTTTTGCAGAAACCCCGCGCCTTGCTCAATCGCGCCTCGATGCAGCAGCGCGTGGTCGGTGTAGCCGGAAATGTAGAGCACCATCGCACCGGGCCGCAGGGGCGCCATCTGGGACGCCAGATCCGGCCCGCTCACTTCCCCCATCACGACATCGGTAACCAACAGATCCACGGGGCCCGTGTAGTCCCGGGCAAGTTCCAGCGCCCTGCGGCCGTCGGGGGCCGCCAACACCCGGTGGCCGGCTTCCGAGAGCACGTCTTCCAGAAGCATCCGGATGGCAGCTTGGTCTTCCACCAGCAGAATGGTTCCGGTTGTGCGGGCGCCGGCAGGTTGCGGAAGCGCGGGCGCGGAGCCGGCTGGAACGACGCTTGCCGCCGGCCAGTAAATTTGAAACGAAGCGCCGTGCCCGAGTTCGCTCGCCACGTCGATCCATCCACCGTGTTGCTCCACGATCCCGCACACCGTGGCAAGGCCGAGCCCGGTTCCTTTGCCGGGATCTTTGGTAGTGAAGAACGGCTCGAATATATGGCTCAACGTGTCCGCGCTCATGCCCGCGCCGGTGTCGGTGACTGTCAGCATCGCGCAGCGGCCGGCGGGACCAGCTCCCTGAACAGCGCTGGTTTCAATCCTTAACCGCCCGCCGTTTGGCATGGCGTCGTGCGCATTCACCGCCAGGTTCATCAACACCTGGTTGAATTGTCCGGCATCGGCGGTGATCGGAAACAGCGCATCTTCCAACGTGATGCTGAGATCGATATCGTCGCCGAGCAGGCGCTGCAGCATGTCGGAGAGAGCACGCACGGCCTCGTTCACATCCAGTGCGGCCATCCGGATCGGCTGCTTGCGGCTGAAAGCGAGCAGCTGGCCGGTGAGCGAAGCGGCTTGTTCGCCGGCCCGGCGCGCTTCGGCGACCATACGGCGCAGCGGATCGTCGCTTTCCAGTTTCGCGTGGACCACCGCGGTGTAGCCCAGGATCACGGTCAGCAGGTTGTTAAAGTCGTGCGCGATGCCAGAAGCCAGACGCCCCATCGCTTCCAGTTTTTGGGAGTGGCGCAACTGCTCCTCAAGCCGCCGTTGGACGCTAATGTCGTGGCTGACGCCGATCACGCGCGCCAGCTTCCCGCGGTGGTCGAAGAACGCGTGGCCCCGCGAGACAAGGTAATGCAAGGTCGAGTCGGGCCACTTTACCCGATACTCCATCGCGAGCTCCGGGCTGATCGGCGTGGCTCCCAGGATGGACTGCGACACAAGCTCCCGATCCGGAGCATGCACGGCGGCGAGCAAATCTTCCAAGCGTGCGGCGGAGCCAACGCCAGGGAATCCAAAAAGTTCCCGCGCGTATGCGTCCCACGCCAACGCTCCCGAAACCGCATCCAGGCTCCAGACTCCCGTGCGGGAAGCTCGCAACGCCAAGTCGAGCCGCTTTGCGGATTCGGTTAGGTCGTAAACCAGCACGAACTCGGAAGCCGGCGAGCCAGGCGCCGGTTGCGAAACGGTTTCCACATCGATGATCGTGCGGTTTTTGAGAATATGCCGGCGCGGTCCAGGGGCGGCAGGTAGTTCGATGTCGCCGAGAGTCAGCGCTAGGAACTCCTCGCGCGTGTATCCATAATGGCGGATGGCTGCTTCGTTGACTGCCAAAACTTTATGCGATTTCGTGTCAACCACCCAGCCGGGCAGCGGATTGTTCTCGAAAAACGCGAGAGCCTCCCCGGCGCGTTTGCGATTTGCGATTTCTCTTGCCTGCTTAGCCGCGTGATACATGAATGCTCCAGCGCAATGCACCACGGGCCGGCGAAACATGCTCGATACGGGGCGGGCCGAAAATTGCCGGACGTGGTGCGGGGAGGCGCGCGCGGGCGCGGTAGGCGATTCACCCATTCCAGAGGGAATGGATTCCTAGGCGGGATAACTACTTTCGATTATACACCCGTCAGGGAAGGCTGGCGTCACTTGCCTAAGAGGGCTGTGAAGCCTGCGGAAGGGCAGAGGCTCAAGCCCCAAGGAGTCCGGCTACGGCCTGCTCGCCAAAATACGGCCCCGGACCCTCCGTGGAAGAAATCGACGAAAGCGCCTAGATGTTCCGCGCATCCGCCCAGGACGCTCCGTGATCGCCGGGGTTGCCGACACCCAAGCGGGCCTTCGGTAACCGCGCAATGCCGTTGGGCGGCGATTTGTCACGCAGGGCTCTCGAGGCCCTGGTGGCAGAGGAGTACCAGCAGGGTCACCTTACGAAACCCGACCTTCGGCGCTTGCTTGGCCTTGAAACCAGCGACCAAATCGATGGATTCCTCAAAACCCACGATGTCTGGATCGACTACAGGTTTCAAGACTCGGAACGCGAACGCGCCGGTTTAAGCCGTCTGGGCCTATAACGGCGTTCCTCGCCGGACCAAAAGTACCAAACCGTCGGCGGTACCAAAGCGGTACACGCGCTCCATGGACGCCTCGCGGCTTTCGGACTTTAATTGGACATGACCCGATGCTACTCCTGCAATGGCCTGATCAAAAGAACTGAATCGGAGTGCTACACCTGCGGCCAGGCCGCGCCTGGGGCGTCCAAGCGATTCTTGCGCCGCAAGCGGGAACCCAAGCCGCCCGCGCCGGTGACGCCGCTCAGCAACCTGCTGTTTATGATTTCGCTCCTGTTGACGGGATTTTCGTTTCTGTCCAGCCAAAAGATGCCGCTGCCCCTCGCTCTCGCTTTGTCGGGCACTTTGCTCGCGGCCCGGACATTGACGGACCGCATGGCGGTTCCCAGCGTAGCTAAGGCCCCGCGCGCGCCTAAAATCGCCGAAATTCCGCCCGCCTTACTTCGGCGCATTACTCTTAGTTAGCTTTCTAGCGCTTGGCCCAATATCTTTCCCGCGCTTCCACCACCAGGTCCTTGCGAGTGGTACTCAATTGCAGCTTCCGGAATTCGGACACGCGCACCGGCTGATCCGACACAAAACCCAAGTTATATTGGCTGCGCAATTCCTGCTCGATCGCGCCGTAGATCTCGCCGATGCTTAGTTTCTTCGATACCTCGAAAAACCGGCCGCCGGTCTCCTTGGCCAGCCTCTGCATGGCCGTCCTGTCGCCGCCGCCGTAGCGCGGATCCGCGAAAAGAATGGAATAAATCAGCGTGTCGGCGCGCTGCGCGGCTTCAATCGCGGAAGTCAGCGTCTCGTCGCTGCCGTTGTCTCCGCCGTCCGAAAGAATAATCATGGCTTTGCGATTGCTCTGGCCGCTCATGATCTCCCGCGACGCTCTTACCACCGCATCGAACAGCAACGTTCCCCCGCCGCGTTGCGACTGCAGCTCGTTCTTGCTGGGAGTATCCACGAACGGCAGCGTTTGTTCCAAGTCCCGTCGCGACGAGGTCAGCTCCTGCCGCGTGAAAACCGCCATGTCGAACTGCGTGACGAAGACTTTATCCTTGCCCTCGCGCAATACCTGATCCACAAACTGAAAGCTGGCGCTGCGCTCGCTCTCCAGCACCCGCGCCTGGCTCATGCTGGTATCCACCATCAGCCCGATGGTCAAGGGCAGGTCCGATTCCCGCGAGAAATATTTGATGGTCTCGGGCCGGCCGTTCTCCAATAGGGAAAAATCGTCCTTGGTGAGATCGTTCACAATTTGACCCGACTTGGTCCGGACCGTGGCCAGAATATTCACCACCTTCACGTCGGTGGAAAAGTCGGGTCCACTTTGGCCCGGTTCATCCTGGCCGGGAGTGCGCGCTGAAACCAATAGCAGAAGGGCCAAGGCAGAGCCGAACTGGCGCGCATTGCTCATTCCGTTTCGATTATCCCATCCTGACGTTCTTTGGTACTCTCTGCCGCTCAGTACTGCGTCGGTACCATCCCCCCGAAGTACAGTCGTTCTATCGACCGAACTAGGGTGAGCGCCTTAAATGGAGGCATGGGCCGATGCGTATACTGCCATAGCGTGGTCGCGAAGGAAGAAGACTTTTGCTATACCTGCGGCGACAGCGTCCCGAAGGAACCTAAGGTGGCAGTGCGGCGCCAGCCAGTATCCGGCTGGATCAACCTCGCGTTCCTGGCTTCGCTGGCCTTCACGTTTTACTGCTTCTTCCGCGAACACGCGCTCTCGTTGCCAGTGACGCTGGTGATTTCCTCCGCGCTGCTGCTGCTCAGAATCCTGGCCGAACGGCTCCCGCATAGAAACTAGAACGAATCCGCCGCGTTACAATGCGGGGCGATGACCACCCGTTTCCGCGCCGAACAATTGGGGAGTCTCCTGCGGCCGCCCGAGTTGCTGGCAGCACGGAGCGCAAGCGCCGCCGGCAAGATCGGCATCGAGGAGCTTCGCGCGCAGGAGGATCGGGCCATTTTAGCCGCGCTGGAGAAGCAGCGCGCCATCGGGATCGACATCCTTTCGGACGGCGAAATGCGGCGCGGCTCCTGGCTGACCGATATGGCCGACGCAGTAGACGGGTTCGTGAGCGAGAAAGTAACGCTCGACTGGAAAGGGCCCGGCGGCGGCGCGGAGGCCAGCACGGCGCAGGCGGCCGGAGCGAAGCTTCGCAAGGTTCGCAAACTTACCGGCCACGAGCTTCCGCTGTTGAAGCAAGCGGCCGGCGGGCCTTTCAAGATCACGCTGCCGGCTCCATCCAACTTCGTGCTGGCCAGCTACAAGCCGGGCATCACCGATCCCTTTTATCCCACCCACGCCGATCTGCTGCGCGACCTGGTGGACATCGTCCGAGACGAAGTGCGCTGGCTGGTATCGGAAGGAGTACGCTACATCCAGCTGGACGCGCCCTATTATTCGCATTATCTGGACGCGGAGCAGCGCGATCGCATGCGGGCCGCCGGTCTCAACCCCAGCAAGGAACTGGCCAGCGCCATGGCCGGCGACAACGCCACGTTGAAAGAGGTGCCGCGCGGCAAGGTAACCGTTGCGCTGCATATCTGCCGTGGAAATAGCCGCAGCCGCTGGTATACCGAAGGCGGATACGACGCCATCGCCGAAGAGCTGTTTCCGCGCCTGGATGTAGATGCGTTTCTGCTGGAATACGATAGCGATCGCGCGGGCGGATTCGAGCCGTTGCGGCTGGTCCCGCGCGGCAAGACCGTGGTGCTGGGCCTGGTGACCACCAAAGAGGCCAAGCTCGAATCGCAGGACGATTTGCGGCGGCGCATCGATGAAGCGGCGCGCTACATTCCGCTCGAAAACCTGGCGTTGAGCACGCAGTGCGGTTTCGCTTCGGTGGCGGCCGGCAATCTGCTATCGATGGACGATCAATGGCGCAAGCTGGAGCTGGTGGTGGAAACCGCGCGCAAGGTTTGGGGCCAGCCGTAAGATACCGAGCCGCGCGCGTTAGCAAGCGGTACTCGGCTTCCTACGCGCTGGCCGCCTTCAAGCACTCCGCGATTTCCTTTTCCGAAATCGCCCCTTCGCGGATCACTTTCCAATAAGGTTCGGTAATGTCGACCGTGGTCGCCCCCGGCCCAGCCATCGGACCGGCATCCAGGATCAGATCCAGACGGCCGTCCATCACGCCAAACACATCGATGCCGCTGCGGCAAGTGGGCTGTCCGGAAATATTGGCGCTGGTTGCGATCAGCGGTTGATCCAGCCAGTCCAGCAGAGCCTGCGCCACGCGCGATCGCGATTGGCGAACCGCCAGGCGTCCCGTGTTGCCCGTTACCTTTAGCGGCACTCTCGCCGAGGCCGGAAGGATGATCGTCAGCGGACCCGGCCAGAAATGCCGAGCCAGCACGTGGAACCTGGTGGACAAATCGCGCGCCAGCTCCTCCGCCATGAACGTACCGCTGATCAGCAAAGGCAGCGATCGCTGGATCTCGCGGCCCTTGGCGGCGAACACCCGGCCCACCGCGTGCAGGTTGAGCGGATCGGCCACCAGCACGTACAACGCTTCGGTGGGTATGGCGACAATGCCTCCGCGCCGCAAGTAGGCCGCAGCGCGCTCGATCGCTTCGGGCAGCGGATGGTCTTGATCGATCTGGATCAGGTCGGTCGCCAAGGTTCGTCTCGTGAGCTGACAGGCGATGAGACTGTGGACGTTACATCGCTAGTGTACCGCACGCAACCCGAGTGGACCAATCCGCTTTCGGCTATCATCGGAATGTGAAGTGCGCCACAACAATTTCGGTTGCCGCCGCCACTCTCGGCATCGTTCTTCTTTGTTGCGGCTGCAACAAAGACGTGCAGAACCAGGACGCCGTGCGCCAGGGCGTCATGAGTTATCTCGCGAAGCGCTCCGACTTGCTGGCCATGGACGTGAGCGTGGCGTCGGTCAGTTTTCGCCAGGACGAAGCTACCGCCCAAGTCCATTTTCAGGCCAAGGGGAACAGCTCGCCGGCCGCGGGGATGACCATTCAATACGTCCTCGAACGCAAGGATGGTCAATGGGTGGTGAAAGGGCGCACGGGACCCGGAGCGGGGCACGGGGCCAGCGGACCGGGAGTGAACAGCGTGCCTCGTCAGGGAGCTTTGCCGGGAGCGCTGGACGGAATGCCGGCTCTGCCGCCGGGCCATCCTTCGGTGAATCCTGGCGCGGCTGGTCGCGAGAAGTGAGATCAAAGGCATGAAAAAAGTTGCCGTCCTGGGTGGCGGTCCCGCCGGAGCCTTCGCCGCCGAACGCCTGGCGCGAGCCGGCATGGCTACAGTTGTGCTTGATGAGAAGCTGGCATGGGAAAAACCCTGCGGCGGTGGGCTGACCTACAAAGCCTACTCCCGCTATCCCTTTTTGCTGGAAAATAGCGTTCCCAAGAAAATCATCAGTGCTACCTGCCTCGCGGCGCCCCGCGCCGGAGCCGTGAAAATGGATCTCGGCAAGCCGTTGTTGATTTATTCGCGCATGGATCTGAACCGCATGCTGCTCGATCGCGCCCAACAAGCCGGCGCCCAACTGGAACAGACGCGCGTGCTCGCCATTGAACGGAGCGGCAGCGGATGGCGTCTCAAAACCCGGCATGGCGCACTTGACGCCGACTTTTGCGTTGTGGCCACCGGCGCGCGCAATTCGCTGCGCAATGTGGGAACCGAATGGACCGCCGCCGACACCATGTACGCTCTGGGGTACTTCGTGCCTTCCGCGCAGGATCACATCGACATCCAATTTCTGCCCAATCTGGAAGGATATATCTGGGTGTTCCCGCGCTGCGGCCATCTGTCGGTGGGCATCTGCGGCAAGGGCGAACCGGCGCATTCGCTGCGGGCGCGCCTGGAACGCTACATGCAGGAGAAAGGCATCCCCTTGAAAGACGGTTCGTTCTATGGCCACATGCTTCCTTCGCTCGAACATTCCGGCTGGAGGAATAATCGTCTGGCGGGCGATGGTTGGCTGGCAGTGGGCGACGCCGGAGGATTGGTGGATCCTATCACCGGCGAAGGCCTCTATTACGCCATGCGGTCGGGCGACCTGGCCAGCCAGGTGGTCATGAGCGACGCGCATTCACTGGCCGAGCGCTCTCAGGCCTATCGCACGCTGCTGCGCCGCGATTTCATGGCCGATCTCGAATTCGGCGCCACGCTCGCGAAACGCGTGTTCCTGGGCCGGTTCCTGTTCAGCACCGTTCCCGCCCGCATGATCGACTTTATCCGCCGCAGTCCGCGCTTCCAATCATTGATCGAGGATCTCTTCGCGGGCACTCAGCCGTATCTTGATCTGAAGGGTCGATTGTTCAGAAATCTGAACGGCACCATGCAGGAAGTGATCGTGAATCTTTTTCTGCGGCACGTGATTCCGGAAAAAACACGGGCCTAGTAACACCGCCATGAACCGATCCCGCTACCGAGCCGCGACCGTAAGGGAGGCGGTCTCATGAACCGATCCCGCTACCGAGCCGCGACCGTAAGGGAGGCGGTCTTATGAACCGATCCCGCTACCGAGCCGCGACCGTAAGGGAGGCGGTCTCATGAACCGATCCCGCTACCGAGCCGCGACCGTAAGGGAGGCGGTCTTATGAACCGATCCCGCTACCGAGCCGCGACCGTAAGGGAGGCGGTCTCATGAACCGATCCCGATCCGAAGAATTGTTCGCCTGTGCTCAAAAGTTGATCCCGGGCGGCGTCAATTCACCCGTGCGCGCCTTCCGAGGCGTGGGCGGAACGCCCCCATTCATCGCCCGCGGCGAGGGTTCGCACATCTTTGACGTCGATGGCAACGAATATATCGACTACGTTCTGTCCTGGGGACCGCTGATCCTGGGCCACTGCTTTCCGCCGGTGATCGACGCGCTCCGCCAAGCGCTCGCAATCGGAACCAGTTTTGGAGCGCCCACCGGACAGGAGGTGGAGTTCGCCGAGTTGATTCACGAATGCGTGCCTTCCATCGAGATGGTGCGGCTGGTGAGTTCCGGGACCGAGGCCACCATGAGCGCCCTGCGCGTGGCGCGCGGATTCACGGGCCGCGACCTTACCATCAAGTTCGAAGGCTGCTATCACGGCCACGTGGATTCTCTGTTGGTCAAGGCCGGCTCGGGAATGGCGACGCTCGGTATCGCCGATACGGCGGGGGTGCCGGAAGCGTTCGCGGCCTCGACCATCGCTCTGCCCTTCAATTCCATCGCGGCGGTGGAGTCGGCTTTCACGGCGCATGGCGATAAGATCGCGGCGGTCATCGTCGAGCCGGTGGTGGGAAACATGGGCTGCGTGCCTCCCGCCGCGGGATTCTTAGAGGCGCTCCGCGAAATCACCGCTAAGCATGGCGCGCTGCTGATTTTCGATGAAGTCATGACGGGGTTTCGCCTGGCATTGGGCGGTGCACAGCAGCGCTTCGGAATCCGGCCCGATTTGACCACGCTGGGCAAAATCGTGGGTGGTGGTTTGCCGCTGGCAGCCTATGGCGGCAGGGCGGATATCATGAGCAAGATCGCTCCGGTCGGGCCGATCTATCAAGCCGGCACGCTGTCCGGGAATCCGATGGCGGTGAGCGCCGGAATCGCCATGCTGCGCTATTTGAAATCGCATCCCGAGGTCTACGAAATCGTCGAAAGCCGCGCGGCGCAACTGACCGCCGATGTGCCGGATGGGATCACCGTGAACCGCGTGGGCTCCATGTTCACGTTCTTCTTCACGCCCGGCCCGGTAACCGACTGGGAATCCGCCAAGCGGGCAGACACTGGCCGCTTCCGACAATTCTTCCACTGGATGCTCGACCGCGGGATCTATCTGGCGCCGTCGCAATTCGAAGCCGGATTTGTCTCGGCGGCCCACAGCCGCGAGGACATCGCGAGCACCGTGGAGGCTGCCCGCCAGTTCTTTGCTTCCGGTAAAATGCTTCCGGTAAAATGAAGGATACCTATGTCTGACACTACAGCGAACCCGGCCGAACTGGGCCTGGATCTCGTTAGCGTTGATTTGCCAGCCTGGAAAAAAACCATCGGCGGGATTTGCGCCGTCCTTCTGGCGATCCTGTTCTTCGCTTCCGGCGCTTGGAAGCTTTCCGATCCTTTCCGCTGGTCCCAGATGCTGGAAGAATTCCGCCTATCCGGAACGCTCGCGCTGCCGGGCGCCTTAGCGCTCGGAATCGGCGAGACAGTTGGCGCGGTTCTCATCCTGGTGCCGCGGTTTCGCCGCTGGGGAGCTTTACTGCTCGGCGTCCTGTTGGTCATCTTCATGGCTTACATTGGAGCGAACTACGGATACCTGGTCGGCAAGGATTGCACCTGTTTTCCACTGGTCAAACGCGCGGTTAATCCGGCTTTCTTTTTGGAAGATGGCGCAATGCTGCTGATGGCCGTGCTGGCCGGATGGTGGGCCCGTAGCTCCGAGAGCCTCCGCGGCGCGCTGGTCATCCTGGGCGCGGTGGTGGTCTTTGCCGGCGTTTCCTTTGGCGTGAATTCGGCCAGGGAGTCGGGCCTGAAGGCGCCTGCATCCATCACCGTCGATGGCAAGCCGGTGTCGCTCGCCGACGGCAACGCGTTCCTCTTTTTCTATGACCCCACGTGTACCCACTGCGAGGCGGCCGCGCGGAAAATGGCGAAGCTGAATTGGAAGGACACCAAGGTTATATCCATTCCAATCGATACGCCGCAATTCGCGGCTTCTTTTCTGCATGACACGGCTTTCAAGGCCGGAACCTCGAACGATGTCGATGTATTGCGCGGCATCTTTAAGTTCGCCACCGCTCCCTACGGCGTGGCGCTGGTCCGGGGCCGCCAGAAGGCGGTCATCGATGTCGGCGTCTTTGAAACGGATGGCCAGCCCGCCGCTATGCTCCGGGGCTTGGGCTTTGTGGAGTAGGTTCCTCCGGCGCCGTCAGGGCCTGAGTTGCAGCGTCTAGAAGGTCGGAAGCGAGCCAGGTGTAATCCGTCCCGGGATACATCCGCCGCAGCTGAAATCGCCACTTCTTTTGAAATGACGCCACCCGCCGCGCTTGCTGTCTCTGGGGCAGGCTGCCTAATCCAGCCAGTTCGATCAGCGTGTTTACCAGGATCCCTTCGGCGCGGATCAGCACGTAGAGGCACTTGCGGCTCTTGCTCCACCTTTGGACCGACTGCAGGATCGCATTGGCGCGCCCAGCTTCGTATAGACCGGCCAGTTCACTCGCACCTTCCGCGCGCAGACGCACCTGGGCGGCCTCTAACACGCTCCCGAACACTGGCCGAACGGTTCGAAAAAAAGCCGCCAGCGTGGTTGGATTCAAAACATCGTAGCTCAGTTCCGACCGCATCTTTCCGCGAAATGGCCGGCTGGCTTGATAGACCAGCATCGGATAGGCCGTCTTTACGTTGGCAAAACTCCGCGCGTTTTCAAAGTATTGGGCCGGCATCCTCTCGCGCAATTTAGTTTGAATTGCCGCGGAGACCCGGGCAAAGGCGGGAAAGAACTCCGGGCTTCGTTCCGCGGGCGCGGCCAGCCATCCGAGGCTGGGCTTGGGAAAGTCGATTCCAGGAGAGATTTCCTGCATTCTTGCTGGTTGGAGTGTACAACGCGTTCATATATTCCCCGCTGTTTATGCTCCGCGCATCCGTGTATTTATGCGTGAACTGCTAGGAATAATTGAAGAACGCGGCGGCTATCTATTTTCCCGGCGGTTGTGACTTCCCTTTTTCGGCGGTCGGTGCGAAAGGCATAAGTCCGCTTCGTCATGGAGCGTGAAGCCGCCGAGATCAAATACAAGTGCAGCAAAAGGCGTGAGGGTTCTCGTCGATAAGAAGCATCGCGAGGGATCGGCCGCGAGCGTCGTCGCGCGGATGGATTCTGAGGGGCGGCACGGCCAGAGGTTTAAGGCCTTGTCTCGTTCACCGGTATGGTGTAAAGTGGTGAAACAGGGCGGGTCCTTGAAGATGAAAATGACTGGCAAGATGACGGGAGGGAAGAAAATGAAGGGACAAAGCGTTGCGGCCGTCCGGGCATCGATCAGCTTTCCGGCCGAAATCTATGAGACGCTTGAAGGCATCGCCAAGGAAAAGAAGGTCTCGCTGGCGTGGGTTGTGCGAGAAGCGACAGAAAAGTACATCGCGGACAAATGGCCGCTGTTGAAAGGGCACGGGTAGGGATGCCGTCCTTTTATGAATTCTTCGCAGGCGGCGGTATGGCGCGGGCCGGCCTGGGCAAGGGATGGGAATGCCTGCTGGCCAATGAAATCGACGAGAAAAAAGGCGCCAGCTACGCCGCGAATTGGGGGAGCGATCATCTGAAGATCGAGGATGTCGGGCGCCTTGCGACGGCGGACGTGACGGGGCGCGCCGATTTGGCCTGGGCCTCGTTTCCCTGTCAGGATTTGTCGCTGGCGGGAGACTATGCCGGCCTCAAGGGCGAACGATCGGGAACCTTCTGGTTGTTTTGGAAGCTCATGAAGGCCCTCCGCGCCGAGCGACGGGGGCCTTCCCTCATCGCGCTTGAGAACGTTTGCGGCGCCCTCACGTCGCATAATGGGAAAGATTTCGCGGCGATCGGTCGCGCGCTCGCCGACGAAGGCTATCGTTTCGGAGCCCTTGTGATCGATGCGGCGCGCTTCGTGCCTCAATCCCGGCCCCGGCTGTTCATCGTGGCGGTTCAGGAGGAGCGGACCATCCCAGAGGCCTTGACCTGGGACCAACCCGATCCGCATTGGCATCCGGCAAACCTCCTCGGCGCGTACGAAAAGCTTCCCGAACGATTGAAGACGGCCTGGGTGTGGTGGAGTCTCCCCGTCGCGCCGCGCCGCAAAACCCGGTTCGCCGACCTCATCGAGGATGAGCCTCAGGGCGTTGAGTGGCACAATGCGGTCGAGACGCGGCGTCTGCTTGGGATGATGAGTTCGCTCAATCGCAAGAAGGTCGAACAGGCCAAGCGAATGGGGCGGCGGATGGTCGGAGGCGTCTATAAGCGTACGCGGTTGGACGAAGACGGAAACCGAGCGCAGCGAGCTGAGATCCGCTTCGATGACATTGCGGGGTGCCTCCGCACGCCGGTTGGCGGTTCGAGCCGGCAAACCATCATGATCGTCGAAGGGGAAAAAGTTCGGACACGGCTGCTGTCGCCGCGCGAAGCGGCACGGTTGATGGGACTGTCGGAGAACTACAAGCTGCCGGAGAATTACAACGAGGCTTATCACCTCGCCGGAGACGGGGTCGTCGTCCCCGTCGTTCGCTTTCTTGCCGCCCGCCTGCTGGAGCCGCTGCTTGGCGATGGCTCCGAACGCGAAAAAGAAGCGGCCTGAAGCATGGCGGCCCCGCATCAACGAGATCTGGCGGCCTTCACCACGATGTACCCTTTCCGCGGAAAGGGTCCGCTGTCGGTGGCGCTTGTCGTCACCCAGCACGCGCGTAAGATGGGCCTTCCCCTCGATCCCGAGAAGCTGGTTACGGAGGGGGGCGGGCAGGTTCTTGGCCTTGGCAAAGGCGCCGTGCAGGCGATCCTGAAGCGGCATGGCATCACGCGGGTTTTGGCTTCGGAGGGGGGCCGTACGTCGCGCGGCAGTCTGAACAACATGCGCGAATACGTCGGTTTCCTGAATGCGCTGGGCGGGAAGGGGAAGGTTGATCTGGATGCGATCGAGGCGTTCTGGATCGAACGCGTCCACGAATTCTTTGCAGGCAAGCCGTTCAAGATCAGGCTCGACGCCTCGCGAAGCTTGCGGACCGTCGTGCGCGATGTCATTGGCCAAGCCGTGGAGCGGCAGAAAACCTCTCCCGGCGTCTATTACGCCGGGGCGGTGCTACAGCATTTGGTCGGCGCAAAACTGGACTGCGCTCTGGGGAAGAGCGCCGTCGAGCACAACAGTTTTTCGACGGCCGACGCTCCCAGCGCTCGGGCGGGAGATTTTCTAATAGGCGACGTGGCCATTCACGTCACCACATCGCCGGGCGAAGCGGTGATCGAGAAGTGTCGCGACAACCTGAATGACGGGCTCCGTCCGATGCTGGTCACACTTCAAAAAGGTCTAACCGTGGGCGAAGGCCTCGCTGGCAATGTCGGGCTCGCCGACCGCATCGACATTTTTGAGATCGAGCAGTTTGTGGCGCTGAACCTCTACGAGCTTGGAAAATTCGCCGCCGATGGCCGTAAGACGGCGGTCACCGACATGGTTGAGCGGTATAACGAAATTGTCGAGGAATTCGAAACCGATCCGAGCCTGAAAATCGAACTGCGCCGATGAGGGAGACGCCGGAACAGCGGAGCCGCATCATGCGAGCGGTAAGGGGAGTGGACACCGCCCCGGAGATGGCCGTACGCCGCATGGTCCACGGAATGGGCTATCGGTTCCGGCTCCATCGAAGGGATCTTCCCGGCAAGCCCGACCTGGTCTTCCCCAGACTGTACAGAGTGGTCTTTGTACACGGATGTTTCTGGCACGGGCATGATTGCGCGCGCGGCGCGAGAGCGCCGAAGGCGAATGCCGAATATTGGCGCGCGAAGATCGCTCGTAATGGCGCGCGAGATTCGGCTAATATGGCGGCGCTCAAAAACGCGGGCTGGCGCACGGCGGTCATCTGGGAGTGTGAATTGAAAAACCTGGCGTATGTGAAGCAGCGGTTGGTGCGGTTTTTGGGATAAATTGCCGATTAGAGTTAAACTTCATAGGTAATAGCATGACGGCTGGCTTTTATTCGCGGCTTCGAGAATCGCGCCAAGATGACGACCAGTTGGCGGCTTGCATCGACCGCGTCGTTAAACAGCTGGAGGATACCTCCACCACTGGCGACCGGCCCGGCATGTTGCTCGGAAAAATACAGTCTGGCAAGACGCGAGCGTTTGTGGGCGTCATCGCCCGCGCGTTCGACCGTGGCTTCGACATCGCCATCGTCTTCACCAAGGGAACCAAGATCCTCTCGACCCAAACCGTGGCGCGTCTCGCCCATGACCTTCGGGAGTTCATCGACGAGGATGAAATCCTCGTGTTTGACATCATGCAGCCGCCCGGCAGCAAACTGACAAAGAGCGAACAGCGGCGCAAACTCGTGATTGTCGCCAAGAAGCAGGCGAAGAACCTTGAGCGAATTCTTCACTTTTTCGACAACGATTATCCGGATTTGAAGGCCCGCCGGGTTCTCATCGTCGACGATGAAGCCGATCTCGCAAGCGTCCGGTTCGTTTCTAAGAAAGACCAGCCGGACATCGAACAGGGCAAGATCGCCGACCAATTGGATGCGTTGCGGCGCCTAGTCGGCAAGGTGGCGTATCTGCAGGTCACCGCTACGCCCTATTCTCTGTATCTTCAGCCGGACAGCTATGCGGTGGGGGAGGAAGGGGACTACGTCTTCAAGCCCAAGAAGCCTGCTTTTACAGAGCTCTTGCCGATCCATAGCGGATATGTGGGCGGAGATGACTATTTCATCGCGCCGCTTGAAAACGATCCCCGGTCATTTCTCTTCGTCGAAGTGCAGCGGGACGAGCAAGACGCCTTACGAAAGCCGGACCAGCGCCGCATTCGACAAGGGCGCGTCCTGGATTCGCCGAATACGACGGGACTCGTCAGGGCGATCATGACCTTCGTGCTCGCCGCCTGCCTGCGCCGCTGGCAACAGGCCGACGCCGGCGAGAAAAAACGGAAGTACGCCATGGTGATCCATAACGACACGCAAAAGGCCGCCCACGCTTGGCAGGATCAGATCATCGAGTGGGTGTTGGACGCGGCGACGGAGGCGGCGACTAGCCATCCACAGACGCTTCGCCCCATTTTCGACGCCGCCTTCACCGACCTGAACAGGTCGATCGAAGCCGACAAGGGCCGGATGCCGAAGTCCCAAGTAGCCTTCGAAATGTTTACCGAGGCCCTCCGAAGCGGGGATGTCGTTCGGGAAAAGGTGAATTCCGACGCGGCCGTCATGGCCTTGCTGGATGAAAGGGCGGAATTAAGGCTGCGGACTCCATTCAACATTTTTGTCGGCGGAAACATTCTCGACCGCGGCATCACCATTCCCAACCTGATCGCCTTCTATTACGGCCGCAATCCAAAGACCATGCAAGCGGACACCGTTTTGCAACATTCCCGCATGTATGGCAATCGCGACCGACGCGACGTGGCCGTCACGCGGTTCTATACCTCGCAGGACGTATACAATCGGCTCTACACGATCAACGAATTCGAAAACGCTTTGCGCGGAGCCTTCGAAAGCGGCGCGCATGAGCAAGGGGTGGTGTTCATTCAAGCGGACGCGGCGAACCGTGTGCGGCCCTGCGCGCCCAACAAGGTGCTCCTGAGCAACGTCGTCGCCGTCCGACCGACGGGGCTCTATTTGCCGACCGGATTTCAGACGCGCACAGGACGCGAATTGGCGGCGGCTGAGCGGGAACTTAATACGCTGATCCCGAAGGGAGACCGGGACGTGCAAAAGTTCGTCGAAATCGACCGGGGAACGGCGCTCCATATCATCGCCGTTGTAGAGAAGACCCTGGATTTCTCCGACAACGAATTCGAGTGGGACGCCATGCGGGGCCTGCTCGATTACTATTCGGACGTGCGGGACGGCGGCGACGGCAAGGTTTTGTTGCTGGCGGAAACGGGCAGAAAACTGTCGCGGGGGAAATCTGGCGACAAGTCCGGACTTTCGATCCTCGGCGGCGGCGTCATCCGAAATCTGGTGCTCGATCCGCTTCGATCCAAGCCGGCGATCATCCTTCTTCAGCAGGAAGGGACAAGGGATCTCGGCTGGTCCGGCCATCGATTCTGGTGGCCAATCCTGGCTGCCCCAGGCACCGTCGAGCCATGCGTGTTTGCGACGAAAGTTTCGGTTGATTGATCACAACTCCAAAACGTCGAGCCTGTTTAAGTGCCCTCTGGAATGGTCGTGGCCCCTCCAGCACAGCCAGTATTGGCAGCCGAAATCTTCATGGCGGCCCGTCGCTTGCCGTGTAACACATTCTGACGCATTTACAGCGTCTTCTTCCAAGGTCGACCTGGCTGATCGGACAGCGGAGCCGTCCGGCTAGTTGGCGGTCACTTGGGCGCTTTGTTCTTCGCCTTCGGCGATCGCGAGGCTGGATCCCGCAGCCTGGCAGGCGGCGAAATCCTCGGGATTGTAGATCTCGCAGGGCGGTTGATCCAGCCAGCCCACCAGCAGGTATTTGCCAGGCGGGAGCCCCTGCATCACGAAATTGCCATACTCGTCGGCGTTGACGGTTTGGTAGCTTTGGACGCGGCCCGTGGGAGGATCGGGGATCAGCGCGATGGTGGCGCCGCTTGCAACCACCTTCGGATCGGCGGTGACGGCCCTGCCCAGCACTTGGCCGCCGTGCATTCCCAGAACCACGTCCAACATGGGAGGAGCCCCGCCGGAGGAAGCCTCCAGACCCTGGTCGAGCCGCTCCGCGTTAGCCACGCGTACCGATTTCACATAAGAGTCTCTAGGGCCATTGGTGACGTAAAGATCGTAGGTCTCATCCGGCGCGAAGGGAATGCTGAATGCGCCGTTTTCGGAAACTTGCGCGCGCGTGGGCGAGGTGAGCGGACGCCGCGGCTCGAGCGACACCACGAGTCCCGGTGGCAGTCCGGACGGCTGCCCTTGCGCCGCCGTGGTGTCGTCTCCTTCGACGTGGATCTTCCCGCTCCACATGCTTTCGGCGTCTACTAGAACATTGACATCGGACACGTCCTCGTCACCGACATTCAGCGGAACGCGGCCGGTCAACGTGATGTCGCCCTCTACGCCAGAGGCGACCAGCAAATAGGGTCCGGCGGTCACACCTTGGATATCGAAGTCCTGATCCGGATGGATGCTGACGCTGATCGGCGCGCTGACGGAAGCCGTATTGTCCGGGTCGTTCCAGCGCAGCGTCACGTTGGGGCTCGAAATGACGCCTCCCTTGACCCCGCCGACCACGCGCCCGCGAACGTGCACGGTGTGCACCTTGGTCAGGAAAATATCCATGCCGCCCACTTCCTGCCCGGGTGCGATCTTCACTGCAACTGCCTCGGACATTTTCTGAGCTTCCGGAAAAAACGTGACCGCGTAGTTGAGCTCGGGCAGGGGATTGCCATCCGCGTCCTTGCGCTCCAGTTGTTCGGCGCCGGAGGGACGCGGCGGCGGTTGATATAAAGCCGCGACGTAATACGAGCCCGGTTCCAGGCCGTGCAGACGGTACTCGCCGCGATCATCGGTGCGTCCACTGGCGGCTGCGGCATAGCCGTGACGTCCGCGATCGTAATACGAACGGTATAGTTGAACAACCACGTTGACGGCCGGCTCGGCGTCGTCGAATTTCACCTTGCCGCTGACCACCCCCGCGGGCGTCAAAGTAAACACGAACGAGCTGATGGTCTGTCCCGATTGAACGGAAAAGATGGGCGGCATTTTGTAGGAGCCGATGCGGCCGGCGGAGAGCGGAAGATAGCCGTCGCGCTGGACCGTGATCGTGTAGCGGCCGGTGGCCACCTTGGGAAAAGAAAACCCGCCGCTTTCATCGGTGGTCTGATAGGTTGAGCTGGCCTTGGGGTCAGTGGGCTTCAGGACCACTTGCGCGCGGCGCAGCGGTTGTCCCGTGCCTCCGCTCAGCACGGTTCCCTGGATCACGCCGGGAGCCTGCGCCTCCGGGGGCTCGTGTGGTCGGCGGTGGCGAAATCGCCGGAGGATCCTGGCCCACGGCGGTGGCCATGCAGCAAAGGACCAGCAGGCAAAACTTCAGTGCTCGCGGCCAGAGGTCCACTTACTTATGATGACGCAGGTGCTGGCGAGCGCGTTGGCTGAGACCCGAAGTTGGTTACGCGCACAGATCTGTCCCCACCCTTCGGAAATGATCGTCTTGCTATTGGCTTCTCGTCTCGCCGGCCATCATTCGTGAGATAGCGAAGGTACTGCGCGACGGTTTCAGTTGGCAACAGGGGGGTATAAAGACGTTGGTACGGCATTCCGATCATCGCTGCCGTCGTTTTCCGCCACACGTTAGCGCCGATCACGAGCTGCTCTCCATAGCACGGCATTGCGTCCCTTCGGAGATTGGAACGCAGAGATGTAAACGTTCGTGTCGAGGACCACCTTAAGGCGTTCGGCGCCGGGCGCGGGACTCATGGATGATGCGCGTGACATCGCGCTCTTTGACGCCGACCTCTTTCGCGCGCTCCGAGCCATAGGCCATGAGTTCGGCATCTAAGACCTTGCCCTCTTTTGGGCTGAGCGGTCGGCGCTTCGTCTCCTGGATGATCCGCATCACCGTCTCCATGGGATAGTCGGCGCGGGACGTTTCCTTGGGAACTTGCTCGCCAGCCCGAAGCCCGGCCTTCCGTCGGACGGCCTCCGGTACAACGATGGGCGTGGTGAGGGTCTTGGCCATGATAGGTAATAGGGCCGGAAATGCTTTCTGTTTTCAGTGTACGGGCCTCAGCGGTTTTTGGTCAAATTAGTGCATTGCCCCCAACGCCTCGGAAATCGCCTCGAGCGCGGTAGCGCATTGCTCGCGCGAAACATCGAAGTGCGTTACGGCGCGCATCTGGCGCGGATTAATGCCGTTCATCAGAACGCCGCGAGTTTTGAGCGCGGCCGTTAGCTCCGTGGTGGCGAGCCCGGTGCCGGTGATGTCGAAGATCACGATGTTGGTCTGCACACGCGCGGGATCGATCTGGATTCCGCGAACTTTCGCCAGTTCGCCCGCCAGGAATCGCGCATTGGCGTGGTCTTCTCCCAGCCGGTGCGGCATTTCTTCCAGCGCGATGAGTCCCGCCGCCGCGAGAACTCCGGCCTGCCGCATGCCGCCGCCCAAGCGTTTGCGATAGCCGCGCGCACGATCGATGGCCTGGGCCGTTCCGACCAGCATGGAGCCCACCGGCGCACCGAGACCTTTCGACAAACAGAACATCACCGAATCGGCCGGCCCCGCCAGATCGCGCACCGGCCGGTTCAAATGGCAAGCGGCGTTGAAGATGCGCGCGCCGTCCAGGTGCACCTTCAGGCCGCGGTCGTGCGCATGCGCGCAGATGTCTTCGAAGACATCCATGGGATAGACCGCGCCACCCGCCATGTTGTGCGAGTTCTCGATCTCGATCAGCGTGGTGGGAGCGCAGTGCGAACTCGCCGGACGGATCGCCGCTTCGATGTCTGTCCAGTGCAGAATGCCGTCGCTCGACGCTACCGGGCGCAGCAGGCACCCCGAAAACCACGCCAACATCGCCAGCTCCCAATCGAGCAGATGCGCGCGCGATTCGCAGATGACTTCCTGTCCGTGATCGGTGTGCATCTTCACCGCGATGGTATTGCCCATGGTGCCGGTGGGCACGAAAAGCCCAGCTTCTTTGCCCATGATTTCAGCCGCGCGCTGTTCCAGCCGATTCACGGTCGGATCTTCGCGATACACGTCGTCGCCGACTTCGGCTTCCGCCATGGCGCGCCGCATGGCCGGCGTCGGACGCGTAACTGTGTCGCTTCTCAGATCGATCGTCATGCTATAAATTCCGCGAATACTTCGTTCGAAAAGAGCACGCCGCGATCGGTGAGCCGCAGGCGCTCCTGGTCGCGCGCCAGCAGGCCGTCCGCGATGAAACGCTGGATGGGCCGCTCGAACTTTTGCCACTCGTCGGGTTCAAGGAGCACGCCTTGCGCCAGCCGCAGGCCGACAAAAAATCGCTCCTCGGCTGGATTAGCGGGCGTCTCGCCACTCGACGCCGATGCGCCGCTTTCGATCCGAGCCGCGTACTCGGCGGGCGATTCGATATTCTGGCTGCGCACCGCGCCATCAAAGGAATGCGCGTCGGCGCCGAACCCGGCGTACGGTTCCAGGCGCCAATATTTCAAGTTGTGCAGAGACTCCAAACCCGGCCGCGCGAAATTCGAAATCTCGTAGCGCTCGATTCCCAGGCGCGCCAGTTCCGCGACTGCCGTTTCATACAGCTCCGCCATAAGCTCTTCGCTTGGGACATCCGGCGCGCCATAGCGCGCTCCATTGAGGAGCACTTCGCTGCCGAGACGGCTGTCTTCGTCGATCTCCAGCATATAGACCGAGACGTGAGGAGGCTGAAGGCGCTCCACCCACTGGAGCGACTCTCGCCACGAGGCTCGCGTTTGGCCCGGCAGACCGGCGATGAGATCGATATTGATATTCCACAGGCCGGCGGAGCGGAGCACAGCCACTTCGCGCTCCACGATCTCCGCGTTATGCTTGCGCCCGGTCCGCGCCAATTCGCGCTGCACGAAGGACTGCACTCCCAGGCTGATGCGATCGATTCCGGCTCGGGCCCACGCCGCGGCACGTTCGCTGGAAATTGCGCCAGGCGCTACTTCGATGGTCGCTTCCCGCCAGTGTGCCCGGCCCGGGATCGCAACCAGTATCCGATCCAGATCGTGCGGCGCCATTCCACTGGGCGTCCCACCGCCGAGATAAATCGTGTCCGGCTGCCAGTTCCACGGATGCGCGCCAATCTCGGTGACCAGCGCATCGACATAGCGCGGCTCCAGCTCGCTCGGGAAAACCCCGGACGCGAAGTTGCAATACGTGCATTTCTGCGCGCAGAACGGATAGGAAATGTAGACGCCGGACATTTAGAGCGAGACTACGGCTCCGAGCTGCTTCGCAATCGCATCCTGGATCAGCTCGGTGAGAGTCTGGCGGCTGGGCTGCAAAACGAAATCGTTCGCGGCGCCATCCCAATCCAGTTTGTAGCTCTTGGAGTGCGCCGAAACCCAAATCTGGTGGACCGGCGCGTTGGGGCTGATCACAAACTTGGCGGGCGAGTCTTCGAACTCGATGGCCAGCGCGCCTGAGTTGAAATCCGCCTCGAACTCGGCTCCATCGGACGCGGCCGTCAGCCGCCGATACAGCGCCTGCAGCGATTCTTCAGCCCGGTTCTTGAATTCCTGATCGTCCATTGGAAACCTTCGCCCGCATTTTGATTCTAACTGAAATGACCTGCCTGTCCGAAGTTAGAGACTTTGGGCGGCCTTCGAGCATCTGGTACCCTTGGAACGTTGCGCATGATGGAGTCGGCCTGTCTTCGACACACTGAAATCCCGCATAACTCGGCGCTCTTTTCCGATTTCCAATATCACTTCGATAAGGTCGCGCGGTTCTATGCACACAATCCGCACGAGAGCGGCAGTTACGCCGCCTCGGCCGGCCAGATCTCCTATCCGGAAGATCGCCGGGCGGCACTGGTAGCCGCGTTGCGGGGGAGCAACGCCGAAACCGCTTCGCTCAATTTATTGGCTCGGCCCGGTACTGTTGCGGTGGTGACCGGGCAGCAAGTCGGGCTATTTTCCGGACCCGCCTACACCATTTATAAAGCTCTGACTGCCCTCCGATTGGCCGCGCAGTTGAGCGAGCGGGGCATTCCCGCGGTCCCGATGTTTTGGCTGGCCACCGAGGACCATGACGTGGCCGAAGTGAACCATACGTTCGTATTCGGCCCCGATCATCGGCCGGTTCGCTTGGGCGTGGAGACGGACGGCACGGCGGCACGGTCGGTGGGTGCGATCCCGATCGCAGCGCCGCCCGTGGATCTTCTACGAAAGACTCTGGCGGGTTTTCCGCAAGGCGAAGAAGTGGCTGAGATGGTGCGCGTCGCATATCCGGCTGGCGTGACTTTTGGGAGAGCATTCCGCGCCTTGCTGGAGCGCTTGCTGGCCGGCCGCGGCTTGCTGTTCGTCGATCCCTTGGATGAATCCATACGGCGGTTGGCCGCGCCCCTGCTGCAGGAAACCGTGCGGCAGGATGAAAGCCTGCACGCGAAGTTGATCGAGCGCGGAAAGGCGCTGGAAGCAGCGGGGTATCACGCGCAGGTGCACGTGGAGGCGAAAACATCGCTGGTGTTTTTGCTGAACGGCGACCGGCGGGCGACTCTACGGCGGCAGAACGGCGAGTACACTTCCAAAGAAGGCAAGTATTCGGCGGCGGAGCTGATCGGCCGAGCGGAACAATTGTCGCCCAATGCGTTGTTGCGGCCGGTGGTGCAGGACTACGTGCTTCCAACGGTGGCCTATGTGGGCGGGCCCGCGGAATTGGCGTACATGGCGCAATCGCAGGTGCTGTATCGGGAGCTGCTGGGCCGCATGCCGGTGATGGTTTCGCGCGGCGGATTTACGTTGCTGGACGCGCGCACGGCCAAGCTCATGGATCGCTACGGACTGAGCTTGCCGGGTTTTTTCCAGGGCGAAGACGGAGTGCGCGATGCGATCGCGCGGAAATTGGTGCCGCCGGCGTTGACCGAGGAATTCAGCGAGGTTCGCAACACAGTTTCGCGATCGGTGGAACGCCTTCGCGACCATCTGATGACGTTCGATGCCACGCTGGCCGCGGCCGCTAACAAGAGCCTGGCGAAGATAACGCACCAGCTCGCGAAGATGGAGCACAAAACCGCGCGCGAAACGCTGAGCCGCGACCAGCGCGCCGCCGCGGACGCGAGTTCTATGTCGGGATTGATTTTCCCGGACAAGCATTTGCAGGAGCGCTTGTATTCGATCCTGCCGTTCCTGGCGCAGCATGGCGTGACGGAATTGATGGACACGCTGTACCAGCACGTGCGGCTGGAGTGTCCCGATCACCAGGTCCTGGTAGTCTGAAGCGCGACAGCACATTCCTACGTTGGTGGCCGAGGTGGGGGTCGAACCCACACGAAGAGTGAACTTCGCCAGATTTTGAGTCTGGTGCGTCTGCCAGTTCCGCCACTCGGCCACGACTGGCTCGAATGCTAGTTTAGCATCCGCCGTGCTTACATAGATGGATGTCCTTCCTTGACCTATTGCTCGGCAAGCCGCTGGCGAGTTCGGCCGAAGACGGCGAGCGCATCGGTCCAGCCGCCGGCATCCCGATCTTCGGTCTGGACGCTCTGAGCTCCGCGGCGTACGGCCCCGAGGCCGCGCTCACGCTGCTGATCCCGCTGGGCGCGCTCGGCATCGCATACATCGTTCCCATCAGCGGCGCGATCATCCTGCTGCTGACCATCGTCTACTTTTCGTATAGGCAAACGATCGATGCCTACCCGGGCGGCGGCGGATCGTACACGGTAGCGCGCGAGAACGTGGGCGAAGGCGCGGGGTTGCTGGCCGCGGCCGCTCTGATGATCGACTACGTGCTGACGGCGGCGGTTGGAATCTCGGCCGGAGTGGGAGCGCTGGTGTCGGCGATACCATCGCTGCTGCCGCATACGCTCGCGATGTGTCTCGGGATTCTCCTTCTGATCACCCTGGTGAATCTGCGCGGCGTTCGGGAAACCGGCGGCATCTTCATGATTCCGACGTATCTGTTCGTGGGCACCTTGCTGATCACGATTCTGATTGGCGCATTCAGGGCGCTGATCGCGCATGGACATCCCATGCCGGTGATCGCTCCTCCGGCGGTCCCCGCGGCCAGCGCGATGGTCGGCGCATGGCTGCTGCTGAAAGCGTTCGCCAGCGGTTGTACCGCACTCACCGGAGTGGAGGCGGTGAGCAACGGCGTCCGTGCATTTCGCGAACCTACTTCCAAGAATGCAAAACAGACGCTCACGATCATCATCGGCCTGTTGATCATTCTGCTAGCTGGCATCGCCTGGCTGGTGAAGGCTTATCACATCGCCGCCACCGATCCAGGCGCCGCCGGTTATCAAAGCGTGCTCTCCATGCTGGTGGCGGCAGTGGCGGGACGCGGCGCGTTTTACTACACCACCCTCGCCTCGATTTTGCTGGTCCTTTCGCTATCCGCCAATACGGCTTTCGCGGACCTGCCGCGCCTGTGCCGCATCATCGCGCTGGATGGCTACCTGCCGAAGTCGCTGGCCAACCGCGGGCGCCGCCTGGTGCATTCCCAGGGGATTTACGCCTTAACGCTATTGACCGGCATTCTGCTCATCATCTTTGGCGGCGTCACGGACCGCTTGATTCCTCTGTACGCCGTGGGGGCATTCCTGGCTTTCACGCTCTCGCAATTGGGCATGGTGTTTCATTGGAAGCGGGTGCGCGGGCCCCACGCGGGGCGTTACATGTTGATCAACGGCCTGGGCGCGCTGGTCACCGGGATCACGGTGGTGGTGGTTCTGGTGGCGAAATTTCTGGACGGCGCATGGATTACCGTGCTCTTGATCCCCATACTGCTGTTGTTGATGTATGCGGTGCATCGGCACTATGAGCGGGTGAGCTTAGAGATCGCGGACTCCACGCCGCTCGATCTCAGCCATTTTCGCCCGGCTCTGGTGATTGTTCCTATCGAAAGCTGGAGCGCGGTCGCCAAGAAGGCGCTGACCTTCGCATTGTCCATTTCGCCGGAGGTGATCGGGCTGCATGTGGATTGCGAATGGACGGAGCAGCTAAAGAAAGAGTGGCAAGGGTACGTGGAGCAGCCGGTTCAGGAGCTCGGGTTGGCCGCGCCCAGACTGGTGATTCTGGAAAATCCCTACCGCTACGTTTCCAGCCCGATTGTGGATTATGTTTTGGATTTGCAGAAGAAAGATCCGGAGCGCCAGCTCGCGGTGTTGATTCCGGAACTGGTGGAGAGGCATTGGTATTACTCCGTCCTGCACAACCAGCGCGGGGCCGTGCTGAAGACACTGCTGTATCTGAAAGGCAGCCAGCGCATCGCGGTGGTCAACGTGCCGTGGTACATCGAATGATATCCGACGCGCTGCTATGCTGGGTCGTATGCAACTGGGCATGATCGGTTTAGGACGAATGGGAGCGAACATGGTGCGCCGGCTGATGAAGGCCGGGCACGAGTGCGTGGTCTTCGACAGAAGTCCCGAGAGCGTGGCGCAATTGGGGAAGGACGGCGCGGCCGGTTCGAGTTCGCTCGACGAGTTCATCTCCAAGCTGAAACCGCCGCGCGCTGTCTGGTTGATGGTGCCGGCCGCTGTGGTGGATCAGACGCTGGAACAACTGGCCTCGCGCTTGCAGAAGGGCGACATCATTATCGACGGCGGCAATTCGTACTACATCGATGACATTCGCCGCGCCAAGGATTTGCAGCCGCGCGGCATCCACTACGCCGATGTCGGCACCAGCGGCGGCGTGTGGGGATTGGAACGCGGCTATTGCCTGATGATCGGGGGCGAGCCCGACATCGTGAAGCATTTGGATCCGATCTTTAAGACATTGGCGCCAGGACGCGGCAATATCGACCGGACTCCGGGCCGCGAGAAGGTGGGCGGCACGGCCGAAGATGGCTATCTGCATTGCGGACCGGTGGGCGGCGGGCACTTCGTCAAAATGGTTCACAACGGAATTGAGTATGGCCTGATGGCGGCGTACGCCGAGGGTCTGAACGTGCTGCATCACGCCAACGCCGGCAAGACCAAACGGGAAGAGGATGCCGAGACCACACCGCTTCGAAACCCGGAACATTACCAGTACGATTTCAACCTGGCCGATGTCACGGAAGTATGGAGGCGCGGGAGCGTGATCGCGTCCTGGTTGCTGGACCTGACGGCGAGTTCGCTGCTGGCTGAGCCGACTCTCGACAAATTCTCGGGGCGGGTATCGGACTCCGGCGAAGGGCGCTGGACGATATCGGCGGCCATCGACGAATCGGCGCCGGTTCCGGTGCTGAGCGCGGCTTTGTTTCAGCGCTTCAGCTCGCGCGGGGAGAATGATTTCGCGGACAAGCTGCTTTCGGCCATGCGCTTTCAGTTTGGCGGGCACGTGGAACGGAAGTCGTGAATTCGCGCTAGGGCCGCCCGAATGGCAGCCTGCGCCGCCTGCATGTGCGCCTCGCCCGGTTGGGCTTGGCGAGGCCAGAAGAATCCGCGCAGACCGTCTTTTTTCCGCCGGGGCACGATATGCACGTGCAAATGTGGAACGCTTTGGCTGACGCGATTGTTGATAGCGACGAATGTGCCTTCGGCTTGCATGCCTTGTTCGACGGCGCGCGCGAGCAATTGAACGTTGGCGAAGAACGGCCCCACCAGTTCGGCCGGCAAATCTTCGAGCGTCTCGTAATGAACCTTGGGAATGAGCAGCGTGTGTCCGGTGAAGAGCGGACGATAATCCAAGAACGCGATGGACAGGTCATCTTCGAACACGACGTAATTGGGATGCAGCGCGAGCTGGCAAAACCGGCAGCTTACCATTAATTTTCGATCGGGCCCTCGCCGCTGCTCAAAGCGGTGATAATCTGCTCGCGGCGATCTACCGCGGCCTTCAGCACCGACTGCAGGGAGTAAAAGTACAGCAGCACGCCCAGCATTCCGCCGAACAGAAGCACGCCGAAAAACGCCCACTCGGTATTGAAAGCGTAGCGCGCCAAATAGGCAAAAGCCACAGGGGCCAGCGTGACGGGAAACGCCAGCATCAGCAGCGCCTGCGCCCGGCTGCTGGCGGCGGTTCGCATGGCTTTCACCGGATTGACCGCGCGCGGATTATAGAGCGAGCTCATGTTTCCGACCGCCACGGTGAACAGAGTAATGACCGAGGTAACGGCGAAGGCTTCCAGAATCTGGAGGCCGCTGAGTGGCAGCCGCAGCAAGGCGCATACCACCGCGATGGCCAGGATCTCCATCACGACCAGAAACGCCGCTGCCAGATTCTTGCCGGCCAGCACGGTGGACATCTTCACGGGCACCAGGAAATACACCTGCGCGGCGCTGCGGTCGAACCCGAAGCAGTTCCAAAACAGCGCATCGCTCAACAACAGCAGCGCGTAGACGCTGACCATGGTGAGGTAGTTGTCGGTGAGGAAGGAGTGTTGCGTGCTGGCGCGGCCGAATGCGATGGGGGCCCAGATTAACAGGCCGAAAGAGAAGCCCATCAGGAAGACCAGCCGGAATCTGGGTGCGCGGCTCAGAAACCGCAGTTCCTTTTCGATCAAAGCGCCGAGCGGATCCGGAAGCAGCGCGTTGGGCAGTTGATACCACCACTCCAGGCGGCTGACGCGGCGCATGGTGGACGATCCGCGAGAGGCAACCTCGGCCGCGTCAAAGCGCAGCCCGCGCTCGAACTGCGAACGCCCGAAGATGTATGCCGCGAGAGTCCAAGCTAATAGCACTCCGGCATTGGGCCAGGAAAAATCCCCCAGGGCCAGGCGCGACGCCGCAGTCCACGGCAACAGCGCGGATGGTTCGCCTCCGAAAAAATGTCGAATGCGCGCCTGGGAGCCTCGGAACAAAACCAACTGCGGAAGGGCCGCGGCGATCACCACCAGGAAAACCACCAGCTCCCGAATCCGCTTGCGAGCCAGCAGGCGAACCATCAGATCCCGAATGCCGGTGGAGCAATACAAGTTAAACAGGACGAAGAGGGCCAGGGTAAATGGCGCCCAACGGGGGACGGCCGGGTTGAGGAGAAGGCCGACGGCGGCGCCAGTGAGGATGAGCACCATCTCGACGGCGGTGGAGATGCGCAGTATGACTTCCACGCTGAACAGCGCGCGAGTGGGGATGGGATAAACCAGGAGCTTGCGCAGGTCGAGCGACGCGCCCATGGAGGTGAGCAACACGGGAATCACCTGCCAATAGAGAAAGCAGATGAGTAAAGCGGGCGGCAAGAGTTTGCGGAACGCCGCAATTTCGCCTGGCCGGGAAAGCAGGATTCCCGCGAGCACAGAGAGATATGCGAAGCCGCCGTACCAGATGGCGGTGAGACCTCCGGTGAAGAGCAGTCCGCCGACGTTAGCGCGTGGAAAGCGGTTGCGCGAGCTGCGCCACTGCGCCCAGACGATGGCCCTGATCTGGTTCCACATTCCTCTTTAGTCTGCGCTTCCGCCGGAGCAGTTGGCAATGGGCGAGGCCTGGGGGACGTAAAAGGCCGGGTTGTGGCGCATCAGCCCTTGTGCGTGCCGCTCGATTTGTTCTTTTGAAAAAACGAAGCCATAGTCACTGGGCTCAAAAGGAAGTCCTTTGCGCTGATGGCGCAGGAAGAGCTCTGCGGCTTCGGTGAGCTGGCGGCGCTCGAGGCGGCGGCGTTCTTCTTGGATATCGCGGAGCTGATCGACGGCTTTTTGAAACTGGCGGGAGAGGCGCGAGCCGTGCAGTCCGAGCGAGGCCAGCTGCGGGATTAGGAATTGGGGATTGGGGTTTTGAGAAAGCAGCTCGGCTTCGAGGAGCGGGATTCGGTTGAGACGCCAGGCGGTGTCGGCGATTTCGATGACGAGCTGGGACTCGGTGGGAGTGGCGGGCTTGTATTCATCGAAGAAGCCGCGGCGATGGGCGTCGTAGGCGGCCTGGTTTTCGGAGGGGAGGACGGCGGAAGCGGCGGTCAGGCCGTGGCGCAGCGCGTTGAGCGACGAACGCTGTTTGCCGGAATCGGTGCGTGGGCCGGTGGAGTGCTTCGCATTCGCGCGGTTGGTGGCCGCCCGCCGGGCTAACCAATTGTCGATTGGATCCGTTGTCGGTGTTGCGGGAGCTTGGGCTGTTGTTGCCATTTGTGCACCTCGGCTAACGGAATAGCACGGGCGGGGGCGCAGCCGACCGTCGGGTGGACGGAGTTTGTTGAAGGGAAGATAGAAACGAGGGCCGGAGTTAGTGACTCGCCCAGGCCGCCACAAGGCAGGGGGCTCTCCCATGGTGATACATTGTAGGTACGGAGGGCGCATGGTTAAAAAGCTCACCAAGCATGGAAACAGTTTAGCGTTGGTGATTGATCGTCCGATTCTGGACCTTCTTAACATCGACCCTGAAACGCCGCTCGATGTCAGTACCGATGGGAAACAGCTGATCGTCGCTCCCGCAAAACAATCAGCTCGGCGGAAGAAGTTCGAGGCAGCCCAGGAACTGGCCCACAAGCGTTACGGAAGAGCCTTTCGGAAACTGGCTGAGTGAGTTCCTTCGATGGAGCCGGTGTTCCTGTCTCTGGATGAGATTCTGGAGATCCATGAGCAACAGATTGAGCGATATGGTGGGTCTGGAGGTCTGCGCGATCCTGCCGGGCTTGAATCGGCTGTCGCCACGCCACAGGCAACCTTCGGTGGCGAATTCCTACACACCTCGATTCCGGCCATGGCGGCAGCGTATCTTTTTCATCTTTGCCAGAACCACGCGTTCATCGACGGTAACAAAACGAGTCGGCGCGAACGCGGCCATCACATTCCTGCTGCTGAATAACTGGGACCCAATCTTCGCCGAGGAAGAACTTGCGGATTTGGTTCTATCGGTTGCTTCAGGTCGACTGAACAAACAGGGATTGATTGGGACCTTTGAATCCCGTTGCAAACCTGTCGAAGAACCCTGAATCGCCACTCTAGGATTCTCGGCCCGGCCTCGGTTTGCTTGCAAAACCGTGCTCTTGCGGCTGTGATAAAATTTTTGACCAACAAACAGTGGACGGGCGCTGCGTCCGCCTGTCGGGCGCAACGAAAAGGATGGCGTGATGATTCGATTTGCGCGGTTCTGGTTGCTATTCATCTGTCTCTGGGCGTTGGGTGCGATCACGGCCATCTGCGACGGCCAAAGCACCTACCAGCTCCAGCCAATGGCACTCTCGCCTTCGGGCGTCTATTGCACGACCTCCGGCGCCAATCCGCAAACCAGCGCCGTTGGTCTTAGTTTCACGGTCAACGTTTCCTGTCCGACCGGCGACACTGCGACCGGCAGTATTCAACTTTCCGTCGGGTCGGCCAGCGTCAGCGGAACTCAGTTCACCGCCGATGACGGACAAACCGGCGTGATGCTGTCAACTCCCCTTACGGTGACCGCAACGGGTACGGTGAATGTGAGCGGGCCGGAAAGCGGCGTTTATTCCGCTGTCGGCGTGAACTTCAGCAATGGATTTGGCGCCGGCGAAAATGTTCAGACGTGCGGTCCGCCGTCGCCGCCGGTCGCCTCGGGCCCGGTAACCCAGAGCTGTACTTTTAGTTCGCTTAGCCTGACTGGCGGAACCGACAACTCTGGTAATCCAGTCGGTCCCGGCGTCGTATTTCAGGTAGTGATCGGTTGGGGGAACCAAAGCGCCACCTATCAAGCCGTGGCCACTTACGCAGGGTCCGGTTGCCCAGTGACGTCCTCAGAGGATCCGCGCGGCCCCGCCCCCCGTTGCACCGAGTCCAACCCAAAGATCACGTTCGACCATCTCGAAGTGGTCCAGGTGATTCAGGGCTCCGGAAACAAGATTCCCTTGGTGCAAGGAAAGACGGCCCTGGTTCGGATTTATGCAAAGTCGGACATGGATTTCACGCCGGTTAGTGTGACGCTGACCTCGCAGACTCGCGTAGATCAGAGTGGAAATCCGCTGACCATTGGGCCTGTGCTGGGCACTCTCCACTCCGAGCTCCCCGATCCCAATCTTTGGGGCACTATCGACGTTCGCATCAGTGGTCCATGGGTCGCTGCCGGGAGCGACACCCTGCAAGTGAGTATTCAAGCTCAGGACCCGACCGACGACCCCATCAACGGAGACGTTCAGACCGGGACCTCGCCTAGACTGACCTTTCTAAACAACAAGTGGCCCCAGCCTTATGTGGTACTGCCGGTCCTGGTGTGCGAATTCACCACGGAGCTTAATTACGCTTGTCCTGGGTCTTCCAGTGGGTTCAACTCTGTAGGCGAGTTCCTGCAAGATGTGTTCCCAATGCCGGACAACAATACGGTATACCTGCCGGCTGCGAAAATACAGGTCGACTCTTTCGCTTCGGATTTCAGCTTTCAGAAGCTGGTTAAGAGATTCCTGGTAATTTACTACAAACTGGCGATCAACGGGCTGGCGCCCGACGAGCTCATCGCATGGCTTAATCCGCGGGGCGGCGCCATCGCCAATGCCAATACGATAGGCCGCAAGCTGGCGCAGTTTGAATATCCGGGAGTCCGCTTCATACAGGACGAACGTTACGACGATCCGTTTGTGGCCGCTTCCTCAATTGCAGCGGTTTTGGGCGCGAGCGCTTACGCTCCGAGCAAAACGGATCTGCCGGGCTGGGCACCTGACTTGGACATAATACCGGCCGGCTTCGCTGCTCTGAACGCCAATGGACTCGCATCTATCTTCGGTTGGATTTCTTCGGCTCAATATAATGCCATCTTCGATGCCTACGAGTCGTCATCGAGTCAAAACGCGGCGCGTCCGCAAAAGGCGGCGCGCGCCATGCCTATGGCTAATTCGGCGGGCGAGTATCTCACGATCTCAGGCGATGTTGCCGCCAATGGCGGCAGCGGCGATCTTGATTCCGGATTTCTAGACAACTCCGATACGCCGGCGGATTCGTCCGATCCCAACGGCAACTACTGTCTCGAGTTCAGCGGACCGTCGGGCGCGCTGGGCGATTATTGTTTCACGGTGAACCTCGCAGGCGGCTTGGATCCATCGCCGTTCGCCGTTCGCGCGCCGTGGCCGGCGGGGGCGAATCAGGTGGGTTTGGTTGCCGCGAACAGCGCGTCCGAGCTGGCCTCTCTCACCGCCAATGTGACTCCGCCAACCGTGCGGTTCACATCGCCCAGCGCGGGATCGAGCCACACTGCCGGCACTTTGACTCTGAGCTGGAACTCAACCGGAGCTTCGCCGCTCACTTACAACCTGCTCCAAAGTTCGGATGGCGGCACGACGTGGACACCGCTGGACGTCAATCTTACCGGAACCACATATTCGGTAGACACCACGCAGATCAGCGGCGGTTCCAAGGTCATGTTTCAGTTGGAGGCCAGCGACGGTTTGAATACAGCCACAGCTAAGGTGGGTCCGCTGACGATCAATCAGAAACCGCATTTGACGCCTCCACAAGGCGCCGTCAATTTCAACAAGGTTCAAGTGGGGGTGGGCGGGACGCAACAAGTTCTGCTGCAAAATACCGGGAATGGACCCCTGACGGTGACTTCAGCAAGCACGGGCGGATCGTTCAGCGTGATCTATCCTCCGGTGACCTTCAGCATCGGCGCGGGTGGACAACAGTCCGTGACTCTACTCTGCAACCCAACTTCGACCGGCTCGGTGAATGGCAGTCTGAGTATCGCCAGCAGCGACCCTGCACAACCCAACATCGTAGTCCCGCTCCAAGCGGAAGCCGTGGCGGGTCCGGAGTCCACTGTCAGCCTTCCCTCCAATTCGGTCGATTTCGGCAACGTGGTGGTGGGCCAATCCACGGCTGCGAGCTTCCAAGTGAACAGCCTGGGACCGGGAATACTGAACATTAGCAAGTTCCAGAGCGGCAACGGGGCTTACTCGATAACCTCCCCATCCCTTCCGTTCAGCGTGCAGCCCGGACAGTCCCAGGCCGTGACGGTGAAATTCACTCCGGCGGCCGTTGGCGAACAAAACACCGTATTCACTTTGACCAGCGACGATCCCGACGCGCCATCGGTAGCCATTAACGCTACCGGTGCTGGAGTGGCGTCGAATTCGGGCACGCCGTCGTACTCCGCTATTTCGGTCTTGAACGCGGCGAGCGGTCAAGGCGGCGGCGTTTCGCCAGGCGAGATGGTCGTGATATACGGGTCGAATTTGGGTCCGGCCTCGCTCGCCGGATTGCAATTGTCCAACGGCGCCGTCGCGACATCGGCGGGCAACACGCAGGTCTTATTCGACGGGGCACCGGCGCCCATCATCTATGCTTCCGCCGGACAAACGGCGGTGATGGTGCCCTATGAGGTGGCCGTCGGAGGCGTCACGGAAATGCAGGTAGTTTATAACGGCGTGAAGTCGAACGTCGCATCGCTCCAGGTTGTCGACGTGATCCCCGGATTGTTCACGGCCAATGCGTCGGGCAAAGGCCCGGGCGCGATTCTCAATCAGGACCTAAGCGTCAATTCGGCCGCCAATCCCGCGGCGCCCGGCTCCGTGGTTGTTTTGTACGGAACCGGCGAAGGACAAACCAATCCAGTGGGTCTTGATGGGGCTTTGACTGGAACGGTGTTGCCACTTCCCATCGCGCCCGTTTCGGTAACCATCGGAGGGGTGGGCGCCACGGTGGGGTACGCGGGCGAAGCGCCAGGTCTGGTGGCGGGAATGCTGCAAGTAAACGCGACGATTCCGGCCGGACTGGGTTCGGGAGCGCAGCCCGTGGTGGTGACGGTGGGCGGCGCGTCAAGCCAACCGGGCGTAACCGTAGCCGTAAAGGGAGCGGGTGGAACGGGTGGCGACACCACCACCGGGCTGGTGGGTTGGTGGAAGTTCGACGAAGCTGCCGGCTCTACGGTCACGGACTCGTCGGGCAATGGCAATGCAGGTACGATCTCGGGAGGCGTTACGCGCGTGCCCGGCATGTTTGGCGGCGCACTCAGCTTCGACGGGAGCACTGGATTCATCACGGGCTCGTCGCCAGGAACCGATTTTCCCACCGGCAGTGCTGCTCGAACCATTACCGCTTGGATCAATATTACGAATGCTCAGACTGTGGACAATGCGCTCCTACACTACGGAAGTTACGGAGGCGCGCCGCCGGCGATCAACTTCCATCTGTTCATCACCGGAACCGGGTCTGATGCGGCCGTCGGCAACGGGTACGGATTCGGCGTGGTGCAGGGAACCGCATCCGTCGCCGACGGCCAATGGCACAACGTGGCAGGCGTCTATGAGGGACCGGGAACTAACATCGCCAGGATCTATGTGGATGGTGTAGAGCAGTCGTCGGCAACATTGACCGACGTTCCGGACACCGGCGTGGCGACGCCGTGGCGCATCGGGAATTTTCTGGCGGGGGGAGGCTTGTTCCGCGGGCTCATGGACGACGTGCGCATCTATGATCGTGCGTTGAGTGCGACGGATTTGCAGGCGCTATCAGCCGGACACTGAACACGGCAGGGGTATACGGCCGACAGGAGCAACTCCGGGCGGGGTCCGTTGTTGTTGGCGTTGCTTCAGCATGGGCTGCGGTTGCCATTTGTGTACCTCGTGTACCGGAATAACATAGGCGGGGATGCAGCCGACCGGGGAGTGGACAGATTGTGTCGCAGGGGAGATAGAAAAGGCGGGTCGAGGTTGGTGATCGGATAAACTGAACTGCATCACTCCTATGCCACCCGAGCCCCAGACCATAGGACCGCGTGGCGGAGGTTCTTGAAAGGGACGGGGCCTTCTCGCGCGATTTGGCAAAACGCGGCTTAAGCCGCGTGTACCGCTGAAGCCGCGTGTACCGCTGAAGCCGCGTGTACCGCTGGAGCCGCGTGTACCGATGTGATGTCGCACACCCGATGCGGCTAATCCGCGACGAGCGACTTCACCTGAGCGATGAGATCTTGTCCCGCCTGACCCGCCTCCGCAGTGTGAAAATCGGAGGGAAGCTGAAGAATCCGGGGACGGCCATTTTGCCGGAACTTCTGGATCATCGCCGGACCCCTGGGAAGGTCCATGATCCCCGGTCCACAAATCACCAACGCGGGTGCGACGGCTCTCACCAGGGTTTCGGCGTCTGTGGTGCGAGGGGTGGTGAAGACTTCATAACCGGAAAGTTTCAGGAGCGCGTAGAGGCTCGCTAACAAATTAGCCGACGGATCCACGCATACGATTCGGATCTTCGACGGTCCCAACGAGTCGCCGGGGGTTCGATGCCCGCTTGAAAACGAGGCAATGGCGTGCGCCTCCGTGGTGTAGGGGTGAAACAAGGTGTCCAGTTTGGTGGCCTCGATCACCTTGGCCACGGTCGGCGACAAATGGCATAATTTTAGCCCGCCGCCGGCGGCCCGCAAGACGCCTAACAATCGAATCAAGGCTCCCAATCCGGAGCTGTCAACGTAGTCCGTTTCGGCCAATTGAATCACCACCTGCTTGACGATCAAGAAGTCGGTGCCGGGAATCCTGGTGTGTTTATGCACCTCGGCTTCCAGAGCTTCGATCTCCTGGCCGTACGAAAGACGCCCTTTGCAGCGGATCACCAGCACATCGTCGGTGACATGGCTCTGGACAGTCAATTTCATGTGAATAAACTCGGCCAAGTATAGCCCCGGGCGGTTCCAGGGGGCAACCTAGGAGGTATCAGGCATACGACTTGGTGGGCGGGCTTCGTGTTGATTTTGCGAGCGTAGCTTTCCGACTTCTGTGAGCGCAGCAAGGAGTATAATGCCCAGATCGGAGGAACGATGGGCACTATTCCCTCTCCCGTCCACCGTGAACCAGAGCTCGGCGGGCAGACCGTTGTGGTGATCGGCGGCAGCTCCGGCATCGGATTCGAAACGGCACGTCGCGCACGCGCGGAAGGGGCCAAGGTGATCCTAACGGGACGAAATGCCGAGCGCCTCAAGCACGCTGCGAGTGAGGTGGATGCCCTCAGCACCGCGGCCTTCGACGCGGAGGATCCTGTTGCTATCGATCGGTTCTTTGGCGAACTCCCGACCATCGACCACGTGATGGTGACCGCCGGCCGGCCTTACTACGGCCGCCTGGCCGACATGGACTTCGCGAAGATTCGCGGTCTTCTGGGCGAGCATCTCTTGCAGGCACTCTATGTCGCGCGCTTCGCAGCGAACAAAGTGCGGCCGGGAGGAACACTGATCTTCATGGGCGGCACTGGTGGCCGACGCCCAGCGTTGGGCATGAGCATCGCTGGCGCAGTCACTGCCGCGCTCCCCTCCCTGACCGCTAACCTGGCGCTTGAAATCGCGCCCGTGCGAGTGAACCTCATCGCAGCGGGATTCGTGGACACGCCTTTGTCCGCGGAACTGCTGGGCGATGAGCTGGAAAAACGCCGCAACCAGCTTCGCGCCACGCTTCCGATCGGACGCGTGGTGGGACCGGCGGATGTGGCCGCGCTGGCCGTACACATTATGACCAATACCGCCCTGACGGGCGCAACCTATGACATCGACGGCGGACAGCAGTTCGTCGCGGCCTAGCTAAAAAAGGGGGATGCATGTCCACGATCCATATGCACCAGACAACCACATCAACGCCCGAGCAGTACCTGGCCGGGCTCACCGACTTCGGGCCTGGCCGCTCGAAGCTTTTTGGCAACAGCGCCGATGATTCCCTGAAGGTGCATAGCCGCGGCCCTTCGCAGGCCGACGTCACGGAAGGCTCGGGCGGCATCTGGGAACGCCTGCACTACGACTGGTCCGATCCCAACCACGTGGTCCTCACGACAACCGACTCCAACACGTGGGGAGGGGCGTCCGGCCACACCTACACATTCACATGCCGTCCCGACGGTTTGACCGACATCGACGTGGTGGTGGTACGCGAAGGCAAGAACCTCAAGGGATGGTTTCTCGGCTTGGTGCTCGGCACCGTGGGCAAGGGCGTTTTGGAGAAGGCGTTTGCAAACTCAGTCAAAGCCATCGAAGCCCGGAGCGGGGCGGCGAGAGCGGCAGGCTCAGCATAAGCGGAGTAAGCAGGCTACTTTACACATTGCCCTCCGGCCAGGGGAATACGCAGGAGAAAAGAATGGCACCCTCAAGTGTGATAAACAAGGAACCGTTCGCGAGTGGCGCGAAAGTGGACATGAAGTTCGAGGTGATTGTCATTCCAGTGGCGGATGTCGATCGCTCGAAAGCGTTTTACACCAAGCTTGGGTGGCGGCTGGATGCGGATTTTCCATTCGACAACGGATTCCGGGTGGTCCAATTCACGCCTCCCGGGTCGGGGTGCTCGGTTCAATTCGGCGCGAAGATAACGACGGCCGCGCCGGGCTCTGCCCAGGGTCTCTACCTGATCGTTTCCGATGTTGAAGCTGCTCGCAAGGATCTGGTTGCCCGCGGTGTCGAGGTCAGCGAGGTGTTCCATGCTTCGAGACCGGGCGCTCAATTCCGTCCCGAAAGCAACGGGCGCGTCAGTGGGCCGGACCCCGGTCACCGCAGCTACGATTCCTTTGCCGCGTTCAACGACCCGGATGGCAACACCTGGCTGTTCCAGGAGATCACGACGCGCCTGCCCGGACGCGGACTCAGCAATTTGGACGTCTCGACGCTGACAGAGCTTTTGGTTGAGACGGAGCAGCATCATGGCCAGTACGAACCAACCGCACCGAAGCACCATTGGTCGGGATGGTATGCGGCCTACATAGTCGCGCGACAGGACGGGAAGACGCCGGAGGAAGCCGTCAAACTAGCCAAGCTGCACATAGAGGGTGGCGTCCATCAATGATCCAACGTGTTCAAGCTCCGGCCTTCGCAGCGGCTGTGATGAACTTCAGCAGGTCGGCGTTAATCGTGTCAGCTTCCGTGGTGGGCATACCGTGGGGGAAGTTCTTGTAGCTGATGAAAGTTGAGTGCTTCAGCAACTGAGCGGACCGCGGGCCGGCGGCGACATAAGGCACGATCTGATCGTCCTCGCTGTGCATGACTAAGACCGGGACGTTAATCTTCTTAAGATCTTCGGTAAAATCCGTTTGAGAAAAAGCCACGATACCGTCGTAATGCGCTTTGGCTCCGCCCATCATGCCCTGACGCCACCAATTTTCGATGACAGCCTCCGAAGATTTCGCGCCCGGCCGGTTGTAGCCGTAGAAAGGCCCGGAGGGCAGGTCGCGATAGAATTGCGAACGATTGGCGGCGAGTTGCGCCTGCAGACCATCGAACACTTCTTTGGGAAGGCCGAGCGGATTGGCGGCAGTCTTCACCATCAGAGGCGGCACCGCACTGATCAGCGCTGCTTTGCTGACGCGGCTTTCGCCGTGTCGAGCCAGATAGTGCGTCACCTCGCCGCCACCGGTGGAGTGGCCGACATGGATGGCGTTTTTCAGGTCGAGATGCGCCGTGAGAGCCGCCAGGTCGTCGGCATAATGGTCCATATCGTGGCCGTCGGCGGTCTGGGTGGACCGGCCGTGCCCACGGCGATCATGGGCGATCACCCGATAGCCGTGATGCAGGAAGAACAACATCTGGTTGTCCCAATCGTCCGCGCTGAGTGGCCAACCATGGCTGAAAACTATAGGCTGTCCTTTACCCCAGTCCTTGTAGAAAATCTCTATACCGTCTTTGGTCGTAATGGTAGGCACGATGGTGAATCTCCCGCTAGTAAGTGTACAGCAGCGCGGGTTCGGCGGATCGCGTGACGCCGCCTTATAGCCAGTCCAGCGTTTCGGCCGGATGGCCGCCCACGACGCGCACGAACACGTCTTCCAGCGTCTCGGAGCCGGTGCGCAGCTCCGCCATAGTGCCGGATGTCACCAGCTTGCCGTCGTGAATGATGGCCACGCGGTCGCACAGCCGCTCCACCACTTCCAGCACGTGCGATGTCAGGAACATGGTGGCGCCGCGCCGCACTTGATCGAGCAGGATATCTTTCATGAGCCTGGCGCCGACGGCATCCACGCCTTCGAAGGGCTCGTCCAGAAGGAACAACTCCGGCCGGTGAATGAGGGCGGCGGCCATGGCCACGCGCTTGCGCATTCCCTTGGAATAATCGCCGATCAGTTTACCGGGCTCGGCGTCGAGCTCGAACAACGCCAGCAGCTCGCGGGATCGTTCGCGGGCCACCGGGCGCGCCAGCCCGTACATTCTTCCGACGAACTCGGTGAATTCCAGGCCGGTGAGATGATCGAACAGCAGGCTCTCGTCGGGAACCAGTCCGATCCTGCCCTTCACTTCCAAGGCATGCTCGGGCATGGAAAGCCCCAGCAGCTCGATGCTGCCGGAGGTAGGCGGGGCCAGGCCCATCAGCATGCGGATGGTGGTGGTCTTGCCCGCGCCATTGGGACCGAGGAAGCCGAAAAAACAGCCGCGCGGAACTTCGAGATCGAGCCCATCCACGGCCGCCTTGTTTCCATACACCTTGCGCAGGTTGCGGATGGCAAGGGCGGGGCTGGAGTCCATGTGATTCCATGGTACAAAAGCCGGGGTTGTTCGGATTATTTTTTCCCGGCCGCTGCGTCTTTGAGGGCTTTCAGGTGCGGGAGGTCGCGATCTTCCTCGTGACAGGCGCCTTCGCGCAGCTCAAACTTTTCGCGCTTCATCGGAAACGCGATGGTCCAGGGCCGCGAATACACCACCGGATCGGTGATGGTGGCCTCGTAACTGAGCCGGTCGGGACCCGACGGGGTGAATCGCTCCACCACGTGCTCGGCGTAGCTGACAACTTCACCGAACTCGTTCAGCCAGGTCTTGCCGTTGAAGTTGGTGGTGTCGACAACCAGCGTGTCGCCCTCCCATCGGCCCACCGAATCGCCCTGCCACAAGCGGATTGGGTCGGGCAAGTGGGCGCGCCCGTCCAGGCGAATAATCCGCCACGAAGTGCGCTCGTGCAGGATGAGGATGTGATCGGCGGTTTGAATGATTTGAAACGCCGTGGGAACATACATGGACCGCGGAACACCGGCGGGAAAGCAGTGCGCGGTGGGATCGTCGTAACCGCGTTCGGTGAGGTTGCGGTCGGCCCGTTCCTCGACCGCCCACGGCAGCATCGGCAGCTTCCCGTCGGGCGGATCGACGATCACGCCGCGGCCGGCCGGGGTAAGCGTGTTAGGGGCGCGTTTTTCCAGGCCGTAGTTGGCGCCTCCGGCGTCGGGTTCGTAAAAACCCTGCAACAACGGCTTGCCATCGGGCGTCCGGCGAAGGTTCGGTACGGCTTCGGGCGTCGGGGCTGGCACGCGCGCAGTGTCGGCCATGGCCACCGGGGGCGCGGTTCCGCTTCCGGGATACCAGGTTCGCTGTTCCCGCGTGAACGCGCCGTTGGCCTCCTCCACTTCAGCCTGGCAGACGTACTCGAAAAGCCTGTCCCGATCGGTTCGCCGATGCAACGGGAGCCGGATGGTCCACGGCTTGGTGAAGACCTTCGAGTCCTCGATGGTGGCTTCGTACTGAATGGTGTCGGAGTCGGTCATGCGGTAGCGCTCCACCACATGCAGCGCGTCACTGTGAAAGTCTCCGGCCATGTCGAACCAGGTTTTGTCGTTGTGGTTGCTGACGTCTACAACCAGGGTGTCTCCGTCCCAGCGTCCGCGTGAATCGCCCATCCAGGAATCGTAGTCTTCGGGATGCGGAGTACCGTCGGTGTAGATCAGGCGATAGTCGAGCGACCACTCGAAGGCCATGGCAATGATCTGGGGCGTCTGGAAGATCTGAAATGGAAAATCCAGAAGCATACTGCGAGGCGTGCCGGCCATGTAGCATTGCCCGACCGGATCGGTCTTCTGCCGGGTTTGAAAGTTTTCGGCTTTCTTAGCGGCGGCCCAGGGTTGATATGGGATTGCGCCGCCGGCGACAATCGATCGCCCGGCCGGCATGTTGAGACGGGCGGAGTGATCCTGGAGATCGGCTGCCACGCTATCGGATGCCTGCCAGATGCCGGAGAAATCCGGCTTGCCGTCGGCCGTGCGCGGCAAAGAGGGCTCGGGAGTAGACGCGCTCTGGGCTTGGGCGATGAGAGCGCTGGAGAGGGTGATCAGTGCGATGGCGGCGAGTTGGCGAGTGTGCATACGATACAAAAACCATCAAACCACACATTCTGTAAGGTGGGCTGCAATGTGGCCATGCGGCAGCACCGCGGGCTGTGCTAGGTTCGAGCGATGGCTGAAGCGTTGTGGCAAAAAAGCGCGGTGGAAGTGGCCGCGGGTATCCGGGAAAAGCGGTTCTCCTGTTCCGATGTGATGGGGTCTGTCGTGGAGCGCATTCGCGCGTTGAACCCTCGGCTGAACGCGATCGTGATGGATCTCACCGATCAGGCGCTTGCTGCGGCGGCAGCGGCCGATGGCGCGCTCCAGCAGTCGGCCGAGCAGGGGCCGCTCTTCGGTGTTCCGGTGACCATCAAGGTGAATGTCGATCAGGAGGGGCAAGCGACCACCAACGGGCTACCCGCGTTCGCCAATGTCATCGCGCCCGCCGATGCACCGGTGGTGCGCAACCTGCGCCGCGCCGGCGCCATCATCGTAGGCCGCACCAACACGCCCGAACTTTCGATGCGTCTCACCACCGTCAACCCATTGCACGGGCGTACCTGGAGCCCGTGGCATCCCGACGCGTCTCCCGGTGGATCATCGGGCGGCGCCGGGGTTTCGGCCGCGGCGGGCTTCGGCCCCATTCATCATGGCAACGATATCGGAGGGTCGCTGCGGTTTCCGGCCTTCGCCAATGGCGTGGCGACGATCAAGCCGACCCTGGGCCGAGTCCCGGCGTTCAATCCCTCGGCAACCGTTGAGCGCGGCCTGCTTGCGCAGCTCACCTCAGTGCAAGGCGCAATTGCTCGGAGCGTTGCCGACGTGCGGCTGGCCACTCGCGTGATGGCCGCGGGCGATGTGCGCGATCCGGCATGGGTGCCCGCGCCCTTCGACGGCCGGCCGTTGGAAAAGCCGATTCGGGTTGCGGTCACACGCAACGGTCACGGATATCCGGTTCATCCCGGCATTCTTCAGTTGATTGACCGGTCAGCGGGTTACTTGAGCGACGCTGGATACGACGTAGTGGAAACGGAGCCGCCTTCCATCATGGAACCGGCGCGCGGCTGGTTCACGGTGCTGCTCACGGAACTCAAGGGGACGCTGGGTGCAACCGTCGAAAAGTCAGGAAGCGACGATCTGCGCCGGATCTTCGGCTGGTATTACGAAATCGGAAAGATTTTAGATCTGGACGACTATCGCGCCGGCTTGGCCGACCGAACGCGCATGATGCGCGCCTGGAACGTGTTCCTAGATGACTATCCATTGGTGCTGACGCCGTTCCTGATGCGGCCGTTGTATCCGTGGAACTACGACGCGCTGGGGCTGGCCCAGACCAAAGATGTTTTCGATGCGGCGATCTACAGCTACGGCATCAACTATCTCGGGCTGCCGGCCGGCGTCCTGCCAGTGGATTTGGTTGACGATCTGCCGGCCGGTGTTCAACTGGTGGGGCGGCGCTTCCGCGAGGACGCGATCCTGGATGCGATGGCGGAAATCGAACAGCGCGCGGGATTGCTCGTCAGGCGGTTGTGGGCGAGAGCATACAGTTCGACGGATTCACCGAGATTTCACGGCGCTGTAACGCCAGCGTAAGCTTACGTGAGTTAGCATTCTCGCTGAGGATTTTAGATGACCGCGAAAAAACTACTGGTGGCTGGAATTGCGGCCGTGGGAACGCTGGCCTGGTGGACGCAGGGCATGGCGGCACAGACGGGCCCGCTGCGCTCGAGATACATCAAGCACGTACTGCTGTTAAGCATCGACGGAATGCACGCCGTGGATTTCTACAACTGCGCGAATGGGATTGCCGGCATCAACGGCGGGGATTCGTACTGCCCGAACCTGGCAGCTCTCGGCCAGACCGGAATTAACTATGTCGCCGCTGCTTCGTCCACGCCATCGGACTCTTTTCCTGGAATCGCGGCTCTGGTTACGGGCGGCTCGCCGAAGACCACCGGAATCTACTACGACGTCGCTTATGACCGGTCGCTCGCTCCGCCGGCAGCGACCACGGGCACCGGCTTGGCCGGGGGAACATGCACGCCCTATGCAACGCCGCCGGGAACGACTACCGACTACGATCAAGGCATCGATTATGACGACACCAAACTGAATGGAGGCGCGCCTGGCGCCAGCGCGACCGAGGGCGGTATCGCCTCCATCGATCCGAGTAAGCTGGTGCGGGATCCGGCCGCGGGTTGCGCGCCTGTGTACCCGTGGAACTTCGTCCGGGTGAACACGATATTCAGCGTGGTCCATGCGGCCGGTGGATACACGGCTTGGATCGATAAGCACGCGTCCTATTCCATGGTGGCCGGACCGGGCGGCACGGGCTTGAACGACTATTATTCGCCCGAGGTGGACTCCGCGGTGATAGCGTTGCCCGGCATAAAAACTTCGTTAGGCGCTGCGTGCAACCCGATCCGCGACTCGGCCGGCGCGTCAGCATGGAACAGCAGCTTTCAAAACATCCAGTGCTATGACGCTCTGAGATTGAAAGGCCTGCTGAACCAGATTGCGGGCAAGACCCACTCCGGCGGGCCGGCGCAGGTGCCGGAAGTCTTCGGCATGAATTTCCAGTCGGTGTACTTTGGACAAAGCCTGAACGAGCCGGGCGTGGGCGCGGGGGGTTACCAGAACGCCGCGGCATGGCCCAGCGCACCATTGGTGAATGAAATCCAGTTTGTAGATGCCTCCATCGGCGACATCGTCAACGCTCTCAAGGACGCCGACCTGTACGACAGCACACTGATCATCGTCACGGCGAAGCATGGAGAGTCGCCGATCGACCCGACCATGTACGTGGCGAACGGATCGAACACGCCGGCCACGCTGCTGGGCACTGCCGTCCCCGCCTCGGAGTCGCCGCTGACTGCGGGAGGCATTGGCGCCACCGAAGACGATGTGTCTGTGCTCTGGCTGGCTCCCGGCGCGAGCCTGACGAGCGCTGTGGCGCTGCTCGAAAAAAACGCCGCGGCAATCGGGCTGGGCGAGATCTATTACGGACCCACGCTGGCGCTGAATTACAACGTGGGCGGCCTGGGTCCCTACCAAGACCCGCGGTCCCCGGACATCATCGTGACGCCGAACACAGGCATGACTTACTCGGGGAACACGGCGATGATCGGAGATCATGGCGGGTTCGGGCATGACGATACCAACGTCATATTGCTGGTGGCTAATCCACGCTTTACGGCGCAGACTGTCTCGGTGACAACACGAACCGCGCAGGTGGCGCCCACCATCCTGCAGGCGCTGGGGCTGGATCCGCTGGCGCTGGAGGCGGTGAGCGCGGAAGGCACGCAGGTGCTGCCCGAGGTTGGGGCGCAGCTTCTCAAGTAGCGTTAAACGCTTCGATGGCAAACCCCGCGGTACTTTCAGAAGACGATTCGCGAAAAAATAATTCTTCGCGTCACGCGTGTGTAATGTTGGCCTGATAGCTTGAGAGCCGCAGCAAAGCAAAACCAAGGGGAACAGCTTGAAACACCGACAAAGTATTCGTGTGCCCGAAGGAAGAATCGGTAAAATCGCGCAAACGATTGCATCGCTGGCAGTGTTGTTGCCGCTGAGTGTGCCGGCGTTAGCACAGGCGCCAACAGCCCAACCTCCCTATTTCACGCCGGGCAACCTGGTGGTGTCGGTTGCAGGCTGCGGAGTTTATGGAGGTACGCCGCCGAACGCTACGCCAAGCACGGCCACATGCGCAACGCCCCCAGTGGGCGGGACGGGCGCCACCACCGGGACCGGCCCTAACAGCTACGGGGACGATCAGGCAGCTCCCTGGAGCCTGTGGCAATACTCGGTGAACGGCGCGTCTAGTGTCGCGTTCGTGAATTCTCTCCAATTGCCGCAAAACACATCTGGTGCAAACTTCCCCATTTCCGATGATTACGGATCTCAGTCGGAGGGCACACTACAGCTTTCCGGCAACGGTCTATACCTAACGCTGATAGGCTACGGCATAAACGGCGCGACCTTCAACGTCAATTATCTTGATTACTGTCCCGGTTCGACGATGCTCAGCAATGCATGCGTCCCGGAGAACGGAAACCCGGCGGCGGCCCAGACGGGAACCCTGTTGGGACAAACTTACAGCGGAAATACGCCAGTGCCACGCGTGGTGGCGTTGATCGACCCCAACGGCAACGTTAATACTTCAACGGTGCTCTACGGCATCTTCAATCAGAACGATGCACGCAGCACCTATTCCCCCGATGGAGTCAACATCTACGTTTCCGGCCAGGGATGCAAGAATTGGGATCCGAGTGACGAACTTTGCGATTCGGCGTCGAAAAACTACGATGACACTCAGGGTGTGTACCTAACCACCTTGGGAACCAACAATGGCAACGGTCTCAACAATCCCATAGCCATTACGGGGCCCGACAACGGACCGTCGGGATGTACCAACACAACCACTTGCACTTCTTCCGAAAGCACGCGGATGGTCCAGATCTACAACGGCACTCTGTACGTTTCGGCGGACGACAAGCCAGGGGGCTCAGGGTATAACCGCGCCCTCATCGGCACGTTGGGAGATCCTCCAGCGACCTCCCTGTTCACGTGCACAGGAGTCGGAGGCGGTTGCGGAACCGGCTACGGTCCCTACGGCCCGGCCTTGATGCCCGGCTTCGGCAACACCGGCGGAACCGGGAAATACACCATCAATTCGCAAGGATCAGGCAACACCAGCAACGGCAACAACCTCAACAATACTGGGCTCGCAATTAACTTAAGCCCGCAGAATTTCTTCTTTGCCAGCCCGACTGTGTTGTATGTGGCGGACACCGGCAGCCCGAAAAACAGTTCCAACACCGACACCACCTGCACCGGCTTAGGCGGCACGGGCAGCGTGGGCGACGGCGGGTTGCAAAAATGGATTCTAAACCCAACCGTCACGGCTTCCGTAACCAATAGCGGATCCACGTCTGCGAAAGAAACCGTGACCGCGACGTCCGGAGCATTCACCCAAGGCGAAGTTGGTCTTACGATTACAGATTCGTTGGGCTATATCCCGGCCGGCACGACGATCACCGCCGTATCTGGCGCGGGCGCAAACGCGACGATGTCGGCGGCAGCAACCGGCACTAGCTCGAGCGATGTCATCACCGTTCACGGATGGAGCCTCGCCTATACCCTCTACAACGGATTAAGCCTCGTGCTGGCCACAAACTGCAATCCCAACGCGTTGGCCGCCCCGCAAGACCTCGCGACCACCGGCTTATATGGCGTGACAGGTACCGTGAGCGGTGGCGTTGCTACCCTTTACGTCACCACTTACCCAAACAACGATCTCGTCCAGACTTACCTTTACGGAATCACGGATACCCTGGCGACGGAGAAGATGACGAGCCCGGGCACAGCGTTTACCCTGCTGGATACCGCTCCAGCCGGCTCCATCTTAAGGGGAGTGACGTTTGTGCCGAAGTTCCAAAATGGCGACGTCGCAGTCACTACTGTGCCCTCCGGCCTCACCGTAACGAGCGCCGGCAGCGGTTGCGCACCTTCCACTTTCACCACGCCTCTGACGCTGGCCTGGACGCCGACAAGCGCCTGCCAATTGAGCGTGACGACGCCGCAAACCTCCGCGTACACGCCGGGCACTCAATACGTTTTTAGTCAATGGCAAGACGGCAGCACCGGCACCACTTATAGTGTCTCCGCTCCGTCATCCACGGCAACTAACACTTATACTTATACCGCCAGCTTTACCACTCAGTACCAGCTCACGACCGCGGCGACCACGGGAGGCACGGTGAGCGCGGGCGGGTATTACAATTCCGGCGCGAATGCCATCATCACCGCGACGCCCTCTGCCGGCTCCTATTTTGTCAACTTCACAGTCGTTGACTCCAACGGCAACACGACGACGCCTACCAGCAATCCGCTGACTCTGACGATGAACGGACCTGAGTCGGTGACGGCCAACTTCTCGGCCCAAACCGCCCAGGCCATCACATTCACTCAGAATGCGCCGGCGAGCGCGGCCTACAACAGCCAGTTCACGGTAGCGGCCACGGGCGGGGCCAGTGGGAACGCGGTGACCTTCAGCAGTTCCGGCTCCTGCAGCAACTCGGGCGCGACGTACACCATAACCAGCGGCACCGGGACATGCTCGGTGATCGCCAACCAGGCGGGCAACACCGACTATTCGGCAGCGCCGACGGCCACCGAGACGACCAACGCGACGCCAGCGAGCCAGACCATCACATTTACGCCTCCCGCCTCTCCGGCGGCTTACAACAGCTCGTTCGCGGTAAGCGCGACATCGACTTCCGGGCTTACGGTGACGATCGGCGCGTCGGGAGTCTGCTCGATTTCGAGCGGGACCGTGACGATGACCAGCGGCACCGGGACATGCACGTTGACGGCTTCCCAATCCGGCAACGGCAACTACAGCGCGGCGGCCAACGTTGTGAACACAGTGACAGCCGCGATGGCCGGAGGCTCCGGGAACATATCGGTAACAGCGGCCTCGGTGGCCAGCAGCATTTATCCCAATCAGGCTGACACATTGAGCGCGACGGTAACCGTAACCGGGGCGGGCGGCGCGCCTGCCGGGGCGGGAGAGACCGTAAGCTTCTACGACGGCGCGACCCTGCTGGGAACCGGCACCTTGTCCACGGTGGACGCGTACCATTCGTCAACGTCGATCAGTATCACCGGATCGCAACTGAGCTTGGGCGGCAACAGCATTACCGCGGTGTATTCGGGCGATGCTAACTATTCGAGCACCACATCGGCGGCCATCACGGTTACGCTCGCGAGCCCGGTTGTAAACTTTGGATCGAGCAGCGTAGGCACGGCAGCCACGGGGCAAACACTCAGTTACACCTTTACCAGCGCGACCACTTTGACGGCCGTGAACATACTGACGTTGGGTGCGCCAAGCCTGGATTATAGCGACGGCGGAAGCAGCACCTGCACGGCGACCGCTTATACGGCGGGCCAGAGCTGCGTGGTGACGGTGGCGTTCACGCCCACGGCGCCCGGGGCGAGAGCCGGCGCGGTGACGCTGTTTGCGCAAGGCAGCGCCGTGCCGTTGATGACCTGGTATCTGAGCGGCGTGGGGAACTCGGGAGCGGTCACGATCGATCCGGGCACGCTGACGACCACCACACTGACCGGAACCGAGACGCCGGCCGGATATGGTACGGCGGTGGATGGAGCCGGGAACGTGTACGTGGTGGATCATGCCAACAATGCGGTACTGAAGCTGGCGGCAGGCACGTTCCTGCAGTCCACGGTGGTGTCGGGGCTGTCGGGACCGACCGCAGTGGCGCTGGATGGAGCGGGCGATCTGTACATCTCCACCGGCGGCAGCGTGGTGATGATTCCGAATGAAAACGGGACGTTGAACGCGGCCGATCAATCGACGGTCAACCTGAGCGGATTGGGGAGCGCGCGAGGCGTGGCAGTGGACTCCAGCGGCGATCTGTACGTTGCGGACGCGACCAACGGGGATGTGGTGGAGCTATCGAGCCTGGGGGTGCAGACGACGATCGCCTCGAGTTTGACGAGTCCGCACGGGGTGGCGGTGGATGCGGCACTCAACGTGTACGTGACTACGAACAATGCGGTGACCCAGTATCCGTATCCGTCCTATGGCGGCGGGACGCCGGTACCGTATGGGACCGGATACAACAACCCGCGCGGGATCGCGGTGGATGCGGCCGGGGCGGTGTATGTGGCGGACACCGGCAACAACCGGATCGTGAGGGTCAGTCCCGGTGGAGGGTCGCAAGCGACTTTAACGGTGACGGGAGTCAGCTCGCCGCAGGGCGTGTCGGTGGATGCATGGGACAACCTGTACGTGACGGATCCGAGCATCGTGATACAGGTGAACCGGACGCAGGCGGCGCAGTTGAGTTTCGCGGCGACCAACGTGGATTCCACCAGTGCGGCGCAGGTGGTGACGGTTACGGATGCGGGCAACCAGGCCTTGCAAGTGTCGAACCTGGCGATTTCGGCGCCCTTCGCCTCCGCCGCGTCGGGAGGAACGGATTGCACGTCGAGCACGGATCTGAGTGGGGGCGGGCAGTGCGAAATCGGAGTGGCGTTTGCGCCGACGGCGAGCGGGGCGGCGACGGGAACGGTGAGCCTATCGGATAATGCGCTGAACAACACGGGAAGCACGCAGACGGTCTCGTTGTCGGGCGCGGGCTCGCAGGTAGCGCAGACCATTACCTTCACGCCTCCGGCGTCTCCGGCGGCTTACAACAGCTCGTTCGCGGTGAGCGCGACATCGACCTCCGGGCTCACGGTGACGATCGGCGCGTCGGGAGTCTGCTCGATTTTGAACGGGACCGTGACGATGACCAGCGGCACCGGGACATGCACGTTGACCGCGTCTCAATCCGGCAACGCCGAATACAGTGCGGCGGCCAACGTCGTGAACCTCGTCCAAGCCTCGCTGGCGAGCCAGACCATTACGTTCGGCGCGCTGTCGAATAAGACCTATGGGGCGGCGCCGTTCACGGTAAGCGCGACCACTTCTTCCGGCTTGCCGGCAAGCTTCAACTCGCAGACACCCACCATCTGCACGGTGTCCGGTACAACCGTCACACTGGCCTCGGGTGGTCAATGTACGATTCAAGCCACGCAGGCCGGCAATACGAACTATGCCGCCGCCACGCCGGTCAACCAGAGCTTCCAAGTGACGCAAGCAAGCCAGACTCTAAGCTTCGGCGCGCTGTCGAACAAGACCTATGGGGCGGCGCCGTTCACGGTAAGCGCTGGCGCGTCCTCGGGCCTGACCGTCAGCTTCGCGTCGCTGACGACACCGGTCTGCACAGTGTCAGGTACAACCGTCACGCTGGTCTCGGGTGGTCAGTGCACTATCCAAGCCACGCAGAACGGCAATGCGGACTATGCCGCTGCCACGCCGGTCAACCAGAGCTTCCAAGTGACCCAGGCCAGCCAGACCATCACCTTCGGGTCGATCTCGGGCAAGCCCTACAACACCGCGCCGTTTACACTGAGCGCGAGTGCGTCCTCGGGCCTGCCGGTCAGCTTCGCATCGCTGACGACACCGGTCTGCACGGTATCGGGCAGCACGGTGACGCTGGTTGGAGTCGGCACCTGCACGATCCAAGCCACTCAGACCGGCAATGCGGACTATACCGCCGCCACGCCGGTCAACCGGAGCTTCTCGGTGACGCAAGCGACCCAGAGCATCACTTTCCCGTCGATCCCGAGCCAGGAACTCCTCACCGGGACGGTTACAGTGAGCGCGAGTGCGTCCTCCGGCCTGCCCGTCAGCTTCGCATCGACTACCACGCCCGTCTGCACGGTATCGGGCACGACCGTAACCCTACTTGAAGCCGGCACCTGCACGATCCAAGCCACCCAGCCAGGCAACGCCGATTATGCCGCCGCCGCGCCGGTCAACCGGAGCTTCTCGGTGACGAAGGTAACCCAGACCATCACTTTCGCGGCGCTCTCGAACGAGCCCTACGGCACCGCGCCGTTTACAGTGAGCGCGAGTGCATCTTCGGGCCTGCCGGTCAGCTTCGCATCGACTACCACGCCCGTCTGCACGGTATCGGGCAGCACCGTGACCCTAGTTGAAGCCGGCACTTGCACGATTCAAGCTACTCAGACAGGCAACGCGGATTATGACGCCGCCACGCCGGTCAACCGGAGCTTCTCGGTGACGAAATTAACCCAGACCATCACTTTCGCGGCGCTCTCGAACGAGCCCTACGGCACCGCGCCGTTTACGGTGAGCGCGAGTGCCTCTTCGGGCCTGCCGGTCAGCCTAGCATCGACCACCACGAGCGTCTGCACGGTATCGGGCAGCACCGTGACTCTGCTTGAAGCCGGGGCCTGCACCATCAAAGCGACCCAGGCAGGCAACGCGGATTATGACGCCGCCGCGGCGGTCTCCCGGAGCTTCTCGGTGACGAAATTGACCCAGACCATCACTTTTGCGCCGCTCCCGGGCCAGCCCTACGGCACCGCGCCGTTTACGGTGAGCGCGACTGCGACCTCGGGCCTGCCGGTCAGCTTCGCATCGACCACGACGCCGGTCTGCACGGTATCGGGCAGCACCGTGACGCTGGTTGAAGCCGGCACCTGTACGATCAAAGCGACCCAGGCAGGCAACGTCGATTATGACGCCGCCGCGGCGGTCTCCCGGAGCTTCTCGGTGACGAAATTAAGCCAGACCATCACTTTCGCGCCGCTCTCGAACCAGACCCTCGGCACTCCGCCGTTCACGGTGAGCGCGAGTGCTTCGTCGGGCTTGCCGGTCAGCTTCGCATCGACTACCACGACCGTCTGCACGGTATCGGGCAGCACCGTGACCCTGGTTAAAGCCGGCACCTGCACGATCAAAGCTAGTCAGCCAGGCAACGTCGATTATAACGCCGCGGCAACGGTATCCCAGAGCTTCTCGGTAGCTCAATAGCAGCAGCCCCTCGGAGCTGGCTCTTCGTTTGCGCTAATGACACGTGCGCGGGTTGGTTCAAGGCCCCGAACTTCTGCCTGATCGCGCCCGTGACTCCGGTTATCAGGGGCCTGCTAAATGTAGAACTCGCCAGCGCCCACGATTTCCGCCGGACCGGTAAGGTACACCGAATCGTCCCAGCGCAAACGCAGCGATTCGCCGGCGGGCGTCCGCACTATGACGGGACTCGCGACTGTTTTGCGAAGAATCGCCGCCACGGCTGCGCCGGTGGATCCCGTGCCGGAGCTCAGCGTGACGCCCGCGCCTCGCTCGTAAAAGAGAACGTCGATAGTGTGCTCGCCTTCCACGCGGACAAACGACACGTTGGTTCGCTTTGGAAAATGAGCATGGCCCTCGATTTCGGCGGCCAGGACTTCCCAATCCGGCGGAAACGCATCCACGAAAACGACGCACTGCGGATTGCCGACATCGACGATCGACACCTCTTGCGGACCGCGCCGCAAGGGCAGTGCATACCGAATTTCCCGCTCATCGAACTTCGGCGCGCCCATATCCATCTCGAACAGGAACCGCCGGCCGTCGCGCTCGAGCAAGCGAAGACGCTTTGGTCCCGCGCCGGTGGAGATGACGAGATCGCTCCCCGGCGAGCCTGCCGCCAGACCGGAGTCGATCAGCAGCGCCGCCGCGCACCGGGTTCCGTTGCCGGACATCTCAGGCTCGCTGCCATCGGCGTTGAACAGGCGAATCGACCGATCGCGCAGCAGCATCCAGCCGTCGGCGCCGATTCCGGTGTGGCGGTCGCAGATGGCGCGCGCCGTGGATGGCAAGTCAACCGCCGGCACCTGCTCGGCCCAGCTCAACAAAAAATCGTTTCCCGCGCCGTGGGCCTTTGTAAAAGGGATGGGCATGAGTCACATCAATGTGGATTAGTCACGTTTGTAGATCTCGATCACGGGGGCGCCTTTCACTTTGATGGCCTGCACCAAACGATAGCGGGGGCCATGTTGGAAGGTCGACTTTTGGACGGCTGTGGCGACTGGGTCGCCGGACATGGCCACAGCCCACTCCTCGTGCAGAAACAAATCCGGGCGCAGGGTTGCGGCCGTCCACTCGGGTCCACCGGCGTCAAATAAGGCTTCGTGGATCGGGATTCCAGCGGCCCGTAAAATCGCGATCAGGTCGCCGAAACTGGTTAGTATCCCGGTTCCGGAACGATACTCCGGTTGCAAGGCTTGCGCCGCGGCTTGGGTCCAGGCACGGCGTGTGAGCGAGTTGACTTGCGATTCTTTCCAACAAATCCAGTCGCTGGGCCGAGCCCGCAGAAGCCACGGCGTGGCGGCCGCAATGAGAATCACCAGGGCCAGCCATGGGCGCCAGCGCTCTGTTGCCACTAGAACCAGACAGGCGCCGGCGATTGCGATGAGCGGGAGCGCAGCCACGGCGTAGCGAGTGTTGTAGTAGGAAAACGGCCAGAGCGTGGGAACGTAGATGGGAGTTCCGCCGGAGTGCATGCTCCAGATATAAAACAGAGGCGGCAGCGCGGTCAGCAGAACCGGCCAGAACACTCGCTTGAGGGCCACGCCCGCCAGGCCGGCAGTTGCAATCGCCAGCGCTACGCCACCGGCGCACATCCAAACAGCAGTGCGGTAATAGAGCCAGGCGGCCCGCCAATCGTGGTCGCCGCGATAGGGCGCCATATTTTGCGCCAGCGCTCGCCGATAGATACTCATGGCCGAATAAGGCCCGTTGAAGAATTCGAGCGGGTTGGAGTAGATCCACCAATTGTGCCCGAGCCAATAGAGCGGAGCAAGCACAGCAATGCCCGTAAACAGCAACGCGGCGCCGAACCGATTTCGGCGGCCGACCATCAGGAAATAGAACGCGACGAAGGGAATCAGGAACCACCCCTCGTAGCGCGCCAGCGACGCGGCAACACTGGCGATGCCCGCGCCGGCGACTAAGGCTAGCGATTGAGTCTGACCGAAAGCGACCGTGAAATAGAGCAGCGCCATCAGGGCGCATAGAAAGACCGCTTCGGTCATAGGCGTCGCCTGCAGATAGAGAAGATTCGGATTGAAGACCAGCAGCCCGAGCGCGGCGAGTGCGCACGGCCACGATCCAGTCGCTTTGCGCAGCGCGGCATACAGTAAGACAGCCGCGCAAACGAAGCAAGCCGACGATGGAATTGCCCCCGCCAATCCGCTGCGCCATAGCCGATCGTTCCGCACCAGCGGCAGCATCAGCAAATGCGGGAGCGGCAACCAAACGGTGCCCAGCTGGTCGTAGCCCGGGCGCCGCCCGTCGACAATGCGCCGCGCGATGTTGAGATGCGCCTCGGCGTCGCCGTAGTACAAAGTCCAGCCGGAATGATTTACGTAGGCCGTCGCCAAACCGGCGATCGCCGCCACCGCGGCCAGGACCAGCGCGAGCTCGATCCAGCTCTGCTTCAAAATTTCAGCTTCAAAACGCGGTGAAGTCCCGAAACTCCTGGAACCTCGCGTCGACGTCTTTGCGGGTGAGCGTGCGGAAGCGATCCACGCCGAATTGCTCGCAGCAGAAGCTGCCCATGACCGAGCCGTAGATCACCGCGCGGCCGAGTTCTTTCGTGGTAATGTGTCCAGCTTTGAGATCGATGCCTTGCTCGGCCAGGTAACCGATGAAGCCGCCAGCGAAACAGTCGCCCGCTCCGGTAGGATCGAAAACTTTTTCCAATAGATAGCCGGGAACCATGAAATGCGAAGTATCGCGGAACAGAATCGCGCCGTATTCGCCGCGCTTGATGACCAGCGTCTTGGGCCCCATTTCCATGATCCTGGCGGCGGCCTGCTTCAAATTGTTCTGGCCCGATAGCATACGCGCTTCGCCGTCATTGATGAGCAGAAAATCCCAATCCTGGATGGTCTTCAGCAGTTCCTCCCGGAAATCCTGGATCCAGTAGTTCATCGTGTCGCCGCCCGCCAGGCGCAAACCGTTCATCTGCTCGCGAACGCTGCGCTGCAGCGCGGGCTGGATGTTGCCGAGCAACAGGTAGGGCGATTTCTTGTAGCTTTCGGGAACCTTTGGATTGAAGTCCGCGAAGACGTTCAGATCGGTGCGCAAGGTAGTGCGGTCGTTCATGTCCTGGGAATAAACGCCGGCCCAGAAGAATGTTTTGCCATCCTTGACGCGTTCCAAGCCTTCCAGCCCGATACCCCGATCGGCCAGCAGTTTTTCGTCTTCCGCGGCAAAGTCGCCGCCCACCACGGCGACAATCTTGGTTGGGGCAAAATAGCTAGCGGCCAATGAGATGTAGGTGGCAGCGCCACCCAGCATGCGATCGACCTTGCCGTGCGGAGTCTCGACTCCGTCGTAGGCCACGGAACCGACAACGACAATAGACATAAACTTGATTCTAATATGGGCGGGTCAGTGCAGTTCGATCACGCTCGCGCCGGTGATGTGGTACGACTGGCGCTCTTGCACGAACACCACGGCGCGCAGGTTCTCGCGCTTCCACTCATGCGGCAGGCGCAGCGTGGAAATTACCTGGCCGCCGCCGGCTTTCTTGGCATCCACCTTGCCGATGACGCCAAAACTGCGGACCACGGCGGAATGCCGCACCGTGTGCCCGGCGTTTTCCCCGCGCTGAACCTGTGTCGACAGGTTGTTTTCGGTGACCGCCAAATAGATGTTGGAGTCGCGCAGCTTGGGGGTGGTTGGATCGGTGAGGCGCATGGAGAGGTCGATCAGGTCTGCATTCTTCGAATTCGGCGCGGTTGCAAGCTCAATCCTGGCGGTGGCGCCTTGCGCCGCTACTCCAATCTCGTGAACCGCGCGGTTCATATCGCTACCCACAAACTCCACCGCACCGTTCACAACCATTTGGGGAGTGTAGATGTTGCTGGAATGAAAGACCATCGCATAGTCGTTCTGGCGAGCGCGGTATTGCGGCGACGAGAACGGATCGGTCCAGCCCAGCTGATTCCAGTAGTCGACGTGTTCTTCGAGGGCGATCACTTGCGCGCCGGGCACAGGCTGGGTTTGCTCCAGGCGCGCCAGCAAGATATCCGCGGCGGGACAACTGGAGCAGCCTTCGCTGGTAAACAGTTCCACAATCACCGGCGCGGCGGGACGATCGGCCGCCGACGCCAGCGACACCAACAATGCGCACGGAAAGAGGCCGACTAATCGCATGATCTTAAGCATAATACTCAATTGGGCACTCCGGCGGGCGGCGGGGCCCCCGGGTACACGCGGCTTCTAGCCGCGTTTTTTGCCAAATTGGGCGAGCGGGCGCCGGATCTAACCGCGGGCGGTGGGGGGAAGAGATAGGCGAAACGCGGCTGAAGCCGCGTGCACCCTTTTCGGAAAACCTGCACTTTCAAGTCGCACAGAATCCCACGTACTGCACTTCTTCTTCCAGCTCCAGGCCAAAGCGCGCGCGAACCCGCTGCTTCAGTTCGTCAATCAACGCGCATAAATCACGGGCGGTGCCGCCGCCCTGGTTGTAGATTAAGTTGGCGTGATAGTCGGCCACGCGGACGCCGCCGCTGCGCATACCCTTGGCGCCGGCCTGCTCCAAGAAATAGGCGGAAGGAGCCTTGCCCTCGCGGATCACGTTCTCCGGTATCTGGCGCCGGACATGCTCCGGCAGTTCGGCGAGGATCAGGTTCTTGAAGATGCTTCCCGCGCATTTCATGGCGGCAGGATATTTGGCCAGACGCAGCTTCAGGATCTCATCCGCGGTCTGGCGCAGCTCGGCCGCCGGCGCCGGGGTCATGCGTAAATCGACGCTGAGCACGATCCAGTCTTTGCGCTTTTTGAAGACGCTTTCGCGATAGCGGAACTGGCACTCCGCGGCGCTGAAACTGCGTATGGCACTGCGGTCCAGAAACCGCACCCGTTCCACCCGCTGATCGATGGAGTGTCCATACGCGCCGGCGTTGCCGTAGATGGCCGCGCCCACCGAACCCGGGATGCCGGTCATTGTTTCGAGGCCGCGCAATCCGTGGTCGATGGAATAATCCACCAGGGCTTGCAGCTCGGCTCCGGCTTCGGCCCGCACCAAGGCTTCCGCGCTTGAAATCTTACCGGCGGTGAATCGCAGCACAATGCCGTCGAATCCTTCGTCGGAGACGATCAGATTGGTGCCCGCGCCGATCACGCTAAAGTTCGCCCCGCTGGATTGCGCAACTTGCAACGCAGCGGAAAAAGCCGGCTCCGAAGAGGCCTCCACGTAGAGCTCGGCCGGCCCGCCGATGCCGAACCGCGTACGATCGCTGAGCAATATTCCCTGGAACACGGATACATTGGGAATATCGGCAAGCTGATCGACGATCTCGGTCCGAGCGGTCATCTTGTCAAATTATAGAGGAGTATTTCGTGCGCACTGTCTTTGCTGGTTTTCCCGATGAGATGGTCCGGTTCATGCGCAGTTTGAAGCGCAATAATCGCCGGGAGTGGTTTCAGCCGCGCAAACATCTGTTCGAGCGGCACGTGAAGGCGCCCATGCTGGAGCTGGTGAGCGCGATCAACGCGGAGCTGGCCAAGTTCGCGCCCGAGTACGTCACGGAGCCGAAGAGCGCCCTCTTTCGAATTTACCGCGACACGCGTTTCAGCGCCGACAAAACGCCCTACAAGACGCACATTGCGGCTTCCTTCTCGCGCCGCGGCGGCGAACGGCTGGGCACCGGCGGCTTTTACTTCAGCGTCTCCCCTGACGCGATCGAAGCCGCTGCCGGCATCTGGCATCCCGATCGCGACGTGACCCTGCTGATTCGCAACCACATTGCCGAAACGCATCGGGAACTGAGCCGGATACTGGCCGACAAGAAGTCCCGCAAACTGGTGGGCGGCCTGCAAGGAGACGCATTGACCCGGTCTCCTAAAGGTTTCGACCCGGAACATCCCGCGGCCGGCCTCATCAAAATGAAAGACTGGATATTGGATGTCAGGCTGGATCCTGGTCTAGCCACAACGCCCCAGTTGCACGGCGAAATCGTGGCCCGATTCCGAGCCATGAAGCCGTTGCTTGAATATCTGAACCGGCCGCTGATCGCCCGAAAGCCTGTTCGCAACTTACTCGAAGATCGCTGGTGAGCGAAGCGTGAGAGGCCGCAGTCCGCTTGCTGACGTGCGCGGCTCAGTTATTTGGTCTTGGCGGGCGTTTTCTTGTAGTCCGAGTTGATAGTCGCGCCGATCACTTGCAGCATGCCTTTGGCCGCATCGGCGAACTGCCCCATGGGCTCCAGTTGCAGATATTTCTCCAGGGCCTCCTTCATTCCATCGGGGGCGATAACTTTACCATCCTTACCGGTGGTCAAGCGGGACGACAGAGCGGTGGCGTATTGGAATTGCGCATCGGCGTAGTCGGGGTTGGTGTCGATCGCCTTCTTGAACGCCGCTTCGGCGGGGGCGGGCTGACCGCTATTCACATACAGAGCGCCGAGGTTGTAGTAATAGTGGCCGGCGTTGGTCGGATCCAGGGCGGCGGCTTTGTTCAATTCCGCCTGCGCCTCGTCGAACTTCTTCGAACGAGCCAGGGTGAGCGCATAGTTGTTGTGATAGCCAGGAGTATCAGGCTTGAGCGCGATGGCCTTGCTATAAGCCTCGGCGGCTTTGTCGAGGGCCGTTTGCTGGTCGGCGCCCGTCTTGACGTTGGCCTGTCCGACGTAAGCATCCGCAAGGTTGGCCCAAATCACGTTCTGGTTCGGATCCATTTCGACGCCCTTCTGAAACGAGTCGACGGCGGCGTCATAGTTCTTGGCTGTCAGCGCATCCTTTCCCGCGTTGAACGCGTCGTTCAGAGCCTTGTTCTTGGCCATGATTGCGGCGTTGTCTTTGGCCTGTTTTTCCAACGCTTCCTTCTGCTCCTTGGACATGCCCCGTTCTTGCTCCGGAGTGGCGGTGCCGGATGAGACCGCGGCTTGCGTGGCCTGCGCCTTGGCGGCGCTCTCCTTCAGGTCGAACGACACGTTGATCGGATCGCCCAATTGGGTCCGCACGTTTTTGTTCTCGTCGCGTTTCTGGTCGTCAACGTAGACGCTGACGGTATAGGTGCCGGGAAAGGGCAGACCGTTGTAGATGTAATGGCCTTTCTTGTCAGTCTTGGCGCCTTTGTAGGTGCCTTTCATGTCCTGGCGCTCGATGAGAATCACCGCTCCTTTAAGCGGCTGGCCATCCGGACCCTTCACGTCGCCCTCGATTGCCGAAATCTGCGCCCACGCCGCGCCGGCGAAAAGCAAGAAACAAGAACCAGTCAAAATGTACCCGCGGAACCGAGCGAGCATAAACGTTGTCCTCCCCAGGAGTTAAACTTTCTTTCTCAGCATACTACGAGAGATCTCCACAATGGCAAGTGGCCGCGATCCGTGCGTAAAAAGCCGCAGGGGCCGACCTGTGCGCCACGCCAGGCTACCACGGGCTGCCTGATACCACGACCTTGTGGCTTAATGGATGGCATGGACCTGCATGCGATTCGGCTGGAGATTCCGAGTGACGGCAACATTGTGGTCGGGCAAAGCCATTTCATCAAGACCGTGGAAGACATTTACGAAGCCATTGTAAATAGCGTTCCGCAGATGAAGTTCGGGATCGCATTCAATGAAGCGTCGGGCGCGTGCCTGACACGCGTGGACGGCAATGACGACGAGTTGCAAGCCATTGCGGCCCGCAACGCCAGCGCGGTGGGAGCGGGACATGCGTTTGTGGTGGCGCTGCGCGGCGGGTTTCCCATCAACGTGAAGAACAAGATCTTAGAGACGCCCGAGGTATGCACGATTTTCTGCGCCACAGCGAATCCGGTGGAAGTGATCGTGGCCCAGACCGAGCAGGGCAGGGGAGTGCTCGGGGTAATCGACGGGTCGTCGCCCAAAGGCGTGGAAACGGCGCCGGATGCCGAATGGCGGCATGAGTTTCTGCGGAAAATTGGCTACAAGCGATGAGGGTGCTGGCTGCGCTGCTGCTGATTCTTCCGGCGGCGGGGCAGATTCGACTGGATGAGTACGATCCCAATATACCTACCGCGGTTCTCAAGTCGGGTCACATTGTTTTTCAACGGGGCAAGATAACTGCACGAGCGCCTGAAGAGCCGGTAATTGCCGAGCGCATCCCTAAAGCTCTGCTGGACACTCCCGCGCCAGTTCCTCCAGGCGCGACGATTCGCCAAGTCCTCGCGAACACGGCAGACGGCACGCCGGGTGAAGAGGCTTTGGATAACCGTGCGTTCTTCGAGGCACTGAAGCCGATAACGGGGCGCGTGCTGCTTCCGAACGCCCTGAAATTTGCGATGGAGGAGCACGGGGCGCTCGGCTGGTTCACCCAGGAGTATGTGGGCGAGCGCGTGCTTTGGTCGTACGGACCTTCTGTGCTGCTGGTTCGAATCCCGAGCAAGAGCCTTACGCTGGTGGTTGCAGGGGGCGATCCGCACTTGGAGGACGGAAACATCGCACGGTGCGATTTAGCGCTCGCATTTTTCAGGGATTTCGCGGGGCTAGAAGTTTCCGAGCGCGACGAATTGATCGCCCGCGCGCTGGCTGAATTTTATCGTGGAAAGAAGGAAGCGAGTATCGCACTGGTGCGCCGGGCGTTAGACAAATTCCCAGAGCTGCAGGGGGAGCCGGATGTAACACTACTACATTTGTTCGCGCAACTTGGTTTGGCCGAGACCGAAGCCTCTGCAACCGCCGTCATCGGAGCTCATCCTTCACTTCCGACGGCCTGGTTTTATTATGGTCAGTTTTTAGAAAATGCGAAGCGCTACCGCGAAGCGGCGGTCTGCTTTGAGAAGATCACAACGCATCAGCCGCCCTGGCATAATTGGACTGTTGCAGCCGCCCAACGGGAGCTGGCTTCTCTAAAGTCCGGGCAGTGATCTATTGAGTTGCAAGGAGCAATTCCGGTTTTGAGGCGGGCCGCACCAGGTTGCCGCTGGCTTGCGCCAGCCATTGCGAAAGCGCTTTGGCCGCGCACGATTCCGAGCAAATGTGTTCGTAGCCTTCCTGTTCGGCCAACCTGTCGTCCCAACGCACCAGGCGGAATGCCTCAATGTCATTGGGCCGCAGCCACCAGTGATTGGTTTCGCCCTTCAGGTTCAGGCAATAGTCGCAGCGATAGGGCCAATGAACTTTCATGTTTCTATTACATCCTCCCGTAGCAACTCCGAGCCTCCGTTTCCGTCGTCACCTTGGCTATATCGACCAAACGCGCTCCGAGTTACTGTTTCTTAGTCGTTCTATGGCCTGAACTTGCGCCTTCCGGTACTGGCGGGTTCACAAGTACTGGTGGTTTCTTGCAGTGATTTGTGACTGAAGGGGAGCAGGATCGATGCTCGATCCATTCCGAATCAGAAAGTGCACCAGGCAGTAGCCGGCGATCGGAAGCACGGCGAAAACGGCACAGACGGGCGAAAATCCGAAGCGCTCAATCACAGCGGCCAGAGGGCGCGAAATAATCGACTGCATCACCCCATACGCGAACACCAGCGCCGCACCACCGAAGGCGGCGTGGCTTGCGCCGTAGATATCGATGGGCAACGTGTAATGATTGACGCTCCAGGAACACACCCAAAAAAAACTGAGCGACATCCCGAACGTCGCCAGCGCTGGATTGGGCGCGAGCGGCACTGCCATGGTTCCGATCAGCAGCACAGCGGAGATCAGACAGGCCCGTTTACGGGCGGCGATAGGCGTGCGGCCGGAGAGGATCAATCGCCATGAAATGAGACCGCCCAGCAAACCGCCGAAGTACCCGCTGACGGGAACGATCCAGGTGTAGTGCGAGGCTTGTTGCGGCGTCAGGTGTTGGACGCTCACCAGGTAGGTGGGCGCCCAATTGGCCCACAAGCTGTACAGCGACATGCCAAGCATGTTCGCGACCATCAATGCCCAGAGCCTGGGGTCGCGCAGCAGGCCGAAGGAATGCGTGGCCTTGCCAGAGCCAGGCAACGAGACGGGCGGAATGGCGCGGGAGGTGATCAGCCAAATCGGAATCCAAGCCAGGCTGAGAATTCCCGCGGAGTAGAAAGCCCAGTGCCAGGAGTAGCGGTAGGAAAAATAGACCGCGAAGGCCGGCGCGAGGCCTGCGCCGAGACTCAAGCCCAGTTGGCTCATGGCCTGTCCGACGGCGCGTTCGGGGGGCAGCAGATACATTGCGACGGCTTTGGTCACGGCGGCAATCGCGCTGGCTTCGGCGGCTCCCAAGACGGCGCGCCAGAACAGCAGCTCGCCGACGGTGTGCGAGGCACCGGTCCCGAAGCTGGCTACGGCCCAGACGGCCACCGCCGCGATGGTTCCGCGATTCAGCCCCACGCGATCGATGAACCATCCGGCGAACAGCGCGCTGACCGCGTAGGCGATGGAGAAGACCGAAAGCAGCAGCCCGTAATCGTCGTAGGTGAACGGAAACTCCGGCCGCGTTCGCCAGATGTCGACCATGGTGGCCAGGATCTGGCGGTCGAGATAATTCAGGACCGAAGCGAGGATGAAAACGCAGATCGCGACCCAGCGGGCAGGGAGGGGCGGGCGCACGTGGTGATTGTAGCAGCGGGGACCGCTCCCTTCGGTCACGGCTCGGCTTGGAGCTGTTGCAATTGCGACTCGACCAGCTCCAGAACTTTTTCGGCGTCTGACGCGCCGTCCAGCGGCAGGCGCAGCACTCCGGCGGGCGTAAACTGCGCGCCCTCGGTGCGCGTCACCAGGCTCATCAGGCGCTTAGGATCGATGTGCGTTTCCTTGTGGAATTTGACGTTGATCGCGCCAGCGCGGCGGTCGATAGCTTCGATGCCGAGCTTCTGAGCCGAGCCCTTGAGCGCCGAGAATTTCAGCAAGCTGCGAACCGCGGCAGGCGCGGGGCCATAGCGATCCTCGATCTCCGCCAGAGCTTCAGCCGAGGCTTCGGTAGTGCCGGCATCGGCGATGCGCTTGTACGCGCGCAGGCGCTGGTGCTCGTCTGAAATGTATTCGGTTGGGATGCGGATATCGAGCCCGAGATTGAGCGTGGAGTGAATCTGCAGCGGCGCTTCTTCGCCCTTGAGCTCGTGCACTGTTTCCTCCAGAAGGCGGATGTACATGTCGAATCCGACCGCGCCGATGTGGCCGTGCTGCTCGCCTCCCAGAATGTTGCCCGCGCCCCGCAGCTCGAGATCCAGCGCTGCAATTTTGAACCCGGCGCCCAGATCGCTGAACTCCTTCAGCGCGGCCAAACGCTTGCGGGCGATCTCGCTCAGTTCCGTGTCGGCGGGGACCAGCAAATATGCGTACGCCCTACGATTGGACCGCCCCACTCGGCCGCGCAACTGATACAGCTCCGAAAGGCCGTGCCGCTCGGCGTTTTCGATGATCATGGTGTTGGCCAGCGGAATGTCAAGGCCGTTTTCGGCGATGGTGGTACATACGAACACGTCGAATTCGTGTTGCATGAATCCCAGCAGCACGCGCTCCAGCTCCGTTTCGTCCATCTGCCCGTGACCGACACCCACGCGCACACCCGGCAGCAGCTCTTGAATCTGCGCCGCGCGCATATAAATACTGTCCACGCGATTGTGGATGAAATACACTTGTCCGCCGCGGGCCAGCTCCTGTTCGATAGCGGTCTTGATCAGCTCATTGCCAAAGTGCGCGACCACGGTATGGATTGCCAGCCGATCCTTGGGCGGTGTTTCGATCACGGACATGTCGCGCAAGCCTGCCAGGGACATGTGCAAGGTGCGCGGAATGGGCGTGGCGCTCATGGTGAGCACGTCCACGTTGTGCTGCAGTTGCTTGATGCGCTCTTTGTGGCGCACTCCGAAGCGCTGCTCTTCATCCACCACCAGCAGACCGAGATCGCGAAACACCACGTCTTTGGAAAGAATGCGGTGCGTTCCGATGACAATGTCCACTTTGCCTTCGGCCAAGCCCTGCAATACCTCGGCGATTTCCTTTTTGTCGCGAAAACGGCTGAGCATTTCGATGCGCACCGGAAAGGCGGCAAAGCGCCGCTTGAAGGTTTCGAAATGCTGATAGGCGAGCACGGTGGTGGGCGCGAGAACGGCGGTTTGCTTACCGTCGCCGAGTCCTTTGAAAGCGGCGCGCATGGCGACCTCGGTCTTGCCGTAGCCAACGTCGCCGCACAACAGGCGGTCCATGGGATGGGGGCTCTCCATGTCTTTCTTGATCTGCTGGATGGCGGAGAGCTGGTCCTTGGTCTCGGTGAACTCGAACGAATCTTCAAACTCGCGCTGCCAATTGCTGTCAGGCGAAAAGCGGAAGCCCTCGGCCATGCGGCGCTGCGCGTAGAGTTTCAAAAGCTCGTCGGCCATGTCGCGCATTTTGGCTTTCACGCGCGATTTGGTGCGTTCCCAAGTCACGCCGCCCAGGCGGTCGAGCCCGGGGGCCGTGCTGCCTTCACCGGCGCCGCGATATTTCTGGATCAGATCCAGGCGCGCCAGCGGAACGTAAAGCTTGGCGTCGCCGGCGTACTCGAGCAGCATGAAATCGCCCTTGTTGTCGCCTTGCGCGATCTCGCGGGTGCCCAGAAATCGCCCGATGCCGTGGGCTTCGTGCACCACGTAGTCGCCGGGTTTGAGATCCGCCAGGTCCGCGGTGAAGGCGGCCAGTTGGGATTTCGATGGACCCGGTTTCGCTACCAGGTCGGACGAATCGAAGAGGTCTTCCGATCCAAAAACAGCGATGCGGGCGGCGGGAAACACCACACCGCGGCGGATCAGTCCTTTGACGAGGAACGTGCTGGCGGACGTGCCCGCGACGTAGGAACGCTCGGCCAGATAGGGCCGCGTGGCGTCCGCCGGGTCGAGGCCCAATTGGAACGGGACCGAGTATTCCTGAAAAATGTCCGCCAGCCGCTCCAATTCGCCGCTGGATCGTCCGAAGAAGACCACGCGATAGCCTTGCTCGACAAGGTTGCGCGCCTCGGCGACGGCGGCCTGGATGTTGCCGTGGAAGGAAAGAGACGGACGCGACGCGGTCGCGCCGTCGTTGTTGGTTGTTAGTTGTTGGTGGCTGGTAAGGAGATCTAGTTCGCGGAGGGCGAGTTCGGCAAAACCGGACAGAGTGCCGAGCAGCTCCGGCCAGGTGAAGAAATTCGCCTCGGGTGGGCAGGGAAACGGCCGATCGGACTTTTCTTCCAGGCGTTTCCAAAAGCGTTCGGCGGCGGATGCGGCTTGCTCCGGCTCATCCAGGACAACCAGGGGATTTTCGGCGAGCGAAAACAATGAATGCGATCGCGGCCGGACCAGGGGAACCATGAATTCCCAGCCGGGGGCGGGTTCGCCCAACGCATCGAACAGCTCGCGCGACTTCGGATACTCGGCCAATGGCAGCAGGCTCGTCTCCGAAATTTTCATCACCGAGCGTTGCGTCGCTACATCGAACCTTCGGATGGATTCGACGAGATCGCCGAACAATTCGATGCGAATCGGCTTGGATGCTTCGGCGGGGAAAATATCCAGGATGCCGCCGCGCAGGGAATACTCGCCCACCATTTCCACCGGATCGCGCTTTTCGTAGCCGATGCTTTCGAGATGAGTGAGTAGATCCTGCAGCGGGATCTCTTCGCCCACCCGCAACGTGAGCGCGAGCTGGCGGTAGAACTCGGCGGCTTCGGTGCGCAGCAGCGCGGAGGCCACGGGAGTAATGGTGATGCTGGTCTTGCGCGATGCCAGACGCCACAGCCCGATGGCCCGCTGCTCGCTGATCTCGCTATGCGGGGACATGCGCTGCGCGGGAAGCACGTCCATGGCTGGGATGGTCTGCGGGCGGGGCAGATCGGAGGTGACCAGCAGATCGAAAAACGTGTCCACCAGTTCGGTCAGCGCGTCGGCGCGATTGTTGCCATCGACCACCACAATCACGTTGCGCTCAGTGGCCTGCCACAGCAATACGATGTATAAGGCTTTGGCGGTGCCTGTGAGTCCGGAAAGCGAAAGCCGCGCGTGCGGGTCGCGAATCAGGCGGCTGACGGCATCCTGGAAGGCAGGGTCGCGGCTGAGCGACTGGAACAGATCGCGGATTGCTGGGTGAGTCACAGATGCCGAGTCACGGACGGCGGGTCAGCACTTCTTCCAGAATACCCGTGGTGGAATATCCAGGCTCGAGCGGCAGCGCCAGCACCTGGCCACCGGCAGCCTCCACCTCTTCGCGGCCGGCGATGAAATGGGCCCAGTCGGCGCCCTTGATGAGAACATCCGGGAGCACGGCGGCGATCAGGTCGCGCGGCGTGTCTTCGTCGAAGAACGTGACCGCGTCCACGGCAGCCAGGGCGGCGGCGAGCTCGGCGCGCTGGTCTTGGGAAATCAGGGGGCGCGTGGGGCCCTTCAGGCGCTGCACGCTGGAATCGGTGTTCAATGCCAGGATCAGGAGGTCGCCCAGCGATCGGGCGGCTTCCAGCAGCCGGATGTGGCCGGGATGCAAAATGTCGTAGCAGCCGTTGGTGAAAACCACTTTCTTGCCGGCGCGTTTCCACAGGGCGCGTTCGGCGATCAGTTGTTCACGAGTGTAGATCTGGCCCAACGGCTTCATTCTACCGTGGGAACCTGCCGGCGCCCAATTTCGTTATGTTGGAAGAAGAGAGGTGCACACGATGCTGTTGACGATCCTGTGGGTGGCGGCCCTGCTGGTGTTTGCATGTTACGTGGCGCGGCTGGTGGTTCCGGTTGTGGTGGAGGCGGTGGTGCCAGTAGTGGTGGGGATTGTGGCGGAGGCGACGAAGAAGGCAGGCCCGGTTCAGTAATTTCTGATAACAGGTATTATGTAAAGTTTCGTGGTAGTGGGTCAGTTTGAAAAATCCCCCTCTTGCGCTTAGCGGTAAGCTTGCCATACTAGGCTCATGGCAACCAAACGCCCCCGCGATCCTATCCAACTCGCCCATCAGGTTTTCCTGGAGTCCATCGGCGAATCCCCCAAGGTCCAGCCGCCAGCCAAGAAGGACCCCGCCGCCGTCGCGCTGGGCCGCAAGGGTGGTCTAGCACGAGCCGCCGCACTTCCGGCCAAGAAGCGAGCGCAGATTGCTGCCAAGGGCGCTAAGGCGCGGTGGAAAGGCAAGTCTTGAGTCCTATCGAATTTGCGTAAATTCCGGGATTGGATTTGACCAAAATATTTTCGTGTCTTTCTGCGCTTCAATCCAAGTTTTACAGTAATCGTATCTAGGCGCAAGACCTGTACGGCATCTGTGGCACTAGGCTGCGTAACTACGATTTGGAACCGACCAATCTGAGATTCTGAGCGCACTGGGGTTTGAGCGTGTGATGCAACCAACGCAAGCCCTAGGAGTGTAACGGCAGACCAGAGGAGTTTTTCTCGCATGGCCTCATTCTAGCCCGTGATACACTACGGCTAACGAAGGAACCGCGCCCGTGGAAATAGAAAATGTTGCCGCCGGATCAAGCGTCACGCTACTACTAGCATCAAAAATCGTGCGGGCGATAGAAGAGTCTGGCGCGGCCAAAACCGAGGTCATAGCTGCCATCGGTGTTGTTCAGTGCTTGCTGCCAACTATGGAAATTTCCTCTGTTCCTAGCGATGACGTGGCGTCTTTTGGGCCGCAATAGCCTCTCCGAGGTTCTTGAAATCTGGAACCTGATGTTTTGCTAACGCTTCTACGGCATGTGCAATTCTAGCTAGAGACGCTTCGATCTTTGTGAAATTTTGCGCGATATTGGATTCCATTACCGGGCTAAGCAACGGCGGGTTTTGTGGATTCATAAGAGAGAGTCTATCAGCCTAGGACGCCATCGCAGTCTGTTCTATTTTTCTACTTGACACTTTGCTTACCGCTAAGCTATACTTGGAGTATGAACAAGCTTGATACCGCCAAGCGCACTCAGATCGTTTCGGCCATCGTGGAAGGTTGCTCCATTCGCTCCATCGTTCGCATGACTGGCGCATCTAAGAACACAATTGCAAAGCTTTTGGTAGAGCTTGGCGCGGCTTGCTCAGAGTACATGGATAAGAACCTCCGCAATCTGAAATGTGGGCGTATCCAGTGCGACGAAATTTGGTCTTTCGTGGCCGCGAAACAGCGAAACGTAACAGCTAAGCTTCGCGCCAAGAATCCCGATGCGGGCGACTGCTGGACCTGGGTAGCGATGGACGCGGATACGAAACTAGTTTGCTCCTGGCAAGTCGGACGGCGCGACTGGGCTACGGCGGATCAATTCGTGGGTGACCTTCGCAGCCGCTTGGCGAATCGGGTCCAGTTGACCACAGATGGCAACCGGCTTTATCTGGGCGCTGTCTATACCCACTTCGATACCGACGTTGACTACGCGGTCCTGCTGAAGCTTTATGGCGGTGCCCCCAGGGAAGAAGGCGACGTTCGCTACAGCCCGGCGGTATGCATCGGATGCAAGAGGAAACCGAAGATCGGAAACCCCGCCGAGGAACACATCAGCACGTCTTACGTGGAGCGCCAGAACCTCACAATGCGTATGTCGATGCGCCGGTTCACGCGGCTAACCAACGCCTTCAGTAAGAAGATTGAGAACCACGTCGCAACGCTGGCGATCTTCTACATGCACTACAACTTCGTCAGAATCCATCAGACTTTGCGGGTTACTCCGGCCATGGCAGCGGGGGTCACGGATCAGCTGTGGGCGATTAAAGATTTGGTCGAGTTGTTGCCTTGAATGCCCTCAACATACCGCTTAAGCCGGTCTTTCCAATCACGCGGGGGCGGTTCCAGATCGTTATTTTCCCTAATGTGGAAGGGGGACCTGTTCGCTTTGGCCCATACTCTTTCAATCAAGTCCTTAATTTCTTTAGGAACGTCATGCCTCTTATCGCGTGTAATTATCACTGCGTCCCATTCGTAGCCAACACCCACCGACATTTCAGCGTTTGCCTTCGCATCAAACACCTCAAGCAAGACTCGTTCGACTGGATAGCTACGCTTTGACTCAGAAAATAGCATTCGCGATATGGCCTTCTCCGATCCTCCCCCAATGGCATGAAAACCGATGCTGGTCCGGTTGTAGGCTATTCCTGGGGAGTCAATCTCCAAAATAAAGGCGTTGCCCCCATCGTCAAACCCACATACTAGGAGCACGCACTCTACATCGAAAGTTTTAATCTCGTCGGTTAATCCCCGAAGCAGGTCATTGACCTGCGGCGCAGTAATTGCGTTGACAAAAAGATCCTTATCAAGCATTCTTGGCTTTAGATAAAGTGCCTCCGCCAAGTACTGCGTTGCTCTCATGTATCGACTCTCGCATTCCCAGACAATTTTCCCTAGCGGTCTACTATCCAAGCGCGCTCCGCTGAACTCCGCCAGGACCCTAGGACCGTTTCCTTCATCCGAGAACATAACCGCAGAGCCACCAGTCTTGAGATCCACTATCTTTGAAATGTCCGCATCCCACTGGATGTAGCCGCCATAAGTTAGGGCCTTATCTGCAACGCAGACTATTGATTCGCCTCCAGCCGCTAGCGCTCCAACGCAAATTGTCATAGGACAAGGATAACTGACTTTTGTCCTTGCCGGTAAGTTACTGGGAATGTGATCCGGTATACGGCGGATCGGCCTGTCAGGAGTCAACATTTTCAAACTGACCCACTACCAGTTTCGTAGTAGTGGTCAAGTCAAGCTGACCCACTACCAGTTTCGTGGTAGTGGGTCAGTTTGAAAATTCGGCGTTTGAAAATTCAGCGGTGTGCTACTTCGAATCTTGCTGCCCACGAGGGGTAGAGACGACATCGACGGCAATGGCCCACGAGTTGCGAACGGCAAGCGCAAGCAACGACAGCATACCGGCAGCCACCAAGGTGAGTCCGCGTTGCGGGGCGCGGAAGATCAAGACTCCTCCGAATACCTGGACTCCGTATGCCGCAAACGGAGCTACCGCGTAAACGATCCAGTCCTGCAGCTCGTAGTAACTCTTCTTATCTCCCCCCACAATGCGAAAGAAGGACCCCGAGTAAACTAAGCCGGCGAAACCCCCAAGGCAACTGCACAGAGAGGCCGTCAACCGAGTGTGGTTCGGGAAGCTCAGAAGCGCGGCGAGGCAAAACACGGACGCGAAATAGATGACCGTGGGCGTGAGGTAGATGTGGATCTTTGCGGCGTCTCCGGACCTTCGCTCAACCGCGAGTGCGATTACGACGAACATCAGCCCGAGCAGGGTCGCGGCTGACCCCGACATGAGGAGATAGAAATTCGCCCATCGCTCCAGTTCATTCATACCGACCCACTACCGGGAACTCCACACGGCTGCCAAGGGCTCGCGCATAAGACTACGCAGCGCGCGGCACCAGGCGAGGCGCACTTTCAGCCAAACGGAGCAACGCAAGCGTATTGGTCGAGAAAATCTTCTCGCGATCCTTAGCGTCAGTGATCGTGTCGTCTACAAGATCGATATGCAGCTTCGGGCTCATTGGAACCGGCCCGAAATCGGTTCCGAACAGCACGCGGTCCGCGCCGCACATTTCGATCATGGCTTTAAGGCCGATCGCACTTGGACCCATGGTGTCCACATAGATATTGGACTTGAAATATTCCGAGGGCTTACGGAGGTTTTTATCCACCTTCTGGATCGGAGGGTTTTGAATGTTTTTGTAGTTCAACTCCCAGTTCCAATCGAGTCTGCAAACCACGGGGGCGAGGGCTCCGCCCATGTGAACGAAAAGAACCTTGAGTTTTGGGTATTTATCGAAGACGCCGCTAAAGATCATGCGGGCCGCCGACAGCGCCGTATCGAATGGCCGGCCTACGGCTTCGATCAGCCTGTACTGCTGCATGCAGGCCGCGCCTATCGATACCAGGGGCGGATGAATATGAACCAGAACATCTTTGTCCTGCGCGTACTCCCATAGCCATTTGGCTTTGGGGGAGTCGAGAAAAATCTGATCCGGACCGGCGCCGTAGCTGGTCGAAATGCTGATGCAGCAAGCTTCTTTTTTGGAAATCAACGGATCAATGACAGCGCGCGTATTCTCTTCCAGCGCATGAGCGTTGGCCATGCAGGCAACCTCATCGGGGAATCTGTCGCGAAGCTCGAAGGACTCGTCGTGCAGGAACTTGAGCGTGTCGACGGTGCTGGCTTTAATGATGTGCTGGGCGAACGTCTCCACCTCGCCGCCATAGCTGTTCACACAAGACGATACCCCGCTCTGCCGCTGAATCTCCATCGAATAATCAACGTCAACCGACTCGCGATAGAAAAACATTTCGCCGGCATTGGCCTGCGGCAACGGCTTCGAGTCGTCAAAGCCTATATTCTCGACGAACTTCTGGCGCAGCTTCGGGCCGAAAATGTGCCGGTGCGTGTCGATGATGTTTCTGGGGGCTTTGGATTGGGTCATTTGGATCTTTCAGGTGCACTCAGAGATCCATTCGCGCTGACCATGCAGGCGGCCTAACCCGGCGGGGCGTAGAGCGACTGGCCTGACCATCTAAGGTCGTTTGGCCGCAGGCGGTCACAATTTCCGCGCGGGAGTGTTACATCTTCAACGCAAAATCCAGAACCGTGCGCGCGTTCAGCTCCGGATCCCGCCCCAGGTGAACGCGGCAGACGCGCGAGCGCCGCAGCAGTTGATTGCAGTTTCTCAGGCGCGACAGACCCAGTTTGGTCTGTTTCAAAAGCTCCCAGCCACTCGACCGTAAAATGAACTCCAAGCCCTGAAACAGCCCCACGCCCACCACGCAGTTCCCGACACAAGCCCGAAGTCCGGAGAGTCTGCCGGCTTCTTCGATCCGGCATTCGTTATTTAAGGTTCGGGCGCCAATCAGCACCAGTCCAGGCAGAGCCGAAGCCGCCACGCGATCTTGGAAATAACTATAGTTCACCAAGTGCTTCGGCCCGAACTCCATGCGGTGAATCAGACGGCGGTGTTCGGACGGGATGGTGTGTTCAGATCCGGGCAGTAACCCCAGCCTGAGCGGATAAGCGAAGACCCGGCCTTGTCGATCGATGAACGGCGAATCGTCCGAGAGGATTTTCACTTCCGGATGCTGCACCAGATGCAAACCGAGAGTACTTTTGCCGCCGCCCATCGGCAACAGGACCAGCACGGCTCGGTCCTTCACCACCACTCCCAGCGCATGCATGCGATGCAGCCCGCGGCGGTCCAGAGACTGGCCGATTTGCGAGAGCAAATAAAGGTAGGTGGCCTCATACAGCAGGTTTGGATCGCGGCCGTACAGTTTCAGGTTTCCGGTCTCTTCGTCCTGGATGCCCAGCGCCTGTCCGTGGTAGTCGATGTAGCGGCGCGATCCACGCCGGTAAACCACATTCCGGGGCGTGTAGACCACGGCGTCGGTGTCCGGCAAGTCACCGAGTGGAGGGTCGGCACAATAGAGTTCGATTACGACGCCTTGGTCTGATGGAGGAGCGGCGAAGAATGCAAAGTCCTGGCGAATGCCCTCCACCGGTTCGTCCACCGAGCCGCGTACCGTGAATCGATACTCGTAGACATTGAAGCTGACTTCCAAGAGAAATCTATTCTCTCTCAAAAGCAGTTCTCAAAACAGGCTTAAGGCGTGCAAGTTTTTCCAAGCGTCCAGCACATGTTTGTTGCGCTCCCAACCGTCGAACTGGAATTCCTGAAGAAAGTCCCGGCCATAAACTACCGCCAGGTCTTCGCTGTCCACCACCAGTTCCCTGCTCTTGAACAGATGATCCAGCGTGAAACACAGGCGGTAGAGCGAATACGGATACCAGCCGCCCGAGAAGGTCCGATACGACAGATACAAAAAGAACTCGCGGAGTTTCTGTTGTAATTCCTGAAACAGCGGCTCTTGGATTTCCTGAGCGGCATTGCGATCGCCATACAGGCAATGGCCGAAAGCTTTGCACAGCCATGGCTCTAACAGCGCCACGCGGCTCAGGCCTCGCAGTCTTCCGCGCATGGAGGCTTGGGTACCCAAGAGCAGATCGAACTCCAGGCCCCGAAACATTTTGAGAAGCGCCCGGATAGCTGTCCGGCATTCGTCGCGCGAAGCGGCCGGCTTCAGATTCACAAGCAGATGGGGCTTATGGTCTTGATGCGAGCTGGGATAAACCCATACGCTTTCCACTCCGCGGCGCGCAGCGGCAGGTAGGTCCGCTTTGGCCCACTGGCTGGCAAACGCCAGATGCGATTGGCGCCTGGTGGGCCGCACCACCACTGGCTCCTGCTGGGGAGGAAACGAAAGCCCGTTGTAGAACTGGTCCCAAAACCGGATGTTCTGGGCGACCACCTCGTACAATTCCGACGGATAAGCGCTGGGTATGGGGCGCCCGAACTGCAGGTGCTCTCGCTCCAGCTTTCTCTGCATCAAAGTAGCCTGGGCAAAATGCCTTCGCATTTTCCCTTTGAGCACGGGAGTGAGATAGCTGTAAAGAAAGCTTTCGGGAGCATGGTCCAGCGGCAGCGGAACCGAAGGCGTGGCGGGGAGCGTGATGGGCTCGCCGTAAATCCGACGCCAACTGCTCATCGGATACAGTGAGCGCAGAGGATAGTGACTAGCGCACAACCGGTAGGCTGCCGGGCTGGCCGGCAGAACGATAGCGTCCAGAACGATAGCTTTTTTTAGGTCCCTCCGAATGCTAGCCGCTCGTTTGTTTACTTCCTGAAAACTGGCGGCTTGGACGAAGAAAACCAGGTCATAGTCCGACACCCAAAAGTTCTGCGGGCCCGACGCGGTGCTGTGCCGGATGAAGCAGTGCCGAACATTGGTATTCCGCCGGCAGTAACTTTCCAGGCGGCGCAGAATGGTGGACCAGGCCAGGCGATCGAGCCAGATCATCGCAGCAGGTCACAGGTGCTCGGGATGCGAGCGCCGCTCCAGAAAGTCCAAGAGATTCTCAAATGTCAGCCCGCGCATTTTTTCGGGTACCTGCCGATAGAAGGGCGATCCCTGGTCCCAGAACCGATTCGTCGCGGCCCTGCCGGTCTCGGGCGTCACACCCTCCCAAGCGTAGTTCCCGCACCATACCGCATCGCACAAGGCCGCGTCGAAATCTGCTGTAGCCCGCGCGTAAGCGCCTGCTCTACTGTAGGGCAAGAGGGGATATCCCATCTGATGCACGCGCACGGAAAGCAGGAAGGCGTTGAGAATCGAGATCGCCTTGGCGCGCAACGCATCGAAGTGTTCGGCGGTGTAGGGCTTCTTGCGATACCAGGACGAGTGCAGATGGGACGTGATCAGGTCCCGAATGGATTTCGAAATCGGAGCATCACTGCGAAAGAGCGGAACCGCCGGATCGTAGCCGTCGAGGAAAAGTTGGTGGATAGCGCGCTGGTCCAGGCTCAGCAAGGAGCTTAGTTTGTCGAGCACCCTGGACGATACCAGGAACAGATGCGTTCGCACGTAGGGAATGATCGGATTGCCTAAAATTTGCCCGGTCACGGGTGGAATCATGCGCTGGCCCACCATGGCGTCGTACCGCAGCGCGCACTCCAAGGCGGCGGAATTCACCAGCCGCCGATGGAAAAGCGATTGGTGCAGGAACTGGTCGTTGGCGAACAGGCATGCATCGCCCAGCAGGCCGCGCTCCCGTGCGAAATCCAGGCCCCGTTGCCAGCCGGAGAATTCAAGGTAGGTGTTATCTCCGCCGATGGCAAACTCGTTTTCTCCAACCTGCTGAACAACGGTGCTGGGGACCGAATTATCGATGTAGACGAATGTCTTCGGCCCCGGCAGGCGGGCGGCAATTTTGTGCAGCGCTCGAATGGGTTGCTCGCGGCGATAGGAAGCGCCGGTGGGGTAAAGAAGATAGAGAATTGTCGTGTTCGGCATTTCAACCTTGGCCCACTGCAATTCCCGTCTCGCGCTCGGAATTTCGGAAGAGAACGAGTAGAGACCACACCGCCGATCGGATAGAGTACCGCAGACCGGTTCTCAAGGCTTCGCTTCGAAGGCGGCCGGCTAGATTCTTGTCGGCGATTAAGCTGTCCAGCGCCGCCAGGGCTTCCGCGCCGTTGGCCGGATCCACCAGCAGGCAATTTTGCTGGTCTACGGCGTATTCCTCCACGGCGCTGCCGCGCGAAAGCACCGTAGCGCAGCCCACCGCCATGGCTTCCAGGCCGCTAGATCCAGGAGCCGGGCCGGTGGACAAATCCACAAAAATATCAGCGCCCCGAAGCACCGCCGCCACTTCCGCTCTCTTCAATTCACCGAAGTTGACGAAATCAAAACCTCGCGCCTCTTCTACCTGATCCAGTTCTTCGTCAGCGCAGCCATAAATCCGGATGTCGACTCGGGCTTTGTGCTTCTGTTTGATTTTTCGCAGCGCCAGCAATGTGCCACGCGAATTTCGCCGCGGGCTCGCCGGACGAATCATGGCGGTGATTGCCACTGGGCCGCTGCCTTCACGCGTGTCGCTGGCGACCGCGAGACTGTTGTACAGCGATCGATCCAGGCTGGGGGCGATCTTCGTCACTTCTATGGCCGCCATGCGTTCCAGCGTATCGCGTAGCCACTCCGTCCGGGCGAAGTTCAACGCCTCCGGGATGAGGTGATAGGACGCTTTCGCTGCCGCAAGCCGCGGGTCGTACTCCGGATAGAACCAGGGCTCGTAGTCCTGAATGTAGTACAGAGGAATCGCGTCCGGATTGCGATCCACGATGGTCTTCAGCGAATACACCGCAGCGGAGGCAGTGGCTACAACGATGGATGGACCGCGCGTTAGCTCCAGCAATTCATCGTCGTTCCCGTGGTAGGAACAAAGGCCGGCGGCCTCCGGATAATTCTCCTCGAACAGACGTTGATTTGCCGCGGGATTGGCGATTCTGGCTTTTAAGCCGCATCTTCTCAGTCCCATCACTTCCTGGACAATAGAATCAGCTTGGGCTTCCCCGCCCGCTAGAGGCAGCAGGAACACGATGTTTCTGTCGAATAGTCCGGCGACGCTCTCGCAACTCCGCAGAAGAGTTGGAAGAGCATCCCTGACCGGCGCTACGGCGGAACACTTTTCGTCATTCAGCGCAGTGCTAAAACCTTCCGGCGGATTCTCGTTTCGAAGAACAGCGTAAGAACTTGGGACAGCCAGCAAGTTCACCTGCGCCGCCAGCTTCGGAAAAGCTGCCCTCCGCAGCGCGAAGCAGGGATGCCATGGGAAGGAATCCAAGGTAGAAGAATCGCACAGGCCGCGGGCGGCGCCATCCAGAGCGGCAGCCATCAATTCCGCATTCGGCGCAGCGGTGGTTTCGATGTGGCCGAGAAGTTGAACGTCCAGCAGCGGAACGGCGACATCCGCGGCCGGGGTCGTAATCAGGCGCTCCACCAGTTCCCTAAGGCAGCCCGCGGTGGCGACAATTTCGCTGTCGACGACCACCACATATTCGGCGCGCGACATGCGAACGGCTTTGGCCACCGATTTCTCGAACCCAAGCGCGTCCAGGTTCTGGACCAACCGGCACCGATGCTGGGCGGCGAATTGCGCTAGGAACTCGCCGGTGGCTCGCTCTCGGGTGTCGGAAACGATCAGGAAATTCGGTCCTTCGAAACTCTCCAGCGCCGCTGTGAGACAATCCTGCGCGTTCGCCCGCGAACTGTGTACGTAAACGATTACGTCAGCAATGGCAACAGGTGGTGCCTCGCTGGCGTCCTTCAGGATTTGACCGAAGATTCTCATGGGGCAGCCGTCGCGAGAATTTTCCTGAACACCGACAGATACAGCTCACCCTGTTTTGCTTTCGAATAGCGGTCCACCACATCGAACCTTCCAGCTTCGCCGATGGATCGCCGCTTCTCGGGGTTGTCGCGTAAAAAGCGAATCAAATCCAGCCACTCCTTGGTGGTCTTCGCGATGAACCCATTTTCGCCCTGGCGTATTTGGCTCACGTAAGCGGGTACTGGACTCGCGATTACAGGCAGCCCTAAGGACTGGAATAGCACCAGGCGGTTGGAACTCTTGACGCGCTCGGCCTTGCCAATCCGCGGCCAGGGCAGAATTCCAGCGTCGCACTCCAAAGCTTCGTCAACCACGGTAGCCGCGTCCCAGCCGACGTATTCGAAAGCAAACTTGGAATCCCGAAATACGCGCGATCGGCGGAATGATGTTTCGAGAATTTGCGGGCCGGGCCCGACAATCTTCAACGAGACGCCTTCGGGCAGCTCTGGAATACACGGAACCTTGTTCCAAACCTGATTCGAAATCAGGCACAGCTTCAGCTGCCGCTGATCGTGGTGCTGTTTGTGCCGCGAATGGTCGTGCTCGTAGCCGTCAAATACGATGTGCAGCTTGGAGTGATACTTCCGCGGGATCAGCTTTCGGAATTCTTCGCTGGTCGCGATGATGGCATCCGATTTCGCGAGCATGCCTCGGTTGGGCAGGTCGCACAACCCATACACCACGTGTATGCCGCTTTTCTTGCAGCGCGCCAGCAGATAATTCAAATTAGGCCCGCGATCCAGTTTTACGATCACCAGCAGGTTAATGTTGTGGTTCAACAGAGCATCGATTTCTGTGCGTGCCAAATTCAGCCCATACACCATCCGCGCCTCGGGACGAAACAGGATCTTCGAGGGGACGCCTTGGCTCGCCAGATACTGGTGGACGTTGTCACCCATGATTCTGGCGCTGGCGGTTTCCGGACTTCCATTGAGAATCCAGCCCACCCGCGGCGCCCCCGCATCGGGCCGGCTATGCTCGGTGAAGCGGAAGAAATGATTTCGGTAGACGTGCCCGGGAATCACGGCGTATTTCAATTTCTGGCGGTGCAGGGTGTAATCGAAGCTAAGCTGGTCGCGCACACTGTAACGGTTGATTTCCTCCCACCAGGCTTCCATGGCCTGGACCACCACTCCCGCATGATGCCGCCGCAACATTACCGTGCACGTAGCCAGGCCGTTTTGACGCGGGTAGCCTTCCAGAAGATAGGCTTCCATTTGGCGGCGAATGTGATCGGCGTTTCCTTTGTTGTACGTAAGGCAGGCGGTCATTTCGTCGTAAATGCAGTGGCGGGATGGATGCCGGAAGAGGGCCAGATCCCGATCCCTGAGGTACGTCCAAACCAGGTAACGGGGGTCGATCTCGGGGGTGTGTGTGCCATCCACCCATAAGCTGAACTGGTGCTCGGGAAAATATCGATGGGGGAGAACCTTGTATATTTTTGCCGCCATGCGCGGATCGCTCGAGCATGGCTGGTCCAGAATGATCCGCCAGGTGGTGGAGGTCAGATTTTTGTCATCGGTGAAACAAAAATAGTCCACGCCTGGAAGCGGACGGACCTCCTGCAGCTTATCCTTGCCGCCAAAAATCGCGGTATAGACTGCGACCTTCGCAATTTTGTCGAGCGGGCAGGCGCGAACCCTTTTAGCAAGGATGCGCTTGGCTTTCCAATTCGACCATTCATGAAGACCCAGCGAGATTCCGCCGCCTAAAAATTTCAAAACGCTCTTCATAGCGGCAACAATGTGTGCCAGCGCAGCCCACGTTCCAGAAAGGATAACACGCTCATTGGATATTTCACTGTAGACTGAGTGATCAATCTAATTGGCATGCGAATACTGATCACCGGAGGCTGCGGCTTCATCGGATCTCATGTTGCCGAGCGGGTTTTAAAGGAAGGCCACGAAGTTTTTATTCTCGACGATCTGAACGACTTTTATTCGCCCGCATTTAAGCGGCAGAATCTGGCTGCGGCCGAGCGCGCGGGCTTGGCGGGCTTTTACCACGCCGACGTTCGCCAGGCCGGGCAAGTCCTCGAAATCGTACGGGAGGTTGAGCCTGCTGTCGTGATCCATTTAGCCGCCCGCGGCGGGGTCCGGCAGTCGTTGGAACAGCCGCTTCTCTATGAGGAAGTGAACGTGCGCGGAACGTTAGCCTTGCTGGAGGCGTGCCGGGCGGCTCATGTGCCGAAGTTCATATTCGCGTCGTCCAGTTCGGTCTATGGCGTCGGCAATCACCTGCCGTTTCGAGAAGACGATCCTATCCGACTTCCCATCTCGCCCTATGCCGCCACCAAGATCGCAGGCGAGAATTTGTGCTTCGTTTATTCGCATCTGTATGGCATTCGGGTGGTCTGCTTGAGGCTGTTCACGGTATATGGTCCTCGTCAAAGGCCCGATCTGGCGATTCGCAAATTTGCGGAGCTGATGAATTGCGGCGGCGAGATCGTCATTCATGGCGAAGGACAGACCCGCCGCGACTATACTTACATCGACGATATCGTGGATGGCATTGTGCGGTCCCTCAGCTATGACTGTTCGTACGATGTCTTCAATCTGGGAAGCTCTTCACCCATCTCATTGGACACCGTCATTGAGACGTTGGAACAAGCCATGGGCTGCAAAGCGAAAGTGCGCCGCGCGCCTTGTCAACCGGGCGACGTGCCCATTACCTACGCAGATATCGCCAAGGCGCGCCGCATATTGGGCTACCAGCCGTGCACTCCTTTTCAGACGGGAATAGAGAACTTTGTGCGATGGCGCCGGGACATTGGGGCATTCAGATAGCGTCAGCGGGCCAAAAAAGAGGGCCCGGATTTCGCTGGGAGGAGCTGGTCCGGGCCGAGGGAAGAAATTGATTCGCGATCGCGGGCGCGCTTAGCGGTGTCCTCCACCGTGGCTACCCGATGAGCGCGGGGCGCTGGCTCCGCTGCTGCGCGGAGCGGGATTCGATCGCGGAGCGGCACTGGAGCGAGGAGCGGCACTGGAGCGAGGAGCGGCACTGGAGCGAGGAGCTACGATCGACGGGCTGATGCGCACCGCCTGGCCGCGGGCATACGGCGATCCGCTGGCCGAGCCGGTGCGCTCATATCCCGCGCTGCCGGCAGCATAACTCCGGCCATAGGGCGATGCCGCACCGCCGCCTGCTCCATGAATCGGCTCGCCGAAACGGGACCATCCATGCGCTTCGGACGCGCTTCCGCCGATCCCGCCACGCGACATCTGCTCGATTCCGCGTTGTTGCTGATCGAAACTGGCGTGCGCCACGCGCGGAGTCTGCATCCGGCTGGCGAAACTTTGCGCCGACGATTGCGGGTACCGGCCGCTGACCGCGCGATCCGACATGCGCAAGCTCGAGCGGTCCGGCGACACCGGCACAACGCCATGCACCAGGCCTGCTGACTGAAGTTGGCTACGATTCAAACTGGTAATTTGGCCGCCATGGCCGAAAGCCCCGGTGCTCATGCCAACTGCCGCGCCCGTTACGCGCGCGTTCCGATACGCACTCATCACGTTCGCGTTCGCGACGATGCCGGTGTGGTTCGCGTACACGCCGCCGCGAAATCCAGCATATAAGCCGCGCCCCCACCAGGGATGGACCGCTTCAAACGGCGCCAGCGCAACCCAGCCCACGCCTCCAAATCCAAACCCGACGCCAAGTCCAAGGCCTGGGCCGAATCCAAAGAACCCGACATAGGCCGGGGCCCAGAATGGACTTGCCAGAACCGGACCGGGATACCAGGCCCAGCCGCCCGGGCCCGAAAACCAGCGCCCGTAATGATACGGCGCCCAGCCCCAGGGATCGGCGCTTACCCAGGTCCAGCCATAGTAGTCTTCCCAAACCCAGCGCCCATTTTGATACGGCGCCCAATCTGGGCCGACGCCAGTGGGCTGCCAAACCTGACCGTAGTTGGGGTCCTGCACCCACTGCCCGCTCTGATCCAAATCCTCGGCGCCGCTGATGGACGGGCTGACGTGCTGATAGCTTTGCGAGCCCAGAATAAAGCGGTCGCGCTCGTCATTCCAATGGTCGAAGGCGTCGGGAGCAATGGGCTGCACCACCTGGAATTCGGCGTCTGATGCCGGGCCGCGCGCTTGCATGGTCTGCCCCTCCTGCAAGTGCTCTCCGCCGCGCTGGCTGTCAATTTCCGCCTCGCCGGATCGAACCGTGATTTCCGAAGTGCCGTCCTCGTGAACCGTCACCCGATAGGCGCCGGGCCGCATGGGGCGAACCGCGACACTGGGCGTGTCCACTTCCACTTGGGCCTGGCTGGGGCGCAGCGTGCGAAACGTCACCGTGCCGGTGGCAACCTGCACCTGAAAACTTTTCACGTCCATGCCGGTGAAGCGAACTTCCGAATTCGGGCCGATGCGAAGCATGTTGGCCGAGTCCAGCTCAACTTCGGCGCGGCCGGACGAGCCGGTGAGCAACCTGTCGTCGGCCATCACCGGGCCGTTCAGCGCGGCGGCCACGACGTCGCCCGAGTCTCCCCGCCGCAGTGAAACGTCGCCATTCAGGATGCTGATGCGTGCCACCGCGCGGCCGGGTTCGTACTGGCCGTCCGGCTCGGGGTTGGGATCCTGCGCCCGGAGCGGAATCAGCGCGATGATGCCGGCCACTACGAGCAAAGATAGGAGAACGCGTTTCATACCTGTCGAGGCTGTATTGGCAATCGGCTGGCCAACGAGGAACTAGCTCGCTATCAGTGGCTTAGGTAATTGAGAGGTCATGCGCCTCCTGGCCGAAAACCACCAGCGGTGCTCGGAATGAGCCTCTTGTATCGTCCGGGCGGGTCGAGTAAACTATAGTTAATTTGTGGGCGTCAACTACAGTCAATAATTCCCTGCCCGAAGTCCATTCGAGCGTTCCCACTACCCATCCGTCTCTATGGCGGCGCATGTTCGCCTTCGCCGGGCCGGCATATTTGGTCAGCGTCGGCTATATGGATCCCGGCAATTGGGCTACCGACCTGGAAGGCGGTGCGCGCTTCGGCTATCAACTGCTGTGGGTGCTGGTGCTCTCCAATCTGCTGGCCATCCTGCTACAGACCTTAAGCGCGCGGCTCGGGATTGTGGCCCAGCGCGATCTGGCGCAAGCCTGTCGCGAAACCTACCCGCGCCCGATCTCCTACGCGCTTTGGTTCTTATGCGAGATCGCCATCGCCGCCTGCGATCTGGCGGAGGTGCTGGGCGCGGCCATCGCCTTGAACCTGCTGTTTCACATCCCGCTGCTGGCGGGCGTGTTGTTGACGGCCGCCGACACGCTGCTATTGCTATGGTTCACGCGGCTTGGAATCCGGGTGATCGAAGGATTCGTGCTGTCGCTGATCGCCATGATCGCCGGCTGCTTTCTCATCGAAATCCTGTGGGCCGGTTCGCCGGTGCTGGGCGATGTAGCACGCGGCGTGGTGCCGCATTTGTCGGCGCGAACGCTCTACATCGCTATCGGCATCCTGGGCGCCACGGTGATGCCACACAATCTATATCTGCACTCGGCGCTGGTGCAGACGCGGCGCATCGGCAAGACGGAGCCCGAGAAGCGCACCGCTTGCCGTTTCAACCTGATCGATTCCACCATCGCGCTCAACGGCGCACTCTTGGTCAACGCCGCGATCCTTATTTTGGCTGCCATGGTGTTCTTCCGCCGCGGAATCGTTGTTACCGAAATTCAGCAAGCCAGCCAGCTTCTGTCACCGCTATTAGGAACAACTGCGGCCAGTGTTTTGTTTGCAGTAGCGTTACTTTGTTCAGGTCAATCTTCCACTTTGACCGGCACCATGGCGGGTCAGATCGTGATGGAAGGTTTCCTCAACATCCGTGTGCAACCCTGGCTCCGGCGCTTGCTCACCCGGACTCTGGCCATCATTCCGGCGGCCTTTACGGTTTATCTGGCAGGTGAGAATGGGACATATAAGCTTTTGATCCTAAGCCAGATCATTCTCAGCATGCAGTTGCCGTTTGCGGTGATTCCCCTCATCCAGTTCACCAACGATAAGCAGCGCATGGGCGCGCTGGCCAATCGGCTTTGGGTGAAGACGCTGGCGTGGATGGCGGCCGGACTCATCCTAGCCCTGAATGTTTGGTTGGTGATTCTTTCCACGCGCGATTGGCTGAACGACGCCGGCAAGTGGCGCGGGCGCCTGGAGCTCGGGATGATCCCCATCCTGACGGGTCTCGCGCTATTGCTGCTTTGGGTCACCTTTCAGCCGGTACTTCCCCGCTGGATTCGCGAGCTGGGCCAATCGCCCATCCAGCTTCCCGAAGCCGTGGCTCAAGACCTGCCAAGCCCCATCTATCGTAAAATCCTGGTTCCGCTAGACCATACCGGCCGGGATCGGGATGCGATCGCGCATGCCGCCGCGCTGGCCAGGCAGCAAAATGCCAAGCTTTATCTACTGCACGTGGAAGAGGGAGTCACCAGTATGGTGTACGGCCCGCTTTCTTCCACCGCCGAGGTGGAAGCTGGGGATCAGTACTTGCATCGGATCGTTCGGGAGTTGGAGAATCAGCAGGTTGCGGTGGAAATGGTGGTCCGGCATGCGCGCGTTCCAAAAAAAGAGATCGTGCGGTATGCCGAAGAATTGCAGCCGGATCTCATCGTCATGGGAGCACATGGTCATAGAGGCTTGAAAGACATAGTGTTCGGGACTACAATTAATGCTGTACGTCACAAGCTCAAGACGCCTCTGTTGGTGGTTCGCGGCGGAAAGTAGATCGCAGCCGTTTGTGTCTTACGGTGTGTCGAAGGGATACACGAGGCGCCCGAGTCCAAGCGCGATCTTCTTTGTTTGCCATCACCTGGATTGGTGAGCCAGATGCAGTCTGTTGGATTACAGCATGCGTAAATGGATGATTTTCGCTCTTCTTACAGCTAGCTGCGCCGCAATGCCTGGATCTACCCTGCTCCAGCTCAGCTTGAACGACATGATTCAGAAGTCGACGGTGATCGTCCATGGCACGGTGCAGCCCACCTATTCGGCTTTTCGCGGCGCAATGATTTACACCCACTATCAAGTCCAGGTCACGAACACCTTTAAGGGCGCTGCCGCGCAAACCTGGGATATTGCAGTGCCGGGCGGGATGGTCAACGGAGTCCAACAATACTTTGCCGGTGCGCCGGCGCTGATCGCCGGTCAGGACTATCTTTTATTTCTGTGGACCAGTAAGACCGGGCTCACGCAGGTGATCGGGCTGTCCCAAGGGCTGTTCAACGTGAACAGGAACTCCTCGGGCCAGTTGATTGTATCGCGCGGCGCCACCAGCGAGACCATGCTGAACGCCTCCGGCCAGACCATCACCGATTCCAGCATGCAGATGACTCTGGCGCAAATGAGCAGCCGCATTCAGGCTGTGCTGCAGGGGGGCTCCGGGCAATGAGAAAGCGCCTCGCGATCCTTACGGCAGCCTGTTTTTTGCTCGCAAACAGCGGTTCCGCGTATTACTACTACACCTACTTCAATAGCTCGTCGGCGCCCTACATACCGATCCCCTGCCAGTTTGATCTAACCGCACTCACGAACAATACGGTTCCTTTCTTCATTTCCGGCGCTGGGCCATCCAGCATGTATGCGGGCGATTCGATGCCGGCCATTATCAGCCAGATCAGCGCCGCCGCCAATGTCTGGAACGCCGTCGGCACATCCAGCATACGGCTGGCTTTTGGAGGCTTGTACAGCGCGGGAACCACGCAATCGGCGCCCGGAATCCAGATCGAATTCTCGGATGATATACCGCCCGGTTTGCTGGCAGTGAGCGCACCGCAGACCTTTGGAAACCTCACAGCCGGGCCCAGCGGAACCTTCATCCCGGTGACTCTTTCGCTGATGGAGTTGCCGAGCAGCCTGAACACGGTCTTCAATGGGCCGAGCTACAGCGAGGAGTTTTTCGTGACGGTGGTACACGAGTTCGGCCACACGCTGGGCTTGCAGCACACGCTGGCGTCGAGCGTAATGTCCACCTACAATACCACCGCATCCACCAAGGCCAGCCCTCTCGGCGCCGACGATATTGCCGGAATTTCCCTGCTCTATCCTGCCGCCAACTATTTGTCAACGGTGGGAAGCATTTCGGGCAAGGTGACGCTCAACGGCAAGGGCGTGAATCTGGCTTCGGTGGTCGCGATTGCGCCGAACAGTCCAGCCATTGCCACGCTCACCAATCCGGACGGCACCTATCAGATCAACGGCATTCCCACCGGGACCAACGGCGGCGGCCTGGAATACTACGTTTACGTGCATCCATTGCCGCAGCCGGTGGAAGGCGAAGGCAGCCCGGATAACATTTTTTACCCGCACAACTCGAGCGGCGTTTTTCTGGCCCCGCAAACCGGTTTCGTGACGCAATTTTATCCCAATCCGTCCGAGCCATCGCAGCCCCAGACCATCAAAGTAACCGCTGGGAAGGTGGTGTCGGGGATTAATTTCCATGTGGCTGCGGCCAAGTCCGCGGGATTGTCTTCGGTACGCACCTACGGCTACATTCAAGACACCTACGTGATCGGCGCGCCGCTGCTCCAATCGGAGAAGACCACGGTGGCTGCCACTGGTGACGGATTATTGGAGCCGTACACGGCATCAGCGTCCAGCTACTCGCTGGCGTCCGGCTTGAGCGTCGGCATGATCGGAAGCGCGGCGCAAATCGGCAATCTGAGGCCATACACGCCTCCCAACCCCTACGTCGCATTCGATGTGTCGGTAAGCAACCTGGCCGGGCCAGGACCCAAGCATTTGTTGTTCAGCACGCCCGGCAATCTGTATGTGCTGCCGGCGGGATTCACCGTGGTTCAGCTGCCTCCGCCGACCATCAGCGCGCTGGGAGAGACCGTGGACGGGAACGGTAATCCGGCGGTCGAGATCACGGGCCAGCGGTTTTCGTCAAGCACGCAAGTCTTTTTCGACGGTTTGCCCGCCGTGATTCAAGCGCAGACCGGCACCTCGTTGATCGTGACGCCCCCGCTTGCGCCGGCTGGTTACGCGGCGGCGGTTGCGGCGTTTAACGTGGACGGGCAAAGTTCGCTGTTCCTGAATCCGAAAGCTCCCATCTACAGCTACGGCGCCGTTTCCACGGTGCTGGCCAACCCGGCGGTGACAGTGAGCCCCGGCGTGATTCCGGCCGGCGGCAGCGTTACGGTGAACGTGCAAGGCTTCAATACCAACTTCGTTCAAGGCGTGACCACGGTAGGATTTGGGACCAGCGACGTTCAGGTGACTCAGGTCACGGTGAATAGTCCGACGCAGCTTACCGTCACGGTGACGGCTCACGGTAGCGTGAGTTCGGCGAACATCACGATAACCACAGGTCTGGAAGTGATTTCACAAGCGGTCGGGTCGCAAATCGGAACGACCAATTTACAATAGCCTGCAACGAAGGAACGCGCGGCGCTACTTTGATTTGCTGAGCTTGCGGAAGTAATCGGCGACTGCCTCGGAATATCCCGGCGGCACGGTATCGGAGCCGGCGCTGCGGACCTGGTCGGAATTCTTGTCTTCCAGTTTGCGGCGAAGCTCCAGTTCCAGGCGTTCGAGCTCCGGAAGCACCTCGTGGCTCAAGCGTTGCGACAGCTCGCCGTCGTTGGTTGCGAACTGGGGGTTCAGGGAGCGCGAGAGGTTGGAATAGTCGACCGCGATGTCGGGATTGGCGCGCACAAAATCGCGCAGTTGATTCAGATCGCGCTGGGATTCCCGATAGGCCTGCTCGGCGGGCATGGGGCTGTCGGGCGAGTGACCATTCATTGACCCGTTTCCCGGAGTCACCGGACCGCCGCCACCGAGGGGCGCGTAGGTATTGCCATTCTGTCCCTGCTGACCGCCCTGTCCTTGCTGCCCGTTTTGACCGCTCTGTCCGTTTTGACCTTGCTGTCCGTTTTGACCCTGCTGGCCCGGCTGTTGTCCATTTCCGGGTTGATTGCCGCGCTGCAGCGGATTGGATTGCCGACCCTGGCCCTGCCCCTTGCCCTGCTGGCTTTGGGCTAACTGCTGCATTCGATCGCGCATGGCTTGGACACGGGCCAAAGCTTTTTCAAGATCGCCCGAATCGCCGCCCGGACCTTGTCCCGGCTTGCCGGATTGCTGCATGGCTGCCTGGGCCTGTTGCAATTGATCGCGCAGATTGTTCAGCCCTAGAGTGACGTTGTTCTCGCGCAGCCAGGCGGTTGAACCGTAGCCTTGCCGGATCCACTGGGCGCTCTGCCGCATGTGCATCTCAAGCTCGTTCTGCTGAGCTTCGCCCAGAGCCTCGCGGAGCTTGTTTCCAACCGGATTTTGCGCGCCGGCCAAGCTGCGAGCGGTCTCCGACATGCCCTCTTCCAGCTTTTTGAGCTGGTCCGCCATGCCTTTCTTTTCATCGGCCAGGCGCTCGGCCTGCTGCTGGTTCTGCAACGCTTGCGCGCCGAAACGCGGATTCTCGCCGGCGGCGCCACCCACCGTCTGCCGCAGGCGATTTTGGAAATCGCCCTGTTGTTGGGCCAGCTGATTGGCTTGCTGGGCCAGAGCATCCAGCTGCTGGGACGCGTTTTGATGCTGCATCCCGTTCAGGATGTCGCGAGCTTCCTGTAAGCGGTCGGCCGCGCGACGCTGTCCGGCGGCGGTCTGCTCGGGACTGCCGTTCTGCTGGTTCTCGGCACTCTGCATGTCCTCGGTAGCCTTTTTCAGCCGGTCGAGGGCTTGTTGTAACTGCGGTGAGGCTACCGAGCCAACACGTCCCGGTTGCCCGGATTGTTGCCCCGCTTGCCCAGCCTGCTGGCTGGATTGCTGGCCGGACTGGCCTGGCTGACCCTGTTGACCTTGCTGACCTTGTTGTCCCTTCTGACCCGATTGACTGGCGCTTTGCTGCTGTGACGAATCGCCGCGCTGAAGCTGCTCCATCTGTTTCTGGAGCTGCTCGGCTTCACGGCGAAGCATCTCCTGCTCCCAACGCTGGCGGAACGGCTGTTGCTGATCCTTCTTGGCGGCCAACTCCTGTTGCCGGCGCGCCAGCTCGGCCAGCTTTTGGAGCGCCTTATCGATCTCCTGCGAGCGGCTGTCGGAAGCGGACTGCTGGCCGGTTTCGTACTGGTTCTTTTCGCGGTCGAGCTCGAGGTCGGCCAGGTTTTCCAAGTCGCGGCCCGCGCCGCCCGCGCCGCCTCCTCCACCTTGGGTTCCGAACGCGACTTGAATATCGCGGAAAGCAGCCTCGGCGCGTTGAGCGGCTTGCAGCGCCTTTTGCTCCTGCGGCATGGCGTCGGTCCATTTCTGACCCTTGACCTTTTCGGCCGACTCGATCATAGCCTTGGAGGCATCCTCCATATCCTTCGCATAGGCCTGGAATTGCGGCATTGTGTCGAGCTCACGCGCCTTCATGCGATCCGCCAGCGACTTGGCTTGACCAGCCAGTTTGCCCTCCTGCTCGGCCAGGAATTTGGCGTCGTCGGCCGCCACGGACGGGTCCTTGGAACCATTTTTGTACTCGTTCCAGGTGGCAGCGATGATATCTTTCTGCCGCTGCGAGATCTGCTGATCGGTGTCGCCGCCGCCCATGCCGCCGCCACCTCCGGATTGAGCCTGCGAGTAGTTGCGTTCGAACGGCTCGGCCTGGATGAAGTAGATGTCGGTCTTGGTGGTGTTGCGCGCGTCCTTCGCGGAAGCGTAGAGGCTGACCAGATCGCCCGGCGCCATTTTATAGTCTTCGAGAGTAAGAACGTATTTGCCTTCGGATGTCTTGGCGCCTTTTTGCGAGAGCAGCGCAACGGTTTTTTCCGCGCCGCCATTGACGGAATAATGCAGGCTGACGTCGTTCAGAGCGAAGTCGTCCTCGGCATTAACGGTGATGGTGACTTCTTCAATGGGATTCACCTTGGCGTCGCGGCCCGGCCGGTCGATCTTCACCGTCGGCGGGGAATCCTTGCGCGCCTCGATGAAGAAGTCTTCGCTGAGGCGCACGTTCTCGCCGCGGTCGATCGCGGCGATGTGATAGAGGCCGTCCTTTTCCAGAGCGACGCGGGCGGTCACCCAGTTCCCTTCCCCCGGTTTTCCATCCGCGGGCTTCAATTCGATCTGGCGATCGTCGCCAAACACCAGGACGCCCTTATTCAAGGGGCGATCGGTGAGGATGGCCACATCGGCCTGGGTGCCTTCGACGGCGCGCAAATCGCCGCCGGGATCTTCCACGGCGTCCTTCATTCCACTCCAGGAGGGGTAATGATAGGTGACCCGGATTTTCTGGATGCCCGGCAGATCGACGATGCGCAGATTGTAATGTTTGGATTCAACCGCGCCGGCTTCGACGTAGTACTCGACATTGTCCGTCAGGCTGCTGAACAGAAACTCGTAGGTGGACGCACCCGGGGATGGCTGCATATCCACCTGCTCCCACTTGGAAGTGCCGCGATATTGCGCGAACAGCCGGACCTTGGAGGAATCAAAACCAATCAATTGGGCGGTGACTAATTGATCCGCTTTGCGGCGCACGGCGCGATCGCCAGGCGTGACAGCGATGTCGTAAAATGCGCGACTGCCGGATTTGGGCGCGCCCGCCCACAGTAACGAAGTACCATAGCCCAAGTAGCCCGGGCCGGCGAGAATCAGCCAGAGCAAGACGGCGACTGCAAGACCGGCTGAAGTGAGAAAACCGACGATGGGCGCAGTGGAGGCCAACCGCTCAGGCTCGCTGGATTCGGCGACCCGCATGGTGTCGGCGGCCAGCAATTCGAGAAACGGATCATTCTTGGCATTGGGCTTTTCGGCCAACGTAAGCAAGCGTTCCTGAAAATCGGGGAATTTCTTTTCCGCGCTGCGCGCCGCATTGCGGCGATTCAGGTTCAACAGCGGGATCACCAGGCCAAAGGCAACCGCGACCGCGATGGAGAGAAACAGGAGAATGCGCGCCCACAGCAAACTGGCCGGGGAGAAGGCGTAGCGGTTGATAATCCAGACCAGCAGGACCGTGATCGCGAGCGCCGATACCGAGACCAGCGAAGTACCTTTGGAAACCGCCAGGAAGCGCAGGCGTTTCTCCAGCCGCTGCAGGTAACGATTCAGTTGATCGAGTGCGTTCACGACGCGACCTCCTTCTCCACCGAAAGATATCTACTGGCCAGTACTGATTCAATTATGGCGGTTATCAGGACCAGTAGCAAAGCGTAGCGCCACAGGCTCCAGGGACGCGGCTGATTCTGCGCGGCCGAACCATCTTGCGAGACGGGAGTGTCGGGTCCGCGGCCGGTGTTGCGCCACAAGTCGAGGGTCTCTTGTGGAATGGGCGTCAAGTCGGATTCGCGGCGATCGGCGTGGACCGCGACGAACTCCTGGCGGCCGTTGGCGCGATGAATTTCGTAGAAGCCTTCGCGCGTCACCTGGAAGGTTTGAGCGGTGGTGGCATCTCTGAGCGAAAGCGGATGCGTTCCGTCCGGCTCAGTTACGTCGATGGCGGCGCCGCGATCTTTCGCGGACCGCAGCTCGATGTAGGAACCCACCGCGACGTTGGTGGAGAGATCGTGCTGGCCGCCCAGATAGCGGGCGGTTTCTTCCACGAACGGAACAAAAGACGCATGCAGCGGAAGATCGTTGGAGATGTTGTCGAAAGTGGAAGTGAAGACGAACACGCGACCCTCGCCGATCTGCTTTTCGGTCAGGAGCGGGGCTTGATTGGTCAGCCTGGCAACCACGCGCGATTGGCCCGGATCGACCTTGATGACCTGATAGAACTTGACGCCGTCCAGCTTGTTGGCCCGGCGCAGGGCGGGATGTTCGGCGTCCGCCGACGCGACGGTTTCGAAACGCGAGCCGCTGAGCGAGGCATAGCTGGAGCCCTGAATCGCTTCATTGGAGACCGGCACGCGAGTGAGCGCCGCCGAGTGGGTGCCGAGCGCGATCAACAGCGAGCCGCCGCCGGCGACATAGGCGCGCAGACTGTTTTCGAGTCCGGCGGGCATGCTTCCGACGTCGGACAGAACCACAAACGCGTACTTGGATAACGATTGATTCGCGGCTTGCTCGACGGCCAGCGGTTCCAGAGTGAAGCCGGCTTCGGAAACGGATTCGAGAGCGGAGCGGTAGTACAACTCGTCGCGATCCTGACCGGCGGGATGCAAAAACAACACCGGATGCGGATCGGTTCGCTCGATGGCGAAATCGAATCTGTCGTCCTCGCGGAGTGCGTCGTCGGGTTCGATGCGAATCTCGCCCTTGTGGAAACCGTGGGGCGAGTCGAGCGCCAGAAATTCCACCGAGACGCGGCCGCCTGGAGGTACATCCACCGATTTAGTTTCGAGAACTTTGCCATCCAGGACGAGAGAAACGGAGCGCTTGGCGGCGGGCGTACTAATCCCGGCGATCACGGCCTGCACGCGGACCTTCTTGGGATCGTAGATTTTGGCGGGCGCGGTGACGCTTTCCACCAGCCAGTTCGGTTCTTTTGCATCGGCCACGGGGTGAAACACAAGATTGGTGTCGTTACCCAGGCGCAAATCGGCGAAGGCCGGAGGGAGTGACGATTTCTGCATGTCGCTCGCGAAATGCACTTCCAGCGGAATGCGCGAGGATTGTTCGATGTTTTTCAGGGCCCGGGTAAATTCTCCGAACGAGCTTTGTTCGTCGGAAGGCTGGATGGATTGAATGGCGGCCTTGAGTTGATCGGCTGTTTCCACCGGCTGCGTCAGGAAATGAACGCGCGAGCCGACCGCCAGAACCTGGCCGCGCTCGCCGGGATTCAGTTGGGAGACTGCGTTCATGGCTTGCTGTTTGGCGCGGGCGAGATGGTCGTCGTAGCGCATGCTAAACGAGTTGTCGACCGCGAGCACCAGCATCTTGGGGCCGCCCACGGGCCCGCCCGACCTGGTGACAAAAGGATTGGCGAAGGCCAGCGCGATCAGCAGCAGCAAAGCCACGCGCAGGGAAAGCAGCAGCAGGTAACGCAATCGGCGGTGCTTGATGGAGCTTTGCGTGCGGCGCTCGAAGAACATCAGCGAACTAAAAGGATGCGGCGTGCTGCGATACTGGCGCAGCAGATGAATCCAGAACGGCAGTCCCACGGCCACGGCGCCGGCCAGAAACCAAGGGGCTAGAAAACCCACCTTAGAGTCTCCCCTTCCGGATCACGAAATATTCGCGGATGGCGGCGTCTAATGGACGATCGGTGGGGAGCAGGTGATAGTCGATATTCGCCGCGGCGGCCTTGGATTTCAATGCGGAGATGTGGGCGTCGATCTTCGCGCCGTATTCTTCCTTGGCGTATTCGGGGGAAACTTCGATGGCGTCTTCGGTTTCCATGTCGACCAGCAGCGACGGCCCTTTCAGCGTGGGGCGGATCTCCTGTGGATCAAGGACGTGAAACAGGATCAGATCGTTGCCACGATAACGCAGCGGCTCGACGGTTTTGATGACGACGTCGGGCTGCTCGTAAAAATCGGAGATCACGACCACGATGCCGCGTCGCCGCAGGAACTGCTGAAAATGAACGAAGGGGTGGGCGAAATTCGTGTGCGTGCCGGTTTGGGCCTTCTCGATGGCGTGCGCGACCCGCATGAACTGGCCCTGGCGGGTGGAGGGCTGGACGTAATTGCGGACTTCGTCGTCGAATATAATTGCGCCAGCGGCGTCGCGTTGCAGATTGGCCAGATAGGCCAGCGAAACGGCCAGATAGCGGCTGTAATCCAGTTTGGTGATCCCGTGCGAACTGTAGCCCATGGAAGCGCTGGTATCCAGCATCAGGACCAGCTGCGAATTGGTCTCGCCGCGATAGCGCTTCAGGAACGCTTTGCCGGTGCGGGCGTACACGTTCCAATCCACGTGGCGCAGATCGTCGCCGGGCGTGTAGGCGCGGTACTCGGCGAACTCCTGGCTGAATCCGAAATCGGGCGAGCGGTGCAGGCCCGCGACGAAACCGTCCACTACCGTCTTGGCTACCAGGTCCAGGTGCGAGATGCCGGCCAGGAGCGCGGGATCGATGAAGCGGGTTGGAGTGCGGGGTTGCATGAGTTAATTCAAAGCCCGGCACGCAAGAGTGCGTGCGCCACCAGTGCGTGCGCCACACTGGTTATTTCGGCTCGGGTTTCCACTCCAGCAGGCGTTTTAAGATGGCGTCCGAATCCAGGCGTTCGGACTCGGCGTGGAAGTTCAGCAGAATGCGATGCCGCAGGATGGGCGCGGCTAGAGCGCGGACGTCCTCATAGGCGACGTGATAGCGGTTGCGCAGCAGGGCGCGGGCCTTGGAAGCGAGCACCACGAATTGGGCGGCGCGGACGCTGGCGCCGAAATTCACGTAGCTCTTCACGAAATCCGGAGCGCTGGCATCGTTGGGACGCGTGGCGCGGACCAGCTCCACGGCGTAGCGCGCGACGGTCTCGGAAATCGGCACCATGCGCACCAACTGCTGGAAGGCCAAAATTTCCGCGGCGTTGGTAACCGTATCGGCCTGTGCGATGGAGGTGGTTGTGGTAAGGTCGACCACCTTCACTTCGTCGTCGGCGGAAAGATAGTCGAGCACGGTGTTGAACAGGAAGCGATCCAACTGCGCTTCCGGCAGCGGATAGGTGCCTTCCAGCTCGATAGGGTTTTGGGTCGCCAGGACGAAGAACGGGGCTTCGATTTTGTACTGATGGCCGCGCACCGTGCAGGAGAGTTCCTGCATGGCTTCCAGCAGCGCCGACTGCGTCTTGGGCGGCGTGCGGTTGATTTCGTCGGCGAGCAGAATGTTGGAAAAAATCGGCCCCGCCACGAAGGTCCAGGTGCGGCGTCCGGTGCTGGGATCTTCCTCGATGATATCGGTGCCGGTGATGTCGGACGGCATCAGATCAGGCGTGAACTGGATGCGTTTGAACACCAGGCCGAGAGTCTGCGCCAGGGTTCGCACCAACAGCGTCTTGGCCGTTCCAGGGAGCCCGGTGATCAAACAGTGGCCGCCCACGAACAAAGAGATCATCACCTGTTCGATGACCTCGTCCTGTCCGACAATGACCTTGCGGACTTCGCGGACGATGCCGCGGTGGACTTCCCGGAAACGCTCGATTCGCTCTTTGACTTCAGCCGAATCGTTGATCGCTAAAGTGGGGGTTGACATTTTTTGTTATTTCGCAATCTCTAAGAGTAATTTTTGAGCCGGCTTATAACCGGGCGCGGCCTCCAGAGCAAGCAACACTTCGTCGCGCGCCTGATCCAAGCGGTTGGCCATGCGCAAGGCCTGGGCCAATTGGTAATGCGACGTGGCTTGATCCAACGGCTTGAGCGCGAGCAATGCCTGGTACTCGCGAATGGCGCCGGGTACGTTGTTTTGCGCCAGCCATAAATCGCCCAATCGTTTGTGCAGATCCTGATCCTCGGGATAAATGTAGTTTAGACGATCGAGAGCGGCGGCGGCTTTTTTCGGCTGGCCGGCTTCTTCCTCGAGCGTCGCCAGCTCTTCCACCAACTTGGGATCCCGTCCGCCAACCTCGTTGTATTTCTCGAGCTGCTTGCGAGCGGAGTCCTTATCGCCTTTGGCCGTATAGGCGTCGGCTAACAGCTCATAGACGCTGCCGGTCTCGACATAATCGGGATAGTAATCGCGAATGGCGTTGCCGGTCTTGATGACTTCGTCGTATTTTTTTGCACGCCCGTCCGCGACCATGGTCTTCAGCTTTTCGCGCCACTCGGTGAAATGCTCGGTGGTGACCTTGGTCTGGGCATCCAGCCACGCCAGGAAGTCGCGGTCGAAATCGGTGGTGGAGATACCCAGGTCCTTTTGAAAGACGTTGGGCGTGGATTCCAGCTTCGCGAACGAATGGACCATGTCCAGCAGCTTCGAGTAGCCCCACTTCTCCGCGATGTAGCTGCAGATTTTGCCGCCCTGGAAATACGACACGATCACTTGCGACGGATAGCTGGGCCGGATGAATCCGCGATCCAGCTCGGCCACCGGCAACAGCAATTTCTGCTGGATGGCATGGATGGCCTGCGGATCCAGGCGATCGCCCCAATCGGGCGCGGCCGAGGTCTCCTCGTAAACCGCGAGACCCTCGGTGAACCAGCGCGGCACGCGGCTATCGGTGGCCTGCAGGATGTAGGCGTGACTCATCTCGTGGCGCAAGGTGCTGGCCCAATGAAAACTTCCCGGCGGGCGGCCGGACGGGCTGTCCATGGCGATGACGGTTTCAAACGTAACGCCCAGGATCCCGCCGATACCCGGCATGCCCGTGGTGCGGACCTCGAAGTCCGGGTGATCGGGATAAACCTCCACCTGCAGCGGCCCCTTCAGCTTCATCTGATATTTCTTTTCATAGGCCGCCATGTTGCGCTCGATTTCGGACTGGACGTATGGGCGCAGAAGTTCGGCTTCCTTCTTATCCAGGCGAAGAATGATGGCGGGAGTTTTATACGTGATGAAGTCTTTGTACTTGTCGAGCAGGCGCAGGGAATTTACCGTCTCGTAGCTCTTGTAGTTGGCGTTGTAGCACTCTTCGAGCTGCTGGCGGGCTTCCGCATCCTCGCCCAGCCGCATCAGGTTTACGCCCAATTCGGCGCGCGCTTGCCATAACCGCGGATTCAATTCGAGCGCCTTGCGGTAGGCCCGGATGCCTTCGTCATAGCGCCGGTTGATGACGTAGAAATGTCCAACCGTGGAATACGCCTCCCCGTAGGCGGGATTGATTTTGAGGATGCGACCGGACCAAGGCGTGTCGGTCTGATCGTGCAAAAAGTCGATGGCGAGATGAATCGCCATGGCGTCCAACGCTTCACCGGAGATGGCCAAGGCTTGGTCGGCCTGCTTTGCGGCGGTCGCTTCGTCGTTATCTTCGAGCGCAAGATACGCGAGCTGTTCATGCGCCTCGAACAGCTTTGGATCCAGGTCGGCGGCCTTTTGAGCAGCTTCCACCGCGCCTTTGCTATAACCCTCGGCCGCAAGCTCGGAGAGGCCCAGGTAGGCTTGGGCGTTGTCCTTGTCGATCTTGATCGCCTCTTCAAACAGGCCGTTCGCTTCTTCGTTATTGAAGCGCTCCATAAATAAATGGGCCCAGCGGACGCGGTAGTCGGCGTTCTTGGGAAATTGCTTGATCAGATCGCGGAACTGTTCGTTGGCGGCTTGATAGTTTTCGACGCCCCACAAGCCCTCGGCTCGCAGATATGGATTCGGGCTGGCGGCCAGACGGCCATAGCAGGCCTGGGCTTGGGCGAGCTGGCCGTGATGACGAAGCGCGCGGCACTCGTCGAGAGATTGCGCCCCGAGCGGAAGCACGAAGAGTAGCGCCACTAGCACACCGCTCCCTAACGGTCGCGGCTCGGTAACACGTTGCCAGACCGAGCCGCGCGCGTGAGCAAGCGGTCCTCTCATTTGTCGAGCTCCGCTTGAGTCTTGGCTAGTTCGATCAAAAGATCCTGGAGTTGTTTCTTGTACTCGTCGGCCGGCATCGCGGCCTTTTCGTATTTCAGTTTGTCGATCTGCTCTTCCAGCGCGTCGCGCTTTTCGAGCAGGGCTTTCTTTTCGGGGGTGCTGGCAGCAACTTGCGCACTGCCAATCCGCAGCAGGGGGAATTGCGCCGCTTTGATGCCTTCGCCGTTCTCCGGGGATGGCTTGCGTTCACCGTCACCCTGCCCGGTGTCCTCCAGAATGGGATGCTCGGTGGCCAGGCGCTTCTGCGTCTCATAGAACTGCGCGGTCTTGGTTTCGGCGTAGATGAACGCTTCCAGCGCCGAGAGGGTTTCGTTCTTGTCGGTGTCGGACGCCGGATCGCGCAGCGCCTCCACCCAGAAGCGGGCAAACACGGTGGCATTCTTTTCGTTGCCGCTCTTGGTGGCGGTGATGACCACGCGGCTGGCTTTCTCGAGTGCCGCGCGCGACCCGCCGCTCGCGCTGGTCATGTTCACCACCAGTTGACGCGTGCAGGGGATGCGATCGAGTAACGCGCCGAGCTCGACGCCCGTCAGATCCGGGCCTGGCAGGTTGATCTTGTACTCGTAGCCGTCGAAGCTGCCGTGGCCGATCAGCATCAGCACGAACGCGTCGTTCGGTTTGGCGTCGCGCGCCGCTTGCGCAAATGCGTTTTGTACGTTGGCTTTGGTGGCTTGGGGGCCGTACAGCGTCGTTATTCTGGGGTCTCCGCTGGAGGCATGCAAGAGCTTGTCGATCTCCTGCGCCTGAGAAACGAAACGCTGTTCGTAGTCGGGTTCGCCGCCGAGACCGGCAACGGTGACATAAAAGGTGGCGGCATTCGAAATTAAAAGCGTTGGCATGAGTGCCAACGTGGCACGCAAGAGTGCATGCGCCACGGGTTTCATACTACGCCCCACTTTCTTCGCAGCACCCATTCGGTGCAGCACAACAGGAGCGCGGCGAAGAACACGATGGGCATGTCCCAAAGATCCTTGGTTTCCCGAACCGTGATGCCGGCGTCGGAGTAGGAAATGTCCTCACCGAGGCGGCTTACTTGATCCGGGCGATAATACTTGCCGCCGGTTTGGGAGGAAAGTTTTTCGAGCAGATCGCGATTCTGCTCCACATGAAAATTCTCGGCCACGCCGTTTTCGCGGCGGAACGTGATGACATTGTGTCCCAACTCTTGCTGCCCGCGCCTGGCGGTGATTTCGGCCACGTACGATCCCGCATGCCCGGCATCCCAATCGGCCGAGTACACGCCCTGCTCGAGCGAATCCGGATGCAGGTCGACGGTTTGTGCGCCGCCGTCGGGGCCGACGATGCGGGCCTCCACCTGAGCGTCGCTGGTGGGCAGATAGGTGGTATCGCGAACCTCGGCGCGCAAGTGCACCCGGCCATCATCGTACAGCACCGGCCGGGTAGTGGTGGTCACCACTCGTGTGGGCGAGTCGCTCACCAGCCAGCGCAGCAACTGCCGCCAGAACAGCTCGTGGCTCAGGTCCTGCACGGGCTGGAGCATCTGCCAGCGCCAATCGCCGCCGGTGGCGAATACGGCGGTTCGGCCGCGTCCGTAATTCTGTGTGATCAACAGCGGAAGTTTGTGCCCCGAGGCGTTCATTTCCGCCAGCACCAGCGCGCCCGGCTTGGGCTGCCCGGCCTCCTGGAAATTCATCAGGTACGGAAGCTTTTTCCAGCGCTCCATATTGGCATCGGGATTGTCTTCAATCCGCGCGATCAGGCTGTCGCGGCCGGCGGGCGTCAGTTCGGCCGTGGCCGGATCGCGATGGAACGTGTTCTTATGATCGGGCAAGCGCACCGGCAGCAGATCGGCAAACGGCTTTTTCTCGTAGCCGCCGTCGGCGAGCGATGCCCGGCCGCCCAGGAACAAAAGTCCGCCGCCGCGCCGGTCGACGAACTGTTGGATCATGTCCTGCTGCGCGGGGGTGAAGTAGTTGGCTTCTACGCTGCCCAGAATCAAGCCTTGAAAGTCGAATAGTTCTTCCACTTTGGTTGGAAAACCCGTGTACAGTTCGGGATGCTTTTTGTCGGGAACCTGGGTATAGATTTTGTTTTGCGTGGTGCGGACGATGGTGTAAAGAGAGATGTTCTTGTCGTCCTCCACCGCGCGCCGGATAAACTTAAAATCCCAGCGCGGCTCGCCCTCCAGGTATAAAACGCGGGGCGTGGCGTCGTCCACGTAGAGCACGCGCGTCAATGCGTTGTTGTTCTTGTTCTCCTCGGCGGGTAGCGCGTCGATGGAGAATTGCAGGTTCTTCACTCCGGCATCGCCGGCGCTAAAGAGCACCGTCTCGGTCTCGGCTGCGCCGTCCCCCTTCAGAACAATGTCGCGAGCGGTCAAAATCTTTCCAGAATCACGGACCACCAGCCGCGCCTTCTCGCCCTTCAGTCCCCACTGGCGAAAAGTCACCTGCGCTTGCAGGCGCGATTTTGCGAGCGACCTGGCCGGCAGTTGAACATCGGTGACCTCGATGTCGCGCGCCAAGCGTTCGCGACCGAAGCCGACGGTGTGAATCGGAATTCGCTGGCGCTTGATGTCGGAGATGGTCTCCAGATCGATGCCCCCGCTGTTATCGGCCCCGTCGCTCAGCAGAACCACCGCGCCGATGGGCAGCGTGGCCGAATCGGCCAGCACTTCCTTCAGGCCATCGCCGATGTGCGTGGCAGGGGCGGAAGCGCTCAGCTGCTCGGTCTTCTCGATGCGCTCCAGGTGGTCGCCCAAGCGATAAAGCCGCACTTGAAATTTGCTCTTTAAGCTATTGAGAAGGCCGCCGTTGAGCGTGGCGAGAACCTGGTCTTTGCGAGAATGGCCCTCTTCCTGAGTGGACATGCTCTTGCTGTCGTCGATGACCACGGCGACGATGTTTTGCTGCGGCCGCAGAGTCGCGATACTCAACGCGGGCTGCCACAACAGGAACAGCAGCAGGCAGACCAACAAGCTTTGGAGAATCCACACCACCGCGGTGCGAGGTCCGCGCATGGTAGGCGCGATGGAGCGGCGGCGTCGCCAGATCACCCAGCCGAGTCCGGCCGCCGCGATCAGTAATAGCGCAGCCAGCGCCCACACTGGCCACTGTCCCAGAAGCACGAAGCTGCCCTTGGCGAAGACCGTGGGCGGGTATTTAAAGAGAAACTCAAACATCGGATCGGGGCGCTACAGGTTTCCAGCGCTCTCAGGATATCATGCTACTTCAGAAGAATTCAGAATTCAGAAGTCAGGAGCCAGAATCCATAGTTGACAGACGTGCGCTGGGCCATTCTGTATTCTGAATTCTGACTTCGGGATTCTCTCCGTCTGGCCTGCCTCCAGCCCCATTCGATCCCAAAGCCATGCCATTCCTGCATGGTTATGATTCAATAGAGAATAAGCGGTGGCATGAGTTACTCGGGCTTCAAATTTCGCAGGGACCGCCGGGCGCTGAACCGCCGGGCGCGGGAGTGGCGGATGATTTTGCGCGGAGTGGCGTCAACCGACCATCCGGTGATGGCGCATGTCATTCCGATACGGCGCTGCAATCTTTCCTGCACGTACTGCAATGAGTACGACGATTTTTCGAAGCCGGTAGCCGTTGAGACCATGACGGAGCGGCTGAATCTACTCGCCCGTCTGGGCACCACTATTGTGACTTTCAGCGGCGGCGAGCCTCTGCTGCATCCGGATCTTGACCGATTGATCGCGCACGTGCGCGGCCGCGGCATGCTGGCCGGAATGATCACCAACGGCTATCTGCTGACTCCGCAGCGGGTGAATCAACTCAACGACGCCGGCCTGGACCACATGCAGATCAGCATCGACAACGTCATGCCCGACGATGTCTCGAAGAAGAGCCTGAAGGTGCTGGACAAGAAGCTGCAGATCCTGGCCGAGTACGCTTTGTTCCATGTGAACATCAATTCCGTGCTGGGCGGCGGCATTCACAATCCCGAAGACGCACTGGTGGTGGGAAAGCGCGCCCTGGAGCTGGGTTTCACTTCCACGGTGGGAATCATTCACGATTCCAGCGGACAACTGCGGCCCATCGGCGAGCGCGAGCGCAAGGTGTTCCTGGCGATGAAGAATTTCGAGAAGAAGAATTTCTCGCAGATCAATTATTACCAGGACGATATTGCGAATGGCCGTCCCAGCCATTGGCGCTGCCGCGCCGGCGCACGCTACCTGTATATTTGCGAAGAAGGCCTGGTGCACTATTGCTCGCAGCAGCGCGGCTATCCGGCCAAACCGCTGGCTGAATACACGGTGGACGATATTCGCCGGGAATACGCGACCGAAAAAAGCTGCGCGCCCATGTGCACGATCTCGTGCGTGCGGCAGATTTCGTACTTCGATTTCTGGCGCGATCCGCAGACGCTGGCCAGCACTGCGCCGGCGACTAGCGACCACGAGCCACTCGTGCAGATTCAATCCAGCGGGAATTAGCTCAGTGCTTGGTCGAGGTCGGCGATGATATCGTCCACCGCTTCGATGCCCGCGCACAATCGCACCAGGCCGTCGCCGATACCCATGCGCTGGCGCTGCTTGGGCGCGATTTCCCGATGCGAAGCGATGGCCGGATAGAGCAGCAGGCTGTGAACGTCGCCGAGCGAGGTGCCGCGCACCACCAGCTTCAGCTTATCCATGAAGCGGAACACGTCGTCTTTGCCGGCGTCCTTGATTTCGAACGGGACCAATGCGCCGTAGAGGCCCTCCGGCAGCAGGCGCCGAATGACCGCGGCATCAGGGTGAGCCGGGTCGGCCAGATAATGCACGCGGGCGATGCGCGGATGGGATTGGAGCCAGCTCGCGACCCGGCAAGCGTTGGAGCATTGGCGCTCCATGCGAAGGGCAAACGTCTTGATGCCGCGCATGGTCAAAAAGCTTTCGAAAGGTCCCAGCACCGGGCCCATGGTGCGCGATAGCGCTCTTACTGCGTCGGCATGCGCTTCGTCGGTGACCACCACGCCGCCGAGAACGTCGCCATGCCCGGCCAGGAACTTCGTCAAGCTATGAACGGCGAAATTGGCGCCGTGTTCGATGGGACGGATCAGCAACGGTGTCGCGAAGGTGTTGTCCACCAGCAGCGCCGCGCCGGCTTGCCGCGCCAGCTCCGCGATCCGGTCCAGATCGCCGACGCGCAGCAACGGGTTCGAGATCGTCTCCATGACGATGCAGCCGGGCTTGGATTCAGCGATCTTTTGTTCCACGGCTGCCAGATCGCAGATGTCCACGAAATCGACCGCGACTCCCAGCGGTTCCAAAACCTGGCTCAATAACGTTGTGGTGGCGCCGTACAGCGCGTTCGCCGCCAGCACGGACTTGCGCCGATCCGTCAGCGCGGCCAGCAAGGCTACATGCAGCGCCATCATGCCGGAGGAACAAACCTGAGCGCTATGCCCGGCTTCGAGCGTCGGTGAGCAATTCCTCCAGGCCCGTGCGCGTCGGGTTGTCGTAGCGGCCGTAACAGAATCCCGGTTCTTCGCGGCCCAGCACGCGATCGAGCTTGGCCGTGTCTTCGTAGAGGTAGGTGGTCGCGGTGTAGATGGGCGTCGAGGACGGAACAAAAGCTCCGGGCGCATCGGGATTTTTCTTCCGGTCGCCCGCATGCACGGCTTGAGTTTCGATTTTCATACCGTCCTGTCGCCTCACTTCCTCTTCCACCGCGTTCCTTCTTTAGTGTCCTCCAGGATAATGCCGGAGTCGAGCAGCTCCTGCCGGATTTGATCCGACCGCGCAAAGTTGCGGCTCTTCTTGGCCGCGCCGCGTTCCTGGATGAGCTCCTCGATCCGCGCATGCGAAAGGGCGGCTTCCGAGAGCGTGGGCCGTAGCACGTCAAAAATGCGGTCGAATCGTTCCAGAAGGTCCAGCGCCGGCGCGGTATTGCCGGTGTGAAACTCGCCCGCGTCCATGGCCGTATTGGCGTCGCGCACAAATTCAAATAGGGCGGCCAAGGCCTCGGCCGTGTTCAGATCGTCATCCAGGCTGTCTTCGAACTGGCGGAGGGCCAAGCTGGTGCGCTCCAGGATCTTATCGTTTACTCCCGCCGGATACTTGTCGGTTTCCAAGCGCAGCTTGAAGTTGCGCAGACGGTCGATCGCGACCGCCGCGGCTTTCAAACCATCGACGCTGAAATTAAGCTTCTTGCGGTAAGGAACCGACGTCAGCAAATAACGAACCACTTCCGGAAGGTACCCTTCGGCCAGCAAATCGCGCAGCGTAAAAAAGTTCCCCGCCGACTTGGACATTTTCTGCGCTTCGACGTTCAGGAACTCCGAGTGCAGCCAGAAGCGCGCGAACGGTTTGGAGGTGATGGCCTCCGACTGCGCGATCTCGTTTTCATGGTGCGGAAAGATCAAATCCACTCCGCCCGCGTGGATATCCAGCGTTTCGCCCAGGTACTTCATGGCCATGGCGGAGCACTCAATATGCCAGCCCGGACGGCCCGGGCCGATCTCGCTCTCCCAGAACGGCTCGTCGTCCTTGGGCGCTTTCCATAAAACAAAATCGCGAGCATTCGCTTTATCGTATTCGTCCACGTCTACTCGCGCGCCGGCCCGGATGCCGCTGAAATCGTTGTGCGAGAGCTTGCCGTAATCGGGAAACTTCGCGATGCGGTAATAAATGGATCCGTCGCTCTGGTACGTGAATCCGCGTTCGGCCAGTTGCTCGATGGCGTGGACCATCTCGGGGATATGCTCGGTGGCTTTCACCAATTTTTCCGGGCGTTGCAGCCGCAGCGCGGCCGAGTCCTCGAGAAACGCCCGCGTGTAGGTGTCGGTGTACTCGGCCAGGGTCTTATTTTCGGCCAGGGCGTTGCGGATGATCTTGTCGTCGACGTCGGTGATGTTCATGACGTGATCCAGCTCAAATCCGCGATAGAGCAGCCAGCGGCGCAAAATGTCTTCGAAAACGAACGTCCGAAAGTTGCCGATGTGGGCGAAGTTGTAAACCGTCGGGCCGCAGGTGTACATCCGCACGGTGTTGCCTTCGAGCAGCGAGAACGGTTCCACCTGCTGGGTGAGAGTGTTGTAGAAACGAAGGGCCATTGATAGAGATGAATTCTCATGGTACCCCAGGCTTGCTGTTCGCCCGCCGTGCGGCGTACGTTGAAGCCATGGAAGTACATTTCGCGCCCGAACTGCAAGCCAAGATCGACCAGTTAGTTGCCGAGAGTGGACGCCCGGCGGACAAGCTCCTAGAAGACGCCATGGCGATATACCTAGCCGAAGTTGTGGAGACGCGCGAAATACTCGACAGCCGCTATGACGATCTGAAAAGCGGCAAGGTAAAGCCCATTTCCCGTGACGAGGTTATCGCCCACTTCCGCGAAAAGAGCGCTAGGCTGAGATCGACGCGGGGTTCGTGACAGGGTACGACGTCCATCCTGAAGCTGCGCTTGCCTGAAGCTGCGTTTGACCTTGCGCAGATTCTTGGCGAGCCGCAGCTCATTTCGTAGAAGCGGATTCGAAGCTACCGTTTTGTTCAATGCGGCCACAAGGATTCTTCTGGCCATGGCGAGAACATCCTATCGTGGAACAGCTTCGCCAGCTGAGCTATGCGAATTGATCTCGCCGGAGGAGCGCCCAAAAGACTGCGCAAGCGTTCGCTAAGTCAGCCCTTGTCCCTTAGAGTGAAATAGTGCGTTTTGAACTCGAAGCCGAGTGCCCCGACACAGGCGCGCGGGCCGGCCGCATCTACACCGAGCACGGAATCATCGAAACTCCGGTCTTTATGCCCGTCGGCACCCAAGCCACGGTGAAGGGCGTCACGCAGCGCGACCTGGCCGGAGAACTCGACGCAAAAATCATTCTGGCGAATACCTACCACCTGTTTCTACGCCCCGGCCACGAAGTCATTCGCCAACTCGGCGGATTGCACCGCTTCATGTCGTGGCCGCGCGCGATTCTGACGGACTCGGGCGGCTTCCAGGTTTTCAGCCTCAGCGATCTGCGCAAAATTTCCGATGATGGCGTGCTGTTCCGCTCGCACCTGGATGGCGACGCACACATGTTCACGCCCGAATCCACCGTGGATGTCCAACTCTGGCTCGGGAGTGACATTCTGATGCCGCTGGACGAATGCCTGGAATATCCGGCCAGTCACGAAGCCGCGAATCAGGCGATGCGCCGGACGGTGCGCTGGGCACACGCCGCGTACCGCCACTTCGAGCGGCGGGTGGATGTCTCAAAGGCGGGTTCCGCGCTGTTCCCGATCGTCCAAGGCTCCATGTTCGCGGACCTGCGCCGCGACTGCGCCCACGAGCTGCTCGAGCTGAACGCGCCCGGCTATGCCATCGGCGGACTCTCGGTGGGCGAGCCTCGTTCGCTAAGCCTGCAAATGACCGAGGCCACCACCCCGCTGCTGCCCCGCGACCGCCCGCGCTATGTGATGGGTGTGGGGATGCCGGAGGAGCTGGCTGAATACGTGGCCCGCGGCGTGGACATGATGGATTGCGTGCTGCCGTCCCGCAACGCCAGGAACGGCTGCCTCTTTACGGCGTCTGGGCGAGTGATCATAAAACAAGCCCGGTACAAGGACGATCCCGCACCGTTGGATCCCAATTGCCAGTGCATCACCTGCCGCACTTACTCGCGCGCTTATCTCCGGCACCTGTTCCAGGCGGGCGAGATGCTATTTTCCACGCTCGCCACCATACATAATTTGAAGTACTACCTTGACATGATGCGCCAAATGAGGCAGGCTATAGTGCTTGGGAGATTTCGGGACTTCTTGTACAGCGTCCGCAAGTCGGCGGTAGAATCGAGTTAGTTCTTCCGCTGCCGTACTCCTTGATTCCATCCTGCGATGATGATTAGCTAGTGTGAGGCTCGGAGTCGGGAAAGCCGCCGGTGATCATGACATTTTTCGCATTCTTGCTTTGGCAACAGACCTCCTCCGGTTCCGGAAGCAACCCCATCATGGGTTTGTTGTTGCCACTGGCGCTGGTAGCCATTTTTTACCTGTTGGTGTTCATGCCAATGCAAAAGCAGAAGCGCCAGCAACAACAGATGCTGAAGACGCTCGAAAATGGCAAAGTGGTGGTCACCACGGGCGGCCTGGTGGGAACCATTATCAGCGTGAACGAGGATGATACTTTGATACTGCGGGTGAAACCCGACAACATAAAGCTACAGGTGGCGCGCAGCGCCGTGTCGAGTTTGTTGAGCGAGGAAAAGAAGACATGAAACCGCTCGGGGAACTGCGACGGTAAGAGAGTGGGAACTTTGAAGCTATGAATCGCAACGTCAAGATCAAAGCCGCCATCATCCTCGCGGTGATTCTGGTTTGCCTGTACGGCATTATTGGAATCCCCAAATCCAAGGATGAGCTGGTCGCCAATTGGCATAAAAACATCCATCTGGGGCTCGATTTGAGCGGCGGCACACAGCTGGTCATGCAGGTTCAGCTCCAGGACGCGTTCAAGGCTCTGGCGGACAACACCATCGAACGGCTGCGGCAAGAGCTCCAGAAGGACGCCATCCCCACCTCCGGCGACCTCACGCGGAACGATCCGATGACGCTCGCCGACGCCGACAAGATCGAGATCGACGTTAAAGGGATTCCGAGCGCCAAGAGCAGCCAGTTTCGCAGCATCGTGAATGACCAGTTCGCCGACTGGGCCCCCACGGCGCTGAATTCCACCGACTACAAGCTGACCATCAAAGCCACCGAGGCTTTAAAGCTCAAACAGGACACGATGAGCCAGACCATGGCCACCATCGAACGCAAGATCAACGCCCTGGGCCTAGCCGAATCGTCGGTGCAGCCCACCGGCCGCAGCGACGCCGAGGCGGAGTTGCTGGTGCAGCTTCCGGGCGTGGACGATCCCGCGCACGTCAAGCAATTGCTCCAGACGCAAGCGGTGCTGGAATGGGATGAAGTGAAGGATGGCCCGTTTGCATCGCGCGAAGAGGCGCTCTCCAAACACGGCGGCATCCTGCCCTTGAACACGAAGCTGGTACCGACAGCTTTGCGCGGCGGCCAGCAGGAATGGTACCTGGTGTCCCGCAGCGCGGTGGTGCACGGCACCGATATTCGCGACGCCAGCGCGGCGCAAGGCGACCTGAATCGCTGGGAGACCAATTTCGTGCTGACCCAGCAAGCCGCCCGCAAGTTCGAGACCTATACGCAGGCGAATATCGGCAACCGGGCTGCCATCGTGGTGGATGGCGTGGTGATCAGCGCTCCGACCATCCAAAGCAAGATCGGCGACACCGGACGCATCACCGGCGCCAGTTCCCAGGAAGAGGCCGCCGACCTGGCCCTGAACCTTCGCGCGGGATCGCTGCCGGCCGGGGTAACCTACGAGGAAGAACGCACGGTGGGCCCGTCGCTGGGCGCCGATTCCATTCGCGAAGGCTTCCGCGCCGGCATCGCCGGGCTGGTGGCGGTGGTGTTTTTCATGTTGATCTACTACCGGCGCTCGGGCATCAACGCCACCCTGGCTTTGATTTTGAACGCGGTCATCCTGATCGCGGCTTTAAGTTACTTCGACGCAACTTTGACGCTGCCCGGCATTGCGGGCGTCATTCTTACCATCGGTATGGCGGTGGACAGCAACGTCCTCATCTTTGAACGGATCCGCGAGGAACTGCGGGCCGGCAAGGCCGTGGTGGCTGCCGTGGACGCGGGCTTCTCCAAGGCGTTTTTGACGATTATCGACACGCACGTTACAACCGTGGTATCTTGTGCGTTTCTGTTTATCTTCGGGACCGGCCCTGTGAAGGGCTTTGCCGTAACCCTGGTGATCGGCCTCATCGCGAATCTGTTTACGGCCGTGTTCGTGTCGCGGACCATTTTCGATTTCGAGTTGTCCGGCAGGCGGCAGGTAGCGACATTGAGTATTTGATGGGGTGTTGACCGATTGGATTTGGAAGGGCGGGAACTGTTTCCCGCTGTCCGGTGTCTAACGTTACTGGATGCCGGCGCTGCGACTGGTTACATGGAATTATTCAAGCATACCGATTTCGATTTTCTCGGCAAGAAGTGGCCGTTCATCATTCTGTCCCTCATTCTCACGGCGGCTGGCTTCGTGAGCCTGGCTGTCAAAGGGGGACCGCGCTACGGCATCGACTTCCGCGGTGGTGCGCTGATAACCGTTACCTTCGCCAACCGCCCGCCCGTCGACAAGGTTCGCGCGGTGCTCTCCGGCGCTCTACCCGTGCAAGTGCAGGAAATCTCCGGCAAGCAGGATGACATCATCGGCATTGACGCCCTGGAAGACACGGCGCTGCAAGCGGCCAGGCAAAAGATCGTGGACCGCCTGACGGCCGCTTTCGGACAGCCGGCCAATGGCAAATACAATATCAACGCGGGGGGCGCCCAGGGACTGGCGGATGGTCTGCGGGATGCTCTGCCAGCCGCCGGTATTCCGACCACCGATCAGCAGCTCGCAACGCTGGCGGGTAATATCATGGACTACCGGAAACAGCATTCCGGCCTGATCCACAATCTGGATGACCTTCGTTCGGTGCCGGGTGTAACCCCTCAAGTGTTGAACGTACTGAAACAGCGCACCTACCCCGATACGGTGGCGGTGGTTGGTACTGACGTGGTAGGCCCCACCATCGGCGCGGAGCTGCAACGCAAGGCGGTCCTGGCCGTGTTGTACGCATTGGGTGGAATGCTGGTGTACATCGCTTTCCGCTTTGAATGGATCTACGGGCTGGCGGCGGTGATTGCGGTCTTTCACGATACTCTCATTACCATTGGCCTATTTTCGTTGTTCAATAAAGAGATCACGCTGACGGTGGTGGCGGCGCTGTTGACGCTGGTCGGCTATTCCATGAACGACACCATCGTCACTTTCGACCGCATTCGCGAGAATCTGAAGCTGCTGCGCCGCGAAGAACTGGAGCCGTTGATCAACAAGAGCGTCAACCAGACCCTCAGCCGGACGGTGCTGACTTCTGGGTTGACCTTGCTTACCGCGCTGGCGCTATTCTTATTTGGCGGCCAGGTGCTGAACGGTTTCGCGTTTGCGCTGGTGTGCGGCATCATCGTGGGCACGTATTCGTCGGTGTTTATCGCGAGTCCGATTCTGATCTTCTGGAATAACTTCCTGGAGGGAAGAAAGCGGAGTGCCCGAGGCGGAGGCCCTGTCGTCGCCCCTCGTAGACGACCCGATACTCCCGTGGCCCCGGTGGCCAAGGTATCGTCGGCGCCCAAGGACCGCGCCGGGCGCGGAGCCGCCAAGGTGAAATAGCGGCCGCGAGCAGGTATGATATTTTGTACGCAAATCGGGAAGGTACTTTCGAGAACGAGGTGAGGCATGTTTGAGCAAACTTTTGTGGGCACCGGGAAGACGCACAAGACTTGGTCGGTGTTCTTAACGTTCGGAGCTCAGGTCCTAGTGATCCTGGTGATCATCCTGATTCCGCTCATCTACACGGATTCGCTGCCCCGCGCTCAGCTGACCAGCTTCTTGGTGGCTCCGCCGCCACCTCCGCCTCCGCCGCCACCACCTCCGCCGGCGCCGCCCAAAGTCGTCAAGGTTATCCCGCGCCAGTTCGATGCCGGCAAGCTGATGGCGCCCAAGAGCATACCGAAAGACATCGCCAACATTAAAGAAGAAGAGCTTCCTCCTCCGTCCGCTTCCGGCGTGGTGGGTGGAGTGGTTGGAGGAATGCCTGGCGGAGCGCCGGGCGGCGTGTTGGGCGGAATTATCGGCGCCGTTCCCAGTGCCGCGCCGCCTCCTCCTCCGGTGAAAACAGTGACTACGCCGCAGCGCATTCGCGTGGGCGGCAACGTGCAGCAGGCCAACCTGGTCCGCAAGGTCACTCCGCTCTATCCGCCGCTGGCCAAGCAAGCCCGTATTCAGGGCGTGGTGCGGTTTACGGCCATCATCGGCAAGGACGGTTCGATTCAGAATTTGCAGCTGGTGAGCGGCCATCCGCTGCTGGTGCAAGCAGCCAAGGACGCAGTTTCGCAGTGGCAGTACAAGCCGACGCTCCTGAACGGAGAGCCGGTGGAAGTGGTTACCACCATTGAAGTGAATTTTACGCTAAGCTCTTAGAAGTCTAAAATCCAACTCTCGGGAGAATCAGATGTTTCTACAATTACAAGTTTGGTCGTTCATGCTTTTGCAGGAAGCGTCCACTAGTTTTGACGTGCGTGGCATGTGGGAGAACATGGGATGGGCGGCCAAGCTGGTCGTCATCCTGCTGTTCTTCATGTCGGCCTGGTCGATTGGCGTGATGATCGATCGCGCCATCGCCTACAACGGAGCCCGCAAGCAGTCGCGTCAGTTCGCACCCGCGGTGGCGGGAGCGCTGCGCGAAGGCAAACTGGATGAGGCCATCAAGATCGCCGACCGCTACAGCAAGAGCCATCTGGCCAAGGTTGTGGTGGCGGGCCTGCAGGAATTCCGCGCGCATCAGCTCAGCTCGGAAATCTCGGGTGAAGAAATCGAAGCCTCCAAGCGCGCTCTGGAACGCTCGGAAGCCATCGTTCACGCCGAACTGAAGCGCGGCGTCAGCGGCCTTGCAACCATCGGTTCGACGGCGCCCTTTGTGGGCTTGTTCGGCACCGTGGTAGGCATCATTCACGCGTTCCAGGGCATCGCCACCCAAAAAGCCACTGGCCTTGGCGCAGTGGCGGGCGGCATTTCTGAAGCGCTGGTTACCACCGCTATCGGTCTGTTCGTGGCCGTACCCGCGGTGTGGGCGTTCAACTATTTCACCAATCGCATTGACGCGTTCGACGTGGAGATGGGCAACTCCAGCTCCGAGCTTTTGGATTACTTCCTGAAGCGCGTGCAGCGCGCCAGCGCAGCGAAGTAAGGGTTCGAGACTCCCGAGTTGAATTCGGAAGGGGCGCGGCCGACACCACCGCGCCTCTCCGCCGAAAGGATTTTGGAATGGAAAAGAAGAAAGCTCCCCCGCCCGTAGCCGACATCAACGTGACGCCCATGGTGGACGTCATGCTGGTTCTGCTCATCATTTTCATGGTCATCACGCCCATGCTCACCAAAGGCGTGAGCGTGGACAAGGTGAAGACCAAGAATCCCATCCTCATGCAGGCGGCCGATAAGGAGGACGCGATCCTCATCTCGGTCACTCGCAATGGCGCCGTGTACTTGAGCCCCGGCAACCTGAAGCTGTCCGGGCCCGATCAAATCCCGGAAAGAGTGCGCGATCTGCTCACCAACCGAGTGGACAAAACCGTATATGTCGTGGCGGACGCCCGCTCCCGGTACTCGGTGGTGGAGGACGTGGTGGATAACTTGCGAGCGGCCGGCGTAAGCGAGATCGGCCTGATTACCGAAGAGCCTCACGAGAACACACCGCAGAAAACGGCAGCCGCCGCGCCTGCACAGTAAGATTTCGTCAGCACAGAGTTAATAATTCAAATAGCGAGGTAACGAATTATGGCAATGGCAGTGGGCGGGCCCAAGTCAGGGGCCAAAGCCGACATCAACATGACGCCGATGATCGATATTCTGCTGGTGCTGCTGATCATCTTCATGGTCATCACTCCGCTGACGCCGCACGGTCTGGAAGCGTTGGCGCCGGAACCTCCCGATAAGAATAAGCCGCAGCAGGATACCGATCAGCGCACGGTCGTGATCGTCATCGATAAAGACAAGAGCATGCACATCAACAACGAAGATACCGACATGGACAAGTTGGGTCCCAGGCTGGAGCAGATCTTCAAAACTCGCGCCGAACGCGTGGTGTTCGTCAAGGGCGACCCCGATCTGGAGTATCAGACCGTGGCGCGCGCCATCGACATCGCCAAGGGCGCCCAGATTGACAAAGTCGGTCTGATGACGCCCAAGGTGGAAGCCGGAAACTAAATCAACGTCATGAAAAGCACACTACTGGTAGCGGCAATCGGACTGCTGATTCTCTTTGCGACGGGCTGCGACAAACTCAAGTCGCGCGACGCCCTGAATCACGGGGTGCAAGCCTATAAAGGCGCGCATTACACGGAAGCCGTGGATTATTTCAAGACTGCGGTACAGCTCGATCCGGATAATTCGGTCCCTCGATTGTATCTGGCTACCGCTTACATGAGCCAGTACATCCCAGGCGCCGAATCGCCCGAGAACCTGCAACTGGCCAAGGAAGCCAAAGAGGAGTTTCTCAAGGTTCTGGAGAAGACTCCGTCGGACACCACCGCTCTGGCTTCGCTAGCCTCGCTGAATTATCAGCAGGCGCAGGGCATGCCGGACCTCGACCAGAAGCTCAAGAAGCTGGACGAAGCCAAGGAATGGTACCTCAAGCTGATCGCCGCCGATCCCCAAAACAAAGAGGGTTTCTACAGTCTGGCGGTGATCGATTGGGTGAAGTGGTACGCCGCCTGGATGAGAGCGCGCGCGGATCTGGGTTTGAAACCCGAAGAGCCCGGCCCGCTGAAGGACAAGAAGGTTAAGGAAGGCTTGCAGACGCAATACAGCGCCGTTATCGACGACGGCGTTAAGAACTTACAGAAGGCCCTGGACATCGATCCGAACTATGACGATGCAATGGCCTACATGAACCTTCTGGTCCGCGAGAGAGCCGATTTGGACGATTCCCCCGACCAATACAAGGCCGACATCGAGACTGCCGACAAGTGGGTGCAAAAGGCGCTCGATACCAAGAAGGCCAAGGCCGCCAAGGCAGCCGCTGCGGCCCAGCAGGGTGGTATCACAGCCGAGGAAGCGAAGTAAGACCGGGGATTCTAGGTAAGAAGGATCGGTTTATTTTGTCTGTTGGTCACCTGCCCGATGCGATAAGCGTCGGGCAGTTTCGTTTCCAGGGCCGCGGCATCGCGCTCCGGCAATGCGATCAACAAGCCTCCCGAGGTCTGGGGATCGTACAATAGCGTTTCGAATTCCGAGCTTCCCTCCACGCAGGACGCCGCGAAATCCCGATTGTTCGTCAAGCCCCCCGAAATCGCTCCGCGCCCGGCATATTCCAGCGCACCCGGCAGGAAGCGGATCTTGCGCGGGTCGACTTCCAGTGTCACTTTACTTGCCAGCGCCATCTCGCGTGCATGGCCGATGAGCCCGAAGCCGGTCACATCGGTACACCCATGTACCTCGAAAGCGAGCATGGCCTCGCACGTTTCCCGGTTGAGTTTCAGCATGGAATCCACCGCGGCCTGCACATCGGAATCGCGCGCGATGCCCTGCTTCAGCGCCGTCGAGATCACGCCCGTGCCAATGCGTTTGGTAAACAGCAGAACATCGCCGGGACGCGCGCCCGCATTGGTTTTGACTCGATCCGGATGGATGGTGCCGGTGACGGCGTAGCCGAACTTGATCTCGTCGTCCTTGATGCTGTGGCCGCCCAGCAGCACGCAGCCGGCTTCGTGGATCTTTTCCGCGCCGCCTTTGAGGATCTCGGCCAACTGGTCCAGATCGCCTTTGGCTGGGAACGCCAGTATCGAGAGCGCCGAGATGGGCTTCCCGCCCATGGCGTAAACGTCGCTCAGCGCGTTAGCCGCGGCGATCGCGCCAAAGGTATAGGCGTCATCCACGATGGGCGTAAAGAAGTCGACCGTCTGCACCAGGGCCAGCTCCGGCGTCAGCCGGTACACGCCCGCGTCGTCGGCGGTGTCGTAACCAACCAGCACGTTTTCGTCGGTCCAGCGCGGGATCCTGGACAGCACCTGATCCAGAATCTTGGGGCTCAATTTCGCGGCGCAACCGCCGGCGGAAGTTTGGGAGGTGAGGCGAGACATAGAAGAAAGAATTCAGAATTCGAGAATTCAGAATCCAGAATGGCACACAGTGGGTATGCAGCGCGAACCGGCCAAGACCTTCCGCGATCTCGTCATTTGGCAGCGAGCGCATCAATTCGTGCTGTCCGTCTATCAAATGAGCGCCAGTTTCCCAAAGCATGAGCTATTTGGATTGACTAGCCAGCTTGGACTCGCTGCCGTATCAATTGCAGCTGACATTGCGGAGGGTTTCAAGCGTAGTGGGCAAGGAGATAAAGCCCGTTTCTTAAACATCGCCCAGGCATCTCTTGAAGAATGCCGCTACTACCTGATTCTCACTCACGACTTGCACTATGCGGAAACCGATTCAGCGATGGCTCTGCTTGAAGAAACTAGTAGATGTCTCCAAGCGTACAGGCAGTCGATTCTGAATTCCGTATTCTGAATTCTTCCCTAAAACCGGTACAGCATAAGATACACCACCACCCCCGTCACGCTCACATACATCCAGATCGGAAATGTCCAGCGCGCGATGGCCCGGTGCCGCGCCACGTCCATCCGCAAGCCGCGCCGCAGCGTGATGATGGCCAGCACCGGCGTGATCACCGCCAGGATGGTGTGCGTGGTCAGGATGGTCAGGTAGGTGTAGCGCAGCAGGCCGGTCTTCTGGTAGTAGTTGATGCCGGCGTTGAAATGGTAAATGAGGTAACACGCCAGGAACACCACCGACACCGAGAACGCGGCCAGCATGGTGCGCTTGTGGGCCTGGATCCGCCCTTTCCGCATGAACCTATAGCCGATCACCAACAACACGGCCGCGATACCGTTCAGCGTGGCGTTCACCGCCGGAAGCGCTTGGACGTCCATCAGCCGCGCTCTCGGGCCAGCGCGGACACATCGGCAATCACTTTTGGGATCGCGGACGCTTCCGTCGTGTCATAGTAACGGCGAATGCGGCCTCGCCGATCCACCAGGACGAAGCGCGTGCTGTGCTGCATGCTCGCGTCGATGTTACCCAGCTTAAATGCGTCACGATCCAGCATCTGCAATACGGGCACCGGTCCGGTGAGGAAATACCACACGGCCGGCGACGCGCCGTGCAGTTTGGCGTAGGCTGCCAGTACCGGCGGCGTGTCCGTAGCCGGGTCCACGGTGAACGACACCAGACGCACACTGCTCGATATGGCAGGGACTTTCGATACCGCGTCCTGCACCTCCCGCATCTGCGAGGTCATGCGCGGGCATGGTCCCGGGCAGGTGGTGTAAATGAAGTCGGCAACCCAGATCTTTCCGGCCAGCGCCTGGCTGTGAAATGGCTGCCCATCCTGCGAAATCAAATCGAATTGCGGAACTGCGCCCAGCACGTCGAGCGAAGTGGCGCCGGGCGAACAGGCCATCAGGGCGGCCGCTAGCGCGGTGACAGCGAAAACCTTCATGCCGGACGGTCGAACAACATCAAGCTGAAAAGTACTGGCAGATACACCACCGATGCGAGCAAAACCACCCGCGCCTGTTCACGCGTGCGGTCGGTGCGAATGCGCAGCCCGGCGGCCAGGAACGCCAGGCCCAAGGCGAGCGCGCCGTACAGGTAGACGTTGCCCGCCATGGCGAAAAACTTCGGCATCAGGCTGATGGGAATCAGCGCAATCGAATACAGCAAAATGCGCCGGGCTGTGGATCTGCCGTCCGGCTCAACCACCGGCAGCATGCGTATTCCCGCCCGTGCGTAGTCGTCTTTGTACATCCAGGCGATAGCGTAGAAATGCGGAAACTGCCACAGGAACAGAATCGCGAACAGCACCCATGCGTCCCACGTCAATGTGCCGCTGGCGGCGGCAAAGCCAATCAATGGAGGCATGGCGCCCGGAATCGATCCAATCGTTGTTGAATGCGGAGAACGCTGCTTCAAAGGCGTATAGACGAACAGATAGCACAGCAGCGTGAATAGGCCGAGCAACGCAGCCAGCGGATTGGCGCCAATCCACAGCTCGGCAAATCCAATGAGGGAAATCAAGATAGCAAACACCAGCGCCTTCCAGGCCACCAATCGGCCAGCCGGCAGAGGACGAGCCTGGGTACGACGCATTTTGGCGTCCGCCTCGCGTTCATACCATTGATTCAGCGCAGCAGTGCCGGACGCAATCAACCCGGTTCCGACGATAGTATGGATGAGCGTGATCCAATGCCATCCGGACCAACCCTTTGGGGCCCCAAAAAAGTAACCGACACCGGTGGTCATCAGGATGAGCCACGTGATTCTCGGTTTCGTTAGTGCGATGTAGTCCTTGATCAAAACCGTGGACCCGACCCACCAGCGTAACACAAGAATCTGGCGGTCAGGCAATATATTTTACGGTTTGAGCGCAATCTGGGGCGTACCGGCGAATGCCCGTTCAGCGTCCGCGGCGGTCGGAAATATTGGCAGGAGTTTGCTGACGCCGGTCATCTCGAGGAGCACGCGAACCTTATCGGACATGCCAACCAGGGCGAACTTTGCGCCGATTCTTTGCGTGTGCGCCCAATGGCTCAGCACGACGCCCAAACCGGCGGAATCAATGTACGGCACGTCCGAAAAATCGATAATCGTGCTCTTCAAATCCGGCGCGCGCAGAGCGGTTTGAAAATCGAACAAGGTCCCAAGTGTGAGGGAACCTTTCAAGGTCAGGATGGTGACGTCGCTTGTGGAGCCGGGCGTCCGCTCGATTTGGATTGGGTCCATGGGTTGCATTCTATAACTTACATATTACATCGGCGTTACAGACCGGCGGGAGCTTCAGGTCGCTGGAGCGGGCATACGATCCTAGCGCAGTGTATAGTGAAATGGCCTCCGCGAGGTGCCCATGCCCGATTTGACTGTTTTGATTCCGATTCTGATTGTCGTAATCTACCTGCTGTCTTCCATCAAAATCCTGGCCGAGTATGAGCGCGGCGTGATTTTCCGCCTGGGGCGCGTGCTGCCGCACCCCAAGGGACCGGGCGTCATCCTGGTGTTCGCTCCCATCGACCGCATCGTGCGCATCTCGCTGCGCATTGAAGCCATGGAAGTGCCGCCGCAGGACGTCATCACACGCGACAACGTGACGGTGAAGGTGAATGCAGTAGTGTATTTCCGGGTGGTGGATCCGACCAAGGCAGTGCTCGAAGTCTCAAATTTTCTGTACGCGACATCGCAGGTATCGCAAACCACGCTGCGCAGCGCGCTGGGCGAAGTGGAACTGGACGAACTGCTGAGCCAGCGCGAGAAATTGAATCTGCGCCTGCAATCGGTGCTGGATGCGCACACCGGGCCATGGGGCGTGAAGGTGACGGTGGTGGAAGTGAAGCAAGTGGATCTGCCGGAGCAAATGATCCGCGCCATCGGCCGGCAAGCCGAAGCCGAGCGCGACCGGCGCGCCAAGATCATTCATGCCGAGGGCGAGTACATGGCGGCCGAAAAACTCGCCATGGCAGCCGAGTTGATTCAGAAGCAGCCCGCCGCGCTGACGCTGCGCTATCTTCAAACGCTGGTCGAGATCGGCTCGGACAAGAACACAACGGTTGTTTTCCCACTGCCGATCGATATATTCTCGTCTTTAGCCAGGGCGGTCGATCATCTGGCGGGGAACAATCAGCCGGAGAAGAAACTGGAAGGCTAAATCCAACTTGCCGAAGAACGACGAAGGCGAATTTGAACTTGTACTCGGGAACCGCCAGCTCATTAGCGTGTTTGTGATCGTGGTGGCGTTGCTGGGCGTGTTCTTTTCGATGGGCTACATCGTAGGACGGAATTCTTCTCCGGTGGCGGTAGCAGGGGCTTCGGAAGCGGCGAAAGCCAACACCCCCAGCAGCGACGCGCGAGCGGCGGAGCCCGCGCCCGGCGACGGTCCCCCGCCCGGCGGTGCAAACGATTCTTCGACCGCCACCCAAGCGCCGCCATCCGCTACGCAACCGGAAAAGCCCCCCGCGCCCGCCCGGGTTGCCAGGCCGGAGCAGCCGCAGGCGAGCGCAGGCAAGCCCAAGCCATTCTCCCCACGTGATCCGGCTCCCGCCACCGAGGGCGCGATCACCGCCCAGCCGGCCGGCGGCCAATACTGGCAAGTGGTCGCTACCACGCGGCCGGACGCCGAGATCATCGCCGAAGCGCTGTCCCGAAAAGGATTCCACACGGTCCTTGCGCCAGCTCCCAAGGACGGCGTGTTCCGCGTTCTGATTGGACCGCTGGCCGACGCACCGGCGCAGGCTCAGACGCGCACCAACCTCGAAGCTGCGGGCTTCAAGAATCCGATCCTGCGGAAATACTGAGGCCTCTAATCCAGATTGAGTTCTTCCATTCGCAAGTTCACTCTGGCGTTGCTCTCGGCGATACTTCTTATTCTGCTGTCTCCGAACCTGATCCTTCCGGGCTCGGGACTGCCTTGGCTGGCTCCGATTGCGCTAGTCCCGCTGCTGATCGCGCTGGCGCTGGAACCCCGGCCGCTATGGCGCTTCCTACTGGGGGAATGCACGGGCATGGTTTATTGGTTCGCGGTCTGTTATTGGATCCAATTCGTGCTCGAGGTGCATGGCGGGATGGGCCGCTGGGGCAGCTGGGCTACGTTCGCGCTGTTCTGCGTTGCCAAGGCGGTGCACCTGGCTATCTTCAGCATGCTGGCCGCGGTGCTGATCAAGACTCCTTACGCGATTCCCGCGATCGCGGCGCTTTGGACCGGCATCGAGCGGACGCACGGAACCTTCGGATTCGCATGGCTGACGCTTGGCAACGCCGCCATCGACATGCCGCTGCCGCTGCGCGTTGCCCCGTTTGCCGGAGTCTACGGCATTTCGTTCCTCTTTGCGCTGATGTCCGCGGTGGTGGCATTGCTGATTCTGCGGCGCGGCCGCAAGCATCTGTACTGGCTGGCCGTGGTCCCCGGCCTGCTGCTGCTGCCGGATCTGCCGGCGCGCGAGACGCCCACCGAAACCGCGCTGCTGTTGCAGCCTAACATGTCCGAAGAGGAGCAATGGACGCCCGCATCCGCCGCTGGAGAGCGCGACCACATCATCAGCGAATCGCTGGGTGCGGCCGACCGCGACGGGAATGAACAAATGGTCATTTGGCCGGAAAGCCCCGGCCCGCTGTATTACTACGGCGATCCCGCGTTTCATCAGGAAGCCATGCAATTGGCGCAAGCCGCGCATGCGTATTTTCTTTTCGGCACGGTGGGTGAAACACCGCAAGGGTCTCCGCTGAATTCAGCCGTCTTGCTTGCACCCAGCGGCGCTCTGGTGGACCGTTACGACAAAATCAACCTGGTTCCCTTCGGCGAATACGTGCCCCCGTTCTTCGGCTTCGTCAATCGCATCACGCAGGAAATCAGCGATTACGTTCCCGGAAACCGGATCGTCGTGTTTCCCATGGATGGCCATCACCTTGGTGTATTTATCTGCTATGAGTCGGTGTTTCCCGCCGAAGTTCGCGAGTTTGTCAAAGGCGGCGCGAACCTGCTGGTGAATATTTCCAACGACGGCTATTTCGGCCACAGCGCCGCGCGCGAGCAGCACCTGGAGATTGCCCGCATGCGGGCGGTGGAAAATCGCCGCTGGTTGATCCGCTCCACCAACGACGGAATTACTGCCGTGATCGATCCCGCAGGCAGGATTGAAGAGCGCCTGCCGATGTATCAGGAGCTGACGGCTCCCGTGCATTTCGCGTTCCGCGACGGCACCACCTTTTACACCGAATTCGGGGACTGGTTCGCGTGGAGTTGTCTGGCGGCGGCGATTTTCGCGCTGCTTTGGTCGCAGCGTCCGAACTATCAGCCTGGCATTCGGCTCAACCGTGCCGGATCACAAGCACGTCGCCGTCCTTGACGATGTACTCTTTGCCTTCCAGACGCAGCAAGCCTTTTTCGCGCACGCCGGGGTAGCCGTGGTGATCGATGAGCGCCTGCCAGTTCACCACTTCGGCGCGGATGAACTTCTTTTCGAAATCGCTGTGGATGGCGCCCGCGGCTTTCTGGGCCGTGCTGTGCGCTGGAACGGTCCAGGCGCGAACTTCCGTCTCGCCCGCGGTAAGGAAGGACATGAGGCCGAGCAGCGCATAGGTGGCCGAGATCAGGCGTTCCAGAGCCGAATCCTTCAAGCCGTAGCTGGTGAGATACTCGCGTGCTTCTTCGGGCGATAGCTCGGCGAGTTCCGCTTCGATTTTGCCGCAGATGGCCGTAACGGCGGTATTGGCGCGCCCCGCCAGCGGGCCGGTGCGATACTGTTCTTCGATCTGGTGCAGGCGCCCGGCATCCTCCTCGCCGATATTCAGTACGAACAACATGGGTTTTTGCGACAGAAACTGAAAACCGCGGATCAGTTTCTCTTCATCCGGCGTCAGGTCGAGGGTTCGCAGCGCGACGTTTTGCTCGAGGGTTGCCTTGCAGCGCTCCAGCAGCGCGAACTCGCGATCATGCTCCGTGCTTTTGATCTTCTTGCGCTCTTTTTCGAGCCGCTCCATGCGCTTCTCCACCACCACCAGGTCGCTCAAGATCAGCTCGATCTCCACGTCTTCGAGATCGCGCACCGGGTCCACCGAACCCTTCTCGTGCGGCACGGTGTCGCTTTGAAATAAGCGCAAGACATGCGCCAGGGCGTCCGCAACGCGCATACTCGCCAGGTAACTTGGATCGCGCAGAGCTTCCTTGGAAATGGCGGGGAAGTCGAGATACTCCACGGTGGCGTGCGTGACTTTGGGCGGATCGAAGATCTTCGCCAAGGCTTCCAGCCGCGCATCGGGGACTTTGGTCATCCCCACGCGGGCTTCCAGCAAGCCGACGCGGGTGGCTTCATGCACGCCCGTCAGGATAGTGAATAACGATGTCTTGCCCACCATGGGCAGGCCGATAATTGCAGTTTTCATTGGAGTCCGTTACTGAACCACGACCGTCAGGGAGTGGCTCTTTTACAGCGGTACCTCGACCAGCGTCATGATTTCCTGCAGAACCCGCTCGCTCAATTCGTTGCTGCGTTGTGCGAGCGAAGTGCGGGCGTTGATCGCGACGCGATGCGCGAATACCGGGATCACCAGCCGCTTGACATCGTCCGGGATGGCGTAATCGCGTCCTTCCATCAGCGCCAGCGCCTGCGCGGCCCGGTACAAGGCTTGGGAACCGCGCGGGCTCACGCCCAAAGCCAGCGATTCATGGCTGCGGGTTTTTTCGACGATGGCCAGCATGTAATCCACCAGGCTATCGTCGATGGACACCTGCGCCGCTTGCTCCTGCAATCGCAGCAACTCAGGAGCGGACAGGACGGCCGCCGTATTTTCGGCGTGAACGGCATCCGGCCCCCGCACGATTTCACGCTCCGCGTCGCGCTCGGGATAACCCATGCGAATGCGCATCAGAAAGCGGTCCAATTGGCTCTCAGGCAACGGGTAAGTGCCATGATGCTCCACCGGATTCTGCGTCGCTACCACCATAAAGGGTTGCTCCAGCGTGTGCGACCGTCCCTCGATGGTGACCTGCACTTCGTTCATCGCCTCCAGCAGCGCCGATTGCGTCTTGGGCGTGGCGCGGTTGATTTCGTCAGCCAAAAGAAAATTCGTGAATACCGGGCCGGGCTTGAACTGGAATTCCTGGCTGTGCGCGTTGTAAATGGTGACGCCCAGGACGTCACTGGGAAGCATGTCGCTGGTGAACTGGAGCCGGTGAAAGCTGCAATGCACGGAGCGCGCCAGCGCCTGCGCGAGAGTGGTCTTACCCACGCCCGGCACGTCCTCGATCAGCAAATGCCCGCGGGCTAACAAACAGACCACCGACAGCCGGACGACTTCAGCCTTGCCGCGAATGGTGGTGTTGAGCGACACCTCCAATTCGTTCAACTTGGAGAGCGTCACTGGAGCCGCAACCATGATTGCCATTGTAGCGTGACATTGTAGTGTTACTATCCGTCAGCCCCGCGCTTCCCGCACTGCCGGCAGAAGGCGATCCTCGCGCATGCGCGCGGAAGCCTCTTCCTGCTCGGCCCAATCCACGCCCTTGGCGGTTACGGCGAAGCGGCCGTTGTCCATCTTGACGACCAGGCCGTTTTCTTTGAGGTACCAAAGACTGAATTCGAGATGCTCCCGCGGGCAGCCCAGTAGGTCTTCCAATTCATGCAGATTCATGGAGGGCTTTTCGGGTTCATTGCAGCGGTGCGTGTACAGCAAATCCAGGATGCCCTTGCGCTTGGATCGTTCCGCCAGCTTCCCCACGGCCGCCTGCCGCTGATCGAAGATGCGCCAACGGACCTGCCGGTAGGAATGCAGGTGCACATCGTAAGCGGCGCGCTTTTCCGGTTGGCTCAAAACCTCGTAGGCGTCGGTGATGGCCCGAAACGCCTTCTCGTCTCCGGACGCCGTGTTGTCGGGATGATAGCGTTGCGCCAGCAGACGGTACACCCGATGAATCATGTCCGGATCGGCATTGGGGCTGATCTGCAACAACTCGTAATAGTCCGGCACAGCTTCACTGGCCTTGCCGTTTTGTCCCGGTCCAGTTTCAAAGGCTAGTCCGGTCCGATACCCGCCCGCAATCGCGTCGCAGCGCACCACCCGGGCTCGAACCTTACCTTTGGATCCCTCCGGCCCCAATTTTCCCTGGACGATGACGACGGCATTGAGCTCGATCGCGCAGTTTGTCTCTACGCCCATGCCCAGGTCGTTTAGGTCCAGCACTTTCGCGGATAGTTCCCGATCCGACCCCGGCACGCCAAGTAACGTGACGCTGCTGGCTGTCTGCGGCGGCTTTTCGCGCGACTTTCTACGGCGTTCAGATGCTTCTGGCATGCTTCCAGGAATCCAACATAAGGGTTTCGCCCGTTATGCTATCGGCAATCCAGGACGAGAATGTTAGCCTGACGCGAGGAAAACGGTGGGCTAAACTCAAGCTGTAAGGGAGGTTACCAGTTTGGAGTCGAATATTCCGATCGATCAGCTCGAAGGCGCCCAGTTTGAAGGCGCGCGGGCCAGGGTCAGCCAGCTTTTGGACGCCTTACGCGGCGACACTGATCGTCTTACTCCGGATGTCGAGTCAGCTCTCACGTTCCGGCCGGATGCGGAGCAGTCCGAGTGACCCTCCGGGAGGCCGCGCAGGCGATCCGCGCCCGAAAGATCTCCTGCGCCGAGTTGACCGCGGGTTGCCTGGGTCAGATCGCCAAACTGAATCCTGTCTTGAACGCCTTCATCACGGTAACCAGCGATTCCGCCCTGGCGCGCGCTCGAGATCTGGATCGCGAATTGGCCCGGGGCATCGACCGCGGCCCGTTGCACGGCATTCCGATCGCGCATAAAGACCTGATGTGGACCAAGGGCGTCCGCACTACCTCCGGATCGAAGATCTTCGCGAATTTTCTGCCGGATCGGGATGCCGTCGTGGTCGAGATGCTGGCCGCAGCCGGCGCTGTCATGGTTGGCAAGGCCGGATTGCATGAGCTGGCTTACGGCATCACCTCTGATAATCCGCACTTCGGGACAATTCGAAACCCTCGCAATGCCGAACATTCACCGGGCGGATCTAGCGGCGGCTCGGCTGTCGCGGTGGCAACAGACATGGCGTTCATGGCTACCGGTACCGACACTGGCGGCTCGATTCGCGTACCGGCTTCGTTTTGCGGAGTGGCGGGATTGAAGCCCACCTACGGCTTGATTGATCGCATCGGAGTTCAGCCGCTGGGCTTAAGCCTGGATCATGTGGGACCGCTAGCCCGGACGGTGGACGATGTTCGCATCGCGCTGGATGCCATGTGCGACCCCGGGCGCCTGAAGGCGGCGCCGGCGTCTCTAGGAGAGATCCGCATTGGATTGCCTGAGAACTTTTACTTCGACGCGATCCAGCCGGAAGTGAAAGCCGCGGTCCAGAAGGCGGCCCGTCGAGCCGAGGAGCTGGGCGCTCGCGTTGTCCCCGTCGAGGTGCCGGACATCGAAGCGCTCAACCGGGCGGGATTGGTGATCCTGCTCTCGGAAGCGGCTGCCGTGCATCAGGCGCATCTCAAGCGCCGCGGCGATTTCGGCGCTGACGTGCTGGCGCTGCTGGACCAGGGCGCGCTGGTGCCCGCGGCCGATTATGTGAATGCGCAGCGTCTCCGCAAGCTCCTGCTGACCGAGTTCCACGCGCTATTTCGCGGCATCGATTGCTTGCTCACGCCCACCACCCCCATTACGGCGCCGCGCATCGGGCAGACTGAAATCACGCTGGACGGCGTAACGCACGACACTCGGATGCTGACCACGCGTCTGGTGCGCGGGTTCAATGTGCTCGGATTCCCCGCCCTGTCGATTCCCTGCGGCGCGTCGCCCGATGGGCTGCCGATCGGGCTGCAACTCGCGGCCCGGCCGTTTGAGGAGAATTTGTTGCTGATGCTCGGAGAGGCGCTAAACTAGCATTTGGCAGCTTCCATCAAATCCGTTGCCCTGCCAGCCGCCCCGCCGCTCTCGAAAATAGCCGCGGATTTGGCCGATACGCCGCCCCTGCGCGACGCACTGCAATGGTTCGTCAAGCAGAAGCAATGGATCAACGAGCAGCAACTGCAGCTGTGCCGCGTTCCAGCCTCCACGTTCTTCGAACAGCGGCGCGCCGAGTGGATGCTGGCGCAGTTTCGGGCGCTCGGCTGCATTGCCCGCATCGATCGCGGCGGCAACGTGATCGCGCACCTCGAAGAAAACCGCACCGGCCCCTACGTGGCTCTCACCGCGCACCTGGACACCGTGCTCGCGCCGCGCAAGGACGAAGAGGTCTACACCACGCCCGACGGCCGGCTGCATGGTCCGGGCGTCGCCGACAACGGCGCGGGACTGGCCGCGCTGCTCGCCATCGCTCGCGCCATCCTGTCCTTTCCAGATCTCGCCGATGACTTTCGCAATCTGGTCTTCGTCGCCAACGTAGGCGAAGAGGGCGAAGGCAATCTGAACGGCATGCGCTATTTGTGCCGGCAGTCCTCCACCGGCGGGCGCATCCGGTCGTTCCTGATTCTGGATGGCCCAAACGTCGATCACGTCACTTCGCAGGCGCTGGCGAGCCGGCGCTTCGATGTTACGGTCAGCGGCCCCGGCGGGCATAGCTGGAGCGACTACGGCTTCGCCAATCCCATACACGCGCTGGCGCGCGCCATCGTTTCCTTCTCCGAGCAGCGCTTGCCCAGCAACGGCAGCCCGCGCTCGTCCTACAACTTCGGGGTCATCGAAGGCGGATCCAGCATCAACTCGATTCCGACGCTGGCGCGCGCCAAAGTGGACATTCGCTCCGAGAGCCCGGCCAAGCTGGATGAGATCGCCGCGCTGCTGATCAGCGCGGTGGAGCGAGCGCTCGAAATTGAAAACGACCGCGCCACCGGCGGCAAAGTGACCGCCAAGATCAAAGAAATCGGCTCGCGTCCCGGCGGAAGCCTTCCGGACGAAGCTTACATTTTGCACGCCATACGCGCGGTGGATTCGCATCTGGGCATCCGCTCGCATCTGGATTGCGCTTCCACCGACGCCAACGTTCCGCTCTCCATGGGTCTGCCCGCCATCTCGATCGGCGCCGGCGGGCACGGCGGCGGCGCCCACACTCCGCAGGAGTGGTTCCATCCGGACGGCCGGGAGCTGGGACTGAAACGCATTCTTTTGACGTTATTCCTGCTGCTCCGCGACCAGGACGAATGACGCGCGGCCAACCGGCGAGCTGGAAAGTAGACGGCAGCCTGGTGGCCGTCGCGCTCATCTGGGGCGCCACCTTCGTGCTGGTGAAGCAGGCGCTGGCCAACGTCTCCACGCTGCTGTTTCTCAGCATGCGCTTCTCCATCGCGGCGGCCGCCCTAGCCTTCCTGTTTCGCAAGGAATTCAGCGCGCCCAACGCCTGGGCGAGCCTGCTGCGCGGAATGCTTGCAGGTGTCTTCCTATTTGGAGGCTACGTCCTGCAAACTGCCGGCTTAAGGTTTACCTCAGCCTCGAAAGCCGGATTTATTACCGGGCTCTACGTTCCACTGGTGCCGCTGATCGGCGGCCTGCTGCATCAAAAGCTGCCGCAGATTTCCGAGCTGATCGGGATCGTAGTAGCCTTCGCCGGCACGATTTTGCTGACGATCCAGAAGGATATTCTCAGTATCTCGGGCGGCGATCTTTTGGTGACCGGATGCGCGGCCGCTTTTGCGTGTCATATCGTGATCCTCGGCCGCTTCGCGCCGCAGAGCAACCTGGGCGTGCTCACCGTGGCGCAGATCGCGACCGGCGCGCTGCTGGGCGCCGCGACTTTCTGGTGGGTAGAGCCGGTGCGCCTGCACTGGTCCGACAATGTTTGGGTGGCGCTCGCAGTCACCAGCCTGCTGGCTACCGCGCTGGCCTTTCTCGTACAGACCTGGGCGCAGCGCTGGTCCAGCCCGACACGCACGGTGCTGATCTTTTCGCTCGAGCCGGTGTTCGCCTGGGTGACATCCTACCTGGTCGCCGGTGAAGTGCTTTCCCACCGCGGCATGGCCGGCGCCGCGCTTATCCTGGCGGGCATTTTGATCGTTGAATTGAAGCCCCTCGGGCCAGCAGCTCCTTCGGCCGTAAAGTGATCCGCTATACGCGTTCGCCCGAAAGTCCCGAATGATCGCTTGCTAACATGCGCGGCTCAGTAGATCGACAGCGACCATGAGGAAGCGGGTTCGGATATAGTGAGTACAAGGGTTCTTCGAACAAAGAAAGGCGAAACAAGCCATGCGTTGGTTTCATGTGATGCGTCAGCAGAAGTTGTTGTCATTGAGTCTCCTGCTGGTCACGCTCGCAATCGGGATCGTGATTGGCACGTTGATCAATACTGGCGTGCATGCGGCCCGCGGTCAGGCTGCCGCTCCCGATGCGTCGCCGCTGGTGGTGCCGAGCGCCGTCCAGCTTGGAAACGAGTTCAGCAAGCTCGCTAAGAAGCTGGAGCCCTCGGTGGTCTACATCACGGCCGATTACACGCCCAAGGGCAACGAGAATCCCCACGCCCGCGGCCAGCAGGAGGAAGAAGAGGAACCGGGTCAAGGCAAGGGCAACGGCAAGGATGACGGCCTGGATTTGTTCAAGCGATTCTTCCGCAACGGACCCTCCGGCGAGGAACCGCCGCAACGGGCCTTCAAGCAGGAACAGTCTGGCACCGGGTTCGTGGTCGACAAGAACGGATACATCATCACCAACCACCATGTGATCGCCAAAGTGGACCACATCAAAGTAAAGCTGCATGGCGGCGACAGCACCGAATATCGGGCGCGCGTGGTCGGCATTGATCCGGAGACCGACCTGGCGGTGATCAAGATCGATCCGCCGGCGCCGCTGGTGCCGGTGAATATCGGCAATTCCGACGCGGTGCAAGTAGGCGATTGGGCGGTGGCCATCGGCTCTCCGTTTGGCCTGGAAGCCTCCGTGACGGCCGGAATCGTCAGCGCTCTTGGCCGCGACATCGGCGGACCGCTGCAGTTGCAGCGTTTCATCCAGACCGATGCCGCCATTAATCCAGGCAACAGCGGGGGACCGCTGCTGAACATTCGCGGCGAAGTGATCGGCGTCAATACCATGATCGCGACACAAAGCGGCGGCTATCAGGGCATCGGCTTCGCGCTTCCCATCAACATGGTGGCGCGCGTTTACAACGACATTATCCGAACCGGCCGGGTCACTCGCGGGTCCATCGGAATCGAATGGGTCAAAGGGGACGACAAGCCCGAGCTGTTCAGGGGACTGGGCACTAGCCCCGGCGTGCTGATCCGAACCGTGCACAAGGGCGGACCCGCTGAAAAGGCCGGTCTGAAGGCGGACGACATCATCATCGCCATGAACGGCAAGCCGGTCAAAAACGGCGACGATCTGGTGGCTCGCGTTTCCGAAACGCCGATCGGTTCAACGGTGGCGGTGACAGTGGATCGCGACAGCAAGCGCATGGATTTCAACCTGACGGTTCTCGATCGCGCCGAGGTTTTCAAGGACGACGCCCGTTTTGCGGCGCTCCGCCAGGAATCGGAGCCCGAGGCGTCCATCAACCCCGCCAAGCCCGATGAGCCCCGGCAATACAAATTCGGCATAAAGCTACACGCGCTTACCGATACCGAGCGCAGCACCATGGGGCTGGACGCCAAAGGCGGCCTGCTGGTCCAGAGCGTCGATGCGGATTCTTTCGCCGAGGATATCGGCTTGGCCGAGAAGGACGTGATCCTGTCCATCAACCGGCAGCCGGTAGAGAACGTGGATAACGTCCGCAGGATCCAGGGCAGCCTGAAGCCGGGTGACGCGGTGGCATTCCATATCATGCGTCCCACGGCGGGCGGCCGCGGTCACGCGCCCCAGTGGGTTTCCACTTTCGTTTCCGGAGCACTGCCGAAAGAGTAGCAGCGGCCAAACGACTTTTCTAGTACGGCTGGGACTGTACTAAGGTGTTTCGAACCCGGCGCTAGTAGTTTTATCTCATTTAACATTCGCGCGGGAGCTATCAAAGTACTACTAGAGCGTATTCGACGCTCTAGGCCACTGTTGCACCTGCGGATAACAACTTCGTTCAACGGCACCGGGAAAAATCCGGCGCCTGAAGGCTTACTCTCAACCCGCCCAAGGCTGGTGTCCGCGCGGCGCCGGGCCACCCAGCGTGGCAACGCAATATTGGAAGGCTCCCTCATTCTATTGCCGATGCTGGCGCTGTTTCTGGGCATTGTGGATGTCTCCATGGCGATCTATATCCAATCCACATTGCAGAGCGCGGCCCGCGAAGGGACTCGCTACGCCGTTACGTACAATACATCCTGCGTCGGTTCGCAGGCCGCTTGTATCGCCACGGTGGTTCAGAATTACGCCATTGGGCTACCGGCTGGACTGGCATCCAGCTACATCACGGTGAATTACTACACCACCAACAATCTGGCCACGCCCGTGATGGCCTGCAGTAATGGCACCTGCACCACCAACAGCATTTGCGGATCTTCGCAGAGCAGCACCTGCGTCAACGGTTCGATGGACATCACGTTGGCGAACGGCACGGTGGTAAATTACGCGAACTCGCCCGGCAACGTAGTGCAAGTGGTGATCGCCGGATACCCCTGGAACTGGCTCGTCCCCATGCCGGGTTACTCGGCTGGAACTGGCATCACGCTGCAAGCAACGTCGCTAGACGTGTTGGGCGGTCTGGCGGTCGGGACGACAACCCCGCCCACTCCTTAAACCATGCGATCCAGAACCAACACTCTCATGAACGGGCCCAGGCAAGCCGGCAACACGATCCTCGAGTTTGCCATCGTGATGGTATTTCTGGTGCCGCTTTTCGCGGGAACTTTCACCATCGGCATGGCTCTCACCAAGGGCATACAGGTATCCAACGTAGCTCGCGACGCGGTGGTTCTCATGGTCACCTCGACTACCAATAGCCAATCCGGCCTGGATCTGTCGCAGACCCAGAATCAACGCATTATTGTGAGCGCCGCGCAGGGCCTGGGCATGGCTTCGGATGCGCAGAACGACCCCAGTTCCACCGGCAACGCGGTAGTGATTTTGTCCAAGGTGGTCATGGTGGGGCCGACCGAATGCTCGTTAGGGGGCATGACGCCGAACGGCAGCGCGCCCATCTGGACCACCAGCAACTGCCCCAACTACGGCAGCTACGCTTTCGAATACCGGGTAGTGATCGGCAACGGAACCACCTGGACCAGCAAGCTCGGAAGTCCAACGGTAACCATCCAATCCAACGGATCGATATCAGCCGCGAATATCGCTTCCAACTCCGGAGCTCTGGACCCGACTTTTTCGTCGGTGACCGGAATGACTCTGACCTCGAGCAATTACGCGCTGGTTTCGGAGATGTACGCGAACGTGTCTTATTTGAACTTCTTTAACGTGATGGGTAATCCGGTAATCTATGCGCGCAGTATATCCTAGAAATCGACGACGAGCGGGCCAACGCGGCTTCGCGATCATGTTTTACGCCACCATGCTGGTCTTTGTGATCGGCTGCATCGGGCTGGCCGTGGATGCCGGGACCATTTATATGATCAAGGCTCGCCTGAGCGCGGCCGTGGATGCAGCGGCATTGGCCGCCGGCCGCTCCGTGAACCTGGCGGATAGTCTCGCCACCGCGCAAACCGCCGCCGTCACCACCGCCGATCAGTTTTTCACGGCGAACTTCCCTACCGGCTATCTCAACACCGGTCCCAGCGCTCCGACTGTGACGCCCACGCTCACCGAGGAAAACGACAGCAACGGGAATCCGGACGGAATCCTGGACATCGCGGTGAGCGCCACCGTAACGGCGCCGACCTACTTCATGAACATCTTCAATGTTCATAACATCACCGTGAAAGCTACCGGCACCTCCAGCCGTCGCGGCCTGGTGGTGATGATGGTGCTCGACCAATCCAGTTCGATGAACACGTCGTCTACCCCGACCGCCTGCGCCAACATGCGGACCGCGGCGCAGAACTTCCTCACCCTGCTCAGCCCCTACGATCAGGTTGGACTGATCGAGTTTGACGCCACGGCGTACCTGATTGACGCGCCCACCACAAACTTCACGCAAGTTAGCACCGACATCGGCAATATCACGTGCCAGAGCAATACGAACACGATTTCCGCGTTGGACATGGCTTATCAGCAGATCAAGGCAACCAATCTTCCGCTGGCGCTCAATACCATCTTGCTGTTCACGGACGGCGCGCCCAATGGCATCAATGCTCAGTTTCCGGCCCGCGCTCCTTCGTCCAACGAGTCCCGGTGGGGGCCGGCAAGCACAACACCGTCGCAGAGCGGCTCCACTTTCGGCATCACCAACAGCTGTGCCTGGACCAGCAATATCGATCCAGTCTCCGGCACGAACACCGACGCCATTTGCATCAACATGCCGATAACCTGCACCGACTCCAGCGCGACCATGACCGGAAACCTGGCCCAATGGGGAAACCAGAATTATTTTGGCGGTTATACCAACGGACTCATGCCCCCGACCAACGCGGCGGGAGCCAGGACCATCAGCGGCTACAATACCAGCACGGTAAGTTATCCCTCGAGCTGTGGCTCGTATTTGTCCTATTCCTCGCTGCCAAACGGTACGGAATATATCCGCCAATACATCGCCTATATTCCGAACACGGACATCTACGGTAACGACCTGGTGAATGGAGTGCCGGCCACCGGCACGTCCCCTTACGGAACGGTCACAGGCGGATACGATACCCGCAAGAACTGGATTTACAAGGTCAACCAAGAGTGCAACGGCAGTTTATGCGCCTATACCGGCGGCCTGTGGTCCAACTTTACGGGTAATAGCTACGGAAGCGGCTCTAATTTCTTCCCCAGCACCAATGCGCAGTACAGCAATGCGGATTATTATTCCGGCCACTTGCGGCCTGATCAACCCAATAGCATTGTGGCCGCGTCCATGAACGGCGCCATGGCGGAAGCCTACACCATCCGCTCCGACACCACCTACTATCCGGTTATCGACACCATCTATCTCACTGGAAACGGAACCGAGGCAGTGGACCGCGAGTTTCTCGCCATCGTAGCCAACGCGCCGAACATCACCGCTCTGCCATACGATGCTAGTTACGCCGCTCCTCCGAACGACCCGGCGCTGTACGCCAACCCGGCCTACGTGAGCACTCAGCCGAGCGGTATGTATCTGGTAACGGCGGATTCCACTACGCTCACGGCGCTTTTCGCGCAGCTAGCGAGCGAAGCATTGCGCCTGAGTAAGTAACGCTTATGTACGCCTTTCTGTTGTTCGCTTTTCTACAGGCTGCTGCCCCAGCCCGGGAGCCGCTGCGCTCTGGCTGCTCGCCGGATGACGGCCAGCTCGCCACGGTTGGCCCAAACGATCGGGTAGAGGTGCTGTTGTCGGTAGCTGGATGGGATGCGCCCTGTTATAAAGTTACAGTGAGCCGTGCAGACGGGAATCTTACGGGATACGTTCTGGGAAACTCCCTGCCTGCCATCGCGCAATTCCAGCGGCAACGCGAAAAGGCTTCCATCGCCGCGGCCGAAGCAGACGCGCGCCGGGCTCTGGAACAGGCCGCGGCAGCCCGGAAACCGGCGGACGCCGAGCCGGAAACGCCCAAAGACCCCGCGGTATCGACGCAGTTCAAAGACTTTTCGGGACGCGACCGCCATGGGAAGCCCGTCAGCCTCTCGGGTCTAAAAGGCCGGGCCACGCTGGTGACGTTTTGGTCGCCCACCGAAGCGCGATCACAAACCGACCTCATGCGAGAGAGGCCTCTTTATTCCCAATTTCACAAAAATGGGCTGGAGGCGGTTGGCATCAGCATGGATCCCCGCGCGAATCGAATCGATGTGGCGCTCGACGACCGTAGCCCCGAGTGGCCTCAGATGCCCGATCAGGGCGGCTTGGCCGCGCAATACCACGTGGACCCCAGGGCCGGCAAAACCTTTCTTCTGGATGCCTCCCACAAAGTGGTGGCCGCCGGCGCGATGGGGCCGGAGATGGAAAAGGCGGTTCGGCAGTTGCTCGCGGCGCCGTGAGCGGGCCATGCGGAGAGGCCTCTAACCCCCTCCAAATCAGACCGCCTACTCCGTAGCAGACGCCGCTGGAGCAGTGCGTGAAGTAAGGCCCTTCCCCGATTGGGGTTCCGGTGCCGTGCGCCCACCATGAAGGTGGAGCCGCAGTGCGAGACAAGCCCCAACTAATTCAAGGGAAACGCGCCACCCGGAACTCGGGGCGGCGCGCCAACCAGCGTGGCAACGCAATGCTGGAAGGCGCTCTCATTATATTGCCGATGCTGGCGCTGTTTCTTGGAATGGTGGATGTGTCCATGGCGATCTACATCCAATCCACGTTGTCGAGTTCGGCCCGCGAAGGAACTCGCTACGCCGTTACGTACAATAGCTCCTGCACCGGTTCGCAGGCCGCTTGTATCGCCACGGTGGTTCAGAATTACGCCATTGGGCTACCGGCTGGACTGGCATCCAGCTACATCACGGTGAATTACTACACCACCAACAATCTGGCGACGCCCGTGATGGCCTGCAGTAACGGAACCTGCACCACCAACAGCATTTGCGGATCTTCGCAGAGCAGCACCTGCGTCAACGGCTCGATGGACATCACGCTGGCCAACGGCACCATCGTAAATTACGCGAACTCGCCCGGCAACGTCGTGCAAGTGGTGATCGCGGGATACCCCTGGAACTGGCTGGTCCCCATGCCGGGCTTCTCGGCTGGAAAGGGCATCACGCTGCAAGCCACGTCGCTCGACGTGTTGGGAGGGCTGCCGGTGGGGATCATAGTCCCGCCCACTCCATAACCATGCATCGAGAACTATGGATAGCACTCTCATGAACAGGTTCACGCAAGCCGGCAACACGATCGTCGAATTTGCCATCGTGATGGTAATTCTGGTTCCGCTATTCTCTGGAACGTTCACCATCGGCATGGCTCTCACCAAGGGCATTCAGGTATCCAACGTGGCTCGCGACGCGGTGGTTCTCATGGTGACCTCGACCACCAACAGCCAATCCGGGCTGAACCTGTCGCAGACCCAGAATCAGCGCATCATAGTGAGCGCCGCCCAGGGCCTGGGCATGGCCTCGGACGCGCAGAACGACCCCAGTTCCACCGGCAACGCGGCGGTGATTTTGTCCAAGGTGGTCATGGTGGGGCCGACCGAATGTTCGCTGGGCGGGATGATCCCGAACAGCAGCGCGCCGACTTGGACCACCAGCAACTGCCCCAACTACGGCAGCTACGCGTTCGAATACCGGGTAGTGATCGGCAACGGAACCACCTGGACCAGCAAGCTCGGGAATCCATCGGTAGCCATACAATCCAACGGGTCCATTTCAGCCGCGAACATCGCTTCCAACGCCGCCGCTCTGGACCCGACGTTCTTGTCGGTCACCGGATTGAGTCTGACCTCGAGCAATTACGCCCTGGTTTCGGAGATGTACGCGAACGTGTCGTACTTGAACTTCTTTAATGTAATGGGGAATCCGGTAATCTATGCGCGCAGTATATCCTAGGAATCGACAAAATCAACGAGATCAACGCAGAGCGGGCCAACGCGGCTTCGCGATCGTGTTCTTCGCCACCATGTTGATCTTTGTGGTCGCCTGCATTGGGCTGGCCGTGGACGTGGGAACCATTTACATGATTAAGGCCCGCCTGAGCGCGGCCGTGGACGCGGCTGCTTTGGCCGCCGGCCGCTCCGTGAACCTGGCCAACAGTCTGGGAGCCGCACAAACCGCCGCCGTCACCACCGCCGATCAGTTTTTCGCGGCGAACTTTCCCACCGGGTATTTCAACACCGGTCCCAGCGCGCCCACGGTGACCCCCACGCTCAGCGAGGAGAACGCCAGCAATGGAACTCCGGACGGCATTCTGGATATCGCGGTGACCGCCACCGTCGCGGCCCCGACGTACTTCATGAACATTTTCAACGTTCGTAACATCACCGTGAAAGCTACCGGCACCTCCAGCCGGCGCGGCCTGGTGCTGATGCTGGTGCTCGACCAATCCAGCTCGATGAACACTTCCTCCACCCCGACCGCGTGCACCAACATGATTACCGCGGCGCAGAATTTCCTGACGCTGCTCAGCCCCTACGATCAGGTGGGGTTGATCGAATTCGACAGCACGGCGTACCTGATGGACGCGCCCAGTACAAACTTCACGCAAATCAGCACGGACATCGGTAATATCACTTGTCAGGCCAACACCAACACAATCTCCGCGCTGGACGTGGCCTACCAGCAGATAAAGGCCACCAACCTTCCGCTGGCGCTCAATACCATCGTGCTTTTCACGGACGGCTCGCCCAACGGCATCAGCGCTCAGTTCCCGGCCCGCGCGCCTACCTCGGCCGAGTCCAGGTGGGGTCCCTCATCCTCTGCACCTGCCCAGAGCGGCGCAACTTTTGGAATCACGAACAGTTGCGGTTTCGCAGGCGTCACCGATCCCGTTTCCGGCGCATCGACCAACGCCATCTGCCTCAGCATGCCGATCGTCTGCACCAATGCTAGCGCGGTTCTCATTGGAAGCATGGAGCAATGGGGAAATCAGGATTATTTTGGGGGCAATATCAGCGGATTGGCGCCCCCGACCAACGCAGCCGGAGCCAGGACCATCGGCGGCTACAACACCAGCACGGTAAGCTACCCCGCTACGTGCATGCCAAACCCGGTGCCAACTTTGTATATCAAGCAGTACATCGCCTATATTCCGAACACCGACATCTACGGCAACAGCCTGTTGAATGGAGTGCCGGCCACCGGAAGTTCCCCTTACGGAACGGTCACCGGCGGATACGATACTCGCATGAACTGGATCTTCAAAGTCAACCAGGAGTGCAACGGCAGTCTATGCGCCTATACCGGCGGCCTGTGGTCCAACTTTACCGGCAGCAGTTACGGAACCGGCTATAACTTCTTCCCCACAAGCGTCGTGCAATACAGCAATGAGGGTTATTACCACGGCTACATCCGGCCCGATCAACCGAATTCGATTGTGGCGGCGTCCATGAACGGCGCCATGGCGGAAGCCTACACCATCCGCTCCGACACCACCTTCTACCCGGTCATCGACACCATCTATCTCACCGGAAACGGAACCGAGGCGGTGGATCACGAGTTTCTCGCCATCGTGGCCAACGCACCTAACATCAGCGCGCTACCGTACGACCCGAGTTACGCCCCTCCTCCAAACGATCCGGTGCTGTACGCTAACCCGGCCTACGTGAGCACTCAGCCGAGCGGCAGTTATCTGGTCACGGCCGATTCCACGCAACTCACCGCTCTTTTCGCCCAACTGGCAAGCGAAGCATTACGTCTGAGTCATTAACGCCTATGCACGCCCTGCTCTTGTTCGCTTTTCTACAGGCCGCTGCCCCGCCTGGCGAACCGCTACGCTCCGGCTGTTTGCCGGATACCGGCCAACTCGCCACGGTCGGCCCGAACGATCCGGTAGAGGTTCTGTCGTCGGTGGCTGGATGGGATGCGCCCTGCTATAAAGTCACAGTCAGCCGTCAGAGTGGGAATCTTACCGGATACGTTGTCGGGAATTCTCTGCCCGCCTTAGCCGAATTCCGACGCCAGCGGGAAAAGGCTTCCGCGGCCGCCTCCGAGGTCGAAGCGCGCCTGGCTCTAGACCAGGCCGCGGCCGCTCCCAAACCGGCCGGCAGCGAGCCCAAGCAGCCCCAGGATCCCGCGGTCTCGACGCACTTCAAAGACTTCTCCGGCCGCGACTCGCGTGGAAAGTTCATCAGCTTTGCGGGTCTGGGAGGCCGGGCGACGCTGGTGACGTTTTGGTCGCCCAAAAGCCCCCAATCGCAAACCGAGCTCCTGCGAGCCATGCCGCTGTACTACCAGTTCTCTAAGAAAGGTCTGGTGGCGGTGGGCATCAGCATGGATCCTCGAGGGAATCGGATTGACGACGCGCTCGGGGACCAGGCGCCCGCCTGGCCTCAGATGCCCGATCAAAGCGGCTTGGCCGCGCAATACCACGTCGATCCCAGGGAAGGCAAAACCTTCCTTCTGGACGCCTCCCACAATATCGTTGCTGCCGGCGCGATGGGGCCGGAGATGGAGAAGGCGGTTCGCCAATTACTTGCTGCGCCCTAAACGCTCCACTCCGGCGTCTCAACCCGGGAAATAGCCCGCTTCGCAAGCTGTTACAATTGTTTCACCGCCAGTAGAAATTGGGTGTGCCTAACCGGGCCGAGTGCGCCATGGATTTGGATCAGCTTCACACGTTCCTTGAGATTGTCCGCTTAAAGAGCTTCTCGAAAGCGGCGCAGACCTGCTATCGCACGCAGCCCGCGATCAGCGCCCAGGTCCGTCAACTCGAGCAAGAGCTGAATACCACGTTATTTGAACGGCTGGGCACCAAGATCTCGCTTACCACGGCCGGAAAGATCTTCGCCGAATACGCCGAACAAATCCTGGATCTGCGCCGGCGCGCCCAGGACAACATCAACGAGCTGGATCGGGTCCCGCGGGGCGAGTTGGTGATCGCTGCCAACGAAGCCACCTGCATCTACGTCCTGCCCTGGGTTTTTTCCGAATATAAGAAGAAATTCCCCAACGTGCAACTATCGGTGGACCGCTCCTACGGTTCGCGCGTGGTGGAAGCCGTGCTTGAAAACCTGGCCGATTTCGGCATCACCCAATTGCCCGTTCAGGAAAAAAAGCTGCAAGTGGCGCGCATCCACTCCGACGAAATTATCCTGCTGCTGCCCGGCAAACACGCCCTGGCGAACCGGCGCTTCGTGACCGCGCGGGACCTGATGGATCATCCGCTGTTGCTGCCCAAGTCCGGCACGACGCGCGCGCGATTGAACTCCTGGCTGGAGCCGGTGGAGGACCAGATCCATATTTCCATGGAGCTGGACTCCACCGAAATGATCAAGCGTTTCGTAATGGCCGGGCTGGGCCTTTCGTTTCTGGCCGCCTCCAACTGCCGCGAGGAAGTGGCCTCGGGGAAGCTTTCGGCGGTTTCGCTGGGGCCGGAAGCTCTGATCCGCAAGGTGGGATTGATTTACCGGAAAGATAAAGCGCTGTCGAAAGCCGCTTTGGGTTTCATTCAGGTTATATTAGAACATGCCGGGACTGAAAGCCCCGGGGCGGATCGGTCCAAGGTGCCCGAAGCGGTAACGCCTTAAAGACGGAGAGAAGCAGTATGTCCCGTGTAACGCTGAAGAGTTCGACGATTTTCATTTCGGTGGGCAATAAAACCGAAGTGTACCGCTCGGTGGCCGATGTTCCACCCCCGCTCCGCAAGCAGCTGGAGCAGTCCACCAACGGCATCAATTCGGCCACCATTCTGATCGCCGATCGCAAAGGCAAGGAAGAGATCGTGCGAGCCATACGGGGCTTGCCGTCAAACCTGCGGACCCGGATCTCGACAGCGGTCCGCGATGAGACGCCGCGCGCCGGGCAAAAACCGGCGGTCACCTGGTCCAGCCTGTGGCAGGATTGGGCGGAGTTCCTGCTGCCCGCGGCCATTGGCGTCGCCGTCTGGCTGCTTTTTAACGCTAAGTAGACGCGCTCGCGAACCCGAGCAGTTTCTTGCGCAGCTTTTCGGCCGTGACGGCATCCGGCGCGACAATCAGGACGGTGTCGTCGCCCGCGATGGTTCCCACGATGTCCGGCCAGTTTTCTTTATCCAGAGCCACCGCCAGCGCGTTGGCGTTGCCGGGCGACGTACGCAGCACGATCAGATTCTGAGCCGCGCGCGCATCCTGCAAAAGCTCACTGGCCACGGCCGCCAGATCGGGTCCCGAGGACGTCCCGCTCACTTGGGCGTAGCCTGCGGGTGTCTTAAGCAAGCCCAGTTCGCGAACATCGCGCGAGAGCGTGACTTGCGTGGTATCGAGTCCAAAGGCTTCCTTCAACTCGCGTGCCAGGTCCTCCTGCGTGAGGATCCGCTTGTTGCGGATGACCTTCAGGATCTGCCCCTGGCGGAAGGCTTTGTTCATAGTCCGTTATTGCCGCCAATGCCGGAGCCGCGCTTGGGCGTCTTCGAGCGCCTGCGCGACAGCCGACGGTCCGGCGCCGCCCGGAAGCTCGCGCGTCTTCATGCCCTCGGTGGGCTGCAGCAGGCGCGCCATATCGGCCGTGAACTCGGGCGCGAACGCGGTAAGCTGATCCGCGGTCCAATCCAGAGGGTTTCGGCCTTGCTGGATGCTTTCGAGCACCAGTTTGCCAACCATCTGGTGCGCGCGATGAAAGGGCGTGCCGGCGCGGGCCAGCGCTTCGGCCAGGTCGGTGGCCACCACCCAGCTCTCACGAACAGCGGCGGCCGGTATGGCTGGACGGAGCCGCGTGGACGCGATCACCGCCGTCATCATATCCAGAGCCGCAGTCAACTGCGACGCTGCGTCGAACAAGGGTTCCTTGTCTTCCTGCATGTCGCGATTGTAGGTCATCGGAAGACCTTTCATGGTGACGAACAGCGACGCGAAATCGCCGAAGACGCGCCCGCTTTTTCCGCGGATCAGTTCGAGCGAATCCGGATTCTTTTTCTGCGGCATCAAGCTGGATCCGCTGGTGACGCCGTCGGCCAGTTCAAGCCAGCCGAATTCTTCGCTCGAATAGAGAATCCAATCCTCGGCCAGGCGGCTCAAGTGCAGCATGGCGACGGAGGCGGCAGACAGGAAGTCGAGAACGAAATCGCGGTCGCCGGAAACATCCATGCTGTTGCGGGTGATTGCGGCGAATCCTAGGTCCCGGGCCATCTGTTCACGGTCGAACGGGAAACCGCTGCCGGCCAGCGCGCCCGAGCCCAGCGGCAGCACGTCGACGCGCGCCCGCGCCTGGCTGAGGCGTTCATGATCCCGCGCGAACATTTCGAAATACGCCAGCAGGTAGTGCGCCCAGGGCACGGCCTGCGCCCGCCGCAGATGGGTATAGCCGGGTACGAGTGCATGCGGGTACTTGCGCGCCATTTCGACCAGCGCGCTCATCAAATTCACGAGCAGCTCGAGATCAACGTCGATCTCGTCGCGCAGCCACAACCGCATATCCAGCGAGACCTGTTCGTTGCGGCTCCGCCCGGTGTGGATTTTGTCCGCCAGAGGACCCACGCGCTCTTTGAGCTTGCGGATCACGAAGGTATGGACGTCTTCGTCTGTGGCGCCGTCCAGAAACTTGGGATCGCGCGCCTCGGTTCGGATGCTCTCGAAGGCAAGTACGAGCTGTTCGCGCTCATCCGCGGTCAGGATGCCGGCGCGCTCCAAGGCTCGGGCGAAGGCCTGCGATCCGCGGCAATCTGCGTCCAGCAGTTTCTTGTCGAAATGGAGCGAGCCCGAGAACCGCTCGAAGACTTCGGAGGGGCCGGCCTCGAAGCGCCCACCCCAGAGTTTCATTGCTTCGCCGCAGCTGCGGCCTGGGCGCGCACTTTGATTGGCAAGCCAATCAAGTTGATGAATCCGAGCGCATCTTTCTGGTTGTATTCGGCGCCCATGGTGAAGCTCGCGATGTTGAGCGAATACAGCGAGTACGGCGACATGCGGCTGACCGGCTCAATGTTGCCTTTGTACAGACGCAGCGTAATTTCCCCGGTCGTCGTCTCACTGGTCTTTTCGAAAAACGCGTCGAGCGCTTCGCGCAACGGCACGAACCACAGTCCGTTGTAGACCATCTCGGCGTAATCCAGCGCCAGCTTTTGTTTGTAGTGCAGCGTGCTTCGGTCCAGCGTGAGAGATTCCAGCTCGCGGTGCGCGTACATGATTAGGGTGCCGCCGGGCGTCTCATAGCATCCGCGCGACTTCATGCCCACGAAGCGGTTCTCCACCAGATCCACCCGGCCGATGCCGTGCTCGCCGCCGATTTTGTTCAGCGTTTCAAGAAGGCTGACCGCAGAACCGCGCTGTCCGTTTACCGAAACCGGCCGGCCTTTCTCAAAGCCGATGGTGACTTCCACCGGCTTGTCGGGCGCGTCCTTGGGACTGCGGGTCAGCATCCAAATATCGTCCGGCGCCGCGTTGGCCGGGTCTTCGAGCGCTCCACCTTCGTGCGAAATGTGCCAGATATTGCGATCGCGGCTGTAGATTTTCGTGGTGGTCTGCGAGATCGGAACATTGTGCTTGGCCGCGTATTCGATAGCGTCCTCGCGCGATACGATGTCCCATTCGCGCCACGGGGCGATCACGGTGAGCTGCGGGGCCAGCGCCTTGTAAGTCAGCTCAAAACGGACCTGGTCGTTTCCCTTCCCCGTGCAGCCGTGCGACAACCCGTCGCATCCGGTGGCCAGCGCGACTTCCACCTGGCGTTTCGCCAATAGGGGTCGAGCGATGGAAGTGCCGAGCAGATATTTGTGTTCGTACAGGCCGCCCGCGCGCACCATGCGCCACAAATATTGGGTGACGAACTCCTCGCGCATGTCCGCCACGTGTACTTCGGACGCGCCGGTCTTCAGCGCTTTCTCTTCCAGGCCCTTCAGTTCGTCGTCTCCCTGGCCGATATCGCCGCACACTGCGACGACTTCGCACTGATAATTTTCCTTTAGCCACGGAATGATGATGGACGTATCCAGGCCGCCAGAGTAGGCCAGGGCTACCTTTTTGGGTTTGGTCATTTGGGATTAGCCAAGGAGCATCAACAACAGCGCCTTTTGCACGTGCAAGCGATTTTCGGCTTGATCGAAGACCGCCGATCGCGGGGATTCGATAATGTCATCCTCTACCTCTTCGCCGCGCTTGGCCGGCAGACAATGCAGGAAGATGGCTTCGGGCGCGGCCTGCGCGAACATTTCCGCGTTCACTTGGTAGGGTGCGAAATCCGCGAGCCGCTGGTCCCTTTCATGCTCTTTCCCCATGCTGGCCCAAACATCGGTATAGACCACGTGCGCTCCGTCGACGGCCTCGCGCGCGTTGTTCGTGATCGCAAGCTGCCCGCCTGCGACCGCGGCCAATGCCTCAGACTGGGCCACGATACCGGTGTCCGGCTCATAGCCAATGGGAGTAGCGAGCGAGAAATTCATTCCCAGCCGCAGCGCGGTGAGCATCAGGGAGTGCGCCACGTTATTTCCGTCGCCGACGAAGGCCAGCTTCAGGCCGCGCACGTCGCCGAACCGCTCCTGCAGCGTGAAAACATCCGCCAGCGCCTGGCAGGGATGGAAACGATCGCTCAGAGCGTTGATCACGGGAACGCTAGACCAATGCGCCAGATCGTCGATGGTTTGTTGGGAAAACGTGCGCGCCACAATGGCGTTGGTCCAGCGGTCCAGGTTGCGGGCGACATCCTTCAATGGCTCGCGATCGGCGATGGGACCGACGGCGAGCACGGCATCGCCACCGAGTTGCTTGATAGCGAGCTCGAATGTGAACCGGGTGCGGAGGGAGGGCTTTTCGAACAGCAGCGTGATGTAGCGGCCAGCCAGCGCTGCCCGAAAGCGTGCCGGGTTGCCCTTCAATTGATGGGTGAGATCCAACAGTGCAAGCAATTCATCTTGAGAGATATCGAGGTCGCGCGCAAAATCGGGCGCAGCGATCTTTGGGAGCGATTTGGGTGCCGGCATTCGCTTGACGGGCTTGAGCAAAGATCCAACCGATGGCATGGTCGTCATGGCTCGTTTCTCTCTTTGGGTTGAATGTTTATTCACCTAAATGAATAATTACACATTCGGAGGGGGTTGTCAACGTTTTGCCATGCGGCCCGGGGACACCTTCACTCAGACCGAGGCGACCGACATCTCCCCGCGCGCTTTGCGCGTCGAGCGCACCGTGATTTCTACGTCCTGACCGAGGGCCGTCAGGAAATCGATCAGGCGGCCCACCGAGAACGTTCCGGCCCGATTGCGCATGAGCAAAGACACATGCGGCTGTTTAATGCCCAACGCTTTGGCGGCCTGCGTTTGAGTTAGGCCACGCTGCTTGATGATGCGATAGATCTGGAGCGATAATCGGGCTTTCAACAATTCCTGATCAGCGTTTGGCAGTCCGAGATCGGCGACCACGTTGCCACTGCCTTCCGTCACCCGCGTGGAGGAGGTTTTCTTGGGGGCCTTCATGTTCGTTTTTTGGACCGGCTTCAACTGCGCACGAGCCATTATACCATTATACGTATATATGTATAATCGAGAAGGCGATTATCCTCGGCGTCAGCGCGGCTGGGCGGAGCCCATGGCAGTCTCCCTGTCATATCAAGAACGAAGGAACACGCTTGCCCGTATACTCGTATGGAGAATTACCGCTCACGGAGAAATGAACGGCCATGTTTCGCATCTTCGGCGTTACCCACCTGTTTGTACTGTTGTTTCTATTCGTCCCGTATTTCTTGCCCACGATTATCGCGATCGCACGGAAGAAGACCAATGTCGGACCTATTTTGCTGGTCAATTTTTTGTTGGGTTGGACTGTGGTCGGTTGGATCATTGCCCTGGTATGGGCCGTTTCAACGGAGCGCGTCGATCAGATTGCTTCCGCGCAGGCAGTCTCCATTGCGCAGCCCAGTCGCCGTTTCTGTCCGAAGTGTGGAAAGCCGGATCAGGTTGGAGGGCAGTTCTGCCCTCACTGTGGTCAAGCGCTCTCGTGATCGCTACACTAGCATCAGCGCTTGAATGAAAATCTCGGCCGCGATCATCACCTACAACGAAGAGCGCAACATCCCACGGGCGCTCGAAAGCCTGCGATGCTGCGACGAAGTGGTGGTGGTGGATAGCGGATCGACGGACCGGACGGTGGAGCTTGCCACCAAGCTGGGCGCGCGCGTGATCGATAGCAACTGGCGGGGATATGCCGAGCAGAAGAATTACGCCTCCAGCCAGTGCGAACACGATTGGGTGCTGTCGCTGGATGCCGACGAAGCGCTGAGCGAAGCGCTGGAAGGCGAGATCTGGCAAATCAAGAAAAACGGTCCGGAGTTCGACGCCTACACCATGCCGCGTCTGGCGCAGTACCTGGGCCGCTGGATTCTGCACTCAGGCTGGTATCCCGATCGTAAGGTGCGCTTGTTCGACCGGCGGCGCGCCAAGTGGGTGGGCGACTTCGTCCACGAATCGGTGGCCGTCGAAGGCCATGTCGGCCATCTCAAATCCAATATTTTGCACTTCACCTGCAACTCGCTGTCGGAGCATTTGAAGACCATGGATCGCTACACCACGCTCGCGGCCGAGCAACTGGTGGAGCAGAAGACGCCGGTGGGCTGGACGAAGCTGGCCCTGGACCCGCCCTGGACGTTCTTCAAAACGTATGTCGTTCGCCGGGGGTTTCTGGACGGCGCCGAGGGTCTCGCCATCGCCCACATGGCGGCGCTGTACAATTTCTTAAAGTACGCCAAAGCTAAAAACATGAGCCCACGACGATGATGCTAGCCCTTCTGGCCGCGCTGGCCGGCCTGCTGGTCGGCAGTTTTCTGAATGTCTGCATTTACCGCCTGCCGCGCGATCTTTCGGTGGTGACGCCGCGCTCGTTCTGCCCGGAATGCAATCAGATGATCGCCTGGTTCGACAACCTTCCGGTGGTCAGCTACATGGTGCTGGCGGGGCGCTGCCGCCGCTGCGGGCACCGCATCTCGGCGCGGTATCCAATCGTGGAACTGCTCACCGCCGCGGCGTTCTTTTGCTCCGTCCGGTATTTGGGGCTCACGATCGCGGCGCTGAAATTCTGCGTCTTGGGCGCCATCCTGATCGACCTCATTTTCTCGGATCTGGAAGAGCGCATCCTGCCCGACGAGTTCACGCTCGGCGGCGCGGTGCTGGGCGTGATTTTCGCCGCGTTGGTCCCAGTGCCCGGCGGGATTCTGCGGCTGATGTTCACGCCCGGAAAGAGCGACTGGCTCATCTCGGTGGCGGACTCCGTGTTCGCCGCCGTATTTTGCGCCGGCGCCATGTGGGGCGTGGGGGCGCTCTATCAAAAGCTCCGCCATCGCGAGGGGCTGGGATTGGGCGACGTGAAAATGATCGCCATGGTGGGCGCTTTCCTGGGCGTGCAGGGCGCGCTGTTGACGCTGATCGCGGGATCGCTTCTGGGCGCCATCGTCGGACTGGCCTACATCTGGTTCACGGGCAAAGATGCCTCCACTTATGAGCTGCCTTTCGGCACGTTTCTGGGCGTAGCCGCGCTGGGTGTCGGGTTTTTCGGCGAAGTGGTTTTCAACTGGTATACGCGGCTGGGCGCGTAGAGTTTCTAAACATTTCTGCATCAAAATGATCTATCCTGGTGGACGTGATCTCCTGGTTTACTTTTTTTGCCGGGTTGCTGGCCGGCGGCCTGCTGGCCGGTCTCTGGATGCGAGCCCGCATAGCGCGCCTGGAAGCCGCCAGGCACTTCGCTGAGACTGGGGCCGCGAAGCTGAGCGAAACATTCCAGTCGCTGGCCGACGCTGCCCTGCGCTCTAACCAAAGCGCGTTTCTGGATGCGGCGCGCAGCACGCTTGAAACCACGCGCGTTGCCATGTCGGGCGACTTGGCGCAAAAACAGACTGCCATCGAAGGCGCCGTAGGAGGCCTGGTCCAGCCGCTGGCCGATTCGCTGGGCCGACTACAAACCCAGGTCCGGGAACTGGAGCGAGCCCGTGAGAAGGCTTATGGCAGCCTGGGCGAACAAGTGCACGCACTGGCGCGCGAAACCGCCACGCTCTCCACCGCTCTGCGCTCGCCGCACATTCGTGGGCGTTGGGGCGAAGTGACGCTGCGGCGCGTGGCCGAGCTCGCGGGCATGGTGGACAATTGCGATTTTCAGGAACAGGAAACGCGCGAGGGCGACGGTGTTCGCATCCGCCCGGACATGACGGTTCGTTTGCCCGGTGGCCGGTCCATTGTCGTGGACGCCAAGGTGCCGCTCACTGCCTATATCGACGCGGTCAACGCGCCGGACGAAGCGTCGCGAAAGGCTTCGCTCCAGCGGCATGCGCAACAAGTCTCCGAGCATGTTCGGCAGCTTTCCGGGAAACAATATTGGAATCAATTTCAGCCCGCGCCGGAATTGGTGGTGCTGTTCCTACCCGGCGACCATTTCTTCAGTGCGGCATTGGAGAGCCGTCCTGACTTGATCGAGGAAGCGCTGGCGCGCAAAGTGGTGATCGCGACGCCGGTGACGCTCATCTCGGTGCTGAAGGGCATTGCCTACGGATGGAATCAGGAGCAGCTGGCCGAGAATGCCGAGGAGATCCGGCGATTGGCTTCGGAGATGTACGACCGGGTGCAACTGGTGGAGGAGCACTATTCCGACACCGGCCGGCTGCTGGAGAAAACCGTGGAAGCCTACAACCGCAGTGTTGGATCGTGGGATTCGCGCCTGGTTCCGGCGCTGCGCAAGATGCGCGAATTGGGCGTGGCATCGGGCGATGAACCCCAAGCGCCGGAGCAGATCGATTTGCTGGCTCGGCGTCCGCGCGCAGTGAGTGGATTCTAGCTTAGCGACATGTCCGAGCGAAGCCTCAGCTTAGCGACATATCAATGATGTCGAAGGTGAAGCGCTCGGGCGGCAGGCATGACAGCGGCGCTGGACTCATTTGCACCCAAGTATCAAAAGCTGTGGTCGCGACGCTCGAGTTCAGATAAAACAAAAATTGGTTAGAGAAGCAGGAAATCGGCGGCGGTTGTCGAAACGTCAGGCGCATCCCCACCGCTTTTTCGAACTCGACGCGTTTTTCCGTATCCTTATCTTCCAGCAGCATCACGAAACTGGAACGTCCGGCGTGCGGCCAGACATCCGGGCGAAGCAGGTTGCGAAGCTCCAGGCGCATACCGAAAGTCATCTCGCACTGGCGGATCCATTCGAGGATGCTATCGCCCCACTGCCATTGCGTGACAAACCGCAAATACTGATCGGTCAGGTTGATGGCCAGATCCATTTTGCGGCGATCCGCTTCGAAATCGGCGCCCGGGTTATCGAACGCGGGGGGCGGCATCATGTCTTCGGCATCGATCAGGTTGTTGGCCATGCCAACCACGCGATCCAGCCTTCTGACGTTGGGGGTGGTGCGCACCAAGAGCGGCGGAAGTTCGTGAGTTTTTTCCCCGGGAACTTCGACGAACTTTCTGTCTCCGACAATGTCCATGGCGACGACCTAAGCTCCTTATCGACAACCCGGTCGCATGACTTCCGACTAAATGACGCCTATCGGACCTCACCCGTTACAGAGTCCCCCTGAAAGCGGGACGAGCATTCTACGTAAGAACAATTCTGCAAGATTTGTTGCTGCTTGTAAAGGGGGTACCGGGCGTTGTCGAGTACCTGCGCTACAATTCGGCTGTCAACTGCCAGAGGTTTATGTAAAGAACTTCATGACGACGTACTGCGACGTAAGCCTTCCGGTGCCGCTGGATCACGCGTTTACCTATCAGTTGCCAGAAACGTTGCAACACCGCGTACGGCCGGGATGCCGTATTTTGGTTCCGTTCGGACCGCGCAAACTCACCGGGATGGTACTAGCGCTTCGCGCGGATGCCCCAGAAGGTCCGGTGAAGGAAGCATTGCGGCTGCTCGACGAGGAGCCAGTCCTGGATGCCCCACTGCTCTCCCTGGGCCGTTGGATTGCCCAGTACTATTGTGCTCCGCTGGGAGAAGTGTTGCGCAGCATGACGCCACTGAGCGGCGAGGTTCGCAGGACCAAGCTTTATTCGCTCACCGACGCTGGGCGTGACACGGCCCGGCAACTGCTGTTGGGCGCGGACGAAGAAGATCCGGCGCTCGCGATCCTGCGGCTTCTGGAAGCCCGGCCGCTCTCAGCCGCGTATCTTCAAAAGAAGCTCCCGAACGCGCTGGCCGTAATCCGCTCGCTCGAAAAGAAGGGCTTCGTCGCGATGGAGAATCTGGAAGCGCAACGCGATCCGCTGCGGGCGTCGGCTACGCGGCTGCGCGCTGCATTTTTGGCGGCGGCAGCCGAAGGCCTGAAGCTGACCAAGCGGGAGCGGGAGTTGCATGCCTTTCTCGAATTGCATCCAGGTACGCACAATCTGGAGGAGTTGGAAGCATCGGTGAAGGGCGCAAGCCAAGCCGCGCGTTCGCTCGCCCGCAGGAATTTGATCATGCTGGAGCCGGAGGCGCCTAGCGGGGTCCTCAGTTCCGAGGCACCGCCGCGGACGCTCAATCCACATCAATTGGAAGCGTACCAACGGATCGAGGCAGCGCTGCGCGGCGCCCGGTTTCAGACCTTCCTGCTGGAGGGCGTGACGGGGTCCGGCAAAACCGAGGTGTACCTGAAGGCGATCGACGCGACGATTGCGCTGGGCCGCAGCGCGCTGCTGCTGGTGCCTGAGATCGCGTTGACGCCCGCCGTGGCTGGACAATTTCTGCAACGCTTCGGGGACCGCGTCGCCATCCTGCATTCCGCCTTTCACGACGCCGAACGCGCCGAGCAATGGCGCCGCATTCGCTCAGGCCTCGCCACCGTGGTGGTGGGCACGCGCTCCGGTGTGTTCGCGCCGGTGCAAAATCTGGGCCTGGTGGTGATCGACGAGGAACACGACCAGAGCTACAAGCAGCAGGAGACGCCGCGCTATAACGGCCGCGACGTCGCTATCGTGCGCGCTCGTGAAGCGGGCGCCGTGGCGGTGCTGGGCTCGGCCACGCCTAGTCTCGAGAGCCGCTATAACGCCGACCGCGGCAAATATACGCTCATCAAGCTGCCGGAGCGCATTGAACGAAGACCCATGCCCGATGTGGAAGTGATCGACATGCGGCAGGAGTTTTTGGAAACGCGCAAGCTCGCCACGTTTTCGCGGCGCCTGGTGGAGACCATCGCCGAGCGGCTGGAGCATCGCGAGCAGACCATGCTGCTGCTCAACCGCCGAGGGTTTTCGAGCTTCGTGGCATGCCGCGCTTGCGGCGAGCGCCTGGAGTGCGTGAATTGCGCCGTTACGCTCACCTATCACCGCCGCGACCGCCGCATGCTGTGCCACTACTGCAACTACGCCGAGAAGATTCCGTCGGTCTGTCCGAAGTGCGGCAGTGAGTATCTGAATTTCGTCGGCACCGGGTCGGAGAAAGTGGAAGAGGAGCTGCATCGCGATTTTCCCCGGGCGCGCGTCGCACGCATGGACCGCGATACCGTCAGCGGCAAGCGGCACTTTGAAAGCATCCTGCATGGATTTCGCGATGGCGCTTTCGACATTCTGGTGGGTACGCAAATGATCGCCAAGGGCCACGATATTCCCAACGTGACGCTGGTCGGCATCGTATCGGCGGATGTCGGGCTCGGGCTTCCGGACTTTCGCGCGGCGGAGCGCACGTTTCAGCTACTGACGCAGGCAGCGGGGCGGGCCGGTCGCGGCGATTTGCCCGGAATCGTGCTGATCCAGACTATCAATCCGGAGCATTACGCAGTGCGGCTGGCGTCCGAGCAAAACTACGAAGGTTTCTATCAGAAAGAGATCCAATTCCGGAAACTGATGCGCTATCCGCCGTTCGCGGCGCTGGCGAATGTGCTGGTGCGGAGTCCGAAACAAGAGGACGCGCTAGCGATGAGCGCTGAGCTCGGCCGGATGCTCGATCCGGAGCCCGAGGGCGTGAAGGTGCTGGGCCCGGCCGAGGCGCCGGTGCCGAAGTTGAAGAGCGAATTTCGCTATCAGCTATTGCTGAAGGCCGCCGATCGCAAGCGGTTAAATGAGACGCTGCGCGATTTGCAGCGCTTCGCGCGGGAGCAGAAGTGGCCCGCGACGGCGCTGGTTATCGACGTGGACCCGCTGACACTGATGTGACGATGCGGTGAACAGTCGCAATTCTGAACCGCGCGCGTCAGCAAGCGGACCGAGAGATCGAGATAGCTCTCAGCCCTTTGAGCCATAGACAATTCTGTCGATGGATGCGCTGGAACGCGGATCACCCGATTCCACCATGCCCGCATAACGCATCCAGGGCAATTCGCCGGAGGCCAACAATTTGTCGCGCATTGCCCGGCGTACGAATTCGGCGACAGTAATCCCGAGCCCCTCCGCTTCGTTCTTGGCGAGGTCATACTCCTCTTTGTGGAACCTCACCTGCACGCGTATCATGCTCTCATTGTGTCACCGATTCGCTAGGCGCTCAGGTTTCCGCGTTCTCATCGGCGCCAAGTCCGTAGACAATTTGGCCGATGGACACGCTGGAGCGCGGGTGCAGTGGCCGGTGATGACACCCCGATCGGCGCCTCCTGGGAATGGCAGGGATCAATCCGTCGAGCTGGCAACCCTATACCTCTCCGAACAAGAGATTATCAGAAATACCGCTCATATTACCCCAGTTCATCTCCGATAAGGGAAACCGGGGAAGAACCCTTGATAAGCAAGCAATGTCTAACCTCGGGAATAGCCATTCTATGGCTGACTTGTAGGGCGTTTTCACAGGCGCCAACACCGCCTCCCGACGCCTCGAAGCCAAGCGTCAAGCCGAGCGACGCCACGCCCGATCCGTTTTCCATGGATCTGGACTCGCTATCCAATGTCAAAGTTACGACGGCGTCGAAGTTCGCCGAAAAACTGTCCGACGCGCCCAGCGTCATGACGGTAGTGTCCCAAGACGAATTGAACAGATTTGCCGGGATGACACTCTCTCAGATTCTGAATCGGGTGGCCGGGCTGAATACCAGTAGCGGTTTCTTCCAGGATCGCAGCACCATCGCAGTGGAGGGAGATCAGACTCGAGTGGATAGTGGGCACATTCTATTCCTGATCAACGGCCGCCCCGTGCGGGAGATCATGGAAGGCGGAGTGAGCAGCGACATTTTGGAGTCCTTTCCGGTCAGGATTCTCGCGAGAATCGAAGTAATCAAGGGCCCGGGATCGGTGTTGTATGGTTCGGACGCATTTTCGGGAGTGGTCAATCTCATCACGAAAACGCCGGAGGGGACGAGTGTGGATGTCAGTAGCTCCGGTGGTCCGGGGGGTGCGGAGGCGAGCTCGGCCGAACTCTTATATGACGGCGGGGGCCTGAATATCGTCGCCGCCGGGCAATACCATCAGATGCCGATTTGGGATACCAAGGTGGGGTTCCTGCCAGGGCCCACCAACGCTCAGTCCATCCAGAATGCCGCGCTGCGGGATGATGGCGAGGGCGCGTACTTAGGCATCAACTACCAGGGCTTCCGATTTATGTCCTCCTATACGGGGGTAGAGGAAGCCTCGTTCATAAGAGGAGTCCTGGGAGATAGTCGTTGGAAGCGCGGATTCGCCGATCTCGGGTACGATCGCAAAGCATCCAGCAAGTGGGACATGTCGTTCGATTTCACCTACGCTCGAGATACTTTTGACACCTCCGAGTACCCCTTCGCCCATCGGGACTCTTATGACGCGCTCTTCGAATGGACTAACTTTTACACCTTCTCTCACAAAGACCGCATTACGTTTGGCACGCTGTTCGAGCATATCGCCGGCACAGAGCTGTACAAGACCTTCGTTGACGCGCAAGGAAGCCGGGAACAGGGTGGTTTTTACGCGCAGTACGAACACAAATTCACCGACGATCTGAAACTGATTGGTGGATTTCAAGCCAATAAGATTGGCGCTATTGCGCTCAACGTCGTTCCACGAGGCGGCATCATATGGAATCCCACAGGGCATGTCACGCTGAAGGCTCTGTATGGCGGCGCCTTCCGCGCACCCAGCCTGGACGACACGCTTTTGAATAACCCTGGGTTGAAGGGGAATCCAAATCTCGTGCCCGAGACGGTGGCCACGATCGACCTCCAGGCGAGTTATCAGAGCAATCGAACGCAGCTCGCGGTTGCCTATTTTCACAGCCGCCAGGACAACGTGATTTTCGAAAACGGCATCACCTACCCTGCCGTGTTCACAAATCTGACTACCCCGGCGACGTTTCAAGGCATCGACTCGGAGGGAAAGTATTACTTGAAGAAGGGGTGGTTCCTCATGGGAGGAATACTTTATCAGAATAACCACGATGCTGCGCTCGCGCTACTCACTCCGATTCCTTCCTTTTCCGCAAAGGCCGGCGTAAGTTATCAAGCCGGAAAAACCACTGACATCAGCATATTCGACGCCTTTGAGGGACACTTGTCCGGCTTTGCGGATTCGTTGAACCCGCGCCCCGACGCATTTCATTCCGTAAGTGCCCACCTACGTTATGATGTGACGAAGCATTGGGCCTCCAATGAGAAGCGCGGTGTAGCCGCACTGCTCTACGGTGACAACCTGACGAACACGCCCGTTTGGATGCCTCAATGGGGCAGCGGCGCGCTGAACACAATTCCGGTAAACAGGGGTAGAACCCTCTTTTTCGGTATCGAATTTTGGCAGAAGAGTGAATGAGCCTGGATCATCGGAACGGGGCCGCGCCTACACTCGCAGGGACCGGGGGGCCGAGCACGGTGCGCGTCAAAGTGCTCACGCGCGGACCCGGCAAAATGATTCCGGCGAGGTTCAGCGGATCGGAATTGGCGATCTCGGGCAACGCGGCGGTGTCGCCTCCCGCTCGGCGGATGGCCCGCAGCAAGTCCAATGCCTCCGGGCGCGCAAACTGCTCGCCGCTAAAGCCGGCGACAAAGCGGCCGCCCCGGATTTCCCCTTGCGCTTCTTTGCGGCGCAATACGGGCAGCAGATCGCGCCACGGCGGAGCCAGGCTCTCGCGCGCGAGCAGATCGCGGAACAGCACGCCCCAACGCACCAGCAACTGATCGGCGAAGGCTACAGCGCGGGCATCGTGCGCGAACGTGTTGGACCCATGGCGCACCATCGCCCAACGGCCGGCGGCGTGCCTGGGACGAGCCAGCCTTCCCCGCCCTTCCCCGCGCCGGCGCTTCGGATCGACCAGCGAGCGCAGATTTTCGAAGCCATCGGCCGTCACTAATCCGGCCGCGACCAATTCCCACAGCCCGTCTTCCACTTCGCTAGCTAACCTTCCGGTTGCCCGCACCAAGTCGGCGAAAAACGACGCCCCGCGCTGCTCGATCTGCGTCAATACTTCGCGAGAGGCGTGCGAGAGCGCCGGAGTTTTGGATTCTTGATCCGCGCCGGCTAACCAGTCCGCATCCTCGCGCAGGAAAATCGCGATGGGCGCGCTTCGTGTCGGCCGCACTCGTCGCGGCTCCAGGGCTTCAAAAGCCGGATGCGGCGACAACCGCGCCCACATCACCTCTCCCGATAGACACAGTCGATCGAGAAACTCCGGATCATAGCGAGCCACGCGCCGCGACAACACTTCGGATTCCCAAGCCGCGGCCGAGATCTCGTAGCCTTGCAGTTGCCTGATGATTTGCAGCGTGCCATCCACGCCATGCAACCGGCTCCCGGACATCAAATGCTGCCATCGAAACAGGAAGCTTTGAAACTGCGCCGCCGTCACCGGTTCGATTTCCTTGCGTAATTGGCCGAGAGTGAGACGATGGATACGGGCCAGGATGCGCCGATTGCACCACTCCGTTTGACCCTCCGGCAACGTTTCCGAGTGGTATCGGCCCCGCATCGCCTGACCTTCGGATTCAAGCTTGAGCAGCGCCGCCTCGATCTCATCCAGAGGGAAAGCAAGCGTTTCAGCCAACGACGCGGCAGTCACCGGACCAAGCGACTCCATCCAACCACGAACCACGGCTAGAACATCGTTTATCAGGAGCAGCCGTTCGGTGGCAACCCAGAAGCTCTTTCCGCGCCGTTCGATCACGCTGGCTCGGCCGGTGGCAGCTAGCTGGATGAAAAACTCCCGCCACTCGTCACCCCACACACCTCCTGGCGGCAGCGTAATCAGGCCGAGAAGCGCATCGTGCAATTCATCCGCGTCCCGAACGTCCGGCCAGGATTCGGCAGCCACGGTCGCAATTGCGGCGGGATCCAAAATGCCGGCGCCCCCAGAGGCATCCATCCGCAGCGTTCGCCGCAACTGCACGGCTCGCGCGCGCCGCTCTTCGAGCGGAGCATCGTCGAGATAAGCGTAAGGATTGGCGTTGAGAATCTCGTGCGAGAATGGCGACGGCTCGGCGTTATCGATCGCAACTTTGCGGATCGTCCCGGATTCCATACCTTCCAACAGCCGTTTGAGGCCGTCCAAGTCCATGGCCTCGTGCAGGCAATTGTCGATGGTCTCCTCAACCAGGGGATGGTCTGGAATGCGGATCTCACCGGTCAGGTTCTCCGCGCAAGCCACTTGATCGGGAAACACGGCTGCCAGCAAATCCTCGGCGCGCATGCGCTGGATCGGCGGCGGAACCTTGCGCCCGCCCAGGAAGCGCGGAAGCGCCAACGCCCGCGACGTATTCCAGCGCCAGCGCGCGGTGAACATCGGCGCGTCGAGCATAGCCTGTGTCAACACGTCTTCGACCGATTGTGTTTTCAAAAACTCGAAGACCAGTTCCAACGGAAACGCATGCTGCTCGGTCAGCGAGATGTTGATGCCGTTGTCTGTTGCGGCAGCCTGCAGTTCGAAATTGAACGAACGGCAGAAGCGCTTGCGCAACGCCAGCCCCCACGCTCGATTGATGCGCGATCCGAACGGTGCATGGATCACCAGTTGCATTCCGCCGCCTTCGTCGAAGAAGCGCTCGGCGACCACGGTTTTCTGGGTCGGCAACGCGTTCAGCGATGCCACGCCCGCCAGCACGTATGCGATGGCTTGTTTGGCCCCGCCTTCATCCAGGCCGCATTCTTGAGCCAAAAATTGCGCAGCGCCATTCCCTCGCTGAGCGATTTCTTCGCGCACGACTCCCACCGCTTCCGACAGCTCGATTGTTCGCCCGGGTGCCTCGCCATTCCAGAAGGGCACCGAGGGGGGAGCGCCGCGGGCGTCCTCAACGCGCACGCGGCCGGGCTCCACGCGTTTGATCCTCCAGGAACTGGTGCCGAGAAGAAAGACGTCGCCGGACAAACTCTCGACCGCAAAGTCTTCGTCCACCGTTCCCACGATTTTGCCGTCCGGCTCGGCCACCACCGAGTAATTCGCGGTGTCCGGGATCGCGCCTCCCGAGGTGATGGCGGCCAGCCGCGCGCCTCTACGGCCTCGTATCCGCCCGTTCACCTGGTCGCGATGCAAATATGCCCCGCTGCGGCCGCGCTGGGTGGCGATGCCATCCGACAACATGGCGATGATGCCTTCGAAGTGCTGGCGATCCAGATCGCGATACGGGTAGGTGCTGCGAACCAGCGCGTACAACTCGTCTTCCTGCCAATCGCGCGCTGCGCACTCGGCCACAATCTGCTGCGCCAGGATATCGAGTGGCGCACGAGGGATTTCCAGGCGGTCCAAGTGGCCCGAGCGGATCGCTCGCACCAGAGCGGCGCACTCGATCAACTCATCGCGCGTGGTAGCGAAGAAGCGGCCCTTGGGCATCGCGCCCACCCAATGCCCCGAACGGCCCACGCGCTGGAGCGCTACCGCGATGGAACGCGGCGATCCAATCTGGCACACCAGGTCCACCGATCCGATATCAATGCCCAGTTCGAGTGAAGCCGTGGCAACCACCGCGCGCAACTCGCCGCTTTTCAAGCGCGCTTCTGCATTCAGACGCAAAGCTCGCGCGAGGCTACCATGATGCGGCAGCACGATATTGTCGCCCAGTCGCTCCTTCAAGGCATGCGTGACGCGTTCGGAAAGCCGCCGTGTATTCACGAACACTAGCGTGGTGCGATGAGTGAGAATCAGTTCGGCGAGGCGATCGTAAATCTCGGCCCACATTTCGTTGCTCGCTACCGGGCCCAACTCGTCGCGCGGAACCTCCACGGCCAATTCCATGGCCCGGCGATGGCCGATGTCGATGACGCGCGCTTTGCGCGATAGGAACTCGGCCACCTGCTCGATCGGTTTGACCGTCGCCGAAAGACCGATGCGCTGCGGCTTGGCGTCCGCCAGGGCGTCCAGACGCGCGAGTGACAGCGCCAGGTGCGACCCGCGTTTGTCGTCTGCGACGGCGTGGATCTCATCCACGATCACAGTGCGGACTGTCTTCAACATCTCCCTCGATTTGGCGGCCGTCAGGAGAATATACAGTGACTCGGGCGTAGTCACCAGGATATGCGGGCGCTGCTTGCCCATCTTCTGGCGCTCGGAAGCAGGCGTGTCGCCGGTGCGGACCGCAGTGCGAATCGGCGAAAACGCGATGCCCTGTTCGGCAGCCAGTGCCGAGATCTCCGCCAGCGGCACCTCGAGATTCTTGTGAACGTCGTTGCTCAGGGCCTTCAGGGGCGAAACATAAACGACTTCGGTCTCATTCCCGAGCGTACCGGCGCGGGCGGCGCGCACCAGCCGATCCAGGCAAATCAGGAATGCCGCCAGCGTTTTGCCCGATCCGGTGGGCGCGGAAATCAGCACGTCGCGGCCGGCGCGAATCTCGGGCCATCCCAGGATTTGCGGCTCTGTGGGGCCGGCAAAGCGCGCGCTAAACCACTCGGCCAACAGCGGATCGAAGTCCGTTAGCGCCGGAGTTGTCACTTGTGTTTCCGAATTCACCAAGACCATTTTCGCACGTGGCCGGCCGCCGCTTTTCGACGCCGGTCCGACACATTCCTGGACACTTTGGCATCTAACCAACGAGGAGAGCTTAACAACATGCTAAAAACATTGACATGGATCGTCGCGGGCGCCGCGATCATTGCGCCTAGCCTGTGCGCACAGGAGGAAACCCCGGATCACCGGCTTCGATCGGCTGCCGACGTTTTGCGCGAAACTTTGGGTGCTCCCGACCGCGGCATACCCCGCGATCTGATCGTGAAAGCGCAATGCGTGGTGGTTGTGCCGGGCTTGAAGAAAGCCGCGTTTGTAGTGGGTGCCGACTATGGGAAAGGTTACGCGGTTTGCCGCCATGCGGGCGGATGGTCGGGCCCAGCGGCGGTGCGGTTTAGCGGCGGCAGCTTCGGCCCGCAAATCGGACTTGAATCCACCGATATCGTTTTGCTTGTGATGGATCGGAAGGGCATGGAGAATCTGGCGCGCGACAAGTTCACCATCGGCGCCGATGCTTCGGCAGCAGCTGGTCCGGTGGGCAGAACCACCACCGCCGATACGGACGCTTCGCTACACGCCGAAATCCTGTCATGGTCGCGCGCGCATGGCGCATTTGCGGGAGTGTCGCTGAATGGGACCATCGTGAGTAAAGACGGCGGTGAGGACAAACGCTTGTATGGCTCCGAAGTCAGCAACGAGGCGATTATTATGGGCCAGGTGCCCGCTCCGGCGGTCGCCAGCGGGCTTACTTCGGTGCTAGCACAGTACCCTAAAACGCGAAGCTGAACCTGGGATGATATGAGGCGTGGGTGATCTGAGCGGCCGGCAATCTAGCAGCGTGGTTCTGAACGGCATCACGATCACGCATCCCGACCGTGTGATCTGGGAACCCGGCCGCATCACCAAGGGCGAGCTGGCGGAATATTACGCGCAAGTAGCGCCCCTCATGCTGCCTCAAATCGTCCGCCGGCCGCTCAGCCTGCTGCGCTGCCCCGAAGGCATCGGCGCTGAGTGCTTCTTTCAGCGCAATCCCGGCCAGGGCCTCGGCCCGAACGTCCGGCCTTTCGCGTTCCGCCATCATGGCAAGAAAACCGAGTACCTCTATATCGAGGACGAAAGAGGCCTGCTGGAATTGATCCAGATGAACACCGTGGAGCTACATCCTTGGGGTGCGCCGATCGACTCCATCGATTATCCGGATCGCATGATCTTCGATCTCGACCCAGCGCCCGACGTGCCGTTTGATGCGGTCAAGCTGGCCGCCCAGGATCTGCGGCAACGCCTGGAACGCAAGGGACTGGAATCGGTTCTCAAATGCACCGGCGGCAAGGGATTGCATGTCACCGTCCCGCTGGCTGGTAAAGACAGGTGGCCAGCCGTGAAATCTTTCGCGGCCGCTATGGCCGAGGAAATGGCGAGCGCCGCACCGCAGGCCTACATTGCCACCATGAGCAAGGCCAAGCGGACCGCCAGGATTTTTATCGACTACTTTCGCAACGACTATACCGCCACTGCCATCGCCGACTTCTCGGTTCGGGCGCGGCCGGGCGCCCCCGTCGCTCTGCCGATCGAATGGAAAGAACTCAAGAGCCTGAAGTCCGCCAGCCAATTCAGCATCAAGGATGTCTTGAAGCGTCAGCAGGGCAAGCCGCCCAAGACACCGTCCGGCCTGAGGCGGCAAATCCTTCCCGGTTAAGTACCTGGCGCGTAATGAAATGCGTGTGGTGAAATGAATTTGTGACGCAGCGGCAATCTGGCCTCCTCGGGATCCGACACGTTGTCCTATGTCTCATCCCATGCGTCGCAGGCGCCGCTACCTCCCAAACCAGCGGGGTCACCTTCTACCGTGACGTACAACCGATTCTGCAAAAAAGATGCCAGGTATGCCATCGTCCGGGGGAAGCCGGCGAAGGATCGTTCCTCACCTATCAGAGCACCCGGCCCTGGGCGCGCGCGATCAAGACGGCAGTGCTGCTGCGCAAGATGCCGCCGTGGTTCGCCAACCCCGAATACGGGCACTTCCTCAACGACCGGCGATTGACCGATCGCGAGATTCAAACGCTGGTTGCCTGGGTCGACGCCGATGCGCCCGCGGGCGATCCCAAGGACAAGCCCGCGCGGGTGAAGTGGCCCACCGGCTGGAACCTGCGGCCGGATATCGTGTTCGAAACACCCAAGCCGTATGTGGTTCCGGCCAAGGGAGTGCTTGATTACGTTTACATCGTGATCCCTACCAATTTCGAGAACGACACTTGGATCACGGCCGGGGAAATCAGGCCCTCGGACCGCTCCGTGGTGCACCATATCAGCGCGTTCTGGCGGCCGCGCGGCTCCCCCTGGTTGAAGGACGCCAAGCCCGGTAAGCCGTATCAGGTCTCCGCAAGCGATTTGGATCGCGCGCAGAGCGCCAAGGACGCCACGTTCGAAGATAACGCGGAGTTTTTGATCGGATATTCCCCCGGCATGCCCCCGCAGGATTTCAGCACGGATCACGCCGCCAAAGTGATCCCGGCGCTGTCGGACCTGGTGCTGGAGGTGCATTTCACGCCCAACGGAACGGCTCCCGTGGAGGAAACAATTCAAGTAGGGTTTGTCTTTGCGAAAATCGAGCCCACGCGGCGGTTTGCCACGGTGTCAAACTGGTCGGCCGACGTGTCCATTCCCGCGGGCGATGCCAATCACGAAGGGCACGCGTCCATGGTCTTCAACCAAGCCGCCAACCTTGTATTCCTGCAACCGCACATGCATCTGCGAGGGAAAGACATGACCGTCCGGCTGGCGTATCCCGATGGAACATCCCAGATCGTGCTGGATATTCCGCACTACCAATTCGACTGGCAGATCGTTTACTACGAAGACCAGCCGTTGCACATTCCCAAGGGCACGCGTATGGAGATAACCGCGCATTGGGACAACTCCGCCAATAATCCCTTGAATCCCGATCCGCGCGCCGATGTCCACCTGGGCCCGCAAAACACGGACGAAATGCTGGTGTGCCATACCGGGCTGACGGTGGACCGGCGCGCGTCGCTGAGCAATCTAGTGACTGTCGAACACCCGGCGAGATGAGCGGCGACGGGGAATTCGAAATCCTTGAGGAAGCCGATTCTGTCCGGTCCACGCCTGGCACAGAATGAACTATGGGCAACATCGCCAGACTTCCATGCGACGAAGCCGCGATTCTCGCCGGTTCGTACGAGGACCCGGTTACAAAGAACGGCCCATGGATTCTGGCCGCGACCATCCTCGGTTCGAGCATGGTGTTTATTGACAGCACAGTAGTAAACGTGGCGCTTCCGGCGCTGCAATCAGGCCTCCATGCGACCCTGGCGGACGTTCAATGGGTCATGGAATCTTACGCTCTGTTTCTGGCTACCCTGCTCCTCATTGGCGGATCTTTAGGCGACCTGTACGGCCGCCGCGAGATCTTCGCGGCCGGTGTCGTGCTGTTCTTGGTAGCCTCGGCTTGGTGCGGACTGGCGCCCAACATCCGGGAGCTTATTGTTGCAAGGGGTCTCCAGGGAGTTGGCGGGGCGCTGCTGGTACCCTGCAGCCTGGCACTCATCAGCGCTAACTTTCCCGAGAAGGAGCGTGGGCGGGCGATCGGGACCTGGTCCGGTTTCACGGCGATCACGGCCGCGATCGGTCCGGTACTCGGTGGATGGTTCGTCCAGCACGGCTCGTGGAGATGGGTATTCTTCATTAACGTTCCCTTAGGACTGGCGGTCCTGTGGCTTACGCTGTGGAAAGTCCCGGAGGGCCGGGCTGACAACCGTAGCCAGAGGTTCGACTGGTTGGGCGGCCTGCTGGCCGTGCTCGCCTTTGGGGGAATTGTTCTCGCACTGATCGAATCAATGCCAACCGCGGGCGCCCTTGGGTTCGTCTTCCTTATTGCGCTGTTGTATTGGGAAGCGCGCTCATCGGCGCCAATGGTTCCACTCGGTTTGTTTCGTTCCCGCAATTTCAGCGGAGCGAATCTGCTCACTTTCTTTCTTTACTCCGCGTTGAGCGGCATGTTTTTCTTTTTTCCTCTCGATTTGATACAGGTGCAAGGTTACTCGCCGACGCAGGCCGGAGCCGCTCTGCTGCCTCTCATTCTGTTGATGTTTCTGTTGTCGCGCTGGTCCGGCGGCCTGCTCGATCGCTATGGCGCCAGAGCTCCGCTGGTTTTGGGTCCGCTGATCGCGGCCGGCGGATTCGCATTGTTTACAAGGCCCGGTATTGGCGGGTCTTACTGGACCACATTCTTCCCAGCACTGTTGGTGCTGGGCCTCGGCATGGCGATCAGCGTGGCTCCGCTCACCACCACCGTGATGAACGCGGTGGAGCCACGTTACGTGGGAGCGGCGTCCGGAATTAACAATGCCGTCTCGCGGGTCGCGGGTTTGCTCGCCGTCGCAGTTTTCGGAGTATTACTCAGCGGCGTGTTCCAGAGCGCTCTGGAACGACGATTGGACCGTCTCGACCTGGCGCCGGCGTTGCGAGCGCAAATCGAAGCCCAACGGTCCCGACTGGCGGCAGCCGAAACGGGAGACACTCGCGGGCGGCAGGCGATCGAGGATGCATTCGTCGCGGGCTATCGAGCGGTGTTGTGGATAGCGGCTGGCCTTGGGCTCGCCAGTTCCTTGAGCGCCGCCGTGTTCATCAGAGAGCAGCGGCCAGGGCATTGATCAATGCGACATGATTCGCATAACAACCCTTCAGGTTGTCGTTGCTTTCGCGGCCGGACTCAGCGCGACGGCCGCCTCAGAGGTGAGCAGCAGGAACGTGAAGCTCTCCTGCAGATAGAGCCGGATAGCACTCTCGGTATGGCTCAGGTAGCCGATGGAGAACGTCCTGGCCGATGTGCAGCTCGAAATCGCCGCCACGCGTGGTCAGCACAAAAGCCCCCTCTATAGCGGGCGCCCAAATGATTTTATCGTCGACCAGGCGCTTGACATGTTCCAGCACCGGATAACCCTGATCGCTGGTTTCAGCGAGCGAGGTATAGGCTTCGGCTCCAAGCAAAACGGCATAAGGGCCATTGACGCCGACAAGCCTTAATTGGCTCAGGGCTTGAGCAATGGCATCCGGGTACTGGCGAACGTCCGCCGGAAGGGGCATCTTCGGATTGCTTGTCCCCTGGCGAATTCCTACGATGCCGGCCGCCGTATAGCCTTCAAAAATTGCGCTGTCCTCGGCAAAGGCGATCTGGCGTGCCGCATCCTTCGCCGGTTGCCAATCCGAGTCGTTCGCGCCGCGTTCAACGTCGTCGATTGCCTGGCGATCCAGTTCAAAAGGAAAACGCAGCTCTACCAGCGCCTTCACCTCGCGCTGTCTGGCAAGAACGCCTTCCCTGAGTCCCGCAATTGGACGCAGATGGCCAGTGCCGACCGCTGATAGAACAGTACCCGCCGGCCCCTGCACGTCGACCAGACGCCGGCCGGCCAGATAGCGTTTGAAGGTGCGAGCTGTTTCCTCTTCGATCTGAGCCCACGCCGCATCTGAAATGGGAGCTAGCTCGCGATGCAGATTATTCATCCGAAATTTCTCCTTTGAGGGAACCAATGCCCAGCGAGCCGTCGCTCTTCCGCGGAGTGGCCAGAAAGCCATCCAGCATCGCAGGGTCTACGGCAGGCTGCGCGGCAACCCTGGGGGGTTGTTCCTCGCTTACGCCTTCCAGAAAGTCTACGGACGGAGCAAAGAATAGGTTTCCAGTGATGGCGCGGCTGAAATCGAGAATCCGGTCGTAGTTGCCGGGCGGCCGGCCAATGAACATGTTATCGAGCATCTGTTCGATGGTACGGGGCGAACGACTGTAGCCAATGAAGTAGGTGCCAAATTCACCCTCGGCTGCCCGGCCGAAGGGCATGTTGTCACGCAGGATCTTGACTTCCTTCCCGTTCTCTACGATTGTTGTGAGCGCGTTATGCGCCGAGGTCGGTTTGATAGAATCGTCCAATTCGATGTCCGAGAGCTTGGTGCGGCCGATGATTCGCTCCTGGGCCTCCGTGGGCAGTGCATTCCATCCGGCAAGATCGTGGAGATATTTCTGCACGATGACGTAGCTGCCGCCGGCGAACCCGGCGTCCTCGTCGCCGACGAGCACGGCATCCACCACTGCCTGGCCCCTTGGATTCTCCGTCCCGTCGACGAATCCCATGAGATCGCGGTCGTCAAAGTAGCGGAAGCCATGCACTTCGTCCACCGGCGAAACAGCGTCTCCGAGACGAGCCATGATCTGCATCGCAACTTCGAAGCACAGATCCATACGCTTCGCGCGGATGTGAAACAACAAGTCACCCGGCGTGGAAACCGCATGACGCTCGCCGGCGCGAATCTCCCGGAACGGGCGCAACTCCGCCGGACGCGGCGGTCCAAAGAGCCGGTCCCACGCGTCGGACCCAAAGCCCACCACGCAGGAGAGGCCCGCTTCCAGGTCGCGAAACTCCACTGCTCGCAACAGCGCCGAGAGGTCTGCGCAGAACGACCGGAGGGTCGCTCGATGGTCAAAACCCGGGTTTACCGTCGCGACCAGGAAGATCGCGGCGCGTGTGAGCGGCGCGTCCACCGGTTGCGAGACAGCCCGCGGGCCGCGTCCCGCTTCCGGCACACTCATTGGTTCTGGCTCATCCGGGTATCATCCTGGCAGGGCGCGCGGAAGTTCGCTCCTTGAAGGAACGCGCCGCGCGTACGGAGGGTATCAACCAACTGAATCATCCACTCACCTCTGATATCCGTCCGTCCTCCACTGGTAATCGTCCTCGACTTCCCGAAACATGGGCCTGATGTCCTTTGAGAACGATACCGGCATGCCAGTTCTCCTCTTCGATAGAGTACCTCGTAATTAGACGCGAGGCTTAAGAATGTCCGGCGCCTCGACTCGATGAACCGGCGAAGCCTCGGACCAGTGCGGCGATCTCATCGGCGGCGGTGTCCAGTGCGAAATGACCACCGTCGAGAATGTGCACTTGAGCGTTCGGCACATCGCGGCGATAGGCTTCCGGTTCCGAGGGGTCGAACGAGGACTCGTACTTGCCCCAGAGCACCAATAAGCGAGGCTGTTTCTCGCGCATCCAGGCTTGCCATTTGGGGTAGGCTTCGACGTTGGTCCGGTAATCGTAGAATAAGTCGCTTTGAATGTCGGCTTGGCCGGGCTGGCTGAGAAAGGCAAACTCGTCGGTCCAGAGATCCGGATCGTAGCGTTCCGTGTTGGGATCGCTCCCGAGGTGCCGCGTCCGCGTGGTTGCGAGCGACAGGAGATTTACCCGAAGTGCGCCTTCGTTGGCCGCGCGGTCAGCCCAAAAAGCCCGCCGTGTCGTCCAATTCGCCCCCAGGCCTTCGTTGTGCGCCACGGCATCTTGAACGATAAGAGCTTCAATCCGTTCCGGATGCGCCAACACCATGCGAAAACCCACCGGGCCGCCATAATCCTGCATGTACACCGTGTAGCGCTTCAGGCCGAGCGCTTCGGCGAAGTGGTTCATGATCTCGGCGAGGTGATCGAAGGTGTAAGCGAATTTCTTCGGGTCCGGCCAGTCGCTGTGTCCAAAGCCCGGGTAATCGGGTGCGACCAGGTGATAGTCATGGGAGAGGCGGGCGAAGAGCGGCTCGAACATTCGGGATGAGGAGGGCAGTCCGTGTAGTAGCAGAAGCACGGGCGCATCTTTCGGCCCTGCCTCTCTGTAAAAGACCGAGAGCCCGTCTATCTGGATGGTGCGATATAAGGTCGGGTACATGTTCGCGATCACACTCGCTCGTGGAAGCGCTGTTCGCGATCCACTTTGTGCGTCATGCGGACTCGGCCATGGAACGCGCGGTCTCGGTCCCTTGATTCACCAGGTACGCCACATCTCCGACTTGGAGCGACCCTGACCTGGTTACGGTCGCGTAGACCCCCAGGCAGCCACGATGATGCTGCGCGGTGGTCCGAAGTATACTCAAGTCGCGCGGAAGATCTTGTTGGGCGAGCGTTGAGGTGACGCACCACACCGTGGGTTGGAAATCCTCCACCCGGACCGCTCCGCCAATGTCGAGCGCGCCGCCCAGCCAGGAATCCTCAACAAATCCGGCGCTTTCGGCCTCCGACTCGATGTAGATGTTCGGCCGGAACCGACGCCGGTCAATCTGCGCCGTACCCCCCTGGAGCTTCCGCAGGTGGTCTACGGAGCCGCTGGCCAACAAATACACTGCGCCAATCTCAAAAAACGTACCCGTCATCAGTTGGAAATAGTCGGGCATCGTTTCGGGGGTCCACTCCGCTTTCATCGTGCTCACAGGCACATCGCCGAACACCGTGGCGCGATCGATGCCCGTCTTTTCGTCAATGGCCGGCTGATTCTCCAGGCGCAGGCTGTGCCCCAGGGATTCCGAGATGATCCGAGACGCGTCCGGATCGTCCGGGCAGACCGTTCGCCCGTCAGGCAAACTGATCTGGATGCGCCCAGGCGCCGCGAATGTCGGTTCCACCTCATACCGGGCATGGAATGCCAGCAACTGCGGGAACCTCTTTGCGCTGGCGATCCGTCCTGTCGCTGTCTCACGCAGAGCCCACGCGCGATCCCCCAGAGCCCCACGGGTCGTAATCGGCAGCTGGCTTCTCCGCTCTCCTAGCATCGACTTCACCGGATAGCGCCACAATTCGGCAACCCGGCCGACAAAATGTTCACCCATAACAACCTCAACCTCAATCATTTCGCTGAATGGCTGTCGTCAACTCGGGAAAAGGTGCTCTGCGATTTAGTCCAGTTCCCACCCCAGGTCGTGTATAGTTTATTCAGAAATTCGTTCCAGGCAGCCGGAGAACGTGAGCTTGGATAGGGTTCCGGGCGGATTGGCTTTTCGGTGCTCCACACGATTTCGAACTGCCCACCCTCGACGATCCTACCCAAGCGCATCGTTTTCCAGGTGTGTTGATTCTCTGCATCAATTCGAACTCGCCCGCCAGGAGCTTCAAAGCTCTGGTTCGGCAGCGCTCGGCGGATCGCCGCCACATCATCAGGATTGGCCGCGTGTGCGGCTTGCGCCCAGAGGTGCATTCCCAAATAACCGGCCTCCATTGTATCGCCAACCACGCGTTGGCGGCCATAGCGAGAACGAAACCTCTCCACAAATGCGTGGTTCTCCGGCCGGTCCAGGCTCTGAAAGTAATTCCAAGAGGCATAGTCGCCCACGATTTCTCTCGCGGAAAGACTTTGCAACTCGATTTCGCCGACACTGAAGTAAACGGTCGGGATTTTCTGGGGTGTGATTCCCGCGGCGCGCAGCAAGCGCGTGTAGAACAGGTTCATATCGCCGACGAGCGAATTGAAAATGAGATCCGGCCCGATTTGAGCGATCGTACGAACAACTCGAGTTACTTCCGCGCTATCGGGGAGCACGTATTCTTCTCCCACGATCTCGCCGCCGCAGGCCTCCACTTCGTCCCGGATGATGGCATTGGCTGCCCTCGAATAGACCGAGTTCCAGCCCACCAGAAAGAAGCGTTTTTTTCGAAGGAAGCCTACCGTCCAGCTAACTGCGGGAATGATTTGTTGATTAGGCGCGGCACCGGTGTAGAAGATATGAGAGCACTGTTCCATGCCTTCGTACTGCGTGGGATAAATCAGCAGATGATCCCGCTGCTCCACGATCGGGAGCACTGATTTGCGGCTGGCGGAAGTCCAGCAGCCAAATATCGCGCAAACCTTCGCCTCGGCGATCAGAGTTGCAGCCTGACGGGCGAAGGCTCGTTCATCCGAGGCCCCATCGATCACCACGGGCTGAATTTCGCGGCCTAGAATCCCTCCGCGCTCATTGATTTCCTCGATCGCCAGCAGTGTGGCGTCTACCACCGGGCTTTCCGTCGACGCCATGGTGCCAGTTAGGGAGTGGAGGATTCCCACCCGCAACTCCTGGGAGGTTTTCGCGGGTTTAAGCTTGGAAGGCGTCTGAACGGACGGCTCGTCGCTTACCGACGGCAGGAAGCGATATCCGCGCGTCGGAACTGTCTCGATGTAACGGGGTTTCTTGGCATCGTCGCCCAGCGCATCGCGCAGTTCCCGGATGTATCCTCTCAGCAATTCATCGCTTACGGTGGCGCCGGCCCAGACGCTCGCCAGCAGTTCCCGTTTGGTCACCAACCGTTGCGCATTCTGCACGAGGTAGAGTAAAACCTCAAATGTCTTCGGGCGCAGGTCTACCAGGTTGGAATCGCGCCAAAGTTGTTCGTTCGCGGCGTCCAACCGAAACGGTGGGAATACAAAAATGGCCCTCGGTGCCACTATGTCTCTGATGGCCTACGATGGCCAGTCCTTATACTAACGGAAGTTCCACGGAACTTTCACGCTCCTTCTATGGATTGAAACGGCCTTCAGCCCTATTGTGAGAGTGTGCCGAACGGCAGAAGCGACAAGGGATCCAAAAAGACGTGGAAGGAAAAAATCGCAAAACCCGATCCGCTACCAAGGAACTTGCCGGATCTGGTCTTCGTGGTTCAATTTCGCGAACCCACCGAAGCACGATCGGCCCGTTTCGCCGGACGAGCGGAACACGTAATGTCCGGACAGAACACGGGCTTCGAAAGGCCTGAAGAACTGATCGCGTTTTTCGGGCGAGTCATGAATCAACTCAAGACAAAATCTCGCATTCGCAAAGGAATAACGCAATGACTACTTTAGATTTGATCGGGTGCAGTCCGAAATTCAGGGCATTGATGACAGAGGTGGAACGGGTTGCGCCCGTGGACTCCGCTGTCTTGATCCAGGGCGAAACGGGCACTGGAAAAGAGGTGATTGCGAGAGCCATTCATGAGGCTAGCCCGCGCCGTAATCAACGTTTTGTGGCCCTCAACTGCGCCGCGATTCCGGGTGCATTGTTGGAGAGCGAACTGTTCGGCCACGAAAGAGGCGCATTCACGGGCGCGTGGGCGCAATCCAAGGGGCGCTTTCAGATGGCGGACGGGGGCACGCTCTTTCTGGACGAGATTGGCGATATGCCGTTGGAACTTCAACCCAAGCTCCTACGCGTCCTGCAAGAGCGGGAGTTCGAGCGTTTGGGCGGCGCCCAGACCGTCCGGGTCGACGTGCGGGTGGTGGCGGCGACCAACCAGGACCTCGGGCAGCTGGTGAGCAGGAAGCTGTTTCGCGCAGACCTGTTCTACCGGTTGAACGTAATTCCGATCTGCCTGCCTCCGTTGCGAGAGCGTGTTCAGGACATCCTGCCGCTGACCCAGTTCTTCGTGGCAAAATTTGCGGCCCGCTTCAACAAATCCGTCGATGTGATTCCCGACGAAGTGGTGGAGGCTCTCAAAGCGCACGTCTGGCCCGGTAATATTCGCGAACTGCAGAACTCCATCGAGCGCGCGGTGCTCTTTTCGCCCGGGCCGGTGCTGCGTCTGCCGCTGGACCTCAAGCAGAGGGTGACGCAGACGGTGAAGCAGCGCTCGGAGAGCGTTTCACGTACGCTTGCCGACGCCGACCGGGAGCATATCCTGGAAACATTGGAGCAAACCGACTGGCTGATCGGAGGGCAGGGCGGAGCGGCCGATCGGCTTGGATTGCCGCGAACTACGCTGATTTACAAGATGCGAAAGCTCGGAATTGAAGCGCGCCGATCCACCAGGGCGCGTCCCATTCGGCAATTGGCGGCCGCCGCGGGCTGTTGAGTTCCCTTAGAGCCATAACTGAATTGCATCCCTGGAAGGAATACAATCATGCGCAACGACCTCATACCCGGAAACGTTTTTCCCGACTATCAACTGCCCGATCACACGGACACACCGCGCAGGCTCAGCGAACTCCAGGGCGATGATCCCCTGATCCTGACGCTTGCGCGCGGCCACTACTGCCCGAAAGAACACCAGCAGCATCTCGAACTTGCCGCGTTTTATCCGAAAATCGCCGTGGCATACACCCAGGTTGCCACGATCTCCACCGACGACCACCACACTCTGCAGGAGTTCCGCGCGTCGGTGGGCGCTCAATGGACGTTCCTCTCGGACCCCGAAAGAACGGTTCAGAAGGAGCTCGACATCGCGGAGTACACTGACCCGGAGCATAATCCGATGATTCCGCATACTCTCGTGCTCAAGCCGGGCCTCATCATCCACAGCATCTATAACGGCTATTGGTTCTGGGGCCGGCCTTCTGTCAACGACCTCTGGCACGACCTGCGCGCCGCGACGCGCGAGATCCGACCCGACTGGGATCTGAAGGCTCCAGGACTCCGCGAGGCTTGGAACGCCGGCGACTTATCGGCCTTCCACGGATGGAACAAGGGCGCAAAGGCGGTTACTGAAGGCCCGCGAGCGTGAGCGCGTACCACTGCTGTGGGTCAGTCCATGTCTGCTCAATCGTAAAGCCCGCATCATCCAACAAGGCTGCCAGCGTTTGCTTCGTGAATTTGTAGCTGTTCTCGGTATGGATGGTTTCGAAGGCCGCGAACTGAACGCCAACTCGCGCGGCCGGGATATTTACGTACTGATCGCGCGTACTCTCCAGGTGCATCTCGATGCGCGATTCCACGCGATTCCAGCGCGCCCGATGCCGGAAGCATCCGGTATCGAAGTTCGCGCCGAGTTCTCTGTTGAGGCGATGCAGGACGTTCAAATTGAACGCCGCGGTGACGCCGGCTTGATCGTCATACGCCCGCACGAGAGTCGCTTCGTCTTTTACCATATCCGTACCTAACAGCAGCGCATCGCCGGCTCTCAGCTCAGACTTCAGATTGCGAAGAATGGCGCGAGCCTCCCGCGGCGAGAAGTTGCCGATGCTCGAGCCGATGTACAGCGCGAGCGTGGTCCCCTGGAACCGTTCCAGCTTCGGCGGGTAAGTGACGTAGTTCGCCACCATCGGCTGAAGCTGCACATCCGGCAAAAGGCCACCGATGCTGTCGCACGCCGCATCGAGCGCATCCGGCGAGAGATCAACCGGCAAGTAAGTTACCTCGTTTCGCAAGCGCGTCGCGGCTTCCAGCAGAATACCGGTCTTGGCGGCAGTCCCCGCACCCAACTCCAGCAGGCGCAAGGGCCGAGAGTAGTCGGACCCAGTCGCTGTGATTATCGGTTCGGCATGGCTCGCCAAAAGGTCGCGCTCGGTTCGCGTGGGATAGTACTCCGGCAGGGTCGTGATGCACTCGAAAAGACGCGAACCCTCCGCATCGTAGAACATCCACGGAACTAGGGATCGCGGACGTTGGAGCAGTCCTTTCCAAACCTCATCGATCAGCGCCTCGCGGGTGTCCAGACGGGCCACGCTGGGGGCGAGGCTTTTCGCTTCGGATGCCTGAGACTCGGCCGCAAAATTCATATGTGGGCTCTTTGCGGGCATTTCACGAACCAAATCCCGCCGGGCTGCCGAAAGCTAGACCGCACTCGAAATCAGGCGTATACGTCGGTCAAAACAGTTCCGCCGTTGCGCTGAAAGGCGGACCGGGCAGCCGCCGACACAGTCAGCCGACAGTTGACAGATATCGACGAACAATCACAAGTCAAGTTCGACCTCGCCGGACGGCGTCGAACAACAGATCAACACATTCCCGGCGGCTGGCGGCTCCAGCGGATCGGGCTGATAGTGGACACTTCCTCCGATCAACGCGCACTCGCAGGTATGGCAGACCCCCGTGCGGCAGGACCACTGAACAGGAACATCGCAAGCTTCTGCGAGTTCCAACAAACTCGAAAACCGTGAATCCCACGGAACCACGAGCCCGCTTCGGGTAAATGAAATCTGCGGTCCGATGCCGGGTGCCCCTGCGGGAGCGTGAACCGGCGGATGGGACGAGGGCGTAATTCCGGGTGTGATTGGCGTTTCCGGCCCGAACACCTCTGTGTGAATTCGTGAGGAATCGACACCCCATGTCTTCAAGCCCGCAGTCAGGTCGCGAAGGAATGATGGGGGACCGCACAAGTAGAAATCCGCATCGCGAGCTACACCCAGCCGATCCAGCAGCGGCGCGTCCACATGCCCAACCGAGTCGTAATCGACCCCTGGTTTATCCCCTGCATCGGGCTTGCTGTAGACGATGTGGCTGCGGCTGTTGACGAGAGTCTGCAATAGTCCACGCGACTCTTTTGCAAACGGGTGCTCTGCGCCGTTGCGTGCCCCGTAGATCCACCAGATGTCACGATGCGACGCGGCGGTGGACAAGGAGTGCAACATGGCGAGTACGGGGGTTGCCCCGATGCCGGCGCTGAGCAAGACGACTGGAGCATCGCCGGATCTCAGAATAAAGCCGCCCCGAGGCGCGCTCACTTCCAGAATATCGCCCGCGTGTACGTGATCGTAAAGGTACGAGCTGACCACCCCGTTCGTCTCTCGTTTTACGCTTACCCGATAATTCCTGGCGCCAGGCGCGCCAGACATCGAGTAGTTCCGGAGCAGCATAGGGCCGTTGGGCGCTGTGCGCAACCGTAGCACGAGAAACTGTCCGGGTAGAGCTGCGGGCAGTGCTGCCCCGTCCGTCTGTTCGATGGACAGCGAGACAACATCGGCGGCTTCTCGATCTACTCCGGCGACGCGTAATGGCCGAAAACCTGGCCAGGCTGGCGGCGGGCCGCTGGAGGCCTTGAGCCCCGGATTCCCTCCTTCCGAAGTCTTCTGCTCTGCAATTGCCTTTAGAGACGTTTTCCATCCCTGGCTGAGTGCGGGCACTCGCAACGAGCGCTCCAGTTGTTCGCGCGAGGGGTTTGGCAAATACAGGAGCGCATCAATGTCTGCCACCGTGATGTGTTCGGGACCATCCGCCACTTTCGTGATTTCGTCGCCGGCTTCCACTTCACCCTCTTCCAGCACGCGAAAGTAGAAGCCAGGCCGGTGATGCGACACCAGCAACGCCGCCATTGCCGGCTCAGCCATTCTCATACCCACGCGATAGCATGTGACACGCGGCTGAGTGACCTCGAAAAGCGCGCTTCCAATGCGGTAGCGATCGCCGATGCAAACCTCATCATCGGATAAGCCGGCTACCGTGAAGTTCTCACCAAACTGTCCGAACGAAAAATCGTTGCGGCCGAGCTGGGCCTCCCAATAGCGATAAGCGTCCATTTGATACACCATCACCGCGCGGTTCTCGCCTCCATGCCCGGCCAGATCGCCTTGTCCATCGCCGTCCACATTCAGGCGACGGACTGCAATCCTGCCTTGCACGGGCTGCTTCCAAATCGCGGTGTGGACCTTCTCACCCCTCCAGGCCACGTCGCGAGGAAGCCCGACATTGATTGAAAGAAGCTGCGCCATCTTGGGCCTAATAGGCAAATCCGATTCCACACGTTCCGCGTGTAGTCTCTCAAAGATACCCTGCGGGGGGAGGCCCCGGCCCAACGTGGGATCTCCTCGAAACCGTTTAATCCAATCCGTTGATCGAGTCTTCTACAACTCCGGCTCATCGTGTCGAATTACCGACTCACATGGCGGACACATTAACATCTGCTGCCGCGCGGTACTGCTGGTTTTCAGTGATTTCACGATGGCCACTCTTTTGCCTCTGTCGTAGCGCAGCACGTCTGCGGAAACAAAGGGTAGCAAAAATATGCCAAAGGCAACTTGGAAACCTCACGAGAAGCACGGACCGCTCACCACGCAGAGTGACCTGCCAGACAGCGTCTACGCGTTTCCGAAGCAGCGTAAAGAACCACTGACCGACGCGCAACATGTACGTAACGCGGTCGCGCGGTTCCATCAAGTCATCGACGTCTCCGATGCCGACCGTGCTTTGGCGTTCGCGAACATCGAGAAAGCAGCAAGCCACTACGGCGTCAACCTCGCGGAAACGTCATGGCGTCAGCTGGGCATTCATCCTGCTCAGAGAGTCGGCCGGCAGAAGAAGTAATGGCAGCATCGGGTAGTTGGTCGTGGACTTGCTTTGCCCGCCTGAGTTTTGTTAGTGACTGCGCGCGCCGTACGAGGAGATGAAATGAAAGCAGTGGTTGTCCACCAATATGGCGGTCCGGAAGTACTGAAGTTTGAGGACTATCCGGATCCGGTGCCGGGTCCGGGCGAGGTGCTCGTGCGGGTGGCCGCCACGAGCGTGAATCCGATCGACTACAAGCGGCGTGCTGGATTGACGAAGGATTCCTATCCTATCCACTTCCCGGGACTCATAGGAGTCGATATCGCCGGGACTGTGATCAAGATCGGGTCCGGGGTGGAAGGCTTTTCCGTCGGCGAACAGGTGTTCGCGATGGCGGATAATACTTACGCCGAACTTTGCGTCGTAAAGGCAGCGGTCCTGGCGAAGATCCCCAAAGGGCTCGATTTGATCCGAGCGGCCGCGTTGCCGCTGGTGACGACGACTGGCAACCAGCTCAGTTCCGCGACGGAAATCAAAGCCGGCCAGACCGTTCTGGTCGTAGGCGCTGTAGGAAATGTCGGGCGTTCGGCGGTATTCACTGCGAAGGAACGCGGGGCGACCGTGATCGCGGGGGTTTTGAAGAGACAGATGGACATGGCGATGACTGTGGGCGCGGATCAGGTAGCCGCAACCGACGACGATGACGCAATTGCGCATCTTCCGCCGCTCGATGCCGTTGCGGATACGGTCGGCGGAAGAACCGCCGAGAATCTGATCGCCAAGGTCAAGCCGGGAGGAGTGTTTGCTTCGGTTGTGGGTGCACCGCGGAACGCCGCGCAGTATCCATCCGTCAAGGCAGCGTTCGTATTCTCTAAATCTGACAGGAAAACGCTCCAGTTCATGGCTGAGGCTGTGCGAGATGGCAAGCTCGTAATCCCGATTAGCCAGGCTCTGCCGCTCAGTGAGGCGGCCGAGGCTCAGGCAGCGGCCGAAAAGGGTAGCATCGGGAAGGTCTTGCTGGTGGCTTGAACTCGTTGTCGACATGCAACATCGAAAGGAATAATCGAAATGAAGAAAGCTCACCGCGGAGTTGATCCCGCCTCGAAACCAAGTGGCGACGGATGTGTGGAATGCCTGGCGTCACCGAAAGGTTGGTGGTTTCATCTTCGTCGGTGTGCGCAGTGCGGGCACATCGGATGCTGTGACAGTTCACCGAGTCAGCATGCATCAAAGCATGCCGCGGCGACGGGGCATCCGATCATTGCCAGCTTCGAGCCGGGTGAGGATTGGTTCTTCGATTACGAAAAGCAGGGGATGATCGAGGGTGTGGAGTTGCTTCCGCCGCATTCCCATCCCGAAGGTCAGCCCGTACCTGGACCCTCCGGAAAGGTGCCAGCCAACTGGGAATCGCTCCTGAACTAGCGGCCCGTTCTAGGGCAGGTGAAAGGCGCCAATTGCACACCAAGGCTTCTTCGCAACTTACTTCTGCGCCAATGAGCGAGCAGGCCAAATCCAGAGACTTCCTGGCCGGCCCATGGGACGAAGAGCCGTTGGAAAGTCTACCCGCTGTGCCAGTCCCCCGACACCGACATCTGGACAGCGCCCCCCACCCCACAAGTGTTCACAGTGAGCCACATGAATCAGGGCAATTTCCAGCATTTGGCTCCAAACGGCATAACTTGGCCCGAAGCGTGCACCTATCGATGTGCGCTCCGCTGCTCAGAGGCACATCGAACAGGAGGAAGTCATGTTCAACAAAGCGTTTTCGCCGTCACGCGGCTTACGAGTCGTTTCACCAGCCGTCCTTGGCATAGGGCTAGCGGTTCTAAGCGCTCAGGCTTTTTCCGCGCAGGACAAGTACACACTGCGCGTACCCAATGGGCTGGCATTCTCTGACTTCAGGGGATACGAGAACTGGCAGGTCGTCGCCGTCAGCCAGACCGAAGAGCTGCTGAAGGTGATGGTCGCCAATCCCCCGATGATCGACGCCTACCGGTCCGGCGTTCCCGGCAACGGCAAGCCTTTCCCTGACGGTTCCAAGATTGCAAAAATCGAGTGGAAGCCGAAAAAGAACCCGGAGTCCCCTTTTTCAGTGAGGGTCCCGGATACCTTACAAGACGTTTTCTTCATCGAGAAAAACACCAAGAAATTCCCGGACACGAAGGGATGGGCATATGCCGCGTTTGACTATGATCCCGCGTCCGACACGTTCAAGCCCGACGCGACCGGCGTCGTCGGTTGCGGTTTTGCATGCCATACGAGAGTGGCCGCCAAGGATTACATTTTCACGGCCTACGGCAAGAGGTGAACGGCATGAGTGCAGCCGCCGCGAAAAAGGCTATTCTTTCGCAATAGACTCAATTTCAAAAAGGAGAACAAAATGACAACTAAAGGAAAGGTCTTGGTGCTAGTCTCGAGCGGTCATGGCTTGCCCCTGAAAGATGGCAAGGTTTATGCCGGCGCTGGCTACTACCTCAACGAACTTACGGTTCCGGTTCGCGCCCTGATGAACGAGGGCTACGAAATCACTTTCGCCAACCCCAAGGGTAATACGCCGCAAATGGACGTCCATTCAGCCGTCCCCGACTTCTTCGGTGGAGACGAAGCTAAGCTTCAGGACTATCTAAAATTCCGCGACACCCTGACTGGGCTCAAAAATCCAACGCGCATCTCGGATGTTATCGCATCGGGCCTGGATCAATATGACGCTGTTTTCGTCCCCGGCGGCCACGGCCCGATGATGGATCTTCTCGACGATCCCGACGCGGGCATCGTGATGAGACACTTTCATAAAACATCCAAGCCCACGGCGGTGCTCTGCCATGGCCCGATTTCACTTCTCTCGGCTCTTCCAAATTCGACGGAAGTGGTGGCCGCGCTGTCGGCCGGCGATGCCGCTGGGGCGCGGGCAAAGGCTGAAGGTTGGATCTATTCCGGGTATAAGATGACTATCTTTTCGACGGCGGAAGAGCAGCAACGGGAACCGCTTGAGATTGGTGGCAAGGTGCTGTTCTACCCGGACTTCGCCTTGCGCACGGCGGGCGGTGACGTAAGCGTGGTCGCTCCATGGGGGAGCTACGCCCTTCAGGATCGCGAGCTGATCTCAGGTCAGAACCCGTTCTCCGATCAAGCGCTTCTGAACCTTCTTCTACCGGCGCTCAGTCGGAAGAAGGAGTCGGCTTCAGCGGGATAACGGGGCTGGCCCACCTTTGGCGCGAGCCGAGATGAGCACTGTTTCATCGGATTTGGAGTCGTCAATGAGCAGCGTACGAATCGAACAGAAAAGCTATCAGATGCCCCCGCGCGACGGGTTCACCGTCACACATTTCATCACTGTAGCCGACATCGACCGATCAGCTGCCTTTTATGAAAAGGTGTTCGGCGGCCGCATTCTGAGCAGAGGCGACAGCAAGGGTGCGTCCGGGCACATTCAAATCGCGAATACTTGGCTGATCGTCAACGTCGGAGGAGGGCCCACCCCGGACAAGCCGTCGGTGACGCTCAGCGTCCCCGCCGACCCGAATAACGTCAGCAGCTTCTTGAATATCCGAGTCGCGGATATTCATGCGTGCTATGAATTATGGAAAAGCCGAGGAGCCGAGTTCATCACCGAGCCGAAGGAAAAGTACGGCGAGATTCGCTGCTACATCCGCGATCCTGACGGTTACATTATCGAGGTTGGACAGAGCACCGACCTCACGCACGGTTAACGCTAGGCGGGCATGTTTCGAAAAAGGAGGTTTGTATGTCTCAGAAAGCCAGCGCGGTAACGCGCGCTCAGCAAAGCGAAGTCCGGCCTCACCAACCCGGGCAGGAGGTTTTCAAAACCATTTTGTCCGAGGATGTCGATTGGAAGCCGTTCCCGGCGTTCCCGCCATCGGTCCGGCTGGCCGTCGTCGTGGGTCAGCCCTCGGAGCCTGGCCCCTATACAATCAGGGTTAAAGTGCCCCACGGCGAGAAGCTGATGCCTCATAAGCACCCGGAGGATCGTGTCTATACCGTGATTTCCGGCGTCTTTTATATCGGACTGGGCGATGAATTCGACGCCAGCAAGTTGGAAGCCTATCCGCCCGGCGCCGTCATCGTTCTCCCGGGTAACACGCCCCATTTTCACTGGGCGAAATCCGGGGAGTATGTCTCGCAAGTGAGCGCGATCGGGCCGCTTGGACTGGACTACCTGAGCGCGAAAGACGATCCCCGAAACAGCAGCTCACGATGAACGATCAACAAACCACGGAGCATTGTTCTGGAGCGCGAGATGCCCAGATCCGTGCGGCGCTGGACCAGCATTGGACGGCGTCGGATGCCAACGATTTTGAAACGGAGCACCGCATCTATCACGAGGACGCGGTGCTGGACTACCCGCAGTCTGGCGAGCGAACCCGCGGCCGGAGCAACATACAAGGCCAACGCGCAAGTCAGCCGAGTAAAAAGCGGTTTACAGTCCGACGAATCATTGGCGGCGGCGATCTTTGGGTTACCGAATTGATCATAACGTATGACGGCAAGCCGTCCTACACCGTGAGCATCATGGAGTTCAGCGGCGACAAGGTTGCGCGGGAAACACAGTACTTTGCGGATCCATTCGTGGCTCCCGCATCCCGCGCTCAATGGGTCGAACGGATGAACACATAATCTCAAGAAGCGAGGATTGGAGGGACAACAGATGGATTTGAAATGGCTGGTCCGGTTTGCGCTGCTGGGCAGCAATGATTTGGAACAATATGCCATCCTGCTGGTACGCGTTTCGATCGGACTGTTCTTTGCAATCTCCGGGGCGAACAAACTGTTTGTTGCCGGCGGCGCGAAAGAGGTTTACGAAACCCTCGTCAAGGCCAAAATCCCATTTCCCCGCCAGACGGCTTATTTCGTGTCCGGCGTCGAGTTCGTCGGCGGATCCTTGCTGACCGTGGGGTTTCTTTCGAGCCCGGCTAGCGTGGCTTTGTTGATCGATATGAGTGTCGCCGTCCTGACCAACGCGCTTGCCACCCTGCCTAAAGGACTTTCTCCTCTGAGCTGGCTCGACGATTTCCTGTATCTTCCGGAAGTCCTGTACGTGCTCTTCTTCATCTGGCTGATCTGCTCCGGTCCGGGAAAATTCAGCGTCGATTACTGGCTGGCCGGCAGGTTGCTAAGGTGAGATAAGTTCAATCATTCAACTGGAGGTACGCCAATGGTACGCAAATTTGTAGTCGTTTTAGGCTCGGCTGGAGTCTTCATTTTATTCAGCGCCCTCTCGGCCGGGTCCGCCGGCGATCAGGTTCCGTTCCCCCATAACTTGCGGAGTTGGTTCTTCGTGAACTCACTGTCCGTGACCGCGGACAGCCCGCTGTTCGCTCGCATGGCCGGCTTGCATCACATCTACGTGAATGCGAGGGGACTGCCGACCCTGAAAGCGGGCGGCCCGTTTCCGTATCCTGACGGAACCATTTTCGCAGATGACGTTCACGACTTCTCGGTGAAGGATGGCGCCACTCTTGAAGGCGCCAAGACATTTGTGACGGTGATGGTAAAGGACGCAAAGAAGTACGCGGCCACTGGAGGGTGGGGATTCCAGGTGTGGGCCGCGGGCGATCCCACGAAACCGCTTGTGCCGGATCTTGCCCACTCGGTCGAAGCTTGCTTTGTCTGCCATACGCCGCAAAAAGCTCAAGATTACACGTTTTCCAGCTACATTCCCTGAGATAGTGAGCGTCAGCGGTGAATCGGGAGAATAGGGGACACAATGATCCGACGCATTGCGATCGCAATTCTCGCAGTGGCCTTTCTGGCGCTGGCTGGTGTCTTGCTCTTGTCCTGGCGGCGGGCGATTCCGCCCATAGAGCGACCCGCCCCGGAAAGCTTCTCTGCCGCGTCCATTGCTCACGGGGAAGCTCTTGCAGCGGCCGGACATTGTGCGTCTTGCCACACGCGTCCCGGGGGACAATCCTACGCCGGCGGGTATGGAGTAAACACGCCGTTTGGGATCGTTTATGGAACCAATATTACTCCGGACCCGAAAACCGGAATCGGAACATGGCCGCTCCAAGCCTTTCTCCGCGCCATGCGCGAAGGCGTGGCCCGCGATGGGTCGCATCTTTTCCCTGCGTTCCCTTACAACGCCTACACCAAGCTGACGGACGATGACGTGGGGGCACTGTACGCGTATTTAATGACGCGGCAGCCGGTCAGCGCAACCGTGCCGTCGAATACGGTTCCGTTCCCGCTCAGTGTCCGTGCGCTCCAGGAAGGGTGGAAGATCCTTCTCTTTACGAGCGGGCGTTACCATCGCAATCCCTCGAAAAGCGACGAATGGAATCGCGGAGCTTATCTCGCTGAAGCGCTCAGCGATTGTGCCGGCTGCCATACGCCGCGCAACCTGCTGGGCGGCGAAAAAGTTTCTGCGTCTTATGCCGGCACGGTGATCGACGGCTGGATGGCGCCTGCGCTCGACCAAAGGAATCCTTCCCCTGCGCCATGGACACAAGAGGAGTTGTTCTTGTTCCTCAGAACGGGCACAAGCCCTCTGCATGGGGCAGCGGCCGCCACGATGACTCCAGTCATTCGCGATGCTCTGGCGCTCCCGGTAGTGCCGGACTCCGACGTTCGCGCCATTGCGGTCTACTTCAGCGATATGAATCACTCGGCCGCTCGCGCCTCAGGTGTCGACGCGGCGGTGCGTGAGGCGCTGGCGACTTCCGATCTCGCCGTCGGCCAGCCATACGACGCCCAGGCAGACCTTTATGCGTCCGCCTGCATGAGCTGCCACTACAATACCGGGCCAGCCCCCCTTCCCGCGCGCCCGGAACTGGCCCTCAATAGCGCCTTGACGCTGAGGGAACCGACCAATTTTATTCAGGTTGTGTTGAAAGGCGTCGGTAGTGCGGACGGTGCGCCGGGATTGGTGATGCCCGCCTACGCGTCGCTTACCGACGCTGAAATCGCCGGCCTAGCAGCCTATCTGCGCCGCACGCGCACGAACTTTCCACCCTGGAGCGACCTGGAGAAAAAGGTCGCCGCCATCCGCGCGAAGCCGGCGGCCCATTAAACAGAGAAGAACAGGAGCGATGCCACCATGACCACATTCCAACTCAATGGGCGCGCGGTTTCCGCCCACAGCCCGGATGACGCGCCCTTGCTCTGGGTGATCCGCGACGAACTGGGGCTCACCGGAACTAAATTCGGTTGCGGGATTGGCCTATGCGGCGCCTGTACCGTCCACGTGGAGGGACGCGCCACGCGATCCTGCATCACTCCGCTGGGAGCAATCGCGGGCGCCAAGGTAACTACCATCGAGGGGCTGGATCCGGAGGGCAAACATCCGCTGCAGACGGCGTGGCTTGAACTGCAGGTTCCACAGTGTGGCTATTGCCAGTCGGGACAGATCATGCAGGCCGCCACGCTGCTGAAGGATTACCCCGATCCCACGGACCGGGACATCAACGCGGTCATGGCCGGGAGTGTCTGCCGCTGCATGACCTACCTGCGAATCCGCAAAGCCATCAAGCTCGCGGCCGCCAGAATGCGAGAGGGAGCCACTCATGGTTAGCCTGTCTGCTCATGGATTTCGATCGAGCAACGAGCCGTCGCGCCGCGGCTTCCTGATTACGATGATGGGCGCCGGGGTCATGCTGGGATACGCTCGATCAAGCCTCTCCGCCCAGCCGGCCCACAGCGCCGGCGAGCTGTTCGAGCCAACCATCTGGTACGGCATCGACCCCAGCGGTACCGTGACAATCAATATCATTCGGGCTGAGATGGGTCAGCACGTGGGTACCTCGCTGGGCCGGATCGTAGCCGAAGAGCTAGAGGCCGATTGGAACAAGGTGAAGATCGTCACCGTCGATTCCGATTCGAAATGGGGCACCATGATCACCGGCGGCAGCTGGTCGGTGTGGCAGAGTTTCCCGTTGCTCAGCCGCGCCGGCGCCGCAGGCCGGATCGCTCTGGTGGAGGAAGGCGCCAGGCTACTGGGCGTTACTTCCCAAATGTGCACGGCGCGCGAAGGCGCGGTGCATGCCGGGGGAAGATCGATCCTGTACGGCGATATCGTCGCGCGCGGCGATTTGAAACGAACGTTCACGCCCGAACAGCTCAAGAACATTCCAATCAAGGCGCCGGACAAGCGCCGTCTGATCGGGCGGGAAACGCTGGCGCTGGATGTTCCATCGAAGGTCAACGGCCAAGGCCGCTACGGACTCGATGCCGTGGTGGAAGGAATGGTCTACGCCCGTCCCAAGATTCCGCCGACGCGTTACCAGTCCAAGGTAATCTCGATTGACGATTCGGCGGCGAAGCGAATACCTGGCTATCTGAAAAGCCTGGCTCTCGAGGACCCGTCGGGAACCGTGCCCGGCTGGGTGATGGTGTTCGCGGACAGCTTCATCGCCGCAACCCGGGCCGCCGATCTGGTGAAGGTGCGGTGGAGTTCGGGCCAGGCTGCGACTGTATCCGAGCAGGATATTCAGAATCGCGCAGCCGAGCTGATTCGAGATCCCAGCGGAGGTTCCCTGCTGGTGGACGATCCAGGCGTCGACGCTGCGCTCGCATCGGCGAAGCAGAAGATTGAGCGAACCTACACCACCAGCACCGTGATGCATTTCGCACTGGAGCCGGTGAACGCGCTGGCTTTCGAGAAAGACGGCGTTTTCGAAATTCATACCGGGAATCAATGGCAGACGCTGATCCTTCCGGTGCTGGCCAAGGCGCTGGGGCGCAGCCAGGACAAAATCGTGCTGCGCAGTTACCTGATTGGCGGCGGATTCGGGCGGAGGCTGGACGGTGACTACGCCGTACCGGCGGCGCTGGCTGCGAAGGCCATCGGCAAGCCGGTCAAGATGGTCTGCACACGCCCCGATGACGTGCACTTTGACTGTCCGCGATCCCCTTCGACGCAGGTGCTGCGCATGGCCTGGGGAGATGGGGGCCGTGTGACGGCCATGGATCACCACGCGGCGGCCGGGTGGCCCACCGCGGTTATGGCTCCGTTCTTCATGCTGAAGGGCGTCAACGGGGTTCCTTACGATATTTTCTCGATCTCGGGCGCGGACCACTGGTACACGGTAGGGGCTCAGCGCGTTCGCGCGCTGCGCAACGATCTGGCGGAACGGACCTTTCGGCCCGGATACCTGCGCTCCGTCGGCGCGGGCTGGATCAACTGGGCGCTCGAAAGTTTTATGGACGAGGCTGCGCTCCAAGCTGGCGTCGATCCAGTCGAGTTTCGCCTGCGGATGCTCGATGGCGCCGGCAGAAATGCCGGATCGTCGCCGAACTCCGTGGGTGGCGCGCACCGCCAGGCCGCTGCGCTGGCCCGCGTGGCCCAGAAGGCGGGCTGGGGTAAGCCGACGCCGAAAGATGTCGGGCTGGGCATCGCAACCACGTTCGGCCAAGAACGCGACATGCCCACTTGGCTGGCCTGCGCCGCTCGGGTGCGGGTGGATCGTTCCAACGGCCATGTGGCGGTGGAGAAGTTGACCATGGTCGTCGACGCCGGAACCATCATTCATCCCGACAGCGCCGAAGCGCAGGTGGAGGGCGCGTTGTTGTGGGGATTGGGGATGGCCCTGCATGAAGGATCGGAGTTCGTCAACGGGCAGCCGAAGGATACCAACATGGACACCTATCGGCTGCTGCGGATGGCCGACGTGCCGGAAGTCGAGATTGAGTTTATCCCCAGCACGGAAGCCCCGGTTGGGCTCGGCGAACCGGCGACCACCGCCGTCGCACCGGCCATAGGAAATGCAATCTTCGCCGCTTGCGGGGCGCGCCTCCGCCACCTGCCGATCCGGCCCGCGGCGGTGTTGGAAGCGCTCGCGCACCGAACATGACTACCGCAACGCGGTGTAAGCCTGGAACGACCTGAAAGCCCTTCGTCGTCCGTTCCAGGCTCTGAGTGATTTCTATGGTGGGCGCGACAGGACTCGAACCTGTGACCTCCTGCGTGTGAAGCAGGCGCTCTAACCAACTGAGCTACGCGCCCGGAGGGGAAACTTTTCATAGTTTACCAGCTTCCTTAGTTTTTCCGTACCACCAACACCTCACCCCCCACTACATCCATCACCGCAGCACCCGCCCAAAAACTACTGACCGCTCTAAGGTGCCATATAGACGGGTCCCACTCCGTCCGATGTGAATAACCAGGAGCAGCGGAAGCTGTGTGCGCGAGGACGTTGAAATGAAGCTGATCGGCAAATATCAGGTAATCGAGCAGCTGGGAGACAGCGCAGCCGGCGCCACGTACCGGGTTCGCGACAATTTCCGCAATCGCGAATTCGCTCTCAAGGTCCTCAAAACCGTCCCCGGGCTAACCAGCGCCGCTAAAGAACAGTTCTGCGACTACCTTGCCCGCTGCGCCGAATTGGTCCATCGTAACTTGGTCAAGGTCCAGGACCTGGGGGAAGTAGAGGAAGGAATATTCGTAGTCTCGGAATGGCGAACCGGTATGGACCTCGATCGGTTCATGCGCGAGAACCGGGACTTGCCGCTCGGTCAAAAGCTGGCGCTGGTCGCGCAAGTGGCCGAAGGGTTAGCGTTTGCCCATTCGCGCGAAATCGCGCACGGCGATCTCAAGCCCAGTAATGTATTCGTGGACGGCGAGCGCGACATCACGATCCTGGATTTTGGGATCGCAAGGTGGCTCGCCGCGCGGCTGGACGCAGGCAGCCGGCCGGAAGAGCTGGTGGCCAACTATCTCGCGCCCGAACAGGTGCTGGGACAGCCGTTCGACGCGCGTTCCGACATCTTCGCGCTGGGGTTGATGCTCTACCAGTTCATCTCCGGCAAGTACCCGTTCGCCGCGCCGGCCGGATTGATTCCGCGCGAAATCGTGCACGCCAACGTGGAATCGCTGCGAAATTTGGATCCGCAAATCCCGCAACAACTCGCTGCGCTGGTCGAGCGCGCCTTGCTGAAGGATCCGGCGGCACGTCTCAGAACCGCCGAGGAATTTGCCGCTGGACTCTACCTGGCCGCACAGGAGCTGCGGCGCCAGGCTTCAGCCGCGGCACCCGATGTGGCCGCGCCGGTGGGATCCCTGGCCCTGGAAACACCCCCGCCGGTGCCCGCAACACCCACGCCGGTGGTTCGCCAGACGCCCCAGAGTGCACCCGAACAGCCGGTGCGCCAAAGACCGCAGGACGTGCTGGCCGTGCCGCAACCGTGGACCGCGCGATCCTTCGCCGCCGGCGCTCCGCTGACGAAAGAGCCTCTGCGGGAGCAAGCGCAAGCGGAGCCGCCGCAACCACCTGCTCCGCAACAGCCTCTTGCGCCGGCGCCTGCCGCGACGCCCATTCCTGCGCAAGCAGCGCCGGCTCCCATGGCCCGAGTGCCGGAAGTCACGCCGCGTCCCGACCTGTCTGCTCAGAATCCAATCGCGGCGTTTCGGGAACTGCCGGCGAAACCTCCACTGGCCACGGCGGCTCCGCTGGTCACCAGACGAACCGTCACCGTGTTGGCTGGTCTGGTCCTGGCGGCGGGAATCGTCGGTTCGTTTGTTTCGCGCCGAGGCTTGCAGGCTTCCCCGAATAAGGACCTTGTTCCGCCGGTTGCGGCCCAGCCCAGGCCGCACGCGGTGGCCTCGGACTCCCCGCCGGCCGTCCCGCAGAAACCCGAGGCCGCAACCACGGACGAACCCGATGCCGACGACTTGGGAAATGCCGAACTCGCCGCCAGGGAAACCCTCCGTGGGCCGGTCCGGACCCTCTGGGAGTCGGGTCGATATGCCGAAGCCCTGGCGCTGGTGAACCACGTCTTAGCCACCAATCCAAACGATGCCGAAGCCCGCGCCTGGAAGAAAAAGGTTCGCGATGCCCAAAAGGCTGAAGCAGCGCTGAAGTAGCACCTGAGGACCGACATGCGACGCGAAATCTTGTCCGTTATTTGGCCCGCCGCTCTCCTGCTGGCACTGGGGGGAATCCCTCAGCCTGGCAGCCCGGCCACCGATCCGAAGCCCGCTCACGGCAAGAAAGCCGATTCATTTCTTAGCGGCGAGCCGTTCACGCTCGAGCAGGTGCTGTTGTTGTTGAAGCAGGATGCCATTCCCCTGCGGCGCCGCAAGGAAGCCATCGAGAATCGCGGCGTCGCGTTCGCCCTTTCCTCCGACGCGCTGGCCAAGCTCGAATCCGCGGGAGCGACAGATGAGATTCTGGATGTCATCAAGAGTAAGGCGAAGGCCCCCGTGCCGCCCGTTGCTCCCACCGGCCCGCCCAAGGGAAGCCTGGCCCTTACGTGCGCGCCGGCCGAATGCCAGGTGAGCCTCAACGGCACCTCCATTGGCCTCACCTCCGGAGGCACGCTCCTGGCCACGGGTCTGACACCCGGTAACTGGGTGGTTGATTTCAGCAAGGAAGGGTTTGTAGGAAATAAAAGCACGGTCCTGGTGGAGCCCGCCAAGAGCACGGCCGTGGCGGCGACACTCGGGCCGGACCGCGCAGCGCGCGAAGCGTTTGGATCGGAGCTGTTCCAGAAGATGCTGCGGGCCGTTGGCGGCGACGACGGGCTCAAGGCCTTCGGTTCCGTGCAAGCCGTCGGCAGCGCCACGCTGTGGGATCGCGACGGTAAGAGCGTCCGCTGGACCCTGCTGATGCGCAACCGCGCGGATCGCGGGCTATTTCAGGCCAAATCAGGCCGCCTGTTGCATGAAGTAATGTTCTCCGGAAGCGAGTTCAAAGCCAGCAAGAATCTCAAGGGCGACGAAGCCTTGGAGATGCCCACCGATTTTGGGCTGATTCGCGATTACCAGCTCCCGGCCTTCATCGCACGATTGCAAAGCCCCGGTTTCAAACTAACGGCGGATCATCCGAATCCAGCCGCGAGCGACGAGTTTGTGCTGTTTGCCGAAGCGGGGACCGAAAAGATCGCCGTCGCCCTGGACTCCAACTCTCGGCCCGAGCGCATCAAAATCACGACGGCTTCCGGGTTGGGCGCAGCGCTCGTCACCTATGCGGATTACATGCAAAACGGGAGCGCCTTCTATCCCAAAACCATGCAGATCAAACCGGATAACCAACAGCAAGGCATCGAGGTTCGTTTTGACACGGTCGAGCTCAATCAGAACCTGACCGATCCCGACTACAAGCTGCGCGGCAAACCCTTTGTCGACCTGGGAAACTGACCGCTCGCCGATACTAATCCAGGCGGTACTACGCAAGAAAAGTACCGAAGAAATTCGAACCTTTTCGGACTCTTCCCCGTCTAAATCAATATGACGATGAAGCGGGAGGTTGAGTCCGAATATCGCGATTCTTTTGAAGACTTTTCCAAGAAGGCGCAGCGCGTGCAGTCGATGACCGTACCGCACGGCACGGATGGGAAGGCGCTCGACAGCGCATTGCTCGAGTTGGAGAAGGCGCACCTGGCGTACAATCAGGCACGCGATGCCTTCCTCGAATCGCTGCTGCCCGCATCTGCGCACCTACCGGCTGCGGACGACAAGAACCGCCCCCGAGATGTTCCCGTCATTGCCGAACTGATTTGGGAAGGCGCCGGACGGCCCGAGGGAACCGCGCAAGAGGATTGGCGCCGCGCCGAAGCCATCGTCAAATGCGCCGTCGCGACAGCCGATCGCGACTAACTCGGCTCGTTACCGCCCTGTAGCTGCCCGCGACGCAATCGCTTCCATCTGTTTTATGTGATTCCGGTCGTGTCCCGCCATGGTTTCGACGATGGTCTGGAACGTCATGGTCCCACGCTCCGGATGCGTTACCGGCTTGGCCAGATGGGCCGGCGTCGCCGAGCGGATCAACACCAGGTTCCACGCCCGCAACGCCGTCAATGCCGCCAGCGCGAGCTGGGCGTCGGCCGAAGAATAGCCTTGGGCCCACAGATCCTGATCGAAAGGCTGCATGACGTGATGATCCTCCGACAAGGTCTGCCGTAAGCGGAATCCAAACGCGATCTCACAGTCCGCCAGATGGCACACGATGTCGCGCGCGCTCCATTTGCCTGGCGCGGGCCGGGTTTCCAGCCGCTCCCCTCCGATGGTCTCCACCAATTCCTTCAGACGGCCGGGCGTGTTAGAGATCACATCCAACGGTGTCTGGTTGCCGATGTGGCTTGCATAGGGGTTCATGGCACGAAAGTAACACGGAGCCCTAGGGGTGCGGCGCGCGAGCGGCGAATCGCCACAATTCGAATACCGGGCGGCCCCTGGAATCGGAGATGGTTTGTAGCACGCGTTTTTCATAGCCGGCGGAGGCAGCCACCGCTTCCAGGCGCGCGCGGAACCCTTTGTAGTTTTCCAGAGCAGCAACATGGGTCACGAACAGTCCGTGAGGATCGGCGGCCATAGCCGCAATGTCGCGCAGCTCGCGCGGGCCAGGATTACCGGCGGCTAACAGATCCTGCGGGTAATGTAGAGCCAGGCGGCCCTGGTGAAGGAATTCAAGCGTTTCGAACATTCCCCAGTCGGCTATGTACACCGAGTCGTCGGGCGCTTGCGGCAGGGCCCTCGATAAACTCGAAATTGCGTCGCTGAAAGTACCCGCCGCGCCGTTTCGGTCGAATTGAACGAAATACCGATCGACTAGCAACAGATTCGACACCACCAGTGCCGCCGCCAGAACGGGAGGAATCCAGCGCGGCCGCAGAGCCGCCAACGCGATCCCAACCAGCAACTGCGGGAGCGGCCACAACAAAACCGTGTGATGGATGCCCGTGCCGGCGCCTCGCGTGATCGCCATTCCCAGAAACGTTATCGCGCAGAAGGTAACGGCAAACACCCCCGCCTGGCGGGCCGGCGAGCGCCACCACAGGGGCGCGGCGAGAAGCGCCAATGCGATGGCGTAAGGAAACAGAGACGAGGAAAATCCACCGAGGCGTCCCTCCAGGCGTGATGACGGAAGCCCCGGCTGTGGCGTCGCCGAATCCTCCGCCACAAGATAGCCGAAAAGTCCGGAGCCATCCGCTGCGCCGCGCAGTTGTTCCAGTTTCGCACTAAAGTCTTGCGTCGAAATACCGTTGCTCGCACGCAGCGTCGCTCCGGTCCGATGCAGATTGAAGAGCAGCAGCGGAAGCGCTCCCGCCACGAACGCCAGCGCACACCGGCTCACCAGGCGGCGATCGCGCAGCCGCCGGCGGCATTCGGGCCAGTACGCCACCAGCGCTCCGGCGGCCAGCCCGGAGAGCGCCCACACGAACGTCGCCTTGTTCCACAGAGCCAGCCCAAACAGAAAGCACGCCAGAATCGAGCGGCGGGACGCCATCGCCAGGCACCCGCCCACCAGCAGCAGATGCTCCAGCGCAACCGGCCCCCAGTCGAACGTATCGGTCAACAGAAATATCGGATCGGTGGCCAGCAGAACGGCGGCAATCACGGCGGCAGCCCGTCCGGCCAGGGAATCGGCCAGGAAAAAGAAAAGCAGAATAGTCGCCGTTCCCACCAGCACCATCGGTAGCCGGACCGCAAAGACAGACGCGCCGCCGGCGCGCAGAATAGGCCAGCACAGCAGCGTCTTGAAAGTTCCTATATAGGCGATGATCATCACCGGAACTTTGTGATGCAGAATGCCGAGCTCAAAATCCGGGCTCAACCGGTAGTATAAAGGTTGGGCGAACAGCGTCTCGTCGACCTCTAAACCCGCGCGTGGAATCAGCAGCGTGCCGAGGAGCAGGAACAGGCAGGCTGCGCCGCCCACCATCCAAATCGCGCGCGCGTTGCCCTTCACGCGTTCGCCTTCCAATCCGACCAGTTTAGTTCAAAGCGCCATGGCACTTCTTGTACTTCTTGCCGCTGCCGCAGGAACACAAATCGTTGCGGCCCGGCTTGGGAGCCGCGATCACCGTTTCGGATTCTTCTTCTTCCGATTCGTCCGGGAAAAACACCGGGCTCTTGCCATGCAGCATCAGGCGCTGGTCCAGCGCGATTCGAACCAAATCCTCTTCATCCTCGCGGAATTCGCCCGCGGCTTCCTCCACCTTTTTCATCAGCGCGCGCACGCGTCCCGCCGACGTTTCGCCGGGCACCGACAAAGCGTACGCAAACAGAGCATCGGTTCGAAATTGCTCGTCCTCAAAAAACTCCACCAGCCGCGGCGCTTCCGCGGCCAGTCTCAAATACCCGACGCCCCAAATGGCCTGGGTTTTAATGGCCGCATCCGGATCGTTTAAGTGCATGGGAGGATACATGGCAAAACGCTTGTCGAACGATCGCGCCATGGCCTTGAGCGCCTTGGCGCGGCTGAGCGGATCTCGATACAAGGTCAAAATCGCCTCGTAAACCTCGGGATGATCGCAATGTTCGGCCAACCCGACCGCCGCGCCGCCCTTCTCCTCTGCGGCGGCTTGCGGATTCGCCAGCACCTGGAGCATCGCGTCCACGAGCTCCGGTTGGTCCTCGATTTCGCCGAACGCCTCCCAACAAGCACCGCGCACGGCGGCATCAGGATCGGTTTTGGCAAGCCGGATCAAAAGCGCGCGCGCTCCATCGGACAACTCCGACCCCTGATAGCTGAGCGCGACTTCGGCGCGCAGTTTGGCCGAACCCTTTTCCAGCATCGCCAGCCGGTCCGCGTCTTCCAGCGCGGCGAAGTCCGGCGCCGCCTCCTCGGGATAGAGCGCCCAAATGTCGAACGGGGCGTGCGACTCCGGCAAGCTCTCTTGCGGAACCGAAAGGCTCTGGATCACCGCTTGGATGGGCGCTCGCGATCGCGGATCGTCCTCGGGAATCTTCGCAAGCGCGGTCTCAAGCGCCGGTATCGCCGCCGGATCGCCGTAAATCTCCAGGCAAAGCGCGGCGTCCTGCGGATCGGTCTCCAGCCGGTGCGTCAAGGCTTCCAGGACGCGGGCGTCGCGAACCCGCAGGGCCGCGAGCACAAACGGAACATCGCCCGCATCGCTCGAATCCAATTCGTCCAGCAGGGTGAGCAACGGATCCACGGCCGCGGCTCCCAGTTGTACAATGCTTTCCACCAGATCGTCCGGCACGTCGTCGGTGTTGCGCCGGATGACGCTCATGAAATACGGCAAAGCCTCGACGGTTCGCTGTTCGCGGAATAAATCGATCAAAAGCGGATCCAGATCCATCAGATCGTCGGCATGCTCTTCGGATGCGAACCGCACCAGTTCCGGTATCGATTGATCGGGCCGATCGAGAATGGCGCGGAGCAACCGCCGATCCACCGCGATGTATCCGTGCGCGGCAGCTTCCAGAAGTTGGTAGGCCGAAACGCTGGCGTAGCGCTCCGGGTCAAGAATCAAATGGGGGCGCGGCAGTGCCTACTCTTCCTCTTTGACGACGTTGACCGCGATTTCAACCGTCACTTCGGGGTGCAGCCGCAGTGGAACCTTGTACTCTCCCAGCGATTTGATGGGCTCTTCCAACACGATTTTGCGGCGCTCGATGGTATAACCCTGCGTCTCCAGCGCTTCGGCGATGTCCTTGGTGGTCACCGAACCGAACAGCTGGCCGTTCTCGCCCGCCTTCTGCGCAATGGTCACCACCACCGCCGCCATCAGCTTGGCCAATTCGCCGGCCTCGCCCACCACCTTGGCTTCACGCCGTAAATGCGCCTGGCGTTCCTGCTCCACAATCTTCTTGTTGGACTCGGTGGCGGCCACCGCCAGCCGCTTGGGAAGCAGGAAATTGCGCGCGTAACCGGACGTGACTTTCACCAACTGGCCGCGCGCGCCCAGCTTTTCGAACGTCTTCTCTCAAGATCACTTCCATGATGACAATCTCCTATATCGCCGTAGCGAACGGAATCAAAGCGATATTCCGCGCCTGCTTGATGGCTTCGGCCAGCCGCTTCTGATGCGGCGTGCAAACACCCGAAATCCGCCGCGGAACGATCTTCCCGCGCTCGGAAATGAAGGACGAAAGCATGCGCACGTCTTTGTAGTTGATGTCGTCGATCTTTTCCACGCAGAACCGGCATACCTTCTTGCGCCGGAAATATTGCTTCTTGGTGGCCAGCGCTTTGTCGCCGCCGGTAGGTCGCATCGATCCGCTAATGGGACGTCCGCCTCGTTGTTCAGCCATGCTGGTCTCCTATTCCTTCCCCGCAACGGGGGCAGCCACCGGCGCATTGACCGGAGCACCCGGCATGGGAGCGCCCGGCCGCGGACCGGACGGTTCAGCCGCGCCCGCCATGGCGTGCTCCAGCGGCACACTGGGAGCCGCCGGCGGCAACGGCTTGCGAGCGGCGCGCTTTTCGCGGTCTTTCTTGCGCTTCTCGATCTTTTTCAGCTTCTCGTCGATCCGCACGCTCTGGAACTTCATCACCAGGTCCGAAACGCGCAAACGCCGCTCCACCTCCAACACCGTCTCCGGCTTGGTGGTGAATTGCAGCAATACATAGAAGCCTTCGGTGCGTTTTTGTACGCGATAGGCCAGCTTGCGTATGCCCCATTTGTCGGACTTGTCGACATTGCCTCCCTGGGAGGCGATGTAGGTTGTCAATTGTTCGATCAGGTGATCGATGTCTTCTTCCGGCGCATCCGGCCGGAGAATAAACAGCTCTTCGTAGATCCTCATTCTTCCTCGTTTAAGCCTGGGGCGCGACGATTGTATTTCGCCATGGACTTTTCGACGCCTTCAGCGATCATGGACTCCACTGCTTCCGACGCATAGTCCAGCAGCTCATCCAATTCTTTTCTGTGCGCCCGCTTCAACTTCGCGAGCACGATTTGAGCGCCGTCCTTTTCGCGACGGCCCCCATGAACTCCCAGGCGAACCCGGGGGAAATCCTTGGTCCCAACCAAGCGGATAATCGAATCCACTCCGCGATGCCCGGCCGCCGAACCATTCGGCCGGATCCGCACCGACTGCCAGGGTAAATCCAGTTCATCGTAAACCAGAATCAGATCCCCTGGCGCGACCTCATTCTTCACCAGCAAACCTTGCACCGACTCGCCGCTCAGATTCATGAACGTTTGCGGCTTGGCCAGCAGCACTTTCTTGCCGGCCACCATTCCCTGCCCCACCAACGCCTGACAATCGCGGCGTCCGACGCTGATCCCACTTCGCTCAGCAAGCCTATCGATCACCAGGAACCCTAGGTTGTGGGCCGTGAATTCGTATTCCTTCCCAGGATTTCCCAGGCCAACCACCAGCTTGCCGAACTCGCCCATGGAATCCAGAATTCAGAAGTCAGAATCCAGAATGAAGGTGGCGGCCGTTCCGTCCGCATTCTGAATCCTGAATTCTCGAATTCTGAATTCTTCTTTTCACTACTTCTTCTTCCCCTTCTCCGGCTCCGCCTCGGCCTCTTCTTCCTTCTTGCCCTTCTTGATTACTTCGGGTTCCGAGGGTGTAACGGCGGCGCCCGCTTCGGCGGCAGGCGTCTCCACCACCTCGGCCTTCAGCGCCACCACGTGCGCGATTACCTGCTCGGGCGCGCTGACCAACTTGATCGATCCGCCCAGCGGGATATCGCTCGCGCGCAAGTTCTGGCCGATCATCAATTCGGTTACGTCCATCGTATACAGCTCCGGAATCTCATCCGGCAGGCATTCGATCTCGATCTCGCGCGTGATCACCTCCAGCAAGCCGCCCTGCAGCTTCACTCCTTTGGGCTCGCCGGTGGTATGCACGCGAACCTTGAACGCGTTGCGCTTGGCCAGATCGATCCGCTTCAGATCGACATGCAGCAAATTCTCCTTCACCGGATCGCTTTGCCAGTCCACGATCATCACCGGCGTATCCTCGCCGCCCTCGACCGACAAGTTGAAAATGGTGTTGTGGCCGGTGTTGCTGTGCAGAATCTTGTTGACGTCCTTGGGATTCACCGCGATCGCTACGGCCGCCTGCTCGGAGCCATACAAAATCGCCGGCGCCAGTCCCTTCACGCGCAAACGGCGCGCCTCATTTTTGCCGCGCGACTCGCGCGGTTCGGCGCTGACTGTAATTTCTTTTCTCATTTTTTGTCTCTACTCCGGCAGGTTTAAATAAATAGGGTGCTTACCGAACCATCCTCGTGAATGGATTGGATGGCCCGGGCTAACAAGGGCGCCACCGACAGGACCTTGATGCGGCCACAACGCACGGCGTCCTCGCGCAAGGGAATCGAATTGGTGACCACTACTTCCTGCAAACACGCTGTTTCGATTCGCTCCACGGCCGGTCCCGACAATACCGCATGCGTGGCGCAAGCGCGCACGCTCAGCGCGCCATGCTTCAGCAGCGCCTCGGCGGCTTTCACCAGCGTCCCGGCGGTATCAATCAGATCGTCCACAATCAAACAATGCTGCCCTTCCACGTCGCCGATAATGTGCATCACTTCGGCCACGTTCACTTCGGTCCGGCGCTTATCGATGATCGCCAGCGGCGCGTTCAAATGCTTGGCGAAAGCGCGCGCGCGCTCCACGCCCCCGGCGTCCGGCGAAACCACGGTCATGTCCCTGCGTCCGATGGACTCGAAATATTCCAGCATCACCGGCGCGGCGAATAAATGATCCACGGGAACGTCGAAGAACCCCTGAATCTGAGCCGCGTGCAGGTCCAAAGTAAGCACACGATCCGCGCCGGCCCTCTGAATCAGGTTGGCTATCAACCGGGCGGAAATGGGCATGCGCGGCTTGTCTTTCCGGTCCTGCCGCGCATACCCATAATAGGGTAGCACTGCCGTGATGCGCTCCGCAGAAGCCCGTTTCAGCGCGTCGATCATCAGCAGCAGTTCCATCAGGTGCCGGTCCACCGGAGTGCAGGTGGGCTGCACCGCGAAAACATCCGCACCGCGCACGTTCTCCAGGATCTGCAAGCGAATTTCGCCGTCCGAAAAAGGCTCCACTTCCGCCGCGCCCAGCGGGCAACCCAAAGAAGCGCAAATCTTGGCCGCAAGCGCCGGGTTGGCGTTGCCGGTAAAGATCTTCAGTTGCTCGAATCTCATCGTGCGTACCGGTCGTGGGGCGGCCATGTTCGATTTCCTGGCGACACTTCCAACTGCCGCCGCCAAAGCGCCTGGTAGCGGCTGCGGGTCACCATCGCGAAGGGAGACACCTGATAGCTTGAAAACTCTCTCTGGAACCTATCGGCAGCGCGATCCCTCGAATTACGGTCGGGAAACAATCCGAACAGCGCGGACCCGCTCCCGCTCATCATCGCACGCCAAGCACCTAATTTTAGCAACTTTTCTTTGATCGATTTTAGTGGAGGGTGCTGTCCAAACACAACCGCCTCAAAATCATTCGTCCACTCCGAGGCCATATCGCCCGCAACCGCCTGGAATTCGTTGATTCTATCACCCGATCCTTCAGGCGCCGCTTTACGCTGCAATGCCTGGTACGCAGCCGCGGTCGAGGAATGGATTCCAGGCGCGATCAGCAGGCCCGGCCGCGATGGCGCATCCGGCAGCGGATAAACCTCCGCTCCCCGGCCGATGCCTAGGGCTGTCCCGCCCGTCAGGAAAAACGGAACATCCGAGCCCAGTTCCGCCGCCAGTTCCAGCAGCGTCTCGAACGGTATGCGTTTGCCTAGCACCACCGGAAGCGCCAACAAGACCGCCGCGGCATTGCTCGACCCGCCGCCCAAGCCGCTACCCAGTGGAATGCGCTTGAAAAGATCAAAGCGCAGCCGCCCCACCGCGTGCGCCGCCTTCATGACGCTATCTGCCGCCCGAAGAATCAGATTGCCAGGAATATTCAAGTTGGAGTTCAATCCGATTCGCGTCCGTCCGCGCTGGTATTCGATATCGATGGTGTCGGCCAGCGAGATGGTCTGAAAGATCGTGCGCAGCTCGTGGAAGCCGTCCGGGCGCTTGCGCAGAACCCGCAGATCGAGATTGATCTTGGCCAGCGAACGAACTCGCATCAGTAGCGAATCAGGGAGTGAACCCCGAAGCCATGCAACTTCTCGCGCCCTTTCAAAAAATCCAGTTCCAGGATGAACCCCAGGCCGGCCACTTTTCCATGCAGCGTCTCCACCAGACGCGCGACTGCCGCTGCGGTCCCACCCGTCGCCAGCACGTCATCGATGATCAGAACGTGTTGCCCGGGCGAAACGGCGTCCTTGTGAATTTCGAGCACGTCGGTGCCGTATTCCAGGGCATATTCGATGCGCTCGCGTTCCGCCGGAAGCTTCTTTTCCTTGCGCACCGGGATGAAACCGTATCCCAGCGCGTAAGCCACGGCGGGGGCGATAATGAAGCCCCGCGCTTCGATGCCAAGCACTACATCGATCGGTGTGGAGCGATAATGCTCGGCCAGCGAATCGATCACGCCCTTGAATCCCGTGGAATCCTTCAGCAGCGTGGTGATGTCATAGAAATTGATTCCGGGCTTCGGGAAATCGGGTACTTCCCGGATGAGGGCCTTGAGCTGATCCATTGAGAGAATTCGTATTGTAACATCCAGGGTCGCTAAACTAGCTGCATGCCACTACTCGGTAGTTCTAAAATTACGGCCTTCAGCGCCACCGCCGACCCCGATCGCGCCAAGGCGTTTTATCGCGATCAGCTCGGGCTCAAATTGGTTGGCGACGAACCCTTCGCCTTGGTCTTCGATGCCAATGGAACCATGCTGCGCGTTCAAAAAGTGAAAGAGGTCGGCGAAGCGAAGTACACCACCTTGGGCTGGAACGTGTCCGATATTTCGGCCACGATCGACGAGCTCGAAAAAGCTGGTGTGAAGTTCGAGCGCTACGGACTTCCGGGCCAGGACGAAAAAGGCATCTGGACCCCGCCGGGCAGCTTGGCAAAAATCGCCTGGTTCAAGGATCCGGACGGCAACATCCTAAGCCTCGCCCAGTTCTCCTAATAGGCTGATGGGAGCGGGTAAAATCGCAGGTCGGACATCGGGAAGTCCTTCGGGTTATCGGTCGCGAAGTGGAGTCCGTTGGTAATCGCCACAGCGGCGATCGTAAGGTCCGGAAGAGCTAGAGTCTTGCCCTTTTGACGCCATTCTCGATACAGTGCGCCGGCGTATTTGGCGACCTCCAAGGTCACTGGATAAAACTCCAGACTGGCCAGGAACACCTCGGTCCTATTGGCTTCATTGGGGCGCATTCCCATCGAGACTTCCGTCACGTTGATAGGACAACATGCAAGCAATGTGCCTTCGGCTAGCAGCCCTTCCAGTAGCTGGCTGCGACGGTTTCGATCATTGATGACGTCGATGATGACACTACTGTCGAGCAGGCAGGTAGAGGCCATCTATTCAGCTTTCCGATGCCGCTGGATCTTTTCGAATCGTTTGACAGACTCCTGGCGTATCCCGCGAACCCAACTCGCCGCTCCGCCGGCCAGTTCTGGATGGTCTTCCGCTTTCCAAGCTCCCGCTGCGGCACGCAATGCCTCTCGCTGACGATTCAGCTTGATCTCGCGCTTGGCTAACTCCACTAAGAACGAAGTGCGCTTGCCGTGGCTGACGATCTTGTCGATTTCCGCGATCACGTCGGGAGGATACGGAACCATGACTCTTTGGCGCGGCATATATTCTTACAGTATGCCATATGTGATACCACGTGGTAAACCATAATGGTTAACCGCTTGGTTTAGACGCGCCAAAGGTGAAGCGCCGGGCGACACGCCGCACCCGCAGTGCGTTTGTAAGCTCTGCCGCTTTTTTCCGATCAATGCCGTCCACAAAACGCGCGCGGTGTACGGCCGACGAGCCGCTTTGATAGCGGCTTCGATCACCTCCAGCATCGGGAAAAACGGCAGCGGCTTTTGAAACGAGCCGAAAAAGACTTCCACGCCTGGGACGAACAGGAGCGCGAACAACATGAGAGCCCGCTCGCCATTATGTAATCGCTAGCTCCGCCACACCGCCGGCCGCAAACTGAACACCAGGCCGCCCGCCAAAGCCACTACCGCCGCCGCCAGCAGCGCCGCATTGGCGATACCGAAGAACGAAGTCGCGACGCTCACCGGAAAATCGCCCAAGGGCCGCACGCCCATCATGAGCAGCGTGTTGAGGCTCATGATCCGGCCGCGCATCCCGGTATCCACCGCCCCTTGCATCAGCGTGACCACCAGAGTGCTAAACACGCTCTGCGCGGCTGCCATCAGCAGCAACATCACGAACGCGGGCGCAAAGCTGCGGGTAAGCGCAAAGATCGCGAGAGCCAGCACCCACGCCGCGTTGGCCGACACTAAGAGCGGGCCTTTCCGCTGGTGATTCCCGAACGAGGCCACCAACAACGACCCCAGCACGGTGCCCACCCCCGATGCGGCAAACAAAAAACCCAGCTCTGTGGCGCCTCGGTGCAAAACGTTGGTGATAAATAACGGAACCAGCAGCGCTTGGGAAGGCGCTACGAACAGCAACACGGCGTAGACCAGCACGGCCGCTGAAACCGCCGGCTGCTTTCGTATCACTGCCAGCATTTCCCTCACCGCCGACCACGTTCGCGATGGGCCTGCTGATCCAGTTGCACCCCCCGTCAACTGCGGCGGCAATAACCACAGAGCCAGGATCACCGCCATGTAGCTGCAACCGTTCAAGGCGAAATCGCCGGCTAATCCGGCCAACACCGCCACAGCGCCTCCCAGCGGAGGCCCCGCGATGGATGCCGCGTTGAACACCAGCGTCTGCAAAGAAATGGCGTTCATCAGGTCCTCCGGGGGCGCCAGTAGCGGCAGCAATGCGGCGCGCGCCGGCTGATCGAAGCTCAACAAAGCGCCGGAAGTGAAAGCGAGCACCACCACCATCCATAACCGAACAGCGCCGGTCCAGGTCAAAGCCGCCAGCGTGAAGGCCGACAGCATCAGCAGCGTCTGCGTGCGAAACAAAAGCCGCCGCTTGTCGTGACGGTCCGCGAACGCTCCGCCCATGGGAGCAAACAGGAAAAAAGCGGATGCCTGCGCCAGCGAGACCGTCCCCAGTGCCAGAGCCGAGTTGCCGCTGAGCCGCAGAACCAGCAGGCTTTGGGCGACAATCTGCATCCAGGTGCCGAGCCCGGAAGCCAGCATGCCAATCCACAGAATGCGGTAATGCGGGTGGCGAAGCGCCCGAAAGGTCCCAAAGGAGCGGGGTAAACCGGAGGCTCGATCGGGACCGTTGCGCGGCACTGTGACCTATGATAAGCTGATTCCGACCGGTAACATCGCAGTAAGCTTACTCTTGAGGAGCACGAAAACATGACTTGGCAGACACCGAAGATTGAAGAGATCTCCTGCAGCTGTGAGATTAACTCCTACAGCAACGGCGATTTCTAAACTTTAAGAACTAAATGCTGGTGAAGGTCCTCGGCGCGGCCGCTGGCGGCGCATTTCCTCAGTGGAATTGTGCCTGTCAACAATGCCAGCGGTTGCGATCGGGAACTTTCAAAGGTCAACCCCGCTCCCAAGCTCAAATCGCGCTCAGCGAAGATGGTCTTTCGTGGACGCTGCTGAACGCATCCCCCGATATTAGATCTCAAATCGAAGCCACGCCGTGTTTGTGGCCCAATTCCCCCGATAACCAGCTCCATTCCCCGATACAGGCAGTCGTAATTACGGCCGCCGAAGCGGACACAGTGGCCGGTCTGCTCTCACTGCGCGAGTTTCAGCCCCTGGACATTTACGCCACTCGTTCCGTACTGCGAATCCTTCGCGACGACAATAGCCTGTTCGCGCTGCTCGACCGCGTGCCGCATCAGGCGTCGTGGAAGGAGATTCAGCCGGACGTCGAGTTTTCCGCGGGCGGGCTTAATTTTCAACCATTTACCTTGCCCGGAGGCTTCCCTGGCTTCGTTTCTTCAAATCGTCAATCCGAGCTGGTAGCCGGCGAAGCTGTCCTCGGCCTGTTGATCGATTCGCCCTCCGGCGGCCGCATGGCGTACTTGCCCGGCGTCGCGAAAGTCGAAGAATCCTGGCGCGAGTGGCTCGACGAGTGCGACCTGCTGCTTTTCGACGGCACCTTCTGGACCGAGGACGAACTGTGCCGGGTACGCGGCGGCGGCAAACTGGCTTCCGCCATGGGACACCTTGCGCTGTCCGGTCCCTGCGGTTCGCTCGCGGCGCTGAGTAACCTCAAATGCGCGCGCAAGATTTTTTTCCATATCAACAACACCAACCCGATTCTGGATGAATCCAGCCCCGCTTATGCCCGGGTACGGGATGCCGGATGGGAAGTGGCTCGCGACGGGATGGAGATCCGAATATGATCCCGCTCAGCGCTCAATCCTTAGAGGGGCAATTGCGCGCTGTCGGCGTGGAGCGCTATCACCACCAGCACCCCTTTCATCGCCTCATGCACGAAGGTAAGCTGACCCGCGGTCAACTCCAGGCATGGGCCTTCAATCGCTACTACTATCAAAAGACCATCCCCATCAAGGACGCGCTGATCCTGGCCCGCTGCGAATCGTCCGAATTCCGCCGCGCCTGGCGCAAACGCATTGTCGATCATGATGGCGAGCCCGGCACGCCCGGCGGTATCGAAAAGTGGATCAGGCTGGCCGAAGCCACCGGCGTCCCGCGCGATCTGGTCATCTCCGAACGCGGCGTACTACCCGCAGTCCGCTACGCGGTGGATGCGTACCTGGCGCTGGTCACCAAGTACAGCTTTGTGGAAGCGGTAGCGTCGTCGCTCACCGAAATGTTTTCCAAGGATCTCATCAGCCTGCGCATGGATCGAATGGTGGTGCACTATCCCTATCTCTCGTCCAGTCTCGGCTATTTCGAATCGCGGCTCTCCCAGGCGCCCGAGGATGCCGGCTTCGCGCTCAATTGGGTGAAGCAAAATGCGACCACCCGCGCGGAACAAGATGCCGCGATTGGTGCCTTGCGCGCGAAGTGCGATATTCTGTGGGCGCAGTTGGACGCGCTCTATTTCGCCTATGTGCAGCCAGGTTGGCCTCCCCCGGGCGCTTTCCGGCCGGCAGTTGACTAAAGTGATGACGGAACCGGCCACCACCCACGTTCCCCGTTTGGCAGCCGGCTGCCGGATGACGCAGTCGGCCGATCTTGGCCCCGTGCTGCTGTTGCCCGAGAGCATGCTGCGGCTGACCGGACCCGGCCCGCGCATCCTCGAACTGTGCGATGGAACGCGCACGCTCGCCGATGTAATCGCCGCGCTGCAATCCGAGTTCAGCGCTGCCGACCCCGCGATGATCCAACGGGAAGTGCTGGCTTTTGTCGCGTCCTTGAATGAGCGCCGGGCCTTGGATTTTACATGAGTTTTGTCCCGCGTGCCCTGATCGCCGAAGTAACCCACCGCTGCCCCCTGCGCTGCGTGTACTGCTCCAATCCTTTGGAGATGCGCTCGCGTTCAAATGAACTAACCACCGCCGAATGGCAGCGCGTGTTCGGCGAAGCAGCGGCCCTGGGCGTGCTTCAGTTGCATTTGACGGGCGGTGAGCCATTGGCGCGGCCGGATACCGAACAACTCGTCAAGGCCGGCCGAGACGCGGGCTTGTACGTGAACCTGATCACGTCCGGCATCGGACTCGCCGAAGCCCGCTTGGAAGCGCTGCTGGCGGCGGGTCTGGATCACGTCCAGCTCAGTTTTCAGGATTCCGAGCAGGCGCAAGCGGACGAGATCGCCGGAACGCGCGCGCATGCCGCCAAGCTGGAGCTCGCCCAGCGCATCCGCAAGCATCGCGTCGCCTTCACCATGAACATCGTGGTGCATCGCGGCAATCTCGGCCGTCTGCCGCAAATGATCGCGCTCGCCGAACAGCTCGGAGTCGACAAGCTCGAAGTGGCCAACGTTCAATACTACGGCTGGGCGTTCGAAAATCGGGACCGGCTTCTGCCCACTCGCGAGCAGGTGCGCGAGACCGTCGCGATCGTGGACGCAGCCCGCGAGCGCTTGAAAGGCCGCATGCGCATTGATTGCGTGCTGCCCGATTATTACGCGCGCTTTCCCAAAGCTTGCATGGGCGGCTGGGGGCAGGGTCTGATGCTGATCGATCCGGCCGGCGTAGTGCTGCCGTGCCATGCCGCGCGCGTTATCCCCGGTTTGAATTTTGACAACGTCCGAACGAAGCCGCTGCGCTGGATCTGGGAGGAGTCGGCGTCGTTTCAGCGCTTCCGCGGCGAAGATTGGATGCAGGAACCCTGCCGCTCCTGCGAGCGCAAGACCCGCGATTTTGGCGGCTGCCGCTGCCAGGCGATGATGTACACCGGCGACCCCGATGCCACCGATCCAGTCTGCTCTCTTTCGCCCAAGCGCGGCTTGATCGACGCGGTGATCGCACAGGAGTCCGCCGCGCCGCAATGGGTCTACCGCATTAATCCGTCGAACGTGCCCGTTCCTCACTAATCGGACCGCGTTAATCAATCAAGCCGTTGCGCACCGCGAATCGCACCATCTCCCCGATGGAATGCAGATTCAGCTTCTCCATGATTTTGCCGCGGTGCGCATCCACGGTGTACACGCTCAAGTTCAAAGCGCTTGCGATTTCTTTATTCGTTTTGCCCTCCGCGATCATCTGCAGTACTTCGCGCTCCCGGCTCGTCAGCAGATCCAGAGGATCGGTGACGTGCTTTCGATAGTCGCTTAGCACGGCATCGGAAACGCCCGGGCTCAAGTAGCCTTCGCCTTTCGCCACCGCGCGCACCGCGTTCACCAGATCGCTATCGATCGAGTCTTTCAACAAGTAACCGCGGGCCCCGGCGCGCAGAATCTCGCGCACATATACCGAATCTTTATGCATGCTCAACGCGAGCACGCGCGTTCGCGGCGCCGAACCAATGAGCCTGCGCGTGGCCTCGATGCCATTCAACTCCGGCATGGCCACATCCATCACCACGACATCCGGATGAAGCTTTTCGGCCAACTCTACGGCTTCGCGCCCGTTGCCCGCCTCACCTACAATCTGCATGTCCGGTTGAGCTTCCAGAATCAGCCGGAAACCTTTCCGCACCATGGCGTGATCGTCGGCCAGTAGAATCCGCAGCATGTCAGCTCTTGGCAACCTCCAACGGAGCCCAAAGACCGATAGCCACGCCATCGCTCGAATCGATGGTAAGCTCGCCTCCAATGCTTTGGGCGCGAGCTCGCATGCCAACCAGGCCGAGGCCGTCCGATCGATTTCCATTGAACCCGTGGCCGTTGTCCTTCACCGTGAGATGCACGCGGCTCCCTTTGCGATCGAGTGCAATTGCAACGCGTGTCGCCCCCGAATGCCGCGCGATGTTGGTCAGCGCCTCCTGCACAATGCGAAACAAATGGGTCTCGGTCTCATCCGGCAGCCGCCCGTTGAAACTGGATTTGTAATCGACTTCGATTCCGGTGCGTTGCCCAAATCGCTCGGCCAGCCAGCGGATGCCCGCGTCCAGACCGAAGTCATCCAGAATAGTCGGGCGCAGCAGGTGCGAAAGCTCGCGCACATTTTGGATCGCCTCATCGATCAGCCGCCGGCAGTCTTCCAGCCTCGCCGGATCGGGCGGCGCAGCCGAATCCAGCGCCGTCACGTTGGCCTTGATCGCGGCCAGCGACTGCCCCAGTTCGTCATGCAGCTCATGCGAGAACCGGCGCGCGGCCGTTTCCTGGCTCTCCAGCATGTGCCAGGTCACGCGCGCCAGGTCGGACGCTTGCTGCTGCATGCTTTGGAATAGCTGCGTGGTGATTCGCACCGTAAAGACCGCGCACACCAGTGCCAACAGCAGGCATCCGCCCAGCAGCCCCAGCGATTCCTTCAGTAGTTGCGCCGATCGCTGATCCATGCGCGATTGCGCCGTTCGCGTCCGGGAATAGTTGTTCGCTATCATCTTCGCGACCATCGCCGTCACCTCTTCATGCCGTCGCAGCAGATCCCGCGAAGTATACGTGGGCACATTCTTGCGGACCAGCAGGCGCCGGGCCTCGCTCGAGAAGCCCTGCACGGCCGCGCTGAGCTGGCGCCACAGTTCTGCTTGCGGTGTCCCGGCTGCTTCGGAGACGATTCGTTCCACCGCCTGATCGGCAGCGTCCAACTGTGCGAGCAGGCGTTCCCGTTCGGACAGCTCCGGCCCGCGCGAAAGCTTATAGAACGCGGCATTCAGCGTGTCCTGCTCGCGCTGCAGCTCGTCGATCAAGCGCGTGGTCACCAATCCGTTGTGAACGATCTCAGCCGAATTCTCCTGAATCAGTTGCGCGCTCTTGAGGCCGATGGACCCAGCGGCGATCAACAATACGATGACCGCCGAGAAGCCGATGACGAGAACGCGCAGGATCTTGCGATACGTAACTGGATCGGAATACACGCCACCTATAGGATCGCGCAGCTGGCGGCTCGTGAGAATAAGTAAACTTTCATTCATTAAGATCCGCACTGCTTACCCCCCGCATTTTGGCGACGCCAACTCCGGTACGTGGGCTATCGTTCATTTTGGCTTCCGGACGCAAGATGGTTATGCGAGGCGGAAATGAACCGCTCGCAAAAGGAGAACCAAATGAACAAACTTATTTTCGCCTCTCTGTTGAGCGTGGGAGCCATCCTGGCCGCCCAGACACCGGCTGCGCAAGCCCCGGCTGCAGACAGCAAGGCCACCACCTCGAAGGTGAAGACCGGCAAGAAGCATCACGTCAAGAAAGCGGCCGCGGCAAGCACCACCACCGCGAAACCCGCTGCCAAGTAAAACCGCAGCTGGCTTTACGCCGTGATTGTCACGCCCGGAGCAGCCGTCTGTTCCGGGCGGTATAATCGCGGGCGTCGGAATGCTCAAAGCCCAACAACTCTATTCCCTGCCCCCAGACAAACTGCAACGCGCCATCGAATACGCGCACTCGGGCTACCGGCTGCACTTCTCAAGTGAACTTCTGGGCATCGCGATTCTGGCCGCGATCATTCTCTCGGGACTCGGCACCAGGTTTCGCGACTGGGCCGTGGCCATCTCCCAACGGCGCTTCATTCAAGCGCTGGTGTTCGTGCCACTCCTTCTTCTAACCTACGACCTCCTCTACCTTCCGGCGAATATCTACGGACAGCATCTGGAATTGAAGTTCGACCAGTCGATTCAAACCTGGCCATCCTGGTTCTGGGACTGGACCAAAACCGAACTGATCGCGCTTGCCTGCGCGGTTCCGCTCGCATGGCTGCTCTACGCCGTGATTCGCCGCAGTCCTCGCCGCTGGTGGTTCTATTTCTGGCTGGCGACGCTGCCCATGATCGTCACCGTGATGTATCTGGAGCCGATGATCATCGAGCCAATGTTCTACCGCTTCCAGCCGCTCAGCGCTCGACATCCGGAGCTGGTGAATCGACTCGAAGGATTAACCGCGCGAGCCGGCCTACGCATCCCGCCCAGCCGCATGTTCGAGATGACGGCCAGCGAAAAACTGAATTCCCTGAACGCTTATGTCAGTGGATTCGGCGGCTCCAAACGCATCGTCGTATGGGATACCACGATCAAGAAGCTGACCACGCCGGAAACGCTCTTCGTCTTTGGCCACGAGATGGGGCACTACGTCCTGAACCATATCAGGAATTCGCTGCTATTGCTGGCGCTGGCGTTGCTGCCGCTGTTCTGGGCTGGATCGCATGTCGTGCGTCGCTTGGTTCCCGACGTGGTCGATTGGTCCTCGCTGCCGGCGCTGCTACTGATTGTAGCGATCGCGAGTGCCGTTTCTGAGCCGGTTGTGAACACCTACAGCCGATGGCAGGAGCATCAGGCCGATCTATACGGGCTGGAGATTACCAAAGGAATCGTACCGGCAGCAGCGGCGGCGCATTCATTCCAGGTGATGGGCGAAATCGGCCTCGATGAGCCGGACCCGAATCCGTACATCGTCTTCTGGCTATACACGCACCCTTCAACTTCCAGCCGCTTGGCCTTCGCGCAAGGTTATAAGTAGTCGGCTGCTCTAATTAATGCCCCAGTTTGAACATAACATCGCCGCTGAAGGTGCTCCACTGTTGCGGGCCTGATCCGTAATTATATAGGTGGCGGCCCGTCGCTCCTACCGAAAAATAATGCTGCCGATCAAGTGCAACCCGGACCCCACCCTGCGCTTGCAGGAGCCAGGCATCGCCATAAGAATTCGTCCATAAGCTCCGGCCCCGCGGCTCGAAGGTGCCGTCGGGTTTCCACGCTTCTATGCCGCCGAAGCCCGTGAATAGCTCAACCCGGTCGCCGTGAAGCTTAAGGGTAGCGAGTGCGCCGAATGGAGGAAGAGTGAATCTGGGACGGGTTACGGGCCCGAGCACGCAGCGTGGACATTCGAGACCCTGTAGGTTATACATTGCTGCATAGTAGCCGGGCGAAAAAGCGTACTCCTGTGGCGTGTTCGGCCCATATCCGAAAGATTCGATCGTAAAATTCTTCAGCCATCCGGGCTGGGTAGTGGTCGTGTCCGTGTTATTACCGGCAAGAGGTTGAGCAAGAAGGACGCGGCCGGAACCAAAGCCTGGGACGAATGACATCACGAATGAAATCCACACCGCCTTCATCGGAGAACTCCTTTTTTTTCAGATCATCCAGCGATCCAGTGCGGCCGAATCCAACCCAGCGAAACGCCCGTCATCACCATTCCCAGCACCATCACGATCGCAGCGGAAGCCACCGGCATCCAGCGAAAGAACGGATTCCCACTCGGGCTCCCTCCACCCGGCAGCAGGTTCTTGGCGTAAATCACCAACACGCCGATGGCCATCAACACCAGCGCCAAACCAAGGCTGAACGAGACTAACAGCACCAGACCGAGACCAACGCGCCGCAGAGCGATGGCGGTGAGCAGCAGCACCAGAGCGGATTCGCATGGAACCAATCCGCCGCTCGCGCCTAACGCGGTCAAGCCGGACCAGGAGATTTCTTCGGGCATGTGAGTGTGGCCGCCCGGGCCATGGGAATGCGTATGCGAATGAGCGTGCTCGTGCGGATGATCGTGATGATGATCGTGGCCGTGGTCATGAGCGTGCTCGTGCGGATGCCCGTGATCATGATCGTGCGCATGATCGTGGCCGTGATCGTGACCATGCGCGTGTGTGTGCCCCGCGCCGCGCAGCCGCTTGTACAGCATCCATCCGCCGATCGCCACGATGGACAGCCCGGAAATCGCTCCCAGCACCTGGGTCACCTTTTGCGGCACAACGTACTGAAACAAAAACAGCGTGGCGAGCCCCAACAAGAATACGGTAATGGTATGCGTGAGCGTCACCATCCCGCCTAGAAACGCCGCGTGCTTCAACGTCCCGCGCGAGCCCACCAGATATGCGGCCACGATGGTCTTACCGTGCCCGGGGGTGAGCGCGTGCGCCGCGCCTAAAGCAAAGGCGATGCCGATCGCCACCGCAATCATCCACGGTGTCAGCGTTTGCTGGTGAAGCAGGCGGGTGAGCGGCTCGGTTTGCGAAGCGGCGCTTTGCAAAAGTAAAAAAAGCAAAATCATGCCACTAGCATTCTACCGCCGTACGCGGAGCAAATTCCTTGCTACCAGACCCGGCAAGGCTGCGAGTGCATCATGGGCTGTCCCACCCGGCATGCAAACGCCTTCCCGAATTCCGGCAGATTCGACACAACGCCGTTGATGCGGTACTCATCCGGAGAATGCTCATTCGTGATGGCATTCAGGCGCTTGCTGGCCGCGCGTTCGTCGCCGCAGGCCCACTGCGCCATTCCGATAAAGAAGCGCTGATCCGGCGTGAACCCGTCCATCGGTTGTAAATCTTGATCCTTGGTCGCGCTCTTCCACGCCAGGTAGGCCAGCCAGGTGCCGCCTAAATCGGCCAGATCTTCGCCCAGCGTCAGCTTGCCGTTGATCTTGATATCGTCGATCACGGTGTATTGCGAGTACTGATCGGAAACGCATTTTGCGCGCGTCTGGAACTCCTCCGCATCGCTTTTGGTCCACCAATCCTTCAGATCTCCTTTGGCGTCGAACTGGCGGCCTTCGTCGTCGAACCCATGTGTCAGCTCGTGGCCGATGGTCGCGCCGGTGTCGCCGTAGTTGGGTGCGGCGTCCATCTTGGGATCGAACAGCGGCGGTTGCAGCACACCGGCCGGAAAGTTGATGTCATCCATCTGAGGATCGTAGTAGGCGTTGACCGTGGGTGGCGTCATACCCCACTCGGTGCGGTCCACCGGCTTTCCGATTTTGCCGAGCTGGCGCTTGGATTCGAATACCGTGGCGCGCTCTACGTTCCCAAAATAGTCGCCCCGAACGATTCGGATGGAGCTATAATCGCGCCACTTGTCGGGATAGCCGATCTTGTTGACGATCCCGTGCAGCTTTTCGAGCGCCCGCCTCTTGGTCTCCTCCCCCATCCACGGTAGCTGCTTAATTTCGTCCTCCATGGACGCTTCAATGCCTTTGGTCATGCTGAGGGCGCTCTGTCGGGTGGAAGGCGCGAACGTCTTTGCGACGAATACCTGGCCCAGTGCCTCGCCCAAGTCACCATCCACACGCCGCACGCAGCGCTTCCAACGGGGCGGATTTTGCTCCAGGCCGCGCAGATATTTGCCGTAGAAATCGAAATTGGCGTCGTCGAATGGCGACGGCAAAAAGGAAGCCTTGGAATGCACCAAATGCCAGCGCAGATACGTTTTCCAGTCGTCCAGCTTATGGCCCTGGAGCAACTTCTGGACTTCCTTGAAGTACGCCGGCTCGGTGACGTTGATCACCGAGGTGTCCGGCACTTCGGAAGCTTTGAAATAGGCCGCCCAACGGAAGGCGGGCGTGAGCTCCTGCACTTGTTCGGGAGTCATCTTGTGGAACAAGTTGTAGGGATCGCGCTTCTCCACCCGGGTGAGCGAGGCCTTGGCGAGATCCGTCTCAATCGACATCACTCGGTGCGCGTGCTTTTTGGCCAAGGACGGATTTTCTCCGAGCAGCTCAAACATCTTCTGCACGTGTTCCAGATATTTTTGCCGGGTCTCGCGGGACTTGGGGTCGGTCTTGGTGTAATAGTCGCGATCCGGAAGTCCCAGGCCGCCGGCGTCCAGGAACGCAATGACGCGGCTGGAATCCGCGTAGTCCTGGCTCGACCCGAAGCCAAAGAGCATGCCCGGCCCCGCGGAGTCGAGATGCTCGCGCCCCAAGTAGGCCGGCAGGTCGCCAATGGATTGTAGCGCCGCTATGGCGTCCAGCTCGGGTTTGAGCGGCGCTATTCCGGCCTTTTCCACCGCGGATTCATCCATGCAGGCGGCGAAATAATCGCCGATTTCGGTTTCCACCAAGTTCCGGCTTGCATTCGGCTTGGAGGCCTCCAGCAGGATCCCCCACAGGAAACGCTCGTTATCCTCGTTGAGCTTCGAGTAAACATCCCAGCGCGCCTGATCCGGCGGGATGGGGTTCTTCTTGATCCAAGACCCGCAGGTGTAATGATAGAAGTCGGTGCACGGATCCACCGAGCGGTCCATCGACGAAATGTCCAGGCTTGGGCTGTAGGGCAGCACGAAGAGCGGCGCGTCGGTGCTGGTCTGCCCCCACAGCAGGCCGGCCGCGCACGGAACCAGCGAAAGCAAGAAGACGGATCTCACAGAAATTATCGTAGAACACCCGGTGATCAACAGCGCTAGAACGTCAACGAAATAGAGGCGTCCAGCTGGTTCTGCGTGGTGTGCGTGGTGGAGTTCTCGAATACCTGATCGATCCACCTGGTGTAGCGAACCTCCGGTATGACATGGATGCCAAGCGGATCGATGAACTGCAGTCCAACGCCTGCCACCATTCCGATTGCGGAGCGATGCGCGGGCACCACGGGCGTGAATGTACAGCAGGTGTTCACGTCGTCGGCGTCGGTGGTATCGGTGGAGGTGCGAACACCGTTGGCCCAACGCCACGCGCCTCCCGCCTCTGCGAACCAGCGTGGGCCATTCGGCCGTTTCGCGCCGCTGTAATATCGAAGCGTTAAGGGAAAGTCGAAAAGACGCGCATGGACGTCCTGGTGAGTGTCGGTGGTGCTAACTGTGGAGCTGACGACACCGTTCACTACCGTATTGGTCGTGGTCGCGATGGTGTCGGTGAACTGGTATCCGATCCGGCGGTAGATCGCACTGATATCCACGGCAAAATGCGCCGTGATTCGCACCTGGCCCGTGAGGCCGTAGCCGATTCGCGACGATCCGCCCTGGGTCTGGTCCTGCGTGCTGACAGTTGCCGAGTTATCGACCGTGCTGGTCTTGCCGGGGATAAGGCTAAACCCAAGCACCGACAAGGTAACGCCGCCGGTAATGCGATGGCCAGTCTCGGTTATATCCAGCGCCTGGGACGAGGAAGAGGTTCCCGTACTGGGGGCTGGGCCCGGCGGCGTCTGCTGCCCCTCGGCGCAGACCAAACCTATTACTAGGCACAAAGTCACAACTGCAAGCGTCTTCAGACCATCCTCCAGGGAGATGTTTGATCGAGGTCGGGTTCAACCCTACTCATCCTAATACGGACTGGCACCCCAGCGCGAGTACGGCTTTCTTTCGGCTTACCAAACTTTACTCATATCGTAAAGCTTCGGTCGGATTGAGCTGCGAAGCGCGATTGGCCGGTAGCATGCCGAAAATCACCCCTACTGCCAGTGACACGCCGAACGCCACAAAAATCGACATCACCGAGATAGGTACTTGAATCGCATCCGTGAAAAATCGCACGCTTAACGGGATCGAGATGCCAACCAGGATGCCAAGGCCGCCGCCGGCCAGGCTGAGCACCACCGATTCGGTGAGGAATTGCTCCAGCACGGCGTGCCGCGACGCCCCAACCGCCATGCGCAGGCCGATCTCACGAGTCCGCTCGGTGACCGTCACCAGCATGATGTTCATGATGCCGATGCCTGAGATGATCAGCGTGACTGCCGACACCAGAATCAGCACAATGGTCATCACCAGTGCGATGCGCTGAGCGGCCTCCAGAATCGCGGTCAGATTTTCGACGTCGTAGCGCACCCCGGCGCGATGCCGGCTCTCCAGAAGCTGCTTGATCGCGACGGTCAGCGGCTGCACGTCGGATGACTCCCGGGCTTGCGCATACATGGAGTCGACGCGTTCCACTGGCGTTAGATACTTAACGACGGTGATCGGCATCAATACGGTCTCGTTGGTGATTTCCGACTGCCCGAACGTGCTGGTCCGTTCCTTGAAAGTTCCCACCACCGTGAACTGCAACCCGTACAGCTTGACGATCTGGCCCACGGCATTTTCGGTAGTGCCGTAAAGCCGCACTGCCAGCTTTTCGATGAGCATCACCACATGCCGGCGGCCGTTCACATCGCCTTCGTCGATGAAATGCCCCGAAAGAAGCACCATGTTTCGAACCACTGGATAGTACTCATCGGTGCCGACCACGGACACATCCTGCTCCTTGCCATTCACCAACAGACGGCCGCCGTTGTTCATGACCCCGGTGGCAGCGACAATTCGCCCGCTAAACTGCTGGCGCACCGCGTCAACATCGGCCCGCTTGATGAAATCGGCATCCACCTTGGTTTCTGTTGTCGTTCCGGACGTGTATTGCGCATAAATCAGGTTGGAACCGACGCCGCGAATTTGATCGAGGATGTAATCGCGGCTGGTGATGGAGATGGTGACCACCAGGATCACCGACGCATTGCCGATGACCAGGCCCAGCCCGGTGAGGAACGTGCGAAATTTGTTGGCGCGCAGGGCTTGCAGGGTGAACCGCAGCGATTCGCCGAAATACATCAGGAGCCGGACGCTTCCTCGAGCAGCCGCAAGGCTTGGACCAGCTTCTCGGCTTGCTCGCGTGGAGGATCGTCAGCCGTCAGGTGGCTTCCCAGGTACTTCACCAGCAGAACCTTCGCCCGGCCCAGATTGCGCTTCTGCTCCACGTAGACGCCGGCCCGCGCGAAGCCGACCTCGGGCGAACCCGGCGCCAGCCGCTCGGCCTGATCGAAGGCCGCCTCGCTCTCTTGAATCCGGCCCCGCTTGGCTAAATAACGGGCCAGGTCCAAGACGCGCCTCACTTGTCGCGGCGCAAGCTCCATGGCGCGCCGGAGCTGTTCCTCCGCAGTGTCAAACTGCCGGCGCTGTTCCGACAATCGGGACTGCGCGAAGTGCCCTTCGGCTGGATTCTGCTCCGCGATGCGCTGGGCGATCGCTTCCGCTTTGTCAAAGCCGCCGCCTAAAAAGCCGGGCGCCGCCAGATAGTAATCGAAAAGATCGCCGAGCGCTTCTTCGTTGTGGGGATCCAGCGCCACCGCCCTTTCGAAATAGGCGCGTGCCTGGGAGGCGTACTTGGGAGCCGAGAACGGCGATGCAGCCTCGGCGCGCCGTCCAAAACTCCGTCCCAGCCATTGGGCGTACGCGGAGTTCCCCGGGTCCAGCGCCAGGGCTTTCTGGAATGCTTCGGTGGCTTTCTTATATTCACCCAGCATGAAGTAGTTTCTTCCGGCCAGACAGTAAGCGGCCCCGCTGGGCTCTGCAATCTCGGCCACCACCGCCAGAGACGCCTTGTACTCCGTATGGTTATAAAGCTGGCGGGCCTTCGACAGCGAATCTTGGCCGAACAAAGCCTTCGATCCCAGCAGTGTCAAGCTCAGCAAACAAGTGCTCGTAATACCCCGCAAAAACCTACTCCCATTATAAGTGCCCACTGCTCCTATTCGATGCGCGCCGCCGGATTTGGATTCGAGCGTGCGGACGCGGCACCGTACCGGTTAGTTACGGATTACGGACTCTCGTGGTATAAGGCTATGATGACGCGAACCAACTGCTGGAACCTCACCCTTACCGGACTCCTCGCGGCTCTGGTGTCCCTCTCGCCGCTCCAGGCACAAGCGCCGCGCGCGCGCGACCTCGGAGTTCCCTTCTCTGGCACGCCCGCGAAGTTCAATGCGATTACCGATGTTCCCGGCATTGCAGTGGGCTACAGCACGCTCATTTCTGGACAAGGCAAGCTGAACGTCGGCCAAGGCCCGGTGCGAACGGGCGTCACGGCCATCTGGCCGCGCGGCAAGCAGTCCGTCGATTCCGCCTTTGCCGGCTGGTACTCGCAGAACGGAAACGGCGAAATGACCGGCACCACCTGGATCGATGAGTCGGGCTTTTTGGACGGCCCGGTTCTTATCACCAACACGCATTCGGTTGGCGTTGTGCGCGATGCCTATATTCAGTGGCAGGTCGACAACAAGCATCCGTCCGGGACCGACAATCTGGGCGGAGAGGAATTCTTCTCCCTGCCCGTGGTAGCCGAAACATTCGACGGCTTTCTCAACGACATTAATGGCTTTCATGTGAAACCGAATCATGCCTTTCAGGCCCTGGATACGGCGGCCTCGGGCCCGGTTGCCGAAGGCAACGTGGGCGGCGGCACGGGCATGATCTGTTACGGATTCAAGGGCGGATCGGGCACCTCGTCCCGAGTGCTGGACGGAGCGCTGAAGGGCTACACCGTAGGCGTGTTCGTGCAGTGCAACTGTGGACGGCGCCCGCAACTCCAGATCGCCGGCGTACCGGTTGGACTGAAGATTCCCGAAGATGTTCCATACGCCAAAGGCTCCAGCTGGATCCAGGAAGACGTGGGCTCCATCATCATCGTGGTGGCCACCGACGCGCCTCTTCTCCCGCATCAGTTGAAGCGTCTGGCGCGGCGGGCCACCATGGGGCTGGCGCGCACCGGCTCGAACGTCGGGTAACGGCTCGGGCGACATTTTTGTCGCGTTCTCCACGGCCAACACGGAAGCCGCGAAATCCAGCGGGCTGCGCGATTTGAAGATGCTGCCGAACGACGAGATGAATCCGCTCTTTGAGGCTACCGTCCAGGCCACCGAGGAAGCCATCGTCAATGCGCTGGTGGCCGCCGAAACCATGACCGGCGTCGACAATCACCGCGTGATTGCGCTTCCGCATCAGCGCTTGCGCGAAGTGCTGAAAGAATACAACAAGCTTCAGTAGCGCTTGCTGTGTTATCATAAAGCTTCCAACCGTCTCCGGGGAAACCCCTGATTTTATTGCACTTATGCCGCACTCCGCGCCGAGTATTGCCAGTCTCATCGATCACACGCTGCTGCGGGCCGACGCCACTCGCGCCGACATATTGCAGCTCTGCCGCGAAGCGCGCGACTACAACTTCGCGAGCGTTTGCGTGAACTCGTATTGGGTACCGATCGCCGCCGCGGAACTGGCCGGATCTCAGGTTTTGGTGTGCACCGTGGTAGGGTTTCCGCTGGGCGCGACATCCACTGCGGCGAAAGTCGCCGAGACCGAGGCCGCGCTCGCCGCCGGCGCCAAAGAAATCGACATGGTGCAAAATATCGGCGCTCTCCGAGGCGGCGATCCCCACTCCGTGCAGCAAGACATCGCGGCTGTCGTGAACGCCGCGCATCGCCGCGGGGCGATAGTCAAAGTAATTCTCGAGACGGCCTTGCTGGACGACGATCAGAAAACCGCCGCTTGCCTTCTGGCCAAAGCCGCCGGCGCCGATTTTGTCAAAACTTCAACCGGATTCGGCCCATCCGGCGCCACGGTTCACGACGTCGAACTGATGCGCCGGGCGGTGGGTCCCGCTCTCGGCGTGAAGGCCTCGGGCGGAATTCGAACTCTCGACGATTTGAACAAAATGGTAGCGGCCGGGGCCACGCGCATTGGCTCCAGCTCGGGCGTCAAGATCGTCGAGGGCGCTCGAGCTCTTGAATCTGCGGAGTCGCGCACCTGACATGGCCCCGACTACAAGATCCAAGGTGCGTTTTCAGGAACGCGCCGAACTGCTGGACTTTCTGCTCGAAGTTTCCGCCGTCACCTCCGAAACGCTGGACCTCGACCGCATTCTGGCCAACGTCGCCGCCATCGTGAAGGACGTGATTCCGTACGACCTGTTCGCGATTCTGCTACACAGCGAACGTCAACACGGCCTCGCCATCCGTTACGCCATGGGCCATCGCGAAGAGGTGGTGCGAAGCCTGGTGATTCCGTTGGGCGAGGGGATCACGGGAATCGCGGCCGCCAGCCGGCAGCCGGTCTTATCGGGCAACGTCCGCAACGACCCGCGCTATCTGGTGGCTCTCGACGCGGTGCAGTCCGAACTGGCGGTCCCGATGCTCACTCGCGGCAAGCTGGTAGGCGTCATCGATCTGCAATCCACGCGCCTCAACGCCTATCGCGAGCAGGATCGGGTGTTGCTCCAGTTGATTGCGTCCCGGGTGGCCGTGTCCATCGACAACGCCCGTCTCTACCGGCGCGTGGACCGCCAGAATCGCACCCTGAAAACACTTGCGCATCTGTCTCAGGAGTTCAGCTCCATTCTCGATTTGGACGAGCTGCTGCGCAAGATCGCAACTACCACGCATTCGCTCGTGGCTTTCGACGCATTCAGCATTCTGCTGCTCGATCCCGAGCGCAAAGTGCTGCGGCACCGTTTCAGCGAGCGCTATGACGAGCGCGTGAATCTGGATAACATTCCGCTGGGCAAAGGGCTCACCGGCGCCGCCGCCGAATCGCGCGAAATCGTCCGTGTGGTGGATACCCTGGCCGATCCGCGTTACATCGCTTCGCATCCTGACATTCGCTCCGAGATCGCCGTGCCCCTGGTGGTGCAGGATCGCGTGGTGGGCGTGATGGATCTGGAAAGCGAGCGCATGGGTTATTTCACTGACGAGCACTCCCGCTTGCTGGCGCTACTGGCGCCGCAGATTGCCAGCTCCGTCGAAAACGCCCGCCTGTATGAGGAAATCGCCCAGCGCGAGCAATGGATGGATCGCGATCTGAAGGCCGCCCGCAACGTGCAGTCGGTGATGCTGCCGCGCGAAGCGTCCGAGATCGAAGGTCTGGATGTCGCCATCCGCTCCCGCCCGGCGCGCGAAATCACCGGCGATGTGTACGATATCTTCGAACACAACTCGGGCGAAATCGTTTTCATCTTCGGCGACGTAAGCGGCAAAGGCGCGGCAGCGGCCCTCTATGGCGCCATGGTGAGCGGCTTGCTCCGCACGCTGGCCCACCGGCGGCGCGACCCCGCCGAACTTCTGAAGCTGTTGAACAAGGTGTTGCGCGAGCGTATCGTCGAAACGCAGTATGTCGCGCTGCTAGTGCTGGTGTGGGAAAGCGCTCGCCATCGTTTCGTGATGGCCAACGCCGGCGCCGAGCCGCCGCTGATTTGCCGCCAGGGCGAGATCATCAAACCTCGCGTGGAAGGCGTTCCCGCCGGGCTGCTCGACAACCGCGAATACGACGAAGTGATCTTCGATGCCCTGCCCGGCGACGTGATCCTGCTGCATTCGGATGGCATCACCGATCAGCCCAATCCCAAGGGCGTCGACTATGGAACCGGCCGGCTGAGCCGCAAGCTGCAGAAGCTGTGCGTGAAGCCCGTGGAAGCGATCGCGACCCATATTCTGGCCGATCTGGACGCCTACGCATCCGACGCGCCAACCCACGATGACCAGACGCTCGTCGTGCTCAAGGTACGCTGACGCCTCATGGAATATCGCGACCACAGCCTCTACCTCGAGGACACGCCGCTGGCCGACATCGCGCGCCGCGAAGGCACGCCCTGCTACGTGTACTCGCGCGCCGCGGTCCTCGAGCGTTTCCGGGACTACCACCAGGCCTTCGCCGACGTTCCGCACAAGGTTTGCTATGCCGTAAAAGCCAACAGCAATCTTGCGATCCTGAAGCTGCTGGCCGAAGCCGGCGCGGGTTTCGATATCGTCTCCGGCGGCGAGCTGTTCCGCGTCTTGCAGGCGGGAGCCGATCCGGGAACCGTGATTTTTTCCGGTGTCGGCAAAACCTCCCAAGAGCTCGACTACGCGCTCGAACACAACATACGCAGCTTCAACTGCGAGTCCGAGCCCGAATTGGTATTGCTCGACGCATTGGCATCGCGCCGCAACGTGCAAGCCCGCGTGGCCTTGCGCGTGAATCCCGATGTGGACGCGTCCACCCATCCCTACATCTCCACCGGCCTCCGCGAGCACAAATTCGGAATCGATATTGCGGAAGCGGAAGCCGTTTACCAGCGCGCGCGAGCGCTCGGAAGTCTGGCGCTGGAGGGCGTGAGCTGCCACATCGGCTCGCAAATCGTCGATATCGCTCCCATGCTCCAGGTCTTCGACAAGATGATCGAGCTGGTGGAACGCTTGCGCGCGCGCGACATCCCCATTCGCACATTAGATTTGGGTGGCGGACTGGGCGTGGCGTACAAACCCGGCGACCCGTCGCTTTCCATTTGTGAATTCATCCAGACCATGTGCCAGCGGACTGCCGGGTATGGCCTGGAGATCCTGATCGAGCCGGGCCGCTCCATCGTGGCCGAGGCCGGCCTGCTGCTGACGCGCGTGCTCTACCGCAAGACCAACGGCGATCGCGAATTCGTGATCGTGGATGCCGCCATGAACGATCTCATTCGTCCCGCCTTGTACCAGTCGTATCACCAGATCATTCCCCTGCGCGAGAATAATGCCGGTTCAATCATCGCCGACATCGTCGGCCCGGTGTGCGAATCGGGCGACTTTCTGGCGCGCGACCGCGATATCGCAAACGTCATGCCGGGCGACCTGCTGGCAGTGTGCACCGCCGGCGCCTACGGATTCGTCGCGGCATCCAACTATAATTCCCGCCCGCGCCCCCCCGAGATCCTGGTCGAAGGCGATCGTTTTCGCGTGATCCGCAAGCGCGAGAAATATGAAGACCTGATCCGCGGCGAATAAGCTCCCAGGTCAGATAATCACAGCCGGTTTCCAATAAAATAGAAAGAGAAGGCCTCACATGTTAACAGCGTGCCAGACTGACAATGTTTGGCGGAGGATGGTCGAAGCCGAGGTGCGTGCCATGTATTTTGGAGAGCTGGCAGCGTCTTACACCAAGCGCAAGCAGATCATCACTGGATTGAGTTTCCTTCTCTCGTCTGGCGCGGCTGCGACCTTAGCCGCGGAGACTTCTCGATTAGTGCCGCTGATCATGTCGATCATAGCGGCAATTCTCATGGCCTATTCAATCGCCGTGAGTTTGGATAAGACAGCTCAAAGCTTAGCGAAACTGCATTACACGTGGAGCCAGATTCAGGACGACTACGAGCGCTTGTGGAATGAATGGTTCGCCGATGGTGCTGAGGAGGCACTTCAAGAGATCCTGAAACGAAGCCGCGATGCTTCAGAGGCTAGCACGCAGGCACCTTACAACGAGAAACTGATCGAAAAGTGGACCGGTTTCGTATATGATCGGTACCAGCCGACCTCCGCATGAATGATGATCCCGAAAGGGTCAGGAAGGGCGATTGGCCACCCATTCGAAGACCGCCCCCGGTACACCGCCACCACCTCCACCAGCGCCACAACCGCCAAGTGAGCCGCCCCGAAGATGTCCCTAAGGTATCCCTCGGAGGAACCGTGAGTAAACCCGATAAACTTCGAGAAAGCTGGCCGCCACCCTCGCGACCTGCCCCACCACCTCCCCAAGCACCTCTACCGCCAGCGCCGCCACTTAAGAAATAGCGACCGCGCCCTTCGTGCCACGGTAGGTTCGCTCCTTTTTCGCGACGGAGATTTCAAGCGTCCGCAGGCCGTCGGAGAAGCACAAAGCGTAGTCCTTCCGGGCAGCGCCAGAGTCCCAATTGACGCGCGGAGTCACGAGGTCCTCACCTTTTTCTTCCCTTTCATCCAGCCACTTACCCGCCAATCATCGTCCAGCGCCCATCCCTCGCCTGTATTCTGAACCTGGATGTTTCATCGGGCCAAAGACCCCGCCTATTGGCTTCGTTTCGCGAAATTCGGAAAAAACCGCGCGCGCACGCACAAAGGATCCCCTTTTGCGCCACCCGCCTTAAAGGAGTGTCAGCGGCTCGACAACAACCAACAACCAGCCACCAACAACCAGCCTCGGCGGTAAGATACAGGTATGCGCAACGAATCCACCGCAATCGTCCAGCAAGATGGCCCACTGTACGTTGCTTACTGCGCTGAAGTGCCTGGCGCCAACGGCCGGGGCGATTCACGCGAGGAATGCCTGGAGAGCCTTCGCGAAGCAATCGCGCTGATTTTAGAGTATCGAAGAGAGGAGTCGTTGCGCGCCCTTCCTCCCGAAGCCAAGCAAGAACTCGTCGTGGTTGGATGAAGCGCGAAAGCTATGACCCTAACTGTCCAGATTCCCGACGATCTCGCCAGGCGGCTGACCGCTAAGGGCGGCGACCTATCGCGCCGGGCGCTAGAGGGACGAGGAGTACAAGGTTCGGACTAAACTGTATATGAGGGCGCTATGAAAAAGGGAACGAGCAAACAGGCGGATCCCACGCCGCAGGCCACCGAACCGCAGGGCCAAGAAACACGACCTAACGGCAACACTCCCGGCGTCCGCATCGCCTCAAAGGAACAATTCGATAAAGCTCATCGCAAGACCAGCGCCCAGCACGCCGGGCTGTTTCGCCGCTTGGCTAAGTAATGCTCGCCAGCGGCCACCCGGCTGAATATATTGGAACAAGATCCCGTTTTTCTGGCAAGACAACAGATTGAAGAAATCCACCGCGACCAGATCAATGAATTTGGCGGAGTTCACGGTCTCCGGGACGAAGGCGTGCTAGAATCGGCGATAGCCCAACCTCTGAACGTGTACCTCTATGGAAACGGCGACCTCTACGAGATCGCTGGTGCGTACGCTTATCACATTGCCCAGAGCCAGGCTTACCTAGATGGCGATAAGCGGACCGCTATCCAGGCAGCGTTAGATTTTCTGGAAATCAACGGGGTCGATACCAGCCGCATGCCTGAACTGGCCACTTACGAAGCGATGATCGCGGTGGCCAACCACGAGATGGACCGTATCGGACTGGCACAATTCTTCCGTGCAGTCCTAAACGGCTGATCAGTCGCGCGGCCGACAGGAGAGCCTTTGAGCGTCAAGGTCTCAGCCAGCGCGACGACTTCCAACCGGTAAATAATGAGCTATTCTAGACTGAACAGGAGCGATCTATGCTCGTAACTGAACACAATCCCGAGCGTATCTATTTGGTACCGCTCATCGCTGTGGCATGTTCAATCTCGCCGTCTCAGCTGTTGGTCGCTCAGGCCCCACCTCTTTCCGCGGGTGTCATCTACAAGGAGTCCGCCCGGTCGGTGGTTTCCATCGAAGGAAAGAACGAGAAAGGCGTTGTGGAATGGACAGGAACCGGTTTCATCGTCGCTGCCGACGGCAAGATCGTCACGAACTACCACGTGATTCGCAACTCGAAAGAGGCGAGTGTCCGCCTGGATAACGGAGATGTCTATGACACGGTCGAGGTGCTGGACCTTGACCGGCGAAAGGACATTGCCCTGATCAAAATTAAAGCAATCGATTTACAGCCGCTGCGAGTCGGTAGTTCCGGGACCGCACAGATTGGCGACATGGTCTACTCGTTGAGCAACCCACTTGGACTGGACAATACTCTTTCGGAAGGTATAATCAGCGCCATCCGCCAAATGGACGGATACCGGCTTCTACAAATTACTGCGCCGATTAGCCATGGAAGTTCAGGAGGCCCACTCTTCAACGCTAGGGGCGAAGTCATCGGTGTAACAACGCTCAGTTTGCAAGAAGGCCAAAGCCTCAACTTTGCCATCCCAGTTGATTACGCACGTGGAATGCTTGCCTCCCCAGGCCAGCCACGTCCTCTCGCGTCGGTCTACGATCCCGAGCCGAAGATTTCTCCTGGGCTAGCTTCGCCTCCGAGCACGGCTGCAGCGGGTCCAAGCAACCCGGATCACCATGAGAAGGTCGGGGAAACTATCGATGGCTCATGGTCCGCTACATTCGCGGATGCCAAGGCCTCGGGCCACTTGGATTTCAATTTGATCCAGAACTCCGATGGGCAGGTGGTCGGAACCTACACGAGTTCCCAGGGCGGCGGGGGGCAGATTAAGGGCCTCCTGTCCGAGATCGACTTTCGTTTTGAGCTGACACAGACCGTCAAGGGTTGTCCTGGGATCTACAAAGCCACGGGCACCCATATCGGCGACCATATCGCTGGAAGCTATACCGGCAACGATTGTCTGGGGGATCGTGGGAACGGAACCTTCACGATGACTCGAGCGAAGAATCCTGAACCGGTGGCCGGTCGCGCAGAACCCACCCCAACCACAGGTTCAATTAATCAGGTCCCGGATGAAATGCGGAAATCCGTTGGAGATTTTCTTGCACGGCAACTGCTCGTTTGGACATTGCAGGACGCCCAAGCCCTGATGGGTGAACCTCTTGGACATAGGTTCGCTTATGACCAAGCGCAGAATGTAATCGGCGATATTTATTCCTTCCGGGACCCGTCCATGAACACCAACCATGTCGAATTAGCTTTTGATTCCAAAACCAGCCGCCTCACGAATATATACCTGTATCCCGCAAGAACCTCGTCGTGGGGCGATTGTAAGAAACTGTGGGGAAAAGACGCAACCATACGGAAGAACCCGGACGGAACTAAGTTCGCGGTATATAAGAATCGCCACTTGAACGTGCTTCTGGACAAGAACGACTGGGTCATCAGCGTAGGTTTGTACTAGCGGCCGTTCGACCAGCTGAAATGATTCGGGCGCGAAGCCTGTGAGGGAGGTCCCCATGTCCGGTCCGCTCCGACCTCAGCCAGCCATCGAATCGCTGATCCTCATCCGGCGCTCATCCGGTCACCGCCTCGGCACCTTTTTCTTCCCTTTCCTCCAGCCACTTACCCGCCAATCATCATCCAGCGCCCATCCCTCGCCTGTATTCTGAACCTGGATGTTTCATCGGGCCAAAGACCGCGCCTATTGGCTTCGTTTCGCGAAATTCGGGAAAAAACCGCGCGCGCACGCACAAAGGATCCCCTTTTGCGCCACCCGCCTTAAGGAGTGTCAGCGGCTCGACAACAACCAACAACCAGCTCCCGCGCTACAATCAATGCATGCGCCTAGCCGTCTTCACAGCCCTTTGTCTGTGCTTGCTTCCCGCCATCCGCGCGCAAGAGAAGCCCAAGTCCGCCGCCTCCGTTTCCGCTTTGGATAAGACTCAACTGGAGGCCTACGTCCGCCATCTGCTGGCGGTCATTCCCGAGGTGCAGGTCAAGATCGACGATCCCAAGCCCAGCGCCACGCCCGACCTTCTGCAAGTGGACGTTCACTTCAACTACCAGGGCCGCTCGCAGGACGAGACCTTCTATGTCACCAGGAACGGCCAGCATATCATTCGCGGCGTCGTGTACAACTTCGCCGAGAATCCATTTAAGGAGGACCTCGAAAAGTTGAAGACCGCGGGCGCTCCCAGCTTTGGGCCGGCCAACGCCGCGGTCACGATCGTCGAATTCGGCGATTTCGAATGCCCCAATTGCAAAGAGGAAGCGCAGACCTTGCGCGGCTACGTGCCCACGCAATATCCCACCCAGGCGCGCGTGGTTTTCAAGGATTTTCCGCTCGAGCAGATTCATCCCTGGGCCAAGGCCGCAGCCATCGCCGGCCGTTGCATTTTTCATGAGAGCCCCACTGCATTCTGGAAGTTTCACGATTGGATTTACGAACACCAGGCCGACCTTACCACCGAGAACCTGAAGACCCAGGTGCTGGATTTCGCCAAAACCGCTTCCGATCTCGACAGCTTGCAGCTCGGCCGTTGCATCGACACCAAGGCCACCGAAGGCGAAGTGGAGGCATCCATGGCGGAGGGACGCGCGCTGCATGTGGACGCCACTCCGACCGTCTTTTTGAACGGCCGCCGTTTGGTTGGCAATTATCCTTGGGGGAATCTCCAGCAGATCATCAATGGCGAGTTAAATTTTCAAAAGTCCGCTCAAAACACTCCGCCTCCCGCCGACGACAAATGCTGCGAGGTAAAGATTCCTTCGCCGCTGAGCAAGTAGGATGCCCAGCGCGTGGCATAGGCGCTCGTGCCTGTGGAGAACCGGCCTGCTCGCGTTGCTGGCTGGCGGACTCATCGCCGCCGACGTCAACAGCACCGAGTACCTGGACATCATCAAATATCTTGCGTCCCCGCAAATGCGCGGCCGAGCCACCGGGTCGCCCGAGCTTGAAAAGGCCGCGGCCTATATCCGCGATCAGTTCCGCGGCATGGAGCTGAAGCCGCTTTCCGGTCAGAGCTACTATCAGGATTTCGACGTCACCACCAGCGCTCACCTCGGCAAGCGCAACAGCCTCACCTACACCACCGGCGACAAGCCGGAATCGCTCCGCATGCAGGACGATTTCATCCCCCTGAATCTCTCCGGGGCCGGAGATGTTTCGGGCGGCGCCGTGTTCGTGGGCTTCGGCATCACCGCGCCCGAATACAATTACGACGACTACGCCGGACTCAACGTCAAGGGCAAAATCGTGATCCTGTTGCGTCACGAGCCGCAGGAGTTCGACGACAAAAGCATCTTCGAAGGCAAAGTCTACACCGCCCATTCGCAGATCTTCAGCAAAGCGGCTAATGCTAAGATTCACGGCGCCGCCGCCGTCCTGATGGTGAACGACGTGGGCGCGCATTCCGGCGATGCCGACGATCTCGAAAAATTCGGAAGCACGGCCGGCCCCGACAATTCCGGCATCGAGTTCGTGCAAGTGAAGGCCGCCGTGGTCAACCAGTGGCTCGCGCCCGCCGGCAAGAGCCTGCAAGGGATTGAATCGGACATCGACAAGACCCTGCACCCGGAATCGTTCGCGCTGCCCCCGACGCTGCGCCTCAGCATGAATATCGATATCGGACGCGAGGTGAAAACCGTCCACAACGTCGGGGCCTACCTTCCGGGCGACACCAGCGAATACGTCGTCCTGGGCGCGCACTACGATCACCTCGGCTTGGGCGAGCAGTTCTCCATGGCGCCGTCCCTGGCCGGAACCGTGCACCCCGGCGCCGACGATAATGCTTCCGGAACCGCGGGCGTTATCGAGCTGGCGCGCTGGTTCTCGCGCCAGCCCCGGCATAAGCGCGGCATTTTGTTTCTTACCTTCGCCGGCGAAGAGCTCGGCCTGCTGGGCTCCAGCTACTACGTCAACCACCCGGTTCTGCCGCTCGGGGACGCCGTGGCCATGATCAACATGGACATGATCGGCCGCATTCGCGACCGCAAAGTTTACGTCGGAGGCGTCGGAACCGGCAGTACCTTCGCCGATCTGCTGAAACAATTGACGCCGAAGCACGGCTTCGAAGCCGATGTCACCGAACGCGCCGGCTATGGCTCCAGCGATCACACTTCGTTCACCTCCAAACAGGTGCCGGTGCTGTTCTTCTTCTCCGGGCTCCACGCCGATTATCACAAGCCCAGCGATACCTGGGACAAGATCGATGCGCCCGCCGCGGTTCAATTGCTCGACCTGGTGGCCGACGTCACCGATCACCTGACCGATGGCTCCCCCCGGCCGCAATTCGTCCGCGTGGCCGAGGCCCAGGAACCCCAGGAAGTCGCCAATCCGCACTCCGGGAAGGTTTCCAGCGGCGGCTACGGGCCGGATTTCGGTAGCATTCCGGACTTCACCGAGCTACCCAATGGCGTAAGGTTCGCCGATATCCGCCCCGGTTCGCCCGCCGCCAAAGCCGGCCTCAAAGCCGGCGATATCCTCACCGAATTCGACGGAAAACCCGTCCAAAACCTCTATGATTTCACGTATGCGCTGCGGGCCGCCCATCCTGGCCAGGAAGTACTCGTAAAAGTGCTCCGAGGTACCCAAACAATTGAAGCCAAGGTACTACTGACCGAGAGGAAGTAAACGCGCATACTTAGGTCAGATTATGGCACCCGAATCGACCTCTGGCATGGCTCCGGCCCTGGAACGCAATCTGGTACTCCGGGTGCTTCCACCGCTGATCCTGCATCCCTTCGCCGACGCCGGCGGCCCCGGCAAACTGGTGGAAAGCTCGCGTGCCAACCTAAAGCTGCAAGGCTTGCTTCCGCAAGGGGAAGCAACTCGCGAGGATCTGGACCGGGCTCTGCTCGACGGCCGCTATTCCGAGCTTCGCATGCTCTACTACGTGGGAAAGGATCTGGCGCGCTGGATCGGGCAATGCATCGAATTCGCCGAGCGCAACCAGGATTTGCTACCCCGGGGAATCTGCTACCAGAGCTTCGCCTCGCTGTTGATCCAGGACCCGCCGCCGGATGTGCAGGCCAAACTGCGCAAATGGGGCGTGGCCGATTACAAATCGATTTTTAGCCGCGCGCTGGGCCTGCACACCATGTTCGCCGCAGCCCCGCCCCGGGAAATGCTCTCCGACGAATTCGTCCGCGCCTACTTTCGCTATGCCGAACAGATCTTCCATACCAAGCAAGGCGAGTGCGACTTCGTGCCTGTCAACTCGCGGGAATTCGACTTCGAGCTCTATTCCTCGGGCGAATACGCGCGCATGCTGGAACGTTCCTGGGAAGAATAGGCGTCCTGTTCGAATTCGGCCAGCGTAGCCAGAAATCCGGTAGCTGCGTTCAGGTTGTATCCCGCGCCAGGCCGATACTTCTTCGATAGCCAAATCCCCAGCACCAGGATCGCGAGTCCGAACGCCACGTTCGCCATGATCCAAGCGGTTCCGAAGAGACGATAGATATCCGCGCCAAAGAACCCCTTCATTGCGACGACAAACATGGGCATCCAAAGCAGCGCCGCGCTGACCAGGATCGCCTGAATGTACCGGATGCGGAATTTTCGCAGCCTCTCCAGGCGTTTCTGAATCGCGGCGATCGGTTGCGTGTAGTCGATCTTGAAGGCCATCCCGATCTGCATGCTCAGCGCCGCCAGCGCCGCAATAGCCGCGATGTCCAACAAAATCGCGGGTATCGTAAACCTTGGCATCCCCCAATTCTCGATGGTAAAGGCGCCCAAGTAGACGATAACCGCCAGCAGCGTGATCGAGCCCCCGGCCAGCAGCCCCGCCAGCCGCCACAGCGCGAACTTGGCCCGCCGCGTGTAGGTTTCCCGCATCAATTGCCGGTTCAGGCGAATGCTCAGATCGAGCTTCCGATCATGCTCGGTCCATTTTCCCTTCAGTTCATCGAGTTCCATTTTGTTTGGCTCCCGCTTCCTGCCGCAGCGTCTGTTTCAGGCGGCTGATTTTCGTTGCTACGTTGGTCTCGCTGATTCCCAACACTCCCGCGATCTCCTGGTAGTTGTTTCCGTCCAGATAGAGCAGCGCGAGCGCCTTGTTCAGTGGATCCAGTCTTTCGATCCACTCATAAAGAACCCGAACTTCTTCTGGACGGCTGGCCGCTTCGTCGGCCACTTCCAGCAGTTGTTCGTTGCCTGAGACGACATGCCGCGACCGGACGCTCTCGCGGCGATAAAACGAAATCGCAACGTTCAGCGCGATACGGTACATCCAGGTGGAAAAGCGCACGCGCTCGTCGAACGCGCCGAACGATCGCCAGAGCTGGACGATGATTTCCTGCGCTAAGTCGTCCCGGTCGCCCGGATTCCGGCAATAGGAATTGCAGACCTTGTAGAGGATCTTTTTATGCTCCTCCACCAGGGTTTGAAACCGATCCTGAAGCGCTGCCGTTGTCACTACCCCATTATTCGCGGCGGCGCGCGAAAAATCACAAGCCAACCTGCTTGCCGAGCCGCGACCGTCAGGGAGCCGGTCAATGGGGCAGTGACTTTAGATATGCCAGTACCGCTTCGGCGTCCGCGCGCGTCATCCGAAAAGGCGGCATGGGCGGGTTCGGAGGGCTGCCGGTACGCGAGATTCCCGTGGTCAATAGCTTGATGAAGTCGGCGTCGGTGCCGGGAGGGCCGCCGCCTATCTTTGGCTCGATGAGCGCCCAGTAGGGCGAAGGGTAGGAAGGCCTCAATTGCGCCGGACCGCCCTGCAGCCAGCGTGCCCGGTCGGGATTTCCATGCTCGTCGCGGGGCGTGTGGCACAGCTCGCACATCGCCACGCTCTCCACGATGTATCGGCCGTGTTCGACCAGCGCGGCGTCACCCTTTGCACTTCCTTTGGACTGCCCCAGCGCGGGAAAGCACCCAACCGCCAGCCCCAGGAAAGACAGCATCAGAATTTTATTCAGTTTAGTCATATCCACTTCCATCATAGGATATCGCCGGTACTCAGCCCGCGTCTTTCAGCTCCACGCTGATCAGGTGAATCTCCGCCGGCCCCACGTTTTCCACCGAGTGCGGCGGAAGGCATTCCACCCAGGTCGCGGCGGACGCCGACAGCATTCGCGGCACGCTGCGGCTATCGAATAGCACTTTGCCTTCGCGGTCGCGGCGTATGAAATCGCCTGGCGCGATGGTGTAGTAAAGCGCGGGCCAGCGATGCGAATGCAGGGGCACGATATCGCCCATCGGAATGCGCGTATCCAGAACGCGCACGCGCTCGTTTTCGAACAACAGAACGTGATATTGGGGCGCGGCGATCATGGCGTCCAACGAATCCGGCCAAGGCCACGGATTGCCGGCGTTCATACCAGCTCTTCGAGCACCGAACGATTGAACGGCTGCAGCTCACTCAGCGCGCGCCTGCGAACGATTCCCGGCCATTCCGGATTCACGATCAGCGACCGGCCAATCGCCACCAAATCAAATTCGGCGCGCTCCAGCCGATCGAGCAAATTGTCGATTCCAGTCACGCCCGCCGTACTGGTGGTGCCGAACAACGTCATCAGATCTTCGTTCAACGTAACCGAACCCACCGTGATGGACGGCTTGCCGGTGAGCTTCTTGGTCCAGCCCGCCAGGTTCAGATCGCTATCCGGAAATTCGCGCTCCCAAAAGCGCCGCTGCGAACAGTGGAACGAATCCACTCCAGCCTCCACCAACGGCCGCAAGAACCGGCCCAGTTCCTCGGGAGTGTCCGCCAGCTTGGCCTCGAAATCCTGCAGCTTCCACTGCGAATAGCGAAGCACCAGAGGATAATCCGGACCAACGCGCCGCCGGACTTCGCCGATCACCTCCACCGCGAAACGCGTGCGCGCCGCCAGATCGCCACCGTATTTGTCGGTGCGACGATTGGTCTCGCTCCAGAAGAACTGGTCAATCAGGTAGCCATGCGCGCCATGCAACTCAACTCCGTCGAACCCCAGTTCTTTCGCCGCTTGCGCGCCTTTGGCGAAAGCTTCGATCACCGCGTCAATGTCGGCTTGGGTCATGCTGGCAGGGCCGATCGGATTCACTCCCGGCTTCAATTCCTGTCCAGGCGAAACCACCATGCCCACGTGCCAAAGCTGCGGGAAAATCAGCCCGCCGGCCGCGTGGACTTGCTCCACAACCCGCCGCCATCCGGCCAGCGCCCGCTCGCCGTAGAAGTGCGGAACCTTCGGGTCGAAGCCCGCCACCGGGTGATCGACAAAAGTTCCTTCCGTAATGATCAGCGCCACGCCGCCTTCCGCGCGCCTTCGATAATAGGCGGCCACATCGGCGCCCGGCACGCCCTCGGGCGAATGCGAACGCGTCATCGGCGCCATCAAGATGCGATTCGGAAGCGTCAGTTCTTTCAGTTGAAACGGCCGGAACAGGGCCTCGGTGGAACGATTCAACATCAACGCCTGATCGGCCGGCCAAGCTATGCTCATAACGCTAGTGTACGCTAGCGCCGCCGCCACACGACACTCGTTCGCCGTCAATCGATCACTTCTTTACGGCGTGCTGCGCCGCAGCTTGCGGAGCGAGTGGAAATGAAACCCCAGTGCAATCGGAGTGCAAAGCCGCCCGGCATCCGACCGGCCGCTCAATACACCAGAAAGATTCCGCCGATGGCCCGGAATGTCTGCGGCCAAATGGTCCAGGATAACGGCATGTCATCGTTCAGCCCACGGAGGTAAGGCCAGGCGAAGAGAGCGATCGTCATGATGCTAGCGGCAAAACAAAGCAATACAGCAGCTCCGTTCCCGCTTGGCCGAAAAGCTTACAAGCTTAGCTCCCGCACGCCGGATCGGCTACCATTGTCTGGCAGCCAGAATCCTGGCACGCGATTTACCCCCAACAGAACACCGATGCTGCATAGCATTCAAGCTCCGTACCGTTCCGCGGCCCGGGCCTTGGCTTTCGCGGCCTCCTCTTCCCGATTCTTGGGCGGCGCGTTGGTCTCGAGCGAAGCGAGCAACCGGGCCGAGACCGCGGCTACTTCGTCCACCGCCGCCAGGAACGATGGTTCATTCGCCTTGGACGGCTTGTGAAATCCGCTGATTTTTCGCACGAACTGGAGCGAAGCTGCCCGAATCTCTTCCTCGCTGGTCGGAGGGTCGAAGTTGAACAGCGGCCGGATGTTTCTGCACATGCCTGCAAGGTAGCAAAAAACTCTTGACAGGCCGCCGGTCCCCTTGTACATTTAACTTATCGGTTATGTAACCGATCGGTTAACAGCAAATGCCGCCCGATCCACTCAGCGCTACCTTCGCCGCGCTCGCCGATCCCACCCGGCGCGCGATCCTGGCCCGTCTCGCTTCGGGTGAAGCCTCCGTCACGCAACTGGCCGAGCCGTTCGACATGAGTATGCCGGCGATCTCCAAACATCTCAAGGTGCTCGAACGCGCTCGCCTGATCGCTCGCGGACGCGAGGCCCAATGGCGGCCCTGCCGGCTGGAGGCAGCTCCACTCAAAGACATCGCCGACTGGATCGAGCACTACCGCCAGTTCTGGGAGCAGAGCTTCAATCGCCTCGACGACTATCTGCGCAAATTGAAAGCCAAGGAGAGAAAACATGCCCGCAAGCAACGCAAAAACTAGCCCAGCCAGCAGCGCCCTGGAGCGCGAAGTCATCATCACGCGCGTGTTCGACGCGCCGCGCGAGCTCGTTTTCCAATGTTGGACCGAGCCCGAGCACCTGAGGCAGTGGTGGGGCCCGCAAGGCTTCACCACGCCGGCCTGTGACGTGGATCTGCGCGTGGGCGGAGCTTGGAAGATCGTGATGCGCTTTCCCGACGGCTCGAACGAGAACACGATGCAGGCCGTTTATCGAGAGATCTTCCCGCCCGAGCGGCTGGCCTTCACCAGTGTCGCACTCGACAAGGACGGTAAGCGTTTGCTCGAGGGGCTCACAACCGTCACCTTCGCCGACCTGGGCGGCAAGACCGAGCTCACCTTGCAAACGCGCGTGACCGGCCTGGTGCCCTACGCAGCCCGAATGCTGGACGGAATGGAGCCAGGCTGGACGCAAAGCCTGGAACGTCTCGCCGAAAAGCTCGCGATTCCCACCACCACCGCCGATCGCGAAATCGTCGCCACTCGCCTTTTCGATGCGCCGCGTGAGCTGGTGTTCCAGACGTGGACCGATCCGAAGCACATCTCGAACTGGTGGGGTCCGCGAGGTTTCACCACCACCACTCACGAAATGGACGTCAGGCCGGGTGGCGCCTGGCGCCATGTGATGCATGGGCCCGATGGCACGGACTATCCGAATGAGATCGTCTTTGTCGAAGTCCTCAAACCAGAGCGTCTGGTTTACGATAACGTGTCGGAACCGCAATTCCGAACGACGGTGACATTCGCGGAGCAGGGCGGCAAAACCCAAGTCACGGCGCGGATGCTCTTCGAATCGGCTAAACTGCGCAATAGGGTGGCCGCTGAACATCATGCCGTCGAAGGACTGCACCAGATGCTGGAACGCCTTGCCGAGCAGATAACTCAGCGTTCTCCCACCGATCGGGAGTTCCTATTCACCCGCGTCTTCGATGCGCCGCGCGACCTGGTCTGGAAGGCGCTTACCGAATCGGAATCCTTGATGCAGTGGTGGGGCCCCAAGGGTTACACCATGCTGACCTGCAGGCTCGATTTGCGCCCGGGCGGCGTCTTCCATTACTCCCTGCGATCGCCGGACGGCCGCGAAATGTGGGGCAAATGGGTCTATCGCGAAATCGTTCCGCCGGAGCGGCTGGTCACGGTGGTTTCTTTTACGGACGCCGAGGGGCGACTGTTGCGGCATCCGATGAGCCCTGCCTGGCCGCTCGAATTGCTCCACACGATGACGTTATCCGAGCGAGACGGCAAGACCACGCTCACGGTGGCCGGAGTGCCCATCAACGCGACGGAAGAGGAGCGCAAGACCTTCCACGCCGGGCGCAATTCGATGGAAGCAGGCTTTACGGGAACTCTCGACCAGCTCGACGCGTACTTGACCAGCGTCCGCGGGGTGGGCCGGCGATGAATATCGCGCTCTGGATCTTGCAGGCGCTGCTAGCGCTGCTATTTCTATTCTCCGGTGGAGTGAAGCTGGTGGTTCCACTCGACCAACTGGTGAAGCAAGTGCCGCAGCTTCCAGGACTCTTCATGCGTTTCGTCGGCGTGTGTGAGGCACTGGGCGGGGTCGGTCTCATCCTACCCAGGCTCTTGCGCATTCGTCCCGGCCTAACGCCGCTCGCGGCCGTGGGGCTTTTCGGAATCATGATCGGCGCGACGGCGATCACGGCCACTGGCCCCAGTCCCGCGCAGGCTGCATTTCCCGCGATCGTCGGGCTCCTTTTGGCGTTCGTGGCCTATGCCCGTTGGCGTCTGTCGCCGTGAGCGCTCGAAGCAAGGAACCGAAAGAAATCGTACGAGCATGGGTGAACGCTTTCAACCGCGGCGATGCCCAGGAGATCGCGGAGCTTTATACCGAAAACGCGATCAATCATCAAGTCGCAAATGAGCCCGTGGAAGGGCGCGAAGCGATCCTTGCCATGTTCCAAGGCGAGTTTGCCGCGGCTGCCATGGTTTGCCGCATCGAGAACCTGTTCCAGGACGGCGAGTGGGCGATCCTGGAGTGGAGCGATCCGTTGGGCCTGCGCGGATGCGGCTTTTTTCGAATCGAGGATGAAAAAATCGCGTTTCAGCGAGGATATTGGGACAAGCTGTCGTTTCTGAAGCTGCATGGCTTGCCAACGAACGAGGAGTGAACGAAGGTTTACGGCAAGGCAAAAACCACTAACGAATCCGTCGCCATGATGGCTACATATTGTTTGCCGTTCTTGCCCTGATACGTCAGCGGGTTTGCATTCGCGACTTTCGCGAGCTGGGCGGCCCACAGCTCCTGGCCGGTTTTCGAATCGAATGCACGGAAGCGGCGATCGTTGGTCGCGCCGATGAATACCAGGCCGCCCGCCGTCACCATCGGTCCGGCGCTGCCGCTCGATCCGGCGTTCTGCTTGCCCTCCGGCAGCCCTTCCACCAAACCGAGCGGCGATTGCCAGGCGATCTCCCCGGTATTCGCATTCACTGCGATCAACCGCGCCCAGGGTGGCTTCTGGCACGGCCAAGTGCCAAGGACGCGCCCGCCGGCATCTTTGACGGTCGCACTGAAGCCATGATACGGACCCGGCCCATCCACGCTGGCGCGATCATAGGGCTGCTTCGAACCGTCGGTGCCGCGTCCATAGTTTCCCCCTGGCTTCTTCTTTTCCAACCATCCCGTCAGCGCGCCATCGTGGGTGTTCATGAAGACGTAGCCCGTTTTCGGATCGGCCGCCGTCCCGCCCCAGTTAACGCCGCCCGTGCCTCCCGGAAACTGAATGGCGCTCTTGGGCGGCGTTCCGTCTTCATGCAGACTCCAGGGCGTGAAGGGGCCCGCATTGTAGAAGCCGCCATTTTTCTCCCAGACTTCCTGGCAGGCTTTGGCATGCTCGGGCGTGGTGTCTTCGGCGGTCACGATGTCTTCCGTCCGGAAACTCACGCGCGCCACGGGCGGCGGTTTCAACGGAAAGGGTTGCGTGGGAGAATACCATTCGCCCGGCACGTCGCCTAGGGGAACGGGCCGCTCTTCAACGCCGAAAACGGGATCGCCGGTGGTGCGATCCAGAATGAACATCCAGCCGGACTTTCCAACTTGGGCCAGCGCCGGAATCTTCTGGCCGTCTCTCACGATGTCGATCAGGCTGGGCGCGGGCGGCAGATCCGCATCCCAGAGGTCGTGATGGATGGTTTGAAAATGCCATTTGTATTTGCCCGTGAGCGCGTCCACGGCGACCACGGAATTGGCGAACAGATTCGCCCCTGGCCGATCGCCGCCCCAGTAGTTCGCCGCGGGGCCGCCGAACGTCATGTAGACCGTTCCGCGCTCCTCGTCCACGGTCATGTACCAACCCCAGACATTGACGCCCGAGCGTCCCTTCCAGCCGTCGTCCAGCCAAGTCTCATGGCCTACTTCGCCGGACCGGGGCACGGAATGAAAATCCCAGAGCTTCTTTCCGCTGCGGGCATCGTAGGCGCGCGAATCGCCGGGAGGGCCGATGGGTACTTCGCCGACCGTCGCGCCCAGCATGGCCACATTTTTGTATACGGTGGGCACGCCAGAGTATGGCACGCCGAGGTCGACTTGACCTTCGTTGCCGAATCCGGGATCGAGCCGGCCGGTCTTTGCGTTCAGCGCCACCAGTTTGGTTTCAGTGGTAAACAGGACGCGCGGCCTATTCTGCTTGTCGCCCGGCCAGTAGGCTACGCCGCGTTGCGAAGCAAAGCCAGCCGGCAATGCATAACTCCAGAGTACGGCGCCGGTCGCGGCATCCAGCGCCACGACGCGCTTGCCCGCGGGCAGGTACATTACGCCGTCGACGACAATTGGCGTTGCGGCCGATGCGCCCAGCGGTGTCGCCGATGGTGGTGCGCCGGGCTGCGGGGGCGGAGCTTCGGCTTTGACGCTGAAAGTCCATGCGGGAATCAGCTTGGTAACGTTGGCGGGGGTGATTTGATTGAGCGGCGAATACTTGGTTCCGGCCAGATCGCGCGAATAGTTGGGCCAATCGCCGGGCGCGATTTGAGCAGCCACCGGCAGGGCGGCGGCTACCAGACAAATCCAAGCGCTACGCATGAACTGTGGAGTATATCAACCTCCACAGCCCATGCGCGCCAATCAGTTTAGAATACGAACTTCGCGCCGAGTTGAATAACGCGCGGGTTCACGCTGGTGGCGGTGATGTTCCCCTGCCCTGCCTCCAAAGCTTGCGGCAGGTAAGGCGCGGTGCCACCGTTTCCAGCGCCCGCCAGACTGTTGAACTGGGGATGATTCAAGAAATTAAAGAACTCCCCCCGCAGTTGCAGACTGTATTTTTCGGTGATACGGATCTGCTTTCTGAGCGTGATGTCGAAATTGAACTGGCCTGGCCCCAGAAGGATGCCCGGGCCCGAGTCTCCGAAAAGAGTGGCGCAGGTGGGACAAGCCTTTTGCGTCGTGACGGTCAGGCCGTTGGGTTCGATGGCCGGCGCCGGGCAGAAGGCGCTGGCGTTGAAGTAACCCGGCCCGCCGCTGTATCCTCCCAGGCGCGATTCGATGCCGCCAGGGGTCGCGATGTTCCCATAGGTCATTCCGGGGCAGAGTTGTGCGCGGCCGTATCCGCCGGCGGTGCTGGTGCCATTGGTTCCGTAAGCGGTGCCCGCGCCGCCATCGATGAAGGTAAGGGGCGTGCCGTCCTGAATGGTGGTCACACCGGATATGTTCCACCCTTCCACCAATCTGCCGACCATCGCGTTGTGCTGGCCGCCGGACGGAATATCCCAGCTATAGTTGATGATAAATCGCTGCGGCCGGTTGTAATACGATGGGCCCCACTGCTGATTCAGCGCACCCGCGTCGTTGCTGTTGGCTACGTCCGCGATGGTGTTGGTGAGCGACTTGCTCCAGGTATAGGCGCCCTGCAGCGTGATGCCGTGTGAATATTGTTTGCGGATGGTCATCTGCAGGCTGTTGTAGTTGGAGGTGCCGTCGAACGCGATTACCTGTAGGCCAGCCGGAGCATAACCCACGTAGGGCGTGCGGAAAAAGACATTGGCAGTAGTCGTGGTGGTGAGCCCGTTCACCGGATCGGAGGCGTTCGCGATCAAGGCGGTATTGATGTTGTGATTGAAATCGATCAGGTTGATGCCGCTGGAACCCACATAGCCGACTTCCAACACCCAGCGGGGAGCGAATTCGTACTGGATGTTCAGGTTATATTGCCTCACCAGCGGCGTATGGATGTCCGGGTCCAGATAGGGCACGCTCAAATTCGAGGTGCAGGAGTGCAAAATGGGCGTCGGGTTGGTCAGGCACGCCTGACTCGGATTGGAATAGCGCTGCGCGAAAACTCCCGGCGGAAGGTTCGGATACGGAGTCTGGATGGTGAAGGGCGCCGCAGCCGCGCCGGTATAGTCGAGCGTCTCAGCATACGGGTTCCCTTGCTCCACAGCGTGGACGAAGCGGTCGGCGCCGATGCGGTCATAGAAAACACCCACGCCTCCGCGGATCACCAGTTTGCTAGCCGCCTGGTATGCAAATCCCAGGCGCGGACCGAAATTACTCAGGGGCGGGTGATCTTTGATGGCTCCGGTGCCGCTGGTATTGATCAGCACGCCCGCGGGTGGCTGCGGGTAGTGGGACAAATAGTTACCGGCGGTCACCCAACCTTCGAAGTTGGCGGGAAGGCCCTGGGCGGAAGTGGGTACTTGCGAATTGGGCGCTAACTGGCTCGGCCAGGTGTTGGTGAGGTTGGCGTATTTCTCGCTGAACGTGCCGTCGTATTCCCAGCGAATTCCGGCGTTGACGGTCAGTTTCGAGCTGACCTTCCAGTCATCTTGCACAAACGCATTCGCATTCGGCAGGCGGTAGGCGTGGATGATACCCCCGGCGGCCGGAGGACCGCTGGATACGCAATACAAGCATTGGAAAATATTGCCTGGATTGTTTGCCGCCAGCAAATTCGTAAAGCTTCCTAAGAACAACCATCCGCGCTCGAGTCCGGCGAAGTCCAAATTCCACTCGGTTCTCTCCATTTCGAAACCGGCTCGAATGGTGTGTCTGCCGTGCGACCAGGAGATTTGATCCTGCCATTGAAACTGATTGGTGGGGCTGAACTGATTCTCCAGGAATCCGCCGGCGCCGAAACCGTTGATGAGGAAGGATAGCGGCGGGCCTTGGGTCTCGCTGGGAATGATCGGCGTGATCCCCAGATTTTGGGGTGTCCATCCGGCGGGCAGATCGTCCGAGGCTTGAGTGAACAGGCGCTGAAAAGACCCGCGCAGTTCGTTGACGAAAGTATTGGTCACGATGGTGGTCAGCCTCAGCACCGCGTTGGTGTTGGAGTATTGCAGGTCTTCCGGCGCCCCCGGGAGCGCTCCGCCGATGGGCGTGTTGAACTGAGCGGTTCGCGGATCCCGGCTGTAGAAAAACCGCATCGCCAGCGTGTTTTTCGGGTTGATTACGTAATCGCCATTTACTACACCTTGATTGGAATAGTACAAGGCCGGCTGATTGTAGCTAACCGGGCCAAAGGTGCTATTGGAGGGAAAATAATAGTTGCCATTCGCATCCGTCACTTGCAACATCTTCAAAGCAACCGGGCTCACCGAGGTAGAGCTGCAGGGAAGCACGCCGCCGGGAGGCCCGAAGGCAGGCAGATTGCAATTGCCGGCAATGAGCTGTGTCACGAAGGCCTGGGTGGTGCGCGGACCGGAGGGAATGACCGGATACAGATTGATGGACGAGTTACCGGCGGAGTTCACTCCATTCTTGGATCCGGTTCTCTCGTAACTGCCAAAGATGAAGAGCTTGTCCTTCTTGATGGGTCCGCCCAAAACCCCGCCAAATTGGTTCTGGTTCAAAATTTGCTTGGGGCAGGATTGGCCCGCGTAGTCTAGCCGGCAGGTGTCGCGATTGTAGAAGAAATCGTTGGAGTCCAACACTGCGTTGCGCACGAACTCGAACGCGGTGCCGTGCAAGACGTTGGTGCCCGACTTGGTGACGACGTTCACGTTTCCGCCGGGGTTGCGTCCGTAGGTAGCGTCGTACGTGGAAGTCTGGACCTTGAATTCCTGGATGGCATCCGGACTGGGGATGGCGATGCCGACATAGATCCCGTTGTCGTTCGCGCTTCCGCTGCCGGCCATGCTCTGGATCGCCACGCCGTCCATCTGAAAATTGTTCTGTCCCGGCGTCATTCCATTCACGCTGATATCCAGCGTGCCTTTACCGAACGATGTCGCGTTATTCACGCCCACGTTGGCGCCCGCTTCCAAACCGATGATCTGCGTGAAATTCCGGCTGGCCAGGGGGAGCTCGGTTACTTCCGTGCCGCCCACCACGGTACCGAGCGTGGAGCTGGAGGTCTGCAGCGTTTCCGCCGTGGCTTCGACAGTCACTTGTTCGGACTGCGCGCCGACTTCCAGCGTGCGATCCAGCGTGGGACTCTCGGTGACGTTGAGCACTACCGACCCGACCTCGGAGGTCTTGAACCCGGCCGCGGAAAAGCGAACCTTGTAACTGCCGGGCGGTAGCAAAGTAAATTTATACTGCCCGTCGCTCCCGGTAGTTGCGGTGCGAGGCTGATTGGTGTCGTTACTGGTGAGCGTGACGGTCACGTTCGGGATCGCAGCGCCCGATGGATCGGTGATAATTCCACTCAGTCCGGATGTTCCGGCCGATTGTGCCATCAGCATCGGCACGGAAATAGAAAACAACAAGGTCAAAATCGCTACATAAGCGAGCCGCGAACAGAGCAGCGTCCTGGATTTCATCATCCCTCTCCTTGGTAAGTCCACCAACACTGAGGGCCACAGGCAGCACTCGACTGTAAGCTTGCATGCAACCCCTCACCCACAACTATTCAAAGGGATTGTATGCCGGAACTGTAGGTAAGGAGGATCAAAACGTGAGCAAATTTCAATTGGAGGAATCGAGAGGCGTCAAGAAATCGGCAAAGGGGAGATAAAAGCCCGCTCCCTCACGGTCGCGGCTCAGTAGCGATGTCAGTCTACCGAGCCGCGCACGTAAGTAAGCGGGATGCTTAGAATATGAACTTCGCGCCGAGCTGGATAACGCGCGGGTTCACACTGGTGGAGGTGATGGTCCCCTGCCCGGCAACCAAAGGCTGGGGTAAAGACGACAGCGTTCCACCCGTTCCCGAACTAGGATCGATACCGGAGAACTGCGGATGGTTAAAGAAGTTGAAGAACTCGCCGCGGATTTGCAGCGTGGTCCGTTCGGTGATCTTGGTGGCTTTGAGCACCGAAACATCGAAGTTGAATTGGCCCGGTCCCAGCAGGATGCCCTGCCCGGAGCTGCCAAACAGAGTAGCGCAGGTGGGACACGCGGCTTGCGTTGTGATCGTAGTGCCGTTCGGCTCGATGGCCGGCGCAGCGCAGAAGGCGCTGGCGTTGAAGTAGCCCGGACCGCCGCTATACCCTCCCAGGCGCGATTCGATGCCGCCGGGAGTCGCGATGTTCCCATAGGTCATTCCAGGGCAGAGCTGCGCGCGCCCGAAGCCGGACTGGGTACTGGTTCCGTTGGTTCCGTACGCGGTTCCCGCACCGCCGTCGATGAAGGTCATGGGCGAGCCGTCCTGAATGGTAGTCACACCGGAGAGCTGCCATCCTTCGGCCAGTTTGCCGAGGGCTCCATTGTGCTTGCCGAACGGAATATCCCAGCTGTAGTTGATGATAAACCTCTGGGGGCGGTTGAAATACGACGGGCCATACTGCTGCTGGAGATTGCCCGAGTTGTTGCTGTTGGCCCCGTCAACGGTGAGGTCAGTCAGCGACTTGCTCCAGGTGTACGATCCCTGCAACGTCACGCCATGGGAGTATTGTTTACGGACCGTGACCTGCAGGCTGTTGTAGTTGGAAATACCATCGAAGGCCGTGGTCTGCAATCCGGCCGGCGCGTAGCCCGCGTAAGGCGTACGGAAAAAGACATTGGACGTGGTGGTGGTTGTCAGCCCATTGATGGGATTGGAGGCACTCGCGATCAGAGCCGTGTTTATGTTGTGATTGTAATCCAGCAGGTTGATGCCATTGGAGCCAACATAGCCGGCTTCCAACACCCAGCGGGGAGCGAATTCGTACTGGAAGTTCAGGTTATACTGCCGCACTAAGGGCGTGTGAATTTCCGGGTCCAGGTATGGCACGCTCAAGTTCGAAGTGCAGCTTTTCAGGATGGGCAAGGAGTTTGCCAGGCAGGCCTGACTCGGATTTGAATAGCGTTGAGCAAAGGTACCCACTGCAAGGGTCGGGTACGGGTTTTGGATAGTGAAAGGCGCGGCGGCGGCACCGCTATAGTCGAGCGTCTCGGCATACGGGTTGCCTTGTTCAACTGCGTGGACGAATCGATCGGCTCCGATGCGGTCGTAGAAGAGTCCCACTCCGCCGCGGATCACCAGTTTGTTGCTGAGTTGGTAGGCAAATCCAACGCGGGGGGCGAAGTTACTGAGCGGCGGGTGATCTTGAATGGCTCCAGTGCCGCCGCTATTAATGAGAACGCCGGCTGGCGGCTGGGGATAGTGAGCCAGATAATTCCCTGCGGTCACCCAACCTTCGTAATTCGCAGGAAGGCCCTGGGCAGAAGTCGGCACTTGGGAATTGGGAGCCAGTTGGCTAGGCCAAGTGTTGGTCAGGTTAGCGTATTTTTCAGTGAAGGTGCCGTCGTATTCCCAACGCACTCCCAAGTTCACCGTAAGTTTCGAACTGGCTTTCCAGTCGTCCTGAACGAAGGCGTTCATGTTTGGCAGGCGATAGGCGTGGATAATACCACCGGCTTGGGGAGCACCGCTCGCAACACAGTATAAGCACTGGAAAAGGTTGCCGGGGTTGTTGGCCGCCAGCAGGTTGGTGAAGCTGCCAATGAAGAGCCAGCCACGCTCCAGGCCGGCGAAATCCAGGTTCCACTCGGTTTTTTCCATCTCGAAGCCAGCCCGGATCGTGTGTCTTCCGCGCGACCAGGAAATTTGATCCTGCCATTGAAACTGGTTGGTCGGGCTGAACACCGGCTCGAGAAATCCGCCCGCGCCGAAACCGTTGATGAGGAAAGAGAGCGGCGGCCCCTGAGTCTGGCTGCCGATGATGGGGGTGATGCCTAGATTCTGAGGCGTCCAGCCGGCCGGCAGATCGTCCGACGATTTGGTGAACAGCCGCTGAAAAGATCCGCGAAGTTCGTTGACGAAAGTATTGGTGACAATGGTGGTCAGCTTCAACACGGCGTTGGTATTGGAATATTGCGAGAGCTCCGGGGCTCCCGGCAAAGCGCCGCCGATGGGGGTGTTGAACTGGGTGGTGCGCGGATCGGTACTGTAGAAAAACCGCATCGCCAGGGTGTTCTTCGGGTTGATCAGATAGTCGCTATTGACCAGGGTTTGCTTTTCCGAAAACAGGGCCGGCTGATTGAAGCTGAGCGGGCCGAACGTGGTGTTGGAGGGAAAATAATAACTGCCATTGGCATTGGTCACCTGCAACATTTTCAAAGCCACCGGGCTTACTGAGGTCGATGAGCATGGAAGCACACCGTTCGGTCCGGGAGGGCCGAAGGAGGGCAGTTCGCAATTACCGGCGATCAACGCGTTGACGAAGGCCTGGGTATTGCGCGGGCCATACGGAATAATCGGGTAGAGCGTGACGGCGGAATTGCCGGCCACGTTCACTCCGTTCTTGGATCCCGTTCCTTCATAGCTGCCGAAGATGAACAACTTGTCCTTCTTGATAGGACCGCCAATCACGCCGCCGTATTGGTTCTGATTCAATACCTGCTTGGGGCAGGATTGACCGGCGTAGGTGGTGCGGCAAACATCCCGATTGTAAAAGAAGTCGTTTGCGTCGAAAACCGCGTTGCGCACAAACTCAAATCCGGTGCCGTGCCAGTTGTTGGTGCCTGACTTGGTGACCACGTTTACGTTCCCACCAGGATTCCGTCCGTAGGTGGCGTCGTAGGTGGAAGTCTGGATCTTGAATTCCTGGATCGCGTCCGGACTGGGGATGGCGATGCCGACATAGATGCCGTTGTCATTCGCGCTGCCGCTGCTGGCCATACTCTGCACGGCCACGCCATCCATCTGGAAATTGTTCTGCCCAGGCGTATTCCCGTTCACGCTGATATCCAGCGTGCCTTTGCCAAACGATGTCGCATTGTTGACGCCGACATTGGCGCCGGCCGACAGGCCGATAATCTGGGTGAAGTTCCTATTCGCAAGAGGCAACTCGGTTACCGTGCTGCTTCCCACCACGGTGCCCAGCGTGGAACTTGAAGTTTCCAAGGTTTGGGCGGTGGCTTCCACGGTGACTTGTTCGGATTGGGCGCCGACCTCCAACGCGCGATCAAGCGTTGGACTCTCGGTTACATTCAGAGTGACGGAGCCGACCTCGGAGGTCTTAAAGCCGGACGCGGCAAAACGAACCCTGTAGCTACCGGGCGGGAGCAGCGTAAACTTGTACTGCCCATCAGCGCCGGTCGTTGCAGTGCGAGACTGGTTGGTATCGTTACTGGTTAGGCTGACGGTTACGCCCGGGATGGCGGCGCCCGAAGGATCGGTAATGGTCCCGCTGAGTCCGGATGTTCCAGCCGATTGTGCCAGCAGCATCGGAACGGAAATTGAAAGCAACAAGGTCAAAATCGCTACATAAGCGAGCCGCGAACAGAGCAGCGTCCTGGAATTCATGTTCAAAACCTCTCCTTTGGTAAGCAACTTAACACTATAAGCTGCCTCTCAAGCGCCAAACGACGCATGAACCGGTCTAAGTTATTGTTTTTGAAGATCAGCAGGTGGTAACGAAGACCCTGCATGCAAAATCCAACCAAAGACCCGTTACAAGGGATTGTATGCTAAAATCGCTCCGATGACCGTCTAAACAGCGTCAAATTTAGACGGTGTGCGGAATTTGCTTGTCAACCCCAGGGACCGCGGACTAGCCGCTTGGAAAGGTGTTGTGGGTGGGCTGGTCTTAAAACAGGATTCACTGTCCGTGTTTTAGCGGGCCCTCCACCTAAAGCCGAACCGGTACCAGTCCGCTTCCCCGCACTTGGGTTTCAAGAATAAGTGCCTAGGAACCTGTGCAAGCGGATGGACTTGTGATATGATCCGCTAAACAGAAGTTAGGTGTGCGCCCCTAAGTAGGGCGCACAAAAGGTTCCTGGGGATGTTGGGATGTAACGGGAGGGGGCTGCCATGGAGCAGATTACGTTCGGGCCTTTTCGGCTCGATACTGCAACGAAGTCGTTGCTAAGGGATGGCCGGGAGATCGAACTTCGCCCCCAGGCCTTTCAAGCCCTGCAAGCACTGATTCACAACCGCGGCCGGTATGTCGGCTATGCGCAGATGATCAATCAGGCTTGGGATGGCAATCTCGTTTCCAAGCACACGGTAGCGGTCACAATCGGCGAAGTGAAGAAGAGCTTGGGTGAGTTTTTTCCCTGGATCAGCTACCGGCCCAAGCTGGGATACCGCCTGGAAGTTCCACATTCGGACGACCTGGTGAAACAAGGCTGGCACTTCTGGAACCGCCGCACGAGGGAAGGTTTCGAAAAGGCCCTGGACTGTTTTCAACAGGCGGCAATCCAGAATGCCTCGGATTTCCGAGCATTCGAAGGCATTTCGCTGTGCTATTTGCTGTTAGGCACTTATGGAATGCGCATGCCACGCGAGATGTACAGCGGGTTCCTGCAAGCCCATAAGCGCGCCGTGGAACTGTGCGGGCTCACTCCGGAACGCCGCGCCGATCGCGCGCACGGCTTACACCTGTTCGAGCATAGATACGAAGAGGCTGAAGCGGAACTATTGCAAGCGCAGCGGGAAAGCCCGGACTCGCCGGAGGTGTACGTCCGGCTGACAGTACTTTATGTCACGCAAAACCGGCTGGACGAGGCTTTGAACATTTCGCTGGCAGCGCGGAACGCCCACTCGCTGTGGCCCACCGTTCCCGCCAACGAGATTTTGATCCGCTTCTGCCGGCGCGAGTACGAGGCTGGGATCGCATGCGGCAAGAAAGCGCTCGAGCTACATCCGTACCTTTATATAGGGCGGCTGTTTTATGGCGAAGTGCTGGAATACGGCGGCAAAGCCAGCGAGGCGCTGGAGCAGTACCGCATGGCCAGCATTATGGCGCCGGACCTGTACTGGCTGCGCGCCTTTGAAGCCAAATGTGTGGCCAGAAGTGGAAATCGCAAGTGCGCCCAGAAGATGCTGGTAGAGCTCAACCAGATCCGCAAAACGCAATACGTGGACGCTTACTACATGGCCTTCCTTCAGGATGCGCTGGGCGATCGGGATCAGGCCTTTCAGGAACTGGAACGCGCCTATCACGAAAAGTCGGTCGCCTTGTTAATGCTGGACGTTGATCCCAAAATGGACGGTTTGCGCGCGGATGCCCGGTTTGCGGGGCTGCGCGACAAGGTATTCGGGAGCAAGGACGTTGCCCCGCAGGCCGTTAGCGCGTAGCGCGGCTCTATACTTTAAGTAGCAGCATGACCACGGCTTCGCCTGCAGCGGGCATCAGCCCGGAATTCATCGACCAGATCCGAGCCAAGCTCGCCCGCACCACGGTTGAGCATTACATCAACGGCCAGTGGACCAAGGGTGCGCGCGGCGAAACTTTCGAGACGCTGGATCCTTCCACCAATCGCGTGCTATCGCGCGGCTGGCGGGGTCACGCCGAAGACATCGATCGCGCGGCCCGCGCGGCCCACGCGGCGTTTCAAAAGTGGGGGCGCAGCAAAGCCAAAGACCGCAAAAAGTACCTGCTCAAGATCGCCGGCCTGATCGAAAAACACGGCGACGAACTGGCCATTATCGAGTGCCTGGATGCGGGCCAGGCGCTCAAGATCGTTCGCGCGCAGATCGCGCGCACCGCGGAAAACTTTTGCTTCTACGCCGAATACGCGGAGAAGGCCATGGACGGCCGCACCTACCCGGTGGATCATGAGTGGCTGAATTACAGCCTGCGCGTACCGGTGGGGCCGTGCGGGATCATCACTCCGTGGAACGCGCCCATGATGCTCTCCACCTGGCGCATCGCGCCGGCGCTGGCCACCGGCAATACCGTGATCTTAAAACCCGCCGAATGGTCGCCGCTCACAGCGTGGAAGCTCGCGCAGATTTTTGAGGAAGCGGATCTGCCGCCCGGCGTGTTCAACGTGGTGCAGGGCTTTGGCGAGGAAGCAGGCGCGCCGCTGGTGGCCCATCCGCTGGTTCCACTGATCACCCTCACCGGTGAAACCAGCACCGGCTCCATCGTGATGAAGGCCGCGGCCGATCAGTTGAAGCGGCTTTCGCTCGAGCTGGGAGGCAAATCGCCAGCCGTGATTTTCGCCGACGCCGATCTCGACCGCGCACTGGACGCCACCGTCTTCCAGATCTACAGCTTCAATGGCGAGCGCTGCACTGCGAACTCGCGAGCGTTGATCGAAAAATCGATTTTCGAAGAATTCACGGCGCGTCTGGCGGCGCGGGCGGCCAAGGTGAAAGTAGGCAGTCCGCTGGATCCGGACACCGAGGTCGGCCCGCTGATCCATCCCGAGCATCGCGATCGCGTGTTGGGTTACATCCAAATCGGCATCGAGGAAGGCGCGAAGCTATTGGTGGGCGGCCAGCGAGTGGGCGCGGAAGGCAACTACGTGTCCCCCGCCCTGTTCACGGGCGAGAACCGCATGCGCATTGCGCAGGAAGAAATCTTCGGTCCGGTTTTGACCGCGATTCCGTTCACCGATGAAGCCGACGCGCTGGCCAAGGCCAACGACGTGAAATACGGCTTGGCTTCGTATCTCTGGACCAACGACGTCGCCCGCGCGCACCGCATGGCGCTGGAGCTGGAAGCCGGCATGACCTGGATCAACAGTCACAACGTGCGCCATCTTCCAACGCCATTCGGCGGCATCAAATTCAGCGGTTCACAACGGGAGGGCGGCGAGCATTCGTTCGAGTTTTATACCGAGCTGAAGAACATCGCGGTTCCGCTCGGCTCGCACGCCATTCCTAAATTCGGAAAGGGCTAAGCATGCTATTTCCACGCGTGATTCGCATTGGCCATGTGGTGTTAACGGTGGCCGATTTGGCCGCATCGCGCCACTTCTACGTCGATCTTCTGGGCTTCCACGTGGTGCACGAGAGCGATCGCGCGCTCTATCTGCGAGGCGTCGAAGATCGGGAGTGGAGCTTGAAGCTGGAGCTGGGCGCGGAAGCGGGCGTGCGTCAGCTCGCCTACAAGGCGGGCTCGGAAGCCGCGCTCGACGAGATCGCCGCGTTTGCCCGTGAGGAACATCTGCCGCATCGCTGGGAGAGCGACTTGGACCGCCCGCGGGTGCTGCGCATGCAGGATCCCTTCGGTTTTCCGGTGGCCTTCTACTACGAATCGGTGAAACATCCGTGGCTTTTGCAGCGCTTCGATCTGCACCGCGGTCCGGGCATCCAGCGCATCGATCATATTAATGTACTGTCGCCTCAGGTGAAGCAACTCTCGGATTGGTATCAGCACCACTTGGATTTTCGCCTGACCGAACTCACTGAGGACGATACAGGCCGCATCTGGGCCACCTGGATGCAGCGCAAGGGGCACGCACACGATCTCGCCACGACCAACGGGGCCGGCCCACGCCTGCATCATTTCGCCTATTGGCTGCCGGATGGCGCGCGGATCACGCAGCTGTGCGATATTCTGGCCGGGGCGTTTGAGGCCGATCGTATCGAGCGCGGCCCAGGCAGGCATGGCATCACCAACGCGTACTTCCTCTATCTGCGCGACCCCGACGGGCACCGCATCGAGCTCTATACTTCCGACTACCTCAGCGTGGATCCGGACTTCGAGCCAATTCATTGGCAATTGCACGATCCTCGCCGGCAAGCCCTGTGGGGCGGCAACGCGCCCAAGAGCTGGTTTCTGGAAGGCAGCGTGGTGGAGGCGTTCGAGGGCGGCTGGGTGAAAGTGGAAGAGTCGGAATTACAAGGCCTGCCGGCGTATGTGCGTTGACGCGGGGCCGCAAACCTTGGATAATTAGCGCATAGCTATGATCAAACACTTCTCTTTGATTTTTATGCTGCTGGCCTTGTGCCTGTCGGCACTCGCGGTTGAGGAACAACACGGCATCCTGACGGGCACGGTTTTGAAGCTGGACGCCGCTGCTAAAACAGTGGTGGTCAAAACGGCCGACGGGACCGAGCACACTCTGCACTTTGTTAAGCGATCCACTGTCATTGGCGCCGAGGACACCGCCAAAGGCTCCGAGGACGCCTTCCATGGCTTGAAAGAGGGCAGCGAAGTGGCCGTGCATTATACGGCCAAAGGCGGCGTGGAAACCGGAGACGAGTTCGACCGGATCGGCAAGGACGGCCTCAAGGCCACCGACGCCACCGTAACTCACATCGATCGCGGCGCTAAAACTCTGGCCGTTAAAACCGCTGACGGCACCGAACAGACCTTTCGTTTGACCGGCAGCGCCGCCAAGGACGCCGGCAAGGACATCGCGGAAGGCACCGAGAAAACCGCGAAAGTAACTGTCTACTACACCGAAGAAGGCGGCAAGAAAGTGGCCCACTTCTTCAAAAAAGCAGTGCAGTAAAAGCCCCAGCGTTCAATGGTTGGCGGCCCTCGCCGGGATTCCCGACGCTGCGAGGTCGCCAATCTTCCCAAATCCAATTATTTTGCGTCCCGCCGGCTGAGATTCCGCGTACTCTTCTTTAGAAACGATGGCGACAGCCGGCCCAGCCACGGAAGCGCAAGCGGAGGCTACGCCGGAAGCGACGTTCGCCCAACTGCTGCGCGCGAATCAATCCATGGTATTCAGCCTGGCCTATCATTTTCTGCGCGATCGCGCCGCCGCCGAAGAGGTGGCGCAGGACGTGTTTTTGCGGCTGCACGGCAAGATGGCTGAGCTGGAGAGCGCCAGACACGTAACCTTTTGGCTGAGAAAAGTCACCAGCCGCCGCTCGATCGACTATGCCCGCAAGCGGCGGTCGCAATCGACGATTTCGCTGGAGGAGGTGGCGGAGCCTTCCATCCCTGAGCAGCCGGGCGATCCGTTGCTGAACCGCAGACTACGGCAATTGATCGCGTCTTTGCCGGAGAAGCCGCGCATGGCAATGGTGCTGCGCTATCAGGAAGATTTGACCCCCGAGGAGATTTCCGAAGTGCTGGAAATGCCGGTGCGGACGGTGAAGAGTCATTTGCAGCGCTCGCTCGCGATACTGCGCGAAAAGGTCGATCGGAGCATGGGAGACATTCGCTGATGGAAGATTTCGAACAGCAATTGAAGAACGCCCTGAGCCGCAAGGAGCAGCCTGCGTGGTTCGAAGCCAAGGTCCTCGCGGCTGCAACGCCGCCGCCATTCCGTCCGCAGCCTTATTGGCGTTGGGCAGCGGGCCTGGCGGTCATGCTCCTGATCGGCGCTGGGGTCTTGGTGCAAGAGGAGCGTCAACAGCGTGCGGCTGGCGAAGCCGCCAAGGCGCGGCTGCAACTGGCGCTCAAGATCACGGTTACCGAGTTGTCGAAAATTCAGAAGGCGGTACGGACATCGACGGAGGAAGAATGATTACGATCAAGATCGCTTTTATCCTGGGGATCGCGCTGGCGCCGCTGGGAGCGCAAGAACTGAAATTGCCGGCCAGCCTGGATCGCCTGGCGGCCAAGGCGAGTGAAGTGGTGGACGTCACACTCGACGCGAATCTGCTGCAGCTGGCTAGCCGGTTCCTCTCCGACAAGGACGCGGACGACGCCAAGGTGAAAAAGTTAATCGGCGGCCTGAAAGGGATTTACGTCAAAAGTTTCGAGTTCGAAAAGGCCGGCGAATATCAGGATTCGGACGTCGAACCGGTGCGCGCGCAGCTTCGCGGTCCCGCCTGGTCGCGCATCGTGGGAGTGCGCAGCCAGAAATCCGGCGACAATTCCGAAGTGTACGTGAAGACGGAAGGCGGCAAGATCGGCGGACTCGCAATTGTTTCAACCGAGCCGAAGGAGCTGACCATTGTCAGCATCGAAGGCTCCATCGATCCCGATCAATTGAGCGAACTCGGCGGACACTTCGGAATCCCGAAGCTGGAGCCGGATTCGCAGCGCAAGAACGGCAAGCCCGGAAAGGACGAATAACATGAAGGCGGCACTCATCGTAGCGGCCGGTTGCATGCTTTTCTGCACGGTCCTGGAAGGCGCCGAGCGCGAGTTTAACGACATCGTTCGCGCCATCTCGGACGAGTTGCATGCGCGCCCTCTGCGCATCCCTTTCTTCGGCCTGGTGAATTTCGCCACGTCGGTGGCGCACCCGGCCGGCGTCAAGCATATCGATCTGGCCGTGTTCGAAGATTTGGATTTGGAAGCGCACGCGGCAAGGAACATCACGGAAGCGATCCAACGGTTGGACCGGGGGTGGAAGCCGTTGGTACAGGTTCGATCCCGAAATCATGGACGCGAGGAATCGGTGCTGGTCTACATTCGAGACGCCGGAAGCGACTGCAAGTTGCTGGTGGCGAGCGTCGAGACCGAAGAGGTGACCGTGGTGGAATTGAAGCTGGACCCGGCCAGTCTCGAAGTCTGGCTAAACGGCGACCGCGGCGTGAGAAGTCTGCGCCCGCTGCCCAAATCGTCTTGCGACAAGTGCGTCGAAAGCGAGTTTGCCGGGACCGAAAATCAGAATGATCAGCGAAGCCAGTAAGAAAGTATAGGGCGCGGCCGCATAGAACTTGTCGGGATCCGAAAAGATGGCGAGCAAGGCGGCGCGATCCGCAATCACAAACGCTACAAGCATGTCGGCGGCCAGCAGAAACGCGATCAGGCGCGAACACAGGCCGACTGCCAGCAGGATGCCTCCGGCGAATTCAAGCGCCGAAATGAAATCGGCATTGAGCGCGGGCGCGGGAATGCCGAGGCTGGCGAAAAAGCCGGCGACTTTGCCGAGGTCGCCCAGCTTGCCCCAACCGCTTTGCATAAATTGCCAACCCCAGTAGAGCCGGACAGCGAGCAAAAACGGCGATTCCAACCCGGAGGCCGCGTGCGCGAACATTTCATATACCTTTTGGATTCTCGCCATCACTCGCCTCCACCGCACAGCCAGCCCAGCTGAGACCAATTAGCAAACCAGGTTTGGATCTTTTGTTGCAGCTCGGCCCCTTCGAGTGGTGCGCCGGCGAGCCCGGAATCGAGCGCTGGACCAATCGCCTGGCTTGTGCCAAGAGCTTCGAGCAGACGGAATTCGTCCGCGTCCAGTCTCCGGTAATAGACCGTAAAATCCACGCGATGGACCGCCAGGAAAATCTGTTGCGGCTCGAGCCGGGCAAACCGCCGAACGACATGGCGGCGCGCCGGGCGGCCGACGGCGTTGCTGGCTGCGCCGCGCTCGGCCAAGTGCTGGTTGAGTTGCACGCGCAAAACATCCACGGGATAGCGCAACGCCAGCAAGCGAACATACGGCTGGAGAACCAGGCGAAATTCGGGACCCAGCTCCAGCAAATCCTCGGGCCCCAGCGCTTTTCGCTCGGCATTGTCGAATGCTTCGATGTGCGCCCACTCCAGGCGAATCATATCCAGCGCCAGATCCAGATGCCGGCCCGCGAAATCGGGATGCTCCGTTAGCCACGTCTCCAGCCGCGAGCCGAGATTCCGCAGCGTGAAGGATTCGGAAGGACATTCGGCCAGGTAAGCGCGAGACAACCGCTCGAAAGCGCGCTGGCCGAGGATCGATTGGAGGCCCGGAAAATCTTCGCGGAACGAATCCAGAATGCGATACCAGTATTGGCGATGATAAATGTTCAAGCGCTCGGTGGCGTTGAGCCGATCGTTGGGTTTGACAAGCTGCTTCGCCTCCGCGCTAACGGAGGCATTCAGCGGACTCATCACCGCACCGGCCACGCGCCGTTGAAATTCCAGCAGGGCGCTCATCGGACCCCGGTTGGAACTGGAATGAATTGCTCCGCTTTGCGAGCCTCGGCATGCACTTCATCGAAGGAAGGAATGCGATCGTCCCATTCCAGCAGCGTCGCGGTGGGCCCAATGCGTTGGATGGCGTGCTCATAGAGTTTCCAAACCGGATCGATCACGGGATGATCGTGCGTGTCCAGAATGTACTTCTCGAATTTGGAATGCCCTGCAATGTGGATCTGCGCGACGCGCTCGGCCGGGACGCTGTTCAAATAGTCGTACGGATCGAAGCCATGATTCTGGGACGAGACGTAGATGTTGTTCACGTCCAGCAGAATGCCGCAATCGGCGCGCTCCACCACTTCATTCAGAAACTCCCACTCGGTCATTTCCGAGACGTGAAATTCCGCATAGCTGCTCACGTTTTCGACGGCGATGGGGACTTCCAGGAAATCGCGTGCCTCGCGCACCTTGCGCGCCGTCACCTCGGCGGCTTCGAAGGTGTAGGGCATCGGCAGCAGATCGTGCGTGTAGCGTCCGTCCACGCTGCCCCAGCAAAGATGATCGGTGAGCCAGGGCGTCTTGGTTCGCTTCACCAGCGCTTTCAAGCGGCGCAGGTGTTCGCGGTTGAGCGGCTCGGCTGAGCCGAAATACATGGACACGCCATGCTGCACCACGCGATACTGCTCCAGAATCCGATCCAGAACCGCCAGCGGACGCCCGCCATCCACCATGTAGTTTTCCGAGATGATCTCGAACCAGTCGACTACCGGCTTGCGCTCCAGGATGTGCTGGTAATGCGGAACGCGCAGCCCGATCCCGATGCCGTAGTCGGTGTGTCCGTTAAAGCGATTGGCGGGCATGGTGGGAAATGGGGCACGTTTGGATCGCGCCCCGGATTCAACGCATTGCTACTTGGAGCCGTCGGTGGCGCAACCGCCCTTGCCCTTGCAGGAATTCTTGCCCTTGCAGCCGTTGTCGCTGGACTTGCAGCCGCCTTTGCCCTTGCAGGAATTGAGGCCTTTGCAAGCGTGCTTCTCGACCGGCGTATCCGCGGCTTGGCCCGCGAGGGGGCTGATGGCGGAACTGGTGGAGGTCAGCGCGGAGCCGCCATTGCCGGTTGCGAGCGTGGCCGCGTTAGCACGGGCTACCGTACCGCCCAGCAGGCCGGTGAAGGCTGCCGTGAGTATCAGGGAACTTTTCGAAATTTTCATAATGTTGTTGCTCTCCTTTGAGCGTTACTGAACGAGTGTCCGGATCAGCCGCCACTCGGTTACTTATTCGATGTCCAGCGCCGGGAAGTCACGCTGGATAAAATTAAACCCGCGATCACACATACTAAGGTTACCGAAACGTGCCAGGTAACGATATGGTAGACGTTCAAATTGGGACATTGGATTTCCAGCACCGCCAAGCCGGCTAAGCCAGCCAGACCACCGGCGGTAGCGCCGGTGAGGACGGGTGAAAGCGCGGCGCCGCGCAGCAGCAGCAGGGCGAACAGGAACGCCGCGGGGATGGCGACGGTCATCCCAGTGCGGAAGCACGCCAATCCGGTGCGCACGAACGCGGATTCGTGGGCAGGTTGAAAGATCGCGGCCAGGGCCAGAAGGAGGATCGCGAATAAGCCCGCCGAAAAAACGGCGCTGGATCGCGCGCCCATCGCGGCCGGCGTCATCTGACGGACGAGCGAGAAAACCAAGAAAGCAATGCAGGCGGCCAGAGGCACAAATACGGAGAGCTTCTGAAAGCCGCTCAGCGCGAGCCACCCGTTCTGGCCGGTAAAGTACCAGCCGGCGATGCAAATGGCAACGAAGATTCCCGCAAAGCCCGCGAAATAGATCCCTTCGGCGGCCAGTGGCCGGACGGGCTTCAGATTCGCCGTCAACGCGTTCTCGATCTGCTTCAGCCGGTCCGGCGGCAGAGCCGGAAGCTCCCTTGATTCGATCAACTGATCCAATTCCCGGTTCGTCATCTGATCACTCCGCTGCCCGCCAACGGCGACTGCAGCAACGCGCGCAGGCGTTCATAGGCGCGATGGGCCTTCTGCTTCACCGAACCCACGCTGCAGGATGTGGCGCGGGCGATCTCTTCCAAGCTGAGGCCGTTTACTTTAAGCATGGTCAGCACCTCGCGCTGGCTGGCCGGCAGATCAGCGATGAGCTGGTCAAACTGCGGAAGCTTGGCCGAATCCTCGCGCTGGGCGGGCATTTCGGGCAAAATCTCCACTGCAACTTCGCGGACCGCGATCCGCCGGCGCTTGCGATAGCTATCCACTCGGACGCGGCGCGCGATGGCGTAAATCCAAGGCAGAAGCGGTTCGCCGGCGCGATAGGTATGGCGGACGCGGTGGATGCGCAACCAGGCGTCCTGCAGCATGTCGCTCGGGTCGTCCGAATTTCCGGCCCGATTTCCAAATTGCTGCGAGGCGAAAAAACGGTGAAGCTGCGGGCTGAGATGTTCGATCAGCGCTCGCGTGGCGGCCTCGTCAGCCTGTTGATAGCGCAACATGAGTTCCTCGATGGTGGTCACAGAGGGAGCGGAATTTACTCGGGATTCCTCCATCTGTTGTTCGCTCGAGCGGTCCATGAAGTTACGCTCTTGAAAAGAGGGACACTACTTAGTTTAGCGGACTGGCTCTCGAAGCCTGCGGCTGCGGCGGACCCATTGCATTACCTGGAGCGCGCTTCCGATGATGCACAGCGCGATGAATGCGAGCATGATCCCGGTGGTTTCGGGCGCCCTTGCGATCCTCAGGATGTCGCGGCCAAACCGGATGGCCAGCCAGCCGATCAAGCTGAACCGGATAGCGCGCGCGATGAAAACCAGGCCCAGCAACCTCGGGCGGGGATAAGCAAACGCACTGGCGCTTGCGATCACCAGCGTGAACGGAAACGGGGGAGGCGCAAGACAGGCCAGCCCGATGGCGACGGCCGCCTGGTGGCTCATGCGTCGTTTGAAGTACTCCAGACGCCGCGGCTTCATCATTCTCTTCAGCCCCTCTTCGCCGCCCTTACGGCAAACGGCATCCAGGAGCACCACTCCGAGCGTGGAGCCGATTGCCGCAGTCAGGACGTAGAACGGAAGTTGCGCGTGATTGCGGACGGTGAGGATAACCACCAGCAGATCGTTTCCAAAAGGGAGAAACAGGAACGAGGAGTCGGCGATCCCGAAGATCAACGGCCCAAACGCACCCAGACCGAGCAGCCAGACGAGAAGATGGCGGAGCAAGCTGCTCATAGCCGTTGGATGCGCGAGCCGGGATCAACGTAACGCTAATGCGCGGCACCGCCGGACAAGGCGTGCAATAACCGTTGGCCGTCTGGACTTCCCAAGCCGGTGCAGGCATCCCAACCCGGCTCGGCCGAGTACGCGCCATTATTGCCGGCCGTGATGTCGCGGAGCACGCCCGTGGCGCATTTGGTGTAGAGCAGCGGATTCAGGAAACCGCACTTAGCGCCCAGCCCCTGGTTCAGGCGGGCGACGAGAGCGGCCCAGAGCGGCGTGGAAGCGCTGGTGCCTCCAATGGGCTCGAGCTGGCGCCCGTCGACATGGATCACCACCACGCCGGTGTTAGGGTCGGCCACGGCGGCGACATCGGGCACGCCGCGTCCGATCCGGTGCGGCGGATTGGCCGAGGGCGGGATCTTGGCGCAGGTTTGATACGAGGGCTTGGTAAAGACGGAGCTGATACCGCCGCCGCCCGCGCCTTCGTCCTGCATGATCTCGTTCCACACCGTCTCTTCGGCGATGGCGGGTGGCGCGCCGCCAGCGGCCACCAGCGTGGTTCCGCCCACTCCCAGGACAAACGGGCTGGAGGCCGGAAAATCCACGTGAGCGCCGCTGCTCACGCCGTCGCTCGATCCGTCGTCGCCGGACGCGCAGCAAATGGTGATGCCTTTCGCCAGCGCGGCCTGGAACGCCTGGTTGACCACGCGTACGCCCATCTTGGACCACGCGCCTTGCGGATCGTCCTCCGGATTGCCGTAGCTGATGGAGATGACGGAAATCGCATGGTCGTCGGTGATGGCCTGGTGCAAGGCATCCAGCCAGCCCTGGCTGGTGAATTCGGTGAAGTACACGAAAAGGTGCGCGCCGGGAGCCACCGATCCGGCCACGCACATGTCGAGCATCACTTCGCCGGTGGAATCGCCTTGTTGTTCGGAGACTTCCGAATCAGGCCCCGGATCGTTGCCGGGACCCTGCACCACGACGTCGGTTATGGCGGGTGTTTTTCCGCCCAGGACGTGCTCGAAATAGGTGTTGAGCGCCGGCAAGCTGTAGCCGCCGCGCGGATCCGGACTCGGCGCGCCGTTGAAGGCGAAGATCGCGATGTTCTGCTGGCGGCCGTCCAGGTTGGCGGGATAACTGTACAACTGGGCTACCTGGGGCGGAAAGAACGAGCCAGGGAACGGATTCGCGAAAGCTGTATCCAGCGAGTCCAACGAGACGCGCCGCGTGGTGACGCGCCGACGCCGGGGACGGCCCACCCGCCGTGTATCCAGGCCAAATACGCCGTCGATGATTCCGAACAACTCCGCCGGAACGTGGATTTCCCCTTCGCGGCCGCGATATTGGCCGTCTTGCGGGTGTTGGTATTCGTTCAGCTCCACCGAGAATGCCCGCTCGATGTTTTGTATGCTTCCCTGTACCTGCATCCGCCGCGCCGGCGCGCTGTTTTCGACCACGTCCAGTTGGTTCGCTTTGGCCCAGGTTGCGATTTTTTCCAAGTCCGCCGGATCGGCGCCATAAACGGAATTGAATTCTTCGGTGGTCAGGTAGCGCCGCTGAGCGGGCAGGCCGGTTCTCAATGCATCGAGTGAGCGGACCGTAGCGTCGGGCGGATGTGGATTCTGCCTGGCATAGATGCTTACGGTGATTCTTTCGGCCGGGTTCGATCGGCCCAGTATCTTGGCCTCCGGAATGGACGGCCGGCGGCTTCCAGGAATGGCAAACGCTTGAGTTGTAGGGTTCATTGCAGCTCCTTTTCGGATGCTGCAACATGGTATCGCCCGCGCCGGCGATTCTAGGGATGGCGCAGCGCTGTTGGAGCGGCAATTCCGCCGAATAAAAATATGCGCGCGCTGTGACTATGGGAGATCGATCCCACCACAAAGAGAAAGCCCACGGAGTGGTAGGCCCCGTGGGCGACCTTCGAAGGATAGGAAAAGGTATCCGTAAATTAAGACGCAAACCAGCGCCGGAAAGTCGGATTGGCTCCCGAAAGTCGGACTGGCTATTGTTGGGAGTCCGAATCCGGCCGGCGCTTCAAAGTCGGACGATCATCGTCATCGGAGGATGCGGTGCCGCCGGTTCCGTTGGCATCCACAGGGCCGCCGTTGGACCCGGGCGCTCGCCGCAGCGTGGGACGGGTGGGATCGGCCGGGTTGTCGATCTTGCGCTTGTTGTGCATGGCCATCAGGCGCGTACGAATGTCGTTAAACTCGGAAGTGGTCAGAACGTACTCGGGCTTGGCCTTGAGATATTCCTGAATATTCTTTTGGGCCGCTTGAATGCGGGAGTCGGTAGGCGGATGGGTGGAGAAAACCTTGGACATGGTTCCGGGCTTGCGCTTTTCCAGGGTCTCGATCTTCTCGAAGAAGTCGACAAAAGCCGTCGGGTCGTACCCGGCCTTGTACATGTATTCCAAGCCCAGCATGTCCGCTTCGGATTCAAAGCCTCGTGAAAACTTCAGGAATCCCACCGGCACAAGCACGCTGGCGGCCTGATAGAGGCCATATCCGGTCCAGCCGCCCATAAAGATCAGCGGGATCATCCCTAGCTGCGCGATCTCGCCGCGGGTGGCCTGCCGGGTGCCATGGCGCGCCGCGACGTGGGCGATTTCATGCGACATCACGCCGGCCAGCTCGGCTTCGTTGTCGGCCTTGATGACCAGCCCGGAGTTCACAAAGAAGAATCCGCCAGGAAGCGCGAAAGCATTCACCTCTTCGCTGTCGATGACCTTGATGGTGAACGGAACCTTGGCGTCGGAGTTCCGCACCAGGTTCTGGCCGACGCGATTCACGTACTCGGCAATCACCGGATCGTTGATGATCTTGGCCTGACGCTCCACTTGCGAGGCGAGCTGTTTGCCCAGCGCAATCTCTTTTTCGATGGAATAGAAATTGACCTTCCCGCTGACGTTACGGTTGCCAATCTGGTCGGGGTCCTTCTCGGGATCTTCGGCAAACAAGGTGGCCGGCGCAGTCAGCGCCAAAACCAGCGAAACACTCAGGCTAGCGGACCACAGGCGTTTCATCCACAAACTCCTAGTTCTGAGTATAAACCTTCATAGAATAAACGTATAGTGTCTTCTATGGGTTTCGACGAAAAACCAAGCTCCGAGCCGCTATGGCGCCAGTATCGCGACCAGTTCCCGGTGACCCAAAACTTGATCTATTTGAACCATGCGGCAGTGGCGCCGCTACCCCGCCACAGCGCCGTTGCCATGCAAGCCCTGGCCCAGGACGCCTTGGATTTCGGTTCCCTCCACTACGATCGCTGGCTGGATACCTATGAGGCGCTGCGGGTTGCGGCGGCGCGACTGATTGGCGCGAGTCGCAACGAGATCGCGCTCATGAAGAATACATCCGAGGGGATTTCGACCGTCGCCCAAGGCTTGGACTGGCGTCCCGGGGATCGAATTGTCGCTTTTCGCGAGGAGTTTCCCTCCAACTATTACCCGTGGCTACGTCTGGCGGCGAAGAGGTGTTATGTCGAATGGCTCTCGGTTCTCGACCCGCTGGAAAAGATTGACAACGCCTGCCGGGGCGCCAAGCTGCTGGCCATCAGCTTTGTGCAGTACCTCAGCGGTTTGCGAGTGGATTTGAACGTCATAGGAGAGATCTGCAAACGCAGGAATTGCTTCTTTTTCGTGGATGCTATCCAGGGGCTGGGAGCCTTTCCATTGAATGTAGAGACCGCTCATATCGATGCCTTGGCGGCGGATGGCCATAAATGGATGCTGGGCCCGGAGGGATGCGCGATCCTGTACGTCCGCAAATCGCGGCAGGACGCCATTTTTCCCGCGGAGTTCGGCTGGACTACCGTGGCCGGATACCACGATTATGCGTCGCGCGACATGGGCTTGCGGCAAGATGCGGGGCGGTACGAATGTGGAACTCTCAATACGATTGGATGCTATGGCTTGCAGGCATCTATTGAACTATTGATCGAGGTTGGAATGGACCCGACTTCGGAAGCCGTACAAGGTCTGGGGGACCGACTCGCCACCGGCGCGATCAACAAAGGCTACCAGTTGTTGGGTGATCGCACGCCGGAAACCGGTTCGGGGATCGTCGCGATCCAAAAGGCCGGGATCGACAGCCGCAAAGTGGTAGTGGATTTGAAGCAGCGCGGCATCATCGCGGCGCCACGCCAGGGCTGGGTTCGGCTTTCGCCGCACTTTTACATCAGCCCGGAAGAGATCGATCAAGTGATTGAGGCTCTGCCGTAAGCTCACGTCGGTTGTGCCTGCAACGCGCGTTGCACGCCTTCCGGGTCGTGAGCAATCACCGTGAGATAAGCTTGCGCCGGTTGATCGGGTTCGCAGCGCCGCTGCTCCCAGTCCCGCAGCGTGCCAATGGGAATTCGATAGCGCGTGGCAAATTCCTCCTGCGTCAGATGTAAAGCCCGGCGTAGAGTCTTGGTGCGCGGCACTCGTCGCGTCGAACGGAGTTGCTTAGGGGTCAAGGGCCGTGCGTCCGGGTCGGACAGCGCAGCAGCGGCAACCTCTTCTTCCGTCATGGCCTGCAAACGCGCCCAATTGGTTTTGTCTTCCAGCGGTTTGATGGAGCCATCAGCCAAAACCTGAACGACGGTTCCATCACTCTGCCGTCTGGCTACGATAGTATTCTCTTTGCTCATGCTTTGTTGCCCTTCGACGCGCCGCCTCGAAGCTGACGCCGTGCTTTTCGAGATTGCTCTCGCCCTTGGAGGCATCCCACTCGAATTGGTCACTGTCCATACTGTACGGCCTACCCGTACCTTTGTCAAGGGAATGTACGGCCCGCCGAAAACATATTAGGAGTCCAGGCCCAGCGGGTGTTTCGGGACATCATCGCGCGGAAGGCGCGGTTTGCGAAAGAGGCCGGCCAACAGAATAACTACAAGCAACAGGACCAGCGCCGCAACCGGCAAGTTGATCAAGTGGCGGCGCCAGAGGAGGGCCAGGACAACTACAACCAGGAAGATGCGGAGAAGCTTGCGCGGCGACATCCTCCGGTTATTTTAGTCGACAGGCATCCAACTCGGATCGGGATCGTAGGTGGTTACTGGAGCTGACCGCGCTCCCAGATCCTTCTCGTACACCATGCCGTCCTGATTCACGATAAACGTGTGGATGCCGGTAACGCCGTAGTTGGCCGGCCACGCGACCATCGCAAAACCGCCGATCATGGCCTTCCCCACCATGTAGGGATGCTCTCCGCCCGGTGCATGCGGGCCCTGTCCCTTCAGCGCCTTGAAATAATAGCCGTGATAGGGGCGAGTGGGATGGTCGCCAGCCGCGTTGGCCAGCTCCGCGGGAACCTGGGAACTCGCAACCGTTTCGGCGTATTCCTGCGTTCCGGCTGCGGTGCGCTTTTTCGCGGCGAAGGCGTGTTGCATGCTCACATAGCCGGCGCAAGCCTCGATGGCATCCAATTCATTAGAGCCAATCTCGCGAGCCCGCACCTCAATGGCTCCGCGAGCGCTGTCGAAGCGCCACTTGTCACCGTCATGCAGCAGCGGGATGGGAAACGGCCAGTCCTGATCGCCGATGAGGAGCACCATGACTTTCGAATTCATCGAGGATTGTTCCAGGTGGTGCTTCTCGGTGGCAATTTTTGCGAACTCCTGCCGCTCGGCTTCGTCCTGCTTGGGGTCGCCGGAAGTGAGAATACCTTTAGCGGACGATCCCAGTATCCCCTTCAGGCCCGCGACATCGTTCTTCGACGCGGCGTCGATCAGAGCGTCGGTGGCAGCCTCGGGCGAATCGAAGGTTTTTTGCGGAATCTTGGGCGCGGTGTGCGCCGGAACGCCGGGCGGCACGGCGGCCGGGAGGGCTTTCTGCGCCTGTCCAAATGCCGGGCTCACTGCCACAACGGAAATTAGCGTGAATGTTCTTAGCGTCATATTACCTCCTGCCTCCGCCACCACCATGGAACCCGCCTCCGCCACCACCGCCGCCACGGAATCCACCACCGCCAAAGCCTCCTCCGGAACGCCCCATGCTGGAGAATCCATGATCGCTCTGCATGCGCGTGGCGGCTCCGTTTTGTATGCCGCCGAAAGCGCTACGACTGGCCGGCGCCTCCGGACGCGCTGCAAAAGAACGTCCCGCTTCGCCGCCGCGAACAGCTCCGGCTCCGCGAGGTTCGGCTCCGCCACGGAATCCCTCCGCTCCGCCACGATACGCCGCGGCTCCACGAGCTCCAGCCCCGCCCCCGAACCGGCTCGCAACCGCGCGATTAGGGTAAGCCACGCCCATGCGATGCGCGGGATTATGAGCCCACGCCCCGCCGAATCCCGGATGGAAATCGGCAAAGCCATAACGATGGAAGAAATTGACGTTCACAAACAGGCCCCCACCGAACCAGTTGGGGCCCCATCCCCATCCAAAGCCGCCCCACAGTCCCCAGCCTCCGCCGAAGTAGAACCCCAGATCGATGCCGGGCAAGAACGAAAAGCCCACGCCAATCCCCGGATAGAAAAGAGGCGGATAGATGCCGAAGGCGGGCGGACCCCAAACCCATTCGGGGTTGTAGACGGGAACGTAAACCACTTCCGGATTCGGAGGCTGAATCACGATGGCCGACTGCCCATTTTGCGTTTGGGTCGTGACCGTCTCCTGGGGCGTTGTCTGAAGCTTTCCGTTGGCTTGCGCCTTGGCGCGCATATCCTGCACGGCATGCATGACGTCAGCCTGTTGCGCCAAAAATGCGTTGCCCAAATCGGTGGTCCAACGGATATCTTGATTCAGGCGAGCCAACACGTCGGGAAACACCACGAGCGCTTGCACGCTGGGGTCCCAATTTTGCTGTTTGGCTGCGTCCAAAAGCTGTTGTCCCTTGAGAGCGCGATTTTGCTGCAGCCACTGCTGCGCTTCCACGACCTCGATCGGATACGTGCTGGCCGCCAGGATCTGGCTGAGCACGGTGTCCGGATAAAGCGCGATGGGCGCAACCAGATTGTCCAACTGTTCGGGACTCAGCGGGGTTGGCGGCGGACCTTGATCGGCCGGCGCCGCGCCTTGATCCGCTGGCAGTTGACCTGGCTGCAGCGGCGGTTCCTGTGCAAACAACATGGCCGCTAGTAGAACCGTCGAACTGGTAGCGGCGGCTAGCTTGAAAACTCGCATTTCTTTCGGCCTCCTTTGGGCCATCAACACTACTTCCATCTATAGAGATGCTTGAGAACACTCAGAGTTACGGCAAACTTCGCAATCTTTTGTAACCGTGTTAACGTTTGGTCGCCACGGGCGGAAAGCGTCTCAGATACTCCCGAAGCTCGTCGCGCACCTTGCGAAACAGCGTGAGCCGCTGCTCTTCGGAGCCCTGGAGAGCTGCGGGGTCCTCAAAGTTGTGGTGGATATTAGCCGTCTTGCCCGGGAAGATGGGGCAACTCTCCTTCGCGTTGTCGCAGACGGTTAAAACGTAGTCGAACTGCTGGCCGGCGAACTCTTCCAGGCCTTTGGACCGCTGGCCGGAAATATCGATGCCCAATTCACCCATTACCGCGATCGCTTCGGGGCGGACGCGGCTCGGCTTGGTCCCGGCGCTATACACGTCGAACCGCCCGCCTGCATCGTGACGCAAAAGGCCCTCTCCCATTTGGCTCCGGGCTGAATTTCCGGTACACAGGATGAGGATTCGTATCTTATCAGGCATGGGTATTTTCTCTGTGCGGGCGGGCTACGCCAAAATTGGCGGCGTCCTTGGGAAGATCAGGCGCCAGCCACCGAAATAGGAGGGTTGCGGCCATGGCCCCGGTGAGCTGCGCCACGATGAAGCCAGGAGCGTCTGCCGGTCGGATGCCCGTAAAGGTATCGGATGCAGCTCGGGCCAGCGTGACTGCCGGGTTGGCAAACGAGGTAGAGGACGTAAACCAGTAACCAGCCGTGATGTAGGCTCCCACAGCGAACGGTACCGCCGACGATCGCAGACGGACGCATCCCCAGATCACCGACAGAAGCCCGAACGTAGCTACAAACTCGCTAAAGACCTGCGCGCTTCCGGCCCGGACGTGCCGCGAGGCCAAGAACAGCGGCTGGCCGAACATCATGTGAGCGGCCGCGACTCCGCCGAACGCACCGGCGACCTGAGCGGCGATATAAACCGGCGTTTCGCGCCAAGGTAAACCGCTCTGTGATGCGTCAGCCAGGGTGACGGCGGGGTTGAAGTGCGCTCCAGAAATGGGGCCGAACGTGAGGATCAATGCCACCAGGATCGCGCCGGTCGCCATCGTATTCGCTAGCAGCGCGATGGCGATATTTCCCCCTGCCAAACGTTCTCCCATGATGCCGGAGCCTACGACGGTGGCCAACAGGAAGGCAGTTCCGAGCGCCTCAGCTACAGCACGCCGGACCACATCACTCCTTGGGAGGGGTTTCACGGCTGGGTTTGAAGGCTCTGATAAATGCGCTCATGAATTTGTTTTCCACTTGCGGCGCGATCGCATCCGCGTCAATGCCTTCCCCGGTCAGGAACCGCCGGGCGTCTTCGATGCTGTAGACGCGGGTCGGCTCAATGTCGATGCCGTCGAATCCGGCGTCGGCGAGCTTGCTGATGTATTCGTGATCGTGAAGCGCGCCGGCGATGCAGCCGACCCACATTTCCATGCTGCGGCGGACCTCGCCCGGGACATCGCCTCGCACCACTACATCGGAAACGGCGAAACGACCGCCAGGCTTCAGGACGCGAAACGCCTCGCGCAATACGCGATCTTTATCGGCCGAGAGATTAATGACGCAGTTAGAAATGACGACATCCACTGAATCGTCGGGCAGAGGAATGTTTTCGATTTCGCCTTTGAGAAACTCCACGTTCTCGACACCGGCCTTGCGCTGATTCTCGCGGGCCAGAGCGAGCATTTCGTCGGTCATATCGAGACCGTAGGCTTTGCCGGTGGGGCCGACGCGCCGGGCGGAGAGAAGCACGTCAATGCCGCCGCCGGAACCGAGGTCGAGCACCGTTTCGCCGGCGTTCAATTTGGTCAGGGCGGTCGGATTGCCGCAGCCAAGGGATGCCCGAGCTGCATTTTCGGGAATTTGCCCGGTCTCGCCGACAGAGTACAAATTCGAAGTGATGGGATCGACGCCGCATCCGTCAAGGCTCGCGCTTGCGCCACAGCAAGAGCTGCCTCCGCTAGCCACGCGCAAGGCGGCCTCGCCGTATGTGGCTTTCACGATCTCTTTGATATCCACCGATTCCCTCATTTGCACAACGTAACAATGGCCTCCGGCTTCACTGCCTTGTTGCGAGTGCAGCACTCAGCATAGAGAAAGCCCAGCAGCTGGGACAGCGCTTCCGTATTCGCGGAGTAGCAGAGGAACGTGCTCTCGCGGCGCACCTTCACCAGATCCTCGTTCTTGAGTTTCTCGAGATGGTGCGAAAGGGTGGAGTTGGGGATGCCAAGCTCGGTTTGGATTTCGCCAACCACCAGGCCGTCCGGGTGGGCGGAGAGCAGGAGCTGCATAATTCGCAGGCGCGGTTCTGTTCCCATGGCCGTGAACATGTCGGCGTACCTGGCAACCTGCTCAGCGGTACTTTTCGATTTGGCGGCGGATTTGACGGCGGCCATATTTCGACAATAGCAGAAATATAGAAACTGTCAAGGAACTCGCTCTCTTGTGGTAAGTTATCTAACGGTCCCTCACAAGGAGAATTTCACACACATGAAACTGACTCGTTCTTTCGTTCTCACGGCGGCGGCTGTGGCCATGTCGGCCGGCGCGTTCGCCCAGCTTCCCACCCAGAAGATGCTGACTATCGATGTGGCCGAGAGCATCGCCCAGGAATCCATGGCGAAATGCCGCGCCGACGGTTATAAAGTCACCGTGACCGTGGTAGACAGCGGCAACGTCTTGAAAGCGTTCCTGCGCGACGATGGGGCGGGCAACGGCACGGTGGAAATGGGACGCCTGAAAGCCAATAGCGTGATGGCGTTTGGACGGCCGTCCGGGCCTCCGCCGAATCTGCCTGCCGGCGCTCCCGTCCCCCCACCCGTGCTGCCTGGCACTGTGAACGCGATGGGCGGCATACCGATCAAGGTTGGCGATCAGCTGATCGGCGCGGTATCGGTGAGCGGGGCTCCGGGCGGGGAGAAAGACGCCGCCTGCGCCAACGCGGCGCTGGCCAAGGTCGCCGACAAGTTGAAGTAAAGTTGTCAACGGGGCGTCGCTTCGGCGCAATTCGTTCACCAGGAGGCTATCTTTGTCCGTTCGATTGTCTCTGTGCGTTCCGGCCCTGTTGGCCAGTTTGGCCGCGCTGGCCTCCGGGGCCGAAGTGCAAGGAATTCTGATCGATCAAATGTGCTCATCGAAGGCCGAGGTGCATATCGTGGCCGGTCCGCGGCTGGAGGGCGGCATGATCGTGGCCGAAGCCCATACGCGGCAGTGCGCGCTTATGCCCGAATGCCAGAAGAGCGGTTACGGCGTCTTCACGTACGATAACAAATTCTTGAAATTCGACGGGGCCGGCAGCCGCAAAGCTTTGGCCATGCTGCGCGCGTCCAAGAAAGAAGACGACCTGAAGGTGGAAGTGACCGGCGAAATTCAGGGCGATACGATCAAGGTCGCGAGCCTGAAATTCATCGAGTAGCAGGCGGACCAAGACGGTATACGCTCCAGCCCTCCAGCCCGGGCTCTTCGATCAATGGTTTGTCCTGAAGCAACGCCCGGAGAATCGCGGCGCGAGGCCTATGTCTCGGTGGGAAGGCGACCAATTGGGAGCCCGAAGGAAGTCCCGCGGCGAACTGTTCGGCGTTGATTGGAAAGCCTGCGATTTCTCGATCATACAGTGCGGAGTCCAGATGGGTGAGCCTCCCTTCGGCCAGAAGCGCCGCTAGCGGGTTCACTGGAAAGTAGGTCTTGCCGGGATGCTGCCGCGCGTAGTCGTAAGCAACCTGCGTCGTGCTGCTGCGCACCGCCTGGATGTCCCCTCGAATCGTAAGGGGAAGCGGCAGGTGCGCCAGCAGGATTCCGATCAGTAGCGCCCGCGAAGCAAGTGCAGTCCACGGAACGTCCGACTTCCAGAGCCCCACTAAACCGACGGTTGTCGCCAGCGAAACCAAGAGCGTGATCACCCCCAGGTGATTCAGCCAGCCGCCCTCGGTCGACCAGGCACGAAGTTCGATCGGAAGCTGGAACGCCGCCATCCAAAGGAACACCAGCCAACGATGTTGAGCCAGCTTTTCTCGCGTGCCAGCCGGGCTCAAGGCAAGCATGGCAATGAGAAAGAGCAACGGCGCCGCAATCACCGCCAGGTCGCTGCGTATCTGGACCAGGCCTTCCAGGATACGGGGAACCACGGACGCAGTACGGGGTTGGTCCGCCGCCAGGGTAAACGTGTTGAACAGAAGGTCTCGCGCAGGGCGGAAGATGGCGAGCATGGCTGCAAAGATCGCGGCTGCGGCGGCGATCTGAACGGCGAAGTAGCGAGCAAACGCTCGCCTCCCGTCGGTCATCCACACGAAGCACGGCAACGCGAGAGCGGACGGCGCCATGGTTTGCTTGCACGCCACGGCTAGCATGATGAAGACGGCGGACATGGTAAGAGCGGCGGGTCGCAACGGACCGGCCCGCATGAGAATTCCCGCAGCAAGCACGCTGCAAAAGATGGCGCAAGCATCCACGTGAACCTTGAGTGCGGAGTCCGTCGCAGCGCGGCTTGCCAGCAGCAGCGCGGTACACGCGCAGAATCCATACAGGGCCGCCAGGATGCCGCCGCTTCTCAAATGCAACCAAAACACGGCTCCGAAGTAGAGCAGGGCCGACAACGTACAACCGGCGATCAGGGCAAACGTTGGGTCTTTCAGAAATGCCAGGCACCCATAGAGCAGGTGCGGCAGGGGACCGTGCATGGTTCCGATGATCGGAACAGTGCTGTCGCGTCCTGGATATAGGCTGTAGCCGTACCACAAAGCGATACCGCGCGCTAGGCGAACGTCATTCCAGTCCCACTGCGCAACGCTCCGGAGCACTCCGGCGACCAAGCCCGCCAGTATCGAAATGCAAACCAGAGGGGCTGCCATCGCAAGCACCCGATCGATGGTTTGTAATCGCCTCAGTTTTCAGTCCTGCCTCAGTTTTCAGTCCGGCCTCAGTTTTCAGTCCGGATAGCGTAGTAGCCTTTGCGGGCTTGCACTTTCCAATCCTTGTTGCCGGTCCTGATCTCGATCTTGCGGAAAGTGCCGTCTTTGGTCGGATTGGTGGGGGTATAGCCGATGGCATATTGGCTGCGCATTTCGTCTTGCAGTTCCTGGAAGGCCTGCTGCAACGTCAGTTTGCGATCCACGTGGAACACGTGCCCGCCGGTATCCTCGGACATCTGGCGGAGCGCCGAATCGCTGCCGCCCGCGAAGACCATGCCATGCGACATGTAGAAACCGCGGTCGACGTAATAGAAACCGTAAATAATCGCGTCGGCTTTCTGCGCCGCTTCGATGGCCTGGGAGATCTTGTACTTGCTGCCCTCGTCCTCGCCGTCGGTGATCAGCACCAGCACCTTGCGCCCCACTTGTCCCTTGAGCTGATCGGCGGAGGCCACGTAAACGGCGTCATACAAAACCGTCCCGCGCGGTTGCGAGATGGTCGGGACCGGGCCTGGACCGAACCCGCCCACGCCGGAACTCACCTGCAGGCCGTCCAATCCGGCGCGCAGCAGCTTGGGAGAATTGGTGTAATCCTGCAGCAATTCCGAATCTTCGCCAAAGCTGATCAGAAAAGCCAGGTCCTGCTTGCGCAACACCGATCCGAAGAACTGATATGCGGCGTTCTTTTCGATTTCAATCAGATTCATCTGGCTCGCGCTGACGTCAATCAGCAGTCCAATGGTGAGAGGCAGGTCAGTCTCACGATTGAAATATTTGATCTCCTGTTCCTTGCCATCCTCGAAAACCTTGAAGTCATCCTTATTCAGATTGCCAACCAGGCCGCTCTTTTTGTCCCGGACATTGAACAGAATGTTAACCAGGTTCACTTCCACCTTCAGGGTGGAGGCGTCGTCCTGGGCCGACACTAGCACGGGCAGCAGGAGCGTGGAAACAGCGAGCAGGGTGATGGACCGCATAAGAGTAAAATTGCACATCGGGTTAATATCGCGCACCGGGTTAATATTGATAGATGCGTTGCCGTGAATTCTAGTTCCAATGCGCAAGGCCATAATTCACCTCAAGAAAGCCGATCCCGTGATGCGAGCGATCATCGAGCGCGTGGGCGCCTATCGTATCGAGCATCGCGAACCGAGCTTTGAAACTCTGGTCAGATCCATTGTCTACCAACAGCTCAGCGGCCGGGTAGCGTCGGTGATTCTGGGGCGTCTGGTGGCCATGCTGCCGGGCGCTAGGGTGACTCCCCAGGCGATCCTCAAACTGACGCCGGCCCGGATGCGCAAAGCCGGGCTGTCCAAGCAAAAGACGGCCTATATTCGAGATCTGGCGCGCAAGACCCTGAAAGGCCATGTGAAGTTCGAAACGCTGGCCGGACTGGCCGATGACGAAGTGATCGAGCATCTGACCCAGGTGAAGGGCATCGGCGTGTGGACCGCGCACATGTTCCTGATCTTCGCGCTGCGCCGGCCGGATATTCTGGCGACCGGGGACCTGGGCGTCCGCGCCGCGATCCGCAAAGCCTACCAGTTGGAAGAGCTGCCGAATCCACAGCAGGTGGAGGAAATGGCGCTGGCGTGGCGGCCGTATTGTTCGGTGGCGGTGTGGTATTTGTGGCGGAGCCTGGAGGGCGAGGCGCAGATCTGACAACAACCGCTCCCTCTGGTCGCGGCTCAGTCTTTAAGGATTTGGTGCGCTGCGTTGTATCCCGGAGCGCCCATGACGCCGCCGCCGGGATGCGTTCCGGACCCGCATAAATACAGGCCGCGAATGGGCGTGCTATAGCGGGCGCTGCCTGCCACCGGCCGCATCACGAACATTTGATCCAGGGACATTTCACCGTGGAAGATATTCCCACCCGTGAGCCCGAAGCGGCGTTCCAGATCGAGCGGTGTAAGAACCTGTTTGTCGATAATCAGATCGCGGAATCCGGGCGCATATTCCTCGATGATATCCAAGACGCGATAGGCGAATGGTTCCCGCAGTTCGTCCCAAGTAGCGTCGCGCAAAGTATAGGGCGCGTATTGAATGAAGATCCCCATAATGTGCTTGCCCGCCGGCGCAAGCGAGGCATCGTACATGGTGGGCACGGTCAACTCAAGCAGCGGCGATTGGGAAGGCTGGCCATACTTGGCGTCGTCCCAGGCGCGCTCGATGTATTCGAGCGTGGGACACAGGTGCATGGTGGCGCGGTGCTGCGGGCCTTCCGCGCCAGGCACGGCCGTGAAGTTGGGCAGACCGCTGAGCGCCAGATTGATCTTGCAGGATGTTCCCTCGCTGCGATATCTGCGAATGGACGCGAGAAAGTCGGGGGGCAGATCGCGCGACTCGGTCAAATGCAGAAACGTGAGCTGCGGCGTCAGATTGCTCACGATCAGTTCGGCATCGATCTCTTCCCCGCCCTCGAGCACCACGCCGCGCGCGCGGCCGTTCACGATCTTGATATGCTCGACGCCCGCGTTGGTCCGAATCTCGACGCCGCGGCTGCGAGCCGAATCCGCGATGGCGTTGGAAACCCCGCCCATGCCGCCGCGCACGAAGCCCCACAATCCACGATGGCCCGCCACGCTGCCCATCACATGATGCAACAGGATGTATGCGGTGCCGGCCGAGCGCGGCCCTCCGTTGGCGCCAATCACGGCGTCGGTGGCCAGCGTCACCTTAATTTCGCCGGATTCGAACCATTCGTCCAGGAACTCGACGGCGCTTTGGGTGAAGATCTTTACCAGGCCGACGATCTCCTTGGGGCTGAGGCCGCGCATCTTCGACGCGAGCTTCAGGTAGTCGACGAAATCTCCCAGCCCTTGCGGCGGGAACTCGGGCGGCGTAGTCAGCAGCAGGCTTTCCACCACCTGCGACAACCGTTCGAGATGATCTTCGTAGGCTGGAAACGCCTGGGCGTCGTGGCGGGAAAACTTGGCGATTTCCTGGACGGTGCGGTCGCGATCCTGCCACATGAACAGATAGCGGCCATCCGGGAACGGAGAGAAGAACGCCGGATCCTTGGCGTCGACGCGATATCCGAAGCGCTCCAGCTCGAGATCGCGAATCACGCGTTCTTGCAGGAGGCTGGTCAAGTAAGACGCGGTGGAGACTTGGTAACCCGGCCAGATTTCCTCAGTGACCGCACATCCGCCGACCAGTTCGCGTTGCTCGAGCACCAGGACGCGGCGGCCGGCGCGGGCCAGATAAGCGGCACAGACTAAGCCGTTGTGTCCGGCTCCAATGATGACTACGTCAGTTTTTTGCAACTCCGATTGTAACTTGGAACTTCGCGAGTACGTGGTAAATCCCTGCCAGCGATCCCAGGCACACCAGGAAAATAGCCGTGCCCAGCAGGGTGTGAGGAGTGCCGGATGTCAACGCGGGCGACAATCCGGAGAAGGCCACCCGTAGCGCATTCGCGAGGATTGCAATAGGAACGGCGGCTGCCATCATGACCACTCGAACCCAGGCCTTGGCGCCGCCGGCATAGGCGAAGACCAACGCAAGAAATGCGAGCGGCAGCAGGTAACGGATTCCGTTGCAGGCCTCGACCACCGAGATGCTGTAGCCGGCTACGTTCAGGATGTTGCCATCGCGGATAACCATGAAGCCGGCCGCCGATAGCATTCCGCCTGCCAGGCGCGTGGCCAGAAGTTGCAGAGGCAGAGTGATCTGGTTGTACACAATCGCGAGTTTCGGAAGCATGAACAGCATCAGGACGAATGGAAAGGCCCAGGCGCGCAGCCAGGCGAACCCGAGCGTGGCCAGGACCACGCCCGCGAGCGACAGCACCAGCGCGACGGAGGCCGCAAAAAGCCCGGCACCGAACGCGGACGCGATTTGCAGGCACGCGGCCGCGACGAGCACCGCGAATCCCCAGGCGCTTCCTTGGATGGGGAGCTTCAACCAGCGCGCCCGCTCGTTCCATACGATCCACGCGATCACGAAGGGAACTGCGAATCCGTAGCCCATGTCTTCATCGGTCCACCATTGCTGCGCCATGCCGCGTAGCGTGGACGCGTAGCAGATCAGGAGCGCCAGGGCGGCGAGCGAAAGAGTGACGCGGGACCTGGAAACGCTCATACTCAAGCGGGCGATTCGAAGACCACCACCGCGAGCGGAGGCAAAGTGATCGAAAGGCTGTGATAGTGATTGTTGTAGGAAACAGGATCGGACCAGACCTGCCCGCTGTTGCCCAGGTTGCTGCCACCCCACAATTCAGAATCGGTGTTCAGGATTTCGCGGTAGACGCCCGGATCGGGAACGCCCACGCGATAGTTCATGCGGGGGACCGGAGTGAAGTTGCACACGAACAGCAGAAACGGCGTTCCCGATTGCGGCCTGCGAATAAACGAGATGGTGGAGCCGTCCACATCCCCCAAATCCACCCATTGGAACCCCGCCCAATGGAAATCAACTTCATAAAAAGCCGGATATGCACGATATATGCGATTCAATTCGCCCACCAGGGCCTGCAGCTTGCGGTGAGACTCGTAGTGCAGCACTTCCCAGGGCAATCCGTGCTCGCTATACCACTCGTCCCAGGTACCGATTTCCGATCCCATGAACAGCAGCTTCTTGCCGGGATGCCCGTACATGTAGGCGAGAAAGGCCCGCACGTTGGCGAATTTCTGCCACATATCGCCCGGCATTTTGCTCAACAGCGCGCGCTTGCCGTGCACCACTTCGTCATGCGAGATGGGCAGGATGAAATTCTCGGTGAACGCGTACAGCATGCTGAAGGTGATGACGTTGTGATAATACTTGCGATAAACGGGGTCCTTCTCGAAGTAATCCAGCATGTCGTGCATCCAGCCCATGTTCCACTTCATGGTGAAGCCGAGCCCGTTCAGGTACGTCGGCCGCGAGACGCCGGTAAACGCGGTGGACTCCTCGGCGGCGGTCAGCGCGCCCGGAACCTGGTGCGCGAGTTCATTAAAGCGGCGCAGGAAGTCGATGGCCTCCAGATTTTCGTTGCCGCCGTACATGTTGGGAATCCACTCGCCGGGCTGCCGCGAGTAATCCAGATACAGCATGGATGCCACCGCATCCACGCGAAGCCCGTCGATGTGATACACCTTCAGCCAAAACAGGGCGTTCGAGATGAGGAAAGTGCGCACCTCATTGCGGCCATAATTGAAGATCAGAGTGCCCCACTCTTTGTGCTCGCCCTTGCGCGGATCGGCGTGTTCATAGAGCGCGGTCCCATCGAAATTCGCCAGGCCGTGCGCGTCCTTGGGAAAATGGCCGGGCACCCAATCGACAATGACTCCGAGTCCGGCCTGATGACAGCGATCGATAAAATACATGAAGTCCTGCGGAGGCCCGAAGCGCGAAGTGGGGGCATAGAAGCCGGTGATCTGATAGCCCCATGAACCGGAGAAAGGATGCTCCATCACCGGCAGCAATTCCAGATGCGTGTAGCCCAGACGGACCGCATATTCCACCAGCTTGTCGGCCAGCTCGCGATAACTCAGATATGCGTTGTGGGGTCCGCGTAGCCAGGAGCCCAGATGCACTTCGTAGATGGAGATGGGATCCTTCAGGTGATCTCTGCGGGCGCGGGCCTCCATCCAGGAGCCATCGTTCCATTGATAGCTGGCCAGATCGCAGACCACGGAAGCGGATTTGGGCGGCACCTCCGTGCCGAATCCGTAAGGGTCGGCTTTCTGCTGGCGATATCCGCGGCCGGGGGCTCGCACGGAATATTTGTAGTTGGCGCCGGTTCCCACTCCAGGCAGAAAGATCTCCCAGACGCCACCCGATCGCCGGCGCATGGGATGCCGCCGGTCGTCCCAATCGTTGAAATCGCCGACCACGCTGACGACGTTCCGCATTCGGCGCCCACACCACAAAGCGGACGCCCCAGACCCCGAGACACTCCACGATATGCGCGCCCATGCTGTGGTAGCTCTCGTACTGCGTTCCTTCTCCGTGAATGTGCAGGTCAAAGTCGGAGATGAGGCGCGGGAAGCGGTAGGGGTCTTCAATCTCCACATGCGAACCGTTCCAGAGAGTGAGATCGAGCGTATAGGTTCCCGGATCGTGCCCCAGGGTGAAGGCGAAGAAACCCTCCGAGCGCGTCTTGCGCATGGGATGCGTGGCGCCAGCCATCCGGATTGCCGCATCCCGGGCTTGCGGAAGGAACGCGCGCACTTCCCAGCCGTCGTCCGTCTGATGCGGCCCCAGCACGTGAAAAGGGTCGCCGTGCGTGCCGTTCAGAATGGCTTCCAGCTCGAGCGGAGTCATGCACAGTTATTATGGCAGAGGGCTTAGTGAAGAAGGCCGAGTTGCACGTACATCTGGAGGGATCCATTGGGCCGGAGACGCTGCTGGCGATCGATCCATCGCTCTCGCGCGCGGAGATCGAGGCCAATTTGAAGTGCGGTTCGTTCGCTGAGTTCCTGCAAGGGTACATCTGGGTTAATAAGAAACTCGAGAAGCAGGAACATTATGCCCTGGCGACGCGACATTTGCTCGACTCGCTGGCCGCGCAAGAGGTGACTTACGCCGAGATCACTTTGTCGGCCGGCGTGGTGCTGTGGAAGCAGCAGGATTTGGCGGCGGTCTATGACGCGGTATGGCGCGAGTCGCAGCGCTCTTCGGTCAGGACCTTTTGGATCTTAGACGCGATCCGCCAATTCGGCCCCGAGAAGGGGCAGGCCGTGGCCGAATTCGCCGTGTCGCGCCGCGATGCAGGAACCATCGCGTATGGGATCGGGGGCGACGAAGTGCGCGGTCCGGCGCATTGGTTTCGCGATGTATTCGCTTACGCGCGCGATAGCGGGCTGCGCCTGGTGTGCCACGCGGGCGAAACCGCGGGTCCGGAATCCGTGTGGTCCGCGCTCGCCATTGGAGCCGAACGCATCGGGCACGGCATCGCGGCGGTGAAGGATCCAGTTTTAATGGCGCGACTGCGCGAGGACAACGTGCCACTGGAAGTCTGCATCTCGAGCAATGTTTGTACGGGCGCGGTGCCGTCGCTCGATACGCATCCAATCGGCGAGCTGTATCGGGCCGGGGTGCCGATCACCATCCACACCGACGATCCGGCGTTCTTTCAAACCACGCTCGCGCGCGAATATGAGCTGGCCGAGAAGATGTTCGGGCTGCCGGCCGAGGAGATGGCGGCGAATAGTTTTCGGTATGCGTTCGGATCGGATTAGATGGCGCCTTCTTCGCTCAATCGCACGCGCACGTTTATGGTGCGGCCGTTGCGAAAGATGGTGAGCTCCAGCGTGTCGCCGGCGCGTTTGTGCGCCAGAGCGCGGCTGATGGCGTCGTCGCGCTCCACGGGCTGGCCGTCGATGGACATGATCAAGTCGCCGCCCACCAGCACCTGGGCATTGCCGATCTGGACTTCCTGCCGGCCGCCCCGGAGACCGGCGCGAGACGCCGGGGAATCGGCATCCACCTGTTGGATCAGCAGGCCGCCGCGCGATGGCAGATTCAGCGCGTCGGCATAGTCGCCTGAGACCTGCACCACCGAGACACCCAGCTTGGGCCGCTTTCGACCCGCCTGAAAATCATCGATCATGAGCTTGGCCCGATTGATGGGCATCGCGAATCCGATGCCGACGTTGCCCCCATTCGGTCCCAGGATCGCGGTGTTGATTCCCACCACGTTGCCGGCCGAGTCGAGCAGCGGTCCGCCGCTATTGCCGGGATTGATGGCCGCGTCGGTCTGAATCAAGCCCTCCAGTGTGCGCTCGTTCTCGCCGCGAATAGTCCGGCCGAGCGAACTGACGATCCCGGTAGTCAAGGTTCCTTCGAGACCAAATGGATTTCCGATGGCGAGCACCTTCTGGCCCACCTGCAAGCCGTCCGAATCGCCCAGGTGCAGCGAGGGCAGTTTGGCGCGCGGCTGGATCTGCAGTAACGCGACATCATTGGCTTCGTCGCGGCTGAGCAACTGGGCCTTGTAATGCGATTGATCCGGAAGCGTGACTTCGAGCTGGCGCTCGTTGGCAACCACGTGGTTGTTGGTGAGGATCTTGCCATCCGCACTAATCAGGAAGCCCGAACCTTGATCCTTCGAGGGGTAAACTTCCCAGAAAATGGTGCGCCGGTACACGGTGCTGGTGATGTTCACGGTGGCGATATGCGCCGCCTTGTAGATATCGATGTTGTTGTTTTCATCGGAGCTCAGGCTGGTGGCGTGCGTGGTCGCAGGCCCGGACCACAACGGCCCCGAGCCGGCGTTGGGATCCAGAAGGCGGTGCTGGGCCCAGTCGCTCTTCGTGGTGACATACAAGAATCCGCCCACCAGCAAGGCGGTGATGACAAAAATGCGCAATCTCATACCGATAAACTCCGCAACGATTCGTAAACGATTGTCACCTGCGCGAGCGTATTCTCCTTTGAACCGGACGTATCAATCACGTAATCGGCCACGCGCAACTTTTCCTCGAGAGGCAGCTGCCGGCTCAGACGCGCCAGCACCTCCTCTTTACTATACGTACCTCGCTTCAGTGCGCGTTCCATTTGCTGTTCCGCGGTACAGGTGACGACGATCAGCTTGTCGAAATTCCTATAACTACCAGTTTCAACCAGAATGGCCGCCGCCACAACTGCGATGGCGTTGGGATCGGCCTGAGCGATTTCGGCCATGCGCCGCTGCTCGCGGACGCGCACGGCGGGATGAACGAAACTGTTGAGTTTTTCGAGGCGCTCGGGATGATCCCACACCAGCGCGCTGAGCTTGCGGCGGTCGATGTAGCCGCCCGGATCCAGGACCACGGAGCCGAACTCCCGCACGATAGCGTCGTACGCTTCGGCGCCCGGCAGCATGACTTCGTGGCCGAGCTTATCGGCTTCGATGAGATAGCAGCCCAGCTCCGCCAGCGCGTCCCCCACGAAACTTTTGCCGGACGCCAAACCGCCGGTCAAACCTACGCGGAGCATAGCTTTTATGCACGACCCACCGGCGCCGAACCCAAGCGATGTTCGGCACTCTCCACGGTGTTGGCCATCAGCATCGCGATCGTCAATGGTCCGACACCGCCCGGCACGGGGGTGTAGGCGCCGGCCAGCGCCTTGGCATCGTCGGGATTCACATCACCCACCACTTTTCCGTCGGGCAAGCGATTCATGCCGACGTCGATGACGGTGGCGCCGGGCTGGATAAACTCGCGCGTGACCAGGCCGGCGCGCCCAATGGCTGCGACCAGGATGTCGGCACGCCGGCATTCCTGGGCCAGCTTCGAAGTGTGCGAATGGCAGATGGTGACGGTGGCGTTGGCGTGCAGCAGCAGCAGCGCCATCGGTTTTCCGACGATATCGCTGCGGCCAACGACCACGGCCTTGCGTCCGGCCAGCGGAATGTCGTAGCGGCGCAGCATTTCCATGATGCCGAGCGGCGTGCAGGGGCGCGGCCCCGGGATATTTGCCACCAGCGCCCCGACGTTCAGCGGATGGAATCCGTCCACATCCTTGGCGGGGCTGATGGCGAGGAGAACTCGCTCCTTGTCCACGTGCCGGGGCAGGGGTGTCTGCACCAGAATGCCGTCGATCTCGGAGCGCTGGTTCAGTCCTTCGATGATCCCAAGCAGGTCGCCGGTCGAAATCGTTTCCGGCGGCGTAATTTTTTCGCTGTAGATTCCGAGCTCGCCGCAGGTTTTGATTTTGAGGCGGACATAGATCTCCGAGCCCGGGTCGTGCCCCACCAGGATGACGGCCAGCCCCGGCGGACGGCGCGCGGCCGCGAGCTTTTCGACGCGCGGCTTGAGCTCGCCGAGAATCTGGTCGCGAACCCATTTTCCATCCAGAATTCGAGCCGCGGTTTCATTCGCAGACATTCTGGAGAAGGATAACAGGCAGGCGGATAAGGATCAAATAGGATTGCAAGCACGTGGCAAGGGGCCACTTGGATTCCCTCGATCGCGAGTCGACAGTCAAGGCATTCCGGGACGAAACTGGAGCGAGCCGCGTGGCGCTGCTACGCTGTACACATGCGCCCACCATTGGTTCTTCTGGCAATTGCTCTGGCCGGATGTTCGTCCAAGTCCACCGAATCCGGGGCGGGCGAGGCCTACCTGGATAAGGCGGCCGCACAGCCCGGCGCGATCAAGACCCCGAGCGGGCTGGTTTATCGCGAGCTGCGTGCGGGCTCCGGCGGATCGCCCAAAGCCAGCGACACAGTGCAGGTGAACTATCGCGGCACGCTGGTAGACGGGACAGAATTCGACAGCAGCTACAAGCGCAACGAGCCGGCGCAATTTCCGCTGAGCCAGGTGATTCCGTGCTGGACCGAAGGCGTGCAAAAAATGAAGGTCGGCGGAAAATCGGAGCTGGTATGCCCGGCCGGCATCGCGTATGGGGCTCAGGGAAGTCCGCCGTTGATTCCGGGTGGCGCGACCCTGATCTTCGAGGTGGAATTGCTGCGGATCGGCGGTTGAGAAACGCGAGAGCATCGAAGATTGGGAAGACGGCTCGGTCAGCATTTTCTAGCCCGGCAAGCGATTCTGGAGCGGATCGCCGAGTCCGCCTGTCCGGAAGGCACGTCTACCGTGGTCGAGATTGGCCCGGGGCGCGGTGCGCTGACATCGCATCTTTTGGCGCGGGCGGAACGCGTGGTGGCGATCGAAATCGATCCGGTGCTGGTTGAGTATCTGCGCGCCAAATTTCGCGCTGAGCCCCGGCTCACGCTGTTGGAGGCGGACGTTTTGAAAGCCGACCTGGCGCAGTGGGGCGAGGTCGCAGTGGTTGGAAACATTCCGTATTACATTACCTCGCCAATTCTTGAGAAGACGCTGCGGCTGGGCGGCCGGTTGATTCACGCGGTCTTTCTGCTGCAAAAAGAGGTGGCCGAGCGGCTGACTGCACACCCCGGCACGCGAGACTACGGATTCCTCAGCGTCGAGACCCAGCTGCTGAGCTCTCCGGAGCTGCTTTTCAGCGTACCCGCCGCCGCCTTCCGGCCCCCGCCAAAGGTGGATTCCGCCGTGGTGCGATTAACGCCCAAGCCCGCGTCCGACTTCCCCGCCGTGGATCGCACGGCGTTTCTCGATTTCATGAGCCGTTGCTTCCGCCACAAACGCAAAACAATTCGCAATAATTTGTTCGGGTTCTACGACCGCGCCATCCTTGACTCACTCCCGGAAACCGGCAAGCGCGCCGAGCAGCTTTCCATCCCGGAGTTCGCCGAGATGTTCCGTAGAGTGGTCGCTGGCGGCGCGGCTCCTGTATCCTGAGATTTCATGCTGCGTGTCCGTTTTGCCCCGTCACCTACCGGCTATCTGCACATTGGGAGCGCCCGGACGTTCATTTTCAACTGGCTGTACGCGCGCCGCAATCGCGGAACCATGATTCTGCGCATCGACGACACGGATGTAGATCGCAACACCCAGGCGTCGCTCGATTCGATCTTCGATGGCCTGAAATGGCTGGATTTGAATTGGGACGAGGAATACCAGCAGTCGCAGCGCGGCGATTTGCACCGCCAGATGGCCTGGGCGATTTTCGACCGCGGCCTGGCCTATCGCGATTTCACGCCGGCAGCAGCGGTTGAAGACAAAGAGCACGCCGGCGGCCCATGGCTTTTCAATCCCGGAATGCGGGAGCTTTCGGCCGAAGAGAGCCAGCGCCGCGCGGATGCCGGAGAGCCTTTCGTGCTTCGTTTCCGAGTGCCTCGGGAAAGCTCGGTCGCGGTGGAATTTCACGATGCTGTTTACGGCGAACAATCGAAACTGGCGGCCGACATCGAAGATTTCGCCTTGCTGCGAAGCAACGGCGTCCCCATGTATCACCTGGCCTCCTGCGCCGACGACGTGGACTTGCGAATCAGCACTATCATTCGCGGCCAGGACCATCTCACCAACACTTTCAAGCATGTGCTCATTTTTCAAGCGCTGGGGGCGGAACCGCCGCAATTCGCCCATTTACCGCTGCTGATCGCGCCGGATGGATCGAAACTGTCTAAACGCAGGCACGGGCCGGTGGTGAGCGTTCTGACCTATCGCGACGCGGGCTTTTTGCCGCACGCATATATCAATTTTTTGTGCCTGCTGGGATGGTCGCCCAAGGACAATCGCGAGCAGCTCTCACGCGAGGAGCTGATGCTGGCATTTTCATTCGAGGGGATTCACCGGCATAACGCGGTGGTGAACTTCACGGAGGAAGACCCCATCGATCCCAAAGCAATGTGGCTGAACGCCGAGCTGATTCGCACGCTGCCGGTGGAGGAGCTGGCGCGGCTGATGCTTCCGTTCGCCTGCGCGGCCGGGCTGCGCGCGGACCCCGCCAAGATGCTGAAGGTCGCTCCACTGCTGCAGGAACGCATCAAGACCTTGCGCGATGTGGCGACCATGGGGGACTTCTTCTTTGTGGACCAATTGGCGCCCTACGATGCGGGCGAGCTAGTTCCACAGAAGGGCGACCGAACACTGGCGCTTGCGGTGCTGCAAGCTACGCACGGAATCCTCTCCGGAGCAAGCTTCAGTCATGCGGGCTTGGAAGCAGCGCTGCGGGGCGGCGCGGAGCAATTGAAGATCAAGGCAGGACAGATGTTCCAGCCGATTCGCGTGGCGGTGTGCGGGCGCAAGAATGCTCCTCCCCTATTTGAAACGCTGGAAGTTTTGGGACGCGAGACGTGTTTGAAGCGCATCGAAAAAGCAATTGAAATGCTGCAAGGAGATCATGCATCCACGACCGAGCGAGGCTGACAGCGCCGACACCGCGCCGGAGACGGCCCCTTCCAATTTCATCCGCGACATCATCGTGGACGATTTGAAGACCAATAAGTTCGGGGGACGCGTGCATACGCGCTTTCCGCCGGAGCCGAACGGCTACCTGCACATCGGCCACGCGAAATCCATCCATCTGAACTTCGGCCTGGCCCGAGAGTTCGGCGGCAAATGCAACTTGCGGTTCGACGACACGAATCCTTCCAAAGAAGAAACGGAATATGTCGACTCGATCATCGAAGATGTCAAATGGCTGGGAGGCGATTGGGAAGATCGGCTGTTTTATGCGTCCGATTATTTCGGACAACTTTATGAGTGGGCCGTCCAGTTGATCCAAGCCGGCCGGGCGTACGTGTGCGACTTGACGCCTGAGCAGGTGCGCCAGCAACGCGGAACGCTGACTGAGCCGGGCCAAGAGAGCCCCTATCGTAACCGATCGGTGGAAGAGAACCTGGACCTGTTCGCGCGAATGAGGGCCGGCGAGTTTCCCGACGGTGCGCGGACGCTGCGAGCCAAGATCGACATGGCGTCGCCGAATTTAAACCTGCGCGATCCGATCATGTACCGGATCTTGCACGCAGTACACCATCGCACCGGCAATCAGTGGTGCATTTACCCCATGTACGATTTCGCCCATGGCGAGTCGGATTCGATCGAGAGCATCACGCACTCCATTTGCACCCTGGAATTTGAAGATCACCGGCCGCTCTACGACTGGTATGTGGAACAGCTTGGGATCTATCATCCGCAGCAAATCGAATTCGACCGCTTGAACCTAACCTACACGCTGCTGAGCAAGCGCAAGCTCCTGGCGCTGGTGCAAAACAAACTGGTGCAAGGCTGGGACGATCCGCGCATGCCGACGATTTCCGGGCTGCGACGCCGCGGCTATACGCCGGAAGCAATCCGCAATTTCTGCCGCCGTGTGGGTGTCTCGAAGACGAACGGAACCACCGAACTTGGGTTGCTTGAATATTTTCTGCGCGAGGACTTGAACAAGCGGGCGCCCCGCGTGATGGCGGTGCTGCGGCCCCTGCGCCTGGTGATCGACAACTATCCTGAAACTCAGGTGGAGCAGATGGAAGCGGTAAACAATCCCGAAGATGAAACCATGGGCAACCGCCAGGTTCCTTTTTCGCGCGTGCTGTACATCGAACAGGACGATTTTCGCGAGGATCCGCCTAAACAATATTTCCGTCTGGCGCCGGGACGCGAGGTGCGGCTTCGGTACGCCTACTTTGTGACGTGCTCCAGCTTGGTGAAAGACGCCAACGGGATGGTGACGGAGATTCATTGCACCTATGACCCGGCCACGCGCGGCGGCAATGCGCCGGACGGACGCAAGGTGAAGTCGACCATCCATTGGGTGTCGGCGGCGCATGCCATCGACGCCGAAGTTCGCCTGTATGACACGCTGTTCGCGCGCGAAGATCCCAACCAGGTGGATCCCGGGCAGGAGTTCACCGACAATTTGAATCCGCAATCACTCGAAGTGCTCAGCGGCGCGAAGCTGGAGCCCAGTTTGCGAAGAGCGCCGGCGGGATCCAGCTTCCAGTTTGAACGGCTGGGTTATTTTTCCGTCGACCCGGACTCCAAGCCAGATAAGCCGGTGTTCAATCGCACCGTCGCGCTGCGCGATACGTGGGCCAAAATCGAGAAGAAATCCAAATGATCATCGTTGGTTTGGGCGGCATCCTCAAAGACGCCGCTTGCGCGGTGCTGAAGGATGGAGAATTGCTGGCCGCGGTGGAAGAACGGAAGGTGGCGCGCCAGGAGTCACCCGGGCTTTTGCCGGACGCAGCCATCGCGACGGCGCTTCAGGTGGCTCGTTTGCGGCCCGTCGATGTGAATTGCATCGCGCTGGTGCGCCCGTTTGCGCAGGAAATCCATCTGACGCTGCGATCGCGATTTCCAGCCGCGCAAGTGGTGATGGTGGAGCATCACGCGGCGCACGCGGCATCGGCCTACTATCCATCGCCTTTCGACGACGCCACGGTCTTGACGCTGGACCGGGATGGAGATTTTCGCTCGGCCGCGCGTTGGCGGGCTTCGGGAAATCACCTGCACCTGGAGAAAGATCTGTACTATCCCGACTCGTTGGGCGATCTGTACGGCCGCGTCACGCAACTGCTGGGGTTCAACCCGGCTTCCGACGAACACAAGGTGCAGTGGCTCTCCACGGCCGATTCCGGCGAGCAGTTTCTGCCACTATTCGAGGAGATTCTGGGCTGCAGCGAGTGGCCGAGCATGAATCGCAGTTTCTTCGATGCGGATCGTCTGAGCCAGGGCGGGTTCAGCGAAACGTTTTACGCGGGACTCGGTCTGGCAGCCGGCGAGGAGATCCCGCCCGCCCTGCGCGCCCCGCTCGCCGCGGGATTGCAGCGCGCCATCGAGAACATTGTCCTGCGCATGGCGGGCTCCGCCGACCGGCTCTGCGTAGCGGGCGGTTTGGGGTTGAACGCGCTGCTCATCAGCGCGCTGGAACGATCCAAACAGGTGTTCGTGCAGCCTGCCGCGGGCAATGCCGGAACCGCGCTCGGCGCGGTGTTTTACGCCTGGAACAGCGTCTTTGGACACAAGCAACGCGCCTCCTTGAATGACCTTTGCCTGGGCCCCAGCTATGCGGCGGAGGAAGTCAAGCAAGTCCTGGAAAATTGCAAGCTGCGCTTCAACTATCTCATGACCACCGAAGAACTGGTGGAGCGCGCGGTGCGCGATCTGAACGGCGAGAAGATGATCATCGCGTGGATGCAGGGGCGCATGGAATTTGGACCCCGCGCGCTCGGCAATCGCAGCATTCTGGCTTCGCCGCTAAATCCGTATTCCACGGAAAATCTGAATATTTATATCAAACACCGCGAGCCGTTCCGGAAATTTGCCGCATCGGTGCCGGAGGAAATGGCGTCCGAATACTTCGAAGCCGGCCCGAATGCGCGCTACCTGGCAACCGTGGGACGGGTGCGCGCGCCTTATCGCAAAACGTTTGAGGCGGCGGTGCTCGGCGACGATGCCGTGCGCGTCCACACCGTGCGGCGGGAAGACAACCCGCTGTATCATCGGCTGCTGCATGCCGCCGGCAGGGCCACCGGACTTCCTGTCCTGTACAACACCAGCTTCAATCTGTTCGGCGATCCGCTGGTGTGCACCCCGCGCGATGCAGTTCGGAGCTTTTATTCGTCGGGTGTGGACGCGTTGTTCGTCGGAAATTTCGTGATCGAGAAGTGAACCGCCAAGTGACCAATCATCTAGCCAGCGAGAAGAGCCCCTATCTGCAGCAGCACGCCCATAATCCGGTGGATTGGTATCCCTGGGGCGAAGCGGCGTTTGAGAAGTCTCGGAGCGAGGACAAGCCCATCTTTTTATCAGTGGGCTACTCCACCTGCCATTGGTGCCATGTGATGGAGCGCGAATCGTTCGAGAACGAGCAATTTGCCGCCATTCTGAATCGATGGTTCGTGCCGGTGAAGGTAGATCGGGAGGAGCGGCCCGACGTGGATCGCATTTACATGACCTTCGTTCAGGCCTCCACAGGCAGCGGCGGCTGGCCCATGTCGGTGTTTCTGACGCCGGACCTAAAGCCGTTCTTCGGCGGCACCTACTTTCCGCCGGACAATCGCTACGGACGGCCCGGCTTCGCGGCAGTTCTCGAGCGGATTGCGGAGGCTTGGCGCAAGGAGCGCGGCCGAATCGTGAAATCCAGCGGAGACGTGATCGCGCAGCTATCACAGTATGCAGGCGTCTCCGGTCCGTCGGGCACGCCCGATAAAGCCGTGCTCGATGCCGCGTTCCAGCATTTTCACCGTATGTTCGATTCGGCGCATGGCGGATTCGGAAGCGCACCGAAGTTTCCGCGTCCGGTGGTGTTCAATTTTCTGCTTCGATATTACGTGCGATCCAACCGGCAAGAAGCGCTGGATATGACGCTCGGGACTCTGCGCGCCATGGCCAACGGCGGCATGCACGACCAACTGGGCGGCGGGTTTCATCGCTATTCGGTGGACGAGCGCTGGTTCGTTCCGCATTTCGAAAAGATGCTGTACGATCAGGCCCAGCTCGCGATTTCGTACTTGGAGGCCTTCCAGATCACGCGCGACCCGTTCTACGCGAAGATCGCGCGAAGCACGCTGGATTATGTACTGCGCGACATGACCCATCCGGAGGGCGGTTTCTATTCGGCGGAGGACGCCGACAGCGTGATCGATCCGGCAAATCCCAAGGAAAAGGGCGAAGGAGCGTTCTATATCTGGAGCGCGCCGGAGTTGAAGGAGGTGTTGAAAGATTACCCGCGCTTCGCTTCAATCTACGGCGTTGAAGAGCACGGCAACGTTCCGGAAGACCCGCATGGCGAGTTCACCGGGAAAAACATTTTGTATTTGCGCGATTCGCTGGACGACGCTACCGAGGCGGAATTGCAATCGGACAAGGCCGCGCTGCTTGCCATCCGATCGAAGCGCGTCCGGCCGCATCTGGACGACAAGATTCTGACCGCCTGGAACGGCCTGATGATTTCGGCGTTCGCCAAGGGCGCGCAGGTTCTCAACGAGCCGCGGTATCTGGCAGCCGCACAACGGGCGGCATCGTTCATCCTGAGGCGGATGTACATGCCCGAGTCCAACGTGCTCCAGCGGCGCTATCGCGATGGCGAGGCGGCCATCCCCGGGTTCTTGGACGACTACGCGTTTTTCATCGGCGCGCTGCTGGATCTATACGAAGCCGACTACGATCCCGCCCATGTGGAGACCGCCATGTCGCTGGCGGACAAGATGCGGGGGCTGTTTGAAGACACAACCGGCGGCGCATTTTTCAGTACGGCCGCGGGCGACCCCAGCCTGGTGCTTCGCATGAAAGACGATTACGACGGTGCCGAGCCATCGGGAAATGCCGTGGCGCTGCTGGATCTTCTGCGGCTGGCGCATTTCACCGATCGCGCCGATTATCGCGAAGCCGCCGAGCGAACGTTGCAGGCACTGGGCCCGAAGATTACTCAGCAGGCCGTCGCCGTTCCGCAAATGCTGGTTGGGTTGGACTACGCGCTGGGGCCGCGCCGGGAGGTGGTGATCGCCGGCGACTCCGAAGAGTTTCTGCGGCTTGTGAGTTCGCGATTTCTCCCTCGGACCGTGACGCTGCGTTCCGGCGCGGGATTTTTTTCTGCGGCGGCCAGCGTGCGCGAGATCGATGGCAAGCCCACCGCCTACGTATGCCAGGATTACGTTTGCCAACTGCCCGTGAATGAGATTTCGAAGCTGGAACAGTTGCTACAATAGGTCGAAATTCAACCAACATACTTGAGGAGAATGCATGGAACGACCTGGAGCTACGACGATGAGAGGAAATCCCCTGACGCTGCTGGGGCCGGAGTTGAAGGCCGGCGATAAGGCGCCCGATTTTAGCGCCGTGAACGACGGGCTGCAGCCCGTGAATCTGGCGGGAACCGGGCAGACCGTCCGGATCTTCAGCGTGGTGCCGTCGCTCGACACGCCGGTGTGTGACGCTCAAACCAAGCGCTTCAACGAAGAAGCCACCAAACTGCCCGGCGTGGTGATTTACACCGTCAGCATGGATCTGCCGTTTGCACAGAAGCGCTGGTGCGGAAATTTCGGCATCGACAAAATCAAGATGCTTTCCGATCACCGCTCCGGCTCCTTCGGCGAGCACTATGGGACGCTGATCAAGGATATGCGGATCGAGAGCCGCGCGATTTTCGTGCTCGACAAGGACGACACCATCAAGTATGTCGAGTATGTGAAGGAAGTAGCGGATTATCCGAATTACGAAGCGGCGCTGGCGGCGGCACGGTCGCTCGCGAAGTAACATGCCTTGAGCCACGCTGCGGAAAATGTCGGACTCTGTGCCACCTGCGCCCATATGCGCCGCATGACTTCCGACCGTGGCTCCGTATTTTTCCTCTGCCAGCTCGCGAGTGTTGATCCGCGATTCCCGAAGTATCCGCGGCTTCCCGTGCTAAGCTGCGTTGGATACGAACGCCTAATGACACCACCGAAATCTGTTAATCTAGTCACTTAAAGTGCCTTCGCCCGAATACCCGCTCGAATGAGCGAAAGCTTTATCCTGCAGACCTATCCGTTTCGTGAAGCCGACCTCGTCGTCAGCTTCTTCACGCGCGATCAGGGAAAGCTTCGGGGAGTTGCGCGGCGAGCGAATCTGATTCTCCACTCGATCCTGCGATAGTATAAGGCCAGACAGTTCTTGAATGAACGCCAATATCAATTCGAGTGGGACGACGCCAAGGCGGCCGCCAACGTTATCAAGCACGGAGTCTCGTTCGAACTCGCGGCAACCATTTTCGCTGACCCTGGATTGCTTACAGTGGCGGACCTCGAGCACAGCGCAATTGAAGAGCGATGGTTTTCGATCGGCTTGGGGGGCGATGGTAAGGTCCTTTCCGTCGTATATCTTTGGTCGGATTTCGAACCACCGGTCACGAAAGTCCGGCTTATCTCTGCCCGCCGAGCGACGTCGACCGAGATTTCTCACTACGGAATGAATCGATGAGCAACCAACCAATTGAGGATGATGCCATGCCAGCGGAAGTGGACTTCAGCGAAGGCGTTCGGGGTCTCCATTACATCCCGCCGCACGCCAAGGTCTTCCTTCCGGCTTCGATTGAGCGCACCGTCTGGTTGTACTTCTACGCAAAAGCGCAGAAAAATGGCGTCGATCTATGCGATCTGCTTACAGACATCCTTAGACGGGATATTGAAATCAATGAAGCACTGAAGTAGTACCCAGAACCGACTTCGCCTGGCTCATTGAAGAGTTCGACAGACAGACGCAGCAGCCCGATGCTTGTTGAAGAACTTAAGCTACGACTGTCGTCGTCGGGGGATCTTTCGGTATACGTTCGCATGTCACCTCACCTTAACGGGCGACGCTATCCTGAGGTATGATTGCTTAACTCCGGGAAGCGCATGCCTCGTAATGATCGCCCTTACTACAGGTCGACAACCGAACTTCTCTGGGAACTTGTCGGGCAACGCTGGGATGATCGCTTTCACCTCCGTCTAATTCGAAACGAGCTTGACTTCCGACGGAGACTCGCCGCTCGAATCCTCCTATCATTTGTAAACAGTAGGCTCGCGGAACTAAGTCAGACTCGGCGGGACGTCAATGCGCCGGAAGATGTACCTGCCTCTAACACAGAGTCCGCGACTTCTACGCGTTTAGCGCCCGAACGTCTCGAACAGGAGTTCGACGAAGAAGTTAAAGATTATGTCCAAGCATGCGTAGTCACGCTGTGGGGGCAGAACGGCGACGGAACCGTCCGGCGTCGGGGCTTTCTCTTGGACGAAATGCTTGTCGTGACTGGCTCCTTTCGGGATTACGCCGAACCTATGGAGAACATTCAGATTGTTCACCGGGGCCGGGAACTCCTCAATCCTGAATCCCCCCGGATCCCGCTGGACAGCCATGGAGCCGTCGACCTGCAGCTCTATACCGTTGATGATTTCGAGATGAGCTCCGACTGGGAGCTGTTAACCGCCGACATCACGCCACCCAACATCGCGGACGCCGTGGCTATTGCGACGGAGGACGATTGGCTGCCATTTGAGTTCGAACGGGTATGGGACTACGGCAACCTCGGAATTGTTCTTGAGGTGCCGGAGGAGGTCACTGCGGAAATGGACGGAGCTCCGATCGTGAATGAGTTCGGGCGGTTAGTAGGTATAACGAGAGTCCGTTGGGACGAGGCCGAGGGCCAGCAGGTTGCGTACGGCCTCCCGGTTCGGTGGTTGTTCGACCTCTTTCGTGGAACGTTATCAAGTAAACTCACCGACCTGCAGCGTCTGAAACAATGGGACGACTGGAGATCCAAGAATTGGGATGAGGCCAACGCAATGACGCATGGCGAATTCGAGCGCGGGCAACGAGTGGCGGAGCTTGAACGGGAACTTTCGGAGGAGAGGCTGAGAAAGAAGGCCGACAGTCCAACAAGCAAGGTGGCGCGGAGGGCACCCTGGTGGAGGAGATGGCCATTCTAGCCCAGCCAAACTCATATCAAATCTGTTAACCTAGTCACTTAAAGTGCCTTCGCCCGAATGCCCGCTCGAATGAGCGAAAGCTTCATCCTGCAAACATATCCGTTTCGTGAGGCTGACCTGGTGGTCAGCTTCTTCACGCGCGATCAGGGAAAGCTTCGGGGAGTTGCGCGGCGAGCCCGCCGGCCAAAAAGCAGTTTTGGGTCCGGGCTGGAACGACTGTCGTATGCGACGGTCTCATATTTTCAGAAGGAGAATCGTGAGCTGGTCAGCCTCAATTCCTGTGACCTGGTGCAGTCGCAATTTGTGCTGGCCTCAAACTACGAGGCGGGCGTTGCGCTGGATTACCTGGCGGAAGTTACCGAACAATTGTTGCCACCCAACGAAACCAATGAACGGCATTTTCGATTGTTGATCGCCGTGCTGGACTCCCTGCACGCAGGCGGCAATGTCTGGACCGCAGTCACGTACTTCGCGCTGTGGTCGGTGCGGCTGGCGGGACTTTTGCCGGAGCTTCGCGTGACCGCCGATTCGCGCACCATCATCGAAGAGATGCTAGTGACGCCCATCCAACAGCTAGCCGCGCGCGCATGGACTAAGGAAACCGCAGCCGACCTGAGGCGCGCACTGAATCGAGTAATTGAAGAGCAAGTGGAGCGCAAACTGCGAACCCCCATTGTTCTCGAGGCACTATGAGCGCCCCTCTGACGTTTCAGGAGACCGTGTTGCGTATCAAACAGTATTGGTCGGAGCGCGGCTGCATTATTCAAGAGCCTTACGACGTTGAAGTGGGCGCGGGCACCATGGCGCCTGAAACATTTCTGCGCGTTCTTGGACCGGATCCCTATAACGTGGCCTATGTGCAGCCGAGCCGCCGCCCGGCTGACGGACGCTACGGAGATAATCCGAATCGCCTGTACAAGCATCAACAGTTGCAGGTGATCCTGAAGCCGGCGCCCGCCGACGTGATCGATCAATATCTGGGCAGCCTGGAAGCGATTGGCATTGACCTGAAGAAGCACGACATAAAATTCGAAGAGGACAATTGGGAAGCGCCGACCCTGGGCGCGTGGGGCATCGGCTGGCAGGTGATGCTGGATGGTATGGAGATTTCGCAGTTCACTTATTTTCAGCAATGCGGGGGTTTCGAACTCGATCTGATCCCGGCCGAGCTAACCTATGGGCTGGAGCGGATCGTCGCGTTCCTGCAGAATGTCGAGAGCGTGTACGACATCGAGTGGGCGCCCGGAGTCCAATACCGCCAAGTGCGCTTACTGGAGGAATATCAGTTCTCGAAATACAATTTCGAACTGGCGGACGTCGGCATGCTGTGGCAGCTCTTCGACCTGCACGAAAAAGAGTGCCAGCGATTGCTGAAGACGCAGGACACGGTGCTTCCCGCCTACGATCAAGTGCTCAAGTGCTCGCACATCTTCAATCTTCTCGATTCGCGCGGAGCCATTAGCGTAACCGAACGCGTCGGCGTTATCGGGCGAGTGCGAAAGCTCGCGCTCGGCGTTGCCACAATGTGGATGGAACTACAAGAGGCAGTCGCGTGAGCCTTCCGTTTCTGCTCGAGATTGGAACCGAGGAGATTCCGGACTGGATGATTGTTCCAGCGTTGAACAACTTACAGGACATGTTTCAAGCATTGCTTGATCAGCATGTTTTGGGTGGACGTGTCGCGGCCGTGGATGCTACTCCCCGCCGTTTGGTTCTGCGAGCAGAAGGATTGCTTCACCGGCAAGCGGATGTCGAGGAGTTGGTCCTGGGTCCGCCGACTTCGGTTGGCGCTGGCGCGGCGGCTGGATTCGCGAAGAAGATGGGCACCACCGCCGACCAGTTGGGAACCCAAAGTACCGCCAAGGGCGAGTATTTCAGTTTTGCAAAACGAACCCAAGGCCAGCCGACGGGTGCGATTTTGGCCCGCGAGCTGCCCAATCTGATTCTTAAGATCCAGTGGCCTAAGACGATGTATTGGAACGACAAAGCGACACGGTTCATTCGTCCAATCCGGTGGCTCGTGGCGCTGTTGGCCGATGCCGTGGTTCCGTTTGAGATCGCCGGCGTGCAGGCGGGCAACACAACGGCGGGGCACCGGGTTCTCGGGCAGCCGTCGATCCCGGTCACCATCGATAATTTCGACCAGCAGCTAAGAGCCAACGGCGTTCTATTGTCGGCGGTCGAGAGGCGCGAGAAGATCGAGTCCGGGATCGCGACGTTGCGCGTCAAGCCCGACCCCGACCTGCTCCACACGCTGGTTTACATCACCGAGTTCCCTACCCCCATTCTTGGAAGTTTTGATCGCAGTTATCTGGATCTGCCGCAAGAGGTGCTGGTCACCGTGATGCGGCATCATCAGAAATATTTGTCGGTTGAGGATGCCGACGGCAAATTAGCGCCCAACTTCATAGCTGTCATGAATACGGATGCCGATCCTGACGGCTTGGTGCGGCACGGCAACGAGCGGGTGCTGCGCGCGCGATTTAATGACGCGCGGTTTTTCTGGGATCAGGATCAAAAGAAAGCGCTGACCGCGCGGCTCGAGGACCTGAAGACCGTCACGTTCCAAGCCAAGCTGGGTTCGTACTACGACAAAACCATGCGCGTCGTCGAACTAGTGAAGCTGCTTGGCGGCAACGAACGATCGGCGTTGCTCGCAAAGTGCGACCTCACTACGGACATGGTCAAGGAGTTCACCGATCTCCAAGGCATCGTCGGCGGACTGTACGCGCGTGCGCAGGGTGAGCCAGAAGATGTTTGGCGGGCCATCTACGATCACTACAAGCCGCTTAGCATGGAAGATCAAATCCCGTCGACGAACGCCGGCCGAATCCTCAGCCTGGCCGATAAGTGGGACACCCTCGCGGAATGCCTGAGGGTCGGCATGACACCGACCGGCTCGCGCGATCCGTTCGGGCTGCGCCGTGCCGCCCAAGGCATCGTGCGGATCATCGTGGAGGGCCGGGTCAAAGTGCCGCCCCTCGACGGCGAGTTCATGCGCGATCGCGTTGAATATTATTTTCGCGACGTCCGAGGTTTCGCCTACGACGAAGTCCGCGCTTGCATGGCGGCCGGCTGGACCGATCTGATGGATCTGGAAGCGCGACTGCTGCGCGTCAAAGCCGTCCGCACCACGCCGGACTTCGAACCCATAGCCGCGAGCTTCAAACGCATCAAAAACATCTTGAAACAAGCCCAGTTCAGCGGTGCCCCGTTTCAAGCTCAACTCCTCGAACCTGGCCCGGAGCTGGACCTTTACGATGCCATGCGCAGCACGAAGGACCAACCCCTCGAATCTCGCATTGGACCGCTGCGGCCCAAAGTCGATCTGTTCTTCGACAAGGTGCTCGTAAACGACCCCAAACCCGAAATCCGGTTGAATCGGCTTGCGTTACTCCACGATCTATTGCAACAGTTCTCCACAATCGCTGACTTCTCGGAAATCGTCACAGAAAGGCAATCATGAAAAAATACGTTTACGCATTCGGCGGCGGCACTGCCGATGGCGATGGCAAAATGAAGGACATCCTCGGCGGCAAGGGCGCTGGCCTGGCCGAGATGAGCCGCGCGGGCGTTCCCGTGCCGCCTGGCTTCACCATCTCCACCGAAGTCTGCAACATCTATTTCCAGAATAAGAACACCGTGCCCAAAGAGATCGGCGAGGAGATCGCGCACGCGCTGGCGCATCTGGAACAGCAGATGGGCAAGAAGCTGGGCGATGCTTCCGACCCGCTGCTCGTGAGCGTGCGTTCTGGCGCCAAATTCTCCATGCCCGGCATGATGAACACCATTCTCAATCTGGGATTGAACGACAAGAGCGTCGAGGGCCTGGCCAAGAACAGCGGCAATCCCCGTTTCGCGTACGACTGCTATCGCCGCTTCATTCAAATGTTTGGCGAAGTGGCGCTCGACATCGACATGCACAAATTCGATCACATCTTCGACGAGCGCAAGAAGAAGGTGAAGGCCAAGCTCGACACCGATCTCTCAGCCGATGACCTGAAGGTCATCATTGACGACTACAAGAAACTGGTGAACAAGGAGAACGGCAAGCCGTTTCCGCAAGACCCTCGCGAGCAGCTCTCGATGGCCCGCGACGCGGTGTTCCGCTCCTGGTGGGGCAAGAACGCGGTCACCTACCGGCGCATGGAAAAGATCCCGGACGAGATCGGAACCGCAGCGAACGTCCAGGCCATGGTGTTCGGAAATATGGGCGATACGTCGGCCACGGGCGTCGGTTTCACGCGCAATCCCTCCACCGGCGAACGAGTTTTCTGGGGCGAATTTCTGGTAAACGCGCAGGGCGAGGACGTCGTCGCTGGTATTCGCACCGGCCGGCCCATCTCGGATCTGGAGGCGATCATGCCCGACGCGTACCGCCAGCTGCGCGATATCACCAGCAGTCTTGAAAAGCATTATCGCGACATGCAGGATTTCGAGTTCACTATCGAAAACGGCAAGCTCTTCATGCTGCAAACCCGCAATGGCAAACGGACCGGCGCTGCCGCGCTGCGCGTCGCAGTAGAGATGACGAAAGAAGGCTTGATCGACAAACGCGAAGCGGTATTGCGCGTGGCCCCGGCGCAGCTCGATCAGTTGCTGCATCCGCTGTTCGACCAGGCGTCGCTCAAAACTTTGACAAAGATCGCCAACGGCATCGATGCGTCGCCGGGAGCGGCGGTGGGGCGAGCGGTGTTCAGCGCCGACGAAGCGGTGGAAAGCGCCAAGAAGGGGCCGGTGATCCTGGTCCGTAAGGAGACCACGCCGGACGACATTCACGGCATGGAAGTCGCGAAAGGCATTCTGACGGCGGTGGGTGGAAAGTCCAGCCACGCGGCCGTGGTTGCGCGCGGCATGGGCCTGCCGTGCGTGGTGGGTGCGGGCGCCCTGCATATCGAAGAGCACAAGAATCAGTTCACGGTGAAGGTCGGCGCCAAGGACATCGTCGTTAAAGAAGGCGATTGGATTTCATTCGACGGTACCACCGCCGACGTTTACCTCGGCCAAGCCAAAACCAAAGATCCGGATCCCAAGTCGCCAATATTCGTCGAGTTCATGAAGTGGGCCGACGTATTTCGGGGCGACTTCGGCGTCCGCGCCAATGCCGACATCCCGCGCGATGCCAAGGCGGCCCGCGAATTCGGCGCCGAAGGTATCGGCCTGTGCCGCACCGAGCACATGTTCTTCGCGGCCGATCGTATCCCGTACATGCAGGCCATGATTCTGGCGGAGGACCCGAAGACGCGCGATAAGGCGCTCCAGAAGCTGCTGCCGATGCAACGCGCCGATTTCGCCGGCCTGTTCGAAGCCATGGACGGACACCCGGTGATCATCCGCACGCTCGACCCGCCGCTGCACGAGTTTCTGCCCAAGCGCGAGACCCTGATGGTGGACCTCGCGGTGCTGCCGCACGCCAATAGCAAAACCAAAAAGCAGATGTCGGAAAGCTACGGCATACCGGTGGGTGAGCTGAAGAAGAGGCTTCCGGCTTTGCTCAAACGAGTGGAGGATCTGCATGAATTCAACCCCATGCTCGGTTTCCGCGGCTGCCGGCTAGGCATCGTCCATCCGGAGATCACCGAAATGCAGGCACGCGCCATTTTCGAGGCGGCCGTGCAGGTGGCAAAAAAAGGCATCAAAGTGATCCCGGAAGTCATGATCCCCCTGGTGGGTTTCGAGCGCGAACTCGCGCTGCAGAAGGACATCGTGGAGCGCGTGGCGAGGGAAGTGCTCGAAAAAGCAGGCATGAAAAACATGAAATACCTGATCGGCACCATGATCGAGATCCCGCGCGGCGCGCTGACGGCCGATCGGATCGCCGAGGTAGCCCAGTTCTTCAGCTTCGGGACCAACGACCTGACGCAGACCACGCTCGGCATGTCGCGCGACGACTATACCAAGTTCTCGAAAAAATACGAAGAGCTGAAAATCTTCAAAGCCGATCCGTTCCAAACCATCGATCAGGAAGGCGTCGGAAAGCTTATCGAGCAGGCCGTGAAGCTCGGCAGAAGCACGAATCCCAAGCTGGAGATCGGCATCTGCGGCGAGCACGGCGGCGATCCAAGCTCGGTGGAGTTCTGCTATCGCGTCGGGATGGACTATGTTTCGTGCTCGCCCTATCGGGTACCGATCGCGCGTTTGGCGGCGGCGCAAGCGGCCATCGCTGGCGGAGATAAAACGGAGGCGATGCGAACGGCCTAAATCGAAGCTACCGAGCCGCGCGGGTCAGCAAGCGGTCTTCAGTTTTGATCGGGAGGCTTCTCGCCAGGCTTGTACAGGGTGGGAGGCTTCCGCTTTGGCTTGCCGTCGTCGGTGGTTGCGTCAGCGGCATTCTTTTCTTTGGCTTTTTCCTTCTTTTCCTTGTCGCCGAGCAGGGCTTCCTTCTCCTGCTTCTCCCGTTTCTCCTGAGCTTCCAGATCGCCGGAGCGCTTGTGCAGATCCTCTTCGGAAAGCTCCTTGCTATCCGAGGTGGTATCGATCGCGTTCTTCAACACGAATTCGAAGCGCGATAGATCTTTGGGCGCAGAGTCCTCGACTTTCTGCAGCGTCGCCAACATTTCGGATTCGGCCGCGGCCACTTCCTTCATTCCAACATCCAGGTTTACCTTATGGACCAGCGCGTCGTCGGCCACCGTGTCGATGGCCTCGATGATGTGCGTATAGTCCTCCAGCGTGTCGTGAATCAGCGCCGAACGGCCGGGCTTTTCCTTGCTGAGGAACTGCTGTAAAAGCGCCAGCCGCTGGCGGGCGAACAGCACATACAGCTTCAAGCGCGCGTTCGGCTCTTGAATCTCGCGCAGCTGGTCAACCTCGTCAGCCGTAAGAAAATCGCGCTCCTGCGCGTACGCAGCGGCGCCGAATAAGACCAACACTGCTAACCACCGCATCGCCATCCCTCTATTGTTTCTTCCGGCTCATGATATCGGAAATCAATTGGTCGTGAATATCCGAGAGTTTTTTCAGAGCGGCCTCCACATGCGGGCGCAGCTCAAAGCTGACTTCGTCGTGAAGACCGCTCAGCCGCCGCATCAGGGCGCTCACCTTCAACTCGGCGCGCTTGTAATATCTGCTCTTGCGAGGCTCGCCGTGCGTCTGCTCGAGCGAGGCATAACAAAGCGTCACAGAATCGGCCACTTCCTGGATGGCCGCGTCCTCGGCGCTTTCGTTCCCGGCCTGGTACGCCTGCCGCGCTTCGTCGATCTTTTCGTCCGCGTTCACCAGCGCCAACTCCGACCGCCGGTTCGGATCGGACTCCGTTTTCACGCTCGCAATATCGGCCAGCGCCAGGAAGATCGCCAACGCGAAATTCATTGTTTGCTGATCTCTCTTTCCAAGGTCTTGGCGCGCTGCCGGGCCTGGAACTCCTGATTCGGAAACTCCCCATGACTCAATTCGAGAAACCGCTGGTAGCTTGCGAGCGCCGGCTTCAGATCCCGCATCTTATCCAAAACGATAGCACGCAGAAAAACATGACCGGGCTTCTCGGCGTGCAGCGCGGCCACGCGATCCAGCGCCGCCAGAGCCGCCGGATAATCTTCGGCCACCACCAGCACGCCCGCCAATTCGCTCCAGGCCTGGGGCGCATCGGGCTTCAGCTTGGTGGCGCGCACGAACTCCCCGGCCGCTTCCGAAAACTTGCGCTGATCGCGAATGATACGCCCGTGCAACATGCGGATCTCGAAGTTGTCCGGATCGGCGGCCAGAATCTGTTCCACCACCGGCAGCGCTTGGTCGGGCTGCTTGTTTTTCAGATACGCCTCGGCCAGCGCCGCGCGATTGGCCTCGGTAGGCGATTTCGCGACGGCGGCTTCGAAACGCGGGATCGCGTCCGCCGGGCGCTCCGCCTTCAGCAGCAGTTCCCCCAGGCGTTCCTGCGCTCCCGGATTGTCGGGGAATTGCTGGTAGATCGAAATCGCCTGCTCGGGCTGATTGGCCGCTTCGTACTGCGAGCCGAGTTCCAGCAAATCATCCCGATACCGCGCGTCCAGCTCGGCGGCCTTTTTGTAATGAGCCGCCGCGTCATCCAAACGTTGCTGTTTCGCCAGCGCGTGCGCCAGACCCAACTCCGCGGCGGGCGCCTTCGGATCAATGGCCAATGCCGCAGCGTAGGCCTGTTCCGCTTTGGCAGGTTCGCCGGCGCCCAGCAGCGCCTCCCCGAGATAGTAGCTAGGCCGATATTGCTTGGGATTCTGTGCCGCGGCGTCCGTCAGATACGGAACCGCTTCGCCCGCTTGCTTTTCCCGCAAAAGCGAAATGCCCACGTTCAGCTCGGCTTCGAACAGTCCGGGCTTAAGCTCCAGCGTCTTCTGGTATTCGGGAATCGCCTCGGCATGCTTGCCCATCAGACTGTAGGCCAGCGCCAGGTTGAAATGCAGGCTATAGTCTTTGGGATCGGCCGCCACCGCTTGCGTGAAACTGTCCACGGCACTTTGATAGCGCTTCTCGTCCAGCGCCTTCAGCCCTTGCTCGGCCTGATTGATCTGGAAGGCAAGCAGCAAAACCAGCGCGAGGAAGGGCGACATGATATCCTTCAACCATTTTCGCCCAATCAAAGCCGCGGCGCTCTTGCATGATATTCTAATCTGTTAGGCTCCCCGGCGAAGCAACCAAGCTCGCGCGAGCCAGAGGTTTCACAATGTCAGGACACTCCAAATGGGCGACCATCAAGCACAAGAAGGCCGCCACCGACGCCAAGCGCGGTAAAGCGTTTACGCGCATTATCAAAGAGATCATGATTGCCGCCCGTTCCGGCGGCGGCGATCCGGACATGAATCCCCGCCTTCGCAAGGCCGTCACCGACGCGAAGGCCGCCAGCATGCCCGCCGACAATATTAAGCGCGCCATCATGCGCGGCACAGGCGAATTGGAAGGCGGCCAGATCGATGAGGTCATGTTTGAGGGCTACGGGCCGGGCGGCGCCGCGGTTCTGGTGCTGGTGGCCACCGATAATCGCAACCGGACCGTCAGCGAGATCCGGCACGCGTTCTCGAAAAACGGCGGCAACCTGGGAGAACAAGGCAGCGTGGCCTGGATGTTCGAACGCAAGGGCCAGATCATCATCGAGAAGGGCAAAGCCGATGAAGATAAGCTGATGACACTCGCGCTGGAGTCGGGCGCGGAGGACATGCGCGACGACGGCGAGGATTGGGAAGTGATTTCCGCTCCCGAGGCACACGACGCCGTGCTGGAAGCCATCCAGAAGGCCGGAATCCCCACCGCCTCCGCCGAAATCGGCATGATCCCGAAGAATCTGACCAAGCTGGAGGGCAAGAACGCGGCGGCCATGCTGCGGCTGAGCGAAGCCTTGGAAGAACACGACGACGTTCAGAATGTTTACTCCAACTTCGACGTGGATGAAAAAGAGCTGGAAGCCATGGCCTAACAGCCGTGCGTACTCTGGCATTGCATGCGCATTCTAGGCATTGACTGTGGCACCGAACACACCGGCTACGGCCTGATCGAAAGTGATGGCCGCTCGCATCGCATGATTGCGGCCGGGTCCATTCACACCAGTCCCAAGCAGCCGCTCGAAACCCGCCTGCTCGCCATCGCACAAGGCCTCCGCCAGGTGATCCATGCGCACCTGCCTGAATCGGCCGCGGTGGAAGAGGTCTTCTATGCGCAAAACGTCAAAACGGCGTTGAAGCTGTCGCACGCACGTGGCGTGGCCCTGCTGATGGTAGCCGAAGCTGGACTTTCGCTGGGCGAGTACTCGCCGCTCGAGATCAAGACCAGCGTCGTCGGCTATGGCCGCGCCGAAAAGCACCAAGTGAAATTGATGGTTCACTCCCTGCTGGCCCTCGAAGCAGGGATCGAATCCGAAGATGCCTGCGACGCTATCGCGGTGGCCATCTGCCATGCTACGCGCACCTCCACGGCTCTGCGCCTGGGAGCGGCGCGATGAGGACCATTACCCTAACACTGGCGCTTTCCACCGCACTCTGCGCCGCCCCGCGATTGTTCTATTCCAAATACTTTAAGGGCAGCGTTCCCGAGTTCGTCTCGGTCACCGTGGAACGTGATGGCCAGATGGTCTATCAGGAGGCTAAGGACGACGACAACCCAATACAAGTTCGGTTGGACAGCGCAGCCACCGACGAGCTGTTCGATCTGGCAGAAAAGCTCGATCACTTCCAGCATCCCTTGGAATCCGGCCTCAAGATCGCCAATCTTGGCGTCAAAACCTTTCGATTCGAAGATGGGACCGAGCGGCACGAGATTCAATTCAACTATTCCGAGGACGCCAACGCACAAGCCTTGCTGGACCGCTTCGAGCGCATCAGCGAGACTGAACGGCATTTTTTAAATCTGGATCGAACCGCGCATTTTGAGAAGCTGGGCGTTAACGAAGTGCTGCTGCAAATGCAGGCCAGCTGGGACCACAATCGTCTGGTGGCGCCTGAGCAGTTCCTGCCGCTGCTAGACCGTATCGCCGGCAACGAGAGCTATCTGCACATTTCGCGCGAACGCGCCGCGGCCATCGCGGAGGCCGTTCGTAAGCCAGCGCCCCAGGCGAGGCGGCAGTAATGCAGTCTTCACGCAAGTGGCTGTGTGTCTTTCTGCTCGCCGCAGCCTGGCAGGTTTTCGCGCAGCGCCAGTCTCCTGAAGTAGCCAGCTTGCAGCGAGCCTTAAGCGAAGCCGGTAACAGCCCTCTCGATTTCGCGCACGCGATTGAGAATCACTTGAAAGAGTACCCGAACTCATCCCAACGAGCCGAGCTCGAGCGCGTGCTGGTGAAGACCGCGATCGACCTGAATGACGACCGGCTGTTGACTGCCTACGGTGAAAGCGTGCTCTCGCGTGACCCGAATAATCTTCAGGTGCTGGAACATGTCGCCACCGCTCTGCTGCATCAGGGCGGCCAAGCCCAGGCCGAACGCGCGCTCGAGCATGCCACCCATCTCGCGGACCTGATTCAAGCCACCTACCAGAACGACAAATTCGAGCCCGGCGGCGGCCCGGCCGAGGTGAAGCGGAAAGAGGACTATGACCGGGGCCGCGCGCGAGCGTTGCTGCTCCAGGCCAGGGCCCAGGGTTTGCTCGGCCATAACAAGGAAGCGATCCAGTTCGCTCAATCCAGCTATGCGATTTTTCCGAGCGTGGAAGCGGCCCGGGAAGCGGCGCGCTGGCTCTCCGCAGCGGGCCGGGACGCCGAAGCGATTCAGGCTCTCGCGGAAGCTTTCACCATCGCCGGACTGCGCTCAGCCGACGCGGACGGAGCCGGCGACCGGGCACGCATCAGCGAACTCTATCGCAAGCTGCATGGGTCCGAAGCCGGCCTGGGCGATCTGATTCTCAAGACTTACGACAGCACTTCCGCGCAGCTGGCGGCACGCCGCGCCGAGTTGCGCCAGTTCGATCCCAACGGGCATCTCAAAGAACCCATCCAATTCACGATAACTGGCCTGGACGGTGACAAGCTCCAGCTCTCGTCGCTGCTCGGCAAGGTAATTGTGCTGGACTTCTGGGCCACCTGGTGCGCCCCCTGCCGGGCCCAGCACCCGCTCTATGAAGCAGTGAAAGCGAGGTTCAAGGATTCCGGCAACGTCGTGTTCCTGGCCGTGGACGCCGACGAAGATCACAGCCTGGTGAAGCCGTTTCTGGACCAAATCCATTGGACCCAGAAAGTCTACTTCGAAGATGGCTTGCAAAGCCTGCTGCAGGTCTCCTCCATTCCAACCACCATCATCCTAGACAAGCAGGGCCGGCTATTCACGCGCATGATCGGCTATCTTCCGGACCGCTTTGTCGACATGCTCACCGATCGCGTGAACTCGGCGCTAGGCATACCGCCACAGGCCGCCCCGACGCAAGCGAATAATCAATGACGCCTCCATTCCGCCGCGTCATTTGGATCGTGCTCGACAGCGTCGGCGTTGGAGAAATGCCGGACGCCCCGGCCTATGGCGATGCCGGCAGCGACACGCTGGGCCATATCGCGCGCTCCCGTCCACTGCACTTGCCAAACCTCGCGCAACTTGGATTGGGCAATCTGAAACCGCTGACGCATGTGGGACCCGTGGACCGGCCCACTGCGGCCTTCGGGAAATGCGCCCTCGCATCCCCGGGCAAAGACACCACCACCGGCCATTGGGAAATGGTAGGAATCCATCTGGCGAAACCATTTCCGCTCTACCCGCACGGCTTTCCGCTCGAATTCCTGCAGGAGTTCGAAAGCCGCATCGGCCGCGGCACACTGGGCAATTGCGCCGCGTCCGGGACCGAGATCATCAAGAAGCTGGGCGAAGAACACATGCGCACCGGCCGGCCGATCGTCTACACATCGGCCGATAGCGTCTTTCAAGTGGCGGCTCACGAAGAAGTGATCCCCTTGTGGGAGCTGTATAAGATCTGCGAAATTGCGCGCGAGCTTTTGCGCGGTCCTCTGGAAGTGGGCCGCGTGATCGCGCGTCCTTTCATTGGCGAAGCCGGCGCTTTCACGCGCACGCCCAACCGCAAGGATTACGCCGTTCCGCCTCCCGCGGGGATGCTGCTCGATCAACTGCACGACCGCCATGTGGCGGTATTCAGCGTCGGCAAGATTTTCGACGTTTTCCTCGGACGCGGCATTAGCGAGTATGAAAAGACCAAAAGCAACGCCGACGGCATGGCGAAGACCCTGGCAGCGCTGGATGAACTGCCGTGCGGCCTGCTGTTCGTGAATCTGGTGGATTTCGATCAGCAGTACGGCCATCGCAACGACGTGGAAGGCTACGCCAAAGCGCTCGAGGAGTTCGACGCGTGGCTCCCAGCGCTGTTCGCAAAACTCTCCGGCGAAGATCTTCTGATTATCACCGCCGACCATGGCTGCGATCCCACTACCCCATCCACGGATCACAGCCGCGAGTATGTGCCGCTGCTGGTCTACCGGCCGCGCAACACGGAACCTGTCAACCTCGGTGTGCGATCCACGCTCTCCGACATCGGCCAAACCGTGGCTGAAAACTTCGGCGCCAAAATCGGCGAAGGAACCAGCTTTCTGCAATCGATTGTCTAGACCATGCGACGCCCCATCATGGCCGGCAACTGGAAGATGTACAAAACGCCCGCGCAGACCACAGCATTCTTCGAGACGTTCCAGCCTTTGGTGGCGAACGCAACGCACGCCGATATCGTGATCTGCCCTCCCTTCGTGGATCTTCCGGCGGCGGCCGAAGCTACGCGCGGAACGAACATCGAAATCGGCGGTCAAAATCTGTACTGGGCCGCCGAAGGAGCTTACACGGGCGAAGTATCCGCTGGGATGCTTCGCGACGTTGGATGTAAGTGGGTGATCGTCGCGCATAGCGAGCGCCGCGAGCACTTCGGCGAGACAGACGAAACCGCGCTCAAGAAACTCTGCGCCGCGCTCGAGGCGGGATTGACGCCCATCTTTTGCATCGGAGAGAAGCTGCACGAGCACGAAAGCAATCAGACCCACGAAGTGCTTGGCCGCCAGCTCCGCGGCTGCGTGGGATACCTCAGTCCGGAACAATTCCGCGGCATAGTGATCGCCTACGAGCCGGTCTGGGCGATCGGAACCGGCAAAGTGGCTACGCCCCAGATTGCGTCCGCGGCACACTCGTTTATTCGAAACTGCATTCGCCGTCAATTCGACGCCGACGCCGCGGAAGCCTGCCGCATTCTCTACGGCGGAAGCGTGAAACCCGACAACGTGGCCGGCTTGATGGCCGAAGAACAGATCGATGGCGCGCTGGTGGGTGGCGCCAGCCTGGACCCCGTCTCTCTTGGGTCCATCGTGAACTTTTGATGCATGCCGGCGTGAACTTTTGATCCATGGCCCGCATTTTGCTCTGTAGCCTGCCGATCTGGACAGCCGCGCCCGCGGAAATCGCGAAGCTGCCCGAGCATCTGATCGAAGAAGCTTTTCGCAGCGCCGCTGCCGCTAACGGTTCGCGACATGCTGCCGCTGGACCCTGCCAACGCTCGTAAGTTGTTCGGCGAAATTGCGCGCCCCGCGCTCGCGCCGCTCACTTGCGACGATGCCCTGGTCCACGATCTCTCGGACTTCCATCTAACGCTGGGCGCAGTGGTGAACGGAGGGTTCAGTCAGAAAGAGCGTTCCAAGAACGATCACCTGAACTTTCTGAGCGACTATCTCGGGCAAGCCGCTTCGCCGCAGGAAGTGGCGCCGCTGGCGCAATTGATCCAAAGCGCGGGCGTCACCAAACAACGACGCGAAGGCCTGTGGGTAAGTTTGGGAGGCTTCCTGGAATACATGCAGACCGACAATCGCTCGTTTTCTGCTTCCCTGCCTTCACTCCATTTTCCCGAACTCGAGAACTCGCTCGAAAAATACCGACAAAGGAATCACGCCTGCGAAACCGATTCGAGCGGCCCTGCGAGCCCCTCCCAAGGCGGCGCGGCCGCCGTCAAGAAGGCCAGCTCCAACCCAGAAGCTGCGCTTCTCCTCCGCCGAGACCCTGCTGAGTGAAGCCGATCGCTCCACACCCCAGTGGCAGCAACAGGTCGCCGATTACTTGAACCGGCTGGCCGGATGGACCCCCGATTAAGGGAATTCCGAAGCCGACTACTATCATGAGAAGTGCATCGTTTTGACGGCTCTGATCGAGCTGGTCCCGCCAGGCCCACTGAACGACAATGCGTTTCAGCGATCTGGAAATCCCATCCTTAGCCTGGAAGTGGCGCTCGAAAGAGTGTTGAATCGGTAATTCGCCCTAGCTGAGAAAAGGCCTGATCGGCCGATAAAACCGGTGGACCCATCCACCGTGAACAGCAGCCGGCCGCAGCGGAAAACGAGCGCAACGTTTGAGTATTTCCTGTTCACGGCGATGATTGTAGAAACGGCACTGGCGGCGTTTGTCTACAAGATCATCCTGCGCGACCCGGACCTCGGCCGTCTCAGCGTCTATTTCGGCATCTTTCATTTCGGGTTTCTGGCCTGGTGCATCGCTCAACTCAATACCCTACACCGCCGCCGCAAGCTGGCGCATACCACGCCAGTCGAGCCCGCTGAGGCTGCTTCCAATCTGGCTGCTATCGAAAAACACACTGGCTCGGCCCTGGGGCTCACCTCTGCCCAATTGGCTATCGTGGCGGTGGCTTTTGTGAGTGCGGTGGCGATCTTTAGTTGGGCGCTGAAGCTGCTGCGTTAGACGCTGGCGACGGGTGCGGGGGCGGGATTGTTCTTCAAAAGCCTGCTGACGGTGTCCGATGGCTGGGCGCCATTCTTCAGCCAATACGCAATGCGCTCATGGTTCAGATTGACTGCCTGAGGCTGGCTGACAGGATTATAGGTGCCCACCACTTCCACCGAGCGGCTGTCGCGAGCCCGCTCCTTATCAATCACCACGACGCGGTACGTCGGCTTCTTTTTGGCGCCAAATCGCGCCATGCGAATCATTAACATGCTATCTCCTACTGTAACATCGGCAGCTTCAGTTTGCCCAGCCGCTTGCCCAGGAACCCACCGCCGGTAATGCTTTTCATCATTTTTCGCGCTTGCGCGTACTGTTTCAGCAGCGCATTTACTTCCTGCACGCTGGTTCCACTGCCTTTGGCGATCCGCCGCCTGCGAGCGCCATTGATGAGCATGTGATTGGCGCGCTCCCGGGCCGTCATCGAGTCGATGATAGCCACCACGCGCGTGATCTCTTTCTCATCCACCTTCATATCCTTCAGGCCCTTCATCGGACCCAATTGCGGCATCATTCCCAGCAGCGACTCGAGCGGGCCGAGTTTGCGAATCTGCCGCAACTGGTCGCGGAAATCTTCGAGCGTAAACTCGTTCTCGATCAGCTTGCGCTGCATCTCCTCGGCTTGCTTCTGATCGATGTTCTGTTCCACCTTCTCGATCAGGGAAAGCATGTCGCCCATGCCGAGAATTCGCTGCGCCACGCGGTCGGGGTGAAATGGCTCCAGCGCGTCCATTTTCTCGCCCACGCCCACGAACTTAAGCGGTTGATTGGTGATGGACCGAATCGAGAGCGCAGCGCCGCCGCGCGCATCACCGTCCATCTTGGTGAGCATCACGCCGGTGATGCCCAGGCTCTTGTGGAATTGATCGGCCGACTTCACGGCGTCCTGGCCCGTCATGGCGTCAGCCACGAACAAAACTTCCGTCGGGTTCAGATCGTCCTTCAACTGCTGCAGCTCCAGCATCAACTGGTCGTCGATGTGCAGACGGCCGGCGGTGTCCACCAGAAGAACGTCGCGGCCGGTTTGCCGGGCCTCGCGCAGCGCCGAGCGCGCCAGTTCCAACGGCTTGGTCTCTTCGGGCGTTCCGTCGTAAATGGGAAGCTTGATGTCCCGCGCAATCACGCTCAATTGTTGCCGGGCGGCTGGACGGTAAACGTCTACCGAAACCATCAACGGGTTGTGACCGTTCTTCGATAGCCAGCGCGCCAGCTTGCCGGTGGTGGTGGTCTTGCCCGATCCTTGCAGCCCGACTATCAGCATCACCGTCGGCGGCTCGTTCGCCATCCGCAATTTAGATTGGTGGCTGCCCAGGGTCTTGATCAGCTCGTCGCGGACGATTTTGATCACTTGCTGGGTGGGCGACAGCGCGGCCAGCACCTCTTCGCCCTGCGCCTTCTCCCGGATGGATTCGATGAACTGCTTCACCACCCGGAAATGGACGTCCGCTTCAAGCAGCGCCACGCGGATCTCGCGCAACGCGGCTTCCATGTTTTCGGCCGTTAATTTCCCTTCGCCGCGCAGGTTCTTGAAAACCCTCTGCAGCTTGTCGGATAAGTTATCAAACATGATTTGCTTCTGAGGCGGGCCACCCGAAAGGGGGACTCCATTTATTATACGGCTTACGCCGCCTGCAATCTAATGTGGCTGCTTTCGGCGCCCGTATTCCTGCAGTTGCTCCAACTGGCCGCGCGCCATCGCGTTGGTCGGATCAAGTTCGAGCGACTTTTGCAGATTCGCGATGGCGGACGCGTCATCCACTTTGCGAGTGTAGGCGAAACCCAGCAAGGCATAGGTCTTGGCCGATTGCGGATCGAATTCCAGGTTCATTCGGAGCAGCGCGATGGCATCGTCGGGCCGGCCCTGAACCACGCGCTGGACCATTTCGAACAGCGCATCCTCGCTGAAATCGTAGGTGGCGCGGCCGTAAAACTGCTTCCGCAGATCGCGGTATCGTTCCACGGCGGCTGCCCCGCCCTTCTGGGCGATGGTTCGCAAGATGATCGCGGAGAGAGGCTGCGGGATCGCTACGCCGCGATGGCAGGTGACGCATTCCACCCTCGCAGTTTCATTGGGCGGCTTGCCGGTTGCCTCCTGCACTTTGGCATTGAGATCGCGAGTCATGGCCATCATTGCCAGCGCGATGTCCTTCTTCGGCTCCGGCTGGCCGCTGCCGCGCGGCGCGGAATGACAATACTCGCAGCGTACGCCCAGCGCCTGCGCGACTTCCTGCATGTTCATGGTCTGGGCTTGCGCCAACGTTTCCGTCGCTAACATTAGCAGTGCCCAGGTCCACTTCATACGCACCGATTATACCTACGGCGCCGGTATCGCCTTCTGATAGAAATCCGCCATGGAACCATGCAGACCATCCAGGCAGCTCTTCCTGGTGTACAGCATGTGGCCCGCCTCGCAATATGTCAAGCTCACATGATTGCTCAAGGCCGGCTCCAAGCCCAAATGGCTCACGGTGTACTCGGCCGCGAAGAACGGCGTTGCCATATCGTAATACCCGGTGGCGATCATCACTTTCAAATTCGGGTTTTGCGTCATCGCATCGCGCAGCAACCCGGCCACATTCACATACCGGTTCTGAAATTTCTCGTAACTCCACGGAGACACCTTGTCGGTCAATACTTCGTACGGCTGGTCACTTTTATACCCAAGTTCAGTGCGGACGTACTCGTTGAACATGGCGGTATAAGCGCCTAGGACGGAAGCGTAGCTGGGATCGTACCCCGGTCTTTCACCGGCCGCGTCAATGTCGTAACCCTCCAGCCGGCTGTCATAGCGCCCCACCGTCTTGCGCTGGTCGCGGAGTAATTCCTTGGAAAACCGTGCCTGCGAAACACGCAAATTGCACTCTTCGATAAACGACTCGGACAGTCCTGTCAGGCGCGACAGTTCGCGCACCACGCCGATCCGCTCCGCCGCAGTCAGCTTGTCACCCTTCATCAAGGCGGCAGCGTACTCGCCGCCCGCGTACCGCCGCGATTCGCCAACCGCTTTTTCCAACTCGCCCTGCAAATCTTTCGGCAGCTTCTTGTGATACCACGCCGTGGCGGTATAGGTGGGCAAGAACAGCGCGTAGGGAAGATCGTTTCCCGGCGCAAACGAGATCGTCTCGAAATTCAGTACCGATGAAATCAGCGTAATGCCGTTCAAATAAATTCCCTGTTTGTCCAGCAAGTATTGCGAAAGTGCGGCCGCGCGCGTGGTCCCATAGCTCTCGCCGGCCAAGAACTTGGGCGATCCCCAACGCTCCGCTCGGACCGAATACAGGCGGATGAACTCGGCAACCGATTCCAAATCGCCGTCGAAACCGTGGAACTGCGTATCCTTTTCGCCCGGCGCAGCGCGGCTGAAACCAGTGCTCACCGGATCGATGAATACGAGGTCCGTGAACTGCAAGGCGGTATCTTCGTTGTCCACCAGGCGATACGGTGGCTTGGGCTGCTCTCCATCCGGCCCCATGGCGATGCGCTTGGGCCCCAGCGCACCCAAGTGCAGCCACACCGAAGACGATCCCGGCCCGCCATTAAACGCGAAGGTAATCGGCCGCTTGGAGACATCCTGCACGCCGTCCAGCGTATAGGCGACGTAGAAGATGCTGGCCCACGGCTTGGCCTCCTTCTGGATGACCAGCGTGCCCGCCGTCGCCGTGTATGCGAGCGATTTGCCATTGATCTGAATCGAATGTTTCGTGACCGAGGACGTATCTACCGGTGGAGGCGCGGGCGGTTGCGCCGCGGTGGCTTCGTGTGGCGCCCCACCCGGCGGCGGAGCTGGATGTTCCTGCGCGCACAAAATTGCGATCATTGACAATCCCGCCATAACCGCTGTCATTCTCATCGTCGGTAACCCCTCGAATTCATGGTAACGTGAGGCGAAGCCCCCTCGATGCTGTTGCCTTTCCTGCAAAAGATCTCCGCGCGGGAAGACCTTTCGGCCGCCGAAGCGCACGACGCCATGCTGGTTATCTTGAACGGCCACGCCAGCACGCCACACATTTCCGCTTTCCTGGTGGCCCTGCGCAACAAGGGCGAGACTGCCGAAGAACTGCTGGGTTTCGCGCGAGCCATGCGCGAAAAGGCCGCAATCATAGCCGTTGGCCCGCATCCCGAGCCCTTGCTCGATACCTGCGGTACGGGCGGCGATGGCGGCGCCACGTTCAACATTTCCACCGTCGCCGCGTTCGTCGTCGCGGGAGCGGGCGTGCGCGTGGCCAAGCACGGCAACCGCTCGTTTTCAAGTCAATGCGGCAGCGCCGACATCCTGGAACAATTAGGCGTTCATGTGTCTCTGGCCCCGGAACGCGCCGCGCAGGCGATTCGCGAGATCGGCATCGGATTTCTTTTCGCGCCCCTGCTGCATCCGGCCATGAAGCATGCCCAGCCCGCTCGCGTGGAACTGAAGATGCGCACCGTGTTCAATTTGCTCGGGCCGCTCACCAATCCCGCCGGCGCCTCGCGACAGTTGATCGGCGCTCCCTCCGCGGAGGCGGCCGAACTGATGGCGAACGCGCTGGCTGGGCTCGGTACCCAGCGCGCCTTCATCGTCCATGGTGCCGACGGACTCGACGAAATCACCACCACAGCGTCAACGCTGGTCTTCGAAGTGACGGACGCGTGCGTTCGCTCCTTCACCTGGACACCCGCCGACTTCGGCATTCCGCAGGCAACCTCCGCAGCTTTGCGCGGCGGCGACCGCGCCTCTAACGCGGCCATCGCCACGGCGGTTCTGCAAGGACACCGCGGCGCCCAGCGCGATATTGTGCTCGTCAACGCCGCGGCCGCTCTCCTCGCCGCGGGACCAACCGATGTCCGCGAAGCCGACCTTCGTGATGCCATGCAGCGTGCCGCGCAATCCATCGATTCCGGCGCGGCCTGGACGAAACTACGGCAACTCGCGGCTTTTAGCCAGGTGAAAGCGGGGGGTTGAGGGCGTAGTCAACCAACTCCCGCATATCATCCACGATGAAATCGGGCGGGTACTCCACGAACGATTCCGGTTGAAACCCGTACGAGACGCCGCACGCCCGCACCTTCGCATTACGCGCAGTCTGGACATCCACGCCGCTGTCTCCCACCATGATGGTGCGCTCGCGCGTCAAGCCGCTTTCCTCCAGCAAGGTCTCGATCCCAATGGGGTCCGGTTTCTTCTGGTCGAAACTGTTCCCGCCATACAACCGAAAGAAATGCTGCGCCAGCCCCAGTCCTTCGACGATGGAACGGCTGATCCGCACGGGCTTGTTCGTCAGCACTGCCATTTTCGCGCCCGAGTCCCGCAAACGGTCGAGGGCATCTTTCACTCCCGGATAGAGCCGCGTGTTGTCGAGCATGTGCGCTCGATAGTACGTCATAAAGAATTCCAGCCCGCGCGCAACGTCCGCCTCGCTGGCCTCCGGCCCCAGCGCCCGCCGCATCAACACAGGTGCTCCATTGCCGACATAGGACGACACCAACTCCTCCGATATCGGAGCCAGATCCATCAACCCGCGAGCCGCGTTTACGGCATGCACCAAGTCGAGTTTGGAATCCACCAGCGTCCCATCCAGGTCGAAAATCAGCAGGTCACGGCTAAGTTGACTCATTCGTGTCGAAGTCCCTTGGGCTTGCGCGCGGTTTGCTCGGACCAGTCCGCCTTCACCTTGTCCTTGGTCGCGGCGAAGGAATCCTTGATTTCGCGGGGCGTCAGCGCGGCAAGGATTCCAGATACGCTAATGACGTACGGCAGAAACTGGGAATCCACCACCGAACCGGGTGGCGGCGATGGGGCAAAAGCCAGCAGGACGGTCACCATCCCGGCGGCAATCACCAGGCCGCGCAGCAGTCCAAAGGCGCCGCCGAGCAGGCGGTCCAGCCAAGACAGCCCGACCCATTTGAAAAACTTTGCCAGGATCCGGCCCAGGATCGCCCCCACCATCAGCACCATGGAAAATATCACGAAGAAACCGATTAGATTTGCGATGGCGCGCGAGCTCACGTAGTCCAGCACATAGGCCGCTACGATTCCATAGAACCAGAACCCGCAGAAAAGTCCCACGATCATCGCGATGAAACCGACGCCAACGCGTGCAAATCCGGCGGCGAAGCCCGTCAGGATGGAAGCGCCGAGAACCACGAGCAGTAACAGGTCGATCCAGTTCAAAGCGGCTTCCCCGTCAACACTCGGTAGGCCTCTCGATATTTTTCGCTGGTCCGCTCCATCACCTCCGCGGGCAACGCCGGCGCGGGAGGCTGCTTATTCCAGTGAATGGATTCCAGATAATCCCGCACATATTGCTTGTCGAAGGATGGCTGGGGGCCGCCGGGCTGGTAGCTTTCTCGCGGCCAGAAACGCGAGGAATCGGGCGTCAACACTTCGTCCGCCAGCACCAGTCGATCGCCCACAAATCCGAACTCGAACTTTGTGTCGGCGATGACGATGCCCCGCGTCGCGGCATACCGCGCGGCCCGCTGGTAGATGGCGAGCGTCAATTCTTTCAGCTTCAAAGCCAACGGTTCGCCGATCCGTTCGGCAACCGCCTCGAAGGTGATGTTCTCGTCGTGCCCGGATTGCGCCTTCGACGCCGGCGTAAAAATCGGCTCTGGAAGTTGCTCGCTCTCCTGCAATCCAGCCGGCAACTGAATACCGCAGATGCGGCCGTCCCGGCGGTAATCCTTCCAGCCCGATCCGGAAACATAGCCCCGCGCCACGCACTCCACGTCGATCATCTTGGCCCGGTTAACCAGCATCGACCGGCCCTCCAGTTGATCCCGATAGGCCTGGAACTCGGGCGGGTAATCGGCCACGTTCGCCGATACCAGGTGGTTGGGAACAATGTCCCGCAATTGGTCCAGCCAGAAAATCGTCAGCGCAGTCAGAACCTTGCCCTTATCGCGGATCGGGGTGGGCAGCACGTAATCAAAGGCCGAAAGACGATCCGTCGCGACAATCACCAGGTGATCGCCGGCCGCGTAGATGTCGCGAACCTTGCCGCGCGCAACCAGCTCGACGCCAGGCAGCTGGGTTTCAAAAATGGATGCCAATCTCTACTGGTATCACGACGCGGCCGATTAGTCATTCCGTAAGTTTTTCCACGTTACCCAAAAGTGTCGAAACTGATCCCTCAGTACTTATTGGAATGGCTGCTTTCGTGCTGCCAGCCAGAGCAAGGAGAAAAAACAACCCTATGAATTGGGACAGAATCGAAGGCAACTGGAAACAAGCGAAAGGCAAGGCCCGCGAACAGTGGGGCAAGCTCACGGATAGCGATTGGGACCAGATTGCCGGAAAAAAAGACCAGTTAGTGGGTCGCATTCAGGAGCGCTACGGCATCTCCAAGGATGAGGCGCAAAAACAAGCCGACGCCTGGGCCGATGCGCAGTCCGATGAACCCGTGCGGGAGCCACACGAAACGAGCGTCCGTCGCTAGGGCGGTTCCGCTCTCAAGGGCGCCGTAATCGCCTTCCGGATTTCGGCGAGCGGCGCCCGATCATCGAAAGTCACCACGCTCCTGGTCACTTGTACGCCCAACTGCCGCCACAGTTCGTCCAAATCCGTAGGAACGGCGGTGGTCTTCATCTGCGCGTATAAATCAGCCAGCACGCCTGTCCCGGTCGCTTTGTCGCCTGTCTCGACGATGCGCTCGATGGGCCAATCCTGGGTGATGTTTCCTCCGGCCGCAACGATGGCGCGCATGGCATCCTGCAAGCCCTTCTGGTTGTGCGTCGCTTCGCGAATCCGCACGTCGGCCAACAACCAGAACAACGCCCCGCCCCAATAGGTCCGGCCCCAAGTGGGCGTTCGATCCAGACCCCGGTCGCCTGCCTCGGGCAATCCCTGCGGCATGTCGCGCTCGAAATCGCCCCAGACGCGTTCGGCTGTCATCCGTCCGATTTGAGCGCGCGCAATCGGCTCGATGTAGGTCGCCATGCCTTCTTCCATCCAATGGTGTTCATCGGAGGAACCGCTAACGTCGGGGAACGCCATATGGATCAGCTCGTGCGTCATCATCCAATCGTCATCGAACTGTTTGCCGCGGGTGGATTGTCCCACCGAGATCCGCGTGAAAGCGCCGAATGTCGCGCCGCGAAACACGCCCGCGCGGCCTTCCGCCGGACGCACCAGTACACGCGCATGCTCCACGGGAAAGCGCCCAAAGTACTCCGCCACAGCACTGGCGGCGTTTGAAATCCAGGCCAGCACGGTATCTCTCGGCGCGTCCAGCTTGCCCGGCGCGAACGTCACCTCAATGCCCGCACCGCCAGCGCGGATCTGCGCGGATTCCAATTGCAATTCCTGCGCGGGCGCCTGGCTCAATAACAGGAAGAACAACAGCGTGCGCGGCATGCGTCTTTATCATAGACGGCATGATAGACGGCGTTTGTCCAGGAAATGTTAAGATGAAAGACAGATGACCGTTGAGATCGAGCAGGTCACCCGCTTGCAATCGCTCGACAAGAGGATTGCAGACCTGGAGCGGGAAATCGCTACCTTACCGAAACACATCGCATTGGTGGAAAAGGCCCTGGATTCGCACCTCCGCCGCCTCGAGGCCGACCGCGCCGCACTCGCCGCCAACCAGAAGGAACGCAAGCAGCTGGAAGACGACGTGAAAGTGGAGACGCAGAAAATCTCCAAGCTGAGAGACCAGATGCTGAGCGCCAAAACCAACGAGCAGTACCGCGCTTTCCAAAATGAGATCACCTTCTGCGGAAACGTCCATTCGCAAGGCCGAGGACCGCACCTTGGATCTGATGACCGAATCCGAGCCATTGGACTCCAACGTCAAGAAGGCCGAGGCTGCGCTGAAGGAAGAGAAACAGCAAGTGGAAGCTGAGAAGGCCCGCGCTCAAGAGCGCACTGCCGCCGATCAGAAACAGCTCGACGATCTCAAGGCCGAACGCCAGCAATTAGTGGCCTCTCTGGCAAAGCCGGCTTATTCGGCCTACGAGCGCATCCGCAAAAAGTGGCGCGGCGGTTCGGCTGTCGCCGAGGCGATCGCTGGACGTTGTTCCGCCTGCCAAATCCTGCTGCGCCCGCAGTTCTTTCAGGAGCTCCGCCACGCCGAAGAAATGATGTTCTGCGAGAGTTGCGGCCGCATCCTTTTCTACAATCCGCCCGTCAGTTTCGAAGAGCATCTGGCCGCTCCGCACCAGTAACCTCGGGCTGCATAGGCTATGCAGGACGTAAACGTAGCGATCGTCGGGTTGGGGAACGTGGGCTCGGGCACGCTCGCGATTCTCACCGAAAACGCCGAACAGATCGCGCTCAAGCTGGGGTTCCAACTCCGCGTGAGAGCCATTTGCAGCCGGTCGATTGCCTCTAGAAAACTAGCCCTGGCGGATTCCATCTTCCAAACCGCGGACTGGCGCGAGGCGGTGTCGCACCCCGAGGTGGACATTGTCGCCGAGTTGGTGGGCGGCGCCATCGTGGCTCGCGAGATCATCGACTCCGCCATTGCGCACAAGAAATCGGTTGTCACGGCTAATAAGGAATTGATGGCCCTGTGCGGCGCCGAGATCTGGGACCGCGCCATCGCGGCCGGCATCAACCTCGCGATGGAAGCGAGCGTCGCGGGCGGAATCCCCATCCACACCGTGCTGCGCGAAGGCATTTCGGGGGACCGCGTGACCGCGCTGTACGGCATCCTGAACGGCACCAGCAATTACATCCTCACCGAAATCGAGAAGCACGGCTCACCCTTCGATGATGTTTTGAAAGACGCGCAACGGCTGGGCTACGCCGAGGCCGATCCAAGCGCCGACGTGGATGGCTACGACGCGCGGTCTAAACTCGCGATCCTGGCGGCGCTGGCCTTCGGAGAGAAGATTACGCCTTCCGACATTTACACCGAAGGCATCCGCCGCATCCTGCCGCTGGATTTCCAGTACGCTCACAAGCTGGGGCACACTATCCGGTTAATTTGCGGCGCGCATCAATCCTCCGATGGCTTGCTCCTGTCGGTGCGCCCGGCGCTAATCCCGCAGTCCACTATCCTGGCCGGCGTGCAAGGCGCCTACAACGCCGTCTGGGTACGCGGGAAATACGGCGCCGACACGTTCTACTATGGGCGCGGGGCGGGCGCATCTCCCACCGGCGTGGCCGTAGTGAGCGACCTGATGCGGGTAGCGCGCGAAATTCGCTGCGGCAGTCCCGAGCGCGTATCGCCGTTCGCCCATGAGCGCTTGGGCGAATACAAACCGATCCCGATCACGCTGCAGCATTCGGCCTACTATCTGCGATTTCGCGTTGTGGATCGCCCGGGCATCATCGCCAGTCTGGCCGGCGTGCTGGCAGAAAAGCAGATCGGCCTGGAAGCCGTCCTGCAGTTGCCGAGTGAAAACAGGAACGACCTGCCCTTCGTGATTACCGTGGAACCCACGTCGGAGCAGAGCATGCGAGAGGCGCTGGCCAAGATGTCGGCGCATGATTTCCTGGTGGAACCGCCATTTGCAATGCCCATGGAAAAGTCGTTGTAAGAGGAGAGATCGCTATGAGAAAGCTTGCCTGCTTATTTCTGCTGTCCGCCGCCGCGTTCGCGCAGGTGGCTGACCAAGCGAACGAAAGCTACAAGACCCCCGCGGGGCGCGAGACCATCGCGCGAACCCTGGGCGATCCGACACGTGAGGACCGGCAGAGGCCGCGCGATATTATCGACGCCATGGACCTGAAGCCCGGCGGATCGGTGGCTGACGTCGGCACCGGGGTCGGCTTCATGCTGCCGTATCTCAGCCAGGCCGTGGGCGACTCGGGCCACGTCTATGCCGAAGATATCCAGAACGATTTTCTGGACAAAGCCAAGCTGAAAGTTCAGCTCAGCCATCTGAGCAACGTGCAATTTCTGCTGGGAACCGATCGCGATCCTAAGCTGCCGGCCGATACGCTGGAGAGCGTTCTGGTGCTGGATGTGTATCATCACTTCGATTATCCGGAGGCCATGTTGGAGCATATCCACGACAGCCTGCTATCGGACGGCAAGCTGGTCATCGTCGAATATTTCAAGCGTCCCGGCGCAATGCGGAACAGCGATCCGAACTTCGCCCTGCAGCACATCAGGTTGGATCAGGACGACCTCGTCAAAGAAGTGGAAGCCAACGGATTCCGCCTTCTGTCCAAGCACGATTTGGTGCCGAAGAGCCAGTACATTGCCGTTTTTGGGCGGAAGTAACGGCCTGTGCTACCATCCGTTTGAGACCCGCCAGTAACGCCGGAGAGGTGGCTGAGTGGTCGAAAGCAGCGGTTTGCTAAACCGTCGTAGGCCTTTAAAGTCTACCGGGGGTTCGAATCCCCCCCTCTCCGCCATCTCCAAACTCGTCCGGGCTCCCGGATCCTTTTCGATCTTGCGCTGTGGCGAAATTACCGGCACGTTCGCGGGTTGGGCGCTATGATTGAGCAGGCATGAAAAACACGCCGCTTGAGGACGTCACGGTTCTCGATTTGACCACGGCGCTGGCCGGCCCGTTCGCCACTCTGCTGCTCGCCGGACTCGGAGCCACGGTCATCAAGATCGAGAACCCGGCGGACGGAGGCGATACTTGCCGCTCCAACGCACCGTACCTGGGCTCCCAGGGAGCAACGCTCGCGCGCCAGCACGAAGACGATGTTTCCGTCTCCGCCCTCAACCGCCTTCGCAACAAGCGGGGCGTGACGCTGAATCTAAAGCATTCCGAAGCGCGCGGCATTTATGCCGATCTGGTGAAGACCGCCGACGTCGTCGTCGAAAATTTCAGCCGGGGAACGCTGGATCGTCTGGGCGTTGGCTACACGTTCGCGCAGGAAGTAAATCCGCGCATCGTATACTGTTCCATTACCGGCTTCGGAAGCAAAGGCGAACCTGGCACGGGTAAGGCCATGGACGCGATCATCCAGGCGCTGAGCGGGGTCATGCTGACATCGGGCGGACCAGGCGATCCTCCGGTCCGCATCGGCGTGCCGTTCGCGGATCTCACCGCGCCGCTGTTTGGCGTGATAGGCGCGCTAGCCGCCATCCATCAGGCGCAACGCACTGGAATCGGCCAGCACGTGGATGTTTCCATGCTTGGCGTCATGACCATGATGGTTTCGGGCGAGCCTTTCGATCTACTGGAGCGCTGCGGCGTCCCGCAACGCACTGGCCTCACCGTGCCGCGTCTCGCGCCGTTCGGAATCTATCGAACCAAAGACGGCTACGTCTCAATCTGCGCGCCCACGGAAGCCTTCGCCCACTCTCTGTTTCAGGCCATTGGCCGGCCGGAACTGACCACCGATCCTCGCTTCGCCGCGCGCGACGACCGCGTCGTGAATGTGTCCGAGCTGGACGCCATTGTTGAAGCTTTCACCTGCGCCCGAACCAATGCGGAAGTTATTGCGGCCCTGGAGAAACGCGGCGTCCCGGCCGCGGAAGTTCGCGACCCGATGGATGCGGTACGCGATCCGCGTGTGGTCTCCCGAGGCGAGACGGTCCTGTTGGAACATCCCAAATACGGCGCAGTGGAGGATGTCTACGGAATGGGGATGCCGATCAAATTCTCCGCGGCGCAAGCCGGTTTCGATGCGCCTCCGCCCGCCCTGGGAGAGCACAACCGCGCCGTGTACTGCGGATTGCTAGGCTATTCCGAGGAGCGCCTGGAAGAGTTGAAAACGCAGCGGGTGATCTGAAGCGTGTCGGCCGTTTCGACTCTCACGAAAATCTACGCGGAACGTGCGATTCAATCCACAGCGGGTAGTCCCCTGGTGGGCGTAACATCCAACACCGTGCCTTGGGAGCTGTTGCAAGCGGCGGGATTCGATCCCGTTCTCCTGAGCCCGCGCCGCGTCTGCACACCACTTGCCGACCGCTACATGGAAGACGTTTTCAGTACGCGTATGAAAGCGATCTTCGACTTCTTGCTCTCCGCTGAAAGCGCGCCTCTGAGCGCCGTGGTCATTCCCCGAACATCCGAGCAAGAGCACAAGCTCTATCTTTATCTGCGCGAGGTGATGCGCCAAGGTTCCGGGGAGCGCCGGCCGGAGCCGATCCTCTACAACCTTTTGCACGCGAGATCGGCGGAAGCGCACACCTACGGACTGGAACGAACTCACAGCCTGAAGCGTGTATTGGAGCAGCTCACTGGACGGCGCATCCAGCCCGAGGCGCTCTCGGCGGCCATTGCCGAAGGGAACGCCGCGCGCCAGGCCATCCGCGAGCTACTGCAGGAACAGGAATGTTCGGCCCCGAGGCTCTCTGGAACAGACGCGCTGGCGCTGATTGGAGCCTGGTATTTCATGCGCCGCAGCGAGTATGCCATGGTGGCGCGAGAAGCGCTGCGGGAGATCCAGACACGGCCGCCGCTGGCTGGGCCGCGGATTTTGATCAAAGGATCGCCTCAGTACACGCCTGACCTTTGCGCGGCGATCGAAGCACATGGCGCCATCGTAGTGGCCGAAGACGACTGGTGGGGGTCGCGCGCCGCCGGCTCAGACATTGACGCCACAGGGGATCCCATACAAGCCATTTTCGAGAAATACTATTTCGATGCTCCGAGTCCCCGAGTGTTTCCCTCGGAAGTCGCCGACGCCTGGTTCCATCGCAAAGCGTTCGAGGTGGACGGCGTGATCTTCTATCTCTCGCCCGAAGACGACGTCCTCGGTTGGGACTACCCGCGCCTTCGCGCTTTCCTGGACGAGCATGCCATCCCGCATCTGATGTTGCGCGCTGAATCTCCGGACGAAACTGGAGCATTCATCGAAAGGCTTTCCCATGGCTGAGAAGCAGTTGGAATGCACCGTTCGCGCAGCCGCGTATCAGAAGGCCTGGTTTACCCAGTTGCGCGAGGACGTGTTTGAAAAGAAGAAGCCTTACGCCATCGTGCAGGCCGATATGCCACTTGAACTGTTCCACGCGATGGACGTGCCGGTGGTAAGTAATCAGTGGTGGGCCGCCATGATCGCCGCCAAGCGGCTGGCGCCGTCTTATCTGGATGGCCTCAACGCTCTGGGCTATCACGATGGATTGTGCCGTTATTGCAGCCTGTCACTTGCTTCCACCATCGCCGCAGATCCGGCGCAAGCGGCGCCTTGGGGCGGGCTGCCAAAACCGGCTCTGCTTTCCGCCCGCCTTACCTGCGATTGCATCCAGCGCGTTTTCGAAATTTGGGCGGCAAAGCTCGGCGCTCCGTTTGTTCCGTTAGATGCTCCGGGCGCGTCTGAGCTCCCTCCGCGCTGGTGGGAGTTGAGCCGTTACCGGTGGAACGAACTCTTCGAAAGTCACCGCTTGGATTTCATGGTCGCCCAATTTCATTCGCTCATCGGCACTCTGGAGCGCGTCACCGGAAGCACGTTCGACCTCGAGCGCCTGCGCAGCCTGATGGAAGGCGTCAACCAGCAAGAGCAGTATTTCGAGGAAGTGCGCGAGATGATTTGCCGGGCCCCACGGACACCGGTGCGCATGCACGAGCAGATGAGCAATGTGATGGCGGCCCAGTGGCTGCGCGGCAGCGATTGGGCCATCGCGCACGCTCGCGCGTTCCGCGATGAAGTGAAGGAGCGTGTCGATGCGGGCCTGGCGGCATGCCCCTCCGAACGCCTGCGTCTTATGTGGGTCGGCGCCGGCTTGTGGCACGACACCGATTTCTACACAGCTTTCGAGGAGGGCTACGGCGCGGCGTTCGTATGGTCCATGTACCTTGCGTTCGGACCGGACGGCTACATCCGCTATGGCCTCGACGATCCGCTACGGGCGCTGGCCAGCCGCACCGTCAGCTTCAACGAACAACTCCATAATCCGCCCTGGGCCAACGAATGGATTGTCGATCAGGCGAAGCGTCATCGTATCGATGCCGCGCTGGTGCTGGAACCGCTGGGGACGCGGCCGTCAGCGACGGGCAATCTTTTCATTGAAAGGGCGCTCGAATCGAGCGGTGTTCCGGTTCTCCCGATTGTCGCCGACATGGTGGACGCGCGAGGCTGGAACGGCCTGGAAATGCGCCGGCGAGTGGGTCAGTTTTTGGAAGGGCTCAACTCAAGCGCTGGGCGCGACCGGGCATAATGCCGCAGAAACACGATTTCTATCAATGATACGATCACCCCGATCGCAACGAAGTACCAGCCGGCGGTGAAACCTCCCGTGCGGTCTCGCAACATTCCCAGCACCTGCGGACCCACGTACCCGAAGAGGCCTCCGCCGAGTCCAACGACGCCCATGACCGGACCAATCTCGCCTCTCCCAACCACATCGGCCCCCAGCGCGAAGATCTGGTTCGTGGCGCACAGGCCGAGCGATATGACCAGCGCAGTGGCCACGCGGAAGGCCAGCAGGTTCGGGATCATCATCGCGAAGCAGGCCGGAATTAAAAGCACAGCCAGCCCGATCATCATGTTCCAACGGTCAAATTTGTCGCACAGATAACCGAACAGAAGGTTGGCGAAGATCGCGACGATGTAGCTCGTGCTGATCACATAGGCGCTCTCCATGGCTCCCAGTTGGAAGGTGGTCTTCACGGCCGATGGCACGAAGAATGTTGCACTGAAACCGCCCATGTTGATCAGGCCCAACAGAACCATGCTCCACACCACGGGCGTACGGAATGCACTTCTGCTTGGCGCGGCCGGGCCGTGGCCGTGAAACGAAATCTCTCCGGCGCCTGCTCTCGCCTTGTAGCCGAACCAGAAGACCGCCGCGCCGGCCAGCGCCATGCCGGCGAACCCGATGATTCCGCCGCGCCATCCGTAGGGTTCGGCGATCTTGGTGCCAAAGGGCGCGCCAATCACCGATGCGAGCGATGCCATCGCGCCAAGAACGCCCATGGCCGCGCTTCGAGACTCGGGCGGCGCCACCAAGGCGATAGACGTCATGACGCAGACGAACGCCACTCGATATCCCACCAGCCACACGACGCGAGCGCCCAGCGCCCATGCGTATGTGGAGGCTTGGCTGAGCAGCAAGAGCCCAAGAGCCACGCCCAACAAGCCCCCGGTGAGCGCCGGCTTTTCTCCCACGCGTTTCGCCAAAATTCCAGCGGGCACGCTCACCGCCATCGCCACCAAACCATAGAGGCCGGTAAACAGCCCCATCTGGGAATAACTGATGCCGAAATCTTTCTGGATCGCGGGCAGCAGCGGCGAAAAGCCGAGGCTCGACATTTGAATGGCCATCATCGCGATGACGGTGGCGGCGAACGAAGGAACCCAACGGTGGTCCGAATGAGGCACAGGCTCTATATTAAACGGGGAAGCACCCCCGCGGAATTTTCTCGAAGGCCAGCACGTCAGCGGTGCTGGCTGCCCACCATTTAACACCCGGCGGCAGCACGGAATTTGTCATTGTTTGCCGTCAGAGGTCGTAGTGAAAACTGAGAACCGCTGCTACCCATTGCCGGAGATGCACGAAGGCGATCACGCTAGGGCCGGGGTGCCAGGCGACGGGCCGGGCAAGGACATGGTAGAAATGTTGTAATTGCGAACATTTCGAGACGCTGGCTGCTGCTTGACCGTGCGCTGCCGTTTCGCAAGAAAGAGTCTGCATTATGGACCGTGACATGCTCGCCCAGTATGATCGCACTCGAGATTTCTCGCAAAAAGCCGTACGAGCACTGTGCTATGCCCCATATGCTAACCCCTATTTCGACTACGCGGGGCGGGTCCGAGTATGCTGCCACAATTCGAAGTTCGTGCTCGGCAACGCCCAGCAGGACAGCATCGATGAAATGTGGCGGGGCGCCCGCGTTCAACTGCTGCGCGAAACCTTGGCTGGTTACGAGTTCGGACCCGGAAGCCAGTTTTGCGAAAACCAAACTCAAGGCGGCTGGTTCACCAACGCCTCCATGCGGCGGTTCGACGAGTTTGAAATTCCCTCCCCTGTGCCGGAATGGCCGCAAGAGATGGAGTTTTCCATCAGCAACGCTTGCAATCTGGAGTGCATCATGTGCCGGGGCGAACATTCCTCGGCCATTCGGGCTCACCGGGAAAAGCGTCCGCCTCTCCCGCGCCTGTACACCGACGAGTTCTTGGATTCCCTTCAGCCCTACTTGCCGCATCTAAGGCAGGCGAAGTTTCTCGGGGGCGAACCGTTCCTGGTTATCGAATATTTCCGTCTCTAGGACACGATGATCGCCGAAGGGCTCGCCACGCCTTGCCATATCACCACCAACGGCACTCAATACAATTCGAGAATCGAGCGCATCATGGATGCCCTGCCGATGAGCTTTGCAGTCTCGCTGGATGGCGCGACCAAAGAGACCGTCGAAAGCATCCGCGTGAATGCCAATTATGAAGAATAGCTTCAAATCCTGAAGCGATTTCGAGAGTACACCTTCGAGCGCGGAACAAGCCTATCGCTGACCTTCTGTTTTATGCGCCAGAATTGGCACGAATTCGGCGACTATAGCTTGTACGCCGATGCATGGGGCTGCGAGGTTGGGGTCAACACGGTCATGCATCCTCCCGAGTTTAGCGTCTATACGCTGCCGCTGGAGGAGCTGCGGAAGATCCTGAAGGGCATGGAAGCGCAAGCGTCACGGCTCGACTCGCTGTTGAAACGGAACCGGGCGATTTGGTTTGCCGAATTCGACCGAGTGCGCCTCATGTGTCAGCAACCGGAAAGCAATTCAGACGGCTTGCTGCGCCAAATTCAACCGCTGAAGCCGTCAGCGGCGGAACTTCCTTCCGGTCAAAAAAGCGGATAGACGAATTCGGTCAAGCGTGGTTGCTGGGGATCGCTTGGAACGCGCTCCAGACCAGGGTGAAAAGGGCAGACCGGCATAGTCGAGGACCGTCGGTCCGATGTCCATGAGTTCGACCAGTGCATCCGACGCGGTACCGCGCGCGGGGGCACTGCTTGGCCCCAGGGTCCCGCCATCCCTCGGTCATGTTAGAGAGCGCGTGCATGCTGCCGCGGATCCCTGCGATTTCATCGACCTCGTTAAAGCCGTATGCGCGCATGAGCGCGAGCCCGTCCCGCAGATCGCCGCTCACCTGCGCGCTTTAGCGATTAATCGAGCCCCGTCCCAATGCCTTGGCCCGACACTCGCACAATCAAGGGAACGGTCAGAGTCATCTCGTGACTAATGCCATGCTCCCAGAGGCCATCTTCTCCCCAGCAATCACCGTGATCGGTACAGATCACGATTGTAGCGGCAGAGAACGCCGACAACAGCTCGGCCAGCATTCGATCAACATATTCCAGACATGCGCGCTGCCGAATACGGCGTCGGCGGCGCGGTCCTCGTTCTGAAACGGCACACAGGGGTTGTCGACCCGGCTCCACGGTGCGCCCTCGAAATAGTAGGGGACGTGGGTTTCGCCGACATTCAGGAACACGAAAACGGGCCTCTCGGCAGCAGCTCGCAGAGAGTTCGTGATCCAACCGAGCTGTTTCGACAAAGAGTAGGTGTTGGCCGGGACGAAGCCGACCGCATGCTCGACATGGGCTTCCTGCCCACCGTCACGAAAATCATGGCGGCCATGCCGGCCGAACGCCAGACGCTGCTGTTCTCGGCCACCATTCAAACGTCGGTCCAGCACCTGGTGAAGAAGCACGTCCGCAACGCAGTGCGCGTCGAAGCCGGCGACACCACCCAGCCGATCTCAAAAATCGAGTTGCATCTTTATGAAGTGGAGCAGGACTGCAAATTAGGATTGCTCGAAAACATGCTGCGCAAGGAGCCGGGCTCGTTCCTGGTTTTCGCGCGCACCAAGCATGGCGCCGATAAGCTGTCGACCAAGCTGGCGCGCCAGGGCGTCAAGACGGCGGTGATCCACGGCAATCGCAGCCAGAGCCAGCGCACGCACGCGCTGCGCGGTTTTCAGGAAGGCGACTATCGCGTGCTGGTGGCCACCGACGTGGCGGCTCGCGGCATTCACGTGGAAGGCATCTCGCACGTGGTGAACTATGATCTTCCGCAAGTACCGGAAGACTTCATTCATCGCGTGGGACGCACTGGACGCGCCGGCGCTTCCGGAACGGCTTCCACCTTCGCCACGCGCTCGGAGCGCTCGCAGATCGCGCAAATCGAACGGAAACTCGAGTCCAAGCTGACGCGCCGGGCCGTCCTGCAATCTACAAATTAGTTAGCTGGCGTGGGTGACCAGGTAGCTGTTTACCAGCTCGACGATATTCGACGAATCCAGCAATGCCGGCTCGACGAAGATCCCGGTTCGAAATCCGGAGCCTTCCGGTTTGGAATGGGCCACATGACCGTAGAAGATAATCCCCAGGATTTCCAGTTTCACCAGCGCGCCGGGCTCGGCCTGGGTCCGAAGAAGCACGGCGATGCCCGATTCGGAGATATTGAGCAGCCTTCCGCTCACCTCCTGTTCGGAATCGAGCAGGGTAAGCAGTACCGGCAACTCCACGGTGATGCGCTGGTCGTACCGGCGGTCCATCAACCAATTCATCGCCCGAAAGACCGGATTACTTTAACTATTCAAAAATCCGCCGAATCGGGCTTGAACAAATACGTCAGCACCATCTGGCTTTCGATGGCCCGCTCACCCTCCCGAGCGGGGCGGAACCGGGCTCGCCGCGCCGCATCAAGAGCCTGCTTGGTCAGCAGCCCCGCGCCTTTCCCCATCATCGACTCCACTTCCGCGTTGGTCACATTACCCTGCTCATCGATCGCCACCACCACTTGAACGCGCGCCTCGGCCGGAACTTTCGCCCGCACATCGGCGGGAATCTCGAGCGCAATCTGCGGTCCTTCGAATCGCTGCGGCGGTTTCGGCGCTGCGGCGGGCTTCTCCGGTTTGGGCGGACGAGCTTTCGCCGCCGGCAGCGCGGGCGCGGCGGGCGCCTTGGGTGAGATCGCCGGCATTGCCTCGCCGATCATGTATCGAGACACCGTGCTCTGCAATGCGGGAGTCTCGAAGCTGAGCGCTACCGCCGCGGCAGCCATCACGACGCCCACCAACCAGCTATGTCTCGATCGCTTCGCTGGAGTTGCCGCGGCTTCGGCCGGAGCCGGAGCGGGAAGCGTAGGGGCGGGAAGCAGGGGCGGCTGGCTGGGAGCTTGCGACCAAACCGTTGCCATGGCCGCGAACATCTGCTTGAATCGCTGGTCGGATTCGTCGTTGGACATGCCGATCTGGCGCGTCTCCTGGATCTTTCGCGTTTGCTCGGCCACCTCGCCTTCCAGCACCCCAATGCGGCGGGACAGGTTCGATTCCACCTCGCGGATCAACTTGGATGGGTCGGCCGCCAGGGCTTCCCGCTCGCGCTGGTGTTTGAAGAGACGGCGGCCAGCTACGCTGCCGTTCATCACCGCCGCCAGAGCTGTGGCAGGTTGCGAATCGCCGGCTGCTTCGGCCAGCAACTGGATCTCCTCGCCGAAGCGTTGCGCATCGCGCTTGGACAGGCAGCGCCACTCCGACGGCTCGGTCTCTGCGTCGGCCTGAAACAGTCCAAATCCCACCAGCTCGTCTTCACCCAGAAAATCGGCGATGCGGGTAAATTGGGCGATGGTCCCGCGCCGCAGCGAAGTGGCGCCCGCGAACGCCGCGCCGAAGGCCTGGACTTGCTGGTCGGTCACGGCGCCAGAATATTCCGCGGTGAAGTTGAGCGATTCGGTATCGAAGTCCGAAGCCATCCACTCGCCGCGCTCGGCATCGATGTGGACATCTTCAGCCAGCAAGTGGAAGAATTTGTGCGTCTCCTCCACCACGCTGGCCAGTTTGGCGAGCGGCACTCCGGGCGTGCGCCGGTTCAATTCCAGGCGAACGCGCAGGCGGGCCATTTACCAAGCCTCCTGGATGGAAGCAGCGGGCGGGATCGGAGCAGCAGGCCTGGAAGCGGTGAACGCGGAAAGAATACGATCCAGAGCCACCCGCAAATTGTGCCAGCCTTCCAAACAATCGGGCGCGAGTTCCAGCAGCCGGTCGCAGTATTTGGCGGCGGCGTGGTTGTCGCGACGCTCCAGCGCCACGGTTGCCAACCCCTGCAGCGCGACGGCGGATCGCGGGGCGATGCCGAGCAGTTTCTGCGAATATTCGCGCATGTTTTCCAGGTCGCGCGTTTCGGCGCTCATTGCGATCAGATTGGCCAGCGTCTCCGCGGACGCCGGCTCGGACTCGAGCAACGCGGCATACGCGCTTTCGGCTTCATCAAAACGGCCGAGCAGTTGCAGAGCTACGGCTCTTCCAAACAATTGCAGGCCCGCGGCATCGTCGGCTTGGTTAAATACTTCCAATGCGGCTTCGGTGCGGTTCAATTGCAACAGGCACGCCCCCAGGCCGATGCGCGCCGGGTCCAGCCGGGGATCCAGACATAACGCGCGATGGAATGCTTCGGCCGCCGCGTCCCAGCGCTCGGCTTGCTGCAGCCACAGGGCGAGGTTGAAATGCGCGGCCGGGTTTTCGGGGTCGGCGATGACGGCGGAAAAATGGGCAATAGCGGCATCCATCATTTCCGCACCATCTTCGGAACCACCATTTCCCAGGCGGCTTCGTCACCGTGGGGCAGCCGCCGAGGAGGTTGAACCACTTGGAGTGCAAGCGTGGGCGTTGCGGCGCTCTTCACCGCGGCGGGCTGCGGCAGCGCCAGCGCGGGTTGAGCCAGCAGCATTTCCCACGTGACGGCAAAGCGAAAGTCCTTGGGCTGCTCGGAGTTGCCGCCGACGGGCTGCAACAAACGGGGCCGCGGTAAGGAAACGACCTTGGGATTCACGATGACCAAGGATCGTCATCTAGGCCGACCGAGTTTAGGGTACTAAGGCTGGAATTACTGGGCTTCTTCGATCACCCCGTTGAGCCCGCGGGAAAGATGCAGCGGCGCCCAATGGAATTCGGTGGTCAGCATTTTCGAAATGTCGTCTTTGGACTTCTTGGCGCGATTCATTTCGCGCACGCGAGCCACCAGTTTGATGGTGCTATCGCGGAAAGCGGCCATCTGTTGTTTGGTGGCCATGGGTCCGTGGCCTGGAACAACGGTGTCGAAGTCGAGTTGCAGCGCGGCGCGCAGCGTATTGGGCCATTCGACGGCGCTGCCGCCGCCCGAATAATCGATCAGCTCGGGAACGTCGTCGCCATTGGTGTACATATCGCCGGCGGCCAGAACGCGGTCGGCCCCGAACAATACCACCACGTCGCCATTGGTATGGGAGCGGCCGAAATGATAGAGCGCAACGTTCTTGCCTCCCAGAAAAATATGTCCGTGATGTTCGATCACGATGTCGGGAAGTCCGGGCTGGTTGGCGATCACCATTTGCTCGCGGGCTTCCTGGGACGCCACAACCTTGGCGTCCATGGCCTGGAACTTGGCGTTGCCGCCGCTGTGATCGCCGTGGTGATGGGTGTTGATGACGTACTTGACGGGCTTGTCGGTGATCTTCTTCAGCTCGGCCAGGATACCGGCGTGATCGATGTCGAATTTATCGTCCACCAACAGAACGCCGTCATTGGTGATGAGCGCCGTGGTGTTGCCGGGGACGAAGTTGTTGTGGATCACATACAGGTCGTCCTTCAACTTGATGGTGTCCAGCTTGGACGGCTGGTTGCCAAACTGGGTGTAGGCGGTAAACAGGGCGCCGCAAGCCAACGCGGCTACGGACAATCGGACAAGAGAACTCTTGCGCATGCGCCGAAGTATATCAGATGGCCGCGGGCCAGTTCAAACAGAATTAGAAATTTCGCTTTTTCCCTGGACTCCCGCAAAAAGTGGTGATATAGTTCCCGAAGATTTAAACAGGGGCGGCGTTAATTGCTCGCCAAAAGAAAGCGGGAAAGATGAAAGCCACACAATTGCGGGCCTTGTTGCTCGTGGTAGCGGCGAGCACCACGTGCGTACCAGTGCTGCTGGGCCAATCGGCCGGCACGGGAGCGTTAACGGGAACGGTTACGGATCCTACGGGTGCGGTAGTCCCCAGGGTGACTGTTGCGTTGCGAAACGTTGAGACCAATCAAGCGAGAACCGAAACCACCGATGCGAACGGCACCTACAAGTTCACGCTCCTGCCCCCGGGCAACTACGATGTGCGCTTCTCGGCGGCCGGTTTCAAGACATCGGAAGTGGTGGGGGTGACGATTGACGTTACGGAAACACCGGCGGTGGACCGCATTCTTGAAATCGGCGCTCAGACTGAGCAGGTAACCGTGGAGGCTGCGGCTGAGACTCTGCAGACCACCAGTTCGGCTCTGGGGACCACGGTGGGAACACGCAACGTCAGCAGCCTGCCGCTGACCACGCGCAACTACACGCAGATCCTGGGTATGTCCGCGGGGGCCAACGTGAGCGTGAACAACGCCTCGCTGCTGGGAAAAGGATCGCAGGACGTCAGCGTGAACGGCGCCAACATCAACCAGAACAACTACCAGATGGACGGCGTGAATATCGACAACTTCGCCGGCGCGGGTTTGGGCGCGGACAGCGGAATTTATGTGGGCATCGGAATTCCAAATCCCGACGCCCTGCAAGAGTTCAAGATCCAAACCTCCACCTACGACGCCAGCTACGGCCGCAACCCGGGCGCCAACGTGAACGTGGTGACGAAGACGGGCAGCAACTCGGTACACGGCTCCTTGTTCGAATTTTTCCGTAACACCGATTTGAATGCAGTGGACTTCTTCCGCAACCGCGGGTGCGGCCTCAACCGCGAGCAATGCGCGGACTCGGGCGGAGTGCGCCAGATACTGAACCAGAACCAGTTCGGTGGCACGCTGGGCATGCCCATCAAAAGGGACAAGCTGTTTTTCTTCTTCAGCTATCAGGAGAGCCGCCAGATTAACGGCGTCGGTTACCAAGGGTACTCCACACCTACGCTGCCTCCCATACCAGCCGGGGATCGCTCCGATACCGCGGCATTCCAGCAGGCCCTGGGATCGGCCTTCTGCCCGCAGAACCATCCGGGCAGCCCGGCTTTCAATACGGTTGCGGGTGGAATTCAGGTGGCTTGCAACGGCTCCAATATTAATCCCGTGGCGATTTCCTATCTGCAGGCCAAACTCGCGAACGGCAATTACTACATTCCGAGTTCGGGAACTTCGGGATTCCAGACCGTCCCGTTTTCTTCCCCTGCACGATTTACCGAACATCAGGCGCTGGCCAATTTCGACTATCTGATTACTCCCAAGGAGACGCTGGCGGCGCGCTTCTTTACCACGCAGGACCCGCAGGTGTTGAGCTTCAGCAACACCGGTTTGGTGGAAGTGCCCGGGACGCCCGTCAACATCCTTTATGCCAATACCAATGCCGTTTTGAAGCAGACCTCCATTCTGACCAACACCCTGGTGAACGAAGCGCGAGTTTCACTGCAGCGCAACCTGGCGCATAGCACCGATGGCGATCCCTTCACCGATAAACAGTTCGGAATTACACCCATCAATCCGGCCATTCCGGTTGTCAGTCCCATCACCATCGCGGGACAGATGAACCTGGGCGGCGGCATTGGCGACGACGTCTTCGATCCCACCAACCAGTTGCAGTTTGCAGACACCATCTCGTGGTCCCACGGGAAAAACACCATTCGGGCCGGTTTCGAATATGAATTCGTGCAGTGGGACATCACTTATAAGGGCATCGAACGCGGCCAATTGACATTCCAGACTTTTGACGATTTCCTGATCGGCCGCGCCGGCTGCGCTCCCGGCAACACCAGTTGTAGCGTGGCCAATCCGGGGAACACCAACGGCGGTCCGAACAGCAACATCTCCCAATGCCTGTTCTGCGTGCTGAGCGGACCCACCGGGATCGTGCATGGATACCGCTCCAACAACATGAACTGGTTCGTTCAGGACGATGTCAAGCTCACCTCAAAGCTGACACTGAATCTCGGCCTCCGCTGGGAATACGACGGCACGTTGAGCGACGTATATGGGAATCTGACCAACGTCTGGGCGAGCCTGCTGCAGTCGGTTCCCATCCCTCCCACCTCGCCGGGGCAGACCGCTGCCAACCTGACGGGCTATGTGGTCCCCAGCAACTATACGCAGTTCCATGGGGCCGTTCCCGCCGGCGTATACCAAAGCAGCCGAAGTTTGCCCGTGCAGAATGGGCCGCCGCTCAACAACTTTGGGCCGCGCATGGGCTTCGCCTGGCAGGGATCGCCCAGATTAGTCGTGCGCGGAGGCGTGGGTCTTTTCTACGATCGCGTAGGCGGTAATCAATTCGTACACTCGGTGGAACAGGGCAATCCCTACGCTGTAACGGGCGACTACGGCGGCAGCGGAGCCAATCCTTACAGTCTTGCAAACCCCTTTCCCGCAGCTACACTTGGCTTCGCATCTCGCTGGGCCAACTTTGCGACGGTCAAGACTTCCAACTTGAATCTTCCCTTCCTGGATCAGGATCTGCACACGCCGTTGACCCGCCAGTACAACCTTACGGTTCAGTATGAATTCGCGCCGCGCTGGGTGGCGGAACTGGGCTTTGTCGGATCGAGCGGAATTAATCAAACCGACTATAACCATAATGTCAACTCGGCGTTGATCGCCAGCGCAGCCAATCCGGTGTGGGGGATCACCACCACCACGCCGCAAAATGTGGCACTTCGAGCTCCGTATCTCGGCTATCAGCCGGCCGGTCTTCAAGAGACGGCGTTCGATGGCATCTACAACTACAACAGCGTGCAGGCCACGGTGCGAAAGCAGTTCTCGCGCGGGTTTTCCATACAGGGTTCCTACACTTTCAGCAAGGACCTGACTAACCTGGAAGCCTACGGAGCAAACTGGAACAACCCCACCAGCCTGGGGCAACAATACGGCCCGGCATACTTCAATCGCCCGCAACGTTTCGTCCTGAATTACTCTTGGGATCTGCCCTTCGGCCATCCCGCGGGGCTCCGGGGCAAGCTTGTGGAGGGTTGGACGCTTTCCGGCGTCACTGCCGTTCAGGACGGAACGCCGTTGACGTTCACCGATGCCAAGGCCGGAACGGCCTACGGAGTATTTGGAACCGATTCGAATGTTCCGGGTCTCACCAGCGTCACGTTCGGATCCGTGAACTACGGCCGGTCGCAACTGTGCCCCGGCGCCGCGGACCTCACTACTTCGGGCGGAATCGACCAGCGGCTGGGCGGCCGGAGCGGCGGCTCCGGCTATTTCAACAGCAGTGCGTTCTGCTCCACGCCGGCCATCATGCCGAACGGGATAACCATGACCACTCTGGCTCAGTGCCCCACCTGCGCTACTCTGTTTGGCGATTCCGGTGTGGGCATTGTTCTGGGACCGGGCCAGTTCAATTCCGACATTTCCATCGCAAAGAGCACCCGGGTGGGTGGAATCCGAGAAGGCGGAACGCTGATCATCCGCGCCGACTTCTTCAACGCGTTCAATCACCCCCAGTTCAACAACCCAGGGACGGCCACTTCCACCCCCGCCACTTTCGGCATCATCACCAGCGAAAGCGTGGCGCCGCGGCTGATCCAGTTTGCGATGAAATACTCGTTTTAGTGGAAGCGGCGGGCGTCACCCTCGCTGCAACAAAGAACGCAGCTCGCGCACCGATTTCAAGCTTTCGAGCGCAAGCGTGGTCCGGATGAGTTGGTCGGTGCGATCGGGCCCGAGCACGGGTGCCATGAGGTCGCGCGATTTGGCCATCACTTCGTCGCGCGTCATCGGGTTTTCGGCGGTGCCGCGAACGGCTTTCACGGTCTCGGTGAGATGCGTTCCATCCATGAGCGTTACCTCGACAATGGCCTCGCGGGCCGGCAAGTGGCGCTCGAGTTCGGCGTCCCCAACGAGCTGCACTTTGGCGCGCTGCTTCAGAACGGCAGGGTCCTGCATGCGGGGCTTATCGTGCGCGGCTTGGAACGAAGCTGTTTTGTCGATGAGCATGACCGCGATCATGTGCTGCATGCAAATGTCGGGCATTTCGCGGTTATTCACGATGGCCGCTTCGCTGGATGCCACGCGGACGGTGACCGTCCGGACTTGATCGGCGTCGAAAGGACGGCGTTTCAGGATCGCCTCGATCGCGTCGAGCGGAGCTTGAATGGGCGATCCGACGGTCCATCGTTTAATATTGGTGCGGGTGATTTCGTAGCGTTCGCCCAGCTTTTCGGTTAGGCTTGCGGCCAGCTTGGCAGGATCGGCCTGCGGCGCGTAATCCGCCAGAAAGTTGTCCGGCCCCGAGAGCACGTCATCAACGCCAGTGGCGCCGGCTTGAACCAGCAATGCCGCCGTGATTCCGTTGCGGGCGGGCATACCCGCGAACAGGAAGGCCTTCTGGATGTGATCGGTATCGCGCTGCCAGGTTTTGATTCCTGAAGCCTGCTGGGAAGCGTAGTCGATCAGCCAGCGCATTTGCTGTTCGTTCAAAGAGGCCGCGCAACCAGCGGCCGCGGCCGATCCGAAAGTGCCCGAAAGAGCGTGCGTGCTGATGTGCGTGGAGGTTTGAAAAGCGCCGATGCCGATGGTCATGGTGACGCGGGTCCCGATGTCGTAGCCGAGCGCGACGGCGCGCAGGAAGCGAGCTCCATCGATGTTGAACTGTTCTCCGGCTGCGAGCGCGGCGGGCACCATGGAAGCGCCCGGGTGCGATTCGGAAGGCGCGTGGGAATCGTCCGTTTCGTCCGAGTGGGCGAGCATGGCGTTGGAAAAGGCGGCTTCGATGGCGCCGCAAACTACGTCGGAGGCAACAACCGTGGCAGTTTTCTCGGCCGAGTGGGCGCGGGCGAAATTGATGGCAAAGCGGCCGGGCGCCAGATTGGCGCCGGAGACCATGGCGGCGAAAGTATCCAGGATGTGCTGCTTGGTTTTTTCGAGAGCCTCCGAGGGCAGCGGGGCAGTGCCGGCCTCGGTCATATAAGAACTCAGCCGCTTCATCGTAGGGCTGAGAGATGCAACTGCCGCGCGCAGCGGAATGGCCGCCGCCGCGAGGAGAACGGTGCGCCGGGTTACGTTACTTGATTTCATTTCTAAAAATTACTCCGCCTTTCATGACGAATTTCACTCGCTGCATTTCGGTGATGTCGGCCAGCGGGTCGCCCGCGACGGCAATCAGGTCGGCGTATTTGCCCGGATCTATGCTTCCCACCTGCTTGCCCAATTCAAAGTTGAGGCTTTCGGCGGCGGAACTGGTGGCCATTTGCAGGGCCTGGGCGGGCGTCATGCCCCACTTCACATAGTAGGCGAACTGGAAAGCCTGCACGCCGTGGCCGTTGGTGTAGGCGCCGCTGCCAAACACTTGCTTGACGCCGGCGGCGACCAGGCGTTTGAAACTGGCTTCAGTGAGGCGGAAGCGCGTGGTGCGTCCGCCGCTGGCTTTGAGGTCGCGCGCTTCCAGTTCGCCGATCAGATCCCACAGAGTCTGCATGACGGGGCGCTGGGTCCCGTCCCAAAGCGGTTTCTTGAACAGACGGATGGTCTCGTCGTCCAGGCCCTCGGCGCCGGTGACGCCCACGATCACGTGCATTGGCATGTCGACGCCCGCTTCCAAACAATTGCGCAGTCCTTCGCCGCCATAGGCGTGGCAAGCCACACGGAGGCCGCGCCGGTGGGCTTCGTCGACGATAGCTTGATTCTCTTCGAGCGTGAGCGATGGAACGTTGATCATCTTGCCATCGGGAGTGAAGGCTCCCGCGCCGGAGGGGTCGGGATAACCGCCGCCTTCGTAGTCTTCGGTCTCGTAGACTTTGATCCAGTCGACACCGTAGTGCGAGCGCTCTCGCACGGCCGCGCGCGCCAGCCACGGCGAATTGACGTCACCAGTGAGCTGGAACGCGTTGGCGCCGGCGTTTTGTCCGAAAGGAGTGACCACCGAGGGCGCGGGATAGTAACCGGCGGCGCGTGGATTCAGTTGGGGGCCGGACACCTGCAAACGGGGCCCGGGAACTTGGCCTTTATTGATGGCGTCGCGCAGCTCGACGGTCGCGTAGGTGTAAGCCGATCCCATGTCCTGCAAGGTGGTGAAGCCCGCGTTGAGATCCTTGAGCGCGTAGTTCCAGCCGGAAAAGGCGGCGCGCGCGTCGTTGGGTTGCTGGTCCTGCATCAGGTGGACGTGGCGATCGATCAGGCCGGGTAGCACGGTGGCGCGGCTGAGGTCGATGACCATCGCGCCGGGCGGAAGGGAAACCCGATCGGCTGGGCCGGCGGCGGCGATGCGATCGCCCTTAATTAGGATGACCTGGTTGGTGAGCATCGCGCCCGATTTGGAATCGAACATGCGGCCAGCGCGGATGGCCACGCCCTGTGACGGTGGAGATTGTATGTCCAAACGGGACGCGTCAAAGGGGCCGGCTTCGGGTCGGGCGTTTTGGGCCTGAGTGGAGAGGGAGAGAACAAGGAGCAGGGATGCAAGGCGGAGTCGCACGATAGCTAGCAGTATATCCGCTTGCTTACGCGCGCGGTTCAGTAGGAAGGCGCGGTTCAGTAGGGGGCGGAATCAGGGCGAGGCCGGTGTTGTAGGCCGCGGTGAAGGCCTCGAGTCCGTGGGAGCCCCCGTTGACCAGGCGTCGAGCCTCGCGGAGATCGTGGGCGGCGAGAGCGGCCCGGATGCGCTCTTCGTGAGCCTTGAGAAAACTGGCCAGCAATCGGGCGGCGATGCCGGGGATGTTGGCGAGATCGGGATTTTCGAGAAGCTGATCGCCAAGGCCGATGGCCGCTCCGTGCAACGCGTAGTTGGCGCGGCCGGTGAGTTGGATGAAACCGCGGCCTTTGAAGCGCTGGCCGTCGGGAGGCCCGAGATTGCCGAGGTCGGCGCGGGAATCGTACAGATCGAAGGGATGGCCGGCGAGTGACGTATTGAAGCGGCTTTGGCCTTCGCTGATGGGCAGGAAGGATCCGGTCTCGGCGCAGATGGTGGCAAGCGCCATCAGGATCATGGACTTGTCGGCGAGTTCGGGAGCGACGAGGGCATCGAGCACGAACGGAAGGTTCCGCTCGATATTGGCGCGCGGGGCGAAGGGGATGATTCGCGTCGCGATTTCGACCGTGATTTCGGGAATTAGCGAGAGCAGGCTCACGGCCCCAGTTTAGATGCCTGTCGGCGCTTGTCACGTCGAGTATCGAAGGGTTGGCTGGGATTAAAAAAGAAAACGTTGATTGCAATGGGGCTTTGCTGCCTAGGCGGCGCGGAACTGGAAACAGCGGAGCGTGTGACCGGCGAGTGACGGGGTTGATTGGTTAGACTTAGCTGAGTCCTTTCCATGCCGCTTTCCGTGGGCGACAAACTCGGCCTTTACGAAATCCTCGCGCCCATCGGCGCGGGCGGCATGGGCGAAGTGTATCGAGCCAAGGACAGCAAGCTCGAGCGCGAAGTAGCGATCAAAGTTTTGCCGCCGGGGGTGGCGCAAGATCCAGAAAGACTGGCCCGCTTCGAGCGCGAAGCCAAGGTTCTCGCCTCGCTGAACCATCCCAACATTGCGCAGATTTACGGGATCGAAGAATCGGACGGCGTTCGGGCACTGGTGATGGAACTGGTGCCGGGTGAGCCGCTGCAAGGGCCACTCCCGCTTGCGACCGCTATTGATTATGGAAAGCAAATCGCCGAGGCATTGGAAGCCGCGCACGACAAAGGCATCGTCCATCGGGACCTGAAGCCCGCCAATATTCTGGTGACGCCCGGCGGGGTGGTCAAAGTTCTCGACTTCGGGCTGGCCTTTGTGGAGAGCCGCGACCGCGAGACGGCGGACCCGAACAACTCTCCCACGCTCACGGTTTCCCCGACCCGCGCGGGAATGATCATGGGCACCGCAGCCTACATGAGTCCGGAGCAGGCTCGGGGCAAGCAGGCCGACAAGCGCGCCGACATCTGGGCCTTCGGTGCGGTGTTCTACGAAATGCTAACCGGCCAACAGCTATTTCGCGGCGAGACGGTTTCCGACATTCTAGTCGAGGTGCTTGGAAAAGAGCCGGATCTGAGTGCACTGCCGGCTCACGCACGCTACGTGGTGGAGCGATGTTTGCGCAAGGACCCGCGCAAGCGCTGGCAAGCGATCGGCGATGTCCGAATCGCTCTCGAGGAAGGCATGCCGGAGTCGGCTACTGCACCGGCGCCAGCGGCGGAAGCCAAGCAAACCAGGCTGCCGTGGGTGATCGCGGGCGCACTTTTATTAGTAGCGGCTGTCACTTCGTTCATGGCATGGCGCGGCACTCGATCGGCGTCCGGTTCCGGTGATCTTCCGCTCGTCCGGCTGGACGTAGACCTGGGCCCGGAAGCGCACGTCGCTTCCGCCTATGCTTCCTCAATCACGGCCATCTCGCCGGACGGAACCCGGCTGTTGTATCCGGTGCGCGGCCAGGATGGCAAACAGATGCTGGCTTCCCGGCTTCTGAGTGAGAAGGCCGGCACCGTGATTGCCGGCACCGAGAACGGCTCGGGGCCCTTTTTCTCGCCCGATGGCCAATCCATCGGGTTCTTCGCGGATAACAAGTTGAAGCGGACTGCCTTAAACGGAGGCGCCCCGATCACTCTAGCCGAAGCCTCCAATCCGCGGGGCGGAAGCTGGGGCGAGGACGGAACGATTATCGCGTCGCTGGCCAATACCGCGGCCCTTTCGCGTATTCCCGCATCCGGAGGAGCGCCGCAAGCACTCACCCAATTGCGTAACGGAGAGGTAACTCACCGTTGGCCACAAGTGCTGCCAGGAGGGAACGCCGTCCTGTTTACAGCCAGCAAGAACCTGAGCGACTACGAGGGCGCCAGCCTGGAAGTCCTCACATTCAAGACCGGCCAGGTCAGAGTAGTTCAGCAAGGAGGCTACTTTGGGCGTTATGTCGCGAGCGGCCATCTCATTTATGTTCACGACGGAACGCTATTTGCTTTCAGCATGGATGGAACTACGCTGCAATTGGAGGGGCAGCCCGTCCCGCTTCTGGACGATGTCGCGAGCAGCTCTACTTCAGCGGCCGGTCAATTTGATGTATCGCGCAACGGAATTTTCGTTTATCACAGCGGCAAAGCTCAACCGGAGACCTGGTCGATCGAGAATTTCGATGCCCGTGGATCGAAGAGGGACCAGCCGCAATTGTCAAAAGCCGCTGCGTACTTCACACCGCGGTTCTCGCCAGATGGCAAGCGTCTAGCGATTGCGATGGAAGGGAAGGGCGTCGATCTCTATTTGTATGATTTTCAAACCGACGTGCTCTCGCGCCTTACCTTTTTCGGAGAGCTTGCCTACACCCCGGTGTGGACGCCGGACGGCAAGCATATCGTTTTGCAGCTTGCCCGCGGAGACAGCCAATCCCTATTGTGGATTCGTAGCGACGGCGCGGGTATGGCACAAACGCTGCTGGAAGGTAAGGCTGTGGTGGAACCACACTCCATCTCGCCCGACGGCCGGCGCGTGGCATACCAGCAACGCAGCAACACGGATTTTGACGTTTGGACCCTGGCCTTGGATGTGACCGATCCGGACCATCCCAAGCCAGGCAAACCCGAGCCGTTCGCGCATACATCGGCGAACGAGATGCAGCCCGCGTTCTCGCCGGACGGGCGGTGGATGGCTTACGTATCCGATGAATCGGGCGTCTACGAGGTCTATGTCCGGCCGTTCCCGGACACTGCCGCAGGAGGCAAATGGCAGATCTCCTCCGGCGGCGGCAGCTTACCGGTCTGGTCGCATGATGGAAAGAACCTGATCTTCGAAACCGGGGACAACCGGATCATGGCGGCCAGCTACACGGCGAATGGTGTTTCGTTCTTGCCCGGCAAGCCTCGCCCTTGGTCCGACAAACAACTCACCATGCCCACAGCCAATGGAAATTATGATCTCGCTCCGGACGGCACAAGAATCGAGGCGCTAGTGGTTACACCCGTGTCGGAGGCAAACGAAAGGTCCATTCACGTCACATTTTTATTGAATTTCTTCGACGAGCTGCGGCGCCGCACGGCCCAACCCAGGTGAGCGTACATGCAACTCGCTTGCAGCGCAGATGAGTTAGAGCTACTGCTGAACGAGGTGGCGTTCACCAGGAACTTTGGCTTCGTTCTCCACCAAATTTGCGACGGTGAGTGCAGCATCGATGTGGCTTTTCAGGAGGCGTTCGAGCGCCCTGGCGGGATTGTGAGCGGGCAGGTGTACATGGCCGCCGCCGACGTTGCGATGTGGCTGGCGATTAAGACGAAACTCGGGCTGCACGATGCCTCCGTGACGGCGGAAATGAAAACAAATTTCCTGGCTGGCGCGAAGAGAACGGGATTTCGATGCACGGCCAAAGTACTGAAACTAGGCCGCCGGCTAATTTACGGAGTGGCCGAATGCGTGAGCCAAGACGGCAGGCTGCTCACGCACCACACCATCACGTATATCCGCGCCGAAGAATCGCCGAGTGTTCCCGGTGCGGAACGCCTTGGCCCGGTTTAGCGAGTGCGGGCTCGGGAGCGCAATTGCTCCGCCGCCTGGAACCAATCTTCCTCCGGCGATCCTTCGGGACGCCCTCTAGCCTGCCACAATTCATACGCGAGGGCTGCGATGTCGGAGTGTCCGAATGCGGCGATTCCGTGTCCAACCGTAGACTCGGCCGATTGCCGATGCGCTTCGGGGGAATGCTCCTGTTCCTGGCGCGAGTGTTCGTGTCCGGTGAGATGTTCCTGTTTTCCGTGCTCTTCGGCAACGCGATGGGCGTGCGCGGCCAGATCGCGCAGTTCGGCGGCTTCCGGATGGTTCTCGTAATGCGATCCTTCGTTGTAGCGAGTAGACATAGGATTTAGAGAGCGGTTATTTGGCCCGACTTGGCGTGCGCTTCTTTCGCCAGTTTGTAGGCTTGGTTCGAGTACTCCAGCGCTCGCTCCGCATGCCACATTCCGCCTTCATTATCCCCTTTTTCATTGTGTTCGGCGGCAGTACGATGAGCTTGGGCCGCAAGCTCATGTTGCTCGGCGGCTTTGCGGTGTGCGTCGTGTGAATCGTGCATATATTCCTCCCATGAAAAGCCGTGCAATTGGAGTTCCAATCGGAGAAGGCGCGAGGGCTTCAACGGAATGGCGATTGAATCGGCGAAGCGGGCTTTCTGCCTGACCATAGCTGGTCATGTGACGCCATATCGTTACTGGCGGGCGTGCCGCGTGGTATGTTCAAGCGCATGAAATTCTGCATTTATGGCGCTGGCGCAATTGGCGGCTAACTCGCTGTAGAACTGGCAACTGCCGGGCACGAAGTGTGCGTCATCGCGCGCGGCGATCATCTTAAGGCCATTCAACAGCGCGGACTGATACTGCAAATTGCAGGACGCGAAAAAATCGCGCTAGTCGCCGCGGACGAGAACCCAGAGCGGTTTTGGGTTTTCGGACGTCTTGATTTGTGCCCTGAAAGCGCATCAAGCAAACGCTAGTGCGCCGGAGTTCGCACCACTGCTCGGGCCGTCGACTTCGGTGCTTACGGCGATGAATGGAATTCCCTGGTGGTATTTCTACAAGAACGGCGGACGTTTCGAGGGGCACCAGTTAGAGTCCGTTGACCTGAGGGGCGCCAATGGCAGTTCATCGGGCCACAGCGCGCGATCGGCTGCGTGGTCGAGCCCGCGTGTGAAGTCGCGGAACCTGGCGTTATTCTGCATCATCAGTTCAATCGGCTGATCATCGGGCACCTGATGACAGTCGTTCCATCCGAGTGATGGCACTAAGCAAAGCGCTCAATGAATCCGGAATAGACGCGCCGGTGCGTGACGATATTCGCTGGAACATCTGGTTGAAGCTGTGGGGTAACAACGTCTGTTTCAATCCCATTAGTGCGCTCACAGGCGCCACGCTGGATCGGCCGGCTTACTGGTGTGCCGACTCCAATCATTGATGCGGTCTTGGCGCTGGTACAAGAACGCGGCCGAACCGCTCATCTGTACGTGTAGGAAAACCTCGATGGCTAAGAACCCTGAATTGGGATAACTTGGAGAGGTGGAAACCGTCAAGGTAGACTTACCGGCCGATCTGCTGCAGGCCGCCAATCTCGATTTTACAAACCTGTCTCAGGAAGCGGCTCGTCTACTCGCGCTGGAGTTGTTCCGCGAGGAGAAGATTTCTCTCGGGCGCGCCGCCGAGCTTTCCCGTACTCCGTTGGCCGCCTTCATCGATTTCTCCGCGGCGCATCAGGTCTCACCCATCCGTTACGGCGCAGAGGAGCTGGAAGAGGATCGACGTAGCCTGGCCGAACTCGGTCTGTGACAGTTATTTCTGATTCGTCTCCACTGATTTCTCTTGCCAAGATCGAGGCGTTTAGCCTGCTCCAACAACTTTTCGGCAGCCTGACGATTTCGCGCGAGGTCTATGCGGAAGTTGTGCCGTCTGGGGCACAACTTCCTGGCTCCGCGGAAACGTCCGCAGCTTCATGGATTCGAGTACAGCAGGTCAAACGCGCGGCGGACGCGACCTCCGCTCAACGACGACTCGGACTTGGCCTTGGCGAACTGAGTACCCTCATCCTAGCAAAAGAGATCGGAGCCGACCTGATTCTCCTCGACGACCTTGCCGCCCGCAGGCTCGCCCAGAGGGAGGGCTTCCGTGTACAGGGCACCCTCGGAGTTCTCGAGGCCTGTTTTCGCAGGGGCTATCTTTCCGATCTTCGGCAAGCCTACGAACTTATGCTAAAGCGGGGCGTTTACTTGGACCGAGCGCTCCTGAACCTGAGCCTTGAATCGTGCATGCTTGCGCCGATCTGACTTCAGATAGCCGGGGCCCGAATAATTGCATTTACACCCGTCCAGTTTCCCCTATTTTGAAGCCTACAGAGCGGAGCCATCAGGTCCGATTACCTGGATATCTGGCACCTTTGCAGATATGGAGAACAGGAATGAACGTCGAACTTCTCATCAGCATCGCGGCTTTAACGGCGATGCTCTGTGGCTGTTGGAGTTCTTTTGGGACGATATATCTGGCCAACGCGCTGCCAAAGTGATCTTAGCGCGCTCGTGAATACCCAGGCAGAAGCTGCCCGCTTGGACCAGGAAGCTGCCGGGCTCCGCAGCCGCCTTGCGCAGCTATACGCCGAGCATTTCTGCTGCGACGGAAGCGTCGGGTCAAAAGAGTCAAGAGTTGGCCCGGCTAATGGAGCGCGGCAAACTTGGCTAAAGAAATTCAGGGACTTGACGCAGAACGAATCGAGGCAGCGCGCCAGGCGAAGGAATCGGGTGAGCTGGTCGCGCAGCTTAGGGAGCGCGAGAGCGCTTCCACACAGAAGCTCGCACAGCAGGCTCAAGATCTCGCTCATCTTCAGAAACAATTGACTTCCGAGTTCGAGAATATTGCGAATCGCATTCTCAAGGCGAATGCGGTCGAGCTCTCCGAAAGTTCTCGCAAGTCCGTAACGGCGATGCTGGATCCGCTTCGAGACCGGATCCAGCAGTCCCAAGAGAAGGTCGAGCAAACCTATCAAGCCGAAAGTCGGGAAGTCTTTTCGTTAAAGGAGAAGATCGAGCTCATTTTAAAACGAGTAACGCCATCGCCAGTAAGGCGGACGACCTTGCGAAAGCGCTGAGGGGGATGCTCAATCGCTGGGCAGTTGGGGAGAATTGGCTCTCGAGCGCATTCTCGAAGCTGCGGGGCTTTCGGAAGGGCGGGGGTACGTTACTCAGGGGCGCGGTTTGGACCTGAGGAACGACCCGGTGGCGCTCAAAAGCCCGACGTTGTCGTGATGCTTCCGGACAGCCGCTCAATCGTCATTGACTCGAAGACTCCGCTGGCCTGTTATGAGAGGCTGCTATCGGCACGGGATGAGGGTGAAAAAGCGGATCGAGCGAGTTTGTAAAGGATGTGAAAGGTCATATTGACGGGCTTTCAGGCAAGCGCTACCAAGACAATGAGAAGCTGCGCTCCCACGATTGCGTATTAATGTTTGTGCCTATCGAAGGAGGACTTGCAGCGGCTCTTACGGCCGACCCCGGGCTGTTCCTCTACGCTTGGGATCGCCGCGTGGTACTGGTTGTCCCCTCGACGCTTCTTATGACCTTGCGCACCGTCGACTCAATTTGGCGTTACGAGGAGCAACAGCAGAATGCACAGGAAATCGCGAAATTGGCGGGCGATTTGTGCAACAAGGTGAGCGCGAGCCTCTCTGATCTGAATGTAGTGCACCAGAAGATCGAGGGGGCGCTGGCCGCCCATCGTTTAGCGGCGAAGCGCCTTTCGACCGGAAAGGGCAACGCGCTTTCAATTGGCGAACATATTTGCAGTCTCGGCGTCCAGATCAAGAGACCCATGCCCCCGATGGTTTTCGAAAGTCGAGGCAGCGCAGGGAGAAGGCGCACAGACAAACTTGGGTATTCTTCCGGCTTCGAGGAATGGCAAGCCTGAGGATAAGTCGCCCTACTTTGAAATGGTTTCGAGGGCGAGATTGTTGGTGCGCGGACCCAGCAAGCCGATGGCCAGCATCACGATCAGCATGCTGCCGGCGATCAAGCTGAAAACGCCGGGGACGCCGAACCGATCGAGAACAAATCCGATCACGAACGAGCTGAAGACCACCGAGATGCGGCTAAAGGAGTAAACGAAGCCCACCGCGACGGCGCGGATGCGCGTGGGGTAAAGTTCGGCCTGATAGGCGTGGCAGGAAAACGACAAAACGTTGTTGGAAAGCGTGAGCACCACGCCGAAGGAGATCAGCAGCGCGGCGGCGCTCATTTGTCCGAACAGAATGCCCGAGACTGCGATGACGGCAGCAGAGGCGACGATTTGCCATTTGCGCTCGAAGCGGTCGGCGATGGCGGCGGCTGCCAGCGGTCCGAACGGGGCGGCGATCGCGATCATGAAAGTGTATTCCAGGCTGCTGGTGATGGCGATGCCGCGTTTGATCAACAAGGTCGGCACCCAGTTGGAAAATCCGTAAAAGCCGACGGTTTGAAACAGATTGAAGATGATCAGCATGATGCTGCGGGTGCGGTAGGGCGGGCGCCACATCTCGGCGAAGCTGCCGCGAGGGGCGACCGCCTGCGCAAGCCAGCGGGGACTTTCCGGGACACGGCGGCGGATCCACCACACCAGGACCGCGCCGGCGGCGCCCAGCAGCACCACCCAGCGCCAGCCATCGAGTCCCAGCGGGGTGCGCGGGACCAGCAGCCACGCCAGCAGCGCTACTACCGGAACGGCGCAGAACTGGATGGTCTGATTGATGGCGAACGCGCGGCCACGCAGGTTGGCCGGCACCAGTTCCGATAGATAGGCGTCGATGGTGACCAACTCGACGCCAACGCCGATGCCGGAAATAAACCGCCATAAATTGAGGCCGAAGACATGCTGCTGGAAGGCCATGACGATGCTCGCGACGGTGTACCAGAGCAGCGACCAGGTGAAGATGGTGCGCCGGCCAAAACGGTCGGCCACAAAGCTGACCAGCGCGGTTCCGACAAAGAGTCCGGAGAACATGGCCGCGACGAAGCCTGCAACGCCGGTGGAACCAAAGAGGCCGGGCGTGGAGGGCGTGAGGATGCCGGATCGGACCAGGCCGGGCGCGATGTAGCCGGTGAAGAAGAGATCGTAAAATTCGAAAAAACCGCCCAGGGAGATCAGCGCCACGCGCGACCATACGACGCTTTCTATGGCGGCAACCTCTTCGACACCCCCGGTATGCACAGCTACGAGGGTAGCGCGCTGGCTTTGGTCTGCGCGCCGAGTTCGTAAACGCGTTGATAGAGATGCTCGGCGTCGAGGTTACCGGCCCCGGAATCGGGAAAGACAGGCTGGCCGATATAGACCGTCACGTTGTGCCGCAACGTCAAACGTGAAGCGAAAGGCCGACCGCCCTTGCGGCTGAGGGCGTGTCCCCACAGGCCGTCCAGGTAGACGGGAATGACGGGGGCGGAATTGAGTCCGCGGGTGATCACCTCGACGCCCCGTTCGAAAGGCTTCATGTGGGGAGAGCGCGCCATCTCGCCTTCAGGGAAGATGCAAACCAGCCTGCCCTGGTCCAGTTCCGCGCGAGCGCGGCGGAGCGCTCGTAGCGTCTCTTTGGGCGAGCCAGTAGGCAGCGGGATGGCAAACAACAGGCGGCAAAAGGGATTGAGCCACTTGATTTCGTACAGCGGCTGCCAGATCAGGAAACGGATAAAGCGCGGGGTGGCGCAGCCGATCAGGATGGCGTCGGCATAGGAGACATGATTGGAAACCAGGAGCGCGCCGCCCTGGGCCGGGATACGGTCCGCGCCAATGATGCGGATTTTGAAGAACAGGTGGGCAAGCAGCCAGAGCGCCAGCCGGATTGCCCTCGACGCAAGCACTGTACCGATCATAAGCGCCCGGACAGATCGCGCGGTGACCGGATATAATAGCAAGTCGTAGTAATACACGAGCGCATCAAAAGGAGCTTGAGATGATACGTCGATTTTTAGAAGCGGGGCTGATTGCGGCGCTGGGATTAGCGATAGCCCAGGCACAGACGCAAACGCCCGCCCCCACCGCGGATCCTTACGCCAACAACGCGGATGCCGGAAAGCTGCAGTTTCCGCTGGCCGCGCCAGCCGGCAAAGACTCCGGCGCGATTATGAAGCCGCCCCCCAACGCTGTCAATCAGGGCATGCTGGATCCGGCCAAATGGAAATACGGACCGGCGTTCGACGCGCCTCCGGATGCCAAGATCTGGAACCCGGTGATGATCAAGATGATGAAGGGCGAGAAGGTCACCGGCGGCACGGTGTTCAGCACTGACAGTCCCGAGACCTACTGCGCGATGGCGAACGCCGGCTACGACTTCATCTGGACCGAGATGCAGCACGACTCGCGGGACTGGGGAACGGTGGCCAAGATGTGGAAATCGTGTCCGCACGCCAAGGCTGTTCCTGGTGTGCGCGTGGCTTACACGGACGAGCGGGAAATCCAGCATGCCATGGATCTGGGCGCGCTGGTGATCGTAATTCCCACGGTCCGTTCGGTGGAAGAGGGGAAAGCCGCACGAGACTGGACCATGTTCCCGCCGATGGGGAAGCGCAGCCAGGGCGGTGGCCAGGCCTTCGATCCCGACATGTGGGGCAACGTTCCCGGCGGGTATCGCGCCACGATCAACAAGAACATCGTGCTGATCGAGATGATTGAGACGCTGGAAGGCGCGGTGGCGGCGCGCGAAATAGCGGCGATTCCGGGCGTGACCGCAATCTTTGCGGCCAGTGGCGACCTGGGCAATTTCTCGGGTTACAAGCAGGGCACGCCCGATTACGAGCGGCTGATCAACGTGGTGCACGACGCGGCGCTGGGCGCCGGCAAGCGCCTGTGCGGTCCGTTCTCCTGGCGCGACCGGCCCGATTTTACCTGCTTCCAGAATGGCAGCGAAACGGCAGCCATCGCGCGCGGAGTGGCCGCCGAGCTCGGCACGCTGAAGGACACGCAAGGCAAGCCCGAAGTGGGCCCCTACGCTCCCAAGCAATAGAAGTTAAGACGAACGGCCCCGCGTCCGCTTACTCCCGGTCTTCGCCGCGTCAAACCGCGCTGCGAGGGCGTTGAATCCGGGCGTCGGGCCGTTCCATTTCAACTGGTCCACGCCGTCGAAGAGCGCGATATCGGTGCGCAGCGTGGCGAGCTTTCGGAATAGCATCGCCTGATCGCGCTGCTCGGCCAGGGTATGCGCGAGTGCGCTGGCACTCGAGGCATTGACGTGCCATTCGCGCCAGTCCTCGGGTATGGACTCCAGATGCCCAAACTTGGCGAGAACCGCCGCAGTCGATTTCGCCCCCCAGCCGGGCAGGCCCGGATAGCCATCGGAAGCGTCACCGACGAGCGCGAGGTAGTCCGGAATGGACGCGGGTGAGACGCCGAATTTTTGGACAATGCCCGCTTCGTCCAGCGTTACGCGGGTCCGGCGATTCAGTTGGACAACGCGAGTACCGGTCACACATTGCCCGAGGTCCTTGTCGGGCGTGCAGATGATCACTCGATCGACGCGCGCATCGCGAGCAGCTGCCATGGCGCCCGCGGCCAGCGCGTCGTCAGCCTCGAACTCCACCATTGGCCAGACGGTGATGCCGGCCGAGGAGAGCGTCTCTTCCAACAGCGGAAACTGCGCCCACAGGTCGGGATCGATCCCCTCGCCGGTTTTGTATCCGGGCCAGAGCGCGTTTCGAAACGATTCGATGACGTGATCGGTGGCAACGGCGATGTGCGTAGCGCCGCCGCTGAGGATGCCGAGAATCGACGCGAGTACGCCCCGGACCGCTCCCACCTCGCGGCCTTCCTCATCGCGGGCGGACGGAACGGCGTAGTAGTGGCGGAACAATTCATAGGTACCGTCTACAAGGTAAACTTCCAGGGCGTGCCTCGCGCTATGGCAGCGGCCGGGTCCCAATCAACTGCGGCGCGGATGCCGCCCGCGACTGCGGGACTTCGTCGGTCGCACTCACGGGAGTAAGAAACGGCATTGCCAGCAAATGCAGCGGGTTTATGCTGCGATCATCCTGGAATCCCTGCAGGCCGATGCCCATCTTTTCGTGCTCCACGGAGGGCGCGGGGCAATAGGTGCGGAACAAGCGGTCCCACCAAGGGAACAGAAATCCGAAGTTCGTGTTCTGTTCTTCATATTGGTCGGAATGGTGGATGCGATGCAGGTCCGGAGTAATCAGAACAGTGCGGAGCGGCGCTTCGATCCATCCAGGAAGGTTGAGGTTGCCGTGCGAAAAAACGTTTTGCATTCCGGTAACGAAGCCAACCGTCAAAGCCGCGAGGGGAGGGGGGGCTATGAGTGCGATGGCTGCCAGATAGGCTCCTTGGACCAAGAGCACCTCTCCGGGATGGTTTCGCACGCCGGTGGTCAGGTCGAAGTCGGGATCGGAATGATGCACTTGATGGACACGCCACAGGATCGGAATCCGGTGAAGGAGGCAATGCACTCCGTATCGGACAAGATCCAGCAGGACCACGGCGATGACGAACCGCAACAGGAAGGGCCTCCGGGTGCCATTCAGCAAGCTGTAAAGGGGGGTCCTGGTGCCATTCAGCAATCCGAAGGGGCTTTTGTAAACCAGCATCGCGACCGCAGTGGCGCCGAGCGCAACAACGGCATCCGCGCCGATTTGAAAAAGGGCCAGCGATCCATTGCCGGCCCACCGGAGTGCATTCGGCTTGACGAGCGCTCTCCGGGGCCGAAACGTCTCGCCCAGGCCGACCAAAATAAAGGCCGCAACGAACAACCACCAAGTGATACTAACTTCGTGGTTGGTGAGGTACTGCTCCATAAACGAAGCTTACTTCTTCGCGCGTATCCGCCGCAACAGTAGGATTGCGCCGGCTCCAGCGCCGACCACCCAGACGTAGGACGGCTCCGGAGTGGGAATCCCACATACCACGGACTGCGTACAGAAGGCCGGCACGGTTGTGGCTAGGAGCCCGAGGGCTAGTTGGAAAAAACGTCGATTTGTCAGATGCATGATTCATCCTCCCTACGGAATTTGCCAAACAGAATTTCCTAAGTATAAGCCCGCCGGCTTGCCGCAACGAAGTTTTTCGCGGGCCATAGGGGCAAAAAGTACCAGTACCACCAAAACTGCGCCTCGGCGACTTTGTAGTACCATAGCAACCATAGCTACCCAGCAGCCGATGCTCATCGAGATCGAGCACGCGGACGACGTTTGCGTTCTGCGGCTGAACGGTCACTTCCGTTCGGGCGAAGACCCTGGTTACCTGCGCGACAAGTCGGATGAGATCCGAAGCCACGACTGCAAGAACATGCTGGCGGATCTGCGCGAGTTGCTGTCCATCGGCTCGATGGGAATGGGATTCGTGGTCGGCGTTTACGTTTACGTTACGAAGCGCGCGGGCGGGGGACGTTTCATCCTGGCGGGAGCCAACCAGCGCGTCCTGGAGGTTCTTCATCTCACTCGCCTGAGTACGATCGTTCCGATCGCCGCCAACGTCCCGTCCGGCTTGGCTGTGTTACGCGGCGAAGAGCTGGGCGCGAGCGGAGAATGACCGAAGCCTACGCCGCTCAAGCAAATAACGTACATCGGCGTGCGATCGAATTTCAGGCGAACAGCGCGGAGCTTTTGGGGGTCAAATGCCTGGGAACTCTGGAACGCAGCAAGCGAAGCGCGCACGGTTTGGCGTGATTTCCATGAACAATCAACACCAGCGGAAAGGGACCGAAACCGTCCGGATACCATACGCGCGCGTTGAGGGGCAGCTTATCTTCGTCAAACTTCCGGCGCGCCCAGCGCTTCCAGCCGTCGAAATCCTTGAAGAAGTCCGACCCGTCCACGGTGTGGGTCTTGATGGCCACCGACGGTCTGTATTCGGGCTGCCGAACGTCGGTGCCGGCTCCGTAGAAAAGCTTTTTCGCGCGGTATGGGCCGGGTTCGGCCGGGTCCTGGGCCGTCAGCCCGGCGGGCATTGTATTGGCGGGGGGACGCCACGAAACGATGTTGTCCATCGAGCCCTGGTGCGCACGGAGCCGGACCAGGTAGACGTTGGCAGCCACCGCGAGCAGGCCCAGGGACACTGTGACGATTTTCTTGCTGACCGCCGCGCGGGCGAATCCGCCCGTAACAAAGGTGGCGATGGCCGCGCGAGAAAACCTTCCACTACCCCCGCGGCGATCGCCATCGGAACGCCGAGCTGGGGTGGAAAGAACACCAGCATCACGACTACACAGGCGCCGACCATCCATCCGGTGGCCATGCGCGGCAGCTTGCGGGCGATGGTCAGCAGCAGTGCAACTACGGCGGCTGTGAGGGAAATCAGTACAGCGGCGAACGCGATGGCAAACGCAAAATCGAACGCATAACCGAACCCCGTCCGCAGGTAGAGGCCGACGATGCCGGTGCAGACTGCCCCTGCGGCGAGCGTTCCCCATACCGCGCCGCGGCGTACTTCTGGACCCGGACGGACGGCTCGCCAGTGCCGCGCGCTCCACTCGACAGCGATGCTAAGCCGGCGTCTTGCGCGAATAGAGGTTCATGTTACCGCAATTCCCCGGAGGGGGGACCATCGCGGATTATCCAACGGAATTGAATTCGCTGGCGCGGGAACTGGGCTCCTCGGACTCCGGCTTGGGGTCCTCGGCAGGCTGGCGATTTGGCGCGGCGGACTCGAAGACTCCACCTCGCCGGGCCCGATCTGGAAACGTCGTACGGCGCAGCAGATTCACCATGCGAGCTAGAATGCCGCGGTCCGGCCAGGGCACCCGGAGAAGTTCGCGGACCAGGTCCGGCTCCTCCGATGGCACATCATGGAAGCTGGACCGCAGAAGCTCGCTGTTGGGATTCCAATGCCAGGCTTGAGGGAAGTACGCGATCGTGTCGAGGGTGGTTACGGGGGCCTGCTCTCGCACCGGCGTATTGGATAGTTGCGCCGATAGAGCCGCCATCAGGTCACGTCCGCGTCCAAGCTGCAAGTGGGAAAGAGGAGTGCACCTTGGATTCATCTCGACAAGAAACGGCTGGCCCGTTGCTTTCTCGATCATAAAATCGAAGCCAAAGAACCCTGAGAGGCCCAGGCGCCGCGCCAGCCGCTCGGCCGGAAGCAGCATTTCGGGACGGTCGACGATGCGCACGATGGTGGCAGCTCCCGTAACCCCCTGGGCGTTGAGCACTTCGGCTACGATTCCAGCCAAGACTTTCCCTTTCCAGCACACCACGGCGGAATTTGCTGGATGGCCCTGGACGTGGGATTGGACGATGACGGCCGGCTTGGTCCGCTGCCACCAGGTCTGCAGCCAGTATGGATCGCGGTCCACCAGCAGGCGCTTGACGAATCGCGTGGTAGCCAAAGGCCTGGACAGCTCCGAAAAGTATTTCTCAGCCTGCTTGCGATCATGGGCGATCCGAACTCCGTGGCCGCCCCAGCTGGAATCGGCCTTCAGCACCCAAGGACCTTGGAGCGCGGTATGGCGCGACAACTGAGAGGCAGCGGTCAGCAGTTCGGTGTCCGGGATTCGAATCCCCTCGTCGCGAGCCATCTTCAGCAACTGATAGCGTGAAGCAACTACGGCGTAGCTCTCCGGCAGGCCCAGTGACTGTTCAATCAGGCGACTCACCCGGCTTCCGGAGGGCAGTTGAGCGATTTCGCGAGCATGCAGCTCATGCAGGTGTGTCACGGCCCGGTCATCGCAGGGAACAACGATGCCAGGATCCACAGCCTCAATGGCCGTTTTCAAGGAACTGATGGGATTAACGGGGGAGTAGCGGAAGCGTTGCTGGAGGACACGCGTTTTGGAAAGCGGATGGACGCTGGCAGGATAGACCGCCGAAGCGGCGCACCCCATCTTCGTCAAACCCATCGCCAAACGAGGGGCGAAAGGCCACCAGTTGGTCTCCGTTAAAAGGACTTTTGCGGGCACGGTCGGCTCATCCAATTCTAATGGTCTTGGTTGCCTTTCATTCGTCCGAAATCGGAAAGCCCGGCGTTCCCACGTTACCTAGACGAGTATCCAGACTTTACACCTAAGTCGAAGCTGGGGGCAATAGGACAGCGGTACTAGGATTTTTCAGAGCTAATCAGTTCGTTCGATGGATTGCAACCACAATCCGCTACTTGTTACTCTATCATCACTAAAACTTGCCGATGCTGCTTCTGGGTGTTCGAGACTCGGGAGAGACATAGAAGTTTGGAGAGATGAGACCTTTGGTGGACACAATTATCATAGGAGCCGGCCCGTACGGGCTTTCCATCGCCGCCCATCTGGCTGCGCTCGGAATCGAGTTTCGTATTTTCGGCAGGCCCATGCACACCTGGCTAACCCAAATGCCTGAAGGCATGCGGTTGAAGTCGGAGGGCTTCGCTTCCACGCTGTATGACCCGGATTCCACCTTCTCGTTAGCGGCCTACTGCAGCCAGCAAGGGCTGCCCTATGCCGATATAGGACTTCCGGTCCCGCTCGAAACGTTCGCATCCTACGGGCAGGAGTTCCAGAGGCGGTTGGTGCCGCGACTGGAGGACCAACTGGTGGCGTCGCTGGAGCGAACGCCATCGGGTTTTCAGGTGCGGCTGGAAGATGGAGAAGTTGTGAATGCCCGCCGGGTGATCGTGGCGGTTGGGATCAGCCACTTCCAATATGTACCGGAGGTCCTGGCCGGCCTACCTGATGAATTTGTAACTCACAGTTCCGCGCACCACACCTACGATCGTTTCCGCGGACGTGAGGTTACCGTGCTAGGTGGAGGTTCATCGGCGGCCGACGTAGCCGCGGCTCTGGTTCGGGCCGGCGCCTCGGCTCAGATTGTGGCTCGCAAACCTGTTTTCCGATTTCATGAACCTCCCGGACCTTTGCCTCGGCCGCTGATGGACTGCGTTCGAAGTCCCATGACCGGACTGGGCCCGGGTTGGCGATCTTTTTTCTGTACCAGCGCGCCGCTGCTGTTTCACAAAATGCCCCAGCAACTCAGGCTGGAAATTGTACGCCGGCACCTGGGCCCGGCCGCGGGGTGGTTTGTAAAGGACCAGTTGGTGGGCCGCATCCCATTTCACCTGGGCTTGCGCCTGGATCAGGCGAAAGTTGAGGACGGGCGGGTACAGCTTCAGTTGGCCGCAAGCGATGGCGCGGAGCGGACACTCGGGACCGATCACGTGATCGCGGCCACTGGCTACAAGGTGGATCTTCACCGCTTGCAGTTCTTGAGCACGGCAGTTCGAGCCGGCATTCGATCCGTCGAAGATACGCCCGTGCTATCGTCGAGCTTCGAATCGTCCATCCCTGGCCTCTATTTTGTGGGGGCAGCGTCAGCCAACAGCTTGGGGCCTTTGGCGCGATTTGCTTTCGGGGCTGGTTTTACGTCACGCCGATTGTCCCGCCGCCTAGTACAATCCCGATTGCGAAAATTCGTGCGTGGGATTTCGATGGCGGGCATCGAGACCTGAGGGTTTGCGACATCAAAGTAGGCGAAATATAGCCTGGTACACGCGGCTTCAAGCCGCGTCTTTGCCAAATCGGGCGAGAAGGCGCCGCTTGGGAAGTGAAGCACGAATTGGCTATGGATGTCCCCGTGACGGGTCGCTTCCGGTCGCAAGGGTGACTGAGCCGGGAGCAAAACGCGGCTGAAGCCGCGTGTAACGACGACCACGCGCGATTCCGATAAGATTAAGTGCCATCGGACGCTTCAAGGAAACAGCAATCGGATTGTTGGCGCTCGCGGCGTTGTCCGCGGGTCTGCCGAGCACGGAGGCGGCTTCCCTCACCGGATCGTTCGTCAAGTTGGACCGTAACCTGACGACGGTTCAGATGTGGCAACACGAGCTGGCCGCACAGGCGGCACTGGGTGAAAAGATCCTCATTCTTCCCGGTGACGGAACTCTGATGCCGAGCTTCGGAGACGGCACCGGCTTCACGGTGAATCCCCAAACCTTGATTTATCCTAGTGGCATTTTCCCGGCGTCGCCGCCGCAGCCAGACGAACTTGGAATGCTGCTGACCGCCGCGGACCAGTCGGGGATGCAAGTATATGTCGGATCGCTTCAGAGCTACGGAGTTTGGTCGAACGGCGACGAGTTCAAAGCTTTGCACAAGTACGATCCCATCGTTGCGCGGGAAATCCTGACGCGCTACGGCTCGCACCGCAGCCTGAATTCCGGGGGCGGAAATTGGTATTTCAGTCATGAGCTCTGGCTCAATTGGGTGAAATTCTACGGTCCCGCGTATTACGGTATCCGCGAGCTCGCAACGTATGTGGAGCAGATGAAAGCGCTGAATGCGAGCGCTCGGGTGATGGAGGCGCCGGTCTTTAAGAAAGCCGGATCGGTGCTGATGCCGGGCCTGACGTCAACGGAAGCCGGAACATATCTTGCCAAGCTCGTAGCGGGGTCCGGCGTCGACATCGTCGCCCCGCAAGATGGGGCGGGTGCGCAATCCGGCGCGCCGGTGGTCTCGGAACTGGGGAATTACTATTCCGGGATGCGAGCCGCGCTCGATACTTCAATCGCATCCGGAACGGTGCAACTCTGGACCACGCTGGAAACCTTCCAGGCCGCTGCTGGCGGGACGGAAAGCCCGAACGGTTGGCAGCCCGCGCCAATCTCGCGCATTCGCCGGCAGATTGCGGCGGAAGCGCCTTACGTCGCCCAGATCATCCAATTCATGTACGGATGGGACATGTCTTCGGAGGCGACCTACACACCAGTGGAGGCCGATACGCTACTGGCACAATATAGCCGAGACGCTTCGGGTCCGGCTTCCCTGCAGGGCGCCGCAGTCTCCTATAGCATCCCTCCTTCGTGGAGCTATCCGGACACCGTTCCGTCGAAGCTTACAAACGGAACGGGCGGCGGATTCCGTCAGTCACTGGCAGCCGATTGGGTGGGGTTCGCGGGCAGTCCTGCGGGAGCTGTTACCGTGACCGTCGATCTGGGCGGCGCGAGGACATTGACGGATGTCCGGACGCTGTTCGCTGGTTCGACCATGGCGGGAATCTATTTTCCGCGCGATGTAGTCGTGGAGTATTCCGGCGATGGCGGCGCGTCCTGGTCGCCACTGGGCAACCCCAACAGCCGAAGCGGGGGAATCGACACCCCGCTGTTCTACGCGGTCGGATGGGTGAGTGCTTCGAGCTCGACGCCGGTGGTCGCCTCGCAGGTGAGAGTCACCGTGAATTTTTACGAGTGGCTGTTTATCGGTGAGATCGAAGTGATGGGGCCGTGACAGCCGAATCTTGTCCGTCGTGGCGGCTTAGTGCGCCGCGATCTCAAGCCACTTCAGTTCTTCACGGACCTTGATCTTGCCGTGCCAGGGGTTCTTGTCCAGCTCGTGGCCCTCGCCGGGTAGGATGAGCAGCTTGGACGGAATGCCTTGCGCATGCAGGGCGCGCTCCAGCAGATAGGCTTCGCCGACGTAGACCCGAATATCTTCGGCACCGGCGACGATGTGAGTAGGAGTCTTCACTTTGTTGATTTGCCAAATCGCGGCTTCGGCGTCGTAATTTTGCTTGGTCTCCCAAGGCAGGCCGCCCAGAAAATATGCATCGTCGAAGGTGGTGTCGTCGTTGCCCCAATTGGCGACGTGCTCCACCGCGCCCGCGCCGGTTACGGCGGCCTTGAAACGCGTGGTTTGGGTGATCAGCCAGTTCGTCATGTAGCCCCCGTAGCTGTAACCGCCCACCGCGAGATGGTCCGCGTCGGCGCTAGCGTCTTTTACTAACGCATCCACGCCCTCCAGGATGTCGCGGCCGGGACGCGAAACGATTTTGGTGATGATGCCGAGAGTGAATTTGTCGCCATAGCCAATGGAGCCGCGATAGTTGGGCTCGAACACCAGCCAGCCTTGGGTGGCGGCCAAGCTCGCCCAGCGATACCAGTCGGCGCCGAACTGGTTGCCGTCGGCGTCGCCCGGACCGCCGTGAATCAGCGTGAACATCTTCAGGTTTTTGGCTCCGAATTGTCCGGGAGGATAGATGAGCATGCCTTCCACGGTGACGCCGTCATCGGCTGTCCAACGATAGGGTTTACCCTGCGGTAAGGCGCGCTCGGTGAAAAGGTGGTTAAACGAAGTGATGGGGCGGCCGTGCGCGAGATCGTTGGGATCGCTCGCGAGCCAGACTTCGGCTGGTTCCTGTAGCGACGAGTGGACAAAGGCCAGGTTCGGGGAGTGCGCGGCGCTGGAGAGCTTGTCGTAAGTTCCGGGCGCGCCGGGCCGCAGCACAAAATCGCCGGCCGGTTTTTCTGAGGTGTAGAGCTGGACTTCCGTGCCCAAGCGTCCTTGGGCGATCAATCCGCCGCCTGGCAGCACCGCGAAGCCCCCCATTGCGCCCTGGAAGTCCGGAGCCCAGCGGGCCAGAACCGGAGCAGCGGCGTCGCCTTGCGCGTCTACCCAGTAAACGCGCGACTGGGCGTCCTGATATTTCCCTTCCACCGAGCCGTTAAGAAACGAGAAAAAAATATGACGGCTGTCGGGCGACCAATGTATAACATCCAGGATCGCTTCGCGCTGCAGCAGCTTGCGCGGTTCCCCGCCGGAGGCGGCGTCAATCAGATAAATCCCATACGCATCCAGCGATTCCCAGCGCTGGGTGCGAGAGTCGGTGAGCAAGGCGACGCTCTTACCGTCCGGGGATGCTTCCAGTTGTTTGACGCGCCATGGTGTGGACGCAAGCGGCTTGGCGTGCGCGGAGAGGTCACAAGCTTTGAAGGGGCTCTCGGCCAGGCAGGTTGTGGCTTCCGAAATTTCGATGCCGTGAATGGCGTCGCCGTGCTCGGATTCGCGAAACTGGATCACGTCTTTCCACTCTTTCTTATAGACCTCGTCCTGGGCCTTGGTCCATTGGCGCGCAGCGAAAAAGATCCGGCGCGAATCGGACGACCAGTCGAAGGCGTGTACTTCGTCCTCGGTCTGGGTCACGGGAAACGGCTCGCCGCCGCCCACTGCGATGACATAAACCTGGGCTGACTTTTCGGATTTTGCCGCCGGAGCGGCTTCGGAGGCTTCCGATGCCGCGCTGCGATCGGAGAGAAAAGCGATCCAGCGGCCGTCGGGCGAAAATTCCGGATTGTGATCGTGCCCGGATTGGGTGAGTCGCACCAGGGATCCCGAGCCGCCTGAATCTTCGCGATACAACCAAAGGTCGCTGCGGAAACGATTCGCGTCCCAATCGGCGCGTGTGGTCTCGATAGCGACGGCGCGGCCGTCCGGTGCGAGCCGCACATTGGGGATGTCAACGGAATTGAAGAACTCGTCGAGAGTCAGGGGCGGCTTGGCCGAGGGCGTTTGGGCCAGGAGGACGGCCGACAACAGAGGTAGGAATATGGCGCGGCGTGCGTCGAAAAGGGTGGACATGGTCTTAACAAGAGAGTCTAGCGCAGCGGGTCGGAAGGTGGCAGGAGATATGTCTCCGGGCCGGACATTTGTGTCTTTGGAGCCGCCAGAGGGACTTGAACCCCCGACCCGCAGTTTACAAAACTGCCGCTCTACCAACTGAGCTATGGCGGCACGCTGAAGCGACGCACGAGGCCTGATACTTTCAATCTGTCTGAGCCTATCGTATCATTCTGTAACAGCATGCTCCTATAAGGAAGGTCGTCGAAATGAAAACAAAATCCAAAGTCAACTTTCTGCTTCTCGGATCTCTTGTGGCGAGCCTGGGCGGGACCCGGCTCATGGCTCAAAACGCGCCGTCCATCATCCGCTATGAACCGAATGGACCGGGCGGCAAGGGACTGGTTGGACCGAACGCAAAAGACGAAGGGACCGGCGACAAGAAGACAACGGTGCTGTTCTACTACCAATCCGGCGGGCCGAGCAAAGATGCATCGGGAATCTGGGAGGCTGTCAACTATCGCGCGCCACTGGAACCAACCAAGGAATCCGAATTCATCCACGTGATCCGCGGGTCGCTCACACTCGGCTATAAAGACGGCCGCGAAGAAACGTTCCGGGCGGGCGACAACTTGCTCATTCCACGCGGCGCCGAAGTGGCCTGGAAGGGCACGCAAAATCTGCGCGAGTATTGGGTGACGTTCGACTCCACCGGACCGTCGCCGGCGGGCAGCCCAGCCGTGATCAAGTTCGAGCGGGACGGTCCCGCGGGAAAGGGCCTGAAACCAACTCCGCCGCAGGATCCCTGGCCGGCGAAGGAACATGATTATTATTCCAGCGCCACGGGCTCGTCCGCAGGAGTGTGGGAGACGGAGCCACATGCCGACCAAAAGTTCGATAAGCCGAACTACTGCGAACTGATGGTTTTCCTGGATGGCGAGGTCACGCTAAGTACCCCCGACGGCAAGAGCCAAACCTTCAAAGCGGGTGATGTCGCTCTGGTGCCAAAAGGCGTTGCCTACAAGTGGCGCAGCGGTCGACTCCGAAAGTTCTGGGTCATTTTCGATCACGACCCCGGTTCGGCCACCAGCTCGAACTGAGCTGCGGCTTTACCCGATCTTGATGTATTCCTGTTTTTCAATTTCGCCGGACTCGATCCAGGCGTTTGCCACCTCTCGTCCGGTGGCATACCAGACGTTGGGAAACTTCAGCGTGAAATCGATAAATTCGCGCAGCAATGCCAGACGCGAAGGGCGGCCAATCACCTGTGGGTGGCACACCAGGTTGAACAAACCGCCCTGCCTGTAGATCTCCTGAAACTCATCGCGCCAGATCTCGAGCACGTGCGAGTTCGGCATAATGGGCCGCGGATTTTTCAACGAGAAGAGCATATAGGGCGCGTCGTCCAAGCTCCAATGCCAGGGCAGTTCGATCGGCCCTGGGGCTCCGTTTGAAAGCCGCAGCTGGTAAGGCCGGATATCATCCTGAAGGGAACTGTCGTAAACAAATTTGTATTCGGCCAGCAAAGCGACTATATTTTCGCTAGTCTCGCCGGCGGGAGACCGGTAGCCGCCCGGCGTCACTCCAACGCTGGATTTCAGGGCGGTAAGACCCTTCTCCAGTGCCTCTCTTTCTCGATCCGGAAAATCGGGATCGATCCACTCGTGAAGATAACCGTGGTGGCCCACCTCATGGCCGTCACGCAGCACGGCTTCGATGCGGCTCGCGTATTTTTCGGCCGTCCAACCCGGCACGAAGAACGTGGCCTTGAGTCCATAGTCCCGCAGGATTTCGAGAATCTTCGGGACGCCAACCTTGGCGCCATAGGTTCCTTGCGAAAGAGTTCCGGGCCGCTTCCAATTGGACGGGTCGCGCGAGATCCAAAGCGTCTCGGCGTCAAAATCAAAAGTAAACATGACAGCGCATTGCGCACCGTTCGGCCAGAGCCCCAGTTGCGGCATCGTTCCTCCTCGTTCACTGCGATTCGTCAGGCCTTCAATGTTTCCCGAGCAGCTCAGCGATCGGCGCATCGACGGGACGCGGGCGCCCGTTCTCCGCGGCATTATCAATTCGAGCAAAAGCTTGTTGCATGTATCGCACCGCGAGCCAACGCAAAGGCTCGACTTCCCAGTTGCGCGAACGCCTTTGGGCCATCGCCAGCGTTGCCAAACCGGTTTGTTTTCCCAGGATCAGATTAGCCAGAATGCGGCCCGCCAGGTTCGTGGTCGCCACGCCTTGACCGGTGTAGCCGCGGGCCGTTCCCATGCGGGAAGTGCGATCGAACGCCACGGCCGGCATCCAATCGCGAGGCATGCCCAGCGGGCCGCCCCAGGCGTGCGTGAAGCCAATGCCTGCCAGCGACGGAAACCAATCCACCACGGCCCGGCGGGCGTTGGAGTGCGTCATTTCGTGCCGATCCTGCTCGTCGGTGATTTTCGAGCCAAACACGTACGGCGCCCCTCGGCTGCCGAACAGAATCCGGCCATCGGCGGTTCGCGTGAGGTAATCGACCGTCAGCCGGTTGGACGAAATGGTCTCCTGGTTTTGCCAGCCGATGCGCGACCATTGGCCGGGCGAGAGCGGCTCCGTAAGGACAATGAGCGAGTAAACCGGCATGACCGCGCGATGCAGCGAAGGGAGCTGGGAGAGATACGCTTCGCCGGCCAGTACGATGCCATGCTTGGCGCGCAATTCCCCGCCCGGCGTCAACAGCCTCGGCGCGGCGCCGCCGGCAAAGGACGATACCTCGGTTTGTTCGTAGATCGTTCCGCCACGGCGCTCAATCGCCCGCGCTAGCCCGCGCACCAGACGGCCCGGGTGAATCCTGGCGCTCTGCGGGGTGTAAAGCGCGCCGTAAACGTTGGCAACGTCGACGCGTTCGCGCGTTTCTTCGGCGCTGAGCAAGCGGTTACAATCGTCCAGCCCCAGCCGCTCGTATACGGCCTGGGTCGCCCGGATCACGGGTAGTTGGTGCGCGCCGCGGGCCAGGCTGAGAGCGCCTCCCTTGTGAAAATCGGCGTCAATCTGCTCTTCTTCGCAGACCCGTCCCACCTCATCGACTGTGTCATACATCGCCAGCAGGAGCGAGCGTGCGGCTTCCCGGCCGTAGCGTTGTTCCAATGCCCCCGCAGTCACCGGAAATTTCGGCGAGCACCAACCGCCATTGCGGCCGGACGCGCCGAATCCCGCGATCTCCTTCTCGACAACCGCCACACGCAGGCCAGGGTTATCGCGCAACAGGTAATACGCGGTCCAAAGACCCGAGTAGCCGGCGCCGAGAATGGCAACGTCGACCTCGGCGGAGCGCTGGAGTGCGGGGCGCGAGCTCAGATCTTCGCCGGCCGTCTCAAGCCAGTAGCTGGACTTCGCGTAATCGGTCATGAGAGTGACTACGGGATTGGCCTTTGATAGATGACGTTAAGGCTTCCCCATGACGTGCAGGTGTGCGTAGGGCGAGCCGGCCCACATGATGTAGGCGCCGGAATCGCGATGGGTCACCGGCAGTCCGGTGGCCTTGGGATCGAAGGGCCACATGATCATCCAATGCGGGGGAACGGTGATCGGCGGACTGGTCTTGTCGTAAGGGTTGGAATCGCTGCGCTGCGTCGCGCCGGCCAGCATGTAGGTGATCCCGGGAATCGTGTTCGTCGGCTTGGGCTTGTGAGCTTTGAAATCCGCCGCCCATTGCATGGACGCGGCATCCGCGCACATGGCCGGATCGCCGATGACTTTCGGATTGCCCGGCATGCAGGTGAAACCGTTGTTTCCTTCGCGGAGCACGATCATTTTCCCGTTCGAATCCGTGTCGACAATGCGTGCCGACTTGGCGATCTCCGGTGGACCGGCGGACATGGCGCGGGCGATCTTTACCTGAACCGAGTCGGTATCGTTAGCCGAGAAAGAAGCGAGAACTACACCGAAAAAGCAGATCGTTAGTCTCATGGCTGAACACTCCTTCTAAGCCGATAGCTTGGGCATGGCGCGGCGGTTCAGCACGTCGCCGACGGCGCGATGCGCTTCCCACAGTGCCGTGTCGGTGTGCGGGCTCGCGCCGGCGTCGGAGTTAGCGATCGCGATTAAGCCATAGGGCTGCCGCGCGATCACGCAGGGCCGCTGCTCGGAATTGGTGAACACCCATTCCATCGGTTCGAACAGGCTGTTATAGGTATATGCGTAGCCGTGCGGCCAGCGGTTCACCGTGATGTCGATGATGTCGCGTGCCGGGTCGAAACCGCCGGCGCCCAAAGTGCGCGCCAGTTGATCGCGAATATTCCGCTCGAAAGTCTCGAACGTGGTCCCGAGCAACTCGGCTCTTCCCATCCGATGCTGCTCTTTCCGGGGCTTGCCGGGAACCGTCATGATCTTTACCAGGTGCAGGGCGATCGGATCGTCGGGCGTTTGCGGATGCTTCAAATCGCCGAGCGAAACAGCCTCGGTAAGCGAGAGTTCCGTGTGATACATGCTGGGCGCATCCACCGAGCTGACCCCCAACTTTTGCCAGGCTCGCCAGTTCTTGACGCCAACGCTGGTGTAAACCAGCGGCCCTTTTACCGCGTAAGCCAGCGCTTCTTTCTGCGCCGCCGGCAGGTCGGGAATCAGGTAAGGGATGAACATGTTCCAGCACGCCATCACGCATCCCTTGGCGCGCACGTCGTGCATTTTTCCGCCACGGTTGTAACTGACCACTACATCGCGAGCCTGGGCGGGATCGCCGTCGTGCCTCACGTTGAGGACTGTGCTGTTGAGGCGAATGCGAGCGGGCTGATTGGGACGGTCCAGCAGCGCGTAGTTGATCCGCGCGGCGCCAACATCTTCCATGGTCTTGCCCGGCACTGCGTCCGGAACCAGCCAGCGCACCATCAACCTGGCAACGGTGGCATTGCCGTCCGGAAAGTGAACCGCGGCGCCGCCGCCTTCCTTTTGCCTGCCATGCTGCACGCCTGGGAGCTCCGCGAGCACGCCATCCGGAGCTGGGTCGAGTTGAAGACCCGAAAATCCGGGCGAGCCCATCTGCCAGGCGAACAGCGCGGGCGTCGCATCGGCACCGACACAGAAGACCTCTTCTCCGGTATGGCGGAAGAACCACAAAACCTGCGGATCCACCTTGGCGACATGCAACAGAAAATCCTGATAGCTCATCTTCGCCAGTTGGAACTTTTTGTCCGCCGACGACAGGCCTGCGAGATAGTCCGGTTGCTGCCGGTCGTAGAGACGCAGCAGGTCTTTACGAGCTTGCTCGGAGAGCGGAGTCTTCGCGACAAACTCGGCCGAGTACTCGGCCCGGCCGCGCCCGAAGTTGCTGGGCGGACGGACAGCCAACTGGTCCGCGCCCCAAGTCTTCTTGTCAAAGAAAATACCGCGGCCCAGCCCAAGGGAGCGATACAGATTGTGGTTGGTAGCGTTCTCGGATTGGAAGCGGTCCAGATCGATCCCGATGCTCAGCAGCAACGCCTTTGCGGCCTCGTTGTAGCGCTGCGGAGCCTCGATATTCAGCGTGCCGCCGTTGATGGCGAGCAGCCGCCCGTTGTGCCGGAATTCGTTGCGCTTGGCGTGCCCGCCGAAATCGTCGTGATTATCGAGAATGAGCACCCGCGCGCTTCGCCCGGCGTTCATCAGGAAATAATACGCCGCACCCAGGCCGCTGATGCCTCCGCCGACGATAACCAAATCATAAGTCTCGTTGGTGTGCGTCACCGCCGAGAGATCTACCTTGCGGCTGTCGCGGAGCTGATGCGCAACCTCAAAGGATCCGGGGTGATCGCCGCGCATGCCAGTGCGCTCTGGCGGATAATAATCGGGCGATTGCTCGGGCGCGAATTCCTGCGCCAATGCCCATCCGGGCAACAGCGCGGCGCCGGCCGCCATGCTGACACCGTTCACAAAATCCCGCCGGGAGATCTTCCGGCTCATTCCCAGGTCACGGTCGCGTGCGTTCAAGTGGACCTCCTAGCCTCAACTCGGCGATTGTTTTTGTACTTCGGTCGCGGCACTCCGCTGAGCCGGGTCGATTCCTCGGATTAAAATGTTACCCGCAGCGCGATCTGCCCGACCCTTCCGGTTCCCGTCACAGTCGAGGTGATTTGGCCAAATAACGGATCGGTGATGGTGTTCATGGGAAGCAAATTCCCCTGGGTGCCGGTCGGGCTGGCGAATTCAGGATGATTCAGGGTGTTGAAAGACTCGACCCGAAGCTCCGTATTCAGTTTTTCGTGAAAGAAAAGAGTTCTCTTGACGATCGCCAGGTCGAGATTCACCAACCCGATGCCTGGAATACCGTTGCGCGGCATTCCATAAGTCCTTTCCGCAGCTGTCGGGATGTAGTTGGGATCCAGCCATTGAGAAGGCACCGTGAAATCGTTGGGGTTGAAATAGTACAGGCCGGATGTGCCATTGATGGTGTGTGTGGAGCCCACCGAATAACGCTGGACAGTGGGAGTTGTCATCTGGGCCAGCGCCAGGACTGTATCCCCCGCGCCGGACGGACCTGGGATATTGTTGACCGGCGTGTTCCCCGGTATACCTGCTGGAATGTCGATTGGCTGTCCCGTATAGTCGCTGAAAATAGGATAAAGCGTCCAGCCGCCGGTAAGCGCCTTGGGCGCCGACGTCCATAGCTTTGCAAACGGCAGCTCCCAACCTCCGCTGATCGTGAACCGCTGGCGTTGGTCGAATTGTGCATCGGCTCGAAGGGCATTGTGATCGTAATACGGCACGCCGCCGCTGGGATTGTTGACATTTCCGGTGCTGTTATCGATATTGTGCGACCAAGTATAAGCTACCGTGAAAAACGTGGTCCCAACTCCGCGCCAATCGCCGAAGCGCTTGTTGAGGCTAGTCAGCAGGCCGTTATAGTTGGCACTCCCGTCGTTGGTCATGTAATTGACCAGCGCGGAGAATCCATTGTCAGTCACACCGAGAGTGGGACTGTTGTAGTAGGGATAGAGCGCAGCGTTCAATATACGGACGTTGGTGCCCAGAATCATCGGGTTTCCGTCCTCCAGCGTTAGCAACCGATGGCTGTCGCTGCCGACATAGCTGACTTCCAGCTCGAGATCCTTGGCCAGTTGCTGCTGCAAGCTGAGATTGTATTGATATACGTACGGAGTTTTCAGGTGCGGCTCTACGAACCACTGGCTGGAGCCAAATGGGATGGCGCCGAGGTTTTGAAAGAGGTTGGGATCCTTGGAGGAAAGCGTTTCATGACTCGGGAAGGGATCCGCCAAGCCGTTTGACGCGTAGGGGTTCTGCATGTAACCCGGCGCAACTGAGGTAACGGCCGAGGGGAGCCCATTGTACCCGTTCATGCCGAAATCGACGCCTGCGTAATAGGGCGCGACGCCATTGTTCTCGTCCATATCCCAGCCGTTGAGGACGCTATAGAACATTCCGAATCCGCCGCGAATACTGGTTTTCGCTTTCCCAAACGGATCCCATGCGAAACCGAGTCGCGGAGAGAAGTTCGTCTTGTCGGGGAAATAGAGGCCGGAGGGCGCTCCGGGATCGCCGGGAAATACGGCGCCCACAGGCGCGCCGGCGAACCGCTGCGATTGTTCGCCTGGAATGAGGCTGAAGGACCGGCCTAGCGTGTCCTTTTGCGGCGTGCTGTATTCATACCGTACCCCCAGCGTCAACAGCAGCCGCGGCGTGACCTTCCATTCGTCTTGGAAAAACGCCGCGAATTGCTTCTGCCGCATATTGTCGTAGGCGGATGGAAATTGAAAGTACTCGTCCGGTAGTCCGAACTCAAAATCGGCGAGAGCATTTCCCGACCCGATATATGTATACGGGCCATAGAAATTAAACTGTCCATCGATATAGTACTCGTAGTGCGAGTTTTCCTGTGCAGCCGCAAGTGAAACACCGCCGCGGAAGGTGTGCGTGCCTCTGATCCAAGTGATCGTGTCGGCATAGGAATAGGTATTGTCTTCCTTCTGACCCTCATTGCCGTTAAATCCAATAGTCGGACCATTGGCGAGACTAATCACAGTGGGCCCATTCGGCTGGTCTGAGTTGATGCCGACTCCTAGCGCGTTCGGATGAGGCTGCGTTGCGCCGGGCGTGTTCAACACCTGCCCAAAACGATTCGCCGAGGCACGGGCCTCGTTGAGAAGATTCGGCGTGATGGTCTTAGTGTAAGAGAGGTTGATGAGACCCGATGTCAGGATGTTGGTTGACGGAAAGTCTACGTTGGCGCCGGATGTGAACGCGCCGCCGAGGGAAGCGTTATAGGGATTCTGGTTGTGACCGATCAGCACCGTGATGTGGTCGGTCGTAGTCGGCAGTATGTCGAACTTCCCGGTGAACTCGTCGGCGTTGTTGGGAACGTTGAGCTGGGGCAGGAAAACGCCCGAGGGCGAGGTTGGAATAAGGCCTGCCTTCACGTAATTCAGGAAGACCGGATTCAGAGTGGCGGGATTAATGATGCCTTTGGCCGCCAGCGCCGCATTGCCCTGATAGTAAGGATTCGACTGCAAAAAGTTGACCACCACGGGGTCCGGGCCGCCGTTCACGGCATGCGAGAAGTCACCGCCGAGTTCGGCCGGCGTGTAGGTGGGTGTCAGCGAACCGATACTGGTTGAAATCTGGCGCTGGCCTTGATAGCCGAAGAAGAAGAAGAATTTGTCTTTTCCATGGACCAATTTCGGGATCACCACCGGACCGCCCAGCGTCACCCCGAATTGATTGCGCTTCAGCACCGGGACGGGAGCGCCGGTCAGATTAGCGAAGAAATCGTTGGCATTTAAATCCTCGTTGCGAAGGTAGTCGAATAAGCTGCCGTGAAGCTCGTTGGTGCCCGATTTAGTCACGACACTGATAATTCCACCGCCGGTGCGGCCGTATTCGGCGGTGTAGTTATTCATCAGAACTCGAAACTCCGCGACCGTATCCGGATTCGGATCGAAGGTGACTCCGCTGCTGGTGACCGAGTTATTGTTGGCGCCGTCTAAAAGATAGCTAATCCCATCTTCTCGCCCTCCGGCAATACTGAAGCCGGTACCCGCCGTTTGGCCGTTTCCGGTGGGAGTGCCGCTGATGCCCGGCAGCGTAGCCGCTAACGTGAGAGTGTCGCGGCCATTGAGCGGCAGTTCCTGTACTGCTTGCCCGACCACGGTTCCACCGACGGTGGGATTCACGGTTTCCACCTGCGTGGCTTGCGCGTCCACCGCAACGGTCTGGCTCAGTTGTCCCAGCGCGAGCGCCACATCAACGCGCAGCGATTGATTGATCTGAAGTTCGCTTGGCCGCGTGACGGCCGTTCCGAAGCCTTGCTCCTGCACGGTGACGCTATAGTTGCCGATCGGCAATTGCAGCACTTGATAACTTCCATCGTCACGCGTCGTGGTCTCCCAGTGAACGCCGGTGCTTACATTGGTCACGGTGACCTTGGCCCCGGCGACCACGGCTCCGCCGGGATCGGTGACGGTCCCTACTACGCGGCCGGTTGCAGCTTGTGGAGAGGCCAGTGGAGCGGTGCAGAGCATCAAAACGATCGCAGTGAAGGCTGCGATCCGGGCGCTCATTCGCCTGTACATAGATTGCGATGACATGGTGACCCCCTTTTTCAACTCCGTAATGTTGAAACAAGAATGCCCCAAGTCAAACGCCGGTGTCAAACCTGCGCCCTGGCCGCGGTCAGGCTTGGTAAACGGTGGAACCACCGACTACGGTGCGGACAATCTCGATGTCCTTGATTTTGTCTTGCGGCACGGTATGAGGATCGTCGGCCAAAACCACGAAATCGGCCAGTTTCCCCGGCGTGATTGAGCCCTTTATATTTTCTTCGTGCGAATTGTAGGCGCCGTTGAGCGTATTAATTCGGAGTGCCTCGTCCACGCTGACGCGCTGGTTGGCGCCCCAAGTCTCTCCGTTCCATCCGGTCCTCGTCACCATCCCTTGAATTCCCATTCTTGGATCGAACGGTCCGGGGTCGAAATCGGAGCCGGCTGCCACTGCAATGCCGGCGTCCAGGAAGGTGCGAAACGCCATGCAGCGCTGCATGAAGTCTTCGCCATAGAAATGGAACTTGTCGGAATTGTAGTAGGCATAGGAGGTGAACACTGCCGGCACCGCGCCCAGGGCCTTGATACGCCGCACCAGGTCGTCGTTGATCAAGGTACAGTGCGTGATCTTCGGACGCGCATCTTCTCGGGGAAACAGCTTCTGCGCCCGCTCCACGGCAGTGAGCATCCGATCGATAGCGACGTCGCCATTGGCATGGCAGTTCACCTGAATGCCCGCGCGATGCACCCGCTCCACCCAGGCATTCAGCACGTCCTGCGCCTCGGTGAGGTTGCCTTGGTACGGCGGGTCGATTCCGATATACGGCCTGCTGATGGCCATGGTGCGCTCCGAGAACGATCCATCCACGCCGTGTTCGGAAGTAGCTCCGAACCGAATCCACTCGTCGCCGAAGCCGCTCTCCATTCCGCTCGATATCATCGCTTCCAGCGTCTTGCCCATGACCTCATAGCTCACCCTGTGCCGCAGATCCCCTCGCGCCCGCACCTGCTGCAGAGCGAAAAGATCCCCGCCTTCGTGATGCACGCTGGTCAAACCGTAGCGGACGAACTGCTTGGAAATATATGCCAGCCCCTCGCGGGCGCGCTGCAGCCTCTGCTCTTCGGTAAAAACGGGATGCTTGCCGGCCTTCTCAAACACGCTTCGCGCCCGATCGGTGACCCGGCCGTTGAGTTCGCCGTTCGGATCTTTGTCAAACGTCCCGCCGGCAGGATTGGGGGTTCGTTTGTTGATGTCGGCCAGTTCGAGCGCTTTGCTGTTGTAGTACGAGGTGTGGCCGCCGCGATGATGCACTACTACCGGATGGTCCTTCGATACCTGGTCGAGATCGTGAACGTTGAGCTGTCGATTGTCCTTGACTTTGGTGTCGTCGAAAAAGAATCCTTCCACCCAGATACCTGGCGGAGTCTGCTGCGCTTTTGCGCGGAGCTTCTCGACTATGCTGCTGATCGTTACTAATTCGACCACGTACGGATTGCCCACCAGGACCTCGTACAGCAATGTTTCGCCCGGAGCGTGGTTGTGGCAATCGATGAACCCGGGCACTACGGTCATCTGCTTCGCATCGTAGGTCTGGGTTGCTTTCCCGATCAGGCCCCGGATGTCCGCGCTGCTTCCCACCGCCGTGAATCGTCCGGCCTTGACGGCGAAAGCCTCCGCCTTTGGCGCGCTCGAATCCACGGTATAAACCTTGGCGTTGAACACCACTAGGTCGGCGTCCACCCGCGCTTCGGCCGCCTGGGCGACTCGTTGCCAGGGCGCACCCGCAAAGCCTGCAATACCGGCCGCAGCCAAGCCCGTGAACTTTCGTCGACTATGTCCCTGGTTCAGCATGGTTCAGGAAGTGTTCGCGCCTGCTAGAAGAAAACTTGGAGCGGGGTACGGGAATCGAACCCGTGTAAATCAGCTTGGAAGGCTGACGCCCGACCGCTAGGCCAACCCCGCATATCCGTCAACGCACAGTTTCCGGTTACCGCAACCATTGTACGGAACGGCGGCGAACGGGGTCAATTTGTTTACAGCCCCACGCCCCGATAGATATCGTGCAGGCGCAGCAGCCCGAGACACGCGCCGCTCGATCGATCCACCACCGGCAACACCGAGATTTGCGAAGGACGATCCTCCATCAGCCGCAGCGCCTCCTGCAAACGCGCGTCCGGGTCGACGCTGGCCGGATGCGCGGTCATCACCTGGGATGCGCGCAGGCTGCGGATATCGTCGTGAGCTTCGAGCGCCCGGCGCACGTCGCCATCGGTAATCAGCCCGCACAAGCGCTGCTCGGAGTCGAGGATGCAGGCGGCGCCGTGCGGGTAGCGCGTCATGGCGATCACCACTTGCTTGAGCGAATCCTCGGGATGGGCCCAGGCGAGCTCGTCGCGGCCGTGCATCACTTCGCGAACCGTCAGCCGCAAACTGCGGCCCAGGTGGCCTCCGGGATGAAAGCGCTCGAAATCCCCAGCATTGAAGTTGCGCGCGCCCATCAGCGCTACCGCCAGGGCGTGGCCCAGCGCCAGCGCCACCGAGGAGCTCGCCGTGGGCGCTAGATTATCCGGATCGGCCTCGCGCTCCACCGAGGCGTCCAATAGCACATCCATCTCGGCGGCCAGCGGCGACGACATGTTCCCAATAATTCCAATGCGGCTGGACGGAAGTTGGCGCAGAAACGGGATCAGCTGGAGCAGCTCAAACGAGTTGCCGCTTTTGGACACCATCAGCGTAGGGTCGCCCGGCGAATAGAGGCCCAGGTCGCCATGCGAGGCTTCCGCGGCGTGCAGAAATACGGCCGGGGTCCCGGTGCTGCATAGCGTGGCGACGATCTTGCGCGCCACCAGGCCGGACTTGCCGAGCCCCGTGACCACCAGCTTGCCGGTATGCGCCAGGATCAGTTCGACGGCGCAGGACAGATTGCCATCCAAGCGCCGCGCGGCTCGATTCACAGCCTCGGCTTCAATTTGCATGCCCTTCCGGGCGGCTTCGAGCCACACCGAGGCCGGTGCTTTTGCATTCATACGGTTGACTGAACCATCATCGCATTGCAGCCCGGAACCCGGAGTTTGCGAATAGCGCCTAAAGGAAAACCGGCTCCGGCCCGATGATATTGGCATAAGGTGAACATGCTACCCGGTCTTACGACGGTTTCGCTGCCTCAAATCTACTGCCGGACGTGCCATTTATCGACGCGCTCCGACATGTCGCGCTGCCTGCATTGCAATCGTCCGCTGAATCCGGCGCCGCCCGCATCCAAGCGGACGCTTCGCAAGGTGAAAACCGCCCGCCGTGCGCACTGAAGCAGCAACACCCCGCGTTCATTCATAGCGGAGCGCAACCACCGGATCCAGCCGCGCAGCTTTGTTGGCGGGCCAGATTCCAAAAAACAGCCCAATAGCCACCGAAACAACGACACCCAGCGCGGCAGCCCACCAAGGCACCGCCGTCGGAAGCGCCGGGAATGCCAAGCGGCAGATAAACGATACCAGCCAGCCGAGTGACATCCCGATCAGGCCGCCCAATCCGGTCAGCACCACCGCTTCGGTCAGGAACTGAAGCACGATGTCGGCGCGCTTGGCGCCGATCGCTTTTCGGATTCCAATTTCCCGCGTGCGCTCCGTCACCGAGACCAGCATGATGTTCATCACGCCAATGCCGCCCACCAGCAGACCGATGGAACTCATCACCACCATCACCAGCGCCACCATGGCGGTGACGTTGTGAAACTGCTCCACCAACTGCTCGGAGGTGGAGATGGAGAAATCGTCGGGTTTATTCGGAGCAACGTGCCGCCGGATGCGCAGCACCGCGGTGGCTTCGTCGATCGCCGACGCCATCCGGCCCGGCTTGGCGGTGACGAACAGCAGATTTTCCTTGGACGCCGGGAACAGCTTGTGCATGCTGAAGTAGGGCAGCATCACGCGGATGTCGTCCTGGCCCGGGAAGGACGCGCCCGGTCGTTTCATCACGCCCACGATCTGGAACTTGTGGCCATTCACGTCGATCCACTTGCCGATCGGATCCTCGCCGTTCATCAGCGCGCGCGGAACGTCGGCTCCCACCACCGCTACCGGCATGCGGTGCTGATTCTCCGCGTCGGTGAAGAAACGCCCCTCTTGCATCTCGGCCTGGCCGCTCTCGGCATAAGACTCTTCGGTTCCAGAAACGTCGGCCTCATACAGCTCGTTTCCTTTGTAGCGCGCGATGTTGATCTGCGGCCCGATTCCGGGCGTATTCGGGATCAGATAGGGGCTCACGTACTGCACTGACGGACAGCGCGCCGCGATCGCCAAGCCATCTTCATAGGTGATCGGTTTTCGCCGCAGCATCTCGGCTGTGCGGGTCTGAAAACCGATCGGAAACTTGAAGATAATCGCGCTGTTGGTCCCAAAGCTGCGGATGATGCTAGTGACCGCGCCGTCCAATCCCGCGATGATCGAACCGACGCCGATAATGGTGCCGGTGCCGATGATCACGCCCAGAACGGTGAGGAACGAACGCATTTTGTGCTCGCGCACGGTAGCCAGGGCCAGGCCGATGGCGGCGCTCAGTTCCACCCAAGTCATCGTTCCACCGTCATTTGCTATCTCTCCACCCTGAGGGCTTCGATGGGATCCAGTTTGGAGGCGCGCTGGGCCGGATAGATCCCAAAGAACAGGCCGACCGCCGTGGATAATGACAAGCCGATCAACACCGCCGAGGCAGGGACGGCCATGGGAACCGCCGTGAAGTTTCGCACCAGGGCCGCGACAATCCAGGCCAGCGCCACCCCGATAAATCCTCCCATGCCTGCCAGCATCGAGGATTCCACCAGGAACTGGTTGAGAATGTCCTGGCGGCGCGCGCCCACCGATTTGCGAATGCCGATTTCGTGCGTGCGTTCGCTGACCACCGCAAGCATGATGTTCATGATCACCACGCCGCCCACTACCATGAAGATGGAAACGATGGCGACGGCCGTGGCTGCAATTGCGTTGGTGAATTGGTCAAAGGCGCTGACTAAAGCATCGGAGGAAAGAATGGAGAAGGTGTCGTCCTGGCCCGGCTGCTCATGCCGTCGGACGCGAAGCAGCATGCGCATCTGGTCCTTGGCCTGCTCCAGCACCTTCTGATCAATGGCCCGCGCAGCATATCGAATTCCCTTGCGCGAGCCGTAAATCTGAAAATACGCCTCGATGGGAATTTGGACGAACGCGTCCTGCGATTGGCCGAACACGCTGCCTTTGGCTTTGGCCACTCCTATAACGGTGAATGGCCGGCCCTCCACCTTGATCTCCTTGCCGATGGGATCCACATCCCCAAAGAGGTTGGTCCTCACATCGGCGCCCAACACGGCCACGGTCGACCGATGCCGGTCCTCGCTATCGGTAAAATAACGGCCGAGCGCGATCTCGGTGTTGCCCAGCGCCGCCCAGTTGGCAGTGCCTCCGTCCAGGTCGATCTCGGTTAACGTCTGCGATCCCAGGGACACGCTGACGGTGCGCTCCGCGACCATCCCGAGATCACCGGTGAGCGTGGCGCGCTCCTTCAAATATTGGAACTCCTCCGGGCTGAGCTGCGGATTCTTGTTTTGCATCTGCAGGAATTTCTTCGGATCGAAATTACCCAGGAACGCGATCCTGACCACGCGAAAGCCATCCGAGCCCATGCTGGAAACCGTGTTGGCGATGAACACGTCCATCCCGTGAATCACCGCCATCACTGCGATCAGCGTGGTGGTGGCCAGGATGATGCCGAGCAGCGTGAGGAAACTGCGCAGCTTGCTGGAACGAAGCGAATCCGCCGCTATGGCTGCCGCTTCGCGAAATGACGCGGTTTGTCGTGAGCCATGCAGCACGTATTACGAGACGAAACCGGCTGGGACCTTGTTCCGTACCTCCAATACCCAGTGTATGAGAATCTGATCCAGCCAGAAGCGCGGCCGGTTTTTTGAGATGAAGCCGAGGTGCCCGCCGTGCTCGGTGGCAACCAGACGCAGGTGGGGATTCCTGGAAAATGCCGGGTGATCGTAGCTGGCGAACGGGATGAATGGATCGTCCTTGGCTTGGACCACAAGCGTGGGCACCCGAATCCGGTCCAGAAATTGATTGGCCGATTGCGTGGCGTAATAATTGTCGGCGCTTCCGAAGCCAAAGGAGTGGGCCGTGAAGAGGTCGTCGAACGCATAGATGTTCCGTACCTGGCGAAGCGCGGCCAGATCGAACAAACCGGGAGTGAGCCGCTCTTTCACGCGGACGCGCTCCTTCAGGCGGGTGATGAATCGTCTGGCATAAATGAAGTTGGATGGCCTGTCGAGCTGCCGGACGCCGGCCGCCAGATCGATGGGCGTGGAAATCGCCATCACACCGGCAATCAGATCGGCCGCGGAATCGCCCAGCTCTCCGGCCAGCTTCAACACCACATTGCCGCCCAGCGAGAAGCCGGCCAGAAACACCGGCACGCCGCGCGGCAGTTGCTGCCTTAATATATGTTGGATGACCGCGAGCAGGTCGGAAGTCTGGCCGGAGTGATACAAGGATCGGCCGCTCAGGTGCTCGGTGCCACCGCAACTGCGCATGTTGAATCGATGCGCGGCGCATCCAGCCTCGAGCGCGGCTTGCGACAGGCTGCGCGCATAACCGGACTCGCTGGACCCTTCCAGGCCGTGAACCAGAATCAGATGCGCGGCGGGCTCTCCCTGCGGTGCCTGGGAATCCACCCGGACTTGGACGCCCGGCTCCGTGTCGTAGAGTTTCGATTCCACGGGGAAGCGCTGCAGGTCCAACCTCCTATGCCAGTAGTTGCCGGCCAAGGTGAGCAGGTGAGAATTTCGAAAGAAGGGAACAAAGGGCCGCAAAGGACCATTTTAGACGGACCGGCCGGCAATTACCGAGATTCCCGAGGCCAGAGTTTGGCTCAAGCGCACCGAATCCGTGCGATCGGCAATTCGAACCCGCAGAGAGGCATTCCGCGTTCCCGTCTCCACGGTGATTCGAACACCGGGCTCCAGTCCGAGCCGTTTCATCTCGCGCAGAGCCGCGGCATCGCGGTCCGATACGCTGCTAATCACCGCGGGGACGCCACAGGCCCACTTGGATAACAGCACCTCTTCGCGGGCCGGAAGCGCCCCGTTCCGCTCCGGGATCAGGTGTCCGTGCGGATCCGTTTCCGGGTCGCCCAATTTCGCCGCGATCCGATCTTCCAGCCGCTCCGAGATGAAATGCTCCAGCCGTTCTGCCTCGTCGTGAACCTCGTCCCACGAGTAGTCCAGGAAATCATGCAGGAAACGCTCCAGCAAACGATGGTGCCGAAGAACCTCCAGAGCGCGCACCTTCCCGGCCGCTGTTAGACGCGCGCCGCGATGCTTTTCGTATTTCACAAAAGGTGGCTGCTGCGCCGCGAGCTTTTGCAGCATTCCAGTGACGGAAGCAGCGCGGACTCCAAGATGCTGGGCGAGAGCGTTGCTGGTAACGCGTTCCTCTTCCAAGCCGCTCAGTTCCCAGATCGCTTTTAGATAATCGTCTATTGATTCGGTGCTATAAGGGCCTCGGGGAACCGCTCCCTCACGGTCACGGCTCGGCTTGGAGATGGGCACTTCTTCATTATTGTATGCTTTAGGCATGCCTAAAGTCCTCGCGCTGCAACTCATAGCCTTGCTGGCCATGGCTCAAGGTGAAACCACCAGCGCCATCGTGGGATCGGTTACCGATCCGGCCGGCGCGGCCATCCCTGGAGCCACTGTGACCATATCGAACATCGAAAATGGCCTCAAGCGATCCGTGACAACCGACGACTCCGGTCGGTTTAGTTTTCCGCAGCTCAAACCCGGCGTGTACTCGGTGAAAGTGGAAGCGGACCGCTTCGAGGCTCAGCAGAACAACTCCGTGCCCGCCGGGCTGGGGCAAAGCCAGACGGTGGATTTCAAACTTAACATCGCATCCGCAAGCGAAACCATCGTGGTGCAGGAGCAAGCGCCGCTTATCAGCCCGCAGAACCCTAACACCTCGACTACCCTGACGGCTCGTTCTCTCGAAGATCTTCCGAATCCGGGCGGCGACCTGACCTATCCGCTGCAATTTGCCCCCGGCGCTCTCATCAACACGGCCGGCAGCGGGAACGATTTTGTCGGCGGCACAAATGGTTACGGCAACGTGCAGTTCAACGGCTTGCCTTCTCTTTCGAACGGCTACATCGTCGACGGCCTTGAAACCAACGATCCGCTGACCAACCTGAATAGCGGACTGTCGACCAATCTGGTCCTGGGATTGAATTCGATCGCAGAGGTAACCGTGAATACGCTCTCCTACGCGGTCGATCAGGGCAGGTATGGCGCGTCTCAGGTCAACTACGTCACGAAGTCCGGCACCAATCAGTTTCACGGAAACCTGTACGAGTTGTGGAACGGCGCGCAGTTCAATGCGGCGGATTTCTTCACCAACGCCACGCCTGGAAACCATAAGCCGCGTTCCACGGTGAATCATTTCGGTGGAAGCCTGGGAGGTCCGATCATCCATGACAAGCTGTTTTTCTTCTTCGATTCCGAATGGGTTCGGATTGCGCTGCCCATCGTCACTGCCACCATCGTGCCCACGCCGGCATTCGAGAATTATGTCTTGCAGAAACTGCCGCGTGGCGGCGTGGACGCCATAACCGGATTCACTTACCGGCCGGCGCCGCAGCTGGTGCCGTTCTACCAGAAACTCTTTTCGCTTTACGGCAACACCGCGGGAACTCCGCTCGCGGTTCTCGGTTGTCCGTTCAATAGCGATGGTGCTGCCGCGGGCGGTTTTCCTCCAAATGGCAATGGCTGCGCGAATCGCCAGAGCGTTTCGCATTCCAGCGACGATCGCGAGCAGGTGCAGACGGCTCGCATCGACTACAACATCAACACCAACAACATGGCCTGGTTCCGCTTTCAGTCCGACACCGGCCTCCAGGCTGCTTACACCGATCCCATCAATCCGATTTTCAATGCCATCTCGCCCCAGCCCCTCTACTCCTTCGCGTCCGGCTACACGCACGTATTTTCCGGCCATCTTGTGAACTACTTCAACCCGGCCTTCTCTTGGTATTCAAGCTTGTTCGGGCCGGCCGACTTCGCCAAGACGCTGGCGGCGTTTCCAATGGTCCTCCAGGGCAGCGGCGCCGATGCGCCGTTCTCTCCGCTCGGAGGACTCGACAATACCTGGGTGCAGGGCCGTCGCGCTGCGCGTTTTTTCATCAACGACAATCTGGCCTGGACACTCGGCTCGCACGAATTCCGCTTTGGAACCAACATTCGGATCTTACGCCTGAACGATTACGATTTCGGCGAAGGCGTGGTCCCGCTGATCACCTACACAACGCTGCCGCAGTTCATCTACGGCGTCGCATCCACGGCTTCGGAAACCTTCCCGCTGGCCGATTCCGAACCTTACAACTTCCTCAACCTGGACTTCTATGCGCAGGATACCTGGAAGATTACTCGCACATTGACCTGGACCTTCGGCATCCGCGACACCTACAATTCAAATCCCCTGAATCCACATGACGCCGTGGCGCGACTTGCCGGCTCTTTTGATTCGATCCTGCACGATGTGAATCAGCCGCTCAACCAGGTCATCCAGACGCATCTGGGGAACGTATTTGCTGCAACGCCGCTCGCCATCCTGCAGCCGAGGACCGCCATTGCGTGGCAGTTCGCGCCCCACACCGTGCTGCGGACCGGATTCGGACTGTTCAGCGATATCCTGCCGGGCAGTGTCGCCGATCTGGTGGGCGTAAATCCACCATACTCGAAGACTTTTCAAGGCGGGCTATTGGGCTCGGTAGGTGGAACGGCCATCGCTCCAGGAGTTCCGAACAGCGCGATCGATGCGACCGCAGCCGCTGACCAGCAATTCATCTCCGGCTTCGCGAAGGGCGAGCTTTCCTGCGCCTCGCCCCTGGCCAATCCGAACTCCTGCCTTCCGCCAATTTCGATCACCGCCGTTCCGGATGGCAAGCTCCATGCGCCCTACTTCATCGAGTGGAGCTTGGCCCTGGAGCGCCAGATCGGCAATTCCATTCACCTGCGGGCGCAATACGTCGGAACGCGCGCGGTCAATCAGCCTTACCAAACCCAGGTGAACGGGTATCAGACCATCTGTTCGGGCTGCTTCGCGCCGTTCCCTTATGCCAAGCCCGTCGATCCCCGCTTCGGCGCGGTAACGCAGTTGAGTACCGGCGCGAACAGCCACTATGACGGCCTCCAGTTGACGGCCGAAAAACGGCTCGGCCATGGATTGCAAGTCCAAGCCAACTACACCTGGAGCCATTGCATGGACACGGTCTCAAACGGCGGATTTCTGCCGTTCGCCTCGGGCGCCATTCTCACACCGCTGCCGGGCGAGCTGGGCCGCCAATACGGCCCGTGCGATTACGACGTGCGCGACAACTTGACGGCCCAGTACGTGTATCAGTTGCCGATCAAATTCGGAAACCCACTGCTGGCTCGAGCACTCAACGGATGGCAGGTATCAGGCACCGCGTTTTGGCATAGCGGCCTGCCCTTTTCAGTCTTGAGCACGCCGTATTCGGCGAACGGAAACGGCATCGTTCAGGGCGGCGGCCCGCAGTACGCGAGCGTCGTTCCCGGCGCAGCGCTGTACGAACATAATCCAATCCCCGGCGTCACTCAGCCGGGAACCATCCAGTGGCTCAACCCAGACGCGTTTGTTTCGGCCGTCGATCCGAGCACCGGCGCATGTGTTGGCGGCGACACTCCAACCAGCTGCCAATTCGGCAATCTCGGCCGGAATGCGCTGCGCGGTCCCGATTTCTTGTGGAGCGACCTGTACCTGACCAAGTGGTTTCAGCTAAACGAACGCGTGAAGCTGCGCATCGACGGTCAGTTCTTCAATGTGTTCAACCACCCGAATTTCGGCCTCCCGAACCTGGTCTACGCGGGAATCCCGGGCAAGCCATCCACCCAGACAGGGTTCGGAGCGCTCAGCTATCCTACCTCACCACCGACAGGATTGTTGGGAGTTGGATTGGGCGGGGATAGTTCGCCCCGCATGATCGCGTTTCAAGCTCGGCTGGAGTTCTGAGGGGTCGACCCGGAAAAAAGCGAGGGGACAGCCAAGGTAACCGTCCCCTCGAAAATGGACACAAGACGCTATGGAGCGCCCGCTGACGCTTGGACCCGGCACCACTAGCCGAGCCCATCAGCGGTTGCTCCTCAGTCAATAGAGATCGGTTGAAGGGGTGGGAAAGGAATAGTGAGAACTTGGTACTACGTAAGGCGGAAATTCGCCTGACTCACGCCGCGGCCGTGTCCAAGATCTTCTGAATCAGCGCATCGTACGCCAATCCCGCAGCGGCGGCCGCTTGCGCGAAGTCGTCCTCGCAGGCCAGCGATGGATTCGGGTTGGCCTCGATCACCACCACTTCGCCGGCTGGCGTGAGACGCACGTCCACCCGGCCGAAACCGGTGATCTTCAACACGCGATAGACCTTCCGCGCCAGCCGCGCCAGCTTCTCCTCGACACCCACTGGCAGCTCATGCGCGGGCCCGTTTTGTATGCCCCACTTTTTGCGATAGGTGTCGTCCCACTTGGCCTTGAAAGTGGCGAATTTAGGCATGTCTTCCGGGACGTCGTGGAAGAAGATTTCGCGCGGAGGGAACACGCTGAGTTTGCGGTTGCCCATGACGCTCAAGTACAACTCTCGACCTTCGATGTATTCCTCAATCAGCGCGTCGCAATGAAATTTTTCGTGGATAAAGCGGGCGCGCTCGAGTGCTTCTTCCTCGCTCTTGGCAAAAGAAGCCTTGGCGATGCCATCCGAAGATTCCTCGCCCACCGGCTTCACGAACGCCGGGTACACAAAGCGGCGCAGGCGCTTCAGAGGACGAAGCTCGGTGGAGATGACAAAATGCGGCACACGCACGCGATGGTAGGCCAGCACCTTCTTGGCAAGAGCTTTATCTTTGCAAAGCATCAGGCCGTCCGGACGCGCGCCCGTGTATTTCACTCGCATCAGCTCGAGCAGCGCGGGAATATTCGGCTCGTGCGCGCGGCTGGAATGGAACGACTCGGTAAGATTGAAAACCACGTCCGGCGCGAAGCTCTTCAGCTTTTCTACCATGCACAGCACGTCGTCGAAAACAGCCAGCGTGTCTACCTCGTGCCCCAGGCGCTGCAAACAAGCCAGGACATCGGCTTCGGTCGGCTTGTCCTCTTCGTCCTTGAGCGCCTGCGGAGAAAATCCTGCCGCGGCCGCGGCGCGGTAAGCCACATCGAAGAGCACCAGGATCTTCACGGTTAAACCGACCTTTTGAATCGGCCGGTATGCAGGTGATTGGTGACCATGGCGGAGAGGTAGGCCGCCAATTCAAACCAAACACGCTCGCGCTCGAGCGCCGGCGGAATGGTCAACTGGAGTTGCTGGCAGCGCTGGATCAACTTGCGTACTAACATGTCCACCGTGTACTTATGCTGCCCCGTCCAACGCACGATCGACGCCACCAGCGCCGAGCGATTGCTGCGCATGACCTTAGCGGCAGGTTCCCCATTCGGCTCGCCACTTCCGAATATAACGCGCAGATCGGCGTCGTAGAAGTCGGGAAAGTCCTCGGCGTACAGTTTGCGGCGTTCGCTGTAATAGCGCGCCAGCGTTTTCCGCAGTCGGCTGGCTTCGTAGATGCGTCGCCCGCGCTTTATTTTCGGCGGATGGTTCTTGGCCTCCTCCATCAGGCAATGCACAAACTCGAGCTTGTCCAGCGCTTTCCATCCGCGATACTGTTCGCGCCATTGCTCAGGTGTCAACGAAAGCCAGACCGCGAAAGTTTCGGCGAAGTCTTCATCCGGATGCGCCTGCGCGTACCAGTTCGGCAAGTTGCGCACAAAGCCTTTGCTGTAGGGGCGGGGCTGGTAGGTTTCCGGAGCGTACTCGGTTTCAGGACTGCCGAATACCGCGCGCCAATCGTCGCGGGACGAGAAACGATAGGCATGGTCGATGGCATGCCCGCTTTCGTGCCGCAGCAATTGCAGGCACCATTCGGGCGTCCCGCCTTCCACCTGAAGCATCTGGTGGACCTCGAGCGTCTTCAGCCGCGGATGCGCCAGGTAAAACGGGATGGCGATGTCGGGCACACCGGCCGGCGAGAACCACTCGTCGCCGAGATAGCAGGCCGGGCGAAACGCCACTCCGCGCGCCGCAAGTTCATCGTAGAGCTGCGCCACGCGACCCTCCAGCTCGCTGCCGGGAATTCGGACGCCGAGATCGCAGATGCGCTTTTGGAGCAGCTCGTCGTCTTTTAAGACCACCCAGGCCGGCTGCTCCGGCACGCCAGGCAGCGCATCGTGTCGCTCCACGGCTTTCATCCTAGCGCAGGCGGGCCTCGGCACACGGGTTCGTGATACGTTACAGATGAAATGGGCCGTAGCTTCGTCCTCGCAGCCAGCTTGCCATGCGCCCTGTTGGGCCAGTCCTTTTTAAGCAGCGGACTATCGCGATTCGCGGGCATCGACACCTCGGCGCTCACCGGCGACAACGGCCCGGCTTACTATGCGACTTTCCAAGGCCCGTCGGCCGTGGCGCGCGACGCGGCAGGCAACCTCTACATCGGCGAGATAGGACGCATCCGCAGGATCGATACACATGGCGTTATTACGACCATCGCGGGCAATGGCACGCCGGGCGACACCGGGGACGGTGGGCCCGCCATGCTGGCCGAAGTCAACTATGTGGGCGGCATCGCACTCGACAGCCAAGGCAATTTATATTTCAGTGAAGACCAAGCCCGGCTGCGGCGCATCGGTCCGGATGGAACTATTTCCGCGTTCACCACCGAAGCTGGAGCGGTGGGCTTGGCGGTGGACGCGCAGGATCGACTCTATCTCGCCGAGCCGAACAACGCCGTCGTGCGGGTGATCGCGGAGAATGGCGCCATCTCTACCTTCGCGGGAACGGGAACGCCTGGCTACGCGGGCGAAGGCGGACCAGCGACTCAGGCGCAGTTGAGCCAACCGGTTGACTTGGCGTTCGATGCCACTGGAAATCTTTATGTCGCCGACGGCCAGCGCGTGGCTAAGATCGATACGCACGGCGTGCTGACGCGGATTGCAGGCAACCCGTCACTGCCCTCCGACATCCCAAGCAAGGACGACGTGCCTGCCACGCAGTCGTCCCTCACGGCATTTTCCGTGGCTACAGATCCTCAAGCTGATGTCTTTGTGGCCACGCCGCGCGTCCGCAAGATCACGCCCGATGGGGTAATCCACGCTTTCGCCGGCGTCGAAACTTCCTCTCCGCAAACTTTCACCGAAGCCTGCGGCAACGCGTTGAAGGCCTCGGTTCGCGCGGCCGGAATGAAGGCGGACGGGAGCGGCAACGTTTTTTTCATCAACCTGCTGGCAAACCGCTTGCAGGAGGCAACCGCCGCGGGCCACATCAGCACCATCGCGGGAGCCGGTCCCAGTCTCTTTACCGGCGACGGAGGCCCAGCCGTGGCCGCAACATTCGCGTCGCCTCACGCCATCGCGTTCGACCAGCAAGGTAACTTGTTTATCGCCGACACCAACAACAACCGCATCCGGCGGATCGACACCAGCGGCGTGGTCCAAACGGTGGTCGGCGATGGCGGGCCCGTCTACAACCAGGACCCTGCGTGTTCACCCGATCAGCCCAGCTTCTTGCGCAATCCGCAAGGTGTCGCGGTCGATGCGGCAGGCAATATTTTCGTCGCGGACACGGGCAAGAATCGCGTCCTGAAGATTGCACCAGACGGAACGCAATCCACTCTCGGTGATCAATTCTCGGGACCGCAGGGTGTTCTGGTCGATCACGCCGGAAACGTTTTCGTCACCGACACAGGCAATTCCGCTCTGCGCGAAATCGGCGTCGGCGGCGCCATCCAAACACTTTGGACCAATGGCGCCGAGGGGTCCATGGCTTTCGATAGCGCGGGCGATTTTTTCTTTTCGGCGGGAACCAGCGTAGAGCGGTTGTCCGCGGCCAGCGGCGCGATCTCGCCCGTGGCCGGCACCGGCGAAAACAGTTTCTCGGCCGCGCCCGGTGGTGTCAGCGGCGTGGAAGAGGTTGCCGAAGCTTCGGCCGTGGCCCTGGATTCGGCGGGTTCTATTTACATCGCCGATGAAGGGAAATCCGTGATCGAGCGCGTCAGCCACAGTTGCGTGCTGTCCGTGGATGGCGGCGCCATCCTGCGCGGGCCTTCGGGCTTCGCGTTCGATGCCAAGGGCCATCTCTACATCTCCGACGCCAATCAAGGAACCGTCTGGATCGGAACGCCCACCCCCGCGCCAGCCAGCGAAAGTCCCACGCCGTATTTCGGCCGGACGGGAATCCAGAGCGCGGCGCCGGCCAACCTCGTAACGTTGACCGGCGAGCCGCCTCCCCTGCCCATCGAGGCGCCCATCGCGCCGGGTGAATTGTTGCGCATTCGCGGCGTCTGTATCGGGCCATTTGAACCCGTCTCAACTGGTTTCGGTTCCAGCGGAGCACTCAGCGCCGAGGCGGGCGGAACGCAGGTTTTGTTCAATGGCACGGCGGCGCCATTGATCTCAGTGTCCTCGGGCCAGATCACGGCTCAGGCGCCGTTCGAACTGAACGGACAATTGCAAGCACAGGTCCAGCTCACGTTTAAGGGCGTCGCGATTCAATCCTCCATCGTAGTGCAGCCGGCAAATCCCGCTCTCTTCACGATCGGCAATCAGCCCACCGGAGCGGCCATCGCATCGAATCAAGATGGCACGCTCAATTCCGCCGCCAACCCCGCGGCGAAGGGTTCCATTGTGGTGCTCTATGCAACTGGAACAGGGCAAACCGTACCTCCAGGCTCGGATGGGAACCCGCCGCCGGATGCGAGTCTGCCTGCCGTTAAACTGCCGGTGCTCGTGACCATCGGCAGCGAAAACGCAAGCGTCTTTTATGCGGGCGATGCGCCGGGTTTCGTCGGGCTAACGCAATTGAACATCGGGGTGCCGGCATCGATTGTCGCCGGCGGCGCGCAGCCGATCACCCTGGAAGTTGGTCAATTTCCACTGAACCAGAGCAACGTCACCATCTACGTGGCGCCGTGATTTGAACCCAGCCTTAGAATGCGGCGGCGCAGCGCAGGGGCGTTATTGAGCGCGCCCACATAGGTGGACTCCTCCGCGGCGTTCTTCGCGCGTTGAATTTTAGGCGGGAATGGAGAACGTTTCAGCGCCATCGCCGCGCGCCGTGCTTCGAAGCAATCCCAATCGCCGACCCGCGAACCGGGAGCTTCATAGATCATCCAACCTTCGGCCAGGCGTTCCAGCATTCGCGCCGAAGTACGATGCTTTGGATCCGCGCGCATCTTCGCTTCCTCGGCTTCGAGCAGCCGGACCACTTTCGGATTCGCCGGCCGGAACCCCAGCTTGCGGTAAAACCAGAACGCTCCGGATTCGATGGCCTCTTCGTTGTGATGGCCAATCTGATATGGATCGACGGCGAAACACGTGGCGCCAAGCAACTGGTGAAACAAGCGCAGCAGCCGCGCGTAAAGCCACGCCGTCTCGCCCTCGCGAAAGGTGTAATAGAGGTTGAAGCCGACTTCCATGTGCTCGAACAACGTCAGGCATTCGATATAACCCATGGGTACGGAATTCTTGAAGAATATTCCGGCATGATAGGCGCGCAACGGGAGACGATGCTCGCGAGGAACGCCGCAGACGTAGACCTCGACGCCGCGGCCAAAGCGGGCGCGAACCACGTGAGCCGGATCGCCGAAGGTGAAGCCGTGTAGCTCGCGATACCGCAGGGCCGACGTCTCGCGCGCGAAGTCGAGAATCTTCTCACCCTCCATGCGGCTCAGCTTTTCGATCCGCAGCGCGGGCGATTCGAGCTCGCGGTCGAGCGATACATCAGCCCGGCGAATCAGGGGAGCATTGTGGAAGAACGGCTTGCCGCGCCCGGGTAACCGTCCATTCGTTCGTGTGCTGGGTCCCTCACCCAGATTCCAGCGAACGAACAGTTTGGCCTGCGCGAACAGTTCCGCGCTGTCGATTTTTGAGAGCAGCCAGCGCAGGTCGGAGCCCACGCCTGATTTCGCCGCGCGAAACCAATCCATATAAGGAATGGTCGCTTCCACCAGCAGGTCTTCGTCGGCGAATGGATGCAGCCGTCCAAGCAGCGGCCCCAGCAGCGCGGCGTCGTAACCATCCCAGTCGATCTCGACGGCCTCGGGATGATTCTCCGCCAGCCAGCGCGTGATGTCGTAGGTGAAGGCCGCCGAGAATGCCGTGCCCGCGATCCCGGACACATCGGGCTCTTCAAACGGCGTGAGATCCGCGCCAGCCCGCCGGAGCTGCGCGATCTTTTTCGGCACCAACCGGAGCAACTGGTCAGCGGTCCCGAGCACCGCGGGATTGGGCGGATACGCGCGAAAAAACAAGAGCGCTTCGTGAAAGCGAATCAACGACCCGGCGTCCGGGAAGCGCGCCAGGCCCAGTTGTCTCAGCAGCCGCGCCAACCCGGCGTGCTCTTTCGTTCCAAATGTCCGCTTGGCGGCTTCCAGGCGATCCAGTTCCATCGGGAGTAGACTATCAGAAGCCATGCGACTTTCTCTCTCAGCCCTCCTTCTCTTCGCTGTCAGCATCGTTGTTTTTGCGCAAGACACCAAGCTCTACGTCGTCACGCACGTGGATCTCACGCCCAACTACATCGCGGATGGCACGCAGCTGCTGTTGAAATTCGCCGCCGATAGCCGCAAGGAAAAAGGCGTGGTACGTTTCGAGCTCCTCCAGGAGCCGGGGCGGAAAAACCATTTCACCACCGTCAGCGTCTGGGAAAATCAAGCCGCTTTCGATGCCCATCTGGGCGCCGAGCACACCAAACAATTTCGGGAAAAGCTGCAACCCATGCTGGGCGGCCCGTTAGACGAGCGCTTGCACGCCAACCTGCAATAGCGGCCGAACGTTCAATTCGAAAGTTCCTTCACGACCTCGTACAGGAAATTCTGGCCCTCGTAAAACGCATTCGCGTTCATGCGCTCGTCGCGGCCATGCGCACGTACGTCGTCCCGATCGCCGAAAAAGCCCGAAACGCCGTACGTTGGAATGCCCCCCACGCGAAGATACCGCCCATCGGTCGCGCCGGTGCTCATCACCGGAATCGTCAGCACCCCCGGCCACAGCGTGTCGCTCCAACGCGCGACGGCTTTCAGGACGTCCGGCCGCATCGGCGACGCCGGCCCCACCGCTACTTCGCCCTGCACGTGAATTGCGACCTGCTCGTCCGCCACCGCCTGCCGCAAGGCCTTCTGCACGGATTCAATGGCATCGCCTGGAAAAATGCGGCAATTTACGTTTGCCGTGGCAAGCTGCGGCAGCGCGTTCAGCGCATGTCCGCCGGCCAGTTCGGTAGCGACACACGTTGTTCGCAGCATCGAATTCCAGCGCGGGGAAGCGGACGCCACCCGCTGCATTGCCTCCCTCGCCACCTCCCCGGATCCGTCGGCGATCTTCGTCAGATCCCCTCGAAACGATCCTTCCTCCACCTTCGCCATCTCGCGAAAATAGGCGCGCGTCACTTCATCCGTTTTCAACGGAAAGCTATAGCGGGACAGCCGTTCGAGCGCCGTGGCCAGGCGATAGATTGCGTTATCGGGCACCGGCACCGAGCTATGCCCGCCCCGGTTGTGGACCTCGAACTTGAAATCGGCGTAGGATTTCTCGCTCACTTGAATGTTGTTTGCGATCTTCGTGCCTCCCACCATTACGCCGCCACCGCCCTCATTCAGACACAGTTCGGCGTCGATCAAATCGCGCTTGTTCTTCAGCAGCCACATGACGCCGTTGTAGGGACCGCCGCCCTCTTCGTCCGCCGTCAGCGCGACAATGATGTCGCGCGCCGGTTTGTATCCTTCGCGTTTGTAGCGAATCAAGTTCGCGATCCAGACGGCCGCCTGCGCTTTGTCGTCCGCGGTTCCGCGGCCGTAAAAATAGCCGTCCTTTTCGATGAACTGGAACGGATCGGTGCTCCAATCCTCGCGGTTCGCCTCCACCACGTCGATATGAGCGAGCAGCAGCAAGGGCCGGCGGGCACCCGAGCCGTGATAGCGCACCACCAGATTCGCCTTCCTCGGGCTGGCGCCGCCCAAAAAAATGTCCGCATCGGGAAAGCCCGCGGCGCGCAGTCGCGCAGCCACAGCCTCGGCCACCGGAGTGGTGGAACCGGTGGTATAGCCGGAACGGACCTCGACCATTTCCTTAAACATTTCTCGGGCAAGTTGCCGATCCGCGTCGGGCGGCAGCACCGCGGCTGTGAGTCCGAGGGCGGATAGAACGAGCACGGCGAGGCGGCGCATGCGCGATTGTAGCATGCCGAAACGCTGAAACCCGTACGCCCGCGGACCGTCTGTTACTATGACAATCGTGCGCGTGAAGGTGCTGTTTTTCGGCATGTTGAAGGATATTGTCGGACGCTCGGAAGATCACATCGAGCTGGCCGACGGCGCGCGCGTGGAAAGTGTCTTCACGCGGTACGCGCGCGATTTTCCCCGCCTCACCGATCTGGAATCGAGCATCGTGCTGGCCTGCAACCACGAGTTTTGCGACCGCTCCGCCGCGGTCCGGGAGGGCGATGAGATTGCCTTCCTGCCACCCGTCAGCGGCGGGTCCGGTAGCTCCAGCCGTTACACGCACGAGATCCTCGATGCCGATACCGGATCTTTCTTCGCGCTCACGCGCCAGCCCATCGACACCCCGGGCCTGGCTCGCCAATTGCTGCGCGGCGAAGACGGCGCCGTGGTTGATTTTGAAGGCGTGGTGAGAAACAACACCAAGGGCAGGGCCACCAAATTCCTGGATTACGAATGCTACGAGCCCATGGCCGTGAAGATGATGGCCGAAATCGGGCGCGAAATCCTGCTGGCGCATACCATCGGCCGCATCGCCATGGTGCATCGCCTGGGACGCCTCCAGATTGGCGAAGCCAGCGTGGCGGTGGTGGTTACCGCGCCCCATCGCAAGCCCGCGTTTGAAGCGGCGCTGGAAGGAATCAACCGCCTGAAGCGCATCGTTCCCATCTGGAAGAAGGAACATTTCGCGGATGGGGAAGTTTGGGTCGAAGGGGAATGGGACGACTCAGTCCTGAAACTGTGACCCGCCGATTCGGTTGGTTGCTTCTGGCCGCTCTTTGCTGCTCCGCCCCCGCGCGTCCCCAGGACCCCGTCATCAAAGTCAACGTGCGACTGGTGCGGATGCTGGTGACGGTGAAAGATGCGTCCGGCCAACTCATCGGCTCGCTCAACAAGGGCGATTTCATGGTCTACGATAACGGAGTACCACAGGACATCGCGGTGTTCGATCGCCAAACTGCGCAGCCGTTGTCGGTCGCGATGCTGGTGGACTCCAGCGCCTCCACCGGCATCGAATTGCATTACGAACTGGATTCGGTCAGCCGCTTTCTCAAAGTCCTGCTGAACGAAGGCAACCCCGACGACACTGTGGCGCTCTATAGCTTCAATTGGCAAATCACTCTGCTCAGCAGTTACACGCGACGTTTTGCGCGGCTGGACCAGATGCTAAGACGAATGAAATCCGAGGGCGGCACGTCGATGTATGATGCGCTTTTCCTGGCCTCGCGCGAACTGCAATACCGCAAGGGCCGGCACGTGATGGTGATGGTCACCGATGGCGGCGACACCACCAGTTCCAAGGACTTCCACCAGGCCCTGGAAGCGGCGCAGTTGGCCGACGCCATCCTTTATCCGGTGCTGGTGGTCCCCATTACCAACGACGCCGGCCGCAATGTCGGCGGCGAACACGCGCTCACCACCCTGGCCGCGGGCACCGGCGGCCATGTATTCACGCCCAATCTGGGCGCGCAGCTCGATCAAGCCTTCGATGACATCCTGCGGGAACTCCGGACGCAATATCTGATTGCCTACTATCCCAAGAACGTTCCGCCCGGCAAGGATCGCTTTCACAGCTTGAAGGTCGCCGTGCAGAGCAGCCCGGCCAATCGTGGTTTGCGAGTCACAACGCGCAGTGGCTATTATGGGGATTCCAATGAATCCAGATCGGCTCTGGGGCGATGAGGTGGAACGCGTGAAAGCCAAAACGAAAGCCCCGGAGCAGACCTTCGAAGAAGTGAAATACCTTCGGTACCTGATCGAAAAAGCGATTCCGGTGCGCATCCGGCTCAGCAGCAATGAAGAGGTGTCGGGCGTGATCGAGTTCTACGACGTACACTTTATCCGCGTTACCCGCACGGGCTCTCCCAACCTATTTTTGTACAAGCACGACATCAAATATCTGTACGAAGCGCCGGAAGCCTGACGCCTTGCCTTCCTATCTCGAGATCGGCGCGGAAATCGCCCGCGAGGCTGGATCGCTGCTACATGGCTTCTTCGAGCGCCACATCGGCTTCGAGCTGAAGGGCGAGTTCGATTTGGTGACCGAGGCCGATCGCGCCTCCGAAAAACTCGTCATCGAGCGATTGCGCGCGCATTTCCCTACCCATTCCATCGTCGCCGAAGAAAGCGGCGGGCACGCCGGCGCATCGTCTGAATATTGTTGGTACGTCGATCCATTGGACGGCACCACCAATTTCGCCCACGGCTTCCCCATGTATAACGTCACGCTGGCGCTCGAAAAGGCCGGTGAGATGATCGCGGGCGTGATCTTAGATCCGGAGCGCAACGAGATGTTTGCTTGCGAGCGCGGATCCGGCGCATGGTTGAACGATCGGCCGATTCGCGTCTCCAGCGTGCGCCAGATCGATGACGCGCTGGTTGCCACCGGATTTCCCAGCCGCAAGCGGCATCAGAACGTAAACGTGCATTTCTACTATCAGCTCGCGATGATCACGCATGGCGTGCGGCGCGCCGGAGCCGCCGCGCTCGACCTGGCTTATACGGCTTGTGGCCGCCTGGACGCGTTTTGGGAATTCGGTCTGAATCCCTGGGACATCGCCGCGGGACTTTTGTTGATCGCCGAAGCGGGTGGCCGCTGTTCGGATATGCATGGCGCACCGGCCAGCCTGCGCGGCCCACACCTACTGGCCGATAATGGATTCATTCACGACGGCATGCTCGAAATATTCGGCGAAGTGTTTCGCAAGGAGTACCGCTACCCGATGCCGGTGATTCAATAATGGAAAACTCTACCCCGTCCTATTCACCCACCGATCGCACCCAGGTCCGGCGCCGCTCCACGCGCGGTGTCTACGACAAGGCGCAGGTCCACGCCATCCTGGACGAAGGCTTCCTGTGCCATATCGGATTCGTGATCGACGGGCAGCCCTACGTCATCCCGACCGCATATGCGCGCTCGGGCGAACAGATTTACATTCACGGAGCGCCCGCCAGCCGCGTCATGGGCGTGGCGCATCAGGACCTGGACCTGTGCCTCACAGTCACACTGATGGACGGATTCGTTGTGGCCCGCTCGGTATTCCACACCTCCATCAACTATCGATCCGTGGTGGTGCTCGGCAAGGCGCGCCAGCTCACCGATCTCGACGAAAAGCGAGAAGCCCTGCGCCTGTTCACCAATCACCTGATCCCCGGCCGTTGGGAACAAGCCAAGCAGCCCACCGAGCAAGAGCTGAAGGCCACCGGCGTCCTGGCGCTGCCGCTCGATGAAGTCTCCGCGAAAGTGCGCACCGGCCCGCCCATCGATGACGAAGAAGACTACGCGCTACCCATTTGGGGCGGCATTGTTCCCGTGATTCAAACCTTCGGCCAGCCCGTGCCGGACGATCGCGCGCTGCCCGGCGCCGCCGCGCCGAATTCGCGCTAACCGCAGATCAGCCCAATCAGAGGCACTTGAACTTCAATCTCACTTCGCCCATTCGAACGATATCGTTGTCTTTCAACTCCTCGCGCGCAATCGGATCGGCGCGGTCGTTCAGGAACGTGCCGTTGGTGGAATCCAGGTCCGTGATCGTGAACTTTTCGTCTTTGTAACGCAGGCTGGCGTGCTTGCCCGATATCGCACTATCGCGCAGGACGATATCGGCGTCGGAGGCCGAGCCAATGATGTTCGGCCCCTCGCGAATGCGGAAATCCTCGCCCTTTTGCTCACCCATCAAAACGACGAACCATCCCACTAACGGGGGCTTGTGTTTATCGGCCAGCTGCGTGCTCCTGCGGCTGCCCGATGACGCGCCGCTTTCGCGCAGTGTGGGCCCCTCGCGCGTCGCGTTTTCTTCTCGCGCGGCTCCCGGCTCCAATCTCGATTTCAAACTCGCGGCCGGACCAGCCGCTTGATAAACCGTCCGCTGGCAGTACGGACAGACCTCCCAGGAGTCCTCCATCTGATGCCCGTTCGCGCAAAACTTTGCCATGCTTGCTCTTCTCCTTGGAGCGTAGCGTTTAGGTCTCAACGTGGACCGTGCTGCTGCATTTCATTACCGCGCTGCTGGAGGATTATATCGCGTTGCCGTATAAAGCGAACGCATAGCCGCTCACGCCCCGCACTGCGGGTCACACAATCCTTTACTTTCAAACACATAAGATGGTACCCTGAAGAACTCATAATGCGAACTGTCGATTTGATCCACCGAAAACGAGATGGTGAAGAACTGTCGCCAGAGGAAATTGCCGCGCTCGTGGAGGGCTACAACCGGAATGAAATTCCGGATTATCAGATGTCCGCCTTCCTCATGGCCGTTTTTCATTCCGGCATGACGGATCGGGAGGTGAGCGCGGCCACCGACTGCATGGTCCGCTCCGGCGAAATCGTTGACCTCAGTTCCATTCCCGGAATCAAGGTCGACAAGCATTCCACCGGCGGAGTGGGAGACAAAACCAGTCTCATATCCGCTCCCTTGGCCGCGGCGGCTGGCGTGGTGGTTCCGATGATGTCCGGCCGCGGGCTGGGCCATACCGGCGGAACGCTCGACAAGCTGGAGGCCATCCCCGGCTTCCGCACCGATCTCACCATCGACGAGTTCAAGGAGCAACTCGCCAAGCACGGCCTGGCGTTCATCGGACAGACCGCCGAGATCGCGCCCGTGGACGGCAAGCTGTACGCCCTGCGCGACGCCACGGCCACGGTGGAGTCCATCCCGCTGATCGCGACTTCCATCATGTCCAAGAAGCTCGCCGAAGGCGTGGATGCGCTGGTGTTGGACGTGAAGGTCGGCAACGGCGCGTTCATGAAGAAGCAGGTGGACGCACGGCGACTGGCGCAGATGATGGTCGGCATCGGGCGGCGCGCCGACAAGCGCGTTCAGGCGCTCATCACCGACATGAATCAGCCATTGGGATACGCGGTGGGCAACGCCCTGGAGGTGATGGAGGTCTCTCAAACCTTACAGAACGCCGGGCCCACCGATCTCACGCGTCTGGCGCTGGAGTTGGCCGCGCGCATGATCTTCCTGGCCAAGATCGTCGCTACGCTCGACGAGGCCCGCGAGCTGGCCCAGCAGAAGCTGCTGGATGGCTCGGGCTATCGCAAGTTCAAGGATGTCATCGAAGCGCAGGGCGGCAACCCGCAGGTGCTGGACCGCTTCGAGCTGTTGCCGAACGCCACCGGCGTACGCGAGATCGCTTCGCCGCGCGCGGGTTACGTCAGCGCGATCGCCGCCGAGGATATCGGCTTGGCCTCTTCCCGCATCGGCGCCGGCCGCAATCTGAAGGAAGACGCCATCGATCCGGCCGTGGGCGTCATCCTGGAAGTGAAGGTCGGCCAGAAGGTGGACGCGGGCGCCGTATTGTGCCGCGTCTACTACACGCGCGATGAAAACGTCGAGGAGGCCTCCTCTGAAATCGAAGACGCCTTCCGCATTTCCGCGCAACCTCCCGAAGAGCGAGAACTGATCCTCGAAGTGGTGAGCTGATGACGTTGCTTACCGAGCCGCGACCGTGAGGGAGCGGTCCTAAATCCCATAATGGAGCGATTCACAGGCATCCTGGGAATCCTCACGATTCTCGCGGTCTGTTTCATCTTCTCGAAACACAAGCACGCAATCCGCCCTTCCGTGATCTTTTGGGGCTTGGGGCTCCAGCTTACCTTCGCCATCCTGGTGCTGCGAACGCCCGCCGCGTTGGTTTTTGAATCTCTCAGCCAAAAAGTCAACGCGGTCATCGGCTATTCCCAGGCCGGCAGCAAGTTCGTTTTTGGCGATCAGTTGGGCGGCAGCCAGCCGGTTGTATTTGCGTTTCAGGTTTTGCCCATCATCATCTTCATCACTAGCCTGTTCGCGATTCTTTATTACGTGGGCGTGATGCCCGCCCTGGTGCGCGTCATGGCGGTGGTGATGCAGCGCGTGATGGGCGCGAGCGGCGCCGAATCCACCAACGTCGCAGCCAGCATCTTCATGGGCCAGACCGAAGCGCCCGTCACCATCCGGCCGTTCCTGGAAGGCCTAACCGAATCCGAACTGTTCACCATCATGGTCAGCGGCATGGCGCACGTCTCCGGCGCCACCATGGCCGCCTATGTATTGATGGCGCACGTCGAAATCCGGCATCTTCTCACGGCCGTGATCATGACCGCGCCCGCCACCATCATGCTGGCTAAGATCCTGATGCCTGAAGTGGGGCACCCCGTCACCGCGGGCACCGTGAAGGTGGTGGTGGAAAAGCCCGGCGTCAACATCATCGACGCGGCGGCTCGCGGCGCAGGCGACGGCTTGCATCTGGCGTTGAACATTGCAGCCATGCTGATCGCGTTTCTGGCCCTGATCGCGATGTGCAACGGAATCCTGGGCTATTTCCATACCTCGCTCGAGCAAATCTTCGGGTACGTCTTTGCGCCCATCGCATGGCTACTCGGAATAAAGTTTCACGACTGCCGCACCATCGGAAATCTGCTCGGAACCCGCTTGGTGCTGAACGAATTTATCGCCTTTCAGCAGCTCGGGCCCATGAAGCCCCAGCTTGATCCCCATTCGTTCACTATTGCCACCTACGCCCTGTGCGGATTTGCCAACTTCAGCTCCATTGCCATCCAGATCGGGGGCATCGGAGCGCTGGCGCCGGGCCGCAAATCCGACCTCGCGCGCCTGGGCCTGAAAGCCGTCGCCGCCGGAACCATGGCCAACTTCATGACCGCCTGCATCGCGGGCATGCTCCTATAGATGGAACTCGCGGCCGCCTATATTCGCGGACGGACCGTGCGCGAACCTCGCATCGCGGTCGTGCTGGGCAGCGGACTGGGCGCTTTCGCCGATGAGCTTGCCGACCCCATCGCAATTCCCTACGCCGAGATTCCCGGCTGGCCCATATCCACGGCCGTCGGACATTCGGGAAAGCTTGTATTCGGAAAACTCGCCGATCTGGATGTCGCCGTAATGGCCGGACGCGCGCATCTCTATGAAGGCTACTCCCCGGCCCAAGTGACGCTCGGCGTCCGCGTACTGCATCAGTTGGGTGTGCATTCGGTTGTTTTCACCAACGCCGCCGGAGGCATCAACCTGTCGTATTCCCAGGGCGCGCTGGTGCTGCTTTCCGATCATATTAATCTGCAGGGCTCGCATCCCCTGATCGGGCCCAATGACGATGCAGCCGGGCCGCGCTTTCCCGACATGAGCGAAGCTTACTCCGCGGCGTATCGGGCCATCGCTCATCAAGTGGCTCATGAATTGAACATCCAGTTAGCCGAAGGCGTGTACGCGGCGCTCACCGGACCAAGTTATGAAACGCCCGCCGAAATTCGATATCTTCGAGCTATCGGCGCGGACCTGGTCGGCATGTCCACCGTGCCGGAGGTAATCGTGGCGAACTATCTTGGCATGCGAGTGCTGGCCATCTCGTGCGTAACCAACATGGCGGCCGGAATACTGCCGCAAAAGATCAATCATGAAGAAGTGCTGGAGACCGGCCGCCAGGTGCGCGATACCTTGATCCGGTTCCTGAAAGCACTGTTGCCCAGGGTTATTCAAGTAAAGCCATGACTCTTATCGAATCAGCTCTCGCGGCCCGCACCAAAGCGCATGCTCCCTATTCGCAATTCCAGGTCGGAGCCGCTCTGGAATCCACCGACGGCCGGGTGTTCACCGGCTGCAACGTTGAAAACGCCACCTATGGACTCACCGTGTGCGCCGAGCGCGTGGCCGTGTTCAAAGCGATTTCCGAAGGCGCGCGCAAGTTTCAGCGCATCGCCGTGGCAGCCGATACCGATGTTTTAACGCCTCCCTGCGGCGCCTGCCGCCAGATCCTGTGGGAATTCTGCGGCGACATCGAATTGACGCTCACCAACCTGCACGGCAAAAGCGAAACCCTGCACTTGAAAGATCTTTTCCCGAGGCCCTTCGATGCTTCGTTTATTTAGCGCCGTCTTTCTCGCCCTTCTCCTTCACGCCGAACCGGCCGACTCCATCTACACCGCCCGTTACGTCGTCACCATGAACGTGCGCCACGATCTCATCTCGGACGGTGCAGTCGCCGTTCGCGGCCAGCGCATCGTGGGCGTCGGTAAGCGCGCCGACATCGAAAAACAGTTTCAAGCCCGCCAGCATATTAATCGTCCCGACGCCATCCTGATGCCCGGGTTGATCAATACTCACACCCACGCCGCCATGTCGCTTTTCCGCGGCATCGCCGACGACATGGTGGTCCAGGATTGGCTGACTAAATTCATCTTTCCCGCCGAAGCCAAAAACGTAACCGCGGATTTCGTCCTATGGGGAACGCGTCTAGCGTGCCTTGAAATGATGCTTTCCGGCACCACCACCTTCGTCGACATGTACTATTTCGAGGACAGCGTCGCCAAAGCCGCCAAGGAAGCGGGGATGCGCGGTATGCTCGGCGAGACCATGATTCGTTTCAAATCGCCCGACGCCCCCACCCCCAAGGACATGCTGCGGTTTACCGAGAAATTTCTCGATGAATACCAGGGCGACCCGCTGATCACCCCCGCCGTTTCTCCGCACGCCATCTACACCAATGACGACGCCGATCTCCAGGCTGCGCGGGCGCTCGCGAACAAATTCCACGCGCCGTTGGTGATGCATCTGGCCGAGGCAAAATTCGAATATGACGACGCCGTGCGCACGCGCCACATGACGCCCACCCGGCTGGTGGAGTCACTCGGCGTTCTGGACGGCTGGACGCTGGTCGCGCACGCCATCTACCTGGACCCAGCCGACATCGAGATCCTGAAAGCCCACGGAACCGGCGTAGCCCATTGCCCTTCCAGCAACATGAAACTCGCCAGCGGCATCGCGCCGGTGGTGAAGCTGCTCGCGCTCGGCGTCCCGGTTGGAATCGGTACCGACGGCCCGGCCGGCAGCAACAACGATTTCGACATGATGGAAGAGATGAATCTCGCCGCCGACCTGCAAAAAGTCGCCACCGGCGATCCCACCGTGCTTCCAGCCGAGCAGGCCGTGGCTATGGCAACCATCCTGGGAGCGCGCGCCGCTGGCCTCGACAATGAAATCGGCTCGCTCGAAGCCGGCAAGCGCGCCGACCTGATCACATTGCGCCTGGACCGCCCGCACGCCGTGCCGCTCTATAACGTGTATTCGCAAATCGTCTATGCGCTCAAAGGATCGGACGTGCAAGATACCGTCGTTGATGGAAAGCCCATTGTGCGCGACGGCCGCTCGCTCACTCTCGACCCTGCCCCCATCCTCGCCAAGGCTAAGGAGTATGCCGCGAAGGTGACTGCGTCACTGAAGAAGTAGCCGCAAGTAAATTCGAAATAGCGCGAGACATCCGTGGCATCCCCTCCACTACCAGTTTCAACATTGAATCGGGGGGACTATGCGACTGCGGTTTATCCTGTTTGCCTTTGGTCTCGCGCTCGCGCCGGCCTATTCCAACACCATCACTACCTACAGCACCGCAGCAAGCTGGCAGGCCGCAACAACGGCAGGCTACCAAACCGTCACGTTTGAGGGCCTCACGGCGCCCGGAACGGTGACCGATTACTACAGCCCCAGTGGCGTCACAAACTCCGGGGTCGAGTTCATCGGATACTCCTCCGGCGGGGCCTCGGATGTTCAGGTGATCGACACCACCATTTCCTCGTACTACAACGACGGCAGCGGCGATGCGCTGCTACAAACCATGAATCGCCCAAATTCGAGTTCGCCTCTTCCGTACATCAATATCGTTCTCCCCGCCAACGTCACCTCCCTCAGCCTGGATCTGTGGACCGCCAGCGGCGCCGGTATGACTTACAGCATCACTGTGGCCGGAAACACGTACAACGTCCCCACGGTCGGCGGAAATACCGAAACGTTTTGGGGCATCACTTCAACCTCGCCGATTACTTCCCTCCAGCTCGACGTGCCGTCTTCTACATACAATGGCGGGACCGATGCGTTCCTCGACAACTTCAGCTTCGGCGCGGATGATATGTCGGCAGCGCCCGAAGCCGCCACCTACCTGCTGATTGGCTCCGGTTTGATCGGCTTAGTCATCCTGGGCAAGCGCCTGAAGCCCGGAAAGGGCGCCACGGAGTTATAATCAAGGTCGATGATCAAGACCAACTGGCGTCCCGCCGCTCTGTCACTCACCGTGCTGGGTGCGGTGGCCCGCCTGCTGCCTCACCCGCCGAATTTCGCGCCCGTGGGCGCCACCAGCCTGTTCGCCGGCGCCCGATTGCCGCGCTGGCAAGCCTACCTGGTTCCCCTCGCCCTGATGGCCATCACCGATCCGATCCTGGCTTCGTTCTACGGCGTCCAACCCTACACCAGGTATCAGATTTTCATCTATGCTAGTTTCCTCGTCAGCGTGTGGCTGGGCCGGCTGCTTCGTAACACCGAGAGCATCTCGCGTATCGCGGCTGTCACGGTATTGAACAGCATCCAGTTCTTCCTGATCACCAACTTCGGGAGCTGGCTGTGGTTCCAGGCGTATCCCCGCACGGCGGCGGGCCTCGCCAGCTGCTACGTGGCCGCGATCCCGTTCTTTGGCTGGACGCTGGCCAGCAACGTCCTCTACACCGCCATTCTGTTCGGCCTCTACGCTTGGCTAAGCCGAACCGTGGCTACTGGCGAACGAGTCCCAGCCGCGGCTTGACAAAATCCCAGCGTCAACGTCGTGCCGCTGGTCACAACCCAGCACCAAAAATTCGGTCGCGTAGCCATGCATGCCGTCCGGCGCGAGCTTCTGGCACTGCAAGCCGAGTCCGTCGGGATGCCGATCTGGCCCGGAACCTGATCGCTTCCGGCCTGCACGCCAAAATAACTTGCGTCGGTCCGAAGGTTGTGCCGAAGGAGTTCCCCGGCCGCGATTTCGGCGAATTCCATTCTTTTGTTTACGATGGCCCTGGTTTCTGGAGTCGGATCGAGGTCTCGGCGGGAGAAATCGTCGAGCGGGATGGCTGCTAGAAGATGCGGCACTCGTCATTACCAGATGGATCAACACGGAGTGAAGCTGATTAAGCGAACTGTCGAATAGTCGACTCATCTGCTACCAAGCCGTTGATAACACGCAAGATGTTTTGTGTGATTGAATTGCTGGTAATATCTTGCCATCGTCCCATCATGGTGCTATGCTTATATCAGTTGATAATTAGAGACTAAGATTTATGGACTTCAACCGTTTTACCGAAAGGCTCCAGGAAGCCGTCCGCTCCGCCCAATCCATCGCGGTCCAGCATGGCAACCAGCAGCTCGATACCGAGCACCTCTTGCTCGCCCTCCTGGAACAGCCAGGTGGTCTGGCCCCCTCCGTCTTGAACAAGGCCGACATACGCGTGGACGCTTTGCGGGCGCGCCTGCAACAAGAAATCGACCGGCTCCCCAAAGTTTCCGGCGCCACCGCCGGCCCCGATCAGGTGTACGTCACCCAGCGCAGCACCAAGCTGCTGACTCAAGCCGAAGAAGAAGCCAAACGGTTGAAGGACGACTACGTTTCGGTGGAGCACGTCCTACTGGCCGCCACCGAAGACTCGGGCGTCACCGGAAAGCTGTTCCGCGAGTTCGGCATCACTCGCGAACGCCTGATGCGGGCCCTGCAGGAAGTGCGCGGCAGCCAGCGCGTTACCACGCAGAATCCCGAGGCCACCTACGAAGCCCTCGAAAAATACGGCCGCGATCTTACGCAGCTCGCCTCGCAAGGCAAACTCGATCCGGTGATCGGGCGCGACGAAGAAATCCGCCGCGTCATTCAAGTTCTTTCGCGCCGCACCAAGAATAACCCTGTACTGATCGGCGAGCCGGGCGTTGGCAAAACCGCCATCGTCGAAGGCTTGGCCGGACGGATCATCCGCGGCGACGTTCCCGAAGGATTGAAGGACAAACGCGTCGTCTCGCTCGACATGGGCGCGCTGATCGCAGGCGCCAAGTTTCGCGGCGAATTCGAGGAGCGCCTCAAAGCGGTCCTGAAGGAAGTGCAAACGTCCGAAGGCCAGGTGATCCTGTTTATCGACGAGCTGCACACCGTGGTCGGCGCGGGCAAGGCCGAAGGCGCCATGGACGCAGGCAACCTGCTGAAGCCCATGCTGGCGCGCGGCGAGCTGCATTGCATTGGCGCCACCACGCTCGACGAATACCGCAAGTACATCGAAAAGGACGCCGCGCTCGAACGCCGCTTCCAGACCGTGTTCGTCGATCAGCCGAGCGTCGAAGACACCATCTCCATTCTGCGGGGGCTGCGCGAGCGCTACGAAATCCATCACGGCGTCCGCATCAAAGACTCGGCGCTGGTGGCCGCGGCCGTGCTTTCGAACCGCTATATCAGCGATCGTTTTTTGCCCGACAAAGCCATCGACCTGGTGGATGAAGCGGCAGCCAAGCTGCGCACCGAAATCGATTCCATGCCGTCGGATCTGGACGAAATCCTGCGCCGCATTATGCAACTCGAAATCGAGCGTCAGGCGTTGAAAAAGGAATCCGACAGCGCTTCCAAGGACCGGCTGAAGAAGATCGAAAAGGAAATCGCCGATCTCAAGTCCGATTCCGATGCGCTCAAGGCCCAGTGGCAAGCCGAAAAGGAAGGCGTACAGCGGCTGAGGGCGTTGCGCGAGCAGATCGAGCAGGTCAAGGTCGACATCGCCAAGGCGGAGCGCCAATACGATTTGAACAAAGCCGCCGAGCTGAAATACGGCAAATTGACCGAGCTGGAGCGCCAGCTGAAGGCCGAGGAATCCCGCCTGGCCGAAAAGCAATCCGGCAAGCGCCTGCTCAAAGAGGAAGTTGACGAGGAAGACATCGCCCAGGTGGTCAGCCGCTGGACCGGCGTCCCCGTGTCCAAGCTGCTGGAAGGCGAGATGAAGAAACTGCTGCATCTGGAAGACGAATTGCACGAGCGAGTGATCGGGCAGGACGAGGCCGTCCAGGCGGTGGCGGAAGCCGTCATGCGGGCGCGCTCCGGATTGAAGGATCCGCAGCGCCCCATCGGCAGTTTTATCTTCCTGGGACCCACCGGCGTGGGTAAAACCGAGCTGGCGCGAGCCTTGGCGGAGTTTTTGTTCGACGACGAAAAGGCCATGATCCGCATCGACATGTCCGAGTACCAGGAAAAACACACCGTCGCGCGACTCCTCGGAGCGCCTCCAGGTTACGTCGGTTATGAAGAAGGTGGGCAGCTAACCGAATCTGTCCGGCGGCGTCCATATTGTGTAGTCCTTTTCGACGAGATCGAAAAAGCGCATTCCGACGTGTTCAACGTGTTGCTGCAAATTTTGGATGACGGCCGCCTTACCGACGGCCAGGGCCGCACAGTGGATTTCAAGAACACCATCGTAATTATGACCTCCAACATCGGCAGCCCGCGCATCTTGGAATATAAGGGCGCTTTCGCCGGCGCCGGGTTCGATCGCATGAAGGAAACGGTGCTCGAAGAGTTGCGCGGCCATTTCCGGCCGGAGTTCTTGAATCGCGTCGACGAGATCATTGTGTTCCACGCTCTTACCGAAGAGCATTTGAAGCAGATCGTGGACATTCAATTGAACGGTCTGCGCAAGCGTTTGGCCGACCGCCATATCGAATTGGAATTGACGGATCGGGTTCGCGGACACCTGGTTCGCACCGGCTACGATCCAGCCTACGGCGCCCGGCCGTTAAAACGGGCCATCCAGCGCGAAATTGAAACGCCAATGGCGCGCCGGATTCTGGGCGGCGAAGTCAGGGACGGCCAGCACGTGGTGGTCGACCTGGACTCGGCAGGCCATTTGAGTTTCGAATCTAAAATCGCGGGCCGCGAGCGTGAAGCGGCTCTCGAACAAGTCTAGAAATTTGGAGGAAGCTTAAGAAATGAAGGGTTACATCAGTAAATCCACGGCGGCTCTGTTGGCCGTCATTGCGCTGCTGGCCGGTGCGCTCGTTGTCACCATCAGCAGCCCCAATCACATTCCGGTTTTTGCGGACACCTCTCGGGCTGCCGAAGCGGGGCCGATAACCACGTTTGCACCGGTGGTGAAACGCGCCATGCCGGCGGTGGTCAACATCTCCTCTTCAAAAGTCGTGAAGGAACAGTCCGAACCAGGCGGCATGTTTGACAATCCGCTTTTCCGGCAGTTTTTTGGCGGCCGCATCCCGCAGCAGGAACAGCCGCGCTCGCAGCGCGCCACCAGCCTGGGCTCGGGCGTCGTAGTGAGTCCGGATGGCTACATCCTGACCAATAATCATGTTGTGGAAGGCGCCACGGACGTAAAAGTCACCTTCTCCGACAAACAAGAATATCCGGCCAAAGTTGTCGGCGCAGACAAGTACGCCGACATCGCCGTGCTGAAGATCAACAAGACCGGCCTGACCACGCTCGCGTTCGCCGACTCCGGCCACGCCCAGGTGGGCGATGTGGTTTTAGCGATCGGCGAGCCGTTCGGCTTGGGCGGCACCGTGACCATGGGCATCATCAGCGCCAAGGGCCGCGCCGGCTTGGGCATCGAGCGGTTCGAAGACTTCATCCAGACCGACGCCGCCATCAACCGCGGCAACTCCGGCGGCGCGCTCATCGACACGCGCGGCGATCTGGTTGGCATCAACACCGCCATCCTGTCCGGTGAAACCGGCGGAAACCAGGGCATCGGCTTCGCCATCCCGGCCAATCAGGCCCGCAGCATCATGGACCAGATCCTGAAGAACGGCAAGGTCACGCGCGGCTTCCTCGGCATTGTTCCGCAGGAGCTGACGCCGGAAATGGCCAAGGCCTTCAATATGCCGAACGGTCACGGAGTCGCCGTGGCGCAAGTGGAACCGAACAGTCCCGCTCAAAAGGGCGGCCTCAAGGTTGGCGACGTCATCACGGCCGTCAACGGCAGCCCTGCCGACGACGTAAATGCATTCCGGCTGCAAGTGGCCGGCTTCGCGCCCAAGACCACCATTCATCTGACCGTGGAACGCAACGGCCAGGCGCTGGATCTTCCGGTGACTCTGGGCGAGTTCAACCTCGAAGCCGAGAACAAGGGCGATGGCGAAGGCAATTTGCCCGGAGGCGGCGAAAAGGGCGCGTTGAACGGCGTATCGGTTCAGGCTCTGACTCCTGACCTGCGCCAGCAACTGCAGACCCCAGAAGGCACCCAAGGTGTCGTCATCACCGAGGTTGACCCGAACTCGGCGGCTTCGGCGGCGGGGCTCCAGCAGGGCGATATCGTCGTCCAAGTGGACCGGAAACCGGTCACCACGGTATCCGAGTTCAATGCGGCGGTGAGGGCCAGCGCTTCCCGCGAGTCCACGCTGCTGCTGGTGAAAACCGGTCCAGGCACGCGTTTTGTTGTAGTTCCAAATAAGTAATCCCGCTCCCTTACGGATCGCGGCTCGGTAAATGAGCCGCGCACGTCAGTAAGCGGTCCGTACTTTGAGTGCTGGAGAAGCAGGTTTCTTTAGGGAAGCCTGCTTCTTTTCGTCTCCAGCGACATCTAACTTCTAGGATATTCAAAATGTCTGAACAACCAGTTGTCTACACTCTACCGGTATTACCCCTGAAAAGCGCCGTGCTGTTCCCGTACCTCTTGATGCCATTGTCGGCCGGACGCCCCGCGTCGATTGCGGCGGTGGAAGCTGCGCTGGCAACCGAATCGAAGGAGATTCTGGTGTTCGCGCAGCGCGATCCCGACCTGGACGTTCCTACCCAGGACGACCTCTACGCCATCGGGACCAAAGCCGTCATTCGCAAGATGAATCGCACCACTGATGGCCATCTCGAACTGATGGTGCTGGGGATGGAGCGCGTCACGCTCGTGAAGCTGGATAGCTCCGAACCGTTTCTGAAAGGCCGAGCCACTCCCCTGCCCTTGCCAACCGATCGTGGTCCCGAGGTTGAGGCGCTGCAGAGCGCACTGATCGAGCTCGCGGGCGAGGCTCTGGCCTTGGCGCAACCGGGCTCTCCCCAGGAACTGCGCGGCTTGATCGCATCCAATGAAGATCCGCTGCGGCTCTCGTTTGTGCTGGCGTCCATGTTCAGTTTCGATGCCGACAAGTGCCAATCGCTGCTCGAAGCCCTCTCGCGGGCCGAAGCTTTGCGCATGCTGCATCGTTACTTGATGCACGAAGTGCAGGTGCTGGAGCTGCGCAACAAGATCAACACCGAAGCCCGCACCGAAATGAGCAAGGAGCAGCACGATTATTTGCTGCGCCAGCAGATGCGCGCCATCCAGCAGGAGCTGGGTGAAAAATCCGGCGAGCAAGCCGAAGCCGACCAATTGCGGGAGCGGCTGGACAAGGCCAACCTGCCCGAAGAAATTCTGAAGGAAGCCAAGCGCGAGCTCAGCCGGCTGGAGAAGCTGCCCCCCAGCGCGCCGGATTACAACGTGATCCGAACGTACCTGGACTATGTGCTCGAGCTGCCCTGGAACAAGGGCACCGAGGATTCGCTCGACATCGCGCGGGCCCGGCAGGTGCTGGACGAGGATCACTTCGGGTTGAAAGACGTGAAGGAGCGCATCCTCGAACACCTGGGCGTGTTAAAACTCAACCCCAACGCCAAAGCGCCCATTCTGTGCTTCGTGGGAGCTCCCGGCGTGGGCAAAACGTCGCTCGGACAGTCCATCGCGCGAGCCTTGAATCGCAAGTTCGAACGCATGAGTTTGGGCGGCTTGCATGACGAAGCCGAACTGCGCGGCCATCGCCGGACCTACATCGGCGCTTTGCCGGGGCGCGTGATTCAAGCCATGCGGCGCGCGGGCGCGAACAATCCGGTGTTGATGCTGGACGAAGTGGACAAGCTGGGCCACGATTTCCGGGGCGATCCGGCGCACGCCCTGCTCGAGATCCTGGATCCGGAACAGAACAAATCGTTCCGCGATAATTACCTGGATCTTCCGTTCGATCTCTCTAAGGTCCTGTTCGTCACCACAGCCAACGCGCTGGATACCATTCCTCAGCCGCTGCTCGATCGTATGGAAGTGTTGCGGATCGCCGGCTACAGCGAAGAAGAGAAGCTCGAAATAGCCAAGAAGTATCTGATCCCGAAACAGATCAAAGAAACCGGGCTTACGGCAGAGCAGTGTACCCTTCCCGATGAGACCGTGCACAAAATCATCTCCGGCTACACGCGCGAAGCCGGCCTGCGAAGGCTGGAGCGAGCCATTGGAAGAGTCACTCGTAAGGTCGCGCTGAAATTCGCCGAAGGGAAGCTTTCTGAAGGCGCCACGGGACCTTTCACCGTCACGCTCGAGGAACTGTCGGAGATGCTGGGGCCCGAGCCGTTCAATCAGGAGGAAGCGCGGCGCGATCTCCCGCCTGGTGTCGCAACCGGCCTGGCCTGGACCGAATCCGGCGGCGATGTTTTGTATATCGAAGCCACCCTTCTGCCGGATGGCAAGGGCCTGACCCTGACCGGACAGCTGGGCGAAGTGATGCAGGAATCGGTGAAAGCGGCGCAGAGCTACATCTGGTCGCACGCGGCCGATTTCGACATCGACCCTATGTTGTTCAAGAACTCAGGCGTGCACGTGCACGTTCCGGCGGGCGCGATTCCCAAGGACGGACCATCGGCCGGCGTCACCATGGCTACCGCGTTGACGTCGCTCTACGCCAAACTGGCGGCTCGCAGCGATGTCGCGATGACCGGCGAGATTACGCTCACCGGACTGGTGCTGCCCATTGGCGGCATCAAGGAGAAGGTGCTGGCCGCGCGGCGGGCTGGAATTCGGACCGTGATTATGCCCAAGGCGAATCAGAAGGATCTGCGCGATTTACCCGAAGAGGTTCGCAAAGAGATGGAGTTCATCTTCGCCAGCCGGGTGGAAGACGTCCTGCGTGTGGCGATACCACAGCTGAGCGAACGGATGGACGGCACCAAAACCCGGCCCATCATTCACGCGGCCTGACAATTGACCGATAAGCAGTAGTAGACGCAGTAGACAACCAGCGCGGAGAGAATCCCTCGGGACAAATGTTCTCCGCGCTTTTTTTGCACCCAGAGAGCACGCCGTCAGCGCTCCACAGTACCGTAGCGCAGCGTCACCACCCGCGCTTTGCCGCCGCTTCCAGTCACCAGCACCATGAGCCGGTCATATTCGGTGTCGCGAAACGCAGGCACCGCTCCTCCGCCCAGGCGATCGATAATAAGCGGCACGGTATCAGCGTGTCCGACAACCAGGACTGTTTCTTCGTCGCCTGCCTTCCGCAGCTGGGTCACGAGCGCATCGATATCCGCTTTGGCGATCACGATCGGTTTCAAATGGAGCCGGGCGGCGAGGGGCTCGGCGGTTTGCTGGGTGCGCCGGACTTCGGTCACGTAGATGCGCTGGACTTGCGCGCTCTTCAGGACATCGGCCAGTTGTCGGGCCCGCTCCTCCCCGGCTGGACTGAGCAACGCGTCCGCCGACATTCCGCTGGCCCGGTCGGCGTGGCGAACCACGATGATGGTCGCAGCCGATATGGGCCGCAGCGCGGAGGAAAATAAAACTGCCAGCAGCGCTAAACGAACGCGAACCATAGGCCAAGTCCGATCCCCGCGATTACGACGGCGCCCACCAGAACCGCGGTCAGGCGGCCGGGATCGATGTTTTCCGCAACTCCGGTGCTCATGAAGATCCATCCTAACCCAACGAAAAGAGCCAGATCGATCAAGCCCTGGGTTGTCCAATCATGGCCGGCCAGCGACTTCATAAAACTTTTCAGTGGAGCGTCCACATCCTTGGCGCAGGATAAGGCCGTATTGAACAACACGGTAATCGCGGCAGAAAGAGCAAAGCCCGACGTCGCACGAGTCACGGTTGGCGGCTCACTTTCAGCAAGGCGACTTTGACGCCGTGGTCGATCACGGCGCCTGCCCCTTCCACCGCCAAACCCGACAGGACGACCAAGCCCGCCACGGACAGCACCAGTTTGCGAGCCGTCGCATTTGAGGACAGGGGTTCTCGGGCCGCGATCGGAAGAAGCAGTGCCAGAATCGCCGTCACGAAAAACAGGTGCTCTTTGGTTTCCATGAAGAAGTTGTGTGCGAACGGCCATGGTCCCGCGAGGATCAAAGCCTTCTCCGGAGGATAGAAATGAACGTACCAATATCCGCCGCAGATCCACGCACTAACCATGCAGATCGCCGCCACCCAAGCGGCGGCTTGTATACGGATAGCATTCGCGGGCTGCGCGTTGAGCACTTCAACAAACACCCATAATGCGGCCAGGCACCCGGCGGCGCCGAAAGTCGCGTGCGCCAGAAGCAAGACATCGGTGAGCGAAATGCTCACAGGGACCCCGGCCGGCTCATGCGGCTCAGTGCGGCGGCGTCAGTCTTGTCTTTATCGTCCGCCTTCTTGCCCCAGGTCCAATACAGCCCAAGATAAGCGTAATTCTCCGTTTGCCCGACGGCGGAATGGCCGTAGCAGAACAGCAACTGAAATCCCGGGTCGCGAAATTTGTAATAACCGCCGATATCCACCAGCGTCGACGGTCTGGTCTGCGGCGCCAGAGGCCCCTCCGGCCCGTGATAAAAGATCTCGGTTCCCAAGGTCACCTTCTTGCCGAGATCACGCTGCACCAGCCAGCCCGCGAACGGATAGTTGCGATAACCGGGCACGCTGAACACCGTCACCCCGCCGCCGCCATAGGTGGTCCACGGGCCAAAGCTCTTCTGCGCCCAAAGCGGAACTTTGTACCACGTCTTGCCCACGCCCAGGCCGCGCGGGGCGCTGCCGGTGGGAATCTCGAACATCGTAAATGTGCCGATCATGGGGCGATGTTTCGTCTCCTGCACGAACCGGTATTTGATTCCCAGCTCGATATCCCCGATCCCGAAAGCACGCGGGCCTTCGGCCGGAAAAATGGCCGCGGCGGGCACGATGATGTGGAGGTGAACGTCAGGAAGCGCCCCCCAATTGAACTCCAGCGCCGGCCCGTCCGTATCGGTTTCGACCGGCGTTCCGTCCGATGAGGCGAAGGTATAAAACTCGTAGTTCCTGAAGTCGATCGGCTCCGGATCGTCGGTTTGAAAGGGCGGGCCGGCCAAGACGGCAGTCGTACACCAAATCAGCGCGGCCAGCGCCGCGAGTGCGCTACGTCCCTTCATTGAGCTCCCCGAATAACTCGCTCACTTTTACCTTCATCGCCTCAAGGGCCTTTCTTCCCAGCGGCGTGGCGCGATAGACCTTGCGAATCGACTGCCCTTTGCGCTTCTCGGCCGAGCGCAGATATCCCCGCTTTTCGAGGCCGTGCAGAAGCGGATAGAGCGTTCCGAGGCTGATCCGATAGCCATGCCGCGCCAGTTCCTCGGCCATTTCGAGTCCAAAGATCGGCCCTTCGACGGCATGATGAAGAATGTGGAGACGGATCAGGCCGGAATAAAGATCGCGATACTCGAAGCGGTTATCGGAATCGTTTTTCGGTATCGCCATTCGATAACGAATCCCAGTATATTGCGGCCGGCGTCGGGCGTCAACCGATTTGCCGCCGGCGGCCAGTTAGTCAGCGTGTGGCAGCGTCCCAAACTCGTCTGGATGCCCGACACGTAAGCCTCCGGCTTGGAGGGCAACCCCGCGGGAAACGCGCACGCTAGAGCACACCGGCAGATGTCCGCGGTTTGAGGAGCGCCGATTGCGTCCATGGCTTGCGCAACGAACGGAGCGGTCGCAGCGCTGCTGTTTCTGGAAGTACTAAGAGAAACCGCCGATGTTGATCCCGACATTATGGGCGCACAAGTTTTAGTCCCGCACGGTCTAAGCCGGAGAAGAGCCTTGCTCGGCGCCCGGTTGCGCGTTGCACTGATTTTGCACCTATAATGCCGCTATGCGCATGCCCGCTCCAACTCACGCGCGGCGAACCTTGCTCATCGCCTTTGTCGCGGCTTGCGCCATATGGTACTGGAAGCAGAATATCCACGACGCGATCCCGACTCCGGGCCTCAGCGATTTCCGTTTTTATTACTACGCCGCGCAACACATCCTGCATGGAGAATCTCCCTTCCTCACGGCCGACTACATCTATCCGCCGCTACTGGCTTGTTTGCTGGTCCCCATTGCGGCTTTCGATTATTTCACCGCGCGCTGGATCTGGTTTGTTTTTTCGCACGCCTGTCTTCTCACGGCCGCGTTCTTGTGGTGGCGGCGCCTGGGCCGCGATTGGATTGCAACCGCCGTCATCGCCTTCGTCTGGGGCGCGGGCTGGGTAGCGCAAGACAGCTTCACAACCGGCCAGCCAGACCCGCTCCTGATTCTTCTCATCGTCATCGCCTGCGCCGGCAGCGGCTGGATCGGCTACGCGTCGGCGGGAGCTGGTTTCGCCGTGAAACTGATCCCGGCCGTCCTTGGAATGCTCGGCCCACTCGAACGAAACTGGCGCGGCCTGCTGGCGTTTTTCGCGAGCGCCGGACTTCTCATAGCGATCCCTTGGGCGATTGTCGCCTCGCTCAGAGGTCCCATGGGCCCGGCCAATACCGATTATCTCTACGGCACGCCGTGCGTATTGAGCTGGTCCATACCTTCGGTGGCCCTGCGCATTCTGGAGCCACCCGATGACGATGGAAAACTTCCGCAGGACTGGGTCACTGGATGGGATCTCCCGCGGCTGCGTCTATCCTCCGAGCAAAAGATGGTCTCCCTGGCGGCGGCTTTCGCCACCTTAACGGCGGGCCTGGCGGTGCTCTGGCGTAACACTCGCGGCCGGCTCAGCCCGGAACAACTCCCCATCGCCGGAACGGCTCTCATCGCGCTTGCACTCGCCGCCTCGCCCATCGCCTGGTGGCATTATCAGGCCATGCAATATCCCGGGATCGCGTTGCTGTTCTACTACACCCTTCGAAGCCCCCGCGATTGGCGCCGCGTCGGTTCGGCCCTGGCCTGCGCGGCGTTTCTTTTTCCCCTCCCCGCAGCCGTGCTCCGCCATTATTACCACCAGCACGAGAGCTGGCCGGATGCGCCTGGCCTGATGTATTTCTGGACGTCCGTCACGCCCCTGGCTTCCCTGGTCTTGTTCGCATCGCTGGTTGCTACCATCAAGGCATGCGAGTCCAAGACAAAATCGTCGTTGTTACCGGCGGCGGAAACGGCATCGGCCGCGCGCTCTGCCGGCGTTTTGCAGCCGAGGGCGCCAAGGCAGTAATCGTCGCGGATATCGACCCCGAAGCCGCTCGCAGAGTCGCAGCCGAAATTTGCGGTTTGAATTTCACTGTGAACGTGGCCAGCGAATCCGACATCCAGATGCTGGTCGACGAAGTCCTCAAGAAATACGGGCACATCGACCTGTTTTGCTCCAACGCCGGAGTGGGCGTGGAGGGCGATTGCTGTGCGCCCGATCGCGACTGGCTGCGCTCCTGGGAAGTCAACGTCCTGGGACACGTGTATGCAGCGCGCGCGGTCTTGCCTGAAATGCTCGCGCGCGGCGAAGGCTATCTGTTGCAGACCGTCTCGGCCGCCGGTCTGCTCACCATGCTCGGCTCCGCGCCATACTCGGTCACCAAACACGCCGCGCTGGGCCTGGCGGAATGGCTTAGCATCACATACGGTGACCAGGGCATTAAAGTATCCGCGCTGTGCCCCCTGGGCGTGAGGACGCGCATGCTGGAGCAGGCCGATTTCGGAGGCGGAACATTCCTGTTGGAAGACGCCATCGAGCCGGAAGAAGTAGCCGAAGCTGTGATCAAAGGCCTGGATGCCGAGCAGTTCCTCATCACTCCGCATCCGAAAGTGCTGGAGTACATGCGCCGCAAAGCCGCCGACTACGACCGGTGGATCAACGGAATGCGCCGCCTGCAAGCTAGCATGACGCCGCTGAAGGCGCAATCCTAGGCTTCGCTTGACAGTGACTCGTGCGTATCCTACCTTGAAACTTCATGCGAAAAAAAGTAACTGTGGTAGGAGCCGGAAACGTTGGCGCAAATTGCGCGCTTCGTATCGCCGGCAAGGAACTGGCTGACGTAGTCCTGGTGGACGTGGTGGATGGGGTCCCGCAAGGCAAGGGGCTGGACCTGCTGGAATCCGGGCCCGTGGAAGGATACGACGTCAACATCACCGGGGCCAATGATTACGGGCCGACGGCGAACTCCGATATCGTGATCATCACGGCCGGTTTTCCGCGCACGCCCGGCATGAGCCGCGATGATTTGCTGATCAAGAACTACGAAGTGGTGAAGATCGCCACCGAACAGGCGGTGAAGGCGTCGCCCAACGCGATCCTGATCCTGGTGACGAATCCTTTGGACGCCATGTGCTGGACCGCGCTTCAGGTCTCGAAACTCCCCAAAGCGCGCGTGATCGGCATGGCGGGCGTTTTGGACACCGCGCGTTTCCGAACGTTCATCGCGATGGAACTAGGAGTGTCGGTGGAAAACGTTACGGCGCTGGTGCTGGGCGGCCACGGCGACACCATGGTTCCGATCTCGCGGCTGACCAGTGTTGGGGGCATTCCGCTGAGCGAACTACTGGATCAAGCGACCATCGACCGCCTGGTGCAGCGCGCGCGCGACGGCGGCGCCGAAATCGTGAAATACCTCAAGACCGGAAGCGCTTACTACGCGCCCTCGGCGGCGGCGGTGGAAATGGCCGAGTCCATTTTGAAGGACAAGAAAAAGGTGCTGCCGTGCGCTGCCTACCTGGAGGGCGAATACGGGATCAAGGGGCTGTACGTGGGCGTGCCCGTGAAGCTGGGCGCGAAGGGCATCGAGAAGATTTACGAGCTCAAGCTGCAATCTGACGAGCAAGCCGCGCTCAACAAAAGCGCCGCCGCGGTGCAGGAGTTGGTGGACGTGATCAAGACGAAGATGTAGCGCACGCTTCAAGAATTGCGGTGTTCCTAATAAATGGGGCGGTCGTCTAATGGGACCGTAGAACAATCTCCGAAACGGCGGCCGTCTCAAAGAACAAAGCTAGCGCCTTAGTCAAGTTCGAATGGGCCTCTTCTGCTCTATTGCCCTGGCTCGCGATGTCGAACTCCGGACAAATGGCAACATATGCGTCGCCGTCCCTTTCGATCACGGCCGTAAGGCTGCGAAGCATGCACAGGCTCCGATTGTAACGAAACAGCCGTTCTTTTGTGCACGTTGACTAAGGATTCACCTCGACTGCGGTGGGTAGCGCCCTCACCTCCAGCGGCCCGCTATACTGAACTTAGATGCATGAAATGGCCGTTTTCTGGCTCCGTATGGCCACGGCGCTGTACGGTGTTGGGTTGCTGCACGTTATGGCGGTCCTGCTCCGCCGCCGGGAAGGCTTCCTCAAGCCCGCCCTCTTCGCGTTTCTCATCGCCGCCGTTCTGCACTTCGTCGCTATTGTCGAGCTCTCGGCCGCTATCGGGCACCTCCCTGTCGACAATTTCTTCGAATCGGCCACGGTCTGCGCATTCCTGATCGCCGTTCTGTTTCTGTTCGTCTATTGGCGTTACGACGCCGCCAGCCTAAGCGTCTGCATTTTTCCGCTGGTCTTCGTGCTGACGCAAGCGGGAGCCATGGAGACGCCCATCTCAGGCTGGCCCAGCACCAACATCCGCGCGCTGCTGCTGGTACACGTCATGATGGTCCTGCTCGGCTATGCGTCGTTGCTGCTCACCGCAGTCGCTTCGCTTTTCTATTTAATTCAAGAACGCCATCTCAAAAGAAAAAAGCCACTCGATCTGCCGGGGTACTTCGCGCAACTTTTCAAACGCCTGCCGCCGCTCGCGACGCTGGACGCTCTCATCACCAACGCCATGAGCTTCGGCTTCGTCTTCATCACGCTGGGCGTGATCGCGGGCAGCACCTGGGCCTTCATCGACGCGGGCACGGCCTGGATTCGCGATCCGCGCATCGCGCTGGCGTTCATCACCTGGGGCTTCTATCTCACCATGGTCTTTCTACGCCAGACCGCCGGATGGAGAGGCCGCAAAGCCGCTTTCATGGCGGTGGCCGTCCTGTGTTGTTCGGGACTCACCTGGGCCGCGCACGTGGGGCTGCGCTCGCTCATTTCCAAATGAAGCCGGCCCAATGAAATTTTCGATCACCGGCGTGAATCACAGGAGCGCGCCGGTGGAAGTGCGCGAGCGCCTGGCGTTCGACGAGAGCGCGTTGTCGGAAGCACTGGTCGCGCTGAAGGGCCGGCCGGGCTTTTGTGAAGGCATGATTCTTTCCACCTGTAATCGAGTGGAAGTGGCGCTCACGTGCGAGGATAATTCGAAAACCGCCGCCGTCGAGGTGGATGAGTTTCTGGCCGAAACCCGGCAGGTCCGGCGCGAATGGGTGGCCCCGTATCTCTATCGATTCGAGGACAGCGATGCGATCCGGCACCTGTTCCGCGTGGCGGCCAGCCTGGATTCCATGGTGATCGGCGAACCGCAGATTCTCGGCCAGCTCAAGTCGGCTTACTCGCTGGCGAAAGAGCATGGAGCCGTCAGCGGATTCATGGACGCCCTGCTCACCCGTGCGTTCAGCGTCGCCAAACGGGTTCGCTCGGAGACCGACATTGGCGCAAACGCCGTGTCCATCAGCTATGCCGCGGTGGAATTGGCGCGCGAAATCTTCGGGTCGCTCGAAGGCAAGAAGATCATGATCGTCGGCGCCGGCAAGATGTCCGAATTGGCGGCGCGCCATCTCAGGCGCAGCGGCGCTGGACAGATCCTGGTCACCAACCGCACACACCAGCGCGCGCTCGAAATGGTGGAGCTGTTCGACGGCCAGCTTGTGGACTACACCCGCTTCCTTGCGGCGCTTCCCGAAGTGGATATCGTCATTTCATCCAGCGCGGCGCCCCACTACATTATTCTGCGCGACGACATGAAAAAGGTGCTCGAGGCGCGCCGTAACAAGCCCATGTTCCTGATCGATATCGCAGTGCCGCGCAATATCGAACCCACCGTGAACGAGCTGGACAACGTCTTCCTTTATGACATCGACGATCTGCAGAAGGTGATCGAGACCAACCTGCAAGGTCGCATGGACTCCGCCAAGGAAGCCGAAGCGATTGTCCACGAGGAAGTGGAGCGCATGGTAGCGCGGTTGAAGGCGCGCGAAGTGGCGCCCACCATCGTGAAGCTGCAAGACGAGCTCGAACGAGTGCGTTCCACGGAAATAGCGCGCATGCGAACGAAACTCGGCGTGCTGACTCCAGAGCAGGAGCAAGCCATCGAGGCGCTGACGAAAAGCATGATCAACAAAATCGCGCATGGCCCGATTTCCGAAATTCGCCAGCACGCCTCGCAGCCCGATGGGCACCATTTCATCAACGCCGTTCGAAAGGTCTTCCGGCTTGATTAAGATTGGGTCTCGAGGCTCCCAACTGGCCTTGTGGCAAGCGCACTGGATTCAAGCTCGCTTGGAGAAGCTGGGCGAGCAATGCCGCATTGAAATTATCAAGACCACCGGTGACAAGATTACCGACGTTGCGTTATCGCAAGTCGGAACAAAAGGATTGTTCACCAAGGAGATCGAGGAGGCGCTGCTCGCGGGCGCGATCGACATCGCGGTGCATAGCTTGAAGGACATGCCGACCGAGCTTCCAGCCGGCCTGGCGCTGGCTGCGATTCCCGAACGCGAGGATCCGCGCGATGCTTTGATTGGCCGGCGGCTCGAGGATCTGGCTCCGGGCGCGCGCGTAGGCACTGGTTCGTTGCGGCGCGCCGCCCAGCTTCGAGCGCTGCGGCCCGATTTGCAGATCGAAGACATCCGCGGTAACGTCGATACACGCCTGCGGAAATTGGACGATGGGCGCTACGACGCGATCGTTCTCGCGGCGGCCGGACTGCGGCGGCTGGGCTTGGACCATCGGATTGCCGAAATCTTCGATCCCAGCGTTATGTGTCCCGCGGTAGGCCAAGGCGCGCTGGCTGTCGAAACGCGCGCTGATAACGGTCCAGCGTTTCAAATTGCAAGGGATCTCGAGGACCTTGACACTCGAACCGCGGTGACTGCGGAACGCGCCGTGCTGGCCTCGCTCGGCGGCGGTTGCCAGGCCCCCATGGGCGCGCACGCCACGGTGGAGAGCCGAAGCGTCCTGTTGCACGCGATCCTGGTGTCGCCCGATGGCACGCAGCTGATTCGCCAGGAAATGCTCGGGCCGGTGGACGAGGCCGCGGCTCTTGGCCACGCGCTGGGCCATCAACTCCTCGCCGGCGGCGGAAAACAAATTCTCGAAGCCGTGTACGGCGCCCAGGCATGAACAAAGTTTATCTCGTCGGCGCGGGACCCGGCGACCCCGATCTGATCACCTGGAAGGGCCGAAAGCTTCTCGCACTCGCGGACTCCATTCTCTACGACAACCTGGTCAACGAGCATTTGCTCGATCTTGCGCCGGCGAACTGCGAGCGCATTTACGTCGGCAAAAAGAAATCGGTGCACGCATTTCCACAGGAAGAAATCTGCGCGATGCTGATCGATCGCGCGCGCCGGGGCCTCACCGTCATCCGCCTTAAGGGCGGCGACCCGTTCATTTTCGGGCGCGGCGGTGAAGAAATCGAGGCGCTGGCCGCGGCCGGCATTCCGTTCGAAGTGGTCCCCGGCGTCACCGCGCCTTTAGGCATCGCCGCGTACAGCGGTATTCCGCTCACGCATCGTGAACACACCAAGGTAGTGACCTTCGTCACGGGCCACGACGTGCATGGCATCGATTGGAGCAAAATCGGGCAATCGGAAACGCTGGTGATTTTCATGGGCATATTCGCGATTCGCGAGATCGCCGCCGAGATCCAGCGCCACGGCCGTTCGGGCGATACTCCAGCAGCCGCGGTTCGTTGGGGAACCCGGTCCGACCAGGAGACTGTGGCCGGCACGCTTGCCACCATCGCCGATCAGATTGAAGCGGCGGAATTGAAACCGCCCGCCACCGTGATCATCGGTGAAGTGGTTGCTCTGCGCGAAAAGCTGAACTGGTTCGAGCAGCTTCCGCTGTTTGGAAAAAAGATCGTCGTCACGCGAGCGCAGGATCAGGCCGCGGAATTGTCGGATCGCCTGCGCGCCCTCGGAGCCGAGCCGCAAGAACTGCCGGTGATCGCGCTCGAACCGCCGGCCGATCCGGCGCCTCTGGACCGGGCCATCGAAGATCTTGCCAGCTACGATTGGCTGATCTTCACCAGCGTGAATGGCGTCCGGTTTTTTCTAGATCGGCTGGACCACTCACGCCGCGACTTGCGGTCGCTCAAGGCGCGCATCTGCGCCATTGGGCCAGCCACGCGAAAGGCAATCGAGGATCTGCATTTGAAAGTCGATCTGGTGCCGGAGGAGTACGTTGCCGAAAGCTTGATCAAAGCATTCGCCTCGGAGACTCTCGCGGGCCAGCGCCTGCTGCTGCCGCGAGCCGCCGTTGCGCGCGACCTGATCCCGGCGGAACTCGCGAAGCTTGGCGCGCAAGTTGATGTCGTAGAGGCCTATCGTAACGTTGTTCCGGTCAAAGCCCACGCCCGCGCGCGCGAAGTCTTTGCGGGCGATAAAAAGCCCGATTGGATTACATTCACGAGTTCATCGACTGTGAAGAATCTGCTCGCTCTTGCCGGCCGTGAGGCCCTCGATGGCGTTCGCATCGCGTCCATCGGTCCTGTGACAAGCTCGACTCTGTTCGCGCACGGTCTCCAAGTTGACGCCGAGGCTAAGCAATTCACGCTCGACGGATTGGTAGCAGCGATTCTCGCTCACCAGATATAATCCTTGGCCTCATCGCGGCGTTCGTAGCTATCGAGCACGTGAACCACGCGCAGCTTTTTCAAGCGAGCCGGATTTAGCGCGCCGATCGGAATATAGATGATGCGCCGGTTCAAGTGCGCGGCGATGGATCGGAAAATGCTGCGCGGCGGCTTGGCGGCAACGTACACCACAAAGCGCTGCTTGGAATAATCCAGCGCGGCCATCAATAAGCGCTCCGGCTTGTTGCGCGCGAAATCGTAATCCGGATCCGTCCAAACGTCCAGCATGCGCCGCGGGGGCAAGGCCATTAAAAAGCCGCCGTACTCGGCGCGCCCGATCCCAGGGCCCACCAAGTGCCGGAAGGGCTCGGTGGAATAAAACGCCATGTCCGATTCGTTTTGATGTTCGCCCAGCCAGGTGGTCAAATACTGATAGCGATCGTCCGGGTCTTCGTCGAAAATCACCACGGTCGCCCCGACTTCGCCCGCGATGCGATCCAGCTGGCGCACGTAAATCTTGGCCTCATGCCAGTTGCGGACGGTTTCGCGCAGGTCGATGCCGTCGAGAATCGAAGTCGTAAACGGCTCGGTCCGCGAGCGCTCCTCCGACAACATGCTCTTGGCCTTGCGCTTCAGGAAACGCCCGTAATCTTCGATCATCAGATCTTCGGGAGGGTAAGAACAAATCGCCGTTCCATCGGTTTGCCGGGCCCACTCGCCATCGAATTTTTCCTTCTTGCGCTGCTTCAGGCCCTTGGGCATCAGCCGTTGTTTGGGACGCGGAAGCCGCCGCCGTAATCGCAGCTTTTTGGTGTTGTACCAGATCTCCTCGCCCGACAGATTCACCGTCTCCAGCAATTCGCTGGCGGGCTTCTGCTCGGGATACCGATTGGCGGTCTGCCACACTTCGTAGGCGTAGTTGTCGTCCACCACGGAGCGCGCCGCTACTGCCAGATCGAACACGCCCGCCATCAAGTCCCCGTTGATGGATGCGAGATTCCGGGTGAAGCGCGCCATCATGCGGCGCTGCCAATACTCCACCTTTTCGCCGGTGTTCTTGCCGTACTCTTTTTCGGCCTGGCGCAACAGATCGAACTGGACCTTGGGCCGGTCCACCAGGTCGTCCGCCTCCATGCGCACGCGAAACGTTTCGTAGCGATCTTGAAGATACGGATACTCGATGGTGATCTCGGCCAGGCAATCCGGATGCGGATTCAGCAGCCGGATGTCGGATGCCTTGAGGCGGTTTGCCGCAGCCGTAGGCGCATCCTGCGGCGTCTCCATCGCATCCAGCAGCGGGTCGAGCAAATTAAGGGATACCACCGCGAGAACCGACGCCAGCGGATCGGCGCCTTGCAGCTTCCACGCCATGCCCGAGGCATGCACCGCGATTTCATCGTTTCTGGTCTGAGGATAGACGCGGTAAGCCTCGATGTATTTATTCAGCCCGATGTAGCGGATCGAATAGGGGTCCGGGTACGTGTCCGGCAGATGCGGGCGGTCGCCCAAATCGGGCTCGATGAAAATTACCTCGGCGTCGATTTCCAGGGCCGTGCGCACGGCTTCGGTGAATGGATCGCAGGGTTCCACGGGAACGTAAATGCCGCGCTCCTCGTCCTGCGGGTCCGGATAGAGAATCACGGAAATCTCCGGCAGCCGAGCCAGGGCTTGCAGGTAGACGTCCTCGAGCGCTCCGGGCCACTCGACGGCGACAATCTTGGGATGGGCAAGCAGAATGGCTCGGCGCACTTCGATGGCGAACTCAATACGGCCCGGGATCACCGGGAAGTAAGTAATGTTTCCGCGCCGGAGACTGGAGAAATCTTCAGGGTCACCCTGGTTACGATCTGGGGCCATACCGCAGTGCCTCATCCCCGAGCGTTTCGAGAATGGCCGTGCGCATCAGAAACCGCTCGTCGCTTTGGCTGGAAAGAACCTGGCCATTCTCCAGGCTCTTTAGTTTCATCACAAAACGCGCGATGTTGATGCCATCGCGAACCGTGTAGCGCTCGTCGGCCGCATGCGCCTGCTGCAGAAACTCGGTCACGTAATTGAGGATCTGCTCGTCGCCGAACGGCACGTTTTCCTTGAGAATCGCATACTCTTCGTGACGCTCCGGAAAATCGATGGTGAGCTGCGGCTGCAAGCGCGAGTGGATGTACTCGGGCAAATCGAACGTGGAAGCGTCGTCGTTCATGGTGGCCACCAGCCGGAAAAGGGGATGGGCTTTGATCTTGATCCCGGTCACGATGGATTCCACATATCTGCGCGTATCGAGGAGCGGGGCTAGGCTCGCCCAGCTTTTCTCGCTCATTCGGTTGCCTTCATCCAAAATCACCACTCCGCCGCGCAGCATGGCCGTCACCAGGGGCGACGCTACATAGCGCAAGCGCGATTGGCCCTCGATTACCGGAGTCACCAACAAGTCCTCCGGCCGCGTGTCCACGGTGGCCTGCATGATGTAGACCTCTCGATTGAGGCGCTTGGCCGCGGCGTAAGCGAGCGTCGTTTTTCCCACGCCCGGCTTACCCAGCAGACGCGGATTCATGGGAACGTCCTGAGAATCCACCACCAGCCAGGCCGCCAGCAACTGGCGCATGACCTCTTCCTGGCCAACCCAAGTTACAGTGAGTTCGTCGGGATGGGCGAGATGCAGCGTTACGCCATCGATCTCCACTAACATACGTTGCTATTGTAGCGGAGAGTCCGGGTTTAAGCGGCTGCGGCCGCGCTGGCTCGCGCCGATCGCATCATGGGCATGGCCGGTGTCACCGCGTCCTGATAGGCCCGCACAAAAGCTTCGGCCATGGGATGGCAAGCCGGCGACGGGTAAAGCTGGAGGAATACCTTGTGGGCGCCGTAAGGCTGGAGATCCTGGCAGACTGCAGCCGTAGTGGATGCGCAGCGCTGCACGCAACTGCCGCAATCGAGTCCTAAGCCGGCGCACGTCTCAGGCCGGTTCTCCGCAAAGAGGTCCATGAGGCTTCTCCACCCTTCGTACTAGGTAGTGTCATTATTGAGCCATAGGTTCTTTTCTCCTATAGTACCGATGAGTGGTTTCTCGGACTCTTTTGAGGGTATCAATTCACTTGGACTACTCGAACATTCTGGTCCGCGCCACCAACTGGGTGGGAGACGCTGTCATGTCGCTGCCCGCTTTGAGCGCGATTCGCGGCCGGTTTCCGCACGCTAGAATCGCGATCCTGGCCAAGCGGTCCGTTGCGGATCTCTATACCCGTGAATCGTTTGCGGATGAAATTATCGTGTATGACTTGCACTCGCCGTGGAGCATGGGCCGCCACTTGCGTACCCGCCAATTTGACTGCGCGATCCTATTCCAGAACGCATTTGAAGCTGCCTGGATTGCCTGGCTGGCGAGGATTCCCACGCGTATCGGCTACAAGCGCGACGGCCGCCAACTGCTTCTCACCCGCGCTGTGGAAGTTCCCAAACCCGGCGAAATTCCCAGGCACGAGCGCTTTTATTATCTCGAGCTGCTGCGGCGCGCGGGCTTGATCGATGCCCTGCCCGCGAGCGATGCCATCCGGTTGCAGGGGCGGGCGGCGCCCAGTGGAAAAAGGACTATCGGCGTGAGTCCAGGCGCGGCTTATGGAACCGCGAAGCGCTGGCTTCCGGAACGATTTGCCGAAGCAGCGGGCGCCCTGGCCGACGCTCGGGGAGCTTCCATCGCGCTGTTCGGGACCAAGAGCGAACGGGCGCTGTGCGAGGAAGTGGCCCGGCATCTGAACGGGCGCGAGGTCGCGAATTACGCCGGCGAAACCACGCTCGCGCAGTTCATCGATCTGGCGGCCGGCTGCGAGCTGTTCCTGACCAACGATTCGGGATCGATGCATATTGCCTCGGCGCTGGGCGTGCCGACGGTCGCGATTTTCGGCGCTACCGACGATACCACCACCGGCCCGTCCGGACCGAACGCGCGCGTGGTGCGGCAGCCGGTGGATTGCAGTCCTTGTTTATTGCGCGAATGCCCGATCGATCATCGCTGCATGACCAGAGTCAGCGCCGATCGGGTGGTGCAAGAGGCGCTGCAGTTGTTGCAAACCGCGCCCGCACGTTTCTGATGGGGTCGCGCCAGTTGTCCGATAAGGGAGTTTCATGCAACGTATCGCTATAACGGGCGCCACCGGCTACATCGGCGGGAGGCTCGCCCCGCGCCTGCTCGATTCGGGCTACGCCGTGCGCTGCCTGGTTCGGTCCCGCGACAAGCTCCAAGGCCGCGCTTGGACCTTAGACTCCCGGGTTGAGATCCGCCAGGCCGATCTGACGGATGAGCCTTCGCTCGCTCGCGAGTTGGAAGGATGCGACGCGGCATTCTATCTGGTGCATTCGATGCTGTCGGCGGCGGGCGACTATGCACAACGCGACCAGCAGTTGGCCCTGACATTCGCGCGCGCGGCGGGCGCTGCCGGTGTCGGCCGCATCATTTATCTTGGCGGCTTGGGCGAAACCGGTCCGAATCTCAGCCGGCATCTATCGTCGCGCCGGGACGTTGAGGGGGCGCTGGCTTCCGCGGGGGTCCCGGTGACGGTGCTGCGCGCCGCCATGATCATCGGCTCGGGCTCGGCGTCTTTCGAGATTCTGCGCTATCTCGTTCAGCGGCTGCCGGTGATGGTCACTCCCAAGTGGGTGAGCACACCTTGCCAGCCGATCGCGGTGGAGAACGTGATCGCGTACCTGGTTGGCGTGCTATCGGCTCCTGAAACCATCGGCGGTGTTTTCGACATCGGCGGGCCCGAAACGCTGTGCTACAGCGACATCATGCGCGTGATGGCGGAAGAACTCGGCCTTCCGCGCCGCTGGATCATACCGATCCCGGTGCTGACCCCGCGCTTAAGTTCTTACTGGATCCATCTGGTCACTCCTCTAAGCCACAAGATCGCAGTACCGCTGGCGGAGGGATTAAAGAACCCGGTGGTGTGCCGCGATAACCGGATCCTAAGCTTAGTGCCGCAGAAATTGCTGAACGTTCGCGAGGCGATTGGCGCGGCGCTTAGCCAGGTGGCGGCGCACCAGGTGGAGACCAACTGGTCGATGGCGGGGCCCATGCCAGGCGATCCGGATTGGTCCGGCGGCACAGTCTTTCGCGATACCCGCGAGGTAGCCATCGAAGCACGGCCCGCAGCGGCGTTCCGTGCGGTCTGCCGCCTGGGTGGAGGACGCGGCTGGTATGCGGCCAACTGGCTCTGGATCATTCGCGGCTGGCTGGACCGGCTGGCCGGGGGCCCTGGGCTGCGCCGCGGACGCCGAGATCCCGATACGCTCCGCTATGGCGATGCGCTGGACTTTTGGCGGGTGGTCGGAATCGAGGAGGACCGGCGCCTTTCATTGCGAGCCGAAATGCGATTACCCGGCGAAGCTCTGCTCGAGTTCCGAATAGAACCCGGACGCGATGGCGGATGTATCCTGCGCCAAACCGCCTTGTTCCAACCGCGCGGTTTGTTTGGGCTGCTTTACTGGTACGCCGTGCTGCCATTCCATCAGATCGTTTTTCGGGGGATGCTGGCCGGCATTCGGCGCGATGCGCTGGAGATCGGGCTAGGGTTGAGCGTAGTAGCCGGCTCGGGTGCGCGCCTTTAGCCCGGGCTTATCGATCTTCATCTCGAGCGCGTGGTATTCGTTCGGACCGTCCCCGGGAAGGCCGTCAAAACTGACAACGTAATATGCGTTCGTGTCCGCTATGGAGGTTACAATCTCGCTGCCTATATCGTTGTCATACTGGATGGCCCGGCCGCCGCTTTGCTCGGCCAGAACCTGCAGCGCCAGGTTTCCAATGCTCACCTGGCTGGCTCTCTTCACTCCTTTTACATAGTTCTGATAACGCAGCGCTCGCAGCCCGCGCGAATCCGACAGTCCCAACGGATCGATGCTGTAAAGAGTAATACGAGACTGCCGCATGGCGTCCGACAGAGCAACGATGGTTTTGAAAAGGCCTTCCTGCTCCTTGCCGGTGAGCTGCACGCGCGGGCCGGAAAGAAGCGGCCAGCCGGGGCTGATCCAGATCACTAGTTTTCGACCCGGCCTGGTGGATTCATAATCGGCAAACAGCTCGAGTGCGCGGAGAGATAGCTGAATCCGGTCGCCTGCGCCGTAGATGCCTTGTATCCGGCCGATGATGCGAAGTCCGGCCGGGTTCTGATTCATCTCGTCGGCGAGAGCATTTCCATCTCGGGAAGTGGATGTGCTCTTGATTCCGGAATCGGAAAGAAACACCAGCGATAACGGGCGTTCCAGCTTCCCACCGTCCCGCCGTAGAAACTTTTCGATTTGCTGCCGCGCGGACGCTACGCCCCGAAAGGACGTATTCACCTCATCCACCAGCAGCGTGACTTCCACCGGCGGATCAGCCGCCGCGGCTCCGCCCCCTATGGCCTCAAAAGAGACGATCTTGTTGGGCTGTTTGTTGTCCAGAAGCTTGAAATCCGACTGTTCGAGGCCAGGGACCGGCTTGCCGGATTTATCGGTCACCACCACGTCCAGAGTTATGCGGCGATTCGCGCCAGACGGCGGGGCCGTGGCTGGCGATTGAGCAAATCCGCAATAAAGCGCAAAACAGCTCAGACAAAACCAACGGTAGAGATCAATTTTCATGCTGGCACTCTTTAGTTTACTTGTGGCCCACGCAAAAGGCCGATTGCAAGCGTCAGAACGCCGATCGCCAGGATGATCGCACCGATATAGATCAGGGCAACGGCTCCGTTTGGCTGCGTAGCCGTCGGCACAGGCATCGAAACGAAGAACCCGGCCGAAATCAGAATCGCGGAGAGCGGCACCCCAATCCGGACCAACCATACCAGCGGCGACGGCAATACGGCGGCATCCGCGAGGAGCTGGCAGATCAGCGAGAGCAGTACGATTACGCCGGCGTGAGCATGGCCCGCCCGAAAGAAGTTCTGGCGCAAAGCGTTGTCCATATATCCCGAACTTCGGTTGATCAGCGAGGTGAGCAGAAAGTAGCCGCCGTACTGGATGGTGGGCACCGTGATCAGAGTTATGCCCGACATTAGCCGCGATTCGGTCGTCATAGCTCAGTCCTCACCTCCGGTGCCGCTCAGTATATACCCTTAGTGAGCCGGATCGGGAGGCTCGGCCGCCGTCGCGACCGCGGCTGATGGAAGCGCTCCCCGCAGCACGTCATTCGCAAAGAAGAACTTGCCATCGCTCGGCACCATCATGATCTGCACCTTGTCCGACAGCTTCTCGGCGATAATCTTCTGGATCAGCATGGGGTTCTCCTTCAGCGCCACGCCCTCCAGATGCATTTTGTCGGCGTCCGCCTTCGCGAGCAATTGAACGCGGTCGAGATCGGCCTCATTCATCAGCTTGCGCCGCTCCAGTTCGGCCTTGCCGTCGATCACCTTGGCCTCGGCCTGCGCCTGCGCTTGCTGCACCGTCGCTTCCTTGCGGGCCGCAGCCTCCAAGCGCGTCTGCTGGATTTGCTTCTCCTTGAGCGGAAGCGTGTACTGCATGGCGTCCGACTGCGCTTTGGCTTGCAGTACCGTGACCTGCGCCTGGCCCTCGGCGGCTTTAACGTCGCGAGCTTTCTGCGCCTCGGCTTCCAACTCGGCGGCGCGAACCTCTTTCTGTTTCACGTCCAGCTCCACGGTCATCCGGTCGTCTTCCTGCTCCTTGAGCAGCACGCCCTCCAGCCCTTTTGCATATTCGGCGGGAAGCTGAATGTCGCGCAGGATCACTTCCTTCACGATGACCGCGTCGGGGGCCAGCTTTTGTGTGATGGCGATGGCCGCGCTGCGCCGGATCTCGTCGCGCTTGGTGGCGAACAGCTCGCGCACCAGGTAGCGTGGCGTCAGGTCGCGAAAAGCGCTGGCCACTACCGGCGGAACCAATTCCTTCTCCACCGGTTGCGGCAGATTGGCATGAATGTATGCCAGCCGATGTGGATCCAGCTGGAAGCGCACGGTCACCGCCAGGCCCAGTTCCAGACCCTCCTTGGTTTGTACGCGCAGCGACTCGCCTTTCTTGGAGTCGGCCAGCATGCTGGTCTCGAACATCTGATCGCGCAGGTCGTAGGTTTCTACCGTCTGGATCAGCGGGACCACCAGGTGCAGGCCCGGATACAGCGTTTCCTGAAGCGTTCCGGAAATCTGACTCACGCGAACTCCCGCCATTCCGGCCGGAACCACTGCGATACTCAGGCCGGCCAGCAATGGAACCAGGCTCATCAATGCCAGGCGGCTCGGCAAACGCCATCGGCCGCGCACCGTCAATGCGTCCTCTAAAGTGGTTATGCCCGCGCCCGGTTGGCGATAGAGGTTGCTCAGTTCCACCATCGCGACGCCCGCGGCGGCGGCTAACAGAGCGAACCCGAAAATTTCCAACAGAATCTTTAGTACGATCATCTTGCTCTCCTCTGGACGAGGCATTAGCAAGTGGCATGCCGTGCGATAAACGCCGAAAATCGGCTATATCGGCGATAATCTTGTGTCAATTTTTAGGCGGCGCGTGTGCCGCTCACCACAATTGCCAGTGGCCGCTGACAAGAACGTAGATGGCTAGTAGTGCATTGGTGAGGGCGTGCGCGGCAACTGCCTCCCCAATCCGGCCGCGCCGCAGCATAGCCCATGCGTAGATCATCCCGGCCAGCGTACCGGCCAGCCATCGGCCGCCGTGCAAGAGACCGAAACCGAGGGAGGAAATCAGGAACGGCGCCCACGCAAACATCCGCCAGGAAACCGACTCGAAGTCCGCCGAAATCAGCCGGCGCATTAGGAATCCCCGGAACGCCAGTTCTTCAGCGATCGGCACGGTAATCACCGCGCCCAGAATCCGAAATGCGATCCAAGCCATGCGGGCCAGCGCGGACACATGCACCAGCGCCGGCGGTTCGCCGGTTGGCGCGGAACCTGCCAGCGGCTCGAGGCCAATCCAGATCAGGAAAACCAATCCTCCCAGCGCCACAGCGGGCCAGCCAACGCGCCAGTCCATCGCGCGATAGGTGTCGCGGAAATACCATAACGCCGCTCCGGCGGCAAGCACGCGAAAAGCGTATAACCATTCGAAGCCGTTGGAGGCGGCGCCCGCCAGCATCGCGGCAGCCAGCAGCGCAAGGAAGGGCATGAGGTAAGGCGCGATGGGATTTGGCTCGCTGCGTCCTGGGACCAAAGCCGTGTCGGCGCCGACCGTGGTGAACCACGAGATCCGGCGCGCCGCCACGCAAGTACCCAACGCAACCACGTTGAACGCAATCCAGCCGGCGTGGGAATGAAAGCCTTGGATCGCGACGCCGGGAGCTCCGGCGACGCCGATCAGAACCAGCCCGGCGACACGCACCGCGTTAAAAACCCAGATGGCCGCCACACCCAGAGGAATCAACAGTAGCGCGCGCGGAAAGCGCCATTCCCGCCGGAAGAACCAGAGCCAGCCGGTTGTAAACGCCAGGATCAAGCCGATGCCTTCATAACCGGAACAAGCAGGCAGGACTTGCACGGAGAAGCCGTGCGTGCCCAGAATCATGCTGACAGGATCGGCACTGACTCCGGGAACCAAAGGGCGTAAAAGCAGCCATGCCAACCGCAATGTCCAGCGGGCCAGGGGGTTCCAGATAGGCGTGGCGTATGCGGCCAGCACGCAGGCGCCAAGTCCCAGGATCAGCACGTAGGCCCAGACTTCCCCGGTTCCGCGCAGCACTTCCCTCCAGAATGCCGCCGGCAGAAACGCAAAGGCAGCCAGAACCACCGCGGCCACACCTATCGCGACCCATGCCAGCACCAGGACATCCGCCACAGCGCCGTGCAGCCGGTTTTGGAAAAGGATGGAAGTGAGGCCAGCGAAAAGCAGGATGGCCGCAACATGAGCGGTAAACCAGACCCACGCCACGCCCGCGCGGACTGGCCGCTCTGAGATGGCCTCCAGGTTTCGTTTGGCCCTCGATCGCCAAACCAGGAGCGAGATGACAGCCAGCGTTACCAGCAGCCGCACTTTCCAAGTCCCCAGGCTAAAAACCAGCCCCGGCAAACCGGGAGAATCCTGGAGTGCGATATGGGGGGTGCGCGCCGAAATGACCAGCACTTCAGCAGCGAACAAAACCGCCAAGCCAGCGATGCGCCGCAACGGGTGTTGCTGGCTGGCTGGTGAGGAAATGGCCGCAGGAGAAAGGGAGCTGGCCTGAACTGAATCGGTTACCATTCAAGACACGCAAAGGTAAGCTTCAGGGACGGGAAAGCCGACCGCTTAACGATGACGCTTAGGCGAATTAGCGCTTGCGCCCGCGAATCAACAGCATGCCGCCGAGCGCCGTCATCAAAAGCGTCATGCCGGTTACCTTGAACAGCGCGGATTTCATCGTCATTGCCTCCTAATTCCATATGCCCGGTTGGGCCTGCGTTGAATGGAGTGTACGCCGTTCATCCGGCCGAGTCAAACAGGAAAGTACCAGCAGGCTGCCTGAATCGGTACTAGTGGTCCTGCGATCGCTTGACGGATCAATGCGCTGGACTTACGATACCTACAGCAATTCAGTGCGGGATCTCTCAATGACGTGGATGCTAATGGAAGGCCGGGCCTATTGGATTCTATTCACTGCCGGTTTTATTGGTATCGCCATCTGGGAGTCACTACGGCCGAAGCGGATGCTGTCGGGCTCCTTGGAGCGCCGCTGGGGCAACCACGGGATCGTGCTGGTTGCCTGCACCCTGGCCGGCGTGGCTGTGTACCGCATCAGCCCCGTGGTTATGGCCATAACCGTTGGAAGCAGCCGGTTCGGCCTGCTCAACAGACCCACGGTGCCATTTGTGGCGCGATGTCTGCTCACGCTCCTGGCGTTGGACCTGACCAAGTATGCCTTGCACCGGGCCTGCCACTCCGTGCGTCTTTTGTGGCGCGTACATCAAGTGCATCATTCCGATCCGGACTTCGACGTTTCAACCGCGGTCCGGCATCATCCGGGCGAGATCATTTTCATGCAGGGCGCTTATCTGGCAGCCATTGCCGTTCTTGCGCCGCCGGCGGCCGCGGTATTGGTGGCCGAACTGGCGAGTAGCATTCAGAGCTTCGTGATGCACGCAAACGCATCGCTGCCCGGATGGGTGGAGAAATCGCTTCGCCCGATTTATATAACGCCGGACCTGCACCGCATCCACCACTCGGCGGAAATTTGTGAGCAATCCAGGAATCTGGGCGATATATTGCCGTGGTGGGACCGTCTTTTTGGAACTTATCTGGCCGAGCCAGCCGCGGGGCAAGAGGGTATCGTGATTGGCTTGAAGGGCGTCGAGGCTGAGCGTAGCCTGAGCCCCGCGTTCATGCTGGCAAGTCCGTTCCGGCCGCTCCCTGGGGAGATGCGGGCGGCGGAATTACCGATCGCAGATGTTTAGTTGAGCTACTGCCTATGGCGGCGCGCTCGCAGGATCAGCAGCCCACCGGAAAGCAGCACTAAGGCGCTCACGCCGGTGGCTGGATCCAACTCGGGAACGCCGCCCTGTGCCACGGCGCTTGCGAACTGAGAAACGCCAGCCAACAGCACAGCCATCGCAAAAAGTTTTCTGACCATGCGAATCTCCTGAATCGAAAATGATAACGCTACTTGCGCCGGCGAGCCCGGATCACCAACAGTGCGCCGGAAAGCAGCACCAGCGCGCTCACGCCGGTTGCCGGATCCAGCTCCGGAACACCGGCGGGAACTCCCGCGCTAGCAAACTGCGAGAGACTCACCAGGATCAAAGCCATCCCAAATAATTTTCCGAACATATAATTTCCTCCAAGCATCGCTCGAACTCCAACGCTCTGGAAGTATCCCACGGCCGGCTAGAAAAACGCAAGGAAATCCGGGCAGAATAGTCACGGTACCTCCGGTACCCGTCCGGGATCGCCGGCCAAGCCCAACTCCGCGGCGCGCGCCTGCATCGCTTCGATGCAAAATGCGATGTGCCGATCAAGATCGATATTCAGGTCCGCGGCGCCGTGGGTGATGTCGTCTCGATTCACCGACCGGGCAAAGGCTTTGTCCTTGAGCTTCCTTCGTACCGACGCCACGTCCACTTCGTGAATGCTCCGGCCGGGCTTCACGTACGAGCAAGCGGTGAGAAAGCCAGCCAGTTCGTCGCATGCAAACAAGGTTTTCTCGAGCGGCGTTTCGCGCGGCACGCCACTGAAATCGGCATGCGACAGAATCGCACGGCGGATCTCCTGCGCCACACCGCGCTCGGCCAGGATAGGCTCGCCCTTGATCGGGTGATCGGGCACGGTGGGATGAATCTCCCAGTCGAAATCATGCAGCAGCGCGGTGATCGACCACTTGGCTTGGTCTTCGCCGAACTTTCGCGCATAGGCCGTCACGCACGCCTCCACCGCCAGCGCGTGGCGCCGCAGACCGTCCGATTTGGTGAACTCGCACAGCAGCTCCCAGGCCTCTTCCCGCGTCATGCTGACCATCTTAGCGGACTGCATGATATATTGAAAACGTAGTTGCACCGCGCTGGTCGCATTGTGAGTCGGGCCTGTGGCGCAGTTGGGAGCGCGCTTCCATGGCATGGAAGAGGTCGTCGGTTCGAACCCGACCAGGTCCACCAATACAAGCCTCAATAAAACATAGACTTACGAAAATGCTCGCGCGCCTCCACGTCGCGGAAGAGGTCACAGGGAGTCCATTTGGAGTCCAAATTCGCCAAAATTTGGACTCCAGCCAGCGGATCTGAATGTGGGGGCCGTTTGAACGCCGGTCGTGTGTCCGGACCGTGTGGCGATGCTCTCAGTAAGGGCCATCCAAGTGAGGTCCGACCAAGGTGCACGGTCACTTTCGGTTGGTAAGCATGGACCGCACCGCCAACCCTACTGAACCTTCGCACCTTGATACCCATGGTGACCCAAGGTAGCCATCGTCATGACCCGCTTCGTCCAGGACGATGGGAAGGGTACCCTTATATAGCAGATCCCCCGACTGCTCCCATCCGTACCAAGCCGAGTTCCTACAGCGCGCCCTCCCCGCGTCAGCGCTGCCGGTTGGAGGTCCTGACCGGGGGTGTCGTACGTTGATGCTCGCCCTCGTGTCTCTCCCTCGACATCCAAGTGGGGTAACACTCGACCTTTTCCCCGGCCGCATTGACGACAACCTGTGGAAGCAGCGCTTTCGCAAGGTCGGTTTTCGTTAGTTGAACGACGCGTATGTTTTGCCCCGAGAGGGGTTTCCAGATGCGCCGCGCACTTGCCTCGGCATTATCCGATGACGGGGGTAGCAGCACGTGGACACGGCGGTTGAATGGACCGCCAACGAGGATCTCAACCGCCGGCACGAAGTCCGAATCTCCGGAGAGCAGCACCGCCTCGTCATATCCAGGCTGCCAAAGCCATTTTCCTGGATGATCGGAGTCGCGCTCAATCCGGCTACAGTCGGCAATCATGTTTGATGCGAGCGCGATGTCCGTCTGCTTCTCACGCCACTTCTTCTGATCCTGTCGGATCTGCTGCTCGACTTCGACGCGGGTTGAACGGAACTCCCCTTTGATAATTTCGAAACCGCGGTATTCCAGAGCCCGCCACCAGATCGTCACTTGCCGATCTGCGATTTTCTCTGGATGCGGCTTGTCTTCGGAAGTGAAGTACTTGACTTTCACGGTCGCAGTCGGCAACCCCGTCTGCTGCTGGGCGAGCAGCGCAAAGTCGCACCACCCGTATAGTTTTATGCCGGCGTCCACAAGCGACCAATAGAAGTTCCACCCATCAACAAACATCGCGAGTCGAGTCGTTTTACTCCTCCCCTTCGATTGACGCTCCTTGGTAACCGCGTACAGCCAACTTCGGGCTGACAAACCGGACGGCGATGCCCGCCTCGGCCAGCATAGCAAGCGCCGTTGAGTGCTCACCGGAGTATCGGTCTCCGCTGTATTCGGCGGAGCGGTCGTGGTTTATTACGACCTGGACGACCCCGACCTGAATGATCGCCCTTGCGCACTCCACGCAGGGTGTCAGTTCAACAATCATAGTGCATCCCTCCGTCGAAACGCCGCGACGCGCCGCCATATAGATTGCGTTGCGCTCGGCGTGCTCGATCCAGATGTACTTCAAAGGTGCCTCTGTCCGCTCTTGAATGCCATCGAGGACGCCGGTCGGGTACGTGTTGCACGCCTCGCAGCGAACTCTGCGGTCCGGGCCGACGATAACACAACCGACTTTCGTCCTCGGATCAGGGCTCAATTGGCCGTTCGACGCGCAGAGAGCGAGCCATCGTGATTCGTCCAGCGTTGGGTTGGCCGTCATAAACAAGTCCTCAGGGAACACGGAATCGCTCTGCCCGCGCAGGAAGCTTCGGGTAGTGATAGATGCCGCCCTCGCTGTAGCTCTTTGATTCCACAACATTCTGAAACTCGCGATAGAAATCAGATTTCGTCATCTGGAACTTCCCTACAGGCGTGACAACCTGGAAGGACTCGTTCGGCCCCAGAGACTCGATGATGTCCCGTCGGAAGCAGAGCCGCGAAAAGTGGTACGTGGCGGCAGGTGCCGAGGTGGTGGGCGCAACAGGGGAATCTGCATGTGTAAAGGCCGCACGTCGGAGCCCTTCGATAGCCGTCCGCGACTCCTCCGGAAGGGAGGCCAGGTACGAAACCGACATCAGGTCGACCACAGCACCGTGGGGTCTCTGGAACATCGCGGCCAAGGCCTCGATTACGACCTTCGTGTCCGGCAACACCGAGACGTTAAGGGAAACTCGCATGATTAGATCATATCACATGACATGATCTAGTCAACAAGAAATATTTGGGTCGCGATTTAAGGATTGACGACAATCTCACTTGGCTAGAGAGCCCTTGTATTGCGAACGGGTTGAGGTCTCCCACCTTGCCTCCTTAAGCGCCCAGCCCCTGGTGCGCCGCCGCATATCACGATGACCCGCGCCTGTAGCTTGACACAACTTGAAAGTTGCGTCAGGCCGCCAGCGGCCGTTCATGCTGACGGCTATGCCGAACGCCGGATCGGTACAAAACGGATCTCGACCCGCTGATTCAACGCGCCCGCTATCCTGCGCAACATCGCCAGGGAGTGGCCCTCATAATCAGCGTCCTCAAGGCGGCAGATGACGGATGCGGTGGTACCTATGAGCTTGGCAAGCTGAGCCTGGGTGAGAGCCGCCGCTGCCCTCAATTCTTGAATTTTGCGTGCGATCTCTTCATTCGCGCGCGCCTCTTCCAGGTTCTTCAGCCGGGCCGGTTTGCCTTCGTAGATCCGGCGGTGAAGGATATACACCCCGTCCCTGATCGGTTTCAGCGTCTTTGCTTTGTTATCTGGCATGGTCAAGCCTCCTCATAAGTGTGCTTCGCCGGATTCGCCTCAAACCGCTTCTTGCGTTCGACGGCGCGATCAATCTCTTTCGGCGGGACCACCTGCTCTTTCGCAAGACCGTGAGAGACCACGGCGGCCACCCCACCATGGAAGAAGTAAAGGATCCGGTGATGAACGCCTCCCAGGCTCGACGCGCAGTTCGTAGATGCCGTCTCGCAGGAAGTCCGCTTCGGGCCGACGCAGTTCGTGACCCATCTCGCGCAGGCGCTCCAACCGGAGGTAGCACTTGTCCTGCACTTTCGCCGGTAACTTGTCGAACCACTCGATGAATGGGCACGATTCATCTTCCTCCCGGTAGAGCGCGACTTTGGTCCTGGGCACTTGATCTCAGTCTATTCGCAATATTGCGAAAACGCAAATTGGCCCTGCGAAGCCACGAAGGCGGTCACCCCTCCACGTGGGCACCATCTTTATAGAGAAATCATTTGTCGTCTGCTCAAGCAGACAACCATCACGACGGCTTGCAACCGTGCGCGCGAAAGCATGCTCCGGGCCGTTTCCGATGTGAACTCCCGTGGCGTCCACCGGCGTCCACACGGCCCGCCGCTAAGTCCTTTGTTTTGGCGCAAAATGTCCGTAAGTGATTGATATTTCTTAAATGGCATGGAAGAGGTCGTCGGTTCGAACCCGACCAGGTCCACCAAACATTCGAAACGAGTTGCACGATTTTCACCCTCTCGTTTTCTGGGCCGCTGGACCACTTCGTGGCCACTTAAAAGTGGCCCGGCGCTTTCAACCCGACATGCGCGGGTAAACCTGATGGTCCAGTCTCGTGGGAAAGACGCAGGGGTAATGCCAGAATCGCGCAGATCGTTTCTTCTTGCGATCGGAAGTCTCGCGGCGCATGCGGGGGCAAGTACCCTCGACGCTCCGTCGCCTGAAGAACTCTCGCGGATGGAGGGCGTCGCATTGGCATTCATGAGCGCCCATGCCGTACCCGGACTATCGGTGTCTGTGGCGCGAAATGGCAACCCACTGTATGAAAGGGGCTTCGGATTCGCCGATCGGGAAAGGAATGAGAGAGTAGTGCCGGGTCATTTATTCCGCATTGCCAGCGTATCGAAACCGATCACTTCGGTGGCCTTGTTCCGGCTGATGGAAGAAAAGCAGCTTACGCTGGAAGATCGCGTCTTCGGCCCCGACGGCATTTTGGGAAACGATTTCGGACGAAGGCCGTTCCAGCAGTGGGTGCAGGAGATCCGCATCAAGCACCTCCTGACGCACACTGGCGGCGGATGGCAGAACGACAACACCGACCCCATGTTTCGTAATACGGCTATGGGCCACCCGCAGCTGATCGCCTGGGTCATTGAGAAAATGCCGCTGCAATATCCGCCGGCGGAGCATTACGCCTATTCCAACTTCGGGTTCTGCATCCTGGGCCGCGTAATCGAGAAGCTGACCGGCATGAGCTACGAGCAGTTCGTGCTCGGCAAGGTTTTGAGGCTGTGTGGCGTGACCTATATGCGCGTCGCGGGAAACACGTTGGACGAGCGGGTGGCGGGCGAGGTGATTTACTACGGCGCGGCCCAGGAGGAAGCCTACGGCATGAACGTGAGGCGCATGGATTCGCACGGCGGTTGGTTAGCCACGGCGCGGGACCTCGTGATGTTCGCCAGCCACGTCGATGGTCATTCAGAGAGCCGTAACATTCTGAATCTCGCATCCATCCGTCAGATGACAACCCCGAGTTCGGCGAACGCCGGTTACGCCAAGGGCTGGGCCGTGAATCGGGTTCAAAACTGGTGGCATACCGGAAGCTTGCCGGGCACCACGGCTCTTGTCGTGCGTACTGCCAGTGGATTTTGCTGGGCGGCGCTCGCCAACACGCGGGAAGCTCCGGGGGATACCAGCAGTGCGATGGACCGGATGATGTGGGAGTTGGTGCGGCAGGTAAAGACCTGGAAGGCTTAAATTTAGTCGCCGATAACGACCGTTACTGGCGCGGCATATCGGGAAGGGTGAACAGTAACGCCATCGCAGCCCAGCTGGATGCCCCGTCAGAGGCGAATTGATGCCAGCCATGGGGAAATCCGCTCTCGAAGGTGTGGGGCTGGACCGGGACTGCTCGCGTCGGCATGAACCACGATCCATCGGCGAGTTGATTTCGTAGCAGCCATTCGACGCCCCGCTGGTACACTGCGTCGCTGGTCGAAACTTCTCCAGAGACGTGCAAGGCGTAAAGCGCCTCGCCTGTGGCATAGGCTTCGCCTGGAACGCCCGGAACCAGGCTCCAACTTCCGTCGCGGTTCTGAGCGGCCCTCAACGCGGTTACGAAGGGCGCGCGTTCTGTCGCGCTGGCGCCCGCGTCCGCCAGTGCAATGAGTTGCATCGATCGCTCCTCTTGAGAGGAAGCTCGGGCCGCGAGCAGCCACCGTTTGGCGCGGGCGATTCGGTCGCGGAATTCCTCCCGCCGGCCCGGGATGGGGTACAGCTTAATCGAACGCAAAACCACCGCGGTGGTGGTAAACGGTCCGTACTCTTCGGGAGGCCGGTAGCTGTTGGTTCGCCAGGAGCCGTCGGCTAATTGGTAGATCGATAGGTAGTGAATGTGCGCGTCGGTTAGGGCGTCGGCCGGATAGCCCGCCGCCGCCATCCCCATCAGCGTGTAACCGAGCGTATCGGAACCGCCGCCGATGGTCGACCCCAGGCGCATTGGCTCCAGATAAGGCCTGTCGGTCGCCACTGCGAACCCCAACTCCTTCCTGGCCTGCTCCTCGTTCACGGCGAATCCTTTGCTCCGCGCCAAGGCGACGGTCATGGCCGGGAGCGAATTGTTGTGGCAGGAAACACAGCCTCGGCTCTTGAAAACTTGCTCGCCACTCATCTCAAGCAGCGGCAGGATTTTCTTTACCGCCGCTTGCACGGAGGGCGCGCCTCCGGCGGGCGTGGGCCATTCCTCTTTCACTTCCTTGGCGCCGGCCTTCACCAACAATTCCAAAGTTGAGGGGACCCCCACGCGCGCCGCGAGTTGATAAGCGGTGTCACCGCGATCGTTAGTGGCGTTGGGATCGACACCCTTCCAGAGCAGCCATCTCACCATGCGGTCGCGATCCGCCGGCGCTGCCATCGAGAGCACGGCCTGCATCAGGAGAGTAAAGCCTTCGCGATCCTTGGAGTCCAGTGAAGCTCCATGCTCCAGCAGAAATTGGGAAAGTTCGGGCATGGCTGTCTTGGCCGTCTGGTTCAGGACGCCCGATCCACCAGGCCCGCCGCCCGTGGCAGAAGCGCCGTTCTCCACCAGCAGCCGTACGCACGGTTCGCAACCTGCCAGCACGGCAGCCGACAAGGTGGTAGCGTCACCGGCGTGTACGCCGATACTGAGCAGAAACCGGATCGCTTCCAGATCGCCCTTTTGCGCCACCGGCGTCATCAGCCGGTCTTCGGGCTGAGCGCCTTTGGCGATGAGAAGTTTCAAAACCGGCGTGGATCCGTCGGCCGTAACGGCGACGCTCATTGGGGTGGCGCCGCGCTTGCCTGTTACTCTCACGTCCGCTCCGGCGTCCAGCAGCAGACGGGTTTTTGCCAGATTGGTGGCGGCGAACATCAGTGCAGTGGAATCGAGCGTGTTCCTGGCGTTGACATTGGCCCCGCCGTCGATCAGGAGCTTCATCATCCGCACGTCGGACTCGATTACGGAGTGCATCAGAGCGGTGGTTCCGTCGCTATCGGCCGAGTTCACGTCCCTACCAGCGCGAAGCAGCTTGGTTACCTGGGCGTGATCGCCGTTCCGGATGGCAATGAACAACTCGGGTGAGCCGGCAGCCAATAACGCCGGGCCGGCGATGAACAGGAGCGTCAAGAAGCGGACCATCGGGATTCTCCTATCATGTACCGACGGGTACTGTGCGATGATTTTACCCCACCGTGGGCTGCGAGCAACGCGTAAGCCGAACAAATGAGCGCGCACCGGGCGAAGCGGAAAGCAGGCCAGACAGCTACCGATAAATGGTGACTCGGCGCGGGCGACGTGGCGTCCAGCCCCAAATCGTGTAGACTTGGCGATCAGGAGATGTTCATGAAAAGTCTATGGAACGGAATCGGGCTCACTATTCTTCTGCTTATACCGGCCTCTGCCATCGCGCAGATTCTGGATGCCGGAGAAGGTCCAGTGGTGTATGGGCACCACCATCTGAATACGACGAACATGGACGCACAGAAGAGGTTCTATTCCGACACGCTGGGCGGCAGCGTGGCCCAGATCGGTACCGGTGACCGGCAGCAGGAGATCATCAAGTTTCCGAATGTTCTGATCTTTTTCCGACCGATGCAGGCGCCGACGGGCGGCACGATCGGCACAACGGTTAACCACATAGGCTTTTCCGTCCCCGATCTCAAGCCGCTGGTGGCAAAGATCAAGGCAAATGGCTTCAAAATGATCACGGCCGATTCGGTCGCAGCCAGCGTGAAGGTGACCGACGACATTGCGGCCGCCAGTCCAACCACGAACATCGCGTTTGCGCTCGGTCCAGAGGACGTCAAAGTAGAGTTCGTCGAAGTCAAATCGCAGAAGGCCCCGATTCAGCTGCATCACATCCACTTCTTCGGGCAGGCGAACACCGAGATGCAGGCCTGGTATGCAAAGACTTTCGGGGCGAGAATGCTTCCAGCCAATCCGGGGGCCGCTTTCGTGCAAGATCAACTACCCGGGGTGTCCCTGAACTTCACGCCGTCCCCGACACCGACCGTCGGCACGACCGGCCGAGCGCTCGATCACATCGGCTTTGAGATCAAAGACCTCGAGGCGTTCACGAAGAAGCTCGAAGCCCAGGGCATCAAACTGGATCGTCCCTACACCAAGGTGCCCCAACTCGGTATTGCGATCGCGTTCATCAAAGATCCTTGGGGAACAAATATCGAAATGACGGAAGGACTCGCCGAGATCAAATAAAGTTACGCAAAGTGAAAATTGCCATTCGCCCTCCAGCCGGACTGCGCTTGCAGGTTAAAGCTGGGCTGACATCCGTGTTACTCCAAGGTCGCCTTGCAGCAACCTTTGAATCGGCACCGGACGCGATCAATCCCGCTAGTTCGCCGCAGTACAGGAGATCTTACAAATAGGAATTGCCAGGAGCTCGCTCGCGGTTTGCTCTGGCGGGTGCCCATTCGGAATGAGCAAGGTGCTCGCCAGAAGTATGGCCCCATGCAATTTGTCTCTGGCTTTTTTCACCTCGGCGATTCGCGTAGTTCAGCGCCGGGCGCTCTTGGCAAGGACGGAGGTTTCCAGCTGCGGGACAAAGCAGACTATAGAAACGATATCGAGGAGGACAAACCAAGCCCCCGGATTCTTGGCATGCCCAGTGACGTAACGGGGGAGTTCGGTCAGGAGGTAAGCGGTCATGACGCGCGAAAGGTTGTCGTTGTGGATATCCAGTATCGAACAATGCGTATGACCAGGCCTGTCCGAATTGCGATCGTCCTCTCCCTGGCCCTGACGGCTCCGATTATCGGATCAGCAGCTACCCAAACCATTGCATTCGATGCAATCCCGAACCAGAACTTTGGAATCTCCCCTTTCCCGATCACCGCGAAGGCAAGCTCAGGGCTTCCCGTCAGTTTCGTTTCGACCACGCCCACCGTCTGCAAGACAGCGAGTGCGCTGGTTTTTCTTCTTAGCGCCGGATCGTGTCAGATCACGGCGAGTCAGAGCGGGAATTCGACTTACAGCGCGGCAACAGCGGTGTCGCGCGGCTTCGCAGTCGACCAGGCTGGGCCGTCGGGAACTTTGACACCGACGTCGGGCGGCTCGTATCCATTCCTTTCGGGTCCGCAGTCGATCGCCAGCGGGGACTTCAACGGAGACGGTATTGCGGATCTCGCGGTGGCAACCGTCGATGGGAGCTTATGGATCCTGATGGGGAACGGTTCTGGCGGTTTCGCCACCACTTCCGCTCGCCCCTATACCGTCGGTTCGAACCCTTCCTCTGTCGTTGTCGGTGACTTCAATGCGGATGGTCTTGAGGACCTGGCGGTCGCCAACGAGGCAAGCGCCAGCGTCACTGTCCTGCTAGGGAAAGGCTCGGGCGGATTTGCCCAGGCTGAAGGCAGCCCCTTCACGGTTGGGCCTCAGCCGTATTCCATTGCGGTGGGCGATTTCAACGGTGACGGCATCCAGGACCTCGTCACGACTAGTATCGACAACATCGCCGTAACCCTGTTGCTCGGGAACGGTCAGGGCGGGTTTTCCGCCGCTGCCGGGAGCCCTTTCGCTGCAGGCGCAAGTCCCATCGCGATCGCCGTGGGAGACTTCAACCTGGGCGGAGTTCCGGACCTTGCCGTGGTGAATCAAGCTGCCGCCTCCCTGTCGGTGTTGATTGGAAACGGTTCGGGCGGATTTGCCGCGGCCACCGGCAGTCCATTTCCAGTGCCGGGCAGAATAGGCGGACCCGCTTCTCAACCCAGCGCCTTGGTAGTGGGGGATTTCAATGGGGATGGTTTCCCGGACGTCGCAGTAGCCAACTACGACCCCAGCTGCGTTACGGTCTTGACGGGCAACGGAAAGGGTAGTTTCACAGCGGCTGTTGGCGGGCCGTTTCCGGTAGGAGCGCTGCCATATTCCATCGTGGTGAATGACTTCAATGGCGACGGCATCGAGGATATCGCGACGGCGAATCGGGGCGCCGAGAACATCACGGTGATGCTCGGCGGGATCGCCCCAACCAGCTCGGTGCTCAGCACAACCTCGCCGCTGACAATCGCCGCCGGCGGGTCGGTGCCCCTGACGTTGACTGTCTCCGACAGTCGCCGCGACGATCCCGGGTTTAATCCCTCTTGGGCGATTGGGTTTGTACAAGTACGTCACCACCGATAGCACGTACGCGATGGTGGAGCGACTCTTTGAGGCTTTGCCACAATATTGGACGAGCCGGGCCGAGCAGAGGCTGGCGCTACTGAAAATTGTTCGCGGCGACTGGAGCAACTGAGCTGGGTGTAGGTCTGCGATCTGTCCCTTTGCGATCTTGCGTATTGGAACGTGCCTGTGGCATAATCCAGCGAATTGAAGAGAAGCCCTCACAAGTTGTCCCGGCGTTCTTTCGCCGCCACGCTGGCGGCTGCCCGGTGGGTTGTTCCAGGCGTTGCGCGCGCGCAGCAGGCTCCTTTACGTGCGCGCATCAAGGTGGATACCGAACGCGCCATCGGCGACATCGACCCCAAGATTTACGGAAACTTTATCGAGCACCTGGGCCGCTGCATCGAAGGTGGCGTGTTTGACGAAAACTCGCCGCTCTCCGATTCGAATGGTTTCCGCAAGGACGTGCTGGCCGCAGTAAAAGACCTGAACGTATCGGTGCTGCGCTGGCCGGGCGGCAACTTCTCCTCCAACTATCATTGGATGGACGGCATCGGTCCGCGCGACAACCGGCCGCCCCGGCTCGAAATGGCGTGGGGCACGGTGGAGAACAACCGCTTCGGCACGCATGAATTCATGAAGTACGTGGAGCTGGTGGGCGCGGAACCGTATTTCTGCCTCAACCTCGGCACCGGAACTTGGACCGAAGCCCAGCAATGGGTGGAGTACTGCAACTCCTCGCAGGACACGGCGATGACGCGCCTGCGCAAACAGAATGGCCGTCAGGATCCGTGGAAGGTCATCTATTGGGGCTTGGGCAACGAGATGGACGGACCCTGGCAGATGGGACATCGCACCGCGGACGATTACGGCAAGTTCGCTCTCGAGGCCGCGAAGCTGATGAAGTTGACCGACCCCGGCGTCAAGCTGATCGCCGCGGGCTCTTCCAATTACAACAACGGCATCGACTGGATCGGCTGGAACCGCACCGTGCTGGAGTATCTCAAGCCGCAGGTCGATTATCTGTCGCTGCATATGTACGTGGGCAACCCGGCCAACGATTACGGCGATTTTCTGGCCAACTCCAAGACGCTCGACGAGCGCATCAAGACGTCGGAAGGCGTGATCAACGCGGCGCTCGCCAACCTGACCCCACAGCGCAAGATTTACATCGCGTGGGACGAGTGGAATGTGTGGTACCGCGCCCGCGGGGCGCAGCAGCGCGGCCGCAATATTCTCGAGGAACGCTACAACCTGGAGGACGCTCTGGTGGTGGCGACGTTCCTGAACTCCTTCGTGAACCACGCGCACATTCTCAAGATGGCCAACATGGCGCAGTTAGTGAACGTGATTGCTCCCATTTTCTCCAACGCGCAAGGGATCTTTCTGCAGACCATCTACTATCCCCTGCAGCTGTTCGCAAGCAATTCAAAAGGGAAGGCGCTGGAACTCTTTGTAGACTCGCCCATGTATCCGAATCGCCGCTTCGATCAGGTTTCCTATCTGGATACTTCCGCGGCCTGGGATAACGGCACACTGGTTCTGAACGTGGTGAATCGCCATCCCACCGAATCTATACCAGCGGATCTGGAGTTAGAGGACAAGCAATTCTCGGGGCCGCTGGAGATTTCCGAAGTGAACGGACCGGATATTAAATCGCAGAACGATTTCGGCGCCACCACAGTAAAGACGGTGACGCGAAGCGGGAAAGCGGAGGGGCGCAAGTTCACCTACAGTTTCCCTCCGCATTCCTATTCCATGCTGAAGGCAAAACTGATATGAACTTTCTCTCGGCCGCAGCCCTGCTGCTGGCCACCTTTCTGATGGCCGCGTGCGGTCGTGTTTCCAGCCCCGCGAAGGAGGCAGAACAGCCGCCGAAAGTTACCGGCGAAGCCTGGGGCAACACGAAGTCCGGCGAGGCGGTGCAGCTTTACACGCTCAAGAACGCCAAGGGCGCGGAGGCCACCGTCACCACCTATGGGGCGCGCCTGGTCACGCTTAAGGTGCCGGACAAGGCCGGCAAGTTCGACAACGTCGTACTCGGCTTTGACAATCTGGACGGCTATCTGCGGACACCTCCGCCTCCCTTCTTCGGCGCAACCGTCGGACGCTACGGGAACCGCATCGCCGCCGGAAGGTTCAAGCTGGATGGCGTCACCTACACTCTAGCGAAAAACAACGGAGCCAACCACCTGCACGGCGGAAACATCGGTTTCGACAAAGTGATGTGGACCGCCAAACCCGGTGACGGAGCGAGTGTAGTGCTGACTTACCTGAGCAAGGACGGCGAAGAGGGCTACCCCGGGAATCTCACCGCCACAGTCACCTATACGCTGACCGACAACAACGAGCTACGGATCGCTTATTCGGCCACCACCGACAAGGACACAGTGGTGAATCTCACCAACCACTCCTACTTCAATCTGGCGGGCCAGGGCGAAGGCGACATCCTAGAACACGTGGTCATGATCAATGCGGACCGTTTCACGCCGGTGGACAAGGGATTGATTCCCACCGGTGAGCTCAAGAACGTGGACGGGACGCCTTTCGATTTCCGGAAACCGACGCCTATCGGTGATCGCATCGATGCGAAGGATCCTCAGATCGCCATCGGGAACGGCTACGACCACAACTTCGTGCTCAATCGCGCCGGTCCCTCACTCGAGCTGGCCGCCCGGGTGACGGATCCGAAGACCGGCCGCGTGATGGAAGTGCTCACCACCGAGCCGGGCCTGCAGCTCTACACCGGCAACTTCCTGGACGGCTCGCTGAAGGGAGTGGGCGGGAAGGTGTATCCGCGGCGCTCGGCGTTCTGCATGGAGACGCAGCATTTCCCCGATTCGCCCAACGAGCCAAGCTTTCCTTCCACGACGCTCCAGGCCGGCGGCCAATATCACACCGAAACTGTGTATCGCTTTTCGGCGCAGTAGCGGGTTGCGGCTTACGTCGCGCGGAGCATCTCCCTGACAATTGGCCCCAGCTTCATGAATTCCGCGTAAGCGGAAGGCTTGCGAAAATACCCGGTAAAGCCCAGGGTTTTCGCCGCCTCGCGGTCGCTCTCCGAGTCGGACGAACTCACAATCAATACGAGTGCATTCTTACAGGCGGAGCTGGCGCGCATGTGGCGAAGCACTTCCGTGCCATCCTTCTTGGGAAGGTTGAGGTCGAGCAGGACCAGATCGGGACAAGGCACGGTTGCCACGTCCACCTGGTCGATGAAGTCGATGGCCTGATTCCCGTCGTAAACGATGTGAAGAGCCGCATCGATTTTTGAGGCCGTGATGGCCTCCCGGATCAAGAACAAATCGGCTTTGCTATCCTCCACAACCAGGATCTGGTGACGCTTGCGGGAACTGTCGTCAGACTGGGAGCGTGAAGAAGAAGGTCGATCCCTCTCCGGGCTCGGATTCCACCCAGATGCGGCCCTGGTATCGCTCGACGATGCGCTGACAGATCGCCAGCCCAATACCGGTGCCGGAATATTCGTCGCCTGTGTGCAGTCGTTTAAACAAACCAAAGATGCGCTCCTTGTACTCTGCCTCGATGCCGAGGCCGTTGTCGCTGACCGAAAACAGCCAGGTTGCACCATCGCGTCGAACCGCTACGCGCACCACCGGCGCCGCTTCGGCCCGGCGATACTTGATGGCGTTCCCGATAAGATTTTGGAAAAGTTGTTGCAGCTGCGTCGCGTGAACCTGGACAGGCGGCAACGGGTCGGTGGTCACTTGTGCTCCGCTTTCGTTCATCGCCCCCGCCAGATTGGCGAGCGCGCTGCTAAGAGCGGCGTTAGTATCCACCGCTTCGGCGGGCGGGTCGAGCTGGGCTGTCTGGGTATAGGCGAGAAGATCCCGGACCAGCATTTCCATGCGGCTCGCGCCGGACATGACGAAGCCCAGGAAATCGAGGGCGTCGCCTTCCAAGCGGTCTCTATAGCGCTGGACCAGCAATTCGCTGTAAATTTTGACGCTGCGCAGCGGCTCCTGCAGGTCGTGGCTGGCCGAATAGGCGAATTGTTCCAGATCCTGGTTGGCCCGCAGCAACTCGGCCTCCGCGCGCTTGCGTGCGGTAACATCCGTAAAAATCACGCCGATACGCCGTTTGGTCTCGTCCTGAAGGCGAAACGAATAGAGATCCAGTACCCGTCCTTGCGTCAAAAGGCCCCGTTCCCCACGGACCGGCTCTCCAGTGCGCAGGATCTCGTCGAAAACGTCAATCCAGGATTGCGCTTCCATCGGAAGCAGGCTTCTGATGGTGTCCTGGCCTACGTTCACATTGACACCGCTTTGAGTTTTCAAGGCGGGATTGGCGGCGATATACCGATAATCTCCGGGCTTGCCGTTCTCAGGCGGGATCGCCTCTATGATGCAAAAGCCCTCGTCGATGGAATCGAACAGGGTCCGATAGCGAGCTTCGCTCTCGCGCAGGGCCGCTTGCGCCCGAACGCGCTCGGTCACCTCGAAACCGTCAACGAAAATGCCTATGACGCGCCCCGCTGAGTCAATGATCGGCTGGTAGATGAAATCGATCAGCAAGTGATCCAGCGGGCCGTCCGGCGTGCGCCGCAACTGAAGCGGCGTTTCAAGGCCCCGGTAGGGCTCACCCGTCCGGTACACCTGATCCAGAAGCTCGAAGTAACCTTGCCCTTCTACTTCGGGGGCAACCTGGCGCACCGGTTTTCCAATGAGGTCCCGACCGCCCACCAGCCGCCGGTACGAATCGTTGGCAAATTCGAATACATGGTTGGGCCCGCTCAGGATGCAGGAAAAACCCGGCGCCTGCTTGAACAGCGCGCGCATGCGCTGTTCGCTATCGCGTAGCGCGACCATGGCCTCCCGCCTCACGCGAGTCAATTCCAGAAGGGAGCTTACGCGGGCCACCAATTCCCGGGCCGAGAACGGCTTCACCAGGTAGTCGTCGGCGCCCGCTTCCAGACCCTCCACCCGGCTTTCCTCACCCGCCCGCGCCGAAAGCATGATGACCGGAATTTCACGCAGCTCCGGATCTGCCCGAAGCGCGCGCAGCAGCCCGAAGCCGTCCAGGTTGGGCATCATCACATCGGTGAGAACCAAGTCGGGGGGACGCGCTTGGATGGCGGCCAGCGCCCGTTCACCGTCCGCGGCTGTCTCGACCTCGCAGCTGCGCTCCAGCAGACGCCGGACATAGCCGCGCATATCGGCATTGTCGTCGGCCAGAAGAATGCGCGTGCCCTCGCGCAGCTTCGGCATGTCGTCGGAGTCATGGGCTTCGCCCGGCGTCACATCAAACAGCGACGGTTCGTCGGAGAGCCACTGCAGCGCCTCTTCGACATAGGCGTCGGCGCGGATGGAGGTGGAGGCCAGACTCCGGCCGCTTTCAATATGCTCCTTGGGAAGATGTCCCGTTCCGAACGGAATGCGGATTGTAAATGTCGTTCCTTGCCCGATTTCGCTCTGGCTGAGGATGCTGCCGCCATGAATCTTCACCAGCTCCTGCACCAAAGCAAGGCCGATGCCGCTGCCTTCGTAGGAGCGGCCCTTCTGTCCCGCGATGCGGTGGAAACGCTCGAACAGGCGGGGCAGTTCGTCCTTCGGTATGCCGACGCCGGTGTCCTGAACTGACAGCTCGGCTTGCCCGTCCAACGCGCGCAAGCGGATCGCGATCTGCCCTTCGAACGTGAATTTAAAGGCGTTGGATGTGAGGTTCAGGACGATCTTTTCCCACATGCCGCGGTCCACATAGACCGGCTCCGGCAGAGCCGGCGCATCCACAACCAGCTTCAGGCCCGCTCGCTCGCAAGCGGAACGGAAGTTGCTAGCCAGCTCGGACGTCAGCGCGGCCAGGTCGGTGGGTTGATATCTGGCCTGCGCGCGACCGGCCTCGATCCTCGAAAAATCCAGCAAGGAATTGACAAGCTTGAGCAGACGCAACGAATTCCGATGTGCGACATCCAGTTGCTCGCGCTCGGCGGCGGGCATGTTTTTCCCGGCCAGCACATCTTCCAGGGTGCCGATCATCAGTGTGAGCGGCGTCCGGAACTCATGGCTGACATTCGAAAAAAACGCGGTCTTGGCCCGGTCGATCTCCTCGAGCATGTCAGCGCGCTTCTTTTCTCCCTCCGTAACACGCGCGTTTTGGATCACCGTTCCAACCTGCGTGGCGACCAGCTCGAAGAACGTCTGGTAATCCGGGTCTACCCGGCGTGTCGGATTCATGCCGGCAATGAGGACACCCAGCGGCTTGTCGTCGCCACGGGACACCACCGGCAAGACCATCGCCTCGGAAACCCTTTGGTCCGCGGGTCCGCGCGGAAATGCATCGAAGCGCTCGATGGAAACGCGGCGGGCCGCCCTTTGGACGAATACTTCGGCGAGCGGCCACAACAGGTTTGTGGACTTGACGGCTGTCAGGTCGACCGAACGCGGCGAAAGCAGCTCCCCGCCGTTTGCAAACCCCACGGTTTGCTTCAGGACTGCTCGGGTGCCCTCGGGATTTGCGATATACAGCAGCGCGAACGGCACGTCATCCGGGTTCTTCGCAAGTTCCCGGGCCACCATCGCGCAAGCTGCATCAGTCATTTCCCCGGCGTAGGCGCCACCCGCTAATTCCGACAGCGTGCGCAACCGGCGCGCGCCCAGAACTTTGGGCGACGTGTCGGTGGAAGGGCAGAATAGCCCGCCGACGCCGCCGGATTCATCGCGGATGGGACTATAGGAGAACGAATAATAGGTTTCTTCCAGGTGGTCGCCCCGCTGCATGAACAGGCGCACGTCGTCTACGAAGCTGGCCTGACCCTCGCGAAAAACCTTGTCCGCCAGAGGACCGCACACATCCCAGATTTCAGCCCAGACTTCGGACGCTGGCCGGCCAAGCGCGTCGGGGTGCTTAGCTAGCCCCAGAACGTGCAGATAGGCGTCGTTGTACAGGAACGACATTTCCTGTCCCCAGCCAATCCACATGGGATGCTGAGAGTTGAGGATCAGGCTAACCGCTGTTTTCAGGCTTCGCGGCCAGGCATTCGGCTTGCCGAGCGGATGGGAGGACCAGTCGTATTCTCTGATCAGACGGCCCATCTCGCCGCCGCCTGCCAGAAAATCAAAGTCTTCACTGGCTTTAATGCTGGGCAGCGTCATGGTTTAGGCTCCGTCGAGATATCTTCATCGTGCGCGCCACGGAGATCGCGAGAGTTGCAGCTCCAACGCTCGCCTTCACCCATCGTAGGAGGCCAAAATGCCAGAGGTCAAGTTGCGCACGCTCAGCCTCGCCAACGCACTAAACTAACTGTAGTGAAGGGCGGCGTGAGGGGCAAAATGACGGCCGGGTCTGGCAAAATCCTCGTATCCGTTTTGCTGATAGCGGCGGGCGCGTCCGCCGGATGCCAATCCGCGGCGCATCCGGAAACCGGAAACCGCCAGAGCCAGATTGGATGGCGGCCCATCGGCTCCTGGTCTGGCCGCGGGGACACGCAAACCGAATCCTTCAATATCGAAAGCACGCAGTGGCGAATTAAATGGCAGACCAAAGGCGCTACTTCGCCGGGCTCGGGCTCGTTCCATCTGGTGGTACACAGCGCGGTCAGCGGGCGTCCGATTCAGGACGCGGTGCAGCACCAAGGCGATGGCCACGGCATCGCGTATGTAACCGAAGAGCCGCGGCTCTATCATCTGGTGGTCGACTCAAGCGGCCTGGATTGGTCCATCTCGGTTCAGGAAGCGGTAGTCGGCGAGGTTGAGCAGCCCCGCTGAAGTCCCGCGCTTACCAAGTCAGTTGAAGCAGGGACACTGCCTGTGTGGGAAGCCGGACATCGAGCTTCACCTGCTTGCCGGTATCGATCCAGTGCGGCGATTCCAATTCCTGCAACTGGCCGGCGGCCTCCAGCGCAGCGTATTGTTCCGGCGTCGGTTGCTGGGGCGATCCCATTTTCTTCCACGCCGTCCATGCGTTGCTGTGCGTCTCGTCAATGCGATAGTGGTGTAGCAGTAGGCGCTTGGCGGCGCCAGGCAACTCTGCAATCTGAATCTCGACGCTCGCGTCCGGACCCGGCGCCTCGTCGTCGTGATAGTTCCACACCAGAACCGAAAGCTCGCGATCCGAGCGCACTGCCAAGGCATCCACATCGGAATTGCCGCGAACGCCGTCCTTCTCCATGGCAGCCAGCGGCACGCGCCCGCCGCTTTCCGCCGCCACTCGGTTGCCGCGCATCAGCCCCGCCATGCGGAACAGATTGAGCACCGGCTTGTCGATTCCATTCGTCGCCAGCGTGCGCAAACCTTCGAAATAGGGCTGCCCTTCGAACTCGAAGGCCCACGTCAGCATGCCTGCGATGTTGGTCTTCTCCCGATCCGCCAGCTCGAACATGTTCTTCAGCATGGCAGCCTCGTAAGACGCATAGTGCGGTCCGTTGCGGTAAGCGTTTTGAGGATAGACGCGCGCCGAACATGCCGCGCAGCCCTCCGGGTCCGACTCGCTGATGACGATCGGCAGGCCGCGGAATTTCGAGAACGAACTCACAATCTGAAATCCCCGCGCGGCGTCGGCAACGTTCTTCCAGATGCCCATGCGAACATGGCCGTCCGCCACCGCTGGCGCGCCCTTGGCATGATAGGTGATGAAATCCAGCGGCGCGCCCACTGCTCCGGTAGCCGCGTTCTTCCCCGTGGAGCAGTGCTCCAAAAACTGCTGGAGAAAAGCCGCGGCCTTCGGGTTATTCGGGCCGGTGGTGGCAGGGCCGCCTACCTTCGCCGTGGGAAGCGCGCGCTTCACGGCGTCGGCCGTAAAATCGTACAGCTTATCGTACTCTTCCGGCGTGCTCTGCCAATACCGGATGTCGGGCTCGTTCCAGACTTCCCAATACCAGGATTCCACTTCGGCGCGGCCGTATTTCGTCACCGCGTGCTTCACCCACTGGCTGACCAGCTCGGTCCACTTCCCGTAGTCGTTCGGCGGATACGCCCAACCCAGATAATACTGGTCGAAATTGACGCCCGGCCTCCAGTCCGGCTGATACGGATCCGGGTGCGTCGAAAGAGCCTTCGGCATGAAGCCGATCTCGACAAACGGTTTTGCGCCGGCCTGCAGGTAGGTGTCGATGATGCGGTCGGTAATAGTCCAGTCGTAGATCGGCCGGCCGGAGACGTCCTCGGTATAGGCGTTGGTGGAGCCGAACTTGAAGCCCGGCGTTCCGTCGCCAGTGGCCAGCATGAAGTGAGTGCGAATGTACACGGGCGCGTCGCCCAGCGCGGCCAATTCGCCGACCAGCTTTCGGCCGTTTTTGGCGTAAGTGAAATTCGGCTCGTCGTAACCGAAATATCCGAAGATCGGCTGATAGGGGCCAACGTTGCGCTCGGCATCGACGCGAATCGTAATGCCGTCCTGGGCGAATCCCAAAGGGGCGGCCAGTAGCAGGGCAAGTAGAATGGTGGCAAGGTTCACGACAAATAAGACTATCAAAGTCCAAGCCGGATTCCACCACCCCCGACTCCTGCGCGACATCAAAGTGGAATATCCAATATCTAATACCCTGGTACACGCGGCTTCAGCCGGGTTTTTCCCGGCGCTCGATTGTTTTCGATGTACCGGGTGACGCAGTGGTACACGCGGCTTCAAGCCGCGTTTTGCATATCTCACTCCGATGCAGTAGCCGATTGGCTGCGTGTGCGCTACTGCCCTGAATGCTCCTAACCGCCGCCGCGAGATCCTGATCGCCCATGGGCGAAGCGCAGTGTGTAGGTCATGGAGCATCGTTCAACCATAAAAACTTCGCAGGCGGCGCCTTCTCGCCCGATTTGCAAGAATGCGGCTGAAAAGCCGCGTGTACCCGAACTACGCTCGGTTTATCATGTTGGCCGGCCAAAGTCGCACACCCCGTGCCCACGCTGCGTAAATATTGGGTGTATAATCTTCTCGAACCTGAGCATTCGGCAGCTTGTAAGATCAACAATTGAGGTGACTTGTATGCCAGACAAAAGTCGCGTAGACCAGACAAGTGACGAGACACCCCGGGGACTCTCCCGCCGGGATTTGATCAAGGGCGTTATCGCGGCGGGCGCCGTGTCCTCGGGCGCCTATCTGTTCCGCAGCTCCGTGGTGCGGGCCGATCAGCAGGCCGCCGGATCGGTGGAGCGGCTGGTCACCCTGAACGTCAACGGCCAGCAACGGCGAGTGGACGTCATGAAACAGGAGACCCTCGCCACCACGCTGCGCTACAAGCTGGGCCTCACCGGCACTAAACTCGGGTGCGACCGATCGGAATGCGGCGCCTGCACCGTCTTGATCGATGACGTCCCGCATTACTCCTGCTCGGTGCTGACGCATACCGCGCGCGGTAAGCAGATCGTCACCATCGAGGGGCTGGCCAGCGCCGACGGGACGCTGCATCCCATCCAGCAGGGCGTGGTCGATGAACAGGGCTTCCAGTGCGCCTTCTGCATGTCCGGCTTCATCATGGCCGCTGTGGGTTTCTTAAAGGTGAACCCGAATCCGACGCGCGCCGAACTGGCCCACGGCGTTTCCGGCAACCTGTGCCGCTGCCAGGATTACGACAAGATCCTCACCGCCCTGATGTGCGGAGCGGAAAAAATGAGAAAGGTGAGCTAACATGTCCGAGACAAAGCCTCCCGTTACTCCAGCCCACAAGTCACCCTACAAGTTAATCGGCCAGAACTACACCACGCCCGATCTGGTGGCGAAGGTCACCGGACGCTCCAAGTACGCCGAGGATTATCGCGCCGAGGGCATGCTGTTCGCGAAACTGCTGCTCAGCCCGGTGCCGCACGCCCATATCCGCAGCATCGATACTTCCGAAGCCCTGGCCATGCCCGGCGTGAAGGCCATACTGACGGTAGACGATCTTCCGGCGCCGGCCGACGCCATGACCGATCTGGGCCAGGTGATCCCCGCCAACAAGCTGGGAGAACGCGGGCTCACCAACGATCCGGTCTACCAGGGCGAGCCGATTCTGGCGGTCTGCGCGGTGGACGAATACACCTGCGCCGAGGCCATCGAAAAAATCCGCATCGACTATGAGCGCTTGCCGCACGTGGTCGATCCGCTGGTAACCCTGCGGCCCGGCGCGCCCAACGCGCGAACCGAAGGCAACGTATGGGTGCGGCCCGATGCGCCGCCTCCGGCCAAGGGACAACCACCTCCGCCTCCGCCCGCGCCCTTGGTGCAGGAGCTGAAGTGGAGCGCCGAGGATTTCGCGAATGCCAAGGACGGCCAGCTCCCCATGGGCAAACCCACCGATCATTGGTCGTTCGGTGATTGGGAGGCGGGGCTCAAAGACGCGCACCTGGTTCTGGACGAAACTTTCGTGACGCCCAACACCAGCCATCAGACGCTCGAAACCCGCACCGCAATGGCCTATTGGCAAAACGGCAAGGTCTACATCCACTGCTCCACGCAGAGCACCTCGCAGACCGTTCCCGCGTTGGCGCGCTGGCTGCATCTGGATGCGAGCGATGTCGTAGTAATCAGCGAGTACACCGGCGGCGGTTTCGGCAGCAAGATCACCAGCGCGATTTCCGCCATCATCCCGGCGCTGCTTTCCAAGAAAACCGGCGCTCCGGTGATGATGCGCATCAGCCGCGAGGAAGAACATTACATCGGCCGCGCGCGCCCCAGCATTCACGGGCGTCTCAAGGTCGGATTCACCAAAGAGGGCCGCATCACCGCCATCGACATGTTTGTCATTTGCGACAGCGGGCCTTACGATCCGCAGGGCGACGCCAATCAGTCCGGCCGGATGGTCTCGCTGATGTACCAGCCCCCGGCCATGCGCTGGCGGGGACTTTCGGTGCTCACCAACACTCCTCCGCGCGTTTCGCAGAGCCAGCCCGGCGGTTTCCAGGGCATCGTTCTGATGGAACCCATACTTTCGAAAGCCGCGCGGAAACTCGGCATCGATCAAGTGGCCATCCATCGGATGAATGCACCGGAGGGCAAAGCGAACATCGGCCCACCGCTACCAAACGGGAAGCGCCTCTACGTCACCAGCGCGTTTATCAAGGAAGCGCTCGACAAAGGGCACGAGGCTTTTCGTTGGGACGAGCGCAAAGCCCTGCCCCAGCGCAGCGGCACCAAGGCGCGCGGCATCGGCGTAGCCACCAGTTGCTTCGTCGGAGGCTCCATAGGATTCGACGGGCTGTTCGTCATTAAGCCCGATGGGAAAATCTATATCCAATCCGGCATCGGCAATCTGGGTACGGAGTCGGTTAGCGATTGTCACCGCGTCACTGCCGAAATCCTCGGCGTGCCTTGGGACAAATGCGAAATCACCTGGGGCCATACCGGGCGCAACCTGCCGTGGACCTGCCCGTCGGGCGGCAGCCAGACCACGCACGCCATGACGCGCGCAGCCTATGTTGCGGCGCTGGACGCCAAGGATAAATTGCAGCAGATCGCGGCTAAGGATCACGGCGGCAAGCCGGAAGATTACGAAGTCGCGGGCGAGCGCGTCTTCCATAAGGGCGGCGGGGCCAGCATGACACTGGCGCAGGCCGCTAAGCGCGCCATCGATCTGGGCGGCATCTATGATGGTCACGAGCTGCCCAAAGGCATCAACAAGTTCACCGCGGCTTCCGCGAAGAATTTGACCGGCCAGGGATTGCTCGCCGTGGCCCGCGATACCATGCCACGCGACGGCCAGACGCACTCCTACGTGGCAGGGTTCGCCGAAGTGGAAGTGGATCTCGAGACCGGCAAATACCGCATCCTGGACTACCTGGCCGTGGCCGACGTCGGCACCGTGATTCATCCGCGAGCGTTAGGCGGCCAAGTTCTGGGACGCTCCATGCTCGGCATCGGCCATGCCATCGGCCAGAAGTGGGTTTACGACCAGCACTACGGCCTTCCGGTAGCCAAGCGATTCCACCACACCAAGCCGCCTACCATTCTGGATGCGCCGGAGAAGATGGCTTGGGAGGCGGTAGGCATTCCCGATCCGGAGACGCCCATTGGGGCGCGCGGCATCGGCGAGCCTCCTGTAGGCGCCGGATGCATGGCGATTCTCAATGCGCTTTCGGATGCTCTGGGAGACGACGTGTTCCGCCGCGCTCCCGTGCTGGCCGATACCATTCTGGCCTCGCTCGAAGCGGGCCGGCCGATGGAAGAGGGCCTCACGGCCCACATATAAGGAGACGAACATGGCGATCATACGCGATATCATGCCGGCCTTCGAGCTCTATCAGCCGGCCACTGTAGACGACGCGCTGCGCCTGGCCGACAAGCACGGCCACGACGCATGGGTGATGGCGGGCGGTCTTGACACCTTCGACTGGTTGAAGGACCGCATCAAGCGTCCCAAGGTGGTGATCGACCTGAGCCAGGTCTCCGAACTCCGCGGCGTGCGCGAGGTGAATGGAGGACTGGAGATCGGCGCCATGACCACTCTCACCGAGGTGGTGCGTCATCCCGTGGTCCGAGAGAAATTCAGCATTCTCTCCACCGGCGCGGAATCGGCGGCCTCGCCCCAAATCCGCAATCAGGGCACCATTGGCGGCAACGTCTCCCAAGACGCGCGCTGCTGGTATTATCGCGGCGGATGGAAGTGCTATCGCGCGGGCGGCAACATTTGTTTTGCCGACACGCCTACCGCCATCAATCGCGAGCATGCAATTTTGCACTCCGACCGTTGCGTGGCCGTCAACCCGTCCGACAGCGCGCCTGCGCTGATCGCGCTCGATGCTCAGATGGTTATCCGCAATTTGAAGGGCGAGCGGGTAGTCAACGCGGAAGATTATTTCATCGGGCCAGCCATCGACATCACCCGCATGACGGTGCTCAAGCCGGGAGATCTGCTCACCGCGATTCGCATTCCAGCCACCTGGGCCGGCGCGCAATTCTACTTTGAAAAAGTTCGCGACCGCCAGGTATGGGACTTCCCTTTGATGAACGTCGCTTCCGCCATGGTAGTCACGGGCGGCAACATCGACCGCATTCGCATCGCAGTGAACGCCGCCGCCGCCCATCCACTGCGGCTCACGGCGGTAGAAGACGCGGTCCGCGGCAAACCCCGCAATGCCGCCACCGGTGAGATGGGCGGGAAACTAGCTGTGGCCGGCGCCCAGCCGCTGCGCTACAACGCCTACAAAATCCCTCTCATGCGGAACCTGGTGAAACGAGCCATTAGCGGCGTGGAGGAGGCCAAGTGGGCGTAGTCGAGTTCGCAACCAATCCGTGGGGACAGACGGTCCCCATTCATATCGCGTTTTTTCTGATCTGGGTCTCGGCCATCGCCGGCCTGGCCTTTCTGATGGTTCACGCCATCTACGTGCAGTTTATCGCCGCTAAGCAAGCGCACGCCGAGGCGGTGTCGCCGGAAGAGGCTGCGGCGTTTCCTGAACAAATCGCGCGCCACAGCCTGGCCGCGCGATTGTTCCACTGGATCATGGCGGTGGCCATGCTCGCGCTTCTGATCACCGCGTTTCTACCCAGGGTTGGAGTTCAATTTCCCTGGGTCGCTATCCACTGGATCGCCGGGTTCTGGCTGACCGTGGCCATCATATTCCACATTATTCACGCGTCATTCTTTATGGATTTCTGGTCCATCTGGCCGGATAGGATCGATATCGAAGACGGCAAAAGGCGCTGGCTCAGGGCCACCGGCAAAACGGCTCCCGCTCCGCGACGATTCGCGAAGTATCCGATGGAAAACAAGATGTACCATCTGATCATCGTCCTGGCCGGGCTCTCGGCGATCGTGACGGGCGTGTTCATGATGAAGCGCGTGCAGGTTCCGTGGCTCACCCGGAATCCGTACTTGTTCAGCGACATGACCTGGGGCTTGATGTACGTGCTGCACGGTCTGGCAGGCGTTGGATTGATCGCGCTGATCATGGTTCATATTTACTTTGCTCTGCGGCCCGAGAAGTTGGTGATTACCAAGTCCATGGTCTTCGGCACCATCCCCCGCGAGCACTATCTCGAGCACCACGATCCGGAACGCTGGGCCGCCACCAAGTGAGCCGGCTTTCGGATAGCTGTAGCGCGATTGAAGAATGCTACGAATACATGCTGGCCTACGCCGGCCAAGGTGTTTCCGGGCAGAGTGACGGCTTGGTCCGCGATTTTTTAACCCGCGCCGCGCAAGCTCTTGCCGGAATCGAAAAGGCGTACGAGTCGGTTGTGCCTCCCGGCAAGCCCTACGCGGGGTTTCAAGCCTTGCTGGCTCGCGATGCTAGCGATTCCCTGGCCGCAGTGGAACTGGTGCTGGCTCAGCCGGCCATCAGTTCGCAACTGATCGACAATCTGAACGCTTCCATTCACCTGCGCGCTCTGCTGACGGATCTTTTCCTGATCGACGAGATTCTCAAGGGGAGCCAGAGCCAGATCGCGGAAGCTAGCGGCCGGTAAACGCCGCCACACAGGTTGCTCAAGAACACAGTTACACATATACTGTGTGTATGAAGAATATCACTCTCAGCGTGGACGAACACGTGCTGGCCACAGTTCGCCGCCGTGCCGCCGAACGCAACTCCACCGTCAACGCTTTGGTCCGCGACTACCTCACAAACCTCGCCGAGCACGACACTCGAGCAAATCGCGCCCGCGCCCGACTGCGGCAGTTGAGCAAGGAATCGCAAGGACGGCTCGGCAAGAAAACGTGGACCCGCGAACACTTGCATGACCGCTAGCGTTTTCCTCGACACGAATGTCCTGGTTTACGCGGCGGTGGGAACTGGCCAGGACCGGCGCAAGCGGAAACGCGCTCTTGAGCTGATTGAGTCAGAGGATTTTGCCACGTCGGCTCAGGTCCTGCAGGAATTCTTTGTAACGGTCGTAAGAAAGGCATCGCGCCCGCTGTCTGCTGCGCAAGCCATGGAATGGATCGACCAGTTCACGGCATTTCCCTGTCAAGCCACCGACCACCAGCTCGTACGTATTGCAATTGAGCGATCCGAACGATACGCGATTTCCTATTGGGACGCAGCCATTCTGGTCGCCGCCGAGGCTCTAGGAGTTCAGACGGTCTACTCCGAGGACCTGAATGACGGACAGTGGTACGGACGTGTGCGCGTCGTCAACCCCTTCGCGTTGACCTGATCGCAACCTACCGGCCCGTAAACGACGCCGCGCGTTTTTCCAGAAAATGCGCGACGCCTTCGCGAAAATCCTCAGTTCCGAAACTCCCGCGCATCTCTTCCAAGGCGGCATCATAAGCATCGTCGAAATTCTGCAGCAGTCCCCTGTAAATCTGCCGCTTCATCACGCACAGGGAGCGCGGCGAAACTGTGGTGGCAAGCTCGCGCGCGAACTCTTGCACCGCTCCCAGAAAATTCTCCTCGGGAAACACGCGGCTCACCAGTCCCATGCCTAGCGCCTCGCGGGCGTCCACCATTCTGGAAGTGAACATCAGCTCGATGGCATTCGGCACGCCGATCAGCCGCGGCAGCATCCACGCCAGTCCATACTCGGCCACCAGCCCGCGCTTGGAAAAGATCACGGAAAATCGCGCTTTCTCCGACGCGAAGCGGAAATCGCAGTACAGCGGAACGATGAACCCCAATCCCACGGCCGCTCCATTGATAGCTGCGATCATCGGCTTCGGCACCGACAGAAACCAAGCGTGCTTCTGCCGAAAATCCGCGCGAGCGTCGCCGTCGCTTTCGTTAGCCACCAGGAACCGCCCGGCGCTCGGAGCCGATTCCCGCGAAATGGTCGAAAGCAGGCTCATGTCCGCGCCCGCGCAAAATCCTTTGCCCGCTCCGGTCAGGATGATCACGCGCACCTGATCGTCCGCCGAGGCTGCGCGAACAGCCGCTACCACCTCCTCCTCCATCTTCTCGGTCCAAGCATTCAGTTTGTCGGGCCGGTTGAGCGTGATGGTCGCCACCAGGTTCGCCGCTTCATAGGTGATCTGTTCATAAATCATGGTCATGGTTTCGCACTACCGGGGTTCACCGCTTCAAAGCGGATCTGTTTCAAGACTTCGGTTCGGTGTTCCAGTTCGGTCTTCCCTTCCGGAAACTGATTCATGCTCAGCATGAAAGCTAGAATATCGGCATCTTGCTCGCGGCTAAGCTTGCCCGGATTGTCCGCCGGCATCGACACTCGAATCCTCTCGAATAAGTCTCCCACCGTCAGACCGTTCCAGTTGGAGAAAAACTCACTGCCGGTGAGCGGCGGCGCCGATTCCCCGCCGTTCAGCGCCGAGCCGTGGCACGACGCGCACCCAGCGGCGTACAGCGTGGCTCCGCGCTTGGCCTGCTCGCCTGTGTACACGCCATCCCAAACCGAGCGCGCGGACTGAGCGCACACGAAAACTGCCGCCATGGCCAACGCAACGACCGTTCTCATTGCGGCAAACTGTAGGCGATATATTCGCCCGAATACGCGCCTCCACTCACGGCGACCACAATATACTGCTTGCCGTCCAGCATGTAGGTCATCGGTGAACCGCTCTGCGGCGCTGGCATGTAAACCGCTCCAACCTCTTTGCCGGTGGCCTTGTCGTACGCCCGGAGCATGGCGCCGCGTGGATGCGACGGCGTGGTGGTGTTCTGGCTGTCACCCAGCACCACCAACGTTTTGGTAACCACCAACCCAACGCTGCCCGGCTGGCCCGTGTTGGGGATGTTCATCCCTTTCAGAGCTGGATGATTGCGAACCGCGTCCGGAGTCTCGCCGTAGGGCACCTGCCATTGGATCTCGCCTCGATCCAGATTGATCGCCGAGATCACCGCGTAGGGCGGTTTGACGACGGACAAGCCCTGCACCGTGAGAGCGCCCGCCGCCGGCTGAGCTGCTGTGGCCGCTGGAGCCGGAACTGGCTTGCGCTGCGGAGCATCCGCGGCGGAACCGAATCCGGGCCCTTCGGAAACTCGAAAGTCCGTATCGTTCCTTCCCATCACGTAACGAATGTCCGAAAATCCCGGCGGCGGCGTGCGCAACGAAATCGGAAACAGAGCCGATTGATGCGCCTGAGCATACACGATGTGCGTTTCCGGATCGTAGCCTGCGCCCGGCCAGTTTGTTCCGCCGCTGGCGTTGCCCAGATTCAACGCACCCAGATATCCCTTGGCATCGCCAATCACCGGCGGAAGAAACATGGGTCCGGTCTTGTAGCGCGCTACCGCGTCCCGCGCTTGCGCCCGCATCTCCGGCGTGAAATCGATCAGATCGTCCGGCACGTTCAGGAAATTGCGGGCATAGGCGGGCGGTTTCGTGGGGAAAGGCTGCGTGGGCGAGGTCTTTTCTCCGGGCACATCGGATTGCGGCACGGCGCGCTCCTCGATCGGCCAGACGGGCTGCCCGGTGACGCGATCGAAAACATACAGAAACGCCTGTTTGCTCGGCAAGGCCACGGCTTTGATGGCCTTCCCTCCCACGTTGATGTCCGCCAGAATGGGCGCCGACGACAGATCATAATCCCAGATCGGGTGATGCACAATTTGGAAATGCCATTTGCGCTTGCCCGTTTTCAGATCGACGCAGACCAGGCTCTCTCCAAACAGGTCGTCCCCCGGCCGCTCGCCTCCATAGAAATCCGAGGTTGGAGATTCCACCGGCAGATACACCAGGCCAAGTTCTTCGTCCACCGTCATCTGGGTCCACACGCCGGTGTTGCCATTGGTAGCCCACGAACCGTTCTCCCAGGTGTCGTTGCCCAGTTCGCCGGGCCGCGGAATTGTGTTGAAGGTCCAAAGAAGTTTGCCGCTGCGCGCGTCGAAGGCCCGCACCAGTCCCTTGGTGTTATTGTGGGTAACCACCGTCATTCCTTCTTTGAACGAGGAACCGACGATCACAAAATCTTTCACCACCAGCGGCGTCGAGTGCAAGCCCGCCTCGCCGGTTTCCAGATCGATTTGCTGGCCGGTCCCGGTCACCATCCCTTCCTTCAAGTCCACCAGGCCATTCTGGCCGAATCCATTCACGGGCTGGCCGGTATGGGCATTCAGCGCAACCAGCCGATAGCCTGTGGTGACAAAAATGACGCGGTCGTCGCCCTTGCCATCGGTCCAATAGGACACGCCGCGTCCCGACAACTGCCGCGGTGCGATCGCCGCGCGATTGCCTTCCCGCAAGCTGTACACCCACATCAACTCGCCAGTCTTGGCGTCCAGCGCAACCACCGATCGCCGCGTGCCCGCCGTGCTGTAGATCACGCCCTTCACCATCAGCGGCGTTCCCTCCAGCTTGTATTCGGGCCGGGTACCCAAGGCGTCCGTTTTGAATCGCCAGGCCACTTCGAGCTGGTTGAAATTCGACGCGTTAATCTGATCGAGCGGCGCATAACGGGAGCCCTGGTTGTCGCCCGTGTAGGACGGCCATTCGCCGTTTTTGGTGGACGGTTGCTGCCCCCAACCCGATGCCGTCACAAACGCCAGACCAGCGAAGACCGCAAAACGTAGCGCGTCGTGTCTGTTCATGTGTCCTCTCTCCCAGCCTACTGAGCCGGCTTGACCGTAACTTTCACTTGTGCGTTCGACCAGCAACACTGGAATCCGCGGCCTCCGTCGCCCGACCAATCGTTAGCCGCCACGCGCAGCACGTATTCTCCCGGTTCAGTAAAATTGGCCGTCGTAACCGCCTTGCCCTGAAACGCCGCACCCGGAGGCGCCTGAAAATCCGCCGCCTCCACTGCGGGCTTTTCGCTCGAAAACGAGACGGAACCCGGCCCGCGGAATTTACTCCACGTAATCGTGACCGGGGACGTTTTCGGCCGCGTCGCGCCTGGAATTACGCTAGCATCATCGGCCACCCACAGCACCAGGTTGACCGGCCCCGGCCATACCGTCCCGAGCGACGTGCTTTGACCCCGCGGCCCTTGCACGAAGGGACCGGCAGCGCTAAAACCGATGAACGGCGGAGTATTTCCGGTTGCATCGCGGAAAGGCGAAAGCTCCCATAACGGATTCAGACTGCCGGGAACTGCCGTCGTCACTCCATTGACTGCCAGCGTCCAAGTGAGTTTGTTCGATCCAAAATCCTTGGGGACCGTTACGGTAAAGACGCCGAACTGCCTGCGCGGAAGGAAGTGAGTGGGCTGGCCCTGATCAGGCCCCCCCGGCTCGATCCGGTTGTCCGCGCCAATGGGGATATCCGGTTCCTGCTTCAGGTTTCGATTGTAGTATCCGAAAAGCAGGCTGAAACTCCCGTCTTGATTTTGAAACCAACCTTCAAAAGCGCCCGTAACGCTTTGGCCGGAATCGTGCGGCGGCCCGGTGAGCAACTGCTGAGCGGTAGCCGGCATCGCCAGACATGCAAGCAGCTGAGCCGCGACCGCAAGGGAGCGGTACACTACTATTCGCGGCTGGAGTGCTGGCCCACCCACTCCTGATAATCCGCTTCGCTGATGTAAGTTACATTCACCCACGCATGCGCCATTTCGTCCACGGTGCGATCGCCCCACCCCACCCATTGGTCCGGATCGGGATTGTTCCGATTGGCGGCCGTGTTGTCATGCCATGCGACCACATGGATGATGGTGCCTTTGGGCAATACCGGCGCGGCATCGTCGGCGTAAATGTAGTTCGTCATCCAGTTGAAGTTGAAGTTACCGACATAGCTGAGCGTCCGCCGCGTGCCGTCCGGAAGGATGGCCTCCAGCAGCATCGCTTTGCCGCGCAGGTGCATGTGAGGTTGGAAATTCTCCAGCCGCGCTGGCGCTCGCAGCGCCGTGAATCCCTCAGTTTGCACAATTTGATTGGGCGGTATATCCAGCAGGCCGAATCCGGCGGTACCCGGCGTGCCGGGAAAAGGCGTCAGGAAAGTCCGGTATTTCGGCTCCTCCCCTTTGGGATAAAGATAAACCGCCAACTCGACGTGATCGCGGATCTGTTCGCCCACCGCGTGATAGTGCATCTCCCACCAAATGCGCGACCCAGGCAGCAGCAACTTGCCCGTGTTCGGCCGGTAGATGTCGTAATTCTTGTTGACGGCCCACTCCATCAGCAGACCTTGCGTGGCGATTCCCGCGGTTGATCCCGGTTCTTCCTGTTGTAGATAAGCCAGGGCGTGATGCGTAATCCGGCGTCCCGCCAGCGTACCCGGCCGCATCTCGACAGCCCGCACCCAGCGAGCCTCGGCCACAGGAATAGGCGTCAGCGGCTTGAACCACACATCCTGTCCCTTGGCGGGCATCGTGTATGGTTCCGATTTGAGAACGAAGTCCGGCTGCCCGAACTGCTTCGCGAGTTGCCAGCCGTCGTCATTCGGCCACTGCTTGGGCGGCGGCATGTCTTTCGGATCGCCCAGCGGAGCGCCTCCATCCACCCATCGCGCGATGGCGGCGATCTGCTCGTCCCCTAGCGACATGTCGTTCTGAAAGTGCTGAATTCCAACCGTCTTGTCCAGATGCCAAGGCGGCATATTGCGGGTCACAACGCGCTGCTTGATCGCTTTCGCCCACGGCCGGGTCTCTTCGTAAGTCACCAGCGACATGGGCGCCATGGATCCATTGCGGTGACAATTCTGGCACTTTTCCTGAAAAATCGGCGCGATGTCTTTCGCGAAGGTCGGCGTACTGGTGCTAAGGCTGGCGCCTGTTACGCACGCCGAAAAGGCCAGCGAAACAAGCGCCACAGCAAGCCTGCCAGCCTGCATTAGAGTTTTGGCCAAAGCACGCCCTGATCTTTCTTCGTTACCGCCGCCAGGCCTTTGTAGACGAACTTCTGCACGCGCTGGCCGCGATACGTCTCCGTGGTATAGACGTTACCCTTCGAGTCGGTGGTGATGCTATGCACGGCGTAAAACTGGCCCGGCTGCCGTCCTCCGTCTCCAAAGCTGGTCAAAATCTCCAGCGTGTCGCGCAGCATGATATAAATCTTCTCGTTCGCGCCATCCGCCAGATAGATGTACTTCTGTTGCGGATCTTTGGAAAAGGCAATGTCCCAAACCGCGCCGTCGCCCAGAGTGTTTTTGGCCACGATCTGTTCCTTGACGAACGTGCCGTCTGGTTTGAAAACCTGGATGCGGTCGTTCACGCGGTCGCAAACATACAGCAGGTTATCGTTGGACAACTCGGCGCAGTGCACTGGATTTCGGAACTGCTGAGCGAGCGGCGCCTTCGGATCGTATGGCCCCAGGTTCTTGTCGGAGGGCTTATTTCCATAGGCGCCCCAGTGCCGCTTGTACTTGCCGGTCTCGGCGTCGAACACAATCACGCGATGATTGCCGTAGCCGTCGGCGACGTACAGCTCATCCGTCTTGGGGTCGATAAACAGCTTCGCGGCGCCCTTCAGGTTCTCTGTGTCGTTGCTGCCCTTGCTCGCGTGCGGCTTGCCGATTTGCATCAGGAACTTCCCGCTCTGGGTGAACTTCAGCACCATGTTGTCGTTGTAGGGAGCGATCACGTTGCCGTCCGGATCTTCGTTGGGAGCCTCGCCTTTGGGCGCGGGCCCGCGGCCATTGCCTCCAATCCAAACGTTCCCTTTGTAATCGACGGTGATGCCGTGATTCGAATCCGGCCAATCGTAGCCCGCTCCGGGACCGCCCCAGCTCGCGATCAGATTGCCGGCCTGGTCGAATTCCAGCACCGGCGGCGCGGGCGTGCAGCATTCGGCTTCCGGTGGATTCGCAGCGGCGTATATTTCCTTGTGTTCGAGCGAAGTGGTGCGGTGGATAATCCACACATGATCCTGCGCATCCACCGAAACGCCGATCGTGTTGCCGATCACCCAATGGTTCGGTAAAGGCTTGGGCCACAGCGGGTCCACCTCAAAGCGGGGCGCCTGCACCGCACCGGTATGGCCCGAAGTCTTTTTGCCTAGCACAATCGAACTGACTCCCAGGACCAGAATGGCGGCGCAAAAGCCGGCGCCAGCGCGGAAATTGATCTTCATGTCTTAGCCTCCTTCGGACGGTTGTTATTCTATTACACCCGGCGCAACATTTGCTGACGGGCGTGGCTTTAGCGGTACACGCGGCTTCAGCGGTACACGCGGCTTCAGCGGTACACGCGGCTTCAGCGGTACACGCGGCTTCAGCCGCGTTTTGCCAAATAGGGCGAGAAGGAGCCTCCTGAGAAGTTCTTATGGGTGAAACAAATCCGCTACTGCATCGGAGCGGCCGCGATTCCGGGCAAGAGATAGGCAAAACGCGGCTGAAGGCCGCGTGTACCCGACCCGCAGCCCAGTTTACTGTTACGAGTCGCACACCCCGCGACATCTGGGATAAGATGACCCAAGTGCGGCTATTTCTCGCGACCCTGCTGCTTGCTCCTCTAGCGGCGGCTCACACCATCCCGAACGATGTCACCGTCCACGCCTTCTTCCGTCCTGACGGCCAGCGTTTGCGGCTGCTGGTGCGGGTGCCTCTCAAGGCCATGCGCGATGTTGAATTTCCCCTGCGCGGGCCTGGCTACCTGGATCTGGAACGCGCCGGCCCGATTCTGAATGACTCAGCAACCATTTGGATCGCCAACGCATTGGATGTTTTTGAGGACCATGCCCTGCTTCCCAAGCCTACCCTGGTTGCAACCCGCGTGTCACTCGAATCCGACAAATCCTTTGACTCCTTCGATACCGCACTGGCTCATTTGAACGGCCCGAAACTAACCAACGCCACCAACGTGGCTTGGGACCAGGTGCTGCTCGACACGCTCCTGGAATATCCCATCCAATCCGATCGGGCCCGCTTTTCCATCCACTCCGAATTAGCCCGGCTGGGGCTGAGAACCGTCACCGTCCTGCGCTTCCTACCTCCAGGCGGCGCCATTCGAGCCTTCGAGTTCACCGGCGATCCCGGTGTCGTCGAGCTCGACCCGCGCTGGCATCAAGCGGCCTTGCGGTTCGTCAAGCTGGGATTCCTGCACATCCTGGATGGAACCGATCACCTGCTCTTTCTGCTTTGCCTAGTGATACCGTTCCGGCGCTTCCGCGCGCTCATCCCCATCGTGACCGCGTTCACCGTGGCGCACTCCATCACTCTGATTGCCTCCGCCTATAACTTCGTGCCCAGCGCATTATGGTTTCCGCCGCTGATTGAGACCCTGATCGCTGCCTCAATTTTGTATATGGCGCTCGAGAACATCGTGGGCGGAGCCACTGTGCACCGCCGTTGGATCATGGCGTTCGGGTTCGGTCTGGTACACGGGTTCGGCTTCTCGTTTGCCCTGAAGGAGACGCTGCAATTTGCGGGTTCCCACCTGTTGACCTCGCTGCTGGGGTTTAATATCGGAGTCGAACTGGGACAGTTGCTGGTGCTCGCGTTTTTGGTGCCGGCCATCGAGCTCCTGTTCCGCTACGTGGTCGCAGAACGGATGGGCACCATCATTCTCTCCGCTCTAGTGGCGCATACCGCTTGGCATTGGATGATGGAACGCGCGGATCAGTTGAAGCAGTTCCGCTTCGAGTGGCCAATCATCGACGCCGCCATGCTGGCCATCGCCCTGCGCGTGCTTACCGTGATCGTACTGCTGGCCGGGCTTTTGTGGGCCGCGCGTTCGATCATTCGCGACCAGGCCGAGCGCAAGCGGACCGCCCTGAGCGGCGGCCAGCCTTCGGGTGGCGAGCAGCCGTCTACTTGACGTACTTCTTCAAATCTTTCGGGCCCACTTCCGCGCCATACACATTGCCCTGACGATCCACCGCCACTCCTTCCGCCATGCTGGTGGCGCCCTGCGTGTCCGGATCCGGAATGAACGCGATTACTTTGCCGTCACGCGCGCTTCCGATTCGAATTCCCCGCCGGCAACCCGGATTGTAGCCATACGCACCCTCCTTGTCGGTCGACTCCGAATCTCCGACATAGAGCATATCGTTCCGGCCGATCGCCAGCCCGCTCGGGCGGCCGAACTGCTTCCACTCCGTGATGAACGTACCGTCCTGGTCGAAGATCTGGATGCGATTGTTGGTGCGATCGGCCACCAACAGCCGTCCCTGGGAATCGATCGCCAGCGAATGAGGCCCGATGAACTGCCCCGGGCCCGATCCCGGCGTTCCCCATTGTTTGATGAATTTTCCTTCGGCCGAGAACTTCACGATCCGCGCGTCGCCGTAGGCGCGGCCATGGCCCGAAGATACGAAAATATCTCCGTTGGGAGCCACCACGACACCGGTTGGCTGATTGAAAGTATCCGGACCGTTGCCGGCGACTCCCGCCGTTCCAAGAGTCATCAATACTTTTCCGTCGCGGCTAAATTTGAAAACCTGCTGCCCCTTGCCTCCCTGCCCCAAATCGTCAGTCACCCAGACGTTGCTGTCTTTATCGACGAAAAGACCGTGCGGCTGCACGAACAATCCCGCCCCAAAATGCCGCAGGTTCTTGCCCGACGCATCAAACTCGAGGATAGGGTCCAGGCTGGAATCGGCGCAATTGTTCGCGCCGCACCTGTCATAAGCCCAGATGTGCCCGTCGGGACCCACCGCGACGCCGGCCGTCGAGCCCCATGTTCTTCCATCCGGCAACTGCGCCCAGTTCCGAACCGTGTGGTAGGGATTCGGTAAATCATTAGGAGGCGGGTAGCTGGGTTGGCCGTATAACCGGCATCCGCACACACTCAGAACAGCAGCGACGGCTCCGCACAGCCTAAGTCCAAGTCGATTCATATGCGCCATACCTGCTCGGCTTATTTCATGGGCGAATAGTCGGTTGGATCCATGAAAACCGAGTCCACCTTGGTAACCAGCTTCCCATTAGCTTCCGATTCCTTCTGCACCTTCTGCCACTCCGGATCGCTCCTGAATTCGTCCCAGGATTTCTTGGCGGCTTCGCGGCTTGGAAATTCCAGCACGTAGATCAATGTGTTCTTCGACAGTGGTTCGTCGGTCGGCGCGAAATAACCTACGCTGGTCATTCCGTGTTTGTTGAAGACTCCAACTGTATGATCGCGAAAGCGGGCATGCAACGCCTCTAATTTCCCCGGCTCCGCGGTGTAAGTGCGCAATTCAAAAACGTGACCGCTGGTAGCCGCGTTCGCGGTGGTTGTCCGGCCCAGATGGAAGCCGACTCCCGCGGCTCCAACAATTCCTAAAATCGTGAGAAAGTTTCTTTTGAACATTTATCCTCCAGTGCCGTAAGTCTAAAACAGTTAGCGCTCCCGTTGCCACCCAGGGTGGGCAAATCAGGGATGAATCTTTTCCTCCCTCTGCAACATTTCAATCAACTCCCGGATCTTCCGCTCGCGAGTCTCCCTTTTTTTCGCTGTTTGAATTCGCCACAGAACCGCGTACCGGTTCGCCCGGTCAAGGGTTTTGAAAAACGCCGCCGCTTGCCGGTTCGCGTCCAGCGCCGCCTGAAAGTCGCTCGGTATCGTTGCTCCGCTGGGCGAATCGTAGGCTGCCTCCCAGCGTCCATTTTTCTTGGCATTCTCGATGGCCTCCAGTCCCGCGGCGCTCATCTCCCCGCTTGCAATCAGTGACAGCGCTTTCTCCCGGTTGATCTTCGACCAGATGCTTTTGCTCGAACGCGCGATGAACTTCTGGAGCCACGCCTCTTCGCTTTCTGGCCTCTTTTGCCCGTCAATCCATCCGTGGCACAGCGCCACTTCCAGCGCCTCCTTATACGACACCGACCGCAAGCGCGAGCCCTTCTTGGCGAGCCGAAGCCAAAGGCCCGTACTCTTGCGATGATTCTTCATGAGCCAGGCGGTCCACTCCTGCCTGGACTTGAATAGCCTCACCGGCAAGCCATCCGGCGCATTCGTCTTCACCTGAGCAGGTTATCGTAGGTGCAGGCCCTGTGAAAACTCTCGTCATCAACGGCGGGTCCAGCACTTTCAAATGCTGGTTCCAAAATGTTCCTTCCGCGCTTCCCGCAACACGCCTGCCGCCTTTGTGGAGCGCCCGCGCCGACTGGGGTCAGCATTCCGGCAGTGCCGAGGTAAAGATCACGGGGCCAGACGGCAAAAGCGCCACGCGCATGATCCAGGGCGACGCCCCGGCCGCCATTCTCGAACCGGTCCTGCGCGCACTGTGGCAAGGCGAAACGAAAGCCATCCATTCGCCCGCGGACATCAACGTCGTCGGACATCGCATCGTCCACGGCGGATCCAAGTACCGGGAGAGCGTTTTGATCACTCCCAACGTCCGCGCCGGCATCGCCGAAGAGGCTCAATTCGCTCCCGCCCACAACCCCGCTCAACTGGAAGCCATCCGCACGGTGGACCGCGTCGTGGGAACCGCCGTCCCGCAAGTCGCCGTCTTCGATACTGCGTTCCACTCCACGCTGGAGCCGCGCGCCTACGTTTATGCGGGACCGTACTCCTGGCTCGAACAGGGAATCCGGCGCTATGGATTTCACGGCATCAGCGTTCAATACGCAACCCGGCGCAGCGCCGAGATGCTGAGCGCGGCCGCGAGCGCGCTGCGGCTCATCGTCTGTCATCTCGGCAACGGAGCGTCGGTTACCGCGGTTGCCGGAGGCAAAAGCGTGGACACCAGCATGGGCCTCACGCCGCTGGAAGGGGTCATGATGGGCACCCGCTCCGGCTCCATCGATCCCAGCATTCTTGTGTATTTGATCCGCCGCCATGGTTACACCGCCGATCAGGTCGACCATATCCTCAACCGGCAGTCCGGTCTTCGCGGCGTTTCCGGACTATCCGGCGATATGCGCGAAATTCTGGAAGCCATCCAGCAGGGCAGCCCGCGGGCGCAGCTGGCGTACGACATTTACCTGCACCGGCTGGTGCGCGTAGTCGGCGCGATGCTGGCGGTTCTGGGCGGCGTGGACGCCGTCGTCTTCACCGGCGGCGTCGGCGAAAATTGCGTCCCCCTGCGCCGGGACGTGTGCGAGCACTTCGGTTTTCTGGGGCTGAAACTGGATGCAGCCAAAAACGCCGCGCCAACTCTCGATCAAAACATCGCCGCCGGTGATTCCACCGTTCAGGCGCTCTTGATCCGCGCCGACGAAGACTGGGAGATTGCTTGCGAGTGCCACCGTCTCGCTAACGCAGGCCGCCTTCAGCCCTGACTAAACTTCCCCGGCCGCAATTTCGTCCACGTAGCACCAGATCCAGCGCTCACTGGGCTCAATCGACCGCATCAGTGGATGTTTGGAGGAGTGAAAGTGCTTGGTCGCGTGCTTGTTCTTCGAGGAATCGCAACAGGCCACCTTCCCGCACTCCAGGCACATCCGCAGATGCACCCACGAATCCCCCATCTTCACGCATTCCTCGCACACATGCTCGCTGGGCTCGGTAATGCGGATTTGATTCAGGTGCGTGCACTTGGTTGCCATGCTAGCCTCCGTTGGACGCCCGATTCTCGCTCGATCTTTCGAGCGCGGCCCGATCCCACTTCGCCAGCTTTGCTCCGGCCTCGTAGGTGGTCTGCAAGAAATCCATCAGCTCGGATTCCGGTGATGCGGCGCCGCGGATATCATCGTACATCAGAAGGAACTCCCCGATGTTCGCGTCATAGCGCGCCGGCTTCGGAAGAACGGAATACGTCTTGAAACCCGCCGGCTCGGGCGCGGTATAGGAATAGAATGCGGGCCCCTTGATATCGCCTCCGCCCGGCCAGAATCCGGCGCTGCTCACCTCGTGCGAGTAGGCCTCCTGCATCATCGGATCCGGCCTCGCGGGCGCCAGCCGCCCGCTGAATCGCGTCACCGCTATATCGAAGCTGCCCCAGAAAAAATGTACCGGGCTGCACTTGCCGATGAACCGCGTGCGAAAATTCTGCAGCACCTTGTCCACCGAGATCAGAAGGCGTCGAAACCGGTCCACGTATTCCCGATCGTAGGACTTGTGCGTGCGATCCTCGGCGAACGGAATCGGATTGGCCACCTCGTCCGGATGCGCGTGAATCTGCACACCGATCTTCAGCGCCGCGAGCGTGCTCATCACTTCTGCATAGAAATCGGCGACGGTGCGCGGCCCCAGTTCCAGCGTCCGCACCTCGCCCTCACTGGTTCTGAGCACCAATTGGTGCCCGATAAAATCGAATTCCATTTCGAAAATCCCGCGCGGATAGGGAATCGCCAACGTCGTCAGCCCGCGCGCGCTCACATACAGCGTCGCGTTCCAATAATGATTGACCAGCGGCGTCAGCGTCATGCGGATCTTTCCCACAATCTGCGTCCACATGTGCAGCGTGTCATAGGTGTCCTGCCAGGCCGCCAGCGGAAGTTCCGGCCATGCGTTGAGGTGCGGATTCATTACTTCAATTCTACGCGCGCGCTGAGCCCCTGGTAAGTTAGGAAAGCACCCATGCGAACTCAAGTCGGTATCGTCGGCGCCGGACCAGCCGGCCTCATGCTGTCTCATCTGCTGCACCTGCGCGGCATTGAATCCATCGTTCTCGAGTGCCGCAGCCGCCAATATGTTGAAGAGCGCGTGCGCGCGGGCGTACTGGAACAGGGCACCGTCGACCTGATGATCGAGACCGGCGTCGGCCAGCGCCTCCAGCGGGAAGGATTGCGGCACGAAGGCGTCTGGTTCGCCTTCGGCGGGCGCAGGCATCGCATCAACATGGCCGAGCTGACCGGCGGCCGCGCCATCACCGTATATGCCCAGCAGGAGGTGGTGCGGGATCTGGTACAGGCTCGGCTCGCCGCCGGAGGGCAAGTCGTCTTTGACGTTGAAGATCTCTCCGTGCACGACCTCGATTCCCCGCTCCCTAAGATTCGCTATCGCAAAGACGGCGTGGCGCACGAACTCGTTTGCGATTTCGTGGCCGGTTGCGACGGCTTCCACGGCGTCTGCCGCCCTTCCGTTCCGCCCGGCGTCATCACCGTCTACGAGCGCGTTTATCCCTTCGCATGGCTCGGTGTTCTGGCCGAAGCGGCGCCCACATCGGAGGAGCTGGTCTACACTTACCACCAGCGCGGGTTCGCGCTCTTCAGCATGCGATCGCCGCAGGTCACACGTCTGTACTTGCAATGCGCGCCCGATGAGGATCTCGCGGCCTGGCCCGACGATCGCGTCTGGCAGGAGCTAAACACGCGCATGCGGACGGAAGACGGCTGGGCGCCGGCCACCGGTCCCGTGTTTCAGAAAGGCGTCACCAGCATGCGCAGCTTCGTGATCGAGCCCATGCAGTTTGGCCGCCTCTTCCTGGCTGGAGACGCCGCGCACATCGTGCCGCCCACCGGCGCCAAGGGCCTGAATCTCGCCATCTCGGACGTGCGCGTGCTCGCGCAGGGCCTGGAAGCCTTCTATAAGTCCGGCCGCCACGATCTGCTCGACCAATATTCCGCGAAATGTCTCCGCCGCATTTGGAAAGTGCAGCGCTTCTCCTGGTGGATGACGTCCATGCTGCATCAGTTCCCGGGTGACGACGGTTTCGACCATCACCGCCAGATCGCCGAGCTCGATTATTTCACCAGTTCGCGCGCCGGAATGTCCGCGCTCGCCGAGAATTACGCCGGGCTGCCGTTGGATGAGGCCACGGCATGATAAAATCCATGCCGAGATGAACAATCCGCTCCGCTCGGCTGCAACGTCCCTGCTCCTGGTGTGGTCCGCTAATTTTCTCTCCGCCGAAGACGGAGCCGCCCTGTATAAGCGCAGTTGCGCTCCCTGTCACGACGCCGGAGCGGAACGCGCTCCCACGCACGAAGCGCTCCAAGCCATGTCGCCCGAACGCGTGCTTGCGGCCCTGGAGTCCGGTCCTATGATCTCGATGGCCAACCGCCAATCGGCCGCCGATCGCCGCGCCATCGCCGAATTCATCACCGGCAAATCCTTCGAGCATCCTCTCAGTACGGCGCCCGCCGAGGAAGCCATGTGCACCGGACCGGTGCCCGAGTTCACCAATCCTACCGCCGGCCCGCTCTGGAATGGATGGGGCCTGGATCTGCTCAACACGCGCTTTCAAACCGCCGCGCAAGCTGGATTCGGCGCGGCGGACGTCGGCCGCTTAAAGGTCAAATGGGCCTTCGGATTTCCCGCCACGTTGGACGCCAACGCGCACCCGGCCCTGGCCAGCGGACGCATCTTCGTCGGCAGCAAGAGCGGCACGGTCTATTCGCTCGACGCGGCGTCCGGCTGCATTCGCTGGTTCTTCAACGCGGCCGGCAGCGTCCGCACCGCCATCAGCATCGGCCGCGTCCCAACCGAATTCGGCCCGCGCTATGCCGCCTTCTTCGGCGATAGCAGCGCGTTCGCCTACGCCGTGGATGCCATGACCGGCAAGCAGTTTTGGAAGACCAAGGTGGATACTTTTCCCGCCGCGCGCATCACCGGTTCGCCCATCTTCTATAACAGCCGCCTCTACGTGCCGGTCGCATCCGGCGAAGAAGGCGCGGGCGCGTCTCCCGCCTATGAATGTTGCCGGTTCCGCGGAAGCATGGTGGCGCTGGATGCCTCCACCGGCAAGCAGCTCTGGAAAACTTACACCATCCGCGATCAACCGCACAAGACCAAGAAGAACAAGATTGGCACTCAGCTTTGGGGACCCTCTGGCGCGCCCATTTGGAGCAGCCCCGCCATCGACGTCATTCACAACGTTCTCTATGCCACCACCGGCGACAACTATAGCGACCCCGCCAGCCGCTCGAGCGACGCGTTCATGGCCTTCGATCTCGACACCGGCAAAATCCTTTGGTCGCGCCAGATGACCCCTCGCGATGCCTACACTTCCGCCTGCCGCCTGCCCGACAAAACCAATTGTCCGGATTCAGACGGCCCCGATTTCGACTTCAGCTCCGGCCCCATTCTCGTGACTCTGGCCAATGGCCACCGCGCTCTGGTTGCCGGGCAGAAGTCGGGCCAAGTCCACGCCGTCGATCCCGATAATCAAGGCGAAGTCATCTGGAGCGTGCGCGTCGGCAAGGGCGGCACCAACGGTGGCGTGCAGTGGGGCTCGGCCACCGACGGATCTAACGTCTATGTGGCACTCGCGGATCTCGGACGAATCGCCGTCCCTTTCAGCCTCAGCACCGACGTTGATCCAAAAGTGGGCGGCGGCCTGTTTGCGCTGAGTCTGGATACCGGCAAGCAGGTTTGGTACGCGCCCCCGGCGTCGTGCGGCGATCGCAAGCGCTGCAGTCCGGCGCAATCGGCCGCTGTCACGGCCATTCCCGGCGTTGCGTTCTCGGGCTCCGTGGACGGCCATCTGCGCGCCTATTCCACTACCGACGGCTCCATCCTTTGGGACATAGACACCATCCGTCCCTATCAGACCGTGAACGGCGTCGAGGCGCGCGGTGGCTCCATCGACGGCCCCGGCCCCGTGGTCGGCGGCGGCATGTTGTTTGTCAACTCCGGTTACGCGGCCGGCGGCGGCATGCCCGGGAACGTTTTGCTCGCCTTCTCGGTCGATGGCAAATGAAGGAGTCAGAATTCAGAAGTCAGAACTCAGAATGCCGGCATTCGCGGCAACGCTGGCCCCGTCGTGCGCTTCACCCCTGCTTCTCCAGCTTTGGCGACCCGCTCGGTGAGCGCTTCTGTTTCCAGATCGAGAGCCCTGATCGCGGCTGCGTGGCTTCTCGCGCGCAACTCGGCAGGCGAGGCCCACTTGTGGAACTCCGTCAAGAGGGTTGTCTCCACCTTCTCGATTTTGGCGTCCAGACGCGCTTCCATAGCTTCGATTTTAGTGTCCAGGCGCGCTTCCACCTTTTCGATTTTGGTGTCCAGGCGCGCTTCCATCGCTTCCAGATGAGCTTTCAATTCGTCTTCCATTTGGGTGTTGCTCGCTTTCTTCGAGAGGCTGCTCCAATCCGATTCCAGTTTAGCTCCATGGGCAGGAGTTCCCCACCATTCTGAATTCTGAAATTCTGTATTCTTCTTCTACAGGATGCGCCTCTCCACTCGCTGCTTCGCCGTCACAGGCCTCGCCTATCTGCCGCCTTGGAACGTGAACGCCGGCTTCATCACCGGCGATGAAACTACGCTGATCGTCGACACCGGCGCCAACGCGGCGGCGGCCGCCACCATTCACGGCTACGCCTCCACTGCCCGCCCGTCCAACCGGCTAGTGGTGCTCGACACCGAGCGCCACTTCGATCATATCGGCGGTAACGGCTACTTCCAGGCCCGCGGCATCGACATTTACGGGCATGCGAGCATCCAGCGAACCGAGGACGAATTTCGCGCCGAAATCTCCGAGTTCACCGCTGAAATCTCCAACCCCGCGCGGCGCGCGAATCAGGATGCGCAGGTCTTCTACCACGGAACGCGCCTGGCCAATCCGAATCGCCCCATCACCGCGGACTTCGCAATGGATCTCGGAGGCTGCGAGATCGAAATCCTGCTCACACCCGGCCACACGCCCAGCAATATTTCCGTTTATGTGCCGTCCGACGGCGCGCTGTTTTGCGGGGATTGCCTGGTGAATGGCTATCTGCCCAATTTAGACGCCGGCTCCATCGACGACTGGCGCGTGTGGCTCACTTCGCTCGATCGGGTCGCCGCCCTTGCCCCGCGCATCGTTGTGGCAGGCCACGGACCCGTAGCCACCGGCGACGAAGTTCCGCGCATCGTCGAGCGGGTCCGCGAAATCCTGCTTCAATCCATCCAGACGGGACGATCGCCCACCAGCTGACCGCCAAGCTATCCCTGCGCCAGCAGCGTCCCGTAGCCCTTCGCCTGCCCGCTCAGCCCCAGCAGCCGGACGCTCGCCCACAGCGCGTGCGGAGTGCTCGACACCACCGGCGCTTGGCAACGCTTTTCCAGCGGCACAATGAGATCCAGCGTCTTTAGCGCGCCGCAGGAAATGACCAGAGCCTCCGCTGCCGGCGCTCCCTCGTACACGCTGGCGCTGAAGTTAAGCAGTTCGTTGGGCGTTACCGGCCCTCTGTCTTTGAAGCTCACGATACCGAGCCCCCGCACCGCTACCACCTCAAACCCCGACTCTTCCAGAAATACTTTCAGGCGATGGCTCACGTCTTCGTCGTAGGCGGTGGCCACCGCGATTTTGCGCGCGTTCACGGCCTTCAGGCCTTCCACGATTCCCGTGCTCATGGTGGTCGACGGCAGTCCGGTGGCCTTCGTAATATTCGCTTTCAACTGATGCTCATACTCGGCGCCTTTATAAAAGGTCAACGATGTCCCCATCACCGAAATCGCGTTAGCGCCTTGCTTGGCCAGCTTTTCGGCGGCCGGCAGGATCCGCACGAACACCCGGTCGTACTCTTCCGCGGTCATTTTTTGCAGGCCGACGCCTTCGGCCAGAAATCGAACTCCCGATGGATACAGCAGCGTCGCTTCCTGAGGCACCGGGTAGTTGGCCGGCGGGAAAATCATACCCAGCGTGGGAACATCCGCAGCATTGAGGGCCGTGCCCAGCGCCGCTCCCGTCACGCTCGCGGACGCAATCTGCAGGAACTCCCGGCGGGTACGGCTCATCATCACCCCTTCAAGCGCGCGCTATCCCCGCACGTCGATGCGGCTGTTGTTGCGGAAAGAAATGCGAATCGTTCCGGCTACTGGACGGCCGAACGTGGTGGCCGGCCAAAACTCGGTGAACAACAGGCTGTTCTCGATGCTGCGCCTCAGCTTCTCACTCTGCTGCCCTGGCGCGCTGACAATCGAATAGTTGATGATCCGCCCGCGATCGTCCAGTTGCAAATCCACCACCGCTTCGCCGTCTCCGAAAGCCACCGGAGCCGTGTCCTTGAGCATCGGCTCGGTGGCCAGCATGGTGGGGACGTCGCCCGCTAACGCACCCATCGCAAAAGCCGACCTGAACGTCGGCGCCAGCGTGCTGAAAAGGAATATGGCCGAGCACAACCCGCCCACCGCCGGCAGCGCCAGCGGACGCATCAGGTGCCGCAGCGATAATTCTAAACGGTCCAGCCATCGGCTCCAACGGCTGGCCCCGCCGGCGGACTCCATTCTTATCTTGGACGCGGCCACGCGCAGGCGCGTCGCCAACTCCGGCGGCGGGAGCAGGCGCGGCAATGCCCGCAACTTTCTCCGCACACCGGAATACCGCTCCGCTTCGAGCGTGCACTCGCGGCAGGTGTTTAAGTGGCTCTCCAGCAAGCGCCCCTCTTCCGCGGAAACGGCGTGGTCCAGGTAAGCCGACACTCTTTGTCTGACGTTCCAGCACTGCATACTATTCGGTCACCGGCTCGGAGGACCAACGTACATTCGCCTCCGGCTCCAGCCGGACTTCTAAAATCTTCCGCAATCCCTCGCGGCCCCGCGTGATGCGCGATTTCACGGTCCCCAGCGAGACATTCAAAACCGTCGCGATATCCTCGTAACTCAAATCTTCAATGTCGCGCAGCACCACCGCCGCGCGAAACTTCGGGTTCAACTTTTCCAGCGCCTCTTCCACCAGCGCGCGCGTCTCGCGATCCGCCGCCTGCTCATAAGGCGACCGGCCAGGATCGGTCATGCTGTCGGCAGGATGCGGCGCCCCGTCTTCGGAACCCAGCGCCACCTCTTGCCCCTGGTGCCGGCAAAACCAGCGCCGATGATTGTAAGCTTCGTTCACCGCGATCCTGTAAATCCAGGTCTTCAAACTGCTGTGGCCGCGGAACGCCCCAATGCTGCGAAACACTTTCAGAAAAACCTCTTGCACGATATCCGGCGCGTCGCTCGGATCGCTCATCAAACGGCACACCAGGCTGTACACCGGCTGCTGGTAGCGCTGGATGAGGATTTCGTACGCGTCGTCCGCCCCTTGGCCGAGCGCCGAGACCAGCGCGTCTTCCTCCGCATGGGAGAAAATGCACCCGTCTATATGTAGACCAACAGTAGTGTCTGCCACAGTCGTCTACTCAGATTCTAGCCCCAAGTTACCAGCCCCGCTAGCCAGATAGACCCCGGCGAGGCGGGAAAAGTTCCCGAGAGCTAAGATTTGCCGAGAAATGCCTTCTGCGCCGTGGCCAGAGGTAGAAACAACGTTCGAGGCTGGCCGATGAACGGCTGGAAGAGGTAGCGCCGATAGAAAGCCACCGCCGCATCGTTCTTGGCCTCCACCAGGAGCGCGTAGACCGCGGGCGGCCAGCGTATGCATCGGCTTGCGGCATCCACCAGAACAGCGCCTCCCAGGCCACGACCCTGAAACTTCCGGTCCACTGCCAGACGGCCGATCCGCACTGCGGGCAAAGTCGGGTAGCGGGGCAACCGCTTCGCTGGCTCAGGCGGCAAATCAACCAGCGGGATACTCGCAGCCGCGATCGTGTAATACGCGGCTACCTGACCGCTCGCGACTTCGACGGCAACGAAGCAATTTGCAATGCGGCGGCGGATGTCCTGCGTCGCCTGCGTCTGAAAATAACGGTCCAGCGCTTCCTCTCCGCAGTGAAACGAACCACGGTCGTGTTCGGCGCCGAGCGGCGCTATGCGGAAAGGGGCTTCGGTCATCCCTCGCCGAATAACTCACGATATCGCTTAACGGCTTTTTTCAGAGCCTTGTTGGGGGCAGGGGGATTTAGAATCGCCTCGGCGATTTGCCGCTGGTCTTCAAGAGACAGGCGGATGATTTCCGTTTGCTCAATGGCCCGGCAAGCGGCTTCATCCGCCGCCGCCACCACGAAATCCGTGAGCGTGCGTCCCTGAATTTCCGAAGCGCGTTTCAGACGCACCATAACCTCATTCGGCAGGCGAGCCTCCAGGCGGGCAGTGGCGGTAGCAGTAGCGCGCTTCATGCCTTTACTATACGGCATTCTGCCGTACCAAGTCAACCCCCTCCCCGCGGGGCCACACGCCCCCTACTTCAGCTCCATCATCAGTGCGCTTCCCGTCCCACGCGCCAGCAGCTCCGTATGCGTCCGGTCGCCCTTGTTGAAGCGGATCTGGAAAGCCTTGTACTCGTTCAGCGTTTTCGCGCCGTCGGGCGTCGTGGACGTCAGCGCCGTATCTTCGAGGTAGACCAGAACCACATCCTTGTCGTGAAAATGCATGGGCGTCGGCTCGCCCGGGTTCCAACGGTAGGACCAAACCACCACTCGATCGTTCTCCAGCAGCTTCTTCACGTGCGGACGCGGAAATGCGTTCGGATATCCGGTCTTATTCTCATACGGCGGCTCCGGATGGTCCTTGAGCTCCACGACCAGCGATCGCGCACCGCTGCCGGCCGGTTCATTGCGCTCTCCGCCTTTCGCGCTAAAGCTGGCAGTCCCGGCGCTCGCGCCCGTCAACCACATCATCACCACGTCGCGATCCGGTGCGGCTGGATTGGCCTGGCCCTTCGTCCACGTCACATCCCACACGGTGACGCGCTCATTATCGATGACGGGCTTCAGGCTTTGCCCGTACAGAGCGGCGCTCAGCATAGCTATCGCGACGAATCTACCGGCCATTGGCCACCACCTCCTCATAATATTTCTCATATTGCGGAATAATCTGCGAACTCGCGAATCGCTCCACCGCCGTGCGCCGCGCCGCCTCCGCCATCTTGCTGTGCAGCGCCTCATTGGTTAGCAGCTCAATCACTCGCCGCGCCTGCGCCGCAATATCGCCCACCGGCTCCAGGAACCCGTCCACTCCGTCCGTCACCAGCTCCGGCAGCCCGCCCACGCGGGTCGTCACCGGTGGAACCCCGCAGGCCATCCCTTCCAGCGCGCCCAGGCCGAACGACTCCATCTCGCTCGGCATAAGCAGCACGTGCATCTCGGGAAACAGCCGCTCCACGTGATCCTGCTTTCCCAAAAATGTCACTTGCCGTTCCACCCCCAACTCGCGCGCCAGGCGATGGGCTTCGGGCCGGTCGGGTCCGTCTCCCACCATATACAAATGAGCCGGCGCCGCCTTCACCACTTCCGCCAAAATGCGCACGCAATCCGTCACGCGCTTCACCGGCCGGAAATTCGAAATATGCATCAGCCGCTTTTCGCCGTTCGGCCGATTCTCCATCGGCCGGTAAATGTCGGTATTCACGAAATTGTAGATCACCCGAATCTCGTTGGGCACGCCGAAGACCTCGTACGTCTCGCGCCGCACGTCCTGGCTCACCCCAGTGATCCCGTCCGACTTCTCGATCGAGAACTTGGTGATCGGGAAGTACGACCGGTCCATCCCGACGATACTGACATCGGTGCCATGCAAGGTGGTGATGAAGGGCAGACGCCGCCGGACCGCCACCATCTGCTGCGCCAGCATGGCCGCGGTCGAGTGCGGGATCGCGTAGTGCACGTGCAGCAGATCTAAATCGTAGTCTTCGGCAACTTCCGCCATCCGCGACGCCAGCGCCAGGCAGTACGGCGGGTATTGAAATAGCGGGTAGTTGGAGACTTCCACTTCGTGATAAAAGATGCGCGGCGTCCCCGGATCCAGCCGGATCGGATTGGCGTACGTGATGAAATGCACGTCATGCCCGCGCGTGGCCAACTCCAGGCCCAGCTCGGTCGCGACGATGCCGCTGCCGCCATACGTGGGATAACACGTGATTCCGATTTTCATTGTTGGACTAACGCGGCCAAACCAATCTGGCCATGAATGTTCTGATCCGGATGCGCCACATCGCCGCCTCCAAACCATACTGTAATGCGATCGCCCTCTGCGATTACGGTTGGATCGCAGATCACTTTCGAATCCCACGCCTCGGCACCCGCAATCACCATCGCCAGTTTCTCCCAGTGGACTCCGTCGCGCGAGCGCGCCATACCCAGCCGCCGCATCTCGCCGCTATCGCGCCCCGTGTACAGCATCCAGTAGTAGCCTCGCGCGGCCCACACCGCCGGCTCGCCCAGCCCGTTTGCATCGAACGCGCCGTATTCGCCCAGCTCCAGAATCGGATTACTCCGCAGCTTGTACCAGCTCAGGCCATCTTCGGATGTCGCCACGCCCAGCCGCTGCCGCTCGGCGCGGTCCATTCCCAGGTAGAACATGTAATAGGCGCGCCCCGCTCGTATCACGTACGGATCCCCCACGCCCCGCTCATCCCAGCTTCCGTAGGGCCCGTTCGGCAGCACCGGTGTTTCGTTGCGCTGCCATTGATGCCCGTTGCGCGATCGCGCCAGGCCAATCTCCAGCGGGTTCCCGGCCTGGTAGTAATACAGGATGCCGCTGTCGTCGGTGATGGCCGAACCATTGGCCGCGATCCCGCCACTCTCCCAGGTCCCCGCCTCCGGCGATAAAATCTTGCCTTCCTTGTTCCAGGTAATCCCGTCGCCCGAAACCGCCAGGCCGGTGTGCCAAGTCTTTCCATCGTATCCGGAATAAAAATTGTAGTAGGCATCACCCTGCCGGACCACGGAAGGATTCAGAACATCCACCGCGTCCCACTCGCCCTGTCCGCCGGGCGTGAGTACGGGGTTCGCGCGCGCTTGCCATTTCCATGCAACGGACGGCCCGCCCGGCTGCTCAGGCAGCGTAAAATCCCGATACTTCCCACAGCCCGCCAGGCCAACAACCAACAACCAACTACTAATAACCGGCCACTTCACGTGGCCAGCCGGATCTTCAGCCCCGCGCCCTGTCCCGGCTTGGAGTCCAGCACCAGGTCGCCTCCCAGCGTTCGCACGCGCCGCTTGATGCTCATGGGTCCCAGCCGCAGCAGCTCCAGCTCGTCCAGTGTGTACCGGCCGCTGAATGGGAAACCGGTGCCGTTGTCCTCCACCAGGATCTCGAGCACCGTGTCCGACTTTGCAATGCTCACCGCCACCCGCGTGGCCGAGGAATGCTTCTGCACGTTGTACAACGCTTCGCGCACAATTTGCAGCAGCTCCAGCGAAATCTCCGGCTCGGATGGCTCCAGAAACTCCGCGCTCACAAAGGTCGCCGGAATCCCGCTGTCTTTCTGGAACTGCTCCACCACCCGGCGCAGCGTCGCGTTCAGGCTGCCTTCCACATCCACCGGCCGCATGCTGCGCACAAAGGCGCGCAGCTCGTTCACCTGACTTTTGCACAGATCCTGCAGCTGCAACAATTCCTCGGTGGCCGCCGTCAAATCGCGCGTCAGCAACTTGCGGATGATTTCTAGGCGCATCTGAAAACTGATGAAGCTCTGCAGCGGGCCGTCGTGAAAATCGGCCGCAATGCGCTGCCGCTCGCTCTCGCGCGCCTTCTCGGCGTCATAGCGGTACAACACCGTCTGGCGCGAGCTGTTCGATAGCCGCTCCTCCAGATACTCGCGCTGGATTGCCAGCACGCTGCCCAGGATTCCGGCCGCGATAAAAGCCGGCCGCAGTATCTCGGCCGAATGCAGCGTCGGCACCACGTACAGCAGCGCGATCGCCGCCACCGCCACCAGCACCGTCTTCCACCAGGGATGCAGCATCACGGCTGCCAGCAGCACGTAGGCATAAAACACCGAGCTGATCCAATACCCATACGCCGCACCGCTGATGGCCGCGATGAAAAAGAATACAAAATCCACGACCAGCGCCAGCGTCGGGAACCCGGAATCCTCCAGCCCTCGCCAGAACAACGCCACGCACGCATAAATGATGTAAACGGCGAACAGGATCGCCGTGTCGGTCCAGACGAAGCTGGAGGAAATCAACTGGGTTGCCAGGCAACTCATCCCCAGCAAAATGCGAATCAGGCTGAGCAGCCGCCGCCAGGAAGTGGGAAGCATTAGTTTACCGAGCCGCGACCGTGAGGGAGCGGAACCCCCGCCCTACTGTTCCACATACAATCGCACACGATTGCTCTGCTGCCCCTCCGCTTCGATGTATAGCTCGGCTGGGCCTGCGTCCGCAATCCGCGGCAGTTGGATCTCGATCGAATAGAACCCCACGTATCCCGGCGCGAGCGAGGCCTCGGTTACCTCCACCGGCGATCCGTCCAAGTAGGCGTGAACCGTCGCGGCCACCAGTGGGGGATCTTTCAGCGGCGCTGCCAGTCCGGTTGGCCAATCCGGCTTCACTTGCCCCAAGCCAGTGGCCAGCACCTGGATTCGCGAACCCGCGCGCGCCGGCGCGCCGGCATCCAGCAGCATCCCGCTCGCCGCGTCCATGATGAGCGGCGTCCCTTCCGGATCCACGAAGATGGCCGGTGACGCGCTCTTCAACGCTACGCCGAACGTCAGCGGTCCTGTCGCCACATCCAGCGACAGCGACACGTTTTCGCCTTTCGCCTCGAACGGGACCTGGATCTGCGAAGCCGTCGCGCTCGCATCCAGCACCGGCGCCGCGGCGTCCTGCGTGCGGGCCGATTCCACGCGCGCTCCTAACACGCTCAGCAGTGCGCCCGGAGCCGTGGCGCGCGCGCTGCTATAGTCCGCTGCGTTTACGATCCGCGCAGCGCGCAAACGATGCGGCGCGATTGCGGTGTAGACTCCATAGCCCGCCAACACCGCGAATAGCTGATTCGCGCCCGCATCCAACTTCACATCAGTGACCGCCGCGGCCGGCAAATGCCCGCTCAGCGAGCTCCATACCGTTGGCCGTCCCGCCGATCCGAGATCCGTCGTGGTGTAAAACAGCCCGGCATCGGTTGCGACGTAAATCACGCCGCTGCCGCGATCGGCCGCCACCCCATGCGCCGCCGCGGTCTCCGGAAGATTAGCCGTGATATCGTCCCAAAAACTGCCGCCGTTCATGGTGCGCAGCACATACGCGGGCTTAGGGGAGCCCGCCGCTGCGGCCCCGCGAGCGCCCAACACCGCAATCGCCACGCGCGGATCGTCGGCGTCTACCCAGATCGCTTCCACTGGACCCTGGTCGCCCGGCTTGCCCTGTTCGCCCACGTGGAACGTCGCGCCCCAGCTTACTCCGGCATCGGCTGAGACCTGCAGCCGTCCCTCGCTGTCGCCGGCGTAAATGTAATCCTCGGCCGCCGCAATCGCAGTCACCGAATCCTTCAACACCTGCGATAAGGCGCCTTTCAAGTTCTGCTCGCGTTCCACATCCGCCGCAGCCAGCGGCTTCCACGCCGTCCTCTCGCCCGGCGCCCACTCCACCTCCCCTGCACCGCCCGCCAACTCCAGCCGCACCCCGCGGGTTCCGCTCGGCAATCCCAACAAACGCACCGCCGGCAAATTGGGCAGCAACTGGTTTAGACCGGTCCAGGAATTGCCCCCATCCAGCGTTCGCCAAACCCCAGTGTCGGAAGCCACCACCACGTCCTCGGGATCCAGCGGCGAGACCGCAACAGCCCGCAGCCCCGGCCCCAGCAGGCACGCACCCCGGTAGCTGGTCAGATTCACCCAGCTCGCCCCGGCATTGTCGGACCGGTAAACATCCTCACCGATTTCGTACCAGCGGCCATCCGCTGCCGCAGCTTCGTTCCTGGCGGGCGGCGTCGTCTTGACGTCCGTAACAACCTGCCATTGTTCGAAGTCCGTAGTCCGAAAAACACGCCCCGCGGCAGTCCTCGCGAACAAGCTGGATCCGTCCGGGGAGTACCAGACCGCGTCCACCGGACCCGTTGCCACCGACGGAAGCACCCCCAATTCGATGGCCGAATTCCCCACATGGCGCCAAATGGCGCCGGTTTCCTGACCCCAGGCCGGTCCTGAAGCGCACCACGGCAACGCCGCCAGACCCAGGCAGCCTACCGCGCGAATTGTGGCCCTCCGACACATCAAACGAGTCTATTGTATCCCTTCAGCGGATCCCTGTTCCTTCAAACGAGCTGAATCTATACAGGTTCTTGCTCAAGAACCCGATAGGATGTCTTCTTGCTCTGCACTTTTGGTGGTAGACTGTTTTGTTAAGACTTGGGGCAGTAATAAACCACATAGTACCCTAGTGTGGAATCGGCTAGGTTTCTCGTTAACTTTAACTTTATGAAGCGGAGTGGCAACATCGTCGGGGAGACCGTCGCACATGCTTTGTACGGCGCGCTGCTGCTGCTTGCGGGCGCTGGCATTTGCTCGGCCCAGCTTATCTTCCCCAAATCTTCCGGCGAAGCGGCCAAAGTACTGTCCTTGACCGGCGATGTCTCCGTGCTGCGCGATTCCCAACCGTGGTCCCTCAATGTGGGCGACCAGGTTCAGACCCAACAGGTGATCCTCACCGGCCCAGACGGCTATGCCAAGTTTCAGACGTCGGATGGCAGCACCTTCGAGGTTTACCCCAGCTCCAACGTCATTTTCCGCAAAAACCCCGGCAGTCTTCAGGACCTCCTGGATCTGTTCGTAGGACGTGTCAAAATTCATATCCAGCGCTTGGGCGGCCAGCCGAATCCGAACCGCATCATGACTCCCACCGCAGTGATCTCGGTTCGCGGCACCATTTTCAACGTCAGCATCAACGACGACGACGAGACTACCATCGTTTCAGTGGAAGAAGGATCCGTGGAAGTGCGGCACGCACTCAAGCCCGGCTCGGCCAAAATCGTCAACGCCGGCGAATCGCTGCACGTCTATCGCGACCAGCCGCTGGCGCAAAGCGTCATTGACAAGAACGAGCTGTTTCACCGTATCATGCGCGGCTTGGAAGACGCCGCCTATCGCATCGCCATCAGTCCCGCGGGTCATGACGGCATCTCAATTCCAACTGGACCTCAAACCGGCGACCATGGGCCGCCCGCCCCGCCCAACGCGCCTCCTCCGCAGTAGACCGTGCCCCTCTCGGTTAGCCGCTCCGGGCGCAGTGTGCCAAACTAGCCTTAGGGATGGTCGCCATGAAGTCTTTTTCGCTTTCGTTCGCCTTAATTTCCTGCCTCTATCTCACGGCTAGCTTCGCGGCCCTCGGGCAAACCCCTGAGCCAACCCGAGCCCCTTCGGCCACCGACCAGGGCGTCGCTTCCGAGTGGGACACCCGCAAGCTCCTCGATGCGCTTTCCCAGCAGGCTGAGCGCTTGAAGCCGGTCATCGATCAGGTGCAGCCCGCCACCTGGCAATCCAAGGGCGCGCCGGAAGCCTACATCGCCCAAGGGAAATCCGTGCAGAACCAGCTCCAGTACCTGCTTGCTTCCACCGACGCCTTTTCCAGACAGCCGGAACGCCTGCCCTTGGGCCTGGACGCTTATTTCCGCATGCAGGCGCTGGATTCCAGCTTTGCTTCGCTGGTGGAGGGCGTCCGTAAGTATCAGAATCCGGCGCTGGCCAACCTGATGCAATCCTTGCTGGCCGAAAACAGCACCAATCGCGATCGCTTGCGCCAATACCTGCTAGATCTCTCCTCGCAGAAGGAACGGGAATTCGAAGTGGCCGACCGCGAAGCTCAACGCTGCCGCGCCGCCCTGCTGCAGCAGCCCGCGCCCAAGACCAAAAAGGTTGCTCATCCATGATGGCTACTTCCGGAACCGTCAACGCAATCGTTTTCACTTGCAGCATCTGCGGCGAGCCGTCCAGCAACATTTGCGCCTATTGCACCAAGGACGCCTGCTCCAACCATCGCTGCGAGCGCTGCAAACGGTGCAGCGATTGCTGCGAATGCGAAGTGCCGCTCTCGGCCGAAGAAGCCGCGCCTCTGGGCGGCGTGGACGAACCGGCGCCCGAACCGACGGTTGAATCCCCCACTGCCGATTTCGTGACTCCCTTCGAACCTGGCCCACTTACCGAATCGACCGCCTTGGCCGAGCCGCGGGACCCGATCGATCTTGAGTAGCGCTTTGGCGCCGTAAAATTCCCGCACCGCACCGTTCCACCGTTTCGCACTCGCAGCAAGTCTGCAGCTTCTTCAGAAGCCCTCGCATGCTTTGAATCTGTCTGATCCTGGCATCCAGCTCCAGCATTTTCCGCTCCGCGATTTTCTTCCATCGCTCGGAAATCGGGGTGGATGGCCGGAAGCCGAAGAACAACTGCCGAATTTCATCCAGAGTAAATCCCGCTTCCTGCGCCCGGCGTACGACGGCCAGCCGGTAGAGCACCGTCTCGTCATAACGCCGCTGGCCGCCCACGCGGCGCGCCGGCTCCAGGATGCCGATCTGCTCGTAATAGCGAATTGCCGAGGCGCGCAACCCAACCTCTCGCGCGATCTTCGAAATTGACCATTGCGCCATGCGTCGATTATAGGGCGACTTAGGAAAACTATTCGCAAGAAAGTTCTTGACTTCAAGTCAGCTTGAAGCCGTAGCATCATGCTGGAGGTCAAGCATGAAGCTCCTACTTTCATTGGTCCTGGCCGTCTTAGCACTGCCGGCTTTCGCCGAGTCCCCATTCGCTTGCGACCGGGCCGCTCTTACGCCCCAGGCACGCAAGCGCCACTTCGATGAACTAAGCCCCGCCCTACGGGACCGCAAGAAAAGCATCCGCGAGTTGCGCGATGGCTTTGAATTCGAGTTCCCGCCGGACACCGCCACGTTTCAACTGGTGTCTGAATGGGTCACCGGCGAACGCCTGTGCTGTCCCTTCTTCGACATCGACGTGCATGTCGAACGCGAACATGGCAGCTTGTGGTTGCGCCTCACCGGACGCGAAGGAGTGAAGCAATTCATTCATGCGGATTTCGCTCGCTGGTTCAACGCTGAATAGTCTCGATGTTGGTTGGAAACTGCCCTGGACCGCTACGCGGGTCTTATCACCCGCCCACTCGCCTTGTCCGTAGCACTAGGAGGCAACCCGGCTTCGAAGATCTGTTCGACCTGCGCCAGATTCCCGAATCCCAACCGGTGGCGCCAATTTCGCGCGAGAGTTATACCACAACAGAAGTACTGCGACGAGTTCATCGCTGGACAACTTACTTATCTCTTCGCGCAAGCAGCTGTGAGGCAACCCCGCTTTGATTCTGTGCAAGAACTTTTGAGCCGTATTCTGCATATAATGCTGAAATGCATGCAGCGTGCCGTGGCCTTTTACTGCAAAATGTGCGACTTAGGAGCTGGTCCTTGCTTCAGCCAGCGTCAGATTCCGCAATCCCAGCCCCCCGGTCGCGTCAGGTCCCCCACTTACACAGCAGTGGTAGCACTCTGGAACGTCAAAGGAGCAGGCCCCTCCCGCGCATTAGTTCCGATAGGCTGAACATTTCCAAACGTGACTGGTCCGCCAGCAGCAAGCCCTACGCCAATGCGTCTGGCCGGCGCGCTCCTCATCCTCACGTGCTCGGCCTCCGCCCAGTTCAAAAGCACCGTCCCACTGGTAGTCGCGCCCACCACCATCACCGATTCCAAGGGACACAACGTCGACGGCCTGACCGCGGACGACCTGATCCTCTACGACAACACTGTGCCGCAGAGAATACAGATGGATTGGATGACGTACCCGATTGACTTGGTGGTCGCGGTCCAAACCAGCGCGAATTCGGGAGCAGTCATCGACAAACTCGGCGGCAGCGGCATTCTGTTCACGCAATTGCTGGCAGCCGACGCCGGGGAAACCACAGTGATCTCGTTCAGTGACGAAGTGAAGGTCCAGCAGGAGTTCACCGGCAACCCGGATTTCGTGATTCACTCGCTGGGCATGCTGCGCAGGGAAGGCGGCGACGCGCACATCCTGGACGCCATGCACCAGGCGCTCCTCATGTTCTGGCAGCGCCCACCCGGACGCCGCCAAATTATCCTCGTGATCGCCGCGCGCCGCGATCGCTCCAGTATCGCGAAGCTGCCGGAAGTGATGGAACAAGTGCAGCGCCAAAATGCCGCGGTTTATTGGCTCACCTATTCGCCTTTCCTGGAGCCATTCACGGTAAAGCCCAAAACCGCGGAGGATCTAAAACCCGAAGCCGAGCGCATCAAGGTCCAGAAGTGCGCTCTCTGCCCCGCCCCCGACGACACGCCAGTCCCCTTCGATGTTGGGCCGGGCGGTAATATATACGCGATCGAAGAACTGAGCTTTCTCAAGAAAAACGCTCTGGAGCGGGCCATTCAACTGGTGAGTGCAGAAGTGCATAGGCAATACGTCCTCAGCTTCGAACCCAAAGGCGGCGTGCCGGGAAGCTTTCATAAGATTCTGGTGACGGTTAAGAACCGGCCGGACCTGCGAGTCAAGACGCGCCAGGGATACTGGGTCGTTCAGTGATGGCGTCTCGTGCCGCCCGGCTTCTCTGCCCCACCCGCCTTCTAGTACGCTGGTATGTGACTGCTGATGGAAGAAAAGAAGATACTGCAACACTTGCGCGAAATCTGTTTAGCTCTGCCGAAAACCAGTGAAACCACTACCTTCGGCCACCCCACCTTTCAGGTGGGCACCAAAACTTTTACGGTGCTGGAAACCTACAAGGGCGTGCTCTCGATCTGCGTCAAGGTCGGGAAAAAGATGCAGCCCGTGTTCCTTGAGGACGACCGCTTCTATCGAACTCCCTACGTCGGCCAGCACGGCTGGGTCTCGCTGCGCGCCAACACCAAACTGAATTGGGCCGAGATCCGCGGCCTGGTGGAGGGTAGCTACCAACTGGTCCACGTCCAGAAGAGGCGCAGGTGACCGGAGGGTCCGAGTGACCGCCGAACTCGCCGGCCGCCGCATTGCGATTACCAGCATGCTGGTGAGCGCCGGGCTGGCCGCCGGGAAGATCACCATCGGTCTCCACGCCCAGTCCACCGCCACTGTTTCTGACGGCGTTGAATCCGCCGGCGATGTCCTGGCGTCCGGACTCGTTTTGCTTGGTCTGATCATCGCCGCCAAGCCGCCCGACTCGGAGCATCCCTACGGGCACGGACGGCTCGAGACGCTTAGCGCCCTGGCGGTGGGAATGCTGCTGGTCGCCACCGGAGCTCTGATCGCCTTCGAGTCGCTCCACTTCACTCATGGCTCCAGCCGCCCTCCGGCTGCATACGCGATCTGGCCGCTCATCGCCTCCATCGCGATCAAGTCCATCATGAGTGCCGCGAAATGGCGCTACGGCCGCCGCATCCAGAGCTCCGGATTAATAGCCGACGCCTGGAACGATACCGTCGACGTTCTCTCCGGAACCACGGCCTTGATCGGCCTCGGCCTTACCTTGCTCGATCCCGAAAGGTTCTCCGCTGCCGACCGAATCGGCGGCTCGGCGGTCGGCGTTATCGTCGTCTTCCTAGGGGTCCGCGTGGTACACGACACCGTCGTCCAATTGATGGACACCATGCCCGACCCAGACGCGATGGACCGCATCCGCATGGCCGGCCTCACCGTTCCGGGCGTCCTCGGCATTGAAAAATGCTTCGCGCGCAAGACCGGCTTGAAGTGGCACGTGGATCTGCACCTGGAAGTGGACTCCGCCATGACCGTCTACGAATCCCACGAAATCGCCACACAAGTTCGCGAAAAGATCCGCTCCGAAATCGACTGGGTGGCCGACGTACTGGTTCACGTGGAGCCCCATATGCTGGGTGCAATTTCAGTCGGGCCGCGCGGCCCAAGCTCAAAATAGGCCCATGGAAAATCGTGAATTCGCGCGCGTTCTGGCCGAAACCGCGGACCTGATGGAGATTGCCGGCGAGGATGGTTTTCGCATCCGGTCCTACCGCAACGCCGCGTCGGCTATCGAAGGATTTCCGGAGCGCGTCGATGACATCCTGGCCAATCCCGAACGGAAGGTCACCGAAATTCCGGGCGTCGGAAAGGGTCTCGCCAGCGTGCTCGAAGAGCTCGCGAAACGCGGCTCGTTCGAAAAACGCGATACCCTGCTGGCGCAATTTCCGCCCACGCTTCTCGATCTGTTCAAGATCCAGGGGCTAGGCCCGAAGGGCATCGCGATGGTCTACGAACACTACAAAGTCGCCACCATCGACGAGCTGGAACGCATCTGCAAGGAGCAAAAACTGCGCGAGCTCCCGCGCATGGGCGCCAAGCTGGAGGAAAAAGTTCTCAAGTCCATCGCGCAATACCGCCAGCGCACCGGCCGGTTTCTGCTCAGCTTCGGACAAAAGGTCGCGGGCGAGCTGATTCCCTATCTTTCGGAAACCGGAGGCATCGAGAAAATCGCCGCCGCCGGCAGCCTCCGCCGCGGCAAGGACACCATTGGCGATCTCGATCTCCTGGTCACCGGACCGGGTGCGGCGGATGCGCTCGAACGATTCGTCCAGCATCCCAAAGCGCACACCGTGCTCGGCAAAGGCCCCAACAAAGCCAGCATCCAATATGGACTCGACGGCATTCAGGTGGATCTCCGCGCGCTTCCGCATGAAAGCTATGGCGCTGCCATGCAGTACTTCACCGGCAGCAAGGAACACAACATTCTGGTGCGCAGCCGTGCGTTGAAGCTGGGTCTAACGCTCAATGAATACGGCCTGTTCCGCGTGAGTGACGAGGTCCGCGTGGCCGGCGAGACCGAAGAGGAAGTTTACGCCACGCTGGGTCTGGCCTGGATTCCTCCCGAGCTGCGCGAGAACTGCGGCGAGATCGAAGCCGCGCTCGAAGGTCGCCTCCCTAAGCTGATTGAGCTCTCCGACATCCGCGGCGACCTGCACATGCACACCACCGAAACCGACGGCCGCGCTACGCTGCAAGAAATGGTGGAGGCCGCGCACGCGCTGGGATACGAATACGTCGCCATCACCGATCACTCCAAAGCTCTCGCCATGGCCAACGGCCTGGATGAAAAGCGCGCCGTGGCTTTCGCCAAACAGGTCCGCGATCTGAATCGCAGCGGCCTGCCGCTTCGCGTTTTCTCCGGACTCGAATGCGACATCAAGCGCGACGGTGAAATGGATCTCGCCGAGGACGCGCTGGCCGAGCTCGACATCGTTATCGGCAGCGTTCACAGCCATATGAATCTGGAAGCCGCGGAGATGACGGATCGGCTGATGCGCGCCCTGGAATCGCCCTCGATGCGCGTGATGGGCCATCCCACCGGCCGCATGCTGCTGCATCGCGATCCGTTTCCGTTTGACTTCGAACGCGTCGCCACGGAAGCCGCGCGCCGCCACGTGTATCTTGAAATCAACGGTAGCCCCGAGCGGCTGGATCTGGGATCCAATATGATCCGCACCGCCAAAGCGCTGGGCGCGAAGTTCGCAATATCTACCGACGCGCACCAGACCAAGCATCTTGGAATCAACATGCCCTTAGGCATATTGACCGCGCGCCGCGGCTGGCTGGAAGCCCGCGATGTCCTGAACACGCTGCCGCTCGCCGAGTTCGAAAAGGCCATTCACAAATCATGAAAATCGTTTCGTCAGTGGAGAAATTCAAGAACCGATTGTTCACCGTCACGGAGGACCATGCGGTTGAGCCCGGCGGATTTGAAATCAAGCGCGCCATCGTGCATCATCGCGGCTCGGCTGTCATGATGCCGGTCGATGATCGCAAGCGTGTTCTGCTGGTCCGCCAATATCGGCTGCCTGCCCAGCACTTCTTGTGGGAGCTGCCCGCAGGCTCGGTTGATCCGGGCGAAAAACCGCTCCAAACGGCCAAGCGCGAGCTCAAAGAGGAAACCGGCTACCACGCGAAGAATTGGAAACAACTGATTTCGTTCTTTCCCAGCCCTGGCTTTTTGTCCGAGAAGATGACCATCTTTCTCGCCACCGGACTCACCGCCGGCATTGCCACGCCCATGGGCGACGAGCGCATCACTACCCGCTGGTTCAGCGCGAAAGAAATCGAAGCTGCTATCGAGGCCGGCCACATCGTCGACGCCAAAACCATGCTCGGCTATTTCTTTTGGAAGCGTTCCCTGTCCACCAAACGATAGCTCGGAACACTTCGGAGAACGTGCCGCTGGACAAGTTGCCCAGGTCGATTAGGCGAGGGGGGTGTACCATGGCACGCTCTCTAGTGCGTTTCGTGACTTTGGAAAGTGACGGGTCTATAAAATCGTGATCATTCAGGGAAAGACTAGGTTTATATCGGCGCCCTTTAGCTATGAGCAGGAACTGGAAACGGTTGTCCAGAGCAACGCGGAGCTCATATTCGGCCCCGACTCAATCTACCTGCTTGACACCTCTCCGGGTTCCGACGAATCGGCCCCGGGATATAAGTATTACGATATCAATATCACCGACCTGATGGAGAGCGGCCTGCTATCTCCGGGGCAGTCCTTGTTCATGTCCTACAAACCCCGAGGGGGGTGAGAAGAAGCAATACGAAGCCGTCGTCTCAGCCGATGGGTCGCTGGAAACGCTGGGCCGAACATTCTCCGCGCCGAGTTATGCCGCTCTAGCATGCATCCAAAGCGCTGGAAGCGATCGGGAGACCGCGAACGGCTGGACAAGGTGGAGAGATCTAGAGGGCCGAACGCTGGCGCAGATCCGCGATCGATTCCTTGAGAAGAAGAAGCAGTGAACGGTTAATGGTAATTCATGCCACTGAAGGTGCGCGAGGTGATTCGCTTATTGGAGCAGAATGGATGGGTTGAGATGCGTTCCAAAGGTAGCCATCGCCACTTCAAGCATCCGAAAGAGGCCGTCGTCGTTACGGTGCCCGGAAATCCGGGGAAGGAACTCGCCACCGGCACGCTGAACGCTATACTCAAAAAGGCGGGTCTGAAATGAGCGTGAGACGCTATCCGGTAATCATTGAGCAAACGTGCACGGGCTATTCGGCGTACTCGCCGGATGTCCCCGGATGCGTAGCGGCCGGCGACACCGCGGAAGAAACACGAAGCAATTTCCAAAACGCGTTGGCTGCCCATTTCGAAGCGATGCGTGAAATCGGCGAAGCAATTCCCGAGCCCCAGTCGTCGGTCGATTATGTGGAAGTCGCCGCATAGTCGTATCGTTATCCTCACGATTCTCGCTGCGGCATCGAGCGCCGCTCTCGCCCAATCGGTTCCCGCGGCCATCTACACCGATCCTCCAGCCGACGCCGCGCATCCCGCCAAGATGACCGTGCTTCACATTCCGAGCCACGGTCTGCTCATCAATGGCCTCCTCTATTCGCCGCCGGGGGCAGGACCGCATCCAACCCTCGTCATCTGCCACGGCCTGCCGGGCAACGAGAAGAATCTGGATCTGGCGCAAGCCGTGCGCGGCGGCGGGTGGAACGCGGTGACGTTCAACTACCGCGGGTCGTGGGGCAGTCCGGGCAACTTCCGCTTTGCCCAGACGCTGGAAGACGCCACCGCGGTGCTCGCCTACCTGCGCGATCCTGCCAACGCCGCCAAGTTGGGCATCGATACCCAGCGCATCGCGATTGCCGGTCACAGTATGGGCGGCTGGGTTACCGCGCACACCGCAGCCAACGATCATGCACTGATCGGAGCCATCCTGATTTCGGCCGCCGACATGGGATCGCTAGGCGAGGCTCCGCGCGATCGTGCGATCGCTATGATGGCCGATGACATGGAATCGCTGGCCGGCGTCACAGCCGAAAGCATGGCCGACGAAGTGCGGGCAATGCCAAGGCCTTCTGCACGTCGCCACCGATCACAGTTGGTCCGATCGGCGCATCCTGCTGGAAAGCGAAATTATCCAGTGGCTGGAGGGATTGCACTAGACTGCGCCCGCCTTACCGCCTCCGCTCGAACTTGACCAGCCCATCGCGATAGTCGATGGTCAGCGTGAACAAATCCAGAACGGGCAGTCCAAGGAAGCCCGAAATCTCGGTCCCCAGCCGATGGCTCAGCGTCCAGGTGTCGATCACCGTCACGCCCTGATTCTTCTGCGTGAACCCGGCGAATCGCAGCTCCAGATTCCCGCTCTTATACACGTCGCCCACCTTGCCGCTCAACCCACGGAGCGTGGTCCGGTCGTCGCGATCAACGTGGCTCACCACAGCCGCCAGGTCGTAAGACATCATGGTGTTCGCCGCCCCCGTGTCCAACACGAAGAGCCCTTCGTGGGAATTCACGTGGACCGGAACCAATAAAAGATGGCCGAAGCGGTACACGCGCGCGGCGTCGCGCATCTCGGGAATTTCCATTCGATCAGGAAATTCAGCGCCGGGTCGATGGCCGGGCAGCGGGTCCAAGCGCAGTTTCCCGCCCGCGAAATCCAGGGTGATCAAAAACTCGGAAAAGACATTCGATCCGATCAAGCCGTCTTCGATGCCGGTGATGTTCTGATCGGCGACGCTGATCAGCGCATCGCGATATTCCACATCGCCGATCCGAAAATGCTCCGCGAGAGCGCGATAGCCGCCCGTACCTTTGGCGTCGTCGCCGATGCCTCGCACAACCCCATCGGCCAGCCGCGCCAGTTGCGCCCTTGCGGCCGATGCGCGCGACATCACAATTCCCGACGCCCCTGTATCCAGCACCAGCTTTACGGGAATGCCGTTCACCAGCACCTCCAGGCCGTAGGTGCGGGTGTGGGTCGCGTTCTCAAAACCGCGCAGTAGAATTTCCGAAGGCTGATAGGGACTCGCCAGCACCGTCGCGTGGCGACCATCCAGCGCCTTCCAAGCTGCCAGAATCCGTGGATCTTTGGGATTCAATTGATACGCGTGGTGAAAATCCTCCAGCGCGGTTTGGTTCATCGCCGCGCACGCAGCCACCCGACCCAGGCCCCACCATGCCAATGCAAGCCGCGGATCCAAGCCGACGGCGTTCTTGAACTCGGCATCGGCTGCGGTGAACTCCCCGCGCCGGAACAACACCTCGCCCGCAAACTCGTGCGCCGCCGCGGAATCCGGAGCGTCCGCCAGAACTTGCCGGGCTAGCTTCCAGGCCGTCGCGACACCGTCATGCTCCAGCGCCTTGCGGCCCGTGGCCAGGGTGTCATCGAGCGGCCCGGCGGTCAATACAATCGAGCTCAGAACGAATAGAGATGGAAGTCTCACTTGAAATAAGTCTATCGCGCAGCCGCTACATATAATTGTGTTTGGTCCATCGCGCGCTGATTCATTCCCGCTCCAACGCCACACTGCTGGAACGTGCGGCCGCATTCCTCGCCGCTCAAGAGCCGCACGCTGAAGTCCTGATCATTGCGCCCACGCGAGCTGCCGCCAACGAACTCGCCATCCACGCTTTTCCAGCCGGCCGGCAAGGCCTTCACGCGCTCACGCTTACGCAACTCGCCGCGAATCTCGCCGCACAGCCCATGGGCCGTCTTGCGCTTGCGCCCATCTCGCGCTTGGGCATCGAAGCGCTGGCCGCTCGCATCGTCCACACGGCCGCGCGCGCGAACGATCTTCCCTATTTCGCGCCGGTGGCACAAACGCCCGGTTTCGCGCGGGCGCTCGCGAAAACGATTTCCGAACTCCGGCTCGAAGACGTGACCCCTCCCCCCGGCGACCTGGCACATCTCCTCGCACTGTACGAAAAGGAACTGGCTGCGAGGTCGGTTGCGGATTTGCCGCTGCTGCTCCGTCTTGCGGCCGAAGAAGCCACGCACACCGATCATCGCTTCACGCGCCTGCCTTTGGTTTTGCTGGGACTCGCCGTGGAATCCGCGGCGCATGAGCGGCTGCTTGCAACCCTGGTGCAGCGATCGCCCAGCGTCTTCGCCACGGCGACGTCGGGCGACGACGACATTGGATCACTCGAACGCATTCTCGGAGTAGCCGCCGAGGATCTCGACGACACGCCGCCCGCGCGGACCCTGGACCGCATCCGGACCTGGCTCTTTTCTTCCGATCCGCCGCCATCCGCGCCACCTGACGCGAACCTGCTCTTCTCGGCGCCGGGCGAAAGCTTCGAGTGCGTCGAGATCGCACGCCGCATCCGCAAGCTGGCGGAACAAGGCATGCTGTTCGATCGCATCGCTATTCTGCTGCGCAATGTCGACCCGTACCAGCCGCTAGTGGAGGAAGCTCTGCGGCGCGCCGGAATCGATCATTACTTCAGCCGGGGCGCTGCGCGTCCGGATCCCGCCGGCCGGGCCTTTCTCGCACTGCTGGCCTGCGCGAGCGATGGCTGCTCGGCATCGCGCTTCGCCGAATATCTTTCGTTGGGTCAGGTGCCGCCGCTGGACGCCGCGGGCGCGCCTGAGACCCGCCCACAGGAGTGGGTTCCCGCCGATGACGAGATCCTCGGGAATTTCCAGACACCTTCATCGGAAGCCGAGGAGCCAGCGCTCGATTTTCCCGTGGGTTGGGAAAAGCTACTGGTGGACGCAGCCGTGATTGGAGGCCGCGATCGCTGGGCGCGCCGCCTGCGCGGACTCCGGGCCGAATTCCAGGCTCAATTACGCGATCTCGAAAGAGACGACCAAACGTTTCGTTCGCACATCCGGCGCCGGATTGAGCAGCTGGTCCGCTTGGAACATTTTGCGCTTCCTCTGATTGACGCTCTTGGATCGCTTCCCGCGTCCGAAAGCTGGGGAGGCTGGCTGGATCGCTTGGCCGAGCTCGCACAGGTGGCATTGCGCAGGCCGGAGACAGTGCTGGCTGTTTTAAGCGAGCTGGATCCCATGAGCGAAGTGGGTCCCGTCTCGCTCGACGAAGTCTACGACGTACTGAGCGAGCGCCTGAGCTTCCTGCGCTCCGAGCCGCCCAAGCGCCGCTATGGGCGCGTGTTCGTGGGTCCCATCGATGAAGCCCGGGGACGCAGCTTCGATGTGGTTTTCCTGCCGGGACTGGCCGAAGGACTTTTTCCGCGCCGCGCGTTGGAGGATCCGCTGCTGTTGGACGCACAGCGCGCCGGGCTCGGTTTGGAGATGCAGGAGCGGCGAATCGCCCGCGAGCGTATGCTGTTGCGGTCCGCTGCAGCCGCCGCCGGCAGCAATTTCGTCGTATCGTATCCGCGCATGGACATCGCGCAAGCCCGCGCCCGCGTTCCGTCGTTCTACGCATTGGAAGTGGTGCGCGCCGCCGAAGGCCGTCTGCCGTCGCTGACTGAATTTGGAAAGCGCGCCGCAGCGAGCGCTCCCGCGCGTCTGGATTGGCCGGCGCCGGGCAACCGGCGCGAAGCGATCGACGACGCCGAATACGATCTCTCTTCGCTCGACGCTTCGCTCAAACTGCGCGGCGCCGCAGCCATCGGCAGCGCGCGCTACCTGATGCGATCGAACGAGGCGCTTTCGCGGTCGTTGCGTACGCGCTGGCGACGCTGGCACAAATCGTGGTCGAGCGCCGATGGCCTGGTGGATCCCGATGCCGCCACGCTCCACGCGCTGGAATCGCAACGGTTGTCCAAACGCAGTTATTCGCCGTCGTCACTGCAGCAGTTCGCCGCGTGTCCCTATCGCTTTTTACTGCACGCCGTGTTTCAGCTTCGCCCTCGGGAACAGTCCGCTCGCCTGGAACAGATGGATCCGCTCACGCGCGGCGCGCTATTTCACTCGACGCAATTCGAACTCTTCCGCGAACTGATACGCGCCAGCTTACTTCCGATCAGCGGGCACCGAATGCCCGCCACGCTCGACCTGGCGGATCGGGTGCTGGACCGCGTAGCGGCGCGCTATGAAGACGAACTCGCCCCGGCCATCCCGCGGGTCTGGAAGAGCGAAATCGAAAACCTGCGCACCGATCTGCGCGGGTGGCTGCAGCATGTGGGCGCCAGCGAATCCGATTGGCTTCCGGCCCATTTCGAATTCGGCTTCGGACTAGCGCCCGATCCCGATCGCGACCCGGCCAGCACGGCTGACGAAGCGCTGATCCTGGACGACGTGCGGCTGCGCGGTTCCATCGATCTGATCGAGCGGCACGCGACGCGCAATGTTCTGCGCATCACCGACCACAAGACCGGGAAGGCGCCCCAAAACCGTCCGCAGTATGTGGGCGGCGGCGCGATGCTCCAGCCTTTGCTCTATGCGCTAGCGGCCGAAACGTTACTGGGCGAAACACTCCCAGGCGAATCCGTGGAATCTGGCCGGCTCTATTACTGCACCCAGCGCGGCGATTTCACGGCCTTCGACATTCCGCTGAACGACGAGGGGCGCGGACGTCTGCGGCGCATACTCGAAACCATCGACACTTCCATTGCGGAAGGATTTCTGCCCGCCGCTCCGCAGGCCGGCGCCTGCGCGATGTGCGATTACACCGCCGCGTGCGGCCCCTATGAAGAAACTCGAGTGAAGCGCAAACAGCCCGATCGCCTGGACTCGCTGATCGAAATTCGCCATTCGCCATGATTGGATTTGATCAAGCATGACTCCGGTAATTGAGCACCGGCTTGACGACCGCGCGGCGCGCGCGCGCATCCGTACTTCGCTGGGCGAAAGCCTGGTGGTGGAAGCTTCGGCCGGGACCGGCAAAACGACCGAATTGATCGCGCGCATTGTGGCGGTGCTGGCCAGCGGGTTGACCAGCATCGGTCATATTGTGGCTGTGACATTTACAAACAAAGCCGCGGGCGAACTGAAACTTCGCTTGCGCCAGGAGCTGGACCGCGCGCGCAGCTCCGCCCCGGCGCCGGCCGAGAAAGCGAACATCGAAAGCGCCCTGGAGCACCTGGAAGAAGCCGCCATCGGCACCATCCATTCCTTTTGCGCCCAGATTCTGCGGGAGCGTCCGGTGGAAGCCGTGGTGGATCCGGCGTTCGAGGAACTCTCGGACCAGCAGGCTTCCCGCATTTATGAGCGAGCCTTTCGCGCCTGGATGCAACGCAAGCTGGGCGAGGGCGCTCCCGGACTCCGCCGCGCTCTGGTGCGCCTGGCTTGGCGCGATTCCTTCGATGGCGCTTCCCCGATGGAGCAACTGCAATACGCGGCGTGGAAGCTGATCGAGTGGCGCGACCATCCAGCGCCATGGCGCAGCATGGAATTCAACCGCGAGGCCGAAGTTGATCGGCTGGTGGAACAGGTACGGCTGGTCGCGGAAGCTGCCTCCCGGTGTTCGAAGCGCAACGACAATCTGGTGAAATCGCTCGGGCCCGCGCGAGCGCTCGTCACCTGGATTGAACGCGCGGAGGCGGCGCGCGCTCGCGATTACGATGCGCTGGAAAGCCTGCTGATCAAGCTGATCCGCGATATGAGGAAGAATCTTCTGAAAGGATCCGGCTTCTTCGCCGTGGGCGTTCCGCGCGAACAAGTGGTGCAAGCGAGGCAGCATCTACTGGATCAGCTGGAGGCGTTCCAACATGCCGCCGATGCCGATCTGGCGGCCGTGCTACGCGGCGAAATGTGGGACCTGGTGGAGCGCTACGATCAGCTGAAGCAGCGCGCGGGCAAACTGGATTTCGTGGATTTATTATTGCTGGCACGCGATCTGGTGCACGACAAGCCCGACGTTCGCCGCTACCTGCAAGACCGCTTCACGCACATCTTCATCGACGAATTTCAAGATACCGATCCGCTGCAAGCGGAGATCCTGCTGCTGCTGGCCGCGGACGATCCGGCGGAAGCGAACTGGCGCAACGTGGCGCCGAAGCCAGGAAAGCTGTTCGTGGTTGGCGATCCCAAGCAATCGGTTTATAAGTTCCGGCGCGCCGACGTAGTGCTGTACCGCGAGATTCGCGATGGGCTGGCGCAACGCGGCGCAGGAATCGTGCAACTGACCACCAGCTTTCGAGCGCTGCGTCCGATTCAACAATTCGTGAACGCCGCGTTTCAAACGGAAATGCAGGACGATGGCGAGGCGGGACAGGCGGCTTATGCACCGCTGGACGGAGACACGCCCGGGATCCAGGGCCAACCCAACGTCATCGCGCTGCCCGCTCCCCGGCCCTACGGAAGCATGCGAATCTCGAAGATCGCCATCGATGCTTCTCTGCCCGAGACGATTGTGGCTTTCTGCGAGTGGCTGCTGCGGGCCAGCGGCTGGAAGGTTCGCGATCCCGAGGATCCGGCCAAGCTGATGCCGGTTGCAGCGCGGCACATCTGCCTGCTGTTTCGCAGATTCACCAATTTCGGCAAAGACATTACTCGCGATTATGTTCGAGGGCTGGAAGCGCGCGAGATCCCGCACCTGCTGGCTGGATCGAAATCGTTTCACAGCCGGGAAGAAGTGGAGACGCTGCGGGCCGCGCTGACGGCCATCGAGTGGCCCGAGGACGAACTCTCGGTTTTTGCGACTCTGAAGGGCTCGCTGTTCGCGATACCGGACAATCTGCTGCTGCGGTTTCATCATGAAGTTGGACGGCTGCGCGCGTTTCGATCGCCGGCGGCCGATCTCGCTCCGGAATTCCGGCCGATCGCCGAAGCATTGAGTTTGCTGGCAGAACTGCACCGCGGGCGCAACCGGCGGCCTATCGCCGACACGGTGAATGCGTTGCTCGAAGCCACGCGCGCTCACGCCGGATTTGCATTGCGGCCGGCCGGACACCAAGTGCTGGCTAACGTGCATCGCATCGCGGATCTCGCGAGAAGCTTCGAGCTATCGGGCGGAGTTTCGTTCCGCGGATTCGTGGAGGACCTGGAGGCGCAGTCCGAGAAGGCGGACTCGGCCGAGGCGCCGGTGATCGAAGAGGGCGCCGAAGGAGTGCGGTTGATGACCGTACATGGGGCCAAGGGCCTTGAATTTCCGGTTGTGATTCTGGCTGACATGACGGCGAAACTCGCGGCCGGCGATCCGGACCGGTACGTGGACGCGCGCGAGCGGCTGTGCGCGAGCCGATTGCTGCGCTGCGCTCCCTGGGAATTGCGCGAGCACGAAGCGCAGGAGCGGTTGCGCGAACGAGCCGAAGGAGTGCGGGTAGCGTATGTCGCGGCCACGCGGGCGCGTGATCTGCTGGTGATTCCGAGCGTGGGCGATGAAGAGTTGGATGGATGGCTTGGCCCCCTGAACAAAGCCATCTATCCCGCGCATGACCGCTATCGGCACGCTGCGCGCGCCGAGGGATGCCCGGACTTCGGCGATGCGTCGGTAATGGAGAGGCCCTTCTTCGCGCACGAGGAACCTTCGGTACAACCTGGCCTGCACACGCCACAACAGGGAAGTCACTCCGTGGTTTGGTGGGATCCACGCACATTGACAATGGCTCCGCCGGTAAATCTGGGATTGCGCCAGGAACAAATTTTGAAGGGCGATCCGAACGATGAAGAATCGTCCAGCTGGATTGAGTATCGTGCCTGGAAAGAGCGGCGCGATGAAACCATCGCGGCCGGACAGCGCAAGGAGTTCGATTTGTTCACCGCGACAGAAGCGGCGGAATCACCGGCGGATTTTGCGCTGGAGGTGAAGTTCGACGCTGTTGAGAAGCCGGCCGGACGTTCCGTGGGGCCGCGCTTTGGGACGCTGGTGCATACCATCCTCCGCGATACGCCGCTCAGAGCGGATGAAAAGATCCTCAAGGAACTGGCCGCGGTCCATGGCCGTGTTTTCGGGGCAACGGAGCAGGAAATCAAAGATGCCGCGGGGACCGTGGCGGGCGCGCTGCGGCACCCGCTGTTGGACCGGGCAAGACAGTCGGAACTGTGCCGGCGGGAATTACCGATTCTTTTGAAGCTGGACGGCAATCGAATTCTGGAAGGCGTGATCGATCTGGCGTTCGAGGAAAACGGAACCTGGCAGGTGGTCGATTTCAAGACCGACGCCGAGATCGGGCCCAATCGAAAACGCTACGAAAACCAGCTGCGATGGTACTGTCTAGCGCTGGCACGCCTGAATAGCGCGCCGGTCCAAGCGCATCTGTTGAGCGTGTAGTTACTTCTTCGGACGCGATTCCGGCGGGACCATACCGTTGTTGCGGTAATAAACCACCAACTGGCCGTAATGTTCTCCGGCGTGTTCGATTACGTCGAGCCACGGCTCTACCGTTTTGGTCCATCGATCCTCGGAAGTGGCTTTCAAGGTGGCAGTGGCATCTGCGATGGTCTTCTCAAGAAGGGCGACGGCAGCGGCTTTGGTGGCGTAGCCCTTGGGATCGATTTCATCCCAGCTCGCTTTTTCGCCCCGGCCGGCTTTGGCGGCGTAAGCGTTTCCGGAAGCGACATGAATGACGATTTCGCGGAAAGACCGGACGTCCTTGGTGGCGCGATAGCCGTATTTTTCTTCGGGGAAATCCCTGGCCATATCGAGCAAACGGCGATTGACGTCCTCAAATTGAGCAGTGAAAGCCTTGGCCGGCGTGGAGGGCGTTTGCGCGAAGGCGAACGTGAGCGTTGCGAGAAGGAGAGTCGCGAGTCGAGTCATGGAGACAGTTTACCTCTTGAGCTGCGCAAAGGATTCGGCCGGGGTGTGCGAAAGAAACCCGAGCGTACACGGTACGCTGGGCCGCGAATCGGGTACACGCGGCCGGACAGTCCGGCTTTCGCTGGATGGTTTTAGATGTACCGGGTGACACAGTGGTACGCGCGGCTTCCAGCCGCGTTCTGCCTATTCTTTGCCCAGAATCGCGAGCCGCTGCGATGCAGTAGCCGATTGGTTGTGTGCGTTACTGCCCTTCATGCTCCTGACCGCGGCAGCGAGATCCTCAGGGGCCGAAGCACAATGTCCGCGTCCAGGAGTTGGTCCAATACGACGGACTTGGGTGCGTCACTCTAGTCCACAGGTCAGTCACCCTTGTGACAGCAAGGGTCCCGTCCGCGGCGCCTGCTGGCCGCGCGCGGGGCATGTTTCACCCAGCAATGGAAATCCATAGCCTTCGGGCCCGATTTGGCGAAACGCGGCTGAAGCCGCGTGTACCAGGGTTATTTGACCCGTCGCGGGTGGCGCATCAGGCCCATTTTTGTGTTTGCTCGCGTATTTCCGGGGGCTAGAAGATGCTCTGCAGCGCCGCCGCTACGGAAGCGAGAGCGGCCAAAGCTGCCAGCGCCCGGCTTTCGGCCTGAGGAGTGGACAGAGCGGGGAAAAGGCTGCCAAACAGGGCGATCACGGCGCTCACCGTGGCCGGCGAGATTAATTGCTCGACGGCAGCAACCTCTGGTTGAAGGCCCTCGGAGCCGACGAAGTCGAACAACAAATGCACCAGATCGTCGGGCGCAACGCCCAGCGCCACGGCATCCGGGATGCTTACGCCAGCCACGGGAATGCTGCCGGCGGTCGACCCCACCGGATTGATTTCCATACCGGTGACAATAATTCCGAGGGCCGCGAGTTTTTTAGTGAGCGCATTCGCGCGATTAATGGATGAGTTTAGCGCCGCGTTAGGCGCTGCGAAAAATTGGGGTACCATGATTTCCTTCTCCTTTACTAAGACCGGAGTGACTGGCGTCGAGAATTGAGAGCGTGCGTTGTCCGTGTGCGCCCTTAACCGTGGACACACTGATGCCAGGGATGCGTGCGAGCGCTTGTGAAAGTCCCTTGGGTGTACTGGGGAAAGTGGCGAGCGGGGCGAGAGTGCGGAGCTGGCTCAGCAGCGCGGTTGCGTCGCCGGACCAGGCGGGGTGAGAGCGCAAGAAGGCATACAGGGTGTCGCGCAGGGGATCGGAGCCAATCCACACGGAATCGGGATGGGCGACGGCTTCGGCGATGGAGCCGGCGTCAAGTCCCAGGACCGGAGCGGCGGCCGCGGCCCAAGCGGCGCTATCAGGAAAACGGGCGACGTTACCCAGATCGATGTCGCGGATGCGCAGGAGCGCGGAGGAGACAGCCTGCGCGAGAGCGCTCAAAGCCGGAGCGCGCAGCGCTTCGAAGCCGGACCAGACGGCGGCCTCCGGGCGGGGGGCGGCAATGGGAGGAAGATCGACTGTCAGGCTGCGGTTGGCGAGCGAGCGCGGCGGATTCCAGGGAGACTGGGCTTCGTCGAGCGGGGCGATCAGGATCATGGGCCGCGCAATTTCAACCAGAGCAGCGTCGCGGGCATCGGGTTGCGCGACTTCCAGGGCGTCGCCGGAAGAGATGGCGCACAGAGCCTCGGAGATTTTGAGGGGGACGCGGTGGATTTGATCGAAGACCAGAATCCAATTTCGATGCGCGAGATGGAGCACTTCGCGATCGCGCACGGGAAGGCGGCGCAGCGGGGCGGTGGAAGGGTCGATCAGGACGCGCAGAGCGCGGGCCAGCACCGATTTGCCGCTGGAGGCGGGGCCGCGCAGCACCAGGATGGGATAGGGTCCGATGGGGCGGAGGGCTGCGGCAAGCCAAGTAAAGATGCGGGTGCGAGCGGTGGGCGCAAGGTGGAACAGCGCGGCGAATCGCTCAAGGGCGCCGGTGGCTGGTGGCTGGTGGCTGGCGCCCGGCTCGGGAACGGGCAAAGGGAGCGTGGAGGCAGACTGGCGGAAGGAGTGACGCAGGTTGTCGGTGACGTTCCAGCCTTGCGATGTGATTTCCAGGATTTCGCCGGCGGCGTTGGCCAGGTCGAGGAAGATTTTAGATGGCGCGAAAGGATCGCCTTCGAAGCTGAGGCGGCGATCGATTTTTTGAACGGGCGTGTCGCCGTATTGAGCGCGAGCTTCCAGGGTGCGGAGCGCGTCGCGAAGAGCCAGGTCCGACGGCGCACTTTCAAACTCGGAGTAATAGTTGGCGGTGATCCAGTCGCGGAAATCGGCCGAGCGGAGCGGGAAGATGCGGCGGGCATCGCCCGGGATGCTGGCGCAGGGCTGGCCGTCGCGGGAAAAGAATGGTGTAGCCGAGCGGGCGTGATAGAGGAGGGCGACGGCCTGATCGGCATGTGGGAGGCGCTTGGGCATAAAGTCGATTCGAGAATAGCCCGAGCGATTGGGGGTTGGGTGGGGGACGGGTGGGCGAAGTAGTTGAGGGAGTGGGGGAAAATTT
>CAWGOZ010000003.1:0-129455 GCA_963824345.1 Bryobacterales bacterium
GGCGACCTCGGCGCCCAATCCTACCGCGCCGTGGAACATTTTTCTCGAGACGGCGCCGCGCTTCTTGACCTCGGCTGAAATGCTGGTGAAAATGCGCTCCCAAACGCGCGGCGGGGCGAGCAGGAAGGTGGGGCGAATGGTCTTCATTTCGCCGGGAAGTTTGGCGAGGCTTTCGGAAAACCAGACTGCGACGCCCATGCGGATCGGCAGAAGTTCGATTACCACGCGCTGCGCTATGTGCGCGGATGGAAGAAACGCGATGGTGGAATCGTCGGATGTAAGCGGGAGCACGCGTGGCCCCATGTCGATGTTGGAGGTGAGGGCGGCATGCGTGACAAGGCCCATCTTGGGTTCGCCGGTGGCGCCGGAAGTGAGATAGAGGACAGCCGGGTCCTCGGCGCGCACTTCAGCGCGAATCTTCTGAAACGCGCGCGGATCCCGGTCCAGGGCCTGGCGGCCTTGGGCGCGCAATTGATCGAGCGTCAGCGCACCCTCGGCTTGGCCCGTCAGCAGGATCCAACGCAGCTGCGCGAGCAAGGGGCCGCCAGCAGCGATCAGCGCCTGCATGGTCTCTGGATCTTCAATGAATACGGCCCTGGCATGGCTGGCTCGCAGATTGCCGATTTGGTCAATGACGGGATAACTGGTGTAGAGCGCGGCGGCGACGGAGCCATTGGCGAGCACTCCAAGATCGGCCAGATAGAACTCGGCGCGGGTCTCGGAATGCAACGCGATGGTGTCTCCTTTCTTGATTCCGATGCCGCGAAGGCCGCAAGCGATTTCTTCGGCTGCGCTTTGATAGTCGAGCCAACTATAGGTCCGATAGTTGCCCTGGCCGGTGGGCTGGTGTAAAGCCGCCGCTTTGCCATACTTTTGTGCCGTTTCTTCGAGGACCGTATACACGGTGCGAGCACCCATGGGCTTATTGTAGACGTGCTACGGTGTGGATTGTGTCAACGTCCACGCGCGCGAACAACTGGGGCAAAGAGCTTGAGGTGGCCGCCGACACGGCCAGAAGAGCGGGCGAGATCGCCTTGCAGTACCAGCCTGATATCGTGGCCGAGACGAAGCCCGACAACTCTCCGGTAACCGAAGCGGATCGCGAGTGCGAGCGAATGATCGCGCGGATGTTGAGCGATGCGTTTCCCGAAGACGGCATCCTGGGCGAGGAGGGCGCGCGTTCGGAGTCCCGCAGCGGCCGGCGCTGGATCATCGATCCGATTGATGGGACGCGCGATTATGTGCGCGGCAATCCGTTGTGGGCGAATCTCATCGCGCTGGAAGCCGAGGGTGAGGTAAGCGTGGGGGTCGTGAATCTGCCGGTGCTGGGAAAGCTTTACAGCGCCGGCCGCGGCGTCGGAGCGCATCTCAACGGGTCAGGCATCCGCGTTTCTTCCAAAACATCCGTCAACGACTCTGTTCTGTGCGTGAACGGCTACGATAAGATGGCCAACTTGCCGTTCCGCGCGCAACTGCTGGATTGGATGGCGCGCTTTTGGGCCGTGCGCGGGCTGGGCGGAGCAGCGGACGCAATGATGGTGGCGTCGGGACAGGCGGAAGTCTGGATTGAACCGGTGGCATCGCCATGGGACTTCGCACCGCTGAAGGTGATCCTGGAAGAGGCCGGCGCGCGTTATCTCAACATGGACGGCGGTTCATCCATCTACGCGGGCAACGCCATCGGTTGCGCGCCCGGGCTGGAGCAAGAGGTCAGGCGCCTTCTAGGTCTTATTTGAGGAATGCTCGCAAGCGCACCATAGCTTCCTGCAGAATTGGCAGATCGGCGGCGTAACAGATTCGCACGGAACCTTCACCGCCGGCTCCGAATGCAACCCCCGGCGCCAATCCGACTTGGGTTTCGAGCAAGAGCCGCTTGCAAAAATCGAACGAGTCGGAAGCACCTGCGAACCTGGGGAAAACATAGAACGCGCCGTCGGGCTTGGGCACTGTAACACCGGGCATCTTGGCCAGTGCCGCGAGGCAAAAATCGCGATTCTCCTTGAGCTGGGCAAGCATTTCGGCGAGCGCCTCTTCGCCCCACAGGAGCGCTGTCTCTCCAGCCCGCTGGGAGAAACTGGGCGCGTGCGAAACCACGAACTCGTTGAGCTGGGTGGCTCGCGCGGCCAGATCGCGGCGGGCCACCAGCCATCCCAGACGCCAGCCGGTCATGCAATAGGCTTTGGAAAACGACTGGATGACGATGACCGGGTCGTCGCGCGTGGCGAGCTTCAAAATCGAGGGCGCAGGCGTGGTGGGAGTTGGTCCGGTATAGTTCAGCCGTTCGTAGACCTCGTCAGCCATCAGCCACAGGCCGTGGCGGCGCGCGAATTCGAGCAAGCGCCTCTGTTCGTCGACGGTGGCGACCCAACCCAGCGGGTTCGAGGGCGAGGTGTAAAGCAGCAGGCGAGTTCGCGGGGTGATAGCGGCTTCCAGCGCGCCGAAATCGATTCCGTAGCGGTCACCCGCCAGCGGCTGCGGAATTTCGATGGGCCGGGCGTTGGCCAGGGCGACATTCGCAGCGCCGTTGGGCCAGGCAGGAGTGAGCACCAGCGCCTGGTCTCCGGGATCGAGCACGCAACGAATGGCGAGGTGCAGGGCCTGGACACCGGAGGCGGTAACGACGATCTCGGCGGCAGGGTCGAGCATGACTGAGTGCAGGTCCTGGTAGTAGCGCGCGAGAGCTTTGCGCGCCGACGGCAGACCGGCGTTCTCGGTGTAAAACGTGAAGCCATCCGCCATGGCTTTTTGCGCGGCCCGCTTGATGAACTCGGGCGTGGGAAGGCTCGATTCGCCGAAGTAGAGCTTCAGCACGCCGTTCATTGACATGGCCATTTCGGCAATCTCGCGAATGCGCGAATGCGGCACTGCAAGCGCCGAGGCGGCGACCGATGGACCCAGTTTGGTCAGCGGGCTAGACACCCTCGAAGATCGCCGAGGTTGGAATGCTGAAGCCGGGAAGGACGGAGGGATCGGTGAGCGGCTGGTCGTTCCCGAAGAGCTTGGCGCCTCCCTCGATGTCGAAGACTCGCACAGTCCGTTTATTCGGATAGACCATCCAGACAGATTTGCTTCCGTGTGAGAGATAAAGTTCGATCTTATCTTCGAGACGGGCGGCCGGTTCTGAAGATACAACTTCAATCGCGAATTCCGGCGCGGTCTGAAAGATACCGGGCACGATTCGGCTGGAAGATATCAAGCTGATATCCGGGATCAGGCAATTCGCTTCGTTAACTTGAAATGCTGCTTCACAGAACACACGCAGTCCAGGGTTCAGGGTAGCCCAAGGCGCGAGCAGCATTATGAGGTTCGACTTGGTGACTTCATGCGGCTGGCCAGACAGGGGCACGCTGTTAACCTCGCCATCGATAAGTTCAAGGCGTTCGCCTTCCACCTCAGGCAGGCTAAGGAACTCCTCGACGGTCATCCGCGTCGTGGTTGCGCCCATGTATCGATTGTACTCTTGCACTAGAGCCTGAGCTATCGGCGGGTTCGGGCGGCGCTTAATTCTTCGATCTGCACCAGCTCTGTGGGATAGTTGCCGGTGTAGCAGGCGTAGCAATATTCATCCTTGGCATCCGACACCGCTTTGCGGAGAGAATCCAGCGAAAGATAGGCCAACGTGTCGGCTTCGACGAACTGGCGGATCTCTTCGATGGATTGATTAGCTGCGATCAGTTCGTTTTTGGAAGGTGTGTCGACGCCATAGAAGCAGGGTGAAATAGTAGGCGGACAAGAGATGCGCAGGTGCACTTCACGCGCGCCGGCATTGCGGACCATTCGCACGATCTTGCGGCTGGTGGTTCCGCGCACGATGGAATCGTCCACCAGGATCACGCGTTTGCCTTCGAGCTGATGGCGCACTGGATTGAGCTTCAGCTTCACGCCGAAATCGCGAATAGCTTGCGACGGCTCGATGAAGGTGCGTCCCACGTAATGATTGCGGATGAGAGCTTGCCGAAACGGGATGTTGGATTCCGAGGCGAAACCAATGGCCGCAGCCACTCCGGAGTCGGGCACGGGAACCACGACATCGGCATCCACAGCGGATTCGCGGGCCAGCAGGCGCCCCAGGTTCTCGCGCGATTGTCCCACGGAGCGCCCGAATACGATGGAATCCGGACGCGCAAAATACACGTGCTCGAATACGCAATGTGCAGGCGGCGCCGCCGGGGCCCAGCGCTCGCGGGTTAGACCCTCGGGTCCGACGCACACCATTTCGCCGGGCTCCACGTCGTTCACATACTCGGCGTTGATGAGATCGAAGGCGCAAGTTTCGGATGCGAAAACATAGGCCGTTCCGCCTTCGGGCGATGGCATCTGTCCAAAGGCGAGTGGACGGAATCCATGCGGATCGCGTGCAACGATCACGCGGTCTTTTGCGAGGAAAACCAATGAAAACGCGCCCTCCAGTTGGAGCAATGCTTCCCGCAAGGCGCCCGCCAGGGTCCGCTCGCGCGAGCGTGCCACCAAATGCAGGACGACTTCGGTATCGCTGGAGGCTTGGAAGATGGATCCCTCGCGCTCGAGTTCGTGCTTCAGCTCCGCGGCGTTGGTGATGTTGCCGTTGTGCGCGACCGCGATCTGTCCTTTGTTGCACGCCACCAGGAACGGCTGGGCGTTCAGCAGCACCGTATCGCCGGCCGTGGAATAACGCGTGTGGCCGATAGCCATGTTACCGGGCAAGCTCGCGATTTGTTCGGGCGTGAAGATATCGGCGACATGCCCCATGGATTTGGAGCAGCGTATCTCGCGATGATCGCTGCTGGCAATGCCGGCACTTTCCTGGCCGCGGTGCTGCAGGGCGTAGAGTCCCAAATACGCTAGGTTGGAGGCCTCGCTGTGACCGTGGATGGCGAAGACGCCGCACTCTTCGCGGAATTTATCGAATGGGATTTCTGCTACCGCTGGCGCGGCAGGTGGAATTTCCGCTACTGCTGGTGCAGCAGGCGTTCGAGTGAAGTTTCCCAAGGTTGCCTCAACTCCGTCAGGTCGCAATCCAGCAAGGTTTCCGAACCGCAATCGATTCGTAACCGCTCCTTCATCGTAACACCGATCCGCGGTGCTTCAACCATATACTTACTAGCGATTTCCACAACTTTTTCGGGCTGTGAGGTAGCGACCAGAATTCGGGAAGGGCCTTCGTGAAACAGCAGGAACTCCGGACGAGAGCCGGCTGGAATGTCGACATGGGTGCCGATCCCCGCGGGGCCAAAAGAGCTTTCGCACAGCGCGACTGCCAGGCCACCGTCGCTTAGATCATGCGCCGCGTCAGCCAGGTGAGCGGAGACAATCTCGCGGATGGCGGTATGCACGCGCTTCTCGTAAGCCATGTCAAGCCTGGGAGGCAAGCCCCAAAGCTTTTGGAGAATCACCTTAGCGTACTCAGTTCCACCCAGGCGCTGTTCGTCCCATGCTCCGAAGCCGCCCAGCAGGATGAGCGCGAGGCCGGGCTTCGGGAAGTGGATGGGAGTTGGCTGAACGGTTTTCATGAGCCCGACGATGCCCATCACCGGCGTCGGGAAAATCGCTTCGCCGAGCGTCTCGTTGTACAGGCTGACATTACCGCCCGTGATGGGAGTTTCGAAAAACTCGCAGGCTTCGGCCATGCCTTCGATGGATTCCACCAGCTGCGCCATGATTTCGGGACGCTCTGGATTGCCGAAATTCAAGTTATTCGTCGCGGCCACGGGCAGCGCGCCGGCGGTGGAAACATTGCGGCAGCATTCGGCGACCATCAGCCTGGCGCCTTCGCGAGGGTCCAGTACGCAATAGCGGCCATTACCATCCAGCGATATCGCGATCGATGTACCGGTCTCTTTAATACGAACGATAGCGGCATCAGCAGTGGGTCCGGCCAGGGTGCTGCTTCGCACCAGGTAATCGTACTGCTCCCAAATCCAGCGTTTGGAGCAAAGATCGGCGGAGCTCAGGAGCGCGATGAGATCGGCCCGGATGTCGGCCGGCGCGGAACGATTGGGGATTTCCGGCGCTTCGAGTGGCGCTATGCGCGCGGGTTTGGTGTGAGGCCGGTCATAGACCGGGGCTTCGTCGGCGAGCGCGCGGTTCGGAATCTCCGCTACAACTTTGCCGTGATCTTTCACGCGCAGGATGCCATCCGGCGTGACGTGCCCAATGGTGACCGCGTCGAGCCCCCACTTGTGAAAGACGGCGAATACTTCGTGTTCGCGGCCCTTCTCGGCCACCAGCAGCATGCGCTCCTGCGATTCCGAAAGCATGATTTCGTAGGGCGTCATACCGGTCTCGCGCTGCGGCACTAACTTCAAATCGATTTCGACGCCGGTGCCGGCGCGGCTTCCCATTTCGCAGGTGGAACACGTCAACCCGGCAGCGCCCATGTCCTGGATGCCAACGATGGCGCCGGTCCGCATGGCTTCGAGGCAAGCTTCGAGCAGGAGCTTTTCGAGAAACGGATCGCCCACCTGGACATTGGGACGTTTTTGTTTGGACTCTTCGGTGAACTCGGCGGACGCCATGGAAGCGCCGTGGATACCGTCGCGGCCGGTCTTGGCGCCGACATAGATCACCGGATTGCCGACTCCGGCAGCCTTCCCGTAAAAAACCTCGTCTTTGCGAAAGACGCCGAGCGCGAAGGCGTTCACTAGCGGATTGCCGTTGTAGCACGCTTCGAACATGCACTCGCCGCCAATGGTGGGGACGCCGAAGCAATTGCCATAATGCGCGATGCCAGAAACCACGCCTTCCACAATACGGCGATTGCGGGGAATGTCGAGCGGACCGAAGCGAATCGCGTCCAGCACAGCGATAGGCCGCGCTCCCATGGTGAAAATATCGCGCAGGATGCCGCCGACGCCGGTGGCCGCGCCCTGGAACGGCTCAATAAAACTAGGATGGTTGTGCGATTCGATCTTGAAGGCGATGGCGTAACCGTCGCCGATGTCGATGATGCCCGCGTTCTCGCCGGGGCCCTGCAGCACCAGTTTGCTGCGCGTCGGGAGTTTCTTCAAATGAATGCGCGAGCTCTTATACGAGCAGTGCTCGCTCCACATTACGCTGAAGATGCCGAGCTCGGTGTAGGTGGGCTCGCGGCCGAGCAGCGAGACAATCTTGTCGTATTCGGGCCCCGTCAGTTGATGGGCTTCAATGATTTGTTGAGAAATGACCTGCGGCGTCATTCGTTAACGCGCCGCGACCAGTGCCGCTACCATCGATTGAAAGATCACAAGGCCGTCGCTCGATCCCATCAGCGGCTCGATGGCGTCTTCCGGATGCGGCATCAACCCCATGACGTTGCGGCCTTCATTCAAAATGCCTGCGATATCGCGCAACGAGCCATTCGGATTTTCCAGATAGCGCAGCGTGACGCGATCCTCGGCCTCCAGTTGATCGAGCGTGCGCTGGTCGGCAATGTAGCAGCCTTCCCCGTGCGCGATGGGAACCAGCAGGCGCTGGCCTTTTCGAGCTTCCGAAGTAAACGGAGAATGGGTGGTTTCAACGCGCAGCGGAACGTGCTTGCAAACGAACTTCAGCCCGCGATTGCGCACCAGCGCGCCGGGGAGCAGTCCGCTTTCAACCAGGATCTGGAATCCGTTGCAGATGCCCAGCACCAGTCCGCCGTCAGCGGCGAACTTGCGAATACTGTGCATCACCGGCGAGAATTTCGCGATGGCGCCGCAGCGCAGATAGTCGCCGTAGGAAAAACCGCCGGGAAGGATCAAGGCGTCGACGTCACCGACTGAGTTGGCATCGTGCCAGATGATTTGGGTTTGCTGCCCGAGAATTTGGGAGACCGCGTACCAAGCGTCGTGATCGCGATTGCTGCCGGGAAACACGACGACGCCAAACTTCATCGGGATACTTTGATTATATCAGGCCTCGGGATTATATCAGGCGCCTGGGCTGCTAGACTTTGACTAATCACGTGCCGCTGACCAGTTCCACGCGCCTGGGTCCCTACCAGATTATCGAACCGATCGGCGCCGGAGGCATGGGCGAGGTCTACCGCGCCCGCGATACGCGTCTGAACCGCGATGTCGCCGTGAAGGTGCTGCCCTCTGACGTTGCGCATGACGCCGCGCGCCGTCACCGTTTTGAAGAAGAAGCGCGCGCGGTAGCCGCTCTGAATCATCCCAACATTCTGAGTGTTTTCGATGTCGGCGACGATTACATGGTGACAGAGCTGGTGGAGGGTGAATCGCTGCGCGACGCCCATCTCACGCAGCGCAAGACGGTGGAGGTAGTGGCGCAAATCGCGGATGGTCTGGCGGCGGCGCACGAGGCTGGCATCACCCATCGAGATCTGAAGCCCGACAACGTTCTGCTGACACGCGACGGACGGGTAAAGATTCTGGATTTTGGCCTGGCGAGAGTGAACGCTTCCGGGACTGCGCAAGATTCGCGCACCATCACGGACCCCGGAACCGTGATGGGGACGCCGGGTTATATGTCGCCTGAGCAAGTGCGCGGCAGTAACGTGGATCACCGCTCGGACATCTTCAGTTTGGGCGTGGTGCTGTACGAGCTGCTGTCGGGCAAACGGGCCTTCGAGGGCGCATCGTCGGCCGATATGATGAGCGCAATCCTGCGCGAGGATCCAGCCGAGCTGCCTGAGAGCGTGCCGCTGGGGCTCAGACAAATTGTGCACCGGTGTCTTGAGAAAAAGCCCGAGGAGCGCTTCCAATCCGCGCGCGATTTGGCGTTTGCTCTGAGGTCGCTTTCCGGATCTACCGGCGTGGCGAAAATCATAGCTGCGCCGCCGGTTTCGGGACGGCGTTGGTTATGGCCCGCGGCCCTCGCGGTCCCGAGCGTGGTGGCAATGGCTTTCGCGGCGCTGTGGTTCACACGTTCGCAAGGGTCCGATTTATCCCGCTATCGCTATACCCCGTTCGCTACCGACGCCGAGCCGGAAATCAATCCTGCCTGGTCTCCGGATGGCAAGAGCATCGCCTATTTGAAACGATTGGGCCTTCGCTATCAATTGATGGTGCGCGCCCTGAACGCGCCGGTGCCGGTGCAATTGACGAAAACGGCGGACGGCGTTTACATGGACGTTGGAAATCGCCCGATATGGTCGCCGGACGGAAGCCGTATCTATTTCGTGGGCGCTCGTCCGGGCAGACTGTGGTCGGTGAGCGTGGCGGGAGGCGAGCCCCAGGAAGTTTTCCCGAACACGCCGGTTTCGGCGGCTGCTCTTTCCGTCGACGGCAAGGCTTTCGCGCTTTGGAGGATCATCCGGCAGGAGAAAAAAGCCAGCGCATCGCTCTGGATCTCTTCGCCGGCGGGAGCCCCTCCGCACCCCTACCGGCCTGCGCCCTTTGAAGTCGACGCCGGGTACACCGGCACCTCGATCAGATTCTCTCCGGATGGCGCTCACATCGGCCTCTCGATCGTTACATCCGGTGCTTCCGGCTTCTGGCTTCTTCCCTGGCCGGAGGCCCATTCGGCGCCGCGGCAGCTGTTTTCGAAAAACAATCTACCCGACGCGCCCCGATTCGATTGGATGCCAGATTCAAGGCATCTCGTCATGGGAATGGAAGGAGGTCTTTGGCTTGGCGATAGCCGGACAGAGACTCTTGATCGGCTGACCGCCTCGGCCACCGAAGGGGACGACACTCCCTCGGTCTCTCCCGACGGGCAACGTGTAGCATTCGGCACCGGCAACACAGACTACGACATCGTTTCAATTCCGTTGGACGGTTCTCCACCCCAGCCGATCCTGGCAACAGCCAGGGACGAATCCGCGCCCACCTGGTCACTTTCGGGCCGCATGGCTTTTATTACAAACCGCTCCGGACAGGACGAGATCTGGCTCAGAGACGCTCAAGGTGATTTGGAACGGCCGATCGTCACGCAGAATGATTTTCCGGACGACAAGACGCTCTCCATCTACAATGCCGCGCTTTCGCCCGACGGGGGACGCATTGCTTACAATCGCCAAAGCGCCAAGGTCCTGGACGCTCTTTGGATTTCTCCAGCCAGTGGTGGACGGCCCGCATCCGTCCCGATGAAGGCTGGCGATGTCCCCAATGGCCTATCGTGGGCGCCGGACGGGAAAGCACTCGCGTTCATCGGGGGATCCGATGCAGAGCAACTCGCTATTGTGCAGATTGGAAGCGATCTTGGGCCAAAATTTCTTGCCGCGCGCTGCGGCGCCGCTCCAGCGTGGTCGCCAGACGGACATTGGATCGCCTGCGGAGCGGTCGGTGAGTCCAGCATCCTTTTGACCTCTCCGGACGGGACGGAATCGCGCAAACTGCCAAGCCCAGTGCGAACTGACGCCCAGCAATTCGTCACCGTTTGGTCCCGCGACTCTTCGACGATTTATGTCGCTTCGTCCTTGAGTGACCCTGCGCGGCTGGACGCTATTGACGTGCGCACGGGCGCTACGCGAAAGATAGCGGATCTTGGATCCGGCATTAGTTTCAGACTAGCGGTGAATTTCATGTTGAGTGGCAGCCTGGCGCCGGACGGAAAGAGCTTCGCGACAACGGTGGCCAAGACAACTTCCGATATCTGGATTTTGGATGGATTCGCGCCCACCAAGCGCCGCTGGTTCGGTCGCTAACCGGTCTGGACGAGCAGGTCGAGGGCGGCGGCTTCCGCGAACGTCCGGAAATCCCGGTCTCGTGTAATGAGCGGAATCCCGCGATCAATGCAAGTCTGAGCGATAAGGGCATCGCCCAGACGAGCCTTGCGGCGCTTGGCAAGTACCTTAGCTCGCAATGCGCCAGCCCGTTCCCAATAGCCCGTTTTAACCTCAATGAGCGGCACTTCTGAAAGCGTTTTCGCGACTTCCTCTGGAAGCTCGGGGTTACTCAATACTTCGGTAAGCACCGCAGGCACCATAAGCACTTGCCGGTCCTGCAGCGCCTTTTGCAGAAGCTGTGAGTCCTCGCCCCCGTCTCCCTCGAGGAAAGCAACCCAAGTGCTGCTGTCGGCCGCGATCACCGATCGTCCTTCAACTCCTGCCAGGTTAGCGAAAACTTAACTTTGCCCCGGAGTCCGAGCAGCCGGTCATAAGCCAGCGATGCAGCAGCCAGCTGCAAGCCGGTACGGATGGTTTGGGTGATTCCCACGCCAGTGGCTTGCTGGGCCTTTTCCAGAAGATCGGCTGGTACTTCAATGGTGATCTTTTTAGTTGCTGGTCCCATAACATCCCCAGAATACCATAGTCGATACCAGTAGTCAATATGGTCTGTGGCGCGTGCTACTTCGAACCGAACGCACGGAACAACTTAGCGAGTGGGTCGAAATAGCGGTCCACCACGCGCTCCTTCAGTGGAATGATGGCGTTATCGGTGATGGTGATATTCTCCGGGCAAACCTTGGTGCAGCACTTGGTGATGTTGCAGTATCCGATGCCGTCTTTTTGACGCAGATCCGGCACGCGATCCTCGACATCGATGGGATTCATTTCGAGCTGCGCGGTGTAAATCAGAAAACGCGGCCCGATGAACTCGTCGAACTTTTGATGGTCGCGCAACACGTGACAAACGTCCTGGCAGAGGAAACATTCGATGCACTTGCGGAACTCCTGGGGACGGTCTACGTCGGCCTGCGCCATGCGCCAGGTTCCATCCGGCGCATCGGGCTGGCGGGGCTTGAACTGCTTGATGCCCAGTTTCACCTTGAAATTCCAGGAGACGTCCGTAACCAGATCCTTGATCAGCGGAAAAGTCTTCATGGGCTGCACGGTAATGGGCTGATCGAGCGGCAGCGTGTTCAGGCGCGTCATGCACATCAGCTTGGGCATGCCGTTGATTTCGGCTGAGCAGGAACCGCACTTGCCCGCCTTGCAGTTCCAGCGGACGGCGAGGTCGTTGGCGTGGGTGGCCTGGATCTGGTGCACCGCGTCCAGCACTACCATGCCCTCGGAGATTTCCGTGGTGTAGTCGCGAAACTGGCCGCCCGAACTGTCGCCGCGCCAAATTTGGAAGGTTGCCGTGCTCATGTCGTTCCCTCTACTTCATCTCTTCGATAATCTGCTTCTGCTCATCGGTCATGGTCGGCAGCGGCTCGCGCCCGATCTGCATCGCTCCGTCCGGTCCTTTGCTGATCACGAAATTAAACGTACCGAAGGCCGGGTCCTTCTCCGGATAGTCGTCGCGGAAGTGCGCGCCGCGGCTCTCCTTGCGTTGGAGACCAGCGAGCGCGATGGCTTCCGAAACCGTCAGAAGGTTGTTCAGATCGAGCGCCGTGTGCCAGCCGGGATTGTACTCCCGATTGCCGACGACCCCTACCTTAGCGGCGCGCTGCTTGAGGATCGCGATACCGTCGAGCGCGCGCTCAAGCTCTTCCTCGCGGCGCACGATGCCCACCAGGTCCTGCATCAAGTCCTGCAAATCGTATTGGACTTGATAGGGGCTCTCGCCTTGGCGTTCGAAGGGCTCGAGCGAGTGGCGCGCCACTTCATCCACCTGCGCGTTGTCCACGGAACCGGCGGCGTGATCCTTCGCGAACTTCGCTGCGAACTCGCCCGCGCGCTGGCCGAAGACCAGCAGGTCGGAGAGCGAATTCCCGCCCAGACGATTGGCCCCGTGCAATCCGGCGCCGCATTCTCCGGCGGCGAACAGGCCCGGCACATCCGACATCTGCGTATCGGCATCCACGCGCACCCCACCCATCATGTAGTGCGTGGTGGGGCCGATCTCCATGGGGTCTTTCGTGATGTCGATATCGCCCAGCTGTTTGAACTGGTGATACATGCTGGGCAGCTTTTTCTTGATGTGCTCCGCCGCGTTGGGCAGCTTTTCCTTGATCCAGGCGATATCCAGAAACACGCCGCCGTGCGGGCTGCCGCGGCCCTCCCTCACTTCGCGAACGATGCAGCGCGCCACGTGGTCGCGCGTCAGCAATTCAGGCGGGCGGCGGGAGTTCTTGTCGCCCTGGGTGTAGCGCCAGCCTTCTTCGGGAGTGTCGGCGGTAGAACTCTTATAGTTGGCCGGGATGTCGGCGAACATGAAGCGCTTGCCCTGATTGTTCAACAGAACGCCGCCCTCGCCCCGCACGCCTTCCGTGACCAGAATTCCGCGCACGCTGGGCGGCCAAACCATTCCGGTGGGATGAAATTGCACGAACTCCATGCCGAGCAGAGTGGCCCCGGCGTGATAGGCGAGCGAATGGCCGTCGCCGGTGTATTCCCAACTGTTGCTGGTGATTTTGTAGGCGCGGCCGATGCCCCCGGTAGCCAGCACCACGGCTTTGGCATGAAACAGCTTGTAGCGCCCGCGCTCGCGGTCATACCCGAAAGCGCCCACCACGCGGCCGGCGTTCATCAGCAGCGTGATGATGGAGCACTCCATATGAAAATCGATGCCCTGGTGAATGCCGTGATCCTGCAGCGTGCGGATCATCTCGAGGCCGGTGCGGTCGCCCACGTGGGCCAAGCGCGGATAACGGTGTCCGCCGAAATTCCGCTGGAGAATACGGCCGTCCTTGGTGCGATCGAACAGCGCGCCCCAGGCTTCCAGCTCGCGCACGCGCGCCGGTGCCTCTTTGGCATGCAGTTCGGCCATGCGGGGATAGTTCAGATACTGGCCGCCGCGCATGGTGTCGGCGAAATGCACGCGCCAGTTGTCGCGATCGTCCACGTTGCCCATGGCCGCCGCCATGCCGCCCTCGGCCATCACAGTATGGGCTTTGCCGAGCAGCGATTTGCTGACCACGCCGACCTTGACGCCGCCAGCCGAAGCCTCAATGGCCGCGCGCAGTCCCGCGCCACCCGCTCCGATCACCAATACGTCGTGTTCGAAAGTCTGGTATTCGGCCGCCATCAGAGGATTCTCCAATCCGTCCAGATGTGCATCGCGCACATCCTTACGTACAGATCGGAGAAGGCGACCCAGAACAGGCTCATCCAGGCAAAGAGCATGTGATGGCGATTCATGCAGCTCACGCAGTCATAGGCTTTCTTGCGGATGGGGCGGCGCGAGAGCACATCGAAGATCCCGCCCGTAAGGTGGCGGAGCGAATGACAACTCAGAGTGTAGCTGCCGAGCAGGATGACGTTGACTAATAACACCAGCGTGCCAACGCCGATGCCGAACTTGCCGTCGAACCAGAGCGCCTTCCAGACGTCGTGCGCCAGGAAGACCAAAAAGAGGAGCGCAAGGTAGAGGAAGTAGCGATGAATGTTTTGCACGATCAGCGGAAAGTAGCGCTCGCCGAGATAAGTCTTGCGAGGCTCGCCCACGGTGCAGTTGGGCGGATCGGCCCAAAAGGCTTTGTAATAGGCGCCGCGATAGTAATAGCAGGTGATGCGGAAGCCGCCCGGCATCCACAGGACCAGCATGGCCGCGGTGACGAAACCGGGGATCCATGCGGGCATGGAGCCGAGCCAGGAGTCCTCGCCGGGATGGCCAAAAATCAGCGGCGAATACATGGGCGAAAGATACCCGCCGTAGCTGTAGTGAACGCCCTGGAAGGCTGCCCAAGTGGCATAGACCACGAAGCCTCCAAGACCTAGAAAAGTGAACAGAGGATAAACCCACCACGCATCGCGCCGGGCGGTCTGCCCGAAGCGGCCGCGCTCTACGGGAACGTCGATAGAAGACATGTGGAATCCTCACGCTAACGAAACAGAACCGGCGAAGTCAAGAGCCTGCAAGGGTATACGATGGTTAGATCAGGTGACGAAGAAGAAGACCAAGCGCTACGACATTCCGACCGAGATCCGACGGCTGGCGCGCGAGCGAGTGGGCTCGGTTCCGTCACCTAAGCTGATCGTGCCCAAGAAGCAGCGCAGGAAGCCCAAGCACAAGCGGCCCGCGGGCGAAGAGGCAGAATAAATCCGTCGGCTGCGGTCAGCTCTGGAACATCGCGGTCACCACTCGCAGCACCAGTGGCAGCACCCAAGCCGGCGTGATCGCAAAGAACGCCTGGCCCTTGGATGATTTGCTCAAATAGGCCAGGCCGAAGGTCAGCACGATCAAATACCAAATCTCGAAGATCGAGAAAAAATTGACTAACCCGAGCAACGCGCCATGAACATCCTGAAGAAAGATGTCGAGACCGAAGGGAGGGGTGAGCTGCTCTTGCGAAGTGATCTCGTCGCCCTTGGCGCGAATTACGATGTAGGTTGCAATGTACTGCAGCGCGGGAATCAGCGCGCAGGCCGCCATGAGGGAGAAAATATCGCGGAACTTGGCGCGCAGCCCCGCCATGGACGCCATAGCGCCCACCAGCCAGGCAAACAACGCCAGCAGCCCGATCACGATCACTGGCGTAGCCACGAAACTGATCTGGGTAACCGTGTGCGTGATGCTCCTGGCCCGCTCGGCCTGCTCCACAGGTACGTTTTGCGTGCTCATCTGCTGGCTTATCCTCAAATCCACCACGGCCAGCGTGTAGGGAAGCATGAGGTAGCCGAACACCAGGTAAATGATGGTCAGAATGATCACCGGCCAAAGCCAGAACAGCGGGGCAGGAACGCGCCTGGCCGCGCCGGCCGGATCGACAAAAGCGTTGAGCATGCCCAGGAAGCCATCGCCCAAGCTCAACTTCTGCTCCGGTACGCCCAGTTTCTGCTCTTCCACGTGCGCCTCCGTCAGGAACCCGAGTTCTTGAAGATTATACCTTTTGGTGTAAGCTGTGAGTTTCCCGAAGCCCGAGCGGCAATACGCTTTGTCATTCGATCCCGAACCCGAGGCGAGCGATCCTGAAGAAGGCGATCCATTACTCGCCGCGGGCCCCCGGCGAGGACGAAAGTTCTATGCAGCCCTGGCCTGCTACGCTGCGATCGCGGTACTTGCGGCAGCAACGTTGGACGGCAAGTTTCTTTGGGTCGTTTGGATCTTCCTAGGCGGGCTGGCAGTGAAGACGTATATCGCTACGCTTCAAAAGCCTTAGTCTCGCTTATTTCGAGGGACTGAAGCTATTCTGAAATCCACCGATAGCAGAACAGAGGCAGCGGCTACACTCGTTCCATTTTGGAACACGGGTTCCATTTCGAAATTCCCGTATAGCCAGTACGTTCCAGAACGAACTGGGGATTGTCGCCGGCACTCGTAGTACCTCAGATCCACTTGGCCGGCACGGGCCTACGGCACAGGGTTGCATCTCGTTGAGTCACAGAACCAAAGCGCTCTAGGTTCTTAGAAACCATAGATGCGGAACGCCGCAATTTGCCTTAGTCCCTCTATGGCGACAGGCTTGCACCTAGAGGAGCGTCAAACCAAGCCGAGCAAGACGAAAAAACTAAGGCAAAAAAGGGACCCGAGAATGAAGACCAAGACCGCTCCGATGAATCAAGGCATCAAGATCCGGACCACCAAGATCCAAGCCACCAGGATCCAGACCACAAGAATCCAGGTGACGAAGATGCAGGCAGCCAAGACCGCGCGCCGCGATCGCATCGTGCTGGAGCATTTGCCGCTAGTGAAAGCCATCGCCATTCGGGTGCACGAAAACCTACCGGTGCATGTGGACCTGGACGATCTGGTTCACGCCGGAGTGCTCGGTCTGTTCGATGCGGCCGGCAAGTTCAACCCTGAAAAGCAGGTGGCTTTTTCCAGCTACGCCAAGCATCGCATTAAGGGCGCAATTCTCGACAGTTTACGACAGCTGGATTGGGCCTCTCGCGACCTGCGGCGCCGCCACAAGCAGGTGGAAGCTGCCACGCGCGAGCTGGCGGCCACACTGCAGCGCACGCCCACCGAGTCCGAAGTGGCGCAGAAACTGGGGATCGAGGTGGAGCGCTGGCGCCAGATGATGGTGGACCTCAGAAGCGTCGGCCTGATCTCGGCCTCCACGCGCACCACCGAGCACGACGACCTGCCCGCGCCCGATTTTCCCAGCAAGCCCGAAACACAGCCCGACAATATGTGCTCGCGCGAGCAGATGCGCTCGGTTCTGGGTGTCGCCATGAAGACGCTTCCGGAACGCTATCAGAAGGTGGTGTTCCTGTACTACACCAACGAAATGACGATGAAGGAGATCGGCGGCATTCTGGGAATCAACGAAAGCCGCGTCTCGCAGATCCACAAGTCCGCGCTCGAGAAGATGCAAGTGGTTCTGCAAGCCAACGGAATCGATTCGGTCCGGGCCTTCTAAACTGAGCCGCGCGTCAGCAAACGGGGGCGGCGTTACCTACGCTTGGCCTTGATCCGGATCGGCGTTCCTTCAAACCCGAACCGCTTGCGTAGCTGATTGATGATGAATCGCTCGCTCGAAAAGTGCAAGTCCTTGGCCTTGTCGGTAAACACCACAAAGGTGGGAGGCCGCACCGATCCCTGGGTCATGTAATAGATCTTCATGTTGCGGTCGAACTCCAGCGTCGAGACGAAGCGGTTCAGATCGCCCGTGGTCACCCGCTTGGAAGCCGCCTGGTAGGCATCGTTAATCATCTGGAACAATGCCGGGACGCCCGAGCCGGTCTTGGCCGAAACAAACGCAATGGGCGCGTACGCCATAAACTTCAGCTCATCGCGAATCTCTTCGGTAAATTTGCGCTTGCCCTTGTCGCCTGCCACGTCCCATTTGTTGACGCACAGGATCACCGCGCGGCCTTCTTCATCCGCGTAGCCCGCGATGGTGGCATCCAGAGCCTGCACTTTTTCGGTCGCGTCCAATACCAGCAACACGACATTGGCCATGCGGATGTGGCGGCGCGCCATCACCACGCTCATCTTTTCCGCCATCAGTTTCGTCTTGCCCTTGCGCCGGATGCCGGCGGTGTCGACGAAAACGTACTCCACGCCGTCATGCACCAGGCTTTGATCCACGGCATCGCGCGTAGTCCCAGCCACCGCCGAGACGATGGACCGTTCCTCGCCCACCAGCGTATTCAGCAGCGTGGATTTTCCAACGTTCGGCCGGCCGATGATCGCGACTTTGATGGGGCGCTTCTCGGGCTGCGGCTCGGGCTCGCGGGTGTCCACCGGGAAACCGGCCGTAACGTGCTCCAGCAGATCGTCGAAGCCGATCCGATGCTCGGCCGAGATGGGAAAAAGATTCTTGAAACCGAGCGAGTGAAATTCATGCGCCAGACCTTCCCGCATCGTCGAGTCGATCTTATTCACAGCGAGCGTCACGGGCTTGCCGATTTTCCGCAGCACCTTCGCCAGGTCCCGATCAGCTCCCGTAATCTCGGTCCGGCCATCGATCAGAAAAATAATTTGGGCGGCCCGCTCCAGCGCCACGCGCGCCTGCTTTAGAATCTCGCTCGGGATCATTTCGGCGTCGTTCGGGATGATGCCGCCGGTGTCGATCAGCACGAAGGGCCGCCCCAGATACGAAGCCTCGCCATGGATGCGATCGCGCGTGATGCCTGGCTCATCGCCGACGATGGAGCGCCGCTGCCCGATAATGGCGTTGAAAAGAGTTGACTTACCGACGTTCGGCCGCCCGACGATCACCACCACCGGCAGCGAAGTTTCGGGCAAAGTGTCCGGGCGTGCGACGATAGTAGTATCCGAATGCAACCTGAAGTCCTTAGTCCCACTACCGATCATAGCGAAGCGCAGCAGCATAATCGCCTGACGCGCAATATCGCCATCATTGCGCACGTCGATCACGGCAAGACCACGCTGGTGGACGCCATGCTGAATCAGAGCGGACTTTTCCGCGCAAACGAGCAGCACGTCGAGCGCATGATGGATTCCAACGAGCTGGAACGCGAGCGCGGAATCACCATTCTGGCGAAGACCACCGGCGTGCGTTATCACGGCATCAAGATCAATATTGTGGATACGCCCGGACACAGCGATTTCGGCGGCGAAGTGGAGCGCGCGCTGAAGATTGTGGATGGCGTGATGCTTCTGGTGGACGCGAGCGAAGGCCCGCTGCCGCAGACCCGGTATGTGCTCATGAAGGCGCTCGAAGCCAAGCTCCCGCCGATTCTGGTGATCAACAAGATCGACCGGCCGGACGCGCGCATTCCGGAAGTGCTGAATGAAATCTACGATCTGTTTATCGATCTTGATGCAGAGGAGGATCAGCTCGACTTTCCGGTGATCTACACCAACGCCAAGGCGGGCATCGCGAAGCTGACGATGGAGGACGAATCGACCGACTTGCGCCCGCTTTTCGAGACGATTCTGAAGCACATCCCGCCCCCTGCCGGCGATCCCGACGCCGCGCTGCAGCTTTTGGTGGCGAATCTGGATTACAGCGACTACCTGGGGCGCCTGGCGATCGGCCGCGTGTTTTCGGGCATTCTGAGATATGGCGACGAAGTTGCGATCGCCAAGCTGGATGGTTCCTTGCAAAAAACGCGGATCACCAAGCTCTATTCCTTCGAGGGATTGAAGCGCGTGGATGAGACCATCGGATACCCGGGCGATGTTCTGGCCATCGCCGGCGTGGAAGGCATCACCATCGGCGAGACCGTTACCAGCGTCGAAAATCCGGCTCCGCTGCCGCACATCCAGATCGACGAGCCGACCATTGCGATGACGTTCACAATCAATACGTCGCCGTTCTCGGGCCGCGAGGGGCAGTTCGTCACTTCGCGCAATCTGCGGGACCGGCTGGATAAGGAACTGCTGACCAACGTTTCGATTCGCGTGGAAGAGGCCGGCGGACCGGATGCCTATAAGGTGATGGGGCGTGGAGAACTGCAACTGGCCATCATCATCGAGATGATGCGGCGCGAGGGCTTCGAGATGATGGTGGGTAAGCCGGAGATCCTGACCAAGATGATCAACGGCAAGATGCATGAGCCGCTCGAACTGCTCGTGATCGATTGTCCGGAGACTTATATCGGCGTGGTCATTGAAAAGCTGGGCCAACGCAAAGGCAAAATGATCAAGATGGTGAATCATGGCTCGGGGCGCGTGCGGCTGGAGTTTCACGTGCCATCGCGCGGACTGATCGGGCTGCGCAGCGAGATGATGACCGACACTCGCGGCACCGCTATTCTGAACACGCTGTTCCACAGCTACATCGAATGGCAGGGAGACATTCCGTCGCGGCCCACCGGATCGCTGGTATCGGACCGCGCGGGCAAGACCACAGGCAATGCGATTTTCAATTTGCAGGAGCGCGGCGAGATGTTCGTTAGCCCGGGCACCGAGGTCTACGAAGGCATGATCGTCGGCGAAAACGCGCGCGACGCCGACTTGAACGTCAACATCGTCAAGGAAAAGAAGCTGACGAACATGCGCGCATCCACTTCCGACGAAGCCATTCGTCTGGTGCCGCCACGGCTTCTAAATCTGGAGCAGGCGATCGAGTTCATCCGCGACGACGAGTTCGTGGAAGTGACGCCGCAGTCGATCCGGTTGCGGAAGAAAATCCTGAAAGCCAACCAGCGGTGATCCTTTGCAGCGGAGTGTACGGAGCGCGCAGGGGCTAATCCCGTGGCACGAACCCGAGGATCACGGGTTTAGCGTTCTGAAGATAAGGGAATGGCGTGCGGCGGAAGAACTGGCCGGTCGCCCGCATAGCAGTGAAGACTTCAACGCCGTCCCTGGACTTTGCAACGATTGAGGGAGTTACGGTGCTCGCATGATCGGTTGGAGCCAGCCGATCACTGAAATCGACAAAAACGCTGCTGAAGATTTGGGCATTGAACAACTGCCCCTCTACGAGACGTGTCCTACTTGTAAGGGCACCGGCAAGGCGGATCCGTCCGAGTGGAAGGGCTTACCCTGGTAAGTTCGAGGTGCTTTCAGGAAGGACTGAATATGGTGCTAGGATAGGTGCCATGCGGGCTTCCGATATCAAGCCAATCACCTACATGAAGACCCACTCCGCCGAACTCGTTGCAGCTGTCAACGAGAAGAGAAGCCCGGTTGTAATCACCCAAAACGGCGAACCGCGCGCAGTTGTGATGGACGTCGCCAGCTACGAGCGAATACAAGACACTTTGGCGTTGCTCAAACTGATCGCGCAATCCGAGGAAGCCCGTCGAAAGAAGCGCTGGCTTACACAGGAACAGATGGAGGCGGAACTACACAAAAGGTTCGGAATCTGAACAAACTTACCGTTCACTGGTTGGAGCCTGCTTCGCTCGACCTGATCGAAATCATCGAATTCATTTCGCACGATCGCACGATGGCGGCTCGCAAAGTTGGCCGCGAGATTATCCTCGCCGGAAAGCGGATCTCCCGTCATCCCCGTCAAGGCAAGCTTGTTCCCGAGCTTCGGGACCAAGGAATCTCCGAATACCGGCAGATTATTGTGGGCGTCTATCGAATCATCTACGATATTCAGCCGGAATCAATCGATATTCTTGCCGTGCTCGATGGCAGACGCGACGCGGGCACGGTGCTATCTCAGCGGCTATTTCGCTAGCCTATCCCAGCTTCGTCTTCAGCAACTCATTCACCGCCGCTGGGTTCGCCTGCCCCTTGCTTAGCTTCATCACCTGCCCAACCAGGTAGCCGATCACGCCGGTCTTCCCTGATTTGTACTGCTCCACTTGCTTCGGACTCGCGGCGATCACTTCATCCACGATCTTCTCCAGCGCGCCGGTATCGCTGATTTGGCGCAGGCCCTCGCGATCGATGATCGTTCCGGCCGATTCGCCTGTCTCGAACATCTTGGCGAAAATATCCTTGGCCATCTTGCCGCTGATTTCGCCCTTGACGATAAAGCTTACCAGCTCGCCTAGCTGCTCCGGCGACACCGACGATTCGCTGATCTCCCTGCCCTTTAAGGCGCCCAATAGATCGCCCGTCACCCAATTCGCCGCGATGCGCGGATCGCCCGCTGCCTTCGCGGCTTTCTCGAAATAGTCGGCTGTAGCGTGCGTAGCCGTTAAAACCTGCGCGTCGTATTCGCGGACGCCGTAGCTCTCGACGAATCGCATTCGCTTGTCCGAAGGCAACTCCGGCACCGTGGCCCGGATTTCGTCCAACCAAGCCTCGCTCACGCGCAGCGGCACCAGGTCCGGCTCGGGGAAATAGCGATAATCGTGCGCGTGCTCCTTGCTGCGCATGCTCACGGTCTCACCGGTGGCGACGTTATAGAGCCGCGTCTCCTGCTCCACGCGACCCCCGCTTTCGATCAAGGCAACCTGGCGGGAGATCTCATAATCCAGCGCCATCTTGGCGAACCGGAACGAATTCAGGTTCTTCACCTCGGCCTTCGTTCCAAACTTTTCCGTGCCCTTCAAGCGCACGGACACATTCGCGTCGCAGCGCAGTTGGCCTTTCTCCATGTCGCATTCGGACACATTCACGTACTGCATGATCTGCTTCAGCTCGGTGAGGTAGGCGTGCGCCTGGTCGGACGACCGAATGTCCGGCTCGCTCACAATCTCAATCAGCGGCGTCCCGCTGCGGTTCAGATCCACGTAGGTGTAACGGTCGGAATCCTTGAAGCCATCGTGAATGCTCTTGCCGGCGTCGTCTTCCACGTGGATGCGCGTGATGCCAATGCGCTTTCTCACGCCGTCGACCTCGGTATCCAGCCAGCCGTGTTCGGCCAGCGGCTGGTCATATTGCGAGATCTGATACCCCTTCGGAAGGTCCGGATAAAAGTAATTTTTTCGCGCGAATCGCGAAAAGGCATTGACGCGGCAGTGAGTGGCGATCGCGGCTTGCATCGCCATCTCCACCGCGCGGCGGTTCAATACCGGCAGAGCGCCCGGCAGTCCCAGGCACACCGGGCACACGTTGGTATTCGGCGGCACGCCAAAACCAGTGGGGCATCCGCAAAAAATCTTGGTGCGCGTATTGAGCTGGACGTGCACCTCCAGGCCGATCACCGGCTCGTACTTGCCGATCTCTTCCGGCGTAGCGATAGCCTGAGCGCTGGACATGCTTCATTGTAGAAAAGAGGCGCGGTGTAGAAAAGAGCGGCACGGTAAGACATGAAGGTTAATTAAGGTTTGCTAGGTGAAGTTCGCCGTAAACTTCTGAGCCGGAATGACGTTTAATGGTTATAGGCTCATGAAGACTAGCAGTACTTTCTTGGCCCCGGCCCTGTGCGGCATTCTGCTCGCTGTCACGGCTGCCGCCAGCGGCAAGGCGCCCAAGCCCCCGGACCAAGCCAAGCTTCAAGCGAAACTGTTCCAAAAAAAACTTCCGAAAGACGAGCAGATTCTGCATGCGCTGGACCGGCTAACGTTTGGCGCGCGGCCCGGCGATGTGGAACGCGTGAAGCGGATCGGGCTCAAAAAATGGCTGGATCAACAGCTTCATCCCGAGCGCCTGGATGAGAATCCGGTGCTGGAGGCGCAGCTTCAAACGCTGGAATCGCTGCGGATGACACCGCTGGAAGCGTTGCAGCATTATCCGTCGCCGCAGATGATCCGCGCCATCGCAAATGGAAAGCAGCAGATGCCGGAGGATCCATTGCTGCGCGCCAGCGTAGAACGGCTGATCGCCCGGTATAAGGTGAAGCAGGCGGAGGCCGCCGGACAGGGGGAGCCTGCGGCGGACGCGAACGCCGAGTTGGAGCCGGTGCGCACGTTGGAGGAGGTGCTGAGCCCGGCGGAACTTGAAACGGTTCGCGGGAATAATTCGGAGAAAAAACGTCAACTGTTGGACTCGATGCCGCAGGCGCGGCTGGAAGACATGCTGATTGCCATGAATCAGCGTGAGCGCAGACAGCTCTTCGCGCCGGCGCCCAGTCAGATCCGGCGTGAGATCATGCTGCTGAACAGTCCCCAGCAGGTGATCGCTTACGATCTGCTGGATTCGAAGATGCTGCGCGCCATCGAGAGCACCCAACAACTGGCCGAGCAGTTGGACGACTTCTGGTTCAACCACTTCAACGTTTACTACGAGAAGGGCTCGGACCGATTCCTGCTGCCGCAATACGAGCGGGAAGCAATCCGCCCGCATGTGCTCGGCCACTTCCGTGATTTGTTGGAAGCCACGGCCAAGAGCCCCGCCATGCTTTACTTCCTGGACAATTTTGAATCGGTCCGCCCGGACCTCGACGCGAACGACAGGAAGCGGAAGGTAAAGCGCGGATTGAACGAGAACTATGGCCGCGAGCTGATGGAGCTGCACACCTTGGGCGTGAACGGCGGCTACACGCAGAACGATGTTACGGAAGTGGCGCGCTGCTTCACGGGTTGGGGCATCCAGGAACCGCGCAAAGGCGGCGGTTTCTTCTACAACGATAAGCTGCACGATAAGAGCCGAAAGATCGTGCTGGGTCACGTAATCGCGGCCGGTGGCGGCATGGACGATGGTGAACAAGTGCTGGATATTCTCGCCGCGCATCCGTCCACGGCGCATTTCATTTCCACGGAACTGGCGCAGCATTTTGTGGCGGACCATCCGCCCGAAGCGCTGGTGAACAGAATGGCGCAGACCTTCCTATCCAGCAACGGCAGCATTCGGGAAGTGATGAAAACGATGCTGAACTCGAAGGAATTCTGGTCCGAGGGCGCGTATCGAGCCAAACTGAAATCGCCTTTCGAGATGGTGGCCAGCTCGGCGCGCGCGCTGGATGCGCACGTGATCGACGGGTGGGCGCTGGCCAATCAGGTCGGGACGCTCGGCGAGCCGCTGTATCGCAAGCTCGAGCCAACCGGCTATTCCAATCTGAGCTCGGAATGGGTTAATTCGGCCGCGCTGCTCGGTCGGATGAACTTTGCGTTGCAGCTAGCGCAGAACCACGTGGAGAGCGTTAGAGTGGACGTATCGAGATTTGGCGACGATCCGAACGAGGTAGCGAAGATTTTGATGTTTCGCGCGATGTCGCCGTCAACGCGCGCGGCAATTGAAAAAGCTTTGGAAGACCAAAAGCAAAAGAACCCGGCGATGGTGGCCGCCTTAGTAATCGGATCGCCGGACTTCCAGAAGAGGTAAGTACAAAATGCCATCCAGACGCGTATTTCTCAAAGGCTCCGCGCTCGCGATGTTTGGCGTCGGCGCAATGCCCGCGTGGCTATCGCGCTCCTGCTACGGCGCCGACAGCTCCAGCAGCGGCCGCAAGAAAATCCTGGTGGCCATTTTCCAGCGCGGCGCGGTGGACGGATTGAACATGGTGGTTCCGTTTGGCGAACCGCGCTATTACGCGCTGCGCCCATCCATTGCGATCCCAAAACCGGATGGCACCGCGAACTCCGCCGTGGATCTGGATGGATTCTTCGGGCTGCATCCGGCGCTGGCGCCCCTCAAGCCGATGTTTGACGCGCAGCATCTGGCCATCGTGGATGCGGTGGGCTCGCCCGATCCCACGCGTTCGCATTTCGACGCGCAGGATTACATGGAGTCGGGAACGCCGGGCTACAAAGGCGCGCCTGACGGCTGGTTGAATCGGGCCCTTCCGACGCAGTCCGGCCCCGCGTCTCCTCTGCGCGCCGTCAGCTTGGGCGATAGCCTGGCGCGCACCCTGCGAGGACATAACGACGCGGTCGCGGTGCGCAGCTTAAAGGATTTTCAGGTGCATGATGCGGGCGGAGCGGCGACGTTCGAGAGCATGTACGAACACTCGCTGGACACCATGCTGCACGGGACGGGAAAGGAAACCTTCAACGCGGTCCGGATGATGCAGTCCATCCAAAAGCAGACGTACACGCCGGCGAACGGGGCGAACTATCCCAATGGCGGTTTTGGCAGGAGCTTGCAGCAGATCGCGCAGTTGATTCAGGCCAATGTAGGCGTGGAAGTGGCGTTCGCCGATATCGGCGGCTGGGATACGCATGTGAACGAAGTAGGCGGGCAGCCTACCAACGGCCAACTGGCCAACAATCTGGCGCAGTTTGGACAGGCCCTGGCCGCGTTCTATCAGGACCTGGGCGACCGTATGGAAGATGTGACGCTGGTCACCATGTCGGAGTTCGGGCGCACCGTCAAAGAAAACGGCGATCGCGGAACCGACCACGGGCATGCCAACGTGATGTTCGTCCTGGGCGGAGATGTGCGCGGCGGCAAGATTTATGGCGAGTGGCCCGGCCTGCAGGAAGAGCAGCTTTATGACGGACGCGATCTGGCGCTCACCACCGATTTCCGCGACGTTTTAGGGGAACTGGTTGCGAGGCACTTGGGTAATCCTAATTTGAAATCGGTTTTCCCTGGTTACGAGAGCCCGAAATTCCGCGGGTTGTTGGCTTAGACGCTCAGGTAGACGAAGCGCGCGACGAACAAAATAGTCAGCGCGTACACCAGCCAGCTCACACCGCGGAACTCGCCGCGCGCGATCTTCAGCAGCGTGTAGGCTGTGAATCCGAACGCCAGGCCGTTCGCGATGCTGAATGTAAGTGGAATCGTCACGATGATCAAGAACGCCGAGATTGCAACCACCGGGTCCCCCCATGGAATTTCAGCAGCGTGCCCGATCATCAGCGACCCGACCACGATCAGCGCCGGCGCCGTGGCGGCGTTGGGAATGGCTCCGGCCACCGGCGCGATGAATAGCGACATAAAAAACAGCAGTCCCGTGACGATGGCCGTCACTCCGGTCCGCCCGCCGGCTACCACGCCCGCCGCGCTCTCGATGTAGCTGGTGACAGTAGAGGTGCCGGCCAGCGATCCCGCGATGGTGGCAGCCGCATCGGAGTAGAGAATGCGATTGACCCTCGGAATTTGGTTCTTCTCGTCGAACAGGCGCGCTTGCTTGCCGACCGCGACCAAGGTGCCGATGTTGTCAAACAGGTCGACGAACAAAAACACGAAGGCGATCTCAGCCAAGCCGAAGCGCAGCGCTCCTCGAATATCAAGGTGCAGCGCCGTAGCGGCGATGTCGTGAAACGAATACGGCTGCGGCTGCCAGCGCACCAGGCCGAAGATGGCGCCGAGCGCCATGGTACCGAGCATTCCGAGCAAAATCGCTCCGCGCACCTGGCGGGCGAGTAGCGAAGCGATCAGAAGCAGTCCGACGATTGCCAGCAAGGTCTCCGGATTTCGCAAATTGCCCATGGTCACAAGCGTTGAAGGGCTGGCCACGATGATGCCGGCGTTCCTGAGACCAATCAACGCAATGAACAGGCCGATACCGACCGCGACCGCGGCGTACATTTCGAACGGGATCGCGGAGACGATCATCCTCCGCACGCCCATGGCGGTCAGCAGCAAAAACGCCATCCCGGACAGGAACACGGCGCCCAGCGCGGTCTGCCACGGCACGCCCATGCCTTTCACTACCGTGTACGTGAAGTACGCGTTCAGCCCCATGCCGGGCGCCAGGGCGATGGGATAACGCGCCAGCACGCCCATTAGCACGCTGCCGAAGGCGGCGCACAAGCAGGTGGCGGCAATCACGGCGGTGAGCGGCATCCCGGTCTCGTGCAGGATAGCCGGATTCACGAAGATGATGTACGCCATGGTGACGAAGGTCGTCGATCCAGCCAGAATCTCGGTGCGCCAGTTGGCGCCGAGTTCGCGAAATTCGAAGTACCGCTCCAAGCGTGCTCTCACGGGATCATCAATTCTAACCCGGCCGCGTCAGGATAAACTGGTGGCGGAAGGAGCAACGCTTGCTGATCGTCATGCGCGCGCACGCCACGGAGCGGGATATCACCCAGGTTTGCGCCCGAATCGAAAGCCTCGGATTCCGGGCGCACGTGATGCCCGGCGCGGAGCGAACCGCGGTAGGCATTACCGGCAACCACGGCCCCGTTCCGGCGGAAGAATTCGAAGGCCTGGCGGGCGTGGCTGAAGCCATACCGGTTTCGAAACCATACAAGCTGGTAAGCCGCGAGGTGAAGCCCGACAATACGATCGTGCTGGTAGCGGGCGTCCCAGTGGGCGGCGGGGAATTGGCGCTGTGCGCGGGTCCTTGCGCGGTGGAGAGCCACGAGCAGATTCTGGAATCGGCGCGAGCGGTAAAAGCCGCCGGGGGCCAACTGCTGCGCGGCGGCGCATATAAACCGCGTACGTCGCCCTATGCCTTCCAGGGACTGGGTGAAGAAGGACTGCGTTATCTCGCGGCCGCCCGCGCGGAAACAGGACTCGGCATTGTAACCGAAGCCGTCGATGTGGAAACTTTCGATCTGGTGGAGGAGTATGCCGATTGCATCCAGATTGGCGCGCGCAACATGCAGAATTTCTCGTTGCTGCGCCGCGCCGGGCGTGCCCGCAAGCCGATCCTTCTGAAGCGCGGGATGTCGTCGACGCTCGAAGAATTCCTGATGGCCGCCGAATACATCCTCTCGGAAGGCAACTACCAGGTGATCCTATGCGAACGCGGCGTCAGGACCTTTGCCGATCATTCGCGCAACACTCTGGACCTAAGCGTAGTTCCGGCGGTGCAGCGTCTGAGCCATCTGCCCATCATCGTCGATCCGAGCCACGGCACCGGCAAGCGCGACAAAGTGCATCCCATGGCGCTGGCGGCGGTGGCGGCAGGCGCTTCGGGCCTGATTGTAGAGGTTCACCCCAACCCCGATAGGGCGCTTTCGGACGGTTATCAATCGCTGTTTCCGGATCAGTTCCGCGATCTGGCGAATGAGTGTCGCGCGATCGCCGACTTGTTGAGTAAACGCAGACTAGTCGCTGTTTGACTTGTCGCTGCTCGCGGCGGGCTTCGATTCAAGCTTGGATTCGGTCTTCTTCTCGGTCTTGGCGACGGTGTCGCTCTTTCCCGAAGACTCGGATTTCTCCGACGACTCGGATTTCCCAGAGTCGGACTTACCCTCGCTCTTGCTTGATTCAGCCTTAGGAGGTCCGCTGGCGTTGCCCTTGGCGTAGTCCGTCACGTACCAGCCGGTGCCCTTGAACTGGAAAGAAGGCGCGGACATGAGCCTATGCACGTGTCCACCGCACTTATCGTGCACTGCCAGCGGCTCGTCGGCAAACTTCTGTATTACTTCGAAGACATCGCCGCAGCCTTCGCATTTGTATTCGTAAATCGGCAACGGTGAAACTCTACTGAGGAGGCGGCTGCTCAGGACGCGGCACATTGAGCGGCGTCAGCACCGGGCCTCGCGGCGTGGAATCGCCCTGGTTGGAAACTACTTCGCCCTTGCCGTGAGTGACCACTTCGATGGCCTTCTTGAGCAACAGATCCTGATTCGAAGCTGGCTGAGCCGGCTCCGGGGTCACGGGATTGCCATCATCGTCCAGCGCCACGGCTTCAGACTCCTGAACGGGCACCGACGGCGTTACACCGGTATCCTGAATGGCTTTGCCGGAGGGCGAATAATATTTCGCTACCGAGAGAATCACAGCCGATCCGTCGTCCATAGTGATGGCCTTGCGGATGGCGGCGTCCCCGTAGGTGCGCTCGCCGATCACCTCCGCGCGCTTGTCATCCATCAGGGCCGCGGCGGCGATTTCGGCGCCGTCCGCCGTACCGCGATCCACGATGACGGCGAGCGGAAGGTGGCTACGATCGGCGGCTGGATCGGCCGTGACATCGTGCCGTTGCACCTTCTGGCCCTCACTATAAGTGATCAGCCCTTTATCGAGGAACAAATTGGCAAGTTGCTCGCCTTGCTCCGGACCGCCGGTAGCACAGTGACGCAGATCCAGAACCAAGTCCTTGGCGCCCTGCTTCTGCAAATCTTCCACTTTCGACGCGATATCTTTAACGCGGCTACCTTCCAGGCTTGCGACTTCGATCAAACCGACTTGATCGGGCAGCATCTTGGCCGTTACCGCCGGATACTCCACCATGGCGCGCGTGAGGGTCAACTTCTGCGGTTCGGGTTTGCGGAAGCGCAGAACGCCGAGTTCGACCGTACTGCCCGAATCGCCTTCCAATAAAAGCTGCGCGAACGCCAGCGGCATGTCGCGCGTCGCGACGCCGTTGATGGTTTCTAGAACATCCGTGGTGGTGAGCCCGGCCTTGGCCGCAGGCGATCCCGGAATGGAATCGACGATTCCCACGTAGCCGAACTTCTTGGAAAGAATCAAGCCGACGGAAGCTTTATGCTGATCCTTGCTCTGAAGCCATTGCTTGTACTGGTCGGCGTTCAGATAGCTGGCGTATGGATCAATCGATTCCAGCAGCCCGTTCAGCGCGCCCAACGTGACACTCTTCATGTCGGGCTCTTCCACGTAATCGCTCTTGATTCGCGAGAGGACTTCGGTATAGACGGCGAGGTGCCGGTAAGTATCCTCGGGGGCCGCGCTCTTGCCGCGCATCGCGCCGAACAGCAGCACAAAAACGAGACAAGTAGAGGTGGAAGCAACGAAAAACTTGATTCGCCTGGTCATAATTTGAGGCCTACGGACGGTCTGCCTCTAGTATAGCTTGGCTTTTGCCTCTTCGGGCGAAGAATGCCGGACGGGAACAGAAACGGTGCGCTGCTGCAGGGCTGAGCGCAGCATGGTGAAAGCCGCGTAGAGCACCGCCACCACCACCAGCCAGCGCATGGCCGTCAACGGGAGGGATTTCACGATCAGTGCGGCGATCAGGACGCCTGGGATTCCGCCCAACGTCAGACCCAGCGACACCCGCGGGCTGTAGCGGTCGGCTTTGATAAACCGGGCGCCGGCCACCGGCTGAAGAAAGGCGCAGGAACCCATCATGATGGGAAACGCGGCCTTGGGGTCCATTCCGAGCAGGCTCACCAGGATCATGCAAGGCCCGTACAGACCGATGCCCAAGGTCATCAAAGCGCCCAAAACCAGGCTTCCGACCACGCCGACCCACAGGCGCCAGTGCTGCAGCATCAAGGCAGTGCCGCCGGCTGGAAACAGATGCAGGTTGGTCATCAGGAAAAAGGACGCGGCCACGAGCAGCGCGATTCCCATACCGATCTGCACCCTGCGCCGCGGCCAGCTTGCCACGATCCCTGCGCCAAACCATGCTCCGCACACCGCCGCGCCCATCATCAGGACCAGCGTCAGGACGTCCACTTGAACAATGGCGATGAACAGGAACGCTTCCAGAAGCGTGGGAAGCGCGTGGCCGACGTTCAAGGTCCCTGGGATTTCCTCGTCCGGCACCATATGCCGCAATTTGAAGACGCTGGCGGTTGGCGCGAAGGAGCCGATCCCCAGCGTGTCGAAGAAATTCGTCGCCATGCCAAGGAATAGCTCGAAGATGGATGGAATGCCGGGAGCGCGTCCTTTGCCGCGGAACCAGGCCCAGATCAGGAAGACGGTAAAGACGCCGAGAGCAATCAGGACCCAGTCGCGGGCGTTGAGCATTAGTTTAGATACTACCAGCAGCCGTCAACCGCCGGTCACTGCCAGCTCTGCCCGCGCGCCGATCCGCCGCAGGCAGCGGTCCACCCACTGCTTGGTCAGCTTCTCCTGCACGCCATTTTGGGACAGCCGCGTACGAAGGCTCGCGAAGTCCACGTGGTCCATTTGCTGGTCCTGATTGAAGCAGGAAAACACCACGGTCTCTTCGCCGGTAATGGGGTCCTTGTGCTGCTGCAGGCACTGCGCGCAAATCTCCTTCATCATGCACTGCATCGGAGAGTTAATACTGGCGATGGCCTTGTGGCCGTGTTTGAGATAGGGCGCCAGCACGCCATGCCTGGCGCGCTGCACGGCGTGCATCATGGCATCCGAGCCAATCACCACCAGCCGGTCCACCGAGCTCAATGGGATTTCCGGGTCGTCCAGATCGCCTCGGGCGTAAGCCGCCATCGCTTCCACGATATTTCCGACGAACGCCTTGTCCTGCACGCGATCGGGCGTGAACCCGGGCGCCTCGTCGCAGCACCACACCACCACGTCGGCGGCCCTCTCGATCTCCTCTACCTTATAGCGATCGATCATCTTCTTGTAGCCGGCGAAGTAGATGGTGCGCGATCCGCTGGCGCGCAATTGCTGGCCAATGGAGAACAGCACCGCGTTGCCCAATCCGCCGCCCACCAGCAGCACGGTTTCCCGCGAGGGCGTTTCGGTGGGCGTCCCAGTGGGCCCCATCAGGATGACCGGCTCGCCAGGTTGCAAAAGCGCGCACAGATCCGATGAGCCGCCGACTTCGAGCACAATGGTCGACAACCAGCCCCTGTCCCGATCCACCGATGCGCCGGTGAGCGCCAAGCCTTCCATCGCGAGCGTGGTTCCGTTCACGCGAGTGGCCAGAGTCTCATAATTTTGGAGCCGATAGAACATGCCAGGCTCGAACGCCCGGGCGGCCATCGGGGCGCGCACCACCACTTCCACGATGTTGGGCGTCAGCCGGATCACATCCTGGACCACGGCGCGCAGCTCGCGATTCAAGCGCGCCACCAGCACGTCCGGCGCGGGCGCTTCCGGCGGTCGCTTGGACAGCAGCCGGGTCACTACGGGAAAGCCTTGCTTGGCGCTAGCCATGGCCTTCACTACATTGCCCGCGTAGGAGGGATGCAGATCGCCGAAGAAGCTGACGCCGTGGCCATCCGAACGGATGGAAGTGAGAACGCGCGAGGCACTGGGCTTGGCAATGCGCTCCGGCTTTACGGGCTGACCGTCTTCATCAACGGCCTGGAACCATTTCCCGTCGAGAAAGACATTCTCGGGATCTTCGCGGCCGAGCACGGTGTTGGGTTGCGTACCCGCGGCCACCAGAATCGACTTCGCGGGCAACCGCACTGGATCGCCTTGGGCGCTCATTTTCCCAGTCGCCGTATCGAACTGATGCCGGTTCACGTGCAGCGCCGCCGCGTGACCATATCTATCCACTTCCACGGCTTCGGGTGTCAAACACTCCGCAAACCGGATGCCCTCTTCCAGCGCTTTCCAAACTTCTTCGTGATTCAAGGTGTAGCTGGGCGAGTCGATCAAGCGGCGCCGGTATGCGATGGTGACGCCGCCCCAGGTATTGAGCAGGCGAATCAGGTTCGGCTTGCGTTTTCCGCGCGCCGCAGCATCTCGCTCGGCGCGAATGGCTCGCGCATGCGCCAGGAACTCATCGGCGGTCTCGTTTTCTTCCGCGCTCCAGCCGGCGCGAACCTCGGCGTCGCTCTTTTCCGCGGCCAGCGTTTCGTAGCGTTTCAGAAACTTCTCCACTTGCACGACGTAATATGCGAGCGATTCGGTGGCCGTGTCCACGGCCGTTAGCCCGCCGCCGATCACCACGATCGGCATGCGGATCTGCAGATTGGTGACCGAACGTGCGTTGGCCGCTCCAGTCAACTGCAGCGCCATCAGGAAGTCGGACGCCTGCCGGACGCCGCGCGCCAGACCGTTCTTCATCGGAATCACAGTCGGCCGGCCCGCGCCGGCGCACAAAGCCACGTGATCGAATCCAAGCTCGAACGCGCTCTCGATGGTCAAGGCGCCGCCAAAGCGAACGCCGCCGAACATGGCGAACTCCCGCCGCCGTTCCAGCAACAGCCGGATAATCTTCAGAAAGTTCTTGTCCCACCGGACTGTGATGCCATACTCGGCCACTCCGCCGAATCCCGCCATGACCCGGTCGTCCAGCGATTCGTAAATTTCGCGAACGTCGCGGATCGGCCGGAAGCGCGTACGCTCGCCCAGCGCGTCCACACCCGCGATCTCCTCGGGCAGTGGTTCGATCTTCAGACCGTCGATCCCGACCACTGTGTGGCCGTCGTTCATCAGGTAATGCGCAAGAGTGAATCCGGCCGGTCCCAACCCCACCACCAATACCTTGTAGCCCGAGGGCGCGAGCGGCAGGGGACGCGCGAAGTTCAGGGGATTCCAGCGCGTAAGCAGACTGTAGATTTCAAACCCCCACGGCAGCTCCAGCACATCCTTGAGCGACCGGGTTTCCACCTGCGGAATGTCCACCGGATCCTGCTTCTGAAAAATGCAGGACTTCATGCAGTCGTTGCAAATACGATGGCCAGTCCCGGCAGCCATCGGATTGTCGATGGTGACAATGGCCAGCGCGCCCACTGTGTAGCCTTGCTGCTTCACCAGATTCATCTCGGAAATCTTTTCATCCAGCGGGCAGCCTGCAAGCGGGACGCCAAAGATTGTTTTCTTGAACTCGCCCGTTTTCTCTTTCAGGCCGGTAGAACAGCTATCCTTGCCCTGGTTGTGGCATTTGATGCAGTAATTAGCCTGATCCAGCGCGCCTTCCAGCCCCATGCCCGGATCGGTGAGCCGGAAGCCTTCGCGAGCCCGCCAGTCCGCCTCGGGGAGGCGCAGCGTAGCGACGGCGCCTTCGTTAAAAGTCTCCACCGGCACCAGATGGAATTGGTCGAGCTTATGCGCTACTTTGAACAGAACATCGCGCCGGTGCTTCTCTCGTCCCGCGGGCGATAGCGCAGCCCAGGCAGCGTAACGAGCGGCGGCCTGGATCGGTTCCGCGTGAGCCGCCTCGTTTTCCAACCAGCGCGAGACGTGCTCAAAGAAGCTTCGCTCCGTCAGTGGCTCGCTGAAAATTGCTTCCAGTCCGCGTGCCAGCACAGGGCCGTCGATGGCTTCGGCCTGTTCCCTGGTGACGCCACTAATGGCCCGCTTCTGAATAAACTTGCGCTTGAAAGCAAAGAACGGCGCAAATTCGTTGTGGCGCGCCTGCAAGGCCTGCACCTCTGTTGCGATCCCAAACAACTCGCCCAGAAAATCTTCAACGTGCGGCGCGAGCGCAATGATCAACTCGGATCGCTCTTTGTCGGTTCGCGCCCGAGGGTGCGCGCGTGCATCCAGCAATTGCGCTTCAAGACCAGGATCGGACTTTCGGAGCTGATCGAGGAACGCTGCGTCCACCCGGAGGAGACCTGCACGTGCGTAGAGGTCCTCAAACTGGAGGCCAAAGCCGAGCGTATGGTGATCGGAAGTACCTGGCATTCTTATGGCAAGACCGACTCCCTGACGGTCGCGGCTCTGAAACGCGCCGAACCTACCGAGCCGCGCACGTGAGTAAGCGGGATTCCTGGGAGCTTATAACAGCATTGTAACAGGGTCATTTCGGATGGCGTCGCCGCCACTCGAACAGCACCACCCCCGCGGCTACCGAGACGTTCAGCGAGGCGATAGCGCCGGCCATGGGAATGCGCACCAGCACGTCGCAATGTTTCTTAACAAGCTCATGCAGTCCACGGCCTTCGCCTCCCAGCACGAAAACGGTCGGCCGCGCGTAGTCGGTCTGGCTGTACAGTTGCGCGCCGCGTTCGTCCAGTCCATAAATCCAGAAGCCACGCTTCTTTAAGTCCTGAAGAGCCTGGCTAACGTTGCCCACGCGCACCACCGGCAAATGCTCGATCGCGCCGGCGGAAGCTTTTGCAACCGTTTCCGTTAGTGGGGCAGCGCGGCGGTCTGGCACCAACACCGCGTTCGCCCCCGCGGCCTGCGCGGTGCGCATGATCGCTCCCAGGTTATGCGGATCTTCCACGCCATCCAGCAAAATCAGCAATTCGGCGCCGCGCACGGCCTGATCCAGATCCGTATAAACGTGGGCCGCGGCAAATGCAACCACCCCCTGATGTACAGCGTTGTTGGAGGCGCGGTCCAAAGCCTCACGCGGTTCGAAGCGGACGGCAATGGAGCGCTCTCGCGCCAGTTCGATGATCTCCTGCAGGCGCTCTCCACCGGCGCCCCGAGCAATGAGCACTCGATCGATGGATCGGCCGGCGCGCAGGGCCTCGCGAACGGGGTGAATACCCGCCACGATCTCGGTGGATCTCCGGGGTTCTCTGGCGGCCGATTTGGTTGGATGCTTGGTCATTTTCCGTTCACAAAAAATTCGCAAATCGCTCAGCTTTGATGAGACGGGTTTGGTAGAATGCCAAGTATGCCAGAACCGGCGATCGGGGAACTTCGACCTGAGATTCCCGACAAGTTATATTTTCGCATCGGCGAAGTCAGCCGTCTGGCCGGAATCAAACCTTACGTTTTGCGCTTTTGGGAGACGGAGTTCTCTTCTCTCGGCCCCAAGAAATCCGGCAAGGGACACCGCTTGTATCGCCGCAAGGACGTGGAGCTGGTGCTCGAAATCAAGCGCCTGCTGTACGACAAACGCTACACCATCGAGGGCGCGCGCAAGTTTCTGGAATCGCGGTCGCGGGAAGTGGTCAGCAAACCGGCGAACGCGACGGGTGCTCGCCCGCAAACAGATTTGTTCGGCGAGTCCGGCCCGGCGCTGGAAGCGATCCGCAAAGAACTCAGCGAAATCCTGCAGCTTCTGAGCTAAGGCCCCTCCCGCGTCGTCACTCGTATCGCAGCGCGATCATCGGGTCCACGCGCGCGGCTCTTCGAGCCGGCAGGTAGCAGGCAAACAAAGCAACTAGCAGCAGCGTGAGAGGCGCCGCTCCCAGCACCAATGGATCGAAGCGTCCGAGGTCAAACAGAAATCCCGCCAACACTTGACCGACCCCAGCCGCCAGCATCAGTCCCGCGCCAATGCCAACCAAAGTCACTTTCAGCCCCTCGCCCAAAATCATTTGCAGCGTCGATCCCGTGTCCGCTCCTAGCGCCATGCGGATGCCGATCTCGCGCGTCCGCCGCGCCACTGTATAGGAATTGAGGGCGTACAAACCGATCACCGCCAGCAATAGCGCCACGCCACCGAAGATCTCCAGCATGTGCGCGCCGGTGCGAACCACCCAGAGATCCACGCTGGAGTCCAGATGACCACGCATTGTCTTGAGCGCCAGCAGCGGCAACCGCTCGTCGCTCGCGAGAAGCTCGTGCCGGATCGCGGCCAGCATTCCGTTCTCCGCTTCCGTTCCAGCCCCAGCCACCTTCAGGTGGAAATGCACGTCAGCCTGATATGCCGGCCCGAAAGGAACATAGAGGTGCGGCTGGGTCTTCCCGCCAATAATTTCGTCGCGGATATTACCCACCACACCCACCACTTCCGCGTCTGGCGTCTGCTTGTCTATGTAAATGTGCTTTCCCAGCGCGTCGCTGCCCGGCCATAGCTTCTCAGCAGTGAGCTTGTCGATGATCGCGATCTTGCTCTTCGATCCCGGCGTGCTCTCCGCAGCCGTAAAGGGACGACCGCGCAAAATGGGAATCCCGAGCGTCCGAAAATAATCCTCGCTCACGATGTTATATCCGGCTTCCAGTGCCGGGTGATCGTTTGAGACCACGCTGCCGGCCGGTCTGACAGTCTTCCCCAGCCGTGTTGTCCCAAACGGAACCGTTGCCCCGATTGCCACCGATTGCACGCCCGACAGCCGGCGCAGCCTGTCCTTGAGACCCGCGTAAAGTTGACCGCCACGCGCTGGATCGTAAGCGATCAGGCTGGCATCCACTTCCGCCAGCACGCCATGATCGAGAGAAAAGCCAGGCTGGATGTTGGCCGCCCGCACCGCGCTATGGATGAACAATCCGGCCGCGGTCAGCATCGCGAGCGACAGCGACAGTTGCGCCATCACCAGCACGTTGCCGCGGGAGAAAAGCCGCCGCTTGCGGCCCGCCACATCCTCGCCGGTGTTTTCCTTGAGGTCCACCCAGACGTCGGGTTTCGAGAGCTTCCAGGCCGGGAACAGTCCGAAGACCACTGTGCTGAGCACGCAAAACAGCAGCGTGAAACCGAGCACGCGCGCATCCGGAGTAACGTCGTAAACAATGTCTAACGGAACCAGCCGAGACATGGATTGAACCAGCAGGGTGGTGCTCCAGGAAGCAACTACCAGTCCAGCGGCGCCCCCGAGAATTGCCAGCATCAATCCCTCGGTTACCAGTTGACGCACAATGCGGCGGCGGTTTCCGCCAATGGCCAGCCGGATGGCGATCTCCTTGCGCCGGGCCGTACCCTTGGCCATCATCATGTTCGCCAGGTTCAAGGATGCGATCAGCAGCACCACGCCCGCCAGCGACAGCAGCATGATGGCCGGCGTTCGCAGCTCGCTATCGTTCCGTGGCGACGTGGAGATGCTCATGTGCGAGAGCGGATGCACCAGCAGAGTCTGGTCCTTATTCTCCGATGGGTAGGCCTTCTCCAGTTGCGAGGCGGTGACGGCCAGCGCTGCTTCGGCAGCCTTCTGCGTGACGCCCGGTTTGAGCCTGCCTACCAAGATCAGAACATGGTTGTCGCGCGCCGCCAGTGGCCGCACAACACCGTCAAAGTCGTTCATCACAATGCTGTTGGCGCCCAGCGGCACAAAAATCTCCGGACTCACCAGCACCATCGTTCCGGTGAATCCTGGGGGCGTGATGCCCACGATCGTGAAGGGGTGGCCATTGATGCGCAGGGCTTTGCCCACCAGTTGAGGATCTGCGCCGTTTTTCTTGAAGTAGGAATAGGTCACGATGGCGGTCAACTCCGCCCCCGGCTTCTCCTCTTCGGCCCGGAAAGCCCGGCCCTTCCACATCGTTACCCCAAGCGTGGAGAAGTAGTTGGATGAGACTATGGTGGCCAATGTCTGCCGCGTGCTGTCGCCTTCCTGAATGCCAACCAGAGCCGCGTTCAGCGCCGCCAGGCTGGTAAACGCCTGGTTGCGGTCGCGAATGTCGACGTAGTTCGGATAGGAGAATGCCCGATACGTGTCGGGATGCCTGGTGTCCCGGCTGAAAAGGCCGGTCAACTCTTCCGGCTTCTGCACTTGCAGGGGTTTCAGCAGAAAAGCATTCACTAGGCTGAACACCGCGCTGTTGGCGCCGATTCCCAGAGCCAATACCAGCACCGCGGCCGCCGTGAATCCCGGTTTGGCCGCCAGCATCCGAAATCCGTACCGCACGTCCTGCCAAAGATGGTTCATTTTCAGATCCTGACACTGTTACGAAGGCAAGGGGAGTTGAGTTCCGCGCAATGTGGGGGGCCAGGCCGGCCTTCCTAATCCGACAGCTTCCGTAGAATCTCCTGAGCGGCCTTCTGCCCGGCGCTCTTTTTCGATAGCCCCTCCGCGCGGCTTACCCAATCGCGGCCCACGCGCACTTCCACCAGGAACGTCTTGGCGTGTTCCGGACCGCGTTCCTCCACGATGGCATAGCGCGGTTGAGGGAGTTTTAGAGCTTGCGCCAGCTCCTGCAGCGCGCTCTTGTAATCGATGGCGGGCATCATTTCATTGGATGTTTCGTCGTCGCCGATGACGTGCTCCAGAATAAAGCGCCGGGCCGGCTCAATCCCGCCATCCAGATACAGAGCGGCGATCACGGCTTCGAGCGCGTTGGCGAGCAGGGCCTTCTTCTCGCGCCCGCCGCTCATCTCCTCGCCCCGGCCGAGCAGCAAATAATCCCCCAGCTGCAGGCGCGCCGCTACTGGATGCAGATGCGCCGCGCTAACAAGATGAGCCTTCAACTTCGAGAGCTTGCCCTCCGGAGAACCGGGCTGCGCCTCGACCAGAGCGTCGCTCACCACAAAGCCTAGAATGGCGTCGCCCAGAAACTCCAGTTGCTCATTGTCCGCCGCGACCGTGGAGGCCCTTTCGTGAACGCTGGAGCGGTGCGTAAGAGCCCGAATCAGCAGCTCCCGGCTCCTGAATTGATGGCCGAGCGCCGCCTCCAGTGCCTGCGCCTCCAAGTCTGTCAAGGCGCGCCGTTACGGTTGCTGCGTACCGCCGGATGGTGGAGCGCCGGCAGCCGGTGGCGCGGGAGTGGGAGCAGGGGTCCCGGCGGCGGGCTTGGGAGCAGCGGCGGCTTTGCGTTTGGCGATGTCGTTCTTCATGGCCTGCGCAATTGTCTTCACCTGTTCGCTAATGTCTGGAACGGCGAGTGCCTTGTCCAGAGTGAACACCGCGTTGTCCCACTTCCCGTCGGTGGTGTAAACCTGCGCCAAGCGAACCAATGTGGCCGCATTCGGCGTCGATTCGGTCTCCAGGGCTTTGCGGTAATCCGCCGCGGCGCCATCGTAGTTCTTCTTCACCACTTCGGCCATACCCATGGCCTCGTAGGCCTGGGCCTCCATATCCTTTTTGACCCCCTCCCAGTCGGCGTCCGGAATATCCGCGCGCACCTTGGGCATGGTCTTCGCGGCTTCGATGCCGGCCTTAGCCCATTTGTCCACCTTCACGAGTTGCTCGTCTTTATCCAGATCGTTCTCGCGCGTGCGGCGCGCCGTTTCCGCCGCCAGGTTGACGAGCGCATAGGCATTGTTGGGATCGGCCTTGAGCAGACGCTCCCCATAGAACACGATTTGTGGGTAGTCGCCCTTTTGCTGCTCGGATTGGACGGCCATGGTAAGCAGCGCCACTTTGAATTCGGTGTCCGCGAAGTTGGTCAACACGTTCTCGATGGCCGCCACCCGCTCCTCCGGCGTTTTCGCCAATTGGACGGCCAGGATGGCTTGCTGTTCTTTCTGCGACTTAGGTTTCTGCGCCCACAACGGCGAATAGCCGAGCGCCAGGACCGCCCAGGTCAGCGCCGCGATATTTCGGATTGCTCTGTTCATGATTGCTCCTCAGTTCTGAATTTTTCTAGCGTTGAAACGGTTGCGCGAGTCCCTTCTCAGCGGCTACCTTCACCTGGTCGGGCGCTCCACTCACCGCCAGCGCCGCGCGATAGTGCTTCTGGGCTTCGTCGCGCTCTCCGGCTGCATCCGACAGCCGGCCCAGATATAAATGGGCCCACGACTTGGTGTCATCGTCCGGAGACATCTCCAATGTTTTTTGAAACAGCTTCTCGGCCAGCTCCGGATCGTGGTCTAGGGCTGCAATTCGCGCCAAACCATAATACGCCCTGGCGTGCACCGGATTCTCGGCGGGCAGCGCCAGTACCTTGCGGAAAGTTTCGCGCGCCCGCGGCAGATCGCGGCTGGCATACCATCCCTCGGCGTCGGCCAACACTTTCGCGGACCCGGTCGCTTCCGGGGCGGCCGGAACAGGAGCCGGCTTAGCTTTGTGCACCGTTGCTTCTTTCGCGAACTCGACTTTCTGCAGGCGCCGGTCCTCGCGCACCGGGTCGATTTGTCCGAGCAGGTCCGGGAAATACAGCCGCAGCGATTCCGGCTGTTTCTCATACACCGCCAACCCATCGGCCAGCGCCGCCGTCAATACGAAGCCCTGGCTGACGGCTTGATTGACCAGCGCCTGACGGTTCTCGGCGCCTTGAGCGAGCCTGCTCTCCACGGCTTTGATCACGCACTCAGTGGCCAACAGAACAAAATCGTTCTTGTAAGCGTCGTCCAGCGCCGGCGCTGCCTGCGCAAAATCGGCCACGTCCTTCAACCGGCTCCATTGCTCGAAATACTGCAAGGAAAGCGGATCGAGCAGATAGTGCAGATAGGCATGCCGCACCTGCTCGATCTGCGGCTCGGGCGAAGGAGTGACCACCACGAAATAGCTGTACTTATAGCTGCGGGTCTGGATCAGGTTGGGTGCTCCCAGCACGTCCACGTAGATTTGAAAGCGCCGGTTTCGCGCCCCACTGGTAGCATTGCGCAAGTACGCATTGGTCTCCAGCACTGCCCGCGTCACTCCACCGTGATAGGCCTGGACCACTTGCTCCACTTCCGGCTGGGCCTGGTTCCAAAGATCGTGGATACCTGCTTCGTTATAGAACTCGGCCATCAATTCATTCAGGCCTTCCAGTTTTCGCACATCCGGCGGAATCTCTTGCGGCGCGAGCCAATAGTTGAAATCAGGCGGGCTCTCAACCGAAAGCGCGAAGGAGATATATTGGCTCAGTTCAGCCTCGGGATCCTGCTGATGATGGTCCGCGATAAACTTCTTCAGCGCGTCCAAAGAGCCGAGATGCTTGCTTCGAAGCGCGTCGCGCACCAGCTTGCGAACGGGAGAATTGGCGTTTGAATCCAGGTTCGTGTCGTATCCGGCCGCGTTGATCGCGGCAAGTACCGTAAACAATACCTCGCTGCCGTCCAACTGGCTTTCCGGCTTTTGCGGCTGCAACCTGGCTTGAGGCTGCGCCGGAAGAAGTGCGGCGGAGAGGAGTGTGGTGAATGCAACCAGGCGAACCAAAGCTAATCCCATTGTAGACACTTGCAGGGCTCTATTTGCCAATACAAAACGTGGAAAAGATCCGGTTCAGGATATCATCCGCCGTGGTCGCCCCCGTGATGGCATCCAGGGGCCGCAGCGCGGCGTAAAGATCCAGCAGCAGCATTTCGTGCGGGATGCCGAACTCGGCCGCTGTGCGCGCTTGGACGAGCGCTTCGATGCTTTCGCGCAGCAACTGCGCATGCCGAATGCTGGTGATAAACCCGGAGTCCTGTTCGCAGGCGGCCAGCGGCGCGATCTGTTCACGCAAACGCTCGATGCCGGCGCCGGTGAGCGCCGAGACGGCAATGCAATCCTCCAGTTCAGCCGCGCGGGTCAAGTCCGCTTTGTTTCCCACTAGAATCCAACGCCCTTGTCCCCGCGCCCGTTCGATCAGTGCCAGGTCCGCGGCTTCGGTCGGCGCCGCCAGATCCACCACCACCAGCGTCACGTCGGCGTCCGCCATGGCCTGATAGCTACGCTCGATGCCAAGCGTTTCGACCGCATCTTGCGCGGCGCGAATTCCGGCCGTGTCCACCAGTTTCACCGGGATGCCATGGATGGCCGCCACTTCTGAGACCAAATCGCGCGTGGTGCCGGGGATGTCGGTAACAATGGCGCGATCCTGCTCCAGCAGCCGGTTAAATAGGCTGCTCTTGCCCACATTCGGCCGCCCGACGATCGCGAGCGTGATTCCGGAATGCACCAGCCTGCCATAGTCGAACGTGGAAGCCAGCGCAGTGAGAGCTTGCTCGATCGGGCCCAGGCGTGCCAGGATCTCCTGGAGCGGCGCCACGCTGATGTCGTCTTCGGCGAAATCGATGCCGGCTTCCAGCAGTGCGATCAGTTCCACCAACTGCTCCTTAACTGGCCGGATGCGCCTGGAAACCGAGCCTTCCACTTGTTGCGTAGCCACGCGCGCCTGATAGAGCGTGGTGGCTTCGATCAAATCGCGCACCGCCTCGGCTTGCGGCAGATCGATCCGCCCATTCAGATAAGCCCGCAGCGTGAACTCGCCCGGCTCGGCCACCCGCGCGCCGGCAGCGCAAGCTCGCTCCAGGCAGAATCGCAATACGACGGGCGCACCGTGGCACGAGATTTCGACCAGGTGCTCGGCCGTATAGGAGCGCGGCGCGGCGAAATAAGCGACCACTGCCTGATCCACGGCGGCACGAGAATCATCCACTAATTCCGCCAGCGCGACCGTCCCGGGTATCCATTGGTGCCCGTCGCGAAATCGAAGAATGCTTTCAGCGATCTGCCGCGCGGCGGATCCTGAAAGACGCACCACCCCGATGCCCGATCGTCCGGGCGGCGTGGAAATCGCAACAATGGTGTCTTGAATTTGCAGGTGCTTTCGTTAAGGCCTTCGGCCGCCGCGCCGCGGAGGCCCGGAACGCCGGTTGCGATCTCGGGGGTCGCGGTCGTGCGGACCGCCCCTGGGAGGCGGACTAGGCCGGGGTGGGCGAATTGGCTCCGGCAGCGGCATGTCCACCGGCAGGACCACCACTTGACGGAAAGGCCCGGTACCGGTGCTTTCGCTGCGAATATCGGTTTCGTTCCTCAGGCTCAGGTGAATGATGCGCCGCTCGCGGCTGTTCATGGGATTAAAGTGAAACGGCCGGCGGGTGCGCTTGACGTTCTCGGCGGCCGTGACCGCGCTCAGCCGCAGTTCCTCGATCCGTAGCGTGCGATAGTCGTTCGAATCGAAGCACAGCAGCGAGTGGTGCTCGGCCGGCATCCGCAGCACTTCCATGGTGAGGAACTCCAGCGCCAGCAGCAGTTCCGCTTTGTTCGCGAGCAGGATATCGACGTCCTCGCCGAAGAATTTCACCAGCAAATCGGGATCTTCGAGATCGGGGTGGAGGTGCTGGCCCTCCAGAATTTCGAACCCCAAGTCCAGTCCCATGTCCCCGATGGCCATATCGAGAAACTCGCTGATGCGGTGACCGCTGGATGCAACTGTGTAGTTTTTCTCGCCCACCTGCTTCTCACCCACGAGTTACTTGCCCTTCTTTTTCACAGCGGCCGGCACCGGAGGCGGCGGTGGCGCGGGCATCATCCGATTCACGCCCCATTGCTGTGCGATTTGCACTAAATTGCTGGTTAGCCAGTATAACACCAGGCCGGCCGAGAAATTATAGAACATGAACCCAAACATCAGCGGCATGAACATCATCATCTTGGCTTGCGATGGATCCATGCCGGGGCTGGGAGTCATCCTCTGCATCACAAATTGCGACACGATCATAATCAGCGGCAGGATATGGATGGGGAGTTGTTCGGGCTGCGAAAGATCGGTAATCCACAGCCAGTGCGCCCCGCGCATTTCAATGGTGACAGCGAAAACTTTGTATAACGCGTAGATCAGCGGAAGCTGCACCAGCATGGGAAGACATCCGCCCATGGGGTTGACGCCTTCCTTTTTGTAAAAGTCCATCACCTCCTGGTTCTGCTCCGCCTTTTTGGGGTCGCGCATGCTGAGACCCTTGTATTTGGCGTTGATGGCGGCCAGCTTGGGCTGCAGCGACTGCATCTTGCGCTGGCTCTTCATGCTCTTCACGCGCAACGGCAGCAGCACCACATTGATCGCGATGGTGATCAAAACGATGGACCAGCCGTAGTTGTGAACGAAGTTATCGTTCAGCCAATGCATGGCCAGGAACAGAGGTTTCGCGATCACGCCAAACCAGCCCCAGTCGATCAGTTGCTGCAGCTTGGGATCCACCCGCCGCAGCAGATCGATGTCCTTTGGCCCCACAAAAACACTGAAGCGATTCACCGAATCCCCGCCCACCTCCACCCCCACGCGCATTTCTTCCTTGCCCGCGGGCCCCGGCGGCACGTCGTCCTTGATGGTCTCTACCTTGATCTGCGTATTGTCCTTGGGCAGAAACACGGCGGCGAAAAAACGGTCGTCCAATCCGGCGAAGGAATAATCGCCAGCCACAGTCACCGGACCGTCCTTCACGGATTTGGCGTCCTTGTTGGTGAGTTTGCCCTGGGTGAAGCCGGCCATCCCGCTTTCGCGCGGATCGAAGTAGACGGCGTGCTGCTCGGCCACGCGATTCAAAACCGTCGCGTCCCCAAAACCGCCGCGCCATTCGACCAGATGATCGGTGGGGACGCCGTTCACTGTGACGTCGGTGGAGAGCTGGCAAATATATCCGCTCTTGGAAAATTGGAACGATTTCTTCGCGTAGTTCTTGCCGTCCGAGAATTCGTATTCGATCCCCAAACCATCGGCCGACCGCTTCGCCACATACAGGCCGTAGTTCAGGACATTGGCGATTTTATCGTCCTTCAACGAGACAGCGAACGGAGGCGCCACAGTGGCGTAACCCGCTGGATTCAACAACTCGAGCGGCTTGCCGGTATGGTCGAAATACTTCTTCAGAACCCAACTGCGCACGGTCGCGCCTCGGTTGGAAAGCGTTATGTGATAAATGTCGGTGTCCACCTCGAACTGCTGTTCGGAGGCGGCTTCGATCTGTCCGGGGACAGGTTGGGCCGGTGCCGTCTGCGGCGTCGATTGCACTGTCGATTGCACTACGGCGGCTTTTGCCGGAGTCGCCGTGGCCTGATTGGTGGTTTGCGTTGTCGTCTTAGGCGCTGGAGGCGGCGTTTTGTAGAAATATGGGGTTAAGAAGAGCACCAGGCCCATCAGGACAAAGGCCAGCAGGAGCCGTTGCTCCATGGTGAGCTCTTTCTTCCCGGATTTGTTTTCGTCGGCCATGAATTTGGAAGTCCTAACGCACCGGATCGAATCCGCCCGCATGCAGCGGATGGCAGCGCAGCAGCCGGCGCAGTCCCAGCCAAACTCCGCGCGGCACACCGTATTTATCGACCGCTTCCTGCATGTATTCCGAACAAGTGGGGGAAAAGCGGCAGGCCGAAGGCAAAAGCGGCGACACGAAGCGTTTGTAGAGACGCAAGCTAGCGATTACTGCTTTCTGCATTGCGCCACCAGCCGATCCACTTCTCGTTGCAGCTCCTCCACGGGAGCCGCGATCGCGGGACGCCGCGGATTAATCACAATGTCCCACTCCGGCGCAAGCTCGGACAATCGGACCCGCAGCGCCTCCCGAATCCTGCGCCTCACGCGATTCCTGAGCACGGCTTTTCCGAACGCCCGCGGCACCGTGAATCCCAGCCTGGGCCCGGCACCTGGTTCGCGCTCCACCCGACGACAAAACGCCGCAAAACAGCGGCCTGTGAATCTTGTTCCTTCGTTGTAAGCTTTGCGGAAATCGGAGGCTCTCAGAATCCGAGCGCTGGACGGAAAACCGAAGCTAGTCGGCGTACCGCAGGGCTCTCTCGTCGCTAACGGTGAGCTTGTGGCGGCCCTTGGCTCGGCGCCGGGCCAGCACCGCTCGGCCATCTTTGGTGGACATACGTACGCGGAATCCATGTGTCTTTGCCCGTTTGCGGTTGTTTGGCTGAAAGGTGCGTTTTGGCATCTGTGTTCCTCGGCCCGGGCAAGCACCCGAAACGTAGAAAATTGCTAACCCTCAGTATAAGTGGCGCGAAATCAGGTGTCAAACTGCGTTGGTCCGGGGTAGTGGCTCAATCTGAGCGTTGCCATCATGAAAAAAAGCGCACCCAGCGTTATGCCAGATGCGCTTTCAGAAGGGAGTGCGCCTGCATACATTGGCTAAAAGCGCAGGCAGCATCATCCTGGGATGCCCTATCAGACCATTTTGACGGGCTTATATCTGTTCAATATTGCTCAGTATTGAGTCTCGCTTTGGCGTTCGCGACCGCCGCCCGTCCTGTTATACTCTGGTTTTCACCGCGCCAGCGGCGACCACGGAGGCAATCTATGCGTACAATTGACGAAAACACGATCACCGAAGCAGCTCTGGAGCAGATGGCATCCACGCCCGATCCGCGTCTCAAGGAAATCATGGCGGCGCTCACGCGCCATCTCCATAACTTCGCGCGGGAGGTGGACCTCACGCCGGATGAGTGGCTGGACGGAATCAAGTTCCTGACCGCCGTCGGACAAAAATGCACGCCTTTCCGGCAGGAATTCATCCTGCTTTCGGACACTCTGGGTCTCAGTAGTCTGGTGAACGCGTTGCATGATCGCCGCGCCGCCGAGGCCAGCACCAAATCGAGCGTCTTAGGACCCTTTTACCGGCAAGACTCGCCAGTCCTGAAACTCGGCGACAGCATCGTCACCAAGCCCACCAATGGTCTGCATGTGTGCCTCTACGGGCGGGTATATGACGCAGCCGGAAAGGGCGTGCCCAACGCTACGGTCCAAGTCTGGCAGCCGGATGAAACCGGTAACTACGATTTACAGAAAGACGACCCCTCCGAGATGGATTTGCGCGGCACCTTCCGCACCGACGCCGATGGCCGCTTCTACCTGCGCACCATCGCGCCGCTCGGCTACATGATTCCCATGGACGGCCCGGTTGGCGATATGATACGCGCGCAAAAACGCCATGGCCATCGCCCCGCTCACATTCACTTCATCATTGACGCACCGGGTTATCGCGAGGTCGTCACGGCCTTGTATTTGCAAGGCGACGAGCATATCGATTCGGATACCGTGTTCGGAGTGACGGCGTCGCTGGTTACGGATATTAATCGCAACGATCCGGGCTCGCCCATTCCGAATCTGCCCAGCATCAAGTTCGACTTCCAACTGCCTGCCGCGGCAGCTTACGGCTCCGGCCGGGTGGGCGCCGACCCGTCGCAGATCGTAAGGAAAGTGGCCAGTTAATCGTCCTATCCAAAGGAGCGTCATGTCAAAATCTTTCAAAACACTGTTGCTCGCTCTCACCGGACTGGCGGCGGCCGCGCTGGTCTTCGCCGCCGGCCGAGTCGATCCCAACAATCCAACCGGTTCCCACGGATTAATCGTGATCGATAAAATCGGCAGGCACGTCCGATTCCTCGATCCGTCGACATATCAGGAAATATCCAACCTGGACGTGGGGGTCGCGCCGCATGATGTCGCGATCTCTCCCGATCATAAGTTCGCCTACATTCCCGTCTACGGCGACGGCGTTTACGGTAAAAATCCGCATCCGGGCCACACCATCGCGATTATTGACCTCACCACTCGGCAACAGGCCGGGACCATCGACGTTTCGCCTTACCAGGCCCCGCATGGCATCCAGATCGACGACGCCGGCACCATCTACGTCACATGCGATTTGAGCCGCAAGCTGCTGGTGATCGATCCGAAAACTCGCAGCATCCAAGCCGCCATCGACACAGAAGGCACCGGCCATTGGTCCGCCGTTCTTCCGGACGCGAGCAAAGCTTACGTCGCAAACAAAAATGACAAGCTATACATCACCGTCATCGATTTGAAGAAGCGCAGCATCGTCGCGCGCATCCCTGCTCCGAATGGAACCCAGGGCATTACAGCTTCCCCCGACGGAAAATATGTGGTTGCGGCAGACCTTACCGAGCCCAAGCTCCTGGTCATCGACCCTGCCACCGACACGGTCGAAGTAACGCTTCCGCTGGAAGGCAACATAAAAGCTTCATACAAGCCGCGCTTTTCTCCGGACGGCTCCAAGCTTCTGGTGTGCAACCTGAACGAGCGGCTGGTCAACGTGATCGACACCGCGGATGCGCATGGCAAACAGCATGTGATCAGCGTCGGCAAGGATCCCATGGGATTCGCATTCGCTCCGGATGGCAAGACCGTGCTGGTGGCCAACCATGGCGACGGCACGGTCTCGGTGCTGGATCTCTCGCAAAATCGCGTTGTCTCCAGCTTCATGGCTGGCTCGGGCGTTGAATCGCTGGCCTACTACTAGTTGCCCAGGAGCGCTCGCAGACGTTCGTACCCGGCGCGGCTCACCGGGAGCTGCGCGCCATCCGATAGCACGGCGATACGGCTGTCCTTGGCGTATGGCTCGATCTTCGCGACGCGCTCCAGGTTAACGATGGCCGAGCGGTGAATTCGCACGAATCGCTCCGGATCGAGCGAGGCTTCCAGGCTCGCAATGGTTTGTTCCTTCAGATACGATTTGCCCTGGCTGTGCAGCGACACATAGTCGTCCTGCGCCTCGGCATAATCCAAGCGGTCGACAGGAATGATGTGGACCCGCGCGCCGTCCTTCACCACCACACGCTGCAGAAATTCCCGAGGAGCTCGGGCCGCGCGAGCCAGTTCAGTTGCGGGCAGCGGTTTCGGACCGTTCGCGATGGTTGATGCGTTTTCGCTCAAGCGCCGGCGCGCGCGTTCCAGCGCCTTCTGGAACCGTTCCAAGCTGAACGGCTTCAGCAGATAATCCACCGCGTGCTCGTCGAATGCCCGCATGGCATATTGATCGAACGCCGTGACGAAGATCACCGCCACCTCTGATCCGATCAATTCCAACACCTCGAACCCGTCCAGTTTCGGCATCTGGACATCCAGCAGCACCAGGTCCGGCTTTTTTTCCGCGATGGCCTTCACGGCTTCGAATCCGTTGGCGCATTCGGCCACCACCTCAACCCCGGTGCTGGAGGCGATATACTCACGCAACAGCGCGCGCGCCAGTTCTTCGTCGTCCACCAGCACGGCGCGTACTGCTTTACGCTCCCCTCCAGCCGGCGACACTGCCGAGCCACCGGAATCCCGCCCCAGATTCTTGAGATCCACCACCAGCTCGCGGGCCGTTTGATAGCGCCGTTCCGGGTCCTTCTCCAGACATTTCCGCACCACGCGATCGAGCCCTTCGGGTATCTCGTAGTTGAAGCGCGCCAGCGCCTCGGGCTGCGAGTTGCAAATTCGAGCCATGGTTTCAGACGCGGTGGCGCCGGAGAATGGAAGCCGCGCGGCCGCCATCTCATACAACACGACGCCCAGACTGAACAAGTCCGTGCGATGATCCAGATCCCGGCCGAGCGCCTGTTCGGGACTCATATACGCCACCGTGCCCAGCACTGTTCCTGCGTTGGTAATCAACTGCGTTTCGTCACGATGTGGAGCTTCCAGCTTCGCGAGTCCGAAATCCAGCACCTTCACGTAGCCGCGATGCGTCAGCATCAAATTGGCCGGCTTGATGTCGCGATGTACGATCCCCTTGGAATGCGCGTCGTCCAGCGCGTCCGCAACCTGCGCTCCTATGGATAGAATCTCGGAAAGCGGCAGCGCGCCCCGGCTCAGCCGAGCGCTCAGCGGCTCGCCATCCACGTATTCCATCGCAATGAATCGGCCGCCCGGACGCTCAGCGCTTTGGTCTTCGCCGATTTCGTAGATATAGGCAACATTGGGATGCGTGAGCGCCGATGCCAGCCGGGCCTCTTGCACAAAGCGTTGCATGCGCTCCGGCTCCGCCGCCAGGCTCGCTGGCAACACCTTGAGCGCGACCCGCCGGCCCAGCCGGGTATCATCGGCCAAGTAGACGGTTCCCATGCCCCCCTCACCGAGGCGCGAGACTACGATGTAATGCGCGATGCTTGAACCCGGCGTGAGCAGGTCAGCCATGATCTCATCCATATTACCCATGCACATCATTTCCTATGACCGTCACGCCCGGCTCGTTTCTGTATCCAGCGCGTCACCCAAACGCTGAATGGCTGGACGCGTGTATTTTGAAACGATCTGATCAGCCATTCGGTATCGGACCTCACCAGTACATACGTCTGATAAGACTTCTTCCGCCCGCTCCCAGTGGCGTGAACAAGGGCGACACCGCTCGCCAGTAATTCGATGCTCTCAATTTCAGCCGACAGTTTGGCGCCCTTGAGGACGCTTCGGAAAAGCGCGCCATGCACTTCCGCATTCTCGGCCCGGCCGTGAAGGTGCACGCCATTGTATGTGATGTAGTCGGATTCTTGGGCAAAGCACGCCGCATAGCCATCGCCGTCGCCACGCGCCCAGGCGTCGTATAAACGAGCCAGGAGCAAATGAATAGCGTTCCTATCGTCAACCGCGGCCATCGCAGGGCAACTCCAGCTCGACTACAAAATGACCGTTGGCCACCGTGGTGTCCACCCGCGCGCGATTCTCATACACCGCCCGCAACCGATCGCGAACGTTCCGCAGGCCGAGCCCGTGCCTGGTGGCCGCCGGCGATTCCGGATCGAATTGGTTGTTAATCTTTACGTGCAGCAAGCCCTCCCGGCAGCGCGCCTCCAGGCGAATCGTCCCACCCTCCACCAATCCTGCGATTCCATGCTTCACCGCGTTCTCCACTAACGGTTGCAGCAGCAAAGACGGCACTACGCAGTGGTCGCAAGCGGCATCGGCGTCGATCTCCACTTGCAGCCGCGCGCCGAACCGAACCTGTTCCACTTCCAAATACGCTTTCGCCAGCAGCAATTCGTCCGCCAGCGAGATGCTTTGCTTCTCGGCCAGTTTCAGCGTGCTGCGCAGGAAATCGGATAATTTGATGCACATTTCGCGCGCGCGAAATCCGTCCACCGTGGCTAGCGCGCTGATGGAGTTCAAGCTGTTGAACAGAAAGTGCGGATTGATCTGCGCCTTGAGCGCCTTCAATTCCGATTCTCGCGCCAGCGTCAGAGCTTCCTGCTCGCGGCTCTCGGCCTCCTTCGACGATTCCATCGAGAACAGCACGTAGTGCAGCGCCACCGACAGCAGGTAGATCAGCACTCCAATACCGAACAGCAACGGAAGCTGCGGGCTGAAGCGTTCGTTCAGCCGCGCGAAGAAGTAACGCCCATACGCCAGGCCCAATCCCTTGGCCAGAACGATCCAAAACAGCCCGGCGACAATCGCGGCAGCCAGGTGCTTCCCGATCAACTGAAAGGTTTGCGAGGATCCCAACGGCAGGACCAGGCACATGTACCACGGCGCCAGGCAAATCAACGCGTAGAACAGCGTGAGCGGAAGGCTCAACGTTACTGCCTCCGACCACGCCAAGCCCCCCGTCATCGTCAGCAGATACGCCAACAGCAGCGCGAGCGGACTCCAGGCCAGCAGGTATAGGGATTGCCTGCCTTGTCCGGCTAAAAGCGGATGCATGGCGGAATCGGTTAGTTGCGCAGCGTGATGCCGCCGAAGATCACCGAGCCGGTGATCAGCAAACGCGGAGTCTTGACGTTGGGATCGGGCTTGGGGTGGATGGTTTTGTCATTCACGCCGGCGAAGACGGCAACAGACCTATTTATGACGCTCCACGTCTCCGGTACCCGTACCTCAACTTCGCCGAAGAGTACGTTGGCGTCGATACGTGCCTCATCTGCAGTCATGGACGCATTCCGCAGATCGAAACGCGCCGCGCCGCATATTGCCGTTGCCTGGCCGCCTTGGAAATCCTGCGTGTCGCTACCGGTCTTCGAGTCGCTGAAAAATGCGTGCGTGCCGACGATGGGAGATGTGGGGGATGCCACAAACGCACCGGCTGGGAATCGGTTGCGATCCAGTGCCTTCACCAGTACGCTGACTCCAAAAGCGATCAGAAGTATGGGCCAGAACACCTCGGCGTTAAAGGGGAGGATATCCAGATTGTCGAGCAGCAGGAAGGCGCCAGTCAGTGCAATCCCGCCGCCCCAAAAATAACCGGAAGGCGAGTGGCCATCCACGATTCGCGAAACGCCATAGGCGATGAGCAGCACCGGCCAATATTGCCAAACGTCATGAAACCGGACAATTCTAAGGTTGTCGAGGAGCAACATCAATCCGATGGCAACCACAATCGCGCCGAGGAAAATGCCATGGCTCACCGAATGACGATACTGCCGTTGCGCCATGCGATTTTCCCAGCGGGCCCGGCGTGCTTCCTGCTTCTGCTCCCAGCGCTCGCGCTTCTCTTCCCAGCGATCCGTATCCATGCTTCGAGCCTAGCAGCGGGCCCCCGAACCTTCGAGCCAAGATCGGCGAACGGCGGCTGAGACTCGGCGAATGGCGCTAGAATCGGAGAACCATGGCGTCCACGGCTACCTTCTGAATTCCGATGCAGGCACTCGTCAAAAGCAAGCGTGAGCCGGGCCTGTGGCTCGAGGACATCCCCCAGCCTGAAATCGGCATCAACGACGTGTTGATCCGCGTGCGCCGCGCCGGAATTTGCGGTACTGACGTGCACATCTACAATTGGGATGAATGGGCGCAGCGGACCATCCCGGTGCCCATGGCCATCGGCCACGAGTTCGTCGGCGAGGTGGTCGAAACCGGCTCCAATGTCACCGATTTCCAGGCGGGCGATCTGGTCTCGGGCGAAGGACACGTAGTCTGCGGGCGCTGCCGCAACTGCTTGGCCGGCCGGCGGCATCTGTGCGCTCACATCCAGGGCGTGGGAGTGAACCGCCCGGGCGCATTCGCCGACTTCATCGCAATGCCGATGACCAACCTGTGGCGGCACAAAGAAGGTGTGGATCTGGACGTGGCCGCGATTTTCGATCCCTTCGGCAACGCCGTGCATACCGCGCTTTCGTTTCCGGTGCTGGGCGAGGACGTGCTGATCACCGGCGCAGGGCCCATCGGAATCATGGCCGCCGCAGTGGTTCGGCACGCGGCTGCGCGGCACGTGGTGATCACCGACAAGAATCCCTACCGCCTGGCTCTGGCGCGCAAACTGGGGGTGACCTGCGCTGTGGATACGGCTCAAATTCCGCTGGCGCAAGTGCAGAAGGATCTTGGAATGCAGGAAGGCTTCGACGTCGGGCTCGAGATGTCCGGGCATGCCTCCGCACTGCGCGAAATGATCGCTAACATGAGCCACGGCGCGAAAATCGCGATGCTCGGAATCCCCGCGCAGGAATTCGCCATCGACTGGACCACCGTGGTGTTCAACATGCTCACCCTCAAGGGCATTTACGGGCGCGAAATGTACGAGACCTGGTACAAGATGAGCGTCATGCTGGAATGCGGCCTGGACATCCGGCCGGTGATCACGCACCGGTTCCCCTATCGCGAGTACCAGCAGGCGTTCGAAGTAATGCGCTCCGGCAATGCGGGCAAGGTGATTCTCGAGTGGTTCTGAACTTTCGGGCGCGTCGCCGCGTATAGTTTCCTTGCCATGCATCCCCATCCTCTTGCGTTGATCGACGGCTTGTGGATTCTATTCCTGGTGGTCTGGCTGCTGGCTGCGATGAAAACCAAGCGCGAGGCGCGCAGGGTGGCTGGATTCTCGCGCGGGGTGCAAATGGTATTAGTAGTCGCCGGCTCCATCCTGATGTTCGATCCCGACGTAAGCGTCGGGTTCCTGGGATTTCGCTTCCTGCCCGATGTCGCCGCGCTCGCGTACCTCGGCGTCGCGCTGACGGCAGGCGGCATCGCATTCGCCATCTGGGCGCGTGTTGCGCTGGGACAAAACTGGAGCAGCCAAGTCACCCTCAAGCAAGGGCACGAGCTGATCCGTCGTGGTCCTTATGCGCTGGTGCGCCATCCCATTTATTCCGGCATGCTTCTGGGCCTGGGCGGCACCGCTGTCTCGGTGGGCGAACTCCGGGGGCTGATCGCGCTGGCGCTTTTCATCGTCTCCTGGTGGCTGAAGGCCCGCGGGGAAGAGCGCTTGATGACAGAGCAATTCGGTGAACAGTACCGTAGCTATCAGCGCGAGGTGAAGGCCGTGATCCCGTTTGTACTCTGATCACTGCCCCGCGCAAACGAAATTCGCGGCATCATCGGTGTTGCCCGATCCTTTGTAGTGCGCGGTCTCGGGATAAGGGCACAGCGGACGCGTGCGATCGACCACGCCTTTCGTCTTATGCGCGGCCGGGATGTGATCGGGTGCTTTGCCGGTTTCCACCCACGCGGCCAGCGTTCCGATTTTGTCGAAATCGTCGGTTCCATCGCCTCCGGCGCAGTGCCCCATGCCCGGAACCATGAACAAGCGAATCGAATCGGACGCTTTGGATTTTCCGCCCACCGTATCTTCGACGCTGTTGAAATAATTCACGCTGTTTTCGGGAGCGATCCCCGGATCGGCCCAGCCGTGATACATCAGCAGTTTGCCGCCATGCCCGAAAAACGGCTTGAGGTTGGGATCGATGGAATTCATGACAGGCCCCGCCACTTTGTCGGCCAGCGCGATGTCACGCACTGGATCGAACGTCAGGTAATCCCAATTGGGATTTTTGAAAACCAAGTATTGATAGGTCTCGGCGGCCAGTGCCATGGGCTGCGGCCCGGAGAGCGTGGCCCAACCGAGCTCGCTGCCGCGCTGGAGACCCGGGAAAATCGTCGCGCCGGGCCCAGCATAGATTTTTCTCGCGACTTCCACTTGCGCGTTCGTCAGGCAGGTTGGCGCGTCCGGACCTTTGCACGCGATCGCCTGCGGATCGAAATGACAGCGGCGCGGATCTTCCAGCACGCGATCCTTCACGCCGTCCAGCGCGTCGCAGGCTTCCAGCACCGCGTTGTGAATCAGCGGATATTTGGCGGGCGGGATGTAGCCGTCCTTCTGGTTAGTGATCTGGGTGGTCCAGACCTGCGCGCCTTGCAAGTGCGTGGGATAATTCGCGGCGGCGCCGGCCACGATGCCGTCGTAATCGGCCGGGAATCGCTGTGCTTCGGCCAGCGCCTGCCGGCCGCCGGTGGAGCAGCCGTTGAAGTACGCGCGCGTTGGGCCAGTGCCGTAATACGCCGCGGCGACTGCTTTGGCGGCTACCGTCATCTCGTGGACGGCGCGATAAGCGAAGTCGATCAATCGTTCGGGATGTCCAACCACAAAGGCGGCCGTGGTTTCCGAATGGCCGGTGTCGGTGCTGGCTGCGGCATAGCCGGCGGTGATGGCGCTGGCTAGGTCCCGATAGCTGACGCTTCCGGCCCACGCGCCATTGCCGACCGATTCCAGTTTTCGGTTCCAACCGGACGCAGGCATCCAGACTTCGATCTTGATTTCAGAATCGCTGGTCGGCTGCAGTGTCGCGGCCACGCGGCAAAATTCGGGAAGATTTCCGAAATTGGGCGGCGGAAATCCGGGAAAAGTCTGAACGGCGCCGGCCGGCAAGCTGAGCTGTCCGGCCGAAACTACCTGGGCCAAGGTGACGGTGGAGTGCGGAAGAGCGAGCTTGGACAGGTTCTCGCACGATGTGGCTGCGGCGGCAAGATGCCAGGCGAGTGCGGCTACAAGAACGAGGTATCGCATGTTCTACCAATGATAAATCGTCCTTGCGGGTTGCATGCAACCTTGGATATGCTGTGGGATCGAAGGAAATAACATGAATAGACATCTTCACCTTGTCGTGTGCGCGATTGCGTGCCTGGCCTTTTCCGCCGCGCAAGCGCAGGACCCGCCGGCCAAGGGGACCGAATTTGGGTTTGCCACTTTCCAGACGAAGTGCATGAGCTGTCACGGAAATCCAGCCATGGCCGGGCGCGTGCCCGATCCCGCGACGCTGCGGCAGTTGTCGCCCGAGAAGATCTATGAAGCGCTGACCATCGGGCCCATGAAGGTCCAGGGCCAGTCGCTGAGCGAAGACGAAAAGCGCATGCTGGCCATCTTCATGAGCGGGCGAACCTTTGGAGGCGCCGAGCAAGGTGACGCGAAAAACATGCCCAACCGCTGCGAAGCGAATCCCCCGATGAGCGACCCGAGCGCCAGTCCATCCTGGAACGGCTGGAGCGCCGACGTCACCAACACGCGCTTTCAAAGCGCCAAGGGCGCCGGATTGACGGCCAACCAAGTGCCGCATCTCAAGCTGAAGTGGGCCTTCGGTTATCCCACCGGCGTCTCCGCTTTTGGGCAGCCCGCCGTGGCATCTGGCCGCGTTTTCGTTGGCAGCGACATCGGCTACGTGTATTCACTGGACGCAGCCAGCGGTTGCGTGTACTGGTCCTACCAAGCCAAGGGGAATGTGCGTGGAGGTCCCAGCGTCGGGCCAGTGAAGGGGCGCGGCGCAACCAAGTACGCCGTGTTCTTCGGAGACGCGCACGCCAATGTATATGCGGTGGACGCGCAGACCGGCGTGCAACTTTGGACCAGGAAAGTGGACGATCACTTCGTGGCGCGTATCACGGCATCGCCCAAGCTCTACGACGGCTATCTATATGTTCCCGTGTCGTCATCGGAAGAATTCGCGGCGGCGAATCTCAACTATCCGTGCTGCACGTCGCGCGGAAGCGTCGTGAAGCTGGATGCCAGCACGGGCGCGCAAGTATGGAAGACCTACGTTGTTGCAGAGACGCCCAAACCCACGCGCAAGAATTCGAAGGGCGTGCAGCAATACGCTCCGGCCGGAGCCTCGGTATGGAATTCCCCGACCATCGACGAAAAGCGCCATGCCATCTATTTCGGCACGGGCGACTCGGAAACCGAACCCGCCGCGAAAACATCGGACTCCGTAATGGCGGTGGATATGAAGACCGGAAAGATGCTTTGGTATTACCAGGCGCAGGCCGGCGACGCGTTCCTGGGTGGTTGCACTGGACCGGAGAAAACCGATAACTGCCCGCAGGAGAACGGGCCGGATTTGGACATCGGCAATTCGCCCGTCCTGCACTCCCTGCCGGGCGGCAAGAGCATCGTGGTGGCTGGAACAAAAGACGGAAAGTTGTTTGCGCTGGACCCGGACAAGAAAGGCGCCGTGGTGTGGAACACGCAGGTCGCGGATAATCCCCCGGGAACTTCACTGTTCCGGCTGAACGGCATCGTTTGGGGCGGCGCGTTCGACCAGAAGGCGGCTTACTATGGACTTACCGGGGGAGGCATCACAGCGGTTCAATTAACCACCGGCGAGAAGCTGTGGCACAAGCCGCTGGCGGAACCAGGCCAACGCGTGAACAATGGCGCGGCCGCCACTGCCATCGAAGGCGTGGTATTCATCGCCGGGTCGGACGGCAAGCTGCACGCTCTCGCTACTGGGGACGCCGCCGAGATTTGGTCCTACGATACCAGCCGGTCGTTCGATACCGTCAACAAAGTCACTGCCAAGGGCGGATCGATCGCCTCCATTGGGCCGACCATCGCGAATGGCATGTTGTTCATCGGATCCGGCTACGGCGTGATCGGAGGCAACACCGGGAATGTGTTGCTGGCTTTCGGCATCGAGTAATAGCCGTTCAAGCCGCGCTCAGTGCGACAGGTGCAACCATCGTTTGATATCTGGCGTGAACTCGCGGAATACATTGATGCCCGCATCCACCAACACGGTATCCGATCCAGCGATAAATATAGCCGACCCGGTATGATACTGGCGCGGCCACCAGACCCGGGACACCGCGGCCGCTCCGTAATCGCCCAGGAATTCGCTGTAGGCGGGCATCATGCCGCCGCTATCGTTATGACGCCACACGGTATGCAGAAATGCGTCCGCCAGGCGCCCCTTGTATGTTTTCCGGGAGGATCGAAAATACCGGGTGTCCTCATGGTCGATGGCCTGAACCGGGAACATGATGCTGCGTTGAATCGCGTACTGGCCCAAGTGCGAGCCATATCGTTCGGCAAACGAGCCCCATCCCTCGCCCCACTGCCCCGGCCGGTCGCGCCCCTGGTCGAAGGCCGCGCCGATTCCCGCGAAAACTACGTTCTCGGGATCGAACAGATGCCGCCAGTCGTAGCTCAGCTTCTCTTTTACGGTGAGGCCCTTCCATTGCGGCGACTCCGGCCCGCTGGTCGCGTTGGAGGGAGCCGGTGCGGTTGCGTTCGCGGGGGCCTCGGGAGCCGATTGCTGGGCCAGCAAACCTGAAACGGCCAGCGCCAACATCAGGGTTTGATCGATCACTAGCAATTTGACTCTCGGATCGCGGATTACGTTTCGACAGGTTATAAACCCGCCAGACCCCGCACTTCGATATGATGTTCGTTCGGAGCGCACAGCTTGGGCGCGCTCGAATGGAGAGACAACCGTGCGCGACTTCAACGAGAACAACATTACCGACGCGGTGATCGACCGCTTTAAAAACACCCCCGATCCGCGGCTCAAGAAGGTCCTGACCAGCCTGGTCAAACACCTTCACGACTTCGTGCGCGATGTGGAGCTGACCGAAGCCGAATGGACCCAGGCCATCGCTTTTCTGACCCGCACCGGCCAGCTCTGCACCGACAAGCGGCAGGAGTTCATTCTGCTGTCGGACACGCTGGGTGTTTCGATGCTGGTGGACGCCATCAATCACCGCTTCGCGAAGGGCGCCACCGAGACCACCGTGCTGGGTCCTTTCTATGTGCAGAATCCGCCGGAAGCAGCCCCTGGCGCCGACATCAGCCACGGTGCCGCAGGCGAGCCGCTGTATGTCGACGGCTCGATTCTATCGGTGGACGGCAAGCCGGTTCCGAACGCGATCATTGATGTGTGGCACTCCGACTCCGAGGGTTTCTACGACGTGCAGTTGCCGGGGCTGGAAGAACCCACCCTGCGGGCGCGCTTCCATAGCGATGCGCAGGGCCGCTTCAGTTTCTGGACCATCCTGCCGCGCTATTATCCCATCCCCTACGATGGCACCGTGGGCGACATGCTGAAGGCGTCGGCGCGGCATCCTTACCGGCCCGCGCACGTGCACTTCATGATCATCGCCGACGGTCTGGAGACGTTGGTGACGCACCTGTTCGTGGACGGCGATCAGTATTTGGATACCGACGCGGTGTTTGCGGTGAAGAATTCGCTGATTCGCGATTTCACGCGCCAGGCGCCCGGCATCGCACCGGATGGCAAGAAAATCGACACGCCCTGGCGCAGGCTGCACAACGATTTCGTGCTGTCGAAGGCGGTTGCGAAGAAGAGCGCCCCAGCCGCGTAAAGTTCTACGACGCCGCCTGCCTTCGATACACTGCCGGTGAAACGCCCACTTGCCGGATGAACCAGTGCGACAAGTGGCTCTGCGACGAAAAGCCCGACGACAGCGCCACATCCACCACGGGCAGATCCGTATTGCGCAGCAGTTCCTTGGCGCGCTCGATGCGCCGCCCCAGCACGTATTGATGCGGCGACTGCCCCACCGCCGATTTGAAGGCGCGCGCCAGATACAGCGGACTGATGTCTACTTCCTCGCCCATGGCTTGCAGGCTCAGATCGCCTTCTAGATTATCCTCGATGAACTCTATCACCCGGCGCATTTTCCAACCGGGCAGAGCCTTGGCGGGAAGAATGCGCGCCGGACGCGACCGCGAGGAATGCGAACGCGCCAGGTGCACGGCCATCATTTGCGCCACCGTATCGATGTAGAGCCCGTCACTATACTGGCCGTCGCCATACTGCCGATTGCCCGAATTAGCGTCGCGCAAGGCGTTCGTGATTGCGATGGCGAGCTGTTCCAGCAGTGGATCCAGAATCGCGAAGCGAGGCACCAGCTCGGCGCCCGAACCGTCGCAGCCGTAAATTTCCGCCACCGCAGCTTCGTACACCGACTGGCGCAGATACACTTGCAGGATCTCCGGGTGCCCGGCGTGCTGCCACTCGGTGCTGGCCTCGCCCGGAGTCAGGCAAATGCGGCGGGGTCCGATCAGAGCGGTCTCGCGCGCGGCGCCTTCAATCTTGCGGGTAACTTGCGTGGGCCGGCTCAAGTGATAAATCAGCGAAGGATGGCGGATGGGCCGCTCGGTAGCCTGAAATGGCGCCTCCTCCAGGATGGCCGCATAAAGCGAACGCCAACCGGCTTCCTGGCTGTGGGCAATTAAGCGGTTGCCGGATCGAAGCACGCGCCCGTGCGTTTCCCGGGCGGTGAAGATGGCATTGGTGGGTACGATCACGGCATCACTCCCAACATGGGGCATGCGTCTCAAGTCACGCCGGTTTTATTCTACATCACCTTTCCTGGACCGTCGAGGCATGGCCAAGCTTAGGTATATGTTAATTGTATTACATTAGCTCCTGGAACCGAGTCACCGGCGGTGCTGGTACTCTTGTCTTGACGAAAGTCCGCCGATAACCCATAATGTGGGAACAGTTTGCAATCCGTTTCTCATGTGACCATTGTGAACTAGACCGGATTCCGAGGCGGAACAGGATTCATACTAAACTATGCATCAACGTCTGTTTATTGTTTTCATAGCCTTCACCCTCCTGGCCAGTTCGGCATTTGGCAGTACCACGCGCAAGAAACACCACCGCATCGTGCGCCCCACCACCACAGCCGCGAAAGTGCATCGGGTAGCTTACACTACTGCGCCACATACGAGTCGCCTGCCAACCGCCTCCAGAAAACGGAGTTCGGCCAGTACCTGGGCGACGCCGACATTCGCGGATTCTACCATTGGGGATTCGGTGGACGGCGAGGATTTGACAGTCCGGCGAGCGGCCGTACAGGCGCTGGGGCCGTATAACGGCTCGGTAGTTGTCGCCGATCCGGATACCGGGCGGATTTTGGCGATCGTGAATCAGAAGCTGGCGTTGCAGGGCGCTTATGAGCCGTGTTCCACCATCAAGATTGTCGCGGCGCTAGCCGGTTTGAGCGAAGGCATTATCAACCAGGAGACCTCGCTGCGGCTCACCAAGCGTCATTCGGTGGATCTGACGGAAGCGATGGCCCGCTCCATCAACATCTATTTCGCGTCGATCGGCGAGAAACTGGGATACGAGCGGATTGTGCAGTACGGCCAGATGTTCGGATTGGGTGAAAAGGCGGGATTAAACATCGAAGGCGAGCAGCCCGGTTTGATTGCCGAAGCGCCTCCTTCCGATGGTTTGGGAATGATGACCAGTTTCGGCGAAGGTTTTTCGATGACGCCGCTGGAGCTCACCGCGATCGTCTCTGCGGTGGCCAACGGCGGAACCCTATACTACCTGCAGCACCCGGCCTCGCAAGCCGAGATCGACCAGTTCGCTCCGCAGATCAAGCGCCAGCTCAACATCAACGAATTTGTGAGGCAGCTTAAGCCCGGCATGCAGGGCGCGGTGGAATACGGGACGGCGCGGAGGGCTGGGTTCAGCGCCACTGAACCGATTTTCGGCAAGACCGGGACCTGCACCGACAACCGGACGCCCACTCACTTGGGTTGGTTTGGGTCCTATAACGAGGTCGCCGGCCGCAAGCTGGCGGTGGTGGTTCTTTTGACCGGCGGGCACTCAGTAAGTGGCCCGGTTGCATCCGGCGTGGCGGGCGCGGTTTACAAGAATTTGTCCGACCAGAATTATTTCGCCCAGGCAGTTCCACAGATTTCGCCCTCGGCTTTGATCTCGGCGCTGCCGCACTAAAAATACTCGCGCAGCTGGTCAAAGCGCTCGATGCGCAACAATTTCCCGGGGCCTTCGCGCAACTCGGCGCGCTCCAGCGTCCAGGTCCGCTCGTGTGGAACGAAAACCGCGTGCAGTCCGGCTTCGAGCGCCGGATTGATGTCCGACTTCGGCGAGTTGCCGATCATCCAGGTCTGCGCGGAATCCAGCCGCCGTTCGCGAACCAGCGCCGCGTAGGCCGCCGCGTTCTTCTCTTTCACGACGGCCGTGTGGCCGAAATAAATGGCCAGACCCGAGCGATCGATCTTCAGCTTCTGCTCTTCCGGATCGCCTTTAGTGAACAGCGTAAGCGAATGCCGGCCGGCCAGATACTCCAGCGTCTCCTCCACTCCCGGCATTAGCTCAATGGGGTGGTGCAGGATCTGTTCGGTGAAGCTCATGATGCGCGTCAAATCGTCCGGCCCCACGTCTCGCTCCACCAACTGGTGATAGCACTCGGTCAGGTTGCGCGCAAAATTCGCCGTTCCATAGCCGTGGGTCTTATTGTTGACGATTTCGATTTCATCCAGCACGGCGCGAACCTGGTCCGGCGAAAGCGCCGAGTGCGCCAGAAAGTCGCAGAAATCATCGAATGCGCTCTCGAAGTAGATATTGTTTTCCCAGAGCGTGTCGTCGGCGTCGACGATCAGATTTTGGCGTGCGTCGATTCTCACACGCCCGGCGGCCTCTTGGCGTGTCCATTGGTGGGTGCGACGGCGCGCGCGTGCTGGATCTGACGCTGGCGCGAGCTGTAGCTGGGGAAGAACTCGGCCAGCCGCCGCATGCGATCCGCTTCCGATCGGGTGGCCAGCAGCATCTGTCGGAAATCCAGGTCGGGGACCACTTGCGCGAGCTGAAAGCTCAACTGGGGGTCGCTCAACTCGGGCTCGTGCAGAAGCTCGGCTTCCTGGAGCGAACGCAGATCGTTGTAGGAGTCAAAGACACGCTCGCGAACTTCCGGAAGAATGGGCTCGGAACCCTCATCGTCGAAGTATTCCACCGCTCCGCGCAGATATGATTTCTCGTCGTTCAGCAGAATGATTTCAAACCGCCGCCGTCCGATACCGATCAGATCCATGCGGCCGTCGGGATACTTCTTGAGGACTTTTTCCACCGTGGCTGTGCAGCCCGTGTTGACGATGCCCTTTTCTCCAGCCAGCACCACGCCGAACTCCGAGTGAGCGCGCGAGACATCGGCGATCATTTGCTTGTAGCGTTCCTCGAAGATGTGCAGGGGTAGCGGCGTCCTCGGAAACAAGACCACTTGGAGCGGAAAAAGCGGCAAGAGCTCTTCCTGCATGAGTACCATTATGCGGCTTGCTGGAGACGGTTGCACGTCCGGTTGCGGATGCTGGTTGCGGAAGAATGCGAAGCTGTGGGAACATTCGTACGCGGACGTTCGACGAACTAATGCTGCTAAAGCTCAAACGAACGCCAGGGCTCTACCTGGTCGGTTTCATGGGTTCGGGCAAATCGGCCGTGGGCCGGCTTCTCGCCGATGAGTTGGGCTGGCCGTTCGCCGACATCGATGAAGACATCGAGAAGGCCCAAGGCGTTTCGATCGCCGAAATTTTCGACCAGCGCGGCGAATCGGAATTCCGTAAGCTCGAGCGGGAAGCCATTCGCAACCGCTTGCGCGAAGTTGAAGCTGGCAAACCGATCGTGCTGGCGCTGGGTGGTGGCGCGTTTGTGGACCCGGCCAATCAGAAACTGCTCGAAGAGCGCGGCGTCACCATGTGGCTGGATTGTTCCTTCCCGCGCATCTGCACGCGGCTGGAAGGCCAGATGCACCGGCCGCTGGCGCGCGATCCGGACAAATTCCGCCAGCTGTACGATGACCGGCGCGATACCTACAGCAAAGCCGAATACCGGATCGAAGCGGACACCGACGACCCGGCGGCTGTGGTCGCCGAAATTTTGAAGCTGCCGATCTTCTGATGATAGTGCCTTCTCGCGGCCACGCGTTGCGGATCTTTCGCGCAGCGCTGAGAGCCGCCGATCCGGTTCGGGCCGTGCTCGGGCACGTACGCCGCGAAGGCGAAGTGCTCATCGCCGGGGAACGACGCTACGACCTAAGCTCCTTTCGAAATATTTACGTCATCGGCGCCGGAAAAGCCAGCGCACGAATGGCCGTGGCGGTGGAACGGCTTCTTGGAACGCGAATTACGGGTGGGCTAATCAACGCACCAGATGCGGTTAAACTGCGCCGCATCGAGATCAATGAAGCTGGTCACCCGATCCCAGACCGGCGGGGTGTCGCTGGCGCAAGACGTATCGCGCAAATCGCAACTCAAGCTGGCGCGGACGATCTGGTGATCTGCCTCATCTCGGGCGGCGCGTCGGCGCTGCTTCCGCTGCCCGCTCCGGGGATCACCTTGGCCAAGAAACAAAAGATCACTCGATCGTTGCTGCACTCTGGCGCGACCATTCACGAGGTCAACTGCGTCCGGAAGCATCTATCGGCAATCAAAGGAGGCCGGCTCGCGCGCCTGGCGAATCCGGCGACGTTGGTTACGCTGATTCTCTCGGAACGTCATCGGCGACAACTTAGACGCGATCGGTTCAGGACCAACAGTGCCCGATCACACCACCCTCGCCGACGCCCGCGCCATATGCGCCAAGTACGGCATCGAGGTCGAATTCCCGGAGGGCGCGGAAACACCCAAAAAGTTCCGCATCTCGGTCGTGATGGTAGGTAGCAACGCGCTCGCCGTCGAGGCCGCAGCTGAGGAAGCCAAGCGGCTCGGGTACAATACCACGGTTCTCTCGACCTATATCGAAGGCGAAGCGCGCGAAATCGCACGCGTGCATGCGGCCATCGCAAAGGAGATTCGAGCGTCAGGCCGGCCCGTGAAGCCTCCGGCCTGCGTAATTTCTGGCGGCGAGACCACGGTGACCATTCGCGGCAAGGGCCTGGGAGGGCGCAATCAGGAATTCGCGCTCGCGGCCGCGCTCGCCATCGCAGGGCTACGCGACACCGTGATCCTAAGTGGCGGCACCGATGGCATCGACGGACCCACCAGCGCAGCCGGCGCCATCGCCGACGGAACAACGCTCTCGCGCGCGGAAGCGCTGGGCCGCAACGCCGCAGCCTCTCTGGAAAACAACGACTCTTACCGCTTGTTCGACGCGCTCGGAGACTTGATCGAGACCGGGCCCACCGGAACCAACGTCGCCGATGTGCAACTGATTCTGGTGCGCTGATGTGGGGCGGTACCCCCGGCCCGCAGCCGACGCCCCCGTCGGCGACGAAGGCGAATCTTCCTTGGAACGGCTCCTGGATCAAAGTGGCAACGAACGGCACCCGTCACTTGCTCTTGAAGCTCGCGCAAGTCTTTGCCCTGAGTGGTTATACCGCCTTTGGCGGAGGGCTGGTCCCAGGACGCGACGAGCGTTCCAGAGTCCTCATCGACCTCGACCTGAAAAACGACTTCCTCCAAGCTTTCTTCATCGCAGCAAATGATCGGGGATGCCGACTATTGGTGTTCCACCTTCAACGACGGTTCCACCTTCAGCGGCGGATTCGGCGCTTTGGGTGGCTTGGGCGGGATCGGCATTTCCGGCGCCACCGCGTCCTCGGCGCCGGCTTTGCGGACTGTAACCGATCCGCGGCCGGTTTCAAGGCGCAGCTCCGGTCCGCCGCCGGTATTTCCCTGGATGATGTTTCCGCGTCCCGATTCCACTTCGCGCAACGGATCGCCATATGAATTTTCGGCGTCGCCGCGATCGGTGGAGGCTTTCAAATCGAACTTGGACCCGGGCGCGAGCGCCAGCGTAATATCGCCGGATCGGGTATGGACTTCCATCTTGGGCAGATCCTTGCCGGGCTTCAGATCGATGTCGCCGCGGTTCAACGTTAAATCCAGCGACTGCGTGAAATTCGAAAGCTGCACATCGCTCGATCGAGCCTTGAAACGGATTGGACCAATAATGCTGTTCCCGTTGAGCTCGCCTCTGGTGAGCCGGACTTGTCCTGGCAGCTTCTCAAAGCTGAGGGAACTCTGCGGATCTTCCCAGCGCACCGGCTGCCCCAGGTTGCGCAACTGAATCTCGCCGACATAAACTCCATTCACCGTTATTAATCCGGCCACATTCTGCAGTTCCACATCGTCGCCGCGGCCTTTCAGGTCCAGACTGCCTTTAATGTCCACGGCGCGGATGGTGTCGCTGGCCCCCGTATCGATGTGCACGTTGCCGCCAATCCCTTCCAGCCGCACGCCGGCGTTGTCGCTCTTAATGTCAACGTTGCCGCTCACGCTCTGGATATCGAAATCGCCATAGCGCCCGTGGGCCTCAATCGACGAGCCCGCGGGAACCGTAATATCCAGATCGGCGGAAGGCTGCACCCGATCGTTGACCTTGTCCTGGTTGGTCCGTACGATAATCTGACCGTCTTGCTGGATCAGCTCGAGCGGGGTTTGTTTGTTGGCGCTGTCGGCGTCGGTCTGTTGAAAGGATCGAACGGTTTCCTGGCCGCTAGCCTTCACCGTCGTGGCGTCCGCGCTTCCATTAATTTTGGCATTGCCGCGAAAACTCTCAATGACGACGCGGCAGTTTTTCGCGCACGGCTTTTCCACCGCCGCGAGCGTATAGTCGTAGCTTTCTCCCATGTTGATGGCGATCCGCCGCAAAGCACGGCTGGTGGGGAACCACGACGAGTAGTTGTGCGCGGTGTACATGGTGGCGCCGATCACGCAAATCAGAAAGATCAGCATCCATTCGCCGCCCGAAACGCCATTGCGCGGCAGCGGTCTTCCGGTCGTGGACCAGACCAGAACTTCGATCAACCGGATGGCGCCCCAGCCGATCAACAAGAACGGCCAGAAGCGCGAGATGAAATCCACCAGCGGAATCTCGGGCCACAGATTGCGAAACAAGAAGAGAATGCCGAATCCGATGAGGATCAGCGGCCCGATCACTGAACCGCGCCTCATATGACGTTTCCTCCTGAAGGTGGGCCGGACTGCGGGTCGAAGGGATGCTGGCCCGGGTAGGGCCCGGAGGGTCCGCCGGGAAACGGCGCGGGCGGTTTCTCGCCCGAGTGTTCCAGCAGCTTCAGAAGGCCGAACAAAATGATGAGAACCGGCCAGGTCCGCCAAAATCCGTACACGCCGGCGTAATCGATCGCTACCAGCGTCCCAAGGGCAATCAGCATGATGGGGCCGCGGATGGCTTGCACGAAGTTGCGGTTCATGAGCGGCCTCCCGCCGGCGGGATGCTGTGGCCGTTGGCCTGGGACGATCCCGATACCCGTTCGTAGAGCATATATACTCCCAGGCCGATTAACGCGATCGGCCAGTAACGCAGGATCTGGCCAATGCGCAGAATATCCAAATTGTGCAGCAAGAAGATGAGACCGACTGCGATGAGAACCGTGGGGGCGAGCGGAAATCTGGAATGCTGGCCGTGACGGGGAACGATGCTTGAAAATTCGTCCACTGGTTCGCCCAGTTGGCGTTTCTTGGCCGTATGGTAAGCCTCAAAGGCCATGTAGAAGACCCAGGCCCCGATCATCATTCCGAACAGCGGCTGCAAATTGCCGCTCATCTCTTCGTTGCCCGTAATGCTGATGAGCAGTCCCATGATGACGACATGGATCAAGCCCTTTACGTATTGCCCGTTGTAAATGGCGCCCACGCCGGGAATAAAGCCCAGCAGAAACGCCAATCCCGGCGATACTCCCGAGTTCGATATCGCGGGACGCGGCGGCGTGGCATAGGGAGATGGATCAGGCGCCGTATAGGGCGATGCCGCGGGTTGAGAAGGAGGCGGGGGCACGGGCGCCCCGGCAACCACGGGCGCATGCTCATCGCAGTACAGAGTTCCACCAGCATCGCGCCGGCACGCTTCACACAGCGGCTTTCCGCATTCGCGGCAATACCCGATGGCCAGTGCTTCCGGATGATTCGCGCAGTTCATTGTTGACTCCCTCTTTCGCCCGCTCCAGGCTGCCCGCCGGTTCTTACACCGGCAGCGCCGGGATCCTGATCGGTCCATTCCTTAATACGCGATTGGACCTCGATCACCAGCCTCAGATTGTCGTAATACTTCATGGTCCGGTCCCACACGCGATGCGAGCGATCATCGATGCCCTGCCAGACTTTCACTGGATCCAAGTCCGCGGCACGCAACTGCCGGGGTTCAATATGAGCGAAGCGCGCGAGCATGGAAAACGAAAGAATCGTCATGGCCATACCCATCACGTAGCGCGGCTGCAACACGCTCTGGACGAATCCGCCGAACAGCCGCTTGCTCCAGGAGGGAGACACACTCGCGCGCTCCTCCGCCGAAGCGCGGCGCCCGGTTGGCGCGTAATGCAGAATGCGAGTCATCAGCTCGGCCGGCGGTTCGGGTTCCGCGACACGTCCGATAAAAGCCGTTACGCCGGCGATGTCCTGTGCTAACTGGGAGCAAGCGGCGCATCCCGCGAGATGGCTTTCGAGCGCAGTCCGCTCCTCGCCGTGGAGGGTTCCATCCACGTAGTCGCACAACAGGATTTCAAGCTCTGCGCACGTCATATACGAATGTTCCGTTTGCGGAGCACGCGAGCCAACTCGGCGCGCCCGCGATTCAATCGCGACTTCACCGTTCCTTCCGGAACGTTGAGAATCTGCGCGATCTCCCGATATTCTAATTCTTCCAGGTCCCGCAGGATCACCGTCTCCCGCAGTTCGGGAGAAAGCTTCTGCAAGCCGGCCTGCAACAGCTCGCTGGCTTCGCGCCCGGCCAGCATTCCCTCGGTCCGGTCCATCGTCGAGGTGTGCTGTTCCAGCGCCGAAGTTTGATCCTCAATCGACTCGGTGGCTCGATCCATCCTGGTCCTGCGATAATGATCGATCAGCAGGTTGCGCGCCAGCCTGGTGAGCCAAACAATGAACAACCCCTCGCCGGCGCGAAAGCTTCTCAAATTCTTGAACACTCGCAGAAAGACATCCTGCGTCAGGTCCTGCGCTTCCGAATCGCTATTGGTGAAGCGATAGCAAACCGAGTACACGCGCCGGGTGTGCAGCCTCACCAAGTCTTCCCAAGCGGATTCCTGGCCTGCCAGGCAGCGCTCTACGAGTTGGAGATCCGCATCCAAACTATCGCTCGTCCGGCCGCTTTCCCGGCTGCTTGTCCCGGATGTTGGGTAGGGTAAGTCCCAGGTCCATTTTGCCGACGGAATCGCTACCGTTGCCATGCTGCTTCCTATCTCCTGCTTCCAGTTAAGGAAACGAGGATCTATGATAAGAAGTTCACTTGAATCCAAGCTTTACATTCTACAGGGCTCGCAAGCTTCGCACCAGTAGCCCGGGAACCCTGCTGGCGGCGGTCGTGGCTATCGCGCTGGTCGTGATCTTCCTAGCTTACCGGACGCGCGGCGCGCATTTCCGCTGGGCTCTGTTCTGGAACACCCTCAATCAGGTCGAGTGGATTTGGCTGGCCATCTCTATTTGTCTGATACTGCTCAGCAATGTGGGGCGGGCGCTCCGTTGGCAGGTGATGCTTCGGCCACTCGGCCGCTCGTTAAGCGTCCCGAAACTCACCTCCGACACCGCGATCGGCTTAACGGCGGTGGTTCTTCTGGGCCGAGTGGGTGAAGTGGTCCGGCCTTATCTGATCGCACTTCAGACCGGATTGCCGCTCTCCTCGCAAGCGGCGGCCTGGCTATTGGAGCGCACGCTAGACCTGCTGGTGGTGCTCCTGTTCTTCGGCTTTGCACTACTATGGGTTCCGCTGCATAGTCGGCAATTCGACCCGGAAATCCACACCGTGCTAAGTACCGGTGGCTTCGTTTTTGGCGCTATGGGAGCGATCTGCCTGCTTCTTTTGTTGGCCTTTCGCGACCCCCAGCAACACGCCCAGCAGCGCATTCTGAGCGCTCTCACCTTCCTGTCGGCCGAGCATTACGCCCGCGCCGAGCGGATCCTGGAAGCATTCTCACGAGGGGTTGACTGCACTCGCGACCCGCGATTGTTGACACTGCTGCTCGGCTATACCGGTCTTGAATGGGGCATTATCGTCCTAAGTTGCAGCGCGCTACTGCGTGGGTTCCCGGTGACACGCCAGCTGGGGGGCATGGACGCTCTGGTGCTGCTCGGGTTCATCAGCCTGGGCAGCGTCGTTCAGATTCCAGGCCTGGGTGGAGGCATGCAAGTGGCTACCTTAGTTGCACTTACCAGGATCTACCGAATTCCTCTCGAAGCTGCGGCCAGTGTTGCTGTCGTGTTTTGGGTGGTGAGCTCGCTGGCGATTGTACCCTTCGGGTGTGTCTGCGCCTTCCAGGAGGGCCTCAATTGGAGTAAACTCAAACTGTTGTCAGCAAAGCAGATATTGGAAGGCTCCCAGCGTAAAGAGACTGAAAAATGACGTGTCCCTTTTGCGGCCACAAAGAAGACCGTGTCATCGACTCGCGGGAAAGCAAGGAAGGCGACGTGATCCGCCGCCGGCGTCAGTGCCTGGGCTGTGAACGCCGCTTCACCACCTACGAACGGAGCGATGAGATCCCATATATGGTGGTCAAGAAGGACGGACGGCGCGAGAAGTTCGACCGTCAAAAGGTACTGAACGGGCTCCTGAAGGCGTGTGAAAAACGACCGGTCCCAATGGCTAAGCTTGCGGAAGTAGTGGATGCAGTGGAGGCCAAACTAGGCGACAACGCGGATCGGGAGATCACGACGACCGAAATTGGAGAGATGCTCATGGATCGGCTCCGCAGTCTCGATAAGATAGCGTATGTCCGATTCGCGTCGGTCTATCGCGACTTTCAGGATGTAGAGGCTTTTCTCAATGAATTGAAGACGTTAGTGTTGCAGAAGCGATCTTAGTTGCGATGAGGAGGTTGGTACTGGCCGGGTCTAGCTAGGTTTAGTGTAACCAATCCGGAATCAAAACATCTAGTAAATAGGGCTTAACTTCCGAAACGGTTCGATGCTATAATCGATTGCTAACTCATGGCCGGACCTGTGGCTGCGCGCGCGCCTAAAGTAGTGGTTTGTAAACAGTTTAACATACCCCACCAGCGGGAGATCCTTACGAGGGTCTGTGCCCGGTTGGGGAGGTGAGTATCCAAGTGGATCAATTTGAAGACCAGTTTCTAGCCGAGGGTAATGAACCCCTTGGGCTTCCATTCGACGAAGAAGCGAACTTCTTCCATCCTGAGGAAGTCCAGGAAGAAGAGTTCCCAGCCCATCAGGCTGAAGAGTCGATTTACACCGACGATCCGGTACGGGTGTATCTGCGCGAAATGGGCGCCGTCCCGCTACTGACGCGCGAGGGCGAAGTAAACCTGGCGCGGCGCATGGAGCGCGGGAAGCTCCGCATGCAGAAGTCCATCAGCCGCTCGGCTCTGGTGCAACTGCGGGTATCCGAGATCGCCGAACTGCTGAAGCGCGGCGACGATGAACTCGACAACTTTGTGGATTTCGGCGATGTGGAAGAAGGCTCTCCCGCCGATGCCAAGAAGCAGGCTGAGATGCGGGCGCATTTCGCCGAATTGATCGGGCTGCACAAAAAAGAGCTTCAAATGGCGGACAAAGTGGAAGACGTGCCGCTCAGCAACAAGAAGCTCCGCCGCCGCTGGCAAGGCAAGCTGGCCCGCGCCAAAGTGGAAATGTCGCAAGCCATCCGCGGCCTCCCCTGGCTGCCTTCCCGCTGGAAGCAGTTTGCCAAGGAAATTGAGCATGCGGTGGAACAGTTGGCGCATCTCGATGCTGAGTTGCGCAAGCTGGAGGGGCGTTCGGGCCTGACGGCTCAGGCGCGTGTCCGCGAGCTGCGCCGCGAGGTGCGGAAGCTGGAGAATGCGGCCGGCGCGTCCCTATCCGATCTAAAGCACAGCATGTCGGTGATCCGGCATGGTGAGATCGAGGCCGAGCGGGCCAAGAAGGATCTGGTGGAAGCCAACCTTCGGCTGGTGGTTTCGGTTGCCAAGAAGTACGTAAATCGTGGATTGCACCTGCTGGATCTCATCCAGGAAGGCAATATCGGGCTGATGCGCGCCGCCGACAAATTCGAATACCGGCGCGGCTACAAGTTCTCGACGTATGCCACCTGGTGGATCCGGCAAGCCATCACGCGCGCCATCGCCGATCAATCGCGGACCATCCGCATTCCGGTGCACATGAACGAGAGCATGAACAAGTTCCTGCGCGCGACGCGCGAGCTGGAAAAGGAACTGGGCCGCGCTCCCACCAACGACGAGATCAGCCGCCGGATGGACATTCCGGTGGAAAAAGTGCAGAAACTGAAGACCATCTCGCGCGATCCGGTATCGCTTGAAACTCCCGTGGGCCGCGACGGCGAATCGGCGCTGGGCGACCTGATTGAGGACCGCTGGGTAGGCTCGCCCGTGGACGCCGTGATCGATTCCAACGTTCGCGACGAAACCGCCAACATTTTGAAGACCCTTTCTCCGAAAGAAGAGAAAGTGATCCGGCTGCGCTTCGGCATCGGCTGCGAGCGCGAGCACACTCTCGAAGAGATCGGGCAAGAGTTCGATGTAACCCGAGAGCGCATTCGTCAGATTGAAGCGAAGGCGTTGCGCCAGCTTCGATCCCCGGAACGGGCGCGCCATTTGAGAGCTTTACTGGCTGCCCGATAGAGCCGGTTAAGCCAAGCCACTCCTCCTCCGTGTGAAAGGCCGGGACCAGAACCGGCCTTTTTTATCGCCTGATCGCGCGAGTGTTTTCGAATGACTGAACGCAATACTCAACGCTTAGTGGTCGGCATCACCGGCGCCACCGGTGCAATTTTCGGCATCCGGCTGCTGGAAGCACTCCAGGGATCCAATGTCGAAACGCACTTGATAGTCAGCAAATGGGGTGCTCACACACTGGCGCAAGAGACTTCGTATACGGTGGACCGTGTCCGCCAGATGGCTTCGTATTCTTATGCAGCCGGCGATCAGGGCGCGGCGGTGTCCAGCGGATCGTTCCTCACGGCGGGCATGGTCATCGCACCGTGCAGCGCGCGGACTCTGGGAGCAATAGCGAGCGGCCAAGGCGAGCACCTGGTGCACCGGGCCGCGGATGTGGTTCTCAAGGAGCGCCGCAAGCTGGTGTTGCTGGTGCGCGAAACGCCGCTGAACGACATCCACTTAGAGAACATGTTGAAGCTGTCGCGCATGGGAGCGACAATCCTTCCTCCCGTGCCGGCGTTTTACAATCATCCGCGGTCGATCGAAGAGCTGGTGGATCACATCGTGATGCGCGCGCTGGATCAGTTCGGCATCCATACGGATCTGGCGGAGCGCTGGGGCAGCGAGGCGCCGGTTCCGTCAGGCGGCAAGATTTCCAGTTCGTGACCGGTCTTCCTCAAATCACTTCAGCCTGTTGGCCCTTGGTTTCTTGCCGGCGGGCTCGGGATCTTCTACTCTTCGGAGCACAACAAAGAAGACCAGCAGAAAACTGGGCCAGACTTGCAGAACCAGGCGATCGAACGAGCTTTGAACTTGCCACGCCAGGGTGGACGGCGTCATTAGATACACGCCACAATAGGACAGGAACACCAGGGCTAACACGGCGGTTGCGATCAGAACCGGCTTCTTGTATCGCTCTTCTAATTGCCAGCGCACCAGGATGCCGAGAATGGCCAGCAGAATCAGTGGATGGGCCGCGCCCGACCCAAGATGGAACAGGTTGTTGAAGAACGCTCCCGCCACCTGCGTATAACGGTTGACATCGTGTAATCGTGCCAGGCCCGAAAGGCCCTGAGTTACTAGTGGATCCGACGCAGGCGCAAGAAAGAACTTCAGCCACAACGTCAGCAGCAGTCCGGGAGTTGCGCCCGCCAGCAACCATCCGGGTCGGGACAAAACGGTCCCCATTCGCCGCTGCCACAGCGCGAAGGTAAGAAACACGACGAAGATGCAAACCAGGAATGCGTTCCCTTCGTTCTTGGTCCAGGCCGCTTCACCGGCGCAGACTCCCGCCCAAGATAGCGCCCAACGCCCATCGGCCGCGGAAGAACCGTGCAGAATGATGAGAGCGATTGCGCCCAGGTAATAACATGCCAGAGGAATATCGGCGTATTGCGAGGGAGCCCAAGCCAGGAGCGAGCTAGTCGAGAGAATCACCAGGCCCGCTAACAACGCCGAAGCGGCGCCTCGCACCAGCGCGACCGCGCTTACCAGAAGCGCGATCAATGCCGCGAAAAATACCAGCGCGGTAACGGCTGGCGCCAGTGTATCCACCACTCCGCCGGCTTTCCACGCGCGCGCGACAAAGGCGGACAACAGCAGAGGATAGTCGGGATGACTGTTTGTGAGCAGGGGCGACAACGCGTAGCGCCATGCGCCGTCCGGTCCGGCGAGAAACTTGGCGCGCAGGTTCCAAAGTGCCCAGGCGTCCCAATCGCCAACTGGAAGCGCGATCGCCGTCTGAACCAAGCGGGCCCATACGGTCACCAGGGCGATTCCAAACGCGACCGTAAGCAGCCAAGTCCAGCGAAATCCTGACTTGGCACCGTCCGAAGCGTAGCGGGGTTCGTGACCGAATCGCGTTCCACGCCACTGCCAAGCCAGGACCGCAACCAGCGCGATATCGATGCCGAAAATGGCGGTCCGTGAAGCCGCGCCGGCGACGTCCAACAGCAAAAAAATGATGGACGTTAGCCCTATGCCGACGCAGGCTCCCAAAGCCGCATCGAACAGGATCGCAGCCCAGCTCGGCTTCAGATTCCTCACCGGATCGAAAGCCCGGACCAGCAGAAACCCGATGAGCAACGCCAGCGCGATCGATATTACTCCCAGCATCTAGCGCGCCTGATTCCTGTACAGCACGGCGCCGTTCCCAAAGTCCCGTACCATGGTCAACCCGCGGTCCTTGCCAAACTGGACCACGTCCAAGGGCTTTGAAAAGTCCCCGACCACCCACTCGGCTCCCGGCTTCAGGCTCAGGTTGATTACTAGTCGAGGCGCAAGAGTGTACTGGGCGCCGCTATACAATACGGCGCCTAGCGTTTGGCTGGATGGCAGATCGGAAACATACCCGACGACCCCCGTTGCCGGCAGAGCGGACATCAGGTCCTCGAAGCGTGCGGCCTGTTCCCCAATTTTGTAGACGTCGGAATTGGCTTCGGGCGATTCTTCAGAAGCGTGATAGAAGTTGGAGGCGCTCCACAAGGCCAACAAAGTCACCGTGGCGCAGGCCGCCAGAATTTGTCCCGAAGAAGGCTGGCCGGCCATCATCATGGAACCAGGTTTCCGGCTCGTGACCGAAAGCTAAAGATCAACCAGCCGGCGCACGCAAACAGCGACCCGAGCGTTACCCAAGCGGCGGGCCAGAAGTAGGTGGAATGGAAATCGAGCACTAAATCTCCCTGGCCAGCCGGGACCACGATGCCTATCAGCGCGTGATCCACCGGCAGGACCGGCAAGTCTTGCCCGCCCGCGCCTTTGGCGGTCCAACCATCGAAAAACGCGTTGCCAATGCGCAGCAGGCTCGGCGTCGCGCACCGGTAATGGATCCGGTAATGGCCGGGTGTGAACTCACGCACGTCGGCGATCCCGTTTGCATCTTGAGCCGCAACGTGAACCCCTTGCGAGACCAATGCCTGACGCGCCGGATCTAAAGTCGCCAGCCGCTGCCTGCTCTCTTGGTCCGTTCCGGCGACGACCAGTTCCTTGGGGAAATTGGCGCGCGCCAGAGTATCCTCGAGCACATGGATATCGCCGGTGTTGCGGTCCAGCCAGCGGCTGACGTTGAGATCCTTGCGTAGCTCGCGATTCGAATGCATGGCCGAGACGAAGCTGGCGTAGCGCGACAGCTGCAGCGGGCCGTACCCGTAGGTCACCTCAGTCCGCTGATCGAAGTAATGATCCAGGGGGCCGAAACTAGGGAGTAATTCGCCTCCGTCGAAGCGCGTGAGGGGAGGCAAACCATTGGCCACGGCTTGATGGAAAAGCTCTTCCTTGGCGCCGTACAGTTCTTCATAACTTTGGCGCGAGTATGCCAGCGGATTGGCGGCCGATTGATGGTAAAACAAATCCACGCTGAAAAACAGCAGCACGGCCGCAGGCCACCACGGGAAGGGCCACCGCTTGAGGAGCGCGGCAAGCCCCGCCGCGGCCAGCAACGCCAGACCGAGCGATGGCACAAACCAGATGTTCACCGGAGCGCGAATGCTGCTAAAGCCGGGCAGGAGAGCCACCAGCCGGTAGAGTCCCGCCGATTGCCCGAGCGCATACCAAATGGTGGGGACGATCAGCAGCAGCCCCGCCATCCGCAGCCTTCGGTCGCGCAGGCCGAAGATTGCAAGCGGTACCAGCAAAATTCCCGCGTAGAAATAGTATTGGGTAATATCTTGCGGACCACGATAGGTCTCCGAGAAAACGCCATAGAAATCGGGCGACACCAGGGTCGCCAATGCAGCGACGGGAATCACGCCTTCGGTCCGAGTAGTGGCGGTTAGCCCGGAGCGGATCGAATTCACGGTTAACTCCAATCCCGGACCCGTGCCAATGGCCGAAATCGGAGTTCCGATCACTGGAATCGCCAGCGCTATCCCCAAAATCTTGAACCAGCGGCGCGGTTCGAATGCAATCCGCGCGACGGCGAACAAACCGAGTGCGAGAAAGCTGTACAAGCTGGTTTGGAAGTGCCCGGCAAGAATCAGCATGCCCGCGGCTAATCCACCGAGAACCGCGTAGCGTACCGGGTGCGATTCCAAAGCCAGGTCGAACGCGAGCAGCAGCCACGGCATCCAGGCCGCGGCTTCCGACATTGGGGTATGGGAACTGTGGCCGGCGAAGAATCCCGAGAGCCCGTAGCAAAGGCCGGCCAGCACCGCGGCTTGCCGATGACGCAGCAGACGCCAAGCCAGGAAATAAGCCCCCAGACATGCGAGCAATGCGTGCAGCCAGTGTTCCACAACCAGAAGATGCGGTGAAACGCCCGCGAGGAAGAAGGGCCAGTTGAGCGGATACCATGCGCCCACCTGAGGATCGGCCAAAAATGGATAACCAGACCACGGATAGGGCGACCAGAAAGGGATTCGCCCGGCGTGGAGTTCCTGAGAGAGGTAGTTCTGAAGCACCTGATCCTGGTCTGCCGCGTCTCCGTAAATCGACGTGGCTCCGGATATCATCGGAGTCCAATAGCAGACCAACGTCACTGCCGCCAGAATCAGCGGGCCGAGGACTGGCCATCGATCCGCGATCCCTTTTGCCGGCTTCTGCTCGGGCTGCGACGGGACGCGAGTCTTCTTTCTGGAAGCCTTTGGCATTGGCGCGCGAAATGGATTTTAACTGGCATCCAGTTTATCAATCAGGTGGGTTGCTTGACGGCGCGCCCTTGGTAGGCTTCCAGAACCTGCTCGACCCGGCCATCCATCATCACGGAACCATGATCGATCCACAGCGCGCGATCGCACATTGACCGAACGGAGCCGGGTGAATGCGATACGAACAGCAGCGATTTGCCGGCCTTCCGGAAGGATACCAGAGCTTCCCTGCTCTTGGCCTGAAAGCCGGCGTCGCCGACCGCCAGAACCTCATCGACGAGAAGAATATCCGGTTCGCACTGAATTGCGACCGAAAATGCGAGCCGCACGATCATACCGCTCGAGTAGGTCCGCAGCGGTTCGTCGATGAATTCGGCGATGCCGGAAAACTCCACGATGCGATCGAAAAGCTGGTTCGTCTTGCGCCGGGAGAGCCCGAGGAGCGCTGCGTTGAGCACCAGATTCTCGGCGCCGGTCAAATCCGGATGGAATCCGGAGCCCAATTCGAGCAGCGCCGCGATCCGCCCGGTAACCTGGACCTGGCCTTGGTCCGGAGGCGTCAGGCCGGCCGCCAGGCTCAGCAGCGTGCTCTTGCCGGCGCCGTTGGAACCGACGATCGCCAGGCTCTCGCCTTGCTCCAGACGAAAAGACACGTTGCGCAACGCGCAGAACGGCTCGTGATGCACTCTGCCAAACCAGCGCGTGATGTGCGTGCGCAGTAACTGGCGTCCGGTGTTGTGTGGAAACCACTTGGAAACGTTCTGAAATTCGATCAGCGGCATGCCGGCCTACAGGCGGGTATAAAAACCATCCTTCAACCTTCCAAAAACGAATATCCCCGCCGCGAACATACCAACCGAGACAATGGCCAGACGAATTAGGGTGGAACCGAGCGGCGCGTGGTCTTCGAGCAAAACGTTGCGCATCATCAGGACCAATGCAGCCACCGGATTGATTTGATAGATCCCCCGGAAGCGGCTGGGAATAAGCGCGAACGAATAGAAGACAGGCACCAGCCAAAACATTACCGTATTGGTGGATTCAACCACGTAACGGGTATCGCGCACGTACACGTTGACGGCCGAAAAAGCGAACGCCAGCCCCATCACGAACAGAATCTCCAGCCCCCACATCAGCGGCAACCACAGCCAATGAATGTTTACGCCGCGCCCGAACGCCAGGGCAATACCGAGCAGCAGCGCGATTTGAATGAGCAGATGCAGGCAATTTGAGATCACGCTGGCGATGGGAAACACTTGCCGCGGCACTGGAACTCTCTTAATGAGGGCCGCGTTATCCAACACCGACGTGGTCCCAGTGACCCAGGCAATGGTGAAGAAGTTAAGCGGAACCAAACCGCACAGCACGAATAGCGGAAAATCCCGGTTGTTGGACTGGCCAAAGATCTTGGTAAAAATGAAGGTCAGGACGGCCATCATGATCAAGGGATTCAGCAGCGACCAAAGCACGCCCAGCGACATGTTCCGGTAGCGAACCTTGAAATCCTTTTCCACCAGGTTGCGAATCAAGAAAAGGTAATCACCGTTCCACATTGGCTAATTATACGCCGCCGCCCACCTATTGAACCTCACTGGGCAACATGCTTCAATATGAAGTGACACCCCTTTCCCGAGAGCACTGGAGGACAATCCGAATTGAATGCTGCAATCCTCGCCCTGGAAGACGGGACGGTCTTCGAGGGCCAGAGTTTTGGTGCGCCGAGAGACAGCTTGGGCGAAGTGGTGTTCAACACCGCGCTCACCGGCTACCAGGAAATTTTCACGGATCCGTCCTACGCGGGGCAGATCGTCGTTTTGACGAACCCGCAGATCGGGAATTATGGCGCCAACGCGTACGATCAGGAGTCGGCGCGTCCGTATATCGAAGGGCTAGTGGTTCGTGAGTTCTCGCGTCTGGCGAGCAACTGGCGATCGGAAGAAAACGCCGAACAGTTTCTGGCCGGGAGCGGAATTCCGGTGGCTGCCCAGATTGACACACGGGCCCTGGTGCGCCACCTGCGAACTCGCGGCGTCATGCGGGGCGTGCTTTCGGTGGGCCGGGGAAGCCGGAAGGAATTGATCGAGCGTGCCAGAAAGGCTCCCTCCATGGCGGGTCTCGACCTGGCGACGCGCGTTTCGACTGGTTCCAACTACACATGGGACCAGCCGGTGACCCCCTGTTCGCCATCCGACGCGCCGGCCAAGCCAGTCGAGCAATTTTGCCACGTGGTCGCATTCGATTACGGGATCAAGCGCAATATTTTGCGGCGCCTGGTACAGGTGGGCGCGCGCGTCACGGTGGTGCCGGCCGGAACGCCGGCCGAAGACGTTTTGGCGCTGAAGCCAGATGGCGTGTTTCTTTCCAATGGCCCCGGCGATCCCGAACCTCTGGATTTCCAAGCGGCGCAAGTACGAAAGCTGATCGGCAAGAAACCCATCTTCGGAATTTGCCTGGGCCATCAGATTCTTGGCCTCGCGCTTGGCGGTAAGACCTACAAGCTCAAGTTCGGACACCGCGGAGCCAATCATCCGGTGTTGAACCACATGACGCAAAAGGTGGAGATCACATCGCATAATCACGGATTCGCGGTGGACCCCGATTCGCTGAACCTGAACGAAGTGGATCTCACGCACGTCAATCTGAACGACCAGACGCTGGAGGGCTTCCGCCATCGCACCGAGCCGGTGTTCTGCGTGCAGTACCATCCCGAAGCGGCGCCTGGTCCGCACGATTCCCACTATCTGTTTGACGATTTCATGACTCTGATCAAGGATCACGGGAGCCAGTAACGAATGCCGCGGCGTAACGACCTCCATCGCATCCTGATTGTCGGCTCCGGACCGATCATCATTGGACAGGCCTGTGAATTCGATTATTCCGGTGCGCAGGCCTGCAAGGCGCTCAAGTCCGACGGTTATGAAGTGGTGCTGATCAACTCGAATCCGGCCACCATCATGACCGATCCCGACCTGGCCGACCGCACGTATGTGGAGCCGCTCAACGTTGCCTATGCCGAGGAAGTGATCCGGCGCGAGCGTCCGGATGCATTGCTCTCTACGGTAGGCGGCCAGACTGGTCTCAATCTTTCCGTTGAACTGGCTGAAGCCGGCGTGCTCGACAAGTATGGAGTAGAGCTCATCGGAGCCAAGATCGAATCCATCAAGAAAGCAGAAGATCGGTTGCTGTTTAAGGACGCCATGCGGAAGATCGGCCTGGAGACGCCGCAATCGCAACTGGTGAACAACGTGGATGACGGGTTGGCCTTCGCTGAGCGCGTTCCGGGCGGGTATCCAGTGATCCTGCGGCCCAGCTTCACCATGGGCGGATCGGGCGGCGGCATCGCTTACAATCGCGAAGAACTCGCCGAGATTCTGGAGCGCGGCCTGGATCTCTCGCCGGTGCACGAGGTGCTGATCGAAGAGAGCGTCCTGGGATGGAAGGAATTCGAGCTGGAGGTGATGCGCGATCTGGCCGACAACGCCATCATCGTGTGCTCCATTGAGAATTTCGATCCCATGGGCGTTCATACGGGCGACTCCATCACGGTGGCGCCGGCGCAAACGCTCACTGATCGCGAGTATCAAATGATGCGCGATGCTTCCCTGCGCTGCTTGCGTGAAATCGGCGTGGACACCGGCGGATCGAACGTGCAGTTCGCGATCAATCCGGAAAACGGACGCATGGTGATCGTGGAGATGAACCCGCGCGTCTCCCGCAGCTCGGCGCTGGCTTCCAAAGCCACCGGCTTTCCCATCGCGAAGATCGCGGCCAAACTGGCAGTGGGCTATCGGTTGGACGAGATCAAGAACGACATCACGGAAGTAACGCCGGCTTGCTTCGAGCCCACCCTGGACTATGTCGTGGTCAAAATTCCGCGCTGGCAATTCGAGAAATTTCCGGGCGCCGAACCGGTGCTCGGCACGCAAATGAAATCGGTGGGCGAAGTGATGGCCATCGGCCGCACCTTCAAGCAAGCCCTCGGAAAAGGGATCCGCAGCCTGGAGACGGGCAAGGCGGCGGCGTCCGAGAGCTATGATGCGGCGCTCATCCGGCAGCGCCTGATTACTCCGAACCCCGAGCGGCTGGGTTATATTCGCTTCGCTCTCGAACAAGGCTGGACGGTGGAGCAAATTCACGAGATCACCTCGATTGATCCGTGGTTCTTGAAGCAGCTTCGGGAACTGGCGGATCTCGAGCACGGTTTGTCCGGCCAAAACTTGGGCTCGCTGTCCCGCGACCGAATTCTTGCAGCCAAGCGCGACGGGCTTTCCGACGCGCGCCTGGGCCAATTGTTCAAAACCGATGCGAACGCGGTACGCGCTCGCCGCAAGGAGCTGGGCGTCACCGCGGTGTTCAATCGCGTGGATACTTGCGCGGCCGAATTCGAGAGCTTCACGCCCTATCTCTATTCGAGCTACGAATCGGAAAATGAATCCGACCCCGGCGTTCGCAAGAAAATCATGATCCTCGGAAGCGGTCCCAACCGCATCGGCCAGGGCATCGAATTCGATTACTGCTGTTGCCATGCGGCCTATGCGCTGGCGGATTTCGACCACGAGTCCATCATGGTCAACTGCAATCCGGAAACGGTTTCCACCGACTATGACACCAGCGACCGGTTGTATTTCGAGCCGCTCACGCTCGAGGAAGTTCTGAATATCCACGACGTCGAAAAGCCGGATGGCGTGATCGTCCAGTTTGGCGGACAAACCCCACTCAATCTCGCGCTGCCACTTAAGGCCGCGGGCGTTTCCATCATCGGCACCGACCCGGCCAATATCGATTTGGCGGAAGATCGCAAGTTATTCGGAAAACTGTTGGACGATCTCGGCATCCCTTCGCCTGAAAACGGTACGGCCACCAGCGCCGAAGAAGCCTGCGCGGTGGCTCGGCGGCTGGGCTATCCGGTGCTGGTCCGGCCCAGCTACGTGCTGGGCGGGCGCGCCATGGTGATCGCCTACGACGAAGAGATGGTGAAGCGCTACATGCACGAGGCCGTGGCGTTCTCGCAAGAGCGGCCGGTGCTGATTGACCGCTTCCTGGAGGACGCCACCGAAGTGGACGTCGATGCGCTGTCCGATCAAGGCGGCGGCGTGTTGATCGCGGGCATCATGGAGCACATCGAGGAAGCAGGCGTGCACTCCGGCGATAGTTCCTGTGTTCTTCCGCCGCAAGGGCTTTCCGGCGCCGTGCTGGCCACCATTCAGGATTACACCGAGCGCCTGGCGCGCGCGCTGCGGGTGATCGGTCTGATGAACGTACAGTACGCGATCAAGGACGGAGTGGTCTATGTGCTGGAAGTGAATCCACGCGCCTCGCGCACCGTTCCCTACGTCAGCAAAGCCACTGGAGTACCGCTGCCTAAACTCGCGGTGGGCCTGATGCTCGGCAAGAAACTGCGCGACTTCGAGCACCTCACCGGCGGCCGGACCTCCGGCGTTCTTCCAGTGCCGCAGTGCTTCGTGAAGTCGCCGGTCTTCCCGTTCGGCAAGTTCCCGGGCGTCGATCCAGCGCTCGGTCCCGAGATGCGCTCCACGGGCGAAGTGATGGGGGTGGGCGAAAATTTCGGCGAGGCGTTCGGCAAGGCGCAATTAAGCGCCGGGACTCCGCTTCCCGAAAGCGGCACCGTGTTCATCAGCGTGAACGATCGCGATAAAGCCGCCGTGGTGGAAGTCGCGGCCAAATTCGCGGAACACGGCTTTCAGCTGGCGGCCACGCGTGGAACGGCGGCCGTCTTAAAAGCCGCGGGCTTGCAAGTGAAGACCGTGTTCAAGGTGAACGAAGGCCGGCCCAACGCCGTCGACATCATGAAAGCGGGCTCACTGAAGCTGGTGATCTACACCACTACGGGCGGACACACCTTCAAGGACGAGCGCGACATTCGACGCACGGCGGTTGCGTATCGCATCCCATGCATCACCACGCTCAGCGGAGCCAAGGCCGCCGCGCAGGCCATTGTCTCGCGTAAACGCGATCCCATCCGCGTCTGGAATCTGCAGGAAATCCACAAACCGGCTGGCGTGGCCACCACCTCGTAAGTTCAGTTCGAAGCCGCGGGGAGGGCGTAGCGGCCGGTAACATCGTCAATCCGGCCGTTGGATACGTCCAGGACGGTAGCCTTCCCGGCGTTCAGCAGCGCCCGCACCGTCGCGTCCGTCAGTTTGTACTGCGGAACCCAGCCGCGCAGATCGTTCACTTGATTTGCGCCATCCGGAGCGATGAAAACATTCTGCAGGCCGAATGAGTCAAATGGACGATCCGCGAATCCGGCATAAAACTGATCCGTACTCAAGCCCGTGATGAGCAGCGTCTTGTCGGGATGAGCGCGATCGTACGCCACGATGCCGGTCACCAAATCGCGAGAAATGAAACTCCGCGCGATGTGCCAGCTGGTGACATCCCACGCGGCCGGCAGACAGATAGCCAGGTACAGCGCCGCCACGCCTGCCATCACCCGCGGGCGGCGGGCCAGCGCCGCGGCCAGGATGATTGCGAGGCCCATGACCGGGCCGGTGAGCGCGTATTCTTCGACGTGTTCGGGCAACGGCAGCATCGGGGCTAACAATGCCAGGAACCAGGCCAGACCGAACAGACCGGCGCGCCCGGCCACGATAATCGCGGCGATTATGCCAGCGCCGATTACCACGCTGCCCGCGACTGTGAGCCAGGCAGGCCAGTCCCAATTGAACTGCGCCAGGTCCTGCGGACCCAGCGCCAGCTGGATGTAAGCCGCCAGCGTGTGAAACATTCTGCCGTCGATATGGATGGCATAAGGTCCCGATTTCGCGGCTGGCGCCGCCCAGAAATGCAGTGCCGTGAAGGCCGCCGAAATTACAAACAGAGGCGCCGTTCGTAGCGCTTTTGCGCGGTCGTAGAGCAGCGTATACGCCAGCACGATGGCCGGATACATCACCGCCATCTCCAGCGAACCGAGCCCCAGCGCAAATACGATCATCTGCTGCCAATATTTGCCTTTGAGAAACAGCAAGAACGCCAGCAGAATGAAAACGAGATATTGGCTCTCGTTGTAAATGGACGTCCAGCACAGAGCGGGCGCAACGTTCGGATTCGCGAGCCAGAGAATCGGAGCGCTGGCCGCTCCCAGCAGCGAGCCGGTGAGTCTGCGAACTACGGCGGAGAGCAGCACAACATCCGCGGCAACCGTGGCGAAAACAACAATGCGAAATGGCAGCGGATTGACGCCGAACAGTGCCTTCAAACCGTAAAAGAAGAGATTTTCGCTCCATGGCCGGATGTTGCCGTGCGCCTTTGGCTCAAACAGGATCGAAAGAAAGTTGATAAATCCGGTGGCCGGTCCCAGATGCAGCCATCCGAAATCGTCTTGATAAAACCAAGCGCCTAAGCCGCGCCAATAGAAGGCCAGCAAAAAGATCAGGCCAGCCAATGCCGCGGCATTTCTGACGAGCCAAGTCTCTCGACGGGAGAGAGCGAGTTCCGGGGAGACGAGTTTCGAAATCAATGGAGGGCCGTGCCTACATTCTCTTATTTCGCGGCTGGCGCCACCGGCCAGTTGCCGTAGAACGGGGGCCAGTTCGGCGTCATCGTTTCCTGATCCGGGTAAAACATGGAAGCGTAAATGGAGCGAATCTTGCCCTGCTCGATGAAAAACCACTCGCTCAAAAGATTACGGCGCATGGCGACACCCGGCTTGCGCTCAAACAGCACCAGGCCAAGCACCGCGCCCGCTTCCTCGTCGACAATCGGATAACGGCGAGCCGTCACGGCGAAGATGTTGGCCATGGCTCCGCTCCCCGTGCAGTCAGTGGGACTTCCACCTTGAACCAGCCGCTGCGTCGTCAGCACTCCATTCTCAACCCGGACGCAACCGGGGTGCGCGATGATGATGGTCCCATCGTGCGCCGACAGCCCGTCAAAGTAGCTATTGGCGATGGCGATCAGATCCGCGCGCGATACCCGTTCGCCTTTCGGAACCACACGCTCCCCTGGAGCATGCGCGATCAGATAGTCTGGATCGTTGAACGCGGCATTAGCCTGGAGGCCGGCCTGCCCGCCGATGCCTGGATCGCCCTTCCGCGATAAAACCCACTCCGCCTCCGTGATCTTGCGGTCTTCCACCTTCAGCCGGACAGTAACGATGGCTGGGCCGCTCGATTCTTCCAGCGTTCCAAAATAACCGGCCTGCCCGCTCTCCGGATCGAAGTACCTGCGCTGAAGTTTGCCCAAAGCTTTGGCGCTTTGCCATAAGCCCGTGCCCGTGCGCCGGACCACCGCATTTTCGGTTTGCCGGAATCCAACCGAAAGAGGCGCCGCCGCGGGATTGTGCTCGACCACCGCATCGAGATACCGATCAAGCGCAGTCTTCAAACAGGAACGGTCGCAGCTGGGACTTACAGCCGCGCCATATGCGCTGCCCAGCGCGAGAACACCAACGAGGGCGAGACGATTCATTGAGGTATTGTAATACAAGCGAACTATGCCAACTGCCTACATCTGCCAAGGCGTCCGCACGCCTATCGGCCGCTATGCGGGATCGCTTTCCGAGGTCCGCGCGGACGATCTGGCCGCCCACACGCTGGCGACACTGCGCGCCAAGTTTCCCAAGGGCGATTGGGCCACCATCGACGAAGTGGTGCTGGGTTGCGCCAATCAATCCGGAGAGGACAACCGCAATGTGGCGAGGATGGCGCTGCTGCTTTCCGGTATCCCACACACGGTGCCGGGCGTCACGGTGAATCGGTTGTGCGCCTCGGGCATGGAAGCGGTCGCCTCGGCGTCGCGGGCCATTGCCGCAGGCGAGATGTCGCTCGCCATTGCCGGCGGGGTGGAAAGCATGAGCCGCGCGCCCTTCGTGATGGGCAAGGCGACCACCCCGTTCGCGCGCAATCCAGAGATCTTCGACACCACGCTGGGCTGGCGCTTCATCAATCCCGTGTTGCAGAAGAAATACGGGACCGATTCCATGGCCGAGACGGGCGAGAACGTCGCGGAGGATTACAATATCGATCGCGAGACGCAGGACAAGTTCGCGCTGCGGTCGCAGCAGAAGGCCGCGGCCGCGCAGAAGACCGGATTTTTCGCCGAGGAGATCGCGCCAGTGGTCATTCCTGGTCCGAAAGGCGCCACCAAAACGGTTTGCGACGATGAGCACATTCGCCCCGACACCACGCTCGAAGGGCTGGCCAAGCTCCCAACCCCGTTTCGCAAGGGCGGCACGGTAACGGCCGGGAATGCGTCCGGCATCAATGACGGCGCATGCGCGCTCTTTGTGGCATCCGAAGAAGCCGCGGCGAAGTTCGGCCTCACTCCACTGGCGCGCGTGGTGGGAGCGGCGGCTGCGGGCGTGGAGCCGCGCGTGATGGGCGTGGGACCGATTCCCGCCATCCAGAAGCTGCTGGCGCGCGTAAAGATGTCCATGGATCAGATCGATTTCCTGGAGCTCAACGAAGCCTTCGCCGCGCAGGCCGTCGCTGTGACGCGCGCGTTCGGCTTGCCCGACGATTCCGAAAAGGTGAATCCGAATGGCGGCGCCATTGCACTGGGCCATCCGCTCGGGATGAGCGGCGCCCGCTTGATCCTAACCGCCACGCATCAATTGCAGAACACCGGCCGCCGCTACGCGCTCGCGTCGATGTGCATTGGGGTCGGACAAGGCATGGCGACCCTGCTCGAACGAGTCTAGTTTATCTCGCCGCCGTCGCGGCCAGCCTCACGCCAAATATCGATAGATCGATGGCGTCGGCCATCGCCGCATAACCCGCATCGTTGGGGTGCAGATGATCGCCATCGTTGAACCCCGGGCGAAATTGCTTGGGATGCTCCGGGTCGCGTGTGGCGGCGTCGAAATCCACTATCGCATCGAATGCGCCGGCTGAACGGATCCACTGGTTGACAGCTTCGCGTATGGTTTCGCCGGGCTCAGTGTAGTAGCGCGCGCCCTCATACGGAGTCAGCGTGCCGCCGATGACTTTGATGCCGTGCTCCCGCGCCCGCTCGATCAACTGCTTCAATGCCGCGATCAGATCGTCCGCGCTGACCGGATCGGTGCTCGAACTAACCCCGATGTCGTTGATTCCTTCCAGTACCATGAGCCACTTCACGCCCGGCTGCGCCAACACGTCGCGATCGAAGCGGGCCAGCGCATTCACTCCGGCCCCATCGCGCAGCAGACGGTTGCCTGAGATGCCCTGATTCAGCACCGCGATGTTGGTACTGCCGGCAGCCGCCAGACGCCGGGCCAAAAAGCTCGGCCAGCTGCGATCGGTGTTCGGGGTGGAAACCGCGCCGTCGGTAATCGAATCTCCAAACGTCACGATCGCCCAGGCGTCAGCGGGCGCGGCCACATCCACGTTGGTAAGAAAATAAAACGATTGCGTGGTCATCGCGTCGGCAATCTCCGGCGCAGCGGTAGTATCGCCCTCCTTGGAAATATAGGTGGTGTGCAATCCAACGTTGTGCATCGTGTCCCCGGTGGCGCTCTCGGGAACGTAAATGCTCACCGCTAGATCGGTGGCAGCCGGAACGTCCAGGTTTACCGGGTCGCTGATCTCGGTGGCGCCCGGCGGAATCCAACAGGACGGCTTACCGCCAAAGAGCAAGGTGCGATCCGACGCCGGTGCGATGGCCGATTCTTTGTCGCGCAGTGCGATATGCGCCGCCCCGATCACGAGCGGTGCGCTCCCGAAGACATTCGAAAGCTCGATGCGCACGCGCCGGCCGCCCAGGGTGGTATGCGCGATCATGCGCAGCGTCTGGTTGTGGAAGCTCATGAGGGGTACTGGGCGGGGAGGGGCCGGGGTGGTTGCCGCCGCGGCTGTGGCGGGACGCGGCACTGAGAGCGCTCGAGGTTGTTGCGGCGACGACGCCCAGGTGGATACCCAATGTTCCGGACCGGCCTGTGCCAGCAGGCACGGACTGAAAGCGGCTACCGCGATGAACAGCATGCAGGGGAACAAGTGCAGGGGTTTCATTTCCACCTACTCTATCAGGGAACTTAACAGGCTGCGGGCTTCCTGGATCTCTTCCTCGCTCACGATATGAGGCCGCGCCAGGTAGATGCGCAGTTGAACATCCGCGCCCAGTTCCCGAAACAAGCGGGCGGCTTCGTGGCTATTCATCTCCGGCACCCAATCGTCGACGTCGCTTCCGGTTAGCAGTAAACGCAAGCCTGCCAACGATGGCGGTGCGGTGGCCTTCCAATCGGAACCGGGAAAGCCCATTAAAGCGCCGGTGAATACGATCAGAGAACCCACTTGGCCGGGATGGCGCAGAGCATATTCCAGCGCCAGGCAGGCGCCTTGGGAAAACCCCACGATGACCAGCCGTTCGGGAGGAAGACGACCGTTCTCGCTGGCTTCCAGCACCGCCAGGTGACATCGCTCGACGGACTCACTCAGGTAGGGCTCGTTCAATTCGCGCGGATCCCAAAATCGGCCCGGGTACCAACTACCCGGAGTCTCGGCCTCCGGCACCACCCAACGGATCCCTTTGATGTTGCCGAAACGAGCGGCTAAATCAATTTTCTCCTCGGGCGTTTTCCCTCGGCCGTGCAGCAGAACTCCGGCAAAAACAGCCGCGCCCCGCTGGGCGCCAACCGTGCGGACGCGGGGCGTGGTATCGGCGCCACTACTCACGATTACTGCTTCTTCTGAGCGCCATCCCCGCCAATAAACACAGCCTGGCGCCGGGAAGGTCCAATGCCGACGGCATCCGCGGCGGAAGGAGTTCCAGCGGGGGTGGTGGGATGCACGGCAACGGCCTCGAGGTGGGTGGGGAAGTTATTCTCAGGAATCGTGATCGGCTCCAGCATCGCCATGATCTCGTCCCGGCGCTCTTCAAACCACGGGGGCAGCAGCATGGCATGTCCCAAGGCGTCGTAAGGCTCGTCGCGGGCGAAACCACCTTCGGCCGTGGCGGCGCACTCCACCAGAATTCCGCCGGGGGCGCGGCAATAGATGGAGTGGAAGTAATTGCGATCCTTGATTTCGGAGCAATCGGTATAGCCCAGCTCCTCGTAGATGCCCTTTTGCTCGGCCAAGCCCTCGTCGGTGCCGGCATCCATGGCGACGTGATGGGCGCAGCCCGCCCCAAATCCCCAGCTTCCCGAGGGACGATCCGGTTCATGCAGTAAGATAATGGTCCGGTTCGCCCCGCCGCCGTTCAGTTCCAGCCGATGATAGTTGCCTTCCACGCCGGTCTTCTTGAATCCCAAGGCGTCGACAAAAAACCGCTCGGTCTCGGGAATCTCGCGAACCGATAGCACCGGTCCATGGAACCCGTGCGTCGCGACGTCGGCCGTAACCTCGCCCAGCGTCCACGGTTTGCGCTCGTCGGTGGAATCCTCGATCACTTCCAGCTGCAAGCCTGACGGGTGGTTAAAGCGGATGAACTTCTGTCCGAATCGCTCCTGGACACCGCTGTGCTTCACCTTATTTCGCGTGAGATGTTCGTCCCAGAATTTCGTGGCGCCCTTCTTCACCGTATAAGCAGTGGACTGGATCTGGCCCGACCCGGGACGGCCCGGAACCCGCTTATAAGGGAAGGTGGTGTAAACCGATCCCGGCTCCGCATTGGCGTTCGAATAATACAAGTGGTAATGGGCGTATCGTCCGTCAAAAAGAACAGTCTGTTTGATCAGCCGCTGTCCAAAGACCTGCGTCATGAAATCTACGTCTTCTTGGGCCCCAGACGCACAAACCGTGACGTGGTGGAAGCCGGATACCAGGGACATGTTGCATTACCTCCCGCGCGATTATATCAAGCAATAACTACGATAGCGCGGTCTCAATATATCAATACTGGCGCTTGCATGCAAGACGGGGAATTAGCTTTCAGCGGCTTCCGTGCAAGTGGCATCCGGCAGTGCGGAGGGCCACAATGAGCGCGACCAACGCGCGTGAAAGCTCAACTCGCAGAAGTAGTTAGCGAGAGTTACCAGGGGGATAACCAGCATCAGGGGAGAAAGCACGACGGTCCAGGGCCGCTCCCGAACCAGGCTGGATCCGATGCCGAGCACGGCTTGCGTTAGCTTGACGTAGCTGCCGGACGCTCCCGCCACCTGACCGCGCCCATGCCGGACAGCTTCCAGGTAAGAACCGACGCTGTCGGCGCCGGCAGCCTCGGTATAAGTCAGCGCCAAAGTCCCGAGAGTATGCGCGTCGCTTCCACCCACCGCAGCCTTCTGCCAATTTTCCGCCAATCGCGCGGCGGATCTATTATTAGCAGCGGGGATGTGCCCGTTCAGCGTTTCCATGGCCGGGAACAGCTCCTGGAATATTTCGAAATCGAGCTCGGTGCGCCGGCCGGTCAGGCTGGAGAACACGTGGTTGATGCTGAACAGGATCTGCTGTTCGCGCAAATAAGCTGCCAGCGCCGGCACGTCGTCGCGCCGCCGTTGCAGTTGGATGTGATGCCGCTCTTCGATGCCATACACGCCCACGTGGATCTCGGTTCCACTCGGCGTTCGACAGGTGACCTCTTCGCTTAGGAAGAAGTCCGGATAACGGCGCAGGTGTTCGGCGGCGTCGATCGAGTCATGATCGGTCACCGTTACCAGATCCATGCCGCGCCGCTTCAAAATCCGATACACGGCCTCGGGTTCGTTATAGCTCTCGCGGCAGATGTGATGGAACCCGGGAATGTTGCACATGCCCGAGTGCAGCGTATGGACGTGCAAATCGCACCGCATGGCCCTTTGTAGCCCGCATGCCGTTACAGTCGGTTGAATTGTGGAAAAACCATTCGTGACACGAAATGTATTTTGTACTGGTGCCGCAAGAGTTGGAGTATACTGGCCGAGCGCTGCAAGGAGGCAAGCATGCCCGAACGTAAGCTTCGCCAAACAAAGAAACAGAAACCTAAGGTTGCGTTTAATCACGCGATGATCTATGTGCGCGACGTAGCCCGTGCCCGGCATTTCTACCAGGACTTGCTAGGCCTGAAGACGATCGATGTGTTTCAATTCGGTTCGCGGCCGGTTTATGCGCGGTTACAATCGGCCATCGGAACCACCACCATTGCCCTGCATCAGGTAGAGCCGGGGCATGATCTACCTCCGTTCGACAGCATCCGCCTGTACTTCGAAGTGAAGGAGCTGGGCGCGCTATGCAAGAGCCTACAGGCCGAAGGGGTCGAAATTACGCAGTTGCCCAAGCCCATGCCCTGGGGCTGGACGCACGCCTATCTGAACGATCCCGACGGCCACGAAGTGAGCCTGTACTGGGCCGGCGTCAAGCGTCTGCGCAAATCCGCGACGGTCAAGAAAAAGGCCGCGTCGAAGTGAAGCGACCACCGAGCACCGTCTGATCAGTCCGGCTTTTAGCTCAGGCCACGCGGTGATACCATGAGATCGCGATGACCTGAACCGCGCCCGTAGCTCAGCTGGATAGAGCGATTGGCTTCGAACCAATAGGCCGGGGGTTCGAGTCCCTCCGGGCGCGCCACACGATTCATGTCCGACCCGTGAATCCGGTCTGAATCAATAGTTCACCCGCTGCGCGGCGTGGCGCCGCAGATACCAGCAGGGCGTCAGCCCTAGCTGCGGAAATAGCGAATGAACGCATTGCTGCGTTTGCGGCGGATCGGCGATATATTCGGTCTGGCGGTTTTTCTGCGGCACTGCGAGTAGTTTCCGCACCTCGACCGAACCAAATTGTTCGCGCCCCTTCGGAATGCGGTAAGCGATCAAAATGAAGTCCCCCAGATAGGAAAGCACGAGCACTCCTCCGGCGATGAGAAACAACCGTGGCCAAAGCGCTTTCATCCATCCCATTATCCCGAAGCGCGTTGGCCCGCGCGCCGGCTCATTTGACACCCGCACCCATCCGCGATACCGTCGCTGCATGGCCTTGGAATATTTCGATTGGGAGGTGGGCGACGTTCTGGTCCTGCACCTGCAAGGCCCCATCACCCTCGGCCAGGCCACCCAGAAACTGCGTGAGTTGATGAACGAAACCGTGGCGTCCGGAAGAAAGAAGATCCTTCTGAACATGGCCGAGGTGTACTACATCGACAGCAGCGGCCTTGGCGAGCTGGTCCACGCCTGCACCAGCGCTCAGCACCAGGGGGCCACGCTTAAGTTCATGAAGCTCACGCCCAAAGTGCAGGATGTGATGCAGCTCACCCGGCTGCTGCAGGTGTTCGAAGTGTATCCCGACGAAGATTCCGCCGTTCGCAGCTTCCCCGCTTGAAGCTTTTCGAGGCAACGCTATGAGCCAGCCCACCGCACTCCTCAAAACCACCGCCCTCCACGCCGTGCACCGAAGAATGGGCGCCAAGATGGTCGACTTTGGCGGCTGGGACATGCCCCTGCAGTATTCCGGCATCCTGGAAGAGCATCGCGCGGTCCGAACGGCGGTCGGTATTTTCGACGTTAGTCACATGGGTGAGATCGAAATCCACGGTCCGGACGCCGGCGCGGTCACCAGTTTCGTCACCACCAACGGAGTCGCCAAGCTGGAAACCGGGCAAGCCCATTACGCGGGCCTGCTTTACGCGCATGGCGGATTCGTGGACGATATTCTGGTGCACAAGTTCGCCGGCGACCGCTATCTGCTGTGCGTCAACGCGTCCAACCAGGAGAAGGACTATCGGCACATCGCCAGCGCCAACCGCTTGCATGCCACGGTGGACTTCGCCAGCGATCGTTACTCGCAGTTCGCGATCCAAGGCCCCCGCGCGCTCCAGACGCTGCAAAAGCTGACCACCGCGCCCCTCGCTGGCATCGGCTATTATCACTTCATCGAGGGCGCTATCGCGGGAACTCGCGCGATTGTCGCTCGCACCGGCTACACCGGCGAAGACGGCTTCGAAATCTACTTCGCGCCCGAGCAATCCGAGCGCGTCTGGAATGAAATCCTCGACGCCGGCCAGGAATTCGGCATAAAACCATGCGGTCTGGGCGCCCGCAACACGCTGCGCCTGGAAGCAGGCATGGCGCTGTATGGCCACGAGATTCACGCCAGCATCACGCCTTTTGAAGCTGGTCTCGGCTGGATCGTGAAACTGGACAAAGGCGACTTCATCGGACGCGCCGCGCTCGCCCGCCAGAAAGAGCAAGGCGTGGCGCGCAAGCTGATCGGCTTTGAGATGACCGGCCGCGGCATCGGCCGCGACGACTATGAAGTCTTCCTCGCCGCGGAGCCAGGCAGAGATGGATCGCCGGCGGGCTGGGTTTCGAGCGGCGGTCCGTCGCCCACGCTGAATAAGAACATCGGAATGTGTTACCTTCCCACTGAATACTCAAAACCGGGCCAGCGGATCCAAATTGCAATCCGCAATCAACTGGTGGAGGCCGTCACGATTGCGGCGCCATTCTACAAACGGATCAGATAAGAATGTATCCTGACGATCTGCACTACACCAAACAACACGAATGGGTGCGCTTTTCGGACGGCGCCGGCGTCATTGGAATCACCGATCACGCCCAGAAAGAGCTCGGCGACATTGTGTACGTCGATCTTCCCCGCGTTGGAACGACGCTGCAACAGGGCAAGGTCATGGGGTCGGTTGAATCCGTGAAGGCCGTATCGGATATCTACGCGCCTGTGTCCGGCGAGGTGGTCGAAATTAATGACGCGCTCACCACGGCTCCAGAGAAACTGAATGAGAGCCCGCACGGCGACGGGTGGCTAGTGAAAATCCGCTTGTCGGTTCCCGGCGAAATTTCGACGCTGCTTTCCGCGGAAGACTATGGGAAATACGTGGCCGAGGAGGAAACCGGGCACTAACGTTCCCGGCCGTTCCGTTCTTGCGCTACCTTCCGAAATCCGATATCGAGCGCCGCGAGATGCTTTCGGCTTTGGGCGTTGAATCTCTGGAGAGCTTGTTCGCCCATCTTCCCGCGGAGGTTCGGCTCAACCGGCCGCTGGACATTCCGGCGGGGAAATCGGAATACGAAATTGTCGATTACTTTGGCGCGCGGGGCGACGAATGCGCTCGCGGCTACGCGTCTTTCCTAGGCGCGGGCGTCTATCGGCACTACCGGCCCGTGCTAGTGGATACCGTAGTCTCCCGCTCCGAATTTCTGACTTCCTACACCCCCTATCAAGCTGAGATTTCGCAAGGCACTCTGACTACCATCTTCGAGTTTCAAACCATGATCTGCCAGCTTACGGGGATGGACGTCGCCAACGCGTCCATGTACGACGGCTCCACTGCCGTGCCGGAAGCAGCCATGATGGCCCTGCGCTTAACCGGGCGCGATCGCATCCTCACGGCCCGCACCGTGCATCCCGAATATCGTGAGGTGCTGGCCACCTACGCGCGGCATCAAGGCATGCCGCTGGCCGAGGTGGACTATGCACGCGAAACTGGCGCGGTCGATCTTAGCGAGATCGAGCACAAGATCGACAGCCGGACTGCGGCTGTCATTATTCAATCGCCCAACTTCTTCGGCGTCCTGGAGGACACGCGCCGCGTGGCCGAAATCGCTCACCGCCATGGCGCGCTGCTGATCTTTGTTTTCGCCGAAGCCGTTTCTCTCGGCTTGCTGGAGCCTCCGCGCGACGCCGACATCGTGGCTGGCGAATTGCAGTCGTTCGCCATCGCGCCCAGTTATGGCGGCCCATTCGCCGGCATCATCGCCACCAGGGAAAGGTTCATGCGCCAGATGCCCGGCCGCATCGTCGGCGAAACCAAGGACACCCGCGGTAATCGCGCCTTTTGCCTCACGCTGGCCGCTAGGGAGCAGCACATCCGCCGCGAGAAGGCCACCTCCAACATCTGCACCAATCAAGCGCTGATCGCTCTGATGGCCACCGTATTTATGACTGTCTACGGCAAGCAGGGGCTGCGAGAGCTGGCTTCGCAGAACCTCGCCAAAGCGCATTACCTGGCCAAGAAACTGACGCCCCAATTTAGCGGGCCGTTCTTCAACGAGTTCGTCGTATCCACGAGATCGAACACGGCCGAAGCCATCAACCGTGCCTTGCTCGAACGCAAAATCATCGGCGGCCTGCCGCTGGGAAGGTTCTATCCGGAGCTGGATGGCGCCATGCTTTTGTGCGCCACCGAAATGTCGAGTCGCAAAGACATGGACATCGTTGCCGAGGTCATCGGAAAATGATCCGTAAGGTCCGCCCGCACATCAACCAAAACGAGGCTCTGTTGTTTGAGCGCAGCTCGCCCGGAAAACGCGGCTACCAACTGCCGCCGCTGGATGTACCACCGGTCGATCCCGCGTCGGCTCTCGGCGCCCAAAGCACGCGCGCCGAAATTGCGGATTTCCCCGAAGTCAGCGAAGTGGAAGCCATCCGTCATTTCACGCGCCTCTCCACGCAGAATTACGCCATCGATCTGGGCTTGTATCCGCTCGGCTCTTGCACCATGAAATACAACCCGCGCGTTAACGAGCAGGTGGCGCGCGTCGAGGGACTGGCCTGGGCCCATCCCTATCAGCCCGAATCACTGGCGCAAGGAATCCTGGAAGTGATGGCTACGCTGGAACGGGCGCTGGCCGAAATCACGGGCATGGACGCGGTCACGTTGCAGCCCGCCGCGGGCGCCCACGGTGAATTCACCGGTATTCTTCTGGTCCGCGCGCTGCTCGAGTCGCAAGGCCATCCCCGCAAGAAGCTGCTGATTCCGGATTCGGCGCACGGCACCAACCCTGCCACCGCCGCCATGGCCGGCTACGCGGTCGAGAACATCAAGTCCAACGCCCTAGGCATGGTGGACCTCGACGAACTGGCGCGCGCCGTCGACCAGGACGTCGCCGCATTGATGATCACCAATCCCAACACACTGGGCGTTTTCGAACAGCACATCACGCGCATTGCCGAAATCCTGCACGCCAAAGGCGCGCAACTTTACATGGACGGCGCCAACATGAACGCGTTGGTCGGCATCGCGCGCCCGGGCGACTTCGGCGCCGACGTGATGCATCTCAACCTGCATAAAACATTTTCGACGCCCCATGGAGGCGGCGGCCCCGGCTCGGGTCCGGTGGCGGTAAAGAGCCACTTGATCCCGTTCCTGCCCAAGCCTCGCCTGGCCCGCATAAATGATCGCTGGGCCTGGAACTACGATCTGCCGCACTCCATCGGACGCGTGCGCGCGTTCTACGGAAATATCGGAATGCACATTCGCGCGCTGGCTTACATCATGGCCCACGGAGGCGACGGCCTGCGCAACGCCACGCTGGACGCCGTTCTCAACGCCAACTACCTGCGCGTTCTATTAGAGCCTTACTATCAATTGCCGCACCAGGCGCCCATCTTGCACGAATGCGTTTTCAGCGACGCGCGCCAAGCCCAGCTCGGCGTCCGCACCGGCGACATCGCCAAGCGCCTAATGGACTATGGATTCCATCCCTACACCGTCAGCTTCCCGCTGATCGTGCCCGGCGCGATGATGATTGAACCCACCGAAACGGAAGGCAAGACGGAGCTCGATCTGTTCGTGGACGCACTGATCTCGATCGCGAAAGAAATCGAGGAAACTCCGGATCTGGTGCTAACCGCGCCGCACGACACGCGCACCAGCCGCGTGGACGAAGTGGGCGCCGCCCGCAAACCAGTCCTGCGCTGGAAACCGGGAAACTGAACCGCGCACGTCAGTAAGCGGCCGGGTCAAATAAAACAGCCCAGGGCGCCCTCGAATCCCTGCTCCACCCGACCATCCGGCCACACCACGATCGGCACCATATCGCCGTGTTTGCGCGCCTCATCCAGTACCGCCTGGCTCAACTCTACGCGTCGCTCTTCGTACTGCACGCCTTCGGCGTCCCACTTTTTGAGAAGTTTCACGCAGGCGTCGCAGCCGCGAATGGTGTAGACAACCGGACTTTGCATCGCTCCTTGGCCCTACAGCGCGCGATCAGGCAGGCGCAAAGCCGTCGACAAGAGCAGTCGCATCTCTTTGATGGCTTCCTTGCGCCAATCGTCGGAGCGTGGCTGAATCCTTGCGATTACTTCGCGCAGCAGCTCCTGTTTGCGATTTTCAGGCGCGGTGGCAAATGTTGCTTCTTTGGGCAAACCCATCTGCGCTTTCACTTCATCCGCGATCTCGGCCAGCTCCCGATGCGCGGTAGCGGAGCGCTCGGTGAAATGCGCGATGTATTGCATGTCGGCCGTGTAAAACACGAACACCGGGATCGCGCGCGACTTTCCGTCGTTGCTCAGAAACTCGTCCATGATATCGGGGTTCTCGTCGCGTAAAAACACGCGCAGGGACATACCTGTCGCGTCCGCGATGCGAGCGACAGTCGGCAGTTCGCGGTAGACGTCGCCGCACCAAGCCTCCCCGATGGCTACGATCTTCGCCGGCCCTTGCGGCAGCGAGGCAGCTCTTTGAAAGAACGCCAGGTCTTCCGGAGTCAGCGGAGCGCTCTGGTAGTTGGCCTCGAATTTGTCGACATTCACTGCCGCCTGGGCCAGAAAATTGGAGAACGTCAGCCCCTGCTCGAATCGCACGGGAGTGATAACGCTGGTTGCTGTTGGCATCTTCTTCTTCCTTAATAATAGAGTACGACACTGAATAGCCGCCCGTGGCAAGATCATGAGTGGAGAATCTCATGCCAAAAATGCGAGCGGTTCAAGTCCCCCGCGCCGGCGGTCCCTTGGAAATCGTCGAACGCGACATCCCCAATCCCGGCCCCGGCTACGTGCGAATCAAGGTCCAAGCGTGCGGCGTCTGCCATAGCGATGTGTACACCAAGGAAGGCCAGTATCCCGGCATCCAATATCCGCGTGTCCCCGGACATGAAGTCATCGGCTTGATCGACGCTGCCGGCTCCGGCGCCCAGCGATGGAAGCCCGGCCAGCGAGTCGGCGTTGGCTGGAATGGCGGATTCTGCGGCTATTGCGATAACTGCCGCCATGGCGACTTCTTCACTTGCCAAACCTCCACCGATATTACCGGCGTCACTCGCGACGGAGGGTACGCCGAGTATACGCTAGCTCCGATAAGCGCCCTGGCACTGGTACCCGACGAACTTTCGTCCGTCGCAGCGGCACCGCTCATGTGCGCCGGGGTCACGACATTCAACTGCCTTCGCAATAGCGGCGCGCGCCCCGGCGATCTGGTTGCTGTCATAGGCATCGGCGGACTCGGCCATCTTGGCATTCAGTTCGCTGCGAAGATGGGTTTCAACACCGTGGCCATCGCGCGCGGCAAGGATGAAGAGCCGCTGGCCCGCCAACTCGGAGCGCTGCATCACATCGATAATAAAACGCAAGACCCCTCAGCCGAATTGCAAAAACTGGGCGGAGCCAAGGTGATCCTCGCCACCGTCACCAGCGCCGACGCCATGCAGGCAGCCCTCGGTGGTCTCGGTGTGCACGGAAAGCTTATGGTCATCGGCGCCGTGCCTTCACTGGAAGTGAACACACTGCAACTACTCAGAGGGAATCAATCCGTCACCGGTTGGTACTCCGGAACCTCCATCGATTCCCAGGACACCCTCAACTTCAGCGTGCTCGCCGGCGTTCGGTCCATGAATGAAACGTTCCCGCTCGATCGCGTGGCCGAAGCCTACGAGCGCATGCTGAGCGGCAAAGCGCGCTTCCGCGTGGTGCTCGACATCGGTAGCCACTAACCGTTTTGCGCCGCCAAATCCTCATTGTCGCACTGGCCGTCTTCGCCTTACGCCTGCCGTTCCTCAACCAGGCCATGCAAGGCGACGATATCTTGTATCTCACCGAAGCCGAACACGCGCAGATCGATCCGCTCCATCCCAAACATACCGGGTACGTGTTCATGGGCCGTGACATCGACATGCGCGGCCAGTCCCATCCGCCGCTGGATGCCTGGTTCCTCGCGCTGCTGCTGGCGGTCAACAAAGATGTTTCGGAAATCCCCTTCCACGCCGCCTACATCCTGTTCTCTCTGATCGCCGCCTTCAGCGCGCTAGCCCTGGCGCGCCGGTTCAGCCCGCACCCACTGCTCGCAACGCTGCTGTTTCTTGCGACACCGGCCTTCGTGATCAACGGAACCTCGCTCGAATCCGATGTCCCTTTCGTGGCGCTGTGGCTGCTCGCAACGGCTCTCTACATCTGGGCCGTCGATCGCGGCTCCGCGCCCCTGCTGCTGGCCTCTACGCTCGCCATGGCATTCGCGGCGCTCACCGCCTATCAGTCCATCCTGCTGGTCCCAATCCTGCTGCTGTACGGCCGAAAATCACGCAGCGCACGCATCGCCGCCTTCACGCCTTTGGCACTCCTGATCGCCTGGAACATTTTCGAACGCCTCTCCACCGGCGCGCTCCCTACCGGCGTCCTGGTCAATTACATGACCACTTACGGATTCCAGGCGCTCGCGCAAAAATTGAAGAGCGCCGTCGCCCTGACCGGTCATCTGGCGTGGCTGGTGTTCCCTACCCTCTGGATTCCCTCGCTCCTCTGGAACACGCGCAAAACGGAGCGCGCCGCGAGCAATTCCTCGCATGGTCTCGTGGAGCGCGCCGTGCCCTTTGCGCTTCTCACCGTCCCCTTCGCCGCCGGGGCCGCGCTTTACGACCTCAACCCGCTCTTTTGGGGATCCATCGCGGTCGGCGTGGGGATTCTCATCCGGTGCATCCAGCGCTGGCGGGACTTTCTCGCGCAATGGGTGCTCATCTTCTTCGCGGGAGCGCTGGTCATCTTCTTCGCCGGTTCCGCGCGGTACTTGCTCCCCATCGTCTTGCCCGTCGCCATTCTCGCCACCCAACGCGCGGGGTTGCGCCTGCTCCAAATCAGTCTCGCCTGCGGCTTTGCCCTCAGCCTCACACTCGCCGTCGTCAACTACCAGCACTGGAACGGCTACCGGCAGTTCGCGCGCGCCCTGGCGCCGGACACGCAATCGAAACGCGTTTGGATCAATGGCGAGTGGGGCCTGCGTTATTACCTGGTATCCGAGGGTGGCCTTCCCTTGCGCGAAGGCCAGGTAATCCATCCGGGCGAAATCGTTGTCTCCAGCAAGCTCGGCTATCCGATCGCTTTCACCGCGGGAGGCGGCGTGCTCGCACCCGTGGCCGAACGCACCATCACATCCGCCATTCCCCTGCGCCTAGTTGCACTCCGGGGTCGCGCCTCTTATTCCACTACCATGCTCGGCCTGCGTCCCTTCGATATCTCCCTGGCGCCCATCGACCAGCTCGGCGCCGAGCTGATGATCGAGCGCAAACCCACCCTCACCGACCTGCCCATGAACGCACCTGAAGCCGGACAACAGATCGTCAGCGGCGTCTATCAGCTGGAAAACGGGCAATGGCGCTGGATGAGCCAAACCGCGACCATCCTCTTGAAGCCACCCGCACGGCAAGCGCCTGTCACCGTCCGCTTCTTTATCCCCGACTCCTCGCCCGCGCGCCAAGTCACCATCGCGCTGAACAACCACACCATCGCTTCCCAAACCTACACCGCCCCCGGCACGTATTCGCTGTCCAGCGCGCCTATGCAGCCCGCGGGCGACAGCGCCAAGCTCACCATTACCGTCGACAAGAGCTTTTCCGCCCCCGGAGACATCCGCCAGCTCGGAATCATTTTGAGCGATGTTGGATTCCAGTAGCGTCTAAAGGTGAGAGACTGAAGTTATGAAGCCAATTGACAAGAAAATCGAGGACGACATTAAAGAAGGTAAGATCCCCGAACCCATCGAAGACCTCTCCGCGGACTATGCGAGAGAGGATCGCAAGATCGAAGGCCGCAAGCCGGACCTGGGGGAAATCGAGGAAGATCCGTCGGAACTTTGAGAAGTGGCCGGAGCACTTGCCCAGTGGTGAACTTCATGGTTCCCGTACCTTAAGACCCTCAGGCGCGATTGCCGCAAAGTGCCTCAGGTTCCATGTCAGCAGAAGCGTCGCCCCAGCGTCCACGCCGCACCACGCGATCAATGCATCGTAGACCTGCCCGCCTCCAATTCCCAGGCGCGCCAGGGTTTCGATACGCTCCCAGATGCCCCCGGATTTCACTCCGACTACTACAGCAGTCCCCGCGAAATTCTCGACGATGGTCTGTCTGGCAATATCCGGCGGCAGCCGATAAGGCGGCGGCATCCGCGTCAGGACGGAGTAGCACTCCAAAATCGCGTGGACCGGAAGGATGATCTGCGCATCGCGGTCATGCCAGTGCTGATACGATCTCAGCGTCCTGTGATGCTGGGCGTGCCATTCGCAGAGCAGCGCGATTAAATAGCTCGAATCCAAAGCGATTCGAACTTGCTGGGCCGCCATTGGCTAAATTTCGCGGTCGCGAGCCTTTCGAAGCCACTCATTCGCTTCTTCCACCGACACCTTTGGCGCACCCGGAATGCTCGCGACCAACACAGTCCCCTTCCTTACTAACCGTACCTGCGGCGATTTACGCTCGATTTCGACTTTCCCGTCTCGATATTCGATCTTCAACGGCGATCCTGGCTTGAGGCCAGCCGCCTCTCGGATCGGCTTCGGGATGACGACTCGCCCCGCGCGATCGATGGTACTGCTCATGGTATTAGATTACCATTTACCGTGGTAGCGCTTTCGATGAACGACTTAAATGGAGCGAATCGAAACTCCTACGGGCCCTCATCTTTCGCCTATAGTGGTTGAGCGGGGGGCAACCCGATTGGCAGAGAGCGAAAACAGGTACCGGCTTGTCGTCATCCTCTGCGCGGCCCTCGCGAGTTTGGCTGCGACCGCGCAAGTTCCCGTGAACGAGGAGTGGCCGACCTACGGGAACGACACGGGCGGAATGCGATTTTCCCGGATCGCCCAGATCAATCGCGACAACGTGTCGGAACTCAAGCTCGTCTGGGTGTTCCACACCGAGGATATCTCTTACGGCAGCGGCGCAAGGAAGCGCAGTGGATTTGAAACCACGCCCATCCTGGTGGACGGCACGCTCTACATCACCACGGCATTCAATCGCATCATTGCCCTCGATCCGGTGAGCGGAGCGCGACGCTGGGCTTACGACCCCCAAATCGACCAGACTCTGGAGTACGGCGATGGATTGGTCAATCGTGGCGTGGCCGCCTGGCTTGACCCTTCGCGCTCCAACGCACAACCCTGCCGGCGGCGCATTTTTGAATCGACCCTGGATGCTCGTCTCATCGCTCTGGACGCCGCCACCGGCAAGCCTTGCGCCGATTTTGGCGAGAACGGTCAGGTTAGCCTGCGGAGCGTTCCCGGCTATCTCCCCGGCCGCTATCATATGACCTCGCCGCCAGCCGCGATTGACGACATCGTCGTGGTGGGATCGGCCATTGATGACAACCAGCGCGTGGACATGCCTGCCGGGGTTGTCCGCGCCTTCGACGCACGCACCGGAGCGCTGCGCTGGAGCTGGGATCCCATTCCTCGCAACCCGCCCGCTTCAGAGACGGCCGCGCCGCCTAAGAACTGGCGCACCGGCGCAGCCAATGCCTGGTCGATCATGACGACGGACCCCGAGCGCGACCTGGTCTTCGTTCCCACCGGCAGCGCGAGCCCGGATTATTACGGCGGCTTACGTCCAGGCGACAACAAGTGGGCCAATTCCGTGGTGGCGCTGCACGCCAAGACCGGCCAACTCGATTGGGGATTCCAGCTCGTCCATCACGATCTTTGGGACTACGACACGGCATCGCCGCCGCTGCTGGCCACTCTGAGCCATGCCGGCAAACCAACTCCGGTGGTTATCCAGGGCAACAAGACCGGCTTTCTCTATGTGCTTCACCGCGATACCGGCGCGCCGGTGTTTCCGGTGGAAGAACGCCCCGTGCCTCAGAGCGATGTTCCCGGCGAAGTCGCCTCGCCCACCCAGCCGTTCCCCGCCGCCCCGCCTTCGCTGGTGCCACAGCAGTTTTCCTCCGATGCCGCCTGGGGACCCACCGCCATGGACCGCGAATGGTGCCGCGTCGAGATTGGACGGCTTCGCAATCAAGGCATCTTCACTCCCCCCAGCCTCAAAGGCACGCTGGCCGTGCCCGGAAATTTGGGCGGCATGACTTGGAGCGGCTACGCTTTCGATCCTCAGAATGGCCTGCTCATCGTCAATACCAACAATCTTCCGGGCCGGGTGAAGCTCATCCCGCGCAATAGGGTCAAATTCAATCGGGATGAGGGCGACTATGGGCCGCAGACCGGATCGCCCTACGGAATGATTCGCAGCTTCCTTCAGTCGCCGTCCGACTTGCCGTGCATCGCGCCGCCCTGGGGCACCCTGGCCGCCGTGGACATGACCGACGGCAAGATTCGCTGGCAAGTTCCCCTCGGCTCCATGCAGAACTTTGGTTCCGCCCACGACCCTGTCCCGCCAGGATCCATCAGCCTCGGCGGCCCCATCGCGACAGCCGGCGGCCTGGTATTCATCGCGGCTACTACGGACCCCTACATCCGCGCCTTCGACGTTGAGAATGGAAAGGAACTCTGGAAAGCCCGCTTACCAGCCAGCGGCAACGCCACGCCGATTACCTACGTGAGTTCCACCGGCAAACAGTACGTAGTGATCGCCGCCGGTGGCCACCCAAAAATCTCGGAGGAACCACTGGGCGACGCGCTAGTGGCTTTCACTCTGCCATGATCTGACGCGCGGCTTCCAACACTTCATCCACCGCGATCCGATTCAGATTCGCAGCGCTCACCACTCGAACCCGTTCGCCCCGCGGCGCCCACACGGCAGGATCGGTGGGTCCAAATACGGCGACCACCGGAGTCCCCGCCGCCGCCGCTAGATGTGTTATTCCCGAATCGTTTCCGATGTAAGCCCGCGCGTTCTCGATCCAACACGCCAGTTCATGCAGATTCTCGAAGCGCACCGCATCACTCGTTAGCTCCGGAGGCAGCAACTCCTCCGGCCCGGCGCACCAGCGCACCGGCAGCCCTAACCGGGTGGCCAGTTCCCGGAATCGGTCCAAGGGCCAATTTTTGCGCGCGCTTCCCGAGAATGGATGAATCACGGCGAAATCCCCCTGCCCGCGGTGCTCGCACTCGATCCGCGGCACGGCAAAACCATCTCCGCTCGCTTGCCGCAGAAAAAAATCCGCAGCGTGGATGTTCGCGCTGGGATGCGGCAGGGCCGCGAGAAACTCGAATGGCAATCCCAGCTCGCGCACGTGCGCGCGAAACTCTTCGCGATTCGATCCGTACCAGGAAACAATCGAGTCGAATTCGCGCAGGCGCGCAATCAAACCCGCCGGCGGATCAACGCCGGGCAGCCCCAGCAAGTCCAGACCCGTCGACGCAATGGCTCGCGCGTCGGCGAAACGAATGATCGGCACAATCGCCGAAGGCACCCATACCTCGGTGTAGCCGGATCGAAGCTGCTGCATCGCTGGCAGCGAAAGAATGCAATCGCCGATCCCGCCCGGCCGGATGATAAGCCTGCGCACGCCGGCCGGCTATTGGGACGCGCTACTGAATGGCATGGCTGGTCTCCCACGACGGACCGTCCACGTCATGCAGGCTCAGGTGCACTGCCTTGGAAGCATCCAGATCCTGACTGCTCACTTCGAAATGGGCGGCCACCATGCGATCCACCCTGCTGTGCGGCGCAATCGTATCCCTCATCGCGAGCCCGTCGTTATACTGTTCGCCCAAAAACCGGTTGTATTCGAAGAGCTGCTTCAAATCGCTCTTCGACGTGGTCACGCCGTCCAGCATTTCTCCACTCTTCCTTTCGAGCGACACCTCCACGTTGCCCACCACGAAAGGAATATCCGAGGGATTCTCCACCCGAAAATCCAGCACCGCGATGCTATTCCCTTCGCCCAGCGCTCCGGTCCGTACCTTCAGGATCTTCCCTTGCAACTGCAAGTGCGAGCCCTCGTTCCCGCTCACCGCCAAAAACACCGCGACCCCGACGGCCACTATGCCGATTCCGAAGAAAATCAGAACTCGCTTGTTCATCGGGCCGCTCGCATGCTAATCCCCCAGCAGCTTGCCGTATCCGTGCAAGCGCGTCACATTATCGCAGACCGCCTTGATCCCCGCCGTGATCGGAATCGCCAGCAACAATCCAATGCCGCCCCAAAGCGTGCCCCAAAACATCAGCGCCACCGTCACCACCAGCGGGTTCAGATGCACGCGCGACCCCACCACCTTGGGATACAGCAGGTTCATCGCGGTCAGGTGCAACACGGCCACCACTACCGCGATCATCACGTAGATCGTGGGTTCCGTGTAGACGATCAAACCCGCCGCCAACGCCGGGATCATCGCCATGGGAAGCCCGACGTACGGCACCAGGCTCAGAAAGCCGCTCAAGGGCCCGATCAGCGGCCAATAGGGCAGCCGGATGGTGAAAAAGAAAACGCTACTGATGATTGCGAGCATCAAGCCCAGAATGAAATTGCCGATAACGTAGGCCCGCACCATGTCCGCCACGCCTTCCCAGCTCTTTCCCACCATCTGCCGCTCGGAGCCCTTGAACAGATACAGGAAACTCCGCCGCATGTGATCGCGCCAGCTCAACATGAAATACACCAGGAACGGAACGAAGCTGGCCATCAGCAGCACATCGTAAAAGGACCGCACATACCCGTAAACATACGTCAGAAGGGGCGTCGGCTCGGAATGGATGCGGACTTCGGGAATCTGAAGCGGAGTGAAAGGCGCTTCCGCCGCCGGCTTGCTTCCACGCCTTCTGCGGCCCGGTTCGGGAACCGTATTGCCCGACGGTGGCGGCGCGGCTTCCTGGAAACGTTTGGGAATCAAGATCTGATAGGTTCGCTTCTCCACGTCGTCCACGCGTGTCGCCACGTTGTCCACCATATCGTTCATCCGCTGGCTGTAGGTCGGCAACTCATCGACGAAGCCGGCGAACTGGCTGTAGAGCGCCAGCCCGAGCAGGTACAAAACCAGCAGAGCACTGCTGCAGACGATGAAACTCGCCACCGCGCGCGGCAGCCGCAGCTTCACGAAGGCCGTCACCACCGGATCCAGCAGAAAAGCGATGGTAATCGCCACCACCATGGTGATGAAGAAAACGCGTCCGAAGTACAGCAGAGCCACGCTCGCGGCAATCGCGAGAAGCGTAACGCCGCCATGGATCGGGGTCTGAGCAGGCGGCGAGGACGCGGGGGTAGGCGTAGGACTAAGCGTGGACATCGGAACCTGGAACTTCAAGCCCTCTTCTTATGATGAAATGAAATCGGTAGAACGGCAAACAAAATCAGCAAGAAAATGACACCCGGGAGGATTTTAGCCCTCGATTTGGGCAAACGGCGCATTGGACTGGCCCTGAGCGACGAACTCGGCATAACGGCTCAGGGCCTGGAAACTCTCCAGCGCACCAACCTCCGCGAGGACCTGGCGCGGCTGGCGAAACTCGCCTCCGGACACAACGTCACACTAATATTGATGGGTAACCCCCTCCACATGAGCGGCCACGAAGGACGCGGCGCGGCGCATGCTCGCGAATTCGGCGCGCGCCTGGAAGCCGTCACCGGCATTCCGATCCAGCTATGGGACGAGCGCCTGACCACTGTCCAGGCGCAGCGCGTGCTCCGCGAAAGCGGCATCAGCATTGAAAAGCGCGCCAAAGCAGTCGACCGGCTGGCTGCCGTCATTCTTCTTGAAAGTTATCTCGATTCCCGCGCATGAAGCGTCTATCGTTCGCTCTCGTTCTGCTGGCCGCTATCGCCGCAGGTTTAGCTTATGTGTCCCTGAAGACCGCCTATCAGGGCTTTGGCGCACCCGTGATCGTCGATTTTCCGAAGGGCACTAGTACGCAAGCCATGGCGGACGAGTTGGCCCGATCCGGCGTGATTCGGTATGCATGGCAATTCCTGCTGGTCCGCGCCCTCCATCCCGGCAAGAAGTTGCAGGCCGGCGAATACCGCTTCGAGCATTCCGACACGCCTTCCAACATCCTGGATCGGATCGGGCGCGGAGACGTCTTTTTCTATGAACTCATCGTGCCCGAGGGCAGCAACATGTTCGACATCGCGGCCAGCCTGGCGCGCTTCGATTTTCTCCATCCCGACAGATTCCTGCGCGCGGCCCGTAATCCCGCCCTGATACGCGATCTCGCTCCCGATGCTCCCACGCTGGAAGGCTACTTGTTCCCCTCCACATATCGCATCGCGCGTGCCACCACCGAGCAACAGCTGTGCGCGATGATGACCGGCGTCTTTCGCAAACATTGGCGCGAGTTGCAGAATTCTGCACCGCGGGGCGTCCCCGTCAACGACATCGTTACGGTGGCATCGATGGTGGAGAAAGAGACTGCGGTTGCCGATGAGCGCCCCATGGTTGCTTCGGTCTATGACAATCGCCTGAGCAGAGGAATGAATTTGGATTGCGACCCCACCACCATCTACGCGGCGCTGGTCGAAGGGCGTTATCGGGGCGTCATTTACCGCTCCGACCTCACTAGCAAGAACGCCTACAACACCTACCAGCATGTTGGCCTTCCGCCCGGCCCTATCGCTAATCCGGGGTTGGAGTCCCTCAAAGCGGCGCTCGCGCCGGCCCAAACGGATTATCTGTATTTTGTCGCCAGGGGCGACGGCTCCGGCGGGCATCAGTTCTCGAAAACGGTCGAGGAACACGATCTCGCCGTGCAAAAATATCGCCGCGCTACAGGCAAGTAAGCCGACCCTCCGCCGCCCCCGCCGTTGCTCGAAGCCTCACCACCATAGCTCTTGTGCAAGAATCGTAGCAGCAAGCCGAATGATTACCGCCAAAGCGCTGGACCTCCACGTGCAACAACTTTTTGATCTATTGGAACGCCTCCATTCCGCCCTAGCTAAGGCCGGAATTGAATATCGCGTCATCGGAGGAATGGCCGTATTTCTCCAGATCAGCGCGCGTGATCCGGATGCGGCTCGTTTCACAAGAGATGTCGATATAGCGGTTGATCGAGCGGACCTGCAACGCATAGCCAAGGCTGCCGAGCAATTCGGCTTTCGCTATCGGCACGTCGCCGGTGTGGACATGCTGGTGAGCGCCGAGAACCCGAAGGCAAGAAGCGCCGTCCATCTGGTGTTCGTTCGCGAGAAGGTCCGCCCTCAAGATGTGCTGGCCATTCCGGATTTTTCCGATCCTACTCGAACCGTCGAGGGCTTTCTATTGGCTCCAGTCCCGGATCTGGTGCGCATGAAGCTCACCAGTTTTCGCATCAAGGACAAAACTCACATTGTCGACATGGACTCGGTCGGCTTGATCACGCCTGAAATCGAAGCCGGCCTATCCGCTCCGCTGCGCGAGCGCCTTGAGCGAGTGCGGGCGGAAGAACGCGGCGACTGACTCAGGCTTCGAAGACTTCTTCGAGCGGAACTTCGATGTCGGGGTTCTTCGTCCGCAACATCCCATCCAGAACTTCGTGCATCTCGCCCGGTGTGTAGCAGTATGCCCGGCGCGTCAGCGGATCGAGCACCCAAACGTAGCGGACGCCCATTTGAAAATAATCGGACAGTTTCTCATTGATGCGCGTGACCGTGTCTATTCGCGATAATACCTCGACGCAGAGGACTGGCGGGTACTGAACGATGGGATCTGGCGGATCGGATGCCAAAACTACGCATACGTCCGGCACCCGAAGGCGCGTCGGACTGACCTGCACACGCTGTGACATGAGGGCCCGGACACCGGCCCGAGCTTCTTGCCGGAAAAGCAGAAAGCCCATAGCGCCGTGGGCGTGACTGTGCGGCTGCTCCCCCCAGTGACGCTCCAGGATCTCGCCATCAACGTACTCGCGATCCGCTTCGTAACTCGTGGTGAGATATTCCTGGACGTTTACCATTAATCCATCGGCGCCGAATAGGCGGACGCCGGCGCGGCAGCGATCAAGCCGTCCTCGAACGAATAATCGGGCTTGGGAAACTTGTGCCGCAGATACCAGCGATACGTTCCCTTCAATCCGGTATTGAAATCGACCGGTTTGAACTTCAAAATGCGCTGCGCCTTATTCACCACCACCGTGATCGCGGGCAGGTCGAAATAGACTCCGAAATACATCTTGGGCCCCATGGGATGGCCGCCGGCGCGCAAAATCCGCTCGCGTGGAAGGCGCACGAAGGTGGGGTCTTTTCCAGCGGCGCGCGCGAACGCTTCCACCGCCTCCACTTGCGTCAAAGGCCTGGGATTGGCGATGTTAAACGCGTGCCCTTCGATATCGGGAGTGTCCATGGCCTTGATGCAGGCGCCCACCAGGTCATCAATGTGGACAAACTGCATCAGCCGGCGGCCGTCGCCAGGCAGGATTAACGCACGCCCGTCTTTTATTCGGTCCCAAAAAAAAGCTTCGCGATAAAACGGATTTCCAGGACCATAGACGAACGGGGGACGCAGCGTCACCACCGGGAATCCGTTGCGCTGCCGCATGCGAAACAGCGCTCGCTCGCTCATAGCCTTGTTGCGCACGTAGGCCTCGGAATGATCGTCGGGGGCCAGCGCGTCTCCTTCGTGATGATTGAGCCCATCCCCATAAGCGCCGACGCTGGACATAAAAACATAGCGCTGTAGATTGTTCCCGCAGGCTCGCGCAGTGGCTTCCACCTGGGCCGCCGTGGTGCCGCGCTCCCAGTCGTACACGTTGTCGTAGACCACGTCGAAGCTCTTCCCGGCCAGGGCGCGCTTCACCGCCTCCGGATCGTTGCGGTCCGCGACGATGTTCGCCACCTTCTTCCCCAGCTTGTGCCGGCCTTTGCGATGCAGAACCGCGACATCGTGCCCGGCGTGCACCAACTCCCTCACCAGCGCCTGGCCGATGAACAGAGTTCCGCCTATCACCAGCACCTTTCGTTTTGCCGGCTCCTGACGTTTGGATCCGTTAGTCGTAGTACTCGAGGCCAAGGTGTGTAATCAAATCCTCACCGCGCATCCAGCGCAGCGTATTCTTCAACTTCATCAACTGGATAAAAACGTCGTGCTCCGGATACAGTCCCGGCGCCGTCATGGGAGCTTTGAAGTAGAAGGAAAGCCACTCTTGAATGCCTTTCATACCGGCGCGCTGCGCCAGATCCAGAAACAACACCAGATCCAGCACCAGGGGCGCTGCGAGGATGGAATCGCGGCACAGGAAGTTGATTTTGATCTGCATGGGATAACCCAGCCATCCGAAGATGTCGATGTTGTCCCAGCCTTCTTTGGCGTCGCCGCGCGGCGGATAGTAATTGATGCGAACCGCGTGATAGAGATCTTTATATAGCTCCGGATACAGTTCGGGCTGTAGAATCTGCTGGAGCACGCTGAGCTTGGTCTCTTCCTTGGACTTGAACGAACCTGGGTCTTCCAGCACTTCGCCGTCGCGATTGCCCAGAATATTGGTTGAAAACCAACCCGACATTCCCAGCATGCGGGCCTTCAATCCCGGCGCCACCAGAGTTTTCATGAAAGTCTGTCCGGTTTTGAAGTCCTTGCCGCAAATCGGGACCTGCCGGTCGCGAGCCAGTTCCTGCAAGGCCGGCATGTCGGTGGTCAGGTTCGGGGCGCCATTGGCGTACGGCACGCCGCTCTTCAGCGCGGCATAGGCGTAAATCTGGCTGGGAGCGATATCCGGATCGTTCTTCTGCAGCCCGCACTCGAAGTCCTTTAAGTTCTGATGCACGGCTCCGGGCCGATGAAATACTTCGGTCGATCCGCACCAGATCATCACCAGCCGCTCGGCGCCGCTGGACTCGCGAAATTGCCGGATGTCCTCCATCAGCATTTCCGCTTTATCCATCTTCGAGCCGGCTGTCTTGACGTTGGGCCCGTTCAAGCGCCGCACATATTCCGTATCGAAGACCGCCTGCATGGGCTTGATGGCGCTGAGCGGCTCGCGAACCTTCTCGAGCAGCGCCGGTTCCAGCACCGCTGCATGCACGGCCGACTCATAAGCCGTGTCATTGAAAATATCCCAGCCCCCGAAAACCAGGTCTTCCAAGCCAGCCAACGGAACAAAGTCTTTAATCTTTGGGCTGCGGCCTTCGGTGCGTTTGCCGAGGCGCACGGTTCCCAGCTGCGTGAGCGATCCGATGGGCTTTCCAAGCCCTCGTTTCACCGCCTCAACTCCCGCCATGAATGTCGTGCTGACCGCTCCAATGCCGGGAATCAGGACCCCTAGTTTACCTCCGGCGGGCGCAATCCTGGTGTTTCCTGTGGTGGACAACTCTCGAATCTCCTTGGGTGGCGCGAGGCTCCAATGTGCCCTCGATGCGGGCTTGTGACGCCTATCCTTCGCCAGTGTAGCATTTTGTGCGATAAACCGCGTTGTTCGCCTGGAATTCGCGGCGCGTAAGCTATACTAAAGGCTGATGACTGAGCGTGCTACAAGCACTTCCGCCAGCACCATTTCCGCAATTCTGGTGGATGATGAACAGCTCGCGCGTGACGAACTTTCCTACCTGTTGAAGGAATTCCCGGATGTCGAAATACTGGCCACCGGCGGCAATGGCTTGGAGGCCGTCAAGCTGATCGAAAACCTGGAGCCCGACGTTGTGTTCCTGGACGTGCAGATGCCAGGCCTGGACGGCCTGGGCGTAATCCAGAACCTGCGCGAAAAGAACATCCCGCTGCCGCACTTCATTCTGGCCACCGCCTACGATCAGTACGCCATCCAGGCTTTTCGCTGGGAAGCGCTGGATTATTTGCTGAAGCCGATTGAGAAGGACCGGCTGGCGCTGGCGATTGAGCGCGCGCGCAAAGCAGTCTCCGACAAAGCCAAGATGGCGCCCCAAGCGGAGATCCCCGCCCTCAGAGCCACGCCGCAACGCACCAAACTGCTGGTCAAGAACAACAACCGCAATTTCATCGTCGATGCGCAGGACGTGGTGTACGCCACCATCGATGACGGGCTCATCACGGTGGTAGCCACTAACGTGGAGGGTGAATCGAACTACCGCACCATCGAAGAGCTGCAATCCAATCTCGATCCGGCCACCTTCTGGCGCGTTCACCGGTCCTTCCTGGTGAACATTCATCGCATCAAGGAAGTGATCCCGTGGTTCAAGTCCAGCTTCCAGCTCCGCATGGATGACAAGAAGCAAACCGAAGTGCCGGTAAGCCGGGTGCAAACCAAGCGGCTGCGCGCTTTGTTGAAACTCTAATCCGAAAATCGGAGGCCTGATGTCGACTGCCGCTCCCCGCGCCGCGGTTACCATTCGCCGCGCGAAGCCTGAAGATGCGCCCGCCTGCGGGCAAATCTGCTACGAAGCCTTTCAAAAAATCAGCACCGATCACAATTTTCCGCCGGATGTTCCCGCTCCTGAAATGGCTGTGGGCCTGTTGACCAGAATGTTCTCGGACCCTGGCTCCTATTGCGTCGTCGCCGAAGCCGACGGCCGTATCGTGGGCAGCAATTGCTTGTACGAACGCGACTCGATGGCCGGTTTAGGGCCCATCACCATCGATCCGAAGACGCAAAATCGTGGGGTCGGCCGCAAGCTGATGGATGCCGTACTGGATCGCGCGCGGGAGCGGAACTGCGCCGGGGTCAGGCTGGTGCAGGCCGCGTTCCATAATCGATCGCTGTCGCTCTACACCGCGCTGGGTTTCGACGTTCGCGAGCCGCTGGCAACCATCCAAGGCCCAGCCATCAAGAAAACCTATGACGGATTTATGGTGCGGCCGGCCCAGTTATCCGATCTCGAAGCGTGCAATCAGGTTGCCCTGTGCGTGCACGGCCACCACCGCGGCGGAGAACTTGCCGAGGCTATTCAACAACGCACTGCGACTGTGGTGGAACGCTACGGACGAATCACCGGATACGCCAGTTCGCTGGCTTTCTATGGGCATGCGGTAGCGGAGACGAATCCCGATTTGCAGGCCATCATCGCGGCGGCCGACAGTTTCGCCGGTCCGGGAATCCTGGTGCCATCGCGCAACTCGGAACTTTTCCGCTGGTGCCTGTCTCACGGCCTGCGCGTGGTTCAGCCGATGACGCTGATGTCGATGGGCCTGTACAACGAACCGAAGGGTGCGTTCCTGCCTTCGATCCTGTATTGACGCGCATTTGTACCGAACCGCGACCGTGAGGGAGCTGTCCTCAGGCTTTCATCGGACATCGGACGCCTTAACCACCTGGACCGGCGCCCCGCTGGCCAGCGAATCGGGCGGATTGGCGATTACCAAATCGTCTTCATTCAACCCCGAGACCACCTCGACTTCGTTGCCGTAATCCTTGCCGAGCACGACCGGCACCAGCTCGGCTTTTCCGCCACGAACCACCCCTACGCGCAATCCTTCGCTGCGGAACATCAGAGTGCTGACAGGCAAAATGAGCGCCCGCGAACCTTCCGGAATCAGGAGATGGACTTCGGCATAAGCGCCCGGCCTAAGCTCGCCCGACGCATTGTCAACGTCCACTTCGGTAAGCAGAGTTCGAGTGGCGGGATCGATCGCTCCGGAGGTGCGGACCAGTTCGCCCGGAAAGCGGCGCCCGGGAAATTCAGCCAATGTCAGATACGACTTGAGCCCGGGAACGGCCGCCCGCGAATCGGCTTGCGGAACGCTGACGTAAACGCGCAGCTTGGCGGTAGCGGCCAGGTGGAACAGTTCCTGGGAGGTTCCACCATTGCCGGCGTTGATGAGCGCGCCGACATCGACGTTGCGAGCCGTTACGATGCCATCGAAAGGCGCCTTCACGGTTTCATAGCTCTGCATGTCTTCCAAGCGCGCCAGATTGGCCTGGGCGGCGACGATATTGCTCCTGGCTGCCGCGATAGCCTGTTCGAGCGCATTGAGATTGGCCACTTGCGCCTGATATTGCGCCTGGTATTGATCGTTCTCCTGGCGCGAGACCGCGCCCTTCTTCACCAGATTCTGCCAGCGCTCCGCAGTAACGCGAGCGATCTCTTCGTTGGCCTTGCCTTGCTGCTCGTTAGCGATTGCCTGATCCAAAGAGGCCCGGGTCTGTTGCAGGGTCGCCCTAGCTTGACTGACCTGCTGATCGATCTCGGGCGCTTCGATGGTCGCCAAAACCTGCCCGGCTTTCACGCGGCCCCCGATATCGACATTCCATTGCTTCAAATAACCGCTGGAGCGCGCGTAGATGGGCGAGTCCGTAAAAGCCTGAATGTTGCCTGGAAGCACCACCTCGTTCTTCATGGCGCCGGGCTTCGGATGGATCACTGAAACAGCGGGGATGGCCAGCTCCTGAGTAGCTTCGTTAACCGCGGCGGCAGTTTGGATGCGGGCATGGATGCCCCGCAACACGATGCCTGCCGCGATCAGCACGGCCAGGGCCAGTAGCAGCGCGAACTTCAGCTTTCGCGGAGGCGCGGGGGGCAAACGGGAAGGCAAAACCGGCTTCGTCGTGATCTGGGTTTCCAGCATGGATTTACTATCTAGCATCGGCAATGACCCGCTTTCTATGCAACATGCTGAACACCGTGGGCACGAAAAACAGCGTGGCGATGGTGGCGCAAATCAATCCGCCGATGACCGCGCGGCCGAGCGGGGCGTTTTGTTCGCCGCCTTCGCCCAGCCCCAAGGCCATCGGGATCATGCCGATGATCATGGCCAGGGCGGTCATCAGTACGGGACGAAAACGGGTGAAGCCGGCTTCCAGAGCCGCGCGCGCAGGATCGCCTTCAGACTCCAGATGCTCCTTGGCGAAGCTGATCACCAGAATGCTATTGGCGGTGGCCACGCCGACGCTCATAATGGCGCCCATCAGAGCTGGAACGCTCAAAGTGGTGCGCGAGACGAAAAGAAAGATCACGATGCCGGCCATGGCGGCGGGTAGCGCGGTGATGATGATGAAGGGGTCCAGCCAGGATTGAAAGTTGATCACGATGAGGAAATAAACCAGAACGATGGACAGCACCAGGCCTCCCAGCAGGCCGCGGAAAGACGACTGCATGGTGTCGATCTGGCCGCGGACGATCAACTGCGAGCCGCGCGGCAGGTTCGGACGCGCCTTTTCGACGATGCGGTCGATGTCGCTGGCGACGGCGCCCAAATCGCGATCCTGCACGTTTCCGAAAATGTCGATGGCGCGCTGGATATTGTAGTGCGAAACCACTGCCATCTCGGCCCGGCGGCTGGTGCTGACGACATCGCCCATAATTTCCGGCCGGTGCACGGCCTCGCCGGTGATGGGGATGTTATTCAGATCGCTCACCGAAGAGACGTCGTACTGCGGAGTCTGGGCCACCAGGCTGTAGCTCACGCCGTTTTTGGGATCGAGCCAAAACGCGGGTGTGGTTTGAAAGCTTCCGCTCAGGGAGATCAACAAACTGTTGGCGACGTCAAGCTGGGTGTAGCCGCTCTCGATGGCCTTGGTGCGATTGACGTTCACTTGAATTCGCGGCAGATCGAAGAGCTGGTGGATACGCAGATCCACCGCGCCGGGCACGCCGCGCAGCTGGCCCAAAAGGTTGGTGGCGAAAGCGTGGTTGGCGGCCAGGTTGGGGCCGGAAACTTGAATGTCGATGGGCGCGGGCAGGCCGAAGTTCAGAATCTGGCTGATGATGTCGGCCGGCAGGAAGTAAAACGACACGCCGGGAAACTCGCGCGGCAGCTTACGGCGCAGTTCGTGGACGAAAAGATCCGTCGGCCGGTGGCCCGGTTTCAGGGTAACCAGAACGTCGGCGTCCATGGTTCCCACCGGCGCCGAGTTGCTGTAAGCCATGTTGATGGAGCTATAGGGCAGGCCAATGTTATCGATGATGCTGGACAGTTCCGAGGCTGGGATGGTTTCGTGCATCGAAGTCTCGATCAGATCCCCCAGCCGCGCGGTCTCTTCGATGCGGGTGCCGGTCTTAGCGCGGAAATGCAGATTGAACTGGCCGGCGTCGGTGACGGGGAAGAAGTCGCGGCCGAGCCATGGGATCAGCAGAAACGCGGCGGCGCAGAGCGCCAAAAACACGGGAACGAACGGGCGGCGCCGGCGAATGCAGGTCTCGAGCGTCCGCAGGTAAGCGCTGCGCGTAGCGTCGAATCCCCGCTCAAAGGCGCGCTGGAATCGCGCGGCAAGGTTCCAGGATTCGGGCTCGGAAGCATGCCGGCTGTGCGGCTTCAGCAGATACATGGCGAGCGTGGGAACCAGCGTGCGGGAGAGCACATAGGACGCCAGCATCGCAAAAACCACAGCCTCGGCCAGGGGAATGAACAAATAGCGCGCCACCCCGGTAAGGAAAAACATAGGGATGAAGACAATGCAGATGCAGAGCGTGGAAACCAGCGCCGGGAGCGCGATTTGGGCCGCCCCGTCGAGAATGCCGCTGTGCAGGTTCTTGCCCTCGTCGAAATTGCGGTCGATATTCTCGATCGTGACGGTGGCGTCGTCCACCAAGATGCCGACCGCCAAGGCCAGGCCGCCCAGCGTCATGATGTTGATGGTTTCGCCCAGCGCGCTTAGGGCGCAAATCGAGCACAGGATCGAAAGCGGGATCGAGATCGCAATGATCAGCGTGCTGCGCCAGCTCCCGAGAAACAGCAGAATCATGATGGCGGTAAGGCAAGCGGCCAGAATCGCTTCCCGAACCACCCCGCTCACCGCAGCGCGCACGAACACCGACTGGTCGGCGATAGGCTCAATCTTCAGAGCGGGCGGGAGCGTGGCGGCGATTTTGGGCAGCATGCCGCGCACTTGCCTCACGATATCGAGCGTGGAGGTGTCGCCGAATTTCAGGATGCTGAGCAGCGTGCTGCGCTGTCCGTTGCGGCGCACGATGTTGGTCTGCGGCGAAAAGCCGTCGCGCACGTTCGCCACGTCGTGCACATAGATGGTGCTGTTTCCGACCGCCTTCACCGGAAGGTCGTTGAGCTCCTGGACCGTTTCCGGGCTGGCGTTCAGGCCGACGTCGTACTCGAACTGTCCGATCTTGGACGTGCCGGTGGGCAGAATCAGATTCTGCGTGTTCACCGCGTTCACGACATCGGCGGGCGAGAGGCCTTTGGATTGCAATAGCGCGGGCTGCAGATCGATCATCACCTGGCGCTGCTTGCCCCCATATGGCCAGGGCACCGCCGCGCCCTTTACAGTGGCGAGTTGAGTGCGAATGAAGTTAGCGGCGTAGTCGAACAGCTGCTGTTCGGGTATGCCTTGACCGGAAAGCGCGAGTTGAAGGATCGGAACACTGGAGGCGTTGTAGACCAGCATAAAGGGCGACGCCGAACCGGGCGGCATGGAGTGCAGTGCATTCTGCGCCACCGCAGTGAGCTGAGCCATCGCCATGTCCACCCGGGTGCCGGGATGGAAAAAGACCTTGGTGATGCTGCGGCCGTTGACGGTCTGCGATTCCAGGTGATCGATGTCGGTAACGACGGTGGTAAGGGAGCGCTCGTAGGGTGAAGCCACCCGCTCTTCCATTTCTTCGGCGCTCAGACCGGTGTAACCCCACAGCACGGCGATAACGGGGATGTCGACGTTGGGGAAGATGTCGATGGGCGTACGCAGAATGACAAGTGGGCTGATGAGCAGGATTAGGAGCGCTAGTACAACGAACGTGTACGGGCGATCGAGCGCGATTTTAACGATCCACACTTGGCAGAGAACTCCCTAGGACAAGGCGACGGCACCTATAGGCTCGTTACCCGTCTCTTCCGACTTGCATGCAGGTTCTCCGAACTCATTGTATCTTATGGCCAAAGTCGAGCTTCCCCGGTTCGAGCCAACCGCTACTTGCCCGCAGGTTCGCCGTCGGAAGGGAATTCGAAGGTCTCGCCGGCGGTATGAACGATCAGCGTACCGGGGCCGAGAGTTTTGCCGTTGCTGGGGAAAAACACGGCGCCGTCGGTGGATTCGCCCGACGCGAGCTTGGTGGGCACCAGAGCTAGAGCGGACGCGGCGGCGCCGGCCTTCAGCCGTGACGACATACCGTAAGCCAACGCGGCCTGCCGGCGGGTTTCGTAGCCGTTGGTGGTCTGCATGTGTTCGTTACCGTAGACGCCGCGTTCGTAGGTAGTGACCAGTTTGATCACGTCGTGGCGGCCGCCTTTGGCCAGCATGGTGTTCACCACGCTGAGCGCGGTGGAGGCCTGCCACGTGGTTCCATCCAGTTGGCGGTAGGTGAACTCCTCGGGCTTGACGGTCCAAGAGACCGGCGACCCGTTGGAGATAGAAACCTGCATGATGGAATATTCCTTCAAGTGCGCGGGCAAATAGGCGAACATCACCGTGACGCCGCCCCGGGTGAGTGTTTTATATAAGAGCCCGTTGGATTCAAAGGGGATGATCTGCGCGGATAGCAGGGCACAACTCAGATAACATCCCAGCAGGCGCAGCGCGGTCCACCGCATCATCCCATAATAGAATCGCATGGCCGGTAAACCATAGCCGGTTGGACGCGATTCCAAGATTCGGCATAATGGAGCTTATGTCGACGGCAAGCACAAAAACACCTCGGGACGTGGCCCGGCCCATCAGCTCGAACAAGCATCTGCTGCGCTGGGTAGAGAAGATGGCGGATCTCACCAAGCCGCGGGATATTCATTGGGTGGACGGCTCCGAGGAAGAGAACGAGGCATTGTGCGCCCAGATGGTGGAAGGCGGCACGTTCATCAAGCTGAATCAGGATCTTTGGCCGGGCTGCTACTACGCGCGCTCGGACGCGAGCGATGTGGCGCGCGTGGAGGATCGCACCTTCATCTGCTCGCTGGCCAAAGACACCGCGGGGCCAACCAACAACTGGGTGAATCCGTTTGAGATGCGCAAGACGCTGAAGAAGCTGTTCAGCGGATGCATGCGCGGCCGAACCATGTACGTGCTGCCTTTCAGCATGGGCCCGATAGGATCGCCCATGTCGCAGATCGGCGTGCAGCTCACCGACTCGCCTTACGTGGTGGTGAACATGCGTATCATGGCGCGCATCGGGCTGAAGGTGTTTCAAGAGATCGACAAAGACGAGAAGCGCGTCGTGCCGTGCATGCACAGCGTGGGGATGCCGCTGGGGCCGGGGGATCGCGATGTGCCGTGGCCGTGCAACGACGAAAAGTACATCGTGCATTTCCCCGAGACCCGCGAGATCTGGTCCTACGGATCGGGCTACGGCGGCAACGCCCTGCTGGGTAAAAAATGCTTCGCGCTCCGGATCGCCTCCAACATCGCGCGCGATGAAGGCTGGATGGCCGAGCACATGCTGATTGTGGGCGTGGAAGATCCGGCGGGCGAGAAAACCTACGTGGCGGCGGCCTTCCCCAGCGCCTGCGGCAAGACCAACTTCGCCATGCTGATCCCGCCCAATGGATTCGAGGGCTGGAAAGTGTGGACGGTGGGCGACGACATCGCCTGGATCAAGCCGGACGAGAACGGCCGGTTGCGGGCCATCAATCCCGAAGCTGGATTTTTCGGCGTGGCGCCGGGCACTTCGGTAAAGACCAACCCCAACGCCATGACCACGCTCGCGCGCAACTCCATTTTCACCAACGTGGCGCTCACGCCAGAAGGCGGCGTGTGGTGGGAAGGCATGACCGACGAGCCGCCGGCCGAGTGCCTGGACTGGCGGGGAAACTTGTGGACGCCCCAGATCGCCAAGGAGACCGGGGCCAAGGCGGCGCATCCCAACTCGCGCTTCACGGCGCCCGCGGCGCAATGCCCGACCATCGATCCGGCCTGGGAAGATCCCACCGGCGTGCCGATCAGCGCCATGGTGTTTGGAGGCCGGCGAGCCACCACCATGCCGCTGGTGTATCAGGCGTTCAACTGGAGCGCGGGCGTGTACACGGGCGCCACCATGGGATCGGAAACCACCGCGGCAGCAGCGGGCGGCGTGGGGCAGGTGCGGCGTGATCCGATGGCGATGCTGCCGTTCTGCGGTTATCACATGGGCGATTATTTCCGGCATTGGATCAAGATGCAGCGGTCGCTGACGGAGACGCCGCGGATTTTTCACGTGAACTGGTTCCGCAAGGGCGCCGACGGCCAGTTTCTGTGGCCGGGCTTCAGCGAGAATATGCGGGTGTTGAAGTGGATCGTGGACCGCGCGCACGGGCGCTCACTAGGACGCGAGACCCCCATCGGCTGGATGCCGCGCTATGAGGATCTCCATTGGCAGGGGCTGAACTTCTCGCGCGAGCAGTTCGAGGAGCTGCAGGCCTTCGACCATGCCGCGTGGCAGAAGGAAGTGATCCAGCACGAGGAATTGTTCCTGGCGCTGCACGATCATCTGCCGCCGGAGATGATTTACGAGCGCGAGCTGCTGATTTGCCGGCTGTAGGGCACGGCAGAATTCAGAAGGTGGCGTCGCCGGGCCACTAAGGTGTTTCCCCGAGTCGGGACCCCCGCAAACACTGCCGTTCTAAGGCGACCTCAGGCTGGATCTAGTACCAAGAGCTAATTGCCGATACCGTGCTTCGGCCTTAGTCTAAGTTCAGGAGTGTCAAAAGAGATGCTTAGAGGCATAATTATCTGTCCCGACGCTGACCTGAATGAGCGTCTAGAGGCGATACTAACGGAGATCGGGATCGTCAGCGTCACTCGAACACTCGACCATTATCCGAACCCGCTGGAGCTCCTGCGTTTTCTGCGTGCGCACGCGCCGCAAGTGATCTTCGTCAGTACCGAATCGACCACTAAGGCCATGGAGCTGGCCCGCGAGGTAGAGAAGAACACGCCGGGCGTGCAGATCGTAGCGATCAGCCGCTTCGTGGATCCGCAGATTCTGCTGGAAGTGATGCGGGCCGGGATTCGGGAGTTTGCGTCGCTGCCCTTCGATCGCCAAGCGCTGGTAGACGCCTTGTCGCGTGTGAAGGACACCGTGCAGGCACGGCCTCCGGCCATTGAAGCCACCAACCAGGTTTACAGCTTCCTGCCATCCAAGGCCGGCGTGGGAACATCCACGCTGGCGTTGAACGCGGCGGTGGCCATGTCGCGACTACCGGACTCTTCCGTGCTGCTGTCCGACTTCGACTTGAACTCGGGCATGGTACGGTTCATGCTGAAGCTGGATAACACCTATTGCGTCACCGACGCGGCCGAGCATGCGCTCGAGATGGACGAGAGCTTGTGGCCCACCATGGTCACCAGCATCGATAAGCTGGACGTATTGCACGCCGGGAAGCTGAACCCCGATTTTCGCATCGAGCCCACCCAGATCCGCCATCTGATGGAGTTCATGCGGCGCAACTACAGCGCACTGTGTTTCGATATGTCCGGGAACCTGGAGCGATATTCGCTCGAGATCATGCACGAATCCAAGCGGATTTTCCTGGTATGCACCCCCGAAATTCCGTCGCTGCACCTGGCGCGCGAGAAGTATCTCTATCTCAAGCAGCTTGATCTGGGCGAACGGGTGAGCGTATTGCTGAATCGTTACCCGAAGCGTTCCCTGATCACCCCGCAGCAGATCGAACAGCTGCTGGGCGTTCCCATCTACATGACGTTCCCGAACGACTATCAGGGAGTGCAGCGCGCCATGACGGCGGGGCGCTGGGTGGAACCGGGCAGCGAACTTGGCCGGCAATTCACGGCGCTCGCACAGACCATGCTGGAACCCAAGACAGCCGCCGCGCCGGAGCCGAAGAAGCGCTTCATCGAGTTCTTCTCGGTAGTGCCAAGCAAGGCAGTAACGCCGGTGCGCAAGTCCGCGGGCTAAGCCGACGAGCGCCAGTGCGTGCACACCGCGACTTCGCTATCATCTTCTGTTGGAAAGCGCAGTCCTTCAGTGGGTCGCCAGCTACGGCTATGTGGCCATCTTCGGGCTCCTCATGCTGGGCATCGTGGGCCTGCCGGTGCCGGATGAAACCCTGCTCACCGGCTGCGGCTTTCTAATCTACCGGGGGAATCTCGATCCCATTCCCGCCTTTGCCAGCGCTCTGGCGGGCAGCCTGTGCGGCATCACCTGCAGCTACATTATCGGGCGCACGCTGGGATGGAAGTTTCTGCACTCGCGGGCCGGGCGGTTGTTGCATATTCGCGACGAACAGATCCGCTGGGTGCACGACTGGTTCAATCGCATTGGGCACTGGACATTGATGCTCGGCTACTTTATCCCGGGCGTGCGCCATTTCACGGCGATTGTGGCCGGCACCTCCAAGTTGGAATACCACGGGTTCGCCGTCTTTGCCTATACCGGCGCGCTGCTGTGGGTCAGCACGTTTCTATTCATCGGCTACCATTTCGGCTCGCGCTGGGAAGACATTCTAAGGCTGATCGACCATAACCTGAAATATGCTTCTGCAGCGCTCGGCGTGCTGGTCGTGGCGTACGCGGCGATTCTTTACCTGCGCCGCAGGAAGTCTACTCCTCGATCGTAAGAGAAGGGCCTTTTTTGCCGCTTTCCTCAGCGGCGCGGCGCTGCACTTCACGTGCGATGGCCACAAACGGCGCGCCGGCGTCGCCCAGCGTGATGGGCTGGCCGGTGTCGCCACCGATACGAACCGCGGGATCCAAAGGCAATTCGCCGAGAAACGGAACGTTCATCATCTCGGCGGTTTTCCGTCCCCCGCCGTGGCTGAAGACATCGATGCGCTCGCGGCAGTGCGGACATTCCAGGTAGCTCATGTTCTCCACCAGCCCGAGGATGGGCACGCGAACCTGCTGGAACATGTGGATGGCTTTGCGGGCATCTTCGAGCGAGACCTCCGACGGTGTAGTGACCACCACGGCGCCAGTGAGCGGCGCGGTTTGAATGAGCGACAGTTGCACATCGCCGGTACCCGGCGGCAGGTCGACAATCAAATAGTCGAGTTGGCCCCAATCGACGCCTCGCAGAAACTGCTGGATGACGCTGTGCAGCATGGGGCCGCGCCAAACCAGCGGCTTGTCGCCGGGATTCAAGAAGCCCATGGACATGATGCGCAGGCCGTTTTTCTCCAGCGGCTGGATGCGCTCGCCCACCGCCTGCGGCTGCGCCCGCACACCCATCATGAGGGGCACGTTGGGCCCGTAAACATCGGCGTCCAGGAGACCAACCTGGTGGCCCAGGCGCGATAGCGCAACCGCCAGATTCACGGCTACGGTGGTCTTTCCGACGCCGCCTTTGCCCGATCCGACGGCAATCAGATTCTGTACGCCTGGGATCGGAACCTTCGGCTGTTCGGCCTGCGCTGTATTGGGACCCATTACTCTGATGTTAGATCAGTTGCCGTTCGATCATCGCGCCGATTTTAGAACGTAATCCCATTCCTGGCCGGCGCGATCCCGCACATACGCGATGTCGCGATCCAGCAGGAAACCATCCTTGACCATTTGCTGGGCGGCGGCGGTGATCTTTTCAAGATAGGCGTCCTTGCTGGGATAACGCTCCTGGATGGACATGCGCGGATCTTTGCGTTTCGTGCGTTCGGCCTTGTTTACGGGAAATGGAATCCACGATCCGGCCATGCTGTACAACTGATCGGGCGCGCCGATCTTGGGGCTGCGCAGATTCCAGCCGGTGTAGGAAGCCAGCGGGACTTGAATTTCGGGCATGCGGATGCCGGAGGTTTCGTTGCCGTCAAGATTCACTTGCGGCACCAGGGTGGGAAAGGGCGGTCCGAGTTTGGGAGGCTCGCTGGAAAAATCGAGCTGGAACGCCCGGCGATTGTAGCGCGGCGTGGCGATGCCGGGGATCTTCGGAAATGCATATTCGCCGACCGGGACCAATTGAGCATTCCCGTCCGCGGGCGCTATCAGCGGGTAGAGGGAAGCCGGGGGCTGCTTGCCTTCCGCCAGCCAGGCCTGCAGGGCAACCAACAACGCCCGCATCGCCGGGTTATAGTCGGTGGTGCTGTCGAGGTTCTGCGCCTCCAGGCGGCGCGGCGGAAGACGTCCCGCCCCGTGCCGCGAGCCGGGAAAAAAATAAACGCGTGTGTCCTTGGCGGGCGGCGCGTCTTTTTTGCCGTCGAGGCTGGTGTGGATCAGCGAAGCGGCACGGCCCCAATATTCGTACGATCCGTTGGTGTAGAAAATTTTCGGAACGGTCTCCGTGCGCTTCGCGTTGGTCAGCAGCCCGCCGTCATCGGTGAACGGCGGGACATCCACCGGATAGAGGATGTTAAAGAAGGGATGGCCGTCGCGGGAGGCCTGCGCGAAGCGCGCATTGAAGCCGCCGCGGCCGGCGCCGGCTATATCGGCCCAGACAGCGTCGAAAACGCGCCGCGTGTGTTCGTCCTGGTTAAAACCGTCATACAAAAAGGTGCGCAGAAATCGGCCGCTTTGCGAAATGCCGAAGCCGATCGTTCGCAGGATGTCTTTGTTCAGGCCGCCAAGCGGGGTGTCCACGCCGCCATACTTGAGATAGGACACGGCATCGCGTACCGCGGCGGGACCAGCGCCGACCAGCAGCGGATCCTTGGCCAGGTAGATCACTTCGTAAATCTTGCCGGGCTCGAAACCGGCCGCCATGCTGACATGCGTGGAATCGGAGAAGCTCCAATCCTCGCGAGGGATGAGGCGACGCTGGCCGTCGACCGTGTCCCGGACGAATATCTTGTTGGCGGAATCCATCGGATCGGACACGGCGTAACCGATTTCATCGCGATCACCCAGGGGAATCGTGGTCACGCGTTCATTGCCTTCCCATTCGGAGCGGACAAGTCCCGTGATCGGCTTGCCGTTCTTCGTCACAACGGGAGCCTCGGCGCGCAGCAGGCCAGGCGTCGGCGGCAGATCCAGTTCCCAGCCAACCCACGCCAGCGTGAAGCCTTGATCCAGCAAAAATTGGTCGCCCAGGTTGAACACGGCCGTCATGCCTTTGCCGCCGCGATTCGGAATCTCCACCAGCAGCGTTCCGTTACGCTTGGCCGCATCGCGCGGGCGCAGGATATAGAGGTCCCCGGAGAATTCGACCTCGCCCTTGGCGTTGCGCGGCGCCAGGTCGATATCGGCGATAAACCGGTTGGGCGCAAGCTGCGGAGCAACGGCGTAGTGTACCTTTGCGGCGATGCGCTCGTAGCCGCCGTCTTCGGACCGGTCGGTGACCTCCACATTGGTTACGGCCGCGAAGCTGGTGCAGGCGATCAGAACAGTGGTGGCGGAGAGGCGATCGAGCATACGTGGACATTGTAGCTTTTATGCCAGCGGTAGCCTACGCCAGAGCGAGATTGGCCTGGGCGCGAAGCGAGAAGTCGTCGAACTGTCCGGCGCGAAGTTTTGGAAACGCCGCGGCGGCGATCATGGCCGCGTTGTCGGTGGCAAGCGCCGGAGCGGGGAAATAGACCGGACAGGCCAGACCGGCTGCGCGGGCGGCGCTGCGCAGACCGGCGTTCGAAGCCACGCCGCCGGAGACGATAAAGGACCGCGCGCCGATTTCTTCGATGGAAACGCTAGCACGGCGCAGCAATTCTTCGATGACGGTGTATTGGAAAGAGGCCAGCAGGTCGAGCGTGGGCTGGGGAGTGAGCGGAAGAAAATCGGACGCCGAAGTGCCGTGGGAACGGCGCCGGGCTTCGATTTCCGCGGTCAGGTTGTGGCTCTCCACCCATCGCAGCACGGCGGTTTTGATCCCGCTGAAACTGAAATCGAGCGTATTGCCCTTCATGCGCGCGAGCGTGAACTTTACGGCGCGGGGATCGCCATGGGGAGCCAGTTGATCGACGATGGGACCTCCGGGATAACCGAATCCGAGAAGTTTGGCGACCTTGTCGTACGCTTCGCCCGCCGCATCGTCGCGCGTTTTCCCGATCAATCGATAGGCTGTGAGACCTTCGCCGACTTCGAACAGGTGCGTGTGGCCGCCGCTCACCACCAATGCCAGCGCGGGATATTCGATGCGCGCGCCGACTTCCAGCAGAACGGCGTGAATATGGCCTTCGATATGATTGATCCCGATCAGCGGCAGATCGCGAGCAAAACAGAGCGCCTTCGCGTACGTGATGCCCACCAGCAGCGAGCCTACCAGGCCCGGACCTTTGGTGACTGCGATGGCGGCCAGATCGTCGAAACCGGCGCCGGCTTGCTCCAGAGCCAGACGAACCACGGGCACGATAGCGCGCAGGTGCTCGCGCGAAGCAAGCTCGGGAACCACGCCGCCGTATTTTCCGTGCGTGGCCAGCTGCGAAGCCACCACAGAGGAGAGAATGGCGGAACCGTCTGCCACCACGGCGGCCGCGGTTTCATCGCACGAAGTTTCAACGCCTAAAATCTTCAAAGCTGACCTGCGTTGGTATGGTGGGACTTGGATCTGTCTCCATTTCATTATCACTTGCCGCAATCGTCCATTGCGCAGCAGCCGCTCGAGGATCGCGCGGGGGCGCGCATGCTGGTGCTGTATCGCGGCGAGCAGCGCTGGGAGGATCGGGCATTCCGGGAAGTTGCCCAGTTCCTGCAGCGCGGCGACTGCCTGGTGCTGAACGATTCGAAGGTGTTTCCATCCAGATTGTACGGGCGGCGGGTTGGCGGAACAGGCCTGGTGGAAGTACTGCTGGTGCATCCCGTCAGCGAGGATGCGAAGACCTGGACCGCGCTGGTGCATCCGGGCCGCAAGATCGGCATGGGCCAGCGGATCGAATTTGACGGTGTCGAGGCCGAAGTCCTCGCGCGCGCCGGTTGGGGCGAACGCACCTTGCGGTTCCACACTGAGGGCGATCTTTACCAACTGCTGTGGAAAATCGGACATGTCCCTTTACCTCCGTACATCAAGCGCGCCGACACGGCGGAGGATCGGGAGCGTTACCAGACGGTGTTCGCGCGGGAAGTGGGCTCGGTGGCTGCTCCGACAGCGGGATTGCACTTCACCGCCGGGATTCTGGAAGCTTGCCGCCAGGCCGGCGCCGAGATCGCGTACCTGACTCTGCACGTCGGCCTGGGGACGTTTCAACCGATCCGGGGCGAGAAGCTGCATGCCGAACGGTTTCATGTCGCTGAAGAAAGCTCGGCGAAGATTCGAGCGGCGCATCGCGTCATCTGCGCCGGCACCACCAGCGTCCGCGCCGTGGAGAGCCTGTATTTGGACAAACGGGACGAGACGGATTTATTTATCAAGCCGGGATTCGTCTTTCAGCGCACCGGAGCGATGCTGACCAATTTCCACTTGCCCGAATCCAGTCTCCTGATGCTGGTATGCGCGTTCGCCGGGCGAGAGTTGGTGCTCGCGGCGTACGAACACGCGGTGCAAGCCGGATACAGGTTCTATTCGTATGGGGATTGCATGCTCATTATTTAGCTCAAGAACGACCGCCAGGACAGCAGCCCTTCGGAGTTGTGGGATTTCAGGGCCTCGAGTCCTTCCCGAGGCGCGTAAGGATCAGCGAGCAGATAACGGCCTACGCGCGCGATGTCGAGCACATCGTCCATCATCGCCTTCCAATGCTCGGGCGCCCAGTCGATGGCCTCTGAAACCACGGAGGGCACGCCTTCGGCGACGCCATCGGCGGTCACCATGTTGAACGATTCGGTATAGCTCGGCTGCAGCAACAGATGCATATGCGCGACGCTCTGGCGGAACTTGGGCCAGCACTGCCAGCCGTTCTCGATCACTTTGACATTCGGCAGGCCGTCCAGCATCGCGTGCACTGAGCGCAGGATAACGTCGCCGCCGCCTTCGGTGCGTCCGGCCGAAAGCCAGAACTCGAGGTTCGCCTTCGAGCGGTGCGCGATTTCGAGCGCCGCCCCCGCCGCGCTCATCAAATTCTTCAAGGGGCGCGTGGCGCCAAAAGCTCCGATGCGCAAAGTGCCGCCGCTAAACGACGGACGCCACGAGACGGGGTCGGCCTCCAGATAGTAGAGGTTGGGCAGGTAGATGCACGGGCGCGAGTAGGCGGAACGAATCCACCTGCAAAACCTCAGGCTGTTGCCGCCCAGGTGGAAATTGTGGGCCGCCATTTCCACTTCCATGGCCTCGCGAACCAAACGAACGCCGTTCGTGTCAGCCTGCAAGAAACCGACGTTGGAGTGACAATTGACGGCGAAGCGCGTGGAGGAGTTCGCAAGCACAAGAGCCTGCGTATCCACCGAAGGCATCCAGGGCGCGGAGATCACGACATGGGATGCGGGCTCCCGCTGCAGGCGATCGCGCAGGTCTTTGGCGCTGAGGATGGGCCAGACATCCACCAGGATGCCGGCGCGCCGCAGGACTTTGCAGGTATTCAGCGCTGAAACCCCGAGTCCAATGTGGCTGATGTTGTGTTGGGCTGCGAAATTCTTATAGGCCAGGACGAGTCTTTGCATCAATTACTCTTGGGTGCCTTGATCCTAAGATGCCGGCCCAAACGTCCAGGAGCTCGGATGACTCAAGCGTCTGAAAACCCTCCAGAAGAAAATCGCCTCGCGGCGTGACAGCGAAAAATTCTAGCCACTCAGCCTTGAGTGGCATGTTAAGATAATCTACCCTGATTGCTCAATTCCAGATCCGCCAGGCGACTCGCGCCGATATTGGCGAAATACAAATTTTGATCGAACAGTCCGTGCGCAATCTTCAGCGGAATGATTACACCCCCGCGCAGATCGAGGGCGCGCTCGGGCACGCCCTGGGCCTGGATACCCAGCTGATCGAAGATGGAACGTACTTTGCCGCAGTACCGCTCTCAAATCCGGGCCTGATTGTAGGATGTGGAGGATGGAGCTATCGCAGGACTCTGTTTGGCAGCGATCACGGGCCGCATCGAGAGCAGGCCTTGCTGGATTGTTCCACCGAGCCGGCTAAGATCCGAGCCATCTTCGTGCATCCACAATGGGCTCGCCAAGGCTTGGGGACTCTGATCCTGAAACATTGTGAGGATGCGGCGCAGCAAGCCGGGTTCCGCAGCCTGGAAATGGGTTCAACCCTGACGGGCGCTCCTCTTTACTCTTTGAAAGGCTATGAACGGCGCGAAACCGTGGGCGTTCCGCTTCCCAATGGCGAGGTGCTTCCTATCATTCACATGGTGAAAACGCTTTGACCAAGACCCGCCCTACTGGATTCCCTTATTCGGAATTCGAAGCCCGCATTGCCCGCCGCGATTTTCGCGACATCACGAAAAACGTCCTGCCGACGCCCTGCCTGCTGGTGGATGAGGCGTTAGTCAAGACGAACCTGCAGAAGATGGCGGATCGCACGAGAGCGCTGGGGATCGCCCTTCGCCCTCACGTGAAGGTTCACAAAAGCGTGGATGTCGCCAGGATGCAAATTGCGCACGGCGGAATCGGCCTCACCTGCGCCACCATCGCCGAGGCGGAGCTGATGTCCGGAGCCGGACTGAAGAACGTGATGTGGACCAAGCAGCCCGCCAGCGAAAATGGCATCGCGCGGGCAATCGCTCTTTCGATGAATGACCCTAGCTTCAGCTTCGCGATCGACGACCCGGAGGTTTTCGATTGGGTGGAGCAGGCGGCAAAAGCCACAAACGCTCAGGTCCGAGTGCTGGTCTCGGTCTATGCGGGAATGGACCGTCAGGGAATCCAGTGTGGACGACCCGCTCTCGAGTTGGCGCAAAAGATCGCCTCATCCAAGTCCATGACGTTTGAAGGCATCATGGCTTATTCCGGTGTTGCCGCCCATACCAGGACCTGGCAGACACGCCGCGAGCAATCCGCCCGTGATCTGGCCGGAGCGAAAGAAACCGTGGAGTTGTGCAGAAAGTCCGGTTTGCCCGTGAAGATTTTCACCGGCGGCTCCACCGGCACTTACGATATCGATCACGAAAACGGCCTGACCGAACTCGAGGCCGGTTCGTACGTGTTCATGGACACGCGGTATTTCGTGATCGGCGACAAAGAAGACAACGTCACGTTTCACGATTTTGCCGGCGCCCTTACGATTCTAACCACGGTGGATAGCCAACACCATGCCAACCAAGCCACCATCGACTACGGCAATAAGGCGGGTCTTCGCCCCACGGACAAGGTGAAGGGCATGCCTTGGGTCGAGATCAGCGCGCAGGGCGCCGAGTATGGCCGCCTCGCCTGGAAAAGTTCCGATCCCGGCGTCAAATTAGGCGATCGCGTCGAAATCTATTGCACGGTGCTGGATGACAGTACGAATTGCTACGACCGCTACTACGTCGCGCGCGGCGATGAAATTGTCGATGTGTGGCCAATCATGGGACGCTGCGGCGCCGCACAGCGCTAATTCACCCTACTTCTTTGATTCTATTGGTCGGGGCGGGGCGATTTGAACGCCCGACCCCCTG
>CAWGOZ010000004.1:0-374563 GCA_963824345.1 Bryobacterales bacterium
GGGAGAACGGTTACAGGTAGGACTGAAACAGGGTCTGCATTCAACCCGCGCCAAGCGCAGTTCCGAAAGGCTTAGAGAGCTTTAGCTAGTTCTTCGGCGAAGGCGCTGGGCGGACCCTGCGGACCGTTTTGCTGCGGACGTTTGTGCTTCTTCCCGCCCCGCTCGCGGCGTGGCGCCGGCGCCGCGCTCCGATTCATCTGGCCGCTGGGTCCTGGGCCCGGACCTTTCGATCGGGGCGGCTGGGCTTGATTGGCCCGCAACAAACGATCTTCCAGGGGCGCGCGGTCAAACCGGCGAATGATCAGGTTCATTTCTTCCGAGGAGGGTGTCGAGAACGCGAAGTCTGTGCACTCCTGCGTTTCGGGATTGGCATTGGCGTTACGTCGTCGTACACCAGGTTTTCTGCGTTAAGCCAGGACTTGATGTCGTCCTTCGTAACCCAGACAGGCAAGTTTCCAAGGAATACTGTGAAGCTCATTCGAGGTCTGTCGTTAACTCCGTTTTTGGGGATTTTGCTGAACTACTTCGCGGATGCGATCCATGAAAGCTAATATATCGTATCACAGCGCACACCGGGAGCGCGAGGGCGAGTCGAGGTGTGCGGTAAAAAGAAACCCGACCGTAACGGTCGGGTGCACGCGGCTTCAGCCGCGTTTTGCCTGCACATTGCTCAGAATCGCAAGCCGCTCGGATGCTGCCGGCGCCTGCCCTAGCGCTGGCTGCGCTGTGGATCGAAAATTGCCCTGTTTCTGATCCGCGCCGACGACAGCTGCTCTTGCTTCAGCCGGTGGTGATGAAGGAACGGGCGCTTACCGGATTTGAATCGAGCCGCGAGAGTGGCGTCGCTGGTTGTTCCGACCTGCAATCCAGATTCGACGGTGTCGGAATCCGGTCCTCCGCCGGAATTGACGCCGGCCAAGATCTCTAGCGCCGCCGGACCCGAGGCTACGCCGGCCGGTACCGTGAAGTCGATCTGATAGAGTCCGGCGAATCCAGGAGCAAGTCCGGAATACACAACCGTAGCCTGAGTGCTGTTCCCGGATGCATCGTCGACATAGACTGAGGGAGCGTTGTCGGTGGTGGTGGTCGAAGGGGCGGCAGCGCCGTCTTTGACGGTAGTCGTCAGCCCGCCCAGTCCGGCCAGGTAAAGCGCTACTGTATCCCCAATTTGCGTCGGATTGGATGGCCCGATCGTGGAGTAGCCGAGCGTAACATCCTGCGCGTCTGCGTTACCGATGCCGCCCACCGGATCGTAAGTGAAAACGCCTGCTGAGCTGGCTCCAACGAATTGAGTGACGGTGTTGGAGGCCATGCCATTGTTGGTCACCTGGATTTGCGCCACGGATTCGGTGGTCTCGAAGGGAACCACCACCGAAATCTGCGTCGGACTCACATAGTTGATGGGCGCGGCGATGCCATTGATCAAGACTTGCACACCGTTCAAGTTGTTCGGAAGCGGAAGCGAAGGCGCAGAAGCTGCGCTGGCTGCCAGACCGGAGCCATACAGCGTAAGATACTCGCCGGGCGATAGATGTGCCGTGAACGGCGCCGAACTGGCGGCATTCACCATGCCCTGCGGACTCAGAAAAACTCCGGAACCGGTCTGAATTACGGTTTGCAGCGCTACGTTGATCCCTATCTCGTCGTATCCCTGGGCAGGGGCCGTGTTATATCCAATTCGAATGGTCCCGTCCGCGCTGCTGAAGTATTCCTGGCCGAAGTCGATGTCGGTGGAACTGCCATCTCCGTTCAATCCATAAAAGTCAAAGTAGGTGTAATCGGCCGCGCCCGAGTAGATCAACTGCGCGTTCAAGCTCTGATCGCCGATGATGTAGCCGTTATATCCAGAGGGGCAGGGAATCGCGGTCGAGCACGAACCCACGCTGAGAGCACCGTAGTAGCTGTCGAGCAGCACATAGCCATCGGCAGCGCCGGTTTGGTCCAGATCGAGCCCCGCCTGGTAATACAGACCATTGTAATTGGTGGGATTGCTGGTCGCCGAGCGGACTCCCACGAACATGTCGAAGCCGTTATACGCGCCCCCAAATACGAAATTGCCATCGGGCGATATGTATAGCAGTTCCGTTCCTTCCACCAGTGCGGTGTTACTTCCGCCGAAGTTGAGCTGCGCCGCGCCGTTGGTGAAGGCGTAAGTGACTCCGGTCAGGTTTTCCGTGCTGGCGGAGCTGTTGTCGGAAATATAGCCGGTCACACTGGCGTTACCGATGTTGCCTTGCCCGTCGGCAGAGAAGGTGATCAGCGCATCGCCGCCGGGAAGATCGCTGGTTGTAGGGAAATATGTCGGATCCATATACGCGATCTGGTAGCTGCCGCTGAGTGTGGCGTTCGTGGCTTCTGGCGAGCCGAGTGGTGCGGCGATCACCAGGTCGTTATAACCCAGCTCGTTCGCTTGCGTGTTCTGGGTGCTGCTGCCGATAAAAATACCCGTTGGGGAGACCATGCCGATCATGAGGTCCGTGGCGCTCAATTCCGGGTTGATCGCGGTGATGTACCCCATGCCGCTGGCCGAAATCACGTAGGTGCCGGTGCCGCCGGAAACCTGGGTCGGGGTACTCGAACCGCTCGCGGAGTCCAAGTACGATCCGTTGAAGGTGTAATTCCCGTTGCCGTCGAAAGTGATGTTTCCGTAGGTGCAGATGGCTTCGCCCACGGTTCCTTCCGGCTGTTCGGTATCCTGGACCAAATAGATCACTTGCCGGATGTAATACGTGCCGTTCAACATACTGTTGCCGCTCGAGTCATAATTTTGAGCGGACGACCGCCAAGGGAAGGCGGCGAGAGCGAGAAAGAAAAGTGTCGTCGTTTTAATGGAGCGCATGTTCGAAAAGGCTGGCCTCTTTGAGATTGACGCGGGAGCGGCTTAACTGGTTAACCGGGTCTTGGATGAATTTCCGACGGGGCCGGCAACCAGAGCACTCTCAAACATTAAAGCACCGTCGGGGGTCTGGTTGCTCGTGCGCCGCTTGACTCTAAACGGTGGGGCCGGAGAGATCCACGTTTCCACGAATGAATCCCCCGTCCTCGATGACAATGCCATGTGCCCGAATATCGCCTAGGAATCGCGCGCCTGAGCGGATATAAACTATGTCGGCGCCCTCGACATTGCCTTGCAGAAACCCATGGACATCGATTTCCTTGGCCTTGACGCTGGCGTGAACTTTACTGCCGGCAGCGACGGTGAACCGATGGCCGGAGACGTCGACGGTTCCCTCCAGTTCGCCTTCGATGGTCAGCGGCTGACGGCTTCGGATTTCTCCGCTAATCGCAACCTGCTGCGCGAGAACGGCGTTGGCGATCATTGTTTCCGGCATTTGGAGGATTAATGGCTGCTGGCTTGAGTTTGACTTTCGTCCGGACACAGGGCCTGGTACTGCCGCACCAGCGCCCCTTCGTCCGCGCCGATGGCGCGTGCATATTGCCGGATGTAGCTGATGTTATAGATTCCGCCCGGCAAAAGATCGAAGTTAGCGTCCTCGATCGCCTTAAGAGTAGTGACCCTCAGCTTGGTATTGCGGGCAATTTCTTCCAGACTGATTCCACTGGTCTTACGGATGGTCGCGACGCTCCAACTTTCACGTGGCAACGTTGCCATAACCGCTTTACGCTCCTGATGTACTATCGGCACTCAGGCCTTTACACTACAGGGTTATTTCTGCCGGGACCTTGGAAGTACACGCGGCTTTTCAGGCGCGTTTTGCCAAATCTGCCGAGAAGACGTTGCCCGAGAAAGTTCGCGATTTCTGGCCGCTGGGTAACCCGAGCGTCGGGTACACGCGGCTTTCAGCCGCGTTTTGCGTTACTCCTGTTGGCCCGGGGCGCACATACCAGTGACCCAAAACCCGAAAACGAGACAGCGGATAAGTTGAGGACGGGGCCGGGATGTGATCCTCTGGACGAAGGCAGAAGGAGGAAACATGCCGAGGAAAGGGCACAGCGAAGAGGAGATCGTACGGGCGTTGCGGCAGGCCGAAGCGGGCCAGAAAGTGAGCGAGATCTGCCGCGAAATGGGTGTATCGCAGCAGGCTTTCTACAGCTGGAAGCGGCGCTATGCCGGCTTGGCATTAAGCGAGCTGCGCGAGCTACGCCAGCTGCGCGAGGAGAATCGGAAGCTGAAGACTCTGGTGGCGGACCTGACGCTGGACAAGCATATTCTGCAGGAGGTGCTGTCAAAAAAGGCCTGAAGCCCGCGGTGCGCCGCGAACTGGTGCGGGAAGTACGGCAGGCGCATCGGCTGAGCGAGCGGCGCGCTTGCGGGCTGTTCGGGATTACCCGTTGGACCAATCGCTATCAAAGCCGCCGCGATCCTCAAACGGGGCTGCGGATGCGACTGCGAGAGTTGGCCGGCAGCCGAACTCGCTACGGATATCGGCGATTGACGGTGTTGCTGCGGCGCGAAGGGTGGAAGGTGAATGCCAAACGAGTGTATCGACTCTATCGGGCGGAGCAGTTGCAGGTGCGAACCAAGAAACGAGCGAAACGTGCGGCGCAGGTGCGTGTTCCACTGTCCGGGGCCGCTCGTCCGAACCAACGCTGGAGCATGGATTTCGTGAGCGACCGGCTGGCCGATGGGCGCTGGTTCCGCATTTTGACGGTGGTGGATCAGTACACTCGGGAATGCCTGTGTGCTTTTGCGGACCGCTCCCAAACGGGGGAGAAAGTAGTGGAGCAGATGAAACGGCTGGTTGCCTTGCGCGGAGCGCCGGAATCGATCACCACAGATAATGGCGGCGAATTCGCCGGCCGGGCGATGGAAGCGTGGGCCTATGGGGCAGGAGTGCAGATGGACTTCATCCGGCCAGGCCGGCCCGTTCAGAACGGCTTCGTCGAGAGTTTCAATGGTCGCTTGCGGGACGAATGTCTGAACGGGGAAGTATTCTTCAACCTCGCCGATGCTCGGGAGAAAATCGAACACTGGCGAAGCGACTATAACCAGAATCGCCCGCACAGCGCACTTGCCGACCGTACGCCAGCAGAGTTTGTAAGTGCGGTAAGATCGCGGCCCTTCGTTTTCCCAATCGTAAATAAGGCAAAACCGCAGCCGCGTCAAGGGTTCGCTGGCGCCGGGCAAAAACCGCCCGCCCTTGACACGGCTGCGGCCATGCCTTCTGAACCAGTTATGAAAACGAAGGGCCTTCCTGAATCGCCGGTTTTGATGGAGACGTTCAATTGAGTTACTTTAGGCCACAGCAGGCCGGAAACACGGGGCTGCGGATCACATCCCAGGTCCAAGTCTCAACTTCCACCATGTCTCAAAAACCGGGGCGGGTCACCAGGTCCAAGTCTCAACTTCCACCATGTCTCAAAAACCGGGGCGGGTCACCCCCCTTTACAATCGGTACGGGTGTCTCGATATCGGGTTCAAAGACGATGGTTATCAGGGCTTGCGGCCGGTCTGGCTGCCTGCGGCGCGATGGGCCTCTTTCTTTGGGGCGGACGAGTGCCTGCGCCCCCCGGACCTGCGGCGGCCGCGCTTCCTGCCAGCGCCAGGGCGCTTCTGTTGCCATTCCGAAAGAATAGCCTGGATCTGACGGTCCCCGAGCATGAGGAACTTGACTACCGGGTCGGCATGCAGACAGGCGCAACTCTGGTGTACGCGTGGTCCACAGGCATCAGCGGCCAGACGGTGTCGTGCGAGTCTCCAGGCCAAAAGAGGATTCGCGCGGCCGCAGCCCATGGCGCGTTTGAAGCGCAGTCCTCCGGGTGGTATCACTGGCGCTGGCGGAATGAGAGCGGCCATCCAATCACGATTCATATGAAACTGAGCGGGTACTACGAACTGGGAAGCATGCCGTATGATAGATGACGATGGTCCTCGAGCTGGAAGCCAATCAAATACAAGTCCAGCGGATTATTCGCAGCAAGGCCTTCCGGACCTCGGAAGTCCACCGTAATCTTTTGCAGTACCTGGCCGAGAAGTCCCTTTCGGGGGCGGCGGACAGCCTGAAGGAATACACGGTGGGCCTGGACGTGTTCGCCAAGCCTGAGTCCTACGACCCGCGCCAGGAATCCGTGGTTCGGATGCATGTTGGGCGGCTGCGGCAGAAGCTGGCCGAATACTATCGCTTGGAGGGCGTGGACGATCCCATCGTTGTGGATGTGCCCAAGGGTGGTTTCAAGGTAACCTTCGAGACGCGCGAGGTCCGCCCGGAGGGAACGGCGGCGCTCTTGGAACCGGCTGTGCAGCCGCGCGAGAGCCGGCGCGTGGAGATCGTCCTGGGCGCGCTGCTGGTGCTGGCGGCGGCATGCGCGTTGATTTTCGGCCTTCAGCTTTGGCGTCACAAGCAAGCCGCGCCCGTTGGCGGATCAGCCACTTCGGGATCGGCTGAAGGATCCCCTGAAATGGATCAGCTCTGGGGGCCGATGCTGGCCACCAATCGTCCATTGATGGTGTGCCTGGCGACGTCTAACGGGGTTACTGGAGTAGGAACCGCGAGCGCGTCGTTCCTGTTAGGTCAATTCTTGGCGCACCGCAAGGATAACGTCCTGCTGACTCCGAGCGACCAACTTTCCATGCCGGAACTGGTTATGGATAACGTCGTCTTTCTGGGCCCGGTGGCCGGCAATCGTCAGATCCAGGCGATTTCCTCCGGCCAGCCATTCGTTCTGGAGCCGAACGGAATCCGAAATCTAAATCCCCAGCCGGGCGAACCTGCGTTCATTCCAGACCACCGGCCGCAAGCCGGCGCGGAAGCCGACGAGAGCCTGGCGCTCATCAGCCACGTCCCTGGCTTGTATGGGAACGGCGATATTCTATACCTTTCTGGAAATCAAATATCCAGCACTCTGGCCGCGGTGCGCGCATTCACCGACCCTACGCTGGCTCGCGAGCTGGTGTCCAAGCTGAAGACGCAAGGCGGGGAGACCAAGCGCGATGGACGGTTGCCGCGCTTTTATCAAGTGGTGCTCAAAGTCCGATCCATGGACAGCATGCCGATCGAGATTTCGTTTTTGTATTACCGCGATCTCTCCCTTCAAAGCAGTCCGAAAGCGGAAGCGGAGAAGTGAGTGCGGACGCTCGCGGCGCTGCTGCTGGCGGGCGCGGCCATGGCCCAGGTGCCGGCCTATAAGCCCCAATCCTACGGGAATTTGAAGCAAGTGATGCGGAGCGTAGCGTTGCCCAATTCCAACCTAATCATGGTTGTTCAATCCAAGCCCCCCAAGAACGACATGGATTGGCAAGCCATTGAGAACGCGGCCATCGCGATTGAAGAAACCGCGAATCTGATTCTGCTCCCCGGGCGCCTGCGGTCCAACGGACAACCGGTTCCGGTGCAGGCCGCCGATTTCATTAAATACGCCCAGGCGCTGCTGCCGGCCGGGAGGGACTGTTTGAAAGCGGCCCAGAAAAAGAGCCAGGACCTGGTCGGTTATTGTACCGACGGGTTGAGCCAGGCCTGCGATAACTGCCATAAGGAGTATCGCGATCAGCCACGGAAATAAAGGTCACGTACCGGTCACCGACCGGATGTGACCCGCTAAAGCTTTCGAGCTTGGCCGCGCCATGCTAGGCTCCTGGTGAGCAGGGACGAATGCACCACCGATACGCCATCTTCGCCTTGGTTCTCGGGCTGCCGCTCGCGGGCATCGCGCATCATTCCGTCTCGGCTGAGTTCGATCTCAGCAAGCGCATCAGCTTGGAAGGCCGGGTCACCAAAATCGAGTGGATGAACCCGCATGTGTACGTGTATATGGACGTGAGCGCGGATGGGAAAACGTCCAATTGGGCTTGCGAGACTGCCGGTCCAAACACGCTGCTACGTCAGGGCTGGAGCCGGACATCGCTCAAGATCGGCGATCGGATCACGCTGGTGGGCTTTCAGGCGCGGGACGGCTCCAACGTGGCTTCGGCGCGCGAAATTACCTTGGCAAATGGCCGCCGGATATTCGCCGGATCGCCTTACGATGGCGGATCCCAGCCTTAGCCTTGCACTGAAACCATGCAAATTCGAAACGTCCTCCCGTTCCTGATCATCGCCCTGATCCTATCCGCGTTCGTGTTTCCGATAGCCGCGAACGCCCATAACGTCTCCAAGCGCGACGCTTCCTTCGTTCAATCCAATCAGGGCGCGGCGATCCCAGCCTTTATTTACCTGGGCGCGAAACACATGGTGACCGGGTACGATCACATTGCGTTTCTCATCGGAGTCGTTTTTTTCCTGTACCGGCTGAAAGATATTGTTCTGTATGTCAGCCTCTTTACCCTGGGACACAGTGTCACACTGTTGGCTGGCGTCCTGGGCGGAATTCACGCGAATTCGTACGTCATTGACGCCATCATCGGCCTGTCGGTGGTCTATAAAGCGTTCGACAACATGGACGGCTTCCGGCGGTTCTTTGGGTTTGAACCCAACACCAAGCTGGCCGTGCTGCTCTTTGGTCTGTTCCATGGATTTGGCCTGGCCACCAAGCTCCAGGAGCTGGACTTGGCCAAGAACGGGCTGATCACAAACATCATTTCGTTCAATGTCGGAGTGGAAATCGGGCAAGTATTGGCGCTAACCGCGGTGCTGATCGCACTTAGCGCATGGCGCGCGCACAGAAGTTTCCTGCGCCAGGCTCTTGCGGCGAACACGGTGCTGATGACGGTGGGGTTCATTCTGGTGGGATATCAGGTTGCCGGGTATTTCGTATGATCGAAGTTGAGGCGCCTTCGAAAAAGGCGATCGCAAAGGCGACGGGCATCGCGTTGGTTGTCGCATTAGGGATTCTCTTTACCGCCGTGTTACCGGCGGAGTACGGAATCGATCCCCTGAAGACGGGCGCGCTCCTTCACCTCACCGATCTTGCCAAGGCTGCGCCGGCCAAGCCGGAGCCGAAGCCCGCGACTGGCGCTCGTCCCATAGCCGCGCCGGCCGGAATCTACACCGCGGCTTCGAAACCTTACAAAGTGGATAGCGAGGACCTCACGCTGCTTCCCGGCGATGGAGTGGAGATCAAATACCACATGCAGAAGGGCGCGGGAATGATTTATTCGTGGAAGGCCACCGGGAAAGTCGCTTACGAATTCCACGGAGAACCGGATCAAAAACCGAATAAGGATTATTTCGAGAGTTACGAGCTGGACGATCAAGTGGGCAAGGACCATTCCTATGGCTCGTTCACCGCGCCGACCACCGGCATTCACGGCTGGTTCTGGGAGAACAAGGGAAAAACGCAGATCGACATCCACCTGACCACGGCCGGCTTCTACGACAGCGCCAAAATGTACGCCGGTGAGAAGCCGGACGAGCTCGAGATACACGACGCGAAGTGATAGCGCGCTAAGCTATCTACGTTGCACATTCCCGACGGCTACCTCAGTCCGGCCAGTTGCGCGGCGCTCTACGCTGGAGCGGCGCCGTTCTGGTACCTGTCGCTGCGGCGCATGAAGCGGGCCTTCGACACGCAGATGGTTCCGCTGCTGTCGGTGTTTGCGGCATTCTCATTCATCATCATGATGTTCAACCTTCCGCTGCCGGGAGGGACCACAGGACATGCGGTGGGCGTGGGGATCGCGGCCATCGTGCTGGGACCCTGGGCTTCCATCCTCGGGATCTCGATTGCGATCGTTATCCAGGCAGTTTTTTTCGGCGATGGCGGCATCACGACAGTCGGCGCGAATTGCTTCAATATGGCCATCGTCGGATCGCTCGCGGCGTATGTGATTTACCGCGCGTTATCGGGGCGCGCGTCGATTACGTCGGCGCGGCGAGTGATCGCGGCGGGCCTGGCGGGATACGCGGCCATCAATCTCGCGGCACTGGCAGCCGCCATCGAATTCGGAATCCAGCCGCTGCTGTATCAGGACGCGTCCGGCGCTCCTTTGTACGCGCCCTATCCTCTGCGCATCGCGATTCCCGCCATGATGATCGGACACCTGACCATCGCCGGCCTCGCGGAGATGGTGGTCTCGGCGGGAGTAGTCGCGTACTTGCAGCGGTCCGAACCATCGTTGTTGAAAAGGACTGCGCCGGGCGCCGTCGAGCGGGAGAGTGCCGGGGCCGCGGCCAATCTCCGGCCCCTGTGGTTCGCGCTTGCCGGCCTGCTGATTCTAACGCCACTCGGAATCCTCGCCACGGGTGCGGCTTGGGGCGAAACGCCGCCCTCCCCAGCGCCTCGCGGACTTCGGGCGCTATCCTCCTTCTGGACCGCGCCCATGCCTCGCTATGCTCCGCCGTTCTTGAAAAGTCCGGCATTCGGATACTTGCTGTCAGCCATGGCCGGCACGGGGCTGATTCTGTTAGTGACGTTGTTCGCCGGCTTGATTGCGCGCCGGCGAAGTGGATAATGCAGAGCTACGTCGAACGGACCATTGCGAGCCTGGTGGCGGCTTCCGAGCGCGCCGCCATCGCCGAGCAGGTCACGTTTTCACAAGGGGCTTTGCAGCGCGTGGATCCGCGCGTGAAGGTCGCGGGCTTGTTTGCATTGATCATTGTAGTTGCGGCGTCGCGGCGATTGAGCGTGATTGCTGCGATGTTCGCGGCGGCCGCCATTCTCGCGACTGCATCCCACGTTCGCATGCGAAGGCTGGCCGTCTGGGTATGGTTGCCGGTCCTGTTCTTTACGGGCGCCATCGCGCTACCGGCCATCTTCCTCACGCCTGGGCGCGCCTTGGCATTCGCCATTACGGAACAAGGGCTGCGCACGGCTGCCTTCCTGATCGGACGCGCCGAGACCGCCTCCACGCTCTCGGCTCTGCTGGTCCTGACCACTCCCTGGCCTTGGGTCTTGAAGGCTTTGCGGATCTTTCGCTGCCCCATGCTGGTGGTTGCGATTCTCTCCATGACGTATCGCTATATCTTCGTCATCCTGCAAACCGCGCTGGAAATGTTCGAAGCTCGCCAGAGCCGGACCGTGGGAGTCCTGCCGCCTTCGGAGCGCCGCCGTCTGGCCTCGTCGGCCGCGGGAGTGCTGTTGAGCAAGAGCGTTCAGATGAGCGGCGAAGTGCATCAGGCCATGCGATCGCGCGGATTTCGAGGGGAGATTCATCTGCTCCAGGATTTTCGCGCCCGATCGGCCGACTGGTATTGGCTGGCCGGGTTCGCGCTGCTGGCCGCGGCCGCGCTGTGGTACGGACTATGAACCAGCCGTTGCATGTGTTTGAACTGCGCGACGTCTCCTTCCGTTACGAAAGCGTAGCCGCGATCGACGGCATTTCGCTCGACATCCAAGCCGGGAAGCGGGTTGCGCTGCTGGGCGCAAACGGCTCCGGCAAATCCACCTTGCTGCGGCTGCTGGATGCCCTGTCCTTCCCCGGCGCCGGCTCCATCTCGTTTCAAGGACAGCCGCTCGCGGAGGATCGCTTCGCCAACCATCAATTCGCGTTCGATTTTCACCGCAGGGTCGGCCTCGTTTTTCAGAACCCCGACGTCCAGCTTTTCAATCCCACCGTTTTCGACGAAGTGGCATTCGGCCCGCTGCAACTGCGCTGGTCCAAGAGCGATATCATAGCGCGGGTGAACGCGGTGCTGGAATCCATGGAGATCGCTCATTTAAAGGACCGGCCGCCGCATCGGCTCTCGGGCGGCGAGAAGAAGCGGGTGGCCCTGGCGTCGGTGCTGGTACTGGATCCGGAAGTGCTGTTGCTCGATGAGCCCACTGCCGCGCTGGATCCAAGAAGCCAGAGCCAGATTATCGATCTGCTGATCGGCTGGGGAGACGGCGGTAAGAGCGTGATCACGGCCACGCACGATCTGGGCCTGGTGGAGGATATCGCCGATCATTGCGTCATTCTTGAGGCCGGCAAAGTGGCGGCCGAGGGCCATCCGGCGGAGCTGCTGGCGGATCAGGCGCTGCTCCAGCGCGCGAATTTAGTTCACGCTCACCGGCATCGCCACGGCTCCGAAATCACGCATTCGCATCCGCACACGCATCCTCACAAGCACGGTTGAGAAAGGCGCGCTGATTATCATGTCGTCGCTCGTTGAACAGGCCAGACGGTTTAGCGTTGCCCTCGATGAATCCAGGAACCGCGCGCCCTCGGTTGGTTTCGAATGGTACCCGTACCAAACAATCTCGAACGTTCAGCATTTGGACGCTTTGCTGGGCGCTGGGCATGGATATGTCATGGAGGCCGCTCGGGAAGAGGGGATTTTGGATCTGGGCTGTGGCGATGGAGACCTGGCATTCTTTTTTGAATGGCTGGGCTACAAGGTGACTTGCGTGGACTATCCTCCTTCCAACCACAACGACATGCAAGGTTTGAAAGCCTTACAGCGGGAGCTTCACTCAACCGTTACGATTCGCGAGATTGACGTGGACAGCGAGTTTCCTTTGGACGGCAAGTATGGCCTCACCTTATGCCTGGGGCTTTTGTATCACCTCAAAAACCCTTTCTTCGTTCTCGAACACGTCGCGCGAGTATCGCGTTTCTGCGTTCTGAGCACACGGATCGCGCGGCGTCTGCCAGGCGGCGCCCCTATGCCGGACGGCCATGCCCTGGCCTATCTTCTCGATGAGGACGAGCTCAATCGGGACGATACAAACTTCTGGATTTTTTCCGAGCCGGCTCTGCGTCGTCTGTTGCAGAGGAGCAGATGGGAGGTCGTCCAGCTTTTTACCACAGGGGACAGGGCCGCTTCCGATCCGGCGAGCCTCGATCATGATGAGCGGGCCTTTTGCCTTCTAAGAAGCCACTACGGTTGCCGGCATTTGGACTTGTTGGAGGGCTGGCATCATGTCGAAGACACGGGATGGCGCTGGACCAAGAGGCAATTCGCGGCAAGGGCGACCAGCCAGCTCGGCATGCGGCACTCCAGGATCACGATGCGCCTGTTCGCTCCGCCGTTCATGATCGAAAAATTCGGCAGCCTCACTCTGCACGCAAAGATCGACGGCGCCGAGGTTCAACCGTTGGTGATGCGCGATCCCGGCGTGCACGTATTTGTAAGAAAGATACCCAAACCCTCCGAAGTGACTTTAGCGGTTTTCCACGTGGACAAAGTCGTAGGCCCGGACGCGGAATATTCCAGGGAACTTGGGATTATTGTGGCATCGCTCGAATTTACATGATTGGTCTGATCGGAGAATATATAGGTGGGGCTAGTCTTCGAATGGCGGAACCGGACTCAGTTGCGCGGTGGGAGCTTGCGGCGGGCACGAAGTCCGGGCGCGCGCCCGCGCCTACGGCCAATGAGCAGCAGGTGATCCAGCTCTTTGATGAGCTGCGGAATAGGTTATTACGCTACCTGCTGGCCCTCGGTCTTCCGATGGCCGAGGGCGAGGAAGTGATTCAGGAAGTGTTTCTGGCCTTGTTCCAGCACCTTGAGCGGGGAAGATCCCGGCAAAACCTGCGCGGATGGGTCTTTCGCGTGGCGCACAATTTGGGCTTGAAACGGCAGTGGGCCAGAGCCCGGGAAGCGGCCGGCGCCGCGCCGGAGCGGGAAGATCCGGCTGAGAATCCCGAGCAGCAACTTTTGGCCAGCCAGAGGCTGCAGCGATTGCAAGCCGTCTTGCGGGCGCTTCCCGAGCAGGACCAGTGGTGCCTATCTTTGCGCGCCGAAGGTCTGCGCTACCGGGAGATCGCAGAAGTGCTGGGAATGTCGCTTGGCGCCGTCTCCGCTTCTTTAGGACGTTCGCTCGCGCGGTTCAGCCGCGCCGATGGATCTTAACTATGTCTCCCCAAGAGCTTCCCGAAGATCGTCATCTTTCCGATCAGCAGCTGGTTCTCGCCGCCGATGGCGAGCTGAATCCTCGGGAAGACGCGCAGGTTCGGGCTCACTTGTCCGCCTGCTGGCGGTGCAGGACGCGTTTGCGCGGGTTGGAAGGCGCGATTGACGATTTTGTTCGCCTCCAATCCGCGACTTCGGATTCGCGATTGCCCTCAGCTTCCCCGTCTCGGGCTTTGCTGAAAGCGCGGCTGGCGGAAATCGCATCGCAATCCGGCACGCGGCGCGCGCGGTTTCTCACGCCGCCCTGGCCGGCGTTGGCGGCTTTAGCGGCGGCACTCCTGGCAGTCTACGTCGCGATACCCAAGCGCGAGCGCGCCGTTCCGAGTCAAAAGCTAACGCCCGGCGCGGTTCGAAGTGTAGCAAAGGCCGAAGTTTGTTCCACCGAAGCGCAGGCCTTCGCCGTGCCGGCCGCTCTGCAACGCCGTGTCTTTGAGGAATACGGAATACGCAACGCTTCACCGGACGCGTACGAGGTGGACTATCTCATTACGCCGGAACTGGGCGGCGCCGCGGACATCCGAAATCTGTGGCCTGAGCCGTATTCCGCCACCATCTGGAACGCGCGCGTCAAGGATCAACTGGAGGAGCGCCTGCATCAGCTCGTTTGCGGCGGCCAGCTCGATCTTGCCACCGCTCAGCACGACATCTCCGCCAACTGGATCGCGGCTTATAAGAAATACTTCCACACGAACCTCCCCAACGTAGGCAATACGCAGCGGCGCAATTGAAGGGTGTAAAATGGTGCCCGGCTGACATGTCAGCGGCATTTGGGAGGGACCATGACGACCAAAATCAATCGGCGATCTTTTGTAAGCGGGGCTGCGCTAGGCGCTAGCGCCATACTGGGCGGCGCATTCAACCGGGCCACGGCCGCGAGCGCAAAATCCGGCTCCCTGCAAGGGCCCGTTGTGAACACCACGGCGGGCAAAATCCGCGGCGTGGTTCAAGAGAATAAGGTCAACGCATTCCGCGGAATCCCTTATGGTGCTCCTACAGGGGGCGCAAACAGGTTTATGGCGCCCATGAAGCCTGAGTCGTGGACCGGCATCCGGGAGACCGTCGAGTGGGGTCCCGAAGCGCCCCAAGGTCCTCACACCGAGATTCCGGAAGTAGCCGCGACCATCCCCAAGCTGGCCATCGGCGAAGACTGCCTGCATTTAAATGTGTGGACCAATGGATTCGATCCGCGCAGCAAGCGGCCGGTGATGGTGTGGCTGCATGGCGGCGGATTCACCAGCGGCAACGGCAGTTACACCATGTACGACGGCGCCAACATGGCGCGGAAGCAGGACACGGTGAACGTCACGATCAATCACCGGCTCAATTCGTTTGGGTTTTTGTACCTGGCCGATATTGGCGGCCCCGAGTACGCGCAAGCCAGCAACTGCGGGATTCTGGACGCCGTCGCGGCCCTGGAATGGGTGCGGGATAACATCGCGAACTTCGGCGGCGATCCGAACAACGTGACCATTTTCGGGCAATCGGGTGGGGCGGGGAAGGTGAGCACGCTGCTGGCCATGCCCTCGGCCAAGGGCTTGTTTCATCGCGCCATCATCCAAAGCGGCTCGAACGTGAAAGGAATCTCGCGCGAGGATGCAACCCGGACGGCCCGCACTCTGATGGACACATTAGGCGTCAAGACTGCTGACGACCTGCAGGCCGTTCCCATGGACAAGTTGATCGACGCGACGTTCGGCACCCGCGGATTGAGACTGGGGCCGGTTGTAGATGGCAAGACTCTACCGAACAGTCCATTCGACCCGACCGCGCCCGCCTTGTCGGCCGACATCCCGCTGCTGATCGGAACCGTTGAATTTGAAGTGAATTTCTTCCCGGCCACCAAGCTCGATCCCATTGACGATGCGGAGCTGCATGCGGCGGTGAAACAAGCGACGCGCGCGGACGACGCCAAGGTGGACCAGTTGATCGCGCTCTATCGCAAGGGACGGCCGAAAGCCACCGACATCGATCTGTCGGAGATCATCGCTTCGGACGGGTTCCGTACCCCGGTGATTACCGAGGGCGAACGCAAGAGCGCACAGGCCGCGCCGGTGTACATGTACTACTTCACTTGGAAATCGCCCGTGCGCGACGGAAAATTGAAGGCCTTCCATACCCTGGAGATCCCGTTTGCGCTCGAAAACGTCGACGAAGCCAAGTCCATGACCGGCCTGGGCGCGGATCGCTATCCGCTGCAAGAAAAAATGAGCGCCGCCTGGGCTGCCTTTGCTCGCACCGGAAATCCCAATCACAAAGGACTGCCGAAGTGGCCGGCCTTCAACACCACCGAACGCGCCACCATGATTTTCGACAACCGGTGCGAGGCGGTGAACGATCCCCATCGCGAGGAGCGCCTGGCGCTCGCGTCCTTGAGAACCGCCGCACAGGCCTGACATGCCGCGCTATTGCTCCATCCTGCTGATTGCCGCGCTCGGAAGCACCGGCGCGCTCGTTGCCCAGAATGCGAATCCGCTGAGTTCGGAATTGAAGGAGAATTACGAGCGCCAGAAGAATGCGCTCTTAGCGGAAGCCGATCGCATGTCCGCCGCCGACTACGCGTTCAAGCCCACGCCGGAAGTAGGAACGTTCGGCTCCCGAGTGGCGCACGTCGCCGACGCGCAGATCATGATTTGCTCCGCGGTGAAGGGTGAAGCCAAGAAACCCGATACGGCCGGCAAAACATCCAAAGCCGATCTGACGGCGGCGCTGCGGGCGTCGTTCGACTATTGCGACGGCGTGTATGCATCGCTGACCGATGCAGCGGCTACCCAGACCGTCAAGATTTTCGGCCAGCCGCAAACCAAGCTCGGCGCCTTGTGGGGCAATCTGGCCCATGATGGCGAGATGTACGGCTACATGGCAGTCTACCTGCGCCTGAAGAGTCTGGTGCCACCCACCAGCGAACGCCGGCCATAAAGACTTTGCGAACGCGCCAAGACGCCGAGATCTACTTAGCCCCTGCGCTCTCGTAATAAGAGCGTCGCTAGAAAATGTTGGGCATCATCTTCGGCCCGAATCCGTTGCCAGCACTGGAACGCCGCCTCGACAGATTCGATTTTTTCAAGAACGTCCGTCCGGCTCCATTTCACTGAGCTATCGTAATCCGCGGTGTGGCGATGCTGGAGCATCAGAACGAAAGTATTTGCGATCAGATGGAGATCCTTGAGCACTTCGAGTTTGTGCCCCGCGGGTGGTCGCGTCTTGAAGTATCATCGCGTTTAGCAGTGAACACCTTCGCCATCGGCGTATGGTCGAGCATACGGGCGATGGTTGGACGCTCGGCCCGCCGACTCCAGTTCTTCGCTGTGTCGATGCTCAGCAGGTGAAAAATGGCGTAGTATGCCCTCGATACGGCTCGCCGGAGGCTTACCTGCTTGGGTCGCTTGGGTTCGCGGTTGGCGAGGTGTCGCGCTTGTTCCAGTAGATCATTCGGAAACGGCATTCAGGGCCGTTCCCAAAGAGGGTCCCGGAGCACGGCTTGCTCTGATTCACTGCGAAAGTTGAAGTACGTCTGAAGCCCAAGCTCTTCGGATTTGATCAGGCGCGATACCTTGGCGATAATGCGCTGGGTCGTCTCCCGTAAGTTGGCCGGAGTGCTTATGGCGTCGGAAATGACGATTCTAAAGAACAGTGAGAAGTTTCCCTGCACGTCCTCGGCAAAACTGCACATGATGCGGATGACATCCGGGGCCAGGTCGCGCTCCGCTCTTCTTACGCCTGCCATGATCTTGGCTTGATCGACCAATCCGCGCGGAACAATCGGCACAACGTCATTATCTCTCGCCTTGACGATTCCGGTCTATGGCGATCAATGCGACGCCAACGACAGGACGGTGGAGCGAGCGAAGCGATGCCTTCGGCGGTTTTCGATGTGGGACCATGGTACGGAATGGACCTGCAACTGGACGGTAAGCTCGCGCTGGTAAGTGGATCGACGGCCGGCATCGGCTATGCAATCGCGGAGTCGCTCGCAACCGAGGGCGCGCAGGTGATTATCAACGGACGCACGGCCTCGCGCGTGGAGCGCGCGGTTCAAAAATTGCAGAACTCCGGGGTGCGCGGCCGCGTGCAGGGATTCGCAGCCGACCTGGGAACCAGCGACGGCGTCAGCCAGATCGCCGCGAAGTTTCCGAACGTCGAGATTCTGGTGAACAACCTGGGGATCTTCGAACCCAAACCTTTCGAGCAGATTTCGGACGCCGATTGGTTCCGTTTTTTCGAGATCAACGTGCTGAGCGGAGTCCGCCTGAGCCGCTATTATCTGCCACGCATGATCACGCGCGGATGGGGACGCATCGTGTTCATATCGAGTGAATCCGCGCTGCAAATCCCCAAGGAAATGATTCACTACGGCATGACAAAAACCGCCCAGATCGCGATCGCGCGGGGGCTGGCCGAGACCACGGCCGGCACCAATGTCACAGTCAATTCGGTGCTTCCCGGCCCCACCGATTCCGAGGGCGTGGAACAGTTTGTCGAGCAGATGGCGGCCGCGCGCAAGATCAGCCGCGCCGAGGTGGAGAAGGAGTTCTTCTCGAGCGTGCGCCCGTCCTCGTTACTGAAGCGTTTCGCGCGGACGGCAGAAGTCGCGGCCATGGTGGCATTCGTATGCAGCCCGTTGTCATCGGCGACCAATGGCGCGGCGCTCCGCGTGGACGGCGGAGTTGTGCAGGCCATTGTCTGATCCGGTTAGTCCGGCGGTTGAAAGATCGCGATCGCTTTGCCTGCGAACGCAACGCCAATCCATAGCGCAAGCGACAGGCCAGCGGTCCATCGCGCACGCTCTCGCGGCGGTTCTTCAGAGACGGCGCTTCCGTGAAGGGTGAAATGGAAAATCAGCGCGATTGCGAGCAACGCCATTTTGATCCAGAATGCCGGAGTCCTATAGCATCGGAGGGCTTCCGAGGAAAGCAGCAACGGCCCGCTGATTAGCATGATGACAAGCCCGGCCGCGGTCCAGCCCCTCAGTTCTCTCGCGATGCGCGAAGCCGGGCTGTGTCCGATTCCAAAGCCAAGCACGCTCAGATCCACCATGACAATGGTGCCCAGCAAGAGCGTCAGTCCGATCAGATGGACGCTCTCAAGTAGCGCAATCAGTTTAGCCGAATGGCGGATTGCCTGAGCCACCGGCGTCGCTTCCATCCACTCGAACACCGGGAGCAGGGAGATCGCCATCATCCCAGATCGTAGCCCGAACCATAGGCGATGGCGCGTCCGGCCGTGATGATTCCAATCCAAAATGCCAGCGAGAGCAGCCCGGCCAGGCGCGCGCGAAATGGTGCGGCCTTCGCCGGATCCCACTGAGCCACGCTGCGGTAAATGGTCAGATGGAAGATCAGAGCGTTCAAGCCAGCCAGCGCCAAAAGGACGAGTTTGATGCGAAACGCGGGGCTGTGATAGAGCTTCACCGCTTCCGAGGAGAACAACAGCGCCCCCGTGACAAACATGAGAGCGAAGCCGCCCAGTGTCCACGGCACGATCCGGTTGATTACGGCGGCCACCGACTCGCTGCGCAGTGCAAGCCCGACCAATCGCAGATCCACCAGCATGATGGTTCCGGCCACCAGGACGATTCCGAGCGTATGGATCGTATCGAAGGTGGGGAAGAACCAGTTGGACGTGCGCATGGCCGCGTTCAATCGCGTGCTGTCCAGCCACTGGCAGAAGTTAAGCAAGAACATGGAGACCTGGCTCGCTACTCAGCGAGCTATAACGAGTCTACGTCTTCCACGCTGCGGGATTCCCCCTCCCGGTCGCAGAAGTGATCGGCTTCATGCCGCGATAGATTCAGACGGCTGCTCTCGGCGGTGTCCCAGGCTGCCCGGCACTGTCTCCGCGCGGCGTTGGATTCAGTTTCGCGTCCGGCGATCGCCAGGTCGGCCATCTGGCGCACACTTCCAGCGTAGTTGGCGGCGGCGTCGCTATACTCACGAAGGAGGCGAACGCGTTCCTGGCAGATCGTCGGCGGATCGCTAGGCATCCGAATACTCGCAAGACGATAGTATCACCTGAAGGCATTCGATTCGAGCATGCTGCGGCTGTTTCTGATGTCAAGAACCGGCTAAAACGAGCTCCAGAAAGTGTTGACAGCTTATAGGACCCGTGTTAGCATTCCTCATGCGTTTACTATTAGCGGTTGTGCTGCTTGTCCCCGTATGCCTCAGCGCCCAGGATAAACCCAAGGGTCCGCCGCCCCCGATGAAGAACCTGAAGATCCTGACCGGCGAGCCCAGAGAGCAAGTCATCATGACCATGCGCGCTTTCACTGTCGCGCTCGGCGTGCAGTGCGTATATTGCCATGTGCAAGGTGATTTCGCCAGCGACGATAATCCCAAGAAGGAGACCGCGCGCAACATGCTGAAGCTCGCTGGGGAAGTGAATTCGAAGTTCCCCGACGGGAAGCGTCACGTCACTTGCTACACCTGCCATCGCGGTGCTACGGAGCCCGCAACGGAACCTCCGGCCGCGCAATAGTTGCTTCCAATCGCAGCGCTTCTGCGGCCACTGCATTGCGATACGAATCGCCGGCCGGCAGTTGTCGGACGTTGAAATCGACCGTGAGCAAAGCCGCTCGTACGGCGGCGCGAAGCAGAATGGACGCAGTGCCAAGATCGGACGCGACGAACGCGTGAACTAATCCTTCGGCCCGCTCGCAAAGATCCACTCCAGACGCGGCGGCCCGCGCAACATTGAGAGGAACCTCGATCGCTCTGCGCAGGGGGGCGCCCGTCGGCTGCTTCTGCCGCACGCAATCCAAGTATCGATGGAAAGCCGTAATGTCTTCGTCGGCTAGCTGTGACAGCGTTTGAGACTGCGCTCGCGCTTCGTTAACGAGCGAACCGACTAACTCGCGATCACCGGCGAAATCCTTGCGTTTGGCGGCGATCTGGAGGACCTTCACCAGCAGCCCGAGCCCCAGCGTAGCGCTCACCGCCGCTGCGCTCACTCCGGCCGGAACCGGTTCGAGACTGGCCAAGCGGTCGCGAAAGTGTTCGAGCGTGCCGTCCCAAATCGAATCTTGCATGCGAAGGCTACGACAGTCCGATAATGCGTCCGCTGGCGGGGTCCAAATCAACGTCATAGTAACCGGGCCGCGTGGAGAGCCCCGGCATGGTGGTCATGGTCCCGAGCAGGGGATACAGAAACCCCGCGCCTACGCTGGCGCGAATGTCGCGCACCGGCACGGTGAAACCGGTCGGCGCCCCCTTCAGGTTCGGATCGTGGCTTAAGCTGTATTGCGTCTTGGCCATGCAGATGGGCAGCCGGCCGAAACCCTGGCGCGTGTACAACTCGACTTTTTTCTCCGCTTCCGGCGAGTACTCGACGCCCGAGCCGCCATACATTTCGCGTACGATGATTTCGATCTTCTCCTTGATGCCCAAGTCCAGCGAATAGAGAAAACGGAAATTGGCGGGCTTCTCGCACGCGGCAATCAGGGCTTTCCCTAAGTCCACTGCGCCCGCGCCGCCTTGCGCCCAATGGTTGGCAACCACGGCATCGGACGCGCCCGCGTGGATGGCCAAACGCCGCACCAGCGCGACCTCGTTGTCGGTGTCGTCCTTGAATCGATTGATCGCCACCACCACGGGGATTCCGAAAGAACGCACGTTCGCGATCAAGCGCAGCAGATTACTGCAACCCTTCTCCAGAAGATCGAGATTCTCCTGAGTGTACTCATGAGCCAGCGGTTTTCCGGCCACCACTTTGGGCCCGCCACCGTGCATCTTCAGCGCGCGGATGGTGGCCACCAGAACCGCGCCGTCGGGCGTCAACCCGCTGTAGCGGCACTTGATGTTGCAGAATTTTTCGAAACCCATGTCGGCGCCGAATCCCGCCTCGGTCAGAACGTAGCCATCGGGACCAACCAGCTTAAGCGCAATCTGATCCGCGACAATCGACGAATTGCCGTGCGCGATATTGGCAAACGGGCCGGCGTGGACGAAAGCGGGCGTGCCCTCGATGGTCTGCATCAGATTGGGCATGATGGTATCTTTCATCAGGACCGTCAGCGCGCCGCTGGCGCCGATATCGTCGGCGGTAATGGGCTGGCCGGCATGGTTGCTGCCGATCACCATGCGGCCCAGGCGATCGCGCATGTCGGCCAGGTCGGTTGCCAGCGCCAGAATTGCCATGATTTCGCTCGCCACCGCGATGTCGAATCCCGTGCCGCGCGTGAAGCCCTTCTCTTCGGGGCCTTGGCCGATAGTGATTTGCCGCAGCATCCGGTCATTGGTGTCAAGCACCCGGCGCCACGTGATAGTCTCCGGGTCGATGTCCAGGCGCGCAAAGCGGCTGCGTTCCTCGGGCGTCAGTTCATTGGGATCGGTTTTCGAAATCCCCAGCTTGTTCAGGCGCCGCAGCATCACGGGAGAAAACTTGCGGCTACCGTCTTTGGATGGCGGGCACAGGCGCTCGAACAATTGAGTATCGTCGGCGTTTTTTTCGTGAAACATCCGCGCATCAATGGCGGCCGCCAGCAGATTGTTCGCGGCGGTGATGGCGTGAATGTCCCCGGTCAGATGCAGATTGAATTCCTCCATGGGAATGATCTGGCTGTAGCCGCCTCCGGCCGCGCCGCCTTTGATACCGAACGTCGGACCCTGGCTGGGCTGGCGGATGCACGTGAATACCTTCTTCCCCAGGTGCGCGCCCAGCGCCTGGCTGAGACCCACCGTGGTGGTGGTTTTGCCTTCGCCTAAGGGAGTGGGCGTGATCGCCGTCACCACGATGTACTTACCGTTGGGCGAATTCTTCAGCCGGTCGCGAATGGAGAGATGAACTTTGGCCTTGGTCTTGCCGTAGAGATCCAACTCTTCGGAGAGAATGCCGGCCTCGGCGGCGATCTGATCGATGGGGAGGGGCGTTGCGGCCTGCGCGATTTCGATATCGCTGGGCACGCGCCTCAGAATGTTGGTTAGCTTATGCGCCATGGCAACCCATATTCTAGAACAAGGGCGGCCGAACGCCTGACGCCGTCCCCGGCTCGCGCTATGAAGCTAAGGCCGGTTCGGCCTCGCCGGCCGAAAAGTACGCGCAATCGGGATGATGGAACACCAGCGCGCTGACACTGGCTTCCGGCTCCATCATCATGCCTTCGGTCAGCTGTACGCCAATGTCTTCGGGCTTCAACAGTTCCCAGAGGCCCTGTTGGTCATCCAGATTAGGGCAGGCCGGATAGCCGAAACTGTAGCGCTTCCCGTGGTATCTCGAGGTAAACCGTTCCTGCATGGTCATGGACGCTGGATCAGGGAAGCCCCAATCCTCGCGGATGCGGCGGTGCAGCCATTCCGCGCAGGCCTCGGCCGTCTCAATCGCCAGCGCCTGAATGGCATGGGCCTTGAAGAAATCCCCAGCTTGCTTCCATTGCTCGGACCGTTCCCGGATTCCCGCTCCCGCCGTAACCACAAACAGAGCCAGATGATCGCGGCGGCCGGCCTGGGGATCCAGAATATAGTCGCTGAGGCACAGCCCGTCTTCACGCAGCTGGCGGCCGAATCGAAAGCTATGAAGTGGGCGGGATTCTCCGGGGGCGAACAGGTGAATCGCGTTGCCATCGCGCTCCGCCTCAAAAAACTGCCACACCGACCGGACCTTCATGAATTGCGCGGCTTGCTGCTTCAACTCATCCATTTGACGCAGCAGCGCGAGCGCCTTCGGATCGCGTTCGTGGAGGCCCGTTTCGAAGTTGCCCTTGTATCCCAGATGCCGCCCATACAACATGTATGGGTTGATGTAGCTCCACACTTCCGCCAGATTCGGCACTGCGCGCACTCTTCGGTCCAGGTATGGCGCGGGTGGAATCGAAAGATCGGTGCGCACTTTGCCGCTGCGCCGGTCGGTCGCGGGCGGAGCCGGCGGTTCGACTTGTGGCTCGGCCACGGGCGCTTGCGTCGCGCGATTCTGTTCCAGGATGGCTTCGCGGCCGGCGGGGTCCATCAGCTGATTCATCAGACTCAAGCCAGTCATGGCGTCCTTGGCGTAGCAAGTTGTTTCGCCGTAAGCCGGCGCGATTTTCGTGCGCGTGAACTTTTCCGAAAGCGCCGCGCCGCCCACCAGCAAGGGCACCCGAATTCCGGCGGCCTTGAAGTCCCCGGCCGTCGACACCATTTGCTGCGTGCTCTTCACCAATAGCCCGGAAAGCCCGATGGCGTCCGGCTGGTGCTCAAAATATGCGCTAATCAGGGCCTCCGGGGGCACTCGGATCCCCAAATTGACCACGGAATATCCGTTATTTGCCAGGATGATCTCCACCAGGTTCTTGCCGATATCGTGCACGTCGCCCTTCACGGTGGCGAGGATGATCTTGCCGCGCGCGGAGGCCTCGCCTTTTTTCATGAAGCGCTCCAGATGGCTCACCGCGGTCTTCATGGCCTCGGCCGATTGCAGCACCTCCGCCACGATCAGCTCGTTGTTGTTAAACAGCCGCCCCACTTCGCTCATCCCATCCATCAGCGGGCCATTGACGATATCGAGTGGATCGGCGCCCTCCTCTCGTTTGCGGTCCAGGTCGGCGATCAGGCCGTCCTTGCTGCCTTCGACAATGTAGTTGGCGAGCCGCTGGTCCAGCGACAGGTCCTCGGCGAGTTGTTTGGATCGCTTGGTGGCTTGCCGGAAATGCGCGGTGATGGCGGCGATGTGGAATTGGTTGATCGCGGCTCGTTGCACATGGGACTGCTCCCGCCAGTCCGCCGGAGCGCCACGCAAAGTTTCGTCCACATCGGCCGGAGGCGCATCGGCCGGCGGCGCGTTAAAGAGCAGATCGTGCGCCAAGCGACGTTCGATTTCCGGAATGGATGCGAAGCGCTCCAGCTTCTCCGCGTTGACGATGGCCAGATCGAGGCCGGCTTTGGTGCAGTAATACAAAAAGACCGAGTTCACCACCTCACGAGCTGCCGGGGGAAGCCCGAATGAGATATTGGAGATGCCGAGAATGGTCTTCACGTACGGCAGGGTCTGTTTTATCGCGCGAATGGCCTCAATGGTCTCGACGGCGCCCCCAATGTAGTTGGCGTCTCCGGTGGCGCAGGGAAACACCAGCGGATCGATGATGATGTCTTCGGGCGGGATCTTGTGTTTCTGGGTCAGCAGATGGTAAGAGCGCTCGGCGACCTCGAGTTTGCGCTCGCGCGTGAAGGCTTGGGCCTGCACCGGGTCTTCATCGATGCAGCCGACAACCAGCGCGGCCCCGTAACGTTTCGCCAGGGGGCAGACGCGCTCGAATTTTTCTTCCCCGTCCTCCAGATTGACTGAATTGATGATGCTCTTACCCTGGCAATAAGTGAGCGCAAGTTCAGTCGCGGTGGAATCGGTGGTGTCGATCATAATGGGCGCGCGGACCTTGCGGATCAGTTGCTCATAGAAGTGAGGAATATCCTGGATCTCGTCGCGGTCCGAGCTTTGCAGGCACACGTCGGCGATGTGGGCTCCATTTTTCACCTGGCGGCGGGCGATCTCACTGGCTTCCTCCCAGTTTTCCCCGGCGATCAGGTCCTTAAAAAGCCGCGAGCCGATTACATTGGTGCGCTCGCCCACCACCAGCGGGCGATTGCTCTCGTCGGCTTCTACCAGCTCGATCCCGGAGTAGTAGGAGCGGTGCGAACGTTCCGGCGTCCGGCGCGGGCGCTTGCCTTCGGCCATCTGAGCAATGGCGCGAATGTGTGCGTCGGTAGTGCCGCAACATCCCCCCACCATGTTCAGCCAGCCCAGATCCAGGAATCGCTCCAGGTGGCTTGCGAGAGATTCCGGCGTGGCCAGATACTTCCCTTCTTCATCCGGCAGGCCCGCGTTGGGATAACAGGAAACCCGGAACGGCGACATCTCGCTAATGGTGCGAAGATGATCGGTCATGAACTCCGGACCGGTGGCGCAGTTGAGGCCGATGGAAAGCAAGTCCGCGTGGGCCACGGAAGCGCAGAACGCATCCGCCGTTTGCCCCGCCAGCATGGTGCCCATGGCCTCGATGGTTCCGGAGATCATGATCGGGATATGCTCGCCCAGCTCGTGCCGCAGCCGTTCGATGGCCACCAGCGCGGCCTTCACCGTGCGGGTGTCCTGACAGGTTTCAAGTAACAGTAGATCCGAGCCGCCCTCCAGCAGCGCGCCGGCCTGTTCATAGAAATTGTCAATGAGTTGGGGAAACGTGACGCCGCCGGTGACGCTGATGGCTTTGGTGGTGGGACCCATGGCGCCCGCCACGAAACGGGGCTTGCCGGAGGTGGAGAATTGGTCGGCCGCCTGCCGGGCCAGCCGTGCTGCCTGAAGGTTCAACGCATGCGCATCGCCTTCCAGGCCGTACTCGGCCAGCACCAATCTGGCGCCGCCAAACGAATTGGTTTCCACGATGTCCGCGCCCGCTTCGAGGTAAGCCCGATGGATATCCAGCACCACGTCCGGCCGGGTGCGCACCAGATTCTCATTGCAGCCTTCCAGAGACGCGCCGCCGAAGTCCGCCGCGCTGAGATGGCGCTGCTGGAGCATGGTCCCCATGGCGCCGTCCAAAATCAGGACGCGCTGCGCGAGAAGATCCTCCAGGGTCTGTTGACGCGTGGCCCGCTCAGTCATTCTCTAGAACCGATGGCCTCCGCCACTTCCACGGCCAATTGGTAGCGGCCGAAGGGAGCGCTCAGTTGGACGCCTTCGACCATGGGCCGCACCTGCGCCACCATCTCCCGGGCGATCGCCACGCCTTCCTGGCGGGCTTTCTCCTGATTGTCGGCGCGGCGCATGCGTTCCACGAACCGCGGGGGAACATGCACCCTCAGCTCGTTCATCATGAACTCCGCGTTGCGCAGGCTGGAGAGCGGCCAGATCCCGCAGATCACCGGGATCCGGACGTGTTCAATGCGCTTGAGAAAAATCTCCAGCAGGTCCAGATCGAATACCGGCTGTGTTACGACATACTCCGCCCCGGCCTGGACCTTCCACTCGAATCGGCGGACCTCCTCGTCCATATCGAGCGCTCCAGGATCGGCCCCGCAGCCGATGACGAGCGCGGTCTGGGATCCCAGCGGGTTGCCGCCGATATCCAAGCCGCGATTGAGATTCTTGACGATGTTGATCAGGCCGATGGAATCGATATCGAACACGGCCGTGGCGCCCGGGTACATGCCCATGCGCGGAGGATCGCCGGTGATGCAGATCAGATTGCGGATCCCCACCGTGTGGGCTCCCAGCAACTCGGACTGAATGCCCAGAATGTTGCGGTCCCGGCAACAGAAGTGGTTCACGGCTTCAATTCCCGCCTGCTGCTGGATGAGCTGGCAGGTAGCCTGGGCACTGACGCGGGCGCTGGCTCGGGGGCCGTCCGGGACGTTGATGCAGTCGATCCCATGTTCGGCGCAAAGCCGCGCACCCGCAATTTCTTTGGAAGCGTCCAATCCGCGTGGCGGCAGGATTTCCACCATGGCCACGAATTTTCCGGCGGCCAGTTTGGCGCCGAGCTTGGACTTTTCCGCCATCGGAATCGGCGTTAGTCCCTGGGATTTGGATTCGAGCTCCGCACTCGGGCCGCCTGGCGCCGCGCTGTCCCGAGACCCTTCCCTCAGTTGCAGGGAGTGGGTTTCGGAACGAATCAGCTTGATGTGCTCCGGCGTGGTGCCGCAGCAGCCTCCGATGATCTTCACCCCCGCCAGCAGGAGCCGCCGGGCGTATTGCGCCATGTACTCCGGCGAGCACAGATAAATATTGCGGCCTTCCACGCGCGTGGGGATTCCGGCGTTCGGCATTGCGCTCAAGGGCTTGGAGGACAGCCGGGCCAGCTGCTCGATGACCTCGAACGTAGTCTTGGGCCCAACCGAACAGTTGACTCCGATGACATCCACGGGCCAGGAGTTCATCTCGCGGCTGAAAGTCTCCACGGTTGCGCCGCTGGCCAGGCATCCGAAATCGTCGACCGCCAACTGCGCCACGATCACCAGATCGGCCCCGGCAGCTTCGCGGGCCGCCAGAACCGCTTCGCGCAGCTCATTCAAATCGCCGAAAGTCTCCAGGATCAGCAGGTCCACTCCGGCGCCCACCAGCGCTTCGGCTTGTTCGCGAAAAATAGCGCGGGCTTCGCTGAAAGAAAGAGGGCCAAGCGGTTCCAGGTGGACGCCCAACGGACCCATGGCGCCGGCGACGAACGGGCCGCCGCGCGAGGCTTCCCGAGCCAGCCGGACGCCGGCCTCGTTGATTGCGTGGAGCCTTTCGGAGAACCCAAATCCGGCCAGACGGAGGCGATTGGCTCCGTAGGTATTCGTCTCCAAAATCTCAGCTCCGGCATCCGCGTAATCGCGATGAATCTGGCGGACCAGGTCGGGCGATGACAGGTTCAGCTCATCGAAGCAGCGGTTGATGAAGACGCCGGAGGAGTACAGCATAGTGGCCATGGCGCCGTCGGCAACCAGGACGCGCTGCGCCAGGCGTTGCCTGAATTCGAGCGAACGATTGGTTAGTGTAGTCGTCATGTATACGGCGGTCGATTGAGCGAAAGCCCCGCCCATCCACTGATCGGCAGTGTTCCTCTCTTATTTTAGGCCCTGGTGGGGTGCGCGGCTCGGACGGAAGGAAAAAAACCCAAATGCAAAGGGTGGCAGCAGATGAAAGCCGATCAACGCGGATCGAAAGCAATGGACCTAAGTTTGCCTATATCTTTGCTAAATCAGAGTCCTGTACCGGCGGCGCGGTGGGGAGGCTGCATGTAAAAGCGCACATGTTCAATGTGGCGCGATTCGTTGATGCGCATCAGGCGTTGAGCGAAGGCTTCGACTTGGTCTCTTGAGAAAACGAACCCGTCTTGTGCGGGGTCGTATGGAATGCCTTTGTGTTTATGGAGTTCCAGGAGGGCCGCGGCTTGTTTGAGGTCGCGCTCCTGCTGGTGGCGGCGCTCGGCCTGGATTTCGCGGAGGTGGTCAACAGTCTTTTGGAACTGGCGGGAGAGCCGCTGGTAGTGAAGGCCGAGGGTGGCGAGGGCGCGGTGGGCGTCGACGATGTCGAACGCTATTTCTTGATTAGGCTGGCGAGCTTGATCGTTGGGTGGATTGGCGGCGCGGTCAAGGAGAGCGGCTTCGAGCGACGGGATGCGGTTGATGCGCCAGGCGGTGTCGGCGAGTTCCTGGGTGAGCTGGGTCTCGGTGGGGGTCGCCGGTTGGTATTCGCCGTAGAACTGGCGGCAGTGGAGCTGGTAGGCGGCGGGGTCCTCAGTCGCGAGAACGGGAGAGCGGCTGGTGAGGCCGTGGGTAAGGGCATTCATGGAAGAACGCTGTTTGCCGGCAGCGGTGCGGGGGCCGGTGGAGCGATTGGGGGTTTGCGGTTGGGGATTGGGGATTGGGTTTGTCATGGAGTACCTCGGGAGCAGTTTTAGCATGGGAGGGTGGCGCTTTCGCGGGCGGGGAGCCGGATGCTGTTGAGTGGGTTGGGAAGATGGATGGGGGAGCAGCGTGATCGCATGAGGCGCGGTTTCAAGCAGCGTTTTCTCCGGGTCTTTTCTGCCTTGCCGGCACGTTGTGTTTGACGGCCGCCGGGATAGACGGCAGCGGGGCGGCCTCGGCGCCGGTATAACTCGGGTTATACTAGAAATATGAAAACGGCTGTTTCTCTGCCCGATGAAATTTTCCGCCAAGCCGAGGCCACCGCCAAAAAGTTGCGTATGTCGCGAAGCCGCCTCTACGCCACCGCCATCTCGGAATACCTGGAGCGTCATCGCGCCGATTCGGTGACGGAGCGCCTGAATCGGGTGTACTCCAAGCACGATTCTAAGCTGGACCCCGCGTGGGAGCGAGCGATGCTACAAACGCTCGCCAAAGATCCCTGGTAGTTGAATGTCGGACGTGCAACGCGGCGAGATCTGGTGGGCGGACTTGCCCGAACCACGCGGTTCGGAAACGGGCTTCCCGCGACCGGTCCTCGTCGTTCAGGCCGATGCCTTCAATCAAAGCCGCATCCGCACGGTGATCATTGCTGCAATCACAAGCAACCTAGCGCTTTCGAGCGCGCCTGGTAATGTGCCGTTGCCACGTAATGTCTCGGGGCTGCGCGAGGAGTCCGTTATTAATGTTTCCCAGCTTGCGGCGATTGACCGCGGTTTCCTTACTGATTACATCGGCAAAATTCCGCCGCGGATGCAAACATCCGTGGACGCTGGTTTGCGGCTGGTTCTGGCGCTCTAGAAACAACTTCTTCAGCACGGTTTCTTCCGATTCGCTCGCTGCCGCCGGTTGCACGTTGCCGATCGCCCGGCGCGAACGGGTTCTCCGCGCCGGCCTGGTCGGCTAGGGGATGGGCGAGTGCCTTAATGAGCAGCTGCCGTGGGCGGTTCACGATGAAAATAGGTCCTTGCCGATAGAATGCCCTTGCGTCCGCAGGGATTCCGAGTGCCGAAGGTATTCCAGAAGGCCGGGATCGGCGCGTGGGTCGCTCAGCCGAAGCTTGTGTTTGTTGCGCCGGAAGAATTGAGCAACCAAACGCGCGACAGAGTAAAAAATCGGCATCGACGTGCTCCGCTACCGTTGGGTGGATGACGAGCTAGATTTCCCAGGCCTATCGAATTGGCGGTTCTGAATCCAGCTTCCCGGCAATCCTCCGCCGTGTCCACGCGACCAAGTTGCGCGCCGGCGGCCTCACGGGAGTTAGACAAGAACGATCGCTCACGCGCGCGGATGCGAATTACTTCGCGCCGTGCGTTTTGACGAGCGACTCTTCCGCTTCGCTGGCCGCCACCGGTTGCACATTGCCGATTGTAACCAGCGGCTGTGCGTGCCCGGGGCGGCTGTCGCGATCGAGGAAATAATTGATGTAGGAGCTGGTCCCTTGCAAGGAGCGGTTCCGCGGAGGGATGTAGGTTTTCAACTCGTCGACGCGCTGGGCGGACTTGGCACGCTGGTAGACCTCCACCCAGATGCACGCCTGCTCGGGGATCACCTCGCACTGGCCGTTGGAGGTGCCGCCGCAGGGTCCGTTGCGCATGTTCTTGGGACAGGTCATCGGGCAGACGTATTCCATCAAGCCCAGAACGCAATTGCCGCAAGCCTGGCATCCAAAGACCGGTTTCTTAAAGGCCAACTCGGCCTCTTCCAAGGCATGCGCAGCCGCGGGGCGCTTATCGATCCAGCGCAGGATGCCCGTCAAGACCGTGCGCAGCGGGGCCGGAGTGTTGGCCGGCTCGATGACATCGAAGAGTTTCTGCGTGAATTCGCGCGGCTTGGGCGGAGCCGGCGGCGAATCGTAGAAATAGAATCCGCCCTTGGCGCCGTAACTCATTTCCTCGGCCAGTTCCTCCCAGCGCGGGGCCAGAGCTTCGGAACGGCGGATGATCCAGCGAATGTTCTCGGCTTGATGATTGCCGCCAAGGTAGGCACCCGCGTACCCCAGGCCTCGCACGATGGCTACCATTTGCGCGGCGCGTTCCAACCGCGCGGCCATGCCTTTGTCCGCCGCTTTCGCTTCGACCTGGATCTTTTCAAGCAGTTCGGGCGAAACCCAGCATCCAGGCGGCTCGCCTTTCGACATTCTCTCGGCCGCCTTGGGGGGCAGCACGTACACGTTGCCAAGCACGGGCGTCTTCAAGCCGCGCTCGTCCAGGTAGCGCTTCAGCTCGCGGAACTTGCGTGAGTCAAATCCGAGCTGCGTGACCGCGTAGTCGGCACCGGCGGCAATCTTCTTTTCGAGCTTGAGATATTGATAGGCGCAATCCGCTTCGGTGTATTTGAACGGCGAGACCGCCACCGAGATGTGGAACGGCCAGCCCCGGGCAACGCGCATCTCGCTGATCATTTCCACCAACTGGACCGAGTCGGCTGCGAACTCCACCGTTGCCGGCGCCGCGCCCTTGGGATAGTCGCCCGTGATGGCGAAGACATTCTCGATCCCGAGCGCGATCAGATCGTCCAGAGCGTTGCGGACGTCCAACGGATCGCGATTCACGCAGGTCAAGTGAATGTTGGGAACCAGACCGCGCGCACGCGCCGCCGTCCCGACGCGGATGGGATCGTGCCCCATCGCGCCGCCGGCGTAACTGGTGATGCTGCCGGCCACCACGTTTGGAATCTGCGCCAGTTCGGAGGCGACGTGCATCAGCTTCGCCTCGCGCGTGAGGCCGCTGGCGACCAACTCCACCATGTAGCAAAAATGGCCGCTGGCGAGCGCTTCCCGAACTGGATTCACGGACGGCATTTACGACTTACCCAACTCCTTGCGGACGATACGCGTGCCTTCCACCATGGCTCTGAGCTTGGAAAACGCCACGTCGTGCGACAAGTGGAACAGCCCACAGTCCGGAAGAATGAAGATCCGCTCCGGCGGCAGCACCTTCAAGGCTTTCTGAATGCGATCCGCCACCATCTCGGGTGTTTCGATGTCGTCGGTTTTCACGTCGATCACGCCGACGCCCAGCTCGAAATTCGTGTTGAATTCCTTGAACAGATCCAGATCCTCGCCGCCGCGCCGCGCGAATTCCAGGGTCAACGCATGCACCTTGGCTTCCATGATGGTCGGGAACAGATACCGATAGCTGCCTTCCCAGGAAGGTTTGCCATAGCGGTTCCCATAGCAGATGTGCACCGCGATTTTGGCGTTCACGCCCTCCACCATGGTGTTCAAAACCTTCACGCACCACGGCAGGTCTTCGGGAAAGCCCGAATAATACGGCTCGTCGATCTGGATATATTGCGCGCCCGCCTTCACCAGAGCCTTCAATTCCAGGTTCATCACCTTGGCGATATCGGTGGCCAACGCCTCTTCGCTCGGATAATATTGATTGCGAATGCGCTTACTCAGACAATGCGGGCCGGTGATGCAGATCTTGGTTGCGCGCTCGGTGAACGCCTTCAGAAAGTTGAAATCCGGCACCAGGCCGAGCGATGCCATGGGCAGCTTGCCCTGCACCACGCTGTCGTAAAAATCGTAATAAAACTTCTTGGACGACCGGTCAATCTGCACTCCCGGTAGCCGCTCGACGAAGTAATCCACCATGTTGTCGCGGCGCGGCTCGCCGTCGGTGACGATGTCCAGTCCAGCGATTTCTTGATCCTTAATGGCAGCCTTGGCCGCCGCGTCATAGATCTCGTCGAGATCGTGACGGCTGATCCGCCGGGCGAAATATTCGGTCTTCAGGCGCTCCAGCCAGCCCGGCATGGCGTAGCTGCCGACCATCGTGATAGGGAGAGTGGGAGTCATTTATTCTCGGCGTGTCGTATACAGAACGGAAGTGCGCGATCCTTTGCGGTAGTGGAACGGAGCGAAGTGCACGTCGTAACCGGCTCGCTCGGCCACCTCTTTTAGTAAAGCACCATTGACCCAGTTCAGCAGCGATCCATCCAGTTTTCCAGGACCGTAAAAGCCCAGGCGATACTGATCCAGGTCCGTTACGAAAATATCCTGAACCTGCAGATAGCCGCGCGGATGCAGCAGCGGAAGCGTGTTTAGAAAGCTTTCGACCGCGCCCGAACTCAAGTGAAAACGAAAATCGCTGGGAGCTTCCTTGAGGATGTCCTCCACCTTGGAAGCGTCCAAGCCCTGCGGAAAAGGGAAATCGGGAAGATCTTCCATCTGGACCAGCCGTTCTTCCAAACGCACGGCATTCCAAAGCTGCATCCAGAAAGCCACGCCGCGCGAGGGATCGCCCAGAAAATCGGCGCTGCCCGACAGCAAACGGCTCACCGTGGACCGCAGTTGCTCCGGCGGAATCTCGAACTCGGTCGCCAGATGCGCCACATCGGCCATGGGAAGATAAGCGCGAACCTGCACGAAATACAGTTTTCCGTCGCGCCGCACCACTTCTTCATCCGGCAGATTGTCGTAGACGTTGGTGGCGTGCACCTGCATGATCTTGTGGCGCAGGAACGAGAGGGTCTTCAGCGGATTGATGGCATCCAGCACCAGGTAGCTGCAAAGCTCTTCATGATCCTTCACGGCCGGCTTGGACATGTCCAGCGTTGCGAGCGAATAGTCGCCCAGAAGGACGCGCAGTTTCGGATAGTAGTCGGTTCCACGCTGACGGTCCAGCGCCCGAAACTTGGTGAGCCACAGCCCGCAGCGCACTCCGGCGCCCACGCCGATTTCCAGCAGATAGATCTCCGGCGGAAGCTGATGCTTGGCTTCCAGATCCCGCAACAACGTCCAGAAATCGCCCACGCTGTCGGCGATTGCTTCCGGATGGTGCCCGTCGGACTGGCCGCCCGGCAGCGCCTGCTCATACCCTTTGCCGGTAGCCAGCTCCCAGTCCCTTAAACGGGTCCAATAGAGCTTATTGAACTCCCAGACGATGCTGGAGCGCATGGATTGGAACTGCTCCAGCGGCAGCCGGTCCTGCTCCTGCGGCGCGCCCGCATTGGTCCTGGCCAAGGCGCGCAGCAGCGCGGCCCGCAAACATCCCGGCACCACTTGCCGGGTGTCGACGTGCACATCCATGAGGGGAACCTGCTTGCCCTGCTCGTTGTACCCCTGGGTCGCGATCACCACTTCGCGAAAGTTCTGCTTGTATTGAATCCAGTCCAATTCAATCTGGAGCCGGGCAAACTGGGCCTTCTCAATGTGGCCTTCCTCCAGCAGCGTATACAGGGTCCCGATTACATCCTGGGCGCTGGTAGCCGCCGCTTTGCCTTGCAGGTGATTGAGCTTGACGATCATATTTCTCGGGAGGGCGTCGAAATCCTATGCTAACCCCAAATGCGTGACCGAGCCGGGAGTTGCATGCAAGCCCGAGTAGCCTGGCCATTTTATCTCATTCAAGGCGCTCGGACGCTTGGCGCGCTGCTGTCAACTCGGCCGGTGAGTGTATGCGGCAAGGAGGTCATCCGGTTCGAGCTGGGGATAATCGGCCAGGATTTGCCGCTGAGAAGCCCCGATTGAAAGCCACTCCAAAATCCGCACACGCCGCATGCTTCAAGCGACCGTGCAAAACAGGTGGTTGTGATTCTCTCACCTGGAATTCCGGCTGTTCTCCGGCTGATGAATGCGGGAGACTCCGTTACAGCGTACCGGACGGCTTAGCGAGACCGAGGGCGCGATCCACCGAGAACGCGCCCGCCCCGCGGATCATTAGGAATGCCGTCATTGCGAGCACCAGCAGGTGATACTCAAAGCCCTCGCCTTTCTGGCTGCCGTTCCAATTCATGAAAAATCCGTAGGCACTATGCACGGTTGCAATCGCGACTAGCATGTTCACTGCAATTCCGAACGCCGCGATTCGCGTGAGAAATCCCAGGATGAGTCCAAGCCCACCGAAGAACTCCGCCGCGATCGCTAAGAAGGCGAGCGGAACCGGGATGTGCATGGCGCCGGTGAAGAAGCCCATCGTGCCGGAGAATCCAAATCCTCCAAACCATCCAAACATTTTCTGTGCTCCGTGCGCGAAGAAGACTAGTCCCAAGACCAGTCTCAAAATCGCCGTCGCGGCGCTGTCATCCGTGGAAAATAGTCTGCGAATCATCCCTTTAGCTCCTTTGTATGGGCTGCCCGCGCAGCGCCCTCCTGTTCCTCCAGCGTAAGGGGGCTAATCATAGCGGCAAGATTCTCAGCGGCCATATTGTCTTTCCGCAGTATACCCTGCCAGACGGTGGATCCCCGCCAGCGACTCGAACTGCCCACTGATGCGTCTATCCCAGCGGCGGCGTTGCTCCCCCAACCTTCCCGGCTTTCGGTACTCGATTCACGGTGTTGACTAAAGCGTCGGCCCTTGAGTCGAGAATGGGCCCGTGACGTGCTTCATCATAACGTAAGTAGCACCAGTTTCTCTGAACCTTGACTTCCGGCTGATGCGCCAATGGCGCGATCGCTTCACTCACATCGGCGATCGGATTGCTGATCGCGCCGATGACGGAAACCAGCTCCCATGGGAAGAAAGGCGTGCACCGGAATTGGCCTGACGCCTGCGTTGCGAGGATTGGTCTTCGACCGTGCGAGCCCAATGCGATGCTGGCTTCAACGTTGCCGTAGGCCCGGCCGGCCGCAAATTTCGCTGGCGGTCAGAAGCAAGTCGTTGATTGTATGGTGCGCCCGGCATGACTCGAACATGCGACCTTCTGGTTCGTAGCCAACTGTCATCCCCTAACTCCTTGATTACAGGAGTAATATTTTCGCAAGAAAATGCACTTTGACTACCCTAAGCACGTTCATGGGTGGGCGATTGGGTGGGTTCTTTTCATAATGGAATCCAGACGAGTCGGCCCTCCCATTCCTCAGCATCGCTCGCACTCCAGATGAGAAGGAGTTCTTCGATCGCGGTCGAGATAGGAATTGCTTCGCGCAGCAGGATGACACCGAGGCTTCTCTTGGCAGCCGCGAAGCGAGCAAAGTGTACAGGCATTGTCCGCCGATCTTGGCTGACAAGAATTCGCCCCGAGTCGGCGGCGATCAGCAGGACTTCTGGATCTCCCAAACCTTCGAGGGCTGCATCCGCCGCCGTGCGGATATCGATTTCCGGCGCGGCCCGTCGCAGCCCGCGCAGAACGCGGCCGTCGAGATCGGCGTCAGCTTGGAATTTGACTCGCATTGCGCGCCCGTTGGAGCTTCGCAATCAGTTCGGCATTCGTTTGTCTGGACCGCCGGTGTTGAACCTCCGCGGCGCGCTGACCTTCGACAAGGTATTCGTCGATTTCCTTCTGGTTTGCAAGATAAAATGCGAGCGCTCCATGCACTTGCTCGAGCGTCAATGCCGGGTAGCTCTCGACCATGCTTTCCGCCGACACGCCCTCGCGGAATAGATACACCAGTGAATCGAGTGATACGCGAGTGTCCGAAATCCGGTATGCTCCGTGGCTGAGGTTTACGTATTCCTTCGGCATCAAACCCATCGTCACACGCCTACAACTAGAAGAGCAACTCCGGTGGGCCGGTTGAGCCGCGAAACGAAGAGATGGTCGAGAGTTGCTGTTCCTGCTATCGAATTCTAAAGGCCCAGCTCATCGAGCTTCCTATACAGCGTTTTGCGCTCGATGCCCAGAAGCTTTGCCGCTCGACCCTTGTTGCCGCCAGCCGCCAGTAGCACCTGACCGATCTGTTCAGCTTCGGTCGAGCGCGAGAACGCGCCCTCCCTTAACCAATCCGACCCAGACAGATCGACGATACATCCCGCGCTTTCAAGTTTTGTTGCGAGCTCTTGCCTGCTCTCCGGAGAGTCTGAGAGATGGACGACATGCCGCCCAGCGATGTCGCTGAATGGCCGCATTTCACCAACTTGAACCAACACCGTCTTGTCCGGTTTGCTTCCGAACGCCATCCCAGCTTCGAACAGTACGTTGGGACGCGGTTGCCCCGTGAGGGTTCGCTCATCTGGGCCATCGGTTGCCTTCAGAAATTCCGCTCGGAGCTTCGCTTCGTCGTCCGGCGAAAACAGGACGACCACGGCGACAGCTTTGCTGAAAGCGGCGTCAAGTATCTCCCCGACGTATGGACTCGGCCTGCCCGTCATCTGAATCGCTTTAAGCCATTCAATGGGATTCAAGCCGATTGAACGCAGAAAGGCGAATAACGAACGCCGTAAATGCCCGTTCCGGCCGTGGACCACGAAGACCGACTTGCCCCTTTTTGGACACGCCGAAGCGCTCTCTTTTCTCCCGCTGGTCTACGGGATGCTCTTATCGGAGTTAGAGGCGGGCTAACAGCCGTTGCGGTCGCAAAACCTGAGGTCGTCTGCCGAATTTGGGCGAGTTGTTCAGCAGACGCGTATCGGGTGATACCGATCCCTTTTTCGGCAGCAAGCGCAATGGCAGCTAGCTCAGCAGGAAGATGAGTCTGAAGGCCCTTGCGCTGGATCAGCGCGTAGACCTGTTTTCGCCCAACCTTCAACTTCGATTCGAGGCGCGTTAAGAGACTCTGGTTGACTCTGGCCATCAGGGGTCACTTCTTCTTGCTTCCAGTCTTGGACCGGCTGGACCCTTTTGGCTTAGACTTGTAGTCGTGAAGCGCGACCCCGACGTGGTTGGAGGTGATGCCTAGGATGTCGGCGATCTCGACGTTGGCAAAGCCGATAGCTCGAAGTCTGCCTACCTGCTCGATCTGAGGCAAATCCTTCGTGGGATCAATCCCAGCAGCCGGGCGATCCGTCCCAATTCGAAGTCCGCACGCGGCTGGGGTTCCTCCGACACTTCAACGGTTCTTTGCCTTGCGGCCATTTGGATTCTTCCTTGCCGGTCTCTTCTTGTTTCGGGCGACCCTCATCAGTTCGGTCAGCGAATTGTAGCTCGTTCCGAGCATTGAGCAGACTCGGTGCGGCTGAGGCCGAGAGCCTCCAACAGTCCTGCCTTATCCGCCAGTGAACGTTCTGCCATGTTCGCCGAGTGTAAGCACATGTAGGCGAGCGATCGTCCGATAACTTCCAACCAGTGATCGTCCTCAGGTTCACCAGCGAGTTTCTGGGGCATAAAGTATCACCTCGAACAAAGTATAAGTGAAATGTTTGAATTTTGCTCGCACGGGGGCGGAAACACGCACCGTCGCGCACGACTTATTCTTGGGCAACTTCGTCTGAATCGACGAGGTTAGACCCAGAATTGTTCATTAGAATGGGTTTCTGCTAAAGTCGTTGGCGGTCTGTGTGGAGACCAGAAGATCAAGCGGCCACGCTCAAGCTGGCAGAGGATCTCCGCAAATGTGCGCTTCTTTTGATTTCTGGTGCGCCCGGCATGACTCGAACATGCGACCTTCTGGTTCGTAGCCAGACGCTCTATCCAACTGAGCTACGGGCGCGCGATGTCCATTATAGCAAGCGCGGCTTCGCTTCCACGATCTTGCCGTCGCGATCGAGCCGCAGTTTCTGATCGCGCCAGACCACCTCATGGCCAACCAGGCCCGCGCCCCATACCGCCACGCCGCACAGATCGCGCAACGGAATCGCATACCAGTACTTCCAAACGTCCCTCGCGCCAAGCGCCAGCCAGCTGCAAACGATCGCCATGGCGAAGCGGATCGCGAGCAGCGGGAGAGCAACCCACCAAAATCCAAAAATCGCCGCGACCGCCGCCCACAAGCTGGCGTTCGTGATGGGCAGCCCCAGGTAGCCGGCGCCGCTGGACATCCGAACGGTCCGCGCCCAACGCACCTGGTGACGCCACGCGCCCAGCCACGATTCCGATGACAGCCGGGTGCTGACCACTAGTTCCGAGATCACGTTCCGCATCCCCAGCGAGTGCAGCTTATGGCCCAGTTGATAATCGTCGGCGATGTAATCGGCGATCGCCTGGAAACCGCCGATGCGTTCGAGGTCGGCTGCGCGGAACGCGAGCGTCGATCCCAGCCCGAAGTCCGAGACGCCAAACATGCGCGCCACCAGAGTGCTGGGCGCGAAATCGGTCGCGATGGCCAGCGCTTCGAACCGGCTGGGCCAGTCGTGCACCTCGGCGCGGTATAAACATGTGACCAGCCCAATGTTTGCGTCAGCGAGGGGAGCCGTCACATCGCGAATATAATCCGGAGGCACGCTAATGTCGCTGTCGTTGACGATCAGGATGGGATGCCGGGCTTCGCGCGCCAGATCCATCAGCGATCCGACTTTTAGATTCGGCGCGGGCGAGGTACACAATACCAGCCGAATCGCCACGCGCGGAAAATCGCGCTTGAGCCGCTCCACTTCGGCTACCGCGGGATCATCGGGCCGCCGGACTCCGAACAGAATTTCGAACTCGGGATACTGCTGGAGCGCGTGGGTGCGAATGGCTTCGTAAAAACCTGCATCCCTGCCATGGATCGGCTTCAATATCGAAACTGAGAAGCCGGGCGGCGGACAAGTGGCGGTACGCTGTCGATGGATCAGGACCGCAAGAATGGCTAAAAGTTGATACAGCCCCGCCGCGATCGCAATTAAAATAACCGCGATGCCGAGGGCGCTCACACGGCCAGCAGCGCGACTCCGCAAGCTACGCAAAGCGCGCCGGCCCATCGCAGAGCCGTCACTTTTTCCTTGAGGATCACGCGCGCCAGAACCGTCTCCAGCGCAACGCTAGCGGCCGTCACAGGAACCGCAAAGCTGAGATCCGCCACCGACAGCAGCTTCATGAAGGCGAAAAAAGAGACCGCCATGAAGAACACGGCCACTACCAGGGGAACCCGCCGCGCGAGTCCGGCCAGCATGCCCCCCAAGCGCCCGGGCCGCAAGTCCTCCACCGCGACGGTATGGCGTTTCATCTCGAAGCTCTGCAGCACATCGGCCAACACGGTCGAGCCGACAATGATTACCACCATGATCCACTTCATCGTGCCGGCTCCGGTTTGGTTGTATTGGCGGACGTCAATCCAACGAAAATGATGCCCATAACGATGAACGCCGTTCCTAGCCAGCGTTGCCAGGTCACTGACTCGCCGAAGAACACCTTTCCCAAAACGGCGCTCAGCACGTAGCCTATCGACGTCATCGGGAGCACGTAGCTTAAATCCGCCCAGCCCAGCAGCGTCATGCGTGAGAGCAGCCACAAAATCAGAAGGGCTGTTCCCAGCATCACCCAGGGAGTAAAAATCAAGCGAATGTAGTCGAGCGGCGCCCAACCGAGATCGGCAGCCTGATGCTTCATACCCCAGGACATCGAGAAATTTCCCAGCACATTCGTGCTCACTACGAAAGTAGTGAGCAACTTGGTCTTGAGGTCAACTCGCCGCCTCAATTTACGATGCGCCGCCCTCGGCCCCCCGCAGCGCCGCGGTGGATTCCTTCTGTTCCTTGATGAACTTCTTGCGCCCGCGGCTGACAAAGAGGTATTCGCGCGCTTCTTTATAGAGGCGCGGGACGTCGTTGTGGCGAATGGCGCTCGACACCACGCGCCACACGGCCTTGGGACGGAAGTAATATTCCGAGTAGAAACGGTCCACCCACTCCACCAGCTCGCCCCGATCAAATCCGGGATACACGGCATTGGGGAGCTGGTGGCCACCTGAGTCGGTCATACCCTCGATCGACACCAGGCCGTTGGCCTTGGCGTGCTCATAGAATTCGGTGCCGGGAAACGCGTGGCCCAGCGACACCTGAATGGTCTCCACGTCCAGTTTCTTTGCAAACTCGATGGTCTTGCGCAGCGTCTGGCGCGTTTCGCCCGGCAAACCAACGATGAAATCGCCGTGAATGGTCAGTCCCAGCTTGTGGCAGTTATCGGTGAAGCGCTGCGCCATGTCGATGGTCGCGCCCTTCTTGATGTTCTTCAGAATCTGCTCGTCGCCCGATTCATAGCCCACGATCAAAAGCCGGCATCCGGCATCTTTCATGGCCTTCAGCGTGTCGTAATCGGTGGTGACGCGCGAGGTGCAGCTCCAGGTGAAGTTGAGCGGCCCGAGTTTGTTCGACAGCTCGATGGCGCGCGCCTTGCGGTAGTTGAAGGTGTCGTCGTCGAAGAAGATTTCCTTGAGGCCGGGGAAGTTTTCGAGCGTGTATTTGCACTCAGCCGCCACGTCGTCGGACGATCGCAAACGCCAGCGATGTCCGGAATGCGTCTGCGGCCACAGGCAGAACGTGCACATGGCCGGGCAGCCGCGCGTGGTGTAAAACGAAATGAAGGGGTTTAGCAGGAACGGCACGTTGTACTTGCGGAAATCCAGATCGCGCTTGTAGACTTTCGTTACCCAAGGCAGCTCGTCCAGATTTTCTATGACGCCGCCTTCCGGATTGTTTACGATGTCGCCGTCTTTCCAGTAGCTGACGCCGGGAAGTTCGGAAAGCGGAGTGCCTTGGGCGTACTTCGCGATTTGATGGTCGAACTCGCGCCGCACCACGAAGTCGATGGCCTTGGACGCCCGCAGCGACTTTTCCGGCTCGATCGTAACCGGAGGCCCGACAAATCCCACTTTCATCTTCGGGTTGACGTCCTTCATCATTTCAGCGATCCGAACATCCACCGTGAATCCGGGGCTGGACGTAAATAGCACCAGGAGCTCGAAATCCTTCGCCATGGCCACGGTCTGCTCGATGCTGACTTTGTGCGGGGGGCCATCCACCAATTTGCTGTCTGCCAGCATTCCCGCGGGATAGGCCAGCCATACCGGATACCAGTAGGACTCGATCTCGCGCGATGCCGGCCAGCGCGAACCCGCGCCTCCATCGAAGCCTTCGAACGAAGGCGGGTTGAGGAACAAAGTTCTCATGATTTAACGCTCTCTCCGCAGCAGCTTCAGAATACGGCGCGAATCGCCTAACAGCAACAAACAACAACCCTTGGGCGGATAATTCCCGCTCAGATGCCAGTTTATCAGGTTAAAGGGCCCCAAGGCTCGGGTTATTGCTGTTCGCTGGCGGTGGTCTCGGCTACAGTCTCCGAGTCGTCAGCCCCGGACCGGGCTGTGTCCTTGGAAAAAGTGAGATAGTTGATATTCAACTCCACTTGCCCAAAGAAGCGAGTCTCCACCCGGCTTTGAGTTCGCTGTGGAATAGAAACCCCGTTCTGGATCTCGTAGTCGCGTACGAACTGCATTTTCTTCAACATGAACGAGGGCGACTTCACAAACGAGCCCTGCTCGCGCACCGGCATATACGTTTCGGCGTCCAGCCACAACTCGCCCTTGAACAGCCCGACCTTCTTCTCGCGTGGACTCAAGTGCAGAACATACACCTGCCGGCCGTTCAAATCCTGCGTGCCCTTGTATTTGAATTTGTAGTTAGCCGGAGTAATCGACAAGTTGGACGGGCCCTGCGCTGCTTCCACTTCCGCCTTTAAGTAGTTGGCAATCACCTCGGTCTTTACAATGCTGTCACCGCTGAAACCGAGCGCGCGATAGGTGATCTTCCCGAGCTTGGAGATATTCTTCAGCGCGTGCAACTTGCCTTGCTTTTTGAACTTGGGAACTGCCGCGTCAATATCCACCTCTTCGGTTCCGCCTCGCAAGGCGCTCTGCTGAGCTATCGTGGCTTGGACATAGCGGTTCACAATCTCCTGCTCCGGCATCGGCGGAGCCTTGGGCTCGCAAAGAGCTGCAGAAGAGCCAATGGTTGCAACCAGAACGACCGTAAGAAATAGCTTCAAAGCGCTCCTATGACCCTTAGAAATAGTACACCTAGCACTATCCAGACCTGTTGCTTTACTGTAGCAGTAAGGATTTGTTAACACAACCACCCCATGCACCCCGTTAGACTCCCCAACCCAGGCTTAGGATGCCCGAAAATCGAGGCCTCCCGAAGTTAGAACTGGATCGGCTGCTGAAGTGTGAAGTTCAGCCGGGTCTCGGAAGGGATCTTGACCCGTTGACCCTTGGTTAAGACTTGAGTGCCGGTACCGACGGCCGCTCCGGACGCTGCTCCAATGGCCGCGCCCCGGCCGCCGCCGGCCAAAGCGCCAATGATGGCGCCGAGCGCCGTGGAACCGCCCACCACGCCGGCCGTTCGCGCGCCTCGCGAGCTGCTGGCCTGCGATACCGCGCCCGTTGTGGTGTCGATGGTCTGGCCGTTGATGGTGAGATCCACTAATGCGAGAGTCAGAACGGTTTTTCCTTCAAACTTGCCGGATTGCTGGTCTTCGACGAGTTTCACCAGCGCGTCGGCGCCGCGCGGAAGCGTTGTTTGACCGTTCACCAGCACGGGTTCATCGACGCTTGCGCGGAAGGTCTGCCCTAGCCGCGCGACGTTGGAATCCACGCTGTCGATCATCCGGATGGTGATCGACGTTCCGGCTGGAATTTGGATTCCGGTAACTGGGACTGGTTCGGAAGCTGTCGGCGAAAGAGGCGCCGATGGGCCACTGAACTCCAGGTCCCCCACGTCTTCGACGTTAAACGTGTCCACGCGATCGCCCACCGCCATCCGGATGTGGCGTGCATCGCCGCCCAGGTATTGACCCGTGATGACTCGTCCGCTGCGCAGTGTCAGAGTATCGGCGGAACAAAACGCCGCCCCAAGCAGCGAGATTGCCGCCAGACGAACGAACATACGCACCCTCCTGCCCCAATATAGACCAGCAGGAATTAGGACGCCTATTGCCGGGCGGCCGGTTCCTTCAGATTGACCACCACCGGCTCCGTGAGCTTGTAGGTAAACCGGGTTTCGGGCGCAATTTCGACGGTTTTTCCCTTGAGAACTCCTCCCAGGGCTCCAGCGGCGCCGCCCGCCGCGGCCCCGATGCCGGCTCCCAGTCCACCGCCCGCGATGGCTCCGATAGCGGCCCCGGTTCCCGCGCCGATGCCGGCGCCAGCGGCGGTCTGCTTGGCTTGTGAGCCGCTTTTGGAGTCGACTTTGTCGGTCTCCACATCCACCCGCTGGCCATTGATGGTGACGGCGATGAGAGCGGTGGTTAGCGCAGCGCGCCGAGTGAACCCGGAGTTCTGTTTGTCGGTTACGCGTAAGAAGGCGTTGCTATTAGCGGCCACCACCTGCACGCCGTCAATGACTACGGGATCGTCCAGGCTGGCGGCATATTCTCGATGCAGGTCGGCGTTCTTGGAATCGATGCGGTCCAGGGTGCGAATGGCGATCTCGGTGCCGATCGGCAGTGTGATGCTTTGCGCCTCGTCCGCCGCGGCGGGCTGAGGCGTCTGCGGGGCAGCGTTCGCGCTCATCAGCACACCGAACAGCAAAAGCATAAGCAGCCCTTGTTGCATAGGCCTCCTCGTCACGGAATAACGCTCCAGTGCACCACGCAATGCTTCTGCGGGCCGGAGCTCTTGTTTCTGATAATCACGCGTTGCGTCCCGCCGTCGCCAGGCGCCAGGCGCGCATCCCATATTTTCGTGTCGTAGTCGAGCTGCACTTTAACAGGCGGCACACTACGGAAGACGTATTCGGCGTTTTGCGGAACGGGAGCTCCGGTGCATTCCAAGGTGCCGGACTTCGCACCGCTGTAGACACGTGAGATTGGAACTGGCTGGGGTGCTGGTGGAGGGGTGGCGCGCGGCGCCGGATCGCCGATAGGAGTGCTGTCGTCTACCGCGGGCCGGGGCGTCAAGCTTGGTGTCAGGCTTTGTGTCGACCTTCTGCGCGGGCTGGGCTGCTCGTTCGCAACACCAGGCACGTCGGATTTGAGATCGGCCAGCCAGCGCCGAGCTCGATAACTCTTTTCCTGGTCGCTCCCGCGCATATCCTGAACAAGAATGCTTTCGGCTGCACGGCGATAATGCGGCAGGATTTCAAGGGCGTTCCTCCTCCAATTTTCGATATCCGGCATGCTCAGAAGAATCCTGCAGACAGTTTCCGCCGCCGGCGGCGATAAATTGGGCGGCGGCTGGCCGTTTGCTATGGGTCCAATGAGATCGTCGAGGAAGGGTTTAGCGCTCTCTGGGAAGCGGGCCATGAGGTTTGCGAACATCGGCGCGTAAGCGGGCTCGAAAGCTCCTGGAAGCCGCTGGCGCCACGAGATCTCGACAATGGCCAAAGCCACCCGCGAGTCGGCCAGCGATTCCATCACTTCCGGCAGATTCGCCCGGGTGTCTTTCTGCCAGCCGGCGATCAGTTCGTCGTCGATCGCGTCTCGATACCAGGAAAGCAGGCCGGTCAGCGTATCGATGGTCTGCTTGCGATTCGCCCCATCCACTTGTTCTAACAACGCCTTGATCTTCTGATGTGCTGCGGCGGGCGGGTAGGGAGCCGGCCCGACTACCTTGAACTGTGCACTGGCCATCGAGCACGCTGCAAGGAGTGCAACCTGAACGATGTGGCGAAGGCGAGGCATGAGTTACGCGCCCCGGCGGTTGCGCTGAAATCCTTCCACCACCCCGGCGACCAGATGCCGGCCGCGCTCCAAGGCGTCCTCATAGGCCAGGCGGCGCTCGGCGCGCGTGTAGGCTTTGCCCAGGCGATAGTAACGCTCGAGTGACAGTCCAGCCACGCGCGTCCCGGCGTAAGCGATGGCGGCCTTGGGAATCAATCCGCCGCCCCATGGGATCTTGCCCACCAACTCGCGAGCCAGCGCTCGCCAACCAAAGGCCCCCAGGACGATGGTGGCGATCTCGGCTTGCTGCTCGCGGTAGCCCACGTCGCGGTCGTTTGCGGCCGCCAAAAGGAATGCCATGCGGATCTGATTGGCCGTCAGGAACGCCGTGTCGGAGGCAAACTCGCCTATCGCCCAGGGCAGGGAGATGAACGGAACAATGTCCGGCACCGCCGTGGCCAGGGCGAAGAGAGCGTTCTCCCTGGCGATCTTCTTTACCATGCGGCGCGAGACTTCCTCCCGAAAAGGCAGCACGTGCAGCCCCAGCGGAACAGCCAGATCCGGCCGGCGGCCCAGCACTTGATGAATCATGACTCGTGGATTGGCTGGATCGAACGTGAACAGACCCGAAGAGCCGGTGGCCAGATCGCCGGAGTCGTCGAAGTAGACCTCCAGATCGTTGCCTTCCACCGGCAAGGTGCTTTCCGAAGCCCGATAAATCACGCGCCGGGCTTGCGCGCGCCTGGCTTCGGAGAGGTCCCGTGGAACCAGAAAGTCCTCCATCTCGCGATAGTCGGCTTCTCGATCGGCATACAGAAAGAATCTGAGCGGACGCTCAGTGTGCCGCCGTATATCTTCGGGGTCCAGGTTGCGGATTGCGTCCTTGATGTGTTGGAAGACTTGGATTGACATGCTGGCCGGCCTGGGCTTACGAGCGGTACATCACTTTCAGCTCCTTACGCCATTCTAATCCTACGCCCAGCCGTTCGACCGGGATGGCGGGAGAAAAATAACGCAGCACGCGCTCGTTGGAAGAATGAAAATCGAGTGCCGGCGAGATCAGCAGTAGCCGGGGAGGCTCGGGCCGGAGCTCCTGCCCGGGGAAATAGCCGTTGCTCTGAAATTCGCGCTGTTCCAGGTGCCAGGCCACGCGCATCCAGTAATCCAGTGCCTGGAGCGGAAGATGGACATCTTCGGAGGCTTTCAACTCCAGCACCGCCAGCCGTCCGCTGGTGTCGATGGCGAGCAAGTCCAGCATGCCCCGGTCGGCGGCGGCAAAGGCCGGAACCTGGCCATAGATGGGCGCGGCTAGGAGAGTGGCGTCGATCTCCTGGATGTGCGCGCGCACCTGAGATTCGAGCCAGGCTTCCGGATTCCCCAGATACAGCGGGTGGCGGCGGTCTGCCGCATCGGGCGAGCGCAGGCGGGAAAGTTCGGCGGCGCGCTTTGCACGGAGCCCCGATAGCACTTCGGAGCCGGCGGTTCGCGCGAATTCGAGGCCATGCACGCGAAAGCTCAATTCGCCATCGGAGCGCTCGATGGTCTCTACGCCCGGCGCCTCGATGTGCGGGCGGGCCAGAGAACGGCGGCGGCAGGGGTCCAGATGAGTCGCCAGATTACCGCAATCGCGAAGATCGATGCTCGTTTCAAGACCGTCCTCGGCGTAGGCGAAAGCCCGGTACTTCGCCGCGGCCGGATCGAGATAGAGCAGCCGCAGGCAAGTGGTCATCTGGGCGCCTTGCGGAAGGTAAAGGACCAAGCCATGAATTCCGAGCGACGGTTCGCGGCGGCGCAAATAATCCAGCCAGATCAGACCGAAGGTGAGAATGCCGTCCGGATGCACGGCATCGGCAGCCACCCCGATGGCGGCCCAGGCGGAGGCACCTTGCCGCAGCAAGGCACGGGGGTAAGCCGGCGAGAGGCTATGTTCCAGATCGGCTTCGGTGGTCAGCTCGGCCAGCTTGTAAGCCGGGAACTGGCGACGCAGAAAGAGCCGGAACTGCTCGCGAAACCCCAGGCGCGCCGTGCGGAGCGGGAGGTTGCCCGCGCTAACCCGGCCACGATCGATCAGCTCCAGCGTTCCGGCCAGTTTGCCGAATCGAGCCACTCTCAGAACCATTTTTCCGCGCGTCTCGCGCTCGATGGCGCTGACGCGGCGCACCAGATTGCGCTTCTGATCCCAGGCCTGCAGCTGGACGCACGCGCCGCGTACTTCCACCACGAAGTTTTCCGCGGTGATGGCCAGCGACTGTTCGCCCGGCTCGCACAGCACGAGATCCTGGCTGGTATCGAGAAAACGCTCGATCGCCTGGCGAATTTCCGTAACGAGGACTTCTGACAGTGGGGGCCCTGCGCTAAGCTATGTATCGTCTGTTACTCAAAGAAAAATTAATTGAGGTCGAATCCCGGATCGCTCGCGCGGCGGAGCGCGCCCGGCGCACCCGCTCCGATGTTCAACTGGTCGCGGTCACCAAAAAGTTCCCAGCCGCTACGATTCGCGAAGCCTACCAGCTCGGCCTGCGCGATTTCGGCGAGAATTATGTGCAGGAGTTCGAGGAGAAGCGTGCCGAACTGTCCACGATCCTGGATTCCGCCCGCTTCCACTTTATCGGCCATTTGCAGTCCAACAAGGCCAAAAAAGCCGCAGAGATTTTTGGAGTGATTCACACCGTGGATTCGGCTAAGCTGGCCCGACGCTTGAACGCGGAACTGGATCAGGCACCCGGACGAGGTCTCGACGTTTTAATTGAAGTGAAATTGTCCGGCGAGCCATCCAAAGCAGGCGTAGCGCCAGGGGATGTGGCTGCCTTGGTCGACGCGATTCGAGAGTGCCGGCACCTGCGGTTGCTGGGGTTGATGACCATGCCGCCGTGGTCGGACGACGCGGAACCATCGCGTCCGTATTTTGCGCGCTTGCGTGAACTGGCGGCGCAAAACGGCCTCAAACACTTGTCCATGGGGATGTCACACGACCTGGAAGTGGCCATCGAGGAGGGCGCGACCATGCTGCGTGTGGGCACGGCCCTCTTTGGTCCTCGTAAAAAACCTTGACTGTCGGCTTCTTCTCGCCCCTGCCCCCGGCCCGCACCGGCGTGGCGGATTATTCCGCTCAACTTCTGCGCGCGCTCGCGCCGCTGGGTTCGGTGCAAGTGAACGCGCGCGATGCCGGCGTTCCTCTGTATCATCTGGGCAACAATCCTTTGCATCGCCAAATCTACGCCCGGGCGCTCGCGAGGCCCGGCGTGGCGGTGCTGCACGATGCCGTGCTGCATCATTTTTTCCTGGGCAGCGGGAACGAGCGGGAATACGTCGCCGAATTCGTCTTCAACTACGGCCGCTGGAGCGAGGATCTGGCCGGCGAACTCTGGCGGCGCAGATCGCGTTCGGCCGCCGACCCCGAGTACTTCCGCTATCCGATGATCAAGCGCGTGGTGGAAGCGTCGCGCGCCATCGTGGTCCATAATCCGCGCGCCGCCCAGCTGGTAGACGAACACGTCCCAGGCGCTCGGGTCCACGAGATCCCGCATCTGTTCGCGCTCCCAGGCGAGCTTCCGTCCGCATCGGAAGTGATTCGATGGCGCGCCGCGCACGGAGTTATGCCGCATACTTTGCTCGCAGGCGTATTCGGCCATTTACGGGAATCTAAACGCCTGCGCGCAGTGCTGCGGGCATTCCAGCGCGCGCGGCGTTCCGCCGACATGATGCTGCTGGTGGCGGGCGATATCGCTTCCACCGACCTGGCGCGGTCCCTGGAGCCGCTGCTCGCGAGCGATCCGGGTATCGTGCGCACGGGCTACCTCGACGAACGCGATTTCTGGCTCTGCGCCTCCGCCGTCGACGCTTGCATCAACCTGCGCTACCCCATGGCGGGCGAGACTTCGGGCATCGCGATTCGGTTGATGGGACTCGGAAAGCCAGTGCTGGTGAGCGCGGGCCAAGAGACCTCGCGCTTCCCGGAATCGGCCTGCGTACGCGTGGATACGGGCCCGGCGGAAGAGGAAATGCTGGCGGAATTCCTGGTGTGGCTGGCGCGGCATCCCGATGATGCGCAGGCCATTGGCCAGCGCGCCGCCGCGCATGTCCGGCATTACCATGCCCCGGACCGCGTGGCCCAATTGTATTGGCAGGCTTTAAAGGACTGCTATGATAGAGGATAAATCGGCTATAAGCTCAGTTTAGGTTTGCTTTTTGCGGGTCTGGGTCTGGCGCGTGCCACGTCCCCTGCGGTTTCTGCGCCTTACACACAGCTACAGCACGTGCGCGTTCCGATGCGCGACCGTGTGCGCCTGGATACCAACGTCTTTCACCCCGCAGGCGGAGGCCGTTTTCCCACGATCTTGATTCGGACCCCTTATGGCAAAGGGTTGGACCTTCCCGCCGGCTACCAGTCGTTCATCAATCATGGCTACGCGGTGGTGATGCAGGATGTGCGCGGACGCTACGGCTCGGACGGCGTGTTCGACATTTTGAATCAGGAAGGCCCGGACGGCTACGATACGCTGAATTGGATTGCCGCGCAGCCCTGGTCGGATGGCCAGATCGGCATGATTGGCGGCTCCTACCTCGGGATCGCGCAATGGCGCGTGGCGCTGCTGAATAACCCGCATCTCAAGGCGATTTTTCCGGTGGTGTCCGGATCGGATGAGTACCTTGACCGCTATTATTCGCCGGGCGGAGCCTTGAAGCTGGGCCATCGCCTGCTCTGGCTCTCTGAGAACTTGACGCAGCCCGGGGCCGCACAGCCCAAATTCAACGACTACATCAATCATCTTCCGCTGCGGACCATCGATCGCGCCGCCACCCGCCGGACCCTGGGCTTTTTTCAGACCGTCTTAAATCACCCGGCTTACGATTCGTTCTGGAAAGGGCAGAGCGTGCTCGAAAATATCGGTCAGGTGCGCGTGCCCGTGTTTGCCGTGGGCGGCTGGTACGACAATTACGTCGAGAGCGATCTGGAGGCATTCGAGGCGCTGCACAAGCTGCACGGGCGGCTGGATGACAAACACCGCATCATGATTGGGCCCTGGGCGCACAATATGTCTTCGCCATTTCAGGGCGTGAATTATGGCGACGATTCCTCTTCGCCGATTCGCAGCTACCAGATCGAGTGGTTCGATCATTGGCTGAAGGGCGCTCCCGAGGAAGCTCGGCCATTTTCGCCTGAGGCGTGGCACGCGGTGCGCTCGGAAGTGGATGAAGCGCCGGTCCACATCTTCGTGATGGGCGTGAATCGCTGGCGAGACGAGCCGGATTGGCCGCTGGCGCGTGCGCGCAACGCTTCGTTCTTTCTGGCGAGCGACGGAGCGGCCAATACGAACGCGGGCGATGGCGTTCTGCAATCGAGACCCGAGCGCGCGACTGCGCCCGCTCAATTTCTCAAAGACCAATTTACTTACGACCCTCGCAATCCGGTTCCCACGCGCGGCGGCGCGGTGTGCTGCAATCCGAAGATTTTTGCCTGGGGCCCCATGGACCAGCGGCCGGTGGAAAATCGCAAGGATGTTCTGGTTTACACCAGCGCTCCGCTGAAGCAGGATCTGGAGGTCACCGGGGGAATCCGGGTGGTGCTCTACGCGTCCACGTCGGCCTCCGATACCGATTTCACGGCCAAGCTGGTGGACTTGTTGCCCAATGGCGAGGCGCGCAATCTGACGGATGGCATCTTGCGCATCCGCTACCGGCATGGTTTAGACAAGCCCGAGTTGGCCCAGCCAGGCGAAATCTATCCGCTGACCATTGATACCGGCGTTACCAGCAACGTCTTCCTGGCCGGCCACTCGATTCGGCTGGAGATTTCGAGCAGCAATTTCCCGCGCTTCGATCGCAATCCTAACTCCGGGCGCGCCGTTGCCGACGAGACATCGCTGAAGAAAGCCCAGCAGGTGATCTATCATTCGCGCCAATACCCGTCGCATCTTTTGCTGCCCGTGATTCCGGCCTCTGAAAACGAAGCCCGCCGGCGCGGCTCGGAATTGACTTCGGCGAGCGCCGCGCGGTATGGTGCGAAGAGAAGTTCCGCAGTGGAAGCCAAGCGCCTTCCGGTTCCGGCGCGGTAGCCAAGTGGTAAGGCAGAGGTCTGCAAAACCTTTATTCGTGAGTTCGATTCTCACCCGCGCCTCCAAAAAACCAATAGAAAACAGGGCAGTTAAGTCATCTTCTTCGTTGTACGGGTTGGGCTTCATTTAGGCCGTTTCGGACCGTTTAGGCGGACCAAAAGCGGACCGTTTGGCCAGCAAGTCTTCTTCTGCACCCGCTTTGCTATATTGGCTGTCAGTGCGCGCCGTGATCAAGCTTGTGCTTGGGGCTGCTACCTCGCTGGTGTCCTTCGGCAACCTTGTGTTTGGCTGGTTTCGCGCTTTTGATTATCTGCAAAGGAATGCGCCGCAGCTATTTGCATTAGTTACTAGTCCAACTAGCGAGATCACGTTAATCGTGCTCGGGCTCGTGTTGGCAGCGACTGGCCTGCGGGATGTGTTAACTGCAAAAGGCCGGGCGTACAGAATCGAGGTTGGAGTGAACTCGGAAGAAGACGCTAAGAAGATCCACGCGGAAATCGTGGAGGCGTACATTGCGGCGCATCCTGATCCTCACGTGGCGGCCCAACTCAGAAGCAATGTGATGCCACGGGAGCTCGCGGAAAAAGTGCAGGCATGGCTACGACCAAGACTGGCTCAAATGGGATTGTCTGGACCACTTCGGCTAGTAGATCTGCCGAAGGTGCCCGCCCCGGCGGCGATTCGGTCAACGAATTCAAAGAACGTATTGATCTCTGGCAACATCGTCGAGGCCGATGTCGGAGTATCTGGAATAGATGCCGACAATCTTCAAAATGCGCGCATCAAGAACAACAAAGTTCGGGTGAGCAACAAGCCGTAGGCCCAAGCCGTCCACCTGGCACGACGGCCACGATGGTCGAAAATTACTAAGCATAAGTTGGCTCACGAGAGGCGGGCCTGCTAAAAGGACCAAAGCGCATCCCGGCCCGAGATTTGATGACCAACATGGACCATGCTGAGGCTGTAGCGCGGAATCTCATTGAGAGTGTTGTGGCTGGCGCGCGTATGGTGTTCAACCAGTCGCAAAGCAGGGGCGAGCACGATTTCGATTTGCATTACCCTGATGGCCGCGTGGCCGCTGTAGAAGTGACATCTTCGGTCGATCAAGCCCTAGAAGAGACGCACGATGCGATTACCAATGCGAACAAGGGCGGCTCGGCCATCCCGACTCACCTTTGCAAGAACAGTTGGTACATCGTTCCGATTATGGGCGCAAGGATAAATCGGCTTCGAGCAGAAGCCGACAAGTATCTTGCTGTCATAGAGTCCGCTGGCATTAAGAAATTTCGGGGACTTAGAGACGAGCATCCGAGCGTTGAAGCCATTTACCGCGATCTCGGGGTTATTAGTGGTTCGGTTGCTTCATGGGTAAAGCCAGGGAACATACTCATGGCGCTACCAGGAGAAGGCGGTGCTATCGGCGTCGGCACCGTGGTTGAGGCTGCTGAGCGGGAAGCTTTCAAAGATGACAACCGAAAGAAACTTGCTGCCACGGGCAAAGCCGAGCGTCACCTAGCGATTTACGTCTACGTTACTAACCTGCCCTGGATTGTGCTAACAGATTTCGAGCCCGAACCAACGGTGCCACGCCTTCCGCCAGAGATAACGGACATCTGGGTATTCAGCGAAACGCCAAAGGAGCATCAGTACGTGGTGTGGCGGGCCGGTACATCGCTACCGTGGCAAAAGTCGATCCTTACCCTTGCGATTTGAAATATCATTGTTTGGTGGAAATTCTATGAAGAGAACATTGCTTCTGATGCTGTTCTTTTGCGCCTCGGTCTTTGCAGCAGAAAGGCCGGACGAAACCTTTCACATGAAAAATGGTCGGTTTTGGAACAGCCTTGTTTCTTCCGATAGTCAGTTGGTGTTCCTGCTTGGCCTAATGGACGGTTGGGAGCTTCGTGGGACGACGAAGGATGTGGTCCTAGGGAAAGAGCTAATCGCATGGCAGGGTAGCCCAAAATCAACGATGGGTGATCTCACCGACATGATCACGGCGGTATATGGCGAAACAGAGAATCAAACCTTGCCTGTCGGGTGGGTGGCAATGGGTTGTTTGGCCGTCCAACGAGGTGATGCCACACGAGACGCGGTGTTCTTGGTTTTGAGAAAGCATCTGACCACGGTGCTTGGTTGGACTGACTCTCACCCAGCCAAAGAGATTGATCCGATCGATCTAATTTTGCAATTTCGCTCACATTGATGAAGTTCCTTCGGAATTGTTCCGGCTTGACCAAGAGCGGACCGTAAGTCAATGGATAAAGGTCCGAAGAAGAATAAAGCCTAGCAAAATGGCAAAAAGTCGGTGGACCGCAATGACAAGATCAAGGGCCTGTAAAGCCTTTATTCGTGAGTTCGATTCTCACCCGCGCCTCCAAACGTAGCGTCTAAGCCTAAAGCGTTTTCACTCGTTATCGTGGGAATTGCCTACTGGCCCGAAGTGCTCGCGACCTCGATCCTTTCGCGCTGAGAAAAGACGCGTCTTTAATGCCGATATTCCATTGACAGAATAGTCCTTAAATGGAATAATGGAACTGTGGCCTGGGAGGTCGAGTTCACAGACGAATTTGAGGACTGGTGGAACAAGCTGGAGGAAACCGAGCAGATCAAGATCGATGCCGCCATCCGGATGCTGGAGGAATACGGGCCTGACCTTCCGTATCCGATGAGCTCGGGCGTGAACGGCTCGCGGCACTCCCACATGCGCGAGCTTCGTGTTCAAGTTCAAGGCAAGCCGTTCCGAGTGCTCTATGCTTTCAACCCGAAGCGCACGGCGATCCTGCTGGTCGGAGGCGATAGAGCGGAGACGGCCGCTGGTATGAGATCCAGGTTCCCAGAGCCGACAAGTTGTACGACCAGCACTTGGAAGAGTTGAATAAGGAATCGAAGAAAGAAGGGCCTCAACATGGCGAGAAAGTTTAGCGAGCTACGTGAGAAGATGTCCCCGGCCGCGCGCGCCGCGAGCGAGCGCGAGTTCCGGAGCATGGTCGAGGAGATGCCTTTGCGAAAATTGAGAGCGGCCCGCGAGCTTACGCAGGAAAATCTCGCGAGCGTTTTGCGCGTGAAGCAGTCCGAAATCTCGAAGATCGAGCGCCGAACCGACATGTACCTCAGCACTCTCGCGAGCTACGTAAGGGCAATGGGAGGGACCCTGGAACTGCGCGCGGCCTTCCCCAATGGTGAAGTGGTCAAGATCAGCCAGTTCGAAGCTCTAAACGAGCTCGGTAATCGCTCTAAAGATTATCTTCCAAAATGACGATCACTGCCGCGCGGAGGTTGCGTGGCGAAAAGTCTCAAGATCATTCTCCTTGTCTGTCTGCTCTGTTCTCTTGCCGCCCTGATGGGGCAGCAATTTCCGCTGTGGGAGCGGCTGCTTCGCTACTATGGCGGCCAGACCGACGACACGCCGGTGCCCTCCATGAAGATGGGCGATCACATGCAAATGTCGCTCCCGGGCAAGCCGCAAGCGGAAGATAAACAGCGCGCCCAGCGGATCGTCACTGCCGCTCGCAGCGTGGTTGCACATTACTCCGACGTGAACGCCGCGCTTCGAGACGGCTACCGGCCGTTTCATCCCACCGGCAAACTGGGCGAAGAGGTCCACTACACCAACTATCGCTACGCCCGGAAGGAGCAGCGCCAGGTGGACTACGATCATCCGGGATCGATCCTGTACAAACGCACCCCGGAGGGCATGCAGGCCGTGGGCGTCATGTACACCGCGCCGCAAGATTCGACGCCGGAACAGTTGAATCGAGTGGCCCCGCTCAGCATCGCCACCTGGCACCGGCATGTCGATTTCTGCGGCGGAGCGCGAAGCTTGCCTCTCGAGGATCAACTAGGGCCGCATGCGCGATTTGGCCCGCAAGGCAGCATCCATACCGAAGAGGCCTGCCAAGAGGCGCACGGACTTTGGATTCCCGTGGTCTTCGGATGGATGACGCATGTCTACCCAACCGCAAAGTCCCCGAAGGACGTGTGGGCCGGAATGGACATGCATATGGATGCCAACACCGACGGCGACGAACACTAAGCGCTCGTTGGAATGTTCTGAGCCGTGCCTTGCGCAGCCGACTTGATGATGGCCTCCATAACGGCCGCATTGGCGATCATCTCGGAAGTCGTGATCGGGTAGGGAATTGTCCCCTCCACGGCGCGAGCGAACGCTTCCAGGTTTGCCAGCACGGGCCGTGCCACCGGAACATCGGTGATCACCGGGCGGCCGCCTTTGGCGCAGCGCGTGAGCCACGATCCCTCAAACGCTTCCAGGTGCGCTTTATCGCGGATCTCAATCCACCCTTCGCTTCCGAACAGCGCGATCCGCGAAACGAAGGGCGTTGCCAGGATGGCCGAAACATAGGCGGTACAGCCGTTGCGATAGCGCACCAACGCACAGCTTGAATCGCCGTTGGCGATGCTGCTGGCCAGAGTGGCGTTGCTGGCGTAGGCCGTCTCGCCCTCGCCGAACAGGGCGGTGGCGATATCGAAGAGGTGAATCCCGGTGGCTGTCATTCCGCCCGCGGGCGCCTCCGCGCTGGACAGCCGCCAGTTGTCGCCGGAGAGCGCGACGAATTTGTCGTGACTGGAATTGGCTTCCATCTGCAGCAGCCTTCCCAATCGGCCCGCGCGCGCTTCCTCCATCATTTGGGCCACCGCCGGCTCCCAACGGCGCTCGTGACCGATCCCCAGCACCAGCCCGCGGCAAGTCATGAGCCCGACGATACGCTCGGCGCCGGCGCGCGTCAGCGCCAGCGGCTTTTCGCAGAAGACGTGCTTTTGGGCGGCGGCCGCGCGTTCGATCTGTTCGGCGTGCAGAGAGTGCGGAGTGGCCAATAGCACGGCGTCTACGCTGGGATCCTCGAGGACCGCCGAGTAGTGGGGCGAGATTGGGAATCCGCACGTGTCCGCGAAACCGGCAGTGGCGTCCGGATTGGTTTCCACGCCGCGCACGACGCGCAGCAAGGAACTCTCCCGAATCGATTGGGCCAGCTTCTTTCCCCACCATCCCAGGCCCACGATACCGACGTGGATCATACGTCACTTGCCGAGTAGCGGAATGTCCTTCACCGCAGGCGGCTGCTTCACCGATTGCAGGAACGCGTAGATGTCGGCCAGATCTTTGTCCGGGACCACCTTGGCCGTATACGGCGGCATCTGTCCGGTCGGCTGCCGGACATAACGCTGGAGTGCGGCAAAAGCGATCGGCTTGGGACCCAGCCGCGGTCCTGTTCCGAGGCCGCCCTGCGCCTCGCGGCCGTGGCACTGGTAGCAGCCGTAGTTTTCGAAAAGCTTGCGGCCGTTCTGCGCATTTCCCGGTGTCTGCGCGAATAGCGAACAAGTAAGCAAGGTCATTATGAGCGTGCGCATGGCTGGACTCCTTAGCGGGGTTGGGTTAGCACGTCCACCAGGGCCGGCTCGCCACGGGAAACAACTTCCAGCGCGCGTTTCAAAGCGGGTCCCAGGTCGTTGGGATCCGTGATCGGTCCTTCACCGTGGACGCCCATGCTGCGGGCCATGGCCGCATAGTCGATGTTCGGATTCTTGATGGTGGTGCCGATCTCGGCTGTCGTGATGCCGCGCTGATGCCGGTTGGCCATGCGCTGCAGGTGCATCACTTCCTGATGATACGCGCGGTTGTTGTGCATCACGCTCAACAGCGGGATGGCGTGGTGCGCGCTGGTCCATAAAACTCCCGGCGCGTACATCAGGTCGCCGTCATTCTGGATGCTGATGGACAGGCGCCCGTGCTTTTTGTTGGCCACCGCCGCGCCCAGCGCCGCCGGTGCTCCGTAGCCGACGCCGGCCCCGCCCGATCCGCCGATGTACTGATAATGCTTGTCGAAGGTCCAGAGCCGCTGCGCCCAGGCATTGTTGGACACCAGCGACCAGTCTTTATCCTTCACCTGCGCCCAAATTTCCATCGCCATCCGCGCCGTGCTGATGGGGCTGGCATCCCAAGCATAGCTCGCGTCGGCGAGAACGCGCTCGCGGGCCGCTTGCTGAGCCTCGGCCAGCTTTTTGGCGCGCTCTTCAAACGCTCGCTTGCGGTCGTCGGTGAGCAGACGTTTGGTGGCTTCGATCAGCGCCGGGAGGGTGGCCTCGGCGTCGGCAGCCATCGAAATATCCAGGTCGGCGAAGCGCTGAAAGTCCTGATAGTTGCTCTTGGTGTTGAGGTCCGTCGCAGAGATGGCGATGAATTTGGCCCCGGGCTTGGTGATCGGCCGCGAAGTGCGATGCAGTTGATCGCGGAAATTATTGACGGTGCCCCAGAAGTCCCACACTTCCAGACCCAGGATCACGTCCGCGTTCGAAATCAGCGCCCGGCTGCGCTCCGTCTGGTTGAGCCGATGGGCGGAGGGAAAATTCATGCGGCCATACTGATTGATCACCGGCGCGCCGAGCGTTTCGGCCAGCTCCACCAGGAGCTTCACCCCGGCAGGCGTGCGGGCGCAGCGGTCCGCGACGATCACCGGATTCTGGGCCGCCACCAGCAGCCGCGCCGCTTCGGCTACCGCTCCCGAGTCCCCTTGGGGCGGGCTCGCGAGAGTGATTCTCGGAATGCGCGGCCGCTCGCCTGGGCGCATCGGCGTTTCCTGCAGGTCGCCATCCGCCACCAACAGCACCGGCATGGCCGGCGGAGTGGTGCTGATCTTATACGCTCGCACTGCGGATTCCGCGAAATGCTGCAGCGAAACCGGCAGATCGTCCCACTTGGTGAAATCGCGTACCAGCGCGGCGGCGTCCTGAACGCTGTGGGCCCACTCGACGCCCGGACGCCGGGTGGCCGCGTCGATGGTGTTGCCGATGATCATCATGACCGATGCGCGGTCTACATAGGCGTTGTACACCGCCATGGAAGCGTGTTGCAGCCCGACCGTTCCATGGGCGAACGCCAATCCCGGCTTGCCTTCGATCTTGGAGTACCCGTGCGCCATCGCAACGGAGGATTCCTCGTGGCAGCAGGTGATGAACTCGGGGTTCTTATTGCCGCCATAGTTGACCAGCGATTCATGCAGGCCGCGGAAGCTGGAGCCAGGATTGGCGAAAACGTACTCGAATCCGAGAGCTTTGATGACGTCCACCATGAAATCGGAGCCGGGCTGGTCCGCGGTAAGCACTTCGATGCTGGGCGAGGGATCTCTCTCTTCGGGAACGACGGCTGCCGTGGCCGAGCGCGCCGCTTCCTCTTGTTGCGCGGGCGCCGGATGTGAAGCGGCCACCAGTGCAGCCGCTCCGCCAACGGTCCCTTTCAGGAAATTGCGCCGGTCAACCGAAGGCTTTTTGGGACGAGCCATAGCACCTCGCTTTCGCTGAGAGACATGATATCAGTCCGGCCATGCGAAACTGTTCAAGGAGGAACAATGCAGAAGCGCAAACTTGGAAAGAGCGGCCTGGAAGTCTCGGCTCTCGGGCTGGGCTGCATGGGAATGAGCTTTTCCTTCGGCCCTCCCAAAGACACAAAGGAGATGACCGCTCTTCTGCACGCAGCCGTGGAACGCGGCATCACGTTTTTCGACACGGCCGAGGTCTACGGGCCGTACCTGAACGAAGAGTTGGTGGGCGAAGCGCTGGCTCCCGTCCGCCAACAACTGGTGATCGCCACCAAATTCGGTTTCGATCTGAGCGGCACCGATCATCGGCCGGGAGCGGCAGGTCTGAACAGCCGCCCGGAGCACATCAAGCAGGCAGTCGAGGGGTCGCTGAAGCGGCTCAGGATGGATGTAATCGACTTGCTCTATCAGCATCGGGTTGACCCGAACGTGCCAATCGAAGACGTAGCTGGAACCGTGAAGGACCTCATTCATCAAGGAAAAGTCAAGTACTTCGGCCTTTCCGAAGCGGGCGTACAGACCATTCGCCGCGCGCACGCGGTCCAGCCTCTTGCTGCTCTCCAGAGCGAGTATTCGCTATGGACCAGGACACCGGAGAAGGAAGTCATACCGACCCTTGAGGAACTCGGAATCGGCTTTGTTCCCTTCAGTCCTTTAGGCAAGGGCTTTCTCACGGGCAAGATCGACCAGGATGCGAAGTTCGACAGCACGGACTTCCGCAGCACTCTGCCTCGCTTCACGCCGGAGGCTCTGAAGGCGAATCAGGCCCTCATTGATCTTCTGGCTGGCATCGGGAGGCGCAAGCAGGCGACACCGGCTCAAATCGCGCTCGCGTGGCTGCTGGCGCAGAAGCCCTGGATGGCGCCGATCCCGGGCACTACAAAGCTGCATCGGTTGGACGAGAACATCGGGGCGCTTTCCGTCGAACTCACGCCCGACGATTTGCGGGACATCGATGCCGCCGCCTCCAGGATCACGGTGCTAGGCGCTCGCTACCCAGAAAAGCTGGAGCAAATGACGGGTCGCTAATAACTATAAAGCCGGGAGGTCATTCATGAATCGAGAAGTGGCTCTGAAGATTGTGTTGACGTTGATCGGCTTGCTCTTTTTGGCGTTGACTTATCCCTTGATCATTTTCGCGCGGCAAGACCCTTCGTTGTCGATGATGTTCAGCCTTTACGTAACGCTCGGCGTTTTCTTGCTTCTGGCAATACGCAACCCATCGGCGCATCGCAGCCTGATCGCCTTCACGGCCTGGTCGAGCTTCGCTCATGCCGCCGTGATGGGCACGCAGGCCATGGAGAACATGGTTTCGCGCGTTGAAATGTATGGCGTGTGGGCACTGGTCGTCATCGGCATCGCCTTGCTCGCGCTCGCGCCCGTCAAGCAGCGTCAGGATGCTGCGGCCGGCGTGGCTCGGCTTGCGTGATCCACGATTTTTCCAGGCGCACCCGATTTCAAAGCGGCGCGGAGATCGGCTGACAGCGGCAACTTCGTGAGGGTCTTGGAATCCACATTCACGTACACGGTTTCCGCCTTGCAAATGACTGGCTCCCGTCCGGCAATGCGGAATTCCGTGACCACCGTGAACGACGTGTTGCCCAGATGCGTGGTGTAGATGGAGAGTTCGATTACTTGATCGAAACGGGCCGGCGCTTTCCACTCCAGCGTCAGCTTGACCAATTGATAGTCGAAGGCGCCGCAGGCCAGCGCTTCGCCAAATCCGAGGGCGTGAAAGAATTCGACGCTGCCGATGTCGACATAGTCGGCCCAGCGAGGATTGAACACCACGCGCTGGGCGTCGCAGTCCCCGTAGCGTATGCGCAGATAGTAGCGGAATGGATTGCTCATGGTATCCAGGATATGCGGAACCGCTCAATTACTGATTCGGGTTCGAAGGAGGCGCAGAGCGTGTGACCCGGCCGGCTTTCGCCTCCACCACAGATACGTGGTTCGATTCCAATATCGTTCCCAGGGTTTCGTCCAACGCGATTCGCGCGTTGTTCCAGCTGACTATGGCGGCGATCTCGGTATCCTGCGCCGCGGTTAAGTCTCGCCGCTGTTCGTTCACGTTATAGGTCGTTGATTTTCCCACCGCGTATGCCTGCTGTTCAGAGTCGAGCAGTTGTTGCGCCAGGATCCGATTCTTGACAGCGGCGTCATAGCGGGCTCGGGCCTGTTGCAGCATCACGACGGAATTCATCAGGTCAACCTGTACCCGGCCGATGTCCTTCTGGTTCGCGAGCTGGCTCTGGCGAAGAGAAAGCTGATCCACTCCATAATCTGCCTGCGCCTGCCGGTTGAAAATCGGGACGTGAAGAGAGGCTCCGACTTTATCCGCCGGAAAATCCCTCCGGAACACTTGGCCGAGAGCGGTGCCGCTGCCGCCGCCGAAGAAAGCATCGGCTGTTTCAGGGAGCTTGTGGATGATGATACTTCTGCGTGTTCCCGCAAGGCCACCTTCAGCTTGGCCGCCGGACACTTGCAGGTCGGGAAGTAATCCGTTCTTGGTCCCCACGGCCAACACTTCAGCGGCCTCGATCTCCGCCTTTTCCACGGCCAGGTCGGCTCGATTGGCCAGCGCTTGCTGAAGCATGGTCTGCATGGACGGGAGATTGTCGGTTGCAGGCAGGACGATGTGATCGATGGGCAGGATTCGAACATCCCTCAGCGCGGGATCCGCGGAACCAGTCCGGCTGAGCAGATTCTTGAACTGTATTTCTTGCTGCTGCAGAGCGGTTTCGGACATCAGCAGGTCCCGCTCAGCGGCGGCCAATTGCGCTTCCGCAAAGGTCACATCCAGAGGCGTTAGCGATCCCACCTGCAGCTGTTTTTTGTTGTCCTCGAAAAGTGCCTGCGCCAGTTCCAAGGCGCTCTGTTTCGCTTTGACATCTTCGTAATCGGCAACCAGGCCGTAGTAGGAGTACAACGTCTGCGTGACCGCATTGATGAGCTGCAATTTGAAAATCAGATCCGAAATTCGCACATTGATCCTGGCTGCGTTGATATAGCGCGCATTCACAGCCACTCCGAAACCGCGCAAAAGGCTGTGCTGGAAGGAAAACGACAGGTTCGGAGCCACGCTGGGATTGACGATATCGGTGGGCGAGTTCTCGCTCAAATAGTGGCCGCTGTAGGTCACTGAAATACTCCCGCCACTCAAGAAGCCCTGCTGCAGAACGCCCGTTGAGACGTGTGTGGTGGAGACCAGCGTCGGAGCTTGGCTCAGTGTGTCGTTGGACTGCGGTTGGGACAAGTGGCTGAGCACGGTGGATTCCTGGAACACTGGATCGGTGCTCTGGGCGATTGGGCCGATTGTCGATAGGGTTGCGTTGGAACTCCGGCTGGCGGCGGAGCTGGATTGGGTTGGTGTGGATGTGGCGACACCAGCGGCTGCCTCGCTTCCAGACACGCCTTGGCCCGGGGCCGTTGCGCCCACCAAGGAAGCGGGGGTCAGAGAGGCCGGCGATGTTTGGCCAGCTTCGGCGCGCTGCAGCTGCCAGACCGCGGCGAGCGGGCCGTAACGCGACACTTCGATGTCGATGTCGTTCTCCAGCACCAGCGCGATAGCATCCTGCACCGTTAAGTACAAGGCGCCGGCGCGAATCAAATCTTTCAGCCCGGTAGAATTGTCGAGCCGGATGGGCGGCACTTGCGGAGCGAGATAAGGCCGCCACCAGACTGGAGCGTCAGGCTTCACCGGATCGATACCGGGTGATTGTCCCCGGGCGCCGGACATCCAGATGACGCAGCATAATCCAACGGTGAGGGCTTGCCGCAGCGCGCCAGAAACTCGGCCGGCGCGGGCGGTCATCGCTCTTCTCCGGTTCGCAAGTCGGGTGGAAGCGAAGACGGCCGCGACACGTGTCCCGACTGGGCTTCCTCGATCGAGACATGGTTGGTCACGAGAGTTCTGCCCAAGGCCAGATCCAATGCGATCCGCGCGTGGGTATAACTCGCCATTGCTTCCGTAACCAGGCTGCCCGCGGCCGCCAAGTCGCGCTGATCCTGCATCACTTGATAAGGGGTGCCCGCTCGTACCGTAACCTTCTTCAGATCCCCTTCCAAGGTCTGTTGTTCGAGCACGCGGGCTTTTAGAGCCGCGTCATAGCGGGCGCGAGCCTGCTGTAATCCGATCACTGCGTTGTTCACGTCCACTCGAACCTGATTGATGCTCTTCTGCAGGCTCAATTCGTTCTGCCGGAGTTCCAGCAGGCTGGCGACGTAATCGGCCTGCGCGGCGCGGTTGCGAATCGCGATGTTCAGACTAAAACCCGCGGCGTAATTCGGGAAATTTCGCCGCGCGATCTGCGCCAGCAGATTTCCGTAGCCGCCGGTATTGTAGTCCCCCACTCTATCCTTGACGCCGAGCGCTGTCAGTTCTCCGGTCAAGCCGTTGTTTGCCACCTCGGCGAACGCCTGCAAGGTGGGCTTCAAGGAATTCTTGATTCCCACGAGATTCTGTTTGTTGCTGTCCAGGTTGATGCGGGCTTCCGTGATTTCAACCCGATTGTCGATGGCCTCGCGGACCAGCTCCTCGGTGGCCCGCAAGGGCTCGTTGTCGGGAGCAGCGATCGAATCGAGCGGAACGATATGCGCGTCCGCCAGCGTGCTGCTGGCGACGCCGTTACGGCTCAGCGCGTTCTTCAGAATAATCTCCTGCTGCAGCAGGTTGGTCTGCGATACGACCAAATCCTGCTGGCCGGAATAAAACTGCGCCTCGGCGCGTGTTACTTCAATCTCCGGTAGCGCGCCGATGCTCACCTGTTTCTTGTTGTCATCGAGCAGCAGCTGCGCGGTTTCCACTTCCTGCTTGCGCGCCAGAAGATCGTCGTGCAAGCTAACCAGGTCCCAGTACAGGTTCAAAGCCGCCGCCACCGTAACGATCACCTGCATCTTGAATTGGAGGTCGGTGATCTTCAGGTTGTTCTTCTGCACCCGGATATTGCGATCGTTGACCGCCGGTCCAAAACCTTGCAGGAGATTCTGCGTCAATTGCAGATCCAAGCCGCCGATGATGTAGGGATTAAAATCGTAATCCGGGCTGTTTACCTTGCTGTACTGGCTGGTGTAACTCAATTGGCCGCTCAATCCGAAGTCCCAGTTCTGCGTATAGGAGCCTTGATAGCTTCTGCTTTGCTGCACGAGCGAGGTTGTTCCGATCAGAAAGGTATTACTCTCCGGCGTTGTGGAGTGCGCGAAAGCGGCGGAGGCGGAGAACGTGGGATCGAACGATGGAATGGCCGGACCAAGCTCGGCGACGATCCCGCCTCCCGAACTGACGCCCGAGCCGCCCGAGCTGCCGCTGGTGCTGGAGGAACCGCCCAGGCCTGAACTGCCGCCGGCGCCGAAGGAACTCCCGCCCGGCGAACCGGAGCCGCCACCAGCCATGGAGCCGCCGCCCAGCGAGCCGAAGCCTCCACCGGCCGGCGATGGGCCGCTGATATTCAGGCTGATTGGCTGGAAGCTGACGCTCTGAGGCCCGGAGGCTACGCTCAATCCAACGGACCGCAACGCGCCTCCACTCTCGGCGCGCCGCAGTATCTCCTTCGCTAAAAGCGGCCCATAGCGCTGCACCTCGATGTCAATGTTGTTCTCGATCGCCAGCGCGATGACGTCCTGCGCGGAAAGGTATAGATTCCCGGCACGAATCAGCGAATCCAGCCGCCCCGTATTGGACATGTTGATGGAGGGAACGGATCTCGGTTGATACGGACGCGTCAGCCAGCCCCACCGGCCCGTGGGCGCATCGATCCTGATTTCACTTTGCGCCATGGCCGGCGCAACGAGAAGCGAGGCGTAGAGACAGCAAGCAACTCCTGGGAATGATTTCATCGCACTGGGATTGACCTTTCTAGAATTTAAAAACGCGCGCTAGAGCTGAATCCTCGAAAACATAACACTGCCCAGCCCCACCAGCGCCGCCGCGACCACCGAGAGTACCGCCAGGTCCAGCGGAAGGCCGAAGTGCGCCACGCCAATCAGCGCGCTGCGCAGACCATCCACGCCGTATGACAACGGATCAAGCGTGGCAATTACGTTCAGCGCCGTGGGCAAGTTGGTTAACGGGAACAAGGCGCCGGAGAGAAAAAAGATCGGCATCACCAAAAAATTCATGATCAACTGGAAGCCCTGAAAATCCGACAGGACCGAAGCGATCGCGGTCCCGAGCGCGGTAAACATGATCGACACCAGCAGCATCACCAGGAGGGCTTCCGGGAGCGCCCGAAAATTGGTGACGCGAAAACCGGCCGCCAGGCAGATCAGCACCACGATCAGGCCCTGGATCATGGCCACCGTGGCGCCGCCCAAGGTTCGCCCGATCATCACCAGGATCCTAGGTACGGGCGCCACCAGGGTCTCTTTCAGAAAGCCGAATTGCCGGTCCCAAATCAGTTCGATGCCGGAAAACACGGCCGTGAAGAGAATGGTCATGCCGATCACGCCCGGCGCCAGGAACTGAATATAGTTCCCTTGGCCGGCTCGCTGGAAAATCGGTCCGAAGCCAAAACCTAAAGCGAGCAAGAACAGCAACGGCTGGCCCAGCGCCGCGATGATGCGCGGCTTGGAACGCACATAACGCTTCAATTGCCGCAGCCACAGAATGTAGATCGCACTCATGATCGCCCCCTTCGGAACATGCGCGCCATGTTCCGCATTTGATCCACCGAACTTGCGTCTTCATCGCGAATCGTGGACCCAGTCAACGCCAGGAAGGCCTGCTCCAGGGTTTCGCCGCCGGTCTGCTGCTTCAACTGCTGCGCGGTTCCCTGGGCCACGATCTTTCCGTGGTCGATGATCGCGATCCGGTGCGCAACGCGCTCGGCCTCTTCCATGTAATGCGTGGTCATGAACACCGTGACGCGCTCCTCGGCGTTCAATTTCTTGACGTGCGTCCAAAGCTGATTGCGGGTTTGCGGATCCAGGCCCAGGGTCGGTTCATCCAGGAACAGGATTTTCGGCGTGTGCAGCAGGCCCCGCGCGATTTCCAAACGCCGTTTCATTCCTCCGGAAAATTGCTTCACGGGGTCGTCGCGCCGTTCCCATAGCTCGAACAGCTTCAGTAACGATTCGATTCTTTCGCGGCGCACCTTGCGGGGCACCTTGTAAAGCACGCCGTGAAAATCCATGTTCTCGTACGCAGTAAGTTCATCGTCCAGGCTGGGGTCCTGGAACACGATGCCAAACCGTTTGCGCGCTTCATTGTGCTCCACGCTCGGATCCAGGCCGTCCAGTTGCACCTTTCCGCTGGTCGGTTTCAGAAGCGTCGTCAGCATTTTGATGGTGGTGGTTTTTCCAGCGCCGTTGGGGCCCAAAAACGCGAAGATCTCGCCTTTGTCCACGTCGAAGGAGATGTTACGGACGGCCTGAAAATCGCCGTAATTCTTCACCAGATTGGTTACCCGAATCATTCACGCTCCTCTTCTGCAATAGTCGCATTGTCGAAGAATATATGCCGCCCTTGTCGATGCGCACACGCAGTCGGCAGTCAGCGGCCCTTCTGGGCGACAATACAAAAATGCGCGCATGGTTCATGGATACCTACGATGGTGTGGATCGCCTCCGCTTGGGCGAGGCGCCGGACCCCGCCCCCGGGCCGAATCAAGTCTTGCTTGGCCTGCGATTCGCGGCCCTGAATCCGGCCGACGCTTTCCTGGCGCAAGCCATGTACCCGGCCAAACCCGCGCTGCCTCATATCCTGGGACGGGACGGCGCTGGTGAGGTTCTAGCGGTGGGTCCGGGAGTGACGAACGTGCGCGTCGGAGATGCGGCCGGTATTCTGCGCTGTGACGCCGGCGTGGAAGCCTGGGGCACGCTGGCCGAGAAAGTCGTGGTGGCCGACCAATCTGTTGCCCGGCCGCCGTCGGGCTGGTCCTTGGAACAGATGGCCGCCGCCCCGCTGGTCTATCTGACGGCCTGGCAGGCTCTCACCCAATGGAGCCATCCGCCCGCGCCCCCGTCCCCAGGCTCCGTGCTGCTTGTCACCGGCGCGTCCGGCGGTGTCGGCACTGCAACGGTTCAGCTCGGCAAATCGATGGGATTGACGGTTGTCGCGCTATCGCGCAGTTCCCAAAAAGGCGCTCGATTGAAGGAACTCGGAGCGGATTTCGTTTTCGATCCGGCGGACCCGAACCTGCGCAAACTCGTCATGGCCGCGATCGCCCCGCGGAAAGTGGACCTTGCGGTGGACAACATCGGCGCGGCATTGTTCAATCAGCTGATCGCCATGCTTGGTCACGGGGGAAAAATCAGCGTGGTTGGAAGAAGCGGTGGCGAGGTGCCCGAGTTCAACACAGCGACGCTGTTCTTCCGCCGCAATCGGATTGGCGGCGTATCCGTTGCCGACTACTCGCCGCAGGCGGCGCAGGCGGCTTGGGCCGAGATCACCGGGCGGCTGAATGCGGCGGGACAGAAGCCCGTGATCGACAAAATCTTTGCATTTGAAGATGTGAAGCCCGCCTTTGCGCGGCTGGCCGAAGGACCAATGGGCAAGGTGCTGGTGCGCGTGTCCAGCATGCTACGATGAAAACCAGTCCGATTTGCTCGCGACTTCGCCTCGCGCCAGGGCGTACGCCAGCTCGCCTGTAACGGTGAATCAGCTGCCGGGATACGCGCAGCAAGGAGTGTTCCACATGACCAACATTTACGTAGGAAATCTTTCCTATGAAACATCCCAGGAGGATCTGGAGGCGGCGTTCAACGAATTCGGAGCCGTGGAACGCGTCAACATCGTGCGCGATCGCGACACCGGCCAGCCCCGCGGCTTCGCTTTTGTCGAGATGACCAATCGCAATGAAGCATCCAGCGCTATCGCCGCGCTCAACGGCCGCAATATGGGTGGCCGGGACCTCAGCGTCAACGAAGCACGCCCGCGAGAAGAGCGCTCCGGTGGCCGGCCCGGCGGTGGCGGTGGCGGCCGCGGCGGATTCAAGAGCGGTGGAGGCGGGGGTGGTGGACGCAGCAAGGGTCCACGCTGGTAACGATTCAGCCGCTTCTGGCATCTTATTTGCTAGTCGCGTTTCGTAGTCTTCTAACTTTGCCTCGGAAACTCACAACCCGCTTGGGGCCGTATTGGCTCCTACTGGAAGCTTCGGGCGAATCCACCTGGCGCCTGCAACTGTTGGGAGATTCGCATCATGAGGCCGAGATCACCGCTAACGGTGAGGAAGAAGCCAAGGACGCCGCCGTGGAAGCCACGGTCGCGCTGCTGAAGGAAGAGAATCCGGAGTTTCGAGAACCCGCCAAAGTCACTTGGAACCCGGCCTTCGTTTCCGACAACCGGCTCAATCTCTGATCAGCGAGGGCTTGGTGGCGCGCACGATCTCGAGCACCGCCTGCCGTTCGGCGGCGGAAATGCCAGCGAACGTGGGGCTCTTGTCTTTGCCCGTCAAAACGTCGTAAAGCCGCTGATGCACTCGCTCCCGCACGATATCCGGCATTGCATCGAACGCCGCGCTATAAACCATGTAAGACAGCGAATACCGAAACAGCCGTTTTTGCAAATCGAAATCCCTGAGCGACCGGCCCTTGCTATCTTTAGGCCCGCGCGCGGTGAACGTCTCGGTAAACGTCGAGACCCCGGCCACCGGCTGTTTTAGTGGCTCTTCGTCCACGAAAAGCATGTAGCCGAGCATCTCTTCGATCTCGGTGTTGACGCGGTCGCGCGCCGCGCCGTCCAACTTACCCTTGCCTTCATGGAGCGCGATGCGCGCGTCCCATCCGATCCGGGTCATCAGGTTCGTCATCCGCGTCTGATGCTCCAGCGTCATCAGCGCGACAATGTCGCTGGTGGGCGCCAGATACCGCGAGGTATCGAAGAAGGCCGCCAGACTGGTGACGTTCTGGGTGCCTTCCTGCACCGCCCGGCCCGGAAGCAAGGGATCGGCCAGCTCCCGATTATTCCCCAGATGCACTGCGGACCCGGTGGTACCGGTGACGTACCATCCGCCCCAGCGTTCGTCGATACTGGTCCGATCGTCGGTGATGAACGCGCTGCCGTGCGATTCGCGCGCATTCTGGTCCGTCACCGGGTGCACCGAGCTCACCAGGATTCCGGGGATGCCCATGGTCGGCGCGCCTTGGTGACAACGCAGGCAATCGTCGCGGCGCGCAAACTCGGGCCGAACGCTTTTCTCGGCGTCCAAAGTGTAGAAAACCACGCCCTGCCTGGGGTCGATGGCCGACAGCTCCAGCACTTCGCCATTCTGCACGAAGCCCACCGCGGTATCGTCGTTGAAATAAATGGCGCGCGGCGTACGCGGCGAAATTCGCTCGTTCTGAATGCTGGTCCGCGAAAATACCAGCACCTGCGAATCGGTGTTGATGTCGAGTTGCTTGAGGATGGCCGGAAGATAGCCCCAGCCATTTCGCGCATAATCCAGTTTGGCCTGGCCGCCTTCGATTTGTGCTTCCAGCTGTTCTACGCGGTCCGATACCGGCCCCGCATATTGAATCGCCGGGTCATCCAGCGGGAGGTAGAACGTGTCCTCCAATCGCTCGGCCAACAGCACAGCGCCGACTGCCAGCGCAGCCCAGCCAGATACCAGCACAACACGCATCTGTTGTTATTTTACGTGCCGGCTAGGCGTGGGTCTTGAGCATGGGCTTGCCCTCATGCGCCACCAGCAGATCGTGCATGTCGTTGGCATGCTCCTCCTCGTTGGTGAGGATCCCTTCCATCATCACTCGGGTGGTGGGGTCCTGGTCGGCGAAATATCGAATGAGCTCGCGATAATGTTCGCACGCGATCCGCTCGGCCACCAGGTTTTCCTTGATCATCTCCACCAGGTTCGCGCCCACCGTATACTCGGAGGCCGAGCGCGACAAAAGGCCCTCGGGATTGAAGTTCGGCGTTCCGCCCAATTGGTTGATCCGTTCCGCCACCTGACGCATATGCCCTTGCTCTTCTTTGGCGTGCTGTTCGAATTCCTCCTTTACGCTATCGCTGGAAATACCCGCGGCGGCGATGGCGTTCATCGTATAGCGCAGCACGCATACGATTTCAGTGGCGAGGACCGATTGCAGGATGTCGATGGTCTGCTCCACGTTGCCCTGGTAGGCGGGCGTCACAGCGCCCTTGTCCAGATTGGCGCGCGCACGCTTGCGAAGTTCTTGAACATCGGTGAGGAATGGCTGACTGTCTGACATAAGGTTCTCCGATCGAATACTAGAATGGTTTTTCGCTAGTGAGACGCGCCAACTGAACAAAATCATGCAAGGAATTGGGAATTTGCATACAATCAAGTGCAACGAAAGGATACTCCATGCGCCTGATCGTGGTTTCGGCCGGAATTCTAGCTATCCTGGGCACTGTGAACGCACAAGCTCCCACCACTCGCGATCTGCACCTGCGCGGCGACCGTTTTAAGCCGCTGACCTACGACACGCTGACGCCCGAACAAAAAACGCTGGTCGACAATATCGTTGCCGGCCCGCGCACCTCGCTGGACGGCCCCTTCAACGTCCTGCTGCGGAGCCCCGAAATGGGCGATCTGGCGCAAAAGTTCGGCGCTCAGATGCGCTACCGCTCCTCGCTCCCGCCGCGGCTGAATGAATTCGTCATTCTGATTACGGCGCGGCATTGGACCGCCCAGTTTGAATGGCAGGCGCACCGCAAAATCGCGCTCGCCGCCGGCCTGAGCCCCGCCGTCATCGATGCGCTGGCCGCCGGAAAACATCCCGCGTCCATGCAGCCGGACGAAGAAGTTGTCTACAATTTCTGCACGGAGGTGCTCGCCACCAAGCAGTCCAGCGATGCCGCCTTCCAAGCGGCCAAGGAAAAATTCGGCGAACGCGGAGTGGTGGACATGCTGGGCGTGATGGGTTACTACCAGTTCGTTTCGATGCTGTTGAACGTAGATCGCTACCCGCTGGCCGACGGCGCCCAACCCGAGCTCAAACCGCTGCGGTGAAGCCTGTAAACATCCCACACGCCGCGCTGCTTCGGGGCGTGAACGTGAGCGGCAAGAATATGCTGCCGATGAAGGAGCTGGCACGCATGTTCTCGGATGCCGGCTGCGCCAACGTGCGTACCTACATCCAAAGCGGCAACGTGGTTTTCGAGGCGCCGCCCGGCGCGTCCGGCATCGGCGAAGCCATCCAGGCGAAAATAGAAAAGCGTTACGGCTATCGAGTCCCCGTGATTCTCCGGACCTCCGCGCAGCTGCTTAAGACGATCCGCGACAATCCGTTCCTCAAGGCTGGAGCGCACGAGAAGACGCTTTACGTTTACTTTCTGGCCCATACGCCGGACGCCGGCGCGATTGCCGCGCTTGATCCCGCGCGCTCCACGCCGGACGCATTTCAGGTGCGCGGCCAGGAGATCTATCTGCATCTTCCCAACGGCATGGGCCGAAGCAAATTAACCAACGCCTACTTTGATTCGAAGCTCTCCACCATCTGCACGGCGAGAAATTGGGCCACGGTGCTCAAGCTGGCCGCTATGATGGCAGAGGGATGATCTCGTTTTCCAACATCAATAAACAGTACGGCAAGCAGCTGATCTTTGTGGACGCGTCGTTTCAGTTGAACCCCGGCGAGAAGGTTGGCCTGGTGGGGCCGAACGGAGCGGGCAAGACGACGTTGTTCCGCATGATCGTGGGCGAGGAAGAAGCCGATGAAGGCGAGGTGACGGTTCCCAAGCGGCTCCATATCGGCTACTTTCGCCAGGACGTGGAGGAGATGCAGGGGCGGTCGGCATTGGACGAGGCCATCGCGGGAAGCGGGCGCGCCGGCGATCTGCATCATGAGCTCGAGAAGTTGCAGCGCGCCATGGAGGATCCCGAGCGCGCCGATGAACTGGACCGGATTTTGGAGCGCTTCGGCCATGTTCAGGAAGAGTACCAGCATCTGGATGGCTACGCGCTGGAAGAGCAGGCGCGCGAGGTTCTGCATGGTCTCGGGTTTGAAGACGACCAGATCGATGGCGACGTGGGGGCGCTGTCGGGCGGCTGGAAGATGCGCGTGGCGCTGGCTCGCGTGCTGCTGGGGCGTCCCGACGTGCTGTTGATGGACGAGCCGACCAATCACTTGGATATCGAGTCGATCATCTGGCTGGAGCAGTTCCTCAAGACGTTTCCGGGCGCGCTGTTGATGACGTCGCACGACCGCGAGTTCATGAACCGCATCGTGTCGAAGATCGCCGAGATCGATGCGGGCGAGATCGTGACGTATTCGGGCGATTACGATTTTTACGAGCGCGAGCGCGCCATTCGCGAGACCAACCAGCAGGCCGCGTTCGCGCGGCAGCAGGCCATGCTGGCCAAGGAGCAGCGCTTCATCGACCGTTTCCGTACCCACGCCGCCAAAGCGGCGCAGGTGCAAAGCCGCATCAAGGCGCTCGACAAAATCGAAAAAGTGGAGCTGCCGAAAAAGCGCACGGTGGTGAAGTTCGAGTTCCGCGCGCCGGCGCGTTCGGGCGATCAAGTGGCCGTGATCGAAGATCTGCACAAATGTTTCGGCCCGCGGGTGATTTACAACGGGTTCAATCTAACGGTGCGCCGCGGGGAGCGCTGGGCCGTGATGGGCAAGAACGGCGCGGGCAAAACCACGCTGCTCAAAATGATCGCGGGAGTCATTGAGCCGGATGCGGGTAGTGTGCGTTTGGGAGCCAGCTTGAGCATGGGCTACTTTGCTCAGCAGTCGCTGGACGTGCTGGATCCCGAGCTGACCGTGATCGAGCAGCTTCAGAATGATTTTCCGCAGGATGGCCTGGGTTCGCTGCGCACCTTGGCCGGCGCGTTTCAATTCTCGGGCGACGACGTCGACAAAAGCATCCGGGCGCTGTCGGGCGGCGAGAAATCGCGTTTAGCCATGGCGAGGATGCTCTACAATCCACCAAATTTTCTGGTGCTCGACGAACCCACCAATCACCTGGACCTGGCCACCAAGGAAATGCTGGTGGAAGCGCTGAAAGAATTCGAAGGCACCATGATTTTCGTGTCGCATGATCGCACCTTCCTGCGGGGCCTGAGCTCGCGCGTGCTGGAGCTGGGCGGCGAGAGCGGTCGCGATCGCAATCCGCACGTGTACCTGGGATCGTATGTTGAGTACGTGCAGAAGACCGGGCATGAAGCGCCGGGGATCGTTGCTTAATTACAGCGGGCGCGCGACTTTGCGATCCAGCCAATCGCGAACCACGCCGAAGACTTCGTGGTTATTCTTCTCGAGCAGCATCAAGTTGCCGTTCCCGGCGATGCCGTAGTCGCGCAGCCGCACCATCTCGGCCGCGCAGCCGGCCTGTTTCAAAAATTCGATATTAGCGACCGGCGATCCACCGCCGCCGAATTCCGAAGTGAGCCATCCGATGGGAATCCCCTGCAAGTTTTTCAATTTTCGCGCGGGCTCGGCTTGGAGCTTGAAGGGCGACACCACGGGGCGCGGCGAATCGGGCGGCGCGGTGCGATCCACCAATTGGAACTGGGCGGGATCGCTCACCGGCGGATCGTAGGTCATTGGGCTGGCCGTTAATCCCCAGCGAAATTGCTGCGCGAATGGATTGCCGTTGATCTCCATGCAGAAGATTCCCTTGACGAGATTGGGGCGGCGATCAGCCACGCCCCATCCGAAGAATCCCCCGAAAGCGTGCGTGAGCAAAATGCACGGACCGATTCGATCCACCAGCTCCACGCCGCCGTGCCAGGCCAGATCGCTATGGAAGGCCTCGTCCAGCACGTTGCCGGATTCGCAGGCCATGAACTGATCGATGAGCGGATCGGAAATTCCTCCGGGTCCCGGCCACTGGGCGGTATTGAACACCACGGGAGTCTGCACCAACGGTTCAAAGGGCGGAACGTTCGGCAAATGGCTGGGGCCGAGCGCGTCGGGATGATAGGGCGAGCGGCCATAACTGGGGCGATCCAGCCAATACACGCTGTAGCCGGCTTGCACGAAATAATGCACCCATCCGGGGCGCCCGCCGATGCCCATCATGTGAGTGCCTTGCCCTCCGCCGCCGTGCACCATAACCACTGGATACGGGTAGCGCTTTTCGGCCGGGATCATGTACTGCACGTACATTTGCCCTTGGGCGATGGTGCCGTAGGGCATTGGCTTGCGTTGCACGCCGACCCAAAAGCAGCCTTGATCGGCGAGCTTGAGCGCGGTGGATTCGCGGTTGGGTTTGACATCGACCGCGGGGGCCGCGGGCGTGGTGGTAGAGAGCTTGTCCAATTGCTCGCGCACGGATTTGGGCGATTGCTCGATGGCGATGATCCCTTTCACCAGGCTCGGACGTTCTTGCGCGGCAACCCGGGCGAAAATCGAGCCGTCGCCCTGCGTGATCACGATGGCGGGGCCGATTTCATCCAGCAATTTAGCGCCGCGCGTGCGCCAAACGTTTTGCGTAAGCGGATTGTTGGGCGCCATCGGCTGGCCCATGGAGGCGACCATTTGCGCGATGGCTGGAGCATTGATATCGGATGCGCCTATAGCGCGGGCGACGGCTTCGAATGTCGGAGCTTGCGGGTCGAAATAGCCGTGCACCCAGGGATGATACGGATTGCGGCCCTGGCCAGGGCGATCAAGCACGTAGACCTTGTAGCCTTGTTCCAGCAGCAGCGTGGCCCAGCTGCGGCGGCCATCGGGAGTGCTGATCCAATCGGAACCTTGTCCGTACCCGCCATGAATCAGGACCACGGGGTAGGGGTGCCGGACATCGCGCGGAATCCAGTGCTCAACGTACATCTGCATTCCGTTGCACATGGTTCCCCTGGCCAGCGTGGCCTGCTCAACGCCCAACCAATGGTAGCTCCAGTCGGCGATATCGAGAACCGGGCCAGAGGCGGGCGGGTTGCTTTGCGCGGGCGCGAGCATGGGAGCGGCCGCGGTGATCATGGCAGCCAGCTCTCGACGCGTGATTCCAGATTTCATGCTGCGGGCATTATATCGGTCCGAGCCGGAACCGCGCTAAAGTCCGTCGCGTGCTAATCTCAGCGCATGGAAAAGGTGAACATTCGCGAGAAGCTGGCGATATTCTCCGACCACTGGAATCCGCGTGTAGTGGGCCAGCTGAATGGCCAGCACGTAAAGCTGGTGAAGTTTCAAGGGGAATTCGTGTGGCACCATCATGCGGCCGAAGACGAGATGTTCCTGGTGGTGCGCGGCAGTTTTCGGATGGACTTTCGGGATCGCAGCTTCACGCTGAACCAGGGCGAGTTCATCATTGTCCCGCGCGGTGTGGAGCACCGTCCGGTGGCCGAGCGGGAAGTGGAAGTGATGCTGTTCGAGCCGGCCGAGATCAAGCACACCGGCAACGTTGAGAGCGAACTGACGGTCCGCGAGCACCAGTGGATTTAGTCAGTCATGCTACTATCAGTCTGACGAAGTAAACCATCCGGGGGTAATCTGTTTTGAAACGCGCCTTTTTATCAGGACTTGTTTGTCTTTTTTTCGCCTCGTTCGGCAAAGCCCAGCAGGGGAGCATCACTCTGGGGCAGAGCACCCAGAATATCACCGTGACTGGCCTCGGGCCGGATGTGAACGGGAACGGTACGTTCACCATCACCTGGAGCGCTTGCTCCTACAACGGAACCGAGACGACCTGTAATCTCTCAGGACCGTTTACAGGCTTTGGGCCCGGCGGAGTCGGCACCGGCACCTGGAATTTCCAGTTGATCTATCCCGGCAACGGATCTACGCCGGTGACGGCCACTGCGCCTGCTGGAAGCAATGAGTTGACCTTTTCATTGAGCGCCGGGAGCTTGCACTTCGTTTTTAACGAGAGCAACGGAACCTCGATCACGTTTCCCTACAACACCGGGAGTATAGCTTTCGTACAGGCGTTAACGGCTTGCACAGGCAACCCGGCGACCTGTAGTGTGTCAGCGGTGGGACAGACGCCGGGCGCCACCATAACCGGGCCCGTAAACGGCACTTTCAACCCCAACCCCCAAATCCAGGACGCGATCACGGCCGGCGATTATGGCGGCGGGTTCACTCCCATTGCGCCCGGCACGTTTATGGAGATTTATGGGTTGAATCTGGCGTTCACAACCGGGGGCTGGGGCAACGGCTTCGTCGGCAACGACGCGCCCACCACGGTGGCCGGAACGTCGGTTACAGTGGGCGGAAAACCAGCGTTCGTCTCCTACGTGAGTCCAGGACAGGTGAATGTGAATGTGCCATCGGATGCGCCGTTGGGATCGCAGGCGGTGGTCCTTACCACCTCAGTGGGCGGGGCAAGCAATTCCTATTCCATCCCCGTAAATGTGACAGAGCCGGGCCTGCTGGCGCCGCCGCAATTCAAATTCAAGAACAAGCAGTACGCGGTGGCGTTATTTCCCAACAACGTCTATGTTCTGCCGCCGGGTACGTTTTCGGGCGTGCAATCCCAGCGCGCCGTGCCCGGAAATACGATCGTCCTGTATGGTATCGGATTCGGCACGGTGACTCCCAACAATCCGGCGGGCGTGATTGTTCAGAGTCAGAACACGCTGACTGCGTCGCTGGAGGTTTCGATTGGCGGGAAATCCGCGCAGGTGCTTTATGACGGATTGGCGCCGCAGTTAGTGGGCGTTTATCAATTTAACGTAGTGGTCCCGGACATTCCGGCCAGCGATACCACGCCATTGGATTTCACCTTGGGCGGAGCGCAAGTGGCGCAGACGCTGTACCTGTTCATCGGGAACTAAGGGTAAAGGGCGGCTGGCCGGGAACAATCGGCCAGGGAAATATCGTATTGTTTCCCCAAGTCGGATCCCAGCCGAACAGAATCTGTGATGGCGACGTAATCAAGAAACGCAACGGGTGGCGCAGCACGACCTTGCCGTTCCAAGTGACGGTCATGATTCGATTCTGGGGCGTGAAGTCGAGTTCCGCGCGGTTCCATCCGGGAACGTAGGGGACGTCCACCCATTGCCAGTCGGGCGAGCGATACGACGTTTCCGAAAGCAACCTGATGCGGCCGTCGCCCAGGCACCAGGACGACAGCAGATAGCGAGTACCGAATTCGCCCGTCGTTATCAGCGGCTCCTTACCGGGCGGGCATGGCGATGGGAAACCGAACGAAGCTTGAACATGCAGAACCGGGTTCTCGGATGGCCGATAGTGATCGAGGGGGCTGAACCATCGCGCCAGCTTCACATAGGTGTGCGGGCTGGCCTGAACAAACTGATCGTACGGCCCCTGAATGGCAAGCGCCAAATTGGCGCCGATGGTAAACAGGAAAAGAACAACCAGCGCCGCGGTTGCAAACCAACGCGCCCAATTTCCGAGAGACGCTACAACCCCGCACGCGGCCACTGACGCTACAAACAACAGGAAGGGCGCGAAGTCTACTTCGTAGCGCTGCGATGTCAATCCGGTGGCCGCAACGAACATAATGCAGCCGGCAGTGAACGCCAGCATGATTAAGACGAAGGCAAAGACGCCGCGGTTGTTCGCGAATCGCTTCCGGCACACGGGGATCAGGAAAGCGAACACTGCGATTGGGGAGAGCGCAAAAATGCCGCCGGTAAGTTCCAGGAAATAGCGCGACGGCAGCACGTTCGCCATTGCGTCGAACGGCTGGCGTATGGCGAGCCGAACAAAGGGAAACTCCGCGACAAGATCCGGCGGGCATAGGAGCATGTAATAGAGACCGGGCATCACGTTGATTAGAGACAAGCGGATGTTTTGATAGGACGCCTCCCCGAGTTGATAGCGCAGCCCGAACTCTAGAGGATTGCCGAACCTGGCGTAGTTATAGGCCAGGATCCCCAGGCAACAAGCGATAACGGGCAGGCAAAAGGGGAGAATGTCGCGCCGCAGGCGGTCCCCAAACAGAAGCAGCAGCGAGAACGCACACGCAGCTGCCAGGCCCAAATGCGGACGGCAGCCGAGAGCCAAACCGAAAGACAGTCCGGACAATCCAGCCCACAGGGGCCGCCGGCGCGGGATGGTCAGCCAGAGGAAGAGAAAGTAGAAGCCCGCGCTCACACAACAAAATCCACAGGCGATGGCAACCTCATAGAGTAGAGCGCGGTGCAACATGTACGGCACCGACTGGCCAATGCCGAGAGTCAATAAGCCAAGCGTCAATAGCGTAATCGAGATTCGGCCGGAGAGCGACGAGAGCACTTGTATGAACAGCAGCGAGAGAAAGAAATAGCCGCCCAGCGCGAATAGAAACGCGGCGAAATTTTCGGGCAGGTCGTGCGCGGTAAGCCAATACCAGGGAGCGAACACCAGCAGTACGGGCACGGGTCCGTGATAGATGTAATAGCGCTGTTTGTAGAGCACGGTGTCCAGGAGTCTGTAGGTCCGGTTGGCTGAATCCAAGTAAGGATTGGGGAGCGCCAGCAGTTCCGGCTGCGGTGTTACGGGCAGATACAGTTTTCCGCCGACAAATCCACGCGCCAGCAGGTCATAGTATCCATATACTCCGTAGCCCCCTTTTGCCACGGCGGGACTCGGCAAGCCATAGACTTTGTCTAGGTCACTATTCCACGCAAATCGCCTCGGTTCGGCGCCGATGCCGATGACCCACCAGTACAGCGCCCCCACGATGACCAACGCTGCCAGCCAGGCGATCCGATATTGGAGGCGCATTCCCAGGCTACCTAGTCTATGGAAGACTCTTTTATGCCGACGGCGATGATGGAGGTTGGGCTCCAGGGTAACAGGTCATCGATCCGGCGCAAAAGCCACACCAAACGATCGAAATTCTTGAGCTGCAAGCGGCTGATGGTCCTTCGTTTCAAAATGGATCCGTTCAGCCACCAGCCTGGACGGGAGGCCCGGTTGAAGCGTAATATTTTCTGCACGTCAAAGCCGGCATCCATCATTCGTTGACGTAATTGCTGTTCGGAGTACCGCCGGCAGTGACCTAACTCCTCGTCCAGAGAATTGAAGATGCTCTGCCCCTCCGGGACCAGGATCACCGCGCGGCCGCCTGGTTCTAGCATCGACCGGATATTTCGCAAAGCTCCCAGGTCGTCTTCGATGTGTTCCAGAACATTGAGGCACACCACGGTATCCATCTGGCCGCGGAATGCCGCGTGCCCTTGCGGATCGGCAGCATTCAATTCGGCAGTTTCGAGACGGGGCCGCTGGGAAAGCCGGCTCCTGAGACGCTCCAGGTGTTCGGAATCGATGTCGGTGGCGACGTATCTCTTGCGGCCCGCCAACAGCAGGCGCGTGAGATTGCCCATGCCAGCTCCGATTTCGAGAACCCTTTTACCGATGTATGGCTGGATGGTATCGGCCATCCAGCGGTTGAAGTTCGGCGCGCTTGAGAATGCATCCAGAATGTCCTTGTCTTTTGCGACATAAATGTCGTTGGACAGCGCAGTCCTAAGAATCACCCAGAAGGCTTCGAAGGCATCCTTCAGGCCGATCTTTTTGCCCTCCTCGTAGGTACGGCCGTTGTAGCTGATGGGGCTCTCATAGATGCGGGCCTGCCGCTTTGCGAGCTTGATTGTGATCTCGGGTTCGAATCCAAAACGCTGGCTCCGCAATGGAATGCTCTGCAGCAGAGAGGTGCGGAACGCTTTGTAGCACGTTTCCATATCCGTGAGATTCAGATCCGCGAACACGTTGCACATTCCAGTCAAAAGATGATTCGCGAGCGAATGCCAAAAATACAGCACCCGCCGCTCGCCGCTGGATAAGAATCGGGAACCGAATACCGCGTCGGCGCGCCCGTCGATCAATGGGCCCAGAAGCTTCGAATACTCGTCGGGATTGTATTCGAGATCGGCGTCCTGGATGACGCAGAATTCCCCGCTAGCTTCCCCGATGGCCCGGCGAATGGCGGCTCCCTTGCCTTGATTTTTAGGGCCCTTGAGCAAGCGAATTGCACCGGGGTAATTCTCCATGACGGCCGCCACTTCCTGCAGGGAGGCGTCGGTCGAGCCGTCATCGACCACGATAATCTCCCGTTCGAAACCTTCCGGCAGTGGAGCGGCAATCACTCGTTCCAGCAAGGTAGCTACAAATTCCTCCTCGTTGTACAGCGGAACCAGAACCGAGATTTTCATCCGTTCTTCATCATCGAACACCGGGAGCGCGGCGTGGAGGCTTGGTGATTTTGGACACGAGATTCCGGCGCAGGATGGCGGAGGCGGCGATGGCTCCTCCGAACAGCGCGCCGGCCACGCCGAGAGATGCAACATCTTGACCGGTGAGATACAGATTGCGCACCGGCGTATGCGGTGTCAGAGAGCGCAGGCGGAACCGCTGGGGCGTGGCAGCCAGTCCGTAGGCTTCGCCTTTCGGGTAGTTCATGAAGTGGCGCGTGGTGAGGGGAGTCGACAGCTCGGCGTAATCGATCTTGCCGGCGACGGCGGGCACGGCGCGCTCGAGTTCTTCCTGGATGCGATAGGCCAGCGATCGTTTGAATGCGTCGTATTCGCCGCCGCGCTTTTTCCAACGCGAGTTTTCCCAAGGAACGAACCAATAATACGGCACGAAGACGACGGCTTCCAGGGTGGCGCGGCCAGGGTAGTTGCGTTCAAAATCGGGATCCTTCGCCGATGGGAACGAGATGTAGACTGCCGGAAAGGGAGCGGAAGGATCGTCGCTAAAACGCGCGAAGTTGGCGTCGTGATCGGCGGCGCCGTGCTCGGAGGGTGGAAAGATCCAGAGATTTGTGCCGTTCAGGCCGAGGCTGGCGGCGCTTTGCTTCACTCCGACGTACAGGCTCAAGTGGGCGACCGAGCCGGGAACGGTCCGCAGATCGTTGAGGAGGGGCCGCGGGATCGCCGATGGCTGACCGATCAAGCGCTCGAAAGTATTGCGGGCGCCGGCGTCGCTAATGACAAGATCGGCCTGGAACTGGCGGCCATCTGCCATCTTGACGCCAGTGGCCCGGCCGTTTTGAACGATAATTTCCTGCACGTCGGCACTCACCGCGATTTTTCCGCCGTTGCGTTCGATGAGCGGAGCGATCGTTTCGGCGATGCGCGCCGCGCCTCCGACGGGATAGCTGGCGCCGTTGAAGTAATGGCTGGCAATAATGGCGTGAATCCCGAAACTGCTCTGCGCTGGAGGCAGGCCGTAGTCACCCCACTGGGCGGTGAGGACGCCGATGAGCTCCGGATGGCGCGTGAAGCGATTCAGAACATCCAGCGTGGAGTGCGAAGCCCAGCGCAGGAAAGGAGCGCGCATGAAGCGGCCAGCCAACCACGCGGCGAAGCGCGGGATGGCTTTTTCGGCGAAGTAGAGGCCGCTCCATTTTTGGGCGGATTGGACGGCCGCCAGGTAGCCGTCGATGGCCGTGGCTTCGGACGGGAAGCAGTCCTTCAATCCAGCGCGAAGATTTTCCAGGCCGGCGGGAAAATCGAACGTCCTGCCGCCCATCAGCACGCGGTCGTAAACCTGGGGCATCGGCGCCCACTCGAGCTGCCCTTCGGTGAGGTAGTCGAAGGCCGCGCGGAGACCGGAGGCGGGATCTTGCAGGTCGCCGACATAGTGCACGCCAACGTCCCAGGAATATCCGGGACGGCGGAAGCTATGCGTGTAGCCGCCGGCGGTATAGTGGCGCTCCAGCACCAACACTTTGCGCGAGGCATGCTTGGATAGCAGAGCCGCGGCGGTTAGACCGCCGATACCCGATCCGATGACAATCGCGTCCCAGCGATCGTCCAAGGCTTGCTGTTGATAGGAAATCACGCGCCGGCGCCGCAGCCGCTTAGTGGTGCCCGGCGGCGCGGATCACGATCTCGGCCTGCGGCTCTTCCAGCTTGGGTTTGCGGGCCAGGGCTTTTTCGTTGATGCGGGCGCGGCGTTCGGCCTGTTTCGCTCCGTTAGCCAGATCGCGGTCCTTGAACTCGGGCAGCACTTCACTCGAAAACAGGCGAATGGAAGAGCACAGCAGATCGTGCGGGATCTTCCCGGCTTGCGAAATACAGAGCACCTGATCGATGCCAACTTGCTCGAAATCGCGCAAACGCTGGCGCAACTGTTCGGGTGTGCCGACGCAATCCTGAATGCGGCCCTCGGGAGGCGCAAATTCCTTGGGATTGTTTTTATACTCTTCCCAAATATCGGTCTTGCCCGGGCGGTGCTGGCCGAAGAAGCTGTAGTGGCCAAGTCCATAGATGAAAAAGCCGTAACTCTCGCCGCCGATTCGCTCCACGCGCGCTTGATCGCGATCGCACAAAAAGGGCGCGGCTATCGCAAAATTCGGATTCACCGCGTAGCCCAAAGGCTCACATTCGTTTTCGATGACCTGGTAGTAATCCTTCACCCACTGTTCGGCTTCCTCGGGACTGACGAAGGAAAACGTCAAAGCGCCGAGACCGAGTTTGGCGGCTTGGATGATGGATTCGCGGCGCGAGCAGGCCATCCATAGAGGTGGATGCGGTTTCTGATAGGGCTTGGGGACGACATTGCGCGGCGGAATGTTGACGAACTGCCCCTCAAAGCCGGTGAACGGATCTTCCACCAGCATCCGCACGGCAATGCGCATGCCCTCCAGCTGCATGTTCTTTTTTTCGGACTGGGACACCAGAAATCCACCCAGCTCGGTTTCCGTAGCGCCCGCGCCAGTGCCGAATTCGACGCGGCCGTCGCTGATCAGGTCGAGCGTCGCAATGCGCTCGGCCACCCGCGCGGGATGATTGATGTCGGGAGGCGTTTGTACGATGCCATGCCCGATGCGGATGTTCTTGGTGCGCTGGCTGAGCGCCGCGAGAAAAACTTCCGGAGCGGACGAATGGGCGTATTCTTCGAGGAAGTGATGCTCGGTGGCCCACACATAGTCGTACCCGCACTGATCGGAGAGCACGGCCTGCTCGAGAGCGTTCTTGAGAAGCGTGTGCTCGGAATCGCGGACCCAAGGCCGCGGGAGTTGATGTTCGTAAAAGCCGCCGAATTTCATGAAGGTAAGTGGCCAATGCCGTTTTCAAAGTTACCATTGTAACGGGCCCCGAACCAAGTCACGGAAGCCGGCGCGGCGCGCCGGCCAGCCCCGTGCGAAACCAAGAGCTCCTGGTGCGGTCTACAACCGGGAGGCAATATGCCGGAAAAACGGACCGTCGAGCGGGCGCGCCAAGACGCGAGACAAGGCAAGGCAGCCAGCACGCAAGCGGGCGAATTTGTTCGAGAAGAAATGGAGCATGTTCAGGAGGGCAAACATGCAGTCAGTTCGCGAAAGCAGGCCATCGCGATCGGACTTTCGAAAGCGCGGAGGGCGGGGGTAAAGTTGGGGCCTCCCAAGAAGGGCAAGGCGGGGGGCAATCGGTCGGGGCGGTAAGCCGTGCCGGCGGGCCGGTGCGAGCGGGCCAGTGCGACGAGCGGGCCAGTGCGAGCGGGCCAGTGCGATGTTGTTGCAACGATAAAATGTCCCCATAACTGCAACGATAATCTGTCACCCCCGGATTGAAATCCTGTATCTCCCCTTTCCCGTTTCCCCTCCGGGGAAAGCCGGGGCGGGCGGGTTCCCCCCACGCCGGAGGGCACGTCGCGCGCCAGCAAAAAGCGCTGGCACTGCCGTGCGACCGGCTCCCCCCGCAAGAGGGGCCAAGCCCCCCTTGCGCATCCCCCCGGGTGGTTCATCGGACCGCCAGGGCCTCCCGTCCAGCGAAGGAATAAATGTGCGGTTGCTTTTTCTTTCGCTCGGCAGGCCGACGCGGCGCCAACCCGGGGGCATAATCCAGCGGCAGCTGCGTGGAGAACAGATCCTGCTGGCCCTGCCAGACGTGCAACTCTCCATTCAGCTGATGCGACAGTTCCACGCGCGCTCCCGCATAACCCTGCCCATCCTTGCGGGCCGGCAACTGGATGGACCGGGCCCCGAACCGGATCACGTGGTCTTTTCCCACCACCCGCTCGTAGCGCAGACTGAATAGCCGGTCCCAGTTCAGCTTTTTGCTTAACGGCCGGAAATCGTTGGCTGCCTCGCGCGCTGCTACCGCAAAGCGTCGGTTGTAGTCCTCGCGGAAGTTTTCTAGCACCTGGTTGGCTTGCTCCAACGTCGCGGCTCTGCCCAATCGCAGTTCGCTTTTCAAGCGATCTTGAAAGGTCTTCCACAGCCGCTCGATCCGGCCCTTGGCCTGCGGGCTCAGCGCTCGAATCGATTGGATTCCCAGCTCTTCCAGCACTCGACCCAGCTGCGTCGGCGTTTGCCGTCCGGCCATCTGCTCTTCCATCGTCCAGTGTTTATCGTTGCGCTGAAATGTCCCATGTTGGTCCCGATACAGACTCAGCGGCACTCCCTGCCGCTCCACCAGCGCACGCAGTTGCCGCAGATATCCCAGCGTGTCCTCATGCTCCAACTGAAAGGCGCACGCCAGCACCTGGCCGGTCGCATCGTCTTGGTAACCGATCAATGTCAACGCCGGTCCACGACCCTCCAGCCAATCTTCCCGGCTGGCGTCGGTTAACACCATCATGCCCAGCCGCGGCTTGCGTTCCCGCCGCGCTCGGTACTTACGCGCTCGCCTCCGCTGCGGACTCCGCAGCTTGGCTCGGCGCAATAGCCGCCGCACCGTCTCGCGGCTCACCGCGATCTTTTCCACTTCCACCAACTTCTCGGTCAGATGACTGTCGTTGAAGCCGGCGTACTTGTTGCGCGCCAGTTCGACGATCCGTTTCTTGACCGCCTCGCTCACCGCCCACGGTTTGGGCCGTCCACGATTGCCGTGCCGTACCCAACCCACCTGATCCGCTAGGTAGCGGGCCTTCAGCCGTTTCACCTGTCGCGTGCTCAGTTCCAGCAAGCCGCTCGCTTCGCCGACCGTGATTCGACCCTGGACCGCGTTCTCGATTACCTTCACTCTTTGCAGTTCGTTCTGGCTCAACTCGATCACCTCTCAGCTTCCCAAGGGGTGACATAGTTTCGTTGCAGTTAGGGGGTGACATTATTTTGGAGCATCTACACGAGCGGGCCAGTGCGATTGACACGCGCATCGGGGGAATGTACGATGATCTCTCCATATGCTCGCGCCAAATTATTTTCGACTCTCCCTATTCAGCGTAGTTGCCGCGGCGGCGCTGCTTGCTCCGGCAGCCGCGCAAAATCAATCCTTCAAACCTCCTCGAACCGCCGACGGCAAGCCGAACTTGAACGGCATCTGGCAGGCCATGAACACCGCGAACTGGGACCTGGAGGGCCACTCCGCGCAGGCCAGTCAGGTGGTGTCTCTGGGAGCTATCGGCGCCGAGCCGGCCGGCATCGGGGTGGTGGAAGGCGGCGAGATTCCTTATCTGCCGGCAGCGGCGGAGAAGAAGAAAGAAAACTATGCGAACCGGTTGAAGCTCGATCCGGAAGTGAAATGCTATCTGCCCGGCGTCCCTCGCGCCACCTATATGCCGTATCCGTTCCAGATTGTACAGTCCGGCAAGTTCATTCTGATCTCGTATGAATACGATGGCGCCGTGCGGACCATCTACATGGACAATCCGGGGCCGGCTCCGGTGGACAGTTGGATGGGCTGGTCGGCCGGACATTGGGAGGGAGACACGCTGGTAGTGGACGCCACTGGGTTCAACGACCAAACCTGGTTTGACCGCGCCGGCGACTTTCACAGCGATGCGTTGCATGTGGTGGAGCGCTACACCTTGGCGTCGCCGAATGTCTTGAATTACGAGGCGACCATTGAAGATCCACAGGTGTTTTCGCGGCCCTGGAAAATCAGCATGCCGCTGTATAAGCACCTGGAGAAAAACGCGCAGTTGCTAGAATTCAAGTGTGTGGAGTTTGTGGAAGAGTTGATTTATGGGCATCTTCGCAAACAGACCAGTAAGTAGCACGGAGCCGGCCGGAATGGCGGGTGCGCGGGCCGCGGAAAGTGCGGGATCGAAATGAACCATCGACTATGGCTGGTTTTGCTTGCGAGCCACCTGGTTTTCGGACAAACGACGCTATCAAAAAGCTGGACGCCGCCGCGCACTTCCTTTGGACGGCCGGATTTCGAAGGCATCTGGACCAACGCTACCATCACGCCTTTGGAGAAGCCGGCGGAACTGGCGGGCAAGCAAGTGTTCACTCCCGAAGAAGCGGCGAAGTACGAAAAAGAAACCAACCAGCGCAACAACGCCGACACTAGGGAATCCAATCCGGAAGCCGACGTCGGCCACGCATATAACCAATTTTGGTTTGATCGCGGCACCAAGGTCGCGCTCGGATTACGTACGTCGCTGATTGTGGACCCACCGGATGGCCGCATTCCCGCGTTGCTGCCCGAAGCCCAAAAACGCGTTCAACAGGCCGGCGCTTGGACCGCCGAGCATGCCACCGACGGCCCGGAAGGCCGTGCCTTGACCGAACGTTGTATCTTATGGCCCACCGCCGGCCCGCCGATGCTGCCCGGCCCATACAACAACAATTTCCAGATTTTCGAGACTCGAGATCAGATCGTCATCCTGAACGAAATGATTCATGACGCGCGCGTGATTCCCTTGGACGGGAGACCGCATCTGGCCGCCAATATACGTCAATGGAGGGGCGACTCGCGGGGACATTGGGAGGGCGATACCCTGGTTGTGGACACTACCAACTTCTCGGGCCAATTTTCCTTCCGCGGTTCCGACGAGAACCTGCACTTGACCGAACGCTTCACCCGTGTTTCGCCCGACGCTCTGCTCTACAGGTTCACCGTGGACGATCCTACGGCCTTCACCAAACCTTGGACGGCGGAGATCCCGATGATGAAGACGAAAGGCCCGCTTTTCGAGTACGCTTGTCACGAAGGGAACTACGCGATGGTCGACATTTTGGCCGGAGCGCGGGCGGCCGAGAAGAAGGCCTCGAAGTGACCCCGAGCGGTGTATGCTGGAATAATACCGGAACAGAAGGAGAGATCCGATGCGAATCAGGTCGTTAGTGATGGCGGTAGTGATTGCCGGAGGGTGTTTTGTGAGCGCGGCGCCGGTCTGGGCGCACCACGCGTTTGCGGCCGAGTTTGATTCCACCAAGCCCATCAAATTGCATGGAGTCGTCACCAAGATGGAGTGGATCAATCCGCATGCGTGGATCCATCTCGACGTCAAGAACCCGGACGGGACGGTAACCAGTTGGATGGTGGAGGGCGGGAGCCCGAATACCTTGCTGCGAAACGGTTTCACCAAGGCGTCGCTGCCGGTAGGAACCGAGATCGTGGTGGATGGCTACCAGGCCAAGGACGCGACCAACAAGATGAACGGCCGCGATATCACGTTTCCGGACGGACGCAAGCTGTTTGTCGGCTCCGCGGGGCAGGGTTCCGCTCCCGAGGACAAGCAGGACAAGTAGCGGCTAGCGGCGAATCCCCCCGGGTGCCCCGTTAACCGGAAAGCATTCGCGCGTCCTTGATGCGTTCCAGCAGGTCCGTCAGTTCGCGGTTGTCCAGTGGTTTCCGAAGGAAGCCGGAGCAACCCGATGGCCCCGCGCATCGCTTCTGGGTATCCATAAGGTCGGCGGAGAGGACCACAATGGGCGTGCGCGCATTGCCGGTCTCCGTTTCCCAGTCGCGGATGGCGTGAATCGCTTTGTAGCCATCCATTCCCGGCATGTGGACGTCCATGAACACGACGTTAAAGCGCCGCTTTTTCACTAGATTGACGGCTTCCTGGCCATTATGCGCCCGCCAAACCGATTCGCCCTCGCAGAGGATGCTGGTGAGCGCGAAACTTTCGTCCAAATCCTCGGCCACCAGGACGTTCAAAGCCGAGTGATCGTACCGAGGCGGCTCGGTTCCGCTCTCTGAACTTGGATCCGTTCTCCAGGGCAGGGTGATCGTCAGGCCCATTGGCGAACTGGCGTCGCATTGGAACTCAGCCGCGCCACCCATTTCCCGGATTCTCTTTCCGGCCACCACGCTGGTGACACCGAACAGCACGTCGTCGGCATCTTTGAAATGCAGATCTTCCAAATTGGCGTTCAACCAATCGGCCACGCGTAGCGCGATGTTGGAATTGGGGGGGACGATCTCGATTCGAACTCCACCACTGGAGGGGAACCCAGCCGAGGTTGACCCAGCTGCGGGTAACGCGGACACAATCACGCGCGCCTCGCCCCGAGGGCTGAGTTTCGAAACGACACTCAACACGCGGGTAAGGGTCTGCTCCAGGGCGCGCCGGTCCTGGCGTCCCACCAACGGTGCGGTGGGCGACTGGAGCACCAGGCGGCTGGCATGCTCGCGGGACGCCAGGTTCAGAACTTCGATGGTCTCGCCCAGGCAGAGCGCGGCATCGAACTCCTCGACCCGGCCCGGCGCGGGAACATCGCTTGAAAACAGTTCACGAATGTCGTCGATGGAGCCTAATAGGCGGTCGGCGCTGGTCTTGCTGGCGTCCAGGCAGCTTGTCCAGTTCGGATCGGCGGCCAGGTCCGGGCCCAGCGCCAGAAGGCCAAAGGTGGCGTGCACGGAATTTCTGGCTTCGTTGCACAGGTAATCCAGGAGACTGAGGACGGTTTGGTTGGTCATGTTGTTGGTCCGGGCTGCTAGGTTGGATCCCGCGCCGCACTGATGGAGAAATACTCGACGAAGCGCCGCACCGCGTTGGGCTTCTTTGAGGCCGGACGCCCGGCGACCAGTTCGTTGGAAATCGGAGCGACGTGTTTGCCTAACCCGGAGGAAGGATCAAGAATGGCGCCCCTCTGGACCGCGCGCGAGATTTCACCGGCGTTGGCGGGAACGATATAGCGAACCGGCAATTGAATAATGCGTTGAATGTCGTCCACCGACAGCGCCGCGCGCCGATCCACGCAGTTCAGCACCACGGAGACCTTATCGGTCAACCGAAGATCCTGCAGCCAGCCGGCTTTGCGGCGCGCCACGTGCAGAGCGCCGATATCCGGCGTGCAGACCAGGAAAATGCGCTTGGATCGCATCAGGGTCTCGCATTCCTGGTCGTCCATGCCGCCGGGCAGATCGACGCTGACCAGCGAATAGCGGCGCAGGGCGAAATCGAGTAAGGCGGTGTAGCGGTCCGGCGTAATGTGGCGCGAGAAATCCACCGGCCCCGAGCCAAGCAAATGCAGGGTGCCGAGCTGCACCACTAGACTGGACCACAAGTCCTGATCCAGCTGATCGGTCTGCAGCAGGGCGTCCACGATGGTGTGGGCTCCTTCGGCTTTGAGAAGGAAGGATGTCACCCCCAACCGGATGTCGAAATCCAGCAGCAAAGTCGGCTCAGCGACCATTTGAGAAGCGATCGCGGTGGCATAGGTGGCGATGGTGGTTGCGCCGCAGCCCGGCTTGGCGGGCATGAACGCGAACAAGTCGCCCAGAACGTCTTGCGCGCTAGCCAGCTTGGCGGAGGCGCGGGCGGCCGCCTGGCGCAGCTCGCGGGACGTGAAGTTGGCCAGCACATCCCGGACGCCTACTTGCATGAGTTGCAACAACTCCTCGCGGGTGCCGCCGCCCTTCACCACGATGCTGGCAATCTGCGGACGCCCGTCCACGGCGCGCGCGATCGGCATGGCCTGCGCCGGGTCCGAGAAATCCAGGACCAGGATGCATTGTCCGTCCGCGCCAACGCCGCGTAATCGGGCTGCGGCGTCCTCATAGCCGAGGTCCCAGGCGGCGTCAAAGCGCACGTGCCCGTCCAGTGAAGCTCGCACATCCTTGTGAAAATCGGGGTCCGACGATACCGTCGCTAGCAGCACGGATGCCTTCCCAGAGAACTTATGCGCACGGAGGACTTATCGGTTGCCGGCGGAGAGACAAGAGCGGCCTGCGGCTCAAACTTTTTCGTGCCGTGCCGATGAGGGAAGGACATGGCTAACGAGGCCTCCGAAAACCAGTCGCTGCGCTCTGCGACCGAAGATGTTCTGACCGAGCCCGCTTGTCTGGCCGCCGCAGTGGGCCTGACCGAGGCCGATTGTTTGACCCTCAAAGTGTTGGTTCTGGACGACGATGCCAGCTTCCGGGCATTGGCGCGCGCCATCCTGGAACCGGCCGGCTTTGAGGTGCTCGAATCGGGAGACGTCCCGCATTGCCTGATGCAATTGCGCGAACAAGCCATCGATGCCGTGATTCTCGACATGGTCATGCCCGAACGCGACGGGATCGAAGCGCTGCGAGAAATGAAGGAGCTGTTCCCGGAGATCCGGATTGTCACCGTTTCCGGCGCCGTGGAGTCCACCCTCTATCTAACGGTGTCTTCCCATTTGGGCGCGGATGCTTCGCTCGACAAGTCGAGAATCGGGGCGCTGTGCCCGCTGTTGCAGGTGGTATTGGATCGTTAGCGTTTCAGAATGCGAAGGGCGGTGCCTACAACATTCTCCACCGTGAAACCCAGGTGTTGGAGGACCTCCTCGCCAGGGGCGGATGCACCGAACCGTTCCACGCCGATGATGGCCCCTTCATCCCCCGTCCAGCGGTGCCAACCCAACGGCGACGCCGCCTCCACGGCGACGCGCTTCTTGATTTGCTTCGGCAATACGCTCTCCCGATACGATTCAGGCTGAGCGGCGAATAAGTCCCAGCTTGGCATGCTCACGACGCGGGCTTTGACGCCCTGTTTCTTTAACTCTTCTTGCGCCTGCACGCATAAGCCCACTTCCGAACCGGTCCCGATCAGGATCACATCCGCCGGGCCGCCTTCGGCCTCAGAAAGAATATAAGCGCCTCGCGCCACGCCGGGCTCAATGGCTCGGCTGCGATCCAGCTGCGGGACCGCTTGCCGCGTCAGCACCAGCGTGGTCGGACCAGCATGCTGCACCGCGAACGCCCAGGCTTCCGCGGTCTCGTTCGGGTCGGCGGGCCGGATCAGGGTCAGGTCCGGCATGGCGCGCAGTCCAGCCAATTGTTCCACCGGTTCATGGGTGGGACCATCTTCGCCGAGCCCGATGCTATCGTGCGTGAATACGTAAATCACCTTCAGGCGGCTCAGCGCACCCAGGCGCATGGCGGGCTTCATGTAGTCTGAAAAATTGAAAAAAGTCGCGCTGAACGGCAGCACGCCCCCGTGCGCGGCCATTCCGTTGACGGCGGCGCCCATGGCGTGTTCGCGAACCCCGAACGCGATGTTCCGTCCGGCATAGCTCCATTCGCCGCCGACCGCGCCCAGCGTTCCGGCCCCGCCGGTTTCCGACGGCTGAAAATCGCCGGCGCCTTTCAAAGCCGTATCGGTGGAAGGATTCAAATCCGCCGAGCCGCCCAGGATGTTGGGGATTCGTTTCGCTAGCGCGTTGAGCGCCGCTCCGCCGGCCGATCGAGTGGCGATGGGCTTATCGGCGGGACTCCAATGCGGAAGGTCGGCGGACCAGTTTTCCGGGAGCGCGCCGCTCACGATCTGCTCGAACTCGGCGGCTTCCTTAGGAAATTCCTTGCGATACGCCTCGAAGGCCTGGCCCCATTCCTCCTCCAGCTTCTTCCCTTGCGGAATAGCTTGCCGATAGAAATCGACGGCGTCGGGGGGCAGATAAAACTTGTCCAGGGTGGGCCATCCCAGCGCCTTCTTGGTCGCCGCCAGCTCTTCCTCACCCAAGGGACTGCCGTGCGAGGAGAAGTTGTCTTGCTTGTGCGGACTGCCGTAGCCGATATGCGTACGGACCAGAATCAGGGAGGGCCGGCTCTGCTCGGCTTGCGCTTCCTGGATCGCCCTGGCGATGTCCGCGGTGTCATTTCCATCGGGCACGGAGCGAGTATGCCAGCCGGTCGCTTCAAACCGCCGGGCCACATCCTCGGTGAAATCGATCGCGGTTGCGCCCGCCAGGGAGATGTGATTCTGATCGTAGAGATAGATGAGCTTGCCTAACTGAAGATGTCCGGCCAGCGACGCGGCTTCCTGCGAAATACCCTCCATGAGATCGCCGTCGCCGCAAATCGAGTAGGTGTAGTGATCGACGATCCGGTGGCCGGGCCGGTTATAGCGAGCGCCGAGCCACGCTTCGGCAATCGCCATGCCGATGCCGTTGGCGAAGCCCTGCCCCAGCGGGCCGGTGGTTACTTCGACGCCCGGCGTATGGCCGCGCTCGGGGTGCCCGGGCGTCTTGCTGCCCCATTTGCGGAAATGCTTCAGCTCATCCAGCGGCAGGTCGTAACCGGTCAGATGCAGCAGACTGTATAGCAGCATGGAGCCATGTCCGGCCGACAGTACGAACCGGTCGCGATCGAACCATTGCGGGTTGCGCGGATTGTGCCGCAGGAAGCGCGTCCACAAAACGTAGGCCATGGCGGCGGCGCCCATCGGCATCCCCGGGTGGCCGGAATTGGCGTTTTGCACCGCATCGGCGGACAGAATGCGGATGGTATTGATGCATCGGTCTTCAACTGCTGGTGTCGGTTTCTGGTTCACGAGTTCCTTCCACGGCGGGTAACAGGCAACCGTTCAATCCTATTGTGATCGAATCTCGGTCACGCCGTTGAAGGTTCCGGTTCCGGCGCCGGCCGGAGCCGCGTATAGTAGACGAACAGTCCGCTAGCCAGGGCCAGAATGAATCCGAGAGTCAGGAACATTTTCAATTCAAACCATCCGATAGACGCGATTTGACGGGATGGCACGAACGCCATGCTGAATCCCAGGGTCGCCATGATGAGGCCGCTGCACGCGGCAAACTGCAGTACCGGCCGCCGGAAGTATCGGGGCTGGGACGATTTGGAAAAAGCGCGCTTGAGCAGCGAGAGGAACAGGTACATGTAAGAAATCATCTGCAGCGCCACCGCCAGATCCAACATCGTCAAGTAGGCTTCTTGCACGGACGCTCCGACGAAACTCATGGCGATGATCGACGATGCCAGGAATCCGAACATGATGAGCGCAACGTACGGAGAGTGGAAGCGAGGATGAACCTTGCCGAGGGCCTTGGGAAGATAGCGATCCAGACCGCAGACAAACAGAATGCGCGCCGACCCGCTGACCCAGGCCGACGTCGATCCGGCGATGGATGCGGCCATCAATATCGCCAGCGGCAGCAGAATCCAACCGAGGCCGAACGACGCGCTCATCGTGTCCACGGCTTGCAGCAGGCCTTGCACCACCGCCATTTGCGATTGCGGCACGGCCGTCAACAGCGCCAGCGTGAGGCCCACGTACATGAATGCGCACAACGTTCCGCCCACCGCGACACTGCGCGGAATGGTCCGGCGCGGATCGCGAACCTCATCTCCCATAATAGGCCCGAGCTCCATGCCCACCAACGCCAGACTCAGCACGCCGAACGTAGAGAACGGCAGACTGCCGAGGCTGCCGGAGGTGAGCTCTTTCCAGTGCAGCAGGCCGCGATGTTCCCCGATCACGACGGCGCCCATGATCATCAGCGCGGCGCCGATTACCAGGGCGCCGATGCCGCCGATATTGTTCACCCACTTGCCTACGCCCAGGCCGCGAACATTGGCGAAGATGGTGATCCACAACAGCGAAACGGGGAGCAGAAAAAAGAAGGCGCGGCTATCATTAAGTTTCGCAAACGCGTTACCGCCCACGATGTAGGAGGTCACTCCGGCCACCGAAAATAGCAGCGACGGCACGAAAAACATGTTGGTCATCCAATAGCACCAGCCGCAGATAAAGCCGTGGAAATCCCCGTAGCTTTCCTTCGTCCAGAGGTAGAGTCCGCCTTCGCCCGGCAGGTGTTCGGCCAGTTCGATGACGCCGATTCCTTGCGGCACGAAAAAGAACAGGATGGCCGCGCCCATTAGCCACATGACCCGCACCCCGCCGACCGCGATGGCGGGCACCACGTTCAAATTGACCACGGCCACCAGATAGAGCCACGTTAAGTCGCTCACGCCGAGCGCGCGCACCAGCGAACTGGAAGCAGGAGGGGGGCTGGCTAAGGGCGTTGCCATAGGACGTTCGATGAGGTTCAGAATAACACGGACCCTACGGGTGCTCGGCCGATTTTTCCATCTCGGCCCGCTCCATGGCCGACATCTCACCGAGGATGGTCCGGTAGATTGCCTGGACCGCTGAGGCTGTGAGCGGCGCGCGGGCTTGCACGGCCGCACGGCGCAGCACCTGCTCCTCCCGCCCAGGCGCGCTCGCGGGCGCGTGGAATTGCTTCTTCAAGAGCCCTACTTCGCGCACCACCTGCGCCCGATCGTTGAGCAGCTTCACGATTTGATCGTCAATGGAATCGATGCGATGCCGGGACGAGTTCAGGGCTTGCGCGAGGTCCGTGTTCTGTGCGAACAGGGCCAGGGCCGAGAAGCAGCACAACAGACATCGCATTGACACTTGATAGCATTGTACGCGGAAGGAGAAAATCCATGCAGGAAAAGGCGCATGCCCCGAGTGCATCGCAAGATACAGGGATCGACCGGCGAGCGCTGTTCAACGCCCTATCCAACGTTTCGTTCGGCCTGGCCGCTACCGCGGTTATTGCCGAACAGATGAAGGCGGCCCCAGCCGAAGAGACCAAAGTCGACCAGCTGGAGCCTTTCAAATACGACATCGAGAGCGAGAAGGGCTGGGTTGGCCCGGGCGGCTCGGCCAAAGAGGCCACCGTCAAACAACTGCCGGTGTCGCAAACCATCGCGGGCGTTTCCATGCGCCTGGATCCGGGCGCCATTCGCGAGTTGCACTGGCACGCGCTGGCCGCCGAATGGGCCTACGTGCTCACCGGCCGTTGCCGCACCACGGTGATCGCGCCCAACGGTCAAGCCGAAGTGGATGATTTCGAGGAAGGCGACACCTGGTATTTTCCGCGCGGACACGGACACGCGATTCAGAATATCGGAAATAGCGAGTGCCACTTCCTGCTCGGATTCGACAACGGACATTTTTCCGAGTTCGGGACGTTCAGCATCACGGACTGGATCGCCCGCACGCCCCGCAACGTCCTGGCGCGCAATCTGAATCTGCCCGAATCGGCCCTGGGACAGATGCCGCAGAAGGAGCTGTATATCGGTCCGGGCAAGGTCCCGCCCGCGGTGGAAGAAATTCGCAATGCGGATCTGCAGCCCAGCCAGTCGGCCCATAAATTCCGAATCGGTAAGATGCCGCCTCGAGTGTTCGCCGGTGGCGAGGAGCGCATCGTCACGCAGAACGAATTCCCCATCCAGACCACCATCTCGGCGGTCCGCATGGATTTGAAGCCGGGAGCTTTGCGGGAAATGCACTGGCACCCGCATGCCGACGAGTGGCAATTCTACGTTAGCGGGCGCAGCCGTGTAACCATTTTCGGCTCGCATGGACGGGTGAAAACGGAAGAATTCGGTCCCGGACACGTGGCGTTCATCAAGCAGGGCTATGGCCACTTTATCGAGCAGGTGGGCGACGAACCCACGCGCGTTCTGATTCTGTTCAACAGCGGACTCTATCAGGAAATTTCGCTGACCAACTGGCTGGGCGGCAATCCGAATTCCCTGCTAACCACGAATTTTGGGCTCAGCCCGGACATGCTGGATCGCTTGCCCAAGAAAGAAATCGGGATACTGGGCAAGCGCAGTTGAGCCGCGCGTCGGAATTCGCTAGGAAATGACGCCTTTCCGCACCGCATACAGGATCAGCTCGGCCATGCTATGCAGGTTCAGCTTTTCCTGCAAATTCCTGCGGTGCGTTTCAACCGTATAGAGGCTGAGGTTGAGAAGCTGCGCGATCTCTTTGTTCGACTTGAGCTCCGCCAAAAGCTGCAGGATCTCGCGTTCGCGCGAAGTCAGAAGATCGTAACTGTCCTCGGAGCCGCGAGTCCGGATTTCGCGCACGTAGTCTTCCATCAGCATCCGCGTGATTTCCGGACTGAAGAAAGTCTTGCCCTGGTGCACGGATTTGATTGCGTCGATCAGATCCCCTTCCGCTGAATCCTTCAACAGGTAGCCCTTGGCGCCGGCCTTCAGCGCCCGCAAGACATAGCCTTCGTCCGAGTGCATACTCAGAATCACGATGGCGATCTCGGGCCACGCCGCGTTGATGCGCTTCGCCGCTTCGATCCCGCTCAAGTTCGGCATGGCGATATCGAGGACCGCGACATCCGGTTGGGTTGCTTCCGCCTTTTCCACAGCCTGGCGGCCATCCGAGGCTTCCGCCACCACGCCGAATTCGGGACGGCTTTCGAGCAACAGCCGCAGACCCCGGCGCATCACCGTGTGATCGTCAGCCAACAGGATGCGAATCTGTTTCACGGATGATCGAGCTCTGTTTGCGTTGTATGAACGGCAGTTCTACCGCGAGCGTCGTGCCATGCCCTGGCTGAGAATGGACCTCGCATGTGCCCCCGAGTTGGGTTACGCGCTCCTGAATCCCAAGCAATCCCAGCCCTTTTGTCTGGCTAACGTCAAAGCCCTGCCCATCGTCCCGAATCTTCAACAGCAGCCGATCCTGCTGTTGTCCCACGCCGATGCGAACCGTGGCCGCGCGGGAATGGCGGGCGCAATTGTGCAGCGCTTCTTGGACCACGCGATAGATGCAAGTTTTGTATTCGTCCGGCAGCTCATCTGAATCCAACTCAGCGGCCACCGTCACATTCATTGACGTGCTTTTGGAAGCTTCGCGGGCTTGCCACTGCAACGCGGGGATCAAACCCAAATCGTCCAACATGGAAGGCCGTAGTAGGAGCGCCATGTTGCGAACCACGCGCACCGTCCCTTCCACCAAGCCCCGGATCGTTTCCACGTGCCGGCGCGACTGTTCTTCGGATCGTGTCGGAAACCCCCGCGAAAGATTGCGCAGTTCTACCAGTACAGCCGACAGAGCTTGCCCCACTTCGTCATGCAATTCACGCGAGAGCGACCGGCGTTCTTCCTCCTGCGCCTGTACCAATCGCGCCGAAAGCTCCTTCAGCTGGGTGCGGGCTGCCGCCACTTCCACATATTGCGAACGGGCCTGGCCTTCCAAATTGAAGATCTTTCGCATGGTGAACAGCGCCAACCCCAGGCCCAGCGCAAGTGCCGCCAGCAAAGTCAGCAAAAGCCGGGTTTGGAAGCCCAGTAGTAGCGAAACAACCTGATGGTTCCCGGCGTCCAACTGCTGTTCGTTAAGGTTGTCGATTTGGCCAGCCAGCGCTAGCATATTCTGCCGGCGCGGGAATACTTCATCGCGCAGAAAGGAGTATCCGGAGTGGCGCCTTTCCGTTGCGTCCCATCGAAAAATCGGAGCCAAAATCCCCCAATAGTCCGCTAATTCGGACCGCAGCGCGGCGTACTGTCGAGCTTCCGCCGGAGCTATCTGGCGCCCGTAAGAGTCCAGCGCCGCCTGCATGTGCTTGCGCACTTGTTCCAAACTGGTTCGGAAGGTCTCGGCTCTCTGTGGTTCCGGTTCCAGCAGGTAGTCCCGAACGTAGGTTCCGGAAACGTAAACGTCTGAGCGGATGTCGTTCAGTAGATGATTCTCCGACAAATAGCGGCGCCGGATCTGATCGTCGCTGTGGCGGAACTGCTGCAGGACGCGCAGCGCATCGATTCCGGCCAGCCCCATGATGGATAGGAGCCCGCCAAACCCAAGCGCAAGTGCAATACGCGACCGGAAAAACACGCGATCTGAACAAACTTGTTCCGCACCCATGCTATCAGAAGCGAACGCGCGCCTTGGTCCTCATGCTAAGGCAGGTTGGGCCGCGCCGCAGCAAGCTACCAGTGCTTTTGTCGAAAAATACCAGCGGCCTGGTATGTATCGGACGGTTCGAGCGTCTTAAGCTCAAGGCTGGCGACGACGTGAAGGCTCCGATGGCTCTGACACTCCACGCATGCTCGGTGTTTGCCCTGGCCGCGATTGCATCGGGCGCCCTGGCTTCTTGTGGCAGAGGGGAGAAAGTCCAGGCCAAGGACCCCGGCGAACTGGCGTCGGGCGAGGTCTCGGCAGGCGTGGTCAAGGTGCAGCGAAAATCCCTCGGCCGGACATTAACGGTCTCTTCCGAGCTGGTCCCATTCCAGGAGATTGACATCTATGCCAAGGAATCCGGCTACGTAAAGCAGTTGAACGTCGACTACGGAACGCGCGTGCAGAAGGATCAAGTGCTGGCGACGCTCGAAATCCCCGAACTGCAATTGCAGGTGAAAGAGGACGAGGCGGCGATCCGCAGTGCAACGGCCCAAATCCCGCACGCCCAGGACGAATTGAACCGCACGGAAGCCCAGCACAACGTACTTCAGCTCCAGTTCGAACGGCTGGATACCGTCTCCAGGTCCAAGCCGGGTCTGGTGGCGCAACAGGAGGTGGACGATGCGCAAGGCCGGGCCTTGTCTTCGGCCGCGCAGGTAGAAGCCGCAAAATCGAATCTGCAATCCGCCCAGAGCCAGTTCGAAGCCGCGCAAGCCAAACGGGACCGCGACCAGGTACTCTTCGATTATTCCCGAATCACCGCGCCCTTCGCCGGGGTGGTGACCCAGCGCTTCGCCAATCTTGGGTCTTTGATGCAAGCAGGCACCAGCTCCAGCACGCAGGCCATGCCGCTGGTCCGTCTGTCGGAGGACGATCTGTTCCGGCTGGTGATTCCGGTGCCCGAGTCCTACGTGAAATTCATTCATCTCGGCCAGGCGGTCAGCGTCATGGTCCCGTCGCTGAACCGGACCTTTCCCGGCAAAGTGGCCCGATTTTCCGTGGATGTTCGCGAAGACACGCGCACCATGCACACTGAAGTGGACGTCCTGAATCCGGGCCGCGTGCTGCTTCCGGGCCTGTACGCGGAAGCCACCATCGCTCTCGAAAGGAAAGACGGCGCGATCGCAGTGCCCCTACAGGCCGTGGACCAGGAAAGCGGCCATGCCACGGTTGACGTAGTGGATCCCTCCGGCAAAATTGATCGCCGCTCGATTGAGCTGGGCATCCAGACTGCTACCGATGCCGAAGTCACTTCCGGATTGCAGGACGGCGAAATGCTGGTGGTCAGCGATCGCAGCGGCCTGAAAACAGGCCAATCCGTGCAACCCAAGATGATCCGCTTGATGCAATATCGGAGCACTGAAGAACAGCGCTAGCGCGCAGGAGCCGGCCCCATGCCGAGTTTTTCCATTCGCAATCCTTATTTCATTGTTGTGGTTTGCCTGGCGCTGGTTGTCATCGGCGTGAATGCTCTTCTACGCATGCCGGTGGATCTGTTTCCGCCCATCAACCTGCCGGAAGTGGTGGTGGCGACCTTTTACAACGGCATGCCTCCGCAGGACATCGAAGTGGACATCACCAATCCGCTCGAACGGTTCTTCACCCAGGCCAGCGGCATCGATCACATGGAGTCCCGCTCCCTGCTTGGCGTCAGCATCATCAAAGCCTATTTTCAGCCCGGAACCAACGCCGACGCGGACGTGACGCAGTTGTCGAATCTGGCCCTCGCCGATCTCAAGCGCTTGCCGCCGGGAACCCTGCCGCCGCTGGTGCTGAAGTTCGACGCTTCCAGCCTTCCGGTGTGCTTGGTGACCGTGAAGGGCCAAGGGCTGGACGAGACCCAGCTTCACGATCTCGCCCAATTCCAGATTCGCAATCAGATCGCGGTGGTGAAGGGCGCGGAAATCCCGGCTGTCTTCGGCGGCAAGTACCGGCAGGCCATGATCTACGTCGATCCCTACAAGCTGCTCTCGCGCCAGATGAGCGTGATGGACGTGGTGGATGCCGTCAACGACAGCAATCTCATCCTGCCGGCCGGCGACGTCAAGATCGGTCCGAGCGACTACTACGTTTATTCCAACAGCCTGGTGCAGAATGTCGCGGACTTGGACAGCGTGCCGATTAAGACGGTCGGCACCAGCTGGGTCTCGGTCGGAGACATCGGCGAAGCCAAGGACGCCAGCCAGCTGCAATACAACATCGTGCGCATCGACGGCCAGAAGTCCGCCTACATTCCCATCATGAAATCGGGCGGCGACAGCAACACCATCCAGGTGGTCGACGACGTCCGCGACCTTGGTCCGGCATCTGTTCGACCTTCCGGCGCAACTGGTGACCGAGCATCGTCTTCGATCAATCCGTTTTCGTCAAGCAGGCATTGACCACGGTTCTGCATGAGGGTGTGATCGGATTGGTCCTCACCAGCCTCATGATTCTGCTGTTCCTGGGGAGCATGCGCGCCACCGGCGCGGTCCTGCTGTCGATTCCGATTTCCGCCCTCGCGACTTTTGTGATTCTCTACATGCTGGGCAGCACCATCAACACCATGATCCTGGGGGGCCTGGCGCTGGCCTTCTCCCGCGTCATCGACAACTCCGTGATCTCGCTCGAAAACATCTACCGGCATCTGGAAATGGGAACGGCCGCCGGCGCTGGCGGCGGAACGGGGCGGAGCCGAGGTCAGCCTGGCCGTGTTGGCCGCGACGCTGGTGGACGTGGTGGACTTCTTCCCGGTGGTGTTCCTGTTCGGCGTCAGCAAGTTTTTGTTTTCCGCGCTTGGCGCTCGCCTTTTGCCTGGCGCTGCTGGCCTCGTTCGTGGTGGCGATGACGGTGATTCCGCTGTTCTGCTCCCGCTTTCTGAAAGCGGTGCCAGGCGGCCATGGACACTCGGAACCGGGCGCCGTGGAGGAACCCTTGGACCGCTCGTGGGGCGGCCGCTTCAATCTCTGGTTCAATCGTGGATTCAATCGGCTGCTCGATTTTTATGAACGCTGGGTCCGCCGCGCCCTGAAGCGTCCCGCTCTTACGCTGGCTTTGCTGCTGGGCATCTTCGTGGCCAGTCTCGCCATCTACCCCTTCCTCGGGCTGGCGTTCTTTCCACGCACCGATGCCGGCCAGTTCACGGTCAACGTGAAGGTTCCCACCGGAAGCCGCATTGAGGTTACCAACGACTATGTGGCAAGAATTGAGGATTTGATCCGGCAAGTAGTAACGCCCAAGGACCTCAACATGGTTCTCTCGAACATCGGCGTAGTGAACGATATCTCCGCCCTCTACACTTCCAACGCCGGAATGTACACAGCCACCATTCAGGTGGCTCTGAATCCGGGACACGCTGTCAGCAGCTTCGACTATATGGATCGAGTCAAGGGCCGGATGGCCGCGGAATTTCCGGAGGTGCGAACATTTTTCCAGAGCGGATCCATGCAGGACGCGATCCTGAATCAGGGCCAACCCGCGCCTATCGATGTCCAGGTGAATACACGCGATCTCAACTTGACCTACGCCACCGCGCAGGATCTGGCCGAGCGCATTCGAGAACTTCCCGGTGTCGGCCAGATCTATATTCCGCAGGACATGAACTATCCGTCCATCCGCATGGACATTGACCGCGTGCACGCCGGGGAACTGGGACTTTCGCAGAAAGACGTAGTCGACAACGTCATCACGGCGCTGAATTCCAATATCATGATCGCGCCGAATTACTGGGTGGACTATGAAACCGGAAACGACTACTTTCTGAGCGTGCAATATGCCGACCATGGAAAGGCCGCCATCCATAATTTGGTGGATCTGAAGCAGATCCCTTTAAGAGCCCCCAATGGGAAGGCTGACACCACGCTCGATTCAGTGGTGAAACTGGTGAATCTGCACTCACCGACCGAAATCGACCATTATCAGATTCAGCGCGTCGTGGATGTGTACGTCACTCCCGCGGGCGAGGACTTGGGTAAGCTCCGCACCGGTATTCTCCGCGCCATCGCGGAAGCCAAGCTGCCTTCCAATATCCGGGTCACTCTGCGCGGCATGGTCAACAGCATGGACGAGTCCTTCAAGAGCTTCGGAATCGGCTTCACCCTCTCGTTCATGCTTCTATTTCTCATTTTGGTGGCCCAGTTCAAGTCGTTCATCGATCCTTTGCTGATCATGTTGGCGATTCCGATGGGATTCATCGGCGTTCTGATCATTCTCCCTCTGACGCACACCACGCTCAACGTCATGTCGCTGATGGGCGTACTCATGTTGATTGGCATCGCGGACTCCAACAGCATCCTGATCGTGGATTTCGCTCACAAGCTCGAAGAGCAGGGGCTTTCGGTGGCCGACGCCGTCGTCACGGCCTGCCGGGTGCGCTTGCGGCCCATACTAATGACCTCGCTCGCAACCATCATCGGGATGATCCCCATGGCTATGAAGCTCGGCGAGGGCGGCGAACAGTACACGCCCATGGCGCGCGCCATCATCGGCGGCCTGACTTCTTCCGTGCTCTTCACTGTGTTCATCGTTCCGGCCGCATATCTTCTGGTCTACGGGAGGAAACGAAGAAATGTTCCCCAGAATTAGTCGAACGGCCCTGTTAATCGCAGTCTCTGTGACGGCCAAAGCCCAATCCCCGTCCGTGCTGACGCTGCAACAAGCCCAGGCCCTGGCGGTGAAGAACCATCCCCAAATTCAGGCTGCGCAATATGAGGTGAATTACGCGAATCAACAGATCGTGATCAACCGCTCAGCTTATTATCCGAACGTGACCGGGGATTTGACCGCATCCCAAGCCAACGGTCTTTCAAGGTTCGGAGCCGGAGATCTGGCAGCTTCCCGTTTGTTCGACCGCGAGGCCCAAGGCGTGATCGTCCGTCAGTTGATCACGGACTCGGGCCGAACCCCCAACCTGGTCGCCAGCGCGCGTTTTGAAGCCCAGGCCGCAACGCAAACTTCGCAGGCCACCCGGTATACGGTGCTGCTCGATGTCAATCGCGCTTATTTCGACCTGCTGCACACGCAGGCAGTAGTGAAGGTCGCCGAACAGACGGTGGCCGCGCGTCAGCTCCTGGACGACCAGGTGACCGAGTTGGCCAGAAACAAACTCCGTTCGCAGGTGGATGTGAGCTTTGCCGATGTCAATGTTTCCGAAGCGAAGTTGCTGCTGCTGCGCGCGCAGGATGCGGTCCGGGGAGCACTGGCGGAGTTGGGCCGCGCCATGGGGTCGGACCAGCCCGCCGACTATCAGCTCTCCGAAGAGCCCCTTCCCCCAGGCCCGCCCGCCAGCGCCGACGCATTGGTTCCGCAGGCCGTCGAAAACCGGCCCGAACTTGCCGCCTTGCGAGCCTCGCGGGACGCCGCCCGCAAATTCGCAGATGCCGAAAGGGACTTGACACGGCCCACCGTCAGCGCGATTGCCGTGGGAGGCTCCATGCCGTACATTAATACGGCGTCGATTCCTTCCGAATACGAGGGCCTGGCCGCCACCGTCAGTATTCCTATCTTCAACGGCCATTTGTTCTCTGCCCGCCGCGAAGCCGCCGAGCAGCGCGCTCTGGAAGCCGATCAACGGCTCAGGGATGAGCTGCAAGGAATCAGCCGGGACGTGCGCATCGCTTGGGCCAGTGCGAACGATGCCTTCCAGCGAATCGACGTAACCGCGCAGTTCCTGCGTCAGGCCTCGCTCGCCATGCAACTGGCGCAGGGACGCTACGATTTGAGCCTGGCTTCGATCGTCGAGCTGACCCAGGCGCAGTTGAACGTGACGCAAGCCCAGATCGAGAATCTCAACGCAAAGTACGACTACCAAACTCAGTATTCGGTGCTCCAATACACCCTCGGCCTGCTCCGCTGACTGGGCCCGGCCCGATTTCCCGTACCCGCGTGCATCTTTCGGCATCGCCGCTCTAGCCAAAAGATAGCCTCGTTATTATTGCCTTCCCCCGAGATTTTCTCCTACCCTAACTCATGGGCGGCAATGTTACTTCGAAATACGGAAGACTGGCGGCGCCGCCGTGCCCACTTCCTCTCACGATCCCGAAATGAATGGTTTGAATGCAGCACCACAGCCGAACAGCGGCGAGACAGGAAGCTCCCCCAATCCCATGTGGCGCTTGGAACGAGTGTGGGAAGAGCGCAACCGCGCCCCGGTTCTGCTGGCCAGCGCCGTAATCATTTTGATCATCGCCCTGGCCGATTGGCGGACCAAACCGTTCGTTGCCTTTGGCGTTCTCTATTTGTTCCCCGTCATGCTGGTTGCGGGATTCCTCCCGCGATGGGCGATCGCTTTGCTCGGCGCCGGCTGCGCGGTGCTGAGCGAGGTCTTCAGCTCGCTGGACCGGTCCGCCGTTCGTTTAGGTTTTGAGACGCTGGCGCTGGCCGGCTGCGGACTGTTCGTGGCCGAGCTGGTGCGCAACCGCCGATTGACCTTGGAAGGACGCGAAAGATTGAAGGCGCTGGTGGAAACCAGTCCGGCCGCGATCATGACCGTGGACGAGCGCGGCTTCATCGAGTTGGCCAATCAGGCCGCGGTTGAACTCATGGCGCCCCGTGATGGAAAACTGATCGGAAATCCCGTCTCGGCGTTCCTGCCCGAACTCCACCATGCGCTCCGTTGGGAAGAAGCGCCCCAGTTCCGGGCTTCCATGCAATGCCGGGGCCACCGCGGAAATGGCGAATCGTTCACGGCCGACATTTGGTTCTCAACGTACAAGGAGGGAACCTCGCCCAAGCTGGCCGCAATCATCGCCGACGTCACCGAGGAGACGGCCCCGGACAGTTCCAACTTGTCTCCTTCCGACCGGCAGGAACGCGCGCCTTTGACGGATCGGGAAATGGAAGTGCTTCGCTGTTTGGTCCAGGGCCTGGCCAACAAGGAAATAGCGACCCGCTTGGAGGTATCGGAAAGCACCATCAAGAACACGCTGCAGCAGCTTTTCGCCAAGACCAGCGTCCGTACCCGCGCTCAACTGGTTCGGGTGGCGCTGGAACAGTATCGCGATGTGTTATGAGGTCGATTAATCGATTGGGCTAGCCGGGATTTCCGCCGGCGAACCTTCCAGCGCGATCCTGACCAGTTGGCTTCGTGTCCGGACGCCCGCCTTCTTAAACAACTGCTGTAACGCAGCTTTGATCGTCGATTCGGACACTCCAATCTGGCTGCCGATCTGTCTATTAGACAAGCCATCGACCACCCCGTGCAGGACCGTCCGTTCCCTCTCCGTGAGTTTGCCCTGCCAGCGCGCCTCAAAGTGCGGGTACCGATCGGCGAGCATTTGCAGTATCTTCTGATCGACCCACGCCTCGCCGCTCGCCACCAGTCGTATGGCCTGCATCAGCCGGCTTGCCGAATCCGATGCCAGGAAAATGCCCGCAGCGCCATATTTTAGAATGATGGCTGAGCCTGGCGCATCGACGTCTCTCGCGATTACCAGCGATTTCGCGGGATATCGGACCTTTTGAACCCAGAGAATGAGTTCCTTGGCGATGGCTAGATCCACCAGAATCACGTCCACTCCGGTCTTTAGGGTCTTCACTGCTTCGGCCGATGTAGTGCACTCCGCGACCAGCTCGAAATCGTGTACTGACGCCAACAGTCGGGCCAGACTTTCGCGAAAGAGCAGGTGATCGTCAAGCAGGATGAGCCGTATTCGCTTTTGGCCCGTCTGATGTTCCGCTCGTTCATGCTCCTGAGTCATGGACCCAAGGCCCGTCAACTCCATGCCAAGCATGGTAGGACCAATCGGCCGCTCTGCCAAGCCCTTCGGCCGAAAGATCTCAAACGAACCGCGGGATAGTTCGTGAAGCCGAACGGCTACTGAATGGAATCTGAAAAGATAATCGAACGACTCCCCGTTTGGAAGCAAGATCACTGGAGTCGCGCGGCCCACGAGGCTAGAGTGAAGCTACTTGATCCCCGATGTGGCTGAGGCAAACACTTCTGATCGTGGCAATGCCGGTCTGCTCGCTCCAGGCTCAAACCGCGTTCACCTGGCAACAGATCAAGGACAAGTTCCAGGCCGTCAACCCAACCTTGAAAGCCGCACAGTTGAGTATCGATGAATCGCGCGCCGAGAAGATCACGGCCTATCTGCGTCCCAACCCCGATTTGACGGCCGGCTTCGACCAGATTAACCCCTTCACCACGCAGCCTCCCCCTAGCGGAGGTCCGAATGTTTACAGTCCCTTCGCCTACACGGAGCCTTATGGCTCCATCAGCTATCTCCATGAGCGTCAACATAAACGGGAGTTGAGGTTGGAAGCCGCCCAAAAGACCACGGACGTTACGGCCTCCGCCTATACAGATCAGGAGCGGAATCTGATTTTCAACCTCCGCAGTTCCTTCGTACAAACCCTGCAAGCCAAGGCGGTGCTCGAGAACGCGAAACAGAACCTGACCTACTGGGATCGGGAATTGGAGGTGAACGGCACTCGCTTCAGATCCGGCGATCTGGCCCAAGTGGATCTGGACCGGCTTGAATTACAGCGCGTACAGTTCGAGTCGGATTACGAAACCGCACTGGTGAATCTACGAACCGCCAAGATCCAACTTCTGATGCTTCTCAACGAGCGGACTCCGATCGAGAAGTTCGATGTCAGCGGGCCCTACGACTACAGCGACGAGTTGATGTCGATGGAGCAGTTCCGCACTATCGCTCTCGCCAACCGGCCCGATCTGAAGGAAGCCGTCCAGAACGTGGATTTGGCCAAGGTGAATCATGAGCTGGCGGTTTCCAACGGCTCAACCGACCCTACCTTCAGCGTGGATCTTGGCCGCAATCCTCCCATCCCCGCTTATATGGGAGTGAGCGTATCGATACCCTTGCGCATCTTTGACCGCAATCATGGCGAGAAGGCGCGCACCCAGATTGACATCGGGCGCAACGAACGTTTGCGGGACGCCGCCGAGGCGCAGGTATTTAACGACGTGGATTCGGCTTACGTAACGCTGGTCAGCGCCGTAAATCTTCTCCGTCCCTATAAGGCCAAGTATCTCAAGCTGGCCAGCGATACTCGCGACCGGATTTCGTTTTCTTACCGGAATGGCGGCGCATCATTGCTGGATTACCTGGATGCGGAGAAGGCGGATCGGGACATTCGGCTGGCTTATCTGAATCTGATTGGTTCCTATCTCACCGCGGCCGCCCAGATGAACATGGCCGCGGGCCGCGAGGTTCTACAATGAATCGCTCGATCATCGTCGTCGCATCCTTGTGCGTGGCTGGCAGCCTTTTCACCGCCGGGTGCGAGCGGAAGGTGAGAGCCCAGGATAAAGTGGAAGCCAACACGGGTCCGCAACCCATTTCGGTTGAGCCCGACCTGGACGCCAACAACTTCAAGGTGGATCACCCGGAGCGGTTTCCGCTCGCAACCGCGGGTGAGAAGATTGCCGCGCCCGAACTCAACGTCACCGGCGTAGTGAATCCCGATGTTTCGAAACAGGTGCCCGTGCCCTCGCTCGCCACCGGCAGAATCGTCGAAATCGACGCTCGACTGGGCGACGAAGTCGGCAAGGGCCAGCTCCTGTTCAAGGTGAGAAGCGCGGACATCGCCAATGCATTTTCCAATTACCGCCAGGCCGTCAAGAACGAAGAATTAACCAAGATCCAACTTGACCGCGCCAATATCCTGTTCGAGCATGGAGCCATTCCCAAGAGCGCTCAGGAAGTAGCTCAGAATGCGGAGGACGACAACCTGGTGGTGCTCGAGACAGCCAAGGAACAAATCGGGCTGCTGGGCGCCGACCCGGATCATCCTACCGGTATTGTGCAGGTTTTTGCGCAGGTATCGGGAACCATCACGGACCAGGAAATCACCGATCAATCCGCCGTGCAGGCTTATACGGCGCCCAATCCATTCACGATTTCCGACCTGTCGCACGTCTGGATTATCTGCGATGTGTGGGAGAACAACATGTCGCAGGTGCATATCGGCGAGTACGCCGACATCCATCTGGTGGCGTATCCGGACCGGGTTCTGAAGGGCCGCATCGGCAACATTCTTCCGATCATCGATCCCAACATTCGCACCGCCAAGGTCCGCCTGCAAGTGGACAATCCCGGTCTCATGCGGCTCGGGATGTTCGTCACCGCTACCTTCCATGGCGAAACCATGCAGAAACGCGCGACAGTGCCGGCCAGCGGCAATTCTGCATCTGCACGACCGTCGAGTGGGTCTACCTGCCATTAGAAAATGGCCGCTTCCGGCGGCAGGAAGTAACCGCCGGGAATATGCTGCCTGACAACCTGCAGGAGATCGTCAGCGGGATCAAACCGGGTGATCAGGTTGTCTCCAACGCCCTCGTCTTCCAGAACACCGTGGAGCAGTAGGAGCGGGAAATGATTCGCAAACTGGTCGACTTCGCGCTCAAGAACCGCTTTCTCGTGCTCGCCGCGGCGCTCATGCTGTTCGGCTGGGGCGCTATTTCGTTCCATCAGCTCCCGGTGGAAGCCTATCCCGACGTCGCCGACAACTACGTTGAGATCGTCACCCAGTGGCCGGGAATCTCCGCCGAGCAGATGGAGCAGCAAATCACCATTCCGCTCGAGATCGTGATGAACGGCATGCCGCACGTAACCCACCTGCGGTCGTTTTCCCTGTTCGGCCTCTCCGACCTCAAGCTCATTTTCGACGATGAAGAGGACAATTTCAAGGACCGCGAGCGGGCGCTCGAGCGGCTCACGCAAGTGAATCTTCCGCCCGCCGCGGTTGCCGCCGGCGTGTCGCCGCAAATGCAAACCGACTGGAGCCCCGCCGGCCAGATCTATTTCTTCACTCTGCACAGCGCCAACCCGGCCTATGACGTGATGGAATTGAAATCGCTCGAAGACTGGGTGGTCGAGAAAAACTTCAAAGCCGTTCCCAACATCGTGGATGTTGCCAGCTTCGGCGGCCCGACGCGCGAATATCAGGTTCGCGTAGATCCCGACAAGCTCATCTCCTATGGGCTCAGCATCGGCCAGGTAGAGCAACAGCTCACCAACAACAACGCCAACGGCGGCGGCAGTTTTGTCGAAGCCGGCCTGCAACAGATCAATATTCAAGAGGTGGGCCTGGTCCGCAACGTACAGGACATCGAAAACACCGTGATCATGGCCAAGAACGGGACTCCGCTTCGCATCCGGGACATTGCTGTGGTCTCTCAGGGCCCTAAGATCCGGCTGGGACAATTCGCCAAGGCGATCCGGCACGAGGATGGAAAACTCATCGATAACGACGATGTGGTTTCAGGCATTGCGCTCCTGCGCAAAGGGGCCGACGCCGACTCCGCGCTGCAGGGCATTCACAAGAAGGTGGACGAGCTCAACAACACCATTCTGCCCAAGGGCGTGAAAGTGGTGCCGCTCATCGATCGCAGCGACCTGGTTAGATACACCACCCATACCGTGCTGGACAACCTCCGGGACGGCATGATCCTGGTCGTGATCATCCTCTTTTTGTTCCTCGGAAATGTTCGCGGAGCGATCATCGTGGCTCTGACCATTCCGTTTTCGCTCTTGTTCGCCGCGACGTGTTTGAACCTGAAGGGCATCCCGGCGAATTTGCTGTCTTTGGGCGCGCTGGACTTCGGAATGGTGGTGGATGGCGCGGTGGTGATGGTCGAAAATATCGTTCGGCACCTCAGCCGCCGCGACCAACTAAACCGAACGGCCAAACAGAAGATCTCCGACGCCGCCCACGAGGTCCAGCGGCCGGTGTTCTATGCGGTCGCCATCATCATCACGGCGTATTTGCCCATTTTCACCTTGCAGCGCGTGGAAGGCCGCTTGTTCAAACCAATGGCCTGGACAGTGGCGTTTGCTCTGCTGGGAGCGATCATCTTTTCACTGCTCGTCGCTCCTGCGCTCGCCAGTATTTTCTTTCCCAAAGGCACGCGCGAGTGGCATAACCCGGTCATGACCTGGCTGACGGCCATATACCGCCGGGCCCTCAGATTTGCAATTCGTCTGCGTTACGTTACCGTCGCCGTGGGAGTTGCCGGCCTGGCTGTGGCCATGTATCTTTGGCTCGGCGGAGTCATCGGCTCCGAATTCCTGCCGCATCTGGACGAAGGCGCCCTGTGGGTGCGCGGCACTCTCGCGCCCAGCACCGGTCCCACCGAAGGCATTCGCCTCATGAATCAGGCCCGCCTCATACTGTGTTCCTGGCCGGAAGTCACGCAGTGCACCAGCCAAACCGGGCGTCCCGATGATGGCACCGACACCACCAGCTTCTTTAATACGGAATATTTCGTCGACCTGAAACCCAAGGAACAATGGCGGCCGGCCTTTCATAAGAACAAAGAAGAAGTCATCGCAGCCATGAACCACGAGTTGGAGAAGCTGCCGGGAGTGGTGTGGGGCTTCTCGCAACCCATCGCCGACAACATGGAGGAAGCCGTCAGCGGGGTGAAGGGACAGCTTGCCACCAAGGTTTACGGCGACGATTTACACGTGCTGGAGGAAAAGGCCAATGCAGTCGCCAAAATCATGGGGAAAATCAAGGGAATTCAGGACCTGGGCGTGTTTCAGGTTCTAGGCCAGCCCAATGACAACTTCTTCGTCGATCGCGAGCAGGCGGCCCGCTATCAGATCAATGTCGCTGACGTTCAGGATGCCATCAATACCGCCGCCGGTGGCAACGCGCTCACCCAGGTTTTGCAAGGCGAGGCGCGCTACGACCTGGTGATGCGCTATCTCCCCAAATTCCGCAACACCAAGGAAGCCATCGAGAACATTCGCCTGTTGGCTCCCACCGGCGAACGAGTTTCGCTCGCGCAGCTGTGCAAGGTGGAAGAGCGCGACGGAGGCTCCGAAATCTACCGGGAAGGAAACCAGCGCTATGTCGCCATCAAGTACAGCGTGCGTGGCCGCGATCTGGGCGGCGCCGTTGAGGAAGCCATCAGGAACGTGACTGCGAATGTTGAACTGCCGCGCGGGTATCACATCGACTGGGAAGGCGAGTACGAAAGCGAAAAGCGCGCCGATGCCCGTCTGCGCATCGTCGTCCCGCTCACCATCTTCTTGATTTTTGTCATCCTTTACGGCATGTTTCGCTCGTTCAAATGGGCGTCGTTAATTCTGGTGAACGTGATGCTGGCGCGCGTCGGCGGCTTGCTTGCGCTGCTGTTCACCCACACCAATTTCAGCGTCTCCTCGGGAGTCGGTTTCCTCGCCCTGTTCGGCGTTTCCGTCCAAACCGGCGTGATCATGCTGGAGTACATCAATCAGCTCCGCGTGCGCGGTCACACCATCATGGATTCGGCGGTGGAAGGTGCCGTGTTGCGTCTTCGCCCCATTATGATGACCATGCTGGTGGCAACGCTCGGCCTCCTGCCGGCCGCCATGTCGCACGGCATCGGCTCGGATTCGCAGCGGCCATTCGCCATCGTGATTGTGGGCGGCCTCATCTCCGATTTGGTCATGAGCATCTTTCTGCTCCCTACCCTGTATGTCTGGATGGCTGGCGAACGCGACGTGCTCCCACAAGCGCCCTAGCGGAGTGCTCCTGGTCAGCGGTACACGCGGCTTCAGCGGTACACGCGGCTTCAGCGGTACACGCGGCTTCAGCCGCGTTTGCCAAACCGGTCGGCCCCGCCTGACGGGCATCTGTGGTTGAACCACTGATTTGCTATGGATTTTCATCACCGCCTGGGACATTCCTCGTGGCCGGGAAAAACGCGGCTCGAAGCCGCGTGTACCCAACCCGATGCGCGCCTTGCTACTGTTCGCCGCATCGATTACCTTTGATTTGCTATGGATTTTCATCACCGCCTGGGACATTCCTCGTGGCCGGGAAAAACGCGGCTCGAAGCCGCGTGTACCCAACCCGACGCGCGCCTTGGTGATGTATCGATCGATACATCACCCGCGCCTTGCTACTGTTCGCCGCATCGTTTACCTTTGAGATAAGGGGTTTCGTTTGCTGGAATCGGCCTTGGTTTGTTTTATTCTTGGGGCCGGGATTTTGAGCCCGCCAGTTCCCCGCTATCGCTCAGAGTCCCAACCCGTCGCCGGCGGAGCCGAGTTAGTCACCGTATTTGCGCGTCTGCCTGCGACCACGCCCTTGGGTTCTCAGAATCTCGACATTCCACTGCTGGCCGTCCTGCGCGATTCCTTAGGCGATGACGATCCGGATAACGACCGCTTGCGATCGGTCTGGATCCTCACCAGCACTCGGCCCACCGTTTGGCAGCGCACTGCCTCCGCTCTTTCCTTCGGCTATTTCCGTGCCGGAAGTAAGTCTCATGAGGGCCGCGTTCCCTCACCCGCGCTGGACCTCGCCGCACCCAGAAGGAGCGTGTACAGTAACCTCCTCGGCGACAGCCTGCAAGCCCTGGAACTCGATCCGCTCGGAGCCGCCGTCCGATCCACCACGCGCACCTACCGCACGAATTCAGAAGATTACACCAAGCTGCAGATTTTCCAGGCTCTGGCCACGCTGGATAACCTCGCACGCGATCATCCCCCGCCCGAATCCAGCAGCCCGCCTGCTCTGACCGACAGCCAGCTTCGCAAAATCCACTCGCGCCTCAGCCTGTCCACGCGCACCTTCGGAGGCTTGGTGCAGGAACAGAATCTTTCTAGGTATTACGACAAGGAAACCAGCCGATCGCAGCAAACCCGCGGCCACAATTGGGAGCTCTTGCGGCAACGCGCCGAGCTCAACGGTCTTTACTTCGAACCGCTGGCTGCCGGCTCGGGTTCCCCCAGCGAGGCACTGCTCTGGATTGCTCGCCCCGATATCGACGCCAATTCCAGCCGCCCGTTTGACGGACAGTTCCTGGGCATCGCCAATCCCTGGACCGATGCCCGCTTGACGCGTTGGAGCGGTTACTCGCAGCTCCGCTATCTCGATTCCGATAATCGCCCCGTGCCGGCGGACACGCCCCAAGCGCATCCCGTGGAGATGATCCCGCTAGCGCTCTACAGTCTCGACTACCCGCGCGTTCCTCTGTTACTCGCCGATTTCCGCCACAGCCTTACCCCCAAGCGCCGCGAGATGGTAAAGCAGGGAGCCGCCGGATTGATCACCGGAGTGTTCGGCATCACTCGCTTTGGCAATCCGTCGTTCTTCGCGGCAGACCTCCTCTGGACCTTCGTCCGCGGGCGCCACGGCGCTGCGGTAAACCGAACGGCTCGTCTGCAGGCCTATTCCAGTGCGCGGCAATTCCTTTCCATGGATGCCAGCTTGGACCCCGGGCTCAAGCTCGAGCTCGATCGTCACCTGGATCACCTCGCGCTCAACCCGCGCGAGAACGAAACATCCCACGAAGTCACCCTGGCGCGCGAGCAGTATGCCGCTCTGCTTCGATACCTCAACTCACAGCGGGGCACGGCCAAGCTCGAGCGCGATCGCCGCAATGAGCTCGAGTCCTATACCCGTTCCCCCGCCTTTCGCTTATTCGCGCGGCTCGGCCGCCTGGTCCCACGCGGGCAGCGCCCCGAGCCCGCTTCCGATCTCAGCCTGCGCGTCGAGTTGGATGCCTACCGCCGCTCCGCGACTGACATGCGTTTTCTCGAGCGGGTTTTAGCCGCCGGCCCACGCCCGGATATCGTGTGGGACGCCGCTGCCATCCGCAAATCAGTCGACGACTTATCGGCTGACCCTCATGCCGGCCCCGCAGCCCAGCGCTTGATCGCCCAGGTCTACGCCCGCACCAGCGATTCGGATCTGCGATCGGCCTGCTGGCGCGCCTTGCAAGTTCTCGATCAGCGGGCGGCAGCGGCAGTGGCGCGGAACGCTTCGAACTCCGTCGCTGCGCCCGGCCAGTGATGCGGCGCCCGCCGGCGCTCTTGCTTTTCGCCGTTCTCCTCATGCCGCGGCTCCAGGCCGAAGTCAAACGCGTCGTCATCGTCAAACTGGACGGCGTCCCCGAGAGTGTCCTCGAGCGCGAGCTCGATCGTATCGACCCGCTCACCCACAAGAGCACCCTGCCGTGGATCGAGCATGTGTTCGCCCAAGGCGGAACGCGCCTCGACAATTTCTACGTGCGCGCCATCAGCCTCTCCACGCCTTCCTGGTCCCTGCTCGACACCGGACAGCATCTCGCAATCCACGGCAATGCCGAATTCGATCGATACACGTACCACGTTTACGACTACATAAACTTTTTCCCGTTCTACCTCGATTACGCGCGCTCGCGCAGAGTGGACATGCCCGGCGTCGAAGTGCTGGACAGCCTCGGCATCCCGCTGCTGATCGACTATTTTCCGTACGCCGCCGCCTATCAAAGTTTTCAGATCTTCCAACGTGGCGTCCGCTGGAAGACGCTCGAACACGCGCTGCCCCGCCACTTCTCACACTCCCTGCGCGAATTGCTGGACGAATGGACCATCGGCTTCGAACTCGGCAGCGCCGTGGAAGATCAAACCGAGCGGGAACTGATCGCCAAGCTCTCCGACCCCAGCATCCAGTACCTCGACTACTTCACCGGCGACTTCGATCACATCGCCCATGCGGCCTCCGACGTTGCCTCGCAACGCCTAGCGCTCCAACGCATCGACGCGCTCATCGGGCGCCTCTGGACCGCCATCGAATCCAGCCCGCTCGCCTCCCAGACAGTGCTGGTGGCCGTCTCCGATCACGGCATGAATACGCTGCCCGGCGTCTACAGCCAGGGTTACAATTTGCTCCACTTCTTCAACAGCCGCGCCGGTGGCGGGCATCACGTAGTGACTAATCGGCATCCATTGGACGAATACAAGCTCAGCGGCCTCGACCCTTTCGTTTCTGAAGTGGTCACGCCCAGCGACGAATCGGTGTACCTGAAAGGCCAAGCCGCCGATTACCCCACGGCCTTGCTCGACCCGGATGGCAACGAACGCGCTTCGGTATACCTTCGCAACTCCGATTTCAACGCGCTCCAGATCTTGCTCGATCAAATCAACCGCCCAGGACTCGATCCCGCTTCCCGCCGCCGCGCTATCGCGGCCTTCTTCCACATTGTCGATCGCCATCGGAACGAATGGTCAGCCACCGTTCACGAGCTTTCCGATGAACTGGCCGCGCTTCGACGCGCCATGGGACAGCGGCGGGTGGAGATCAAAAACCAGCCAAAGAAATTTACCCCCGCGCAGCTCGACGCCGGCCTCGATAAAGCCGCCCGCCGGCTCGCCGTCGAACTCGATTCGTGGAGCGAACAGGAGCGCAGCTACTCGGCCTACTTGAGCGCTCTCTCCAAGCTGCTCGATCTGGAGCCCGCCGAGTTGGACCACGGACACCCACCCGGTGACTTGATTCCCAAGCGCGCCATGGGGGACGCGAACTCCGTTTACGATCTCCAGAACTACATCGTCGGGCCCTCGTCTTCGGACCCACTCAATTTCGAACGCACCAACTACCCCAAGCTCCTCAGCGGCCTCTCGGTGCGCAACAACGTGCAGCCCGGGGTCTCGTCGCATCCCGTGGATTTCATCGCCATGCGTCTTCCCGACAAAACGGTTTGGCTCTACGCCGACGAGGACCACCAGGCGTTGATTGCTTCCCGTGCGGGCGACTTGCGCTACACGGCCATCCGGAATCTCCATCAGGATGCCGGCGGCGCCATTCAATATGACACCGTCGCAATCGCGCCCGGTTTTCCGTTGCGCTTGTTCGAAGACCAGAACCTGGCCGTCCCCACGGCCGCTCGCGCGGAGTGGTTCAACACATGGCATTCCGACATCGATTGGCTCCGCGCCACCCACCTGGCCGCCTACTCCAACGGCATCGTTGCCCTTCAGGAGCAGTTCTTGCAGCCCACTCCTGCCGCCGGACTGTTAGCTCGCTTCAACCAGCGCCGCCGCCGTCTGGCCGAACCTGATTTCCTGATCTTCGCGAGCGACCACTGGAACTTCAACGTCCGCAATTTCAATCCCGGCGGGAATCACGGGTCGTTTCTGCGAGCCTCCACGCATTCCATTCTGCTCTTCGCGGGCGGCGCCGACACCGGCATTCCACAACATCTGGAAATCCGTGAGCCTTACGACAGCCTCAGCTTCGTCCCGACCATTCTGGACTTGATGGGCCGGCACACGGAAGCTTCCAGGCTGCCCGGCCGCCCCATACCACTTATTCCGCCTTCAGCGACCTTTCCATCAGTTCGCGGATGGCTTCGCGCGGAGAAATCCGGCCGCCCAAAATCGCTCCCATTTGCTCGGTGATTGGCATGTCGACTTGCAGCTTACGCGCCAAATCCACCGCCGCCGTTGTGGTCTCCACGCCTTCGGCGATCATTTTCATCGAGCTGACAATTTCCTCCAGCTTGCGCCCCTTGGCAAGTTCGACGCCGACGCTGCGGTTCCGGCTCAGGGCTCCATTACAAGTCAGCACCAAATCGCCCAGCCCGGCCAGCCCCGCCAAAGTTCGCGGACGGCCGCCCAGCGCGATCGCCAGGCGCGTAATCTCGGCCAGCCCGCGCGTGATCAGCGCCGCCAGCGTGTTGCTGCCCAGCCCCAAGCCCTCGCAGATCCCAGCTCCAATGGCGATTATGTTTTTGAGCGCCGCCCCGATCTCCACCCCCGCCGGATCGTCGCTGGCGTACAAACGAAACGCCGGACCTGAAAAATCGCGTTGGATGGACGCCGCTAACCCCCCGTCTTCGGACGCAATCACCACCGCCGTCGGCTCCCCGGCCGCCACTTCGCGCGCAAAGGTGGGTCCCGACAAAACAGCGATCCGCGGCTGAAATCTTTTGGCGATTACTTCGCGTGCCACTTCCGACATCCGCAACAGCGTCCCCTGCTCCAAGCCCTTCGTGGCGCTGACGAAGCGCATTTCCGGCTTTAGATGCGGCAACATCTCCCCATAGATCGCGCGCGCAAAGCGCGACGGCATCACGCCCGCCACCACATCGGCATTCTCGAGCGCTTGGCCCAGATCCGAAGTCGGCTCCACGTTAGGCGGCAAAGGGAAACCGGGAAGAAAAGCATCGTTCACCCGCGTCGCGCGCATGCGGTCCACCAGATCGGCTTCATAGGCCCAAAGCGCCACTCGTTGAAACCTGGGCGACAAAACCGTCGCCAGCGCCGTGCCCCAGCTTCCGGCGCCGATGATGGCTGCCTGCGAACCGCCGGCGCTCACCGCGGATTACCGAACCGGAAAACGCTTTCGGTCCCCGATCGAATTCGTTCGATGTTCGCCGCATGCCTTGCGATGACGAATACGGCCGCCGCCAAAGTCGCCAGAAGCACGATCCAAGGCGGATGTTCAATCAGCCACGTCGCCAGCGGTAAACTTCCGGCCGCCACAATCGACCCCATGGAGATTTGCCGCGTCGACGCCACCACGATTACGAATACAAGCAGCGCTGCGATCATTGGAATCGGCGTCAAATATAAAAACGCTCCGATAAAACTCGCCACCGCTTTCCCGCCTTGAAACTTTAGAAACACCGGGTAGGCGTGCCCCGCCATCACGGCCAGCGCAGCCAGGCTCATCCAGAACGGCGAGCTGTCCGACAGCTTGTCCGCCAGCCAAACCGAGAACAATCCCTTCGCGATGTCGAGCAGAAGCGTCGCCACCGCGATCCCACGCCCGGTGGTGCGAAGAACATTCGTCGCGCCGATATTCCCCGAGCCCTTCGCCCGTACGTCTTCCCCGGTCTTCCAGCGCACCAGAAGATATCCGAAGGGAATGCCGCCAACCAGAAACGCAATCACCACTGCAAGCACAGGCTTCATTGTGCGTGGCGGGCGGTGGCCTGCAAAGGATATTCCGACAGCTTCGTGTAGATGGAGCCGGCCGAGCCTGGCTGGCTGCGGTATAAATAAAATCGATCCACCACAAACCACCCGTAGTCCACCGATTCCAACTGCGCGATCGCGTTGCGCAGCGCCTGCAGCGGCGCGGGCTCTTTGATGCGCGCCAGCGTCAGGTGCGCATTGAACGGCCGGTCTTCATGCGGTATCCCGAGCGGCGCCAAAACGTCGGCGACGCCGGCCGCAAGGGCAGTCAACGCATCGCCTCCCTGTACTCCTACCCAGAAGACGCGCGGGTGGTGAGGGTTGGGATACCATCCCAGGCCCTTCACCTCCGCACGGATCGGCTCCCGTGGAGAAATCGAGCGCAGCGCGCCCTCCAATTGCGGTAGCTTATCATCCGGCCATTCGCCGATAAACTTCAGGGTCACATGCAGGTTGTAGACCGCGCTCCACTTCAAATGCGCGCACGCCCGCAAGTGCATCAGCAGACGTTCTAACCGTTCCCGCACTTCCTCCTGCGGGTCGAGCCCAACGAATAGCCGCATGCGAAGCTCCTGGCGTTCCTCCGAAGAAGGCAGGATACCAGAAAGCGGGTGAGCGGAACCGGCGCCGAGCGCGTGTATAGTATAGAACTATGCTGAAGTTTCTCGCGCTTTCGCTCGCCTATGGGCTGCCCCTGTTGGCCGCCGAGGATGCCGCTCCGGCGACGTACGTCTCAAACGCCGAGGTGCTGGCGGCGCTGAAAGAACAGCCGCCCAGTACCCAAAACTACGACAAGGTCATCAAGACCGTCGACGAAGGGGATTACAAGGTCTCGATCGTGATCCTCCGCCGGATTCCCAAGCCGGGAGTCGAAGACACTGCGCTTTCGCACGAGCGAGTTACGGAGGTCTACCAGATACTCAGCGGCTCGGGGACTTTCGAATCGGGAGGCACGATGACCAAGACCACCTCCACCGACCTGACGGCACAAGCGGCCGGTCCCAGCACGCGGGGAACCATCGTCGGCGGCGCCTCGCGCCCCTTGGGTCCTGGCGATAGCGTGGTGATCCTTCCCAAAGTTCCCCACCGGTTCAGCCATCTGGATGGAACCATCACTTACCTGGTGACGCGCATCGAAGCCAAAGGCAAATAGTCGCGGATCGCTTGAGATCGCAAACCCGCCCGGTAAAGTCTTGACAAAATATCATATTAGATATAATCTAAGTGTTTTATGGACGCCGAGGCCATTAAACGGTCCCTGGAAGGCAGCGGCTTGCGGTGCACTCCGCAGCGCTACGCCGTCATGGCTTTCTTGATGGAACACAACCGGCATCCCACGGCTGCGGAAATCTTCGAAGCCGTCAATCGCTTGGATCCGCGCTCTTCCAGGGCCACCACTTATAACAATCTGCGGGACCTGGTGCAGGCGGGTTTGGTGCGCGAAGTGGCCGTGGAGGGCCGCGCCGCGCGATTCGATGCGAAAGGCATGCGGCATCACCACTTCATTTGCGATCGCTGCGGCAATGTGGAGGACATGGAGTGGTACGACGTGCCCAGGCCTGCCTCGGGCTCTCTCGGTAAGCGGATTCTTCGCGAATGCGAACTCATTTTCCGGGGGCTCTGCGCAAAGTGCGCTCCTCGGCACGCATCCCGTTCCCTGTCGCGGGCACGCGGATAACGGACAGTTTTTTTGACTAATTCGAAGGAAGAGGAACATATGGAGAAACAATTCGAAGTCGCAGTGGGGGAGCCGATCCCCGATTCCAACGGAGCCAAGTGCCCCTTTACCGGCGGCGCTCGCAAACACGCAGTGACTGGGACCTGGACCAACGCCGACTGGTGGCCCAATCAACTGAACCTGAAGATCCTGCACCAGCACTCCCCGCTGTCCGACCCCATGGGCGAGGCGTTCAATTACGCCGAGGAGTTCAAGAGCCTCGACCTGGATGCCGTGATCAAGGACCTGCATGCCTTGATGACCACATCGCAGGACTGGTGGCCCGCCGACTACGGCCACTATGGGCCGTTGTTCATCCGTATGGCGTGGCATAGCGCAGGCACCTACCGTATCGCCGATGGCCGCGGCGGCGCGGGTTCCGGATCGCAGCGATTTGCGCCCCTCAACAGCTGGCCGGACAATGTGAGCCTCGACAAAGCGCGCCGGCTGCTCTGGCCGATCAAGCAGAAGTACGGCCGGAAAATCTCCTGGGCCGACCTGATGATTCTCACCGGTAACGTCGCACTGGATTCGATGGGATTCAAGACCTTCGGTTTCGGCGGCGGACGCGAGGACATCTGGGAGCCGGAAGAAGACATTTACTGGGGCCCTGAGACCAAGTGGCTGGGAGACGAGCGCTACAGCGGCGACCGCCAGCTCGACAATCCTCTCGGCGCCGTTCAAATGGGCCTGATCTACGTGAATCCGGAAGGACCCAACGGCAAACCGGATCCGCTCGCCGCGGCCCGGGATATCCGGGAGACGTTCGCCCGCATGGCGATGAATGACGAGGAGACCGTGGCCCTCATCGCCGGCGGACACACTTTCGGCAAAGCCCACGGCGCTGCCGAGCCGAGCAACTATGTCGGTCCCGAACCCGAGGGCGCCGGCATCGAAGAGCAAGGCTTCGGCTGGATCAACACCTTTGGCAGCGGCAAAGGCGCCCATGCGATCACCAGCGGCTTGGAAGGCGCATGGACCACCAACCCGATCAAGTGGGACAACAACTACTTCGAAAACCTGTTCGGCTATGAGTGGGAACTCACCAAGAGCCCCGCCGGCGCTCACCAATGGACTCCCAAGAACGGGGCTGCCGCGGGCACTGTGCCGGACGCTCACGATCCGTCGAAGAAGCACGCTCCGATCATGTTCACGACGGACCTCGCGCTGAAGCTGGACCCGATCTATGCGCCGATTTCGAAGCACTTCCACGAAAACCCGCAGGAATTCGCGGACGCGTTCGCCAAGGCCTGGTTTAAGCTGACGCACCGCGACATGGGGCCGGTGTCGCGGTACCTTGGCCCGCTGGTTCCCGAAGGAAACGCTGATCTGGCAGGACCCCGTTCCCGCTGTGGATCACGCATTGATCGGGGAGCAGGACATTGCCGCTCTGAAGGCCAAGATCCTCGCATCCGGACTTTCCATCTCCCAACTGGTCACGACGGCCTGGGCGTCGGCTGCGACATTCCGCGGCACCGACAAGCGCGGCGGAGCGAACGGGGCGCGCATTCGCCTCGCGCCGCAAAAGGATTGGGAAGTCAACCAGCCGGCCGAACTGGCGAAGGTTCTTCAGAAGCTGGAGGCGATCCAGAAGGATTTCAACGGCGCCCAGTCCAATGGAAAAGCAAAGAAGGTCTCGCTTGCTGACCTGATCGTTCTGGGCGGCTGCGCGGCCGTCGAGGAAGCTGCGAAGAAGGCCGGCCACGACGTGAAGGTTCCCTTCTCGCCGGGGCGCACGGACGCTTCGCAGGAGCAGACCGACGTGCATTCGTTCGCCGTACTGGAGCCGGCCGCGGACGGGTTCCGCAACTACCTCCGGAAGGGACACCAGGGATCGGCGGCCGAGCTGCTGGTGGATCGGGCGAACCTGCTGACCCTGACTGCTCCCGAGATGACGGTTCTGATCGGCGGCATGCGCGCCTTGAATGCAAACTTCGGGCAGTCCAAACACGGTGTCTTCACCAAGCGGCCCGAGACGTTGACGAATGATTTCTTCGTCAACCTGCTCGACATGAACACGAAGTGGCAGAAGTCCGCCACAGCGGAAGGCGTGTTGGAGGGGCGCGATCGGGCGACGGGCGAAGCTCAAGTGGACGGGCACCGTCGTCGATCTCGTCTTCGGTTCCAACTCCCAGCTCCGGGCCCTCGCGGAAGTCTATGCGTGCAGCGACTCGAAGGAAGCGTTTGTGAAGGACTTCGTGGCTGCCTGGAACAAGGTGATGAACCTCGATCGCTTCGATCTGGCTTGAGCGAAGTAAGCGGCATTCCAATCAGTCGGATACTGTCGAGCTCACTGCGCCTCACGCGGGATTTCTACGCCCGGCCGGCCATTGAAGTGGCGCGCGATTGCCTGGGAAAAATCTTGCTCCACGGCAACACAGCCGGCCGCATCGTCGAGGTGGAAGCGTATCTCGGCGTCAACGATCGCGCCGCTCACTCCTGGCACGGGCTCACCAATCGAACGCGCGTGATTTTCGGTCCGCCCGGCCACGCCTACGTTTATTTCATCTACGGCATGTACGAATGTTTGAATTTTGTGTGCGAGCCCGAGGGTCAGGCCGGAGCCGTGTTGATCCGAGCCATCGAGCCGCTCTCCGGATTCGCCATCATGCGCCGCCGCCGGCCCCGCGCCCGCCGCATCGAAGACCTGGCTTCCGGCCCCGGCAAACTAACGCTCGCCATGGGCATCACGCGTAAGCTCAATGGCGCCGATCTGGTCGACGGCCCATTGCAAGTCCGTCGCGCGCGAGACGAATCACCAATCGAAGTACTCGCAACCCCGCGTATCGGCATCACTCATTGCGCCGATTGGCCGCTGCGCTTCATAATCGCGAATAATCGCTTCGTCAGCCGCTGAACGCAAAAGTTCGGCCACCGGTCAAACGCACGCACAACGTTAGGGAACTCGCCGCCCAATCTCCGGCCGGCCACTGGGGTGGGAAGCACTCTACTCTCTCGCCGCCTTGATGGACATCGGTCTCGACCCGGCCAGCAAGCAGGCTCGCAAAATGATCGATCGCGTCCGTCGCGCCTGGCGTTTCGGCGGCTCAACCACCGGCCTTTCCTCCACGGCGAAGCGGAGCCCTGCATCAACGGCAGAATTCTAGCCATCGGCGCATATTTCAAAGAACCGAATGACGCTCCTCGTTCCCAACGTTTTGGCACTACAACGTCTTGCGTTGAACCTGATGCATCCCGAATATATTCCCTTGGAGATGGAGACCGGGGTCGGTAGCGCCAGCCGCTGGAACACACTGCGCGCTCTCCGGGTTCTGCGTTGGTACAACGGCTCAGCGTGGTAGTCGCGGCTTGAACTCGGGCCACCGCAGAAACGCCACCGGGCTGATGTTGAAATGCTTTCCGAGTTTGAGCGCCTGTTTTGGCCCAACGGCGCGTTTACCCGACAAAATCTCAGACACGTGGCTCTTACCCCCGAGCACCTCTCGAAGATCTTTCGGTGACTGGCCGTTCTGTTCGAGCAGAAACCGAATCAACTCCGATTGTTTTAGATCGGAGGTAAGGTCTCGATACTGGTTGGATTCGAAGACTTCAATTGCAGTGCTGAGGACTTTGAGCAAAGCATCTTCATCGCGGCTGCGTTCTCGGCGCATTAGATTCCTAACAGTAGCCAGAGCCCGTTCGTTATCGGCTCGATCCTGAATCACAAGATCAGCCACGGCTACCTTGCCGCGGTGCATCATGATGGGTTCGGTCTGTGTTGCCATGGTGGTCACCTTTGTCTACTGTATTCGCTGTGGGTCTGCACGTCCGTCACTAAGACTATCTGCGACTTGAAATCCACGACCGCCCTAAGCCGGTAGTTGTTACCGCCGATGTTGAAGACGACTTGGTCACCTGCCAGGTCGGCACTCCCAAACGTGGCCTTCAATTCAACCAGGTTCTTCCACCCGGCCGACTGGACGGCTTTTTCCCAGGCCGCCAATCGTTTTCGAGCTGCGGCATGACGGCGGGCAAAGTCATCGAGCTTCCCTCTGCCGAGGATTTGCACCTGGGCTCAGGTTACCATACTTGGGAACCCCCCGGGAGTGACCCTCCGCCCGGCTCGCGCCAGTGACGCATCTGGCCGAACCGGATTCCCTTTTTCCATCAACCGCTTGCGCTGCCTCCCCCCCCTGCGTTCGCGTAGCTGCTTGCCTTACCCTGGTCCTGATGATTCTGCTCCTAACCCATCCCGTCAACAGTGTGCCCGAGTCCAAGAATATGAGGAAATACGCGACCAAACACAAAACTAGCCCTAATGCGCCACCTCGCCCGTAACCCCATGAAAAATCAAGCCAACCTAAAATTTCCAGCTCCCGCCAACGTTGCCCGCACTAGGGCTATCACCACCATCCCGCCTAGGTCATAAGCGCAAATGCCTATACCCCGTAAGCATTTCACTGCGTAGTATTCCGCACCTGCCAGCCCTAACATGGAAACGAGCTTGTGCCGATGAGGTGTCGCTATTGCAATATCGCCCTTGCGCCGTTGCGCAGCATCGCCGATGCCGAGTTCTGTTGCGACCAACACCGCAATGCCTTCCAGCAACAGCCGGCTGCCGTTCCAGAAACTCCCGTCGCGCCCGCCGAGCCGGAAGTGGTATCTCCTGCCCTCCGGATGTTGCGGCTTAAATTCCCGCTGCAACCGGCGGCTGTGCCGGAAACCGTTCCAGACGTCGCGCCGCCTGAGGCTTCGGCCGAGATCGGATTTTCCAGCGCGCCGGAGCTTCCGGTTCGAGAAGAGACGCTAAAACCTCCCTCCGAAGATGTCGAGCCCGCCACGCCCCGGCCGCCCAGCACGCCAGCTTTCTGGCAATGGATCCGCGCAACTTGGCGTGGCGCCCCGCGCGATCTCAAGCTCGTCACCGTGGCGCTGCCGGTTGTGGCGGCGCTGGCGATCGCCGTATCCTTCCCCAAAACACCGATCCAGGCCGGGGCCCCCGCCGAGATGACCCAGATCTCGAAGCTGGTTAATGAACGTTGGAAGGACCTGAACGAGACTATCTCCAGCCGCGCCGCCATTTCCTACGCCGACGACTTCCGCTCCGGGCTGGATGCTTGGGAGAGCCGTGCCAACCGGACCACCAACTGGTCGTACGACGCGGCCGGATTCGTTCGTCCCGGCCCGCTGGCCATCTTCAAGCCCACCCTCGATCTGGTCGATTACCGCTTCGAATTCCTGGGCGCAATCGATCAGAAGGCCATGGGCTGGGTGTTTCGGGCCGAGGATCTGAAGAACTACTACGCCATGAAGTTCGTCGTCGTCAAGCCCGGTCCGCTGCCTCTGATCGACATGGTCCGCTATGCGGTGATCGACGGCCAGGAAGGGCCGCACGTGCACAAGCCCTTGCCGATGACGGCGCGCAGCGACATGCTGTATCGCGTCTTGGTGGACGTGCGCGGAGCCGATTTCACCGTCATGGCGCAGGACCAGGTGGTGGATTTCTGGACCGATCATCGTTTGCAACATGGCGGCGTCGGGTTCTTTGCCAGCCGCGGCGAGCGCTCCCGGCTGCGCTGGGTCGAAGTCTCGCATCAGTACGATGCGCTGGGAAGAGTGTGCGCCTATCTTGCGCCCTACGGAATTGAGGGCAGAAACGGAACTTTCAACTAATCATGAGCCAAATCACGCCGGCCACATCCCCTTCGGAATCACCCAAGCCCGCCAATCTTGCCAGAGCGGTTTCCCTACATATGGAGGGAAGGCTTGCCGAAGCCCTGGATGAAATCAACCGGGCGCTCGACGCCGGGGACGCTACGCCCGAGATCCTTTCCGCGAAAGCGCAGATCCAGTTCGAACTGGAGATGTACGAGGATGCGGCCCAGAGCTATGCCAAACTGCTGACCATGCATCCCCGCCACGCCAATGCGAATCTGAACCTGGCGGTGTGTCTGGAGCGCCTGGGGCGCTGGCAGGAAGCGGCGGACTTTTTCGAAAAAGCGGCTCAAGCGCAGCCGGACCGGCTGGACTCGCGGCTGGGTCTCGGCATCGCGCAACTGCATTTGGAAAAACCCGACGCGGCGGCCGAGAGCTTCGAGCGCGTGCTCGAACAGCAGCCCGACAACGTCACCGCGCTGTTCGGCAAGGCCGTCACCCTGCAGCTCCAGTGGAACTTCGATCCAGCCGCGCGAATCTATGAATCCATCCTGGCCGCCAATCCTGAGTTCGAAGAATGCCTCATTAACCTGGTCACCATCGGCATGGCGCGCAAGGATCATGGCCTGATCTCGGATTATTCGGAACGGCTCCTGCGGCTGCGCCCTAATTCGCAGACCGCGCTGGAAGGCCTGGCCACCTGCGCGTTTGCCGCCGCCGATTACGAAGCCGCGCTGCGCTACTGCGCCAAGCTGGTGGAATACACGCCCGATAGCTTTGACCGCTGGTTCAATCTGGGCGTGGCCCAGCAAAAAACCGGCCACCTGGTGGAAGCCGCCAAGGCTTATTCGGAGGCAGTCCGGATTCGTCCCGACGCCAGCCAGGCATATGTGAATCTGGGCGTGATTCAGCAGGAATCCGGCGATCTGGCCAAAGCCCGCGCCGCCTACGAAAAGGCGCTCGAAATCTCTCCCGATCAGATCGAAGTCCTGCACAATCTCGCGGCCGTTCTCGACAAGCAAGGCTCCAAGGACGAAGCCGAGCGCATCTACACGCGCATTCTCGCCAAGAACCCGGATCTGGAAGAGGTCTGGTTCCGGCTCGGCTATCTGCGGTTGGAGCGTGGCGATTATCGCGGCGGCGCGGAAGCGTTTGGCGCCTGCACCCAGAAGCGGTCCCCGTGGGCGGAAGCGGAGTTGAACCTGGGCATCTGCTGCTGGAACATGGGCGACCAGGAAGGCGCCGGCAAAGCGTTCGAAACTGTTCTGGCGGCCAATCCCGATTCCATCGACGCTCTGCGCGGCTTGGCGGCGCTCGCGGTCGAACGCAACAATCTCGACCAGGCGCTGGAACATCAGGCTCGTTTAATCGAAAAGGGCGAGCGCAGTCCGGAGCTGTTCTATAACACCGGCCTTTTGCTGCATAAGTCGGGCCAGCTGCGGGATGCCGAACACCTGTATCGCGAAGCGCTGCAGGAACGCGATCAATTTCCCGAAGCGCTCCTCAATCTGGGCCACGTACTGAAAGGCCTGGGCCAGCAGGACGAGGCCCGCGATTGCTGGAAACGCGCTCTCGAACAAAAACCCGAGCTCGCCGAAAGTTACTTTAGCAAGCCCAACTAACCCGCTCCCGGCTCCGTGGCGCACGCACCCTTGCGTGCGGACCTACGCTACCCTTACTGCGTGAGTCCTCTTACATTGTTTGGGTTGTTCGCCGTTTCGGCGATGCTGATTTGTTATGCGCTGGAAAAACGCAGTCCGTGGTTCATCTTGGGTTTCGCCTGCTCGTGCGCCCTGGGATCCGCTTACGGGTTCCTGCAAGGCGCTTGGCCATTCGGGTTGGTGGAGGGCATTTGGACCATCGTGGCGGCGCGCAGATGGTGGCTCGCTCGCTAGACGTTGAAGTCCGTAGATTCGCCCGCCGGGATTTGCAACGCGTGCTCGCAATCGAACGGGCTTCGTTCGGGAAGGACGCTTGGCCGCCCGAACTGTTCCTCGAATATTGGCGCGCCAGCCCGGAGCTTTTCCTGATTGCAAAACACCGCCGCAGAATCGCCGGCTACAGCATCACTCGAACGGATTGGCGCGGCGCGGAACTGGAATCCATCGCAGTGCATCCGCGGCTGCGTGGGCGCGGCGTGGCGCAAGCCCTGATCGAGGCCACGCTCCTCTCCCTGCGCTCCGCCGGCGTCCGCGCCCTGCGACTGATGGCCGGCACGTCCAATGAACCGGCGCTGCGCTTCTACCGGCGCTTGGGGTTCATCCGCGTTCAGGAAGGTCAAGCGCTACTATGGCCCGGCTCGCGACGCCTGGCGCATGCGTTTGGAGCTACGGCCAAAAAAGCAAGCCCACGAATAGGCACAGCCAGACGGCAGCCAGAAAGTGCCAGAACAAGGCCGCCACGGCCGCGCGGCTGCGTTGGCGCCGGAAGTCGAACAACACCACCTCCGGCCGCACGGATGCCTTGATCAGCAGGTAACTCAGCGCCGCCATGCCGCCCAGCAGATGGATGCCGTGCGCTCCCGTAAGAACGTAAAACAGGGAGCTGTGCGGATTGTGCCGCAGAAAGATTCCCTGCGCCGCCAGTTCCCGCAGAGCGAACACTTGCGATGCCAGAAAAGCCAGCCCAATTCCGACCGTCACCTCCAGCCAGCGCGCATAACGCAAGCTGTTCTTTCGTTCCAGGGCTGCACGCGCAGTCTCCAGCGTCCAACTGCTCCCGAGGATCAGCGCGGTGCTCAGCCACAGCAGCGGTGGAACTGGAATGTGCTGCCAATGCGCATGGGATTGCGCGCGCGCGTGGTACACCACGCCGATGGTTACGAACAGGGACGTGACGGACGCCAGCAGAAACCGCATCCCGAGCATGGCCGCGCCGGGAACATAGCGCCGGCCGTCGTTTCCGCCGCGGCCGCCGTCGTCTCCGCCGCCCCAGCCATGATCGCCGGGACCGCGGTCGTGCGGGCCTCCCCCGTTGGGGCCGCCGGTCTTCACCTCTAGGACTTCAGCTACCGGCATACTTTCGTGATATCACAGAGTAATGCCCGATATCAGCCGCAGAGAACTCGGAAAGCAGTTCGGAAGCTCGCTGCTGCTCGCCGGCGCGGGCGCCCGATCGATCCGTGCCGGGAGCGCCGGGATCGGTCCGGTGCTCGAAGCCTCCTTGCGGCAGCACAGGATTCCCGCCGCCGTCGCCATGGCCGCAAACTCCGGCACGATCACCTACAGCGGGGCGTTCGGATCGCGCGATTCGAAATCCGCAGTCGCCGTCACTCCCGATTCCATCTTCGCCATTGCGTCCATGACCAAACCAGTGACATCGGTGGCGGCCATGCAACTGGTGGAACAGGGCAAGCTCAAGCTGGATGAACCGGCGTCCACTTATATTCCGGAACTGGGATCGTTGCAGGTGTTGCATGGCTTCGACCCTTCCACCGGCCAGCCCATCCTCAAGCCGGCTGCCAAGCCGGTCACGCTGCGGCGCCTGTTGACGCACACTTCCGGTTTCGCTTACGACACCTGGGATGCAGGCATGCTGCGCTGGGAGAAGGAGAGCGGGACGAAAATTCCGCTCGGCACAGTGGCGCCGCTCACGCCGCTGATGTTCGAGCCGGGCGCGCGCTGGCAGTACGGCACCAGCGCCGATTGGAGCGGCCGTCTGGTGGAAACCGTCAGCGGCTTGACCCTGGAACAATATTTCCAGAAGAATATCCTGCAACCGCTGGAAATGCATGACACCAGTTTCCTGGTTTCGGAGGCGAAGTTCGACCGTCTGGTGGGCGGATACAATCGCCAGCCGGACGGATCGCTGGCCGAAAATCCCCGAACGTTGCCCAAGCCTCCGAAGGCGTTCAACGGCGGCGGAGGGCTCTACTCGACGGCCCCGGATTACGTGCGCTTCATGCAGATGATTCTGCGGCGGGGGCAGGGACCGAGCGGCCGGCAGATCCTGCAACCGAAGACCGTCGACATGATGGCGACCAACCAAATCGGCAAATTGAGCGCGGGCAAACTGAAGACCATGCGGCCCAACATGTCGAGCGATGTGGACTTTCATCCCGGATTTCAGGATGGCTTCGGTTTCGGATTCCTGATCAACGCAACTGCGTATGAAGGCGGCCGTTCGGCGGGCAGCCTGGCATGGGGCGGCATAGCGAACACGTACTTCTGGATCGATCCGCGCAAAGGCGTGGCCGGGGTAATCCTGATGCAGTTTCTCCCCTTCGCGGACCACGAGGCGCTCGCGGTGCTGGGCGATTTCGAGCGGGCGGTCTACGCGAGTTAGCCGTTCGCTAGCGGCATCTGCGCCATTCCTGGAGTAAGCCCACGGCGGTGGCAAGCTGCGCGACCGCAATCAGAAAGGAACTTCGCATGGCCGCTCCCCAGGTTTGGCGCGTAAACGGGAAAAGTAGCAGACCAACGTAATAGCGCGGCGGATGAGAGCCGGCAATGCGCTTTTGAAGCAGGTGGAAGGCGCCGCGGCCGTAGCTGCGGTGTTGTCTCCAATAGGACCGCCAATTCAAGTGATGCGCATGGCCGATGAGAATGTCCGGCGCAAAGACGATCTGCTTGCCCGCTTTCGTCCAGCGGTTGCAGAGCTCTCGATCTTCGCCCGACATGGAGAAGCTGGCGTCGAATCCGCCCATGGCGGCGAATTCCTGGCGGGCCATCGCGATGCTGTTTAAGTAACCCCCCGATGTGGGTACCGCATTGGCCGAAAGCAACAGGTACTCGATCAGCAACTGAGACGCGGTGCTGAACGGGTTGGAGCGCAGGGTATTTACCGGGAGACCGCCTACCATGGCGTTGGGATACTTTTCAAAATAGCGTTCCAGCCGGGTGAGCCAATCCGGAGCGTGCGAGCAATCGTCGTCGGTAAAGGCCAGGTAAAGGCCCCGGGCGTGACTGGCGCCGGTGTTTCGCGCCGGGCCGCAACCGGCGTTCCGCTGACGAATCAGGCGTACTTGGATTAAATCCGCAAAGGGGCTCACCACGGCATCGAGGGGAGTGGGGCTGCCATCGTCGACGACAATCACCTCAAACTGAGATTTCGCATAATCCAGTTGCGAGATCGCCTGCAGGGACGATTGCAGGTCGACGGGCCGGGAATAGGTCGCAATTATGACTGAAAATCGCAGTTGCTCTGGGGAGTCCAATGATTCTACCAGCCCATGCGCGAGCGCAGCGCGGTGATGTGGGCCACGTGATGGCGGCCGTGCCAGGCGTACAAGGCAGCGTTGTTTTCGAGGCTGACGAGACCGAGATCGGGATGCCGGAAGCAGCGTTTCCAATCGGCCCTGGAGAGCGAGCGCAGCAACGCTACCCAGCGCGCGTGCAGGTTTTCGAGCAGCGCCAGAGACATTTCGACGGGCAATGTTCGGGAGTCCGGCAGCTCGGCCCAGCGCTTTTCGTCATAGGGTTTGATCACCGGCTCCTGCTCGGTCAGAGCCAGGCGAAAACGAGTATAGCTGTTGATGTGGCTGTCGGGCACATGATGCGCGAGCTGGCGCACGGTCCAGCCCTCGGGACGGTAGGGCGTGTCGAGCTGCGCATCGGTGAGACCGGCGACGGCGCGCCGGAGGTCCGCTGGAGCCTGCGCAATTTGCCGAATGAAGAGGACCAGGTCTTCGGCGCTGACCAAATCCGGGAAGCGGAATTCGCCTACGGGATAGCGTAGATCGTTCATAACTTACGATACCTGAGCACTCAGTAAATGACCGCCCCCGGAAAAGCGCCGCACGGGGGGATCGAAGAACGGTCGTTCGACGGCGTAGTCGAAAGCGATGCCCGCCGCGCTAAGTCGCGCGCGCTTCCAGGCCTGCGTGGCGGGATGATCCATTTCGAAGACACGCAGTCCCGAGGCTCTGAGTTGATCTTCGGCGTGGCGGCTGCGGGCGGCGATCGCGACCGCGAGTGGATCGACGAAGACCCTCGGCTGATCGAGAACCAGACGCTGCGCTGGCCGGATGGCGACACGTTGGGCGGTCCGGCTGGGCGGTGCGTCCTGGATGGGTGAACCGAAGGACGTTTGCGGCTTCAAGACCCAATTTATATCACGCAAACTAAAGCCGGCACACGCCCGGTTCGGGCGCAAGGGCGGGGATTTCAGGCAACGTACGATGGAAGCATGGGGAAAGACTTTTTGGAAGGACGAACAGCAGTTGTGACTGGGGCCACGCGAGGCATCGGCTATGCCGTCGCGGCGGCCTTATCCGGCGCGGGCGCGACAGTGGTGGTGGGTGGGCGGAGCGAGGCTGGGGTTTCGGAAGCTGTAAGGCGGCTGACCACTCCATTGGCCGGGGAATCCAAAGGTAAAGTGCTCGGAAAAGCTGCCGATGTAAGAACAAACGCGGACGTGGAGGAATTGTTTACCTGGATCGACCGCGAGACCGGGGGTCCCGACATTCTGGTGAACAACGCCGGGATTGGGATCTTCAGAAGCACTGCGGAGCTGACGGTGGAGGAGTGGCAAAGGACGTTGGAGACGAACCTCTCGGGAGCGTTTTATTGTTCGCGGGCGGCATTGGCGCGCTTCAGGAATCGCGGCGGCGGCTACATCATCAACATGGGTAGCCTGGCCGGAAGAGACGCATTTGCAGGGGGCGCAGCTTACAATGCTTCGAAATTCGGATTGACCGGATTGACGGAGGCGATGCTGCTGGATCATCGGTATGACAACGTGCGGGTGACTCACATAATGCCTGGAAGCGTCGATACAGGATTCAGTGGCGGCGGATCGGCAAAAGCCGATTGGAAGATAGCGCCAGAGGATATTGGAGAGATTGTTCTCATGCTGTTAAGGATGCCGGAAAGAACTCTGGTGAGCCGGGTCGAAGTGCGACCCTCGAAGCCGCGTAAGTAGGCTTCTGACAATGGCTCCCAGGTATGGCATGCAATTTGCTCTTGGAAAGTCGGGAGTGGTGGTGAAAGGGGCCCAGAAGACAATGTCACGGGTTAACGTTCCTTTAGATCCAACGCGCACAGGACGGGATGCGGAAGTCCTGGAAGGCAGCTTACGCCGGATGATCGTCGGACAGGACGAGGCCATCCAGCAGATCGTGAATATTTACCAAATGCACTTGACCGGGATGTCGCCCTCGGGACGTCCCATAGGGAACTTTCTGTTTCTGGGGCCAACGGGGTCGGGCAAGACGCGCATCGTGGAAGCAACCGCTGAGGCGCTGGTGCGCAATCCTAGAGCGGTGATCAAAATCGACTGCGCTGAATTCCAGCACAGTCATGAGATTGCGAAGTTAATCGGTTCGCCTCCCGGATATCTGGGGCATCGCGAGACGCATCCCTTATTAAGCCAGGAAGTGCTGAACCAGTATCACTCCGACACCTGCAAGTTGAGCTTCGTGTTGTTTGATGAGATCGAAAAGGCTAGCGATGCCTTGTGGAATCTTTTACTCGGCGTTCTCGATAAAGGAACGCTCACGCTGGGCGACAATCGCAAAGTGGATTTTTCTCGCGCGCTGATCTTCATGACCAGCAACCTGGGCGCAGCCGAGATGAGCGCATTGGTGACGCCTCGCTTGGGCTTCAATACGGCGGAGGCTTCCCGCCAGTCTCAAAACGGAACCGTGGACGAAAAGCTGAGTGGGAAAATGATGCGCAGCGGCGTGGAGGCAGCGCGGCGCAAGTTTACGCCTGAGTTCATCAATCGTCTTGATAAGATTGTGACCTTCAAGCCGCTGGGAACTTCGGAACTCCGCAAGATCCTGGAGATCGAATTGAACATGGTGCAGCAGCGCATCTTCAATACGGCTCCCGAGCGGTCGTTCGTCTTCAAAACCAGCGATACAGCCAGAGAGTTCCTGCTGCAAGAGGGAACGGACTTGAAATACGGAGCGCGTCATCTCAAGCGCGCCATCGAACGGCTGCTGGTGCAGCCCATGTCCAACTTGATCGCTACCGATCAGGTGCGTGGCGGAGACTGCGTCCACGTGGATTTCGACGCCCTGTGCAAGAACCTGACTTTCGTGAAGGAAGCCGAAGGGCTGGCCATACACGCCATGGCGGATCTGGTGGACCGCTCCATCTCCATGCCGGCGTTCGCGATGGCCAACGGCGCCTTTATCGAAGCCGGAAAGACACAAAGCGCGCGATCGTCGAAGCGGGCGTAAGCGTAAAGTACGCACCCCACGGCATTTGCCGGCTGTGGTATGATCCGCCGATGCGCCAACGCACCTGGATTGTCGTGGCCAGTTTCCTGCTGGTCGCTGCCGCAGCCTGGGCCGCACCCGGAACCACCACCACATCAACCTCGTCAGCCGCGATTCAGACCGTCAACACCACCCACGTCACCAACCAGGTGAATACTTATCAGGTTGAGTTGAAGGCCCGTATGCAAGGCGGCGCGTATCTGTTCGATCAGACTTACAGCTTGGCGCTCTCAAGTCCAACGGTCCAGGCCGCCATCACGCAAGCGAAGAACGTGCTTACGAGCCATGGCGCAGTGTCGTTCAGCGGCCCAACGTTGTTGAGCAGCAATCAATCTACCACCACGACGACCAACACGGTGCAGAACGGGATGACGGATGGAACCCCGATTATAACCACCAAGACCTACATCGGACCCATCACGATCATGATCGGCAATTTTGGAACTTGCAGCGGCTACACCGACTCGGGTCCGCAGGGCCGCCCAGTGCCGACCGGTTGCACCGGCGGATCGACCAACACGCTTAACGTAGTTCCCGGTGGAGAGGATATCGACACCTTTGTCATTACGCCGGTTACGATCAACCAGACCGTGACCACGACCAACACGACGCTGACGTCGCAAGTGTACGAGATCGATGGATTCACTACGGGACCTCCAGCAACACCGGCTCCTCCGTCGCTGATCCTGATGCTGGTGGGACTGACCGCTGCCGGGCTATTTGCAGCTCGAAATCGTCTGCGGCTCAATTAGGCCCGATTAGCTGGCGCACTCGCCGCGGCCGAGCGCGAGCGAATACTCCACGTCGTCGCCCCAATCGCGGTACATCTCGGGCGCTAGTTCCGGCGGCTTCACCAGATCGTTGGTCATCACGCGAAACGTTTCCACTTTGTAGCGCAGCACGTAGTCGCGGAAGCTTTCATCGCCCAGGCGATTCGCGATGTAGTGGTTGAGCACGCGCCGCACGGCTTCCGGCGCCAATCGGGCCGGAATGCTCTGCACCGCTACTCCAAACCGTATGATGCCGCCGCTATCGTAGCCGCCTCCGAGAAGCATCAGATAGTAGGGAACTTCCTTCCCGTTGATCTTTCGGGCGTTGCCGTAAAATCCGAGATCGCCGATCCAATGCTGGCCGCAGGCATTGGGACATCCGCTGACCTTGATGTTCAGCCTGCGGACCAAGGGATCGGAAAAGTCCTTCACCACGCCCGAGAGCGCGGCGCCCAAGTTCATGGATTTGGTCAGCGCAAGATTGCAACTATACGCTCCGGGACAAGTAGTGACGTCATCGATCTCATGCGCTCCGGCGGCTGCCAGGCCGATTCGATCGAGAGCATCGTAAACCTGCGGCAAAGCTCGTAATGGAACGTAAGCCAGCACCAAATTCTGATCGATGGTCACCCGCCACAGCCCATCGCCGGCCGCGCGCGACAGGTCCGCCAGCCCGTGCATCTGGCGTCCGGTCAGGTTGCCTTGCGCCACCTTCACCGTGACCATGGCGTAACCGGTTTGCTTCTGCTCGCGAATGTTGGTTTCGAGCCACCGTTCATAGTCCGGCCTGGCGTGGCCATTGGAACCCAGAACCGGCGGCAGCTCTGCGCCGGTCGCTAGCGGTGGTGGTGATGATTGAAAACCACCAAAGCCGTCCGGGACAACTTCGGGCGTGGCGATGCCGCCGTGGGCGAGAATGTCCTGATAATTTTTTTCGATCTCAGCGGCGACCCAATCCCAGCCGCGCTCGCGAACGACGAACTTTAATCTTGCCTTGTTCTTGTTCTTGCGATTGCCATGTTGATTGAACAGCCGGAGGACGGCTTCGCAACGGCTGACCAACTGCTCCACCGGCACGAACTCGTGGAGCACATGCGCTTCCACCGGCAGCGGCCCCAAACCGCCGCCCACCAGCATGCGGAAGCCGCGTTGCCCGTCGCGGAGGACGGCCCGCAGACCGATATCGTGGATGGCGCCGACCATGCAGTCTTCCTTGCAGCCCGAAAAAGAGATCTTGAACTTGCGCGGCATGCTGTCGGTGAGATCTTTGTGCAGAAACGCGAAAGCGACTTTCTGCGCGTACGGATGCACATCGAAAACTTCGTCGGCCAGCAGCCCGCTGAGCGGGCAAGCGGTGACGTTGCGGACCGTGTTGTAGCAGGCCTCGCGCGTGGTAAGCCGGAAATCGGCCAGCCGGTGCAGGAGATCCGCTACTTGGGGCAGGGGAACAAAATGATACTGGATGTTTTGGCGGGTGGTGAGGTGTCCCTTTCCGCCGCCGAACTCATCGGCGATGGAGGCAAGCTGGTCCATCTGCGCCGCGGTCATCGATCCGCCCGGGATCTTGGTGCGAATCATGTGCACGCCGGCCTGGCGCTGGCTGTAGACGCCACGCCGCAAGCGCTGCGCCCGGAATTCGTCGTCGGTTAGGGCGCCGGCTGTGTACTTTTCCGCACACGCACGGAACAGCTCGATATCGGCCCGAACGGTGGCGTCGTACTGGGTTTCCGTCTCGGCTTGGAGGTTCGCAGAGGTTGTAATTACCCCCATGTCTATAGAGATTACTCCATTTCGAACTCATTTACAATCCGGCAAATCCCGGTCGACGTAGTAGCGGATGCTGTCACGGCGCGAGCGGTTGGTTGGGGGCAGGCAAGTGATCTGGCCTTGCGCCAGCCAGAGAGGCCGGCCGGAGAGTTCGCGATCCAGCACCGGATAGACGCGCCACGCCACCCAAACCACTGTTGCGGTCGCAAACAGGGCCAATGCCGCGACACCGCGTTCGCGGCGGCAGACCGCGCACCCCACCGCAAGGGCCAGAGAGGCGAGAGTCCCAGCGAGACTGAAGTGAAAGGACGCGTGAGAAATGCCGTTGAGAAGCGCCTGGGGCAGCGCGTCCAACATAGGCGGGACCAGGCAAAACAGGAGGCCACAGGCGGCCAGGGCGATTTGCGGGCGCGCGGCAGAAGCCAGCGCGATACCCATCAGCGCGGCGATGGGCGGCAGCAAGGGAAGAAGATAGCCAGGCAGCTTATTGTGGGACGCGGAGAAAAACAAGAAGCCCCATGCGAACCATGCCAGCAGAAATTGGGTACGGCGATCCCGATAGAGTTGCCGATTGAACAGCAGCGCCAGCAGCGGAATCCACGGGAAAAGGCCGGCCAGTAGAACCGGGACGAAAAACCAGAAGGGCCGGCTATGCAAAAGAGTGCCGCTCACAAATCTGCCGAAGTGCTGTTTCCAGAAAAACTCTTCCAGGAACGGCGCACCGTTGCGGAGGGTCACGAGCGCGTACCAGGGCGCGGCGATCACCGCGGCGGCAGCGAAGACCAGCGCCAGATCGCGCATGCGATGGCGCAAGAACCAGAGGGCCGGAAGGAATAGCACGAGCGGAACAAGACCCTTGGCAAGCACGGCGAGCCCGAGAAACACGCCGGCAAGGAAGGACGCGCGAGGGGAAAAGAAGAGCGTGAGCATAGCCGCGGCGAACGCAGCGGACATGGGCAGATCCGTGATCGCAACGTGGCTGTAGACCAGCCAGCCGGAGGAAGTTCCGAGAATCGCCAATGCATACCAGGCAGCGCGGCCGCCGAACTCGCGGCGCAGCGCCACGAAGAAGTAGATCAGGAACGCGACGCTCATGATCGCAACGGGCAAACGCGGGGACAAATCCGGGCCGAGGCCGGCCTTGAACCCAGCGGCGGTCATCCAATATAAGAGCGCGGGCTTTTCGAACCAGGGCTGGCCGAACAAATGGGGTGTGATCCAATCGTCCGTGGCTGCCATGGCGCGGCCGATTGCCGCGTAGCGCGGCTCATCGGGGCCGATCAAGCCGGTGCGTGCGAGTCCGAAGAAATAGAGAAAAAAAAGGCCGATGCCCGATAAAGCCGCAGCGATGCGGCTCATTCCGGACTGGGCTCTGACAGGGCGACCAATTCCGCCGGCTCACCCCGCCCGCCGACTGCCATCACGATATATTGCTTCCCCTTCGCCAGGTAGGTCATCGGAACGCCGGTGGCGCGCGTGGGCAGCTTCATTTCGAAGACGGTCTGGCCGGTTTTCTTGTCGAGCGCGCGAAAGGTGGAAGCACTCGAACCGTTCACCGGCGTCAGGCCGGCCGCGTCGGCTGAAAACAGCAGGGTCTTGGTGACCAACAACAGTGCGCGTTCCGGATTCCCGAATTTACGGGTGTCGATGCCCTGCAGCGCGGGGTTGTTCTTGATGTCGTCGGGCGGCAGGCCGTTGGGAATCATCCAGAGTTGGTCTCCGGTATTCAGATCGTAGGCGGTGATGCGGCCGTAGGGTGGTTTGACGATCGGGATTCCTTTATTGATCTTTTCGAGAATCACGGTCTTACCGATATAGTTCATGTCGGAGCGTTGTGGATCGTGGACTAGCGCGAGGACGGATGGACTGGTCACTGACGGCACGTAGAGAATTCCGGTTTCGGGATCCGCAGCCGCGCCCTGCCAGTTTGCGCCACCCGTTACGGCGGGCAACATGAGCGTGCCTTTCTTGCCGTTGGCATCGTAAATCGAAGGCGGCGTAAAGATCGGCCCCAGCTTGTATTCGGATGCGATCTTCAGAGCTGCGGCTTTCAGCTCAGGAGTGAAGTCGATCAGGTCGTCCGGTGTGACACCCTGGCGATCGAAGGCCGGCGGCTTGGTGGGGAAGGGTTGTGTGGGCGCGGTTTTTTCGCCGGGAACGTCGGACCGGCCGACGGGCCGCTCCTCAATCGGCCAAACGGGCTGGCCGGTCTGGCGGTCGAAGACGTAGACGAAGGCCTGCTTGGTCACCTGCGCCACGGCCTTGATCCTCCTGCCGTTCACCGTGAGATCCAACAGAACCGGCGCGGCGGGATTGTCCCAATCCCAGATGCCGTGGTGGACGATCTGATAATGCCAGACTCGCCGGCCCGTGCGAGCGTCCACGCAAACCAGGCTCTCATCGAAGAGATCATCGCCGGGGCGATGGCCGCCGTAGTAGTCGCCGGTCGGTGTCTCGACTGGCAGATAGACGTAACCTAGCTCGGGATCAGCGCTCATGGGCGCCCATACGGCGGTGTTGCCGGTGTACTTCCACGACCCGTTCTCCCAGGTTTCGTTGCCGAATTCGCCGGGCTGCGCGATGGTGTGGAAGGTCCATAAGAGGTTGCCGGTGCGGACGTCGTAACCGCGCACATAGCCTGGAACATTTTGCTTGGAAGATGGAACGGTGCCGATTTCCAAAGCCGACCCTACCACCACCGTGTCGCCGACCACGATGGCGGGCGAAGTGGCGCCGATGATCCCAGGCTTGATGTTTTCTCGGTCCAGCCCGATCAGAAGATCGACGATGCCGTTGTGGCCGAAGCCCGCTGCGGGAAGCCCGGTCTTGGCGTTGAGAGCTTCCAACTGATATCCGGGCGAGATGGTGAGAATCCGCTCGTCGCCGCGATTGTCGGTCCAGTAAGCGACACCGCGATTGTTGAAGCGCACGGCATGATCGCCGCGGTCGCCTTCGTCGAGCCGATACATCCACAGCGTTTCGCCCGTGGCGGCGTCCACCGCGATGGTGTCGCGGCGCGTTCCAGCGGTGAGATAAAGAACGCCATGCACCATCAGAGGCGTGACTTCGTAGTTGGGATCCGCGCGCGGGCCGAAATTCTGCGCCTTCCAGGTCCAGGCGACTTGCAGCTTGGCGACGTTGTCGCGATTGATTTGATCGAGCGGCGAATACTTGGTGCTTTGAGCATCGCCACCGTAGTAGCGCCACTCGCCCGACGCCGTACCAGTCTGAGCAAGCGCGGACTGAACGAGAGCGAGGCCCGCCGGAATCAACAGGAATAGGCTGACGCCAAAATTGTGCATTACATGCTTCCTGAAAAATTATACATGCCGGGGCGGAAGGCAATTTTAGGGAACGCTCGGCTGGCAGTGACCTTTGCGCTTTTGATAAGATCTGTGACCATGAGACTCAATCGATTTCGCACCTTCGGGATAGCCATGCTGGCCTTTGCGGCTGGTTCATTACTCACTGCGCGGCTCTATCGGACTGCGCAAGTTCGGGCGGACGCCAAGCGTGTCTTCGAGCTGCGCGTGTATCATGCGGTTCCTGGCAAGGTTCCCGCCTTGTCGGCCAGGTTTCGCGATACGGCATCGAAACTGTTCGACAGGCACGACATGAAGGTGGTGGGCTACTGGATACCGGAGGATGCTCCGGCATCCGACAACACCTTCATCTACCTCCTGGCCCATCCCAGCCGGGACGCAGCGACAAAGAACTGGGCGGCAATTCGAGCGGACCCTGAATTTCTCGAGAAGATCTATAAGCAAGAGCAAAGCGAGGCGAAGCTGGTGGAGAAAGTGGACTCCACCTATATGGATCCTACGGATTTCTCTGCGCTGAAATAGAGCCGCTGGCCCTCGAACGAAACCTTAGCGCGCAACCTTGCCGGCGATAGTGAGGGGTGTTGTTTCCAGGAACTCGATGACGCGCGGAAGTTTGTATTCCGCCAACTGCCGGCGGCAATGCTCAAGGACGTCGCGGCGAGTAACGGGAAGGCCTTCGCGCGGGACCACCCTGGCTCGAATGACTTCGCCTCCCCGGCCATTCGGGACCGTATCGACATGGCAGGAAGCCACGTTTGGAAGCATCTCGACGGTCCGTTCCACTTGCACCGGATCGACCTTCACGCCGGCGAGGTTCATGACGCGGCCCAGCCTGCCGTTCAAATGCAGATTTCCGGCGGAATCAAAACAGCCCAGATCGCCGGTACGGAAGAAGCCCTGGTGAAAGAGGCTGCGGTTCAGTTCGGGCTCTCCGAGGTACCCTGACATCACGGATGCCGATCGAACGGCCAGTTCGCCGGTTGCTCCATGCTCTAAGCTCTGGTTGTCGGTTCCGAGGACAATGACTTCGGCGCCTCGAATGGGTTGGCCTACGCACGACAAAGAGGCTGCTGGGGCCTGGCCGGCACGCTCGCACGCGACCATGCCGCATTCCGACAGCCCGTAAAATTGCCGCAGAGTTGGGCCGAGGCGGGCTCGCCAACGGTCGACTACGCTGGCCGGGATGCGTCCACCCGCGGTGAAGCAATGCTTCAGGCTAGAGAGCAAAGTGGGGTTGCAGTCCACCAGACATCCGAAGATAAACGGCGAACCGAACAACGTGTCCACGTTCTCGCGCTGCACAAGCTCAGCGCAAGGGGCGGGGCTAAACTGGCGCATGGTCGCCACCCTTGCGCCGCTCAGCAGAGGGACAATGAGGCCGTTGTTGAGCCCGCTGCTGTGATGAAAGGGCACCACACTCAGGACCCGGCGACCGGGCCCGATATCCAGCGTGCCGGCCACATTTTCAGCCATTGCGATCAGATTGCGATGGCTGCGAGGAACCAGGCGGGGCACCCCCATCGATCCGGAAGTGGAGATATAAAACGCGGGCGCGTCGCCGGCTATTGAATCGATGGCAGGGGGGCTGGAAGAGGCGGAAGCTTGGGCTTGAACCGGCATGCGGTCGGCGGTGAGCAGGCGGTGCTTGGGGATAGCATCGCTAATCTGGTCCCATTCGGCGCTGAAACGCGGCTCGATAACGGCGCCTCGGAATCCTACACGTGCGGCGAACGCCCGCAATTCCACGGCCCGCCATTGCGGGTTGCAAGGAAATAGCACGCCACCCAGTCCGGAAACTGCGAATACGCAGGCCACGAACTGCCAGGAGTTATCGAGCGACAACGCAATAACGTCGCCGGGCCTGAGGTCGAGCGTGGCACGCAGCCATTCGCGAGCCGCCAGCACTCGCTGGGAGAGTTCGTCATAGGAAATTCTTTGATCGCCGTCGATTATGGCGAGGTCATTGGGATAGCGCTGTGCGACCTGGCTCAGGCAGCCGGAAATCATGAGGCGGACCTTCGGTCGACGTAAGCCGTCAACTCTTCCAGGTCCCGGACCAATGCGACAGTTAGCATTTCGGGCTCGAACGTGATTCCGAACTCCTGCTCGAGCGCGGTAACGAATTCGAGCACCGCCACCGAATCCAGGCCGGCGGATTCATCCAGCTTGGTTTGGTAACTGAAGTCCTCTTCGGCGAGGTTGAGGTGCAGGGAATCGATGAAGACGCGCCGGATTCGCGCCATTGTTCCCGGCGATCCGGGGCCAGCGGCAGTCACTGGTTGTTCCATAGCCGCCACTCTCCCGGATTCTCGAGAACCTGTCTTTCCACGACGCTCACGAAGCGCGGCAGGTTGGCTGAAACGAATGCTTCACGCGACGGGGCGCGGAAGATTTCGAGCATGGGATCAAAGCGGATTCGGAACCCGTTGCTGCGACCGACGTGCAGTATGGGGACCACCGCGCAGTCCGACAATCGGACGATCTCACACACCCCGGTTCGGAGGGGCCGGGGAACTCCCAGGAACACTTGTTCAGTTCCGTTTTTTGCACGTGCATCGATCTGGAGAAGGACCAATCCGCCGGCGCGCAATCTTCGCAGGATTTTGAGACTGCAATCGGGATCGTGAATCAAGACCTGATCGGGGAGCGCGCGCTTCTGGAGCTGGGTGGATCGCGGCTGTAAGAACTGGCGGCCCAGCTGGCCCGCCGCTTTGTTCGACGGCGCGGCGCCGTGAACCGAGAGCGCCGGATAACCCTGGGCCGCAAGATACCGCAGAGCGATTCGATTCGCGCAGAAGTGGCCACTGAGCAGGATCACACCCTTGCCGCGGGCGATGGCGCTGTCGAGATGCTGAATCCCGTGGATGCCTGTGCAGCGCAGCATCTTGTCGAAAGACGGACGGAGCAACAGGAGCCCGTCCAAGGTGCGGAACATGGTGTTGGAGAGGGACTGGCCGGCAATTCGTCTGGCGTTTTCGGGCGAAGTGCGGCAGGCTCGCGCGATCCACAGGGCCGCCCGGGCTTTCGCGCGACGGGATTCGAACTGGACGATGGGATCGGACAACTTGCCGAGGAGGTACAAGAGCCAGCGCGGAACAACTGCCGCGAGCAGACGTATCGGATACAAGTAGAGCAGCCAAAGCACATCGTTGAGCGTAACCAGCGGCAACGAATCCAGCGGCCGGGAGTTCGGGCTCGAGGCCGGCGCCACAACACGGCTTGCATCCGAAGTTTCCATGTTGGAAATCCCCATATCCGGACTTGTTACTCGCATCAGCATAGCGCACTTTCCACGAGGCTCCAGGGCTTATCACGGGCCCGGCGTTCGGCGGCCCGGGCGACTACCGTGCTGGCCTTCGCGGCTGGCTCATTACTCACTGCCCGGTTGTACCGGACCGAGCAAGTGAGGGCGGATGCCAATCGCGTTTTCGAACTCGACCCATTTCTCGCCGCTGAAGTAGGGCGCCGGGATTTGAAATCATTCCGGCTCCCAGCCGATGGGATATCATCAAGGCATGCATACGGCAAGCCGAGTCCTCTTGCTGTTGTTCGCTTTTGGTCTGTTGTGGGCGCAGGACCAGGTCTTTATCTGCCCCATGGATCCGGACGTGCGCTCCAATCAGCCGGGAAATTGCCGGCGGTGTGGGATGAAGCTGCGCGAGGGGATTCCGGAGCCGGTGGAGTTCCACCTGGATCTCACCATGACACCGCGGGCGGTGAAGCCCAACCAGCCCACGCAGCTGAAGTTTAGCGTGCACGATCCGTGGAAGGATCGTCCGGTAAAAGATTTTCAAATCGTCCACGAGAAGTTGTTCCACATGTTTGTGGTGAGCCAGGATCTGCAATTCTTCGTGCACGATCATCCGGTGTCCCAGCCGGATGGCGATTTTCTTTATAACATCGAGTTTCCCAAGCCTGGAATGTATCGCGTACTGGGCGATTTCTATCCGGACGGCGCGACGCCCCAGTTGATCGCAAAGACCGTGATCGTTCCGGGAACGCCTCCGCCGGCGGTCTCGCTCCCGCGCGATTATTCCACCAAGCAAGCCGAGAATCTGCAGGTGGAAATGACCACCGATCCGCCGCAGCCGATCGCCGCGCAGAAGACGCAGATCTATTTTCGGCTATCGCCGGCCGATGGCATCGAGAAATATATCGGCGTCTGGGCGCACATGCTGGCGGCCAGCGACGATTTGATCGATATGATTCACACGCATCCGTTCATCGCCGATGGCGGTCCCCAGATTCAGTTCAGCTTGGAGTTTCCGCGCGCGCGAACCTATCGGGTGTGGGTGCAGTTCCAACGCAAGGGCGTGGTGAACACGGCGCACTTCGATGTGCCCGTCAAGGAGTTGGAATAGCGTGCGCGGCGGCCGGCGGAGCAGCTGGCAACAGCAGCACCGTCGAACGTGCGGGAACGCCGTGAATCCTGGTTCCGGCCGGCAACTCGATCGCGTTTCGATAGAGATAGGGATGCGCAAACTTCGCGCTGTAATGTTCAAACCACAGCAGCGGCTCGATGCTTCCGTCGGGCAACTCCGCTGTGATCTGAAAAGCCGCATCTTCGGGCACGGTCTTGGGCAGGAGGCCGTCCAGCAAGAAGTCCTTGGGAAGCTGGAACTCGCCGCTCACAGCGATGGACCCGTGTGAAGGAGTAACCGGCGGATGTTCGTCAAACTTCGGATCCGGCGCTAGATCTTTCGCCTCGCCTTCCGGCACGCCGCCGCCAACCCAGCTGACAATAAGTTCGAGTTGCTCGGGTGTGAGCGCTTTATCGTTGCGAAAATCGCCGAAGCCTTTCACCGCGCCCCAGGGCGGCATCCGCCGCTCCAGAACTTCTTCTTTGATGGCGACGGCCCAAGGGCGGGCCAGCGCGTAGGTCATCAACGAAAAGGCCTGACCTCCATCGTGGTGGCAGGATGCGCAGCGCTCGTAGACGATGCGCGAGATTTCGCGATCCCAGGTGATGGCAGTGGTGATGATGTCGTGGGCGGCTGCCGCGCAACTGGCGGCGAGGGTGAGGCCGATGATGAGGGTAAAACGGCGCCTCATGGCTGTATGATACAACGCCAGTATGTCAGTCAACCGCCGCTTCCTACTTGCATTTTGTAGCGCGGGCCTCTTGCTGGGCCAGGGCGAGCATCCGGTCACGGGCCGGAAAATCGCGGGCGTGATGGGGGTGCAGGGCGCGGACTGGTTGAATCGGCCCGAGCGCGAGAAAGAAGAAAATCCGGAAGGCGCTCTGGATGCGATCGCGATTCGACCCGGCATGGTTGTGGCCGACGTCGGCGCGGGAACGGGGTATATGTCGTTACGGCTGGCCAAGCGCGTGGGACCATCAGGCAAGGTCTACGCGAACGACATTCAGCCCGGGATGCTGCGGCGCCTGCGCGAGAATGCGGCCAAGGCTGGGATCGCAAACATCGAGACGGTGCAGGGCGAGGAGGCCGATCCAAAACTTCCGCCAGGGAGCCTGGATCTGGTGCTGCTGGTAGATGTCTATCACGAATTCTCGAAGCCGCGGCAAATGATCGACAAAATTCGCGAGGCGCTGAAACCGGACGGGCGGCTGGTGCTGCTGGAATATCGCAAGGAAGATCCGAGCGTTCCGATCCGCGAGGAGCACAAGATGACAGTGGCTGAAGTGAAGGCGGAGCTGGAGCCGCAGGGGTTGGTGCTGAGTAAAGTGATCGAGAAGCTGCCGCGGCAGCATATTTTGATATTGACGAAAGCAACCGCGTCAAGGGCAGCCGCCGGTCACTAACGCCGCTACTGCAGGCGCTTAACCGCTTCGAGAGCCAGTTCGTGCAATCCACTGCCGCCGTGAGCAACGTAGTCGATAATCTGATCGCGCATGCGGCGCTCCCAAAACTTCTGGAAGTGATCGGTGACGCCGGCGACCGCTTCGTCGTGCGGATAGCCGGCGAAAAACAGGGCGATCTGGTTCGCCCGGTGCACCATGCTATCGGACTTCATGCTCTATCTGCGTGGTCTTGCGGCGTGTCTCCAGATAGTGCTCCTGCCAATCCGACATGCGTTTGGCCAGACACACTTCCACCGCGGTTACCTTGTACTCCGGGCAACCGGTGGCCCAATCCTCAAACTCGGTCGTGACCACGTTGGCGCCGGTGAAACCGTGATGGAACGTGGTGTAAACGACGCCCGGCTGCATGCGCTCCGAGATGCGGGCGTGCAAAGTGGTTTGGCCGGCGCGGCTGGTGAGCGAAACGCGGTCGCCTTCGCGGATGCCGCGATTCTCGGCGTCCCAGGGATGAATCTCGAGGAGATCTTCGGGGTGCCACACGTTGTTTTCGGTGCGCGAGGTCTGCGCGCCGACGTTGTACTGAGTGAGAATGCGGCCAGTGGTCAGGATCAAAGGGAAGCGGCCGGTGGTGCGCTCGTCGGTAGGAATGAATTCGGTGATCATGAAACGGCCCTTGCCGCGCACGAATCCGCCGATGTGCATTACCGGCGTGCCTGCGGGAGCCTTTTCGTTGCAGGGCCATTGAATGCTGCCGAGCTGGTCGATCTTGTCGAAGCTGACACCCGCGAAAGTCGGCGTGAGTCGGGCGATCTCATCCATAATTTCCGATGGATGCTGGTACGGCATGGGGTAGCCAAGAGCCGCCGACAACGCGATCGTAATCTCCCAATCCTGCTTGCCCGCCAAAGGAGGAATCGCTTTGCGCACGCGGCTGATGCGGCGTTCGGCGTTGGTAAATGTCCCGTCTTTTTCCAGGAAGGAAGAGCCGGGGAAGAAGACGTGCGCGTAGCTGGCCGTCTCGTTCAGGAAAAGATCCTGGACCACTACGCATTCCATGGCGGCCAATCCGGCGGTGACGTGCTGGGTGTTGGGATCGGACTGGACGACGTCCTCGCCTTCAATGTAGATGCCTTTGAAGGTGCCCTCGGTGGCGGCGTCCAGCATGTTGGAGATGCGCAACCCCGGTTCGTTTTGCAGCGGAACGTGCCAGGCTTGTTCGAACAGATGACGCGCGGTGTCGTCGGAGACATGCCGGTATCCGGAAAATTCGTGCGGGAACGATCCCATGTCGCAGGCGCCCTGCACGTTGTTCTGCCCGCGCAGCGGATTCACGCCCACGCCGGGTTTGCCGAGGTTGCCGGTAGCCATGGCGAGGTTGGCCATGCCCATCACCATGGTGGATCCCTGGCTGTGCTCGGTAACACCGAGACCGTAGTAGATCGCGGCATTACCGCCGGTGGCATAGAGACGGGCCGCGGCGCGCAGGTCGGCGGACGGGACTCCGCTGCTGGCTTCCGTGGCTTCGGGAGAATTGCGCTCTTCGGCGATAAATTTGCGCCATTGCTCGAAGGCTGCTGGATCGCAGCGCTCTTTTACGAACGGTTCGTCCACCAAGCCCTCGGTCACAATCACATGCGCCATGGCATTGACCACGGCGACGTTCGCTCCGGGCAATAGTGGCAAGTGGTAATCCGCTTTTACGTGCGGGCTCTTGACCAAGTCGATGCGGCGCGGATCCACAACGATTAACCGCGCGCCCTCGCGCAGGCGCCGCTTCATGTGGGACGCGAACACGGGATGGGCGTCGGTAGGGTTGGCGCCGATCACCATAATGACGTCGGTGTCGTCGATAGAATCGAAGTCCTGCGTTCCAGCCGAAGTTCCGAACGTTGACTTCAAGCCGTAGCCGGTAGGTGAATGACAAACGCGGGCGCAGGTGTCCACGTTGTTGTTTCCGAACGCCGCGCGGATCATCTTCTGCACCACGTAGGTTTCTTCGTTAGTGCAGCGCGAGGAGGTGATGCCGCCGATGGAGTCACGCCCGTACTTGGCCTGGATGCGCTTGAACTCGCCGGCTGCGTAGTTAATGGCTTCGTCCCAGGTGACCTCGCGCCAGGGGTCGGTAATTTTGGCGCGAATCATGGGCTTGGTAATGCGGTCCTTATGGGTGGCGTAGCCCCATGCGAATCGGCCCTTGACGCACGAATGTCCGTGATTGGCTTTGCCGTCCTTATAGGGGGTCATGCGGACCACTTCCGCGCCCTGCAGCTCGGCCTTGAACGCGCAGCCCACGCCGCAATAGGCGCAGGTGGTGACGACGCTATGCTCCGGCTGGCCTTTGGCGATGATGGTCTTTTCGGTCAATGTGGCGGTGGGGCAGGCCTGCACGCACGCTCCGCAAGAGACACACTCGGAATCCAGAAAATTGGTGGGACCGGACGCCACCTTGGACGCGAAGCCGCGGCCCTGGATGGTGAGCGCGAAGGTGCCCTGTACTTCTTCGCAAGCCCGCACGCAGCGCGAGCACACGATGCACTTGGAAGCTTCGAAGGTAAAGTACGGGTTCGACTCGTCCTTGGGGGCCTTCAGATGATTCTGCCCTTCGTAGCCGTAGCGGACTTCGCGCAATCCGACTACGCCCGCCATATCCTGTAATTCGCAATCGCCGTTGGCGGCGCAGGTCAGGCAATCCAGGGGATGATCCGAGATGTACAACTCCATGACGCCGCGCCGTAGCTTCGCGAGCTTCGGCGATTGGGTTCGCACGCGCATGCCGGGCTCGGCCGGAGTGGTGCAGGAAGCGGGCGTGCCGCGGCGGCCTTCGATCTCGACCAGGCACAGGCGGCACGATCCGAACGGCTGCATGTTGTCGGTGGCGCACAGCTTCGGCACCGGGATACCGGCCTCGACCGCGGCGCGCATCACCGAAGTACCCTGCGGCACCGTAACTGGGGCGCCGTCGATCTCGAGCGTGACCAGTGTTTCGGCGATTCGCGCGGGAGTGCCGTAATCAGTTTCTTGAATCAGTGCCATGGTTGTGTCTCTCGGTCTGTAGCAGGGCTGGCGGCGCGGGCGCCGGTTTATCAAAATCCTCGGGGAAATTGTGGATGGCGCTCATCACCGGCAGGGGGATCAATCCGCCCAGCGCGCACAGCGATCCGTCGGTCATCAACTCGCACAAGTCGTCCAGAAGATCGAGGTTCCTGGTACGATTCTGGTTGGCGATGATTCGGTCGATCACTTCGACTCCGCGCGTGGAACCTACGCGGCAGGGCGTGCATTTGCCGCAGCTTTCGATGGCGCAGAATTCCATGGCGAAGCGGGCTTGCCTGGCCAGATCCACGCTATCGTCGAAGACCACGATGCCGCCGTGACCGAGCATTCCCTTGCGGGACGCGAAGGCTTCATAATCGAGCGGTGTATCGAGTAGCGAATCCGGAAAATATGCGCCGAGTGGCCCGCCCACCTGCACCGCGCGCAAGGGACGGCCCGAAGCAGTACCGCCGCCGAAGCCGTAAATCGCGTCGTGCAATGTGATGCCGAACGCCTTTTCCACCAGGCCGCCGTGTTTGATGTTGCCAGCGAGCTGGATCGTCAGCGTGCCGCGCGATCGGCCCATGCCGAAGTCGCGATAATAGTCCGCGCCCTTATCCAGAATGATCGGCACGGTCGCGAGTGTGATCAGATTGTTGACTACGGTCGGCTTTCCGAACAGGCCTTGGAGCGCAGGCAGCGGAGGCTTTGGCCGGATTTGCCCGCGACGACCCTCCAGGCTCTCGAGCATGGAAGTCTCTTCGCCGCAGATGTAGGCGCCGGCGCCCAATCGTACTTCAAGATCAAATCGCTTGCCGCTGCCCGCCACGTTCGCGCCCAAGTATCCGCTCTCGCCCAGGTAGCCGTTCTCGTACGCGATGGCGATGGCACGCTGCATGCTACGAAACGCGTGCGGATATTCGGACCGGCAATAGATGTACCCCTGAGTGGCGCCGACGGCGAGTGCGGCGATGGTCATGCCTTCGATGAGAGCGAACGGATCGCCTTCCATGATCATGCGGTCGGCGTAGGTGCCGCTGTCGCCCTCGTCCGCGTTGCAGCAGATGTATTTCTGATCCGAAGCAGCGCCCAGCACTGTTTTCCATTTGATGCCGGTGGGGAAACCGGCGCCGCCGCGTCCGCGCAATCCCGAGTTAGTGACCGCGGTTACGATCTCTTCGGGCGTCATGCTCAGCGCGCGCTGCAATCCGCGATAGCCGCCGTGGGCGATGTAATCCGTCAACGATAGGGGATCTACGATGCCGCAGCGGGCGAAGGTCAGGCGCTCCTGCTGTTTGAGAAAGGGGATGTCGTCGGTAGGTCCGAGCGATAACGCGTGGGCCTTGCCATCCAGAAAGCCGGCATCGAACAAGCCTGGGACTGCCTCGCGCGTGACCGGGCCATAAGCAATGCGGCCGCTGGGGGTTTCGACTTCTACCAAAGGCTCCAGCCAAAACATCCCGCGCGAACCATTGCGGACCAGCGTGATGTCGATCCGACGCGCTGACGCTTCACTCGCGATTGCGCGCGCGACGCCCTCGGCGCCCACGGAGAGAGCAGCGGAGTCGCGCGGAACATAGACCTTGACGCTCATTGCGCCCTCCGCGAGCTGTCGATCAAGAAGTCAGCGATGGTTGGAGAGACTCGGCCATAGGGCTCGCCATCCAGCATGACCGCAGGCGAGAGGGCGCAATTTCCAAGACAGAACACTTGTTCGACGGTGAGGCTCTGGTCCGGCGTTGTCTCGCCGAGTTGCACCCCCGCTCGCTTCTCGACGTGAGCGATCAACGCATCGCAGCCCATGGACTGGCAGGACTCCCCGCGGCAAATTTTCAACACATGCCTTCCAGGAGCCGCGTGGCGAAAATCGTGATAGAAACTGATGACGCCGTGCACCTCGGCGTGCGAAATATTCAGAGCGCCGGCGATCAGGGGCGTGGCGTCGGGGTGGATATATCCGAACTCTTCCTGGATTGCATGCAAGATGGGCAGCAGAGCGCCGGGCAGGTGCTCCAGCTCCCGAATCCGGGCTTGGGCCCGGTCCGCATCCCAGGCTTGTATGTTGCTCATGCTGAGTAATTTACCTGAACTTCCCGCGCACGGCTCGCGGTTAGATTTTATCACAATGGGGCACGGGCGATCATGCGGCTTTCGCGGAAAACGCCGCCAGGACATGGGCAAAGCGAGTTGCGCTTCGGGTCACGAAGGTGAACCCGGTTTGGTACTTGGGAGGCCCCCAGGAGGCGCCCTCGAAGACTTTGGCCGCCTCTGCAGGTGGCGGCGCCTCAAGGCTCTTCGCTGCAAAAAGCAAAACCGCGTTGATCTGTTCGTGCGTGACGCTGAATTCTTCCATGATTTCTTGCACGCCGAGGCCCGCGCTCAAGTTTTCGAAGACGGTGGAAACTGGCATGCGCGTGTTTTTGAAGACACACGCGCCGCTGCGCTTGCCGGGGACGCTCTCCACAGCTTACGCTCCGTTTCCCCCGCCCTGCTTCGATCAGGTCAGGGCCTGGATACCAGCCCGGGCACCACGGTATCGCTGCGCGGCGGAACGAATCCCACTTTGCTCAACAACTCAAACGCTGACTCAGGGGTAAAAACTCTCCCCAGACGGACAGAAATCCCGACTCGCTGGGGACTCTGAATTCCGATGCCCGAGTTGTGATTCACGAAGGATGGACAGTGTGCACAGCACGGCTGAGGACAGCGAAGTCCTGGAGTGTGGAGACTGCAGACGAGTATACGAGGTTAAGTATCAGCCAGACGGACCGGCGCGGCTGGTTTCGGTTTAGATAAACTCAGACTCGTACGGGCATCACCAAATCAGGCCGAAATGAGCCATCTTTGCCAATCCCGACTTCGCCGCGTCTGTCACGGCCAGTTCTGGCAGGCACAACGCCATGCATCTGATTCGGGCCCCGTTTGCAAGTTGTGGAACACGGACGCACTGAAATCCATGTGCCGCACTGGGACGGTATCGAGCAGCCACATGGCTTCGTGCACGAGTTGCGGTCGCGTAGTCTATGAGTTCCGAGGGTCGCTAACTTTCAACGGAATTCCGGGCATCCTCCGGGGATGATTTTCTGTAGGCTGGTCTTGTGGCCAAGCAAGAGGCGAGTGAGCTACTTTCCATCGCGGGGCGAGAGGTCCGGATCACGCACCCCGAGAAACAGTATTTCTCAAAACAAGTCAAACTTTCGAAGCTTGATCTGGTTCGGTATTACCTGTCAGTCGCTGACGGAGCTGTCGGTGGAATCAGGGATCGGCCGCTAGTGCTCAAAAGGTTCGTTCACGGAGCTGAAGGCGAGGCGTTCTACCAGAAGCGCGCTCCGTCCGACCATCCTGCCTGGCTTCGCACGGTTACGCTGGCTTTTCCCTCCGGCCGAACGGCGGAAGAACTGGTCGTGGACGATGCTGCCGGGCTCGCCTGGATTGTGAATCTGGGATGCATTGAATTGCACCCTCATCCGATTCGATCGGCTGATCTGGATCATCCCGATGAGCTGCGCGTCGATCTTGACCCGGGACCGGGCGTAACTTGGAACGACGTTCGAACCGTCAGTCTGGAGGTGAAGGCATTCCTTGAGGAAATGGGACTGCGCGGCTGGCCGAAGACCAGCGGCTCACGTGGAATGCATATTTATGCTCGAATAGACCGGCGCTGGAACTTCGCCGAAGTTCGACGCGCCGCCGTAGCGCTATCGCGGGCGGTGGAGCGCCGCATTCCCGCGCTGGCCAGTTCCAAGTGGTGGAAGGAGGAACGCCACGGAGTATTCCTCGACTATAACCAGAACGCAAAGGATCGGACTACCTGCTCTGCGTATTCGGTGCGGCCCCTACCCGACGCACGCGTTTCCACGCCGCTCTACTGGGACGAAGTTCCAGACTGCGACCCGGCCGATTTCACGGTCCTGACGGTTCCCGCGCGATTCGCGAAGCTGGGCGACCCGCACGCGGGCATGAATGAAGGCCCAGGCTCATTGGAGAAGCTGCTGGAGTTGGCGGCAACCGATGAATCCGCCGGACTCGGAGATGCGCCGTGGCCGCCGCACTTTCGCAAAATGGATGGCGAGAGGCCACGTGTCGCGCCTTCCCGCGCGAAATCGCCAGTACGGAGCAAGATGCCGCTCATCGTAGTGGCCAACTCTCCTGACAAAGAGGCCGCACTCGGAGGGCTCGAACGCTGGAAATCGAAACACCCTTCGGCAGCGGCGCTGCTGGCCGTCGATGACGTATTGATCGACTCGATGCGGGGCCGTTCCTCAACGTGGACTCGCATTCGCGTCAATTTGAGACACGTTCCCGAATCGATGCAGCCGGCACAGGAGACGCCCGATCCCGACGACGACCCCACGCGTGAGTGGCGCAATATGCGAGCCGCAAAGCGACCGTCAAAACGGCCCTAGCGGCCGCTCATGAAGATCGACGCCAATTCGTGAGGCGGAACCACTTCGAGTTGCGCGTAGGTGCAGTCGCTCGGCTTCTTGTCCGACCTCCATCTTCGAAAGTGCGCCATGTGCCGGAAGCGTGCGCCTTGCATATGTTCGTAGGTTACTTCCACCACCAGCTCGGCACGCACCGGCTCCCAGGAAAGATCCTTACCTTGACTCCACCGGCTCATTCCGCCGGGCATGCGTTGTCCCGCTTCGCCTTTGCCGGCCCAATCCCTCCAAGGATGATCGGCGAGCGCATTCTCGCGATAGGGCGCCAAGAAATTCAACAGATCCCGCCGCATCTGCTGAGTGAAGCTTGCACAAACACCGACATGCTGCAACGCGCCGTCATCGCCGAAGAGGCCGAGCAGCAACGAACCGACTGCTGTTTTTTCGCCCTTCTTGTACCAGCGAAATCCCGCCACCACGCAATCGCAGTCACGCTCGTGCTTGACTTTGAACATGACCCGCTTGTCCGATTCGTAGAGGCCCGCCGCCGGCTTGGCCATCACGCCATCCAGACCAGCGCCTTCAAAGCGCCGAAACCAATCGGCCGCAACGTTCCGATCCTCAGTGGCCGGAGTCACATGCAGAGGTGGAGCAGCCGACCGAAACATGGATATCAGTGTTTGGCGCCGTTTGCGAAAAGGCTCGGCCCTCAAGTCCGTGCCATCCTCGCAAAGCACATCGAAAAGGACGACGGAAGCAGGAGTCTGCTCGGAAAGCAGCTTCACTCGCGAGGCCGCTGGATGAAGCCTAAGCTGCAGCGCATCGAAATCGAGTGCGCCGTTTCTGGCGATGACGATCTCGCCGTCCAACGCGCAACGCTCAGGCAATTGGGCGAGCAACGGAGCGACCAGTTCGGGGAAGAAGCGGTTCAGCGGCTTCTCATCGCGGCTTTGGATCGTGAGTTCGTCATGATCGCGAAAAATCAGCGCGCGAAAACCATCCCATTTCGGCTCGAAGATCCAGCCTTCGCCTTCCGGCAGTGTACCGATACGCTTGGAAAGCATGGGAAGAATGGGAGGATTAACGGGAAGTCGCACATTCTCATCCTAATCTGTACGGCTCGTTCGATTCGCCCGACGGACCAGCCAAGTCGGCGCTCGATTCCAGATCACTTCTGAAGGGACTCCCACGGCACGATCCCTCTAGCAACAAAGTCAACCGCTGTAATGCTCGGTCCCGTAACTCCAAGGCGCTACGCTTTTCTTCCTTTGTGGTTGCCTTCAGCAGCTGCTCTCTGGCGCGCCGCGCAAGCTGGAGACTCGCGGCAATTTTGCGCGAATCCAGTTCTCACGCCGCGGCGCTGTTAGAATGAGTCCACCACGCGGGTCCGGAGCGGCGCTGATGATTGAAGTCGAACAACTGCGGAAATCATATGGTGAGTTGATTGCCGTGGACGACGTGTCGTTCGCCGCGCATCCGGGAGAAATCTTCGGTCTGTTGGGGCCCAACGGCGCCGGCAAAACCACAACCATCGGCTGCATCTCCGGACTGCTTACACCGAGCGCCGGACGCGTGCAGGTGATGGGACACGACGTGGTCCGCGATGGCGCGGCCGCGAGGGCGAATCTCGGCGTGGTCCCACAAGAGATCGCGCTTTACGACGACCTTTCGGCGCACGAGAACCTCTCGTATTGGGGCGGAGCGCAAGGCATGCGCAATCCGAACTTGCGAGAGCGCATCCAGCAGGTCCTGGAGTTGACCGGGCTGCAAGACCGCGCCCAGGAGCCGGTGAAGCAGTTTAGCGGTGGAATGAAGCGGCGTCTCAATTTCGCGTGCGGCATTTTGCATTCGCCTAAAGTGCTGCTGCTCGACGAGCCGACGGTGGGCGTCGATCCCCAGAGCCGGGTACGGCTGCTCGATCTGGTGCGCGCCCAGGCGCATGCCGGAACCTGCGTGCTCTACACCACGCACTACATGGAGGAGGCCGAGGCGCTGTGCGACCGCCTGGCCATCATGGACCACGGAAAAATAATCGCGGCAGGCACGCTGCCGGAACTCCGGTCGATGCTGGCCGAGCGCGACCTGTTGCGGTTCACCGGTGTGTTCGCAGTGCAAGCCGCGCGCGCCGCGATGCAGCAGATCGATTCGATCGAGATCCTGCAAGGTGACGAAAGCCTGCTGTTGCTGTCACTCCCCGGCGCGTCCGAGAGGCTGCCGGCGATCTTCGCAGCCCTGGCCGGCGCGGGCGCCGAGATTCGCGGCACCACCCTCACGCAACCCAGCCTCGAGAGTCTCTTCATCAAGCTGACGGGCAAGGAGCTTCGGGAATAGCCATGCGATTTTTGTTCACTGCTGTAAGAAAGGACCTTGAGCGGTTGCGGCGCGATCCCCTGTCGCTTGCGACCTCCCTCGGCATTCCCCTGGTGTTGGTTGTTCTGATCACCTTGGTCTTCGGCGGCGGCCAGGCCTCGCCGCAAGGACGGCTTATGGTGGCCGACGAGGACGGAACCTTTCTCAGCCAAGCGCTCACCAGCGCCTTCAGCCGGGAGCCGCTCGCTAAGATGATCGTCATCGAAACCACCGGCCGGCAGGAAGGCCGGCGCCGCATGGATCGTGGCGACGCCTCAGCGCTCCTCATCGTCCCCAAGGGATTTCAGGAGGCCTTCCTTCAAAACCGGCCAGTCCAATTGCAGCTCGTGACGAATCCATCGCAACAGATCTTGCCGAACATGATTTTCGAGACTCTCTCCATGGTGGTGGACGGCGGCTTCTATGTGCAGAAACTCGGCGCTCTCCCATTGCGCACCCTCGCTACCGGCCAAGCACCCAATGACGAAGCCGTGGCACGAATGAGCGTCGCATTGAGGCGGTTCGGCGAGAGCTTGACCAAGTACATCAATCCTCCCTTGATCGGCCTGGATCTGCAAGTCACCGCTGAGAAGGCAGAAAACCAAAACGTCGCCGCGCTATTTCTTCCGGCCATGCTCTTCATGGGATTGTTGTTCATCGGGAACGCCCAGGCCTTGGACATCTGGAAGGAGCAGTTGTGGGGCACCCTGCGCCGTCTCGCCTCCACGCCTGCTTCTCTCGCAGGGTTTCTCGGTGGACGGTTAATCTCGCTGGCGCTGATTCTCTGCGCCGTCGCCCTGGTGGGAGTCGCGGGCATGCGTTGGTTCGCCCATGTTCCGGTGGCCAGCGTCCCTCTAGCGACACTCTGGCTGGTTTTATCAGGCACCGAATTCTACTTGTTCCTGGTCACCATAGCGGTCCACGCCTCGGGGCAACGGGCGGCCAACGTAATCGGGAATCTTGTGGTGTTTCCGCTGGCCTTGATTGGCGGCTCGTTTTTTCCGTTTGAGATGATGCCGCGTTGGATGGCCTCGATTGGTCGCTTCACTCCCAACGGCTGGGCTATTACCCAGTTCAAGGCGTTTGTCGCCGGCTCCGCTCACAGCAAGGATTTTCTGATCGGGGCCGCGTGCATGGCTGCCTTGGGATCGCTTCTTTTCCTCTTAACTTTGCGCAGGATTGGGAAGTTGATTTAGGATGGCTATGTTTCGAGACGCACTCTATCTGGCACGCATGGACGCAGCCCAGTTGTTGCGCAGGCGCGAAACGCTCATATGGACGTTCGTAATGCCAATCGTCTTCTTCTACTTTCTCGGCACGGTCACTGGCAATTCCTCCGGCCCCGCGAAGGACAACCTGGCAGTGAGCGTTCCGCCGGACGCCGGTTTTCTCGCCGATCGACTGCTTGCGCGCCTGGAGCAACGCGGCTACCATGTGATCCGCGCTCAGGAGCCGAAGGACTTCTTGAGCTTCCGCCGCCGCCTGTCCATTCCGGCGGGATTTACGGATTCGGTTCTCGCCGGCAAGCCCATGAAGATTCGCTTCGAGCGAACCGGAGAGGACATCGGCGCCGACTATGACCGGGTGCGGCTGTATCGCGCGGTCTATACGACGCTCGCGGACTTGATCGTGGTCTCGGGCGAGAATGCCAAAGCGTCCAAGGACGCGTTTGAGAAGCTTGCCGCCCAACCGCGCATGCTGACCCTCAACGTGCAATCGGCTGGGAAACGCCTCGATCCTCCCACTGGATTCGAGCAGTCCGTGCCCGGCACGATGGTGATGTTCACACTGTTGGTGCTGTTCACTACCGGAGGTGTCTCGCTGACCATCGAACGCAACCAGGGCATTCTGCGACGGCTAGCTTCGTCGCCCATGTCGCGCGGCGCGGTCGTGCTGGGAAAATGGGGCGCGCGGATCTCGTTGGGAGTCGTCCAGATTGCCTTCGCGATGGTCGCGGGCAGCGTGCTTTTTCACGTGCGCTGGGGCCCGAACTTGCCCGTCGTCCTGCTGGTGTTGTTGGTGTACGGTTCGCTCGCGGCCGCGCTCGGAATGTTGCTGGGCAACTTCGGACGCACGGAAGGTCAGGTCGTCGGCCTGGGCGTGATCGCAAGCAACGTGTTGGCTGGCCTGGGTGGCTGCTGGTGGCCCATCGAGGTTACGCCGTTGTGGACACAAAAGCTCGCCCTGGCGTTTCCCACCGGCTGGACCATGGATGCTCTGCACAAGCTTATGAACTTCGGGGCTTCACCCATCAGCGTCCTCCCGAATTTGTGCGTGACCGCCGCGGCGGCGCTCGCTGCCGGATACGTCCTGTCACGGTCATTCCGTTATCAGTAGCACCCCCCATCACAGGATTGTGAAACCAATTTCCGTAGCAGCTCTCGCCGGTGGAGTGGGCTCTGACGTGAGATCAGGAGCCGCCGGAAGCAATGAGCGGCAACTCTGGAATGACTTTAGCGACAGGGGGCCGCAGTATGACCACGGCCCCCGCACTCCTACTTCCAGCGACCTTCCACGAGTACCCATCCTGCATGCCGGTGAACCCAGTGGTGGCGCACCCATACGGCATGCGGACGAGGTGGGAGTTCCCAACGGCCCGGCGTCCATGCATACGCATTTCCGTTCCACTGATGGTACCCGCCGATCCACACATAGCCCGGACCGGGCGCTGCGACTCGCGTCTCGACGATCTCCCGTGGCGGATGGACCTTCACTATGACTTCCTGGGCATCAAGCGATCCAACGCCCATCGCCAGCGCAAGCAACGCGGCAGACCAAAATCTACGCATATTCGTTCTCCTTTCACGGAACCGACGCCTACTGGACGGCTCTGCCGCCGCGCGTGTTACAGCACGGAACACGCTGAGGCAATTAACAAAAATACATTGCATTGCCTTAAGGAATGGAGAGGGTGGAGACCCACCGATGCTGCGTCTTGCCAACGCCGGTGGCCCGAGAAAAACGACGGCGGCTTCGTGAACGATTTGTAGCTCCGCCGTCTCGCGGATCCTACTGGCGCATTCACGCCGCCTCGCTCCATTGGTAGCGGTGATGAAGACGCCCGACTCGCGGCTTCCCAAGCACCTCGGCAACCGCTTCCGTTCGAGATTGCTTTTCGAAAAACAGGCCGACGGTTGCAACCAGGGTTCACGCTAGCGCCGGCGCTTCGATGAACCCGCGTCTGATTCCTTCATCACTGCAGCTTCAGGAATCGCGGAAGAGTCTCCGCTGAGCCCCCCGCCGCGCGGGCCAGACTCAACTTCGCCACGTTATGCGCGAACACGCTGTTGATGTAGTCCAGTTCCGCGGCCGCGACGGAGGACTGCGCTTGCGAGACTTCCACTGAATCCGTGATGCCCGCATCGAAACGCTGCCGGGTCAACGTGAGGGTCTCGCGGGTGACGTCCAGGTTTTGGCGCGAGACCTCAACCTGGCTGGTGGCAGTCTGCAAGTCCAGAAACGCGTTACGCACGTCGCTTTCCACGCGGCTTCTCAGATCTTCCAGTTCAGCCCGGCGTTGGGCCACCGCGGCATTCGCCTGTTCGATATCGCCTTCGGTGCGGCCGCCCTGCCAGATGGGGATGCGAAGAGTTCCCGCGGCCGAGAAAGTCCCGTGCGATTGCGCCGGATTCAAACCAATCACTCCGTAATCGGCGCTCAACGATAAAGAGGGCAGGCGTTCGGCTCGGGCCGCAGCCAGGGAGCGCTCCGCGGCGCGAATCTGGGCCTGCGCCGCTTTGATATCGGGGCGCTGCATCAATGCCTGCGTGACGGCGCCTTCCTCATCGGCGACGGGCGCCTGGGCGAAAGGCACATCGTCGGACAGCTCGTAGCGATCGTTCGGCGGCAGTCCGGTCAGCCGGGCCAGATTGATTTTCTGCTTCGCGAGATCGTTCTGCAATGAAGCCAGGCGCTGCTTCTCGGTCAGCATCTGGACCCGGCTCTTGTTGACATCGATCTGAGCGAGCAGCCCCACGCTGCGTTGCTGAGCGGTCTGTTGATAGAGGGCGTTGGCCGTCTCCAGTTGCGCTTTGGCCGATTCCACCCGCGCGCGGGCGGCGATGACCTGAAGGTAGGCGCCGCCTACGGCGAGAACCACCAGATCCCTCGAATCCTGCGCGAAGAATTCGTCGGCGTGGAGCGTTTCTCTCGCGGACCGGTAATTGTTCAACGCGGTGAGATCGGCGACGGTCTGAGTCAGGCGTGCGCGCAAATCAAAATAGCTGAACGGCCCCACAATCGAGGGAATGCCGAATCCCGGAATAGGGGAAGTGAAGCGCAAGCCATCCGCCTTGAGGTCGATCTGCTGCACGCTCTCCGACAGGCTGCCGTTGACATTGGGCATCAGAGCGCTCCGCGCAACCAGAGTTTGCCCGTGCGACTGTCGCAGAGCGAGAGTGAGGCCAACCGAGCCGAGGTTATATTGCAGGCCGCGCGCGACAGCCTCCCGCAAGGAGAGTTTCCCGGAGAACGGCATCTTCGAGGTGCTTAGCTCGCTGCCGGTATAAGGCCCCGCCACCTGAATGGATGGGTTGATGGTGTTGACGCTGGTGGTCGTGCCCGCTATGGGCGACTGAGCCGCGTTTACCGAACCCGACTCGCCCGTTCTTCCCGACAGCGGAAGCTGGTTTGCCTGCGAACCTGTGGACTGGCCCCCCGGCGGGGCGAACTGTCCGAAAGCCGTCGTTTCAAGCAGAGCCGCCAACAGCAAAGCCCCGGCGCCTATCAGCGAAGGTTGAATTCTTCTTGTCATGTGTTCTAGCTGAGTTGTTTCCTAAAGCGCCAGACGCTCGCCGAAACCATGACGAGCGTGAACAGGGAGAGCACCAGAAAGTTGGGCCACAACGTTTCCATCCCACTGCCCTTGATCATGCTAGAGCGCGCGATCACGCTGAAGTGGCGGATGGGGTTAATCCGGACCAGCGGCTGCAGCCAGCCCGGAATCGCTTCGGCCGGAGTAATCGCACCCGAAGCCGTGGTGAGCAGCGGATTGACGAAGAAGCTGGTCAATTGGGCCTGGAAGGCCGAATGCGTGAAGGTGGCGATAACGGTGCCGATACCGATACCGGAAAGTACGCACAATGCCGCGCCACTCAGCAGGACAACAATACTCCCGTGGAACGGCACTTCGAAGACGATCTTGATCAAAGCTGTCGCGAACAGCACCATCAGGAAGAGCAGCAAAAACAAAGGCGCGATTTTCGCAACGATGATTTCATAGGTGCCGGCGGGCGACATGAGCAACTGCTCGATCGTGCCGGCTTCGCGCTCCTTCACCATCGAAGTAGCCGCCACGATGGATCCGTTCAGGATCAATAGCAGGCCGAATATTCCGGTTACCACAAACCACGAGCCCACCAGGCCGGGATTGTAGAGAAAAGCTCCCGAGAGTCGCGCCACGCCCCGATGGCTGATATCGGATACCGAGACCCGGGTCAACTTCGCGTGCAGCCCTTGGTTCGCCAGATCGGCATCGTAGGTTTGGATCACGCCTTCTGCGTACCCTTGAGCGATCGCCGCCGTGTTGGCGTTCATCGCGTTCAGCAGGAGCTGCACTGTCACCGGCCGCCCGCGTTGCAGGTCTTTGGCATAGCTGAACGGAATCAAGACCCCGGCGTCGACATCACCACGGCTGATTGCATCGCCCAGTTTTTCGACGGAATAGTAATATCCGGCCAACTTAAAGCTTTTGCTCTCGGTCAACGTCGACGTCAGTCCACGGCTCTCCGGCGTCCGACTGTCGTCAATGATTCCCAGCTTGAGGTTCGACACGGTTGCATTGAGAACCAGGCTGAAGAGCAACAATTGCAAAGTAGGCGGGATGATCAGCGACATCGCGAGGCGCCGATCGCGGCGGATTTGCGCGAACTCCTTGCGCAACAACGCGCGCAGCCGGTAACCGAGAAAGAATCGAGTCATTTTTCCCATGGCTACCTACGCTTTCAACTGCATGCGGCGCATGTTGCGCCAGGCGATGGTATAGAAGACCGATCCGGTGAAGCCGATGATCAGGACCTTCCACCACTGCGCGGGCCAGCCGCCGCCTTCCAGCAGCGCGTCGCGCACGATGTCGATGTAGTATCGGCCCCAGATGAAATTCGAAAGCCAACGGATCTGAACCGGAATGTTCTGGATGGGAAAAATCAAACCGGAGAGCATAAAGACCAGCAGAAAACCGCCCAGCGCCACTGCCTGCATGGCCGCCGCCTGGTTGGGGATGGCCGATCCGATCAGGGTTCCAAACGAAGATACGCAGAACGCGTAGAGAACGGTGGCGACGATGAAACACGTAGGATCTCCCGCAAAATTGAGGCCGAAATAAGTGAAGAGCAGCGTGAGCAGCAGAAGGCACTCGCAGAAAGCGACAATCATGAAGGCAAGGATCTTGCCGAGCAGAAATTCATGCGCCGAAATGCTGGACACGTAGACCTGCAGGATGGTCTTCTGCTCACCTTCCTTGGCCGATGCCAGCGTGGCAAGCAGCGGCGGAAACAGTGAGAGCGCCAGGACGAAAATCCCGGGCCCGTAGAATTTCTTCGACGACCGCCCGGGGTTGTACCAGAAACGGATGGCGGCCTGCACCGGCGCGGCCCGGGCACCGCCGCCGTTATTTGCATTCCAAGCGCTGGTCACTTCGCCGGCGTAACCCGAGATGAGCCTGGCGGTGTTCGAATCGGAGGCGTCGATCAGCATCTGCACGGGCGAACTCACGCCGCGTGCGATGTCGCGTCCGAAGCGGGCCGGGATGATCAGCGCCGCGCGGGCTTGGTTCGAAGTGAACGCGGTTTCAGGTTGCCGGTCGACGGAGAACGGCACGATGTGGAATGTGTTCGATTGCCGGAAGGCGTCGATCAAGGAGCGCGAAGCGGGCGAGTCGTCCAGATCCTGCACCGCGATCGGCAGATCGGAGACCGTGAGCGAAATCGCGGATCCCATGAGGATGAGCTGCGTCAACGGCAGCACCAGCGCGAGACCAAGCGCCATCTTGTCGCGAATGATCTGGGTCAGTTCTTTGCGTGTCTGGGCCAGAATTCTTCTCATGGGATCACTCCTTATATTGGATCAATCCTCGATCGCCACTTTGCCTTCCTGCCGCGCTTTTTCGACCATGCTGATGAAGACGTCTTCCAGCGAGAAACGCCCTTCCCTGGCGCTGACGACGTGTACGCCGTTCGCTTCCAGCTCTCGGCGATATTTTTGTTCCGCCGTCGCGGCGTCGTCCTCGGTGATGATGTGCAGGCGCTCGCCGAACAAAGAAACGCGCCAACGTTCGGAGTCGCTTTTCAGGAGGTCCATCCCGCGCTGCGGCCGATCCACGATGAACTCGAGCAGATGGCCGCCCTGCGCGCTCTTGATTGCGGTAGGGCTGCCTTCGGTCACCAGCTCGCCCGCCACCATGAAGCCCAGCCGGTTGCACTGCTCCGCTTCTTCCAGATAGTGGGTGGTAACGAGGATGGCGGCGCCGGCGTCGGCCAGCCGATTGATCATGGTCCAGAAGGAGCGGCGCGCCAGCGGATCCACACCGGAGGTGGGCTCGTCCAGGAACAGGATGCTCGGCTCGTGGAGGATCGCCGCGCCGAACGCAACACGCTGTTTCCATCCCTGCGGCAAGCTGCCGACTAACTGAACTTCTCTACCCTCCAGTCCCGAGAACGAAGCCACCCAACGCATCTTCTCCGCGCGCTCGTGTTCTGGAACTCCGTAGACGCCGGCGAAGAATTCGAGGTTTTCGGCGATGGAAAGGTCGTCGTAGAGAGAAAACTTCTGCGACATGTAGCCGATCTGCTGCCGTATCTCCGGAGAACGAAGGCTGCCGCGCTCGCCCGCCAGTTGCATATCGCCGCGTGTGGGCGGGAGCAAGCCGCACAGCATCTTGATGGTGGTCGTCTTGCCCGCGCCATTCGCGCCCAGCAGTCCGTAGATCTCGCCGTACCGCACCTGCGCGGTCACGTTTCTTACGGCCGTGAACGATCCGAACTCCTTGGTGAGGTTCGTGGCGCCGATGGCAACTTTGCCGCGGAGGGCGCTGTGATCGCGCCGCCCAGGAAACACCTCGCCGTGAACTTTTTGTCCCAGGTTCCGCAACGTGGCGACGAATGTGTTTTCGAGCGTCGGTTCGTCGATCCGAACATCGTCGATGACCAGCCCCTCGGCGCTTAGTGCGTGGTCGGCGACGAGCTTCGCTTCCGCCGGCTTGTAAACCAGCAGGTCCAGCCGGTCGCCGAATCGCTGGACGTCGATAATCTCTCGATCCTGGCCCGCGATCCCGGAAAGCACTTGCTCCGACAGCGACAGATTCGAAGTGTGGATTTCCATTCGCTTGGCGTGCAGGCTGGCCCGAAGCTCGGCCGGAGTTCCGGTCTGGCGGATCTCACCCTGATGCATGAACGCCACCCGATTGCATCGCTCGGCCTCGTCGAGATACGGAGTGGCGAGAACAATCGTCAGGCCATCGGCCGCAAGATGCGCAAGCGTATCCCAGAATTCGCGGCGAGACACGGGATCGACACCGGTGGTGGGCTCGTCGAGCAACAGCACGCGCGGCTCCGGAACCAGCGCGCAGGCCAGCGCCAGCTTCTGTTTCATGCCTCCGCTCAACCGGGCCGCCAGCCGGTGCTCGAACCGGTCCATATCGAACATGCGCAAATAGCGGCGTCCGCGCTTGGTAATCTCATCGGGTGGCACGCGGCGAAGATCGCCAATATAGCGGATGTTCTCCGCGACAGTGAGATCCGGATAGAGGCTGAACGCCTGCGTCAGATATCCGGTGTGCGAGCGGGCTTCCCTGGCAGGCACCCCGAACACTTCCGCCGTGCCCGAGGTGGCCTCCATAACTCCGGCGAGGATCTGGAACGTAGTAGTCTTCCCAGCCCCGTCCGGGCCGATCAATCCGAAGATTTCGCCATCCCCGATTTCGAGATTGATACCCCAAACGGCATCCAGGACACCGTATTTTTTCCAGAGATCGCGAATCCGGATCGCCGTGCCTGTGGGCGCGGCACCACGGCCGTTCACTGCTCCCGTAATGGAATCCGCAAGCGTCATTTGTTGAATCGGCCCGCGGGCCAGACATCGCCCTGAACGAGAATCTCGCCATCGGACGGCATGCCGGGCTTGGCGAATCCGATGGCCGCCTTGAGGAGCAGCTTGACGCCCACCACCTGCTTCACGCGGTCGTCTCGGAAGTAAGTGTTCTCGGGCGTGAATGTGGCCTGTGGATCGATGCGCTGCACGAAAGCGTCGATCGGTTTGGTGGGCGCCGAATCGAGATACACGCGCGCGGGTTGGCCAATCTTCACTTTGCCGATCTGCCCCTCCGGCACGAATCCGCGCAGATAGACCTTGCTCATGTCGAGCAGCGTCACGATGGCGGTGCCGGCCGTGACCACTTCGCCCGGCTCGGCGGCGCGTGTCATCACGGTCCCGTCGAATGGCGCTGTGATGATGAGATCCCGCCGATTATCCTCCGCCTCTGCAAGTTGGAAACGGGCCTGTTGAGAGGCCGCGATGGCCGAGGCTATCTCTCCCTGCTGCTGGTCGATTTGTTTTCGCACGGTAGCGGCCTGGAAGGTGCGGATGCCAGGATTGGAGAGATTGGCCTGGGCCGTCGTCAGCGCCCCACGCGCAGCTTCCAGACGGCGGCGGGCAGCGGCCACGGCGGCGGCCTGCTGATCGGCAGTCGTGGATGCCTGCTTGCCCTGGCGTTCGGAGACCGCGCCGGTTTTCACCAGCTTTTGATACGCCTCGTTATCGAACTGCGCGAGACTCAATGACGCTTCCTGCTGGACCAGGTCGGATTCGGAGGCGGCTAAGTCGGCTTCCGCTTGCCGCACGCGGCCGGCCGCATCCACTTTGGACTGTTCCGTCATCAATTCGTTCTGCTGCAATCCCTGCTGGTAAACCGCAATCTGATCGTTGGCCGATTTGGCTCTGGCCTCGGCGCCGGCGAGGGCGGCGCGGGCCTGGTCTTCACGCGCCCTGACCTGGGCGTCATCCAGCGTGGCAATCGTGTCGCCGGCTTTGACGGTATCGCCTTCGCGCACACGGATTTCGATAATGCGCCCGGCCGTTTTCGGTGCGACCGCCGAATCGTCGCCCTCGATACGGCCGCTCACAGTGACAATGCTTTCCGGAACCCGAGGGTTCGCAAAATAGCCTCTCCAGATGAAGAAGGCGGCTACACCCAACGCCACCACAACCAGCGGAAACACCTTCCGGCGCGGACGCGGAGACGATCGCGGCGCCGGGGGTGACAATGGTGCGGTCGGCGTTTGACCTGGGGAAGGGGCGGCGGCAGTCTTGGGCTCGGTTTCCTGTTCCGTCATTTCGTTCGTCCCCTCTTTCTCTTTGGAGTTGGCGCGATCTGGCGAAGACCAGCCAGCGAAAAATCCCCAATGTGGGTTGCGATCTGCTCAATCCGCTCCGGATTCAATTCCAATTCGGGCCAGACACGCGAGACCACGTGGCGCGCATTCGAATAGTGGACCACTTGCGCGATGACGCTATGCGTCACCAGCCGGACCTGGTCGTGGCCGGGAGCCAAATCGAGCATGCTACCGATCAACTCGCGGAAACGATCGTAAACCGGCCGCATTGTCTCGTCGATCACGCTCGCCATTGCGGGAGTGGGCTGGGCGAACTCGTGCATCATCAGCCGGAAGTGCCATCCGGGACGATCGGCTCGGCAGACTCTCAGGAGCATGGCGCGGATCAGTCCTCGGAAAGCCTCTTCGGGAGGGGCCGCGCTCCCGATCGCCTTCCTGATGATTCCGTTTCCCGATGCGCCGACCGAATGCCGGAGGACCTCGGTGTACAACTCCAGCTTGTCACCGAAATGGTAGTTCACCAGAGCGATGTTGACGCCGGCGCAAGCGCAGATCTCGCGAACAGTCGCGGCCTGGAATCCGGATTCGGCAAAGACCTGTCCCGCCGCGTCCAGCAGCTTGGTGCGCGTGTCTTCCGGTAGTACGGGGGGGGTTGATTTCACGAGCGGCGCGGCCATCTAAACAGCAGTTTAAAATGAATGTTTAATTCTGTCAAGGGATGAGCACTCTTCGGCGTGCGCGAAACTTGACCTGAATGGGCAAGGAGCTCCGAAGGTTGGCGGAAAGGCTACCTCAGAACCCAATCGAGGAAGAGAGAGACACAGCCTGCCCGTCAAACCGTGTTGTATACTGAACCTAATGGTTCAGTCTTGCCAAGTCCGCTTCGATGCCTCGTTCGGCGCGCTCTCCGACGCCACCCGACGAGGCGTTCTGGAGCAACTCGGGCGTGCGGACGCTTCGATCACGGCCCTTGCCGAGAGGTTCCACATGACCCTTACGGGAATGAAGAAACATGTAGGCGTCTTAGAGCAAGCGGGGCTCGTCAGCACAGAGAAGGTTGGGCGCGTGCGGACCTGCAAGCTCGGGCTGCGCGGACTGGAAGAAGAGGCGGCATGGATCGAGAGGCATCGCCAGCTCTGGGCCGCGCGCTTCGACGAGTTGGACATTGTTGTCGACGAATTGACACGGAAGGAGAAAGCAAATGGACGTAAGAAGAGAAAGTGAGGCCACCCCCACGAAGAACCGCACGGGGGTGGAGCGGAAGTCCGAGCGCGAACTCGTCGTCACGCGCACCGTCAACGCTCCTGCGCGCCTCGTGTTCGAGGCGTGGACCAAAGCAGAACTATTCAGGAGGTGGTGGGTACCAAGCTCGTATGGGCTGACCCTGCTTTCCTGCGAAATGGATGTTCGCGTTGGGGGGCAGTATCGTCTGGTGTTTCGCCACGAAGATTCGACGATGGAGTTCTTCGGCACGTACCTCGAAGTGATACCGCACTCGCGCCTCGTTTGGACCAACGAGGAAGGTGACAACGGCAAGACCGTCACCACGGTGACCTTCGATGAAAACGCAGGCAAGACGTTGTTGGTCGTGCACGATCACTATCCCTCGAAGGAAGCGCTTGACTCCGGATCGACGGGCGCGATGCCCGAGGCGCTCGACCAACTCGACGAGCTTCTCGCCAGCCTGGGATCAAGTACTGACGAAAAATGACGCAGCCAATCCATCAATCAACGAAGCGCGCGGCCGGCCGCCAGGGTAAGAAAACCGCTCAAGGCAAGACCCGGGCGAAGCTACTGGTCGCCATGACTGGCAAGGCAAGCGCCGCGAAGACCGCCACAGGCGCCGAACCCGTGTTCGCGTACATCGCTAGCTTGCCGCAGCCGCAGCGCGGCATCGCCGAGCGCATCGATGACCTGGCGGCTAAATGTTTGCCGGACATCCACCGAGCGGTGAAGTGGGGCATGGCGTACTACGGGGTCGACGGGGGCTGGTGCTTCTCCTCCGGCGCCTTCGTTGGCCATGTGAAACTGATGTTCATACGCGGCACGAAGATCAAGCCGGAACCGCCTGTGACGCCGATCGGGATGGGCAAATCCACCCGCGGAGTCGAGTTAGCATCGGTTGACGATTTCGACGAGCGTCAATTGGCGTCATGGATGAAGCAGGCCGGCACCATGCCCTTCGTCGGCGGAAAGAAGCGATGACTACGCCGCGGCGCAGCGTTCAGGACGCCGAGAAGGCGAATGAGACCGTGGCGTGGCAAGCGTTGCCATGCCGTTACAGGGGGTCGCGTCCAAAAACAGAAAAACTGGCCTTGGCGCATGTATTCAGCTCTTCGCGGCGAAATGGCGCAAGACGCGGCTTCTACATCGTGACTGCCGATCGCCCCTGCGGCCGCGTTTGGAACGGCTTGTTCCCCTATCGAGGAATCACCGTGCATGTCGAAACTCGGCTGGACAGAACGCTGACGGTGCGCTTCGGCACACAGTACCTGACGGTCGGCGAATGCCAGCGGCCCCAGAAGACAGTGGCGGTCAAACCAGCCACCGCCGGAACGTCCCAGACGGACCAAACTTACCGACACCGCCGCAACTATCAAGCGGCAGCAGCTGTCAATCGTGGAGCGGGCGCTCGGGTTGATGGACGTTCTACTGAAGTCAAGAAATAGTTTGGCTCGGCAAACCCTCGGCGGTCTCCTTCTCAGAGAGCGGTGGCGCATTAATAAGGACAGGGACCAGGGCGGTTGGAGTTAAATAACGCAAAATAGCGCGAACTCGGAGCCCAAGTCGTAGGCGGGTTGGGTCCGGACCTGGCTCCGGACTCCGGCAAGTGGCTGTGACGTTGAGGGTTGGGGATGCCAGGGGCGGCCACCGCACAGGTGTGAGCACGCGAGGTCCCGCGTCATCCCCGCGTTATTTTTGCGTTATTTTTTGCGTTATTCCGCGTCACGTTTGCGTCATCCCCGCGTTTCTCCCGACTTGCCTTCCGCCTGGCAATCGAGCGTTCATGAACAGTGAGGTAAACACCGGGAGCGGGTTGAACCTCCCCGGTCGTGAGAGAGGAATCTATGAACGAAGAGCTCAGGAAAGAGATCGAACAACTGCGGCGCCAGAAGCCCAAGGCGCTAAAGTTGCGTTACCAGCAACTATTCGGCGAGGCATCGAAATCCTCGAATCAGGCCCACCTGTTCCGGCGCATCGCGTGGCGGTTGCAGGCATTGTCGGAAGGTGACTTGAGCCAGCGGGCGCGTGAGCGCGCCGCAGCATTGGCCGTGGATGTCGATCTGCGGTTGCGAGCGCCGCGCAAGTTTTGGCGGGATTTGGAGGCCGAGTCGCGAGGACCGGTTCGCGATCCGCGTCTCCCTGCGGAAGGAACAATCCTTCAGCGGCAGTATCGAGAGCAGACCATTGTCGTGAAGATCCTGGCGGATAGTTTCGAATACGATGGCAGGACGTATGAATCGCTCAGTTCGATTGCGTCTTCGGTGACGGGAACACGGTGGAACGGGTTCTCCTTCTTTGGGTTGAACAAGAAGGGTGCGGCATGACGGAAACGCGTCCGCTGCGTTGCGCCATCTACACCCGGAAGTCAACCGAAGAAGGACTGGATCAAGCTTTTAATTCCTTGCAGGCACAACGGGAGTCTGGAGAAGCCTATATCCTAAGCCAGCAAGCGCGCGGCTGGTCCCTGGTGCCGGAGCAATATAACGATGGCGGCTTCAGCGGCTCGCACCTGGAACGGCCCGCCCTGCAACGGCTTCTCAACGATCTCCAGTCGGGCCGGATCGATTGCGTGTTGGTTTATAAAGTTGACCGGCTGAGCCGGTCGCTGCTCGACTTCGCACGGCTCATGGAACGGTTCGATCGAACCGGCGTGAGCTTTGTATCGGTGACCCAGGAGTTTAACACCACCACATCGATGGGTCGTCTGACACTGAATATTTTGTTATCCTTCGCTCAGTTCGAGCGCGAAGTTACCGGCGAACGAACGCGCGACAAACAATCGGCGGCGCGGCGCAAGGGCAAGTGGATCGGCGGCTGGCCGGTCCTGGGTTACGACCTGGATCCCCAGGGCGGGCGCCTGGTGGTGAATCCCGCCGAAGCCGAGCGGGTACGCGAGATCTATCGCATGGCCGCCGATGCATCCAGCCTCGAAGCCCTCGTGGCGCAAATTGCCGCTCGCGGGTTTCTGACGAAAGCTTGGACCAACAAAGCGGGAAAACCGCACCTGGCAAGAGCCTTCAGCCGGATGACGCTCCGATTGCTGTTGTCGAACGTCCTCTATAAAGGTTCGGTCTCCCACAAGGGAACCATCTACCCAGGCGAGCAGGAACGGATTGTCGGCGAAGAAGTATGGGACAAGGTCCAAGCGCAGCTGGAGCTTCGCAGCGCAGGACAGCGCGGAAAGGTTCACGGTCCACAGCTTGCGCCACTCGCGGGTCTGCTGTATTGCACCGAATGCGGCAGCGCGATGCGGCCCACCTTTACGACGCGGCACGGGCGGCGCTACCGGTATTACTCTTGCCAGGCAGCGCGGCGGAAACAAAACAAGCCTTGCTCTCAGAACCCGGCCGGAGCGAAGGGCCTGGAGCATTCTCTGCTCCGGAATCTGGAACCGGGCTCGGAACGGGATTGAACTGGGAAGCCGTTCTTCCCTCGCTACGGCGCTTGGACTATAACGCCAACACGCAACGGGTTTCCATTGCGTTCCAGGACGGGACGCGCATGGAACAGACGCTAGCCACCCTCCCTCGGCCGGGTTCGACAACCGATGCCGCGGACAAAAGCGCCGGCGGACGCGTCCCGCGTGTCAGCCGGCTGTTGGCGCTGGCCATCAAGTTCGAACGGTTGGTTCGCGAAGGAGCGGTGCGCAACTACCGGGAACTCGCCGAGGCGGGCCAGATCAGCCGTGCGAGGATGTCGCAGATCATGCACCTTTCCGACCTGGCGCCGGAGATCCAAGAGGAACTATTGTTCTTGCCAAAAACGGTTGCGGGTCCGGATCGATTCACCGAAAAAAGCTTGCGGCAGGTGGCCCGATCCATCGATTGGGAGTTGCAGAAAAAGCAGTTTCGAGCCCTTGGGAAGCAAACGCGCGAAGCAGCCCCGTTGCCTACCAATGAAGCGAAAGAAGCGTACGACGTGAGGCGAGCGTCCTCATAAACCTGGTAACCGTGCGATTTGCAATGCGGCCTCACAAGGCCGAACAACAAGGAACCTGAGCCGCGCGAGCCGTGTTGAGACCTCCAGCGGGCGCGCTTCAATGAGTTGCTGGCCTCACGCGACTGATTTGCAAGGCATCGCCGTTTCTTCACCAAGGTTTCCGAAACACGCCAGTATTTCCTTGCAATCCAGGGGACACCGAGCGATGAATGTCATGACCGCGGCAGCTTGCCGCCAAAGGAAAACAACATACACATGACACCCTCGAACAAATCCGCTGCCGCCCCGCCGGCGACGGCCGATACCAAACCATCTCGCGCCCCCAAGCGCGCACAGGCCGACAGGATAGCCCGCGTCAGCAAGAAGGCGAAACCTGCCGTGGCCGCCAAGAAGGCCGCTACGCCCGAGCGTAGCACCAAGACAGCCAAAATCCTGGCCCTTCTCGAGCGCACTGGCGGCGCTTCCCTGGAGCAACTGCGCAAAGCCACTGGCTGGCAGGCTCACTCGGTGCGCGGTTTCTTGAGCGGAACGCTCAAAAAGAAGATGGGCCTGCGCGTCGCTTCATCCAAATTGCAGGGCGGCCAGCGCACCTACCGCATCGTCTCCAACTAATTCCTTACGGCGCCGCCGAGACTTTACTAAGTCCGGCGGCGTTTTTCTGTTTGCGGCCTTCATTCACCAAAGCTGGCTGCCGGCGTTGGCCGCGAAGGTTAGCTGGGATGAGTCTATCCGTGTGAGGATGATGGCCGGCGACTAGGGACTGACGCGGACTACCATGACCATGAAGCCGATCCGGTGTTTATTCCAGCCCCCCACCCAACAGACCTGCCAATCACCGAAGCGCGAGCCGAGCGTCACTGCGGTTTGCAGACGAAGGAACTTGGTTTCCAATTGCATGTGTTTTTACGGTCATCACATGACTCACTCGTTTGCCTGCCACAGTCAAGTCCTTGCCGTCCTCTCTGCTTGGTAGCCGTCATCAAGGTTGGAATCGGCGCAGGAAGCGCGGCGCGTTGCGACTTGCTTTCCTTCGGATAAATCAGCCTATGCTGTCGCACATGCCCAGAACACGTTCCCAGCGGAAAGCTCCCGCGCTCAAGACTGGCTTTCGGCCGGGCCACAGCGGCGCCTGCGAAGCCCGCTTGTATCAGTTCACCGGCCCTGCGGATGGTGCAGGCGAACCGCCCGTGAAACGCGTGGCCGCCTGCGATGTACACCAGGCCATCGCCCACATGCGCAAATGGCATCCCGGCCTCGACATCCTGCGCGTCGAGCTAGTCGCACTCATCGAAATGGTGTCCGGCTCCCCGCTCAACTAGATCGATCCTCCTCGAATACCTTGGAGCTCGTCGTACTGAGAGTACCCTGGCTAAACCACCAAACTTGATTTCCTCGTGTACAATTTAACAGCAGAACACTGGAATACCCCCAAAACCGGCTTTCCCATCCCAAGAAAGCAGGCTGGGCTGTTAACCGATGGGTTGTAGGTTCGAGTAAGGCTCGAGGAGCCAATTTTTTCATTGTCCGGCAGCAAATGGCATCCCGGCCAATCGACCTTGGCGCGGTCAACGTTTTTGTCGGCGGGAATAATGCCGGCAAGAGTAGCTTGATTCAAGGGCTTCATTTTTCCGATATCGACTGCGGCTCCGATAGCGCACCCTTCGGGCCCGAACGCGAAACCGACGGCAGTCGCTTCCTCAAGACATTCACCGTCGGAGGATAAGCCTCCGCCTCAGTCAATGTGGCCACGCCTTCGGCCCAGGAAAAACAGGGTCGAAATCCTGCTCGGAAATACTAGGTGGCCAAAGTCGGCATCGGGGTCCAAACGCATGCAGAAGCGCCCGCCGCCTGAGCCGTTGCCATCTCGTATGGTCAAATAACTCAAATGACGGGTAGCCAGAGTAAGATGGTCAGTCGGCATGAAGAACAAGAAGTGGGTGCGACTGCTAGCGTACGTGACGGGATCGGTGAACCAGGAGCTTCTCCTGCAAAATGAATATCTGGCCGCGGAGAATCGTATTCTGAGGGCGAAGCTGCCATCCCAACAGCGCGGCCATCCTTTCCGCGCCTGCATTTGAGAAATGAACAAAATCGGCGAAGTACCGAGGTCCGGGCGGCACCACCCGGGCCGCGTCCGCAAGCACCGCTCCATGCTCCCGTGCCACGTCGCGAACGGCCTCATTCATCCTGAGCTCCATATCCAGAAAGCCGCCCTCTTTGAGCCCCGACTGCTTTATCCGGCGCGTGCGTCACTTGAGACAATGGGAAGTCCCGCGACTCAGAGCGTCTTCGGATGCCAATAGATGATCCCATTTCTGCGATTCAAGCCCTGAACGAGAGCGATGACCGCCAGCGATCTCCCGTCCACCGTTTCGCCAAACCCTTTTTAGAAGTAATAGGGCTGTTCTCCCCTGGAAGTGAACTCACACTGAGAGGGATATCAGCCGTATTTGATTGGTTGGATCAGCAAGCGAGAGACAAGCTGTCAGAGCTTGTCGGGGTTCTCGCGGACGAGCTGAAGTACCGTGGGACTCAGATCCAACAACTGATAAAGGAGAGCGAACAGCACCGTAAGTTTGTGGCCGAGGACCTACCCCCCCTTGTGCTGGATGCCCTGCGAAGGGCCGAGGGCGTCAGGGCCAAGGATCGAATCAAGCGACTGGCAAGAGTATTGGTCCGTGCAGCGGAGATCGGTGGTGGACAGGATCGAGCGGATTATGTGGAGGAGATGCTCCGCATCGCGACTGAATTGAGCGAGCGGGAAGTGGTAGTTTTGCGCGAAATTGTTGAAGTGCAGGCCCCACTGATCCGTAAAGATCTAGGGCGAGTCACGCCCCACGTTGCGCATGATTGGATGCCCCAAATTATCGCTTCGCTTAAGGGACCGGGCTTCCTACAGGGTGAGATCGATAGCATCTGTGCCAAGCTGGAGAGTTTTGGACTGGTTACTAAGACCGAGCGCAACGTCAACCTGATCTCTGACAACCCCACACCTTATGCGCTTCTTCAGAAGGGCGTGGACTTTATCGACTACATCAGGTCTGAATCGCAGACCTCGGCCTGAACATCCCAGGATCATCGCACTTTGCACGGCCAGCGCGTAGCCCAAGCGCGCTATCGTCGCGGCAAATCGTGAGCCATAAGCCGGTTTCCGCCGATGTTGTTGGTTATAAGGAGTTATAACACGCTAGAAGCGGGGCCGGTCCGCGCGCTTCGCCAAGGCGATGGAAATCTTCGAGGCCGGCATCGATGACGTGCTGAGCTATTTGCATTATCCACAGCCGCACCGCACTCGAATCAGCTCCACCAATCCGTTGGAGCGATTAAATCTGGAGATCCGACGCCGTACCCGGGTAGTCGGCATCTTCCCGAACGGCGCGGCGTGTCTCCGCTTGATCGGGATGCTGCTGGTGGAGAAGAACGACGATTGGCTCACCGACGATAAAGCGTATCTGACGTTCGACGATGCACCGGCCGAGGAGTCTGCCGCGAAGGTCGTCTCGATGGTTGCCGGCCAATAAAGGAAGGAGGCTCTTTTTTATACGAGGGCTTTGCCCTCGCGCTCCCAGGATTTATCGCTTTCGCGCCAGAATGGCTCCCGGTGCGGGGCGGCTTGCGCCGCCCTCGCCATTCCGGCCTCTGAGTCGGCGCTCCGGTCGCTTCCCAGCGTTGCCGTGTCCTCCGCTCAGGTACCCGCATCTTAAACCCGGCCTCTGGAGTCGGCGGCGAATTTACACTCTTCTATTGACACGGGCCGCGTCTTCGATGGGTACGATCTGATCCGCGTCTCCGTGGATGAAGAGAGTCGGAACATCGATCTTCTTTAGATCCTCTGTGGAGTCGTCTTCAGAAACGTCCCTCGAAACGGCGTACAACTAAGCCTTCCGCCACACAGCCGAACACCAAAGCCAAACCGGCCAAGCCAACGATCCCGCGCCGGCGCGGCTCCAAGACCGCCAAGATCCTGGCCCTTCTCAAACGGCCGCCGCTTCGCTGCCGCACTGCAAAAGGCCACCGACTGGCAGGCTCACTCGGTGCGCGGCTTCCTCAGCGGAGCAGTCAAGAAGAAAATGGGCCTGCTCGTCATCTCCGCCAAACTTGCCGACGGTACCCGCTCCTATCGCGTCTCCTCCAAGTAAGTCCTCCGCGCCGCCAAGCCTATCTCGGGCTGGCGGCGCTTCTTGTTCGTTGCACCCTCATCGAAAAGGAGAACGCTTATGTAGCAAACATATTTGCTCGACGGCGCGGAGTGGAGAGCCTTTCGACTATTTCTGATTGATTTAGAAGACCGCGAGCTCGACCGCATCCATCGCCAACTACTCCGCGAAGCTGCCGCATACCAAGAGCGCGCGCGACATCATGCGACTGTTTTTCAGCTCCCTCGAGGCGGCCGACCTGGAGGCCCCTCAAAAGACCATTCTCGCGGAGCGGCGCGCTCGAGCACAGGATCGGCGGATTTCGGGTCGGGCGGGTAACGCTTCCAGCCAGCATCGGCCTATTATTTAACAGCGTTCCTGTGTACTCCCTCCGCATCACCACTACAGCTAGCGCTACCGTTGACAAATGTCGTTAACCGAAGGGGCGTAGGTTCAAGTCCTGCTTGCGGAGCCAATTTTTTCATGTCCGGCCCGGACACATAGGAAACAGAATGTACCTAAGACATAGGTAACACTTTTGGCCCGAAGGGATTGAGTAAGGGCTGCAAAGTTTTTTCCTCCAGATCGATATAACCGAGGTCGTATTGCATGAAGCTGACGAGCCAGATGCCGTCGTCGACTTCCTTGATGCCGACCGCCTGGCCAGCCAGGCAAGTGCTGAGGTTGATTTTCTTGCGATATAGACACAGGCGGCCGCAGTGGGTGATGACGACGGTCTTGTCGTGGAACGGGTAGTGCGGCTCGCCGATGCCATGATAAGGGCGGCAGGAAGAAGTATAGACCTCCGCCGGGCACTTCATGTCGAGCGCCTGGTGCGGGCGCTCGTTGTTGAACTCTTCGATGAAGGCGTCGAACTTGGCTTGCTGCTGGAGCAGATTGGCGCCGGCGGGCCGAGTGGCTTCTTTCTTCAAGGTCAAGTGCATGCGCTCATGGCGGCCGTTCTGCTGCGGATGACCGGGACGGATGCGTTCGATGCTAATGCCCAGACGCAGCCACCAGACCGAGAGCCTGGAGAGATTGAAAAGCCCGTTGGGCGAAGCGAAAGGAACGCCGTTATCGGAACGGATCGCTTGCGGTAAACCACGTTCTTTGAAAAGGCGCTCAAAGGCAGTAAAAGCGGTCTTTTCGGCATTGGATTCCAGGGCCTCGCACAGCAGCAAATAGCGCGAAGCGTGATCGGTGACCGTGAGTGGATAACAGTAGCGCCGGTCGCCGAGCATGAACTCGCCCTTATAGTCGGTGCACCACAGTGCGTTCGGTTGTAAACCCTCTGAAAGAGGCGTCCCTTCGGTATGGGTGCGCGATCGCCTGGCGCGGGTCACTAACCCATGACGATCCAGGATGGCGTGAATCGTGCTGCGTGCCGGAACCTTCACTTCGCTCGGCAGCCGTCTGAGGAGGCGCTCCCGGATCTTGCGGGCGCCCCAATTGGGTTTCTCGTGCTTGGCCGCTACGATGGCCGCTTCGATTTGCTCGGGCAGTTGGTTGGCATAGCGATGGGGGCGCCTGGCACGATCCGTGAGCCCCTCCAACCCGCATTCTTCATAGCGCTCGAAGATCTTGTAGCCGGTCTTGCGAGAGATCTGAAACTCGCCGATCATCTGAAAATCGAGAAATTCCATTTGGTCGGCACGGCGGGTGGCGGGTTCGTAGCAATCGATTTCGCGATTTCGTATCCGCAGCGGCTTCGCAGCTTCACGCTGCTTTGCTCCACCGGTGGCATACAAGACCCGGATTACGTGGGCCGAGACACAGCGCGGAATATCCGTAAGTCGTTCGGAAGGGGGCAGCGGCTGTCTAGCAATGTGACAGTGAACCCACTCCATCGGATCAGAAGCGGTGAGAGGGAGACTGCCGGTCAACAGTTCGTAAAGCGTGACGCCAAAGGCGTAAAGGTCGCTACGCGAATCGATCGAACGATTCATTCTTCCCGTTTGAGGCACCACATACACTACAAGCGGACGGAGCGGAGGACAAGGCACTGCTGGGAAGCAACCTGAGCGCCGACTCCGGGGCCAAGACCAGGCTGGGGCCGGTTTCAAGCTGAGCTGAGCCCCAGCAAAAAACAATCAACTGGGATTGGCATCAACCGAACATTCGATCCAGGCCGGGGGGACCGTCGAGTCGGTGACCCCGGGGGTCAGGTTGCTGATCGAGGCCATCCGGCGGATTGATGGATACGACGAAGCTAAAGAGGCCGCCGCCGGGGAACTCGTGAAAACGTAAGCAGCCTGCTCTAACCGCGGAATCGCGGCTTATCGGAAAAATACCGGGAAATCATATTTAGGCGGCAAGGGACGATATGAACTGTGGAGGGGAATGTTCGTCTGGCGCGATTTCGCCGCGCGCAAGCATCCCCCGCTGAGGGACAGCTGATGATCCGATTGCCGGGAAACGGCTCCAAGACAGGGGGCTCGGGGCCGCTGCTGATGACGGCCGCGGCCACAGCCATGGCCGCCCTTGCTCTGTTGGGTTGGATCCTGGCAAGATCGAGCGCCCAGCATGGCGTGGCACTAGCCATTGGCGGCACGGCCTCTTCTCTGCTTCTGGTTTCCCTGCCGTGCTGGTTAGTTTACCGGGCCGCCACGGCTCGCGCTCGGCCCGAGGGCGCGCTGCGTGACAGCGAGGAGAGGTTCCGCCTGTTTGTGGAAGGCGTGCATGAATACGCGATCATATTGCTCGACCCCCAAGGAAACGTGATCAGTTGGAACGCGGGCGCCGAGCGAATCAAGGGATACAAGGCCGAAGAAATCATCGGGCGGCCGTTCTCGACGTTTTATACGCCCGAGGAAGTCGCCACGGGCAACCCGGCCATGGAGCTGAGGCTGGCGGCGGAACAAGGCAGTTGGGAGGGTTTTGGCTGGCGTGTGCGCGCCGATGGGACGCGGTTCTGGGCGAACGTCCTGATCACCGCCTTGAAAGACGGCGCCGGGAATCTGCGCGGGTATTCCAAACTGACGCGCGATATCACCGAACGCAAGCAGGCCGAAGAAGCGCTTCAGGCGGGAGCGCTGCAAACCGCGATCTTCAACAGCGCCAATTTCTCCAGTATCGCCACCGACGCGAAGGGCATCATCCAGATCTTCAACGTCGGCGCCGAGCGCATGCTGGGCTACACGGCCGCCGAAGTGATGAACAAGATCACGCCGGCCGACATTTCCGATTCGCAGGAGATCATAGCACGCGCCGAAGCATTGAGCCTCGAACGTGGAACCCCGATTGCCCCTGGCTTTGAGGCATTGGTGTTCAAGGCCTCGCGCGGTATTGAAGACATCTATGAATTGACCTACGTTCGCAAGGACGGCAGCCGTTTCCCGGCAGTAGTGTCGGTTACGGCGTTGCGCGACGCGCAGGACTCCATCATCGGCTATCTGCTGATCGGCACCGACAATACCGCGCGCCAGCAGGCAGACGAGGCTCTGCGAAAGAACCAGGCCCAGCTCCGCACGATTATCGAAAACCTCGACGAGGGCGTGCTCGTCTCCGATCTCGAGGGTGAATTGCTGCATTCCAACCACGCTGCGCGGGAGTTGCGCGGGACTGCCAGTTTGGACGAAAGCCGCAGCCACCTGGGCGGGTTCGGCGACACGTTTGAACTTTCGGGCCTAGACGGCACGGTTTTGCCGAGGGATGAATGGCCATTGGCGCGCATCCTGCGTGGCGAGAAGCTGCGCAGCGTCGAGGTGCGTATCCGGCGAATCCAGGGCGACTGGCAGCGGGTCTTTAGTTACGGCGGCACTCTCGTCCGGGACGCGGACGGCCAGCCGCTGATGGCGGTGGTCACCTTCAGCGACATCACCGAACGTAGGAGGGCCGCGGACGTGATCGACCAACTCAACACCGACCTGGAGCGGCGAGTTGTCGAACGCACGGCGCAACTGCAAACCGCCAATAGGGAATTGGAAGCCTTCTGCTACTCGGTGTCGCACGATCTGCGTGCTCCGCTTCGCAGTCTCGATGGATTCAGCCAAGCCCTGTTGGAGGACTACAGCGACAAGCTTGACGCCCAGGGCCAGAACTATCTTGGTCGCATACGCGCCGGCAGCCAGCGGATGGGACAACTGATAGACGATTTGTTGAATCTGTCGCGTATCTCCCGCAGTGAGATGAGCCGGGAATTGGTCGATCTGAGCAAGATGGCTCATGAAGTGGCCGACGAATTGCGAGCTGCCGAGCCACAGCGCGATGCTGAATTCGTGGTTGCCGATGGTCTCATTGCCAGAACGGACCCGCGCCTGTTGCGGATCGTGCTGACCAATTTGTTCGGCAATGCCTGGAAGTTCACCGCCAAACAACCACATGCCCGCATTGAATTTGGCTCTACTGGAGAGAACGTCGGCAAGGAGTACTTCATGCAAGATAACGGCGCGGGCTTCGACCAGGCGTACTCCAGCAAGTTGTTCGGGGTCTTTCAGCGCCTGCACGCGGCTAGCGATTTCCCGGGAACGGGAATTGGCCTGGCGACCGTTCAACGCATCATCCAGCGCCAGGGCGGCCGGGTATGGGCTGAAGGGAAAGTCGGGCAAGGCGCAACGTTTCATTTCACGCTATGAAACACGCAAAGAGCCACAGGGTATTTACTCTTGTGCAGTGATCGCAACAGCAAGGAATTTATATGCTCGAAAAGACTATTCTTCTTGTAGAAGACAACGCCGATGACGAAGAACTCACCATCCGGGCGCTGAAGAAAAACAATGTAACGAACAACCTCGTGGTTGCGCGCGACGGAGTGGAAGCGCTGGATTACCTGTTCGGAACCGGCGCTTACGCCGGGCGAGACACCGGCGGTGCTCCCTGGGTTAGTTCTGCTTGATTTGAAACTGCCCAAGATCGACGGGCTCGAGGTGCTTCGGCGCATTCGCGCCGACGAACGGACCCGGCGAATGCCGGTGACTGTGTTGACCAGCTCCAAGGAAGAGCAGGACATCATCAAGAGTTACGATCTGGGCGCCAACAGCTACATCCGCAAACCGGTGGACTTCAATCAATTCACCGAGGCGGTTCGGCAACTGGGACTGTACTGGCTCATGCTCAACGAGGTGCCCCCATGATAGACCACGCCAGCGACAATATGCCCGGTAAGCTGCGCGTTCTGATCGTGGAAGACTCCGAGGACGACGCCGCGTTGCTATTGCTGGAACTGCGGCGTGGGCGATGGGAGGTCATTCACGAACGCGTGGACACGCCCCAGGGGATGACCGCCGCGCTGAATGCCCATCCCTGGGATCTGATCATCGCGGACTACATGATGCCTTATTTCAGCGGACCCGCCGCGCTGGCCATGGCGCGCGAACTTTCGGCGGAGATCCCCTTCATTCTCATATCCGGCCAGGTTGGTGAAGAGACCGCCGTCCAGGCCATGCAGGCCGGCGCCGACGACTACCTGTTCAAGGGAAACCTCAGGCGATTAGTGCCGGCCGTGGATCGCGAACTGCACGATGCGGAGGGACGCCGCAAAGCCGAGCATACCGAGCGGCAGTTGCAAAAGGGTGAGCGCCAACTCGCCGATGCTCAGCGCCTGGCCCATTTGGGGACGTGGCACGTGGACCTTCGAACCAACGTCGCGGTCTGGTCGGATGAAGCCTGCCGAATTCTTGGGTACCAGACCGGCGAAGCGGGTTTGACGTTCCAGCAGTTCCTGGGCTGTCTTCACGCCGATGACCGAGTGTTGATCAATGCCCGCCTGGATTCATCCGATCAGACGCTAATCGCGCAAGATTGCCGAATTGCATGTCCGAACCTGGCCGCCCAGTTCGTCCACATTCGCGGGGAAATCATTCGCGACGTAAACGGGAAGGCGATCGAAGCAGCCGGGATGATACAGGACATCACGGAACGCCGTTTGGTCGACGCCCAGTTGCAGCAAGCGAAGGAAGCCGCCGAAGCCGCCAACTGTCGCAAAAAGCGGATTTCTCGCGAACATGAGCCACGAGATTCGCACCCCGATGAACGGCATCCTGGGGTTCGCGGAGATGCTGCTGGTCAAGAGCCCGGAAGAGTGCGCGCGACTCGGCTGCGTCCAGATCATCCGGCGGAACGCCGCGCACCTGCTGGAACTCATCAACGAAATTTTAGACCTCTCCAAGATCGAGGCCGGGCAGATGACGATGGAGCGCATCTCCTGCGATCTGCCGGAGCTGCTGTGGGAGATCATCTCACTGATGCGTCAGCGGGCGGCGGTGAAGGGGCTCGAGTTCGGAGTCACGTTCCACGGCCCGATCCCGCTGCTGATCCAGAGCGACCCATTGCGACTCAGGCAGATCCTCGTCAATCTGCTCGGCAATGCCATGAAGTTCACCGAATCTGGAAAGATCGACATGCGGATCACGGACGAAGGGGCCGGCGGCCCGAACATCGTGCTGCGCGTTGACGTGATCGACAGCGGGATCGGAATGAGCGCCGGAACAACTCGAACGGCTCTTTCAGCCATTCACTCAGGGCGACGAGTCCATCACCCGCAAGTTCGGGGGCACGGGATTGGGCCTGACCATCAGCCGGCAGTTGGCCAAGCTCCTCAGCGGCGACGTCACGGTTATATCCCGACCGCGCTTCGGAAGCACCTTCACGCTAAGACTCGACGGCGGGCCCTCTGCTGGCGTGGAACGATTGCAAGGTTTGACCGAAGCAACCCTGCCCGTAAAGGTGGACCACAGAACGCGGGCCGATATTCATCTTCGCGGGCGCATTCTTCTGGTCGAGGACGGAAAGGACAATGAGCGTGCTACTGCGGTTGCAACTGGGCGACGCCGGAGCGGCCGTGACCACCGCCGTGAACGGCCAGATCGCCGTCGATCTGGCGACCACGCAGACGTTCGATCTGATTCTGATGGACGTGCAAATGCCGGTGCTGGATGGCTATGCCGCCACCATGGAACTGCGCCGCCGGGGACTGACGCTGCCGATCATCGCGCTGACCGCCTATGCCATGGCGGAAGACCGCGGAAAATGCCTGGCCGCCGGATGCAGCGGCTACCTGAGCAAGCCTATCGACGAGGAGACACTGTTGAGGACCGTAAAGGAGCACCTTGGAGATGGCCCGCTGCCTTCCGATAGCTCTACCCACACCGCCACCTTCGAGACCATCAAGAGCAGCTATTCCGCGAATCCGCGGATTATGGCGATTCTCCCGGATTTCGTGGCCGGGCTTCCCGGCAAGGTGCGCAGGCTGGCCGATCTTTTGGAACACGACGATCTGTCCGGGCTGCAGGCGCTGGCCCATCAGCTCCTGGGGACCTGCGGCGGATATGGTTTTGCTCCCATCTCCGAACCCGCCCGCACGGTCGAACATTCGATCAAGGCCGGAGGGACCTTACAGTCCGTGACCCCGGACGTCAGGTCCCTGATCGCGGCCATCCGCCGGATTGACGGATACGACGGAGTCAAAGAGTCCGCCGTTGCCAAGGACTCGTGATGACCTGCCTCGGTTTTCTCTACCAAAGATAATTGAGACGCTTCCGTCTAATTTAACTCCTCTTCTGCCATCCCGTCGGAGCCGCCCGTCGCAATACTGTTCATGCAGAACGGCACGGAGCGGTCAAGGGCGCGCCGAACGGCGCGGCGTCAGCGAACCCTTGATCGCGAGTACCGTTCTGCGACTCCGACTCCGCTGACGGGCGGCGACCAGGCGGGATGGCAATAACCTCCATCCTGTTGGTGGGCTTTGAGCAGATTTCCGCAAATTCCGCCGGGGTTCGATACGCCAAGCTGCTGTGCGGCCGTTCTGCGTTGTATTCCATGCGCCAGCGCTCGATCTTTTCCTTGGCATCGTCCAGCGTCGTGAACCAGTGATGATTCAGACACTCGTCGCGGAGCCGACCATTGAAGCTCTCCACGTGCCCGTTCTGCATCGGCCGCCCCGGCTGAATATGAATCAGCCGGACTCCTCGTTCCTCGCACCAGACCAGGAAGTGGCGACTGGTGAACTCCGGCCCGTTGTCGCAACGAATCACTTGCGGTGTTCCTCGTTGGCTGATGATCCACTCCAACACGCGCGTCACCCGTCGGCTGGACAGTCCCGTGTCCACCTCGATCGCCGGACACTCCCGCGTGAAGCTGTCAACGACTGTCAGCATACGCAGCCCTCGCCCTGTAGCCAATCCGTCGGCGATAAAATCGATGGCCCATTCCTGATTGGCCCGGCTCAACAGAGTTCCTGCTGGCGCCGGTCTCACCAATCGTTTCCTCTTCAGCCGCCGCACCGCCAGATGTTCCTGGCTGTACACGCGGTACACTCGTTGTGGACTCGCTCGACATCCCCGGCGTTCCAGCAGTGCGCACAGACGCCGGTATCCGAAGCGCGGCTTCTGCCGCGCCAACGCGATCAGCTCGCGACGCAGCTCCGCATTGTGATCCGGCCGCGGCCGATACCTGTAACTACTCCGATCCAGCGCCAGCAGCTTGCAGGCTTCGCGTTCTGAGTAATGAAACTCGCTCATCACCAACGCCACATCTTGCCTTCGACCTACAAGCTCCAGCCGTTTTTTCGGATCACCGTTTTCAAGGCCTCTTTGTCCAGGCTGAGATCAGCGACCATGTGCTTCAGCCGGCGGTTCTCATCTTCCAGTTCCTTCAGCCGGCGTGCATCGCTGACCTCCATGCCACCGTACTTGCTCTTCCAGGTGTAGATCGTCGCCTCACTGACGCCCAGTTCCCGCGCGACTTCCTTCACTGTCCGGCCTGCCTCCACCTGCTTCAGCACGCCGATGATCTGTTCTTCTGTGTGCTTGCCTTTTCTCATCGAAGCTCCTTTTCTTCGCCTTTAACTACTGGAGCTTCTCAATTATGGCTGGAGGAGATTATCGAAGGCAGGTCATGGTAGCGATCAGGCAACAGGCAATCTTTCTCGAATCAACATTGACACCGGCGAGCAGATTCCAGGAGGCCGAGCACCTGGGAATGGACGGAGCCTACTTCCGTGTGCATCACTTCGCTCGGCAACTGGCATCACCGTTCGCGCTACTAGCGGCAGTCGGCGCTAAGACGCGAAGGATTGAAATTGGCACTGCAGTCATCGACATGCGGTATGAGAACCCTCACTATATGGCGGAGGACGCTGGCGCCGCGGATCTCATCGCCGGCGGGCGCCTGGAGTTGGGAATCAGCCGCGGCTCTCCCGAGCAGGTGATCGAGGGTTGGCGCTATTTTGGGCACCGCCCGATGGAAGGCGAGAACGATGCGGACATGGGCCGTCGGCACGCCGAAGAATTTCTCGACCTGCTGCGCGGCCAGGGCTTCGCTCAGCCGAACCCGCGCCCCATGTTTCCCAATCCGCCAGGGCTGCTGCGTCTGGAACCGTACTCGGAAGGATTGCATGATCGTATCTGCTGGGGGGCGGCTTCCAATGCGACGGCCGCCTGGGCCGCTAAGCTCGGAATGAACCTGCAAACCTCCACCCTCAAATTCGACGAGACCGGAGAGCCGCTGCACATCCAACAAACCGCCCAGATTCGCGCGTTTCGCGCAGCTTGGAAGGAGGCTGGCCACGCTCGCGTTCCGCGTGTTTCGGTCAGCCGCAGTATCTTCGCGTTGATCGACGAACGTGACCGTGCTTACTTCGGACGAGGAGGCCAGGAGCAGGATCAGATCGGCTTCCTTGACGAAAATACCCGGGCGATCTTCGGTCGGGGCTACGCTGCCGAGCCGGATGTCCTCCCGCAAGAGTCACCCACCCAGCCTGAAGGCCAAGGTCGCTGTGGAGGCCATCAAGGCGCACAAGACGGCGGCGCAAATCGCTCAGATGTTTGGGGTCCACCCGACCCAGGTTGGAGGCTGGAAGAAACAAGCGCTGGCCGGCCTGCCTGATGTTTTCGGCAACGGCCGCGAGCAGGTACGCCAGCAGTCCGACGCCGAGAAGGACGAGCTGTACAAACAGATCGGCCAGCTGAAAGTGGAGTTGGACTTTCTCAAAAAAAGAGCTGGCCTCATCGACTGACGACAAACGGCAATGGATCGATCCCGTTCACCCGCGCCTGAGCATCCAACAGCAGTGCGAACTGCTGGGAGTGCCGCGCTCGACTTATTACTACCAGCCGCGGCCGGAGAGCGAGGAGAACCTGGGACTGCTCCGCCGCCTCGACCAGCTGTATCTAAAGCGTCCGTTCTTCGGAAGCCGCAAAATGGCCGCCGAGCTGGAGGTGAATCGCAAGCGCATCCAACGGCTGATGCGCATCCTGGGCATCGAAGCCCACTATCCCAAACCGAACTTGAGCCGTCCGGCGCCGGGTCACGAAGTGTTCCCGTATCTGCTGCGTGGCGTCGTGATCGAACGGCCCAACCACGTCTGGAGCACCGATATTACTTACCTTCCGATGCGGGGCGGCTTTCTCTATCTGGTCGCGGTGATGGACTGGTTCAGCCGCTTCGTGCTCAGTTGGGAACTCTCCAATACGATGGAGACTGGTTTTTGCCTGGCGGCGTTGGAGGCAGCGTTTCGTTTCGGCCAGCCCGAAATCTGGAACTCCGATCAGGGGCTAACGAACTGGTGACCAGCCCTCCACTTTTATATTGCCCGCCGAACCTGCTCCTTCACATACGCTACGAATTCGTCGAACCTCTCGGCCTGATCTAGGTTTTCGTTGCGCAGATCCTCAGCGATTTGGATGCAGGGGCGGGCCAAAGCTATAACCTGTTCTCGAGCCATTTTTCCCTTGCGATTGGCCAGGAGCCCTTGGGCGAAGTCTTCGTAAACTCCGTTGAATTTCCCGAGCAATGCTAGACGCTTCTGTTCCTCGATCTCTTCTTTAGCAATTTCGATGGCTTGCTGATCTGAGATTGCTTGCGGCCCGAATTCGGCCCTGTAATCTTCAGCTACGCCCGCCGCCGCGACCCGCGCCTTTCTTGCGAAGAAATCCCAATCGCCATCGTTCGCCGGCGTGTGATTGGCATCGATCTCAGCGCGGACCTTAGATCGAATGTCTGCTTCTAGTTTGTCTCGCCATTCCTGTGTGGATATCATTGACGGGATCACCTCGTAATTCTCATTGTATCCCGACCAAAACATTAGTCAGGCATCTTGTCGAACTCTCTCTCGATTTGCATCGCGATTTCGGTAGTATTGAGAAAGCCGCCATCACCGTTGCGCTTGATCCATTTGCATCCCCCCTCGAACTGCACAACATCGTAAAAGGTAATCGCGTCTGATGTCCGGTCTGGCTCGTCGCCAGAGATCGATGGTCCAAGATTCGGTTTAACCGAATCCAACACACGCAGCGATGGTTCTTTGAAGTCGGGAAGGAGCGCAACATCGAGTCTGCGCCTGCCGGGCGGCACTTGATCCTTGAACAGCCTGTCTGCGCCGCCAAGCTGAAACCCTTTGGGCTCTAATTCAGTCGTCAAACTCGGAAATTCCCGCTTTGCCCATTCCAACTTTGAAATACTCATTGAGCATGATCCTCTCTGCCGCACGGTAGCATATACCAAACGCAGAAAGGGCCGAAGCCCGAAGGCCCCGGCCCCTCGAAACTTGATGCTTCGACGCAGGGTTACTTCGCCAGCTTGTACGTCCGGTCGCCGCCCTCGGGCTTGCACGACTCGATCTTGTGATCAGCATCGCCCAGCCGCGAAATGAAGCCACGGGTCGTCCTGATCGAGCCAGCCGAAGCGCTTCATTAGCCCGCCTTTGGTAACGCCACCGGCGCGCCGCAAGAGCGCCAGAACTTCGTCAACCCGGCCGCCGCCGCGCGACTGACGCGGTGAACCGAATCTGGAATGCGCTTCACAAGGAAACGGCAGCTTCGGAGCCCGCTGCTGACGCTCCAGAGAAGACGGCCCGCCGGGCCAGAACGAAAGCCGCTGCGAAAGGCAAGGGACGTATACGCGAACCCCGCGGGATCGGGCATGTCGCTGTTGCCGAAGCCTGGATAATCGGGTGCAATCACGTGAAAATCCGTGGCCAACGCGGGAAACAGGTCGCGTTACTGGTGGGATGACGAAGGGAACCCGTGGAGGAGGACGATCTTCGGATTTCGCGAATCTCCCGCCTCACGATATGCGATGTTCAGTCCTTGAACGCTCGCGGTTCGATCGACAATATTCGGTCTGTTCATGGCGCTGGTCGATGCAAGTCTCGATCCGAACAGGCGCGCGGCGTAATGTGAACAGCATGAACCGAATACGCGCATTCGGCGCTGCAAACCACGACCAAAGCGCGCCCGATCCTGGTCGGGAATGTTGGAGATCCGTCGGGGATTAGTCAGCGAGAGGCGCGATTAGAGGCTTCCTGCCGGGCTTGCAAAAACCCTCATTTTACCTTGATTGATCCCGAGCTTCCGCATCCGATAGATTAAGCTTGTTCTCGGCAAACCGAGCCGCGAAGCTGCGCCGCGATTGCCTCCCACAACGCCTCCTGCCTCATCCAGCACTTTCAAAATATGCTCGCGTTCGGCGTCTTTCAGCGTTTGATGCCGGCCAGCCATATAGCACTGAGAGACGGGCGGTCCGAAGTCGATTGCGGGCAAGCGTAACTCCGGCCCGGACGACATAATCACGGCGCGCTCGATCAGATTCTGCAATTCGCGAATATTTCCAGGCCAGTCATGATGGGAAAGGATTTGAAAGATCTCCTCCGGGATGCGGCTGATGCGCCTGCCCATGCGATCTGCGAATTTGTGGACGAAGTGTTCCACCAGAGCCGGTATGTCTGCCCTGCGCTCTCGTAAAGGCGGAAGCATGATCGGAAATACGTTCAGCCGGTAGAACAAATCGGCGCGGAACTGGCGCTCTCTGACCATCCGCGGCAGGTTTTGGTTTGTGGCCGCCACCACGCGGACATCGACGTGAATGGTCCGGGCGCTTCCAAGACGCTCGAATTCCTTCTCCTGCAGGGCGCGGAGCAGCTTGGGTTGTAATTCGAGAGGCAGATCGCCTATTTCGTCCAAGAACAGAGTTCCGTTGTGGGCGTGCTGGAAGCGGCCTGTCGTCTGATTAAACGCGCCTGTAAACGCCCCGCGCTCGTGACCGAACAGTTCGCTTTCAAGCAGGCCGGCGGGCAAGGCCGCGCAGTTTACCTTTACAAATGGTCCCTGGTGCCGCAAGCTTGCCTCATGTATTGCTCTGGCCAGCAACTCTTTCCCTGTTCCCGTCTCGCCCTGGATCAGGACGGAGGAGTCGGTTCGAGCTACCATCTGGACCGAGTGCCAGATATCCCGCAGCTCCCGGCTGGAGCCAATCATGCCACCAGGACCCGGGGCGGCAATTTCTTTGAACGACGGCGTCATTGTTGCCATATCGTTTACCTCCTGCTGGAATTGAACGGCTGGGAGCCTGGCTCCCGTCACCTAGTTTGGACCCGATTCCCTCCATCACGAACCCCATTCAGTGTGAAGTTCGACTGGTAATTTTGACGGAACTGCCGAACACCTGAATCGGCCCCCCTAGCGGTAGTCCTTTCGGGTGAATGCAAGGGTTTGGGCAAGCTGAGATTGGAAGCGGAGATGACGAGGGGGAAATCGCCAGAAGATGGTGGGAACGATGTCTACCGCGAAAGGTCGATCCGTTTTCTGCCGAATCGGTGGGCGTCGATGGACCAGGCACCCGGGCCAATCATGGCCAAAGCCGCCGCAAGCGTCGCCTGAACCAGGGCGTTGCATGGATCGCCCATGTGTGAGGAGATCTGGGAGATGCCAATCCACATTTTCGCCGTAGCTGCCAGGGCCCCCGCCACCGGGGTGAGAAAGCCCATGATCAGAACAGGGCTAGCCGCGAGAGCAACTATCTCCATTGCGCTTGTCACGGGAAGCGACCCGTGCTCTGTGAATACGATTCCGGAATGGATGATTGCCAGACCAGCGGACAAGCGTAACAACAGGAGACCGGCACCCGGCCAACCATCGGCAAATGTCGAGAATAGCCGTTGCATAAGAGGCCGATTTGAGAATACGCGAGTTCCGGAAGAATTCGCACACCTGAAATTCCCATTTCGCGATCATCCCTTCAGGGGATCAGAGCTCGAGAAATCCGCGCTTCACCGCGGTTGTGACTGCATGTGTTCGATCGTTGGCGTGAAGCTTCGCGAGTATCTTCGCGACATGGCTCTTCACGGTATCTTCGGCAAGCGAAAGGCGGCCGGCGATCTCCTTATTGGCGTTGCCAGCCGCAATCAGACGCAACACCTCGATTTCGCGTGAGGTCAAGTCATCCTCATCTGTGTGCTCCGCCAGTTCCGCCGCCACCTCCGGGGGGATTCTCTTATGGCCGGCGTGTACAGCGCGGATTACCTCCGAGAGATCCTGATCCACATGCCCCTTTAGGACATATGCGCGCGCGCCCGCTTTCAAGGCGCGCACCACTTGCACGTCGTTCAGATAAGTGGTGAGAATGACAATGCGTGCCTGGGGGAAGTCGCTGCGGATCGCGATGATCGCCTCAATGCCGCTCATGCCCGCCATTTGCAGGTCCATCAGAGTGACGTCGGGCCGATGCTTCTTGAACTGCTGGATGGCTTCCTCGCCTGAGACCGCTTCCGCGACCAGCTTCATATCGGATTCGGCGTTCACCAGGGCGGCGATGCCTCTTCTCAGAAGGGCATGGTCATCGACCGCGAGGATACGAATGATTCCATCAATCGGCATAAAAGTGAGTAAATCTCCGCAGCAATCTGAATGGCCGGAAATTCCTGGCACTTAGGGTAGGCGACAGAAGCCGGCACAGTAATCTGGACCTCGGTGCCCGCCGCGCCAATCAGTTTCCCGCGCTCCCGCACTCCGGGCAGGCCCCAATGGCCATGGGCGGGCCGGCATCGAGCACTCGTGGGTCAAGCCCTATCCCATCGTCGCGAATCCGGAGGCGGACGTCCTGCGCAGAGTACCGCACTTCAACTTCAATGAGCTTCGCCTGAGCGTGGCGAAATGCATTTCGCAGGAGCTCGCGGCCGATTCGATAGATCATCGCCTCCAAATTACTGTACCGCGACGAACGGCGTGACCGCTGCCCGTCAGCGTGACGGAAATTCGCCGCGAGTCCGACACTGCCGCTTTCGAGATCGCGCATCGCGCATCAGAGGCTGACCACCGGCGCCGATTGATCGGCGCCGCTCCGTGAGTCTGTGTGAAAACTACCCATTGCGTCCATATATCGCGGATCGCTGATGTCCTGACTACCATAGCGTGTGGTCGCACGAGGGCGATTTCGAGTTTTCACACTGACTCTCCGTGCCCCGGTAAGGCCCCGACAGCCCTCATTTTGCCCCGATCGATCCCCAACTTCCGCATCCGATAGAGCAAACTTGTTCTCGCTACGCCGAGACGCGATGCGGCCCCGTGATGCCCTCCAACAACACCTCCAACTTCATTCAGAACCTTCAGGATATGGTCTCGCTCCGTCTCTTGGAGCGTCCTGGTCCTGCTGGCCAGAGGTTGCGGACCGAGCGGTGCTCCCAAAGCGCTGGCGGGCAATCGTAACTCCGGCCCGGGGGACATAATTACTGCTCGCTCAATCACGTTTTGTAATTCCCTGATATTTCCTGGCCAATCATGTTCGCGGAGGGTTTGAATGATCTCGTCCGGAATGAGGCTGATGGACTTTTTCATGCGATCGGCGAATAGTCGAACGAAGTGGCGCACAAGTGCCGGAATGTCGTCCCCGCGCTCCCGTAAGGCTGGAAGCGTAATGGGGAAGATATTGAGCCTGTAAAACAAGTCGGCACGAAACCGGCGGTCTCTGACCATCTCCATCAGGTCCTGGTTCGTCGCCGCCACGAAGCGCACATCGACGCGTATGGTCCGGCTGCCTCCGAGGCGCTCGAATTCCCTTTCCTGCAGCGCGCGGAGCAGCTTCGGTTGCAATTCCAGGGGCAGGTCGCCGATTTCATCCAGGAACAGCGTGCCGTTATGGGCCCGTTCAAAGCGGCCTGTCGTCTGGTTCAGCGCGCCGGTGAATGCTCCGCGCTCATGACCGAACAACTCACTTTCGAGGAGCCCCGCAGGCATCGCGGCGCAATTCACTTTTATGAACGGCCCGCTGCCGCGAAAACTTTCCTCGTGAATAGCTTTAGCCAGCAGCTCTTTCCCCGTCCCCGTCTCACCCTGGATCAATACGGCTGAGTCGGTTCGGGCAACGAGCTGGACCGAGTGCCAGACGTTGCGCAACTCCTCGCTCGAACCAATCATCCCGTTAAAGCCAGGCGCGCCATTTTCTAAACAAAGTGCGGTTGCTCGCATACCTGCTCCTCATCGTTTGCAATGCTTGCAGCCAGTGTGGCTACAGCGCAATTGAAATCCCCGGTTACTCTCTATCTCTCGTCTAACGCGTGCCTCACAGCGCTTAAGAACTCAACCCCGCTAAATGTTTTGCGCAGGAAACCCGCGGCGCCCGCCTCGATTGCTCGCCGCTCCACGGCGTCATCGAAGTGAGCAGTCATGAAAATCACGGGCAGTTCAGGCCGCTGGAGTTTTACTCGCCCTTGCAACTCCAATCCATCGATCTTGGGCATTCGAATGTCTGTGACCAGACAGCTTGCTTCGGCTAGAGCGTTCGATTGCAAGAACGTCTCCCCGGAGAGAAACACCGCGGCCGTGTAACCCGCTGATTCCAGCAGGCTCTCCAGGGACTCTAGAATCCGGAAGTCGTCATCGACCACCGCGATGAAACTCGCGATAGCCTTCTTCCCTTTGTCCACACTGCCGATTCTAGAGGAAACGCGATGATCCCCCAATAGCAAGTTTATTTATGGGAGTGCGGTTTCGCCAGGTCCGCCCTGAGTGCTTACACTAACCGGCGGCCCATTGCTACGGCGGGTCTCGGCGGGCGACTCCGAGTCCATCGGCCATTCTGATCAATTCCGCTAGCGAGCGTGCCCCCATCTTACGCATGATGTTTCCACGCTGGATCGCCACTGTGAACTCGCTGTTGCCAAGCTCGGCAGCAGTTTGCTTATTCGCAAAGCCGCCGACGACCAGTGGAAGAACTTCCTGTTCCCTGGGTGTCAAAAGGCCGTATCGCTTGCGGAGTTCAGTTGCCGATAGTCGCGCCGTCCGCGTCGCCTGATCTCGTTCCAGGGCTTCCGTGATGGCTTCCAAAAGTTCTTGTTTGCGGACCGGCTTCAGGAGAAACTGTACCGCGCCCGATTTAATCGCTTGAACCGAAGCGGGGACATCCCCATGTCCCGTCACGAATACGATTGGCGGGCCACCGCTGGAGAGTTGTTGCTGAACTTCAAGGCCGTTGATGTCCGGCAGTTCCAGGTCGAGTATCAGACAACTGGGACAATCGGGCTTCTCGAACTTGAGGAAATCGGACGCGCTTCCGAAAGCAGCTACGCGAAAACCCGTGGATTCCAAAAGGCTGCAAAGGGCTTCCCGTATCCGAGAATCATCGTCGACGATAAAGATTAAGGACGCTTCTGCGCTCATAAACCGCAGGCTATATTCACGCGCAGCCCTCGCCCGCCCCGGCGCGCGCGGCGGTGTGCTTCACAGGCAGACGAAAACAGAACGTGGAGCCTGGGCCGTCGCTGGGCTCCAGCCACAACTGACCGCCGTGCGCCTCCACAATCGAACGCGAAATAGCCAGCCCCATCCCCAGACCCTTTTCTTTGGTCGTGAAAAACGTCTCGAATAAGCGGCTGGGCTCTTGGATGCCCACACCGTAATCTCGAATACCTACAAGAACGCTTTTGGCGCCATCCCCGTTCGCGAAGACGCGAATAGTTCTTTCCGGATTCGCTGAAGCAGCCATGGCGTCCATGGCGTTCGTCATTAGATTCAAAATGACCTGTTGGATCTGCAAGCGGTCACACAACACGGTTGGCAGCCCTTCACCCAACGTGACGTTGACCAAAACGCGGCGCCGGGTCGTTTCGTGCTCCAGAAGTTTCAGCACCTCCGCGACAAGTTCTTCGAGCTTGTGTTCTGCAGTCGCAGGCGCGGCGCGGCGGAAAAGGGCGCGGAGGCGCTTTACGATTTCACCAGCATCGCTCCCGTCTCTCAATATTCTCTGAAGAGCGTGCCGGGCCCCCTCGAGATTGGGCTCCTGCCGATTGAGCCACTCCAGTCCCGCCTCTGCATTCGCAACTACCGCGGCGAGTGGCTGGTTGACCTCGTGGGCTATGGACGCGGTAAGTTCGCCCATCGTGGCGAGTTGGCTGGATCGAGACAAGGCAGCCTCGGTTCGTCGCAACGCCGCTTCAGCCTGTCTCCGGTCATTTATGTCGATGTTGACGCCGAACCACTTCAGCACTGCGCCCGTGGAGTCCAGCAAGGGCGCTCCGCGAAATAGGAACCAGCGGAATTGACCGTCAAATCGCCTCATCCGCGCCTCATACTCCCCTGCAGAGGCGGTACGCATCATCTCTAGCCAGTATTGAAGGAGAGGGCCGAGATCGTCCGGATGAATGCTCGCCTGCCAACCGTACCCGATCGCCTCCTGCAGGCTCAAACCCGTATAGTCCAGCCACCGTTGATTAAGAAACTCGCCAGGACCATCTACTGCTGTGCTCCACGCGAGGATCGGAATCGCGTCAATGATCGTTCGCAACTGCCCGTTCGTGAGCTCTCTTTGCGCACCAAGCGCTGCTTCTTCGGACGAAGATATAATCTTCCCGAAAGTACTGGAAACATACCACTGATTCACGCCGCCTGATGCCTCATACAGAGGCATGAGGTGGAAAATCGCCGCCGCAAACACACCGTCATGGCGGCGAAGGCAAGCCTCGATCTCGCCGGACTCGCCGTGCGCAGTGACCTCGTTCCACCGATCTTCGAACCGGCTCAGGTCATCGGGGTGGACGGCGCAACGCCAACCCTGGCCAAGGGACTGCTCGGCCGTAAGGCCAGTGAAGTCAAGCCAAGGGGGGTTCACAATCTCGACGCCCCCACCTGTGCCGCACACAAACGATAAATGGGAAATCCCGTCACGAATCCTCGTCACAGCCCTTATCACCTAATGCCGCCCTAACCTCGGTCCCGACGACTTTGCGACTGCCCTTTCGATATAGCGGGGATAATCGAACGAAGCGCCCCCCGGTTACACGGCGATCTGGACGCTTGATGGGTTCCAGGATTGAACGACGTCCACAGGCCGAAGCGGCCCTGCGTCTTCTTCAGAAACGCGGTGAATCGTGCTTGCCGCCCATAGATCGACAGACGCTCGTGCAGGCCAGTTGCCGAACGGTGGTGAATTCAGTCCGGAGCTGGGCCTTTGAGCAAGTTATTGTAACCGTGGAGGATACCCTTGCGAAAAAGCGGCATCTTCCTCGTCGAGTCTGACGAATTGGAGACGGAGGTCCGACTCTAACATCCGTCAGTCGCGGTGACCGTCACAACGCGCCAATCAACCAAAAAGCGCAAGCCTGAGCACCCTTAGTTTACATCCTCGTTGTGCGAGGTGAACGTCCGGTGCATTTCTTGCCAGTTTTGTTTTGCTCGTATCGGATATGGTCCGCAACGGTCTTTCTTTGGAGTCCGACCAGCGCCTCCAGTGACAAGCCGCCAGTCGCCTACGAAGCGTCACTCGCCTTCCCTTTTTCTTGCGTGGAGCGCCGATCCATCTCATCCAGCACTCCTCCATTCTGTACAAAGAGCCAACGGCTTACTCGTGCGCCTTCTCGATGTGACCACCGAATTGATAGCGCATCGCCGACAGCAGCTTGTCCTCAAAATCCGCTTCTCCGCGCGAGGTGAACCGCTGATAAAGCGCGGACGAGAGAACCGGAACCGGAACGCCTTCATCAATGGCGGCTTTGATTGTCCAGCGCCCTTCGCCGGAATCGGAAACTCGGCCGGCGAATTTGGACATCACGGGATCTTCAACTAGCGAGGCCGCCGTCAAGTCGAGCAGCCAGGACGCGATCACGCTTCCCCGGCGCCAGACCTCCGCGACGTCGCGCAAGTTCAGATCATATTGATAGTGCGCCGGATCGCGCAGTGGAGTGGTTTCCGCGTCGATCTCGGATGTGTGCTTGCCGACATTGGCCGAGCGCAGTGTGCCGAACCCTTCCGCGTAGGCGGCCATAATGCCGTATTCAATCCCGTTATGGACCATCTTCACGAAATGCCCGGCGCCGTTCTCTCCACAGTGCAGATATCCCAGCTCGGACGTTCCCTCGATCTTGTCCCGCCCCGGCGTTCGCGAAATGTTTCCTATGCCCGGCGCGAGCGTTTTGAAAATGTGATCGAGGCGCTTCACAACTCCCGCTTCTCCGCCGATCATCATGCAATACCCACGCTCAAGACCCCAAACGCCTCCGCTGGTGCCTACGTCGACATAGTGGATGCTTTTGGCGGCAAGCTCCTTCGCACGACGAATGTCGTCAATGTAGTAGGAATTTCCACCGTCAATCAGCGTGTCGCCCGCTTCGAGATGAGGTGAGATATTCGCTATGCTCTCATCCACAACCGCTGCCGGAACCATCAGCCACACCGCCCTGGGTTTATCCAGTTTCCCGATCAGATCGTGCAGATCCGCTGCTCCCATGGCCTTTTCCTGAACAAGCTGTTGCACCAGGGTCGTCGAGCGGTCGAACACGACGCACTGATGACCTCCTCCGATCAGCCGGCGAACCATGTTCGCGCCCATTCTTCCAAGTCCGATCATTCCAAGTTGCATTGCAAGCTCCTTTAGGCGGCCCAGGCCTTATCATCAAACGTGTGCACGAATCCCAGGTAGCGGCGCGCGATTCGATTCGCCGCCTCTTCCCGCGTGCTTTTCTTCGCTTTCCAGTCGACGAGCGCGCTCCAAAAATCCGTGCGGCCCACAGCAAAGCCGATAAACCCTGGGACTTGGGAAGCCGTCGCCAGCCACTCGTGCACTTTCTGCTCATCCTCTCCCCGTCCCAAAACGATGCAACTCACCTGCTCTCGCCCTGCGCGGCGGGCTGCCGCCACAATGGCTTCGCAACCGCTGCGCTCCTCGAGTCCTTCGACTTTCCAGACGTCCGGCTCGACGCCCGCGTGCTGAAGCTCTTGAATCGCTCCGACCATAAGCTGCGGGCGAAGTTCACGGTCGTAAGTGTCTTGATCGCCTCCCACCTTTTCGATTTGCGCCTTCTCGGGCGGCACGAGCAGTTCGATCATGAAATGGCTTTGAGCCGACCGGTGCAAGTAATCGGAGAGGCTCGCCAATCGCGCGGCTTGCCTTGCGTTAAGCGCGCCATCGCCTTCCGGGTTGTAGCGCAGCAACGCCTTCGCGAAGGAAGGGCGGAATTTTTCAAGGTGCGCCGCGAAATCTTCGCCATACTCGAAATCGAACTCCGCCCGCCCGCTCTTTTCAACCGCGCAGGCTGTCGTATAGCCCTGCGCGCGCATCGAGTGAGATCGCCGCGCCGAACTCCTCATCGGTCAAGATAGCGGCCTTTTCTTCCGGCGCCCCGAGCCTGAGCGCGGCCTTGAATCCGTCATAGATCACTTGCTTTGCGGCCGCGATCTCCGCGGTTTGATCAGGAGTCAGGCCACCCGCCCATCCGAATAGCTTTGTCTCGAAGGAATGCCGGTGATCGAAGGGGAGAATATAGAGCGGTTTGTTATAACCGAGGGATCTCATCGCGCCTCCTTGTTCTTGCGATACCAGCGAATCAAGTGATTGGTGGAACTATCGTGCGAGAGCCTTGAATCCTCAGCCAAGTCAAGTTCTGGAACGATGCGTTTCGCCAACACCTTTCCCAGCTCAACACCCCATTGATCGAAGGAATCGATGTCCCATATAGCTCCTTGCGTGAACACCGAGTGCTCGTACAGCGCCACGAGTTTCCCCAGAGTCGCCGGCGTGACTTCCTCCGCCAGAAGCATGTTCGACGGCCGGTCACCCTCGAACACGCGGTGCGGAACCAGCCAATCCGGAGTTCCTTCCGCTTTCACCTGCTCGCGTGTCTTTCCGAACGCGAGGGCCTCGGCCTGCGCGAAAACATTTGCCGTCAGAATGTCGTGATGGCCGCCCAGCGGATTCAGCGAGCGCGCGAAAGCGATAAAGTCGCACGGAATGAGCCTCGTTCCCTGGTGAATGAGTTGATAGAACGAATGCTGGCCGTTTGTGCCGGGCTCGCCCCAATAAATCGGCCCGGTAGCGTACGAGACCTCGCCCCCGTTGAGGGTCACGTGCTTGCCGTTGCTTTCCATCGTCAGTTGCTGGAGATAAGCCGCGAAGCGCTTCAAGTATTGGTCATAAGGCAATACGGCCACGGTTTCCGCGCCCAGGAAGTTGTTGTTCCAGATCGCGAGTAGTCCCATCAGCACGGGCAGGTTGCGGTCGAATGGCGCTGTGCGGAAGTGCTCGTCCATTGCGTGGAAGCCCCCGAGCATCGAGTTGAAATTCTCAGCGCCAATGGCGACCATCGTCGAGAGGCCGATCGCGGATTCCATCGAATACCGTCCGCCAACCCAGTCCCAGAACCCGAACATATTGTTTGTGTCGATGCCGAACTTGGAAACCTCAGCCGCATTAGTGGACACCGCCACAAAATGCCTGGGAATGGCCCTCGGATCACCGCCGCTCTTTTCGAGGAACCACTCGCGCGCACTTTGCGCATTGGTCATCGTTTCGAGCGTAGTGAATGTTTTCGATGAGACAATAAAAAGAGTCTCGTCCGCATCGAGATCACGCACCGCTTCCGCAAAATCCGTTCCGTCCACATTCGAAACGAACCGAAACGTCTTGGCCCGATCTGCGTAGTGTTTTAACGCCTCATACGCCATCACGGGGCCTAGGTCGGAGCCGCCGATTCCAATGTTGATAACGTTGCGGATGCGCTTGCCCGTATGACCCTTCCATGCGCCCGAACGAATTCGTTCCGCGAACACGCTCATCTTTTGAAGAACGGAATGGACCTCCGGGACGACGTCTTTCCCGTCCACCAAGATCGATGTACCCGCAGGCGTCCGGAGGGCGATGTGCAGGACGGCTCGGTCTTCGGTGCGGTTGATCTTTTCGCCGCGGAACATCGCGTCGATGCCCTGCCGGAGGTCGGATTCTCTGGCGAGCCGGACCAAGAGCTTCACGGTTTCATTGGTAATCCGGTTTTTCGAGTAATCGAGGTAAATCCCGGCAGCTTCGACCGTCATGCGTGCGCCCCGCTCGGGATCGCCGCCAAAAAGATCGCGAAGATGTTGCTTACGGATGTCCAGGACGTGGGCTTCAAGGTCTTTCCATGCCTGGCGGTGCGTCAAAGCCGGGAGCGTGGTTGGTCCTACGACAGATTTCATATGTTTTACTCCTTAAGCGGTCTGTCTCACTTTGGAATATTTCGAAGCGATTACATCCATCAAGTCGGTCCATGACTTGACGAACGTTTTGGCGCCTTCATCCTGAAGCCGCGCGGCGAGAGCGCCGACATCGATACCATGCGAGGCGAACTTGGCCAGTGCTCCTTCGAAATCGTTATTGCTGGAAAGTGCCGACTCGATTTTCCCGTGATCTGCGAATGCCTTCAGCGTCGTTTCCGGCATGGTATTCACCGTGAACGGAGCAGCCAAAGCAGCAATGTACAAATCGTCCGGCGCCGCAGGGTCTTTCGTTCCGGTGCTCGCCCAAAGCAAGCGCTGTGGACGAGCGCCGAAATTGCAGGCTCGCCGCCAGCGATCCGAGCCGAGCAGTGAACAGTATTGAGAGTAAATGCTCCAGCCGACCGCGATCCCGAGCCGATTGCGAAGGTCTTCGGGGACTTTTCCCGCCACGGAGGTGTCCCAGCGGCTCACGAATACCGACGCGACGGAAGCGACATTGGGATTCAATCCGGCAGAGATCCGCCGTTCCACACCGCGCATATATGCTTCGGCGGCCGCGGCGTACTGCTCGCGAGAAAACAGCAGCGTGACATTCACCGGGATTCCGGCGAAGATAGATTCCTCAACGGCGGGCAGGCCCTCCGGTGTGCCGGGAATCTTTATAAAGAGGTTTGGGCGATTCCCGCGCGCCGCTAACTCTTTCGCCGATGCAACCGTTTTCGAGGCATCGTGAGCGAGAAGCGGCGACACCTCGAGCGAAACCCAGCCGTCGACGCCGCTGGTCCTTTCATAAATCGGACGAAACAAGTCAGCCGCCCTCGTGATGTCATCCAATGCCAACTCAAAGAACAAGGGCTCCGGCGATTCACCCTGTTGCAATTTCTCGCGAATCGCATCGTCGTACGCGGTGCTGCGCCCGATGGCGTGATCGAAAATCGTGGGATTCGATGTCAGCCCCGTGATCGAGTCCTGGTCTATGTAACGCTGGAGCGTTCCGCTGGTAATTAATGGCCGAGTGATGTTATCCAGCCACAGACTCTGGCCGAGCTGGTGAAGTTGTTGTGTTGCGTTCATAATTAGCCTCTAACGTTCTTTCGCTTAAACGGATAATCCTCTGCGACGACCCGAAGCAATTCGCCCACGCTCCAAGCCTGAGCAATGCAACCGCCGGGCCGGTACGGGGGGCTTCCGTTCGCGACCTCAGAAACGTGACCGAGTCCAGCCTCTGCCAGAGGTTTTTCAAAGTTCGCGATCCAGCCACGCACACGATTTCTTGTCCTTGTTGAATCGCCATGAATCCGCCGGTAAGCCCTGATGAAGGGCCCCATCAGCCAAGGCCAAACAGTCCCCTGATGGTACGCGGAATCCCTGCTCGCCACACCTCCGGCGTAGACGGGCCTGAAACCGGCGTTCGACGGCGCAAGGCTTCGTAAACCCATGGGCGTGAGCAGCTTCTCCTCGACGACCTGAAGGATCTTTATTCCCCGTTCCTGGTCGACGACGGGAAAAGTCAGCCCTAAAGCGAGCACTTGGTTGGGCCGGATCGACGCGTCGCGAACATCCCCGTTCACCACGTCATAAAGACATTGCAGCTCCTCATTCCAGAAGGTGTCGTTGAAGCTGGCCCGCGCGCGCTCCGCTCCTTCGCGCAACGCCGTCTCGGCCTCGGCATCGTGCGCAATCTGCGCGAGTTGCCTTTGAATCGAAAGCGCGTTGTACCAGAGAGCCTGTACTTCGACAGGCTTCCCCTCCCGCGGCGTCACGGCCTGGCCGTCCACCTTCGCGTCCATCCAAGTCAACTGCGTCCCTGCCTCGCCTGCGTGAAGCAGGCCATCATCGTCGACGTGGATGCCGAACCGCGTACCCGCCAGATGCCAGTCGACAATCTCCTTGAGCTTGGGATACAACTCGCACATTACGAACGCCTCATCCTGCGTATATCTGAGATAAGCGTGCGTGGTTTCGAAGAACCAGAGCGCGGCGTCTACCGAGTTGTATTCGGGTTCTTCGCCGGCATCAGGAAAGCGGTTGGGCAGCATCCCCCGATCGACATGCCTAGCGAATTCAGAGAGAATGGCGCGTGCTGCATCGTGACGTCCAGTCACCAAAGCGATCCCAGGCAGCGCGATCATCGTATCCCTGCCCCAATCGCTGAACCAGTGGTACCCGGCGATGATGGTCTTACCTGAGCCGCGACTGACGATGTAGTGGTCGGCCGCCGCCGTCAGATTGAGCGCCAGCGGGGTTCGCCGCGGTGCCTTCGTGAGGACCTCACACCGCCGCTGAAGTTCCGCTTTGCGCAAGGTCGCCGCCTCTTGGGCGGTGCGGTCCGAAGTCGTCGCCACGATAGCTCGCGGTGCTCCGGGGGCCAGCGGCAGCCGCATCAGAAATGGATTGTAGAGATCTTCGGCAAAGTCAAGACCCCGCTCGCGCTCGGAATCGTATTCAAAGTTCCGGTACCAGAATCCGGTCTTTTCGATCACGGCTCCGTCGTGTGCGACTCTTAGGGTCGGAAGGCCCTGATATGCAGCGAAGGCGACGTGGCCGGGAGCCTGCATGAGATCTCCTCGCACGGCACCGTTTTCGCGGGTCAAGCTGTGGTAATCACGAAACGCCATGAGCGGCCGGATCTCCAACTCGCACTCCGGGCCATCCAACAGCAAGTACTCGACGACGGTCGTATTCTCGCCGTGCACCATGAACACACTCTTCTCCATGCGTACCCCGCCGGCTTCATAGCAAAACACCGGGTATGGATCGAGGCGGAAGGCAGACTGATATTCGAAACCGCGTGGATGAAGCACCCCCGGATAACGGTTGACGGACAACTCGAAACGCTTTCCATCCACGATCGCCGTCTCTTCAAACTTCGAGAGCAGCAGCATTCGTCCCACGGGGGGCCGTGTCGCTGCCATCAGAAGGCCGTGATAACGCCGCGTATTCATGCCCCAGATGGTCGACGAGGCGAATCCGCCAATCCCGTTTGTCTCCAGCCACTCGCGGCTCAGCGACTCTTCCGGGCTATGCAGAATGTCCGGTCCGAATTCGATCCTCGACGGCAATCTCACTCTCCGTTCTGCTGCAGCAGTTTTGCCACGAGCGCAGTCCAACCCGTCTGATGGCTAGCTCCGTGACCTGATCCGTTGTCCCCGTGGAAATATTCGTAGAACAGGACCAGGTCACGCCAGTGCGGATCTTTTTCATAGATCGAATCTGCGCCGTGAGCAGGCCGAGGCCCGGCCGACGTTGGAAGAAAAATGGAACTCAGCCGGCGCGACAGACTTGTCGCAACGTCCCAAAGGGTCTTATAAACACCGGACCCGCTCGGGTACTCTACCTTGAAGCCGTCCCCATAGTAATGATCGAGCTTCTGCAGCGATTCGATGATCAGAAAGTTAATGGGGAACCAGACAGGTCCCCGCCAGTTCGAATTGCCACCGAACATTCCGGTGGTGGACTCGCCTGGATCGTATTCCACGCTGTAAATAGTGCTGTTGACAGGCGCGACAAAAGGGAACCGTTTGTGATGACGCGAGAGGGAGCGAACGCCGAACGGCGACAGAAACTGTTCTTCATCCAGCATGATGCGCAAGACCCGGCGAAGTTGTTCAGCGTTCGTGATGGAGAGCAGCAGGCGCTCGCCTTCCCCTTTAGCATCCATGCGCGCAAGGTTCTTCGTCAGGTCGGGGCGGTTCTGAATAAACCAGTCCATTCGGCGCTTGAAGCCGGGAAGCCGGCTGAGAATATCTGGCTCTAATGTTTCGACGGCAAACAAAGGAATCAACCCCACGATGGAGCGGACACCCATGGGGAGGCACATCCCGCTGGGGACGTGAAGAACGTCATAGAAGAAACCGTCCGCTTCGTTCCACATACATGTGCCGTCATTGCCGACATTGTTCATCGCCGCGGCAATATAAAGGAAGTGCTCCCAGAATTTGCTCGCTACGTCTTCGTACGCGGGGTCATCGCACGCGAGTTCGAGCGCGATCGCCAATAGATTGAGGCAATACATCGCCATCCATCCGGTGCCATCCGCCTGCTCGATATGCCCGCTGGTTGGCAGTGGCGCATTGCGATCAAACACACCGATATTGTCCAGTCCGAGAAAGCCTCCTTCGAATACGTTGCGGCCGTCGGCATCCTTCCGGTTAACCCACCACGTAAAGTTGAGTAACAACTTGTGGAAGATACGTTCCAGAAAGGTCCGATCGCCCGTGCCCCGACGCTTCTTCTCGATCTGATAGACCCGCCAGGCCGCCCAGGCATGCACGGGCGGGTTCACATCGCCAAGTGCCCACTCATAGGCGGGTAGTTGACCATTCGGATGCATGTACCACTCTCGAACCAACAACGCCAACTGTTCTTTGGCGAATTCGGAATCTAAAAGCGAAAGCGCGACACAGTGAAAGGCCAGATCCCATGACGCATACCAGGGGTATTCCCATTTATCCGGCATGGAAATGACGTCGGCGTTGTAGATGTGACGCCATTCGCGGTTACGGCCGTACCTGTGTCCGTGCGGCGGCTCCGGCTGGGATGGATCGCCTTGGAGCCAGTCCGAAACAATGTAGTGATAGAACTGCTTCGACCAGAGCAACCCGGCAAACGCTTGACGCATCACGTTCTGCGCATCCGCCGAATAGCTATTCGGAATCACCGTTGAGTAGAACTCATCGGCTTCTTCCTGCCGCATGGCGAATATCTGATCGAATTCGCCTGCGATACTGCCCGTCGCTATGCTGTCCGTGAAACGGATCTTGATCGTCGCACTCTCAGCAGGCGCGATGTCGAATTGGTAATGCGCCGCCGCCTTCGTTCCGCGCTGCGTCGGATTCACCGCCTCCGTTCGTCCCGCGATGACGAAATCGCCGATGGCGTCCTTGGCGTGTTGAGATCCACCGTCATAAGCAAACAGGCGTCGGTAATTCGTTTCGTTCTCAGCGAAAAGAAGGCGTGGATTGTGTCCAAATACCATCCATCGATTTCCGTAATACGGTTCCGCCAGTTGGACGACGGCCTGATCACTGTCGCATTGCTTCAGCAAGGGCTTTGGATCGCCGGAACCCCAGGACCAGGTATTGCGAAACCACACGGTAGGTAGAAGGTGCAACCTCGCCGTCTCCGGTCCTCGGTTCCAAGCGGTAATACGAACCAAAATGTCTTCGGCTCCCGCCTTGGCATATTCGATAAAAACATCGAAGTAGCGGCCCTTGTTGAACACTCCCGTGTCTAGCAGTTCGAACTCGCGTTCGTTCTTGCCGCGCCGCCGGTTTTCCTCCACGAGTTCGTTGTAAGGAAAAGCCGCCTGTGGGTATTTGTAGAGGTACTTCATGTAGGAGTGGGTGGGAGTGTTGTCGAGATAGTAGTAACACTCCTTCACGTCTTCTCCGTGATTACCTTCATGGCCAGTCAGGCCGAAGAGGCGTTCCTTGAGAATAGGGTCGTTTCCGTTCCAGAGGGCTACGGCAAAGCAAATTTTCTGATGACGATCGCAGATTCCCGCAATTCCATCCTCATTCCAGCGATAAGCCCGCGACCTGGCGTGATCGTGAGGCAGGTATTCCCAGGCCGTCCCATATTCGCTGTAATCTTCGCGAACGGTTCCCCAAGCACGCTCGCTTAGGTAAGGACCCCACCGTTTCCAATGTTCCCGCCGAGCGCGAGACGCTTCAAGGCGCTGTGCTTCGGCAGTCATGCCGATGCCCGTTCTTCCATCACGAGCTTTCTGGCCAGTTCCACAATTCGCTCCGGCGCAAAGCCGAATTTTCGTTGCAGCTCTTTCAACGGCGCCGAGGCGCCGAACGTGTGCATCCCGATCATGCGCCCTCGCAACCCTACGTACCTCTCCCACCCGAAGGTCGATGCCTGCTCGATCGAGATGCGCGCTCCCACCTTCGGCGGCAGAACGCTTGCGCGGTACTCTTCCGGTTGATCTTCGAAAATGTCCCAGGATGGCATCGACACGACACGCGACCGGATGCCTTCGGCAAGCAGCCTCTCGTGAGCGTCGAGCGCCAGACTGACTTCACTGCCCGAGGCAATCAGAAGCACGTCGGGGTCTGAAGTAGCAGAATCCGCGAGCAGGTAGCCACCTCGCGAAACGCCGGACGCGGAGGCATACTTTTGGCGATCGAGCGTAGGAAGTGCCTGGCGCGAGAGTACGAGCACAGCCGGCTTGTGTCGAAGCTGCATGACGTAGCGGTATGCCTCCACAACTTCGTTCGCATCTGCCGGTCTGAAGGTTACGAGACCTGGGATCGCGCGTAATGACGCCAGTTGTTCCACAGGCTGGTGTGTCGGTCCATCTTCGCCGTCCCCCATAGCGTCGTGTGTAAAAACGAATAGTGCCGGCAGCTCCATAAGAGCCGAGAGCCGAATAGCGGGCCTTGCGTAATCACTGAAGATAAAGAACGTCGATCCATACGCCCGAATTTTCGAGAGATTTAGCCCGTTCACAATCGCCGCCATCGAGTGCTCGCGTACTCCGAAGTGAAGATTCTTCTGCCCAGGATGGTCGACCTGAACATCGCCCGCGCCTGGGAATGTCAAAAGAGTCTTCGTGGACGGCCCCAGGTCAGCGGAACCGCCAAGAAACCATGGAATATTTTGCGCGAGAACGTTCAATACCTTTCCCGATGCGTCCCGGCCGGCGAGACCTTTCGCGTCAGCCGGAAACGCGGGCAGACCTCTGTCCCATCCAGCTGGCAGCTCGCGACGCTGCATCTGGTCGATTTCAGTCGCAAGATCGGGATACGCGCCTCGGTAAGCGCTGAAGACCCGCGCCCAATCTGAGTGGGCTTGCCCGCCACGCGCACCCACGCCGGTGGCGAAGTGCTCGTAGACACCGTCCGGGACCAGGAACTTAGCGTCCTCGGGCCAGCCATAGGCCCGTTTAGCGGCGCGCACCTCTTCCTCGCCCAACGCCTCTCCATGAGCCGCGGCAGAATCATGTTTGTGTGGCGAGCCATATCCGATATGGCTGTCCAGAATGATGAAGGTAGGCCGGTCTTTCGTTTTCCGAAAATCCGTGAGGGCTCCTTCGATGCGATCCAAATCGTTCGCATCCTTGACTCTCAATACATTCCAGCCATAGGCAAGAAAGCGAGCGGCAGTATCCTCAGTGAAAGTGATTCGCGTGTTTCCTTCAATGGTGATGTGATTGTTGTCATAGACCCAACAGAGATTATCCAGACCCTGGTGACCCGCGACCGACGCAGCTTCCGCCGAGACCCCTTCCATCATGCAGCCGTCGCCGCAAATAGCGTAGATGTTGTAGTCGAAGATTTGGAAGCCTGGACGGTTGTATCGGTCAGCAAGCCATTTTTGGGCAATGGCCATCCCCACGGTCGTTGCGACGCCTTGCCCGAGTGGACCGGTCGTGGTTTCGACTCCTGAGACCAAGTGATACTCGGGATGTCCCGGGGCTCCGCTGTTTAATTGTCGGAAGTGTTGGATGTCATCAAGCGTCACCGAGGGCCGGCCCAGCGTCTCATATTCGGCATTCACCGCCTGCGTTTTGGTCAGGTGAAGCACCGACCACAGAAGCATCGAGGCGTGGCCGTTGGAAAGCACGAAGCGATCGCGGTTGGGCCAGATTGGGTCCTGCGGATAGAATTGCATGACGCGATTCCAGATCGTGTAAATAAGCGGCGCAAGCGCCATCGGTGTGCCAGGATGACCGGAGTTCGCCTGCTGCACGGCGTCGATAGCGAGAGTTCGAATCGTATTGACGCAAAGTTGATCCATTACCGCTTCTGTTTGCCTCTGGACTGGCTGCATGAGACTCATTTCTCATCTCCTCGCGACTTCTGTTGATGAATCTGTCCTTCGAGAGCGGCGACTTTCTCGAGCCGACGGATATGCCGCTCCGCCCTGCTGAACTTGGCCGCCAGGAAGGTGTCAACCAGTTCGCGCGCCACGGCCGGCCCGACCACCCTGCCGCCCATGCAAAGAATGTTCATGTCGTCATCCTCGACTCCTTGATGGGCCGAGAAATGCTCGTGAACCAGGCCCGCCCGAATGCCTGGGACCTTATTGGCGCATACCGACGCGCCAACGCCACTGCCGCAAACAGCGATGCCCCGGTCCGCCCTTCCCGCAGCCACCTCCCTGGCCAGCGGGATCACGAAGTCTGGATAGTCATCGCTGGGGTTCGGACTGTAAGCACCGACATCAAACACTTCGTGACCGCTCTCGCGCAGATGCGCGATCAACTCCTCTTTCCGTTCAAGACCGGCATGATCGGTGGCAATTCCAATACGCATGCAATTCGCCCTCGCTCACGACGCCAACTTCGCCGCCGCGGCGTTATCCGCAACGACCACCGCACCGTCACGACGAACGCGCCCAGCTGGAGTCGCCGGCTCGCCGTTTATAAGCTGGCGCAGTGCCGCTGCCTTCTCGCTGCCCGTGACGACCCAAAGAATCCGCCGCGAGCGGTTAAGAACTGGGTATGTGAGCGTCATTCTTCGCCTTCCTTGGTAGGGCATTGTGCCGCGACATCCGCGTCCTCAACCGCGAGTACCGGATCGCCGGGGACCAGCGAAGCCGTACGACCGTCGGGACCGAGGCCGAGATGGACAAGATCCAGCAGGGGAGACGCGCCAAGAAGTTGCTGCAGCGTTGCTGCATAAGCGGCTGCCCCGGCTTTCAGATCCGCCGATTCTACGGGCATCTCGTGAATCCGCGCAGCCGAAAGGGGCGCTTCGAGCAGGCTCTCTCGAAGGTGCTTAAGATTTCTGTCTGGATCGTCGCGAGGTGCCAATCGCTCGTCGACCTGAACAATGTCGACTGCTTGCCATTGCACATTGAGCGTCGCCAATGCGCGCAACATTACCCACGGCGTATGGCCCCCGCTGACGGCCATCACAAATCGCTGGCGAGCAGCCACTGCGACTCTAGCTTCTTCCGCGATAATATCCGCCGCTCTCCTGGCAACTGCCTCCGCCGTGTCCATTACCTCAACCTTCATCCCACTTGCTTCAGTCATATTGCTTTTCCCAGAGCTTCGCGCCGGAGCACGAAAGCGTCTACCGCGTGGGCAAATCCTTCCTCTTCGTTTGAGGCAGTCACGAATGTGGCCTGCCTCTGCACTTCAGGACTTGCATTCCCCATGGCGATACTTACTCCGCTCCTCCGGAACATCAACACATCATTCGGCATGTCGCCAATCGTAGCGATCTCGGAGGGCGGGACTGATAGCGCCTGCGATAGGACAGTCACGACATGGCCCTTGTTCGCGTCGGGATGCGTGACATCTAGATAATAAGGCTGCGAACGCGCCGCCGATACGTGGCTCCCACAGTCGGACTGTACGTCGGACTCGCACTTGGCAACCGCGGCGAGATCATCGCTGACGCCCACAATCTTGGCTATTCGCTCCAGGTGTGAATCGAAGTCACGGACAACCTTGGGCGAGAACTTCACCGTCCATGCTTCATGCTCCACATGCGGAGCCTTGGGGTCGCGCACGAGCCAATCGCGATCGATGTATACCCAACAATCCAGTCCATGGAGCGTGATCGCGTCGATGACCTTGATGGCATCCTCTCTTGCCACGCAGTTCTGCGTCATCACGGACAGGTCCGGGCGAACGAAGACTCCGCCGTTAAAGGCCGCAGCCGGCCCAGTAAGCGGGAGTTGATCCATCAGCCCCTTCATTCCCAAGGGTGGTCGCCCGCTGGTGATGGTGAATGCGACGCCAGCGTCGTGAAGCCGCTTCACGGCTTCAATTGAGCGCCTGGTCAGCACCTTTTCCTGTGTAACCAATGTGCCGTCGATATCAGCAATTAACAACCGGATATTAGCTTCCATGGAAATCTCCCCTCACTCGCAAGACCCAAAACGCCTATGGCCTACGCTGTTATCGCGCTGGCCGGGCTTTCCCAGCCTCCTGGAGGCGCGACCTGCTTATCCAAGTCAGCGGGACCCCACGAGCCCGGCTCGTACTCGCGAACCGGGACGCTCGAATTCATGATCGGATCGATGATGCGCCATGCTTCTTCGACGTGATCTTCCCGAGCGAACAGCGTCGCATCTCCGGCCATGGCGTCTCCCAGGATGCGATCGTATGCGCCTACCTCACTTGGCCCACCTTGAGTGCACGCGACCATCTCGACAGCCTGTCCGGCGACTTCCTGGGTCGGACTCAGCACCATCATGCCGAGAGCAATAGTCGCGTCGGGAACCAGGCGAAGTCGAACGTGGTTCGGCTTCAGAGAATCGGAGGGATACAATGGGGGCGGCTGTCTCAGTCGAATAAAGATTTCGGTCGAGGTAACCGGCAAACGCTTTCCGGCCCGGATATAAAAAGGTACGCCTTGCCAGCGCCAGGAGTTGACCTCGAGGCGCATCGCGGTGAAGGTCTCCACGTCCGAGCCAGGCGCAACGCCCTTTTCCGTGCGGTACCCGCGAAATTGACCGCGTACCACATCTTTCTCCGCCGGGGCCGGGATTGCCTTCAGGACCTTGACCTTTTCATCGCGGATGGATTCGCTATCGGCTCGCACCGGCGGCTCCATCGCAAGATTCGTCAGAACCTGCAGTAGGTGATTTTGGATCACATCACGCGTAGCGCCGGTTTGATCATAAAAAGTCCCGCGCCCTTCAACGCCGAAATTTTCCGCCATTGTGATCTGCACGCTCGCTACGTGATTTCGATTCCAGAACGGTTCCAGGAAGGCGTTGGCAAAGTGGAAGTAAACGATGTTATTGACCGGCCACTTGCCGAGATAATGGTCGATCCGAAAAATGGACGACTCGGGGAAGCTCCTCAGCAAGATGCGGTTTAGCGAACGCGCCGACGTCAAATCTGTTCCGAAGGGCTTCTCGACGATGACTCTGGCGTTCCTGGCGGAACCGGACTTGCTGAGCTGTTCCACGACGGGCCCGAAGAGCACGGGTGGAATCGCGAGATAATGCGCCGGCCGCTGCGCCGGGCCCAAACCCTTCCGAATTGCCTCAAAGGTGGCAGCGTCGCCGTATTCGCCACTAACGTAGCGAAGCTGGCTGCTGAGTTTACGGAAAGCCTCCCGGTCGACCCCTCCCTGCTTTTCCAGGCTTTCCTGCGCTCGCATCCGAAGCTGGTCGACGGTCCAGGGCGACTTGGCTACACCGATTACCGGCACGTCGTCGAGATGGCCACGCTTGGCTAGCGCCTGAAGCGCGGGGAATATCTTTTTGTATGCCAGGTCTCCAGTGGCTCCGAAGAAAACCAGGGCATCAGAATGAAACTCGTTCATCACGGCCTTTCCTCAATCAACATACCCACCAACCCGGGCAGCCGCATAGTGGTTTCCACTCTCTCTTTCTCTTTTGTTAGGGCTAGTCCAGCGGCTGCGCGGGCCATCATTCTCTATCCCGGCCTTGCGCTGCCTTTAGCGCATTGAGGCAAGACAGCACCTCTATTGCAGGCAGCTCGCCACAAGAAAAAAGTTTCAATTCGAAGAATCTGCGGTTCGGGTATCGTCTTGATCTCGCAGGACCTCTCGGCAACGTCCGCTCGGCGATCTTGGGTTGAACTGTCGAAGTTAGGACGGACCTCCAACCTCCTGGCGGAGATTGGTCGGGGCTCCGTCTCGGTCGGGATCGTTGGAAGTTTTCGAAGCATGGTTGCGGGAGACTAAGCAGGCGGCCTCTCGGTCTGCCACTCACGGCTAACGGCGCTAGCAGTCGGACGCGGATTAACGTCGTGAGCACCACGGTGAAACAGCCCAGATTCTCTTAGTGGCGGCGGCGCCGCACGACGCAAGGCGTCTCAATTCCTGAAGCGGCTACTTGACGCTGGCTTCCAGGCCGCATTAATCACGCAGTGACAGTATTCAGCCGAGATAGCCCGACCTTTGACGATTCATCTATTGATTGGAGAAACGCCCGCCTCCGCCTGATCGGCGCATGAGCATTGAGCTGATTGAAGGGCTCTTGGCATATTGAGCAATGCTTGATATAGGCCTTCATCCACTTCCTGCGTGGACAATTTTAGGATTTGAGAACAGGTTCGCGCGTTGGTCCCGACCAGGAAGCGAAGCACGAAACAATACCGAGGTATCGGCTCAAGTAGCGAGAGGACCTGCAATTCTTGGGGTAGGGTCAGGCACAATCTGCCAAGGCCGCTCGTGTGCCGGAAAGCCCGACGGATACCATCCCTGAGTACGGTATTCCGCAAGTCATCCAAACTGACATCATCGATCGCGTTCGCGACCGCTCGCTCCGCGACTTCCGGGCTGCCTGTGAGAACGAGAACGGCGCGGAAGGATTCGTTGATCGCCTGGCGCAGCTCCACATTAACTGTCATACGAAGACTGCGGGTGACCTTGCAATGGAGAGCGTGCTCTGTTCACGGACCCATTTGGGATGAATGCCGTTTCTGGTCAGTGTGTCGAGAACGCGAGGGGCGCTTCCAAGGTCGGCCCATCCTGAGCCACAATCGCGCAAGACCAACAGCCTGTTACTTTCTTCTGCCAAAACATTGCGCGAGAAGTCCACGGACGGGAGTTGATCGTATGATCCTTGATCGCCCAGATTCGCCAAGGCTTGCGCTACCAAAATCACCGTTTCGGGGACCTGGGACCGTAATAGATCAAGAAACGTCCTGGCCCGACCCACGGTCACGAAAGTGTTCCAGAGACAACCTAGGCGCATCAGTTCGGCGGCCTTGCCCTGAAGCGGTTTTTCCCAAAATTGCTTCACGCGGTATAAGCACCCTGCCCCAGTATGCGAAACCAGGGCACCTGGTTCGATCCACCCATAATCGGCTTCGGGATATTCAGCTTCCGCGCCAAGCAGGACGAGCGCCCCCGGATGGCGCACCGCGCAGTCTTCAGCCCATAAAATCGCGGAACGAAACGACGCCTCGTCCGAATAATAGTGATCGCACGGGAAAACACTTACCATCGCGTCAGGATCACATGACAAGATGTGAAGGGTCGCCAAGGCAATCGCAACGCCGGTTCCTCGGTTTTCCGGTTGGACAAGAGCACGAGATTCCGCGGCCTCGGCGATAGCACCCGAGAAGAACCTTTCATGGGCACGCGACAGAATAGGCACCTGGCGATTCCGCTCGAAAAGTGGATCAATCCTTTCCCGCGTCTGCTCGAAGAGGCTTTTGTCGGCGAAGAGACTGCAGAACTGCTTGGGCCGACAATCACCCGAGATTCGTCGCGTCAGTTCCAGCAGACGAACCCCGTCGCCGCCTGCAAGGAGCACGGCCCATCGATTTGACGGCATCACTTGGCGGCGCGCCACTGCTCCTCGAGCATCGTTAAGCTTCATTCGTTTTCTTCTCTGCCATCGCTCGTCGTGACAATGGCACTTTCGCCGTTCCTCTAGCAGGCGACGAACCAAAACGGTGAGCTCTCCGTTCGAGATCGCAACACGAAAATCTCGTTGATCCGAAATTCAAGTGTGGAACTTGCGGTTCGCGACGAACGGTGCTTGACTCCGGTCACTGTGTCGGAAGTCCGCCCCGCTTCCGTCGTACAGTGCTCGGATCGGATTGGCAGGCGTTCGGACGGATGTCGCCAAGGCGCAAATGCTTACGGGTGCGCCTATGGCTTCGACCCGTTTTGGTACATCGGATGCCCAAACAATGGGCGAAAGGAAGCACGCCTTGCATGAGCCACACATCCCCCACTTCGATGCGCTGCGATATGGGCCGCGGAGTGACTGTTGAAAAGAGAATTGCGACTGCGATCTGGAACCAGAACGAACGCGACAGAATCATAGCCTTAAGAGCCCATGATGTGTTCTGCTCGCGCGGCTGTGAACACGGCTTTGACGTTGCCGACTGGCTAAGGGCCGAGCAAGAACTCTCGTCGGAAGACGACGATGTTCTCCAGCAGCAGTCAACTGAGGGACTTGACATTTCCATCGCCCAGCGCATCGAAGATGCGTGCATCGTTTTGAACATTGCTCCGTCAAGCCTGCTGATCCTCTGGACGAGAAGTCACCCGGTTGATGGTGAGCAAGGGCCTGTCATACAGCACTCAAGTCTAAATCTTGTGTCCCTACCAGAGACAGTAGACCCAGAGAAGGCGGACGTCGCCCTTCGCGAGGGTCGAGTGTGGCTTCACCTGCCCTTAGTTGACCAAGGAGAGGCTGCAGCCGAGGCCGCGACGGCCGGGCAAAACTAAGGCGGAGCTGCGCGTCGCGACTAGGGTCGTGGAAATAGGCGATAGTGCGGCCGGAGGTACGTTTGGTGATCATGACAATGATTCAAGGAGCCTGGCGAGAGCTGGTTTCAATCCGGGGATTGCCCAGCTTGCTCCACGACTTTCTAAGGTTTGTCAGCCCCACGCCTTCTTTTCAATGAGGATTAATGGCGCTGAAAGCCACCACATGCCCCACTCGACAGCCTGGCCTGCCAAAGCGCTCGGCCCCACGAGTTTTGAGCGAAATTCCTCAGGCCGAGCGTAATCGGGCTGCTCGCTGCTTTTACGGCAGGCTTCGCTCTGGTGGCGATGCAGAAGAGGGCGGCGGTCTCAATTCTGTTGGGAGGCCTGCTTGGGGTCGTCTATGCGGCCACATCCGACCTGGCTTAGCGTGCCTATGCCGACAGATGCATGACTGCCGCAGCTTTGGGCGTTCCCGCTTGGATTCGCGCTCGAACAACTCATGTACGGAGCGGTGGCCGCAACGTCATTCTGGGTTCTGAAGCGTCATCACGAACGCGCGCTGCTTCTGGACCCAAGAGTAGCGGCCCGAGAGGAGCGCCTGCGGCGTCCCGTTGGAACGGTAGCTCCCGCCCTTTGGCTGTTCGTGTTTTGCATGGGCGTCCTCCTGCCTTTGCTGCTTGCTTGACCTAAGAATCCAATGAGTACATCAGAGAATAAGACATACACAATCCGTTGCAGTACGGTCTGGGGCGGTATAGAGCCGGTCGGTCTTGATCTGAGCGCCAAGAGCGCAAATGTCAGCCTCTACTCAACCGCGAGCGGTGGCAAGCGCGGCGGAGACATCTATTACATGAGCGTATGCTCGGCCGATGTCCTCACATATATGGTCGTGGCGGATGTAAGCGGCCATGGTGAGCAGGTCAGCGAAATCAGCTCCTGGATATACCAAGGCCTGCAGGATAGAATCGACTCCTTCGACGGCGCAGGCCTGCTCTCGGATCTCAATCGCATGGCTCATACCCGGGGCTCCGCGGCGATCACCACGGCCGCCGTAGTATGCCATTGCATGAGCAATTCAAGGCTCTACTACTGGAACGCCGGTCATCCTCCAGTCCTGGCGCGAAGATCAGGAGCACAATGGTCACCCCTCGTTCTGGAGGCGCAATCCGGGCGGGCCAACCTGCCCTTGGGCATGTTCCCCTCGGTTCGCTACGACGAGGGAACACTTCAGGTCCAGGCAGGAGACCGTTTCCTGCTTTATACGGATGGGCTTTCGGAAGCGATGCGCCCGGAATCTGACGAAGAGTTCGGCGAAAGAGATTTGACCGCGTTGCTGGATGCCCAGGGCGATTGCGAGTTGAAGAGCGTAAGGGATGCCCTCGCAAAGGGCGCTACGTCGTTTTCGGGCGGATCGCTGTTGGATGACTGCACTTTTATGGTTGTCGAAATTCGATGAATGTTCCTTGCCGCGCCGGCGGTAGGTACCCCGGTCACCTATGGATCGGCGTAATCTAAGAGGAGATGCTTGCGGGCGCTCCCCGGCGGACGCCCAGGTTTGAGGATGTAATTTGTTCGGGTGGTGAAACGTTTGTATTCTTCGACTTGCGTGGGTTTCACGAGACTTTGGCGGCAGGGGATCGCGCCGTTCCGATTGGCGGTTCACCGCCTCGACGCCAGGGGGAGCCGCGGATTATGAATCCAAGGTCGGGATCCGCACCAGGCCTGCCGAATGGCGACCACTCGGGCGGTGGCGAGGGAGTTTCCTCCAGCGACGCCGTTCTCGACATTTTAAACCGGATTCTGGCCGGATCTGAACTCTCGGACGTGCTGACCGTTATTGCCCGATTGGTGGAGTCCGAAGGCAAAGGTACTCTGTGCACGATTTGGCTTCCCGATGCCGACGGAAAGCATCTCTACTGCGCCGTAGCGCCCAGTCTTCCAGGCTTCGCACGCGCCTCGGGCCGCACCATTATTGGCCCGAAGGGGGCGTCCTGCGGCACCGCGGTGTATCGAAGGGAGCCCGTCTATGTCGCCGATATTCTAAAGGAGCCTAGTTGGGATGATTATCGCGACCGGGTCATCCCTTTCGGCGTGCGCGCCGTCTGGTCACGACCGCTTTTCACGCAGGAGGGCAAAACGCTGGGGACCTTCGCGATTCTCTACCGCGAAGTCCGTCAGCCAGACGGCGCCGATCTGCGGTTGATCGAGAACGCCGGCCATATCGCAGGCATCGCAATTGAACGGCACATTCACGAAGCAGCCTTACGGCGTGAACGCGACCGGCTGCGGCTGCTTCTGGAAATCACCAACCGGATGTCGTCGAAGCTGGACCTTGCGCAATTGGTTGAGGCCCTATCTACAAATCTTCTGAGCGTTACGCGATGTGATTTTTGTGCCTTGCTGTTGCCGGATGCCGACAGCGGCGAATTGCGTCTGACGACTCTGTACAATCCAGAGCCGCGAGGCTTCGTTTCGGATGGGACAATTGTTCCCGTCCATGGTTCGATCTGCGGCAAAGCTTATCGGTCCCGTCAGACCCAACACTATGATCGCCTTGAGGAGTTGCTCGACGACCCCGATAGTTTCGGGAGCAGCGCGGGCCGGACTTTCTATGAAACTGTCAAAGCGGAAGGTTTGGTGTCAGGTTGCGATCTGCCGCTGATCGGCCGAACCGGGGTCACCGGCGTCCTCGCAGCACTGAAGCGGTCTGAAAGGGCATTTGAAGCGGACAACGTCGTCTTCCTCGAACAAGTAGCCCGGCAAGTGGCGATTACAGTCGAGAACGCGTTGGACTACGAAAAGGCAATCCGGGATCGGGACAAAGAGACCGAGCAAAGACGTTACTTAGAGGAGGAGATTCGGTCTCAATTCGGCGCGATCATCGGGGAAAGCGCGCCTTTGAAAGCCGCCCTGGAGCTGGTCTCCGTTGTCGCGCCCACGGATTCGAGCGTGCTCATCCTGGGCGAGACCGGAACCGGCAAAGAACTCATCGCCCGCGCGATACACGATTTGAGCGCGCGCCGCAAAAGTGCCTTCGTTAAGCTGAATTGCGCCGCTATTCCCCTGGGCCTTTTGGAAAGTGAGCTCTTTGGTCATGAAAAGGGCGCATTCACAGGCGCTATCGCTCAGAAGGTAGGACGCTTTGAATTGGCGCACAAGGGCACTCTTTTCCTCGATGAAGTCGGAGACATCCCTCTCGAACTCCAGGCAAAGCTACTGCGTGTTTTGCAGGAACAGGAATTTGAGAGACTCGGAAGCAACCGCACGCACAAGGTTGATGTTCGGATCATCGCGGCTACCCATCGCGACCTGGCTGGGATGGTGAAGCAGATGACGTTTCGCGAAGACCTTTATTACCGATTGAGAGTTTTCCCGATCAGCGTTCCCGCTCTCCGGCAACGACCTGAGGACATTCCGAAACTCGCCCGGCATTTCACCGAATTCTACACAAGGCGGATGGGCAAGAGAATCGATCAAATCCCTCAGGACACAATGGCTGCTCTCGTGCGATATCGCTGGCCGGGAAACGTTCGGGAATTGCAGAACTTCATCGAGCGCGCGGTTATTCTATCCCCGCAGTCCATACTGCGTGCCCCAACCTCCGAGTTAGAGTCGCCCCCCATCACCGGACAGGCCAACGTACCCATGACGGGCCTTGAGGAAGTAGAGCGCGACCACATCCTCAGGGCGCTTGACGCGAGCAACTGGGTCGTAGGCGGAAGCAATGGCGCCGCGGCGCGATTGGGAATGAAGCGGACATCGTTGGTTTACAGAATGCAAAAGCTTCGCATCAGCCGCGCGGCGCGTTTTCAGAGAAACGGCGCAGTTCGCGGTGACGCCATCCAGAATTAACCAGCTCCTTCCGCTCCTCACAACTTTGCAGTCATATCGCGGCAGATCCATTGAGTGCACCTCGGCGCGGGCCTGCCAGCAAATGTCCGACCACCGTTTTTGAATGATGTAAGCCCGACGAAGTCGCGACGCAGCACGGTCTGTGAGTTGGAGATCCGCCGCGATTTCGTCAGGCCCAAGTGGGATTGGCTCATCGTCAGTGCGAAGAAATCGCGGCAAAACAAAAACTTGCACCCCGCCTGCCGTGAAATCAAGATCCCTTTGACTTGGCTTGTAGGGTGCTCCTCTGAACGTCGCCTTGCCTTTTGGCGAGGCCAGACGGATCCCAATCTTGAATATAAAGGAGCATTCTCACAATGAGGTTTCGCAAATTCTAAACGTAAGCCGCTTTGGCGCACAGCTGCCCTGGCGCTTCCGGTAGCATTGACCGTAACTGCGTTCGCGCAGGGACACGGCGAGGCTTCGCACGCCGCGGAGGCTAGTTTCAAGCGCCGATCCAGCAAACCTTTAGGCCAGAGCAAATCCCAACAATTACTGGCGGGGCGTTCAACACCGATCAGGGCCCTGGAGCAGGTCCAATTGGCCCAGGTCCGGGATGCGACGTATTTCCCGCTCCGGCTTCGATCGGCACGGCCGTCGGCCTTTCCTACTTCGGCCCCCCGCCTTCGACGGTGAATCAGAGCCTCGTCGGCCCCGTTCAATTGCTCAACACCGGACAGATTGATGCCTCGAGTGGCACGATTACGATCCCCCTCTATCTGGGACATATGAAGAACGGTAAAAACGTGTGGTACATCCTGACAGACGTTGACGATCCAGGCGTGGCGGCTGAACTGGGGCTCAATTTCTCCGCCAAGATGAGCTTCATGGGCAACGCCGTACGAACCGCAAACCTAGATCACAACGCAGACTTAGTTTCGACGCGGGAACAGTTGATTTTTCGCCCGTACGCAGCGTCACCCCCGGTCCCGCAGGTAGCGAGTTCCCTCCAACGGCTTACCAGCCTGGGGCTGTCGGTGATGCGAGCTACAGTCCATTTGTGCAGATAGTGAATGCCGGCGGCGTTATCTACAACGCCCCAATGGTTGCGTTCAACGTGAACGCAAGCGATATCAATTTCCCGAACGGTAACGTGGACTACTCCAAGGTGCATGATGAGGTCCTCGCAATCGACCCGGTGAACATGACGGTAACTTTGAACCTCATTAACGGCTTTAGCTTCGAGCCGGTATGGTACATATCTATGGATGCGAGTATCCCGCTGGCGGCAGCCATCGAGCACAATACATACGCTCCTTTGATGGCGGCGTTACATTTGGGCGATGACGACAGCTTCTCCAGCCCGATTGAGCGCATCTTCATCGCCACCAACGGGGCGGAGGACGGACAGTGTAATAATCCACTGCGGCAAGGCCTGTCCGCGGATTTAGCGGACGGCTACCGCCCCAATAACACGTTGGGCGGAATCCCGACAATAGCATTGGATTACAGTCCCGCCTGGGATGCCAACTTATACGAATGGACGCGAGCAGCAATCAATAGCGGCTATCGGGGACAACTCCGCGAAGAATTCAACATCCTCACGTTCGTTCAAGACGGCCTGCTTACAGGCCCCGGAGGAGCCAAATTCGGAAGCGCCGGCTTCTCCATCAATTGTCCGATCGTAATCCGGCTGATTTGAGCTCCTTCTCTTGCGCCCGCTGCGAGGACCGTTTCAGCAGCGGGCGCCCTGATCGTGTCGTTTTTCCTCTTTCGTGCTCGCAAAGAGGACGATTCGTCCGAGCCCTGGCTTTCTCATTTACGTGTCACTACGGCGCGGCACTGAAGATACGCACCCTTCGGCCTCGAATCGCTTCCGTGCCTGGGCAGTCCGTCACTAATCTCACAGCAGAGCCCAGAACCGCGCGCCTAGAGAGCAGAGGGTGTCGTTTGCGACGGCCCGATCACTAACGGCGCGCGACGCGACCAAGTGGCGACCGGCCTCCGTCAGCGAGTTGAAAGCCCGTCAGCGCTTACGTCAGAGCACGGCGAGCGGCTCGGCTGCCGAACGCGAAAGCATCCAAGAAACCCAACGCCTTAACCTCTTCTCAGAAACCAAAACCGGGAACGCTGGTTTGGTTTGACCGTTGCTAAACACAATGCCGTACTCCTGGTCATGCAAGCGGCGAAATGCGAGCGCCCTGACGAGAGTTCAAGCCCGTTCATTGAGGAGAAGATTTTATGCCCACAATTCGAGATTCCTATTTGACAGCCTACCCCTGCGTGAGAATGACACGAGACGCCGATGGAGTTCTTGTCGTCGAGTTCCACAGTGACGGTGGACCGATGACTTTTACTGCGCAGAATCACACTGACATTGTCGATGCTTTTTACAGTATCTCGCAGGATCGAGCCAACAAGATTGTAATCCTGACTGGCGCGGGCGGGGACTTCATAATTGGGGTCGATTGGGTATCTTTTGGAGATGTCGCCGATCCGGAAGTCTGGAGCCAAATTCACGACGAAGGCGTCCAGGTCTTGGAGAATATAGCCAACATCCGCGTACCCGTCATCGCGGCTATCGAGGGGCGCGCCTACGTGCACTCTGAGTACGCCCTGCTTGCAAATGTAATTGTGGCGGCGGAAGGTGCGACCTTCCAGGATATGGCGCACTTTGCGGCGGGCGTGGTGCCTGGTGACGGAATCTTTACGACGTGGAGCTATCGCGCCGGTGCAGGGCGGGCTGAGGCCTTCCTGCTTAACCCACAACCCTTAATGGCGCGTACTGCCTACGAATGGGGAGTGGTGGCCGAGATTGTACCGAATGGGAGGGCGCTGGCGCGAGCTCGCGAACTCGCGTCGCTCTACTTGAAAGCTCCCGAAGTGACGCGCCGCGACACAAGGGTCCACTTCATTCAACCGTTGAAGGAGCGCATCGTACGAGAAGTTGGTTACGGCCTCTCGGTTGAGGGTGCCTCCGCCGCCGACCTCGTGAAATCGATGCAAACCAAGCCCTGACCTGACATTCACAGCCATTTGGCTAGCCAGATCGCACACATGTTATGAGTCGATCAATTGTGATCACCGGCGCGTCGAAGGGAATTGGCAGGGCTGCGGCCGAGGCCTTGGCTACAGCCGGGTGGGACCTTATCGGCATCGCGAGGCATCCGCCGGCAAATTTTCCGGGTCAATTCCTACCTACCGATCTCAGTGATCCCGAAGCCACTGCGGAACTCGCTTCCATGCTTGCGGAGCGCGGCAACGTTGTTGGCATCGTGAACAACGTTGGGATTGCGAGATTCGAGCGAGTTGAGTCTGCCAAACTGGCCGACTTTGCGAAGATCATGGATCTGAATGTCCGGCCGGCGCTCCTACTCACTCAAGCCCTATTGGCTGGTATGCGGAGCGCGCGATTTGGACGAATCGTCAACGTCTCAAGTCTGGTAACACGAGGACTGCCCTTTCGCACGAGCTATGCGTGCGCGAAAAGCGCACTTGAAAGTCTGACCCGCACTATGGCTGTCGAGCTTGCCGCAGACGGTATCACGGCAAATGCCGTAGCTCCAGGTCCGACTGAGACCGGACTATTCAGGGAGAACAACCCCAAGGGAAGCGAGGGGGAGCGGCGTTACTTGGCCAGGGTGCCGATGGGGCGATTTGCAAGCCCCAACGAGATCGCCGCCGCGATTGTTTTTCTTGCCAGCGACGATGCCGGATTCATCACGGGCCAAACACTGTTTGTAGATGGTGGGTCAAGTCTCGGAATGATTTAAAGGGCTCGGTCGCCATAAACGGGATTCGAGGCGCGACGAAGTCGCGACTGACTCCGGTCACCGAGTTGGAAATCCGTCGCGCTTCCGTCAGACCGTGGCGAACAACAGCTCACGGACAGTCGCGGAAACATCCCGTCATCAAGAACTTCCAGCCTTCGCACGACCCGAAGTCGGGACGGTCCCTTTTGGCTTGAATGTTGCCATTCCATTGACGGAAGAGACAATGAGTCAGCGGATCAATGGGAAGCACGTCCTCGACCAAAAGGATACCGGTCCTCCTGGAATTGTTTACGTCGGAGGGCTGCTCCAGTTGCCCGCCAGCCGATCGGCTGCTGGCCTCACTCGACGAAGAGCAGCCGGAGGCGCGCGCCGCACTCATTGTTTTGAGCGAACATGTCGACTATTTCAATAATCTCGGCTGGAAAGATCCGTTTTCCGCCAAGCTTTTCACCGACCGTCAGGAATCGCTTTCGGCGGCTCTCCATGATGATGGCGTATACACGCCGCAACTTGTCGTTGACGGGCGTTTCGGATTTGTTGGCAGCGAAGGTGCCGCGGCATCGGCTGCGATTCGAAAGGCCGTTGAGGAGCAGAAAATTCCGCTGAGGATTTCCACGATCAGCCGCGCTGAAGGCAAAATCACCGGGCGCATTGAGTCCCCGGGAGATGGCAGGGCCAAAACCACGCGCGGGACCCTGTTTGTCGCGCTGGCAGAGGAACAAGTGGAATCCCGCGTCTCGCAAGGAGAAAACTCTGGCCACGTGCTGCAGCATGTTGCAGTGACACGGGTTCTCAAATCAGCAGGCACCATTGATCTTCGCGGGCCTTCTGTGACTGAGTTCGCGATCCCGCTCCTGCCGCAAATGGGGAGCCAAGGGTTTGCGGGTCGTGGCCTTCATCCAAGACCCCATCTCGGGACATGTGCTCGGCGCCGAGGCTGAGAAGGTCAAGCCCTAAAAAAGAGTCATCAGCTAAGATCAGTTTGCTTCGCGGGCTAGTGGCCGGGCTTCTCGGCCCCGCAGACTGTGAGAGTTGCACTGATGGTCGTCGCCAGTTCTGGCCACTCCTATGGGGTGCGCGCTCTCACTGGAATAAACGTCCCGAGGCGTTGCCCGGCTCCCGCCCATCAGCCACCATTCGGCCACGCCTTCCCCGCCGTGCTTACACGATGATGCATTTTCTCTTTTGAGGAAGAGCGGGACGAAGTTGAGACCGAGTTCGGTCAGTGTGTTGGACGTCCGTCCCGGGTCCGTCCCCAAAATCCGCGATTGGTTCGCGGGCAGCTTGGAAAGCCTCGCCGAATCAAAGGCTTACATTTGTGCCGTGATTCCGGATCGACTCCTTCTCCTGGCTCGTCGGATGCTCTACCGGAGTCGTCCTCGCGCTAGCGCGGCCCACCGAAGAAGGAGAATGAATGAGTCAGGTTCGTTCGAGCAAAACAAAGAAGAGCCCCGCGCCACAACTTGTGCCAGTTACATCGCTCCACAAGGTTGAAGCGGATGGTGTCCGCGTTTTCTATCGCGCGGCTGGGGACCCGAATTCCCCAGTTATACTGTTGCTCCATGGGTTCCCGGCTTCGTCTTTTATGTTTCGGGAACTCATTCCGCGCCTTGCCCACGATTACCGAGTGATTGCGCCGGATTTGCCGGGTTTCGGATTCACTGAGGTTCCGGAGGACCGACAATACATCTATTCGTTCGATCGGCTGGCAGCGACGATGAACGCGTTCACGCAAGCGCTCAAGATCAGGCGCTTCGCCTTGTATGTGTTCGATTACGGCGCGCCGACAGGATTCCGCCTCGCGATGGCTCATCCCGATCGCGTTACGGCGATCGTCTCGCAGAACGGCAATGCTTATGAAGAAGGGCTCGCCGATGCCTGGGGCCCGATCCGGAAATACTGGGCCGAGCCAACGCCCGAGAATCGTGAGGTGCTACGGACAAACATTCTCACTCTCGAGGGAACGCGCTGGCAGTACACGCACGGCGTGAGCGATCCGGAGACCGTTCCGCCCGAATCCTACATGCTGGATGCTGCTCTGTTGGAGCGTCCAGGGAATAAAGATATTCAGCTCGACCTGTTTCGCGATTACGCCTCGAATGTGAAACTCTATCCGGCTTTTCACGACTATTTCCGAAAGGCGCAGCCGCCTCTGTTGGCGATTTGGGGTACGAACGATCCATTCTTCCTTCCCGCAGGGGCCGAGGCATATCGGAAGGATCTTCCGAACGCCCGTGTCGAGCTTCTGGATACGGGTCATTTCGCGCTAGAGACGCACGTGGTCGAAATTACCGCGAGAATACTGGACTTTCTGACAGCCAACGGAGAATCGCAATGAGTGGGTTTGCTCCGAACGCGACGGTAGTACTTGCCCATGGCGCGTGGGCTGACGGTTCTTGCTGGCAGAAGGTCATTCTGCCCTTGCAAAAGGAGGGCCTTCGAGCAATCTGCGCGCCCCTCCCGCTTACGTCTCTATCAGATGACATCGCCGCCCTGGAACGCGTCATCGAAAGGACGAGCGGCCCGTTGCTCCTTGTGGGACATGCGTATGGTGGGGCGCCGATCGCGGGGCCGAAGGACGACCGGGTAAAGGCGTTCGTTTACATAGCAGCGCTCGCGCCTGCCGAGGGAGAGACCGTTGCGGATGTCTTTTATCGCGCAGAGCAACATCCAGACGCGCCGCCCATGCAGCCCGATTCCCATGGGCTGATCTGGATGCCCGAAGGCGCTTTCGCCCGTGGAATCGCTCACAAAGCGTCGGCCGACGAGGCGGCGATTTTGCAGGCGGTGCAACGGCCGATTGCGCTCAAGTGCGTTCAAGAAAAGGCGCCCGTGCCGGGATGGAAAACCAAGCCATCGTGGTTTCTGGTGGCCGAACAGGATCGAATGATTGCGCCCGAGACGCAGCGTTTTATGGCGGAACGGATGGACGCGAACATTCGTGCACACGAGGTGGATCACAGCCCGATGTATACGGCGCCTGCGATTACGACTGGCGTCATCCTGGAAGCCGCACGGGCAACGCTCGGATGGCAAGGGTGAGTTAAAGGGGATCAATGCCAACTAAATCCGTCGCCATCGTTACAGGCGCAAGTCAGGGCATCGGGCGCGCGACCGCGATACGTCTCGCGCGCGACTTCCAGGCAGTCATCCTGGCGTCGAGGCAAGAGGACGAGCTTCAGCACACCGCGGAGGCCGTAAAATCCGCAGGCGCCGAAGCGTCGGTGTGTGCGCTCGATTTGCGCGAGCCGCGTTCGGCGCAGGCGCTGATCGAACGTACACTCGAACGCTTTGGCAGAATCGACGCTTTGTTAAATATCGCCGGTGCTGTGCCACAGATCGATCTGTTTGAGATGACGGATGAACAATGGGAGGACGGCGCGGCGTTGAAGCTGCACGGTGCGAGACGGCTCACCATACACGCGTGGGAGGAACTTAAGGCTGCAAACGGTGCGGTGGTATTCATCTCGGGAAGCGCGGCTCTGGATCCAAAGCCCGGCTTCGCAGCCGTGGCGGCAATCAACGCCTCGATCATTGCGCTCGCCAAGGCCTTCGCCGAGCAAGGGATTAAGGACGGCGTCCAAGTCAACAGCGTCGTGCCAGGCCCCGTCATGACGGGCCGCCGACAGTCATTCATGGATAAATGGGCGCCCACGCACGGAATGAGTGTCGAGACGGCTCTGAAGGAATTTCCAGAGAAGGCCGGGATCGCCCGCTACGGCGAACCGGAAGAAATCGCCGGACTGATGGCTTACCTGGTCTCCAAGGAGGCGCGTTGGCTCACGGGCGCTTCGGTTCGCATGGACGGCGGCGAGATCAAGGGAGTTTAGATGCGGTCGCGACACGATTCGGGAATAGCCGATTGCCGCTTCAGCGCATTTGATCGGAAGACCGCGCTGTTGGTAACGCAGCGGCTCCCGAAAACAGGATTGACGCCATGCCGCAAGCGTGAACGTCAGTGTGGAGCGCCGAGGTGCGCTCCCCAAGACTAGGAAATAAGGAGAACGAAGATGCTCGGAAGAACTCAGACTGGAATCGCACTCGCTGCGCTTCTGCCCTTCGTGGGTTTGAACTATGCGAGCGCGCAGGAAAAAGCGCAGGCTGTGGAGGCCGGCACGTTTCATGGAAAAGTCCACAAAACATCCGGCCGCGCCACGATTTACAAGGAAGCGGATGGACACTTGGTGCTTCGCCTGACGAACTTCAAGACGTCCAACGGCCCGGACGTGCACGTTGTGTTGATCGCCGCCAAGGACGCCGATGATGACGCGAACTTTCTCAAGAACAGCACTGACAAGCTTGAGCTCGGCGCCTTGAAAGGGAACGAAGGAGACCAAAACTACGACATACCTGCCGGGACGGACCTAGATAAATTTCAAACCGTTTCGATCTATTGCGAACGGTTCAATGCGAACTTCGGCGCCGCGCCCCTCAAGAAGTTCTAGGACATTGGCCAAGAATCGAATCGGGCCGCGTCCATAAAGGCCCGATTCACCCAAGGTTCGGAATTATGACCTCTAACGCGATTACATGGATCTCACGGCATAAACTACTCCTCATCGCCGTCTCTATTCCGGTTCTTGTCGCACTCTGGTGGGCCTTTCGGCCGGAGAAACTCTGGATCAATCAAACGGTGAATGAGGCTGCACCCTTCGATACGAGCGGCGACCCAGACCCGATCTTTACTGGGCAATTTGATGGCAACGCCGGCCGTATTACTGTTTTCAAGAAACCCAACGGACAGGAATTTCTTCGCGTGAAGGACCTCACGATAGCGGGCGACGCGGACGCGCATGTCGAACTTGCGCAAAGGAGCGAAGTAACCCAGGCGCAAGGCGCAGCCAAAGCGGACGTCGGCGCCATCGACTTAGGCTCCTTGAGGACCAGCCAAGAAGATCAGAATTACGATTTACCTGCCGCTACGGATCTGGCCAAGTACGACACCGTTGTTATCTACAACAAACGGACCAGCGCGATCCTTGGTTTGGCGAAACTCGAAGCATTTTGAAGGCGGTATCTGTGGAACGTAGAACTGTTCTCGCTGGCGTACTGGTAGGCCCGCTAGTGCCGAGTCCCCTCGCAAGCCCTGCCTACGCGCAGGGCGTTTCGACCAGCCGAACTTCTAGCGCATCGCCGGCGTTTGAGACCGGCGAAGTCGAGGTCACTGGCAACAAGATCTTTTATCGCCGTTATGGGAAGGGCCCAGCAATTCTATTGGTTCATGGTTTTCCGCGCACGAGTCTGATGTGGCGTTTCCTTGCCCCAAAGCTTTCTGCGAATCACACTGTTATCTGCGTAGACCTGCGCGCATACGGTAGAAGTGGCGTACCAGCTTCCGCAGACGACCACTTCCCTTATTCAAAGCGCGCGATGGCTCAGGAACTGGTTAGAGCGATGGCTAAACTCGGATTTCCGGCCTTCACGCTAATCGGCCATGATCGCGGAGGCCGCGTTGCATACCGTTTGGCCTTGGACTATCCGAAGAGTGTCGAACGACTAGCTGTGTTCGACGTCATTCCGATCCTGGAAGCGTGGAGTCGATCGGACGCGCGGTTTGCCCAGACCTATTGGCCCTGGGTTTTGCTCTCGCAGAAAGAGCCGCTGCCGGAGAGTTACCTGCTCGGCGCTCCCGAGGCCGTCTTTCATGACTCGTTCGGCCAAGGTTCGTTCGGCAAGGAGGTTCTCGACGAGTACGTTGCCACTTACCGGAATCGGGCACGCGTTCATGGAATCTGCGAAGAATACCGTGCAGCGGCAACGATCGATGTCGAGCATGATCGCGCGGACAAGGAAGCCGCGAAGCGGATCGAATGCCCCATGTTGCATCTATGGGCGGAGGGTGGTCCCCTCGATACGTTTTACACGAAGGAAGGCGGTTCGCTGGGCATTTGGCGTCAGTGGGCGCCTCGGGCGGAGGGACAGGCGATGAAGGGTGGCCACTTCTTCCCGGAAGCGAACCCCGAGGATACCGCAGCTCTCGTAGAGCGCTTTATCTCAGCTTGATCGATGTTTTGAAGAAAGAAAGGATATCTATGAGACACATGTTTTTCAATTTCGCAGCACTGACGCTCCTGGCGTTGGGCAGTTGCGTCGCTGGGGATACAGCCGACGCGATCGCGATCGGTCCCGTTCACACTGTCACCGCAGAGCCTGGAGTGCTGCCTCCAGGAACTTCGTTCATAGTCCGAATGAAGGAGACAGTGAATACGGCTAAGGCGTACCGTAGTACGGTTTACCTTGCGAGCATTGCAGCAGATATCCTCGACCAAAACGGAGCAGTGCTGATTCCGAAGGACTCTCCAGTGGAGCTGGCTGTGCGATCCGTCTCGTACCTTGGCCCCGGAGGCGCCGGGATGACGTCACTGACACTCGCCATCGAAGCAATAGTCGCCAGGGACGTTCGCTATGCGCTGGAAACCGAGAACGAGAGGCCGGGTGCTGGCGGCATTGGCGTTAATCGTGGCGCCGCCAAGTGGATCGGCGGCAGCGAGGAGGCCGCACGCCATGTAGTCACGCGAGGTCGGAGAATCGATGTGCCCACGGGCATTCTCCTTGGTTTTCAAATTCAAGAGCCGCTCCGCTTGCGCGGTTATCAGCGGCAGTAGTTCGTGACTGCTGCTCCATGGAGATGAATCAGATGAATGCGCCTGAACGATACAACGTCGTCGTCTTCGGCGCCGGCACGGCCGGCAAGGTGATGGCCTGGAACATGGCGAAGACTGGAAGACGAACCGCTGTCGTTGAACGGAAATATATCGGCGGGGCCTGCCCCAATGTCGCGTGTCTGCCGAGCAAGAACGTTATTTATTCGGCCAAGGTCGCTTCGTTGCTAGCGCGACATCGCGAGTTTGGGATCGAGACCGGGCCGACAACCATCGACATGGCGGGGGTCTACGCGCGCAAACGCGAAATGGTCGAGGCGTTCGTCAAAATCCATGTGGACAAATTCCGCGGCGCAGGAGATGAACTCATTCTCGGCGATGGCACGTTCGTCGCACCTCGAACCATTCATATCGCACTGCGCGATGGCGGAGAGCGCACTATCGCTGCAGATCGTGTGTTCGTCGATCTCGGAACTCACGCTACCGTGCCCGATACGCCAGGATTGCGCGAAGCGAAGCCGTTGACTCATATCGAAGCGCTTGACCTGCAGCGGTGTCCCGAACATCTGATCGTGCTCGGAGGCGGATATGTTGGCCTTGAATTGGGGCAGGCTCTGCGGAGACTGGGAAGCCAAGTGACTCTGATTTCCCGTGATTCCCAGCTTGCCTCCAATGAAGACCCCGACGTTTCCGAGGCGGTTCTACGCTTATTCCGGGACGAAGGCATTAATGTGCTGTTGGGCGCGGAGGTCTTACGTGTCGATGGCTGTTCCGGCACTCGCGTCAGTCTTCAACTGCGCAGCGGAGCCGGCAACCGTACCATCGACGGAACCGACATTCTCGTATCGCTCGGACGGACCCCAAACACCGTGGGCAATCGGACTCGAAAAGGCTGGAATTGAAGTTACGGAAAAGGGCCATATTCGAGTAAACGAACGTCTGGAGACGACCGCGCCAAACGTATGGGGGATGGGAGAGTGCGCGGGCAGCCCCTATTTCACGCATGTATCCGAGGACGACGCTGTCATCATTCTCGAAAATCTGAATGGCGGCCACCGCACTACGGCAAACCGCCTGGTTCCGTCTTGCGTATTTATCGATCCGGAACTGGCGCACGTTGGCCTCACGGAGTCACAGGCGCGGGAACGAGGCCTTGCCTACCGCGTCGCGTCCGTCCCGTTCGATTCGGCGTGGCGGGCCTGGACCATCTCGGAACGACGAGGATTCATGAAGACCCTGGTCGATGCGCAAAGCGATCGCATCCTCGGTTTCACGGCCTTTGGGGCTGAGGCTGGCGAACTCATGGGTACGGTTCAACTCGCGATGTTGGCAGGGTTGCCTTATACCGGATTGCGCGATGCCATGTTTGCACACCCGACAATGACGGAAGGGTTGAAGGCACTGTTCATGAGCGTGCCGCGGAGGGTGGATCACGCTGAGCAGTCCTGACTCGCGTGATCTGCGGATTAACAGGAAGGCAGACGTGGCGAACCCGAACGCGTACGAAGGCGCGCTGAACGCGGGTGATAGCCTGCGCCGTCACTGGCCGGAGTATCTGATGGAAGCCGGAGAAGCGGGCTGCTACCTCTTCTCTGCCTGCGTTCTGGCTACTTTGTTGTGGCACCCCGCTTCGCCGCTCCAGACTTACTTGCGCAACGACGCCACGCGGCGGCTGCTGATGGGCGGAGGAATGGGCGCAACCGTCATCCTGATCGTTCTTTCTCCATGGGGGAAGCAATCCGGCGCGCACTTCAATCCTGCGGTCACATTGGCATTTTGTCGCCTGGGTAAAGTGGCGTCGTGGGATGCCCTGTTCTACTGCGCCTCCCAATTGGTAGGGGCAGTCGCGGGCGTGGCTCTGGCGACACTGGTATTTTGGGGAGCACCGGCGCACAACGCTGTCCGCTATAGCGCCACACTGCCGGGAACTTATGGCGACTGGGCTGCGTTCCTCGCCGAGGTGGCAGTCTCGTTTCTACTGATGATGACGGTGCTGGTTGCCTCCAATCACAGGGTTCTTGCGCCTTATACCCGCTACTTCGCGGCGCTTCTGATTGCATCGGGCATCGCTTTTGAATCGCCCGTATCCGGAATGAGCGCGAACCCGGCTCGCACTTTCGGCCCCGCCGTTTGCGGCGGCTACTGGCAAAGCCTCTGGATCTATCTGACGGCGCCAACCTTGGGTATGCTTTCGGCCGGCGAGGTATTTCTTCTGGCCCGAAACGGAAAAGGCCCCTTTTGCGCGAAGCTGGATCACCAGAACGACAAGCGCTGCATCTTTTGCCATTCCGAAACCGACCCCTCGGCGACAACGCGAGCCGTTCGCAATGCGTGAAGAAACAATAACTCCGAATCGTCTGATTGCATTTACACAGGGCGTGTTCGCCATGATCGTGACTGTGATGGTGCTGGAACTCGAGGCGGCCGACTCTTCAGCGCTACTCTTGTTTATCGTCCTTATCTGGTTGAAACACCATGATGCGGTTCGTTGGTCGCTTGACGCCCCGATTGACGTGGGTCAACTTTGTCCATCTCTTTGGCCGTCGTTTCTGCCATTTGCCATTGCATGGATTGCGCGCAACCGGCTCGCACCGGCTCCGGTTGTCCGTGACCGAGAAAAACAGCATCGACATTGCAGCGAATTGTATGCTTGGGCGGTGTGGAACCGGCGCGACCAGCGTACTCTCTGGTTCCGCGGAAATGAAATATCATGAAGGACTCAGCTCCGCCCGGCGAGGAAAAGAGCTCCGCCTTCTTTGAGTTGGGAGAGCGAGAGGAGTGGCAAGCCTTGAGGCGTAAGATGGACCGCGGATGGCATGTCGTGGTAACAGCCACACGCCTGCTTTTCGTGTGCCTGCTCGCAGCCGCGCCTCTGATGGCGCTCGATCCCCAAACTAGAATCACCGATTTCGTCCATACGAAGTGGAGTGCTGGCGAAACTCCGTTTAGCTGGGTCAACGAACTCGCCCAGACCAAAGATGGAGCCCTCTGGTTGGCAACGGGCGAAGGGTTGTTTCGTTTTGATGGTGTTCGGTTCGAGCGCGTGGAAGCCTTGTCGCAACCGCATATCGAGAGCATGCTAGCCACCCGCGACGGCAGCCTTTGGGTGGTCTTCTATACCGGCCGCGTCAGCCGGCTTTTCAAAGGAAAGGTCTCGACCTTTTCGCTTCAGGAACTGCCTTGGACGAATGCGCTCGCGGAGGATCGGGACGGCTCGCTAGTCGCAGCGACCGCAAACGGCGGGCTGGCGCGATTCAGGGATGGACGATGGCAGGAAGCGGCCCGTGCGCTGCACCTTTCCGCCAAACGCTCACGCTCTGTGTGGTTCGACCGGGACGGCGTGCTCTGGCTGGTAACCGAAGATAGCCTCCTCAAATTGCGGCCCGGCGACGACCATTTTATGTATGCGGGAGTTCCTGGGCGTCTGAAGCGAAGATTTGACATCTTCGCACAATCCCCGTCCGGAGCGATTTGGGTCTTCAACGACGATTCGGTGCGCTCGCTGAGTTCCGGAGGGTCCGAAATCGACACCAGGGCGGAAGTAACCAAAGTTCTTGTGGATCGCGAGGGTGCCCTGTGGATTGGCACCTTCGGCAGCGGTCTTTGGAGAATTCGTGCACCGGCAGCGATCTCCGGTCTGAAAATCACAGTACCCGGGCCACAGGCTGAACGATTCACAACGAAGGACGGCCTTTCCGACGGCCACATCTATTCAATGATCGAAGATCGCGAAGGCAATCTCTGGGTGGCTACAGTCGCTGGCCTCGACCGCCTCCGGAACGGCATTTTTCACCGAGTCGCTGTCCCGCACCCGGACCGGATGGACCTGATGTGGGACTCTTCGAATGACGGTGGAATTCTCATCCACACGTCCGATCCTCCCACGCTGGAACGCTTCGCGCTGGACGGAAAGATTTCGACTTTAGCTCTTCCCAGAGCCTCCGCCGCGTATTGCTATGAGGCCGATGGCACGGTTTGGGTAGCCACTCCGTTGGGCATAGGGAAGTGGACCGGGAAAGAAATTGTGTATTCGGTTCACCTGCGCAATGCCTCTTTCAGAACGATCGGATGCGGAAACGGCGACCTTTGGATTGCCATGCCTGAACAGGGCGTCATGCGGTTCTCCTCCGGCAAAGTTACAAGAATTGCCGAGCTTCGGCCGGAGGGCTTGAGTGGTTTTTATCCGAGGGGCCCGGGGTTGGTGTGGATCACGTACAATGACGGCAGAATTTCCGTCTACGATAACGGGTTCATCAAGGAATACGGTACAAATGACGGATTGCCCGAAGGAAACACGGCTGACATTGCCTGGGACAATAGGGGTGACGTTTGGCTCGCCCGGGACGGAGGCTTGGCCAGGTTCAGAAACGGCCACTTTCAATTGGTGAGTGTGGGACCCGGCCTTCACCCGGACGCAGTGAAACTCGGCGAAAATAGCTTTCTGTGGCTGAAGGCGGGCAGAGTTTTGATCAGGATGCCAATCTCTGAATTCGACCGCGCTGCGGCAAATCCGAAATACGAGCCGCACCTGGAACGGTTAAGTGCACTCGATGGAATTCCGGGATTTGTCCTGAACATAGCCGGTTCGCGGGATCGCCTCTGGGTGTTGACATCGGAGGGGCTCGGATATTTGGATCAGAATTCTCATCAGTACCCTAATACGCTGCCGCCGCCCGTAGAGATTGAAACCATGATCGCCGACGGTAAAAGCGTGAATGCTTCGCTGGGACTGACCCTTCCCAAACTTACTCACAGTCTTGAGATCGATTACACGGCGTTCAGCTTGACGATTCCGGAGCGGGTTCGGTTCCTTTATAAGCTCGAAGGCGTGGACCAACGGTGGCAGGAGGCCATTCGAAGGCAGGCTTACTACACGGATCTTGCGCCGAGAAAGTATCGATTTCTGGTAAAGGCCTCCAATAATGATGGCGTTTGGAATGAGCAGGGGGCCGCAGTCGAGTTTTCAATCGATCCAGCTTACTATCAGACGCATTGGTTTCAAGCCCTCTATATCGGAGCCGCGCTGTTCTCTTTTTGGGTACTCTATCGATTCAGGCTACGCCAGATCCGTAGTCAATTCAACATCCGCCTCGAAGCGCGGATCGGGGAGCGGACGCGAATTGCTCGCGAGTTGCACGACACACTGCTGCAGAGTTTTCAGGGTTCGTTGTTCGAATTCCAGGCTGCGCAAAAGCTGCTTTCACGACGTCCCGACGAGGCAAGCGGAATGCTGAACAACGCGATCTCCAGCGCCCGGGCGGCCATTGCTGAAGGCCGAAACGCGATTCACGAACTACGATCCGCCTCTACGCCCGGTGGGGATTTGGCTGAGATGCTGGGAGGAACTGGCCAAGAATTCTCGGAAGCTCAGTCCGGAAGCCCACACGGCACAGAATTCCGGGTAACCGTTGAAGGATCTCCTAGAGCGTTATCTCCGGTCCTTCAGGACGAACTTTATCGGATCGGTCGCGAAGTCCTGCGAAATGCATTTCGCCATGCTCGGGCAAAACTGATCGAAGTCGAAATTCGGTACTCCGCTCAGGAGCTTCGCCTTCGCATTCGCGACGATGGAATCGGGGTTGATTCCAAAGTGCTCGAATCGGGTGCACGCCCCGGCCATTGGGGTCTTCCGGGAGTACGCGAGCGGGCGAAAGTAATCGGCGCAAAATTCGATTTGTGGAGCCAGGCCATGGCGGGGGCCGAGGTCCAAATTACGGTGCCCGCACCTCTCGCCTATCTGAAGCCTCGGACTCCTCGTGTATTCCGATTGTTACAGAGAAAGACCGGATCTTATGCCGACTCATACGGTGAACCGAATCCTGACCGTTGACGACCATGCACTTCTACGCAAAGGATCGCGGCCCTTGTGAACGCTGAGCCCGACATGGAGCTTGTTGCAGAAGCGGCTGGAGACAAACAGATCCTGCGCCTGATCCGCGCTTGGCTGAAAGCAGGAGTCATGGAGGAAGGCAAGGTGACGCATCCCGACCGCGGTTCGCCGCAGGGAGGGGTGATCTCGCCGTTGCTGAGTAACATCTATCTGCACGAGGTGGACCGCAGATGGTGCCGGAGCGACGGTGTCGCCACCGGTGCTGTGCAACGTGCACAGGGCCTTCGACCACGCCGCGTTCCGCTAAGGCTCGCGATTTTGTCGCCTGTTACGGATAGTTGTGAAAGATGACATGGTTCTCGAGTTTGTGTCCCCTGGCGATTGCCTGGAGGCCGAGGCGGTAGGCTTCGCCTCGCGTCCGCAACTCGTGAGGGTGGGTTGCGCCCAGCACGATGTAGACGAGGTCGGGAAACTCCGCCACGATGTCCGGCAGAGCATAGAGCACATGTTCAATCCCCTTGTTCGGCGACAGCAGCCCGAACGTGAGCAACACCTTCTTTCCCGCCACGCCAAATTGTTCCTTGTAACAATCCGGGGCGACAAATGCTACGTCGGGAATCCCATGCGGGATGAGATCGATCTTCGTTGGTGGTGCGTGATAAACCTCCTGCAAGATCGTCCGGCCGCGCTCCGTCATAACGACCAGCCGGGTTGACTCCGCGATCAATTTCCGCATGACGCGATGCTGGTCGGCGTTCGGCTTGAGAAGCACGGTGTGCAGCGTGGTGACGGCCGGCGCTTTCAACTCGCGCAGCAGCGTCAGTATGTGGCTGCCGGCCGGCCCGCCGAAGATGGGCCGACAACGAACCATACTATGCCGACGCTAACGCTCCCGCCTTTGCCAGCGGCCCCAGAAGACAGTGGCGTAGAGCCCCGAGCTTGTTCCTAACGGTGGCGCCCTTGGTGCTGCCATTTATGGCGTTGACGGTAACGCCTCGTGCGCCAAGCTCCTTAGCCAATACCTCGATGAAAAGAAGGGGTGCCATTTTGCTGCCGCTGTAAAGGGCATAAGGTACATTCTGTTTCCTATGTGTCCGGGCCGGACAGAAATAGTTTGGCTCCTCAGGTAGGACTCGAACCTACAACCCTTCGGTTAACAGCCGAATGCTCTACCATTGAGCTACTGAGGAACAGGCAGGCAGGTTTCTTCCACTCATTACAACATCCCGTTTTCACGCTGTCAAATTTCGGTCGCTTGCCAAACTGGAGTCTCCCTGAAATTGGGAAGGCCTACGGGCCGCGAGCGCGTCGAACCTCGCTGGGCGGAGTGGGGGCCGGTCGGCCGTTTTGACGCCGACGCGCGAGCCAAGTTATCGAATGTGTACAAGCAGCTCACGCGTCCGCGGAAATTTCGCAAGTTCGTCGGCCAGAGAGAGCGGGAGGTAGACAAAAACAGTGGAATGGTCCTGATAGGCGCGCTCCAACCAGAGCTGCACGCATCCCTGATCGCCAAGCGCGCTGCAGATTTCCACGGCGGGCACGGCATCGGTATAGGCCTTCTGGCGGTGTTGTTCCAGCGCATTAAGAATTCGACGAGCGCCGGCTTTGTCGCCGGTTTTAGCCGCATAGATTCCTTGCAGAGCCAGCACCGTTACGTTTCCCGCGTTAGCCTCCGGGTTCTTCTTCAGCGCCGCAACGGCACCATACGCGGCAGCCTGGTTACCCTGACGGAACGCAAGTCTCATTTTAGCGCCCAACAATAAGTCTTGTTCCAACGGAAATAGCTCTAACCCCTTGTCCACCAGTGCGGCCGCATCGTCGTACTTACGAGCCAGGACGAGATCGCTCGCCAAATCCCAATAAAGTGGCGGCGAAAGTGGATCGTAAGTCATCGCCTTTCTCATTTCCGCAATTGCCTCGTCAAGTCGGCCTTGCGCTTCCCGCAGGTGCCCTAACCAATGGTGCGGCCAACTGGAACTTGGATTAAGTTCGGCGGCGCGTAAGAACTCCTTCTCAGCCGCGGGCCGGTCCCATTCGTAATCCAATTTCACCAGGCCGAATGAAGTGTGTGCCTCGCCCAACCCTGGATCGAGCGCCACGGCCTTTTCGGCAGCGTCCCTCGCCTTGGGCATGACTTCGTTGGGTGGAGAAATCGAAAATTCCGCCATGTAGGCGTACGAGTCCGCGAGTCCCGAATAGGCCAGCGCGAATCCGGGATCGCGGGCGATCGCTTGTTGATAGCGATCAATCGCTTTACGGAACGAATCGGGAGTGAACTGGTTGAAGAAAAAGCGTGCTTCGGAGTAAAGCCGGTAGGCTTCCAAATCGGCTGTGGGCGGCCGTTGCGTCGGTTCCACGATGTGCGACGAACCGGTCTGCAGTTTACTCGCGATCGCTTGCGAAATTTCTCGCTGGACGGCAAAGATGTCCTGCCATGGCCGGTCATAAGTTTGCGACCAGTAATGAAATCCGTCGCTGGCGCGATTCAACTGGGCCGTAATGCGAAGCTGATCGCCGGATTTTCGCACGCTTCCTTCGAGGACGGAGTCCACATCGAATTGCCTGGCGATTTTGCGGATGTCGGCATTCTTGCCTTTGTACGCAAATGCCGACGTGCGCGCCACCACTCGCAGCTCCGGCACGCGGCTCAACGAGTCGATAATCTCTTCGGTCAGGCCGTCACTGAAGTACTCCTGGTCTTTTCCAGGACTCATGTCTACGAACGGCAGGACCACGATCGATGACGGAGCGTCCGGCACGTTGGAGCGGGCCCTTTGCTTCGTGACGAGGTAAAGGCTCAGCCCGGCCAGTAAAGCGAAGCACCCCGCCGTGAGCCAGAGCGGTAGCTTGGAAGTATTAGCCGCATCTTTGGCTGCATCCAGTGCTTTGTGCGGTGGGTCCGCAGCTGGGCTTTCGACCAGGGGGACTGCCGCCACGGGAGCACTGGCGCGGCTCTGCCGCCAGGCATCCAGCTCCGCCCGAAAGGCAAACACGGAGCCTTGCTTGCCGTGCTGGTGACGGTGAACTGGAAGTCCTTCGTTTTTCTCCCAGCCCTGGACCGTACGGACCTCGCGGCCGAAGAAAGCTGCGATGTCTTTCCAGGACTCCAAGCGTTCGTTGGCGCCGCTCGACGACGCCCTCGGATCTGTCATGGTCCCCTCCGGCAAGTATCGCGTGTCAGGCCCAGTATAGAGCACCAGCATAGAACCTCAGTTCCTAAGATGAAATACGACGAAAAAGAGCGAAACCGCTTGACTTCCGACGGTTTTCGCTCGGTTTCGCTTGAGTCCTGGATAGGCGCAGGCCATACTCGCATTCGAGCAGCCGGACGGAGGCGGTAACCCCAGACACCGCGTTCAGGCCAATAAAAGGAAAAGGAGAATTCAAATTATGATTGAGGAAGAAATCGGTGTGGGCCAAGTCAAACGCAGCGGTCGTCGCATCATCGGCACGGAACCATTGCGAGTGGAGGCATCGTTCGAGGATCTGACCAAACTTCTGGGCCTGGACGGGGTAAACATTGGTACCTACGTCGCCACCACGAAACCGGATGGAAGCCTGTTTGGCGAAGGACAAGGCGTCTATTCATCATTGGGAGGCGACATGGCCACCTGGAAGGCTATGGGTACCGGTAATTTTGGTCCCGACGGCAGCGTGCACTATCGCGGGTCCTTGAGTTTTACGACGACGGCGCCCAAACTCGCCTCTCTGAACGCGACGCCAGTGGCCTTCGATTTCACGGTTGACGCGCACGGGAACACGCGCTCCCACTTTAGGGCCTGGAAGTAAAGCATGGGGAGGAGTTGCGCTGGCTACGTTGCCTTGCGAAAAGGCCAAGAGTTAAGCTGCGGGGAGTTGATCGCATTTTCGCGCTGACATCTGGCGGAATACAAATGTCCGGAACGGGTGCTGTTTCTGCCGGTGCGAAGTGCCTGTCGCTTAGCGCACACCAAGCGTAAATAGGGAAAGGGAGAATATGTCGAATCACTTACAGACTGTAAATGAAATGTACGCGGCATTTGGCCGGGGAGACGTAGACGCGATTCTCAGCCACCTGGCTGAGAACGTAAGCTGGGAGTTTGAGGCCCCCAAGGCTATCGGCTTTGGCGGCATCCGGCGTGGACGGCAGGAAGCCGTTGGCTTCTTTACGGGTATCGCTGCAGAACACGCCGAGCCCGTGCTGAAAATGAGCGAGTTTGTGGCCTCCGGCGACGTCGTGGCGGCGTTTGGCCGCTACGAAGCCACAGTCAAGAAAACCGGCATTCGAGTGAACACCCCGGTGGTACATTACTTCAAGTTCGATCAAAACGGCAAAGTGCTGCGCTACCAGAATTTGATCAACACCGGCGCGTTCTTGGAAGCAGCGCAAGGGGAAGTAGCGACGACAGTCTAAGAATACCGTCGTACGCGATTTCATCGGGGAGTGTTTTGCGGGCTCGTCGGCAAGTGAAGTTCCTGGGGACGATCAGCCGGCGGTCCGTCGAATTTCGGCCGCTTGCTAAACTGGTAGTCTCCTCATGGAATTGGAAAAAGCATACGAGCCGCAACGCTTCGAGCCGCATTGGGCGGAGTGGTGGGTGGCGTCAGGTATCTTTCGCGCCGACCCGCACGCGCCCGGCCCGCGATTTTCGCTCGCCGTTCCGCCGCCCAACGTAACTGGATCGCTCCACATCGGCCATATGCTCGATCACACAGTGATCGACACAGCCACGCGCTGGCATCGCATGCGCGGTGACAACACGCTGTTTCTTCCCGGTACCGACCATGCCGGCATCGCAACGCAGATGCTGGTGGAACGCAGCCTTGCCGCCGAAGGAATCACCCGCCAGCACCTCGGACGCGAAGAATTCGTGCGGCGCGTCTGGGAGTGGAAAGAAAAGTACGGCAACCGCATTACTTCGCAGATGAAGCGCATTGGCGATAGCTGCGACTGGAGCCGTGAAAAATTCACCCTCAGTCCCGAGCTTTCCGGCGCCGTGCTGGAAGCTTTCGTTCGCCTCTTCGAACGCGGCCTCATCTACCGCGGCACTTACATGGTGAACTGGTGCCCGCGCTGCGCCACCGCCCTTTCAGACCTCGAAGTAAAGCACGAAGAGACGCCGGGCAGCCTCTGGCACATCCGCTATCCGGTGAACGATAGCTCACGCTATCTGATCGTCGCCACCACCCGGCCTGAGACCATGCTCGGCGATACGGCGGTGGCGGTGAATCCGGCGGATCCGCGCTATCAGGATCTCGCGGGCCAAACAGTGACGCTGCCGTTGATGAACCGGCCGCTTCCCATCATCTTCGATGAGATCGCCGATCCGCAATTCGGCACCGGCGTTGTCAAAGTGACTCCGGCGCACGATCCGAACGATCTCGAAGCGGGCAAGCGCCACAACCTCGCGCAAATCAAGGTCATTGGCGAAGATGCGCGCATGACGGCTGAGGCTGGCCCTTACGCCGGCCTGGACCGCTTTGAAGCTCGCAAACGGATTGTCGCCGATCTTGAGAAACAAGGCTTACTCGAAAAAGTGGAACCGTACACGCTAGCGCTTAGCAAGTGCGATCGCTGTAGCACCATCGTTGAGCCGCTCATCTCCACGCAGTGGTTCGTGAAAACCAGTCCACTCGCTAAGAAGGCTCTAGCGGCGGTCAATGACGCCCGCATTCAGTTCGTGCCCGACAATTGGAACAAGACTTTCTTTAATTGGATGGAGAACATCCGCGACTGGTGCATTTCGCGCCAGCTTTGGTGGGGGCATCGTATCCCCGCTTGGCATTGCGGAACTTGCAAGAAGATCACCGTGGCCCGAGAGGTTCCGAAGGTCTGTTCGCACTGCGAGTCGCAGGCGATCGAGCAAGATCCTGATGTGCTCGATACTTGGTTCAGTTCCAGCCTGTGGCCGTTTTCCACGCTTGGCTGGCCAGCCGACACGGAGGATTATCGCGCTTACTATCCGACCAGCCTCATGATCACCGGCTTCGACATCCTGTTCTTCTGGGTGGCGCGCATGATGATGATGGGCATCGAGCTCACCGGCGACGTTCCGTTTCGCCAGGTGCATATGCACGGCCTGGTGCGCGATCCGTATCGAAAAAAAATGTCCAAGACCAAGGGCAACGTGGTGGACCCCCTCGACATCAACGACAAATACGGTACCGATGCTTGCCGCTTGTGGCTGTTGATGGCGGCTGCGCCCGGCACCGACATCACCTATAACGAAGACAAGCTGAACTCCGCCCGCCAATTCTGCAATAAATTATGGAACGCCGCCCGGCTGCTCCTAATGAATATGGAAAGCTCGGGGCTTGAGCCCTCCCTTCCCACGCCAGGCGAGATCCAAACACTGGAGGACCGCTGGATTTTCAGCCGTCTCAGCCGCACGGCCGAATCGGTGAACCGCGGCCTGGAACAGCATCGTTATCACGAAGTGGCCGAACAACTGTGGCAATTCTTCTGGCACGATTTTTGCGATTGGTACCTCGAAATTAAGAAGCTTCGCTTGTCCCCGGGGTCCGGCCTCACCAACGACTGGCGTAATCTCCTAGCAGTCTTTAGCGCGTATCTGCGTTTGCAGCATCCCATCTTGCCGTTCATCACCGAGGAGTTGTGGCATCGCTTCGGGCAGACCACCTCCATTGCGTTGGCGCAATATCCGCAGACCGCTAGGATTGACGAGACTGCGGAGCGCGAGATGACTTTGTTGCAGGACATGGTCACAGCCGCGCGAAAGCTCAAGGCCGACAACGGGCTCGACGACAAACTGGAGCTGGCCGGCGTGCTCTATTGCCGCAACGGAGCGGCGAAGGTTGAATTACCGGTGCTTGAGCGGCTTGGCAGAGTGAAGCTCGACGTGCGGACCGGCGCAGCTCCCGTGCTCAGCGGCGCGGTTCGATCCACGCAGCATTTCGATCTGGAGCTCCAGCTTCCTGAAGTGGATCGCGGCGCGCTTCGCGACCGCGTGCTCAAGGAAAACGACAAGCTCGAGAAGCTTGTCATCAATATCGACCGCCAGCTCGCCAACGAAAGATTTCTTTCCAACGCGCCCGCGCACATCGTCGAGGAATTGCGGAGCAAGCGCGCCGATTATCTCGCGCAGGTTCAGAAAAATCGCGACACGCTCGATGGCCTTTGACCTCGAAGCCGTGCGAACGCAATTCCCCGATCGCCGCATCGAGTGGCACTCTGTCATCGGTTCCACCATGGCCGAAGCGAGCCGGTTGGCGGCATCCGGCGCTCCATCCGGCACGGTCATTGGAGCGGAAGAACAGACCGCCGGCCGCGGCCGCCACGGCCGAATCTGGCACTCCGAACCCGCCTCCGGCCTATACCTCTCGGTCATCCTGCGGCACTCATTCACGCCGGCCACGCTGCCGGTGGTCACGCTTGCGCTTGGCCTGGCGGTAAGAGAGGCAATTTTCCGAGCCACGGATTTGGATTGCGACCTGCGCTGGCCCAACGACGTGCTGATCCCGTCAAAGAAGTCCGAGGGGAAATGCGCCGGCATCCTGACCCAGCTCGAAGGCTCAGCTATCATTGCAGGCATCGGCATTAACGTGAATCATTCCTCGTTCCCGGCAGAGCTGAGCGGCATTGCGACTTCATTGCGTATCGCCGGCGGCCGCATTCATTCGCGAGAGCGCCTGATTATGGAGCTGCTCCCGAGCGTCGACGCTTACTGCGCCTTGCTCGAAAAAGACGGCAGGGGAGCGGTGATTGAAACATTCTCCCGCGCCTCCAGCTACGTCGCCGGACGCCGCGTATGTGTGGATCAGGAGGGCGCCTCGCTCCTTGGCACCACCGCGGGACTGAATGATTCCGGCTTTCTGATTCTTCGGGGCGACGACGGCAGCCAGAACTTGATCGTCGCCGGAGGAGTGCGCCCATGCTCCTAGCTCTCGATGCAGGCAACAGCAATATCACCATCGGCGCTTTTGAGGACACCACCCTGATCGGGCGCTGGCGTCTGCGCACCATCCATGAGCAGACCGCCGATGAGTGGGGCGTCCTGATGCGCAACCTGTTCGCGCTGGCCTCGCTGGATCTGGCGCGCGTGGATGGGATCATTATCGCCAGTGTCGTGCCCACGCTGGACGCCCCGCTCCTGGCTATGTCGCAGCGCTATTTTCAGACCACGCCGCTGTTCGTGACGCCGGACACCGACGTCGGCTTGAAAGTGCTGTACGAGAACCCTCGCGAGGTGGGCGCCGATCGGGTGGTGAACGGCGTCGCGGCGTTTCATCGCTATGGCGGCCCTTCCGTGGTTGTGGATCTCGGAACAACCATCAACTTCGATGTCGTTTCGGCCAACGCCGAATATTTGGGCGGGATGATCTGCCCGGGCATCGGCATGTCCATCAGCGGCCTGTTTGCAAAGACGGCGCGGCTGCCCATGGTGGATCTTCGCGAACCCGAGCGGCTCATCGGCAAGAACACCGTGAACAGCATTCAGTCCGGCCTGTACTATGGATTCGCCGGATTGATCGATGGCATCGTCGGCCGGGTGGTAACCGAGCTCGGCGCCGCAACCCAGGTCATCGCCACCGGGGGTCAAGCCCAGTTGATCGCGGGCGCGGCTCGCACTGTCCAGCACATCAACGAAAACCTGACGCTCGAGGGCCTGGAAATCATATGGCGCCGCAATCGGAAAAAGTGACGCCGGAGGAAGCGCCCTGGCCATCCAATTACTTCAACTATTTCACCGAGGTTGAAGAGCGTTTTCAAAAGGCGCGCGGTACCGGGCTGTTCCTGATGTCACCGCTGGACTGGGCGCTGGTGGAGGCGTGGAAAAACGCGGGCGTGCCGCTGGAGGCCGTCCTACGCGGCGTTGATGCCGCGTTTGACAAATGGCGCGCGAAAAAGAAACGAGGCCAAAACGTGAACTCCGTCGCGTATTGCGCGCAGGCGGTGATGATCGAAGCCCAGGCCATGGCCGGAGTTGCGCCCTCGCCCGGTGTTCGCAAGGAATCCTCCGCGCCTTTCACTTTGGAAGCACTGGTTACCTTTTTGACCGCCAACGCGGAGCGGATCCCCCGCCAGGAGGGGCTGGCGGAAGTCGCTGCCACGGTGGAGCAGCTCGCTTCCGGCGCCTCTGCGCTGTATCGCGATATCGAGGATCTGGAACGCCGCTTGACCTCGCTCGAGGAAAAGATGATTGCCGTGGTGCGCTCCCGCCAGACCGATGAGCAGCTTCTCGAAGCGCGTCGCCGGCTCGATCTTCAGCTTCGCCCCTACCGCGGCAAAATGACCGCGCCGCAATTGGCCATGCTCGAAAAACAATATCTCGAGCGCCAACTGCTCGAGTCCGCCGGCCTGCCCCGCCTCAGCCTGTTTTATCTGAGGTAGGACCTCGGCGGTTATCATACCTCGGCGGTTATCATGGTGTTGAACGGCATGTCGCCTCCCCCGACGCAATCCAAGCGCGCTTCCCACGCGATTACGATCGTCACCTTGGTGGTCTCGGTTGCTTGCCTGGTGTGGTGGGTTAACGGCATCGGCTGGGCCGAATTGTGGGAGGATATTCGGGAACTCGATTGGCGCTGGGTCACCGTGGCGGCCATCGCCGACGTGCTGGTATATGTCGCGCAGGGCTGGCGCTGGGCTCTCGTCCTCCAACCGGTGGCTACCGTTTCTCTGTGGTCGACGACAGGCGCCATCTTCGTTGGCTTATTTGCCAATGAGGTCCTGCCACTGCACGCTGGCGAACTGATTCGCTGCTTCTTGCTGGCTCGCTGGAGCAAGATCCCCATCTCCGTCACGCTGGCTTCAGCCCTGCTGATCGAGCGTATTTTCGACGGAGTGCTGCTCATCGCCGGTCTATTTTTTGCGCTGCGATATATCCGACGCTTTCCCTTGAGCCGCGAACATGCCCGGGCCATAGGAATCGTGACTACCGGCAGCATCTCGCTCGCCATCCTCATAATTGTTGGCGCCGCGTTGCTCGCGATCGCAATGTTCTGGCGAGAGCAAACGCTGGATGCTCTGCTGGACGCCCGCCTGTTTTCCTGGGTCCACGTGTTCGTCCAGGATCTTCATCTCATCGGCCATTCGCGTTTTCTTTATTACTCCGCGGCGGTCAGTATTCTTTACCTGCTGCTTCAGGTCGTTCCCATTTACGCGATCATGCAGGCCTACGGGTTCGACAGTGTCTCCTGGGCCCAAGCCGCGACGCTGATGGTGTTGCTGCGCTTGGGCGGCGTGCTGCCCCAAGCGCCTGGCAATATTGGGTTGTTTCAGGTTGTATCCACCTTAGTTCTGACGCTGTTCGGCGCGCCGGGCGCGATGGCGCGCCGCTTCGCTTTTATTCTTTTTGTCGTGGTGACGGTGCCTCTGCTGGTGGTCGGCTTCGTGGCTCTCATCGCCACCGGCGCGAAAATGGGCGACATCCAACGCCAAGCCGAGGCCGAAATGCGCACCAGGCAAGATGATCTAGCCAAAAGCTGACGCTTAGTGCGTCAGCGAATAAATCAAATAGTTCACGCCGACGCGGATTGCCAGGCCCGAGAACTTTTCCGGATAGGACGGGTCGTCGGCGAACTCCCAGGCGTCACCGACGTCCGAGTTGTATGAGATCGCCACCATGATGCGGCCCTTGTCGTCGTAAATCCCGCGCCAGTGCGCGCCCCGGCCGCCTTCGCCGCAGTTCTTGCAGCCTTGATAGAGATGCGCCGCGCCGGGAATCTGGAAACGATCGGTCAAGTCGAACACGGTGTGAAAGATCGGATCGTCTTCCGGGATGTCGACAATCGGCCGGTCCGGAAACACAAAGCGGATGCGCTTCAGGAACATCTCCCATTCGTACTCCCCGTGGAAATCATCCGCCATGAAGAAACCGCCACGCAACAGATACTCGCGCATCACCTTGGCTTCCTGTTCGGTCAAGCCCCACTCGCCCACTTGCACGGCGTACAACCAGGGCCAGTTGTAGGCTTCATCGCCGTCTTCCAGCAGGACGGACTGCTCAACGGATCGGACGTGCAGGCGCGTCAGACGCCGTACCGCTTGCGAAAAATGACGGTCGGCGCGTGGATAATCCTGCGTCCAGAGCGAAAGCCCTTGCCGGAAATCGCCGTCGAAGCGGCCCGCGTAACCGTCGTTGGGTCCGGGAGGGAACATCAAACGCGCGAACGCCCACTCGCCCTTGTCCTGCCAGTCGGGCGTCAGCTCAAAGCTGAAATATTCCACTCCGGGATACTGTTTGAATGGCCGTTGGAAGGCGTAAAGCGCGCCGATAAAAAGGAATGCGCATCCCAACCAGCACGATGCTTTTCGCACCTTCATCCTTGGCCCTAACCAGAGAATACCATTCGAGCCAGCGCTCGAAGGCGCGGGTGATCCAGCTCGAGGTCCAGGGCGCCAGGGGCGTCGCAGCTAGGGCTCGTAGGGAAACTTCCGGATCCCCTTAGCGCATTCCGCCAGCGCCTCCAGCAGGGAAGCGCCCCAGCCGGTGGGTGTATACGGCGCCGTCTTTTGGTTGGTCTGCTTGTCGGCTTGAGCCAGGAAACGCATGGCCGGATCCGGTGGATTCACATATTCCCGGACCGTGATCATAAACTCTACGTCGCCCGAGGCCTGCTGCTTCATGACGCCGTAATACTCAATCCGGCACAGCCGCTCGGTGGGCTTTTCTTGTGCGTACTTCCACTCAGACACGCGCGATCCTCCCCAGGAACTCATTACCGCAGTTCCTCAGTGTATCGCAGCCTCAGTTTTCGATTTCGGTGGAGTGATGGGTGGTAAGAAAGATGTCCAGGAAGATGCTGATCACGTAGCCCAAGAATGCCCCTGCCGCGCCGCCGCTAATCAACGACTGTGTGTGGCCCAGTCCAAACATGTCCCCGAGCGGGATTGCAACCGCAAGTCCGGCCGCTGCGAAGACCCCGGCTACCAGTAAACGTTTCCTCATTTGGTTCCGCCTTTAGTGACAACCAGTGACGACTAGAGCCAGTATGGAGCCAATCGGGTATGGTTGCCATGGGGAGTCCGTCTAAGGGGTGCGAGGCTCTCACCCGAGACGGCGTACAGTTTCACCTGAGTACGTTTCAGAGATAGAGTCCTACAAGCGGGCGGCTGGAAGCGCTGGCTTAGTCGAAGTCGAATGGCCTCTTGGGTTTCGGCGCATCAGGGTTTTCCTTAGCCTGCTTCAGGAGTTCGTCGAACTTCCGTTCCAGCACTTTGTGGTGGCCCTTATGCTCCTCAAATGACTTCTGGAACGTCTCGCCCCGGCGCGCCTCTTCACCCTTCATTTTCTGGACGGCGGCGCTGATGTCTTCGATGGCCCGAGGCTTCTGGTGCTCTTCATAGCTGATCACGGCCTTGAGTTCGGGATCGATCTGCAGCTTCGCCTCGCAGCATGGGCAGCGGACTTCCACGAGTTGACGTTTGTCTTTGGCCATGCCGCAGATTCTAGGGTAACCGTGCGCGGGTCTGGGTGCAATCAGTGCTGTGGGTCCGGGTATGGGATCTCGCGCGGGCCGTCGTCCAGTCCTTCGATGCGGATGACCCCAGGCTTAGTTGGCGCTACCGTGGCTGGCGCTACCGTGGCAGGCGCGGTACTGGCCGCCAGAGCTGGGGTGGGCATCGCAAGCGGATGCGCCACCGCTAGCGCCTGTGCACTCTCTTCCAGTTCTTGCGGGCTGAGCCGGAGGGTTATCTTCGCGGTCGGCCCAGCGGAGCTGAACCCCAGGTTCCTAGCGATGTCCCGCATTCGCGGATCGTCCTTGTCTTTGGCCGCAACGGCAGTGAGTCGAGTCATTTCCACGGCCATCTGCTTGGCTGCGGCCTCTGACGCAAAGCGCAGGGTGACGTCCGCCGCCAGGCCCGAGCGCAGCTGGACGCCCGCTTCCACCCCTTGCGCGTCCGCCGCCCACTGGTCTTCGCGGAACAGACCCCCGAGCCAGTCGTTTGACAGAATGTCGAGTGATGCCGATACCAGCCACGCATCGTACGTCGCATCCAGCTCGGCCCCTCGCGCGATGATCGACCCAGGCTCGGCTTGGGGGGCCGGGAAGCGACTGCGGTCAAGCGCCGCAAAAAGCGCCGGCGCGTCTCCAAACACGATCGTGCCCGAGTCGAATAGAACATAAGCCATGTCCTTCGCGTCTTCCCCCTGCGGCCGATAAACCTGATACGAATCGTAGGCCTGTGGCTTGGTCCCAAGTCGCGTAAAGAGCCGGCGCACTTTGGCTGCATCAAAGTGTCCTTCCACCGCGATCAGCAGGGGCGCCTCGGCCGGTTCTACGGCCGTGCCGTCGCCCGTGTCTTCATTGGTTTGGTTGCCCGGCGATGAAACCACCACCCGGTCAATGTTATTCAAAAATTCGATGCCTGGAAGCGCCGCCGCGCCACTCCCGTTGAGCCATTTGTCGCGAATCATAGCGCCCGCCGGCGACTGCCGGATGCGCTGCCAATTGATGCCGATCAGAGCCTTGGCGTTGGGATAAACGAATCGCCAGGAGGCCGGAGCGGACTGGCCGCTCGCGACCATTGCCGTTAGCACTCCGATCAAAACAACGGACAGTCGAGTTCTGGGGATGGCCACGCTCTTCTATCGGCAATAGCAGAGACCTGCTTGAGATCGAGGGAATGCCGGGAATGCTATATTTGTAGTACTTTTCTCGCTGTACTCCGGGCCCGTAGCTCAGTTGGTTAGAGCGCTACCTTGACACGGTAGAGGTCACAGATTCGAGTTCTGTCGGGCCCACCACTGAACACCTAGACTTCGGAAATCTTACGGGACGCCGGGTGCCCGGTTGTGAGCAAAAATACCGCGTCGTCGGGATCGCTCTAACGGAACTCGGAGCGCCCATCCAATATCGTCGGTCTTGATCCGCGATAGCAATTGATCCTGGGGCACGCCCATATGCACCAGATCCCTTGCCCGGCCAAAGTGATGTAATTCAACCTTAACGCTGCCTAGAGTGAGGGTATCTAGCCCACCCGCATAAGTAAGGCTGGGCGACGCGGGCTTGGGTTCAACGGTGTCAGCGGCCAGATTCTTCTCGAGATTTTCATGCGCCACAACTTGCACGCCTGCATCGAGAGTGGTCGGCATGGTGGTGAGTCACGATGAGGTACTTGATCGGCTGATCCGAGACCCCTTGATCAGCGCCATCAGTTCCTCATAGTTGGCTCCTGCCCGGGGCTTCGCATCCACCAAGATCCATCCCTGGCTCGTCAGGCGGGCCGTCGTATTTCCGCCGGCGCCCGTGATGAGATACGCCCCGGCTTTACATGCTGAATGGCCTGTGGTGGTGTAGCGCCGCGCCCTCCTGCCGCTGGCGCGGTCGGTTGCTGAGCTTTTGCAAGTCACTGCTGATCCCTGGCGCCCCGTCATCATTTCGGATGCACAAATTCCACTAGAACGCCGTCCGGGTCGGTTACGAACACAAAGCGGCCGAAAGCTCGCTCGATTGGTTTCTGACCAACGCTGACGAACGGAACGCCGCGCCGCTTGCTTTCTTCGAGAAGATGATCCAGATCGCGCACGCGAAATTGAAACTGCGGCGCACCGGGATCCTGGATGCGGTAGCGAACCGAGTGTGGGGTGATTCGTTCGCCAGCCGGCCCGGACACTTTTCGGAACTCGAAGAACTCGATTCGAATCGAGGTGCCTGGAATTAACGCGCTGCTGACGCGATATTCGCCGCCGCTCAACCCCGCGAGTTTCAGTGCTTTGTTTTCGAATCGCACGGGCGACTGAATTTTGAAGCCGAGGAGATCTTCATAAAATCGGTGCGTTTGTTCGACTTTCGCCACCGTCACGCCGATCGCCGCTCCGGGTTTGGGCGATTCGATCAGCTCCAGCAGATATCCGTCGGGGTCGCGCGCAATCACGGCTCGTGTGCCATCGAGGCTGACCGGCTTGCCTTCCGCGCTGACGATCTCGCCGCCCGCTTTCTTCAGTGCGTCCAGCGAGGCCTCGAGATGATCGACATTCAGGATCAGCATCGTCGCGCCAGGATCCCACAGGTTCGCTCGAATAGCCCTTTGCTCAACTCCTGAAAATTCCGAAAGCTCGTGGCCAAAGTAGACTCCGGGTATCGTCATGAACACGTTGCGGAAGCGGGAACCGTGAGTATTGGTCAGGTCCCAAATGATCGGGTCCGCCGATGCTTCCGACCTCGGCCTGGGGGGCCTCGGCGTGGCCCCGGTATTCCCCCCGAAGGGCGAACTCTCCAGCTCCATCCCGAAAACAGAATGGTAAAATTCCCATCCCCGGTCGAGATCCGCCGTCGAGTGAATCCAGTGGTACAGCCCTGTCACCGCGGCCGGTTCGGCTTCGCCAGGCACAGAGGCGAACCCGGGCGCCTGCGCGCTCGCCACCCGGGCGATCAATAGGGTTAGAATAGCCGCGCTCGTCACCTGGTAGTTCATGATGGTCACCGTCCTTTTCTCTGGTGCTCAAGGAAACCTCGGAAACCGCTTGCTCTCGCGCGGCGCCCGCTACAGGCCGCATTAGAACACAACTTTAAGGCCCAAGTGTATCTGCCGTCGCCGAACTCGGCCTGAGCACGAGGGAATACGGCCAAGTGGTGCGCAAGTTCACCGAAGCCTACAGTCTGGAGAAGAGCGCCGTCGGCGAGCATCGCATTCCGTACCTGGAGCTGCTTTCTCAACCCGGGCTAATGGAGAGTCGTTTCGAAGCCGATCATCTTCGAATAGGAGGGATGCGAATGATGAGCCAGTCACCTGTTCGGATCGTGGTAGTCGCTGTCGTACTGGTCTTCTTAGCGACACTGAGTGCGGGTCAACAGGTAAACCCCATCTCAGATCCGGCAAAGGGGTTCGATCCCGGCATGGTTCACAAGGGACAACGTAAAGCCGTCAGCACGACATTTGACGCCCGCAGAGTTGACCCGGCCAGCCCAATAGCCGCATTACCCCAGCACGGAAACGTGAACGGAGGTGTAGATTATGGGTTCATCAACGTGGGCGTCGTATTTGGAGCCAGAATCTATAGTGGGACTTTCGCGCAAGCAATCGAGCTTTTCTACTACATTCCGTCCAATGCAGACAATTACTACCGCCCTGGCGATTACCGCGCCTCGACCGGTCGAATCGGCGGCAACGGGGGGACTGACAGCGGTGAATATTACTGCCCGGACGGATATGCCGCGGTTGGCTTACAAGGCGGGTCGGGTCTCGCTATCGATCGTGTGGGACTGGTGTGTGGACAGATTGGAAACCTTTCCAAAGTAACTTCTCTCCCGATTTTTGGAGGGAACGGCGGCAATGCCTTTTATGACAACTGTGTCAGCACTCGTTCATTGGGCTTCTTGACGGGGGTTCGGGTTCGATCAAGCTCCTGGATGGATTCGATCCAAGGGATCTGTCAGGCAGCCCCTAGCGGCGATTCTGAAGCGCCATCATCGGTAGAGGCCAAACCAACGTTCAAACTTGCCGACGATCTAGCGGCCAGCTTTGGCGTCGGCGCCGACCGGAGCGCGGTGCTGCAGAAACTTGGTGAACCAGACTCGAAGATCAGCAGTGATGGTGAAGTATTCATTTATCAATTGCAATCGGGTGGTACGCTAAGAATCGAGCTGGAAGAGGGCCGCGTCACAAAAGTCCGCCGCAGCGGAAATTAAGACCTCGGTTCACTCTCTCCTGTACTTGATTGTTTGATTCTCATCGTTCGTCAATTCCAGTTCGTTTGCGGTCACATGTACCTTAACTCTGGTAGTTCTGCCATTGAGTGTCCATTCCAATTCGTTTTCGGGGTTTAACTTGTAGGCGCCTTGGACCGTCTTCCCGAACATAGTGAGCTTTGCCGTGCCATCTCGCGTGAATTGAGCGGTCACTTTCAATGCACTCTCCGCCTCCCATTTGCCAAGGATTAGACTTTGCGGAGTGGAGCCGCAGGAAGAAACCACAAGAGCTGCGCTTATGGCGGCCAAACCGACGGCAACCACCGAGATCCGTAGCTTCGGGTTCAGTAATCCGATGCGCGAGTTCGCTAGTTGTTTCATGAGCTCATCTCTCCGGTATGTTCTGGAGATCGGCGGGTCAGGAGTGCCTCTTTAGTAGTCGACCGTCTTGGCGTCCACCGCAACGACTCGGCCGCCTGGTAAACAAGAGGCGAGGCCGGTTCGACTGCGGTCATTGTCGAGCCCAAAGCGGTATTCCGCAATACTTGGCTGACGCCGGGAAATTGGACCTCCGCATGCGCCACGTGCCGGCGTCTTAATGTATACTCGAAGGTCTACCATGAGCTTGCGCATTAATGACGAAGCCCCGAACTTCTCGGCTGAAACCACACAAGGCACTGTCAACTTCCACGAATGGATCGGCAATGGTTGGGCCGTCCTGTTTTCGCACCCCAAGGACTTTACTCCCGTCTGCACCACGGAACTGGGGTACATGGCTGGCCTCGAACCGGAATTCGCCAAACGAAACTGCAAGATTATCGGGCTGAGCGTCGATCCGGTGGGCAGCCACAGCAAATGGAAAGCGGACATCGAGGAGACCCAGGGCCATGCCGTGAACTTCCCGATGATCGGCGACCCAAAGCTCGAAGTCGCCAAGCTCTATGACATGCTGCCCGCCGAAGCAGGCGATACATCGGAGGGCCGCACCGCCGCAACCAATGCCACCGTGCGGACGGTGTTCGTCATTGGACCGGACAAGAAAATCAAGCTCACGCTTAGCTACCCGATGAGCACGGGACGTAACTTCGACGAAGTGCTGCGCGTACTGGATTCCATGCAGCTCACGGCCAAGCACAAGGTTGCCACCCCGGTGAACTGGAAGCACGGCGAAGACGTGATCATCCTCCCCGCGGTGACGGAGGAAGAAGCCAGGCAGAAATACCCGAGTGGGTGGAAGTCGCCGAAACCGTATCTCCGGATCGTTCCGCAACCGAAGTAGGGTTAACCAGCCTAAGCAGAAGCCGGGCGATGTGCCCGCAAGAACGACCGTACCTGGCGCACCGCTAGGGGGATCCGCTCCTGGGGCTCTTTCCAAGGGAATATGCTCACTTCCGCGTTGGGCGCAAGCATGGCCGCCTCCATCGCGACGGTGTAAGGATGCGCCGGGATATCATCCGGCAGGATCAGCACGGGCGTCTGGCAATGGCGGACGAAATCCCGTGTCACGGTGAAAACGAAATCGGGGTTGGTGCGGTACATCTTGGTCAGAAATTTCTCGACCATCTCCATCGTGACGTCGGGCCGGCGCTTGATCAATTCCGGACCCCAGCCCGTTATATTGTTTTGGTAGAAAAGGTCGGGCATCTCCGGACGGAAACCGCTGGGCTGCGCCAGCACGGCTGCGACAACACGATCCGGCGCCCGCCGCAAGAGGTTCCAGATGAAGGGGCCGCCTATGCAGAAGCCCAGCACCATGAACTTCTGGATGCCCAGGTGATCCATCAGACCAAGATGGTCGTCGGTGAACGAATCCCACGGCCGGTCGATCTCGAGCGGGCCCGAGGACTGGCCGGCGTTAGAGTTGCGCAGGTCCGACGCAATGCAGCGGTACTCTCCCTTGAACTCCTCAATCGGGTTAAAAGGGCTGCCGCTGATCAAGCCTGAGATCGCCGAATTCAATCCGCCGCCGGCGATGAGCAACAACGGGAAACCCGAACCGGACTCCTCAAAGTGGATGCGAACGGCGCCTTTTTCGTAAAAAGGAATGGCAGCTCCTGCCTGCTTAATCTGCTGAGCGAATAAACTCGGCGCTGCGGCCATCGCGGTCGCCGCGGCGCCCGTTGCAAGTATGTCGCGTCTGGTCGAATCCATACGTTGGTGCCCTCCTTGCTGCGCAGAAATTTTACCACAGGAGGCGTTACAGTAATACCAAGTGCCTATGTTAGGAAAACTTTCGTTCGTTATGGGATTTGCCGGCGCCCTGCTCGCCCAGCACACGTTCACTCCCGCGGATATTGAGGAGGGCGGGCGTCTGTTCCGCAGCAACTGCGTAGGGTGCCACGGGCCGGAGGGAAATATGGTGGACGGCGTAGACCTGGGCCACGGAAAATTCCGCCACGCCACCAGCGAGGAAGGTCTAATCGACATCGTTCTCACCGGCATCCCGGGTACTGCCATGCCGCCCAACGGGGTCACGGAGTTTCAGGCGGCAGCCATCATCGCCTATCTGCGCTCGATCGCGACCGAGGGCCGCACCGTCGTGCGCGGCGATGCCGGCCGGGGTGCGTCGATTTTCGCAAACAAAGGAAACTGCACCCAATGCCACCGGGTAAATGGCACTGGGTCCCGCGTCGCTCCGGACCTGAGCGAGATTGGCAGGCTTCGCCGCGTCCCGGAGCTGGAGCGTTCTATTCTCGAACCGGATGCGGAAGTGCTGCCGCAGAATCGATCCTACCGGGTGGTCACCACGAGCGGGGAAACGATCACCGGAAGGCTTCTCAACGAAGATACATTCTCGGTCCAGATGATCGATTCCAGCCAGCATCTGCGGTCGTTCCGCCGGTCGAATCTTCGCGAGGCCTCTTTTCTCGAGCATTCCCCCATGCCCTCGTTCCGCGACAAGCTCAGCCCGGACGAGCTGGACGACCTGGTAGCTTACTTAGTTTCGTTGAAAGGAATCTAATCCGTTTATGATGCTTCCCGTAAAGCGCGGCCTACTAGCGATTTCCGCAGTCACACTGCTATCGGGTTTAGCCACCGCCCAAGTGTCGTTCGATCGAATTCTCAGCGCCGACAAAGAGCCGCAGAATTGGCTCACGTATTCAGGCACTTCCATGAGCCAGCGCTACAGCTCGCTCGCTCAGATCGCGCCGCAGAACGTCAAGAACCTGGAACAGCAGTGGGTCTTTCAGGCGCGATCGCTCGAGAAACTGGAAGCCACGCCGCTGGTGGTGGATGGCGTAATGTACACCGTGCAGCCTCCCAACGATGTGGTGGCGCTGGACGCCGAAACCGGCCGGCAATACTGGACATATTCTTACCTTCCGTCACCCAAAGCACGGCCCTGCTGCGGGCGCGTCAACCGCGGCCTGGCGATGGTGGGAGACTCGCTGTTCATGGGGACAATCGATGCTCACCTGGTGGCGATCGATGCCCGCAACGGCCAAGTGCTGTGGAATACGGCGGTGGCCCGTCCCGAGGCTGGCTATGCCATCACGCACGCGCCGCTGGTGGTAAAGGACGAGGTGATCGTCGGCACCGCGGGCGGCGAGCTAGGGATCCGCGGTTTTATCGCGGCGTACGATGTCAAAACCGGAAAAGAACGCTGGCGCTTTTACACCATTCCGGGAAAAGGCGAGCCGGGTAACGAGACCTGGGCAGGCGATTCCTGGAAACACGGCGGCGCTTCCATCTGGATGACGGGCTCCTATGACCCGGCCCTGAACCTCACCTATTGGGGGGTCGGAAACCCAGGACCCGATTTCACCGGAGAACAGCGCGCCGGTGACAATCTTTATAGCGATTGCGTCGTCGCGTTGGACGCCGACACGGGCAAGCTGAAATGGTACTACCAATTCACGCCGCACGATGAAATGGACTACGACTCGGTCCAAGTCCCCGTCCTGGCCGACATGGAGTGGCATGGGCAAAAACGCAAGCTCATGCTGTGGGCTAACCGCAACGGGTTTTTCTACGTGCTGGACCGCACCACCGGTCAGTTCCTGCAGGGCAAACCGTTCACTACCCTCAATTGGGCCACTGGTTTTGACGAGCGGGGCCGGCCGATGAAAGCACCATCGGCGGCGCTCACTCCCGACGGCACTCTGATATTTCCGGGTGTTCAAGGTGGCACCAATTGGTATTCACCCTCCTTCAGTCCTGAGACTGGCCTGCTCTACATTCCCTCTTGGGACAACTATTCGGCGGTCTACTCGAAAGGGGATGTAAACTACGTCGAAGGCCGGGAGTTCGTGGGCAACATGCCGCGCGGCATGATCGGGGGACTTCGCTCGAGTATGGTCAACTTCCGCAAGCCTGAGGAAGGATTCGGCGCGGTGCGCGCTTTCGATCCAAAAACGGGCGACAAGAAGTGGGAGTTCAAGATGCTGGATGTCACCGATGCCGGCATCTTGACCACGGCCTCGGACCTTCTTTTCTCCGGCGGGCGGGAGGGATATTTCTACGCCTTGGATGCCCGCACCGGGGAACTGCTGTGGAAGGCCATGCTGGGAGGTGGGATTGCGTCCGGGCCGATGACCTATGCCGTCAATGGACGCCAGTACATCGCGGTCTCCGCCGGCAATTGCATGTTCGTATTTGCCTTGCGGGAGTAGCCGGCGCAAAAACGCTAGCTCGACATCCAGCGTACGACGCCTGCAACCCCATCCACCGCGACGGTGGAACCATCCGGAATGCGCAGCGTCGCATCCAGCACTCCCAGCACCATGGGGATTCCGCGCTCGCGCGCGAGCGAAGCCATATGGGACGTGCTGCCGCCTCGCTCGGCCACTACGCCCGCGACGCGCGTAAGAATGTGGCTCAAGGCCGGGCCAGCCACCTTGGTCACCAAAACGTCGCCGGGCGCCACGCGCGAGAGTTCGCACTCGCACTGAACCACGCACGCTCGACCTTCGCCCCAGCCCACGCCCGCGGCATGGCCGTTGAGCCGCGGACGATGCAGCCAGATGGCATCGGGTGTGGTGGCCGGCTGCGTGTGCAGCGGCCGGGCCTGGAGCAATTGGAAACCGGAATCATCCAGGGCCCATTCGATCTCCACCGGCATGCCCATGAGTTCTTGCACGCGCCGCAACAGGGCGCCTAACTCAAGAGCCTGCGATTCGGTGAGGCAAGGTTCAGAAACCATCGCAACTGGAACCGCCCGGGTATGGATACATCCAACTTCGTGATCCTTGCGTCCAGGCGTGATGCTCACCAGCGCGCCATCGCGGGAAAGCTCATAGCGATCCGGCGTCACTTCACCTTGCGCGATTGCAGAGCCGAGTCCCCAGGTCGCGCTCAGGATCATATTGCCGTCGCCTGTCTCGCTCAACCCCCCGCCCGAGGCTCGCGCGGAAACCAACGGCTGAACCAGAATGGCCATCGCGGTATCGGCCGGATCGATATTGTGCGTGGCCATATAGCGCAAGGCGCGCGTAGCCCACAGCGCACCCCAGCAGGAACGAATCGCGGTGATAAAGTCCGCTTCGCTCTCGATCCCCAAGAAGCTTTCAAACTGGCCCGCGAAACTGGATCCAAAGCGATCTTCCACCAGCGCCGACGATCGCACCACGACGGGAGCTTTCAGCTGGCGCCACACGTTCAGCAATGGATTGAGCACCTCGGGTGTAATCGGCTGATCGAGCAGCCCGAGCTTCATCCGAAGCGCATGCCGCCGCGCCTGCGCGCTTTCCACAGCCGAAAAAACACCGCGTGCGTCCGCCTCGAGGCCGAGCGCGAGGATTTGAGTGCGATAAGCTTCCGCATCCACCGAGAAGCCGCCGGGAGTGGGCAAGCCAGCTTGGGCTAAGCGCGCCAAGTTCGACCCCTTAGGTCCGAAACGGCCCGAGTCGGTCGCCTCGGGCGAGGTGAGTGGAACGATCATGACTACGTTCCCGGCAGCTTGCCGTAATCGGAATAGCCTGGCATCGGATCCACTACCGTGATTTGTTCCACTGGGAAATTCGAAACAATCTCCACGCTGTCCTTGTGGACGATCAGCATTTCCTCGATTCGCACGCCCCACTGAAACGGTTTTCCGTGCTGTGTCTCCAGCGCAAAGACCATGCCCTCCTTGATCTCGATCGGATGATCCAGAGACCAGATGCGCGAGATCACCGGTTGGTCGTATTGCGCCAATCCCAGGCCGTGGCCCCACAGATTCGCCGCCGCCTGATCCTCTTCTTCGTACCCCCAGGCTTCCTTGGCCGAAGGCCACTTCGACGCGATGTCCCGCGTGGTGGCGCCCACCTTCACGGCCTTGATGGAATCGTACAGCCACTTGAGCGCGATCGCGTAATACTCCTTCTGTTCCTGATTCGGCTCGCGGCCCACCATGTAGGTCCGGTAGTAGCACGATTTGTAACCGTTCCAGGTCAGCGCCGCTAGATCCATGAACACCATGTCGCCCGGTTTGATAATGCGGTCCGAGAAATTGCGCCAGTTGGGCCAGGTGTTGAGACCCGAGGATACGATCACGTCCTCCACGTCTTCCATGCCCGGAATGTTGTAGAGGAATTCCATGATGTGCGCCGTGAGCTGATTCTCGGTCAGGCCCGGCTTCAGGAATTTCATGAATTCCCAGTGCGCCGCGTCCCCGATAGCGCCTACGATCCGCATGCATTCATGCTCGTCGGGATTCTTGACGGCGCGCGCCTCCATCATGGGCGTCATGCCGTCGGCCCAATCGATCTTGGAATCCTGGAAAATCTTGATCATATTGATGTCGATGAAATCGACACCCAGTTTCAAGCCGTCCACCCCGCGCTTCTTCATCTCTTGCTTAATCGCGTTGGTGAACTTTCCCACCTGTTGCGTGGAGGCCGGCCCCGCCGCGCCCTTGATCCAGGCATAGGAGTAGCGGATGTTGTCTTTCGGGATCCACGGCGAATGCTTCGCAATGTGCATGCCGATGTCGCCTTGCTCGAACAGCACTGGGGCATCGTCGCCGCAGAGCAGCGCGTAGCGCAGGCCGGGCTTCAAGCGGTTCCATCCGGGAGTCAACGTGCTGGTGACGTAGCGGACGTTTTCGTCGTACATGAGCAGCAACGCGCCCAAGCCGTGCGCCTTCATCCGTTCGCGTGCGCGCTCCAGCCGGTATTTACGCAAACGGTCCCAGTTAATGCGCTCCTGCCAATCCAACCCCACTGCACCCACGTTCGCCAAAATCAATCCTCCCTATTTTTCTTTCTCGGTCGGATCCAGCCCCGACGCTTTGATCGCGCCCACGGCTGAAGCGCTGGTCAACGAAGTGACGATCTTGTCGGCGGCCGCGCGGTTCTTGGTCGAACTGGAGATTCCAGCCGTCATAAGAATTCGCTTTTGAAATTCGGGTGGAACAGGACCGGCTAGCTGCACGCCGGGCGCCGGCAGTATTTCACTGCTGAGCCCGAATGCGACCTCGATTGTTCCATTGGCGACGTTCGCCATGGACTCCTGCGCTCCCGTTTGAAAGACCGTCTTCCGCTGCACATCCCCGCCGATGCCCAAACGATTGAACATGTCGACCAGTGCCGGGCTGCTCGCGCCTGACTGAACATAGCCGACCGATTTCGCCTGGAGCAGCGTTTGTTTGATCGCTACCGCCGTGCTAACGTCCGGCTTGGGCGCCCCTGCGCGAACGGCCATGCCGATACCGCTGCTGGCCAGGTCCACGCTGCTCCCGTGCGCGATCTTGCCCTGCTTAATCAAGTCCTCAATGATAGCCGGCGTCAGTATCGCGAGATCGAACGCCTCGCCTGCCTCAATAGATTGTTTCAATTTTGCGGATGCGCCGAATTGGAGCTTGATGGAGCGCCCCATGCTGCGTTCATACTCCGGCGTGAGCTTCTCCATCGCGGCGTGGAATCCGTTGGAGCAAAGGATTCGGATCTCCGTGTTCTGGGCCATCACGGTTTGTGCTGACAGGAAAATGAATGCAGGCAGACACGCCGTCAGCAGCGTTGCTTTTCGAGGTGTGTTCATCGTTTCGCTCCTCAGCGACATGAGCATGATATTGACGCGCGTCCCGATCCGTCAAGTAGCGAGCACCGCGTCATCTCCCGAATTCGAGCAAGCCAAACGTGCCGGGAGTGATCTTGCGGCGCGGCCTTGCCTTGGCATCGCCTGTGGCCGGTGGCAGCATCTCCACTTGCGCAACAGCGAGATAAATGTTGTGCGTCTTGCGATCCAGAGCCATGGTCCTCGCGCCCGTTTGCGTCTTCACGTTTTCAACCACCGTATATTTGTCCGGCGAATCCTCATGAATGACGGTGAGCACGCCGTCTTGCCCGCATGAATTGAAAACGTATTTCGTACCTGGGTCAAACCACGTGGCGTCCACTCCGGCCCCGATCGGCACGGTCGCGACGACCTTGCCGTTATCGGCATCCATCACGGCCATCACCTTGTTGTCGCAGCCCGAAAACAATCGCCGGGTCTTGGTGTCCATGGCCATGCCGGAAGGTTCTTCGCACGGCGCGAGCGGCCATTTATGGACTACCGCCAGCGCCTTGGCGTCGATGTCCATCACCTCGCTCTTGTCTTCGATGTTGACGTAGACGTGCCCCTTTCCATCCGGCGCCGGGAACTCCGGCTTCCCCTCCAGCGTTACCGTGCCTGCCAGCGTCCCTTTTTCGGCGTCCAGCACGGTGGCGCTCGCGCTGCGGCCATTGAACGCGAAAACCCGCTTGGTGGCCGGGTCGTAGATGATCCCGTCCGGATTCATCCCGGCCGCAGCTTCGCCCACCTTGGCGAGCGTGGTCAAATCGAAAACCACCACCTGGTTCGCCGCGCCGTCGCTGATGAAGCCCCGATTGAATTCGGGTGCGAGCGCGATCCCGTGGACCAGCTTCAATCCGTCGATTTTGCCGGCCACCTCGCCCTTCTTGCTGTCCACAACGTCCACTTCCGTGCCGTGCGAGACAAACACGCGGCCCGTGGCGCCGTCGGCTGTCAGATAATCCCAGAACCCGTCGCCAGGAATGCCGATTTTTTTCAGTTGATGATATCCGCTCTGGGCGAACGCAGCGGCCAAGACGAGCAGCAGGAGGGCTTTTCTATGCATGTTGACATGCTATTACGGATCACCGAAGACTTGCTGAACTCGTTTTCGCGCCCTATTTTCGGTGCGCTTGATCCTTTTCGTTTTCGCAGTAGGTCTCAATCAACTCGGTATCGGCACGCAGTTTCGCGGGCACCTTCGCGCGCCATGGCTTTTCGTAAGCTCCGGGGTCGTCAATCGTGATGTCGATTTCCAGGTGCCCAAAATCGCGGCGAGTGAAGCGCTCGGTCACATGCGCGGACTCGGTTTGCGGATGGCCTTTCGCGGTATCCACCCACGCCTGGCCGTTGAACCCAAGGGTATCCACCACCAGCGTGCCGCCTTCCCAATGGCCCACCGAATAGCCCAGCCAAGTCGGCTGCGGCTCCTTCGGCAAAGGGCGGCCATCCAGAAACACTTGACGAAAAGTGGAATTCGCGGAGGTCTCATACAGCAGGACAATCAGCGCCGGCGTCTGCACGATCTTGAACAGGTGGGGCGCGGCCTGGGTGGACATGTCGATCCGGGGAACCCCGGGAGGCATGCATTGGGAAAGAGGATCGTCTTTGTGATCCCTGCCTTCGCGCTCCGCCTGCAGGCTCTTCGCCCACGGCTGCATTACTACTTCGCCGGGTTTCAAATCGGTCGCGAGATCGAAGAAGTATTGCGGCTCGCTCTCCCAGACCCCGGATAGATCGGGCTTGCCGTCCGAGGCCTTCGGCGCGGGCGCGGAGAGATTCGCCCGGCCATCGGCCGTGCGCGGAATTCCAGGTGTTGGATAGTTCAGCCATTGCGCTTCAATGGGCGCCCCAGTGACCAGGATCGCGAGAAAAACGACGAGTATTTTCATGGCGTGCTACTTTTGCTTAGCGAAGCGGTAATCTCCCGACACGTGCTTGACGAAGAGATCCGTCACCGCGCCCTGGCTGTTCTTGACGAACGTGATCGCTAGTCCTCCGAAGCCCGAAAAGTTGGTTTCCGAGCGGGCAAATTGCCGCTCCTTGCCCCTTCCATCCAGTTCGCCGAAGAGCACGCCGTCGGAAAGCGTGATCTCGACAACTCGCGGGACCAGTCGCCAGAGCTTCGGCTGCTCGACGTAGGTGCCCACATATTTCGCCAGAATCTCGGGAGCCACCGTTACTTGGGATTTCGCTGCGTCAGAAGCCCTCCCGATCCAATGCTCGCGCTGGCCGCTTTTCTCGTTGCAGACGTATTCCAGCAGTTCCGTATCGGCCGCGAGCTCCGCGCGGACGGCGACCGTCCACGTTCGGGAGTATGCAGCCGGGTCCTGGAGAGTCACTTCAAGTTCCAGGTGACCGAAGGTCGGGCGCCGGTACCGTTCCGTCATCCGCAAGGCTTCCGTGTGAGGATGGCCGCTGTTATCCAGCCACGTCCGGTCATTGAATCCGAAGCTTTCCACCACCAGCGTGTCTCCCTCCCAGCGCCCCACCGAGTATCCCATCCAACTCGGATTCGGGGAGGTTTCTAACGGGCGGCCATCCAGAAATATCTGGCGATACGTCACGTCCGGGTTGAGGATGAGTATAAGCCCTGGCGTCTGGGCGATTTTCATCATTCCTCCGCCCTCGCCGTCCGCGTCGGTAGGATACGCGGGGCCCCTTGGCAGGCACAATGCCCCCATGGACTCGCTGCCGAAGTTTTCAGTGCGCTGCTGAACCAACTCCTTCGCCCATGGCTGGACTTCTTCGGGCTTCAAATCCGCAGCGATATTGATGTGATACTTGGGGGAAATCTTGTTCCAGAGGCCCGAGAGATCGGGCTTGCCGTCTGCGGTTCTGGGCGCCGGAGCGGCAAGATTGGGCTGGCCATTCGGCAAACGGGGAATTCCCGGAGTCGGATAGGTAAGCCACTGCGCATGCAGCATCCCGAGCGCAGGCGCGGCCAGCATTATGGCGAGAACCTGCGTGTTCTTTCCAACCAGCTTCTTCATGCGTTCCACCTCCGCCAACTTCCGCCGAACGATCATTAGTAGATCACACATTTATTTTCGCGGCAATATCTGTAGACTTGTTGAGAATGCTTCTGTCGAGGTAAGGAGGCGCGCATGCGGAATCGCAGGGAATTCGTAAAGAGTATTGCCGGCGCGGCGGCTGGAACCCTTCTCGCGGGAAGCGGGCTTGTGGAAGGCGCCCCGGTGACGCGGCGGGAAGTGCGCGTGGGCGGGAAACGCGTCAAAGTAGTCGATGTCCACGCGCACTGCGAAATCGCCGAGGTTGCGGACGTGGTGAAGGGCACGCCGCTGGAGCGTTACGGGAACGTGGGAAGTCTGGGTCTCGGACCGGATCGCATTCAGGACCTGGATAAGCGCGGCATTGACGTGCAGGCGCTGGATATCAACTTCTTTTGGTGGTACGCGGCCGATCGCGACTTGGCCGCCAAGATCGTCCAGGTGCACGATGAGGGTTTGTCGAAATGGTGCGCGTCGCACCCGAACCGCTTCGTGGCGCTCACCTCGCCGGCCCTGCAATTCCCGGATTTGGCGGCGCAACAGATCGAACACGCGGTGAAGGATCTGGGAATGCGCGGGGTTTCGATCGGCGGACACGTGGCAGGCGAGCCGCTGTCAATGTCGAAGTACGATCCGTTCTGGGCCAAGGTGCAGGAGCTGGGAGTGATGGTATTCATGCATCCCAACAACGCGGAGAACGTGGCTAAGACGGGTGCGCTCGCTGGCGCGGGCGATCTGGGCAACGTCATCGGCAATCCCCTGGAGACCGGCCTCTTTCTGACGCACCTGATTTTCGACGGAACGCTGGACCGCTTTCCTGGGTTGAAAATCTGCGGCGCGCACGCCGGCGGCTATTTACCCTCCTACTTCGGACGCACCGACGTGGCTTGCGATGTGCGCCCAAACGCCAGATGCGCGAATAAGAAACATCCGCGCGAATATCTGCACGATCAGATCCTGGCCGATTCGATGGTCTTCTCGGCGGAGGGCGTCCGGCACCTGGTGGCGGAAATGGGGCCGAGTCAAGTGGTATATGGAACCGACATGCCGTACGTCTGGCCGGACACCATCGACGCGATTCTGGAGGCGGAAATTCCCGACGCGCAAAGGGAAGCCGTCCTCGGCGGGAACTTGGTGAAGCTGTTAAAGCTATAGCAACCTAGTAGTCTAGTTGCCGCGCCCCAGCAATCCCTTCGCGATTCCTAGCGGCGTCGCCACCAGGCCGAGCGCTACCAGGGACGCGAATCCCGCGGTCGCGGCTCCCGCTAAAAGCACGCTCATGCCGGCAACCAGGAACGGATTGGTTCTCGACGGTTCTTCCGTTGGACGGGGCGCGGCGGGAGGCGGCGGAGCCGATACTTCGTCCGTTCGATAAGCCCACGCCACCGGCGCAGCGGAAATCTCGGTTTCGGCGGGGACTTCGAATTTCGGTTTAGCTTTACGCCGTGTAGGCGGCGCTTGCTTTGAATGTCGATGCGCGGGATCGTTCTTGGGAGGCATAAGAATCTCCTGTTTCACGGCTCCATTCCATAGCGCCGGTTTCGATGTAGTCGATCAGGCTGGTGTAATCGTCCGCGGCGCGGCTCCGCGGCGCATATTCCCATATTGTCTGATGGCTGGCCGTCGCATAATTCAGATCGATGCACTGCCGGATTCCCGGGCGAAATACGTATTTGCCCACCGCCGCGTCTTGCTCCAGCGCATCCAGCGTAGCCCTCGTGGCGTGGTTGCCGCTGTGTACGAACGTGGGCAACACCGCCAGCAGTTCCAGGCGCCGTTCCGGCCATAAGTCGCGCACCTGCACCACGCCGTTGAATGTCTGCCGCGCGCCAATCAGCGCCATGAGGTCCATGCCCACCGGAATGACGAGTTCTTCCGCAAAAAGCAACGCATTGTACGTCAGCAGATTCATCGCGGGCGAAGTGTCGATCACAACCGCGTCGTATCTCCGCTCGTCCCGCAAACGCCGCGCCAGGATGGTCTCGCGTTGTGTTTCGCCGGCCAACCGGCGCTCCAGGGAAAATGCCGCCGGGGTTGATACCACCACGTCCAGCCCGCTCCGCACGCCGCGCACCACCACGTCCTCCAGCGGCGCGTCTCCGCTCATCAGCTCTTCGAAAGTGTGGATGGCTTGCAGGTGAAGCGTGTGGCCGACGTTACCCTGTGGATCTGCGTCCACCAGCAGGACCCGTTGGCCGCGCGTTGCCAGGCCTGCGGCAATGTGGATGGCGGTGGTGGTCTTCCCAACTCCGCCTTTCATATTGACCACGGCTATTTTGCGCATGTGGCACCGCCTTTTTGTTAAACAACATAATACCACGAAAATGTTTTCGAGCGGCGGGCCGCAGTCGTGTAACCTGATCGCATGAGTCAACCCAGCCTGAGTGAGCTTTGGGACGAGCATACCAAATACGAATTCAGCGCCCGTGACACCGAGGCCACCGTTGCCACCATGGTGGACGACGCCTATGTGAATCACATTCCGGTGATGACCGGAGGCCATGGGAAGCCCGCTCTGCGCCGTTTCTATGCGCAGGATTTCATCTCAAAGATGCCGCCCGATACCCAGTTGAAACCGATCTCGCGCACCGTCGGCACGGACCAACTGGTGGACGAAATGATCTTTTCGTTCACTCACACCCTGGAGATGCCATGGATGCTTCCCGGCGTTTCCCCGACCAATAAACGCGTCGAAATACCCCTGGTCGCTATCGTCCATTTCCGCGATGGCAAACTCGCCCACGAGCACATCTACTGGGATCAGGCTTCGGTCCTGAAGCAGATCGGTTTGCTCAGCGATGATTCCCTGCCCGTATACGGCTCCGAAACCGCACGCAAAGTGCAAGCCGGCAAACTAGGGTAGAACCCGGAATGGATCGCGAGCCAACCATCCGCGCGGTCTTTGGGTTCTGTCTCGGCTTCGCCGCCGCGGCAGCCTTAGCAGCCCAGGACTCGGGCCGGCTAACGCACATTGCCACGGCCCATCAATTTGGACCGGTAGGCTATCGCGATCCGCTCGGGGTGGTCTCGCCTTCCGGTGAGTGGCTGGCCTACTCGGTCGCTCATCACCTCTTTCTCCAGCGCACCAGGGGCGGCCCGGTGGCTGAGCTTCCACCCTGCGACACTACCATTCGCCATTTAGCTTGGCTACCCGATGATCGCACCCTCGTGGTGGATAGCGGCGATGCGCAAACACGCTGGTGGAGCTACGACACGGCCAGCGCGACGCGGCATCCCCTGTGGCCGGGCAAAACAATGGTCGAAGGGAAGGCCATCGATTCGGGCAAATCGATCGAAATGCCGCTCGCGAAGTTAGAACAACTGGCGTGGTCCGCCGATGGCCATAAAGTGGCGGGCATGGCGCACACCGCTACCGGAACCGGGCTGTGGACCCTGAACGCAGATGGAACCAACGGCGAGGTATTGTCCAGTCCGGCGTCACTCACTTTTCCGGCCTGGGCGCCCGACGGCCGTTTGGCATGCTTGTCGTTGTCAGAAGGCAGCCAAACCTTGAGCTTCCCGTGCGGCATCAAATCCAGCGAGCCTCCCTCGGGAGTCGTCGCGTACGGACCGATTGCCTTTTCGCCGGATGGCAAACAAATCTATCTAGGAGTTCCGAATCTGCAAGGCACGCTCGATGTTTGGTCGCGCCCGATTGTAAGCGGCGGCCCTGGAACACAGTTGACTCGCTTCGCGAACGATACCTACGCACCCTCGGTGGCGCGCACCGGAGCGGTACTTTTCAAGCGCTCCGAATACCGAACGTTCGTATCGGTCACGCCCGCCAGCGGCGGTCCCGTCACGCCACTGGCCGCATTTCAGTCCGAGACACCGTCCTGGAGTCCAAAGGGCGACCAAATCGCGTTGACGTTTGGAAACTGGAGACGGGTAGCAGACGACTTTCATTACCCTGACATCGCCCAGGACATCGGGATTATCTCGTCTTCGGGTCCGACGCCGGCGCGCGCTCCGGCCAAAGTCGTGCTTGCTTCGCCTTCCGAAGACCAAGGTTTAAGCTGGTCTCCCAACCGCAAGTGGATGGTGTTGCATTCGCACAAGGATCTGTCCGACGATTTGTGGATTCAGCCGGCGGACGGATCTGGCGAGCCAAAGCTGCTGACGCATTTCGGACGGCCCTCCGAAACCGATTGGCCGCGTTGGTCGCCCGATGGCAAATGGGTGGTGGTGGCAGCGTATAAGCACGGCGAAATGCCGCTGCGCCATGTTCTTTACTTGATTGGCGTGGATCAATCGAACGGAGCCGTGACGCAGACGCCGCAGGAAGTTTTCTTAGAAGGCTTCGCCGACGACATTACCCACGCCGAGTGGGATCCCGCATCGGAACGGATCATCTTTCAGGCCTATCGCGAACACAACCAACAAACCATTTACGCTGCGCCCCGGACCGGCGGCCGGCCGACTCCGCTCTTCCATTTCAAAAGTGAGCAGCACGTGGCGGGGTTGAGCGTGTCGCCGGACGGTGCATGGATCGCCTACGTGGCTCCCGCCAGCGATGGATATTTGCAACTGTTTCGCGCCGGCGGCAAGCAGTTCGCCCCTGAGCAACTCACTTTTGATCCGTCCAACAAGACGCAACCCGCCTATTCTCCGGACGGCGCCAGGATCGCGCTCACTGTGTGGAATTATAACGTCCAGTTCTGGATGATCCAGCCGTGAGCTAAGCTATTTACGCTTCCACGAACCGATCGGCCAGCGACAGAGCGGAATCGAGAACCGCGACACCCACATCGATATCCTGCTTCTCGATGATGAGCGGAGGCGCCAGGACCAAGTGGCTGATCCAGGGCTGCACCGCCACTCCGTTCTTCATCATTTCCGCCGCCACCTGATCCACGACCAGCGGCTTTCCGGCAATCTTTTCCGCTTTCGTGTTCAAGGGCTCTTTCGTCTTTCTGTTCTTCACCAGGTCCACTGCCCAAAACAATCCCAAGCCGCGAATCTCGCCGATGCGAAGGGTGAGACTTCGCCAGCGCCATAAGCTTCGAGCCCAGATAATCGCCCATGGTGCTGGAACGCTCCACCAGCTTCAGCCGCTGCATCTCGCGAATGGTTGCGATGGCTGGGGCAAGAGTCATAGGATGCGCCTCATAGGTGTGCCCGTGCGCGAAATAATTGTCGTCGAAATAAGCCGCGATACGCGCCGTGGTAGCGCACAGCCCCAACGGAACATACGCGGAAGTGATTCCTTTGGCGGTTACCAGAATATCCGGCTGGACTTTCCAGTGATCGACTGCGAACCACCGGCCGGTGCGTCCCCAGCCGCTCATCACTTCGTCGGCGATCAGCAGCACGTTGTGCCGGTCGCAAATCTGGCGCAGTCGCGGAAAATATTCGGAGGGCGGCACCAGCACGCCATTGGTTCCCACCACGGGCTCGACAATCACGGCCGCCACATCGCTCTCGTTCTCGATCATGTGCTCCAGATAGTCCGCGCAGGCGATATTGCAATCCGGATAGGTATGCTTGATGGGGCAGCGATAACAATTCACTTCGGGAGCGAAAACGATTCCTCCGCCTTTCCCTCCCGGCTCCAAAGGCCAACGCCGCGGATCGCCCGTCGCCCCGATGGACGCCATGGTCGACCCGTGATAGGAGCGATAGCGTGCGATGATCTTGGTCTTGCCCGTGAACATGCGGGCAATCTTTATCGCCGCCTCGTTGGCTTCGGTGCCTGAGGTAGTGAAGAAGAATTTCACCAGTCCCGCCGGAAGCACTTCCAGTAGCAAACGGCTCAACTCCGCTCTGACGGTGGTGGCATAGCCGGGCGCGATGTACGGCAGCGTCCGCGCTTGTTCGACGATGGCTTCGATGACGGCGGGGTTCTTGTGGCCAAGGTTGACGCACATCAACTGCGCCGAAAAATCGAGGTAGCGCTTGCCGGCGCTGTCGATGAAATCGCAACCCTCGGCGTCCACGATGTGCAGAGGCGTCCAGTTCTTTTGCCGCCGCCACGTTCCGTAGTTGAACTGCCGCGTCGTGTCGACCACTTCCTGCGAAGTCAGTTGGTCCACGGGAACAGTTTGCATTTTCTAGACCTTACATGAATTGTGCGATGTTTGTCAAATTCATTTGGTCGTCACTCGGCGTCCAATGATCATCTTCACAAGCAAATGATCCGAACCCCCGGTTAAGCCCACCCCCACCCCGAAGTTGAACTCCCATTTCGGGCTCACGTTCAGATCCGTCACCGCAAAAATCTGCTGCTGTTGTTGCCGCAGCGGGTCAAAGCCGGTGATCGGACCGAGCGCCCCGTAATATTCAAATCCAACGTTGACGGCCTTCGTCACGTCATAGCCCACTTTCACGTTGGGGGAGAATGTGACGCCCTGCGGAACTGACGGCCCGTGAAACGAACGATCAATGGTCGGATTAAAACACAGATACAGCCGGCCGATGGTCTTGTCCACGATCGGTCGAATCTCGATGGTCCATGTATCCGGGGAATAAACCGCGCGCTGATAACCAATTTCGGTCGACAAACTGACCCCGACAGGCCAATTCCACGATTTCGGAACCGCCACTCGAGGCCGGATGTGGTCACCCACCCATTGCCAGCCCACCCTGCTGTCGGCGCTGGTGAAGACATAAAACCCCAACTCGAACCAATCGTTGAAACCGTGCGTAATTTCGAGTGTCTCGTGTAGCTGGTGCTCGGTGGGATACATTCCATCGACCACCGTCTTGCTGCCCTCGAAGGTAAAATTGCTGTGCAACTCGAACATGGTGGCGCCGGGATCCACCAGGTCGGAACCATAGACCTGGATCTCGTAACTGCCCTGGGCGAAGAGCCCGGCGGGCGCCGAAGCCATAGTCGCCAGCAATAAGATTCGTTTCAGTATCATTGAGGTTCAGATGCTCGTTGCTAGACGCTCCCGCTGGGTGCGCGCTATAGGCTTTTCGATTCCGCTGCTCTTCGCCATTGCAGCATATGGGCAGGGCGGGCCGCCATTTCGCACCGACGATCCCGAGACCCCCGGGAACGAACATTGGGAGATCAACTTCGGCTGGATCGGCGACCGCAACCCTGCCGACGGCGCCTACCAGGTGCCCGATTTCGACATCAACTATGGCCTGGGCGACCGCATTCAACTCAAGTACGAGCTCCCCATCGCCATCGAAGAAATCCGCCCGCTAGCGCCTACTCCAACTGCTCCCGCGCAGGCCGGCCACGTGATCGCGGGCCTGGGCGAGAGCCTCCTCGGCATCAAGTGGCGCTTCTACGAGCATCATCCCACCGATGCCTCCTGGGTGAAGGATCGCTTTGGGACCGGTTTGCTTGGCGTTTTCGGACATCACACGGCCCCGCAGCCTTTGCCCGCTGCCGACTCGGGTGATGCGCTCGGCGCCCAGGACGCCCCCGAACAGGTCCTCAACTTCAGCGTCTCCACCTACCCCCAGATTTTCCTCGACAACCCCACCAGTGCAGTTCCGCGCGGGCTGGTCCCTCGCGGCCCCGACTTTTTTCTGCCGCTCGAGTTCAACGCTCGCCTGGGGCCCATACGCGTCAACGGCGAGGCCGGCTACGACTTCGGCAACCACGGCGTGCCGCAAAGCTGGCATCGCGGAATGCTTGTTGGCCACGAGTTCAGCGACCGCACGGAGGTTTACCTCGAACTCTATGACATCCAGGACGCCAACCGAATCCCGCCAGGCCAGGGCATAGGAGTGTTCGCCACCGGCTACGCCAAGCAGCGCGAGTCCACCATTGGCATCGGCGGACGCCAGGCGCTCAACAAAGGCAGGACGCTCAACCTGCTATTGATGAGCGGCCGCAGTTTCCAGGCCGTGACCCTCACCAACGGCCAACCCAGTTGGATCGCCTATGTTGGCTTCCAGCTTCTGTTGGGGCCAAAGTAGCGATAGAATGTTTCGGTCCGCCGAAACATCAGGAGGGGCTTCATGAACAGCGTCACGTTCGGCAGCTTGGGTTTGCTGGTCTTGTGCCTATCGCTCGGAGCGCAGCCGACCGCGCCTAAGTTCAAGTTCGATCCGGATTGGCCTAAACCCCTGCCGAACAAATGGAAGATGGGCGGGGTGACAGGGCTGGCCGTGGATAAAGACGATAACGTCTGGGTTTTGGATCGGCCGAACGATCTGACCGATATCGAACTGGAAGCAGAGCTGACTCCCCCGCTAGCCGATTGCTGCGTGAGGCCGCCTGCGATGATCCACATCGACAAGAGCGGAAACGTTATCGGTTCCTTTGATGCCCCACAGGGACACGGCATGGCTGTGGACAGCAACGGATTCGTCTACATCGGACAGGACACGGTCCGCAAATACGATCCGAAGACCGGCAAATTGGTGGCCGAGGTGCCGCGCACCCCGGAACGCCCGCCGGGCGCGATATCCGATCCCCCTCCGACCTCAGCTCACGTTCCGGGCCGCGGCAGTGCCGGGCCAGTCGCGGGATTTCTTACGGCCCCTGGCGGACGGCCCAAACCGGATCCCGCGGCGCAGGCGGTTCGGGAAGCGGCGATAGCAGCCTTCCGCGCTAAGTATCCGCCCACTACGCCGATGATCGTGGGAGGCCTGGAAGAGATACGGCTCGACGAGCCAGCCCGCGAACTTTACGCCGCCGACAATTACCTGGGCGGGCGCGTGATGGTGTTCGACCTGGATACCTTCGCGTTCAAGCGGGGCTGGGGCGCTTACGGACACGCGCTCTCGGAAATGAGCGCCAACGACGCGGATCGCGCCTACACTCCCGGCGGGCCGGAACCCAAGGAGTTCCGCGGACACCTCACGCTGAACATATCGCACGATGGTTTGGTCTACGCGGCGGATCGAATGGCGAACCGCATCCATGTGACGACCAAACAAGGCAAGTACCTGAAGGAATTTATTCTGGCTCCAACCACCGGCGTGGGCGGTTCCACGGGCGGCGTGATGTTCTCGCCCGACAAGCAACAGCGCTTACTGTATATTTCCGATCTCACCAATAATCACATCTGGTTCCTGGATCGCGAGGACGGCAAAGTGGTCGGGCAGATGGGAAGCATGGGCGAAAACGGGGGCCAGTTCTTCGGCCTCCACATGATCGCGGTGGATTCCAAAGGCGACATCTATACGGGCGAAGTGTTCCAAGGCGAGCGGGTGCAAAGATTCGTGCCGGTTCAGTGAGCTATTTCCAGGCTGAATAAACCGGTTTGCCAACCAGGAACGCCGAGTTCGCCCCTTGCCTTGGTTGGAATTTCTGCACTCGTCCGTTATCCACTTCCGCAACGTAGAAATTGCCTTCCTGGTCCACGCTGAAACCATGAACTCCCCAAAAGCCGCCTGGGAAATCGCCCCACGTGCCGAAGGAATAGAGAAAATGCCCCTCCAGGTCGAACTTGAGCATCTTGGATGTTCCGCGATCGAAGGCCCACAGAGTTCGGTCGGCTCCAATGTAGATCAAATGAATATCGGACGGTTCCGAACCCAGGCTGAATTCGTAAAGATACTTGCCGTTATCGTCGAAGACCTGAATGCGGTGATTGGCGCGATCGTTCACAAACACCCGCCGTGTCTGCGGGTCAACCGCCACTCCGTGCACATTGTTCATGTAGTAGGGCCGCTTTTCGTTAGGAGGCGTGCCCTTCATGCCCCAGTCCAGAAGAAACTTTCCGTCCTTATCGAATTTAGCAACGCGCGTACCGTTGTAGCCGTCCGCGACAAACATGCTGCTGTCGGGCATCCAGGCGATGAATGTCGGCCGGTTGAAATGCGTTCCATCCGCGCCCTTCACGGTGGGAGTGCCGATAGTCTGGACCAGCGTCTTGCCATCGTGGCTGAATTTGTAGATGGCGTGCATGTGATCGTCCACTACCCAGACATGCTTGTCGGGATCGTATGGATTGATGGCGACATAGTGCGGCCGCTTGAAAATCTTGTCCCACTGGGTCCATTGTTCGATGATGTTGCCAGAGGCGTCCACCACCGTCAGGCAATGTTCCCACTTGGCGTCCACGCCCACGGCGCCCTTAAACAGCTTCGGTCCATCGTCTGGATCCTGGCCACTGGCGCCTCCACCCGGCAGCGCGGCAACCGTTGCGTCGCGCCACGGCAAGCGTCCCACCGGATACTGCAGACTCGGCCCGAAGTCGGGGATCATTTTCGTCTCGGGCCGCGGAATGTTCGGCAACTCTCCGCGAAACAGGAGAAAGACGCGGTTGGGGCTTTCCGCGTATACGCTTTGCCCGGCGCCCCAGGTCCACTTTTCATTTCCCGCGAGCGTGCTGATGTTCTTGGGCCAGCCCTTCACCACTTCGTAGGGACCGAAGATATCCTGCACGCCCATTTCGCCCGGTGCCGCCGCGAAACCAGTACCCGGCTTGTCTTTGGCCTGAACGGGCGACAGCTTGTCGCCGATCAGAAAGCCCGCCGCGAAAACCACCGTCGTGGCGGCCAACATCGCCAATCGTTTACGCATGCAGTTTATCTCCCTACTTTTTGGGTTGGGCTTCGTTTTTCAAAAATTGGTCGAAGTTTACGTTGTCCTCGCAGACCATTTCCAGGATGTTCCAATTGGGTCTCAACTGAAACGTGAGCTGTCCGCCCCACGGCTTCGTATATGCCTTGGGGTCTTCGATGGTAATGTCGTCCTGCAGCGTGTTCTGATCCACCCGCCGGATGCGCTCCACCAGGTGCAGATCGGTGCTATGTGGATGGCCCGCGCGATCCAGCCAGGTTTTGTCGTTAAATCCGACAGTGTCCACCACCAGCGTGTCTCCGTCCCAATGCCCGATCGCGTCTCCCATCCAGGTGGGGCCGAGATCGGTATTATGCTTGCGGCCATCGGTATAGATTTGCCGGACAAAATGCGAAAACTCGAATAGCATAATCACGCGTCCCGGGACTTGAATGATCTCCATCGGAAAAGGCTGCAGATACAACCGCGGCATGCCCGGGGGAAAGCACCCCACGGCGCTGATGGTGGTGGGGTTCACCGGATCGTTGGAATCTTCCACGGCGCGAGGCCCGAAGGACGGCTTGGTGAGCTTGAACCGCTCCTCGGCCCACGGTGTCATGGGCGGTTCGTCTTTGCTGAAGCCCCATGACAGGTAGCGAGTTGCGGGCGATCCCTTGACATTCCAAACACCCGATAAATCCGGCGTCTGCGCGCACGCAAGCACCGGAAAAACGAGTGCGGCCGCAAAGATGCAAAATCGCATTTAGTTACCCGCGCCCATCTTGAGTTGTTCGCCATTGACCGAGATCTTGGTGATCCACATCGAATTGGCGCCGCTCTTGGCACGGTAGCCGGACATCGTCACCTGGTCCCCCGGCTTCATGGTAGTCGGGGTCCAGCCCGCCCGCACCAAATGATTGGGACTGGTGAGTTCGCCTTGCCAGGCTTGCGTTTCACCTTTCTCGTCTTTCACATCCAGACCCACGATGGAGTGCGGATTAACGAATTGAAAGCCCGTAATTGTCCCACTCACGGTTACCGTTTCCGTGGTGTTGTATCCGGCCTGGCCGTGATGCGCCAAAAGAGAAACCGAAAGCATCAGCAGCCCGGCCACGCCCGCGAATACGCTGAACAGTCTGGTCATCTCACACCTCTTCGCTTTTGTTAAAGCCTCAGACATCATACTTGATGTCTGATAGCCTTGAATAAGCGGGCATTGCCAGCGGGCGCCAACCATGCCGGAGATTGCTTTCACATTAAACGGGCTTCCCACCAAGGCGTCGTACGAGCCGGGGATGGATTTCCTGGAAGTCCTGCGGGAAGAGTGCGGGGTGGTTTCTCCAAAAAATGGATGCGCTCCGGAAGGCTCCTGCGGATGCTGCGCCGTACTGGTGGATGGCCAGCCGGTATGCGCGTGCCTGCGCAAAGCCGAGCACATGGCCGGCCGCGACGTCACTACGCTGGAAGGCGTGCCGGAAGACATGCGCCGGGTGTTAAGCGAAGCGTTCCTGCTAGAAGGCGCGGTGCAATGCGGCTTTTGCATCCCCGGCATCGTGATCCGTGCTTCGGGACTGCTCCAGCACGGCCGCACCGGCGACCGCGCCGAAGTCGCCAAGGCCCTGGACGGTCACCTCTGCCGCTGCACCGGCTACGCGCGCATCATCGACGCCATCCAAACCGCCGGAGAAGCCTGGAATGATCACAAACAACTCCCGAGTGAAGAGCCGCGGCGACACTCTTATTTCGGCGAAGAATACGGATTAAGCCGGAGTCCGGCGTTCGAAAGTGGCAAGCGCGCCAATGGCATCGGCCAGTCGCCCTCGCGGTATCTCGGAATCGAGCAAGCTCTCGGCGAGAAGCCCTTCGTGGATGACATGCGCGTGCCTGAAATGCTGTGTGCGGCCCCAGTATTGAGCCCGCATCCCCGCGCCAAAGTTCTGGGGATCGATATTTCGGAAGCACAGGCCATGGCGGGCGTGGAGCGAATCCTCACGGCGCCCGACGTTCCGGGGCAACGCGGTACCGGCCTCGCAATTCCCGACCTGCCGATTTTTCTAGCCGTCGGCGAAACCACCTGTTGCGTGGGCGATATTCTCGCTCTGGTAGTGGCCGACACAGCCTTCCACGCGCGCCAGGCCGCCGACAGAGTCAGAGTGGACTACGAGGTGTATCAGCCGGTGACGGATCCGTTTGCGGCGCTCCTGCCAGACTCGCCGCAGGTGCATGCCCCCGGCAATTTGCACGTCCATCCGAACTTGCTCGATACCACCGCGTTTTCCCGTGGCGACGTGGATGCCGCGCTGGCCCAAGCCACTCACACCATCGAGCAGACGTTCTCAACGCAGCCCGTGGAACCGGCCTTTCTCGAGCCGGAAGCGTGCCTGGCGATACCGCAAGGAAAAGGCCTGAAGGTCTATTCGCAAAGTCAGGGTTCCACGTTCGACCAAAGCCAGATTGCCCGCGCTTTGAACCTTCCCGCCGAAGATATAGAAATCGCGCTGGCATCCAGCGGCGGCGCGTTCGGCGCGAAAGAAGAACTGTCCATTCAGGCGCAGACCGCGCTCGCGGCGCATCTTCTGGGGCGGCCCGTGAAGACAGTTCTGACGCGGAAGCAATCCACTCAGCTTCACCCCAAGCGCCATCCCATGACTCTCAGCTATACGGTTGGCGCGGATGCCGAAGGTCATTTGCTGGCGGTGCGGGTTCGCATCGTTGGCGACGTGGGAGGCTACGCCGGCACCAGTGCAAAATGCCTGCTGCGCGCAGCCTGCCACTCCTGCGGCCCGTATCGTGTGCCGGCCGTGGATGCCCAGGCGAGGGCCGTGTTCACGAACAATCCCACCAGCGGCGCCATGCGCGGTTTTGGCACCAACCAGGCGCATTTCGCCATGGAGGGCATCCTGGATATCCTCGCCGAACGAGTGGGCGTGGATGGCTTCGACATCCGCGAGCGCAATATCCTCAATCCCGGCGATGCCTTCGCCACCGGTCAGATCATGCGCGAAAGCGTCACGGGATTGCGGCGCAGTTTGGAAGCCGTCAAGGACATTTACAAAAACGCCAAATACGCCGGCATTGGCTGTGGCATCAAGAGCACCGGCATCGGCAATGGCACCATCGATAGCGGACACGCAGCCATCCGCGTGCTGGAAGGCGGGCGTTTAGACGTACTCACCGGCTATACCGAAATGGGCCAGGGCCTCTACACCACCATCCGCCAGGCGGTTTGCGAAGAGACCGGCCTGCCGCCGGAGATCATGGACGTCCGCTGGGACCAGGCGTTGGGCGCCAAGTGCGGCGAGACCTGGGCCTCGCGCGCCTGTACGCTGAGTTGCGCGGCCGCACAGCGGGCGGCAATTCAACTTGCCGAGGATTTGAAGCTCTCGACGCTTGAACAACTGGTTGGCCGCGAGTACACCGGCGACTACGTTTGCAATTTCACCACCAGGCCCGGCACTCCAGAAGCATTGACGAATCCGACCACGCACATGACGTTTAGCTACGCTACCCAGGTGGTGATCCTGGACGACAACGGCCGCCTCGAGCGGGTTATAGCGGCGCACGACGTCGGCCGCGCCATCAATCCCAAAGGCTGCGCGGGACAGGTGGAAGGCGGAGTTCACATGGGGCTGGGCTATGCGCTTTCTGAAAATTTCGCCAGCACGAACGCCCGGCCGGATTCTCTGCTGCTGCGCGATTGCGGCATCCTGAAGGCCAAGGACACGCCCCGAATTGATGTCATCCTGATTGAAGTTCCCGATGAAGTAGGCGGCTACGGAGCCAAAGGCGCGGGCGAAATCGGATTGGTCCCGACTGCCGGCGCGGTCGCGGGCGCTCTTTACTCCTACGATGGAATCCGCCGCTTTAGCTTGCCGATGGACGACGCGCCTGCTGCCGCGGCTTCAGTGCCCAAGTCGCGCCGGCGCCAGGCTATTGTGCCTGCTTCAGTTCAATCCGAACCAGCCGAAACGGTTGGTCGCTAAGATTTTCATCCTGATGGGCCGCGTCCGGCTCAGTCCAGCGGACCGTGCCTGCTTTGCCATGACTCTCGCGCGATGTGCCGTCGGCATGGTATTGGCGCATGTTTTGATCCGTCAGCAAAACCACCACCGCGCCGGTGGCGGGATGCTTGTGCATCTTTAGCTTCTCGTGGGGACCCACGGTCAAGCGGATGGCTCGTATCCATTCGTTTTCGGCCACCACCTGATAGTGCTCCGGATCGACAATCACCGCGTCCGTGCTTTCCTTGGGAAAGGCCTTGGCATTGGCCGCGGGCTTGGGTTCGATTTGAATGGCTGCAAATTGCGCGCCGGTGAGGTTCTCGGATTTGTGAACGGTGGGCGCCGCCCAGATTACGTCGCCGGGTTGATTTTGGAAGGTTTTGACGCTCCCGTCGAAATATGTGAGCCGGTTGTCCCGACCGGTCAGGAATACGATCACGGCGCCGGGGGCGGGATGCTGGTGCATGGACATGGTCTCGTGCGGTCCCATATGTTCCAGAAAAACGCGGACCCATTGGTTCTCCAGTTCCAGGTGAGTGTGCTGGGGATCCGCAATCAGCGGATCGGGGGCTTGCGTCGCTGCGGTCCCTGTCCGCAAGAGTCCCGAACTGAAAAAGAGTCCCCCACCAAAAATCAAAAGCGCTTTGCTGTATCGACGTGGCATGAGAAGATTCTAGACCATGAGCACGAATAACGTAAGGACCCAGGCGACGCGGGTGGGAGTGATTGGCTTGGGAATCATGGGGGGCGCCTTCGCCAGACACCTTGTCGCGGCAGGTGTTCCCACCTCCGGCTATGACCTGCTCTCGGAAAACGTCGACGCATTGAGCGCGCAAGGAGGTTGTGGCTGTTCGTCGGCCTGCGCGCTGGCGGCGGAGGCGGATATCGTGATCACGTCGCTGCCGCACCCCGCGGCTCTCGAACACGCGCTCTTCGGTGTAGACGGCCTGCTCGCCTCCGGACGCTCGGGTTTTCTGGTGGTCGAGACCAGCACGCTTTCACTCGAAGACAAGGAGCGCGCTCGAAGCCGGCTCGCGGCTGCCGGTATCGGTATGCTGGATGCCCCCATCAGCGGCACCGGCCCACAGGCCCATGCCAAGGATATTGCGATTTTTGCGAGCGGTGAGCGCGTGGAGTTCGAACGCGCACGCGATACTCTGTCCCATTTTGCCCGCTCGGTTCGATACGTAGGCCCTTTCGGCACTGGCTCTAAAATGAAGTTTATCGCGAACCTGCTGGTAGCCATCCACATCGTGGGCGCCGCCGAAGCCATCGTGCTGGGAGAGAAGGCCGGTCTCGACCCGTCTATGCTGGTGGAGGTGCTGGCCGATAGCGCCGCTACCTCGCGCATGCTGGAAGTGCGCGGGCCAAGCATGGCGACGGGCGCTTACGCCATGCCCATGATGAAGGTGGATGTGTTTCAGAAGGATCTCGATCTCATCGCGGACTTTGCAGGGCGATCCAAAAGCCCCGTGCCTTTGTTCAGCGCGGCAGTTCCGTTCTTTACCGAAGTCGCCGCGCAAGGGATGGGCCTCCAGGACACGGCAGCGGTGATTTCGGTCCTGCGAAGTCTGGCGGGGTTGGAGGCGAAATGAAGCTGGCAACGATAGCCGCGTGCCTGGCCCTGGTTACGCTAGAAAGCGCACGGGCTCAGCCAGAGCACAAGCCCATCCTGGCGGAACAGGCCTTTAAGAACGTTCGAGTGCTGAAAGGCATTCCAGTAGACCAGTTCATGGCCACCATGGGATTTTTTTCGGCGTCTCTCGGTGATACGTGCACCGATTGTCATAGCGCCGAAAGCGGTGGCGACTGGGCCAGGTACGCCGACGACAACCCCCGCAAGAATACCGCGCGCGGAATGATCGCGATGGTCAACGCCATCAACAAGACTTATTTCGGCGGCAAGCGCGAGATCACCTGCTATTCCTGCCATCGCGGCGTGGAACGTCCCGACGTCACTCCGAATCTGGCGGATCTCTACGGCCCGCCGCCATCCAAAGAGCCGGACGAACTGCGCGAGCCTGCTGCCAAAGGGCCTGCGGCGGATCAGGTTCTGGACCGCTATATCCAGGCCATTGGCGGCCCCGAACGCCTGGCCAAGATCACCAGTTTCGCGGCCCAGGGAACGTACCAGGGCTACCTGGACGAAAAGTATCCGATCGATGTCTTCGCCAAGGGTGGGAATCAGCTCAGCACCGTGATTCACACTGCCGCCGGAGATAGCGCCACCACCTACGATGGCAAAGCAGCATGGATCGCGGGGCCGGTAACCGAGAGGCCGGTAGCTATGCTCGATTTAACGGACGGCGATTTGATCGGCGCCAGGCTGGACGCAGCAGTATGGTTTCCGGCTGAAATCAAGACAGCGCTTACTCAATGGCGCGGGGCTGCCTCCGCCTCCATCGACGGCCGCGACATGCGGATGATTCAGGGAACTGGCGACGGCCGATATCCGGTGAATCTGTACTTCGATAGCAAGTCGGGGCTGCTCGCGCGAGTGGTCCGCTACACCGAATCGCCCGTGGGCCTAAACCCCACTCAAATCGATTACGCCGACTATCGCGAGGTGGCCGGCGTGCGGATGCCCTATCGCGTAACCGTCACCTGGCTGGACGGAAAGTCCACTACCGAATTCAGCGAGATCCGGCCGAACGTTCCGCTGGATGCGGCCAGGTTCGCCAGGCCAAACCACAATTAGTCCCTGCGTCAGAAAAAAAACTTCGCCGCCACCTGTACTTCGCGCGGCGGAGCGGCGTTCACCACTTGGCCGAATAGGTTGCTGCTGATGTCGCCGTCCACGGCCAGAGGTCCGAAGAAGTTGGCGTGATTAAACGCGTTGAACGCTTCCAGCCGGATTTGCAGGCGCCTGGATTCGCTGAAGGTGAGCGTCTTCAACAGGGCCAAATCGAAGTTGCTCTCTCCGGGGCCGATGAAGGATCGCCGGCTAGCGTCGCCCGGAGTACCCAGCGCATTCAGGGTAAAAGCGTTGACATTGAAATACGGCTTCCCGTTTCTGCCGGCGTTGCCGTTGATATTCAGCGGCTCCCCGTTGTAATCCGGCAAATCCAAACTATAGTTATTGACGCCATTGGGATTGCTCCCCTCTAACGAGTTGTCGCCGTCGGAGTGCAGCGACACAGGAAAACCGCTGTTGAAACGCGCGATGCCCGAAAGTTGCCAGCCGCTGGTCAAGCCGCGGATATGTCCAAGTTTTTCGAAGGGAAGCTCGTACTGAAAGCTCACGACAAGGTTCTGGGGGATGTCGAACGCCGAAAGCGCGCGGGTGGCTTCCAGGTCGTAGGGGTCCCCAGGATCGGAAATGCTCGACGCCTGATCAATCGACTTGCTCCACGTGTAGCCGGCCAGGAAGCTCAGGGTCGGCGTGGTGTACCGGAGCGTGACCTCGAGTGCGTTGTAGCTGGCGTTCCCGACAGTGGCATCGTAGTCATCGTTGCCGAAATCCGGGCCCAAACCTTGACGCGTTCCGTTATAGACCTTTCCGTTCGCTCCGTAGTACGTGGTTTCTTCGCCGAATGGTCCACATGTTGGCGTGTTCGGCTTTACTTCGTTCGGCTGGCTGAGCGAAAGACACAAGGCTGGATTCCCGGGATTATTGGAATAAACCAGCAACAGGTGATGCGACTGATTTCCGACGTAGCTCGCGCTGAGCATCATTTTTGGGCTAAATTGCCGCTGGAAGGAAAGAAAGTAATGCTCGGTATAGGGATAGGTGTCCCATGGCACCGGAGCAGTCATGCCCTGTTGCGGTATAAAGATTGAAAAGTTCTGAGTCGTGTTCGGATTTTTGATGGACGTATTTAGCGACGGGACATTCAACGGAAACGGGTTGCCGGTGAACGACCCATTTGCCGCCGTTATGAAGGGCTGCGCGAATAGCGACGGACCAGGGCTGGTATAGCTCAATCCGTAGGGCGGTTGCGGCTCATCGACGGCCATGGTGTTGCCTTCGATGACGGAGTAGTAAATTCCATAGCCCGCGCGAATGCTGCTGTTGCCTGGGCCGCCAGTGATCTTTCTTAGAAGACCATCCGTCGCATCCGGCGAGTAGGCAATCCCGAGGCGCGGCGAAAAACGGTTGCTCGAAGGCACCAGCGTGCTCGGTACACCCTTGTCACCAACATAGACCAGGCTCGGGAAAGCGTGGGTGTAGACCTGCGACTGCTCTCCCGGAATGAAAGTGGGAATCTGACGGTATTTCTCCGACCAAAATGCCATCCAGTCCCAACGGACGCCATAGTTGAAGGTTAGGCTCTTCGAAATTCGCCAGCTATCTTGGACGAAACCGCCGGCGTAATGATGGCGGAGATAGTACGCCTCAGAGCTGGCCTGATTGTACAAGCTGTCGACACCGACGAAAAAGTCCGCAAATTGGTTGCCGGTTTCCTGCCCGGCGAAAGCGAACCCTCCGTTGGCCTCCGGATTAGGATGGACGTTGACTTGCTCGTAACTGCCAACAAAGCCGGCCTTGATCGTATGGGCTCCGGTGACCTTCGAAAGGATGTCGTTCCAGGCGTAAGTATTGTTGTACTGCGAGAGATTCGTAATGGGGACGCCCATGACGAAGGTATTGAAGATCACGTTTTCAACGCCTTCATATTGCGGAAGAAGAGGAACGATACCCGGCGTTCCGACTCCGGTCTCGAAACCTTGTGAAGCCAGACTAACACCAAGACCGCCGGACGGTTGGCCTACCACATTGGCGTCGCGCATGAAACTGATCCGAGCTTCGTTGACCATGGTCGGACCGAAAGTCTTGGTGTCGGCGAGGCTGATGAGTTGCGAACGGCCAAAAGTGATTCCCGCAAAGCCCGGAACGGTGGCCCCACCTTGGCCGCTGGGATACGGGTTGCTCAAGTGATAGTCGTCGAAGAACTCGTAGGCTGAGATGCTACCCCAGCGGCCGGCGTCCGCATCGATCCGCATGCTGCCCTTGTCATCCCTCAGAATTTCTCCATAAGCGCCGGTCGTGAACGTGTCCGGTCCGTCGTTCGGAAGCGGAATGTATGGAAGAAGGTGCGAAGCGGGAGTTGCCCAGACGCGTTGCGGAATGATGGCGCCCGGAAAAACGCACGTGCTCGATCCGCATCCCGGTGTGTAGTAAGGTTCGCCCGAGGAAACCTTATAGCCCAGCTTGCCCGCGAGGATGTTAGCGATGTACGGGCCACTGACCGTTCCTGTCAGCGTGCTGGCTGCGTCGCTGAAGTTGCCGGTTCGTTCAGCCAGCGTCGGCACTTGAATTAAGCCGGTATCGAGTCCCTGCGCGTTGCGCGTGCCTTGGTAATCGAGAAAGAAGAAAACTTTGTTCTTCTTGATGGGGCCGCCCACGGTTCCTCCGAACTGGTTTTGCCGGTAAAAACCGCGTTCGGGCGAAAAAAAATTGCGGGCATCCAGATCCGTGTTTCGCAAGAACTCGAATGCGCTGCCGTGAATCGCGTTGGAGCCGGATTTGGTGACTACGTTCACGATGCCGCCGCTGTAGTTGCCATACTCGGCGTCGAAGTTGTTGGTGAGCACGCGAAACTCGGCGATCGAGTCGAGGTTGGGGATGATCGCAGTGCCGCCGTTCATCAGCTCCTTTACGTCGCCGCCGTTCACCAGGAAGCCGTTGGCGTCCTCACGTTGGCCGCTGATGGATTGATTGCCTGGATTCAATCCGCCTGAGGGAGCAATGGCCACCGACGCGCCCGCCATGACGACGGATTGGCCCGTCTGGGTCGACATCGGAACGATTCCCGGCTGCAGCGCCAGCAAGTCCGTATAACTGCGGCCATTCAGCGCGACCGTCGTCATCTCCTTCTGGCTGACGACTTCGCCCACTTGCGTGCTGGATGTCTCCACATGCACTTCATTAGCGCTTTCGGAGACCGTAACTTCTTCAACCTTTTCGGAAACTTGCAGCGTAAAATCCATCCGAACCGCGCTATCGGCATCCACTCCGATGGCGGATTTCTTCTGTGGCGCGAACCCTGGCAGCTCAACCTGGATGTCGTAGCTCCCTACAGGAAGCCGTGGGAAGTTATAAAAACCCTGGGTATCCGTGGTGCTCTTGCTCTGTAAGCCCTGGGCGGTGTTGGTGGCGGTCACCATCACACCGGCGATCACGGCTCCGGAAGGGTCGGTCACCACTCCCGAAATACCCCCCGTTACGGCGCACCAGGCCATCGCGGCGGTAGCCAGCAAGATTGCCGCCGCTGGAAATGCGATTCTAAATGTCTTCATTAGATTTGTCTTAATGCAACGGAAGAGTCGCTTCCGAGCCATGCACCCAGTCTAGGTGAGGATGTGGCGGCCCCAATCCACCAGGCGGTCATGCTTCGGTCAGTGACCGGTGTGTGACGTGCCAGCGCCCTTGTTTTCAGAAGGATGTGTCCTGCTACCTGAACTTGCAGCCACTTCCGCAGTGACGGTCCAAGTCAGTATCGGATCCGCCACTTCGCCAACGGCGGTCACGGTCGCCGTACAATAGCTCTGGCGATGTCATTGCCGCTTTCCTATCTCTCGCCCAAGGCGGCCATCCAACCCAGCCCCATTCATGGCCGTGGGCTTTTCGCCCTCGCGGAATTTTGCCCGGGCGAAATCGTGTGCGTAAAAGGCGGCCACGTCTTCACTCGGGCCACCCTGGTCGAGATAGCGCCCGTCTTAGGGCCCGCGGAAATTCAAATCGCCGATGGCATTTTTATCGGGCCGCGCGACGTTGATGAGCGGGAAGGCGCCATGATTTTCAGCAATCATTCCTGCGACCCGAACATCGGCGTACAAGGTCAGATCGTATTTATCGCCTTGCGCCAAATCGCACCGGGTGAGGAGCTGACGCACGATTGGGCAACTACCGACGATGACGACTACAGCATGCAGTGCCGCTGCGGAGCGGCAACCTGCCGTGGAGTGGTCACCGGGCAAGATTGGCGGAAAAAAGAGCTGCAGCAAAAATATCGCGGTTTCTTCTCCTGGTACCTGCAACGGAAAATCGATCAGGCGCAGGATTACCTCAAGCTCGAAAATCCCGCGTAAAAGACCTCGTTATCCATGCCTGGATTCACCGGTCGAGTCAATGAGATCGTGTCATTCCAGAGCCCGCAACCGTCATAAAAACCTGACTTCCGCCCTAGCGGGACAAGCTAGCAAGATGATAATATCTCCCCAGGATGCCAACTGAACACATTGTCGCGCTGCTGGTTGCAGAACGCGACAGAATTAGCCGGGCGATTGAAGCTCTCCAAGGTGCCAAACGGCGGGGCCGTCCACCCAAGAATCCGCTGGCCGCGCTGGTGGCGCCGGCTACGCTAACCACCCCCAAGAAACGGCGCGGTGGGATGTCCGCCGCCGCTCGCAAGGCGCAATCCGAGCGCATGAAGGCGCAATGGGCCAAGCGCAGGAAGCAGGCGAAGTAGCTTCGCCGCACTTTTGACAAACCCTTACACCGATGGCGTCGTCTCCGTCGGTCTCTTCTAATGGGTGCACCTGACGGCGCGCCATTCAGGAGATAAATAAATGAACACCAGAAGTGCGAGCATTCGATGGATGATCGCTTTGGCTGCGCTTACTCTTTGGGCCAGCTTTGCAGCGGACATTGACGGCAAGTGGACTGCTCAGATCGAAGGCAGGCGGGGGCCGCGGACCGAGACCCTGATGCTGAAAGTCATGGACAACACTCTGACGGGAACCCTACAGGGAGGCCGCGGCGAACCAGTCCAGATTACCAACGGCATGATCGATGGAAACAATATTTCTTTTAGCGTCGTGCGTGAATTTCGCGAGAACAAAGTCACTCAAGACTATAAAGGCACAATTTCCGGTGGCGAGCTCAAATTGACAGTTTCAGGCGGGCGCGGCGGCCACACCGACGTGACCTACAAAAAACAATAACCGCTTCCGCGGCCGTCCGCTCGCGGTTGCGAAAGAAGCGATACACTGTTTGACGAAGGAGATAGCAATATGGCGGACGACACAATAAGTTACCAAGACGTTGATGTATCTTCGAGCGAACTCCCACGGCGCGGCTTCGTAGTGTCGGTGGCGGCGGGCTTGGCCGCCGCGGGCGCGGCTTCGGGCGCGATGAAGGTAGTGGAGACCGACGTCGAGATCAAGACCCCGGACGGCACCTGCGATGCCGCGTTTATTCATCCGGCCTCGGGTTCTCACCCTGGCGTTCTGCTGTGGCCCGACGCATTCGGATTACGGCCCTCCATGCGTGAAATGGCCAAGCGGCTTGCCGCCGAGGGATACTCGGTTCTGGTGCCCAATCCCTTTTATCGCGTGTCCAAGGCTCCATTCACGGACGCCTCCAACTTCAATTTCCAGAATCCCGAAGACCGCGCGAAGCTCACGCCGCTGATGGGGTCGGTAAATGCCCCCGGCGCAGCCGAGAAGGATGCCGTTGCGTACATCGCCTTCCTGGATGCGCAAAAACAAGTCAACAAGTCCAAGAAAATCGGCACGCAGGGGTACTGCATGGGTGGACCGCTAGTAATGAAGACCTCTGCCACGGTGCCCGATCGCGTCGGTGCCGGCGGTTCGTTCCACGGCGGCGGTCTGGTCACCGACAAACCCGACAGCCCGCATCTGCTGGCGCCGAAAATCAAAGCCAAAATGTATTTCGGCATCGCGTCCAACGACGACAAGAATCAGCCGGATGCGAAAGTGAAGCTCAAAGAAGCGTTCGACGCCGCGGGCAATCCCGCCAAAATCGAAGTTTATTCGGACGCCCAGCATGGCTGGTGCGTGCCGGACATGCCGAAGCAGCCCAATGGCATGCCGATCTATAACAAGCCGGATGCCGAGCGCGCCTGGAGCGAGTTGCTGGTCTTGTATAAGAGTGCGCTGGCTTAATTAGTCGGATCGCAGCGCCTGCATCACGTCGACGCGGGCAGCACGGGCCGCCGGCAGGATGGACGCAACCACTGCGGCGGCCAACAGCACCATGGCCGAGCCGATTACAGGCAGTGCGCCCGGCATAGTCATATCCTGAAAAAAGCTGCCCGCTAGACGCGCCAGAGCATATCCGCAAACTGCGCCCGCAACCACGCCGATCCCCGCCATCAGTGCGCCTTCGGCGATCACACCCGTCACCAGATCGCGCGGCTGCGATCCGATAGCGAGCCTTATGCCGAACTCCCGCGTGCGCCCGCTCACCGAAAACGCCAGGACGCCGGCCACTCCCACCACGGCAATCAGCAGCGCCACCGCCGCGAAGCCGCCGAATACGAAGGCGTTCAACCGATCCGGCGTCAGCACTTCCGCGCGAACGTCCTCGAGCGTTGCCGCGTGCTCGACAATCTGGTCCGCGGACATTTCGCGGATGATGCGGGTGATCGGCGACACCAGTCCATACGGATTTGTATGCGCGTGGACGAACAGACGGTCCCCGCCAAAGCCCTGCATCTGCGCAAACGGGTGATACACGGTTAGCGCAGGCCCTGGCACCAGGTTCTCGTCATCCATATCGGCTACGACGCCAACGATGCGCCGCGGCGCCGGGCTGATGTCGACAAACTTCATCACCGGATCGGTCCACATCAGGTGATGGTTGACGGCATCCTGGTTCGGGAACATACGCTGGGCCACGCTCTGGCTCACGACCACCACGGGGTCGCTGCCTTTGCGATCGGCGTCGTTGAAATCGCGGCCGGCAATCATCGGAACACCGAGCGCTGCAAAAAATCCGGGCGACACCGTACGGAGCCGCCCGAGGGGATCCTCTTCGCCCGGTGCCTTGACATGGCCATCGGCGGAGAATTCGAACCCAGGACCGAAGTTGCCCGCTTCGCGCCATGGAACCAGGCTTCCCAGCGCGACACCATCCACTCCCGGTAACGCCGAAATGCGTCGCAGCGCTTCTTTGTAAAGGCCGATGATCTGTTCGGGCGTCTTTCCGTAGGACATCACAGGCACGTTGATCACCAGTACGTGGTGGGTGTCGAAACCGGTTTGGGCGGCTTGCAGCGCGAGCAGGGTTTTGACCAACATGCTCGCGCCGGCCAGCAGAACAAACGACGCGGCAATCTGCGTTACCACGAAGATTCGCTGTTTGCGGCTGGTGCTGCCAGTGATCCGTACGCTGCCGCTTGCCAGGTTCACCCCGTGCGACGCGTTGGCCAAGGGTAGGCGCGGGACAAACGCCAGCAGCACGGCTGAAACGATGGCCAGCCCGGCTCCCACCCAGAGGATGCTGGAATCGACCGTAAGATCCAACGCGCGGACCGAGAATCGGGAGGCGTACTTGGCCAGGATGGCGACCATCGGTTGCGCGCTCAGGACGCCAAGAGCGGCGCCGGCAGCGCAGAGTAAGAGGCTTTCGGCCAACAGCGTCCGCCGTAGCGCGCCCGTGCTTGCACCAAGGGCCGCGCGAATGGAGAGCTCGCCTTCGCGCCGTACCGTCCGCGCGAGAATCAGATTAGCCACGTTCGAACAAGCGATGATGAAAACCAGCACGGACGCCGCTAGCAGAACCCACAGTACGGTCCGGGCGCGCGAGGTGATTTGATCGCGCAGGCGAACGGCATCGATCCGGAAGTCCGCTCTGGGCGAATAGGCTTCGGGATGTTCCTTTAGGATTGCCCCGTGCACGGTGCGAAGTTCCGCGCGCGCCTGTTCGAGGGTCGCGCCAGGGGCCAGACGGCCGAATAGCTCCGTCATGCGATGGACGCGCCCGGTCACCATGGTCGCCGACAGATGATGCGGGCTGGTGACAATGTTAGCGATGATCTCGGTCTCCGCCGGATACGGTACAGACGGTTCCAGCACCCCCACGATGGTGGCCGAGCGCGAGCCGAGCCTGACGGATTTCCCAAGCACCGTCGGGTCGCTCTTTAGCTGGGTGCTCCAGAATCGATACGTCAGTACCGCCGCGCCAGCCGCATTTGGCCCGTCATCTCGCATGTCGAGCAGCCGGCCCAGCACCGGATGCAGGCCCATGACCTCGAAATACGATCCGCCCACCACGCCTGCGCGCACTTCCCGCGGTTCGCCGAGACCCACCATCGTGAATCCGATCTGGGAAAAGTCTCCGAACGCGTTCAAAGTCTTGACGCGCGCGCGCAGGTCCTGGATCTCGGGCACGGAGAACGCGGCGTTGTCGACGCCAATGCCGTGCGCGGTCTGGCGGATATAGATCAGCCGGTCCTCGTCGCGGTTCACCAACGGCCGCAACAGCACGCCGCGCACCAGCGTGAAAATGGCGGCATTCGCGCCGATGCCAAGTGCCAGGGTGAGGATCACCGTAACGGTCAGCCCTTTGGTGCGGGCGAGCGAGCGGGCCGCGAATCGTATGTCCTGCCAGAAGGTCATGCCGGCCTCCATCTTCCGATGAACTGGGTTGCTGCTTTTTTTCAAGTATACTCGCGTATGGCCGTTCGCACATGGCTATGACAACGTCCATCACCACGCTGGCGATCGCACTCGCGGTTCTTCCGGCGGCGCTTTCGGCCCAGTGGCCCGCGTACCCAACGGCGGGAGCGCCGAGGTTGCCCGATGGCCGCGTGAATCTGGATGCCCCCGCGCCCCAGACCGCCGACGGCCGGCCCGATCTGTCGGGAATCTGGGACCGCGGCATGATGCCCGGGGCGCCGCCATCACCCCCGCCGGCATTCGGCGCCACGCCTCCTGGGCCGCGGCCATTCCAGGATCTTCCGTCGTTGTTTCCCGAAGGCTTGCCGCTGCAGCCCTGGGCGGCGGAACTGCGCAAGCAGCGCCTGGCGGAGCATAGTAAGGACCATCCCGACGCGCTCTGTTTGCCTCTCAATGTCGTGCAGCTTGCCAGCCATCCGCAACCTCGCAAAATCATCCAGACGCCGGGCCTGGTGCTGATCTTGTACGAGGCCAACGGCGGGATCCGGCAGATTTTCACCGACGGCCGGCCGCTGCCCAACAACGATCCGAACCCCTGGTGGTACGGATATTCCATCGGCAAGTGGGAAGGCGATACGTTGGTGGTGCAAACCATCGACTTCAAGGACCTGGGTTGGATCGACGAGTATGGCACGCCCATCACCAGCGCCGGCAAGGTCACCGAGCGCTACCGGCGTTTGAACTACGGCACCCTGGAAATCGAGATCGCGGTGGACGATCCGAAAACCTTCACCAGGCCCTGGAGTTTCAAGCTGAACCAGCGTTTGATGCCGGACACGGATTTGTTCGAGTTCGTCTGTTTGGAAAACAATCGGAGCTTGTCGCATTTGGTGGGCAAGTAGCGCGCGGATTCAAGTGAGCCGCGCACGTCAGTAAGCGGTCCGTAACTGAGCCGCGCACGTCAGTAAGCGGTATTTTCAAGGAGGCGCTCATGCGCAGGATGATCGGTTCTTTCGCTTTGTTTGCGGCTGGAATCGGAGTTGGAGCTTTTCTGATGCAGCCCGGCCGGGCCCAGACCAGTCAAGTCTCAGGGCTACGGCTAAATCACGTCGGAATTTATGCCAAGGACTTCGACGAGTCCATGCGCTTCTATACCCAGACTATGGGCTTTCGCGAGGCTTTTACCATCAAGGACCCCAGCGGCAAACCGGTTCTCGCGTATCTGCAGATCTCGCAGGATACATTTCTGGAACTGGCGCCGTCTGCCGCGGATCGGCCAGTCGGCTTGAACCACATCGGCATCTGGCCCGAAGATCTGACCGCGACCATCGCGGCGCTGCGGCAGCGGGGAGTCCAGGTCAATGACCCTCGAACCGGCTCAACCAAGGCCAGCATCACTAATTTCATGGATCCCAACGGCGTCCGGCTGGAACTGGTCGATTTTCCCGCGGGCTCTCTCCAGAGAAAGGCGATAGAGGAGTGGAAGAAGTAGCTGGATTCCTCAATCGAGTATGTTGTTCTCCGATCTCGCGTTGTCACGCCGTTTGGAGCGCGCCGAAGGGCAGGCCTGCGTCCAGTTCGCCGAGGCCCGGCGTCGCCTATTCCCCGATAGCGGCGCCGAATGGATGGAATGCGCTGGAGCCTACGCGGTCTTCGATGCCATCGGCTCTCCGATCACTCAGACCTTCGGCCTTGGCATTTTCGAGGAACTGAGCGAGGCTACGCTCGACATCATCGAGCGCTTCTTTCGGGACCGCTGCGCTGAAGTTTCACACGAAGTGAGTCCGCTGGCCGGCGTTGCCGCGCTGGATCTGCTGTGCGTCCGCCGTTATCGGCCGATCGAGATCAGCAATGTCATGGTTCGGAATGTCGAGAAGCCCGTGGCTCAGGAGCGCGGCAATATCCGCGTGCGCCTGTGCGGCCCGGAAGATGCGAAAATTTGGACCGAAATAAGCGCGGAAGGCTGGGCGCACGAACATCCGGAGCTGAGGGACTTTGTCCTGCAATTCGGAGCTCTCTCTTCGGCGCGCGAGCAAAGCCAGTGCTTCCTCGCCGAGGTCGACGGCCAGCCCGGCGCGGCCGGCGTGCTCTCTGTCCATGACGGCGTGGCTCTTTTCGGCGGCTCGGCAACGGTTCCGGATTTGCGCCGCCGCGGATTGCAGTCGGCCCTGCTCGAGCAGCGCATGCGCTATGCCTTCGATCAAGGCTGCGATCTGGCGATGATGGTGGCAGAGGCCGGCAGCAACTCCCAACGGAACGCCCAGCGCAAGGGCTTCCAGGTGGCCTACACTCGCGCCAAGTGGCGCTTATATTGACGCGTTCCGCCAGCCGTGCGCCGCCAGCCGGCGGGATACCGCATACGAACCAAGGACAAGTGCGGCAGCAAGTCCCTGGGCGAGCAAGGTTTCAACGGTCGGAAATACAGAAAGCCAGAGCCCGATCCAGGCAGGCAAGGCATCGGACAGCCAAGGAATTGGGGTAGTCGGAAGCCAGTGCACCAACTGCATCTCCTGCGCCTGTTCGCCGACCATCACAAGCAACACGCCGCCCAGCAGCGCGCCGGTTACCACTAGCATCCGCCGGTACGGCAATTGCCGATGCGCCAGAAAAGTCAATACCGCAATAATGCCTGACAGAAATAGCCCTAACAATGTTCCGTAGAGAACCGGCCGCCCGCCGAGTTTAAGTCTGTAACTTTGCAGGAACAGCACCACTTCGATACCCTCGCGGTAGAACGAGCTGAAACCGAGCAAGCCCATTCCCCAAATAAGACGCGCTCGCGAAGCGGATGAATCGTCGTCCGCCTTGAGAAGCGTCTGCTTCTTTCTGTTGTGCAACGATATCCAGCCAGTCCAATAGACGCGGTGGAAGAACCAGTTCATTACGACCAGGAGCACGACCACCGCTAACAGGCCGGTTGCCGCCTGCAGCGCCAGCGCGGGGATGTCGGCGCTGAGGTCGTTGACGATTCGTACGGCAAGTATCCAGGTGAGCAAGGTTGCCGCGAAACCGACGCTCGCTCCCACGGCGATCGGGCGTTGGTAGCGGCTGCGGCGTCCAACTAAACTCGCAGTAATTGCCGCCAGCACCAGAATGCACTCCAACCCCTCGCGGAAGACCAATACGCCGATGTCAATCACAGTCGAGACAGGGCTCATTTATCCTCATTTTCAAAATAGGAACTTGGCGCCTAATTGAACCAGGCGCGGAGCGGCCGCGCTCACCACCTGGCCGAACGTCGAACTGCTGATATTGCCGTCCACGGCTTGCGGCCCAAAAAACTGGGCGTGGTTGAAAATGTTGAACGCTTCCAGCCGAAATTGCAGGGACTTCGATTCGGTCAGGCGCAGGTTCTTCAGAAGCGCCATATCGAAGTTTTCCATTCCAGGACCGTAGAAATAGCGCCGGGAGGCGTTGCCCGGAGTTCCCAGGACGTTCTCGCTGAACAACGCGGCGTTGAAATACGCCTGGCCGTTGCGCGGATTGTGGTTCAGATGGAGAGGACCTGCTGCGACATCCGGTTCATCCACGCCATAATTGTTGATCCCGTTTGGCTCCGCGCCTAACAGCGAGTTGTCGCCATAGTTGATGAGCGTCACCGGGAAGCCGCTGCTGAAGCGCGTGATCCCCGACAATTCCCATCCCTCGGTCCAGCGGTTGGCGGCATGAAATAGTTGGGTGAACGGAAGGCGATAGTTGTAGCTCACTACGAAGTTCTGCGTGATGTCGAACGCCGACAACGCTCTGCTCAGCGACGGATTGAGCGGGTTCACTTCTTCGCCCAGATTGGAAGACTGATCGATGGACTTGCCGTACGTATAGGCCGCAAGCAGCTGCAGCGGTCCGCTGGTGTGCCGCAACGTGACTTGCAGAGAGTTGTAGTTGGAGTTGCCGATGGTGGTTTCCAGAGTGTCGCTGCCGAAATTCGAACCGAGCGGCCCTCGGGTCCCATTGATCACCCGGCCCGATGCGGTGGTGAATACATTGCTTTCATTGAATGGTCCGCAGGGTGTCTGGCCGGGCGCGAGATGAGCTGGATTACTGAGATACAAACACAGCGCTGGGTTGCCGGGATTGGCTTCCTCCAACACCAGCAGATGATGCGACTGCGTGCCTACATAGGTAGCGCTCAGCACGGTATTCTTTCCTAGCCCCCGTTCGATCGACAGCATGTATTCCTCAGTGTACGGAATCTTATTGGTCGTAACGTAGTTGGGTATGCCGCTGATGGGCTCGAACTGCGACCAGTTGATGTTCGCGTCCGGGTGACTGGCGCTGGTATTCAAAGGCGCCAGTGAAACGGGGAAATACTGGCCGTTATTTTGGCCCGCGGACGCAGTAACGAACGGCGTGGCGAACAACGGCGGTGCGGGGCTGGTGTACGTAGTGCCGTACGGCGCGTTGGCGCTGCTAACGCCAATCGCCAGCGCCTCGATCGCGGTGTAGAACGTGCCGTAGCTGGCCCGGACGCTGGTCTTGCCGTTGTCGGGTGAGTACGCCAAACCGATCCGCGGAGCAAAATCCCTGTTGCCCGGAGGCGCTAACGTGCGCGAGACTCCGGGATCGGTTGGAAATAGGATCCCGGCGGGCGCGCCCGGAAAAACCACCGATTGCCGGCCTGGCTCAAAGGTCGCGATCTGGTTGTATTTTTCGTACCATGGTTCAATTCGGTCCCAGCGCAGTCCATAGTTCAACGTCAGACTCTTCGTCACGCGCCAGCTATCCTGCGCGTAAACGCCGACATACTTATTGCGTCCGTAGAAAGCCTGCAGCTGGCTTTGGTTGTACTGGCTGGGCACTCCCAGCAGGAAGTCCGCGAAGTCGATGCCGGTCGCGTTGCCAAAAAACAAGAAGTTCCCATTCAGCTGAGCGATCGGATTGCTGTTCACTTGGTCGTAGTGGAATTCTCCGCCCAGCGCGATGGTGTGAGTCCCCACCACCTTGGAAAAGCTATCGCGCCATTGAAAGGTGTTGTTGACCTGCGTCAGCTGGTTGGTATTCGTGCCGATCGAGAAATTATTGAAATCGACGCTTTCCACGCCTTCGGTCTGGGGCGATAACGGAACGATGCCCGGCGTATTAGGACCGACGACGAATCCCTGGGAAGCCAGGCTGACGCCGACACCGCCGATGGGCTTGCCGAGGTCGGTGGCATCGCGCAGGAAGCTGAAATGAAATTCGTTGACAGCAGTGGAGCTGAGCGTCTTGGTATCGCTCAGAGCGAGCAATTGCGCGCGCCCGGTATTCAGAGCGTTGAAACCGGGGACGTTCGCTCCACCTTGCGCGACCGGGTAAGGATTGTTCTGCGACCAGCCGTCCAGGAAATAATAGGCCGACAACATTCCCCAGCGCGTGGTGGCGTCCAGCTTGAACGCGCCCTTGTCATCCTGCAAGGTCTGGTTGTAGGCCGAAGTAGAAAACGTTCCGTTGGCATTGTTGGGCGCCGGGATATATTGCAGGAGATTCTTGGCCGGCGCGGACCAGAGACGGCGCGGAATAATGCCCCCTGGAAAAACTGCGCTGAGCGGCTCTTGGGGGGAAACCGCGTAGCCGAGTTCCTTCGACAGCAGATTCGAAAGGTCGCCCACTGGTCCCGAAAAACCGCCGAAATTGCCGGATCGCTCGGCGAGCGAAGGCACCGGGATCTCGCCGGTATCGATTCCTTGCGTCGATCGCGTGCCTTGATAGTCGGCGAAGAAGAACACCCGGTTTTTGCGGATGGGGCCGCCGATGGTGCCACCAAACTGGTTCTGGTCGAAAGCGCCGCGCGTCGGAGAAAAGTAGTTGCGCGCGTCAAAATCGGTGTTGCGCAGGAATTCGAACACGTCGCCGTGGAATGCGTTCGTTCCGGATTTCGTCACCACCTCGATCTGGCCCCCACTGAACTCACCGTATTCAGCGTCGAAGTTGCTGGTCAGAATCCGAAACTCTGCGATGGAATCCAGGTTAGGGACGATCGCCGCTCCCATGTTGACGTCTTCTTCCACGTCGCTTCCGTTCAGAACAAAGCTGTTGGCGAACTCCCGCTGGCCGTTGATGGAGATGGTGCCGGGATTCAAATCGCCGGAGGGTGAAAGCGCCGCCGCGCCCACATCTTGAACCGTATCGGAGGTGATCGAAGTGACCGGGATTACCCCAGACTGAAGCGCGAGCAAGTCCGTGAAGCTGCGGCTGATCAGCGGCACTGCCGTCATCTGTTTGCCCGTAATCACCTCGCCCATCTGGGTATCGACGGTTTCGACGTGCGTGGCCGATTCGGAAACGGTCACCGTGTCCGTCCTGTCTCCTATGGCTAGAGACGCGTCTACTACCACCTTGCTGTCGACATCGATCACCACCCCAGTGCGCCGCAGCGGCTTGAACCCGGAGGCGTCCAACGCAACGTCGTAGCGTCCAACCGGCAGGCTCTGGAACGAATAAAAGCCCCGGCCGTCGGTGCTGATTGTGTTTTTTACACCCGTGGCTGATTCTGTGGCCGTGACTTTCGCCCTGGGTATTGCGTCCCCGTTTGGATCGGTGATGGTTCCTAACAGGCTTCCTCCGTCGCTGGCCCCCAGGGTGCCGACCACCGCGGCAAACAGCGCCAATTTTGCAACAGATTCGCAGCTCCAAACCAGAATCGTTCGAGGCCATGAAGCCCAGTAGACCGACGAGGGTTCGTTACAGGAAGATAACAAAGTCATTTCTTGATATCGGATCTCTTTGGTCTGATATTACGCAAGCATAGCGTTCAAGTCAACAATAAACAGCAAATCAGTTGCAACTGCATCTGAATGGCTTCGTTTTTGCGCCGAGTGGCAAGCGCTGGCCACATTCGACCAAATGACTACGGGCGGTCACCCGCCGAGGCGACGGTCGCGGCCATCACTCCCCAGCGGCGACTGGAGGTTTTGGCCTCCTGCGTGCCAATAGAAGAGAGAAGATCCCGAATGCCGGTACTAAACGCAGTGTATGCATGGAAGGGCGAGGAGAACAAGTTATGTTGAGAAATGCCAAACATCTGCACGGTCTCACGATCCGAGCCACGGATGGCGAACTTGGAACTGTCGATCAACTCTATTTCGACGATGAGAGTTGGGCGGTCCGCTATCTGACGGTGGAGACTGGCGGTTGGCTCGCCGGCCGGCACGTGCTGATTTCGCCAATCTCGGTAATACATGCCGACTGGAAAACCAAGCGATTGGATGTCGCGCTGACGAAAAAGCAGGTGGAGAACAGCCCCTCGATCGAAACCAAGCAGCCCGTCTCCCGGCAGAACGAAGCCGCCTTCAACCGGTATTACGGGTATCCCTATTACTGGGGTGGTCCCTACTTGTGGGGCGCCGCGCCCTACCCGGCGGACTTGGTTACGCCGCCAATTGTCACCATGCCGGGTGATCCCACTGCTGCCTTGGACCAAGAGTTCGAGCCGGCGGATTCGCATCTACGGAGCACCGATGCCATCATTGGCTATTCCATTGAGGCGGCTGACGGTGAAATCGGCCACGCGGATGGGTTTGTCCTGGACGATGACGTTTGGGCGATCCGCTACCTGGTGGTGGCAACGCGGAATTGGTGGCCAGGCAAAAAAGTCCTGGTTTCCCCGGATTGGATCGATCGAGTAAGCTGGGCGGATTCCAAAGTCTATACCGGCCTTACGCGGGATGCTATCCAGAACGGGCCGGAGTACACCGAGACCGTGCCGATCACTCGAGAGTATGAAAACCGCCTTTATTTTCACTACGGCAGGCCACCCTATTGGCTGCATGAAGCCGAACGCAGGGTGCCGGTTGCCGTGACAGGCAGATAATATTCTTATGAGCGAAACCAACTACCGCCATCACGGGAATGAAGGGCCGGAACGCGAAAAGGAACACGGCATCGCTCCTCAGAATGCACGGCAAGCCGAGCAGCAGGCTGCTCAAGCCGGGCTTCCTCCTCCCTACTGGAGGCGTATGCATCATGACTGGAGGATCTGGGTCGGTGTGGTCCTTATGCTTGCCGCGATCACCATCTATATCTTGAGCGAGGACCTGGCTTGGCTGCCGCACCTCACATAGGAATGAAGAACAAAATCAATTCGAAGGATTTCCGCGTGCGGCCCGGAGATAAGGTCCACCTCAGCGCGTGGCCCACGGTTGTGAAGCCGTTTTTCAAATCGAAGAAGGAGTATCAGGAACTCCTGGGCGAACACGTAAAGAAGTTGAGTTCGCTGCAGCAGCTTCACTATGCGTCCGCGCGCTATGCTTTGCTGCTGATTTTTCAGGGCATGGATTCCGCGGGTAAGGACGGCGCGATCCGGCACGTCATGTCCGGGGTGAACCCGCAGGGTTGCGAAGTGTTCGGTTTCAAACAGCCCAGCGCCGCGGAACTGGAACATGATTTTCTCTGGCGTACCACGCTTTGCTTGCCCGAACGCGGGCGGATCGGCATTTTCAACCGTTCCTATTACGAGGAAGTGCTGGTGGTTCGGGTGCATCCGGAAATCCTGCGCGGCGAGGGGCTTTCCGGAAAGGCGCGGGACCAAAAAGACTTCTGGGACAATCGCTATCGCTCCATCGTGGATTTCGAGGAGCATCTGCACCGTAACGATACCCGGATCGTCAAGGTCTTCCTGCACTTGTCCAAGGATGAACAACGCAAGCGGTTTCTCGAGCGCATCGATGAGCCCCACAAAAACTGGAAGTTGAGCCTGGCCGATATTCACGAGCGGAAATACTGGAAGGATTATATGGCGGCTTATGAGGAGTGCCTGAAGGCCACCAGCACCCAGCATGCGCCCTGGTATGCGGTTCCCGCCGACGATAAGGAGAACGCCCGCCTGATCGTTTCCCAAATTGTTCTGGATGCGCTGGGCGATCTGAAGATGGCGTATCCAAAAACCACTCCAAAGCGCCGGCGCGAACTGCAGTCGATTCGCGAACTTCTGACGAAGTAGGCCGCCATGCGGGCGGATACTGGCGCGGGCAGTATCGGGTAAACTGAAATTGCTCCCTGACGAATTTCATCCAGTCCATGCGCACCTTGAGTGGTTTTCTATTCCTGATCTTCACCGCGGGGGCTTCTCCGGATATCGTTCGCCAAGCCAGCGCACTCTACCAGCGCACAGCTTACGAGGACTCGCTGTACATTTTGGCGGAAGACCCCGCGCCCGATGCCGCCAACTACGTGCTGAGCGGCAAGAACTACTTCATGCTAGGCGAGTATAAACGAGCCATCGAATTCCTGGACAAGGCTCTCGCACTTGCTCCCAACAATTCCGAGTACGAACTTTGGCTCGGCCGGGCCTGGGGACGGCGCGCGGAAACCAGTGGCTGGCTGACGGCCGGGGTGCATGCCGCCAAGGCCCGCCAGTGTTTCGAAAAAGCGGTGGCCTGGGACCCGCATAACCGCGAAGCCAAAAACGACCTGTTCGATTTCTACCTGAATGCGCCCGGTTTTCTGGGCGGCGGGTTGGAAAAAGCCGCGGCCCTCGCCAAGAGCATCGCCAATGAGCGCCCCCCCGAGTACGAATTCGAGGAAGCGCAGATCGCCGACCGGAAGAAAGACTACGCCGGAGCGGAAGCGCACTTGCGCCGCGCCATGGAGCTTGCGCCCAATGAAGCCGGCCGCGTCTTGGATGTGGCGCGATACGTGGCCAAACGCGGGCGCCTGGCCGAGAGCGACGCGCTGTTCGAGCAAGCCAGAAAGCTCGCGCCCAGCCAGCCTCGGGTGGCCTTTGCGGAAGCCAGAGCGGATATCGAAAACCATCGCAACCTGGAGCACGCGCGCGGGCTGTTGCAGAGTTATCTACACGCCAGCCTGACTCCGGACGACCCTCCCCGGCAGGAAGCCGAGAAACTTTTGCGGCGCGCAGGCGGATGACGAATCTCACGCGCTCCTCCGGCGCCGTTGTTAAAACCTACTTCGTTCTGTTATTTTTTCTGGCGCTCAAGGCGGCCGGAAATGCTTCCATGGCCTGGGGCATGAAGCAGGTTCCCGAAAGGATGGCCATCAATCCCGCGCTGTATCTCGGCGCCATGCTGAACCCGTTCGTTGCCATGGGAATTGCCGCGCTGATCCTGGCTCTGCTGACGCGGATGGCATTGCTCAGTCTGGCGGACCTGAGCTTTGTGCTCCCGGTGACCGCCATCGGATACGTGATCGCGGTGTTCGTCGGGAAAATGTTCCTGCATGAAACCGTCACCAGCCAGCGCTGGCTGGGAACGGCGCTGATCTTTGCCGGCGCCGCGTTGGTGGGATCCACTTCGCCCGACACCACTCCCCTGGTGGAGGACGCAAGATGAAGTGGGTGCTGGTGGCGGCCATGGTAATCGCGACCGTTCTGGCCGATCTGCTGCAGAGCCACGAAATGAAACGCGCCGGAGAGCAATCCGTGAGCGCTCGTGGGCTGGCACGATTGCTGCATGTCATCGCGCGGCGGCGCTTATTGATCCTGGGCATCGCCTGCAACGCAGTATCGTTTTTCACGTTTATGGCGCTAGTGCAAACCGAGCCGCTCAGTTTCGCGGTTCCCGCGTCCTCGGCGAGCTTTGTCCTTGAAACACTTTTAGCTAAATTCGTTCTGCACGAACGGATCGGCGCGCGCAGAGCTGCCGGAGCCCTGGCGGTGCTGGCCGGCGTGGTCCTAGTTGGCGGATGAACACCCTGGCTCAAATCACCGGGTGGTTGGTCAGCAACAACTTGCCTCCACTTTGGGCGACCACGATCAGCAGTTTGGGATCGATGATTTTCTTTAGGCGCTCGGCCGCGTTCTCGGTGATCACCAGGTAACAGCGGCCCGGCTCGACCCACAGTGTTTTCCATTGCTCGTCGTCGATAAACACGTTTGGCGCGCCGGGTGCGTAGGAACCATACACCAGATTATTGAATCGGCCATTGAGCAACAGGGCATCGCGATTGGTGTAAAAGAAAATCGACGAGAAGTTGTAGTAGTGATGATCCACGATGAGCTTTCCCGAGGGCGCGTGGAGCAGGGCCTCTGCCAGCGGTCGGGAGGAGAGATAAGGATCGAACGCCGCCATGGCGATACGCGCGGCCTGGAAAAACAGAATGGCCATCAGCGAGAGCGCAAGGAACGCACGCTGTCCTGTCGCGCGAAATGCGCCGGCCGCTCCCACCAGAAACGCAATCGCGGCTAGCAGGAGTGGAAGCCGGAGATAAGCGAACGAAGCGATCGTGAGATCCTCCATGTGGCCGAGCGAAAGTTTGTAGGCGCCCGGGTGTGGGCTAAGCGCCGCGGAAATGTCGCCCGGCGTGGGAAGGTTCCACGCGAGAAAATACAACGTGAGCACCGCGCCCGCCGCGACAATGCAGACCCCGCATAGAACGCGCGTGCCGTATCGAATCCAATTTCCGCCCGCGGCCATGGCCGATCCCAGAAGCAGAGCGAGCGCCGGATAACAGGGCATCGAATAATATTCCTGGGTGGTGGAAAAAGTGAAAAACACCAAAATAAATCCGGTCCAGCACAGCGCCAGCAAGCGTGTCTTACCCGCGCGGTCAAGAGGCTTGAAGCCTAGCTTGAAAACCGCCGGAAAGTAAACGCTCCACGGAAACAACCACAGCACGTGGAACCCCCAAAAATAAAGACGAGGGACGGTGTCGTAATCGCGCGGGTAGCGCATATTCAAAAACCGCAGAAGCTGCTCGTTGATGAAATAGAACCACAGGAAGCCGTGGTATTCGCCCGGAGCGCTGCGCATAGTGAAATCGAAATACGGTGGATTTCGGAGCGCGGCTAGAACGTGCCAGGGCACCGCAATCAGCAGCGCTACCAGGAGGCCGCTCAACGGATGAAGGCGCTTCCAAACAGTGGCGTCGAACAACTGGCGAGTGACGCCCAGATAGATCAACGCCGCGGCGACCGGGAAAACTACGCCAACCAGGCTTTTGAACAGCAAGCTGGTTCCCAAACTCGCGGCTAGGATGAATGCCCACCAGCGCGGATTCCGCTCACTCTCGTCGAGTGCGCGCAGGAACGCCCACAGGGAAAGCGCGATACACGCGGTCAGCATCACGTCGGGAATCAAAATGCGCGTGAAAAGAAAAAGTCCGAAGCAGGTCGCGATGCACAGACCAGCGTAAAAGCCGGCCCGGCGCCCGAATGCCCACATCCCAAAGGCGGTGGTAAGCCAGGCCAGCGCGATGGCCGCGAGCACCATGGGAACGCGCGCGGCCCAGTCCGTCGGTCCGAAGATCTTGAACGATCCCGCGATGAACCAGTAGATCAACGGCGCTTTTTCGAGGTACGGGATTCCATCCAGGCGCGCAGTCACATAATCGCCGGAGCTGAGCATGTTTCGCGCGATCTGCGCCTGCACTGCATCCACGTCGTCCATCAGAGATGGAGGTGAAATCATGCAGCCGGCGTAGACCGCGGCAGCGACGATGAGAACTATGAGGTAGCTGTGAAAACGCTTTCCATTGGCCGGTGTGCCGACGCCGCCGGCGCCTCCGACGCCCTGGTCTGGATTCCCCATTTTTTCATCCAAAGGAACAGCATCATTAATCCCCACAGATGATAGCCCAAGTTAGCGCGCCGGTCCAGATGGGCCCGCACCTGAGCTTCGATTCTTGCCAACCGAAAGAATTCGCCATGTTCAGCGGAGGCAAATATCACGGCTTCTTGGAGCAACGGCCGGAGCGGGCCGCGGAACCAATCGTGCGTGGGAATGTCAAAACCGATTTTCGTTCTATTGAGGATGGGCGGGAAGCGTTTCTTACGCATCAGGTTCCTCAAGATCACCTTCTGCTGGGAGCCCTGGATTTTCATGCTCGCCGGCAGCGAGCCCGCGAACTCCACGATGCGATGATCGAGAAACGGAGGCCGCACTTCCACCGCATGCGCCATGCTGGTGTGATCCACCTTGGTCAGAATATTATCCGGAAGAAAGTATTTCTGGTCGAACCACAGAAAGTCCGGCAGTCGGTCGCCCGCCGACGCCAGTTCCTGTAAGACGGAATCGAGCGCCGGACTCAGCGGCTGTTGAAGCAACGCGAGCTTTTCCCGATCGTCGAACGTTCCACTCCAGTACACATGGGCGCGCGGGGCCGGCATCAGGCAGCCTTCCAGGAACCGTTTCAACTTGTATTCGAATCCGATTTTATCGTTCGACACCGGCCAAAGTTGGGCCGCTGCAAGCAGCGCACGAAGCGCGACGGTGGGCAATTTGCGGGCGGTGTGCGCCAGCAGGCTGGCTCGCTGCATCAGATAGCCGCCGAATAGCTCGTCCGCGCCTTCGCCACTGAGCGCCACTGTGGCGCTGGTCTTAGTGAGCTTGGAAAGGAACCACACCGGCAGCGCGCCGGAATCCGCATTCGGCTCGTCGCCGTAGTAGGCCAATTCGTGGATGGCCGCCGCCAGGTCCTGTTCGGGATTGAGGTCCAGCTCTGTATGTTCGGTGGAGTACCAGTCCGCCACTTGACGCGCATAGCGCGTTTCGTCAAAGCTGCGGCCGCGAAAAGTAATGGAAAAAGTCTTCAGACGCGCACTGGAGGCCTCCGCGGCGTAATGCACCAGGCTGGACGAATCCAACCCGCCACTCAGCCAAACGCCCAGCGGCACATCGGATGCCAGATGCTCTCGAACGGACTGCTTCAGCAGACGATCCAGCTCTGCTTCGGCCGTCTCCGGGGTCCAGCGTTCGGCATTTTGGTCTTTACCAGTCGGCAAGCGCCAGTAATGTTCCGTGCGAATGGCGCCGCGCCGCCATTCCATCCATTGGCCCGGGAGCAATTTTTCAATACCGTCCACCAGGGTCCAGGGCGCCGGAACATAGTTCAAAGACAAATAACAATCCAGACCCTGGGGACTTAACCAGCGCTCGATCTCCGGGTGAACCAGAATCGCCTTCAGTTCCGAACCAAAGTACAGGTCGTCACCTTTGCGGGTAATATAGAGCGGTTTGATCCCCATGCGATCGCGCGCCAGCACAAGGCGCCGGTCGGACTCGCGCCACAGCGCCACGGCGAACATCCCGCGCAGTTGCGCGAAACACTCCGTGTCCCACTCGAGAAACGCATTCAGAACCGTTTCGGTATCGCAGTGGGAGCGGAAGCGATGGCCGCGCTGTTGCAGTTCCCGGCGCAATTCCAGGTGGTTATAGATCTCGCCGTTGAAGACGATGACGGTGTCGCCGTTCACGGACACGATGGGCTGATCGCCGCCGTCGATATCGATAATCTTTAGGCGCGCCGCGCCTAGAGAAACAGCCTCGGACTCAAAGACGCCCTGCTGATTCGGACCGCGATGGGTAAGCGTGGCAACCGCACTCTGGATGCGCCCAGGCGCAGCGGAGCGACGTCCGTGCGTAAAGCCTGCAATGCCGCACAATTCAGCAGCTCCCCCTCATGGTTGAATATCGCGAATAGCGACGCCGGAGACACATGTGTCGGCGTCCACTTATACGTTACCCCATTCAGGCGGGTGAGATACAATCGTCTGACACCAGACCGTATGGCCATCCAACTGAAACCCGTCGATGTGGCAGTAATCGGATTGGGCGCGGCGGGCGGCGTCGCGGTGCTTCCTTTGGCGCGCGCCGGCCTGAAGATCGCCGGCATTGAAGCAGGTACCTGGATGAGCCCCCACGACTACCGGGCCGACGAGATCTACAACAACGTTCGGCGATTAGTGACTTCGGTTCCCAAGGCTCAGCGGGAGATCCCCACGGTCCGGGCGGATTCCTCCGAGAAAGCGCGGCGGGCGGCGGCGCAGCATCCCATGATGAACGCCGTGGGCGGAACGTCGATCCACTACTGGGCGCAGAGCTGGCGGCTCAAGCCCTGGGACTTTAAGACTCGCTCGGAATCTCTCCGGCGATACGGCCCCGGCTCCATTCCCCAAGAATCGACGCTCCAGGATTGGCCCATCACCTACGACGAGCTGGAGCCATACTACGACACCATCGAGTGGGAGGTGGGCGTCTCCGGAAAGGCCGGCAACATACAAGGCCGGATCGATCCGCGCGGCAACATTTTCGAAGGCCCGCGCCAGCGCGAATACCCGATGCCGCCCCTGCGAAGTACCGAATTCATCGATCACATGTTCGAGGCGGCCAGTCGTCTCGGCTGGCACCCGTTTTACCCGCCGGCTGCGATCAACACCCAGCTTCGCGATAATCGCCCCGGCTGCGCCTACCATGGCTTCTGCGGTAACGGAGGGTGTCACGTCAATGCGAAATGCTCCACCGCCGTCACCACCATTCCCGCAGCTCTCAAAACCAAGAACCTGACGATTTTCGATCTCGCGCATGTCACGCGCATCGGAGCAGATGCGCAGGGGCGCGCTACCGGCGTGAGCTACATCCGAAACCGGCGGGAGTATTTCCAGCCTGCGAAGGTTGTGCTGCTGGCGGGATACACCTACGAGAACACGCGCCTGCTGCTGCTTTCGAAATCGAACGCTCATCCGAACGGTCTGGGGAACCGTCGCGGCCAGGTTGGAAGGCACTTCTTTGCGCATTATCAAAGCGCGGTCACGGCCCTGTTTCCTTTTGACGTGAACATCTGGTACGGGCTTCCGGCCCAGGGCGTTACGGTGGACGATTTTGCCGACGATGCATACGACCATGCCGGCCTCAATTTCATCGGCGGAACAAGTCTGCACGTGCGGAACGAGCGACACGCCATCGAAGGCGCCGAGATGTCGACCTATGGAAAGGCTCCCAGATGGGGCGCGGCGTGGAAGAAATTCGTCCGGGAGAACGCCGCGCGGGTAGCGAATACCTATCTGCAGACGTCCACCTTCCCCTATGAGACGTGCTACCTGGACCTGGATTCCGAGGTGAGAGACCCGCTGGGCGATCCGGTATGCCGAATCACCACGGGTGGCCCCAAGCAGAACGAGGCTCGCGCGGTGCAGTACGCCCATCAGAAAATGCAGCAGTGGTTCCGCGAGGCGGGCGCCGTTGCGGTGGAAGCCGGCGATCCTGGCGTCCCCGCTCTGACAACGCACGCCTACGGTGGCACGCGCATGGGTGACGATGCCGACACGAACGTGGTCAACCGCTGGGGTTTTTCACACGAGGTACCCAATTTGGGTATCCTGGGCGCTTCGGTAATGGGGACCAGCGGCGCCCGCAACCCTACGCTGACGGCCCAGGCGCTGGCTTGGCGTACAGCGGAATATGCCGTTAAGAACTGGGAGGCTATCACGTGAGGGCTCCAACCAGGGGAAACCCACGGGCCTAATGGACCACTTTTTCCAGGCTCCAACCTTGGTCGCTCCGGCGGAACAGAAACGAAACTGGCGTGTCTTCGCGGAATTCGCCGTGCTTCACTCCCATCAGGGGCAACGCACTTGGGAAACAGGCATCCTGCAGCTTGATCCCGGCCTTCGCATCCACCAGCTTGGTACCATCTTCCCCGTCTCGAACGCCCGACACGTCGCCCACTTCAAGTGAGAACGCGCCTCGGACCTGAGCGTAGGGATGATGAAAATGGGACTCTATCGCCGGGTCGTCGCCGAAGTTCAGCGCACGACCTTTGGCGGTGAGCCGGGCAGTGGTTCGGTCCTGCGACACTTGCACCGGAGCCTCCCACAGCTCCGATTGCACCCCACAGTCAAGCTGCGGCTGGGTGATGGTGACTTGCTCTCCATCCAGATTGACGGCGCTAGCCTCCAGGATGTCTTTGGCTGCGCCTGCATCAAAATCGGTTTTGCTTCCGCAAGAGACGCAAGCCAGACTTAGGCCCAAGACGGTGTTGAGGAGCCAGCGATGAGTCAGATTCGCCACGGAATCACCCTCTTGTTTGATCGACCGCGGCGTGGTTGGACTTTAGTTAGACCGTTGCCACCTGAAGCCACTCACATTGATATGCTATTCGGTAAACAACCTATGCTCAAGTTGACGACCGCGTTTCTCATGTTGTCCGCCAGCCTCCTGCCGGGGCAGGATCTCGATTCCGGACGCCGCCAGTTTGAAAGCCGCTGTGCCGGATGCCACGGCGGCGATGGCAATGGAGGGGAGCTGGGGCCGCCCATTGTTGAGCGCCTTCCGTCGCATGATGACAAAGAGCTGGCCGGTATCATACGCCAGGGATTTCCGAACCGTGGGATGCCTGCGTTCAAACTCACCGACCAGGAGATGGGCCAACTGATCGCCTTCGCGCGCACGTTGAATCAACCGCCCAAGGAAGCCGCTATCCCCGGAAAGGTGCAGACCACGGATGGCGTGACGCTAGAAGGCATCATCCTCAACCAGAGCTCCGACGACATGCAGCTCCAGACGGGGGACCATCGCATCCATCTGCTCCGCAAAGTGGGCGACCGGTATCGCCCGGTCACTTCGCAAACCGATTGGCCGAGCTATAACGGACAGCTTAGCGGCAATCGCTACAGCCCGCTGGATCGGATCAACAAAACCAATGTCTCGAAGCTGGCCCCGAAGTGGGTATTTTCTCTCCCCAACACGGCGCCGCTGGAAGTAACGCCCACAGTGCTGGACGGCATCATGTATGTCACCAGCGCCAATGAGAGCTACGCGCTGGACGCGGGATCGGGCCGCCAGATCTGGCACTATCATCGCGCACGGACGCGCGGACTGATTGGGAATGCAGCCGGCGGAATCAACCGCGGCGTTGCGCTGGCCGGCGACCGGCTCTTCATGGTCACCGACAACGCCCACATTATCGCGCTGAACCGTTTGAACGGCGAGCTGCTGTGGGAAACCGAAATGGCCGACTGGCATCAGAACTACAACGCGACTTCGGCGCCTTTGGCAGTGGCCAATCTGGTAATTTCGGGCTCGGCCGGCGGTGACGAGGGCGCGCGCGGTTTTGTGGCTGCTTTCGATCAGGAAACGGGAAAGGAAGTATGGCGTTTTTGGAATGTGCCCAAGCCGGGAGAGCCCGGCTCGGAAACCTGGAAAGGCAGCGATCTCAATCACCCCGGATCGGTCTCCTGGTTTACCGGATCTTACGATCCGGAACTTGACACGGTTTACTGGCAGACTGGCAACCCCGGCAACGACCTGAACGGCGATAACCGGGGCGGCGACGATCTGCATTCCTGCTCCATCCTGGCCCTGGATCGAAAAACCGGCCATCTCAAGTGGTATTACCAGTTCACTCCTCACGATGTTTGGGATTGGGATGCCACCGAGCCCGCCGTGTTGGTGAATACCGACTGGCAGGGCCAGCCCCGCAAGCTGCTGTTGCAAGCGAATCGCAACGGGTTCTTCTATGTGCTGGACCGCACCGACGGCAAGCTACTGCTGGCGAAGCCGTTCACGAAAAAGCTGACGTGGGCTAAGGAAATCGGCCCGGATGGGCGTCCGGTGCTGAACACCGACATTGTGCCGACCGTCGCGGGGACCAAAGTTTGTCCGGGCTTGGAAGGCGCCGCCAACTGGTTTTCAACGTCGTTTAATCCCAGCACCGGCCTCTATTACGTGCAGACTCTCGACAAGTGCGAAATCTTCCGCAAGACGCCCATGGAGTGGGAGGCGGGCAGAGGGTATATGGGCGGATCGCCGCACATGATCCCGGACGAGCCGGGCGTGAAGATCCTGCGGGCCATCGATATTCAGAGCGGTAAGGTCGTTTGGGAGCTGCCGGAGCCGGGAGCGGCCCGGTCGTGGGGAGGGACGCTCGCCACTGCCGGTGGAATCGTCATTTTCGGCGAGGATAGCGGCGCTCTGGCCGCTGCCGACGCGGTAAGCGGTCAGCCCTTGTGGCGCTTCCAGACCAACCAGAATTGGAAGGCATCGCCGATGACCTATGTGTTCGATGGGAAGCAGTATGTGGCGGTGGCTTCGGGATCGAACATCATCAGTTTCGGGCTGGTCGAATGAACAACCGCTTCGTTCTAACCTGCTGCCTGCTGTCTGCGTCGCTCCTGCCGGCGCAGCCACCGGAAGCCGCAAAGAAACCTGACTCGGACGCGGTCCGGGCTCTGATCGAGAAGGCACGGAAGACCGGAGGCGCGGAATGGGCCGGAGAGGTTCACTTTTTCTGCGAAGCGCCGCACCCCAACAGCCCAACCGATCCCCCTATCGAGCCCACTAAGATTTTCGACAACGTGTACGCCATCGGTAACCAGGGAACGGTTGCTTATGTGATTCGAACATCTGCTGGGTTGATGATGATCGATTCCCTGGGCGCCAATCAGGTGGATACTCAACTTCTCCCCGGATTCCAGAAACTCGGATTGGACCCCACCACCATCAAGACCGTGATCATCGCCCACGGCCACGCCGACCATTTCGGCGGATCGTTCTATCTGCAGGAGCACTACAACGCGCGCATTTATGTGTCGGCGGTGGATTGGGATCTGATTGCGCATCCTCCCGCGCCGCCGCCGGGAGCCCAAGGCCCGGCTGGTCCGCCTGTCACGCCGCCGAGGAAAGATATGGTCATCACGGAAGGGCAGCCCATTGTGTTGGGTGACGAAAAGGTCATGCCATTCGCCATCCCCGGCCACACGGCCGGTTCCATGGGATTCATTTTCCCTGTGAAGGACCACGGAAAGAAGCACACGGCCGCGCTTTTCGGAGGGACCATTCTTCTGGTCGGGCGCATTTCGGATGAGGGCCTGCAACAATATCTGAAGTCGATCGCCCATTTCAAGGAAGAGACCAAGAAGGCCAAAGTGGATGTCGAACTTCAGAATCACCCGCTGATGGACGGCCTTCCCGAGAAACTGGAGAAGCTGAAGACGCGAGGCCAGGGAGATCCGAATCCGTTCGTCGTCGGGCAGGCCAACTACGGGAAGTTCCTGGATGTAATGTCGCAGTGCATGGACGTCCAGATCGCTCGCCGCAAAGAGCAGCAGCGCTAGGAATACCGGGTGCCGGCTCGCTTAAGCGCGCGTGCGACTTCGGTGACCCGGCGGCCTTGATGGCGGGCCTTTTCCAATGCCACTGGCTGGGAGCCGGACGGAACCAGAATGAAATCGAGTTGTGCGAGAGCCACTAAAAGCGCCGCGGAATCCGCCTCGGATCCTGAGCTGAACGCCGCTCCGACTTTGCCGGCGAGCTTACCCTGAGAACTCAGCGCTTGGAGCGAGGCGAGGTAGTCTCTCAATTCCGCCGGTGCTCCGCTTGTTCCCCCGCCGGTCGCGATCACGATAGCATCCGCCCACTCGGAGTCGACCGTTCGGGGTGCGATGTACTCTTTTTCCATGCGCTCCCGGTTCTCTTTCCACCCAGGCACGCTTTCGATCGCCCGACCTTCGATAGCTTCGCGCAGCCAGCGCAGCCGGATATTCGCTTTGGCCTGCACCGCGCCTAAGCCGGCCACCAGTGCGAGTTGCTCAGTTCCGCCGGTTCGGGAAGCGAAAACCACCAGAACGTTGATGTCCTGCATGATTCAGGCTAGATCGAAGAAGAGAAACTCACTGCCGCTCTGGCCAGCCCCGGTAAACGACAAATCGCTCTCCGAGCTGATTGCGGCGCCGTCGCCTTCCGCCAGGGTTTGCCCGTTCAGCGATAGATCGCCGCGCGCCACCTGCACATAGGCGTGTCGTCCAGGGGCCAGAACCTGTTTCAGGGTTTCTCCGGCGCCGAGCACCGCGGCATAGACCAAGGCGTCCTGTTGAATGACCGCCGCGTGGCCGTTGGACACTTCCTTGGGCCCAGCCAGCAGGCGCAGCCGGCCAGCCTTTTCCGACGGATCGAACGGGATTTGCTGGTAGGACGGTTGCACATCCTGGACCGCAGGCTCAATCCAAATCTGCAAGAAACGGACAGGGTCGGTTTCAGATGCATTGAACTCGCTATGCACTACGCCGGTGCCGGCCGACATGGTCTGCACCACATTCGGCCCAAAGGTGCGTTTTTCACCCATGCTGTCTTTGTGAATCAGACTGCCATCCAGCACGTAGGTGAGGATCTCCATGTCGCGATGCGCGTGCGCCCCGAAGCCTTTGCTGGGCGCTACCCGGTCGTCGTTGAGAACCCGCAGCGATCGGAACCCCATGTGAGCGGGATCGTAATAGCTGGCAAAAGAAAAAGTGTGATAGGTATTGAGCCAACCGTGGTCTGCGTGGCCGCGCTCCTGGCTTCTGCGGATGGTGATCATAGAGAAATTTTACCGCAGGAGGCGGCTTGGACGAGCTCGGGGCGAGGGCGCCCGTTGCGAGCTAAGATAAGGGTCGCAGCCGGCTTTGGGCGAGATCGGCCGTGGCCCGTTTATGAACTACATCCTCACTTTTCTGTTCATCATCGCGGGCCTGTTCGCCGGAATCCTGGTTCTGCTGGAAACTGGAAGGCGGTTGCGAATCTGGCGGGGTGCGACTCCGGCCGGCGCGGGACCGGGAGCGGCCGTGCTGGAAGGCGCCGTATTCGGCCTCATGAGCTTGATGATCGCGTTCACCTTCAATGGCGCGTCTTCGCGCCTGGACGAGCGGCGGCACCTGGCGGTTGAGGAAGCCAACGCGATCGGCACCGCCTATCTTCGAATCGATCTGCTGCCGTCCGATGTCCAACCTGAATTGAGGGATAAATTCAAGCAGTTTGTTGACGCGAGGCTGGCCTTCTATCGGAATGTGTCCCGGGCAGATCAGGCGCAGGCGGAGCTGTCGCGGGCCGCGGAGCTTCAGCATGAAATCTGGGCCATGGCCGTTGCCGGTACTCAAAGGGCCGCCTCGCCGGCAGTGACGACGTTGGTTCTTCCGGCACTGAACGAGATGTTCAAATTGTCCGAGATGCGAACGGTGGCGCTGGAGACCCATCCGCCGTCCATTATCTTCGCCATGCTCGGCATCCTGGTCCTCTCCTGTTCCATGATCGCGGGCGATGCCATGGAGGGAAGCGGAGCGCGTCACTGGGTCCAGAGGCTTGTCTTCGCGGTCATGATGACCATTGTCATCTACGTCATCCTCGATATAGAGTATCCACGGATGGGATTAATCACAGCCGATACCGTGGATCGGGTGCTGCTCGATCTTCGCCAAAGCATGCACTGAAGGTCAGGCGGGCGTTGTATACTGAGTGCATACCGGAGCTTCAGCGCAGCACTTATCTCTAATCCAGTGGGCGCATCGTTACCCGGAGCAATAGACTATGTGGATCGTCCGGCTGGCTCTCGGTCGCCCCTATACCTTTGTCGTAATGGCGGTGCTGATCGCCATTCTGGGCGGCGCCGCGATCGCCACCATGGCGGTCGACATCTTTCCGTATATCGACATTCCCATCGTCAGCGTGCTTTGGTACTATCCGGGCCTTGGACCGGAGGAGATGGAAAAGCGCGTCTCCACCAATTTTGAGCGCACCCTCACCTCCAACATCAACGATATCGAACACATCGAATCGCAGTCGTACAGCGGCTACTCGGTGCAGCGCATTTTCTTCCACCCCAACGTCAAGATCGACATGGCCGTCGCGCAAGTGACGGCGGGCATGGAAACAGCGCTGCGCAGTATGCCGACCGGCATGTTTCCGGCCAACGTGCTGAAGTACGACGCTTCCAGCGTTCCAATCCTGCAACTCGGCCTTTCGAGTAAAACGTTGCGGGAGCAGGAGATCTTCGACATCGGCAATAACTTTATCCGCACTCCGCTCGGCACCGTGCAAGGAGCTTCCGTTTCCTATCCGTTCGGCGGCAAGCAACGCAGCGTGATGGTGGATTTGAATCTGGACGAGCTTTACGCTAAGCAGCTATCGCCCAGCGATGTTTCGAACGCCCTGAACGTACAAAACCTGGTTCTGCCCACCGGCACCGCCAAGATCGCGAAAACGGAGTATCAGGTTCGAGTGAACAGCAGTCCGGTGCGGCTTGACGACCTGAACAATCTCCCGATTAAGACCGTGAACGGAGCAACGGTATACATCAAGGACGTTGCGCAAGTGCATGACGGCTATTCAGTGCAGAACAATATCGTGCGGACCAATGGTTCGCGCGGCGTTCTGATGACCGTCACCCGCAACGGCAAAGCTTCCACCCTGTCGATTGTCGACGCCGTGAAGGCCGCCCTTCCAGGCATTTTGGCCAATGTGACGCCGGAGCTGAAGGTGACGGCCCTGGCCGACCAGTCGGTTTTCGTTCGGGCATCCATTCAGGGCGTGGTCCGCGAAGCGCTGATCGCCGCGGGTCTCACCGGTTTAATGATCCTGCTGTTCCTGGGGAGCTGGCGCAGCACTCTCATTGTCTGCATTTCCATTCCGCTATCGATCCTTACGTCACTTTGCATCCTGAATCTTCTCGGACAGACCATCAACGTGATGACGCTGGGGGGCCTGGCGCTGGCGGTGGGCATTCTGGTGGACGACGCCACGGTGGAAATTGAAAACACGCATCGCAATATCGCCATGCGCAAGCCATTGGTCCGGGCGGTGTTGGACGGTGCGTCTCAGATCGCCGTGCCCACCTTTGTCGCCACTATCTCGATTTGCATCGTCTTCGTTCCGGTGATCCTGCTCACGGGAACGGCTCGCTACTTGTTTACTCCGCTTGCGATGGCGGTGGTGTTCGCGATGCTCGCGTCGTATCTGTTGTCGCGCACGCTGGTGCCGACCATGATGGCGTATCTCTTGGAGTCCGAACAGGACGCCTACCGGGAGGGGGTGGACGGCGCGCCCGTCGGCGGGAGAGGGCTCATCTGGCGCGCTCACCATCTGTTCAACGCGTTCTTTGAAAACCTTCGCTACCATTACCTGGGCCTGCTGAATTGGTCGCTGTCTCATCCGGGACGGGTGCTGGCGGCGTTCATGGGAGTTTCCGTTGCGTCGTTCGGGCTGGTAACGCTGATCGGCGAGGATTTCTTCCCGGCCGTGGACGCCGGTCAAATGCGTCTTCATGCGCGCGGTCCCGCGGGCATGCGCATTGAGCAGACCGAGCTGAGATTCGCCGAGCTGGAGCGCGAAATCCGTTCCGTGATCCCCGCCAATGAGCTGGAGATGATGATCGACAACATCGGCATCCCGAACAGCTGGACGTCGATCGCGCAGGGAGACATCCCGACTATCTCTTCGGCCGACGGTGAAATTCTGATCGCTCTGAACAAAGACCGCCATGCGCCAACGCAGGGCTACGAATTGCGGCTGCGTAAAAGGCTGCGCGAACATTTTCCCGACATGACGTTTTTCTTTCAGCCGGCCGACATCACCAGCCAGATCGTCAATTTCGGACTGCCCGCGCCCATCGATCTGCAGGTGGTTGGCAGCAACGCTGGAGCGAATTACAAAATTGCGCAGGCGCTGGCGAAAAAGATATCGCTGATCCCCGGCGCCGCCGACGTGCACGTCCATCAGGTGGCGGCGCAGCCCGAGATTAATTTGAACGTGGATCGAATCAAGGCTTCTCAGTTGGGCCTGACGCAGCGCGACGTCACCAACAGCATGCTGATCTCGCTCAGCGGCAGCTCCACGTTCGCCCCGAATTACTGGATGAATTGGGCCAACGGCGTCCAATACAACATCGGAATCCAGACCCCGCAGTATCGCATGGATTCGCTGGACGCCTTGCTTCGCACGCCAATTTCGGTGGCCACCGATGCCGAGAGCGGGGCGACTTCAAATTCGATGTCGGGCGCGTCCGGCGGCAATAGCTCGTTCGTCGCCGCGTCGCCCAACGGCTCGTCCATGGCCTATGGAAACCCGGGCGCGGTCTCGGGCAACACGCAGCTGCTCTCCAATCTGGTTACGGTTCAGCGCGACTATGTCCCGGTGATCGTGAACCACTACAACGTGCTGCCGGTTTTCGATGTCTATGCGAACGTGGACCGGCGCGATCTGGGCGGCGTCGGCGCCGAAGTGCGCAAGATCATGCGGGACGAGACGCCTCGACTGCCCCGCGGAACCACCTTCGCGCTGCGGGGACAAGTGGCCACCATGCAATCGTCCTTCTTCCGGCTCGGGCTCGGAATGATCTTCGCCGTGGTTTTGGTCTACCTGCTGATGACGGTGAATTTCCAATCCTGGGTGGACCCATTTATCATCCTCACGGCGCTGCCTGGCGCCATGGCTGGGATTCTTTGGATGCTATTCGTCACCGGCACCACGCTGAGCGTGCCTTCGCTGATGGGCGCAATCATGTGCATCGGCGTCGCCACCGCTAATAGCATCCTGATGGTGACCTTTGCCAACGACGAACGCGCCGGCGGGGTTCCCGCGCGGGCCGCGATGCTATCGGCCGGTCACGCCAGAATGCGTCCCGTCTTGATGACCGCCACCGCCATGATCCTGGGCATGCTTCCCATGGCGCTCGGCATGGGCGAAGGCGGCGAGCAGAACGCTCCTCTGGGCCGCGCCGTGATTGGCGGTCTGATGTTTGCCACGGTAACGACCCTCTTTGTGGTCCCCATCATCTACACTTACTTGCGCAAACAGCCGCCAGTCGACTATGAGCAGCGGCTGGTGGAACGTGAGCGGGAATTGATCTAGGGCTCTTCATCGGAATGCCGCACTATACCGAACCCGATCCGCAAATCCGGTCCAACGAAACGGTGGAGGAGCGTCTCCGCCGGGAAAACCGGGAACTCAAACGCCAGATCGAGGAGCTGAAAGGTCCTGGCCACGCTGGGCCGCCGCGTAAACTTTGGCACCCTTCATCGACGACCATCTGGGCCATCTTTCTGGTTGCGCTGGTTGGGGTTGCAATCGCATTTTTCGCCGGTTACATCCCGCTCGAGAGGCGGCGCGCGGTGGTTCTCGGCGATGCCAGGGAGGAGCAAGAGGCGCTGCCGCGAGTGGAAGTCATCAAAGTGGGGAGATCCACGCGGCAGAGCGGTCTCCAGCTGCCCGGCAACATCCAGCCGATCACGGAAGCTCCGCTGCTGGCGAGAGCGGACGGATACATCCAGAAGCGATTAGTCGATATCGGCGACCGCGTGACCGCCGGCCAGACCTTGGCGGTAATCGACGCGCCCGAACTCACCGATCAGGTAGCGCAAGCGAAAGCCGCGGTTCGACAGGCCCAGGCATCGCTGGAACAGGCGACGGCGAACGTGCAACAGGGAAAAACCGACATGGAGCTGGCGCGCGTAATGGCTCGCCGTTCCGCCCAACTGGTGGCCAAAGGCGCGGTGTCAAAACAGGACGACGATCAGGCCCAGGCTCAATACAACTCAAAGTTGTCGGCATTGGAATCTCTCGAAAGAGCGATCAACGTCCAGCGGGCCAACGTCATTGCCGCGCAGTCGAACCTCGGGCGCCTGGAAAAGATGCAGGGCTATTGCGTGGTGCAGGCTCCGTTCGACGGCGTGATCACGCAGCGCAATGTGGATGTCGGCGCGCTGGTAAACTCCGGCAGCACGCTGCTGTATCGGATCGCGCAGGTGGGCACGCTCAGAACCTACATCAATGTGCCGCAGGCCTACGCGGATTCAGTGAAGCCCGGCCAGCCCGCGGTGCTCACGGTTTCCAACCTGCCGGGCCGCGAATTCCAGGGCCAGGTCGCGCGCAGCGCCAACGCTCTCGATCCCAGCAGCCGCACGTTATTGGTGGAGGTACACGTACCGAATGCCGCGAACGTCCTTCTGCCGGGCATGTACGCGCAGGTGGAGTTGCGCAGTGTCCGCGCGGATCCGCCGCTGCTGGTCCCGAGCGATGCGATGATCGTTCGCTCCGACGGCGCGCAAATCGCGGTGGTCGATGCCGGAAGCACCGTGCATCTTCAGAAGATCGAAGTCGGCCGCGATTACGGCGACCGCGTCGAAGTTCTCAATGGACTGCGCGAGGGAGACGAAATCGTTTCCAATCCCAGCGATGCTGTCCGCGACGGCCTCAAAGTCGATGTGGTTCACGCTGCCGTGACGGGAACCGAAAAACGCTAGTTGTTTTTTCCCACCGCCAGCAGCAGCTCGGCACGCATCACCTTGCGATTGTCGGCCGGATAGTGCACCGGAATAATCCGCTCCACATCCAGATTCAGACGCTCGATGTTGGCCTCCAGGTTGGCCGTATACGGGCTGATGGCGGCCGGCGTTCGCGTGAGCGGCTGGGCCGGCGGATTGAAGCCATCCGCTTCCAACAGCACTTTCTCCCTGGGCAGATAGACCAGTAGCATCCCGTCGTTGTGCCCCAGGCCTTGTTGATGATAGAGCTCGATGACGTGATTGCCGTCCGTCATGACCTTCTTCTCGGCCACGGTCTCAAACTTGGGCTTCTTCGGATTCTGCGAAAGTCTGTCCGGGGCAATAGTGTGAGGATTCGCCCAGATCTTCTCGTAATACGCTTTGTTGATCTGATGCGTGACCACGATGGCGCCTTCCGCCACATAAGCACGCAGGCCCCCGGCATGGTCAAAGTGCTGGTGCGTGTTCACGACGTACTTGATGGGCTTGTTCGGAATCAGCTTCTTGGCTTCCGCAATCACCGCCGCGGAGCGATTATCGTTCTGGCCGCCTTCGACGATCACGATATAGTCCTTGAAATCCACCGCCAGCGCCGCATACCCGCCCAGAATCAGATAGACGCCATCGGAAAGTTTTTCGGACGATACCGCTTGCGCCGCGGGGGCCGGCGGCGCGCCTGCATTCTCGATCGTGGCGGGCACGTTGGGCTTCACGTCCGTCACAGTCAGGTCCAGCACGGGGTAGCCGCCTTGCTTTTGAACGATGTGAGTTGGAAACTTTAGGCCGCCAAAATCCTTGTAATCCGAGAACGCGGTTTCAAAAGGAATATCGCCGAGCACGTTGTTGTCTATCTTGGTCTCCACTTTTTCGACCAGGTTATCGCCGTTCAGGTAGCCTCGCACCGCAGCCTTGTTCGAACCGGTGAACGACAAAACGGCGTACTTCTTTCCTCCGCTGGTCTGGGATTTCACCGTGGCATCGCTCGCCGCCGCGGCGGATCTCAAAAAACTGTACGGCAGAATCATCATGAGCTCATCGCGCAGCGGACCTGCCTGCGGCGAGCCCGCCGTCACCACCTGGGTCTGCGTCTGCTCCCCGACAATGGGCTGCAAGCCGCCCCCGTGAGGAGGATTCTCGCCTTGCATCCTGATCCTTTGCATGCGCGAAGCCGGCGCATCCAGATCGACCAGCCGGGTGTAGGTTTTGTCGATAAACTTGGGCCACGGGGAACTCGGATTCGCAGCTTGCCCGAGCGCGTAGTCGAAGCCCGAGCCGGAAAACTCGAGGGTCTTCAGATTGCCGGCGCCCAGCGCCGCCGTGGCGCTGCTAATCAGAGTCTTCGCGTCTGGCTGCGTTCCTGTCGCCCATACAAAAACGGCGAAGAGTGGAACGGTAAGCATGCTTTTCCTCAGCATATGCACCTCCTTGGCAAAGTCAGTATATAGCAGGCGCCAGTTTGCTGCCGGGTTTCCAGCGTGGGCGCGTATCGGCATCGGCGACTGCTTCTACCAGACGGCGAAAGAATGAGTTGAATTTCGCGGCCGCCTCGGGATCCCAAGGTTGCTTCAAATCATCCGAGGGGCTGTGATAGCGGTCGGCGTACCAGCGCCGATACACGGCTGCTTCCGGCGATCCTTTGTCGTACCCGAAGATGAACCCGGTAGCGGGCACGCCGATCCGAATGAAGTTGAAGTGATCGGAGCGGCGCAGCAAATTGCGATCGGGCTCAGGATCGGGTTGGATGCAGATTCCCATGGGCTCGGCGACGGCGCGGGCGGTGTCGCCCAGAGTGGAATCGTCCAGCGCGAGCATGGTGAGAAGCTTGAGCGGGAACAGCGGGCGCAGTTGATCGAGATTGATGTCGGCAACCAACTGCTCCTTGGGAACCGTGGGATGGGAAGTGAAGTAGCGTGAACCCAGCAGGCCTTTCTCCTCTCCGGTAACCACGGCGAATAAAACCGAACGGCGCAAGACTGTTGATGAGGATTTCCACTGTGCGGCGGAGTCCAGCAGGGTGGCGACATAGGCGGCGTCATCGAAAGCGCCATTGTAGAGGCGGTCGCCTCGAATGGGTTCGCCGAAGCCATAGCCGTCCAGGTGGGCAGAGACCACAACGTACTCGTTCTTGAGCGCGGGCTCGGAACCGGGAAGAACACCCAGGATGTTGTCGGAGGCGATCTCGGAGGAATCGAAGCGCAGCATGGCGCGGAGCGTGGCGGGGATCTCGAACCAAGGCAGCGGCTGGTTGGCATCGTAGAGCCCCTTGAGTTCGGCGTACGTATGGCCCGAGTCCTGGAACAGTTCTTCGGCGACGGCGGGATTCAGGAACAGAGCCGGAACCGGTCCGGCCGCTGGGGTAGCGCCCGCCGGCGCCAGACCGGCCAGGCTGACATTCACGGCGTAGGCGGCGGGCCAGCGGCGGCGTTCGGGGCCGTCGAGGTTGTCGATGCCAACTGTTCCGATGGCGCCTGGAGGAAGCGGTGGTGCAGGCAGGTTGGCGGCAGAAGTTCCAACCGGGGGGCTGAGACGAACGATGAGTTTGCCGTTCACGTCGATCCCGGCGGGCGGTTCGGGCGCGGATCCACGGAAGACCAGCGGAGCGTCGATCCGCGACGGAAGGCCAGGCGCAACGTTCATTGTGATTTCGCGGAGCCAAGCCAATTTGCGCACGCCCGTTTTGTGTCCGAGAGCTACTTTGGATTCGCTGGTGTTGAGTTGCAGCCGCCGCATGGGAACGGACTGGAAATAGCCTTGCTCTCCCGCGGGTTGGACGCCGGACCGTTCGAACTCAGCGGCAACATAGCGCGCGGCTCGTTGATAGGCGGCCGATCCGGTATCGCGGCCCTCCATACCGTCATCGGCGAGATAGGCGATGTAGCGCCACCAACGGCGAGTGGCGTCGTTTGGCTCCGTGGCGGCAAGCGAGAGCGCGGCCACGAGCAGCACGGCGGTAGCGCGAATCTTCATGCGGCTTGTTCCTTCTTAGCGCCAGTCGTCGATCACGTATGCATCGGATCGATTGAATCCATCGGCGTGCGGACGCTGCATGGCGACGCCCTGCATGGTCATTCGATATCCGTGAGCGCGCATGCGGCGGTAGGCATCTTCGCGAGCCAGGTTCACGCCAGCCTCTAGCGTGGCTCCGCGCGCGGCCGCAAACGCATCGCAGGCATCCAGCAGTTTGTCGAATCGTTCGCCGGCGCCCGCACCGCCGCGGGCCGCGCCGAATTTGACGTAACATGTTTTCTCGCCGCCCTCCGATCCCGGACCGTTCAGGCACACCGCAAAGGCATCCAGGACGCCGCGCGTGGAGAGGAGCGGGACGTTGCCCGCGCGCCGGGCAAGCACAGCCCGGATTTCGCCGGTGAGATCCAGTCCCTTATCGATCTTGTGGGTGAGTTTCGCGCAGGCCTGAATGGCCTGTTCGCGCTGGCTTTTGGCGAGGGTCGAGAGCAGCGCCGGCGCGTCTCCGCGTTTGGCCTTCGGCGCGGGCTTGACCTCTGGCGTGCGCGTCATGACGGCTGTCAGATAGCGCGGCCAGTAGCCGAACTTCTGGTACAAGCCCACGTGCTTGGCACTTTGCGGGAACGTGAACAGCCCGGTATTCCGCAGCCCCCACTGTTCGAAGGTCGCCATCGTGGCTTCGAGCAAACGCTGCGCCACGCCGCGATCCCAGTATTCCGGCAGCACTGTCAGGGGCCCGAAGAATCCGAACGACCCCCAGCGCGTGGCTACGTTCGATCCGATCAGGCGGCCGGCATCGCGCGCCGCGATCATCCTAACGTGGGGCGACCCCCAACGCGACGCTATGAAATTGCGGTCACCCATGAAGTCGAGCGGGTTGGGCAATCCCAGAAACGTTCCGAATGCCAGCCGCACAATCCGATCCGCTTCTCCGACTTCACTCTGCTTTAGCGGACCAACTTTGATGAGCTGACTCGACGGCATAGCGTCCGCCTTATTGAGGCATCTGGCGATTCTCAAATTTACGGCCGATTTCGGCGGCCTCGGGCGTCGCGGAGCAGATCCGCACCCCTTCCTTGATCATGTCCACTACATCACTGGCTTTGCAGGTATTCAGGAAATACATGTGGTTCGCTTTCACCGCCGCAAACACCTTGGCGCGGGCCGCCAGCATTCTGGGATCATTCACCGATCCGCTTTTGACTCCGAGCGACAGCGCCATGTCGCCCGGACCCCACTCGGCGAACGAAAGGCCGGGAATCTGGACATTTTCGTCGACGTGGGCGAGCGCGATCTTGTCTTCCTCTTTCAGCCCGAGCAGTAATTCTCCGTTCGGATTCAGCGGCCATGCGTCCGCTGCTTCTTCGTACTCGGCAGCCGAAACACCCCAGATCTGGGCGGCACTCGAGTTGCCGTGAACGCCGCGATGCCCCTCCGCTAATCCGTGCTGGCCGACGCCTTGTTCGCGATTCGGAAAACGGCACGCTTCAATGAAAGCTCGCACCGCACCGGGCGTATCCGCGTGCGTCAGCAGAACGCCGTGGACTCCGGTGGCGAGCACTTGTTGAAACATCCACGCGTTGGCGCGAACGCTGGCTTCATCCAGACCGTTGACCGGCACGTTGACGATCACCGCCGGGGTACGATAACCGTCTCTGGTGGGCCCGCCGGCCGCCAGCCCGCGCATGTACTCCTGCAACCCCTTCACGTCGAACGGAGCATGCTCCATGTCGTAGCTGATGTAATCGGCCCAGGTCTGGGCGTCTGCCTTGCCCTGTTCGAACGTGCCTTCGGTACCGGTATGTGAACCGGTGTAGTAGACGGTTTGCCCGGCTTCCAAATAATCGATCACGCGGTTGATATGCTTCTTTTTTGGCTGCTGCTGAGCTTCAGCCGGGAAAAGTCCGGCGAACAGCATCGGTAGCGTGAACCAAACAGCGGTTCTGATCAAGAGCGGCGGTCGCATCAGGAACGTCATCCGAGGCCGGCCTCGCCAGTGAAGTCTTACTTCACTACTCCGAGCACGCCCGCGGAGAACGCGTCGCAGCCGGACCCGGCGCAGGCCCCGACCAGGCCGTTGGCGGGATCGAAACTCTGGCCAAAAGAAGGAGAGTCGAAGTACGCGGCATCCACCGGCTCGGCCGGACCGTAAGCGTTTGTCGGCGCGCTATTAACGTATTCCACGTCGGTCTGAAAGAACACGCCGCCACAAAACGGATTGGCCTCATTCGAACAGATGGGAACAACGCACAACCAGTATGTGCCAGGCGTCAGCGTGATGCTCAATCCTGTCACTTGGATCGTGTATTCGCTCAGATCAAAAGCGGCGCGGCCAGTGGGGGTGCTGGTGGCCGGGGAGGTACCGGAACCGATAGCGATTCCAGCGTTACCTGCGAACATTTCTTCATTGATCGACCAGTAAGCCACGGATAGGGGTTGGGTTCCTTGGTCAAGGACGCCATACGACGACAGATTATTGGTGAACAGTCCCTTCACCTCCCAAGTCTTGCCCGCGGGCACGGTGAACGGAACCCAGGTTGCGGCGCCGTACGGGGTTCCGGATACCAACAGCGTATTTTCGTTGGCCAAGGCATTGCTAATCGGCGAGTAAAGGGGATCGTACAGAAAGTCTCCACCGTAAAACAAGCAGGCGGCGGCTGGATTGCCGCATTTCCCGCTGACAGTTTTTAGGCTGCTGATATCCGTAAATCCAACTTTTCCTATTGGTGTTTGATACTCTCGGACCGTGGGCTTAGGTGTTCCCTTGTAGTTCTGTGCCGCCGCTGGCAGGCCCAGAGCAGTGAGAGCAGCCGCCAGCGTTATCGAACCAAATCCTCTTTTTACCATTTCTCCTCCTTATGAATTCCCCCGAGGGGGTCGTACAAAAAATTTACTCCGACCCGCGGCTCATTTGAGGACATCGAGCGTGACCTGAGCCGTCCGAGGCACGCCCGCGCCTATCGCGTTTATAGTGATGGTGTGGTTTCCGAGCGCGACTCCCTTACCTACCGTGACCTTCATGGTAGATTTCCCCGAGCCCGGCGCCGGTATGGTTCCGGGGCTGAAGCTGATGGTAACGCCGGTTGGATAGCCAGTGGCAGATAGGGAGATGGCCGAATCAAAACCGCCCGAAACAGCGGTGGTGATCGTGTACGTGCCGGACGCGCCTAAATCCACGCTAATCGATGTGGGCGATGCGCTGATGGCGAAGTTAGCAGGCGCTTTGGTCACGATCAGCGAGACGGCGACGACTTCGGTGATGCCGCCGGACGTTCCGGCGACCTTAATTCGATACGTGCCGATGGCTGTAGATGAACCGACGGTTATCTTCAGGCTGGTAGTTCCGGCGCCGGAAATAGAACTTGGGCTGAAGGCTACCGTGACGCCCGTGGGCTGGCCCGTTGCGGATAAGGAAATGCTCGAGTCAAAACCGTTGGTCACCGTGCTGGTAATCGTGAAGGTGGCCGAACTGCCCTGCACGAGTGAGACCGCAGCGGGCGAGGCTGTCAGGCCGAAGCCAGGAACGTTAATCGTCCCGAGCAGAGCACTGACCAGACCACTACCCTGCGGGCTTCCCCAGCCGGTCGCCAAATCGTAGCCGATGGTGGCCGAATAGCCGTTGCTGCCGCTGGTGATGTCGTGAAAATCAGCGTCATAGCTTGAACTTAGGCCGATGTCATAGAGAGCCGGATTAATGAAGCCGAGCGTGGGCTTCCGGTCAGCCACTGCCTGTTGATTGACCAAGGCCAGGTAGCCGGCCCACATGGGCGCCGCAAAACTAGTCCCGCCATACAAGTTCGCCGTGCAGGGGGCTTGATCGGCGCAGACGTAAAAGCTGAAATTCGCATTGGCCGCAACGTCCGGGGCATTGCGATAGCTAGTGGAACAACTGGAGCAGCCGCTGGCTGCCGTAGTCTGCCAGAAGGGAATCGCAAAGTGGTCCGGAGAAATGCCGCCGCCGCCGTCCACCCAGGTGGTTTCCGAACTCCAGGCGCCGCCGGGACTGCTGGTCTTTAGGTCCGTTCCGCCGACCGACGTCAGATACGGATCATCGGCGGGGTAAATAGTGGAATACGACGACCACGCACCACCATCGCCTGCCGCCTGAAACAGATTCTGACCTTGCGCCGCGAACTCCTGAAAGTAGGGGTTGTCGGTGCTCGGGTCCGCAGGGCTCCAGATCCACGACGAACTCAGTTGCGCGTTCAGGGGATCGGCCGTGGCCATGGCGTTAAAAATGGCCGAGTCCGTCGATCCGATGTACATCACAAGGCTGGACAGGCCTGGCGCCATCCCCAGCGCCTGCGTCATGTCGATGGTCTGTTCGGTGTCATCACAGTCCGGGGAGCTACAGCTGGTGCTGGTCCCATCGGTGGAAACCAACGTTATCGGCACGCTGGTGGTTTGACCTGCGTTCGTATAGTAGGTGGCCAAGTCAGTCAAATCGGTGCCGACGTACTCCAGCAACCCAAGCGACTGTCCGCTGCCGGTGAGAGCTGTTCCTCCGTAATAGGCCGCTCTCATGTCGCTGCCGCAAAAGGACGCTTCAGGACAAGAGCCGGTTGTGGCCTGAGCCGCGACACCCAAAGGTAAATGTTTCACGGTGGGATGCGGGATCGAATAGTTGTCCAGGCCGGCGATGCGCCAGAGCTGGAAAGGCAGGTCGACGGTGGGCTCGCGGTCCGGTGTGTAGAAGGTGCGGTTTTCGGTGGGGTGCTGGTACAGACCCATGTTCACATGGAGAGCTGCCTCAATAGTGGCTACCGACCCCGTGACGTCGACGTTCATCCGATTGCGCGAAGTGGCAACCACCGTGAAGCCGTTAGTCTCCGCCCAGCGGAGGACAGCGTCATAATCCTGCTGAGTGGGACCAAACATCGCGGTGAACTCCTCCACCTTGAGGTAGTGTCGGTAAGACGGGCTGGAAGGCTGGTAGAGGTCCCTCAAAAATTGATCCAAGGCTGCCTGATCGCGAAGCGGCAGCACCAGCACCAGTCGCATGCGCTGTTCTTCGGGAAGGCGTCGGGCGAAGCGCGCTTGCCCATTGAGAGTCACTTCACGCACATGCTGGGTCAACAGGGGCCGTGATTGCGCATAGCAAACGGTATTCGCTACCGACACAAGCACGAAGGCTGTAAGCAGGGATGTAACGAGTGTTCGAAGGATAATGGCTCCCGTTCTCCGGTGAGGAATCTTCCGGAATCAGAATCTATGCTTCCGTATGGACTCGCAATTGTATCACACGGAACGGGTAGTAACGGAACCATCAGCGTGAAGGGCCGATAAAGTCTCGTACCAGTACGGCCATGAGCGTCGCGATCAAAACGTTGCGATTGGATTGATGGGAGAGCCGGTTCCGCCTGGAACGGCCAAAGGCGCCGCCGTCAGCAGGAAAGCGTAGCGATTGCGACGGGCCGCTGCCTGGCTGAGCGCTTCCAGATCGCAGTTGTCGAAAATGGGGATCCCCATGGCGACGATCGCCAGCATGTGAACCGCGGTGGCGGGCACGCCTTCAATCTGGGAAGGACTTACGTCACTGGCGGCATCGGAGCCCAGGATGGCCACGTTGTGATCGTGCAGCCACCTGGCGCAGGAAGCATGTAAGCCCGCCAAGCCTTGCTCTACCGGCCACGGACCCTTGGCCTTGCGCCGCGCCCAACGCCCGGTGCGAATGAAGATGGCATCGCCGGACGAAACCTGAATGCCTGCCTTCTTCACCCATGCGTCTAAATCCTCGGGATAGATGGCAGTGCCAGGCTCCAGGTACTCCACGCCTTTGAGCGCGGCGATGTCCATCAAGATGCCTCTGGTCATCAAACCGTTCTTCATATTGAGAATCGAGTCCTTGGCTGCGCCGGCTTTTGTGATGAGTTCCTTAGGATATCCGTTGTACATCTTGCCTTGATAAAAGAAGTGTCCCAGAGCATCCAGATGCGTGTGGGCCAAGCCGTGAAAGTTGACTTGATAAACGTCAGCTGCGAAATCGTCCGAATCGAGCCCGGTCTTGACCATGGTATGGACGAATGGAGACGGGTTGTCGGCAGCCTTAACCGTCTCGGCATCGTGCGACATGGATATCGACGCGCCTTCCGTAACCAGCGCCACAGCCTGCTTGCGCTTGTCGGCTGTGATCAGGTTGACCGCGCCCAGTTGATCGTCCTGGCCCCAGCGTCCCCAGTTGGATAGCTCGTGCATGGAGCGATCGAAATCCGCCTTGGTCATTTTGTGATTCGATTGCGCGCTCAGAAGCGTGGCGGCGCAAAGCACGAGCGGGATGTAGTTCCGCGTCTGTAGCATCGATCTCCTTTCGATACCCGATCTATTCGAGTCCCAAAGCCCGCGCGGGATTGGTTTTCGACATAAGGCTGATCTCAGCCTCCGACAGTCCTGCCTTGCGCAGCGCCTCGAAGAATAACGCCAGCCCATCCGGATGCAGCGGATTTCCCACCTGCCCCAAGTCGCTCGATAGAATGCAGGAACTCGGGCCTACCTGGCGAATTGCGCGAACGTAGTCTTCGAGCTTTAGCGCCTGCGGTTTCAGGAGCGCGCTGTACACAAACTCGATGTAGGCGCCGTCGCGCGCGGCTTCTTGCATCTGCGGAATCGTCATATGCACCGGCGCCGCCATGGCATGCGTCACAATAATGTGGCGCACTCCCTGCCGCTTCGCTTCCCGAACGATGAGAAGCCCTTCTTCCGGCGAAGAGTGCCCGGTCTCGAGTGTCAGATTGCTTTTCGCAGCCAGCGCGATCACCTGCACCACCTCCGGCAGCAGCCGTCCATCCTTAGCCACCGAAACAAACGGACGATTCTCTTTGGAAAACCGTACCTGGTTTTCGGAGTCGAAGGTCGGCATCCAAACCACGCGGCCCCAGCCGCCCAGCATCAGAATCATGCGCTCCACCGCCGCCGGATTCACCCCGCCGACCGACCGGTTCAGATCGATCCCGCCGAAGACCTCGAGGCCCGGCACTTCCTTGCGGACCACGTACGCCAGCGCGGCCGTCGACTCGTAATGATTCTTCAGCACCAACCCCCGCATGCCGCGCTGCTTGGCCAGCTTCGCCAAATCGATGGCGTCAATGGAGCGCGAGGTGCTGTCGGGTGCGGTATGAGCATGAATATCGATGACACCGTCCAGCCTCGCCTGGCCGAGAACGGGCGCCGCGGCGAGGCTGATCGCAAGCCATGCCGGAAGCCAGAAGCGAGCAAGTGTCTGAGTCAGAAATCACCTCTTCTTGACATACTACTCTACGCAAATTTCCTCCGATTGACACCCAACTTACCTAGGGATTAAAGTTGGGGCGTGGCACAATCACCTTTCGGCAACCCGTCGTTCGGCAATCAATCATTGAGCAATCAGGGCTTCGGACTGGCTTCCATGGCAGCCGAGAACGCCCGGTTCATGAGCCGCGTATACGGCTGGATGACGGGCGGGCTTTGTCTCACCGGCCTGGTCGCGTGGGACGTATCGGGCAATCCCCAGCTGGTGCAAACGATTTTCGGTAACCCCGCGCTGTTGTGGGGTTTGATCATCGCGCAACTCGGTGCCGTGATGGCGCTTTCCTGGCTCATCAACCGCATCAGTGGCGCGGTAGCGACGCTCATCTATGTTTTATACGCGGGATTAACCGGACTCACGCTGTCCAGCATCTTCCTGGTTTACACGGGCTCCAGTATCGCGGAAGTTTTCGCAGTCACGGCTTTCGGTTTTGCGGGCCTCAGCGGGTTCGGCTTTGTGACCAAGCGGGACCTCGGCCCGGTGGGCTCCTTCTGCATGATGGGCTTGTTCGGATTGGTGGGCTTCGGTCTGCTCTCCATGTTCTTCCCCAGGCTGATGACCGCGGGCGCCAGCTTCGTGTTCTCCATCGTCGGCATCATCGTGTTCGCGGGACTCACCGCCTACGATACCCAGAAGATCAAGGGGATGAACGTTGCCGGCACAGAGGGAACCGACGCCGGACGCAAGTCGGCGATCTACGGCGCGCTCATGCTGTATCTCGATTTCATCAATCTGTTCCTCAGCCTGCTGCGGCTGATGGGACGCAGGCGCTAGTGCGGCACCCGCTCCCTCACGGTCACGGCTCTGAATTCAATTCGGCGACCGCCCGATACGCTTGGTCCATGGCCTGGTCGGTGTAAGCCGCGGCGGCGGCGTCCGAGTTTGCGATAGCGATGCGCCCAAAGCGCCGGCGCGCGATCTGGCACGGCTGCTGGCCATCCGGCCATTCGGGATCGAATAAATAGTTGTACTCGTAAGCGTAGCCGTGCGGCCAGCGATTCACCGTGATGGCCGCGATGTCGCGAGCAGGATCGAATCCTCCCGCCCCAAGGACGCGAACCAGCTGATCGCGAATCTTGCGCTCGAAGGTCTCGAAGGAAGTGGTGAACAGATCGACGTGTCCCGCGCGATGCTGATCGCGCTCCGAAAGACCCGGTTTGCAGGGAGTCCGAGTCATCCTGAGCAACGCAGGGTCTTCCGGCGACTTGGGAGCGGCATGATACTCGCCGATGGTGGTCGGCTCTTCCAGATTCACTCCGTAATGGTACATTCCCGGCGCGGAAACGTTGCGAACGCCTAATTTCTTAAAAAACGTCCAGTTTCGAACGGCCACAGTGGTATAGACCAGCGGAATTTTCACCCCGTATTGCAGCGCCTCTTTCTGTTTTTCAGGCAGATCCTGGCAGAGATAAGGAATCATCATGTTCCAGCACGCCATCACCACGCTCTTGCCGCGAACGTTGTAAAGCTGCTTGTCGCGAACATAGGCAACCTCCACTTCTTTGGCGGAAGCCGGATCTCCGGCATGCCGCGCCCGAACCACGCTGCTGCTTAATCGGATTCGCACCGGCGAGGCGCTCGTATCCAGGCGGCTGTAATCGAATTTAGCCGTGACAATGTCTTCGGCCGTGCGGCCCGGGGCAACCGCGGGAATGAGCGACCGTACCAACATGCGGGCAATCGACGCGTTGCCGTCCGGGAAATGGAAGAAGTAATCCGGCTTCGGAGTGGCCTCTCCGCGCGGGGTGAATCCCATGCGCATGGTCGCACCCGGCGCGATATTCATTCCCTGGAAACCCGGGTAATTCATCCCCCAGCAATCCAACGCGTTGACGGCGTCGATGCCCACTCCGAACAGGCCGTGGGTACGCACTTGATAAAAAGGAATGACTTCGGGATGAACTTTTACAACATTCAGAAGGAAGTCTTTGTAGCTCATCCGCGACAGCCGGTCTTTCTTGGTATCGGAGGACAAGTCCGGCAGGTAGTCAACCTTGGCTTCTTCCAGACGGGCGATGTCGGTTTGCACTTGCGCGGAGAGCGGCGTCCTGGCGAGAAATTCCTTCCAAGAGAGTGAGCCCTGCGCGCCTCGTCTGCGGCCTGGAACTCCTGCCACCAGACGGTCCGCGCCGAAGGTTTCCTGGTCAAAGAAAATCGCGGGCTGCAACCCGTCAAAGACATGGTGGTCGGCCTTCCGGCTGGCCTCGGCGCTGAGTTTCACCGGATCGATGCCCAGTTCATCCATCAATCCGCGGGCTTCCTTGCTGTAGGGAAATGGGGATTCGATCTCCAGCGTTCCGCCATTGGCGATCAGGAGCCGGTCTTGCGCGCGAAACTCATTGCGCTTTGCGTGGCCGCCGAAGTCGTCATGATTATCCAGAATCAGAATGCGCGCGGAGGGACCAGTGCGCGCCCGGTAGAAGTAGGCTGCCGCCAAGCCGCTGATTCCGCCGCCGACGATGATCAGGTCATAAGTCTCGCGCGTGTCGACCGGCTTGCCCGCGGTCTTCCAGAAACTGCCATCCCGCAGCGTATGCGCCACCTCAAACGATCCGGCGTGGCTGCCGCGCATACCGGTTAGGGCGGGCGGATAATAGCCCGGGGAATCCTGCGCGAATTGCGCTGCTTCCGCGCTTCCCGCCAATCCCGGCCCCAATACACCCAGTCCAATGGCGACGCCGTTCAGAAAGTCGCGTCGAGAGATGGGCCGGTGCATGCCAAGTTCACGGTCGCGCCCGGGAGTGCACTCGTCATTTTCCATAGATCCAAGTTACCGCTTCCAAGCAAAAGGTACCAAAGGTAATGGGCCGGTCTACAACCGCTGGGCCTTTCTAAGACCCCGCCCGGAATGTAAGACTAATGTTGATGAACCCAGCATTGGGTGCGGCCCCTGCGCGCATTCTCGAAACCCGCGAGGCAGTTACCACCCGTACGTGGTCACGAACCGCGGCCGTGGATTTTTTCCGCGGCTTGGGGCTGTGGATGGTTTTCGTGGATCATATGGACCCGAACCTGTGGTCCTACCTGACACTTTGGCGCTTCGGCTTCAGCGATTTTGCCGAGATCTTCGTTTACCTTTCCGGGTTCATCGGGATTGGTTCCTATCAGCGCGCGCTGAACGCCGGAGACGCCGGCGCCGTACTGAAGAAGCTGGGTCGCCGGATGGGCCGGCTGTACGTCGCGCATATTATTTCACTCGCCCTGTCGGGGGTTTTGCTGTACCTATTCGCAAAACACGGAGTGCGGTTTAGTAACGACGACGAGTGGTACGGATGGATGCGGGAGCCCGTGCTATTTGGGCTTCGGGCATTGACCCTTACCTACGCGCCTTCGGTGTTTTCGTTGATCCCGCTGTATATTGCCATATCGCCGGTCCTGCTTCTGGCGGCGATCGGCCTCCGACGCGCTCCCAAGCTCACTTTCTCGATTTCCGCCGCGCTTTGGGTTGCCAGCCAGATTCCGGCTTTCGACTCGCGATTGACGCTGTCGGCCTGGGTACTTCATCCCGTGGCCTGGCAATTTCTGTTCGTGCTAGGCGCGGGCACCCGTTACTATTCGGACCACATCGGAAAATTGCAAATATCGCGCTTGATGATCTGGGCCGCGGCTGCGATTGTTGCCGTTTCACTGGTGCTGAAGCTTCTTACGTATCACCGGTTCGCTCCACTGTTACCACCGTTTCTGCAGGGCATTCCCGGGCTGAACGTAGGAAAGGATCACCTGGCGTATTACCGCATGCTGCATTTCTGGGCGTTGGCTTTGCTGGTTTATGCCTGGACGCGCCGGCGCCCGCTGCGCTTGCAGTCATGGTTTGCCCGGCTAGTGATGGCCTGCGGCGTAGACTCGCTGGTCATTTATTCCAGTATTCTTGTACTCGATATCGGCGCCAATCTGTATCTCCAGGCTACGCACGGGGGCACCTTGATGCAGACGGAATTCACTGTCGTCGGCCTGGCCTTGCTTAGCGGCGTAGCGTGGCTGCGCAAGGGAAGCCGGGTCCGCGCATTGACCGTTGGTCCGGCCACGCCGCGAAACAGCGCCGAATAAGGCCCCGCGGCCAGACCCGCGCTACTCTAAGGAAATGCGCGCGTCTCTTCGTCCCTGGGCTATCTCCGCCGCCGCACTTTCGCTGGCATTCGCGGCTGCCTGCGGATGGCAACCCCGGCAATCGGTGCGCGCGGCAAATCCCGACGCCCGGCTGGGTTTTTCGAGCCGCGCCATCGTTCAAGAACGCAGCGCTGAGGCGAAATATACCAGCCAGCTTTCCATCGATTCGATCTCTCAATTCCATCGAACCATCACCAAGCGCCCGCACATCGCGGGCACACCCGCATCCATGGCTGTCGCCGAGACGATTCGCAAAGGCCTGGAAAGCGCCGGCCTCGAAACAGAAGTTCACGAGTTTCAAGTGTATCTGTCGACCCCGCGCTCGATCACGGTCGAAATGCTGGAACCCGCCAGGGAGCCATTGGATGTGCGTGAGCCCTCGAGCCCGCTGGACCCGGACTCTTCAAATCCGGAGTTGGTCCCGGCGTTCGTCGCGTATTCGGCCTCGGGCGAAGTTCGAGCCCCGGTGGTGTACGTGAACTATGGATTACCGCCCGACTACGCCAAGGTCGAAGCGGCCGGTGTCGACATCCGAGGCAAAATCGTAATGGCTCGCTATGGCCGAAGCCATCGCGCAGTGAAGATCCATACCGCGCAAGAACATGGGGCCGCGGCCATCATCATCTACAGCGATCCTGCCGACGATGGCTACGCCAAGGGTCCGACCTGGCCCCAGGGTCCCTGGCGCGCCGACTTTCAGTCCCAGGATGGCAACGGGAAGTACAGTTGGTTTTGGCATGGCGATCCGCTCTCGCCTGGCGTGGGAGCGCGCGCCGACTCGAAGGTTCTCGATCCCGCGAATGCGCCGACACTGCCGCGAATTCCCGCCATTGTTCTTTCGTCGAAAGAGGCCGCCAAGATCCTCGGCCAATTGCACGGTCCCGCCGTGCCGGCAGGTTTCCAGGGCGCTCTGCCTTTTCCATACCATCTGGGCGCCGGACCCGCGGTGGTCCACATGGATGTGCAGATGGATGCCAGCCGGCGGCCCATTCGCGACATCGTCGCCACATTGCGCGGAAAAAATCCGGACCGCTGGGTGGTGCTCGGCACGCATCACGATGCCTGGACGTTCGGCGGGATGGATCCGGGAAGCGGAACGTCGGCCGTCTACGAAACAGCCCGGTCGCTCGGGGCGCTGGCGAAGCAGGGATGGACGCCCGACCGCTCCATCGTCTTCGCTTTCTGGGATGCCGAGGAGCCCGGATTGGTCGGATCCACCGAGTACGCCGAAGCCTTCGAACGCGAACTGCGCCAGAAAGCGGTCGCGTATATAAACACCGATCTGTTCATGCAAGGCCATTTCTTCGGCGGTGGAACGCCGTCCTTACGGGATTTTCTGACGCAAGTTACGAAGGACGTTCCGGCGCTCAACGGAAAGGGCACTGTGTATGATGAATGGCGCGCGGAGCGCAAGGGTCCCAAGGATCTCGAAGTCGAACTGGCCGCTCTCGGCAGCGGCGCCGATTTCGTGGCCTTCCAGGATTACTTAGGATTGCCTACGTTGTCGGTGCAATACGATTTTGAGGGTAGCTACGGGACCTATCACTCCAATTACGATTCGCGATATTACGTGGAACACTTCAGCGATCCCGGATTCCACGTCGCGCGGACGCTTGCGCAGGTCTTCGGCGTGGCCGTCATGCGGCTGGCGGATGCCGCCGTGCTCCCCTACCGCTACTCGCATTACGCGCACAAAATATCCGGCTTTCTGGACGACGCGGGCACATGGGGCGATGTGAAACTCAATTTGAATAACTCGAAGGCGCTTGCGGAGGAGATCGCGAAACGATCTGAGGCGCTGGAACATCGCATCGATGAAAATGTGGAAAGCGGACGCTGGCCCGACTCATCCACCGCGTCGTTGAACGACCGGCTCGCGCACCTGGAGCAAGATCTGCTGGACGAGACCGGAAGTCCGGCCGAACATTGGTACCGGCACGTGATCTACGGCTGGAACATTTACTCGCTGTACGATGGCCAGCCCTTGCCAGGATTGGCGGAAGGCATTCGATTGAAAGATCCGGCGCGCGTGGCTGAAGAAACGGCGCGCATTGAGAACGCGCTTCGCCGCATGCTGGCGGAACTGCGTCAAGCGGGAGGCTGACTTGGTTCATGAGACGCTTTCGTTAGCGAAATATCGAGCGCAGAGCGCGTTATCGCGACAGCTTTACGAGCGGGCGTCGCGCGTGATGCCCGGCGGCAACACGCGGCACTCCGTGGCGCTGGCTCCCTATCCGATTTATGCCAGCAGCGGAAGCGGTTGCCGCATCACCGACGTGGAGGGTGAAGAGCGTGTCGATTTCCTCAACAACTACACAGCGCTGATTCTGGGGCACGCGCATCCCGGGGTGACTGAGGCGGTACAACGCCGCGTCGCGCTGGGAACCGCCTTCACCATGCCGACCCCGGAAGAAGTTGAACTGGCCGAATTGCTCACCGCCCGCGTTGCCTATGCCGAACAGATTCGCTTCTGCAATTCGGGCAGCGAAGCCGTGATGCTGGCCATCAAGGCGGCGCGAGCCTTTACAGGTAGAACAAAAATCGCCAAGTTCGAAGGCGCCTACCACGGCATGTACGACTACGCGGAAGTCAGCGAGGGTCCAACGCCGGACTTTTGGGGCGCAGCCGACGCTCCCGCATCCATTACCGAGCCCGGCACGCCCCCCAGTGTCGCGCGCGATGTAATCGTGTTGCCGTGGAACCGGATCGAGGCCTGCCGGAAACTGATCCAGCGGAACAAGAACGATCTCGCCGCCGTGTTGGTCGACCCCATGCCCCTGGGAATCGGAATGATCGCGCCCCGCCCGGGTTTCCTGGCATGGTTGCGCGAAGAGACCGCCCGTTACGGAATTGTTCTGATCGCCGATGAGGTCCTGAATTTCCGCCTGGCCTATCATGGCGCTTTCCATGCTCACGGGATCACGCCCGATCTGGCGACTTTCGGAAAGATTATCGGCGGCGGATTTCCGGTTGGGGCCGTGGCGGGATCGCGGATCGTAATGTCCGTTTTCGACCATACTGGAGCGCTCAAGGTGCATCATGGTGGAACCTTCAATGCGAATCCGGTGACACTTACGGCCGGTCTTGAAACCATGCGCCTCATGATCCCGGAGGCGTTTGATCGCCTCGATCGATTGGGTGAATATGTTCGCGACGGGCTGCGGCGTCTGTTTCGCGATACCCGGCGATCGGCGCAAGTATGCGGAGCAGGATCGATGTTTTTGGCACATCTGATCGGAAACGAGGACGAACTGATCGACTTCCGATCGCTGCGCGGTTTCTCGCGAACCAACCCGATCTATGGCAACCTGTGTCATAAGCTGTTGGAATACGGTTTCATCCTTTCGCCGCGCGGGATTTTCGGCTGCTTGTCCACGCCGATGACCGAGGCCGAACTGGATGGATTGGTGGAAGCGCTGGGCCGGGCGCTCGACACGCTGGACTGAACCGATCCCATGAACAGCACCGATCTCAAACAAAGCCTGGGTCTCTTCGACTCCACCATGATCGTAGCCGGTTCCATGATCGGAGCCGGAATTTTCATCGTTTCCGCCGACATGGCGCGCCAGGTGGGCAGCGCTGGATGGCTGCTCGGTTCCTGGGTCATCACCGGCTTGTTGACCATCGCCGCGGCGTTGGCCTACGGCGAGTTGGCGGCGATGATGCCTCGGGCCGGAGGTCAATACGTCTATCTGCGCGAAGCCTGGTCGCCATTCTGCGGATTTTTGTACGGGTGGACCTTATTCCTGGTGATCCAGACCGGGACTGTTGCGGCGGTGGGGGTGGGGTTCGCTCGATATCTGGGCATTCTGTGGCCGCGCATTTCCGAAAATGCCTACCTGATCCATCCCATCCATGTAACCAGTAACTACGCTGTTTCGCTTTCAACGGCCCAACTGATCGGCGTGTTGCTTTTGGCGCTGTTGACTTGGGTTAACGTGCGTGGGATCAATTTCGGGAAGGCGATTCAAAACACGTTCACCTCGGCCAAGCTTGCCGCGCTTCTCGGGGTCATTGTGGTGGGAATTGTGGGATGGAGCGCGGCGAAGAACTCGAATTTTAGCAACCTGTGGCGGCCGCAAGGATTCACGCCAGTGGCGCCAGGGATCACGCCCGAAACTTTGCTCGGTCTGATCGCTGCTTTAGGCATCGCCCAAGTCGGCTCGCTGTTTTCGGCGGATGGCTGGAACTGCATCACATTCACTGCGGGCGAGGTCAAGAATCCGCGCCGCAATGTGCCACTTTCGCTAGCCCTCGGCACGTTCATCGTGATCGCTCTTTACGTCGGCGCTAACTTCGCCTATGTTGCCGTTCTGTCGATCGACAGGATTCAGCACGCGCCTGCCGATCGCGTCGCCGCCGCCATGGTCGAAGCGGTCTTTCCATCGGTCGGTGCGGTCCTAATGGCGGTGGTTATCATGATCTCCGCGGTCGGTTGTGTCAACGGTATGCTCCTCGCGGGCGCTCGAGCCTACTTCGCGATGGCGCGCGATGGCCTGTTCTTCCGGCGCGCCGCCGAGATCAACCAAGCCAGCGTACCTGGCGTGTCGCTCATCATGCAAGGCGCATGGGCTAGCTTTCTGGTTCTGGTTCGCACCTATAATCCTTCCACCGGCGCGTTTGGCAATCTTTACAGCAATCTGCTGGACTACGTGGTTTCCGCCGATTTGCTGTTCTATATCCTCACTATTGCGGCCGTGTTCCGCCTGCGCCGTCTTCGGCCGGATGCCGAGCGACCCTACCGCGCCTGGGGCTATCCTTTGGTGCCGGCGCTTTATATCTTGAGCGCCGCGGTGATCCTGGCGGTGCTTTTCGTATATCGCCCGGCGACAACCTTCCCCGGCCTGGTGATTGTCCTCACCGGAGTCCCGGTCTATTTCGCGTTCCGGCGTTCTTCGCGTATATAAGAATGCCTAGAGCGTTACTCGCGAGCACCACTCCGGTGATCTTGGCCGCATATTCAAAGTTGCTGACTACGTCCACAATCGGATAGACCGCGATCAGGACGGCAACGATGCTCGAAATCAGCCCGGCCGCGGCGGGAAGGCGAAGCCACTGCGGAAGGCGGTGTCGCAACCGCGCCGCACCGAATACCGGAATGGCAAAGAGCGCGGCATAAGCGATGCCGTAATGAACGTTGGACGCGCTGTTGAGCAACTGCAGGGCTTCCTGCTCTCTCACGCCGAACATGCTCAGGAAGATGAGCACGGCTGCCAGCACCGCCACGAACAGGATGGAGTTGACCGGCGTTTTACGGCGTGGATCGAGACGCGTGAACCAGGCGGGCAGAAGATGGTCCCAGCCGGCTGCCATCGGCAATCGCGTGAGGCCGGTGAAGATGAGGCTGGAGGCCGATACGGCGCGCACCAGCAGTAACAAGATAGCGATCGAAGCGAAGTGCGATGCGAAGCCGGAGTTGCCGAGCGCTGCGCGGAAAGTTTGCGGGATGGGCCCGATCAAGTCGATCGGCCGCTCGCCAACGAACGCGATCACTGAACTGGTGCCCAGGATGAACATCAGTGCGATGATGGGCGCTGCGATGGCAACCGACTTGCCGATATTTCGCGCGGCGTCGCGGGTTTCGCCGGCCAGAATGGCAACATATTCGAAACCGCTCAGGCCGCCAACCGTGATCTGGCCGAAGATGGCTAGGTTGACCCACGAACCTTCGGGCCATTGGAAAGGGATGGGCATGTAGGAGACGGCCCTGCCGCCGAGGATCGCCCACACCGGCAAAGCCACAAGAATGGCGTACGCCAACAAGACCGTGAATCCGCCCGCGTTGTGCAGCCATTTACCGATCGACAAACCTCGCACCGCTACCCACGCAATTAGGACGAGGACCGCGCCTGTCAACGCGCTGGTAGCCGCATGGCTAGCTGGGAGCCAGGCCACGCGCGGCCCGATCGAATAAGCCAGATCGGTTGGAACGACGAAGAGAATGCTGCCCAGCACCACCACGGCATAAACCCAAAGGTTCCACGCGATGAGGAAACCCCAGAACGACCCAAAGGCTTCTTTCGCCCATTGATATAAGCCGCCCTCCAGCGGCAACACTCGGTTCAAGTTGATAACTACCAACGCCAGCGGCACGTAAAAGAACAGCATGGCCGACATCCAGAAGACGGCGTGCGCTTTGCCGAGTTTGGACGCCACACCGACCCAGCTGGAGCCAACCACATTGAGTATCTGGGCCAGGACCAGATCGCGCAGCCCCAGCTCCCGTCGCAGTTGCTTGGCGGGATCGGAGGTGGGTGCGGCCAAAGTGGCTACCGTAAACCTTTTCTAACGCCCCGATTGTACACCAGCTAGGCAAGTTTCATCGCAGCTAGGCTTACCTGTCCTTGGGCTTGTTCTTGCTCCCCGGCGGCCTGTCGCGGCTCTTAGCGGCTGTCATCCAGGCCGGCGGACGGCCCCGGCGTTTGCCACGCCCGAATGCGAGTCGTTCGAAGAGTAGGATTGCTTCGTCGAGTTGCTCCCGCTCCACCCTGAGCTCGGCGAGCATTTTGTTGATGTTCACATTCCCTAATCCCTGTCTTGAGAAGTATTGCCTGGAAGGCTTTCCTGACTCAGTAAGAATTCCGTGTAGAGAATCGCGTGTCGAACCAACTCTGGAGGGTGTCCGGCGGGAAGCAGCCGCCGAACCCCAGCGCTCCATAGTTTGTTTGGATCGGACGCTTGGTTTGCAAGGACGAAAAAGCGCATGGCATCCCTTCCTTCGGGCACCGCGAGATGGCCAACCGTCGTTTCATCCAACACGATCACGCCAGCCAGGAGCGCATTCGGTTCAGCTACGACGTCGGCTCGGTGCTTCCCGTCTTCCTCCAGCAGTACCCGGAGCTGTTCTGCGTAGGCTTGATCTTCGAGCGCAATTTGAACATTGCTGATGGTCGGGGAAGCGGCTTCGCTCGTTCGCGATTGGGGGCCCGGGATAACCGTGTTCTCCGGAGTGTTTGAATCACGGGAGCGTTTTCGGCAGCCGGCTTTGCACTGACGGCAGGTCCCAGGGGTCGACAAGTCAATTGGCTTGTGTTGGTGGTCCATAGTCAAGTCTTCAATCCTCGCGATTCAAGTAAATCGGCAATTCTCCGAGCTGTCCCATGGCTGGAGATCGTGATCGACTGTGGGCCAACGACCGGAGTCTGCTCTGTGGCCCGGGATTTGAATTGCACCATCCGACGGTGGCAGTTGAAGCTCCAGCGTCGGGTGCTTTAGGATCAATGATCGGCTGGCCCAGAGTGCGCGTGATCACGCAGGATGTGGCTCGCGCTTTAGCTGTCCCTGAGTGATTTCACCCAGAAGGATCCCAACTACGCCCAAGCGTCTGCGGGGCTAACCGATTCTTATGCCTTGGCGGGAGATTGGAAGTGTTCCGTTGACAAAGTTTAGCGGTGCTGGTGAGCCTTATCGTCACCGACGCCTTAGGATACTCCTCCCACAGCAACTGCTGGGTCACATGTGCATGCTACTGCCCTTGCCGGTGAAGTTCGGCAAAGTCTGGCATCGGCGATGCGGATGGCCGAACCCGCGGCGACCAAACGGATAAATGGCGGGGTGATGGGGCTATTCGTTGGCGTTCGCGAATGTCATTTTGTATCGGGGCAGCAACAGCAGCAGCGACGCAGCGGCAAGAGTCGCCAGCGAGAGCTGCATAAGAAGCGTGCGATAGGACCCGGTAATGTCGAACGCTCGGCCCATGATGATTGGGCCGGCGGCACCGGCGATCGCATAAGCGGTCCAGGATAAACCATAAAAGGTCGAGAACGATCTCAACCCGAAATAACGGGAAAGCAGGTACGGGGTAACATCGCCTTCGCCTCCCATTCCGAAACCGATCATCGCAGCGGATGTGATTCCCAAAGTCAGTGAATGCGTTCCAGCCAGCAGAAAGGTTCCAAGCGCGGAAATTGCGAAGAGACAGAACGCCACCCGAGGCGCGAAGAACCGGTCCAGCAACCATCCCGTGATGAGCCGGCCGGCAAGGATCGCTCCGCCCATGGCCGACACCGCGAGGGCTGCGCTCCCAGCCGAAATCCCGCGGTCGGTAAGAAGGGCCGACATATGTGTGATGGCCCCGTTCTGGCTGATGGAAATCAGAAACAGCTCAGCGATAACGATCCAGAAGATTCTCGAACGCATCCCTTGGGCCACGGAAACGCCGCCGACGGACGCCGTCCGGGAGTTTACGGCGCGGGGTCTCTCACGCACCCGCGAACCACACGGTAACCCGATTACAAGAACACTCGCGCCGAGAATTGCGAACGAGGCGCGCCAACCCAACCTTCGAATCAGAGCCTCCGCCAGGGGCGGTAGAATCATCGCGCCCAGCGCGCCCCCGCCGAGCAATATTGAAAACGCCACTCCTCGGCGCTCTTGAAACCACGTGGTCAGCACGCGCGAGTACGCCAGATGCGCAGTCCCATTTCCAACGATGCCGAGGATGAGGAAAACAGCGTAAAGGTGCCAAAGGTGCGGGGTGAGCAGCGAAAGCGATGCAAATGCGCAGCCGAAAATCGCCATGCACGGAAGGATGATGCGACGGGCCGGATAACGGTCCAGCAGCCAGCCAAGTCCCGGGGAGCAGGCTGCAACCGCTAGCGCCGCGATACCGAACGCAATGGAGACCGCCTGGCGCGACCATCCGAATTCCGCCGCCAGCGGCTTAAGAAAAATCGCGAACGTGTAAATGAAGAGCGACGCGAAGCTGACCAGAACACAGGTTGACGAAGCCGCTGCGACCCGCCAGCCCGCGTAGTGTATGCTGCGCTCATTCGCTCCGGAAACGACGGCCGGCGGCAACGTGGGTACCAGATCAGTTTGCCTCCTTGCGAGTATAGCCGTTTTTCGCCGGATGCCGTCCCTGCTGCCGATGAGCCCCGTCGGACATCTCAGCAACGCCGGTAGCTGTTAAGGGCGGAGTAAGAATAGACCGCCGGGGCAAACGCTCTTCAAACTGAGGGTGCGAACGACGTGGTGTGGGAGGTTGACACCTCGCGTGATTACAACCCATGTCAGGAGGAACTGGCTGCTCCGTTAGCCGCTTCGACAAACATCCCGGTGCGATCGGTATAACTCAGTGAACTGTTGGTGCGCCTAGGAATTGGGATCGCCAGCTACGTAACGCGCGAGGTCAATTCCAAAGCGACGCCCCTGGGCAGTGACGTAATCCTCCACCTCCCCGTAGACCTCGTGATTCCCATGACACCCCAACACGCCCGCATCGGCGCGTAGGCGGGCCAGTTGCCGCAGGCAGGCATCCAGCGGATGGCCGCGGCGCGTGCTGAGATCGCCGGTTACCAACGCCAGGTTGGCGCCGGTTTCGTTGGCCATGTCGATGGCGGCGGCAAGTTCGCGCTCACTTTTCGATCAGCGCTACGCAGATTAACCGTTCACGTTCACACGACCGATGTACGACGAGGAATATCGGAACGCCATAGCCAAACTTGAAAAGAAATGATCCGAGGTGTTCATTAACGAATCCGGCGAGCGCTTGCCAAGCGGGGGCGCAATACGCGGTCCCACCACAGGATTGCGCCGGTCACAAACATCGCCGCGGGGGCGAGTCCGAATATCGCCCACATGGCCTTGGTCGCCTGATCGCAGAGCCCGGGGCTGCTACACGGAATGCCGATGCCTTTAATACGGCCGAAATGCAAGTAGGCGAGCCAATAAATTACCTGGTCGCCGATGCGACCGCCGGCATTGGCGGCCGTGAGAGGCTCGATCCGATCGGCAAGGTCCTGAACCAGGTCCGGAAAACAGAGATAAACCCCGCTTACGCCAAACACGAACATGAACCCGAGGCTCCAAAAGCCGATCATGCTGTGCAAGTGCCAAGTAAGGCGCTTCCGTCCTACGCCGCGTTGCACTGTCAGGCTGCGACGCCATGTAGTGATGCCCGGCCACCAGATTCCGAGACCCGTGACAGCCAGCGCGAGCAGCGCAAGCGCGCCCACACCGTTCAATTTTCTGCCGGTTGGTCCGGCGAGCAGATTATCGTGAAGATCAAGCACCTTGGACACGAGCCAGAAACCGGCCGGAATCGTATCGCCAAGATCGTTGCCACTCCGAGGATCGAACAACCGCCTCCTCATCGTGTTGCCCCGCAGCAGCAAAATATCTACCGCTTGATCGAGATTCCGCGCCCGGTTGAATTTCACTACTCGATAGCCTGGATACAGGCGCCGGACGGCCACCGCGAGCTGGTCGTCGGTCAATCGTGATCCTGAACCCTTCGAAATGATTGGCTCGGGCGTTGCTGCCCGGTACAGCTCGTTCCAATAGACCAGTACGCTGCCGGTGACGCTAATCATCAGGATGTAGAGCCCTACGGCGATGCCGCTCCATAAGTGAATCTGAAAAAACGCCCTGCGTAACCAGAGTTTCTGGGGCTGCCGAACCCAGCGCTGCCACAAGGTCGGCTGATTGATCTCGGTCACTAGCGACAGGCTATAACACGCGCTCAATCGCGTCAACGGCGCAGGATCGACGCATGCGAGTCTACCTGGCGCCGAAAGTTCTGATCATCTACAAGATGGGCTATCTGCCGCTGGACGACATGGGTGCAACTAGTCGTGTTGCCGGGTAGCTCTCCACTAGCCCCCGAAGCGTGCGGCCGCACCCGCAGCCGAAATCAAAGCACACGTCCACCATCGGCCAAGTTGGTGTCCATGATTCGAACTTGCTGATCGATGTGCCGGGCGGAAGCATTGCCAAGGCGCAGAAACATTTCGCCCGACAATGACTCACCGACTCTGTATCGCAGGAATGCCGGCCGCGAAAGATCCAGCGGTGCCAACGATCCTCTGAAGAAATCGTCAACGAGCCACAAGCGTGCACGAAGTTGAGAGCGAAAAGCGCCATGGAATAAGCGGTCGAAGTACGGACTCAGAAGGTCGACATCCATCTCCAATTGCATTGTGACTCATGCAAGCCTCTCATCGTCAGAGTCGAGACTCCGGAGCGCGGAGAAGGCCAAGATCGTCGTTTTCATCACCTTGGCCCAATCGAGTTCCTTCAGCCGCCGGGCTTCGTTCACTTCCAGCCCGCCGAACTTGACCCGCTTGGACGAATTCTGTTCACTATCAACAGCTTCTTGCCAATGGCGACGTTCAACATTGAAACATGGTGGGCGATATTCTATCCACCCACCCAGCAGCGTTCGAGTTTGGCGAGTCGAACTTGCATCCCTACATCGGCTCACGAGTGCGCTTGCTCCTCCCCAATCAACGTGATTTCATGCTGTTTGGACACCTTCATCCGGTCCCGCCGCCGTTCAGCCCATTATGAGAGTTCTTCGCGCCGTTTTATCACCTTCCGTCATTTAAAAACTCGCGGCAGACATCCGCGTAATCGAAGGCCCTTTCCCGCATCGGCGGGACCTCGCGCGCTTCCTTCTGGCGTATGCTAATTGAGCGCGTTGTTCATGCCATCGCCGCACACGGTATGCTGGTTGTCAGTTCCGGGAGATGAAGCACAACATGACGACCATTACTCGACGCGATTGCGCGAAAGGTCTTTTCAGTCTCGCAGCGTTGTCGTCTCGCCCCGGGCCAGTGGGCGCTGCGCAAGCAGCTGCAATTCCGCCGCAAGGCATCGGGCAAGGCCTCCGTCACTTGTCTTACAGCGACATTGGCGGACGACCGGACAGTGTTCAGGTCATGCTCAACCGTCGGCATCTCTATATCGGGCACATGTTCAGTAACGGAGTAACGATCCTGGATGCGGCAGATCCACGGAAGCTGAAACCCGTCGGCTTTTTCACTGGCGGAGATTTTACCCGGACACACCATCTGCAGGTTTCTGACGACCTGCTTTTGCTCGCCAACGGGGCGAATATAGTCGCGATGCAGTCTTACGACAACATCCGGGGGTATTTCGAGAATGCGCTGGCCGACAGCATCACCAGCCGCAAGAAATTTCGCTCAGGCCTGAGCATTCACGATATATCTCGTCCGGGCGAAATGAGAGAAATCGCCTTTCTCGAAATGCCAGGCCTGGGCATCAACCGCCTGTGGTGGGTTGGGGGACGTTATGCTGCCATCGCGGCGCATCTCGACGGTTTCACCGATCATTTTCTGTGCATGGTCGATTTACAAAACATCACGAAGCCGGAAATTGTCGGGCGCTGGTGGATGCCCGGGATGAATCGGGCGGCAGGTGAGCCATCGACATTGGCGCCAGGGCGCCGTGTTGCCCTGCACCACATGATTACAGCCGGTAATCGTGGCTATGGAGCTTGGCGCGACGGGGGCCTCACAGTCCACGATCTCAGCGACCCAACGAAGCCGAAGCTGATTTCACATATCAACTGGTGTCCCCCGTTTCCAGGTGGCACACACACTCCGCTTCCCCTGCCTGGCCGAAAGCTGGCAGTCGTGGCTGACGAAGCAAATGCGGAAAAATGTGCGAAGGGCATGTTTTGCACTTTCATCGTGGATTTGCGGGCCGAGGAGAACCCCGTACCGATTTCCACTTTGCCCACTCCAAAGGAGAGGGACTTCTGTGGGTTCGGGACTTTCGGTCCGCATAACCTGCACGAAAACCGCCCGACTACGTTTCGCAGCGAGGAGACCATTTTCTCGACCTATAACGTTGCTGGCGTCCGTGTATTCGATATCAAGGACGCATTCGCGCCAAAAGAGATTGCCTACTGGGTACCTCCAACTCCCAAGAAGCTGATCGATCCCCGCCCCAACGTCGCACTGGCAGCGAAAGCCGCCGATATCCTGGTCACCACTGACGGGATCGTGTACGTCACGGATTGGAACGCCGGCTTGAACGTGTTGCAATACCAAGGCTGACGACGGGAGGCGCCAGCGGGAGGGGTCGTTTTCCGCACTGCCGAGGAATCGCCCGCGCTGAGATATGAATGTAAGGATGCCCGAAAAGGTGAAGAATTCTGCCTTCGTCGATCCGCTGTCTCGTTTCGGGCTTTCGGTCAAGAACATCCCCAATCAGCCACCATCTGGGCAGGGTATACTGCGGATGGAAGGCAAACATGGCCGCTGGGAATCTTGCCGCTGTAGTTAGCTCACTTACGCCGGAGGAACAGGAGTCCGACCAGGCCTCTCATGGCTTGTCGGGCGAAATTAAGCCCGGAGGATCCCAATGGAAGTAGTTATTCTTTGTGGCGGAAGGGGTACCCGATCCTATCCGTTCACTGAATACTTTCCCAAGGTCATGATGCCGATTGGCGGCACGCCTGTTCTGGTTCACTTGATGCGCATCTATGCGGCGCAGGGATTCACAAAGTTCATTCTAGCGGCTGGACACCGCAAGGAAATACTAAGTGATTACTTCCATGGCCGTTTCCATGAATGGTCGGTTCGCATTGTGGATACGGGGGAAGAGGCCGATACCGGGGAACGGCTGGTGCGGTGCCGAGAGTGGCTGTCGGGTAGATTCTTCGCTACTTATGGGGATGGCTTGGGCAACGTGGATCTGGCCGCTCTGCTGCGCACCCACGAGTCGCATCGCGCTCTGGCAACGGTCACTTCAGTACCGCTGCGATCCCAATATGGCACCATCGAGTTCTCAGCCGACAACCGGGTGGAGCGCTTTAAGGAGAAGCCTACCATTGAGAACTGCTGGATCAATGCGGGCTATTTCGTTTTCGAGAATCGAGCGTTTGATCTGTGGCACGGCCGGAATCTGGAAACCGATGTTCTTCCTTCCTTGGCGCAGCAGGGCGTCCTTTACACTTACCAACACCAAGGTTTCTGGAAATCGATGGACACCAGCAAGGATCAGCAGGAACTGGATATTCTGCGTGGCGACGGTATGTCCGATGCCCCATGGATGTCTTTTCTCGGCAAGAGTAAGTCCGCGGCGGCGGACTAATCGCGGTCGAGTCCGACAATGCCGGCAAATTTCTGGAAAGGGCGGCCGACATTCATCACTGGCGCAACCGGCCTGATGGGAAGCTGGTTGCTGCGACGGCTGGTCGATGAGGGCGCGGAGGTTGTGGCTCTCGTCCGGGACGAAGCGCCGAGCAGCATCGCCGTCGCAAACGGGCTTTTAACTAAGGTAGCCGTCGTTCACGGCTCCTTGGAAGATTTTGGATTGATGCGCCGTACGATCTCGGAATACTCAATTGATTCAATATTTCATTTGGCCGCTCAGCCGCTCGTGGGAGTTGCCAAATTGGACCCGCTGAGTACTCTCGAGACCAATGTCCGCGGTAGTTGGAATGTACTCGAAGCCGCGCGGTTATGTGGAGTGCGCCAAGTCGTAGTAGCTTCTTCCGACAAGGCTTACGGAGCCTCCACCGATCTTCCTTATACCGAGAAGCATCCCCTCCAAGGCCGGTTTCCGTACAACGTCTCGAAGTCCTGCGCCGACTTGATTGCGGGGATGTACGCAGCCACTTTCAACATTTCCGTCGGCATCATGCGATGTGCAAATCTCTTCGGGGGTGGCGATCTCAACTTTAGCCGGACCATCCCTGGCGTGATTCAGTCCACCCTAAGAGGAGAGCGCTTCGTGATCCGGAGCGACGGGAAGTTCGTCCGTGACTTTCTATACGTTAAGGACGCCGCCGATGCTTACCTCCTTGTGGCCGAGAAGTTGGCCTCGAATCCGAGCCTTGCCGGCGAAGCGTTTAACTTCGGATCGGGGTTGAGAATGACCGTTCTGGAACTGGTGGCAAAGGTTTTGGAAATGATGGGCCGCAGCGATCTGGAACCGGTGATCCAGAATCGGGCCGGTTTCGAGATCCGTGAGCAATATCTCTCCTGCGAGAAGGCGCAGACGTTGCTGGGCTGGTCTTGTCAGTATTCGCTAACGGAAGGGCTGGCGGAGACAATCGATTGGTATGGCAACTATTTCTCAAATAGCCAGCCGCCCCTACGGCCGGCTGCTACCTCGGCGTATTGATAGAAAAGGCAACCAGGAACCGACGCTCTATCAAGCCGGTCCTAGGGAGGTCACCTGAATTGTTGCTCTCGTTCGTCATTCCGACGTACAACCGCGCCGGACTTCTGCCGCAATTGGTTTCCGCGCTTGCCAGTCAACAGACGGCCGAAGGCGTAACTTACGAGGCGATTTTTGTCGATAACGGGTCAACCGATTCTACGCCGGCGCTCCTGAACCAGGCGGCGCGGCAATACCCAAACATGTTGCGCTACATCCGGATTGCTCCCACTGGCGGACCTTCGGCTCCCCGCAACATCGGCATCCGCGCCGCTGCCGGAGACGCGCTGATCATAATTGACGACGACTTTATTCCGGATCCCGATCTGGTCCTCCGGTACGCCGAGTTTCACAACCAATTCCCCGACCAGCACCACGCTGCTGTGGGCGCGACTTACTTGCCGGATACTTTGCGAGCGGATCCGATGTCCGTCTTTTGCGAATTCGATTACGGTGAAATTAAAACTCCCGAGCGGGTCGACTACCTGCACTTCTGGACCCGCAATGTTTCCCTTAAGACGGAGTTCATGCTCCGAGCGGGTATGTTCGACGAAAGCTTCCTCTATTACGAGGACGTATTGTGTGGCTATCGGATGGCCAAAGCCGGCTTGCAACTCCACTTCTGGCGAGTCGCTACAGGTCAACACCTACAGCAAACGACATTGCAAGGGCTGCCGATCCGGTACCGTTTTATGGGCCGCTGGATGTACAAATTTCTAGAGGCTGTCGAACATGATCCCACCGCTTTAATTCGTCTCAATGTATCGCCCACCGCTCCGGCTAAGCCTGCTCTTCTGCAGTTGAATCTCAAACGGACCCTCTTTCGCGCCCTCGCGCATCCGGCGGTGGCGGGGCTTCTGGGCAAGCTGATCGCCGGCTCAAGGCGTAGCCCGCTTACCGACCGCTTATACTTAGCAATCGCTAAAGAAAACGCTATCACCGGTTATCGCGAGGCCCAAAGGAATGCGGCGGAGGGCCGTCCCATGGACCTGCTACAACTGCATTCGAAACTCGCCGATCGCGGCGACCGGTAGCCCCGTGCGCGGCCCGCAACGGTCAGCGCTAAAGCTTCAAGACATCGACAACCTTCGGCGTGAAACGTCCTAGCCCAAGGAAGTCCAGAGTCAGTTCTACGGAGTACCTGGCAGAGGCACGCTTGGTCTTGAGGGGTGCATTTACCGTACCCGATATTCCCTCGACGATTGGCGTGTACGGCAAAGGCGCCCACTTGAGTCCGCTGGCGATCGCCTGAATGGCGGCCTGGGCCACGGCATGCTCGAAATGTATCATCTCGGTATCGTTGATCCGGTCCTGCAATGGGATCAAAAACCGTTGGAGAAATTCAGGGGTCGCGATCAGCAATCGGGAATCTCCTATCACCCAGGGAGACCCGTACATGGTGCAATAAACGTCGGCCGGTTCCTTTCGATTTACGGCGCGAAGGATTTGCATTAGATTACGGACATAATAGCGTCCGGAGACCTTCACGACCAATCCCGGCGGTGGCCCCGGCAGCATGCTCAGCGCCTCGCGAATGATATTCATCTCGCCGAAACCTTTGCCGAGATGCCGCGGGTAAGAGTTTCCTTGAAACGAATGAAGCGTCAGTCTCTGCCGGTCTGCGTTCCTGGCGTTTTTCGCGAGAAACGTCAAGTCGGCGCCCGTGTTCTCGCAGAGAAATATCCTGCCGTCCCACTTGCATTTCAGCCACTTCCGAAGCGCCCACTCGTAGTCTTTCGCCCGGTCCTTTGGATCCGTGCGTAAGACATACACCATACCGCCGGGGTCCATGGCCGCAGTCAACAATAAAAGCGCGTCTCGTCCCTTGCGATTGCGAGACGAGTTCAATCAGCGGCCTCCTCCACGCTCATGTTCCCGCGCTTGCATCGCTCGTCGCGCGTTCGGAGGCCGAAACTTCCTGGTGAGAAACCGGGGTTTCCCAAACCTTCATAAGACCGGGGAACGATATAACCGTGGCAAAGATCCATTCGGCGACTGTATGCGCTTTGGTTTCGTCCGGTATCGAGCGGTAACGCAGGAGAGTCGACATGGTTGGATGCCCCGCTTGCGGCCCGTTCAGGATCGTATCTGAGAACGAAACCACAAGGGAGTACACCGGGACCAGCGTCAAAACCGATCCCGCATGTGCGGACGGCAGCATCATATTGGAGCCATGGACGCCCACAACCAGGTGACTGGCTGCGTATCGGCGGCACCAGTTGCGTTCTGTCGCAAGGTCCGTCTTCACTGACCGCAGATCCTCTATCCAATTGGGAAACCCTCCCGGCGTGCCCAAGCCTGCAACGGCAAAATCGAGATCGGGGAACTTGTTGCGAAGCGCTTTGGCAATCGCGATCACGAATCGGCGTTGCCAATACCAACCAAAACGCAGTCTTTTCGGGGGGTGGCCGGGCCAGGTGCGCCCAAATGCCACCACCCGATCGTCCCTCCAGATAAACGTGATTTTCACGGGTTTTGTGGCGCCGAAGTTGCCAACGTCGAACGGTTGTACTCCTGTAAAACGCTCGATGTCGTATGCACCGGAGTGTACGGCAGCCGGTGCAGATGCGAGCCAGACACGCTGCCACCGTGTCAGTAGCTCCCGGAAGCGCGCGCCCAAACCGTCGTGCCATCCACCCAGCTTACGGAGCGGCTCATCGACCAACCATATCTCGGCCACCCCGTCGGGAACCAGCCATTCCAAAGCGCGTGGGATGATTACGATCGGGTCGTACGATGGGCAGCGATCAAGATAATACTGCAGGCTGAATAGCTTTGGCAGAGCGTGTCCATAACACGAGTCCAAACAATTAACAAGTAGTGGGCGTTCCCCGACAGGCCGCAGTTTCCGAACCTGCAGCTTCAGGTCGTCGGAAGTGCGCTGGAGGTAGGCCTCCTTGAGGTTAAAGGCAAGCCACGCGGTCCACTTAGTGCCACCATCTTCTACAATGGAACCATCGGAACGGCGAATCAATGCGGGAGCGAACAGGCCATGTCCCTCGCCCAACGCGCCATAAAATTCGTCTTGGCAAGCGGGGCACCGGAGTTCGGCGAGGCACCACATTCCGGGTAACACCCAGGATTCCAGGATCAGGGCTGCATGGCACGAGGGACAAGCATAGGAGACACTTGGCAACGGCTTCAAGAGTTGGATCACGGGTGCTCCAGGGCCGGCGCGAAGGAGTGGAAATCGCGTCGTAAGCTCGCCATCATCGAGATACTAACACACGGCTTATCGCACACAACGTAAGGCCATGCCAGCGCTTCACATGATAAATTCCCGGGCCTTGGCCTCCGTCCGCCAATTTGAATTTGCGCGTTGCGCACGCCTGGCAGGCGTGAAGAAGATGGAGTGCGCCCTCTGCATCCTACTGGCGTGCGGGGTTGCCGTCTCCGATGCCAGCATGCTGGCTTTGCTGGTGCCGCTGGGTTCGGGCGGTGAAGCGGCCATGCGCTTTTGGCGTTGGGGGTGGCTCCGGACACTTCCTCAACCTCCCGATCCCGCTTGGGCCTTTTTCTGGGTGGCTGGATTGATTTTTCTCATCGGCATGGCGAAAAACGTTTTCGCGCACGCTAATTTTATGATGACCGTCCGCATCTACACCGGCGCCTCAAGAAACCTGGCCAACCTTGTTTTCGACCGATACCTGGAATTCGGTAAAGCATGGTTTGACCGCGCGAGCCCTGGCCGCATAGCCGCGATTATGGAATTTCGCGACGATGCCGCCACGATATTCGGGTCGTTACTGGTCATCGCCTCGAATGCTCTTATCCTGGCCGCCTATCTTTTCGTCATGCTGATGATTTCCTGGCGGCTGACACTGCTTGCCATATTGCTGTTCCCGCTCGCCAATCTGGGAGCCAGGTCGATTCTGGACCGCACCACGGCAGCGGCCGAGAAATACAGGGAAGCGACTATCGACGTGGCTAAGCGCCTTTACGGCGTAATCGCATCCATTACTTTGTTTCAGTCTTCCGGACAGGAAAGGCGGGTATCGGAGGCTTTCAGAACCACCACAGGGCGGTTCCGCGACAACGCCCTGCGAATGTTGCAATTACAGGGCATCAGCACGCGCCTGCAGGATCTAGCCGCATTGGCTTCCCTGCTCGTGATGTTGGCTGTCACTCTTCGTACCGACCGGGCCAGAGCCATGCAACCAATCACCATGCTGGTGTTCTTTTTTATCGCGCGCATGTCGCAGCCTTTGCTTGCGACCTTCCCCGAAGAGATCCTGAAAATTACTGCAAAGTTGCCCGGATGTAGGGAACTGCTGGCCGTTTTCGAAGATCGCGACAAATTCATCGTGCGCGGCGGCGCTCGCGAGTTCCAGGGGTTGCGGGAGGGCATCCAGCTCCGCGGCCTCAATTTCTGTTATCCCGATGGGCCGCCGGTGCTCCAGGGCGTGAGCTTCGAATTACGCAAGGAACGGATAACCGCGTTGGTCGGCCCCAGCGGCTCGGGAAAATCCACCATCGCAAACCTTCTGATGCGTTTCTACGATCTGCCGGCGGATATGATCCTGATCGACGGCATCGATATTCGAGAGTATTCCATCCGATCCCTCCGCCAGGCTTTCTCGATCGTCAGTCAGGACACGGTGCTACTGAACGAGACCTTGCGCGTGAATCTGCTCTTTGGCGTGGATCGTGAAGTGGGCGCGCGGGAACTGGAGTCTGTGATCGAAGAAGCGCGCCTTCAGGACGTCGTCGCGATGCTGCCAGACGGGCTCGAGGGCCAGGTTGGCGAGCGGGGCGCGCAACTCTCCGGCGGACAAAGGCAGCGCGTCGCAATTGCCCGCGCCATGTTGCGGCGTTCTTCGCTCCTGATCCTGGATGAAGCCACCAGCGCACTCGACTCGATCACCGAAAATCTCGTTCAGGAGGCCATCGGAAATGCCATGCGCCTATGCACGGCACTGGTGATCGCCCATCGCTTTTCTACCATTAAGCTCGCCGATCACGTCGTCGTGCTGGACGGAGGCAGGGTCGTGCAGCAGGGCCAGTTCCCGGAGATGAGAGCCGCGGACGGCCTATTTAAAGACATGTGCGAAAAGCAGATGCTGGTTTGATTGGAATGGTAGGCTAGAAGAATTGTTGCTGTCGTTTGTCATTCCGACCTACAATCGGATCAGGTTATTGGCGAAGACGGTGCCCGCGCTCGCGAATCTCGCGACTGCCGAGGGCGTGGGCTACGAAGTCATCTTCGTCGATAACGGTTCCACCGATTCGACGCCGGCTTTCCTGAACGATGCAGTGAGCCGGTATCCCGACAGATTCCGCTACATCCGGATTGCGCCCACGGGCGGTCCTTCCGCCCCCCGGAACACCGGAATCCGGGCGGCCCGCGGCGAAGTACTCGTAATTATCGACGACGATTTCTTGCCGGATAACGACATCGTTCTCCGCTACGCCGAATTCCACGCGAAGTATCCGGAGCAGCATCACGCGGCTCTTGGGGCCGGGTATGTTCCCCAGGAGTTGCTGAACGACCCATTGTCGTGGTTTCATAATTACGATTTCAACCTGCCTCAAGACGCCCCCCTCACCTATCTCCAATTCTGGACTTGTAACGTTTCGCTTAAGCGCGACTTTATGCTGAAGGCTGGGATGTTCGACGAAAACTTCCTGTTCTACGAAGATTTGTTGTGCGGTTATCAGCTCCAGCGGAGCGGCATGCAGTTGCACATGTGGAAAACCGCCACAGGACAGCACTGGCACCAGCTGACTATCGAAGGACTAGCGGCGCGGGCGCTTTTTATGGGCCGCTGGCAGTACAGTTTTCTGGAGCGCGTGGGCCGGGATCCAACCCTCCTGATCTTGATGCACGTTCTGTCGACGGAATTGCCGTTCCGCGTCATGGTGAAGCGGGCCATAGGGCGGCTTGCGTTTCGTGTGGTGGACAATCCACTGGTCACTTGGATTCTGGAAATGCGCGGGGCCCGTCGCGCCACACGCAGAAGTAAACTCACGGACTACTACTCCACCACGATCTTTCACCGAAACATGATCAATGGCTATTTGGAGGCGAAAAGAAGCGCCAAAGCCGGCCGTCCTTTGAACCTGATGCGCCTCGAGTCGCGGTTGGCCGACCGCGGGGAGCGATAGTCCGCCGGGGTCGGTTATACTGAACGAATCCCGTGCTGCTCTCCGTCGTCATTCCGACCTACAACCGGGTTGAGTTTCTGGCGAAGTCGGTGCCCGAGCTCGCGAATCTCGCGACTGCCGAGGGCGTGGGCTACGAAGTCATCTTCGTCGATAACGGTTCCACCGATTCGACGCCGGCTTTCCTAAGCGATGCAGTGAGCCGGTATCCCGACAAATTCCGCTACATCCGCATTGCACCCACGGGCGGTCCTTCCGCCCCGCGAAACACCGGAATCCGTGCGGCCCGCGGCGAAGTACTCATAATTATCGACGACGATTTTTTGCCCGATAACGATATCGTTATCCGCTACGCCGAATTTCACGCGAAGTATCCGGAGCAGCATCACGCCGCCGCGGGAGGAACCTATATTCCGGAGCGGCAGCGCGACGATCCGATGTCGCGCTTTCATTCCTATGACGACGATCGTTTGAACAGCGGCCGTGTCAACTACCTCCGCTTCTGGACTTGCAACGTTTCCGTCAAGCGGGAGTTCATGCTCGAGGCGGGGATGTTCGAGGAAAACTTCCTGTTCTACGAAGATGTGTTATGTGCGTATCGGATGCAACAGCGCGGCATGCAACTGCATTTGTGGAAGTCCGCCACCGGGCAGCACTGGCACCGGATGACCAGGGAGGGGCTCCCGGCCCGAGGGCTGTTCGTCGGCCGCTGGCAATATAGCTTTCTGGAGCGCGTGGGCCGAGATCCCGCCGCATTAGTCAATTTACACGTTCTAACCACTGAGCTGCCTTTGCTACATCTTCTGAAACGGGCCATCGGCCGCTTGGGGTTCAGGACACTGGATAATCCGCTCGTCATGGGATTTCTAAGGCTGCTGGGTGTCGAGCGCTCCAGGCGAAGCCGGCTGACGGATTTCTATTACTGTGTCATCTACCATCGAAACATGTTGAAAGGCTATTACGAGGCGAAAAGAAGCGCCGAAGCGGGCCGTCCGCTCGACCTCATGCATCTGGAATCGCAGCTGGCTGATCGCGGGGACCGATAGCACGGGATCGACTTCGCCGTGGATTCTCACCCAACCCAACCCAGCGCCGTCGTAGCAATTATTAGTTACAACACGCGGGATGAACTTCGCGGCTGCCTGGAGAGCCTTCGCCCTCGCCTGGACCGCGTCGTCGTGTTCGACAACAACTCGAGCGACGGAAGCCCGGAGATGGTACGCCGCGAATATCCCCAAGCGGTCCTAATCGAGAGCCCCCAAAACCTGGGTTACGGAGCGGCGGCAAACCGTGTGTTCCTTTCCGGCGGGCGCGCCCAGGATGCCGAGTTCCTGATCCTCTCGAATAGCGACGTTGTCTTTGCGCCGGACTCGGTGGAAGCTCTGGTGGACGATCTGCTCCGGCATCCCGACGCCGGTGTCACCGGACCCAGACTCCTTCGGGCCGACGGCACACTGCAACGTTCCTGTTTCCCGCTCCCTGGCAGCTTGCGCTGGGTCTTTGACAACGATGTATCTTGCGTCGTCCTGGGCTTGATCCCGGGATTGAACCGGCATCTTCTGCGGCTGTGGCGGCACGATTGCGAACGGGAAGTCCCGTGGGTCAAAGGCGCCGTCATGGCAATACGCAGATCCGCATTTGAGGACGCCGGCGCATTCGACGAATCCTTTTTTATGTTCTACGAAGAAACGGACCTCTGCTTTCGGATGGCGAAAAAAGGTTGGCGCGTCCGTTTTATTCCGGCAGCGACAGTGGCGCATCTGGGCGGCGTCAGCACAACCAAGGTTCGCGCCGCCATGGACGTCGAACTTTTTGTCAGCTCTATGCGGTTCGCGCGGCATCATTACTCGAAGTTGCATTCGGAGCTGTTGTTATATTTTTGGAAGGCCATCCTTTTGGCGCGTTTCGTGCGCGACCGGCTGAAGCTCACGTTCATCCCCAAGACGAAGGATCGCCAGGCTACCGAGGACAACGTAAGAGCCTTGCGCCGCAGTTTGTCGTGGACATTCCGCGACTTAGAGGTCCAGGCTGGGAACCGCAAGCGCTCCCTATGAGCCGCAAGATCCTGCTGCTTTCTCCTTTTCCGCCGCGGCGGGATGCGTTGCATGGCGGCGGCCGCGCCATCGCGGGCTGCCTTGCGGAACTCGCTGCCGCCAATCGGATACGCGTCCTCTGCCTGCGGGGCGCGGGCGAACCACCCACCGAACCGGCTTTGGCGGAACTCTGCGAGGCGGTGGAAGAGATCCACCGGCCCGGAGCCGCTATAGGCTGGCAGCGCGCTTGCCTGTGGGCCTCTTCGCTCGCATCCGGCCTGCCAGCCTGGGTGGGGAACTGGCGCGTGGAACCGTTCAGGCAGGCGGTTCGTGCGACAGTCCTCCAGTGGAAGCCGGATATCGTGCAGTTCGATTATCACGTCATGGCCCAGTATCGCGACGCAGTGAACACAAGCCGAACCGTGCTGGTCGTGTACGAGCCGGGAACTGCCGCCGCTCGCGACCGGGTGCGATTCGGTCCCTGGTGGCAGCAAGGTCTGCTGCGCCGCGAAGCGGAAGCCTGGGGCCGCTACGAGCGCAAAATGCTGCCCGCGTTCGACTCCATCGCCTGCTTCACCGGGCGCGACCGAGCGGAGCTTCAGGCGATCGCCCCAGTCGCCTTCGTCGCGGTGATTCCCCCCGCATTCGGCTCCGGTGCCAAGGCTGCTTCGACTGGCGCTTCGGCTTCACCCCGCCCGATCATTCTCTTTCAAGGCAATTTCGTCCACCCTCCCAACGTGGACGCAGCGCTGCGCCTGGCTCGCGATATTTTTCCCGCCGTACAAGCGTCTCACCCGACGGCAATTCTTCAGATCGTGGGCGTAGGGCCTCCGCGCGTGCTCCGTGCACTGGCTTCGTCCGCAATTCGGGTAACCGGCCGCGTGGCATCCATGCAGCCGTGGCTCGACACAGCCACCGTGGTTGCGCTTCCTCTGCGCACCGGGGGCGGCATCAGGATCAAAACCATGGAGACACTCTGCGCCGGGAAGGCCCTGGTTGCCACCCCGCTCGCCGCCGAAGGGCTGGATCTTCATCCAGGACGCGAGTTCATTCCGGCAACTACGGACCGAGAGTTTGCCGATGCCATATCGTCGCTTCTCGACGATCCGGGCCGGCGTTCCGCGCTCGAACTGAATGCGCGATCCTGGGGAAAATCGTTCTGCCGGGCTGGCCGGGTTCAAGCCGCTTTCGAGTCTCTCTACGCCCGATTGTAAGATCTCGGTTGTGATTGTCTGGAAGAATACAAAGGTATGAGGCCGAAGTTCGAGCGTCAATGGCGTCCAGGCCGGCAGCCGGTACCGTGCGAACATAGTTGTGCTTGCTTCTCAAGGGTGGTTGTTTCAGCCGCAATTCGGCAATGACAACTGGAGGACCGTCGCTGCGAAGTCCTTGGAAAGCTTGTGGGCCATGAAAATCACTAAGACCCATGCATAAAGAATCGCGAATCTTTGTTGCCGGACACCGCGGCCTTGTCGGGAGCGCCATTTGCAGATCTTTGAAAGGAAGTGGTTTCGGCAATCTGATCACTCGCACGCGTGACGAACTCGATCTCCGCGATCAGGCTGCTGTCTCCGCCTTCTTGAACACCGAGAGACCGGAGTATGTCTTTCTATCGGCTGCCAGAGTTGGCGGGATCTACGCCAACAGCAAATATCCTGCCGACTTCATTTACGACAATCTGGCAGTACAAACCAGCGTTCTCAAGGCCGCGTATGAGTGCGGAGTTCGCAAGCTTCTCTTTCTAGGTTCATCCTGCATTTACCCCAGGGACGCCCCCCAACCGATTAAGGAAGAGTGCCTGTTAACCGGACCCCTTGAGCCCACCAACGAGTGGTACGCGATCGCCAAAATAGCCGGCATCAAACTCGCCCAAGCGCTTCGGCGGCAGCATGGATTCAACGCTATCAGCGTGATGCCCACCAATCTTTATGGGCGGGGAGACAATTTCGACCCGGAAACATCGCACGTTGTTCCCGCGCTTATCCGCAAATTCCATGACGCGGCTGTCGGCGGAGCTCCGGAAGTGACGGTGTGGGGAACGGGTTCTCCCATGCGGGAGTTTCTACACGTCGACGACCTAGCGGAAGCCGCAATCTTTCTTATGTCCAATTACAACGACGGAGAGATCATCAACGTCGGGACCGGCGTTGATATTACAATTCGTCAGCTCGCAGAGGTTATCGGCAAGGTCAGCTCTTTTCGCGGCCGAATCGTTTTTGATTCGTCCAAGCCTGATGGCACGCCGCGCAAGGTTCTCGACGTTTCTAAGATTAGTGCCTTGGGCTGGCGTGCTCGAATATCATTCGAGGCAGGCATTCGAGATACGTACCTCTGGTACGCTGACCGGCTTTGATACCAACGCCGGCTGACTTGGCTAGACCAGCCGAAAAAGCCCGCCAGGCATCTTGACTGCACCAATTTCCGGTTGATACACTCGACTAACGCCGGGTTGGCTTCTGATCGCGGCACGACGGGCCGGGTCAGTAAGCACATGGACAATCAGCTCGAGCTTACACCCTGCGAATCCCCATTTGCCGGATGATCAACAAGTGGAGCGGACTCGTCTGGGGAGCCTGGATTTTCGTTGTTCTGGCGCTCACGTTTGGACCCTTCCTCCAGAACCTCGCGATCTTCCGCCAAGTGGATCCCAAGCTCTATCTGCTCGTCCTAGCTGCCCTCAGCCTTGCGGTCCCCGCCACGGTCGGTTATCACTTTATAAGGCGCCGTGGGTTTTGGCGGATTGAGCCCATCGTCCTGCCAATCCTTTTCGTCCTGCTCTGTGCCATTTACTCAGCCAAGGGCTTAGCCGCAACGACGTGGATGCTAGCCGCCGCCTTCGCCACCGGAAGGTTCGCTACGGGCAGGTTTGGCATTCAGGCCGATCTTGCTCTCAGTACCCTCGCCGGCCTCGGCATCTTTTCCCTGCTGCTCTTTGTGCTTGGCCTGAGTCACGCGTTCTATTCGTGGGTGTTTGCTCTCATGTTCACGATTCCCCTGGTACTGTGGTGGCGGAGCTTTGGCGAACTGGCCACCGAGTTCCAAGCCATGCGCGCCGGGTGGCTCAGTGACGAAGACACCACGTCACCGCAGGTAAACGTCGCGATATTCTCGGCTATCATCCTTGCTCTTATCGCCGCGACAACCTCGTTGACGCCCGCCTGGAACGGGGACACCATCCAGTTTCACCTTCCTCTGATACGTGTCTTCCTCTCCGCTCACGCCCTCACAGTGCCCGCCGCAATTCCCTACGGATACTTTCCGCAGGGCTTTGAAGTTCTGGCAACCGCCGTCTATGCACTGGCGGGCCAAGCTGCCGCACAGCTGGTCAATCCGCTGTTTTTCTGCCTCGCCATCCTATTGCTTTACCGAATCGCCCGCGCCTGCGGCATTTCTCGTTCGTGGGCGCTGGTCGGTTTGGTTCTAGGCGTCTCTACTCCATTCGTGCATTGGTCCGGCAGCGTCACCAAGAACGATTTCCCCATGGCTGCCTATGAACTTGGCGCATTGCTCTGCTTCTTTCACTGGCTTGAAACCAGACTATTTCGCTGGATTCTGCTGAGCGGATTTTTCATCGCAATGAGCTTCGGCGTCAAGTATGTCGCCATCTTTGGAGCTGTTCCATGGTCGCTGGCATGCATGTACAGCCTGAGGCGCCAGCCCTGGAGATTCAGCCGCGCCGTTTCACTCGCTGGCGTGGTCCTCGTGCTCGGTGTGTGCTGGCCGGCTCGGACTTATCTGGCCACTGGGCACCCCTTTTTCCCGGTGAGTTCCAGCAATGCAGTTACCACCCTGAATCAGACCAACGCGCAGAGGCTGCTGGCTGCCGTTGACACGCATTTCCATGGCAGGGATCAATTCGAGTCGCCAACCCAAAATCCAATGGGGATCGCGCTTCTCCTGCTGGCGCCGCTCTGGCTGATACCGCGCCCTCGCGGCAGGCCACGGCGCACCGAAGCCGTGCTGTGGCTCTTTGTCATCCTCTACTATCCGTTTTGGGCTTATGAGTGGAGCATACTTCGCTACGCCATTGCTCCGGTGCTGCTGCTTGCGGTACTCGGCGCCGCCAGACTCGCGCGATTCCCCAGGTGGATTGCCATCACGGCCATGGGAGCATCGCTTCTGTTTTCGCTGCCCGTGGTGATTGTCATCGAAATGGCGCCCGCACAAATTCCACTGTTCTTGAAGCAGATCGACCGAGCGACCTTTCTCCGCCGCACGCTAGCGCCCTACGGCGCCGTCGAGTTCCTTGAACAGCACGCCACGGCCTCGGATTCCATTGCCAGTATCGGGAACCTGGCTGCGGCCTACGCGCCGAACCCGGCGAATTTCCACTTGGTTTACAACACCGAGCGAATCTACCGGCCGGATTTGGTTCGCCTAGTTTTGCATCCAGAGGACCGTTATCTGATTTTGCCCAACGGCCCAGGCCTCACGGACCTGGAGTCTGCCGCGCGACAGGATCGCAGGCTGACTCGTATCTACCAGGACGCGAATTTCGTGGTAGATGCGCTTCACCCTGAAACCCGCCACTCGCGTCCTGGTGTATACGGCCCGAGGCCAGTTTCTTGCGCCGCATCAGACCCGGCGCCCGATTACTTGCGGGTCACATGGCCGAAGGAAAAATAACGAGATAGGCGATGGAGCAACGCGAAACGAAATTTGGCGATACGCTTCTATCCGCTAACCCAAATCACACCTGTTGAAGCGGAATTGCACTGAGGAATGAGTCAGGCCGCGTGCCCGCTATGTTGAAATCGTTGCTGTGCGAACCTCGGGCCCGGTGACCGGTCTGCCAACCGGTTTGCTTCGGGACCGAAAGCGCCAGTAAAGACGGAAGCCTTTCCGGTGCCATCGAACGATTGTCTCCGGCTTCACGATCAGAGGCGGATTCGACCACTTCGGCCAGACTCGGCGCAACAGAACCCAGAACAATCGGTCGGAACCCCGCAAGCGCGGCCGTTTAGTCCGCCGCTTCAAGACTATCAACTGTTGCCGCAGGGCGACTATTTCAAGCCCCAGGTCGTGACGAGACCGAATAAAGCTTCTCAGCCAGATGAACACACCGCAGATCAGCCTAAGCATGAATCTGTTCTTATAACAAGACTGGAGGGTACGCCGCTGAGATCTCTCGCCTGTGTTTTGGCGACCTACAGCCGCGTCTGAGTTGAGAACAAGGAAACGCAACAGAGAACCAACAAGCCTTAAGAGCCTTTCTTTATGCCGGGCAGCCTATCGGAGCGATCCTCGCTCACCCGTGTGCTAGCATCAGCGAAAGGGTTTTACATAGGGAGGTTTTCGAAGGCTTCAAGATGCGTTATTGGCGGCTGTTTGTTATATTCGCCCTCTTTTCGACTGGCGCCCACGCGCAATGGCTGAACTTTCCCGTGCCTGGAACGCCTCGAACGCGCGACGGCAAGCCGAACCTCGCCGCACCAGCGCCTCACGCAGCAAATGGAAAGCCGGATCTCTCCGGTGTTTGGCACGTCGAACCCACTCCCCTCGCCGAGATGAAGCGACTTTTCGGCGACGGTGTCGATACCATCGACGTGCCCGGAATGGAGACGGACACTATTTCCAAGTACGGTGTCAATATCCTGCAGGACTTCAAACCTGAAGAAGCGCCGCTGCGGTCTGCGGCGTTGGAAGTGATGCACCAACGAGCGGGGAACGATCTCACATCGTCCCGCTGCCTGCCCCTCGGCCTCCCGCTGAACAGTATGCTTTCTGAACCCGTGAAGATCCTTCAATCGCCCCGGCTGATTGCCATTCTGTATGAAGCCGAGGACAAATATCGCCAAATCTACACCGACGGCCGCACACTTCCCAGGGAATTCGATCAACCGGCCTGGAACGGGTACTCCGTTGGCAAATGGGAGCGTGACACGCTGGTGGTGGAAACCACCGGTTTCAACGACAAATCCTCGCTCGACATTGTAGGCCACCCGCATAGTGAAGCTCTGCGGGTGGTGGAGCGTTATCGCCGCCGCGACTTCGGACACTTGGACGTGGAAATGACTTTCGACGATGCCAAGATGTACACCAAGCCGTTCAGCATCAAGGTCACCTACGATCTTTGGCCGGACTCCGATCTCTTCGAATTCGTTTGCAACGATAACGAGAAGGACCGCGCCCACGCAATCCAAAAGTAGGCGGACGGCTTATACTGCTCCTCCAATGTTTCCATTCACGCGGCTCGGAGCGGATCTTAATGCTCGCGTACCCCACGATCCGTCTTCTGAAGCTTAAAAGAAAATCTTATCGCACACCTTTAACCGCTCGCTTGGATCCAGGTATCCGAAACCATTGAAAGGACTAACTGGAATTAGCGGGTATTCGACCACAAGAGTTCGAAATGCGTCCAGTGTGGGGAGCCAAATTTCGTTCGTCCGGCCCGGAGACATGGGTAACAGAATGTAACTAAGACATAGGTAACACTTTTGCCTCGAAGGGAAAAGTCCGTTCTGCACAGCGAACGGCAGAGTCGTAAATGCCTCGTCGCGGTTGCCTTCCCGAATAGAATGAGGTTATGAAACCATGCGTTCCAAAATCGGTCGACGAGTACATTGCCGCGCAGCCCGAGGTGCTGCGGCTGAAGCTCGAACAGGTACGCGCCGCGATCAGGAAAGCCGTTCCGGAGGCAGTGGAGGGCATCGGGTATCGAATGCCCGGATACAAGCTGCACGGAAGGCAGATGCTGTATTTCGCTGGCTTCAAGGAGCACTATTCGCTGTTTGCTGCATCGGGAACGTTTTTCGCGGCGCTCGAATATGAACTCAGGGGCTATAAACTGCGAAAGGGAACGGTCCAGTTCCCCCTCACCAAACCGGTTCCGGTGAAGCTCATCGGACGGATCGCGAAGCTGCGTGCGACTGGGATCGCCGCCACCGCGAAGAAGCCCCGCTGGACCGAGAAAAGAAAGGCGCAAGTAGGCCCCGTAGGGGGCAAGACGAGTTGAGGATAACGTAAGGATACCCGACGAGCGATTTACCCACTGCTCAGACCCTTCATAAAGGTTTTGAGCACCCTGAAGCGAGCCGCGCGCGTCATCACAAGGGATTGTTGAGGGGCTGCAGGGTGTACGTCGCTGTCTTCGCCGCTAGGAAGCACTTGGCCTTTACTGCCGGTTGTCACTTGCCGTCTAGGAAGTGTGAGGTAGCACAAGCCGGAGCGCATATACCAAGATAATCCCGACTTGAAGTATAGACCGCAGCAACCGCATAACCCCCTTGTACTATGAACGAATCGTTATCCCACGTATTTGTTTCACTGGCAATTTGTTTCACTGGCAGTTGCGCTCAGGTCGGCGACGTGATAGAGTCCGGCCATCGCGAAACAGCGCTAGCCCAGAGGCATTCGACAGCATGGGCTACTTTTGCGTTGTGTGATACCACGCGCCCGACACGCTCGGGACGTCCTTTAAAAGGGAGAGCTAGCAATATGAAATTGAGTCAACGTTTTGCGTTGCAAGTTTGGGTACTCTGGCCTGTTCTGGCTGGAGTGCTCGTGATAGTCGCCCCTGCGCAAACCAACCCGATTGCCGCGCGGTTGGGATTCAACTACGATCCGGAGGATCTCGGATTACTTACGGGTTTCAGCGCCATCGTCGCGAATGCCGTCAACGACGAGGGGCATATCGCTGGCGCTGCTGGCGCTGGAAACAATCATAACGAAGCATACCTATACAGCCACGGCGTTCTCACCGGGCTCGGCTATCTACCGGACGGCAGGGATAGCCAGGCGTACGCTATCAACGTGCGCGACCAAGTGGTTGGTAACGGCCTCAATTCCTCAGGGAACTTTGAAGGTTTTGTGTACAGGGGCGGGGCGTTAACCGGAATCGGCTTCCTTCCCGGTGGTAATTACAGCATTGCCGTGGGCATCAACGAAAGGGGCCAGGTCGTCGGCACCGCGTACGAGTCCCCGTACGACGAAGGTGCCATGGGTGCCCGGGCCATTCTGTACAGCGACGGTGTAATGAGGACGATTGGCGTGCTTCCGGGTGGTAGTTACAGCGTTGGAGCGGCCATCAACGAGAGGGGTGAGGTCGTCGGCTCTGGCGATGTGAACGCCGGACCCGAACAGGCGTTCCTCTATAGTGGTGGCGTGATGAGGGCATTGGGGCTTCTGCCAGGTGGCAGTTATACTGCCGCCACCGCTATCAACAGCAGCGGGCAGGTCGTTGGGATCGGCGATATCGATTCCGGAGATTACGAGGGGTTTCTCTATAGCGGGGGTGTGATGCACCCCTTCTGTTTCGTAGTATGTGGAGGCACCTATCCGTATGCGATCAATAGGAGCGGGGAGATCGTTGGCACGGTGCAAAATAGAGCCTACCTCTATAGCGGGCGCGTCTCCTACGATCTAAACTCCCTGGTTGTTCCCGGCTCGCTCGCGGGCGTCACGCTGACTTACGCGACCGGGATTTCCGATTCGGGGTTGATCATTGCCAATGGAAGCAACAACCACGCCTATCTGCTGAGAAAACGACCCCGAGGCGTTCAATAGCCGGGTGTCGAGCGAACCTATGCGGAGATCCACTCCATCTTCCGAAACGGTACCCGTCAATGCGGAATGTAGTGAACTGCGCTAGGAAGTTCGGTCTTATGTGGAACCGATCCAGCTCCAGTCCCTGGCGTTTGATACCAGCCGCGGTCACGTGGATTACGTTCAAACGGGCGCGTTCGTCGTCGGGAAACGTCGACGCAGCGAGGCCACCAATCACGTATTCTTTGAACAGGATCCAAGGATACGCGAGGTAGCGCATTTTGTAGCCCCAATCTTCGACGAACATGGTCGCTTTCTCGAAGTGATCGCCAGCCAAGATCCGTCGTCGGTCAGCATACCCCAGTACGGTCGGTCCAAAACGCGGCAGGCGTTCGCCATCCCGGTCCCGATCCGTGGATCTCGGCTGGAGGTTGCGGTTCTCGAACGGTTCAATTGGCCTGAAACGAATTGCACTGGTTCGAGAGGACCGCGTCTTAGGCCGCGAAGGTTCGAAACGTGTCCAGGGTGGGGAGCCAAATTTCGTTCGTCCGGCCCGGAGACATGGGTAACAGAATGTAACTAAGACACGGGTACGATTTGTTGCCAAGCTAATCTCCGGGCTCATTTCATGGCCTTTCACCGTAGCCGCTCGCCCTCCAAGGTAGTGACAACCTCCTGCGACGGTGTTGCTTGTAAGTACTGAGGGAGAAGTGGCCTGCGCGTCTTCATTGGGCAGATCCGGTAGATAGAGGTGGGAGGCGCAAAGCGTAGGTGAATCACTCGTACGGCCCTTCTCAGAATCTTCTCGTAACGCGTCGGAAACAGACTCGATGTCGTCTTCGAAGCGCCGCATTCCGGCCCTGGCCAGGCCGCCAGATGTTCCACGACAAGAAGGCCGATTCCGCCACGTTCGCCAAGGCCATGGAATTCTGGGGCAAGCGCGGGACGGTGGCAGGCAAGCCCGAACTTCCGCCGGTAAAGTAGCTTCGTCCGGCTGTTGGACAGGCCCGAGAAAATCGCCAAGGACGGGGGCCCTAAAGGGGGGCTTGCGCTCATCGTCTTAACGATATATGTTTGTGTTGCATGCAAACGGAGGGCTACTGATGGATTCGGCGAAAAGGGCGAGTGTAAAACCTGCGCGGTACTTAGGATGGTGCCTGCTTCTTATGCTTGGGTTCGTGTTGGTGCGGCCCGATGCCCTATCGGGGGCTGCGCCCAACATCGCCGTCGTGGCCGAGGCGGCCAAGGCCGACGATTTGCCCGCGGTACGGAAGCTGATCAAGGAGCACGCGGACGTAAATGCTACTCCGAATGACGGCTCTTCCGCGCTCCTGTGGGCGGCATTCAATTCGGATGCGGAAATGGCCAAGGCACTACTTGCGGCGGGGGCCTGGGTGGAGACACCGAACCATTACGGCGTAACCCCTCTTCTTCAAGCCAGTCGCAACGGCGATGTCGAGGTCATGAGGATGTTGCTCGAAGCGGGAGCGAACCCGACGCATTGGCACCCCGAGGGCGAGACGCCGCTGATGGCCGCGGCTCGCACAGGCCGCGTGGACGCCGTTCAGCTACTGCTTTCGCACGGCTCGCTCGTAAACGCCACGGATCCGTTTCAGGAAGAGACCGCGCTCATGTGGGCGTCTGCCGAAGGGCATGTGGAGGTGGTGAAGGCTCTGCTGGCCGCGGGAGCGGATCCGAACCTGAAGGCGCACGTCTCCATCCTTACCGAGCGCAAGGACGCAGACCATCCTTCCGGCGGTTTTACGGCGCTGATGTTCGCCGCTCGAAACGGACACGCCGATGTGGTCGAGGCGCTGATCAAGGGCGGAGCCGATCCGAAGCTGACCAACGCCGATGGCGCGAGTGCCACCATCGTTGCCATTGTCAACGACCGGTTCGATCTGGCCAAGGAGTTGCTTGACCTCGGCGCCGACCCGAATGACGGATCCTTGTTCTTCGCCGTTGACATGCACGACGCCACCACCGACATGCGAGCGCACGACGGCTCACGGCTGCAACCCTTGCATCCGAACAATTTGACAGCCTTGGGCTTGGTTAAGGTACTGCTCGACCTCGGCGCCGACGTAAACAAGCCATTCATCGGTGCATTACATTCGACCACCCTATGCTGTGGCGCGTCAATTAACAGCACGCCGTTTTACCGCGCCGCGACGGCAACCGACGTGGAAGTCTTGAAGGTGCTGCTGGCCAAAGGCGCCCAACTGGAGTGGAGCCCGACCGAAATCAAGCCGAAGGACGGCAAACCCGCTGCTCCTGGCCGCCCCAACACGTACATCGGCAAGACTCCCGTGATGGCCGTCCTGAAAGGGGGCGCCGGTCCATCCATCGCAGCCGGGCCCGGGTTCAATCGGCTGGTGGCGCCGACATACCGTGAGCCGGGCAGCCGCGATCCGCTGGAGGCGCTCAACCTGCTCCTGGCGGCCGGGGCTAATCCGAACGCCAAGGCGTCCGATGGCTCGACGCCGCTCCACCAGGCGGTCGAAGAGCAGCATGTGGCCATGATCCGCGCGCTCGTCGCGGGCGGCGCCAAGCTAGACGCGGTCAACAAGGAAAATCTGACACCCTTGCTTCTGGCCGAAAAGCCTAAGAAACCCAACCCCAACGGAATGGTTGCGGATCAGGATGCCTATCGTCCAAAGCAGGACTCGCGTCCGGAGGTGGTCGCGGCCCTGCGCGAGCTGATGCACCTTGGTCCCAACGATCCGGCTCCTCAGTCTCCGGCTCTGCCGCCGGCGGTTGAGAAGAAAGCGGCCGATGACAAAGAGCAAAAAAGTTCCGATGTCGCGGCGGTGACGCAAGCCCAATGAGGAAAATCGTAGCGACGACCGCCTTGGCCTGTGTCGGATTCGTTACGCCCCTGCTGGCGCAGACGGGAAGCGTGGCGTCCAAGGCGGGAGCCACCGCGGAAGCGGTGAAGTACCGCGCATTCTTGAATAAGTACTGCGTAGCGTGTCACAGCCAGCGCGCGGTGAACCCGGCGGAGGGTCCGGTCAATCTTGAGTCGGCGAGCTTGGACAATCTTTTAGCCCATGCCGAGACTTGGGAAAGAGTACTGCGCAAGCTGAGCGTGCGGGCCATGCCGCCGCAAGGCGTACCCCGTCCGTCCGAGGCCGAATATGCAGGTTTCACGAGTTGGCTGGCCGCGTCGCTCGACCGAGCCTGGGAAGGCCGGAGCGAGCCAGGCCGCTACGTCGTGCATCGTCTGAATCGGGCCGAATACGCGAACGCGGTCCGTGACCTGCTGGCTGTGGATATTGACGTCACTGACCTGCTGCCGACCGACGGAGCGGAATTCGGGTTCGACAACATCGCGACGGCCCTCAAAACGTCGCCGCTGCTGCTGGAAGGGTACGTGAACGCCGCCGAGCGCGTCAGCGCCATGGCCGTGGGCGATCCGCAAGTGAGGCCCGGGACCACCGAGCATTCCATCAGCCGCGAATTCAGCCAGAACGGATACATCGACGGCCTGCCGCTGGGGACCTTCGGCGGCACGGTTGTCCATCACGTTTTTCCGGCTGACGCCGAGTACAAATTGTCGGGCCGGCTGGTCCGGGGAGTCCTGGAAGGCTACGCCGGCGTAGAAGGAAATGACATCCCGTACACCTTCGTCATCACCGTGGATGGGGCCGAAGTGTATTCTGCTCCGATCGGCGGGCCTGGAGACCACGAGGCCCAGTCCAAGGATATGTCCGCCGCGCAAATCGTCATCGACAAAAGGATGACGGGACGCGTGCGGGTTACCGCCGGTCCTCACGATGTCGGCTTCACGTGGAAAGAGCGGCCGTTCCAGATGCAGGACGTTTGGCAGCCGTCCACGCGCGACAGCCAGGAAATCCACATGGTGGGAGGAATGCCGAAGCTGAGGACGGTGTTGATTGACGGCCCCTACAACGTCTTCGGCGTCAGCGAGGGACCCAGCCGGCAACGTCTGTTTGTGTGCCATCCCGGGTCCACGGCTGGTTCTGGCCATGTCCTGGCGAAGACCGTATCGGGCGCCAATCTGGACGAAACCGGCTGCGCGGTCAAGATCCTGACAAATCTGGCGCGCCGCGCCTATCGGCGTCCAGTTACCTCGGCGGACGTCGAGGCGCCGTTATCGTTTTACAAGCGGGCGCGGCAGAGCGGAGGAAGTTTCGACGATGGGATTCGCTCCGGCGTCGCCCGAGTTCTTTCGAGCCCCTATTTTCTGTATCGAATTGAGAGCGATCCGGCTGGCGCCCAGCCCGGCGTCGCGCATCCGGTGAGCGAGAACGAGCTGGCCTCGCGCTTGTCCTTCTTCTTGTGGAGTAGCATCCCCGATGAAAAACTGCTCGACCTGGCGGCGGCGGGGCGTCTGCGGGAGCCGGAAGTGCTTGCCGCGCAGGTGCACCGCATGCTCGGCGACGACCGTTCCGATGCCCTGGTGAACAATTTCACCGGCCAGTGGTTGCAGCTCCGGAATCTGGAGGCGAAGGTCGTTCCGGACCTTCTGATGTTCCCGGATTTCGACGATAATATCCGCAAAGGATTCCGCACCGAAACCGAGATGTTCTTCGGGTACATTTTGCGCCAGGATCGGAGCAGCACTGGAACTCTTGAGCGCGGACTACACCTTCGTCGACGAGCGGCTGGCCAGGCATTACGGAATCCCGGGCGTTTACGGCCCGCAATTCCGGCGCGTCAAGCTTACCGATCCCAACCGTCGCGGACTGCTGGGGCAAGGGAGCATCCTCTCGATGACTTCCGTCGCGACCAGAACCTCACCGGTGTTCCGCGGGAAGTACGTGCTGAGCACCTTCCTCAACACGCCTCCGCCCCCTCCGCCGCCGAACGTCCCCTCGCTGGAAGAAAGCAACAAGGGACTGCGACGGTCCCTAAAACGGTGCGCGCGCAGCTGGAATTGCACCGCAAGCAACCAGCCCTGCGCGGGCTGCCATCGCGTCATCGATCCGGCGGGGTTTGCGCTTGAGAACTTCGATTCGGTGGGAGTATGGCGCGATAAAGGGCCTGATGGCGCGCCACTCGATGTCGCGGGCACGCTCGCGGATGGATCCCAGGTCAACGGTCCGGTGGCGCTGCGGGAGGCCATTCTGAGCCGGCCCGACGCCTTCGTGACCGTCGTCACCGAAAAGATGCTGACCTACGCGCTGGGCCGCGGGCTGGAGCCTGGCGACATGCCGGTGGTTCGCCGGATCGTGAAGAAGGCCGCGCAGAACGATTACCGGCTATCCTCCATCGTCATGGGAATCGTCGAAAGCGCGCCTTTCCAGATGCGCACCAAGTTGGAACCGGCTGAAAACGCTAGCGTGCCGGATGATACCATTAAAGTTGCACGATCGAATAAAAAGGAGTGACCATGTTCATTACGAAGAAGCATCTTTCGCGCCGCACGTTCGTGCAGAGCGCCTTGGGCGCAACGGTCGCGCTTCCGTTCCTGGACGCCATGATACCGGCCCTTTCCGCGTCTCCGAAGACGCCGTTCCGGTTCGGCGCCGTCTACTTCCCGTGCGGCGTGTTTCCCGACACCTGGCATCCTGAGAAGGAGGGGAGCGATTTTGCGTTCAAGCCGGTGATGCAGCCACTGGAGCCGTTCCGTAATCAGCTTGTCACGGTCAGCAAGATGAAAGCGCCGTGGGGCTCTTCGGTCCATCTGGGGGCCAGCTCCGCGTTCCTGAATGGCGTTGGGCCGGTGGTTCACCGCGAGGGCACCGGAGACGCTTTCGGAGAAATCCACTCCAAGAAAACCGTCGACCAGTTTATTGCGGATCAAGTAGCGGGCGATACTCCGCTGCGGTCGATCGAAGTCGGCACCGAGGACATGGGAACAGCGGTCGGGGCGTGCGACGGTTTTGCATGCACGTTCTTCAATACTCTGGCGTGGCGCGACGATGCCAACCCGCTGCCGGTCGGGATCAATCCGCGCGTTACTTTCGAGCGGATGTTCGGCGAGACCGATTCTACCGAGCGGCGCTTTGCCCGCCTGAAGGAAAAGCAGAGCCTGCTCGACTCTGTGACCGAGGAAACCGCGAAACTGAAACGCTCGCTGGGAGCGCCCGATCGCGCCATCCTCGACGAGTATCTCGGCAACATTCGTGACGTCGAACAACAGCTCGAACGGATGGAAAGCCGTCTCGGAACCATCACCGGGAACCCGGAAGCGCCGGTGGGTTTGCCGGAAGCCTTCGACGATCACATGACCATTACCTATAACCTCATGCACCTGGCGTATCAGGGTGACATCAGCCGCGTATTCACTTTCCTCACCGGTCATGAAGCCAGTGATCGGGCCTACGCGCACATCGGCATTCCCGAGCAGCATCACACCATTTCGCATCATGGGAACGATCCGGAGAAGCTCGCGAAGTATGCCAAGATCGCCACGTATCAGATCCAGAAGTTCGCGGATTTCCTCGACAAGCTAAAAGCGACCAAAGATGGCGACGGAACCCTGCTGGATCACGCCGTTCTGTACTGGGGCAGCGGCATGAGCAACGGTAACGCCCACGACCGGAATAGTCCACCCGCGGTGATCGTAGGTGGCGGTTGCGGCCGCCTCAAGGGCAACCGGCATATTGTGGCGCCGGAGACGCCAACCGCGAACTTGCTGTTGGCCATGGCGCACGTGGGCGGCGCGGAGATCGACAAGCTGGGAGCGAGTACCGGCAGAATCGATCTTTAAGGGCACTTCTGGGCGACGCGGTTCACCGTTGTCACGTTGATTCCGTCCGTACCGTCGGCGCCGATCAGGAGTCCACTCACCGTGACCCGCGAACCTGCCAACGCATCCAGGCGGGTGACGACGAATTTCAGGGGGATCGTCCGAGTCCCTAGGGGTCTCGTGGCGTCGTCCTCGCCCGGAGCGTGTTCCGCCCGCTCGGGGGTTGTCGCTCGAGTCACCACCCAGTCGTCCCCGTTACGAGCCAAACAACCGACCACCCGAGCGAGCGCATTGGACGGGAGCGCTGTATTCCCGTCCTTCTGAACGATCTGCACGTTGGCAATCGTGTCGGGTCGAAGCTCAGCGTTTCCCGCTGGAAAGCCGTTGGATTTCAACATGAGCGCGACGATATCCTGGTAGGTGGATTCGCCGAGAGAGCGGGGGCTGCCGTTCGGCATGTTGGCGGTGACAAACTCGAGCAGATCGCCGACCGTTTTTTGCGCGAAACTCCTCAAAAATGGTTCGCCCACCAGCGGTGCCTTGCCCGTGGCTGCCAGCGCATGACAGCCCGCGCAGCTTTGGCCGAAGGCGGTTGCACCACGCGCAGCTTGAGCTTCCGTGTACACGCCGCTCCAGACGGTCCGCCGCGGTGTGCTAGTTTGAGCGGTCACGAGACTGGCCGTGGCCGACGCCAGCAACAAGAGCCCGGCTAGCGGCGGGAACGCGGACTGCCGCTTGGGTTGAATAGACATGGCCTGCATGTGGTGATGGTGCCAAGTAAGCGCGTCCTTGTCAATCGCCGGGCTGCCTGGAATAACCGGAGAGGGTCAAGCCGGGTGTATTCGACGGTGCGATACTTCGGAGATGGAAGTAGGACTTTTTCCCAATCCGCTCAGGCCCGGAATTGGCCTGCGGCCGCGCCGCGAAGCCCAGCGCCCCCTTCTGCCACAGCACGCCCGCCATTGTCCCGTGCTCGAAGCCGGAAGCACCGTTGGCTTCCTGGTCCATCCTCCGCTCGCGGAAAAAGAGAGCTTTCAAATCGGGTATGAGGGGGAGGGCCGGTATCGGTTGGTTTACTCGGTGAACGCCAAGGGAAGCAAGTGGGAACCGATCTTTACCGTGACGTACTTGATGCCGATGGGCGGGATCGGCGCCACGAAACGAGAAATCAAGATGCACATCCCGGACACGCCGCAAACGCGTGAGATCGCCGATTTGATGCCGGCTATGTTCATTTCCGAGGATGACATGGGGACACCGGCAGGTGCCGTGACTCTGCGGGGCGCGTGGAACTTCCAGACTCCGCAGGGCTGGGACACGGTCTATACTCCGGTCTTCAACATGATCGAGCGGCCCTTGGCCCCAATGTTGGTGATCCGCGTCGAGACCGATTGGTACGTTCACGACTCCGAGTTCCGGTACGTCCTCCAACCGGACGAAACGATTTCTGCGTCACACAACATGCCCATCGGGCAGGTGATCTTTGTGCCACGCGAAGAGATCAACTTTCGCGACGGCACCGAAGAGGAGATCGCGGCGCGACACCAATCCGCTCAGGCGTTCTACGACGAAAAGGCCAGGGTGAAAATGAAAACGCCGTACGGACTGGAATACAGCACGCACTATCAGAGCACGAGCCGCCAGAAGAAGGCGACGACCAAACAGCATGGAGGGGACGCAGCTGGCGATCCCAATTCTTAAGCTGCGGTTAGCCACACAGGCCCGATTCATTGTGAATAGCCCGTAGCAGCATCATCTCGTCTCCGCATTGCCGGGGAAGACGACCTTGGGCGAATTGGGGAAGCGGGGCCGCCCGGCGGATCGCGTAGTCTGAGCTCTCCGGCTGCGGACTCTGCGTCGAAGCGACGAGTCACCACAACTGGTAACGCAAATGAGCGCTTCGCCGTTATAGCTGTTCAGTCCTCCGATATCCAGATAATTCAATCCGGAACGTGTTCCAAACGGCACGGTGACGTTCATCTGGTATCCGGCCCCGACCGCGAGTGGAGCTCCCGGCTCGATGCCGGCGTAGTCAATGCTCGCCGTCACGCCGGAGAAATCGACCGACATGTAGCTGAGGGTCGTGGCGTTGCCCGAGGAGTCCAGCGTGCCAAGACCCGTCAGATAAACCACCAGTTCCTCACCGGCCACGGCTGGATTCGAAGCGCTAACAATCGCATTGTTGCCGTGGAAAACGGCAGGCGCGGAAGTTGCGCTGTTGAAGATGCCGGGTTGAGTCTCTCCCACATAGTTACTTACCGTGTTCGATGTTCCCAGACTGTTGACCACCTGAATGGAGGCGATGCCGGTGTCGATGCCCAGCGGGATCACCGCGTTCACCTGCCCGGGGCTCACGTAACGGACGGCCGCCGGAGCTCCATTCACCAGCACTTGCACGCCACCCAGGCCGAAGGGGAGAGTGGGGTCTGTCGCAGTTGTGGTTGCCAGATTGGCCCCGAAAATCGAGATGAATTCTCCGGGTGCGAACTCCGCGGTGAAGGGGGCGTAAGCGCCGGCGTTCACGATGCCGGTCGGATAGATGTAGGGCGCGGAAGTGGGAGCCGACGTGTAGTTAGGCCCCTCCATCAGTACCTCGATCCCCAGGAATCCGGAGCTCGGATTCGCGAAGCCGATCGCGAATCTGCCACCTGGGCCGAAGAAGTATTGGTAGTAGAAATCGGTGTACGTGCTGCCTGACGCGCTGAGCGCCTCGGCGTACGTGGAATCGGCGCGGAAACTGCCGCGTGGTGGACCCACCACGTTGTCCCGCTGGTGTACCAGAATCTCGCGGTTGTCCGAATCTGCGAGGGCGTCATATGCGCCGTAGAGGCTGTTGAGCCAGCCACAGCCGCAATTGCCGAACTGGGAATCGTCCTGAAAGAAACCGCCGGTGTAATACGGAATTTGCGCAGCGAAGAAACCGCTGGAGCTCTGGCGCACGCCGACGATGAAGTCGGTATCCTCCGGATCGCCGCCGAAAAAGAAATCACCATCGGGCGAGAAGTAAAAGTATTTGGTGCCGGACATCAAAATACTATCGAGGTTCGTGGTCGTCGGCTCGTTACCGAAATTCACAGCCGCAGCGCCGGCGCTGACAGAATACTGCACGCCGGAATACCCCGATTGCGTCATCGTTCTGATGTTCAACCCGATGGCCCCGGTGAGGGCCGTGGTGGTGACTGTGCTGCCGGCGCCAGTCATGGTAAATGAGTAAGCGCGCGTGTGGGTCAAATCCAGTGCCAGCGCGGGAATGCCCACGCCGATAACGGAAAATTTGCCTTGCAACGAAGGCGGCGTTGTGGGCGCCGGGGCCGCGATGAACAAGTCGTTGTAACCGGTGTTGTTATCGGTGGTGTTCCCTACCACCACTTTGGATGGCGATACCAGCAAATTGATCTCATCGCCCTCGAATTGGGGGTCAACGAATTGGAGCGGTGTGGACATGAAACCGTAGCCGCTGGCGGCGATGGTGTAGGTGCCGCTGCCGGTAATCGATGTGACCTTGTTTTCGGCCGCATCCGCCTTTGCGGTGAGAGTGTAGGTTCCATTTCCACCGAAAACGATGTTGCCGTAAACCGCTATGGCTTGGTGAAGATCGTTAGCCGAATTATACCCACCGAGCCACATGACCTGGCGGAAGTAGTACGTGCCATTCAGCAATCCATTTCCGCTGGTATCCCAGCTTTGCGCGGCGCCGGGCAGCGCAGCCGCCATGGACAGAAGTAAAGAACTCCAAACGAGTCGTTTCATATGTTGGGTATCGAATGTACCGCACGCGAAGAGACGGTCCACCCTTCAGCATAAGCGAGATCGCGGTTTAGCAAGACCATAGAGGCGTGATTCAGCGGGTTAGGCATGCTATCCTACGCTTTCAGTTGAAGCTCACGTGGACCAAGACCGACGAGGCGCCCGCACTAGCGTCGTATGCGCTGCTGCCCATCCTGCAAGCGTACTTCAAAGGGACAGGGGTGGAGATCGAAACGGCGGACATCTCGCTCGCCGGCCGCATTATCGCCAACTTCCCTGAGTGCCTTCACAACGACCAGCAGATACCCGACGAGTTGACCCGCCTGGGGAAGCTGGCGCAGACACCGGAAGCCAACATCATTAAGCTCCCCAACATCAGCGCCTCTATTCCGCAACTTCGGGAAGCGATTTGCGAACTCCGCGGAAAGGGCTACAACATACCCGACTATCCCGAGCAGCCGTCGACCGAGGAGGAGCGTGCGCTGCAGGCCCGCTTTGGAGTGGTCTTGGGCTCGGCCGTGAACCCCGTATTGCGCGAAGGCAACTCGGACCGTCGTGCTTCGAAATCGGTGAAGGCGTTCGCGCGGAAGCATCCAAACAAGACGATGAAAAGCTGGCCCCAGCCGGGTTCGATGCCCGGTTCCGTTACGCGTGTCGCCCATATGAGTGACAAGGATTTCTACGCCACCGAAAGATCCATGGTAGTAAGCTCCGCAACCAACGTTCGCATCGAATTCGTGGACTCAGCCGGCGCCGTGAAGGCGCTGAAGCAAAGCATCCCGCTGCTGGAGGGCGAGGTCATCGACTGCGCGGTGATGAACGTAGCGGCGCTGCGGAGATTCTATGCGGAGCAGATGGCCGCCGCTAAGGCTGACAACGCTCTGTTGTCCCTGCATCTGAAGTGCACCATGATGAAGATCTCCGATCCGATCATGTTCGGACACTGTGTTGCGGTGTATTTCGCCGCTGCCTTGGAGAAGCATGCTGGCGCGATCCAGAAAATCGGCGCCAACGTCGACAACGGACTAGCCAACGTCCTTGGCAAACTCGACCAGCTTCCGGCCGAAGAGAAGGCCGAGATCCAGGCCGATATCGCAGCCTGTTACGACCAGGGCCCCGGCTTGGCGATGGTCGATTCGCGTGCGGGTAAGACCAACCTGCACGTTCCTAGCGACGTGATCATCGACGCATCGATGCCCGTCGTGATCCGGGACGGCGGCAAGATGTGGAACAAAGACGACGCGCTGGTAGACACGGTAGCCATGATCCCGGACCGCTGTTACGCCACAATATATCAGGCCGTGATCGGGGACTGCCAGAAGCACGGACAGTTCGATCCGGCGACCATGGGCAGCGTGTCCAATGTTGGGCTCATGGCGCAGAAGGCCGAGGAGTACGGCTCGCACGACAAGACGTTTGTCGCGTCAGGCAACGGCACGATTCGCATCGTGGATACCGGCGGCAGGACGCTGCTCGAGCAAAGCGTCGAGCGCGGGGATATCTTCCGCGCCTGCCAGACCAAAGACGAGGCCATTCGCGATTGGGTAAAGCTGGGGATTGCTCGCGCGCGCGCCACCGGTGCGCCCGCGGTGTTCTGGCTGGACCCGGATCGAGGCCACGATGCGCAGATCATTCAGAAGGTGAATGCCTACTTGCCGGAACACGACCTCTCGGGACTGGAAATCAAGATCATGAAGCCGGTGGACGCGATGAAATTCTCGCTGGAGCGAATTCGCCGCGGCGAGGACACCATCTCCGTGACCGGGAACGTGCTTCGTGACTATCTCACCGACCTGTTCCCGATTCTCGAGTTGGGAACAAGCGCCCGCATGCTCTCGATCGTGCCGCTGCTCAGAGGCGGCGCTTTGCTCGAAACCGGGGCCGGCGGTTCGGCGCCCAAGCATGTGCAGCAGTTTGTGAAAGAAGGTCATCTGCGCTGGGACTCGCTCGGTGAATACTGCGCGCTGGTGCCCTCGCTGGAGCTGCTGGCGGCAAAAACCGGCAACCCGCGCGCGGCGCTGCTTTCGAAGACGCTGGACGAGGCCATCGGGCAGTACCTCGAAGACGCCCGCTACCCCTCCAGCAAGGTGAACGAGATCGACAACCGCGGCTCGACCTACTTTCTAGCGATGGCGTGGGCCAAGGCGCTCGCCGCCCAGAACGAGGACCGGGAGTTGAAGCAGCGCTTCACTCCGCTAGCCGCCGCGATGGAGACGAATGCGGGCAAGATTACTCAGGAGTTGTTGGCCGCGCAAGGCAAGCCGGTGGACATCGGGGGTTATTATTTCCCGGAGGAAGCCAAATGCGCCCGAGCCATGCGGCCCAGCGCTACGCTGAACGCAATCATCGACGGGATGTAATCGTTCTGCAAGTTGCTCAGCGAACGATCAGTTTTCCCTTCAGCATGTTCATGCCGCATTCAAAACCAAATGTGCCGCTCTTTGCAGGCGTAATATCCACAACTACGGTTTGACCGGGCGGAAGCTCTTTCCGTATACCGAGATCGGGGAATATCACTTCACGGGCGCAGTTTGCCGCGTTGGGCCGAAAGAACGCCAGTTTTAGCGGCTGGCCGGCTGTCGCCGGGATTACCGCGGGGTCGAACCCTACCATACTGACGTTCACCAGCACCGCACCCGGAGGCGCATGGGGACCCTGCATCACATTCGCGCCGGCGGGGGGCGCCCGATGCGGCGCCATCTTCCAGACGAGAACACAACCGACAGCGCCGATGACGCCAATGACCAGGTAGAGTCCCTGGCGTTTGAGAGTTCCGGGGTCCATATAGAGATACTACACGGGTTGCGACCCAGCTATACTCTCCTTTATGTTTCAGCGTATCGGGGTGCTGGCGGCGCTTGCCTCAGCTCTTATTGCTCAAAATGGAACCGGCAGGATAACGGGCGTCGTTACCGACCCATCGGGCGCGGTGGTGCGGAGCGCGAAAATCACGGTGCGGGAAATCGGAAGCGGGCTCACGAAAATAACGGCGACGGACCAAACAGGAGCCTGGGCGGCGCCGGCGCTGCCAGCCGGGAGATACCTGGTTTTGGCATCGGCTCCAGGATTCGCGGATGCGCAGCGGACCGGCATTTCCTTAAGAGCCGGATCCCAAGTCACGGTGGACCTCAATCTCGCGCCTGCGACCCAGACTAACTCGGTCACCGTCACCGGACTCACGGGAGAGGACCGGGACGCACTTGCGCCGGAGCTAATGAAGACCAACGATACGGCTGGACTGGCAAGCGATTTTTCCGGAATTGATCTCTTCAACGACGGCGGGTTGTCCGGCATCCCTGCAATTCATGGGCTGGCCGATGAGCGCGTCGCCGTTCGTGTCGATGGCATGGAAATTGGATCGGCGTGCGTGATGCACATGAATCCTCCGTTGTCATACTTCGATCCTTCGCAGGCCGGTAATCTCGACGTGATGGCCGGGATTACTCCGGTCAGCCGCGGCGGCGACAGTATCGGCGGCACGGTAGCGGTGGATACCGCGCCACCCGAGTTTTCCGCCCGTAGCACGCCGCAGATTCACGGGAATATCGAGGCATTCCATCGCACCAACGGTGTTGCGAACGGTGGCAGTGCTTCGCTCGCGTTTACCGCCAGGAATGTCCAAATCGTTTATACCGGATCTTACGTGAACGCGAACGATTACAAAGACGGCTCCGGTTTCCTTGTGGCGTCGACGTTCTATGAAGCGCAGAACAATGCGCTCCAGGCTTCCGCGCGCGCGGGCAACCAGCTCTTCACCATAGGGATTGGTTATCAGTTCATCCCGCAACAGGGCTTTCCCAACGCGTTCCTGGACATGACTGGCAACCAGGCAAAGTTCGCCAATTTTCACTATCAGGGAAAGTTTTCCTGGCTTTCCAAAGAAGTCAGGCTGCAAGGACGCCTCTACTACGAAAACACGCGGCACTCCATGGATATTCTCAGGGACAAGGTTCCGGGGGTGGAGATGCCCATGTTCACGCGGGGCGGGAATGTCGGCTACCTGGTCGAGGCGGAAATTCCGCTGACTGCGCGCGACACGCTGCGAGTTGGCCACGAGTTTCGCAGATTCACCCTCAACGACTGGTGGACGCCCACCTCGAATGTAGTCGGAACTCTGGGGCCGAATACGCTTCTGAACGTAAATAACGGACGCCGCAACCGCTTTGGCACCTGGGCGGAATGGGAAGCACGGCGCTCGAAGCGATGGACCACGCTGCTCGGAATCCGAAGTGACATCGTGCTGATGGACACGGGCAACGTCGAGGGCTATAACAATTCGCCGGCCACGACCGGCGACGCTGCCTACTACGCGGACGCGACCGAATTCAACAGCGCCAGCCACGCGCGGCAGGATTACAATTTCGACCTGACGGCACTGGCCCGCTTCGATGCCGCGCCTTTTCTCTCAATCGAGGCTGGGTATGCAAGAAAGACCCGGTCGCCGAGTATTTATGAACGGTATCTCTGGGTCAAGCGCAGCTTTTTTTCGGCGGATATGGAGGGCTGGTTCGGCGACCTGAACGGCTATACGGGAAACCTCGATCTGAAGCCGGAGGTGGCCCATACGGTCAGTAGCACCATAAGCCTGCACGACTCCGCGGGTAAAGGTTGGGAGCTGAGGCTCACGCCCTACTTTACGCGGGTGCAGAACTATATCGATGCCGAACGCTGCCCGGTAATCAATGACGGCAGCGATGGCTGTACCGCCGCTAATTTCACGGCTACCTCCGGATTCGTGATTCTCCAGTTCGCGAATTATCCAGCGGAGCTTTATGGCTTTGACGGTTCATTCCGCGCTCCGCTCGGCCAGACTGCGGCCGGGCGATTCTCGCTGGTAGGGACTCTCGGTAGTGTTCGAGGGGAAAATCTGGATACCAAGGACAACCTGTATCGCCTGATGCCATTTCACGGCGACGTTTCTTTGCAGCATGAACGGGGAGGATGGTCGGGCGCATTGAGTCTGAAAGCGGTGGATGCCAAGACACGCGTCGATGCGGTGCGGAATGAATTGCCAACAGCCGGGTTCGCACTGCTGAGTTTCCGGGGAGGCTATCGGTGGAAGGTCGCCGAAACCGCGAGCGTGCGCCTGGATGCGGGAATTGAAAACCTTGCGAATCGCCGATACGATTTGCCGCTCGGAGGCAGGTATTGGATGGACTTCAATGGGGACAGTAGTGTACCCGGAATGGGCCGGTCCTTTCTCACTGGGCTTAGCTTTACTTTTTGACTAGGGGACTTTGGCGCCCGTCTCCACCCATCGGCCGAGAACCCAGCGCTCCTGGTTGGTGATGCCGCTCCTGTTCGCGAGCGGCATCGTGCGCTCCACGACCACGCGCGCTTTAATCCGCCCGGCGTACTGTCTCATCTGCTGGGCTGTGTCGAGCATGACTCCTTTAGGCGCGATCGGGAACGCGCGGTTGGTCGGCTGCGCAGAGTGACATTCGATGCAGCGGCGGTTCACTACCGCGCGCGCTTCGGCGTAGCTAACGTGCCGCTGCCCGCATGAGGCGGAACCGGCGACCGCCGCCACGCTTATCAGCAGCGGCCAAGCCCTCATGGCCTGGACAACCGGCGCAGCATCCGTCGCACCCGGAAGCTAAGCCGCTCCCAAGGCCAATTGGGCGTTGCTTCCACCACAACCAGGAGCTGCCCGCTGGCGTGAGCGGTGCAGGAAAAGTAGTTCTCCGACGGCCGCGTAAAGGGTATGCGGAGGCTCTGGCCCGGCATCAGCAAGGTCGGCCCGAAGATTTGCGGCACGTCGTCCGAATTCTTCAGCAGGAACACGTTATGAATGCCGACCACCAGATGAACGTCCGGGGGCAAGATCTCGCGCTTTTCGCCGGCCATCCGGCGAGCCCAGGTACCCTTGGGGATCTCGAAGAGTTCTTCTCGCGAGTCGAAGGTCACCGGCCACATCGCCGCGATAACGACAGGGGTGAGGATCAAGCTGGCTAAGATCGCGAAGAGCCGGCGACGCCGCGTTCGGGATGGATGGACGTCCGAGGGAGCGCCGGCGTCAGTCGAGATCATGCCCCCGTCTTCAACAGGAACTCGAGATCGTGAACGATGTCGTCCACTGGAGTACCGAAGGGCACCAGCCCGCGAAGCTTTCCCTGCCGGTCCACCAGGTAGAGGGACGACGAATGATCCACTGCGTATCCCAGTGCCGGGTTCGGGGAAACCACTTGTTTGGCGACGACGCCGTAGGCTTTTTGAACGGCCTGGAGCTCGTCGGGGGTGCCTGTGGCGCCGAGGAAGCTCGGGTTGTAGAAGGCCAGGTGCTCGCGCAGGCGCTCGGGATTGTCCCGTGCCGGATCCACCGTCACGTAGATCAACTGGACTTCGCGCGCCTGCGCTCCCCAGCTTCTTGTAAACTTCGGTCAGGTGGGCAAGCGTGACCGGGCAGACCTCCTGACAATAGGTGTAGCCGAACTCCACGATGACCACCTGGCCGAGATGGTCGCGCGGGCCCAGCTTCCTGCCGTTGGAGCCGTCCAGGCTAAAGGCGGGCGCCTCGCGCGGCGGGTCGAAGGTGCCGGAGCGAAGGCCCTGTTCGGCTTGCGGGGTCCGCGGAAAGGCGAAGTGAGTTCCCAGCGCCACCAGGGCAAGAAGCAGTGCGCCGATGAGAAGGGTTTTTTTCATTGAACGCTCCTACAATGCGATGCGCGCCGGATTAGCAGCCTTCACGAACCGATCGTCGACGTAGCTCTCGAAGGCAATAGGACGCTTGAGCGTTTTGGCTTGCACGGAAAGCTGCATCAGGTCGTCGAACTCCTCCTTGATCATCCGCAGATCGCCATAGGTCACGCGGTCGGTCGGGTTGTCCATGACGTATTGGATGACCGCACGGTCTTGATTGAAGTACTTTTTGTCGGCGGCGATCCCGGCCGCCCGGGCCCGATGGTTTCGCTCGGCATCCAGCCAACGGCCGGCACCCTGCACGTAATTGACGAGGTCCTGCACCAGGGCAGGGTTCTGATCGATGAGCTCCTGGCGCACGGTGAGGACGCAGCAGATGTAGTTGGGCCATTCGTCGCGCGTCATGCGCAAGGGAATTGCGTATCCGGCGCGTTGCGCCGAGGCGCCAAACGGCTCACCGACACAGTACGCTTCCACTGCCTTGGCATAGAGCGCGGCGGGCATGTCTGGCGGCGCCATCTCGACGATCCTGACGTCCTTGTCCGACATGCCCTCCTTAGCCAGCATCTTGCGAAGAAAGAGAAAGTCGACGGCGAAGCGGCTGGGGATGGCGATTCGCTTGCCGGTCAGATCCTGGAACTTCCGATAAGTCGAGTCTGTGCGGACCATGATGACCGCACCCGACCTATGACCTAGGGAGACGATCTTGACCGGGACATCCTTCGCCACCAGATCCATCACCAACGGCGCCAGCATGTAGGCGGCGTTGATCCGGCCGGAAATGAGAGACTCTTTGATCTCCGGCCAGCCGCTGAACCGTTTGTAGTCGAAGTTCGCTCGCGTGAAGGTTGTGTCTAGATTCCGCGCCTCGCAGGCAATGGGAAGCGTGAGATTGCAGGTGACGGGCAAGCCGCCTACTTCCAGCGTTTGGAGTTGCGCGCGCGAGCGAAAGCCGTTGCGGAGCGCAGTCCAATTGACGTTGAGCCATCCATGCAGGCCGGTAATCCCGGCAATCCCCGCCGCTGCTCCGAGGAACACGCGACGCGTGGTATTCATGCCTCATCATTATAAGCGGCAGGCTAGCAGAGCTGTCAAGGGATGTCGCGCCGAAGCAAAAATGTCCTAAGCGGGCGTTGGCAATGTCGATGGCCTGACGCAGACACGTTCCGGCCCATTTCAGAATACTTCTCATCCAATGGCTTCTCGTCGCCGCCGGTGGCTTGGTCCGCTTCCGCCGGGTAGGGGGTGACATTATTTTGGAGCATCTACACGCCGCAAGGTTCAGTCAAGGTTCAGT
>CAWGOZ010000005.1:0-85572 GCA_963824345.1 Bryobacterales bacterium
CCCGCAACCAACACATCAGTCGCGCGGATTTGTGAGCGCACCAAACGTTAGCTGGGGGTCGGGCGTTAGGCAGGCGTAGAGCTCTGGCCCAGCTCGAAACGACGTTTTGCACTTTTCGACGAAAGCCAAGTCCTCAAGCCGTTCAAATGCCTTGTAGGGAGCAATGAGCACCCGCAGTTCCGGAGCTAGAACGAAGTGGCCAAACTTATCAATCTGGCCACGGGTATAGGGGTACACCTCTTCAATGTATTTCTTCAACTCGACGGCTCCGGCGGCAATATAATTATCCGGAAGCTGATCGAATGGGCCGTCGTACCAGGTATTGGCTTCCATGTTCCTGGCGGACACTCCAATCAGAATTTTGCGGGAATTCACATGGTCATTGAAAAACGCAAAGCTTGTTCTTGCTCCGACCTCGACATCGCCGCTGATCTTGTTAAACACGTCGGGCGCCGGAACGCGCTGGTTGAGTATCCAAAAGAAATGCGCAGGATGCTTCTGAAAAACCAGGTAAAAAGATAAGCCCGATTCATCGAAGCTCGGCCCAACCGGCGTCTCGCCGCTCATGAAATTCACCTCGGCTGGCGGCCGGGTGGAGATCTGGTGCAAAGAGAACAGGACAGGCCGGCCTTCAAAGAAAGCTGCATAGTTGAAGCGATTTAACCGAACGAGGAAGAGTCCCTGTTCCCGAGTGATTCGGACGGCGGTCGACCTGCCGCCTCGCTGTCCATCCAGGGAATATGCAAGCGATATTTCCCGCCGGTCTCGAAGCTGCGGGGAAAGCTGCAAATTCCCTCGCAATACGCCTTGCCGCGAGAACAGAACAAAGTAGTAATAGTTTTCGCTCGGGTACACGGTTACGTAAGTGCCTAGCCGGCGGTAAACCAACCTAAAAACGTCCAACGGCCGGCTCGGATCGACGGTGTCTTCGAAACTTGTAATCAGCGCTTCGTTCGTAAGGAACTCAGCAGATCGGCGGGCTGAAAGGCCATGAACATGACCGAGAGCGTATCCCAACGCAAGACAGGCTGCGACCAAACGATGCCTGCGAAGCATCGACGGTCACGGCTTCGGCGTGTTCAGATTCGCCTTTGTGGACAAAGTATCGTGGTCCTTAAGAGGCACATAGCAGCCGGAATAATCGTCGTCGGGCGCAGTGACCAGCACCCACTGTTTCGGTTTATACAAGCCGGAGCCGGCGCTGGTCTCCTCCCAGGATTTCAGGTAGTCTCCGGCTGGATCGGCAGGGATGTCCGCGCTCTTCAACGCGTGCACACAGGAAAAATTAGCGGGAATCGGCGCTTTGGCCGCTTTCCCTCCGCATCCGGACAAAATCAGTCCGAGCAGTCCGAGAATCGCAAGTGAGAAAGTCTTGTTGACCATTTCAATCGAGTCCCCCAATAGCCTACGAGCGTATCACAAAAATTGGTTATTCCGTCTTGATAATCCAAACGTCGCTACCTTCGGAGGCACGACAAAAGTAGACCCAGCGATCGTCGCGCGAGACAGAGAAAGTATCTCGAAGACCCGTGCCGGCGGGCAACTGCAGCGGCCGCTGTTGGCGAGTTACGCTGTCCACGACAAAGAGACGTTCATTAGATCGAAAGAGGACGCGCTTATTATCGCTGAGCCAGAGAGGCGCGGATCCAAAGGTCGTCAATCGCGCGAACTTCCGCGTGTTCAAGAAGTATTCGAAGATTCCGATCGATTTCCCATCCGGGCGAAATTGCGACCCTACAAGTTTCATGCCATCGGGGGACCACGATTTTACGATGTACGAGGCAGTACGGTCCTCGGGGGCGGCGAACGGCTCGCTGGGCTGCGGCGTCAAAGAATCGTCCACCGCAAAAGACCATGTATATCCACCGACCATCGAGAACCCTATGCGGCGGCTGCTGGGGCTCCAAACGGGCGTGACCGCATCTCCTTTTACATGGGTAAGCTCTCTCAGATCGGAGCCATCCGGGCGGACTGCCCAAATCTGGTTATCCCTGGTGCCGGAGCCTTCCCTTTGGTTGCTTTGGAAAGCGATCCACTGGCCGTCGGGCGACCAGCGAGGCTCGGAGTATTTGGTGGCTTTATCCCTATTGTCGGTGATCTGACGCGGCGCGCCGGCGCTATCGACCCCAGCGATCGCGAGTTGGTCCGGCCGCTCTCCGCCGGAAACGAATACGACTGAGCGGCCATCGGAGGACACGTCGGGCATGGAATCGAACCGGGTTCCTTGAGTCAATGCCTCAACGGCGCCCAACCGTTCACGCGCCGCGTCGAAGGCGGCGCGATAAATTTCGCCGACCTCGGTTCTATTGACATAAGCCAGCGTTTTCCCGTCGCGGGAAACGCTGATATGTTCCGCATAAACAGTGGGGAGAGTGATAGGTTCCGGTGAAGAGCTGGGTGTTCCCCCGGCTTCATCAACGGCGATCCGCCATAGGTTCATGCTCCCGCTTCGGTTGCTGAGGAAGTAAATGAATTTTCCATCGGCTGACCAGACCGGGTTCCAATTCACGTGATCATCATGAACCAGCTCAACGGGGGCGCCACCCCGAGAGGAAATGGTTCTTAACCACGGTTGGCCGTCGTGGAATGACCAAAAGGCGATTCTAGATCCGTGCGGCGACCAGGATGGTTGGTATCCCTGCGCTCCGGCCAGCTGCCTTTTTCGGCCCGTCGCAGTTTCAACGATCCACAGAATGCTATCGTCGCGGCTGACTCCGGAGAGATCCTGAAGAAGCTCCGTCGTGACCACGAGTTCGGAACCGTCCGGAGACCAAGACGGCTGGTGACCGAAATTGAGCAGGCGTTTAATGGGTTCTCCAGCCGCGCCCATAATATCGATGCCGCCGCCCTCACGCTCGCTCCGATACGCTATTCTTTCGCCGTCGGGCGACCAGACGGGTTCCGAGCTATCGAACCGGCTATCCGGCGTCAAGTTCACAGCATGGGTTCCACCGACTCTTTGCAAATAGATGGCAGAGTTACCGCCGACCTCGAGTGCATAGAGAAGGGACCGCCCGTCCGGAGAAAGGCTGGGAAACTTCGCCCTTCCAGGCTGATCCGTTATATTCAGGAACTGAACTGGATTGCTTCCAAGGCCCGGGGCGCGTTTTGACACAAGCCGCCAAACAGGAAAATGTCCGGCGCGCATCAATAGAAGACCGCTCGCCAGCGCAAGGAGTAACAAAGCGGCAATTCCAGCGCGAGCCATCGTTCGGCGCCTGGCAACATCGGCGGCATCCTTCAGCTCAACGCCCCTTAATGTCGAGGCTACCTCCTCAACCTGGGCAAACCGGCCGGCCGAATCGGCTCTTAGACACTTCAGAATCGCGGTCTCCCAGCGCAAATCCAGATCGGGCAGATGGGTCTTTAGCGGCGGCGTGTCGCGATGACCTGGCGGGGTACGCGGATCGAACGGCAGCCCGCCCGTTAGCATCTCGTACATAACTACACCCAAAGCGTAGATGTCGCCGACTTTACTTGCCTCACCCAGAAACTGCTCTGGGGGCATGTAGGGCGGCGTTCCTACGATGTGCCGGGAAAGCGTCCGGGCTCCGTCCTGGGAACCTTCGATGTTCCGCGCGAGGCCAAAATCCGTTACTTTTACGCAGGTCCGATTTCCATCCGGCACCAGCATTACGTTCGAACTCTTGAAATCCCGGTGGATGATGTGAAGCTGGTGGGCCGCCGCCAGTGCGCCAACCATTTGACTCACTAAAGGCAGCGCCTGTTCCGTCGACAAACGTCCCATGCGGCTGATATGACTGGAAAGAGTTTCGCCGCTGAGGAATTCCATCGTCAAATAGAAAACCTTGCCGCCTTGAGGATGAAGATGGTAGCCAAGATCGTGAATGCGGCAGACGTTGGGATGATTGATTTTTCTCGCGATCTGAACTTCACGCTTTAGCCGTGCGATATCCTCCTCATCGCGGGAGATTCGGGCTAATAAAGTCTTCAGCGCCAGGGTTTCTCCAAGTTCCAGATCTCGCGCCTCGTAAACTTCGCCCATTCCGCCCTTGGCAACGTAGCGCAGAATTTGGTACCGCCCGGAAACGAGGTCACCCGCGGAAAACACGTTGTTGTGAAATACGATGGTTTCCGTTGGGGCGAGTGAAAGGTTCTGAAGGAGACTCTCGTTGAGCAACCGATTGACTTCAGAGGAGACGCTGGCGTCGCCGGCGCTAGCAGCCTCAATGAAGTTATCTCGAATGGAAGCGTCCATCCTCTGAGCGGCCTCTGAGATTGCCTTGGCCGCTTTCTGCTGTTCAGGAGTCATGACGACAGGTAAATGTGCCGCGAGCCCGGCGTGAAGGCCTATTTGAGGCGGTCCTTGATCTTGTCGAGGCCGGCGATGGCGCAGACTTCGTCCTGGTCCCCGCCCGCCGCGCCGCTGGCGCCGATTGCGCCGATGATTTCGCTTCCGGCCATGATTGGTACCGCGCCCTCCATTACGAACATGTTCGGAGTGACGCGGGCGAGCAAGGTTTTGTCGGTCTGCACTGCCGCAGCCGCCTTGGAGCTGGGCATCTTAAAATTGAGCGCCACCAGAGCCTTTCGCACGGCGACATAGACATGCCCGCCATCCGACCCCTCGGCCTCCACGGTTGCACGTGGCTGACCGGAAGTGTCGATAACACTCGCGCCGATATAAAACCCCGCGGAGGCACAGGAGTCAACAGCCGCGCGAGCCGCCTCGATCGCAAGGTCAAGAGCAGGCCCGCGAATCGATACAAACGGGCGAGGAGTTGGACGAGCGGCGCTTCCGGGCGGCCTTTGCGGTGGTGGCGTGAATTTTCCGTTGCCGTCCAGCATGCCGAAGGGCGGCAAGGTGTCACCCGGAAGGCTGGCTGGCGAGGCGGGTTTGTCGGGAGGCCGGCCGGCGGGCGCTTGAGCGAGGACGGAAGAAAATAGCGCGGCGAGGATACATCCGCCGCGAACTATAGCGCGGGAGATCGGTTGAGTTCCACCTGACTTCATCTGTCCTCCACGGCAAATGTTCACGCCCAGGATAGCGCAGCCACTGGAAGCGAATCGAGAGGAGTGGTACGCCCGGTAAGATTCGAACTTACGACCTTTTGCTCCGGAGGCAAACGCTCTATCCAGACTGAGCTACGGGCGCTCCGTGACTATTGTACCGCCGCTCGGCCGCGTTAATTCTGCGCGACCGGAGCCGACTTGGCGGTAGTGTGATGCGTGGTGGCCGTGGCGGGCTCTTTCAGCAGCGTCTCGATCATGGTGCGCCAATACCCTTCCTGGTAAAGCGTCGGATCATCGCCGGCCGGCTGGGTCTGCGATCGAATGTTGCCCTTGCGGTCGATCCACACGATCTGCGGCACCGTATAGCGCTCCATGACGTTGTAGTTGAGATAGGCCATCACCTCTTCCGGCGTGCTGTATCCAACGGGGTAACCGACGTTGAAGTTCTTCACGAAATCGGATACGTAGAGGTTAGCCATGGTGTTGAACGCCGCATCCACAGGTTGAAACCCTTGCGGTCCGTACTCTTTGTAAAGCTGAGTGAAAACCTGGGAGGTGTGCTGGCAGTGCGGGCAAGTAGTGTGAACCATCAGCAGCGCCACTACTTTCCCCTTCAGGCTGCTGAGCAGTAACTGATGGCCGTCCACGAATTTGACGACGAATTCGGGCGATTTCCGGATCACCGGCGGCGGCGCGGTTTTCGAAGCGTCCGCTTTCGGGGTGGCCGCATTCAATGAAATTCCCGCGGCAAGCAAGAGGGCAGCACAGGCCAAGCGCGTCATCCAGGGGCTCCTTTACTTCCAGTTTACGCCCTGATTATATCGCAAGGAGCCGGGCGGCTTTGGGCTGGCGCGTCCTCTGGGCTACCATGCTTCTATGGCGTTGCGCCTGGCCCAGCCGAGCTTCGCTTTGCCCCCGCTGTTACTTCTGGCGATGATGGCTGGGGCTGGAGCGCAAGACCAATCCACGCCCGTCTTCGGAACCACCGTGGTTATACCCTCCGGATTGCGCGGCCTGGTGTATCACATCCATCGCCGCGCCACGGAACTGCCCAATTTCCAAAAGATGAAGCCTGCCGGGCCACCCATCTACACTTCGTCGCTGAACTTACCGCCTCAGGATTTCCGGCGAGGCTTTCCCGGTGTCACCAAGCGAATCGAATGGTTCGCTATCGACTATACCGGGAGATTCTGGATCAACGATCCGGGGATGTACACGTTCAGCCTGCTGTCCGATGACGGCTCCAAGCTCTATATTGACGATCAAGTGGTGATCGACAACGATGGCGTGCATCGGCCGGAGGAAAAAACCGGCGACGTCGAGCTGGCCGGCGGTCTGCACCGCATTCGCGTGTCCTATTTTCAAGGGCCGAAATTCTATGTTGCGCTGGTGCTGAAAGTGGCGGGCCCGGGGCAAAAACTGCGCGTGTTCAGCACGGACGAGTTCAAGCCTCCGCCAGATCCGGGGGAGTGGCGCTTTCCAAAAGGCGAAAATCCACCGCAGAAATGACGCGCGGGCAACGGCCAGGCTGCGCTACCGAACGTAGATGCGCGATGGGGCTTCGATCTTCAGGCCGGGCGTCTCGGTGCGAAGCTTCACCGGTAGTTCGCCCTTACCATTCAACACCTCGATGGTCACCTGGTACTGATTGGCAAGGCGATTTTGAAAATCGGCGAGGAAAGGCGAAATCGTTACCGGATCGCTGAAATTCTGGAAATAGGCGTGGCCGCCGGTTTCCTGGCTGACTTGAATGAGTCGGGATTGCGCGAATTCGGTAACCGCGCCGCCCCCGCCGAAGAGGCCGGCTCCGCGAAGATAGATGGAATAAACCAGCATGCCATCCTTCAACGCATCGTGTATGGCCGCGTCGACGTACGGATCCGAGATCGTGCCGGTGTCATCGTAGCGGTCGATACCGTCGGTCAGCATCAGCACAGCCCGCCGGTCGGTTGCTTCTTTCGATGGCCAATGTTTCGCGAGATCCGAAAGAGCGAAATAAGGGCTGCCATTCTGGCCCGGCATGGCCATAGGCAGGCGCAGCGCGCTGGCTGCTATTTCGTGATCCGCGGTGAATCCCTGTGCCAAACCGAAAGTCCCATTCCGCATGTAACCGATGGCTACCTGGGTGGTGGGCGGCAAGGATTCGAGAAACGCCTTCAACTCGGAGGGATGATTGGCGAGGCTGGCGGATCGCGTTGAATCGTCCAACAAAACGAAGAGTTGCAGGTCCGCCAGGTCGCCTGCCAAACGCTGAAGGCGAAGGACCGGCGCGAAGGCATTGCCCCGCAGCACAACCTTGAGGTCCCGGGCATCCAGAGTGGCGGGTTGACCGCTGCCATGCGCCGGAAGCACCGTAATCACCATTTGGGTGGGAACATCCGTTGCGTTTGGGAGCGAAGAGGAAAATCCAGGGCCGGCGGACATCAACGCCGCCGCAATTATTCCACTTACTGCCGCAATCTTCATCTCGCCACCGCCAGTTCTACCTACTTGGACGCGGGCGGGGCGGTGGCGGTTGCGGCTGTCGCAGCGACTTGGCGCTTTATGGCAGCGGCGTTTTCCATCCCTCGATCTGGTTCACTGTCACACCATCCACCCACACCCGAAAATATCCTGAGTCGCCACGGCCTTGCAGCTTGTCTGGAGTCTGGAGGGTGATCTCCAGCCTCTTCCATTTCCCCTGCGTGACTCGGTCGTAGAGATCGAGGTACTTCTGGGCGGACTCGGGCGAATCCCACGCCGACGCAACAACCAGCACCGGGAACTTCTGGCGCTTGTGCTCCAGCAATTCATACGAGCCGCCGACCAGATGGTCCGCCAGGGATGCGCCTTCAGTGACGCCCGCATACTGCGACAAAAGAACCCGGAAATCGAACTCTCCCAAGGTGCCCTCAGCCAGCTTGCGGAACTCGCGCACATCGGGAACTTCGGGAGGCTTGGGGATGGCCAACCCGGCGTGGTCCAAATAACGCTCCGGATGCAGAATCTGGCCGCTACTTTGGGGCGGACGGACGAACACTTCGGCGAACGCGTCCTGGCCAAGCTTGCGGAACACGGCGTCTTGAAACGCCAGCCCTTCGGCGTAGGGAAACACCAGCGACTCGCGGATGTAGAGCGGCGCCTGCGAGAACACCGGATACTGCTGGTCCGCGGAACTCTCGACGCTCTTCTTCATCATCTCGATCATGGCCGGGGGAATCTCCGGCGGCCCGCCTGCTTCCCTGGCGAGATACGCCGCCATCAGCCAGGTGGCCTGCCCCTCCATCACGGCCTGGCGGGCAGTGGCGTCGTCATCGCTCTTCATTCCTTCATGGATGAATTTCGACAGATGAAAATGCTGATCCGCCAGCGCGTGCGCCAGCTCGTGAATCAGCGCCACTCGTTCTTCTTCGCCGTCGCCCGCGCCCTTCAGGACGAACAGGCGTTTCTGGTTGTAGTCGTAAAATGCAGCCGCCTGTTCGGTCAACAAGTCCAGCGTGTTCTTGCGCAGGTCGAAATCCTTCGGCACCAGCCCGAGCATCTTCAGCGTGAGCTCTTCGGCGCGCACTTCGTCCGGTTTCATGGTGTCGCGCAGCCGCTGTTCCAGGTACTTACGCAGTTGATCCTTGGTGATGGACGCGTAAGGAACATCGTGCGTGAAGGCCAGGCCGGTGATGGACGACAAGCCTTCCTTGATGGCGCCGATGTGCTCGAACAACTGCTGCGCCAGCGCGGGCATTACCAATACCCAAGCGGCGATACACGGCGCGATAAATAAAATCGGGCGTTTCATGCGACAATGAACCTTTATGGTAGACGATAAGCAATACTTAGCCGAAGCGCGCGGAAGCGGGACGTTCATCATCAGCAAGCCCAAGCGGAAGTCCGGCAAGCTCCGGCAGTCCAGATTGAAGAAGCCGCAGCGCGGCGCGCGGAAGTAGTGTCACGGCTCGCTGTTGGATCGGGATTCCGTGAACGGCCTGGCATAGAATAGGACTGTCGGAATGACAGTCCTTCGTAAAGTTGCGCTGGGCCTCTTGCTTGCAACCTCGGCCGGCGCGCTCCTGCTTGCGACTCTGGAACTGTGGAATTTTCGTCAGTGGGCGAATGTGCCCATCCGGGAGGCTGCTTCTCACCGGGATGATGGCACGCGCATTCTCGAAGACCGCGTGGACTTCCTCACCAAGCGCGTCGCGGACATGGAACTATTGGTTCTGATTCTGCTCGGGACCTCAGGCCTCTACGCCCTGGTCTTTGTCGCCTCTTCCTATTTCAGCGCCGCCAGCTTTGCGCGCCAAGCCGCTCAGACCGTCAGCCAGATCCAGGATCAGATCGGCCTCGCCATGGGAGATCTGCGGGAGCTTCAGGAACAGACCGAGGAAAAGCTCAGAAGCATGCTGCCTGGCGCACCCTCGGCCAACCCGGAGACCACAGCCGGCACCGCGCATGAGAAGCAAATCGCCGAGATGGCCGCGCGACTGGCCGCGTGGCGAGATGGGCCGCTGAGCGATCAATCAAAGCTGCAACTTTTGACCGACGAGCGCACGGCGGCGCACCTGGACGCAACCGCCGGTCCCGAGGTGGGCGCCACGCTGCCGATCGTGTATCTCGGCTTTTCGCGCATTTACACGCAGTTCGATCCGGCGCGATCGCTATTCTATCTGGACCGGGCGCTGCGTCTGGCGCCGCCGAAATCGCCGCCGGCTTCCGAGATCCATTACGAGCTGGCTTGCCGATTTGCCGCGTCGCGCGATTTCCCGCGCGCCATGAACGCACTGACCCAGGCGTTTGAGCATCAGTTCAAAGCGTTGGAAGAACGGCTGGCCAACGACATTGAGGAAGGCGGCCAACTCTACGAACTGGCCTCCACGCCGCCGTTCGATAAATCCATCAACGATCTGCTGCTCAACATGAGCATCGGAATTGGCTAAGAAGTCTGAAGCGATTTTTTTACTACACCGCTCCCTCACGGTCACGGCTCGGAAGGGCTTTCGGGGGAAACTAAAAAATGAAGCTGAGCCCGCCGCGCAGCGCGCGTGGCGACTGCACCAGCATCACCTGCTGGCCGCCTTGGCTGATGGGCAGATAGCCTTGCGCCAGTCCGTTTTGCAACTCGGCGGTGGCCTCCAGCCTGCCCGGCATTCCCAGGACGGAAGGGATGGGCTGGCGGAGACGCACATTCAAGCCGGTTGCGGCATAAGCGCTGTCGGTCAGGTAGACATGATCGGGCATGATGGTGTCGTCGTAATCCATCCACTGGTAGCTGCCAGTGATCACGGTGCCCGTGACGGGGAGCCTGGCGGAAGCCCGCGCGCTGGCCCAGAAACGCTGCGCGGTATGCAGCCGGTCGCGCAATGCATCGGCGGTGTTGGCCGCCAAGTCCTGATCGTCCGCCGCCAGCGCGCCGCTGCTGCCGAACGAGGCCCCCACTTGCACGCGGTCGCCCAAGGCCTGCGACAGCGACGCCGCAAAACCCAGGCGGTGGAAGCTGCCGGCGTCCAGAACGCTATTCTGCGAAGAAATATCGGGCAGCAGATCGCCCGGGGCGAAAGCGCCCGCGGGTGCAACCACGGTCATGGCCGCGTTGTTCACGCGCTCGCTGTATCCGGTGAGGTTCAGCTTGGTGGCGCGAACTTTCTTCTCGTATCCAACTTCAAAATCCTGGGTGCGTTGAATGGCCGCCTGCCCGTTGAGCAGGGACAGGCGCGGCAGCACGGCCAGTGCAGCCAGGTCCTGCGCCAAAGCTTCCGCGTCGCCGCGAGTGGGCCCCTGAGAGTCGCTCGACTCCATCAGCAATTCGGTGGGAGGGCCACCAGAGCTGAAAGCGAGTTTCAGTTGGCCTGCTGTCCCCAGGTCGTAGGTCAAACGTCCGTACCTGTTCAGCGAACTCAGGTGCTCCATATAGGTCACCGAGTCATACGACCCGCCGTAATCCAGCCGCAGGGCTTCGGTGAGCATCAAGCTGTCATGTACCGAGACCGACATGTTGCGCAAGGCGGGAGCGCCCTCGGTCTGTCCCGTCAGATACACTTGCTGCACTGTCACGGACACTACCGGACCCAATCCGTCGCGGCTGTAGCTGGTGCGGAAGCCGGACGCGGGGAGCCCCGAATGTGCGCTATAGCCGACATTACCGCTCAGCAGGACTTGGTTATGGCCGTAGATGGAGGTAGCCAGCGCGAAGGCGGTGCCCAAATCGGATTGCGAGGAAGAACCGCCCAGCGATCCCGGATCGCCGGCCGAAAGATTCACCACTCCCTTGGTATCGGAAAACACAGTGCCGGACGCGCTGTCCGAAGATGACGGGCTCTGATCCGGATCCGCGCCCGCAGACCCAGGCAGCATGCGCAGCACGGGCCGGGTGGATGCGGATTCCTTCAGCACCCACTTCCAGTCGTCACTCATGAGAGCGCCTTCGCCGGGCTTGGCATATACCAGTTCGATGGAACTCAACACGCTGGCCAGATTGACATACAGCAAACTCTGCATGCCCGGCTGGACCGCGATCTTTTGTTTCACGGCCGGTAGGAAGCTGGTTAGAGATACTCGCACGGAATATACGTCGGGGGTGAGCAGGCCAAAACCAAAGACGCCACGGTCGTTGGTGAGCGCGCTCTTCATCAGGCGCTCGGAGCGATTGAACAGGAACACGGATGCGCCCATCTGGGGGACGCCGCTGGAGTTCCGCACCACTCCGGCGATGCTACCGGACAAAGGGGTGTCGGTTGCCGGGAAGGCTGCCACTGCTGACAGGAAAAGGCCGGCAATGGCGATTGCAGCGAGTTTGGGTGGAACGGTCTGCATCCCGTACTGACTAAGGCAAGGGGCCGTATGCGCCCGCCGCCTCAAACCTACTTTACCGTAAAACTGGCGGTTGGGGTTAAGGTCTGGTTATTGTTCCTGTCCACGACCTTCATATTCAACGTGTATTGGCCAGGCTCCAGCGATTGGAGCGGCAGGAGTTTCTCCACGGTCACCTGCTGCGAGGACGCCCCCGGGATGGAGGTCACTTCCTCGGTGTAGTGCAGCACGGGGGAAGCCGCGCCGGTCTTGGTGATGTCGTATTCGATGGATGCGTTCGGCTTCTTGGTCTTCTCATCCGGCGAGAAATTGTAGAACTGCGCGTAAATCCCCAGCTTTTCGCCGCGGTCGAACGTGTCGGTGAGCCGCGGCCGGACCTTGGTGTCGCCGATTACAAACTGGCCGGTGCCGATATTGTGACTGGGAACCTTCTCGATCAGGTCGGCCAGAATCAGGCTGCTGGAGGACAATTTCTCATCGTCAAAGTGCGGAACGTTCAGCGCCATTGGATAGCTGGTCAGGTTCCCGCCGGTGATGTCCTTGCAAACGATGTTCAAGCGATACATCCCGGGCGCCAGAGGAATCTCTTTCTGATAGATAGACGCGCCGTCCAGCGCCTTTTGCAGCATGTCGGCCGGCACTTCCACGGTAACTGGATCTTCAAAAGTATTGACCACTCGCCCGGTGATGGAAGTGATGCGCCCAAAGATGTTTACGGTGGCTTTCGCAACATTGTCCTTCTGGGTGAATTGCAGGTCCTTGCGCTGCAGTTCGATGGTCACCGTGGTGAGGATGGTGGAATCGGTGATCTTGATGTAGTCCGCCCGCGCCTTGAAGGGCAAGTTGTTATAGCGGATGTTGGAGCTGACCACGGCTTGCAGGTCCTTGAACTTCACCTGGGGAGGCTTTTGCAGATTCGCGAATTGTTGCAGCCGCGTGAATTCGTTCATGCTCTCGGGCAGCGGGTCGTAACCGGTTCCAAGCGTCGTGCCATCCGTGCGTGAGAAACGCTGGGACTTGTCCGCCAAGCCCATCTGCTCATTGAGGGTCAGGCCGGCGCCCGGAACATAAGTCAGCGCGTCCTTCTCGGAGGGATCCATGGTCATTCGGAACTCGCCCGACATGGTGGTGTCCACGAACTCGATTTTCACGTTTGAGCCCACTCCCTCAATGTAGCGGTAGGTCCAGTCGATAAACGGGAACGTAGATGTGTTGCCGCCGCCCTCTTCGAAAGGACGTTCGTAGGAGCCGCCGGAGGAGTGATCCTCGATCTCATCGGGTGGGCCGTACGTAATGTAAATGCGGCCGCGGTCTGTCTTCCATCCTGGAATACCGGACGGAAAATGCTCGTTGGCATACGCGATGCGCCGGTAGTGCTCTTCTTTGTACTCGTTCTCTTCGGTGTCGGGCGTCGGATCGCGCCGCAACCAGAATTGCTCGATGAACTCTTCGCGCTCGTCGTCGGTGCTCAGTCGCTTGAACGCTTTTTTCTCTTCGTCTGTGATGATGTACGTGACGTCTTCGTTGAGCCACTTCCGGTAGGGAGTTTCCAGTTCTTTGCGAAGCCTTTCTTCCTGCTTTTTCTTCTGCTTCGCGGTCATCGGCTTGGAAACCGTATCGCGTTGCGGGGGCGCGTTGGGGGCGGCCGGCGTCTCGGCTGCGGCCTGAGACGCTGCTGGGGTGGCTGCCTGAGGCGCGGCGTTTAGGCAAACACCGGCCAGACCCATGGCAGCCGCACCGACGCAACCTAAAAAGCGCTGTGTTTTCATACAATTCACCGCCAGACGAGAATCAGAACTGCTATCATTCTAGGCCCTAAGCGAGAATCGGTCAAGGGAGGGACGCAGCGGGCCTCCAGCCGGTTCCCGCAAATAGCTTTTCCCGCTTATTCACCGAGCACTGGGAGGATGACCGCCGACGGCCGCGCCTTGGATCGAAAAACACGCTGTGTGGCGGCTTGAAAGTCGGATTCTTTCGCTTCGAAGATATTCGGAACGAACTTTTGCGGGTTCCGGTCGATGACGGGAAACCAGGAGCTTTGAACCTGAACCATAATGCGGTGTCCTTTGCGGAAAACGTGGTCGTGCGATAACAGGTCGATGCGATACTCCGCCGGCTCACCCGGGGTCACCGCTTGCGGCGTCTCAAATCCATTGCGAAATCGGCCGCGCAGGACATCCGCCGCGATCATGAGCTCGTAACCGCCCATGGGCGGGTCGTCCGGCACGCTGGCGGGATAAACGTCGATCAGCTTGACGATCCAGTCCGAGTCGGTTCCGGAGGTGGATGCGAACAGGTCGGCGATCACGTCGCCAGCCACGGTTACGTCCAATTCCAGGGGCTTGGTCTGCCACACGGCTACGTCGGGACGGCTTTCGGCGAAGCGCTGATCGTCCACATGCCAGGTGCTCCAACCGGGCGATCCGCCGTAGGTCTCAGGTATTGGCCGCTCGCGGTAGGGAACCGGCCGGTGGGGATCGGAAACGTAGCTATCGAAGGCCTCACTCTCCGCCGGCGGCTCGAAGGATGCTTCGCCGGTTGCGCGCAGATACAAGCGGCGCTCGCGAACGCCCTTGGGAGGCCACTGGTCGTAGGCCTTCCAATCGTTGGAGCCGGTTTGAAACAGCTGGATGCGGGCGAAATTCAGCGGGCCCTGGCTTTTCAGCCAATACGCGAACCAGCGAGCTTGGATGTTCTTGCGGAAATAGTCGCCGGTATTGCTTCCGAAATCCACATTCTTCAGCGTGCGTCCGGGGCCTGAAAACCACCCGCCGTGGTTCCAGGGACCGACCACCAGGTAGTTATATTGACGCGATTCCGGGGTTTCACTGGCGGCGAAAATGCGCCATGGCCCGGCAAAATCCTCCTGATCGAACCAACCGCCGACGTTGAGATTGGGGACCTTGGCCGAGCGAACGATCTTCTGCACCGCCTGCGCCTTCCAGAAATCGTCGTAGTTCGGATGGGCGATGAAATTGTTCCAGGTGGGGCGTTGGCCGTCGAAATAGCGCGCGTTAGCCTGGGTGAGGGGACCGAGTTTGAGATACCAGTCGTAAGTATCGAATTGCTGAAACTCGAAGGTCTTATTGGTTTTTCCGGTCTCCATCATGGCGGCGTACTCGAAACCGTAGCTCAGCCGGAACGCGCCGTTGTGGTGAAAGTCGTCACCCAGGAACATGTCGGCTGGCGAGGCCTGTTCGGAGGCCGCTTTCAGCGCCGGGTGCGGCTCAATGAGCGCCATCTCGGTAAGCCAGCCGCCGTAGGATATCCCCAGTATGCCGGCGCGGCCATTGTTTCCAGGAATGTTCTTCAGCAGCCAGTCGATCGTATCGTAGGTATCGGTGCCTTCGTCGATGGAGCGATCGTCCTGGGTGGTCCTGACGGGGCGCTGGAGCACGAACTGGCCTTCGGACTGGTAGCGGCCGCGAATATCCTGAAAGACCAGGAAGTAGCCGTCGCGCGCGAGATCGCTCAATCCGGTATTGATCTCTATGGCTGCGGAATCCCATCCGTAGGGGGAGCGCTCGATCAGGAACGGCAGAGCTTCGGCGCGCGACTTGGGCGAGAAGACGGCGGTGTGAAGATGCACGCCATCCCGCATCGGGATCATATACTCGCGCTTCTCGTATTGATCCACGATTGTGGAGTGGCTCGTGCTGTTGCGAGTGAGGGTTAAATTGCCGGAAGTTTCCCCCGCCGTGAACTTGCCCTGGATCTCCCTGCCGGAGGGGGAGAGCGTTCCCTCGAACTTGAAACCCGTGCTTTTCAGTTCGAGAGCCAGCTTGCCGTTCGCATAGGTGATCAAGTCGATATTCAACGCGGTGCCGGAGTCCAAATTGACCATCGCGCCGTGGTACGCATCATCTTTGGAAGGCGACAGGTAGATAAGGACGCGGATCTTGCCTTGACCAAAGAGAAGCGCGCCCTGCCAGACGCCGTCAATGCGGCTATCGGCATCTTGTCCAAACAGGGATTGAAAAATCAGAAGAGCGGCGAGCGCGTAGAGCGGCTTTTTCATTTACACCAAGCTACCGCACCAAGCTCAGGCGCCGCGCGGCCGGTGTGAGCTACGAAGTTGCCCGAAGGCCGCTTTTCCCGTAGGCTGAAAATATGCAGGTTCATTTTTCGCCCGAACTCGAAGCGAAGATCGAGCAATCCGCCGCTCAGCAGGGCCGTAATCCCGACGAACTCGTACAGGAAGCCGTGGCTCACTATCTGGACGAGGAAAACCGCCTCATTGAAGCGGTGAACCGTGGCGAGGAAGGATTGCGGCGCGGTGAGTACCTGACGCATGATCAAGTGGGCGAGCGCCTGAAACGGTTCTTACGGTCCTGAGGGAGGTCCGCTGGTCGCTGCCTGCGGCCGAGGATTTAGAGCGCATTTGTGAATGGATCGAACGCGACAACGCGGAAGCAGCCCGTCGCGTTGCTGAAAAAATCTACTACGAGTGCGCCCGCCTGGGACTTCCCTTAATCTTGGGCGCGCTAGCCGCCGCATGTCCGGGCGGCGCGAACTCACTTTCGCGCCCTTGCCTTACATCGTCGTCTATCAGGTAAAGCCCAACGCGATTGAGATTTCGGCATTTTCCACGGCGCCCAGGATTGGCCGTAAGGCCGACCCTACTCTACGCATCCAACCAGTCGGCTCCTCCATGGAAGCAGAGCCACACATCCGTGACGCAGTTCCTGAACCACAAAGAATCAAGTTCGGAAGCCTGTATGTATCCCTCTTCGAAAAGGCCTGCAGCGAAAGGGGAATTTCGTAGCCATTCCAGGGCATCGCCCAATCCGTCTTTCCTATCCTGTTGTTCAAAGAAGCGAACCACGAGTTGAAACACTCCCGGTAAGTGTCGTGACCAGGCCTGAGTCCGAGCCTTTGCAGCCCCTGCCGCGCAAAGCTGTCTAAGATAACAACCGGGTGTCGCTTCATCATCCAGAGCGCCTTGGAAATTGCCGAACAGATACTACGACCCCCGTAGGCCTCCCGCATGCTTCCAATTTCCAGATCAACGATTCCTGGAACATTTTCTCTCGTCATGCCGCCAATTTGCCATAAACCCTTACTTCTTTCCGGCGGCTGCTTGCCCGGGTTCCTTGTAGACCTTCTCGAACTTATTGCGTTGGTTCCACACCGTGAACGACCCGTTCGCCTCGGCCGTCAGCTTGATGTATTCTCCGGGGCCTTGTTCGTCGACATTGGCGATAAACGGGTCCGCCACGTTATGCTCCTTGCCGCCGTCCAAGGCATAGTGCACCTGCCAGAGATCCTCTAAACCGGGCGAATCCTTCACGATCTGCCACGCGTCCGGACTGCCTCCCTTATGCGCGCCGTTGTTCATGATGGCCACGCGCGGACGCACCGCGTCCACCAGCGCGGGCGAATTCGATTGATTCAGCCCGTGGTGCGACACCAGCAGCACGTCCACAGTGCCGATCGGATTGTTCGGGCACATCAGCTCCAACTCTTTGTTCCAGGTCAAGTCGCCCAAGTCGAGGAACCGGAATTTCTCAAAGGTGACCAGCACGCCGAGCGAATGGGCGTTCTCGGTGGGATCGGGATTGCGTTTGGGCGTCGATGCGCAGTAAGGATTCGGCTGGCCGGCGCCTTCCAGCGGCGTCTGAATATGGTCGCCGTCCCCGGTCAGCACCTTGACCGAAAGGCCCTTGATGGGAACCGTATCGCCCGGTTTCAACACCATATGTTCGCCGCGCTGGATGGTCTTCACGTAGTCGGCGTAATCTTCCTTGGTAACCTTGGAATCCTCGGTGTTGGGCCCATGATCGAGAAAGTTGACGATCTTGATGCGATCCCCGAGCTGGGGAACGCCGCCCACATGATCGCGATGGTAATGGGTAATCAGCAGGTAATCGATCTGCTTGATCTTGGCCGCTTTGGCGGCTTGCACGATCCGATCGGCATCGCGCCCTTCAAATCCACGCCAGCCGGTGTCGATCAGCAGCGATTGGCCGGAAGGGCTGACGATTAGCGTCGCCTGGCCGCCCTCCACGTCCACGAAGTAGATTTCGAGCGGCCTCCCGGCCGAAGAGTCCAAGCGGACCCGCCGCCATTGGAAGAACGAACGCAGCCGCGAGAAACGCCGCCGGAACCATGCTTATACGCATGTGCCGCATCGTATCACACCCGGCTGTGTTCCCAGGGGCGGTGACATTGCCGGAACAGGACGCGAAATCGTAACGTAATAGAGTATAGAAAGCCACAGACCAGGGTCATGCCATTCTGCTGCCAGTGCGGACAATCCGTGAGTACTCGCGACGTCTATTGCGCAGCGTGCGGGGCCCATCAAGCCGCGTCGGTGCCGCCTGCGGTGGAGTACATGCAGGGCATCAGCCCGCGTACCGCTTCCCTGCTCTGCTATATCCCGATTTTGGGCTGGATTGTGGCGATTGTGGTGCTGGCTTCGGCGCGCTTTCGCGATAACGCCCGCGTGCGCTTCCACGCCTTCCAGGGTCTGTATCTTTTCGTCGCCTGGCTGATTGTCGATTGGGTGCTGAGCCCGGTGTTCGGATTTTGGGGGCCGTTCCACCATGTCTTTCCCGCGCTCTTTAAAGCGGCCATTTTCGGCGCATGGATTTTTATGATCATCAAGACCTCGCAGGACGAGACGTATAAGCTGCCGGTTCTGGGCGATCTGGCCGAAAAATCCGTCTCCGAGCAACGATAGCGCCGGCTCGCGGTAGTCAATTCCATTTCTTGAGCCGCGGCCAAAACTCCTGTAGCGGGGGGTGCATTCCCTGGCAATAGAACACATCGAAGTGCTGATAGGGCATCGAGTAGGGATGATATACGCGTCCGGCCTTGCGCACGCTGGTGAATAGCTTGTCCAGACCCTCTTCGTCGTCATCCAGCACGATCATGCTTTCGCCCGTGTAGCCACGAGGCCCCCAGAGAAAATAACTCTGATGCCCGCCGATGGCCGGCGGCAAACCGTACTTGGGACCGAACAGATCGATGGCGCCCGCCTGCCCATAACTCTGCGCGAAGATCGCCGTGCGCGCTCGAACATCGGGCGGAAGGGCGTTGTAGACGCGCGCCACGGACGCAGCCATTTCGTCCCAGCCGAATTGGTCCGCGAAAATTTGCGGGAGCGGCCCGAGCCTGGCAGTCTCGATCCTAGGCTGTTCCAGACCAAGCGCTTTGGTATATCGAATGTAGGTTTCGGGCGGAAGTAGCGGTATCGCCAACGGCGCGAGCACCGCGCCTGCCAGCAGCATCAATATCGGATACGCGAACTTCAGCCAGGTCCATCTGGGGCGCGCCAGCAGCTGTTCCCACAACACGCCCCCGGCCGCGAAAAGCACGGGAAACGCGGGAAACAGATAATAGACCCGTGGGCTCAGAGTGACGATCGCCAGCGCCGCGAAAATCCAGGCCCCGCCGATCGCGCGAAAACGCCTTCCGGCCTGCGTGAAAAAGTAAAACCAAAGTCCGGCCAGCCAGATGGGCAGCGTCAGCGGGTGCATCAGCAGGATCTCCTGCCCGAAGAACGCCACCGGTCCGAGGGGAACGTCGCGCCCGCTAGCGCGAATATTGGCTTGCAGCTCCAGGAACGGGAAGTGATGCTGGACGTTCCAGATTAAATTCGGCAGGAAGATCAGGAACGCGATCGCTCCGCCCGCCCACAGCCATCGGCTGGCTAGGAACCGCCGGGCCGGAGTCAGCAGCAGCCCCAGCACCAACCCCGCGCCGAAGATCAGCATGGAGTATTTGTTTTCCAGCCCGAAGCCCGCCAGCACCCCAAACCAAATCCAGAGCTTTTCGTTTTCTGTTTTGATCAGGCGAATCAGCAGGTACGCACAGCCCATCCAGAACAGCGGCTCGAATGCGTTCATGGTGAGCAGGCCATCGCCGCCCAATATTCCCGGCGCGACCAGAGCCGCCATGGCCGCCAGCGCCTGAGCGAAGCGCTCGCCGCCCAGCTCGCGAGCGATCAGCGCCGTCAGCACCACCTCCGCGACGCCGGCCAGCGCGGGTAACAAGCGGATGGCGGCTAGCGATTGCCCCAGCGCCGATCGCCACAGCCACGTTACCAGGGCGATCAGCGGCGGCTGGTCGACATATCCCCAGTCCAAATGGCGGCTGCAAGCGAGATAGTACAGCTCGTCGACGAAGTAACCGTAGTGCCGGCCCGTGTAGAAATACGCCAGCAGCTTACAAGCGGCAATCCCAAATACGATCGCGCCGGCGCCGGTTAATCGTTTCAATACGACGCTTCCAACAGAGCCAGCACTTCCTGCTCCGTCATCGGCCGGTCCACTACGCCATTGTGCTCCAGCTCGCGCGTGATGGGGCCGACGATGGAGCCGAGTTCCTCGTGCGGCACGCCCGCGTCCCTGAGCCGCTTGGGAACGTCAAACTGCCCGATGAATTCCGCCGTGCGGTCCGCGCATTTCAGAGCGGCCGGCTTGGGATTCGAGCGGTCGAACGGAATTCCGTAGCCTTCGGCGATGGAACCGAAGCGGTCCGCTGCGATCTGGGCCATGAAGCGCATGGCGTTCGGCAGCGTGATGCACGAGGTGACGCCGTGCGGCACGTCCCAACGCGGACCAATCTGGTGGCCGAGCAGGTGCGACAAACCGAAGCGCGTATTCATTGCGCCGAAAATGGAGTACCACGATGCGAACTGGCAATTTCCGCGATGCGCCAGTTGCTCGTCGCCCGTGGTGCTGATGGAGGCATGCAGATGCTCGACAAACAGCGCGATCGACTTGGCCGCCAGCGCGTCGCTGATGGGCTGATGCCGGATGGCGTAAGAGCACTCGATAGCGTGATCCAGGGCGCGGATACCGGTCGAAACCCACAGCCAGTCCGGCGTCGATAGCGTCAGCGCCGGATCCAGGATCACGGTGCGCGGCAACACGCGCGTATCGTAGACGCCGCTCTTCACTCGCGTGCTTTCATCCGTCACTCCGCCGGCGTGCGTATATTCGGCCGCCGATAGCGTGGTGGGGACCGCGATGTGAATTAATTCGCGCTTCTCGAGCCGGCCGAAAATCGCAACCTTGCTGGAATCGATAGGGCTGCCGCCGCCGAAGCTGACCAGGCTGTCGGCATCGACGCGCTCGATTTCTTTTTCGAGATCGTTCACGGTGCCGCGCGGAACGTGCTGGATGATTCCGGAGAAAACCGAAGCCAGGCGCGAGCCCATGGCGCCCGTCACTTGTTGCAGGATCGGCAGCTTCGCAACCACCTCGGTGGTCACCACCACGGCGCGCTTCAGCCCGCGCCGCTCCAGCTCTTCACCGAGCGCGGCAATCTTGCCGGGGCCGTAGATCACGCGCTCCAGCCGGCTTAGATTAAATTCGCCTGCGAGCGCTTGCCATTGCGGGCGGTGAACTTCGGTGGATGCCATGCGGCCATCCTATCAAATCGTTTGATGTTGGATCCGCCAATGGGAAACCAGCCTTGGTGGACATCACACTCGCGGAAACGAAGTTAGTGAATCGCCGTTTAGTCGGCCGAGCTGTGCGCCAGTAGGGGCTCGCGCTCGCTTTTAAGGCGCAGCCGCAATCGATCCAGCGATAAATAAACCACCGGCGTGGTGTAGAGCGTCAGCAACTGGCTTACGATCAGGCCGCCGATGATCGTGATTCCGAGCGGGCGGCGCAATTCCGCTCCCACGCCGTTGCCCATGGCCAGCGGCAACGCGCCCAGTATGGCCGACATGGTGGTCATCAAAATGGGTCGGAAACGCAGCAGGCAAGCTTTATAGATGGCGTCGCGCGGGAGCAACCCTTGGGAGCGTTCGGCGTCGATCGCGAAATCGATCATCATGATGGCGTTCTTCTTGACAAGCCCGATCAGCAGAATGATTCCGATCATGGCGATAATGCTGAGGTCGGTGTGCCACATCATCAAGGCCAGCAGCGCGCCCACGCCGGCCGACGGCAGCGTCGAGAGGATAGTAATCGGGTGCCAGCAACTCTCATACAGCATGCCGAGCACGATGTAGACCGTGACGAGGGCGGCGGCAATCAGGATGGGTTCATTGCGCAGCGAATCCTGGTAGGCTTGCGCGGTGCCGGCGAAGAAGGTCTGGATGGTGCCGGGCAGGCCCACTTGGCGGGCGGTGTCTTGGATGGCGGTGACGGCGTCGCCCAGCGCCACGCCGGGCGCGAGATTGAAGGAAATGGTCACGGCCGGGAACAGGCCCTGGTGATTCACCGCCAGCGGAGCCACCGACGACGCGTAATGGCTGATCGCGTTGAGCGGCACCGTTCTGCCGGCCGGATCGCTGACGTAGATCTGTTTCAGGAACTCCGGATCCTGCCAGAAGCGCGGCGCCGCTTCCATCACCACGTGATATTGATTCAGCGCGGTGTACATGGTGGAGACCTGGCGCTGGCCAAACGCGTCGTACAGCACGTTGTCGATGAGCTGCGAAGAAATCCCGAAGCGGGCGGCGGTATCGCGGTCGTATTGCACAACCGCCTGCAAGCCGCTGTTTTGCTGATCGGAATTGACGTCGTTGATCAAACGAAGGTGGCGCAACGCGGACAGCATAGGCGGGCCGTACTTGGTCAGGTCCTGGACGTTGTCGCCGCGCATGGTGAATTGATAGAGCGAGGCCGTGTTGCGGCCGCCCACGCGCACGTCCTGATTGGCTTGCATATAATTCGTGGATCCGCGAATCTCGCGCAACTTCGGACGCAGCCGCTCGATGACGTCGTATACGGAGACCTTGCGTTCGGCGAGCGGCTTCAACTGGATCTGCATGCGCGCCGTGTTCAGAGTGTTTCCGTAGCCGCCGCTGCCTCCAGCGTATCCGGCCACGGTATCCACCGCCGGATCTTGCTGGACGATCTTCACCATCCGCCGAAGGTTGCCTTCCATGGCTTGGAACGAGCTGTCCTGATCGGCGATGATGGTCCCGTTCAATCGGCCGTTGTCCTGCTGCGGAAAAAAGCCTTTGGGAACGTGAATAAAGAGATAAACGTTGAGGGCGATGGTGGCCGCGAGCACGCCCAGCGTTATGGCGGGATGCCGCAGCACGCGATCCAGCGTGCGACCGTACAGGCCGACGATCCAATCGAATCCGCGCTCGCTGGTATGGTAGAGCCAGCCGTGCGAGGTGTGCTCCTTGAGCAGGTGCGCGCACATCATGGGCGTGGTGGTGAGGGAAACCGCCATGGAAATTGCGATGGCCACCGACATGGTGACCGCGAACTCGCGAAACAGGCGCCCCACGATGCCGCCCATCATGAGCAGCGGAATGAAGACAGCGATGAGCGAGATACTCATGGTGAGCACGGTGGAACCGATCTCGCGGGCGCCCCTGAGCGCGGCGGCGAAAGGCTCCATGCCCTGTTCCAGATAGCGAGTGATATTTTCGATCACTACGATGGCGTCGTCCACCACGAAGCCGGTGGAAATGGTGAGAGCCATCAAAGAGAGATTGTCCAGGCTGTAGTGGCACAGATACATGACCCCGAAGGTGCCGATGAGGGAAACCGGAACGGCCACGCTCGGGATCATGGTGGTGCGCGGACTTTTCAAGAAAACAAAAACCACCAGGACCACCAGCAGCACCGATATGAGCATGGTTCTTTCGATGTCCCGCACCGACGCGCGGATGGTCACGGTCTGATCCTGAGTGACGCTCAAGTTGATGGAACGCGGAATGGCGGCGCGGAGCTGCGGCAGGGCAGCGCGAATCCGGTCGACGGTTTCGATAATGTTCGCTCCGGGCTGGCGGTTGATGGCGACGTTCACCGAGGGCTGGCCGTTGGCGATTCCCATATTTCGAATATCTTCCACCGAATCGATGACGTCGGCGACATCCGATAGCCGCACCGGGGCGCCATTGTTGTAAGCCACTAGCAGCGGCTGATATTCCTTGGCCTTGAACATCTGATCGTTGGCGCCAACTTCCCAAAGATGAAAGCCATCCGAGAAATGTCCCTTGGGAACGTTGGCGTTGGCGCTGTTCAAAACACGGCGCACCTGCTCCAACCCGATGCCATATTTATTGAGCGCCATGGGATTCAGCTCGATCCGAACGCCCGGCAGCGCTCCGCCCTGCGCGTTGACCTGCCCCACTCCCCGGATCTGCGAGAGCTTCTGAACGATGATGGTGGAAGCGGCATCGTAGAGCGTGCCGCGATCGAGCACGTTGGACGTGAGGGCGAGCTGAAAAATTTGTTGCTCGGCGGGATTGACTTTTCGGTAGATCGGGTTGTTGGGCAGATTGGTCGGCAGATAGCCGCGCGCCGCGTTGATGGCGGCCTCTACGTCGCGGGCCGCGGCATTGATGTCGCGATTCAATTCGAATTGCAGGGTGATTCCGGTCCCGCCCAGCGTGCTGGTGGAAGTCATTTCCGTGACGGCGGCGATGCGGCCGAACTGGCGCTCGAGTGGCGTCGCCACCGCGGACGCCATGGTCTCAGGACTTGCGCCGGGCAAGGTGGCTTGCACGAAGATGGTAGGAAAGTCCACTTGCGGCAGCGGGGAAACGGGTAGCAGGTTGTAGGCCACTACGCCGGCCAAGGCGATGGCAATGGTCAACAGTGTGGTGGCGACGGGCCGATGGATGAACGGTTCGGAGATATTCATGCGTTAGTCGCCCATCTCCGGGGCTAGATTTGAATCCATGACCGGCGCCCTGTGCTTGCGGTGCGCCAGGCGGTCGAACCAAAGATAAATCACGGGAGTGGTATACAGCGTCAACATCTGGCTGAAAATGAGCCCGCCCACCATGGTGATACCCAACGGCCGCCGCAACTCCGATCCGACTCCGGTTCCGAGCGCCAGCGGCAGGCCGCCCAGCAGAGCCGCCATGGTGGTCATCATGATGGGGCGGAACCGCAATAGACAGGCCTGATAAATGGCCTCGTGCGGAGGCATTCCCTGGGTACGTTCGGCGTCCAGCGCGAAGTCGATCATCATGATGCCGTTCTTCTTCACAATTCCGATCAGCAGAATAATTCCGATGAGCGCGATGACGCTGAAGTCCTGGCGGCAAATGAACAGCGCCAGCAGCGCGCCGACGCCCGCCGAGGGGAGCGTCGAGAGAATCGTTATGGGATGAATGTAGCTCTCATAGAGCACGCCGAGCACAATGTAAACGGTAACGAGCGCGGCCAGAATCAGAATTGGTTCGTTGGCGAGGGAGGTCTGAAACGCCTCGGCGGTGCCCTGAAACGCGCTTTGAATGCTGGCCGGCATCTGCAGCTCTTCCTTCACGCGATTGATGTCGTTCACCGCATCGCCGAGCGACGCGCCGGGCGCGAGATTAAACGACAGCGTCACAACCGGGAACTGGCCCTGGTGATTCACGGTGATGGGAACCGACGCCTGCTCGATATGCGTGAAGGCGCTCAAAGGCACCTGGCTGCCGTTGGTAAAGACCAGCGATGACGCAGCCGGCCCTCCGCTAAAGGCCGAGCCGGACGACCCGGTTGCCGGAGCGCCCACCGATTGGCCCGCTGTGGCTTGCGCGACGGAAGCGCTGGAGGGACCGAAACCGACCGTGCTGGCCGACCCTCCGGAAACCAGTCCGGAGCCACCTGTAGCTCCCGCCGCCGAGCGGATGAACAGGTTACGTAAATCGATCGGATTGTTTTGGAAGCCCGGCTTCACTTCCAGCACCACGTGATATTGATTCAACTGCGTAAACATGGTGGAGACTTCGCGCTGTCCGTAAGCGTCGTACAGCGTGTTGTCGATTGCGGTGGGCGTAATGCCCAGGCGCGAGGCGGTATCGCGGTCGAAGACCAGTTTCACCCGCAGGCCGTTCACCTGCTGATCGGTTGCCACATCGCGCAGCTCGGGTATTTCCTGCAGGCGCGCCACCATCTTCGGAACGAAGGAGTTCAGCTCGTCGGCGTTGGGATCTTCCAGCGTGTATTGGAATTGCGTCCGGCTGACGCGATCTTCCACGGTCAGATCCTGCACCGGCTGCATGTACAGCGTGATGCCGGCCACCTGGGCCAGCTCGCGGCTGCAACCGCCGGATCACGTCGCTGGCGTTGATCTTGCGCTCCTCGAGCGGCTTCAGGTTGATCTGAATGCGGCCCGTGTTCAGGGTGGTGTTGGTTCCATCGATTCCGATGAACGACGACAGACTCTCGACGGCCGGGTCCTGCAAGAATCACTTTGTCGAGCGCTTGCTGCCGTTCGGACATGGCCTGGAACGAGATGGTCTGCTCGGCTTCGGAAACGCCCTGAATCACGCCCGTATCCTGCACCGGGAAGAAGCCCTTCGGAATCTTGATGAACAAAACGAAGGTCAGGACCAAGCGTTGCCGCAGCCACCGCCAAGGTGAGCGGCTGATTCCGCAGCACCCAGCGCAGGGTCGTGCCGTAGAACGCGATGACGGATTCGAAGCCGTGCTCGGAGGCGCGGTAAAACCAGCCCTGTTCGCGATCCGGCTTGTGCTTCAAAATCTTCGCGCACATCATGGGCGTCAGCGTCAGCGAAACGATGGCCGAAACCAGAATCGTCACGCTCAGCGTCACCGCGAATTCGCGGAACAGCCGGCCCACGATGTCGCCCATGAACAGCAGCGGGATCAGCACCGCGATCAGCGAGACGGTCAGCGAGACGATGGTGAACCCGATCTGCTCGGAGCCCAGCAGCGCCGCCTCCAGCGGGCGTTTGCCTTCCTCCAGATAGCGCGAGATGTTTTCGATCATCACGATGGCGTCGTCCACCACGAAGCCGGTGGAAATGGTCAGCGCCATCAGCGACAGATTGTTCAAGCTGTACCCCAGCAGGTACATCACGCCGAAGGTTCCCACCAGCGACAACGGCACCGCGATGCTGGGAATGATGGTGGCCGAAAGGTTCCGCAGGAACAGAAAGATCACCAGCACCACCAGGCCGATGGTCAGCATCAGCTCGAATTGAACATCCGCCACCGAGGCACGGATGGTATTGGTTCGATCGGTCAGAATCTTGACGCTGATCGAAGAGGGCAGCGACGCCTGCAACTGCGGAAGCAGCGCTTTGATGCGATCCACCACCGCGATAATGTTGGCGCCGGGCTGCCGCTGGATATTGACGATCACGGCCGGCGACTGGTTCATCCAGGCCGCCTGCCGCACGTTCTCCACATCGTCGACAACCGTGGCGACATCGCTGACCCGCACCGGCGCCGCTGTTCCGGTAGGCGACAATCATGGTCGAATAGTCGGCGCTTGAAAGCATCTGATCGTTGGCGCCGATCTGGTAGGCCTGATGCGGACCGTCGAAATTTCCCTTGGCCTGGTTCACGTTGGCGGCCGTGATGGCATTGCGCAGGTCCTCCAGATTCAGGCCGTAGGAAGCCAGCGCGGTGGGGTTGGCTTGGATGCGCACTGCGGGTTTCTGGCCGCCGCTGATGCTGACCAGTCCGACGCCCGGCAATTGTGAGATCTTCGGGACCAGACGGGTGTCGGCGAGATCTTCCACTTTCGAGAGCGCAAGCGCATCGGACATCAGCGCCAGCGTGAGGATGGGCGTGTCGGCGGGATTGACCTTCGCGTAAATCGGAGGAACGGGGAGATCGGCCGGCAAGTACGTTCCGGACGCATTGATGGACTGTTGCACCTCCTGCTCGGCCACGTCGATGTTCAAGGTCAAATTGAATTCGAGCGTGATCACCGAGCTGCCGTCGGAGCTGGTGGAGGTCATCTGCTGCAGTCCAGGCACCTCGCCGAACTGCCGTTCCAGGGGCGCGGTGACCGACGAGGCCATCACGTCGGGACTGGCGCCGGGATAGAAGGTGATCACCTGGATGGTGGGATAATCCACTTCCGGCAGAGCCGACACCGGCAATTGCTTGTAGGCCACGGCGCCGACTAGCAGAATCCCGGCCATCAACAGCGAGGTTGCAACGGGCCGGACAATGAACGTCCGAGAAGGATTCATGAGGGTGAATGCCTACGAAGCTGCTTTATGCGATCGGCCGCCGCCTGGCTTGTCGCCGTTCGGCTTGCCGCCCAGGCCGGCCTTGCCTGGACCGCGCTTGCCCGCCTTTTCGCCCGGAATCTGCGCGTTGACTTTGCCGCCTTCCTCCAAGCGATCGACGCCTACCGTGACGACGGAATCGCCCGGCTCCAGGCCGGCGGTAATCTCCGATTCGTCGCCTTCCGTCGTGCCCACCGTCACCGGACGCACATGCACGGTTTGGTCGGGATTCACCATCCATACGTAGGTGCCTTGCGAGTTGCGTTGAATCCCGGAATTGGCCAACAACGTAACGTGCTGCTTTTGTTCCACCAGCAAACGGGCGTTCACGAACTGGCTGGGGTACAGCTTGCCCGCCTCATTAGCGAAAACCGCGCGCAACTTCAACGTGCCGGTGGTTGGATCGATTTGATTGTCGATGGTCTCGAGCTTGCCTTCCGCCAGCTTGTTCTTCAGCTCGCGATCCCAGGCTTCCACCGTCAATTGTTGACCGGCATGCATTTTGGCAATGATGGGGGGAAGCTGATCCTCGGCGATGGTAAAGATGACGCTGATGGGATCGAGCTGGGTGATCACCACCAGTCCAGTAGGGGAGGTGGCCTGCACGATGTTGCCCGGATCAACCAGCCGCAAGCCCACCAGGCCGGTGATCGGCGAGGTAATTTTGCAATACACGAGATTGAGCTTGGCGCTGTCGATCTGCGACTGGTCGGTTTTGATGGTACCTTCGTACTGCGTGACCAGCGCTAATTGGGTGTCGAGCTGCTGCTGCGGAATCGCGTCCTGCTTGATCAGCACCTTGTATCGTTCCAGATCCAGGTTGGCGTCCTTGAGCAGCGCCTGATCGTGGATCAGTTGGCCCTCGGCCTGTTCCAACTGCACTTCGTACGGCCGCGGGTCGATTTCCTCCAGCAAATCGCCCTGATGCACGATCTGCCCCTCTTTGAACTGGACCTTCATGAGCTGCCCGGTGACGCGGGAGTTGACGGTCACGGTGTAAATGGGCGTGACCGCGCCCAGACCCGTGACATACACGCGAATGTCGCCTTTGGTGGCCCGAACCGCAACCACTTCCGAGGCTCCGCCAGCGCCACGCCCGCGGCCTCTGCCTTTTGCCGTGGACTGTGATGCGGTGTCTCCAGAAGGCAGGAAAGTCTTGAGCTTCGGCCATTGCCAATAGCCCAGCGCGCCGAGAATGGCCAGGATCACCAGCCAGACCCATCCCTTGCTCCGGGGAGGCGGAGGGGGCGGCAAATCGTGGTGAATGTGTTTCGGAGGGAGAGGACGAGAGTGTTCTAACGCGGACGGCGTGGTGGTGCTTTCCATGGTCCTAAGACTACTAACGACAGCATACTCTAATTCGTTACAGGATAATGGGGCTAAGGGGGCTGGAATCTGACATATAGCTCGAAAGGGCCAGAGTCAGGCGAGGGGTAAGACGCTCACCTCAGTGGGCCGGGTCAGACCCGATTTTGCGCCCATCCGGGAGCGTAACTTCGCGCCCGTCGGCTGCGTGGGAGCCGTCTTTGGCCAGGAAGCCGTGAACCACGACTTTGTCTCCCACCTTCAACGACTCGTGGGTCCAGCCTCGCCGGGCCAGGCGGGACGGGCCGCCGGTCTCACAGGACCAGTTCACCACCGTGCCGTCCGGCCCCGTGACGTCCACGTAATAGTGCACGTGCGGGTTTTCCCAGTCGATGCGGGTGACCACGCCTTCCAGGGTGACCGGCTTCGAGGTATCGAACTCTTCGGCAAAGGAGTGATGAGCGAGAGCCGGCAGCGCGGTTCCAAGGATTGCGAAGCCAGCGAACAATACTAGAAATCGATGATGCATGGCGATCTAACTCAACATTACAATTTTTCTTGACGTGCCGGAAAGGGGGCTTAAGCGAGCTTATCCGGTCCTTCGAAGCTCCTCGCGGATCACCCTGCGCAAGGTTGATTCGAGAGGCTCACGTGTTCGATCCATGAAGTCTCTTAGCGCCCGATTGACGAGGCTCTGGTAGTTCCCGCCGCCGGCCTTGTCTACTTGGTCTCGAAACCACTCCAGGACGTCGTCGTCCAGGCGAATGGTTACGCGGGTCTTCCCTTTAGCCACCCGAACAACGGGCCCTCGTCTGCCGTTGCTGAGGTAATAATATAGTTGACGGACTAACGGGTCAGCCATTCGGCTAGGTCGGATGTTTTGATTCTCAGCACCAAAGCCTCTTTGAGTCTCCTCAAAGTCCATCTACGTCGCATTGTGCAAAAGGGAGAGCCATACAGACCTCCAGCCAAGTGAAATAGAGTCTTGTGTATGAGGTCTATGTTGTACCCTATTTTGCTATGCCAATCGCCGCCCCATGTTTGACGCGCCGCGTGTGTGGGTACGCCTCGGTTGTCGACATAAATCGCTATCTTTTGAAACATCCACTCACGATGAGCGCCGACACAAATCTCGTACCCTCCGTATTTCTGAAATGCAGCTACGAAAGCATCTATCGTTTCATCGGGCGGAAGATCGGAAGGCCAAAAATATTCCGGAGCCGCATCCGGCCACCAAGGGCGATGAATCTCTCCAATTGCCCAAGCGATGCAATTGTAGTCGGTAGTCGAGCCACTTTTCTTTTTGAACCGATTACCGAGGTGGGGGAAATGCCTTGCGAACGTCCTTGCGTAGGCGGGCGTCATCGCTTAGACGTAGCCGTGCTGCTTTCCCCAATCCAGCCAATCTCCCCCGACACGCTTTTGATTACCTATATGTTCTGGCTTGACCGGGTTTTCACCAGCGATAGCCTGGAGCGCGGTCGCCCAATAGCCGCCGTTTTGCTTTAGTTCTTGCAGTATCATCCGAAGCACCAATGGAGGGTTGTTTTTTCCTAAGCGGATGATCTGTTGATACGAAGAGTTCTGCACGATCTTGGTAAAGGACGACAGATTTTCAGTTTCATCTTTCCATGAGGAGACGAGACGTTCAAATTGAACTGCAATTGAGTCCTGAATGTCGGCACGCCCGTGACCTGCTACAGCTATTCGTACGAGGTCTCGCCGATCAAACTTCTTTTTAGGTTCTGACGAATGCCACGTATCCGCTTCGTGCCATTCCCACGATTCGGTTTCTGGGTCGCAAAAAGTGTCCATTGTTCTGTTTAGATCAGGAGTGATCGAACTCCGTGAGGCCGGTATCGGCGATTAAATTACGGAGCGAAGATTCTTTGTCTTCAGCTCTCTGTAGGATTTTCTTAAGTTCGGCAACGTCACTCCCGTCAAGCGCTAAATAAAATTCCTTGTGCTCGCCGTATTCATGGTATCCAAGCTTCAAGGTGTGTCCCACAATAACCCGCGTTGGTTTCTGGTGGACATCGGCAAAAACAGGTCGCATATCGGTAATGATTTTTGCTTCGCAAAACTCACGCTCGTGGTCATGCCGCAGTCCAAACGCCTTCGATGCTAGGCGGATTGAATCAACTTGCAGCAGACTCGATAGCATCTCCACAAAGGGTCCTCGGACATTCTCCGGAACGGACAATTTCTCTTTTCCGGTGGCCCGCATCACTTCTAGGATTTGAGATGCCAGATCCACGGGCGTCATCTCGTCATCGGCTAGATAAGACGACAATGAATGCAATGTCCGAACTACGTTGAGGATCTCTGATCGTTTCCACTGTTCCAAGTGAGAATAGATGGCGTCACTAAAGGCGCTGAGTTGCGACAATGGACGTGTAGCTTTGAGGGCCTCAAGCAGTTCAGAGAATCGCTTTGGATCGCTGGATAGCGCGAGAATAACGACGAGGCCTGGCTCATATCGATCAGGGATGCGGGTCAAAGGCATTCGGATATTTCTAAAGAGTATACAGAAGTTCGAGTCACATTGTTGGAGCCAGCGGTCTAGGCTGATCTTCCGGCACGCTTCTTGCTTCGTTTCCTGCCCGGAGCATTTGGGTTGTTGTTTCTGAGCGACGACTCCTTCGCTTCCGCTACGAGTTCGTCAACCTCAGCTTTAGGAACCTGAATGAGTCGCCGCATGACATCCTTGAACTTCTTAAACTCTGGACTCGAAGTGAAGGCGACTTTCATTCACCCTCATTCTACCTCTTTGCCTTTCTGCCACGCGCTATTCAAGCGGGGCGCATCGCGGATTGCTCATTCGGAACCTTGCCGATGAGTTCATTCCAGGTAAGGCGCTTCCCAGTGATCTGGCGCATTACGATGGCGAATCGATCCGCGTCCGTCAGTTCACGTTCATTGAACCGAAACGCCTGTTCGTCAATGTAGCGGAACAAATGATAGGGTTCGACGGAAACATAGGTTCCGTTGATTCCGCGCTTCAAGAGCGACCAGAAATTTTCCAGACCATTCGTATGCACAGTGCCATCCACGTAGGCTACGGCATGGTCGATGACTTGGTGCGCGTAATCTTCGCTCAGCCCGTCATAGGACTTCAGCGCATCGGAGTACAGTGCGGACTTCGGTTCCACGTTCTCACGGACGAACGATTGAAGAGCCTTTTTCTTTCTGCGATCCACAACCTTGGCACGAACCTTGCCGCCGCGCTCCAGAACCGCCGCAACGATGGCCTTGCCCTGCGTACCGCCGCGCCGTCCCTGAAGCCTGCGAGCTTTCACGTCTCCGTGCATATTGCGAGCTTTGGCTCCGATGAATGTTTCGTCTACTTCAACGTGACCACCTAGCTTTTCAAAGGTCCTACTCTGCATTGCAAGCCGGATGCGGTGGAGCATGAACCATGCCGACTTCTGAGTGACGCCTAACGCCCGGTGAACTTCATAACTACTGATTCCGTTCTTACACGAAATGATGAGCCACGTAGCGGGGAGCCACTTCTCCAACGGAATCGGCGAATCTTCAAAGGTGGTGCCAGTCTTAAGCGAGAACTTCGCGTGATCGTGCTTGCCGTAGCATTTCCAAACGCGCTCTTTGGCGATCCAAAAAACCCTCTCTGATCCGCAGCGCGGACACTTCACCACACCATCCGGCCAGCGCAGTTCCATCATGAACTGGCGGCAATGCTCGAAGTCCGCGAACCATACGATGGCCTGCTGAAGGGTATCGGGCGTTTCCATACTTCAGGTATGCCCGAAAAGGTCTAGTCTGTCAACTATATTATGACCGTTACTGAAGTCATATTCCTTCTTCATAGGTTCACCTCATGCTGCTTACGTTCACGCCGGGTCGCCCGGCGGGACTGAAACGGCATCTGCGAACCGAATCCCGTGCTTCCGGAGGTTGCTGGCCCCTGTCCTGGGATCCCACTCGAACACGGCTGTGTACAATTGTACACCAAATGAGGAACCCGGCGAGAGCAGACACTCCTTCGTCCGGCAGGTTTCAGGGGTTAGGCGCAGAATCAGTTGTGACTTAACTGTCGGCGGGTCGAGACACGCCGGGCGGGCGCGTGTGCCTTCACATCGTCAAGCCAATCCATCCCGAGCTCCGCCCGTGGAGAAATAGCGCGCGATCCTGGCGCCCCAGACGGCCTATTCGCAAAATTCCGCGAGATCCATTGGATCAATCCCGCACTTTGCGGAAGAACGCCCGTACATCCTCCACGAACAGTTGCGGCTGCTCCAGGCAGGCAAAGTGGCCGCCGCGCGGCATCTCGGTGTAATGCACCAGGTTGAAGTCCTGCTCGAGGAATCGCCGGGGTGGCAGGAAGATCGGAACCTCTTTCGGGAACCGGGCGAAACCGGTCGGGACCGGGATCTTGCCGCCCGTCATGCTGGCTTCGTCCATATCACCGCGATAGATCCAGACCGCGGACCCGGCCGTGCCGGTGACCAGGTAGAGCATGATGTTGGTGAGGATCTGATCTTTGGTGAAGGCGCTCTCGATTCCATCCGCCGAGTCGCTCCACACTTTGAACTTTTCGACGATCCAAGCTGCCAGGCCCAAGGGGTTGTCGGAAAGTGCGAACGCCACGGTCTGCGGCTTGCGCGACTGCTCTCCGACATAATCCATCTCGCGCTGCCGGTACGCGGCGGACGCAAGAACCCAGGCACGCTCCTCGGGGGTCTGTTCGGATTCGAGAAGCGGCCAGGCATGCGCGCCGTTCAAATGAATGCCGGCCAGCGATTGGGGAAACTGCGTGGCCAGTTGCGTGGTCACCGCTTGTCCCCAATCACCGCCTTGCGCACCGAAGCGCTGGTAGCCGGCGATCTCGGTCATCAACTTGTGCCAGAGCCGCGCGATGGTGACCGGGCCGATGGGCTTGCCCTTGGGCTTGGAGGAGAATCCGAACCCCGGAAGCGACGGAATCACGACATCGAAGGCGTCCTCTGCAGCCCCGCCGAACTTGGCGGGATCGGTGAGCGGTCCGATGGCGTCCAGGAACTCGGATACAGAGCCCGGCCAGCCATGCGTGAGGACGATCGGAAAGGGCCGCGGGCCATGGCCGCGCACGTGATAGAAGTGAATATCGAAATCGTCGACCCGCGCCGTGAACTGCGGGAAGGCGTTCAGCCTGGCCTCGGCCTGGCGCCAATCGAAGCGTGAAGTCCAATATGCGGCGAGTTCCCGCATGTAGTCCCAGTCGACGCCATACCGCCAGCCAGGGCCATCGAGGCGGTCCGGCCATTGCGCGAGACGGACGCGGGTAACGATGCGGTCGATCACGTCCTGCGGGATCGCAACACGGAACGCGTGAATGGAAGAATCTGAAGGAGCCATCTCTTACTCCTAGACAGTTGATCACATTTCGCTTCGGTGGGCGCGATAGTGGTTAAACTGAAGGGACGTGGCCACCTACAGGGAAATCCCGCCGAGCGCGCGACTCCGGCGCTACTTGGAATGCTACTGGTGGCAGAGCCACGAAGGCGCCGGAGATGAGGGCGCGGGAGATCAGTTGGTGCTGCCGGACGGTTGCGTTGATATTTTGTTTTCGCGGAGCGGCGGAAAACCAATCGGCTTGGAAGTGGTCGGATTGATGACGGCTCCATTGAGGGTGTCCAGACCCACGGCGCAATCCTTCTTCGGAGTTCGATTTCGACCCGGCATGGCTTCATCTTTCATTCCGGGCGTGGAGCGGCTCACCGACGAAATACGGCCGCTGGAGGACTTGGCGGGCAAAACAGCGCGGCGCATGTTCGAGCGACTGGCGGAACACAACAGCTTGGAAGCGATGGGCGGACTGATGGATCAATGGTTGAGGCCGCTGGACCCGCCGGACAGCGGCGAGCGCGTGTTGCGGGAGCTGACAGCGGCTGAGACTTCATTGGATGAAACGATCGCGGAAAGCGGTCTCAGCGTGCGGCATTTCCGGCGGCTGTGCCTGGAACGAGCGGGCGTCTCGCCCAAGTACTTGACCCGGATTCTTCGATTCCGCAAGGCAGCGGAAAAAATCGCGGGAATGCGGGCGGCTCAACCGAGCTGGGCGGACTTCGCGGCGGCCTGCGGCTACTACGACCAGGCGCACTTCATTCGGGAGTTTCAGGAGTTCGCCGGTTGCACACCTGGCCGTTTTCTACAATCCCGGGCGCGCGATCTCGATTAAGATCGAGACACCATGAGCCAACACAAACCCGAAAACCAGATCGATTATATCGAGCTTCCCGCGACCGACATCGCCGGGACGAAACAATTCTACAGCGCCGCGTTCGGATGGAAGTTCGAGGACTACGGGCCGAACTATACCAGCTTTCAGGATGGCCGCCTGGCGGGCGGGTTCTGGACCGAGATCCCAGGGCCGGCGCGCGGCTTGCTGCTGGTGATTTATGCCAGCGACCTCGGGGCGTCGCAAGCCAGGATCAAAGCGGCGGGAGGGAAGATAGTCAAGGATACGTTCTCGTTTCCAGGCGGGCATCGGTTTCATTTTGCCGATCCAAATGGGAACGAGCTGGCGGTGTGGTCGGAAAACGCGTAGTCTCAGGCTTGCGCCGTGGGCTTGGTCAGGGCTAGCAGACGGAGCCACAACAGCACGCCGAGCACTCCTACCACTGGTGACGTAATCAGTCCTGGGAAATATCCGCGAACTGCCAGGCCGAGCGCCGGGTGCGCGATCCCGTTCGCTATCGATGCAGTGGCGAAAAACCAGATTGGGAACAACGCGAACCGGTAGCCTTTTTGCAGCCCGATCACGGAGAGTATCCAGATGCTCAGCCAGGTCAGATTGAAAATTACGAAGAAATCCGGGGGCCACGCCGGGAGGCCTAGGAGCGGAGGGAATCGTTCGGGAAATCCAGTGACAGACTCCTCCATGAAATGCAGGCACTGCGCCGCCAGGCCGATCGAGAAGATACGCGCGGTTTGGTCGCGGGCAGCGGAATCGAAGCCGTGAGGGCCACGCAGAATGGTCAACAGGAGCGCGGCGAAAGCGGCCGCCGAGAGGCCTGACGTGCCAATAAGTATGCTGCGCAGATCGACTACACTGCTGTAGTTTCGGCGACGCGCGCGGCGTAGCGGCGATCGACATAGTTGTTGAGGATCTCGATGAACTCGGCAACAATGCGGTCGCCGCGCAACGTGGTGGAGAGCTTGCCGTCAATATAAACCGGCGCGACGGGTTCCTCGAAAGTGCCGGGCAGCGAGATGCCGATGTGCGAATGCTTGGACTCGCCGGGGCCGTTCACCACGCAGCCCATCACCGCCACCTTCATCTCTTCGACGCCGGCGTAGCGCTCCTTCCACGCCGGCATCTGCTCGCGCAGGTAAGTCTGAATTTGATCGGCCATGTCCTGGAAGAAGGTGCTGGTAGTGCGGCCGCAGCCGGGGCAGGCGGTGACCTGCGGAGTGAAGTGGCGTAGGCCGAGTACTTGCAGAATTTGCTGCGAGACGATGACTTCGTCGGTGCGATCGCCATTGGGGAGCGGGGTGAGCGAGGCGCGGATGGTGTCGCCGATGCCTTCCTGTAATAGCACCGAGAGCGCGGCGGTGGTGGCGACGATGCCCTTCGATCCGAGGCCGGCTTCGGTGAGTCCAAGGTGCAGAGCGTAGTCGCATTGGGCGGCGAGCTTGCGGTAAACCATGATGAGATCCTGGACGCCCGAGACTTTGGCGCTGAGGATGATTTTGTCGCGGCCCAGTCCGTAGCTTTCGGCGGCCTGAGCGGCCAGGAGGCCGCTAGCGACGATGGCGTTCATCGTAACCTCCATCGCATCCAAAGGTTCGGGCAGACGCGAGTTTTCGTCCATCATGCGCGTGAGCAGCGCGCCGTCGAGCGAGCCCCAGTTGACGCCGATGCGCACCGGGCGATTGTGTTCGATGGCGACTTCGATCATGGTGCGGAAGTTGTCGTCGTGCTTCTTGCCGATGTTGACGTTGCCGGGATTGATGCGGTATTTCGCGAGCGCGCGTGCGCAATCGGGGTACTTCTTCAGGAGGAGGTGGCCGTTGTAGTGGAAGTCGCCAATGATGGGAACGCGCACGCCGAATTTGTCGAGCGTGTCGACAATTTTGGGGACGGCTTGGGCGGCGGCTTCGGTGTTGACGGTGACGCGGACCAGCTCGGAGCCGGCTTGGGCGAGCGCCATCACCTGGTTGACGGTGGCGGCGGTGTCGGCGGTGTCGGTGTTGGTCATGGACTGGACCACGATGGGGTGGTCGCCGCCCACCCAAACATCGCCGATTTTGACGGGCACGGAAGTGCGCCGGGGAAGTGCAGGCATAGGGTCTCCGTTGAAAATTCTATTGTAGCGTGGGAAGGTTGGAGGAAGATTTCGCGGCTTGGAAGTCAGGGGCGAACGGAAGGCACACCCAATTGACGGCAGATCTTCACCGCCAGCCTGTTATCTATTTCTGTGTGACGCGGGACCGGAGCCTTCGCCTTGGTGGCGGGATTCACAAAGACCGAGTGGCGAGCTCCTTCGCGTTCGAGGCGGCAACCGTTGCGTTGAAGATGGTCTATCAGCTCGCGGCGCTTCAGTGCTTCGGTGCACCGGCCTCGATCGAAAGGGGAAGCAATTCGATCAAGTCGGCGTCGGCGGCCGTCGCGTCTGGATTCGGAACAGGGAGCGGCCTACCCTCCTCCAGATGCATCTGAGCAATCTCCTCGAGGGCACTGGCGATCATGAGGCGCGCGTCGGCGAGGTCGAAGCCTTGACTTGCCACGCCCGGAAAGTCCAGGACTTCAGCCACGACCATGCGGTCATCGCCGCGAGGTAAAAAATAGGCTACGTGGTAGCGCAGCATCTCTCTCAGCATAGCGCGACGCGCTAGAATAAACGGCGATGAGAAACTTCGGTTGCGAATCGAGAAGAACCTGGCCGAAATTACCGAAAAAGCTCAATCGCTGACCGAGCCTCGATAGGCCTTCACGCGTGTGTCACCGCGGCACTTTGAGCCGCGCTCTAGCACTTACTCGCCTCTGACGCTGCACTGCCATTCTGTTTCGGTGTAGGCTTGAACCGTATGGCGGCTCTGTCCGACACCCCCCTGACCCGCGTGGTTGAACTGCGCCATTTGCGGGGCGGCGACCTGGACATGCTGCTCGAAGAAGAGACCCAGGTCTGGCGCGATACGTTGGACTGGGATTTTCGCGGATCGGCTGGACTGGTCCGGCGCTTCCTCGAGATGCAGGCGCTGAACGGCTATGCGCTGCTAATCAACGGCTACCCGGCCGGCTATTGCTACTACGTGGCCGAGGAGCGCAAGGGGTTGATCGGCGATCTCTACGTGATGAAGGACTACTTGAGCGTGGAGAACGAAGAGCGCTTGCTTGGCACCGTGGTGGACGCACTGGTCAAGATGCAGTACATCCGGCGCATCGAATCGCAATTGATGATGTTGCGCACCGGCGGCGCGATGGAATTGCCGGAGCGGCACTTTTTGCACGCCCACGCGCGCAACTTCATGGAGATCTCGACCGACACCGCGGGGCGTTTGCGCGAGGGGCGTCCAACGCAGCCGGTGTGGTTCGATAGCTGGTCCGAGCGCAAGCAGGACGAAGCGGCTACGCTGATTGCGACGGCCTACCGCGGGCACGTCGATAGCGAGATCAACGATCAGTACCGGTCGCCCGCCGGAGCTCGGCGGTTCCTGATGAACATCGTGCAGTTTCCCGGATGCGGAGCGTTCTTTCAACCGGCTTCGTATGTGTCGATGGATCCGGGAACGGGGCGGCTCACGGGGATATGCCTGGCCAGCCTGGTGCATACCGACGTCGGTCATGTGACGCAGGTATGCGTGTCGGGGGCGGCGCGCGGGACGGGCGTGGGGTACGAGCTGATCCGGCGGTCGCTCGAATCGCTGGCGCGGCATGGCTGCCGGAAAGTGACCTTGACGGTGACGGCCGCGAACACGGAAGCGATTGCTTTGTACGAACGGATGGGCTTCCGCAAGACGCGGAATTTCTCGGCCTATGTATGGGAGGGCTTTTGAGAATGATTCACCTTGCGATTGAGCGCGACTAGAAACAGCAGCAGCGCCAAGGGCGTGGCGGCGGCCCAGGGGCGTTCCGCCAATGTCATCAGGAATGGGATGGGCGTGCATAGCAACGTCGCCGCCAGACGCGTGAATGTATCGGTGGAAATAAAAATCGCGAGCCACAACGACAGCAGCAGCAACGCGGCATCGTAACCGTAGACATGGGGCGGGACCAGCAAGGAGCCGGCCGAGGCCGCCGCAATCCATCGCCACAAGGGAGCGCGCCAGCAGGCCGCCGATACCAGGGCAACCACGATCAAAATCAGCAGTCCGCGGATCGCAAGGTTATCCGTGCCAAAGTTCAGCGCAAGGCCGTGCACATTGATCATCAGCTCGGGGGAAGGGCTAAGATGCTCCAGATCCTTCTTTTGGAGCAGCTGGTAATATTCGCGCAGTCCGCCGGTTCCCGCCAGCCACAGCGATAGCAGCAATGCGGCGGCAACGGTCGCGACGGCGCCGAACAACATACGCCAGCGCCGCTGAATCACCAGCGCCAGCGGCCACAGCAGAAAGAGATGGAATTTGATCAGACCCAGACCGAGAGCTGCCCCGCTGGCCCCCTGGTTATCTTTTTCCGCCAGTGTGTAAATCGCAATGGCGATGACCAGCATTTCGACGCAATCCTGCCCGGATGCGATTCCGAGCGCGGTTGGCAGATAAAGAGCGCCGAAGATCAGCGCGTCGGGGCCCCACCGCCGGAAAGCCCAAGCCCAGCACCCAACCAGGATGGCGGACTGCAGAACGATCCATACCCAGAAGGCCGGGCCGAACGGAAGCAGCGCCAGCGGCGCAAGGATCAGCGCGTAGAACGGCGGCCGGACAAAAGGGACCAAGGCATCCAATCCTGGAACGAACCGGCGCTCGCGCTCAAGCTGGACCTCGGGGGAATGCATGTGCGCGAAGTTCCCATCCAGGGCCAGCGAGGCTCCGGTGTAAAGATTCAGGAAATCGTGTTTGCGGGCGGTGGGCGCGATCTGCGACCCCAGCGCGATCCAGAGCAGGCAAAACGCTGCGACGGCGGCCCAGGTTTGCAATGGGATTCTAAGCATGGCGGGAGGGGGCGTTCACGGCGCTACGGGCCTGCCGGCCGTTGTGCTCTGTCCCAGCAAATGCAGTGAGTTGATCTTGCCGGTGCTGGTAACGAACGGTTCGGCGACCACTACTTCCAGAGCTTCCGCGTGCCGCCAAACGCGCCCCGCCAGGGATCCGCCGTAGATCAAACGGATCTCTTCCAGGAAGCATTCGCGGATCCTCTGGGGCGAGGACGCGGGCACCCGGGGGCTCACTCGCAGTTCCACCTTGGTCTGCGCCGGACCCTCGTGCTCGATCAGTTGAAAATCTCCAGGACGCCCGCCCAGGCGCGCCGGAAGCACCAGCTCGAGCAGGCGAACCAAGTCCGTCCCCATGAGCGTTATCCCATGCCCGGTCATTTTTCCGAAGCTGAAGATGTCGCGGATGCGCCAGTGAAATCCGGCGCGCGAAAATTCGCAATCGCAGCTCGCTCTCTCCAGCACGCCGCTGTCGTTGACTTCGAAATTGATGAGCACCAGCGGCGCGCTCGGCAGCAGAGTGGTGTACAGCAGCGAGTCAACTTCGATGTCGGTCAGCGGAGCGGTGCGGCGATGCGTGATTGCGGCGATCGCGTCGCTGTAGAGGTGGACGCAATCGCCTTCGGTCATTTGGTGGCATCCATGTCCGATGAAACCCAGCTCGCTGACGCCGTAGCGCGCGAAAGGCTGGCCGCCGGCCTGTTCGATCACGGCGCGCTTGGCATCGGTGAGACTCTCGCCGCTGACCAGAAACAGAGTCCCGCGAATGTCCAGCCCGCTGTCCAGCGCGGCAGCCGCCAGCCGAACGGCGGGGCTCGCGGGTCCCGAAACCAGACAGGGAACGCCGTCGCGGCACAGCCGGGCAACGTGCTTCGCGGCCGAAGAGAAATCGTTTTCTGGAAGCACCTTGGGAAATGGAATCCGGCATCCGGCGGAGCGTGCCACCAGCACCAGCGCTGCCGTCGCCGGCGCGTACAAACCGCTCCGGCCAGACGAGTACCAACCCTCCAGACGATGGCCCTTGCGAGCCGCGATCGCGCAGTCTTGCAGCCCGAGAGCCGAGGGTAGCGTGGGGCGCAACACCACTTGAGCGCGCCGTTGGAGCCCGAACTCGCGCACCACGATTTCATGCAACGCCTCCTGATGAATCAGGAACTCGGAGCTACGATAGCTTTGGACCGGACGGCCCCGGCTGCCGCTGCTGACATGCCGCATGGTTCCCTTGGCTAGCGGATTCAGAAAACTTCCAGAAAACACCGGGATCTCCCGGCCGCCGCGCACGATGGGCGTGTGCCCTTTGAACTCGTCCTGGCTGAGATAAACGCCCGCGGTGCGAACTTGGCGCAGGGCTGCCTCCAGGCCATTTCGGTGGACCAGATCCGCTAAGTCCTGGTGCGAGCATCTGGCGAGCTGAAACATCTCCCGATACGGATGGGATGCATCGTCGAAAACCACGCGCCGCAGTGTATCGAGAAACAGAGACTCGCGATTCTCCAGTTGCCCCCGTACCAGGCCGATGCAATCCGCCGGCGGCGGGATTCGAACGAAGTCGCGAATTCCTCTGGCTGTCTGGGAGAAGTTCGCAACTGCTCCGAACCATCGAGACAAGCTCCCGCCCATTGACGAAGATTATACGGACTCGGGGTATACTTTTGCATGGCCGGGGTAGCAGTTTCGGGGATCGAAGTGTCGCGGGCGAGCTGGCCAAAACAGGCCGGTTGGAGCTTGATGATCCTGTTGCCGGCCGCCGCATGGTTCGCCCCGCTCGGTGTGAGCCCAGCGGGGAAACACGCGATCGCGATTTCCTTATTCATGATTCTGGCCTGGGCATTTGAAGTCCTGTCCCCGGGCCTGGCAGGCCTCATCGGTTGTTATTTGTATTGGGCGCTCGGCGTGGTGAGCGTGGATGTAGCTTTCAGCGGGTTTGCCGACGAGACGCCATGGTTCCTGCTGGCCGCGATATTGTTCGGTACGATGGCCATTCAGTCGGGCTTGGCGCGCAGAATCGCATTCGGAGTGATGTCGCGGGTGGGGACTTCCTACTCGCGGCTTTTGCTGGGCCTGATTATCGCCGATGCTCTGATCACGTTCGCCGTTCCCTCCGGCGTTCCCCGGGTGGTGATCATGGCCGCGATCGCGCTGGGCGTGAACGAAGCATTCGGTCTCGAGAGGGGCAGCAACATCTCGCGCGGCATGCTGTTGATTCTCACCTACTCGGCCAGCGTCTTCGACAAGACCATCATCGCCGGCGCCGCCACCATCACCGCTCGCGGGGCCATGGAACGCTTTGGCCACATGCAGGTTTTGTACAGCCGATGGCTGCTGGCCTATCTGCCGGTCGATCTGGTGTTGATCCTGGCGGCGTGGCGGCTGACGCTGCGGTTGTTTCCTCCCGAGAAGCCGGCCCTGCCCGGAGGCAGCGCATATCTGAAGCAGGAACTCGCGAAGCTGGGCGCTTGGAAGCCGCTCGAGAAGAAGTCGCTGATTTTTGTTGGCGCCGCTGTGGTGCTATGGCTCACCGATTTTCTGCACCATGTGCCTGCATCGAAAATCGCCTTGGGTGTAGTCTTGCTAGCCATGCTGCCGCGGGTCGGCGTACTTGGCCTGGAAGACTTGAGGCGCGTGGACTATCTGCTGGTGTTTTTCGTTGCGTCGGTGGTCAGCATGGGCAAGGTCCTCACCGCAACGAAAAGTCTGGATATTTTCACCCAGGTTCTGTTTGGCTGGATCACGCCGTTCATTGGCCACACCTCCGTTGCGCCCTTCGCGCTGTACTGGATCGGTTTTGTTTACCATCTGTTTCTCGCAAGCGGAATCTCGATGCTAGGCACTTCCATGCCGGGCCTGATGGCCTATGCCTCCGCGCACCATCTCAACGCGCTGGCACTGGGTATGGTTTGGACTTTTTCGTCCGGCGCCACCATTTTCGCCTATCAGAACGCCGTCCTCATTGTGGGCTATTCGTATGGCTGCTTCGGCGCGAAGGATCTGTTTCGCCTGGGCTTGTGTTTAAGCATCCTCAATTCCCTGCTCCTGTTGATCGTGGTGCCGTTCTACTGGCCGCTGATTGGTATTCATTATTAGGTGGGCCGTGACTCTGGAATTTGAGCTCTACCCGAATCTGCCTCGCTTGGCTTGGGCCGCACGGCTGCGTAAGGAGGAGCGCGCCGTTCGAATCCTGCACGGCCCTTGGGTGGAGACGCGGGAGGACTGCTTCTTCGAAGGCGCCTGGGATGGGCCGTTCCAGGGTTACCGATTTGACCAGGCTGAGACATTCGCCGGATCCGGCGGACGGCTCGCGGACGAGGGAGTTTTGTTCGCCGGCCCCAGCCATACTTACGAAATGCTCTACTCGATCCGGACCGGCGATGAACTTTTCGTCTCGAACTCACTGGCCTTTCTGCTCGCGTTGAGCGGGGAGCGGCTAGATCCGCATTATCCGCATTACTATCTTCGCTTCCTCGACTACAACCGGATCGGCATCCGCGTGACGGAAAAGCGGCTGCGGCTGGCTGGGCCAAGGGTGGTGGAACTGCATGACTGCTGCAATCTGGCGATCCAGCCAAACCTGACCGTCTCGAGGATAGAGAAACCGCTCGGGCCGCCGCCTGCGGATTACGGCGGGTACGTGTCATTTCTTTCGCGCACCGCGGAGCGGGTATTTGCAAATGCCGGCGACCCAGGCCGCCGCTGGGCATACCGACCCGTGACCACCCTTTCTCAGGGCTACGACACAACCGCGATTTCGGCGCTGGCGGCCAAAGCGGGCTGCCATGAAGCTCTCGCATTCCGAAAGAGCAACAGCAAAGCGGGCTACGTAGACGACAGCGGTAGCCAGATCGCGCCCTACTTGGGTCTGCGTCTCACCGAATACGAACGGACCGACTATGACCGTCTCCCCGATCGCCGCGAACATGAATTCTATCTCGAACCGGACGGCGTCGACCGGACCATGGTGCTGATGGAAGAGCAACTGGTTGGCGCGCTTCTTCTGTCGGGAAGGTACGGCGAGAGGTTGTGGACTCGGGAGGCCGGTCCACGGTGGGGCCTTCCGGCTTTTGCGGGCCATCCTTTCTTTCAAAAGCCGACGGGGTTTAAGCTCGGCGGGTTGGCGCTTTTTGAATTTCGCCTGAGAACCGGATTCATCCACTTTCCGTTGGCCTGTAGTGGAGGGCTGCACGCCCCGTCTATCAAGGCCATTATGGAGTCGAAAGCGATGGACCCATGGTCGATCGGCGGGGCCTACGACAGGCCGATCGCGCGGCGGATCGCGGAAGAAGCCGGTGTTCCCCGGCACCTGTTTGGCCAGGTCAAGAAGGGCGGGCCTCGCGTGTGCGGACCCGAACGCCGTAGCTGGATGGCCCGCAAGATTTATTCGTTATGGGTGTGGTCGCGTAAGGCTCCCGTGCGAGTCTTGATCATGCGCCTTACCGGGAATCGATCGAATCCGGCGTGGCGAAAGGGATCCTTCGCCGTGCAACGGGGCGTGGAACGAACCATGCAAGCGTATTTGCTGGCCCTTACGGCAAAAACGGCGCCGGCGGCTTACGGGCAGACGCGGCAATGAACACGCCGGTGAGAGAGCGAGTGGGCAAAGCCTCGAACTTCGAAAAGGCTGCCAGTAGCCACCGGATGGGCGAATTGGCTCGGCGTCCCAAGAGACGCCGCAGCGTCAAGAACAGGACCGTCGAAAGAAACCGCGGATTGTGGAGCAGCCAGCCGGTCGACTGTACTTCCAGCCCGGTCCGATCTAACATCCTCAGGAGTTCACGTTGCGAAAGGGTTTTCCCGAGCCGAAACCTCAAACCCAACCACGGCACCGCGGCGCGGAACAGCATGAACAAAGGATTGCCGGGGTTGTCCAGCGTGACCAGCAAAATCCCGCCCGGCTTCAAGACGCGCGCCAGCTCCCGAACGGACTGCTCGATCTCCTGTTCGGTGTCAAAATGATCGAGCGTCGAATTCGACAGCACCAGGTCCACGCATTGGTCCGCCAAAGGGAGTCGGCGCACGTCGGCGTTAATGAAGAGGCATCCGCTGTCACGCCCGCGATCCGCCGCCCGCCCGACAGTTGATGCACTGATGTCGCATCCGATCTTGAGACTGCCATCAAACGGCAGCGAAAAAAGAAGCTCGTCCTGGCCATAAGCTTCCTCGAACAGATCGGTTTTCAAAACGGTTTCAATCCGCAATCCCGGAGGCGCATTGCGTTTGATCCATTCCAGGTGCACCTCGCGCTTTTGAGCCGCGGCGAGCGGGTCCAAATACCAGTTGGGAGGATTCAAGGGGGCCGACGCAAGTAGTATACAACCCTATTGGGCAGCGACCATTCTTGAATCCACCTGAAACTTGCGGTAGTTGCTCCAGGTGGTTTCCTGTTCGCCGGCCAGCTTCTTCACCAATCCCAGCCGGCCCGCGCCGCTGACCAGTTCGCGCTTCGGCAGCCATACCTCATCGTTCACCTTCGTTTGCTCGAAGACTAACTTCGCGCCCGGATTCAAGCGCGCGATAAACAGGCCGAACGAAAGGGTGGCCGTGGTCTCGGCTTCCAGGCGCACCCATTGATACTCGGCCTTGTCGATCCACATCCTGGCTCGGACCTTGAGCAGCGGCTTGGCGTCGCTGTGCTTGGGCCGATAGCCCGGCTTGGGCGTGGCTGAGATGACCCACACATCGTGGCCGTCGATTTTTTGATCGCCCAGAAGCTTGAAATCGAACAGGTCCGGAACTTCGCGCAGGAATTCGCGATCTTGCTCGCGACCCTTTTCATACTCGGCCTCGCGGCGCGCCCTCTATTGGGGGCTTTCGTGCTCCAGTTTCGCCACGGCCTTATCCAACTTCTGTTGTTCCTTGCGTTGATCTCCGGCCGAAAGCGCCTTTCCATCGCGCGCGAGCATCCGATGATGCGGCTCGCCGTAGAGGACCACGGTTTCCCACTCCTCCGTCTTTTCGGATTTGACGTTGCCGCGCGAATCCAGGCTGCGATCTGTCTGGCGCGCGATCCAGGTGTAGTCCTTCATGCGGGCCCAGTCAGCTTGATCGAGCTCCACGGATTTGCGCACGATCTCGCGCGGATCCTGCGCTAAAACCACCCCAGCGACCGTGAGCAGCAAGATGAGGCGCGCTGTTATGCGAGCGACCATTCGTGCCCCACGCGCGTGGCAATCACGCGATCGGAACGGCTGCCGGCCGCGGCCAGAAAGCGTTCCACCGGCTCCAAATAGGGCTCGCGGCTCAGGCGGAAGGTCTGGTGATGCACCGGCAGCAGGTGTTCGGCGCCGCAATCGACGCCCATCCGCCAGGCCTGTTCGGGATTGCAATGCGCGTAAATCCAAGGGTTGTACGCGCCCACCGGCAGGATCGCAAGATCCACGGGCTTCCTGGCGCGCACGGATTTGAACGCATCGGTGAACGCGGTGTCACCGCCGAACACCACGCGGCGGCGCCCGCTCTCGATCAAGTAGCCGTTATACCCGCGATGGACATCGGAACGCAGGCGCGCGCCCCAATGCTTAACGGGAATTCCGGTAATCGAGAGCGGCCCCACACGAAGGCGTTCGCCCCAGCCCACCTCCGTGACGCTTTGATAGCGCCGCACGCGCAACAGGTCGCTGGTGTATTTCGCCGTCACCACCGCCGTGCCCGCGCGCTCCAGACTCCGTAGGGTCGCCAGATCGAAGTGATCGAAGTGCGCATGCGAAAGCAGGATCAGATCGACATGCGGCAATTGCGCGCGGTTCAGCGCCGGAGCTACCAGCCTGCGGAGACCCACCGTCACCGGGCCCATGCGCACTCCACAGCGCGCGCCCAGGATGGGATCGGTGAGGATGGTGAATCCGTCGATCTTCAGCAGCACAGTGCTATGGCCGAGCCAGGCCGCATGCAATCCCCGCTGGGCCCAGAGTTTCGGCTGCGGAGCGAAGGGCGCAGCCCTCCGCGCGTTCCCTGGCCGTCCGCACGCCAAAACATTACCAGCCAAAACGTTCTTCCTTCCACGGGTCGCCATGCATGTGGTAGCCGTTGCGCTCCCAGAAACCAGCCTTGTCGCGATCCACCAGATCGAGGCCGGCGATCCACTTTGCGCTCTTCCACGCGTATAGTTGCGGAACGATGAGGCGCGCCGGACCGCCATGCTCGGCGGTGAGCGGTTGGCCGTCGTGCAGAAACGCCACCAGTGCGTCTTCAGCCAGAAAATCGGCCAACGGAAGATTAGTGGTGAACCCAGCGTCGTAACCGCGCGCGATCACATACTGAGCGCCCGCCAGCGCGCCGCCGGCCAACTCCATCAGCTTGCGGGTGGACACGCCTTCCCAGGTGTTGCCCAGGCGCGACCAGTGCGTTACGCAGTGGAAATCGGCGAACACTTTCACTCGCTCGATTTCCTGAAACTGAGCCCAGCTCCACTCCATGGGACGAGCCACCAGGCCGCCGATCGCAAACTTCCAGCGGTCGAGCGAAATCGGCGGCGCGCCGCTGGTGTCCAAAATCGGCCATTTCCTGGTGCGGCTTTGCCCGGGCGGCACTCGATTGGCGCGGCGGGTGTCGGGACTCACAATGACGCCCTCCAGCGCATCCTCGGGAGTGAGGACACGTTCCTCTTGGGTCTTATTTTGGTCCATGGCAAACATCGGCGCCAACATCGGTGAGAGTTTCAGAGGAGTCAGGCTACTAACTCCAGTATGACACCCAGGAAACTTGCCGCGCTCGGTGGGCTGGCCGCGCTGCTATGGCCGAATCTTCAAGCCGGCAGTTCGGGTCCCCGCGCGGAATACGTTGGCGGCACCATCGCGCAAATTCCAGCCGGCTGCCACGGAACCGTGCAGGCCGAGGACGCCCGATTCTTTGTCTTCTATTCGGGAAAAGCCAGTTGGCGAGTTCCCTATGACAAGATCAACCTGGTGGAATACGGGGAAAAGGTGAATCGACGCTACATTGCCGCTTTATTGATTTCGCCGCTGTTTCTGTTCGCCACCAAGCGCCAGCACTTTCTCACCGTGGGTTATTCCGATGACGACGAGCACCAGCAGGCCATGATCTTCAAGGTGGGCAAGGATGATATCCGAGTGATGTTGGTCAGCCTGGAAGCGCGCACCGGCCGCAAGGTTGAGTATCAAGATGAGGATGCTCGCAGGAGCGGGAAGAGCTGAGTCATGCCCTGGTTCTTGTGCGCCCTGCTGTTTTACGCGCCCTACGCGTCCCAGACGCCGGAGGAAGAATCCGCTCAGGCGCTGAGCAAGGTCCGCCGCATCTATATCGCGGTGCTGACCGGCGGCGACGCGGCGCTACAGATTCGCGACTTGCTCATGACCAGCCTCCACAACTCCAAGCAGTTCATCATCACCGAGGAGGAAGACAAGGCTGACGCCGTATTGAAGGGCGCGGGCGATGACGACGTCTTCACCAATACCATCCAGTCGTCGGATGGCCTCGACGCGCACTCGCAGATCGCCGCGGGCAGCAGCGAGGGCTTGCGCAACTACGCGAGCAGCAGCAGCACTCACTCGGGCGGCCTTACGCTGGGCCAAAACCAGAGCAGCCGGATCGAGGAGCGGAAGCACGAGGCCATTGCCACTGTCCGCCTGGTGGCGAAAGACGGCGATGTCATCTGGTCCGCCACTGCCGAAAGCATGGGAGCCAAGTTCCTGGGCGCCAGCGCCGACGTGGCCGATAAGATCGCGAAACGCCTGGTTACCGACTACAAAGCCGCGAAGGATCACGTGGCAATCGGGAATCAAGTACGCGTGACGCCCGCGCCAGCGCCGGCCTTAACGCCCCGAGTTCCGGCCAGCAGCAAATAAATCCAGCTTCGCCGCTCGCGCGCCGTCATACAAAATATACCCAACAGCAGCAGCAGCGCGATGGGAAGACCAGCGCTGTAGGGTGCGCCGGCCAATGCCATGAAATACGGAATGGGCGTCAAAATCAAGGCCGCCGACGCGCGCAGCGGTTCACTGGCGGAGGCTCCCGAGGCCATGACGAACGCCGGAAACAGCACCACATCGTCGGCCACACTGGAATGAAAGCTGACCAGCAGACCGCACACCAGGCTTGCGGCAAAAAGAAACTCGTAGCTTTCACTGCGCTGCGTGATCCACAGGAATGCCAGCAAAACGACCGCGACGAGCGCCAATTCCATCCGCGCATCGCCATGCAGCACGGCCACCAGACCGTGCAGATTCGGCATTCCGGCCGCACTCGGGTTGATCCAGGGATCCCGCAGCACCGCAAGATACCGCCACGTCGAATCCGGCCCATTCACGAGCAAACCCGCTCCCGCCAGAAGTGCGATTCCGCTGGCCGCTCCGCCTAGAATGCGCCAACGCTTCTTGACCAATAAAAGAACAGGGAAAAATAGGAACAAGTGAAACTTGATGGCGCACAACGACAGCACCAGTCCCGCCAGAAATTCCATGTTCCGCCGGGTCAACAAAATGGAGCCGCCCAGAATCGCGAGCAGGAACGGCGTATCTTGTCCATTGCAAAGCGCAGTCAAGAGAGGAATGCTAAACGCGGCAAAGAACGGCAAAGAGGGACATTCTTTTGAAAATCGAATGACGAACCACAAGATACTGGTCAGCGTCAGTAGCGAAAAGATGCCATACGCCACGCGGTAGGGCAGCGCCGCCAGCGGCCGAAGAAGCGCGGCATAAAATGGCGGCCGTGTGTACACCACCGTATCCATGGTGAAGCCCTGAATCGACTTGATCAGCGCTAGATTCGCGGTGCGGGAGTACAAATCGGGGGTCCCGGCCAGCCGGGCGCCAGCGTATAGCTGCACAAAGTCGTTTTGTCCCTTGAGCGCGCGATCCCGCTGCAGAGAGCCCAGCGAGAGCAGAAACACTATGCCTATGGCGATGGGACACCAGTGCATGATCCGCTTTTTCACTAAGCTCCAGATCGGCCAAAGCGGTACGTCCGATTAGAGCGCTGTATACTGATACGGGTCCCAGATGCGTCCAGCCATCCTATGCAGTGCGTCCCTCCTTTTATGCGGGCTCGCTTCCGCGCAGTTGGCTTTAGCGCAGTGGTTCAATGTCAAAACACCGGGAATTCCGCGCTTGCTGGATGGGAAGCCGAATCTCTCGGCGCCGGCGCCCAAGCGGCCCGACGGCAAGACGGATATCGCGGGCGTCTGGAAGCCTTCCCCGCCCTACATCCTCGACATCGCTTCGGATCTGAAGCCCGCCGATGCTCCCTTTCAGCCTTGGGCTGCGGCGTTATTCAAGCACCGCCGTGACACCGAGAGCAAGGAGGATCCTACTGGAAACTGCATCCCAGGCGGAGTGCCGCGATCCGACGCGGTCCCCTACCCATTCAAGATTGTGAACAGCGAGAAGATGGTGGTGATTCTCTACGAGGCGGTGCACAGCTTTCGCCAAATTTTCACGGATGGGCGCGAGCTTCCCAAGGATCCCAATCCCACCTGGCAGGGCTACTCGGTTGGGCATTGGGACGGGGACGATTTCGTGGTCCAGACCGCCGGCTTCAACAATCAGGGCTGGCTGGACAACGAAGGCCGTCCCGCCACCGACGCCGAGCTCGTCACCGAACGCTTCCGGCGAAAAGATTTCGGGCACATGGATATTGTGATCACCATCGACGATCCGAAGGCCTACACTAAGCCATGGACGGTCACCGAGCCGGTGGTACTGCTTCCCGATACCGACTTGCTCGAGTACGTCTGCAACGAGAACAACAAAGATCTCCAGCACCTGGTCGGAAAATAATATGAGTTCCAAGATTCATTTGCTTTTCCTGTGCGGGCTCGGCCTGGCGGCAGCTCTGCGCGCTCAAAACGATCCCATCAGCGGGGATGCCCGGCAAAGTTATGCGTTGGTGAAGGATAGTCTTCTCAAGGCGGCGGACCGCATGCCGGCCGAGGATTACTCGTTCCGCACTGTCCCCCAGGTACGCACCTTTGGCGAGATGATCGCGCACGTCGCCGAGGGGCAGTTGTTGATGTGCCAGGTGGTGAAGGGCGAAAAGACCACTGCCGACGCGAAGTTCGCACCCCCCAAAACCGCCAAGGCCGATCTGGTGGCGGCGCTGAAGGCGTCCTTCGATTATTGCGACCCGGTGTACGCATCCATGACCGACGCTCGAGGCATCGCCCCGGTGAAATGGTTTCGCTGGGACATGAGCCGGCTGGGGCTGCTGAATTGGAACATCGCGCATGACAACGAAATGTACGGGATCATCGGCGCGTTTCTGCGGATCAAGGGGTTGGTGCCGCCGTCGAGCGAAGGCCGGCCGTAGCATCCGCTTGGCGATCTGCGGCGCTCTACTTAGCCCTTCCGAAATTCCCGGAAAGGCTCACGGCCCATCTTGCGCCGAGTGGCGAATGCGAATCACTTCCGCTTGATCTTCGATGATGTCTCTGCGAATATACTCGACGATATGGGAAGCAGCAGCGGTCGTCCACCGAACCCGCACTAAGACCGCAAGAGCTTTTCGATACGTTCCACGACTACATGGTGCTCCAGCAAATCGCCACGGCGGGCGGCATCGCGACCTTCATTCACGGCTTCAGTAAAACGAACTTCATATTCAAGCATCCTGTCAACGGCTTCCTCCACAACTTGGGCGGCGTCTTTGCCGATCCGAGTGGCGAAGTCCCGAAGGCGGGCTTCTTTATCCGGCGAGAAATGGGCCTCCATAGAGCTACCTCTCCACTAGTCTCGCACTCTCAAGCTGCGACAATCTGAACATTCATTCCTTCCGGATCTTTGATATGAAACCCCGCGTCCAGATTTTCTTCCGGAATGATTCCACGTTCCTTCAGCGTCCGGGTCACCGCTTCTTTGTTGAAGTTCTCAACCCCGATCGCGAAGTGATCCACCAGACCGGTGGGATTCTTATGGTGCAGCGATACCAGCACTTTTCCCATGCCGAGGCGCACGATTTCGTTGGGCTTGTCCTCGCCGACTAAAGTCAGCCCAAAAATCTTTTCATAAAAAGCCACCGACCGCGGCAAATCGCCGACTTGAATACTGATGTGGTCGATCTTGGTCCCCTTGAGAGCGGCGTCCTGGGCCTGAGAGGTGGATGCAGCCCCGCCTGCCGCTGCCAGCATCGCAAGACCTTGAATCAACCCGCGCCGTGTGAGCGCGCCGTTTTCATAGCGGCTCACCAGACTTGAAATCATCGCTTCCATACCGCCTCCTGAGTGTGATCATCGCACGAGCGCGGCTCTACTCACCGGCGGCTGCCCGTAAGCTCTTTCTCGCGTCCTGCAGCGCTTTGCGCAGCTCCTCGCGCGATTGATGCCAGAAGAGAGAAAAGACCCGGCTCCGGGCATGGTCCACGTAATAGGCAATCGCAGCGGAGACGGCGAATCCGGCCAACAGAGTTTCCAGTAGCGCAGGCACAGTCAGAAGGCGTTCCGCGCTTTTCAACAGAGGCGCCCACTGCCCCGTCACGGCGTCGTAAACGAGAATGCCGGCATTCTTCAATACGATCCATGGATTGAGTCGCGACCCGCCATTCTCGGGAACGGAGGCCGCCAGGACGACCGCCAGACAGGACCCCACATATACGTAGTAGGCGATGAGTCCGAGCATCAGTGTGCCATGCACTTTTTCGAGATCGGCCCCTCGCTCGCTAAAGGCTCGATCCAGCGCCAAACTCACCGCTTCTGTCCGGACTTGGGTGGCGTGGTCCTGATTGGAATCACCGCTGGAAGTGAACACAACCTGCACGCGCGGCGCGAGCGTTCCCGGAGCGTAGCCCTCGGTCCCATGCGCAATGCGCTCCAGCACACTCAGATGAACCTGGGGTGTGCCAGCCCCGTGCTTTTCCGACAGCGCCCGCATGTCGCGAGGCTTCCAGCGATAGAAAACGCCTAATCCCGCTCGGGAGTCGTACAATTTATCGTCCACGCTGCCATGCTCCCAATATGTCTTCACGTCATCGGATAAAATCCGCAATCCGTTTTCGCCGGCCTTCTGGATGATCCAATCCAGCGTCACCAGCGACATGCCTTGCTTGGGATAGCCTCCACCGACATTGGAGTGAACGCCGGCAAACCACACCTGCTCCAGGTTGGACTGGCCCTCCCACAACAGCGGCTCAAAAGCGGCGCGGGCATCGTCGATGCTCAGGGCCTGAACGGCGCATCTGACTTTCCCGCTTAGTTTCTGATCGGGGAATTTAAAGCGATAGATAAACGTGTTGATTAGATCGCTGATGTGAAATGGGCCGCCTACGGAGTCGACGGTGTCCCAGACTCCCATGAAATGAATCTCCGCGTCGTGAGCCTGTCTTTCAGCCTTGAAGTTCGCCATCGCCGCAGTGGATGAGTCATGCACATCCTGAACGCTCTTCCAATGAAGAACTCTCCAAAGCCAGGTCCGGTAGCCCCGGCGATAAGTACGGTAAGCCGCCGCCACAGCCTTCGTCATGGCATCGGTGGTGTTGGTGCGCTTCCAATTCAGAACCCCACATTTCGCGATCATGCCCGCCAGGGTTCTTACCGTAAACGCGCCGCGGCTGAAGCCGAACAGATAAATGCGGTCCCCGGGATCGTAGATCCGCACCAGGCCGGTGTATAACTCCAGAACGTTACGCTTCAGTCCCCACCCAAAGGCCCCGCCCAAAAGCTTCAAGGGGAGAAAACTCTCCGTTCCCACTCCGTCGTCGTACAACGCGACCTGCGGCGTGAGCCGGGGATCGGCGCGGTGGCCATTCAGATCGACGGCCTCGAATAGTTTAAAGACATTCGTGCCGCGGTCCTTGATTGCGGTATTCCCGGTTCCGTCCGAACAAATTATTATATTCTTGGACATAAACCCTCCATTTGCGCGCTTCGGTGGGCCGTTATATCACATTTTGTATCGGCACGCACCGCTTCCTTATGGTCGCGGCTCGGCAACGCTGTCAATCCACTGAGCCGCGCACGTCAGTAAGCGGTTAGTCCGAGGATTTGAAGCTGCGGCCGTCGCCGAAAGGCCGGCCAATTTCATGGACGGTCATATCCACGCTTGCGCCTTTCACCGTCACCAGCACATGGCCGAAGAACCAGCCCTGATCAAAGCCTTGGCCCTTCAGTTTGCCGCCCGAGCTGGGCGCTTCCAAGTACACAATTCCGTCCTCCAGGGCGCGCACGTATTGATGGCCGTGGCCGCTTACGACGTAGCGCACGCCGTACTTTTTGACCAGCTGATGAAAGGGAAATTGGCTGCTTTGAAATTTCACGGGAATCAGCCAGAAGGGTTTGTGAAAGAAGACCAACTTCGGATCGCGTGCCTGGTTTTGCGCCAGGTCGCTGGCCAGGAATTGCATCTGCCCGTCGCTCAAGCTCAGGCTCAGGTCCGCGGTTTCGCTGTTGTCGAGCACGGTAAAGTGCGCGTTTTGGTAATTGAACCCATAAGATGCCGGAACGTCCGGTTTGTTGTTCGTAAATAACCCGCGACGCGGCCGACCAGATGTCGTGATTGCCGGGCGTGAAGTACATGGGATACCGATAGCGCTCCCACAGAGGGCGCAGGGCGCGCCACTCCGACGCCGCGGTCGCGTCGTTGTAGCCCTGGATAGTGTCGCCTACATTGATAACGAAATCGGGATGCTGCGCGTCCATCTCGCCCCACACGCGCTCGTACACTCCGGGCTGGGCGTCGCCGGTGCGGTCGCCCAGGATGCAGAAGCGAAAATCGTTCTGGGGAGCCTCGGCGGCTGTGAGAGCCGCGGCCAGCGCAACGGCCAGCAGGTAGCGGCGCCCCCGGTTTACGCACCCCATGCGCGCGATTGTAGCAGGAGTCTGTAGAATGGAATTAGCTACCGAATGCTTCGTCCTTCCCGCGCTTTATCCAACGCCGCTCTGGCCTTGTGCTTGTGCGGATGCAAGCACGCCGTCCCGGACAATGTCGCGGCCACCGTGAATGGGCGGGTGATCGGCTATGCCGACCTTGACAAGCAGTATCAGGCGCAATTCATGTCGTCCACGGAGCGCCCGAGCGACGACCAGATGATGATCCAGAAGCTGGAAGTGCTGCGCACTCTGGTGGACAACGAGATCATGCTGCAGCGGGCCGAGAAGCTGGGCTTGATGGCCACCGACGCGGACGTGGAATCGAGATTCGCCGAGCTCAAGGCGCCCTACACCCAGGAAGAGTTTCAAAAGCAATTGGCGGCGCGCAAAATGAGCGCCGACGATATGAAGGCGCAGCTCAAGCGCGACCTGAGCATGACCAAGCTGTTGAACAAGGAGATCACGTCGCACATTTCCATCTCCGACAAGGATGTCACCGAGTTCTACAACGCCAACAAGAGCAGCTTCAATTTTCCGGAGCCGCAAGTGCATCTGGCGCAGATTTTTGTGACGCCCAATCCGGATCCGAACGTCCGCAACCTGAAAAACGACAAGGCGCAGAACGAAGAGCAGGCGCGCAAAAAGATAGAGATGCTGGTGGCGCGGCTCAAGCAAGGCGAGGATTTTTCGATGCTGGCGCAGAATTATTCCGAGGATCCAACCTCGGCGCCCAATGGGGGCGATCTGGGATTCGTGCCCGCCTCGGCGCTGGAGAAGGCCAATCCGGAGCTCCGCGCCGCGATCCAGGTAGCTACGCCAGGTCAGGTAACGCCGGTGGTGAAGACGCCGGAAGGCTATCGCGTATTCAAGATTTTTTCGCGGGAGCCGGCCGGCCAGCGTGAATTAACCGATCCGCGAGTGCAGCAGAACATCCGCGAGACCTTGATCAATCGCAAGGATCAGCTGCTGCGCGCCGCCTATTATGAAGTGGCCCGCGACGAAGCGCAGGTAGTGAATTTCCTGGCGCGCAACGTCGCGCAAACCAGAGACAAGAAGTAGAATCTTACCGGGCGTAGCCCCGAGTGTTACGGCAGGCTGGAGGATGCTGGCTTGGGCTTCGAATCCGGCGCGGCCTTGTTCTTCCCGGCGGGCAGTTTGCGCATCTGCGCGAAATACTGTTGCACGTATTGCTGATAAGCCAACGGCACTTCGTCGCGGTTGATTTCACCGCCGGCTTCTGTATGCGCGCCTTTGGCATCGGAATACTGCGTCTTCAACTGCTGCTTGCCGGATGCGACTTCCACCATCACTTCGCCTGTGATGTTGGCGGCCCGCTTACCGATGATCTCGCTAAGTTTTCCCATTGCGGCCAGCTCGGCTGCCTCACGAGCGGCCTTGTCACCGTCCTGTTTTCCGATGCCGCTTTTGCCATCCGGCGAGTTCGGCTGGCTGTTGCTGGGGCCCTCGCTCTTGCCTTGCGCAGCCTGCTGCGCTCCCCCTTGCTGTTGCTCGCCCTCGGATTGCGAATTCGCGCTGGCATCCGCCTGGTCCTTGCTGGCCGATTTGGAATCGCCTTCCTGTTTTTCGCCCGGTTGCGGAGAGCGCGAACTGGCCGACTGAGACGAATCGTTCGGCTTGCCGCCGCCTTGCTTGGACTGCGGCTTCATTTTCGCCAGCAGATTGGACAACGCGTCCCGCAGCTTGCTGGCCAGGCTGGAATTCTCCGAGTTGCCCGACTGGCTCCCTTCTTTGGAGTCTTTTGCCTCCTTGGAGCCGTTCTGCTGCCCGGATTTGGAATCGGCGCCAGCCGAAGCGTTGTCGCCGGCGTCACTGGCCGGCGGGGATTCTCCCTTTTCGCCCGAATCGAGCGGATTGCTTCCAGGCTGTAATTGCTGGTTGTTCTTTGCATCCGCTTTGGCCGGGCCATCCGGAGATGTGTTTCCGTTATTCGGGGCAGGATCTTGGACCGATTCCCGCGCGGCGTCGGTGGCGGGATCGAGATCGCCGGGTTTGGAGTCCCAAGCATTCTCGGCGGCAGGATCGCGGGGGCCGTCACCATCGCCGGCACGTTTTCCGCGGGCACGCGCATCGGCGATCTTCGGCGAGTTGCCGAAGAAGCCCTCCAGGTTGAGGTGGACCAGGGGCGAACCAAGGTCCAGACTGCGCTTGATTCCGTAGCGCAGCCCGAACATCCCCACTGCCAGCGCCACCAGAGCCAGATTGATGTATGCGCTGCGCGGCAAAAGCAAGGGCATGCCGCGATCGATGTCGGCCGACCGCGCCAGGCTTTCCGCCTGGTCACGCTGGCTTTCCATGAAATCGCGCCGCGTGGCCGGATGTCCCGCGTTTCCGAAGTAATAGGCAGTGGACAGCGCGTCCTTCAACTCCAGCCGCCGGTCCAGGGATTGGGCGATCTGATAGGGCGTCAGCAGACGGCCGCGCAAATGATATGCGCCGGCAGCCAGGCTCAATGCGAACACCGCCACCAGCCAATACCAATTGAGGATTTGAGCGCCGACGATCAACAACACGGTCACTCCCGCCAGAGCAGCGGCGGCGGCAAATGACGCGGCGTGGATCGCGAGATGCGCGGCTTGGCGACGCCGTCCGCGCCGGATCAGGAGGAGCAACGCGCTGCGCTCGTCAGCCATTTAACAATTATTGCAGACCTCGCATCTCCCGGTTTCCCGCGCCGCAACTGCCCGCTGCTCTGGTGTCGTGCTACTCCAGGAAGCGCAAGCTTTCCAGCTCATCCATATCCTGGTTGCGCAGCTCGGCCAGCGCAGCCATGCTGATCCCGGCCCGGCGGCAAGCCGTTTGTAAGCGGACATAGGACGGAAGATCCTCGTGCGAGTCCGTCAGGAATTCGGCCAGATAGAGCAGTGAAGTTAAAGCTAGCGGGGAGCGCTCCGGGTGATGATGCCAACGCACGGCTTGGACCACATCGTGCGGGAATTTCCATTGCGCCAGAGTCTCAGACCCGACTTGGCCGTGGCAGCGCCCCGCCAGGCACATCTCCACTTCCACCGGGGGACAGCCGCCTGCGGTAAGACGACGAAACCGTTCGCTGAATTCGGCTGGCATGCTGAAGAAGGCCAATCGGCCGACGTCGTGGATCAAACCCGCCAGGAACGCCTGCGCCGGGTCCACTTCGACGGAGCAGTTCCGAGCCAGCATCTGGGCAGCTTGCGCGAGCTCCAGGCTGTGGTTCCAAATCGGGCGCGACTGCGAAGACACGAAGTTCCCGCGTAGGGCGGCCGCAAACTCCTCCCCTTGGCGGGGACCGGCCTCGGGACTGGCCTGCTGCATCAACTGGTCTGCCGCGCGTGAGAGCCCCGGCAGCCGGTCGACGATACGGCTGATGTCTCCGGGGTTCGGGACCCGCAAGCAGGACAGCATGGCTTCGACCGAGGAATTTGCGCATTCATCGCGAGTATCGCTGGCATCGAAAAAGGGCTCGGATTCGAAGTACTGATCGAAATCGTCGCTGATCTCCAACACCGCGACAATCTGACCCATGGCTGGATCTGAGATCGGCCGGCGTCCCCACAGACTCTCCAGCACAATCCGCACGTCTTCGGCGACCAGTGGTTGTTCCCCGTCCGCCTCTAACCGCATTTCCGCCAGCAGGCGGGCGCGCGCCTGGTCGTCCACCAGGATCGCGGGAATATGGTGCGAGATGGCAGCCTGCTCCACCAGCCTCCTCTCAGATTCGGAAAGCCCGATAGCTCCGGCCAATTCGCTCGACCAGGTGGCCACCCGCAAGCAATGCGCGCGGACGCCGATGTCGGCGTCATCTTCCTGCACTCCCGAGTTCCAACCATCCATTGCCTCCGTTCACCCCCCAACAGGCTTATCGCAGGATCCGGCGAGTGTTTTAGAGAAACTCACCCTAGCCCCTATTCTGGAAACGGGTGATTCATTCCGTAAGGAATCGGGCCTATGGCTCGGTATGCTTCGAGTAGTGCGCCGGCGGCCGGATCGTGCAGGGGAGGCGTCGAAACCAGGCCCGGCTCGAATTCGAGCGATTCCCGGAAGCGAGTTCGCAAAATACGACTTCGGAATACTCCGCCGGTGTAGGCACAGCGAACCGGTTCCGGGCTTCGGAAAAGCTGGCCGCGAACGGCTCGGGCCAAGGTGGCAAGTTCGCCCGCGGCCTGGCCCAGGATCTTTAGCGCCAGGGGATCGCCATTTTCCGCCGCGGAATTCACCACGGTTGCCAGGCTCGCGATGCGCGCCCGGGAAAACTCCGGCGTATAACAGCGATGCATCAGATCGTTGCCATTGCGCGCGCCGGTGCTATCCAGCAACATGGCCCGCAGCGCCGTGGGCGATCCCCAACCCTCCTCCCAGCGCAAAGCCGCCCGCACAGCTTCGCGGACAATCCAGAATCCGCCGCCCTCGTCTCCAAACAGATAGCCCCATCCGCCGGCCCGCGCGGTTCGGCCTTGGGCGTTGCGGCCAAACGCGATGGAGCCGGTTCCGGCAATGATCACGATTCCAGGTTCGCCCCCCAGCGCGCCCGACAAAGCGATGGCAGCATCGTCGGTCACCAGCATGCGATCGCTCGTGAGGATCTGCCCGAGAATCGTTTGTTTGTCCGCTGGACCGCCGCTAAATCCCAGGCAAGCGCTGGCGAAACGGATCGTATCAGCGTCCAGTCCGGCTTCCGAACACGCTGCCCTAACGGACCCGCGAATCGCATTGACGAACCTGGCCCGAGCCTCGGAAGCACTCACGTGGTTGCACGGTCCGCCGCGGCCGATGCCGAGCAGGCGGCCGTTTTCGTCGCCGATGATCGCCGTGGTGCTGGATTGGCCGCCGTCCACGCCCAGGAAATATTCGCTCATGGCTATTGAATACGGTACAAATGCGCGCCGCTTTCCAAGCCTACGAGTCTGAGTCCCCAGGCAGCCGGATAGCGGAAGAAATCAGCGGCGCCGGGATCTCCGGGATGGATCACCACATATCTAATTCCGCGCGCTTTTAGCTCGGCGATGGCGGCCATCCGAAGACTGGCGCGGATGGGGTGAGCGGATATCACGGGATGATCGGAAACGGTGCCCCATTTACCGTCCGCCCCCATTCCTTCCAGTGCGATTTTCGCGTTCACGCCGTCGTGGCTGGATTCGACGGCCACCGAACTCACTCGTTGCATCCGGCCGAAATCGACTTCCACATACATGCCCGGCGACGCCGGCTGCCAACTGCGCCAGCGCGTCACGGGACTGTTGTCGAACGCCAGCTGCACGTCCCACGGATTGGGCCGTGCGGTAAGCCGCCAGCCGGGATCGCGCGGCAACTCGTTACGGCCATCGAAGACGCGCAGTTCTGCCATGGACCATTGGCCCTCGGGCGCGCCGCCTTTCAAAATTACCCGCAGCTTGCGAAACTCGCGCGCGGCAAAATCGAACCTCAAGGAACTCAGCGGCTGGCGGTCCGGGAACAGGGGGGTCCATAAGATATCCTCCAAGACTTCATTGGAAGCGCTCTGATAGCCGGTCAGCAACTCGCGCGCGAGGTAAGACCTGCCACCCTGACCGACGGCGAAAATCGTGTCGCCGGGAGAAACCACACTGCCAATCATGCGCACGATTTTGTAGTCGGGATCCAAGCTGAGATAAGCATCCTCGGATTGAATACGGAGTGCGGCCCTCACCGGGACCTCGCTAATCTGCCACGAGCCGGGAGTGCAATAGAACCGATACATGGACGGCCAGCAGGTGACGGCATTCGCGGCCACCAGGGCGAGCAACAGCCAGGGGAGATTCGCGAAGGCCAGGGCCAGCGCAAGAGAAATAAACGGGATCGCCGGAATGAGAAAGCGAGTCCCTATATTGCCGAAATAGGTGCACCCGAACACCAGCCCGGCCAGCAACAGTTGACGGCCCTCGCGGAAACGCAGGGCCAGGAAAACCAGCGGCGTAAGCAGGAACAATGGCCCAAGAAAGCCCCCCAAAACACCGCCCTTGAGGACCAGCTCCAGCGGAATTTGCCAGCGGCTGGCGAGGGCGTAAGTACTGAAATAGCTCCGGTAGTCTTCTTCCCACGAAATATGCGCATAGGGATTCGGAAAGATGCGGTTGGCGAACGGCGCCACTGGATTCGCCACTTCGATCCAGTTCTTCAACATCCAGGGCAGGATCATCAACGCGGCTAGCAGCGTCACCAGCAACACCGGACGCAGCAGCGGCTGGTGCGCGCGCCAGGTCTTCCAAGCCACCCAGCCCACCGCGTACGGCACCGCGACAAATGCCGTGTATTTCGCCGCATAACTGAATCCGGCCAGAATGCCGATCAGCACCAGCAATTTTGAATCGCGAGTCTGGTCCCAAACCTGCAGCAGATAGAAGAGCGCGAACAGAACGGCGGCCAGTGCGACATCGATATAGGCCGTGGTGGCATCGCGCAGGACCACTGGACACGCGTAGGTGAAGAGGGCTGCCGCCACGCCCGCCGCGGGCCGCCCAATGCGCCGCCCATACGACAAGACCAAAAACACCAGCGCGATCAGAAACGAGTAGTGGACCAGAGCAGCCGCCGAGTGTCTGCCAAAATCAAACGCGAACAGGTAGAGGAGTTCGATCCCCTCCGAAAGACTCGCGTAGATATCGTTGGTGATGCGCGGGAACCCGTGGGCGTGCCGGTAGATCAGCACCTCGCCCAGGTGATACGCCATGCCGTCGGAGCTATGCTCGGGCGCCAGCGCGTTGAAGAAACCGTACCAGGTGAAGCCGGCAAAGACCGCGATGAAGACCCATCGCCACAACGGCGCGAGCGGCGCGAATGGTTTTCCGTGTAATCGCAACGCGCCGGAGTAAATGGCGTAGCCGATGCCGGCGACCCCCAGCGCCAGCAGCACCCCGCGATACACCAGCTTGGCCGCACTCAGCGCGAACATGATTTCGCTTAAGAATGCCGACCCGGCGATCAACGCGAGCAGACGCCGCTCCCAGGGGTCGAACAACGCCGCAACGTTACGCAATAGCAGCATCCCGAGCGACCACACCACGGCTAGCGTGAACAAAGCGCCGAACAGAATCGGCACCACCCGTATCATGCTGGGGAGAATCCGATCATGTTCGCGAAGACCCAGTCATGGCTTCAGGCCCATCCGCGAGAGAATCACCCCGAATTTCGCTTTGTCCCGCGGCGCCACATATAGTTTGTCCACCCGCAAAGCCACCGTGGCCTCGGTGTTTTCCGTGAGCCAATCGGCGGGCACGGGCTTCTCGAAATGCTTGTCGCCGGGTGTGGTGTAGCGGACCTTGTCGAGCAGCTTGCCGTTCACCAGAAACGAAATTTCCAAAGGGCCGGTGCTCTTGAAACCCTCGTCCCAAATCGCGAAGTCAGCGCTGAACCGGACATTTTCGTTCGAAACCACCAGCACCTTGACGGTTGGTTCCTGCTTGCTCCAGCGCCAGGGCGCGGCGCCGAAGGGCCCGTAAATGTCCTTTACGAAAAATGCATCGGCGTCATTGCCCTCCATGGACACCATCATGGCGTCGGGTCCAACGTTGACGCCCGCCACCGGCTGGCGCTGCTCGGGCGGAGGATAGGTTTCGGGAAGGCGGTCGCAGGCAGCCAGACAAAGCAGGCCGAGGAGAGAAAACGCCGTTCGGATCAAGACCATATTATGGCAGGCTGGCCCGCCGCAGCGCGGGTACGCGGAAGAGGCCCCCCGCTGCAATAGAATAGGGCCAGAGAACGATGCGAATTCGAGACCTGCTGGATCGCGATTTTTCCAAACCCATCGAAGAGATCGTCAAAGTGAATAACGACGATCCGGAAACGGTCTTCACCGAGCTCACCGAATACATCGCGACTCCCCGCATCACGGCCGAGTATGAGAAGCTTTTCTCCGCGATGGTGGCGGCTCCCCAATCGCCTAATGAACACGCCGGCGTTTGGATTTCGGGCTTCTGCGGCTCGGGCAAATCTTCCTTCGCGAAGAACCTGGGATACGTTCTCGCCCAGCGTGAAGTGCTCGACGCGCCCGCAAGTTCACTCTTCCTCAAGCAGGTGGAGTCCAAACGGGTTGCCGAGTGCGTTCAATTTCTCAATCAGTCCATGCCGTACGAGATCTTCATGTTCGACGTGCAACTGTACTTGCCGGCCCGAACCTACGCGGAGCATATCGCCGAGGTCATGTACCGCGTGCTGCTGCGCGATCTGGACTATGCGGAAGACTTCGATATCGCGGAGCTCGAGATCGAACTTGAAAAAGAGGGACAGCTGACGGCGTTCCAGGATCTTTGCAGCGCCGAATACCAGGAAGAGTGGCGAAGTATCCGAAAAGGCGGTCAGAACGTCGCGCGCTCCAGCGCCTTGCTGCACCGGCTCGATCCCCGCACTTACGCCTCCACCGACACCTGGCTGAATATACTTCGGGCCCGGCCTTCCAGGAGCCCTAGTGTCAAGGATCTGGTGGAAAAATTGTTCGATCTCTGCGCGATTCGGCGGCCCGGGAAGAGCTTCGCTTTCATCGTGGACGAAATGGGCCAATACGTGGCGCAGGGCGGCGAACGCGTTGAGAACCTGCGCGCCGTCGTCGAACAGTTCGGCCAGGAAAGCCTGCAGCGGCTGAAGGCCGGGAAGATCCCGGGCCCCGCCTGGATCATCGCGACAGCCCAGGATAACTTGCCGGACATCGACAACTACTTCACGGCAAACAACCTGGTTCTGCCGAACCTACAGGACCGTTTCAAATACCAGATCGATCTGTCTCCGGCCGGCATCGGCGAGGTCGCCACCCGCCGCGTACTGCGCAAGAAATCGAGCCGGGAATCGACCCTCAGGAAGCTGTTCCGCGAAAGCGGCGAGTCCCTGATCGAGAATATCAAACTGGAAAAATCTTCCCGGCGCACCTGGCTCGACGAAGATCAATTCGTCCGGTATTATCCCTACCTTCCGCATTTGATCGATCTCTCCATTGACATCCTGGTCGGCATCGAACGGCATCCCTTCTCGCTAAAACACCTGGGGGGCGGCAACCGCGGCATCATCAAGCAGTGTTTTGAAATGCTGGTGTCGGACCGCACCCGGCTGTGCGATCAACCCGTTGGCGTGCTGGTCAGCATCGACAAGATCTATGATCTGGTGGAAGCCAACATTCCGCCCGATCAGCAGAAGAACCTACTTCACATCGGCCAACGCTTTGACGGGCACCAGGACTACCCTGGCCTGGCATCCCGGATTGCCAGGGCCGTCTGCCTCATGGAGTTTGCCGCGATCAATCTGCCGCGCACCACCAGGAACATCGCCGCGCTGCTGGTCCAACGCGTCACCGAAGCCCCGCCCGCGCTGGCGGTTTCCGAGATCCTGTACCTGATGAAAGAGGCGCGGTTTATCCGCGACACCAAAGATGGCTGGACCCTGTACAGTTTCGATGAACTGCGCCGCGAAGCAGCCTCGCTGGAGGGACTCAAGAACGCCGTGGGGGCCATCAATCCCCGGCTTCCGGGATGGCACAACGATCTGATCCAGCTGGCTAAGAAATTGGTCGCTCGCTCCTTGCATTGGTATACGCGGCCTTTGCAGGAATTCAGCACCTCGGTAACTCGATCGATCGACGAAATCGTCTCCACCCTGGACCACCTTTCCACCGACACGCCGGACGCTGACCATCTTTCCTCGGGCCTGGTGTCGCCCATGGACATGGTCGCCCTGGAAGGCCGATCGGCGCTGTCCGAGCACCGCAACGCCGCTCAGGCGGAATCAACGCGACAACAGATTGCGCTCTTGCACCAGATGGTAGAGACCTTCATCAGCTCGCAGAGCAACGTGAATCCGGAAATCTCCAGCCGGTTGGCGGAATGGCGCCAGCGCGCCGGTCAGAATTCCAAGCTTTGCGCCAATACCAGCCTGGGAATCGATAGGACGGCTTACCTGATCGGGCTCTTCGGGACCGGCCGCCGGTATGTCAATGAACTGATCCTGCAGAACATTGGAGAAAGGGCCCAGTATTTTAGGGATACCATCCGCGTGCATCCGGGTCCGACACCGATGATCTACAGCGGCCATGCCACCGTGAAGTATCCGTCCCGGCTTCAGTATCAGCCGACGGTAACGAAACGAATATTGGAGGCGGTCAGATCGCGATTCGCCGATTTGATTTTTGTCTACCGTCATCCGCTGGATTCCTTGCTGACAAATTGGGTTTGGTGGCGATCCTACATTCGCGACAATAGGTCGATCTCCGGCATTTCACAAATTTATAAGAACACAGACGAGTTATGCGCCGATCTGGAGCGGAATTTCGCCGACTTCGAGGCCTTCGCCGCCGGGGACCCCGATTTTTTCGCGGGTGCGCCCGGCCCTCGCTTTCTGTCTTTCTCGGAGTTCGTCGAGGAAACCGAGCTTCATCTTCAATCCGCCACGCTGGCTCTCCGCCTGGAAGACTTCCTGATCGATCCGTTTCAGGAGTTTTCTAAGATCGCCGCAGTCATGTCAGTCGATCTTGATTTGAGCCATTTGAGTATCGCCCCTCCCAAAACCAAACCGTATACCTATTTGGCCGTTCAGGACAAAGTCCCTCAATTCAGAAACTTTATCCATGGGTTGCATGCGGAAGCAAAAGAAAGAATTGAGAAAATCGGCTACAAGGGAAGTAAGTAACAACTTTACTTCAGGTGCTCCAGCCACCAGCCCGTTTCCTGATAGTAACGATGCACCATGTCCCAAGGCGGCCAACCGACGTGGTAGTTGCCGGGATAGCGAATGAACCTGGCTTCGACGTGACGTTTCTTCAGCGCGGTGTACATTTGCTCGCCTTCTTCGATCGGAACGCGCCGGTCGCTTTCGCCGTGGACGAATAACGTCGGCGTCTTGACGTTCCCCGCGTACGTGATAGGCGACAGCGCCCGTAGCCGTTCGCTACCCTCCTGCTCCCAGGGAGCGCCCGAGAATTCGCTCTCTTTCGTGCGGGGGATGTCGGCGGTGCCGTAATCGCTCAACCAGTTGGAAATGCCCGCTCCCACCACCGCGGCTTTAAAACGCGTCGTTTGCGTGATCACCCAATTGGTCAGGAAGCCGCCGTAGGAGTAGCCCGTCACGCCCAGGCGATTCGGATCTACAGGATAATGCGCGAGCGCGTAATCCACGCCCGCCATCAAGTCCTGATAGTCGAGCTTGCCCCAGCCATCCCAGGTAGCCCACAGGAATTTCTCGCCGTATCCGGTGGACCCGCGCGGATTCGCGTAAAGCACCGCGTAGGCATTGGAAAGCCACTGGATTTCGAAATCGAAGTGGCTGCCGTAAGCCATATGCGGCCCGCCGTGAATGTCGAGGATCAGCGGATACGGCGTCGTTGCCGAATGCGGCTTCACCATCCAGCCCTCAATGCTGGTTTCATCCTTGCTCGGAAAATGAATGCGCTCGGGCGGATTGAGTTCCACCTCGCTCAGGAGCTTGTCGTTCAACCGGCTCAGTCTGATTTCTCCGCTGCCGTCGATGCTCGACGCGAACGCCTCCGATGGGTGGGTCGCATCCTGCGCCGCATACGCGATGCGATCGAAATGTTCCGAGAAGCTGAACCCCGCAAACGATCGCTCGCCCTTCGTGATCTGCGCGGGTTTCCCGCCCTCCGCCGCCATGCGGAACAGATGACCGTCGCCGCCCACCTCGGACGTGAAGTAAATGCTGTCGCCGGACCATCTGGGCGCGCTTGGAATTAAGTCGAAATCCGGAGTCAGATTTTTCAGCGGGCCGCCCGCCGCCGGCATGCGATAAATGTCGACGGCGGCGCCATGTTTCTGATGCGCTTGCAAGATCAGATTGAGCCCCTGACTGCGAAGGAACGCCAGAGTTTTTCCATCCGGCGACCAGGTTGGCGCTGCGTATTCGAAGCCGTCGTCGGTCAGGCGCTGGATGTGTCCCTCCAAATCGACGATCCACAGATCGGGGCGTTCATAGGAATATTCGTCGCGCTGATGGGAATCGGCGGTCACGGCCAGCGCGCCGCTATCGGGACGCCAGACCGCCGCGGTGACATTCACGTTGAGGTGGGTGAGCTGTTTCGCAACACCGCCTTCGCGCGCCACCACGTACAACTCGGCGGGGGGCGTCGCGCGCGGATCGCGCGGATCGGCCAGGTAGCCGCGCTGGTCGTACCGGATATTCATCCAGTCGTAGATTCGCCCCTTGAAACGCTGGTCCAACTGCTTCTCGAACGGCGATTCGGCGGGCGGGTCGGCGGGCGGCGGAGTTTTCTTGGTGAAGGCGATGAAACGGTTATCCGGACTGAAAATAGGCAACCCGCCCACGCCAGGAATCTGGAACGCGTCCGCGTCGTTGGGAGCGGCGTCCATGCGCAGGAACCAGATGTCACCGTCCGCGCCTTGCGCCTTGCGATCCGAACGAAACGCCAGCAGCTTTCCGTCCGGACTCCAGCGCGGCGCCGAAGCGTCAAAGGCGTCGCTGGTTAGTCTCCACGCGGGCCTCGACCCGCCCGGTGAGTTGATCCAGGCTGCCGGGCTGATCCACAGCTCGGTGTGACGCCGGTTCTCGGCTTCGATGATGTTGGTGCGTACGAAGACCACCCAGCGGCCATCCGGGGAAATCGCGGGAGCCGAGGCGGTCTCGACGCGGTAATAATCTTCCAGCGCCAGCGGGCGCGCGGCGTAGGATCGAACGGCAACGCAACCCAGCAGCATCAGGACGGCGAGCTTTTTCATGGCAGCTATCTATTATGTCAAGCCGGCTGATCACATAAACCGCGTCGCGGCCGATAAGGACCAAAGCATGCTTATCCCCGCCCGTTGGTTTCTTAAGAAAGCACTTCTGATTTGTCTGGCGGTGGCCACTCTGCAACTCGGAGGGCCGCTTGGCGCCCAAACCTTACCTCGCTCGACAAAGTCCTCGCCGCCCAACATCCTGTTCATCATTCTCGACGACGTTCGGTATCGACGTATTGACTTCCTTCAACCCGGCTTCACCCACCGCCGCGCTGACGCCGAACATCAACGCCATCATCGCCGCCGGCGTGAAATTCACGAAATTCTACACCATGCCGGAGTGTTCGCCCAGCAGAGCGGCTTTCTTTACGGGACGCTTCGCGTTCCGTACCGGCGTCAACGCGGCGATTCTCTCCGACGATCTGCCGGCGGCCCAAGTTTCGCCTTTCGAGATAACCACGCCGCTGGTGTTGGCCAAGGCCGGCTATACCAGCGCCTTGATAGGGAAGTATCACCTTGGCGGGCCGGAGAACAATCCGGCTGGGAACGACGCTCCCGTGACTCTGGGCTGGAACTACTTCAATGGGAGTATGCGCGGAGCCCCTCCCGGCATTGATGTAACGCTGGGTGGGCAGTACACCAAGGACAGCACTAAATACGCGTCCGGATTTCCAATCGGCCCCCAGCCAGGCGCCGGCTGGTTCCAGGCGAGTAATGGTCAAATCCGATGCAACGACAACGCGGGCGCCGGTTACACCGGGCAGCACGCCGTTACGCTGGGAGGCATCCCTGCCCTCAACGCAGCGGGCGACTTTGCGGCCAACTGCGCTGCCGCCCAAAGCGCCCCTCCGAACTTCGCCACGTTCAATGGCTACTACGTCTGGCCGCAGGTGATCGCCGACGCCGGCGGTGTCCAGACCTCGACCTCGCGCGAGTATATGACGACGGCTCAGACCGTGGCGGCCGTGGCATGGATTCAGGCGCAGGCGAAGGGCCCTTGGATGGCTACGGTAGCCTACAACGCGATCCACACTCCCTATCAGGAGCCGCCCCTGGATCTTTATCCCCCGGGCTTCGTCTGGCCGCCGGGCGTTCCAGAGAATGCTCAGGCCTCGGCCGCGCTGCCGATCCTGGGCCATTTGATGCTGGCGGCCGAGGACATCGAAATCGGCCGTTTGCTGGTCGGCGCCGGCCTCGCCAAGCGGAATGCGCAAGGCCAGATGGCCTACCTGCCCCAGGGGTCCAACACCATGATCGTGATCGTGGGCGATAACGGCACCTACCTGCCGAGCGTGGAGGCCCCCTATGATCCCAGCCGCGCCAAAGGCACCCCTTACGAAACCGGCGTGCTCGCGCCCTTGATCGTCGCCGGCCCGCTGGTCGCGGCTCCCGGCCGCAGCGTCGACCAACTGGTGAACTCGGTCGATCTGTTCCAACTGTTCGCTGAAATCGCCGGCCTGGATGTGCACAGCATCGTCCCTTCCGCGCATGTGCTCGATTCTGTATCCATGCTGCCCTACCTCACTAACCCGAATCAGGGGGGCTTGCGCCAGACCAACTTCACTCAACTCGGCCCCGGCCTCAAGCCCTCTTCGGTCCAGCTGTGGCCTTGCGTGGTGACCGCCAACGGAGTCAGCCTGGCTTCCGACATCCTGTTCACCAACCAAAGCGAGTGCGAGGACGCAGGGGGCAAATGGTTCGGGCCGACCACGGATCAGCCCACTCCCCAGTACCCAACCAGTTGCTCCATCCAAGCGGCCGGGCTCTACGCCAACCTGTCGATTCTGCCGACCTCGGTGTGGGCCCTCCGCAACAGCCGCTACAAGTTGGTCCAGGTGGACCGGGCCTCGTGCAATAGCAGCCTGGGCGAATTCGAGTTTTATGACCTCGCGCCCAATCCCCCCTCCAACCCGCTGGGCCTCGATCTCGCCACTACCAATCTGCTGACCAACGGCCAACCCGTCAACCTGCAGCCTGAACAGGCAGCGAACTTCTGGGAGCTCAGGCTCCAGTTGCAGAACGAACTCGGTTCCGAGCCCGTCTGCTACGGAGACGGCAACCTCGACAAGCTTGTCAACAACCAGGACGCGCTCGGCGTTTCGCTCTACTGGGGGCAACCGAGCGTCTTCAACTTCGAAGAGAATGGCGTCACCGGCAGCCAGGACTTGCAATGGGTCTGGCGTAATTTCGGCAATGATTGCCTCCAGGACGGGCCGGGGAGTGTTCCTCCGCAAGGGGCCGGGGGCCCTCCTAGTTACCCGACGGTGCCATGAAGGTGGCGCAGCAACGCTTCAGCGCGCGCTTCGAGCGGACAGCCCGGGGAGTAAGCCCAATTAACTCACTCGCCATTGTCGTCTTCATGAGCCTTCTGGGATGTGCGTTCTTGGTCCGGCATCCGGCCGAGCCCATGCCGCTGGTCATGGCATCTCCCTCATTAACCGGCGCCCCATTCCAACCGACGGTTCCCAATGCCACTCCTCCTCCTGGCCCCGTGCCGGAGGGCATGGTCTGGATTCCAGGCGGTGAGTTTTCCATGGGCGCGGCCGAACCCCACGGCATGGACGGAAACCACGTCGGAATGCACGCCACCGGCGATTCCCGGCCGGTTCACCGCGTCTATGTGGATGGCTTCTGGATGGACCGGAGCGAGGTCACCAACCAGCAGTTCGAGAAGTTTGCGAATGCCACAGGCTACATCACCGTGGCTGAGCGCACGCCCCGCGCTGAGGATTTTCCGGGTGCGCTGCCCGAATACCTGGTGCCTGGCTCCCTGGTTTTTTCGCCGCCCAAGCAAGCCGTTCCGCTCGAAAATGAATTGCAATGGTGGTCCTATGTGAAGGGCGCGAACTGGCGCCATCCACTCGGCCCTGCCAGCAGCTTGAAGGACCGGGCGCATTATCCGGTGGTGCAGGTGGCCTACGAAGATGCGGCGGCCTACGCCCGGTGGGCCGACAAGCGCTTGCCGACCGAGGCTGAATGGGAGTTTGCCGCGCGCGGGGGCGTGGCGGGCAATCTCTACGCATGGGGCAACGAATTTCGGCCCAACGGCCAATTTATGGCCAACACCTATCAGGGACATTTTCCGAATCGCGATACCGGCGAGGATCGGTTCATTGGGATCGCCCCGGTAGCGCAGTTTCCAGCGAACGGTTACGGCCTGTTTGATGTTGCCGGAAACGTGTGGGAATGGACCAGCGACTGGTATCGGCCCGACTATTACGAGCGATTGGCCGCGGCCGGCGGCGTCGCTCGCAACCCGCGCGGACCTGACGCGTCTTACGATCCCAGTGAACCGGGGGCCAGCAAGCGCGTCCAGAGGGGCGGGTCGTTCCTGTGCACCGATCAGTACTGCTCGCGCTACATGGTTGGCACGCGCGGCAAAGGCGAAATCAGCAGCGCCGCGAATCACTTGGGGTTTCGTTGCATAGCGCCCGCGGCGATTCGCGCGTCCCCGCAGCGATTCTAACTGAGCCCGGCTACACCGGCGCAACCATCGACAATCGCGACCATGGCCGATGCACCCGAACCTCGGCGCCGCCCAATCCCGCCCGCGCCGCCAGCGCCAATAATTCGTCCTTCTTAAACGCCGCCGCCACCGAAATTTGTCCGTCGCTGATGGTGATCGCGTGCCAGCCAAACAGCCAGCGCGTGTTTGGAAGAAAGTAATACGCCAGCGGCCCGCGTTCCAAATCGATGGCCAGCACGGCGCGCCGCGCAATCGAGCGAAAGCTCCTAAATAGTTCTACCACCTGTTCGTTCGTGAAGTGATGCAGAAACAGCGAGCTGAAAACGAAATCGAAGCTGGCCGGCCGGAACGGTAAGTGGAACGCGTCGGCCACCAGCCTGGGATCGGCGGCTTGCGCCAAATGATCGCTTTTGTAATCGAGCGAAGTCACCCGGGCCTTTGGGAAGCCACGAAGTATCGCCGCGCCCATGTCACCCGAAGCCGCTCCCACATCCAGAACCGAAAAGCTCTCGCCCGGCCGCGCCAGGCGCGCGAACATGCCCCGCAGCACCAGATATCCGCCTAAATAGCGATTCACGCGCGCCAAATCCCGCAGGCTGGCCCGGGCCACCTCGGGAGGCGCATGATCCAGCATCTCGGGCACGATCAAACGCTCGCTCAGGAGACTGCCGGCCGCTCGCACACTCACATGATAAGATGCGGCTGTTAGTAAATGGATATTGTCACCGGTAATCTGGGCTGGATCGAAGCCATCTGCGGTCCCATGTTTTCAGGCAAGAGCGAGGAGCTGATGCGGCGGCTCCGGCGCGCCATGATCGCCCGGAAACGAGTGCAGGTTTTCAAGCCGGCCATCGACCAGCGCTATTCGATGGATGAAATCGTTTCACACAACGATCTGCGAATGAAGTCGCAGGTGATTCAACGCGCCTCCGAAATCCTGCCGCTCATCGATCCGCGGACGGATGTGGTCGGAATCGACGAAGCCAATTTCTTTGGTCCTGACCTGGTTGAAATTGCGACGCAACTGGCCGACGGCGGCAAACAGGTGATGATCGCCGGCTTGGACACCGATTACATGGGCCGGCCCTTTCCGCCTATGCCCGACCTGCTGACCCTGGCCGAATCCATCACCAAGACGCTCGCCATTTGCATGCGCTGCGGTAATCCGGCCAAGCACACCCAGCGCCTAGTGGAATCCAACGATTTGATTGTGGTGGGCGCGGGCGGAATGTACGAGGCTCGCTGCAGGCGCTGCTTCGAGCCCGGCATGCCCAAGCAAGCTTTACTGGAATTTACGCCGAAAGCCAAGTCGTAAGCCGGCTGAAACTGGTAATCTACGGAGCAGAGGTCCCATGTCCATTTTCCCCAATCCCAGCCCCGGTTCTGGTTCAGAACCACCGCCCTCTACACCGCCGGCGCCCCCATCCGCACCTCCACCTTATGGACCACCCCCGGGAGCGCCGCCGCAGTATTATGCCCCGCCGCCGCAGTATTATCCGCCGCCTCCCCCGCCCCACGGTGAAGTGTCTGGTTTGGCTTGGAAGTTCGGCGTCCTGTTTGGCGTGGTGGCTTTGCTCATTGCCGCGAACGTTTATTGGTACCTGCAGTTGGACAAAGTGAAGAAGCAACTGACGGCAGCCGACGACGCGGCGCAATCCCGGATCGACAAGCTGGAAGAAGCGACCTCCGTGAATACGCGCAGCAACCGCCGTACCGTGGACCAGTTGCGCGATCAGCTGGAGCGCGCACGCAGGCAAGCGAACCTGGCGTTGGGCGAGGCCAAGGAAGAGGCGCTGAAAAAAGTGGACGAGACCCGCACCGCCCTGGAGGCCGCGCAGGAGCAGGCCAAGAAGGAGCTTTCCTCGGACATCTCCCAGGTGCGCGACGCGGCCGATTCGAAGATCTCACAAGTGGGTACGGAAGTGACCGCCGTGAAAGGCGACGTGGCTTCCACCAAGTCCCAACTCGAGAAGACCGTAGCAGACCTGAAGCATGCCACCGGCGAGCTGGACGGTCACAGCGTGCTGATCGCCACGAACCAAAAGGAGCTCTCGGCTCTGCAAGCGCTCGGCGAGCGAAACTACGTCCAGTTCACCATCTCCAAAGCGAAGCAGCCGCAAAAGGTCGGTGATGTCGCCATCCTGCTCAAGCGCACCGATCCCAAGAAGAACCGCTACACCATCGAGCTGACCGCCGACGACAAGACCGTGGAGAAGCGCGATCGCGTGGTGAACGAGCCGCTGCAGTTCATGACCTCCAAGGCCAAGCAACCTTACGAGATCGTGGTGAACGACGTGAAAAAGGACACCATCGTCGGGTATGTGTCGATCCCGAAAGTACTGAACACCCGCAACTAAACTCGCACGTACGCCAGCGCAACAACCTTTCCGAGCGCCGGCGAATACGCCGCGGATGTGATTTCCGTGGCGTCCTCCAGCTTTGTTCCAGCCACCGGCGGCTCGTTGATTTCCAGCGTCAGCGGCTTCAGCACCCGATGAATCTGTCCTCGCGACCGCACCCGCTCCACGATCTCCTGCCCCAGATAGCAGCCCTTGCTGAAATGCAGCGCCTGCGGCTGATTCGCTTCCTGCGCGAGAAATCGCTCGCTGATGTCTTCGCCATAGCGCGGCTTACCATGCTCCAGACGAACCACGCGAGCCGCTTCGGCATCGGCACACACGGCGCCCGCGGCTTCCAGGCGCGAGATCAGTGCCTGTTTTTCGCCGGCCGGCGCAAAAATGAAAAATCCCGCGCTCCCCGTGGCATTCAGCCGCGCAACCAGCGCGCTGTCCCATTCCACGCTCGCATAGTGCGCCTCTGGAACAGGCGCGCCCGCGCGTTCCAGCACGCTCGCGGCCTCCGGGCCTTCCACCGCGATGGTCGCGGTTGAATCCGTGGCATCTTCCAGCGTGACGTCGTCGGCGATGATAAACCGATCCAGGTGCTGGTACAGCGGCTCGCGCGTCTCCGGCTCCACATCCAGCAGGAAGTAATCCGGCCGGCACAAGATGTTCGCGTCGGCCAGAACGCGGCCCTTGTCGTTCAGGAAAAACGCGTAGCAGCCAGAGCCTGGTGTGAGCTGCTGGATATGGTTGGTGGTCATGGCGTGCAGCAGCCGCGCGCGATCCTCACCGGTGAGCTTGATCTTGCCGCGGGCCGACAAATCCAGCCACGCAGCGCGCTTTCGCAGAGCTTCGTAGCCCGTCATCGCAGCGACAAATACCTCAAATAATTCGCAATTGCGATTGCCACCAGTCCCGTGATCACGATCCCGAGCGCGGTGCGGCTGCTCTTGGCCGGATTCGGCGCGCGCGCGGAATCCAAAATCGCCGACGAAATAATGTGCAGCACCAGCAGCAGCTTGATCCCCATCCACATGTGGTATCGCGGCGGATAGCTCGCTTTCGTTGCGTAATTATAAACACCGGAAATCAGCACTGTCGCGATCACGGTGAACAGCAGCGGCCGAAAAGCGGCTTGCACCGCCGCATTCACGCTGTTTCTCTCCGCCGGTCCCGCCGATGCCAGCGCGGGAGCCAGCACGAATCGTGCGTAAATAAATCCGCCGATCAATGTGACCACCGACACGATGTGTATCCATCGCATGCACACTCCGAGCACCGCGCTTACGGCTGGGTCCATAATTCGAGTATACGATTATGATTCCCGAGACCCTTGCATGATTCATGAAATCCTGCCCGTCGGCATGTTGCAGTGCAACTGCTCGATCTTCGGCGATGAAGCCGGCGGTGAGGCAGTGGTGGTCGATCCCGGCGACGAAATCGGGCGGATAATCGCCATCCTCGACCGGCATCATCTACGGGTGACGGCAATCATCATCACGCACGCCCATATCGATCACATCGGCGGCGCGCAGAAGCTGAAAGCCGCCACCGGCGCGCCGGTGTACATGAACGCCAACGATCAGGAGCTTTACGATGACATCGAAATGCAGGCCAATTGGCTGGGCATGCCTCCGCCCGAAAAGGCCGGCATCGATGTAAACGCGCGCGAGGGCGCAGTGGTGAAGCTGGGCCCGGCCGAGTTCCGCGTCATCGAGACTCCCGGGCACACCCAGGGCAGCATCAGCCTGTGGATTCCAGCCGAGAACAAGCTCGTGGCGGGCGATACGCTGTTCATGGATAGCATCGGACGCACCGACTTGCCGGGCGGAAATTCGCGCCAGATTCTCCGCTCCATCCACGATAAGCTGCTGCCTCTGGACGACACGGTGGTCGTGATTCCCGGCCACGGCCAGAACACCACCATCGGTCGCGAGCGCCGCCGCAATCCGTTCCTGCAGGCGTTATGAGTTGGATGAAGTCCGCTTCCAGAAAATTCAAAAGCGGCGCGCTCGCCTGCTCCGTCGTAACTCACTGAGATCCACGCTGGCATTCGGCCCAAAGAGTTCGCGTTTACGGAGCGCTTTCTCGACGGACTGGAACATTATGAATTGGACTCCCATTTGGCGCGCTACGCAGGCTTGCTCAAAAATGAATGGGCCAAAAAGGGGCGCACGCCCCCAACGCTATACTTGAATCGAACTCCAATGCCCCCCGAACCAACAACGAATAACCAACAACCAACAACCAATCACGAACAACCGCCCCCCGGCTACCAGCCATCCCCCGGCCGCAAGCTGCTGATGATCGGCCTTTGCATCGCCGCTCTCATCTTCCTTTGGACTTATTACTTCCTCGCCACGCGCCAGCATTAGCCGCGGGCTACGTCTCTTACGCCCGTTTCCGCTTCAGCTCCCCCATCACATCCGCCACCAGCTCCTTGGCGTCGGTCAGGCATTTCGAGATCATCTGTATATCCATGGCTGGCTTGCCCGGCTGCCGCGCGCTCTGGCAATACACCCCGTGCTGGCCCACCAGCACCAGCGCATCGGTCAATAAATCCAACGTCACCGACAACCGGCCCCGTTCGGCGCCCATCATAAACTCCTGCTGTTCCAGCTCTTCGCGGCGTTCGTCGTAGACAGACATATTGCATCCATTGTAGATGCCAGAAACCTAAAGTCCGCCGCGCTTTTGCCGATAGTACTCAACAGGAGAGGTACTGTATGCTCGCAATCCGCTCAATGCTCGTCTCGACCATTATCTTCGCGGCCGTCCCGCCGGCTGTGCTCCACGCCGCATCCGACACCGTGCAGTACGTCGGAGGCACCGTGAAATCGATCCCGGTGAACTCGTCTGGCGCCTTCAACCTGGACGACGCCAAAGAACTCCGCTTCCATTACAAGGATTCGGTGTACCGCTTGCCATACGATCAAATCACCAGCACCGACATCGAAAAGGCGGACGTCAAGCATGTCCTGCATGTGATCCCGGCTGAATCGCTGATGTTCACGCATCGCAAACGAGTCCTGGTGATCAACTACAAGGACGCGAGCGGAGCCACCGGAACACTGGACTTTGAACTGCCGGCCTATCGCGCCGCGGACGCTCAGGAAATCATCGCAGCCAAGAAGACTCCCCCACCCGCCGGCGTAGTTGAGTCTGCATGGTGGGGAGATAAGATCTGGAAGACACCTCGCAACAAAGCCGCCTGGGACGCACAGGCCGTCCTGAACGCGCAAGCCGCCCAAGCCGCCGAAGCCGCGCAAGCCGCACAGGCAGCCCAGCCCGGACAACTCGCCCCCGGCGGCGCCAAGTAGCCAAGCTTTCTCAGGGTACACGCGGCTTTTAGCCGCGTTTTTGCCAATCGGCCGAAAAGGCCGGGCTTGGTGGGTGCCCGGGCTCGGCTTACTTCATGACTTGGCGCCTGGACGCGACCGGGACCACGATCGGAAACGATCCAGTGAAAGCGGGACTGTGCGGCAGCGCGCAAGACTGGCCTTGGTTGAGCGCTGGGAAAAACGCGGCTCAAAGCCGCATGTACCTTCTCGTGCTGGCAGGACTTTTCCAAAGACCTGCACTTTCAAGTCCCACACCCCCAGATCGGCGTTAATTTCCGCTCTCGCCCGCCGGATGCTAGTCTGTTAGTGCCGACTCGGAGACTAACATGGCGACTGCAACGGCGGCGAACAGGGCGATCCAGGAACGGCTGGATTCCGCTCGCAAGCTTACCGACTATGTCTTCAGCCTGCTGAAGGCCGACGCGATTTACGCCCGCCCCATTCCCGAGCGGCATCGCCTGGTTTTCTACCTCGGACACCTGGAAGCGTTCGATTGGAACCTGATCGCGCGAAAAACCCTGGACATTCCCTCGTTTCATCCAACCTTCGACAAGCTTTTCGAATTCGGCATTGACCCGCCGGTCGGCCAAGTTGCTTCGGATGAACCATCCGACTGGCCCCGCGTGGACGAGATTCGAGGCTACAACCGCCGCATCCGTGGCATCCTGGACGAATTGCTCGACCAGCCAGAGGGGCGGATTCCCGAGCAGGTCATTCAAGTCGCCATCGAGCATCGGCTCATGCACGCCGAGACCCTGGCGTACCTGCTGCACAACCTTCCGTATGACCAGAAGGCCTCCGGTGGGATGGCGCTGGCCTATTCATCGCATGGTCCCGTTGCGGCGTCCATGATCGCGATCGCTCCCGGCGTCGCCACACTCGGGCAAAAACAGGGCAAATTCGGCTGGGACAACGAATTCGCCGAGCACCAGGTGGAGGTCCCCGCCTTCCGCATCGGCAAGTTCAAGGTCACCAACGGACAGTATCTGGATTTTGTGCGCGCCGGCGGCGCCCCGCCGCATTTCTGGGCGCAGGGCAAATCGCAACAAGGCGCGCGCTGGCTCTATCGCGGCATGTTTTCCGAGGTCCCGCTCCCGCTCAACGCGCCCGTGTACGTTACCTACGCCCAAGCCGGCGCTTATGCCAAATGGGCCGGAAAGCGCTTGCCCACCGAGCCCCAATTCCATCGAGCGGCCTACGGTACATCTCTAACCGGCGAAACGCCTGCCCACGAAACAAGCGGACTCGCGGAGCGTCCTTATCCGTGGGGGCACGCGGAGCCCAGCTCGAAACGAGGTAATTTCGATTTTCATCAATGGGACCCCCTCGACGTGGATGCCCATCCGTCCGGCGAAAGCGCCTCCGGGGTCGCGCAACTGGTGGGGAACGGCTGGGAGTGGACCGCCACGAAGTTTGCTCCGTTCCACGGGTTTCAGCCCCTGCCGTTTTATCCGGGGTATTCTAAAGACTTCTTTGACGAAGCACACTACGTACTGAAAGGTGGGTCGCCCGTGACGGCTGCTTGTCTGTTGCGCCGTTCGTTCCGCAATTGGTTCCGGCCCGATTATCCCTATGTCTACGCCGGTTTTCGCGTGGTCGAAGACTAAAGCTGCGGACGGAGCAACAGTTCGAAACACGACCAGCGAATTCGCTTGCGACGTCCGCGCCGGTCTCGGCAAGCCTCAAAAGGAGCTGCATTCCAAGTATCTTTACGACCAGCTTGGCAGCTCTCTGTTTGAGGCCATCACGAACTTGCCAGAATATGGACTCACCCGCGCCGACGAGCGCTTGCTGGGCCGGCACGCGGAAGAGATCGCGGCGCTGCTCCCCGCACGTATCGCCGTCATCGAACTCGGCAGTGGCGTAGGACGGAAGACGCGCCCCATTTTGCGGGCGCTCGGGCCAGCTTCCCAGCAGCCCGCCCTCCGCTACTATCCCATCGATGTGTCGGCCGATGCCTTAGCGCGCTGCGAGCGCGATCTGGCGGACCTCGCCGAGGTGCATCCATTCGAGCAGTCCTATCTCGACGGCATGGCTCGCGCCACCGCCGAACGCGAACCCGGCGAAGCGTTCCTGGTGATGTTCCTCGGCAGCACCATCGGCAATTTCGAGCGCAAGTGCGGCCTCGAATTCTTGCGCGATCTCCGCCGTTCGCTGCTTCCCGGCGACGCGCTGCTGATCGGCGCCGACCTGGTGAAGGAACCAGAACGCATGCTGGACGCCTACGACGATCCCACCGGCGTCACAGGCGCCTTCAATCTCAACCTGCTCGGCCGCCTCAATCGCGAGCTCGGCGCCGATTTCCAACTCCGCCAATTCGAGCACCAGGCGCGCTGGAACGACGAGCACCGCCGCATCGAAATGCATCTGCGCTCGCGCGTGAACCAGACCGTCTCGATCGCCGAAGCCGGCCTCACCGTATCCTTCCAGGCCGGCGAGACCATCTGGACCGAGTCCTCCCACAAATTCCAGCTCGGGGAGCTCACCGCCATGGCGGAGCTCGCCGGATTTCACCCGGCGGCCCGCTGGATCGATGCGGACTGGCCTTTCGCCGAGAACCTTTGGGCAGTTCATTGAGTACTGCCCTGGAATTTCGCGACGTCTCTTACACCATCGGCGGCAATCTCGTCCTGGACAAACTCAACCTTCGCATCGCGGAAGGCCGCACACTCGTTCTGCTCGGCCGCAGCGGCTCCGGAAAGACCACCGCGCTAAAAATGCTGAATGGCCTCCTGTTTCCCACCACCGGCGACGTCCTCGTGGATCAGCGCGCCACCACCGATTGGGATCTCATCCAGTTGCGCCGCAGCATTGGCTACGTCATTCAGGAAGTCGGCCTCTTCCCCCATTTCACCATCGGAGAAAACGTCGCCCTGGTGCCGAGATTGAAAGGCTGGCCGCAGGACCGCATCGCTTCGCGCGTGGCGGAATTGCTGGATCAAGTCGGCCTCGACCCGGCGCACTTTCTCGATCGCTATCCGCGCCAGCTCTCCGGTGGCCAGCGCCAGCGCGTGGGAGTCGCTCGCGCGCTCGCAGCCGAGCCGAAGCTGCTGTTGTTCGACGAACCCTTCGGCGCGCTCGATCCCGTCACGCGCGTCGAATTGCAGGATCAATTCCTGGCTCTGCGCGACCGCCTGCAGAAAACTTCCATCTTCGTAACGCACGACGTCCGCGAAGCCCTGCGGCTCGGCACCGAAATCGCGCTCCTGCATCGTGGCAGACTGGAAGTTCTGGCGACCCCGGACCAGTTCGTACAATCGAGCGGCCCGGAGGCGCAGGCGTTCCTAGCCACGCTGTGATCGAGAAACCATGATCCCTCCTTACTTGCTCCAGGAGATGGCTCAGTCCACCGGCGAGCACATCGTCCTGGTGCTGGTCTCCATGGCGATCGCGGCCGCCCTCGGCCTTCCGCTCGGCATCCTGCTCACGCGCCGCGCGGCCCTGCGCACTCCCTTGCTCGGTTTCGCCAACGTCATGCAAACCATTCCCAGCCTCGCGCTCTTCGGCTTCCTGATCCCCATTCCGTTCATCGGCGGCATCGGCAAACGCACCGCCATCGTCGCCCTGGTGCTCTACGCACTGCTTCCCATTCTTCGCAACACGCTCGCCGGCATTCTTGGCGTGGACGGCGCGGTGCGGGAATCCGCTATCGCCATGGGGATGACCGGCCGTCAACTGCTCTGGCAAGTCGAGCTGCCCCTGGCCGCCCCCACCATACTCGCCGGCGTGCGCATCGCCACCGTCACCACCATCGGAACGGCGACCATCGCGGCCGCCATTGGAGCCGGCGGACTTGGCGTCTTCATCTTTCGCGGCATCGCTTCGGTGGACACCGCGCAAATCCTGGCGGGCGCAATCCCCGCCGCTCTGCTCGCCCTGCTCTCGGACGGAGGATTCAGTTGGATCGAACGACGCATCGCCGTTTCCTAGCGCCCCTCCTGCTGCTCACCGCCCTATTTGGCGGATGCGGCGCGCGCAACCACATCGTGGTCGGTTCCAAGAATTTCACCGAGCAATTGATCCTCGGCGAGATCGTCGCGCAGCACATCGAAGCCCGGCTGCATCAACCGGTGGAGCGCAAGCTGGACCTGGGCGGCACCTTGCTCGCGCATCAGGCGCTCCTCGCCAAAGGCATCGACTTGTATCCGGAATACACCGGCACTGCCTATACCAACGTGCTCAAGCGCAGCGGCGTTACCGATCCGGCCGTTGTTCTCGAACAGGTCCGCGCCGAATATGCCAACGGGTTTCATCTCGATTGGATGGACCCGCTGGGCTTCGAAAATTCCTTCGCCATGACCATTCGCGGCGAAGACGCCCGCTCCCGGCATTTGCGAACCTTGAGCGACGCCGCAGCCGATCCCACGGGATTCGCGCTGGGCGCCGGCTACGAATTCCTGACGCGCCCCGACGCCTACGGCGCGCTGAATCGCGCCTACTCGATCAAATGGACCGCGGCGCCCCGCAGCATGGACCTCGGACTGCTTTATCAGGCGCTCGAACAAAAGAAGGTCAGCATGGCTGCCGCCAACACCACCGACGGTCTCCTGAACAAGCTGGATGTCACGGTCCTCAGCGACGACAAGCACGTGTTTCCGCCGTATCAGGCCTGCGTTGTGGTTCGCCAGGATACGCTGGCCTCGTACCCCAATCTGCGCGCGATCCTCACCGAGCTGTCCGGCAAAATATCCGACACCGAGATGCGCAACATGAACTATGCGGTGGACGCCCAGCACCGCCCCGCGCGCGACGTCGCCAAAGAATTCCTACAGCACGCCGGGCTCTAAACTTGCTTTCTGCCGCACCCGCGAAATCGCGCGCACCAGCTTCTTATACGGCACTTGATCCAACGCCGGGAACCCGATCCATTCTCCATCGCTCCAGCTCGAATAATGCCAGCGCCCGAGCAACGCCAGATGCTCTTGCTTCTCCGCCAGCGGCGGCGTCACCGGCTGTATCGACGCCACTAATTCGCGCAGCCGCTGATCCAAAGAAACCAGCGACGTCAGCGTAAATCGCACCGGCGCTTGCCACGCCCCCTGGCAAACAAACCACAGCAGAACGCTGTCCGGAGCAAGGCAAGGCGCGATGGCCACTCCAAACAACCGATCGATATCGCAAACCAGATCGCCGCCGAGCGCCAGCACGCCCTGGATGCGCTCGATCTGTTTGTGTTGGCGCGCCGCTTCCTCGAAGTTCATCTCCGCGCTCAAACGATCGCGCGCAGCCATTGCGACGCTGAGCAACGCAGCGCCATTCCCGGTCAAGAATTCTTCCACTCGCCTGGTCTCGCTCAGATACTCATCGCGCGTCACCACTTGCTGGCAAGGCCTGAGGCAGCGGTTCATCTCGCCGTAGATGCAGCCCGGATGCTGCGGGCTCGGCTCCAGATTTTCCTGGCAGCGCCGCATCTGGAACAGGTCCAGAGACTGGTTCTCGAACAGCTCCGCCGCCGCTCGCGATTGGAACGGCCCATAATGCAAAGCCCGGCTCGCGCTCAGGCGCGTGCTCACCTGCGTGCGCGGAAACTCGTTCCCCAGGATCAGCTTCACATAGGCCGGCATCCGCAGCTTGATCCGGCGCAAGTAATCTTCCGGAAAATATCGCCGCGCCAGAGCGTAGTGCAGCAGCATCGATTCAAATCGCGACGCCGTCGGCCAATACTCCACCCGCGTGGCCACTTCGCGCAAATTCAGCGACCGCCGCGGAGAATCCGCAGTTTTGAATATGCGCATCAACCGCCGCCGCAGCATACTGGTTTTCGCCAGGTACGCCGACCGATCACCCGCCCAAACGACAAATACCGCGTCCGCGTTGGGAACCTCGGCGACGCTCGCGTCTAAATTTTCGCGTTCGATACTGATCGGCTCCGGAACCTGCATCCCCACCCAGTGTCGCGCGTCCGGCCCGCTGGTTTCTGAGTGCTCTTCTGCAAGTCTCCTAGCTTGCCTCGCCCAACCGCGCGCATTGGAAAGGCACATCGCAGAAAGCGTGCTCAGATGATATGGAGGGGGTGCGCCAGCGCCGTCGGACCTGTAGGCACGCCGAAAGTCAAACTCGAGCAGATAGCGGGTACCGAAACGAACGGCTGGCCGAGCTACGCGCAGCCCCGCTCATAGGCTCACGCCCGCATCGCGCGCGATGCGGGCAGCCAATCCCGGCTTCAGACTCCTACTGCCGTGCACTGGAATCGAAATGACTTTGGATTCGCCAAGCTTGGAATAGATGTGATGGCTCCCCCGAATCCGGCGGAGCGACCAGCCGTTCTTCTCAACTAACCGGCACATTTCTGGACCGGTGATCGATTTCAAACTGCTACGTCCAGAATCTGGATGTTCGCGTCAGGCTCCCGCCCCTGCTCTTTCAGCACTTCAAGCACGCCGGCGATGGCTTCGCGAATGTTGTTTTTCAATTCATCAACGGTTTCGCCCTGCGAATAGCAACCCGGAAGCGCTGGGACTTCACCCCAAAAACCGCCCTCGGGATCTTCGTGGATGACAACGGCGTAGGTCCGCACGTCTAAATTTTCGCATAACCGCCACGCCTTGGTAGTGGGTCAATTTGAAAAACCTATTGCTGCTGCCTGACGGAATTAAGAAATGAGTCTATCCGCGCCTGTGGCATTCCTTTGGACTTCAACGCGAGCGCTTGAATCGCGACAGATACCGAAAATGGCCTGTTTTCCGGTACCTCATAAAATCGGCTGATCGCCTCTTCTATCTCCCCGTTTGTGAGATCAGGCCACGCCCCGAGCAATCTAGCCGTGATGTCTTTTGTGTCTTCCGAGTAGTTGGCTAGGCCAGCCAATAGCCCATCCCGATAACCAACAATAAAACCAAACTTAGCTTCAACCGAAGATGCTCTCCAAAAGCGGCCATCGCGAGTAACCGGTTGCTGCGCACTCATCAGCGCGACGAAAATGAACGCCAACACCACACAACGTCTCATTGGGAGAGGATATCACCCCAGGCCGTCTGATAGGCTCAGTCACACCCGAGCGCTCAAGCAACGGTATGATGCTTGGAAGGATCGCCAAGAGATGACGCTTTGTATCGGGGCATTATCGCAGACAGTAGCTCCAGAGCCATTCTCGGAGTGTATTGTTCTTTGCTTCGATTTAAAGGTCAGCGCCGTCGATGGCGAGTTTTCTTCGGAAACAGAGTACAAGCTAAGTTCGCTCAACGGAAATCCAGTAGCGCTGATTTCTGGACGGTTGGGTCGCGCCAAGGAACTATGCGGAATCTACAAAAGCCATCTTACAAATACGGTACTGACGGAAGACAATCTGCTGGATCGAATGCGAGAGCCGCTTGGGATCATAAAGCACCGGCTGGCTGAGGCATACACTCAGCGATGTCTGGCAATTTCATACGACGATTTACTTGATCGGGACGAGAACTGGATCGGGAAGGAAAGAAGAGAACGTTATCTTGCCGCGATCGACCAGAATAAGCTTGGAGTTGATCTGATTTTTGCGGGCTTCGTCGATGGGAAGGCTATCGTCTGCGAACTTCGCGACGGAGACGTAACTCGCGCATCAAATTTCTCAGTGATCGGCTCAGGCTCTTATACGGCAGAACCGGCCCTTCACGCACGCGGACAAATGGCCACTACGTCTCTCGAAGACACTCTTTATAACGTCTATGAGGCGAAACGGTACGCTGAAACCAGCCCGAACGTAGGGCCTCAAACGTTCATATACGTTCTCTATCCGCCAACAACAGCCGGGGACAAAGTTGCGGTAAAGAAGATAACTAAGGATGGCTACGATTATCTCAGGAGGAAATACAGAAGACTCGGACCAAAGCCAACCGGAAAGTGGGAGCGGCTTCCAGATGGAAGCCTAGAGAGTGCTTACTTTAACGTCAAGTAGTTGGACAAGATCGTGGATCGACCACAACTGGTCGGCGATTCCAGCGGCCATCGCGGGAGTAACCCGCAAGGTCTGGTGAATCCGAACGAAATTGTAGTGCATGATGTGCAGCGCGATCATTGCGACATGATTTTCAATCTTCTTGCTGAACGCATTCGTCAAGCGGGTGAAGCGGCGCATCGACATCCGCATCGTGAGGTTCTGGCGTTCGATAAATGACGTGCTGATGTGTTTGGGGTCGGGATCTCCGTCAATAACCTTGGTCTCGCAGCCGATGCACTCAGCCGGAGAATAGCGCTTCTGGCCCTCGGACGTTTCGTTATAGATTTTCTGAAGCATTGCGTAGTCTACATGGCCATGAAATGCTTTCTCTACAGCGGCCAGATACACGCTCAAACCATCACTGGTTAATTGGATGCGGTTTGCCAAGCGTCCCGCGAGGTCGTTCACAAAGATTCGGGCAGAGGCTCCATCACGCGGACCAACGATCCAAGAGGGAATGAGCTTTGTGTCGGCATCGATTGCAACCCAAGTCCATACGTCACCAGCAAACTGATTTTTCGCTTTGATCTCAGGCGTTACGTTCTTGGCCTTCGCATAGCAGAAACTCCAAATCTCATCCACCTGCACGCGTTCGCAATTCAAATTCACCAGATGCTTATCGAGATAGTCAGAGCAAGCCGCCCCAAGTTCCACCAGCAATTTAACGATTGTGTTTTTCGCGACGCCCGTCATCCTAACCGTCGCGCGTATGGAATTGCCCTCAACCAGGGCGCTAACCACTTGAGCCTGTTTCTTGGGGTCCAGTTTGTTCATCTGACCCAATTATACAGCGGTCAAGCAGAAAGAGTCAAGTATAAAATGCTAACAAACAGACCTGTCGAAACAGAGGGGTCCGCAACACAGCGTTACAGGGATACTCTCATGGAGGGTCAAGATATTGCCGAGCAGTTTTGTGAACTTCTGCAAACTGGCGTAGTTTATCGATCCGGTCCGCCAAGCGAAGCGCTTCCGGGGATTCGTTTAAGCGAGCAGCCAAATCATCAACTTCGCCATCCGTAAGAATGC
>CAWGOZ010000006.1:0-677525 GCA_963824345.1 Bryobacterales bacterium
GGGGAAATGACGTGAATCGGGGCGGGGCGACGCCCGGAGACCAGGCTACTGGCGCGATCGGGTCTGAGGGGCGCTACCCTGCCAGCAGGTCCACCAGCTCGCCGACCAGCCTGGAATCCTGATGGCCCAGGGCGCTTTCGCCGATATCCAACCAACCGTTGCGGCGCGTGTTTTGCACGAAGACTACTTTGTCCACGCGGAAGGTCTTGGGGAACGGGCATTCGGCCCAGCGGGCGCGCGCGACGCGGGCCAGCTCGTCCACTTCATCGCCCTTGAGGTCCTGCGCGAGGGTGATGTGCGGGTGGTAAGGATAGGGTTCGGGGCAAAGGAAGGCTTCCGCGTTGAGCGCGGAGTGCATGGCGCGCAGCTGTTCGCGACCGGCGCCGATTTCGATATAAATGACGTCGGAGACCGGGAAAACCTCCACCTGAGCCAATTCCAGTTCGAAGGGCGGGAATAGCGGAACGCGGGTGCGGACGGTCTTCCAAGCGGCCTGCGGGGAGGAGCAGATCGGGCGGGGCGGAAGAATTGTCACGTGGGCCCGCAAAAAACAGTTCGGTACCAACTCCTGGCGTAGTTTGTCCAAGAAGCCCGCTAGGGGTTCTGGAATGTAGCTGACCAACGCGAAGGAGTTGATCCGATCCCACGCGGCGGGATCGTTATACATACTTTTACTTTATTTTACCCTATGTAACCTCCACTGGGTCGGTGACGGAGCGGGGGGCCGTTTCCGCCACGAACCATTGCGCCTCTTCAAAACCGATGTATTTGAAGATGCGGAGTGGGCCGCCTTCCTGCTCAATGACATCGCCTACGGCGATGGCCTGGTCGCCGCCGCGCAAATCCAGCCAGAGCGCGTAAGGGCTGGCGGCTTGAATGACGGGGCCGGGTTGGTAGTCCTTCAACTTGACGATAGCCACGCCAGGCGTGTGGGGAGTCCAGCGAAACTGCTGCCGGGGGATTTCCTTCAAACGGTAAATCTGGTAAGCAGGCATATCGGAACTATTGTCGCTCAAAACAATTCGCAATGGAATGTTTTATTGCGGAGGCCTGGTCCTGGCCGGCGCGAATCCAGGCCTGGGCGTTTGGCCGGGTCCAATACAGGGATTGGAGCGGCGACCCGAGCAGGCCGGGAGGGGTCAGGCGGACGACTTTAATCCCATCCGGAACATGCGCGCGAAACGGCGAGAGCATGCGCATGGCCCCGACCAAGACGCGGGCGACGTTGCCGGGCGGCCGGGGCAACAGATCGATGACCAGGGCTCGCGTGGCGCCCATTTCGGCGGCGACCCACAACGGTACGGCGGAGAGCAGGCCGCCGTCGGAGTAGACGCGGCCGCCCAAGCGGACCTGGTCGAAGAGGCCGATGATCGCGGTGGTGGCCACCAGGTGTTGCCAGCTGACAGCATTGCCGCGCAGGACCACGGGACGCAGCTTCATCAGGTCGGTGAGCACCATGGCGAAATGGGTACGCGGCTCAAAGGATTCGTAAACGCCGCGGATGGCGGTCTGGAGCGGCGTAGTGTCCAGGAAGCCGTGCAAAGGCGTGCGCGGGAACTTCCAGCGATAATGGGCCGCGGCGTCCAGGTTCAACCAGCGCTCGATCAATTCGTCGGGATGGCAACCGCCCGCGATGGCCCAGCCGTTCAGGGCGCCGATGGATGCGCCCACGATGAGGTCGGGTTGAAATACGTCGGCAATGGCTTTCCAAGCTCCGGCTTGATACGCACCGTACATGCCGCCGGCGGATAACACCAGGGCGTTCATGAGTGTCGCGGGATGGGAACGGGCGCCACGCGCGGGACGGTGTTGACGATGTCGACCGGGATGGAGGCGAAGGAGGTCAGCTTCGGGCCGGTAAACCGCAGGTCGGCGAGCAAGCCGTGCTGGGTGTCCTGGCGCTGGAACTGATCGAAGACCAAATTGCCGAGCGAATAAAAGATGGCGCCATCGCGGTAGCCTTCGATGGGTTGCGTCACGTGCGGGTGCGCGCCCACAACGACGCTTGCACCCGCATCGATGGCGGCATGCGCGAAGCGGCGCTGCTCTTCGTTGGGCTGCTTTTGATACTCGACGCCGGCGTGCATGGAGACGATCACGGCATCCGAGCGAGAGCGCAAGCTTTGGACGTCGGCGGCCATACGATAGGGGTCCGAGGGCTTGCTGAAAAATGTAAGCAAGGTCCTGGTGAACATCATGGCGATGCGATCGTCCTGATCGGTATAGTTGCCGTTGGATTGATCGAAGGTATAAGCAAGAAAACCGTAGCGGTATCCGTTTCGTTGTATAACCGCGCCCTGGTGCGCCTGTTCGGCGGTGTGGCCGGTGCCGACTGCTGCGATGCCGTTTTTGGCCAGCCAATCGAGCGTGAAGTCGACGCCGTAGCGTCCGCAATCGCGGGCATGATTGTTGGCGGTTGAAACCACGTCGATGCCGGCCGCGCGCAGGGCTTCCACCATCTCCGGCCGGGCTTTAAATATCATTCCCCTTTCGGTGGGATGGCCGAGATCGGAGAAGGGCGCTTCCAGATTCACGAAGGCGATGTCGGCGGAGGAAAGCAGCGGCGCCAAATCGCGGAGAGGTGAAGCGGGGTCGGACAAACGCCGGGCGCGAGCTCCGACATAACGGGAGAGCATGACATCGCCGCCGCAGAGAATGCGCGTGGCGGGATGTTGGGCCGGATTCGCGAGGTTATCGGCGCGGCCCAGCTTGGAAAACAAACCGAGCGCCGGAGCCAGCAGCAAGGATCGCCGGGTGGGAGTCAACACTGTAGGGTCATCCGGTCACCTCGCCGGCGCGCAGGCGCGCGCACTCCGTCATGCTAAAATAATCCTTACCTCCCGCACAACTTTCAGTTTCTAAGTTGTAGTTTCCGGATCGGAGTAAAAGCACATTCAAGAGGAGCAGGCGGCTAGGGCAGGCGTGTAGAATTTCATGCACAAAGGCAAAAAGAAGATCCTGGCGGTGGTGGAAGACCTGATGTTCACGGTGAAGATCGCCGATGCGGCCAAGCGCGCCGGACTCGAGGTGGAGTTTGTGAAGTCCGAGCGGGACGTGATCGAGAAGGCGACGCATGAAAAGCCCCTGCTGATCATTCTGGATCTGAACTTCGACGCGGTTCAACCGCTGCAGTTGATCTCGAAGATGAAGAGCGACGGGGAGATGAAGCAAATCAGCGTGATCGGGTATTTATCTCATGTGCAGGGTGAACTGAAGCAGCAGGCTCAGGAAGCTGGGGCCAACATCGTGATGGCGCGGTCGGCATTTTCGCAGAACCTGCAGCAGATCCTGAAGCGGCATTCGGGCGTGGTTTAGCGGGGCGCTGGACAGGCCGCTGGTTTGCGGCAGGCCGAACTGGGGAGGGTCTCGAATTCCGCCGCCGCGCATCGCGCCTCTGTTACACTTTCACCGTGCCCGCTTCAGCCACCCAGCAGGCCTACTCGCGCGAAGAAGTTCGCCGGCGGCTGGGTGTCTCGAAACGTCAACTGGAGAGCTGGGAGAAGCAGAAATTGCTGTCTTCGGGCGGTTCCTCCGGCGATTCATTCAGCTTTTCCGATATTCTGGCGCTCCGAACTCTGGTTGGCCTCCGCAAAAGCAACGTCAGCGCGGCGCAGATCCGCAAGACCATTCAGGCGGTGCGAAAACACCTGCGCGAAGTAGAGAACCCGCTCATCGAGCTCAAGATCTACTCGCAAGGCAAGAAGCTGGAGGTCCAGTTCGATGGCCAGAAGATGGAGCCGATATCGGGTCAGCTGCTATTGGATTTCGACGCCGCCGAGATCACCAAGCTGCTGTCGTTCCCCGGGCCGGCCGCCGGAGCATCGCCTGCGTCGCGGGCCTTGAAGGCGCGCCGCGAAGCGGAGCACTGGTTTGAAAAGGGGCTCGATCTGGAGCAGACTGGCGCGCCCATCGACAAGGTGATCGCGGCCTATCGCAAGGCGTCGGAAATCGATCCGACCTCGGCTGGCGCGCTGGTCAATTTAGGAACCCTGTACTTCAACGCCAAGGACTGGAAGGAAGCGGAGCGGTATTATCGCAAGGCCATCGAAGTGGATCCCGATTATGCCCTGGCGCATTTCAATCTGGGCAATCTGTACGACGAACGCGGAGACCGGCCGGCGGCCTTGGAACACTACGTGGCCGCGATTCGGATTCATCCCAGATACGCCGACGCCCATTACAACGTCGCGCTGCTGTATCAATCCATGGGACAGCCACTGAGGGCGGTCCGGCATTGGAAGGCGTACCTCACGATGGATCCAGGCAGCGCCTGGGCGGCCATTGCACGCCGCGAGCTGGCGCGCATTAAAGAGACCGCTATTCTGAGAGGACCACGGCAGCCGGATCGATCCCTGCCTGGTTGAGAAGCGATTCCACACTGCGGGAGACAACTTTGAGCATTGTTTCGAAAACACTGCCGGCGCGCTATTACACCGACGCCGCCCGCTTCCGTCAGGAACTCGACTATTTCTTTTTCCAAGGTTGGGTCTGCGCGGGACGCGCAGACTGCATTCCGAACGCGGGCGACTATTTCCTGCGCGAAATCGCCGGCGAGAGTATTATCGTGGTCCGCGGCGATTCCGGTTCCGTCGAGGCTTTTTATAATGTATGCCGTCACCGGGGCACACGTATCTGTTCCGCTCCGGAGGGTAGTTTCGGGGGCAGGATTCAATGCCCCTACCACGGCTGGACATATGGGCTGGACGGCCGCCTGCTGGGCGCGCCGCACATGGGTCCCCCTGAAATCTTCCAGCGCTCGGACTACCCTCTGCACAAACTTCAGGCCGACCTTTGGGACGGCCACATTTTCATCAACGCCGGTTCGCATCCGGATCCTCTGGCGGCGCAGCTGGCGGATTTACCGGCGCGCTTCGCTGGCTGGCGCATGGCGGAGCTGCGGTTGCATAAGCGAATCACTTATGACGTTCACGCCAACTGGAAGCTCATCGTCGCGAATTACAACGAGTGCCTGCACTGCCCGTTGTTGCATCCGGCTCTGAACCGGCTGACCGATTACATAGGTTCGGATAACGAAGCGCCGCAGGCCACCTACATCGGCGGCTCGATGAGCTTTCGCGCCGGCGCTGAAACCATGAGCATGGACGGGAAGCGCCGGCGGGATTATTTGCCCGGCCTGGCCGAGACCGAACAACACAAAGTCTGCTACTACGTGGTCTATCCCAATCTGCTGCTCAGCCTGCATCCGGATTACATGATGATTCACACCCTCTGGCCGCGAGCGGTGGACCGCACCGAGATCGTCTGTGAATGGTATTTCCATCCGGCCGAGCTGGCCAAACCGGATTTCGTCGCCGAAGACGCCATCGAGTTTTGGGACGTCACCAATCGCGAGGACTGGCACATTGTCGAGCTCTCGCAGGCCGGCATTCAATCGCGAGCCTATACGCCCGGTCCGTATTCCAGCCGCGAGGAGCTGCTAGCGGCCTTTGATCAGGTGGTCATCCAGCGCGACTCGACGGCGGGAGGAACCGGAATTAAGTAGGATGACCACGCCACGCGGGATGTTTTACAACGCTCGCCAGGACGCATGGATCTCCGGCACATAGCCTTCCTGAAAACATCCCACGATGGGTTTCGGGGTCAACACCGTCGCCACGCAATCCACCAGACGGCGCTTTTTCGCGTAGCCTTCCGGCGTCCAAAGCAGCAACGCGCCGTACCAGACCAGGTGCGCGCGTCCGTCAACGCAAACGAAGGCGCCATCGGGCAGCGAACCGAGCGGGGCCTCATAGGTGAGCTTTTTTCCACTGTCGATGCGCGCCGGGTGGAGTTCCAAATCGATTTCGTCGGCGAACGGAGGCCTTTCCTGCTTTTTGAGGCGCCGCCACGACTCTCTGAAAGCGTTGTAGCGCTCCCGGCGGCATTCGGCGCAGGGCCTGTGCCCGGCGGCGAACGAGGTGGCTTCGTCGAGGAAGAACAATTCGGTGTAGCGTCCCTCCGACATCACTTTTCGATAGCGGCCCCGGAACTCAAGAACGCAGGCGATCCAGCGTCTGCTTTTGTAGCCGCGCACGATTTCCCGGTCGCTGTTGTGCAGCGCGCCGCCCCGATTGCCCATCATTGTGCCGCGCGCTGGCGTCCGAAAAATGTTCGCGAATGGGTCGACGCGGTTTTGAAGTGGCATCCCGAAGATCATAGGATGTCACGTTCGTAGAGGCGCGAAGCAGACTCGATCAATCGCCGTACTTCTGCATCGCTGACTTGCGAGAAGTCTTGGTACCACGTGCTGACGGCGTGAAAATCGGCCGGAGTACTCAGGCAAATGACATCGGTTTCCTGCCGTAAACTGCGCGCGGTTTCCGGCGCTGCCACGGGTACGGCGACGGTGATGCGCCCCGGATTACTTTGCCGGAGCGCTCGAACAGCGGCCCGCATGGTGGAGCCGGTGGCGAGGCCATCATCCACAACAATGACAGTTCGGCCCGCCAGTTCAGGAAACGGCACGTTACCGCGATACTCCCGCTGCTGTCGCTCCAGTTCCAACAATTCTCTAGCAGCGACCGATTCCACCTCGGCCGCTGAGATTCTCAAACCGTCGATCACATCCGCATTGAGCACTCGCAGGCCTCCGCTTGCGATTGCGCCCATGGCCAACTCACGATGACCGGGCACGCCCAGCTTGCGAACCACGAACACCTCGAGCGGCGCGCGCAGCGCTCGAGCTACTTCGTAGGCAACCGGCACGCCTCCGCGCGGCAACCCCAGCACCAGAACGCCGGGATCGTCAACGTAGGCGGAAAGTTTCACCGCCAGCTGCCTTCCAGCGTCGCGGCGATCCAGAAATGCCATTGACATGCATTCTATCCATTGCAACCGAACAGCCATTTTCCTAATCGCCCCGTCCCAGCGTGTATCCTGAACTAGAGGATCATTTTGAGCAGGATTGTACTGGCGTTCCGCAGTTTTTTCGCTATTCTTTTTTCCGGCAAGCTCCCGGTGGACATCGCGCACGAGCTTGGGTTTTCGCAAAAAAAAGGCCCGCCTGCGCCTTCTAAGGCCACTGCCCCCGCGCGGACTCCGCAACCTTCCGATGGCGCCCTTCAAATTCTCGGAATCCTGCAGCGCGACGCGCGGCTCATCGATTTCCTGATGGAAGACATCGGTGCGTATTCCGACGACCAGGTGGGCGCGGCCGCGCGAGGTTTGCATGAGCAGTGCCGCGATTCGCTGGACCGCTACCTGCGCCTGGCGCCCGTGATCGACGGCGTGGAGGGAAGTTTCACCAAACTCGATTCGAACGATCCGGCCACCGTAAAACTGCTGGGCAACGTCCCCGTCAATGGCAAGGCGCCCGGCGGCGTGCTGCGCCACAAGGGTTGGAAAGCCGAGAAAATCGATCTGCCGCCCATCGCGTTGAGTGCGAGTTCCATCGTGATCGCCCCCGCCGAGATCGAAATCGAGTAGGCCGCGATGAACATCGGCATCGACCTGGGAACCACCAACTCGGCCCTCGCCTACATCGAAGAAATTCACGGGGAACTGCCGGACTATCCCGAGATCAAAGTGCTGGCGATTCCGCAATTCATCGCCCCGGGCCAGATGGAGGCGCGGCGGACGCTGCCTTCGTTTCTATTTTTAGGCGATCAAACCTACGTCGGAGCGTACGCGCGAGAACAGGGAGCGCTGGTGCCCACCCGGTCCGTCCATTCGGCGAAGTCGTGGCTTTCGAATCCGGAAGTGGACCGCACCGCGAAGATTCTGCCGTGGGACGCGCAGGAGGGCGGACGGGTGCTCTCGCCGGTGGATGTATCGGCTGCGATTTTGAAAACCATTGGGGACGCCTGGGATCAGGCACATCCCACCGCCCCGCTGGCCTCGCAGGATATCGTGCTCACGGTGCCTGCGTCGTTCGACGAAGAAGCGCGCGAGTTGACGGTGCAGGCGGCTCGCGAAGCGGGAATCGAAAGGCTGACCCTGGTGGAAGAACCGGCGGCGGCGTTCTATTCGTGGATCGCGAATCATCTCGCGCAATCCCAGAAGAGCCTGTTCGACGGCCAGTTGGTATTGGTGTGCGACGTTGGGGGCGGCACCAGCGATTTCACTTTGATCCGCGTGCATCGCGAGGGCGATCGGATCGAGTTTACGCGCACCGCGGTCGGCAAGCACCTGCTGCTGGGGGGTGACAACCTCGACCTGACGCTGGGGTGGCTAGTGGAATCGAAACTTGGCACACAACTCTCAATACGCCAACGCACCGCTCTCCGCCGGCAGTGCGCGGCGGCGAAGGAACGAATGCTGGCGGATCCCAGCCTGCAGAGCGTCGAAATCACGGTGCTGGGCGCGGGATCGTCGCTGGTGGGAGGAACGCTCAAAAGCGAGATCAAGCGCGCGGAGGCGCTGGAGCTGACGCTGGATGGCTTTCTGCCGTTCTGCGACATCGGTGACAAGCCCGCCGAAGAAAAACGCAGCCTGTTTCGGGAACTGGGGCTGCCGTATGTTTCCGACCCTGCCGTGACGCGGCATCTGGCTGCATTCTTGAGCGCCAATGAAGACGCCAAGCCGGATGCGGTGTTGTTCAATGGCGGATTTTTCATCCCCGACATCTGCCGGCAGCGCGTGGCCGACGTGATGGAGCGCTGGTACGGGCGGCGGCCGTTGATCCTGGAAAATCGCGATCTGGATCTCGCAGTGGCGGTGGGCGCAGCCTATTACTCGTACGTGAAAGCGACCGGCGCTGGACTGCTGGTGCGCGGCGGACTCCCGCGATCCTATTACGTCGGCGTGGGCGATAGCGAAGCGGTGTGCCTGGTGCCGCGCGGGGCCGAAGAAGGCCAGACGCTGGAGCTGGACGGTCAGGATCTGCATCTGGTCGCCAACCGGCCCGTGTCGTTCCGGCTCTACAGTTCGCTGACGCGCGTGGATGATACTGTGGGGCAATTAATCGGAAAGTCCGACGCTGTTGATTTGCATTTACATGCTCCGTTGAACGCGGTGATCCGTTTCGGCAAGACCGGCGAGCGACTGGTGCCGGTAAAATTGCGCGCGCATTTGACCGAGGTCGGGACTTTGGAAGTCTGGGCCGATTCCAAGATCAGCGAGCATCACTGGCGCTTGCAGTTTGAGTTGCGCAAGGCGGGCCAAGCGCGTACCGGCGGCAAGCCCGCGGCGGTGGTGAGCGATGAAGCCGTGTCGCAAGCGGAGGCGCTGATCGAAGCCGCATTTCGGGCCGGAACCGTGGCGCCGGAGGAGTTGCCGGCCAAGTTGGAACAGACCCTGGCCCTGGGACGCAACTCCTGGCCGCTGAGTGCGATCCGCCGCTTCAGCGATCGCTTACTTGAACTGGCTGAGATGCGTAGGAAGTCCGCTGCCCTCGAAATGCGCTGGCTCAATCTGTGCGGCTTCGCGCTGCGTCCGGGCTTCGGATTTCCGGGGGACGATTTTCGAATCGAGCAGGCCCGGCGCATTTATGCCGGAGGACTTCAGTTCGCCAATCAAGTGCAGAACGAGATCGACTGGTGGATTTTTTGGGGGCGCGTCGCGGGCGGTTTGAACAAGAATCAACAGGTGGATATTTTCCAGAGGCTTTCTCCGATGCTCCTTCCGCGTGGAAGCAAACGTCCGCCGCGCATCAACAACAGCTTGTTGCGCGAAATGTGGCGCACCGGCGCCAGCCTGGAGCTGCTGCCGTTGCAGACCAAGACGCAGCTCGGTGATGCGCTGATCGCGCAAGTGAAGAAGGGCGAGATGGTGGACACCGGCCTGTGGTGCCTCTCGCGGATCGGCGCGCGGAAACTATTCTACGGGCCAATCAATCAGGTTCTTCCGGCGGCTACCGCGACGCGCTGGGTGGAGGCGTTGCTCAAGGTTCCGAAAGCGGACGACGCGGTGGTGGCCATCGCCCGGCGTACCGGCGATTCCACGCGCGATCTGAGTCCGGCGACCATCGATAATATCCGCAAACGAATTCCGGAAACTCTTCTGCCGGCGCTGGAAGGCGAAGTGGAAGAGGATCTCGGTAAAGTGTTTGGCGAAGAGCTGCCCTCGGGCCTGGTCGCGGCCGTCGCTGTGACCGAAGTATCGTGACCGAAGACAGCATCATCGCTAAGCTTCGCCGCCGCGCTCCGCTGATCGGCGACGATTGCGCGGTGATTCGGCCGGCGGCCGGCCAGGATTTACTTTTCACCACGGATCTCAGTATCGAGGGCGTGCATTTCACGCGTGAATCGACCGCCGAGGAGATCGGGGCGCGGGCAGTTGCTCGCAGTTTAAGCGACATCGCCGCGATGGGCGGCACGCCACTGTACTGCCTGGTATCGATGGCGCTCGCGCCTTGGAACGACGAACGCTGGATCGATGGTTTCTATCGCGGAATCTTCAAGTTGCTGCGGAAAGCGAAGGCATCACTTGCGGGCGGTGATATTTCCCACGCCGATCAATTGGTATGTGAGGTAATGATCTGCGGGTCGGTGGCCAAAGGCAAGGCGTTACTGCGTTCGGGAGCGCGGCCCGGTGACGTGCTGTACGTCTCGGGACCGTTGGGCGGATGGCGGCACAAGAGGGCGATCGTTCCTCGGCTGGACTTCGGCCGCAAATTGTTGGGCGTCGCCACGGCGTGCATGGACGCGAGCGATGGACTGGCATTGGATCTGCACCGGCTGTGCCGCGAATCCGGCGTGGCGGCGGAGTTGGAAAGCGTTCCGTTATTGAAGGGCGCGACGCTCGATCAAGCGCTGCACGACGGCGAAGACTACGAACTGCTATTCACGGCGCCCGCGCGAGCGGAGGTGGCGGGCATTCCGATCGGCAGGATCGTCAAGGGCAAGCCGGGAGCGGTGCGGTTGCGAGGACAGTTGCTCGCTCCGATTGGCTATGACCACACCAGGCTGGCCATCAAACGACCGGAAGTTCACTTCCGCAGATAGGCATCGTCACCGCGCAGCCAGTCCTCGCGTCGCGGCGAGAACAGGTCCAGGGCTACGCAGTCCTCCAGCGCCTCCACGCTGTGCCGCACGTTGGGTGGAATTTGCACCAGCTCGCCCGCTTTCATCACGCGATCTACGCCGTCCAGTGTGAATTTGGCCGAGCCTTGCTCCATGATCGAGATCTGTTCGTTGTGATGGCTATGCTCCGGCACTTTGCATCCCTTACGGATGTACATTCGCGCCACCGTCATCGTGTCGCCATGAATCACCTGGCGCGCGAGCGACGGATTCAGCTGCTCCTTCTCCACCCGATCCCATTCGTAATGCTGCATCAGCTCATTAGATCACGTCGGCGAAGCTCTTGCGCAGGCGGTAGAACCACACGTGCCCCAGGAAAAACAGCGCCAGCGCGATGGCCCAGAGCTTCAGCAGCGGAAATAATTCCGGAGCGTGACCTTCGAGAAACACCGCGCGATAGCCCCGCACCAGCACGTACAGGGGATTCTGCCGCATCACCGCCGCGATGGCGGGAGACAGCTTGTTCGATTCCGGATAACAAATGGGCGTGATGAAAAACCACAGCGTCAGGACCAGCGCCATGATCTGGCCCAGGTCGCGCATGTAGACGCCCAGCGCGGCCAGAAACCAGCAGACTCCCAGCGTAAACAGAAGCTGCGGAATTACCAGCACGGGCAGCCACAGCACGGTTGCAGGCACGGCGTGGCGCACCAGCAACAGCCCGGCGACAAAGACTCCTGCGCCGAACAGCTCGGTCACTAGTCCCGAAACGACTTGATTGACCGGAAGCGTGTCGAGCGGGAAAACCAGCTTCTTGACGAAATTGCGATGCTCCAGAATCACGTAGGCGGCGCGGCCCACCGGCTCCGAAAAAGCCAGCCAGGGAAGCATGCCGGCCAGGAAATAGAGCGCGAAGCCGGTGCGGCTTTGATCGGGCCCGAAGCGCGTTTGTAGGACGATGCCGAACACGAAAAAGTAGGTCGACATCAGCAGCAGCGGATTCAGGACCGTCCAGAAGACATCGCCGAAGGAGCCGCGATACCGCGCCAGGATGTCGCGGCGCGCCATGGAACGGATCAAGCGGCGGTTCTGGACGACGGTGCGTACGGGGCTGGCAATCAGTTTCGGCAACGCCTTCCATAGGCGGCGCCAGCGCAACCAGCGCAGGGTGGTGATCTCGTGCTCCAAAATGCGGAGTTGGCCATCCACCGCTTCGACGCCGATGCGCAGGAATGGCTCGCCGCGCGCGTAGCTCCAGCCATCCGGCGGGTGAACGGACGAAACGTAAATTTCGTATGCGCCGGAATCGGAGTCAATTGGAATCGCGATATCGAAGTGGGCGCTGGAGCCCGGTGGAACATCGGCGCCCAGCGGTGTCCAGGCGCCTTCCTCGATGAACACGCCGGTCTGCGGATCGTACAATTGCCATCCGAGCGAAAACGTCCCGGGCGTCCAGGCCTGACGAGATTTGTTTTGGACCACGGCCGCGATGCGGACCACCGTCCCTTGAGAGGTGACTTGCGCGTTCACTGGTATAACCAGCCTGGATAGCGCTCACGCACCGGGCCGCGCTTGCGGCCGACGGCGTAGATCCCGTCGCCGCGCAGATCTGCCGGCAGTTCATAGCGCTCGATCAAATGCTTCACCCATTCGTGTTCGGGCTTGGGCTCGTCGCGGAACGGCCCGGTTTCAAGCAGCGTCATCTCGAACCCGGCGTAATGGAACAAAAGCACGATCTCGCGAGCCGAATACTCGCGATTATGGCGCGCCTCCGGCTCCTCGCCCGCGACGCGCGGCCGAATGTAAGCGGGAAAAAACCCGGGATGATATCCGGACAAAATCGCCGCGATCGCGCGCAGTGAAGCGATGTTCGGCGTGGTCAGCACCAGATGGCCATCCGGCCGCAGAACGCGGTTGATCTCGCTCATCATGTGCATGGGATCTTCTCTGAGATGTTCCACCAGTTCACAACACAAGACCGTAGAGAAGTAACCGTCCTCATAGGGGAAGCAGTCTTTTTCGGCGTCGAAAAGTTCCAGAGCGCACTGGAACGATTCACCGCTGCTGGAAGTTATATGATGCTGGTCCACCTGGCCCGCCGGTCCGTAGTAGCAGCCGCGCACTTCGCCATAGCCGAGGCGCGTCTGGAGCGCGGGCGTGATTTGCAGGTAGGAGCCCATTTCTAAAATGCGGTCCTGCGGCCCGCCGGGCGGCGTAATGGCGAGGGTCTTCTCGAAACGGGTCAGGTGCGTCTCGACATAGCCGATGGCGGCTTCATCGGGCGCCCAGGACAGAATATATTCCGGCTCAACGTGGACCATCGGCGTTGGAGTGGCGGGCGGAGGGGCGGGCTCGACGCTGGCGATCGCGCTCGAAAAATGCGCCGAGCCGTTGTGGGCGACGTGTTCGAGGAATTCGGCATAACGCTCGGCCACCTTGGGCCAGGTGCACTCGGTCTCCACCCACTGGCGCGCCCTCGCTCCCAGCTCCTTCCGGATTTCGGGGCGGCTGACCAGCAGATTGAGATACTCAAACAGGTGATCTTCCTCGGTGGCATCCACGGGCGACCGCAGGCAGATGCCGGCAGGCAATTCGGCGAACGATCCGACTTCGGAAACAATTACCGCCTTGCCCAATCCGAGCGCGCGCATCAACGTTCCAGAGTTTTCGCCCACCGTCGGGTAGCGGAGATTGAGGACGATATCGCAGGCCGCGAGATAGCCGACAAACTCATCGATGGGGCGAAAGCCAAGCATGCGGACGTTCGGGCCGAGATCCAGCGATCGAATCAGCGACTGCAACTGCAAATCGGGATGCGGCTCGCCCACCAGGATCATCTTGGCGGACGGATGAACGCGCACCAGACGGCGGAACGCGCGCAGCGATTCGGCGATGCGCTTGTAGGGTTTCAGAAATCCGAAGATGCCAATAAGTGGAGCGGCCACCTCCACTCCCAAGCGGTCGCGAAATTCGGAGCGGCTGGCCTCGGGAATCCAAGCGCCATGCGGAATGCGGGCTACGGGACCGGAAAATCCCGCGCCGCGCAGTTCGGTTTCGACGCAGCCGCTGTGAACGATGGCAGCCTTGGAGGACGCGAGCAACCGCCGCAGCATCGGCAGACCCTCGTAATCCGGGCCGACTTCGAGCTCCCGCACGCGGCGGGCATACGCCAGCGCTTCGGGACCGCCTTCGTGCTCGGCGGCGCGCAGATAAGCGTCCCAATCGTCGCGTTTGATGGTGATGTCGGCGATCAAGTGATGCAGGTTCGCTTCGTGCACCACCACAACGCCCGGATAATCCAGGGCCATTTCGTAGCAAAAATCGTGGTGCGCGTTATTGCCCACCTGGTACAGCGCGACATCGAAGTCGGCCGGATGGAACGCCTGCGGCCTGGACGCGAACACCTGGACGTCCACTAGCTTTTGCAACTCGGCCAATAATGCGGCGGAATAATCGGCGATGCCGCTGCGCGCCGGAGGAAGCGGGGAAAAAAAAGCGACCTTGAGTGGCACGGGATCCGTTGGAGGAACTATTTCACCAGTTCCATCGAGAATGTGCCCAGCTCCAGCGGCACCTTCACTACGGCAAGTGTGCGAGCCCGGTCTTTCAGAAACAACAACTCCAGGCTGAGGCTGGAGGAGGGCCCGGTGACCGCCGCGGTGATGCGATCCGCGTCCACGGAAACACCGCCGATTTTGATGCTCTCGGTTCCAGCGGAACTCAGCCGCACTTCGTAAGGCGCGCCGAAATACACAGTTTCCTGCTGAGGGAGGCGCCCTTGACTCAATTCCTGGCGCAGGAAATAGAGGAATGTCAGGGCGTCCTTGCCGCAGGCGCCGGCGCTCATTTCAGTTTGCCCGGAGCCCGATCCGCGAGTGACTACGCCGGTTCTGGAATCGAACGTTTCCTGTTCGCTGGCTTTCTTCGACCCATGGGAAATCGATTTATGGAACTCGGAGGCGCAGAAACTGCCGGATGCGTCGGCGCTGTAACGGTCGCTCACGGTGAACGCAGGCGCGCCCGCATCCAGGTTGAATTGGAAATGCATGTGTTGCGGCGAGCTGGAGGCTGTCAATTGGGCTTCCCCTAAACTCACCCCGGTGGGCCAGTTGACGCTGTAGCGCAAGCTTTCATTCGGAAGGGTGGAGTCGGCCGCAATGGCGGTGAGCGCCAGCAGAAGGAACGGAGCGGTGATGTTGGATGTCATCCGCATTGAGTAGATCATCGAGGCACAGCGGCAGCGGACTTACGCAAAACTTCGGGCGCGCTCTTGACACGCCCAGCAACAGCATAATACAGGTCGAGCGTCCTGGCGGCGGTTCTTTCCCAGCTGTAAAGGGACGCGCGCTGCGCACCTAAGCGCTCCATACGTAAGCGCAATTCAGGATTGAGTAACAAGTCGCGCATGGAATTGACTAATTCCGCTTGCGAACCGGGATCGAAAAGAATCGCGGCGGAATCGGCGACCTCGGGCATGGCCGAGGTATTGGAGCAGGCGACGGCCCGGCCGCACGCCATGGCTTCGACGATCGGCAATCCGAAGCCTTCATAGTAGGACGGATAAACCATGAGGTCGCAAGCGCCATAGAGGCGGTGCAAGTGATCGTCGTCCACGAAGCCGGTAAAGTGAATGCGGTCCTGGACCGACGATTTCTTCGCGGCAGCGTGGACCGCGGGAGCGTGCCAGGTTTCCTTGCCGACCACCACCAAGTGATGCGGCAATTGCGGGTAATTTCGAACCAGTTCCTCAAAGGCGCGAATGAGCCCCAGGTGATTCTTGCGCGGTTGCAGATCGCCCACGGTCAAGACAAAGGGAAATGGGATGTTCAATGCCTGAGGCAGGCTCCGCTGCGCCGCCTCGCGCGTCACGGGACGAAAGGCCGGACTGACACCGTTCGGTAAGACCACCACTTTTTCCTCCGGGAGCTGGTAGGCTTCCAGAATTCGCCGCTTGGAGAATTCGCTGGGCGTGAGTACGCGGGCCGCCGATTGAACTGTGCGGCGCACGGTCAAACGCAATTGGAGGGCGCGCAGCGGAGTAAAGTACTCGGGATGTTCCAGGAAGCTGACATCATGCACGCTCACGACAATCGGCGCCGCGCAACGAATGGGGCCGGTGTATTGCACGTGCAGCAGGTCGGGCCGGTCCTGGGCAACCCGCCTGGGCAGATCGTAACCGAGCCGCTTGTAGGGGTTGATTGCGACGCGCTTCTTTTGAAAGCGATCGGGCACCTGGTCGAACGCGTCCTGGCGCGAAATGTAAGCGATAAAATCGGCCTGGCGATCCAGAACGGCGAAACAATTCAAAAGATTCCGGATGTATGTTTCATTCCCCGTTAAGTGCTGGCCGACCGCATGAGCGTCCACCGAAAAACGCATGAGCATCTCCAGTATAGAGGGTTTCCCGCCGTAAGCGGGCTTTCACAAAACGTTTACGGGCTGTGAACGCATTGCTCCAGCAGTTAGACTGTTCTCCCGCTCACCCGTTACCGGCGAAAACAGTGTCCAGAGCCTTCCAAGCGGCTGGCCAAGTATAGCGCTCTTCATAGAGGCGGCGGCCGGCAGCTCCAATGCGGGCGCGATCATCGGGCAGCGCGAGAAGTTCGGACACCGCGGTGATGAAGCTTTCGGCGTCGTCGGCGAGCACCAGATGCTCGCGGTTGCGGCATTCCAGCCCCTCGGCGCCGAGCGTGGTGGAAACCACCGGGGTGCGCGCGGCCCAAGCCTCCAGAATCTTGATTCGGGTCCCGCTTCCGGCCAGCAGCGGCACGATGGCCACTTGCGCCTGCGCGATGACGGCAACCGCGTCGTCGACCAAGCCGGTGAGTTCGATGTTCGGGTCGCTCGCCGCCAAGTCGCGGAAGGGCCCCGGATTCTTGCCCAGGAGCTTCCACCTCAGCTGCGGCCAGCGCGATTGGAGCGCGGGCCATACGTTGCGATGGAAGAATCGGACCGCGGCGATATTCGGGGCGTATTCGAGATTGCCGCTGAATACGATCTCGAGACGCTCCGAGCGCGGTGGGGGAACCAACAGGGGCAGCGCGTTGGGATAAACCACCACATTGGTATTGGGCGCGATGGTTTGGACAAGGCTTCCGTCGCTGGCCGAGGTTGCGAGAATGCAATCGAACCGGGGCAGCCAGGAGCGTTCCAGATGGAGAGCCGCGCGACCGAATCGCCGGTAGCTCCACGCCATCAAGCCGCTGCTGGAATCGGCCATGCTGCGGTGCCAGGCCGACTCGATGTTGTGAAGATCCAAAATCGCGAGCGTGGCGCTTTGACGCACTTGGTCGAGATAAGGGGCGCACCAGAAATGCTCGATGCATGCGGCTTCGTACCGACGGCCGGATATGCAGCGCGCGATTTGAGCCTGGAACCCGGAGAAGCGGTCGACTAAAGGCGGGCGGCGGCGGGCCATTCGCGCCAGGTTGCGCGCCACACGGGGAAGCGCGCGCTTGGAGTGAAACGGCAGATCGATGACGTCCACTCGATCCACCCGGCCGAGCGGAATGGCGGACGCCGGATGCGGCGCGCCGGGTTCACGGAAGAAAATGGCGTGCACGGAAAATTGCCGCGCCAAATACTCGAGCACCGAAGCCGTGCGAATGGGGCCGCCGCCGATCATCGGATAGGGGGCTTCCGGCGCCAGGAGCAGCGCCGCTGGTTTTGCGGAAGCGCTATTTGCGAAATCTGTGAATGGCGTGTTCATACACGGCTCGGGTCAAGCGGGCGGTTCCAGTCCAGGAGAATTCTCCGGATCGAGCGATGGCACGCTCGCGCCAGGCGCACATCCGTTCCGGTTGGGTGCTGGCGGATCGAAGCGCTTCCAGCCAGGCGCCGCGATCGCGAAGGTCGAGCAACATTGCGCCGTCACCTGCCACTTCCTGAATCGCCGGATCGGTAGAGGCGATCACGACAGCTCCACATTGCATGGCTTCGAGCACCGGCAGACCGAAGCCCTCATAGTAAGACGGGTAGAGGCAGGCGATGGCGCCCGAGTACAGGCGAGGCAATTCTTCCTCGGGCGTGAGGCCCAAAAGATGCAAGCCAGGCTCAGGCGCGAGTTCGGGAAAATCAGCGCGGCGGCGTCCGGCCAGGATCAAGTCGATAGGGTGTTCGCGCCGCAATTCGCGCCAGAGGTCGAGAACCAGGCCGATGTTCTTCCTGGGTTCTAGCGTGCCGACATAGAGGAGATAGGGCGGCCCGTGGGGCGGTTCCCGCGTGGGATGAAACTCCGGGTTGGCGGCGTGCGGAACGGCAATGACGCGATCCTGCTGCAAGTGAAAACGCTCGATGGCGGAGCGGCGCACGGCCTCAGAAGGGGTGATCACCATGGTGGCCAGACCTAACCGCAACAACGTCGGAGTTCGGGTGCGGACACGCCGGGATTCGGAGTGCCAGCCGGGGTCCATCCAGGGCGAAAGATCATGCAAGGTCATGACGCTGGGCCGAAGCGGCAAGTACGGCACCGCGAAATCGGTCCCATGGAAGACCTCGATGCCGAGGCGCGAGATCTGGCCCTGCAGTCCCCAGGACCACCAGCGGCGCTCGAGCATGTTGCGAGGGCCTGGGCCGATCCGAATATTGGACCGCGAAAAGGGCAGGCTGAAACTTTGATCGGATAACAACCAGAATTGGTCCTCGGGGAAGGTTTGCGCCAGGGCCCGGGTCAGTTCCTCGGTGTAGCGGCGCACTCCGCCGCTGGGGACGGTTAAGGGAGTCGCGTCGAGCGCGATCTTCATCATTCGATGATACGGGAAGAATTCAGATGGCAGAAGGCAGAATTCAGAATGCAGAATTCAGAGCACGGAATTGAGAATTCAGAATGAAGAGTGCCGCTCCAGCGCGAAATTATGGACAGGCGCCTTTGTGGCCGGCGGCGAAAGCTCCGCCCGTCCTGGTGATTTTCAGAATCGCGATGGGAGGGCCGACATCGCGTCTGTGATCTCGCCTGGCTTGGTCAATCTCCAGCTGAATCAAGCCTTGCATGAAGGCGATGGGATGCTTCTTAAACCTGGGCCGCCAGGAGGCCGCAGTGCGCGAACTGGCAGCCGCTTTCATTCGCTCGTTGTACCCGAAGAAGCCGGTGTCCACCGTTACTCCCGGCCCGCCCAGCAGATTTCGGATCGGTTTGAGAATCGCTCCGTGGCTATCGAGCGGAAAGGCCACAGCCAGGACGCGCGGAACATCGTTCTCAAAAGCAGCGAACGCGATCAGAAGCACCGGGGTTCCGGTGAGCCAGCGCGCATAGGCGCGTGGGTCGGCTACTTTGCTACGCTCGATAACGGCCGGAAGGCGATCAAGCACGCTGCGCTCGATCCGGCCGGCGATCTCCTGCATGCTTTGGGAACCGCGAACGGCGCCGCGCGCGAGAGTCCACAGATTGAAGTTGATCTCGGGTATCGAGAGATCGCCGGCCGCGGTGTAGAAAACCGATCCTTCGCTTCGAATTTTGCAGTACGGTTCGAAACTATCATGTCCGTTGGTGGTCTTGGTGTCGATGCCATCGGCGGCAATCAGAATCGTTTGGCTGGTGACTAAAATAGCCACCGAGGTTGCTCCGGCGGCGGGAACCAGAAGGATCGCAATGGCTGCGATCCAGAGCTTAGCGGAGGGCACGAGAAGCCATTTTACCGCCCGGCCACCGACACAGCGCCGCTTAACTCCATCGTTCGGTATTAGAATCAGACAGGGAAGAATCCATGGACGAGAAAGCATTTTACAAAGAATCCCGAACCACCAAGCCGATCACTTTGAACTGCCCCTTTTGCCGTACGGCCGAGGCTTACGATCTGCCCTGGCTGGTGCGAACCAAGGTGGACCGGCTGCCTGGGCATGCCGACGAGCGCGATCGGGCAAAGTTCAAAAAGGCCGCCAGCTACATGGTTCTGCTGGAAGACAAGGTGATGTGCAAGAACATGCGCTGCCGGAAGCGTTTTGACGTTTCGGGGATCAAAACGACTGCGTTTATTTAAAATGATCAAGGCTATGTGCGCTGCATTCGCCCTGCTCCTTACGCTGGTTTTGGGAACGCTGCCCGCCTCGGCACATCACGCCTTCGCCGCCGAGTACGACCAAAACAAGCTGGTCACAGTCTCCGGCACGGTGACCGCGTTCAAATGGACGAATCCGCACGCGTGGCTGGAGGTTGACCGAAAGGATGAGGACGGAAATGTTACCAGCTGGAGCTTCGAAATGGGTAGTCCGAGCGGCCTTGCACGCCGGGGCTGGAAAAAAGAGGAGCTGAAGGCGGGCGATCAAGTCACCGTGGACGGCTATGCCGCGAAGGACGGCGGCAACATGGCCAACGCGCGCACGGTCACGCTGCCGGATGGCCGAAAGCTATTCGGGGGCTTCCAATCCACGCCCGGCGCTCCTCCCAAGTAACGATCCGCGCCGCAGCCGGCGCGCAGCTTCCAGCATGGCGAGCGGCCCCAGCGTCATCGCCGCGACCATGCCCCAACCGAGCCCTTGGCCGCGCATCACTGCAATGGACGCCACGGCCGAAATCACACCGTAGCCGGCCAGCAGAATCTGTCCGTATCGGTTGGGACGCTCGGAACTTCGGCCTAGCTTGCGCGACAAGACCAGGTCGAAATCCGGGGGTAGGCGCGGGACGGGCGCGGCCATGGAACGCCGCAGCAGGCGATCGATTTCGGCTTCGGACGAGTCCATATCAAAATCCTCTCTCTTTTAGCATGCCACCGAGGAGCTGGCGCGCCCGATGGAGATACGACTTGGCGGTGTTCTCTGGAACATCAAGCAGGACCGCCGCTTCCCCCACACTTGCGCCCAGCCAATAGTACAGGCGCAAGGCGGACTGGTAGACTTCGGGAAGCGCCTGAATGCATTCCCCCAGGACCCGATCGCGCTGGGCTGTTTCTGCCTGAGCATGCGGCCCGGGCTCAGCGGCCGCTGCACGTGAAAGCACCGCTTCAGCCAAATGCGGCCTTTGGTAGCGAGCCAGCGCCTTTGAGTTCACCGCTTGGTTGAATGTGATGCGGTAAATCCAGGAGCTGACCTGCGCTTCGCCCCGGAACGATGCGAGCGCATGATACACCTTCAGAAACACCTCCTGCACCACGTCTTGCGCCTCGGCTGCAAATCCCTGCCCCAGGATTGAAAGAGCAAGACGAAATACCGCGTCGCCATGGCGGCGAAATAGGTCCGCGAAAGCTTGCTCGTCGCCACCCTGGGCAAGGGCCACGAGTTGGGAATCATCGTCCACCGGAATCAGCGGCTGAGGTCCCGCTTCAAAAAGTGGAAGGCGAGCAGTCCACCACCCAAAAAAGCGAGCGGCAGCGGGGCCACCCAGACTCCATGTGCCGGAGCCGGAAGAATCCAATAGAGCGCAATCATGGCGCCCACGGAAAGGCTCAGAAGGACGGTTCCCAGGATCGGAAGCACGTTCGGATCGGGAACCCGGGGATTCCGGGCTGGCTCGAGCGGAAACTCCGGCAAAGGTATACCCTTTTCCATAGCTACCAGCCTCTCCTGATGAATAATTTCGAGACGCTTCCTGCGGCTTTGATGGTTCACGTACACATAACCAACAATGCCCGCCGCCAGAGCGAGCGCGACCATGCCATCGCCGACCGAGTAGCCCATGTATTCTGTGACCTCAACCCTTAAGACCAGGTGAACTCGCGTGCGGTTGCGCCACGCAAGGCTATTTCTTGGGCGGCGGGGCGTCCGCGTCCCCAAAATGGACGCTCGAATCCGCCGTGAACTTGCGGTAATTGTCGTAGTCCACGTCGTTCTTGACCAGGACTTTGCCTTCGCGCGAGCGCAGCTCGAAGGTCAACGGCAGAAGATAGTCGGCATCGCCGATGCGCGTGTAGTCGTAGTCCAGCATCAGACTCACGTCCTGGATCGGGTAGGTCCGCGGGATGCCATCGGCGTGCATCGTGATGCGGTGCACGAAATGTTTGTGGTCGTCGATGAAGATCAGTCCGTGATAGGCGGGCACCAGGTCCTGGGATTGGCCCGGCACCACGATGTGGTAATCCGAATGGGCCGCCGCAATGCTGTACGCGTACACATGCATTCTTTGGCCACGCAACGTAAACCAGGTTTGCCAATGAAATTCGGCCGCGGAGGCGGGATCGAAGATCCCTTTCATCACGGAGCCGAATTCGCCTGACGAAGATGCGCCACCCAACTGATCGTGAGCGATGGCGGAAAGCTGGCCGTTGATCTCGAGCACCTTATAGTCTTCGTGGTGTTCAAAGTACGTCAGCCGTTCGACGATGATGTCGATGGGACGCCATTCCTCGCGCCCGGAAAAATCCTCGAAACGGCGAGTGGTTTGGGTGCAGATGAAGTTCGGGAGACCTCGTTCGTGGTTGGCGGCGTAATCGGTGGCGTCGGCCAGTATTTTCTTCTGCTCAGCCGGATCGGGATCGGGCGTCTGCGCGATGGCGGCAGTCCAGGATGCTGCGGCAGCCAGGACAAATATGGTGAAGTGGCTCAAGAATGAATATAGAGATTCGGACCCTCGGGGCGCAAGATGCCGAAGCCTTCTGGCAACTTCGCCTGGAGGCACTGGAAAGCGAGCCGCGGGCCTTTGGCTCATCACCGGAGGAGCACTGCGCGATTTCAATGGAGGTGTTCCGGGGACGGCTGGCCGCCGCCAGCGAGGAGAATTTCGTGGTGGGAGCCTTTGCCGGAAGCAAGCTGGTGGGAACTGTCGGTTTCGGGCGTAACACGCGACTGAAGCAGCGGCACAAAGCGCGAATCTGGGGAGTTTTTGTAGACGAAAATTATCGGGGCTACGGAATCGCGCGCGGCCTGATGAAGCAAGCGTTGCAGCGCGCCGAAGGGTTGGCGGGGCTGGAACAAGTCATCCTGACGGTGGGTGATCATCAAGCCGCTGCCAAAAAGCTCTATGCTTCGCTTGGGTTTACGGTCTTCGGTCGCGAGCCCGCGGCGCTGAAGTTCGGGGAAGTGAGTGTGGACGAAGACCATATGCTGTATCGACTGAAGAATTCAGAAGTCAGAATTCAGAATTCGTAAGGGGTCGAATTCGGCAAAATTTGCCCGTCCAGAAATTCTTGCGCAGAGCGCGGCTTACTTAGACCCTTGCGGGTCATAGCCTGTAACTAGCTCGTTTTTAGCTTCTTAACGCCCCCGGACCGGAGAAACCCGGGTTGGCACTTCAACTGCAATTATCGTGAAACGAAAGCCGAGAAGGCTACATTCCTCCAAGGGAGCTAAGACTGAAAATGACCTGTGAAGAATACGGCAACGCATACAAAAAAGGCTACAATCTGACGGTTCGCTTTCTTGTTTCGCGCGGCCTTTCTTACGACGGCGCGCAAGAGACTGCGCAAGCTGCGTGGGTGAAAGGGTGGGAAAGACTCGGCCAATTGCGCGATTCCAACATGGTGCTGACCTGGATGAATAGCATTGCGCTGAATATTCATCGGAGCTGCGTGCGCCGCGAACCTTTCCTGCAAACGCTTCCTGAACTCTCTACTCCTCCCAAGGTAAACCTGGCCGGGATCGATGTCGGCCGTATTCTCCAAACCTGCAAGAAAAATGACCGTCTGGTGCTGCAGCGGCATTATCTGGAAGGCTACAAGGTGCAGGAGATTGCGCGGGCACATGGATGGACCGAAACCGCGGTGCGAATCCGCTTACTGCGGGCACGGCGCGCCGCTGGAAAACGGTTCGCCGCCTAGCTGCCGGCAAGAGTAGTGCGACGCCAAACATTGTAATTTATCTTACATCAAAACTCGCCTGATGATATTTTTTGCAATCCAGGCGCAATTTGATGTAGCATGGTGGGTCAACAGGACGTTAACTGGATGGCCCAGCTCTTCCACCGCAGTGCCAATAGCATATCGAAAATCAGTCTTGCCGCCGCCGTTATTGGAGCCGGAGGATTGCTTGCGTTTGCCTACACGATGGACCGTGGCAGCTACATCACGGACGTTAAAGTAGTCAAAGAGCAGCCGGTTCCTTTTAGCCATAAGCATCACGTTTCCGACGACGGCATCGATTGCCGGTACTGCCACACTTCGGTGGAAACGTCGTCTTTCGCGGGCATCCCCGCCACCGAGATCTGCATGAGTTGCCACTCGCAGATCTGGGCCAATGCGGAGATTCTGGAGCCGGTGCGGCTCAGCTACCGGACGGGCGAATCGCTAGAATGGACGCGCGTTAACGCGCTCCCCGATTACGTCTACTTCAACCACAGCATCCATGTTGCCAAGGGCGTCGGATGCGCCACCTGCCACGGGCGCGTGGATCAGATGCCGCTCATGTACAAGGAAAACACGCTTTACATGAACTGGTGCGTGAACTGTCACCGCAACCCCGAGAAATATGTGCGACCGCGCGATCAGGTATTCAACATGGCCTACGAGGCGCCGGCGAATCAAGAAGAACTGGGCTTAAAGCTGGTCCAGGAGTATCACATTCAAAGTCTGACGGATTGTTACACTTGCCACCGATGAACGAGAAACCGGCTTCTGAGAACAAGAAACCCGCTCTTGATTTAGACCAGGTTCGGGCCCGGCTGGAATCAGCCCAGGGGCCGCTGTATTGGAAGAGCCTGGAAGAGCTGGCGGAAACAAAGGAGTTTCAGGCTTTCGTCGACGATGAATTCGCCGACCGGACGCCAAACTGGCTGGATCCAGCCAACCGCCGCAATTTTCTGAAGCTGGCTGCGGCATCACTGGCCATGGCTGGCGTTACGGCGTGCACCAAGCTGCCGAAGGAATTGATCGTTCCTTATGTGCGGCAGCCGGAAGAGTTCGTACCCGGACTTCCTTTGTACTACGCCACCGCGATGCAAATGGGGGGGGTTGGCACTGGACTGCTAGTGACCAGCCACCTGGGTCGGCCGACCAAAATTGACGGCAATCCGGATCATCCCGGCAGTCTGGGCGCGTCGGACTATTTCCAGCAAGCATCGCTGATGACGATGTACGATCCGGACCGGGCGCAGACGGTGATCAAGAAAGATCTGATCAGCAGTTGGATCGCTTTCCAGTCGGCGCTGGCCGGGCGGCGCGAGCAGGCGCTGGTAAAGAACGGCCAGGGGCTTCGGATTCTGACCGAGACAGTGACGTCGCCCACACTGACGGCGGGCATCAATGCCATTTTGAAGGAAATGCCGGGCGCCAAGTGGCATCAATACGAAGCTTGCGGACGCCACAATGCCTACAAGGGCGCGGTGCTGGCATTCGGCAAGCCCGTCAACACCATTTACCATTTCGATCAAGCCGATGTGGTGGTATCGCTGGATGCGGATTTTCTGGCCTGCGGACCGGGGAACCTGAGGCAGGCGCGCAATTTTGCCGACAAACGGCGGGTAGCGAGCAATGTGACGCATAAGCCGCAACCCAAGGAAGACTGGCAGGAGGGGTATCAGGAAGGGTCGATCCCGGCGCGCAGCAATCAATCCGCGCAGTACGCGACGGAAAATCGCGGTCCGCTGCATTTGCCGCCGCAGGTGGAAGCCGAAGGAAAGCCAGTCAGCGAGACGGTGCTCAATCGGCTGTACGTGGTGGAGCCGGCGCCATCGCCCACGGCCAGCATGGCGGATCACCACTTCGTGTTGCGGGCCAGCGAGGTGGAGGCGTGGACTCGGGATCTCGGGGCGGCGCTCGGGCTGGGTGGGCAATCCAGCGGGAAATACAGGGAGATCGCGGCGATCGCGCGAGATCTGCAGGCGCACAAAGGCGCTTCGATCGTGATCGCGGGCGATCAACAATCCGCCGAAGTACATGCGCTGGCGCACGCCATCAACCAGGCGCTGGGCAATGCCGGAAAAACGGTGACTTACACGGATCCGGTGGAAGGAAATCCGACGGATCAACCGGAATCCTTGCGGCAACTGGTGTCCGACATGAACGCCGGCAAGGTAGACACGCTGCTGATTCTCGGCGGAAATCCGATTTACAGCGCGCCAGCGGATTTGAATTTCTCAGGCGCTCTGCGAAAAGTCGGCTGGAAAGCGTACCTGGGATTGTATTCGGATGAAACCGCCCGGCAGTGCGTCTGGAGCGTGCCGGAAGCGCATTTCCTGGAATCGTGGGGCGACGTGCGCGCTTTCGACGGCACCGTAAGTTTTGTCCAGCCGTTGATAGCTCCGCTCTACGGTGGCAAGACAGCTCTGGAAGTGATCGCGACCTTGGGCGGGCAACCCGAGAAATCGGATCATGACCTGGTGCAGGAATATTGGAAGAGCCAGGCCAAAGTTTCCAACTTCGACATCTTCTGGCAGCAAGCGCTGTATAACGGCGTCGTTCCGAACACCGCGCTGCCGGCGATTAACGTGACTGCGAAAACGCCCCCGGCATCGGCGGCGAAGGCGGCGCAAGGTTTCGAAATCATGTTCCGGCCCGACCCTACCATTTGGGACGGATCGTTCGCGAACAACGGCTGGCTCCAGGAGCTACCCAAGCCGCAGAGCAAAATGACCTGGGACAATGCGGTCTGGATCAGCCCGACCACAGCTCAGCAGCGCAATCTCAATACCGGCGATATGGTGCAGCTGAAGTACCAAGGCCGCAGCGTCACGGGGCCCGTGTGGATCATGCCGGGCCACGCCAACGACAGCGTGACCGTGCATCTTGGTTTTGGCAGAACGTTCGCCGGGCACGTGGGCAACGAAGTGGGTTTCAACGCTTACCTGCTGCGGAATTCGACGGAGCCCGATGGCGGCTCTGGCCTGGAGTTGAACAAAGTCGGCGGAAGCCACGAGTTCGCCACAACGCAGCATACCCAGACCATGGAAGAGGGCGAGCCGATTCGAATCGCGACGCTCGAGGAATATAAGAAGACTCCCCAATTCGCGGATCAAAAGGAAGACGATAAGCCGATTCCGCCCAAACTCACGTTGTATCCGGACTATCGATACGAAGGCTACAAATGGGGCATGACCATCGACCTGAATGCCTGCGTGGGTTGCGGATCGTGCATGACGGCTTGCCAGGCGGAGAACAACATCGCGGTGGTGGGCAAGATAGAAGTGACTCGCGGGCGGCACATGAACTGGCTGCGTGTGGACCGGTATTTCAAAGGCAACTGGGACAATCCGGAGCTGTATTACCAGCCGGTGCCGTGCATGCAGTGCGAAAACGCGCCGTGCGAACTGGTTTGCCCGGTGGCCGCCACGGTGCATAGCGGCGACGGCCTCAATCAGATGGTTTACAACCGCTGCGTGGGTACGCGCTACTGTTCCAACAACTGCCCGTACAAAGTACGGCGCTTCAATTTCTTCCTCTATTCCGATTGGGGCACGCCGAGCGAGTACGGCATGCGCAATCCGAATGTGACGGTCCGCAGCCGCGGCGTCATGGAGAAATGCACCTATTGCACCCAGCGCATCAGTGCGGCGAAAATCGAGAGCGAGAAACAGAACCGGCGGATCGCGGACGGCGAAATCACTCCCGCCTGCGCGCAGGCATGTCCTACCCAGGCCATCGTTTTCGGAGACATCAACGATCCCAAGAGCCGCGTGGCCAAACAGAAAGCGCAAGCGCGCAATTACAGCTTGCTGGAAGATTTGAACGTGCGGCCGCGCACCACCTACCTGGGCCGCCTGCGCAATCCGAACCCGGAGATCGGCAATGCCTAGCTTGAACACCGAAGAACTAGAGCCGAAAGTGATCGACCCCGGCCCGGACAAAATCATTGCGCCGGGATTTAACTACACTACCGTCACCGACAAGATCGCCAACGTCGTCCTGAAACCCATTGAGACGACGCCGAAACAATGGTGGATCAGCCTGTTTTTGGCTTTCGTCGCGATGCAGGGCTTGGCCGCCGGCGCGGTGTGGCTGTTCTACAAGGGCGTCGGCGTGTGGGGCATCGTCATTCCGGTGGCGTGGGGCTTTGCGATCGTCAACTTCGTGTGGTGGATCGGTATCGGCCACGCGGGAACTTTGATTTCGGCGATTCTGCTGCTGCTCAAGCAGGACTGGCGTACTTCCATCAATCGGTTTTCCGAAGCCATGACGTTGTTCGCCGTAGCGCAGGCCGGCATGTTTCCGATCCTGCACCTGGGCCGGCCGTGGCTGGGGTATTGGCTGATTCCCTACCCCAATTCGATGTGGCTATGGCCGCAGCCGCGTAGCCCGCTGATTTGGGACGTATTCGCGGTGACCACGTATCTGACCGTCTCGCTGATTTTCTGGTTCATTGGCCTGGTTCCGGATCTGGCCACCATGCGCGATCGAGCCAAGCATCAATGGCAGAAGTTCATCTTCGGCGCGCTGGGCATGGGCTGGCGCGGATCGGCGAAACATTGGGCGCGTTATCAGATGGCCTATCTATTGTTAGGCGGACTGGCGACGCCGCTGGTGGTGAGCGTGCATACGGTGGTCAGTTTCGATTTTGCGATCAGCCTGCTGCCGGGCTGGCACACCACGATTTTCCCGCCCTACTTCGTGGCGGGAGCGATCTATTCCGGATTCGCGATGGTGGTTACGCTGGCAATCCCGGCCAGAAAATGGTTCCACCTGGAAGATCTCATCACCATGCGGCACCTGGATTGCATGGGCAAGCTGATGCTCGCTACCGGCCTGATTGTTGGCTACGGCTACATGATGGAAGCGTTCATGTCGTGGTACAGCGGCAATCCGCACGAGATGTTCATGTACATGACGCGCGCCACCGGACCTTATCGCTATTTTTTCTGGAGCCTGATTCTCTGCAATATTCTAATTCCGCAATCGCTGTGGTCGGCCAAAGTGCGGCAAAGCATTCCACTGCTGTTCATGGTTTCGATCGTGGTGAACATTGGCATGTGGCTGGAACGCTTCATCATCGTCATCACCAGCCTGGCGCGCGATTTTGTGCCGTCTTCCTGGGGCATGTATTATCCGACGCAATGGGATTGGGCGGTGTATGTCGGGACTCTTGGATTCTTTCTGGTGCTGATGATTCTGTTTGTGCGCGTGCTTCCTTCCATCTCGATCTTCGAGGTGAGGGAAGTACTGCACCACCTGGCGCCGAACGTAACCGACGATGGCCCGGCGCCCGTGCCCGCGCCGGCGCATGGAGACTAGCCCTACGATAGAAGGCTGAGATATAAGGCATGACGGAAACTTTCGCAGACCGACACGGAACATACGGAGTGATGGCGCAGTTTGGAACGCCCGAGCATCTGCTGGCCGCAGCCAACCGCGCTTACGCGGCGGGTTATCGCAATATGGATGCGTATTCGCCCATGCCGATCGAAGGGCTGGCGGAAGCAGTGGGTTTCCGCCGCAACTGGGTATCGACGATTGTCCTGTGTTTCGGCTTGTGCGGCGCGGCCGGAGGTTTTGGCCTGCTATGGTGGATCTCGGTGATCGCCTACCCGCACAATGTAGGCGGGCGGCCTTTCGATAGCTGGCCGGCTTATATTCCGATCACGTTCGAATGCACGGTGCTGCTGGCCGCGCTCAGTTCGGTCATCGGCATGCTGGCGCTGAACAAGCTACCGATGCCCTATCATCCGGTGTTCAATGTAGAGAGCTTTGCCAAGCGCGCATCGGTCGACCGGTTTTTCTTGTGCATCGAGGCGACGGATCCGAAGTTTGAGAAGGCGAAGACCAAGGCGTTTCTGGAGCAACTCAACCCCGAAGAGGTGGCCGAAGTTGAGAAATAGGTTGGGGATAAGGATACCGCTCCCTCACGGTCGCGGCCCGGTAGATTTGGAGCGTAACAGAGCCGCGCGCGTTAGCAAGCGGATGTTGATCGGCGCGGTTGCACTGCCCCTGCTAGCCTTAACCGCTTGCCGCCAGGACATGCACACCCAGCCGCGCTACCAGCCGCTGGCGGAGACTTCGTTTTTCGGCGATGCGCGCTCGGCGCGGCCGAAAGTGGATGGCACCGTGGCGCGGGGGCATTTGCGCATCGACGAAGCGCGCTACACGGGCAAGATCGACGGCGAGGATGTCGATCAATTTCCGATACCAATCGCCAAAGAAGATATCGAGCGCGGGCAGACGCGCTTCAACGTCTATTGCACGCCTTGCCACGGCCGGGTTGGCGATGGCGTGGGCATGGTGGTGCTGCGAGGTTTCCGGCAGCCTCCGTCCTATTACTCGGACCGGCTGCTGCGTGCTCCGGTGGGACATTACTTCGACGTGATCAGCAATGGATTCGGCTCCATGCCGAGCTACGCCTCGCGCATCCAATCGGATGACCGCTGGCGCGTGATTGCCTACATTCGCGCGCTGCAATTGAGCGAGTCGGCCAGCTTGAACGACGTGCCTCAAGATCAGCGCCAGAATCTGCCTGTGGAGGCGCCGCCGCGCGTGGCCGGACAGAGCTCCGGCGGGCCCATACCAGGAGCCAATCGATGACCCCGACCGGAACCCTTCTCGGCCAACAAATGCAGCGCGTGCAGAGGAACTCCTTATTCGTAGGCCTGGTGGCGCTGCTGATCAGCCTGATCGAGTTGTTCAAGGATCCCTCGCATTTCTGGCAATCCTATTTGTTCGCGTATATTTTCTGGGCCGGTCTGGCGCTCGGTTGCCTGGGCGTGTTTTTCCTGCACAACGTGGTGGGAGGAAACTGGGGCGTGGCGATTCGCCGGCTGGTTGAATCCGGTCTCCAGACGCTACCGTTGGTGTTACTGTTCGCCGTCCCGGTGTTTTTCGCGCTGGGTACGATATACAAATGGACCGACGCCAGCTATCGGGCGGAGCATTTCGCGGTTGGCCACAAGGCCGCTTACCTGAACCCGGCTTGGTTCATCACTCGGACCCTGCTGTATTTTGCGATCTGGCTTTTCTCCGGGCTCCGCATACTGAAAATGGCCAACGAACACGATCGCACGGGCGATCCGGCGCTGTTTAAGAGAATCAAAGCGCGCAGCGCTCCTGCGTTGCTGGTTTTTGTTATTACAACATCGCTGGCGTTTATCGACTGGATCATGTCGCTCGAGCCCGACTGGTATTCCACCATCTACGCTTGGATGTTCACGGTGGGAGAAGTCCTGCTGACGTTTTCATTCCTGGTGGCCGTGCTGGTGCTGCTATCGAAACGCGAGCCTTTCTCGAGCTTCCTGACGCGCCAGCATTATCACGATCTCGGGAACCTGATGCTGGCCTTCACCATGCTGTGGGCCTACATGTCGTTCGCGCAGTTCCTGATTATCTGGGCCGAGAATCTTCCCGACGAAATTCCCTGGTATGTCCGCCGCTTCAGTGGGGGATGGGGCTACATCGCGTGGACCATTTCGATTTTCATGTTCTGCCTGCCCTTCTTCCTGCTGCTGTTGCGTTTCGTGAAAAAGAACCCCAGCCGGCTGCGAACGCTCGCAATCTGGATCATCATCATGCGCGCGCTGGATGTTTTCTGGATAGTCGCGCCGGCCTTTCGTCAGCGCGGGCTGGAAGTCTACTGGACCGATATCGTCGCGTTGATCGCGCTGGGCGGCATCTGGTTGGCTTATTTTGTCAGAAATCTGAAGGCCCGGCCGCTGCTGGCGTCGAATGATCCCCGGGACACTTATTCCCTGTTGAAGGCGCACGGACACTGACATGGAACAAACGGCACATCACAGCCCGAACGGAGCCGGCCACGAGCAGAGCGAGGTCAGCGTACGGCTGATCGTGGTGTCGCTGGCGTTTCTGGCGGTTGGAACCTTCCTGGTTTTTGTACTGGTAGTGGGCATCTTCCGCTATTTCTACGACACCGATAAAACCGCCGAGGCTTTGCGGCAGGGCGTCATTCCCCCGGAGCCGCGCATCGAAGTGGCGCCTTACGAGCAACTACAGCAATTGCGGGCGCACGAAGACCACGTATTGAACAGTTACGCCTGGGTAGACAAGAGCACGGGCACGGTCCGCGTGCCGATTGATCGCGCCATCGACATGCTGGCCGCCAAGGGGCTGCCATCGCACAATTATCTGGACGACATTCTAGCGGGCAAGAAGGCTCCCGCGGCGGGACGACCGCCGACAGCAGCCGCAAAGCAAGGAAGCAGTGATGCGAAGTAATATGTTTGGGTTCGCCGGCCTGATGGTCGCGGCATTTTCGAGCGTGGCGGGGGCGCAGCAGTTTAATGCTCCAGCCTCGGGACTGCCGATGGCGGTGCAAGGCGTCGGCATCGATCAAAATCTGAACGCGCAAATTCCGCTGGAGTTGACGTTCAAGGACGAAACCGGGCAAGTAGTTCGCCTGGGCCAATATTTCCACGGCCAGCCGGTGGTGCTGGCGCTGGTCTATTACGAATGTCCGGGGCTGTGCGATCTGGTGCTCAACGGTTTGTCGCACGCCATGGAAGAAATCTCGTTAAACGTGGGGTCGGATTACCAGGTGGTGACGGTCAGCTTCAATCCCAAGGAAACCTGGCAGCTAGCCGGCGCAAAGAAAGCCAATTACCTGGAAAAATATCAGCGCAGCGGCGGCCAAGCCGGGTGGCATTTTCTAACGGGCCGCGAGGACGCCATCAAGAAGCTCACCAATACGGTGGGGTTCCGCTACAACTGGGATCCGGCGGCCAACCAGTTCGCGCATGCCAGCGGCATCATGGTGCTGACGCCGGAGGGCAAGATCTCGCGGTATTTCTACGGGATCCAATATAAGCCTCGGGATTTCCGCCTCGGGCTGGTGGAGGCATCGGCCAACAAAATCGGAACGACGGCCGACCAGGTTTTGCTGTTTTGTTATCACTACGATCCCACCACCGGAAAATACGGGATGGCCATCACCGAGATCACGCGAGCGCTAGGAACCGCAACCGTGCTGGCCCTGGGAGCGTTCGTGTTCATCATGCTCCGGCGAGAGCGGCACTCGCACCTGGACGCTGGGAGGTCAGCCTAGCCTATGCAGCTTCCACTTTGGCCCGTAGCCGCTTCGGCGGTGGCCACCGAGATCGATTACCTCTACATCTACATCACGTTGGTGAGCGTGGTGATGTCGGTGCTGATCTTCGGCACCATCTTCGTCTTTGCGATCAAGTATCGGCGCCGCGGCGATGAAGTGCCCGAACCCATCCATGGTTCGTTGCGTTTGGAAATTACCTGGTCGGTCATTCCGTTCCTGGTGATGCTCACCTTCTTCTGGTGGGGCGCCAAGATTTTCTTTCTGAACGCCACTCCGCCGCCCAATTCGATGGATGTGTACGCGGTAGGCAAGCAATGGATGTGGAAGATTCAGTATCCGGAGGGGCAGCGCGAGATCAACGAACTGCACGTTCCGATTGGCCGGCCCGTCAAGATCACGCTTGCGTCGGAGGATGTGATCCACAGCTTCTTTATCCCCGCGCTGCGCATTAAGCATGACGTAGTGCCGGGACACTACGACACCATGTGGTTCACCGCGAACAAGCCGGGCCGGTATCATCTGTTCTGCGCCGAGTATTGCGGGACCGAACATTCCGGCATGGTGGGATGGGTGACCGTGATGGAACCGGCGGATTATGAGAACTGGCTGGCGGGCGGAGGATCCTCGGGCACCATGGCGCAGCAGGGCGAGCGGCTGTTCGAGCAATTGGGCTGCTCCACTTGCCATCTGCTGGATCGGCAGGGCCGCAGTCCAATTTTGCGCGGGGTGTACGGCTCGCGCGTGCAACTGTCGGACGGCAAGACGGTGCAGGCCGATGACGCCTACCTTCGGGAGTCCATTCTGAATCCCAATGCGAAAGTGGTGGCCGGATATAAACCGAACGTGATGCCGAGTTTTCAGGGCCAGATCAGCGAGGAAGGAATTTTGCAGTTAATCATCTATATTAAATCGCTCGGGATCAGCAATGCGCCGGGCGCACCTGCGGCGGCTGTGCAAGCAAGACCGGCCGTGCTGGCAGCTCAGCAAGATGGCGGTAAACAATGAGTACAGTTTTACAAAATCCTCAAACTGCCGAAACTCCGAATTATTTGAACGCGGAGTACGGCTGGAAGTCGTGGCTGTTCACCACGGACCACAAACGCATCGCAGTGCTGTATCTGATCTCCATCAGCGTGATGTTCGCCCTGGGCGGCGTTTTCGCGGGGTTGATCCGGACTGAGTTGCTGACGCCGCCGGGCGACCTTTTCAATTCCGACACCTACAACAAGATCTTCACCATGCACGGGGTGACCATGATCTTCTTCTTCCTGATCCCGTCCATCCCCGCGACTTTCGGCAATTTTCTGATACCCATGATGATCGGCGCCAAGGATCTCGCGTTCCCGCGCATTAACCTGCTGAGCTGGTACATTTACATCGTCGGCGCGCTGTTTGCCCTGGCCGCCATCGTGATGGGCGGCGTGGATACTGGTTGGACCTTCTACACTCCGTTCAGCACCACCTATTCGAACACCTTCGTCATCACGGCGGCGGTGGGCGTGTTCATCGCGGGCTTCTCGTCGATTCTGACCGGGCTGAATTTCATCGTAACGGTCCATAAGATGCGCGCGCCCGGCATGACCTGGGGCCGTCTGCCGCTGTTCGTTTGGGCCAACTACGCCACCGCCCTGATTCAGGTGCTGGGCACCCCGGTGGTGGCCATCACGCTGGCGCTGGTGGGCCTGGAGCGGGCTTTTCATATCGGCATTTTCGATCCCGCCATCGGCGGCGATCCCATTTTGTTCCAGCATATGTTCTGGTTCTATTCGCATCCGGCGGTCTACATCATGATTCTGCCGGGAATGGGTGTGATCAGCGAATTGATTACCTGCTTCTCGCGCAAGGGCGTCTTCGGGTATTCGTTTATTGCCGGGTCCAGCCTGGGCATCGCGATCATCGGCTTTCTGGTGTGGGGCCATCACATGTTCGTCACCGGAATGTCGATGTACGCCGGGCTGTATTTCTCGTTATTGACGATGCTGGTGGCGGTTCCTTCCGCCATCAAAGTATTCAACTGGACGGCCACCATGTTCCGCGGCTCCATCAGCTACGAAACACCCATGCTGTATGCCTTCGGCTTCATCGGCCTGTTTACCATCGGCGGGCTGACTGGTTTGTACCTGGGCACGCTGGGCATGGACGTCCATCTCACCGACACCTATTTCGTGGTGGCGCACTTTCACTACGTAATGGTGGGCGGCATGGTGGTGGCCTACATGGGCGCGCTGCATTTCTGGTGGCCGAAGATCACAGGCCGGCTGTATCCGGAAGGCTGGGGCCGATTCTCCGCCCTGCTGGTGTTCGTGGGATTCAACGTGACCTTCTTCCCGCAGTTCATTCTGGGATATCTGGGGCAGCCGCGCCGCTATCATGCCTATGCCCCGGAGTTTCAGGTGCTCAACGTGATGTCCACGGCGGGCGCGTCGATCCTGGGTGTTGCGTTCCTGATTCCGCTGATCTATTTGCTATGGTCGCTCAAGTACGGCAAACCGGCGGGCAACAACCCGTGGGGCGCAAAGGGGCTGGAATGGACCACGCAGTCGCCACCTACGACGTTTAATTTCGATGTGACGCCCATCGTGACCGAAGAAGCTTACGCGTACGCAAAACACGAGGAGGCGCACGTTGGCTGACACGCACGCCGTAGCAACCGGACATTCGGCAGAGCACGCGCCGCAATTGCGTCATCACTTCGATGACATGGGCCAGCAGTTCGATTCGGCCACCTTTGGAATGTGGGTCTTCCTGCTGACCGAAATCATGTTCTTCGGCGGCATGTTCGGCGCCTACACCGTCTACCGCAGCATGTATCCGGAAGCCTTCGCCGCAACCAGCAACTTTATGAATCCCGCGTTCGGCGCGGCCAATACGGCGGTTCTGATCGTCAGCAGTTTAACCATGGCGCTGGCCGTGCGGGCGGCGCATCTTGGGCAGCAGAAGTTTCTGCAACTCATGCTGGTGTTCACCATGATCTTCGGTACGGCGTTCCTGGTGATTAAGGGTTTCGAATATCACGAGCACTGGGTGGACATGAAGGTTCCGTTGTTCCCAGCCCATTGGGCCTGGGACGGGCCGCTGGCGCCGCCCCAGTACGCACATCAGGCCCAAATCCTCTTTTGCTTTTACTTTTTCATGACCGGCTTCCACGCCCTCCACATGGTGGTTGGCCTCGGCATCATGACCACCATTCTGCTGATGGCGCGCAAGGGCGCTTTCGGACCGTTGTATTACACGCCGGTCGAAGTTTCCGGACTGTACTGGCACTTTGTCGATATTGTCTGGATTTTCCTGTTCCCCCTACTCTATTTGATCGGACACACCAAGAACCTTATCTGATATGCATCCCGTCACTCCCGTTCGAACCTACGTGCTGATCTGGCTGATCCTGACGATCATGACCTTCGTCACATTTTACGTGTCGACCATTGATCTGGGTCGTTTGAATGTCGTGGTGGCGCTTGGGATCGCCGTCTTCAAGATGATGCTGGTGGTCTGGTTCTTCATGCACGTCAGGAGCGACAATCCGCTGACCAAGCTGTTTGTTTTCGCGGGATTTTTCTGGATGGCGATCCTGTTTGTGTTCACGCTGGGCGACTATTTCTCGCGCGGCTGGATGCCCCTCGGCAAGTTCTGGTAAAAGTACCCGCGCCCCAGGCGATCGAAGCCATCTGGCAGGTCGGGTTTGCGGCTGGCGCTTCCCGGCGCTATCGTTAGATTATGGCCGATGCGCAAACTGATCCGATGGTGTCCAGCGGAGAAGAAGCCGAGGTAGACGCAGAGACTGCCGCCGCAATCGAGCGCGGCATCCGCGCCGCCGATCAGGGTCAGGCGATCTCGAGCGACGAGGTTCGAAAGCTACTCCCTCAGTGGATTTCCGAGTTTTCTGCACGGAAACAGCGCTAGCTGACCTAGAAACGGTCATGCTATGGTCCTGGCAGAATTACCCTGGGACGACTGAGAGATGCAGCGGGTGCCTGGATGCCCAGCGGCAAGTTCTGGTAGCCTGATATTTGATGCCCGTGACGGCAGCGGCCCACGTTTTGCTCGCGCTTGCAGCCATTCCGTTCGTTTATTACCTGCTGGCGCTGTACAGTTCAGCGCGATTCTTCCGGCGATCGCCGCGCGCAGAATCGAAATCCGATTTCACTCCGCCTGCCAGCATCCTGAAGCCGGTGCGGGGGCTCGATCCGGAGGCGTATGAAAACTTCGCCAGCTTCTGCAACCAGGATTATCCCGAATACGAAGTGATTTTCTGTTTGGGAAGCGCGGAAGACCCGGTCCTTCCTGTGATTCTGCAGCTGCAGCGCGATTTTCCACGATGTGCCATCCGAGTGATTTACCTCTCTGGAAGAAGCGCCTCGAATGACAAAGTAGCTAAGTTAGACCGGCTGGTTAGCGAAGCTCGGTACGAATATCTAGTGATGAATGACAGTGGCGTCCGAGTGCCGCCGGATTACATCCGGACTGTTATCGCACCACTGATCCGGCCCACGGTGGGGGCCGTGACTTGCTTTTACGTTTCGGCCGGAGAGAAGACCATCGTGGATCGCGTTCAAACCATCGGCATGATCTCCGATTTCTACGCCGGCCTTCTGGTTGCGTGGCAACTGGACGGCGTCAAATTCGCGCTCGGAGAGACCATCGTGACCACGGGTACCCGGCTGGCCGAATTCGGCGGATTCCGTGCCCTCGAAAATCGCCCGGCCGACGATTTATTGGTGGGCCGGTTGATCGCCGAGCATGGCCATGAGGTTATCCTTCTGCCCTACGCAGTACAGGCCGTGGACGACTACCGCTCTCTGCGCGAACTGTTCGTCAAACGCCTGCGATGGATGGTAGTGATGCGGCACATGCGGCCCTGGGGACATCTGGGCTTGCTGCTCACGCAGGGCCTACCGTGGTCCATTTTGGCAATTGCGATTCACCCATCGATTGGCGTGGCGCTGAGCTATCTGGGCGCGTATTTTGCGCTGCGAATCGCGATGACCTGGATGATCGGCGCGCGGGGCCTCAAACAATCGTCCCTGTGGAAGAACATGCCGTTGCTCCCTCTCTGGGACGGCTTGGCGTTCGCGATATGGATCGCCAGCTTTTTACAGAACAGCATCCGCTGGCGGGGCGATGAATATCGGATTCGGGACGGATTGCTGGTGCTGGCGTCGCGCTCCACGGTGCAACGCTAATCAGCCCCTTGCGAGGTTGACCACAACACGGTGGCCTGACGGGTTTGCCGCGCGAAGATGTCCTTCGCCCGCCGGTACAGGTCGACATCGGCCGCACGATATTTCTCCACCGCTTTTCGAACCTCGTGGTCGATCGCATAATCCACCCCCTGATGGTCCGGGTTAACGTTGAGAAAACTGTGGCCGCGCAGATTACCGCCGAAAATCGAATTAAAAAGCTCTACGCTTCGGTAGAACTCCTCCGAAAGCCCCACCATCGCAAAGTCGTCCAGGGCAACGCTCCCCAGATATTGCGATTGCTGATTACGAAAAGCGTCCCACGCCAAATAATCGTGCAGGGTCATCTTGGCGTCGTGGAGCATCTTCTCTTCCGGATGTTCGCGCTGGGGATTCCGTACGAGAAACCAGTAATGCGACAGCGCCTGTTGATAGGGGTCTCGGAAAAATGCGACGAAATTCTCGGTCGAAAAGAGCCCTAAATACTTATCTGCGATGAAATGCCCATGAATTGCGTCGTAATTGCGTAACAGTTCGTCACGCCGGCTGCGCATCTCTCGCGTGCGGATGGCGCGGCGCGCATTGGCCGCGGGGACATCAAATCCGGCCCAATCGCCATAATCCAGCATCAGGCGATCGCCGAACTCGCCATGCATTAACGCGCGAAATGAATTGCCGGCGGCCTTGGGAACGTGAATGGAAAGGATCATTGGATGCGCCCTTGGGACCATCCGGGCTTTTGCACAATTTGCGGGACCAATCCGCATGATCTCTAAAAGCGGAGCCGCCTGTCAAGACGCGGCTCAGACACGGCGCCCGGGCGCGCAGCGGAAGGAAGCTCGGCTACAAGGGCGCCCGGGTAGCGATGCCGGGGTGGGCCGCGAAGAAGCCCAGGACCCGCTCCTGAAATTCCCGGGGCGCGGTCTGGAACGCGCCCGTGTGCCCAGCTCCCGGCACCAGCCACAGCACGGCGTTACGGGGGGCCCGGCTCGCGAGAATCCGCGAATGGGCTGACGAAGTCTGGGTATCGTTCAAGCCGTGGATCAGCAGCACGGGGGTGGTGGAGAGGGCGATGGCAACTTCAGGCGAGGCCTGGCGAAAATCCAAACCGTACAGCGAGCGGGCGTAGAGGAATCCCGCCCAAATGGGGGCTAATGCCAACAGCCTGCCAATACGCCTCGGTAATGGAAGCTTTGTGGCGATCCGGTCGCGCGCGATCCGTTCGAAGCTAGAGAAGGCGCACTCCGCGACAATGGCGCTGAAGCGAGGCTCGACCGTGAGCGACTCGATTAGCACCACCCCGCCGAGAGACTCGCCGAGCCCGAAGACGTGGAGCGGATGCTGGTCGTCGATCAGCCAGGAGACCCAGCGGTGCACATCATCGGCCTCGTACAGGCCATAAGTCACAAGGTTGCCTCCGCTCTCCCCTTGCCCGCGATTGTCCGGCATGAGGACCGTGTAGCCGCTGCCGAGAAACACCCTGGCCAGACCCAATTGGCTGGCGCGGTTGTTGCCGCTCCCATGCAAAATTAAGATGGCATCGCCCGTGGGGTTAAGCGGCCGAAGCAGCCAGGCACGGAGGGAGACGCCGTCGCGGGCGGCGATTTGGACTGTGCGTGCGCCAGGAAGCACCGGAACCGCAAGCCGGGGGCGATGCAAATAGAACTCCAGAAGCGCAACGCCGGCGAGCGCACAAATGGCGATCGCGAGAGCGCCAAGCCACGGAATCCATCGCCAGAAGCTCTTCATCACATCAGAATACTCGCGTCGTCAGTGTAAGGTCAGCCGCGTGGTTACGGCCGGGCTTCGTAGACCAGATTGAAGGGCGTCTCGGCCGCACGGCGGAACTTGCCGAAACCTCCATCCAGTACTACTTTCCGCATGCGCGCCTCACCGGCCTGCGCGCCCAGGCACAGGCCGACCTCCTGCGCCCGCGACGCCGGAGTGCAGATCATGGTGGACGCCGAGTACGCCAGTCTTCCGTAAGGCGTGAGATTATCTTCGAGCTTGTCGTGCGCGAAGGGCTCCACGATCATCCAGACCCCATCCGGATTCAACATCTCGAATACATGCCGCGCGGCGCCCGCTGGATCGCCCATGTCGTGCAGGCAATCGAAGAAAGCTACCAGGTCGTATCTCGCGCCGTGGAAGTCCTTGGCCTTGGCGACTTCAAAGGTGACGTTGCTCAGCCCCGCCTTCGCGGCCGCGCGACGAGCCCAACCCACCGAAGGACCGTGATAGTCGAAGCCAACGAATTGAGAATTTGGATAGGCCTGGGCCATCAATATGGTGGAAGCGCCGTGGCCACAGCCCACGTCGGCAACGCGCGCGCCGCGCTTGAGCCGGTCTTCGATCCCACCGAGCGATGGAATCCAGTTCTGCACCAAATTGGCGGCATAGTTTGGGCGGAAGAACTTTTCGGTGCCTTCGAAAAGCGATACATCGTGTTCGTCCCAGCCGACGCCGTCGCCGGTGCGGAAAGCTTCCACTAGTTTGGGCTCGTCCTTGAGCATGGAGCTTACGATATGGAACGCGCCCGGCAGATAGGCCGGACTGTCTTCCACCGCCAGTGCGAAGGCCTGCTCGTTGGGGAGCTCGAAGGCCTGCTTCGAGGGATCGTAGGTCACGTAGCCGCCCGCTGCTTGCGCGGAAAGCCATTCCCGGACGTACCGTTCGTCGGTGCCGGTCTTGCCGGCGAGCTCGGCGGCTGTCATCGGTCCAGCGCCCGCCATGGCTTTATACAATCCCAGTTTTTCGCCGATCAGCACCAGGGCGGCATTCATCGCCGCTCCCAGCTCGCCCACCACTTGCCCCAGGAACTGCTCCAATTTCGCGTGATCAATCTGCATTCCTCGGAGTATACCCCTCTAATCACATGCTTGGCATGCTTGCGGCCGGGCGTCCGCGCTTTTCTGGAGTCGGTTTGAACCAGCGCGCCAATTTCCTGCTCGGGTACCCTGGAAGGGTGCTGAAACATATACTCGTCCTTTGCTTTTCCTCGGCCGCGGCATTCGCCGAGGTACACCCGCTCACGTTGCGGCAAGCCTTGGAAATTGCCCTGAAGGAGAATCCCGACCTGGCGCTGGCTCGCTTGGACGAGCAGAGAGCGCAGGCCGCGATTCGCGTCGCCAAGGACCCATTCGCACCCAAGCTCTATGCCGGGAGCGGAGCCGCGAAGGTGTGGGGCTACCCGACCAGCATCGAAGGCGCGGCGCCCGCTATCATTCAAACCCGAACCGATATGGCGCTGTTCAACCGGTCCAAGAGCTATGAGCTGTCGCGCGTGCGCGAAACGGCGCGCGGCGCCGAGATCGACACCCAATCGAAGAGCGATCAGGTAGCCTATCAGACCGCTACGCTATTTCTACAAGCCGAGCAAATGGCCCGCAGCGCGGAATCCTTGCAACTGGAGGTGGAAAACCTGAAGCGCGCCGGCGCAGCAACCGGGCTTCAAGTGGAGGAGGGCCGCCGTCTTCCCATCGAGAATAAGCGCGTGGCCGTGGATCTGGCGCGCGCCAGCCAGCGATCAGAATCGCTGAGCGACGATCTGGATTATGCCGAAGCTTCGCTGGCAGTGGTGCTGGGCTATTCGGCCACGGACCGTGTTCTACCGAAGGCGGAAGAGCGAGCGACGTTTGAGGTGCCGGCCACCGAACAGGCTGCCATTGAGCTGGCCTTGCAGAATAGCAGGGACATACGCAAGCTGGAATCGCAACTCCAGGCCAAGGGATTCGAAGTCAAAGAGGCTCAGGCAACCCGTCTGCCGGTGATCGACCTGGTGGCGCAGTATGAACTGCTCGCCAAGACCGACTATGAGGGCTTCTTCAACCGCTTCCAGCGCAATAACGGCGAACTGGGGGTCTCCATCCAGATCCCGCTCCTGCTCGGATCGGCCAGCAAGGCGTTGGCTTCGCAAGCACAGACCGACATCCTAGAGCTGCGGACACAAATGGGCCAAGTCCGCAATAGAATCCAGCTCGACACCGAGAAAAGCTTTCGGGATCTCCAAAAGGCTACTTCGGCGGAAAAGGTGGCGCGCCTGGATCTGGATTACACACGCGATCGGGTTTCGATGCTGCTGGCTCAGTTGGGCGAAGGTCGCGCCACCGAGCAGCAGGTGGACGACGCGAGGTTGACCGAGCAGGAAAAGTGGATCGCCTTGTACGATGCGCAGCATCTGGTTGAGAATGCGCGGCTGGATTTGTTACGGCAGACCGGGACGTTGCAAGCGGCGTTGCGCCAGGACGCGCCGCAGCGGTGAGAGTTTTCGCCATTTTGCCGCACTTGCCTGTTTGAAAACCATCGGCTTCTACCTGGCTCCGCTGCTGGTGTTACTGACTGCCTGCAACACCGATCCAAAGGTGGTCAGCCAGAAGTACGTCGAGCGGGGAAACAAGTACTTCGCTCAGCGGAAGTACAAGGAAGCGTCCATCCTCTACCGCCGCGCGTTGAACAAAGACTTGCGCTCCGGGGATGCCTGGTACCGTCTGGGGCTGGTCAACGCGCAGCTGGGCGGGTTGGCTGAGGCACGCAAAGATTTTAGCCGCGCGATGGAGTTAAATCCAGCCAACCAGGACGCCGTAGTCCAGTTGGGCGATCTCGATCTCGCGTTCTACCTGCTGGACCCGGCGACCGAACATGGGTATCTGGCCGATCTCAAGGAGATCGCCGGGCGATTGCTGCGCCAGGACCCGCGCTCGTTCCACGGCCTCCGTTTCTCCGGGAGTATCGCTCTGGCGAGGAACGACACACCGGCCGCCATCCGAGCATTCGAAGCGGCAAACCAGGTACAGCCCGGCCAGCCGGACCTGGTGCTCACTCTGGTTCAGACGCTGTTCGCAGCCCAGCAAGGCGAGGCAGGCGAAAAGCTGGCCTGCCAGTTGATGGAAAGCCGGAAGAGCTTCGCACAAATCTACGACGCGCTCTATATCCATTTCCTGCGCGCGAATCGGCCGGAATTGGCGGAGCAGGTGCTCGCAAGGAAGATTTCCAATAATCCGTCGCGTGCGGCCTATCTAATCCAGCTCGCGTCGCATTATGTCCTGGTTCATCGGCCGGCAGACGTTCTTGCCACGCTGGCGCGCCTGACTTCGGACCCGAAGCGATTCCCGGATGGGCGTCTCGAAGCCGGAGATTTTTTCGTGCGCGTCCGGGACTACCCGGCAGCTCTGCGCGAGTTCCAAGCGGGCGAGCAGCAATTCCGGCGTCAAAACACGAAAGCCGCACGCGCCTACCGCAAGAAGATCACCGAGGTGTTGGCAACGGAAGGGAGGGGCGCGGAGGCTGGTGCGATGGTGGAGGATCTGCTCCGGGAAGACTCGAAAGATCCCGAGGCACGAGCATTGCAGGCAACGCTTTGGCTAGCGTCAGGCGAAACGCGTCAAGTGAAGGCCGCGCTCTGGGAGCTGCGAGAGCTCACCAAAGCGATGCCGGCGAATGCGACTCTGCATTTCAATCTTGGACGCGCCTACCTGGCGGCCACCGATCAGCAGAACCTGCCGGCGGCACGGGAACAGCTGGAAATCGCGATTCGAATTGACCCCCATCACGCTCCTGCCAAGCTGGCCTGGGCGGAGCTCGAGTTATCTGGCGGTGAGCCAGCCCGGGCGGTCCAGGCCGCCGACGAGGTTTCGCGCGAGGACCCGTCCAATCCCGTGGCACATTTGATTCGCGCCCGCAGCTTCCTAAAAATGGCGGACCCCGCGAAGGCCCGCGCAGAACTGACCGTGTTGCTAGGTTTGTCCCCGGCAGCGTCCATTCTCAATGACGCTCGCGACCAACTGGCCGAGCTGGATTTGGGCGCGCGCCGCTACCAGGAGGCCCAGGAAGGGTTCCAGGCCCTGGTCCGGGCCAATGACAGCCGTGGTGCACTGGGGCTGGTCGAATGCGGCATCGCGCAAGGGCAGTGGCGACAGGCCGAACAAATCGCAAGCGAGCAGTTGCGGCATTCGCCGGACCGCCAGGATTATCGCATGGCTTTGGCGCAGGTCTATGTAGCCTCGAGCAACTTCGCCGCGGCCGCAGAACAATTTCAAGCCATGCTTGGAAAGGACCCTCAGTCGGCCCGCCTGTACCTGCAATTGGGCGATGCGAAAGTCCATGGCGGCGACAGTGCGGGAGCGCTGGCCGCTTTTCAAACCGCCCGCCAACTGGCGCCCGGCGATGCCGCTGCGGCCCTCGATCTGGCTCTGTTGTACGATCAGACCGGACGTTTGAAAGAAGCCCGCAAGGAATATCAAGCCGCGATTCAGCTCCAGCCCGAGAATGCCGCGGCACTCAACAATCTGGCGTATATCGAGGCGGAGGAAGGCGTGGATTTGGATCAGGCTTTGGCCCACGCGCAACAGGCGCAACAAAGAATGCCGGACAATCCCAACATTCAGGACACGCTAGCCCTGGTTTACATCCGAAAGAACCTGACCAGCGACGGCATCCGTTTGTTGCGCGATCTGGTTATCCGCTATCCGGACAACGCGACGTTCCACCTGCATCTGGCCCTGGCTCTGTATCAGAAAGGCGACCGGCTTTGGGCCAAGCGCGAGCTGCAAGCTGCGTCGCGCAACCAACCGGAACCCAAGGAGCAAGATAAGATAAAGGAGTTGTTGGCGAAAATAGGATGATCTCCCAGGACGTGCCTTGACGGCCGAACGGAAAAGAGATTGGTCAGCGTTGCCGTATGTGCTGCCATTCGTCGTATTCCTGGCCTTCCTGGCAATTCAGAAGTACTTTCCGATCCCGCCGGCTCTGGAATATTCGGTTCGCGATTTAACGCTGGCGGTGGTGCTGTTCGCGTTCTCGCGCGAAGTGATCGAGCTGCACAGTTTTCACCGGCTAGAGACCGTAATCCTGGGCGTGGCGGTGTTCTTGATCTGGGTGGGTCCCGACCTGATTTTTCCCAATTACCGCCAGCACTGGCTGTTTCAAAACGCGTTGCTGGGGAAACTCGCCAACTCTCTTCCAGAAAGTGTGATCCGCGATCCCGTGGTGCTCTGGCCGCGAATTATTCAAGCGGTCGTGGTGGTTCCCGTCCTCGAAGAGCTTTTTTGGCGCGCCTGGCTGATGCGCTGGCTGATCTCGCCGCAATTTGAAAAGGTACCGTTAGGCGCTTACCAGGCCGGATCGTTCTGGATCACCGCCGTATTGTTTGCCTCCGAGCATGGACCATACTGGGATGTGGGATTGGTGGCCGGCGTGGCCTACAACTGGTGGATGGTGCGGACCCGCAGCCTGGGCGATTGCATCCTCGCGCATGCGGTAACAAACGCGTGCCTGTGCGGGTACGTGGTGGCAACGCGTAATTGGGACTACTGGCAGTGAACTCGGCTCAGCGCAGGTAGCGGCGGTGTTCCTTGAGAATGCAGCGGTCGATCACCACAGCCAATCCAGCAGCCTTGGCTTTACGGCCCGCGGCTTGGTCCACCACGCCCTCCTGCATCCAGACCGCAGACGCTCCAATGCGAATCGCCGATTCCACCACCGGCGCCACCAACTCCGAACGCCGGAAGATATCCACGATATCGACGTGCTCGGGAATGTCTTCCAGGCGCGCGTAAGATTTCTCGCCCAGGACTTCGGACTCATTTGGATTCACGGGAATGATCCGGTACCCCTGCTTCTGCATGTATTCGGAGACGCTGTAGGACGGGCGCGCGCGCTTGTTAGAAAGACCCACGACCGCGATTACCCGGCTGTTGCGCAGCAATTCAGGAATGGGAGCCATCTATCGTTCCTCCATGCTTGGTAGCTGGGGCTTAGTAGCTGGGGTAAGCAACTTACGGAAGCGGGCCACCTCGGCAGGAGTGAGATGGCGGAATTTTCCCGGCCGCAGCGGCCCCAGATCGAGAAACCCGATACGCACGCGCCGCAGCTTTTCCACCAACCGCCCGAAATGTTTGAACATCAGCCGAATCTGATTCTGCCGCCCTTCGATCAATCGTACTTCGTACCAGGGGTTTTCGGCCCGGCGGATCAGCTTCAATCCGGCCGGAGCCGTTTTCTTCCCGCTCAACGGCACTCCTTCGCGGAACTTCTCTTCCTGCCCGGGCGCAAGCTGGCCGTTGGTCTTGGCCAGATATGTTTTCGTGACATGATTTTCAGCCGAAGTGATGCGCTTGGCGAACTCGCCGTCGTTGGTCAGCAAGAGCAATCCCTCGGTCGCATAATCCAAGCGGCCTACCGGATACACGCGCGCTTTCACCCCGCTCAGCAGGTCCATAACGGTTGGCCGGCCCTGGGGATCGCTGACGGTGGTCATGCAGTTCCTGGGTTTGTTCATGGCGAGGTACACCAGGTGCTCAGGCGCACCCACTCGCTTGCCATCCACTTTGATGTGGTCCCGGTTGGGATCGGCCTTGCTGCCGAGCTGGGTGATTACCGCGCCGTTGACGGTGACGCGGCCTTCGACGATCAATTGCTCCGCATGCCGGCGGCTTGCGACGCCAGCATGTGCAAGCAACTTCTGGAGGCGTTCTTCAGCCATCTATTCCGTCACAGACGGCTCCGCTTGCTCCGCGGCCGCTTCGTCGGCCGAGCCCGCTACCACCGCCCGCTGCTCCTCGGGAATCTCATCCATCGCGGATAGCCGGCCGAGTTCCTCGAATTCCTTGAGCGTAGGCAGTTCGCTCAGATCCTTCAACCCAAATTGCACCAGGAACTCCTTGGTGGTCTTGTAGAGAATCGGCTTGCCCAAAACGGCTTTTCGCCCGGCGGTTGCGATGAGCTTCCGATCGATGAGGGTCTTCAAAACCCCGGCGCCCTGAACGCCCCGCACTTCCATGACTTCGGGTGCGGTGATCGGCTGCTTATACGCGATCAGCGCCAAGGTTTCCAAGGCAGGCAGCGACAGCTTCAACGGGGGTTTTAGATTCTTGACGAACGCGCGGACCGCCTCGTGGTGCTCGGGCTTGGTGGACATCTTGTATCCGCCGGCCACTTCGCGAATCGTTAGCCCGTGCTCGGTTTTGGTATATTCGGCACTGAGCTCTTCGAGCACGCGCCCGATATTCGCCGCCGGCTGTTGGAGAGCGGTTGCAATCTGATCGGCCGTGAGCGGCTCATCGGTCACGTAGATCACCGCCTCCACCACGGCTCTCAGCTGTTCGTGGGGCAGTTCGATGCCGGGAGCGGCGGCGCCTTCCAACAAATCGCTCGGGGCATCAAGTTCGAGTTCGGTGTGTTCCATTTCGACCTAGCTATATTCCTCGACCTAACTGTATTCCTCTTCGATAGCGACCAGCGACTGGCCCAGCACTTCGTCAAAGCCGCGCTGCTTCTTCAGTCCAATGTCGCCGAAGGCGTCCTTCTGGGTCAAGCTGAGCGCCTGACGCCGCACCAGCTCGAGCAAGGCCAGAAATAGGCAGATCATGGCGCGGCGGCTGCCCTGCCTCTCGAACAGCTCGGTAGCCGGAATGGAGTCACCCGTGCGAAGCTCGCCGAACACGCGCTCCAGGTAGCGAATCATGTCCGGGATGCTCACATCCTCTTTGCCGACCTCGTAGACGGGGCGGTTCTTGGCCCGCTCCAATACGGTTTGCAGCGTCTTTACCAGGTCGAAGAGCGAGACCGCCAGCTCCGGCTCGCCGTTCTCGGCCAGGAACTGCGCCATCTGGGGATTCGACCAGGATACATCTTCCACCATGCGCTTTTGTTGCAGCATCTCGGCGGCGTTCTTGAAGCGTTCGTGCTCCAGCAGCCGGTCCACCAGTTCCTGGCGCGGGTCTTCCTCGGGCGAAATCTTGTCGAGTTCCGGATCCCTGGGCAGCAACATGCGCGACTTGATGTGGATCAGCGTGGCGGCCATATAGACGAACTCGGAGCTTAGCTCGATGTCCAGTTCGAGAGCGCGCTGCACGTATTCAAGATATTGCTGCGTGATGGAAGCGATGGGGATATCGTAGATGTTGATCTGCTGTTTGCGGATGAGGTCGAGCAGGAGGTCGAGCGGTCCGTCGTACTGATCGAGGTGGAAATTCAACGGTGCAGCCACTGCACTATAGAATACCAGCCAGCGAACTTTACAGATTCAGGAGAATCAGCTACTCCGAGCTGGTCCGCGTTGTGAGGAACGCCGCGAGATCCCGCGCCCCATGAACCACGGCGATGATCTGAATCGGTTTCTCCTGCCAAACGTAGCAGACGACCTAGGGATAGAAGTTCCAGAAGCGGTAGCTTCTGTCCATCGGGGCTGTCTTCTGCGATGTTCAGAAGAATTTCGCGAAGATCGGCTCTCGCTTCGGGCGTAAGCCGAAAGCGCCGCTTCACGCGCGAGTAGCCTTCTTTTTTGCGCGCCTTCGTTCCTGGATCAACTGCCTCAGCTCCCGAAATACCTCGTCGGCCTCGATCAATTCTCCACGTTCAGCTTCGGAAGCGCCGCGTTGCAGCTTCTCCCTTAGCTGGTTTAGACCTTGCTCACGTTCCTTCTCCTGATTTTGCAGAAGCCGCAGGGCCTCTCGCACAACTTCGCTGGTAGTCTGGTATCGCCCGGACTTTACGCGGCTCTGAAGAAACGCGTCGAGCTCGGGAGTCAGGGAGATGTTGACGGTCGTGCGGGTTTGCCATATTTCGGGATGGTCGACTGTGGCACGTTGTGTCAAATTGTGCCGGGGGGCGTTACTGGTTGAAATACAACGTCACGTCCACGGTGTGATTGCGCGCGTTGATCTTGGTCTCGGCACGGGTGGTTTTGAGACCGTCGAACACGCCGCCATCCTTCACCCGGCTCAAGAAGTGGTCCGGATACTCGACATTGAACGGATTACCCGGCGCGATACTCCACATTTTGCGGATTTCCGGTTCGGTCTCAAGGTCGAGCCCGACGATGTCGAGCTTACCCAGCGTATAGAGCGGGCCTGGATCGATTTGAAACTCAATGCTCACGGTGTGATCGTCGTCGTTCACATCGCGTTTCACTTGCGACGCGGCGTCCAGATGCCCCGCCCTCCGCTGGTTGGCTCGAATCCTGTCCTGTGCCGCCTTCACTTCGTCGAAGTTCACGGTCTGATTGGTTTTGAGCTTGGTGAGAGTGTTCCACTCCGAACGCGAATAATCGGCTCCTACAAAGCTGACACGGTCCAGCTTGTACACGGGGCCCGGCGCCACTTGTACCGTTACCGAAACGCCGTCTACGTCCTTGGCGGGCGCGACGTCGATCTTCGGAAACGCCACGCGGAGCATTCCACGCGCCTCGTAAATTGGGCGAGCTTGATTGTCCAACAACTGGCGGAAAACCGGTTCCTGGTAGAGTACGCCGATGGCGACAGCGTACATCGCGGTTTGAAGCTCCCCTGCAGGCACGGCCCCCGTTCCGGTAAATATCACGTGGGCAACGGACGGGCGCGCCTTGGCCGGACGAAACAGCAGCGTCAGATCTTCACCGACGCCCTCGGAAGTCAGTTTGCCTGCAACCGGCGCGTGGTAATCGCGCGACGCCAGAAACTCGGAAATCCAGTAGGTATAGCGCTCCACGACGGGCTTGGTGGCCGGGATCTTATCTCCAAACAGCGGGTCTTTCTGCTGGAGCCAGGCTCGCAGCTCGGCATCGCTCGCAGGCAGCTCCTCAAATCGGACGGGGTAAAGCTGAGCGACTTCGGCAACCTCGAACACTACATCGTATCCTTCGCCGTCTTGAGACGGTGCGAAGTGATAGCTGACATTATCGAACGCCCCGGTTGCCACCAGCTTCTCGCGCGCCGCGTCTAATTCGATTGGGCCCGCCAACTGGCCCACGCGGAGCCCGGCCGCAATCAGAATCTGTGCGGCAGAATGAGCGCGGTTGCCTTCCACCGTCAGGTTCTCAATTGTGTACGCAGTGGGCGCCGGGGGCAGAGGCGCTGGCTTTGTTCGCTTCGGCGTCTGCGCGAAACTAACGCTGAAGCCCACTAGGAGCAGCGCTATTGCCTGGGTGGGTCTCATTCGATCTCGATAGTCACGAACATCAGGCGCCCGGAGCGTTCGATCTGCATCGCTACTTCATCACCGGGTTTGAACTCATTCACCTTTTTCCTCAGCGCCTCGACCGTCGCAACCGGATCCTGGTTTATGGAATAAATGACGTCTCCCGGCTGAAGTCCGGTTCCCGTGGTGAGGTCGGTGGCGCTGGAACCGGCGGCCACCAGAACACCGTAGGAATTGCGTAAACCGGGCAGCAGAGCTGCCACATCCTTGTCAATCCCGATGGCCAGAATGCCGAGCCTGGGCACCAGGTTGTCCTCGGGATTCACCATGTCGGCAAAGCGCTGCGGATCGTCCATGCTTTCCAGAACCGGCACATCGATGGTCAACTGATCGTTCCCGCGCAACACCTGGAGCGTAATCTTGTCCTTCATCGGAGAGCGATAGATGTACGCCTCGAGCTGCCGAGCGTTACGCAGGTTCCTGCCATTCGCGCTTACCACGATGTCCCCAACCTTCACACCCGCTTTGTCGGCGGGCCCTTCCGGCGTGACATCGCCCACCAGCACGCCCCAATCTCGGGCCAGGCTGAGGCCCTCGGCCAGGGCCGGAGTAATGGTCTCCACATAAATCCCGATCCGGCCCCGATGCACGTGCCCTTCCTTGCGAATCTGCGAGTAAATTGTGCCAACCATGTTGCTGGGAATCGCAAACCCGAGTCCTTCGCTGCCTCCCGATTGCGTCAGGATGAAGGTGTTGATTCCAACCACGCGGCCTTGCGAATCGATCAAGGGACCGCCGCTGTTGCCGGGATTGATGGGAGCGTCGGTCTGAATGTACGCGAGAAAGTCGTCCGGATGGAGCTCGCGCGAGGTGGAGCTCACGATACCCATGCTGACCGATCCTTCCAAGCCTCTGGGGGTTCCAAACGCCATCACTAACTCGCCTTGCCGGACAGCGTCGGAGTTGCCTAATTGCAGATGCGGAAGAGCGGTGCGGTCGATCTTGATGACCGCCACGTCCATTTCGCGATCCATCCCGATCAGCTTCGCGTCCAGCAGCTTGACTTCGGGTTCGAACGTCGAACTACGGCCCCGCATACGCGGCACCGAAAGCCGGACTTGGATGCGCCGCGCGCCCCGGACCACGTGAGCGTTGGTGACAATAAAACCGTCGTCGGAGAGAATCACTCCGGAGCCGGTGCTGCGTTGCTGCGAAAGCAGGGCCGCCGTATTGTTGGAGTCGCCTTCGTCGGCCGCGACGTAGCCAGTGGAAAAGATCTGGACCACAGCCGGGCGGACTCGATTGACCAAGCCCTCCAACGAGACGCTGAGTTCACCCAAGGAAACCGGCTGCGGCTTGGTTTCGGCCGTTGGCGGTTCCTGGGCTGGAGCCAAAGCGGCCCATAACGCCAACAGTGCGAGGAGCGGAAAAGCGAATTTTCTCACGCTCCCATTTTCCCGCATGTCGCTCCACCAGGGCCAGTCTTGCGGGCTGCCGCACAGCCCGGCCACTGGTATACGCGGCTTGAAGCCGCGTGTACCGCCGAAGCCGCGTGTACCGCCGAAGCCGCGTGTACCGCTGAAGCCGCGTGTACCGCCGAAGCCGCGTGTACCGCCGAAGCCGCGGGTACCGGTCGCACACCTCGCTACGGCTGGCGGGCGTGGAGATTCTTCAGCGCTCGCAGTCCGGCCTGTGACACTTCGGTATCCGTATCCTGGGACAGAGCCTCGAGTGGCGCCGCGGAATCGGGACCGCCGCTAGAAGCCAGCACTTCGGCCAGGCCGGTCTTCTCATCCCTGGTCACCACGGCTTCTTTCAACACCGGGTACAAAGCCTGACGGACACCTGGATCGCGCGCCAGCTCAATCAGGTAGGCGCGAGCGACGCCGCGATAGGCGGCCGAGTTGAGATTATTCACCAGGTAGCGCAGCGGATCGAAATCCGCGGTGCCAAGCTTGCCCAGGCTGACCAAGCCGAACGCGGCCGAAAGCCGGGGCTCGGTCTTGTTCTCGTTGCTGAAGGCACGCTCCAAGGCGGCGCTGTCGGCGGGATTTCTGAGCCGTGCCAAACCCTCGGCTGCGGCTTCCCGCAAACCCTCATCTTTGTGGTCCAGGTAGGTGGTGTAAATGTCGTGCAGTTGAGGATCGGGAATCTGCGCCATGGCGGTGAGCGCTGCGCGCTTCACTTTCATCTTGCGGGAACGGTCCAGAACGTCGCGCAGCTGGTTGAGCGCGTCGCGATTCATCAACAAGCCGGTCGCCTCGATTGCAGCGACCTGGACTCGCTCGTTCAAATCGTGCAGCAGAAATGCAATACTCGGGCCGGCCCCGGGATCGCGGATCTTTTCGAGCGCCTCCAGCGACTCGTAGATCAGGTCGCTATCCTTGGATTGCAGGGCCTTTTCCAGATCCGGAATGGCTTCTCGCCCGCGCAAGATTCCAACCGCCCGTGCGGCGTTGGCGCGCGCATCCAAGCCAGACCCGCCGGCGGCAATCCGGCCCAGGGCCGCGATCACCTCCGGCCGCACTTGGATGTAGGGATCGATGACCAGATTGTCGGTGTCCGTAAATTTGCTCTTGATGGAGGATCCGGCGCGCCGCAAGGGCGCCGTCAATCCGGTCTTGAGATATCCCGGGACGTAAAAGTTGACCAGCCCGTCGATGGCGCGATTCTGGACCTCCGGATCGTTATCGCCGCAGGCTTTGATCAGCGGATCTAAGCTGCGCTGCGTTCCGATGCCCGCAATCGCCTTCACCGCTTCCAGGCGGACAGTCACTTGGGAATCGGAAACAAACGGCTCGATTTTGGGGATATTTTCCGAGCCGCCCTTGCCGAGCTCGCGAACGCTCTTCACCCGCGCCTTGACGTCGTCCTGGGCTGCCAGCGTAAGGGAGACCAGAGCCACGTACGCGCACAATGCAAGACCGCGCGGAAGCATATCAACAACCCTAGCGCACAAACTCTACGGTGACCTTCTTTGAGATCAGGCCGGCTTCGTAGCCCATGTCGAGCAACTTCTGAACCGCCAGCGGCACCAGGTCGCCGCAGTCCACCGTGAAATGATTCACGTACATGCCCACGAACTTTTCAGCCAGCCGCGGCTCTAAATCGCGAGCGAACTGCATGGCGTAATTCAAGGCTTCTTCGCCGTGGTCGAGCGCGTACTGGATGCTGTCGCGCATCACGCGGCAGCACTCGCTTTTCAGCTTGTCCGGAAGCGAACGCAGCAGCACGTTTGCCCCCAGGGGCAGCGGCAGATCGTACTCCGATTTCCACCAGCGGCCCAGGTCGATCACATTGTGAAATCCGCTCTTGCCGTAGGTGAGCTGCCCCTCGTGAATAATCAGTCCGGCGTCCACGGCGTGTTCGGCTACCGCATCTAGAATCTTGTCGAAGGGGATGACAACCTCCTCGAAGTCGGGCTCGAATAACTTGAGCGTGAGATACGCGCTGGTCATACGTCCCGGAATCGCGATTTTCTTGCCTTTGATTTCCTCGGGAGCCATCGGCTTTACGCTGGCCAGGATGGGGCCATAGCCGTCCCCGATGCTGGAGCCGCTGGCCATCAGCACGTATTTGTCGGCGATATACGGATAAGCGTGATAAGAAATCGCGGTCAGCTCATAGGCGCCTTCCAGCGCCTTGCGATTCAACGTTTCAATGTCTTCCAGGACGTGCCGGAAGGTCAACAGCCGGGAACGGACTTTCTTAGTCGCCAAACCATAGAACATGTATGCGTCGTCGGAATCGGGGCTGTGCGCACAGACGACTTCCGTTACGGTGGTAGATGCCATAGGAGAGCAGACCACCACTATAGCAGACGCAAAATAAGTGACAGCAGAGGCGGAACGCCAGGGATTACGCGGCCGCTGTCTCTAGTGCGCCTGGAGCGACTCGAGTTCGGGCCGTAGCGATTCCAAGGCCTGCTCGAGCCGCAGCAGTCCCTCTTGGGCGCCAGTGAGGTCTCCTGCGCGGCCCCGCTTTTCGAGCTCGAACGCCGCTTCGAATGCGCGGCCGGCGCCGAACGTGGATACGGAGCCCTTCAAGCTGTGGGCGTGCTGCTCCAAAGCGTTGGCATCGCCGGAAGCCACGGCGCTCTTGATCTTCTCCAGCGTAGATGGATAATCGTCGAGAAACAGATCGATGACTTCAATCAGCAACTCAACGTCGCCTCCCACACGGCTGAGCGCGAGCGATTCGTCCAACTGCCGTAGCTGTGAGCTCAGGGGAACTCCCTCCCCTGTCAATTCGGTGTTCATGGAATTTCCTCCTGCTGCAACGGATTCAACAATCTTCAAAAGCGACGGCACGTGCACGGGCTTGGTGACATAGGCGTCCATACCGGACTCGAGACACCGCACCCGGTCCGACTCGGCGGCCTGTGCGGTCATAGCGGCAATGGGCACGTGTCCGCCGGTGGAGCGCTCCTTCTCCCGAATGCGGGCGGTCGCCTGCAAACCGTCCAGACCCGGCATCTGAACATCCATGAGGATCAGATCGAACCGACGCCGTTCGAACAGATCCACGGCTTCCTGGCCCGACCCGGCGATGGTCACCGAGTGGCCTTCGCGCTCGAGCAGCCGCGCCGCCAGGCGTTGGTTGACGCTGTTGTCCTCGGCCACCAGAATGCTCATGTTTCGCTTGAATATTTTCTGGCCGGCTTGTTCGGCGGGCGATTCGAGCGCAATCGTGAAATAGAAAGTGCTGCCCTGGCCGGGCTCGCTCTCCACCCAGATCTTGCCATCCATCAATTGCACTAATCCGGACGATATCGACAACCCAAGGCCGGTCCCGCCATAACGGCGGGTTGTGGAGCCGTCGGCCTGCGTGAAAGGCTCGAAAATGGCGCTGTGCTTTTCGGGCGGAATGCCTATTCCGGTATCAGCGATCCTGAAGCCCAGCGTGACGCGCGAATCTTGGCTGGATTCGAAATGCACCCGGACAGACACTCTGCCGGCATGAGTGAACTTGACAGCATTTCCAACGAGATTGCGGAGTACTTGCCCGATTCGCATGGGATCGCCGATCAACTGGTCAGGCACCGCATCGTCCACCTCGGACTCGAAGACCAAGCCGCCGGCAGCGGCCCGCAGGGCCAGCGGACGCAGCACCTCCCGCAGCAGGGTGCGAACCGAGAACGCAACGCGATCCAGGCCGAGCTTCCCGGCTTCATACTTGGAGAAATCCAGCACATCGGTCACCAGGTTCAGCAAAGCTTCGCCGGACGATTTCACCAGTTCGAGGTATTCCCGCTGGTCCGGTTCAAGGTCCGTCTCCAGCGCCAGGCCGGTCATGCCGAGAATGCCGTTGAGAGGGGTGCGGACTTCGTGGGTGATATTGGCCAGAAAATCGCTCTTGGCGGCGCTAAGGGCTTCGGCGCGTTCGGCCATCTCTCGGGCCAGGCGTCCGGTTTCCGCCAGGCTCAGGTTGGCTACGATCAGCTCGCGGTTTGCGGCTTCGGCCGCTTCCTTGGCGCGCGCCAGCTCCTTGGCGCTTCTTCTTTGTTCGGTGATGTCGCGCAAAATGCAGAGCGCTTGCGGCGGCTGGCCGGGGATGTCCACGCGCGTCACTGAAATCTCGAAGATTCCGGAATGGCCGTGCGCGAAGTGCAGCTCGCGCTCCAGGAAACCTTCCTTGACTGGAGAAACGAATAGGGCCAAACAGCTCTCCCCTGGCGCTTGCAGTGCCTCCGGATCGAATAGCGCCGTTACATGCGTGCCTTCCAGGGAGCCGATGTCGGCCTGCAGCAGATGGGCGAAAGCCGCGTTCACTTTGACAATGACGCCGCCGGGGCCGGTGAGAAACATGGGCTCACAGGATGCCTCCCAGATGAAGCGGAACTGTATCTCGGATTTCAAGAGCTCCTGCTCGGCCCTGTATCGAGCCGTGATGTCGATCCCGGTGGCGATGTAATACTGGACCTCGCCCTGGTCGTTGAGCAAGGGAACGTTGGAGAACGAGATCCGGCGGGGCTCGCCCAATTTGGTGATCCACTCGCTTTCGAATGCGCTCGCGGTCTGGGAGCAGAATCCCTTTTCCAGCCGTTGCCGGCTGAGCTCCCGGCCTTCGGGACTGACTACAACGTCGAAGAACACGCGGCCGGTGAGCTCTTCGCTGGAGTAGCCTAGAATGCGTTCCAACGCCCGGTTGGAGTACACAAACCGGCCCTCGGCGTCGAATACCATGACGAGCGCTCCACAGGTTTCGAGAACCACAGTGATAAAGTCGCGCTCTGAGGTGAGGTCGCCGTTCACACAAGATCCCCACTCTTATCGGCGTTTGCAGGGGGATTCTTGTTGGTACCCAGGGCGTGGAAGTCCTATCCCGCTGAGAGGCGTGCTGCTAAGGTGTTCACCGCATTGCCGGATCAGGCTGAAAACGCTAGGCTGGGATCGTGAAACGCTGTATCCTCGCTAACTTGGCCTGCTCCCTATCGCTGCTTGCCCAGCAATCCAGCGTCACCGGCGCCAGCAGTGTGGACGTGAATGGCAACCGGGTGAGCGATGGCCCGGTGATCAGCCAGACGAAATCCTCCACTGGCTCGGTGACCACCGAAACGCGCCGGTCTATCAACGGGGGAACGGTTCCCGTGGAACAGGTAGAGACGCACGTGCTGCGCGACGACGCCTCCGGGAAACTGACCGAGCGGATCATCCGCAGATTCGATCCGCAGGGCAACCCGATGCCATCGGTCAGGGAAACCATCGAGGAGCAGAAGCGCCCGGATGGGAGTTCCACCACACAATCCACCACCTATCGCGGCGACATCAACGGCAACATGCAGGTGGCCGAAAAAACCATCACCGATTCCCATCCGACGGGCTCGGGCGAGAGTTCGCAAACCATCGTGCAGCGAGCCACCGCGGATGGCCTTCAAACGGTGGAGAAGCGCGATGAGGTGGTGGTGAAGCAGCCCAGCGGGTATCAATCGGAAACCACCACGTATCGAAGGGACGGCAATGGGGGATTTTATACAGCAGTCCGCCGGACCGCCGAGCACACCGAGCAGAAATCCGAGTCCTCCGACAGCAGCGCCGAGTACGAGGTCGGGCCGAATGGCGAACTGCAGCTTCATAACCAAACGGTCACCAAGACGGTCACGCGCCCGGACGGTTCCAAGGATGCCGTGGTGGAAATCTATGGACGAAACGTCCCCGGCACGGTGACCGGCAATGACACGCCGTTGAAGCTACAGGAACAACAGGTGATCGAGAGTTCGCCTGGTCCCAACAACACGGTGATTCAGACGCTCAGCGTGCGGAGGCCCAGCGTATCCGATCCGCAAACGCTGGGGCCGGCGCGCCAGATTTCCGAAACCGTGTGCCAGGGCGACTGCCAGCCGCAAAAAACCGGTCCATAGAAACTCAGCCGTGGCCTAGTTTCATCAGCCAGCCGAGACCAATCAAGGCCGCCACAAAATAGGCAAAACAGCGCACGCCATAGCGCAGACGCTCCGAGTCCGTTCGTTTGGTGATAACGCCCAAAACCACCGAGGAAAACAGCGCGAACAGGATGGCAGCTTCAAAATGCGACAGGTTCATTTTTGGCATAGGGAGTCAGTCCTTCTTTTTAGTGGCGATTTCATAGGCGTCTACCATGGCCAGGACATTCAGCAAACCCGCCGCCACCAGAAATTTCGTCCCGTAGTCGTGCACGTGGCCGGCCATGTCGGGCTGCGCGTACCCGAGCCAGACCGTCAGCAAATACAGTAAGCCTGACGCCAGATCGCCCAAAAAGCCGCCGCAGTAAATGATGGTGGTGAGCACGTCGCCGGTTTGCGGCTGGAACATGGTGCCGCGCATCATCAGACCCAGCAGAAACATCAATAAGACGGACGCCATCAATAGCGCTCCGCGCCAGGGGCGCTTGAGCAGGAAATGCCCCGCTCCGGGGATGAGCCACGCAAGAAAGAGCGTGCCATACCATTGGCGCGCCGGCTCGGCCGCCGGCTGGGCTTTTGCGTTGGTCGCCATTATTTCCAGTGTACCCGATCTCCGTTCTCAGCCCCCAACGGACAGCATTTCAATTCCTTCGGCCGCTACCACGCTAATCTGTCCTGCCCACGCTCTGTTTGCCTTGACAAACGCTGTTATGAATCCTTATCGAGCGTCAGAACGATGCGAGCTTCGGATTCGGCGAAATCCAATAGGGTTGTATCTTTCCAACCGGGGCAACAGGCGCGCGCCCAAAGCACATCGTTGCCCTCAGCTCGAAGCGCGTCGACAATCCCCTTCGGAAAGTTCTCGTCGGCGAGAAGGAGCATCTACACTGGGATCGGATAGGCTTTGTATTCGTGTGCCAGGTAGCTGGCATAGGACAAGCAAGCTAGAACGTCTTCTCGCGTCAGCCCAGGGTAACTGCTCAGAAGGTCGCTCTCGGACTGGCCCGCCGCTAGGATCTCAAGTATGAATTCGACAGCCAGGCGCGTCCCTCGGATCACTGGTTTACCGGCCAGGACTTCAGGATCCACGACGATGCGCTCCGACAGCGGCATGGCTATAGTGTAACGTGTTAGCGCAAAGTCGGGCGCAATGCCGCCTCGTATGATAAAAGCCATGCCAACCCGCAGCCAATTGTTAAACCCGGATTATTACGCCCCGGTCCTTTCCAACGCCATCCGTGTCGTACTGATCCTGGTATTTGCCTACCTTGCGACGCGTGCGATTACGCGGCTGCTGATCGGCTTGCGTAACTATACCGTAAAGATGATGCTCAAAAACGGCGGCACGGAATACGAACTGGAAAAACGCGCCGAGACCATCGAAAACCTGGCGGGCAAGGCCTTCTTCGTGATCATTTGGATGATCGCGGCGCTGATGATTCTCAAGGAAATGAGTTTCGACGTCCGGCCGCTGCTGGCGGGCGCCGGAGTGGCCGGCGTGGCCATCGGCTTCGGCGCGCAAAACATTATCAAGGACGTGCTGGGAGGCATGTTTATGATGATGGAGAATCAGATTCGCGTAAACAACGTCGCAGTGATCAATGGCAAAACCGGTTTGGTGGAAGAGATCAATCTCCGCACCACGGTTCTGCGGGGCGAAGACGGGGCGGTCCACGTCTTTCCTAACGGGACGATCCAGGGGCTTTCGAATCTGACGCGCGAGTATTCGTTTTATGTTTTCAATCTAACCGTCGCCTATGCCGAGGACACTGATCGCGTGGTCTCGGTTCTGGAGGGGATTGCTTCAGAGCTAAGCCAGGAAGAGCCTTACCGTTCGGCCGTGCTTGCTCCGCTGGAGGTTCTGGGCGTCGACAAACTGGCCGACTCGGGCGCCGTCATCAAAGCGCGCTTCAAGACCATACCCAATCAGCAGTGGCTGGTAGGCCGCGAAATGAATCGCCGGATCATCAAGCGGTTCGAAGAAGCCAAGATCGAGATGCCGTCCGCGGCGCCGACGGTGAAGGTTGTGCTTCCTGCCACCGAACAGCGAGCCACCGAGCCGCGAGGGTAAGCGAGCGGGCCTTACACCTTCGCCAGCGCGCCCAGTTCTTTCACGATACTCGACAAAAACGCCTTCGCATCGCCAAACAGCATCAGCGTATTGTCGCGGTAGTACAATTCGTTGTCGATGCCGGCGAACCCAGGATTCATGCTGCGCTTGATCACCATCACGGTGCGCGCTTTGTAGGCTTGGATGATCGGCATGCCCGCGATGGCGCTCTTGGGATCGGTCTCCGCTCCGGGATTCACCACGTCGTTCGCGCCGATGATCAGCGCCACGTCCACGTTCGACATCTCGGGATTAATGTCGTCCATCTCCCACAACTTGTCGTAGGGAACGTCGGCTTCGGCCAGCAGCACGTTCATGTGCCCGGGCATGCGGCCGGCCACCGGATGGATAGCGAACCGGACATCTACTCCGCGTTTGGCCAGCAGCTCGAACATTTCCTTCAACTTGTGTTGCGCCTGGGCCACGGCCATTCCATAGCCCGGAATCACGACGACATTACGCGCCGCATCCAGGATCTGCGCGGCTTCTTCGGGACTGGCGGAGTGCACGGGCTTAGCTTCGCCCGTGGCCGCCGCGGTGGTTTGCAGTTGTCCAAAAGCTCCGAACAGGACGTTGGAGAACGACCGGTTCATGGCGCGGCACATGATGATGGCCAGGATAAATCCGGACGAGCCGTCCAGCGCGCCCGCCACAATCAGCAGTTTGTTGTTCAGCACGAATCCCATGGCGCTGGCCGACAATCCGGCATAGGAATTCAGCAGCGCGATCACGGTGGGCATGTCCGCTCCGCCGATGGGTATGATCAGAAGGACGCCGAACAGCAACGCCAGCGCGGCGAAGAGGGGAAACAATACGGTTTGCTCCGGCGAAACGATGAGCGCCACGCCGATGCCCGCCGCCGCCGCGAAAACCCCCAGATTGAGGAAATTCTGGCCCTTAAACGTGATCGGCCGCTGAGCCAGCACCTCTTGTAATTTTCCGAAGGCCATCATGCTGGCCGTGAACGTCAGAAAGCCGAGCAGCGTTTCGACGATCAACGCGATCATCACCACTTTGGAAAGTCCGGTCCCCTGATCCAGGCCTTTGTAATACTCCGCGGTGCCGATCAGCGCCGAAGCGAGCGCGCCGCAGGCGTGGGAAAACGCCGTTCGTTGCGGAACCGCCGTCATCGGCATGATGTAGGCGATAGGAATTCCAACTGCCGTTCCCAGGAAGAAGGCAACTAGAATCCATTGGTAGTTGACTACCTCAAAGCGCAGCAGGGTGCCGACCACGGCCAGCAGCATGCCGAGCTCGCCGACCACCACCCCACGCCGCGCCGTGGCGGGGGAGCCCAACCACTTGATGGCCAGGATAAATCCCATGGCCGCCAGCATGTAGAGAATGGGAAGAAGCGTGTCGTCGAGTCTCATTTCTTTTCCGGCTCCCGCTTCTTGAACATTTTGAGCATGCGATCGGTGATGAGATAGCCGCTCACCACGTTGAGCACGGCCAGAAACACGGCGGAAAATCCCAGGATTCGGGACAGGGTGCTGGCTTCCCGCTCACCCGTTAGCAGGATGGCGCCCACCACCGTGATAGCCGAGATGGCGTTGGTGAGCGACATTAGCGGGGTATGCAGCAGCGGAGAAACCCCGCGAATCAGCTGAAAGCCGAGGAAGGCCGCCAGCATGAAGACCCACAAGTCAAATTCGTAAGTAGCCATCGCTAGTTCCTCTCTCCCACATGCATCGCGGCGGCTCCCAAAAGCTCGCTCACACGCGCGTTGACAACTTCGCCGCCGTGCGTGACCAGCGTTTCGCGAATGATTTCATCTTCGCGATTGATGGTGAGCTCGCCGTTCTTCACCATCAGCTTCAAGAAGGCCGTAAGGTTCGATCCATACATCTGGCTGGCGTGATAGGGCGTGGTGGAGGGCAAGTTGAGGGGGCCCAGAATCGAAATGCCTTGATGCACCACTGTCTCGCCCGGCTTCGTCAATTCGCAATTGCCGCCGCGCTCGGCCGCGATGTCGACGATCACCGAACCCGGCGCCATGGCGCTGGCCATCTCGGCCGTCACTAGGATGGGAGCTTTTTTGCCCGGAACTGCAGCGGTAGTGATGACGACATCCTGTTCCCGCAGCACCTCGGTGAGCAACGCGCGCTGGCGTCGGTAAAACTCCTCGTCCATGGCCTTCGCGTATCCGCCCTGCCCTTCGGACGATCCGGTGTCAAGATCCAGAACCACGAATTTGGCTCCCAGGCTTTCCACCTGCTCCTTCACCGCGCTGCGCACGTCATAGGCGGAAACCACCGCGCCCAGCCGCCGCGCCGTCGCGATGGCTTGCAAACCCGCCACGCCCGCGCCCAGCACCAATACGCGAGCCGCCGTGATGGTCCCGGCCGCTGTCATCAGCATGGGGAAAATCTTCGGCAGCGCCTCGGCCCCCATCAGGACTCCGCGATATCCGGCGATGGTCGCCATGGACGATAGAGCATCCATACTCTGCGCGCGTGTGATGCGCGGCATCAGTTCCATCGCAAAAAACGAAACGCTGGCCCGCGCCAGGTCGGATACTTCCCGCACCGCCGTGAGGGGCTCGCCGAACCCGATCAGCAGTTGTCCCGGCCGCAGCAAAGGCAGGTCCGCGCGGCCTTGCTCGGGATTGACTCCGAGCGACCGCACCTGCACCACGATGCCGGCCTCTTTGAAAACGTCGGCTCGCGTCGCGACTCGTGCGCCTCGAGCCACATATTGATCGTCTGGAAAGCCCGCGGCGGCGCCCGCCGACTGTTCGATCACGACGCTCGCACCCAGCTTTCCCAGTGCCTCGGCGGCACGCGGCGTCAAAGCAACGCGCCGCTCACCGGGGAAGCTTTCGCCGGGCACTCCTATGGTCACAGCCACGAGTTACCTCCTCACGGACGGTAGTTGGGAGAGGCATTCAGGCTTCAAGATTGCGTCTCGCGGCCGGATGCTCCCAAAACTTCTCTGAAGATCATACTCCCATTTGCGGAATATTGCCGAAGCAGGTATCGCTCGCGGTTGAATGGAGCGGCTATGATGTGGGCATCGCCCGAAACTATTCAGCCCTGGTTCGCTCCGCGGCTTGCCCCCTGCTAGCCGCGTCGTTGTTCCTGCTCAACGCCTACATCTGCCGCGGGCTCTTCGGAATGGAATACCTGCGCCACATGGGTACCATCGAAGGCGCGTATATCGGCATCAGCAGGTATATGCTGGCTCATTGGCGAGATTACTCGTGGTTTCCCGTATGGTACGCGGGCATTCCCGCGCAAAATACCTACCCTCCACTCCTGCATTGGGTGGTGGCGGTTGTGGCGCTGCTGCGGGGTATCTCGCCGGCGCACGCGCACCATTGGGTCACGGCGCTGTTCTACTGCCTGGGACCGATTATGCTGTTCGCACTCACGCTCCGGCTCAGCGGATCGCGCAGGGCTGCCTTCCTGGCCGCGGTTCTCTATTCCGTACTCTCGCCTTCCGAATGGCTGATGCCCGCGATCGGCCGGGCTACTGGTCAGTTCCACCCGGAGCGGCTGACCACGTTGGTCTACGACGGCGAAGGACCGCATGTCACCGCTCTCACTCTGCTACCGCTCGCCATTCTGCTTCTGGACTTGGCCCTGGAGCGCCGGCGCGCGCCCTATTTCATGCTAGCCGCCTTAGGCTTTGCTTCGGTAGCCCTTACCAATTGGATCGGAGCGTTGGGTCTGGCGCTTGGGGTGATCGCATATATTTTCGCCAGGCCAGTTTCCGGCAAGCTCTGGAAGCGAGACCTGACTTTCATAGTTTTTCTCGCCGTCACGGCTTATATCCTGGCATCGCCCTGGATTCCGCCCTCGACAATTGCGGCCGTTCAGACCAACTCGCAGCGGATCGGCGGCGACTACACTCACACCGCCGCGCAACTCCTTCGCTGGGCGCCCGCGATTCTGCTGACCCTGCTGATCGCCAAACTCGTACTTCGGCGCGCGCCTGCGTATCTGCAATTCGCCGTCTTCTTCGCGTTTCTCACCGCGCTCATCCCTATGGCGGCCACCTGGGCGAACGTCGCCATTGTTCCACAGCCCGAGCGCTATCACCTGGAGATGGAGCTAGGCCTGGCGCTGCTTGCCGGATTGCTTATCGATACTGCGCTTAGCGGCGTGCCGGACCGCGCTGCGCTCTTCGTCACCATCACCTTACTGCTGGCATTGATCTGGCCGGTGAAGTCCGACCGACGGTACGCGCGCGACGGCCTAATCCTGAGCACCGATATTACGGCCACCTCGGAGTGGCGCACCGCCCAGTGGCTGAATCAGCACTGGAAAGGTGACCGCGTTATGCTGCCGGGCTCTTCTTCGTTCTGGCTAACGGCCTTCTCCGACACGCCGGAAATCGACGGAGGGTTTGCGCAAGGCGTGACAATCCCCGTCTATCTCATGGAGAAATACGAGGTCGGCACCGGCGAATCAGCCGGCTCTCATGCAGCCGAAATCGCGATCCTCTGGTTCAAAGCGCTGGGTGTCCAAGCGGTGGCCGTGAGCGGGCCGGGAAGCACCGAAGTGTATAAGGATTTCCGCAACCCGGCTGAATTCGAGGGCCTGTTGCAGCCCCTGTGGCGCGATCGTGGAGACGTCCTATACAGCGTGGGCGCGTCCGCATCTCTGGCGCACCTCGTGCCGGTGGGCGATTTGGTGACCAGGACGCCCGAAAATGGCATTGACGTCGCTCCGCTTCGTCCCTACGTTGCCGCGCTCGACAACCCCCGCTATCCAGCGGCTTCGTTCGAATGGAGTAGCCTGCACTCGGCGACAATCCAAACGGACCTTCCGCCCGACAGCGTCGTTTCCATTCAAGTCTCCTGGAGCGCCGGATGGCACGCGCGCATGAACGGGCGTCCCCTGCATGTCTTCAAGGACGGCCTCGGATTCATGTATGTCGTTCCAAACACCACGGGTCCCGCGTCGATTTCGATCGAATACGATGGCGGAACCGAGATGATCACCGCGCGTTGGATTAGCGGCGTGACCTCGGCGCTGCTTGGAATCGCGTCCCTGTGGAGCTGGGCCAGACGTCACTGAGTGATTGAGATGTCCGCGCACGCTACCACGGAATCGCCCAACGACACAGAAATCGTCGCCGGTCTCAAGTCGTTCCATCGCTTACGCCCGTGATCCGGACGTTCTCGCGCTGCCAGCTGCGCGTCGACCGCGATTCGCCGCGCTAAACCTGGACGGCTCTCCCCAACTCGGATGCGCACGTCGTGCCAGCCTGGCGTGAGCCCTGGGGGCAATCCACCCAATTGTCGGTCTGTCCCCCGAATTCGTTCGTCTCGTAAAATTCCGTCACGGGCCGCTGGTCCACGTTTTCGCCCTGCCGATGCTGTTCGCGCAGGATGGGTCTCAGACGCCTTGGATCAAGGTCCCATCGGGCAGTTCGAAACTATGTCACCAGGCACGCGGCTTAATATGCTCTCCTACAGATGTGAGACCGCTGCAGAAGACGATTCGGCGAAAGCTGTGGAATCGATTCCGACGCTCTCCGACTAAACCGGCGGAGTCTCTGCCGGACGCCGTGCCTCCGCTCCCCAGGCAGGAGGAAATCCGGAGCTTCATCAGAAGCCTTGACGCGGCCGACTACAACGCGCGCCGTTACCTGGAGGTTCACCTGGACCGGTTAGCCATCACCGCGAGTCTGGCGCCGCCGCCGCAAAAAACCGGCAAGGCGTTGGAGCTTGGCACCTACATGCACATACCGCCCGCGCTCCAACACATTCACGGTTATGCCGAGGTCCGGGGGGCGTACTTCGGCCCGCTGGGACAATCCGAGCAGAAGCAGGCGAGCATCGCGGGCAAAACAGTTTTCGAGTGCCGGGTGGATCTCTTCAACGCGGAGAAGGATCGCTATCCCTACCAGGATGCCACCTTCGACTGCGTCTTAGCGTGCGAAATCTTCGAGCATTTTCTGCACGACCCAATGCACATGCTGGCCGAGACAAACCGCATTTTGGATCGCCGGGGATATTTGGTTCTGACGACTCCGAATGCCGCCAGCGCAACCGCCGTTGCCCGCACTCTCGACATGAGCGGAAATCCGCAGTTCTACTCGAAATACACGCATCCCAGCGGCGCCTACGCGGAATCCGAAGTCGGCCACATGCGCGAGTATACGCCCAAAGAGCTTACGCAAGCCCTGGACGCGGCAGGGTTCGAGATTGAACATCTGTTCACCAAGGTCGCCCCTTCGTACCGGGCGCATGAGTGGATTCTTGGTTTGCTGGGCGAACTTGGATTTCCTACGCATCTGCGCGGCGAACAAATGTACTGCCTGGCGCGTAAGGTGACCACTGTCCAGGATCGTTATCCGAGGTTTTTGTACGAGTGACGCGCCGGAATCTTTTATCAATCCTTCCCGGGACCGCCGGCCTTCTGCTGGCCGAACGCGCGTCGTTGCATCACCACGTTCTGGCTTTCTACTATGGCTGGTATGCAAATCTCGAGGTGAGCGGGCGATGGGCGCATTGGCCGGAGGGCACGGCTCATGAACCTCAACTGGGGCGCTATGATAGCCACGATCCGAAGGTGATCGAAAAGCATTTTAGCCAGGCGAAATCGGCCGGTATTACCGGTTTGATTGTGAGCTGGTGGAGGCCGGGGGATTTTCAGGATCAAGGCATGCCGTTGCTGTTGGCCGCGGCCGAGCAGGCCGGGCTGAAAATTACCATTTATTATGAAGCCGCGAAGCCACGCAGGTCGCCCACCCCACAAGCAACCGCGGACGACCTTGTGGATATCCTCACGCGCTATGGCAACCACCCGGCATGGCTGCGGGCCGGAAACACGCCGGTAGTATTCGTGTATACGCGTGCGTTGAACGAATTGCAACTCGGGGGATGGACGAGTGTTCTATCTCAAGTGAAGCGGCGCTACGCGGGCGGACTCTGCTTGGTGGGCGATCAGATCTCGGCAGCGGCATCCAAGGTCTTCGATGGGATTCACAGCTATAATCCAACGAATGAAATCGCAAATATGAATGTCGATCAAATCCGCTCCTGGGCTCGCGCGACATACCCCAAATGGGTGGCAACCGCCGGACCAGGGATCTCCTGCGTGACTGTGATTCCGGGCTACGACGATACCAAACTCAATCGTCGGGGACCAAGGCCGACCACCGACCGGCACGGCGGCGAAACTTATCGCGTTCTCTGGCAGGAGGCCATTGCGGCTCGGCCGGATTGGATCCTCATCACCAGTTGGAATGAGTGGCACGAGGGCAGCGAGATCGAGCCGTCCATGGAAAATGGCGATCGGGAACTGGCTACGACGGGAGAATTTTCGCGGAGGTTCGTTAGTGGACGTTAGATTGATCTGCACGATGATCGTGGCGCTGCTGGCCGGCGCCGTCAACCTGCCTGCACAACCGAGCGTCGTCACCTATCACAACGACAATGCGCGCACCGGACAATATTTGAATGAGATCCTGCTCACTCCTGAGGGTCTGAAAGCTGGTTCGTTCGAAAAGCGCTACTTCTTTCCACTGGATGGAGCCGTCTACGCACAGCCGCTGTATCTATCCAGAGTGAAGATCCCCGGGAAGGGTTTTCACAATGTTCTGTTCGTGGCCACTTCGCACGATAGCCTTTACGCCCTAGATGCTGACGATGAATCCACTGCCACGCCGCTGTGGAGGGTCAGCTTCCTGGACGCGGCCTCCGGCGTAACCACCGTTTCCGAGACGGATGTCAATTGCCCGGTGATTTCAGAACTCGGAATTAGCGGGACTCCGGTGATCGATCCGAATTCCGGAACCATTTATGCGATCGTCTATACGAAAGAAGCCGGCAGCCAGTACGTTTACCGGCTGCATGCCATCGATGTAACCAGCGGCGCCGAACGGCCCGGCAGTCCGGTGGTGATTCAACCATCCGGCTTTGTGCCGCTGGATCACAAACAGCGGACCGGGCTTCTGCTGTTGAACGGTACCGTCTATTCGTCCTGGTCCGGCAACTGCGATCATGGCACGTATCATGGCTGGGTGATGGCGCACGATGCCACAACATTACAGCTCACGGGAGTCTTCAACGACTCGGCTGGGGTGAGCGGAGCATCCTTCTGGAACGGCGGCGCGGGTCCCGCGGCGGATGAACAGGGCAACATTTTCGTGGTGTCGGCCAACGGAGATTTCAGCGGTAATGTGTCGCTGGCGCAATACGATGAGTCCGTTCTAAGGATCGCGCCGGCGCCGCAGCTGGCGATGGCCGATCAGTTCACTCCGTTCAATAAAGTGCTCCTGGACCAGCAGGACTTGGATCTTGGTTCCAGTGGCGCGTTGGTGTTACCGGACCAGGCCGGTAGCCAGGCGCATCCCCACATGCTCTTTACCTCCGGCAAGGAAGGGCGAATGTACCTGCTGGACCGCGATGCGTTGGGAGGCGTCCAGCTTGGATCGGACTCCGCGGCTCTGGCGTCGCTGCCAATCCCGGGGACTGGCGCCACCTTTGGCTCGGCCGCGTATTTCAACGGCTTCATCTACGTGGCTCCATCGAATTCGCCAATGCTTGCATTTCCAGTGGCCGGCGCCTCCTTGGGATCCCTGCCAGCGGCGTCCACGTCGATTGGAAATGGACCTCTCGGAGCAACACCCAGCATTTCCGCCAACAGCACCCGCGACGGGATCGTTTGGACCATCACGGCAGCTGATGGCGGCCAACTGCTGGCGTACGATGCCAGCGATTTGAGCGAGCTGTTTGACAGCAACGCGCGAGCATCGGATCAGCTGCCCGGCTACACGGAGTTTACCGTGCCAACCATTGCGGATGGAAAAGTTTTTGCTCCCACCGGAGGCGGCCTCGCCATTTACGCGGAAGCGGCGTTGGATACTCCCGTCATTACGGCAGTCGTCAACGCCGGCAGTTACTCGCCGTCGATCGCGCCCGGATCCCTGATCTCCATTTTTGGTTCGGGGTTGGCTGCGATGACGGCGACGGCCTCCTCGATTCCCTTCCCTATGTCCATCGCGGATACGTCGGTGACGGTCAACGGTATACCAGCCCCGCTGCTATACGAGTCGCCCGCGCAGATCAACGCGCAATTACCCTGGGAAACCCTGGCTGGTCCAGCCACCGTCGTGGTGCGAACTCGCGGAGCTTCGTCAGCTCCGATAAACATCGGCGTTCAGCCTGCCGCACCCGGTCTGTTCACCGATGAAGCAGGCTTTGCCCGGGCATTGAATGCCGATGGTTCCGTGAATTCCAAGGCCAATCCCGCACTGGCCGGCGGCATCATTTCAGTTTTTTTTACCGGACAGGGAGCAGTCACAACCCCTGTGGATGACGGTGCAGCGCCGCTGGCCGGACAGACCATCTCCGCTTCTTCGAAAGTGTCGGCCAGCATCGGCGGGTTGCCGGCGCAGATTGATTTTGTGGGACTAGCTCCGCTCTACCCCGGCCTGGCGCAGATCAATCTAAAAGTACCAGCGCTCGCGAGTGGAAGTTACCCGCTGACTATCCTCATCGCAGGGAGGGCGAGCAACGCGGCCGAACTCGCCATATCAGGACTTGAATAGACGCGCAGGACCGCTGCCATTCCATCTGCGAGCGATCCGGGCGACGTTGCGGCGGCTCAACATCTACCTGAGCCGGCATTATGAATCGGCGCGCGGATCACCCATTCCTCGCCCCATAAGTTCCGCTGATGCGGCTGAGCTTGATACCGCCCTGCGGTTGCTGCGCGGACTCGATCTGCCTGACCCGGCGGCCCGCGAATATTTCCAGAAGCATCTGCCGCGGTTGGCGCGCACACTCACGCTGGTGCCCCGGGCGCGAACCAGCGGTGGAATCCTCGAACTGGGCTGCTATATGCAAATTACCCCGTTCTTGCGACAATGGCGCGGATATTCAAACGTGCGTGGCGCATATTACGGGCCGTCGGGGCGCAGCGAGCAAAGGATGGCGAGCGTCCGCGGCGAGACGTTCGAAGTGCCCGTTGATTTGTTTGACGCCGAGCGCGATCGATATCCCTACAGCGACGGCAGCTTTGAAACCGTACTGGCTTGCGAACTGATCGAGCATCTAATCCGCGACCCGATGCACCTGCTCTTGGAGTGCCACCGGATTTTGGAGGACGGAGGGTGGCTCATCGTTACCACCCCCAACATCGCGAGCCTTACCAGCGTGGCGCGTGTCTTGCAAGGGTATGACAATCCGCAAATCAGCTCGGCTTATACGCCCCGACGCGCCGATGACTCCGACGAGATTCCGCACGTGCGCGAGTATACGGCGTTCGAGCTTCGCGCCGCTATAGAAGCCGCGGGTTTCCAGATTGAAGCGCTCTTCACCGAGCCCATTGCCGGGCTCGAAATGAACCGGCCCATGTGGAATTTTCTCGAGGATAACGGCTACAACACGTCACTGCGGGGCGAGCAGACCTATTGCGTGGCGGTAAAGCGGGCTGATCTGGCCGTGACGCGCTATCCGCGGTTCCTGTATTCGGAGTAAGGCCGCCCGGGAGATTCCCATATCTATGGGAAGATGGCAATTGATGAAGACAAATGACCCGCCCTTCCGCAAGACGGAGACCGGGACGCCTGACTCCGCTCCAGCATGGATGCCTGCGTTCGGAGGGCTCCGAAGCCTTCACAAGGAAACACAAAGGATAAATCGCGTGCTTGAAGAGGAATTCGAGCAAGTTGAAGAAGACGAGTGGCGCTGATTCTTTGACACCACCCTGTCTGCGCCTTTGTTACCGCGTCGTCACCTGGTGACGCCTGCCGTACCTCAACGGATGTACAATGAATCCATACTGATTCGCTTGGCTTCAACGAGCGCATAAATTGACTGTGGTCGAGATCGAGAGGATCCACGTGTGAACGCCACGGACGTCAACAATCCGAACTACTTCCACAAGGTTGTGGATTGCCAATGGGCCTGCCCGGCCCACACCAATGTTCCCGAGTACATTCGCCTGATTGCGCAAGGCCGCTATACCGACGCCTACATGCTCAATCGGGAGTCGAACGTGTTCCCGGCGATTCTCGGCCGCACCTGCGATCGGCCCTGCGAGCCCGCTTGCCGCCGCGGCCGTGTGGACGGCAAACCAGTCGCCATTTGCCGCCTGAAGCGCGTCGCGGCCGACCTGCGCGACGACATCACCGACCGCCTTCCAAAGATTCCGAGCAAGAAAAACGGAAAGCGCATCGCCTGTGTCGGCGCCGGCCCGGCATCGCTCACGGTCGCGAACGATCTGATGCCCTTGGGCTACCAGGTCGTGATGTTTGAAAAGTACGACCGGCCCGGCGGCCTGATGCGCACCAACATTCCGGCCTTCCGGCTGCCTGAACGCGTCCTGATGGACGAGATCAATCAGATTCTCGACATGGGCGTCGAGATCCGGTACAACTCGGACATCACCAGTATGCAGGCGCTGCTGGCCGAAGGTTTCGATGCGATCTTCGTCGGTACCGGAGCGCCGCGCGGCAAAGAGCTCGACATTCCCGGCCGACACGACACGGATCGTATCCACATCGGAATCGACTGGCTGGAATCCATCGCCTTCGGCCACACCGATTCGGTGGGCGAGAAGGTGCTGATCATCGGCGTCGGCAATACTGCCATGGATTGTTGCCGGTCAAGTTGTAGGCTCGGGGGGAAGAGTATCAAAGTGATGGCGCGCCGCCCGCGCGGATTCTTCAAAGCCTCGCCTTGGGAGTTGGAGGACGCCGAGGAAGAAGGCGTCGAGATCCTGATCAATCACGCGCCGGTGCGCTTCGTCATCGAAAATGGCAAGCTCATCGGCATGGATTTCGAGCGCCTGGAATGGGACGCGCAGGCTAAGAAATCAAAAACGATCGATACCGTTTTTCTCCCGGCCGACGACGTGATCCTCGCCATCGGCCAGGAAAACTCGTTCCCGTGGATCGAGCGCGACATCGGCATCGAATTCGACAAATGGGACATGCCGGTGGTGGATGAGAAAACCATGCAGTGTTCCCGCGATGGCATCTTTTTCGGCGGTGACGCCGCCTGGGGACCCAAGAACATCATCTGGGCCGCGGAACACGGCCATCAGGCCGCAATTTCCATTCACAATTACTGCCAGGGCGTTCCGGTTACCGAGCGCCTGCCCCAAGGCGCGAACCTTATCAGCCAGAAGATGGGGATCAGCGAGTGGAGCTACCACAACGACTACAATCCGTCCAAGCGTCAGAAGATGCAGCACGTCGATCTGACGCGGCGCTTCCAGCAGATGAACATCGAGGTGGAGCTCGGATTCAGCGCCGAACAGACCGCGCGCGAAGTGCTGCGCTGCATGAACTGCGACGTCGAGACAGTATTCGTCGCCCCGCGCTGCATCGAATGCGACGCTTGCATCGACATCTGCCCGGTGCAGTGCCTTACCATTACCCGCAATGGCGAGGAAGACGATCTGCGCCAGCGTCTGTCGGCGCCCGCCATCAACCTCACGCAGGACCTCTATGTCTCCGATCCTTTGCCGCAGACCGCGCGCATCATGGCCAAGGATGAAGACCTGTGCGTGCACTGCGGCCTCTGCGCGGAGCGCTGTCCCACGGCAGCTTGGGACATGCAGAAATTCGAGCTGCTTATTCCTTATGCCGGGAGGCCGGTAAGCACCGCATGCGCAACCGCATAAACGACTTCGCTCTGAAGCTGGCAAATGTGAATGGAACCGGATCAGCCAGCGCCAACGGTCTGCTCATGCAGGCCATCTTTCGCATGGGCATTCCGGTGTCCGGCAAGAATCTGTTCCCCTCCAACATTCAGGGTTTGCCCACCTGGTACGAGATCCGAGTCAACAAAAGCGGCTATACCGCGCGATCGCTCGACTACGACCTCATGGTGGCGATGAACTCGCAAACCTATGCGCGCGATATTCAGGAAGTACGCGAGGGCGGCTACCTGCTCTACGATTCCAGCTGGCCGCTGGATCCGGTCCTGCTTCGCGACGACGTTAATTTTCTGGGCGTGCCTTTCGCGCAATTGTGCAACGACAATTTTCGCGACCCGCGCGAACGCATTCTCATGAAGAACATCGCGTACGCGGGAACGCTGGTGGCCGCGCTCCAAGTCGACATGGAAATCGTGGCTGGCCTGCTGGAAGAAAAATACGCGGGCAAAAAGAAGTTGAGCGAATCCAACACCCGGGCGCTTCGACTGGGTTATGATTACGCCCGCGATCATTTCGATTGCCCGCTGCCGTTTCACCTGGAAAAGATGGACGCCAACAGCGACAAGATTCTCATCGATGGCAACACCGCCATCGCGCTAGGCTGCGTGTACGCCGGCGCTACCGTGGCCGCCTGGTATCCCATTACGCCTTCCACTTCCGCGATGGACGCCTTCAAAGTCTTTTGCGAAAAGTACCGCAAAGATCCCGAAACCGGCCAGAACAACTACATCATTATCCAAGCTGAGGACGAACTCTCCGCCATCGGCATGGTGATCGGCGCGGCCTGGAATGGCGCGCGCGCATTCACTTCCACCGCCGGGCCTGGTATTTCGCTGATGAACGAACTGCTCGGCTTCGCCTATTACGCCGAGATTCCCGCTGTCATCATCGACGTGGAGCGCGTCGGCCCCTCCACAGGCATGCCCACCCGCACGCAGCAAGGCGATCTGCTGGAATGCGCCTACGCTTCGCACGGCGACACCAAACATATTTTGCTCTTTCCGTCGAATCCCGCGGAGTGCTTCGACTTCGCCCCCGTCGCCTTCGATTTGGCCGAACGCTTCCAAACTCCCGTTTTCCTGATGTCGGACCTGGACATTGGCATGAACGATTGGGTGGTGCCTCGCCTGCAGTGGGACGACGGCTATCAACCCGATCGCGGCCGCGTGCTCAGCCTGGAAGAGGTGCGGCAGCTATCTAAATTTCAGCGTTATACCAACGAAGACGAAAACCAAGTGGCGGCGCGTACGCTTCCTGGCATGCATCCCAGCGCGTCTTATTTCACACGAGGCTCCGGCCATAATAAATTCGGCGGTTACACCGAGACTCCCGGCGAATATCAGGAAGTGATGGATCGCCTGCTGAAAAAGCACCATGCCGCCGCGAAGTTCGTTCCTGCTCCCATCATCCAGCGACGGACCGGCTCCACTTTCGGCATCGTGACGCTGGGAGGCTGCGACCCGGCTGTTCGAGAAGCGCTGGATCTGCTGGCGGAACGGGGAATCGTGGGCGACTTCATGCGAGTCCGCGGCTTCCCCTTCGACGCCGCCGTGGAAGCGTTCCTCGATGAACATGAGATCTGCTTCGTGATTGAACAAAATCGCGATGCCCAACTCCGCTCGCTTTTAACTCTGGAGACCAATGTCTCCAAAGACAGGTTGCGATCGGTACTGGTATATGGCGGATTCCCGCTCAGCGCGCGCCACGTCATTAACGGAGTTTTGAATGTCCTGGCTCCCGAATCCGAACTCGCTGCCGCCGGGCGGAAGGTGACCCAATAACATGCCATCCATCGTCAAGCCCGTCGCCACGCACCCCAGCTTGCAGCGCAACGATCTGGGCCTCACCATTCGCGATTACGAAGGGACCATGTCCACCCTGTGCGCCGGATGCGGGCACGACTCCATTACCGCCGCTATCACTCGCGCGCTGTGGGAAGTGGCTACGCCGCCGCACATGATCGCCAAGCTCAGCGGCATCGGCTGCTCTTCGAAGACGCCCGCGTATTTCGTCAATGGCGCGCACGGGCTGAACTCCGCGCACGGACGTATGCCGCCCATCGCCACCGGCGCTAGCGCCGCCAATCGCGAGCTGGTCTGCATCGGAATTTCGGGCGACGGCGATTCGCTTTCCATCGGCCTCGGGCACCTGTGCCACGCCATCCGACGGAATGTCCGGATGGTCTACGTGATCGAAAACAACGGCGTCTACGGCCTCACCAAAGGCCAGTTTTCCGCTTCGGCCGACGTCGGCTCCAAAAGTAAGCGCGGCGAGCCCAATCGCATGGCGCCCATCGATTCGGTGATGCTCGGCCTAAGTATAGGCGCAACCTTCATCGCCCGCAGCTTCTCCGGCGATAAGGACCAGCTGGTTCCCATCTTGAAAGCCGCGGTCTCGCATCGCGGCTTCGCCCTGATCGACGTTATTTCCCCCTGCGTTACTTTTAACGATCACGAGGGCTCGACAAAAAGCTACCTCTACACCCGCCAGCACGATCTCAAAGCGACGGAGACCGATTTTGTTCCACCCGCCAGCGAGATTTTAGCTCAAATTGGCCAGAACGGCGCCGTCAACGTTACCATGCATGATGGAAGCATGGTGCGATTCAAGGGCGTCCCCCCCAACTACGATCCCACCGATCGAGGCAAAGTGATGGAGTACCTGGAAGAGCACCACGGCAAGGGCGAAGTGGTGACGGGCCTGCTCTACCTGGACGAATCCGCGCCCGATATGCACGAGATGAACAAAACCCCCGCTATCGCTCTGACCAAAATTCCCTATCAGAAACTCTGTCCGGGCCGAGGCGCGCTTGATCGCCTGCAGGAAGATTTCCGCTGATCTCGGCCTGACCCGGCATGCCCGATGATCACCGAGACTCACATCGTCCAATTTGATTCGATTCAGCTGGACTGCGGCGCGACACTCGGACCTGTTGATGTAGCGTTCGAAACATACGGTGAATTGAACGCCCGCAAGAACAATGCGGTTTTGGTTCTCCACGCCTTCTCGGGTGACGCGCACGCCGCCGGTGTCGACAAGTCAACCGGAGCCATCGGCTGGTGGGACAGCATGATCGGTCCCTCCAAAGGCTTCGACACGGACAAGTACTTCGTGATTTCTTCCAACATCCTGGGCGGCTGCCAGGGCACCTCCGGACCAGGCTCCGTAAACCCGGCGACCGGCTGCCCTTACGCGATGTCCTTTCCTCCGGTCACCATTCCCGACATGGTGCGATTGCAAAAAATGCTGGTCGAACATCTGGGTATCGAACGCCTGCTGGCCGTCGCGGGCGGATCCATGGGCGCCATGCAAGCTTTGCAATGGGCCGTCGCTTACCCCGACGCCGTGGCTGCCTCCATTTCCATCGCCGGCACCGCGCGGCATAGCGCTCAACAGATCGCCTTCAACGAGGTTGGACGCCAGGCCATCATGGCCGACGTCGATTGGAACGAAGGCAACTACTACGGCAAGCGTCCTCCGGCCCGGGGACTCGCCGTGGCCCGCATGGTGGGTCACATCACCTATATGAGCGATGCCTCGATGCGCGAAAAATTCGGACGCCGGTTGCGCGATCAGGACCAGTTTGAAGTGGAAAGTTATTTGCGCTACCGTGGCAACCAGTTCGTCGACCGCTTCGACGCGAACTCCTACCTCTACATCACCAAGGCCATGGATTACTTCGATCTCACCGCCGGACGTCCATCGCTCAGCGCCGCGTTCGATGGCGTGAAAGCGCGGTTCCTGGTCATCAGCTTTTCGTCGGACTGGCTGTATCCGAGCTACCAATCGCTCGACATCGTGCGCGCATTGCGCGGACGCAACTGCGACGTTGCCTATTGCGACCTTCCGTCCACCTACGGCCACGACGCTTTCCTGGTGAATGTCTCCGAGCAAACCGAGTTGGTGCGCGGTTTTCTGGCCAGCACTTTTCGGGAGCGATCTTAATACGTGTCGGAAGCATTCGTCCCGAAGTTACTCGGACGGAGCGACTACGCCATCATCAGCGAAATCATCGAGCCCCGGGCTCGTGTTTTGGACCTGGGATGCGGGGAGGGCGAACTGCTGGCCTGGCTCGCCGAAAACAAGCACGTGGACGCCCGCGGGGTTGAAATCGAGGGCGCGAAAGTCCGGCAAGCCATCGCGCGCGGCGTTTCCGTTTTTCACAGCGACATCGAGGACGCGCTGGCCGATCTCCCGGATCAGGCTTTCGATTACGTGATCCTCAGCCAGACCCTGCAGGAGTCGCGCGCTCCGCTCAAAGTGCTGCGCGAAATGCTGCGCGTTGGGCGCCGCGCCATCGTCGCATTTCCTAACTTCGGCCACTGGACCGTTCGTCTGGCGCATTTGTTCACCGGCCGCGCTCCCAAAACCAAGCTCTTCCCACACGACTGGTTCGATTCGCCCAACATCCATTTCTTCACCGTGGACGATTTCGAAGGCTTGGTCGAGTTGCAGCACTGGACCATCGAGAAGAGAATCTTTCTGGCAGGCGCCCGGCAGGTCAGGATTTTTCCGAATCTCCTCTCGGAGGTCGCGGTTTTTCTGGTGCGGTCCTGAACTTTTCGATCCCGCGCTTGAAATCGTCCGTCGTCCGCGCCAGCGCATTGACCTCCGCGCCCGCTTCTACCGCGGCTTCGAACTGCATGGCGTCGGTGCGATAAAACACCTCCTTCGCCAGCGTCAATGCGGAGGTGGATTTCGACGCCAGATTCGCCACAAATTCCCGCGCCCCGTCCTCGAACATCTCGTTGCTCAGCACGCGATTGATCATTCCGTATTCCAGCGCGGCGTGGGCGGAAATGATCTCACCCGATGCGATCAGCTCGAATGCCCGCTTCTCCGACACCAAGCGCCGCAAGATGGCCATCACGATCGCGGGCACGAATCCGATGTTCACCTCCGGGTAACCGAATTGCGCCGACTCCGCCGCTAGAACCAGATCGGCCGCCGTGGCAATTCCGCAGCCTCCGCCCAAGGCGCGCCCCCGCACCGCCGCCACGATGGGCCGCGGATGTCGCCGCATGTCGAGCAGCAGCCCGGCCATGTTACGCGCCTCCGCTCGATACTGAGCCGGGTCGCCTGACGAATCGTCGGCGAAAGTACGCAGATCCATGCCCGAACAGAAGTCCTGGCCCGCGCCCGTAATTAAGACGACGCGGACGCTCTGGTCCTTGGCTGCGGCGCCGAGCGCTTCCCGAAGTTCCGTCAGCAGCTCCTGGTCAAGCGCGTTGCGGCGCTCGGGCCGGTTCAGCGTAATCGTCGCGGCGCCCGGCTCGATTCGATAGTTGACTCTACTGTGTTCGTTCACGACCGTTTGCTTATGATATTCTTACACTGATGAGAGGCCGCACTCCTCGGTGGTTTTAGGTGCGAACCGGGTCCATGGCCGATCCGCCTCGTTACGCTCCCGGTCCGACTCCAGCAGCCACTGTCGCCTGCACAATCTTGAGACTGACATCTAAGATAGGAGCACCCTTTGTTTACTCGACGAACTTTTGCAGGATTGATCGCGGCCGGCCTCACTGAGGCTGCGTTCGCACAACGCGCCAAGCTTTCGGGCCTCGCGCCCGCCGATACAGTTTGGATCAACGGAAACGAGTTTCCCGAGGGGCCACCCAAGGCTTCGGTGGAAGCCATGGCCCGCGTCATCGGCGAGTCGAACCGCTATCACTATCAGGAGTTCCCCGACTTTTACGCCAAACTCGCCGCCAGCGAAGGTTTAACCGCGGATCAGATTCTGGTAGGCGCCGGCTCCAGTGAACCGCTGCACGCCGCAGTAGAAGCCTTCACTTCGCCCACCATTCCGCTCATCATACCGATGCCCACCTATGAGGCAGCTCCCGAGCTCACCAAATACAAAGGTCACCCGGTGATTGAAACGCCGCTCAATTCCAAGATGCAGCCCGACGTGCATCGTCTCGCCGCGGAAGCGGACAAAGCGGGCGGCGGCCTGATTTACATCGTCAATCCCAACAACCCAACGTCCACCATCACCACCAGCGACGATATGGCCTGGCTGGTCGCGAACCTTCCGAAGAACACCAATATTCTGGTGGACGAAGCCTACTTGCATTACGCCACCTCGCCGGAAGCTTCCAGCTCGTTTCGCTTCGTGAAGGAAGGCAAAAACGTCATCGTCACGCGCACGTTTTCGAAGATCTATGGAATGGCCGGGCTTCGCATTGGATACATCGCCGGCCCTCCCGAAATGATCAAACGCATGGAGCCGTATCGCAACAACGTTGTGAGCGTCGTCGCCGTGCGCGCGGTTTCGGCCGCGCTCGATCTGGGGCCAAAAATGCTCGAGGAGCGTAAAGCCAAGATCGTGCATACGCGCGAAGAGCTATGCGCCTGGATGACCGAGAAGAAGTTCAGCTTCATTCCGCCGCAAGCCAATTTCGTGATGATCGAGACCGGGCGCGACGTGAAGCAGATGCAGGCGGCCATGCTCGCGAAAGGCGTCGCGGTCGGAACGTCCCTTCCCGCCGCTCAACACCATGATGCGGGTCTCCATCGGGACAGACGCCGAGATGGCGAAGTTCCGCAGGGTGTTCACCGAAGTGATGGCCTCGTAAACCGAGTCTACTGAGATGCCGTCGCGCCCAGCTTCCTGAGGAGCGCGGCGGTATCTTCGTGAACATCGATGCGCTGGCCGCCGCGGCTGTTCCCGCCTGCGCGGCCCAGGGCGGAATCGACGGGAGTCATGCCCTTCAGATCCTTCGCATTTCGATTCGCTCCGCGATCCACCAGGAATTGCACCACGTCGTTCCATCCCCAGAAGGCCGCGCCGTGCAGCGGCGTTTGGCCGCGGCTGTCGGTTGCGTTTATCTCGCCGCCGGCCGCGAGAAGCAGTTGGAGCGAAGCCAGCGACCTTTGTTGGACATCGGGCGTGGTGTAGACGCCGCGCGTATCGGCATCCACGGAGCCAAGCCCCGCCGCCGCCATGGTCGGCGTGATGCCGCGGTAATTTGGCAGATTCACCAAGGCTCCGTGGGCCAATAACAATTTGATCGCGGGCGCATCCAGCGCCTTGGCGGCGCGCAACAGCGGCGTCGCGCCAATGGCCAGCATGATGTCCACCCCCCGGTCGGCGCCCACGTTGCGGTACGGCGGCAGCAACTTTAATTGCAGATTGGGATTCGCTCCGGCGTTCAATAACTGCTCGATGATTTCGAGGGGCGTGGTCTCATCCAGGGATGGCCCGTCCGCTCTTCCGCCATGCGGGATGGTGTTCATGTCCGCCGCGCAATAGAGCGGACTGCGGCCCCACCAATCCCACTTGTCCACATTCGCGCCCTTGGCAATCAGGTACTTCGCCGTATCGAAGTGCGCGTTGGCGATGGCCTCAATCAGCGGCGTCACTCCCTCGGGATCGGGCATGTTCAGCTTCGCGCCGCCTTCCACCAGCGCTTGCACGCACGAGAGGCAGCCTTCGCGGGTGGCGTAAAGCAGCGGCGTCAATCCGCCGTACGTGAGATGCTGCGCCCGCGGCTCCGCACTGACCTGCGGTAGATCTTCGTTGACGTGCTCCCTGGCATTGACGTCGGCGCCGTGCGCGATGAGTTCGCGTACCATGGCCGGTTGGCTCTCGGCCGCAGCCCAGATGAGCGCGGTCTGTTGCTTCTGCTTCTCCGTGGCGTTGACGTTCGCGCCATGCGCGATCAACAGCCGCGCGGCCTCCACGTTGCTGGTGCGCGCGACGATCATCAGGGCGGTCTGGCCATCCGCGCCCGGAGAATCGGGATCGGCGCCGGCTTTGAGGAGCGCCTCCAGGATGGCGACGCTGCCCACGAAGGCGGCTTCAGACATCGGCGTCGCGCCGAACTGATTGCGCGCTTTCGCATCCGCGCCGGCCTTGAGTAGCCGGGCGGCTAATTCAGAATCGTCGTTATGCGCGGCCCAAAGCAGCGCCGTGGCGCCGTCAGGGGAGGCCGCATTCACGTTGACGTGCTGCGAGATCAAGGCCAGCGCCGCTGCTTTGTTGTCGGTCTTCGCGGCGTCAATTAACGAAAGCTCTCCGCTCGAAGCCGCCGCAAAGATCGGCACCGCGAGGGCCGCTGCTAGCCACATCTTCCCGGCCATCCTAAACCTCCGCGAACTTGCCGGAACTGTCTCCGAGATGATCCAGAGGAACGCCGGCGCGGTCCAGCACGGTGAGCAGCATGTTCGCGAGCGGCGTCTGGTCGGGATACTTCAGGTGCTGCCCGCCTTTGACGGTCTTCCATCCACCCACCAGCGCGGTCGGCAGCGGGTAATGGTTGTGCATGTTGCTATTGCTCATATTACTGCCGTACAGAATCATGGAGTGGTCCAGCATGTTGCCGTCGCCATCCGGCATGCTCTGGAGTTTTGCCAGGAACTTCGCAAGGATGCCCGTGTGATAAGTCTGAATCTTGACCAGCCGATCCATCTTGGCCTGCTCGTTGTTGTGATGCGACAACGGATGGAACGCATCGGGAACGCCGATCTGGTTATAGGTCAGGTTGCTCACCTCGGCCGCCATCATCATGCTGAAGACTCGCGTCATGTTGGCCTGGTACGCCAGCGCGGTCAGATCGAACATCAGATTGATGTGCTGTTCGAACTGCGGCGGAGTTCCGGCCGGCGCATTCGGGACGTCCACGTGCGAGAGGTCGTGGGCTTCCATCTTTTGGATGCGCCGCTCCACTTCGCGAACCGTTTCCAGATAGTCGCTCAACATCGCCCGGTCCGCGGGGCCTAGCGTTCGCTGCAGGTCGGTGGCTTCGGTGGAAATCAAATCCAGAATGCTCGAATATTGCTTCCCCAGCACCTTGCGTTCAGTCGCTGTATCGCCCTGGCCGAACAGCCGCTGGAACAGCTTGCGCGGCTCGGTTTCCATGGGAAGCGGCGTGGTGGGAGTGCGAAACGAAATGGTGCCGGAATAGCTGCAGCCGAAGTCGCGGTCGCAGGAACCGCCTCCGCCGCGCCCTTCAATCGCGATTTCGATGGACGGCAAGGGCGTGTCCTGTCCGATATGCGCCGCGGCGATCTGATCGATGGTTGGACCGCTGAACGGATCCTGGCTGGCGCGCGGATGAACGCAGTTCAACCAGGTTCCGGGCGTAATGGCGTGCACCGCCGGACTGATGGCGGGTTTGTTCTCCAGGCCGCTGACCACGGTCAACTGCTTCTGAAAAGGCGCCAGCGGCTTGAGAATGGCCGGTAGATCGAAGTTCGTTCCTTCCGTCTTGGGCGTCCAGTGCTCCATGATGGCGCCGTGCGGGAAGTAGATGAACCCCATATGGGGCGTGGGATTCGCGGCCGTTGCGGCCAGAGCGGTGCGGGCCGGAATCATGGCATCCAGCAACGGCAGCGCCACGGCGGCGCCCATCCCGCGCAAGAACGTGCGGCGCTCGATATGTTTCCTGGTGATAAACATGGCCGAACCTCCTCTAAAAGTTACTTCCTGTTTCCTCACGGTCGCGGCTCGGTAGGGCGCTTGCCGTTTCCTCACGGTCGCGGCTCGGCAATGGCTCAGCCTCCGGTGTTCTTTCCATTTGAAACGCAGCGCTCTCCGCAATCCCCATCACGATGGACGAGAAACGGTAGTCGTCGCGCGCGGCATCCCGAACGATTTTGCGAATCATCGGCATATCGTAAGGCGAAAGGCCCCGGCCCAGCGCATACATCAGAAACTTCTCGGTCATGGTTTGGACGAACTCGGCGGGACGCGACAGCACCGCTTTGCGCAAGTCGTCGGGCCCGTTGACGATGGTGCCGTCCATCAGCTTGCCGGAGGCATCGATGGCAGTCCTGGTATAGCGGTCCTTATCGCGCCACGCGCCGACCGTGTCGAAATTTTCGAGCGCGAATCCCAGCGGGTCGATGATTCCGTGACAGGCGTTGCAGGTTGGATTAGCGCGATGCATTTCCATGGTCTCGCGCACCGTGTGCGGCTTTTCGCCTTCCTTGTTTTCCTTGAACGCCGGTACGTTAGGCGGCGGCGGCGACGGCGGCGTGCCAGTGATGTTTTCCAAAATATAATTGCCGCGCAGCACCACCGACGTGCGGTTCGCGTAGGAGGTCACCATCAAGACCGCGCCCTTGCCGAGCAAGCCGTAGCGCCTGGAGTCGGGCAGGGTCACGCGCCGGAATTCCTCGCCTCGCACGTTGGGGATGCCGTAGTGCAGCGCCAGACGCTCGTTGACGAAGGTATAATTCGCCGTCAGCAGCTCCAGGACGCTGCGGTCCTCGCGCTGGATGCTATCCACGAATAACTCGAGTTCCCGGCGCAACGCCTTGCGCAGGCTGGGGTCGAAGTTGGGATAGACCACCGGATCCGGATCGATAGTGTCGATGTCGCGGAGCTTCAACCACTCGGAGGCGAAATTGGTCACCAGCGAGCGCGATTTCTCGCTCGCGAGCATCCGCCGAACCTGCTGCTCGAACACCTTCGGGTCCTTCAGCTTGCCTTGCTCGGCAACCGACAGCAGTTCGTCATCCGGAACGGTGCTCCACAGGAAGAACGAGAGTCGCGACGCCAGTTCCAGATTGCTAAGGCGATAATTCGTTCCCGGCGCGAGACCCGCCGGCGGCGGTTCGGCCCGATACAAGAACTTGGGGCTGGCCAGAATAGCGACGATGCCGTTTTGGATTCCGCCTTCGAAATTGTCGGAAGTCGTTCGGCCTTCTTTGAAAAACGCCATCGGCGCAGCCAGATCCTTGGCCGTTACGGGACGGCGAAACGCTCGATGCGCAACCTCGGAAAGTATGTGGGAGGCGCAAGAGGCCTCTTCGCTCTCGCTGGGCGGCTGGCATACGAAGATCCTCGCGCGGCTCTCCGTTTCAACCGGCTTTCCCACCGCGTGATAAGGCCCGATGATCTCGACGCTCGGCCCTGGAGGCGCCGGCCGGCCGCCGGGACCCGGACCACCTGGAGGGAAACCGTAGCCGGGAAACGCCTGGCCCGGAACAAAGGACTGGAACATGCCCTCGGGCTCGGCAAAACTGTGCGCCGGCGAGGTCAATCCCACCTCATGCAGTCCAGCTTTTACGTGCGCGAAGCCTGCCGCGAGTGAAACCGGAATTCCATCGATAGTGAGAATGGGGGCCGGGCCGCGAATGCTGAAGTTATAGTCGGCGTCGAAGGGAAACAGGTGCTTCATTACCACCCCGCCCTGCGTTCCTATGGGCAGTGCCCGTGGTTCGGCGGGCTCTCCGCGCAGGGTCACCGCCACAGGCTCGGTAGGCGGCGGATGCGAGATCGCGACGCGACTGACTTCGCGCGCAGCGGCGATGTATTGATCCAGAAAGGAAGGCGAAACCTTGAGAACATTCGCGATGTTGTCGAACCCGTTGCTGATGTCGTCCCTGGGAAGCAGCGCCGCGGCGTCCACATCCACGCCCAGGATATCCCTCATCGCATTTTGATATTCGGCGCGATTCAAACGGTGCAGCGACACCGTTCCAGGATTCGGAGAAGCCAGCGCGGCCTGGTCCAGCGACGTTTCGAGAAACGTCACGAACGAGTTTACGGTGGCTAGGTCGGGCCTCGGCATGCCCGGCGGCGGCATCATTCCACCGCGCAGTTTGCGAACGGCCCGCTCCCACACGGTGGCGTCCTTGCCCACCTGCGCTAGATCCATGATGTCGAACGTGATGTTCGCTGTCTTAGCCTTCTGGTTGTGGCAAGTGACGCAATAGTGATCGAGCATTGCTCGATGGGCGGAAACAGGCGCCGGTGTTGCTCCAGACGCGAGTGGGGCGATCGCAAAGGGTATAGCTGTCCACCAGTAGCGCATTAAACAATTCCGCCCAGCTCGTGAACGTGCCCCCACAAGCCCATGTAAGCCAGCGCGATGAACTGCTCCGGACTGCCGTATTTCGCGTCGAATTCCCGGGTCGGTTTGGCGGCAATCATTTCCTTGGGACCGTAGCCCATGCGGATCAGCTTGATCAGACGATCGCGAACAGTGGCCAGCATTTCGCTTTCCTCTTCGAGATCGGCACGCGTCATCGCAGGCCCATTTCCAGGGATCACGCGCGTGTCAGCATTGGTCAGCTTGAGCAGCTTCCTCTGCGCCCCCACCATCCCGTTCGGAGAGGTTGCGTCACTATAACGAGCATCCACCTTGTCGCCGGGGCCGATCCAACCGCCGGTATCATAGTCGAGAACCGGATAGCAGTCTCCGCCCACTACACCGCCGGCCATCAGAATATTGGGAGCGGGAAAGTAGACATAGATGTCGCCATCGGTATGGGCCTGCATCAAGTAACCGTACTCGATCGTCTGGCCGCCAAAGTTCATGGTCTGGGCGCCGCGATAGAAGGTCTGATTGGGGAGCGCGGCTTTCGGATGCGGTTCATAGGTGCGCTTTCGCCAGCGCGAATCAAACTCAGCGCCGAGCCAGAGCCTGGTGTTTTCGTGCGCGATGATTTTGGCGCCGGCATTGCCTAACGTCTCGTTTGAACCGGTATGATCGATGTCCCAGCAGGTGTTGAAGAGCACTTGCACCGGCTTGCCGCCAGACTGCTCGGCTACAAGTTTGAGCAATTCGGCGGAGCGCTCCGAAGAGCCGCCATCCACCATGAGTACGCCATCCGGGCCGAGGACGGCGAGCGCGTTCCCGCCGGCGCCCGTGATCAGCAGGATGGTATCGGTGAGCTTTTTGACGGCGAGCGGAGCGGGGGCCGTTTCCGCCTGGGCCGTCTTCAGGAGCGCGCGGGGAACTACTGTAATGCCAGTTGCGGCGGTGCCAAAAATACGGAGAAAACTGCGACGATCGAACGCAAAACTCACCGCTAACTAGTTTACTACAGTGGGGTTACGACGGTCGCTCCGCGATCAACCTTCTGGCCCCTACGTCGATGACGCGCGCAGCGCAAGCGCCTGCCTGGGGTCGTTGGTCACAATCGCTTCCACTAGCCGGCGCCCGAAAAGACGACGTATTCGCTTGGGATCGTCCACGGTCCACACAAACAGAGGCTTGCCGATCTCCTCCGCTCTGGCGGCCAGGCGATAATGCGGCACCAAAACGTCGGAGTCCGCACTCCAGCAGGCGGCGCGCATGGCGGCAGTCCAGGTGGCAAAGATGAGGCCGGTTCGAATGCCGGGATGAATCCCGCGCGTTTCCCTCAGCACGGGCGCGAGGAACGACGTGATACAAAAATCGCTCAGGGGAAAATATTCGAGCAACAACTCGATGGCATCCCGCTCGCAGCCCGGCTCTTTCAACTCCACGTCCAGTTGAATGCGGCCCTGGGCCAGACGCAACGTCTCTTCGAGCGTGGGCAGGAGCGCGGCCTTGCGAACCCTGTCGTGTGAAACAACAAGCCTGCCGTCAGGTGCCCGCCGGACATCGAATTCGATCATGTCGGCGCCGATCTCGATGGCCTTCTCAAAAGCGGCCAGACTGTTTTCGGGCGCCTCGTGCGACGCGCCGCGATGGGCCACGATTTGGGTCAATGTTTGGAGGGCTTAGCGCCTTCACTCAGCAGCTTGCCGGCTTCGTCGCGAATGTGCTGCTCCTGTTGGGCGTCGAAGAAGCTCTCGTCGGCGCCGGTGTATTGGGCGCGAATCATACCCTTGCGATCGATGAAAACGACGAACGGAACCAGCGGCCGCTTGTCTTTCGGCAATTGGATGAAGTCGATCGCCGATAGCACTCCCGCGGTGCCGACCGGCCAGGGCACCTTGAAGTTTGCAACAAATGAGGGAACGTCCGGGTTTTCATTCAGCGCCGCTTCCAGCACCTCAAAACCTTTTGGCGCGAGATCTTTGTAAACGCCCTCCAACAATTGCGTGGTCTTTTGACAATGCGGGCAGGTGGTGAGGATGAAAACGAAACACAGAACCTTGCCGCGATAGTCGCTGATTTTGACCTGCTTGCCGCTCGGCAGCGGGATGGGAAGATCCGGCGCCGCGCGGGGAATCTCCGCGGCCGGAAGCGTGGCGGTCGCAAAAAAGCCGCCGATTAAGGCCAGGGTTGCCAATGTTGATACGCGCATATATCTTTAGTCCTTCCGGAGTTCGTGATCCAGATCGTTGATCACCTGATCCCGTTTGCCATCGGCCAGATCCTTTTCAAGGCGGCGTAGGGCCAAACCAACGATGTCTCGATGATGCAACCGCGATCCAACGCTTTCGTGGTCGCTCAGCCGCAGCCACAGCTCATGCAGGCGATCCACATCTTCGGGCCACAGGCGCGGCGGATGCGGCCCCAGGTTGACGTACATGGAGGGCCGGTCCTTGCTGATCACCTCCAGCGAAAACGCATGGCGCGGTTCCGGCTGGCTTTCCCATGCCAGGCCGATCCGGCGCGCCAGCTCTTCGGAACGTCATTTTCTCCGACACGCCCGTCACCAGGCGCGAGACCTTCAGCCGCGAGGCGGTCTGCACCACGGCGTCGAAAGGATTGACGGCCGGCACCACCAGCAGTTCCACCGGCTTGCCCTCTTTCTCGGCCATCTCCACCACGTGGCTGAACAATTCTTTTTCGTAATCGCTGAAGATCTGTTCGTCCGAAAGATCGTATTCGCCGGCGCCGGCGGAGATGGTTCGAACCGTCATTACCACGATATCGTTGCGGCGCAGGTTCACCTTGGTGAGAACCTTTTTCAAGTGATCCATGTTGTGGTAATCGCGGACCGCCACCAGGACCGATCCGGGACGCGCATGCAACGTGGCCGAGTTCACCTGTGGCTGATGATCCAGGTTGAATTCCTCGAGCGGCTTATGATCTTCCGTCACCTTGCGTTTTTTGGCGTTGATGTGTTCCGAGAGAGTGAATACGGCGAACACAACCAGCGTGAAGCCGACGCCGTAGATGGTGGCGTATTCCTTGGAGAACAGATTGGCGACAGCCACGAAACCCAGGATCAGCGTCGTAACCGCAAGTCCAACGGGAAGCTCGACGCCCCCGACGTTCAGGTTGAAAGGAAATTTGTACTCCTGATCGTGGCGCTGGTAGCGCAGCACTAATACACCCAGCGATTTCAGGAAGAAGCTCCACACCACGCCAAACGCGTAGGCTTCGCCCAGCAGATAAACATCGCCTCGGCTCAAGACGATGGTGGCCACTTGCAACAGCACGATCATGTTGACAATGCGATAGGTGGTGCCGAAGCGCTTGTGAGGCTTGCGGAACCAATCCAGAAGAACGCCGTCTTCGGCCACACGATTGAGCACGCCATTGGCGCCAATAATGGATGTGTTGACGGCGCCCGAGAGGATCAGAACGCCCACGACGACCACGAAAACGTGGAATGCGAGCCTCAGCAGTTCGGGGCCCGCCAGCCGCATCGCCAGGCCGCCCAACAGGTCGTCCGAAAAGAAGTCCCGAATGTCGGAGGGGCTTATGATCATCCCCGCGAACACCGTGATGACACCCGTGCAAATCACCGCGTACCAGCAGACGATGTTGGCGGTGATCTTCAGATTCTTCATCTTCGGGTAGGCGATCTCGCGATACACCTGGGCCAAGGTTTCGAAGCCGCTCATGGAAAGCAGCGAGTGCCCGAAGGCGATAATCAAGGCGATAGCCGGGATGGCCGGGAAAATGGTTCCCCTGAACCAGCCCAGCGATTCGTTGGTGAATCGCAAATTGCGCGGCAGCGGCGCCGGGGGGAAAGTGATGTGGCCACGCAGCAGAATGGTCAGCGGGCACCAGATCAGCAGCGCCACCACCATCACGGTGGTGATCTGCATGGTGCGCAGCGCCTTACCGCTGGATTCGTGGATGCCCTTGGTGTTCATCCACCAGAAGTACCCGGTGACGAGGACCGCGAAGAAGGCGGAAAAGTAATTCACGTTGAATGGGAACGACTGGCCGAGCATCTTCGCGATCTCGTCCAGCAGGTGCCCCAGGTATTGGCCGGCGGTAACAACGCTGATCGGCCCGGTCAGGATGTAGTCGAAAACCAGCGAGGAGACCGACAGCCGCGCCGTAAAAGGGCCCATGCTGTCCTTCACCACGATGTAGACGCCGCCGCGCACGAACATGCTGCAGCTCTCCATGTACACCGAGCGGACGGCAAAGCTAAAGAGCATCACCCCCAGCACGAACCAGGGAGCCGCTGGACCCACGGCCGTCTCGGCGATGCCGCCGGCATAAAATGCCGACGACGCTAAATCGGCCAGAACAATGGAAGCTCCCCGCCAAAAACTGATGAAGGAAAGAGCCACTGTGGTGGCAACTACGACCTTGGCGGTGGTCGACGATGGCTTGGTTACTTCCGTTGACATTCCCGGGGTGCGTTCTTATTGTAGATGCGTTCTTATTCTACTTGAGCCGAAGGTTCTATCTTACGATGATTCTATGAGCCAAGCGTCAGCGAGCCGAACGGAGGCCATCGAGATCGCCTCCCAGCTGCGGGCACACAGCTTCCAGGCTTGGCTGGTGGGCGGCTGCGTGCGCGATCTGCTGTTGGGGCGCGAACCGAAGGACTTCGATATCGCAACCGACGCACGGCCCGAGCAATTGCTCCGGTTCTTTCCCAGAGCGCAGCTGGTGGGCGCGCAGTTCGGCGTGGTGCTGGTGGATGGCGTGGAGGTAGCCACGTTCCGCAGCGATCACGCCTATCAGGACGGCCGCCATCCCGAGGCCGTAACGTTTGAAACAGATCCGAAGCAGGATGTGCTGCGCCGCGACTTCACTATCAACGGGCTGCTGCTCGATCCATCCGCCCTGAATTCCCCGTATTCCTCCTCTTCCTTGTCTTCCCAGGTTCTGGATTACGTTGGCGGCCTGGCAGATCTCGAGGCCGGCGTCATTCGAGCCATTGGCGATCCGGAACGGCGCTTTGAAGAAGATCACCTGCGGATGCTGCGGGCGGTGCGCTTCGCGGCGCGCTTCAACTTCCAAATCGAGCCCGCGACAATAGCCGCCATCCGGAAGCTGCACGGCGCGATTCTGCGGGTTTCCCCGGAGCGGATTCGCGATGAGCTGGTGCGAATTCTGACCGAGGGCTGCGCGCGGCGCGGGTTCGAGTTGTTGGACGCTTCCGGACTCCTCCGCGACATCCTGCCGGAGGTGGCCGCGATGCAGGGGGTCGCCCAGCCGCCCGAGTTTCATCCCGAGGGCGACGTGTGGACGCACACGCTCATCATGTTGGAAGGGCTGCGCGCTCCGACGCCTGCCCTGGCGTGGGGGGTCTTGCTGCACGATGTAGGCAAGCCGGGCACGTTTCGCATTGACGAGCGCATCCGCTTCGATGGGCATGTTGAGCTTGGCGAGCAAATCGGCCGCGACATCCTGAACCGGCTGCGGTTTTCAAATGCGGAGATCGACCAGGTAATCGCGCTGATCGCGAATCACATGCGGTTTTCGCACGTGCATCAGATGCGCGAGAGCACACTGAAACGGATGCTGCGGCTGGATCGATTTGAGGAGCACCTGGAACTGCACCGGCTGGACTGCTCGTCCAGCCATGGACATCTGGAAAACTACGAATTCGCCAAAACCAAGTTCGAGCAGTTGGCGCCCCAGGAGCTGCGGCCGGTAAGGCTGGTGACCGGAGACGATCTGATCGCCGCCGGTTATGCGCCCGGTCCCGATTTCTCGCGCATGCTGGAGGCGGCCGAAGATGCGCAGTTGGAGGCGCGCATTCAGAGCAAGGAAGACGGGCTGGAGCTGGTGCGATCGACATTTGGACCGCCGGCGGGGAAAAGATGACAGCACCAATTGAACAGTGCTTAAAAGCGAGCTATCATCCCGATTGCGAATCCGCTTCGACGCGCGTTCGGCGGAGCTCGGAATCGAGGTTTTCCCTGAGCGGCGCGTGCAGGTTGGTCCGACCGGGTTTCGAATCCCGGATGTGACGGTGGTCAAGATCTCTCAGTTTCAAGGCGGGATTTTCGAGAACCCGCCTCACCTCTGCATCGAGATTCTTTGCAAAAAAGACACTATGGACTACATGCAGGAGAAAATCGACGACCACCTGCGTTTGGGCGCACCATTTATCTGGATCATTCATCCACGCCAGCGCCAAGGCTACATCGCCACCAAGGCTGGCATGCTAGGAGACTTTGCCCCCGCCCTTCCAGGCTGAAAATAACCAAGTGCTTGCTATGATCTGAACGTGCCTGAGCCGCGGGTCATGATCGTCGTGCCTTGCTACAACGAGGAGCTTCGTCTTCCGGTGGACGAATTTCAGCGGTACTTGCGCGAATCGCAAGTCACTTTCGTATTCGTGGACGACGGAAGCCGCGATAAAACATTCGACCGGCTCGAGAACCTTCGTCAAAGTCGCCCGGATCGAGCTTTTGTGCTTCGTTCGCCGCTGAATCAAGGGAAGGCCGAAGCCGTCCGCAGGGGGCTCAACTTCGCTCTCGATCAGGATGCCGACTACGTCGGCTACTGGGATGCGGACCTCGCCACGCCGCTGGACGCAATTGCGCCGTTCATGGCCGTGTTCGCCGCCAGGCCCGATCTGGATATGGTGTTTGGTTCGCGCGTCAAGTTGCTGGGGCGCCACGTGCAGCGCCGGACCAGCCGCCACTATCTGGGCCGAGTCTTCGCAACCGTGGTTTCCCTCATGCTGCGGCTCCCTATCTACGACACCCAGTGCGGCGCGAAGATCTTCCGCGTCCGGCCGGGCACCCGCGACATTATCGCTGAGCCTTTTCGCACACGCTGGGTATTTGACGTGGAACTGCTGGCCCGCTACATCCGCCAGCAAGGCTCACCCAACGTAGCTGCGCAGCGCATCTATGAATATCCACTGGATACCTGGGAAGATGTCGGCGGCTCGAAGGTCAGACCGTTCGATTTTTTCGTGGCATTGCGCGACGTAATTCGGATTTATTGGAAATATATTCGAACGATTTGATGGCTATTTATGGCGGGCGCTTCCCCGCCCACCCGCGCCGCATCAAGCCGAATCCTCGGCGCTGGATCCAGGCCTGGTTTTTGCCACCAGATTGCCGGCCCGCAACAGCGAATCGAATGTCCCGGCGTCGGTCCACCAGCCTTCCAAATGCGCGTAGGTCATGCTGCCCTCGCGAATGTAGGCGTTGTTCACGTCGGTGATCTCCAGCTCGCCGCGGCCGGACGGCACCAGCTTGCGAACTTTATCGAACACCGTTTCGTCGTACATATAAATGCCTGTCACCGCGAAATTTGACTTGGGCTGCCGGGGCTTTTCTTCGATTCCGACGATACGCCCATCCCGGACCTCGGCCACGCCAAAACGCTCGGCGTCATGCACCTCTTTGAGCAAAATCTTAGCGCCGCGCTCCTGCCGTTCGAAGTCCTCCGCCATGTGGCGAATGCTTCGCTCGATAATGTTGTCGCCCAGAATCACGCAGATTCGTCCGCCGTCGGCAAAGTGTTCGGCCAGCCCCAAGGCATCCGCAATGCCGCCTTCGCCTTCCTGGTAGGTGTAGTCCAGGTGCTTCAAGCCGAATTCCCGGCCGTTGGCGAGCAAGCGAAGAAAGTCGCCCGAATTCCGCCCGCCCGTCACCACCAGAATCTCGCGAATGCCCGCGTCCACCAATGTTTGGATGGGATAGTAGATCATGGGCTTGTCGTAAATTGGCAGCAGATGCTTGTTCGTAATCTTGGTCAGCGGGAGCATCCGGCTGCCCGTGCCACCAGCCAGCACCACTCCTTTCACTGGCTTGCCTCGGTTTCGGAGACACCTTTAGTCATTTTCGCCGGCTCAGTATGAAAAGAGCGCATATGAGTTCATGATACGCCAGGGGGTCTTCCAGCTGCCTGCGAGTGCGCTTGGGCGTCCGGCTTCTTTCGGATGTAGTCTCCGCGCGAGAAGTATTTCTCCAGCCAGCAGTACAACGCGATGAACAAATAGCGGCTACCCATCTCGCGGATCTTCAGCTTAGACACACCCGAGCGCCGGTTTTTCCAGGTGATCGGTATGACCGTCCAGGAGTAGCCGCGCACGATTGTTTTCAAAGGAATCTCGATGGTCAGATTAAAGTGCGGGGAAAGAAACGGCCGGCAGCCTTCGATCACCCTGCGGCGGTAGGCCTTGAACGCGTTCGTGAAATCGTTGAGCGGAGCGTTAAAAATGACGCGCAGAAACAGGTTCGCTATCCGGTTCAGGAACAACTTGTGCAGCGGGTAGTCGATCACTCCGGCGCCGCGCACGAAGCGCGAACCGAATACCGCGTCCCAGCCTTGGTTCAGCTCCTGCCAATAGCGGACGACATCCCTGCAGTCGTCCGATTCGTCCGCCATCATGACGACCATGGCATCGCCGCGGGCTTGCTCCAGGCCAAAACTGACCGCCCGGCCGAAGCCGTGATCGCCGATGTTTTGCACCGGCCGCAGAGTCGGTACCCGGATCGTCGTTCGCTCCAGCGCGGTCCAAGTGCCGTCGGTACTGCCGTCGTCCACCACCACGATCTCGTGCTCGATTCCATGCAAACGGAGCTCGACATAAAGATGCTCGACAGTGGCGTCAACGCGGCCTTCCTCGTCGCGCGCCGGAATCACGACGGAGAGCAGGCGAATCGGCTCCTGCGCCTCGGGACTGCGCGACGGTTTCATGGAGCGCTGATCTCCAACCAGTCGGGATGCCGCTCGGCGTGTTGCGCGATCTCTTCAAATACGCGCTCCATGGGCATTTCGACGCGCCAGCCAAAATCGCGCTGGGCGTCGCTCGAGTCCATAATCACCCAGGGAACGTCGTAGCGGCGCGGACGGCTGTCGGCGCTGGGAGCATGAGGGCCGAACCGCGCATCGCACCAGGCAGTCAAGCGCGCCAGCGAAATCGCATTGCCTGGTCCGCCTCCGGCGCAATAGATACGCTGGGCATTTTTCCGGGCGGCATGGATTTGGGCGTCCACCAGGGCAGTGAGATCGCGCGGATGAAACAGGTCGCGGGTTTGCTTGCCGGTGCCGTCAAATCCGATATAACGCAGCGCATGGCGGCGCGCGTGAGCATGGATCCAATAGGAGAATACGCCCTGATCGGGCGTTCCGAACTGTCCGGCGCCGGCCAATACGCCGCAGCGATCGATCCATACCGGAAAATCGAAGGCCTCGCCATATTCCAACGCCATGGTTTCGGCCGCCAGTTTGGTGGCTCCGTACAAGGAAATGGGCGCGCGCGTGGAGAAGTTCACGCCGATGCCTTGGGCCGATACGCCTGCCGGCAAACTCGCTCTCTCATCTAATTGAAAAGCGTCCTCATGCACTCTGAGCGGCAGCGACGCTAACGCATCGATGGAGTAAACGCGGCTGCTGCTGAGCAACACGAAACCCGCGCCGTGTGCCTTCGAGTATTCCAGCACATTCACCGCGCTCGCCAGATTATGTTCCACCAGTTGCCGGCTGCTGAACCCGGCCTGAATGCCGGCCAGCACGCTGGGATTGGCCGCTGCGTCGATCACCCAGTCCACCGCCGGCAAAGATTCGAAATCGCTCGCCATCCGGATATCGCCGTGTATGAAAGTGACGCCCAATCGCCGCAGCCTGGCGCGATTCAACTCGGACCCCGGCCGCTTCAGGTTGTCGACCCCCACGATCGAAATCCCAGCGCGCCGCTCCAAAAGGCCCTCCGCCAGCGAGCTGCCGACGAAGCCGCAGATTCCGGTGATCAAAAGCTTCATTCGCTGGCGTGCGCGGCTAGCCGCACCATCCAACTGGCCGCTATCTCTTCGAAAATATGATCGAGATTCTTGGTGATGTCCCAGGCCGGATAATGCGCCCGCATTTTGCGCAGATCGCTGTAGTAGCAAATGTGGTCGCCGCTGCGATTCTCCTCCACGTACCGGTGGGTCATAGGACGTCCGGTAATCCGCTCGGCCATCCGGAACGCTTCCAGAATCGAGCAAGCGTTGTTTTTGCCGCCTCCCAGGTTGTAGACCTCGCCAACACGCGGGGCTTTCCAGAATTCAAACATGAAGCGCGCAACATCCTGCGAGTGGATATTGTCGCGCACCTGCTTGCCCTTGTAGCCGTAAACCTTATACTCCCGGCCTTCGATGTTGCACTTGATCAGGTAGCTGAGGAACCCGTGCAGCTCAACTCCCGAATGATTTGGCCCGGTGAGACAACCTCCGCGCAGGCAGCACGTCGGCAGGTTGAAATACCGGCCGTATTCCTGAACCATAATATCCGCGGCGACTTTGGATGCGCCAAATAGCGAATGCTTGCTTTGATCGATGGAGAAGTCTTCCGGGATGCCGTGCGCAAACGCCGGATCTCCGTAGTCGAACCGCATCGCAGTCTCCCGTAGGGTGATCGTATTGGGCCGGTCTCCATACACCTTATTCGTGGACATGTGGATGAAGGGCGATTCGGGACAGGAACGCCGCGCCGCTTCCAGCATGTGCAGCGTGCCGAGTGCATTCACTTCGAAATCCAGGAACGGGATCGCCGCTGCGCGGTCATGCGAGGGCTGCGCGGCGGTGTGGATAATCAGATCCGGCCGCAGTTCATCGATGAAGGCCAGCACGCCAGCTCGATCCCGGATATCCAAAGCGGTGTGCCGATAACCGGGAATCTCGCGGCGCAAATGCTCCAGCACCCAGCTGGTGTCGCCTTCGCGCCCGAAGAAAACCGCGCGATGGTTGTCATCGATGCCGTGGACCTGGAACCCCTGGCGCGCGAAGAACAAGGAAACCTCGGACCCGATCAGTCCGCAGGAACCGGTGACAACTACGGCCGGCATAAATTTCCAGAACTGGCGCGCCGTATCATCCTTTTGATAGTATACTGGCGCTTGGTTTGAAAAGGCTCGGAAACCGCCGATTCAGGTGCGCGGATCGGTTAGAGCGAGGCCGGTTTTTGTTCCACTGTTCCGGCCCCGGCGCTGGTTGCATAGAACAGCTCGGGCCTGACCGGCAGACGAAGTTCTTTGGTCCCCAGCAGCGAGTTTCTAGCTTCCAGGCCGCGCTGCACCGTCTCAACGAATGCGCTGATCACCAGTGGGTCCATCTCGCTGTCGAAGCCGCAGTAAAAATTGACATACTGCGCGTCCGGGAGCGGGATTCTCAGTTGCCAGCGAGGCTTGGTGGCATCCGAGTGGACATCCTCGAAAAGCTTCCCGTTCAAACTCATGCGCACTTCGTGAAAACCGAAGTCGCGGCTACCGGCTCGAACCTGATCCCAGCATTCCTCCACGCTGTCGGCCTTCGCCAAAGTGCTTTCGAAGTCCTTCAAGCGGGCTTCCACATCGATGATCCGCCGGAATTTGCCGCCGAACAGCATGCGGCCGGCCGAAGCAAACTCGGTGTAATCCAGTTGGCGGATACCGATCCACACCGCGCCACCGAAAAGAATTACGATCAATCCGCTGAATTGGTTGCGCAGCGCGCCGATCAAAAGGGAGAGGACCGCCACCAGACCGCACAACCCATACATAGTCAACACCGCGCTGCGGGGGCTGAGACCACGATCCAGGAGCCGGTGATGGATATGTCCGCGATCGGCTTGAAAGATGGGCCGATTGCGCAGGAAGCGCCGCAGGATGGACAAAGCAACGTCCAACAAGGGAATCGAAACCGCCAGCAGCGGCACAGTCAACGCTACCAACGTGACCGATTTCTCGCTCCAAAGAGCGCCAAAACAGCCCAGCAGGAATCCGAGTGAAAGACTGCCGCAATCGCCCAAATACACGGAAGCGCCGCTGAAGTTATAGCGCAGGAATCCGAGCAGGCAACCCGCCAGCGGCATGGTTGCAAGAATGAGAGGCAGGTTGTTCTGCGTGAGCGCGGCCAGCAACATGGTGATGGTGGCAACCAGGCCCACACCGGCCGCCAGCCCGTCCATGCCGTCGATCAAGTTGAAAGCGTTACTGCAGCCCACCAGCCAGATCACGGTAATCGCGAACCCGAGCCACGGCCAGGTGGGCAGCCACGTCAGCATGCGGATGTCCACGTGAATTCCCGCCATATAGGCCAGCACGCTGGCGCCAACGATTCCGAGCAGCTTCTGCCACGCCGCCAGCCCGATCAGATCATCCAGGACGCCCGTAAAAAACACAACCGATGCCACTAAGGTGAGTGACAGGATGTTCGGAAGTTCATGGTGCAGATGTTGTGTGTAGGTAAACGGTAGCGCCAGGGCTATGGCGAACGTGATCACGTACGAAATGACAATTGCAATTCCGCCCACGCGCGGAACGGGGTTCACGTGCTTTTTTCGAATGCCATCAGGATGATCGAGGAAATATTTGCCTAGGAAATCGCGCACTAACGGAGTGATCAATAGAGCGAGAAGAATGGATAAAACGCCGAGAGTGAGTATCAAGAACAAGTTACCTTCTCCTGCCGAACTCGTTGCCAAGGTCCACGACGAGCTTCCTCTTGCTTGTACCAGCCTTGCGTAACTTGAAGATGGCTCTCATCGATCCTTAGCTCTTCTCTATTTCACACCCGAAAGACCTTAATGCCAAGAACAATTGGATCTAGATCGTACTAGTACGCCGAAGGCCGAGGATAGGCCTTTCCCCTTAACCACATGATTCTCATTATCTTAGCATGGATGGGGGCTAGTACGACGGGCTGCGGTGGGCCATTGGGGCTTGGAGATTGTGAGAAATAAAAGGGGCGTCAGTACATCAAACGCATGATTGTTCCGTCATACCAGACGAACTGAGCCTGCCCAGCAACCAGGGTGCCGGCCGGATTCGTCAGGCCGTCTTTCTCTTTGATGGTAATCGTTCCCAGGCCGTCGATGTTCAACGAACAGGAACCGGCGCACGTGGTATCGACGTTGAGCAGGAAGACCTGTCCGGCGCTATACGACGGCAACGCCTTGTCAGGCATGGAGCACGTATAACCGGTAGTTCCGTTGGTCGACGCGCAATAGCTTTCGTTGGCGTGGATGGTGTCGTGGGTTGGTATGAGTGCGGTGTTGAACGACGGAGTGCAGTCCACCCGGGATGCCGCCACATTGTTCACGCAGATCTGCACGATCCCCGTTCCGGAGATGAAATTCAGCGCAGGCTGCGTGCCCTGCGCGGTCCCGTTCAGGTCTATGGTCAATCCCGATATGCCCGCCGCTCCGCTGCAATTGGTGCTGCTGGTGGCGGGATCGTCGGAGCAGCCTCCGCCGGTGAAGTTCAGCGCGGGTTCGAGAGGAAGGTTGGCGCCGGCGTTTTGAATGCGAGAGATTGCTCCATTGGTCCCCGCTGTGCCCTGCGGCCCCACGGGTCCGGTTGGCCCTTGTGGACCGGATGGGCCGGTTGCTCCTTGCGATCCCGTCATCCCCGCCGATCCAGTCGCTCCCGTCGCTCCAGTGGGCCCGGCCGGCCCTTGTGGCCCCGCCGGACCGGTGGCTCCCTGCGATCCCGTCGTCCCCGCCGGACCTGCCGCCCCCGTCAGACCGGTGGCTCCTCGCGAACCGGTCGCCCCCTGTGGACCGGATGGGCCCGTCCCGCCGATTGCGCCTGCGGGACCCGTGGCCCCTTGCGGACCCGTTAGCCCCTGCGGGCCGGCCGCGCCCGTCGCCCCGGTGGGGCCTGCGGGACCCTGCGGACCCTGCACTCCCGTGATGGTTTGCGGTGCCCAGCTGTCGCTTGTGCTGTTCCACACCAACGATTCTCCGTTGGTGGGCGTGGCGGTGGAGACGGCCCGTCCTTGTAGCTTGGTCACGGTGTTGAGGCCGGGTGTGCCCGTAACATCCCCCAAAAGAACCCCGGCCGAGAGCAGCGTCCACGAGTTCAGCGCGGTGCAGCCATACAGGTTCAAGCCAGCCGGCGCGTTGGTTTGAAAGAACGCCTGGTCCACCAGGCATGCCGCCGGGAGAACGGTGCCCGACTGGAAGGGCCGAGTGCTGGGCGCGCCCGAAAAATCGACGCTCTTGCTTTGCGTTCTAAGATCCACCAGTGTTTGGCCCCCTGCTACCCCGATCAGCCAGGCCGCAACTAGAATCGCACGGCGGTATTGCATGGATACGTGTCCCTCCGAGGGAGAATTCTCAACTCAGGTGTAGCAGCATGAAATCCGCGGGCGGACTCACTTGGGAGGGTAAGGGCGTGAAAATACGGTGAAGATTTGTTTGCCGGCTCGGTGAATGCAGAAACGCTCCGCGGGGCTTTCGACTGCCGCCAGCGGAGCGTCTGTTTAATGCCGCTTCAGGTTGGAAACCTCAAATAGCCTGGGCGAGTTTCCTGGGGCGGGATTTCTGTATCAGGAACCCTGCAACACCGAACAAGCCCAACAGCATCCAGATACTTCCGCGCGGTTCCGGAGCCGGTGTAAACACGATCTGCTCTTGGAATCCGCCGGTTCCCACACCCACTCCCGGCACCTTCATCGTGGCGTCGCTCACCACCTGAAATTGCGAGAGGAACGCATTCGTCGCGCCTCCTCCGAGGTACCACGACGCTGCTTGTTCCAGAAAGCTGGTGGGATTTGATCCGCTGGGATCAATCACCGCGCCTTCCGCGGTAGGATCCATCAACGTCCAGATCGCTTCTTGAATACCGTTGTTGGCGGCAGTGTTTCCCTGTGCCACGTTGTACTGCGAAACCAAATAGGCCACCATGTCGTAGCGCGCCGACGCGGACGATCCGGCGCCGCTGTTGAAGAACGTATCGTCGGTGGATGCCACGCCGCCGCCGGTCAAACTGATCGCGGTCCACTGACTGGAAGAGACGTCGCCAAATCTGGTCTCGCCGAGATTCGCGCTGCCGCCGAGCGTTGTGACGTTCGCCGAATCGGTGGAGGGAACATACATTTCGTTGAAAAAATTGTCGCAGAAGATCTCCACTGAAACGCCGTTTAGCGTTGCCGATCGCGCCACCGCCGCCTCCATCCAGTTGAAAGTTGTACGTCTTGACGTCTAGCGGCACCGTGCTGGCGCCAGCAGTGCAGGCCAGAAATGAGAGACCGAGAAGCGGTCCGAGGATATGGTTTATTTTCATTGCAATCACAGCTTAGGGTTCAACGGCATGCCGGTCAACAAACCAACGCTATAATCCTGACCGGGTTTTGTACTGGTACTGGAGAGGGCAGGCGTACTGGAAGGCGTCAGGCGAACTGTTTAGAATGTTAAGGTTGCGACCGCTGTGCGATCTGTGGAGGAAGACTGAACGGAATTTCCAGAACCACATCGATGTCCACGGGGGCGCCGTCGCGCGTGGCCGGCTTAAACTCCCAGGACTTCACGTCTCGCAGGATGGCGCTCTCCAGCCCAGGCGTGAGATCCCGCAATAGCTGCACCTTATCGAATTTGCCTTCTCTGTTGATGACCGCTTGAACCTGAACGCGAATCTCCGTGCGGGCGCCCGGCGGAACCGGGTCGACGGATTCGAACTTGCGCAAGGGAACCGGAGCGAGAACGGACGGAGCCCCGCCCGGCTTCTGGTCGCGTTCGGCGAACCAGATGATCCAATCCCCCGAATAACCGACGATATTCTCGATAGGGATCACCATGGTGTACACATCGCGGCCCAGGAAGCGTGCCTCGATGCGCGCGGGGATGGTGCGCGAAGCCGGACGTAAAGGCACCGAAAGTGTCGACACCGGCAAGCTCCGCAACCGATCGGCATACAGGACGACTTTGCGGGGAGCATCCACGTGGGGCGGAGGCACTGCGGTGCGGTCGTCGTGAATCGTCAGATTCGGCACCCCGATCCCGCCTTTCACCTCGCCGGTGGCAAGTTCACCCACGGTGGGCGCCCTTGCAAACTGGCCCGGGCGCGAGCCATCCGGCACCGGGCCTTTGTCGCTGGGATGCAAGCCAACGCTTGCGATGTCCACCCTGCCATTTCCCGCTTCGCTGGCCGGACCCGGAGGCGCGTTCGGAGGCGGCGGTGCGCCTTTGGAAAACGCCGGAGCACCGATGCCGTCGGGCAAGGCGGCCCGCGCCGTGGGCGCACCCGCAATGGAAGCTTCCGGCAAGGGAACATCGGCGGTCTGCACTGGAATCACCAGCCGTGGCGGCTGTTGCGATGGCGGCGGTGGAACAAAAGCTTTGCGCGGCTTGGGCACTTCCACCGGCTGCGCTTGAATCTCGCGCGCCTTGTTCACGTCGCCTTTCGGTTCAGGCGGGGAGATATTCGGTTGCGGAGACTTCACGCCTTTGGTATCCGGCTTATCGATCTTCGGTTTCGGCTCCGGCGGCGGAGGCGGGGCCGGAATCGCCATGGCCGCGCGCGCAATCAAGTTGGGCGCCGGCAAGTCCTGACGAATTTCGATTTTTGGAATCTTCTGCCAGATAAACTGCTTCACCGATTTTGGCTTGGGCGCCGTCGCGATGATCGCCACCTCGGCCTTTTCGGCGGCGCGCGGTTTCGGGAACGTTCCTATTCTTTGCTGCGCCGACACCTCCGGCAGGGCCTTCGGAACGTGGTACCAGACGATCTTCTTGGCATCCGGCTTGATCAGCTCGTCATAGATTGGCCGCGCGCGGGAAGGCTCTTCCGAATTCCGGCTCGGCAGAATAAGCAGCCCTGCGACCACCACCGCGTGAAACAGGATGGACAGAACGAAGGAGCTCGGGCGAATGCGGTAACCCCGTCGAGTCCTGATCGGATTGCTGCGGATACGGACCTTCACGGGCGTTGGCGCATGATGCTGCTGTCGAATGCTTCGTGCATGTCGCCTGCGTCGGGCCAGCCCCTGCATCCAGCCGGAAAGCCTGCAAAACTGGCCCGCACATGCAGCATAACAGAGTCGCATTGTCTGGAGCCATCGGTGAAGCGTGTTGGGCACAAAGCTACGACCCCGGCTTTCAGTTTGTTGTCTCGATGGCGAGCACTCCCGCCGATTGCAGCTTGCGCTCGGCTTTTTTCAGCGAGGCTGGTCCCGCGAAAGGACCGATTAAGATTCGACTCTCTTCCTGGTCCGCCGCGCTCCCGGGGGCGCTTGCTCCCGTCCGGCTTTTGGTGATGCGCGCCGGATAGCCTTTGGCCTCCAGCCACTGGACGAAACTCGTATCCTGCCGCGACCCCAGGCTCGCTACTTGCAGAAACAACTCAGGAGGCGGCGGAGGCACGGTATACCAGAACGCTTCGGCCATGGCGGCTTCCGGCGTGGAGGGCCCGGCAGGGACGGGCGTAGCTGCCTTCGGGGGACCTTCCACGGCGGTGCTCACAGGCGCGGATTCATTGGCCTGCACGATGCGCGCGCCCACGTACCAACTCGCCAGCGCGAGCCCGATGGTTATGGTAGCGGCAGATCCAACCAGCACGCTACTGCGGGGTCTGGATGCACCCTGAGTATCCCTTTGCGCAGGTTCGCCTAGTGGATCTGCCAGATCGGGGTCAGCTGCGCACTGAGTAGTGGACATACCGCGCCTTCGTACTCCTTCCTAAGTCGTACACCTTATGGATCGGCGGACACTGAGGCAAACATTAGCCAACCTAACCCGGCCAGCATGCCCCGGCATACGGGGGTCGGCCCATCCGGGCTGGTTCGCTAAAATAAGTGATCCAACATGGGAACTGATCTCGTAAAGGCGCCCAAGCTCAACCCCGACTTCGCCTGCTTCAAACTCATGATCCGGCGATCCAAGATCCATCGCTATGGGGTTTTCGCGGGCCAGCGGATTCCGGCCAATCGCAAGGTCATCGAATATACCGGCAAGCGCCTGAACCGCAAGGAAGCCAAGTATCGCGGCGACGGCGATTATACCTACCTGTTCGCGGTGGACGATTATTGGACCCTGGACGGCGCGGTGGGCGGCAGCGGCGCCGAGATCATCAACCATAGCTGCGATCCCAACCTGGTGAGCCGCGTGCTGAAGGGGCATGTGCTGTACATGAGCCTGCGCGTAATCAAGCCGGGCGAGGAGCTGACGGTGAACTACAATTTCGGCAAAGATGTTCGGACGTTTCCCTGCACGTGCGGAGCGGCGAAATGCGGAGGCGCGATCGGGAAGTAGCGGCGCCGGGCGGGATTCGGTACTTCCGCGCTAAAGTGAGATCAGATTCAAGCCTTGGATCTGTCGGAAATGCCGCAGGTTTCGGGTTGCCACACCGTAGCCTCTTTCCAACGCACATGCCCCAATTATCCGATCGCCGAAGACTCGGCGCCAATCTTTCCAACTAACTCAGCAGTGCTGACCGTGATCGGGTAGACTGGCACGGCTGCCTTTAGTTCATCGAGGAAGGCCCTAAGGCGTTCTCTGCGCTCGGCAGTGTCGGCGCGATGGATCCCGTGCACCAGTTCGGCAACCGTGATCGAACAGAGAGCAGCTTCCATCTCGCCGATTCTCTGAATGATTAGTTTGAAGAACTGCGCCGCGTCGAGATGCTTCCGCTCCGCTTCTATGACGACGCTGGAGTCGAGAATTACTCCCAAGCTGGTGGATTCCATGGCTGGCTGCGGCCGGAAATCCCTTCCTCGACATCTTTCATAAATCCTTCGTCCAGCGTCGCCGTGGAACCACGAGCCTCCGCCAGTGCAATACACTCGGAGAGCAATCTGCCTTTGGGTAAGGGCGATCGGATGACCGCGATCGGTCGATGGTCTTGTTCAACCACGACCTCGACGCCCTGCTGGACCTTGGCTAATACGCCGTGAAGGTCGCTGGCCACCTCGGCCTCGGTCATGTGAACTTGCCCCACGACATCAATGATAGCCGTTTCGAATCGCGCCAACCAGGAACTCTACAAGGATGTTCGGACGTTTCCCTGCTCGTGCGGAGCAGCGAAATGCGAGGGAGCGATCGGGAAGAAGCGTTTGGCGAGCCAACTCTGGGCTCTATGAAGTTGACGAGCACACGTTTGTCCGGCAAACTGGTTTCAGCCCGACATCCAATCGGGCGAGTGAGTAACATGAATCAAATAACGCTCGCCGAAGTTATCGCGCTGGCTGCAGTTGTACTCAGTATCGGGACCAACGTCGGGCTGTACATCCATCTGAGTTCTACGATGAGCACCCGCTTCGATTCAATCGAACGGCGGCTCGAATTAATGCAGGGTGCTTTGCACGATCTCGACGTGCGAATCACGAAGTTAGAACCGCGCTAAAGGCCTCCGCACACCGTGAAAGTAGCTGGCCCGTGGTGTAGAATCATTCAGACCAAGGGGCCTTCAAAGGAGAGTCTGCCATGTCGCGTTCCCATCGATTGAAAGTCGCGTCTCAGGCAATTGTCGCGGTCATTGGCGCGTTCACAGGAATGCTGGGCGGTAACGCCTACAGCCAGGCCAGCGCCGCGGCCACGAACGATCTACCGAATCCATATCGCCCGATCGAGAACTGGGCGCAGCTTCCCGAGGGCATCCAGTGGGGACAGGTGATTTCCGTCGATCCGGACGAGCACGGCAACATCTGGGTATTCCACCGCAAGGATCCAGCCATCCTGGAGTTCGATTCTTCCGGGAAGCTGATCAAGAGCTTCGGTTCGGGGTTCGTGCAGGCTCACGGGATGGCGATCGATCGCGGCGGCAATATCTGGGTTACGGACGCAGAGGGGAAAGACGGCAGGGGCCAGCAGGTTTTTGAGTTCAGCCCGGACGGAAAGCTATTGTTGACGCTGGGGAAGGCCGGCGTCGCCGGGAACGGTCCCGATACCTTCAATGGCCCGTCCGGCGTGGCGGTGGCGGCGAACGGCGACATCTTCGTTGGCGACGGGCACGGCGCGGGCACCAACGCGCGCGTCCTGAAGTTCGCAAAGGACGGGACTTTCATCCAAGCTTGGGGCAAGCAAGGATCGGGGCCCGGCGAATTCGACACGCTGCATAGCCTGGCGATGGATTCCAAAGGACGCCTGTTCGTCGCCGATCGTGGAAACAGCCGGATTCAGATCTTCGATCAGGACGGAAAGTTCATCGCCGCATGGAAGCAGTTCGGCCGGCCGAGCGGGATCTTCATTTCGAAGGATGACACGCTGTACTCAGTCGACTCGCAATCGGACGAGAAGACCAACCCTGGGGTGAAACGCGGCATCCGTATCGGAAGCGCGAAAGATGGCGCCGTGAAAGCGTTCATCCCGGATCTGTCGACGGATCCCAAGATCGCGCTGGCCGAAGGAGTGTCGGCCGACGCCCAGGGCAACATCTACGCGGCCGGCGTAAGCTCCAAGGCGTTACACAAGTTCGTTCGCTCGCAATGAAATCCGCGGCTCGAACTTCGCCGTTGGCAGCCTAGGCCTTAAGCAGCGCTTGCACGTAATCGGGCTTCAACGGCAGACGCCGCGCAATCTTTCCGGTGGCGTCATGGAGCGCTGCCGCAATGGCGGGCGCAGCCAGGGCATTGGCTGCCTCCGATCCGCCGCCATATGTGCCTACCTCGGGCCGGTGCAGGAGCACTACTTTAATCTCGGGAATATCGGCCATCTTCAGGATCGGATAACTGCGCCAGTCGCGCGCCGTGATCGCGCTTTCATCAAACTTGGCCTCTTCGAGCAGCGCATGGCTGACGCCCATCACCGCGCCGCCTTCCACCTGCCGCTTCAATTGCAACGGGTTGACGACGATGCCAGGGTCGACTGCAATCGTGGATTTTTCCACTTTGATGACGCCTGTGCCAGGAGTAACGGCGATCTCACAGACGCAGGCCCAATAGGTTCCCGAGCGGAACATCAAAGACACGCCGCGTCCGCGCACGGGCTGGTCGCCGGTGGCCACGGCAGAGCTAGCGGGCGAGGGGCGCGTTTCCCAGCCGGATGCATCGCGGACGGCCTTGAGTACGCCGATGGCGCGTTCCTCGGTCGCATGATCGATGCGGAACTGAATGGCGTCCGCACCGGCTAGCGCCGCCGCCTCGCTAATGGCCAGTTCGCGCGGGTAGTTCTGTTGGAACTGTCCTGGCGTGCGCATGCTGTGATCGCGGAGCCCGACGGCTATGGGCGATTCTTTCTGACCCACTTGGAATGTGCCGTGGCCCCGTTCCATGAGAACGGAGACGCCGTCGTAGATCCATGGATCGGCAATTTCATTCACCGTCGAACTGACGAATACACCTTTTTCGCTAGGAGCAGCCATGGTCGGCAGACCCGCCAGCAGGGCGCCCACGGGCCGGTCATCCTGACCGGCGGGCATATAGTGGTCCACTTGATAGGCGACCATCTTGCCGTTCGCATCCAGTCCGATTTCGATATCGGACAAAGCCGCCGGCGACTGCGTGGACCACTGGAAATCATCCGGCCGCATCCACTGCACGCGGACGGGCCGGCCCAGCGCCTTAGACAGGATCACCGCTTCGTCTTCGGCGCCCGCATTCCCGCCGTTCGAGCGCCCATAGTGGCCAGGGCCAGCAAAGGTCCGGACTACGATGTTGTCAATCGTGGTGCCGAGCATCTGCGCGATCTCGCCGCGCAGCGCCTGGGGGTTCTGGTTGTGCGTGTAGATGCGCACACTGCCGTCCGCTTGAACGTCGGCCAGGGCCATGGTGGGCCCGATAGGCGCATGCTTCATGAACGAAAACTGGTAGGTCGCCGAAAGCTTTTTAGCGGCTCCGGTCATGGCCGATGGCGCGTCACCCCTGCTTTTATCGCTCCTGGCAACTGGCGTGGTTTTCCAGTCGGCTTGTCTGAGGTGCTGGTACAGACCGGCGTCGCCGGGCAGACCCTTCCAGTCGGTCCATTTGGTGGCGGCGGCTACTTGTTGGCCGGCGCGAATGGCTTCCCACTCGGTGGGCGCAACCACTCCCACCAGATTGCCTTTGACGACAACCTGCGCGTTGGGAAACTTGCTCTTGTCCAGTTCACCCACCGAAACCAGCGTGGAACCGAGGGTCTTGGGGTGTACCATCCTGGCGTGCAGCATGTTGGGTAGCCGGACATCGGTCGCCCATTGCTCGCGCGCGGTGACTTTGGATGGGATGACGCTGTTCTTGTGGGGCTTGCCGATAATGGTGTATTGGCTGACCGGTTTCATGGGCGGTTCGCCGGTGACCGTCAATCCGATGATGCCAGTCAGCTCGCCCATCACGGGGATGGTGAGCTTCAACTGCTGGCCCTTCACCAGCTCTCCATAGGACATGCTTTTGCCGTTGCCGGATACTATGCCATCCTTGGCCGACACCTGATCCTTCGGGACTCCAAGCTTTTGGGAGGCGAGTTCCAGCAAGGCTTGATAAGTGTAAGCGGCCGCCTTGCGAACGTTCGGCGTGCCGCGGCCGAGAAAATCGAAGGCGCCGCTGCCGTCCGGCGTGCGGTCGGTATCGCCCATGACAACCGTCGTGATGTCGTCGAACCGCGCGTTCAGCTCTTCTGCCACGATCTGCCGGTAGGCGGTGAACGTGGTGCCCTGACCGAAATCGCTTTTACCGGTTCGGATCAGGATGGTGTTGTCGGGATGAATCTCGATCCAAGAACTGGAGAGCGCAGGGTCGAGCGAGTTCTTCGAGCCCTTGGCCTTGACGGCCTTCTTTGGGACCGCGGCACCCGCGATTCCAAAGCCGACCAACAGAGCCCCGCCCGTTTTCACTAACTGGCGGCGCGTCAGCTTGACGCTAAAGAGACTGGCGCCGAAAATGTCGACTAATTTTTCGTTGGGGATAGCCATCGCGTTAGCTCCTCTCCGCCATGATCATGCCGGCGCGCCGCACCGCTTCGATGATGGCCGTGTAACTACCGCAGCGGCAGAGATGCGGCGACGGCCCTGAAGTGGTGAACGCCGCCTTGATTTCTTCGACGCTGGGCGTAGCCGCGTGTTCCAGCAACTCGGTAGCCTTGATCATCATGCCGTTCTGGCAGAATCCGCACAAAGGAGTCTGCTCTTCAATCCAAGCTTGCTGGACTGGATGCAGCGTTTTCTCAGCGTCAACCTTTGACAGACCCTTCTGCTGGGCCCATCGGGCGGGAAGTCCCTCGAGAGTCGTGACCTCCTTGCCTGAGGCGGACGACAGCGGCGTTATGCAAGAGCGTATTTCCTTGCCGTCCAGCAGGACCGAGCAGGATCCGCATTGCGCCAGTCCGCAACCGAACTGCGGGCCAGAAAGCTCGAGGTCGTTTCGCAGGACATACAGCAGCGGCGTATCCGTCGGCGACTGGATCTCACGCTTAACTCCGTTGACGGTGATGGTGACCATGAAAACTCCTTCCGGAACGTGCTGTCGGTCTAGGAATAATGTTATCAGGAACCAGCGTTTGGAATTGCGTCGCACGCAACAGCGACAAACTATTTCGTGTCAACATTTTGGTGAGCCGGGCGGGGCTCGAACCCGCGACCACCGCATTAAAAGTGCGATGCTCTACCAACTGAGCTACCGGCCCGGAAGCGCTGCAAGGAAGGCGACTAAGCTCGCGACTTTATCAAGATAACATAGCTTTCGATCCCGGCCATTAGCTGCGCAGCGACGCCGAGGAGCCCTTTCCCCATTCTTGAAGCATCTCTTTTCCGAGCTCCTCAAATTCCGGGTGTTGCTTGCTATAGGAGCGGACTTCCTTTGCGGTGTCCTGAATCGCTTCGTGGAGGCGTTCTAAAATCGATCGGACTTTTGCGGGCGCGGCGCCCGTGCGCGTTTCGCCCAATTTGCGGAGCTGTTTTGCGTTGGGCCATTCGGTGGCGCCGTTCAGAGCCAGGGCCAAGCGGTCCTTGGGCAGGTAAACGGACGTGGTCACCAGATCGTAGACGGGCGCCAGCCGTGCTTCACCCTGTACATCGTCATAGACAATTCCGAAATTTTTCAGATGCGCGTCACCATTGCGGAGCGCGCAATTAAGCGCAATTAAGGTAAAGAGCTTCTCCAGGTCCTCGGTGACATGGGTCGAATTCGCGAACTCCCCGAAGCGCTTCATGACGGAGGTCTCGTAGCTGCCCCGGTATTTTTCGTCGGTCCTGCGGGCGTTCAGCACGCAGAAATCTTCGAACCCGCGATAAGTGCCATCCATGCGCAGGTCGAAGCGGTCGATGACCAGCGCCATGCCGTCCTCGGCCAGGCGGTAAGGAGGAACGTCGAGGCCACATTTGCGCGCGACTGTCAGGCAGAAATATTCATTGGCGGCGAGTTGGGGATACTCGTTCGGCTCCCACAATTTCACGATGTGGGTGGCGCCCTTGTAGCTCTGCGAGAGCCGGCGTCCCGTTTGCTCCATTCGAGCGAAGGCTCTTTCGTCGCGCACCAGGATTTTCGGCTGCACGCCGCTGATGCCGGAGAATGACGCGAATTTGTCGAGCAGGTAACGGAACAGCGCGCCGCCGCGCCTGCGTTCCAGAATCTCATCGACCGACTGGAAGGGGACGTCCTCTTGTAGCTGCTCGTGATCGCCGGTGTAGCGGATGCGGCCGACCTGTGAACGGCCTACCACCGAGAGGAGCTCGAATTCATCGAACCTGCCGGTGGCTTTCGCGAAGGCCAGGCGGAGGCGCTCGCGCAGAGCGCCTTCCGGCAGATTCATCTCGAAAATCGGAGGCAGGCCGAAGGGGACACTCCAAGACTCAAGCCGCACGGGCATGGTCATAGAGACTGCACGCGCTGCGGACGCGCTGGGCAGGTAGGCGAACGTGCTGCCACGCTCGGCGTGACGGTCGAGAAGCCCCGCCTCAGCGGCGTCGGTCCAGGCTTTGATCATCTCGATCCTCTTGCTGGAGTTCGTCCAGTGTGGGCCGGTGCGAGCTCGCGGCCTGCAGCTTCAGTTCAAGGCCGAGCGCGGCAAGGAGCTTGGTCAGTTTTGCAAAACCCAGCTCTCCGGCACGTCCGTTTTCGAGGGCTTCGAGCGTGGCCCGACTTATGCCGGCCTTGCGCGCGAGCGCGGTCTGGCTCAGCTTGAGCTTCTTGCGATGCTCTGCTATCTGTCCGCCTATGGAGATTAGATCGAGCACGTATGCCTAGTATATTAGGCATTCATTGTTTTGGCAAGCGCTTTGCCTATTATTTTAGGCGTATCAAGTGGTCGAGCGCGGCGGCTCCGGTCCTCGCGGACAGCGAGTTACTGGACAATCTGCCACCCTACATCGCACGCGGTCTGGCTTCCAGGCTTTAAAGAGTGCATCACCAGTGTTTGTGTGCCATTCGGCTGTCGGCGGATGGTCGCCTGCCACGCGTCATGATCGAACGTGAACTTGAGCCGCCCGCCGGGGAGATTGTTGAAAACCACATCTCCGTGTAGCGCTTGCGCGATAGTGGCGTGCAGCACGCCTGATGTCGGGCGGGCGGCGGTCGCTCGCCGCGGAATGGGCGCGGATGGCGGAGCCGGAGCCTCTTTTACCGCAGTTGCGACGGGCTCGGGCGGCGGAGCCGGAGCTTCTTTCGCCGCACTCACGACGGGCGCGGGTGGCGGGGCGGTGACCGGAGGTGCGGTGTTCGGAGCGGCGGCGCTGGGAGTGGCGACCGGGCTGGTGGCGCCGATCTGCCCCGGATTAGCGGGCGGAGTATTCACGCTCGGATTCGACCGAACCGCCGACCCGAAGTAGCGCCATCCGCCTACAGCCGCAACCGCGACTAAGGCGATACCGCCAGCCAGGAGTAGAATCCAATGGCTTCCGGCGCGAGCCTTGTTTTCCGCAGGACTTTCCGGGGCCGTCGGAGGAACCGTCTTCGGCGTCGCCGAAGGTTGCTGCGATACCGCCGCCGGGGTGGACACGGCTCCTTCAGTGGCAACGCGAACCTGGTTGTGTTCCCCGCCTGGAGGCGAGAGATCGTAGACGGTATGCTCCCGGATGTGCTTATCCCGCTCGACTCCCTTCAACGTGAAGAGGTTCTTGTAGTCGTCCGACAAACGGCTCACCACCTCGAAGTAAGACTGCGAGACCAGGATCTGGTTCTCACCCGCAAAGCTCATGATCCGTTGTCCGGCGTTCATCCCGTCGCCGATCGCGTTGGGGGCGCCGTTGATGTCCCGGACCAGCTTCACCGGGCCGAGGTTGATACCGATTCGGACCCGGAACGGAGGTTGCTGCTTCGGCTCATCGAGAAGCAGAGAGTGCCACAGCTCGAGAGCGGCGAACATGGCCACTTCCGGAGCGCCGAGAAAGCAGGCGGCGGCTCCGTCGCCGGTGTCGAGAATGACGCGCTCATCCTCCGGCACGTCCTTAATGGCGTTGGACAGATAGCCGTTAAACCTCTCCTTCCATTTGATCTGCAGGTCAACCGCCTGCGATGAATAGTTGACGATATCCAGGAAAACCACGCTGCACAGCCAGGTGCGGTTCATCTTGCTGATGTCGGCCATAGGATTTGCCCGCTACTTTCCGGTTTGGGGTCTGGAGACGGCTGACATTATAACGCACTGGCTTCGGAAAACGCGTTTGCCATGTCACAATAACTAGCATGCGGGTCGGCATCATCGGCACCGGAGCCATCGCTCACAAACACGCGCGAGCGTATGCCAACATCGGCTACCGGGTGGTCGCTTGCACCGATTTCCACGCCGACAGCGCGCGCGAATTCGCCGATCGCTATGGCTGCGAATTTGTTCCGGATTACCAGGACCTCTGCCGGCATCCGGGCATCGATTACGTGGATGTTTGCACCTTCCCGGAGTTCCGGCTGGAGGCGGTGGCTGCGTGCGCCGAAGCGAAGAAACATATCCAGGTGCAAAAGCCCATGGCGACCAGTCTCGACACCGCCGGAAGCATGATTGCAACCGCCCGCAACGCCGGCATTCAACTGGGCGTCGTGAGCCAGCATCGCTTTGATGACTCCACGCAGTTCCTGCACCGCGCGTTGTGCGAGGGGCGCTTAGGAAAAATCCTCGAGGCCGACGCCTACGTGAAGTGGTACCGGTCCCCGGCTTATTATTCGCGCCCCATTAAAGGAAGCTGGAAAACCGAGGGCGGCGGAGCGCTGATCATTCAAGCCATCCATCAAGTGGACGTGCTGCTGTGGCTCGTCGGCGGCATCGAAGAGCTGTTCGGTTATTGGCAGCTTGCGGCGAGGCATAACATCGAATCCGAGGACGTGCTGGCAGCCGTGATGAAATACCAGTCCGGTGCCACCGGCGTCATACAAGCGTCCACGGCGTTCTGGCCGGGCCACACCGAGCGCATCGAGATCCACGGCACCAAAGGCACCGCCATTATTTCGGGCGACAAGCTGACCGCCTGGCAAGTGGAGAACGATGCGGGCGAGCCCGCGCCGATTTCCTACGACTACGCGACTGCCGCGACGGATCCCATGGCCACTGCGCTTGCGCCCTTCGAGCGCCAATTCATCAATTTTGGCGAAGCGATTCGCAATGGGCACAAGCCTCTGTCGTCGGGCGAGGAAGGCTATCGCGCCTTGGAGGTGGTTACCGCGATTTATCAATCTTGCCGAAAGGGATGCGTGGTTCAGCTGTAAAGCCACACCCGAATGCAGGTCCGCGTTCCAGCTTCCAGCGCCAATCTCGGTCCCGGATTCGATAGCCTCGGCCTGGCGCTCGGGATTTATCTGACGTGCCGGTTCGACCGCGCCGAACGCTTGTCGATTCGCGTGAGCGGGCGCGACGCCGCGCAGATCCCCGCCGGCGAGGACAATCTCATCTGGCGCACCGCGCTGGCCGTAGCCGCTGATCTCGGCGACGCTTTGCCGCCCGTGGCGCTCGAAATCCACAACGATATTCCGCTCGGCAAGGGGCTCGGATCCAGTGCCGCCGCACTCACCGCAGGCGTCGTTATCGCCGATCATTTACTTGGGTTGCACTGGAAGCCGCATCGGATATTGGACGAAGCCGCCAAGCTCGAAGGGCATCCCGATAATGTGGCCGCTTGCGTCTTGGGGTCCATCGTCGCCAGCGCCACCGACGTGGGTGGAGCTGTTCGAGCTGTTCGCGTCGAATTGAACCCCAGTTACGGCGTGGCGGTGGTTGTTCCGGACTTTGTTCTGCCCACCTCGGAGTCGCGCACTGTTCTGCCTGCCGGCTATAGCAAGGCGGATGCGGTTTTCAATGTGCAGCGCAGCGCGTTGTTGATTGCCGCGCTGGTCACGGGCGCCACCAACGCGTTTCCGGCCGCGCTGGATGACCGCATGCATCAGCCGTACCGCTACGCGCTGGTTCCGGGTCTGGAGGAAATGGTCAGGCTGCGGGCCCCAGGCCTGCTCGGATGCGCCCTAAGCGGCGCCGGGCCGTCGGTTTTGGTGTTCTACGAACGCGGATCCGAACAGGTGTGCGATCTCATCCGGCAGATTTTCGCGCTGCACGGCCATCATTCGGAAACGCTGTGCGTGCCGGTGGCGCGCGACGGCTACCAGCTTTCCTAGGGTTATAACCGCGGGAGTAACCTTAGTACGCCCAATGGATCTAACGAATTGAATGCGTACCACACATTCGATTCTCACGTGCGCCCTGCTATGGAACTGTCACGTGAGCGTCCTCACCTACCACAACGATCTGGCGCGGACCGGTCAGAATCTGAACGAGACCCTGCTAACTCCGGCCAGCGTAAGCTCGGGCCAATTTGGCCGGCTATTCAGCTATCCGGTGGACGGCCAGGTTTACGCCCAACCCCTGTACCTGCCTGGCGTCCTCATCCCCGGCCAGGGAATCCACAATGTAGTCTTTGTGGCCACTGAACATGACAGCGTGTACGCTTTCGACGCCGACAATTACTTGGCGACTCCGCTGTGGCATGCCAGCTTCATCAATCCGGCGCGGGACCTACTGCCGGCGTCGGCGGCGGACTTGGAATGCCCCTCGATCGAGCCGGAAATCGGGATCACCGGAACGCCTGTAATCGACCCAGCCAGCGGCACATTGTATGTGGTCGCGATGACTGAATTACCCGGTCAAAACTTTGAGCATCAACTGCACGCGCTGGATGTCGCGACGGGGGCCGAGAGGCCCGGCAGTCCGATAGAAATCCAGGCCTCGGTCCCGGGGCTGGGCGATGGCAATCGCACGGTTCGATTCGAGCCTTGGCTTTATAAGCAGCGAGCTGGTCTGCTTTTACTGAATGGCGTCGTCTATACGGCTTGGGGATCGCACTGCGACGCCGGGAATTACCACGGCTTTATTATCGGCTATAACGCCCGCACATTGCTGCAGACCGCCGTTTACGTTGATACGCCCAACTGGGACGCCGGAGCCTTCTGGCAAGGCGGGGCCGCACCGGCGGCGGACGCGAGCGGCAACATCTACGTTGTGGCGGCCAATGGCACGTTCGACGCAAACCTGGGAGGCTCCGATTTGGCCGAGAGCATCCTCAAACTTTCGTCCGGGGATCGGCTCTCGGTGGCCGACTATTTCACGCCCTACAATGCCGATGAGTTGAGCGATAAAGATATTGACTTGGGCTCCAGCGGCGCGCTGCTGTTGCCGGACGGGGCCGGAAGCGCGGCCCATCCGAACTTGCTGGTCAGCGGAAGCAAGTCCGGCTCAATCTATGTGGTGGATCGCGATAACCTGGGCCATTTCCAGCCACAAGGAAACAGCCAGATTGTTCAGGAATTGGCGGGCGCGGCCGGTCCGCTATTCGGAATACCGGCGTACTTCAACAACACCGTGTATTTTTCCGCGGCCGAGGACCAGGTGAAAGCTTTCGCGCTTCAGAATGGCCTGCTGTCTGCTTCTCCCGTGTCGGCCAGCAGTTCGATCTTGCCAACGCTGGGATCGGTGCCCAGCATCTCGGCCAACGGCGCCGCCAACGGAATCCTCTGGACTATCGACGAGGCGGCTCACTTGCGGGCCTACGACGCAGCCGATCTCGGCCATCAACTCTACCGGGGGCGCGTGAGCTCATCAGTCAAATTCGCTACGCCCACCATTGCCAACGGCAAGGTGTACGTGGGTACGCTCACCAGCCTGGATGTGTTTGGTCTGGAGAGCGAGATGTCCGGCCGCATCGCCTCGGTCATGAGTGCGGGCGAACCTCATGCCGGACCGGTTGCGCCCGGTTCCGTGGTTTCTTTGTTCGGCTCGAACCTTGCACAGCGCACTATGGCTGCGTCCGCGCCATGGCCTAAGATTCTGTGGGGGGTCTCCGTATTCGTCAACGGAGTGGCCGCGCCGGTGGCTTATGTGAGTCCCACTCAGATCAACGCGCAGATCCCCTACGAGACTGCGGCGGGACGAGCCACCGTGAACGTGGTGGCCGGCGACCGCGTTCTGCCGCCCTTCGAATTGAAGGTTCAGCCCATCACGCCCAGCTTGTTTGTCGACGGACAGAACCAAGTGATCGCGCAGAATCAGGACGGCGCCGCTAACGGAGCGGGTCATCCGGCCGCGCCGGGAACGGTGCTGACCACCTATCTGACTGGACAGGGAGCGCTGAATGAGCAGATTCCCGACGGCACCGCTGCGCCCTCGGCGCTCTCGATCATCCCGCGGGCTCCCATAACCGCGGCGCTCGGGGGCCGGAACGTGGAAGTGCTGAGCGCTCGCATGGCTCCCGGCATGGTAGGAGTGCTGGAGGTTGCGATTGAAGTCCCCGAGGCCAGCGCGGGAAGCTATTTCCTGAATGTGTCTATTGGCGGCGCCGTCAGCAACTCCGGCGTTGTCGCGGTTGGTACGAACTGATGGATGGTACAAACTGATGAATGATGAATATCATTACGCTCACCACCGACTTTGGCCTGGCGGACCACTTTGTCGGAGTCATGAAGGGCGTGATCCTGGGCATCCATCCCGCCGCTCAGCTGATCGACATCAGCCATGGCGTTCAGCCCTACGACATCGCTGACGGCGCGTTCACCATCGCGCAAGCATACGGCTACTTTCCGAAAAAGACGATTCATGTCGTGGTGGTGGATCCAGGCGTGGGATCGGCGCGGCGGCCGCTGCTGGCGGAAATCGCGGGCCAGTACTTCGTCGCCCCGGATAACGGGGTGCTCTCGATGGTCTTCGCTCGGGAACAGGCCGTTCAGGTGCGGCACATTACCAACGAACGGTATTTTCTGGAGCCGGTCAGCCGGACATTTCATGGTAGAGATGTTTTTTCGCCCGTGGCGGCGCACCTGGCGGCCGGAGTAACCCCCGCGCAGTTTGGAATGCGCATTGAAGACTACATTCGCGCGACGTTCGACAAACCAGCCCACACCGGACAGCACCAGTGGAGGGGAGCGATCCTCAAGGTGGATCATTTTGGGAACCTCGCGACCAACTTTCACCTGGACGATTTCCCGGCCATTCGGACGCACGCATTCGCGTTACAGGTGGGAATGCAGAGCATCACCCGATTGGCGCTCACATTCGCCGAATGCGATCCCGGCGAGCTTTTCGTGGTGGTGGGAAGTTCGGGCTATCTCGAAGTAGCCGCCAGTCAGGGATCCGCCGCGAAAACGTTGGGCTGCGGGCCCGGCTCCCCGGTGGAGCTCACCCTCTATTAAGGCGCTCTCGGTTACCGAGGTCGCGGTACATTCAAGTGTTGAGCAATTTTTATGAGTGAGAGCGGCAGCACTATCGAGGTTCGAACGCCGGGCTTATGGTCCTCGGTCCGCGAGGCCGTGATGGGCACTCACCAGGATTTCACCGAGGGCAGCATCACGCGCGCCATCGTGCTGCTGGCGGTCCCGATGGTGCTCGAAATGAGCATGGAGTCCCTGTTCGGAGTGGTGGACGTGTTTTGGGTATCGCGCCTGGGCGCCGACGCCGTCGCAACGGTGGGGTTGACGGAAACCGCGCTCACGTTGATCTTCGTGATCGCGCTGGGGCTCAGCATGGGCGCCACGGCGCTGGTGGCTCGGCGCATGGGCGAGAAGGACGAGCAGGCGGCCGGCTTAGTGGCGGTGCAAGCCATCGTGGTGGGGCTTCTGGTCTCGACGGCCACAGCCGTCTTCGGCTATTTCTTCGCGCCCAACCTGTTGCATGTCATGGGTGGATCGGACAGCGTGGTCCGGGTGGGATCCGGATATACGCGCATGATCGCGAGCGGCAGCGCCACCATCTTCCTGCTGTTCCTGATCAATGCGGTTTTTCGCGGCGCGGGCGATGCCGCCATCGCTATGCGCGTGTTGTGGATCGCGAACCTGGTGAACATTTGCCTGAACCCATGTTTAATTTTCGGACTGGGTCCGTTTCCGCGTCTGGGAGTGACGGGCTCGGCGGTTGGCACCACCATCGGCCGCGGCGTGGGCGTTCTATTGCAACTGTGGGTGCTGAGCTCGGGCCGGGGACGGCTGTCGCTGCATGCGTCGCAACTGCGGGTGGACTTTGGAGTGCTGTGGCGCCTGGTGCGGCTCTCGCTGAACGCAATCTTCCAGTACATGGTGCAAATGGCCAGTTGGATCGGCATGGTGCGCATTATCGCCAGCTTCGGAAGCGACGCAACGGCCGCTTACACCGTAGCCATCAAGGTAATTATCTTCGCCATCCTGCCGTCCTGGGGCATGAGCAACGCCGCCGCCACGCTGGTGGGTCAGAATCTGGGCGCCGCCAAGCCTGCCCGGGCCGAAACTTCAGTGTGGCGAACGGGACTGTACAACATGATTTTCCTGGGCGGCCTGGGCTTGCTGTTTATCGCTTTCGCGCCGCAGATCATTGGTCTGTTCACCTCCGATCCCATGGTTGCGCCTCTGGCCGTCAGCGCACTGCGGCTGTTCAGTTGCGGGAATATTTCCTACTCCTACGGCATGGTGATCACGGCGGCGTTCAATGGCGCGGGCGACACAGCCACACCCACCGTGCTCAACCTGATCTGTTTCTGGGTATGTCAGATCCCTCTGGCCTGGGCGCTAGCCTTTCATACCGGACTCGGCCCGAATGGCGTGTACGTCGCAGTGCTGGTTTCCGATTCGCTGCTGGCCGTGCTGAGTATTCTGCTGTTCCGGCGGGGAAAATGGAAGCAGGTTAAGGTCTAGATGCCGATCGACGCGCAAGCCGACCCGCGAACCTATCTCGCGGAAGAACGCACCTTCCTGGCGTGGATTCGCACGGGCATTGCGCTGATGGGCTTCGGGTTCGTGGTTGCGCGCTTCGGCCTGTTCCTGCGCGAGTTGGCCTCCCTGCGAACGCTGCCGCAATTGGAAACATCCGCGCTCTCGGTTCCGTTGGGGACGGCGCTGCTGGTGGCCGGAGTTCTGGTGAATATTCTGGCCTCGGTGCGCCACGTGCGCATCGTGCGCGCGCTCAACACCGGCGCACCCATGGTAACCAAACCTTCCACGATGGCCATCGTCGTGGCACTGGTGCTAGCCGCGGCGGGGTTGACGATGGCGGTTTATTTAAGCCTGGAACTGGCAGGAGGTTCCAAATGAACTCAGGCGAGGGAATCATCAGCAAACCAAGCAAGTATTCGGTGCCGGAAACATTGCATCGGCTGGAGACAATTCTGACAGCCAAGGGCATCAAAGTTTTCGCTCGTATCGATCACAGCGGCGAAGCCGAAAAGGCCGGATTGAAAATGCCGCCCACGCAGCTGCTCATTTTTGGGAACCCCAAGGGCGGCACGCCGGTGATGCTGGCCGCTCCAACCGCCGCGATCGACCTGCCGTTGAAAGCGCTGGCTTGGCAAGACTCCGGCGGCCAGGTCTGGCTCAGCTATAACGATCCGGCATATATTCAGCGGCGCCACGGTTTGACCGCGGACGATATCAAACCCCTGGCGGGCATGGGCGCGGTGATTGAGCAGGCGCTGCTCTGAAAAGGCCAACAGCTTGAACGGCGTTATACTTCACAGCAAGGAGAAAGCGCGCCATGTTCGATCGTCGGCTCCGAATAGCCCTGGGAAGTATCGTACTTGTGTTCGCCGCGCGGGGAAGCCTGCGCGCGCAATCGGGAGCGCTGAGCATCACGCTCACTGGACAATCCATGATCCGCTCGGATGTCCGCGCTCACGCGCCGTCCGCGGTGCCGGTAATCAAGTCGCTATTGAAGGGCGACGTGGTGTTTACGAATTTCGAAACCACCATCGTCGATGAAAGAAAAGGCCAGTCGCACCTGGACGGCCGGTTCCTCTCTCCGCCGGAAGCGCTGGATGCGCTAAAAGAGTTTGGCTTCAACCTGGTGTCGCTGTCCAATAACCATGCATTCGATCTTAAGGTTCCCGGCATACAGAACACGCTCCAGGAGGCCACTCGGCTCAACCTGGCTCATGCCGGGACAGGCAACACCATCGAGGAAGCTGCCGCACCAGGTTATCTGCACACTCCGAAGGGCACGGTTGCGCTGGTGGCGATGGCTTCCGGCCTGATCGATGAGGGAGGGTCCGCTAGCGCCGCGCGGCCGGGCGTGAACGAGCTTCGCGTGGAAGGCAACCAGCCGAACCGGGAGGACACCGAACGCATTCTGCAGAGTATCCGCAATGCCCGGCAGCGGGCCGATCTCGTGATCGTGTACGAACACAATCACGTATTCGACAAGCCATTCCGGACCATCATGCTGGAGGAATTGCCGGAGCGGCTGGGGCCGCCCGAGTGGCTGAAGGCATGGACGCACGCCGAAGTGGATGCGGGCGCGGATATCATCGTCATGCATGGCGCGCCCCTGCTGCACGGTATCGAGATTTATCACGGCAAGCCTATCTTTTTCGATCTGGGGAACTTCATTTTCCAGGCGCCGCCGGCGGACATTTTGCTGGATGAGCCGATCAATTGGGAAAGCGTGGTGGCGTACGTCGACTTCCAGGGCAGGAATTTAACGTCGATTCGGTTCCGGCCGGTCGCTCAGAACAAGATTGGCGAGGGTCAGGCCGACACTCACGACGAGCACACCAATAACATCTTCCTCCAGACACGCGGCTTGCCGACGCCGGCCACGGGGGAGCAAGCGCGCTATATCCTGGAGCGGCTGGCCAACCTGTCGCGGCCTTTCGGAACAACGGTTGAGGTGAAGGGCGATACGGCTGAGATCAAGCTGAAAGGTGGAAGCTAGGACAAGTTGGGCGACCGAGCGATGAGAAAGAAGCCGCACGGCGCCGCAGTGCCGCTGATCGCTGTCGACCGCAAGAGCGACAAGCCGCTCCACCGTCAGATCTACGACGCGTTCCGCGCCATGATCCTGGAACGCAGATTGCAACCGGGTCAACAGATTCCGTCGTCGCGAGCTTTGGCTGACGAACTGCGAATTTCCCGCATTCCCGTTCTGGGCGCTTATGCTCAACTGCTGGCCGAAGGGTATATCGAAAGCCGGTCTGGCGCGGGCACATTTGTAACCAGCTCGCTTTCCGACCAGTTTCTCGGCACGCGTCCCGCCGTACCCGGCGTTGTGAATGACCCAGCTTCTTCGGACGCCATTTCACGCGTCTCCAAGCTTCTGCCGGTGGAGGGAACCCCCTGGTTCCTGGGTGCGGGCGCGTTCAGTGTCGGGCAGATCGCCTGCGATCATTTTCCGTTTCGCGTGTGGTCCGATCTGGTCACCTACCATGCGCGCAGAGTGCGGGCCAGCTCCATGAATTATTCGGACCCCATGGGATCTCTCGAATTTCGCGAGGTGATCGCGGCCTATCTTCGGACCGCCCGCGCGGTTCACTGCGACGCCTCGCAGATCATGGTAGTTAACGGTTCGCAGCATGCCCTGGATCTGTCGGCCCGCGTTCTGCTGGACCCGGATAGCCCGGTTTGGATCGAAGAACCCGGCTATGTGTTTCTGCGGCACGCGCTGACGCTTTCCGGTTGCCGGCTGGTTCCGGTTCCAGTGGACGGCGAAGGATTGGACGTCGCAGCCGGGATTGAGCTCTGCCGGAACGCGCGCGTAGCCTACGTCACGCCATCGCACCAGTATCCGCTGGGCGCCACCATGAGCGTGGCGCGCCGGCTGCAGCTGCTGGAATGGGCGCATAGCGCGGGCGCCTGGATTGTCGAAGACGATTACGACAGCGAGTACCGCTATGAGAGCATGCCGGTGGCGTCCATGCAGGGCCTGGACCCGGGCTCTCGCGTGATCTATATCGGGACCTTCAGTAAGGTCCTGTTTCCGTCGCTTCGTCTGGGATACATGGTGATCCCACCGGCGCTGGTAAGCCGCTTCCTCACCGTCCGGCAGACCAACGATCTCGGTCCGTCGCACCTGTATCAGGCTGCGCTCGCCGATTTCATTAGCGCCGGGCATTTCACGCGGCACATCAGGAAAACCAGGCACTTATACGCGGAACGCCGCAATGCGCTCGCGCAAGCGCTGCGGAAAGAATTCGGCGCGGAACTGGAGCGCTCCGAAATGGAAATTTTGGGGGCCGAGGCCGGCATGCACCTGGTAGTCACGCTTCCGCCGGGATTATCGGACCAGAAGATTTCGGCCCGCGCCGCGCAGGAAGGCCTTTGGCTGTGGCCCCTTTCCGCCGCTTATGCCGGCCCGAACGTTCGCCAAGGTTTCGTTCTGGGCTTTGGGGGCACCAAAGCGAACGACATGCCGCACCAAGTGCGGCGGCTGCGAAGGGCCATGCGTAAGTAAAGTGGCTATGGGCAGTGCGCCGAGAGTGGTCATTGTGTCCCACCACGCTTCGCCGTACGATTGACAGATCCGACGGGCGATTTTGAGCCGCACAGCTAAGTTAGCTCTAACACTGGTTCCCCGGCCCTTTTAACTGACTCGCACAGTCTGCGAACTACCGGACGTCACGGTCATTCGATCCAGGAGAACGACTATGGCCAACCGACAGACACGAGTTTTATCCGCGGGCTGCGCGTTTTTCGCTTACCTGCTATTGCCCGTCACTTTAATACCAGTGATCGGCTACGCGCAATCGACTTTCGCGGACGTTCGCGGAACCACGCGCGATCCGGCGGGCCTGGCCCTTCCCCAAACATTAGTTACCCTGCGCAATGTGGACGAAAATACAGCCCGTTCCGTGCTCAGCGACGACAACGCGAACTTTCTGTTTGAAAACCTGAAACCTGGACACTATACCTTGGTTAGCTCCAAGGAAGGGTTTGCAACGTCCCCCATTACGGCGGTGGAGTTGGAAGCCCGCCAGAGCGCGCGCGTGGATCTGTCGTTATCGCTGTCCCAAGTGCAGCAAACCATTAACGTGGAGGCGTCGGCACTGCAGATCAATACCGAGAACGCAACGGTCGGCGACACCCGCGGCACCAACCAACTGGTCGAAATGCCGCTCAATTTCAGAGCGCAGACCACTAGTCCGCTGGCCGCGCTGGCCCTTTCCCCAAGTATCGTCACGGACAGCCAGGGCAACATACAAGTGGGTGGCGCCAGTTATTCCATGACTGGTTATTCCGTCGACGGAATTTCCACGGCCAATGTCGCCGCCAACGGTTCTCTACAGAACGCCTATCCGTCATCGGAAGGGCTGGCCGAACTCAAAGTGACTGCATTCAACAACAGCGCCGAGTTTTCCCAGGTGGCCGATATCACCTTCATCACAAAAAGCGGCACCAACCAATTCCACGGCAGCCTGTTCGAGTATCTGCAAAACAACGTACTGGACGCAACCATTCTGAACTTCACCAGCAAGGCGCCCAAGCGGTTTAACACCTTCGGCGGCAGTTTAGGCGGCCCCGTGACGATCCCGCATTTGTATAGCGGCCGTGATAAGACATTCTTCTATGTTGATTACGAGGGCAATCGCCGAAGGACAGCCAGTCCGGAACAGGATCTGGTGCCGACTCTGGCCGAGCGCAATGGCGATTTAAACGGGCTTCCCATCATCAGCCCCACCACTGGGCAGCCGACCAATGCATTGATCAATCCCTTCAATGGCTCGACCTTTCAAAACAACACAATTCCGAAATCGATGCTGAATCCGGTTTCTCTGAATCTGCTCAATGGATATTACCCGCTCCCGAACGTCCCGAACGGAAACGGCTACAACTATGAGATCCTGCAGTCCACTCCTTCCAATACGAACGGGTTTGACGGCCGGCTGGATCACTACATCACATCCAACCAACAGATCTATGCCCGCTTCAGTTGGAAGAATCTGCTCTCGGACGCGGGTCAATCCGGTCCAGTGAATCCTCTGTTGCCAAACGACATCGATACCGAGCACGATCGCAGCCTGATCGTTTCTTATAACTACACCATCACTCCCAAGATGGTGAACGAGTTCCGCTTCGGTTTCACGAACAGTTTGATTTATCAGCAGTTTCCGATCGAGGGCGCCCAGGCCGACGACGAGTTGGGTCTCACCGGAATTAGCTTCGCCAATCACCCCAACGCGGGAGCATTTCCAACCTTCAATTTTTCCGACGGAACTGGCTTCACGCCAATCGGCCGCGACAAGGACGGGCCGGGCCAGTCCAAGACCATGCAGTTCACCGATAACCTCAGCCGTACCGTGGGCAAGCACACTCTCCGTTTCGGTATCGATGCCCGCCGCGTGTACTACGAGACCGTAGTTCGATGGGGCCAATCGGATGACTTCGGCGCGTTTACTTTCAATCAGGGCGTCTTCACCGGCAGCTCGTTCGGCGATTTCCTGCTGGGCGCCCCCAACACGGATTTCATCGTGGAAAGCAGCCCCAACACGCACGAACCGAGCAAACAGTGGGGAATTTACGCCCAGGATCAATGGCAGCTAAACGACCGGCTCACCGTGAACATCGGGCTGCGCTGGGAGGTCCTTCCAGAATTCACCGAGAACCAAGGCGATATCGCCAATTTCGATCCGCGCAACGGCGATGTCGTGGTTCCCAACATTCTGTTGAACAAGACCGTACCCTCGAGTCCTTTGCTGCAGGCTAACTACAACGCCTTTCTAGTCTCTTTCAATGCGTGCCAGCTAGCCACCAGAAACATGTCGCTGCCCTGCTCCAATGTTGTAACCGCGAGTCAGGATCATCTCTCCCAAAGCCTGCGGAATACCTATTGGGGCGATTACGATCCGCGTATCGGCATCGCTTTCCGCCCCTTTCGAGATAATAAGACCGTATTTCGCGCCGGTTTTGGCATTTTCACTCAAACGCCCCTGGGGCAGTTGGCCTACGATTTTATCGGCATCCCGCTCGGCGCGCCTTACACCTACTCGAATAACAATGGCGGCGTACCGCTATTCCGATTTCCGCAAACGTCGCCTGCATCCACCACCGCGCAGTACGGAGGGACGGGGTTCTACGACGGCATGAGCCCGAATTTCAAGGATCCTCAAACGGCGCAGTGGAACGTAACCATCGAGCGCCAGTTGACATCCGCACTGGCGGCCCGCGTCACCTATTCCGGAATGAATTCGTACCGCATGAGCGTAAAAGAGGATTACAACGCGATTCCCCCCAGCAAGCAGCCCTACGTACCCAGCCCGTATGTGGACCCACGCGCTCCTTATCAGAACTGGGATGAGATCAACTACAGCGCGAACGCGGGTTTTCAGAATTATCAAGGACTGACGCTGGAAGCGACCCAAAGGCTTTCGCATGGGCTTTACTTTCAGGCCAATTACACCTGGGCCCATAACATTAGCGACGCGCAAGGCGACGCTCCGAACGGTTTTAGCTCGGAAAACCTGTTGTTTACGCCGTCCTACGATCAATTCGACCTTCGCGCGGCGCGTGGAAATGTGGCGGGCATGCCCCGGCAAAGGTTCCTGCTCACGGGCACATACGAGTTGCCGTACGGCCCGGGCCGCGAGTGGTCCAGCCAGCATAAGTTTTTAAACGCAGCGCTGGGCGGATGGAATTTGAACACGGTCACGCTGATTCAGACCGGGCCGTTCCTCACCCCCACCATCAGCCCCACCGAGGATCAGTCCAACACCGGCATCATTGGACGGGGCGGCATAACCGCGCGCCCCGACGCCGTCGGAAATCCCAATGCGGATGTCGGCGGCGATCTTCTATGGAATATCAATGCCTTCGCTCCAACGCCGGCGGGCGCGGGAAGAATCGGGAACGCGGGCGTGGGTATCCTGGAGGGTCCGGGAACCATCGCGGTGTCAGCCGGGCTGGCGAAGATTTTCCCCGTCCGGGAACGTCTTCGATTTCGATTTGAGGCGACATTCACGAACGCTTTGAATCACACTAATTTTGCGCCCCCTGCCAGCGACATCAGCAGCCCGTCCACGTTCGGCGTTTTGCAGTCGGCGCAAACCGCGGGACAAGGCGGCAATCGAACCGGACAGTTGGCGCTCCGTATGGATTTTTAAGAGATCAATTTCAGATTGAAATAGAGAAGGAGATTGGATGGCAATTTATCAGAGCATGCAGAGAGTACGCTTCTCAAGCCCGGACGGCTACGAGAAATTTAAGGTGCTCTTTGGAGAAACGCGCAATCAGCTAAAGACACTCCCTGGCTTCTTGCACCTGACCTGGTGGGTGCATCCCAAGGATCCCTCCTGGTACAACGAAATCAGCATGTGGACCAGCTTCGAGGCGCTCAAAGATTGGCACATGAACACCTACCACAAGGCCGCCAAGGAGTGGGCGGTTCGCAGCGGCGCCATCATGGAAGATATCATCACCAACTTCGAGCTGAAGAACACGCGCTTGATTCGGGTGTGTCCGTGCTGCGCTCTGATCACGGACAAAGCTTACGATCTGCATCAGGAGCAGCAAGCGCTGGCGGAGCGTTGTCCCAAATGCGGATTCCAGTTCCCGGTGATGGCGGAAACGTCCGATAGCACGGCAGTGTTCAAGGACGTGGACGTGCCGAAGCTAGCTCCATCGGAAGTGTTGGGCGACTAATTCAGCAGATCCAGCATCGCGACGGTTTCCGCCTGCACGGCGGCCTTGAGCGTAGTCTCCCGCACCGGCGTCCATTGCGGGGAATGCGGCGCGGGAACCGGTATTCCGGTTCTCAAAGACTCGGCCAGCTTGGCCGGATCCACGGCCCCAATGTGCAGCAGCGCGGCCTTCACTCCGGCGCGGCCGTACTCGGAAAAATCCTCGGAGGTCATTTTAGCCGGCATCTCCACCACGCCGCCCGCCGGCAAGCTCTTCCTGAGGGCCGCGGCGAGACGATTGGTCAGGTCCGGATCGTTGTAAACGGCCTCGTCGCTCACCATCCCTGGAGTGGGTGTGATCAGCGGTTCGCGCGGCGCGCCGGCCGCCGCGGCCTCAGCCTTAGCGATGCGGGCGATCGCCTCGAGCACGCGCTTGCGAACCGCGGGGTCGAACGTACGGACCGATAACAGCAGTTGCACCTGATCGGGAATGATGTTGTTTTTCGTCCCTCCATGGATGGCGCCGACAGTGAGGACGGCGGGGCTCCTCGGATCGACTTCACGCGAGATGATGGTCTGCCAGGCAACGACGGTACGGGCCGCGATCACCACCGGATCCACGGTGTTCTGCGGCATCGCGCCGTGCCCCCCACGGCCGAAGATAGTGACTGTCGGGAAGTCGGCGGCGGCCCGGAAGAAGCCCGCGTGATAGCCGATCTGTCCGGCAGGCAGCGAATCGTCGTCGTGCAGCGCGAGGGCGAAATCGGGCTTGGGAAAACGAACGAACAGTCCGTCCTTCAGCATTGCGGACGCGCCCTGGCCCGCCTCTTCGGCGGGCTGCCCGATGAGCATCAAGGTGCCGTGCCAACGCTCGCGATGCTCCGCCATCCATTGCGCGGCGCCGGTCCAGGCGGCCATGTGAATATCGTGCCCGCAGGCGTGCATCACGCCCGCCTTCTGGCTGGAGAACGGCAGCCCGGTTTGCTCCGTTACCGGGAGGGCATCCAGTTCGGTGCGCAGCATGACAACGGGTCCGGCGCCGTTTTTGAGCAGGCCGACCACGCCGGTGCCACCTACGCCCGTGGTGACTTCATATCCCAGCGTTGTCAGAACCCCCGCAAGTTTCGCAGCCGTTCGTTGCTCTTCAAATGCCAGCTCCGGGTTCGCGTGCAGATCGATGTAGAGAGCTTCGATGCGCGGGTACAGACTGTCGATGTCGGATGCCGATGGACCTGGCGAAGCCGCGCTACCAGCCAGCGCAGTGATGCTAAGGAGACAGGCAAGACGCATGGTTATTTTCCGATGTCCCGGTGCGTCTCTTTTACTTGAAATCCAGCGTGCGCCAGGCGCTTGCGGATTGCACCGGCGATCATGACCGAGCGATGGTGTCCGCCGGTGCAGCCGAACGCGATGGTCAGATAGCTCTTGCCTTCGCGAGCGTAGTGCGGGATCAGATAGATCAGCAGATCCGAGATGCGATCGATAAACTCGATGGTCTGCGGAAACGACCGAATATAGCGCACCACGCTGGGATTCCGGCCGGTCAGATTCTTGAACTCCGGGATGTAGTTGGGGTTCGGCAGAAAGCGGACGTCGAAGACCAGATCGCTATCGGCGGGCACTCCATGCCGGTAACCGAAGCTGGTGATATCGATTCGGATGCTGGACTCGCTGCTGGCGCCGCTGAATTTTTCGCCGATCACTTCGCGCAGCTCGTGCACGTTGAACTTCGTGGTATCGATGATGTGGTCGGCCACGCTGCGAATCGGGGCCAGCAGCTCGCGTTCGGTCCGCAAGCTTTTCCGCACCGAAGCCTGCGTGCCCAGCGGATGAGGACGCCGTGTTTCGCTGAAGCGCCGCGCCAGCGTGACGTCGTCGGCTTCCAGGAACACCAGCGTGGCCGGCGTCTTGCGCCGCAGCCGTTCGAAGAGCGCGGGAAATTGCGCCAGTTGCTCACCCTCGCGAATGTCGATCACTAGCGCCGCGCGCCTGACGTGCCCGGAGCCCTTGGCGAGTTCCGCAAACTTGGGGATCAGCTCGATGGGCAAATTGTCCACCGCGTAATAGCCGAGATCCTCGAACGCCTTGAGGACCGTGGCCTTGCCGGAGCCGCTGAGGCCGGTAATGACAACCAGCTCGGCTCCGTTGGGATCCGGATGTCCCGCACCCTTTTTAGCCACTAGCTTTCAATGAGATCGAAATGTCCGTCGGGGCGGCGCATGAGCACCGTCACCCGGTCGGTTTGCGCGTCGCGATAAACCAGATAGTCTTGCGACGCCTCCATTTCGAGCATCGCCTCCTCGAGACTCATCGGTTTCCTGCCGTCCGAATGGTTCACTCGAAACACCCGTTTCGGAGCGGCCCTCTTGGCGGCGCTGGTGCGGCCACTGATGGCTGCGGCTTTCTTGGGAGGGGCGGCCGCGGGTTGGAAAATCTCGCTGGCTTTGGCTCCGTCGGCCTCCTTGTCGCGAACGCGACGGGTGTCGCGCCAGCGGGCGCCCAGCTTCAAAATCTGCTTCTCGAGTTTGTCGAACGCCATGTGCGCGGCGGCCCCTGGGTCGGCGTCGGTAGCGATTCCAACCAGCGCGTGATCCCAGGCATTCACAGTGATTTCCACTTTGTGAAGAAAGCGCTCCTGCGTCAGGACAATGTGCGCCTCCTTTTCGCCGCGCCGCTCCAGGGACTTGGACAGCTTCTGCAATTTGGCTTCGAGTTTTCCCCGCTGCCTGGCAGGGATGAGGTCCGCTTTTCCTGTGTAGCTTATTTTCATGGCGTCCGGCTCGGCTGGGTATGGCTTACGCGCGAACCCGCCGCTGATGAGTCGATGGGATTTTCATGTCTTCCCTATACTTGGCTACCGTGCGGCGCGTGACATCGATCCCTTCGTCCTTCAAGCGAGCGGTGATCTGTTCGTCCGTCAACGGATGCTGGGTGTCTTCCTCTTCGATCATTTTCTTGACGCGGCGTTTCAGGATCAATAGCGGCGTCGCGCTGCCCGCGCTGCCCTGCACCGCCTCCGAGAAGAAATAGCGCAGTTCGAACACTCCTTGCGGCGTGTCGGCGTACTTGCTGGCCACCGCGCGGCTCACGGTCGACGGATGCACGCCGATCTCCTCGGCCACTTCCTTGATCATCATGGGCTTTAGTTGATCGATGCCGTGCTCCAGAAACTCCAGCTGTCGCCGCACGATGGATTGGCAAACTTTCAGGATGGTTTGCTTGCGCTGCTCGATGTTCTTGATCAGCTGGATGGCGGCCGCGTAGCGGTCCTTCACGTAGTTCCGGATTTCCTTGCTCGGCTCCTGATCGCGATCCAGCATCTTGCGGTACTGCGCGTTCAAGCGCAGCTGCGGAAGATCGTCGTCATTTAACTGGATGATGAACTCGTCGCCCTCTTTGAAAATGTAAACGTCGGGCTCAACTTGCCGAGCGCCCGCTCCCGAGTAACGCAGGCCGGGATAAGGGTCCAGAAAGCGAATCACGTCCAAGGCCATCTGGACGTGCTCTAAAGGCCGACCCAGTTGCTTGGCGATTTCCTTGATTTGCCGCGTCTCGAGCAGCTTTAGATGATTCGAAACAATCTGCCAGGCTACGCCGCCGCGCCCGTTCCGGCTTTCGATCTGCAACAACAGGCATTCCCGCACGTCGGTGGCGCCCACGCCCGCCGGATCCAGCGACTGCACTACCCGCAGGCCTTCCTTCACTTCATCGAGAGAGTGCTGTCCGGACTCGGCGATCTCCTCCAAAGTGGCCGTCAGATAGCCATTTTCGTCGAGATTGCCGATGATGTTCTCAGCCGCGTCGCGCACCGCCTCCGACATGATCAGCACGCTCAACTGCGAATGCAAATGATCGCTCAGCGTTACGGGCGAGGAAAGAAAGGTTTCGAAGGACGGCTTTTCCACCTGCTCAGACGCCGGGCTCTTGTATCCGGGATCCAAATAATCGTCGAAGAAAGTTCCGAAGTCGATCTCATCGAATGGATCCTTCTCGGTCTTTTGTTCGGGGACTTCGGTTTCCTGCGCGGGCGCCGCGGCAGCCTGCTCCAGCGTGACCTCGGGAGGTGATGCTTCCGGAATGCCGGCCGCGATTTCAGGCTCCGATCCGGTGCCGTTTACAGTTTCGAGGATCACATGGTCGGAGGGATCGGAGACGCGCTCGGCCTCGAGAATCGATTGCATCTCCTCGGGGGTGAGCTCTTCTATCCCATCCGCCGACTCTTCCAGCACCGGGTTCTCGGCGATCTCTTGCGTGATCATGTCCTTCAGTTCCAGCCGGTTCAACTGCAGAACCGTGACCATCTGGACAAGGCCGGGAGTGAGTATCTGCTTCTGCGAGACCTTGAGCTGAAGTCTAGGCGAAAGCATGGACATCTGCTGCCATCATAACACCGGCTGCTCGCAAGTATCAGTCAATTTAGCAACGAGCTTGGCCCTCCTGAGAGGGCGACTAGCTTTGCTGTTTGCCGCGCGGAACGAAGTTCAAGGACGCCGAGTTCATGCAGTAGCGCAGGTGCGTGGGCGGCGGGCCGTCGTCGAAAACGTGCCCCAGATGAGCGTCGCAACGGGTGCAAAGCACTTCGTCCCTTTGCATCCCATGCGAGTTGTCGGTCTGAACCGCGACATTTTCCTTCGCGATCGGCTGCCAAAAGCTGGGCCAGCCCGTGCCGGACTCGAACTTGGTTTTGGAATCGAACAGAACCGTGTTGCAGCAGATGCAGTGGTACAGCCCGTCGGCGTGGTTGCTCGCGTACTTGCCGCTGAAGGGCCGCTCGGTGCCGGCCTGGCGCGTCACTTCGAACTGTTCCGGATCCAACTGCTTCTTCCACTCGGCCAGAGGCTTTTCGATCTTTTCTACCTCGACCACGCCGGTGCGAACGCCGGATGCGTCGAACTCGACGAGTTTCACTAGCTGCTTTTTCGCTGTTCCAAACGCCGATGCGGTTTTTAGCAGCGTCGCTGCGGGCACGCCTGCGCCCAGCAGTCTCAGAAAGAACCGCCGGTGTGACTTGGGGGAATTGGGAACGCTCATTGCTTGCCTCGCTTGCACATCTCTGGAAATTCCGCGCGCAGGTTGGTCAGCTTGGGTAGGTCGTTATAGGCGACATAGGGCTGGTGCGGATTTCGCGCGACGTAATTCTGATGGTATTCTTCCGCCGCATAAAACCCTTGCAGCGGCGCCACCTTGGTGACGATGGGCCCATGAAATATCTTGGCCTCGGTCAGTTGCTGGATGTAGGCTTCGGCGATGTGCTTCTGCTCTTCGGTGGTGTAAAAGATCTCCGAGCGGTATTGGGTGCCCGTGTCCGGGCCCTGGCGGTTCAATTCGGTTGGATCGTGAGCCACGGAAAAATAGATCTTCAGGAGCTGGCCGAAGGAAACCTGCGTGGGATCGAAAGTAACCTGAACGGACTCGGCGTGGCCAGTGGTGCCGGTGCTGACGATCTCATAATGCGCGTTGGCTTTGCTTCCGCCGGCGTAGCCGGAGATCGCGCTGGTGACTCCCTTGATTTCAGAAAACACGGCCTGCACGCCCCAGAAGCATCCACCGGCGAGAACCACCGTCTCGGATTTTTTCTCCGACCGGTTTTCATCCACGGTGGGACCCGGCAGGCTGGCTGCGCACAATGTGAAGCCGGCGATCAAGCTGATCAAGCCGGCTGTTCGAAGGGAACGGACGATGGGTTTTGACATGGAATTAACTCCTTGGCGCATATTGCACTGATAGTATCAGTTTAGCGCCTTCGTCGGCATCCTGGGTGGACGTATATACTAGACATCGTCTGTCATACCGGACAGCGGGAAGGAGTCCATGGTACTGCTCGTTGTGGCCTTTCTGGGCGGCATTCTCACCATCATCAGCCCTTGCATTTTGCCGGTGCTCCCGTTTGTGTTCGCGAAAGCCGACCAGCCTTTTCGCAAAAGCGGACTCCCATTGCTGGCCGGAATGGCTCTTACCTTCGCGGGATTTGCCGCGATCGCGACCGTGGGCGGCGGATGGGTGGTGCGCGCCAATCAATACGGACGGGTGGCTGCTCTGGTTGTGCTGGCGATCTTCGGCTTGACGCTTCTTTGGCCCGCCCTGGCCGATCGACTCTCGCGGCCTTTCGTGCGGCTCGGCAGCCGGCTAGCGGCCCCGTCAAATTCCGGCCGCGCGCCCGATTCAAATCCCAACGCGCTGCGATCCTTATTGCTCGGCGTTGCCACGGGACTGCTCTGGGCTCCCTGCGCCGGGCCGATTCTGGGATTGATTCTGACCGGCGCAGCGCTCGAAGGCGCGAGCAGCCACAGTGCTCTCCTGCTGCTGGCCTATGCCGCCGGCGCAGCCACTTCATTAGCGGTCGCGCTGCTGGCGGGCGGACGGGTCTTCGCTGCGCTCAAACGGTCCTTGGGAGCCGACGTTTGGATCCGCGGCACCTTGGGCGCGCTTGTTCTAGCTGGCGTCGTTGTCATTGCATTCGGGCTGGATCGCGGCCTGTTAACGCAAATTTCGCTCGCGAGCACCTCGGGCGTGGAACAATCGCTGATTGACCGTTTGCATCCCACGGTTGAAGCCCAGAACGCTCCAGCCAAAAACCCAGGCGGAATGATGATGATGATGTCCTCCACCGCGCCAGGCGCGGCGGCCGGTCCGCAGATGATGCCGGATCTCTCGGGCGCCATCGCATGGATCAATTCCCCGCCCTTGAATCGCGATCAGCTTAAGGGACATGTGGTCCTGGTGGATTTCTGGACCTACTCCTGCATCAATTGCCTGCGATCCATTCCTTACGTTCGCGCGTGGGCGGACAAATATAAGGACAGCGGCTTGATTGTCATCGGAGTGCATACGCCCGAGTTTGCTTTCGAGAAAGACCAGGACAACGTTCGCCGCGCCGTGCATGAGTTGAAGATCGCCTATCCCGTGGCGCTCGACAACGACTATAAGATTTGGAAGGCCTTCAACAACTCCTACTGGCCGGCAGATTATCTGGTGGATGCCACCGGCCATATTCGCTTTCACCATTTCGGCGAGGGCAAGTATGACGAATCGGAGCAGCAGATCCAGCAGTTGCTGAAGGAAAACAATCCGCAGCTTTCAGTCAATGGAGTGGTGAAGGTTGCGGCCACTGGCGCCGAGGCTCCGCCCGACAGCGATGTCGAATCGCCCGAAACCTACGTCGGCTACGAGCGCGCGGATAGCTTTTTGTCTCCCGGCGGATTGAAGCAGGATGTCGCGAACGTATACACCCTCCCGAAACATCTGGAGTTGAATCAATGGGGGCTCGCAGGCAATTGGACCGGATCACGCCCAGGTTGCGAGTCTCGATTCGGCGCGCGGCAAGATCGTATTCCGTTTTCACGCGCGCGACGTGCACCTGGTGTTGGGGCCTGCGGCCAACGGCAAGCCGGTCCGCTTCCGCGTGACCATTGACGGCAAAGCCCCGGGAGCCAATCACGGAGTGGATACCGACGAGCAAGGCAACGGAAAGATTACAGATCAGCGTCTGTACCAGCTCATCCGCCAGAAGGACGCCATTGAGGACCGCACGTTTGAGATCGAGTTTCTCGACCCAGGCGCGCAGGCCTACGCGTTCACGTTTGGATGATCGTCAACATTACCGAGCCGCGACCTTTACCGAGCCGCGACCTTTACCGAGCCGCGACCTTTACCGAGCCGCGACCTTTACCGAGCCGCGACCTTTACCGAGCCGCGACCTTTACCGAGCCGCGACCTTTACCGAGCCGCGACCGTGAGGAAGCGGTCCCCGTCAATTCTTCGGCAGCGGCACCGCGTACAATTTGAACGTCCCGGGATCTTTATCCTTGTACGCGGCATCGTTCAGATAGGGCAGCTTTCCCTCGACGATCCAGGCCATGCCGCGCGTCGCGGTAACAGCCGGCGTCATGACAAGTCCCTCTTTGATGGTCTTGATCGTTGCGTTCTTCATCCCCGGACCTTCGAACGTCACGATGTCCATCTTGCCTGAGTTTTCGGCCAGCAGCAGCCGATTCTTGCCGATGGTCCGCATACCGTCCGGGCGTTCCAGCGGCTGCGAAAGTTTAAGCTCCACCACGCTCTTGGATTTGCCGTCCGGCCCCAAATCCACGCGCAGCAGCTTGCCCTCGGTCACGCTGTTTACATAGAGGATGTTTTTCTCGCCGAAAGCCAGACCGTCGGCGCCCGCCAGCAACGGATCCTTCGCGGCGATTTCCAAAGTCTTGGCGCCGGGTTTCAACATGTCGATGCTGCCTTGGCGCGTGTCGCTAATGTAGGCCGTGCCATCCGCCGCCACCGCGATGTCGTTGCACAGCGCGCCCTGGCCGGGCAGAACATAGGTGGCTTTCACCGCGCCGGTCTTCAGATCGAATGTCATCGCGGCCGTGGCCTCGCCCTTGTTATCCAGATTGTTGGAACAGACCCACAGGGTCTTGCCTTTTTGATCCGCGTAAACACCCAGCACCTGATGCAGACCACCGGTGCCGGGCTTAATCCACTCTTCCACCGTCGCGGTTCCGGGTGCGATGCGGCTCACGTTGCCCTTGCCCAGGCTGCCGACAATCAGGGTTCCGTCGGAGGTGGAAGTAATGCTTTCCGGAAAAACGCGCGTACCGGGAAGCGTGATTTCAGTGGGCGGCGCGGCAAAGCCGGCGGACGCGATAAGGATCAGCGCAGCAGCGCCGAGTGCGGATTGATGGAATGGTCGTTTCATTGTTAAGGGTTGTCTTGCATCATAGACGATAACATTTTCAAACGACGCCGGGTACGGCTAAGCGTACTGTGCCGGTTTAGGGTCGCCGTACTATTTCGGCGCCGCGACGGATGGCTTACCGTCGGGCGATGCGACTCATAGCCATCTGCTGCGTTCTAGTCGGGGCGAGCTTGATATGCAAGGCCGACGACAAACAGGCCCAGGACAAACAGTCATTCCAGGGCACTATCTATAATCTCGACCCGCCGGAACCCGCGCCTTACATTCCGCCGCCACAGGAACCTGAGGAGCCTACCTCCGAAATCAAGCCAACCGCGCCGGCAGTTCCTGTGATCCCTGGAGCGGTCCAAGCTCAAGCGGCTCCCGTGGCCCCGTCGGTGGCGAACCCCGAACACTACTGGCGCATGCACGCCGCAGCGCTATCGCTCGCGCAGCGGAGCAGCTATGCGCCTGTTTCTGCCCTTCCGAACCTGAATCTTGAAAAAGGAGGATGAAGAATGAAATCGGTTGTGTTGTTGTTTATCGCGATGGTTTTCGCGAGCGCTCAAGTGCCGCCGCCGTCCGATGGAAAAGTGCGGGTGTACGTCGCCGACAGCCAGTCGTGGGAAGTGACGGGCTGGTGGAGCTATTCCAAAAAGACTGGTTCGGGCTATGAACGCGGGGGCGCGCGCCCCCAAACCGCGGAAATCATCAAGACGTTCAATGAGCGGTGCCCCGAGGTTACCGTCACGAACAACAAAGACCGGGCAAACTTCGCCGTCGTCCTGGATCATGAAGGCGGCAAGGGATGGCTCCAGCATAAGAACAAAGTTGCTGTGTTCAATCGAGCTGGGGACGTGATTTTCAGCGCGTCAACTCTAAGTTTAGGTAACTCGGTAAAGGGCGCTTGTGACGCGATCACGATGGCACCCGCTTCTGCGGATGAAGCTGTTCCAGCCGCATCGCCAGCCAAACCAATACCAACAGCCGCGATTACAGCACAACCCGAAATCATACCGGTCACGCCGGTGAAGACGGCCCCCGTACAGACCGTTTCTCCGCAAACCGAATCCAACCGCCTCGCCCCAGTTGTTCCGCCTCCAGTTTGGGCTGCTTTGCCACAAGCGGAACCCATCCGAGTTACCCCCGCCACCACAGCTCCGGCTTCATCCCGCCAAGCGGATGCCGCCGCGAATGGCCTGGCGTACGTTACGTTCGCTTCAAATCCTCCGGGTGCCATTGTGTCTTTCAGCGGGATGACATTTGCCGCCACTCCGTTTGTGACGAAGCTCCAGCCAGGCAAGTACCCAGTTAAGATGACGCTGGCCGGATATCCAGACTGGGAAACCGAAATAACTGTTGATGCAGGTAAGCCGTCCACGGTCGTCGCGCAATTGAATTCAACCACCGGCGTGGTGCTCAAGTAGAAGGGTTGCGTCATACCGAAAAACCTACGACGGCTGGGCTTCGGCTATCCCTTCACGTCTACTCACATCAGTGCATGGCTTTAGGAATATCCCGAATGCATGTCTATCCGCCCGCATGGAGCAAGGGAGTGAACGACCCCGTCCTGCTCATGACGCCGGAGTCTTGGGCGCCGATGGTGTTGGGAACTGTACAAACTCTCTAACGGGCTGAAAACGTCGGAAATCCGCTTGCTGACGCGCGCGGCTCATGATCTCGATCGCGTGTATCTACGTGCTTACCGAGCCGCGACCGTGAGGGAGTTCGTCCCAACGCTTATTTCGGCATTCTGCCAATTCCAAGGGTCTTATGGAACCTAAGCGCCCGTCGCTTCTTTCGATTTTGTCGGCCGCACCAACAAAGTCAGAACGAACCCCACCGCCAGCAGCGCCGCCAGCACCTCCAGCGGCTGATCGTAAATATGAATCTTGCTCGCGCCCGGAGCCAGGCTCGCTTTGGCGCGCGCGGAAAGCTGCGTGATGATCACCGGACCGGCGATGGCGGCCGCGCTCCACGCGGTGAGCAAAACACCGTGAATCGCGCCGACGTTCTGCGCTCCGAACATGTCCGCAAGAAACGCCGGAATGGTCGCGAAACCGCCGCCATACATGGTGAAGACCACGAACAGAGCGGCTTCGAAGATCACCCATTCGCCTCTTCCGGCTAGGCCTGGGATCAGAAGAAACAGGATCACCTGCGTCACAAAAAACGTAAGGTAGGTATTCCGGCGGCCGATAAAATCCGAGAAGGACGCCCAAAATAATCGGCCTCCGGCGTTGAACAGGCTGATGAGAGAAACCACGGCGGCGGCTTGCAGTGGAGTTTTCCCGAACATGTCCTGCATCATCGGCGAGGCCTGCGCCAGAATACCGATGCCGGCCGTCACGTTGATAAACAAAATGCCCCACAGCAAATAAAACTGCACGGTCTGGATGGCTTCGTTCCGCGTGAATTGGCGGCTGGTGATCATTTTGTTCTGTCTCACCGGAGGAACCCAGCCTTCGGGCCGCCAACCTTCCGGCGGACGGCTCATCAAGCGCGCGCCAATCATCATGAGGATGAAGTAAACGGCGCCCAGAGCGATCACGGTCCTGGCTACGCCGAACAGATTCATGAAATACACGTTCAAGAAACCGGCCAGGAACGCGCCGCCCCCGAATCCCATGATCGCCATGCCGGTGGCCATGCCGCGGCGGTCTGGAAACCACTTGACCAGCGAGCTGACCGGGGCGATGTAACCGAGTCCGCATCCCATGCCGCCGATCACGCCCATTCCCAGGAAAACCAGCACGGATTGCTTCACCGCCAGGCCGATTCCGCCGATGATCAGTCCGACGCCAAAGAGCACGGCGGCAGCGGTTGCGGCCACACGCGGTCCCCTTCGCTCCACCCACGGCCCGCCGAACGCGGCGCTCAGCCCCAGCAGAATCAGCGCTGTGCTGAACGTGGTGTAGGGAGGGCTGAACCACCATGGATCGCCGGGAAACACCGCATGGATCGGCCGGTTAAAGGTGCTCCAGGCGTATACCGAACCGATGCAGATGTGAACAGCCAGCGCGCCCAACGGAATGACCCAGCGGTTGACGGGCTTAGCGGTCTGCGAAGAGGTGATTGGCGACTGTGTTTGCTGGGTGGCCATGGTTTTCGCCTAAATTCTACCGCATCCCTGCCGATCCGCCCAAGCCTTGCTATACTAGTGCTTTAACGCTCCCTTACGGCGAGGTGCTGTGTGTTTATCAGCGTTCAGGAGCTGGAGCTCAAGAAGGTCCATTTTGAGGTGGCCTTCCCGCCCGGTGAAATCGAGTTTTTTGACGATGGCGACCGGCTAGCCCAGGCTTCCCCGCTCCTGGCGGAAGGTTCCGCGGAGCTTCTCCCGCATACCATAGGGGAGATCCGCATCCGTGGTCATCTGGCGGTCACCATGCGCTGCGATTGCAACCGGTGCCTGGAGCCGGCGGAATTTCCGTTGGATTCCAACTTCGATTTGTACTACCGGCCGGCTGCGCTTGCCGGTGAGGACGAAGAAGTGGAGATCGATGAAGGAGAGGCTGAAATCGCCTTCTATGAAGGCGGCGGGATCGAGTTAGGGGATGTATTACGGGAGCACGTTCTTCTGGCCATGCCGATGCAGCGGGTTTGCCGCCCGGATTGCCTGGGGATGTGCCCCATCTGCGGGCAGAATCGGAACCTGATAAACTGCGGATGCGAAGCCAAGCTGGTGGACGACCGCTGGTCAGCGCTCAAGAAAGTTCAAGTTAAAAGCAGCACTATTTAAAGCAGCACTTTAAAGGACGACAAGATGCCGAATCCAAAACGACGACACTCCAAGGAGCGCACCTCCACCAGGCGGGCTCACGATCATTTGCGCGTGCTCGGCCACGCCGAGTGCCCCAATTGCCACGAACCCAAGCTTCCGCATCGCGCCTGCCCGCATTGCGGCCAGTACAAGGGCCGCGAAGTGATTGAAGTCGCGGAAGAATAACCCGCCGAATCCCGTCAATTCCATGCTGACCGTCGCGGTTGACGCAATGGGCGGAGATGACGCCCCCAAAGCTGAGGTAGAGGGAGCGGTTCGCGCTGCCCGCTCGCTGGGCGTCCGAGTCATCCTGGTGGGCAAGCAGGACATCGTCCGCACCGAGCTCGACAAACACGACGGCATCGCCGGCCTGCCCATCGAAGTGCAGCACGCCAGCGAACACATCACCATGGAAGACAGCGCCGGAAAGGCGATGAAGAACAAGCGCGACAGCTCCATCCGCGTGGCCGCGCGGCTGGTGCGCGATGGCGTGGCCGACGGCGTGGTATCGGCCGGCAACACCGGCGCCGTGATGGCCACCGTCAAGTCCGTGCAAGGCATGCTTCCGGGCGTGGATCGGCCGGCTCTCGCATCGGCTTTCCCCACCGTTAAAGGCACTCCCGTGGTAGTGGTGGACGTGGGCGCGAATGTGGACTGCTCGCCCCGCATGCTAGCGCAGTTCGCCGTCATGGGCGACATCTACTCGCGCGTTATCTTCCACACCCACCGGCCGCGCGTAGGGCTGCTCTCCATCGGCGAAGAGGAACACAAGGGCAACGATCTTACTCGCTCGGCAACGCCGTTGCTCAAAGCGCTGCCCATTCAATTCATCGGCAACGTGGAAGGCCGCGATATTTATACCGGCGAGACCGACGTGATCGTTTGCGACGGCTTTATCGGCAACGTGGCGCTGAAAGTCAGTGAAGGCCTGGTGGAGATGGTCTATCAAATGTTGCGCGAGTCGTTGGAAGCCACCATCACGCGCAAGATCGGTTACGTGCTGGCGCGCACCGCGTTCAAGGAATTTAAAAAGCGCGTGGATTATTCCGAATATGGCGGCGCTCCGCTGCTGGGCGTGCGGGGAGTCTGCATCATTACCCACGGCCGCTCCAATGCCAATGCGATCAGGAATGCGATTCGCGTGGCAGCCGAATTCGCCGAAGGGAAGGTCAACGAACGGATCGAGGCCGAACTGGCCGGCCACATGGCACTGACATGATTCGCGCGCTTTCGGTTTTTGTCCTGGGCCTCGCTGCGCTAGGTTCGGCGCCCCTATTCGCCGCTGAAGACCCGGTGCAGTGGACGCTGGCCTTTGATACCAAGGCCGCCCCGCCGGGATCGCATGTGCTGGCCCGATTCACCGGGACCATTGAACCGCACTGGCACGTTTATTCGATCACCACGCCGCCCGGCGGCCCCAACCCCACCACCGCGAGAATCGCGGACAATCCCGCGGTCGCAGGCTTCAAAATCTATCAGTCCAAGCCCGTGCGGAAACTCGATCCGAGCTTCGGCATCGACACCGAAACATTTGCCGACCAATACGTTCTGTTGCTCGACGTCGAGTTGAAGAAAGACGCGGCAGCGGGCCCGGTGGATCTCACTGCCAACGTCCGCTATCAGTGCTGCAACGATACCATTTGCCTGCCGCCCAAGCGCAAGTCGGCCACGGCGTCTTTGACCATTGATCCATCGGCCGCAGCTGCGGCAATCGCGATCCCCGCCGGGTACTCGGTGGTGCCAACCGCAGCGGCCGCGGCACCGTCTATCGCCTTAGCTGCCCGGGGGGCTTCCGCGGCAGCGGCGGCGCAGCCGGCCCTCGATTTCGGCTTCTTGCTCACAGCATTCGCTGCAGGGATCGCGGCGATTTTCACTCCGTGCGTGTTTCCCATGATCCCGTTCACGGTGTCCTACTTCGTCAATCGTCAGACCGGCAACCAGCGGGACGGCGTCCTGCAGGCCGTGGTCTTCTGTCTCGGCATCATTATTCTCTTTACCGGCCTGGGTCTGCTGGTGAAGGCCATCGCGGGTCCGTTTGGCGTCGTGCAGCTCGGCAACAGCCCGTGGGTGAACGGCTTCATCGCCGCCGTCTTCGTCGTCTTCGGCCTGAGCTTGCTGGGCGCTTATGAGTTGACGCTGCCTTCCGGCTTGCTCACGAAAATGAATCAGGCTTCCGAAGGCGGCGGTTACCTGGGCACGCTGATCATGGGGCTGACATTTACGCTCACCTCGTTTGCGTGCATCGGACCGATCGTAGGTCCCCTTTTGGTAGCCTCGGTCCAGACCAGCGGTTTGCAGCCGGCGTTCGGCATGGCGTCCTTCGCCACCGGCTTGGCCGCGCCCTTTTTCGTGCTCGCTCTTTTTCCCTCGTTCCTGCACAAGCTGCCCAAAAGCGGCGGCTGGCTGATGCGAGTCAAAGTGGTGCTCGGATTCGTGGTGCTGGCTATCTCGATCAAATACCTGAGCTCGGCCGATCAGATTCTCCAGACCGGTTTCATCTCGCGCGAAATGTTTTTGGCCGCCTGGGTAGTGCTGTTCGCCTTGCCAGGCCTCTATCTTCTCGGCCTCCTGCGGCTGGAAGGAATTCAGCCGGACGATCGCCTGGGCGTCGGACGCGTTTTGATCGCGGCGCTGTTCCTGACGTTCTCCATCAGCTTGCTGCCGGGATTGTTCGGCGCATCGCTTGGCAACGTCGAGGCGTTTATTCCGGTACAAGCCAAAAGCATCGCGCTGCTCGGCGGAAGCGGCGGCGAGGCGGCCGGGCCGGTTTGGATGAAAAATCAGTACAAGGAAGCGCTGGCGAAAGCCCGCGCCGAGAACAAGCTGGTGTTCATCAATTTCACCGGCTACGCCTGCACCAACTGCCATTGGATGAAGGCCAACATGTTCCCGCGGCCCGAAATCAGCGGGCTATTGAAGGACTTCGTGCTGGTGGATCTGTATACCGACGGCACCGATGCGCCTTCCGAGCAAAACCAGCAGCTCGAAGAGAAGCGCTTCGGCACGGTCGCGATTCCGTTCTATGCCATCGTCGATCCAGAGGAGCGCACCATCGCAACGTTCCCCGGCTTGACCCGCAAAGCTTCCGAATTCGCCGGCTTTCTCGAGAGCCGCAATCAAAAGGTAGCTTCCAGGCTGTAGGCGCCCCCTCAGGTTTCCTAGGGCCTAACCCCTGCCGACCCTAGGTGGATTCCCTCTGTTAAACTAAGCATTACCTGAGATTGATTACGTACCAGTACCCCGCTAGAATCTAGATGCGATGGCCGATACAGCATATATGAACGATACCTTTGCAACCCTGGAAGGCAATGAAGCGCAACCTAGTACGGCGGAACCAAGGAAGGGCATGATTCGAATCCTGATCGCCGACGACCACCCCATTGTCCGGGATGGCCTAAAGAAACTCCTTACTCTGGAGGAGGACTTCCAGATCGTCGGAGAGGCGTCCGACGGGTGCGAAGTGCTGGACCGCGTCCAGGAACTGGATCCCGACGTCCTGCTGCTGGATCTGCGCATGCCCAATCTGGATGGCCTGTCGGCGCTGCAGGCGCTGCAACAGACCAACAAGCGCACCCGCGTCATTGTACTTACGGCCTCCGAAGACAAAAACGAATTCGTGCAGGCCATGAAGCTGGGCTGTTCCGGCATCGTGCTCAAGCAGACCGCGCCCGAACTCATCGTCAAGAGCATCCGCAAGGTGCACGGCGGCGAAATCTGGCTGGATTCTCACACTACGGCGGCGGTCATGCGCCAGTTCGCGGCCCCCGGCGATGTTACCGGCGGTGGCGGCGGAGGCGGAGGCAAGGCCCGCGAGCGGTCGCCATTGAGCCAGCGCGAACGCGAAATCGTCCAACTGGTCGCCCAAGGCTACAAGAACAAGGAAATGGCCGAAAAGATGTTCATCAGCGAGCAAACGGTGAAGAATCACCTGCACAACATCTTCGACAAGCTGGGTGTGTCGGACCGTCTGGAACTGGCGCTATACGCCATCCATAAGGGCCTGCACCTGGCCGCCGAACGCTAGCTTCTCCCTACAGCGGGCTGGCGCGATCGTCAGTCCGCCCTTCCCCCCGCCCGTCCGCCCTTCCCCCACGTCCAACTTCCGCGCCCGCCGATTTATCGCCCCGTCGCCGGCGCAGGGGGCCGGGGATGATGCATTTCCGCGATGCTCGGTTCGCCCTCGTGCCCGAACAGCTCGGGATGGATGTAGTGGCCCTGATCTTGCTGCGCCTTGTCCACTTCCACCTGGATGCGATGAGCGTTAGCCCAGGCGTCCTGACGGATGCCGGTGACCTGCCAGGAAACTTTCACGCCCGGCTTGCTGGTCTTGATGGTGAAGCTGCCATTGTTGGCCATTTCCGCCGCGACGATGGCTTGCGCAAACTGGCCGATCACGGTGAGCTGGTAGCGAAAATCGGTGTTGAGAGCCTCGAACCACGCGGGCATCGTCACGATGGCTGTGCCGCTGCCGTCGGTAGTGACGTTGCCGTCGTAAATGTTTTTCATGTCGGGCGATTCGACGAAGGAGTGGTAAAGATACTTGTTCGCTGGGTCGAGCGGGTGATCGATCTTAAAGGAGCCGCTGCTTTTGCTGAGGGCGCCATAAACCTGCACATCGCCCTCGAACACGCCGGCCTCCCTCCCGCTGCCCCCGCTGCCGCCCACGGCGTAGATTCCACCGCCCCCACCGCCCCCACCGACTCCCGCGCCCCCAATCGCGTAGATGCCATCGCCGCCCTGCCAATTGGAATTGCCTCCATAGGCTGAGACGCCAGGCCCCCCGGAATCGTTTTCGGACAGGCCCGGACCGCCAAGCCCATAGACGCCGGACCCGCCAACACCGACCTCGGAAGAGGTGCCATTGGAAGGTCCGCCATAACCGGCAACTCCCGTACCTCCGGTGTTGGGGCCGGAGACCGCCTGCCCGCCTCTACCGAGAATCGCGGGTTCATTCGGCGCTAAATTGGTGATGTTGAACAGCGGGAATTCGCCGCCCGACTCGGACGCGTAAAACGGCAACGCAAGAGTTCCCGCCGGACCCTGCGGACCGGCCGGTCCTCTGGCGCCAGCCGGTCCTGTCGCGCCTTTCGCGCCGGCGGGACCCTGCGGCCCCACTGCCCCGACAGTCACGTAAGCCGATCCGGAGTGTGCCGCGCTGTTGGTGACGCTCACCAGATATGTGGCCGCCGCCAGCGTGGTTGGCACATCCACTACGATCTGCGTGTTCGTGAACGAATACAAGGTGCGGGATGTTCCGCCCACCGTGACCGTGGGCGCCACGCCGGACGGGTCGAAATTCGAGCCCGCCAGGGTAATGTGTCCTTTGGCCAAGTCAACCGTGGCGTCGTTAATGGCCGGGGTCTGCGCCTGGCTGACGAGCGGCGCGGAAAGAATCAACAACAGGATGCGGAATCGTCCTGCTGAGGTCGTGTTGAATTTCGCAAAATTCATAGAGTCCTCCATCGTAAGTAAACTCAGACCACTACTCACGCAAGGCCGGGGCGATTTGTGGCGATGTTCAGCTGTATAGAAGATCGCCGGACCGTGTTCGTCAGCGGCTTGGTATTGGCGGGCCGTTCGAAGCCCTCCTCTAAAAACTGGGCCGATTTATCGCCCCGTCGCCGGCGCAGGGGGCCGGGGATGATGCATTTCCGCGATGCTCGGTTCGCCCTCGTGTCCGAACAGCTCGGGATGGATGTAGTGACCCTGATCTTGCTGCGCCTTGTCCACTTCCACCTGGATGCGATGAGCGTTGGCCCAGGCGTCCTGACGGATGCCGGTGACCTGCCAGGAAACTTTCACGCCCGGCTTGCTGGTCTTGATGGTGAAGCTGCCATTGTTGGCCATTTCCGCCGCGACGATGGCTTGTGCAAACTGGCCGATCACGGTGAGCTGATAGCGAAAATCGGTGTTGAGAGCCTCGAACCACGCGGGCATCGTCACGATGGCTGTGCCGCTGCCGTCGGTAGTGACGTTGCCGTTGTAAATATTCATCATGTCGGGCGATTCGACGAAGGAATGGTAGAGATACTTGTTAGCGGGATCGAGCGGGTGATCGATCTTAAAGGAGCCGCTGGATTTACTGAGAGCGCCGCCAACCGCCACATCGCCCGCGAACAGGCCGGCTAACCCGCTGCCGCCGGCATGGGCGACGATTCCATCGCCCCCATAGCCCCCATTGCCCCCGAACGCGTCGATGCCGTCGCCTCCAAACGTCGCACTGTTCCCACCAATAGCAAGGACGCCAGACCCCCCGTCATCGTATTCGGACCGGCCGTTACCCCCAAGCCCATAGACGCCGGGCCCGCCATAGCCTTGGCCATAATTGGAGCCGTTGGAAGGTCCGCCCAACCCGGCAACTCCAACACCTCCGGTGTTGTGGCCGGAGACCGCCGTCCCGCCGCTACCTTGAATCGCGGGTTCTTCCGGTGTTGAATTGGCGAGGTCGAGCAGCGGGAGGTAGGGGCCGCTCGCGGAGGACGCGTAAAACGGCAGCGCAAGAGTTCCCGCCGGACCCTGCGGACCGGCCGGTCCTGTCGCGCCTTTCGCGCCGGCGGGACCCTCCGGGCCGGTGAGCCCGATTGGACCCTGTGGCCCCACTGCCCCGACCGTCACGTAAGCCGATCCGGAGTGTGCCGCGCTGTTGGTGACGCTCACCAGATATGTGGCCGCCGCCAGCGTGGTTGGCACATCCACTACAATCTGCGTGTTCGTGAACGAATACAAGGTGCGGGATGTTCCGCCCACCGTGACCGTGGGCGCCACGCCGGACGGGTCGAAATTCGAGCCCGCCAGGGTAATGTGTCCTTTGGCCAAGTCAACCGTGGCGTCGTTAATGGCCGGGGTCTGCGCCTGGCTGACGAGTGGCGTGCAAAGAATCAGCAACAGGATGCCGACTCGTCCTGCTGCGGTCGTGTTGAATTTCCCAAATTTCATAGAACTCTCCTCCGCCCGGATGAAACGCGTAGCTTACATTGCCACAGATCGCCCCCGGCCTTGCGTGAGCAGTGGTCTGAGTTGCTCCTCATCTCACATGAGGAGCCGAAACGGCGGTTGGAATCAGCTTTATATAGAAGATCGCCGGGCCGGGGCCTGAATGATCTAAACTGCAAGAATGAGCGATTTTCCCCAGGGCTCCAACGGCCGCGCGCGCCGCCGCTTCGGGGATTTTCAATTCGATTCCGCCACCAGGAAGCTTTTTCGCGATGGCCAACTGGTGAAAATTCAGCCGCAGCCGATGCGCGTTCTGGAGGCTCTGGTTCAGCGGCCGGGCCAGATTGTTTCGCGCGAAGAGTTGCGCGCTTTCATTTGGGGCGATGCCACTTTCGTCGAATTCGACCAGGGTTTGAACTATTGCATTCGGCAGATCCGGCTAGCGCTGCACGACGACGCTATCGATCCAAAGTATGTCGAGACCTTGCCCAAGCAAGGCTACCGGTTCATCGCGCCGGTCACCGGGGATGCGGGGAACGGCATCTTATCGGCGGCGCGGGAACCGTCACCGCTAGCGCTTGAGCCGCTCGATGGCGTTCGGAACTCTCGGGCGCTGCTTCCACCGGCGAAATCCGTCGCCCGAAAGTGGTTGTTCATGAGTGGCCTTCTACTGGCGCCCGCCGTCGTCCTCGTCGCCGCCGTCGTCCTCGTCATGGGGGGGCGCTGGCTGGGAGCGCGAAAAGAGACCCGCCCCATGAAGGTATCATTCGTAACCACCTATCCCGGCGACGAGCTTGATCCTTCTTTCTCGCCCGATGGAAGACAGGTTGCCTTTTCCTGGGGAGGCAGACGAAATGACAACCGGGATATCTACGTACTGCCGGTGGGCGGCCAAAATCCCTTACGCCTGACACAGCATCCGGAGGAGGACATGTCTCCGGAATGGTCTCCCGACGGAAGGTCGATCGCGTTCATCCGCCGGCACGCTGGACAGCTCGCCAGCATCATGTTGATTCCAGCTCTGGGCGGTTCCGAGCGAGAGCTCTATGGGATTCATCTGGGGCAGAATATCACCAGCATCGAACAAAGAAAACTCGCTTGGAGTCCAGACGGCAAGTGGCTCGTTTTCACCAACCAGCGGCTTTCCGGCGACCACGCCTTGTTCCTTCTCTCCTTGGAAACGGGCGCCGCGCGGCCCCTGTTTTCGGATCATCGCAGCCAGGTGGAGGATGTTTCCCCAGCCTTCTCGCTCGATGGGCGGCGGCTGGCCTTCGCCCGCTTCGACAGTCCGTCGACAAGTACGCTTCTGGTGCAGAATCTTACTTCCCGCCTGGAGCCGGAGGGCGAGCCCATGCGTGTGCCGAATGCCGGGTCCAACCCGCATTCGCCTGTATGGGGCGCCGACGCAAGACACTTGCTGTTCATCGATGGATCCGGCGTCAAACAGTTCGAAATCGGCGCCACTGTGAAGCCAGTCTACGAGGCCGGCGCACAACTTCTCGGACTAACCTTCAACGGCAACCGGTTGATCGTGGTGCGCAGTCCCAACAACAGCGACATTTTTGCGATCCCTTTGCGTGCCGGCGGCTTGTCTACGGCTGGGCAGGCATCGTCTGTCATCGTTTCAAGCTCCCCGGATTCGCAACCCCGGCTCTCGCCGAGCGGCAAGCAGCTCGCCTTCGTCAGTAATCGCAGCGGCAGCGAAGAGCTCTGGCTGGCGGATGCGGAAGGCGGGAAGGAAACGCAAGTGACCAACCTGGGGGCCCATGTCGTGGGATACCCGCGCTGGTCTCCGGACGGCCGGCAGATCGCGTTTCACGCCCGCATTCCGAATGAACCCCAAGTCTATGTACTCGATGTGGCCGGCGGAATTCCGCATCAGGTTACCACTGGCGTTCCGGGTAGCGGCACGCCATCCTGGTCGAGCGATGGCAAGAGTCTGTACATCACAAAAATGGCTCCAGGACATTCGTTGGTCTATAAGGTTCCGGCGGCCGGAGGGAAAGAGGAGCCTCTGTTTGCCGGCGAGGGCGCCTTCCCCATCGCCGTTCCGGGACGCAAGCTGCTGCTTTACGCCAAAATGAACAAGTTCGGAATCTTTGCGCGGAGCCTGGATGAGGGCTCCGCGAGCCCAGTCGAGGAGCGGCTGATCGACGATTACCTGCCGCCTTTCGGGGGAATTTACCCGGTCGAGACCGGCATCTATTACACCGGCTTCACCACCTCGGGACTCGCACGAGCGTTCCGCTTCTATTCTTTCGCCACCAAGCGGTCCGTAGACGTTGCGCCGGCGCCAGCCACCATTCAACTGGGCTTATCGATCTCTCCAGACCGCAGGCGGCTGGTGTATTGTGCCGACGTGGAAGGCAACGCCGACCTGATCATGCTCGAACCCCAGTAGGCATGCCGGCGCGGCCTATTGCTGTTGCTGCTGTTGTTGAAGATGCGCGGCCAAATCCGCGTCCGTGGCATCCTCGCGCAGCGCGGACGACCAATCGTCGCCGGCGCCAAGTTCGGATTCGAGCGGCGGCGGAGCATCCGAGGGAGCCACTCGCACCGCCACCAGCAACTGGCTATCGGCCGATCCTTTGAACGTTCCCCGGGTGGGAGGAACATCGGCGTAGTCGCGCCCCACCGCGGTGCGCACGTGCCGATCGCTCGCGATCACGTTGTTGGTCGGGTCCAATCCCACCCAGCCTAATCCCGGCAACAGCGCCTCCACCCAGGCATGCGTGGCGCCCTCGGCCGAGCGGGTTTTGTCTCCAGCCTTGTGGAACAGGTAACCGCTGACGTAGCGGCAAGGAATGCCGATGCGCCGCGCCAGGCCGATCATGATATGGGCAAAGTCCTGGCACACACCCTGCCGGCTTTCGAGCGCGTCATCAATGGGCGAATCCACCCGCGTGCTCTTGGGAACATACGCGATCTTGGAATACAGGGCGGCGTTGAGGTCCAGCACCAACTGCAAGGGATCGCGCAGGCGCGCTTTTTGGCGCGAGTCCACGCCCAGCTCCTGCGCGAACTGCTCCAACCGTTCGCTGGACTGCCCGAAGTGGCTGGGCATCAACATCTCGATATAATCGCCGGCTGCGATCATCTGGTCCAGCTCATCCCAAGCGGCCTGGCCCAGCGACGCGGGCAGCCCTTGCATGGGTTGTACGTCCACCAGGGCGTCGGCGACGATGGAGAGCTGCTTGTGCCTTCCCGGGACATCGAAATGATGCACGGTGTTGCCCAAGTAATCGCGATAAGACTGCACTCGCGCGCGCGGATGCACCATCAATTGAAAGGTCAGGCAGCGCTGCGCACCGTCCGAGCGCGGCTGCATGCGCGCCTCCATCAGGCTTTCGCTCACATATTCGCTATAGCGGAATTTCGTCAGATGCCGGATGGAATAATACATTTACGCCTCAATGGCTGCCTCGATCGAATACGTGATATAGACCTCGTGAATGGCGGTGTGGATGCGCGCGCATTGCTGCTGGATGTCGGCGAAGAATTCGGCCAGGCCCTCCACTACTTCTTCCAGCGGCGTGAACATCAGACCCGCGCTCAGGCGTCCGGCGATCTTGGCCACGCGCGGCGAACGCCGGCTGGCCGCGGCCTCGTTAATCGCCTCCAGCGAACGCTGCATCCGATCGGCCGCAAAACGAACCGAGTGCGGAAATTCGCTGTTGAGGAGCAGGAATTCGGCCACCCGATCCGGACGCAGGTCGGCGGTATAAACCTTGCAGTAAGCCTCGAAGGCGGTGCAACTGCGAAGCAGACCGATCCATTCCATGTGCTCGCTGGAATCGATGGGCTGGCCGGCTGGAAACTCGTGGAAATAGATGTCCAGCAGGCGCGCGATCGCCGCGGCGCGCTCGATGAACCGGCCCACCTGGATAAACTGCCAGCCCTCGCCGTGATTCATGGTGGAATCCGTCACGCCCTGCACCAGGTGCGAGCTTTCCAGAATCACCGCTAGAAAATCCAGCGGCTGCGACTTCCAGAGGCCGGCCGATTCCATGCGCTTCACTTCGTGAAACAGCCGGTTGAGCTGTTCCCACATTTCCGAACTGATTTGTTCGCGCACCTGCCGGGCATTCTCGCGCGCCAATCCGATGCCGCCGGTGATTTGCCGCAGTGCATGGATCTGAGCGATGGTGAAGGGGTCGCTGTCCTCGGGAAACGGCCCGCTATGCCCCAGGCTCGCTAGCACGCGCAGCCACCTGCGGTCCGAGGATTTCGGATCCTGCTCCAGCATCAGGTTGAGCTGCGTGCCCAGGACGCGCGCGGTGTGTTCGGCGCGCTCCAGATACCGGCTCATCCAATACAAACTGTCGGCCACTCGCGATAGCATCGATTTTCCTTCCGGCTCCCTTACGGTCGCGGCTCGGCCGGCCGCGGTTCGGCTACTGCAACACCCAGGTGTCCTTGCTTCCTCCGCCTTGCGACGAATTCACCACCAGCGATCCGCTGCGCAACGCCACGCGCGTCAATCCGCCGGGCACGATCGTCACCTTGTCGCCGCACAGAATATAGGGCCGCAGGTCCACGTGCCGCGGCTCCACTTTGCCGTCGAAGAAGCACGGCGCGCGCGACAGCATCAAGGTCGGCTGCGCGATGTAGTTGCGCGGATCGGCTTGGATACGCCGGCGGAAATCTTCCCGCTGCTCGACCGTACTATGCGGACCGATCAGCATTCCATATCCGCCCGATTCGCCCACCGCTTTGACCACGTACTTCTCCAGGTGATCCAGCACGTGGCTGCGCTCGGAGGGCTCCGTCAGCAGAAAAGTTTCGACGTTGTCGAGAATCGGATCTTCGCCCAGAAAGTATTTAATCAGCTTCGGGACGTACGCATACAGCGCCTTGTCGTCGGCCACGCCAGTGCCCAGCGCGTTGGCCAGCGTCACGTTGCCGGCGCGATAGGCGTTGAACAAGCCCGCCACTCCGAGAATGGAATCGGAGCGGAACGCCAGGGGGTCGATAAAGTCGTCGTCCACGCGGCGGTAGATGACGTCCACACGGCGCAGCCCGCCCGTGGTGCGCATGTAGACCACGTTGTCGTGCACCACCAGATCGCGCCCTTCCACCAGCTCGATGCCCATTTGCCGCGCCAGGAAAGTGTGCTCGAAATAAGCCGAATTGTAAACGCCGGGCGTGAGCAGCACGATGTTCGGCTCGCCGCGGCCCTCCGGCGCCAGCGCGCGCAGCGTGGTCAGCAGCACCTCTGGATATTGATCGATCGGCCGGATGTCGGTGTAGCGGAACAGTTCGGGAAAGATCCGTTTCATGACCTGCCGCGACGTCAGCATGTAAGACACGCCGCTCGGCACGCGCAAGTTGTCTTCCAGCACCACGAAGCGGCCGTCTGGAAGCCGGATCAGGTCCGTCCCCATTACCGCGACGTAGATGTTCTTGGGCGCCGTCACGCCGCGCATCTGCCTGCGGAAATGCCTGCAGCTATACACCATTTCGCGCGGCACCACGGCATCCGCCAGACAACGGCCCTCGTTATAAATATCTCTCAAGAACAGATTGAGCGCCGTCACGCGCTGCGTCAATCCACGCTCGATAGTCTCCCATTCGGCGCTGGTGATGATGCGCGGCAGCAAATCGTGAGGGAAGATACGCTCGGTGCCTTCGTCCCGGCCATACACGGTGAACGTGATGCCCTGGTGCAGAAACGAGACGTCGGCGGCCTGTTTCTTGCGCCGCATCTCTTCCACCGGAAGCCCCAGCAACAACTCATACAAGGCCTGATAGTGCGGCCTGGGCCGGCGCTGGGCGTCGAACATTTCGTCGAATGCGCCGTCCAGAACGTAGCTTGAGAACGGTCCGGGGGCAATGCGCGGTTCGTCGATTCCAGGAGTTGCCATGGGGTGTCCAGCTTCGATGGCCCAGCTTCGACGCGGAAGAGCGAATTTCAGATTATCACAATTGCATAAACTGGAGATTGTTTTCGCTTCTTCTGCACCCGACGCCGGAAGGTGCCGATCTTCTGATTGCGGACCTTCTCGAATGCGGTACGGCCGGTATCGCCGAGGAGTCAGGCGGACTGCGGGCGTTCTTCGAGAACGCCCAAGATGCCGCCGCCCCGGCTCTGGCCGCGGCGCTGCTGCGGCGCTTTGCCGAGTTTGCTCCCCAATTGCGCGAGGAGGAAGCCGTCGATTGGGAGCGCGCTACTCAGGATGCCTGGCCGCCCCTCTGCGTCGGAGAAAAATTCTATCTGGTGGCGCCCTGGCACGCATCCATAGCGGCGCCGCCTGGCCGCCTGCGCCTGGAAATTTATCCGGGCATGGCCTGCGGCACCGGACGTCATCCCGCGACCCAGCTCTGCCTCAGAGCCATTGAGCGTTACGTCCAACCCGGCGCGCGGGTGCTGGACGTGGGCACCGGATCGGGCATTCTGTCGGAAGCCGCCAGACTGATGGGCGCGGCTTGCGTCATTGGATGCGATCTCGATCCGAGCGCGGTCAGCATCGCTTGCGAGCGCGGCGGCGTTCCGCTATTTGTCGGCTCGGCCGACGCCGTCCGATCGCAATGGGCCGACGTGATCGTCGCAAATATCGACTCCGCTACGCTCGAAAGCATCGCGGCGGAGCTGGCGCGCGTGCGTAGCCTGGAGTCCACTCTTATCCTTTCCGGTTTCCCGGAGTGGGAAATCCCCGAAAGTTTCTCGCCGCGGCAGGTCCTCGAGCAAGACGAATGGCGCTGCCTGATTTGCTAGCCGCATTTGGTAGCGGCCCGCGATTTACATACCGAGCAGGTTGGTCTCCAGCTTCACGTAACCCTGCTCATCGGCCCATACGTTCAGCGCCACGCTTGCGATTTCATCCACCATGGGGATGGCGTGCCCGTCCTTGGTCAGGTCGATGGATTTAAGATACGTCTGGCAGGTGTCGCAAGCGTCGATGCGGGCCGCTGGAAACTCCGCGGCGCGATAAATTGGAAGTTTGTCCTTGTTCTCTTCCCCGCATCCGGGACACAACACGCGCCGGAACGGCCACTCGGTGGAACAAAGCGAACACAGCAGCCGGCGCTCGGCTCCGTCGCCTTCCCTGCGTAAGACTCCAGCCACGGGCCGCGCATTACAAAACGGGCAGGTCGCGCCAGCGCCGCTAGCCTGTCCGCTTGCATCGACGGGGCCGCGCGAAGCCAGGTATTCGGCAAAGGGCTGCAACAGTACTCTCGCATAGAAACGGCCCGCCGGATCGCAGGCCGCCAGCGCTGCCCCGCCTTCCCAGACCGCCGACAGCAAGTCCAGCTGCGATTCCGTTCCCTGAAGATAGTCCGCCGCGAAATTCGCCAACATCTCGGTGCCCGAGCGCGACACCAGTTGGATCAAAGCGGGAAAATGGAGCACTACAGCGCGCGCGTCCGTTTCGCCTTTGGACTGAAGTTCGGCGAAGGCTTTTTCCTGGAAACGGGCCAACTCGGCGTAGAATTTGAGCAATGGCGCCGAGGCTGGATGATCGCGCGCGAGCGTACTCGCCCGTGCGATGCGAAGGGCGTGCGTTATCATTCCTTCTGGCCGCCTCTCGAAGGTACCACGACCCAGGATTTGTCCCGGCGCTCGAAAGATATATCGAATTTAAAAATGTTTCAATTCGGTTGACGGGAGCGCGGAAGGATGGTATAAAAAACACTAACCCGTGTCGGTAGCGATTCTTACTCAGGAGGCATATGTCCGCAGCCCCCCTTGCAGCACGAGCCGCCGGTCGGTTGAAGACGTTCGTATCTGAACAGCGTTCTCACCAGCGCTATCCAATTGAGCTGGAGGTGGAATACCGTCTGTTGACGAAAGGCCAGTGTGAATTGATCGGGTCCGGGAAGACGCGCAACATCAGCAGCGGCGGTGTGCTTTTTGAGGCCCTGGGGTCTCGCCCCGCCACCGGCCCGATCGAGCTGCTGCTGAACTGGCCCTTCCTCTTGGAAGGCGTTTGCCCGCTGAAACTGGTCATGAAGGGCCGCATCGTTCGCAGCGACATGCGCGGTATCGCCATACAGTCCAATTACCATGAGTTTCGCACTGCCGGTTCGCGCAAGGCCAAAGGCCGGCCTTCCAATCTTGTCGTGCGCGTCAAGTGAACGCCGGTAGCGGCTTTCCCACCGCGCTCATCGTAGATGATGATGTCGCATTTATTCTTTGGCTAGGCGAAATGTTCGCCGAAAGCGGTTACCAAAGTGTCCCGGCGTTGCATTGCCGGCAAGCCATGGCGCTGCTGAACAAATTGGCCTTGCGGGTTGACGTCCTGGTGTTGAATCCGAAATTGCGTGGCGCCGCTCGAACAGTGAAAGCGCTGGAAGCCGAGTATCCGAAACTGCGGGTAGTGCTGATCGGCGATCCGTCGGCGCTGGGTTCAGGGCTGGGTTCCAATCACGTCACTTTAGACCGGCCCTCCGCCTGGGAGCCGATTTCCCGTCCCCAGTGGGTCGCCAAAATTCGCAAAGCGCTGCTGCGCTTATCGGTCGTGAAATAGTTTTTTCTACTGCACGCTGGATGTTACCGAGCTGGACGTCCCTACTCCATTGCTGACCGTGGCGGCCACCGAGGCGATGCTTTCGATCAACTCCTGCCCTGCTTTGACGGTGCCTTGCAGCAGGAATGGCACCGTAATCTGAAACAGTCCGCCGAACGCCTCCGACGCCGTACTCCCAAACCAAACCGTGGAAGCCTGGCTTAGATTGATCGGAGGTAGAGAGCCTTGAATGTTGAAACCGGGCGCCGCCGTGAATGTAACGTTGAGCGCGCTCAGACTGCGCGTGGTGGAGTACCCGGTCAGCACCAATTCGAAGCTGTTCGCGGTCTCGTTGGTAACTTCCGCACCCTCCACAACCGGCGCCTCAGAAGGTATTGTGAACTGAAGCGTGCTGGGAGAGGACGACGTTATAGCCGTTCCGGTGGTGGTGGCGAAAGTGGGCGTCAGCGTCACGGTCTCGGCCACGGTTCCCGTTTGCACGCCAATCTGGGATCCCTGTCCCTCGAAGTCGGCGCTGGTGCTGCCCGCCGGGATGGTGAAATCGACGGTCCGGTTCCCGGTGGTGCTGCTGAGGGCGAATTCGACGGCCGGATCGGTTCCGAAAGCACCTTGCGTTGTGATCGTGAGCGTGCCCGTAAGATCCAACGAATAGGCTTTCGACAATGTCAGGCTAACGTTGGACTGGGCGGCCGGCGCAACAGTCCCGCTGGGACCCGTAATCGCGTACGACCCAAGCGGCGCAGGCGTCGTACCGCCTCCTTGCAGCGTGATGGAGGTCGTATTCACAATCAGAGCATCGGTAGAAACTCCGGTCGTGGTCGGAGTGAAGGTGATCGGAAAGGAAAGCGACTGCCCGGCCGCCAGAATCTTTGGAAGCGCGATGGACGGCACGCTAAACGGACCGCTCACCGGGTTCGGAGCGATGAGCGAAATGGTGGCTGGCAGCGAACCTGAATTGGTCACCGTGAAGGTCACTTTCTCGGAATCGCCCACCGGGATCGAGCTGAACAATACCACCGGTGTGGTCGGATTCACTGCGGTAGTGCCCGCGCTGGAGGTGTAGGAGTAAGTCAGATTCGCTCCCAGGCCTTGGCCCGACAAAGTAAACGAGGCGTTCCCAACCACCAGATAGCCGGTTTGGGTTCCTACCTGGGTCGGAGTAAACGTCAGCGGCACGCTGAAGCTGTTGCCGGTGGTTAAAGTCACCGGCAAAGTGATCGGACTGGTGAGTGTAAACGGAGGGTTCGCGCTAACCGAGTTGATGGTGCCGCTGGCGCTTCCTGTATTGGTTACAGTCAGAATTAGACTGCTGGTGCTTCCGACATTCGCGCCTGGAAATGTGATGGTTCCGCTGGGCGGCACGGTGGTGGCTGGCTTCCCTTGTATCAGGACTTTATACGTAAACGTAGAGGTAATTCCGCTGCCAGAAAAATTAACCGTCTCGGTGAGGCCGCCCTGGAATGTGATTTGAATGGAAGCTGCATCAGTCTCCACCGCGGCCGGCGTGTAGTTCACCACTAATTCCAGCCCCATTCCGGATGCCAGTGCGTAGGGCAGCAGAGGTATGCCTTCCAGCTGGAACGGTGAACTGGCAGGAGGCTGAGTTATGGCGGTAATCACACCCGTGCCGCTCCCGATGTTGTCAATGTCGAGATCCGCACTCGCCGTGGTGTTCACTTGAGTAGCGCCAAAGGGAATCGTCCCGCCGGACGGGATCGACACGAAATTCTTCGATGTCTCCAAAATGTAGCCCAGCGAGTAGGAGGGCGAAGTGCCCTGCAGACCGATCTCAATCTCATTTTGCACCGGCGGCGAATTCGTTCCAGTGCCCGGTTCGGTGTAAGTCACGGTGATGTCGCCATTCGCTTCGGCTGTCGTGGTGGGAGTGTACGTAACCGTAATGGTGAAGGTCTGGCCAGCGGTAATGGTTTGTGGCAGCATCGTCAAGTTGGACGTTACGTTGAACTCAGTAGAGCCGATCGGTTGAAACGCAGTGATCGTCGCCACACTGCTTCCGGTGTACCTGGCTGTGATGGTAGCCGTCGCCGTGGCCCCTACCGCGGTCACGAACGGCACGGTGGAGTCGTTCGGGATGATGGCCGACTGTCCGTTCTCAAAGGCCGTCAAAGTGAAATCGATGTTTTGTGCCGAAGCGATGCCGCAGGCGAACACGGCCAGAATCAACCCGCCAAGGATCAACCTTCCAGGAAAGAGTCGGGATACCATCTTAGCGTTCGCCCTCCAGCAGTCCCGCGCGGCCATGGGCCGGCGAAGGCGACTGAATGGCGGGGACGAAATAGGCGCCCGGTACTGGAGCGCTGCTGACCAGCCACAACGGATTCGCCGCCTGGACGCGCGCCGCCGCCACGAAACTGACGCTGCCAAAAGGATCCAGGCTGGTGGCCTTAAAACTGAGTGGAACGTCACTCACGATTTGCTGGGTCCGGATGTCCAGAATGCGAAGCACACTCGCGCTGGCCACATAAAGCTGCTGGATGTTTTGTGAGTTCTCCACCGTCTGAATGGCCACGGGATTGGAAAGCCCTTCGAGCGGAATGCTCTGATATCCGTGGCTGCTCAAATCAATCGCGATCACTTCGGGAACATTGCTATCCAGCACGTATAGCGTAGTGGAGTCGCTCGATCCGGCAGCCGGCGAGAACGCTAGCGCGATCGGCTTGGAAACTTGCTTGAGGCTGGTAAAGCTCTCACCGTCGGAACTCTGGTATACGCCCCCGCGGTCTCCGGTTACACCCACGGCCATCCGCTTGCCTAGCGCATCGGCCGCCACCGATGCCAGCGTGCCCCCCAGCTCCGACCCGTCCACGCGTTTTCCCACGGCGGGCGCGCCGGGAAGTCCAGAGATCGTCTGCCACCAGTTGCCGCTCAGCGAATAGAGGATGGCACGCGATCCATTGCCGGACCATGCAATTCCCTCCGGCCGTGTCTCCACACCCGCAAGCGCGCGCGTGGAAATGGTGGAACCCAAACCGGAGATCAACAGAACTTGGCCTCTTTGAAATCCAATGCCATAGCTCTGGCGCGGCGCGACAGAAGCAAACTCCAGGCCGTTGCGCAACGGAGGCCCGAAGGTTGCAGCGCCCGGAAAACCAAATACCGCGCGCAGACTCCGGGTGGGCGCGTCAAAAGTGTAACCTTCCACCGGCCCGGTCAACGTGGGTTGTTGCGCGCACAAACAGGACGCGGAGACAATTCCGAGAACAAGGGAAAATGCGGAACGCATGCTTTTAGGGGGCTCCCACGGTCGGGGATCCCGGACTCACCGTGATGGTAGGACCGCCGGAACCTTTGGATCCGCCCCGCGTTGCCAGGAACACGCCGATACCAATCGCTGCCGCGGCCCCGCCGATGACCGCGATCTTCACCCAGCGGCGCGACCAATAACCGGCAGCCGTGCTCTTCGGTTTCTCGCCAACCACTCGTGTGACGTTGATCATCGTAAGAGTGGTTTCGCCCACTTGATTGCCATAGGTGGCAGTCACGTGAACCTGGAATTTACCGGTCTGACCGTTGGCCATCCAGTTGAGCGCGGCCGCTTGCCCTTCACTATTGGTCCGAACGGTTTGCGAAGTCTTGCCTCCGGCAAAAACCGCTCCCGGGCCGCTCACTGGAAAGCGAAATACGACGTCCGCCGTTTCCACCGGGCGCTCATCGCGGTCGGTCACTTGAACCACCAGTGGAGCCATGACTCTGCGCTCCAGGTCGTTCATTTCGTTGTTGCCGGCCAGCACCCGCACGTTCAGGCTCTGCTCGACCGGTAACTGGGCGAGCGGCTGAGCAGGAGCGGAAGCCGGTGGAGCCTGCGCCGGCGCCGCTGGCCCCTGGGCGGCCTGAGGCGGAACGGCGCCTTGCTCGGCAGCCTGGGTTTGCGTGATGGCGAGGAGGCCGGCCAACGCGGCGGGCAAGTAGCGTTTCGCTAGCCCTCGAGTTCCTGAATGGGGCATTAATACAGGCTCAGTGTACCAAAGTTTTATTGCGCAACATCTTATTGCGCTATCAGGAAAAGAATATACGGCAGCATCGGCAATGCAGTGCTGGCAACCGTTTGCCAAAACTGCCGCGAGTACGAGCGGGGGATATAGACGATGTCGTTCGGAAACAATGGAACGTCAATGCCCTTCCCGTCAAACAGCGCTTTCGCATCAACCTCGATCACCGTGCGGCGATTGGTCCCTTCAATGGGGCGGAGAATCCGCACTCGATCCTTCTTGGCGTCCTTAGTGAAACCTCCCGATTGGCTGAGCGCCTGCAGGATGGAAATCGAATCGCGTTCTCCGAGCTCAATAGAGGAAATCCGGTTGACCTCTCCGTTCACATAAACGCTCTCGGCGCGGCCGACGGATATCACATCGTAGGGCTGCAAGAGGATATTCTCCGCGGGATTTATATTCTGACGGAGGCTTCCCAGGCTGATTTCAACCGTGCTGATTTTCTTCTCGGGATCCACGACGGCGCTGGGGAGCGGGATCGAGCCATACTCTTCGTGCCGGGTAATCACCAGGTGCCGCGAGGCGTTGGGCAGCATCCCGCCCACGCTGGTCAGCATCTCCGTCAAGGTGCGATTGCCCTGCAAAGGGTAGATCCCAGGGCGCGTGAACAGCCCCACGAAGTACACCGGAGCGCTGCGGAACTGAACCACATCGACGAACACTTGCGGCTCGCGGATGTATTCCTTCAGCCGCCGCACCAGGTCCACTTCCAGCTCCTGCAGTGTCATCCCCGCGGCGTGTATGCGGCCCACCAACGGCAGGTTGATGTTGCCGTCGCCATCCACGCGAAAAGGCTTTTGATTGATTTCCTCCGCCTCGGGCGCTCGAATCAGAATCTGATCGTTCGGTCCCAAGACGTAATTGGGGCGCACCGTATCTGGCGGAAGCTGTTGACCCGTAGTTTGAGCGGGCTGAGTGGATTGCGCCGGATTGCCAAGGTCGGGCAGCGGCTGCTGCTGCGCCTGTACAGGCACCGCGGCCAGTGCCAATAGAAGCGTGAGAACCTTTTTCCGAGGAGAGCCCATTATATTGATTTTCTTTGACTTTACTACTCTACTTTACTTCACTACCTTACCTGAGTTGCCTGAACCCCTGCCGCCACTGCCCCGGATGCCGCCTGAGCACGCACTGGTCGTACCGAGCGGCGGTCCACTTCAGCCGAGACCGAGCGCTGCAAAAGGTTGATGGAGACCACCAGCCGCTGTTTCCCTTTCAACTCCACCAGGATGCCTTCCAGGCCAGTCAGCGGGCCACGTTCGATGCGTATCGTCTGGCCAACGTTTAGAAACGGATAAGGCGTCACCAGCAGCCCGGATTCCACCATCCTGCGGACCCGATCGATCTCCTGGTCCGGGATGGCCTCCGGTGTTCTTCCGAATCCCACCAGATCCACCACTCCCGGCGCCGTGAGCACGGCCCGGCGATCGCCGGCATCAAACCGGCAGAAGATATAGCCGGGAAATAGATATTGTTCGATTTCCTTGGTCCGATCCGACCAGCGGCGCTCAGACTTATAGGATGGTGCGAACTGTTCGTATCCACGTTCCCGTAGATGCGCGATGGCGGTCCGTTCCTGGTTCGAACGCACCCGAACCGCGAACCAATGGTGCGCCGGGCCGTGTTCGCCAAGCGGAGATTGGAAATACTGAGGAAGCATTACCTTCCAACAGCTTGACCGATTCTTTTGACAGTTGTCAATGTACAAAAGCTCCAGTACCGATGGGCTACTTGTAATCGTTTGGCCAATCGCATTGATCGCCTTGCGGCTGAGGGGCTTGCTGCGAATCGCTGGCCGGCCTTCGAGTACTTAGATCTTCTAGTACTAAAGATCGAGTTCCGCTTGCCGCCTTTAGCGTTACAATCTGATCAATGGAAACGTCGGGGCGCGTTTTTTGGATCACCGGGCTGTCTGCCGCCGGAAAGACCAGCATCGGTCGAGCCCTGTCAACTCGCCTGCGTGCCTCCGGCTGTCCCGTCGTTTTCCTGGACGGAGATACGCTGCGCTCCGTTTCACAAGACCTGGGCTATACCGCCGAAAATCGGCGAGCGGCCGCGATGCGAAACGGCATGCTGTGCCGTATGTTAGCCGAGCAGGGATTGGATGTGGTTTGTTCCACCATTTCTCTGTTCCACGAAGTGCAACGTTGGAATCGGGAAAATATTCCCAACTACAACGAGATTTTCGTGCGGGTTCCGATAGAGGAGCTCAAGCGTCGAGATACCAAAGGTGTTTACTCGCCTGCCCCGAACGGCCGGGCGGCAAATATCGTCGGGCTCGACATTGCGGCTGAGTTCCCCGAGACGCCCGACCTGATTCTGGACAATGACGCCTCGCTTCATCCGGAGGAGGCCGTCCGGCGGATTCTGGAGCAGGCATCCGGGGCTGCCCGCAAGCACTTGCCCGCGCACTCAGGCGCGGTCCAATTTGGAACCAAGGCTGAGACACTCGAACGGCTCGCTCCCTTATTGCGTAGTGCCGCGATTCTGCCGCAGGTGCGCTTTTCGGTTGGCGAGTGGCGCGCCGATCCGCACGGCGTACTGAAGCGTGTCGCGGCTGCGCCCTGGGCATCGGAAACGCTCATCGTCCGCAGCAGCGCCAAGAGCGAGGATTCCAGCTCGGAGTCGCAAGCCGGAAAATTTACGTCGGTCGCCGGGGTGGAAGGGTGCGCGTCGCTCGCGCCCGCCGTGGAACGCGTGATCGCGTCCTACGAGGGCGATTGCGAACACGATCAGGTTTTCGTGCAGCCCATGTTGAATGACGTGGCCATGGCCGGCGTAGCCGTGACGCGCGAACCCAGCGGCGGCGGTCCTTATTTTGTTATTAACTACGACGACAGCTCCGGCCGCTCCGATGTGGTAACATCCGGAGCCGCTGGAAAGCTGAAGACCTTTATCTGCCTTAAGTCGCGGCACGAGGGGATTCCCAGCCAGATCCAGCCCATTCTGGAGCTATTACGGGAACTCGAGTCTCTGTTGCACTCGGACGGGATCGACGTAGAATTCGCCGTTGCAAAGCAGGGTGATAAGCACGGCGCTCTCTATCTTCTGCAGGTACGCCCGTTGGCGCACAGCCAGCCGCTGCCTCCGCCCGAGCAACGCCTGGCGGAGGCCGAAGCTACTTCTGAGGCGGCTACCGAGATAGCGCAGAAAGTAGCGCTTTTAACCAAGCCGCATCCCTACCTGCATGGCAATCGATCGGTCTATGGCGTCATGCCCGACTGGAACCCCGCGGAGATCGTTGGACTCAAACCCCGGCCATTAGCCCTGTCGCTCTATCGGGAACTGATCACCGATTCCATCTGGGCTTATCAGCGCAACAATTACGGCTACAAGAATCTCCGCAGCTTCCCTCTGTTGATGAGCTTTCACGGGCTGCCCTATATCGATGTCCGGGTGAGTTTCAATTCGTTCCTGCCCCGCGACATGCAGCCCGACCTCGCCGAGCGGCTGGTCAACTACTACATTGAGCGCTTGCTGGCGCAGCCAACCTTGCACGACAAGGTCGAGTTCGAGATCATTTTCTCGTGCTACACGCTGGATCTTCCGGAGCGGCTTTTGGCGCTCGCCAAACATGGCTTTTCGAGCGATGACATTGGCGAAATCACCTGCCTGCTTCGCAACCTGACCAACAAGATCATCAACAATGACAATGGTCTCTGGGTAAAGGATCGGGAAAAGGTCGATCGGCTGGCCGAGCGCCTTCCCAAGATCCGCAATGCTTCTCTGGACAAAATTTCGCGCGTCTATTGGCTGCTCGAAGACTGCAAGCGCTATGGGACGCTCCCGTTTGCCGGATTGGCCCGAGCGGGTTTCATTGCCAACCAGTTTCTGAACTCGCTGGTCTCGACCGGAGTGTTAGACCGGGCCGGCCACGCCGCGTTCATGTCGGATCTGGAAACCGTCGGCTCGCAGATCGGCCGGGATTTCGCCGGCTTGACCAAGGACGAATTCCTGGCCCGCTACGGACATCTCCGCCCCGGGACCTACGATATTCTTTCTCCGCGCTACGACGAGGCCCCGGATCTGTACTTCGACTGGTCCAATCGCCGCCACAAGCACGCCACCGCGCCCCACTTTTTGTTGTCCGTAAGCCAATTGCGGCTTATTGAGCGTTTGCTCAAAGAGCACGGCATCGAGCACGATATCCTCAGCCTCATCCACTTCATCAAAGGTGGAATCGAGGGGCGCGAATACGCCAAGTTCATCTTCACCCGCAGCCTGAGCGACGCGCTCTCCCTGGTGAAACAGATCGGAGAGGAGAATGGACTTTCCACCGAGGATTGCTCGTTCCTCGACATCAACGACGTGCGCGCGCTCTATTCGGAGAGCAGTAGCGTCGCAGCGCGGCTGAAAGCCAGCGTGGCCGAAGGCAAAAGACGCTATAGCCTGACGCGCCGCCTGGTGCTGCCGCCCCTGATTTCGTCGCCCGACGACGCCCTGGCCTTCCATCTGCCGTCGATCCATCCGAATTTCATCACCAAACAGTGCGTCACCGCGCCCGTGAGTACCATCGACGATTCGCCGGAAGCGCTCAAAGACACGATTTTGTTCGTTCCCAGCGCCGATCCCGGGTTCGATTGGATCTTCAGCCGCGGCATTGCCGGCTTTGTCACTCAATTCGGCGGCGTGAATTCCCATATGGCGATCCGCGCCAATGAGCTGGCTATGCCGGCCGTGATCGGCGCCGGCGAAACGTTGTTCGGGCACTGGAAAAGAGCCGACAAGATTTGCCTCGATTGCGGCAATCAGCAGGTTCAGGTCGTATCATGACCGCCGTCGCCGTGACCCAGCGGGTGGTGGTCGACCCCCCACATGGCACGCGCCGCGATTGTCTCGATCAGGTTTGGGTGAAATTCCTGCTCGAATGCGGGCTGCTTCCTATTCCGGTCCCCAATTCCGTGGATGCCGCATTAACCATCTGTGATGGAGTGAGCGGCATCGTCCTGACTGGCGGAAACGATCTGACGGCCTATGGCGGCGATGCTCCCGATCGCGACCAAACCGAAACTGCTCTTCTGAATCTGGCCGAGCGGCGGGACCTGCCCGTTTTGGGTGTTTGCCGTGGAATGCAAATGATCCAGCACCGCTTTGGCGCCCGGCTGCAAAAGGTGCCCGGTCATGTGGCCGCCCGCCAGCGTATCTCGATCAATGGCCGGAGCGTGGAAACCAATAGCTACCATAATTTCGCGGCGCTGGAGGTTCTACCCCCTCTGAAGAGTTGGGCTATTGCGGACGATGGAGTGATTAAGGCTGTCCGGCATCAGGATCGTCGCATGATCGGGGTGATGTGGCATCCGGAACGTCTGGAGCCGTTTGCCGCGCATGACGTGGCGCTGTTTTCCGAGTTTTTCGGAGCTTGAACAATGCATGCTGTCATTCTCGCCGCCGGACGCGGTAGCCGCCTTGGTCCTCACACCGAGGATCGGCCTAAATGTCTGGTCGAGCTGGCCGAAAAGCCCCTCATCCGGCGCCAGATCGCGGCGCTGCGCGGCGCTGGCGTTCCCAGCATCGGGATCGTACGAGGCTATCTTGCAAATAAGATCGACGTCGAGGACGCCACGTATTTTGAAAACCCGCGCTGGGCGGAAACGAATATGGTCATGTCGCTGGTGGCGGCGGCGCCCTGGTTACGGACTGGACCGGTGATTATCAGCTACGCCGACATTTTTTATGGGCGCGACATCGTGCGGGATCTGGCCGCCTCATCCGGCGATCTGGTGGTGGCTTACGATCGCGGTTGGCGCAGCTTGTGGAGCCGGCGGTTTGCCGATCCGCTGAGTGACGCGGAGACATTTCGGACGGATGCGCGCGGGAACCTGATCGATATCGGACGGCGAACAACCCAGATTGACGACATCGAAGGGCAGTATATGGGATTGCTCAAATTCACGCCCGCCGCCTGGCGCGCCGTCGAAACCGTGCTGGCCGCCCTGGATGCCAAGGCTCGCGACGCCATGGACATGACCACGCTTCTCCGGCGGCTGCTGGACTCGGGTTTCCCCATCGGTACCGTCGGCATTTCCGGGCAATGGGGCGAGATTGACAGCTCGGGCGACTTGGAGCTTTACGAAAAAATGATCCGCGAGGGCGATCTGTGCCTCGAGAACTGAACTTATTCCAATGGAGACCAAATGAGTCAAACAACAACTGAACCATCCATCAAGCACGGCAATTTCGACAGCCTGGCGGGCGACTATGCCCAATATCGTCCCGGCTACGCGCCCAGCGTCGTTACAGCGGTTCTGGCGCTGGTGGGGCGCCCGGCCGCCGAAATAGACGCGGTGGACGTTGGCGCCGGAACCGGCATTTGGACCCGCATGCTGGCCGCGCGGAACCTGCATTCGATCACCGCCGTCGAGCCCAGCGATGAGATGCGTCGCAATGGCATGCTGACGCCCGAAAATAAAATCACCTGGCGCAAGGGCGCAGCCGAGGACACCGGCCTTCCCTCCGGCGCGTACGATCTGGTCAGCATGGCTTCGTCGTTTCATTGGACCGATTTCGACAAGGCTTGCGCGGAGTTCCAGCGCATCTTGCGGCCCGGCGGACGTTTTGTGGCCCTGTGGAATCCACGCATGGTCGAGCTTAATCCTCTGCTGGTCGAGATCGAAGCGGAAATTACCCGGCTGAACCCTTCCGTGAAACGCGTTTCCTCGGGACGCTCCGGGCTCCCCGATCGGCTCACTGGCATGTTGTGGGCCAAGCCCGGCTTCGATGACGTGGTCTATCTGGAAGCGCGGCATTCGGCCACCCAAACTCCCGCGCAATATATGGGCGCCTGGCGCTCGGTCAACGACCTGCGAGTCCAGCTGGGGCCCGATCTGTTCGATAAATTTCTCGACTTCGTGGATCGCAAAACCGGCCATCTCAAATCCATCGAGACTACCTACCTGACGCGTGCCTGGGCCGCGCGGCGCAGCTAGGCATCGCGATCCCGAAAATGGAGACCGTGACCTCCAGCCCGGAAGAAATTCTGCTGCGCTGCGGCGCTTTATTCCGCGCGGAACAGTCGCAGGATTTGGGGGGTGTCATCGCCGAAAAACTCGAGGACCTTCGGAACTACGATATCCTCGCTATGGATCGCGTGGTGGCGATTCTGTCATGGGGCAGAAGTGGCTCGGTGCTTCTCGCCAGTTACCTCGACGGCCACGATGACGTGATGACTCTTCCTGAACTTTGCGGCTGGAAACTGTATGAGTTTTTTGACCGCTTTCGGTCGTTGTCCTTGCGTGAAAAGTTAATCGCGTACCCTGTCTACGACCCCACCTATGTCCGGTTCTTCACAGGCCACTTCGCGATCTCACGCGCCCAGTATTATGCCGCGGTGCAAGCAATTCTTCAGTTCTACGAACAATGGCCGCCAGAATTCCTGGAGTCGCGCAAGGCTTTCTTTCTGTTCGTGCATCTTGCCTACCATCTGGCACTTGGCAAGCGGCGTGCCAGCGCGCATCCGTTGATCGTTCACGCGCTGCACGCGTGGAGCGATGCGGGGGCTAGCTATTTGGTCGAGGACTTTTCAGAAGCCAAATTCGTCCACGCCGTTCGCGATCCGATCTCGTCTTGTGACGGAATGTTCAGTTTCATTTTTGGCCCCTTAGCCGCCAATTTTCCGCGAACGTATACGCGGGCCCCTTACGATGCGCTGTGTTGTCTGGTGAATACGGATCGACCTCATCACGGGATGGAATCCCGAACGCGAGCCATACGCTTCGAAGATTTGCACCGCGATACCGACGGAACCATGCACAATCTCTGTGATTGGCTAGGAATTCCCTATCAGCCAATGCTGCTCAATAGTACGTTCAACGGAAATCCATGGGTCGTCAAGCGCGACGGAGAAGCCTGGTCGGGCCCTCGTATGGAGCAGACGCAGCGGAACTCGAAGAATCTCTCGCGCAAGGATCGGGCGCTCCTGTTTGCTTTGTTTTATGAAAACTTCGTGGACTGGAACTATCCCTGTCCCAAACTCTTCCGGCATGCGATCGTCCGTTGGATCGTGTTTTTCTCGCTTTTTCTTGTTCCAACGAAAATGGAGATCGTTGCCGCCCGTGCCACCCTCAAACGCAGATTCTTGCCGTCGGCGCTGCAAGGAGACATTTGGCGGGCAGTCCTGTCCTTGCTTGGAATTGCGTACTGCCGCATGGCGATCGTGCTGCTGGTCGCGCGCGGGTTTGGGCGCCGTGCATCCGGAAAGGCCCTCTTGGCGCTCGGCCCCGGCAGCCCTTCAAAAAGAGCCTCGCGAGACGACTGGAACATCGATCCAGCCGGAGAGCTTGGAAAGCATGGCGCGTGACTCGGCCCAGCGTCGTCCCGGAGGCGCTCCCAGCGTGCTTCGAAAGGGCCGGGAGGAATAGTACCCAATGCGCTTCCCGCTCATAAACGAACGAAAAACGCCGCCCGGTCAGACTTCCGATCCGCAGGAACTCCGGCTGCGCGCCGATGCCCTGTTTCGCGCCGAACCGTCTCGGGATCTGCGGGCTATCATTGCCCGGCACCTCGAGGAGCTTCCCCACTACAACCTCGACGCGATGGACCGGGTGGTGTCGATCTTGTCGCTGGGAAGAAGCGGTTCGCTCCTTCTGGCCAGTTATCTGGACGGGCATGAAGACGTGTTGATGCTTCCTCAGATCTGCAGCGAGAGACTGTTCGATTTCTTTGAGCGCTACCCGTCCTTGTCCTTAAGCGAGAAATTACTCGCGTACCCTGCCTCCGCGACGCATTACTATGGCCGCTTTTTCGATGGCGACTTCCCGATCTCGCCTACGCGGTATTACGCCGCGGTCCAAGCTGTCCTTGAGTTCTATCGCAAAGAACCACCAGAATTCCTGGAGTCGCGCCGGACTTTCTTTCTGTTCGTGCATATTGCGTACAATCTGGCGCTGGGCCGGCCGGTAAGTTCGCATCCACTCATCGTCTACGCCCAACATCTGGTCAGTGACGAAACAGCAAGGAAGTTGGTGGAGGACTTTCCGCGGGCCAAATTCATCCACACCATTCGCGACCCCATCTCTACCTGCGACGGTATGTTCCAGTTCACTTTCGGCACGCTATCCGAAAAGCATCCGAGAACTTATACCAAGGCACCTTATTCGGCGCTCCTGTATCTGCCCGATCAGGATCGGCCGCATTTTGGAATGGAATCCCGCACGCGGACGGTACGCTTCGAAGACTTGCACATAGATCCTGCCGGAACCATGCGCGATTTCGCCCATTGGCTTGGCCTGCCCTTTAGTGAAACCTTGCTCGAAAGCACATTCAACGGGATTCCTTGGACTGTCACCAGCGGCGGCAAAACCTGGTCTGGCCGGCGTCCGGAGCGGCTGCAGCGAAGCTCACGGAATCTTTCAGCCAAGGATCGGGCGCTCCTGTTTGCATTCTTCTATGAAAACCTAGCGGACTGGGACTATCCCTATCCCAGAATCTTTGGAAATGCTATCGTGCGCTGTATGGTGTTCTTTTCGCTTCTTGCACTTCCAACGAAAATGGAAATGATTACGGCACGGGCCGCCTTCAAGCATTGGATCCTGCCATCGCTGCGGCAGGGCAATATTTGGGCTGCGACAAAGTCCCTCCTTGGAATTGGGTTTTACCGCTTGAAGATCATAGGCCTGTTGATGCCCGTATTTTTTAGGCGGTTGCTCTTCCGGGCGACCTTGCTACAGGTAGCGCGGACGAGCGGTCCCCGCCGGGAATGCCAAGTGCCGCAACCAGCGAGCAATTGAGAGTTCCAACCAAGCCACAACTCAAGATCGGCCCAGTACTCTCACAGACCAACACCGAATCTTGCGGGGGACCGCAGGGGTGATCGTTGGGGCTCGCAAGGCTTGAGTAACTCAAAATACTGCTTTTGGGATCTCCATGAGGGAAAAGCTATGTTTTTCCGAAGTGAAGCAATTTTTAGGTTGACGGAAGGCTCAAGATTTGGCAATATTGCCCTTGGCCCTACCAAAAGGTTCTAAAACCACCACTACTTTAGTACTATATTTCCGGATGCGGACACACTTTGGTACTAGTAGTACCAAAGAGACTCCGTTGTCAGTACCGCAACCCAGGCGGAAGATGGGCTAGCCTACGTGCAAACCCGAGTACTAACTAGGGGGAACTCGTGATGGCCACAAACGCAGTCAAGTACTACGTTAGTGTTATACAACGGTAACCAATGTCATCCAAACCAATATCCATCTTATTATCAATAGCATTTCTCTGCGCTGCGGTTGCCCAAGGCCAAATCAATCCCCGAGCGGCTGTGCTTGGGCCCTCCCAGCAACAGCAGTTTTGGGTGCAACAGCTTGCCGGGCCGGTCGGCACGCCAATGAACTGGACGGTAGTGCCAGCGGCAGCTGGCACCATCGACTCTACAGGACTCTACACGGCTCCAGCGTCGATCTCCGGGTTGAGCTTTGCAACGATTTTCGTCCAATACGGCTCAGGCCTATACCAGGCGCGGGTGCAACTCACTCCAGCACTCTCAGGCTCTAGTTCGGGTCCCGTTGGTGTCCCTATCTCCGTTTCGGTATCGCCCGCCTTCGTTTATTTGTACCCGGGTCAAGCCACGCAGTTTACAGCATTTGTCTCCGGCACCTCAGACCAGCAAGTAGTTTGGTCGATCACGCAGGGCATTGGTCGCATCGCAAACGGCGTATTTTATGCCCCTTCCATGGTCACAGCCGACACTTTGGTGACGATCACGGCGACCAGTCTGGCCGATGCCACTCAGACTGCCAGCGCCACCATTCTGATCGGGCCGCTCCCCGGTTCCAATGGGAACCCTCCCGTTGGTCCGACTCCCAGTGTTGGTCCCGCTTCGGCGACAGTGGCGCCTTCTGGGACCCAGCAGTTTTCCGTACAGAACCTTGCTCCAGGTGTCGCTCCCAACTGGTCCATTAGCCCCATCGCGATGGGAAGCATTTCGGCCACGGGCCTTTATACCGCGCCGAACAGCGTAGCGTCCCAGGCCACGGTCACAGTCACAGCAACGAACTCAGCTACCAGCGCCGTCCTCGGGACTGCCAGTATCACGCTGCAAGCTTCGCCCTCGCCCAGCGTCAGTCCGGCCACAGCCACCGTAGCGCCCGCCGGAACCAAGCAGTTCTCGGTTCTCAACCTGCCCTTCGGTGACACCGTCACTTGGTCCATCAGCCCCACCACTGCGGGAAGCATCTCGGCGGCCGGCCTTTATACCGCGCCCGGCGATGTAGCGGCTCAGACCACCGTTACCGTCACGGCGAAGAACTCTTCCACCGTCCTGGGAACGGCCAGTATCACTCTGCAAGCTTCGCCCACACCCAGCGTCAGTCCGGCCACGGCCACCGTAGCGCCCGCCGGAACGAAGCAGTTCTCGGTTCTCAACCTGCCCACCGGTGACACGGTCACTTGGTCCATCAGCCCCACCACGATGGGAAGCATCTCGGCGGCTGGCCTTTATACCGCGCCGAGCGATGTAGCGGCCCAAACAACCATCACTGTCACGGCGAAGAACTCTTCCACCGTCCTGGGAACAGCCAGTATCACGCTGCAAGCTTCGCCCACACCCAGCGTCAGTCCGGCCACGGCCACCGTAGCGCCCGCCGGAACCAGGCAGTTCTCGGTTCTCAACCTGCCCTCCGGCGACACCGTCACCTGGTCCATCAGCCCCACCACTGCGGGAAGCATTTCGGCGGCCGGCCTTTATACCGCGCCCGGCGATGTAGCGGCCCAGACCACCGTTACCGTCACCGCGAAGAACTCTTCCACTGTCCTGGGAACGGCCAGTATCACTCTGCAAGCTTCGCCCACGCCCAGCGTCAGTCCGGCGACGGCAACGGTAGCTCCCGCCGGAACCAAGCAGTTCTCGGTTCTCAACCTGCCCTCTGGCGACACCGTCACCTGGTCCATCAGCCCCACCACTGCGGGAAGCATTTCGGCGGCCGGCCTTTATACCGCGCCCGGCGATGTAGCGGCTCAGACCACCGTTACCGTCACGGCGAAGAACTCTTCCACCGTCCTGGGAACGGCCAGTATCACTCTGCAAGCTTCGCCCACACCCAGCGTCAGTCCGGCCACGGCCACCGTAGCGCCCGCCGGAACGAAGCAGTTCTCGGTTCTCAACCTGCCCACCGGTGACACGGTCACTTGGTCCATCAGCCCCACCACGATGGGAAGCATCTCGGCGGCTGGCCTTTATACCGCGCCGAGCGATGTAGCGGCCCAAACAACCATCACTGTCACGGCGAAGAACTCTTCCACCGTCCTGGGAACAGCCAGTATCACGCTGCAGGCTTCGCCCACGCCCAGCGTCAGTCCGGCCACGGCAACGGTAGCTCCCGCCGGAACCAAGCAGTTCTCGGTTCTCAACTTGCCCTCCGGTGACACGGTCACTTGGTCCATCAGCCCCACCACGATGGGGAGCATCTCGGCGGCTGGCCTTTATACCGCCCCGAGCGATGTAGCGGCCCAAACAACCATCACTGTCACGGCGAAGAACTCTTCCACCGTCCTGGGCACGGCCAGTATCACGCTGCAGGCTTCGCCCACGCCCAGCGTCAGTCCGGCCACGGCAACGGTAGCTCCCGCCGGAGCCAAGCAGTTCTCGGTTCTCAACCTGCCCTCTGGCGACACGGTCACTTGGTCCCTCAGCCCCACCACGATGGGGAGCATCTCGGCGGCTGGCCTTTATACCGCCCCGAGCAATGTAGCATCCCAAACAACCATCACTGTCACGGCGACGAACTCCTCCACCGTCCTGGGCACGGCCAGTATCACGCTGCAAGCTTCGCCCTCGCCCAGCGTCAGTCCGGCGACGGCAACGGTAGCTCCCGCCGGAACCAAGCAGTTCTCGGTTCTCAACTTGCCCTCCGGTGACACGGTCACTTGGTCCATCAGCCCCACTACGATGGGAAGCATCTCGACGGGCGGCCTTTATTCCGCGCCAAACAGCGTAGCGTCCCAGACCACCGTCACCGTCACAGCGAAGAACTCTTCCACCGTCCTGGGTACAGCCAGCATCACGCTGCAAGTTACGGCGCAATCCACGGCGATTACCCTTCCGATCGAGGTGGTGGGTCCGAACGGCACTACTTCCGCGGCTTCCTTCACGATCCCGTCAGGCACGAACCTGAGCGGACAACTGAAGCTTTGGATGCAGATCCATAACCTCAAATATGACACCGAGGCGAGTGTGCAAGTGAACAATTCCGCATGGTTGCCGATCAGCACCGGCAACGTAACGTTGCTGGGAAATGCGGCGGCGTTTGGAGGTATCGGCGGAGGATTCCACACGCTGCAATTGACTCTGAATTTGCCGGCCGGCGCCGTTATTACGGGAACGAACACCATTACCTTCCGCTTTAACGCAACGAACGATATCGTGAGCGGGTACCGTGTTTTGGCCTTTAACGTTCAGTCCGCGGGAAGTAATCTGCTTGCAGCGTCCCAGTTTGTCAACGAGGATCCCAACACCTGGCAGCCTCCACTCACAGACGCTTCCGATATCGCCGCGGGCCTCGCGCTGTATCAAGGGGCGTCTCTAACGTCACCATCTTCCGGAACCCCGAAAGCGATCAAGGCGCATTGTTCCGATTGCCACACCATCGACGGAAGGGATTTGAAGTATTTCAATTATTCCAACAACTCGATTCAGGCGCGGGCGACCTTCCATGGGCTGACTGCGCACCAGGGAAATCAGATCGCCAGCTATATTCGCTCGCTCAACGTCCCGAACCCGGGGCGGCCTTGGAATCCGCCTTACCAGCCTGGACCGGGGTTGGATTCGCAGCCGGTGACCGATTGGTCGGCCGGCGCTGGATTGGATGCCGTGCTCGAAAGCGACGCCCAGATGCAGCCTTACCTGATACCGGGCGGCAGCACGGCGGGCTGGTCGGCTAGCTCCTACGTCAATCCGCGCGAACTCCCCATCACCCAGCAGCTGCCCGACTGGAACTCCTGGCTCCCAACCATCCATCCGATGGACGGCTTCGGCGCAAGCTTCACCACCAGTAGCCTCAACCTGGATTATCCGATGGTTCGAGCCGCTTTGGTACCCAATTCGCAAGCTGCCTATAAGAATGCCCTGTTTCAAGAAAGCATATTCACGAAGTGGTTGGAAGCCACGGCAACTTTTCTAGTGCCGATCGAAACCAACGCCACAAACGACAATACCTGGGGAACAAACAATCTCGGCAGCAAGGTCTACTCGGTGGCCCAATGGCAATTGGTCAAGTCTTGGGAAATCAATCAGGAATTCGGGTTGGAAGGCATGCCCCAGGTTCCCTTCGGTTCCAAGGCCGATGTGCGCGGTTGGTTTGGAAACGCTCCTTTCTTCACGGCACCCGATATGCTGCATATCCCGCCAGGTGCCGGCATCGGCGACGGAAGCCAAGCGGCGAAGGATTACCTGACTTTGGCTTGGTTTCAGGTGCAACTGATTCTGAACGACGGTCAGGGCACGCAAGGCGGCCATGCGCCGATCGATTACGGATATGCATCCGCTTTCGTCAGGAACGTCTTCGTCGTAGATGCGGGCTTGCCGGGGATTATGCTGGAGCTGGAATGGCAAGTCAAGGCCCTGCAAGAGTTCACTTTGACTGGGCTCTTACCGTCCGCTCCCTATACCGACGGCTGGAACCCGAGCGCGACCTCCATGGAAGCCCTCGTGGATGTCAACTTTATGCCGCTGTGGTCGGCAACTTCTCCCGCCACGCAGACCGCGGCGCTAACCGCCTTCACGCAAGCCTGGTTCAATCAGGCCTCGAAATATACGCCGCAAGAATATTACGCGGGTGGTTTCGCGAAGGCCACCGAGAACCCGGCCACGCTCCCCTTTGACACGACGTTTGGGGGGCAGGTTTGGGACTCGCTCCCCAGGCTTCGCCTCTTCGGCGTAGACGCCAGCCTGACGGATCAGATCTCCGCCTGGGCAGCGAAGATTTGGCCGCTCGGCAATTGGAATTTCAACAACACGGCCACTTGCGCCTCGGTGACCCAGTGCACGTCGGGTTACTGATCGGTTGAAGACGCGCTAACGCCGCGCAGATCTCACTCGGGTACGCGCCAGGAGCGAGAACTGTGCAGTCACGCGCGGTGCGCTTCCGGCACAACTTCATATAACTTGTTCAAAAGACGCGTCTTGGATCTTCTGCCGGGGTGATAAAGCCCGGTGAAGTCCGGCCCTTCACAATCGCCAACTGGTAAGACAAGGCATATGAAGAGATTATTCCTGTGCCTGCTGTGCGCTGTGGCGTTGGACGCCCAGTCCATCTCCATCACCCGGCCTGCTTCCGGCGATGCAGTGAGCGGCTACGCCGGTTACCAGTTCCAGGTGTCGCTGACTTCGGCTCCGTCGGTGACGCAGGTTTGCTACACAGTTGACGCCTATGCAGCGTATGACCCAGGAATTAACGCTCCCACCACTCTGGGCTGCTCGCTCATCCCGCCGTTCAGCTACCCTTACAATTCCTACTGGAACGGCAACGGCGCCCACACGGTCGTAGCGACGGCGTACAATTCCCTGAATGGAGTGGTTGCAACCAGTGCGCCGGTAACGTTCACTATCGCCAACACCTGGCCGGTCGCTTGCACGGACGGCTCGGCTCCGGCCTGGAGCGTAGCCACTTCGACAGCGACCACATCGAGCTGGGCCGGAACTGTGATCATCACGCCCACGGTCAGCGGATCGTGCGCGACCGATTCCAAGCAATTCTCGATCTATGTTGACGGTATTTCACAGGGCACCATCGCCGCCGGAACGGCGGCCGGCGGCACCTTCAATATCTATACGACGCAATTCCAGAACGGCGCCCACAAAGTCTGCGCCACGTTTAACGACTTCACGAATCAGTCGGTAATTTCCGGGAGCGATATCACGGCGGCTGGGGATTGGTGCGCGGCGGTTGATTTCCAGAACGGCGCGGTGGCCACGTCGCAGGCGGTCATGGCGTCCGACAAGATTTATCTGGCCCCGGGTGCGACCTTCACCCAGACCGCCGCGATCCTGAACACCGATGGCTCGACCACCACGGGAACGCCGGTTTTTGCGATTTCACCGAACCGAGCGCCGGGCGTCTCATCGGCCACTGTTGCCACCGTCAACCTATCTACGGGCGTTGTCACCGCCGCCGCGACAGGGATGGCTTGGCTGAGCGCGATGGTCCCCAACTTCACGGGCTCGACGCTCCATACCAACGGTTCGGTGTGTTCGGAAATCTCCACGTTGTCCGGCCCCATCCTGAATTCCTCGATGAACGGCTGGCTCCTCCAGGTCACCGGCGGCAGTGGGTGGACCACCGGAGTCTACTCGATCACCGCCGCCAACAATTCGACAGGTGCGGCGATCCTCCAGCAAAACGGCGTGAATACTTGCCCGGCTCCAGCCGGCACCTCGGGCGGTGTCTTCTCGACCGGCCCTACTCGCACGGGTCAGGTGTTCGTATGGCCCAGCAACACCATGCCATGCTTCGGTCCGAACGGCCAGATTTACAGCAGCTACAGCGCGTCGTGCTTCGTGGTGCATGGCATGTTTTCGAGCGCCAGCCTGCTGAGGGCCGATCCGCCGTTCTTGTCGGGCGTCCCGGCATTCTTCGCGGCGGGCGGTATCAACACCTTTGAGGCGGAAGCGGCCTGGACTTCACTCACCGGCAACGAAAGCCCCACCGGGCAAGCGGCATGGCTAACAGCCGAGCAAGCGTATGTTTCCAATTTGCAAAACTACCTGAATGGCTATCCCACTCTCGGCTGGGAACTCACCGGGCAAGACTTCGGGTCCAATAGCGCCGAATTATACGCATCCACCAACGGCCCAGCGGGGCAATGGACGATGCCGCCGCTAGAGATCGCGTTGAGCACCTGGTCGCCTTACGGGAACGTCCGCATCATGCCAATGGTGGATGAGGTTTCGGGCGACTGGGACAGCCACCCGCTTCAAGGCCCGCTGAGCTATGGGATCTCAGCGCAATCCTGGCTCTACACGATAACCGCGCTGAGCGGAACCTGCACGGTCTCAAACGGCGGCGGCATCTCGGTTGGGATCAACGCGGCCCACAAATTTATCATCCACGGCTCGGCTGTCGCCAATATGAACAGCGTCTACCCCAATGTTTATACGGCATCGAGCGTCACCGCCACTGGATTCGCGTTTCCCTGCGCAGGCGTCGCCAATGGCACTTACAACGCAGTCTCCGATCCAGGATTGGTGCTAGAACCTTATGCCACCGAATGGAACGCCAACACGTCGACTGGATTCGCACCGTACAATGTCTTCGCCACTCTGGCGAACCAAGCGGCGGCTTCCGGCGCTACCTTCAGCCTGGGATGGCCAGCGCGGGGCACCGACTATTGTCAGCCCGGCTGGTGGGGTAACACGCAGTTTCCGGGCGCACAGTCCATCGGAGGAGTCAGTCAGATAGGGGGCTACGCGGACGTCTACAACGCTAACGGCAATAGTCAGTACTTGATCCAGCGCCGCTCTGCGAACACGATTGTGAACGCCCAACTTTACAGCGGCTGGACGCTCCGAGTCATGTACGGTTGCTACAACCCACAACTACCGTTAATGATGATTTCGACCGGGACGGCGGTCGGATCGGGTAACAACGGCTACGGCCTTGAGGGGTACACGGTCCCGGTCACTTCATCGTCCGGGAATACGATCACGTTCAGTTCGCCGCACGGAATCACCAACATCATCCCCGGCATGACGCGGCTCTCGATCACGGGGGCTGCGGATTCAGGCGGCGCGGCCGATTCGACAAACTCAACCATCGGAACCAGTTCGACAACCTATGCGTTTTACGTGCTGGCCGCGCCCACGCCTACTACTCTTACCGTGGCGATGAGCATCCCGGATTTCAGCATCGGCACGTCGCCCTATTATTCCGGCACGGGTGGCAGTTTCACGTCCACCGGCAACGGCACGGCCACAAAATCGCTGGTGAGTTCCACCAACCCCCCGGCATTCTCGACGCTATCGCAGTGCGAAGGCAATTATAATCCCGAACTGGCCTCCGGCATCTGCGGCCAGATCATGACGTACTCCGGCCCCGTCGATGCTACTCAGACACGCAACTACGGTTATCCATTCACGGTCTCCGGTATCTCCGGGACCGTCACGCCCAATTCCCTCTGTTTGATTTCCGGTTCGTGCAACCTGAGCAGAACCTTCCAGATGCTGGCCGAGAATTACAACCCCGCCGATGGAGGGAATGAGCTGTTCTGGCGCGAAATCCCGATTCTGTCTTCGACCGGAGGCACGGCAACCATCGTCACCGACGACAACTACGTCAAGGGCCGCAACTATTCACCGGACTACTCCGACGTAAACGCCGACTGGGCCGCTGGCGAGGAATTTGAGTGCATGATTATGCGCTGCTCGGGCACCAGAATCTATAAGGGCGATACGGCGGTTTCCGGCTACAGTTCCGCCCAGGGCTTCAGCGGTACCAACGCGCTAGGACAAATCAGGACCTTCGCCGATACAACCCTGGGCCAACAATTATTCATGAACGAGTATTTTGAGAATGACGACGTGGTGCCAATCTTCCACGCGCACAACCTCTCGGCATTGGCCTGGGAGCGCTGGCAGAAGTATATCTTTCAGCCGCGGCTGAACTCGCCGGATCGTGGGTCCTTCTTTGATACTGGAGCGGCCCTGGGAAACTATGGAAATATTCTCATGATTTTCAACGCCACCGACGCGCCGCAGACTCAGACCATCGACACCTCCGCCTATCTCCAGAGCGAGCAGAGTTTCATAGAACAGATCGTCACCGGCCATTCGATCGGCGCCGCTACGACCGTGGCGGCCGGGACTGGCAGCGTCACAATGACGATTCCGGCGGTGAGCGCGGCGTTCCTGATTTTCCCGTCCGACTTCGCGAGGGAACTTCTGCAGCCCAGCATCGCGCCTGATATAAGCACGATTGCAAATGCGGCCAGCGCCGTGATCCTATACGGCTACGATCCGTATTATCTGGACGCGGCGGGAAACACGTTCAACTGCGGGTCGGCGGCGGTATGTAAACCGCCCTGGGATCGGAACATCGGGACAATCTACTATCGCCTCGAATACTTGAATGGCAGCGGCGTCCGAATCGCGCAATCCGCGGTCCAGACGCTTTAGCGGCGCGGGAGCCGCTGATAAAGCGAAAATGTCCGGGATGCCATGGAATCCAGACTGAACTCCTGCGCCGCGCGCAAGCCGCCCGCCCGCCCGAAGGACGCGCGCAATTCCTGGCTCTGAAGCAATTGGTTGATGGCTGCCGCCAAGGCTTCCGGATCCGCGGGAGGGACTGTGAGACCGGTCTGGCCATGCAACGAGACAAACGGGACGCCGGAATCGAGACTCGTATTGACCACCGGCAGACCCGCCGCCATGGCCTCGATCTGCGCAATACCAAAGGCCTCGCTCCTGGCGACGGAGGCGAGTACGAAGACTTGCGCCGCATGATAACAAGCCACCAAACGCTGGTGATCGACCTTCCCCAGAAAGACCACCTTTCCGGCGACGCCCAGCGCGCTCGCGAGCGCGCCTAATTTAGCGCGCAGCGGGCCTTCTCCGACGATCAGCAGCTTGCCTGGAACGCGCGTCATGGCGCGGATCAGGTATTCGAAACCCTTGTAATAGACCAAGCGTCCCACGCTGACAATCAGGCGGTCGCCGTACTCGTCCCGAATTGCCGCCGCCGCGCCGGGATCGCAATGGTCGAAGTCTTCGATCGATATTCCCAGCGGGATGACATGGCATCGATCCTGATACCGCGCCAGAATCCGGGAACTCCGCAGATAGTTCGGAGAGGTTGTGATAATCGCCGAGCTGCGGCGCAACGCGGCGTGCAGGAAAGGCTCAAACAAAGGGCCGAGAATTTTCTGGCGCACCATGTCACTGTGATAGGTGACCACCAGGGTTCCGCGATAGCCGCTGGCCAGATACGCCAGAACCGCCATCGGATTCGGCAGGTGCAGGTGCAGAATGTCGCCGCGAAACCCCCGGATTCTCGCCACCATGCCCGGACACAATGGAGTGGCGGCCAGGGTAAGCCAGGTAGGCACCCGAACCACCGGAACATGATCTACCGTCTCTTCGATCATGGAACGTCGGTCGCTTGCCACCATCACTTGCACCTCGGCCGACTTGCGGAGCTCTCCGCAAAGAGCCGCCAGGTGGGTCTCAATTCCACCCATGTGAGGAGGATAGAATTTCCCGACGTGGAGCACGGCGAGTTTGCGGCTGGTTCGGACAGCCCCCGGCGAGTGTCCGCTGGTGGACTCCAAGTTTTCCGAAAAAGTTTGGTTGGACGGTATCATGATGTCGTCTCAGTCATCCGGCGAAGATCTCGCGGAAGTCGCAACGGCAGGCGTCAAGAACCAGCGAACCCTCGCGCGGTCGAAATTGGCCTTCAACCGCTGCGGCCAATCGGGGCGCATGCACGGGCGTTCCACTCCGCGGAAAAACAGCGCGCTCAAGGCCAGCACGAAGGGCGTGATCAAGACGAATTGAATCGCCAGACGCCACGCGAATGGATAGGCCGGAAAGACCCTCTCGGTGACCAGTCCGAGCGCGGCGATGAGATAGTTGTGGAGCAGATAGATGCTATAACACATTCCTCCAATGGTGGTGATCCAGGCGTTGGTGACAAAGCGGTTTACCGCCAGGCCGCGGAAAGCCGCCACATAGAGCGCCAGGATCAGCCAAGGCGCCGCCCACTCCGCCAGGCTCCCCGCTCGCACCAGCAAGGCCAGCAAGAGCGCCCAGCCAGCGACCGAGACCACATCCCAAAGCCAGTGGCCCTGCCGCCGGAGGCCGCCGGCGAGATGAATCTCCACCAGCAGAAAGCCTGCCAGGAAGTATTGCGCATACCCCAGAAGCGAATGCTGGAGCGTCGCATTGCCGGAGACCAGCAGGCTGATTCCGGTCGCCAGCAACAACAAGCCCACTAGCAGGGAGCGGCGGACCGAAGCCCTGGAGGCGGCGAAAATCAAAGCTAACAAGGGCGCGAGGATATAGAACTGAATCTCGATCTCCAAGGACCAGGCCACTATATTGATTACACTCGGCGCCCCGAAGGCCAGATTGTGCAGGTAGAATATGCTGGCGAATAAATTGGGAAGCAGCTCCCTGGCTCCGCCCCGGCCCGCCATCACCTTGAGCGCGAAGAACAGCAACAAGCACGCGATATAGGGCGGCTCCAGCCTGGTGACGCGGCGCACAAAGTACTTCTTCAGCGGCACGCTCCGCTGGCGGTGCATATGGGCGGCGGCAAAGGGCAGCCCGAGGATGAATCCGCTGATCACGAAGAATAGCGGAACGCCGATGTTCAGAATCTGCGTGACCGAATAGAACCAGTGGCCCTGGAGCGCCAGATTTGCGCCCGTTGACGAGTGGCGCAAAACGTCACCCGCCAGATGATAGATGTACACCGAGAATATCGCGAGGAACCGCAATCCGTCGATCTCGGGAATGAACTGTCCGGACGACGTAATCCGGCGATACGACGCCAGAAAGCGTTCGGTGAACGACGGGGGCAATGCGTCCGGGGAAGATGGCATATATTCAGGCCCTAGGCGCTGGCCATTAGCGGAGGGCTCTCCTCCTGCCGTATCTGTACACCCGCTTGAGAAAAAAGGCCGCGGCGCGCAGCTTGGAGTCGGCCGCGACCAGCCATTCCGAATAGGGGCTGACGGTTTTAACGAAGTCCTCCAAAGACCTGGACGGTTCGTCGCCGTAAAGAACAACCTCCCGAAACGAGAAGCTGTCGTCCCAGAACAACCACTGCACCTCTTTCTCTTTCGGAAGACTCCGAACGAACTTGGCGGGCAACGAGAATTTCCAGTGGCTATGAATGGTATGAAATTTCATGGTGAACGAGATCTCATTGCCGCGAATGTCGATCAGCCAGCGGTGATGCGAGAGTCCGACGATGCCGTCCTCCAAGCCCCGCGACGACTCCCAGATCCGGGACGGGATCTCAATGTAGCCGCGCTTGCCGATGCGAATCATCTCGGAGCAAACCCAAAGCGGGTCGCGGACATCCTCGAGCGTATGGGAACAGATTACGTAATCGAGTTGCTTGTCGGCAAACGGGTAGGGCTCGCGAGAACAGATGTCGCGCTGAATCCAGGTTTCCTTGGTGAAGTATTCGACCGTGCCGCCGATCGGCGGTATAGGATTATTCTTGGCAAACGAGCGGTTGTAGTAACCGCGAGTTTCATAGGGAGCCAAGTCTACTACGTAGTTGGCGCGGTTAAAAGGATGGGCCCACGCGCCGATATCCAACACCACATCGGATGGCTGGAGCTGGGCCATGATGATGTCGGAATTCTTCTGCAACATTTCGAGTCTCCGGCCTAAGCTCGCCTGAGAACGGGTTTGGGATTGGACGCCGCTCCCAGCGCGGCTAGATCGGCACGCACCATTTCCTGGATCAAGCCGGCAAAATCCACCCGGGGTTGCCACTTCAAAACGGAGTGCGCCTTGGAGGCGTCGCCGATCAACAGATCGACTTCGGCCGGACGATAGACGGTTTGATCGATGTTTACATGGTCCTTGTAATCGAGACCGGCTTCGGAGAACGCTAGCTCGCACAACTCCCGCACGCTGTGCGTCTTGCCGGTGGCAACCACATAGTCGTCGGCAACCGGTTGCTGGAGCATCCGATGCATGGCCTCGACATAGTCTCGGGCGTGGCCCCAATCCCGCTTGGCGTCCAAATTTCCCAACCGCACTTCGGAAGCCAGCCCGGCCTTGATTCTCGCCACCCCGTTGGTGACCTTCCGGCTAACGAATTCCAGGCCGCGCCGGGGGCTCTCGTGATTGAAAAGAATCCCATTGCAGCAGAACATTCCGTACGCCTCGCGATAGTTCACGGCCAGTTGAAAGCCGGCGCATTTGCTGATGCCGTACGGGCTGCGGGGATGGAACGGCGTGCTCTCACGCTGCGGCGTCTCGCGCACCTTGCCGAACATTTCGCTGGAACCCGCGAAATAGAACTTACATTTGGGTTGCAGTTCGCGCAGCGCCGCCAGCACGTAGTGCGTGCCGTTGATGTTGGTGGACATGGTGGAGAAGCCGTCGGCGAAGCTCTCCGCCACAAAACTCTGCGCCGCCAGATGGTAGCATTCGTCGTACTGTTCCCGGCTGATGACGTGGAAGATGCTGGGGTAGCTGTCGAGACTGGCGGGATGAATCTTGATCTTGTCCAGGATCCCTCGCAGCCGGCTCAAGTGGTGCTCGGGCTGTTCCAGCGCCACGCGCCGGACGATGCCATGCACCTCATAGTCCTGACCCAGTAAATATTCAGCCAGGTAGCTGCCATCCTGCCCCGTGATTCCGGTAATGAGCGCCTTTTTCTTCACTCGATTTGCGGGCCCGGCTGGACGGCTGCCTCTGGCACCGCACTGATGGCTGCCTGCCGCGACTGGCCGGCGATCCAGCGATAGTAGTCTCCATACTGTTGTGCAATGGTAGCCACGGAATAGCGGGTGGCGCGCGCCAAGCCGAGTTGTTTCAATTCCTCTCGCCTTTGAGGACTGTCCAGCAGTTGCCCGATCGCCGCCGCCCAACCCGCCACATCCGCCTCCGCGACCACTTCGCCCGCATCGCCGATGACGAAGGGAATTTCTCCGGAATCGCTCCCAATCACCGGCACCCCGCTCGCAAACGCTTCGGTAATCATCCGGCCGAATTGCTCTCGCCAATTCTTCATGCTTTGGCTGGGCGCCACCAGCAGGTCCATCGACGCCAGGTAGCGTGGTACTTCCGCATGCTTAACGAGCTTGACCCGGACGCGGGATGACCAGCCCTTTTTGGCGGCCCATTCCTGAATTTTGTCCTGATACTCGCCGCTTCCAAGCAGTAGCAGGCTCCATGGCCGCGAGCCGCCGACCTGCTCCATGGCCTGCATCAGAACATCCATACCCTTGGCTCGAGTGAGCCTGCCCACAAAGCCGATGACCGGCGTTTGCAATCCTAACTCCGCCAGCACCTGGGACCGTTCTGCCGGCGCTGACGGCTGAAATGCCGCCAAGTCCACCGCCAGGTTCAGGACCCTGCCGGTATCCTTGGGAAAACCTTTCTTTAACATCGCCTCAAACACCAAGCTGGCGCCGGCGATCCAGCCTTGTGCGCGGGCCAGCACAACACGCTCGAAGTGACCGAAAGGCGGCGGATAACGCTTCACATAGCTTTGGGCCGTGCGAAAACAAAATCTGGCCGGGCTGTCCTGCAAGGCCTTGGCAATTTGATAGCCCGCGAATACATAGGGCTCCTCCCAGGCATGCACGACGTCAAACTCACCCTCGCGGATCAGCGCTTGGAGCGCCGCCCCATCGTAGCGGAAGATGTGGACGAACCGGCTGAATCTGGTATCCAACGGCACCAATCGCAGCGGCGATCCGGACGGTTCCGGCTCCAAGACAATGGGCCGCAAGTCCCCATGGTAGAAGCTCGGCGCCGCAACCGTGACATCGAACTCCGGATCGCGGGCCACTTCCCGGACCAATGCCCGGTTCATTGCCACGCAGTAGGAGTGACCGATCGTCAGGATGCGGAGACGCTTCATGGAAGCGCAGCCTTTTCCGCCGGCTTGACCAACTCCAGCAGGTCGAGCCGCTCGCGTGGAACCGCGACGATATTGGCGTCCCAAGTAACGTCATGCACCGCGATCGAACTCCCCAGCACGGCGTATTTGTATTCTAAACGGTCTAATACCGCAGCGACCGCAGCATTGGTTCCGTGCAGCTCGATGACCAGAATGGGGCGTGCAGCGGTAAGAGTGGCCCAGGCTCCCTCCAGCGCTTCTGCTTCCGCGCCTTCGATGTCCATCTGGATAAGGTCCGGACGAGGGAGCCCACCTGGGACGCAAAGGGAGTCCAGCGTCCGCACTTCCACTGCGATCTGACCGGAAGCCTGTTGGGGTGGTTTGCCGACCGTCGAAAGCATGCCCCAGGTGGGCTCGTCGGAGGTGTTAAAAACATCGGTTCGATTGGAGCCGCCTAGCGCTTCGCAACGAACCGCGATGTTGGAAAACCCATTTCGGCTGGCATTGTACTCAATCTGCCGGGCGTTCTCCGGGAGCGGCTCGAAACAAACTACCTGGCCCTCGGCACCGATAAGCCGCGCCGCGATGACCGCAAAAAAACCGACATTGGCTCCGACGTCGTAATAGACCATCCCCGGCCGTAACACTTTGGCCAGCAATTCCTGCACCTCGGGTTCATGATTTCCCAGAATAAAAGCGCTGTGGGAACCGGCCACGTTAAATTCTAAGCCTTGCCCGACGCCGCGAAGAATCACTGCATCCCGCCCTTTGACCCAGGACGCGCCCCATCCCAAGATCCGGCGCAGTGTCCGGCTCCGATATTGATTATGCGACAGGTATCGAAGCACCGGCGGGGGGACGGCGGCCAGGATCGCGTTCCCAAGACGATTCATCTTAATCCCGCTTTCCCGGGCGTCGCCGTGCGCGGGCGCCCGATCATGCCAGGCTGGTTCATATCGTGACCTATTTTCATAACTTTATGACGGCGCTGCCCAGCCGCTGCCGTTGCAGACGCGCCCATATACAACTATCGTCTGATTCGCGTTTTCGGTCCAGGTGTAACCTTGGGCATGTTGGCGGGCGCTGACCCGCCGTCGTTCCCAGGCTTCCGGAGACGTTTCACGCTCCCGCAGCAGACCGATCACCGTTTCAGCCCACCTCTCGACATCGCCGACGGAACAGTATTCCGCCGCCGTCCCTCCGGCTTCGCGCAGCGGCGCGATGTCGCTCGCCACCACCGGGCAGCCGCACGCCATGGCCTCGATTACCGGCAAGCCGAAACCTTCGGCGTCGGATGTTTGCAGCACCAGGGCTGCCCGCCGATACACGGCAGCCAGCTGCTCTGAGGTCAACCGCGGCGACTGAACGATCTTGCTCCTCACACCCAGCTCATCGGCCAGTAGCGCTTGCTCGGCCGTGAGATCGCCGCCTACCCGCAGGAGCCGGAGGCCGGGGTACTGGGAGAGCACCCGCGCGAAGACCCGCAACAGGATGTCTATCCTTTTGCGCCGGATCGTACTGCCGACATGCAGCAGGTAGGGCGCCGCGCCGGGACGCACCGCGTCCTCGGCCGGGTCGAGGGGTTCGAAAAAGACCGGATCCGCCCCCGGACGAATCACAGTGACCCGGTCCGCGGAGAACAGACCATGGCGCAGCAGATTCGCTTTCGTGAAGGCGCTGGGGCAGATCACCTGCGAGGCTCCGAGAAACCCATCCAGCGTCCTCTGGGCCATGGCTCGAAACCAGCGCGGCCGGGGGTCCGATTCCGGCTCCAGCAGGCAATTGAACGTGTCCAGATCGTGGCAGGTGACCACGGTCTTTTCGGCCGGCAGATCGAGGATCAATTGGGAGTAACTGTGATCGACCAGATGGAACAGATCGAAGCGGGCAGCGCGTTTCTTGAGCCAGACTGGATAGTCATGAAAGCGGTTCAGCAGACGATCCGCGTTGCGGAACAATCCGCCGCGCCCCAAGCCTGGAATCTTCGAGAAACGAGAATGCCAGGATGGTCGTAATTGTTCCACATCGATCGCGGAGGCGTGCTCGGCCAGGAAGCGCTGACAAAGCATGTCACCGAACAGGTCCATACTCGGCCACCGCTCTTCCAGGAAGTCACAGATCAGCGCGAGCTTTAACGGGGAACTATTACGGGTTATGTTCTGCTCCAGCCTGGCTTCCTTGAGGGTCACGGCCACCTAGATCGGCTGCCTGGTGGCAACCAGGGCGCCGTTGAATCGTTCACCCTCGCTAATGGTGCTTTCAAAGCCCGCGCGCGAGAGGTGTTCTTGCAGGGAACGCGGATTCGTCTGGGCGTTAATATTGTGGAATTCCATCTCAATATGCTTAATGCGGCACAGAACCTCCGGGGGCGCCTTCAGCACGATGTCCCACTCCGCGCCCTCCAGTCCATTTTCAGGTAGTCCACTTGCACGATCCAGCGATCTTCGAGGAAGCGCTCCAGTGAGATGGAGGGGACCTTTTCAATCCTCGCGCTGGCATCTCGAAAATGGATACTCGAAAACACGCCAGCGATGGACAACTCGCACTCTCCATTTTCGCCGGCCATCGCGAGCCGTTCGGCAACGATATTGCCGGCATTGTTTAACTCGATATTGCGGCGCAGCAAGTCAAAGTTGTTCTGAACCGGTTCCAGCGCGTACACCACCGCGGCCCGCCGGCTGGCCGCGAGACTGAAAGCCCCGATATTTGCTCCCACGTCCACAACCACCGAACCTTCCGGCACCTCGCTGTAGCAGCCCAGAACATTCACTTCCGTGATCGCGGCCCGGTCCGAGGTGTGCGGGCGAATCCAAAATCGCAGCCCGTTCCTCAAAACTAGAACTCCTTCGCGATCCGAGAGTCGGCTCCAGAGAAAATAGATCCAGTTCCGATATACCAGGGGTGCGCGCATGGCGGTCTTGCTTACGTTGCCCACGTAAGAGCCTAGCACCATGCACTTCCAACGAACCGACGACAGTGTCAAGATTTGCTCCTTGCCCAATCTGTGATCTCGAGCCTTGCGCTGTTCGGATCGTGGGTCGCGGAGCCAGGATGTTCTCCCACCGCTAAGATGGATTCCAGTTGAGCGAGGTGAGCCTCCAGACCAAACTTCTTGGACATCTCCCAAGCGCCCGCGCGTAGCTTCTCGTAATGAATGGGGTCGGCGAATGCTCGCTCGATTGCTTCCGCCAACCCTTCGACGGTCGGTGGATTTCCCGCCGCTAGTTCGCCGGACTGCCCCGGAATCAACCAGTCTGGAATTCCGCCCACGGCAAACCCCACGGCCGGCACGCCGAAACACGCAGCCTCCACACCCACCATGCCGAATGGCTCGGGCCACAGACTGGGAACTACGATCAGATCGGCCTGTCGCATCAAATCCGCTCTCCGCCGATTGTCGACCCAGCCGGAAAATTCCACGGTCAAGCCAAGGTGCCGGGCCAATTCCTCGAGTTGTGCGCGCTCAGGGCCGTCCCCGGCAATCGTCAGGGTCAGAGGGCGCTCCAATCTGACGGCCGCCAACGGCATGGCTCGGAGCAGATGGCTTATACCCTTGACATCCACCAGCCGTCCGACAAATAAGAGACGGTAGCCCAGGGTTTTCGGCTGCGGCGCGGCAGCGCCGGCCGAGTTGCCTTCGATCGGTAGCGGAACCAGGTGCAGCCGATCGGCAGACACTCCGTTTTGCTGGAATTCGCGGTACATATGCCGGCTAGCCACCAGCACCGCCTGATAGCTGGAGAGCCTCGCGTTCCGTTTGGATTCGATCTGGAAACGCTGCCACATGGTTTGCGGGTTCAAACCGCCGCAACGCCGCGGGTAGTAAAGGGCCAGACAGGCCGCGCCAAATTGGCGTGCGCACGGCTCCAGCCGAGGCCAGGCGTGACACTTTCGCCCGCTGACACAAGTTCCGTAGTAGGTATGCGCGAACAACGCCGACGGGTACGCATCCAGCAGCGAGAGTTCCAGAGCGCCGTCATCCAGACCGTGCACGTATACCACATCCGGCGCCCAAGCCTGGAGCGAGCGCAACACGGTGTCCACGCCCAGTTCCATCGAACACCAGGAGGACAAGCTACTGGCTTCGGACTCGATCCCTTCCTCCATCGCATTGGACGGATATTCGTACAGCAGGCCGACGGAATGCCCGCGCGACTGCAGGTTGGGGATCAGCGATTGCAGATACTTCTCGACTCCACCCAGCAACTGGCGGCTGTAGGTGGCTATAAGAATACGCACTCGGGATCCCTGGTGGTCTCCGTCCTTCGCAAGGACGAGATGGTATGGGAAATGTCGAAACGTTCCCGATAGAGCTGGCCGGCGGCGCATCCCACGCGCAGCCGCGCGCTCGGGTCCTGGCGAAGCAGGCGCGTTTGCTCCAGGAACGCTCGCGTGTCGCCAGCCGGCGCCAACTTTACTGCATCGCCCTGACTCCACAGCGGCTCGGTCAGCCATCCCGTGGTGGTGACGATGGGTTTGCCGTTGGCGAGCCCGGCCATGAAACTTCCGCGGCGCGTGCTGACGCCGTCCGGATAAGGCTGGATGAGCAGATCGCAAGCCGACAAGTGATGCGAGAGCTCCTGGTCCGACAACTGCCCGGTGGCGCGGATTACGCCTTCCAACCGGGGCTCTTTTTGAATCAGCTCACTGAGGTGTCGATCGCTTCCCTTCCCCATGAGTAGAATCGTTTGCTCGACCGGATCGCCAGCCAGGGCCAGCAAGATGGGGTCCAACAAGGTGGTGATCAAGGAGCCAAAGGTTCCGAAATGGCCGATCAAGAGCCGGTTGCCATCCGCATACTGGCGGCGGATCGCCAGCGTTCGCGCCGGGTCGGAAGCGGCGGGAATGTTACTAAAAATGGGAAGCCATTCGAACTCGACGTTGCGGCCCAGGGCATAGGCTCGCATGCTCCGTTCCCAACCGGGAATCGAGATCCAAACTCGCGCGGCGGCGCGCAGCAAGACGATCGTCATCCAGCGATGCACGAAGGCGGCGGCGCTTTGGCGCGGCGAGGCCCAAGCGAAGGAGAGGAAGGGTTCGTGCACCATCAGTTCGATGCGATCTCCACGCTGCCGGGCCCGTTTCCACAGCCACCAGCAGAAGCCCAGATTCATGGAACGATAGCCGAAACCGTGCGGCACCCACTGCACCAGCAGACGGAGGGGGCCGGGGAAAGTGTCCAGCTCCGCGCCTACGCGCCGCAAGTCGGCTGGCGAGAAGGAACCAAACTGGCGGTGCACGACGATGCCCGGCGTCGAATTCAAAGCACGTCCCGTGCTGGAAGGCAGCGCACCCGGGCACGCCGGACACCAGACATGCACTTCGTCGCCGTGTTCGGCCAGGCCGGCGGCCAACAGACTGGTGTAGTCGCTGACTCCGCCGATCTGGGGAGGATATTCGCTGCTGATCAGATGACAGCTTGGCCGCGGGGTCCGCCGTTCAGGGTTGGCAACCGTCATGAGTTTCGCGCCGGCGCAGCATGGGCCAGCTCGTTCGCGCTCGAATCGAGCCTGGCCTGGATACTGCCAATGCCGCGGTCGAAATCGTAGGCCGGACGGAACGAGAGCAGCGCGGCCGCCTTTTGATTGCTGTAAACCGCGCGGCTGGCATATCCCTCGATGCCCTTGTCATCCAGGGGAACGATGATCGGCGCACCCGCCAGTTTGCGAATCAAGCGGCGCGCGAGTGACGGCCGCAACCATTTTTTCCCATATTCCCGCGCCTCCGCCGCACTCATCGAAATGGTGGCGGTTCGTCCCAGAATTTTTTCGAGCTCGGAAAAGTAACGGCTCCAGGGTACCGGTTCTCCGTCGGTAACGTTATAGATCTCCAACGGCGGATTGGAACGGGCTAGCAAGAGCAGAACGATTGCGCCCACATCCTCCACATGGATCAGGTTGGCGTAACCGGTTCCGCCGTTCACCAGGATCGGCTTGCCGCGCGCCATCAGATTCAGCAAGCCCTCGGTCCACCAGCCACCGCCCGGACCGTAGACGCAACCCAGGCGCAGGATCGCGACTTCCGGGCACGCCGGAGACGACGCCCGCAGCGCCTCTTCGATGGCTAATTTGGTGCTTGCGTAGGGGTCCGCCGAACGAATCGGCGGAGTTTCCTCGGTGATGGCGCCGGCGGCGGGATTGCCATACACGGAGATGGTGCTGAGGTGCAGGAACTTCCGAACGCCAGCCTGAGCGCTCAACTGGTGGAGCTTGGAAGTAGCCTGGACATCCTGCGAGAGGCCGCCGGTGAGGGCGGCATGTATGACCGTCGACACGCCCTCCAGGGCCGGGGCGAACGATTCGGGCCGGGTCAGGTCGCCCAGCACTATTTCAACGGACGAATCCAGTCCCTCGGGCGTCCGGCGCGCGAGAACCCGAACTCGGTAGCCGTGATTGATAAGAGCTTGCACTACGGACTTTCCAACAAAACCGGACCCTCCGGTAACGAAGATCGTCTGAGCTTTGGCGATGGTCTCCTCGGGTGCATGCTGGGAGTCGCGGTTCATTAGTTGCTCAGGATCTGGCAATATAATCGCGCCACGTTTTCGGCTACCTGAGGATAGCCGAGATGGGCGACGCTTTGGGGGGCGGCGGCGCTTAAACGGGCCAGCAGAGAATCGTTTTGGGCCAGCAGCCTGAGCCGGTCGACCAGTCCATCCACATCGCGGCACGGCAACACGTAGCCGTTCTGTCCTTCCGTAATCAATTGAGCGGCGCCGGTCTGATGAGTTGTAATCACCGCTTTGCCGCAAGCCAGCGCTTGACCCACGGCGAGGGCGAAGCCGTCTTCCAGGGCCGGATGAACGAACACACTGGCCTGGCCGTAGGTCGACTCAATGGGGGCCGTCACAACATCGGCGGCCTGAATGCGAATATTACTCACCCGCGAAGTGAAGCTCTGCAGCATCCGCCGCGACCACGGATCCCCGGTGGCTCCGATGATGACCAGTTCGGAATTCGGAATTGCGGCTTTTTCGAAGGCGTCTAAAAGATAGTAGGCTCCCTTGCGGGGATCGATGGTGAGCACCGCCAGCACGCGAAAAACGTCGTCTTTCTTGGCGACGGGCCGGAAATGGTCCAGGTCCACGGCGGGCAGAATCACGCGAACCTTTTCGGCGGGAACTCCCCGCTCCACGAACGACTGCTTCGCCAGCTCGGAAATGACGCGAATACAGGTGGCTCGCTCGATTTCACGGCGGACGCGTTCCCGCATGCGCGGATGGATGAAACTCCGAAAATCGATCTCCAGGCGCCGGAATTCGTCGGCCATGATTTCCGCCAGGCTGTCGAGGTGCGTGTTCAATGCCGTCAGCACCACGGGAACCTCTTTCCGGTTCAACTGCTCCAGGGTCAAACTGCACTGGCCCATCACGCCGTCGAACAACTCTACGCCCTCCAGGTGCGCGCTCAACTGCGAATCGAAATCCAGATCGCTGAGCAGCGTCAAAAGATCGCCCCTCCGGCGAAGCACGGGCGCCTGGGTGATGGCACGAAAGGCCATGCCTTGCCAGCCCTGGAGTGGGAGGTTGACGCATTCGGCGCGCTGAGCCTGCGCACCCCGGCTCAGTACCCGCCCATGCGGAAGCTGATTCATGGTGTAAACCATGTGCCGGAGAAATTCGCCTTGGCCGCCGCGCCCGGAAACGGCATTGCCGGCGTAGCAGACCAGCGCATTCAGCCCTTTATCTAGCTGGCCGTCCGGCGCCTTGAGATGGTCGCTCATAGTCCCGGCCTCTCGCCGGCGCCGGGTGAGCTCGGCGCGGGTTCAACGGGGCCAATCGGTGTCGCGCTGTTCCAACTGAAACGGTGACGCAGGGCGTCCCAGAGCCGGGTGACTGCCGGTGGTAGGTAGTTCCTCAGGCTGGATTCCATGATCATCGGCAACATGATTGCGGCATAGAGTCCACTCGTGAGGCTGGCGATTCCCACGATATAGGGCAGATTAGCGTGCCACCACAGGCCCAAAACGATTGCGAAGGCCGCCACGATCGCAAATCGCCAGAACCACGACCAAATGGAGGCTGCCACGGTGAGGGCGGATACCTGCAGCTCACCGGCCAACGCCAGGAGGTTTCCGGGCAGGCTGACCAAGCAAGAGCCCAGGATCGCTCCGAGCGGCGCGCCGATGATTCCGAGCCAGCGAACCAAGACCACTCCGGCCACTAGAGTTACGACCCCGTCGCCCAATGTAGTCAACGAGACGCGGCGTTCGTACCCAAAGGCGAAAATCGTGTACACCGAAGTACTGTTCCAATGACGGACCAACATGGATACCACGAAAGCGGCGGTTAACAGCGGCCCCCCATACTGGCGCTCGCCGAGCCACCAATTAACGAAGCTATGATTCACCGCCAAAGTCACGCAAGCGACAGCGCCGGAAGCCGAAAGCAGCGCCAGGGCCAGAGCATTACAGGCCTGAAAAATACGCTCGCGGCTCTCGCTGGTTTTCATCTGACTGAGTCCCGGCGCCGCCATCTCCATGATCATGAACGGCTGGTTCGCCAGAACCATGATTAGTTTTTGCGTGCACGCATACGGCACCACCGCGCTGGCGCCCAACAGCTTCCCGATGATGACATAATCGGTTCCGCTCATTAACACTTGTGCGACCTGGGCAATGCTCACCCAGGTCCCGCTGCTCATCGACCGCAACAACTCCCTGCGGTCCATTTTCGGCAGTTTCGCAGGCAGGTAGTGAGGAAAGGCAATCTTCAAACGATAAAACGAAAAAATCGCCGGAATCACTTGGCCCGCCACCCACCCGATTGCGAGGGCATATAAGCCCACACCGCGCAGAACCAAAATCACCATGAGCGCCGTGCTGATGCTCCAGCTCGCAAATTGCAGCTTGCCCAGATACGGCGACTCTTGCAGGCCATGCAAAACCGCCTGGAAAATGCGCACTGGAAACAATAAAGTGAACCCTAACAGAGCTATCAGGATCGGCCCACGGACGGCCGGGCTCATTGGTACGGCAAACCACAAGACCGCTGCGGCGACCGCCACGATCGGCGTTTGGTACAAGACGATTCGAGCCGATCGACCGATCATGTCGGCCATGTCTTGGCCACCCGTCCCACTGATGGCGTGCCCGGTAGCCCACGCCGTCGCACGGGGCAAGAGCGCGACCACACCGAAATCCATCAGGACCAGATACGACAAGGATTGCAGTCCCACCAGCCACAGCCCGTAATCGTGCTGACCCAGGTGCTTCAGCAGGAAAGGCGTCAGCCAAAGGCCGCCCACCATGACGACAGCTTGGTATAGATAGGCCAACCCTAGCCCGCCGAAAAAACGCCGGCTGCGGTTCATGCCCGTTGACCTCGGTCTTCCAGCTTTTGTATTTTCATTCTGAAACCGGGAGATTCCCGGCCAGGAACCGCTGTGAGTTTATTCCGTGCCATCCGTCCTAGGTCTCGCTTCGAAGGCTGGGAACCGGCTGGTAGCCGCGTTGCGGAAATACCAGGGGCCAGGCGAGAACCCGGCGCTTTTCGCCGGTTTCCTCTGTCATCGGCGTCGCCACAAAGCCTATACCCAGGAGCAGGATGGGGGTCTGCGGCACGGCCGTGAGCATGCCCATGCCGATGGCCCCGATACCCAACGTGAATACGGATATGCAGAAAACCAATCGGCGGCAGCTGGCCCAGGGACCCTTGGCAAGAACACTCTTGAAGCGCATCAAGAACCAAATCACAAAGCCCAGCCACATCGTCAGTCCGATAATGCCTTGTTCACAAAGAATTCGGGAGTACTCGTTCTCCAATCCAATGGGGTTTCGCACCTGGCCCGACAGAAAATAGGGGATACTAGTCCCCCCGCCGCCCAATCCGTTGCCAAGGGGATACTCAATCAGGAGCTCGAAAAAGCTGCGATTGACACTGCCGGAAATGCGATCCTCAACATAGCTGGTGTCCGACAAGCTCTTGAAACGTTGAAATCGCGTGTTTCGCATGGCGACTCCCGCCATGATTACAATCACGACGGCGATCATGGCGCGCTTGCGTACAGCCATGCGGCCATTCAAGACCATCACCAGGATCATCCCGGAACACACCACGAAATTCAAGCGCGTGGCGGACAGCAGCACGCCCAGTAGGGCGGCGGCGATACCGGCCAGAATCAACCAGCGTGTAATCCTGGTTTTCGAGTACTCCCAAGCGGCAATCAAGTACGGGAGCGAACCCGCCATGGTCCCGCCGTACAAATGTGCATTCGCGAAGATGGCCGGGATACGAAAGAATCCTCCCTCCACGTCCGAGCTGCTGTAAATGATCATCGTGGCCGCGTTGTGGGGATAAAAACGCTGCAGGCCCATAACGTATTCCGCCCCGGCAAAACCTAGCGCGACCAGGTTCAGCGCCGCGAATCCGAAGGCCAGCAGACGCAAGTCGTTTCCGCGCAGGCGGCTTCCCGCCAGCATCATCGGGAGAAACAAAATGCTGCCGCGCAACCCTACCAGGGAAACCAGAAACGGCTGAAACGGTATGGCCATCAGCAGAACCGGCCACAACATAAGAATCCAGCACCACATTCGTAAGGCCGACGACCGCCGGTCGCCCAGGAGCAACTTTTTTTGAGAGAGATAAAAGCCCAGCACGCCCGCATCGAAGATAAAATACGAGCCTGCACTCATCAGGTTCGCCCGGACGATTCCGAAAAAGTAGCCCCAGAACAACAGTGCGACAAGCCCCAGCCCGAGCGACCGCCTCCCGGCCCAAAGGGTGGCTCCGAACGCGATAAAGCAAAGAGACAGTCCTATCATTCGGCGTCTTCCCTCGGGTCGGCCAGGGGCCAGCAATCCGACACAATCGAAACCATCCGCCGCGCCATCTCTTGCCAGCCGTAACCGCGGAGCTTCTCGCCAAGTACCTGGAAGCGCGCTTCCCATTCCGGCATGTTCGAACGCCACTGCCGTAATCGGGCGGCTAGATCGTCGACGTTCTCCGGATCGGGAAGCAACATCGGCGCGTATTCCGGCCCGTACCGTTCCGCCACCCCGGCTGCGGAGGAAACGATCGCAGGCACTCCCCGGCAGATGGCTTCCTGCACGTTGAGTCCGTAAGCCTCATATCGAACCGGACTTACCAGCACGTCGGCAGCGGCCAGAAGCTCGCGCACCCGGTCGGAAAAACCAAGGATGCGAATGCGATCCTCGAGCTTCCATTGCGACACCTGTTCGCGGCACATGCCGAGCGCGTTGCCGCTTCCGGCGACCAGCAGATCCACGTCCCATTGCGGATCTGCGCATAATCTCCTCCAGGCCTCCAGCAGAACATCGAATCCTTTTCTGCGGTCATGCCCGAGGGAGCCGATGAAAACAGCTACGGCGCGGGCCGGGGGAATGTCGAGCGCTTTTCTGCTGGCGGCCTTTTCTTCGCGAGTCACCTGGCCCCATTCGCTCTCCGCGCCGAGATAGACGGTGTGGATGCGCCGGGCATCCACGCCCAGACGCTCAATCAGGTCGCGGCTGGTGCGGTCGGAATTCGTAATGAAAAGCCGGCCGATCCGGGCGGCCGACCGCTCTCGCCTGCGCATCAGCCAGCGGCCCAGTCTAAGCCTGGCGCGAAACAAAAGTGGGCCCTCCAGCGGACCGTCGTCCCAAGCATGATGGACATAGTGAACCCAGTTGATGCCGGGCCACAGGCAGTTCGACCCATTCACCAGTACGCGCGCGTTGGGAAACTTGCCGCGCAGCCGCCGGGCGACCCGCCGTCCGGTAAAGTCCAGCAGCGGCGCTCCCAGGAAATAAGACCTCGCAGGCCGGGAAACAATGTGAACCGTCACTAAGGGATGCCGCGCCAGATCGGCGTCGATGAAGTGGCAGACGATGTCGACCGGCGTGCCCTGCCCGACCAGGTATTGCGCCAGCTCCAGATTGGCTTTGTCCATTCCGCCCTGGCGATGGAATCCACCTGCCACCAGGACCCAGGGGTGTGAGGCGCGGTGGTCGGCCGCGGAGTGGCGATCCACCTCCGTCAGCGCCTTCACGAACGCCATTTCGCTCCTCGCACTAAATCCTCCAACGTGCGCATCTGCGCACCGGGATCGCACAACTGCCGGGCCCGGGCCGGCCCCGCTTTTCCCAATCGCGAACGCAGCTCGGGCGATTGGATCAAGCGGTCGAGTGCGGCTGCCAGGCTGGCCGGGCTATCCGGTTCGGTGAGAACTCCACAGGACTCGTTAACAATCTCCAGTGCGCCGCCCATGGCCGTGCTGACCACCGGACGGCCGGCCCAAAGCGCTTCCACGAACACGATGCCGAACGGCTCCGGGCCCTGGTTGGGTTGACAAAATATGTCCGCGCCCGCCAGCAGTTGCGGGACATCGGAGCGCTGCCCGAGAAAACGGACGCGATCGGCCAGGCCCAGCCGGTCGCGCGTCCGCAGCACCTCGTCATACTGCCGCTGGTCCGCCGGATTTTGAGGACCACCGACCATCCAACACACCCAGTCGCGGGATTTCAGCCGCGCCAGCCCCTCCAGATGAAGCAAGTGGCCTTTCCAGGCTTCGAAGCGGCTCACCTGGACGATCACCACCGTGTCGTCATTCACTCCCTGTTCGCGGCGCGCGGCGGCGCGTAGTTGCGGGGCTTCCACAGACTCCACCAACGCCAGCGGGTAATACATGACCGGCGTTGGAAGATGGGGGTACAGATTCGATAACGAGGATCCCACGAAAGCGCTGTTGGAGATGGCCAGATCCGGCGTGATCCGCCGCGCCATCCGTTCCAGACGGCTCTTTCCCGAGTGGCCGCTGTGCGCCCAGAACACCACTTTTTGCCCTTCGGCTCTGGCCGTACGACCAAAAACGACCAGGGGCCACACCATGTGGCACAGCACGGCGTCAAAGCGCTCCCGCGCCAGCAATTCCCGCAATCGGCGGCGCGCCCTCCAGACGGTCCAGGGCCGGCTGATACGCACCGCTCCCAGCAGATGCACCGGCACGCCGGCCGAAATGAGTTCGCGGCTCAAGCGGCCTTCAAAACAGAGCGCGAAATGCGGCTCCATGCTGGGACACAGAGGCCGGAGATTCGCGAGCGTGGCAAGCAGCGTTTCGACGCCCCCATAGAGGTTGCCCGCATGCAAATGCAATATCCGCAAACGGCCGGCGTCGCTGGGGGCCGGCGCGTTCTGAATCGAGACTTGGGAAAGGAGGTTCACTGCGCGAGTCGCCGCTTCTTTACTTCGATTTTTGCCCGATCACCAGCACGTTCTCCGACAAAGCTCGGGGGAACCAGCGGGAAAGCGTCCGGGGATAATGCCGAGCGGTAAGAGGAATCCGCCCGGAATGGCTGTACTCGATTTCAATTTTTGTCAAGCCGGCCTCCGCCGCCACGCGCCTTAAATCAACTTCCAGCAAAGCGGTAAGATGCGCCGGATAATGAACGTCTTGAAAAGCCTGAAAACGATGCTTTACGATCAGGGTCAATAAACTCAGCCAGCTCAGCTGATTGGGAGTGGTCACGATAATCCAGCCGCCGGGCTTGGCAAGGCGAACGAGCTTTCGCATAAATGCCCGCGGGTTCTCCAAATGTTCGATGACTTCGATGGCGGTCACGACGTCGGCGCTACCATCGGCGAGGGGGGGTTCGCCACTATCCAGATCCAGCTGACAAAACTCGGCCTGCTGTGGAAAATCTTCGTAGCGGACAGCGTCAATCCCAACGTAGCGCGCGAAGCGCGAGCTCACGTAGCCGTAAAAATCTCCTTGCCCACACCCCACGTCGGCGATGGATTCACCGCGGATCCGCCTTTGGTCGAGTGCCCGCAGAACCATGGTCAGGATTTCCCGATTGCTCGTTCCGCGGCTTTGCCGAGCCCGTTCCTCTACCGGCGGAGGAACCATTAACACGAAGCAGTCCTCGCGGGACGCGCCCGGGATTCTTCAGGCGACTCCCCACCAATCTCGCGGTACAGGGCCACCAACTCCCCGGCCAGACGTTGTCCTGGATAGAGCCGCTCCGCAGTGCTGCGCCCGGCCTTGCCAAGGGCCACCCGCAGTCCTTCATCCCAGCTCAGCCGGCCGATCTGCCGCGCCAGTCCTGGGGCATCTCCAGGAGGATGCCCTAAAGCGTTCTCCCCGTGGGCAAAAAGCTCGGCGGCCCCGCCGGCCTGGCTGGCAATAACTGCCCGGCCGCACGCCATGGCCTCGATGATCACCATGCCGAAGGGCTCAGGCTGCGTGCTGGCATGCACCACAATGTCGAGAGAGCGCAGCGCCGCGGATGCATCGGCCAGAAAACCAGTGAATCCGACTCGGCCGGCCAGCCCCAGCCGGTCCACCTCCTGTTGGAGTTCGCGAGCGGACCATTGGCTGCCCTCGGTCTGGTAAATGGCGCCGCCGATGATGTATCCGCGGACGTGCGCCTCGGGCGAGAGCCGCGCCAGCGCCTCCAGGAAAACCTTGTGCCCCTTCCAGCGCGCGAAGGTGGCGATCAAGCCGACTCGAACGGTTCCAGGCGCCGGGGGCGCGAGGCCCGCCAGGGCGTCCAGGTCAAGCTGCTCGCCCTGCGGCGAGAAGCGCCGCAAATCGATAGCGTTGTAAATGGCCACTGTCCGCAGGCCGGGCAACACCCGCGCCAGATCCTCGGCTACACTTTTGGAATTGACCACCGCCAGGGTACAGTCCTTTCGAAACGGCCGCAGCAGTCGGCGCATCAGTGGGCGCGGACTCACGTAGTCGTGAATATGCCAGATCAGCGGCGAGCGGCGCGGGCGGACCCAAGCTCCCAGCAAATGCATTTTGAAACCGTTGCTGTGAATGATGTCCGGCTGGATCTGGCGCAGCCAGCGTCCCAGCCCGCGCGCGTATCTTGCGGTGGCCAGCGCCGCTCCGAACAAACCCAGCAGAGCCGCCCAGCGCCCGGTGTCGCCCAATCGCGCCAGCGCCCGCGGAAAAGGCTTCACGAACACCTTCACCCCGAGGTCGCGCGCGATCGCGGCCAGCGGGCCGTCCTCGCCGAGCAGCAGCCAAAGCTCCCAGCCCGGTTCGGCCGCCCGGATGCTTGCCAATAGCTCGCGCAGACTCGTTTCAGCCCCGCCCAGCTGGCCGCTCGGATTCAGGTAAACGATTCGCACGCTATCGCCAGAGCTCTAATGGACGGATGCAAAATGTTCGGCTAGTAACGGAAAGACGCGCTCGGTAAATTGCACGCAACTGGTCAATTCCCGGCCCGGCCCCGCGTCCCGCAACGGAGCGATCAATCGCACCAGACTTACGTCGGAGCGCCGATAGCGGATCAGATCGGGCAACAGTCGCAACTTGGCGTGATACTCCTCGGCCCACACGTCCCGGTCATTTTGGTACCAATACAGAACCAGAATGCGTTGGTTGGATTTCTCCATGGTGAATTCATTGACCGGAATTCCGCCGGACCGTCCGGGCACCGGGATGCTGACCACCTTGGACGAACTCACCAGCCAGCCCGACCCCGGCAAACAAATTCTCGGGGAATGCGGCCCGTAAACGTTCTGCAGCGACTTGAAATAGGCCACGAACAGGTCGATAGTAACTCCATCGCTGGGGTTGACATAGTCGCGGAGTATGTATTCGTCCGGCTTCAAATAGGCGGTGACCTCCGGGCCAATGGACTGTTCGGCCGAAGCTTCCCAGGGTCCCATTTGCCAGGGCAGAGCATGCAATCCTGGAATGCCGATCTTCTGTTCATCGATCTTGAGCATGCGCGAGGCGCCGGCTTGAACCACCAGGATCAGGCAAGCCGCCGCGAACAGAGCCAGTCGCGCGGGAGCGTACTTTCTAATGTGAGGCATCTGGTTGATTTGAGGAATATGGGATGTCAGGCATGCTGAACGCGCCAAACCTTGGCAATGGACTGTAGTAGCAGATGTAAGGCCACTACTCCCAGGGCAGCGGCCACCACGGTGACATAGCCGAGCGCCTCATGAGCCGTGCCGCCGACCAGGGCCGGATCATACTGGCCGACGACGCCGGTTACCACAATTCGCACCGCGTTGCCGAGAATTGCCACCGGGATTGCCAGCACCAGCAGGAAGGCCTGCATCCAGCGGCTTTCGACGAAAAAGTAGTTGTACAGCACGCACATGAAAAAGATCGCCACCAAAGATCGAATGCCGCTGCAGGCCTCTTCCACCGACAGCTTGATGCCGACCATTTCCAGAATGTTTCCTTCGCGCAAAACCGAGTAGCCCAACGCCTCCAGGCAAATCTCGCCCAAGCGGCTGGCCAGCAATTGCAACGACAGAGTGAGGCGCTCGAAGATAAAGGTGGGCGGCGCGATCATGAGAATCAGCGTACAGAGCGGATAGATCAAGGCCCGTACCGTTCGCCAACCGAACACCGCCGCCAAGTAGCCCACCAGCGAAACCAGAAAAGCCATCCGGCCCACCCAGATCCATTGCGCGATCAGGGCGAACAGGGCCTGCAGAGCGCCTCCCAGCAGCAGCAACACTCCCCAACCCGATGGCTGGCGCGGAAGCGTCTTGAGCTGGTCCTTCTTCGTCCAGGCCATGTAAGCGGCCGCCGGAATCACCAGAACGCCATGTTCCATGTAGGCGTTCTCGTCAAACCAGCTTCCCGCCATGCTGGTCAAAATGGGCCAGAACGCGATCATCAGTAGGGCGCCCAGCAACAGAATGTCGGTCTTGCCCGCCAGCCAGTCCCCCACCCGGAACGGCGCCGGGGGCAGACTTTGCGGTCGAGATCCGTCCTGGTTGCCGGACGCTGTGGCGTCCACGAGATTAGGGTCGGCCCGGGTTTCCATAGTCGTAATCATACTGGCGTTTACGATCGCCGCTGAGATTGTAGTCGGTGAGCACCGTACCAAGCAGCGTGAGCCCGTCTTCCTGGATTCTTTGATAGGCTTCCAGCGCGCTCTCCCGGTTGGTAACGCCGGATCTGAGCACCAGGATCAGGGCGTCGGTCAAAGGCGCGATGATGCGCGCATCGGCCACGCTGAGCAGCGGCGGAGCGTCCACGAGGACCATATCATAGCGCTTGGTCAGGCTCTCCAGAATGGTTCGCAAGCGCGGCGAATACAGCGCCTTGGACACATTGGCCTGCGTGACCCGGTTGGGAAGAATCGATAAACCCGGTAGACCGGTGAACGATCCCAGACGTTCGGGCGGATAATCGCTGAGCGGCAGATCCTCCAACAGCAGGTCGATCAATCCCCACTCGTTGGTAAGGCTGAATTCGCGGTGCAGGTGCGGACGCCGGAAGTCAGCATCCACCAGCAGGACTCTGCGGCCGGTTTCGGCCAGCGCGATTCCCAGGTTTTGCACCACCGTGGTTTTGCCTTCGGCCGGGCCCGGGCTGGTGATCATAATCATCTTTTGAGCCTTGCCGGAAGCCTGGTTCCTCAGGATGGACGCGAGCGTGCCTCGAAAAGATTCTGCGATAAACGAAGGACCGCTGTTCCAGGTGGCCAGAGCGGTGGCGGGATCTTCCTGCGTCCCGTTCAGCGGTTGCGCTTTCCCGATGCCGCGCCAACTTGCTTTCGGGAGCCCGTTGCCGTTCGTGCCCAGGTTTGGAATCACTCCCAGCTCGGGCGCGTTGAACAGCCGCCGGGAAGCTCCGGGGGTCTTGATACTGCTGTCCATCCGCTCTCTCAGAAAAACCAGCCCGCCGGCCAGCACCAGGCCAAACAGCGTGCCAAAGGAGAGATTTAAAATCGGCCGCGGCGCGTAGGGAGTATCGGGAGTGGTGGCGGCTTCCACGACGCGGATCGGATTCACCGGCACCGAGGCGCTCATGCTGGATTCGTTCTGTTGCACCAGCAGGTTTTGATACATTGTGCGCTGCGTCTCCACCTCGCGCTTGAGGGCGTTGTATTGCGCGGCTTTGCCGCCTTCCGATCCCACTCGCTGGGCTTGTCCGGCGTAGGCTGCGTTCAACAACTTCTCCTGCCGCTCGGAGGCCTCGTAGTCGTTCTTGATGCGGTGCACCACGCTCGCGATCTCGTTTTCGTAGGACTTCTGGATGGAAGCGATCTGCGCGTCTATCTTCTGCACCTTTTCGTGCTTGGGAGTGTAGACGGTTTCGAGCGCCGCTTTATCGCGCCTGAGCCCCTCCAGCTGGGATTGATAACCTCGCAAAACTCCGTCGTCCAACACCTCTCCCAACGATTCCGGAGGATTGTGGAGCGTCAGTTCGTAGCGAGTCTGCCGGGCGATCCGTTCGGATTGGATTTTCGCCAGCTCGGCTTTCAGCTGCATCAGCTTGGTGTCCTCCAGCGTGGAATCTTGCGCCGGGCCGGCGAAAACGTTGCCGGAAGACTGGACAAAATCCCGGAGGTGTTCCTCGGCTTCTTCCACTTTCGACTTAGTTTCTTCGATCTGGGCGGCTATCCATTCGCTGGTTCGCTGCGCTGTCTGCATGCGAGACCGGGAACCGTCGTCGGAGAATTCGGCCGCCATGGCATTCAGGTATTGCGCGGCCACGTCGGGGCTGGTGGATTCACAAGTCAACTCGATCAGCCTGGTCTTGTTGACGGGGCGCGCGACGAAAGTAGCCATGGCAACGTCGAGCCCCAGCCGGGCGGCCTCCAGCGGATCTTGAGTAGCGGGGCGAATGCGCTGGCGCAAGCGCGAGAACAGGCCCTGCCCGGCCGGAGCGAGTGCCACCGGGCTCTCGGACTGCATGCGGTCGGCGCCTTTTCTTAGAAAGCTGCCGCTGTTGAGGATGCCGACCTGCGTTTCAATGGTTACCTCGTAGTTTTGGTCGTTGCTTTCGCTCGACCCAATCTTCGTCAAATTCCCGTTGGAGCTTTGCACCTCCAGCAACAGCCGGCCGCGGTAGCGCGGGGCAGTCAACACCACCGAAATAAACCCGACTGTCAGTCCCAGGATCATGGTGGCGACCAGCACCAGCCAATATTTCCGCAAAAGCCGGCCAGGATTGATTTGGTTCCCCCCGTTCTCCTGCACTGGGTCCATCATCACGTAAGCTTGGCGGCCGGTCTCTTGGAACAGTGCACTCTCCGCCGGGACCAGGTCCTGATTCACCAAGCCTTGGTTCGGGTCTCCGGGACCGCTGGGAAGGAATTGCATGCTTATTCTTCTCTCCCTTGGTTTTGGCCAGCCGAGACAGTTTCGGTTACGGCATGAAAGGCGTTGGTTCCAACGGCTCCTCCCCGGCTGGTCGCCAACAAATGCAATTGCTCGGTTACGGCGGCGATGAGGCCCTCGAGAACCCGCATTCTCTCTTCCAGCTCTTGTCCCTCTCTGCGCTGTTGACCGTCCGCAATGAGGCGTTGCACGGCATGGCGGGCCAGGTCGGAGACACTCCGCGCACCTCCCTGTTCGCACGCACTGCTAAATTGACGGAACTCGTCTTCCGAGATCCGGAAGTAGACTAAACGTTCCCTGGGTTTGAATACCGCCACCGTATCCCTCCTTGCTCTATGACCCGCTTCGGAGCTCTATGACCCGCTTCGGAGCTCTATGACCCGCTTCGAAGCCCCGCCCGAAGACTCATGTACATGATTCCCGACGGGATGGATCCGGACAAGCTACCGCCATTTCAGTCCCATCGGAATGGTTTCTGAAAGAATCTCGGCACGCTGGTTTTCTCGTCAGCTCCAGAAGCAGCTTTCTAATTTACAAGTGTACCGTGCGCTTCCTGGAGTATGGCGGATGCCGATGACAAGTGTCAATGAGCCGACGGTTTCAGACGCTCCCCGACGGTACCAGTACTAGCAATCTGTAAGAGAAATAGAGGAAACTGTCTGCATGAACCAACCTGCAATTCTAGCGCTGGCCTGGCTCGGAATCAGCGGTGTTGCGTTGGTCGCCCAGCAGAAGCTAAAGACGGCCGCTCCGGATCTGACCAACGTGCTCACCTGTGTCAAAGGCCTGCCAGGTTGCGATATCTCGGCCCTTACACCGGAGCAGATCAAGCCGGTAGCGGCCGCCGCCGAGAAACGTAATTTAGATTACTGCATGAATGGGAACACGCTGTGCGACCCGACTCGTCTGGCGGCGGCCGACGTCACGGCCACACAGGCGGCTCGATATCGCCGGAACTTGGACAAGTGCCTGAATGGTTCCCCCACTTGCGACCCGCTTCTCATGGATGCCAAGGACGCGTTATCGGCGCACAACGCAGCCGCGCAGCGAAACTACGATAAGTGTCTGGATGGTTCGGCAACCTGCGATCCGGTCCGGCTTTCGGCCGGACAGAATAAGTTAGTGCAAGCCGCTGCGGCGCGCCGCAACTTAGAGCGTTGCATGGCGGGCTCGCCCAGCTGCGATCCTCTCCGCTTGACTGCCAACGAATCCGCGGAAGTGAGGGCCGCCGCGTTACGCCGCAATCTGGAGCGCTGCCAGGATGGGCTCTCCAGTTGCGATCCGGTCGAGCTTTCCGATGCAGACGCCAAGGCGGTTCGCGTTGCAGCACAAAGGCGAAATCTCGCCACGTGCCAGCAGGGGTTAGCCAGCTGCCAACCCATGGAGCTGGGAAGCGCCCAATTACAAACCGTCCGTTCCGCTTTTCAGGTTCGAAATGTGGAGGCCTGTAAGCGCGGCCTTCCGGCTTGCGATCCTTCCCTTTTGACGGGCCCGGAAATGGCGGCGGTGAGCGCGGCATTCCAGCAGCGTCATAACAGATCGCGCTCGGAAGAGCCCAAGCCCTAGCGATTCATGTGGGCGACCGCCACGCGGGGACATTTACCGTTCTGAACGCCCATAGCACGAACATCTGTGTTATGACTATCAAAGGCCATTGAAGATCAGAAGCATGGGTCCAGTGCTCGAGTCCGGCCGCATACTGGTGCAGGTTCAGGCGGGAGGCGCCTATCCGCCGCTGTTTTTTGTGCACGGACTGAGCGGCATTTCACCCAGGTTCTTGAATCTCATACGCCATCTGGGTCCGGACGAATCGGTTTACGTCCTCAAAGAACAGGATGTGAACGGCGATCAGCCAATTCTGACGAGGGTCGAGGAAATGGCCGCGCAGTACGTCACCGAAATCCAAACGGTACAACCGAAGGGGCCGTACTTCGTAGTCGGTTATTCTTTCGGCGGCTTAATATCCTTCGAAATGGCCCAGCAGTTGCATCGCCAAGGGCATACCGTTCCCCTGGTTGCCATGATTGACAGCGGGCAACCGATTTACCGCAAGGATTTTGCACGCGTTTTCTCTTCACCCAAGATTCTTCGAACCTACTTTCTAAGACTCGGGGAGTTGTTTACCGATGCCGAGAGCCGGGGGACCTTCCGCTTGAGGATCCGAAATGAACTGTGGCGGCTGTTCTTTCTGAAGAGACGCGGAGCGGCCGGGCTCAAAGGCGATTCCCGCTCGCTGCCTCGAACGAAGACGATGCTGCAAGCGGCCAACATCGACGCCGCGGTCCATTACAAACCCACGCCGTTCTATGGTCGTTTGAGCGTATTTCGAGTGCAGGAGCGAACCGTGGTGGATAAGTTCGACCGGTACCTCGGATGGGGCGGGCTGGCAGACGAGGGTGTCGACGTCTATGACGTTCCAGGAAATCACGTGAGTGCTACCGAGGAGCCTCACGTTCGGGTGCTGGCGGAAAAGTTCAAACTCGCCATTCGGATGGCCCGGGACAGGTCGCAATCCGGTCCCGCAGATCCGAGAACGCAATGATCCGACGGCAACGATCTTTCACGGCGTCCTACTCCTTTACGGCGAAGATCGGAATCGGTTGATCCTTCTCGGGGCGCGCAAGCCTGCCCAAGCAAGCGAATCACTCAACTCTAAAAAGCCTAGTACGGAGGTTCTATTGTCCCAATTTTAACCGCAGTGTAGAGTTTACGTGAACAGCGAAATGAACTCCAGGTGCATTCCTCCTGCCCATCTGAAACGTCGCAACGGCGGCGGCCCGATCGCCCCCTTGTGGGTGCGGCAATCCAGGCCGCTCAGAGAGCAGGCGCCTGCTACCAGGAACGCTTCCAGGACGTGCCGTTAGAGGAGCCGGAGCTGGTCCGCGAGCCTGTCCAGTTGCCCTGGGCGGATCGCAGCGCACTGGCTCGCCTAACCAATATGCTTCGCCGCGTGGCGTTCAGAAATAGGATGCGGCGAGGCGGCGTACTCGAGTCTGCTGGATCATCCGCGATTGTTCCGCTTCGTCCCGAAGGTACAAAACCGCCCTTGTTCCTCATTCACGGCGTGGATGGAACGCTGCGGCCATTCCAGGATCTCGTCCGGCACCTGGAACCCGACCAGCCGGTTTACGGGGTACGATCGCAGGCGCTGCTCGGTGAGACGTTCGCGCTCACAGGCGTGGAAGATCTGGCGGCCTACTACATCCAAGCGATTCAGGCCTTGCATCCACGTGGGCCCTATCATTTTCTGGGTTACTCGTTTGGCGGCATGTTGGCTTTCGAAATGGCGCGCCAACTCCGTGAACGCGGTGAGGAGATTGGGATGCTGGGGATGATCGACAACTTGCGCATGGGACCACCCCCCGTGGCCGAAACCCTGGCGCAGAGGCTACGCCGGCATGTGGCGGAGCGTTTCAAGCCGTTTCTGGGCCGCCGGGCCTTATCGCACATAAAAGAAGTATTCCTGTCGCGGATTCTAAAACCCACTTATCGTCTTCTTCGCGCTCGCGGGAGACCCATTCCGCGCTTTCTGTGCAGGGCCATCAACATCAATTGGTTTGCTGGAGAGAATTACCTGCCGCGCCGGTCTGCTGGAAAGATCACGCTCTTTCACGCGCGCGGCTCGGCCGGCGACCCCGGCGCGACCACCGACTTTTGGGCCCGATTGGCCAGCCAAGGCGTAGAGCTGCACTCTATTCCAGGAGGGCACGAAGATGTCCTCGATGAGCCCAACGTTGGTGCTCTCGCCAAAATACTCACCCGCTGCCTCGCCAATGTCGATCGTCAAATGGCGCCGCTACCATCACACGCCTTTTCTGCCGGGCGTGGTAGACAGAGCCGCTAGGTGCGTACGCAGGGGAGCCGCCGGCCTGCAGGCGACGCCCCCGGATTTCAAGAAACAACCGCTGCGAGCGACACCTGCTAGACTGGCCTTGGCCCCATGCTCAGCCGTTTCAGTCCCTCTGGGAGCCGGTGCCTGGCAACAGTTCCTGCGCTGGCGCTCGCGGTTTCAACTTTTCTGAGCGCCGCCTCCATCACCATCACGGCTCCGCCGGCGAAAGCGACCGTAGCAGGCATTTACAAGTTTTCGGTCGATACTTCCGCCGCCCTGACGGTGGATCGAGTTGAGTATAGGCTGGGCTCGCTAACTCTTGGATTTGCGACGGAGCCACCCTTCAGCTTGACCTGGAATTCTGGCCTGGCGAGCGACGGAAATTACGCGCTGGACGCGATTGCCTATGACGCCGCGGGCCAAGTGATCGCGACCGCCGCACAGGTATTCGACATTCAGAATCGTGGCGGATCAGTGACCGTCGATGGCCAGGACTTGTCGGTTCCTCTGCACGGCCGGATAAGACTTTTGCTGACCGCCATGGACCCCCTGTATTACCCGGCGCGCTGGTCGGTCTTCATGGACGGCGTTCTGCAATCGACATTTTATAGCGACCATGCCGGAAAGAACAAATTTACGGCGGAACTGCCGCTCGACACCACGCATGTCTCGAATGGGAGGCACGAACTGCACGTCGAGATCGCTTCAAACATATGGCCGGCAGGTGAGCCGGAGAAGAAGACCAACCACGGCCCCCGGCTCGCGGTGCAGCGGGTGGTAGTAACGGACAATCGTCATCTGCCGAAGGGGATCGCGGCGAATTTCCAGAATGTGTATCTGAAGCCGGGTGAATCCACCGTTTTGCACTGTCTTGCGATGTATACGGACGATCGCTCGGCGCCGTGCACCACGCCTTCCTATGCATCCAGCAATCCCTCGGCGGCAATCGTCGACGGGTCCGGGAAGATAACGGCGCAAAGCCTCGAAGGATTTTCTAAGATCGCGATTACGAGCAGTGGCGAAAAGACGGAGGCCTTCGTATGGGTCAGGAAGAACCTTAATATTCCGCACTTCTCCGGCGGCGGGAGACTCTTAACTGCGTACGAACCTGGAACATCTATCTTCCCTGTGGCCCCGTTCTCCCTTGAAGTATCCGACGTGCAAGATCCTATGATCGATCAGGAAGTGAAGCGCGCTGGCGTGAACACGCTATATGGCGGCCTTTATTTAAATCCACGGAATATTCAGTCGAGTTTCGGCCACTGGGAAGCGGAATACAACAAAGCCCTGCCACCGCGTTGGGCCTGGGCGGCGCAGCATGGCTACCACCTCTACGTGATGGGTGACGAGATTGCGCGAGGCATTGGAGGCGAGGGCTGGTGGACATTGAATTGGCCACCCGCGAAAGAAGCGGTGCAGCACGCGATGGAAGTGCTGGCTTCTTCCGGTGTGGCCATCGGCGCCGATATCATCGACGAAGGAAGTATGATGTGGGGCGCCAGCCCTACTCCACCCCGATTCGTCGGCGAGCCTGGAATGTTCACATCCATTGCGTGCGATGGCGCTCGCTGCACCGTGACCTGGCCCAGCAACCCTGTCAAGCCGGGCAGATTTTTCGCGGGTGTTGAATTCGCGCTAACGGGCTCCCGGCAAGCGAACCTCAACACTCCCCTCGGACAGATGTTCACTGCAACGAATATTTCCGATCATTCGTTCGATTTCGTTCCCGCGGGTCCAGTGCAAGGCATGTTCACGACCGCCAACGATCCGGACCTCGAGTTCCTATGGTGGGCGGGAAGTGCTGGCGGGTGCCCCAGCTCACCCTGCAACCCGCCGGTACCAAACACAGCGCTCGCGACCATCGCGGGATGGCTGCGATCCGCGAGCCCGCACGTTCCCATTGCATGGCCGGCGCTGGGAATTTCCCCACCCGAAGTGCAGGACGTTTGGTCAGGGAAAGACAGCAAGGTGAGCGATTTTATGTCCCATTACTGGGATACTCTCCAGGTTGGCCACACCTACCCCTGGAGCAATGGAATTGCCGAACGAAGCTATTGGATGCGCGAGGCGTTCTACGGCCGGCAGCGGTTCGTGGATTCTTCCAAGCCTCAAATCATACTGGATGGCATCAGCAGCTATTACTATCGGAAGCTTTCTCCTGGGGCGTACTTCAACCCTCTGAAAGACGAATTGGTCCTTACCAGCGCTTCACCCGCGGGGATCTCGTGCGGAATGATGACGGCGGCAGCCCTGGGAAACGCTGGAGTTCGTCTTTTCCAATACGAACATACCTGGGCGCAAGACGCCCGCTTGCGCATGCCGATCGGAGGAGAAGCGCTGATCGGTGCAAGTCCAGTTGCGATGCAAGAAGATTCTCGCCGGTTGTGGCGAGCCATGGCCTACAGCGCGAACCTGCTTACCAAGAGGTTGGAACCGTTCATTCTGGGAAAAGCTTTGCCGTCGCAAGTCTCGGGTGAAAATATAGTCACGGCTGCGCGTCAAAGCGATCGGGGAATACTGTTCATGGAGGTAAACGGAAACGACTGGGAGCGCACCGTGACGCTGAATCTTGCGCCCTACCGAAACGGGAACCCAATAACACGGTACGTGGTTTCGGGCGCCGGTATCGCCACGGCGCTCATCTCGGATGCCGCTTCGAACACGGTCGATCTTCAACCGGGGGCGACCGCCATTTATCTGGTGCCTGCTTCGGCTTCGGTAAAGTTTCTGTCCGAGGCGGCCATCAGCGCGCCTGCTCTGCCATCCGGGGCATCGAAGGCATTTGTGCATCAAGCGTATATCTACGCCGAGGATCTCGACGCCAGCACCCAGGGCTTGGAATGCACGAACGGCTGCAATTTGGCGCTGGATAAGAATCTGGGCGATAGCTATTACCAATTCAGTTTCACGAATGCCGCCGGCGCAGTGGTTGGCAAGGGTCCGGCGCGAATGTTGCGCGGTCTCCGGTAGAATAGGGCGAAAAGTGACCCACACCACTGCTGGCATCCTTCGAACCAACATAGAGCGTAGCCTGGAGGTGCACAACTGCCTGATCGGTGCTTGTCTTCCCGCGCTAACTGGAGCGGCTGACGCCCTCGTTTCGGCGTACCGATCGGGCCGCAAAGCTTTGTTCTTCGGCAATGGCGGCAGCGCCGCGGATGCGCAGCATCTTGCCGCGGAGTTTCTGGGACGTTATTTACGGCAACGGGATGCACTGCCGGCGCTTGCGCTCAATTCGAATAGTTCGGCCCTGACAGCGATCTCGAATGACTATGGATATGAGCAGGTTTTCGCTCGCCAGATGGAAGCCCTGGCCGCGCCTGGCGACGTGGCGGTCGCGATCAGCACCTCGGGCAACTCGCCCAGCGTGATTCAAGCTACCATCTGCGCGCGCCGCCTGGGCCTGTTTACGATCGCGCTTACCGGCGCCTCAGGCGGCCGACTGCGCGGTCTGGTCGACGCTTTAATCGCGGTGCCATCCGAGGAAACGCCGCGCATCCAGGAGTGCCACATCCTGTTGGGTCACGCCCTGTGCGATGCAGTTGAGCAGGCGCTTGCAATGGAAACTACCTAATCCGGCGCGCCCTTAAAATCAACCCTCCAGCCGAATGCTAAGATCGGGGAACACGTGCATGTACTAGTAACCGGCGGGGCCGGCTACATTGGCAGCCACACGGCCAAGGCACTTGCCGAAGCAGGCTTCGAACCGGTGGTACTCGACAACTTGCAGCGCGGGCATCGGGAGGCGGTGCGGTGGGGGCCGCTGATCGAGGCGGACCTCGGCGACCGCACTGCGCTGGAGGAGGTCTTCACCGCATATCCCATCGAAGCCGTTTTGCACTTTGCGGCATTTGCTTCCGTGGGCGAATCGATGCAGTCTCCGGGGTTGTACTTCCGCAATAACCTGGTGAACACTCTCGGCCTTCTGGAGACCATGCGTGACCGGGGAGTGCGCAACATCGTCTTCTCTTCCACCTGCGCCACCTACGGGAATCCGCAACAGATCCCAATCACCGAAAGCCATCCTCAACAGCCCGTAAATCCTTACGGGGAATCCAAACTCATGGTGGAGCGCATGCTGTACTGGTTTGGCTCGATCCACGGGCTGCGCTCGGTTGCGCTGCGCTACTTTAACGCCGCCGGCGCCGATCCACAGGGCGAGATAGGCGAGAATCACGAACCGGAAACCCATCTGATTCCGCTGGCGATCTCGGCCGCGATGGGACTAAGCAAGGCGCTGGAGATTTATGGCACCGACTACGACACGCCGGACGGAACCGCGATCCGGGACTATCTGCACGTCACCGATCTCGGCTCGGCGCACGTTGCAGCGCTGCGTTATCTGCAAGGCGGCGGAGCGACGACGGCGATTAATCTTGGTACTGGCCAGGGGCACTCGGTTCGAGAGGTGACCTCGATGGTGGAACGCATTTCGGGACGAAAAGTACCGGTCCGCGAGATCGGCCGAAGAGCGGGCGATCCTCCCTCGCTGATCGCGGACGCCGCAAAGGCAAACGAGGTGCTGAAGTGGAGCCCGCGGCATTCCACGCTGGAAGAAATCGTCCAGACCGCCTGGAACTGGAAAGCAAAATCCTCATAACGTCTATTTGTGCTGCGTTTCCCAATCGTAATTGATTTTCGGATCGTCGTACGGAATGCGGCATTCATCGGCCGGATCGTAGAAGCGGTCGGTCAAGTAGACCAGCCAGGCCGGCGCGGTTCCGATCACCTTATAACCGTGGGCCACTCCGGGCGGAATCAATAGCTGCCAGCGCCGCAGCGCGCCCACATAGAGAGTATTGCGCGAGCCGAAGGTAGGCGATTGGGGCCGCAAATCCACCAGGGCCACCTGCAGCATGCCGTCCACCGGAACCCAACAGTCGGTCTGGCGGCGGTGAAAATGAAAGGCCTTGATAGTGCCGGGATAGCTCAGCGCGGCCGAAACTTGCGTGGTCTCTTTCGGGTAGTGCCGCGTGAACCCCTGGCCCATGCGCGCCACCTCCAGAAAGTAGCCGCGATCATCCGGCCACACTGGGTAGGTATCAATCTCCACGCCGGAAATCCGGTCGTTCGAGTCCGGCGCCACGATCAGCTTGCCGATGCCTTTTTCGCAGGCCGGCGTTACCAGCTCGAGCGCCGACTGCTTGCCCGCGGGCGCGCTCATGCCTGGCTGCCTTTCAACTTGCATCGAATCGAATCCGTCAAATGGCCCCCAGCTCTTGATTGCGGTTGGCGTAGTTCTTGTCGTGGTACTTCTGATATTCGCCTGACCGGACGTGCGCGATCCACAGCGGATTGGACCGGTACCAGTCGACGGTGGCCCTTAGCCCGCGCTCGAAATCCATGCGTGGGCTCCAGCCGGTCTCGCGTTGCAACTTCTCGCTCGACAGCGCATAGCGCCGGTCGTGCCCGGGCCGGTCTTTGACGTACTCGATCAGGCTGGACGGCCGCCCGGTGATGGCGAGAATTTGTTCCACCACGGTCTTGTTGGGTAGAGAGCGATTGCCTCCGATGTTGTAAATCTCGCCATCCCGCCCCTTCTCCAGCAGCGCCAGAATCGCCCGGCAGTGATCTTCCACGTACAACCAGTCGCGGATTTGCATTCCGTCCCCATAGACGGGCAGGGGCTTGTTATCGAAGGCGTGCGTGATCATCAGCGGGATCAGTTTTTCGGGGAACTGGCAAGGCCCGTAGTTGTTGGAGGCGCGCGTCACGATTACAGGTAAATTGTACGTTCTGTGATAGCTCAGGGCCAGCAGGTCCGAGCCGGCTTTGCCCGCCGAGTAGGGACTGCTGGGCTGTAGCGGGAACTGCTCGTCGGCTTCCAGCGGAGCTTCCAGGCTGCCATAGACTTCGTCGGTGGAAACGTGAATGAAGCGCGCGACGCGCTGGGCGCGCATGCTCTCGAGCAAATTGAAGGTGCCGCGCAGATTGGTCTCAAAGACGGGTTGGGGAGCGAAAATGCTGCGGTCGACATGGGACTCGGCGGCGAAGTGCACCACCGCGTCCGGTTTGGCTTCCCCGAAGATGCGGCGCAATCCGTCCAGATCGCAGATGTCGGCGTGCTCGAAGCGATAGCGGGGGTGGTTGGCCACCGATTCGAGATTCTCCAAATTTCCGGCGTAAGTCAGCTTGTCGAGGTTGACGATCTCAAGCGCAGGATTGCCGAGAGCCAGGCGCACGAAACACGATCCGATGAACCCAGCTCCACCAGTGACGATGATTTTCATGGAATCTCCATTGTACTTGGCCCCGGGTGGCGGCCAAGCGGCCGGCGCGGTTCATCAGGTTGACGCGGGCCCGGATTCAGGGATTCACCGTATGCCGGGAGCGTCGGAAATTGCCGACCACACCATGAGGGGTTTGTATCCATGCCGCTGTTTAGACTGCCTGCCCGGCCGAGGAAAACATTGGCAGCGGCACTTCGCATTCATCGGACGAAGCTGGGCGGCGCATTATACTCGGTGGTTCAAACTGCTCCGGGATTCGACGAGTTGGACGAATGGGGACGAGCGCAGCTTTTGACGGCGATCGATTTGCTGGCGGCTCATTGCGAAACCGGCGATCCGTTGATCCTCGAGTTGTTTGCCGGCTGGGTTCATTCCAGGCTCTTCGCCGACTTGCCGAAAGAAAGCGCGCCGGTCGATTACAAACCGGACCAAGCCATCGAACTGGTCCGTACGGCGTGGATCGATCTGCTGTCCGATATTTCCGCCGAAGCGCTTCACCTGCTCGACTCGAAACTGGAACAGGTGGCCCGGTTCCTGGCCCAACCAACCATCCGCGAACAACGAATTCTCTGCATTGGCGATTGCCTGCAATTCGAAGTGATACCCGCGCTGCTGGGACCATGCGTTCAAGCGGGCATCGGCATCCGGCCGACACTGCTCAACGACCGCGTGCAGCCGGCCTTGAGAAATCGCATCGGTGATTTCGCTCCCGATGCATTCGACCTGGTATTCTTCAGCCCGTTCAGCCACACCTTCCTGCCCGAGTATGACGTGTTGCTGAAGCCGCGCAGCAGCCTATGGCCCGCTGCGAGAACCGTGGGCCACGTGAACACCATGCTGGCGGAGGTATACCGCACGCTGGATACGTTGGCAGGTGAGCTGGATTGTCCAATCTACGTGCACAATACCTCGGGAGCAATCCAACAAGCCGGCCGCGTTTCGGGGCTTGCGAAGCATCTGGCCACGTGGCGCAACCGGCGCCGCGCGCGGCGGATGGTCAACCAGGGCCTGGCTGAATACCTGGCCGATCGGCCCGGCTCGCGCGTAAGACTGCTGGACGAGGATGCGTTGCGCGCCGCGCGGAGTGAACGGGAACTGGGCCGCATATATCTTCACAGCAACGCTTTTCATCCAACCCGGCTGGGAGTCGATCTGGGGCGCGGTCCGTACTTCCAAGCGATCTACTCAAACGCCTTCCTGGCCGGCAAGAAAGCCGTGGTGTGCGACCTGGACAATACGCTTTGGGACGGCGTCATCGGCGAGGGACCAGTGAGCCATTATCTGGACCGGCAAGCCACGCTGCGAGAGTTGCGGCGCAGGGGTGTGCTGCTCGGGATCATTTCAAAGAACGATCCAAAGAACGTGCATTGGTCCGGCGCCGCGCTGGGGCCCGACGACTTCGTGGCAGCGCGCATTAACTGGGAACCCAAGACCGCCAACATGGCTGGCATTCGCGACGAGCTCAACCTCAAAGTGAAGGATTTTGTTTTCATCGACGATCGGCTGGACGAGCTGGAACGGATGCGGAATGCGTTTCCCGAGATTCTCGCCCTGGATGCCACGCAGGCCGCGACGTGGAGTTCCCTGTCGCATTGGCGTGACAGCCTTGCGCCGAATCCGGGGGAGGATCGCACCAAGCTCTATCAGGAACGCCTGCAGCGGGAACAATTCGTGAGGGGCCTGTCCGAAACGTCGCGTGATATTGAAGACGAGGCGGCGGCCTTCACCGCACTGCGGCTCTCGGTTCGAATTCAGCAAGTCACTCGCCCGGGTTTGAAGCGGGCGGTGGAGCTCATCAATCGCACCAATCAATTCAACCTGTGCGGAAGCCGCAGCACCGAACGCGAGCTAGGAAGCGGCATGGGCGCGGGCCACGCGGTGATCCAGGCTGAGGCGGCCGACAAGTTCGGGAGCATGGGCGTGGTCGGGATCATGCGGATTGACCGGCACGCGGACCGAATCGAGATCCCGGTCTTCGTGCTGAGTTGCCGGGCGTTTGGGTTCGGTATCGAATACGCGCTCCTGAATGCCGTGCGCATGTTCGCGCCGGGTGACTGTCCGGTGGCAGGACATTACCGGGAAACGCAGTTCAACCAGGTGTGCCGGCAATTCTATTCCGAGAGTGGCATGCACTGGGACGGAACTCATTGGATCGCTCGAGTCTCCGAGCTGCGGCCGGCTCCCCCCTGGCTCGCGATAGACAACGCGATTACGGCGGATCTGCCACTCGAAGCCAGCGCCGCATTGTCGGGCGAAGTAGGAGCGCTGCTGGGGTCTTTGAACGCGACCGCAGGCCGGCCATCCGGCTTCGACACCGATCCGAAGGAGCTGCCGGATTGGGAGCGGATTCGAGATCAAGCCGATCTGGACGAAGCCGGGAAACCCCGATCGATCGCTCGCGAAGAAGCCATCCCGCGGCTAGAGCCGGGAGACTAGATAGCTGGGATACACCAGTAGCACCTCCGAACGCAGCCGCGCACTTCGTGCGCGGCGGGGTAATTCATGGTGAGCAACTGGTCGGCGGCGTTGTAGCTGACGTTGTTGACGATGTTGTTGTTATTGGAATCGGTCATCCCGCCCAGCCGGTACATGCCGTCATAAGAATAATTGTACGTCGGGCCGGCGGTAACCACGCCGTTGGCGTTTACCGTGCTGGGTAAATCGTTGCCGTTTTGTTGGGTGGCGGTACGGTGTAAGCGAGGCTCCGCACTATTGGGTTTCGGATCGCGTACCGCTCGGCTGCGGTGGCATGAAGGGCGGAGGGCTCGCAGTAATTTCGAATGTGTTAGCGCCCTTAAAGCGCAGCTGAGTATGCGGATTTTTGTCCGCCTTGCCTTCGAGGCGGTAGACGAAGCTGAGCTCCAGTGCCTGGCCGCTGCAGTGGCGTGAAAACCTAGCCTGCCCTAGCGCCGATTTCAACATTTCTTGAATCAACCCTGGCTTACCATCGACATTGACCCGGGTCGACGTACTGTCTGACCCGATGGCTATGGAGGCTCTGAAGGAACCGCTCGCTCGTGCTACCCACAGGAGGCCGTCGTAGAGCGGGACTTGCATGTCCTCGATGCAAGCGAGATCCCCCTTCCGGGACTCTGCATGATTCGTTGCGGCCTGACCACCCGGCAGCGCTTGTGTGAAAGCGAGAAGCGAGGCGAGGAGAATCGTCCGCATCGTCATTTCACTTTGAGAACCCCTGAATCACGCTACCGCAGTGGGACCACAGTAGGTCATTATTAGCCGCTTGTGCGTTATCCGAGTTGGCGTCGGGCTGAAACAGACCCAATATATGAGCTAGTTCATGGAGCAGAATGAACACCTGGGCCTCCGATGTGCCGCCAATCACCTGGCTGATCTGCTGGAGGTAGCGGATGGTAGGACCGATGATGTATCCCTGCGGGAGGGGGTTGAAATAAGGCCCGGCGGTATTCACGAAGACCAGAAACTCGGAAGCGAAAGCGTTAGTGGTGACCGCACTTGCCGTCCCGCCAACAAAGGTGGCTGTGCCGGTCACGTACCAAAGCCCGGTGTAGCTTGTGAGGAACGCGTCGAGGGACGGGAACGCTTTCGAATATCCCGAACCGTTGAAAGCGGACTGAAGCCAGCTACCACAATTCGTTCCTGTCAGTGCTGAGGCGATGCCGGCCCAGGGGTTCGTTGCGAAGTGCTGGACATTTCTTGCGGATTTAGGAGCCGAGCCGCCGAACGTCTCAGTCTGGACTGGGAACACGGTCTTTTGCCCAGCCGGGTCGTTCCAGGGTTCGATTATTCCACCGGAGCCGCCGACGCCCGGGCTGCCACAAAATTCCGAGTCTCCGAGGCCATAACCCGTGACGCAGAAGTCCGCGGCGCAGTCCTGCATACCGGCGGGGTCGACGCGGTTCACCGGATCGCCGCGCGTGTACGAATACCTGTTCCAGCTTTGCGGATCACTCGGATCGCCGGCGCCGCCAGAATTTGACGCGTACGGGTCCGGGGTCGTGAACCTTGCGAGGCTGCTGAAGTAATACCGATTATTCGCGTAATCCAGGCCGGTGACCGAATCCGTCCAATAGGTCCCAAAGCTCCAGGTGTCCTGCGGATTGGTGCCGCCCCTGTTTTCGCCCCACGGATAATACGTTCCTACTGACCCGAGCTGGTCCATCACCGCCAGGCGGCGGCTGCCGAAAAACTGATCGCTCGACACCAGCGCCACTATCATAAAGGGCTCGTGGCTCCCGTTGACAGCGGGATTGAACTTGTACGCGCCCAGCTTCTGCCCGGTGGGAGTGTACATGTTCAAAGTGTAGCCGGTCGTGTTGCCCATCGAATCTTGGGTGCCGGGCCAGCTCCACACGCGCCGGTTTTGGGAGTCGTAGGCGTAGGTGATGTTGGAACCGGCGGCGTTCGCTATGGAAACGTGATTCTCAACATCGTAGGTCAGCCCGGCGCTCGCGAGCGACATGTTGCCGTTGGCGTCATACGTGTACCCGTCCACGGCTTCGATCTGGTTGGTGGCCGGATTCAGCGACACCGACATGCTGGGCCCCGATCCCGAAGTGACGGTTTTGGAAAGCAGATTTCCGAAGCTGTCGAAGCCGTATTGCTGGCCCCAGCCGCTGCCGCTGGCGGTCACGGCGTTGTACATGGAGCTGATCTTGCCGTTGTTCGAGCCGCTGGGGTAGTTGTAGGTCAGGTTTTCGCTGCTCCCAGTGCTCAGAGAGGTGAGCTGGTTCAGCACGTTGTAGCCGCGCACCTCGTTCGCGGCGGGGTAATTCATGGTGAGCAACTGGTCGGCGGCGTTGTAGCTCACGTTGCTGACGATGGTGTTTTACGCTACGAACGATGGACGGGGAATTTGTGGACTTCGTCCCCGCCCGCGATCCAATGCTCCACCGAGGCAGGCCAGGGTTCCCGATTCGCAAACACTTAGGCCCGGGACGCGGACCCCTTTTTTCCCGTGCGGAGTCACGTGCTCATAATCGCCCGGCTCAGGGCGGCGACCAAAAGTGCCGGGCGAAAACCAGTAAGAGCAAGCAGATGAGGCAGGGCAACACAGGCGCAGCCAATGCGTCCCAACTCAGGGGCAGCTCCGCACTTCCCGAAGCGTCCGGGGCCAGCAGGATACGGTGGTGCGTGCCTACCGAATAGTCTCGGACGAATTTTTCGCCCTGTCCCGGAAGGAGCGCTTGCGCAACCTGCGTAGGCTTTTCCCCGTCGTGACTAACGTAACGGAACTTGATGGACACAAACGCGCGAGGATTGTTGGCCAGCCGGCGAAAGCTAATAGACTCGACAGTGGCGTCGGTCGTCTGCCAGGCGTTTTGCGCCAGAAGTCGATACGTTATAGGAAGCGCTCCTAAGGCCCCGAAAATGAGGCCGATGATTGCGAGAGCCACTGCAAGCGACCTTGAAATGCTGCGGTTCATCGAAGCCACCAACTTACCTTTACTGATTTTGCAGAAACCAAGGTTGAAAATTCTCCAGAATTGCGCATTGCCGTGCTATCTCCGGTTCGAGGCTGGCAAGGTAAGAAAGCTCAATGAGAGCCGCAGTTCCACCAAGCGCCAGGTAGCCAAAATTTGATGGCGACGGCTGCGACGCTCGAGAGGCCGAAGCTAAGGTCAGGATTGGCTAGCTGCGCGCCAAACAAAGCAGTGACAACGCACCATACATAGCGACCGTAGTTGGCTAAGGACTGGTTCGTCGTCATGCACGGCGGGCCGGCCGGCGTACTCGGATAGGTCCCCGCTGGGCAAGGCCTGCGAGCGGCGCGCTCGCCCTTCTGTTCCTGTGGACTCGCTCCCCCTGGCCCGGTAGGGTTCACAAATGGAGGAGGCCCCTGATCGGGGATCGGCGGTGGCGGCTGGTAGAATTGACCGCTTGGATCGATCCAGTTGATTGGGTCGCCTACTACGTATGCGTAGCGATTCCAACTTTGTGGATTGTCCGTGTCGCCTGGGACGCTGTCTCCCTGATACGGGTCCGGCGTCACGAACCTTCCCAGGCTGTTGAAGTAATACCGATTGTTCGCGTAGTCCAGGCCGCTGACCGAATCCGTCCAATAGGTCCCGAAGCTCCAGGTGTCCTGCGGATTGGTGCCGCCCCTGTTTTCGCCCCATGGATAATACGTTCCTACTGACCCGAGTTGGTCCATCACCGCCAGGCGGCGGCTGCCGAAAAACTGATCGCTCGTCACCAGCGTCACTATCATAAAGGGCTCGAAGTTCCCATTGATCGCCGGATTCAGCTTATACGCGCCCAGCTTTTGCCCCGTGGGAGAGTACATGTTCAGAGTGTAGCCGATCGTGTTTCCCAGCAAATCCTCGGAGCCCGGCCAGCTCCACACGCGCCGGTTTTGGGAGTCGTAGGCGTAGGTGATGTTGGAACCGGCGGAGTTCGCTATGGAAACGTGATTCTCAACATCGTAGGTCAGCCCGGCGCTCGCGAGCGACATGTTGCCGTTGGCGTCATACGTGTACCCGTCCACGGCTTCGATCTGGTTGGTGGCCGGATTCACCGACACCGACATGCTGGGCCCCGATCCCGAAGTGACGGTTTTGGAAAGCAGATTTCCGAAGCTGTCGAATCCGTATTGCTGGCCCCAGCCGCTGCCGCTGGCGGTCAGCAGGCGATTGAGCGAATCGTAGGTGTAGTTGATGGTTTCGCCGGTCACTCCGTTGACCATGGAACTGATCTTGCCGTTGTTCGAGCCGCTGGGGTAGTTGTAGGTCAGGTTTTCGCTGCTCCCGGTGCTCAGAGAGGTGAGCTGGTTCAGGACGTTGTAGCCGCGCACCTCGTTCGCGGCGGGGTAATTCATGGTGAGCAACTGGTCGGCGGCGTTGTAGCTCACGTTGTTGACGATGGTGTTGTTATTGGAATCCGTCATGCCGCTCAGCCGGTACATGCCGCCGTAAGAATAATTGTACGTCGGGCCGGCGGTAACCATGTCGTTGGCGTTTACCGTGCTGGGTAAGTCGTTGCCGTTTTGTTGGGTGGCGGTACGGTGTAAGCGAGGCTCCGCACTATTGGGTTTCGGATCGCGTACCGCTCGGCTGCGGTGGCATGAAGGGCGGAGGGCTCGCAGTAATTTCGAATGTGTTAGCGCCCTTAAAGCGCAGCTGAGTATGCGGATTTTTGTCCGGCTTGCCTTCGAGGCGGTAGACGAAGCTGAGCTCCAGTGCCTGGCCGCTGCAGTGGCGTGAAAACCTAGCCTGCCCTAGCGCCGATTTCAACATTTCTTGAATCAACCCTGGCTTACCATCGACATTGACCCGGGTCGACGTACTGTCTGACCCGATGGCTATGGAGGCTCTGAAGGAACCGCTCGCTCGTGCTACCCACAGGAGGCCGTCGTAGAGCGGGACTTGCATGTCCTCGATGCAAGCGAGATCCCCCTTCCGGGACTCTGCATGATTCGTTGCGGCCTGACCACCCGGCAGCGCTTGTGTGAAAGCGAGAAGCGAGGCGAGGAGAATCGTCCGCATCGTCATTTCACTTTGAGAACCCCTGAATCACGCTACCGCAGTGGGACCACAGTAGGTCATTATTAGCCGCTTGTGCGTTATCCGAGTTGGCGTCGGGCTGAAACAGACCCAATATATGAGCTAGTTCATGGAGCAGAATGAACACCTGGGCCTCCGATGTGCCGCCAATCACCTGGCTGATCTGCTGGAGGTAGCGGATGGTAGGACCGATGATGTATCCCTGCGGGAGGGGGTTGAAATAAGGCCCGGCGGTATTCACGAAGACCAGAAACTCGGAAGCGAAAGCGTTAGTGGTGACCGCACTTGCCGTCCCGCCAACAAAGGTGGCTGTGCCGGTCACGTACCAAAGCCCGGTGTAGCTTGTGAGGAACGCGTCGAGGGACGGGAACGCTTTCGAATATCCCGAACCGTTGAAAGCGGACTGAAGCCAGCTACCACGATTCGTTCCTGTCAGTGCTGAGGCGATGCCGGCCCAGGGGTTCGTTGCGAAGTGCTGGACATTTCTTACGGATTTAGGAGCCGAGCCGCCGAACGTCTCAGTCTGGACTGGGAACACGGTCTTTTGCCCAGCCGGGTCGTTCCAGGGCGGGAAAATACCACCGGTACTGTTGACTGCTGGGCTACCCCCAAAGTCGGGCTCGCCGTCGCCGTCATCCCCTCCGCCCGACCGCGATGGACCGGACCAACTGCAGAAAACTCCGGGAGGACAATCGGCCATGCCTGACGGATCTATTCTGTTAACCGGATCGCCTCGAGTATAGGCGTACTTGTTCCAGCCTCCGGGGTCACCCGGAAAGCCAGCCTCACCATTATTTGCTCGGTACGGGTCCGGCGTCATGAACCTTCCCAGGCTGTTGAAGTAATACCGATTGTTCGCGTAGTCCAAGCCGGTGACCGAATCGGTCCAATAAGTGCCAAGGGCCGTACGCCGTGACCAATCCTTGGGCCCACTCTGAGGTTCCTCCGCACAAATTATTAGCGGGGCGTCTTTGTAGCCCCATTGTTCTTTGCCAAGAACTCTCTGTAGTTATAGAGCCACCCAAAGTGGGCGGACGTGCCGCCATCGGGGCCGAAGCGCTTCAACACATACCAGGCTCCGTCCGCGATCCGGTAAACAATCATCCGTGACTGCGAGAACAGAACCGCATCCACGAAGCCTTTGTGGCCGTCTGAAAAGGAGACGCAACAGGAGTCCGGCGACCACGCCATTGGCCCGGTGATCGTGCGCCCACCGTAAAGCGTCACCGTTCTTCGACTCGAAGGGTCTATCAACATGGCAGTCTTGCCCGTTGACGTACACGAAATCCAGTGGCCGTCGGGAGACCAAGCCGGCTCGCTTCCATCGGCAATCGCGCTGCGTTCGCCTGTCTCGATGTTGAGGACGATAACCTTGCGATGCCGGGAGAAGACGATCTTGTGCGAATCCGGAGACCACCCGAGGCTGTCGCTTGCGTCGGCCTCATTTTGTGGCGGCATATGTTCAATCATCACGCGTTTTGGCGTGCCGAGCACGACGTACTGCAGTCCCGTTGCTGGAGCTCCTGGAAAATAGTTCTGCACCTCGACAGCGACGCGGGTCCTGTCGGGAGATAGCGCCAAGGCGATGATCGTATTGAGCTGGCCATACCAGGTTGCCACCGTCGCGCCAGTAACGGCTCGAACAATGAGGGAGGGGTCTTCCGGTTTCCCAAAGGGCCACGATAGCTCCCAGACGATCAACCTGCCGTCCGAGGAAAACCATCCGGGACAGTTTTCGCGTGGCCCGGAATGGTTCTGAAGGTTTTCGTCGGTTAGGAGACCGCCTCCGAGGGGAACGATCTCCAACGCGCTTCCATTAATATAGCCAAGCGCCAAGCCTTCCTTTGAGTCCTTCTCATGCATCTCATTGCGGAAGCCCAGAGCCAGAGGGTCGCACCCGCAGAGCACGAGCAGCATCGCGGTCAGTAGAAGTCGGCAGCTCACGGGTTGAGTATTCCCCATCCCGGAACGACTGGTGGCTCACCAAAATTGAGGCCGACTTCATACAGAAGGAAAGAGGCGAAGCTGTTGCTATTTGCGGTGCATAGCCGTCCGAAGACACAGTACGGCAACATCGAGCTTATCTTGCCGTTGTTCGAGCCGCTGGGGTAGTTGTAGGTCAGGTTTTCGCTGCTCCCAGTGCTCAGAGAGGTGAGCTGGTTCAGCACGTTGTAGCCGCGCACCTCGTTCGCGGCGGGGTAATTCATGGTGAGCAACTGGTCGGCGGCGTTGTAGCTCACGTTGTTGACGATGGTGTTGTTATTGGAATCCGTCATGCCGCTCAGCCGGTACATGCCGTCGTAAGAATAATTGTACGTCGGCCCGGCGGTAACCACGTCGTTGGCGTTTACGGTGCTGGGGTAGGTGACGGCTGTGATCTTGCCGAAGCCGTTGTGACCTGCCTCGGTTTTCTCTACCAAAGATAATTGAGACGCTTCCGTCTAATTTAACTCCTCTTCTGCCATCCCGTCGGAGCCGCCCGTCGCAATACTGTTCATGCAGAACGGCACGGAGCGGTCAAGGGCGCGCCGAACGGCGCGGCGTCAGCGAACCCTTGATCGCGAGTACCGTTCTGCGACTCCGACTCCGCTGACGGGCGGCGACCAGGCGGGATGGCAATAACCTCCATCCTGTTGGTGGGCTTTGAGCAGATTTCCGCAAATTCCGCCGGGGTTCGATACGCCAAGCTGCTGTGCGGCCGTTCTGCGTTGTATTCCATGCGCCAGCGCTCGATCTTTTCCTTGGCATCGTCCAGCGTCGTGAACCAGTGATGATTCAGACACTCGTCGCGGAGCCGACCATTGAAGCTCTCCACGTGCCCGTTCTGCATCGGCCGCCCCGGCTGAATATGAATCAGCCGGACTCCTCGTTCCTCGCACCAGACCAGGAAGTGGCGACTGGTGAACTCCGGCCCGTTGTCGCAACGAATCACTTGCGGTGTTCCTCGTTGGCTGATGATCCACTCCAACACGCGCGTCACCCGTCGGCTGGAGAGTCCCGTGTCCACCTCGATCGCCGGACACTCCCGCGTGAAGCTGTCAACGACTGTCAGCATACGCAGCCCTCGCCCTGTAGCCAATCCGTCGGCGATAAAATCGATGGCCCATTCCTGATTGGCCCGGCTCAACAGAGTTCCTGCTGGCGCCGGTCTCACCAATCGTTTCCTCTTCAGCCGCCGCACCGCCAGATGTTCCTGGCTGTACACGCGGTACACTCGTTGCGGACTCGCTCGACATCCCCGGCGTTCCAGCAGTGCGCACAGACGCCGGTATCCGAAGCGCGGCTTCTGCCGCGCCAACGCGATCAGCTCGCGACGCAGCTCCGCATTGTGATCCGGCCGCGGCCGATACCTGTAACTACTCCGATCCAGCGCCAGCAGCTTGCAGGCTTCGCGTTCTGAGTAATGAAACTCGCTCATCACCAACGCCACATCTTGCCTTCGACCTACAAGCTCCAGCCGTTTTTTCGGATCACCGTTTTCAAGGCCTCTTTGTCCAGGCTGAGATCAGCGACCATGTGCTTCAGCCGGCGGTTCTCATCTTCCAGTTCCTTCAGCCGGCGTGCATCGCTGACCTCCATGCCACCGTACTTGCTCTTCCAGGTGTAGATCGTCGCCTCACTGACGCCCAGTTCCCGCGCGACTTCCTTCACTGTCCGGCCTGCCTCCACCTGCTTCAGCACGCCGATGATCTGTTCTTCTGTGTGCTTGCCTTTTCTCATCGAAGCTCCTTTTCTTCGCCTTTAACTACTGGAGCTTCTCAATTATGGCTGGAGGAGATTATCGAAGGCAGGTCAGTTGTGTCATTGCAGCGGAAGTTTTGCAAAAGGGGCCGGGTCCACATAATAATCCCTCGTCATACTTCCCCTCCCGCGAATACTGGGGATTAGGTCACCCCACCTCTCCAGTGAAGCCACGCAAAACGCAGAATATGCCGAAACACAGGAGCAGCAACGCCCGCCACAATAAACGTCCGGGGCGAACCATCAACCGAGGCCCGGAAATGGTAGTAGTAGAAAACAGTTGCAATCATCGTGAGAAAGCTAACGACAGCAGCGATTGCAAGGTCCTGAAGCACAACCCAAGGGCTCCAGCTCAGGCGTAGAACAACGCGGGCGAGAGTGCCACAGAGAGCACCCGCAAGACAAATGAGCCCCAAGTATAAAAAGGCATTGAAGAGAGCTAGCGATTCGGGGATCATAAAACAAATACCTTTTTACCTAGGGAATTACGCTGCCATCACAAAAGAGGCTCACGTTTTGCAGGAGGTTATTCCATTGGGCATCCTCAAATGCGTCACCGCCGGTTTTCCAGAAAAACGCGGCCCAAAAGCCTGGGACTGTTCCCGAAAGATTTACATCGAAGCTAAGATCACCACTACCTAGGGAGGTATCTATGAATGTGATCGTGGCTGGATACAGAATGTGCCCTGGGACGGTCTGAAATGTGAAGCTGTTGGATGTCACTGCGGTTACGGTAACAGAAGTGTTAAGGGTATATCCTGCACTTCCCCCAACCTGTACGGTGATTGGGATCGATTCGCCGACCGTCAACGGCCCAGAGGGAGGCTTGAACGTTACACTTTCGGTTACGCCAGCTACAGTCCTTGAAAAGTTGGCGAACGCCGCGAAGTTAAACTCGAGAGTTTGGATCAGCTGTTGAGCGGTGCTGTGGCATTGAGTTGCCAAGGGGTAGGACTTAATAACCGGCGGAATCACGGTCTTTTGTCCGACCGGGTCGTTCCAGTGCGCGACCCCTCCGTTACCGTCGACGCCAGGGCCGCCCAGGTCGCTCGCTCCATTAATGCTGCCGCCGCCAAAGTCGATGCAGTTAACCGCGATGGCTCCGGTTTCCGGGTTGGTAGAGAATGTCGTGATGTCACAGGTTCCGCTCGGGTCATTCCGGTTGACCGGGTCGCCACCGGTGTACGCATAGAGATTCCAACTAACTGGATCTTGGCCGGAGGCCGCGCCCGCGCCGGCCGGGTCCGGCGTCACGAACCTTCCCAGGCTGTTGAAGTAATACCGATTGTTCGCGTAGTCCAAGCCGGTGACCGAATCCGTCCAATAGGTCCCAAAGCTCCAGGTGTCCTGCGGATTGGTGCCGCCCCTGTTTTCGCCCCACGGATAGTACGTTCCTACTGACCCGAGTTGGTCCATCACCGCCAGACGGCGGCTGCCGAAAAACTGATCGCTCGTCACCAGCGTCACTATCATAAAGGGCTCGAAGTTCCCATTGATCGCCGGATTCAGCTTATACGCGCCCAGCTTTTGCCCCGTGGGAGAGTACATGTTCAGAGTGTAGCCGATCGTGTTTCCCAGCAAATCCTCGGAGCCGGGCCAGCTCCACACGCGCCGGTTTTGGGAGTCGTAGGCGTAGGTGATGTTAGTACCGGCGGAGTTCGCTATGGAAACGTGATTCTCAACATCGTAGGTCAGCCCGGCGCTCGCGAGCGACATGTTGCCGTTGGCGTCGTACGTGTAGCCGTCCACGGCCTCGATCTGGTTGGTGGCCGGATTCACCGACACCGACATGCTCGGCCCCGATCCCGAAGTGACGGTTTTGGAAAGCAGGTTTCCGAAGCTGTCGAAGCCGTACTGTTGGCCCCAGCCGCTGCCGCTGGCGGTGAGCAGGCGGTTGAGAGAATCGTAGGTGTAGTTGATGGTTTCGCCGGTCACGGCGTTGTACATGGAGCTGATCTTGCCGTTGTTCGAGCCGCTGGGGTAGTTGTAGGTCAGGTTTTCGCTGCTCCCAGTGCTCAGAGAGGTGAGCTGGTTCAGCACGTTGTAGCCGCGCACCTCGTTCGCGGCCGGGTAGTTCATGGTAAGCAACTGGTCGGCGGCGTTGTAGCTCACGTTGTTGACGATGGTGTTGTTATTGGAATCCGTCATGCCGCTCAGCCGGTACATGCCGTCGTAAGAATAATTGTACGTCGGCCCGGCGGTAACCACGTCGTTGGCGTTTACACGATCGCCTTGCCCGTGGCTGCGGTAATGCGCTGAACTATCTCGTCCCGTTCCATAAAATCCAATGGCAGGGCAATCGACTCGCCGCCCGACATCGTTAGGAGGATTCCAGGGACGCGGTGAGGTCGAGACAGGGTGAACAGAGTCACCTTAAAGGGTTTAAGGCTTTGTATGTCTGCCATTCGGACACGCCAGGGCTCCGCGAAAGGCGGGCGATAGCGGACTTCGGTATCAGTAAAAACAATGGCTCTCCGGCCCTCTGCCACGCTGCGAGGCACCGCAAGAAGGGCCGCCAGGAGGAGACAGAGCGGATATTTCTGCATCACTGGGAAATAGGCCCAACACGCTACGATCACAATGCAGAGCAGCAGAACCCTCGCCCGAAAAGGCCTGGTGTGGACGGCCAATGCACCCTCCTCACCTGCGTGCCACCAGCGCCGAAACTTCTTCATGACTGCCCAACGTGCATAGTAATCCGACAGACGAAGTAGTCATTTACCGGCGATTTCTGCGCAACGCTAACCCCCATCCAACGCATACGCTAATAACCGCAAGAATTTCTGCCGCAATCGTTGACCAGAAGGCCAGGTCCCGGTTCAAGCCCCGCCGAACCTGGATCCAATACCAAAATGGTCCGGAAAGCAAGGAGACCACAAGCGCCAGACTGGGGAACCGCACCTTCGTTGGTACCCTGTAACCGTTATGCTCCACTTCGCGCCTCCGTTTCGTTTGGCATCCGAAGCTCACCATTCTAGAGTTTCCCGTTAATGAGATAAAACCGCGGCGAGAGCAACCGAGACAGCGCCACTACCGACTACGCAGTCATTGACGGCTGCACGCCTTGCCTGTTTGACCCTCCCCTGAAATATGTGGAGTTAGTTATTGTCGGTCGGCACATACTGATATGCCCCGGCTCCGCCGGTTGACTGAACGTCACTGCTCCCTCCCCCACCGGAGTAGGCTAATGGGCCCGAGTCGGTGTAGCTCGACGGCCAATAATCCACAGTCGGAGCAGACCCGCCGTCGACATCGTTAGTTGAACCGTCGCTCGCGTCAGACGCGCCAAGCGCGGCGGCGACCCCGTTAAGAGCCGTCGGGTCTGCTGCGAAGGTGATTACACTCCACACGAAGGTGCCAATCGTCGCTGCGTTTTCATTCCCTCCGGAAGCAACTAAAACAGAATACCCGAGCGGGTTCGTCACGTTACCGACCGCCGTCGAGGCGTCACAAAGGCTGGCATTACTAGCGATCCCACACGCGATCTCACTTCCTCCGGAGACCGTTAAACCGACCCCTCCGATAACGGCGACTGCCAAGCCAAGAGCCGCGCCCGCGCCTCCTGTTGAAGCCGTGGCCGCAACAGCGGTAGCGATAATAGCCGTGCCGGCAGCCACCTTAGCTGCGCCTATTACGACGTGTTTGAGCAGGATACCGCTTGGCCAAAGGCCAAGCGGGTCGTATGTATTCACCGGGTCATCCAGCGAATACGCATACCGGTTCCAACTAACCGGATCCTCCAGCGATGCCGCAGCCGCTCCTGCCGGGTCCGGCGTCACGAACCTTCCGAGACTGTTGAAGTAATAGCGATTGTTCGCGTAGTCCAGGCCGGTGACCGAATCCGTCCAATACGTCCCGAAGCTCCAGGTGTCCTGCGGGTTCGTGCCGCCCCGGTTCTCGCCCCATGGATAATACGTTCCCACCGAGCCGAGCCGATCCATCACCGCCAGCCGGCGGCTGCCGAAAAACTGATCGCTCGACACCAGCGTCACTATCATGAAGGGCTCGAAGTTCCCATTGACAGCCGGATTCAGCTTGTACGCGCCCAGCTTTTGCCCCGTGGGAGAGTACATGTTCAGAGTGTAGCCGATCGTGTTTCCCAGCAAATCTTCGGAGCCCGGCCAGCTCCACACGCGCCGGTTTTGGGAGTCGTAGGCGTAGGTGATGTTGGAACCGGCGGAGTTCGCTATGGAAACGTGATTCTCAACATCGTAGGTCAGCCCGGCGCTCGCGAGCGACATGTTGCCGTTGGCGTCGTACGTGTACCCGTCCACGGCTTCGATCTGGTTGGTGGCCGGATTCACCGACACCGACATGCTGGGCCCCGATCCGGAGGTGACGGTTTTTGAGAGCAGATTCCCGAAGCTATCGAAGCCGTACTGTTGGCCCCAGCCGCTGCCGCTGGCGGTCAGCAGGCGATTGAGAGAATCGTAGGTGTAGGTGATGGTTTCGCCGGTCACGGCGTTGTACATCGAGCTGATCTTGCCGTTGTTCGAGCCGCTGGGGTAGCTGTACGTCGCTCTAATGCTTGACTGCTTCTCCGTCCTGATTGGGTTTGTAATCTATTGTGAAAGGTACCGCGTCACCTGCAACCCGGACTGATCGGAGAGCAATGAATTTTCGGTTGGCCACGCAAGCCACTACCCATACGCCTGGAGGGACTTCCCCGAAATCGAAGCTTAAATCAACGGGGTTCACCGCCGACTCGTATTGCTGCCTCGAATAGAGGCTTGAAGCTTTGCACCACCAATCGCCCCACGCCAAAGGGAACCCCGCCAACTTGCCGCGCAGTTCCGCGGTCACTCTGACGTTCTCGACGCCGTACCATTCAAGGCCGGCTGTGATCAGCACTTCCGGGGCCGCGATCTCGACGTAGAAAGTGGACTCTCGGTAATCGTCTGAGCGAACCGCAATCCGGTACTCACCGAAGGGTACGCCGCTCGCTACCCGACCGCTGTGGAAGAGAGCCGCCTTGTCGTGACCATCCTCATCGACGAACGCATCGACTCTCGTATTCGCGAGAGGGGTACCGACCACGCTAACCGCGGCTACGGTGACCTTCGCTGTATCGACGTGCTGTTGTCGATCCTGGGAAATCCCGCTGAAGCTGAGGATCATCAGCAGGAGCGGCACTGCTGTTCGAATTGGAGTCACTCGCAATCCTTCTGGAGCAGGGCCGTGATGTTTTGTGACGAGGCCCCAACAGTCAAACCGAGGAGGCCCTGAATCTGGTTGTCGGTGAACCCAGTGAAGTTATGCAGCGCTTCATGCATAAGTACAGCGACGTTGTCTATGGGTAGCCCTCCCCCGAACTGGAGATAGTTCAAGAACACAAGAGTACCTCCAGCGCTAGACACTGCTGCCGAGTTTATCCCTTTGTGCGCCAGGTAATACTGGATCGTCATGCTCCCGTACGTGGCGAGGGCGGCTTGGTAATTCGCCCACGAGGAAAACGTAAAGAGACTCACCATTGTGTCGGTGCTCTCTGTGCCGTCCTTAAAGCTCTCAGCTGCCACGGCAGACTGGAGGTCCTGCCAATCCATTCCCAACTTCCCAAGCAACGTATCACAGTTGGCGCTGTCTTTGAGCTTGCTTTCAAGGCCCTGGGCTTGCCTGGCGGCCAGGAGGGCGCTTTGATAGTTCGCAGAGCCAATGCCGCTAGGCGCGGTAACGGTGATGGACCACCACTTCGGATACGCTGGGTCGTTCCAGGGTTCGATTATTCCACCGGAGCCGCCGACGCCCGGGCTGCCACCAAATTCCGAGTCTCCGAGGCCATAACCCGTGACGCAGAAGTCCGCGGCGCAGTCCTGCATACCGGCGGGGTCGACGCGGTTCACCGGATCATCGCGCGTGTACGAATACTTGTTCCAGCTTTGCGGGTCACTCGGATCGCCGGCGCCGCCAGAATTTGACGCGTACGGGTCCGGCGTCACGAACCTTGCGAGGCTGTTGAAGTAATACCGATTGTTCGCGTAATCCAGGCCGGTGACCGAATCCGTCCAATAGGTCCCGAAGCTCCAGGTGTCCTGCGGATTCGTGCCGCCCCGGTTCTCGCCCCATGGATAATACGTTCCTACTGACCCGAGCTGGTCCATCACCGCCAGCCGGCGGCTGCCGAAAAACTGATCGCTCGACACCAGCGTCACTATCATAAAGGGCTCGAAGTTCCCATTGACAGCCGGATTCAGCTTGTACGCGCCCAGCTTTTGCCCCGTGGGAGAGTACATGTTCAGAGTGTAGCCGATCGTGTTTCCCAGCAAATCCTCGGAGCCCGGCCAGCTCCACACGCGCCGGTTTTGGGAATCGTAGGCGTACAGCTCGTTTGGATGCCCGCCGGCGACCACGGCGCCTCTCCGAATCGCTAGTTGAAAACACTGGGGCCCAACCGGCAGATCGAGGTCGAGTAACAGGTTAGAGTCCGTGATGCCCGATACTGCTCTTCCGTGAGTCGCCTGTAGGAATCGGCGAAAATGTAAGGCACTGGATTCGGTGCAACACCGAGAAACCATGGGTCATTGCGGATGTAAAGATACACAACTCGTGCTTTCAGCTGCTCTTTGACCTCAGCCATCAGAGCCTCTCCGTCCAGAGCATCGAGAGAGACGTTCGTTACGACAAACACGTGCGCGGCATTTATCGGCGTGAAGTAGAAATGCCAGATCACGCCCTTCCCTCCGAGAGATTTGAGAGCCAGAGGATTGCCCGCAGGCCCGCTCAGTTCCATGAAACTGCCTTGGATGTCACGACATCGGAAGGTGTACTTTCCGTCTACGTAGTAGAGGAGGGCATACGAGGACTGCTCAGGCCGGTACTTACTTATCCAAGCAACTGCGTCCTGACGCTTACCTGTTGAGCCGAAGAGCGACAGGAGCGGTCCAAGACTCCTCGGAAACAGCTCCATGAAGTAGACGTTGTCCCTGATCGACTGCGAAAACTCCAGTGCTCGCGTCCGCACTGAGTCGCAGCTGTCGAACACACCGTCGTCAATTGGGCGCAGATATCCAGTCACGTTGTTTTCGGTCTGACCCGACGCGCAATAACAGATTATCGTGGTAGCAAGCAAAAGTGTCTTCATCTTCAATTGCCGGGCGGGGCCCCTTTACACCCTCCCTGTATCCAGTTGTTAAATGCGACGCTAGTTTCGTCCGTATCGTTCACGCCTTCGGTGTCGAAAAACTCATGGAAAAGGACGCTTTCCTTGTAGCCATTAGTGGTGGGCACCGTGGGACCGCCCAGGCCGAAGTTGCTATTGAAGTATGAACTGCCGAGGAATACCAATCCCGAGCCAGCTCCAGGACTTAGCGTACTGGCAATGGCACCTGTGCGAGTGCCGAAATACTCTGCAGCGGTTTCAGAAGAATAGGATTGTCCGGGATACCCAAGCTGTCCGATCGTGAGGCTTCCTCCAGCCCCTGTCACGTCAACGAAGCTGTCCGTATTTGCGTCTTGCATCAGCTGACTGGCAGATTTCCCTGTCTGCGCCTCGAGGTAGCTCATGCAATTGCTATTGGAACCGGCCAGGAGGGCTGCGTCGAGCAGGCTGCGGGCGGCATTGGTGGCGGTCCATATCGAGAGCCATGCCTGCGCTTCCGCCTCGGCGGCAGCGATCACGGCAGAAATATCTGAGGACGCGAAGTACCCGGCGAGTGGTGAAAAGGTAATGGAACTGAGGAATCCATAGCAAATCTCGCCATAAAACACCCCGGCACCAATCGTGCACACCAGCGTCGGAGGGCCTTCATCCAACCCTGTCGGATCGTTGTTGTTTATCGGGTCGTTTCCGGCGTAGTTGTACCGGTTCCAGCTCTGGGGATTGCTCGGCTTTGAACTGCTATTGTACGGATCGGGGGTAATAAATCTTCCAAGGCTGTTGAAGTAATACCGATTATTCGCGTAATCCAGGCCGGTGACCGAATCCGTCCAATACGTCCCAAAGCTCCAGGTGTCCTGCGGATTGGTGCCGCCCCGGTTTTCGCCCCACGGATAATACGTTCCTACTGACCCGAGTTGGTCCATCACCGCCAGCCGGCGGCTGCCGAAAAACTGATCGCTCGTCACCAGCGTCACTATCATGAAGGGCTCGAAGTTCCCATTGATCGCCGGATTCAGCTTATACGCGCCCAGCTTTTGCCCCGTGGGAGAGTACATGTTCAGAGTGTAGCCGATCGTGTTTCCCAGCAAATCTTCGGAGCCCGGCCAGCTCCACACGCGCCGGTTTTGGGAGTCGTAGGCGTAGGTGATGTTGGAACCGGCGGAGTTCGCTATGGAAACGTGATTCTCAACATCGTAGGTCAGCCCGGCGCTCGCGAGCGACATGTTGCCGTTGGCGTCGTACGTGTACCCGTCCACGGCTTCGATCTGGTTGGTGGCCGGATTCACCGACACCGACATGCTGGGCCCCGATCCGGAGGTAACGGTTTTGGAGAGCAGATTCCCGAAGCTGTCGAATCCGTATTGCTGGCCCCCAGCCGCTGCCGCTGGCGGTCAGCAGGCGATTGAGAGAATCGTAGGTGTAGTTGATGGTTTCGCCGGTCACGGCGTTGTCCATGGAGCTGATCTTGCCGTTGTTCGAGCCGCTGGGGTAGTTGTAGGTCAGGTTTTCGCTGCTCCCAGTGCTCAGAGAGGTGAGCTGGTTCAGCACGTTGTAGCCGCGCACCTCGTTCGCGGCCGGGTAGTTCATGGTGAGCAACTGATTCGCGGCGTTGTAGCTGACGTTGTTGGCTGATACGGTGCTGGGGTAGGTGACGCCCTCTTACGGCGAGGCCACGCCTCCCGCGGCCGGGTCGGGCATCATGGGCCTTTCGCGAACTTGCCCAGATCCTGAAGTACCACAGCGATTCCTGCCGAGAGGCGTTGCATGCTGGCTGCGTTTTCGAAGGGCGGTGTTCCGCCCATAATCGACCGTGCAACTGCCAAGCAAAACAGCCGGCCCTGAGCCACCGCCGCCATCGCGAAGCCGCTGGCCCGGGTCAGCTTCTCCTGCGACAGCCTGAGGAGGGACTGCGCGGCGGCTTCGTTATCCAATTCTGCGAGAAAGATCATAAGAACCTGGTGCTCGTAGTCAGGGGATTCCTGAGGCCTGAGGTTTGCATGGATCCCCACGACGCCGCGAATCGATGCCAGCGCGCGTTTGAGCGCATTGTCGTCCACGGATGATAGCCATACCGCCGGAAGGTCACTGGCCAGTGTTACAGTGGCTGGCTGGTACTTGTCCTGTTTCACCAGTTGCGCTAGGGCCAGACCGATCTGGTCGAGAGGGTACGCTGCCTGATACGCGTTGAACCCCCAACCAATAAATCCGGGGCCACTTTTGGTTTCCACGACGGTATAGCCCCATGATTTCCGAATATCTCGCTCATCCTCAGGTCGTTCTAGGAATCCTAGAATCAGCTCGGACATTTTTGGCTCGGCGAGCGATGAAGCTTTTCGGAACAAACCGTCGACCTTAGCTCCGATTGCGCGCGCGGCGTGGTGGAGAAGGCTGAGAGCCCCGAGTGCATCACGGAAGTCAATGCGGCTCTGTTCGATCATCGCGACGGCCGTGAGGCCGTCGATGATGTGCTCCGTCTTACGGTCACGCATGGCGAAAACCGCGGATCGTCGACTAAAGGAAAGCAGAGTGTAGAAGTCGTCCATACTGGCGGAATCTCGAAGTCGCGACCTGTCGCCAGAGTCACTCGAAGCAAAGTGGCGACAAAGGGTACTTAACCCGTCATCCAGCGGATGTTTTGGCGGATCACTGAGATCGATGTCGCCATGCGAGCTGTCGTAATGCAGATCCGCCGGCAGCGGGCTGGGGCCAGCGTTGGGATTTAAGAGCCTCGCTTGCTCAGCGCGTCGCGCCTGAGCCATTTGTTCGCCAAGTACGTAAGGTTCAGAGGCGCGTACGTTCTTCCATAACGGGATGTCGAAGCTCATAACATTTTATCTAATGACAAATGATCGACCACCCGCCGGGGCCGGTGGTGCAACCGTGGCTCAAGAGCCACTGGATCTCCTGATAAAAATAGGTGCCTACCTTTGCATCATCGGCATTGGTTGAGAGAATAATGTCGGACCCGTTGGCTATGGCAGCTTCCAGGAAGGCTACGTTCTCAGCCCAGGTCCACGTTTTGTCCGGAAGGTTCAGCGTATCCGCGCCCAGTTTGTCCGCCAATTCGAGGTAGCCCGGGAAGCTTCCCAAGACGATCGTATTTCCGTTTGTGGCCAGGGCCCAGCTCGCGTCGGCGAGAGCAGTGGTCATCGAGCCCGCCAGTATGGCAGATCCGACCCCGGCGACCATTGAGGCGCCGAAGGCGTTGATAAAGCCGGCCGGATTGTACAGGTTCATCAGGGAGAAGACTTGCAGGGCCGTTTGATTGATCGCTATGTCGCATTTCCCGTTCGACATCACGCTCTCGCCGAACGGACAACTGCCCGCCAGAGCATAAGCCTGAGCAAATGCGCTCCCGAACGCGTTCCACTGGCTAACAGCCTGTTGGTAGGCCGATGACGAGCCAAAGTAGCCTCCTTGGGAAACTGGCGCAAGACCGAAACTCATGTCGGACCAAGTGACCTCGCCTGTGTCACCATTAACTGTTACGCCGTCGAAACAGTTGTCTCCATTGGCATCGCAGGTCGTGGTACCGGGCGGGTCGTTATAATTAACGGGGTCTCCCATGACGTACGCATAGCGGTTCCAGCTCTGGGGATAGGACGGGCCGCCACTCGCCTGATACGGGTCCGGCGTCACGAACCTTCCCAGGCTGTTGAAGTAATACCGATTGTTCGCGTAGTCCAGGCCGGTGACCGAATCCGTCCAATACGTCCCAAAGCTCCAGGTGTCCTGCGGATTGGTGCCGCCCCGGTTTTCGCCCCACGGATAATACGTTCCTACTGACCCGAGTTGGTCCATCACCGCCAGCCGGCGGCTGCCGAAAAACTGATCGCTCGTCACCAGCGTCACTATCATGAAGGGCTCGAAGTTCCCATTGATCGCCGGATTCAGCTTATACGCGCCCAGCTTTTGCCCCGTGGGAGAGTACATGTTCAGAGTGTAGCCGATCGTGTTTCCCAGCAAATCTTCGGAGCCCGGCCAGCTCCACACGCGCCGGTTTTGGGAGTCGTAGGCGTAGGTGATGTTGGAACCGGCGGAGTTCGCTATGGAAACGTGATTCTCAACATCGTAGGTCAGCCCGGCGCTCGCGAGCGACATGTTGCCGTTGGCGTCGTACGTGTACCCGTCCACGGCTTCGATCTGGTTGGTGGCCGGATTCACCGACACCGACATGCTGGGCCCCGATCCGGAGGTAACGGTTTTGGAGAGCAGATTCCCGAAGCTGTCGAATCCGTATTGCTGGCCCCCAGCCGCTGCCGCTGGCGGTCAGCAGGCGATTGAGCGAATCGTAGGTGTAGCTGATGGTTTCGCCGGTCACGGCGTTGTCCATGGAGCTGATCTTGCCGTTGTTCGAGCCGCTGGGGTAGTTGTAGGTCAGGTTTTCGCTGCTCCCAGTGCTCAGAGAGGTGAGCTGGTTCAGCACGTTGTAGCCGCGCACCTCGTTCGCGGCCGGGTAGTTCATGGTGAGCAACTGATTCGCGGCGTTGTAGCTGACGTTGTTGACGATGGTGTTGCTGGATTGCGGCCGCTTGGCCTCATCATTTGGCCAACCAAGCGCCGCGGAGCCATCCGAAGAACGAGTCTTTCCGATCTGTTCCATGCAACTCTAGTCGGGAGCCATCGCGAAGACGATAGACAACGAAGCAATTTCCGAACGGACACTCGTCCGGGGAGGAGCGAGGCACCCTCTCATCGACAAAGTAGTACGCAGAGTCTGGCGACCAGTGAACACACCCATCGATGCGGCCGTGGCTAGCGCGCTTCGGGCCCGTGCCAAGCCGAGAAGCGATCACAGCGTAACCGCTGGGATCACGATAAGCAATCAGCTGGCCGTCTGGCGAGCTACTGGGGTTTGTTCCTGCACGGACCAGAAGGGAGGTCTTTCGGGAGCCAATATCATAGGTCCAAACTTCGCCATCCCGAGAAAACAGGACGGCGCCACCGTCGGGTGTCCACGCAACCGATGTCTCTTCTGGAGCCCCGCTGTGGGACCGCAAAGGCACAATCAACTGGATGTCAGCCGTCCCCAGCTTGCCGAGGAAGATTCCCACTTCACCAGTAGCAGGGTCTTTGCCCGCAAACACCACAGTCAACTCGTCGGACGCTAGGGCAAAGTCTGCGACGTTGACCACGTCTCGACTTAGCCGCCCAATCACGAGTCCTTCGGCCGTGATAAGAGCAAATCTCCGAGCCGGGATACCTGGATCGCCGCCTAAGCCCCAGTAACCCAGTACGGCCGTGCCACCCGGCGCGATCCGGGCCGCCCCGACATCGTAGTTGAAGAACCTGCGGACGAACGGAGTTCCGGAAAATGGGAACACCATCAAGTCCTGATTTATTACGCCGGCAATCGTCAGGCCGTCCGACGTGGATTTCTCCTTCAGCTCAGACAACAGCGGCCGCTCAGACGGGCTGCCCCGAAGCCCGAAGATCAACAATAGGCCAAAAAGGCCAACAAGTGACAATGCCCTGGTAGCCATATTCACTGCCCCAGCACAAGGTTGCTCCAGCCCCTTGCGCGTTTCGAGTGGGGCACCGTGCCTAGATCGGGCGCGAACGTCAACAGGTATCGTACGAAACTGTTACTGTTCGGAATTCCGTGGCTGCCAAAAAGGTTGTACGGTACGCCTCCAGCCGAGCCTGGCGCATGATTTTGCCTGAAGGCAGTTGCGGCGTTCATGATGGACTCTGCATCGTCGCAAAGCTGTTGGGCTGTGAGCGTGGTATCCGTTTTCGCATCCCACGCCGTCGTGTCTGTCGCCGGATGATCAATACCCAGGCCGCCTCCGAGCCCAGAGGTGATTAGGGCTTCCATCTGCGCGTTCGTCGAGAACGGGTTAGAGCCGCTAAAAGTGGCCTCAAGGACGCTCCATATACCGTCAATCTCGACGTCAAGATACGTATGGACGCCGGCATGAAAGGTACCGGGCACCGGGGCGAACTGTTCCTTGATGTCACACTGGGGCTCGGGCTCTGGCTTGGGCTGGGGTGCGCGTGGCGGCGGGCCGCCCTGCTGACAGTAAGGACTGGGACTTGGCGTAAAATTGTCCGACGCGAAGCACGAACCGATCTCTCCGTAGAGGGAGGTATCGTCATCATTAATGGGACAGGCGGCAGTCTCATCAGAAGCAGCGTCGTTTGCGACACAGCTTTCGTAACCGGGGTAAAACAGCAGGCCGCTCGGATCGCTGCGATTCACAGGATCGCCACCGGTGTACGCATAGCGATTCCAACTAACTGGATCTTGGCCGGAGGCAGCGCCCGCCCCTGCCGGGTCCGGCGTCACGAACCTTCCGAGGCTGTTGAAGTAATACCGATTGTTCGCGTAGTCCAGGCCGGTGACCGAATCCGTCCAATACGTCCCGAAGCTCCAGGTGTCCTGCGGATTCGTGCCGCCCCGGTTTTCGCCCCACGGATAATACGTGCCCACCGAGCCTAGCTGGTCCATCACCGCCAGCCGGCGGCTGCCGAAAAACTGATCGCTCGTCACCAGCGTCACTATCATGAAGGGCTCGAAGTTCCCATTGATCGCCGGGTTGAGCTTGTACGCGCCCAGCTTTTGCCCCGTGGGAGAGTACATGTTCAGAGTGTAGCCGATCATGTTTCCCAGCAAATCCTCGGAGCCCGGCCAGCTCCACACGCGCCGGTTTTGGGAGTCGTAGGCGTAGGTGATGTTAGTACCGGCGGAGTTCGCTATGGAAACGTGATTCTCGACATCGTAGGTCAGCCCGGCGCTCGCGAGCGACATGTTGCCGTTGGCGTCATACGTGTAGCCGTCCACGGCTTCGATCTGGTTGGTGGCCGGATTCACCGACACCGACATGCTGGGCCCCGATCCCGAAGTGACGGTTTTGGAAAGCAGATTTCCGAAGCTGTCGAATCCGTATTGCTGGCCCCAGCCGCTGCCGCTGGCGGTAAGCAGGCGATTGAGAGAATCGTAGGTGTAGTTGATGGTTTCGCCGGTCACGGCGTTGTACATGGAGCTGATCTTGCCGTTGTTCGAGCCGCTGGGGTAGTTGTAGGTCAGGTTTTCGCTGCTCCCAGTGCTCAGAGAGGTGTCAGCACGTTGAAACCGCGGGTGCTCGCCGGCTCCTTGCCTAGCCACGATATCTCGGGGGCCATTTGGCTCGAACATACGCGACGTATACATAACCGCCCGCGAGCGCGCAGGTCGCACAGAGTGGTGAGCTGGTTCAGGTCGTTGTCGGCGAGGCGTTGATTATCTGACACTTCTGCTAAGGCTGGATGGCGGCACAAGGAGCGGTAGGCGAAAATCCTCTCGACAGCGCCACCGCAGCGACGTGAAGAGGGCGTCCTTCTCCTGCTCGGACAGCTGGGGCAACAGGTACTCCCAAAACTGCTGGAAGTAATTCCGGTCAGCGGTTGCCTCAACAACGCCAAATGGGTCGAAAGATGTATCGACATCGACTTCGGCCGGGCCATGCATCCGTAGGATCATCGACTGGTCCCAGGCAGAAATGCGGCAGCTGCGCCTCTCGGTGATGCGCTCATCGAGCCTTCTTGCACGAGTGAACGCGTGGTAGGCCTCATAAACCGAGCGACCATCACGAAAACATCCAGCCGTATCCTGCCCATCGCGCATCTCGACAGACCACCGGAAAAAAAACATTTCATACATTTCCCAGTTAGGCCTATCGGCAGGAACATGAGTATAGATGTCCCTTACCCACACCCAAAACTTTTCTCTGACGAATTCAGACGCGTTGTGGCGGAACTCAAATGCGAATCGCTCCAGCCAATCGGTAACCTGTTCGCTCGTACGGCTCTGAGCACCAAACACGCCGAGTTCCCATCCGATTGCCGAACGAATCGTGAAGCGCAGGTCGTGGGCCGCCGAGGAGCACAAACCCATGTCCATGAAGAACGGCGCTGTCAGGTCCATCGTCAGCGTTGCGAAGCAATCTAGGCTAATACGTTCCTGCGGCCAAATTGAGATCAATTCGTCGCGGCGACGAGGTTCGACATTCATCAATTTGGATCTTCGGCGTCTACTGAAGGAATTATACCGTCGTAGTTGATGGAGTACGACCAGTCGTAGCCGTTCCAGTCAGCGTCTGAAGCGTCGATATCGTCAATCTCCGTAATGAGCACGGGGGCGGCGTCTTCAAAGAGGGTGGGAAGCGCATCTAAGAAGTTGGGGAGGACCTCATCGAAGAAAATATAGCTGCTAACACCGGTGATGATGTACCTCAGGAAGCTGGGCGCGTCGACCGGCCCCTTATAGGTCTGTTTATTCGGGAGCGGCGAGTTCGACACTTGGTCGATATATTTCCAATTCCCTGGGGGTGGGCACTTATCGTCGATGTATTGTTTCATCTTCTTCTTAAGCTTCCTCTGAAGCCTAATGATCTCGTTTTCGTGGTTCTGCCATCCTGCGGTCCCGGGAGGGATCCTTCCGTAAATCTGCTGATAAATACGCTCTTCTATTCCTTTGGTCTCAGCGTTGCCGAAAACAAACCGGTAGATCTCTCCAAGGAGATCATCGCAGTCCGTAGTGACAAGTCCCGTCGGATCAACGTTGTTTATCGAATCATCCAACACATACGCGTAGCGGTTCCAGCTTACTGGATCTGTCATCATGGCCGCGCCCGCGCCGGCCGGGTCCGGCGTCACGAACCTTCCGAGACTGTTGAAGTAATAGCGATTGTTCGCGTAGTCCAGGCCGGTGACCGAATCCGTCCAATACGTCCCGAAGCTCCAGGTGTCCTGCGGGTTCGTGCTGCCCCGGTTCTCGCCCCATGGATAATACGTTCCTACTGAGCCGAGCTGGTCCATCACCGCCAGCCGGCGGCTGCCGAAAAACTGATCGCTCGTCACCAGCGTCACTATCATAAAGGGCTCGAAGTTCCCATTGATCGCCGGATTCAGCTTATACGCGCCCAGCTTTTGCCCCGTGGGAGAGTACATGTTCAGAGTGTAGCCGATCGTGTTTCCCAGCAAATCCTCGGAGCCCGGCCAGCTCCACACGCGCCGGTTTTGGGAGTCGTAGGCGTAGGTGATGTTGGAACCGGCGGAGTTCGCTATGGAAACGTGATTCTCAACATCGTAGGTCAGCCCGGCGCTCGCGAGCGACATGTTGCCGTTGGCGTCGTACGTGTAGCCGTCCACGGCTTCGATCTGATTGGTGGCCGGATTCACCGAGACCGACATGCTGGGCCCCGATCCCGAGGTGACGGTTTTCGAAAGCAGATTCCCGAAGCTGTCGAATCCGTATTGCTGGCCCCAGCCGCTGCCGCTGGCGGTCAGCAGGCGATTGAGAGAATCGTAGGTGTAGTTGATGGTTTCGCCGGTCACGGCGTTGTACATGGAGCTGATCTTGCCGTTGTTCGAGCCGCTGGGGTAGTTGTAGGTCAGGTTTTCGCTGCTCCCAGTGCTCAGAGAGGTGAGCTGGTTCAGCACGTTGTAGCCGCGCACCTCGTTCGCGGCCGGGTAGTTCATGGTAAGCAACTGGTCGGCGGCGTTGTAGCTCACGTTGTTGACGATGGTGTTGTTATTGGAATCCGTCATGCCGCTCAGCCGGTACATGCCGTCGTAAGAATAATTGTACGTCGGCCCGGCGGTAACCACGTCGTTGGCGTTTACGGTGCTGGGGTAGGTGACGGCCGTGATCTTGCCGAAGCCGTTGTAGGTGTAGCTGACCGTGAGTCCGCCCGCCAAGGGGACATTTTCGTAGTCGCCTCGTGCATTCTGGTACTCGAAGGATTGGCCCGCCCCGATGGACTTGGATAGGGGCAGTCCGCCGCCGGGTTTTCCGGCCTTCACGTAGCCGTAGCCTTCGCTGATTTGAACGGAGTCCAATGCAGGCCCTACTTCGGAGTACACCACCCCATGGGTGAATTGGCCCAAGTGACCGAGGCGAGGCGGTTGTAGGTGTCGTACTGATAGGTGAGCTTCTGATTTTTCGCGTCGGTCTTGGACGCCAGCGTGTTGGTGGTGCCGGTGTTGTACGTGTATGTAACGGTGCCGTTCTCCGGGTTGGTGGCGACCCGAGCCGGCGGTCAGCGTCCGCGATGCGCGGCGCCGATCCAACGGGAAATGGGCTCCCCAGGCCTCTTAACGCAAGACATCGCGAACCCACCGAAGGCGAGCCTCGGTATACTGCCCATCGATGGACTTGAGTATTGTCGCCACTTCGCCGGACTCCGTGTCTGAGACGCGGATGGCGTCGGCAACCGCGTCTGTGTAAAGCAGATAACGGCCGTCCGGTGTCCAACGCAGCCCCCAGCCCAGGCGGACATTATCCAAAATTGATTTTGAGCCCGTACCGTCAGGCCTTATGAGACCTGCCGTACCGTCCGGACGCCTGTACGCGATCCATATGCCGTCGGCGGACCATGTCGGCCTGCTGCCGTCGGTCAGAAAGGAGACACTATCCGTGTCGAGGTGATATAGCAGAACTTTGCCATCCAGGTCATACACGATCGTCCGACCGTCTCTCGACCAGCCGATCGATAGGGGTGTCTGGGCCTCTGTCGTCTTCACCAGCGTCCGCATATTGCCGGATATCTCCAGCAAATGCAGGCCAAAAATACTGCGCGCATTGAAACGAGCAAACTGCCCCCCAAATGCAACGGATTGGCCATCGGGAGACAGCTCCGCGCAGAAGGACAGCATGCCCCGAATAAACGGGTGAATCTTCGCGAGCGTCGCTCCATTGAGGTTCGTAACGTCGACCTCGTCGTTCATTTTAGGTTCGTACCCGCCGTCGTGTGATTGAACACCGATCAGTAATCGCTCGCCGGAGGCCGAAACGCCCATAAGGTACGACTGGTCCGCGAGTTTCCGAGGCTTGAAGACGGGATCTAAGAGACCAATAGCGCGGATCTGGCCGAATATTCCGATTTCTACAAGGCTCAGGTGTTTCGCTTCCATCGCAACGAGCAATTTGTCTCGAAACAACGGCTGGCCCCAACAAGAAACTCCGAGGGCTAGTGACACGAAAGCTGCTGCACCGAGTACGATCATACGCCAACCGCATGGAGTCGAATGCATAGCGTCAAAAAAACCAAATTGAGCTGTTCCACCCAGGCACCGGCACCGGTGGCGGGCCTATGCCAGGTTCACCCGCCAGCTTCCACAGATATGTCGTGAGCGAGTTACTGTTTGACGTTAAGCCGCCGTAGAGAGCAAGTGGGAAGTCGGTAGCCGTTGTAACTAGCTTTTGCCAGGTCGCGCACATCGTTGTGCTGCTCCCTGTGTCAACGTAAGGCTGCGATGTATTGGCGTTGTTGTAGTAACCGTTCGCCGACTCCACGGCGGTCAGTATCGGAATAACAATCGATGATAATCCGGTCGGCAGGGTGATCGGCGTCGGCCAGCCGTCGATGACGCCGAGCGTCTGACCGGTGGTATCGTCGACTCCGACGATCATAGTATGGTAAGCCCCAGTCGCGACTCCGTTAATCACCACTTCGGAGTATCTGATCTCAAGATGACATTTATCAGGCTGTGGCTGTTTCGGAGCCCGCGGTGCCTGTGTTGGCTGCGGGCCCTGACAGTAAGGACTGGGACTTGGCGTAAAATTGTCCGACGCGAAGCACGAACCGATCTCTCCGTAGAGGGAGGTATCGTCATCATTAATGGGACAGGCGGCAGTCTCATCAGAAGCAGCGTCGTTTGCGACACAGCTTTCGTAACCGGGGTAAAACAGCAGGCCGCTCGGATCGCTGCGATTCACCGGATCGCCACCGGTGTACGCATAGAGATTCCAACTAACTGGATCTTGGCCGGAGGCCGCGCCCGCTCCTGCCGGGTCCGGCGTCATGAACCTTCCCAGGCTGTTGAAGTAATACCGATTGTTCGCGTAATCCAGGCCGGTGACCGAATCCGTCCAATACGTCCCAAAACTCCAGGTGTCCTGCGGGTTCGTGCCGCCCCGGTTCTCGCCCCACGGATAATACGTGCCCACAGAGCCTAGCTGGTCCATCACCGCCAGCCGGCGGCTGCCGAAAAACTGATCGCTCGACACCAGCGTCACTATCATAAAGGGCTCGAAGCTCCCATTGATCGCCGGGTTGAGCTTGTACGCGCCCAGCTTTTGCCCCGTGGGAGAGTACATGTTCAGAGTGTAGCCGATCGTGTTTCCCAGCAAATCTTCGGAGCCCGGCCAGCTCCACACGCGCCGGTTTTGGGAGTCGTAGGCGTAGGTGATGTTGGAACCGGCGGAGTTCGCTATGGAAACGTGATTCTCAACATCGTAGGTCAGCCCGGCGCTCGCGAGCGACATGTTGCCGTTGGCGTCGTACGTGTAGCCGTCCACCGCGAGCGCAGAATCCATCCCGCGGCTAGAGCCGGGAGACTAGATACCTGGGATAAACCAGTAGCACCGTGCCCAGAATCTTGCTCCATTCCGAAAAAAAAAGGTCGCGAGAACCGTCATCATTCCACCAGCCTTGAACGTGATAGTAGGGATCCGGCGCTGGAACCGAAATAAACCGCACACCGGGACAAAAGAGCGTTAACACAATGGTGGCGCGGCGCGAGTGGTACGCCGCGGTAACCAGAAGCACGCGCTTGACATGCCGGCGCGCCAGTTCCGGGCGCAGCGCGATGGCTTCCGCGATGGTGGACCCCGCATGGTGGCCAAACACCTGAAAAAGCTCTTTGGGATACCCTTTGTCCACCAGGAACTCAATCGCCAGGTCACCTTCCGGGCGGCCCTGATAAGGAGCGCCGCTAATCAACGCAAGGGGCGCGTAGCGTTGCCTGGCAAGCTCGGCTCCGGTAAGGACTCGAGGACCCCAAAAATCTCCGCCCAGGACCAGGATCAGGTCAGCTTGCTGCGGCGGCTGGGAATCGACCAGGAAACCACCCAGCAGGGTGAGCGTCGATTGCCACCGGACGGCCGCCGTAATGACGAGAATCGCGACAGCAGCCATCAACCAGGTGGTCCAGCGATTTCGAACAGCTTTCAACAAACTGTAGTAGTAGCACGATCCGGACGCCCGATAACGGCATTCAAGAAATGATCCGATTCTGCCGATCTTTCCAGCGGCGAAGATGGAGCAGGTTCACACCACGCGGCTGGTTATTCTCATCCCGGTTTTCAACGACTGGAGTGCTGTCGCGCTGCTGCTGCCGGCCCTGGATCATGCCCTCGAAAATTGCCCGGCGCGGGTCGAAATTCTGCTCGTCAACGATGGTTCCACCCAGCCGCTGGAGCCGGCGCTGCTGGCGCAGCCTTTCGAGCACCTGCATGCGGTCCAGATCCTGCACCTGCGGCGGAATCTCGGGCACCAGCGAGCCATCGCCGTGGGACTGGTGCACATCCACAAGAATTTACCGTGCGCCGCCGTCCTGGTGATGGATGGGGACGGGGAAGACCGCCCTCGAGATGTCCCGCGTTTGATGGAGGAGTTCCGGCGCCGCGGACAAAATACAATCATCTTCGCCGAACGCGCCAAACGGCTGGAGAAGATCGGATTCCGAGTCAGTTATTGGCTCTACCGCACTACGCACTGGCTGCTGACGGGGGTCCGCGTTCGCGTGGGCAACTTCAGCATCCTGCCCTGGCAGGCCGTGGAGCGGCTGGTGATTGTCTCCGAGATCTGGAACCATTACGCCGCGGCGATCATGCGCGCGCGGCTCGCCTACGTCACGGTTCCCATGGATCGCGGGCGCCGGATGACCGGAGAATCGCAAATGAATTTCGTGGCGCTGTTGGTGCATGGCTTCAGCTCGATTGCGGTCTTTAGCGATGTGGTCAGCACGCGTTTGTTGGTGGCGGCCTCGGCGCTCACGGCACTGTTGGCTGCGCTGACGTTCGCCGTTGTCGCCGTTAGCTGGACCGTTCATATCGCCGTACCCTTGTGGGCGGCCTGGCTGTGCGCTGTTTCGCTGGTGATTCTGACGCAGGCCGTCATTGGTTCATTCCTGCTGGCGTTCACCATTCTCAGCGCGCGGGTGAACATGAGCTTAAGTCCGGTGCGCGATGCGCCACAGTTCGTGGACCGTCTGGAACGGGTATTTCCCCGCGACAACCTCGCTCTGCCCCGCTTGCGCGCCGAAGCGGTGTAAGAATCTTCCCCGCCCCACTTGACATCACCGATTTGCCGAAGAGGAGCAGCCGTCGATGAAAGGGTCTGGGGGCGAGGCCAAGAGTTCGATGGCAGTGGGGCAGAACTACGCGAAAAATGAGTGAGAAATGGCGGCTGCAGGGATCCAGCGCAATCGTTGGCCGGAATGCTTTGCGCCCAAACCGCAGTTCCCATCGGCTCCCCGGCAGCACGGAAACACTTTCTGTTCCGCTCAGTTACCCTGTGAAATCAAACTTGTCGCTTGAAGCGGGGTTTCCATTGGCCCTAGTCCCTTAGTCCATACATAAGGGTTTGGTCCTACGTGTGCTAGATGACGAAGCACTACCTCCAGGGTTCAGCGCTAATCGGAATCATCGGCGCATTCCTCGAGCGAACGCGGCGCAACACGCGCGATGTCGCTTCAATCCTGAGATAGCCCCAGTTCAAGTCTCGAAAGGACAGGCACGCCATGGCTACCTCTCTGCGAACATTGGAACGAAGTGCGCCCAAACCACCAGAACATGCTTCGGGAGCGGAAATTTCCCAGCACCAGGCGGACGCAAACACGTTCGCGGATCCGGTTGAAGAAGTAGACTCGGTGGCGCGGCCGGAGCAGGCCGGCGGCGCAGTGGACTGGCTGGATCTGGTGGGGCGGATTCAAGAAGGCAATGACTCGGGGATGGAAGAATTGTATCGGCTGTTCGCGCGCGGGATTCGTTTTTACTTGTGCCGGCAGTTGGGGATGCAGGAGCTGGACGACAAGGTTCACGACACGTTCCTGATCGTAGTGCAAGCCATCCGGCGCGGAGACCTACGGGAGCCGGACCGGCTGATGGGATTCGTGCGGACCGTGGTGCGGCGGCAGGTGGCGGCGCATATCGACCAGGTGGTCCACAGCCGGCGCGACGAGATGCATCTGGACCTGGGGGTGCGGGTAGCCGACCGGCGGCGCGATCCGGAGCAGAACATGGCGTATCAGCAAAAGAACGACTTCATGCGGGACATTCTGCGGCAGCTCTCGAATCGCGACCGCGAGATTCTGACGCGCTTCTATCTGCAGGAAGACACCCAGGAAGAGATCTGCGGCGAAATGAACCTGACGGAAACGCAGTTCCGGCTGTTGAAATCGCGCGCCAAGGCCCGTTTTGGGGAGTTGGGGAAGCGGCGGCTGCAGCAAAAGCCGTTGGCTCCCTATTTTTCGAGAGCTTCCGCCAGGTGCGCGCACTAGAGCCGATGGAAGGGCGCCAGAGGAGGCTCTGGCCGTGAGAGCGGCTGCTTGATCTATTCACCCATGTCACAAGTCTGAGTTATTACAGCTTATGTTGGTTGCCGAACGCACGCGACGCTGCTGTTGGCAGTCATGTTCCTGCCTCGATAGCGGCGGGGGGATGCCCTTCCCTGCTCGCCTTCGGTTTGCCTGGCGCATGCAGCGGCTCCTGGTTCCGGGGCTACGCTCGTCGCAGCACGCCTTCTTTGAAACGCTTGAACCCTTCCTCGGCGCTCATACTGTTTGGCTTGACGTCGGTACCGGGCGTTCGCTGGTTCCTACCTGGCTGCCTCCCTCGGACTACTCCCGCTACGCTGGCGCCGCCGCCCGGACGAAAGCGATCGTAGGCGTCGACTGGGACGAGGCCAGCCTCACGGACAACCAACTAACGTAGCGGGTTCGCTCTGATCTCAACTACCTGCCGTTTGCGGCCGGCAGTTTCGACCTGATTACCGCAAATATGGTGCTCGAACACCTGGATGCCCCAGAACTGATGCTCCGTGAAATTCGGCGCGTTCTGAGGCCGGGCGGGGTCTTCGTGTGTCACACGCCGAACCTATTGAGCCCGCCCCTTGCGGTGGCCGCGCTGCTGCCCGATTGGCTGAAGAAGAGGCTAGCCCGTTTGTTGGATACGCGTCGCGAGGAGGACGTGTTCCCCACCCGATATCGACTAAACACGCTGTCGCGGATCGGGAAAGCCGCGGTGCCCATTGGATTCACAGTGAAGGAGATCAGGACCGTCTGTACGGCTCCATTCACACAGATGTTAGGCCCCCTCGTCATTCCCGAGCTTCTCTTCCTGCGTCTCCTCCAGTTTGAGGCGCTGGCATGGCTTCGCCCGGACATCATTGCGGTGTTGGAACATAGTGCGTTGTAGTGTCGAGTCCTATTTGCTGGCGGCATACTCCGGCTGTGACGGCGCGCTTAAACCCTTGCGATCTTCCGACCCCGCGGGCGAATTGGAACCGCGCGAAGCTCCAGTCTGCGGTTCAAGGCGCCGGCGATTCGCCGCAACATCGGCAACGAGCCTTCATAGTCCGCTTGCTCCATGCGGCAGATCACGCTTGCGGTAGTGCCCACCTTCTTTGCGAGTTCGCGCTGGCTGAGTCCGGCCCTCCTGCGAAGGTCGTAAACCAGTTGAGCGGCTTCAACGTTGACAATTTCCTCATCTAACATCATCTTGCGTTCAGGATCATCGCCAACGAACTTATCAATCAGCTGATCTAAAGCGTCTTTTTTGGTGGCCATGATTACCCCTTCCATCCGTGCGCCTTCGGATTTGCTTGATAGATTCTCTTGCGTTCAATGGCCCGATTGATCTCTACCGCCGGAACTTCCGATTGCTTCGTGATTCCATGCGAAATGACCACGATGTTTTTCCCGCTGAAGAAATACAAAATCCTGTAATTGACGCCTTGATACGTCGGACGCAACTCATAGATTCCATCTCGCAGATAATCGGCAATCGGACGCCTGAGTTCGTGCCCATGCAACCTCAGAAGACTGACCTGCGAAAGGCACTTCGCTTGCAATTTAGCTGGAAGCGTGCTCAACCATTGATCGAACAGAACCGTGTCGCTCTCCCGGTAGAAGATCACCTCCGATAGAGGCACAAACCGATGTTCGCACTTCTGCGAACAGCAGTCAACCGGCTCCGTTTACCCGCCCCTCTATCCGCATGAAGATACCCGGGAAGAGCTTTTGCCGCAGCCGCCGCATCCCCAGCTCCAAAACGGGCCTTGGCGCGGGATTTCAACCGTTGGCTCGTTATTTTTCGAGAGCTTCCGCCAGGTGCGCGCACTAGAGCCGATGGAAGGGCGCCAGAGGAGGCTCTGGCAGTGAGAGCTGCGTGGGCCGACATATTCCGGAAGAGATTTTGGACGAATTCGTTATGGAGATGCTTTCCGAGCAGGATTGCGCCTTCTGGGATGAACATCTGTTAACTTGCGCGCACTGCCAGGACCGCGCGGCGGAAGCCGATGAATACGTTGAGGTGATCAAGAGAGCCGCAGCCGAGTTTCGAACCCACCTGGGCATTGCAAAACCGGTGGCTGCCGCAACCCATGCCTGGTAGCAGCAAGCATTTGTGCCGAACCCCGACCAGAAGTACTGGTACTTTTTCGACCACCGGCTAGCACCGAATCGACAGAAAACACTGGTCCAAAGGCAACGATCCGGTTACACTGTCTACGAGGTTAAAATGAAACTTCAGGTCATACAGTCTCGGTTCGCAGCGGTGATTCTAGGTCTAGCGACCATGTTCGTTGCTACGCTTCCGACAGCCAGCGCTAATACTATCGTTCTTAATAGCGGCAGTTCAGTGACGTACCTCGATAGCGGCATCGTTAATGGAGACTTCACGTCGGCATTTACAAGCGCCAATTTCACTTCGGCGCAAACAGGATCCGACGCCTCTGTTCTCGCCGGGGCCGCCGCACCCGGGGATTCGCCGCTCCCCGGCTACTACGTCGCGCCTAACACAACGACGGAACTCGAGAACGCAGTTTGGATCGGGACGAACACCAGTGCGGCCGAAGCCGGGCATACCGGCGACACGGCCCTGTATGCCATCAGCTTTACGCTTCCGAGCAATTTTACGTCCGCTTCGCTGAGTTTGTATTACGCGGTCGACAATGAAATCGGCGATAAGAACGCGGGAATCTACATTAACGGAACGGCCCTGCCCAACTCGACGGCGATAGCCCAGCCGTGCACCACGCCTCCCACCTGTCCCGCAGTCAACGATGGCCAGCAGAATACCTACACCGATGCGAGCATCACTTCTTTACTCCATGCCGGGACCAACTGGATCTACATTGATGACGTAAACCTGGGCGGCCAAGGAGGCATAATTTTTTCGGCCGATATCAACTACGCAACGTCGCAATTCACCTCAGCGCCCGAGCCTGCTAGCTCGCTGCTGATCGGCCTGGGAGTGCTGGGATTGGCGTTCGTGGCGCGCCGCAGGCGAGCCGGCGTGGTTTCGTAAAGGGACCAAAGCCAAACCGCTCCTTCACAGTTAGCGGCTCGGTTAGAAAACGCGCGGCAGGAGCTCCAGTTTTCGGTTCAGGCAGATCACGCTGGCCCTGGTTCCAGCCTTCTCTTTGAGTTCGCGTTGGCTGAGCCCCGCGCTCCTGCGAAGTTTGTAAACCAGTTCAGCGACTTCGATGTTGACGATTTCTTTATCGAACCTCGCCTTACGTTCCGGTTCGTCGCCAACGAACTTATCGATCAGCTGATCTAAAGCATCTTTCTTTTTGGTGGCCATGACTCCCCCCTCCATTGTGATGCCGTGCGAAATGAACGATGTCTTTGCCGCTGAACAACTACAGAATCCTGTAGTTGACGCCTTGATACGTCGCAACTCATGGATTCCATCTCGCAGAAAGTCAGCAATCGGAGGCCTCAGCTCAAGTCCCTGCGATCTCAAAAAATTGACCTGCGAAAGGCACTTCGCGTGGACCCTAACCGGAAGCGCGCTCAACCATTTGATCGAACAGAACAGTCTCGCCTTCCCTGCAGAAGGATCACGTCCGACTGAGGTGCAAATGAAGGTTCGCACTTCTGCGAACGTCAGCCCGGGGTTTCCCTCGCCTTCGTTCTCGGGTGCCGGATTTTCTCGCATTCCTAGAAAACTCTGCAGTGAACGGGTTCATGCGATGCATAGCGCAACTACATTTCGGGCCAAACCCGCCCTCGGAGCAGCAGCAGGCCACTGAGCCGCGGCCGCCTGCAGAAAACCTGTCCCGCCGGCTCGTTTATGGTAGATAGTCAAGCATAAGGCGGACCCATTACAGCTTGGAGACTGAACCGGCACCGTTATTCGTCACCCACACATTTGCTCCGTCAAATGCTAAGAAGCCTGCGTTAGCACCGGTAGAAAATGTTCCGACTAAATTTCCATTTGATCCATTACTAGCCTGAAGCTCAGTAACGCTATTGCTGCCGGAATTACCATCGACATGAGCGCGAGGACCGTCTCTATGGGAGGGTCCGCGGGCATATCTAGAAAACCCGGCGGTGCAGGCGCTCGATAGTGAACTTAGCCGTGTCGGCGATCGCCATCACGGCCATTACTCCAGCTTGCACCGGATCTGATACCACCAGGTCGGCAGCGTCGGGAACGCTTCCGGCCATGTTCAGGCTGATCACCAGCAGGCCTTGTGCGCGAACCTCACGAACGGCCTTCTCGATATCTCCGCCCATGATTGAACCGGCCAGCACCAGCGCCCGGGCGCGCGATAATCTTCCAACCGCGCGGACCGCGTCGGCCAGCACCTGTTCGCCCACCAGCGGGATGGTGTCCACCGAGATGTGCTCGCCGCGGATGTTGTGACGGTCGGCTTCCGAGATGGCGCCGATGGCTACCTGGCCCACTTGCGCGCCGCCGCCCACGATGATAATCCGCTTGCCATAGACCTTCTGCAGTGTCTTGACGATGCTGACCTCGCGCACCATGGGCAGCGTCGCGAGATCGGCATGCAGAATCTCGGGCGCTTCCGGAAGATTGATCTCGAAATAGACGCGCGACTCGGGCTGCTCCTGGATGATGGAAACCGACGCGATGTCTCCGTTATGACGCGCGATCACGCCGGTCAACTCGTGAAGCACTCCTGGGCCGGACCGGGCTACCACCACGATTCCAATTGGTTCGCTCATTGATTGGCGGCCTTTATTTCGTATTTCAGCAGCAGGTCGTCCCAGTGGCCTTGCGCCTTGAGCAGCAGCTCGCACACTTCGCGAACCGCGCCCTGGCCTCCGGCGCTTTCCGTCACGTGCTGGACCGAGCGCTTGACCTCGGGCCGGGCGTTAGACGGCGCAATGCTCAGGCCTACGCGATTCATGACCACGACGTCGGTGAGATCGTCGCCGATGTAGGCAACTTGCGAAGCCGCGATCCCGGAGCGCGCCAGAATCTCTTCGACGATGGGAATTTTTTCGATGTGGCCCTGATACACGTAGGTCATATTGCACTGCTTAGCGCGAGCTTCGGTGGCGGGAGAAACACGGCCGCTGATGACGCCGGTAACGAGGCCCTTCCAGGAAAGCCATTGCAGTGCGATGCCATCCTGGGTATCGAATCCCTTGGTTTCGACGATGGCGCCGGATGCATCCGGGATACCGAATACTTTGCCGTCGGTGAGGACGCCGTCGACATCCATGAGGAGCATGCGAATGCCGGCTGCGATTTCAGGGACCCCGGCCCTGTTGATCAGGGAAGACATGTTCTTCATGGTAACCCAGGGCCCACAAGAGGAAAGCGAGCGTTAGGCGGTACGCTGGGCCGCGGGTCGGGTACACGCGGCTTCAAGCCGTGTTTTGCCTAGGTCTTGCTCAGAATCCCGAGCCGGGTCGACACCGCGTCGAGGGCGCGAGGAATGTTACAGCCGGCGATGGAAATCCTGGCGGCGTCTTCTCGGCGGATTTTGTGAAACGCGGCTAAAGCCGCGTGTACCGCCGCGTGTACCGCCGCGTGTACCGCCGCGTGTACCGGGCGTGCTCAGTGGGTGCCGCCGCTGGACGATCGCGGCACGTGCAGCGACATGAGGACGACTGTGCCGTTGATGGCGCTAAACCAATGCGGCGTGTTTTCTGGAACGATGACGACATCGCCCTTGGCGACGGCTTGATTGCTTCCGCCTTCGATGCCCGTGCCGGTGAGGTTTTCCGCGTTGGTTCGTTTTTCGTTCGTGAGCTTGCCGCCGGTGGTCAGGGTTGCGGAGCCGTCCAATACGTAGAACATCTCGGCTTCGCGCTCGTGAACGGCGGCCGGGCCCACCGCAGTTCGATATTCGAGATTTGCGCTATAGGGGGCGAGCGTCAAAATCCGCTCTACCACGGTGGGCTGGCCGTCCTTGTGTTCGGCCTTGGCTTTGGCGATCAGCGCGGCAACGTCGGCCGCTGAGGAGTAAGTCTTGGTGGCGGGGGCTGGCTGCTGGGCCCAGACCGCGCCGGCGACCGTCAAAGTCAGACACATGGCGAGTACACGCATGGAAACCTCCAGTTTTTGGATTCGATTGAGATGCTATCACAACGCTGGGAACCCAAGGACAAACCTCTTCCGTGACTCGCAAGGCGAAATTGGCTTAGGGCGCGCGATCATGGCAGCGCCCGGCGGAAGTTCTTCGGATGTTTGCCGAAAGCGGGGCGAGCCATTGCGGGGCGGCGCAGCCTGGAAGCGCGGGAGCTGGCAGCGGCCGGCGGGTCCGTTTTGGGGTAACCGGTGACGCTGATAGTCGACATCCCGTTCAGCGCCTCGATGGTGTTAAATTCAATCACGACATCCCCGTTATCCAAGCCGCTCGACGGCAAAGTGAAATTGACCTGATATAACCCGGCGAATCCCGGCGCCAAACCGGCGAACGAGACATTGGCCAGTGTACCGTCAAGAACCACGGCGATGTCCGCGGCTTCAATGCTGGTGTTGGGCGGGCTGCTGGAGGCGCCTTGGCCATCGGCCAGCTGCGGAGTTACGGGGCCAAGACCATTCATGAACAGAAGGACCGTCTCGCCGGGTTTGGCGGGATTGGCGTCCGTTACCGCGGAGTAATCGGTGTGCAGGATGGCTCCCGCTCCAATCCCGCTTTCATTGAGAGTGTAAATCCCGGGCGACGTATTGTCGACGTACACGGTTACCTGGTTGGACTTGGAGCCTTTCACCTCCACCTGGAAAGTGGCAAAATATTCACCCGCAATCTCGTAGGGAATCAGCGCGCTGATCTGGTTCTGGCTCACGAGTTGGATGGGAGCCGCGATCCCATTGACGAAAACCTGCACGCCTCCCAGTTCGGTTGGCACCGGGAGCACCTTGTTGGCTTGAGTCGAAACGCCGAAGTCTCCATACAGGTTCACCAGCTCACCGGGGGAGTACGCATTGGTGATCGGGGTGTAGTTGGCTGCGTTGGTAATCCCGATCGGATTCAGCCATAGCGTAGGATGCGGCGCAAACGAAGGCGCATGGACACCGACGATCAGCGAAAACTGTTGATTGGATCCGATCAGCATCAGCCCCGCGCCGTCGGCGCCGGCCAGATAGGTGTAGGTGGATCCGTCGTAATAAGAACCGTCCGCCCCGAGGGTCACGCCTGAAACGTAGGTGTTATCGAAAGTATCGAGATCCACCACGTCGTCAAACCGCTGGTGCCAGAGGAGCGTGCCTCCACTGTTGTTGATGGAACCATAGAAGGCGTCCAGAAAATTCACCGTGGTGGGCGCACCGTCTTCGATCCCGGCAGTGAAATAAGTCCCGCTCAGGATCGAATTCGAACTGGTCCCAGAGGGCGCGCGGAACCCGAAGAGCATGTCCGATCCAGTGGCGGAGCCACCCACGAACCAGTTCCCGTCGGCGGAAACATACAGAACCTTCGCGCCGGCGACGATCTCGGTCTGGCTGGTGGAGCTGCCCGGAAAGTTGACCGTGCCACCCGAGGCGCTGGAGAGTGAATAGGTAGAGGCCGTAACATTCTGCGTGAGGCTGGCGCCTGAGTTCAAATTCTCCGCCGAGCCATTCAGCGTGAAAGGTTCAATATTCCCGTGACCGTCGGCTTTCAAAGTGAAGTAGCCTTGGCGCGCCAGCGAGGCGTTGGCGCCGGGAAAGTCCAGTGTGCCCACCGTGAAGGTGCCAGCCAGAAGACCGTTGGAGGGCGTTTGCGGCGCTTGGACCGCGATGAAGAGATCGAAGTAGTCGTCCTCGGTTGAACTTGCTATGACCACAGGCTTGCTGAAGGTGCCGAAAAGAGTGGCCGGGTAGAGAGGATTGTCCAATTGGGCGATGCCGTTGGACTGAACGCCGTACGTTCCCGCGCCGAGCGAAGCGCAATAGCCCGCGCCGTTGCCACCGAAGGTATCGAACACTTGGGTGTCCGAGAGCGCATAGTGTCCGGCGCCGTCGAAAGTGATAGAGCCACTCAGCGTGCAGGCCTCCGTCAGGTTACCGGCCTGGTCGTTGAAGAAATTGACGTACCGGAATAAGTATTTCCCGCTGAGGCTGCCTGTCCCGCTGGTGTCGAAACTCTGGGCCTGGACCGTTGCCGGGGCCACCGCCATCAAAAGGGCGCTGCTAAGAAGAAGAATCGTTTTGTGCATGTTTGTCACCCTTATTGGCCTGTGGTCCAATTCAAAATCAGCTGGTAGGCGTCCACGCTGCCGAGCCCGGTAGCGAAGTTCCAACCGGCGCCGGCGGCAAAGGCCGGAGTGTAGCTGCCGCTGGTGGTGGATAGCCCGCCGTTTCCGTCGAAGTCGGTAATCGGGGTCGCGCGGCCCCTTCCCTGGAAACCGGCTCCGAAGCAGTTGATTTCGCCCGAGCAGTTGACTGCAATATCGCCCTTGGTGATGCTATGGAACACGGTGGAAGCCACCGAACTGGCCGCGAGTTTGTAGAACACGGGATTCGGATTACCCTGAGCGCCTCCCATCTTTTGGTTCACCAGCGCCTGAATCCCGGCCAGGATCGGAGAAGAAAATGAAGTTCCGCCCGCGCCGGACCAGAAAGACGGAGGTCCAACACAGTCGCCGCCGCCGTTAGAACGATCGGAATAGCAGTACACGTAGTAATGACCCCAGAACCCGTTGGACGCGAACAGCGATACGTCGGGCGTATCGCGGACGCCATCACTGGGAATCCCGGGCACTCCGGCTTGCCAGGAAGGTTTGGGATATCCCTTGCAGCTGCCGCCGACCACAAGATTGGCCGCAGGAACGCCGCTGGCGCACCCGCTGGGACCGCCGCTGCCTCCGGCCACTCCGAGGTCCTCATAAATTTGCGCCATGCTGCTGCCGCAGAAGCCAGTGGGGCCATAACCAACCGAGAAGCCAAAGAAAGCCGACACGATGGAACCGGCGCAGGAGTCGTTCCAGGGAATCTCTGGAACGTAGGAGAGGGCCGAACCGTAGGTGGAGCTATTGACGGCGCCCCAATACGTGCTAGTGGTGTGTTCGGACGCATCGGCGAAATCGGTTCCTCCGACAGCCACGTTATAGGGCGTAGCCGCCACTGCGCTGACGCCGATGCCGTGGGTGGCGGCACTATATCCCCGATCGCAGCCAGCGGCGCCTCCGTCTCCCGACGAAACAAATACCGATACGCCTTCCGCCACCGCCTGCTGGTAGGCAGACTTATAAGTTGCATTCCCCGCCGCTCCGGCCTCGGCCTCGCAGTAACCGTAGCTGATGCTGATGATCTTTGGCGGCGTCTTGGCGTTGATCAAATTCTGCCCTGCGATCAAGACTCCAAACGTCGTGGCGGTACTCGCGCATGTAGACTCTTCGATGGCTGCGTTCGGCGCGGCGGCGCTGGCCCATTCGGCGTCGATGGTGGCTTCATCACCGTCTCCGTTGGACCCCGGATCAGGACAATTGGAAGTTCCACTCGGTGGCGCGGGATTGATGGTGGTCAAGGACCCAGAAGTATAGCTGGATAATCCAAAGACCTTGCGGAAAGCTTCCCAATCCGCGGTGTTGTAAAGATCGCTATCCTCTAGCAGAGCGATGGTCTGGCCTTCGCCAGTGTATCCGGCGGCAAAAGCCGGATTCAAATCGTAAATCGTGGCCAGATCGGCCGGCACCAGAAGCTGAGCCGAGAGGCTGTACTGCGGGCGGAGCGCCATCTTCATCGAAACGGGCCGGAAATCGTGCAGCGACACGATGCCAAGAACCACCGGCGCTAGCGCTTCCGGGATCTTGGGATCGCTCATGTTCGCGATGTGATCTTTCCCGCGCACCGATAACTTGTGAATTTCCGTGCCGAATGCCGCGGCTATTTGGCCCGCGGTTCCCGAGAAATCAATCACCATTCCGCTGGGGTACACGATATTGACGGTGAAGCCGCCGGCACGCAGCCAGTCGGAGACTTTCTCGATATCCTCGGGCGCCGGTCCGTAATTTTTCCCGAATTGATCCGCAGTCAGCCATTTATGGAAATTGGGCGAGCTGGAATCGTGCAGTTGATCGATGAAATTGTTTAAGGCCAGTTCGCGCTCCGGGCTGCGCTGCAATTGCAGCAGGATGTGAGGCAGCGCAAAAGCGTCCGGCAGTTTCCCGCGATCGTTCTGGGCGTTGGCTTCCCCGCGCGTGTTTCCGGCCAGGGTGTGCAGCCTGGTTGCATCAATCGGCGCGGTAATGAGAGCCCGCGCCGGCGGCGCGCTCCCGGCGCTCTGCGCCAGCAGGGCGGAAGCCAAACCAAGCGTGAGTGCGCAATAGCACCAGAAACGCGGCAAGAAAGCTTTCGGGTCAATTTTCGATGCAGTGATAAACGGCATAATCGTCAAACAGTCTACCGCAATAACACCGCGGTCGTCAGTTTCTTATTGACAAGCGCCGTGTTCCTGCATATCCTATGCATAGGACACCAAGGTATACGATGAACTTTAAGGGAACCCTCCCAACTTTGATTCTGGAGTCGCTGGAACACCAGCCGAGCCACGGCTACCGCATCGCGCGGCGGATCAAGGAGCGTTCGCGGGGGGTATTGGACTTCAAAGAAGGCACCTTATATCCGGCGCTGCATAAGCTGGAAAATGAGGGATACGTGCAGTCCTACGAGGGCGTCGAAAATGGCCGGGTGCGGCGCTGCTACCGCATCACCAAATCGGGCCGAGGGATATTGGCAAAGGACCGCGCGGAATGGCGAGAGCTATCGCGAGCGGTGACATTGATTCTGGGGGAGGCATAGGTGACTACTCATCCATTGGAAGCTTGGCTGAAAGAGGCCACCCGGCGTCTAGCCAGGGATTCAGCCGCCCAGGTGCGGGCGGAAATTCAGGAACATTACGAAGCGGCGCTCGAGGCTGCGGTTAGCGCCGGCTCAACAGCGGCCGAAGCAGAGCGGATAGCGATCGCGCAAATGGGCGAACCGAGAGCCGCGAATCGTCAATATCGCAAGGTCCTGCTGACGTCCGCCGAAGCCAGGCTACTGCGCGAGGGCAACTGGGAAGCGCGCGCCATTTGTTCGCGCCCGGGGTTGAAGCGGCTGCTTCTTGCTGTGCCGGCTGTTGCGCTGCTGGCATCCGCCGCACTCTTTCTTGCCGGCGCTATCGACACGGCGCGATTGCTGCTCGGCGGCGGGATAGCGCTGGGTATTTGCTTCGCGGCGCCCTTCCTTCCGGTTTATACCCCATCCCGCGCGCGTGCTTTCCGCATGGTGAAATGGGTTGCAATGATCGGCATGCTGGGGCTGGCTTTCGGGCCGAACGCGATCCGCTGGTCCTGGCTGCTGATCTCGTGCCTGTGGCCGCTGGCCTGGACGGAGTGGACGCGGACTTCGATTCAGCGGAAGCTGCCGGTGGCGGAGTGGCCCAAGCAGTTGTATCTCTGACGCACGCCCTTACCCGGCCGGCGGTCCAGTCCCCGGGGCGGTATCATGCGGGCGCTAAACTGCGGGCGCGGTAGACGCAGGGGCGGTTTCAGACCGGCTCTGACTCCCTCGTGGTCTCCTGAGGCGGGGTTAGCGCGCGCAAAATCCTAGATGGAAGTGGTGAGCCGTACCGCGGCCTCGCTGATCAGGAGAAGCTTGCGCTCGACCGCGGCAACCGTCTTTGGCTCTTGCCGGAAGGCCTCCAAATCAATGGCCTCGCGCGAGGCTTTCGCGGCAACTGGCTCTTTGAGGCCTTCTGCCGGGGAAAGATCCACGCGGGCGCCCAGCACGTCAGCGGCGGTTTTGGATGGCCACCATGTCTAGGAGAGACAGTCGGCGTCCAGGGGAGAACTCGGCTATGACATCCACGTCCGACACCTCGCGGACGCCTGTACCCCGCGCGTAGGAGCCGTCCCCCATCTCTAAGCGGAAGAAATCCCGCCCTCATGGCGCGGTATCATGCGGACGGAATGCTCGACCGCGTATCCGAATTTATCGCGCGACATGGCATGCTCGAAGCCGGGCAGCGGGTGGGCGTGGCCGTGTCGGGCGGCGCCGATTCCGTGTTCCTGCTGCATGCCCTGCGGGAACTCGCACGCTGGCGGCTGAGCGTGATCCATATTGAGCACGGGATTCGCGGCGTGGCATCGGAGGCGGACGCCGAGTTCGTGGGTCAACTGGCTTCAGCGCTGGCGCTTCCGTTTCACATTCGGCGCGCCGACGTTCCGGCCATGGATGGCAACCTGGAACAGGCCGCCCGCAATGTCCGGCAGGCGTTCTATGTCGATTTGATCGCGTCGGGCGTGGTTGAGCGCGTGGCCACCGGCCACACCCGCTCCGACCAGGCTGAGACAGTGCTGTTCCGCACGCTGCGTGGGTCAGGCCTCGCCGGGCTCGCGGGGATTCTGCCGGTCACGCGCGAAGGGCTGATTCGGCCGCTGCTCGAAATCGACCGCGGCGAGATCGAGGCCTGGCTGAGGGAGCGTGGGATCGCCTGGCGCGAAGACGAGACCAATCGCGAACCCACATTCGCCCGCAACCGTCTCCGCCACGAAATCCTGCCTCTGCTGCGGGACGGATTCAACCCGCAACTCGACCAGGCGCTGTCAAATCTATCGACTCTGGCCCGCGATGAAGAAGTTTATTGGGACGCCGAGGCCGCCCGCCACCTGCCACCGGCAACCAGCCACCAGCCACTCGTCCTCCCGGTCTCACAACTCGCTAACACGCCCCCGGCGCTGGCCCGCCGCCTGGTCCGCCGGGCTGTGGAAATGGTGAAAGGGGATCTTCATGGTGTCGATTTCGCGCACGTGGAACGAGTGCTGGAGTTGGCGCGGTCGACTAAAGGCCACGAACGGATGCAAACCCCGGGGCTGGACATTTGCCGATCCTTCGAGTGGATTCGCATCGCGCCGGTGAGCCATGGGGTCGGTCCCGACTTGGACTTTTCCGTTTCACTGCAGATTCCAGGATCGGTGGAACTCCCTTGGTCAGGCACTCGTATTGTATTGCAGGTGTTGGAGAAAGATGGCTGCGGGTCCGTTGCTAGAGCGGCCTGTGCTAAAGTGGTAAATGAATTGGATTGGCAGCGTTTGCGCGGGGGCGAAGGCGCGCCGAGCTTGGAGCTGCGTACCTGGAGACCTGGTGACCAGTACCGAAAAGTCGGGCATACCAAACCGGAAAAGGTCAAGTTTTTCTTCCAGGAAGCCCGTGTACCCTTGTGGGAGCGCAGGGATTGGCCGATTATCACCCATGCGGGGAAAATTGTGTGGGCCAGGCGGTTCGGAGCAGCCGCCGAATTTGCCAGCGGCCCGGAAACCCGTTCGGTGTTGCGAGTGGCGGAAACCGGCCAGTAACTTCAGAATCGATTCCGATGGCAGCAACGTCCAAGTAAATGGGTATCGTTATAGCCCCACGTGTAGGGAGAAGGCATGAATAATTCTAATATCAAGACCGCCGTGTTTTGGGTGGTCATCATTATGGTGGTGGTGTTGTTTTGGACCGTGGTTCACAACACCAAGGCGCGCCCGGATGCCCAGCTCTCGTACACGCAGCTGATGAACGACGTGAACGCGGGCAAGATCAAGTCGGTGAGAATCAGCGGCAACGATCTGAACGGGACATATAAGGATGACAACCAGGAGTTGCACGCGGTGATTCCCAATGTCCATCAGAATCTGGACGACGCGATGCTAGCCAAGGGCGTGGACATCCACTACAACAAGGAAGCCGGCGGCGGGTGGGTTTCGATTTTGATTAATGCGATCCCGTTCGTGCTGCTGCTGGCGTTCTGGATCTTCATGATGCGGCAGATGCAGAGCGGTGGGAACAAAGCGCTGAGTTTCGGCAAGAGCCGCGCGCGGCTGCATTCGTCCCAGCAGAAGAAGGTGACGTTCAAGGACGTAGCGGGCGTGGAAGAAGCCAAGGAAGAGCTGCAGGAGATCATCGAGTTCCTTCGCGAGCCGCAGAAATTTCAGAAGCTTGGTGGGCGCATTCCGAAAGGCGTTTTGCTGATCGGTCCTCCGGGAACTGGCAAGACGCTGCTGGCGCGGGCCATCGCGGGCGAGGCCAATGTTCCGTTCTTCTCGATTTCCGGATCGGATTTCGTGGAGATGTTCGTAGGCGTGGGCGCGAGCCGCGTGCGCGATCTGTTCGAACAGGGCAAGAAGAACGCGCCCTGCATCATCTTTATCGACGAAATTGACGCCGTTGGGCGGCATCGCGGAGCGGGTCTGGGCGGCGGACACGATGAACGCGAGCAGACCCTCAATCAATTGCTGGTGGAGATGGACGGTTTCGAATCCAACGAAGGCGTGATTCTGGTGGCCGCCACCAATCGCCCGGACGTTCTGGATCCGGCGCTGCTGCGGCCCGGCCGTTTCGATCGTCGCGTGGTGGTGGGCCGTCCGGACGTGCGGGGCCGCGAGATGATTCTGCGCGTGCATACCAAGAAAATCGCCGCTGGCCGACGACGTGGATCTGTCGGTTGTGGCGCGCGGAACGCCCGGATTCGCCGGCGCGGATCTGGCAAACCTGGTGAATGAAGCCGCACTGGTGGCGGCGCGCCAGAATCGCAAAGTGGTTACGCAGTTCGATTTCGAGCTGGCCAAGGACAAGGTGATGATGGGCGTGGAGCGCAAGTCGCTGATCATCAGCGACGATGAAAAGCGCAACACCGCGTATCACGAAGCCGGACACGCGCTGGTGGCGGCCATGATTCCGGAGGCCGATCCGCTGCACAAGGTGACCATCATCCCGCGCGGCATGGCGCTGGGCTGACCATGCAGCTCCCGCTGGACGACAAGCATTCCTACAACAAGGGTTATCTGGAGGCGCAGCTCGCCATCCTGATGGCCGGCCGGATCGCCGAAGAGATTTTCATGCATCACATCACCACCGGCGCGGGCAACGATATCGAACGCGCCACCGAAATGGCCCGCAAGATGGTCTGCGAGTGGGGCATGAGCGAACTGGGACCGATGAGCTTCGGCAAGAAGGAAGAGCAGATTTTCCTGGGCCGCGAGATCGCCCAGCATCGCGACTACAGCGAAGCCACGGCGATCCTGATCGACGAACAGGTTCGCAAGCTGGTGGATCAGGGCTATGATCGCGCCCGCAAGATTATCGAAGAGCGCTCCGATGGATTGGCGCGCATCGCCGAAGCGTTGCTGGAACGCGAAGTGCTGGATGGCGCCGAAGTGAAACTGCTGATCGCGGGCGAGATTCTTCCGGCGTCCTCGCGCCCGAAGACCATGCCTCCCAACGACGGCGAGAAACAACAGGTGATTCGTCCGGAGGGCCCCAAGCCTTTGCCGGGACTGTTGGGCGGCGAGCGGCCGCAGCCCGCGTAATAAATTTGATTCCCGAATTTCCCGTCTACATTTTCGACGTGGACGGGACGCTGGTGGACTCGGCAGCCGACATCTGCGCCGCCATCCAGGGTGTCCTGGCCGGCACGTCGCAATGCAATATTAGCGATGAGGCGCTGCGGCTGTATATAGGGCGCCATCTGTACGATCTGTTCCAGGACCTGTTTCCGGAACGGTCGCGCGCTCAGATGGACGAAATGATCGCGGATTATCGCACGCGCTATGTGGCGCGAAGTCATTCGTCCACCAGGGCGTATCCAGGCATCGCGGAAGCGTTGGCTGCCCTGCCAGGGCGAAAATCCACTGCAACCACCAAAGGAACTCCCACCACACGCGCGGTGCTGGAAATGTTTGGACTGCTTCCCTACTTCGAGCACGTCCAAGGGACCGACGGATTCCCCGCCAAGCCGGAGCCGGACGTGATCCTGGCATCGCTCAAGATTTTTGGCGTCGCGCCAGAGGAGTGCCTGTTCATCGGCGATTCACCCACCGACATGGAAGCCGGCCGGCGCGCGGGCGTCAAGACCTGCGGCGTGTTGTGGGGTTATGGACGCCAGGAAGACATGGCGCGCTGGGAGCCCGACTATTGGGCGGAGCATCCGAGCGAGCTACGCGTTTAATAGAGCCAGCTCGTCCAGATTGAGGCGGCCCGTGTAGATGGCCATCCCGAGCGCCGCATGGATGCCGAGCTTGTGCAGTTCCCGGATTTCTTCGATGGTGGTGATACCGCCGGCCGCCGTGAGTTCGTGCCGTGTGGCCGCGCGCAGGCGCCGGAACCAGTCCAGATCGGTGCCTTCGAGCATGCCTTCTTTGTCCACATAGGTGCAGAGAAAGCCGGAGCAGTAGGGTTCCAGATGGTGCATCACTTCTTCGGCGGTGGAGTTCGTCGCTTCGCGCCAGCCGTGTGTGACCACCTTGCCTCGCTTGGAATCGAGCGCAATGATGAGACGTTCGGGACCGGCGGCATCGGCGATTTCGGCAAGCTTTTCGCGATCGAAGGCCGCGGTTCCGACGATCACCCGATACGCTCCTTGCAGGATCAGCGCGCGGGCTCGCTCGGGAGAACGAACCCCGCCGCCCACGCGAGCGATCGCGCGCGAAGCAACCAGCTCCACCAGGGCGTCGTTGGAACCTTCTCCCATGGCCGCGTCCAGATCGATCACCTGGATCTGCGGGAACGCACGGAACTTCTCCAGCATCTCAAGCGGCGAGCCGCCTTCCAGCGCCTTCTCGCGGCCTTGGATCAGCTGCACCACCTTGCCGTCCATCAAATCAATGCAAGGAATAATCACGGGGCTATCCTCATGGCGCGGGCCTCACCGGAATGTTGCGCGTCTGCAAGTAGTCCTTCAAATCCTTGACCGTGTAAGTTCCGTAGTGGAAGATGGAGGCCGCGAGGGCCGCGTCGGCCGAGCCTGCGGTGAGAACGCGCTCGAAATCCTCGGGCTTCCCCGCTCCGCCGGAAGCGATGATCGGAATGTGCGTGGTTTCCGAGACCGCGCGCGTCAGCTCGCAATCGAAGCCGGTCTGCACGCCGTCGGTGTCCATGGAGGTGAGCAGGATTTCTCCAGCGCCCAGCAGCTCGCCCTCCAGCGCCCATTCCACGGCGTCGAGGCCTTCGTCGTCGCGGCCGCCGCGAGTGAAAACATTCCAGCGATGGTCGTTGTTGCGCCGCGCGTCAATAGCTAGAACTACCGCTTGCGCTCCGAACTCCTCGCTCAGCTCGGTGATCAGCTCTCTACGTCGAACTGCCGCGGTGTTCACGCTCACTTTATCCGCGCCCGCCATCAGGATCTTGCGCGCATCGGCCACGGATCGAATGCCGCCGCCGACCGTGAGTGGAATAAACACCTTGCGCGCGGTGCGCGCGACGACGTCGGCCATGATATCGCGGGCGTCGCTCGAAGCGGTGATGTCGAGAAACACGAGTTCGTCGGCGCCCTGGCTGTTGTAGCGCTCGGCCAGCTCCACCGGATCGCCGGCATCACGCAGTCCGACAAAGTTCACACCCTTCACCACGCGTCCGCCGGTGACATCCAGACAGGGGATGATTCGCTTAGCAAGCATCGACGAAGTTCTTAACGATCTGCAAGCCCAATGGTCCGGACTTCTCAGGGTGAAACTGCACTCCATGGATATTTTTAGATTCAAGCACAGCGGTATAGGGAACCGTATAGGTGCAGGTAGCGGCCGTGGCGTCGCTTACTGGGGCATAGTAGCTGTGCGCGAAATAAAGGTAGGGATGCGGCGCAATATCGGCTAGCAATTTCGCGCCGTTGCGCGGCTCGGCACTGGGATCAATCCGGTTCCATCCCATGTGCGGCACGCGCGCGCTGGCCGAGAATCGCCGGATTTCGCCTTTGAACAATCCCAAGCCGCGCTCCCCGGGCGCCTCTTCGCTCGATTCGAATAACGCCTGGAGACCCAGGCAGATTCCGAGAAACGGAATGCCGGACCGGATGCGCTCGACCAGCGCCGCGCGGACTTGCATTTGATCCAGTGCGCGCATCATTTGTCCGAAGTGCCCTACACCGGGCAAAATGATCTTCGTCGCTCGGCTCAGCGCAGCGGCATCGTGTATCAACTCATACTCGGCCCCGATTTCGCCGAGCGTGTTTTGCACCGAGCGGAGATTACCCGCGCCGTAATCGAGGATGCTGATCACAGAAGCCCCTTGGTGGACGGCAGTTGCTCCTTCAGGCGCGCGTCCTTGGAACAAGCGTAACGCAAGGCGCGCGCGAAACATTTGAAGATGGCTTCGATCTTGTGATGATTCGAGCGGCCATACAACACTTTCGCGTGCAGGTTGGCCCCGGCGTGATTAACGAAGCCGCCGAAGAAATCTTCCACCAGTTCGCTCTGAAGATCGCCCACCAGGCGAATCTTCACCTTGTCGTCGAATACCAGCGCGGGACGGCCGCCCAAATCGAGAGCCACCACCGCCAGCGTCTCGTCCATCGTCATCACGAAATATCCGGCGCGATTGATGCCCTTGCGATCGCCGAGCGCCTTGGAAACCAGTTGCCCGAGCACGATGCCCACATCCTCCACCGTATGATGTTGATCGACGTCCAGATCGCCGGCCGCGTTCAACTTGAGATCGAATCCGCCATGTTTGGTAAAAAGCTCCAGCATGTGGTCGAGGAATCGAATACCGGTCGAGATCTCGTAGCGGCCGCGGCCTTCGAGTTTTAGCGACCCGATAATCTGCGTCTCCTTGGTGACGCGGCGAACGCTAGCCGATCTCATTAATGTCCTCGATCACCTGGATGGCGCCTTCCAGTTGCAAAAGCGCCACCAGTTCCTCACGGCGCGGGCTGCGGCGCGCGGCAACGCCGATGAATGGTACGTACGCGGCCTTGGCGCAACGCGCGTCGTCCACCGTATCGCCGATGTACAGCAGCTTTTTGGCGGGATCGAGCGCGGCAATCTTCAGCAAGCCGTCGGGCGCGGGCTTTTCGCGCTCCACATCGTCGGCCGTAACCAGCAGGAAGCGGTCGCGCAATCCCTCGCGCCGCAGAGTGATCTCCGCTTCTTCGGTGGTGCGCCCGGTGAAGATTGCAAACTCGAATTTCTCCGCCAGGCGATCCAGCAAGCCATCGCGCGGAATCCAACGCTCGCGATGGATCATGCCTTGATCGAGAAACAGGTAATTGAAATATTGGACGATGTCGGCGTAAGGAATTTCGACGCCCAGGTCGCGGCAAATCTTCTGCGATAACAGCCAATCGTTATTCCAGCCGCCTTGATTCTTATATTCCTGAATTGACTCGCGCGTAATCGTACTCCCCGTGAACTGTTTCACGGTAAGCACCACCGTTTCGCGATATGATTCGCTGACCTCCACCAGCACGCCGTCCATATCGAACACCAGCATTTGCCCTCGCTGGCTTCCCAAGAGTGAATCGCTCACCAGATTTGCTCCAATTCGGAAAGAAATTGCCGGATCTGATCGCGCGTGCCCACCGTCACCCGGACGCAGCCTGAGATCTCGTAGCTCCGGTCGCGCACCAGCACACCACGGCGGCGCAGTTCGTCGCGCACCGGGATGGCTCGCTTGCCGGCTTCGAACAGCACAAAATTTGCGTTGCTTTCGTAGTACGGGATACCGAGCTTTTCGAACCCGACATAGAGCAGTTCGCGCGCGGCCAACACCTCGGTCACGTATTTTTCGACATACGACTTGTCCTGAATGGCCGCGTGCGCCGCCAGCGTCGCCACGGTGTTCACGCTGTACGGCGATTGCGCCTTGTGAAGAAACTCCACATTCCCGGACTGGGAAAACAGGCAGCCCAGGCGCATGGCGGCCATGCCATAGACCTTCGAGAACGTGCGGCTCACAAACAGATTCGGATGATCGTTGAGCAAGGGTAGCGCCGTCACGCCCGAGAATTCGTAATAGGCTTCGTCGATCAGAACGGCGGCGTTGGAAGCTTTTTCCAAAATCCGCTGGATGCCCGCGCGCGACGTTCCGGTTCCGGTGGGATTGTTGGGATTCGCAATGAGGATGGCACGCGTGGACGGCCGAATCGCGTCCAGCAGTTCTTCCAGCGGGAACGCCAGTTTTTGCGCGCGATACGGAATCTCGCGAATGCTGGCGCCGGCCAGTTCGGCGTAGAAACGATACATGGCGTATGACGGCCGCAACAGCAGCACCTCGCCGCCATTGTCGATGTAGGTGTTGACGAGTACCTGAATCGCCTCGTCCGTTCCGTTGGTGAGGATAAAGTCGTCCGGCTCGACAGCGAAGAAATCGGCCAATCCCCGTTTGATCTCGCCATACTCGGGATAGACGGCGAGCCCGGCTGGGCTCAAATGCTCACGAAGATATTCGATCACTTTCGGAGACGCGCCCACGGTATTTTCGTTGAAATCCAGGCGCAGTTTGCCGGCGCGCCCTCCGGTGGGCGGCGCATACGGCGCCATCTTGAGCACCGCGTCGCGCGGCTGCAGCACGCCGGGAGGCAGGTCGATTTTCCTATTTGCCAAGCCGCACCTCGGCACCTAAACGAAACTCTACGGAACGCGCATGCGCTTCCAAGCCTTCCGCGCGCGCCAGCGTAGTAATCGCGGGCGCAAGCTGCCGAAGACCATTCGAACTCAGCTCCTGTACCGAGATCACCTTCACGAAATCGGCGGACGAAAGACCGCCGCGCATCCGCGCCGCGCCCGAGGTGGGAAGCACATGATTGGGTCCGGTGGCGTAATCGCCCGCGGCTTCGGGACTGTTCGGACCCACGAAAATGCTGCCCGCATGCTGGATCTTCGGAAGCAGGGCCTCGTCATAGATCGCAAGATGCTCCGGCGCGAGCCGGTTCGACGCTTCGACAGCCGCATCCAGGGACGGGCACAGGATCGCGGCGCTGTTGTTGCGTATTGCCTCGCAGGCCACCGCGGCAGTCGGCAGCGATTCAAGTTGTCGCGCTACTTCGAGAGCCACGCGCTCGGCCAGCGTTCGCGAGGTGGTCAGAAGAATCGATGACGCTTCGACATCGTGCTCGGCCTGCGCGAGCATGTCGGCCGCGATGTACCGGGGGTCGCCGTCATCGGCAATGATGACGATCTCCGTGGGGCCGGCCACAAAATCGATTCCGACTTCGCCTGCGAGCAATTTCTTGGCGGCGGCGACGTAAATATTTCCAGGGCCTACAATACGGTCTACCTTAGGAACCGTCGCCGTCCCGAAGGCCAGCGCCGCGATGGCTTGGGCGCCGCCGATGCGAAAGATTTTCTCAACCCCAAGAAAATTCGCCGCCGCGAGAATTTCAGGGCTGGGATGCGGGGAGCTAACGCAAATGGTCCGCACTCCCGCGGCTTGTGCGGGAATGACCGTCATCAGCAGCGTGGACGGAAGCGGATAGCGGCCCGCCGGAATATAGGCGCCCATCGATTCCAGCGGGCGCACGATGCACCCCAACCTTCGGCCATCCGGAAACTCAAGCCGGATTTCGCGGGGCAGCTGCAGCTCGGCGTACTCGCGTATGTTTGCCGCGGCCGTCTGGAGGGCCGAGCGAAACTCAGGCGATACAAGCGGCTGCGCCGTGGAAACCGTCAAACTGTCGTCGCTTAGGTGGTCGAACTTCCGCGCGTATTCGAGCACCGCCTGGTCGCCGCGCTTGCGCACTGCGTCCAAAATCGGCGCGACTACTTGTTCGGCCTCGGCCAGCCGGACCGCTTTGCGCGTGATAAAGCTCTGAGCGTCGACCAATGGAAGGATTCGAAGCATCTTGGTTGCGATCCCCGGTTACATCACGATCTTGTTCAACGGATACTCGACGATTCCCTGCCCGCCGGCTTCCTTGAGCCGCGGGATAATGTTGCGCACGGTGATCTCTTCCAGGATGGTGTGAACCGCCACCCATTGGTCATCGCTGAGATTGGAGATGGTCGGCTTTTTGAGCGCCGGAAGAATACCCAGGACAGCTGGCAAGCACTCTTTGCGCACGTTGAGCATCAAGCCCACCCGGCCCAGCGCATTGATGGCGCCGTCCAGCAGCAGGTGAATGTCTTCCATTTTCCGCCGCTTCAGAGCGTCCTTCCATGAATCGACATTGGCGATGAACTGCGTGTTCGACTCGAGCACCGTCTCGACGATGCGCAGTTTGTTGGCGCGCAGCGAGGACCCGGTTTCGGTCACTTCCACGATGGCGTCGGCCAGCACCGGCGGTTTCACTTCGGTGGCGCCCCAGCTAAATTCCACCTTGGCCGTCACGCCGTTCTTCGCGAGATAGCGCCGGGTGGTGGACACCAGTTCCGTGGCGATAATCTTGCCCTCCAGATCTTTGACGCTCTGAAAGGGCGACGCTTCGGGCACGGCCAGCACCCAGCGCACTTTGCCGAAGCTCTGCTTGGCGTAGATCAAATCGGCCACGGCATGCACTTGCGCTTCACTTTCCTCGATCCAGTCGCGCCCCGTGAGCCCTGCGTCCAGGACGCCGTCTTCGACATAGCGGGCCATTTCTTGAGCGCGGATCATCATGCACTCGATCTCCGGGTCGTCGATGGCGGGGAAATAGGATCGCGAACTGGTGGTGATGTTGAAGCCGGCGCGGCGGAACAAGTCGATGGTCGCGTTTTCGAGGCTCCCCTTGGGAATGCCCAGCTTGATTTTCACGATTTGCTCCCTGGCTTAGTCACATAGACCGTTGCCGGATCGTAGGCGCGCGGTTCGGATTCGGCCCATTCGCCGTGATCGAGTTGGCGGAAGAAGCAGCTTTGGTACCCTTCGTGGCAAACGCCGGGACCCAGCGCGTCCACTTGGATGAGCAGGGCGTCCAGGTCGCAATCCGCCGCTATATTCTTCACCACCAGCTTGTGTCCGGATGATTCGCCCTTAAGCCAAAGCTTGTTGCGCGAACGGCTGAAGAAGGTGGCGTAACCGGTTTCGACGGTCCGGCGGAAAGCCTCTTCGTTCATAAAACCGACCATCAGGACGCGGCCCGTGGCCTGATCTTGAATGACGGCGGTGACGAGGCCGTTGAGCTTGCTGAAATCGAGATTCATGTGTCCATACCAATAAAAACGCCCGCCAAACGATCGGCGGGCGGCAAGTTCACTTCAGAAATTCGTTAAAACGCCGCCGGTCGCCAGGGGTGCCGAGTAGGGTGGTGATGGGCGGGATGCATGAAGACTCAGTATAGCAGTTTCGGTATACTGCTCGTGAAGTGAGGAAAATTCAAAAGCCTCGAAGATCTCGCGAGGCTCGGCCGCAGGCAGCCAGGCAGCCCCTGGAAAGCAGGAGTGCTCGTCCCGCCTGGCGTCAGCACGGGCGACGGCTGCTGCTGCTTTGGGTGCTGGCGCTGGCGGCTTATTCCAATTCCTTTCACGGCGCCATCGTTTTCGATAGCACTTCGCTGCTCCTGGAAGATCCGCGCATCCAGGCGGTGACCGCGCAAAATCTCGGGGCGATCCTGCACCAGGGGTATTGGCACACCGCTCCGTCGGCGGGGCTCTATCGGCCAGTGACCACGTTTTCGTACCTGCTGAACTATGCAGTCTTCGACAACGGCGCGGATCCGGCGGGATATCACGCCATCAACTTCGTCCTGCATTGTGTGAACGTGTCTCTGGTGTACGGGGTGGGGATTTTAGTTCTTACGGAACCCTCGCTGGCCCTGGCGTTGGCCGCGCTGTGGGGAGTACATCCGCTGCTCACCGATTCGGTTACCAACATTGTGGGCCGGGCCGACTTGCTGGCCGCGTTCGGCGTACTGGCCGGCTTATTGTGCTATGTGCGGTGGGCTTCCGCCATCGGCCGGCGCAAGTACTGGTGGCTGGCAACCCTGGTAGCCGCGCAAGCCATAGGACTGTTTTCCAAAGAGAACGGCGCGATTCTGCCGGCTGTCCTGCTGCTCTACGATTTTACATGGTCGGAGCGCAAGACCTGGCGCGGCCGCGTCCCCGCCTACGCCGCATTGGCATTGCCATTTGCGGCCTTCTTCTTTCTGCGTAGCCAGCTGCGCACGGGCATCATGGCGGCAGTCGCGAGGAATCAGACGGCCATCGTCGGCGTCAGGGTCTCACGGATTACCACGCTCAAGGTCCTCGGTAAATCGCTCCAGCTTTTTGTCTGGCCGGCTCACTTGTCGCCCGATTATTCATACAACGCGATTCCACCATTCAACTGGAAGCTCGCCTGGGACGACGCCCAGGTGTTTCTGGTGCTGGCCGTCTGCGTGGGCGCCATCGCTTTGGCCGTGCGCTGGCGCCGAACCTGGAAGGCGATGTTTTTCTTCGTCATTTTCTTCTTCGTAACGATAGCGCCGACTACGGTGGCGGCGCCGGTCATGGCCGAGCGCTTCCTCTACCTGCCCACGGTCGGCCTGGCGGGGTGCCTGGTTGCCGCGATCTATGCGTTGGGGCGAAGGCTTTCCTCGCGTTGGCCCTCCAGCCCCCGGGTGGCGTGGATCGCGCTGGGCGCCGCATGCCTGGCATTGGGTATCCGAACCCACACCCGCAACTCCGACTGGCAGGATGAGCTGAGCTTGTGGTCGAGCGCGGTCCAGGTTGTTCCCGGGGATTCCCTGGCGCACATGAATCTGGGAAACGCCTTGGCGCGAATACCGGGACGATCGGCCGATGCGATCGCCGAGTATCGAACGGCGCTGCGCATTTCGCCCAATAGCCGGCGGGCGCATTACAACCTGGCACGCGCGCTAGCCAAATTGCCCAAACGCGCCGCGGATGCGGAGGCCGAGTTCCGGACGGCGTTGCGGCTTCAACCCACCTCGGGCGCCGCGCATTACAACCTCGGTTACCTGCTGGAGGGAATGCCCGGACGGCTGCCCGACGCGATCGCGGAGTTTCAGGCGGCGCTGCGCAGTGAACCCGATCTCGCGGAGGCGCATAACGGATTAGGTAACGCGTTCGAGCGAACGCCTGGGCGGCTGAGCGATGCGATTGCCGAGTGGCAGGCAGCGGTGAAAAGCGACCCCGATCTCGCCGAGGCGCACTACAACCTGGGAAACGCGTACTCGCAAATGCCCGGCCGCCTTCCCGATGCGATCGTAGAATATTCGGCTGCACTGCAGAGTGAGCCGCGATTAGCGGAGGCGCACAACAATTTGGCGAACGCTCTGGCTCAAACCCCAGGCCGGCTGAACGACGCCATTGAGGAGTGGCGGGCCGCAATCAAGATCCAACCCAAACTGACGCAAGCGCACGCCAATTTAGGGAAAACGCTGGCACAAATCGATGGCCAACGGTCCAACGCAATCGCCGAATTACGAGCAGCGCAGCGGCAGCATCCCGATCCAGAGATTCAGCAGCTGCTGGACCAATTACAGAGGCGGCCGAAATAGGCGATTCGATGAGCAAGGTTCACGCTCCTCGCCTGCTGCTGCTTTGGGCGGTGGCGCTGGCGGCCTATTCGAATTCCTTTCATGGCGGGATTTTTTTCGATAACATTGCAGCCCTGATCGAAGACCCCCGCATTCAATCGGTAACGGCGTCCAACATCCGGGCTATTCTGACCGAAGGGTATTGGCACATCGCGCCGGACTCGGGCCTCTATCGGCCGGCCGCCACCTTGTCGTACCTGCTGAACTACGCAGTCTTCGACAATGGCGCGAACCCGGTGGGCTATCACTGGGTGAATTTCGTGCTGCACGGCGTGAACGTGTCGCTGGTGTACGCGTTGGGGATTTCGATTTTCGCGGCGCCGGCATTGGCCTTGGCTTTGGCCGCGCTCTGGGGGCTGCATCCGCTGCTCACCGAATCGGTCGCCAACATTGTGGGCCGCGCCGATCTATTAGAAGCGTTCGGCGTACTGGCGGGTTTGTTGTGCTATATACGATGGTCCGCCGCCACGGGGCGGCGCAGGCGCTGGTGGCTGGCTGCCCTGGCGGCCTCGCAGACCATTGGATTATTCTCCAAAGAAAGCGCCCTGATCTTGCCTGCCCTCCTGCTGGTGTACGATCTTGCGTGGTCCGAGCGCCCTAGTTGGCGCGCGCGCGTTCCGGCCTACGCTGCCGTGGCGTTGCCCATTGCCGCTTTCATTTATGTGCGCATTCAACTGCACCTGCGGACATTGTCGGCGGTCAGTCATAACCTGGGTACTTCCACCGGATTTTGGGGAGCGCGCTTCAGAAACCTCCAGATCGTCGGCAAATCGATCAGGCTTTTTGTCTGGCCGGACCACCTGTCGCCCGATTACTCTTTCAACGCGATTCCCAAGTTCGATTGGAGACTTTCGGCTTGGGAAGACGCCCAGATGCTGATCGTACTGGCGGTGTGCCTGGGCGCGGTCGCTTTCGCCCTGCGCTGCCGCCGGGCGTGGAAGCCGATGTTCTTCTTCGTCATCTTCTTTTTCGTAACCTTGGCGCCCACGGCGGCGGCGGTAGGGGTGATGGGCGAACGCTTCCTCTACGTGCCGACGGTCGGCCTGGTTGGATGCTTGGTTGCCGCGATCGATGCGCTGGGGCGCCGGTTTTCGTCCCGGTGGCCCTTCAGCCCGCAGATGGCCTGGATCGCGCTGGGTGTCGCGTGCCTGGCGCTGGCCATTCGAACGCACGCCCGCAACTCCGACTGGCAGGATGAGCTGAGCCTGTGGTCGAGCGCGGTCCGCGCCGTTCCCGGAGACGCCCGCGCGCACTTGAATTTGGGAAACGCTTTGGCTAAAACACCGGGACGGCTGCCCGAGGCGATTGCCGAGTTTCGAACCGCGGCGCGGATCTTGCCCGAGAGAGCCCATGAGCATTACTACTTGGGACGCGCGTTGGCCGGCATGCCCGATGGCGCGCCCGATGCCGTCCCGGAGTTCCAGGCGGCGCTGCGCATCCGGCCCGATCTCGCGGAGGCGCATCTGGGATTAGGCAACGCGTTCGAGCGAATGCCTGGGCATTTGACGGATGCGATGGCTGAGTGGCAGGCGGCGCTCGGCAGCGACCCCGATCTCGGCGAAGCGCACTACCGACTGGGCAACGCGTTCTCGAAGATACCCGGCCGATTGCCAGACGCCATCGCCGAATATCAAGCGGCCCTGGTCACCCTGCCGCGCTTCGCGCAGCTGCACAATAACCTGGGCAATGCTTTCGCCCGATCAGATCGCATGCCGGATGCCGTTGCGGAATGGCGTGCCGCGGTCCAGTTGCAACCTACGTTGGTGCAAGCTCACGCCAATTTGGGCCGGGCGCTCGCGCGCGCAGAAGGCCAGCTGCCCACCGCGATTTCCGAATTGGAAGCAGCGCAGAGGCTTCAGCCCGATCCACGGGTGCAGGCGCTGCTGGACCAGCTGCGCAGGTCCGGTAAGACCGCTCACTGACGTGCGCGGCTCAGTAGATTGACAGCGTTACCGAGCCGCGACCGTGAGGAAGCGGGGGCGGCGCGAAGAGGTTGCCGCGGTTCAAAAGCCAGTGTGGGTCCAAGCGGTCTTTCACAGCTTTCATTGCTTCGATCTGCGCGGGAGCGTACTGCAGTTCAAGCAGGTGCGCTTTCCGTTTGCCCAAGCCGTGTTCGGCCGAAACCGTTCCACCCAGCGCCACCGCGTGCCGCGCGAAGTGGAGCATCAGCCGCTGGCCGGCTTCGAATTCAGCCTGCGAATCGGGCAGGATGTTGACGTGCACGTGCGCGTCGCCGATATGCCCGAAGATGACGTAGTCCAGCTTTCGCGCGATCAGCTCGGCATGATAAAACGCCAGCATCTCGCGATTGCGGGCCAGCGGTACGGCGTAATCGGAGCCAAGTTTGAGAAATCCGCGGCGGCGCATCGTATCGTTGACCAGTTCCGGGAGTGCGTGGCGAAAGCGGCGCAAGCGGTCGCGATCCCGCTCGCTCGCGGCGAACCAGCTCTCGTGCTTGGCTGGCGCCTGCTCGGCCCAGAAATCGACGTCGCCGTTTTCCTGTTGGATTAAAAGCGCGGCGCAGGCGGTTGCGGGCGTCTCCGGGAAGCGCGTGCGAAGGAAGGCCAGCGATCTTCGATCGAAATATTCGAGCATGCGGAGTCCTTCGATAGCGCGCCAGGCGTCCACCGCATTCAGGGCCGCGGCGTCGGTATCAAAGAACACGACGCCCGCCAGCAAATCGGCCGGGATAGGCAATAATTGCAGCTCGGCCTCGGTTACGATACCCAGCGTGCCCTCGCTGCCGGTAAACAAATCGATCCAGTCCATGGCGGGCGCGAGTTGATATCCAGCCGTGTTCTTGGTGGTGGCGGGCAACGGGAGCGCAGGCACGGCGAAATCGATCTTGTCGCCGCGGCGGACGTTAAGTACCCGGCCATCCATCAACGCCACTCTGAGCGCCCGAACATGCCTCCGCGTGCTGCCATAGCGAAAGCTGCGCGATCCGCTGGCGTTGGTGGCGATAGTCCCGCCAATGCTGGCGGTCCACTCGGTGGGGTCGGGCGCGTAGAACTGGCCGGTGCCGGAAGCAGCGGCTTGCAGTGCTTCAAGCGATACGCCGGCGCCCGCGATGGCCCGCCCTGGAAAGACTTCCAAGCGCTGGAATTTCTCCATCGAAAGCGCCCAGCCGCCTAGGGGCACGCTGCCGCCGGTGACTCCGGTGCGCGCGCCGGCAATCGTGATCGGAATGTTGCCGCGAGTTGCGGCGGCGATGATCTCCAGCAGCTCGGCCTCCGAGGCGGGCGCGATAACTCGATCGGCCTGCCCGCGGAATCCCGACGCGTCTTCAATTCTGACTTCTGAATTCTGAATTCTAAACCTCTAGAATCACCGGCATGATCAACGGCCTGCGCTGGGTTTCTTTACTCAGGAAGCGCTTCAAATCCGCGCGGATCTTTTCCTGCATGACGCCCCAATCGGTCCGCTCTTCTTCGCTCGACGACTCCAGCGTCCGAGCCACCACCTGGCGGGCTTTCTGCAGAAGGTCCGAACCGTCCTCGAACGACATGAACCCGCGGCTGACGATTTCAGGCAGCGTTTCGTTCCTGCCCGAGCTTTTGCTGATGGCGATGATCGGCAGCACGAAACCGTCTTCGGAAAGATGGCGGCGATCGCGTATCACGATGTCCTCCACCACTTCGTCGATGGTTCCCGAATCGATGCAGACGCGGCCCACGGCGACTTTCTCGCCCCGGCGCGCTCCCGCGCGATCGATCTCCAGGGTCTCTCCGGTTTCGAGCGTGAAAGTTTCTTCCAGGCCCGCGCCCCTCAGGTGGGATGCCAGAGCGGCGTGTTTCGACATCTGGCGGTACTCGCCGTGGATGGGCAGGAAATAGCGCGGACGAAGCAGATTCAATATCAGGCGCAGCTCTTCGACACTCCCGTGCCCCGATACGTGCACCGGCGGATTCATGCTGCCGTAGATCACATCGGCGCCGCGTTTGGCGAAGTGGTTGATCATCCGGTAAATACCCTTCTCATTGCCAGGAATGATGCGCGCGCTCAGCACCACCGTGTCTCCGCGGCCGACCGAAAGGTTCTTGTGATTATCCACCGCAATCCTCGACAGCGCCGACATTGGCTCGCCCTGGGTGCCGGAAGCAACCACCACAACTTTATCGGGAGCGGCCTGCATGATGTCCTGCGGGCGCAACAGAATTCCATCCGGCAAATGCAACAAACCCAGCGAATGCGCGATTTCGGTGACGTTATTCATGCTGCGGCCGAGAAACGCCACTTTGCGGTCGTACTCGGCGGCCACGTCCAAAATCTGTTGCAGACGGTGAATGGAGGAGCTGAAGCAGGAGATCACCAGACGCCGCTCGGCGCGATAAAAGATTTCGTCCAGGCGCGGACGCACGGCGCGCTCGCTCTCGGTGTAACCGGGCCGGTCGACGTTGGTGGAGTCCGACATCAGCAGCAGGACCCCGCGCTTACCGTATTCGGCGAAGGTGTGCAGATCGAAAGGCTCGTTGTCGGTGGGCGTGGGATCCACTTTGAAATCGCCGGTGTGGATGATGACGCCGAGCGGCGTGGTGATGGCCAGCGCCATGGAGCTTACGATGGAGTGCGTGACGTGAATGAACTCGACGGTGAAAGCGCCGAGCTGAACTCTCGATCCGGGTTTGACTTTGTGAAGTTTCGCGCCGTCCAGCAGGCCGTGTTCTTCCAGACGCCGCTCCACCATCGCCAGCGTGAAGGCCGCGCTGTACACCGGCACGTTGATTTCGCTCAGCAGGAAAGGAACCGCGCCGATGTGGTCTTCGTGGCCGTGGGTCAGGATCAAGGCGAGAACCTTGTCGCGATTCTGCTCGAGATACGCGAAGTCGGGCGTGACGATGTCCACGCCCAGCAGTTCGGCATCCGGAAACATCATGCCGGCATCCACGACGATGATTTCGTCCCCGTAGCGGATGGCCATCGAGTTCATGCCGAACTCGCCCAAGCCGCCCAACGGGATCAATTGAAGCTTGTGATCAGACATGTAAGATTCAGGGTATCAGGCGGCTGGTTGTTAGTGGCTGGTGGCTGGTTGTTAGTTCTTGGTTGTTGATTGCGCGACGGAAATAACCGGGCGGAGCGAAGTGATCCTACCAGATTGTTTGAATCTGCGATGCTCGAATCTTGCCGTCACGACTGATCAGCGGGACGCGCAGCGCCGCCGCCGTGGCGGTTACAATTCGATCCGGCAGATCCGGAGTGCATCATTGCGATGGCGTTTATGAGGTCTTTTCCGGCTCGCTGAATTCGCCTGGGTTTCCAGGACACTCCCGAAACTTGCGGGTCCGCGTAACCCGCGATATACTGTCCACACCTTCAGATCGTGTGTTCTCCAAATCGGAAGGCTTGGCTGTTTCGGGGGAACAACTTTGAAACATACGATCATAACCCTGCTCGCTACGCTCGGAATGACCATTGCGCCTGCCATGGCAACCACGATTGTCAAGAGTGGCACGGATGTGGAAGCCATCGACAATCTTGTCATTTTGGGCAACACATACGATGTCACTTTTGGGGAAACCGTCGACACCACATTTGACTCGACGGCCCTGGCAAACAGCGCGGCAGCCGCCATCCGGGCCGCGCTGAACTCCGAATCACCGGACATAACCGTCGGCCCCTCTGACTTACACTTCATCGTGTGCGCAAGCTTTTCGGGGCCTGGCTCTTGCAATGGAGACGCCTCGGGAAGTATTCCCATGGAATGGATTGACGATGGCGTGGTTAGCGGATGGGACTTGAATGTCCACAACCCGGCGGCGGAATTCAAATTGGTAGGTACGCCGGAGCCGGGCGTTGTGAACATGGTTCTACCGGCATTGGCTTTGATTCTCGTGGCTGCGAGGCGCAGACGCCGCCCTGCGGCCACTCAGTAAACACCTCTACACCTTCAATCCCTCCCGCTGAAGCCGCACGTCACCCAATCTGTAAGTTAACCTTGCTTCCGCCCTAACCACCGGCGAGGATCGCATTTTCTTGAAAGTTTCTGTTAGGCGGCCGCATTTAACGCTAGAGAAACTATGAAAACCTTCGTAAAATTTCTCCTCTTGCTCACACTCTGCTACGTCCTTTTCGCGGAGGCTGCCACCTGCCCGTTCCCGATGCTCGCCACGGCGCGCTCGTTTTCTACCGCCGGTGACTCTTCCTGGTTCGTCGCCACCGGCGACTTTAACGGCGACGGCAAGCCCGATGCCGTTGTCGCCAACTTCGCATCCAGCGATGTCGCAGTCCTGCTAGGCAATGGCGACGGCACGCTGCAGGCGCCGGTGACCTACCCGGTAGGATATGAGCCGCAGTGGATCACGGTGGCCGACGTCAATCGCGACGGCAAGCTGGATCTGATTGTCGCCAGCATCGGATGCTCGCCCTGCGCGAGCGGCCAGACGCCGGGAGGCATTTTCGTCCTGCTCGGCAACGGCGACGGAACGTTCCAGAAGGGCATCAGTGTCGCTCCGGACAATCCATCGCAACTGGCCGTCGGCGATTTCAATGGCGACGGCAAGCCCGATATCCTGGCGGCTTTCGGCGGTCAGGAATTGGTTGAGCTGCTGCTCGGCAATGGCGACGGCACCTTCCAGGCGCCTCAGCAGATCTTCACTCTGGAGACCGGGGTCGCCGCAGTCGCGGTGGGCGATTTCAACGGCGACGGCAAGCTGGATGCGGTCGCGCCCAACGACGGCAACGGCAATCTTTATTTCATGCCCGGCAACGGCAACGGCACTTTCGGCACGGCGATTAATTCCGGCAACCAGAGTTTGAACGATTCGTTCCAGTTCATCGCCGCGGCGGATTTCAACGGCGATCACAAGCTCGACGTCGTCACCATCGACAACTTCGGCAACGACATTCAGGTGTGGCTCGGCAACGGGGATGGAACGTTCCAGAGTCCCACCACCATTGCCGTCGCCGCGGGGCCGAGCGATCTCACCATTGGCGACTTCAATCGCGACGGCATCCCCGATATCGCCGTGGTGAACGATACCTATCCCAGCACCATCTCCATTCTGCTCGGAAGAGGCAACGGAACGTTTCAGACGCCGGTGAACCGCAGCGTGACCGGCAATGCCATCCGTTCGCTAGCCGCAGCCGACTTCAACGGCGACGGCAGGCTCGACCTCGCGGTGACCTCGCAGGTGGTGGGTTTGCCCACCGGTTTGTACATCGCCTTGGGCAATGGCGATGGGACATTCCAGGTTCCCCCAGATTACCCCGTCGGCAAGAACCCGGATTTCGTCGCCATTGCAGATGTGAACCGCGACGGGCACCCGGATATCGTGGTGACAAGCAACGGGTCCAATACAGTGTCGGTGCTGCTCGGCAAAGGCAATGGAACATTTGCTGCAGCGGTGAATTATCCGGTGGGAGGCGGCCCGTCGAGCGTGGCCATCGCGGATGTCAACGGGGACGGCAAGCCGGACCTGGCGGTCTCTAATCTTGGAGACTCTACCGTGTCCGTGCTGCTCGGCAACGGCGACGGCACTTTCAAGCCGCAGAAGACCACGTCGGTCACTCTCGGCGCCGAGAGTCTCACGGCCGGCGATTTCAACAAAGACGGCAAGCAGGATCTGGCTGTGGTAAGCATACTGGGAATCACCATCCTGCTCGGCAAGGGCGACGGCACGTTTCAGCCTCCGCCGCTTCTGGGAAGTATCGGCACCCGTAGCGGCCTGGGCAATATCGTCGCGGCCGATTTGAACGGCGACGGCAAGCTAGATCTAGTCGTCGCCAACACCGATTCCAGCAAGATCTCGATTTACCTGGGCAACGGCGACGGTACTTTCAAAACCAATGTCGATTACGCAGCCGACTCCCTGCAGTCGGTCCAGAATCTGGCCGTCGGCGATTTCAACGGCGACGGCGAGCCCGACATCGTGGTGGCGGACTTGGGCTGCGATCCGTGCGACTCGCCGACGCCCGCCCAGGGCTACATCGCAGTGCTGTTCGGCAAAGGCGACGGGACATTTCAGAGCTTCAAAACCTATCCCACGGGCGATTCCGCCGACAGCGTAGCAACCGGGGACTTCAACGGCGATGGAAAACTTGATGTGGTGGTCACTAATCTGATCACCGATCGCGCGACGGTTCTGCTGAACGCGGGCGACGGAACGTTTGAGGCTCCGGTAGGCTTCTCGGCGGACAACAGCACGAATTGGGTAGCGGTGGCCGATCTGAACGGTGACGGCAAACCCGATATAGCGGTCTCCAATGGCGGCAGCAGCGATGTTTCCGTCCTGCTCAATACATGTTCCTGTACCGGATATAACTTCGGTCGTCAACGGAGCCAGTTTCGCGCCTTCGTTCTCCCCCGGCCAGTGGGTCACTATCGAAGGCACCCGTCTCTACAGCGGCGCCCCGAAGGCAGTGAGCGTAGTGAATGGAAGTTATCCCACCACGTCGAACGGGCTGTCGGTGAGCATGGACGGCCAGCCCGCACACCTGGCCTACCTGAGCTCGTCGCAGTTGAATGTGATTGCGCCCGATCTGTCGGGATCGGGTTCCGTGCCCGTGATCGTGACTAATAATGGCACGCCAACCGAGGCTTTCAATGCCGAACTCGAACAGTTCTCGCCCGCGTTTTTCGTTTGGCCCGGCGGATATGCCGTGGCCACCGATCTGAATTACAAGCTCAAGGTCAAGAATGGTACGTTCCCTGGGACCACAACCACGCCCGCTGCGCCTGGCAGCACGCTGGTCCTTTGGGGAACTGGCTTCGGTCCGTCCAGCCCTTCGCTTTCAGCCGGCGAGGAAGTTCCCGGCACGGCCACTTACAATACCGCCAACCCGGTTGAGGTCAAGGTGGGAGGACAAACCGCCAAGGTCTACGGCGCGGCCTTTGCGCCGGGATTCGCGGCATTGGTGCAGGTGGCAATCCAGGTGCCCCAGCTGAGCAACGGCGATTATCCGGTGGTGGCGACGGTGGGCGGAGTTTCGTCGCCGGACACCGTCCTTTTGACCGTCCAGCAATAATAAGCGCGACGGCGCTCGCCAACAGCCCTGCGCCAGGCTCCGTTTTGCTAACATTATTGCTGACATGCGCCACGTGGCGCGTTACGGTTCGGATGATAAAGACAATCCGCCACTAGGGGCTGAAATAGCTTTTTGAAGAGGACGACCCGAGCGGCGTGAATGCGGAGCATGTCGGCAAGCTGAAGAATATTCTCGCGACGCTTCACGCCGCACCAATCATTGCCCACATGGATTTGCCGGCGTTCAAACTGCATCCGCTCAAAGGTCAAATGAAGGGTTTTTGTGCCGTGACCCTGCGGGCAAACTGGCGAGTGACTTTCCGCTTTGACGGCGACGCGGAGGACGTTGATTATGTCGATTACCACTGAAAGGAACAAGCCCATGACCATGAAGAACCCGCCGCACCCCGGCCTTGTCGTGTTGCAGGAATGTATTGAGCCCCTCGGCTTGACTATAACGGCCGCCGCCGCCCTCGGCGTGACGCGCAACACACTTTCGGAACTCGTCAACGCGAAACGTGGCATATCGCCGGAAATGGCCGTCAGGCTGTCTAAGGTTTTCGGGGGCACCGAGCAAGGCTGGCTTGTGCAACAGGCCCAGTACGACCTGGCACAAGTCCGGCGCGACCGGATGAAGCTGAAACGGCTGCAACTGGTCTAGTCAACGACGATTGTGCTCGAATGGCCGGGAGGAGGCACACGATGAACATCCTGTTATGGGTCCTGCAAATCCTGGCCGTACTCGTGTACGGAGCGTCGGGCGTCATGAAGGTCTTCCTGTTCGACAAGGTGAGCCAGGACGTCCCGTCTTTTGGAGCGTTGCCGCGGGAAGCCTGGACGGCCCTCGGCATCTTCGAACTCGTCTGCGCGGCCGGGCTGATCGTCCCCGACGCCCTTCACTGGCATCCGACGCTCACGGTAGCGGCCGCAACCCTGCTTGCGATCGAGAGCCTGGTGTTCGTCTGGGTGCACGCCAAGTACCGCGAGATCGGAACCATCATTTTCAGCGGCGTCCTGGGTCTCCTCATGGCGTTCGTCGCGTACGGCCGGATGGTCCTCAAGCCGATCTTCTGAACTGCGGGGCGACTCCCTTGATGCCGGACGGCGTTGTGATTGTGCGAGTGAACAGGCGGGTTTCCGATCTCGCGGGGCTGCTTTCTAAAAAGGGCAGGAAGCCCGTGCCCATTGAGTCGCTGTCGCGGTGATGCTTGGCCTGGACAGCAATGTTCTGATCCGGTACTTGATCGAAGACGATCGGCGACAGTATGAGAAAGCCAGGCGGTTGATTCATCGCGAGACAGGCAAGGGCGAGCGGGTCTTCGTCAGTCTGCTGGTGCTGCTCGAAGTCGAGTGGGTCCTGCGAAGCCGCTACGGTTTATCAAAGGCGGAAATCCTGGCGGGATTTTCCGCTCTGCTGGAAGCTGCCGACCTGGCATTCGAGGACGAGACTTCGGTTGAACAAGCTCTCTATTCCTGGAAGAACTCGGCCGCCGACTTTGCCGATTGTCTGATAGAAGCCCGCAATCGGCGATTGGGCTGCCGCGCCACGGCCACCTTCGGTGGCAAGGCACTCAAACTTGCCGGTTTCATTTCGCTCTGAGAGACCGGGCTGCCAGCCTGGCAGACTGCTACTTTTGACGCACTGCGACCAAGTCGATTTCTATCAGCGCGCCACTGGAAGCAGCGGGCAAAACCACCGGCAGCGGAAGCCACGCCAGGTACCGCGCGATCACGACCATCATCTTAAGTGGCTTCCTACTTTTGATGGTGGGAATCCGGCGTGCCGTCTGACCACTCTTCGACCGGGATCATGAATACAGTCAACCGGCCCGGAATCTCCTCGCCGGCGATTATGGGAGAGCCCGGCATCCCTGCGCCCCAAGACTTGGGTTCCGTTCGTTCGGCCCAGAACATCAAATGCGGATGCCAGTGCCCGGCCTGATCGCTCAGATAGCCTTGCTTCGACAGCATATAGCACATCGCCCCGGCTTCGAGCGCAGGTAGCTCCTTCTTGTCGAGAGCGGAATTGATCGCCTCGAGCATCTGGGATTCAGATTTCCCCGCCAGGGCCAGCCGGGTTCTCGCCATGACGAGGGGGAGGTATGTTCGCACGGCCGGTGGATTGAAGCAGATCGGTCCGCGGATCCTGGGATTCCAAAATACGGGATCCCCGAACCCTGCCGTCCACGAGCGCTCCACCATACACAGGAAACCGTTCCTGCCTTTAGCCGCCGTTTTGTACCCTTCCCGGTCCAGGACCATTACCTCCGCGTTGTCCGCGATGCTCTTTGGGGCTGCACTTCTTGCCAGGGCTATTTCGGCATTGCGGTCCGCAATCAAGTATTGATCCAGCGGCGCCATGCTGGGATAGGGACTGTCAGTTTTTTGCGCGTGTACTACCAGGCTTAGCAGGAGCGCTGGGACTATCCTTATCATTCCGATCTCCTCCAAGTCTCCCAGGATACGTCAGTCTGCCACACGAAATGCGTCTGGAGACAACCCAGCGAGCCATGGGTCGATCATGCAATCACGAGCTTCAGCCCGCTCCTTTCTACTTCCCTTCAACGCCGCACACGGGTCGGCTTAGCTCACACGGAAACGGCGGGCCAGGGGATCCGCCAGGGCACGCGCAGCAAGTTCCAGTTCACTGACCCGAAGAATGCGGCAGGACGCGTAAAAAATCAAAAGTCCCAAAGGGATGGAAATAGCCAGATCGATCAAACGCGCCAGGCGATCGACGCCCAGCCAGCTTTCCACCGCGTGGCTCGAAAGCAAAACAGCTGCGCCCATCACGGCGGACGCGGCTGTGATTTTCCAGACGCTGTCAATCAGATTGCGGCCATAGATGCCGCCCACGCGTTTCCTCAAGATCAGAAACAACGCCACGGCGCCGAACACCGCGTTGACGGAAGTGGAGAGCGCCAAACCGGCATGACCGAGCCCGGTGTCACGCAGCAAAAAGCTGGCGGTCACGTAGTTGACGCCAATCGAGACCAGGCTCACAAGCATGGGGGTGCGTGCGTCGTGCAGCGCGTAGAAAGCGGGGTTGATCACTTTGAGCGCCGAATAGCCGGCCAGGCCGACTGCGTAGCAGGACAGCGCGATGGCGGTTTGCTCGGTATCGTAGGCGCTGAATTTTCCGCCCTGATAGATGGCGCCAATCATCGTGCGGCCGAGCGCAATCAGTCCCACCGAAGATGGCAACGTCAGCAGAAACACCATCCCGAGCGACTTGGACAGCGTGCGGCGGAACTCGTCGATATTCCCCACCCCCGCGCTGCGCGCAATGGAGGGCAGCGTCGCGGATGCAATCGCGACGCCGAACAGCCCAAGCGGAAGCTGCAGGAAGCGGAACGAATAGGCCAGCCAGCTTACCGGGCCGTTGCCGGGAATCCGCGAAGCGAAGTTGGTGATGACCAGCACATTGATTTGCACCGCGGCGCTGCCCACAATGGCCGGGCCCATCAAGCGGAAAATCTTCCGCAGCAGCGGGTGGCTCCAATCGATGGCGGGACGAAAGTGGAAGCCCTCGGCGCGCAGTGTTGGCATTTGCCAGGCCAGCTGCAAGGCGCCGCCAAATACCACGCCCACAGCCATGGCCGTAATAGGTTCGATACCCAGGCGCGGTCCCAGCAGGTAGCCCAATACCAGGCCAAACGCCACCGATCCGATGTTGAAAAATGTGGAAGCCAGCGCGGGGACGGCGAAACGGTTGCACGCATTGAGCACGCCCATGGCCTGCGCGGCCAGCGCTACCAGCAGCAGGAAGGCGAACATGATGCGCGTCATCTTCACTGCCAGCTCGAATTTTCCGGGCACTTGATGGAACCCCGAGGCCAGCAGATTCACCCAGGCCGGGCTGAAGGCGATACCGAGCAGGCAGAACAGGCCAACCACGATGATCAATGCCGTGGCGACCAGATTCGCAAGAACGGCAGCTTCCTTACGACCTTTCTGCGCGAGGGTTTGCGCGAAGATGGGCACAAAGGCCGACGACAGCGCGCCCTCAGCAAACAAGTCGCGCGTGAGATTGGGAATGCGGAAGCCCAGCAGAAACGCGTCGTAGACGAAGCCGGCGCCGAACAGGCGCGCCATAACGATTTCGCGCACCAGTCCAGTGATGCGCGACATGGCCATCGCCACCGAGACCATTCCGGCGGACCTCACCACGCTCTCGGAAGGAGCCGGATTGTCGATCTTAGTTGCCAAACACCGGCTCCCTCACGGTCGCAGCTCGGTCGCTGCCTGCGCGCCGTATTGTTCGAAGAAATGCGCGATGGTCATAATGCCGGTGTAGTAATTGTCAATCTTGTACTTTTCGTTGGGCGAATGCAGGCCATCGTCGGGAAGGCCGAAGCCCATTAAAATGGTGGGCACGCCCAAATGCGTCGCGAAGTCGCCGACCACCGGAATGGACCCGCCGTTCCGCGTGAAAACCGTCGGCTTGCCGAGCACATCACTGAACGCCTGCGCGGCGATGCGGATGGCCGGATGATCGGGGTCTACCGACACCGCCGGCGCCGCGCTCAAAACGCGCAGTTGGATGCGAACGCCTGGAGGTGCGTTGTGTTGCAAAAACTCGCCGAACGACTTGAGGGTTTTTCCCGGATCCTGTTTCGGCACCAGCCGGAAGCTGACCTTGGCCACCGCCTTGGACGGGATCACAGTCTTTGATCCAGCGCCAGTAAAACCGCCGGCGATGCCGTGGACCTCCATGGTCGGCCGCGCCCATACTCGTTCCAGCACGGAATACCCCGCTTCGCCCACCAGCTCGCTCGCGCCTACTTCCTTACGCAGAAACTCCGCTTCGTCAAAAGGCAGGGCCTTCCAGCTTTCGCGTTCCACCGCAGCCGGGGGCGCGACATCATCGTACATACCTGGAATTCGGATGAAACCGGTGGCGTCTTTACATTTGGACAGCAACTCGATGAGACCCCAGATGGGGTTGGGCGCGGCGCCGCCGTAGAGGCCGGAGTGCAGATCGCGGTCCGGACCCGTGGCTTCCACTTCCATATAGACCAGGCCGCGCAGACCGATGCACAAGGTGGGAAGGCCCTCCGCGTAAAGTTGGGTATCGGAAACCAGCGCGACATCGGCTTTAAGCCGAGCCGAATTTTCCGCCACGAACTTGCTGATCGACGCACCGCCAATTTCTTCTTCGCCTTCGATGAGAAACTTGAGGTTCAGCGGGAGTTGGCCGCCATGCACAGCCCCGAGCGCTTCAGCGGCTTTGATGTGCATGTACATCTGCCCCTTGTCGTCGGACGAGCCGCGGGCGTAAATGTTGCCGTGACGGATGGCCGGTTCGAAGGGAGGCGAGTGCCAGAGCTCCAGCGGATCGGGCGGCTGGACGTCGTAGTGGCCGTAGCACAGCACGGTAGGCTTGCCGGGAGCGTGCAGCCAGTCGGCATAAATGAGGGGGTTGCCCGCGGTTGGGATGATCTCGACGTTTTCAAGCCCGGCGCGGCGCAGACTTTCGGCTACAAAATGTCCGGCTGCGGCGATGTCGGGCTGGTGTTCGGGCAGCGTACTGATGCTGGGGATGCGGAGGAAGTCCTTCAGTTCCTCAATCAGGCGGTCCTGGTGGCGCTCGACAAAGATATCGGTGGGGCGGTGCATGGGCGCGGGTAGCACCATTATCGCAGAGGGCGGAGATGCAGCGAATTTCCGCGCCGGTTCAATTGAGCGTAGTTCTTGGATTCTTCGCCGATATGCTAGGCAGACATGTCAGCCACTCTCACTGGTAAGCTCCAAGATCCTTATGCCGTTCTGGAAATCGATCCACAATCGGCTTCCGAAACGATGCACCAATCGTATGCGGCAGCCGCGCGGAAATATCATCCCAAGAACGCGGTGACCGGCAACGCCGAAATGTTCGAGGCAGTCAATCAGGCTTATGAAGTCCTCTCCGATCCGGTGCGGCGGCGCGCCTTTGACGAGTCGCGTCAAGGCGGCCAACCAGCGAGCGGTCCGAAGTTCAGCGGCGCCGAGTTCTTTCGAGGGCTGGCGCGCGACGCGGCTCTGCGCTCGGCCATTCTTTGTGTGCTCTACGATCACCGGCGCAGCCGGCCGTCCGCTCCGGGCGTCTCCATGCGGTCCATCGAAACCATGGTGGAAGCCACGGCCGTGGAGTTGAGTTCGGCGCTTTGGTATCTCAAGCAGCGGGGCTTAGCGGCAAGCGACGATAAAAGCAGCCTGCAAATCACCGCGGACGGCATGGATTTCCTGGTGAATGAGAAACCGTCGCTCGAGAATGTGATGGCGTTCATCAAACCGGCGGCAATCGCCGCCAGCCTGGAAACTCCGGCCGCCGCCCAGCGGGGGCCCGAGTCGGAGGTAACCACGTTGCAACGCGCGCTGGCCAGGACTTCGGATTAACCGCGCGCGCAGGATCGGCCGTCTGGTCAGTCGACCACTATCATCGAAGGCAGATGACCAAAGATCGAGTAGTGAGTGCCACGGAGTTCAAGGCCAAGTGCCTCGCCTACCTCGACGAGATCGAGCAACGCGGCGGACCTATCGCCATCACACGGCGGGGACGGCCCGTGGCAGTTCTTGGACCGGCCAAGAAGAAGGCCTGGAAATCGCCTAGGGGCAGTTGGGCGGGGAGGGCCAGAATCGTGGGGGACATCGTGAACCCCGATACGCCCAGCCTGTGGGAGATCGCTCGCGAGGAATAGGAGCCCTTACTGCTGCCCCGGTTCGTGCTGGATACCCACATCGCGGTTCGATGGCTGGTCGAACCAAGGAAGCTATCACGAGAGCAGAGCCGAGTGCTGGAGGGAATAGTACGCCGCACGGAGCCCGTTGCTTTGAGTGCGATCAGCCTGCTGGAGATCGCTGTTCGCACAAGTGAAGGAAAGCTCAGACTGAAGGTCGGTCCGAACGAGTTCTTTACGACCTGCGGGCCAACCCGGTGTTTCAAATCCTTCCGTTGACCTACGAGATTGCGGTAGAGGCCGCCGCGCTCGGCAACCTGCGAGATCCCTCCGATCGCGCCATCGTAGCGACCGCGCACCTACACAGGTTGCGCCTGGTGACTTCGGATCAGCGCATCGTCCAATCGAAGCTGGTGCCGGTGGTCGCCTAGCTCGCTGGCAGACTGGTTTGTTGTCGCGATCGCTAATACGACTTCGCGATCACCACCCGGCGATCCACCGGCTCTCCGGTCTGGATGCATTTGCCGGGGCCGTCGTATTCGTCCACCAGCGGGATGCAGCGCACGGTGGCTTTGAACTCTTTCAGGCGAGCGTCACAGATGGGATCGTCCTTCAAATGCGCCATCACGAACTTGCCGCCGCCCTTTTCGGCGGTGACCTCGGCCAGAATTGACTCCACCTCGCCGATCGAATTCGCCAGCACGGTATTGGCTTTGAGGCGCTGCTTTGCGGCGGCGTAAAGATCGCTTTGCATCCGGGCGAGCGCGGCGGGAATTCGCGCTGCGATGTCGGACTGCGGCAGCACTTCTTTCGTGCCAGTGTCGCGCCGTTTGAGCACAATGTTGCCCGCAGCCACATCGCGCGGGCCCAGCTCGAGAACCAGCGGCACGCCGCGCCGCTCCCAGTGGAAGAACTTGGCCCCGGGCGACGGGCCCTCGCGTTCATCGATCTTTATCTTTATGCCTTGGGCGCCGATGTCGCTGGCGATGCGGTGCGCCGTCTCCAGCACGAGCGCCTTTTCATCATCCTTGCGATAAATCGGCACCAGCACCGCCTTCACGGGCGCGACTTTCGGCGGAAGCACCAGCCCCTTGTCGTCGGAATGGCTCATGATCAGGCCGCCGATCAGCCGCGTGCTGACGCCCCAGCTGGTCTGCCAAACGTAATCGAGCTGGCCTTCCTTGGTCTGGAATTTCACGTCGAAAGCGCTTGCCGAAGTTCTGGCCCAGGTCGTGGCTGGTGCCCGATTGCAGCGCCAGGCCGTTCTGCATCATCGCCTCGATGGCATAGGTCCGGACGGCGCCGGCGAATTTTTCGGCGCTGCGTTTTCTGACCTTTGATCACGGGCATCGCCATGATGTTCTCGGCCACATCGGCGTAAACGTCGAGCATGCGCAGCACCTCTTCGAGCGCCTCTTCGTGCGAGGAATGCGCGGTGTGGCCCTCTTGCCAAAGGAATTCCGTGGTGCGCAGAAACATGCGCGTGCGCAGCTCCCAGCGGATGATGTTGGCCCACTGATTCATGAGAACCGGCAGGTCGCGCCAGCTCTGTATCCACTTGGCGAAGAAATGTCCGATGATGGTTTCCGAGGTCGGGCGAATAACGTAGGGCTCCTCCAGTTTCTTGCCGCCCGCGATGGTGACGATAGCGAGCTCGGGCGAAAAGCCTTCCACGTGTTCGGCTTCCTTCTGCAAAAAGCTTTGCGGGATCAGTAGAGGAAAGTAGACGTTCTGATGGCCGGTGGCTTTGAAGCGATCGTCCAATTCGCGCTGCAGCACTTCCCAAACGGCGTAGCCATTGGGTTTGATAACCATGCAGCCTTTGACGACTTCGGCCGGCTCGGCCATGTCGCCATGGAGCACGACGTCCTGATACCAGGCAGCGAAGTCCTGGCTGCGTTGAGTGATGGGAGATTCGGCCATGAGGGGAAATAACTATTGTAGGGCAGGGGGAAGTCGCGAGGACTCGATCTTACCGCAGCCGAACCCTTAAATCGAATTCACGTGGCAATGCCATCTTTAAGGCGCGATACCGAATTCCTTGCGAAGAAGATCGACGGTGGCCGCATCACGCAATAGGCAAACGATGTTCGGATTGGCAAAAATGCCTTGAAATCGCTTTGCTCCGTCGCGGTCGAACGTCTTCTCCCATCTTACTCCGACCACCCATTCAGAGAGCGCTGGATCGTCTTTTTTTCGCTCAAGTTCGGCTGCCAGAGCTGTAAGTCGAGCAGCTTTTTGTCGGATCCGTCCGGCGCGAAATCACGCACCATCATTGCAGGTTCGCGTCGCCGTCGATGGCGAGTAGGTCGATACGCCCACCGCTCGTAGTCGTCACCTGTCTCCCGACGAGCGGCACGTCGATTCCGAGGATACTCGGGGATTCGACCACCCAATCCTCGAGCCGCTGTTCGTCGTTCAACGCTTCGTGGCTGATTTCCTGCAAGTCCTTTTCCCTGGACTTGCCAGAGCTTCATGCTGAATGGCATCGGTTTATTTTCTGATGGATCGTCTTAATACTCGATGTACGCGTTCCGGATCGCGAGCAATGATCGTCAAATAGGCTCGTGTCGGCTGGTCCGGCTCCGCGCGGCCCTGCTCCCAATCGCGCAGCGTGCCGAGCGGGATGTGGTAGCGCTCGGCAAACTCCTCTTGCGTCAAGTCCAGCGCGCGCCGGATGATCTGGACCCGCGGCCTCGCTTTCATACGCGGTTGCGCGTCAGGATCGGCGCGCGCCGCCTTCTCGACCTCCTCAGTGGACATCGGTCGAAGCATTTTGCTGGAAATAAGAATCTTGCTCATGTTTAATTGCCCTTCGTGCCGAGATGATACGCGTGCGTTCACCATAATCTCCGTAGTGCCGTTCCTCGCCCTGACGCGCTCCACCGGTTTTTGGGCGAGAACGGCTCGGCAACTGGCCATCGATGGTAACAGCGCATCGATCGGTGCGCGTACGACAAAGCTATCCGCGCGCGCGCTTCAAAGCCGGCTTCAGATTCATGGTTCGGATCAGTTTGTGCAAGTAGTTGGGATGCAGCCCCAGGATTTTCGCGGCCGCGTCATGATCGTGATTCACCTGCTCGAAGGCCTGCAGAACCACCCGGCGCTTGGCGGCTTCCACCGCTTCTTCGTACATGCTGGCTGAAACGGCGGCCGGGCGCGACTCGCGAATGTGCTCCGGCAGATCCTCGGCCAGCAGCGTATCCGCCGATCCCAGCACCACGGCGCGCTCGATGGCGTTTTCAAGCTCGCGCACATTGCCCGGCCACGAATAGCTCTGCAGATAGGCGCGCGCTTCGGGAGCCAGACCGACGATCTTGCGGCCGCACTCGGCGGCGTATTTTTTCGCGAAATGCTCCGCTAACGGCAAGATATCCTCGGGACGCTCACGCAAGGCGGGCGCCCGGAGCGAGACGACGTTCAAGCGGTAGAACAGATCGCGCCGGAAATCGCCCTGGCTCACCGCCTGCTCCAGCTCGCGATTGGTGGCGGCAAGCAGGCGAATATCCAACTGGATGGTCTTAGTGCCGCCCACGCGTTCCATCTCGCGCTGCTGCAGGACGCGCAATAGCTTGGCTTGCAGCACGGGCGAAAGCTCTCCGATTTCATCCAGGAACACCGTGCCGCCTTCGGCAATTTCGAGTTTGCCCTTCTTCTGGGTGATGGCGCCGGTGAACGCGCCGCGTTCGTGGCCGAACAGCTCGCTTTCAAGCAGCGTCTCGGTGAGCGCGGCGCAGTTGATGGCCACGAACGGTCCGGCGGCTCGCAGGCTGTTGCGATGCAGCGCCCTCGCAACCAATTCCTTACCGGTTCCGCTTTCGCCCAGGATCAGCACCGTGGAGTTGGAGGGCGCTACTTTGGCAATCTGCCGCTCCAGATCGCGCAGCTTGACGCTGACGCCCACCATGCCGTGTTCAATCTTGAGCGCCGATTGGAGGCGTTCGTTCTCCTCCTGCAGCCATCCCAGGATGGTGGCGTTCTCCCAGGCCACGGCCGCCATGCCCGCTACCGCGGTAAGAAGCTGCAGATGACCCTCGTCGAAGCGATGCTCCCCGCCGCTGGATTCCAGGTACACCACTGCGGCTACTTCGCCGCGCACCACCAGCGGAGCAGCCAGGACGGAAAGACCGGATTGGTCTTCAGGCTCCAACCAGACCACAACGCGCTCGCCGCACGTACGCGCCAGCACCTGCGGGTCCGGTGTCCAATCGCCGGCATGAGCGCCGGGAATAAAGATCGAGGCGCGCGAGGCGGGAATCAAGTCCAGCAACAACGCCGTGAGATGGCTTCTGAGAACTTCCCCCGCCGTCACCGAGATGGCATCGTGGAGGCCCCGAAACGAATGCAGCAGCGTGCTCACGCGAAGCAGGGTGCGAAGATCATGCAAGGCGCGGGCCGAGGGAGGCAGGATGGTGTGCTCGTCGGAGGGAAGATACAGCGATTCCTCGAACCGGAGCTCCCGAGTACTCGCTCCGGAGTCCAACTGCTCCTGGCCGGCCGTAACATTGGCTTCCACCCGGTAGCAGAAGAGCGAACCACCGATCCGGATCTCGTCGCCGGGCGTTAGATGCTGCTCAGTGACGGGAGTGCCGGTGACGAAGGTTCCGTTGCGGCTCTCCAGATCCCGCAAGGTGCATTCGGCTCCCGAACGGACGAAAAGGCAGTGCCGGCGCGAGACGGCATGGTCCTCCAGTTGCAGATCGTTGGTGGGTTGCCGGCCCACCCAGAATTCGCCTTCAGGCAAAGGAAAGATACTGCCGCGCAAGGGACCGCGCACTGCCACCAGCCTCGGTTCGATTCCTGTTTTCGTTATCAGCATGGTCCGGCGTGCCCAAAGGAACCTTCAGGTTATCGTACCCTGTCGGCAACCTCGGGCAACCGGAACCCGCTTCATCACGGTCGCGGCTCGGTAAGGAGACGGTTAAACCCTGCGCGAAACGTGAGTGATGAGAGACACCAGGAACAGCACGATAAACACGAAGAACAGGATTTTCGCGATTCCCGCGGATGCGACAGCAATTCCCCCAAACCCGAAAGCACCCGCAATGATCGCTACCAACAGAAACACCAGCGCGTAATACAACATGTCTTGCCTCCTCTCCCTTCGGATTTGACGTGCAGGTAGGTTGCCACTTCGCAGGTGTCGATAATGCAACAACATGCGCCGTTGGCCGCTGCTGGGACGCGGAAGAAATTGCCAACGCTGCTGGGGCTGTTCGCTCAACCCGTTAAAAAGTACCGGTACAAAGCCCGCTGAGTACAAGGCGCCTGCGCCTATTGCACCGGCGGCGGACTTCGGGTCATAATGCGATCACCGCGCCGGGAGTACTTGAACTTGCCCACTGAACCTTTTGTCGGCCAAACTGTTTCGCACTATGCGTTCCTGGAAAAGCTGGGCGCGGGCGGGATGGGAGAAATATATAAAGCCCGCGATGCACGGCTGAACCGGATGGTGGCGGTGAAAGTGCTGGCACCCGGCAAGATCCGCGATCCGACCGGACGCCGCCGCTTCATTCAAGAAGCCCAAGCCGCTTCCGCGCTGAATCACCCCAATATCATTACCATCCACGACATCCTACCGGATGGCGACACGCAATACATGGTGATGGAATACGTGTCCGGCAAGACCTTGCACCAACTGATCTCGGCAGGCCCGCTACCGGTTTCACAGGTGCTCCAACTGGCCACCCAGATGGCGAACGCGCTAGGCGTGGCGCATGCGGCTGGAATCATTCACCGCGATTTCAAACCGGCGAACGTCATGGTGACCGGTTCAGGCCTGGTAAAGGTGCTGGACTTCGGGCTGGCCAAGTTGACCGATGTATCTTCGCAACTGGATGTCACCTCCGATGGCGAGCAGAATACGTTGACCACGGCGCCGCTCACGCGGGAAGGTTCCATCATGGGGACCGTGAACTATATGTCCCCCGAGCAAGCCGAGGGTCTGAAGGTAGACGCGCGGTCCGACATCTTTTCCTTCGGCGCGGTGTTGTACGAGATGGTGACCGGCCGCCGCGCGTTTGACGGCGATTCTGGAATTTCCACTCTGTCGGCGGTGTTGCGGGACGAAGTGAAGCCGATTCACGAGATGGCCCCGGACGTTCCGGTGGAACTGGCGGACATCGTGAACCGCTGTCTGCGCAAGAATCCCGCGGCGCGCTGGCAATCCATGGCCGACGTAGAAGCGGAGCTGATCTCGCTAAAGCGCAGGTCCGAGTTCCCTGCCCCAGCCACGGCTCCGGTTGTGGTTGCGGCCTTACCGCACCAAAATACTTCCCAAAAGAGCGCCATTCCAAAGGCTATCCTGCTGGGCGCGGTGTGTCTGGCCGTGCTGGCGCTGGCGGTTGGTATGGCTTGGTGGTCAACGCGTCCAAAGCAACCAGCGGAGACTGTTGCCGCACCCGCGCCTGTGCCTGCGGCCGTGGCGCCAGTGCCCGCGGCCGTGGCACCAGCGCCCGGGCCGCCTGCGCCTCAGGCGGTTGCGACTGCTGCACCCGCGCCCGCCTCCGCGAATGTCAAACCAATGGCGCCGGCCATCAAACCGGCAGCGCCGCCACCAGTATCCGCTCCAGTTTCCGCTCCCATCGTGACGGAGCCGGTGACTCCGCCGCCTCCGCCACGCGCAGCACCGGTTGCTCCCGCGATTCGAGCCGCCGCTCCAGCTAAGCTGGTACCGGTGACTCTGAGCGATGGAATTCCCTTCCGCATCGCGCTCCTGGAGGATGTTCCCAACGATTCGCAAGTGGGCCGGCCGCTGCGATTCCGTGTGCTGGACGATGTCCAATCCGGCAACACAACGGTGATTGCGAAAGGGTCCACCGTTAGCGGCACGCTGGCCGACCTAGGCGGGAAAAGAAACTTCTTCGGCGAGCGCAGCAAAGTGCGATTCCGGCTGATCGCGGCTCAATCGGTGGATGACGTCAAGATCAACGTTCGGGCCACTCCCGCGCGGCGGGCGGATGGCGTCGAAACGCGCCCCTTCGCCAAGGCCAACGGAGGCAAGGATAAGGAATTGATCGCCACGAGCGGCAGTGAATATATCGCCTACATCTCGGGCGACCAGACGGTGAGCGTCCACAAGTAGAAATCTCTAGCTCAGCGAAAAAAGACGCGCGGCGTTTTCCTTCAGGATGAGAGGGCGCACTTCGTCGCGAATGGCGATGGCGGCGAAATCGGCCAGCCAACGGTCGGGCGTGATGAGCGGGTAATCGGAACCGAAGAGCATCTTTTTCTTCAGCAGAGTGTTCGCGTACTGAATCAGGATCGGCGAAAAATATTTGGGCGACCATCCCGACAGGTCGATGTAGACTTGCGGCTTGTGCAGGCAGACCGAAATAGCTTCGTCCTGCCAGGGGAACGATGGATGGGCCATGATGATCGGCATATCGGGAAAATCCACGGCCACGTCGTCGATGTCCATGGGATTGCCGTACTTCAGCCGAATACCGCCGCCGCCCGGCATACCGGTGCCGATGCCGCTGTGGCCGGTGTGAAAGATCACGGGGAGCTTGGCTGCGGCAACCACTTCATAAAACGGATACGCGGCTTTGTCGTTGGCGTGAAATTGCTGGAGCGGAGGATGCAGCTTGAAGCCGCGAATGCCGCCACCGGCGATGAGACGGCGCGCCTCTTTCACGGCATCGGCGCCGCGCATGGGATCGACGCTTGCAAAAGCCATCATGATATCGCTGTTGTCGGCCGCGAAGGCCACGACATCGTCGTTAGAAACTTGGGGACGCCCCGTCAGCCGTTCGTCGACGGAAAAGACCACACAGCCGATTTTCCGCGCGCGATAATATTCCGCGAGCTCCTTGCGGCCGTAGCCAACGCCGGCGTTGCCGAAGTATTTGCGCGCGGCCTCTTCGGCGGCGTTGCCGGATGGGTCAGGCTCCACGTGAACGTGAGTATCGATGGCGATGAGAGTATCGAGTTTCATATTTTGGACCGCTCCCTCACGGTCGCGGCTCGGTAAGGCTCGGTCGCGGTTCAGTAACTACGATTGTACGTTCCGAAGGTTGGGGAGCGTACAGCTCTTCCACCAATGCCGCGCGATTGCTCAGCACCGCGCGCTGATTGAACGAGCCTTTATCAGTGACTTCATGAGCGTCGATGGACGGCGGATCTTCCATCAGCAGCGCGCGCACGACGCGATTGGAACTGCCGGTGCCCGCTTGAGCCAGTTCCTGCAGCAGTTTCGTGAATTTCGCGCGCACCCGTTCGTGGCGCACGACCTCTCGATCCGATCCACCTGGCGCCAGTGCCCGGCAGGCTTCCACGTTCGGGAAGATTAACGCGGCAACGTAGTCGCCATCGCGGCCGGCGAACACGATGTCTCGCAAATAAGGCGCGCAATGCGCGAGGAATTTTGCCCGCAGCGGGCCGACACTCACCCAGGTTCCGGTAGCGAGCTTGAAGTCCTCCGCGATGCGGCCATCGAAAATGAATCCTTTGCCCGGATCGCAGGGGTCGACAAACTGCAGCGCGTCGCCCAAGCAATAAAACCCCTCGTCGTCGAAAGCGGCGCGCGTCAGCTCCGGCTGGCGCCAATAGCCGGGAGTGATACTGGGGCCGCGCAGGCGCGCCTCGGTCTTTTCGCCGGCCGGCACCAGCTTCAGCTCTACTCCGGGCGCGGGGAGACCGACATGTCCGGCGCGATCCTCTTCCCAATACGGGAACAGCGCCGCCGGGCCGGTTTCGGTGGAACCCAGTCCGGTGAACATCAAGATCCGCTGGCCGCAGGACTCTACCGCCAGTTCCTGCAACTCGTCCCACACCGGCTGGGAAAGGCCCGCGCCGGCATAATACATGAGGCGCAGCTTTTCAAAGAAGCGATCGCGAAATTCGCGGCGCTCGCGCAGAAATGGGAGCACCATCTCGAATCCGCGGGGCACGTTCAGATAGATGCTGGGCTGGACGTCATTCAGATTTCGAATGGTGGCATCGATCGCTCCGGCCACCGGGCGGCCGTCATCAATGTAATACGAACCGCCGTTGTAGAGCACCAATCCGAAATCGTGATTGCCCGCGAAGGTGTGGTTCCAGGGGAGCCAATCGCAAAGAACGGGCGGTTCATCCACGACGAAGGGGAGCATGGTGCGCACGATTTCCTGATTGCTGCACAGCATGCGCTGGGTATTGATGACGCCTTTGGGCGTGCCGGTGGATCCGGAGGTGAAAAGAAACTTCGCGATGGTATCGGGGCCCACCGCGGCGTGAGCCCGATCGACAGCCGACGTAGCGGGAGTGGTTTCGAGCGCGGAGAAGGGCGTTGCGGACAGACCGGCCGGATCGCCGCCGATCACCAGCTCGGCATCGGGCTGCAAGACAGCCTCGACGGCTTTGCGGAAAGGCGCGCCGGCAGAGATAAACACCAACCCTGGAGTCAAGATCTCGAAAATCAATCGCAGCTTTCCGAAATCCGATGACACCAAAGAATAGGCCGGCGAGATGGGCGCAAAAGGAATGCCCGCGTACATGGCGCCCAGTCCGAGCGTTGCGTGCTGGATGTCGTTGCCGGAGAGAATCGCGATGGGGCGATCGACTGATAACGGCCGATGGAGCAAGGCTTGAGCAATGTTTCGGGCCGAGGCGCGTATTTGAGCGTAGGTGGCCGTCCGCCAATCCCCGCCCCGGCCACGCTCTCCGAGAAAAACCCGATCCGGAGCGTGGGCGGCCCAATGGTCCAGGCGTTCTGTCAGCTTGTCGGGATAAGCGCCCAGCGGATGTTTCGGGCGAACCACCAGCCCGCCGTCGGACGTGTGCCATGTCTCCACTGCCGCCGGAGGGAAACGAACCTGACGCACGGGAGCGGAAAGGTAGGTCATGCGACGACGAGTGCGTGCTCGCGCGCAGCGTCCCAGGCCGCGAAGGTCTCACCTTGATCCGCCAGCTTCGCGAGCAACGGAGCGGGCTCCCAGAACTCGCCATGCTCCCGGTGAAACTCGCGGATGCGCTCGCGAACCTGCTTCAGTCCCACGGTGTCGGCATACCACATGGGGCCGCCGCGATAAGCGGGAAAACCATAGCCGGTGAGATAGATGACGTCGATGTCGGCGGCGCGCAGCGCGTAGCCTTCTTGCAGAATCCTGGCGCCTTCATTGATCATGATGTAGATGCAGCGCTCGATGATTTCTTCGTCCGAAATACGTCTGCGTTTGATGCCGCCTTCGAGCGCGGTTTTTTCGATGAGCGCATGCACCTCCGGATCCACCATGGGCTTGCGATTTTCATCGTAGCGATACCAGCCGGCGCCGGTCTTTTGTCCGTAGCGGCCCAGATGAAACAGTTTTTCGAGGACGACGGGCATGCGCACGCCGGGCTTGTCCAGGTGCTTGTACTCCTGGCGGATGCGCCAATTGAGATCGATTCCGCCCATGTCGTCCACGGCGAAGATGCCCATGGCCATTCCGAAATTGGTGAGCGCGCGGTCCACCTGCTCGGGCGTGGCGCCTTCTTCCACCAGGAATTGAGCCTCACGCATGTAAGGCAGCAGCATCCGATTGCCGACGAATCCGCGGCAATTGCCAACCACCACGCCGACTTTGCCGAGCTTCTTCGCGACTGCCAGCGCCGTGGCCACAACTTCCTTGCCGGTGGCTTTGCCGCGCACAATTTCGACCAGACGCATGACATTGGCGGGGCTGAAAAAATGTAGCCCGATCACCATGTGGGGACGCGAGGTGACGGAAGCGATGGCATCGATATCCAACGTGGAAGTGTTGGACGCCAGCACGCAATCGGGTTTAGCGATTTTGTCAATCTCGCCGAAGATCCGTTTCTTGAGATCCATGCCCTCGAACGCGGCTTCGATGATGAGATCGGCTTGGGCAAAGCCGTCATAAGTGAGTTGCGGGTGGATGAGCGCCATGCGCTGGTCCATTACGGCCTGGGAGAAGCGGCCTTTCTTAACGGAGTTTTCGTAGTTCCTTCGAATGGTGGCGAGTCCGCGGTCAAGCGCGGCTTGTTCCACTTCCTTGAGTAGAACGGGAATGCCGGCGTTGGCGCAGGCCATGGCGATGCCCCCGCCCATGGTGCCCGCACCGATGATGGCGGCCTGGCGAATGTTATAGATGGCGGTGTCTTTGGGAATATCGGGAATTTTCGCGACCGCGCGTTCCGCGAAAAACGCGTGGATCAAGGCGCGCGCCTGATCGGAAGCGATGCACTCTTCGAAGAGCTCCCGTTCCTTCTTGCAGCCCTGGTCAAACGGCAGGTTGGCGGCAGCTTCGATGGCGTCCACGGCTTTGAGCGGGGCAAGCATGTTGCGGCGAGTCTTGCGCGCCTGATCGCGTCCGGCGGCGAAAATGGAGGCGTCCACGAACTCGGAACCCAGCTTGTCGGTGAGCTCGCGGGTTTTACGAAGCGCTCCACCATTATCGGCAATCTCGCGAGCGAATGCCGCGGCGCCCGCCAGCAGATCGCCTTCGATCACGCGATCGATCAAACCTAGCTTCAACGCCTCCGGGGCGCGGATGGGTTTTCCGGAAACGCACAGGTCGACTGCCGCGGCTACTCCCACCAAGCGCGGCAACCGCTGCGTGCCTTCGGCGCCTGGAATAATCCCGAGATTTACTTCGGGCTGGCCCATCTGCGCATCGGGCACGGCCACGCGATAGTGCCCGGCCATGGCGACTTCGTTGCCGCCGCCGAGCGCGGTCCCGTGAATCGCCATTACCACTGGTTTGGTGGAATCTTCGATGCGGGCCAGGATGCCGTGAAACTCCGGGGGGCCGCTGCCCCGCCCCGAGGCCGCCAGTTCCAGCTCTTTGATGTCCGCTCCGGCGATGAAGGTTTTTCCGCCGCCGATGATAACAATGGCGCGAGCCGATGCATCTTTCTCGGCGGCGTCCAAGGCTTCGACCAAGCCCTCGGGAACTCCGGGGCTGAGCGCATTGACGGGCGGATTGTTGATGGTGATAACCGCGACGCCATTCTCGGTGGAAAGATCTGCAAATTTGTTCATAGTTGTAGGGACCGGCTCCCTGACGGTCGCGGCTCGCCCTTATACGGCGGCCGGGATCTTGACCAGAGACGCGCCAGGCACACTACTCAGGATACTCGCATCGGAGAGGGCCACCTCGACGTTACGCCGGCTCATGCGGGCATGCTCGCGCGCGATGGATTCGGCGCGGGTGCCCTGCCTTTGCTCGATCGCCTCGACGATGGCGCGGTGATGCTCATGGGAAACGGCAAACAAGTGGGGCGGGCGGGGCAATTTCGATCGCGCGTACAGCAGCGAGCTGGGGGACGCAAACGGGACCGAGGTTACATCGTCCAGCGCCCGGCGCAGCATGGAACTTTTGGCCAGCGTCACGATTTCCCTGTGAAACGCTTCGTTGAGATCCAGATAGCGCGCGAAGGAATCGATGTCCGGCTGCCGGAACGAGTCCGGATCGCCTTCGACGCGGATCATCGCGTCCAATTCATCGCGATACTGGCGCAATGGGATCAGCTCGCTATCGTCCACCAGCCGCTCGGCGGCAAAGCGAGCGGCCGCACCTTCCAGTACGCCGCGGGTTTCTATGGCGTCCCAAATATCTTCAATGCTGAACGCCCGCACGACGAAGCCGCCGGTCGGGGAAGCCTCGAGCAGACCCTCATGGGACAGCCGGTCGAGAGCCAATCGGATGGGAGTTCGCGATACGCCCAGGCGCGCCACCAAGGGAAGCTCGGAGAGCCGCTCGCCGGGCTGAAAATCACCTCGTAGCAGCATTCCGCGCAAGTTGAGGAGCGTGCGTCCGGTTTGGGAATCGTCCGAAGTGGTGGTTTTGGGCCTACTTTCGGTGCTTTGCACTACCAAATCCTCCTGGCCGGTCTGATATGTGTCATGTTACCACCGGGCTAAGCCTGCATGCAAAAAAATCGAGAAGCTAGAATCCAGGAGTCAGAATCCAGAGTTGAGGCGCGATCTCAATGCACCGGCGGCGCTGGGCCGCCACGCTTGACCGGTCTCATGAGGAACATCAGCGGAACGAGCCCCACGCAGATCCAGGCCAGAATGCGGAAGACATCCACGAAGGCCAGCATGGCCGATTGCCGCAACATTTCGCCGTAGAGGATGGCCTGCGCCTGCTGCGCCGCTTGGGTGGGACTGGATCCGCCCGCGAGCAGCGCGCCCTGCATATTGTGGAGCCGGCCGGCATACACCGGATTGAGCGGGGTCATGTGGCCGGCCAGATTGCTCTGCGAGATTTGCGCCATGCGGGTCTGCGCCGCGATGACCAGCGAGATTCCCACGCTGCCCCCCATGTTGCGGGTGAGATTGATCAATCCGGTTGCGCTGTTGGTTTTCTCGCGGGCGATCGACGCGAAGGCCATCACGTTGATAGGCACGAACAGAAACGGCATCCCGGCTCGCGACAGGGTCCAGGTGATTACGAAAGTCCAGAAGCCGGTTTGGAGGCTCAACTCGGATAGCCGGTACATCCCCGCGCCCAGGATCACAAGCCCGCAAACCACCAGCCAGCGAGGTTGGAAGATGCCCAGCAGGCGGCCGACCAGCGGCATGACGAACAACGTAATGATGCCGCCCGGCGAGAGCACCAAGCCGGCCCACTCGGCGGTGTAGCCCATCAAGGTCTGCGTGAGAATCGGAACCAGGACCGTTGTGCCGTAAAGAATGATGCCCATGGCGAACATCATGAAGGTGGCCACGCTGTAGTTGCGCTGCGCGAACAGGCGCAGATCCACCAGCGGTTCGGGTTGACGCAGCTCCCAGAGCACCACTCCGATCAGGCCCAGGATGCCGATGACGGAGCACCAGATGATGAAGCGCGATTCAAACCAATCGTCGGTTTGACCTTTGTCGAGTACCACCTGAACGAAGCCGAGGCCGACGCTCAGCAATCCCAATCCGATGAAGTCGATTTTGAGCCCCTGCTTCAGGGTCTTGCGGATCATATAGGGCGGGTCGGTGACGAACGCGAGGGTCATCAGGATGGCTGCCACTCCCACTGGAACATTGATGAAGAAGATCCAGCGCCACGAAAAACTGTCGGTGATCCAGCCGCCGAGCGTGGGGCCGATGATGGGCGCCACCACGACGCCCATGCCGTACACGGCCATCGCCATGCCCTGCCTGGTGCGCGGGAAGCTCTCCACCAGAATGGCTTGGGAGATCGGCTGCAGGCCTCCGCCGCCGGCGCCCTGCAGGATTCGGAAAAAGATCAACAAGGGGAGGTTGGGCGCCAGGCCGCAGAGGAAGGAGCTGATGGTGAAAATGATGACGCAGCCGATAAACAGGCGCTTGCGTCCGAACAGCATGGAGAGCCAGCCGGTGAGCGGCAGCACGATGGCGTTCGAGATCAAATACGAGGTGAGGACCCAGGTGCTTTCGTCGACGGTGGCCGAGAGACTGCCGGCGATGTGCGGCAGCGAGACGTTGGCGATGCTGGTGTCCAGCACTTCCATGAACGTGGCCAGCATGACCGTGGCCGCGATCAGCCAGGGACTGACGGCGGGAGTCCACGGAACTTGTGGACTCGCGAGAACGGGCGGATTCGCGACCGGCGGTTCGGCTGCTGCCACGCGCGGCGCTCAGCTCCCTTCCACTTGTGCGATTTCGTTCAGCACGGTATGGATGACGGCCTGGTCGCCGACTTTGGAGTTGATCATCAAGTGATACAGCTCGCGCGTGGGCCAGTCCATGTCGAAATACCTGCGGACGAAAATCACGCGCTGGCGATCGACGTTGGCAATTTCTTCCCGGGCTTCGGCTTCGCTTTTGCCTGAGGCCTGAAGTCGGCGGAGTTTTTCCTCGAATGGAGCATAAACGAAAACGTGAAAGGAATCCGGCCGGCCGCGCAGGAAGAATGGCGCGCCGCGTCCCACGATCACCGAGTTGCCTTCCGAAGCCGCTCCGGATATGACGCGCTGCATGAATTCCACCATGCTGTCGGCATCAAAATGCCCCATGCCGTGAACCGCGAAACTCTGTTCCATGCTGCCGCGCATGAACACCTTCATGAGCCGGTAAAACAGCGGGTCGCAGCGTTCGTCCATGCGCTCCACCGCGGCCTGATCGACTTTGGCCAGCCGCGCGATTTCGCAGGCCAGCGCGTGGTCCCAAAGCTTCCAGCCCAGATGGTCGGCCAATTGACGCGCAATGGCTCCGCCGCCGGCTCCATATTCGCGCTCGATGGTGATGGTCCGAATCAACGCTGGGATCTCCGCGTTTTATTCTACGCCAGCGCCGGCGGCTGGTGGCCGGAGCGCGGTCACCGGTCCACGCCGCTTAGCGCGGGGAGGCACGTAGTGGAACCGAATCAGATAGATATTTTGGCCTTTGCCGTGTTTGGCAACCTTGAGCAGATCGATGACACCCAGAAAACCCGACTCGCGCGCCAGAGCAGGGGTGATATCGGGAAAACCGATCGGCTGGATCGAATCCACCTCAATCTCACCTTCTTCCATGCGGTAGCGGGCGCCCACTCGGACATGCGGGCGCGTCCATATGCGGACGCTGCACGTGATTTCTCCGCGGCGCACTCCTTCGCGAAGCCGCTTGGTGAACACCATGCAGCGATTTTACCAGCGGAAGCGTGGCCCGCGACTCATTTTGCCGCGGTGATGGAGTCCACTTGGATGGTCTTGGTCTTGGCGTCCAGCGTACCTATGACGGTCACCTTTTTACCGGCGAATTTCTCGGGCGTGCGCTGGTCGCTCAGCGTGTAGACATCCTTGCCGTCATAGAGAACGTAGCTGGCGCCATGTACGCTGACGCAGGCGACGGTACACTCGGCGTCGGTCGGGCCCATTCGCATGTGGGAGTGATCGCCGTCGTCGCACATGCTGTCGGTAATGGCGCCGGTGAAGATCTGCTTGGCCGGTGGCGCGGCCAGGGCTGCGACAGCGATCAGCGTCAGGATCGCCGGCCGCATGGCTAGCTGCCGGGCGTCATCAGGTGAGCGGTCGAGGTGCCGGCGTTCATAATCCACACCCCATTCGGGGTCGGTTTGTCGGGCAGCCCCAGCGATTGGGCAGTGGCGCCAGGCACGGCGATGGTGGTGTGATGAAAAGCGTGCTCCTGATCGGGGCCCATGAAGTGGATGAACACCGACCCAAACTCGGGCTTTATCCGGGTTCCGTCCTTCTCTTCGGCGGCTAATGTGGCCTCACTGGCCTTCCTGTCGCCCGCCGCCTCGGCCTTCAGGTTCTGAGCGACGCGAGGCAGGTTGCCCATGCTGGTGCATTCCAACATAAATGGGTGCAACGGCCAGCCTGACAGGTCATAGCAGACCAAAGTGCCGGCGCCCTTTTGCAAGGTGTCGTAAGTGAAGTCGGGCTTCCACTTAATTACGGTGACGTCTTCCTTCTTCATCCGCGTTGGGGCGGCTAGCAGGGCCTTTTGGATGGCGTCGGCGGGCTCCTGCGCGAACGCGCCGCCTGTAACCGCCAATACGCCGAGAACGATGGGAATCATGAGTTTCATGGTTTGAGCTCCAGTTCATCCGCCGGTGAGGCGAAGGAATCAGTATATCGTAATGTGGCGGGCGCGGAGTATATTGATAGTCTGGATCGGGGAACCGGGAGGGTATATGAGATCGACAGCACTTGTTGCGGTTGTTTTGGGGGGCCTCGGTGCGATGGCTACCGCAGGCCAGATTCAGCCTCCGGCCGGATTGAAGACCGGGCCTGGCGTGCAGGCCGCGCAGGATTCGAAAGAGCCGGAGATTCTGAAGACCTGCAAGGTTCCGCCTCCGGCCAATGGCGGGCGTCCGCCAGGTCCTCGTCCGACGCCTCCGCCGCCGGGTCCCAGAGAGTACACGGTGACGGAAATTCCGGGGGTGGTGGCCGCGGGCCAGAAATGGAAAGAGATTTGGGAAGTGGACGGCAACAACGCCGACGGCATCATCGCCACTAAGGACGGCGGAATTCTGATCGCACAGAACGACAAGAGCGATGTGGTGAAGCTGGATAAGAACGGCAAGACTTCCATCGCTTACATGGACACCAATACCGGCGGGTCGCTCGCGATCAACTCCAAGGGCGCGCTGTTCTTAGTGAACCGCGGGCTGAACGCCTCCATCGAAGAGCTGGCGCCGCATCGCCAGACCGTGGCCAACAAATTCAACGGCGATCCACTGGATTGTATCGGCGGAGTTCTCAACGATCTGTCCGCCGACCGAAAAGGCGGGGTGTATTTCACCATGGGCGGGCTGTTTTATTCGGATCCGCAAGGCAAGGTGTATCGGTACGGCGAAAATCTTTTCACCAACGGGATCGTCCTGAGCGCCGACGAAAAACACTTGTTTGTCACGAATGGGCCGACGGTAGTGGAATTCGATGTGCAGAAAGATGGCTCGCTCACCAACCAGCGCGACTTCGCGAAGCTGGAAGGCGGTGGGTTCGGCGGCGACGGCAGCACGTTTGACGAGGCGGGACGCCTGTACGTGACCAGTAACGGCGGCGTGAACGTGATCGGAACGGACGGCAAGAATCTGGGCTTGATCCCGACGCCGCGCGGCTTGATTAGCGTGACGTTCAGCGGGCCGGATCGAAAGACGCTGTATGCGGTGTCGCGGGACAACGCGCAAAACAAGGACTGGATCATCGCGATAGAGACGATTGCGCAGGGGCCGAAGGGACGGGGAAAATAGCGAAACACAATGCGCCGGTACCATCACATCGGAATTCCCACTACGGAAGCCAAGCCGGGCGAGACCCACTTGAAACACCTGAAACTCTTTGTCGTCAGCCACGAGAAAAGCGAATTTGGGGTGGAGTGGATGCGCTTCGAAGCCGACGCGGCGGTTCCTGATCTGGTCCGGCAAGTTCCGCACGTCGCGTTTGAAGTGGCCGATCTCGCCTCCGAGCTGGCCGGCCGCGAAATCCTGATTCCTCCCAACAGCCCATCCGAAGGAGTCCGCGTCGCGTTCATCGTCGAGAACGGCGCGCCCATCGAATTGCTGGAATTCACCGACCCCGACCATCCGGGCCGTAACGGTGGAAAGCGCACTTTTTAACCGCCTTGAATGAAGGACACTTAGCTGCATTGCGTCCCTAATGCAGAGGAGGTGCTCATGAAAAGCCACCTACCAGTTTTTTGCCCCCGTTCTGGCCAGTTTGGTGTTGGCAACAGCGGGCGCAACCCTGGCGAGTGCCCAGATCACCAACCCAATTGGCGCGGCACGCACATGGAAGAGCAACAATAATAGCGTGTTAGCGCACCGGGCATCGATCCGGTACCCGGTACCTATCTACAGGCGTTCCGGTACGCCGGGATGTTGACCGGATTTTACGTCGTTGACTAAGCTTCAATGACGCATGAAGGCTCCCAAAATCGCTTCTACTCTTTTCTTCTTAGCTATCATATCCCTGCTCGCGCTTTCTACCCCTGCTTGCGAAGCGCAAGTTGTCAGGACCGGGTACACCGCTATCGTGGCGGTGAACAGCGCTAAATGCCTGGATATTAGCGGGGCATCCGGAAGCCCGGGCGCTGCCGCCATTCAATGGCACTGTTCGTCGAGCTCGAACCAACAGTGGACCGTTCAAAACTATAACGGCGACTTCCGCATTATCGAACAACAGACGGGCTATTGCCTGGTGGTGGCGGGCGCGAGCGCGAGCGAAGGCGCGCAACTGGTGCAAGAGCCATGCACCGGGGTGAAGAGCGAGCTGTGGTCGTTCGTTCCGAACGGCAATAATTTTCAAATCGTTTCGGCCAGTAGCGGACAATGCGCCAGCGTCGGAGGGGGCAGTAATGCCGATGGCGCGAATATCCTGCAGTGGCCTTGCGCCACGGCGTCCAATTTCCTATGGACTTTCTCTTCGGGCCTGATCACATCGTCTTCGCACGGCGTTCTGCAGGCGGCTCATAGCGGCCAATGCCTGAATGTGAATTACGGCAGCTCCGCCGTCGGCGAAATTATCATTCAGTACCCCTGCGGCGGCGCCGCGAACGAGCAGTGGACCCTGCTGCCTACGGGCGGCAATTACGAACTGGTGGCACATAACAGCAATCTTTGTTTGTCCAATAATGGCAGCACCGTATCGGGCGCTAACATTGTGCAAACTAAGTGCAGCTCCTCTGCCCCGAGCGATCTTTGGAGTCTGCACCCGGTGGGCGGGTCTTATGAATTAGTGGCCAAGAATAGTGGACTATGCGTCACCGTTCCAGGCGCCAGCCAGGTTGCCGCTACCACGGTTGTTCAAAGCGCCTGCTCGGGCGTTCCAAACCAGTTATGGAGCCTTTCCTCCGCAACCATTCCCTCCGCTTGGACCGCCGTCACTCAACTGGCGGTGGACCCCATTGCCGTCGGCAACCTTCCCAACGGACAACTCGTGATGTGGTCGGCGAACGACCAGTACACATTCGAGAGCGACATCGGATACGGCAACGGCCAAACCTACACGGCGGTGTTTACTCCCTCCACCGGCATCTCATCGGAAGTGCTGGTGACCAACACTGGAGACGATATGTTCTGCCCTGGGACGGCGAATCTCTTTAACGGCAATATTCTGGTGAATGGAGGCGATAGCAGTCCCAAGACGAGTATCTACAGCCCTGCTACCGCGCTCTGGACCTCCGACGCCGACATGAACATCCCGCGCGGCTACGAAGCCGACACGGTGTTGACCAATGGCTCCGTACTGACTTTCGGCGGATCGTGGAGCGGCGGGGAAGGCGGCAAGACCGCCGAAGTCTGGACCGAGGGAAGCGGGTGGTCGGTACTTTCGGGCGTACCCGAGACCACCATCATCGGCCCCGACCCTCAAGGCGTCTATCGCGGCGACAATCACCTGTGGCTATTTTCAGCACCCAATGGAGAAGTATTCCACGCCGGACCGAGCGCGCAGATGCACTGGATCACTACCTCCGGCGCAGGCACCATCACGTCGGCCGGAAACCGCGGCAACGACCCTTACGCCATCAACGGAAACGCCGTGATGTACGACGTTGGAATGATCATGAAAACCGGGGGCGCGCCTGCGTATCAGGACGCCAACGCCGAGGCCAATACTTATTTGATCAACATCAACAACGGCGTCAACGGCGTCACGGTGACGCAACTGGCGCCGATGGCTTACCCGCGCGCGTTCTCGAACGGCGTGGTTTTGCCGAACGGCCAGGTGGTGATCATCGGAGGCCAAACCTACCCGGTGCCCTTCACCGATACGACGGCCGTCTTGATTCCCGAGATCTGGGATCCGCTGACTCAGGTATTCAGGCAGCTGAATCCGATGGTCACGCCGCGCACCTATCACAGCACCGGCATTCTTCTCTCGGATGGCCGCGTGTATGAAGGCGGCGGCGGCCAATGCGGTGAAGGCTGTTCCGCGAACCATTTCAATACGGAGATTTTGACGCCGCCTTATTTGCTGAACGCCAATGGCACTGCCGCGACGCAGCCGGTGATTACTTCGGTGTCTCCCACCGTAGCCCTGGGCGGCACCATCTCGGCTACCACCAATTCGCCGGTGGCTTCGTTCGTGCTGATGCGGCTGTCATCGGTGACTCACACGGTGAACAACGATCAGCGCCGGGTTCCGCTGCAAATGCAATCCAGCAATGGAAACTCCTATATTCTGATGGTTCCCTCGAATCCTGGCATCGTGTTGCCGGGCAACTACTGGTTGTTTGCGTTAACCGCGCAAGGGACGCCGAGTGTGGCGGCGAATGTGGTTGTCACTTTGGGCGCGCCGGCGGCCGGCTTTCAGATTTCACCTGCGGCGGCGAATCTGACTGTCGTTCAAGGCAGCAGCGGCGCTGACACCATTACGGTGGCGGACGCCGGCGGATTTAGCGGAAGCGTAACGCTCGCGGCGTCTGGCTTACCCACCGGTGTAACTTCTTCGTTTGCCCCCAACCCAACCACGGGGTCTAGTGTACTCACGTTCACGGCAACTAGTTCGGCCGTGGCCGGGACCTACACGGTGACCGTCACCGGAACCTCCGGCAGCCTTACCGCAAGTACCGCTATTGAGGTGACGATTAGCGCTCCTGGCTGCACGCCGACCGCGATTACTCCCTACATCGAAGTGAACGGCGCGGCCTGGCTGCAGGCCGCCACGGCAACGGCGGCGTCCGGGTCTACAGTGAATTTTGGGCCGCAGCCGATGGGCGGAACGTGGATCTGGAGCGGCCCCAACGGGTTCGTTTCGAGCGAGCGCGAGATTGACAACATCCCATTGAGTACGGGCGCCAACACCTATGTGGCGACGTACACCAATGCCGGCTCGTGCACCAGCACGCAGACGTTCGTCGTAACGATCACTGCAGCCGAGTGATGAGGGGTGGAGTGAAGCGGCTGGGGTGGCTGGCGATCATTTTCGGAGTGACTCTTGCGGCGGGCCAGTTATCGGATGGGAGCCGTCGCGGAGGTGCGTTGTTCAACGGCAAGGAAACATTGCAAGGGAGTATTCGCGGGCACGATCATCCTTTGTCCGCAGAAGTTGTGCGATGCGTGAATTGCCATGGACCAAGCAAACGGGCTCTGGTTTCCCGGCTGGCCTCGCCGCGCATAGATCGGCCGCTGCTGCTCGAACCCAGGCAGCGCCGGGGAGGGCCGCCGTCACGCTACGATGAGGCGTCATTTTGCAAGCTGCTTCGCACGGGCGCCGATCCGGCTTATATATTGATCGCGCGCGAAATGCCGATTTATCAAGTGGACGAAGGTCAGTGCGCCAGCTTGTGGAGTTTTCTTATCGGAAAGGAATCGACCGATGCAAAACGCTGAGGGTCTTTCCCGGCGATCGTTGTTGTGGGCGGCGCTGGCGGCGAACCTGTGTCCTTTGCTCGATGCGGCTCCAAGCATTGTCAAGGCAGATCACGGGCAAATTAAGCCCCCGATGCCGCTGCCCGAGATGGAGCTGGTGCGGCACAACGGCGCAAGGACGAGACTGCTGCCGCTGGTGGATGGCCACGTCACCGCAGTGCAACTGATTTTCACGCGTTGCACCACCACGTGCCCGATCGAAGGCAGCATCTTTCAACACGTTCAAACACTGGTACCCGATATGGGACGACGTGGTATTCAGTTGCTCTCGCTGAGTAACGACCCCGAGGAAGACGGACCCAAAGCTCTGTCCGCCTGGCTGCGCCGTTTCCACGCAGGTCCCAACTGGATCGCGGCCGCACCGGTGGGCGCGGATCTGGCGAAGCTGAATGAGATTTTCGGAAAGAGCGGCGATTCGGCCGATCATTCCACGCAGGTACAAATCCTGGACCGGCAGGGCCGCCTGGTGTGGCGCACGTTTGAGCTGCCCAGACCGGAAGAAATCGCGCTCATCCTGCAGAAGATTTGAAGCGCCATCGGCGCGGACATCGGCTATCATGTCTCGTGGAGGATGTGCTGGGCTATGAAGTACACGGTCATTTACGAGAAGGGGCCGGCATCTTGGGGCGCCTACGTTCCCGATCTTCCCGGCGTTATTGCGGTCGGCGACTCGCGCGACGAAGTGGAGCGCCTGATCCAGGAAGCCGTCGAGTTTCATCTTGAGGGCATGCGAGAGGAAGGCATTTCCATTCCCCCGCCGTCGAGCTTTGGGGGGGTGGTGGAGATTATTTCGGCGGCGTGACGCGCCGGGTGCTTAGTGCGTCATGGCGTAAACGATATAGTTCACGCCGATGCGGATGCCGAGCGCGGAGTACTTCTCGGGATATTTGGGATTGTCGGCATGCTCCCAGGAATCGCCTAAATCCATGTCGTGGCAGATGGCCACCATGAGCCGGCCCTTGTCGTCATAAATACCGCGCCAATGCGGGACGAAGCCATCCTTCTCAAAGACGCGGTGGGTATAGACGAACTGCTCGCCGGGCACTTGATAGCGGTCGTCGAGATCGAAGATGGTATGAAAGATGGGGCTGCCGTTCTCGATATCCACAATGGGCCGATCCGGAAACACGCGATTCATGCCGGAGACGAAAATCTTCCACTCGTCGCTGCCGTGAAAATCGTCGCACATGAAGAAGCCGCCGCGCAGCAGGAAATCGCGCAGCTTGGCGGCCTGGGCGTCGGTCAGATCCCAGTGCCCAACTTCGACACCGTACAGCCAGGGCCAGTTGTACACTTCGTCGCCGTCGCGCAAATCGACGGGCTCTTCGACGGATCGCGTCTGAATGCGCGTGAGGCGGCGCACGGCTTCGGAGAGATGCCGGTCCGAACGGGGATAATCGATGGTCCAATCCGCTCGGCCGTCCCACCAGTTCGGATAATAGGGGCGCGGAAATTCGCCGACATAGAAACGGTGCTGGGAGGGGTACATCAGGCGCGCGAAGGTCCATTCGCCGGGCACTCGCCAATCCGAAGGAATGGGGAACTTTTCGTACTCAAAGCCCGGATACTCGCGGAAAGGCCGCTGTGCGAACGCGGCGCACAATAATAAGGAAGTGGCCAGACCGAGGATCAACGGAGAGCGCAAGCGGACGAAGTTGCCCATCGATACGGTTGATTCCAGGATGCCACATCAACTGAACTCGGGGGTTGATCCGATGTTGGCGCTGAGGTATGAGTTAGTTATGGCAAAGGAGCGCCCGGAGGATTCACCCGAACCCGAGGACGAACCCGAAGAGGAAAGCGAAGACGAAGTGGACGAAGCCGGCGAAGAATCGTTTCCAGCCAGCGATCCGCCGCCGTGGACCCCTGGTGCGGCGGGTGTGCGACATCAAACTGGAACTGGCTAAAATCTAATGCGCCGGTGCACGCGGCTTTTCAGCCGCGTTTTAGAGATCGGCGAAACGCGGCTTGAAGCCGCGTATACCCGACAAGCGCTGCGGTAAACTCGTCTTGAGACGCACTGGGCGCGTAGCTCATCTGGATAGAGCAACGGCCTTCTAAGCCGTAGGTAGCAGGTTCGAGTCCTGCCGCGCCTACCAAGTGTTCAGCTAGAAATCGGAGGAGCGAATGAACCGAGCACTCCTGATCGCGACGGCGGCGTTCGCGCCGCTTGCATTCGCGCAACATTCGCTGGATGGGCCGTCGGTGGAGTCCAAAACCGCCGAGCAGGTTTTCAAGAACATCATCCAGCTCAAGGGAACGCCCGCCGAGCAGTTAATGCCAGCGATGACGGTGATTTCCTCCTCCCTGGGTGTTCAGTGTTCGTTCTGCCACGTGGCAGGCAAGCCGGAACTCGACGACAAGCCGGAGAAGAAGACGGCGCGCGAGATGATGGCGATGCTGGCATCGATTAACACGGGAACTTTTGGAGGCCGGCAGCGCATCTCGTGCTACTCCTGCCACCATGGCGTTGCCGATCCGGCGAGCGTTCCGCCGGTGCTCGAGAGCGACCTGCCCGCGCGCGCAGAAGCGATCAGAACATCGGCTTCTGACGGGGTTCCGAGTCCGGATGACGTGATCCAAAAATATGTGGCGGCCATAGGCGGCGCCGACGCGATTCGTAAAATCACCAGCCGCGTGGAGAAAGGCTCCATTCTGGTGGCCGACAGTCAGACGCCGGTCGAGGTATTCACGAAAGCCCCCAACAAACGCGTTACGGTTACGCATTCCAGAGACGGCGCTGCGAATAGCGAAGGGTTTACGGCCTTTGACGGCGCCTCCGGCTGGATGGGCAGCACGGGACGCCCGGCGCGGGACATGTCGCCGGCCGAATCTGCGGCATCGTCCCTGGATGCGGAGTTCGCAATCGGCCTGAGGCTGAAAGAAATCTTTCCCGAGATCCGGAGCGCGCGTCCGGAGCAAATCGGCGGTGCGATGTGCGAGGTGTTGATTGGGTCGGGACCCAAACGCCCGCCGGTGCGGCTTTACTTCGACCAGAAATCGGGACTGCTGGTTCGCATGGTGCGTTACGCGGAAACGCCGGTGGGCCGCAATCCCACCCAGATCGATTATGCCGACTACCGCGAAGCGGACGGCGTCAAGATTCCGTTCCGCTGGACGCTCTCGCGAGTGAACGGCCGCTTCACCATTCAGATCGCGGAAGTAAAGAGCAACGTTCCGCTGGATGACGCGAAGTTCGCGAGGCCCGTGGGCGAGGTGAAATGATGCTACTCAAAGACATCGGAATCGTGGCCGTCTTTTGTCTCGGACTCAGCGCCGCGGATGCAAGCATGGATTACCGCCAACAGATCGAACAATGGCGCGCGCAACGTGAGAAGGCATTAGCCGCCGACGACGGCTGGCTGACCGTGGCCGGGTTGGATTGGTTGAAGGAAGGCGAAAACCGCGTGGGCGCGGATCCGGCGAGTGAAGTCGCACTGCCGCCAAATTCGGCGCCGCCACGCGTGGCCACCATCTCCTTTCATGCCGGCCAGGCGGTGCTGCACCCCGCGCCAGGCGTTGCTTTGACGCTCAACGGGAAACCGGCCACGCAAACCACGCTGCATGAAGACACCGACGTCCTGGCCATCAACCGGCTCAAGTTTTATCTGATTCGCCGAGGCGATCGCGCCGGAATTCGCCTGAAGGACAACGACAGCCCGCAGCGCAAACATTTCACCGGGCTAAGCTGGTACCCGGTGGATCCGGCATGGCGCATCCGCGCGAAATTCACCGCCTGGGACATGCCGCACAGCATTGCTTTTACGAATACCATCGGCCAGAAGGAAAACGAGCCGAGCCCGGGCTACGTGACGTTCAAAAAAGATGGCCGCGAGTATCGGCTGGAGCCGACGCTGGAGGACGGAACATTGTTCTTCGTCCTTCGCGATCGCACCAGCGGCAAAACCACGTATGGCGCTTCGCGTTTTCTGTATGCCGATCCGGCCAGGGACGGAATCGTTTATCTCGACTTCAATAAGGCCGAGAATCCGCCGTGCGCTTTCACCGCCTATGCGACGTGCCCGCTGCCGCCGCCCCAAAATCGTCTGGATCTGGCGATTGAAGCGGGCGAACAAATATACAAGGGCGGCCCCCACTGACCACCACCGATGCCCGGCACGCGCTTTATTTAGAACCTCCGGACTATTGTACCGGTGCACCGGTGGGATAAGATGAATCGAGCTCATGCTGTCAATCGTCATCCCCATTCACAATGAGGAGCCGTCCATCCTGCCGCTCTACGACCGGTTGACGGCGGTGCTGGAGTCCCTTCAAAAGCCCTACGAAATTATCGTGGTGGATGACGCGTCCACTGATCGCAGCTTCGATCTGCTGGCCAATCTGGTGGAAACCGACGGCCGGTTGAAGGTGATCCGGCTGCGCCGCAATTTCGGACAGACCGCCGCGCTCTCCGCCGGTTTTGACGAAGCCCAAGGCAACATCATCATCTCGCTCGACGGCGATTTGCAGCACGCACCCGAAGACATTCCGGCGCTTCTCGCCAAAATCGAAGAAGGCTACGACATCGCCAGCGGCTGGCGCAAAGAACGCATGGATAACGCGATCACTCGCAAGATCCCGTCCCGCGTCGCCAATTGGCTGATGGCGAAATCCTCCGGCGTGGCGCTGCGCGATTTCGGCACCACCTTCAAGGCTTACCGTGCTGAAGTGCTCAAGGACATCAATCTCTATGGCGAGTTGCACCGCTTCATTCCCGCCCTCGCCAGTTTCTACGGCGCACGCATCGCCGAAGTGCCCATCAGCAATACGCCGCGCGTGGCGGGCGATTCGCACTATGGCCTGGGCCGCACCTTCAACGTGATGTTCGACATCCTGACCATCAAATTTCTGCTGAAATATTTCACCCGCCCGATGCACTTCTTCGGCCGCGTGGGATTAGCGGGATTTGTGCTGGGATTCGTGATTCTTGGCGCGTTGGCGATCCAGAAGATATTCGGTCATGAACTGCTGATGGCGGACCACGGCCCGCTGATGATCGCTGGCGGATTGCTGCTGCTGGGAGGGCTGATGATGTTCAGCACCGGCCTGTTGGGAGAAGTTTTGATGCGCACGTATTTCGAAAGCCAGGGCCGGCGTATTTACGCGGTGCGCGAAGTCCGTTGCCGGCGTGAGCCTGTGGCGCCGGCGTAATCGTTGTAGGCGGTTACGAACACGGCCTCCCATCCCTGCTGCTAGCTGTCGCGCGCTTTTTGGGCGTTGTCACTGAGCTTCTCCCAGCCGCGGTGGGTCAGCGTCACTCTTGCGCCCTCCGGCACGGCGGAAAAGGCGACCTCCACGGTTTGCGCTTCCTTCTCGTCGCGGCCGGGATGGAAGCTGAACTCCACGCGGGCCGGTGGCTCCCACGCCAGCACTTTTCCCCAGGTGTATGGTTCGCCGGAGCTTGAGCGCTCGAAGATGCGGCCTCCGGCACGCGGCTCGAATATAACCTCCGCGGGTCGGTCCTTGAACTCGCTCGCGTAAGCGACAACGGAATGAGTGGCGGCCGGCCACCACATGCTGAAATCGGCCGTGAAGTAGTGGAAAGCCTCTTCAGGCGTGCATGCCACTGTTATCGTCTTCACCACCGGTTCAATCGAGAGGCGGTTGATGGTCGTTCCACCATGTACGCGGCGAAGGCCTTTAGCGCCGCCTGCCACATGGAATCGGCATACTCCCGCAGCCCGACGAAGCCGGCGGGATTGAGGCGGAAATAAATGCCGCGTGCCGCGCCGGTGTTCACGGACCAGTTGCGCTTCCTTCAGGACCTTGAGGTGTTGCGACACGGCCGGACGGCTCACGGGCAACTGGCGCGCCAGTTCGCCTACCGGCAGCGGCGTGTCGCGCAACAATTCCAGCAGCGAACGGCGGGTGGGGTCTGCCAGAAGCGCAAGTGCGTTTCTTCGATGCGGGCTAGCTCTCCGCCGCCGCTGGCGTGGCCGCGAACTCGATCACCTTGCCGCTCAACCTGCGGCGCCAGTAGCTCTCGAACAATCCCTTCATGGCCTCGCCCATGCCGGCGTGCTCGAAGACGATCGCGGTCCAAGTGGGCCGCGTGATCACGGGATCCAGCAGCGCCACCAATCCCCGCGCGCCGTCGAAGACCGCGAGTTTCATGGGCAGCGAATCGGCCTGGGCCACTTCCACGCCCGACGACTCGTATTCTCCCAGCCGCTGGCGATGCGCCAAATCCAGCGTACCCGCTTCGATCAACAGGCGGCAGGTCGCCCCGCGCAACCGGGCTTGCTTCACCAATTGTTCGTCGAGGGGATCCACCGCGTAGGGCGGCCGCGAGAACTCCAGATACTCGTGCCGGACATCGGAGAGCATCCGGCGATATTGCTGGGCAATCTGCTCGGGGTCGTTCACGATCCTGAGATACTCGAGCGTGCCGCGCTCGCCCTGCCCTTCCGAATAGGAGGCCGCCAGATCCACGACCAGGCTGTCGGCCATGCGGGTTTGATCGGTGAGCTCGCGCTGCAGCATCTGCGCGCGGCGAGCCAGATAACTGGGCACCGCCAGACTCGGCTCGACCGCCGAAAACAGCTTGGTCTTCTCCTGGACCACCTGTGCGAAACCCTTTTCCACCAGGCTGTCGAGCACTTCGTAAATCTTCTGGCGCGGCACGTGCGCGCGGGCCGCCAATTCGATGGCTTTGAAGCGCGGATGGCCGATCAGGACCAGGTAGGAACGCGCCTCGTAAGCGTTCAGGCCCAATTGCTGGAGCCTGCGCCAGAAGCGCTGAAAGTCCAGCTCGGGTAGTTCCGTGGTCATTGGGAACCATGAGCATATCAGATGCCCCGCGGCGTTTGTTGTTAGAATCCTCATAGATCCTCTTCATCGTTATGCCTGAACTACCTACTACCCTCGGAGCGTTAAAAGACAGCAAATTCGGCGAGCGGCACCTGGGCGAACGGACCGTGAAAAGCGAGCTGCGCGAGAATCTGATCTGCAAGCTCCAGCGCGGAGAAGACCTGTTCCCCGGCGTGGTCGGCTACGAAGACACGGTGATTCCGCAGATTGTGAATGCCGTAATGTCGCGGCACAATTTCATCCTGCTGGGTTTGCGCGGGCAGGCCAAGACCCGCATCATCCGCATGCTCACCGGACTCCTTGACGAACACCTGCCGTACGTGGCCGGATGCGAAATCCGCGATAACCCATTTCATCCCATCTGCCGGCGCTGCCGCGATCTAGTGGCCGAGCAGGGCGACAAGACCCACATCGCTTGGCTCGACCGCGACCATCGCTATGTGGAAAAGCTCGCGACCCCGGACGTCACCATAGCCGACATGATCGGCGACATCGATCCCATCAAAGCCGCACGCGGCGGGCACGAGTTGGGCAACGAGGCAACCGTTCACTACGGCTTGCTGCCCCGCGCCAACCGCGGCATTTTCGCCATCAACGAACTACCCGATCTGGCGGGCAAGATCCAGGTGGGATTGTTCAACATCATGCAGGAAGGCGACGTGCAGATCAAAGGCTACCCGGTGCGCTTGCCGCTGGACATCATGCTGGTGTTCACGGCCAATCCGGAGGATTACACCGCGCGCGGCAAAATTATTACGCCGCTCAAGGACCGCATCGGCAGCGAGATTCGCACTCACTATCCGCTGACCGTGGAGCAAGGCCTTTCCATCACCAGGCAGGAATCCTGGGTGGAACGCGCCTCGCCTGTTCGGCTGGAAGTACCGCAATACATTCGCGAGATCGTGGAGCAGCTGGCGTTCCTAGCGCGCGAAGACAAACGCGTGGACAAGCGCTCCGGCGTATCGCAGCGGCTGCCGATTTCGGCGCTGGAAAACGTGATTTCCAATGCCGAGCGGCGGGCGCTGAAATCCCGCGAGGATCTGGCTGTGCCGCGCGTGCTGGATATTTACGCCGCGCTGCCCTCCATCACCGGCAAGTTGGAGCTGGAATACGAAGGCGAGCTGAAGGGCGGCGACAACATCGCCCGCGAGCTGATCCGAGCGGCCGTCGGCAAGGTGTACACGAACTCGTTCGAGGGCGTGAACGTTTCTCAAATCGTGCAGTGGTTTGAGATGGGCGGATCGCTGAAGCTGGACGAGTCGGTGGACTCGGCCGATGTGGTCAAACAGCTTGCGAAGATCCAAGGGCTGATGGAAAAGACTGGAGCGCTTGGACTGGGAGCCAGTGAGCCGGACGCGGTGCGCGCCTCGGCCGCCGAGTTCATTCTGGAGGGTCTTTACGCCCATCGTCGCATCAGCCGCAACGAAGAGATGGGATTCACGGCCGGCGAGCGCAAGCGGGAACCACCCGAGGGTGGCGAAGGCGGCCGGCGGCCACCCCGAAAGCAGTTCAATTAGGGAAGCAGGCAGTCATGAAGTGGATTAATTACTCCCGTTTCACCGGCGACGATTTCGGACTCAGCTCCGAAGATCTTCTCAAGGCCCTGTCGGACTTCTTTCTTGAGAGCGGATTTCAGAACCAATACATGGGCTTCAGCGAGTGGAACCAGCATACGCTGGAAGACTTGAAAAACGCGCTGCAGCGGGCGCTCGAACAAGGCGAGATGTTCGATCCGGAAAAAGCGCAGCAAATCCAGCAAGCGCTGGAGAACATGACGCCCGAGCAGATGGACGACCTGATGAATCGCCTGGTGCAGAAACTGGCGGACGACGGCTACATCAACACCGATCAGCCGCAGGCCAACGAAAGCGGTCCGGGCGGCATGGGCAACGCCGATAGCAAGGTGGATGTCAAGATTACCGACAAATCCATCGACTTCCTGGGATTCAAAACGCTGAAGGATCTGCTTGGTTCTCTCGGCAAATCCAGCTTCGGCGCTCATGACACGCGCGATCTCGCCACCGGCGTCGAGACCAGCGGCGCGGCCAAAGCTTATGAATTCGGCGACACGCTGAACCTGGATATTAGTCAAACTTTGTTCTCGGCCATTCAACGCGAGGGCGTTAAGGTGCCGCTCAACCTCGAATATTCCGACCTGCACGTGCACCAGTCCGAATATCAAAGCTCCTGCGCCACGGTGCTGATGCTGGATTGCAGCCACAGCATGATTCTGTATGGCGAGGATCGCTTCACGCCGGCCAAGAAGGTGGCGCTAGCGCTCGCGCACTTGATCCGCACGCAGTATCCGGGCGACAGCCTGCGCGTGGTTCTGTTCCACGATTCAGCCGAGGAGCTGCGAATTTCCGAGCTGGCGCGAGTGCAGGTGGGTCCTTACTACACCAACACGCGCGATGGCTTGATCCTGGCGCAGCGGCTGCTGAACCAGGAAAAGAAGGACATGAAGCAGATCATCATGATCACCGACGGCAAGCCCTCGGCCTTGACGCTCGAAGACGGGCGCATGTACCGCAACGCCTTCGGCCTGGATCCGCTGGTGATCAGCAAAACGCTCGAAGAGGTGGGCCGCTGCAAGAAGCAGGGGATCCTGATCAACACGTTTATGCTCGCGAGCGATTTCGGCCTGGTGAACTTCGTGCAGAAAGTTACGGAGCTGTGCCGGGGCAAAGCGTATTTCACCACGCCTTACAATCTGGGGCAATATTTGCTGATGGATTACATGAACCGCAAGACGCGGACCATTCACTAAGCTCCGCTCGTGGTTCTGAACCTATTTCTTGAGTAGTTCGGGAAAATACTCCTTGGTCTTTTCAACCTTAGGAACCGCCACGCTCGCCACGTACGGATTCCGCGGGTTCAGGCTGCAGTAATTCTGGTGGTATCCTTCCGCTGGATAGAAAGCCTTCAGCGGAGTGACCTCGGTAACGATGGGAGAGCGGAAGACTTTGGCCTGATCCAACTGTTGGATGTAGGCTTCGGCGATGCGCTTCTGCTCGGGATCGGAATAGAAAATGGCCGATCGATATTGGGTTCCGACATCGTGCCCTTGCCGATTGAGCTGCGTGGGATCGTGCGCCACGCTGAAGAAGATCTTGAGCAGTTGCCCGTAGGAAATCTTGCCGGGATCGTAGGTGATCTGGATCGCTTCGGCGTGCCCGGTTCTACCGCCGCACACCGCTTCGTAGTTGGCGGTTGCGCGCTCGCCGCCGGAGTATCCGGAGACCACTTTTTCCACGCCCGCAATCTGCACGAAGACCGCCTCGGTGCACCAGAAACAGCCTCCCGCCAGCACGGCGGTTTGCGGCGCAGAGGAAACACTTTTCGGGTCAATTGCGGGATCGGGAAAGTCTGCGGCAGCCATCGCTTTTTCAAACGGTAACACAGCGGCCACCCTCTTTTGCCGCGAGTTCAAACGTGGTATTGTCTGTTCTAGCTGAGACACTGCCGCGGATCGATTCGAGACCCGGCAGGCCGGCAAATTAAAAGGAGCTACCTCATGGCATCTGTATTGTCCTCTCCCTCCAAGAATCGAGTTGCCGTATCGGCGACCAAACTTCTGATCAACAATAAGTGGGTAAACAGCCAGTCCGGCAAGACGTTCCCCACCATCAATCCAACCACCGGCGAAGAGATCTGCCAAGTGGCCGAAGCCGATGCCGCGGACGTGGATCTAGCGGTGAAAGCAGCGCGCACGGCGTTCGAGCACGGGCCGTGGCACAAGACCTCCGGCGTCGAGAGAGCGCGGCTGTTGAACCGGCTGGCCGATCTCATCGAAAAGAACGCCGACGAATTGGCCCGGCTGGAGTCCATGGACAACGGCAAACCGCTGGGCGAAGCGAGAGCTTTCGATGTCGCGGCCACCATCGGCTGCTATCGTTATTTCGCGGGCTGGGCAGATAAAGTGATGGGCAAGACCATCCCCATCGAAGGTCCGTACTTCTGCTACACGCGGCACGAGGCAATCGGCGTATGCGGGCAGATCATTCCCTGGAATTTTCCGATGTTGATGCAAGCCTGGAAGCTCGCGCCGGCGCTGGCCACCGGCAATACCAGCGTTTTGAAACCCGCCGAGCAGACCCCGCTGTCGGCGCTGCGCATCGGCGAGTTGATCCTGGAAGCCGGTTTCCCGGCCGGCGTGGTGAATATTCTTCCCGGCTATGGACCCACCGCCGGCGCCGCCATCGCGAACCACATGGACGTCGACAAAGTCGCTTTCACCGGTTCCACCGAAGTGGGGCATCTCATCATGCAAGCGGCGGGCAAATCGAATCTGAAGCGCGTTTCTTTGGAGCTCGGCGGCAAGAGCCCGAACATCGTTTTCGCGGACGCCGACATGGATCAGGCTATCGAGGGCTCGCACATGGGGCTGTTCTTCAATCAGGGACAGGTCTGCTGCGCCGGCTCGCGCGTGTTCGTCGAAGAGAAGATTTACGACCGGTTTGTGGAACAGAGCACCTCCCGCGCGCAGAGGAGAACCGTGGGCGATCCGTTCGAAGCGGGCACCGAACAAGGTCCGCAAGTGGATCAGACGCAGCTTGAAAAGGTGTTGGGCTATATTGAGGCCGGCCAAAGCGAAGGCGCCAAGCTCAACTGTGGCGGGGCGCGCGTGGGAGACCGCGGCTATTTCGTCGAACCGACCATTTTCTCCGACGTTCAGGACAACATGAAGATCGCCAAGGAGGAAATCTTTGGCCCGGTGATGAGCATCATCCGCTTCAAGAACCTGGATGAAGTGATCGATCGCGCCAACAAGACTACCTACGGGCTGGCGGCCGGCGTGTGGACCAAGGACATCGGCAAAGCTTTGGCGATCGCCAACAATGTGAAGGCAGGCACGGTCTGGGTGAACTGCTACAACGTGGTGGATAGCGCTGCGCCGTTCGGCGGATTCAAACAGTCCGGCATCGGCAGGGAGCTCGGCGAGTACGGGCTGCAGCAGTACACCGAAGTGAAAAACGTTGTCGTGAAGCTATAGTGGTTAAGCTGTAACCGCAAGCGGGGCTGGCGTGTCTGCGCGCGCCGGCCCCGAATAATTTACTATGCAGGCAACCATAACCGAAAAATTGCTGGATCCCTCCGTCTGGGAAAAGCGCTACTTCGATGGGGCCTGGAATATCGCGCCCGCCACCATTCGAGTTCGCGAGCCGGCAACTGGAATCGAGCTGGGTATTGCCGGCGCCGGAACAGCCGAACTAGCCGTGGAGCTTACCGAGCGAGCAGCCCGCGCGCAACCGAAATGGGCCGAGACTCCACCCGACGATCGGGCTCGCATCCTGCGCCAAGCGGCGAAGGTGATCGAGGAGAATTCCCCAGAGATCGTGAGCTGGATCATTCGCGAGACCGGCGGAGTTGCGGCCAAAGCCGGCTTCGAAATCGGGGTGGCCACCGGCGAGCTGTATCATTCGGCGGCGCTGCTCACGCAGCCCATCGGCCAGATCCTGCCTTCCGCGGACTCCGAGCGCATGAGCCTGGCTCGCCGCGTTCCGGTCGGCGTGGTGAGTGTGATCACGCCCTGGAACGTTCCGCTGGTGCTCTCCATGCGTTCGGTGGCGCCCGCTCTGGCGTTGGGAAATGCGGTGGTGTTGAAGCCGGATCCGCAAACCCCCGTCTGCGGCGGCTTCCTTTTGGCGCGCCTGTTTGAAGAAGCAGGCTTGCCGCCGGGCTTGTTAGCCGTTTTGCCGGGCGGCGCCGAAGTCGGCGAAGCGCTGGTGACGGCTCCCTCAGTCCGCTTGGTGACGTTCACCGGTTCAAGCGCGGTTGGGCGGCGCGTCGGCGAACTTGCCGGGCGCAATCTCAAGAAGGTGTCGCTTGAGCTGGGCGGCAACAGTCCCATGCTGGTGCTGGACGATTGCGACCTCGATGCAGCCAGCTCGGCCGGGGCTTGGGGATCGTTCCTGCATCAGGGCCAGATCTGCATGGCCACCAGCCGCCACATCGTGATGCGCAGCGTTGCGGATGCTTACCTGCGGAAGCTGGCGGCGAGGGCGGCGGCGCTTCCGGTGGGCGATCCGTTCCGCCAGGAAGTCGCCATCGGTCCGCTTATCAATGAGAAGCAACTGAATAAGGTGCACGGCATTGTGACCGACTCGGTGGCTGCGGGCGCGGACCTGGTGACGGGCGGCACCCATGATGGCCTGTTCTACAAACCCACCGTGCTCGGCAACGTGGCATCCAAAACCCGCGCGTTTCAGGAAGAGATCTTCGGGCCGGTAGCGCCCGTGACCATCGCCGAAGACGAAGATCACGCCGTTGAACTGGCCAATCAAACGGGCTATGGCCTGGCTGCCGCGGTGCAGACCGGATCGGTGGAGCGCGGCCTTCGCGTGGCGCGCAAGCTGAAAGCCGGAATGGTTCACATCAACGATCAGACCATTGCCGATCATCCCGGCATCCCGATGGGCGGAATGGGCCAGTCCGGCAACGGCACGCGCTTCGGAAGCACCACCAATCTGGACGAGTTCACCGAGTGGCAGTGGGTTACCGTAAGCGGCAAGCCCGCGCGGTATCCGTTTTAGCAGCCTACTGGCTGGGCTTGGTCACTTCAAAACGAATTTTCTGCAATGCCGCAGCCTCGCTCGGTAGCTCTTTCGAACCCGCCGGGAAACCGTTGGACGTGAGCAAAAACGCCAGAATATCGGCGTTCTGCGCCCGGCTCAATCGTCCGGGCTGATCCCCGGGCATGGTGGTCTGCATCTTCTCGAACAGATCGTCGGCGGTTTGTCCGTTCCAATTGCTCTTGAAGTCCGCGCCGGAGAGAGGCGGAGCCTGACCACTGCCATTCAGCGTAGCGCCGTGGCACGACGCGCACTCCTTTTGATAAACCGCTTTTCCGCGGCCGGCTTGTTCCGGAGTATAAACGCCGTCCCAAACGGAGGCCGCGGTCTGCGCGCAAACCGTCGCCGCAACAATCATGAAAAGCCCTAGCGCGATTCTCATTCTGATACCATTTTAAGCGATGAAGCGCTTACACACCGTTGCACTCGGATTACTCGCAGCCGGATCGATCTTTGCCGCGCCGCCGCCGGCTTGCGATCCCGATAATGGCGGAATCACTCTGCCTGCGGGCTTTTGCGCGCTGGTGGCCGCCGATGGCCTGGGCGCCGCGCGCCATCTGGTGGTGGCGCCTAATGGCGATGTGTACGTCGCGCTGCTGAGTGAAACGCGCGAGGGCGGAGGCGTGGTCGCGCTGCGCGACACCAAGGGCAACGGCCACTTCGACATGAAAGAAACCTTCGGATCGGGCAGCAGCACCGGCATCGCCCTGAGAAACGGCTACCTGTACGTCGCCAAAGTGAATTCCGTTGAACGCTATAAGATGACCCCCGGCCAGTTGAAACCGTCCGGCGCGGCCGAAGTTGTGGCCAGCGGTTTGGAGGGGGAACGCCAGCACGGCGACAAGGGCATTGCCTTCGACGGCAAGGGCTCGTTCTACGTCAATGTCGGCGCGCCTTCGAACGCCTGTCAAACCAAGGACCGGCAATTGAAATCGCCCGGCCAGGATCCCTGCCCTATCTTGGAAATGCACGGCGGCATATGGAAGTTCGACGAGAACAAGCTGGGGCAAACGCAGAAGGACGGAGTCCGCTTCGCCACCGGGTTGCGTCAGATGCCGGCCATCGCCTGGCATGATGGCGCGCTTTATATCGCCATGAACAATCGGGATCAGTTGGACGTGCTGTGGCCGGGCGAATTCACCGCGCAGGAAAATGCCGACCGGCCCGCCGAGCCTTTGTACCGCGCCGTGCAGGGTTCCAACTTCGGCTGGCCATTCTGTTTCTATGACTACGGCCAGAAGAAATTCTTCACCAACCCCGAATACGGCGGAGATGGTAAGACCTCGGACCGCTGCGGATCGTTCACGCCGCCTGTGGTCGCCTTCCCCGCGCATTGGGCGCCCGTGGATCTCATGTTCTATTCGGGCACGGCGTTCCCGAAGAAATACGATGGCGGCGCATTCATCGCCTTTCACGGCTCCTGGAACCGAGCGCCGCTGCCGCAAGCCGGCTACAACGTGACGTTCCAGCCATTCGTGAATGGAAAGCCCTCGGGCAATTTCGAGGTCTTCGCGAGCGGATTTACCGGCAAGTCTCCGCTGATGAATCCCAACGACGCGGTGGCGCGGCCGGATGGCGTGGCCGAAGCGCCGGATGGTTCGCTGTACATCGGCGACAGCCAGAAGGGCAAGATCTGGCACGTGTACTATCGGGGAAAATAGAGAGGGTCGCTATGGGCCTCTGGACTCTTCCAGAGCCGCGTACTCGCCTGCTCAAATCCTGCGACAATAAAGCAAATGCTCGTCTGCTCCAACTGCGGCTCGATTAACCGCGATCCCGGAGGAGATCCTGCCTTTTATCGATGTGGCGTTTGCGGAATGACTGCGCTGCATCGCGTTGAATCAGTCCCCTCCGGCAACAATAATGCCTTCGCAGGAGCCGTAGTTGGTGGAACCCTCGGCGGCATAGCTGGAGGGCCGGTAGGTGCGGTACTTGGCATCTTCGTAGGCGCCGCTCTCGGTAATCAGCTTAGAAAGTGAATGTCACTCATTCCTCCGGTGCCGCAGGAAGCATCGATGATTGTGGCCGGCGGCTTGGCGATGGCCTTTCACTATGGCTGCTGCGTCTATTGCAAGAGGCCTGTGATCCCGGCCAGATCGTTCTTTTTGCGGGAAGTGCGGTTGCTGTCGTAGCTGGCGTTTATGTTTTCTTTCAAGCCCTAGATGCGTCGCTCAGTCCACGCACTGCACCGGTCGGGATGACAAACGCGGTCTGGGCATCAATCGGAGGCCTGGCCGTGGCGTTCTTCACCTTGGATTTCATTCTCAACGAGATCAGACGAATATTTACCAAGCCGGTCGAGCCTACAAGGATTGATCCTTCTGACCCCCAATCCCCAACATCCGCCTGAATCTTTCTTCCGAGGTCGGTATTCCGCCTCAAGTCTTTTAAGCGAACCAGGCGTAGCTGACACTCGGGAAGAGCGAATCATCGATCACGCTGTCACCACCCCAAATTGCTGACCACGAAATATACTACCGGCAGAGCGAATAAACTGCTGTCCAGCCGATCCAACCAGCCGCCGTGCCCCGGCAACAGATTGCCGCTGTCCTTCACGCCGGCGCCACGCTTGATGGCCGATTCGCACAAGTCGCCGAACTGACCGGCTACGTTCGCAATCACCGTCAGCCCCAGCGCCTCGCCCAGCGGCGCGATCTTCAACAAGCTCGGAAAGTAAAACGCACCATATATGACGGACGCGGCCGTCGACGCGATCGAGCCTTCCCACGACTTCGCCGGGCTCACGTTCGGCGCCAGCTTATGGCGGCCGATCAGCCGTCCCACGTACAGGGCCGCGATGTCGCCCGCCCAGTTGAGCGAAAGCGCGAAGAACAACCAGTAGGGACTGACGGCCCGCAACTCCACTCCGCACCGCAGCGATCCGAAGATATATGCCACGCCCAGCAGCAGAGCGGCGGCGTCCGGCAGCGCCTGCGCCATCTCGCGCGATCTCAATGCCAATGCGAGCGCGCATATCGCCACCAAAACAAAGAAGGCCCCGTTCCTATCCGGCAGCAGCAGTATCAGCAGTCCGGCCACGTATCCGAACAAGCCGGGCTTTTGGATTCCGTGCAGCGCCGCCAGCTCGCTGTACTCGCGGAAGCACAGTACAGCCACCGCCGCCACGGTTCCCAGGAACGCCCATTGCGGTGCCCAGAGCGTAATGTAGCAGATGAACGGGATGAGAAGCAGCGCCGTGACGACGCGCTTCATCGCACCAGCGTGCCCGCCACGTCAACCCATTCGGCCTCCGCGGGACTGCGGGGACTGAGTCCGCCAAACCGGCGGTCGCGCTTCTGATAGTCCAGAATCGCGTGCAGCAGATCCGCGCGCCCGAAATCGGGCCACAAAGTTTCCGTCACGTACAGCTCGGCGTAGGCGATTTGCCACAACAGGAAATTGCTGATGCGCATCTCGCCGGATGTCCGGATCAAAAGGTCGGGATCTGGCAGCCCCGCCGTGTAGAGCCGAGCCGCGATGGCTTGCTCGTCAATCCGCAGCTCGCGCAGCCGGCCTTCCAGCCGCGCGTCCTCAATGATGGCGTTCACCGCGTCCACCAGCTCCGCCCGGCCGCTGTAGTTGATTGCCAGGTTCAAGCACATGCCGCGGTTCCGCGCAGTCGCGTCAATCACGGCTTCCAGCTCTTCCCGCACCGGCCCGGGAAGCTGGTCCGTCCGTCCTATGCATGTAAATCGGATTCCATTGCGCAGGATTTCCGGCAGCTCACGCTTTAAATAAAGCCGCAGCAGACGCCAGAGAGTGTCCACTTCGGCGCGCGGGCGTTTCCAGTTTTCGGCCGAGAACGCATACAACGTCAAAGCCTGTATACCGAGCCGCGTGCAGGTCTCCACCGTGCTCCGTACGGCCCCAACGCCTGCCTTGTGGCCAGCTACGCGGGGAAGATTCCGGCGGCGAGCCCAGCGCCCGTTCCCGTCCATGATGATTGCGATGTGAGCCGGCAACCGAGCCGGATCGATCGAGCCAAGCAATTCGTTCATCGAGCCAAACTGCTATGGTACACCAACGCCGTGCTACTGACCGGCACACGAGCGAGGCTGGGCTGCGGGTCCGGTACTCGCGGCTTCAAGCCGCGTTTCGCCCGGCGCTCGACCAGGGCCAGTTGAATGAAATGTTTTCAATATGCCGGGTGACCCAGTGGTACACGCGGCTTCAAGCCGCGTTTTGCCTATCTTGCCCAGAACCGCGAACCGCTCCTGAACTCTCCCGCGCTCCCTTCCAGAGGGCCAGGCGGCGATAGAAATCCATAGCCAATGAGTGATTCAACCAAAAAACATTCTCAGGGGGCGCCTTCTAGGCTGATTTGGCAAAACGCGGCTTGAAGCCGCGTGTACCGCTTTTCACTTTGGTGTCGCACATTGAGCATGCAAGGCCAGGGCTTTCTTAGCCGTGGCACTGACTGGAAAATCCGCCAGGCTGGTCTTCGGGAGCCATCGAAACCCGGTCTGACGCGCAGCGACGCGAGCCCGGCAAACCTCAACCAGATAGGTCGTGTTCACGATGGTGTGTCGAAAGGCCCCGGCATAATCGATCAACGCGGCGTCGGGCAACTGATCGCGTTCGGGAAGCTCCCAGAATTTGGCCAGTCGCGAGCTTTCCGCGGCGCGTTGCCAGAAAAGGATCTTGCCCGCTTTTTCGATGACCAAAAGTTTCTTCGCACGCTGCTCCGTCCTGGGGCCGGCGCCACGCACCGGCAATTGATTTTCCAGTCCCTGTTTACGCGCCTCGCAGTACTGCCGGATGGGACAGCGCTCGCACAGCGGACGCCTAGGCAGGCAGACCGTCGCTCCCAACTCCATCAGCGCCTGATTGAATTCTCCCGGCCGCCGGCGGTCCAGCAGAACCTCGGCCAGCGCACGCAAGCGCTTCCGCACTGGCTCCGATTTTATGTCGCCCCGTTCCGGCCCCAGGCGGCTCAAGACACGGGCCACGTTGCCATCCATCACCGCGTGGGGCAAGCCGAAGGCGATGCTCGAAACCGCGGCTGCGGTGTAGTCGCCCACCCCAGGCAACTCTCCCAGCGACAAGTAATCCCGCGGAAATTCCCCCAGCTCCACAATCTTCCGGGCCGCCTTTTGCAGATTGCGCGCGCGCGAGTAATAACCCAATCCGGCCCAGGCCGCCAGTAGATCTTGTTCTGGGGCCTCGGCCAGCGCCCGCACATCCGCGAAGCGCGCCAGAAACCGCGCATAGTAGGGAAGCACGGCGGCTACGCGAGTTTGCTGCAACATGATCTCGGAAATCCAGATCCGATAGGGATCTTGGGTTCGCCGCCACGGCAGATCGCGCTTGTGTTTGCCATACCACGTTAACAGGCGCCGCCGAATTCCAGCCAAATCCGGCGTGTTTGTTTGGTGAACCATCTGGGAACGAGTATACTGTCACCAGATTTCCGTGAGCGGGCGCATTCTTCGCAGATATCTTTGGAGCGGCTTTCTTCTGCTGGCGATTTCACTCGCCGCGATGGTTCTGTACGTGGCCACCCACGGCGCCACCAACGGGGATGCGCTGTGGCGTTCGCTGGCCGTTGCCTCGCTGCTGATTCTGGCGGCCACCAGCCTGCTGGCGTTCCTTTTTGCCCTGTCGTTTTCCCACCGCATCTCCCAAATTCGGGCCTATGCGGAGCGGTTGCTCGATCCCCCAGTCCTCGAGCAGGGACTGCCCTCTGGCGACGACGACTTGGGCCTGCTGGCGCGCTCTCTGCAGCGAACCGCCCCGCGCATCCGTGAATTAGTGGAGAGCCTGAAACTGGAGAGCGCCCGCCGCGAGGCGATTCTGGTGAGCATGCTGGAGGGCGTACTGGCCGTCGACAAGGACCTGCGCGTTACGTTCTGCAATCAGTCCTTCGCCCGCACCATCGGCGCGCGCCTGCCGGTGATTCCGGGCATGCCGCTGGCTGAATTGGTGCGCGATCCCGGATTGCGCCAGATCATGACTACCGTCCTCGACACGGGAGAGCGCGTGGAACGCCGGCTCACTCTGGCCGCCGCCAGCGCGCATTCCTTCGAAGTGCTGGCCGGGCCGATGGGAGCTCCGCCGTCGCGGGGCGCCCTGGCCATTTTGCACGACGTCACCGAGCTGGAGCGCCTGGAACGGGTCCGCAAGGATTTTGTCGCCAACGTCTCGCATGAGCTGCGAACTCCGCTCACCGCCATCCGGGGCTACGCCGAAACATTGCTGGACGGCGGCCTGGAGGACCTGCGCAATAACCGGCGCTTCGTCGAAATCATCCTCTCGCAAGCCACCCGCCTCAGCAACATCGCCGCGGACCTGTTATCGCTCTCCGAACTGGAGTCCAGCGGAGCCACCGCGCCGCCGCACCCGGTCTCCATCCGCGACGCGCTGGAATCCGCCCTGCGCACCGTGGAATCCGCCGCGCGGCTGCAAGGCGTTCAACTGCTGTGCGAACCGTTGGAGGATGTCAAGGTCATTGGCCACGAACTGCGGCTGGAACAGGTCTTCGTCAACCTGCTGGATAACGCGGTCAAGTTCAACCGGCCGCACGGCGAAGTGCAGATCGAAATGCGACCCAAAAACGGGAAAGTCAGCATCCTGATCGGAGACACCGGCATCGGCATCCCGTCCGAGGATCTGCCGCGCGTTTTCGAGCGCTTCTATCGGGTCGACAAAGCGCGCTCGCGCGCCATGGGCGGTACTGGTCTAGGACTTTCCATCGTTAAGCACGCCGTCGAACAAATGGGCGGAACTATCAGAGTAGACAGCCGGTTAGGCGAAGGATCGGAGTTCACCATCGAGCTACCAGCCATCTAATCTGGCCCTGTAACCGGATATTAACCTGTTCGTCATTTATCGCTAACCCCATCCCGGTATCCTCCGTTAAGCGGTGAGACAAAATCGCCGCGTCGCTTTGGATAACAAAATCTTGAAAACCCTATTTGGGATGGAGACGATGAAAGTAAAAACGCTTGGAAACATGCTTTGTTCCGCGGTTCTATTGGCCGCATCCGTGTGCGGACAAACGACTGCGCCAAGTCCCGCCAACAGCCCGGATCTTGACACGCTCAAGGCGCAACTCGCCGAGCAACAGAAGCAGATCGATCAGTTGAAACTCGCGCTGGAAGACCAAAAGAAGCTCATCGAAAGGGCCACCAGCGCCAAGCCCGTGCAGCCCGGTCAGGATACCTTTGCATTGCCGCGCGATAAAGCCCTTGGAGACATCGCCAGCAACACGCCCATCATTCCTTCGATCGCGCCGGCCGCGATTCCGGCCCTGGAAGGAGGTCAAAAAACGACCTCCAGTAACCCCTGCGAGGAGGTTCCGAACGGTCCTGCGCCTGCCTTCATCCGGCTCGGCAGCACTTGCCTGACCCCCATCGGGTTTATGGATCTCACCACCGTTTGGCGCAGCGAGAATGCCGGCTCCAGCATCGGAAGCAATTTCGGCAGTATTCCTTACAACAACGCCGTCAATGGCAAACTCTCCGAATTCCGATTCAGCCCACAAAACTCCCGCATCGGTTTCCGGATCGATGGCGATTGGAAGGGCACTCACATCATCGGCTACAACGAGTTTGACTTCCTGGGCACCAGCGGCTCCACCGCTCTCACCGTCACCAACGGCGCCTTCGTGCCGCGCCTTCGCCTCTTCTGGGTGGATGCCAGAAAGGGGCCCTGGGAATTTCTGGCGGGGCAAAGCTGGAGCATGCTAACTCCGAATCGTGTAGGAATCTCGGCGCTCCCGGGCGACCTATTCTACTCGCAGGTTATGGACGTGAATTACATGGCGGGCTTGACGTGGACTCGTCAACCCGGCATGCGCGTGCTCCTGCATGGCGGCGATAAATTTACCTTTGGCTTATCGGTTGAAAATCCCGACCAATATATGGGCGGCTCGGGCGGCGGTTCCAGCATCACTCTGCCGGCGGCCTACGCCGGGCTGGCCTCCACGCAGCTCGACAACGCCCCGAACATCGGCACCGCCAGCACGGTGCTATCCGTGCCGACCCTGACCCCGGATGTGATCGCGAAAGTCGCGTTCGATCCCAGCTCCCGCTTTCACGCCGAGGTCGCCGGACTGCTGAGCACCTTCAAGATCCTCAACACCGCAAATTTGACGGTGGGCCAAACCGACACCAAGGCGGGCGGCGGAGTTCAATTCGGCTTGAACGGCGAGATCTTTCCCGGCTTCCGCTTGATCACGACCAACTTCTGGGGCGATGGCGGCGGACGTTATTTGTTCGGACAAGCTCCGGATCTGGTGGTGAGCGCCAATGGCAATTTTAACCTGCTGCACGCCGGAGGCACGGTGGACGGCTTCGAAGCCAGAATGAAGAAGTTGCTGCTGTTCGCCTATTACGGCGGCATTTACGTCGGTCGCGATGTGGCCATTGATGCCGGCGGCAAGCCGGTCGGTTACGGTTTCACGGGATCCAGCCAGAACCGCGCCATTCAGGAAGTCACCTTCGGCTTCAACCAGACCCTTTGGGCTGACCCGCGCTACGGAGCTCTCAATCTCATCGGTCAATATGAGTACCTGACGCGTTCTCCGTGGTACGTTGCCACCGGGAGCCCGGATAAAGCGCATGACAACACCATCTTTTTCAACGTCCGCTACACGCTGCCTGGCAGCATGCCAAAGTTCTAACCGCTTGCTTACGCCCGCGGCTCCCCTTATCGAGCCGCGACGTAAGGGAGACGGTCTTGAAGCGAAAGGATTTGAGTTCATGAAGAAATCGATGCTTTGGATTGCCTTGTTCACGGCTGCTGGAACAATGGCGGCCTCAGCCGAAACCATCAACGCGGCCGGGGCCACCTTCCCGGCCCCTATTTATCAAAAGTGGTTCGAAGAATTTCATAAGGCGCATCCCGACATTCAAATCAACTACCAGGCCATCGGCTCGGGGGGTGGAATTCGCCAGCTTACCGAAGGCACGGTGGATTTCGGCGCGTCCGACATGCCCATGACCAACGAAGAATTGTCGAAGGTCGCCAAATATAAAGTGCTGCATTTCCCCACCGTGCTGGGCGGCATCGTCCCAACCTATAACGTCCCGGGCGCTGCTTCGCTCAAATTCTCCGATACCGTGCTGGCGGGCATCTACCTGGGCAACGTCAAGAAGTGGAACGATCCGGCGCTAAAGAAGGACAATCCGGGCGTAAATCTTCCCAATGAAGACATCACTGTAGTGCATCGATCCGACGGCAGCGGGACCAGCTTCGTCTTTACCGATTATCTTGCCAAGGTCAGCCCGGAGTGGAAATCGAAAGTAGGGTCCAATACGTCGGTAAATTGGCCGGTAGGGCTGGGCGGCAAGGGCAATGAAGGCGTGGCGGGCTTGATCAAGCAGACGCCGTTTTCGATTGGCTACGTCGAACTGATCTATGCGGTGCAGAACAAAATGGAGTATGGCTCCCTCAAGAACGCGGCGGGCGATTTCGTGAAGGCGGATTTCAGCACCGTCTCCGATGCCGCGGCGGGCGCAGCCAAAGACATGCCGGCTGACTTCCGCGTTTCCATCACCAACGCTCCCGGCAAGAACGCCTATCCGATTTCGAGCTTCACCTGGCTGCTGATCCCGGACAAATTCAGCGATCCAGTCAAGAAAAAGTCCGTTATCGATTTCTTGCAGTGGATGCTTACCACTGGCCAGGCGGATGCGCAGGCACTTAGTTACGCCCCACTCCCCAAATCGGTAGTGGCCCAGGAACAAAAGCAGATCGCTTTGATAAAGTAAGAAGCGCGCAGTGCGGGATGCGCTCACTGGATGGAGAAACTAATCGCGGCCCGCTGCGTTGTGCGCGATGTTTACTGGAACTAGAATGGCAACCGCCGTCGTCACCGCTCCGCCTGAATCGCGCCAGCGGAAACTCGGGATGTTTTTCCGGGACGGGGATCAGGTCACTCACCTGGTCACGTTCCTTTTTGCGGCCAGCGTGTTTCTGGTCACCGTGTTCCTGGTCTACGAGCTCTGGATTCACTCCGCTCCATCGCGCGCGAAGTTCGGATTCAGCTTCCTGACCGGCAAAACCTGGGACCCGGTGGCCGAACAGTTCGGCGCGTTGCCCTTCATTTACGGCACGGTCCTGACATCCTTTGTGGCACTGCTGATTTCGGTGCCGCTGGGAGTGGGCGCCGCCATCTTCCTGGCCGAGCTGGCCCCGCCCAAGCTCTCCAACCTTTGTACGTTCTTGGTGGAGCTGCTAGCGGCGGTACCCAGCGTGATTCTTGGCCTCCTGGCGATCTTCACGCTGGTGCCGATCATGCGCCAGTATATCGAACCGTTCCTCAAGCACACGCTGGGCGATCTCCCTCTGTTCCAGGGACCGGCTTACGGAGTCGGCTACCTCACTGCCAGCCTCATCCTGGCCATCATGACCTTCCCCTTCATCATCTCCATCTCCAGGGAAGCATTGCTGGCCGTCCCGCGCGAACAGCGCGAAGCGGCTCTGGCTCTGGGCGCGACCAAGTGGGAGTCCACCTGGCAGGTAGTGGTGCCCTACGCACGCCTCGGAATTCTCGGCTCCATTTTCCTCGCCCTGGCGCGCGCCTTGGGAGAAACCATGGCCGTCACCATGGTGATCGGAAACGACACGGGCATCCATACTTCCCTGCTTTCACCTGGCTACACCATCGCTGCAATTATCGCCAATGAGTTTACCGAGGCCACCGGCGATATTTATCTCAGCTCTTTGGTGGAGCTGGGATTGGTTCTGTTCGCGCTCACCATGGTGCTCAACGCCGCTGCGCAATTGCTGATCATCGCAACCACGGGGAAGGGATCCAAGCAAGCCTGATGGACCGCCTCACATTATGAACAGGACGACCCGCCGCAACATCGTCAACGTCGTCATGCTGACCCTCACCGGCATTTGCACCGTGCTTACAGTTTCGGTTTTGTTCCTGATCCTCGGTTATCTGGTGGTCAATGGCTGGCGTTCGCTGGATTTCAACTTCTTCACCAAGCTGCCCCTCTCTCCCGGCGAAGAAGGCGGAGGCGTTGCCAATGCCATCGTCGGCAGCGGCGTATTGATCTTGATCGCGGCCGTGATTGGAATTCCGGTGGGATTTCTGGGCGCCATCTACCTGGCCGAGTTCGGCGATAAGACACTGCCGATGCTGATCCGTTATACAGCCGACCTGCTCAACGGCGTGCCCTCCATTGTCATTGGAATCTTCGCCTGGACCGTCATCGTGGTGCCCATGCACCATTTCTCGGCTTGGGCCGGCGGCTTCGCCTTAAGCCTGATGATGATCCCCATCGGCCTGCGCGCCACCGAGCAGTTCCTCAGAGGCGTCCCAAATTCGCTGCGTGAAGCTTCACTCGCATTGGGCGCCAGCAAAACGCGCACCATTATCTCGGTGATCGTTCCCGCGGCCAAACAAGGCATCTTGACGGGCATGATTCTCGGCGTGGCCCGCGTAGCGGGAGAAACCGCGCCTTTACTGTTTACCAGTTTGAACAATCAATACTGGGCCGCAAAGTTGGGCGAGCCCACCGCGTCGCTGCCCGTCATGATCTACAAGCTCGCTATCTCGCCCTATGACGACTGGCATCGGCAAGCCTGGGCCGCCGGCCTGGTGCTGCTGGTGCTGGTCCTGATCGCCAACATCGCAAGTCGCTGGGTGCTATCCCGCGGAGCAGCGGTTCAAAGGGGGTAGTAACCTGGAAATGGGAGCCATGCCGGAATCCGTCAAAATGAGCGAAATCACCGCCCCGCCACCTGCGCCCTCTGGCGTTCAGCCCGAGGTCGCCTCCAGACCCAAACTGCAGGCCGTGAATCTTAACTTTTTCTACGGCGCTTTCCACGCCCTGCACAACGTCAGCCTGGAGGTTCCCGAAAAACGGATCACCGCTCTCATCGGCCCCTCCGGTTGCGGCAAATCCACCTTCCTGCGCACCCTGAACCGCATCAACGAGACCGTCAAAAATGCGCGCTACGAAGGGCAGGTGTTGCTGGACGGCCAGAACGTGCTGGAGCTGGACGTTACCAAGCTGCGTCGTCGCGTCGGCATGGTTTTTCAACGTCCCAATCCGTTCCCGAAATCGATCTTTGACAACATCGCCTACGGCGTCAAGGTGAACGGGCTGAAGGCCGGCCGATCGCTCCCCGATATTGTCGAGCATAGCCTCAAGCGCGCCGCCCTCTGGGAAGAAGTGAAAGACAAGCTGCATCAATCCGCGTATGGACTATCCGGCGGCCAGCAGCAGCGCTTGTGCATCGCGCGCGCTCTGGCGGTAGACCCGGAAGTTTTGCTGCTGGACGAACCTTGCTCCGCGCTCGATCCCATCGCCACTTCCAAGATCGAGGATTTGCTGTTCGCTCTCAAGGACCAGTGTACGCAGGTGATCGTAACCCACAATATGCAGCAGGCCGCGCGCGTGGCTGAGTTCACCGGTTTCTTTCTGCTGGGCAACCTGATTGAATTCGACAATACTGAGACCATTTTCAAGCGCCCGGCCAAGAGAGAAACGGAAGATTACATCACGGGACGGTTCGGTTGATGGCGCCGATACCAGGCCCGGGGAGCAGGAGTTAGCCTTGATTCACTTTAGAGAAGAACTCGACGAAATGCAAAGCCGCCTGCTGGAGATGGCGGGCTTGGTGGAATCTGCCATCCATCAAAGCGTCGCAGCTCTGGTGCTGCGCGATGAGCAGTCCGCCAAAGAGGTGCTGTGGAAGGAAGCGCTCATCAATCAGAAGGACATCGAGATTGACGAGTACGCCACGCGCCTGCTCGCCCTCTATCAACCCATGGCGCGCGACATGCGCTTTCTCACCGCCGTCATCAAAATTAACGGCGACTTGGAGCGCATGGGCGATCTGGCGGTTAACATCACCCAGCGCGCCCTGTCGCTGATGCGCGATCCGCCCGTGAAACCCTTGATCGACATCCCCCAAATGGCCAGCCTGGCCGAGGAGATGGTGCGCAAGAGCCTGGATGCGCTGGTAAAGCGCGACGAAGACCTGGCCCGCAGCGTCCTGGTGTCGGACGACGAGGTGGACCGCCTGCGCGACGCGGTTTATAAGGAGCTGGTGGCCTTCATGCAGGAGCAGAGCACCACCATCCCGCGCGCCGTGGACCTGATGTTCATCGCCCACAACCTGGAGCGCATCGCCGACCACGCCACCAACATCGCCGAGGATGTCCTATTCCTGGTGAAGGGCATCGACGTCCGGCACCACGCCGAAGTGCGCGAGCAGACCCTGCTCACCAAACCCTAGCCTGGCGGCGCTCCAGTCGATTCTCCTAAGTAACTTATAGACAATGGTTTAACACGCTACAGCAACCGCGGTTGCCATATATCCTAGTTACTTGATAGACTTACTTCCAATGCGACAACAGCCCCTGGCCCGACCGCTCTTGGCGAGCGCCCTGCTTCTGGTCTCCGCCGGCTTCGTTCCACTGCTGGCCCAGGACGATGTCACCACCCAAAACGGGGCCAGTGGTTACGGTGGCGCTTGGGTCACGGGACCCGCTTCCAATCCCCTGAGCTTCCTCAACGGCCCGGCGTTCCGAACCACCGGCCTGAACACTCCCTACGATCTCCCCGATTTCGCTCCCCTGACCGCGCTGGATCAGCAGCTCCCGGCCTGGATCGGCTTCGGCTTGGAAGAACGCCTCCGCTGGGAAGACATGATTAATCAGGGTTTCAAGCGCAACGATGACGACAATTATCTCTTGAACCGCTGGCGCTTCCTGATGCAGATCAAGCCCGCCAGTTGGGTGCGTATTGTCGGCCAATTGCAGGACGCCCGCGCCTGGTGGCAACAGCCGCCTTTGCTGCCGCCCAACACCAACCGCTTCGATCTCAAGCTGGCCTACGCTGAGTTAGGCGACCCCGAGCATCAGTGGATCAGCGTGCGCGTCGGCCGCCAGTTGATTAATTACAACAACACCATCATCGCCAATTCCGAATGGCGCGATCAGGGCCGCTCCTACGATGCCGTGGTCACCAATCTGCACGTGGATCGTTTCCGCCTCGGGATCTTCGCCGCCTCCGCCGTGGTCCCAATGGACGAGGGCATCAGCCACCACACAGAGGGCAACAACATCTACGGCATGTACGGGCAGATCGACAACCTGCTCCTGCCCACTTCCAGTTTTGAGCCGTTTGTCTTGTGGCGTGTCGACCCCAGCGTCTCGGTAGAACCCACGGCTGAATCCAAAGCTAAGACCGGCCACGAAAGCGAGCAGGCGTATGGCCTTCGCTGGAAGGGTCAGGCATTCAATAATTTCGACTACTCCGTTGAAGGCATCCGGGAGGATGGTACCGACGGCCACGATAACATCCGAGCCTGGGGCACCACCGACGGAATCGCCTACCGCTTCTCTCCCGTCCTCTGGAAGCCGCGCGTGTTCACGCAGTATGATTACGCGTCAGGCGACAAAAATCCCAAGGACGGCGTGCATGGCACTTTCGACACCATGTACCCCACCGCGCACGACCGTTTCGGCATCTCCGATCAGTTCGGCTGGCAGAACATCAAAGCGATTCGCGCCGGCGTCACCGTCGAGCCCCACAACCGCTGGACCGTGACGGCGCAGTGGCTGGATTTTTGGCTGGCCAGCGCGACCGACTCGCTCTATAACACCTCCGGCGGCTCCATCGTTCGTAATTCCCTCGGGACCGCCGGCACCCACATCGGCCAGGAAGCCGACCTCTATACCTGGTACGAGCTCAACCGCCACGTCAACATCGGCGTCGGAGTCGGGCACATTTTTCCGGGCCAATACCTGATGCTCATGGAAAAAGGGCCGAACTTCACCTATCCCTACTTCGCGCTCAACTTCAAGGACGCCGGCAACACCCATTAGTGGCGCACGCACTCCTGCGTGCTGCGTTCACACTCGTGTGAACGTTGCGGAGTTCCTCGCAGAGGTGTTGGCACGAGTGCCAACACGGCACACAGGAGTGCGTGCGCCACGTTCAACGGCAAACTTGCTTCCGGTTCTCGGATGAGCTAGTATCTTTTTAACCAGACAGCTTCATCTTAAAAAGACAGTCTAGCTATGATCTCTCACAAATTAAGTTCGTTCGTGTTGTGCCTTGGGATGACTGCGTTGACAGCGTGGGCCCAAACCGGAGCGAGCGTTTCCGGCGTGGTGACCGACAAAACCGGCGCACCCATTCCCGAAGTCTCGGTGACCATCAAGAACGTCGATACAGGCGCCACCCGCACCATCACAACCGACGGCGGAGGGCGCTATCAGGCGTCTGGCCTGCCGCAGGGGCGCATCGAGATTCGAGTCTCCAAACCAGGGCTGACCGAAGAAACCCGCAAAGGAATCGGCTTGGCGGCCGGGCAGCAAACCACGGTCGACATTCAGATGCAGCCGGGCACTTCCGATGCCTGCGCCAGCGGCCACGAGTTCCTCACCACCGATTGCACGCTCACCTGGCACGGCATCACGGTGTACGGCGCGTATGACGTCGGAGTCGGCTATGTGAGCCATGGTTTACCGGAAAACGCCGCGAACTTCGAAGGCGAATCTCTGGTGAACCGAAACGGCTATCAACATCGATTCGTCGTCGCGCCGAACAACCTGCAGCAGACTGGTTTTGGCATCCGGGGCAAGGAAGAGTTTCTGCCTGGCTGGTCTGTGGTGTTCAACGCTTCCAGCGGCGTCAATCCGCAGTCTGGCCAGCTCGCCAACGCGTCAGCCACCAACATCCAAAACAACGGCCTTCCCAGGAGCAGCTACACGATAGCCATCGACGGCTCGCGCGCGGGCCAAGCGTTCAATGACGAATACTATCTCGGCATATCGTCCGCGGTTTTCGGCACGCTTACCTTCGGCCGCCAGCGCGCTCTCGGCACCGATACGATGCTCCAGTACGATCCGGCCGGCGGTGGCTATGCTTTTTCCTACATCGGATATAACGGAACGATGGCCGGCGGCGGCGACACCGAGGACGCCCGTTGGGACGACGCCTTGAAGTATCGCCTCGGCTATGGCCCGGTCCATTTCGGAGCCATGTACAAATTTGCCGATGGTTCCGGCGGCTGCTACTCGTCCTCCGCCACCTGGACCGCCGCCACCTGCACGCCGGAAGAAGCGCACAACAACGCCTATGGATTCGACGCCGGAGGAGGCTTCGGCAAGTTCTCCGCCGACGTCGTCTTCCAACGTTACAACCAGGCCATCAGCGTATTGAACCCTTTGCTGGGGCCGCAGAGTCCTACGGCGCCATATCAGTCCACCACCGACAGCGTCAATACAAACCCCATCAACGGGAACAATCTGATACCCACGGCCAACACCTTATATGGCATCGTCACCGACAACCGCGCCATTATGTTCGCTGCCAAGTATGCGTGGGAACGGTTCAGATTGTTTGCCGGCTACGAATACATCCGGCAGTCTAATCCGTCGAACCCGTTGGGCGTCGGCGCCCTGGACCAGGGCGGTTATATCCTGAGCGGCGTCGAAGACAACAATCTCGATTCTCCCAAGCACGTGCAGATCTGGTGGACCGGCGGGAAATACGCCATCGGCCACAAAACCGATATCACGGCGGCCTGGTATCATCAGCTGCAGAACGACTTCCGCGTTCCCGCGGCCTGCACGCCCCAAAGTTACCGCGCTTCCTGCGCGGGTAACCTCAACGAGGAGTCGCTCTACCTGGATCATCACTTTACCCCGCGTTTCGACGGTTTTGCCGGAATTGCGGTTTCCTACGTGCAAGGCGGTCTGGCCATCGCCATCCCGCATGGCCCCGGCGTCCCCTATAAGTACGACACCAACGTCGCTCCGACCATCGGCGGCCGCTTCACCTTCTGATCGGGTAGTGTCCTAAAAGTGCGTTGATCGCGATTACTGCGATGCGACGAAGCAGGAATGGCTTCCGGTGCTGTCTATTAGGCAGGAGAACCCAACAACGCTTGAGCCTCGTATCTGGACCTCTGAACCGCCAGCGCGGTTGGTTAGTCCCATGCCGTCCACGTACACTTGGCCACCACGTTGGGCGTGAACGACAGCAACCCTGCTCCAGAGATCGGCAGCGGCCAATAGAATCGCGACTACACAGAGAACAGCAACCAGGTTTTTCATGGACGCGATGATATCACGGCTTGGGAATGGATCAGGCTTCTTTAACTGAGTAACTAGCGGAAACGGCACGGTCGGATCTATTGTCAAGTATCAGGTACCACTCGCGATCAAACTCACGACCTTCGGAACCGAGTTGGATCTGAAGCGTCTTCCTTCTAAGGAATCCATCGCCTTCATAATCTCTGCTTCCTCTTCTCCACGCCTCTAGCGCAGATACCGGAACGATGAAGATATCCAGCGCTGCGGTGGCCTCGACCTCAATGTTTAGTCTCCTACCACGCCGTGGATTCTCGTACAGGATCTTGCGATACCGCTGCGGCTGTATTTCTAGGACGGGCATGCTTAGTCTTTCTGCTCGGTGACCCTTTCCTCGTCGTTCCCCGGTATCCCTGGTAACTGCCGTTCCCATGGACCCACCTTTTTCGTTTCCATAATAAGTTTCTTGATTGTCGGAAAGAACAGAGGAACCAGAATCACCAGCAGGACCTTCCAATTGGTGCTCGCGGCTGACATGAATTTCAAATCGGAATCTGAAGCCCTTCCAGCTAGGAACCGAAAACCCAAATACAAAGCAGCGATGCAGATTCCTAGGGCGACCAAGCGCTCTGCAAGGCTCAGAAGCCAGTCGAGGCCCTGTAGGAAGAGCGCTGGAAGTTTCTTTAATGTTTGCACTGCTTACCGTTTCAACGTGTTGCATTCGGGCACACCTCCGTGCGAAGATCTGAGTGTCGGCCCAAACCAAGATCGAAAAAGCGCCCGGCGGCAACCGGGCCTTTTTCATTTACGAGTTCCCTTCAATTCTACGCCAGAAGTTCAGCGATAGACCAAACATGATCCGTGATCTCGTGGGCCATCGCAGGCGTAACGCGCAGGGACTTGTGAACCCGGCAGAAGTTGTAAAAGGTGTACCAGAGCGTCACGGCGGCCCAGTGGTTCTCCCATTTCTTGCTGAAAGCGTTTGTTAGGCGGGTGAAGCGACGGCATCCCATACGGAGGCTCAGGTTGCTGCGTTCGATGATGGAAGTGCAAATGCGCTCAGGATCAGGATTGCCGCAAACTGGGACCACCTCCACGGACTGCACTTCGGCGGGAGAATACCGGCGTTCGCCTTCCGGCGCTGCGCGGTAAACCTTGATGAGCATCGCGAAGTCAACGCGATTGCCGAAGGTGTCCGGGATGGATGTTCTGTACGGCGCGAATCCGTCGCTAGTGATCTGGAATCGCCCAGGCGCGATGGCATCCCGAAGGCCTTCAATGAATGCGTTCGTTGTTTGCTGGTCGCGCTTGCCCATCGCAAAATTCAGAACCAACTTGCTGTTGCGCTCGATTGCAACGAAGGTATAGCAGTCGCCAAGGTTCTGATCGTCTTCGGGGCGGACGCGCTTTTCTTTCTTGCCGATGTAATCCCACACTTCATCGACTTCCACGTCCTGAACCGGAACGTTGCGAATGTGCTTCGCCATGATCCGTTCACACTTCTCGCCAGCGAGCACCAGAAGCCGCAGGATCGTGTCACGGTGGATATCGAGAGTCCGCTCAACCGAACGAACGCTAGCGCCTTCCAGGAGCATCTTGAGAGCAAGAATGGCCTTTTCCATCGGCACGGTCATTTCGCCTAGCGGCTTGTCATGAGGTTCGGTGTAGGTCTTGCCGCACTCGCCACAACGGAACCGGCGAAGACCATTGCGATGCTTTCCAAAGCTGGCGCAGCGGATATCGCAGTCCGGGCAGTTCATCGTGACCTTCGACTATGGCTTCCGTCTTCATAAACTAAGTTATACACGAAGCGCTTCGTGTTTTCAAGCGTTGATTGTGACTTTTTAAAAATGGCATAGAATGATGGTGCGGGCGGCGGGATCTTGAACCCGTACGCACCAGTCGACGATGCGGCAGATTTAGAGTCTGCTGTGTCTGCCGTTTCCACCACGCCCGCAAGCACGGAAAGGGGAGCGGTAATGCCGCTCCCCGTCGCGTTTGTGGTGGACCTCTAATCTACGTCACGTCGCCTCTCCTTTTTACAAGCCAACATTAGGCGGTCATTTGGTCAGGGAAGAGTCATTTCACACACAAATGTGTATGCTACTGAAAACCTTACTACTTTCACGTTTTCTGATGGTGGTGAGTAAATGGTGAGTAAGTGGTGAGCCGATCACTCACCACTTTTGAAAACGCGAATCTTACGGAGGATTGCTTCTACTGTCTCTTGTGAGTGCCTGATGTCGCCCTTCGATGTCATGATCGACTTCAGTGTTGACTCGGAAACGTGGAGCTGGCGGGCCGCTTCCTTGACGCTAGAGATTTCCTTAGTTCGCATCCATCCTCTAATCTCTGAGTGGTGGCCACGGATCGGAATATTTTTCTCAGTACCGATTTTTTCAGCAGCACTCTGGATTTCAGAGACCTCAAGAAGATCTTCTTCGTATTGCCTCCACTGTGGTTCCTGTTTAAGGACTGCGAGAATTTCCCTCTTTATGTCCGTTCCGTTCGGCGTCAAGAAATGCCGGAAGCGTTCCCCTTGTATTCCGATATCGGTATCGGCAAAGAGAACGGTTGAGTACATCCATTTCGAAACTTCGAGTTCTACTTGATCAACGCCCCACATGCCAGACCGGGCCAAGTTGCATGCTTCTTTGGCGAAAGCGGCGAAGACCGTCATGACGTAATGTTCCATTGTCCCTGGCGGGAAAGCGCCCGACCCTAAGATGGAGTTCAGATAGACCCGCCGTGCTTTAACCTTGGCAGATACGATGCGCGCGCGGGCTGACCGCGATATGTCTTCTGGATATGTCATCCGCCTCTTGCGCCAAGCGTGAAGAGGGCTTACGATGGGGGTGCTTAGGTCCTATCGAGAAGCCCCCGGTTCGCGCCGGGGCTTTTCAATTTTGTAAGGGACTATTCTACTGGAGTGCTTATTCGGATTGCTTGCGCGGGCGTCCGCCGCGCCTGTTTTTCCGCATGGCCCCAATCTTGGCGTAGTACTCCGGCCCACGTTGCGCTGTGACAATGCCACCCTTGGAGCCGAGAGCGGCTGCATCCGGTTCACGCTTCGCTAGATGCTTGGATAGGGCTAGAGCAGCATTGAGAGACTCCCGAGCGCTGGCAATTGACGGATGCGGATCACGGATTGTAGCTAGGACAAGATCGGCTTGATTGACCAAGACGGTGGAGCGCTCTCAGGTCACGGTGCATTGACGGACTTGCCATGCAACCATCGTACAGCGAAATCAAGCGCTTCGTGTTTGCAAAAGAAAACGGATCAACGCAGGTTTAGGACACTACCTCTGATCGCGTCTACACTGATCGCGTCTACAATGGATGATTGGAACCGGTCTCTCACTACTACTATTCCCATCGCCTGAAGCTGCAACTCTGGGACTGGGGACAAGACGGCAAGCCGCCGCTGCTGTTGGTGCATGGCGGCCTGGATCACGCGCGCAATTGGGATTGGGTGGCCCGTTCCCTCCGCGACCACTTTCACGTCTTCGCCATGGATCTGCGCGGGCACGGCAACAGCCAGTGGGCGCCCGGGGCCAGCTATAGCATCCCCGAACATGTTCTCGATATCGCAACGCTGGTCGATTTACTGAGTGTTGATTTATCGAGTAACGACGCGCTTGGCCGCGGCCCCGTCCATCTCATCGGGCATTCGCTCGGCGGCGTCCTCACCCTCACCTATGCGGGCCTCTATCCGGACCGCGTGCGCAAAGTGATTGCCATCGAAGGCCTGGGATTTCCCGCTTCCCATCGCATCCACAAACCGGCCCCGGAGCGCCTGCGCGCCTGGATCGAAGACGTGCGCAAGATCGGGGAGGCTCGTGGGGTGGACCGCCTGGACCATCGCACCTATCCCAACCTTGCAGCGGCCGCGGACCGAATGAAGGAAGTGAATCCGCACCTCTCCGATGCCGTAGCGCGCCATCTGACTTTGCACGGAACTAACTGGAACGCCGACGGCTCGTTGAGCTGGAAATTCGATAACTATGTGCGCAGCCTCCCGCCCTTCGGCCATAGCGTCGAAGACCTGCGCTCGATATTTTCCCGCATTACGTGCCCGGTTCAGCTCTTTTGGGGGCTCGAAAGCTGGCTGCCCGATCCGGATTCCGACGACCGCGTCTCCGCCATCGCCAATCACCGCCTGGTGAAGGTTCCCGGCGCCGGCCATTGGGTGCATCACGATCGCCTGGATCTGTTTCTGGAAGAATCCACCCGATTTCTGCTCGAGCCGTGACGCAAATCCGTTTCCATGTGCTTCAATAACGGGTAGGAGGATGTCTCCCATGCGAGGTCGGTCCTGGCTCTTGAGCCTGTTGCTGGTGGCCGCTGTCCCTGCTCTGTGCGACTTTCAAGCCGGACTGGACGCCTACCAGAAGGGCGACTATGTGACGGCCGCCAAGGAATGGCGCCCGCTGGCCGACGATGGAGACCCCGGTTCGCAATTCAATCTCGGGCTCCTGTTCCTGGACGGGCATGGTGTTCCTCAAAGCTATGCAGAAGCCGTTAATTGGTTCCGCCGGGCGGCCGAACAGGACTACGTGCCCGCTCAACATAACCTGGGCGCCATGTACGGATCGGGCCAAGGCGTGAAGCGGGATTATGTGCAAGCCTACAAGTGGCTGAACATATGCGCGGCCAAGGGCAACTCCGGATGCGTCACGCAGCGCGATCTGCTCTCTAAGAAGCTGAAGCCCGGCCAAATTGCCGAAGCCCAGCGCCTGGCAACCCAGTTCCAACCCCAGAAGGAAACCGCCAAACAGTAGCGCCAGCCACCAACTACCAATAACTAACAACCAACAACCAACAACTATCCTATAAGTATGGCCTTTCATCTGGGCGTCGATTACCGCCCGCGTGGCGATCAAGCCGCCGCCATCGATCAACTCTTCCGCGGGCTGCTGGACGGCGAAAAGCACCAAACCCTGCTCGGAGTAACCGGCTCCGGCAAAACTTACACCATGGCCCAGTTGATCGAAAAAACCGGCCGCCCCGCGCTGGTTCTCGCGCACAATAAAACTCTCGCCGCGCAGCTCTATCACGAGTTCAGGACGTTCTTCCCTTCCAACGCCGTCGAATACTTCGTCAGTTATTACGACTACTATCAGCCCGAAGCCTATATGCCTTCCGGCGACATCTACATCGAGAAGGAAGCCACCATCAACGACGAGCTCGATAAACTGCGCCTTTCCGCCACCCGCTCCCTTTTCGAGCGGCGCGACTGCGTCATCATCGCGAGCGTCAGTTGCATCTACGGCCTGGGCTCGCCCGAAGCTTATTACGGCATGCTGCTGATGCTCGAAAAAGGCCAGAAGATCTCCCGCCAGCAGATCCTCACTCGCCTGGTGGAAATTCTGTACGAGCGCAACGACGCGAACTTCACGCGCGGTACGTTTCGCGTCCGCGGCGACGTCATCGAAGTTTTTCCCACCTACGACGACCACGCCTACCGCATCGAGCTGTGGGGCGACGAAATCGAGAGCCTCAGCCAGATCGATCCCATCCTCGGCCAAGTCCGACAGACCTACCTGCGGCTCCCCATCTATCCGAAAACGCACTACGTGATGATGCCCGAAACTCGCGATCAGGCCCTGCGCAGCATAGAGACCGAGCTCGAATGGTGGCAGAAGGAACTCGAAAAGGGCGGCAAGCTGGTGGAAGCCCAGCGCCTCTATCAGCGCACCATGTTCGATCTCGAAATGATCCGCCAGATCGGCTACTGCCACGGCATCGAAAACTACTCGCGCCATTTCTCGGGACGCCTGCCCGGCGAAGCCCCGCCTACCCTGCTCGATTACCTGCCCAACGATCATCTGCTGTTCATCGACGAAAGCCACCAGACCATCCCGCAATTGCAGGGCATGTATCATGGCGACCGCTCGCGCAAACAGGTGCTGGTGAATTTCGGCTTCCGCCTGCCCAGCGCCATGGACAACCGTCCGCTCACTTTTGAAGAATTTGAGAATCGTGTCAACCAGGTACTCTACGTCTCGGCCACACCCGGTCCCTACGAGCTCACCAAATCGGCCGGCGTGGTAGTGGAACAGATCATCCGCCCCACCGGCCTGGTTGACCCGCAGATCGACGTGCGCCCCATCAAGGGCCAGGTGGACGACCTGCTGCACGAAATCCGCAAACGAACCGAGCTGAACGAACGCGTGCTCGTCACCACCTTGACCAAGCGCATGGCCGAAGATCTTTCCGAATACTATACCGAGGTCGGCGTAAAGTGCGCCTATCTGCATTCCGAGATCGGCGCGCTGGATCGCATGAAAATCCTGCGCGACTTGCGGCGTGGCGAGCTCGACGTGCTGGTTGGCGTCAACTTGCTGCGCGAAGGATTGGACCTGCCTGAAGTTTCGCTGGTCGCGATTCTCGACGCCGATAAGGAAGGCTTCCTGCGCTCCGCCGGCTCCCTGATCCAGACCATGGGCCGCGCCGCCCGCCATCTCAATGGCCGCGCCGTGCTCTACGCCGACGTTTATACCGCCAGCATGCAGCGCGCCATCGGGGAAACCAATCGCCGCCGCACTATCCAGGAACAATACAACGAACAGAACAACATCACGCCACAGTCCATCATCAAGCCCATCGACATGAGCCTGGTGCGCATCGCCGAGGGCGACTACGTCACGGTTCCCATCGAGCCCGAAGATCCCGCCGAGGAGCTCACGCCCGAACAACGCGAGAAATTCATCGCCGAATTGGAAGAAAGCATGCGCGATGCCGCGAAAAGATTCGAGTTTGAGAAAGCCGCGCAGCTTCGCGATCGCATAAAAATGTTAAAATCACTCGGAATTCATGAAGAAAGCCAAGTCGGTGGGTCTGATATGCGCGGGTAGCCTCAGCGACTCTCCTCTCACCCGCTTCTGGTGGCTGTCTCAACGTCTCGGCCCCGTAAAATCTACTTCCAATCGCGTGGCTAGCCGCTTTGCGAACATGCTGCGGGCCGGCTATCCCGTGGCCGATTACGCGGAATTCGAGTCCTGCACTCTGATCCTTATCTCTGTGCCGGAGGAAAATGTCTGGCGAATCGTTACCGAGATGTTATCGTCTGGAATCTCGTGGCGCGGTAAAGCAGTGCTGTTGTGCGATGCCCGGCTGGATAGCGGCGAGTTGCGCGAGCTTTCCGTGCGCGGCGCGTCCGTTGGTTCCATCAGCCCCATCCCCGGCTTCGATGACCAGCGTTATTTGGTGGAGGGCGACCCCATTGCGATTCGCCAATCGAAACTCCTGGTGGAGCATGGCGGCCGCCGCGTGGTGGCCATCGAGCGGCCCCTCAAACCGTTCTACCTGGCGGCGCTCACCTGCACCGGCAGCCTGCTGTTGACCCTGCTTCGCGTGGCGCTGGAAGCGTTGCATCACGCGGGAATCCCGCCCGGGCTTTCGGCGACCTTGCTGGAACGGCAGATCGCCCGCTCGCTCCGTTCGGCTCTCAAAGGCGGCCGGCGCCCGTCTGTGGAACCGCGCGAACTTCCCGGACAACTGCGCACGCTCTCCGCGGCCTCTCCAGAGCTCGCGCATTTTCTGGAACAGAACTCCCGTTTAGCGTCTCGGCTGATGGAGCGGCGCTTCTGATAAAATTAGCCCCGGGAGAAAATTATGGAACGACGTGAACTGTTGAGTCTCGGCGGCATCGCCGCCATCGCTGGCGCATTTGCCGCGGCATCGGAATCATCGGCGCAGGAGGGCGCGCATGCAGGCGGTTCCGGCAAAAAGGTGATCCGCATCTACACCGACGCGGATGGCAACGCCCATATCCAGGATCTGCCCATCGTAACCAAGCCCGGCAAAACCCTCAGGACGCTCCCCGCGCATGTCACCGAATTGACCTACGCCGAGTTTACCTCCAGCACCGTCGAAGACTGGCATCGAGCTCCCGGACGGCAGTTCTCCATTTCGCTGTCAGGAGAAATCGAGGTCGAGGTATCGGGCGGCAAGAAACACGCCATCCATACCGGCGATATCGTGTTCCTCGAAGACGTGCAAGGCAAGGGCCACATCACGCGTATCCTAACTCCCGTCACCAACGTATTCATTCGTGTTGCCGACGGCTTCGATGTGGTCGCATGGGCAAAGGGTGAAGCATGACGCGCGGCAAAGCTTGACCGGGCACTCCCTCCCCGACGGACGCCTGGCTCGCGTCGGCGTGGCGCTTTCCAATTGGAGCGAACGCTGGTTCCCCGATCCTCTGGTCTTCGCGCTGGTCGGCATCGTAATCGTTTTCCTGATCGGAGTCGCCGCCGGAGAAAGACCCTTCAATCTGGCCATCCAGGGCGGCAGAAGCTTCTGGTCGCTGATCCCCTTCACCATGCAAATGGTGATCATCATCATCGGCGGCTACGTGGTCGCTTCTACTCCGCTGGTCCAGGGAGCCACTGAAAAGCTAGCCGGTCTTCCCAACAACCCGCGGCAGGCCATCGCTCTGGTTGCCGTCTTCTCCTCGTTGACGGCGCTCATCTCCTGGGGCCTGAGTCCCATCTTGAGCGGATTATTCGTCCGCCAGCTCACCCAGCGCGTCAAAGGCCTGGACTATCGGGCTGCCGGAGCCGCCGCGTATCTCGGATTGGGAACCGTGTGGGCCCTCGGGCTTTCGTCCTCCGCTGCGATGTTCATGGCCACGCGCACCGCCATCCCTCCAAAACTCTTAGCCATCAGCGGTCTCATTCCGCTTAGCGGCACCATCTTCCTCTGGCCCAGCTTAGTGACCGCAGGCGTGCTGATTGTAACCGGAACGCTGGTGGCCTACTTGTCCGCGCCCACCGCCGCAAATGCGCGAACCGCTGAGTCGTTCGGAGTGCGCTTCGAGCCAATGGAACTGGACCTGGAGCCACGAACCAAGCCCGGCGAATGGCTTGAATACAGTCCCTTGCTGACCATCCTGGTGGGCGCGCTGCTGTGCGCGTATCTGGTGGATGTCTTCCGCACGTCGCCGCAGGGCGCGCTGGCGGCGTTGGATCTGAACACCTTCAATTTGATCTTCATCACCGCCGGGCTGCTGCTGCAGTGGCGTCCCAAGCGCTTCGTCCGCGCCGTTATGGAATGCGTCCCCGGCACCGCCGGCGTGATCGTGCAGTATCCTCTGTATGCCGTGATTTTCGGAATGATCGTGGGCACCGGACTCTCCGACAAGGCCGCCCGTCTTCTGACCTCGATCAGTACGCATAATACTTTCGCCCTGCTGGTCGGGCTCTACTCCGCCACGCTCGGTATTTTCATTCCCTCCGGCGGCAGCAAATGGATCATCGAAGCGCCTTATGTTCTCCAGGCCGCCATTGAGCATCGCGTGAACCTGGGCTGGGTGGTGCAGATCTACAATGCATCCGAAGCGCTTCCGAACCTGATCAACCCGTTCTTCATGCTGCCTCTGCTCGGAATCCTGCGGCTGCGCGCCCGCGATCTGGTGGGCTACGGATTGCTGCAACTCCTGGTGCAAGCTCCCATCGTGTTCTTCCTCTGCTGGCTATTCGCGCGGCACCTGCCGTTTGTTCCGCCGATGAGATAGGGGCGCGAATTGTATTTGTAGCGCACGGACTCTTGCGTGCCGAGCCCACACTCGTGTGGGCTCTTGTGCCCGTTCTTCAAGCCGTTGCCGGACAAACTGCAGGATGCCTTTGAAGGTAAGTCGTAGGTTGCCGGTCCGCTACTTCACCGCGATCGTCACCCCACCCGGGCTGAAGACGCCGCCCACTACAAGCGTCAACGGAAGCACACCAGTTGCGTTGTCCGGAACCACGACGGTGAACTGCGCGATTCCCGACACAAGATCGGGCGCTTGCCCCGCGTAGAAGCGATCACGTTCGATCTCAGCGCACAACTCTCCCACTATCAGTCCCTTCCAGCCAAGGCCAGAATTAGTCCAAGCCCTCCAACGCTATAATCCATTGATGTTCAAAATGAGGTTCAAGCCCATCCAGCAGCCCCCACACCGAAATTACCAAACGAACCCACCGCATTGATGTAGGTCTTACCGCCGGAGGCATTTGCCGCGCGGTTAGCGCCGAGTACTCTTGACAACTCCACCCCAAATGAGCAAAATATGAGTGGCGAAGAAAGGGCGAAACTGCATGAACCCAAACGCCGCTCGCAGCACTACGCTTGGACTGCGTCCGGACGCCAAAATCCGGGAGTGCCTCCCCACCGGCATCGCATCGCTGGATGCTCTGGTTGAGGGCTTCCCGCGCGGCGCAATCTCTGAGATCCTCGGCCCGGAAAGCTCCGGCCGCACCACGCTGGTTCATTCTCTGCTGGCCGCATCCACCGCTCAGTTTGAAATCTGCGCTTATGTCGACACCGACGACTCCTTCGATCCCGTCTCGGCAGCCGCGGCCGGCGTAGCACTCTCCCAACTGGTCTGGATCCGTTGCGGCCACAACGCCGGACACGCGCTCAAAGCGGCCGATTGCCTGCTCCACGCCGGCGGATTCGGCGCCATCGTCCTCGACCTCTGCCAAGTCCCCCCGCGCATTTCCAACTGCATCCCCATTTCCTATTGGTACCGATTCCGCCGCGCCATCGAAAACACGCCGACCATTCTCGCGCTCGTTGAAAAGGAGCCAATTGCCAGATCCTGCGCTTCGCTAATGCTCGAAATCAATCGCAAGAGAACCGCATGGCGAGGCGCACCCGGCTTTTCGCTCTTGCGTGGAGTGGAGCTGGAAGCTCGCTCGCGCAAGCCCGTGCGTCCCGCCACGACGCAATTCAAAGCGAGGGCCGTTGTATGATCTTCGCCTGCATTAATGGCGCTTCTGATCTAGCTCAAATCGCCGCCGCATTCTCGCCTTCGTTCGAACAAACGTCGTCCGACACCGTCGTCTTCCGCGTCGATGGTTTGAAGCGCCTCTATGGCACGCCCCAGCAAATCGCGCAAGCCATCGCCAAACAATCTGGCGGCGAAGTCAATATCGCCATCGCCGAAACCGCCGACGCAGCCATCATCGCCGCGCGTAATTTCCCCGGCATCACCGTCGCGCCCAATCTCAGCGATCTGGATGTCTCCACGCTCCCGCTCACGGACGAAATGGCCCAGGTCCTCGAAACCTGGGGCATCTATACCTTCGAGCAACTCGCTCAACTGCCCGAAACCGGCCTGGCCGAGCGCTTTGGATCCGCCGGCGTCTACTTGCGACGGCTGGCTCGCAACGCCATCCACCGGCCGCTCAAAATATTCCAGCCGGAAACCACGTATGAGGACCGCATCCAGCTGGATCATCCGGTCAGCCTGCTCGAGCCACTGCTGTTTCTGATCGCCCGGCTGCTCAACGATCAATGCGCCCGCCTCCTTTCCAACGCCATGGCGGCCAACGAAGTCACCATTCGCCTCGAGCTGGAAACCCGCACAGAGCACATCCGCACCCTGCGCCTTCCCGTCCCCATGCGCGAAAGCAAGTCGCTCTTGAAGCTTCTGCAAATGGATCTCGAATCGCATCCGCCCGCGGCACCCACCATCGCTCTCACTCTCGCGCTCAAACCGGTGCATCCGCGCACCGTGCAAACTGGAATCTTTCTCCCGGTCACCCCGGCTCCCGACAAATTGGAACTGACGCTGGCCCGCATCCGCGGCATCGTCGGCGAAAACAATGTCGGCATCCCCCAGCTTCTCAACACCCACCATCCGCATCCCTATCGATTGGTCACGGCGCAGCCCGCAGTTGCCAACAACCAACAATCAATAACCAACAACCAGGCCTTCCGTTTCTTCCGCCCTCCCCTTCCCGCCACCGTCGCGCTCGATCGCACTCGCCCGATTCATATCGCCGCGCCCGGCATTCACGGCAAAGTGCTCAACGCCGCCGGCCCATGGCGAACTTCGGGCGATTGGTGGACAACTACAACTTGGAGCCGCGACGAATGGGATATCGCGCTCACCAACGGAGCTTTGTACCGCATCTATTGCGATCCCCGCTGGTTCGTCGAGGGAAGCTATGACTAGCGCATATGTCGAGTTGCACGCCCGCAGCGCCTTCAGCTTTCTCGAAGGGTCGTCGGTTCCCGAAGAGCTGATCGCCCGCGCCGCCGCGCTCGACTTCCCTGCCCTGGCAATGCTCGATCGCGACAACATCTCCGGCGCCGCCCGCTTCCACATGGCCGCGAAAAAGGCCGGCCTCCGCGCGCACATCGGCGCCGAAGTCACCTGCACCGACGGGCACCGTTATCCGCTGCTGGCCGAAAATCGCACCGGCTACCAGAACCTGTGCCGATTAATCACCCGCATGAAAATGCGGGCGAAAAAAGGCGAGGGCGCTGCCACTCCCGAAGAATTTGCAGAATACTCCAAAGGCCTGGTATTGCTGGCTTCGCGGCCCGATCCCCATCTTCTCGAACTGTTCCGACCCAAGAACGTCTTCGTCGAGCTCCAGCGCCATTACAATCGCGCGGAAGAAGCCCGCAATCAAGCGCTGATCGATTTCGCACGGCAGCACCGCTTGCCGCTCCTCGCCACCAACGGCGTGAGCCATGCCACGCCCGAATCGCGCGAAGCGCTGGATGTTCTCACTTGCGTCCGCCACAAAACAACCATTCACGAAGCCGGCCGACTGCTCTCCATCAATTCCGAGCGGCATTTGAAAAGCGCGCAAGAAATGTCCTGCCTATTTGCCGATCTGCCTGAAGCTATCGCCAATACTAAAGCGCTCTCCGACCGCCTGCAATTCACGCTCGCCGATCTGGGCTATCAATTTCCGAGATACCCCACGCCGCCCGGAGAAACCATGAACTCGTTCCTGCGAAAACGCGTGGAAGAAGGCGCCATCCATCGCTATCACCACAAGTCCGCCGATCTGCGCCGCCGCGCCCGCCGCCAGATCGATCACGAGCTCGCGCTCATCGAAAAGCTCGACCTCCCCGGTTACTTCCTGATCGTCTGGGACATCGTCGAGTACTGCCGAAAACAAAACATTCTGGTGCAAGGCCGCGGATCGGCCGCCAACAGCGCGGTCTGCTATTCGCTCGGCATCACGGCGGTGGACGCCGTCGAAATGGAATTGCTGTTCGAGCGTTTTCTATCGGAAGAGCGCGGCGAATGGCCGGACATCGATCTCGATCTCCCCAGCGGCGATCAGCGTGAGCGCGTCATCCAGCATGTCTACCAACGCTATGGCCAGCTCGGCGCCGCCATGACCGCCAATGTCATCACCTACCGCGGTCGCTCGGCCGTACGAGATATCGGCAAGGTGCTGGGCTTTCCCGAAACCGATCTGGCGCGCATCTCGGCGCTGGTTCCAGCATGGGGCTGGACTGACCCAAAAGAAACTGCCGAGCGCCAGTTCACGGAAGCCGGTTTTTCTCCGCAAAAACATCCGCTGATTGGAAAATTCCTGGATCTGTACATGACCATTCAGGATCTCCCGCGCCATCTCGGCCAGCACTCCGGCGGCATGGTGATTTGCGAAGGCCAGCTCGATTCCGTCGTTCCTCTCGAGCCAGCCACCATGCCCGGCCGCGTCGTCATCCAGTGGGACAAGGAAGATTGCGCCGATATGGGCATCATCAAAGTGGATTTGCTGGGCCTCGGCATGATGGCCGTGCTCGAAGAATCCATCCAGCTCATTCGAACCGCCTACCGCGAAGAGGTGGACCTGGCGCATCTGCCTCAAAATGACCCGTTGGTTTATCACGCCCTTCAAAATGCCGACACCATCGGAATGTTTCAAGTGGAAAGCCGCGCGCAGATGTCGTGTCTGCCGCGTCTCAGACCCGAGCGCTTCTACGACATCGTGGTGCAAGTCGCCATCATCCGGCCCGGCCCTATTGTGGGCCAAATGTTGAACCCGTTTTTGCGCCGCCGGCAGGGCCGCGAAAAAGCCGAGTGCCTGCATCCCTCGCTCGAACCCGTGCTGCGCCGGACTTTGGGAGTTCCTCTATTTCAAGAGCAGTTGCTCCGCATGGCGATGATCGTGGCCGGATTTTCGGGAGGCGAAGCCGAAGAGCTGCGCCGCGCCATGGGATTCAAACGCTCCGAAGCCCGCATGCACGATATCGAGACCCGCCTGCGCGATGGCATGCGGCGCAACGGCATCATCGGCCAGCAGCAGGATAGCATCGTCAAATCCATCACCGCGTTCGCGTTGTACGGCTTTCCCGAATCGCACGCCGCCAGCTTCGCCTTGATCGCCTACGCCAGCGCATATCTCAAATGCCGCTACCTGGCCGCCTTCACCGCGGCTATCTTGAACAATCAGCCCATGGGCTTCTACGCGCCGGCAACATTGGTCAAGGACGCGCAGCGCCACGGTTTACATTTCAATCCCATTGATGTCACGCGCTCGGATTGGTTGTGTACCATCGAGGAAGAAAATGGAGAGCGGCGCGTTCGCCTGGGCCTGAATTACGTCAAAGGATTGCGCGAGCAACCGGCCAGGGCCATTCTCGCCGCACGCGCGCAAGCGCCGTTTGAGAGCATTCAGGATTTAGTGAACCGCGTTCCCGAACTCCGCAAAGACGAACTGCGCAAGCTGAGCGAAATCGGCGCGCTCAATTTCATCACCGCTTCTCCCACGCACCGCCGCGCCGCGCTCTGGGATTCTGAACTTGCCATGCGCCCCTCCGGCCCCCTCTTCACCAACAACCAACAACCAACAACCAATAACGCACCATTGGCGCCCATGAACGCCAGTGAGCGCTTGAACTCGGACTTCCGCCAGACCCGCCTCACCATCGGCAAACACCCCATGGCCTTTCATCGCGAAAAGCTCGATGCCCTCGGCGTCACGCCCGCGTCTCAGTTGAAATTCGTGCGCAATGGCCGCGCGGTTCGCATCGCGGGATGCATCATCTGCCGGCAGCGTCCCGGCACCGCCAAAGGGCTGCTGTTCCTGAGCATCGAGGACGAAACCGGCGTATCGAACGCCGTGGTGATGCCCGACGTTTTCGATCGCGAGCGCAAAACCATCCTCAACAATTCTTATCTGGTTATCGACGGCGAAATGCAAAACGTCGACAACGTCTACACGGTGCGCGCTGCGCATTTCGAGCCGCTGGATGTGGCCGAGGAGGCCGTGCCATCGCACGACTTTCACTAATACACCGCCTCAATACAAACCCATCCGCTCTTTTACCAACTGAACGGTGGATTTCGCGATGGGCGCTACTCGCTCCGCCCCCTCCTTGAGCACCCCGGTGAGATAGCCCGGTTCATTCATGATCTCGGCGTAGCGCTTCTGCAGCGGCTCCACACTCGCGATCACCATTTCCGCCACTTGCTTCTTCAGATCGCCATATCGCATGCCGCTGAAGTGCGCGCGCACCTTCTCGGCCGGCCAGCCCGCGAAGGCCTGAAAAATACCCAGCAAATTCTTTACGCCAGGGCCGGCCGTCTCGAAGTCAACTGCCGGGAGCGAATCGGTGGTGGCGCGCATAATCTTCTTCCGAATCTGATCCACGGGATCCAGTAGCGCCACCGCATGACCCGATCCGGCGGCCGACTTGCTCATCTTTTTATCGGGCTCATCCAAACCCATCACGCGAGCGCCCACCAGGGGCAGGCTGGTCGCCGGCATGACAAATGTTTCACCGTACAACGAATTGAAGCGCTGCGCGATATCGCGTGCCAGCTCCAGGTGCTGCGCCTGATCGTCGCCCACCGGCACAATGGCCGCTTGGTAAATCAATATATCCGCAGCCATCAAAACCGGGTACTGCAGCAGCCCATCGCCCACCGTTTCCTGCGCTTGCGACTTGGCTTTATACTGCGTCATCCGTTCCAGCCAGCCCACCGGCGTAACGCAAGTCAGCATCCACGCCAGTTCGGCGTGCTCGGGCACGGACGACTGCACCACGATGGTCGACTGCTTCGGATCGATACCGGCCGCCAGAAACAGCGCCGCCGTCTCCAGAATCTTCAAGCGCAGCTCACCCGGCTCTTGATACACCGTGATGGCGTGCAGATCGACGATGCCGAAGATGCTCTCGTAGTTGCCCTGAATCTCAACCCAATTCTTCAGCGCACCCAGATAGTTTCCAATATGCAAATTGCCCGTCGGCTGGACGCCGGAAAACACGCGTGCTTTCATGTTCGAACATTCATGGTACCCTTTCGCTTGCCTACCGAAGAAAATCTCACCATCGAGAAGCTGGTCTATGGCGGCGAAGGGCTGGCGCGCCTGGAGGGCAAAGTGGTCCTCATACCCTTTGTGCTGCCGGGCGAAGTTGTGCGCGCCGAGATCGAGCGCGCCAAGAACGATCTGTGGCGTGGCCGTTTGCTCGAAGTGCTGCAGCCGTCGCCTGCGCGCGTCACTCCCGGATGCCCTTATTTCCAGCGCTGCGGCGGCTGCCAGTACCAGCACATGGATTACGCGTTCCAGTTGGAACAGAAGCGCGAGATCCTGCGCGAAGTTCTGCGTCGCGTCGGTAAAATTGAATTCGCCGGGGAGATCGGCGTCATCTCCGGCGAGCCCTGGCACTATCGCAACCGCGTGCACCTTCACATCGAAGGCGGCTCTGTCGGCTACTTTGCGCAAGGTTCGCGGGACCTCTGCGCGATCGATCATTGTCCCATTGCCTCGCCCAGGCTCAATGAGACCATTGGCAACATCCGGGCTCACCGCGCCACAACGGCCTTGGAGCTTTTTACCAACGAATCGGATGTCCAGGTAAACGTGATTGATCGGGTGGCGCGTCCCCAACTGACGGCGCTCGCATCGCTTGGCGTAACGACGCCGATTGAATACTCGGGTTTCCAAGTGAGCCGCAATTCGTTCTTTCAAGTGAATCGCTTTCTCATTGAAGGATTAGTAGACTGCGCTATAGCGGAAGCGCGAGGCGAATGGGCCGTCGATCTCTACGCGGGAGTGGGCCTGTTCGCGCGGAAACTCGCCGAGCGATTCGGCAAAGTGACGGCGGTTGAATCGAGCAGCAGCAGTCTGCGCGACTTGGCGCGAAATTTCCCGCAAGCGGCTGTGAATGCCAATGTCGAAGACTACCTGGCCGGTCTTAACGAAACACCCGATTTCATCCTGGCAGATCCCCCGCGCGCCGGCCTCGGAAAACTCGTCGTCAAGGAACTGGTGCGAATTCGCGCGCCGCGCCTGACCATCGTTTCGTGCGATCCCGCCACATTGGCCCGTGATCTGCAAGGCCTGCTGGCCGGGAACTACCGCATCGAAAAGGTCACGCTGGCCGACCTGTTCCCCCAAACATTCCACCTGGAAACCGTGGTCGAACTTTCCGCATGAGCAACTCCGCCAGGTTCAGCGCTATGGCCAAACCCAGCAGCGCGGGCCACAGCCGCAGCGTGGACGATTGGGACCGGCCGCCCGAGTCGAAAACCTGCTTGGGTTCGGGATTGAAACGGCCGCCGGTGAATCGCGAAACCGAGCGCAGCAGGAATTCATTGGATCCGTATTCGAGCAGCTCGCGCTCGGGCTGATAAAAGCCGATCTCGGGAAAGGCGCGTGAATCCTCCAGCGGCCGAACGCGGAACAGGCCCTGCAAATCGCCAATGTGGATTTTGCCGCGATACGATTTGCCGGCCAGCTTAGCCACCGGCACCGGATGGCGGAACCCATTGGGCCCAAGCACGAAAACGGCGGGCGGCGTGGCGGGATCTTCCACATCGCCGCCCAAATGGTAGTTCACCACCAGGTCGCCGCTGGCGCTGTCATATTCGGCTTGGGCTTCGCTGCTTTCGCTGCGCGGCAAAAGATCGCGCACCGTGTTGGCCCAGAATCTGTCGAAGCCTTTCCAGGTGACCCAATCCGCAGCCCAACGGTTTTTCGCGTCGGAGGTAAACACCACCGCGCGGCCCAGCCCATATTGCCAGCGCACCAGCAGAGGATCGGTCTCTTCCACTTTCAGCAGCGTATCCGCCCCGGGCTTGCTAATGAAGCGGACATAGCCCTTGAGCGCCGGCGCGGTTTCGATCGCGACACCGTCCAGGATCTCGCTGTTCTTGGCAACCACTGGCTGCAAGGGCTTTTCCACGGCTGTCGAACCGGTGTGCTCCATCACGTCCTTCAGCACGATCTGTTCAAGACCGGCCGGCTCGTTCAGGAAATAGGATTTGCCCCCGGCTACCGTCGCCACCTTTTCGAGATAGGCCCGGTTCACATCCTGGCCAAGACCGACCGTGGAAATGGTGACATGCTGGGCGGCGGCTTCCTTGGATAGATCCAAACTGTCGCCCTCTTCGGAGATGCCGTCGGTGAGCAGCACGATGTGCTTGAAAGTCGCGTGCGCGGGCAGCACTTTGTGATAGGCTTCCGCAAGAGCGGGTGCGATCTGCGTGCCGCCATCCGGAACGATGCCGGAAATCAGGCGCTTGATCAGGACCTTATCTTCGGCGCGGCGCATGGGAACATCCCATTGAAACGAATTGTCGAAGATCAGCACGCCGACTAAGTCGATGGGACGCAAATTCTCGACGACGCCGATGGCTGCCTGCCGCGCCAGCTCGATCTTCTTGCCTTCCATGGATGACGATTTGTCGATGATGATGACGACGGCGGTGCCTTCCGGTGATCGCGGCGGAGCCAGCTTGGCGGGCAGAGTTCGATCCAGCGCGTCTTCAACTTTCTTGTTGTCGGCGTAGATGTTGCGTTCGCCGGAGATGACCAGCAGCCCGCCGCCTTGCTGAACGAACTTCTCAATCTCGTCCTTGCGCGAGGCCGGCAGCGATTCCAGATCCAGATTGTTGAGAACCACCACCTGATAATCCGCCAGCGAGCCGTGCGAAGGATCGGCAGTCCGTTCCACATCAAACTGCCCGGCTGCAAGAGTCTGCATAAGGTTCGTTTCGCTGCCCGCGGGGTCTTGCGAGACGTAAAGAACCTTGGGGCGCCGCAGAGTGAGGGCGCGATCGAATCGAATGTCACCCAGGCCGCTGGCCTGAACCACTCCAGTCAGGCTCAAGGCGCCGGCCGCGGTTAAGCTGGCATGCACCCGCACCTGGTTGTCGCCTTTTTCGAGCTTCACGGGATTGGAGCCGAGCATTTTCCCGTCCGCGCTGATCTGGACGGAGCCTGCGACCGGAGCCGGCGACAGGATATTCAGATCCACGGGAAATTGTTCTCCAGTGAAGGCGACCGTGGGAACGGTGACCGACTCCAGGCGAAGGCCAGGCTCGGGACGTCCCCGCATGAGAACGGTGTCGATGGGAATCCCAAGCCGCTCGGCCTGCCAGGCAGCGCGCGTAATGCTGCCCCCGTTTTCCTTGCCATCGGAAACCAAAACCAAACGCGGCACCAAGCCCGACGGAAGCGAACTGATGGCCTGATCGATACTGGATTCGAGATCCGTGGCGCGTCCGGCTTCCCCGGAGGTAAGTTGAAGATGCAGACCGCGCTGCTCAGCGGGAGCCAAATCGCGCACTGATCGGGCAAAGGGCAGAATGCGGACCCAGTGGCGGCCGTGGGCCTTGTCCAAAGCAGATGCGAAATCGGAAGCTCGCGCCAAATCCTCGGGCGCAACGCTGGCGGAGGTGTCCACCAAAACCGCCACTGCCATCTTTGTTTGGGGCACGGTGAGCGTGGGCTCGGCCAGGGCCAAAACGATGGCAAGAAACGAGAGCGTCTTCAGCGCCAGGGCCGTCACGCGCCGCGTCCGCCGCCACTCGAACAAGCTCCAGCCCAAGGGGAGGAGCAAAAACACCAGCACCCAGGCGCGCTCGAAGGTCATGAAGCCTTCCTCGACAATGGCAAACCCACCGCGCTCGGCAAAGCGCCGCCGGCAGCGCGAATCTGGCGATCGATACGGCCATACAGGATCCAGTCCGCGAGCAGGCCCACAGCGCCCGCAAGCGCCAGCCATTGCCAGAGATCGCGAGAGGTTGGACCGATGGGCGCGCGAGGGGGCAATCCGATTTTCACGTTGGAAGGCTTCCAGGCTGCGTCTCCGGGCTGCGGCAAGGTGAGTGAGTACACCAGCTCGCGATCGCCCGAGAGCACTCGCACGATGCCCGGGTCGGCCGTGAAGAAACGCAGCGTTTTCCCTTCGATGGTGAACGGCAGCGACTTGCCATCCTCGGTTTGAACGCGGACTGCGTCGGGACTGGTCCCGGATTCAAGCTCGACATCCACAGTGCCGGCGGCGCCCGCCGTTAATTCCCAAGAGCGGAAAGCGTCGGGCTCCATCCAACGGACCATGTTGGCGAACAGCAGCGGCGTGGTGAGCTGATATTTCATGCCGGAGCGGACGGGATGAAAGCCGAGCACCACCATTTTCGGAGTTCCCGAGCGCGCCACAATCAATGGACCTGCCGAAGAACGCGCAACAGTGATATCACCCGGCGCAGGGCGGAAAATCTCGGCATTGGCGAGCTCGATATCGCGCGCTCGCAGGCCGGCTCCCAGGGGATGATCCGCCTGCCACTGATTCAGCTTCACGCTTCGCTCGACGCTTCGCACCGGGATCGGCGATTTATCGGGAGGCGGATCCAACCAAATGCTTCCGGTCGCAGGCAACGAGGGAGGAGCGAAACGATCCAGCAAGACGATGCCGGTGCGGGCCTTCGGATCGTACTGCGCGGGGGACCGAAAATTCGCCTGGATGCCGGGAATGGCGGTAAACACCGGCCTCAACAGATCGGGTTCGGCCGAGTAAACGGTCACTGGCGCTACGCCGCGCGCAGGGAGTTCGAGAATGGCGCGACGATCTTGATTAAAGGAGTCCGGGCGAAACGCGTCCGGGGATGGAAGGCGCGCTTCCAGCCATCCCGCGGCGCGCGTTTTGAATCGAAACGAAAAGCTTTCTTCGGCGCCGGGTTTCAGATCGAAGCGATGCGTTGCCACCGGCGAGCCTCCGAAATTCACGACGGCGGGAATGGAGCGCGGCGCTGCGCCGTAGTTCTTCGCGGCGAGAAACACTTCCCAAACATCGGGGTCATCCACGGCGCGGTGTACGCTGATTTTGCGCAAGCCAACATGCTCGCTGGGGCCGGCAATGGAGATGAATCGAAAATTCGGAGGCGGGTCAACATTCGGCGCGCTTAGGCGAGCGGCGTCGTCGCTCGGGATGCGAGCCGCGCCGATGAATACGATTTCTCCGGGGCGCTCGGCCTGCACCCGTTGAGCTCGTTCGGCGAAATCAAGCGCGCCTTGAAGATTCAGGGACGCGGCGCCCGGCTGGGTCTGATCGATGGCCCCCTCAATCTTCTTGCGGTCGGACTCAAACAAGAGCGCGGGAGTCGCCAGAACGCCGGCGCGTACCACCATCACCCGATCTGCCAGCGGGAGCGCATTCACATAGCTGCGGGCCGCGAGGCGCGCTTGATCGATCAGGCGATTGGGCCCGAGCCGGGCTGCCATCCAGGGCGAAACGTCCAGAATCAAAACGTGGTCGCGCGAGTAGCGGACCGGCGAACCCAGCCGAAGCTGCGCTATGGCCAGCAACAGCAGCAGCAGGCTGATCAATTGCAATAGGAGCGACCAGGGCTGTTGCAGTTTGCGGCGGTGCTTCAATATGGGCGCCTTTTCGATTGCGGCGAAGAAGCGCAGTGTGGGGACTGTGTGGTGCTTGCGCAGGCGATCGAGCAGATAGAGCGCCACCACGACGCCAGAGAGCGATCCCAGAATGGCGAGAAACTCGGGCAAGGACAGATTCAGGAAGAACATGGCGGTTACTCGAGCCCGCCTGACCGTGCCAACGGCCCGAAGACGGCTTCTTCAATAGTGGTGTCGGTGGAGATGCCCACATAGCGGCCGCCATTGCGCAATCCGACTTTTTGAATATCGCGGGCATAGGCATCGAACGCTTCGATGTAGTTGCGGCGGGCCGCGTCATCGAAGCCGATCTCCAGCGTCGCCCCCGTCTCGGCGTCGGTCAGATCGAGCTGCCCTTCCCAATCCGGCTCGCGGTCTTCGCTGGCCCAGACTTGCACCAGGATCAGCTCGTGGCCAAAATCGGACAGATACTGCAATGGGCGCTCGCATCCGGCGTCGTCGAGAAAATCGGAAATGATGATCAGCAGACCGCGCTGCGGATAACTGGAGATGAATTCGCGCGCGATTTGAATGTAGCTGGTGCGGCCGGAAGGCTTCAGATCCTGGAGAAAATTCACCGCCGGGATGAAACGATGCCGGCCGCCGCCGCACAAAAACGAGTCGCCCAAACGCTCCCCGAAAGGCTGGAGACAAATGGTATCGAGGCGCACCAGGCCCACGTAGCACAATGCCGCGGCCAGCTTGCGCGCGTAGTCAAACTTAGAGACGGCGCCTGTAGTCCCCCCGGTGGCCATGGAGTCGCTGCAATCCAAAAGAATCCGCACCGGGATGCGCGGCTCCACCTGGAACATTTTGAGGAACAGCTTTTCCAGACGCAGGTAGGCGCGCCAGTTGACGGCTCGCAAATCGTCGCCATGATGGAACTGGCGATGATCGAGGAATTCCTGGCCGGGACCGGCAAAATGCGAAATGTTGTGGCCGCCAACCAACCCCGGGAAGGATTTTTGCCAGCGAATCGCCAGCCTCTCGAGCTTCTCGAGCAACGCGCTGTCGATCAGAGGCTGAGGTTTCACTTGACAGCCAACGCGGAGACGCTCTCGATAATTTTGGGCAGAATGGTTTCAGGCGTCTGACCGTCGGCGTGCGCGTCGAAATTTAAGATGATGCGATGGCGGAGAACGTCGGGCGCGATCTCGCGAAGATCGTCGCTACTTAAGTTGAGTCGGCCCCGCATGAAGGCCAGGACGCGCCCACACTCGACCAAAGCTTGAGCGCCGCGCGGCGAGCTTCCATAACGAATGTACTGGTTGGCCAGCGGATGGGCAGCCGGCGTTCCAGGCTGAGTAGCCATGACCAGATCAATGGCGAAATCCTGTACATGCTGGGCAACCAGGACGTCGCGGCAGGCGGAGCGCAGTTGCAGAATCGCTTCACGGTCCACTACCTGTTCGAGTGAGGTCTCATCGCGATGAATGGTGCGTTCGACGATACGGTTCAGGTCTTCGCGCGAGGGGTAACTGACCAGGATCTTCATCAGAAAACGATCCAGCTGGGCCTCCGGGAGCGGGTAGGTGCCTTCCATTTCGATGGGATTCTGGGTGGCCATTACCAGGAACGGCAGTTCGAGCTCGTGCGTGGTGGTCCCGCTGGTAACGGTGCGTTCCTGCATGGCTTCCAGCAGGGCTGACTGCGTTTTGGGAGTGGCGCGATTGATTTCGTCAGCCAGAACGAGATTCGCGAAGATCGGCCCGGGCTGGAAGCGCAGCGCCTTGGCGCCATGATCGTCGCTTTCAATGATCATGCTGCCCACGATGTCGGCGGGCATGAGATCGGGCGTAAATTGGATCCGCGAATACTTGAGATGGAGCACGCGGCCCAAGGTCCGCAGCAAAGTGGTTTTGCCCAGGCCTGGGACTCCCTCCAGCAGAACGTGGCCTCCGGCCAACAGGCAGATCAGGACGCCATCCACCACATGCTGCTGGCCGACGATCACTTTACCGATTTCGTTGCGCACCTGGTCGAGATGACGGGTGGCGAGTTGGACTGAAGACTCGGGACGCACAATTTTATTTTAGCGGTGACGAGCAGGAACTGCTCGGGTGTCATGTACTATAACACCAAGTACTATAACACCGAGCATCATGTCGTCCACTCGTTCTTCTATCGATCCCGAAAAACAGCGCCTGACGGAGTTGCGCAACGGTCTGCTGGGCTTGCACAAGACGCTGCTGGATTCCGAACGCGCCGTGTACGAGCGCGATATAGCGCGTATTACTTCCAGCGGCGAATTGTTGAATCTGGTGATCAACGACCCGTGGTTCGCCTGGTTGCACGCTCTATCGGAATTCGTGGTGTTGATCGACGAAAGGCTGGACGCGGAGGAACCACCGCAGGGGATTGAGACGGAGCGGCTGATCGCGCAGGCCTGGGAACTGCTGGCGCCCGATGAGACGGGCCGGGGCTTCGCCAAGCGCTATTTCGAGGCCTTGCAGCGCGATCCGGACGTGGTGTTAGCGCACGCCCGAATGCGGAAAGTACTGGCGAATTTGGGTTGACGTCCGCCCCCCCGATGCACTCGGCAATCGCTCGGTGTATAGTGCTGCAAGGAGGTCTTTGGGACTATGAAGATCTTCACCAGCGCGATCATCGTGACTGCATTCGTGACGCCGCTCGTGGCGCAGTGGGCGCAATATCGCACGCCCGGTATTCCGCGCGCCGCCGATGGCAAACCAGACCTCAGCGCCCCGGCGCCGCGCACCGCCGAGGGCAAGCCCGACCTCACGGGTCTGTGGCAAATGTCCGCCAACGATGGCGCCGTGGGCAATGTCGCGCTCCGCAAAGCCGGTGATCTCAAGCCCGCCGACATTCAGCCCTGGGCGCAAGCCTTGGTCCAACAGCGCGCTGAAAACTTCGGCATTGAGAACCCGCGGTATAAGTGTCTGCCGGACGGTCCAAACTACGGCCCGGGTATGAAGCGCATCGTCCAGACTCCCGCGATGCTGGTGATCCTGAACGAAGATCTCTCGTACCGTCCGATCCACATGGATGGCCGCGCCTTGGAGCCCGATCCCAACCCGAGTTGGATGGGATATTCGGTGGGCCACTGGGACGGCGATACGCTAGTGGTGGAGAGCAATGGCTTCAACGACAGGACCTGGCTCCTGGACGGTTATCCCCATACCGAGGCGCTGCGCATGACCGAGCGCTTCCGGCGCACCGACTTCGGACACCTTGAAATAGCAGCGACGTTTCAGGACCCCAAGGCCTACAACAAGCCTTGGACGCTCCCGCTGCGGCTGAAGTTCGCCGCCGACACGGAACTGATGGAAGCGGTCTGCAATGAATTTTCCGACAACGGGCAAGAGCACTGGATCGGCCGGGCCTCGGACGCCCGGCAAACGGCAGTGAAGGTTGCTGGCGAAATCCTGGCCAAATATGCGGGAGTTTACAAGGGCCTCTATCTCCAGAGCCCCCGCACGGTGGAGGTTACGTTTTCCAGTGGCGCCCTGTCTGTCTCACTCAACGGCGGGCCGTCGCAGCCGATCTTTCCGCAGTCGGAAACCAGCTTCTCCGGCACTGGATTGATATACCAATTTATTCGGGACAAGCAGGGCATCGCTACTCACCTGGTTGAGGGTCATGTGTCCGGCGATTACAAGTACGAACGCCAGAAGTAGCGCTTGGTCGAGCGACCAGATCAATCTACTTAGTTGGCGGACTCGGTTTTGCGGCTCAGATCCTCAGCCAAAATGATGGCCTCGGCCAGTTCCTTCATGGGGCGGCGCAGCCGGCGGCTCTCGTTACGAAGGCGCAGGTAAGCCTCTTCCTCGGTGAGGCCGTGCCGCTGCTGCAGGATGCCTTTGGCGCGCTCCACCAGCTTGCGGGTTTCGAGCTGGCGCCGCATCTCGAGGGTTTCTTCCTTCAGGCGGGCGTTGGTTTCCGAGAGGCTCGACTTGGCGATCGCGCCACCCATCTGCTCGCCGACGAAGGTCAATAAGGAAATCTCCTCGCCGTTATGATTGTAAGTCTCCCGGTGGTGCACATTGATGACACCGATGACGTCGCCCCCGCTCACAAGCGGGACCGAGAGGAAGGCTTCGTAGGTGTCCTCCACCAGGGCTTGAAAGCGTTTAAAGCGAGCGTCGGCGGCCGCGTTGGAGGATAAGGCCACCACGGACTTGTGCTCCGCAACCCATCCCGTAACACCTTCACCAACCTTCATGCGTAACGTGCCAAGCGCACCCGCATGGGGCACCTGCGACGCACGCAAAACTACTTCGTCGGTATCGCGATCCAACAGGTAAACAAGACAAGCGTCGCAATCAGTCACTTGAGCAGTAAGACCAACGATCTCTCCGAGCATCTCGTCGAGCGATAGCTCCGAGCTTACGATATTGCTGATGCGATGCAGCAACGCTACATGCGAACTCGCGGGCTCCATAATGTGAACGGTTGCCATGATTCAGGGTAGCGAGCCAAACCAGTCAGGTCCAATCGAAATTTCCTATCGGGTCGATTGACTGTGAGTCTGGGGGCTGGAAACGCGTTGATAAGACGGGGGTTGGGTGATCGTCGCGCGGCAAGTGGCCGAAGACGCCTCAGACTGCTTAGACCGTTACTGAATAATGACAAGGCTTCGCTGGACTTCGCCGGTGACTTGCGCGGACTGTGCTCCGACGTAGACGTTGACTTCGGAGCGAATGCCGAATTCAGGGAGGTAGACGCCCGGCTCAACGGAGAAGCAGGTTCCGGCGATGATTCTGCGCACGTCGTGAGTCTCCAGGTTGTCCATATTAGCGCCGGTACCATGCACCTCTTCGCCGATGGAATGACCGGTGCGATGGACGAAGTATTCACCGAACCCTTTTTCTTTAATAAAAGTTCGGGCAGCGTCATCGACTTCAAAACCCCGAAGAACTTCCCCGGCCGCAATGGCTGTCTGGACTCGGTGGATAGCGCGATCGCGCGCCTCGCGAACGATTCCGAATATGTTTTGAAGAGCAGAGGGCGGGGCGGCGCCGCAGAATCCAGTCCAGGTAATGTCGTAGAACACCGCGGACGGCTGATCGAGCTTGGCCCACATGTCGATCAACACGGCATCGCCTGTGCGAATTTCGCGGCTGCCTTCCGGTTCGGGCTCATAATGTGGGTTCGACATGTTGGCATTTGCGGCGACGATGGGCCCGTGATCGGTGACCAAACCGGACTCTTCGAAGCCGGCGCGGATGAAGCGGTTCACGTCCCACTCGGTGATCCTTTGGCCGGCATGGAGAACGGCCGCGATCTTGTGAAACGCTTCCGCGCGAATGCGATCCACCCGGCGGCCGGCCTCCAGGTGCATGTCCAGTTGCGCGGCGGTCCAGCGCGCTTCGAACAGTTGGACCAGGTCGGCGGAGGTGACCACCTCGACGCCTGCGGCGCGAACCAGCTCGAGGGTGCCTCCATCCACGAGCGACACATAAGGGATGGAGCAGTTAGGCGAATACTGCATCGCGATCTTGCGGCTGCCAGCGAGCAGACGATGCAATCCGTCCACCTGTTGGCTCCAACTGGAGTATTTGCGCACCTCCCCGGGCAAGCCCGCAAGAACGCCGGGTTCGATGGCGTGAACCAGCCCTTGCGGATCGCCGTGAGCGGGGATGAAGTAATACCAGCGCCGAGTGGCAACCTGTTTCGGATTCAGGTGCAGAATGCGATAGGCGAGCGGATCGCGCTGGTGATGGTCGAAAAACAACCATCCGTCCAAATGTTCGTCGCGTAAAGCCGCTTGAATTTCATCAACGTGCATGGCTGCGCTCCGGATCTAGCGCCGAGACGACTTTGTGGTGGCGCACTCGCGTATTCAGGTTCAACACGCCGGCAACGTCCTTGGTATCCTCGACCCGGAAATCGAGCACATCGTCCAACCAATCCTGGCTGAGACCGTTCCAATACTGCACGGCAACGGTCAGCGTATACTCTTGCCGGCTCAGCAGGCAATCCAGCTCAAACTCGACTTCAATTTCCTCGCCTGGTTCGAAGTCTCCGAGTTCGGCGCGCTCCACGCGAGTATTGGTTCCAAAAATATCCATGCCGATGCGATTGCGGATAAGGATGCCGACCACGGGGTTCGCGACAGGCCTTTCAAACAACGCGCGAATGCGGAGGATGATGGATTCTCCCGGGCGAAAAGCGCGGCACACTTCGCCGGCGGAGTTGAGGATTCGCACGTCGATTACGCGGCTGGCGCCGTCACCGTGACGAAAGCTGGTCTTATTTGAGATAGAGCTGGCCACGACCGATTCTTCCAGCAGGCCGGCGCTTTGTTCTTTGCCGGAGCGCTCGCGATCGAGCACGAAGCCCACATACTGATTGACGGCGTCCTTGGGAGCGCCTTGCATGACAATGCGCCCATCCAGCATGAAGGCCGCGCGATCGGCCAAGCGTTTAATCAGCCCGAGATCGTGCGAGACCAGGAATACGGTGACGTTCTTGCGCCGCAGCTCCTCGAACTTCTGGACGCACCGGCTGGCGAAAATCGCGTCGCCGACGGCCAGCGCCTCATCGACGATGAGGACCTCGGGGTCAACGTGAATCGCCGTGGAAAATGCGAGCCGGACATACATTCCGCTGGAGTACTCTTTTACCGGGCGATCGATGAATTGTCCGATTTCGGCGAAGGCTTCGATGCGAGGAAACGCTTGGTCTAATTCTTTGCGCGATAAGCCCAGGATTTCGCCGTTGAGATACACATTTTCGCGGCCGCTAAATTCGGGATTGAAGCCGGCGCCCAGTTCGAGCAGCGCCGCGATGCGTCCGGCGCAATGTACCCGGCCTCTGGTGGGCTGCAGGATGCCGCTGATGATTTGCAGCAGCGTGCTTTTTCCCGATCCGTTTGGCCCCAGAAGCGCGAACACTTCGCCCTTGTCGACGCGCAAGTTGATGTCTCGCAGCGCCCAGAACTCGGCCTTCTGTCGTCTGGAAAGCGCCAGTGCTCCAAGGACACGCTGGAATGGGTGCTGATAGAGATGATAAACCTTGGAGACGTTTTGGACTGAGATCACGACTGCTCATTCACTGTAGCGCGAAGGCGGCGGGCGGCGCTGAGGGTTAGCGCGCTACGAATGTCTTATCCGAGCCTTGCGCTGCGGTGCATCCCGGTCGACAGAGGCAGTGAGTAGCCGACCAAACACATCTGATCAAGCGCGAACAGGACGACGGATTCGAGTCCCTCTGCCTGGGCCAACCTAACTTCTTTGAGCCAAGCGGTGGAAGGATCACTGATACCAACCAGGTGACTCCGCTGGGAGGAAGTGAAGCCATAAGTTTCTGCATAATCGATGGATATAACGCACAAATCTAAATCGCGAGCGGCCGTGTAAGTGAAGTTTTCCGTCTTCAGGCAATTCAGGTGGGCGGGCGTCCAGTCGACAGTCGGATAATTGATGACGCTGGTGAGCGGGAATGCGTTCACGTCAGGAGGGTACAGCACTTCGAACCGGCAGGCCGGATACGTGGCGCGAACGAAACTCCGCATTTGAGCCGTAAAGCTGCCGATCAGGCCCGGCAGAAAAACGGATTCCTGAGGGACAGTTGTGGGGTCGACGGTGTTGCCCGCGATCACGGCCATGGGCCGGCCGTATTGCGCCTGGAAAGTGCTGGTCGTGTAAGCGTCGTAGAATGGCATCCCCGAGCCGTCATCGGGGAAATACCACCATTGCACTTCTCCGAACTGCAAGTACGGAGTAAGTCCCGCGGCAGTTAGAACGGTGGCCATGTCCAGATAGACCTGTTGCCAAAAAGCAGCGCTTGCGGGCGAAAAATTAGTTTGCAGCGCGGGAGTGCTCACGATCACGGCCACTCCGTCGGGATACACTTGGGCGATTCCGGCACTCGCCGATGGATCGCCGTTGCCGAGTTCCATGCTAAATGACGCGGTGACATCGAATCCATAGCCGACCAGAGCGGTGAAATAACTCTGACTCCAGTCGCGCGCGGCGCGGTTCAGCCGAGGGACCACTGCGAGGTCGGTATACCAATTGCCATCCACGCCGCCCGACAGCACGGAACCCGAGGTGGTGATCGTCAGATCAGTGGTGTTCGCACTGGTCGCGAGAGTGATCTCATTCCCCTGGGTGCCCATGGCGCGCGAATAAATCGTCAGTTGGCTACCGCTGGCTTGCGCCCAAACTCCGGTAAATCCATTGTTAAACAGAAGCGCAAACGCCAACGCCAGGGTCTCGGTGGTGTCGCCAATGAGATTTAAATGCTCGATAATGTTGTCAGTCGAAGTAGGTTGACCGGTTGTGCCGAGAATGATCTGCGTGATCAGGTTTGGATCTGGCGACCCGGAGAAAGTAACCGTGGCCGACGCGTATTGCTGGCCGACGCAGTTCAGCTCATAGAACCACAGAGCGCCCGCATAGTGATTCACGCGAGCCCGAAAGCCAAGAGCATAAATCATGCCAGCCGTCCGTTCCGGCGCCAGCGCGAGGGAATGGTTGGTATCCCAATCGGTGGCCGCCGCAAGCTGGATCTCGATGGTCTCCGTCGGTAGTGTCGTTGAGAGGATGGCGATTTCAAGAAAGTCGAAATAAAAGTAAGTCCCGGTGTCGCCAGTCTGAGTTATCGTCACATTATGCGTTCCCGCGCCGAGCTGGCCTAACAGAGTTCGAATCAGGACGTCTTCACTGGGGACGTTCAAATTCACGGTAAAGGCGCCGCCCGCGTCAACAACAATGGAAATTACGGTGCCGGGGTCGACGATTCTGGTCCCCAAGTAAAGTGAGTGGTCTTGTGAAGAAGTGTAAGTACAACTAACACTCGACCCAGTCGCGCTGCTGGAATGAATCGTGCCCCCGGAGTAGTTACCGCCCTCGCTGGTCCACGTTCCCGTATAATGCACTAGGCTGGAATCGTCTTCGATACGCTGGCTCCCGGGACCGGCAATCGAGTAAGCCCGCCCGGCGCCAGTCACAGCCCAATTGGATACCACCACCTGAAATTCGCTCCGAACGAAAGCGCCGGCCTGAAGAGCGGCAGAATAAGTCCATCGCAGCTTGCGGACTGCGGTGGCCGGAACGACGCCTAGCAGTGGATCGGCTAGTGCCGCAAAAGGCAAAGTGATTTGCCATCGTGATGGCGACGTTCCGCCAGAAAACAACTTCGAGGGCGCGTCCCACGTTTCTGTCTGGCTGCCCGAGACATAGGTGTACGCGCCGACAATGTTCCCGTTCGCGCCGGTGGTGCTGTTAGTAGGACGGCCCGCGCCAACGTACGTAATTGTGATCGTCGCGCCGGTAGAAGCGGCCTCCATAGTCGGCGAAAACGCATTAATACCCGCAACAATATTCTCAATCGCGAAGGCTAGCGTGTCGCCGGAATTCATTAGATAGGGATAATGTTCCGACAGAAATGCGATGCCAACATAGTCTCCCGCGGTGACTGTCCCGCTGAGAGTGAACTGCACGGTCGCGCTCTGATAGCTACCCTGTGTGGGAGTTGCATAGGTGGCCAGCGGGATTTGGTAGATTTGTTCGCCGCTTCCAGGGTTGGCCCAGATTCGAAGAGTGGGCCAATTGACGGTGGCATACAAATCGGAATCCAACGGGATGCAGTTGTCCCGCGTCTCCTGGTAACTCAGCGTCAATCCGCTGAGATCGCCATCGGGCAGGGAGCGAAAGGCAGGGTGTTCGAAAACGTTATCGCGATTCCACTCGATCACCGCCCAGTCAAATTGCTGTCGCCAGGTGCCCGATACCGTAAACCCGGACGCGCTGGTCGAGCTGAGAGCGGCAATCGCCGAAGGCTCGAAGAAGTAGCATTGCAGATCCCCGTCGGGCTGCAGTTTTTGCAAGGTCGGTGGCATCTCTCAAAATGTCTACAATCGAATTGTCACGGTTAGATCGGAGCCTGGTGACGTGTTGGCAGTCTCGACCACGGAGGTGATGTTCAAACCGATGATTGCCTGAGCCTGCAAGGGTCCTAAGGCAAATCCGTCCACGACATTCGATACCGTCTGGCCGGTAGCGATTGTCAGTTCGCAATAAACATTCCCGTTCTGGGTAACCTGCATGGTTACGGGCGCTCCGGTAGGCGCGTTCTGCACAACGGCGGAAACATCCCGCACGGAGCATGAAGTGTCCACCACAAGCGGAGGCGCCGCATTGGTCTGAATCGCAAGAGGGCCCTCGATTTGAATTGTCAGCTGGCCGCCCAGGAGACTTCGAAGTCCCAAATCGGTCGTGTTGGTGAACGATTCGGCGGCCACGCTGCTGTTGCCCTTTGAGTTAGTCATGAACAGCTCGCCGGCCGCGATCCGGACATCGGGAATTGTGATCGGAAAGGCGTAGCTTCCGCTGGCCGGGCTCCCGAAAAAGTCCTGCGCGAAAGGCATGACGAAGATCTTCTCCTCAAGAAGGTAGACGCCGGTGTGAACGCTGTGAGGCACGGAAGCGGTGCCGTGCGATGCCCGTGTCACCGAAACCGTTGTACTGTTCGTCAGGTCTTGGCTGACAATCATAACCTCCGCGTCAATCTGCAACAGATCGCCGCTGGACGCCGACACTGCCGTGGCCACGCTGAACGAAACATCACTCGCGCCCATTGCAGCGCTTAACAAGATCGTCGAAGGGCCGTTCAGCTCATCCCAATACGCCAGCGTTAACGTGCCCGCACTGATGGACAGAGTATTGTCTAAGCTGGCGAACCCGATGCCCAGCACTTCAACGCTGCCGGCGCCGATCGAGTAGAGCCCGAAGACCGGCGGTCCTGAAACAGCGGTGTCGACTTCCGTACCCGTTGAGCCCGTGATGGTCCATCGCGTGAGCGGCGACAATGCATACGCGCACTCCTGGTCCAGCACGTTCGCGGCCAGCCCCGAAACGTGCACCGTCACCCCTTGGCGATTCGGCACGGCAAAGGAGACCGGTGATGCATTGCTGGAAGCTCCGAACTGCCAGGTGGAGGCAGCGATCAGAAAGTAGCTCGTGCTATCCGGCTGGACGCTCCAAGGCGTAGTGATCGTGAGTGTCGTGGCGGTGTTAGAGGCTATCGTCTGCTCCTGTCCCGCCCCGGTCCCCGCGCTGATTCTCACGGTGGCGCCATTGTACAGGTTTAATACCATGTTCAGCGCGGCATTACCGACACTTGTCGCCGAGAATATACTTACTTGCTCGGGCGGTTGCAGTTCTAATCGCCAGTAGAAGTTGGCGTGATCGTAATTGGGATCCGGGGGCCCTTGCAACAATGCAGTGCGTCCCGCGTCGACAAACTGGCCGGCGATGGCAACATTACTGGCGATTCGCAATATTTGTGTGGGATTCGGGCCGCGATAAACATCGAAAGAGACCGCAGCCGGCGAAAAGCTGAGGCTGACTAGAGTGACTTCGTTCGTGTTGGCGCCGGCCGGGACATACACTGTCGCGATGAATGAAAGGCCGCCCTCACCTCCGTTGGCGTCAACGGCACTTACCCCGTAATACAGAACCTGGCCCCCCGGTAAAGTTCCACCACTGTTATTCACCTGAGCGTTCAGTCCCATCAGCGGTACGCCGGCTGAGCTCGCTGCCGGCTTTGCCGGAACGGAAAACGACACCGTCAGACTTTCAGTAACGCTGCCATCCGTGCTCTCGGTGGAGGTTTCCGCGATTCCAAACTGCTCCACTCCAGTACTATCGAGCAAGCTGCCCACCAGGGGCCTCGGCAGGCCGACCGCGGAGGGAGCTTGGAACCCCGACCCTCCCGCATCCGAGTTCACCAGGGTATACCAAGCGTCGTTATGAATCTGAGCAGTGATGACAGCCGTGATGAAATTGACTCCCGGAGATAGCTTGGTGATCCGGAATGGCTGCCGGCTGAAGCCTTCCCTTGTGTATGTCACGGTGATGATGTCGCCGGGTTTCAGCCCCACGCCTTTCACGCTGGTCTCAAACTGGACATATGTGTTGCCGTCCACCGACTTATATAGCTGAAGCGCAGCTGCCCGATTCGCCTGATCGAAATTCGGGAGGCCAAGCGCCGTTAGTGCGGTGGTGACCTGCTGCCCGGTCAGCACGAAATCGTCAATATCCACCAATGCTAAGCTGTCTTGCTGGTAATCATTGAACTCGTCTTGAAATTCAACCGTATATTGGTTCGGAGTATTGGCTATACTCTGCGATGTCACCACGAGCGAGGGAGTTCCGTTGGCGTTGCGCGCGATGCCTGAAAAGGCGTCGTCACCGAATTCGTAGGCTGGCCATCCGCCGTTCAGTTCTTCAATGCTGTTGCTGCTTGCCGACTGCGTTGGCTGCTGATTCGCGAGCGTGTCTTCCCCGTTTAGTTGAATCAGTCCATTCGAATCGAAACTGAGGTATAGCGCCGAGCCGGTCCGAATGCCACGAACGATGTCGCCCGCGCTCCGGCTTCCCGTCAGCAGAAGATTGCATTGATAGCGGGGATCGTAGTGCTATTCCCGTTCACGTCCACCGTGGGGACCAGCGCATTGCACCTCGACGCGACAGCCGAAAACGTGGGAAGGTCCAGCTGTGCCAGGGTCCAACCGCAGCGCAGCATCGTGTCTAGGATCACCCAGGCGGGATTGTTCGTGAAACCATTACTGATGTAGGCGCCATTGGAGTCGAATTGAGCGAGTTGAAGCCCTTGAATCAAAACTTCAACGTCGGGCAGTGAGGTTCCATTGGAAATCGAATTGGGCACCACGAGCGACATAAATGCCATGCTGCCGTAGGGATCACCGAGCGGCTGTCCTAAGGAATTACTGAAGTCGGGATTGAAGCTGCCGTCTCTGGTTCCATAACTGATGACGTTGTACCAACCCGTCGCCGTCATATTTGTCCCGCTTACGCCGACCGGGATCTGGGTGTTGTTCACAATTACCGTAATAACGTTGGTGATCTGCCCACTTCCCAGCAGCACTTCGAAGTGCGTGAGATTTCCGTCATTGCGGGCCAGTACGATCGGCGGCTGAAACCAACCCGTCCCGTAAATCAGCGGAACGAAGTCGTTATAGAGCGCCTGGTTCGGCAGCGGCGTGGATAATACCGATGTCTTCGAGCCATACGTGCGCACCATGATCGAAGCCGGCACGAACTCGATGCCGCCAAACCGCCGTGTGAGATTATTCTGATTGTCTCGGTCGAACATCCCCCGCTGCTGGCATTGCGCGCGTGAATAATCGCAGGTCGTGTAGGGGGCTCCGGCATTCATGTTCCCTACGCCGCCGGGCTGATCCGCCGAATATCCGCACTGATAGAAAGGCGAAAACACCCCTTCCGTTCCGCCGCTCACTGCCGCCTGCCGCTGCGCCGCGGTGCTTGGAAAATTCCACGGGCACGTTTTTTGAATCCGTATCGCAGGCAGGAATACCCGCTGTAGATTCAGCGTATTCGTGAAACTGAGGCGCAAGGTCGACTCAGTCGATTGATCCGGCGGGTTTGCAATTCCACGGAACACTACCTGGCTGTCCGACACCACAACTTGGTTCGTTAGATCGAAGAACAGGAAGGCGACCACCAGGGCCGACCCTTTCCAGCCGATGTTGCGCTCAATAGAGGAAAGAAACGAATCTGCGTTGGCAAGCGTGATGGAAACTATCGACACGCCGTCCGTCGCAGCCTCTGGACTGGAGTTCAGATCGAAGATATTGTGCTTGAGCACGCGGCTCAAATATTGCTGGCCATTGATGGTAACGTTATGCGTGCTCCAGTACTGAACGTCGCCAGTCGGCAGCGTGCAATCGAACAACAGCAGCGGCGTGCCGGGAACCTCCAGTTCCTTCAAAACGTCGATCGTCGTCATGCTGCGAGAGGCTCTCCGTTCTGGTGACGTGTCACAGGTTGCTGAGCAGGCCGATCTTACAGGAATGTTGATTTGGCGCGGTCGCAGTCACAACGAGCAAGTCGGATGAAAACCGCGTGCTCGAATATACGCCTCCAAGATCGATGGTCTGTTTGTACAACCCAGCGGCGGGCTGTGCCTCTACTTGAGCGCCAAACGCTTCCACTTGCACGCCGGCCGGTAATTGCACTCCGAACCCCACGCCCTCTTGCTGAACCGACAGGCGGCTGGAGGCTGTTACCCGGGTCCATACGGCCCCCGTGGTTACTGGCGTTAGAGAGGTTTCTCCGGTCGTCGTCACGACCAACTGAATGGTCGCGGGCGCCTCGCTCCGCAAATACACGCTGTAACAGTACACGAACCAACTCGGCCCGTTAGTGTCCTGAACGACCTGCTGCGTGCTTTGCGCCGTGTTTGTGAGCTGCATCGCGTTGCTGCCCCCCAGCGGGTCCTGCACTCCATTGGCGACCTGCAACAGCGGATCGGGCACCCACACCGCTTGCGTCCAGTCCTCGCTCCACATCAGCAGATTGTCGGTCGGATCTAAGAATGTAAACGTGTTCAGTTGGCCTTCCGAAGTTTCGAACAGGCTCTCGAGGGCAGATCGTTCGCCGTCGGTGAGACCCGAATACACAAGGCGCCACTGCACCTTTTGGTAGCCGGTATCGGCCATCCTGATTGTGTAGCCGCTGGGAAGCTGATTGGCAACCGTTCGCATATTCGCCGTGCGTGAAACCGGAAACTGCGCGACGGAACCAGTTGTGAGCTGCGGATAGTAGAGCACGTCAGCCTCTGTTCTCCAGCACAGTCAGCGAGGTCTCGCCATTCCATTCGCCAGCCAGCACAGCCGCCATGCTATCGCCAGCCAGGCTGCAGCTTGGATAGTTCGTACCATCCAGGGGGTCCGTGAAAGTGAAGTCTCCGGCGGGTCCCGAGATGCCGCGGAAGAATTCCTGCAACGTTTGTAACTCGATCTGATCCAGGAGACCGAGCTGAATTACCCAGCTGTGTAGCATGCTTTGGTAATTGCAGAACCGCTGTTCGGATCCATCCACGAATTGCACCGCCGTGGTCGAGAACTGGAGGCCGCGCTGGGCCGGATACTGCATTACAGCCCCAGTCTTCAATGTCGGAAATGTGCTCATAATCTACAGGCTGGAAATTACGTCATTTAACGAATTAGAATTCAAGATTGCCTGTTTCACCGCATTTGCTATGTCATCGGCATGATCGAGAAACGATTGACTGTCCATCGCGTTTACTTGCACAGTAATCTGTTGCGAGGCGCCGGCGGATGGCGCCCGCGGCTGGCCCGTATCGCCGTAACTAACCGGAACCACCTGTCCGGGCGCGCTCGCTGTCAGCCCAGCATTCGATTCCACCGGCGGCGGCAACATAAACGGAGCTGGCACAGCGAGTGTCTGCCCGCCCCCACCGAACAGACTCAGAAGTCCCGTAATCAAGGGCGACAGGCTACTCAGCCCCCCGCCCAAAACACTCGATGCCGCGCTCGCAATGTTACTGCCAACGGAAGATCCGCTGCTGGTCTTCGATGTAGTGCTCTGTGCAAGCGCTTGCGTATTATCTTGCAGGGCGCTGATTTGCGATTGTTGAATGGAGGACAAGCTAGTGATCTGCGTGGTTAGAGAAGTCAATTGTTCCGCAATATCGGAATTGCTGCTTTGCGCCAGGGCAGTCACGCTGGAACCGCCCGCTCCGCCGCCGCTTCCTGTAGATGCAGCCAGCTGCCCAAGTAGGTCACTGCGCGATGCGTTCCCGGCGCTGCTTGCCGGAAGAAGATCGTCCCACTTACTTCCGGCCATGGTTGTTTTCCGTCCTCAGCTCGTTTTCCACGACAAAGATGGCCTCCACCAGGCGAGCGGGTAATTCGTAAACTCTCCCAGCGCCAAGCAGCTTCCAGGCATGAAACTCCTCCAACAGCGCGATACTCTCCGGCGTTATGTACAACGTCGGACAAGTCCCCAAAGACACCTTGCCTCTGGCCCAAACGATCGGCGTGATCGAATCCGCATCGTGCGTCAACCATCCGCATCGCCGCTTCCGCTCCAGACCGCTCTTTCGGCAAATGTCGCAGCTCCACGCGGCCTTGTTTCCAAGTTGAAAATGGAACGCGACGATCAGTTTTTTCTTTCTGCCTCGCTCAACCCAAACTGCGCCTTAATCGCGCCGACTACCTCGCGCGCTAGATCCTCGGGCCCCTTCTCGAGTAACTGCTCCGCGCCGGCAGCCGCGCCGTCAATGATCAGCCCTTCGATTTTCACGAGCCCCCACTGTAAGTACATTGCGTCAATTTCCTGTGCCAGAATGTTGGCTTCAATTTTCTCGTGCAACTCCGTGCCTGCTTCAAGAAACTCCGCCCTCCGGGTGATTTCGCGGACTCGCCTGCTCAGTTCCATGCGCCGCCCGAACGAAATCCGGTGGATCGCAAATCTGACCCCCGGTGCGGCTTTGGAGTCAATCGAAACCACACTGTCGTAGCGCACGGCGCCGTTCGTCGAAACCGTTCCCGAACCCGCGGCGACATCCCTTTCTTCCTTACCCGAACGCGACATAAATCTCATCGTTCACGCTTCCTTGCGCACGGCAGTTTTGAAATTGCCACTGCAGCCGTGTCTCTGAGTCATCGAAAGCTGGCACCTCCGGCACAACGCCATTCATGTAGAGGCCGAACAATTGGCCTTGCTGTTGGCCAAGTTGCATCATCACGCTGATGGGCGATCTTTGGCGGGCAGCTTGATAAAGCGCCGCCGTGGCCGCATCGTCCATTTCAAAAATCGTTAGACTAGTGGACACTGTTCGCTGGCCGGGCGCGATCGCACTCGGTAAACTGGTGCCGAATTCCATCGCCCGCAGGTCTAGGTTGTTCGTGAACGTCACTGTGGCGGCGGTTAAAGTGTAGAACCGTGCGGGCGAAATGCCCAGCCAGATTTGTCCCAGATTTCCTGGAATAATGGAGTAGTTAATCGGTGCTACACTCGGCTCCGCCGGAAACGCCGACAACCCGAATTGTCCGCTCTCAAAACTGGCCGTGTCCACTAGATCTTGGGCCGCCCCGTTGAAATCGAACTCATGGAAATCGCCATTGAGTTTTATCGACAGTGTATCGATGGCCATGCCCGCAAGCACTCGCTGCACGGCAGTGGGGGGGCTCCAGTAGTCGAAGAGCGTCACGCTCGGCAGGCTTTCGGCCGGCTGATACATCGCGGTCGGCCCGGTTTGCGAGTTCACCGCTGGAGTCACGGAAAATGGGGCATTGAGCTGAACCGTGTCCGCATTTATTACCACCGTGACGAAACGAATCTCTCCGCCGCTGGTGACCGCTCCTCCCGCAGCCAGGCCATGCGGTGCTGTGAAGGCCAGAGTGGACGATCCGCTTGCGCCAGCAACGGTGCCGCCGGCCGATTGTGCCGCCGTTGCGCCCAGACACGCCTGAAACAGGGGACCGTAGGGCGGCAGAACACCCGGATCGTCCCAGGTCGCCATGTAAGTCGTCAACCCAAAGCTGGTCTGTAGTCGCAGGCCGCTGGGATTCCCTGCAAACGTTCGCGATCCTGTCTTGTCCGCGCGCTGAACCTTCTCCGTCTGTTGTTTGGCCGTCAACTTCACAGCCGGAATCCGGTTACTCGCGTTCACTGTCGCGGCCACGCCGTAACTTTGCTCTAAAGCGACGTAAAATCGATTGTCATTCGAAAGGATGTAGGACATAGGACGCTTAAACTCGCGAGTTAACCCGCGCTGATCTCCAGAACAAATAAGACTTTCCCGATCTGCAGAAAGTTCCGCCCGCCGTGCTTCACTCCACCGAACGTAACCACGTAGCCGCCGCCAAAGAAGATGCCGTCCCCCCAGTCACCGCGGCTATTGTCCAGCACCTGCGTGATGGCGTCCATATAAGCCTGCAAGTTTGTTTCGATATAGTCCAGCCGGTCCTGAGACACACGGGCTTCCACAACCATTTGAGCTTCGCCGGAAAATGACCGGAATTTCTCTCGAAGCTGATTGACCACTTTGGTACAGTAAACGTAAACCAGCGGATAATTGTCGACGGTGCTTAAATCAAACACGTCCGGAGTGACATTCTGCGCGATAATTTGCTGCGGCGTTATTCTGGGCAGCGCCACTCCTTGCTGCACACTGAACGCCTCCAGTGCCGCGGCTAGCCCGCTGCCGGCGGCCAAAACTCCTAGAACCTTCTGTGTGCTTGTTCCCGCGATAAGCAGCACGTTCAGCCTCTTTCAATGAAACGCTGATCCACGATGAACCAGGCCGGCAACTGCCCTGCAGTGACTGGCGTGCCAGAACTCAAGGCTCCAGTCATGCTCCAGCTGTTGCCTGGCGTCACGGGAGTGTCATTTTGGCGCGTCAGCGTATCGGGCGACAGTCCAACATAGGCGTTCCAGCCAGCCGCGCTCGGCGGCGGGCTCGCTAGCATCACCACAAGGACCTCGCCGACAGTGGTAGTCAGTGTTGCTTCCTCGCTCGGCGCGCCTTCTTGTCCGGCGGCATTTACCCACGTCGCGGCCACGTAAAATGTCTCTGAGGCTCCACTCCCCGGAACGCTGGATAACTCCGGCGGCGGCGCCATCGGAATGGGGTCCGCAACCACGCCGACCCCGAGTTGAAAATACTTTCGCAAGCTTACTTTCGCTAATTGCTCGTATTCATGCCACTTGCCCTGATACCGATCATTCAGTTGGTTGTAGTAGGCGTCCCGATATACCAACGCAAGCGTCGTCAGCGCATGCCAGCGTGCCAGCGCCTCCGTCACCACAACATCGGCCAAGTCCATTCGACGCTTGAAATTCGGCTGATGGTCGCGAAAGGATGCCCGCCGAAACAGGAACAACATCAGTTCACTCCCGAGTGCTTGTTGCGCCAGGGCCCCCTTGACGCCGACGTCAATGCCCTCCGCGTTCGCCACCGCCAGAACCGACGAATCGTATTCCTGAAGGTCTTCTGCCGAACTGATGGGGCCGTCCGTGAATAATGCCATTGTTCGGCGCTCGCTATCGCTTCTCCGCTCGAACCGAGCCCTTCAACGCTCGCAGGTCGGCTTCCGAAATCACGTTCACCTGGACCTTGCCGGCCATCTCCCGCTGCCGCGCTTCTTGCACGCCTTTTTCCGCTGCCGCGCGAAATTCCCCGCTCTCCTCACTCGTCGCCAGGCGGGCACGCCCCTCTAAGATCAACCGGGCGGCAATGGCTCGTGATACTTCCGCCAATTGACCCGGCCGGCCCCCGTCGGGCGTTTCGTGGCTCACCACCACAACGTGCGCATCCGCGATTTCCCGTTCAATCTTCCGCAGTTTTTGATAAAACGCCCTTAAGTCCATCCTGCCCCCTTTTCCGCGCGGACAGACACACCTGCATCCGTCCGCGTAGCGTACCGTCGTCCGATTTGTAATGCTTAGTGGCCGATTAGCTGTTGACCTGAACTCCGAACGAATTGCGGAGGACCGCAGTCCCGTAGAGCACGTCAACTGTGAATTGCTGCGCTAGCGTGTTTGGCTGATAACTCATGATCACGCGAATTCCGAAATTGCCCATCTCCGCGTACTCGGCGATAGCCCCGGTTCCCGGCAGAGGTTGCGGAAGCCGGCGTATGACCAGCCCGATCGCATCCCTCGAGAACGCCAGATTGTGAGTGTTCACGGGTCCACTGCCGGTGGTCTGCACCAGCTGCGATCGAAACACGAAGAAATCCTTGATCTTGCCCACCGCCCCGTCCACCAGCGCGCGCAATCCCGCATCCCCGGCCGAATAATATTCACTAAATCGCGGAATCTGCCTGAGGGCTGAGTAACTGATCGGATCAACCACCAGGTACTTGCTCGCCGACGCCGGAACTTTCGCGGAAAACAAAGCCGTCTCCGCCGCGTCTACTACACTTTCAACCAGCGCCACGCCGGCAGTTCCTACTGCTGCATTCGAGCTGAATTGCGAATACAAGCTCAAAATATCGGTCTCGATTGACTCGGCAATCGCCACCACCGCCGGCTGCATGTACAGCCGCAGAAGATCCGGTACCGCCAGAACCTTGGTCACGTCCGGGATCTGGAATGTCGCTTCGGCATGTGTGTTCAGCACGATCTGCGCGTTCCCTAAATTAGGATTCTGTGTCTGCACCGTCCCGCCTTCCGCGATGTTGTTCGCTACCAAGGTGGGCGGTATCGGCACATTCACCGTATCCCCCGCGTTCGCCAACGTCGGTTCATAATCCCGGTTGACTAAGTTGCCCATGACCAGGTTACTAACCAGTGCTGGCAACGCATCCACGGCCACTAGCTTCACGATTGCATTCGCTACATTTGCTGATGTAATTGCGCCCATTAACCTTTACCTCGTTTCATTGTTTTCAGATTTAAACCGGCCAACGTGTTCCTTGAGCCGTCTCCCGGAGCCGTCTCACATGCCTCGCAGTGCTTGACTCGCCACTCTCGAGACTTCTTGGCGAACCTTATCCAGTTCTTCCGGACTCATGCCCGGCCGAATCTTATCCAGATTGAATCCGCCTGAATTCGAGGCAACCTTCGGCCCCGATCCCATCCCCGATCCGCCTGTCATGCGGGCTGGTAGCAATTCGGGATTTTCCTGCACAAACTGCGCCAAATAGTCCCGAAGAGATACTTCTCCGGGCCCGTCCCGCGCGATCAGCTGGCCGTCGTCGCGCCGCTGAATATCGTCCTTCACCGCCCGGTACGCCAGATCCACCTTGGCTACGCCTAACCGTTGTAGCTCGGTGCGAATTGACGAACTCCGCTCCGCCTCGTCGGCCATTTGCCGGCTGCGCTGATTCTCTTGGACCAGATCGTTCACGCGCTTCTCCAAGTCCTCGCGCCGCTTGCGCTCCTCCAGGAGCTCCGCCTTATACGCGGGCTCCGCCTTCACCTGCTCGGCCTGCACGAATTCCTCGATCACGCCGCGTATCAGAGAACGCAGCTCCGGCGCATCCGTCTTCGTTTCTTCCATAACCCTCCCAGTCTGATTCCCTGTGGCGCTCGCGCCGCCTCACTGTTGATCGATCTCGCGCCCGATCTGATCCTTCACTTCTTGGCGGACGTCGCACAGGAATTGAAAAGCCAGCTTCTTATAAACTTGTTTTCGCAGTGTCGGCGAATTCATCCCCAAACTGAGCAACTGCTGAGCATCTGCCAGCTCCGTCCCAAAATCGCCAATGTCAAACTCATCCATGCCCGAAACATCGATGCTCAGTCCGTCCTCTCGCGCGGTGTCCACGGCGCGAAGTACTCGCTTCATCGAATCTTTGATCGCGTCTCCATAGGCCCGCAGAACCTCCTGCGTGATGGCGTAGTCGCGCTGTTTGCTCACGCCCGATTGGGCCGCGTTGCCTGAAACCGATCCACCTGCGTGGGTCACGTAGCACACCCGGTAAATTTCTTCTTGCAGCCGGGTCAGATTGTCCGCTGCAATTTGATACACCGTTCCTTGTGGCTCTGTCCATCCGAACCGGTCTTGCGGGCCCAGTTGAATGTAGTACGATTCGCCCATCACTTGATCCCAATCGCGCTCCGAATAGACCACCGGCATCGCAAACAGGCCCATCGTCAGCGCCCACCCCAGCGCATTCGATTTGTTGAAATGCTCCAGCTGCAAGGTCGCGGCTTTATTCAGCAGCCACAACCCTTCCGAGACGCGCAACTCCACTAGCGGAACGCGTGACTGCTTCGCCAGCCCGTGTTTCCCCTCGGCCACAACCTCAATGGGGCCGTGATCCGTTCCGCCCTCTGTCTGCTCATAGATCCGGTACGTCTCCTTGTCGTAGTAAACCCAGCGAGTCTGCTTGGACCAGCCTGCATCCTCCAACCGCTCCTTGCGCAAGCTCTGCGTTCGAAGCACCACCCATTGATACTGTCCATGTTCGTCATAGCTCCAGTTGATCAGCTCGTCCGCGGCGTAACCCACTAAGTACGCTCTGGACGTCCCGCGTTCATCTTCCTCGGCTCGCGTTCCCACTGGCTCCTGCAGCCGGGGAAAATCGATTAACACGCAGCTTTTGCCGCATACCAGCGCTTCCACGAATTGCCGGCGGAAGAACTCGGCCAGATTCGTGCCTTTCAGATCGCAATCTTCCGTAAATTGCCCAAAGAATTTGCGAGATCGCTCACTCTTTCCATCGAACGTCAGGACCGGCTCACGCCGGAACAGAGTCGCCGTATACCAATCCACGATCGACCCGATGTAATTCTCGTAAAAGCTCCGGCTCAGCCTCTCGATATAGACGTCTCCGGGCTCCTTCTGACGCCGGACCAAATACTGATCCGCATTCACTCGAAACTGCTCCCCTCCCGCGTACAGGTCTCGATACTGCCGCCACATCGCCCGTTTCACTGCGTATTCCGGATGCTCGTGATTAATGTCTGGACCAACCGTGCCTATGTTCATCGAGTCCTCGCGCCTAAATCAACCGCCGGTTTTGTTCTCCGAACTTCGTTCGAGGCCGGTATTGTTGCCATAGCAAATAACCCAGCGCATCGGATAAATGCGTCCTTTTCGAATCTTTTTCCTTATCAATGATTCCGCTATCTGGCTTATAAGTGACTTCCTCTAAATCAGCTACCAAACCGGAGCATCGGGAGTGCACCACCAGCCGGACTTCTTCGTCCGCTGAAAACAGCTTGGCGTTCACCAAGGCCACACGCTCGCGGACACTCGGATTGCTGGGAGGCACGCAGAACTTCAGGTTCTTGTACGCGGTCCGCCGGAAGTACTCCTTGATGATGTTGTAGTCCGTGGTTCCAGCCGTCTGCAATCTCTGCCCCGACGCGTCTCCATACACCACGATTCCAGCCTGATGATTGGGATAGCGCTCGTGGAACTCCTCGCAGGCCTGCATCGTGCTCGCCCGGCTCAGAACCACTTCATCCAGCACCCGGATCTCCTCTCCGCTTCTCTGCGCCACAATCGAACTCATCGGATCCACGTTGAAGTCCAGCGCCCAAAACAACGGCAGCCTGAGGTCGACTTCGATTTCCCTGACATTCCGCGATCGTTTGAATGCCCCGTAGACGGCGCCGGACTGCACATTCAGATACTCGCCCAACGCTTCCTGCTCGAAGAATTTCGCGTCGTAGCTCTCCTTCAAGCGATCGTAGAAGTCCGGGATTCTGTCCAGCACATACCGATTCTCGAAAGGCTGCGCCAGCACCACCTCGTAACCCTCCACCATGTCTCGAACAAATCGCCGATACACCCAATCGAAACCCTTCGGAGTCCAAACCGCGAACCCACACAATCGCGACGCGCGCGGATCTCGCAGCCGTCCTTCCAGGCGCAACCAGGCTTCCTCGGCCGTGTAAGTTAGCTCGTCCAGACCGAACCACGCCAGATTGGTTCCCCGCAGCCGCTCGAAGTCGTCCACCGCCCGAAAATAAATCCGCGACCCGGTGTCCTTCATCAACAACACCGATTCGGCCTTGTTCAACTCGTGCCGGATTCGATTGCCGTTGAGCACCTCGAGAAAACTCGTCAGCGTGGCGTCCCGCAACATCGGATACGTCGGCGCTCCAATCAGTCCTTGCCGGCCAGGGTTCAAATAACTCAGCCGAATTGCCTCTTGGCACAACGCCTGGCTCTTACCCGACCCAATGGGACCCGAAAACCCTTTAAACCGTGCTTTTGACGCGTGGAACTTACTTTGTGATGGAAGCGGTGCATAGTCTATTTCAATTCGCCGCGTTTTTCCGCTGGCTCTTTCCACGTGACGATAATCTCCCTTGGCTGCTCCTCTTCCTCGAGCTCGCGTTCAAGCTGTGTCAGCCGGATGAAATCCGCCAGCGTCACTTTGTTGGTCTTGAAATCGAGGCGCTCTTCAATCTCGATCAATAGCTTGCTGATACGTTGCTTGCGGCTGCCTCTCCGCCGCGATACTTGGGCTGCCATAAGGAATCCAAAAAAATGGGCGCCTCCGTTTCCAGAAGCGCCCGTAAGCAACTCTCTCCTGCACCGACTTTATCAATCAGATTTCCGCGCTACGCGAATTCACTCTCCTAACCATCTGAAAACGCACCGGAGATTCTGGCAATGATTGCGGTGACTCATCAGATGAGCCGCCCGCGAGGGGCCGATTTCCGTTCCAAATATCTGAAACTGTGGGCGATGCGTGTTTTGACTCGCCAACGGACAGGGGCGTATGCTAGTTCAACGCCCTACGTCCCAAAATGGGCGCGACTGGAGCGTCATGGACTACCGGAATACTGAGACCAAGCTTGACCAACTGGTCGGCTACTTCAACGAAGAGAAAATAAATCTTTCTCCGATTTTTCAGCGCGGGCGAGTGTGGCCTGTACATATGCGTCGCGAACTCGTCAAGAACATAGTCCGCCGACGCCCCATTCCAGCCATCTTCTTGTACAAGGATGAGGCGGGATCAAAATACACCTACGCTATCCTCGACGGCAAGCAGCGGCTTGAGAGTATCCTCATGTTCGTCGGAGACCGCCGCCCGGATCTCGCAGTTAGGACATGGCGCAACTACATCTTTGGAATTTACAGAAAAGATGTGGACTATTGGATCGACCTAAAAGACGGGCGCGGGAAAATACGTTTTGCAGATTTGACCGAAAAGGAAGTCAGAGACCTCAGGGAGTATCCGATTCCGACGATTGAGATAGCCTTAAATGAGAACACTCAACTGGATGAAATAATCAGTCTCTTCGTTGACATCAATCAGTACGGAGAAAAGGTCACGAGAGTGAACATCGTACGCGCGATAAAGCGAAACGACCCGTTCCTCAAAAGCGTGTACGCGATGATAGCCGAAAAGCAGCCGAGGAAGCAGGATGTCTTCACTCGCAGAAAACACACTCCCTATTCGGTTGTTCTAAAGAGGCTTCAAATCATTGCATCGGTCACTGACTCCGATGTACAGGCCGATAGGATGTGGGAACGGCTATTTGAGTTCGCCCTGTTTGTTCGCTCCAAAGGAGTTCACCGGAAGCCTACGGAGATACTTAAGACCTTCATCAAGACGACCGGGATAGAGAAGCCGATATCGACACTGGAAAAGTCGACATTGTCCCGTGTCTTCACTTTTCTGCAAAAGGCTTATGCGTTCTCGCCAGTGCTCGCATCAAGTCGCCTTGCTATGGACCAAACCCACTTTTACACAATGGTAACGGCTATGCTGGACGGTGATCTATTCAATGTCGATCCCAAGACTCCAAACCCAAAAAGCTTAGATAAGGAACTCGTTCATAAGCTTGTTAAGTTCGGAAAGCTCATCGGCGAAAAATCCCCAAGCAACCCCAGAATTCAAAAGTACATGGATCTGTCTAGCAAGCAGACGACAGACGCGGAGAAACGCAAGGATCGGCAGAACATGCTCACCGAAATCATATTCAACATGTAGTCCGCTATGATGGAATCGTATGAAATCTTCAGCCGAGTACGACCGTTTCACGAACCTCGTGGACCGCGTGCTTGCGGTTCCCCACAGCGTCATAAAAGAACGCGTAGAGGAACACCGCAAGCAGGCTGCGCTGAATCCGAGCAAACCAGGACCGAAAACCAAAAAGCAGCGCGTCAAGCGGCCTTCGGCTTAGGCCCACGCTTCCGCCCCGTCCTACTCGCTGGCGTCCGGTTTTTTCCCCACCTTGCCGGTGACTTCGGCGAAGGTCAAGCGCTTCCCCACGATCTGCGAAGCAAGAGCGCGGAAGCGGTCGCTGTCATTCATGTCATGCCGGTTGTTAAAGCGAAACGCCTGCTCATCGACATAGCGGAACAGGTGAAATGGTTCAACGCTCACGTACGATCCATTGATCCCGCGCTTGAGCAAACTCCAGAAGTTCTCAAGCCCGTTGGTGTGGACGTTCCCCTGCACATACGCCTCAAGATGATTCACGATTTCATGGGTGTACTCATCGTCCATCTTCCAATTGCTGCCGTGTTCGTCGGAGTAAATCGTTGCGCCCTTCTCGACCGTGCCGCGAATGTTTTCCTGCATGGTCGGCTTTGTGCGATCAGGAATAACGGTTGCCCGCACCTTACCTTGACGCTCAAGAATGCCGAGTACCGTGGTCTTGTTGTCTCCACGGCGGCTGTACATCTGCATCTTGGCTCTCTTGTCCTTATGCATGTTTCGCGCCTTGCCACCGATGAAGGTTTCGTCGATTTCGATTTCACCTTCGAGCATGCCGCCCGTGAGATCGTCCTGCATCGCAAGTCGGATGCGGTGAAGCATAAACCACGCGGCCTTTTGAGACACGCCGAGCGCCCGGTGAAGTTCCCAGGAGCTAATCCCGTTCTTGCAATTCGCAATCATCCACATAGCCACAAGCCACTTGTCCAGGCCAATAGGGGAATCCTCAAAGATGGTGCCAACCTTAATGGAGAACTGAGCCTTCGGATGGCGAGTCTTGCACTGCCACAGCCGCCGAGACTTCAGGAAAGCCACGTTCTTAGAGCCACACGTCGGGCAGACAACGCCGTCCTTCCATTCCAGCCTACGCGCCATAAGGAAGTTCAGGCAATTGTCGGGATCGGCGTAAAAGATGACCGCTTGTTGAAGAGTCTTGGGTTCGGCAACCATGATGAGTCTAGTATAATCGAGGTGGCCTGATGAGTCAAGGTAATTCTCGCCGAGATTCTTACCTGTTTTCTGTCACCCTCGTTTTCACGAATAAATACCGCGCTCGCACTCCATTCACGCTGTCTTAATCCTTGCCGCATCCTCCAATCCGCGATCCTGGATTTCGATCTCGCGCATTCGAAACTTCTGGACCTTCCCCGTCACGGTCATCGGAAATGTTTCCACGAAGCGGATATATTGCGGTACCTTGAAATGCGCGATCCGCCCGCGGCAGTACTCCCGGATCTCCTCCTCCAATGCCGGTTCCTTCAGCCGGATCCAAGCCGCAACCACTTCGCCCAGTCGCGCATCGGGAAGGCCCACCACCTGCACCTCCGCCACCTTCGGATGCGTGTGCAGGAACTCCTCCACCTCTCGCGGATACACGTTCTCTCCGCCCCGGATGATCATATCCTTGGCTCGCCCCGTTATCCGGAAGCATTCGTGCGCGTCCATTGTCGCCAGGTCCCCGGTGTGCAGCCAGCCGTCTTCATCGACGGCGCGGCGGGTCGCCTCTGGCTCCTGATCGTAGCCCCTCATTACCAGATACCCGCGCGTGCACAGCTCGCCTTGTTCGCCCACCGGCACCGTATCGCCGCTGGTGGAAACAATCTTCACTTCCGTGTTCGGGCACGCTTGGCCCACCGTCGAAACCCGCCGCTCCAGGCTGTCATGCACCCCCGACATCGTAATCACCGGCGAGCTTTCCGTCTGCCCGTATCCAACCGTCATTCCTTCGCAATGCATGTCGCTCGCAACGCGCTTCATTATTTCCACTGGACAAGGCGCGCCCGCCATTAGCCCGGTTCGCAGCGACCCGTAGTCGAACGTATGGAAAGCCGGATGCTCCAGCTCCGCGATGAACATGGTCGGCACGCCATAAATCGCCGTCGCGCGCTCAGCGTGAATCGCCTCCAATGTAGACAGCGCGTCGAAGGCGGCGGCGGGGAGTATCAGCGTCGCCCCGCTCACCACCGAAACCAAGGTGCCAATCACGCATCCGAAACAGTGATACAGCGGCACTGGAACCACGATTCGATCCCGCTCCCCGATCCGCAAGCCATCGGCGATCACCCGGGCATTGTTTAAAACATTTCGATGCGTCAGCAGCACGCCCTTGGGCGATCCGGTTGTTCCCGACGTGTACTGGATATTGGTCACTTCATCGGCCGCGATCCGCCGTGCCGGAATGTCTCGACCTTGGCCCAGCATCCTGGTCCACTTTTCCGTGCCGAAGTAAACCACGTGCTCCAAAGCCCACCCAGACGATTGCCCCGCCAGCGCTTCATCGACCATCGCCCGATAATCCGAACGTTTGTCTTTTTCCCAAAGAAACAACGCCTTCATCCCCGACTTGCGCAGCACAAACGCCAGCTCGTACGACCGGTACGCCGGATTCACGTTCACCAGCACCGCGCCAATCCGGGCACAGGCCAGATGCAGCTGCACCCACTCGGCGCAATTCGTCGCCCACACCCCGATCCGATCGTGCGCCCCGAGACCCAGACCTGCCAGTCCCCGTGCCGTTCGCTCCACCGCCGCAGCCAGTTCCGAAAACGTCAGCCGCACTCCTTGGTGCCGCGCCACCAGAGCTTCGTTGTCCTGAAACCGGGAAGCCGTTCCTTCAAACACTTCCCAGATGCTAGCCTCGATCAGCGGAGCATCCGGGCCCCGCGAGTAACTCAACATGGAAAATACAGGCCTCCAAATCCGCGTCTCAGTGTATAACAATTGACTATGCCCGTCCGCACGCTACTCGCCTTTCTTTTTGCATCTTCGCTGGCCGTCTCCGTCTCTCCGACGCGCTTTTCGCTCGAGCAAGTGATGAGCGCTCCCTTCCCTTCCGGCCTCACCGCCGCCCCGCGAGGTGGAGCGGTCGCCTGGGTGCTCAATCAACACGGCGCGCGCAACATCTGGATTGCCGAAGCGCCCGCCTACCAAGGTCGCCAGCTCACTCACTACACAGCCGACGACGGCCAGGAGATCGCCGAGCTTACCTGGACGCCGGACGGCGGTTCTCTCCTCTACGTCCGCGGCGGCGATTTCGAAATGCATCGCGACGACCCCAATCCCGCCAGCCTCCCCCAAGGGGTGGACCAAAGCATCTGGATCGCGCCCCTGGCCGGCGGCGCTCCCCGAAGAGTCGCCGAGGGCAACCAGCCCACCGTCTCTCCGAAAGGCGACCGCTTCGTTTTCCTCCGCAAGGATCAGATCTGGTCCGCTGTTCTCAAAAATGACCTCCAGCCGGATTCCACGCCCTCTCAGCTCATCCATGCCAAAGGCCAGGCATCCGAGCTCCGCTGGTCTCCGGACGGATCGCAACTCGCCTTCGTCTCCACTCGCACCGATCACTCCTTCATAGCCGTGTACAATTTTGCCGCTCAATCGCTCCTCTATCTCGACCCCAGCGTGGATCGCGATTCCAACCCGGTCTGGTCTCCCGATGGCAAGCGGATTGCCTTCACGCGCATCGCCGCCTCCACTCGCGCATTTTCTTTTGGACCTGTGCACGACAGCCAGCCCTGGTCCATTCGCCTCGCCGATGCTGAAACCGGAGACGGGCACGAGCTTTGGCGCGCTTCCGAAGCCCCCGGCAGCGCCTTCCACGCGATGGACGCCGCCAACCAATTGTTCTGGGGCGCGGGCGACCGCATCGTCTTCCCTTGGGAGCGCACGGCCTGGTTGCATCTGTACTCCATCTCCACGCATGGCGAAGCGCCTCAGCCCCTCAACGCGCTTGGCGAATTCGAAATCGAACACGCTGCGCTGTCTCGCGACGGCCGCACCGTGCTGTTTTCCTCCAACCAGGACGACACCGATCGCCGCCATCTTTGGCGCGTCTCCGTCGCCGGCGGAGGCCTCGCGCCACTGACCCGCGGCGATGGTATCGAGTGGGCTCCAGTGGAAACCAGCGACGGCGCCGCGGTCGCCATGCTCCGCTCCGACGCAAGAAATCCAGCCCGCGCGGCTATCCAGACCCGCGGCTCCGAGGCGCGCGACCTTGCTCCCGGCGCCATTCCGGCCAGCTTCCCGGCCTCCTCCCTGATCGCCCCGCAATCTGTCACCTTCTCCGCCACCGACGGCCTGCGCATTCACGGACAGCTCTTCCTGCCTGGCGGGGCCGATCCCCACCAGCAACACCCCGCGCTGCTTTTCTTGCATGGCGGATCACGCCGGCAAATGCTGCTGGGCTGGCATTCCATGGACTACTATCACAACGCCTACGCGATGAATCAGTATCTGGCCAGCCTCGGCTACATCGTGCTCTCGGTGAACTATCGCAGCGGCATCGGCTACGGCCTCGATTTCCGCGAAGCCTCCAACTACGGCGCCACCGGCGCCAGCGAATTCAACGACGTTCGCGGTGCGGGTTTGTATCTGCGAAGCCGCGCCGATGTGGATCCCAAACGCATCGGTCTATGGGGCGGCTCCTATGGCGGCTATCTGACCGCCCTCGGCCTCGCTCGCGCTTCGGACCTATTTGCAGTGGGCGTGGACTTTCACGGCGTACACGACTGGAACACTGTAATCGCTAACTTCGTCCCCGCTTACAATCCCGGCAAGGACGTGGATGCCGCTCGCGTCGCCTTCGAATCTTCGCCTCTGGCTTCGGTCGGCACCTGGCGATCTCCAGTCTTATTGATCCATGGCGATGACGACCGCAATGTCCCGTTCCAGCAAACCGTGGCCCTGGTCGAAGCGCTTCGCAAACAGGGCGTCGAATTTCAGGAGCTCATTTTTCCCGACGAGATCCATGGCTTCCTCACCGAGAAACGTTGGCTCCAGGCGTATCACGCGGCCGCCGACTTTCTCGGCGCGCACTTGCGCCCAAGCGAACCGCGTCCCTAACCAACCGCGCCCCTAACCGAGCCGCGACCGTGAGGGAGACGGAAGTCTGGCATGATAGAGACTGCATGTTCTTCCGCCGAGAGAAACCCCACGAATTCACCTTCACCGAACGTCTCGATGGCCTGAGAAAGCTTGGGTTCAGCACCAGCCCCGCCGGAGCGGGCAAGGCGCAGATCACCCGCGATGGCATTGGAGCCATCATCGAAGATCGCCCCGGCCAGCACCCGCGCGTAAACAAGGCGGGCTTCGTTCTCGGCGATGAAATCGGACTGCTGGTCAACCGCGGCTATCAAATGTTCTGGAAAACGCCCACCGGCCGGACCGCGCCGGCTCTCGCCACGCATCTCAAAGCCCTCCACGCCTTCGAGGAGGACTTGAAGGAAGGTCTGGGCCTTCCCAGCCTGTATAACGAAAGCCTGGGCACCACGTCCGATCTTCACCTCTATGATCGGGTGGAACACCGCGATCAGGGCGATGCCGACAAGCCCTGGGAACACAAGCCGGTTACTTCGTAGCCCCCGCGTATTTCGAACGCCGCTCCTGGCTCTTCTTGGCTGCATCCCGATTGCCCCGGCGTTCAAGAACCGCGCTTCGCAACTACACCGAATACTACGACCCGTGTTCTTCTACAGAACACGCGGCTCCAGCGCCATCAGCTCCTTGAACTCAGGCAGTTCCTTCATGGCCGCAAACGCCGGATCATCCTGAATCTTCTTCTTTTCTTTATAGCCCTCTTCCAAGGCCTTCCGGATGTACTGTAGAGCTCGATCGTTCATTCGCTCTTTCGCATAGGTCTGCGCCAGATAGTAGTGAAACTTGGCCAGCTCCTCCACGCTCCGGTCCTGCAGCAGAACCCCTTGCGTGCTCCTCGACTCGAACACCTCCGGGTCCAGCATCAGCGCCTGCTGAAAAGCTTCCGCCGCGTGCTGGTACTCCTTCCGCGCAAAATAGCCCGTTCCTAAGTTGCTCCAGATGGAAGCGGCTTGGTCATTGAGCCGCAGTGCCTTCTTGTACTGATTCAGCGCGCGCCGGTAGCTCTTTCTTGCGTAGTAGATGGTCCCAAGATTATTGATGGCTTCGGCGTATTTGGGATCCAGGCGGACCGCCAGCCGATAGTACTTTTCCGCCAGGTCCAGTTGTAGCATTTGGTGATAAGCGATACCGGTCTTGTTCAGCATCACCGCCGAGCCTTGGGAGTTTTCCCGATACATCTCCGCGGCTTCCCGGTACCTCTTTTCGGCCATGAATATGTCGCCGCGCCTTTCGGGAGTGAGCGTCTCCGGTGCGGGCTTCTTCTGCGCCGCGGGCTGCGTCTGCCCGGTGTCAAAGAAGGCGCTGGAAGGTATGTTGGTTTGAGCAGTGACGGCCGGAAGGAACATCTGGACCGCCCCGAAACTGATTGCGGCTAACCACAGGCTGGAAGCCATGGTTCGACCTCCCCGAGTTTCCGAATCGCCCGAATCCAATACACCCGGGCGTCACATATACACTATCACTTTCGGAAAAACAATTACTTGAATATACCCCGAAGGCGATCGAAAAAGCCCTTACGTTTGGCTGGAGCCTGGGGTTGAGAGGGAGAATCGGGCGACCCTGGACCCGGCCGCGACGCCTGCGCCAAGCGTGGCTGCAAAGCTACCGCCCCGGTTGCCGCCGGCGAATTCGGGTCGGAGGGGCGCGCCGGCTGTCCGGTCTCCCAACCCGCCACGCGCATTCCGCCGCCGCCGTGCAGCGCGCACAGTTCCACCGGCTGCGTGCCTTCGATGAAATATTCGGTCCGAACCTTGGGACAAGCCGCCGTCGCTAGCTGCCCCGAGGCCGGATCGATTTGCACTCCAACCACCCCGCCGGGAGCCTGGAACTCGCTCACGTTTCGATATTCCCGATGCTCGTGGGCCCGCTTCATAAACTCCGCCCACACCGGCAGCGCGGAATGCGCGCCCTCCAGATTGAGCTCCCGATTGTCGTCGAATCCCACCCACACGATGCAGATCAGTTTCGACGTAAATCCGGCAAACCAACCGTCATGCGAGGTCCCGGTCTTGCCGGCAACCGGGAAGTTGATGCCGCGCGACCACACGCTCGCGCCTGTTCCGGTCCGCACCACTTCTTCCAAAAGCTGGTCCATCAAAAAAGCCACGCGCGGATCTAGAACATCGTGGTGCTCCGGCTTGTTGTCGTAAATGATCGACCCGCGGTCGCTCGCAATATCGGAAACAAAATACGGCTTGGAATAAACGCCCTGGTTGGCGAAAATCGTGTAGGCGCCCGCGATCTCGAGCGGCGTCACTTCGTAGGCCCCCAGCGCCACCGCCGGCGTGGGATGGATTTCCACGTTCATCCCCGCCCGCCGCGCCAAATCCACTATCGCGTCATAGCCCGTTTCCTCGGCCAGTTTCACCGTGGCTACGTTCAAGGAACGCGCCAGCGCGTCCCGAAGCGAGACATTGCCATAGAATTTATGTTCGAAATTGCTGGGCTCATAAGGCTTGCCATCGAAGTAAAACGTGGTCGGCTCATCGGTGATCATAGTGGCCGGCGTGATCACCTGGCCGCTATTCGGCGGAAGGGCGTTCGCCGCGCCGCTATTCACTGGAACGGCATTCGCCGGAACCGCGTTCACTTGACCCGCCGAGAGCCCCGTGTTCAATGCAGTCGCGTAAACGAACGGCTTGAACGACGAGCCGGGCTGCCGCTTGGCCAGTATCCGGTTCAGTTGGCTGGTGCCGTAGTTCCTGCCACCGATCAGCGCCCGCACCTCGCCCGTCTGCGGATCCAGAGCAATTAGGGCGCATTGCGGATCGGGATAGCTCGGATCGCGCTTCTTGCGCCCCTTGATCCGTTGGTCGGCCTCTTCCATGCCGATTCGCACCGCTTCGGCGGCGTCCCGCTGCAAATTCGGATCGAGCGTCGTGTACACCCGGTACGTATTGGATTGGAAATTGTAGTCCGGAAATTTCTCGATCAGCGTGTCGTTCACCAGGTCCACGAAGTACGGCGCTTCAGCCGTTTCGTTGCCTTGCTTCACCAGCACCACCGGCGTCGCAATCGCCTGCTCGTACTCATCCTCGCTGATGTACTTGTTTTCGCGCATCAGTTTTAACACCACGTTGCGCCGAGCCCGGGCCCGCTCCGGCCAGCGAAATGGATTGGTGAAACTGGGCTGCTGGATCAATCCGGCCAGCGTCGCGGCCTCCGGCAGCGTCAACTTGCTCACGTCCTTGCCGAAATACACCTGCGCCGCTTCGCCGAAACCGCGAATTCCAAAACTTCCGCGATGTCCCAGCGGCACCTGATTCGCGTAGTACTCGAAAATCTGCTCTTTCTTCAGCTTCTGCTCGAGGTGCATGGTGATCAGCACCTCCGGAATCTTGCGTCGCCAGGTCTTGTCGTTGTCCAGCCAGAACATGCGCGCCAGTTGCTGGCTCAAAGTGGAAGCGCCCTGCGCGTAGCGATGCTCCCGGACATCGACGTAAGCCGATTTGATGATGCGAACCGGATCGAAACCGGAGTGCTGGAAAAACCGTTTGTCCTCCGCCGACACCACCGCATGCACCAGCAGCGGCGGAATATCTTCGTATCTCACCAGCCGGCGTTTCTCCCGGTTCTTATCGAACAGATTCGAGATCAGCTCGGGCTCCAGCGTGTATTCGGTCCGATCCGTGTTATCGGCCAGGGAAATGATCTGCGTCACCTTGCGGCCCGCGAACTTGATCACCCCTTCGTCCCGCTTGAAATACGAATCCGGCCCCGGATACACGTCGATCTCTTCCGGCTTCAGCGTGAAGTAACCCATGCGATTGCTGGCCGATTCGGTGTACCCGCTCCGCCGCAGATCGCTCGCGATCTCTTGTGGATCGGCGATATCGCCTACATCCACCGTGCGCGGCGCCGCAAACAACAAGGACGTATTCGCGAACGGACCCGCCGCCAGTTTGGATTCGATCAACCGCGAGTACTTCACGTAATAGAACGTGAACACCCCAAACCCGGTGGTCAAACCCAATACCAGCAGTACGAGGAAAATCTTGCCGATGGGGTGCAAAACCACCCGCACCGCGGAAGCCTTCTTGGGAACCTGGACTCTTACTGCCACGCAGTACCATCTTCGCATGGCTGCCCCGCTGAAGCGGTACTGGGTCCCGCATGCGCTCCGTTACGGGCTATCGGTCCTTCCTCGCGAAAGGAACATTCCCATGCCTTGGTCCAAATAAGCGCCTCCCGGATCAAACTCCCTCGCGGTCGCGGCTCGGTAACGCTCTCAGGTGGCCTGCGTGGCCGAAGTCTTTCCACCGCCGATTGCCTCCAGCGCGGCAGCCTCGCTCGGATACATCTGGATCACTTGAGCCAGCCGCGTCAGCTCCAGCACATCGCGGACCCGGCGGTTGGCGCTGGCCAGCGCGAATCGGCCGTTGGGGCTCTTGGTAACGCTGGTGTAAATCCCGATCAAAAATCCGATGCCGGTCGAGTCGATATAATCAACGTCCGCGAAATCCACCAGAATCCGCACATAGCCCGAGTTTCTCAACTCCTCGGCTTTGGTGTGCAAATACAGCGAATCCTGCCCGGTCGCAAAACGCCCTTTCAGATGAAGCACGCAGATGTCGCCGCGAAATTCAAATTCGACGAGCATGCTAGCCATCGTACTACACACAGCCCCCAAGACACCAGATTTTGCGGACTTTTCGAGTAGGCTCAGGCGCCGGCTTGCTTATCGGCGAAGGGACCCACCACTGGCAAAACAATCTTCTCGCCGTTGTAGGTTTTGAACATCAGGTAGAGCCACAGAATGAAAGCGCCGAGACCCAGGGCGGCATGCAGGACAATGCTGATGAAAAGGCCCAGGAAGGGGATGTAGTGGAACGGGATCATAATAATCGTGATTACGATCCAGGCCGCGAACCAGGCGATGTTGAGAAAGATGGACTGGAAGGCGTGGAACCGAATGGTCCGGTTTTGGTTATACGGTGTGAGCACTAGAAACAAAATGCCGGTGATGAAACCGAACAGATAGCACAATGCACCCGCCATGTTGTCCGTCATGGAGACGCTGTTTGCTACCACCGGCTGCAAGGGCTGGGCCCCTGGCGTGGGAGGCACGGGCGCTCCTGGCGTCGCCACGGGCGCGCCGCACTTCTGGCAGAATCTACCATCGACAGCCGCACCGCAGTTTGCGCAAAAGGCCATTATCAATCGCTCCGTTGAATCACTGTATCCGAAGTCGCCCGGATTGGCAAGGCCGTATGAGACAGCAGCAGAAGCTGAGTGAGTTGCAACAGGCGCGAAGAGCCGGTACCCGAAGCTGATGTTGCGGTAGAATCGTGGTCCTTTGACGATTCTACTGCTGGTTGCTGCGGTCGGCGTCGTTCTCGTTGCTCTTGCGGCAATTTGCCAGGCGGTGGGAACGGCCGCCGATCTGCGCCGCTATCCTCCGCCCGGCCGGATGATCGACGTGGGCAGCTGTCGCCTGCATCTCATCGAGAGCGGCGTGGACGGCCCGCCGGTGATTTTCGAGTCCGGCATCTCGGCCACCTGCCTGAATTGGACGAGCGTTCAAGCGCAGGTGGCGGGCTTTGCCCGCGCGCACGCGTATGACCGGGCTTGGCTGGGATGGAGCGATCCCTCCACTCGGCCCCGCACCACTTCGGCTATCGTAGACGAACTCGACGCGCTCCTCGCAACGGCGGGGATTTCGCCTCCCTACATACTGGTAGGGCACTCCTACGGCGGCATGCTGGTGCGCGCCTACGCGGCCCAATATTCCGATCGAGTGGCGGGTTTGGTTTTGGTGGATCCGCTGTCGCCGGACGAATGGTTACATGTAACGCCCGCGCACGCACAAATGCTCCGGCTAGGCGTGAGGCTGGCGCGGCGCGGCGCCCTGCTGGCGCGGCTGGGCGTAGTGCGGCTTTCGTTGGCTTTATTGCTCTCGGGCGGCACTCGCCTTCGGCGCATTCCACAAATCATCGCAAAGCTGAGCAGCGGGCGCGGCGAGTCCGTGATCTCGCGGCTGGTGGGCGAAGTGAGCAAGCTGCCGCCTGAAACCTGGCCGATGGTGCGGGCGCACTGGTGCCAGCCGAAAAGTTTTCGAGGACTGGCCGCATATCTGGAAGCGCTGCCGGCCAGCGCCGCCGAAGCGGACGCGTTCCCGGAAGCCGTCAACCTTCCGGTGATCGTATTGTCAGCCTCCAACTCCACGCCCGAACAACGCAAGGAACGCGATATGCTGGCTCGCCGCTCTCCGCGCGGCCGGCACATTATTGCGGCGAAGAGCGGGCACTGGATACAACTCGACGAACCGGAGCTGGTGGTTCAGGCGATCGGGGAAATGGTCCGCACGATCAGGCCTTCTTGATCAATTCAACGTCCAGGTGAATGTGAACGTCGTCGCTCAACATGAAGCCGCCGGTTTCAAGCGGCGCATTGAACGTGAGCCCGAAGTCGCTGCGCTTGATGACCGTCTCCGCGGAGGCTCCGCTGCGCAGATTGCCCCACGGGTCCTTGGCTTCCGCCGGCGCGCTTTCCACGTCCAGCGTCACCTCCTTGGTGACGCCGCGCAGCGTCAAATCGCCGGTGATCTTCCATTGGTTCTTGCCGTCCGGGGTCACCCGCTTGGAAACGAAAGTGATCTTCGGGAACTTCTCGACGTCCAGGAAATCCGCGCCCTTCACGTGCGCATCCCGCTTCTCATCGTGCGTATGAATGGTGGTGGCATCGATGCTGGCGTTAATCTTGGTGTTGGCCGGATTGGCGTGGTCGACCACCACGTCGCCGGTGAGGCCGCTGAATCCTCCTCGAAAGTAGGCGACCATCAGGTGCCGGACCTTGAAACCGGCGCCGGAATGCGCCGGGTCGATGGTATATGTGGCGGCGGACGCCGCGGTTGGGGCGGTGCTCATTTTGAAAATTCTCCTTTTTCGCGGACGATGTTGGCCGCAATTGTCTTTGATGCATCCGCCGGGCGGACGGACGCGGCCCATTTTCGGGCTGGGACCTCCGTGAACCGGCGTCCCTAATGTAGTTTACACCGGAGCGCGGAGTGCCACATCAGAACCTTAGCTTCAGTTCCACCCAGGCCCTTCGCGGGGCGCCGGGCGAGAAGAACGAGACGCTTTGGGAAGGAGCGCTTCCCGCATAGGGCCCGTCGGCGTAGGCCGGGAACGGCAGAGACTGAAACGCGCCGCGCGCTGTCAATACCGTATTCGCACAGCCACGCTGCCGTGTAATATTCGTGGTTGAACAGGTTGTCGAGCTGAACGGCCAGTTGCAGATGCCGCGTAAGATCGTAATGAGCGCGGAAGTTGGTGATCGCATAGCCGGGTGAAACGCCGGGGCCGAGGTAGTAGACGCCATCGGCTTGGTAGGCATTATTCTCGTTCCCGCGCGCATAGGAGCTCGATACAACAACTTCATTGAGGTCGAATGCGAGCTTTTTAGTCGCCTGGTAGTCCAGATGGGCCTTCCCGGTTTGTTTTGGGATGAGCGGAATTCGATTCCCTGGGTGAACCGTGATGGTGCCCCCGAGTCCGGGATAGCCCTCGAGCGCGATGTCGTTGGTATTGTTTGCCGAGCCGTCCAGTGTCTCGACGCTTTGGTAGGTGGCCGACAGGAACGTCCAATCCAGGCCCCAGGTGATCTGCCCGATGCGCCCATCCAGATCGGCTTCGAACCCCTCGCGCAGGGTTTTGGCAAAGTTCTTGAAATAGCCGGTACCGAGCTCCGGCGCCGCGACGAAGAGAATGTCGTTGTGATTCTCGTCACGGAACGCGCCGGCATTCCAGCCGAGATTGTGAAACCCCGGAATCTCCGGCTTGCCGCGCAAGCCCACTTCCCACGTGTCTGTGACCACTTGCTGGAGCGGCGGATCGGCGGACAAAGAATTTGGCAGACTGCATGGGGCGCTTGGGTCTGCGCAGCCAAGTTCAATGGACGTTGGCGCGCGGCTGCCTTGCGCGAATCTGGCATAGGCGTTCACGCTCGCGATCGGGCTCCAGGTAATTCCGACCGCCGGGTTGAAGCGCTGAAAGGTATAGTCGCCGGTGAGGGAGTTCGGCCCAGGCGTCGGACTGAGCAAATCGAGGTTGTTCACCGCATCGCGGTTGTATCGCCCCGAGATGGTCACATTCACTTTCTTCCACAGAGTGAGCGTGTCAGCGAAGTAAAGGCTCCAGTTCGGGGCGTGACCCTTGAGCCCTACTTGAGAGTCGATCGGGTTGCCGCTCGCGTCCACCGTGGATCCATCCTGCCAGGCCGGCACGCTAACAAAGGAGTAATTCGGAAGAACGTAGGCGTAATCCGTGGTCTGGGTGTAGGTAATGTTGTTGCGGTCAAGCGACGCTCCGGCAGCGAACTGGTTGCGTCCAATGCCTGGACTGGCGATCCAGGTGAACTGTCCCGAAAAACCGTATTCGTTCTGCACTTCCTTCGAATAAACGTTCACGCCATCGCAGGCGCTGTCCGGGCTGCCTCCCGGCGTCAGCGCTTCCGCAATGCAAGGCCATTTGGGAAAGGGCGTGTTGCCGATGCCGGCGCCGCTGATGGGAAAGCCCGTATATCCGGCTGCGGCCAGAACCGCTTGCTCGTCCGGCGTAGGCTGATAGATGTCATTGCCCACTACGTCGCCGTTAAAGTTAGGATTGATGGTTTCCGTGCGAATGTTGCGATACCAGACGTTGCCGGTGAACGTGAGAGTGTCGCTGAAAGAATGCCGGGCAATGAAATTAAACGATGGGGAACGATTGGCTGTGCTGTCGGCCACCGAATAGGCGCTGGTGTAGTTCGCGGCCAGTAGCCGGTAATCCTGGACGCCGTTGCCGAGCAGCGTATTGTAGGCGTACGACATGGTGAGCGCGAGATCCGTCTTCGCGGTCCGCCAGCCCAGGCGGGCGAATCCCTGCCGGACATCGGAGGGGGAGGCATAGCGCCAGCCCGATTCGTGAAATCCCAGCCCCGAAAGAAACCAGTTGAACCCGGTGCCTTTGCCGCCGCCGAACTCGCCCTCCACTTCCTTGCGCCCGCTGGCGCCGTACAGGACATGGCCGGCCCAGCCCGGATTGCTGACGCCGTTCTTGGTCTGGATCGAGAGCGCTCCGCCCAGAGTGTTCAGGCCGAACAGGGGATCCGATCCAGGCACCAGCGCGACCTCGGAAATCGCGTCCTTGGGGATCAAATCCCAGCTCACAACGTCGCCGAACGGCTGATTCTGTCGGACTCCATCGACATACACCGAGATGCCTTCCGGCGTTCCGAGCAGCGGCGAAGCGGTGTACCCGCGGAAATTCACATCCGGCTGGAACGGGTTGCCCTGCATTTCGTTGATGTAAATGCCGTTCAGCTTGCGGTTCATGAAATCCCCAAGATCCAGCGCTCCGCTGTTCTCGATATCAGCCGCCGTCGCCGTCTGCACTGGCGCGGCGATTTGGTTGATCTCAAGATCCGATCCGGCCAGCGGCGTCTCGGAGACGACCTCTACCTTGGCGGTCTGAAGGGCGATTCGCATGGAGACGCTGCGGATCACGGGTGTGGCGGACTGGACATCGATGGCAACCGATTGCGTCGTGAACCCGGTTTTGGAAACTTGCAGCCGGTAGCGCCCGAAGGGCAACTTTCCAAGAACGGCGACGCCCTGCGCGTCGGTCTGAAAATCACGCGCTACTCCGCCTGCCAGGCCTTCCAATTTCCCCGCAGCTTCCATAGGTGCGCCCGACGGATCTTTCACTTGGACGCGGATCTCACCCTCGGGATTCTGGGCCTGCAACGCGAGAGCCGCCAACAGCAGGACCGCGAAAAAACGAGCCATTATCGAAGCCTCCTTAGTGGCTGATTGGTGTGAAAATACTTCTTGTACGCTTCGATCCAGTTGCTTGCGATCGCGCGCTGGGCGGTGGCCAAATCCAGTTCGCCATCGCACACCAGGTCGCGCAGATGATCCTCCAGCGCGTCCTTGACCTGGGCGTTCCAAACGGTTGCGGTATAGGACTGCGGCCACAGGTTATGGATGTCGTCCGCGCCTCCTAGCGCGGGTGTAATCAGGTAGTCCACCTCGTAAGCGCTGGGCTCGGCGCGGTGAATGCCGTATTCGTCAAATACTTTTCGCTGCAGCGCGGCCGGCACAGGCTTGTTTTTGGTGTTGGACGCGCGGCATACATCGGCCCGGGCCAAGAGCACGGTAGCGCCGGGCGTGAGGATGGGATCGGGAACCGCGACGGCCACCGGGCGCGCGGCTGGGCGCGACATCCAAACGTAGGCAACGAAATAGGTGATGGCCACCAATACGAACGCGGCCGCAGCCGCACGAAGCCAAGGCGCCCAAGATGCGGGCGAGGGCTCCGCGAGTTGAGCGATCTGGGCCTGCAGCAACGCGCGGGGCCCATCGGGAGGGGGAATTTCCACGTCGAAGCTGGGCTGATGCAAGCGGACAAATTCACCGATCACCCGCTCCATCTCCTGCGTGCGCGCCCGGCAGGCCCAACACGCGGCCAGGTGCGACTGGACGCGCTCGGCATCCCGCTCGGAGAGTTCGCCGTCGGCAGCCAGAAGCAGTTCCTGATCGGAGAGATGAGATTCGCCGGACAGCATCAGAACAAGCGATAGCCTTCTATCGCAATATTCCTTTGGATGCCGTTTTGTTCAGCTTATTTGAGGGGCGCCGCCGCGGCAATCGCCTGCTCGAGACCTTCTCGCGTGCTGGGCACGTTTTTCGCGCCAGCGAGAAAGGTCAGCCCAGTGACGCTGGCACCAGCCGATGCGCCCGCGGTCTTGAGGGCCTTATCGATTGCAACCGCTCGCAGGAATCCGCTGAGAAAGTTTTGCGAGACCTCGCCGGTCGCGAAGCCGGTGACTCCCCCATCCAGCACCGTGGGGGCAAAAAACGGATGCGCCACGCCCAAACGGCTCCCTTCGGCATAAACGATCTCGCCCACCAATTGCATCCGCTGCGGGGAAAACGTCTGGGAATCTCCCAGGCCGATCATGAGCAGCTTTCTGGCGCCAAGGCTGCCCTTCGGCGGCGCAAGCACCAGCGTCTCTCCCAGTTCTCCGCGGAACAGGTTGGCGTTGCGGATGCGATCCAGCAGGCCCTTCAGTTTTTCATTGATTTCCAGCAGGGAGCCGTGCAGCGTGTTCTCCGGCGACGACCGAAAGAGGCAGATCACCTGAAGATCCGTAGTAGTGTCGGCCGGGCTCTGCGCCAGAATTTGGATCGGAATCGGACCACTGGGAATGTCGATGGGGGCTGGTGGAATTTGGGCATTACCGAGTGCCCAGGGGGCAGCCAGGACGGCGATCCACGGTATTAGCCTCGTCGTTAGTCTCATCGTCGTCCATTTTGCGATCTTGGCCCCGCAATTGCAATTGAAGTAATCAGAAGGTGGGTCTCACGATGTTGGCCGGAGCGATTGCCGCGGGTTTGCTAGTGTTTGCACTGTTCCTCTCGATGCTGTCGTCCGCGCCGAAGGACGACGCCGAGTGGCATTCTGACACAGACGTGTGAAGATTTGTCACTTGCTGCCGGCAGGTTACCGGTCAGCCAGCGGCGCCAGCATGAAGGTCGCAAGGAATATGGCGAGCGCGGCGAATCCCAGCGCGGTGCGTTTCTTGTCCAGTTTGGTATCGTCGAATATCACGGGGTGCCGCAGTGCAAAAAAGAACAGCAGCGCTGCCCACACCAGCCAACTCCGCGAGTAAAAAATCCCCAGCGGTACCAGAGCCACAACAAATACGCGCGATAACAGTTTGTGCCATCGGCCGGTGAACGCATAAAGGATGTGCCCGCCATCCAATTGGCCTATCGGCAAAAGGTTAAGCGCGGTGGCCAGAATGCCCACCCAGGCGGCTCGCCCAATGGGATGCAGCAGGATGCTTTCGGGCCGGGCGTGAGGGAAGAACAGCCACTCGACGGCTCGTTGGATCGGGGGAACGCCAAAAATCAGGTCCCCGCCGTCGATCCCCGGAACCACCTTGGACAGGCTGATGCCCAGCACCAAGAACGGCAACAACACCGCAAATCCCGCCAATGGTCCGGCGATGCCTACATCGAAAAGCGCCTGCCGGGTATAAATCGGCGAGCGAATCCTGATGAAAGCGCCGAGCGTTCCGATGGGCGAGGGAAAGGGCAGAAAATACGGCAGGCTGGCGTCGATTCCATAGTAACGGCAGGCGAAGTAGTGCCCCAGCTCATGCGCCAGCAGAATGGTCAGCAGCGTAATGGAAAACGCCAGACCGTCCACCAGCAGATGCGGCTTGTCCTGGAGAGTTATGAATACGTTAAGGTATTCGTCCAGGGTAAGTGGCTGCCTGGTTTGGAAGCTATGCGTGAACACCACGCCGACCAGCGTAGTGGTGCAAAGCGTCAGTGCCAGCAGCGCCCAGTGCAGAGCCCAGCGCGCCGTTGAGATGGTGTCTCGCGGAAAAGTGAACGCGGCTCTCAACGCGTAGTTCGATGAGAGGGGAACCACGACGCTACTGCAGGGACTGCAGCTCCTTGCCGGGCTTGAAGCGCACCGCCTTGCCGGGCGGGATGGCAACCTCGGCGCCGGTGCGCGGGTTGCGTCCAATGCCGGTTTTGCGAGGGCGTACGTTGAAGATGCCGAAGCCGCGCAGTTCAATGCGCTCGCCATGCGACAGGGCCCGCTTCATGCTCTCGAAAACGGTTTCCACGGCCATCTCGGCCTTGGTCTTTGTAATTCCGGTTTTGTTGACCACTTCGTTGATGATGTCGAGCTTGATCACGGTCTCCCCCTCGCGCCCCGCATTGAGGCAAGCAAACCTCATGATAGGATTAGGGTTAGGGAGTTGTCAAGCCGATCTGCCGTCCCAACCTACATACCGATTTTGGCATGGCCCCGTGGGTGGGACTTACCGTGAGCCATGTTTGGAGTAGCTACGCGACCTGCCTCTTTCTCCAATTTGGGCATTTGACGCCGCACGGCACATACACCGACCTCAGAGGCAATGATCGCGAGTTCCAACCAAAGGGCGTCTGGAGCATAACTTCCATGAACAGTTGGCCGGCGTGGTGGCTTCGCCGAAGTGGCAGGGTGATCGCATCGCCCGACGAAGAGTGGAGGCCATAGAGGAGCCATGCGTTGCGGCTGTTAATCGGTCGGCGACTGAACTCGTTGGAAATCGATCAGGCTTGCAGGTCCACGCGGCTAAACTTTTCGCTAGGTTTCGAGCCGGAGCCGAAGACGGATATCGCGCGGCCCCATAACGAAACACATTAGATGATTCGCGGCCCCCAGCACGGACGGGGCGATTGGCCTCACATAGAGCTGAGGCCGCGGAGTGAAGTGGCGAGATAGCCTCGGGGACAAGCTAGCGGGCGGGCATTTGCTCTGCCGCCAAGCGGTCGCGTCCCGGCTGCTTCACTTCGGCGGCAAGATGTCGCATGGATTCCTGAGTGATCACACGCCCTTCTCCGCGAGTGAGTGAAGCCTCGGCTGCATCAACAGCGACAAGCATCCGCTCGAAATCGCCTGACGAACAAACGCCTGCTGATCAGGAGTTAGCTGCGCTTCCTGCTCCGGCGTGAAGGGGACTTCCATACACCTAAGATCACGACAGATCTTTCCAGAAAATCGTCGTATCGCAAAATCGTCCATCGGGAAACAGCGCATAGTTCGGGATCACGCCGGCCTTCGTCCATCCCATGCGCAGGTACAATCTCTCGGCATCGCTTCCCGTCACCGTATCCAGCACCAGCAAGGTTTTGCCCACGCTCCTGCTGGCTTCCTCCACCTGTTCCATGAGAAGCCTTGCCACTCCCTGTCCGCGGGCCGACCGCCGGACCAGCAACTTCGCGATATCGGCGCGATGCGGTTGGTTGGGCGGCATCGCAGTCAGAATCTGCACCGTTCCCAGCAAATCGCCATCGAGAAAAGCCGCCAACAAGATGCGTTCGCCGCGCTCCACTCCTTCGATGACCTTCCCGAAAAAGGCCTCGGCCTCAGCCCTCGAAAGTGAAGCCATGAAGCTGACGGATGCGCCGCCTTCCACGCAGTCCAGCAGAACCCCGGCAAGCGCCGCGACATACCGACGCCCCTCCGCAGCACTCAGCCGCCGGATCTCGACCACGCTTCACTTCCCTACCAGGTGACCCGCGTCGTGTTCGTTTTCCAAACAGGTTTCGTCAAGCAGTTCCGTGTCGGGCACCAGAAACGACTTCACCCTGACCGTCCACGGCTTCGTGTACGCCTTGGGATCGTCGACGGTGACGTCCACCTCCATGCGCCCGAAATTCACCCGCCGCAGCCGTTCAGTCACTTTGGCTTGGTCGGTCAAGGGACTGCCGGCCCGGTCGAGCCACTGCCCGTCCCGAAAGCCGTTGGTCTCGATGACTAAAGCGTCGCCATCCCATTTCCCGACCGAGTATCCATTCCAGGAAGGGTTGGGGTCCACGGGAAGAGGCCGGCCGTCCAGGAAGATCTGGCGGTAGCTGGTGTTGCGTTCATGCAGAATCAAAAGCAGCCCTGGAAGCTGTATGATTTTCCGATAAAACGCGTCGGTGTGCAGCCGCAGGAAGCCGATGGGGAGGCACTGCGTGCCGGGATCGTCTTTCCCGTTCTGTTCCGACCGCGCTTTGACGAGCTCCGCCGCCCAGGGTTGATAAGGCAGTCCACCCTTGAGTCCCCACCCGAAGTTCATGAACTCCTGGCTGACTTCCTGGTCCGGACATCCGCCGGGCGGGCAGGGGCGGTTCTTCTCCGTATCCCAGAGGCCCGAAAAATCCGGCTTGCCGTCGGGGGTCTTGGGCGCGGGCGCGGATAAATTGGGAGAACCGTCCGGATTCCTCGGGATTCCCGGGGTCGGATAGTGCAGCCACTGCGCCGATAGAGAGGCGGAAGTCGTTAGGAAGAGTGCCGCCAGGGATGCCTTCATGATCAACGACATGCCGATGCCCCAAGACTAGCACCTCGGGTATGCGACATCAAAGTAGCATGGCTATATGTGATGCTCCGGTACACGCGGCTTTTCAGCCGCGTCTTTTGCCAACTCGGGCGCGAAAGACGCGTCACCCGGTACATTCGAAAACTATCCCGTAAAGCCGGGCTGTGCGGAGGCGCACAAAAACTGGGCGACGGACGAGCACCGGGAAAAACGCGGCTTTGAAGCCGCGTGTACCCGACCTGCGGCCCAGCGTACCCTACGTTCAGGTTTACGCTCGGCCGTGAGCTCCCCGATCATCCCGCCAAAAGTGGGATATTAGGTGCATGGCGCGAGGCTGGGAAAGCAAGTCGGTCGAGTCTCAGATCGAATCCGCCGAAGAGCGCGCGGCGTTGGCGAAGTCGCCCCGGCTCACCCCCGAGGAGACCGAGCGCAAACAACAGCGCGAGAGCCTGCTATTGTCGCGCACCCGCGTGGTGCACGATTTGGAATCGTCGAAGAATCCGGGCTATCGCAAGACCCTGGCGTTGGCGCTGAAACATTTAGACGACAAACTCGCTACCCTCAAGTGATGGTCGGACGTTCTGATTGGGTGTACCTGGCTGGCTGCGGCTTCGATGACGGCGCAGCAATTTCATATCGATCACGTCACCGTGGCGGGCAAAAACGTCGAGGCCATGCAGAAGGCGCTCAGCACTGTCGCAGGCATCACAGCGCAATATGGCGGGCCGCATTCCAATCACGCCACCGAGATGGCGCTCGCGAGTTTTTCGGATGGGTCCTACCTGGAGCTGATCGCGATCCAGCCCAAGGCCGATCCAGCCGCGCTGGCCGCGCATTATTGGGACAAATTCATGGAAACCGACGCCGGTCCCTGCTCCTGGGCCATTCGTCCCACGGATTTCGGGGCAGAGGTGCAGAGATTACGAGTCGCCAAGGTGGAGGTGAGCGAACCCAAGAAGAGCGGACGCAAACGGCCCGACGGCGTGCAACTGGATTGGGAGACCGCTCAGGTTGGGCCGACCAACGGCGGTTTCTTTCCGTTCCTGATTCACGATTTCACCCCGCGCGACAATCGCGCGTTCCCTGGCGGCAAGCCTGCGGCGAATGGCTGGAACGGAGTCGCCAAAGTCGTGATCGCCGTTCGGGATTTAGACGCAGCCATCGCCCAATACCGGCAAGCCTACTGGATCGACCCGCCCCAGCGGCAAGAGGACGCCGAATTCGGCGCCAATCTCGCCTGGTTCCAGGGAACTCCGGTGGTGCTGGCCGCGCCGCTGTCCGCGAAATCCTCCACAAAATCATGGCTGAGCGACCGCCTGGAACGTTTTGGCGAAGCGCCGGCCGCGTTCATTCTCGGCCCCCGGAAGGGCTCCGTCGTCATTCACGGAACGCAGTCGAAATGGTTCGGACACTCGGTGGTTTGGGCCGATGCGCAACAGCTCGGCTGGCATCTCGGTTTCGAACCAAAATGAAACTGCCGGCCCTATTGCTCGTGCTTGCGGCATTCGCCAGCGGCCAAATCCAGATCGATCCTGCGATCGCGGCTGAGATCGCCAAAATCAAAGCCATCGATAATCACGCCCATCCCGTGTTGCCTGCGCCCGGCGACACCGGCTACGACGCGCTTCCGGTGGAGCACATGGACCCCTACACCGAACCCGTCCGAACTCGCGCCGGGATTTCGCCGGCGGCCGAAGCGTCGCGCCAGCTTTTTGGCAGTATGCCGCAGCCCAGCAGGATCGCTCAGGAGCGCGAAGGCTACCCCATCTGGGTGCTCGACCAACTGGGAATCGAAACCATGCTGGCCAATCGCATTGCGATGGGGCCCGGCATTGCGCCGCCGCGCTTCCTGTGGGTGCCGTTTGAAGACGCTCTGCTTTTTCCGCTGGACAATCGCTCGCTCGCCACCAATTCCGATCGCAAGGCATTTTTTGACGACGAGTCGCGGGTGCTTGCGCAGTATTTGAAAGCATGCGGCTACACCAAGCCGCCCGCGTCACTCGGCGAATACTTGCAAAAGATCGTGGACCCGACGATCGAACGCCAGAAGCGCGGCGGAGCGGTCGCCGTGAAGTTCGAAGCCGCGTATTTGCGGTCGCTCGATTTTGACGATGCTTCGCGCGCGGAAGCAGACGCCGCATACGTGCACAAGGCGTCGTACAAGAAGCTGCAGGATTTCCTGTTCCGTCACATCGCCGCCGAAGCTGGGCGCCTCGGGATGGCCGTACATCTGCATGTGGCTTGGGGACCGGGCGGATATTTCCACATCACGGGAACGAATCCGCTGCTGCTCGAATCCGCTTTCAACGATCCCAGCCTGCATGGAACCAACTTCGTTCTGCTGCACGGAGGCTGGCCGTTTACTCGCGAGATCACGGCGCTGCTGACCAAGCCAAACGTATACACCGATTTCTCGGCGCAGACACTGACCAATTATCCGCGGGCCGTCGCCGGGGTGCTTCGAGAGTGGCTGGAATTCGCGCCTGACAAGGTCTTGTTTGCGACCGACGCTTATCCTTACTCAGAGCAGATGGGCTGGGAACAGTCCGGCTGGGTGGCCAGCGACACCGGCCGGCAGGCGCTGGGATTGGCTCTGACGGGCATGCTGAATGACGGCGAAATCACGCGGGATCGCGCGCTCGAACTGGCGCACATGCTGCTGCACGACAACGCAGCCAAACTCTATGGGCTGAAATAACAGGAGCCTGCTATCCTGAAGTTGCACCCTTTCCCGCCCGGAACACATTCGTGAAAATTGGTTTTGTAAGTCTCGGCTGCCCCAAGAACCTCGTGGATACAGAGGTGATGATGGGCGAACTATCGGAACGCGGTCACGAGCTGACGGCGCAGCCCGCGGATGCCGACGTTCTGGTGGTGAATACGTGCAGCTTCATCGATCCGGCCAAGCAGGAATCCATCGATACCATTCTGGAAATGGCCGAGTACAAGAATACCGGGCGCGCGCAAAAGCTGATCGTGGCGGGATGTTTGGTGGAACGCTATCGCGATCAGATTCGCAGCCAGCTTCCGGAAGTCGACGCGCTCATCGGCACCAACGAGCTCTCGAAAATCGTGGCTTTATGCGAGGGATTCGAGCCTGCATCGAGCTTGCCCGAGCCGTATCTTTATCACGATCTCACGCCGCGCGTGCTCGCCACCGCGAACCATTTCGCCTACATCAAGATCGCCGAGGGCTGCGACCATCCCTGCTCGTTTTGCGTGATCCCGCAGTATCGCGGCAAGTTCCGAAGCCGCCGGTTTGAATCGGTCATCGCCGAAGCCACGCGGCTGTTCGCTCGGGGTGTGCGCGAGATCAATCTGATCGGGCAGGATACCACCTCTTATGGGGTCGATCTCGGGATCAAGGACGGCCTGGCGCAATTGATGGCGCGCCTGGCCCAGATTGAAACCGCCCACCAGAAGTGGATTCGCTTCTTGTACTGCTATCCCAACCGCATTACGCAGCACCTGCTGGACACTATTGCCGAACATGCGGCCCTGGTGAAGTACATTGACATGCCGCTGCAGCACGCCAGCGCCGGCGTTTTAAAGCGCATGAAGCGCGGCTCGCACGGTGATTTTTTCCTGAAGCTGCTGGAGCGCATACGCGCCACAATTCCCGGGGTGGCCATTCGGACTAGCATGATCGTCGGCTTTCCGGGTGAGACCGAGGCTGATTTCGAAATCCTGTGCGATTTCGTGAAGGCCGCGCAATTCGACCGGCTGGGCGTCTTTTCCTATTCGGATGAAGACACCAGCGCGAGCTTCCAACTGGATGCCAAAGTGGATGCTCGCGTCATTTACCAGCGCAAGCGCAAGCTCATGGCCTTGCAGCGGCGGATTTCGAAGTCGCGGAACCGCAAGATGATTGGCCGCGAGGTGGACGTCCTCATTGAAGGGCCGTCCGAGGAAACCGAGTTGCTTTGGCAGGCCCGCATGTCCACGCAGGCTCCCGAGATCGACGGCTTCTGTTACGTAAACGATTTCGCGGGCGCCGAGCCCCGTCGCGGCGAGATCCGCCGCATGCGAATCACCGAAGCGCACGATTACGATTTGATCGGAACGCTGGACGAACCAACCGAAACGCCCTCCACTGTGGTAAGAGACGCGTTTCCGATTCTCGCGCTGCCTTCCAGATAAGTGCTCCGGATGAAGTGCCCCATCTGCAAAAAAGAAGCTTCCCCCGATAGCGCGTTCTATCCCTTCTGCAGCGAGCGCTGCAAGTTGATCGACTTTGGCAATTGGGCCAGCGAGAAATATGTGATCTCGACACCAGTGCAGCCCGAAGATCTGGAGAACGACCGCATGAACCCCCGCGAAAATCGGGAAAACGATGACCTTTAGTCCCCCGCCCCGGCGAAACTTTGCCGCGTTTCTGATCGGCACCTGGTTTGGCTGCGGCTACGCGCCCGTGGCGCCGGGAACAGCCGGGTCACTGGCGGCGGTGCTAATCGCAATCGCGCTTCATTACTACGGATTCGGCCGCGGCACACTGCTCGCGCTCACCGCGATTTTGCTCGCTCCCGGCATCTGGGCGGCCGGAGTTGTGGAGAAACAAACCCAGCATCCGGATCCGCAGATCGTGGTGGTGGACGAAGTGCTTGGTCAATGGATCACGCTGGCCGGCGCCGCAACGTTCAACTGGAAGACGTTGCTGGCGGCGTTCGCGGCGTTCCGCTTATTGGATGTTTGGAAACCAGCGCCCGTGCGGCAGCTCGAACGGCTGCCCGGCGGATGGGGCATCGTCGCCGACGACGTGATGGCGGGGCTTTACGGCGCGCTTGCTATATTCGTATTAGATCGTTTTCATCTATTTTCCTATGCCTTCTAAAAAGGACTCGAACGGCCGTCCGCAGATTTCCACCGTGACACCGGAAGCGGCCATTCCGGGTGGTGAATTTCAAATCCGCGGCGCGGGCTTAACCAAATCCCAGCGTCCGCGCGTCACCATCGGCGATGTGGAAGCGCCCATCGTGATCGGGTCCGATTCTTACGTCATTGTGCGCGTGCCGGAGGGCGCCCTGGCGGGTGAGTTGGTGGTTGCGGCCGGCGCCCACAGCAGCCAGGCGTGGACTTGCGATATCGGAATCCAGATCGCCGAAAATCTGTATCCGGTCGGCAATCCGGCGGTGGATTCCTTCGGCAATATCTATGCCACTTTCAGCGGCTCCCGCGGCCAGAAAACGCCCGTCTCGGTATACAAGATCGATCTAAACTACAACTCGAAGCCGTTCGCCAGCGAGATCATGAACGCCACGGGGCTGGCCTTCGACAAAGCGGGCGTGTTGTATATTTCCAGCCGCTACGACGGCATTATCTATCAAGCAAGTTCGGCGGGAAATGTTTCGGTCTATGTGGAAGGGATGGGCGTGGCTACTGGGATCGCATTCGATCCGGACGAAAACTTGTACGTCGGCGACCGCAGCGGCACCGTGTTCAAGATCAGCCGATCGCGCCAGATTTACGTTTTCGCCACGCTCGAGCCCTCCATCGCGGCCTATCATTTCGCGTTCGGCGACGATGGCTATCTTTACGTCACCGCGCCCACCACGTCGAGCTTCGATTCGGTGCATCGCATCTCGCCCGCCGGCGAAGTGGAAACCTATTATCGCGGCTTGGGACGGCCGCAAGGCTTGGCGTTGGATGCCGAGGGACGCTTGTATGTCGCTGCCTCACTCGGCGGGCGCCGCGGCGTGGTACGGTTCGATCACGATCGAAACCCGGAATTGTTCCTGTCCGGCCCGGGCATCGTCGGGCTGGCGTTCACGCCCTCGCGGGCCATGGTGGTTACCACCAACAATGCGCTGTTTCGCGTGGACGCGGGCATCGCGGGCCGCCCTCTTCCCTAAATGCCGGACGCCGAGATCATCGCGGTTGGTTCGGAGTTGCTGACTCCTCAGCGGCTCGACACCAACTCGCTTTATTTGACCGATCAGCTCAACGCGCTGGGCGTGGAAGTGGTGCGCAAAACAGTGGTGGGCGATGAGCGCGAGCGCCTCACCGACAGTATCCTGGGCGCTGCCGCGCGCTCGAGAATAGTGATACTCACCGGCGGCCTGGGACCCACCGAAGACGATCTGACGCGCGAAGCGGTGGCCGGCGCGCTGGGGCGTTCGCTGGTCTTTCACCAGGACATTTGCGATGCCATCGAAGCGCGGCTGCGTTTCTTTGGACGAAAAATGGCGGAGATCAACCGGCGCCAGGCTTACGTCATCGAGGGCGCCGAGGTGCTGCCCAACGCTAAGGGTACAGCCCCAGGCCAGTGGATTTTGAACGACGGCGTCGCGTTTGTGCTGCTCCCCGGTCCGCCCATGGAATTGAAACCGATGTTCGAAGAACAGTGCCTGCCGCGGTTGGAAAAACTTCTGCCGCCGCAAGTGATCCGCACGCGTTGGCTGCGCGTCGTTGGGATGGGCGAATCCGACCTGGATCAGTTGATTTCCCCAGTCTACAAGCGCTACACGAATCTCGCTACCACCATCCTGGCCGTTTCGGGCGAAATTCACGTGCATTTGCGCGCGCGCTGCTCCACCGAGCGAGAGGCCGAAACGCTGGTCGCCGAAGCCAGCGCCGAGATCGAGCCGCTGCTTGGCGATCGCATCTATTCGTGCAACGGCGATTCCCTCGAGAAAGTGATTGGCGACTTGCTGCGCGCGCGGGGTGCGTCGCTCAGCGTGGCCGAAAGCGCCACGGGCGGCCTGCTGGGAGGAAGAATTACGGCCGTTCCATCCGCGTCCGATTATTTTCGCGGCGGGTTTCTCACATACTCCGATGAAATGAAGATCCGGTTGTTGGGGGTTCCAGCAGAGCTGATCGCCCAGCACACCGCCGTGAGCGAGCCGGTGGCTCAGGCCATGGCGGAGGGCGCCAGGACACGCACCGGGTCGGACTATGCGCTGTCGATCACCGGCTATGCCGGACCGGAAGGCGAGAAGGTCGGCCTGGTGTTCATGGGACTGGCTGCGCCCGATGGCAGCGAGGTGCGACGCGTGCAATGGCCGGCCGATCGCGATCGCGTGCGCGCATTTTCCACCAACATCGCGCTCGACATGTTGCGCCGGCGGCTTTTGAGCGCCGCCCAGCCGTGAGCATCAGCAAAACCATTCTCAGCCCAACGTCGGGCTTCATCGCCGAGGCTGGATTCACTCATTCGCTGACGCCCGCGCGCAATTGCACCTTCGGCTGCACCTACTGTTATGTCCCCACTATGGGAATCTACGGCGGCCTGAAGCCGGACGATTGGATGCATTGGGGCCGCTTCACTACGTTCAAAACGAACGCCCCGGAATTGCTGCGCCGCCAGTTGCGCGCCGATCAAGTGATCTATTGCTCGCCCTTAGTGGACCCATATCAGCCCGCCGAAGAAGGCCGCCGGCTGATGCCGGATATCCTGAGCGAAGTGACGGCGCATCCACCGAGGATCTTCGTGATTCAGACGCGCGGGCAGCTGATCGTTCGCGATCTGGAGCGGTTGCTGGAACTATCGCGGCGCACTAAGCTGCGCGTCAGCTTTTCGCTCACCACCAATCGCGAGGCTGTCCGAAAACTCTACGAGCCGCATTGCGCGACACTCGATGCCCGGCTAAACGCCATCCGTATTTTGCGCCAGGCTGGCATCCCGACATTCGCTACGCTGGCGCCGTTGCTGCCGTGCGATCCCCAGCAATTGGCGGAGATCGCCCTCGGTGCGACGGACCAGGTATTATCGGCGATCCTCTGCATGTGCGGTCCGTGAAGCCGCGCGGAGCCACTACTAGGGACGCTGCCTTTGCGATCAGCCGGAAGCACGGATTTGCCCAGTGGCTGGATGGGACGTTTCAGGCGGAAGTGGTGGAACGCATCGGGCGGGTGGTGCGCCAAGCGGGCCGGCGATTCGCCACCGGACCGGAGGGATTCAGATGGTTAACACAATAACTAAGCATTCTGTTTTGGAGCGCCTGGGCATCCTCTCGGCCGGCTCCGGGATCGCCTCGCTGAATCCAGCGGATGGAAGCGAACTTGCGCGCGTCCGCCTGGCATCGGCGGAGGATTATGATCGAACGGCCTCCCGCGGTCTCGAAGTCTTCGAGCGCTGGCGCATGTTCCCTGCCCCCAAGCGCGGCGAGATCGTGCGTGAGATCGGCGACGAGTTGCGGCGCTTCAAGGACGATCTGGGCGCTCTTGTCACTCTCGAAACTGGCAAGATTTTGGCCGAGGGCAAGGGCGAAGTGCAGGAGATGATCGACATCGCCGATTTCGCCGTAGGCCTCTCGCGGCAGCTTTACGGGCTCACCATCGCGAGCGAACGGCCTGAACATCGCATGTACGAGCAGTGGCAGCCGCTGGGCGTGGTGGGCGTCATTTCGGCCTTCAATTTTCCGGTGGCGGTGTGGTCGTGGAACGCCCTGCTCGCGGCGGTTTGTGGGGACTGCGTCATCTGGAAGCCGTCGCTCAAAACCCCGCTGACCGCGATCGCGGTGCAGAACATTTGCGATCGCGTGCTGGCGCGCCATGGCTGGCAGGGTGTCTTCCAACTGATCGTCGGAGACGATGCCACCGTCGGCAAGCGATTGATCGAAGACCGCCGCATTCCCCTGATCAGCGCCACCGGTTCCACCCGCATGGGCCGGATCGTGGCGGAGGCCGTCGCCCGGCGCCTGGGCCGCACGCTGCTCGAACTCGGCGGCAACAATGGCGTCATCGTGATGAACGACGCCAATCTCGATCTGGCTTTGCGCGCCGTGCTGTTCGGAGCCGTTGGCACCGCGGGCCAGCGCTGCACCAGCATCCGGCGGCTGTTTCTCCAGCGTGGAATAGCCGCGGAACTGACGCGCCGCCTCGAGTCCGCGTACGGGCGTATCCGCATCGGAGATCCGATGGACGCCGCCACATTGATGGGGCCGCTGATCGATCGCGATGCGGTATCCGGCATGCGCGCGGCGCTCGAAAAGATCAAAGCTCAAGGCGGCGAGATCATTTACGGGAGTCCCGACTCGGGAGATGACCTGGGCGGGTGCTTTGTCCGGCCCGCTCTTGTCAAAGCGCGCGCCGACATGCCGATTGTCCAAGAGGAAGTCTTCGCGCCAATTCTCTACCTGATTGAATTCGACACGCTGGATGAAGTGATCGCGTGGCACAATGGCGTGCCGCAGGGTCTCTCCTCCGCGATGTTCACCACGAATTTGCTCTCCGCCGAAACTTTCCTGAGCGCGCGCGGCAGCGACTGCGGCATCGCCAACATCAACATCGGCACCAGTGGAGCGGAGATCGGCGGGGCGTTCGGCGGCGAGAAAGACACCGGCGGCGGCCGCGAATCCGGCAGCGATGCCTGGAAGGCTTATATGCGTCGTCAGACCGTCACCATCAACTGGTCTTCCGAGCTGCCGCTCGCGCAAGGCATCGAATTCGATGTTTAATCGCTCTCGGGTGTTGCTGTTCGTCTTTGCGCTCTCGCTCTCGGCGCAGACTCCACTTGAAAACAGCGGCAAACCCATGCGCGTGCTGTACGAATGCACGGCGGAAGATACTTTAGCCGCGGGCTTGGGATGTTCGGAAGACGATCCGTGTCCCGTTTACCTCGAACTTGCGAACGTGGAGGCGGTGGGCCGCAAGATTTTCGTCACTGGAAATCTGCATACGCCCATGGCCACGCTGGACTCAATCCTGCTCGCGTCCGACGATGGCGGAAGCACGTGGACCGAGCCGCATCCTCGCCTGCGCTCTTCGGGACTCGACCAGATCCAGTTCATCGATTCCGAAAACGGTTGGATCTCGGGAGCGAACTTGCAGGGCGCCCCGCGCGATCCTTTCCTGTTGATCACCACCGACGGCGGCAAGACCTGGCGCCAGAGTCCCGTCTTCGAAGAGACCCGCGTGGCTGCCATCGAACGCTTCTGGTTCGATTCACCCAAGCACGGGACATTGCTAATTGACGCGCGCCTGGACAACGGCAACCGTGAGCTGTACGAAACGCGAACCGGCGGAGAGAGCTGGGCGATGGCGCAAACGCCCCCGGAATCGGCCCGCTTCCCAAAGGAGAAGGCGCCCGGATGGCGCGCCCGCACCGACGCGGCGACGCATAGCTACGTCATCGAAAAATCCGAGAACAATCGCTGGCAGAAGACGGCCAGCTTCCTAGTGAATATTGCCACCTGCAAAGAATGACTTAAAGAATGAAATCAGATCCCATCGAACTGGAGCTGTTCCGCCACTTGCTGGTTTCCATCGCCGAAGAGATGGGAGCGGTGCTGCGCAAGACTTCGTACTCGGCAAATATCAAGGAGCGCCGCGATTATTCGTGCGCCCTGTACGACGCCAATGGGGAAACCGTGGCCATGGGCGATCACATGCCGGTGCATCTGGGCGCCATGCCGCTCTCGGTGCAACACGCCACGCGGGCTTTCCATCTTGAGCCCGGCGATGTCGCAATTCTGAACGATCCTTTCCGCGGTGGCACCCATTTGCCGGATATCACCGCGGTCTCCGGCGTGTTCGTCAAAGGCAGCCGCAAGCCCGCGTTCTTCGTGGCGAATCGCGCGCATCACGCCGACGTGGGGGGCATGAGCCCCGGCTCCATGCCTCTGGCGCGCGAGATTTACCAGGAAGGCATCCGCATCCCGCCCGTATTGCTGGTGCGCGGCGGCCGCATCGATCGCCCCTTGCTCGATCTCATTCTCGCGAACGTGCGCACTCCCCTGGAGCGCGAAGGCGATCTGCTGGCCCAATTGATGGCCATCAAGCGCGGCGAACAGCGGCTCCTCGAGCTCACGGCGAAGTACGGATTGCCCACGCTGCGTCGCAACATGGCGGCGCTCATGGATTACAGCGAACGAATGATACGCTCGGCCATCCGGCGGCTCCCGCCGGGCACCTATCGCGCCGAGGATTATCTCGATAACGACGGCATCACGGACCGGGCCGTCAAGATCGCGGCGGCGGTCACCATTCGCGGCGATCGGGCCAGCGTTGACTTCACCGGTTCCGATCCCCAGGTAGAAGGCTCGGTAAACGCCAACTACGCAGTGGCGGTTTCGGCCGCAACGTATGTCTTCCGCTGTTTGGTGCGCGAAGATATCCCGTACACGGCCGGCGTCATGCGGCCACTCGAAGTGATCGCTCCCAGCGGACTCGTAGTCAGCGCCAACCCTCCGGCCGCGATGGCCGCTGGGAATGTCGAGACATCGCAGCGCATCACGGACGTGATTCTGCGGGCGCTCGCGCAAGCCGCACCCGCGTTGATTCCGGCCGCCAGTTCCGGAACCATGAACAATCTCACGTTCGGCGGCTTCGACCCGGTGCGCCGACGCGCCTTTGCATATTATGAGACCATCGCGGGCGGCATGGGAGCATCCGCGCTGTCCGATGGCGCAAGCGCCACCCACACGCATATGACTAACAGCTGGAACACGCCCGTGGAAGCATTCGAACATCTATATCCGCTGCGCATTCGCGCGTATCGGATTCGATCCGGCTCTGGCGGAAAAGGACGGCATCGCGGCGGCGACGGGATTGTTCGCGAGTTCGAATTTCTGACGCGCGCCAACGTCACCATACTCTCGGACCGGCGTGAGCGCGCCCCGTACGGTCTATTCGGCGGCAGCCCAGGAGCGCGCGGCAAGAACTCGCTGTTGCGGGGCAAACGGACCATCGCGATTCCGGGCAAAGCGCGCTTTGAAGTGCAATCGAACGACGTTCTGCGCATCGAATCGCCCGGTGGAGGCGGCTACGGAAGGCCAGAGTGAAGCCCTGCGGCGCGTGGCCATGCGGCAGACCTGGCGCCGGCTGACGTTCCTGCATTGGCCCTATAACCCCGCTGCGATCCGTAGATTGCTTCCCTCCGGCCTTGAATTAGACACCTTCGAGAATACGGCGTGGGTTGGCCTGGTCCCGTTCGAAATTCACGATCTCCGCGGCATCCCTCGTTTCCCCGAAACAAATCTTCGCACCTATGTCGTTGGGCCGGACGGCAGCCGCGCCGTCTGGTTCTTCTCGTTGGAAGCGGCGCGCTTGGCCGCCGTCGTGGGAGCGCGCATTTGGTATCGCCTCCCTTATTTCTGGGCAAAGATGAGCGTGACCGCGGAAAATGGCGCGATCCATTATCGAAGCCGGCGCCATTGGCCGCACGATTCCAGCCCAAGCACGGATATCGTCGTCGTGCCCGGCGATCCGTACCAGCCGGAAGAGCTTACCGAACGAGACCACTTCCTGACCGCGCGATTTCGTTTGTATGCGGCCTCTCGCAGACGGCTCCGCCACGCGCAGATCGAGCACCCTGCCTGGCCGCTGGCCCGTGCGAGCGTCGTGCAACTCCGAGCAAACTTGTTCGAAGCCGCCGGTCTCCCGCCACCGCGCGGAACGCCCATCGCGCACTATAGCCGCGAATTGAAAGTCAGCATCGGGTTCCCGAAGTGAAATGCTCGCGCCCAACATCTACACTGAAATCTCATGGCCAAGTACAAGTCCGCCGGCGGCAAGAAAACTTCGGACAAAGTGAAATCGGCGCGGGCCGCCATCCCGTGCCTGATTCTGGTGGCGCTGGGAGTCGCGCTGCTTTGTCTGCTATTCTATTTTTCCCTGCAGGGCAACACACAATGAGAATCGATCGCCGCAAGCCCGACCAGATGCGCCCGGTGCGCATCACCACGAATTACCTGATGACCGCGGAGGGCTCGGTGCTGATCGAGGTAGGCCATACGCGCGTCCTATGCGCCGCAACAGTGGAAGATACCGTGCCTCCGTTTTTGCGCGGCAGCGGACGCGGTTGGGTGACGGCCGAGTACTCCATGTTGCCGCGAGCCACCGCCACGCGGACGCCGCGCGAGGTCACCAAGGGCCGCCCCTCGGGACGCACGCTTGAAATCCAGCGTCTGATCGGTCGCTCCTTGCGATCGGTGGTGGATACGGCGGCACTGGGCGATCGCACCGTCATCGTCGATTGCGACGTGCTGCAAGCCGATGGTGGCACCCGCACCGCATCCATCACCGGCGCCTATGTCGCCATGGCGCAGGCGCTCCAGAAGCTGGTAAAATTCGGAGCCCTGAAATCGCTGCCCGTCACCCAGCCCGTGGCGGCAACCAGCGTTGGAATCTCGGCGGCGGGCGTACCGCTGTTGGATCTCTGTTACGAGGAAGATTCCAGCGCGGAAGTGGATATGAACCTGGTCATGACCGGATCGGGCCGCTTCGTCGAACTACAGGCCACGGCCGAGAAGACCCCCTTCGACGACCAGCAGCTGGCGCAATTGATCGCCCTGGCGCGTCTGGGCATCGCGGAGCTGTTCGAAATCCAAAAGGCGGCCTTGGCCGCTTGAAGCTGTACTGCGCCACAACCAACCGCGGCAAGCTGCGCGAGTTTCAAATGGCGCTTGAAAACTCTTTCCAGGTGGAACCCCTCCCGTCCTTAGCGTCGCTTCTACCTTGCGAGGAAACCGGAAACACCTTCGAAGAGAACGCCATTCAGAAGGCCCTGTACTACTCCAAGCACGCCAGCCAGTTTCTGTTCGTTGACGATTCGGGCCTGGAGGTGGACGCGCTCGGTGGCGCGCCCGGCGTCTATTCGGCCAGATTCGCCGGCCCGAATGCCACCGATGCGGCCAACAATCAACTGCTATTGGATCGAATGCGTGGCGTCAGCGATCGCATTGCGCGGTTCGTGTGCGTCGTGGCGCTGGCCGAATCCGGCCGCCTGCTGCGTACCTTTCGCGGCGAAGTGGAGGGCCGCCTGACTGACGATCCACGGGGCGACAACGGTTTCGGATACGATCCCTTGTTCTTCTATCAGCCGTTTGGGTGCACCTTCGGGGAAGCGCCGCTCGCGCGAAAGATGGAAGTGAGCCACCGCTCCAAGGCGCTCCAGGCGATGCGCGAATATTTGCATTCATCCTTCGCGCGCTAACCTATTGCAAGAGGAGACAACCATGCATCACACGGATGATCCGCTTCTTGGACCATTGAAGTCGGATGAGCATCGCGAGATCTGCGGTGTCCAGGTGGATGTAGCGCGAGCCGGGGCCGCTCGAGTGAAGCGCTTGATCTACCCGCCCGGATACCACTGGGCCACTGAGATGAGCGCGCTGATGGGCAGCCGGTATTGCATGCACGCGCACGTCGGCTTCATGGCGCGCGGCCAGATCAACGTGCGTTTCGCGGATGGCTGCGTGGAAGAGTTCAAGGCTCCCCAGTTCGTCAGCGTCGAACCTGGGCACGAAGGTTGGGTGGTGGGCGACGAGCCGGCGGTGTTGATCGAATTCGATTTCGAGGGCGACACCGTCAACCGCCTGGGCGTCGAGCCAGTGCATAAGCATGGCGGATGATTCCGTCGAACCTGTTTCTGTCGAGCCTGCTGCTCTCGAAGCATGGCTGCGCGGGCCGCTCGCGGGAGTGCATCCGCTGGTTGCGCCGACTCTGCGCGCCTATATGCAAGCGTCAGAGGACCTCGCACTCTGGACTGATGGCCTAAGCGATGCCCAGATCTGGTCGCGTCCCCATGGTCTCGCGCCGGTGGGATTCCAAATGCGGCACATCGCCGGCAGCGTGGAACGCTTGACTACCTATCTGCGCGGCGAACCACTTACCACCCGGCAACTCGACGCAGCCCGCAACGAGATGCAGCCCGGGCCTGGACGGCGAGCGTTGCTGGAAATGGTCACCCGCTCTTTCCAGGATTCCGAACGTGTGATTTGCTCGCTCGACCCCGCCACTTTGATCGACGCCCGGGTGGTCGGCCGCAAGCAGTTGCCGGTCACCGTGGCGGGACTCGTGGTCCATCTTGCTGAACACACCCAACGCCACGTGGGTGAATTAATCATTACAACTAAGCTGGCGCGCTTGGCCTAAATAGCGGGTACTAGCAAGGCCCCTATTGAAAGTTGCAGGCGAAACCGTTTAGACTTCAGACTTGTACACTCCTGAGGCGGATGTCGAATATTTGATCCGCACGCTCTCCGAGGCACGCTCCCGCGCCGCCGAACTGGCCGCCTCCATCGGCTCGCGTCTTGGCGCCGAACATCCGTTAACGCAGCTGGCCAACGCCGGCGCTTCCAACATCGAAAATGCATTGCGCGAAGTTCGCAGCTCCGCGGCTTTGCACGATCCGCCCGACATCGCTCCGTTCGCGGCCCCCGCCGGCCTGGACCCCGAACATTGGCTGCACGCCTTCATGGATCAACTGCTGGCGCAAGCCCGCACGCCGGGCGGTATCAGCTTTGAAAGCGCGGAACGATTGTTGCAGCAGCGCAAGGACGAGTTTCTCAGGGATTTTCTTATCGCTCGCAGGATGTACCGGACCTATCCTCAACTGTTCCCTGAGATCGCTAGCGAGGCCCGTCAGGCAGGTTCGTCATAGTTGTTACCATAAGCACCGGAGAACTCAATTGGGAAATCAAATATTGGACGAAGAAAAGACGCTCGCTCGATTGCAGTCGCTCATGCGATCGGAGCACTGGCTGGCTACCTATGTCGGCGATCTGCTGAGCGCGCATGACCTGTCCGCGGGCATCGACTTCCGCACCGCCGAACAACTGCTGGCAGTCGAGAGAGAACAATTCGAGAAGGATCTCGCCATCGCGCGGCGTATGTTGCGGGTCTACGGCAAACAGGTTATGGCCGATAACCTGACCCAAGGCGCGTACGTTCCGAACAACAGCTAATGCAACACCGTAAACGGCACCCACGCGTCCGTGTTTTCCCACAGTAGCGATAGCGTTCCGTTTTTACCACCCGTCGCGGCCACCTCGATCTTGAACGTCTCCACCGGCGAGCTCAAAGTCTTCAGGTTCATCTTCACGCGCCCGAAATCCTGGGTCTCGTTGTAGTTCAAGTGGAACTGCCCGGTTTCCTTGTTAATGATCAGCATCCACTGTTTCTCGTTGGGCAATGTCCAGATACTGTAACTTCCCTTGGGAACCTTCAGACCGTTGATGTCGAGGCCCGCTTCGGTGGTGATCTTGGTGGCCCAGTTCGCGCCCGTACACCAAACTTCGTCGTACGGCACCAGATTTCCAATGATCTTGCGGCCGTGCATCGACGGGGCATAGTAGTCGATGCTGATGTGATCTCCATCTACCACCGCAGCCACGCTGGCCGGAGGACTGGTGTAACGCTGCGCTGCAGCCACGCTCGCAAACGCAAGTAATATGACAAATCGGGTCATGCGTAATCTCCATGCCCATGGTAGCGAACCACGCCGCGGGTCGGGTACACGCGGCTCGACCATGCATCAGGCGGCGTAGGTGGTACACGCGGCTTTCAGCCGCGTTTTGCCCTAGCTCTCACGAATTTGGCTCGACCATTAAAACCTCTCAGGCGGCGCCTTCTCGCCCGATTTGGCAATAACGCGGCTGAAAGCCGCGTGTACCAGGGCATTAGATTTGGCCATGCCACTTCGATGCCGCGCCCGCGAGGAAGCGGAAGCGCTGTGCTAGCCTTGCGGTTTATGTCCGATGCCGGCCAGCGGCCCATCTCGAATGCCGTTCAATGGACCATCTGCGCCGTGGCCGCCATGGGCTTTCTCTTCGATATCTACGTCGTGTTGGTGGGCCCTCTCATCCTGCAACCGGCGCTCACCGAGCTCGGCCATTTAAGACCTGGCACGCCGGCCTATCGCGATTGGGCCGGATTCCTTTTCTGGATCCCGCCGCTGGTGGGCGGATTTTGCGGACTGTGGGGCGGCTATTTCGCCGACCGCTTCGGCCGCCGCCGCATTCTCACCTGGAGCATTCTGCTGTACGCTTTTTCGGGCACCGCGTCGGGACTCGCTACGCACCTCGAGACTCTGCTGCTCTTCCGCACGCTCGCGTTCGCCGGCACCTGCGTCGAGTTCGTCGCAGCCGTGGCGTGGCTCGCTGAAATATTTCCCGATCCGCGGACGCGCGAGGCCGTGCTCGGCTATACGCAGGTATTTGCCTCGCTGGGCGGCATTCTCACCGCCGGTTCGTTCTATGTCGCCAATCGTTGGGGCGCGGCCTTGCCTCTCATCTATGGTGAGCACGCCGCGTGGCGTTACGCTCTGATCGCCGGAGTTGCCCCCGCCATTCCGCTCGCCATCATCCGCCCGTTCCTGCCCGAATCGCCGCAGTGGGAACGGCAGCGTCTCGACGGCACGCTGAAACGCCCCAGCGTTCGCCAACTTTTCCGCCCCCAGCTGCGTCGCGTCACCATCGTGAGCGCCTTGTTGTTCGCCTGCGCTTACGGAGCTGCGTTCGGAACCATCCAGCAGGCCCCACAGATCGCGCCCGGATTGCCTGGCATCGCACAAATGACGCCTTCCGCGCGCGGGCAAGCGATTTCGAGCGTGCAGGCCGCGCAAGAGACCGGCGGATTGGCGGGCCGAATCGCACTGGCCGCGCTCGCACTGCTGGTGGCCGGCCGGCGCCGTCTGCTGCGCCTGTTTCTGATCCCCGGCCTGGCGGTCGTCCCGATCGTGTTCCTTTACACCGCCACTCACAGTCTCCAACTATTTCGCATCGGCATCTTCTTCGCCGGATTCACTACCATCGCGCAACTCACCTATTGGGGCAACTATCTGCCGCGCGTCTACCCGGTCCATTTGCGCGGAACGGGCGAAGGATTCGCGGCCAATGTCGGCGGCCGCATGCTGGGCACTTCGGCGGCGCTGATCACCACGCACCTGGCCGCGCTCATGCCCGGCGGCTCGCCTTCCACGCGCCTGACGCACGCCGCCGCCGCGGTTGGCATGGGAGTCTACGCTCTCGCGCTCGGTCTCACGTTTCTGCTGCCCGAGCCGCCAGCGAAGCTCCCGGAGTGACTCATTTGCGAGCCGGGGGGAACGCTCGAGCCGGCCGATCTACATCCTCCGTCCGCGCCTTCATCGCCCGCGCCGACCACAGCAAGCTGCCCATCACAAACGATACGCCGTTATAGAAGTGATACAGCAAGTGAAACGGAAAGGCCGCCAGGGCGAACAGCCGTCCGCGTTTTTCAGACAAAAACAAATAGAAGCCGTTGTTCAAAGTTGCCAGCACCACAACGACCGCCACCACAGTCGTGATGAAATACCGGTCCTTCAGGTAAAGCATCGAAACCACGATCACCACCACGATGTATAGACCGTGAAACCAGGCGTTCCAAAAGTCCCAGCGCGCACCCCGTTTGTCATAACGATGCCTCAGGAATAGCAGCGGCACGATGGCCACTACCAAGGGAATTAAACCGCGCATGTGAATCTTCCAGGCGCATAGCACGATAGCCGCCGCGCCCGCGATCATCGCCGCGCAAACGCCCAGCGAGCGCTTCTCCGCTGCGTCCGACCAAAAACTGCCCAGCAGTATGAACAAAATCGTCACCAGCGGCAGCAGCGCGTATCCGCCGAAGCGCAGCGCGTGTTCGGCCGCGTACAGCAGCATGAGATACACCAGCCCGATGCTCACTCGCTGGCTGATTTGCAGGTTGAGATCGTTGGGCATTTTCTGATCCCGCAAAATGAGCTCGGTCCACGGGATTCCGCGATCCAGAACATCCGTCTTCAACAGCCCCCAGAAGGTCCACTTCTTCAGGTGCTTCACGCGCAGATCGCGATCCAACAGGATACGGCGGCCCGCATGGCACAGCCGGTATCCCAACTCGATGTCTTCGATGGCTGGCCGTTTATAGCTGGCGTCGAAGCCGCTCATCTCGAGAAATACTTCGCGCCGGATAGCGCCGCATCCGCTCCAAAACGTGGACGCCTCGCTGCGGGCGTTCTGATGCACGAAACAATGCATCAGGTTTTTGTACTGCGACAGGAAATCGCGCGAGGAGGGATCGTCGTCATAGGAGCCGATTACCGCATCGATCGCCGGATCGGCAAACGCCGCGGCCAGCCGCTCGGTCGCATCCGCGTGCACGCACACATCCGCATCCAGGAAAAAGAGAATATCGCCCGTGGCGGCTTGCGCTCCCATGTTCCGCGCCGTCGCCGGTCCCATGCGGCCGGATGTCGCGAGAATGCGAACTCCTAAACTGTGTTCGGCGGCCCTCTGGATGGATCCATCCGTGGACCCATCGTCAACGACGATAATTTCGCTGGGAGCTGTGGCCAGGCGCGCCAGGGCGTTCAAACACTCGTCCAATTGCGTCCCGCCGTTATAGGCCGGGATCACAACCGAAATCTTAGAAACCAAGCTGACTCCGGTGCATCGTTAATTCTAACTTCTCAGTGTACACGCTTTCGTCCGCCGGACTTTCCCCACTCGCTGAATCACTTCCAACCCGCCCTGCCCCGAAACCGCCGCACTCGCTGCTATCCTCAACTCGAATGCATCTCGAGTTTCGCCTCCTGCGTGGCTTCGTTTTTGCAAATCAAAAAAACTCACAGCGCGCGCACAAAACACACCGTGATGCGCCACCTCTTCCAGAAAGATTCTCGCCCCGCCGTAATCACCGACAACCAACAACGAACAACCAACAACCTGCCCCCCGAATCTGCCATATTAGAGTTTGCGTTTTTTACCAACCGAAGGGATTGGACCTTGGCTGTGAGTGCACAAACTCTACTTTCACCCGTTGAACCATTGACCTTGGCCTACGATCGCGAGCGCCTGGAAGACGTCGGCTTCATGACTTGCATGACTCTGGTCTTGCTGGGCAACTACGCCCAGACCGGCCACTTCGGCGGTCCATTGGCCTACACGCCCTATAACGTCGCCGTGCATCTGGCCGGCCCCGAACTTGGCGGCCTGCGCTTCGACTATCGCCGCCCCAAGCATCCCTACGGCGACAAATTCATGCTCGCCGGCGGCCATTGCATTCCCACCTGCTACGCGCTGTGGATGATCATGGGCGAGGCTCTGGCGCGCAAATACAAAGCCACCGGCGACCGGCGCTACTATGTCGATCCGCAGGTCGCGATGCTGGGTATCGACGCACTCGGGTTCCGCCGCGGCGCGGGCGCACTGGCAACGCTGCTCCAGGAAAATGGTTTGGCCGATCATCCGCTCTTCGCCGAAGCCAAGGGACGCGGCATTCGCGCGCTGGCCGGTCACGCCGAAAGCACCGACCTCACTAACGACGTCAATGGCGGACCCTCCGGCATCGGCATTGCCACCGCCGCCGGCAAAGCAGCCTTCTGGGACATGGCCGGCGCATCCATGTCTGGACCCAAGATCATCGCGTTCGAAGGCGAATTCGCCATGACCGAAGGTCACGCTCAGGAGCTAAAAACCCAAGCCCTGGCGCTGCAGGTGGGCAAGCGCCTGCGCGTCATGTTCTCCGACAACAATGCCGGCATCGACGATTCGCTCCTGGGCGGCGTCATCGCTTCCAAGTACGATCACTACAATTTAGTCGATCAGTGGACCTCCTACGGCTGGAACGTCTTCACGCTCGACGACGGCAACGACTACGATCAGGTTGTCGCCGCGCTCAAGACCATGGAAAGCTGGGACCCCGCCGACCGCCGTCCCATGATCGTCCTCGGCAAAACCGTCAAGGGGTATTGGCCTTCGGTGTCGCACGGAAAAATCTCCGGTTATGAACAGATCATCGGCTACCCCAGCCATCCTTACGCGCAGAAAATGAACTCGGAGTACTTCGTCGCGCTCGCCAATACATTCGAACAACATTATAAGGTTGAGTTCGTGGGTATCCGCCAGGGCGCGGTTACCGATCCGCGCGAGCGCCTGATTCAGTTCAAAGCCAACATCGATATCGCGATGTCGGTGCTCGAGCGCAACGGCCTGGGCGATTGGCTGGCCGAACGCCTGGTCACGATCGGCGACACCGTGAAGGACGACTTCAAGCTGAATTTCGAAACGAAGCGAGATCCATTTCTGGATGACCGCCTGCGCGTCGCGAATCTCCCCGTCGAGCCGCAAAAGGTCACCGTCAAAAATCGCATCTCGGGCGCTGAGAAACAGATTGGAATAACTCTGTTCCGCAAACCGGGCGAGATGGCCGGCACGCGCCGCGGCATATCGGAAATCATCAAGTGGATGAACTACGTCACCGACAGCCGCTTCATCACGCTGGCTGCCGATCTATCGGAATCCATCAACGTCGAGCACGGCAGTTTGTGGGGTCACTACGATCCGGAGACCAACCCTCTCGGCACCCGCATCAAAGCCGCCATCCAGGAAGCTGGCAACGTCTCCACCGCGATTGGCCTGGTGAGCCAAAGCGCCAGCGTCGATCCCGAAAACTTCTCGGGCGTCTGGGCTCTCAGTGGAACCTATGGCGCGTTTACTCCGCTGATGTACACGCCCGCGCGAGTCTGGAGCCAGCAGTCCCAAGACAGCAAGTTCCGCATGGGTGTTCTGCACATTCTCGCCGGACACTCGGGCCCGGAGACCGCTGCCGACGGACGCACCCACTTCGGCATCTTCGCCACGCAAGTGTGGAAGCTTTTTCCGCGAGGCCACACCATTCACTTGAATTTCTGGGATTACAACGACGTCTCCGCGGGCTATTTTGCCGCCGCCGAAATCGCCGCGCGCGATCCTAAAGTCGGCATCATCAGCATTGAAGTGGCTCGTCCCGATTTTCCGGTGGCCGACCGCGCCACGTTCGCCGACACCGATCTGAAAGCCGCCGCCAAGGGCTTCTATGTCATTCGCGATTTTGCCCCGAGTCAGCCCAAGCACGGCTACATCGTCACGCAAGGCTCCAGTTCCACCGTAAATCTAGTGAGCAGTCTGCCGCGCCTGGAACAAGCCGGAATCAATGTCAAGGTGGTGGCCGCTATCAGCGAAGAATTGTTCGAACGCCAGCCGGAGGCGTATCGCAACTCCGTTCTGCCTCCCGAAGCTCGCTACGATTTGATGGTGGTCTCCACCGGCACTCGCCGCGTGTGGCCGCTGCGCGACCCCGGTCCGCTCACCGATGCCTATTCGCTGACGTCCGATTGGGACAATCAATGGCTCACCGGCGGGCTGGAGCCGGACGTGATCGCCGAAGCGCACCTGGACAAAGAATCGATTTACAAGGGGATTGAGCGATTTGCGCGCGATCGCGGCCAGCGGCTGGACCGCCAGAAGGCATTGCTTAGCGCTCTATAAGACGGCTTTCGCCGCCAGCGCTTTTCCGGCCAGCATTTTGCGCACGGCGTCTTCCACCCGCTGGACTGCGGCGCGCCGATGTTCCCAGCGCCGGTCCCAGCCCGGTGCGGAGCGAGCGATGCCGGCATTGGCTTCGAACAGCAGAACCTCGCCGCCGGTGCTCACTCCGAAGTCGATGCCGGCATAGTCCAGCGCCAGCGTTTCCTGGATGTCGGCGAGCGCGGCCATCGCACGCGGGCCCAACACTCCCGGCATATCGCGCAGAAATTTCGCTTCCTCGGCGCGCTGCCGGTCGTCGGTCATGCCGGCCGTCAAATGCAGCGGATATAGCCAACCGTCGATTGTCATCACGCGGTACCTGGCGCACGATGGGCCCGCGATGGCCGGTGTCACCACTCCCGGAATCCCGCCTAGCCGGCGCGCATTCGCGGCGCGACCCGTACACATCACCGCGGCGGGCGAGTTGATCACCGGTGCGAAGGTCCGCTCCATCAGCGTCACGGCGCGGTCCAGCGCCAGCGCGCATGAATCCGCATCGCCAATCGCGTTGAACACCACGTCGTGGGGAGGCAAAGGCGCATCGGGATCGAAGACGCTCGCGAGTACAACAAACGTCCGGAATACTTTGTCGTCCAGCAGGTGGCGGATGGGCACGTCGCCTCTGCGCCCGGAGACCAGCAGCAGCACTTGCACCGGCTCAGTTTCACCGCGATAAGGCAATTCAACGGCGCGTTGATCGCGCAGCCCCAGGCGCTGGTGATGCGCGGCCGCTTCTTCCTCGCCTAACTCAGCCAGCAGATTTCCCAGGCCCTGGTGAGCCTCCGCAAATCCCGAGTCCAATGCCAGCGCGGCTTCGTAATGTTCTCGCGCGGGCGCCAGATCGCCGGCCTCCAGAAAGATGTTGCCCAGATTTACGTGCGCCATCGGATGATCCGGGTGCCGCGCCACCGCTTCGGTGTACGCGCTACGCGCCGCCGTCCGATAACCGGTCATCTGCAGCAGCGCGCCCAGATTGTTCAGCGCCTCCACATGCGCGGGCGATCTCGCCAGCACATCCAGATAGGCCCGCTTAGCCCCTTCGGTATCGGCTGTTTCGGCCATTAAACAGGCGCGATTGAAAAGCAGATCCACGCGGTCGGGCTCGCGCTCCAGGCGTGTCTCCACTTCGTGCAGAGCTTCCTTTCGCCGCAATGCGGGCATCCAGCTGTTCATGGCCTGAAGCCCTACCATCGGCGGAATCGGACGGTTCCGTTAGATCATTGCAGTCAAGGGCTGACAAGCGTTTGACTAACTTTTCTTCGAAACGCTTCCGGCAACGAGGGCGCGCCGGCGAAACACCAAACGGCGATTACCGGATCGCAGATGGCGCAGCCCAGCGATGACGTCAGGTCAAACGGCAGCAGCGGGTTCCCGTACAGGTGATGCAGAATGTCCCATGCCGTATGCAGCATCCAGCCGATTCCAATGAACCGGTAGGATCGCAGACCCTGGTAAGCGCAAATCGTCGAGACCGTGCAGAAGGCCATTTCCCACAGCCCGAAACCACCTCCACTCAAGTAGGCGGCGCCCGCGCCGGCGATCAGGAGCGCCATGATTTTCTGTCGCGCGGGTTCTTTGATCAGGGATACCAACGAAATGAATACCAGGGCGATGACCACCGGCATGATCCATTGAATGGTTGTGTCGAAGGTGGCAGTTCTCATTGGAATGCGGGCGTGGCCTGATCGAGCATGGCCCGCACTGCCTGCACAATCTCCGGCGCCGCCGTGTCTGGCGATCCGGCGTTAAACGGCGGCTGCGGATCGTATTCCATCGCAAGCTGTGTCTCTTTGGCCGCATCGGCTCCCCGCAGCTCGGCGAGCAGAGTCAAGCCGAAGTCAATACCTGCCGTAACGCCGCCGCCGGTGAAGCGGTTTCGATCGGCTACTACGCGGGCCTTCACGGGCTCCGCTCCGAACTGGCTCAACGCGTCGCGGAGGGCCCAGTGACAGGTGGCCTGATAGCCTTGGAGCAAGCCAGCCGCGCCGAGAATCAGCGAACCGCTGCAGACCGAAGTAATGTAACGGGCTTCGCGGGCGGCATGTTTCAGGAATTCGATCAACTCAGGATCTTTCATTGCGTCGAATGTGCCAAAGCCGCCGGGCACAAATAGCACGTCCAGCTTCGCGGGGCAATCGCGAAGCGCCGTGGTGGGAAGCATCTTGAAAGAGCCACTATCGGAGGCAACCGGTTCCAGGGACTTCCACAGTAAGTGAATCTTGGAATGCATCGAGAAAACGGTGAGCGGGCCCACCAGATCGAGCATCGTAAATCCGGGAAACAGGAGCATTCCTATTTCGAGAGGTTTCTGAGTCATGTCTTACGTCCTTTCTTTTCCGGGAGTGATCTTGCCAGCAGAGATTCAAACGCCAACGCGGCCCGGCGGTCCGCATCGGGGGATTTCAGGAAACGTTGCGCGGCGTGGTGACTTAGATAGATGCCACAGAGCTCCCACACGAATTGGACCGCATCCAGATTGGCCCGGAGATGCCCCAGCGATCGCGCCTCCAGAACGGTCTTGGTGAGCAGACCGCGCCACGCGGCTTCCATTTCCAAAATTTTGTCGCGCACCGGACCTTCCACGTCGTCAAACTCAAACAGGCCGGCCGCGACCGGGCACCCGCCCGGCAAGCCGGCGCGCGGCGCCCAGCCAAACCAATTTTTCACCAGAGCCTTCAGGCGAGGAAGTCCAGCGGGCTTCACCATGGACGGCGCGATGATGTGCGCCGCTCCCACTTCCGCGGTGTGCTCCAGCAGGCGAATCTGCACTTCCTCTTTCGACCGAAAGTGCGCGAAAAGGCCGCTCTTGGACATGCCCACCTGATCGGCCAGCACGCCGAGCGTCACGCCTTCCAGGCCCGACTGGCTCATCAGGGCGACTCCCCGATCAAGAATCCGCCGGCGAGTGGAGACCGCATTTCCCATGGCGGAATAATAGCACGACCGGTCGTTTTTCGTCAAGAACAAATCTCAATCTCAGCCGGAAGGTCAGTCCGCGTTAGCCTGGCGCGGAGCCGCCCAGCATCCTGGCCAAGTCCAATTCGGCGTCTCGGGTCTGCAATCCGCGTTTGAAAGCCGCTTGGATCAGGTCTTGCGCCTCGGGGTTGCGCAATCCCACTCCAAAAACCTCGGAGTCACGGCGGAAGTCCTCGGCCGGCGCGAGCGCAATCGCATTGACCCGATCTTTGATTGCGACGTGGCCCGCAGCCGGGAAGCTGGCGATTCGAAGAGCCAGCAATCTGACGAACTCACTAAGTTCCCCGGCGGGCAAAGCTCGATTGATCCAGCCGTAGCGCTCAGCTGCGTCGGCATTGTAATCCTCGGCACTCAACATGACCTCAAGCGCTCGGGCGCGTCCCATCAGGCGAGTGAGGTGTTGGACCCCACCCGTGCCGGGGATCACGCCGAAGGACGGCTCGAATTGACCGAACACAGCCGACTCGCGCGCGGCGAAGCGCATGTCGCATGCGAGTACAAACTCGCTGCCGATGCCGCGTACGCGGCCCTCGATTTGAGCGATCGTGACGAGGCGGCTTGCGCTCAGGTGGTGGAACAGGAGGCCGACCGACTTTTCGTCCAGCTTCGCGGCCTCCTCCTTTAGCTCTTTGACCCGTGTCAAATCGACGTGGGAGATGAAAAAGTCCCGGTCCGCGCTCTTGAATACGAGCACACGGACGGATGGCTCGGCCTCAGCTTGATGAATGAGGGAGCCCAGATCGCGGGCCAATTCCGGCCCGAAAAGATTCATGGGTGGGGCCGCGATTTCCACAAATAGCGCGGCCCCCTCCTTTCGTATAGCGAGCGTCTCGAAAGTCATGGGATCTCCTTGTGCGGTGCCTTTCGTTTCCAACTAGCGGAGTCCTCTGAAGCCCGCACGAACCTCTTCTGAAAAGAGCTTCGGCTGTTCCCAGGCCGCGAAGTGGCCGCCCTTCTCCACCTTGTTGTAATGGATCAGTTTGGGATACGCCCGCTCCGCCCAGCTCCGCGGAGCAGGATAGAGTTCGTCCGGGAAAACGCTCACGGCCGTCGGGACCACGACGCCTTTGACGGCGAAGAACGACGCCCCCTTGTTCTCCCAATAGAGACGGGCGCCTGAGAGCGCCGTATTCGTCAACCAAGTGAGCGTGATGTTGTCGAGGACGTCGTCGCGTGTCAGGCCTTCGGTTCCTCCGGCGAAAACACGTGCGATCATCTCGTAGCTGCGTGCGTCATGATCGAGGAAATAAGCCGCCAGGCCGACCGGTGAGTCCGCGATTCCGTACAGCGTCTGCGGTCGCAACCCCATCTGGAAGCCGTAGCCGATGCCCTTCGCATAGACGAAGCTCAGCCGCTCGTAAGCGAGCTTCTCGTCGGCCGAGAGATTCGCCGGCGCCGGCTTGCCGGAAAAGGCCAGCCCGTCGATGTCGAGCGGAATCACGTTAGGCATGTTGGTGTGAATGCCCAGCAATTCCGGTGGCGCCTGCACGCCCATCAGCTCGGTGACGATCGCACCCCAATCGCCACCCTGCGCCACGAACTTCGTGTATCCCAGGCGCTTCATCAGCACGGTCCAGGCGCGAGCGATGTGGGCGGGGTCCCAACCCGTCGTGGTCGGCTTGCCGGAGAAACCGTAGCCGGGCATCGACGGAATCACGACATCGAACGCGTCGGATGCTTTTCCGCCGTGTGCGGTGGGATTGGTCAGCGGATCGATGATCTTCATCTGTTCGGTGATCGAGCCGGGCCATCCGTGCGTGACGATCAGCGGCAACGCATTTTCGTGTTTCGAGCGGACGTGAATGAAGTGAATGTCCAGCCCATCGATCTCGGTCAGGAACTGCGGCAGGGCGTTCATTTTTGCCTCGATCTTGCGCCAGTCATACTCCGTCGCCCAATAGCGCGCCAGCGCCTGCATGGTCGCGAGTTGCACGCCTTGCGTCGCATCCTCGACGGTTTCTCGTTCAGGAAACTTCGTCGCGTTGATGCGCCGTCGCAATTCGGTCAGTTCGGTTTCCGGAACATTCACATGGAATGGGCGAATGGTGGTTTTGTCAGAGGCTTGATCGGTGCCTCGTTGAGTGGCAGTAGCTTGGGTCATTGTCGTGTTGCTCCTTTTAAAGTTGATTCCCCGTTCTCGGGGTACGCCTCTCATAAAGGCAATCTGGGAACCACACATAACTCATTGAAAAAGAAATAGATAGACGTGCTTGCGCGGTTGCGAATTTGGCGAATGCGGCGAATGTGGTGATTCTGGCGAGGATTTAGCCAAACTTGAATTGGCTCTTGCGAATCTTCAGGGCTCTGATCTTGTGTTCCAGCGTCGAGGGCGGAATCTGAAGCTTGGCCGCAGCTCCGGACGGCCCGGAGACGCGGCCTCGGCTCGCGGCCAGCGCGGCCTCAATAATATCTCGCTCAGTCCGCGGCTCCGCCCTTCGCAACGGCACCGGCGTTGCAACTCGCGAGGTCACCTGCGGCGATTCGTGGGAGATCCATACATCGTCGACGGCAAACACGTCACCTGAACTCAGGATCACCGACCGTTCAATAACATTCTGTAACTCGCGAATATTGCCCGGCCAGTCGTATGCCTGCAACCGCTCCAGGGTCCTCTTCTCGATGGTGCGGATGCTTTTTCCAGCCTTCTTGGCGTAGCGCTGGACGAAGTACTCGACCAACATCAATATGTCATCTTTACGTTCTCGAAGCGGTGGCGTTTCGATGGGGAATACGTTGAGGCGATAGTAGAGGTCTTCACGGAACCTTCCGTCCGCTATGGCGGTTCTCAGGTCCCGATGGGTGGCAGCAATGACGCGAACGTCGACGTGGATCGGTTGGGTCCCCCCGACTCGCTCGAATTGCCGCTCCTGCAGGACCCTCAAGAGTGCGACCTGCGTATCGGGCGGAATGTCACCGACTTCATCCAGGAAGATGGTGCCGCCATCCGCCAATTCAAAGCGCCCGACGCGCCGCTGCATCGCTCCGGTGAAGGATCCTTTCTCATGGCCGAACAATTCCGAGGAGATCAGTCCAGGCGCCAGCGCGGCGCAGTTCACACTGACGAAGGCGCGGCCGGATCTCTGCGATCGCTTGTGGACGGCGCGGGCGAACAGCTCCTTGCCCGTGCCCGTCTCGCCCGAGATCAACACCGTGGAGTCTGTGGGAGCTACCTTGGCGACACGGGAAAGAACAGTCTGCAGCGTGTTTGAGGAACCGACAATTTCCTCGAACATCGATACCCGATCCACTTCGTCCCGCAACGCCAGGTTTTCGCGTTGGAGTCGATCCTTGAGCGCGCGTATCTCGGCTTCGCGCTCCTGAAGCTCACGATAAAGGCGGGTAGTCTCGAGTAACAATTCCTGGCTCGCGGCTAGCCTCTGGCGTTCGAGTTCCGCTTGCATCCGCAGCCGGTCTTCGCGCTCGCTGGCCAATCCGATAGCGATTTGTTCGGCGATCCGGCGAACGAATTCGCGGTAGGTGTCGTCAAACGCGCGCCCCGGATGGATTCCCAGTACCAGGAACGCCGCCGCCTCCTCATGCCCGCGCAAGCGGATCGGTAGAACCGTGGCTCTCTGTGGAGGGAAGGACCAGCCTGGAATTGACAACGCCGATGCGCGCTCTCCCAGTTCCGCCACGAGGCAATCCTCCGACAATGCGGCATCGAATTGCCAGATACTCTCGCCCTTGCAGTCGATGACCGGCGGATGCAAGTCGTCGCCCGCTTCCGCGCTCACGCTCGCCAGAAGCGCTTGGCGCTCGACCGGCAGATACTCGTAGAGAAATGCGAACGGGACGCTCGCTCGATGTTGGCCGAGGGTTTCCGCGCTGACGCGCCAAACCTCCTCCTCACGTCCTGCTTCAGCCATCCGCGACGCCAAATCACGGAGCACCTGCCTGCGTCGATCTTCGATCACCCGTTCCGTCATATCCAGAACCGTAGTGAAGACGCCGCCCACACTAGCGTCGTCGTCCCGAATCGGGCTGTACGAAAAGGAGAAATAACATTCCTCGAGGTAGTTGTTACGGTAGACCGTGAACATCTGGCCGGCGAGATCGCTGGCCTCCTGACCGTGCGACATAACCCGGTCGAACCGTGGTCCCAAGAAATCCCACGTCTCGGGGAGCACCTCGCGTATGGCGCAGCCTAAGGCTGCTGGATGCTTTTTCCCGATCAGCGGTCGATACGGGTCGTTATACAGCATCGTGTAGGCCGGACCCCAGCAAACGAGCATTGGATACCCAGAGCCAAGCATGACGCGGACGCAGGCTCGCAGCGATTGCGGCCACTGCTCTAAGGGGCCCAAAACCGTTGCCGACCAGTCGAGGGCGCGCATCCTTGCGCCCATCTCGCCGCCTCCGGCGAACACTGATTCGATCAACCGCGTTTTGGTGAGATCCATGGCGGAATCCCTCGATCCGGCAACGGCACCATCAGACGTGCACAACCGAATAGATCCATTTTCGCTCGTCATCAGCGCAATTGTTGGAGGTCGCCGCCAACGAGTGTCGGCCCTTGGCATCTCAAACTGGCAGCCGTTCGTGCTATAAAACAATGAGGATCGAAATTGTTGTGGCTGTGGAAAACTTGCGCTGCCCCTCGGATATCCCGTCCAACCTCGTGTCAACGCGATACTTCCATGCAGCCGGCCGCCCACAGGCTTTTCCACCGGATGATCCACAGCCTATCTCGCTCAAGGCAAGAGGCAAATAAATGGCTTCTTTGAGACACCGCTCGCCTCTACTGTAGAAGGGTTGGTTTATGGCCGCACCTTCTTCTGACATCGCGCTCGAACGCGGACTTCCCGCCAACCTGGACGCCGAGCGCTTCGTGCTGGGCGCGATCCTGATGGACGACGCGCTGTACATCCAGGTAGCCGGGACGCTCGAAGCGGAAGACTTCAGCCAGGAAAAACATCGGCGCATCTTTCTTCGCATGGGCGAGTTGTACCAGCGCGGCGACCGCATCGATCGCGTCACCGTCGCCAACGAGCTGATGAAGCAGAACCAGCTCGAATCAGTGGACGGCATCACCTATCTGGTCTCGCTTGACGAAGGCCTGCCGACGCTGGCGAATCTGGAAAGCTACGTCGGCATCGTCAAAGACAAAGCCATCCTGCGCCGCATCATCTTTACTTCGCGCGCTCTGATCGACCGCTGCCTCATCGGCGAGGAGGAGCCCGATCAGATTCTCGCCAGCGCCGAGGAGAACCTGCTCAAGCTGGGCGACACGCGGGCCGACGACGCGCTGGTGAATCCCAAGCGCATCCTGGACGAATTCGAAGGCGGCATCAACGCGTTTCTCGATCCGAGCAAACGCATCAAGGGACTCAGCACCGGCTATCTGAAGCTGGACGAAATGACTGGCGGGTTGCACGAGGGCGAATTGATCATCCTGGCTGCGCGGCCGTCCATGGGCAAGACGGCTCTGGCGCTGAACATCGCACAGCACGTGGCGGCGTTTCCCGAAAAGAAGCAGACCGTCGCGGTGTTTTCGCTGGAAATGTCGCGCGAATCGCTGCTCACCCGCATGATCTGCGCGGGCGCTCGGGTGGATCAACAGAAATTTCGCGCGGGCTATTTGAATCAGGACGAGCGGCGGCGGCTGGCCCGCACCGCTTCCGAACTGGTGCAAGCTCCGTTATTCATCGACGATACGTCGGGCACGCATTTAATGGATATTCATGCGAAACTTCGGCGGCTGAAGGGCGAGCATGGACTATCGCTGGTGGTTATCGACTATCTGCAATTAATGAGCGGCCGCGGCCGGTTTGAAAATCGCAACCAGGAGATCAGCACCATCTCGCGCGGGCTGAAGCTGCTGGCGAAGGAATTGAAAGTTCCGATGCTGGTGCTTTCGCAATTGAGCCGCGCGCCGGAAACGCGACCCGGCGATCATCGCCCGCAGTTGAGCGATCTCCGCGAATCCGGCTCCATCGAGCAGGACGCCGATCTGGTGTCGTTCATCTTCCGCGAGGAGGTGTATAAGCCCGACCGCGAAGACCTGCGCGGCATGGCCGAGCTACTGTTAGCGAAACAGCGCAATGGTCCCACGGGGCGCGTGAATCTGGTGTTCCTGAAGGAATTCACGAAGTTCGAAAATCGAACCAACGATCTGGGCGGTGACGACTCGCTGCCGGAGTAGAATCGGCTTGAGCCACTAACGAATCAGGCCGTGCGGACGGCGGCGTGACGGAACTTGATGGTGGCAGAAGTGCCTAGCACCAGGAATGCCGCCAACACCACCAACTGCGCGGCCCAGAACGCCGGCTCGGACCCGGTTGGCGCGAGCGCGTGCAAAGCGGGTACCTTCTCGAAGGACTGCACAACCAATACGAATACATTCAGATACAGCGCCAGAGTAGCGCCCACCGCATAGATGGTGCGCCACGCGCCGCCCAGATGAAAGGCATAGCGAGCGGCGATCGCGATCGCCAGAACCACCACCGAGATGATTCCCAGCTTGATTCCCGGCGTTACTTTTTCAAAAGGAAACATGAACCCGGTGACGCTGGTCAATACGGTGGTTGTGAGGAATAGCGCGGTCCAGCCATCCAGCCTTTTCCCGCCCACCAGGCCGAACACAACCACGAAACCCGAGAGTATTCCGATCAAGCTGATCGCCACGTGCAGGATGGTGAATGCTTCCAGAGAAAGTCCTAAAGTCATCTTGTGCTCCTTTCGCCTTCCCGCGAGTTTACCACCGTACGCGGGCGGGAAAGCGCGGCCAGGCGGTGGCTAGCCAACTTTGCTATCGTGGGCAACGATGCTTCGACAGGTGGCCGGATGGTTGCTGACGCTGGTAACGGTGCTTTCCATCGCCGGCGCACAAGACGCCGAGTGGCTTACCTATGGGCTCACGCAAGGCGAAACGCGCTACAGTCCGCTGGCGCAGATCAACGCGACGAACGTACAGCGGCTGGCCCTGGCATGGTCCTACGACGTGGGCCCGGGCGGCGGCGGACAGGAAGCCACCCCTCTGGTTTGGAACGGGACCATTTACGGAATCACCAACTGGAGCGTGGTTTTTGCGGTAGACGCGCGCAGCGGGAAGGAGCGCTGGCGCTGGGATCCGGAAGTGAACCAAGAGGCAGTGCGCCCTACCGTCTGCTGCGGGGTGGCGAATCGAGGCATCGCGATTTATCAGGGCCTGATTATCGCGCCAATCATCGATGGCCGCCTACACGCGCTGGATGCGAATACCGGCAAACCGGTCTGGGAGGCGCGCGTCGCGTATTCTCAGGACGAGTACACCATCACCATGGCGCCGCGCATCGCTAATGGCAAGGTGATTGTCGGCATCAGCGGCGGCGATCATCCGAAGCGCGGATTTTTCGACGCCTATGACGCGCTGACCGGCCGGCGCGCCTGGCGCTTCTACACAGTTCCCGGTGATCCATCCAAGCCGTTCGAAAACGCCGCCATGCGCAAAGCCGCCGAAACCTGGGATCCGAATGCGTGGAAGCTGGGCGGCGGCGGCGCGGTGTGGGACGGAATCGCGTACGATCCCGAGACCGATTTAGTTTACGCCGGCACCGGCAACGCCGAACCGTGGCCCGAGGAATTTCGCGGACAGAAAGGCAAGGACAGCCTGTACGCCTGCTCCATTCTTGCGGTACATGCTTCCACGGGCGAATTGCAATGGTATTACCAGGTGGTACCGGAGGACACCTGGGACTTCGACAGCGTGCAGCAGATGATGCTGGCGGATATCACGATCGGCGGGCGGCCGCGCAAGGTGCTGATGCAGGCCAGCAAGAACGGCTTCTTCTATGTGCTGGATCGCGTAACCGGCGAATTTATTTCCGCGCAACCGTATGCGAAAGTGAACTGGGCCAAGGGTATCGATCCGAAAACGGGGCGGCCCATCGTGAACGAAGAAGCTCGCTACGGGCGGGAGCCCCTGACTATTTTTCCGTCGGCTGGCGGCGCGCACAACTGGTCGCCCATGTCGTTTAATCCGGCCACCGGCCTGGTGTACGTTTCCATGAACACGGCCAGTAGCTGGACTTTTGCCAGCCAGGACAAGTACGAGGCCAAACCCGACCGAACGCCCAATAGCGGAATCATTCGTCCCATGCCGCCGGCGCGTGAGAACAAAATTCCCGTGATTGGTCCTGAACCGCTGGAAGGCGCGGGTAATCGGGGAGCACTGATGGCATGGGATCCAGTGGCGCAGCAAATTCGCTGGCGTATGCCGGGCGGCGGCGGGATCGGCGGGGGAACCCTGAGCACCGCGGGCAATCTCGTATTTCAAACCATCAACGACGGGCGGCTGATGGCTTATAGCGCGGACAAAGGGGAGAAGCTGCTCGAAATTCCGACCGGATTGAAGAGCGGAATGGGGCCGCCGATCACCTATGAAATCGACGGCAAACAATACGTGGCGCTCATGGGCGGCGTTGGCCAGGTAACAGGCAACGCGGGGCCGCAGAATTCGGCTACGCCCAATCCGCCCAAGCTGCTGACGTACGTATTAAGTGACGTCCAGTAGGGTACTAGCGTCCTGTAGCTCGTCGAGCTTTTGAATCGCCTGCGCGAGGCGATCGCGCTGGGCGGCCGAGAGAAATGCGCTGGAATTATCATCGAATTTAGATCGTAATTCCGCGTAGGTCATGGGATTCTCCGCCGAGCCGCGATTATATTCTTCCACTTCTTCGAATTCCCGGCCGTCTTTGAGCGTGATTGTGACCGCGCCCTTGAAGCGGCCAGGGCCGGGATAGCTTGGATCGACGTGATAATGCACTCGTCGGGCGAGCGCAAGAATCTCCGGGTTCTTGAGGCTTTCGTTGCGGTAAGCGGTCTTACCGAGGGCGCCGAAATAGAGCGCTTCGGCCAGGCTGTATTGCAGACTCACGCGCCCGTGCGAATCCGAAGTTGGGGCGAACTTCTCTTGGGTGGGCTCGCACACAATGCCAACAATGAAGTCGGCTACCGGGCATTCGATGCGCTCCACATCACCTGGCTGTATGTCGTGACTGGCGCGCAGCCGCAGTATCGCGCTGATGTAAGGATGAATCACGTGCGCGGCGGGAAACGGCTTGAAGGATGAATTCCGGCTTTCCCAATGCTCGCCCAGTCGGTCGTCAATGCGAGCGAAGTCGCGGTGCGCGCCGGCATCCTGGACATGCGACGCGAACAATCCGAACCGGCCTTCGAATACCTGAGCAGTGCCCGTAACTCCCGCCCGTGCCAGCAGCGCCGCGGTGATGCCGCTTTGCGCCGACCAGCCGGGATGCAGGAATTTGGTTTGCGTTCCATCTACCCAGCACTCCAGCAATCCCGAGGCGACGCTTCCGGCGATGCCGGCCGCGCGGGCCTGAGTCTCGGCGTCGAGTCCCAGGATCTTGCTCGCCAGGTACCCGGCGCCGAAGGTCGCGAATAGCCCAGTGGGATGAAAACCGCGCCGGTGCAATTCGCCCGAGGAGACGCAGCCCACGCGGCACGAGATTTCGTTTCCGATCGCGATGGCCGTGATGAAATCGCGACCCGATACGCGGGTGTATTCGGAGAGCGCCAACGCGGCTGCCACCGCCGGACTGCTCATGTGAACGATGGATTCGTTGTGGGTATCGTCGAATTCGAGCGCCTGCGAGAAGGCTCCATTCGCGAAAGCGGCGGTGGCCACGCTGACGCGATCCCGGAAACCGAGGATGCGGCAGGGGCCGGGCGTGGACAGCGCCAATGCGGCGGAACGAACAGACCGGCCAAAATCTGTTTCGGCGCCGGCCAGCGCCAATCCGATGACATCCAGGACCCGAAGCTTAGTTGCGGCGACAACATCCTGTGGCAGTTCTTCGAACGTGACGCTGGCAGCCCAGCGCGCAAGCTCGGTGGAAAGGGGCGCGTGCGAGTTCAAGCGATGGACCACCCGCCGTCGATCGCGAGCGCCGCGCCGGTGATGTCGCGGCTCCCGGGTCCGCACAAAAACAGCAGCATGCCCGCGACGTTGTCGGCCGAGATGAAACGTCCGCCTGGCTGCTTATTCGCAAGAAATCGCTTTTCCGCTTCGTCGTGGGATAGGGATTCGGCCGCCATCATCTGCTCGATGGTTTGAAGATGCACCGGTGTTTCCACGGTCCCGGGACAGACCGCATTGCAGGTAATATCCTGATCGCGCGTCTCGAGCGCAACGGCCCGCGTCATGCCGATGAGCGCGGTTTTGCTGGTGACATAGCTCAAGCGGTTCACGCCTCCAATCAAGCCATAGATCGAAGAGACATTGATGATCCGCCCCCAATTGCGCCGGCGCATCGCAGGTAACGCCAGCCGAATGGTGTGAAAGGCGGCCGAAAGGTTCACCGCGATGCCCAGATCCCACTCGCCGACCGGGAACTGCTCAACTGGAGCCGCGTAGCGAACCACCGCGTTGTTCACCAAAATATCGACGGCGCCGAAGGTCTCCAAGCTCACACCGATCATTTGCTCGATCTCGGACGCGTGCGCGAGATTCGAATTGCAGTAGATGGTTCGGACGCCGTGCTCCTTTTCGATTTGCGCGCGCAGCTCTGCGATCTCCCGCTCGTCGCCAAAACCGTTGATGACCAGGTTGCAGCCGGCGGCCGCAAAACGTTTGGCGGCGGCCAAGCCGAGCCCTTGCGTGGAGCCGGTGATGAGCGCGCACTTGCCTTCGAGCAATGTCCATTATAATGATTCCCGCCATGGAACCATTCGACGTATTCGCCATTCGCTACGGCCATCTGGGAAATCGGCACCCGGGACAAAGCTATATCCTGGCCGATCCGCACGAGTACGGGCCCGACCTCGACTATTTCGTTTGGGTGGCGCGGCGCAGCGATTGCCTGTTTGTGATCGACACCGGATTCGCCGAAGAATCGGCGATCCGGCGCAAGCGCGAGCACCTGCGCAGTCCCGTGGAGGCGCTACGGCTGCTCGGGATCGATCCGGAGCGAGTCATGGATGTGATTCTGACGCACCTGCATTACGACCACGCCGGAAATCTCGACCGATTCCCCGCGGCGCGATATCACGTGCAGGATCGCGAGGTGGCCTACGCCACCGGACGATCGATGTGCCACCATTTTCTGCGCGAAGCGTACGATCTGGAGAATGCGCTGGAGATGGTCCGAAAAGTGTATAGCGGACGCGCGGTCTTCCATGCTGGCGAGTCGGAAATCGTGCCGGGATTGACGCTGCATCATGTGGGGGGGCATACGGCCGGCTTACAGATCGTGCGCGTCTGGACGCGGCGCGGTTGGGTGGTGCTGGCCGCGGACGCGGCGCATTTGTACGGAAATTTCGAACAGAACCGGGCGTTCCCAGTGGTGTATAGCGTGGCCGAAATGCTGGAAGGCTACAAGCTGCTCTACAAGCTGGCGGATTCCCCGAATCATATCGTGCCCGGGCACGATCCGCTGGTGATGAAATACTATCCGGCGGCAAGCCAGGAGGTGGAGGGAATCGTAGTGCGGCTGGACGTTCCGCCGGTGCGCTGAGTAGCGCATGGTATCCTTACCGCTTTGGGTGCGGAGAAAAATATGAACGTGGGTTTCGTCGGCGTGGGACGAATGGGCGGCCCGATGTGCCGCCGGTTGATAGAGGCGGGCAACAGCCTCACGATTTTTGACAAGAGCGACGCCGCGCTTGGTCCACTGGTGGCGCTAGGCGCAAAGCGCGTGGATTCGCCGGCCGCTGTGGCATCGGCCGCGGAGATTGTTTTGGCCAGCTTGCCAACGCCCGCCATCGTGCAAGCCGCGGCGCTCGGGAACGGCGGCGTCATCGAAGGCAGCCGGGTCAAAATCTTCATTGACGTTTCCACCACCGGCTCGATCTACGCCAAGCGCGTTGCGGAGGGTCTCAAGGCGAAAGGGATTGCGGCCGTGGATGCGCCCGTCAGCGGAGGCGTGGCCGGCGCTGAAAAGGGGACGCTCGCGGTGATGGTTTCGTGTTCGGACGAAACCTTCGCGACTGTGAAACCGGTGCTGGAAGTGATCGGGAAATTGTTTCACGTGGGAAAGCTGCCGGGCCAAGGCCAGACCATGAAGCTGTTGAACAATCTGCTGTCGGCCACCGCGATGGCAATTTCGTCGGAAGCCGTGGTGATGGGCGTGAAGGCCGGGCTGGATCCCAGGCAGGTGATCGATGTGATCAACGCGGGCAGCGGCCGGAACACGGCGACCATGGATAAAATTCCGCGCTGCGTTTTGCCGCGCACCTTCGATTTTGGCTTCGCCATGGGGCTGCTCAACAAAGATATCCGGCTGTGTATGGAAGAGGCTGAATCCATGGGCGTCCCGATGGTGGTGGGAAGCGCCGTGCGGCAGATGCTGGCCATCGGAACCGCGAGCCAAGGCGCGGACGCCGACATGACCGAGCTGATCAAAGTAACGGAAGCTTGGGCCGGCGTGGTGGTCCAATCGAAATAGTTTCTAAAGGAGATCAAAGTGGAAAAAGAGATGTTCGAAAAGGGCCTTAAGATTCGCCGCGAGGTGCTGGGCGCCGAGTATGTGGACAACGCGCTGAAGACCGCGGACGATTTCAACCGGCCATTACAGGAGTTAGTGACTACATATTGCTGGGGCGAAATCTGGGGCCGTCCGGGATTGGATCGCAAGACGCGCAGCATGCTGAATCTGGCGATGATTTCAGCGCTGAACCGGCCGCATGAAATCAAAGCGCACGTGAAGGGCGCTATTCATAACGGACTGACGAAAAGCGACATCCAGGAAGTTTTTCTGCAAGTGGCGATTTACGTCGGAGTGCCGGCGGCGGTGGATAGTTTCCGTCTGGCAAGAGAAGTTTTTCAGGAGATGGGGATTTAGTCGCATCTGGTACACCCGACTTTAGTCGGGCCTGGTACACGCGACTTTAGTCGGGCCTGGTACACGCGACTTTAGTCGCATCTGGTACACGCGACTTTAGTCGCATCTGGTACACGCGACTTTAGTCGCATCTGGTACACCCGACTTTAGTCGGGCCTGGTACACGCGACTTTAGTCGCATCTGGTACACGGCGACTTTAGTCGCATCTGGTACACGCGACTTTAGTCGCATCTGGTACACGCGACTTTAGTCGCATCTGGTACACGCGACTTTAGTCGGGCCTGGTACACGCGACTTTAGTCGGGCCTGGTACACGCGACTTTAGTCGGGCCTGGTACACGCGACTTTAGTCGCATCTGGTACACGCGACTTTAGTCGCATCTGGTACACGCGACTTTAGTCGGGCCTGGTACACGCGACTTTAGTCGCATCTCATGCAGACCGAACACAAACGCGGCTGAAGCCGCATGTACCTTCAGTCGGTTCGGAGAGCCGCGTCGCGCCAAAGCTGCTGGGGGCGGCTCAACCAAAACCAAAGGGCCGTTCCGAGAATCGGGAACAAGCTGGCCGAAACAAAAACCGCTCCATACCATTTCAGATCAAACCAGTGGCCCCAGAGCGGCAGGATGACAGCTAGCACGGCGGACCAGGATCCCGACCCGATTCCTCCGACCAGAGCTGTCTGATCGCGGGGGTACAAATGCGAGCCGACGCGCAAGGAGAGCACTACGAAGCCGTCCGCGACGAATGTCGCCCAGAAAAACAGCGCTAGAACCACGGGCCACGAGTGGATGCCGGTAACCAACGCCGTCGGTAGCGCGAGCAGCGCGAGCATCGAGAACAGGCCGGTGGGCCGATGACCGCGCGTAACGAATTTATCCGCGATCCAGCCCCAGAAGAAATAGCCGGCCTCCCAGCCGACCAGAGGAATCCAAAGTATCTTACCGAGCTGGGCCTGCGAAAGGTGGAACGCGCGATTCAAATACAGCGGACTCAAGTAAGCGACCAAGCCCAGCGCGACCGCGCCGAGTCCGAAGCTGGAGACCACCAGCCAGAGACGCCGCTCGAGAAAGTTGGGCCAGGCGACTTGGAGCGAAGCGCGGCGATGCTCCGCCAAATAGGGCGGCCGTCCCACGATGGCCCACAATCCCAGCCAACACGCGCCCATGGCCCCCGTTACCACGAATGCCGATCGCCATCCGAAGCGCAACGCGATGGGCGTCACGATCAGCGGAGTCAGAATGGCTCCGAGCGAAGCGCCGCTGTAGCCGATGGCCGTTCCCCGCGATTGCCGGTTGGGAGGCAGCGATTCGGCCGCCGCTTTCAGAGCGGCCGGGAATGCCGAGCCCTCGCCGAATCCCAGCACGCTGCGCGCCACAGCGAATCCCCAGAAGCCCGACGTCCAGGCGTGCGCGGCGCTGGCGATGGCGCGTAGGGAGACTGCCGCGAACATCCCTTTGCGCAGACCGACGAAGTCCAGGAACGATCCGAAGAGCGGGTTCCCGAGCATATAGAAGATGGAGAAGGCGGCGAGCGCGTTCGCGTAGGCCTGCGCGCTGAGCCCGGTGTCGCGCAGAATCAACGGTGAGAGTACGGCCAGCACTTGCCGGTCCACATAGGACAGCAAGCTCGACAGCATCATCACCACCGAAGGGACCCACATGATCCAGCTTCTGGCGGGAGGCATTGCGGCGCTGGACGCAGGCGCCGGGCTGATGCCGATTTCACTCACCACCTGGAGTTTAACGTAATCGGCTATCGTAGACCTTGATGCCCGGATCGAAACGAGGGCATTTCGAGTGGAGGTTTGGCAGGGTGAAGAAGCATCAGATGTTGATTGGCGGGAAGTGGGTGGATCCGGCCTCTGGCGAATGGTTTGAATCGGTGAATCCCTACACGGCGAAACCGTGGGCGCTGATTCCGCGAGGAACGAAGACAGATGTAGATCAAGCCATCGCGGCCGCGCAGTGCGCATTTCATGGCGAGTGGCGCAGATTGACGGCCAGCGCGCGAGGCGCGCTGCTACACAAATTCGGCGAACTGGTGGCGGCCGAAGCGCCAAGATTGGCTGAGATCGAATCCACCGACAACGGCAAGCTGATCGCTGAAATGCGCGGCCAGGTGAACTACATTCCGCACTGGTTTTACTACTACGGTGGATTAGCGGACAAGATCGAGGGCCGCGTGATTCCGATCGACAAGCCGGGCGTATTCAACTTCACGCGCGAGGAGCCGCTGGGGGTGGTCGCCGCGATTACGCCCTGGAACTCGCCGCTGCTGCTGGCCACCTGGAAGCTCGCGCCGGCGCTGGCCGCGGGCAATACCGTGGTTTGGAAACCGTCGGAATTTTCCTCGGTTTCGGCGTTCGCTTTTGGCGAGCTGTTCGAGAAGGCGGGTTTTCCTCCGGGCGTGGTGAACATCGTGACTGGCTTCGGCGGTGAAGTGGGCGAGCCTTTGATCACCCATCAGGACGTCGCTAAGGTGGCATTCACCGGCGGCGATAAAACCGGCGAGCACGTATATGGGCTCGCGGCTCGCGGCATCAAGCACGTGACGTTGGAGCTGGGCGGCAAGTCGGCCAATATCGTTTTCGACGACGCCGACCTCGACCAAGCGGTGAAGGGCGTGGTCTCGGGGATCTTCGCGGCCACCGGACAAACCTGTATCGCCGGATCGCGCGCGTTGATCCAGCGCTCGATTCACGAGAAGTTCGTGGAGCGCTTACTCGCTCTGGCCAAGACCGCGCGCATGGGCAATCCGCTGGATGCGTCCACGCAGGTTGGTCCCGTGACCACACGCCCGCAATACGAAAAGGTTCTCGACTACATCCGCATCGCAAAAGAGGAAGGCGCGGTCTGCCGTCTGGGCGGCGCTACGGCCGAGCGCGAGGAATGCGGAGCGGGCTGGTTTGTGGAGCCGACCATTTTCACCGGCGTGAATCCGCAGATGCGCATCGCGAACGAAGAGGTGTTCGGCCCGGTACTCTCGGTGATTCCTTTCGACGACGAAGATGAAGCGGTTCGCATCGCCAACAACACGGTGTACGGCCTGGCAGCCGGCGTCTGGACGCAGAGCATCCGGCGCGCGCTGCTGATGTCGGAACGATTGGAAGCGGGCACCGTGTGGGTGAATACCTATCGCGCGGTAAGCTACATGTCGCCCTTCGGCGGCTACAAGCGCTCTGGCATCGGCCGCGAGAGCGGCATCGAGGCAATTCGGGACTATCTCCAAACCAAGAGCGTGTGGATCGATATCGCGGGCAACACGCCCGATCCGTTCATCATGCGATAGTAGCCCATGGTAGACGACTCAACGGCAATATACATCGTCGAGATTCAACGCTGCTTGGAAGATTTCAAACAGGTGGCGGCGCAACTTGCGGGAGGGATCGTCGACCCCGGCAGGCTCCAGGCGATGTTCGGTCAGTTCGCCGCGCTGCAACTTTTCATCCACCCGCTCGAGCGCATTCGGCCGATCGAGCCACGGATAAGGTCCCGCGTAAGGGAAGTGCTCGGCCCGAAATGCCGGCACCTGGGATAATTTCACCGCTTGCTCCGCGAAATAGCGGCCCTGCATGCAGAACCATCCTAGCGCAAGACCCACGGTGAAAGATCGGCTCCCAGCCAGCGGCGATTGCGGCGGCCCCTACGCCCCGGCGCTGCGGCCGTTCGGGGAGGAATAGAGGCACTGCTTGAGCTTGCGCGCCAGGATTTTCAGATTCGTACCGGTGTTGATGGTTCCGTGATCTCCGGGTACGGCCTCCACGACGAGATTGGAAAGAACGCCGGCCCAGCCCAAATCCTCGCCGCCGCCTAGGAACTCGATTTGCGATTCCGCCCGGAACAAGTGCACGCGACCGTTATAGGATTTAATGCGGTAAATGTCGGACGCGATCCCTTGCAAGTCGCCCACGTCCCTGGCGCCGTTGGCGGGAAGAGGGACGCCGACGGTCGTTGTCGCTCGGTGGGCCAGGCGCGTTGCGCCATGCCGCATGCGCGAAAGTATGTGGGCCAGGCCGCCGCCTTTCGCTAATTCCCGCCAGTGATAACGGTAGCGCTGGATTTTTTGGGACCAGGATTCGTTTTGGTGGCAGCCGGCGGGATAGGCAGCGTCGATCAGCATCACCGCGGGCGGAGTAACGCCGCTAAGTTGCAGCTGGCGCGCCATCTCGACGGCGACCAATCCTCCGAACGAATAGCCCAACAGGCAAAATGGCTGAGGGTCGTCCCTCTCACGAAGCTCGCGAATGTAGGCGGCGGCCAGTTGCTGCACCGTGGGACGGGGGCCGAGCAGTCGGAAGGGCTGCAGTCCGTACATGGGCTGATCCTGGCCGAGCTCCTGCGCCAGTCGGCGGAATACGATGACCTCTCCGCTCACTTCGCCAATGCAATACATGGGCGGTCTCGAGCCGTTGGGCTGAATCTTCACCACCGGCGCGCTCATTTGCTGGTCTTCCGCATCGCGAATCAGGTTCGCCAAGCGTCGAACCGTGGGAGCGTGGAACAAAGTGGCGAGCGGCAGGTTGAGGTTAAAACAAATGTTGATTTCCCGGAACAGGTGCGCGGCGGTGAGAGAATGGCCGCCAAGATCAAAAAAGTCGTCGTTCACGCCGACCTCGCGCAAGCCCAGCACGGTGCGGAAAATGCCACTGAGCAACTCTTCGATGGGGTCCGCGGGTCCCGCTCCGCCGGTTCCGGCGGACGTCATTTTCGGCTTCGGAAGGGCCCGGCGGTCCAGCTTGCCGTTGGTGTTCAAGGGGAAAGAGTCCAGGAACACGAAACTGGCGGGAATCATGTACTCGGGAAGTTTACGCCTGAGGAAACCGCGCAATTCGTCTGCTTCCGGCTGTTCGCTGGTCTTGGAAATCAGATAAGCGACGATCCGGCTGTCTCCGGTCGCACTGGTTTGCAGAACGGCCACGGCGTCGCGAATCGAAGGATGCCGCAGAATCGCCGCACAGATCTCGCCAGGCTCAATGCGGTAACCCCGCAGCTTGATTTGGTCGTCATTGCGCCCCAGACATTCGATATTTCCGTCGCTGCGGTAGCGCGCCAAATCGCCGGTCTTGTAAAGGCGGGCGCCGGATTGTGGGCTGAATGGGTCGGCCACAAATCGGGCGGCCGTCAACGCGGGATTGTGTAAGTAACCGATGGCCAATCCATCGCCACCGAGGTACAGTTCGCCCGGAACGCCGATCGGCGTCGGGGCCAAATGCTCATCCAGAATATAAGCTTGGGTGTTGGCAATGGGCCGACCGATGAGGATCGGATCGTCCGGGCCGGAAAACTTGTAACCGGTCGACCAGATGGTAGTTTCGGTGGGACCGTACATGTTCCAGGCAGTGCCGACCCGGCTGACCAACTCGCGCGCCAGATCTTTCGGCATGGCCTCGCCGGTACAAACCGCTTGCAGGTCAGCCTTGCCTTGCCACCCGGAATCCAGCAGCAGCTTCCAAGTGGCGGGAGTACATTGCAGAAACGTGACACCTTCGCGATTGATGATGTCTTCCAGCATGCGCTCGTCCAACGCCGCGGCGCGCTCCACCATCAGCATGCGCGCTCCTACCAGAAGCGGCAGCCAGATATCGATGCCGGCGATGTCGAAAGCGATGGTGGTAAGCGCCAGCAGCACGTCGCGCGGGCCAAAGTGGAACCAATCGCGCACCGAAAACAGGACATTGTTCAGCGCCCGGCGGGGAATCATCACCCCTTTGGGCTGGCCCGTGGAGCCGGATGTGTAGATGACATACGCCAAGTCGTGGTCCGAGACCGCTACCGGATGGTTGGTGTCCGGATACTGTTCGAGAGCCTCCCAATCCGGGACCACCAGCTTCCCAGTGAACTCCGGAAGCCGGGCCGCCAATTCCGGCCGGCCAATCAAGATTTCGAGGCGCGCGTCCTCGACAACCGGCGCCAGGTGACCGTCCGGATGATCCGGATCCAACGGCAGGTAAGCGCCGCCGGCCTTGAGGATCGCCAGCGGGGCGATTAGCAAATCGATGGAGCGCTCCAGGCACACGCCCACCAGTGTGTTGGTGGTGACGCCCAAGGAGCGAAGGTAGGCCGCCAGCTGGTTCGCTCGAGCATTCAACTCCCGGTAGGTGAGGCGTTGCTGGCTGGAGGACGCGGCGGCGAATACCACCGCCACGGCATCGGGAGTCCGGTCAACTTGATCTTCAACGAGCCGCTGCAGCGGAAGGTGGCTTGGATATTCGCGCACGGCCGCTGGATTCCACTCTTTGAGGAGCAGATGGAGTTCGGGTTCGGAAAGGATGGGAAGCCGCGAGACAGAAGCCTCCGGGGCGGAAATCGCGCCGGACAGCAGGGCTTCGTAGTGACCGAGAAAGCGTTGCATCGCGCCAGGATTGAAAAGCGCTGTATCGTACTCGGCGGTCATCCAAAGTCCCGCCGAACGCTCCTCCAGGTGAAGCAGCAGGTCCAAGCCCGTCGAGCCCGTGTCCAGGTCATGCGACGACACGCCAAAACCGGAAAAACGTAGTGCTTCCCAATCTGATTCCTCCAGCATTAAACCGACTTGGATGAAATTCAATGGGGAGTGGGCGTCGCCGGAGCGGCGAGCTGAAATGCCGGCGTCGCTCGCGGAAAAGGCCGGGGTCTGGGAAAAGGCCTGGAGTGAGCTTAGCCGAATGCGCTGCAGAAGTTCGCGAAAGGAAGGATCGCCAGAAAGGTCCGCTTGCAACGGCAACAGCGCGGGAAATGTGGACGGCGCGTATTCCGCGGGGGGGGCAAGATTGGATGTCGAGGCTCCCGCCACGAACTGCCGCTGCCCGCTATGCCGGGATAGAAGCGCAACAAACGCCGCGAACAGCGTGGTGAACTCCGGCACGCTCTCCGCAGCGCTGAATTCCCGCACCGCAGCCCTCAAAGTCCGGGATAACATATGGGATTCACGGCCCACGACCGCGCCCGTCGACGCCGACCGCGGACCATCCGCCCGCGACGGCAGCGGTTCCGTGCGATCCCTCACTCGCCCGCCATTCCAACTGCCGTCATCGGCCAGCGCGCTCCGGCCCGCCACCGCTAGTTGGCGCTCCATCGGTTCGGGCAATGCAGAGGATTGTTTGTCCACGCGCCCGTTGTATTGCGCGCTTAACTGCGCGACCAGAGTGCTGGTGAGAACCCCGGAGCGGCAAAGCGAGCGATGCATGCTTATCAATAAGATGTTCTCGTCCGCCGAGAGCCGCACTAGCGTGGTGTGGAGCAGCGCTCCACCCTTCAGATCAAGCGCACGAACGGCGTGCTGGTGAATGTACACGCGCGCTTCGCTCTCTCGCGCGTAAACTGGCAAGCTTTGATAATCCTGAATTTGCAGACTATCGCCCGAGGCGTCCGATGTTTCCCCCAGGTCCGAGGCTTCGCCGTGGTGGGCCTGATACTGAGCGGTAAGAAATTCGACGCTTTGGCGCAACGCGTCCAGATTGAGCGGGCCCTGAAGACGCAGAACACGGGTTATATAGACGGGCGAACGGCAAGATGTCGACGCATCCAACAACCAACCCTCCGGCAATGATGGCTTTAATGCGCGAGCTACATCTGCCATTTCGCGGGATCTCTCACGAACTTTAGCTCCCACTAGCATGCTAACGCAAATGACACAGTCCGGTCTAGACCTTAGGTACCATCGGCAAGTACTAGCCGTATGGGTAATCGACCGATAATCTTACGGTCAAGACAGAAAATATTAGGCTTAGCCGTAATTCCGCGACGTATCCGGTGCTCAGCGATTTGTAAACTGCGGAATTGGCGATGCGTTCTTGCTAAGCTTGAAAACGGTATGCGGACGATTTCCAAACGTACCCAATATGGTCTGAAGGCCGTGATTGCGTTGGGGCAGCACTATGGGGAAGGGCCGGTGTTGATTGCGACACTCGCCAAGGACGAGCAGATTCCACTCAAGTTTCTGGAGGGCATTCTGCTGGACCTGAAGAGTCGCGGGCTGCTCAACAGCAAGAAAGGGAAGGGCGGCGGATATCAACTGAGCCGCCCGCCGTCGACGGTAACCATCGGTTCGATCATTCGGATGATGGAGGGTCCGCTGGCACCCCTGCCGTGCGCGAGCGAGACCGCCTTCCGGGCCTGTGAGGAGTGTCACGACGTGGAGCATTGCAGTACACGCATCATCATGCGCGAGGTGCGCGACGCGATCGCGGAGGTGCTCGACAAGACCACGCTCGCCGACTTAATCCGCAAGGCCGAGGCGTCGCGGCAAGACGCCAAGAACCGTGGTCCGGTTATGTATTACATCTGAGGCGGCTTAGCTAGAGCAGGCGGCAGGCTTCTGCAAACGCCAAACGTGGGCTGCGGGAAAAAAGCCTGGACGCATCGCCATACCCGAGATTGCACAGGAAGTTCGATTTAACTTGATGAAAAGCGGGAGGGTTCCCAGCTGAGGCGCTAAAGAACTCCGCGTCTACCTTGGCGTTATCGAAGCCGGACATGGGGCCGCAGTCGAGACCTAGCGAGCGCGCCGCGAGAATGAAATAGCCGCCCTGGATACTGGAATTGCGAAACGAAGTGATCTCGGCAAGCTGCGGGGAGCCGGCGAACATATTGGCCATGCCCGGATTGTGCGGGAGCAGCTTCGGCGTCTCTTCGAAGAATCGCAGGTCGTAGGCGATGATAGCAGTCACCGGCGCTTGCATGGTCTTGTCGACGTTGGTTGGACTCATCGCCGGCGCCAGCCTCTGCTTGGCCTCCGGCGTGCGCAGAAAGAGAATGCGGGCCGGACAGGAATTGGCGCTGGTCGGGCCGAATTTCATCAAGTCGTAGAGTTGGCGCAGAGTATCGTCGCTCACGGGCCGGTCCAGCCAGGCATTGTGGGTTCTAGCCTGAAGGAAGAGTGCGTCCAGAGTCTGGCTGCTGATGGTTGTGCTCATAAGTCTCTGTGCGAGGTGCCGTTACTTCCGAACGGCCACCGTCTGATCGCCGTCCACGTAGGCGACGTACACGGTGCCTTGCATGGCGGCGTAGCCTTTGGCTTTGGAGCCTTTGCCGGTGTCGAGGGGCCGAACGGTGACGCCCTCCTCACTTCGGCCGGCCATGGCGCGCACGGCCAGCTTCTTGCCGTCTACGGTTTCGGCCTGGGCCAGGCGGAACATCAGCTTATGGCCGCCGCCGATTCCCAGAAATCTCTTCTTGTTGGACTCGCCGGTGACTGTTCCGGTAACTGCCGCGCCTTTGGCAATCACCGTCTTGTCCCCGATCTTGAGCCCCTCACTAACGGTGAAACTCAGAGTTGTCCCTTCGGGCGCATCGGCTGGCACGTCCTGGCCGAGCACGATCACGAACGGCAGCGAGTCGCCGACCGCGACGGGAGTGGTTGGAATCACGGGCGGACGCGGGGCGGGCTTGGGGGGTGCAACGACGGGCGCGGTCGGAGTGGCTGATGACGGTGCCGCCGGAGCGGGCACGGGGGGTTCTTGAATGGCCGGCAAATTCTTGGCGGCCTTATCCGATGCGTTCGGCTTGGGTTTGCGGGCGGGTTTGGTCCCGGCGGGCGCCTGGGGCGTGCCGCCCTGGGGTGTCGTGGTCTGTGGCGTCGCGGCAGGCGTTGTCGAGTCGGTCCCTGGCGCCGCGGGCCCGGCAGCCGGAGGGCCGACCGCGGACGGTTTCACCGGCTCCGGTTGTGGCGCCGACGCAACGGCAGTCTGGGCCTTCTGCGCCTGCTGCATCTGCCGCTGGTTCCACCACCACCAGCCGCCGATACCCGCCGAGGCCACCAATGCCGCGCCAATCAAAACCAGCAAGAGCGCAACGAATCTGGAGGAATTTTTTTGGGGCGTTGCTTGGACTGGCTGGGGTTTCGGAGCAGCCTTCGCCGAAGGGGGGATGGGCGTGGGCGGCACGCGCGCCTCTGACGGAAGAGGAGTCGGTGCAGCAGGAGGCGGCGGAGTGGAAGATGGTGAAGGCAGATGGAGCTGGCTTATAGAGACGTCCGCGGAGCTGGCTTGCAGGAATCCCATCACCGAGGGCGGGCCATTGGGAACCGGGGGCACGTATTGTCCCGCCGGATCCAGCTGCCGCTGCAAGGTAAGCAATGCTCCCTCGATCTCTTTCATGCTCTGCCAGCGCGCGGCCGGATCTTTAGGCAGGCAGCGCAGGATGATTTGCTCCAGTAGCGGCGGAACTTCGGGAGACACTTCATGAATCGGTCGCACATCGTCCCGCAAAATCGAGGAAAGAGTGGAGATACCCGATCGCCCTTCAAAGGCGCGCTTGCCCGTCACCATTTCGTAGAGCACGTCGCCAAAGGAGAAGATGTCGGATCGCGCATCCACGTGCTTGCCCTCGGCTTGCTCGGGTGACATGTAGCTGACGGTGCCGATGATGGAGCCCTCGCGCGTCAAAGCGGCTTCCACCGTGGTCTGCTCGGCGGCCTGTCCGGATAAGCCGGTGTCCACCCATTTGGCGAGACCGAAGTCCAGCACTTTGATCAGGCCGCTGGTGGTGACCATGATGTTGGAGGGTTTCAGATCCCGATGGATGATGCCGGCCGAATGCGCGGCCGCCAGCGCGCTGGCGATTTGCGTGCCGTATTGCAGGGCCTGCGTGGGGGTCATCCCGCCGGCTGGAATCAAATCGCGCAGTGTTTTGCCCGCGATAAATTCCATCACGATGCACTGCAAGTCGCCTTCCGAAATGATGTCGTACAACGTAATGATGTTGGGATGGTTTAGGGCCGAGGCGGCTTGGGCTTCCTGAAAGAACCGGCGCCGGCGCTCCGGATCGGTAGACAGGCCAGGCGATAAAATCTTCACCGCCACCAGCCGGTTCAGCCGGCTGTCCTGGGCTTTGTAGATCTCGCCCATGCCGCCAGCGCCAATCTTTTCCACGAGTTGATAATGGAGAATTTTTTGGCTGACCATTGGCCTGACCATATTGACACGCTGGGCCTTAGGCGCATTATCACCCGAATGCGAGCGGCAAAGCAATCCCGGCGACAATCTCGGCCGCGGCGAACTCAGTGCGGTGGGATTGGACCGCTTTTGTTAAGGACCCGACGAAATGGATGGCCAGCGTTCGGCACCGGCTATAATGGGCGTTCCCTTCAGGTCTTAGGATGGCGCAACGAACTGTCACCCCCGCGGAATTGCTCGCTTCGGGGAGCGTGCCTCGCCGTCTGGGATTGCATCCACAGCGCGCCTCGTTCTATGCGTCGCAAGCGGGATTGACGCAGGCTCGCGAAGATTTCGAAATCGCCGAGTTTCGTCCGCTCTCGGCTTTAGATACCGAACAGCACGGAGTAATCACTTATCTTTCGAGCCGTCGATTCTCGGAAGCGTTGCAGGGACGCGCGGGTGTAACCGTGGTGACGCGCGAAGAGCTGCAACCCGAAGTGCCGCGAGCGTGCGGATTATTATTGACCACCGAAGATCCTCGCAGCGTGTTTTATGCGCTACTCGAATGCGCGCAGCGCCGGGAATTGTTTGAGCGTCTAGCGGGCTACCGCAGCCAGAGCGCGCGCATTGCGCCCAATGCGGTAATTTCGGACAACGTGCATATTTCCGCGAACGCGCAAATCGACGCGGGAGCGGCGCTGCTGCCCAATACGTTTGTCGGCGAAGGCGTGGTGGTGAAAGCGAACGCCGTGATCGGAGGCAACGGATTCGAGACATCCTCGGCGCCGCGCCGCATCGTCGGGCACGCGGGCGGCGTATGGTTGTCGGAAGGCTCGCAGGTAGGTTCGTGCACTTGCATCGACAAAGGTTTGTTCGGCGAGTTTACCTTGGTCGGGCGGCGAACGCTAATCGACAATCTGGTGCATTTCGCACATGCAGCCAGCGCGGGAGAAGACTGCTCGATCATCGCGTGCGCGGAAATCTCGGGCTCCGTTACGATCGAAAATGGCGTATGGGTGGGTCCGAATGCGTCCATTAATCAACGAGTGCGCGTGGGCGCGCATGCTTACATCGGTACCGGGTCCGTGGTTACGCGAGATTTGCCGGCGCATGCGCTGGCCTATGGCGCACCCGCGAGAGCCATGAGCTGGGTGTGCGAATGCCGCGCGAAATTAGCGTTTGCGAATAACGTAGCGCAGTGCGAAGCTTGCGGCAAGAGGTTCACACTGATCGACGGAAAGGTCCAGCGGCGATGAGGTCGTGGGGACTCTTTTCCGAAGGACCCGTATTTACACTCACGGCCGATCAGGATTGGGCGCCCGCCTGGGCGTCGCAAATCCTTCTCGATGAAGCGCGGCGATTTGCGATTCCGTTGCACATGTTCCGCACCAGCCCATGCCCGGCCTTGGACGAAGCAGTTTCCACCGGTAACATCCACCAAGGGTGGCATCCGAATTTCCTGGCAGATTCGTCCCATGGAAGAACGATCCCCGAAGTGGTCGCGTATTGCCAACGACATTTTCCCGGCGCGACCACGGTGCGAAGTCATTGCTTCTCGGAAGACTCGTTTTCGTGGCTGGCGCTGCGCTCGGCCGGAATCGTCGCCGATTCGCAGGTAGCCACCTGTTTTCAAGCTGAGTTAACGCCAATTATCCATTGGACAGGCATGCTGCGTTTGCCGGTGTACTTGGAAGACGACGTATTCTTCGATCTTCAGCCGGATCTAAACCTTGGCGCTATTTTGGGCACGCTGTTTACGCCCGGCTTGAAGATCTTGAACTTTCATCCGACATTTATTGGATGCAATACGCCGTCGCGCAATTATCATGAAGAACGCAAACCGCGTATCTTTGCGCCGGATTCCCAGGCTGACGCCCTGGTCTTTCAGGGACGGGGTACGCTGACTTTCTTCCGAGAATTGATCGGCAGTATCTTGGAAGCCGGCTATCATTTCGAATCGTTCGGCTCGGTGGTTGGAGCAGCGCTGGAACATTTAAAGCGTTCGCGCGATCTCATCCCCCCGTTGCTGCGAAAGCAGATCGTGCGCGACTGACATCGCTCGAGGCGTCCCGCGCCGTGAGTCTCGTCGCCGATCAGCGCAGGGACCGGGCGGGAACTCCCACGACGGTCTCGCCAGGAGCGACATCGTGTGTCACCACCGCGCCCGCTCCGATGCGGGCACCTTCGCCGACAGTAACTCCGCACAAAATTACGGCGCCGCTGCCGATGGACGCCCGCCGACGGACCAGCACGCCTTCCAGGTTCCACTCGCCCGTCGCCTTGGGATAGCGGTCGTTCACAAACATGACGCCGTGGCCGATGAATACCTCGTCCTCGACCGTGACGCCCTCACAGAGGAAGCTATGGGATTGGATTTTGCAGCGCGCTCCCACCTGCACGCCCCGCTGGATCTCCACGAAAGGCCCAATGAAGGTGCCTTCTGCGATGGAGCAGCCGTATAAATTGACAAGCTCGGGATACGAAACTACGACCCCCGGGCCAAGGCGGACATCGGCGGCTATTGGCATCGGGGGTCCCCTGGGGTGCGGGTCCAGGCGAACACGCCTTCGAGGCCGGTTCGCGCGTAGGTGATGCGCTCGCATTGCCACGTGCCGCAGAGCGCCAGTAGTTCCTGGTGCTCTCGCTGGCGGCGGAGTTTCGATCCGCGATCCAGACGCCGGACTAGCGAGGCGAGCGGACGCCGATCTTCGGGTAATACGCCGTCAAATACTACGATGTATCCGCGCGGCTCCGTGACCCTAGACATTTCCGAAAGCGCCTGGTAAGCCGCTGGATCGGGAAGATGGTGCAGCAACCCAAAACTCCACACACTCTGGAATGCGCCGGACGCGAAAGGCAGCCGGGTGGCGGATGCCGTGATTCCCCAGCCGGGATGCAGATCCACACCGATGGCGTCAACACCGGCGTCGGCCAGCCGGGACTGCGGGCCGCAGCCCACGTCCAGGTACCGGCCGCGAGTGGGATGTTCGGCGATCCAGCGTTGCACCAGATCGCGGATGGAGGCCGCCGCGCCCGGAGCTAGAAAATGCTGGGAAGCTCGCCAAAGCAAGTCTTCAACCCTGCTCACGTGAATCCCGAACCTTGCTCACTTGAATCCTCGGGAGTGGATTGCTCGATCAGGTAGTGGGGCCGACGGCGGGCCTCGTCCAGCGCGCGCCACAGGTACTCGCCCAGCACACCCATCATCAGCATCTGCATTCCGCTGAGCAACAGGATCGCGACCATCAGCGAACTGAAGCCCGCCGGCGGACGACCCAAAAGCGCGTTCACCACCACCACACAAGCCCAGGCGAAACCGGCCAGGGCGGTCACTGCGCCGGCCAGCGACATCCACCGAATCGGCCTGTAACTGAAAGCGCTCACTGAATCCATTAACAGCTCGATCTTTTTATTCATGGTCCACCCGGAGCGGCCCGAGGCGCGCTCGGCTTTTTCGTAACTCACGGAAGTCTGCCGGAATCCCATCCAAGCCAGCAGAACAAACAGGTTGTTGTGACGTTCGCTGAAGCCCAGCAGCGCATCGGTCACCGTGCGATCCGCGAGGAAGCAATCTGCTCCCGTTTCCGGAAGGTGCTCGATACCGGCCACCCGGCGCATCATGGAGTGATAAATCCGCGAGGATACCCGAGCGGGCAGAGAGCCTCCGCGCGCGCGGGAACGAACTCCCCATACCACCTGCCAGCCGCTTTCCCATTGCTCGATCAGGGCCGGAAGAATTTCGGGCGGGTCCTCGAGGTCAGCGGCTAAAACGGCGATTGCCTGACCTCTGGCTCGTTCCATGCCGCACAGAATCGCCGGGTGCGAGCCGAAATTGCGAGCCAGGCGGAATCCGCGCACTCGGGGGTCGGCGCCCGCTAACGCGGCGATCACTTGGAAAGTATCGTCCGGCGAATGATCGTCCACAACGATCCATTCCCACTCGCGAGTCGCCAGAGCGCGGGTCAGGCGCGCATACAACTGGGGCAGATTGCCGGATTCCCGAAAGGCCGGTGTGACGATCGAGATCATGACAGGACGTTCGCGCAGCGCTTCGATCACAACATCCTGCTCGGATTCGATCATGGTGGGAAACAGCGGCAATAGGATGCCATGGTCCTGCGCGCACTCGCTGTTGCGCAATCCGGTGGAGCGCCATGTTCCCGGCGGATACGCCGGCTCGCGGTGGGCGCACATAATGGCGCGCCGCGTCGCGATTCCACGATCCAGCAGCGCCTGCATTACCGCGCGCTGCGGCTTCCGGCCATCCAGGCGCGCGCAATAGCTTTGCCAGTTGGTTCGCGCCCAATCCGGCTCGAACGGCGTCCCCACCAGGCCCGCCAGCAATTCGTGATAGCGCGCTGCCCAGTGCCTCCGGCGTTCCACAATTTGGTTCAACTTGCGCAACTGCTCGCGCCCCACGGCCGCCTGTAAATCCGTCATGCGATAGTTGAACCCGGGCACGTCATAGCTTTCGAAAATCACCTGCGGCGAACTGTGCCGATCATGAGCCGGGATGTTCATTCCGTGATGGCGAAGCTGGCGGGACTTGCGGTCCCAATCCGGGTGCGGCGTAGTGATCATGCCGCCGTCGCCGGTAGTGAGCACCTTGCGCGGATGGAACGAGAAGCACGCCGCGTCGGAATGCGGACGGCCGATGCGCTCCCAGCGGCCGTCCCAAAGAATCTCGCTGCCGGCCGCGCAGGCGGCGTCCTCAATCAGCCAGACCCCGCGGCTGCGAGCGATCGGCAAGATGCCAGCCAGATCGCAAGGCATCCCCATCTGATGAACGCAGAGAATCGCGCGCGTGCGATCGGAAAGAGCCGCTTCGATGCGCCCCGGGTCCATATTATACGTAGCCGGATCGATGTCCACGAAAACCGGCGTGGCGCCACAATGGCGGATCGCATCCGCGGTTGCGATGAAAGAATGGCTGACCGTGACCACTTCGTCGCCGGGCCCCACACCCGCGGCCATCAGCGCGAGATGCAGCGCGGTGGTGCCGCTGGAAACGGCGCAAGCGTGGCGCGCGCCCACCGCTTCCGCGAACTCGTGCTCGAAGGCCTCCACTTCCGGGCCCTGCGTGATCCAGCCGGAAGCCAGAACGCGACGCGTGGCTTTGGCCTCGCGCTCATCCAGCCATGGCCTGGTCAACGGTACCGGCATTTGGCCTCCAATTATAAATCAGCTCCTCGCGCAGCAACACGTCCGGCGGAATTCCTTGCCGCTCGTACCAGGCGCGCAGGCCGACCAAACCTTGCTCGAGCGTGACTTCAGGCCGGAAACCCAGAAGCTCGCGCGCATGCGAGAAATCGCACGCCAGCCTGCGCACATCGCCGGGGCGGGCGGCCTCATGAACCACCTGTTGCGCACCCACCAGCCGAGCTAGATCCAGAATCGAGATTTCCCTGCCGCTGCCCAGGTTGAACGTTTCTCCAACGGCAGCCTGGCACTCCGCGGCTTTGCGGATGCCCGAGGCGATATCGGCCACATAGGTGAAATCACGGGTCTGAAGGCCGTCGCCAAAGATCACGACGGGGTTCCCGGCCCAGGCGCGCAATAGAAACTTGGGAATCACTTCACCGCTGTCGCCTTCGTGATGGCAGCGCGGACCGAACGCGTTGAAGGGCCTGACAATCACCACCGGGAGCCCGTAGGTTGTATACCACGCTCGCGCATAAGCTTCTCCGGCCAGCTTGGATGCGCCATAGGGAGTGGCGGGAAAACAGGGATGATCCTCGGCGATGGACGGGTTGAGCGCCGTACCGTACACTTCCGAGCTCGACACGTGTATGAATCGCGCGACGCCCTCGGCTCGCGCGGCCTCGAGAACATTCAGAGTCCCCAGCGCGTTGACCTCATGGGCTTCGCGCGGCGCATGAATCGACCTACGCACGCCTACACAGGCCAGGTGAAAAACGCACTCGACACCCTGCATGGCCGAGTTGACTGCTGCGACGTCCCGCACGTCGCCCTCGGCGATTTCAGCACCGCTTCCGGCGAGATGGGAGCGGCGGCCGGTAGCGAAGTTGTCCAGCACGCGCACTCGCGCGCCAGCTTGCTCCAACAGGCGCACCAGCTCGGAACCGATAAAGCCTGCTCCGCCGGTGACCAGCGCGATCACGTTGGCTTCCTGGTGCGGGCCACCCGCGCGGGATCGCCGATCGCCACCGCATACGCGGGAACGTCGCGGCGCACCACGGCACCGGCGCCCACCACCGCACCCTCGCCGATGGTGACGCCGGGCAAAATCACGGCGTTCACTCCAATGTCGGCGCCGCGGCAGATCCGCACGGGCAAGATGCGCAGGTCCGTACGGATCACCGGCTCATCCACCGGCGCGCCGGTATGCTCCGATCCCAAAATGCGCACACCCGGACCGAGGCCCGCTTCCTCTTCGATTTCGAGAGAGCGCGCGTCAATGAATGCCTGCGCGCCGATCCACACGCGCCGGCCGATGCGGCAGTATCCGTCATGCCTGCCATACAGGCACACCTGATCGCCGATCGAAACGCCCTGGCCGATCTCGATGGTTTCCAGGTGCCGGAACTGGACATCGGCGCCGATCTCAATCGCGTCGCCGGAACTCTTGAGCAGCGCTCGCCACAACACGCGACGCAGCATGCGATCGAAATCCGTCGATCCGCCGCGGAAGCGGTCGTAAAGCGCGGTCAGGTGGTCCGCCGGCTGCGCGGAGAGATGGCGAGCGAGCGCGATCTCATGCGGAGGATCGGCCCCGAGCGGCCGGTTGGCGTGGACGGCCGGAACAACCCGCGAGCCACCGGATTGGCCCGCGTGCCGTTTTAATCCGTAAATGCGCCGCATGGCCATTTTTCAATGAGCCTTCATCATATCCGGAGCGGCCAGTTTTTGCAGCGCGGGCGGGATCTGATCCACATTGGGCGCGGGCTTCATCGCTGCTGCCTCCCGCAAACTGCGCAGCAGCGTCAGGATCAGAGCATCGCGGTCGCCGACCGTTTTACCCTGAAGCGCGGTCATGAACAACTGTTCGGCATGCGCGTAGTCTTTGGCCCGCAGCGCGGCGTGCGCGTCGCGATATTGCAGGTCGGCTGCCAGGCGCGTGGGGTCCGCGCTCACCCGTAGGCGGCCGTTCAGTTGATCGACCGCCGCCCAGGCGGTCCGAAAATCGGCCAGCGCGACGGCATAATCGAACACGTGGAAGGCAGCTTCGGCGTTGCGGATTGTCATGACACTCGCGGCCACACCAGTCACTTCCGGGTTCTTGGCTTTCACGAAGACCGCGGCTGCAGGTCCGTAATACGCGGGATACCAGCCGGGGGCGCGAAGGAAATTCCGCCAGACTCGCTGCTCCTTCAGATCGATCAAGGCCACCCTGGCGGGATGGCGCTCGAGAAACTTCAAGAAATCCTCCATGCCGTCCTGGCGCGTGAAGCTGTACAGCTCCGAAAACCAGCTCAGGTAGGGGAAGGACCGCGAGTCCGTCATCACCAGGTACCGCGGATACAAGCGCCACAGCAGATATCCGCCGGAATCGAACAAATTGTATAACCGCGGGCCAAAATTGGAGCGCGCCAGAAATTCGGTTTCCGCCACCGGCAGGAAGTAGCTGTAGCCGAAGCCGGTCCAGGAGTAAGTTTCCGGATTAACGCGCTCGTCGTAAACCGAACGGCCGATCCAGAACAGAAATAGCAGGACCATGGCGCCTTGCAGCGCGCGCGGTACCCATCCGGGCATCTGCTTCGCGCGGGATTCGGCGGCTTCCTGGTCCCGCCACTGCCCGGCCATCCAGAGGACGCCGTAGGCAAAGAGCACCGGCAGCAGAAACGACGAACGCAGGTAGATCAGATACAACGGAGCGTAAATCAGATTGAGCGCTGGGATGAGCCAATCCAGGGGCCCGCGCCGCGCCGCGATGGTCATCAGTACCATCCATGCGAGCGTCATGAACGCCAGAAATTCCGGCAAGTGCAGGTAGAAACCGGCGTCCGACAGGGCCGACTGATGCGCCGAGTTCCAGACCCCATCGGGCCGGGGAGTTCGATGCAGCACATAGTCGCCAAAGAGCTGCAATGGATACCGCGGACCGTAAGGCGTCACGGCTGTCGCGATCAGAGCTCCGGCCCAGGCCAGAGTCATTTTGTTGCGCAGAGGCGCTGTCAGCGCGCCGGCTGGCCGCAGCCAGGCCGGGAGCCATTCGGCGGCGAGCGTGACCGCCAGGAACGGCGCGGCGAGAATGAATCCTCCGTGTAAATTGACCCACAGCAGCATCAGCGCCGGCACCGCATAGAGCCAGCGCACGGGATCTTCGTTGTCCCGCACGGCCAACCGGAAACGGAAATAGCAGTAGAGCAGCGCATGCCACATCACCAGCGAGAACAGCTCGGGCTTGGGCTGCGATGCCACCAGCCCGCCCATGGTTGCGAATAGAATCAGTAGCCAGGCAAGCGGGCGCCGCAACATTCCCATCCGCCATGCGAAACGGGCCAGCAGCGCCACCGTCAGCAACACTCCGCTATAGCGCAGCACCGCGAGCCCTGCAAGTCCGAGCCAGTTCCACAGGCCGAGCAGCGGCAACTCGCTGAGCCAGGCGCAGTAGATCATTTGATTCGACGACGGCATCCAGGAGTACAGCGTGTGGTCCACGCGCAAGGTGTGCCGGGCGATCATCTGCTTGGCGTAGGCCATCTGCCAGAACACATCCGCGTCGGCAATGGGTTGCGCCAGGCTGAAAGCGATCCACGCGAGTAAAATCGCTCCCAGGATGATCGGGATCCAGGGACCGCCAGCCCTCTTCACTGCCCCGCCCCCGCGGTTTCCTGCGCCTGCTCCAGAATTTTCGTAACTCTCAAGCCGGACTCGCCATCGGTGAGCGGCCGGGCTCCCGTTTGGACGCAGTCGATAAAATGGCGCACGGCGTTCTGCAGCGGCTCACTCACTTCCAGCCAGGGTATATGCAGCTCTCCGGCGCGATAGCCGATTCTGCGCTGCCCTTCTTCTTTGCCTGGACTGGCCGCGGCACTAACGGAGTGATCGTAAATCTCCAGCTTCCGGGCGCTTTCCAGATCGTTCCACGCGAGCATGCGCTTCGATCCGGCCAGCATCACGCGCCGAACCTTCACCGGGGTCAACCAGCTTACATGCACATGCGCATGGAAGCCGGAAGGGTATTCCAGCGTTAGATAGGAGACTTCGTGCCGATCTCCCAGATGGGCTGCGCCGTGCGCGGAAACCTGCGCAGGCTGCTGGTCCAACAGGTAATCGAGGATAGCCAGATCGTGATACGCCAGATCCCAAAGCACGCCAGCGTCATTTTGGAATCGCCCCAGGTTGGTGCGCACCGAATCGTAGTAATAAAGCGACCCGAGCTCGCCGCCTTGAATAAGCTCGCGAATTTTTCGGACGGCCGGCGAATAGACGAAGGTATGATCCACCATCAGCACCAGGTTGCGGGCTCGGGCTTCCTCTACCAGGGACGCGGCTTCAGAAGAACTGCAGGCCATCGGCTTCTCGATCCACACGTGCTTGCCAGCCTTGAGAGCCGCCATGGCGAGCGGGAAATGCGTGGCCGGCGGTGTGGCGATGGCGATCGCGGCCAGGTCGGGGTCGCCGATCAAATCATTCGCGCTCGGGGTTGTCGTTGAGCCGGGGTAGAGGGCCGCGGCCTGGGCAATCCGCTCGGGATCGCTGTCGCAAATACTCGCGAGAACCGATGCGGGAGCGGTCTGGAAGTTTCGCGCCAGACTGGAACCCCAATAGCCGAACCCAATTAGGCCGATCCTAACCATGGATCTCTCTACCATACCTGCTCTTTGTGGTACGATCTACCGATGCGCCAGCGCTCCTGCACGATTTTCGCCGGGTTCCTGCTGCTCGCTCCCGCGGCTTGGGCGGCAACAAACACCGCCGTCAACACCACCTCGGAATCCAGCTTCTCGATTGACACCTTCAACACCGCGCACGTCACCGACCAGGTGAATACGTTTCAAACGGAGCTAAAGGCCCGGATGCAAGGCGGGGCGTATCTGTTCGATCAGACTTACAGCGCGGCGCTTTCCAGTCCAACCGTCCAGACCGCCATCACGCAAGCGAAGAACGTGCTCACCAGCCATGGCGCGGTATCGTTTACCGGCCCTACGCTGTTGAGCAACAATCGATCCACCACCACAACCAACAGCACAGTGCAGAACGGAACGACGGATGGAACTCCGATCATATCCACTAAGACATTTATTGGCCCCATCACGATCACGGTCGGCAATTTCGGAACTTGCACAGCCTACACCGATTCCGGTCCGCAAGGCCGCCCGGTGCCGACCGGCTGCACCGGCGGAACGGCGACTCCGTTCAAGGTTGTCTTCGGTGGTGAAGATATCGACACCTTCGTCATTCAGCCGGTGACCGTCAACCAGACCGTCACTACGACCAACACCACGCTGACGTCGCAAGTTTACGAAATCGACGGATTCACGAACGCCACTCCCCCGCCCACACCGGCGCCGCCGTCGCTAATCCTGATGCTCGTGGGATTGGGGGCAGCCGGGTTGTTTGCGGTTCGCCGTCGGCTGCGCCGCGTGGTATAGTCCTTCAATGCGCCAGCGCTCCTGGAGGCTCCTCGCCGGTTTCTTGATGCTCGCTCCCCCCGCAGTTTGGGCCCAGGCCGTCAACACCACCTCGGAATCCAGCTTCTCGATTGACACCTTCAACACCGCCCACGTCACCGACCAGGTGAATACGTTTCAAACGGAGCTAAAGGCCCGCATGCAAGGCGGGGCGTATCTGTTCGATCAGACTTACAGCGCGGCTCTTTCCAGTCCAACCGTGCAAACCGCGATCACGCAAGCGAAGAACGTGCTCACCAACCATGGCGCGGTATCGTTTACCGGCCCAACGCTGTTGAGCAACAATCGATCCACCACCACAACCAACAGCACAGTGCAGAACGGGACGACGGAAGGAACTCCGACGGTAATCGTAAGCACGTTCATCGGACCTATCACGATCACGGTCGGCAATTTCGGAACTTGCACAGCCTACACCGATTCCGGTCCGCAAGGCCGCCCGGTGCCGACCGGCTGCACCGGCGGAACGGCGACTCCGTTCAAGGTTGTCCCCGGTGGTCAGGATACCGACACGTTCCTCATTGAGCCGGTGACCGTCAACCAGACCGTCACCACCACCAACACCACGCTGACGTCGCAAGTCTACGAAATCGACGGATTCACGAACGCCACTCCCCCGCCCACGCCGGCGCCGCCGTCGCTAATCCTGATGCTCGCGGGACTGGGGGCAGCCGGGCTATTTGCGGTTCGCCATCGACTGCGCCGCGTGATATAGTCCCTGGATGCGCCAACGCGGCTGGACGGTCTCGGCCGGGTTCCTGCTGCTCGCTCCCGCAGCCTGGGCTGCAAGCGTCAATACCACATCAACCACCGAAATCACGCTTGAGACCTTCAACACGGCCCACGTCACGAATCAGGTGAATACCTTTCAAACGGAGTTGAGGGCCCGGATGCAAGGCGGCGCGTATCTGTTCGATCAGACTTATACCGCGGCGCTTTCCAGTCCAACGGTGCAGACCGCCATCATTCAGGCGAAAAACGTACTCACGAGCCATGGCGCGGTGTCGTTTACCGGACCTACGCTGTTGAGCAACAATCAATCCACCACCACAACCACGAACACAGTGGCGAACGGGAACACTACTTCTGTGAACCTGTCCGTGACGACCTACATCGGCCCCATCACGCTCACGGTGGGCAACTATGGAACCTGCACCGGCGGCTCTTTCGCCGAACCGACCGGGTGCATGGGCGGGAACACAACTACCCTTGTCGTCGTTTCCGGCGGGCAAGATATCGACACTCGCTATGATGCGCGGGAGACGATCAACCAGACCGTCACTACGACCAACACCACGCTCACGTCGCAAGTCTACGAAATCGACGGATTCACGAACGCCACTCCCCCGCCCACGCCGGCTCCTCCGTCGCTAATCCTGATGCTCGCGGGGCTGGCCGCGGCCGGGCTATTTGCGGTTCGCCATCGGCTGCGCCGCGTGGTATAGTCCATCAATGCGCCAGCGCCTCTGGAGGCTCCTCGCCGGTTTCTTGATGCTCGCTACCCCCGCAGTTTGGGCCCAGGCCATCAACACCACCTCGGAATCCAGCTTCTCGATTGACACCTTCAACACCGCGCACGTCACGGACCAGGTGAATACGTTTCAAACGGAGCTGAAGGCCCGGATGCAAGGCGGCGCGTATCTGTTCGATCAGACTTACAGCGCGGCTCTTTCCAGTCCGACCGTGCAGACCGCCATCACGCAAGCGAAGAACGTGCTCACCAGCCATGGCGCGGTATCGTTTACCGGCCCAACGCTGTTGAGCAACAATCAATCCACCACCACAACCAACAGCACAGTGCAGAACGGAACGACGGATGGAACTCCGATCATATCCACTAAGACATTTATTGGCCCCATCACGATCACGGTCGGCAATTTCGGAACTTGCACAGCCTACACCGATTCCGGTCCGCAAGGCCGCCCGGTGCCGACCGGCTGCACCGGCGGAACTGCTACCCCCCTTAGCGTTCCTTCGGGTGGTAAAGATATCGACACGTTCGTCATTCAGCCGGTGACCGTCAACCAGACCGTCACCACGACCAACACCACGCTGACGTCGCAAGTCTACGAAATCGACGGATTCACGAACGCCACTCCCCCGCCCACGCCGGCGCCGCCGTCGCTAATCCTGATGCTCGCGGGACTGGGGGCAGCCGGGTTGTTTGCGGTTCGCAATCGGCTGCGCCGCGTGGGTTAAAGCCGCGTCTGTTGTTGCAACGATAAAATGTCCCCATAACTGCAACGATAATCTGTCACCCCCGGATTGAAATCCTGTATCTCCCCTTTCCCGTTTCCCCTCCGGGGAAAGCCGGGGCGGGCGGGTTCCCCCCACGCCGGAGGGCACGTCGCGCGCCAGCAAAAAGCGCTGGCACTGCCGTGCGACCGGCTCCCCCCGCAAGAGGGGCCAAGCCCCCCTTGCGCATCCCCCCGGGTGGTTCATCGGACCGCCAGGGCCTCCCCGTCCAGCGAAGGAATAAATGTGCGGTTGCTTTTTCTTTCGCTCGGCAGGCCGACGCGGCGCCAACCCGGGGGCATAATCCAGCGGCAGCTGCGTGGAGAACAGATCCTGCTGGCCCTGCCAGACGTGCAACTCTCCATTCAGCTGATGCGACAGTTCCACGCGCGCTCCCGCATAACCCTGCCCATCCTTGCGGGCCGGCAACTGGATGGACCGGGCCCCGAACCGGATCACGTGGTCTTTTCCCACCACCCGCTCGTAGCGCAGACTGAATAGCCGGTCCCAGTTCAGCTTTTTGCTTAACGGCCGGAAATCGTTGGCTGCCTCGCGCGCTGCTACCGCAAAGCGTCGGTTGTAGTCCTCGCGGAAGTTTTCTAGCACCTGGTTGGCTTGCTCCAACGTCGCGGCTCTGCCCAATCGCAGTTCGCTTTTCAAGCGATCTTGAAAGGTCTTCCACAGCCGCTCGATCCGGCCCTTGGCCTGCGGGCTCAGCGCTCGAATCGATTGGATTCCCAGCTCTTCCAGCACTCGACCCAGCTGCGTCGGCGTTTGCCGTCCGGCCATCTGCTCTTCCATCGTCCAGTGTTTATCGTTGCGCTGAAATGTCCCATGTTGGTCCCGATACAGACTCAGCGGCACTCCCTGCCGCTCCACCAGCGCACGCAGTTGCCGCAGATATCCCAGCGTGTCCTCATGCTCCAACTGAAAGGCGCACGCCAGCACCTGGCCGGTCGCATCGTCTTGGTAACCGATCAATGTCAACGCCGGTCCACGACCCTCCAGCCAATCTTCCCGGCTGGCGTCGGTTAACACCATCATGCCCAGCCGCGGCTTGCGTTCCCGCCGCGCTCGGTACTTACGCGCTCGCCTCCGCTGCGGACTCCGCAGCTTGGCTCGGCGCAATAGCCGCCGCACCGTCTCGCGGCTCACCGCGATCTTTTCCACTTCCACCAACTTCTCGGTCAGATGACTGTCGTTGAAGCCGGCGTACTTGTTGCGCGCCAGTTCGACGATCCGTTTCTTGACCGCCTCGCTCACCGCCCACGGTTTGGGCCGTCCACGATTGCCGTGCCGTACCCAATCCACCTGATCGGCTAGGTAGCGGGCCTTCAGCCGTTTCACCTGTCGCGTGCTCAGTTCCAGCAAGCCGCTCGCTTCGCCGACCGTGATTCGACCCTGGACCGCGTTCTCGATTACCTTCACTCTTTGCAGTTCGTTCTGGCTCAACTCGATCACCTCTCAGCTTCCCAAGGGGTGACATAGTTTCGTTGCAGTTAGGGGGTGACATTATTTTGGAGCATCTACAGGGTTAAAGCCGCGTCTTGACGCATCATGATATGTCATGATAGCGTTGGAATGCAGCATGTCCCAGACCCGCGAGAAATTCGCCACCCAAGTGAACTCGGAAATCCTATCGGCGGTGCGCGCCCTGGCCGACCAGGAGGGACGCCAACTCCAGGCGCTCGTGGATGAGGCTCTCGCCGATCTGATCGAAAAGCATAAGAACGCGAAGCCGCGCTCGCACGTTATGGGCGCGTACCTCGCCAGCCACGAAAAATACCGCGATCTTTACAAGAAGCTCGCTGAGTGACCGACTACCTCACCTTGGTCGAGGTGCTGGCCATGCATACCGACCAAATTGAACGCTACGGCGGCTCCCACGGCGTGAGGGATCAAGGATTGCTGGAATCCGCGCTCTACCGGCCGCAGACCGGTTATTACGCCGATCTGATGGAGGAAGCAGCGGCGCTCTGGGAGAGCCTGGGGCAGAACCATCCCTTTGTTGATGGCAACAAGCGGACGGCGTTCGCGGCCACGTATACTTTTCTCGCGATCAACGGCGCTCGCCTCACGGCGGACGCCCAGGAGACCTACGTTTTCGTCGCCGCCCTCTACGAAGCCAACCAGTTCAGCTTCGACCGGCTTGTCGCCTGGCTGCGCAGTCACGCGACGCACGAGCCATGATAGTTTGGGTGCATGCGGGGCCCGAAAATCCAGTATGAGCCTTACCAGGAGAGCACGCAGCTTGCCCGCTACATCGAGGATTACCCGCGCAGCTTCACCCGCAACCCATCGCAACCGCTGATCCGCCGGCCGTTGACGCTATCCGAGCGCAGCGGGCCCATCGAGCTGCAGCGCCGCCTGGCGATCGATGGCGAGGATATGTCTTCGAAGGAGCCGGGCGGACCGCGGGCCATCGGACAGTTCATCGCGGTGACGGGCCGGGTGATGGATGAAGACGGCGCTCCGCTGGCTGGCGCTGTGGTAGAGGTCTGGCAAGCCAACTCGGCCGGTAAGTACGTTCACGAACTGGATCGCCATGCGGCTCCGATCGATCCGAACTTCACCGGACTGGGACGGATCGTGACCGGCGCAGAGGGCCAGTACAAGTTTCTGTCGATCAAGCCGGGCGCCTATCCGGTGATGGAATCCGACTGGTGGTGGCGTCCGCCGCACATCCATTTTTCAATCTTCGGTCCGAGCTGGATGAGCCGCTACGTGACCCAGATTTTCTTCCTCGGCGAGCCGCTGAACGAGACGGATCTGCTGCTCAATGCCGTTCAGGATCCGGAGGCTAGGGACCGTCTGATTTTCGAGACCACTCCGACTACGGTTGGAGCGGTAAACCTGCTGACCTTCCGGCGCGATTTCGTTCTGCGCGGTAAGCGCGCGACGCCGGCACTGGACTGAGGAAGCATGAATTTTCCGACATCGCCCTACTGCACCATCGGACCATTCTTTCCGGGCGAATTCGCCGACGGCTGCGGGGACTTGACGAACTTCATGGGCAAGCAAGCGCGCGGCGGGCACATAATGCTCACCGGGATGGTAGTCGAGGAGGGCAACCGGCCCATCCGAAACGCGCTTGTGGAAATCTGGCAGCCGGATGCCGCTGGCGTGTTCCGTCACCCGCTGGACCCGCGTTGTGCGGAAGCCGATCCCGGTTTCTTCGGATGGGGCCGTGCGAGGACGGACGCCGGTGGCCGCTATTGGTTTCGAACGGTGCTGCCAGGCGCGTACGCCGGCGAGGACGGCGCGCTGCGTTGTCCGCATCTCAACTTGATGCTGCTGGCGATCGGCCTGACGCGGCGATTGGTCACCACCGTGTTCTTCGCCGAAGCGGGGGAGCAAGGGAGCGATCCAGTGTTGGACTGTGTTTCCGATCCCGCGCGGCGCGCTCGCCTGTTCGCAATTCGAGACAAGGTTTCGAACGGCGCGGACGATCTACCGGTCTATCGCTTCGACATCGTCACTCGCGGCGAAGGGGAGACGCCATTTTTCGTGGATTGATTTCGAACGGCTGGCGTTCACAAACGTGTAACATCCGGCGGCAATTGGCATCCAACTCTCGAAAGGAGGCCCCTTGCCCGAGCAAGAGCCAAGTCCAGCCAGGATTCTCGTGATCGAAGACAACACCGCGGATGTTTTCATGCTGCGCCATGCCTTGGACCAGCACACTGAGGACTACGTCCTGGAAATTCTCCGCGACGGCGCGCAAGCGATTGCATTCGTAAATCTCCAGAGGGCGGCGGGAGAGAATTCCGAGCCCTGCGTCATCGTGCTCGACTTGCATCTCCCCAAACATGATGGCGCGGCCGTGCTCAAAGCGATCCGGCAAGAGCCTGTACTTGATCATGTTGGCGTGGTTGTGCTGACCTCCTCGGCAAGTCCGCGCGATGAGCGGGAGGTTCGCGAGCTGGGCGTTCGCTTGTACAAAACTAAGCCGCTCTTAGTGGACGAGTGGATCAAACTGGCGGCCGAGATTCTGGAAATCTGCCGGCAGCACAGCCGCGTCGCGGCTTGATTAATCCGCTGCGGCCAGCGCCTGCCGCACAGCGTCCAGCGGCTTGTCTTTCCAGTGCCGGGTCAGGTTGTCGATGGTCATGAAGGAGCGTGCATCCATGCGATCGATGTACAAGCTGCCCCGCAGATGATCGATCTCGTGCTGCAAAATACGCGCGTACCATCCCTCAGCCTCAATGCGGCGCGGATGGCCGCGCTCATCCAGATATTCGACGGTGACCTGGCGGGAACGTTTCACCAGTGCGCTGAAACCAGCCAGACTGAGGCAGCCTTCGAAGAACTCCGCTTGCTGGTCCGACTGTTCGATAATACGCGGATTGATGAGCACCTGAAACGGGACGGGCTGGCGCCCGCGCTCAGCCAGGCGATCGGCGGAGATGTCCTTGGAGTATTCGGGACGGTCTTCGATGACTGCGAGCTGAACCGGCAGACCCACCTGAGGAGCGGCCAAGCCGACGCCCGGAGCATCGCGCATGGTCTCATGCATCCACGCGATCAGTTGTTGCGTCTCCGGCAGGACAATTTCTTCGTGCAACAAGGGACGTGCCCGTTGCCGCAGTACCGGCTCTCCCACTTGAACGATCTTCAGCCGCACGGATTGATTCTAGCGGCTTGGGAGCGGTTTAGCCTGGGGCCGACGGAGTGCCGTTGGGTCCAAGCACGGCCACAACCGACGACATCACGCTGGAGAGACTGGCGGAAATGTTGGGCAACACGGCGCCGGAGGCTGCCGCCAGGAATCCACACATCAACGCGTATTCGATCAAGTCCTGCCCGTTGGTGTCCTTCCAGATCTTCAGTTTCAAGGTGGCATTCAGAAGTGCGGTCATTTTATTTTCTCCTCGGCTCGACATGATTTTGGCATCCGGGAGTGATGGGTCAAAGGCCCGAACGTACCGATTTTGTTGGGCCCCGGGGACTAGACGGAAAGCAATCCCCAGGCATGGTTCGGCCTAGTATTGGGGTACGGGGAGCGATTACTTTCGGTTGGTTGCCCCCGGTTCCGAGGGTCGGCGCGCCGTGTGTATAATCTTACTGGAGGATACACATCCGTTGCGAACCAACATCGTGATCGACGATCGGCTGATGAAGGAGACGCTGCGGGCGACCGGGCTCAAGACCAAGCGCGAAGCGGTAGAGCTGGGTCTGCGGATGTTGCTGCGCCTGGCCAAGCAGTCCGAAATCCGGCAATTGCGGGGCAAGCTGCACTGGGAGGGCGATCTGGACGCAATGAGGAGAGATCGTTGATTCTGGTCGATTCGAGCGTTTGGATCGACTACTTCAACGGAAAGACGAGTGCGGCGGTCGAGAAACTCGATCAACTGCTCGGCAGCGAGCAACTCGCGATCGGCGATTTGATTCTGACGGAAGTGTTGCAGGGGTTCGCCGATGAACGGGACTTTCGCGCGGCCCAGCGGATGCTCGCAGCGCTCCATATCGTGGAAGTTGGCGGCCGTGAGATCGCGATTCAAGCTGCCAGAAACTACCGCGCGCTGCGTCGTAAGGGCATCAACGTCCGCAAAACCATCGATACCCTGATCGCCACGCGATGTATCGAGAGCGGATACGAATTGCTGCATGACGACAGGGACTTCGACCCGTTTGCGAAGCACCTTGGTCTGCGAGTGGTGGTTTGAAATCGACACAAAATACCACCCATCCAAACCTGGGATTGTCACGATTGGGACATCCGTCGGCGGACTTGGCCCCGAAGACTGCGGCGTCTATACTGAAGCAGGCAGGGCTGAAATGAGCACATACACTGTTTTCATCGAGCCGACCGAAACTGGCTTCAGCGCATATGTTCCCGATCTTCCGGGCTGCGTCGCCGCTGCTTCCACGCTTGAACAGACGCGCGGTCTGATAAGGGAAGCGATCGAGTTTCACATCGAGGGCATGCGGATGAATGGCGAGGCTATCCCCGAGCCTACTCGACTTGTGGAACAGATCGAGGTGTCGGCCTGATTCTCGTGCAATCGCGCAGCTTAACATTTCGATCGTCGTATTTCGCACCGTGCGACCGTCGTTCGCCAGCGCGATCTCCCGTGTTGTGCTAAACTTTTCGATGGATTTGTAAAGTCCGGTCCCTCCGCCGATTTCAGCTTTGTCCTCTTCACAAGCGGGTATTTGTGTGACGGGTCAGGCCGGGGGGATTTGGGTCTGGACAGGTGGCCGAGTGGTTAATGGCAGCAGGCTGTAAACCTGCCGCTCCTTGCGAGCTACGGAGGTTCGAATCCTCCCCTGTCCACCAGAGATAGGTTCCGGGCCGTTGTAGCTCAGTTGGTAGAGCGCGTCCTTGGTAAGGACGAGGTCACCAGTTCAATCCTGGTCAACGGCTCCACTTTTCATTAAAGGTTGAATATGGCGAAGGAAAAATTTGACCGCAGCAAGCCGCACGTGAACATCGGGACGATCGGGCACATCGATCACGGCAAGACCACGCTGACGGCGGCCATCACCAAGGTGCTGGCCAAGCACAACCCGAAGAACAAGTTCCGTTCGTTCGATTCGATCGACAACGCGCCGGAAGAAAAAGCGCGCGGGATCACGATCGCGGTGGCGCACGTGGAGTACGAGACGGCCAACCGGCACTACGCGCACGTGGATTGTCCGGGCCACGCCGACTACATCAAGAACATGATCACCGGAGCCGCGCAGATGGATGGCGCGATTCTGGTTGTCGCGGCTACCGACGGTCCCATGCCGCAAACCCGCGAGCACATTCTGCTGGCCCGGCAAGTGGGCGTGCCGTCCGTGGTGGTGGCGCTGAATAAAGTGGACATGGTGGACGATCCGGAGCTGCTGGAATTGGTCGAGCTGGAAGTGCGGGAGCTGCTGTCGAAATATCAGTTTCCGGGCGACGATCTGCCGGTGGTGCGGGTGAGCGCGCTGGGAGCGTTGAACGGCGAAGAGAAGTGGGAAAAGACGGTGGACGAGTTGATGGCGAAGGTGGACGACTACATTCCGCTGCCGGCGCGCGACATCGACAAGCCGTTCCTGATGCCGATTGAAGACATTTTCTCGATTCAAGGCCGCGGCACGGTGGTGACGGGGCGCATCGAGAAGGGCATCTGCAAGGTGGGCGAGGAAATGGAGATCGTGGGCTTCCGGGACACGCGCAAGACGGTGGTGACGGGCGTGGAAATGTTCAAGAAGCTGCTGGACGAGGGCCGGGCGGGCGACAACGTGGGGTTGCTGCTGCGCGGCATCGAAAAGGACGACGTGGAGCGCGGGCAGGTGATCGCGAAACCCGGATCGATCAAGCCGCACAAGAAGTTCAAGGGCGAGATCTACGTGCTGAGCAAAGAAGAGGGCGGGCGGCATACGCCGTTTTTCAAAGGCTACCGGCCGCAGTTTTATTTCCGGACGACGGACGTGACGGGGGTGACGGAGTTGCCGGCAGGAACCGAGATGGTGATGCCGGGCGACAACGTGGGGCTGGTGGTGGAGCTGATCACGCCGGTGGCCATGGACAAGGGATTGCGGTTTGCGATCCGCGAGGGCGGCCGGACGGTGGGAGCCGGAACGGTGACGGAGATATTGGAATAGAATTCAGAATTCGAGAATTCAGAATTCAGAATGGACGGTTGAGCGCATTCTGGATTCTGACTTCTGGATTCTGCGCGACTGAAGAGGAGCGAACGAATGCGCGAAATCATCACATTGCAGTGCACCGAGTGCAAGAACAAGAACTACAGCAAGACCAAGAACAAGAAGACCAAGACGGAGCGGCTGGAGCTGAAAAAGTTCTGCGCGTTTTGCCGGATACATCGGGTACATCGGGAAATCAAGTAGACTGAGTATGGGAACGGCCCGAGAAGGGGCATAGGCTAACGGTAAACCAGCGGTCTCCAAAACCGCCTTTGGGGGTTCAAATCCCTCTGCCCCTGCCATCCACTCGGAGCGAGGAATCAAGTTATGGCTACCGCACAATTGCAATCAGGCGACCAGGAAACTTTCCTACAGCGGGCGTCCAGTTGGCCCGTGGGAGTGAAGAATTATTTCGAAGAACTGCAAGCCGAGATGCGCCGCGTGACGTGGCCGTCCTGGAAGCAGGTGCGCGCGACCACCTTGGTGGTGATCGTCGCGGTCTTTGCCTTCGCGGCTTACTTCGCGGTGATCGACGAGATTTTCGCGAGCCTGATTAACAAGCTGATGAACGCCTTCACCAAGTAGGGATCACTAAGAAGAGATTCATGGCCGACGAAGAAATCATACACTCTGACGAAAGCGATCCGGGCGAACCGGTCCCGGTTTCCACGCCGTCCGGCGAGGCGAATGGAGGCGGACTTTCGGCCGAAGAAGTCCCCGCAGCGCCAGTGGCGGACGAGACCAAGCATTGGTACATCATCCACACCTACTCCGGATTCGAGCAGAAGGTGGCGGATTCGTTGAAAGGCCGCGCGCAGGCCTTCGGATTCGCCGATCAGATTGGGCAGATCCTGATCCCGACCGAAGAAGTGGTGGAGCTGCGCGGCGGCAAGAAAGTCACCAGCAAGCGCATGCTCTATCCCGGCTACGTGCTGGTGCAGATGGACATGAGCGATCAATTATGGCACGAGGTGAAAAACACCCCGCGCGTCACCGGATTCGTAGGCGGCGGCAACAGCCCGGTTCCGTTGACAGCCGATGAAGTCAACTCCATTCTGTTCCGCCAGCAGACATCGGCCGAGCGTCCGCGTCCCAAGGTGAATTTCGAGCGCGGCGAGTCGGTGCGCATCGTGGATGGGCCGTTCGCGAATTTTTCGGGCAAAGTGGACGAGATCAACCCGGAGCGCAATACGTTGCGCGTGCTGGTGACCATTTTCGGCCGGTCGACGCCGGTGGAATTGGATTTTCTCCAGGTAAGCAAGGATTAACACATGGCAAAAAAGATAACCGATTACGTGAAGCTGCAGATTCCGGCCGGCAAGGCCACTCCGGCGCCGCCGGTGGGAACCGCGCTGGGACCCAAGGGCGTCAACATCATGGAGTTCTGCAAGGGCTTCAACGCCAAGACCTCGGCCAAGGACCAGGAGGGGCTGATCATCCCGGTGGTGATCACAATATATAGCGACCGGTCTTTTACCTTCATTACTAAGACGCCACCGGTGCCGGTGCTGATCAAGCGCGCGGTGAGTATAGCGAAGGGGTCGGCGGAGCCGAACAAGAACAAGGTGGGCAAGATCACCGAAAAGCAAGTGGAAGAGATCGCCAAGATCAAGATGCCGGACCTGAACTGTTTCGACGTGGCCGCGGCGGTGCGGAGCGTCAAGGGAACGGCGCGCAGCATGGGCGTGGATGTGGTTTAAGTCGCAGCCCGCCCCCTTACTCTTCCGGCTCTAATCGCGCTTGCGATTCGGAAGATTCTCGGGGGCGATCCGATCTCCGGACTATTCTTGGTCCCCCGAGATCACGGCGGTGGTTGTTTCGCTTGCCATTTCGGTGCCAGTGGCTGAGATGATGGCGCTGGTACCCCAGATCACGTTGCTGCCTGCGATGGTGCTGGTCCCCCAGATGACGTTGGTGCCCCAAATGACGTTGGTGCCTGAGACGTTGGTGCCCCAGATCACGTTGGTGCCCCAGATCACGTTGGTGCCCCAAATGACGTTCGATCCGGAAACCAAACTGACCGTATACGCCCCCTTGGAATTGGTAGCCGTTATGCTTACGCCGGGCGAGATAGCGGTCAGACTCTGCGGCGCCGCCTGCGCGCTGGCCAGGGCGTTGGTGATGTCGAGTTCGCCGGCGCCGATGGTGAAAATATCGGAATAGACCACATAGGTCGCTCCCGTGACGGCGTCCACCGCCGTATAGGATGGCGGAAAATTCGACTTCGTGGCGGTTTGCATCAACCGGGCCTTCAGTTGATCCGGGGTCTGGTTCGGATTGTGCTGCAGCAAGAGCGCGACCGCTCCCGAGACCATCGGAGTGGCCATGCTGGTGCCGGACAAGCGCAGGTACCAGCCGCTCCCTATGGTCTTCGCATATGGCAGGTTCGCGAAGTCGGAGTCGGAAACTTGGTTGGCCGGATATAGCGACGGGAGCTCGCATTCGCTGCACTGCGTGGCATAGATGTTGTTGCCGGGAGCAACCAGGTCGGGCTTCACAATATGGTCGATGGCGGTGGGTCCCTTGGAACTGTAGCTGGTGACGCGGTGCAAATCCCGGTTCGTTGAGCCGAATGTGTTCACGGCTCCGACCGTAATGACCAGCGGATCGTTGCCCGGGGCTGTGATGGTGCCGTAGCCGTGCTCGTTTTGGCTATCGTCGCGGCCGTAATTGCCAGCCGCGACAACCACCGTGATGCCGGCCTTCCAGGCCTTTTCAACGGCTTGGCAGAGTGGATCGTTCTTGTAGCTGGTGGTGACGGGACGCCCGAGCGAGAGATTCATGACGCGGATGTTAAGCTGGCTCTTTCGAGCGATCGCGAAGTTGATGGCTGCGATCACGGAAGCGTCCGTGCCATTGCCGTTCTGATCGAGGACGCGATAGGAGATCAGGTTCGCCCCGGTCGCGATTCCGTGAATGTAGTAAGTGGGATAGACGGCCCACTGTTCGACATAGGACGAAGAGAATGCTCCGATGCCCCCCATAATGCTGGCGACATGAGTGCCGTGGCCGAATGCGTCCTCCCCGTCGTCCGGCGGGGTCCAGGAACCGTTCAGATTATTGACGAAGCTGGCTTGCGCGGCATAGCGGGGTGAAGTACTGCCCCCGCAGCCGGAGGTGGTTGCCATCCAATCGCAGTTGGTGTAGCTGACGCCGGAGTCGATCACAGCGACGCCAATTCCCTGCCCCTTCCAACCGGCGGCCAGGGCCGCGTAGGCGCCCACCGACTCGGGACCCCTATCGAGCTCCAGGGCCTGTACTTTTTCGTTGGGCGCGATGAAGGCCACGTCGGGGTCGGCCGCGAGCATTTGCATCTGGGCGCGCGTAAGCCGGGCGAACGAAGAGCCGGCCAGTTCGAAGTGGGTGTCAAATTTCAAGTTGTGCCGGCTCTCCAATTGGCGGCCGATCTGTGACGGCTGGTTGGTCTGCTCGTCGCGGTAGAGCACCAGGACATCGGTAACTTGGCCTTCGGGTATATTTTGAAGACTGGGGTGGATATGCAAGCGCACTTCGTCCGATGACCGGCGATTTTCCTGGGCGAGCGATCCGGTTGCGAACACCTGGGCCAGGATTGCGATTGCGACTGAGCAACGTAGCAGCATGCCCTCACAAAGGCACGCCGCAGGCCAAAGAAAAAGCGTGGCTAAGTCATTGTTTTTAATGGCAACGTCCAGTGGAACCCCCAGGGAAGGGAACGGAATGTCCCATGGATTGCGCCATGTTGTCCGTGGCTACCTTCGGTTGAAGTAGGCAAAGACTTCCGTGACGACTAATCCTAAGATGACTGGAGAGGTCGAGTTAGAAAGTGAGTGCGCGACTCAAAGGGGGTCGCTAAATCCAAGGCCCCTGGTAGCTGCGGCTGAAGCCTCGGGTACCTACGCGGCCTTTTCCGAAAGCCTGCAACTTTTCATTTCGCACACCCACGCCTCGCAGCTCAGTAGACAAACCGGATTCCGGTTTGGTACTTTAGTTGAAGCGCTCGAACCGCAATAATTTTAAAACTCAGTGGGAGGCAGGGGTCTTTTCGAGCCTGCCGTCTGCACCAATGAGGGAGCAATGCCGAAGCAAGGTAAGAAATTTAAAGCCGCGTCCGAACAAGTAGAGCACCGCCCCTACAGCCTCAACGAAGCCGTCCCGCTGGTTCAGAAAGTCAAATTCGCCAAATTCGACGAGACGGTGGAGTTGCACATGCGCCTGGGCGTCGATCCCAAGCACGCCGATCAGATGGTGCGCGGAACCGTGGTCCTGCCGAATGGCCTGGGCAAGTCCAAGAAGGTTCTCGTGATCGCCTCCGGCGACAAGCTGAAGGAAGCCGAGGCAGCCGGCGCCGATTATGTGGGCGGCGAAGACATGGTGGCGAAGATCCAGGGCGAAGGCTGGACCGATTTTGACGCCGTGATCGCGACTCCGGACATGATGCGTTCGGTGGGCCGTCTGGGTAAAGTGCTTGGCCCGCGCGGCCTGATGCCCAATCCAAAGACGGGCACTGTCACCACCAACGTCGCCAACGCGGTGAAGGAAGTGAAGGCCGGCAAAGTGGAATTTCGCGTGGATAAGACCGGTGTCATCCACGTGCCCTGCGGCAAGGTGAGTTTTGAAACCGGAAAGCTGCTGGCGAATGTCGACAGCCTGATCCAGGCCGTTATCAAAGCCAAACCCGCCGCGGCCAAAGGCAAGTACGTCAAAAGCGTAACCATCTGCTCCACCATGGGCCCGGGCGTTCATCTGGACGTCACCTCGTTCAACGCCAAGCAGCTCTGACGAAGAGGAAACATGAAGAAGAAATCGGACAAAGAAAAAGATCTGGAAGCGCTCAAGAAAGATTTCGAGAAGGCGCAGAACATCTTCGTCACCAGTTTCGAGAAGCTCACGGTGCAGCAGGATTTCGAGCTGCGCAAGACGGTGCGCGAAGCCGGCGGCAATTACCGGGTGGTGAAAAACAATCTGGCCGAGAAGGCGTCCGAAGGCACTCCGGCGGAGGACCTGATGAGCAAGCTGGTGGGCATGACGTCGATGGCCTACACCAGCAAGGATCCGGTGGCGCTGGCCAAGGCCCTGACGGGCTATGCGAAGGCCAACCCATCGTTCACCTTCAAGGCCGGCTTGGTGGAGGGACGCGCGATCGACGTGAAGTCGATTCTCGAATTGGCGGCGCTGCCTAGCCGCGAACAGATTTTGGCGAAAGTTCTTTTCCTGATTCAAGCCTCCGCGCAGCGGTTGGTTACCTCGCTCGCGGGCGTCGGGCGCAACCTGGCGGTGGTGGTGGATCAGGGTGTCAAGGAAAACAAGTTCTCACAATAAAGGGAGTAGAAAGAGAAGACCATGGCGGACATCAACGCGATTGCGGAACAGATTCAAGGGCTGACGCTGCTCGAAGCATCCCAGCTCGTCAAGTTGCTGGAGGAAAAGCTGGGCGTTTCGGCGGCGGCGGCTTCAGTGGCAGCGGCTCCGGCTGGCGGCGGCGGAGCGGCGGCGGCTCCGGCGGCTGAAGAAAAGACGGAGTTCAACGTCATCCTCACCGCGGCTGGCGCAAACAAAATCAACGTCATTAAGGCTGTGCGCGAAGTCACCAATCTGGGCCTAAAAGAAGCCAAGGATCTGGTGGATGGCGCTCCCAAGGCCATCAAAGAGGGCGTAAACAAGGAAGAAGCCGAGACCATCCGGAAGAAGTTCACCGACGCCGGGGCGACCGTGGAAGTGAAGTAGCTGCCGCTCCCAACTCATTGCTGGTTATTGGGTTAGCCGGGGTGCAGCTGACAGGTCGGCTGGAACAGCGCCGCCCCCGCTAATCCACCACTCGGACCGGATTTGACGAGAGTTAGACCGGTCTGTTAAAGTTATAACGTTACTGGCCGGAGACCGACCCGGATTCTTGCTCTTGTGAACCAAACATCCTGTGGACTTGGTGTGCCGTTTCTTGGAACGTTGCGCAGGGCTTCGCCGTGCTCGTTTTTTGCACCCGCCTTTTTTGGCTGCGACTCTCTGACGCCGGCTGGTTGTGTTCTAATGTCCCGCTGCTTCCGATCTTCCCCCGAACGTTCTGGTCCATGATACGGGCCTGGGCGCTCGCTGCGCCGCTGTGCAAAGACGGGAAGGCGGCAGCGTTTTTTTGTTCTTCGGTGCTAGGAGTAAAACATGGAAAACTTGACGAATGGCGCAACGCGCGAGCGAATGGATTTCTCCCGCATCAAGACTTCCATCCCGATCCCGAATCTGATTGAAGTCCAGAAGAAATCGTACGAACGGTTTCTGCAAATGGCCCTGCTTCCCGGCGAACGTGAAGACACCGGACTGCAGAGCGTGTTCAACTCCGTATTTCCGATTTCCGATTTCCGCGGGCTGAGCCAGCTGGAGTTCGTCGATTACGCCATTGGCAACTGGGAATGCAAGTGCGGCAACCTGAAAGGCCTGCACCATCTGCGCTCCACCTGCCGCAATCCCAGCTGCGGCGCCACCATTCAAACCGACCCGTTCCATGTGGGCGACGTGTTGTGCCATCGCTGCGGAACGTTCAACAAGAACATCGTCACTTTCTGCAACCGCTGCGGCGATCCGGTGGGATTGCAGCTCAAATACGACGTGGCCGAGTGCGAAGAGCGCGGCATGACCTACGCGGCTCCGCTGAAGGTCACGATCCGGCTCACGGTGTACGACAAGGACGCCGAAACCGGCGCCAAAACCGTGCGTGACATCAAGGAGCAGGAGGTCTTCTTCGGCGAAATCCCGCTGATGACCGACAACGGCACCTTCATCATCAATGGCACCGAGCGCGTGATCGTTTCGCAGCTGCATCGCTCGCCCGGGGTGTTCTTTGAACGCGTTCCGGCGCAAGGCTATTTCCTCGGCAAGATCATTCCGTATCGCGGAAGCTGGGTGGAGTTCGAGTACGACAACAAGAACCTGCTCTATGTTCGTATCGACCGCAAACGCAAATTCTACGGCACCGTCTTCCTGCGCGCCCTGGGCTTGAAGAGCGATTCGGAGATCCTGAAGGCCTTCTACAACGTCAGCGAAATCGTCGTCAAGGACAAGAAGCTGTTCTGGAAGGTTTCCGACAGCCTGATCGGCCTGAAGCTTTCCAAAGCCATCGGCACCAAGAACGACACCATCGTTCCCCAAGGCCGCAAAATCACCAAGACGCTGTACGACGCGATTCTGAAGGCCAAGATCGAGCAGGTGGAGATCGACCGCGCCGATCTACAAGGCGCCTACATGGCCGCCGACGTGATCGACATGTCCACCGGAGAAGTGCTGGTGGAGGCCAACCAGGAACTCACCAACATCGAGAAGATCACCGATAACGGCATCAATTCGTTTGAGGTGTTCTTCCCCGAGCGCGACGACACCGGCAACGTGGTTTCGGTGACGCTCAGGAAAGACCCGGTGAAGAGCCAGAACGACGCGTTGCTCGAGATTTACCGCAAGCTGCGGCCCGGCGATCCGCCCACGCTCGACACCGCCACGCAGTTATTCCAGGGAATGTTCTTCGACCCGCGCAAGTACGACTTCTCGCGCGTGGGCCGCATGAAGTTCAATATCAAGCTGTACGACAAAATCGACCAGTCGCCGCTCGACAAACGCACGCTCAATCAGAAGGACTTCATCGACACCATCAAGTACCTGCTGAAGCTGCGCCGCGGCATCGGAGTGGTGGACGACATCGATCACCTGGGCAACCGCCGCGTCCGCGCGGTGGGCGAGCTGCTGGAAAACCAGTTCCGCATCGGCTTGGTGCGCATGGAACGCGCCATCAAAGAGAAAATGTCGGTCTACCAGGAAATGTCGACCGCCATGCCGCACGATCTGGTGAACGCGAAACCGGTGATGGCCGCCATCCGGGAGTTCTTCGGCTCCAGCCAGCTCTCGCAGTTCATGGATCAGACCAATCCGCTGTCGGAGATCACGCACAAGCGCCGTCTCTCGGCTCTTGGACCAGGCGGGTTGTCCCGCGAGCGCGCCGGATTCGAAGTCCGCGACGTGCATCCCACGCATTACGGCCGCATCTGCCCCATCGAGACGCCGGAGGGTCCGAACATCGGCCTGATCTCGTCGCTTTCCTGCTTTGCGCGCATCAACGAATATGGCTTCATCGAGAGCCCCTATCGCCGAGTGCTCAAGGGCACGGTGGTGGACGAAATCAAGGTCCTCAACCCGGGCGATACCGCGCATAAAGTCGGCGATGTGATGACCCGTTCGGAGGTCGACAAAGCCAATCGCAACGTCGGCGCGAAGAAGCAGCCCATCGAATTCGAAGCCCATTGCGATTACCTGTCGGCGTGGGAAGAAGACAAATACCTGATCGCGCAGGCCAACGTCCATCTGGACGAAAAGGGCCATATCGTTCCCGAGCTGGTCAACGCCCGGCAAGCCGGCAACTTCGTTTTGAAGCATAAGGACGAAGTGGAATACATGGACGTCAGTCCCAAACAACTGGTGTCGGTGGCCGCGAGTCTAATTCCGTTCCTGGAGAACGACGACGCCAACCGCGCTCTGATGGGATCCAACATGCAACGGCAAGCGGTGCCGCTGCTGCGCGCCGAAACGCCCTACGTGGGTACCGGCATGGAGCGCGTCACTGCGCGCGACTCGGGCGCGGTGGTGATCTGCAAACGCTCCGGCATCGTGGATTCGGTGGATTCGGAACGCATCATCGTTCGAGTGGAGGGCGGCGGAGCTCACGAAGGCCAGCTTTCGCGCGAAGTAGGCGCCGATATCTATCAGCTCACCAAGTTCAAGCGTTCCAATCAAAATACCTGCATCAGCCAGAAGCCCATCGTGGCCCAGGGCCAGAGGGTGAAAAAGGGCGACGTGCTAGCCGACGGTCCCTGCACCGATCAGGGCGAACTGGCGCTGGGCCGCAACGTGCTGGTGGCTTTCATGCCCTGGCGCGGCTACAACTTCGAAGACGCCATCGTGGTCTCCGAAAAACTGGTGAAGGAAGATTACTACACTTCTATCCACATCGAAGAGTTCGAAATCGAGGCGCGCGACACCAAGCTCGGACCCGAGGAAATCACGCGCGACATACCCAACATCGCCGAAGCGTTCCTGCGGAATCTGGACGAGAGCGGAATCATCCGCATCGGCGCAACCGTGAAGCCGGGCGACATCCTGGTGGGTAAAGTGACGCCCAAGGGCGAAACCCAGCTCACTCCCGAGGAAAAACTGCTGCGGGCCATCTTCGGCGAAAAGGCCGGCGATGTGAAGGACGCGTCGTTGTACTGCCCGCCGGGCATCGAAGGCACGGTGGTGGATTGCAAGGTTTTCTCCCGCAAGGGCGCGGACCTGGACGAGCGCTCCAAAGCCATTCTGGAATGGCAGATCGAGCGGCTGCACCGCAACCTCGAAGACGAGAAGCGCATTTTGAACGACGAGCGCGCCAAGCGGCTCACTAGCCTGCTCGAAGGCAAGCAGGTTCTCGTCGACTTGCACGATGAAAAGACCAACAAGAAGCTGGTCTCCAAGGGCCTGGACCTGACGCGCGACGTGATCGAAAAGCTGCGCGCGCGCGATTTGAAACGCGTGAAGTTCGCCAACAAAGACGTTCGCCTGAACGAGCAGATCGACGAGATCGAGGAGATGACCTCGCGCCAGATCGCGGTGCTCGAAAAAATCACCGAAGAGAAAATCGCCAAGCTCCGCAAAGGCGACGAATTGCCGCCCGGCGTAATCAAGCTGGTGAAATGCTACATCGCCATGAAGCGCAAGCTGTCAGTGGGCGACAAGATGGCTGGCCGCCACGGCAACAAGGGCGTGATCGCGCGCATCGTTCCAGAAGAAGACATGCCGTATCTGCCGGATGGCACGCCGGTTGAAATCGTGCTGAATCCGCTGGGCGTTCCTTCCCGCATGAACGTCGGCCAGATTTTGGAAACCCACCTGGGTTGGGCGGCTCATGCTTTGGGCCTGCACTTCGCTACGCCCGTGTTCGATGGAGCCACCGAAAAGGACATCAAGGCCCAGCTCAAATCGGCCGAGCTGCCCAGTTCCGGCAAGGTGCAACTTTGGGATGGTTTGTCGGGGATAGCGTTCGAACAGCCGGTGACCGTCGGCTACATCTACATGCTCAAACTCTCGCACCTGGTGGACGACAAGATTCACGCCCGCTCCATCGGTCCGTACTCGCTCATTACGCAACAGCCGCTGGGCGGCAAGGCTCAGTTCGGCGGCCAACGCTTCGGTGAAATGGAAGTGTGGGCGCTGGAAGCATACGGCGCCGCTTATGTTCTGCAGGAATTGCTGACCGCCAAGTCCGACGACGTGTACGGACGCGCCAAAATCTACGAAGCCATCGTCAAGGGAGAAGCGGCCGCCGAACCCGGCGTGCCGGAGTCGTTCAACGTCCTGATCCGCGAGTTGCAGTCGCTCTGTCTGGACGTGGAGCTGATGAAGAAGCCGCGGGAGATTTTGGATACCGCCCTCGCGGCAGACTAAGTGAAGAATTCAGAATTCGAGAATTCCGAATTCAGAATGACCGCTCACCCCATTCTGGATTCTGACTTCTGAATGCGCCTTTATAGGAGAAATCATGTATCGTTCCTCTCCGTACGATAGAGCAAATTTGATCGCCGACTTCGATTCCATCCGGATCAGTCTGGCCTCTCCGGAGAAAATCCGGAGCTGGTCGCACGGCGAAGTCACCAAGCCAGAAACCATCAATTACCGGACCTTCAAGCCGGAGCGCGACGGGTTGTTCTGCGCCCGCATCTTCGGCCCTATCGCCGACTGGGAATGCTTGTGCGGCAAATACAAGCGGATGAAGCACCGCGGCGTCATCTGCGACAAGTGCGGCGTGGAAGTGACGCTATCGCGCGTGCGGCGCGAGCGCCTGGGCCACATCGAACTGGCCAGCCCGTGCTCGCACGTGTGGTTTTTCAAGGGCCTGCCCAGCCGCATCGGCTACCTGCTCGACATCACGCTGCGCGAGCTGGAGCGCGTGCTCTATTTTGAAGCCTTCGTGGTTGTGGATCCGGGCGAAGTGGCCGAACTGTCGCGCGGCGAAGTGATCACAGACGAGCGCAAACGCCAGCTCGATCAGGAATTCGCCGGTAAGTTCGTCGCCATGATGGGCGCCGAAGGAATCAAGGAACTGCTCAAGAAGGTCGACGTCGAATCGCTGAGCCTCGAAATTCGCGACAAGATGAAGACCGAAGTGTCGCAGCAGAAGAAGCTGAAGTACGCCAAGCGGCTGCGCGTGGTGGAAAGCTTCCGCAAGTCCGGCAACAAGCCCGAGTGGATGATCCTGGACGTTATCCCCGTCATTCCGCCCGAGCTTCGCCCGCTCGTCCCACTCGATGGTGGCCGTTTCGCCACCTCCGATCTCAACGACCTGTATCGCCGCGTCATCAACCGCAACAACCGCTTGAAGAAGCTGATCGAGCTGCACGCGCCGGACGTCATCGTGCGAAACGAAAAGCGCATGCTGCAGGAAGCGGTGGACGCCCTGTTCGACAACGGCCGCCGCGGCCGAGTCCTGCGTGGGGCCAACAATCGCCCGCTCAAATCGCTCTCCGACACGCTCAAAGGCAAGCAGGGCCGGTTCCGCCAGAACCTGCTCGGCAAGCGCGTGGATTATTCCGGCCGTTCCGTCATCGTGGTTGGCCCCGAGCTGAAGCTACATCAGTGCGGCCTGCCCAAGAAAATGGCGCTGGAGCTTTTCAAGCCCTTCATCTATCACCGGCTGGAACAGCGCGGCCATTGCACCACCATCAAACAAGCCAAGGAACTGGTCGAGCAGCAGGACCCGGTGGTCTGGGACATTCTGGAAGAAGTCATCAAGGACCATCCCATTCTGCTGAACCGCGCGCCCACGCTGCACCGCCTCGGCATCCAGGCTTTCGAGCCGGTCCTTGTCGAAGGCAAGGCCATCAAGCTGCACCCGCTCACTTGCACCGCCTTTAACGCCGACTTCGACGGCGATCAGATGGCCGTCCACATTCCGCTGTCTCCGGAAGCGCAGATCGAAGCTTCCACGCTGATGCTGGCGTCCAACAATATCCTGTCGCCGGCGCACGGCGCGCCCATCGCGGTACCCACCCAGGACATGGTTCTGGGCCTGTATTACCTCACCAAAGCCCGGCCCGGCACCAAGGGCGAAGGCCGCACGTTCGCTTCCGCCGACGACGTGCTGATCGCGCTCGAAATGGGTGAACTGGAAACCCTTACGCCCATCAAGCTGCGCTACACCGGCCGCGTGATCGATCTGATGAAGGCGTTCGACAACCAGAACGTCCTGCACACCGAGCCTATCGAATTCATGAAGCAGTACATGGATACCACGGTGGGCCGCGTTATTTTCAACGACGTGCTGCCCGACGAAATGCCCTTCATCAACGGCCTGCTCAAGAAGAAGGGGCTGACGCAACTGGTGCAATATTGCTACCTCAAGTACGGACTCGCGATCACGGTCCAGATGCTGGATGAAGTGAAGAAGCTCGGGTTCCTTTATGCAACCCGCGCCGGTATTTCCATCGGCATCGACGACATGGTGGTGCCCGAAGAGAAGCCCAAGCTGGTGCGCGACGCCGAAAAGGCCGTCATCGAAGTCCAGCAGCAGTATCAGGAAGGCGCCATCACGCAAGGCGAGCGCTACAACAAGATCATCGAGATCTGGTCCAAGGTCACCGAACGGGTTTCGGACGAAATGTTCAAATCCATGGAGGAAGACGACCGCACGGGCCGCTACCTGAATCCGATTTACATCATGGCGGACTCCGGGGCCCGCGGATCGAAACAGCAGATCCGCCAGCTCTCCGGCATGCGCGGTTTGATGGCCAAGCCCTCCGGCGAAATCATCGAGCAGCCCATCACCGCCAACTTCCGCGAAGGGCTGGACGTGCTCCAGTACTTCATCTCAACGCACGGCGCCCGCAAAGGTTTGGCCGATACGGCTTTGAAAACGGCCGACTCCGGATATCTCACGCGCCGCCTCTGCGACGTGGCCCAGGACGTGATCGTCACCGAAACCGACTGCGGCACCAGTGACGGCATCTACGTCGAGCCCATCATCGAATCGGGCGAAATCATCGAGCCGTTGCGCGACCGTATCGTCGGCCGCGTGGCGCTGGAAGACCAGTTCGATTATGAAGGCAACCTGATCGTCGGCCTCAACAAGGAAATTACCGAAGACCTGGCCGGCGCCATCCAAGCCGCCGGTATTGAGCGCGTGAAAATCCGCTCGGTGCTCACCTGCGAATCCAAACGCGGCGTCTGCCAGCTGTGCTACGGCCGCAACCTGGCCACCGGCCGCATGGTGGAGCGCGGCGAAGCGGTGGGCATTATCTCGGCCCAATCCATCGGCGAACCCGGCACGCAGCTCACTATGCGCACCTTCCACGTGGGCGGAACGGCCACCGGATCGAGCGAGCAATCCAAGCAGGATGCCAACTCGGACGGTTTCGTGAAATTCATCGGCGTCACTACCGTGCGCAACGCCAAGGGCGAATTGATCGCCATGAACCGTAACGGCATCCTCGCCATCATCGACGATAAGGGCCGCGAGAAGGAACGCTATCCGGTGGTATACGGCGCCAAGGTGCTGTTTGAAGACGGCGCCCGGGTGAAAAATAACGACATCCTGCTCGAATGGGATCCTTACACTTTCTCGATCCTCACCGAGGTCAGCGGCAAGGTTCATTTCAAGGACCTGGGCGAAGGCGTCACGCTGCAGGAGCAGGTGGACGAAATCACCGGTATGTCGCAGTGGGTGGTGACCGATTCCATCGACGAAAAACGCATCCCCACCGTCATTATGCGGCCCGAGGGCGGCTCCCGCGCCGATGAAAAGCGCTACCTCATGCCGACCCACGCTCACCTGATGGTGACCGATGGCGAAGACGCTCACGCGGGCGACGTGATCGCGAAGATCCCCCGCGCCACTACCAAGACCAAGGACATCACCGGCGGTCTGCCGCGCGTGGTGGAACTGTTCGAGGCGCGCAAGCCTCGCGAGACGGCCATCATCGCGGAGATCAACGGCATCGTGCGCTACGGCGAAGTCGCCAAGGGCATGCGTAAGATCAGCATCACGGCCGACGACGGCGAGCAGAAAGATTACAACATCCCGCGCGGCGTTCACATCAACGTTCAGGAAGGCGAGCGCGTGAAGGCGGGCGATCCTTTGATGGACGGCCCGCGCAATCCGCACGACATCCTGGCCGTGCTCGGCGAAAAGGAACTGCAGAAGTACCTGGTGAACGAAATCCAGGAAGTCTACCGCCTGCAGGGCGTCAACATCAACGACAAGCACCTGGAAGTGATCTCGCGGCAGATGATGCGCTGGGTGAAGGTGGATGACATCGGCGATACCGAGTTTCTGCCTGAAGAAGTGGTGGACAAGTTCAAGTTCCGCGAGGAAAACGCTCGGGTTGTGGACGCGGGCGGCCGTCCTGCCACCGGAAAACCGGTGCTGCTGGGCATCACCAAGGCGTCGCTCTCAACTGATTCGTTCATCTCGGCGGCGTCCTTTCAGGAAACCACGCGCGTACTCACCGAAGCCGCTATCAACGGCAAGGTGGATTACCTCCGCGGCCTGAAGGAAAACGTGATCATGGGCCGGCTGATCCCGGCCGGCACCGGCATGGAATACTATCGCCACGTGAAGATCGCGGGCGAGGACGTGGTGGAAGAAGAGCCCATCGCGGAAGAAGTATCACTCGCAGGCGACCTGGGCGGTTACGAAGACGAAGCCCGCAGCGTTTACGCTGGCGGCCTGACCGAAGAGCCGGGGGAAGAGACGCTGGCCGAGTAGTCACGCGCGATTTGAAGTACAGGGCGGGCCTTTCGGGGTCCGCCTTTTTTATTGCATGAGGTTCTCCCCGAGTGAGTGTGCTGAATAGTGTTACGATCGGTGTGGATGAAACGTGCCAAAAAACACGCCAAGATCGTCCGTCGCAGCATCGCCTTACCCCGCACTTTGGTCGACGAAGTTACCTCCATTGCGCCGGCTCCACTGCGCGCGAATTTCAATCGGCTCGTGAGCACTGCTCTTCGCGATTTCGCTGAAGCGCAGCGCGCCCAAGCGTTCGAGCGCGCGATGCAAGAGATGGCTGCCGACCCGGAAATTCAGGCTGAATGCCGCGCGATCGCGCGCGATTTCGCTCATACCGAGCTGGATGGCTTGCCCGATGATTAAACGCGGCGAAATCTATTTCGTTTCGCTCGATCCGGCTAAGGGACGGGAACAGGCCGGCAAAAGGCCGGTCCTTGTAGTGTCTTCGGATACCATAAACGCCCAGCCGCTCGTAGTCACGGTGGTGGCCGGTACAGATTCGAAGAACGTTTCGCGAAACTATCCAACGAATATCCGCGTCACGGCTGCGGAGAGCGGACTGCCCAAGGACACGGTGTTCCTTTGCTTCCAGGTCCGTTCACTCGATCACGCTCGTTTTCGGGAGCCGAGAGCGAGTCGCACTGGTGCGCTCCCTCCGGGGCGTATGGCCGAAGTGGAAGACGCTCTCCGCCATGTGCTGGTTCTATAGTCGCGTTACACTGATGCCGTGCCCAAGCGAATCACAGTCACACTCGATCCCAAAGTCCTGGTTTGGGCGCGCAGGAGAGCCGCGGACGAAGGGACCTCGCTCTCAAAACTGATCGGCCGGTTACTCGAAAAAGAAGGGGCTGACGCCTACTGGCGAGCCTACGAAGAATGGAAGCGCCTTTCCGACGACCTCGGGGCTCCGATTGACGCTTCCAAGCGTTTTACCCGCGACGAAGCGCATGAGCGGCGCTGACTACGACGTCATCATCGCCGGCGGCGGCGTCATCGGCGCATCCATTGCCTGGCGCCTGGCTCGGAATCATGTTCGCGTTCTGCTTCTCGACGCCGCTCAGGTCGGCTCCGAAGCCAGCTCTGCCGCGGCCGGTATGCTCGCGCCCGGCGGCGAGTTCGACCAGCCCTCGCCGCTGCTCGATTTCGCTATCGGCAGCCTCGCGCGCTACCAGGACTTCGTAGCCGAGCTCCAGGCCGACAGCGGTCTCCCCATTGAATTCCGCCGCGCCGGCGCCGTCCAGATCGCCCTCACCAATCCCGAGCTCGACTCGCTCGCCAGGCGCGCCGCGTTCCAGCGCACCGCCGGCATCCCGTCCACGGTCCTCACAAAGGACCAGATCCACGCTCTCGCGCCACTGGCCCGCCCGGACGCCGTGGGCGCCATCCGTTACACCAACGAAGCTATCGTCGATCCCAGGGGCCTGATGACTGCCCTGCGCGCCGCCTGCCTCGCGCGCGGCGTGATCCTCGAAGAGAAATCGCCGGTCAAGTCCATCTCGGCAACCGAGAGCGATGTGCAGGTATCGCAGTACAGAGCCCGCTTCGCCATCGTCTCCGCAGGCGCCTGGAGCGGCGGCATCAACGTCACGATCCATTCCAAGCCCTCCCCGCTCCCGCGCTCGTTCCCAATCAAGGGACACCTGCTCGGCTATCGCCTTCCCGCAGGATCGCTTGCCACCACCGTCCGCCACGATCACACCTACGTGCTCCAACGCGCCGACGGATTCACCATCGCAGGATCTTCCACCGAAGACGCCGGGTTCGACCGCGCCATTGATCCCATCATCGTCCGGGAACTAGCCGCACGGGCCGGCACCCTGATGCCAGCCCTGCGCGGTCTTCAGCCCGAATCCGTCTGGACGGGCTTCCGTCCAGCGACCGACACACCCGCGCCCCACATCGGCCCTGTAGCCACCAGCCGCCTGTGGCTGGCCTACGGCCACTACCGCAACGGCATCCTGCTGGCCCCCGCCACGTGCCATCGGATCTGCCAGGAAATCGGCGCAGCGCTAAAATAACCGAGGATGTCGCCTGCGTGAATGTCTCCATCACCCGGCTTGCGTTTCGCCTGTTGTTATCGTTGGCCGGCGTAGCCATCGTCACGCTTACCGCCTTCTACACCATTCCGCATATCCCCAGTACGGTTGGCTTCGCCTACTTGCTCCTGGTCCTGCTGATCGCCAGCAACTGGGGGCTGGTGGAAGCAACTCTGGCTTCCATTGCCGCGACGCTCGCATTCAACTTCTTCTTTCTACCGCCCATCGGAAGGTTCACCATCGCCGATCCGCAAAACTGGGTCGCGCTCTTCAGCTTTCTGGCGACTTCGCTCATTGCCAGCCGCCTGTCGGCGCGGGCGAACCGGCAAACTCTGGATGCCATCGAGCGCCAGCGCGACATCGAGCGCCTCTATACTTTCAGCCGCGCCATTCTGCTCACCGATCCAGTGGACCCCATCGCCAAACAACTCGCGCGCAAACTTGCGGAGGTCTTCGGGCTGGAGGCCGTGGCGCTCTTCGACCGGCGGACTGGAGAGATCCACCGCGCCGGCCCCGCGGATTTCGATGGCGCCGATCGCGATGCCATGAGCTCCGTTGACATTGACGCCCAGCTCCGCGATGCTGCCTCGCAAGGCACCTCCTTCGTCGATCCCTCGCGCCGGCGCGCCGTCACGGCGGTTCGCCTCGGCTCCGAACCCATTGCCAGTTTTGCCATCCAGGGTGCGTTCATGCAAGACTCGGTTTTGCAGGGCATCAGCAATCTCATCGCCATCGGCTTGGAACGCGCCCGCGCGCAGGACCTGGCCCATCAGGTGGAGGCCGCGCGCCGCAGCGAGCAGCTCAGGACCACGCTGATCGACGCCATGGCGCACGAATTCAAGACTCCCCTCACTTCCATACGCGCCGCCACTACCTCGCTGTTGTCGTCGCCCGATCAGCCTCTTGAAAGCCGGGCAGAGTTGCTCGAAGTGGCCGACGAAGAGGCGCGGCACCTGCAAGTGCTGATCGATGACGCGCTCGACATGGCGCGCCTGGAGTCTGGCAGTCATATGCAGCTGCGCCGCGAGCTGACCGACCCCAAGGAGCTGGTCGACGAAGTGGTGGCGTCACTGCATACTCAGATTGACAACCGGCCCATTGAAATTTGCTCCGCGGAGCCGCTCCCCCGGCTGCCGCTCGACCGCCGCCTGCTGAAGATGGCCCTCAAGCAGGTCATCGACAACGCGCTCAAATACTCCCCGCCCGGCTCCCCGGTAACGGTGCGTGTATCCAATGGCGTCGCACCCGATGGAACTCCCGCGGTCGGCTTCGAGATCACGGATCACGGCCCCGGAATACCGGCACAGGAACAGGGCCGGGTGTTCGAGCGCTTTTATCGCAGTCCCGCGGTCAAGAATCAAATCCCAGGCTTCGGCCTCGGCCTCGCTATTGCCGGCAATATCGCGCACGCCCATCATGGAGAACTTACGGTAACGAGCCGCCCCGGAGAAACCACGTTTCGATTGACGCTGCCATTTCCAGGCGCGCCCGAGGGCAATGGAGCGCCACGGTGAGCCAGGGACGCATCCTGGTGGTCGACGACGAGCCCCAAATCCGGCGCATCATGCGCACCGCTCTGACCGGAGCCGGATACGAAGTGGACGACGCCAAGACCGGCGAAGAAGCCCTCGAGAAGCTGCGCGAGTATCATCCTGACCTGGTCCTGCTTGACATGAACATGCCGGGCATGGGCGGACTGGCTGCCTGCCGCGAGATACGCGCCAGCACCGGCGTAGGCATCATCATGCTCACCGTGCGGGACACCGAAAGCGACAAGGTTGAGGCGCTCGATGCCGGCGCCGACGATTTCGTCAACAAGCCCTTCAGCACGCCCGAGCTGCTGGCCCGCATCCGCGCGGCTCTGCGGCGCGTTCCCGTCTCGTCGCAATCCTCCGCGGCCCGCATTCGCGTCGGCGAGCTGGCGATCGATTTTGTGGGCCGCACGGTTTCCAATGGCTTGCGCACCAGCCATCTTACGCCGAAGGAGCTGGATCTGGTCCGCTATCTCACCAGCCACCCCAATGAGGCCGTGGCCCATCGCGAGCTTCTACAAGCGGTTTGGGGACCCGACTACGGCGACCAGGTAGACTACCTGCGCGTGTTCATCCGCAACCTTCGCAAGAAAGTGGAACGCGACCCCGATCATCCCGAATACATCGCCACCGAACCCTGGGTGGGCTACCGCTTCAACGGCACGCCCGAAGCTTTTTGAGCCAAAATAGTCTATCGATGGACCCGAACCCGACCGACCAGGCCGCGAACACGGGACAAACGAAATTTGTGCGAGTGACTGAAGAAGAGCGCACCCGACGCGCTTACGCCGAGCACAGACCCAATAACGTACGATTCCCGGGCCCTCCTGCCTTCCGCCCGCCAACGACCAACAACCAGCAACCAACAACCTCCCACCCTTCTGCTATGATGCCCCTTCGGATCGTCCAAGCCCGGATCGTCCAAGCCGCCGATGATACCCCCCGCCCCGCAAACCGTCCCCACGCCAACGCCGCCGAACCTTCGCTCCCTGCGCCCCACCCGCGCTCGCCACGTCGTGCTCGCCATGACGGTGGCCATCTACATGATCACCTACATGGACCGCACCATCATCGCGTCGGCCATGCCCCTGATCCGCAAAGATCTGGGCTTCTCCCTGATCACCGCCGGTTGGATTCTCGCCAGCTTCCGCTGGGGCTTCACGCTGTTCCAGATTCCGGGCGCCTGGTTCGGCGACAAAATCGGCCCGCGCCGCGCGCTTGCGATCATCGTCACTTGGTGGAGCGTATTCACCTCCCTCACCACGCTGGCCTGGAACGCCGCGTCCATGGTGGTGGTCCGCTTCATCTTCGGAGTCGGTGAATCGGGCGCGTTCCCCATCGCCACGCGATCGCTGTCCCGCTGGATGCTCCCCACCGAACGCGGCTTCGCGCAAGGAATCACGCACGCAGGTTCGCGCTTGGGCGCGGCAGTCACGCCTCCGCTGGTGGTCTGGATGATCCTGCTCTACGGCTGGCGCTCACCCTTCCTGGCGTTCGCCGGACTGGGACTGGTTTGGTCCGCTCTCTGGTTTTTCTATTACCGCGACTCGCCCGAGCAGCATCGCGGCGTCAACGCCGCCGAGCTCGATCTGATTCAATCCAGCACCGGCGGCCCGCGCCCGCAAATCGGAGCGCGCGTACCCTGGCGCCGCATCTTGTCGAGCGCTACCGTCTGGCAACTGGCGCTGATGTATTTCTGCTATCAATACGCGCTCGCCGTCTATCTCGATTGGTTCCCCACCTATTTGAACAGCCATCGGGGCTTCGATCTGAAGCAGATGGGTTTCTACGCCAGCCTTCCGCTGCTGGCCGGTACTCTAGGCGATCTGGCCGGCGGTTGGCTCTCTGATCTCCTCCTGCGCCGCACCGGCAACGTCACCCGCGCCCGCCGCCTGGTCGGTATCGCCGGCTTCGTCATCGCTGCAGTCGGCATCCTTCCCGCCACTCTCACGCACGATCCAAAACTCTCGGTCGCGTTCAGTTGCCTGGCCTTCGGCGGTTTGGAATTGACCGTCGGCGTCTCCTGGGCCATCCCTCTCGACATCGGCGGCGACTTTGCCGGATGCACCGCCTCCGTCATGAACATGTGCGGGAACATCGGCGGCGCCATTTCACCCGCGCTGCTGGCCTACCTGGTGAAATATTTCGGCTGGGACGTTCCGTTCTTCGTCACCTCGGCGCTGTGCGTCGCCGGCGCGCTCACTTACGCCAAAATCGATGCCAGCCAGCGTATCTTCGGCGCTTGATTCACTCACCGATCCAAGCCAAACTTCGGCTGGTGCGAGCTGCCCTGGATCTTGATCTTCACGAACGTCCCCGCCCCGTTCCTGGCAAAAAACGGATCGGCCGGCTTCAGCACCCAGCGCTTCCAGCCTGTCATGGTCTCGGACAATTTTGCGTCCAGCTTCAACGCGCCGTGAAAGTCCAACATATCGGCGCCCATGTCGTAGTCTCCCGCCACGGAAACATCGGCGCCCGGGACCTCAAAGGCCAGCGACCGGAAAGTCATCACCTGGTCTTCCAAATGGAAAGCGCCCTGCAGGCTGGAAATCACCTGGTCGATCGCTTCGTTCTTCGGCTGCCCCTGCCCGCGCCGGCTCAAGCCGTCGATCTGGTTTTGGATCGTGGACTTGAGAAACTTCGCGCCATGCACGTCGAAGGTGCCGTCCAGCACCAGTTTCTCTTTTACCGTGCCCGCCAGCGGCGGAATTTCGATGCTCGACTGCATGTCGATGGTGCCCTGCATGAACGGCGGCCCTTTCATGGCCAGCAGCAACAGATCGTGCATATCGCCATGCGGCATCTTCACCTCGAGCGTGATGCTGCGCTTCGAATATTGGTCGTTTTTTATCACGGCGCCATCGGTGGTGAAGTTGGTGCGGCCCAGCGTCGCCCGCACCGGTTGCAGTACGGTGTTGCCGTTGCTCCCGTCCACCAGGGCGTCGAAGGTAGTGGAAAGCGGCAGCGGGTTGCCGGCCATCTTCAACCGAAAGTTGGGCACGTCTGCCGTGCCCCTCACGTGGAGGGTATCCAGCGCGCCGTCAAATTTTCCCTTGGAAGCCAGCGTGCCTGCGATCCCCTGAAAGATTCCGAGATCAGCGTTGTCGAACGAGTAATCGCCCTGGAGCGGCGTATCGCCCGGCGAAGAGGCGTTCCAGGGCCCAAAGATTCCGCTGCTTTGAACCGTCCCGGGAGGCTTCGGAATCGTCAGGTCCGCATCGAAGCGCGAAGCTAGATTCGATCCCACCGTTTGCAGATGCAAGCGCGCGATATGAAACCGCAGCGGCGGCTTGGCGGCGTCTTTCGGCAGCAGCGTCAGCGCCGCGTCTCTGATCTGGACGTTCTGAAAGGAAATCGCGGAGTTGGATTTGTCGCCGCCATCGTGTTCCAGAATGTTCGGGCGATCCTCCTTGGGAGGAACGTTGATTTCCATACCGTCGATCGACACGAAATTAACGGACTTCTGCGGTGCGACCAATACTTCCAGATCCACGGTGAAGAATAGCTTCTTGATCGCGAACATGGGCGGACGGCTGCGGTCGCCCCCGAATCGCATGGTGATTCCCTGCCCTTCCACTGCCACGATTGCCCCGCGGCCGTGCCGTAGCAGGATCTGGATGGTCGACATCTTGGGCCGGTTGATGTGCAGCGACCCGATTTCTACTTGGCTGTGAAAGCGATCCTGCATGTATTTGATGGCCTGCGCCCGCAGCTCGGGTTCGAATCGCCGGCCGATGGCCGCCGCCGCGATATAAGCTCCCCCCACCACCAGTACGACGAAAACGACCGCCGCCGCCAATATGTACTTTGTTCGTTTGCTCACCGGTTAGTGGATGGTTACAGGGCCTGGATCGTTTCGTCTACGGCAAAATCTCGGTCCGCAGAATGTAATCCAACTTCGGGAAGCGCTGTACCAGGTACTCATTGGCTTCCCCCTCCACGCGGCTGGGATCGATGTACTTGCCCTCCGGCCGCATTTCTCCATAGCCGGCGTAAAACTTGCCCACTACGTCCATGCCCTGCGCCACTTTGGCGAAGGGAACGAAGCCCTGCTGGTCGAGCGCCGGGTTGTCGGCCAGATTGATGAAGATTTCGGTAGCCCTGGTGCCGGGTCCCGACATCGCATACGCGAGCGTTCCGAGCAGGTTCTTTTGTTGCGGGGGATCGTCCGCGATAGAATACGTCCGCCATTTGCCGTGGACATCGAAGTCACGATGTACGCCGAACTGCGCAATGAAGCCCGGGACGACGCGGAAGAAACGGCCCTGGTCGAAGTAATGCATCCGAAGCAGTTCATGGAAGCGGTCCACCCCGTGGGGCGCCCAGGCACGCCGCGCCTCCACCGTAAAATCGCCTTGCGATGTTTGGAATTTCACGCCGAACACCGGGGGGACCACTACTTTCGGTACTTCCTTCTTTTGGCATGCCGACAGCAGCAAGGCCACCATGCAAATGATTCCGGTGCGCATCCCCAATTAGGGTACACTGGCGGCAGGCATGCAAGGAAAAGTGATCGTGATCTCCGGCGGCACGTCGGGCATCGGCCAGGTGGCCGCGGAAAGGCTGGCTGCCCAGGGCGCGCGCATCGTTTTGATCGCTCGCAGCCAGAGCCGCGGTGAAGCCACGCTTGCCGGATTGCGCCAACTGGCTCCCGGCGTGGCGCACTCCATTCATTACGCCGATCTTTCGAGCCTCGCCGAGTTGACGCGGGTCGGAAAGGAAATTGCGGCGGCCGAGCCGCGTATAGACGTGCTGATCAACAATGCCGGCGCGGTCTTCAGCCAGCGCCAGCTCTCCCCGGACGCCCTGGAGATGACCTTCGCCACCAATCACTTCTCGTATTACGTCCTCACGCACTTCTTACGCGAGCGGCTGATCGCTGCGGCCCCGTCGCGGATCGTTAACACCTCATCGCACGCCCACTACCGGGGCGCCCTCGATTTCGACAACATCCAATACCAGCACGGCTACAAATCTTTTGCGGCCTATTGCCGGTCGAAGCTGTGCAACGTCCTGTTCACTCGAGCGCTGGCGCGCCGCCTGGCTGGAACCGGAGTCACCGCGAATAGTCTGCATCCGGGCTTTGTGAACACCAGGTTTGGCGATCAGGGCACGGGCTTTGGAGCGGCGGCGTTCCGCCTGTTGAAGATATTCGCCATCACGCCCGAGAAGGGCGCCGAGACCATCGTCTACCTGGCTTCGTCCGACGATGTGGCTAAGACGACCGGGCTGTACTTCTACAAATGCAAGCCTGTGGAGCCTTCGAAACTGGCGCAAGATGACGCCGTTTCAGAGCGGCTTTGGGAATACACGGACCGGCTATTGCCCCACTAAGCTCTGGATGGCTTCCAGCTCTTTGCCGGCTTCGGAAAGTTTCCCTTGCGAGACCAGCTCGCGATAGCGTTGCAAGTGCTGGCGGATTTCAGCAACCCGCACGTCAGGTTGTATGGCCGGTTGCGCCGCGGCATTCGCCCGAGCGGGCGTGGCTTCCGGCGTCGACGGCAATTTTTCGCCCGCCAGCTGCGCCAGCGCTTGCTGATACGTATCGTCGTAGACCAGGTTGTTTCCCATCGACAGCGCGACCTTTTTCAATTGCGGCATCTTTGCCTGCGACGCCTGAATATAGATCGGCTCGATATACAAAAACGTCTTTCCCATCGGCAGCACCAGCATCTGGCCGCGTAGCACCTGCGAGCCCTGCTGGTTCCACAGAGTCAGATCCTTGGAGATGTTCTGGTCCTGATTGATCCGCGCTTCCACTTGCATGGGACCCAGAATGATTTCCTGCTTGGAAAGCAGCAAAACCACTTTCTCGCCTAAATGTTCCCCATCGCAGCGCGCCATCATGAGCCCGATCAGGTTGTCCCGATTGCGCGGCGTAAAGGGAGTCAGCAAGAGAAACTCGGGCTTCGTTTCTCCGGGCAGAGTCGCCACCACGTAGGTGGGCGCAACGGGGCCCGGCGTGCCTCCCTGTTCATTCGTGAATTTGGCCGCGTCCCAGGCGTCGGATTTGTTGTAAAACGTGTCCGGATCGCGCATGTGGAACAGGCGATAAATGTCGGCCTGCACTCGAAAGATCAGCTCCGGATAACGGACGTGGCGGCGTAGATCGGCGGGCATGGCGGAAGAGTCCTCGAACAGATCGGGGAACAGATTCCGATAGGCCTGCAAAAGCGGGTCGGCTGGATCGAAAACGTAGAAATGCACCGTGCCGTCGTAAGCGTCCACGGTGGCCTTCACCGAGTTGCGAATGTAGTTGACTTCTCCGATGCCCTCCAGTCCCACGTGATCCGAATAGGGATGCAGGTCCGACGTCATGTAGCCGTCGATGATCCAGACCAGCCGGCCGGAGTCCGTGAGAACCAGATAGGGATCGGGATCCCAGGTCAGGAAATCGGCCAGCGCATTCACGCGCGCGGTGACATTCCGCCGGATCATCATGCGGCTATCGGAGGTGAGATAACCGGTGAGCAGGATGTTGAAGTCTTCGTGCTCCACCGCGGCGGCGGTGCGGAGCAGGAGCGAGGAAATCGGAAATCCGCCCTTGCCGTCGTAATGCGTTTCGACGTTGCGGTCGCCCGACGGATAATCGAATTCGGCCTGCGCGGTATGCACGAACACCGGGTCCTGCACGTTTTCGCCGTAGTAAATTTCGGGGCGCGCGAACTTCAGCCCTGGCAGGCTGATCACCGGCGGCGCGTCCTTGATGATCAACTCCGGCAGGCCGTTGGGCGAAACCGCGTTGGCCTCCGCCATCACCATTCCGTAGCCGTGCGTGTAGATGAAATGCGAATTGATCCAACGCCCGCCGGCTTCGCCCAGTTGCGTAAGATCCAGTTCGCGCGGCGACAGCATCATCTGGCGGAGCTGTCCACCCACCGTGTATCGATCGACGTCGGTTCCAGTGTAGATGTACGGCCGGTACGGCTGCAATTGCGTGATGGCGTCGTGGAAGGCGTGCCAATCCCATAGCCGCACGTTGTCGAGCAGCGGCTGGTGCTGTTTAAAATCGATGCGTTCGTCGGGTTGCGCGGCGAAATTCACCTCACTGGTACGGTCGTCGATACCGAACGCCGAACGCGTAGCCGCGATGTGCCGCTGTATAAATGGCCGTTCGATGGAAATCTCATTGGGGCGCACATAGAACGCGCTGACTGCGGGCGGGATCACGTTACGCAACAAAATGGCGCCGATCAGTACCACCAGCGCCGTTCGCCATCGGGACACCGCCAGCGCAATCGCCGCAACCACGCAGGCGCCGATTTGCAGCCACTGCAGGGGCAGCACGATGTTCTGATCCACGTAGTCCACGCCGACCATGAAGCTGCCGTGCTCATTCAGCAACAAGCCGTAGCGGGCCAGGAAGAAGCGCACTGCCATGGCGAGCAGAAATACCGCGCCCAGGCCCCGCAGGAAATTGCTTTGCAAAGCAGCCGCGAGACCCATCTCGGTGAGGCTGATCTCTTGTACGTTTTTCCAATCGCCCACCCGATCGCGGATTTGCCAGCCGCGCTCCGCGATCCAATAGATGAGGGCGCCCAGGACGACGATGCCGAGCGCCAGCCCGAGCAGATCGGAATAAAACGGAATCTTGAAAAGATAAAACGACAGCGGATTGTCGAACACCGGATCGCGCCAGGCGGTGGCCGCGCCGCCCAAATCGCGTCCGCCGAAATATCGAACCACGGTCCAGGTGTCCAGGGTGGCCAGCGAGATGGCCAACGCAATGAAAAATATCGCGAGCGCCGTTATGCGCGCGTAGAGCGGATGATCGGAGAGCCGCGTGTGGGCGCGCTTGAGCGCCAGCGTGTGGGCGATCCAGAAAACCACGAACGCGAGAATGGTGGCGCCGGTGGTGGGGATCAGGCTGTAGGCCAGGATGCTGAACCAGGTGCGTAGCTGGCCCATCTCTTTCCACCATTGATAGTCGATCGCCCAGGTACACAGCCACCGCGCGGCGATGAACAACACCACGGCCACGATGGCATACCAAAGGCAACCGCCCCGACTTCGGCGGCCGGTTATTTCACGGTGTCGGTAGGAAGGATCCAAGTCACTTGTAACTGTACTCTATTGCGAGGTGCTAAAGAGATCCAGGCTGGCCGGGCTGGGGCTCGGGAGGGGCAGGCCATCCGCCGTCCAGACCACTTTACCCGCGACGATGGTCGCCACCGGGCCGCCGCGAAAGCTCTGCCCGTGAAAAGGCGAGTTGCGGCTCTTGGAAGCCGAACGGTTGACATCGTAGGTCCAGGCGCGTTCGGTGTCGAAGATGGTAATGTCGGCGGGCGCACCGACGGCAAGGCGGCCCCGATTCAGACGCAGGACGCGATCGGGACCTGTGGTGAAAAGCTCCAGCATACGCATCAAGGAGATTTTGCCGCTGTGGACCAGGCTGTCCAGCGTGACGCCGAGAGCAGTCTCAAGTCCCAGAATGCCGAAGGGGCACTTCTCGAACTCCTGCATTTTCTCGCTCCCAGCGTGGGGCGCATGATCGGTGGCAATGGCGTCCACCGTACCCATGACGATGCCTTCCGTCACAGCGCTGAGGTCGCAAGTGGAGCGCAGCGGAGGTTTCATCTTGTAATTGCTGTCATAGGGCGGCATGGCATTGTCGGCCAGAGCGAAGTGGTGGGGAGTGGTTTCGCAGGTGACAGCCAAGCCGCGGGTTTTGGCGAACGCCACCATTTCCACCGAATGCCGAGCGGAGATGTGCGCCACATGAAAACGGGCGCCGGTCAGCTCGGCCAGCAGGATATCGCGAGCCACCATGACGTCTTCGGAAGCGGCCGGAATACCGCGCAAGCCCAGGCGCACGCTCTCGATTCCTTCGTTCATGTCGCCGCCGGCGCTCAGGTGCAAGTCCTCGCAATGATCGATCACGGGGAGATCGAAAGATCGGGCGGTCTCCATGGCGCGCCGCATCACGCGGGCGTTCATCACGGGACGGCCGTCGTCGGAAATGGCCACGATGCCGGCTGCTTTCATCAATCCAATGGCGGCCAGTTCCTCACCGTCGCTGTTCTTGGTGATGGCGCCGATGGGAAACACGTTGACGATGGCGTGGCGCTCGGCACGCTCGATGATGTAGCTGGTAACGGTGGCGCTGTCGTTGACGGGCGAGGTATTGGGCATGCAGCAGATGGAGGTGAAGCCTCCGGCCGCGGCGGCGCGCGATCCGCTCTCGATGGTTTCGGCGTACTCGAATCCAGGCTCGCGCAGATGCACGTGCATGTCGATAAAGCCCGGCGCGACAATGAGGCCGGAGGCGTCCAGCTCGGCGGCGCCGGTGCCGGCGATGTCCCGGCCTAAAGTTACGATCCGGCCGTCCTCGATGGCAACGTCGCGCACAGCGTCCAGACCGCTCGCGGGGTCCATCACGCGGCCGTTGCGAATGACAAGTTTCGACATTTAATTCCCGAATTTAATTCCCGAGTATGCGTTCCAGCACTGCCATTCGCACCGCGATACCGTTCTCCACCTGATTCAGAATCACCGAGCGCTGCGAATCGGCCACTTCGGACGAAATTTCGCGGCCACGATTAATGGGCCCCGGATGCATCACGATAGCGTCGGGCTTGGCGAGGCTCATGTGTTCCAGCCTCAAGCCATAAAACTGGAAATATTCGTTGGCGGAAAAACCGGGTTCGTGCTGGCGCTCCAATTGAACGCGCAGCATCATGATCACGTCAACGCCGCGAATGGCGTCTTCGATCTGGTGCGTCAGAGTGATGCCTGGCGCAAGCTGGGCAAGCTCGGGCGGCAGTAAAGTTGCAGGTCCGCACAGCACGATATGCGCGCCGAATTTGGAAAGCAGATACATGTTGGAGCGGGCCACGCGGCTGTGCGCGATGTCTCCGATGATGGCGACGCGCAGGCCTTCCAGCGTCGAACGCCGGTCGAGAATAGTACGGGCATCGAGCAGCGCTTGGGTGGGATGTTCGTGCGTTCCGTCGCCCGCGTTGATGATGGGCGTCTCAACCAAATGACGAGCCAGGAAGTGCGGAGCGCCGGAAGCGGCGTGGCGCATCACGATGGCGTCGGGGTGCATGGCGCCCAGCGTGTTCAGCGTGTCCACCAGAGATTCGCCCTTCGAAACACTGGAGCCCGTGGCTGTGATGGATATGGCATCGGCGCCCAGGCGCTTGGCGGCGATTTCGAAACTGGTGCGAGTGCGCGTGGAAGCCTCGAAGAACAAATTGACGATCATCCGGCCACGCAGTTGGTCGGATTTACGCCGGGCCGTTTGCTGGGGTTGAAAACTCTTGGCGCGGTCGAGAATGGCTTCGATCTCGACACGGTCCAGCGGCTCGATTCCCAACAGTCCACTGGGCATGACGCGTCCTTAAGTCTTCTCCACCAACAATACTTTGTCGTTCTGATCGATCTCCTGAAGCTTCACCTCAATGATTTCATTGGCGCTGGTCTGCACCATGCGGCCCACGTAGCGGGCTTCAATCGGGAGCTCGCGCCAACCGCGGTCGATCAGCACCAGCAATTGCACGCGCGATGGGCGGCCTTGGTCGAACAGCGCGTCCAGCGCGGCGCGAATGGTGCGGCCGGTGTAGAGCACGTCATCCACCAGGATGATGTCTTTGCCGGTTACCGGGAAATTGATCTCGGTCGCGCTGTGAACGGGTTTCTCGGAGACCGTGGAAAGGTCGTCGCGGTAGAGATTGATATCGAGAAAGCCGACCGGAACTTCGAGCTTTTCCAGGTTCTGGATTTTGTCCGCGAGACGCAGCGCTAAAGGGACGCCGCGCCGCCGGATTCCGATGAACGCCAGCCGCTGCAGGTCGTCCGTTTTTTCCAGAATTTCATGGGCCAGCCGGACCAGCGTGCGGTCAATCTCGGAGGCGCTCATCAACTGCGCTTTTTCGCGTGTAGGGAGCATGAAAGATGCCAAACGCCTCAGCGTAACACATCAAAATCGTTTGAGCCGGTCGTGGATGCGCTTGGCCAGCTTGTCGATCTGGTCGACCTTCTTCAAGGTCCCGAGCGAGAGGACATTGTAGTCGTTCTTCTCCAGATCGACTTTGAGCTGGTCGGCCAACTTGGATAAAGTGCGGGCATCGTCGAGCGATTTTTGATAATCGGACTTCAGGATTTCCTCGCGCTGCAGTTTGCCGCTTGGCAGGCGGACGTCTTCGGGGGCAGCGTCAGGGATGGGCAGTCCGTGGGGCGCCTGCTGGGCCGCCAGCACGAAGGCGGCGGCCAGGATCAGGGTGATTCGGGGGAACATAGTGCAGCAATTATATAAACCGCGAGAGTTGTTGGGAAGCCTGCTTTCATTGATGTGAAGCCTGGAAGCGATTGCGCTACCATGCTTCTGATGGTCCGTCTCGTCCTGCTCGGCGTTCTGCTTTCGGCATCCCTTCCCGCGCAAACCATCATCCGGCTTGGCACTCTGGTCCCCAAAGGATCCCGCTGGCACGAGATTCTGCTGAACATGGGCGAGGAGTGGAAGAAAGCTTCGGGCGGAAAGATCGAGCTGAAGATTTATCCGGGCGGCGAGCAGGGCGACGAGCCCGAAATGGTCCAGAAACTGCGCATCAAGAAGCTGCAAGCGGTGGCGCTATCGGGCGCGGGGCTCAGCGGGATCGATCCGGACGTTGCGGCACTCCAGGTTCCCATGATGCTGGCTTCCTACGAAGAGCTGGATTACGTCCGCGACCACATCTCGGAGCGCCTGGAGAAAGGGCTCGCGCAACGCGGGTTTATCGTTCTGAATTGGGGCGATGCCGGCTGGATTCACTTCTTCACCAAACAGCCCGCTTCGCATCCGGCCGAGATTCGGCGCATGAAGCTGTGTGTTTTGCAAGGCGACAACTCCACGTTCGAGCTTTACAAAATCAACGGGTTTCTCCCGGTTTCGCTGGCATCGACGGACATTCTCACGGGGTTGCAGACGGGGCTGATCGAGGCCTTCCAGGCGCCTCCGCTGGTGGCGTTGAGCAACCAATGGTTCGGCGGCGCGAAGAATATGCTGGACGTTCAATTCGCGCAGCTGGTGGGCGCCACCATCATTACGAAAGACGTTTGGGACACGATTCCAGCGCCGGCGCAAAAGGAGATGCTGCAGTCGGCCCGCACGGCCGGCGTCGCTTTGCGCGACGAGATCCGCAAATCGGAGGCGGGTTCCATTCCGTTGATGCAGCAATTCGGGCTCAATGTGGTACACGGCGATGCTCAGGCGGTAGCCGAGTGGCGGCAGCTGGCGGAAGGCATCTGGCCAAAGCTGCGGGGGCCAGTGGTGCCGGTCGATTTGTTCGATGAGGTGAAGCGGCTGCGCGACGACTATCGCAAGACGCATCACGGAGCGGCGGTCGCGGCCTCGCGGTGAGCGCCGAAATGCCTCGCCCCGAGAGGTCCAGGCGCGCTACGCCGTTTCAAATTTTCGAAGATTCGTTTTCGATTGCGGCGCTCTCGCTGATGACCGTCCTGCCAGTGATCGAAATGATCGCGCGGCAATTCCGCTGGAGCGGGATTCCGGGCTCGGCGGTGGTGGTGCAGCAGCTCACGCTATGGATCGGAATGCTGGGCGGAATGCTGGCCTCGCGATCGGGCCGGCTGTTGGGACTCTCCTCCAGTAGCTTCCTTCCTGAGTCCTGGATCGCGCCGGCGAAGATCTTCTGGAGCGCCGCGCTGGCCGCGGTTTGCACCTGCCTGGCCTATGCGAGCTGGGTGTTCGTTCGGAGCGAACGCGAATCCGGCAGTTACCTTCTCCCGGGCCTTCCCAAATGGACCGCGCTCGCCATCATGCTGGTGGGTTTCGCCGTCATCGCCCTACGCGCCGTTTGGGACGCGAGCGTAAGTTGGAACGGGCGCGCTGCCGCCGCTCTCGGACTCTTCGTCCCGGGACTGTTCGGCTACGTGATTCCCGCCGGAACCTTGGGCGTACTTCCACTTTCTTTCGCGCTACTGGCGCTGGCCACCGTGGTGGGCCTTCCGATCTTCGCGGTCTTCGGCGGCCTGGCGCTGCTGCTGTTTTGGAGCGGCGGCACGCCTGTGGCGTCGGTGCCTGTCGAGATGTACCGGCTGGTGGCTTCGCCGTTGCTGCCGTCCATTCCGCTGTTCACACTGGCCGGATATTTTATGGTGCAAGGCGGCGCCACGAAGCGCCTGCTGCGCGTATTCACGGCACTTTTTAGCTGGATACCGGGCGGCCTCGCCATCGCGACCGTCGCCATCTGCACCGTCTTCACCTTCGCCGGGTCCGGCCTCACCATCCTATCGCTGGGCGGGCTGCTGGTTCCCATGCTTATCAAGACGCGCTATCCCGAAAACTTTTCTATCGGGCTGCTCACCGCCTCCGGCTCGCTCGGCCTGCTGTTCCCCACCAGCATTCCAGCCATTCTCTACTGCGTATATTCGCAGACGCCGCTGGACCGGCTGTTCATCGGCGCGACGCTGCCCGAGCTGCTGATGATCTCTTCGATTGCCTTCGTTGGGGTTCGCATGGGCCTAAAGAACGACGCAGTGCGCGAGCCGTTCTCATTACGCGAAGCTGGCGCCGCCGTGTGGAGCGCCAAATGGGAACTCGCGCTGCCTGTGATCATGATCGTGGGATTGTTCGGAGGATTCGGCACGCTGACGGAAGCGGCGGCCCTCACCGCTTTTTGCGCGTTCTTCGTGGAAGTGTTCGTGTATCGCGACCTGAAGGTGGCGCGCGATCTGCGCGAAGTCTTCGTCGAGTGCGCCACCATCGTGGGCGGCATTCTGCTAATCCTGGGCGTTGCGCTCGGGTTCACTAATTACCTGGTGGACGCGGAGGTGCCGTCGCGCCTGATCGACTGGGTGCAGATGCATGTGCAGTCGAAATACCTGTTTTTGCTGCTGCTCAACGTGGCGCTGCTGGTGGTGGGCGCGTTGATGGACATCTTCGCGGCGATCTTGGTAGTGGTGCCGCTGCTGAAGCCGCTGGCCGCGGCCTATCATATCGATCCGGTCCAGATGGGCGTGATCTTCATCGCGAACCTGGAACTCGGCTACCTGCACCCGCCGGTGGGCATCAATCTGTTCTTATCGGCGTACCGTTTTAAGAAGCCGATGGGGACGATTATCTGGGCCACGCTGCCGTTCTTACTGATTCTCGCCGGGACGGTGCTGCTGATCACGTACGTGCCGTGGCTGACGACGGCGCCGCTGCATTGGTTGAGAAAGTAGCGGCTGTGGCGCACACACTCGTGTGTGCCGCGTTCGCACTCGTGCGAACGCAAGGGACGCCCGACAATCCCCTCAAGGGTGCTTGGCGATCTCTTGAAAGAATCTGTTCAGCTCCGCATACGGCACGGCGCCGTCCAGTCCGGCGAAGCTGCCCTCTTCGGCGATTAACTTCGCGGCTCGAATAAATCCGGTCCAGGCGGCGCGCGCGAGCGACGAGCCCAGGCTCACGCGGCGCACTCCCAGCTCCGCGAGGTCGCTCATCTTCAGGCCCACCGGTGCTAAAACGTTCACCGGCTTCGGATGGACCGCAGCGACGATGGCCCGGATGTCGGCACGCTCCCGCAAGCCCGGCGCATACAGCACGTCAGCCCCAGCTTCGGCATAGGCTTTCAAGCGGCGAATGGATTCTCGCAACGGGTCAGGATGCCCGACCAGGAAGCATTCAGCCCGCGCGGTAAGCAGTACCTCGCCGGCCGCGGAACGGGCTGCTTGAATTCGTTCTACCGCGAGCGGCAGATCATACAACGGCTTTTCGGGATCGCCGGTGGCGTCTTCAATCGAGAGCCCTGCCACGCCGGTTTCGACGCACAACCGCACGTTCTCGGCGACGCCCCGCGGATTATGCGAGTAGCCCGATTCGAAGTCGGCATTGACAGGCAAGTCGGTAGCCGACACGATCTCGGCAATATGTTTTAGAGCCAGATCGAGCGGCACGGCCCAATCGGCGTCCGGCAACCCTCTCGAAAACGAGCAACCGGCGCTGGTGGTGGCCAGTGCTCGGAACCCAAGATTACGCAGATAGCGCGCGGTTCCGATGTCCCACGGATTGGGAATCACGAAACAGCCGCTCTCGTGTAGCTTGCGGAAGGCAGTCACCATGGCAGCTAGAGGTTAACAAATTAACCGTTTCTTAATGTGATAGCATGCGTCTTGATATTTCGAATGGAGTGAAACCGAGTGAGAGTATACGAAGGTTCCGACATCAGAAACATCGCACTTATCGGTCATGGACATAGCGGCAAGACCACCCTGGCTTCCGGATTCTTGTTCACCGCCGGGGCCACCAATCGGCTGACGCGCGTGGATGAAGGCACGGCGGTCACGGATTTCGACGATGAGGAAATCCAGCGCAAGCTAACCATTTCCACTGGCTTGGCCTTCGCAGAATGGGCGAAGAAGAAGATCAACCTCATTGACACGCCCGGTTTCAATATCTTTCTCAACGACACCAAGGCCGCTCTGGTTGCCGCCGACGCGGCGCTGGTGGTGGTGGACGGCGTGGCTGGCGTAGAAGTGCAAACCGAAAAGGTGTGGAGCTTCGCCGACGAGTTCCATCTGCCGCGCGCCGTGCTCATCAACAAGCTGGATCGTGAGCGCTCTTCGTTTGATCGCGCGCTGGCCAGCGTGCAGCAAGTGTTCGGCCGCGCCGCTATTCCGGTGCAGCTGCCGATCGGCGCGGAAAAGGATTTCAAAGGCGTGGTCGATCTCATTCGGATGACGGCCTTCACCTACACCATGGATGGCGACGGAAAGGGCAAGGAAGGTCCAATTCCCGAGAATCTGGCGGAGGCTGCCAAGCAGGGTCACGAAGCGCTGGTGGAAATGGTGGCCGAGGGCAACGACGCGCTGTTGGAAGAGTTCTTCGACAAAGGGACGCTGCCGGTGGAGCATATCGTGGACGGTCTGCGGCAGGCCATTCGCGAGCGGCGTATTTATCCCGTGCTGTGCGGCTCGGCGCTGCACAACGTGGGGTCCGATCTGCTGATGAACTTCGTGGTGGAGAATTTCCCCGCGCCCACCGAACACGAACCCATCCCCGGGAAAGTGAATGGCGGCACCGAGGTGCAGCGATCCATCAAGGATAGCGAGCCGGTCTCGGCATTTGTATTTAAAACCATTGCCGATCCCTTCGCGGGGCGAGTTACGTATTTCAAGGTGATCTCGGGCGTGATCAAGAACGACGCCAACCTGGTGAACGCCCGCAGCGGCGCTACGGAGCGTCTGGCGCACGTAGGATGCCTGGAGGGCAAGACGCTGCAGCCGGTCACCGATATCAAGGCCGGCGACATCGGCGCGGTGGCCAAACTGAAGGAGACCGTGACTGGCGACACATTGTGCGACAAGCCGTCGCTCATCAGCTACTACCCGGTGCACTTGCCGGAGCCTTCCATCGCGTTCGCCATTTCGGCCAAGAGCCGGCAGGACGAAGATCGGCTGGGCAACGCGGTGCAGCGCATCCTGGAAGAAGACCAGTCTCTGCGATTCTATCGCGATCCGCAAACCAAGGAGTTTCTGCTGGCCGGGAGCGGACAGCAGCACGTGGAAGTGATCGTCAGCCGCCTGAAGAAGCGCTATGGCGTGGATGTGGAGCTGCACGCGCCGAAAATTCCGTATCGCGAAACCATTCGCGGACGGGCCGAGGTGCAGGGCCGGCACAAGAAGCAGACCGGCGGCCACGGGCAGTTTGGCGATTGCTGGATCCGGATGGAGCCTCTGCCGAGGGGGTCGAAATTCGAATTCGGCAACGAGGTGTTCGGCGGGTCCATTCCACGCAATTTCATTCCCGCCGTGGAAAAAGGGATCGTGGAAGCGGCCGCGAACGGATACCTGGCCGGCTATCCGGTGGTAGATTTCAAAGCCACGGTCTACGACGGCTCGTATCATGACGTGGACTCTTCGGAAATGGCGTTCAAGCTGGCTGCGCGCAAAGCCTTCAAAGCGGCCATGCAGCAGGCCAAGCCGGCTCTGCTGGAGCCCGTGATGAACGTGGAAATTCAATCGCCGGTGGAATACGCGGGCGACCTGATGGGCGACCTCAACAGCCGCCGCGGCCGCATTCAAGGCATGGACATCAAGGGCGCCACGCAGATCATTCGCGCCCAGGTCCCGATGTCGGAAATGCTCACGTATCAGAACGATCTCATTTCGATGACGCAGGGCCGGGCCTCCTATCAAATGGAGTTCGACCACTACGATTACGTGCCGCAGCTACAGGCCGATAAAGTGATCGCGGCCGCCAAAGCCGCCAAGACCGGCGAAGAAGAGGAAGAGGAATAACTCCGATTCGCCGGGAAATGCGCTAGCATTTCTCCTAAGTGCACGAACTTCGCTACGCTTTTCGGTCGCTCGCGCGACAGCCGGTTTTTTGTGCGGCCGTCATTGTGACGCTCGGGCTAGGCATCGGCGCCAATACCGCCATGTTCAGCCTGTTTGACGCGGTGGTGCTGCATCCGCTGCCCTATCGCGACCCCAGCCGCCTGGTCCTGGTGTGGCAGAAGCCACCCAGCGGCAAGGAGGCCCCGGTAGCCGCCATCAACTACCTGGAATGGGGCAAGCAGACCAAGTCCTTCGAGCGGCTGCCGGCCATGCGCAACCTGTTTTTCAACTTTCGCGGGCCCGGGGAGCCGCGTCAATTGCTGGGCGCGGAAGTGTCGCGGGGATTCTTCTCGGCGCTGGGCTTGCAACCGGTGCTGGGACGCGAATTTCTTCCGGACGAGGAGGCCTCCGATCATGATCACGTGGCGGTGTTGAGCTACGGCTTGTGGCAACAAGAATTCGCGGGAGACGCGCGCGCGCTGGGAGCGGCCGTACAAATGAACGGGCAGACGTACACGGTGATCGGCGTGGCAGCTCCCGATTTCGACGAATCGCTCGCGCTGCACGGGATCGATGTCTGGACGCCGCTGTATTTCGATGGCAGCTCCCAGATGCGTTCGAACGTTCTGGCCGTCATCGGACGCCTGAAGCGGGAGGCGACGATTGAGGACGCGAACCGTGAGATGCAGTTGGTGGCCAAGCGGCTGGAGTCGGAATTCCCAGATATCGATCGGGGCTGGTCCGCGCTGGTGACGCCGCTCCAGGACTACGGCGTCGGCAGGCTGCGATCCACGATCCTGGCGCTGCTGGCCGCGGTGGGGATGGTGCTGTTGATCGCCTGCGTCAACGTTGCGAATCTGCTGCTGGCGCGCGCCGAGGTTCGCTACAAGGAAATCGCGATTCGCGCGGCGTTGGGCGCCGGCCGCGGGCGGCTGATGCGGCAGTTGCTGACGGAAACAATGTTGCTCGCGGTCGCGGGCAGCGCGGGCGGTCTGGGGATCGCGTACGCCGCGGTGCGCCTGCTGATCGCGGTGAAAGGAGTGAATCTGCCGGGGCTGGAGCACGCCGGTCTGCACGGCGGCGTTCTGGCGTTCACCTGCGCGCTGACCGTGTTCACGGGCCTTTTGTTCGGTCTGCTTCCGGCGCGCCAGTTGTTGGGTGGGGATTTAAATCAAGCCGTGCGTGAATCGGGACGCAGCTCCATCAACACGCGGCGTGGAAATAGCGCGCGCAGCGCTCTGGTGATTTCCGAGACCGCCTTGTCGTTCGTGCTCCTGGCCGGCGCGCTGTTGATGACGCGCAGCCTGTTGTGGCTCCAAAACGAAAATCGCGGATTTGTTCCCGATCATCTACTCAGCTTCCGCGTGTCTTTTGCGCGCTCCGATTTTCCGAGCGCTCGCGCCATGGCGGCCTACTATCGCGGATTGCTGGATCGTTTGGCTGGCCTCCCCGGCGTGACGGGCGTGGGCGGGAGCACGAATCTTCCGATCGACGGGTTTTTGCTCACCGGGCAGCAGTTCAATTTGCCCGGGTCGGTGGCGCCCCCATCCCAGCGCCCGTCGGCAGCCTGCGACTTGATCGACCGTTCTTATTTCAGGACGCTTGGCATCCCGTTACTCGAAGGCCGTGCGTTTGAGGACCGCGACGGCGACGGCGCGCCTCGGGTAGCGATCGTGAGTAGTTCGCTGGCGCGGCGATTTTTTCCGGGGCAGAATCCGATCGGCCACGCGATCCTGGTCGCCAGTCTCGGTAAAGCCGCCGTCGAAGCGCGCGAAATTGTTGGCGTGGCCGGCGATATCCGCTACCTGACACGCGGCGCGGACGAGTCGCTCGAGATTTACTTGCCGTACGCGCAAACCACCTGGCCGAATATTTACGTGACTTTGCGGACCACGCGTGATCCGGACACTCTGGCGCCTTCGGTGCGCGCGGCGCTGCACCAGCCCGGGCTCAATCTGCAGTCGATCGCGGACATCCGGAGCATGCCAGATCGTATCGCCGCCTTGAGCGACAAACCGCGTTTCAATTCCCGGCTGGCCGTAGCTTTCGCCGCCATCGCGGTGCTGCTCGCGGCCGTGGGACTGTACGGCGTGGTCTCTTATTCGGCCTCGCAGAGAGCGCAGGAGATCGGAGTCCGTATGGCCCTGGGCGCGGCGCCGCGCGATATCGTGCGGTGGATTTTCGGACAAGCCCTGCGTTTGACGTCGGCCGGGCTGGCGGCCGGGTTGTTGGCTTACTTCGCCTTGTCGCCCATTCTCGGCAGCCTGATTTACGGAATCGGCCCGCGCGACGCGCTGTCCTTGCTGGCAGGCGCAGTGGTGCTGGGGTTGCTCGCGCTCGGAGCGAGCTACATCCCTGCCAGGCGTGCCGCCCAGGGCGATCCGATGGCGGCGCTACGGTCGGAATAATTAGCCATCGGAATAATTTGCGACCTAATAATTTGGAACTCGGCGCGCGCTGTGCGCGTTACTCTTCTCAAGGAGTACCGCGCAATGGCTTTTGCGTATTCAAATCCTTCCAGCGGAACGGCGGGCGTAAGCCGGCCGATGGTGCAAGCGCTCTTCGTGGCAAGCTGCCTGCTCTCGGTGGTTTCCTGGTACACCACGTTCGAGGGCATGCGCCTTTATCTTTCGGTTTGGTTCTCGGTGCTGGCGTCGTTGGGAATCCAGACCGCGCTGGTGCTGGTGGCCTGGCTGATTGGTTTTAACAGTTCCGCGCGTCACGCCGGCCGCCGTCCGCTGCTGATCGGCGTGTACATCGTCACGGCCATCGTGTCGATTGCCTTTTCCTACAGCAGCCTCTATACCTGGTTCAGCGCACGCGAACGCCCGGCCGGTATCGAGCGCAAACTCTACGATGTTCTGGAGGATTCCGCGGGCCAGACGCGCAAACTGCTGACCGCGGCCATCGGCGAACAGCAGAGGCACGTGGTGGCGCTCCAGGAGATGACCGAGGCGGAAAAGACGCATGGACTCATTTCGCGGGCCGAGGACGCGGATCCGTATCTGGCGAATATTCGCGCGGCCGTGGCTCGCGAGGCGCAGACTTACACGGAGAACTATAGGGAAGGCGCGGGCGCCGGAGTGCGGTATTCCGCATTCGAGCGCTATACCAAGTTGGCCCAGGAATCGCTCGGCCAGATGCAGCGATCCCAAACGGAATTGGCCAGCTTTGTTTCAAACGCCAGGCCGCTCGATTCCACCCAGCAGCAAATCGAAGCCTACCGGCAGGTTTATGCCAAGGTGCCGTGGAGTGACATCGAACAGACGCTGCACTCCGGGCAACTGGCCAAGCCGCCCATGCCTGCTTATAGCGATTTTGTGGATCGAACGGTCTCAGGACAAGAAGATCTTCTGGTGGCTTACGTAGAGCTGTTCAACGCGCCAACTTCGCGGCACGTATTCGCGCTGCTGCTGGCCGCGTTCATCGACATCGTGGTTTTTCTGCTGGCGTTCGCAACCGGTCCTTACTTTTTTGAAGCCGCGGAGCAGCGTTGGATCTCGGCCGGGGCGGCGCTGGAAGGATTAGACCGGCAGATCTTCATTCGCGATTTCCTGCGCAAGCTGGTCCCGGGCCCGCGAGGCATGGCTCGCGTGGAGCCGGCCGTCTTGACGCCCGGAGAACAGCAGCTCTGTTTGCTGCTGGCGGCCAAAGGGCTGGCGGTGGTGGCGGAAGAAGACGGACGGAGCTACTACATGTTGGATCAGAGCATTCACGAGCAGTTGCTGGAATCGCTGGCCACCCAGGAATTTCCGCTGCGCGCCGCGTCGGTGGCTTAGTCGGCGCGACGGGGCTTCTTACGCGTTTTCTCGGGCTCCAGCAGCGAAAACTGCAGCTTACGCTCCACCGGATCCACGCGGTCCAGAAGCACCGTGACCGTGTCGCCGATGCTGAACTCGCGTCGGGAGCGCTGCCCGACGATCTTGCGCACCTTTTCCTGAAACATGTAGCGGTCGCCAGGAAGCGTGTCGATGGGGACCAAACCTTCGACGAACAAATTTTCGAGCTCGACGAAGAATCCGAAGCGCGTGGTGCTGGTGATCAGGCCGCGAAACTGCTCGCCGACGCGATCCTCCATGAAGCGCGCCTTCTTCCATTCCACCAGCTCGCGCTCGGCTTCGGCGGCGCGGCGCTCGGTGTCGGAACAATCGTGAGCGATTTCTTCCAGCCGCTCGGGCGAGATCAGGTCCCTGCGGCCGTCGAGAAACGCACCCAGGATGCGATGCACGATCAGGTCCGGATAACGGCGGATGGGCGAAGTAAAGTGCGTGTAGCTGGGAGCCGCCAGAGCGAAGTGGCCGCGGTTATCGGCGCTGTAGCGGGCCTGTTTCAAGGAGCGCAGCATCAGGTAGCTCAAAATCCGCTCTTCCGGCTTGCCCTCGATTTGCGCGATCAGCTTTTGATAATTGCGGGAAGAGATATTGACGTTGTCGCCGGCCAGCACGATATCGCGCTGCACCATTTTGCCGTCGCGCCGGCGCATGGGCGCGCGAAAGCGCTTCACGGGTATGGCGCCGATACCGAGCGAATAGCCGAAGTGCGCCGCGATTTCCTCGAACTCCATCACGCGCTTGGGGTCCGGCTTTTCATGGATGCGGAAAATCGACGCAATGCCGGCTTGCTCCAGGTGGGAGGCCACGGCTTCGTTGGCCGAAAGCATGAACTCCTCGATAATGCGGTGTGCAATATTGCGGGCGCTGCGCGTGACACTGGCCATTGCGCCGAACTCGTCGAATTCGATCAGCGGCTCCGGCATGTCAAAATCAATGGCGCCGCGTCGGATGCGCTTCTTGTTCAGCACCAGAGCCAGCTCACGCATTAACTGAAACCGTTCGAGCAAGCGGCCATAACGCTGGCCCAGATCCGCGTCGCCTTCCAGCAGCGCGTGAACATTGGTGTAAGTCATGCGCTCGACGCTGCGGATAACGCCCCGGCCGAAGGTCTGCGTGATGATATCGCCCTGGCGGTCGATCTCCAGTTCGACGGACAGAACCAGGCGGTCGACGCCGGGTTTCAATGAGCAGATTTCGGTGGAGAGCTCGAGCGGGAGCATGGGGACGGCGCGATCGGGAAAATAGACGCTGGTGCCGCGCAGAAATGCCTCGCCGTCGATGGGACTGCCGGGCCGCACGTAGTGACTGACGTCGGCGATATGGACCTGCAGCGCATAGTTGCCGTTGGGCAGCCTATCCACCCAGACGGCATCGTCGAAATCGCGCGCGGTTTCGCCATCAATGGTGACGATGTCGAGCGAGCGGTAGTCACGGCGTCCGGCGAGTTCATCGAGCTGAATTATATTCGTGTAGCTTTGCGCCTGTTCCAGGACTTCGGGCGGAAAATGATGCGGGATGTGATGCTTCCGGATCATGATTTCGACATCCACGCCGAAATCGTCCGGGCGGCCGAGGATCTCGATCACGCGACCGATCGCGTAGCCGCCATCTTCTGGGAACTCGAGAATTTCGGCGTTGACGACCATGCCGTCGAGATCTTCCGGTGACCGGACTTCCACTGGCGCCACGCCCACGCGGTCGCGATTCAGCGACACCCGCGGCACTTCCATGCCCGCCGGGATTTGTATCCACTGGCGAATCTTTTCGTCATGCGGTTCGACGAAATTTCCGCGTTTGCGAATCCGAAACTCCCCGACCACGGTTTGGTGCGCGCGGCGCACGATCTTGACGATTTCGCCGTCGGCGCGGCCGTCTTTTTCGATGCGCGCGATACGCACCACCACGCGATCGCCGTGCATGGCGGCCTGGGCCGACTCGCGCGGGATGTAGACGTCGCCGCGCAAGCCTTCGATGGGATGATCGGGAATCAAGAATCCGTACCCGTCGCGATGCATATTCAGGCGGCCGACCGAGTATTCGCGGCTGAAGCGGGTGACCACGAAATGGCCGCTGCGGACCTCGATGAGCTGGCCGCGCTGGATCAAGCGATCCAGAGCCTGCTCCAGCTCGTCGCGCGATGCCACGCGGGACCCCAGCTCGCGGACCAGCTGTTTGAAGGTGGCCCGGGCATGCGGCAGCCGCGCGACATGTTCCAGGATCGCGGCGTCGGTCACAGGCTGTCGGCGAGTTCCATGCTCCGATTTTACGCCGGGAACTGACCTAAAGTTTTTCTACGAATGCCGATAAGCGAGTTGAAGCGTGATGGAACGCTGAGAGCATTCCCCTCCCGGCTCCACTGGGCTTGTGAGTACCGGCCCCAAGCGGGAGTGCGGCGGCATGGCTGAGCAAGTTCGTTAAGCACGTTCAAGGAGAGCTTTCTGATGATCAATTCTAAATACGCCAGCCGCGCAACCGCCTTGCTGGTCTTTCTCCCCGTTTTGTTGCCTGGTCAGCAGGCCCGCGAGGACCTAGTCCCATTGAGAAACTGGGCTACGCCGCTGTACTGGCACCCCAATCAAGCGCAGCGCGCGGCCGCTGCCAGCGCTGCCGCTCGGAATGCCGGGGCGCCGCAGGTAGAGTTTTCCGACAATACTGTGTCCATGCAAGAGCTCTCCCTGGTGGCGATTACGCCCTGCCGCCTGGTGGATACGCGGGGCATAACTGCCGGGTTCAGCGGGCTAGAACCCTTTTCGGGGCCGCCCATAGCAAGCTCCGCAACTGTGACTTTCCCCGTGCAGTCGGCCATCGAAGCCAGCACCACCGCCCCGTCCCCTTGCGGCGTGATTCCCTCCATCGCGGCGGCCTACTCGCTCAATGTCACCGTGGTCCCCCAGGCCGGCGGCCCGATCAACTATCTCTCCATCTTGCCGGCCGGCCCGGAACAACCGGCGGTCTCAACTATAAATGATCTGCAAGGTCTGGTTGTAGCCAACGCGGCCATAGTTCCGGCCGGCGTCTTCGGCGGGCTGAGCGTGTTCAACTCCGGTCCTACAGCCGCGAATGTGGTTATCGACATGAACGGTTTCTTCACCTCGCCCACCAATCTGAACGGCGATACCAGCCTCGGGGCGGGAGTGTTGTCGAACAACACCAGCGGGAGCTACAACACAGGCAGCGGGGTCAACGTGTTATACGCGAACACCACCGGGGGCTTCAACACGGCCAGCGGCGACCAGGCGCTGGAGAATAACACCGTCGGAAGTGTCAACACCGCCAGCGGAGCGTCCGCCCTATTTAGCAACACTACCGGGAGCAACAACACGGCCATCGGTTATCTGGCGCTGGAAAATAACAGCGGCGGCAACAACAACATCGCTGTCGGAAGCGGCGCGGCTGCAAACGCGCCGCCTGACAACAGCAACAGCATCTACCTGGGCAGCCCGGGTTCCGCGAACGACGGCAACGGCACAATACAGATCGGAACTGCCGGCACGCACTCATCGTTCTTCGCGGCCGGCGTTAGCCAGACCGCCACGGGCCTCAACGACGCCGTCCCCGTGATGATCGATTCCAATGGACAAATGGGGACGAATGTTTCCGCGCAACTGTTGAAAGAAGACATCCAGGACATGGGCGAGGCCAGCAGCGGACTTCTGCGTCTCCGCCCGGTCACCTTCCGCTATCATCAAGCCTACAAGGACGGATCGAAACCCCTGGACTACGGCTTGGTCGCCGAACAGGTAGCCGAGATTTATCCGGACTTGGTGGTCAAGGCGAAAGACGGCCGGATCCTGGCGGTGCAGTATCAGAAACTCACGCCCATGCTGCTAAACGAAGTGCGCAAGCAGGCCGAGAAAATTCGGTCGCTCGAAGACCGGTTGGCCACGCTCGAGACCTTGCATCCCTCCGCCCCACGGCCGGCTCGCTAAATCGCGGTTCCAGCCGCCATCCGTTCGAGTCCGCCCCTCCAATCCGCCCTTCCAATCCGCAAAGCAACCAACTTCCGGGTGTATACTGATTGGTCTAAAGTCGTCGCTCTAGCGAGGCTGGGCGGAACCATGATCGGGACCCAAATTGGGAACTATCGGATTTTGGAGAAGATCGACGAGGGCGGTATGGGCGTCGTGTACAAAGCCGTCGACGTCAATCTGGACCGCATAGTTGCCATCCAGTCGTTGAACACGGAACTGAGCGGCAATTCCGATTTGGAGCAGGCGTTCCGCACTGAAATAAAGGCGCTCGCCAATCTCAGCCACACCAACCTAGCCACCCTGTATGCGCTGTTCATTGAGAACGGCCGTCCCTTGCTGGTCTGGGAGTTTGTTGCTGGCGAGACATTCGGCCAGATGGTGCGGCGCCGGGGCCCGATTCCGAGCGAAGAGGCAATTTCGCTATTCCGGCAGGCGCTGGCGGGCGTCGGATATGCGCACCGGATGGGCATCGTCCATCGCGACATTCAACCCGGCAACATCATGCTCAATGGCCAGGGCGTCGTCAAAGTGATGGATTGCGGAATTGCGAAAGGCCTGAGCGCCCGCGGGGTGGCAAAGAGCGGAGTGCGGATCGGCAACCCGTTGTACATGTCGCCCGAACAATTTCTAAATCGCGGGGTGGATTTCCGGTCGGACGTCTATTCTCTTGGTGTAACGCTGTACGAAATGCTGACCGGCAAGCCGCCCTTCAGCGCCGATAGCGATTACCAGATCATGGCGGATCACGTGAATGCTCCGCCGCCGCCTTTGACCAGCATTTTTCCCTATGTTCCAAAAGGCGTGGAGACCGCGGTTCTCAAGGCGCTGGAGAAGAATCCGGAGGCTCGCTATCAGAGCGTGGAGGAATTCGGCGCGGCGCTCGACAGTGCCCTCGGTTTGGCGGTTCCGGCGTCGGCCGCAAGCGCGCGTCCCGCGGCCGCCGTGGCGGCAGCAACAGCTTCGACCTTTTTCACGCCCGGCCGGAGGGCTCTCGCGGCAGGCCTCGCCGCTCTTCTGGCACTGGCCGGTTTCGTCCTCACCGCGTTTCCCGGAGCCGGACAGTTCGTGGCGCGGCGGCTTACGCATACCATCGGCGTGCCAGCGCAGACCGCCGATAACACTGCCACAACGCCCAACGGGACACCCGCTGCCCCGGGCCAGCCCGATAACGGTGCGGCCCCGCCCCTGGCCGGCGCTCCGCCCGATGGAACCGCGGCGGCTGGGGTTGCGGTTGTGCCGGCGCAGCCTGGGGTTGGCGTGGCTGTGGCGCCGGCCCAGCCTGACACCGCCCCTCCCGCCGATAACAACGCCGATCAGGGGCCCCTGGTTGTCCCTGCTGGCACCGTGGTCGCCGTGCGCCTCTCCGATCCGGTGGATTCTTCCATGAATCAGGTGGGCGACAAATTTTCCGCCAGCGTGGATGCGGCGGTAACCGTGAACGGCACGGAGGCGATCCCGGCCGGCGCAGACGCCAGCGTATCGCTGATTAACCTGGCGATAGCCCCGGTGGCCGCGCGCACCGATGTGCAACTGCAACTGGTCAGCCTGTCCATTAACGGAACGGATTATACCCCGCGTACCAGCGTCTTTGAGAAACAGAGCATTGAGCGCAGCAAAAAGAAAGTGATCGCCGGGGCGGCCATTGGCGCGACCATTGGCGGAATTTTCGGCCATGGCCAAGGCGCAGCGGGTGGCGCGGCGGCCGGCGCGGCTAAGCCTTATGTGGTCGTGATTCCGGCGCAGACCAGGATCAAGTTCACTCTCCGGCGCAGCATCACGCTTTCGCAGTAGCAGCGAATCGCGGAGGGTCGCAGGTGATAGAATCCGGGGAGGTGACCCTGCTATGAAAACGCGGACGATTTCAGCCTGGACGGCCTTGGCTCTGCTCTTCTTGCCGGCCGCCGGGTGGGCCGCCAGTAACGATCCTGGCTCCTGGGACAGCAAAGCCGCCGCCGCGTACCTGGATCAACGCGCCGACTGGTGGATGGGCTGGCCGCAGTCGGTACGGGATCACGACACCTTCTGCATTTCGTGCCACACCGCCTTGCCGTATGCACTGGCACGGCCCGCTCTGCGCACCGCGCTGGGCGAGCAGTCTCCCTCCGCGACCGAACTCAAATTGCTCGCCAACATCACCAAGCGCGTCCGGCTTTGGAACGAAATGGAACCGTTCTACAGTGATGAAAAACGGGGCGCCCCAAAGACCGCCGAATCGCGCGGCACCGAAGCCGTCCTCAACGCCCTGATCCTCTCCAGTTACGATGCGCACGCCGGGAAATTGAGCGCCGATACCCGCCTCGCACTGGACAACATGTGGGCGTTGCAACTGAAAACCGGGGAGGGCCGGGGCGCCTGGACCTGGCTGAATTTCCACAACCAGCCTTGGGAAGCGGAAGATTCCCAGTTCTGGGGCGCGACGCTGGGCGCCATCGCCGCAGGGACGGCCCCGGCCGATTACCGCTCCACCCCGGAGGTCCAAAGCAACCTGAAGCTACTCTCCGCATACCTTCATCAAGGCCTCGCGAGCCAATCCCTCATCAATCGCGTATTTCTTCTTTGGGCCTCCGCAAAAGCGCCGGGAATTCTAAAACCCGAGCAGCAGAAGTCCATCATCGACGAGGTTGTGAGCAAGCAGCAGCCAGACGGCGGCTGGAACACCTCTGCGCTGGTGATGGAAAGCTGGAAACGGAGAGACGGGACGCCGCTCGAAACCGCGAGCGACGGCTACGCCACCGGTTTGGTTGCCTTCGTCCTCCAGCAAGCCGACGTGCCGCGGACGCAGCCCGCTTTGAAGAATGCGCTTTCCTGGCTGACGCACAATCAGGACAAGGCCGCGGGATTGTGGCTTGCGTACTCGTTGAACAAGCAGCGCGACCCGGCATCCGATGTCGGACGCTTCATGATCGACGCCGCAACGTCGTATTCGGTGCTCGCGCTTTCCGGCGGAAAGTGAAAACCGGCAGTCGAGGTTCGTCTTAGTCCTTCTGCAAGTTTCCGCGGCGAAACGTGGGGGCTTCATATCGCCTCTAACCTTCAGAAAGGACGACTATGAACAAATCCAGATGTCTGGCATTCGCTGCTGTTGCTGGAATCTTCCTCACGGTAAGCGCTCTTACGGCTCCCAAAATCGAGGCTCAGGTCGCGGTCGAGGTCGGTCCGGCCCCGATCTGCCCTTACGGATACTACGACGTACCGCCGTATGCGTGCGCTCCCTACGGCTACTACGGCCCGGAGTGGTTTGTGGGTGGTGTCTTCATTGGCGCCGGCCCGTGGTTCCATGGCCCAGCTAACTTTCACGGCCACGTCAACAACCATTTTCATCCCGAGCATGGCTATAAAGGCCCGCTGCCCAAGGTTGGAGACCGGCCCGAACCGGGAAAGCGTCTGGATAAGGTGGAGCACTTCAAAGGAAATGAGATGCGCGACGGGCGCGGCCACGTAGCCAAACGATAACTTCTGGTCGCCGGGGTTGCACCTCGAGTTCCCGCAGGAGACTCGGGGTGCTCCCAGATGGCTCGCAGAAATTAGCGGAATCCGCCCAGTAGATAGGCAACCAGGAGAATCATTACGATCGTCCCCAGGCCTATTCCAGCGCCACCACCGTAACCCCAGCGGCTATGGCCGTAATACCCTCCACCGCCGCCGACAAGCAGCACCAATAAGATAATAAGCAGTAACATCATTGCGTCACCTCGCGCGCAGCACTCTACTATTTCTCAAATACTTTCTCGACTTGGCCGACCTTTTTCTGAATTTTGCCGGATAGCTTTTCGTCCGCGCCCTCATTCTGCAACTTGGGGTTATTGGTAAGCTTGCCGGCTGCTTCTTTGATCTTGCCCTTGGTTTCGTGCAGCTTTCCCTGCGCCTGATCTTTTAGACTGTCTTTCATGGGTGTTCTCCTTCGCTCCATCAAAGCAGCACTTTGAAGGCCGATCACCGATGTGACTGAAAGATCGATGTCTGGCTGCTTGCTTCGCGCCGGCGCCAGCAATACTTACCGACCATCCGACCATTGGCCGTCATTTTTTATGCCCGGGATTACCGCTGGCGCTCGCCATTGCGGGCGCTCCTGCAACATAGGCGGCCAGCCTACGCGGGTGTAGCTTCTTTACACGACTTAACGTAACGCCCGCGTCCGCGGAGCCGTCGCAATTAGTGAATGCCGTTGAAGTATGCTCATTTCTGTACTCTTAGTGTCCTCATTAGTGTATTCTTTACATCCAACGCCTCGGCCCAGCGCACGGTCCTACCAGGGAATGTTCATCCGAAGATCCGGACCGCCACTGATGAGGGACGAGTAGCTCCGTCGCTTGCCCTGCCCTACATCACGCTGACCATGACGCCTTCGGCCAGCCAACAGGCCGATCTCCAAAAACTCCTCGCCGAACAGCAAACACCGGGCTCGCCGAATTATCATCGCTGGCTGACACCGGAGGAATACGGGCAGCGTTTCGGCGTAAGCGACGCCGATATCGCGAAGATCACTCAGTGGCTTCAGCAGCAGGGCTTGCACGTCGTTTCGGTAGCTCGCGGCAAGGGCTGGATCGCCGCTAGCGGGACGGCTGCGCAAGCGGAGGCGGCGTTCCAGACCGAGATTCACAGCTACCTGGCCGGCGGTGAACGGCACTTCGCGAACGCTTCCGATCCATCCGTGCCCGTGGCGTTGGGCGGCGTGGTGACAGGCATCCGCGGCCTGAACGATTTCCGCATGAAGCCGCACATGCGCCGCGCCGCCAGCAAGCCTGCTTACACGGGATCCGGCGATGTCCACTACATAGCGCCGGGCGATTTCGCCACCATTTATGACGTTGCGCCCCTGTACGCCGCCGGCATCGACGGCGCAGGACAGAAAATCGCGATCGCCGGCCAGATCGAAGTCAACGTTTCCGACATCCAACAATTCCGCAGCACCTTCGGTCTGCCAGCCAACGATCCCGAGATGCTGCTGGTGCCAGGATCGCCCAATCCAGGAAACAGCGCGAAGTCCGGCGACCTGGCCGAGTCTGACATCGATCTGGAATGGTCCGGCTCGGTGGCGCGCAACGCGACCATCATTTTTGTTTATTCCACCGACGTCGTCACGTCGGTGCAGTATGCGATCGACCAAAACCTCGCGCCGGTGCTCAGTGTGAGTTACGGCTCCTGCGAGCTCGAGACGCCGTTCTCGGAGTACAACTCGTTCGTCCAATGGGCCGCGCAAGCCAACGCGCAAGGTATGACATGGTTCGCCGCTTCGGGCGACGACGGCGCCGCGGATTGCGACGATTCGCAAAATCCGGGCTTAGCGGTGGACCTTCCGGGCAGCGTCCCGGGAGTAACCAGTTCAGGTGGGACGGAATTTGCCGAGGGAACGGGGAACTATTGGGGTCTCACCGACAGCTCCACCGGCGGATCCGCGCTGTCTTACATTCCCGAGACCACGTGGAACGATAGCGTGGAAGACGCAGAGCCGTCGGCGAGCGGCGGCGGCCGGAGCGTTCTGTTCTCGAAACCTTCCTGGCAAACCGGCACGGGCGTGCCGAGCGACGGGGCGCGCGATGTGCCAGATATATCGCTGAATTCGTCGGACGATCATGACCCCTACGCGGTCTACACCAGCGGCAGCCTGGCGGCTTACGGAGGAACATCGTTTGCCGCGCCTACCTTTGCCGGAATGACCGCGCTTCTGAATCAAAAGCTCGCCTCGGGCGGGGTGGGTAACATCAATCCGAAACTGTATTCGCTGGCGCGATCGAACCCCGGCATCTTCCACGACATCACCAGCGGCAACAACATGGTCACGATAGCCTGTTCAAAAGGACAGCCGGACTGCACGGCCACCGCGGTGGGATACTACGCGGGCGTGGGCTACGATCTGTGCACCGGGATCGGGTCGGTGGACATGTACAAACTGGTGGAGGGATGGAACGGGGGCAGCACTACCACGCCACCGCCGACCTCGGGGACACAACTGACGCTGCTTGCCAATTTGAGCACGGTATCCGCGAATGACGTTCTGTATCTGATTGCCACGGTCACTTCCACGGATGGAAGCACGCCCACCGGCTCGGTCGCGTTCTCGATCGCGGGAAGTTCGTTGGGCTCGGCCGCCTTGAACGGATCGGTGGGCAAAGCGACCGCAACCCTGGCGGTGAGCGGCTTCCAGTTGCCTTCCGGCAGTGGAACCATCACGGCAACCTACAACAGCACCAACAGAGCGTCGGTTGCGGTCAACGTAACAGCGTCGGGATCGGGCATAAGCGCCGCGCCGTCCATTGCCGGTATCGACAACGGCGCCAGTTTCAAGCCCAGCTATGCGCCGGGGGAAACGCTGAGCGTATTCGGAAACGAGCTTTCGCCCGGGACCGCGAGCGCGACCGGCGTGCCTCTGCCGATGTCAACCCTGGGAGTGGCGGCGCTGGTGAACGGAATCGCCGCGCCGCTGTATTACGTCTCGCCGAGTCAGTTGAACATCCAAATCCCGTATGAGATCAGCCCTGGATCGGCCGTTCTAAGCATCAACAACAACGGCCACGTGACCACCCAGCCATTGCAGATAGCCGCAGCGGCGCCGGGAATTTTTACGACTTCGACGGGCGTGCTTGTGCCTACGGCGAGCGCCTCACTCGGGGAAGAGGTGGCGTTTTACATCACCGGCGCCGGCGCGGTTTCTCCAGCCATCGCGGACGGCGCGGCGCCCCCGTCTTCCACTCCGCTCGCCGAACTTCCGAGGCCAACCCAGAACACCACCGTGACCATCGGCGGAGCCCAAGCGAATATCGATTTCATCGGGATTCCTTGGGCGCTGGTGGGCGTGACGCAGATCAACTTGACGGTTCCAGCAGGCATCGCGACCGGACCGCAGCCGGTGGTGGTCAAGGTGGGCGGCGTGGCCAGTCCGGCGGCGACCATTACGGTCACCAACTAACGACGTAACATCTCCACTCGGGATACAGTGGAGTGATGCCGAAGATCGCGGAACGTATCGAGATTAGGGCGCCACGGGGAACCGAACGGAGCTGCAAGGGCTGGCACCAGGAAGCTGCCCTCCGCATGCTGATGAACAACCTGGATCCCGAGGTGGCCGAAAACCCGGATGCTCTCATCGTCTATGGTGGCACGGGCCGGGCGGCTAGAAACTGGGACTGTTTTCACGCCATCGTTCGTTCGCTGCGGGGCTTAGAGAACGATGAGACCCTGCTGGTGCAGTCCGGAAAACCGGTGGGCGTTTTCCGCACGCATCCCGAAGCGCCGCGCGTGCTGATCGCCAATTCCAACCTGGTCGGTCATTGGTCCAACTGGGCCGAGTTTCACCGCCTGGAGCAACTGGGCCTCACGATGTATGGCCAGATGACAGCGGGATCGTGGATTTACATCGCAAGCCAGGGCATCATTCAAGGCACCTACGAAACCTTCGCCGCGGCCGGCCGAAAGCATTTCGGCGGAACACTGGCCGGCCGGCTGATCGTCTCGGGCGGCATGGGCGGAATGGGTGGGGCGCAGCCCTTGGCAGCCACCATGGCGGGCGCGTGTTTCCTCGGGATCGACGTGGACGGCGCCCGGATCGAAAAGCGCTTGAAGACCAGATATTGCGATTTTCTGGCCCGATCGCTGGACGAAGCGCTTTCGATGCTGGATGGCGCCCGGAAGCGGCGGGAGGCCATTTCCGTGGGACTGATCGGGAATTGCGCGGATGTATTGCCGGAATTAATTCAACGCGGCGTCACGCCGGATATTGTCACCGATCAAACCAGCGCTCACGATCCGCTGAACGGCTACGTGCCGAACCGGATGACTTTCGAAGAAGCCCTGCGTTTGCGGGAGCGCGATCCGGACCAATATGTCCGCCGGTCCATGGACGCGATGGCGCGCCATATGGAGGCAATTCTCGCGCTGCAAGCTGCCGGATCGGTGGCCTTCGACTACGGAAACAACCTCCGGACCCAAGCGCAAATTGCGGGAGTGGAACGCGCCTTCGACGTGCCGGGATTCGTTCCCGAATACATTCGCCCCATGTTCTGCGAAGGCCGGGGGCCATTTCGTTGGGTGGCGTTGTCGGGCGAAGCGTCCGATATTCACCGCACCGATCGGCTGGCGCTGGAGATGTTTCCAAACAACCCCGACCTGGCACGCTGGATTCATCTGGCTCAGGATCGTATCGCTTTTCAAGGCTTGCCTGCGCGCATCTGCTGGCTCGGCTACGGCGAGCGGGCGGCTTTCGGATTGGCGATGAATGCGCTGGTGCGGACGGGCGAGCTGAAAGCTCCCATCGTGATCGGCAGGGATCATCTGGATACCGGATCCGTGGCGTCGCCCTACCGCGAGACGGAGGGAATGCAGGATGGCTCCGACGCGATCGCGGATTGGCCGCTGCTGAATGCGCTGGTGAATACGGCGGCCGGGGCGTCGTGGGTATCCATCCACAACGGAGGGGGCGTAGGCATCGGCTATTCGCAGCACGCCGGCATGGTGGTGGTGGCGGATGGTACTGAGGAAGCCGGCCGGCGGCTGGAGCGCGTGCTCACATCGGACCCGGGAATGGGAATCATCCGGCACGCCGACGCCGGCTACGAGGCGGCGATCGAGGTTGCCGAACGCAAGCAGGTGCGCATTCCCATGCGGGAGCGGGATCTGGATTGACGCCGCTAGCGGTGGTGAATTGCGGGCAGCTGGTAACGCTGGCAGGTCCGGCTCGCGCCCGGGTTCGCCAGGAATTGAAAGAACTCTCGATCATCGAGCAAGGCGCGATGCTCTTACGCAATGGAGTCATCGAGCGAACCGGACCGCAAGACCTGGTGACGGCTCAGCTTCCCGCAGACTGCGAAATCCTGGACGCGGGCAACCGCGTGGTACTTCCCGGCTTTGTCGACGCGCACACGCACCCGGTGTTTGCGGGCACTCGCGTGGACGAATTCGAGCAGCGCGCGGCCGGGGTGACCTACGAAAAGATCGCCGCTTCGGGAGGCGGCATCCGATCAACCGTCAGAAAAACCCGGGCTGCTTCGGAAGACGACCTGTTTCAAGTTGGCCAGCGGCGGGCGGCCTGGTTTCTCGAAAATGGAACCACGACAATTGAAGCGAAATCTGGCTACGGACTCTCGCTCGATGACGAGCTCAAGATGCTGCGCGTGATCCGCCGTCTGGACTCGGCCGGTCCGCTGCGCTACGTGCCCACGTTCCTGGGCGCGCATGAAGTCCCCGATGAATACCGGAGACGTTTCTCCGATTACGTGGACCTGGTGATCGATCAAATGCTGCCCTGCGTGGCACGCGACCAACTGGCCGAATACTGCGACGTGTTTTCGGAACCCACGGCCTTTGACTTATCTTCTTCCCGCCGGATACTCGGCAAGGCAAAAACGTTGGGCCTGGGCATTCGCATGCATGCCGATCAATTGACACACTCCGGGGCAGCTCGACTTGCCGCGGAACTCGGCGCAAACACCGCGGACCACCTGGAGCAGGCTGATGAAATGGACATCCTGGCGCTTGCCAAGGCGGGCGTGCAGCCGGTGTTGCTGCCGGCGTCGGTGTACTGTCTTGGCCGCCACAAATATCCTCCCGCGCGGAGGATGATCGATGCGGGCCTCGGGATCGTGTTGGCTTCGGACTTCAATCCCGGCTCCTCGCCCACTCCTTCCATTCCCTTCGTGCTGTCATTGGCGTCCACGCAAATGCGGATGACGCCGGCGGAAGCCATCACCGCCACAACCATCAATGCGGCGTACAGCTTGGCCCGAGGCGCCCAGGTTGGCTCGCTCGAAGAAGGCAAGCGAGCGGATTTTGTCATCCATGATTGCAGCGACTATCGGGAGATCGGCTATTTCGTGGGCGTGAACTCCGTGCTTGCGGTTTACATCGACGGCCAACGCGCCTATCGAAAGCATTGCGATGCCTGAGGCAAAGGAGAAAGGCTGGCTGCCGGACTTTCTCTATCGCGACGGAAGGTTTGAGAGCGGGGTCGCGCTGTTCGCGGACGAGCGCGGAAGGATCACGCGTTTTACGACGTCTGCGAGCGACCTCAAACAGGCCCAGCGCCTGCCCAACCGCGCGCTCCTGCCCGGCCTTGTGAATGGCCACTCCCACACTTTCCAACGCGTGATTCGCGCCCGCACCGAATACCGGACCAAGGCAGTGAAGGACACGTTCTGGACGTGGCGCGAGGCCATGTATCACGCGGCTCTGCGGCTTTCGCCGGAGGACATCTATATCGCGGCTAGAATGGCCTTCCTTGAAATGGCGCTCACTGGAATTACGGCCGTCGGCGAGTTTCACTACCTGCATCACGCGCCGGATGGTACGCCCTATGAAGATCGCAATCTGCTGGCCAAACAGATTCTACGCGCGGCGGGTGATATCGGCATCCGCGTCGCCCTGCTACGAACGGCATACGTGCGGGCGGGCTGGAAGAAGGAACCGGATCCGGGGCAGGCGCGATTCATCACGCCCAGGCCGCGGGATTTCATCGACGACACGGAAACGCTGGACGCGTTCGTGCGAAAGACATTTCCGGCGGGACTCGCATGGGCTGGCGTAGCGCCCCACAGCATCCGCGCGGTGCCCCTGGATTACCTGCTCGAAGTGGCGAGCTACGCAAAATCGCGGCGCTTCCCGCTGCATATGCACGTCGCCGAGCAGACCGCCGAAGTGGAGGCCTGCCTCGGTGAATATGGCGCCAGACCGTTTGCATTTCTGGATGAACATGGCATCCTGGATTCAAGATTCACGGCCGTGCACGCAATCCATATCGACGCTGACGAAGTCGGGCGTATGGCGCGTAACCAGGTCACCGTGTGCGCTTGTCCAACCACCGAACGCAATCTTGGAGATGGCATCCTGGCGGCCGGCGAGCTGTTCAACGCCGGCATTCCAATCTCTCTGGGTTCCGATAGCAATGTTGAGATCGATAGTCTGGAAGACGCCCGGCAGCTGGAGTACAACTTGCGACTCATAAGCCGCGAGCGCGCCATTCTGTCCCAGGCGCACGAGCGAGAGAGCCTGGCCGTGCGCCTGCTTCAGACCGCGACAGAAGCCGGAGCGGCAAGTATCGGTGCGGCTGGAGGGAAGCTCGAAGTTGACGGGCCCGCCGACTTCTTCACGGTCGACCTCAACGACGTCTCGATAGCCGGAGCCGATCGGGGATCGCTCGCGAGCCACATCGTCTTCGCGCTGGAGCGGACCGCCGTTCGCGAAGTTTTCGTCAATGGCGAGAGGGTGATCGACCAAGGCCGCCACGCACTGCACGAGCAAATCATTCAGGAATTCGCCGAATTGCAGCGGCGCTTATGGAGTAAATGAAAATGATGACCAGGGTTTCCAGAACGATAGCGCTGTTTGCCGCGGCCTTTGTGAGCTGGGCGGGCGCGGCAAGCGCGGAAGAAATCAAGGTGATGACCTCCGGCGCATTTACCGCGGCGTATTTAGAGCTTGTTCCCGAATTTGAACGAGCCACCCACGACAAGATCGTGACGGCTTACGGAGCGTCCATGGGGAACGCTCCGGACTCCATTCCGCGCCGGCTGGAGCGCGGCGAGCCCGTGGACCTGGTGATCATAGCCGCCGGGGCGCTGGACGAATTGATCCAGCAAGGCAAGATTGTCCCTGGCAGCCGCGTTGACTTGGTGCGATCGGAAATCGGCGTGGCGGTGCGGGCCGGTGCGCCCAGGCCGGACATCGGCAGCGTGGAGGCGCTCAAACGCACGCTGCTCCAGGCCAAGTCGATCGCGTATTCGGCCTCCGCCAGCGGCGTCTATGTTTCGCACGAAATGTTTCAGCGGCTGGGGATCGCGGACCAGATCGCCGATAAGTGCATGCGAGTGGCCAGTGGGCCGGTAGGCGGTGCGGTGGCGCGTGGAGATGCCGAGATCGGCCTCCAGCAGATCAGCGAACTGCTCCCGGTAGCGGGCATCGAGTATGTAGGACCGCTGCCGCGCGAGCTTCAAAGAGTCACGGTGTTTTCGGCTGGCATCGCGGTGGGCGCGAAGCAGCCGGAAGCGGCCCGGGCGCTTATCAAATTCTTTGCGTCGCCGGCCGCCGCTCCCGCAATTACGAAAAGCGGGCTACAGCCTGCAACCCCCGTCAATTGATTACTGCGACGCCTTTTTCTCGGCGGCGCGAGCGCCCGCCAGGATGTCCATCAGACCATAGTTCCCCTCGTGGCAGGCGTATTCGAAAATCGGACCACCGGTTTTGCGCATCACAGTTTCACCGGACCACGGCGCGGTCCAAGTAGCGGGGTCTTCCACCGTGAAGCGGTAGACGATGGTGTTCTCGTCAACACGGTTAAAGCGCTCGACGACGTGCAAGTTCGGGCTGGCGAAAATGTTCTGCCGAACGGTGGCGGGCGGTCCGCGGAAATTGGTCTTGTCGCTAAAATTGGTGGAATCCACCACCAGCGTGTCGCCTTCCCAGCGGCCGCGCGAGTCGCCGGCCAGCAGATGGATGGAAGAAGCCAGATGAGGACGGCCGTCTAGAGGGATGGTGCGGACGGCGTGAATCATTTCGGTGAGAATGACCACCGAGGCGCCGTTCTGCAGGATCTGGAAATTGCCATTATAGGCGGAACCGAGCATAGGAGGTCCGTCGGCCCCCCACGTTATGCAGCGCTCCCCCAAGGTACGGGTTTCGGCGCTTTCCGCGGCGGCACGGCGAGGCAGCAACGCCGCCAGTTCCGCTGCGCGCTTCTGGCCTTGCGCCGACAAGGGAGGAAGTCTTCCGTCGGGCGGATCGAAAACAATGGAGGTTCGCCGGTTCGGAGCGCCTTTAGCGTACTTCTCGCCTTGCCAGATCACATTGTCGTAGTGGACATCGTCGGCGGCCTGGCTATGGTCGCGCTCTAAGGTTTTCTTCTCGACGGCCTCCGCTTCGGCTTCGGTATAGAACTCCTTGGTCCCGAGTTCTTTGGGGCGCTCCAGGGGAGTGTAAGTGCCGTTGTTCCAGTAGCCCTGAAAATCAGGCTGTCCGTCGGCGGTGCGCGGAAGAGTCCAGGTCTTGGGCGCCTTGGCCGGTTCCTTGGAAGCTGGCTCTGCGCCGTTGCCGGGCATAAGCAGGAAAGCGGCGCCGCAGACTGCCAGTGCGGAGGCGTGGAATCGAAGGCTCATTCGAGTTTCTCCTTCTCACGAAGTCAGGAATAGCTCTGCTGAAATCATCTCACTTTGGGAGCGCAAGCGCCACGGGTACTGCCGGCGAATTTCTACCTGGCTCCACTGGCCGAATGGCCAGCAAATACCTCCTCAATTAGTCCGGCGCAAACCCTGAACCCGAAATAACGAAGCCATCTTAGACATCTAACTGCTGAAGACAAAGGCCGAAAGCGGCGAACCTTCGCCAAGCTTCGAGCACGGCCATTCAGTTGCTGCGACTTATTGGATGTCTTTCGCGGCGTCAGCTAGCCAAACCTCTTGGAATCAACGCTTAGCAGCCTTGCGCAACGTGCCGCCTGTGTTGCGGCTGGTGTGGGACGCTGCTCCGGCCGTGGTGGCGAGCGGGATCGCGCTGCGCCTCGTCAGCGCCCTCATTCCGGTGGCGATGCTCGGGATTTCCAAGTTCATCATCGACCTGGTGGTCACCGCCGTGAAGCATCCCGGGCCGATTCCAGTCGAGATGTGGTGGCTGCTGGGCGCCGAATTCGTTCTGGCGGCGCTGAATCAAGTGTTGGGCCGCAGCATCGATTACACCGACGCGCGCCTGGCGGACGAGTTTACGCGCGAAGTCAGCCTGCGGTTGATCCAGCACGCCACCAAGCTGGATCTGGCATCGTTTGAAGACCCCGGCTTCCATGACGTGCTGGAGCGCGCCCGCCAGCAGGCGACCGACCGCATTGGAATGCTCAACGCCATGGGCCGGCTACTGCTGCAATCCATCACGCTCATTTCGCTTTCCATCGGAGTGGTGATCTACTCGCCGTGGGTGTTTTTACTGCTGGTGATTTGCGTGGTTCCGGCATTCGCGGGCGAAAGCCATTTCGCATTCATGGGATATTCGCTGGCGCACGAGATTACGCCGCTGCGTCGCGAGGTGGATTATCTGCGGCTGATCGGCACCAGCAAAGAACACGCCAAGGAAGTGAAGCTGTTCGGCCTGGGCGGGCATTTGCACGATCGCTACGCGCTGCTCACGGGGCAAATCATCGGCAAGAATGTCAAACTGACGCGGCGGCGTTTGCTGTGGGGGTCCATCTTCGCCGTGGTTGGCTCGGTTGGATACTACGGCAGTTACGTTTTTCTGGTGTGGCAGGCATTCCGGGGCCGCATCAGCGTTGGCACTCTGACCTTCCTGACCGGCGCGATCGCCGGCTCCAGCGTCCAGCTGCAAGGTGTGTTTTCGCTGTTTTCGCACATTTCCGATCAGGCCCTGCATTTGACCGACCTGGTGGATTTCCTCAACGTGCAGCCCAGCATCCGCTCGCGTCCGAATGCCATCCCGGCGCCGCGCTCCATCCGCGAGGGGTTCGATTTTCGCGATGTGTCGTTCCACTACCCGGGGTCGGAGCGGTTGATTCTAAAGAACCTGAACTTTCGCCTGCATCCCGGCGAGCACGTCGCGCTGGTAGGGGAAAACGGACAGGGCAAAACCACGCTGGTGAAGTTGCTGGCGCGGCTCTACGATCCCACCGGCGGCGCCATCTATCTGGATGGGACGGACCTGCGCGACTACAACGTGGACCAGCTGCACAAAGAGATCGGCGTGATCTTTCAGGATTTCGTGCGCTACGACATGCCGGCGCGCATGAACATCGGCGTGGGAAAGATCGAGGGGGTGGAGGATGACGGAGCGCTCTGGATCGCGGCCAGGAAGAGCGGAGCGGACGGCTTGCTGCGCCGCTTTCCCTCGGGCCTCGACCAGATGCTGGGGCGGCGCTTCGAGGGCGGAGTGGATCTGTCCGGCGGCGAGTGGCAAAAATTCGCACTGGCGCGAGCCTATCTGCGCGATGCGCAAGTTCTGATCCTGGACGAGCCGACCGCCGCGCTGGATGCCGTGGCGGAATCCGAAGTGTTCGCCCGGTTCGCCGATCTGTCCCGCGGCAAGATGGCGCTGTTGATCTCGCACCGCTTTTCCACCGTGCGCGGGTCGGACCGTATTGTGGTGCTCGAAGACGGGCAGATTTACGAAGAAGGAACGCACGATCAGTTAGTGGCCCACGGCGGCCGCTATGCCAGTCTTTTTGAATTGCAGGCAGCGAGCTATCGATGAGCACTCAGACGCAAACACAACTGATGGACAGTACCGCAAACGCGGCGGCGCCAGCGGCAGCCGGCGGGTTTCTTGTTTCCGATCGCCTGCGTGAGTGCGCGGAAAAATTGCGGGAACAAGTACACGGGCCGTTGGCCTCGCGCTGGCTGAAGGACAACTATGCGCTTTTGCAATCCCAAATCACCGATCTGCGGCACGCGCTGCGGCCGTCGTTGCTGCGCAAACTTCCAAAAACGAAGGACGGCGAACCGCGCATCCACCGAATTGCCGCCGCATGGCTGGCGGAGATCGCAGCCGGGTGGCTGGCGACCACCCCGGGCGTGGTGGATTCCGATGTCCTGATGCCGTTCGCCCACAAGTTGAGAGAAAAACATTCTCTCGAAATGCAGGAACTGTGGGCCTTCGCCGCCATGCTGAAGCTTGCCACCATCGAGCGGTTGTGCGCCAATCTGGAGATCGAGCGCGTGGTGGCGGGCTGCGTTCGCACGGTCTGGGCGATGCAGGCTATTTCATGGCAGGCCTTCGTGGAAACGGCCTCGCGCGCCGAAGCGGTGCTGCGCCAAGATCCGGCGGGGGTCTATCCGAAGATGGACTTCCCGACGCGGGAACGCTACCGGCTGGAACTGAAGCGGCTGGCGCGCCGCGCCAAGGTGACCGAGGAAGACGTGGCCAGGTCGGCGGCCGAATGCGCCCGGCAAGCGCAGAGAGACGGCAACCCCGACGCGCGCACGCGTCACGTGGGCTACTATCTGATCGGGCCGGGCGCAAGAATCTTTCGCCTCACCATTGGCGCGAACGCTTTCTTCTTCATCGACCTCATCGAGCGTCATCCCAACGTGTCCTACGCGGCAGGCGTCACGATGCTAACCGCCCTGCTGTGCGCCGCCTTCGCATGGATGGCCGGCCCCATGCCCTGGTGGACGGTGGCGTTGCTGGTTGTCCCGGCCAGCCAGGCGGCGCTCGAGATCGCGAACGCGGCCATCAGCCGGCTGCTCGATCCGCGCGTGGTTCCCTGCATGGACTTCGCCGATGGGATTCCCGTCCATTGCAAAACCATGGTCGTTGTTCCCACGCTGCTGCTCTCCGAAGCCGGTTGCGCCAAGCTGCTCAAGGAGCTCGAAATTCGCTATCTAGCAAATCGCGACCGCCATCTAATTTTCGGCCTGTTGACCGATTTTTCCGACGCCGACCGGTCGGAAACCGAGAGTGACGCTGTTTTGAATTCGTGCGCGGCCGGCGTCCGGCAATTAAACGCCCGCTATGGCTCGGACGAACACGAGCCGTTTTACCTGCTGCATCGCGCGCGCGGCTGGAATCCGCAGGAGCGCAAGTGGATGGGATTCGAACGCAAGCGAGGGAAGCTGAACGACCTGAACAAGCTGCTGCTGGGCCGCGGAAACTGGTTCGACACCATCGTCGGCGACATGGCGGGCCTGGACGATATCCGTTTCGTAATTACGCTCGACACCGACACGCAGCTCCCGCGCGACACCGCCGCAAAAATGGTGGCCGCGATGGCGCATCCGCTCAACCGGCCGATTCTGGATCCGGCGACCAATGCCGTGACCGAGGGCTACGCGCTGCTGCGCCCGCAGGTGGCCATCAGCATCGAGTCCGCGCAGCGCTCCTGGATTGCCCGGATATTCAGCGGCCAGCCGGGCTTCGATCCCTACGCGACCTCCGTCTCCGATGTCTATCACGATCTGCACGGGCAAGCCAGCTTCACCGGGAAAGGCATCTACGACGTGCGGGCCTTCGACGCCGCGGTGGGCGAGCGCTTCCCGCAGAACGCCATTCTCAGCCATGATCTGATCGAAGGCGAGCACGCCCGCACCGGACTCATCAATGTCGAGCTGGTGGAAGACTATCCGGCCACTTACGGCGCGTTTTCCAAACGCAAACACCGCTGGGTTCGCGGCGACTGGCAGCTGCTTCCATGGCTGTTCGCGCATCCGCCCGCTCAAAACGGGCGGGCCGCCGAGAATCCGCTGTCGGCTCTTTCGCGCTGGAAGATTCTGGATAACCTGCGCCGCAGTGTGCTCGAGATTGCAGTGCTGTTGCTGCTGCTCTCCGGCTGGCTCTTTGCCCCGCACCCGGCCCTTTGGACCATCGCCGTGCTACTGCTGTGGCAGCTCCCGGCCTATGCGGACATGCTGCTGAGCATCGTTCGCGCGCCCGAGCGCCGCTTCTGGAATTCGTTCAGCAAATTGCTGGGCGGGCGTTTCGTCGAAAGCCATCGCGATACTCTGCTCAACCTGGTCTTCATTCCGCACCAAGCCTGCCTGATGGCCGACGCCATCGTTCGCACGCTGTGGCGCGAGTACGTCAGCGGAGCGAATTTGCTCGAATGGGAAACCATGGCGCAATCCGAGCTCGGAGCCGGACCGCGTTTCGGGATCTTCGACCAGTACCTATACATCTCGGCGCTGCTGTGGCTGCCTTTCCTGTTTCTGGTCAGCCCGCTTCCGGTCGTCGTGGCGCTGGTCTGCGCGGTCTGGGTGACCGCCCCGCTGGTGGCGGGCTGGCTGGACGAAGCGTTGCCGAAGGGCGCGGCGATGCCGGCCAAGGATCGCGAATTTCTGCGCGAGACGGCGCTTCGAACCTGGCGCTACTTCGCGGACCACTCCGCGGCCCAGCAGCATTGGCTCACGCCCGATAACGCGCAGGAGTATCCACCGCTGGTGACGCACAATATTTCGCCGACCAATCTCGGGTTTTCGTTGACCGCGCAGCTGGCGGCCCATGATTTCGGATATCTGACCCTGGACGAGTTGTCGGGCTCCCTGGGGCGGATTCTGGAGTCCATGCGGGGCCTGCCGCGCCACCGCGGGCATTTTTTCAACTGGTATGCCACCGAGACGCTTCGCCCGCTGACCCCGCAATACGTTTCCAGCGTGGACAGCGGTAACCTGGCTGCTTCGCTGGCGACGCTGCGCCAGGGCTGTCTGTTGCTGTTGACGCAGCCGATTCTCGAGCCGGGCACGCTCGACGGCCTGCGAGATCACGTTCGGCGGCTGCGCGACGAGGTGCCGTACGATGCGCGGTCGTTTTCCACCATGAAGCTGTTCGGAAGCCTGTTGCGGCAGTTGGAATGCCAGCCCAAGGATCTGTTCTTTTGGGAAGCCGTACTCACGGAGTCGCGCGATCTGGTGGAGCGGATCAAGTCCGCTCTGGCCGCGGTGCACGCGCGTGCCAACTCGGACGAGCTTCGCTACTGGGAAGGCTTACTTTCAGACCGTATGGACGCCGTTCTGGAACAGCTTTATGAATTAGCGCCGTGGCTTGCCCCGGACCTGGAGCCCGCGCTTCGCGTAAGCATGCGGGATGCCACTTTCACGCCGTTACTCGCTGAATTGAGCAAAGTTCCGGCACTGGCGGAATTGCCGGAAGCTTACGAGCGAATACGCGATCGGGTACGTAACCGCCTGGCGAGTCCGCGGCCACTGCATCCGGAGTTGCGCGATGTCCTGGAACAGTTGCTCGCGCGGCTCCCTGGCGCCCGCGCCGCGGCATTCAATCTGGCAAGTGGTTTGAAAAGCGCCGCGAACCTGGCGCAGGGCTATTTCGAAGACATGGACTTCGGTTTCCTGTTCGACCAGGATCGCCAGCTTCTTCGCATCGGCTACAACGTGGACCAGGATCGGGGCGATCCGTCCTGCTACGATCTGCTGGCGTCCGAAGCCCGGACCGCGGTTTTCCTGGCCATCGCCAAAGGCGATATTCCGCGCGAAACCTGGCTCCGGCTGGGACGCAAACTCACCGCCTATCGGGACCAGGTAACACTGCTGGCCTGGAGCGGAACCATGTTCGAGTACCTCATGCCGCAGCTTTACCTGCGCTCCTATGCGGGCACGCTGCTGGATCGGTCGCTGCGCGCCGCGGTTCGTATCCAGCGAGTCTACGGTGAAGAGCGCAAGGTGCCGTGGGGAATCTCGGAGGCAGCGCATGCCGGGCGCGATCATCGCGGGCAGTATCAATACCACGCGTTTGGAGTTCCGCCCTTAAGCGCTTCGGGCGAGGATCCCGGACGGCGCCTGGTGATCGCGCCCTACGCCAGCATGCTGGCGTTGATGCTGGATACGGCATCCGCCACGGCCAACCTGCGCAGCATGGCAGCCAACGGCTGGTACGCCCGGCACGGCTTCTTCGAATCCATCGATTATTCGCACCCAGGCGCAAGTCCGGAAGTGGTCCGCTGTTTCATGGCGCACCACCAGGGGATGGCGCTGCTCGCGATCGACAATGCGCTGCTGGGCAACCGGATGCAGGAGCGCTTTCATCATGACCCGCTGGTTCAGTCGACCGAATTTCTGCTGGAGGAGCGCATGCCGGTGCTGGTGGACGTGACGCCGCTGCCGGAGGCCGCCTAGCACGGCACCGCTTGGTTACGCCGGCGGCCTGGCTGGGCGGCGCGCTTTCTTCCTTTTCGGACCGGGCTTTTTTATTTGCTTGCTCGGAGGCGCGCTGAAACCGATCGATTCCATGGCATGCGTGACCGGTTCGTTGGCCATAAACCAGCGCCAGACGTTTCCGGTGAGCAAATTCTCAGCGCTTAGCAAAGTGATCCCGACATCGATGCCCACCACGTCGGTATCAAACCATTGCGACGTGGGATTGTAGCCGTCCACGAATCCGTAGCGCCCGAACACGCGGTCTCCGTAGCGCTCGCGCATGGCCTTGAGGGCCGGAATTGAGACGTCCGGGGTGAACATCAGCGATCCGGCGGGAGCCGCTGGGGCCACGGTACCGTCCACCGGTTCGAAGGCCTGGATCTCTCCATAGATTCGATAGCCCTTGGGCCCGTCCGACGCCGTTATGCCCCAGATGTCCGGCCCGAAGGTGTCGGGCAGGGTCAAACCGAGACTGTACAGCCGATTGGCGCGCGTGGCGTTCACCGAATTCAAAAAGAAATCCACAAAACCCCGATCGCGCCGGTTCCGGAAATCGATCCAGGCATGCGAGTACTGATGCGTGAATAGCGGGCCGCCGCTAATGAACTGGTAGTTTCCGTATTGATAGAAGGGCCTTTGCCAGGCATACCAGGAGTCCGAGGGTATGGGATGTGTGGGCGAGCCAATGGCCAGAATATACAGCAGGCCGAGCTCACAGTAGGTATCCCATTTGTACTTAAGGAATCCTTTCCCGCGAACAAAGCCGTGCGAGAGCAGCAAAGCATCGCCGTTGAGCATCCAGTGGAAGTCCACGCGGTTGTAGATTTCGGCGGCCAGTTGGGGGATCTCGGGGTCGGACGAGAAGTATCGCGCGGCGGTGAGAACGCCGCCCAGCAGCAACGCGGTGTCGATAGAGGACGTTTCGCTGTCCCACTTTCGATCACCGGTGGAAACGTCCATCCAGTGATAAAACCAGCCGTGATCCTGGTCCGCTTTGTCGGCAAAGAAATGCAGGGTTGCCCGGACGCGATCAGCCGCCTCCTGCTTGGTGACCCAGCCGCGTTCCGCGCCGATGCAAATGGCGCTGAGCCCGAAACCGGTGGCGGCGGTGCTGGCAGTGTCGCGGCTGGGGCCCTTGGCGCGTCCGCCATCCACGCGCGCTCGATCCAGCACCAAACCGGTGCCATGGTCGGCTTGCTCCCAAAAATAGACGAAGCTGCGGTGTTCCAAGTCCTCAAGGAAAGCGCGATCCGCCGGCGAGACCGGCGCCACTTGATCCCCGATGAGGGCCGGGGCAGCCGGAGTCACGGTGGCTGCGGGAACGGCCCCCGCCAACAGCGCCGCCAGAAGGATTGCCGCGGCGCGAAAGACCATGGGTATGAGCTGGCGTTTCAATGAGGCCGCACTTCTACTAAGGCTAGTCCTGGAGAGGGGAGCGTAAAGTTAGACGTGCCATCCAGCTTCCGCGTTGCAGCCGCGCGCCGGAGCTGCTCATATTGTCCGCGCGTTGGATATGCCGGACTACCCATGGCCCTCCATTCCGCGAGCGGCGACCCGTGATCGGTATCCAGAATCTCGATATGATAGCGCTGCGCGCCGGGAAATCCCTTCAGGTTGATCCGTACGTTCCGCGCCGGCCCGACGGCGCCTTCCGGCGCATAGTTCCAGACCGCGATGGCTAAGGTGCCATCGGGACGCTTGGTGACGAGAGCGTCGGCTTCACGCGGGAGTAATCGCCGATCCCCCAGCCGGTGCAGCATGGCGAACGCGTTGAACGCCGCCTTTGGCACGCCACCTTCCGCGATGAGCCCGAATCCTCCGTAGAACGGCGTCTTGATGACGCCCTGCTCCTCGAACACATCGGAAAACGTCCAGTAGGACATGCTGGTCGCAAGTCCATCGCAGAGCCGAATATTGTTAGCCAGCCAGGGTCCCATGAAAGCCGCGTCGGTGACGTCGATCTCGTTCTTGTAGCTGGCATTGTACTCGGTCCAGTGAATGGGAAGCTCGGGACGGGCGGACGATTGGACTTGGGTATACACTTTTTGCGCCGCGCGGCCCACCATTTCGGAGCGATCTATGTTTTCATCGGTCCCAAAGACATCTTTCGATAGGTCGTTGCCATAGACGTGAGTCGAGACGAAATCGAGCGGAACGGTGGCCTGGACGGAGTGCGCGATCATGTCGGGAATCCAAGCGGCCTGGGCAGTCGCGGGACCGCCAACCCGCAAACGGGAATCGGCGCGCTTGACGGCACGGGCCGCATGATCGTACAGCTCGAAATAAGTCGCCTGCTTCGGTACGCCGGTCCAAAAGTCGATATTCGGCTCGTTCCAGACTTCGAAATACCATTGCGACACTTCGTTCACGCCGTAGCGGCCTACCAGATGTTTGGCGAAGTTGTAAACCAGCTCCTCCCACTTCCCGTAGTCGGCGGGAGGCGAGGGCAAGGGCTGATACCAGAAAGGGTGCGGTTGGAGCGACCGGGCCAACGCGCGCGGCATGAAGCTCATTTCTACGAACGGCCGGACGCCGGAGTCGAGAAGGCCGTCGTAGATCTGATCCACGTAGGACCAATTGTAGACCGGCTTGCCCTGGGCGTCTTCCGAATAAACGCCGACATCGTCGTCGAAGATGGCGTGAAAGCGCACGTAGTGAATGTCGGTGGCCGATTTCATGGCTCGCAGGTCGCGGCGATAGCTGTCGCGCAGCGAGAGAACGGCACGCCCGGAGCCAAACACCTGTTCCCAAAAATGAGGAAACGGACGCGACGGGGCCTGAGCGTTGATCGCGATCTCTTCGGTATCGAGAGCCTGCTGGCTGGAAAGCGGCGAGGCGGCTGCCGCCACCAGGCAGCATCCGATGAACCGCAAACAAGCGGAGCGCCGCGGCATAGGCATCCTCCTTATTATGGGACTCGCGGCTGCTTGGGTTGTTACGCGCCGGTTTTAGCCAGACTGTGATAGCAATCGAGCGCTTCGTGAAGGCTGTTAAAGATCCGATCCGCTCCGATGGCTTCTGTCAGGTGGTGCCGGTCCAAGTCGGGTTTCAAGTCCGATTGCACGTGCGCAAACACCAAGCTGACGCCCTGCTTCGCCAAGTCTTGCTGGAGTTCGCGGACCACGCGCGCGGCGGTGTAATCCACCTGGGTGATGGCCCCGGCATCCACCACCAGCCAGCGCAGCGAGGAAGCTCCCGGTCCCACCAGTAGCCGGATTTCTTCCGCAAACCGGCCGGCATTGGCGTAAAACAGCGGCGCCCCAAAGCGATAGATCACTAAGCCTGGCTCGGTTAGAGCGCCGGCAACCACGGGATTCAAGCGCCACAATCCGCCTTCGCCTTTGGCGAGCACCGCGGTATGCGGATGATAGCTATGCTTCACAATGCGGAGTAGCGACAGCACCATGGCCAGCACGATACCCTGTTCGACGCCGATCAACACCACCACGCCCGCGGTAGTCAGGGCCAGCAGAAATTCACCTGGGCTCTCGCGGCGGATGGCGCGCATTCTGCGCAGGTCCACCAGCCGGATGGCCACAATGAACACGATGGCTCCCAACACCGAGCGGGGAAGATACTGCAGCGGGGCGGTTAGAAAAAGAAGCACCAGGGCAACCACAGCCGCTGTCGCGACATGCGCCACCTGGCTGCGGCCCCCGGAGCTTTCAAGCATGGCAGTTTGAGTTGGGCTGCCGTTCACCACGAAGGCGCCGCTGAGGGCCGCAGCCGCGTTCGCCGCCGAAAGGCCGGCCAAGTCCGCGTTTTCATCCAGGGGCTGCTGGTGGCGCGCGGCGTAAATACGCGCGGTTGCGGCGCTCTGCGCAACGATCATGACAAAGCAGGATCCTGCCACGGGAACCAGCAGTTCCACCTCGCTCCAGCTCATGTGGGGCCAGCCCAGATGCGGCAGGCCGCCGGCCACCGGCCCAAGGACCGCGATACCGCGCGCTGCAAAGTTCCAGGCAGCGCTCGCCGCGATCGCGCCCGCCACAGCGATCAGCGGGCCCGGAAATTTGGGCGCAATCTTGCCGAAAATGAGGACGAGTACCACGACGGCCGCGGAGAGTGCCAGGGACGGCAGGTGCACGCGAGGCAGGCCGCGGAAGACCTCCGCCAGTTGTAGGACCGTTCGATGAGCGTGAACTTCCAAGCCCAGCATTTCGCCCAAGACCGAAATCCCGACCTGAAACCCCACTCCGGTGAGAAAACCCACCAGCACGGTTTGCGAGAGGAAGTCAGCGATGAAACCGAGCCTGAGTAGCCGAGCCACCAGCAGGAAACCAGCGGTGAGCAGGGCCACGGTTCCCGCCAGCGCCACATATTTGGCACTGGCCGGCGTCGCCATGCCGGAGATTCCTCCCGCCAGAATGGCGGCAGTGGCGGAGTCGGCGGCAACCACCAGGTAGCGCGACGAGCCGAACGTTGCGAAGGCCAGAAGCGGCAGCAGTAACGTATAAAATCCGGTAACCGCGGGCATTCCGGCGATGCTGGTGTAGCCCAGAGCCTGCGGGATGCTCATGGCCGCCAGCACAACTCCGGCCACTGCGTCGCGGAGAGCGCGAGCGCTATTGAACGGCCGCATGCCTCGGAACAGTGTCAGCGGTTGCATGACGAAGTGGTTACAATTATCCTGGCATGAATTCACACGTCTCCGCCGCAATCGCGTTCCTGGCCCTTACCTGCGCCGCATCTGCCCAAACCGTTCCGAAGTTTGAACCCGATCCTTACTGGCCCAAGCAACTGCCGAACAACTGGATGCTCGGCCAGGTGGGCGGAATCTATGTCGATTCGCACGACCACATCTGGGTGACCAGCCGCCCCAGAACTCTGGATAACAACGATAAGTACGCGGCGCTCGAGCCGCCAGAGGCCGATTGCTGCATCCCGTCGCCCCCGGTGCTGGAATTCGACCAAGCGGGGAACCTGATTCAAGCCTGGGGCGGGCCTTCGGCCAGCTACGAATGGCCCGACAACGAGCACGGCATGTTTGTCGACTACAAAGAGAACGTCTGGATCGGCGGCAACGCGCAGAAGGACACCAATATTCTGAAGTTCTCCAAGGCAGGGAAGTTTTTGCTGCAGATCGGTCACCACGGAAAATCCGGCGGCAGTAACGACACCGAAAACCTGAACCGGCCGGCGGGGATTTGCGTGTACCCGAAGACCAACGAGGTCTTCGTGGCGGATGGCTATGGCAACCGGCGTGTCATCGTGTTCGATGCCGACAGCGGAGCTTACAAGCGCCACTGGGGAGCTTACGGAAATAAGCCCGACGACAGCGTGCCGCGCACGCGCGCCTCCGAGGGCCCGGGTCCCGAGCAGTTCAATACCGTTCACGGCATCCGCATCTCGAACGACGGACTGGTCTACGTTGGGGACCGCGTCAATAATCGCGTTCAGGTGTTTACGCCCGAAGGAAAATTCGTGAAAGAGGGTTTCATCGAGCGGAAAACATCCACGCCGGAAGGAACGGCGTTCGATGTCGCTTTTTCAGCCGACCAGGGCCAGCAGTTCCTCTATGTATCGGATGGCAGCAATAAGAAGGTGCAGATCCTCAATCGGCAGACCCTTGAGGTAGTCGGCTTCCTGGGCGGGCACGGCGGGCACGGCCCGGGTCAGTTTTACCACTTGCACAGCATTGCCACCGACTCGAAGGGGAACGTGTACGCCGGCGAGTCGTTCGGAGAGCGCGTGCTCCGCTGGAACCTGAAGAGCCGCTGACAATTGGGCGCGCCGAGCTATTATTTAGAAGATCTATGAAAAAGCTCCTTGCAATATCTCTGTTTGCAGTCGCGCTCGCGGCCCAGGACAAGGCCGATCTCGGCGTCATCCAACGCATCAAAACGGAAGCCTTTCAGAACTCGAAGGTAATGGACCACCTGTTCTGGATCACGGACGTGTACGGGCCGCGCTTGACGGGCTCGCCCGGCTTCACGGCGGCGGCCAACTGGGCGGTGAAGCGGCTCAAGGAATATGGAATCGAGGATGCGGCCACCCAACCCTGGGGAAAATTCGGACGGAGCTGGCGGCTCACGAAGTTCAGCATTTCGATCCAAGAGCCCGAGTACGCGCCGCTGATCGGGTTTCCGCTGGCGTGGTCGGCCGATACCAAAGGTCCTCTGGTGACCGAACCGGTGCTCGCGCCGCTGAAGATCACCGACCGGCTGGACCGCAAGAAGACCGAAGAGGAGATCCAAGCGTATTTTCAGGAATACCAAGGCAAGCTGCGCGGAAAGATCGTTTTGTTGGAAAAACCGCGCGATGTGACGCCGGTGACCACCGCTCCGTCCTCGCGCTATTCAGACATGGACCTGGCAAAGGAGGCGGAAGCGCCCACGCCGCAAGTGCTGCCGGCTTTCGATCTCCAGAAAATGATTTTGCCGGAAAAGCCGTCGGAGCGGCGCGCGCTGTTCAGCCTGCTGCCGCTGGATGCCGAGTCCACGATTTGGGAGTACGAAGACGGCCTGGCCGATCGGGTGAATCAGTTTCTGGCGCGGGAAGGCGCGGTGGCAGCCATCGTCCCCAGTTACAATGGCGATGCCGGAACGGTTTTTGGCGAGGCGGCCGGAACGTACTTGAGCGATCAGCCCGCGCCCGAACCGCGCATTGCGCTGACCATCGAACACTACAATCGCATCGCGCGCTTGTTGGATCACAACGTTCCCGTGAAACTGGAGCTCGAAGTCCGAACCACCGCCGAAGGCGCGACTGGGCAGGGCCTAAACATCATCGCCAACATTCCAGGCGCAACCAAGCCGGATGAAGTAGTGATGATCGGCGCGCATTTCGATTCCTGGATCGGCGGCACCGGCGCCACCGACAACGGAGCGGGCAGCGTGGTGATGATCGAGGTAATGCGCATTCTGAAAGCTCTGCATCTCAGGCTCGACCGGACGGTCCGGCTGGGTTTGTGGAGCGGCGAAGAACAGGGCATTTACGGATCCCGGGCGTACGTGAAGGAAACGTTCGGCGACCCGGCGACCATGCAGCTCAAGCCCGCGCACGCTAAGTTCTCGGGCTATTTCAATTACGATAACGGCACCGGCAAAATTCGTGGCGTGTATTTGCAGGGCAACGACGCCATGCGGCCGGTGTTTGAAACGTGGCTCGCTCCGTTCCGCGATCTGGGCGTCACCACCATCACGATTAAAAATACCGGCGGAACCGATCATCAGTCCTTCGACCAGGTCGGGCTGCCGGGATTCCAGTTCATCCAGGACGAAGTGGAGTATGAGCGTCTCACGCACCACTCCAACATGGACGTCTACGATCACGTGGTGCCGGCCGACCTGATGCAGGCATCCGCGGTGATTGCTTCGATTGTGTATCAGGCGGCCAACCGGGCCGAACTGCTGCCGCGCAAGGAGCTGCCGCCGCCGGTGAAATTGAAGAACTGAAGCTCGTTCCAGACACCACCTGGCATCCCGACGGTCCGAGATTCGCTGTATAATTCACATGACCCAGCCTTGAGAAAGAGAGCTGACTATGCCCCGTTCGACATACCTTGCACTTCTTCTGGCTCTGCCCCTGGCGGCGAGCACGGTTCGTATCATCCAGACCAACAGCGCCGGTGACAACGTTTCCATCATCGATCCGGCCACCAACAAAGTGGTCGGAACCATCAACGGCATCGAGGTGAACCACGGCGCGGCGGCCGCTCCCGATGGAAGCCGCTACTACATCAGTAACGAAGATAAAAGCACGCTCGATGTAGTGGATCGAAAGACTCTGGCGGTCACGCGCAGCATACCGCTCAGCGGGCACCCCAACAACATCGCCATCAGTAAGGATGGGCGCCGCGTTTATGTATCGATCGCGGAAGCGCCGGGCTCGGTGGATGTCATCGATACCGAATCCCTCGAAAGGGTCAAGACCATTCCGGCCAAGGGCGCCGTGCACAATACGTATGTGACACCGGATGGCAAGTACGTGATCGCCGGCTCCATTCGAGGCAAGACCATCACCGTGATCGATCAGAAGACCGAGACGCCGGTGTGGTGGTTGGAGATGGACCAGGGTATTCGACCGATGGCGTTCCTCACCAATCCCGACGGGTCCACCAAGTGGATCTTCGCGCAACTCTCGGGCTTAAACGGATTCGCAGTCGTGGATTTCGCTACGCGCAAAGAGATCAACCGGATCAAACTCCCCGCTCTTGCGGAGGGCAAGAAGCCCTATCTCTATGGCGGGAACGAGTCGCACGGCATGGCCGTGACTTCGGACGGAAAGACCCTGATCGTCAATAGCCGGCTGAACAGCGCGATCTACTTTTATTCGCTGCCGGACTTGCAGGTTCTGGGGAGCACGGAAGTGGGACGTTCGCCGGACTGGCTCACGCTTACGCCCGACGGAAAGACAGCCTACGTGGCCAATGCGGCGTCCAACTCGGTATCTGTGGTGGACGTGAAGTCGATGCGAGAGATCACCCGGATTCCGGTGGGCGAAGTCCCCAAGCGGAACATTACCGCGGTGCTGCCGTAAGAGGAGCGAACACGAAATGACGCTGGGGCGGCTGGCACAACTCGGAATTCTGACTGCGGTGACTCATCTGGCAATGGGGCAATCGCTCGACTATGAAACATATAAGAAGTCGGTTGAGCCAATCTTCGCCAAAAAGCGCGCGGGCCACGCACGCTGCGTCGCCTGCCACAGCGCGTCCAACAATGCCTTCCGTCTGCAGCCGCTCGCGGAGGGAAGCAGCTGGACCGAAGAGCAATCGCGCAAGAACTTCGAGTCTGTTTCGAAATTGGTAAATCGGTCGAAGCCTCAAGCCAGCATGCTGCTGATGCACCCGCTGGCGCACGAGGCGGGCGGCGACGAGTTTCACAGCGGAGGGCGTCAATTTCTTTCCAAGGACGATCCCGATTGGAAGGCGATGGCCGCCTGGATCGGCGTTAGCGAGTGATGGAGAAAAGCATGCATCGGATGTTTTCTGGTTTGTTCCCGGCGACCTTTGTACTGGCGTGCACTCTGCCGCTGGGCGCGCAGTCCGGAGCGGCCAACGGAGAATGGCGGACTTACGGCGGAGACCTCGGCAACACCCACTACTCGCCTCTCAGCCAGATCGACGCGGGCAACTTCAGCAAGCTCCGGGTGGCCTGGCGATTCAAAACGGATAATCTTGGCCCGCGTCCCGAATTCAACTTCGAGGGAACGCCACTGATGGCGGGCGGCGTGATGTATTCCACTGCCGGCACGCGCCGGGCAGTGGTGGCGCTGGATGCGGCGACGGGCGAGTTGCTGTGGGTGCATGGCGAACATGAAGCCGCGCGTGGCGCAGCCGCTCCGCGCCAGCTATCGGGCCGCGGACTGGCATATTGGACCGACGGCCGGGAGGAGCGCATCTTGTATGTAACGCCCGGCTACCGCCTGGTAGCTCTGGATGCCAAGACCGGCAATTTGGTGCCCAATTTCGGCAATGGCGGCGTGGTGGATCTCAAGCTCCAGGACGATCAGGAAATAGACCTGGTTACCGGAGAAGTGGGCTTGCACGCGGCGCCCGTGGTGGCGAACGACGTGGTGATTGTAGGAGCCGCTCATCGGCCTGGCGGCATCGTGAAGAGTAAGACCAACGTGAAGGGCTTCGTGCGTGGATTCGACGTGCGAACCGGCAAGCGGCTCTGGATTTTTCACACCATCCCGCGATCGGATGAATTCGGATACGATACCTGGGAAAAAGATTCCGCCTCTTACACCGGCAACACGGGAGTTTGGGGCCAGATCAGCGTGGATGAGCAATTGGGGATGGCTTTCCTGCCGGTGGAATTGCCGACCGGCGATTTCTATGGCGGCCACCGCCCGGGCAATGGCCTTTTCGGCGAGACGGTGGTGGCCATCGACCTGAAAACCGGCCAGCGCAAATGGCACTACCAGTTGGTGCACCACGGAATCTGGGACATGGACATTCCGTGCGCGCCGATGCTGGTCGACATTACGGTGAACGGGCGGACGGTGAAGGCTGTGGCCCAGCCGACCAAGCAGGCCTTCCTCTACGTGTTCGACCGGATCACCGGTCAGCCGATCTGGCCGTTCGAAGAGCGACCGGTGGAGCAGTCCACTGTGCCTGGCGAAAAAACCAGTCCCACGCAACCGTTCCCCACCAAGCCTCCAGCCTATGACCTGCAAGGATCGTCCATCGACGATCTGATCAATTTCACGCCCGAACTGCGGGCGGAGGCGGTGAAGCTGGCGTCCAAGTACAAAATGGGGCCAGTGTTCACGCCCACTATCGTGAGCAAACCGGAAGGTCCCTACGGCACGCTGGCGATGGCCACTCAAGCCGGCGGCACCAATTGGGCGGGCGGCTCTTACGATCCGGAGACCCACATCGCCTACATCCCCTCGCAACGAATCCTGGGGAGCATCGGTCTTATTCCCGGCGATCCTAGCATGACGGATATGACGTACATGTCGGGCAGCGCGGCGCCCAGGGCCGGTGCAGGAGGCGGCGGTGAAGGCGCGGGACCGGGTCTCACGGTGCAGGGCCTGCCGCTTGCGAAACCGCCTTACGGAAGCATCAGCGCCATCAATTTGGACCAGGGTGAGATCCTGTGGCGGATTGCGAATGGGGACACTCCGGACAGCATCCGCGACAACCCGGCTCTCAAGGGCCTCAACATTCCCCGCACGGGAAGGCCGGGAGTTTTCGGCGTACTGGTGACCAAGACCCTGGTGATTTGCGGCGAAAAGAGCGCGGGACGGTCGGCCGTAATGCTACGCGCCTACGACAAGGCCACCGGCAAGGAAGTGGGAGCGGTCCCGCTGCCGGCTGGACAAACCGGTACGCCGATGACGTACACGGTGAACGGGAAGCAATATATCGTCCTGGCGATTTCGGGTCCTGGATTCCCGGGCGAGCTGATCGCCTTCAGGCTGCCGGACGGGTAGTGTCTGAAATGTGCGTTGAACGAAAACAGCGAGCGATTGCTTTCCGATCCGACAAGCCGCACCATTGAAGTATGGCATCTGACCGCGCTTCGCTGGTGGCCCTTCGTGAACTGATCGCCGACACCGACCTTACGCTTGAGACGATCCCCAATCTTCCACAAAACTGCACGGCGCACTGCCGAGAGAACCTCCGTGCGGCGCTGGCGCTGGCCGACGATCTAATCAAGCAGCAACGCATGACTGCGGCGGCGGTCCTGGGACACAAGGGCGGAAGCACCACAGCGAAGAGACTTGGGCCGGAGCACTATCGCCAGATGGCCGCTGCACGGAAGACGCGGGGCGGTGGAAGACCCAAAAAGTCATAGGTGCGCGTCTGAGTCTGAGCTTCTTCTCGCGCGAGATTGTCGCTGCAATTGCGTACGCCTACACCTTGACGAACAAAAACGTGCGCGTCCAGCGCTGGACGCAAATACTCGGCTACAGTTCACGCAAACATTCAAAGCGCCACGTTCCGCGTCTAACAGCACCATCATTGCGTACGAAGACAGTAAGGATGTAGAGACCCACTCGCGACTGCACGTGCCATCAACCTTCAGCAGAAGTGCCGGATTTACCTGAGACGCGAGATTCATTAATTCGTGGTACGCAACTGCGAGAAAGTGTTTCTCTCCGTCATTCATTTCTTCTATGGGACGGAAGCGTGCAAGGGATCGAACGGCGCGCGAGAACGATTGAATCTCACTTACAAACTCCCCAATAGACTCGCCATATAACTTCCAGAACTCAACAGAGAACGGGCCAGGATAATCATAGGTCTCTTGTTCTTGACCAGGAGGAATCGTGGGGAAGAAGTCTCTCATGAATTTTTCAATTTCTACCCACGAGAATCCATTTCCCTCTTGGATTAGTACGCCTGGTTTCCATTCGGGATTCCATAATTCCTTGGGAACGGTCAGCCCACGATCAGCCTCATCAATCGATACCGTGGCGATGTTTGCATTAACCAGAACATGCTCGCTTTGGGTTTTCCATCCCGTAGGAGTTCGGACGTGTCTGGTGAAGGTGGGAAAGTAGCGACTACTAGGACCATTCGATCCTGCCATTTGTTTCCATCGAGGATACAGGTTTACCTGCCGAGCCTTTGAGAAAAATAATCCCAAGCAACCATGTTTTTGGTACCAGCTCTCGACCAGAGGAAACATTTCTGGATCAAGATGTGCGAACCCGCCACGTGTGAGATCCGCCCTCTCGAAGGCATCAGATAGCTCTATGAGTGAAAGATAGGGGCGCTCTAGCATTCGGCCACCACGAGTCCCGCTACCTGGTAAGACAAAACCCTCCCAAGGGTTATAGCGTTCGATCACTGCATCGTTGCCCGCGTGGATGCGGCCCAATCGCGTGCAATACGAAGAAGCCCTAAACCACCCACCAGAATATTCTTCACCGGATCTCTTAGGGAAGACTGTTGACACGTTATCAGTATTCGTTGTAGTATCTGAATCAGGAACGATAGCCTTCATGGTAGACCTTCGATCAACATCAAACCACATTTCGTCCACCGAGTCAACCCAATCAACTTCAGGCTTCGCGACGGTCAGTGAAGCTTCACAGTTCATGCACCTCTCCCCTGCGATGATCCATAAGTTAATCGGTGATGGAAAGATTCCGGCGTCCCGCTATGGGCAGGCGGTCAGAATTCCTTGGAAGTGGTTGCTATCGCAGGTTGAAATGCTGACAGGGTTATAACAGATTCGAGGACCACCAAGAACGTAGCCTCGGACGAATTCTGCTGTCCAAAAGCAGAAACCCCGCCAGCCTCCTCGGGTCCAAACCAAGTGCTGGCGGGGCGCTTATCCTCGCGGGTGTGGCGGAACGGCAAACGCAGCGGTCTTTAAAACCGCCGATCCGGCAGGGTCTTGTGGGTTCGAGTCCCACCGCCCGCACCACTAATTCTATTCTCTAAGCCACACAAAGTAAAGCCGAAAGAGTCAGCAAACGAATGCAGTTTTGCGTTGACAAACAACTAGCGATAGCTGTATTATTAAATCATGAACGGCACAGCAAAACTAGAAGCTACAATGACTTGCGGCAAGTGCAAAACCATCTGTCAACGCTTTGGCAAGCACCGAAATGGTCTCTGTAGATTTCGTTGCCCACTGTGAAAGAAGATCTATACCGAGCCCCACAACCCCGCCTTGGCCGGAAGCTACATCCCCCAAGACCAGATCGTTCTTGTGCTTCGCCTGTTGATCGAAGGCAATTCGATTCGCTCCACGGAGCGCATCACGAACCTGGATCGCAACACGATTATGAGGATTCTGACGCTCGCCGGAGAGAAGTGCGAAAAGCTCATGGGCCAGTTGATCGTCAACATTCCCGTTCGCGACGCACAGGCCGACGAGATCTGGTCCTTCATCGGCAAGAAAGAAAAGATGCGCACATCCGACGATGATCCGAACATGGGCGATGCCTATTGCTTCGTGGCAATCGAACGCGATACCAAGCTCGTTCTTAACTTCGCTCTTGGCAAACGCGATCAAGCCACCACGGATATCTTCATCGAAGGCTTGCGCCATGCGACATCGCGCCAGAATTTCCAAATCACCACTGACGGGTTCGCGCCCTACATCAGCGCGGTCAGCAATACACTGTCTGACCGGGTAGACTTCGCGCGGCTCATCAAAGTGTACCGGGCGACGCCGGAAGGCGAACGCCGGTACTCTCCCGCTGAAGTGGTGAGCACGGAGGTAGTCCCAGTTATCGGGCGGCCCGATCCCGCAAGAATCTGTACGTCTCATGTTGAACGCCAGAACCTCACCATGCGCATGTCAATTCGCCGATTCACTCGGCTCACGAATGGCTTCAGCAAAAAATGGGAGAATCACTGGGCCGCTCTAGCGCTGTACTTCGCGTTTTACAACTTCTGCCGGATTCATTCCAGCATCCGCGTCACGCCTGCGATGCAAGCGGGTATCACGAATCGAGTTTGGGATTTGGCGGAATTGTTAGGATAGCGGATCTCTGTTGTGCAGGCCTTGAGATCCCACGTTTTCATGATTGCCAAGGTCATAGCCAAAAAGCAGAGCATCCACATGATAATCGGCCCTGCGGCACCCTTCAGCTCGAAGGCTAACACCTTACATTCGATTGGTCCAGCAACGGTTCTTAGGACCGTCACAATCACAAGCGCAGAGATCGCCGCGATGGGTAGGCCGATAACGCTCGGCAAGTGCTCTCGGACCGCAACATTCCAAAATCCACGGAATCCAGCCAAGACAACCATTATTCCAATGACTATCGTGAATAGCGCCAATCCGATTGTGGTTGTCCAAGACATCCATTTTCTGAGGCGCTCCTCCCAGGGCTTCTCATTGTCCATGATTTTGACATTCTATCGCTCAAAACGTCTCAACGCAGATTTCAGACACTACCGCCAGACGAGGATGTAAAAAACTGATAGGATAGGAGCATGAAAAAGATCAGCGCAGTAGCGTTGTTGACTATGGGACTTTCCGCAATCGGTATGGCTGCGGAATTCAAGGGCTTCGTCGAGGACACGGCCTGTTCCACCAAGGCGGAGATGAAGGGCGATTCCGCTTGCGCAAAGAAGTGCATCAAGGGCGGTTCCCCGGCGGTGCTGGTGACTGAGGACGGAAAGATCTATAAGATCGCCAATCAGGACAAGATCGTGGCCAGCGCCGGCGAGAACGTGACCGTGATGGGCAAGCTCAAGGGCGACACCATCACCGTCGACAGCGTTAAGTAAACCAGCTACGCGATCATTCGACCGGCTCGATCCGCAGGACCATTCCGTGCGGACCGTTGGGACTGCGGCCCTGGCCGGGTCGAGGATTGGCCGGACCCGTGGTGTCCTCGGCGGCTTCGGTCGCGACGTAGATATATCCATCCGGCCCCTGGCGCACGTCACGGATTCGCGCATCCAGCTGCGTGAGCAGCGATTCGCGCCGTTCGGCTTGCGGTGGTGGCTGGTTAAAGGCGATCCGCTGCAGCTGTTGTCCGTTCAGGGCGCCCACGAAGAGTTGGCCTTTCCAGTATGGGAACCGGTCGCCGGTGTAAAAAATCAGACTGGAAGGGCTGATGGCGGGCATCCAAAACATGACCGGCATTTCCATTCCAGGGCGATAGTAGGACTGTTCCGACGGGAGATTGCCGGTATAGATTTTCCCGAACGACACTAGCGGCCAGCCATAGTTCTTGCCGGGTTGAAGAATATTGAGCTCGTCGCCGCCCATGGGGCCAATCTCGCAGGACCATAAGGCGCCCGTGTCCGGATGCCAGGCGAATCCATACACGTTGCGATGGCCGTAGGTATAGATCTCCGGCTTGGCGCCCGCTTTGCCGACAAACGGATTGTCGGGTGGAATGCCGCCGTCGTCGCGCACTCGCAGCACTTTCCCTGCATCGTTGCCAAGACTCTGCGCCAGCATGCGCGCACTTTTGTCGTCGGTTTGGACTAAGCTGTCACGGTCGCCAACCGCCAGGTAGATCATGCCGTCCGGACCGAAGGCGGCTCGGCCAGCCAGGGCGCCGCCGGGTTCCCAGGCGTCGGCTACGAAAATTTCGTGGACATCGGTCAGTGTGGTGCCGTCCAGCCGTCCGCGCGCCAACCCCAGCGTGGTGCGCTTCTGCTCGTCGCCTTTCTGGTAGGACAGATATACGAAACGGTTCTGCGCGAACTCCGGATGAACCAGAACCGAGTTCAGGGTTTGAGCGTGCAACGAATCTACCGGCCAACCGGAGATCGGATTTGGATCCAGCACGCCGTCGCGGATCATCCGCAATCGCCCTGAAAATTCGGTCACCAGTATGACGTGGCCATCCGGCAGAAACGCGATGTGCCAGGGACGATCCAGCCCGGTCGCAATGGGAACCACGCGGATGCGATGCAGCGTTCCCGGAGGGCACCCGCCATGCGGCTGCCCGTTGGGAGAGCAGGGGCCTGGCGTGTAGGTGTCAAAGACCATCGGCTGTTGCGCGACAATTGGCCCAGCGGCCGCCATCAAAAGAAGAAGCGAGTACCGTCTCATAATTCCGCCGCTTACGGTTTCAGCGCGTATACCAGCAACGAATTCCCGGCCGTCACGGAGATAAACTGCCTTCCGTTGACCGCGTACGACATGGGTCCGGAGGCCACTCCGCCGCCTACATTGGCCCTCCAGAGTAACTCGCCGGTGCGTCCGTCCAGCGCATAGAAATATCCTTCGCGCCCGCCCGAAAACAGCAGATCCGTAGCGGTGGTCAGGATGCCGGCATCGGTAACATCCAGCATCTTGAACTCCCACTTTTGCTCGCCGGTTTTGGGATCGATGGCTCGAACCGCGCCGTAACCTTCGTCTTCTTTGCGCTGATTGACGGTCGCGCCCTGCAGCCCCACCACCGACCTCGGCGATGTGCCAACGTAGCGGCGGCCCTCGTTATACTCGGCGGGAACTTTCACGAATACCGATGAATACTTCTCCCAGGTCGGAATGTAGAACAAGCCGGTCCGCGGGCTATAAGATGGAGAATACCAATTGGTGGCGCCCTGCACGCCGGGATAGACTTGCGCGCCGTCAGCGGTGGGCTCCATGCCCTTCACCCGCATCGGCCGTCCGCCTTCGTCCAGACCCTTGGCCCAGTTCACGTTGGCAAACGGCTTGCCGGTTAGGAATTGCCCGTTGGTGCGATCCAGGACATAGTAGAACCCGTTGCGATTGGCCCACAGCATCACTTTGCGCGGCTGGCCGTGCCAATCCATGTCCGCCAGCACTGGAACCTGCACCGAATCGTAATCCAAAGTGTCGTGCGGAGTGAACTGGAAATACCATTTCAGCTTCCCGGTATCGGGATCGAGCGCTACCACGCAATCGCTATAGAGGTTGTCGCCATCGCGCTCGTCTCCGTTCCAATCGGGCCCTGGATTGCCAATGCCCCAATACGTCAGATTTAGCGCCGGATCGTAGGATCCGGTGACCCACACCGACGCGCCGCCGTGCTGCCACGAATCGCCCTTCCAGGTTTCGTTGCCGGGCTCGCCTTTGCCGGGGATGGTATAGAAGCGCCAGGCTTCCTTGCCGGTTTTCACGTTGTACGCGGCAATGTAGCCGCGAATTCCGTACTCGCCGCCGGCAGTCCCAACGATCACCTTGTCTTTAATCACCAGGGGAGCGTGAGTCAGAGCATAGCCCGCGGACGCCTTGGCGACGGTCACATTCCAGATCGGCTTCCCGCTTTTCGCGTCCAGGGCAACCAGGTGCGCATCGATGGTGCCCATGAACAGCGTGTCGCCCAGAATCGCCAGCCCGCGATTTACCTGCCCGCAGCACGGACGCGCAGTCCGGTCCGGCACATACGCATACGTCCAGAAAACGCGGCCCGTCACTGCATCCAGCGCGACCACGTTATTCGGCGCCTGCACGGTGTACATGATGCCGTCCACCACCAACGGAGTGGCCTCGAATTTTTCGAGCGACCGCGCCTGGAACATCCACTGCAATTCGAGGTTCTTTACGTTTTCGGGCGTGATCTGATTCAGCGTGGTGTAGCGCTGGCTCATGGTCGATCCGGAATAGGTCAGCCAGTTTTGCGGTTCATTGCCGGCGGCCAAGATCCGGTCGAAGGATACTTGCGCCCACAGAGCTCCGCTCAGACATGCGGATATCCAAAAGCAACCACCCCAAAAGCAAACACCAAGGATCGATAGTGCCCGTCGCGTCATGACTCAAAATCCTTTCAATGAGGCCAGGTAGGTAATCACGTCGTCTCTTTCCGCTTTACTCAGCTTGTCCCGGTAGGAGGGCATCGGCGATTCATCCAGGAATCCGGCCGCTCGGACGTTCCGTGCGCTGCAGCGACAGCAAGCGCTCCTTGCTATCGAGGAGCTGTATCGAGAAGGTATCTTCGTTCAGCAGCCTTCCCGTTAAAACTTCGCCGCTCTTGGTCGTGACGCGGTAATAGCGATTTTGCGGCAGCACCTCCGCGTTTGGATCCACAATCGAACGCTCGATCTCGGCCACCCGCCGCAGCGCTCCGATGTCGCTTAAATCCGGGCCGACTCGCGAACCGACTCCATACACGCGATGGCAGCCCGCGCATCCACCCTTGCCTTCAAAGATGGCCTTACCCCGCGCCGCGTCGCCATTGGGCAGCGCAGTCCGGCCGCCGGTGGCAACCTGGCGCAGGTACGCCAAGATGGTTCCCGCCTGAAAATCGCCGAAGTTGTGCGGGGGCATCGCCGTCCCCGGGATACCGTCTTCGATGATCCGGATCGCATCGTCTTCGGTGGCCGCGCGGCGGAACTTGCCGTGCGCCAGATCCACGCCGTCCACCAGGTTGCCTTCCGGGCCGTGACAGGAGACGCAGTTGGCGCGGAACAGTTTTCCGCCATCCTCGACATCCGAGGGGGCGTAGCTATGCTGAGCGGCCAGCGGAGTCAACATCCAAGCCGCGGTTCCAAGGGAGAATAGCAAGCGCAGTCTAGACATAAGAGTATCCTGGCTTTCGAATGCCGGTGGCCATCATATCAAAATAAACCTACGGCAATCCGCAGCGCAGCCTGTACCATGGGCTGGTGGCCAGAGCGAGTTCGCTGATGCGGTTGCGCCGCGAACGCCTTACCGCGCCGGAAAATGATGATCTAAATTAGCACTATGCATCTTCCTTGGCCAGATTCAAGCGCAACGCGGCGAACAGGCTCGGGGGCCGGGCCAGACCGGGTAAAGGCGCTGCAGGAAGGCAAGCCACCGGCGCCGAAGCTGGTGTTTCGAGTGGGCGTTACGGGGCACCTGGAAATTCCCGAGCGTACTTCCCGGGAAATCTCTGCCGTCATCGACGAGGTGCTGAAGCAGATTGCCGGCGAAGTGGAAAAGATCGGCGACGATTTTGCCGCATCCTTCGCCAGTAAGAGCAGCGACCCGCCAGAGGTCCGTCTGTTAACCCAGTTAGCTGCCGGCGTGGATCAAGAAGTGGGCGCTTTGGCCGTGCAGCGAGGTTATCGCGTGCACGGCGTGCTGCCGTTTCACAAGGAAGCTTTCCAGAGGAACATTCAGAACAGCGTAGGCCAGGATAAGGCGCGTGAAAACTTCGATCGGCTGATCCGCGACCCCGCGGTCAATGCGCTATTCGAATTACCCGGCGACGATGCCACGCGAGAGTCGCAGGACCAAGCCTATGCCGAGGCCAATCGGGTCATTCTCAGTCACAGCGATCTTTTGATCGTAATGGTGCTCCGCAACGCTCCCTTCCGTTATGGCGGCAGCGTGTGGTTGGAACAACGGGCATTCGACCAACGAGTTCCCGTAATCCACATCCCCCTGGACGCGCCGTACGAGGCGGAACTGGTTTGGTCTCGCAGCGGCAAGCAGTACCGGGAGCGCCTTTTTCACGCCGGCTCGGTTGAACTGGACAATGCTCGCATCGGTATTTTGCTAAAGGGAATCCTGACCACCGAAGATCGGCAGCCACCCGTCAGCCGTCTCACCGGCCTGTTCCTGGACCGCGTACCGAGCTTCGGCGGCTGGGACTACTTCTCGGAGGAAATAACCGAGCGTTGGGAAGGTTCCGAAGACGATCGGATTGTGATTCGCGCCTTGGGGGACGCGCCACAACGCATTGACGCCAGCTTTCTCGGCGCTTATTGCTGGGCAGACCACCTGGCGCGCGGATATGGCAAGATCTACCGGGCGGCCTTCTTTGCGGCGACCATGCTGGGCATCACCGCGGTAATAGCTGCAGTATTGGCCGGAGCGCTGGGAAAGAACCACGAGTACGCCGCTACGGCCTTGAAAGGCATCGAGTTCTTTGTGATGTTGGCGGTCCTGGGGCTGTACGTGCGGGAAAAGAGAATGCTGTGGAGAATACGCTGGCTGAACTATCGCCAGCTGGCTGAGCAGTTTCGGCATGCCCGCTATTTGCTGCTGTTGGGCCGCGCCATCCCGGTCGACGTGCCTGCCTACATGCAGGAGTTTCACGAGGACTCGGATTGGACCAACTGGTACGTGCGGGCGTTTATGCGGCAAGCAAGTTTGCCGAACGCGCGCATCGACCGGGACTATCTCGAAGCGGTTCGCTGGCTGCTGGAAACGCGGCAGGTGAACTATCAATATGAATATTATTCCCACGCTTGCAAGAGCCAGGAAACAACGGATGGCCACCTCGAACTGACGATCGGCCTGCTGGTTTGGGCGGTTCTAATCGTTCTGTTCCTCTATCTGGCGTCGTACGGTTTGGCGGCCTGGCTCAGCCCCACAAGATGGATGGGTGAGGTAGAGCTTTTCATGCCCGCGGTGGCAGCCATTTCCGCCATCCTTCCGGCCATCGCGGCGGCTCTGTCCGCTATAAAGAGCCACGGCGAGTATGCTCAGAACGCTTTGCGCTACCACGGGATGGCAATCACTTTGCGTGAGTTGAGGAGCGAGTTGGCCGAGCAGCGCGGCGCGCTCAACGGCGATCTTACCCGCGCTTATAACGGGATCGCCAAGCTCGGGATCTCGACTAGCGCGTATTTGTTGCAGGAAGTGTATCAGTGGCGAACGATCCTGCAAATGAAGGAACTCGAACGGACCTAAGCCTCTAACAAAACCGGTGTGCCATAATGATCCGACAGGTACCAAGGAATGGCCCTCCCCCCTTCCTCATTCCGTAGTTTGAGGGTTTTTGTCAGCTACTCCAGCCGGGACGACGGTTTGGCGCAGAACCTGGTTGAATACCTGGAGCGCGAGGGGAAGATCTCGTGCTTTTTTGCGCCGCGAGACATTCCAGCGCGGGAGGAATGGCAACCCCGGCTGTCCTCCGAAGTTCGCCGGTGCGATGTGCTGCTGTTCCTCTACAGCCCCGAAGCGGTCGCATCCGAGCACGTCCGGTTTGAAATCAGCGAGGCGGCCGGGCACGGCCGGCCGGTGTGGCTGGTGAAGGAACGGAATACGAAGCTGGACTTGTCGTTTGCCCATTTCCAATTCACGCGGCGAAATGCTTTCACCTTTCATGCGGGCCAGGAAAACGAGTGTTTCGATCTCCTGCGGGACGCTCTGAGCGAAGAGTCGGAAGGCCTGAATCGAGGAACAATCGAACCTGCCGACTCGCCTTACCCAGGATTTAAACCGTTTGGAAAGGCCTGGGAGAATTATTATTTCGGGCGTGGAGAGGATGCCCAGTGGCTGGCGGAAGCCCTAACGAAACCGCATGATTCGCTGGACTCAAGCAAAGACGACCGTCTGCTTTTCATGTACGGGCCGTCCGGAGTGGGAAAGACTTCGCTGCTTACCGTGGGCCTGAGAAAGATGCTGCTCGAAGAGAACTGGCTGGGAGCTCCAATTCTGGTCCCCGACCACATGAAAGCGGACAGCACTGGACTCCACTTGATGCGCGCGGTGTTGCAACAGGTGCGCGGCAGCGCCGATTCCGAGCCGGCGTCCGAGGTTCAGGAAGAAGACATCGTAGGCGAAATTTGCGCGGCGGCCGGCCAGAGCCGGTATACCCGCCACATTTTCATCTTCGACCAGACCGAAGAGCTGTTCGGCCGGCCGGAGGAGAGCGAGCAGAGCCACCAATTCCTGAACTATACCAATAACCTTCTCAAGCGCTGCTGGCGCGACCGCGTGGATGTCCGGATCATCGTTTCCTTCCGCGAAGAATACTGGGGCAGAGCCGAACTATACACCGAACAATTGCAGATCAAGCCCTGGTGGCGGGCCGTTCGGAAGCTCTCCGTGGAGCAGGCCGTGGAATGTATTATCGAGCCGGCCAAGGCTCGGCGCGTGGAATTCGATCCGGATCTGGCGGCGGCGCTAGCGGCAGCGCTGGCAGTTCGCGAGGGCCGGAATTACACCGTGGAACCGAGGAAAATCTCGCAGGTGTGCAAGCGCCTGTGGGAGAAGGCCGGACGGATGCCTGGAGGACCTCACTCGGCCATCAACGCCGGATGTCTCGCCGAATGGAAGGGGACTACCCGGGAACGCGTGGACGGTTTCGTGCGGGAGGTCCTGGAAAAGGACCTGGACGAGGCGGTCGCCGAAATCGCGGGACGCGAGAATTTGCTGCAGGGCGCCGCGAATACCAGTCAGGCAGCTAAGGAGGAATTCATCCGGCTATCCTTGCTGGAGTTCGTCTCCAATCACAAGAGAACCCGAGTGCCCGAGAATTTCCAAAATGGCGTGCGCTGCGTCGGGAGATTGCCCGGTAACGTGGCGGATGAATTTGTCGGGCGCGGCTTGGTTCGCCGCTGCGGCGATGCCCCTGAATACGAGCTGGTGCATGATTTTCTGGCCGAAGCGATCGATCAGAAATACCGCGGGAAGGTGGCGTTCGAGCTTTCCTTCAATCAACTGGCCTCCACGTTGCGCAACGCCCAGGGCCAGGAAGTCTTCAATCGGGAAACGACATTATTGGCCGACCTCGAGCCGGCGCTGGAAAACAAACTTTATTTTCGCGAGGATGAAGCGGAATTTCTGTTGCGTTGCGCGCTCGGCGATCTGCGCAAGAACGTGCTCGGCAAAACCATCTCGCCTTTGGGATGGGCCCAGACGTTGGCGGCCGCGTCTCCCGGAAAACTGGCCCAGGTGTTGCATAATGCGCTTGCGCAGGACCACGATGTTTCGGTCCGGCTGGATGTTCTCGGTCTTCTTCACAACGCCGAAATTCGTGGCAGGATCGAGCGCTTGCCGGAGCTGTACCAGCAAGTGGTCCAACTGGCGCTGGAGGGCGACATCGAGGTTCGAAAGGCGGCTTGTTCCGCTTTGATCGCCTCCGACGACGGAGCCAGCCTGCAGCATTTGTTCGATGGCCTCAAAGATCAGCGAACGCGGGGCGACGCCCGGGTGGCGATCGGCTTGTTGCGCGATGCCGTGGATACCCTGCAGGGGACGGGCGCGCCCTACTGGCCGCGCTGGAAGAAGCTCGCGCCGTTCAGCCGGGCCGGTATTCTGGCCGAACTGGCCGCGCACCGGTTAAAGGAGTCGTTCGGCAAGATTGCCTACATTACCGCGGTTTCGGCGGTCTTCACCGGGCTGGGAGCTGCCGTGCCCTTCGTGCCGGTCGGATACTTTGGGGCGTCCCTCACCATGGGAGAGCGGAACGCGCCGGCTGGAATTCTGCAGGGCTCCGCCGGAGGTTTCGTGTGGGGCGTTGCGGTTTCCTTGCTCCTGCTGTTTTACACCGTGATCTGGAGGGGAGGACGGTTCCAGCGGAGTATCTTGGACAACCTGGCGATCTTCACCGCCACCGCCTTGGGAGGTCTGGTGGGGGGCATATGCAACTCGGCCATGATTGCCTCGACGTTTAGTCCCGACATCCGCCACGCCAGCGGATGGACCAGAGATGTCGTTGCCACCGCGCCCCGGCTTCGCGAAGCCATCCAGACCGGCTACGCGCTCGCCCTGCCGATTCTGGGAATCGCGCTGGGGGCAGGAGCCGCTTGGTCGTTGATCAAAATCCTGGGCGACCAGACGGAGCAATGGGCCGGCGATCAGCAGGCCATAAAAACACCCGCCGGCGCGTGGCGATCCATTAAAACAATTGCGGGGAGAGTGTTTCCGCTGGCCTGGCGGAATGTCGTCGCCCTGGCACTTGGCGCATTGGCTGCGCGGGCGGTGTTACAGCCCGGAGTGAGCGTCGCCGACAGCCTGCCGTCTGCCGGATGGAGGACTGCCGGAATCGCGCTGGTGGTCCTGTGCGGAAGTATCTTCTTCGAAATCGGGTTCTTGTTTGGTGTACTCTCCGTGCGTGTGGGCGCCAGTATGGGAGAATATCGCGATTTCCTGAGTCCAGGTCAGGTGCAGCGAGAATCCGCGATCGGATCGTTCACTGTAGCCGGCGATGCCGGAAGCGCGCCCACAACGCTGCGCAAAACGTTAGCGCAAGGAGCGTGAGAGCGCACAGCAGCCAACGCCGGGCACTGTCCCACGATCGAGTCCCGTTTAGCACGCCCGCCGCGAGCCAGGCCGAGAGAGACAAGATCAATCCGACGTAATATTCTCGCGGGATTCCCAAATACCAGTTTCGAAACCACCATATGCGCGCCCTGGAGAAGCGGCGCAGGCCGAAATGGGGGTTGAGAACGAACCACAGGAAATCCCATTGGACAGCCATTAGAAAGTAAGTCCCGGCTATCGTAAACTCGGCTGACCAGTTCCAGGGAACAAACCAAAACGGCAAGTGCAACCATAGCAGGAGCAGCGAGTTCAGCCCAATGTGATATCCGGTGATCGCTTTGCCGGAAGTCAGCCGTAGCAGCCATTTGGGCTGGATGCGCCAGGTTGGCAGCGCGGACGCCCAGCCGTCGGCGCCTTCAATTTGAATCTCCAGCAGCGCCAGGACCAGGCAGATAACGAAAAGGTACAGGGTAAAGCCCGTGCTGGACAAAATCTGCGGAAGGCTGGCGCGCACCATGAAGTTTCCATGATACTGCGCGATATACGGTTCGAAGGCGTCAGTAATACAGTGAGCGAGGAAAATTCGTACGATAGAGACAATGATGTGAAAAGAGGTCCCATTATGATCAAACACTTCGGCAATCTATGGCTCAGCCTGGTTCTTTCCGTAAGCGTGGGTATATGCGCGGACGCCGCTGGGGGTGGCGGTGGTCAAAAGGCCGCGACCGCATCCGTAAGCAGCGCCGCCAATAGCGAGGTATCGTCGCAATTGCACGCTTTGGAACAGCAGGAAAAGGCTGACTTGCAAAATCTCAGCCAGCAAATTGGCAATCTGAAAGAAAGCCACCAAAAAGAGATTGCGCCCCTGCAACAGCAGCTGGACTCTCTCAATAGCGCGTTCCAAAGCGCGCTGAAACAACTCCGTGAGCAATATGAGGAGACACGCAATAAAGATGACGACGAATGGGCCGCGCTCATGGATCGAATCAAGCCGGGTTTCCTGGCTCTCTATAACGAAAAGAAGGAATCTCTGGCCAGCATCCACAGCCGGGAGGATCAAGCCGTCCAGAGCCTGCGCCAGCAAGAGGACGCGGAGCTCCAGAGCATTCGTGAGAAATACGATGCCCAGCTCAAGAGCGCGCGCGAGGACTTTGCCGCGCAGCGCCAGGCGGCGGTGAGCCAGTTCAATGCCGCAGTCAAGGCACTCAAGTAAAGTGGCGCATCGGACTATCGCGTTTTGTCTGATCGCGGCGGCAAGTCTTCCGGCCGCTGCCCAGTCCGGCGCCCAGAACGGCGAATGGCGAACCTATGGCGGCGACCTGGGCAACACTCGCTACGCGCCGCTCGATCAGATTAACGCGGCGAACTTCAATAAGCTGACAGTGGCGTGGCGATTCAAGACCGATAACCTGGGACCTCGGCCGGAAACGAACCTGGAATCCACGCCGCTGATGATCCATGGCGTGCTCTACTCCACTGCCGGCACGCGCCGCGACGTGGTGGCGTTGGATGCAGCCACGGGCGAACTGCAGTGGCTTCACTTAGAAAAAGAGGGCAGCCGCGGGGATGCCGCACCGCGCAGGCTTTCCGGCCGCGGACTCGCCTATTGGACCGACGGACGCGAAGAGCGCATCTTGTATGTCACGCCAGGCTATCGCCTGATCGAATTGAACGCCACGACGGGAGCCCGCGTCCCCGATTTTGGAACGGATGGCGTTGTGGATCTGAAGCTCGCCGACGATCAGGAAATCGATCCGCTGAACGGAGAGATCGGCCTGCACGCGGCGCCGGTAGTGGCGGGCGATGTCGTCATTGTCGGGGCCGCGCACAAAGCCGGAGACATACCCAAGAGCAAAGCGAACGTGAAGGGCTATGTACGCGGCTTCGATGTGCGCACCGGAAAACGGCTCTGGATCTTCCACACCATCCCGAAGGCCGGTGAGTTTGGATATGACACTTGGGAAAACGATTCGGCCGACTACACCGGCAACACCGGCGCATGGGGCCAGATCAGCGTGGACGAGCAACTCGGCCTGGCCTACATTCCGGTGGAGTTGCCCACCGGGGATTTCTACGGCGGCCATCGTCCGGGGAACGGATTGTTCGGCGAGAGCATCGTCGCTGTGGATCTCAAAACCGGCCAGCGAAAATGGCACTATCAGCTGGTGCACCATGGCATCTGGGACATGGATATTCCCAGTGCGCCCATGCTGGTGGATATCACGGTGAACGGGCGCCCGATCAAAGCCCTCGCCCAGCCCACCAAACAAGCTTTTCTTTATGTGTTCGACCGCGTCACCGGTAAACCGGTCTGGCCCATCGTGGAAAGGCCCGTGGAGCAATCCGCGACGCCCGGCGAAAAGACCAGCCCGACCCAACCGTTCCCAAGCAAGCCGCCGGCTTATGATCGCCAGGGTTCATCCGTCGAAGACCTGATCGACTTCACGCCGGAGCTCCGCGCGGAGGCGGTGAAAATCACCTCCCGCTACAAGTTCGGTCCGCTTTTTACGCCTCCGGTGGTGAGCAAGCCCGAAGGGCCGTTGGGCACGCTGGTGATGGGACCGTTTGGCGGCGGATCCAACTGGCCGGGCGGATCGTTCGATCCCGAGACTCACATGCTGTATGTATATTCGCAAAGGATGCTGGACTCCATGGGACTGGTGCCTCCCAAACCCGGCGCATCCGACATGGCGTGGGTTTTAGGAAAGCCCGCGGACGCCGCCGGAGCTCCTCCGCCGCTATTGGTGCAAGGACTCCCCATCATCAAGCCGCCCTACGGCCAAATCAGCGCGATCGATCTCGACCAGGGCGCAATCGTGTGGCAAGTGGCTCATGGTGAAACACCCGACAACGTGCGCAATCGTCCGGCGCTCCAGGGAATCGCGATCCCGCGCACGGGCCGGCCCGGAGTCATCGGAACGCTGGTTACCAAGACGCTTGTCATCGCGGGCGAGAGCGGCGTATTCACCATGCCATCCGGCCAGAAGGGCGCTATGCTGCGCGCCTATGACAAGAAGACCGGGCAGGAGCAGGGCGCGGTGTACATGCCTGCGGGACAAACCGGATCGCCCATGACCTACATGCTGAACGGCAGGCAGTACATCGTGGTTGCAATCGGCGGAAATATTCCGGCCGAGCTGATCGCGTTCGCGCTGCCTAGTGGGAGCAACTGAAGGACCTAGATCGTCGAGCCTTTTGATACGCGGTTGCGCTTGCCTTTCTCCTGCTGGGGTGCCGTCTGCGCAGTGCCCGGGAACGACGGGTTCGGTAGGTTAGCCGCGCCGAATTTGGCCAGGCTCAGCGGGCCGCTGGTGTCCGGCAGAACCGGAGGCTTGAACGCTGCTTCGCGGAAACGAAAGGCCGACGTCAAGTCGCCAAAGGTACGCCGCCGCCAGTCGCTGATATTGGGCTCACGCACGCCGGTGAAAGTTTCCAGAAACTGAAGCACGGAGGTGTGGTCGAATCGCTCGCTCGATACCCAGCCTCCCGCGGTCCACGGCGACACCAGAATGCATGGAACCCTGAATCCGGCGCCGATCGGAAGGCCTTCCGCAAATTCACGAGCTGTGCCTTTGGGCGCAACCGCGGGTGGAACATGGTCGAAGAGTCCGTCGTTCTCGTCGTAGTTGAGGATGAACACAGTTTTCGCCCACACGTCCGGATTGGCGGCGATGGCATCGATTTTGCTGGCCACAAACGCCGCGCCATCGGCGGGCATAAAGTCCGGATGTTCCGACTGAAAACCAGTCGGGATGATCCAGGAGATGGCCGGCAGCTTATCGTGCATCGCGTCGTATTCGAACTGGCCTTCCGGATCGAATTGCACGCCCCTGGAGTGAAGCGGCGTGCCGGCTTTGGCCTGCTCGAAGATGCGGAAATACTGCAGCATGTTGCAGCCGTAGTTGTCCTTCTGCTGGTAAATCTTCCAACTCACTCCGGCCTGTTGTAATCGCTCCGGATAGGTAGTCCATGTATAGCCGCCAGTGGGAGCGTTATTGCTGAGAATCGGCCCGCCGTTGCGGCCTTCCGGGTCGATGGTGCCCGTCATCAGGTACAGCCGGTTTGGCCAGGTCGGGCCGAAAACCGAGCAGTGGTAGGCGTCGCAGATGGTGAACGCTTCGGCCAGCGCGAACTGGAACGGAATGTCCGCCCGCTTGTAATAGCCCATCACGTACGGGCCGTTCACTCCATCCGCCTTGCGATGCGCGGGCAGCCATTGATCCATGCGGCCGCCGTTCCAGGCTTCGTGCTGGACCGACCAGGCGTGGCTGGTGGAAGGAATCTTCTGCGCGTTGCTCGCGTGCGTGTCCAGATGAAACGGCAGCAGATAGCCCTTTGGATTCGCGGCGTCCGGCTGGTAGAACACGGATTGCCCGTTGTGCAGCTTCAGCGCGTCCAGATCGCCGAATCCACGCACGCCGGCCAAGGTCCCAAAATAATGATCGAACGACCGGTTTTCCTGCATGAGTATCACGACATGTTTGATGTCGCCGAGCGAACTGCGCCGGGGTTGCTGCTGGGCCAGCACGCGGCGGACATTGGGAGGCATGAGTGCTGCCGCTGCCGCCGTCGCGATCCCCGCGGCGCCCTTGAGCAGCCGGCGGCGGGTCAGTGTTGCGGGGATCGTTCGAGCGTCTGGTATGTTTCGTGCGTTCATTTTACTTGGTGGTCATGATCCACTCGCCGTTCCAGGTTTCAGGCGGCGGTTGCGATTTGAAATGCATGCAGCGGTCGACATAAATGCGCGGCAGCTGGTCGTCCGGGTTGAGGAACGCCGCCTCCGCGAATCCGTCGATGGCCTTGTCCCACTGGCGGAAGCGATAGTAGTCCAGGCCGCTCTTGAAAGCGTTCACTGACTCCATCAAGTGGGGGAAGGATTCGTCGGTGTGATAGTCCAGGATTTCGTAGATGGGGACAGGCTGGTGCTTGCCTTTCACTACCACGCAGTCCACTTCGCGCATGCGATATGTCCCGCGCAGCAGGTGCAGCGTATTCTCCGTGATCAGGATATGCGAGCCATATTGCTTGCAGGCGCCTTCCAGCCTGGACGCAAGATTCACGCCGTCGCCGATGATCGTGTAATCCATCCGCTTGGGAGATCCGATATTGCCGGATACCACCTTATCCGTATTGATGCCCACGCCCATGTCGAGCGGAACCTTGCCGGCGGCGGTCCGCTCGCGGTTCCAGCGCCGCAGTTCGGAGATCATCGACACTGCCGCCCGGACGGCCCGATCTGCGTCGTCATCATGCTGAACGGGTAGGCCAAAGACGGCCATGATGGCATCGCCGATGAATTTGTCCAGCATGCCTCCTTGCTTTTGCACGCATTCCACCATGATGGTGAAGTATTCGTTCAAGAGGGCAACGGTTGGCTGCGGCCCTAATTCCTCCGAGATGCTGGTGAATCCGCGGATGTCGGAAAACAGAACCGTGGCCTCCACGCTCTTCCCGCCCAGGACTTCGTCGCCTCCGGCCAGAAGCTGATCGGCGATCCCCGGATCCATGTAACGGGACATGGTCGACTTCATGCGTTTCTCAGTGCTGATGTCCTCGATCATGAGCAGCGAGCCCAAATGCTTCTGCTGGCCGGTGGATTCGTCTTCGGTCATTAAAGGCAGCACCGTCAGATTCACCGAAATCTTTTCGCCTGCCACCGTCATCTCCGCGTCCATGCGGATGTCGGAGCGCAGCGTCTGGTTCACTACCTGGATTCTTTCCTCCACCCAGGCATTCGGTCCGCTAAAGAACTCGCGCGCCGGCTGGTGGAGGATCCCGGCAGGCGCCACTTTGAGAATCTCCAGGCCTGCGGCGTTGCAGGTGGTGATGCTGCCCTCCTCATTGAGCGTCACTACGCCGGTAGACATGCTGTGCAGCATGCTCTCGTTGTAGTTCTTCATGTTCTGCACGTCTTCGAAGAGCTTGGCGTTTTCCAGGCTAATGGCGAGTCGGGCGGTGAAGGCTTTCAGACGCGCCTCGTCCTCCTTGGTGAACGGGCCGCCTTTCTTGTTCAGCGCCTGGGTGACGCCGATAATGGTCCCTTCTTTTTTGACGATCGGGACGCACAGGATGGAGCGCGTGAAATAGCCTGTGCGTTTATCCTGGGCCGGATTGAAGCGCAGGTCGGCGTAAGCATACGGAAGATTGATGGTCTCGCCGGAGGTGAACACGGCGCCGGCGATTCCGACATGATCCGGAATCCGGATCTCGCCCACCGAAGCTCCCATGGCGACTCTTGAAAACAGCTCCTTGCGCTTTTCGTCGTGCAGGAACAGCGTGGCGCGCTCCGCCTTCAGCATGGCGGCCGCCTCGGTGACGATCTTGATGAGCACCGTGCCAAGGTCGAAATCGGAAGTCAATTCGGAGACGAAATCCAGAAACTTCATTTCCTGCTCGCGAATCACCTTGGTGTTTTCGCGGAACAGCACGCTTCGCAGGGTAAGCGCGGTTTGCTCGGCCATGGCCTCCAGCAGATGTAAATCTTCTTTGGTGTAGGCGCCGCTTTTCTTGTTGAGCATCTGCAATACGCCCAATATTTCCCCTTTAAACCGGATGGGCGCGCATACCAGGTTTCTGGTGACGTACCGAGTCTCTTCGTCCACGCTGCGATCGAAAAGCGGATTCGAGTACGCGTCGTCAATGATGATGCCCCGGCCGGTGGTGTACACATGCCCAGCCACGCCCATGGTATTCATGATCCGGATTTCGGGAATGCCCAGGCCTTGCGCTACGCGCGAGTAGAGTTCGCCGGTCTCCGAATCGCTTAAAAATAGCGTGCCTCGCTCGGAATCGGACTCCCTCGCGCATAGATCCACGATGGTCTGCAACAACTCGTCCAGCGCGTCGATGGTCGAGATCTGCTGGTTCAGCCGCAGCAGCAGTTCCATTTCGCGCACGTTCCGGCGCGGGTTGGGAGCTTGGACTGCGCGGCGCCCGCGTGCTGAAGCTGTCCCGTGCTCGCTAGACGCGCCCATTCAGCTTTTCCAATTCCTCGCGAAGCCGCAGGATCGTCGCGCGCAGTTGCATCTGCTCCTGGTTCGCCGCGACTCGGGCTTCCTGAAATTCGAGCGCGTGCTGGTCTCTTTGCCTCTCCAACTGCTGGCGCAGCGCCAGGATGGTGGCCTTCAACTGCGCGATCTCGTCGGCCAGTTGCGCGGTGGCCCGCTGCACGCTGTTGCGATTCTCAGCCTCGCGCCGTTCCAGCTCCTCGCGCAGCGCCAGAACGGTCTTTTTCAGCTCCGCGGCTTCGATGCTCGATCCGAGCGCAGCCTGCCGGAAAGCGCGTTGGTCGCCCGTGTTCATCCCGTAGACCGATCATACAGGACCGCGAGCGCCGGCCGCTCCAGGGGAGATTTTGCTTGTTTTGTGATTCTGTTAGAGTTGGGAACTATGGATTCGGCACTGGCGGTAGATCGGCTGCACTTCGCCTTTACCATCACGTTCCACTATTTGTTTCCGCAGTTAACCATGGGCCTAGCCCTACTGATTCTTATCCTGAAAACCATGGAGCTCCGGGCCCGCGACGGCCGCTACGGTCGCGCCGCACGCTTCTGGGCCAAGATTTTCGCCGTGAATTTTGCCTTTGGAGTGATTACGGGCATCCCAATGGAATTCCAGTTCGGCACCAATTGGGCGAATTTCTCCAGAGAAGCTGGCGCCGTGATTGGACAAACCCTCGGAATGGAGGGCCTCTTTTCGTTCTTTCTCGAATCGAGTTTTCTGGGACTGTTCCTGTTTGGAGAAGAGCGGCTCACGCCTCTTGCGCACTGGGGCGCCGCCTTCCTGGTTTTCCTTGGCTCCTGGCTGTCGGGATATCTGATCATCGCCACCGACGCCTGGATGCAGCATCCCACAGGCTATCAAATCGGTCCGGACGGCCACATCATGTTCACCAGCTTCGCGGACCTATTGTTAAATCCCTGGGCGTTCTGGCAATACTGGCACAATATGTTCGCATCGGTAGTGACGGCGAGTGTCGTGATGGCCTCCATCGGAGCTTACTATCTGCTGATGCGGGAGCGCGAGAAGTACGGCCAAGTGTTTCTCCGCATCGGCGTCATCGCGGGGCTGATGGCCAGCTTGCTCGCCATCTTTCCCACCGGCGACCGGCAAGGCCGGAACGTCGCCCTGCACCAGCCGCAGACGCTGGCCGCCATGGAAGGGCTGTTCGACACCCAGAGTGGCGCGCCCCTGGTGCTCATTGGCCAGCCCGACATGCTAAAAATGCGGCTCGACAATCCCATCACCGTGCCCAAAGCGCTCAGCTTTCTGACCTACCAGCGCTGGAACTCCGAAGTGAAGGGGCTCCGGCAATTCTCTCAGGATCTCTGGCCGCAAAACATACCGCTGCTGTACTTCAGCTATCACATCATGGTGGGATTGGGAACGCTGCTGCTGGCGCTCATGGGGCTCTCCGCGCTGATGCTTTACCGAGGGCGGTTGTTCAGCAGCCGACCAGTTCTGTGGGCGCTGATGCTGGCGCTTCCCTTCCCTTACATCGCAACCATCGCCGGATGGTTGACCGCCGAGCTCGGACGCCAGCCCTGGCTGATCTTCGGCGTAATGCGCACCGCGCAGGGCGCATCTCCCTCTGTCTCGGCCGGAAACGGAATCTTTACGCTGCTGGGTTTCCTGGGCCTGTACGCGCTGCTCAGCGTTTTGTTTTTGTTCCTGATCGGCCGCGAAATCAACCACGGTCCGGAACCGGCGGACGCACCAGCCGCCGCCAATCTAACAGAAGGACTTGAGCGATGAATATTCTTTGGTTCTGTCTGGTAGCCCTGATGGTGGCCGGATACGTCATTTTAGACGGCTTCGATCTGGGTGTTGGCATCGTGCATCTTTATGTTGCCGGGACCCAGCAGGAGCGCCGGCAAGTGATCCGCTCGATTGGACCGGTGTGGGACGGCAATGAAGTCTGGCTGCTGGCTGCCGGCGGCATCTTGTTCTGCGCTTTCCCATTACTGTATGCATCCAGCTTTAGCGGATTCTATCTCCCGCTGATGCTGGTGCTCTGGCTGCTTATCCTGCGTGGACTTTCCATCGAGCTGCGCAGCCATGTTCCGAACGATCTGTGGCGATCGCTTTGGGACGTCGTGTTTTCGGGCTCCAGCTTGCTGCTCGCGATCGCTTTCGGCGCCGCGCTCGGCAATGTGATTCGCGGCGTGCCGATCGACTCTTCAGGAAATTTCTTTCTGGCCTTCTTCACCAATTTTCAGCCGGGCCCCGATCCCGGCATCCTGGATTGGTACACCGTTCCTATCGGCGTGGCGGCTGCCTGCACGCTCGCGATGCACGGCGCTTTGTGGCTTGCCTATAAAACCGAGGGGAGCGTGCACGCTCGCGCGGTCGCCGCTGTAAGGCTTGCGTGGTGGTCTGTTGTGGTTCTCTTGATCGCCATCACGCTCCTCAGCTTTCAGGTGCAGCCGCACATCGCCCAGAATTTCGCCGCCTACCCGTGGGGCTACATTTTTCCGGCGACTGCACTCGCGGGATTGCTGGGCGTGTGGATGTTTCATAGCCGCGGCGACGAGTTGCGTGCGTTTCTTTGCTCATGCGCATTCATCGCCGGGCTGCTCTCGACGGCAGCGTTTGGGATCTTCCCTTACGTGCTGCCGTCCAACCGGGATCCCAGCCTGGGACTCACCATTTACAACAGCGCCGCCCCTCCCTACGGATTGGCCACGGAGTTGAAGTGGTTCATCCCGGGGATATTGCTTGCCGCGCTCTATTTTTTCCTGGTGTATCGCTACTTCGCAGGGAAGGTTCCAGCGGACGCCGAAGGCTACTGAGCGTTTCCTTCACCCGTGCTCGACCGACCACCCTTCGCGAGCCGCTAACGTACACTCGAACAGCCGGCGTGTGTCTGACTCCATCCTCTCCACCTCGCGATCGTCGTGCGACGGATCGTGATGGAACAGAATCAACTGTTTCACCCGCGCGTCGGCAGCCACCGCAGCCGCTTCGCGCCAGTGACTGTGACCCCATCCGCGATGAGTGAGATATTCTTCGGGCGTAAACTGCGAATCATAAACCAGAGTGTCCGCGCCTTGCGAATACTCACGAACCACCCGGTCCAGATGAGCGTTTCCGGGCTCCAAGTCGCTCGCGTAGACCACCACCCCTTCTTGCGATTCCATCCGATATCCGAAGGCGCCTTGCGGATGATGCATGGGGAACGAGGATATGCGCAGCCCTCCAGCCTCGATCGGGTTCCCGTCGAGTTCCACGAAACGGACGCGTGCCGCGACGCCGTCGAAATCGACCGGAAAATACGGAGCTGACATTTGCCCGTGAAGCCGGTCGTGAACCGAGCCCAGGCTCCCGGCGGCGTGCAACGTAATCTCGGTGTCCTCTCGATACAGCGGTTCGAAAAACGGCAACCCTTGAATATGATCCCAATGGTAATGCGTCAGGAAAATATCCAGCTTGAGCGCACGGCCTTCAAACTCTTCAATGATGGCCTGGCCAAGCGCCCGCATCCCAGAGCCTGCGTCGAGGATGACGATTCGTTCGCCGGCCCGGATTTCCAGGCACGCGGTATTTCCTCCGCACCCCAGATTCGCCCGCACCGGAGTCGGCGTGGATCCGCGAACGCCCCACAACTTCAATCGAAGAGAGTTCCCCTGGTGCATTCGCCTCGACTGATCTTACCGCTAAGCCTGGGACACTGGGGTTTCCTGCATGGCCCTGGATGCGCGACTTGAAAGTGCGGGCTTTCGGAAAAGACGGGGTCGGGTACACGCGGCTTCAGCCTCGTTTTTCCCGACGCCCGTCAAAGTAGGGAACACGCGGCTTCACCCGCGTTTTTCCCGGCGCTCGTCAAAGTAGTGGTACACGCGGCTTTTCAGCCTCGTTTTTCCCGACGCTCGTCAAAGTAGGGAACACGCGGCTTCACCCGCGTTTTTCCCGGCGCTCGTCAAAGTAGTGGTACACGCGGCTTTTCAGCCGCGTTTTTCCCGGCGCTCGTCAAAGTAGGGGTACACGCGGCTTTTCAGCCGCGTTTTTCCCGGCGCTCGTCAAAGTAGTGGTACACACGGCTTTCAGCCGCGTTTTTCCCGGCGCTCGTCAAAGTAGTGGTACACGCGGCTTTCAGCCGCGTTTTTCCCGGCGCTCGTCAAAGTAGGGGTACACGCGGCTTTCAGCCGCGTTTTTCCCGGCGCTCGTCAAAGTAGGGGTACACGCGGCTTTTCAGCCGCGTTTTTCCCGGCGCTCGTCAAAGTAGTGGTACACGCGGCTTTCAGCCGCGTTTTGTCTATCTCTCTCTTCCCCAGAATCGCGAGCCGCTCCGACGCAGTAACCGGTTGGCTGGCGCAATGTGTACCAACCCGGCAACGTCGCGCCGCTCAGGCGAAACGCGGCTGAAGCCGCGTGTACCGGGGGCCCTGGGCATCCATCGAGCTCGCAGCTAGGGTCGCCTATAATGAAACCTCGTAATCCCAAAGAGGCGCGCCAGGGGCACTGTTGATTTTCGACGACCTTCGAGCCATTCAAAACCAGCACGGCTACCTGCCGGGCCAGCAATTGGAGGCATTGTCCAAGCGCACCGGGCTGCCGCTATTTCACATTCATGGCGTCGCCGACTTCTATCCCGAATTCCATTTGTCTCGTCCGCCCAAGGTCTCCATTCGAATCTGCGCCGGCCTCGCCTGCCATCTGCGCGGCGCCGGCCATCTCCAGACCGGACTCGAGCAGCGTTTTCAGGGCGCCAACAAACGCGATCTCACGATCGGTGAAGTTTCCTGCCTGGGCCAATGCGACGGCGCGCCCGCCGTTTCGATCAACGATCACATCTATCGCGGCGTCACGCCCACCCAAGCCGAAGCCCTGGCGCTCACCGCGCTCGGTGGAAGCGCGCTCCCGCTCATGCCTACCGAAGACGGATCAAGGAATCTCGCATCCGATCCGTATCGCAATTCCGAGCCCTATGGCGCGCTGAGAAGCGTGCTCGCCACGCGCGACTGGAACGGCGTGATCGCGCAGCTAAAAGCCAGCGGCCTCTGTGGACTGGGCGGCGCGGGATACCCGGCCGGCCTGAAATGGGAAGCTGTTCGGAACGCTCCGGACCCCGAGAAGTACGTGGTCTGTAATGCCCACGAGAGCGAGCCCGGCAGCATCAAAGATCGTTTCATTCTGCAGCGCCTCCCGCACCTGGTGATCGAGGGCATGATTCTCGCCGGCCTGGTAACCGGCGCTCAAAAAGGCTTTCTCTACCTGCGCCGCGAGTACCAACGGCCAGAGGAAACACTGCGCCAGGAAATCCAGCGCTGCTACCAAGGGGGCCTTCTAGGGAACAACCTGCTCGGTTCGGATCTATCCTTCGACCTGGAGCTTTTCATCAGCCCCGGAGGCTACATTTGCGGCGAAGAGAGCGCGCTCCTCGAGGCCATCGAAGGCCGGCGCGCCGAGCCTCGCAACAAACCGCCCTTCCCCGTGACCCACGGCGTTTTCAATAAGCCGACCGCGCTTAACAATGTCGAAACCTTCGCTAACGTCGCGCAGATCCTCATCAACGGCGTCGATTGGTACAAGGGGCAAGGACAAGGCGGCGCGGCGGGATTGAAGTTTGTCGGCATCAGCGGCGACGTGCGCAACCCCGGTGTCTTCGAGATTCCAATGGGCCTGCCGATATCGGAAGTGATCTTCGATCTGGCCGGCGGAATGGCGGACGGAAAGAAGTTGAAGGCCTTGGCGCCATCCGGACCGTCGTCGGGCTTCCTGCCCGCCTCAGCCGCCGGCGTCCGTCTGGATTTCAAGTCTCTGGCCGCCGTCGGTTCCATGCTCGGTTCCGGCGCGATCGTGATCTGCGCCGAAGGCCGATGCATGCTGGACATGGCGCTCAACGCCGTGCGGTTCTTCCGCGACGAATCTTGCGGGAAATGCGTGCCCTGCCGCCTGGGAACTCAAAAGCTAGTTGATATTCTTACCGGCTGGACGCACGGCCGGGGATCGCCCGCCGATCTGGTTTTGATCGAGGAGTTGACCGAGGCGTTGCGGCTGGCGTCCATCTGCGGTCTCGGCCAGTTCGCCCACGCGCCCATTACTTCCGTGCTCCAGCACTTCCGCTCCGAGATCGAATCGCACATTTACGACCGGCGTTGCCCGGAGGGCGTCTGCCCGATGCGGGAGCCCCAATGAGCGAGCAGATCCAACTCAGCATCGACGGCGCGCCCATCACGGTCCTGCGGGGAACCACGCTTTTCGACGCCGCCCGCATGCATGGCATTCCCATTCCCGCGCTCTGCCATCAACCGAACGAATCGCCGGTGGGAGTTTGCCGTGTCTGCGTGGTGGAGATTGAGCATGCCCGCGCGCTGGCCGCTTCGTGCGTGCGGCCGGCCGAAAATAACATGGTCGTCTTCACCAATTCCGGCAAAGTCAAACGCGCGCGGCGCACGTTGGTGGAATTGCTGATGGCGGACCATCCCAGCCCCTGCGCGCGCCAGCGTCACTCCCACGATTGCGAGCTGGAGACGCTGGCCCGCCTGGAAGGCGTCACCCAGCCCCGTTTTCCGCGCCGACTTTCGGCTCGCGGCCAGGACAATTCATCCTTGGTGATCGCGGTGGATCATGAGGCCTGCATCCTGTGCGACCGTTGCATCCGCGGTTGCAACGAAATTCGCCAGAACAACGTGCTGGGCCGGCAGGGCAAAGGCGTCGGGACCGGCATCGCGTTCGACTCCGGCCTGCCCATGGGAAACTCTTCTTGCGTCTCCTGCGGCGAATGCATGGTTTCCTGCCCCACCGGCGCTCTCACCAATAAGAGCGTGGTGAAAACCGTTTTGCCGGGCCAGCCGGTCGGAGTGGATGAGCTGCAGCAGCTGGCCTATTTCCAGAACGTTTCCGGGACGTTCCTCGAACTCAACCAGCACGCCGTGGTCCGGCGTCATTTGAAGCAGGGCGAGATCGTTTGCCGCGAAGGCGAATACGGCTCCACGGCTTTCTATATTGAGCAGGGGCAGGTGGAAGTCTTTCTATCCACACCGCTGGCTCACGTTCAGAGCCAGGGAGGCGCCCGAGGACTGTTCAGCAAGCTGACCAGCCGATTGGTGGGACGCCAGCAAGAGCGCCGCGAAGAAGAGGGAACGCGCCGCAGTATTCCCATCGACGCCTCAGTCGACCTGCCCTACGACCACCCCATAGCCACGCTCGGACCCGGCGATTTGTTCGGCGAGATGACCTGCATGAGCTTGTATCCGCGCTCCGCCACCGTCCGCGCAGCCACCGATTGCGTGCTTCTCGAAATGCTGCGCAATGTACTCGACATCATGCAGCGCAACCAGACGCTCAAGGCCCAACTGGACGCCAACTATCGCAAGCGGGCGCTGGAGGATCATTTGCGCAGTGTACCCATGTTCGCTTCGCTCACGGAGGATTTCATCGATCTCCTGCGCAGCAAGGTGGAGCTGGTGCGCTACACCCAGGGCGAGGCGGTGTGCCGCCAGGGCGACTTCGCGGACAGCTTCTATCTGGTTCGCCAGGGATTCGTGAAGGTTTCCGAACCGCATCCCGGCGGCGAACTGGTTCTGGCGTATCTTGGCCGCGGCGGTTACTTCGGCGAAATCGGTCTCCTGGGCGAGGGCCGCCGCACGGCCACCTGCACCGCGCTCGATCATGTCGAGCTGGTGCGCATCCACGCCGACGAGTTCAACCGGATGGTGAATCAGTTTCCGGAGGTCCGCCAGAACCTTCAGAGGCTGGCCGCGGAGCGCCAGGAACAAAACCGCCAGCGCCTGGAAACCGCTGCCAGCATGCCGCTGGACACCTTCCTTGCCCAGGGTCTGATGGAAGCGCAGAGCCTGCTGGTTCTGGACCTGGAGCGCTGTACGCGCTGCGACGCCTGCGTGCGCGCGTGTGCCGATGCTCACGATGGCGTCACTCGCCTGGTCCGCGAGGGCCAGCGTTTCGACCACTATCTGGTAGCCACGTCCTGCCGGCATTGCCGCGATCCGTTGTGCATGGTGGGCTGTCCGGTGGGCGCCATCCGCCGCCGCAATTCACTGGAAGTGATTATCGAGAACTGGTGCATCGGCTGCGGCCTGTGCGCCAAGAATTGCCCGTACGGAAACATCAACCTGCATCCGTTCAACGTATTGGAGAACGATCCGACGAACCCCGGCCGCCAGATCGCGGCGGTAAAGCAAAAAGCCGCTTCGTGCGACCTGTGTACCGAGCATGCCGAGCCCACTTGCGTTTATGCTTGCCCGCACGACGCCGCCCATCGCGTGGAACCCAATGAATTTTTCCGCTGGCTCGGGACCTCGTGATGACGGAGTTTCATGCGCATCGATAAAACTCATCGCGGCTGGTTGATCGTCAGCACAGCGCTGGCGCTGGCAAGCACCCTCCTGTACGTCCGCTACGCCGTCCAAGCCCCTTCCGGCCCAAGCGGCGGCAGCGGGCCCGGCCTCGCATTCGGCATCGCCGGCTACGCCCTGATGCTCTACGCGGGCTTGCTCGGCGCGCGCAAGAAAGTCCCCACCTGGCGCATCGGCCGCGCTCAAACCTGGATGCGTGGGCACCTCTGGTTCGGCACGCTCAGCCTGCTGCTGATCCTGTTCCACGGCGGCTTCGCTTTTCGCGGCCCGTTGACAGCCGTGCTAATGATCCTGTTCTTCATCGTTATCGCCAGCGGATGGATCGGCGCTCTGATCCAGCATTTTCTTCCGGCCATCATGACCGAACGCGTCCCCTTGGAAACCATCTACGAGGAAATCCCGCACGTGCGAGCGCAGCTTTGCGAGGAAGCCGACCAGCTGGCAGCCGGCATTTGCGGTCCGCTGGACGGCCAAGCGCCCAAGGCAACGTACCAGACAGGCCAGACCGCAACAATCGCTGCCCTGATCGAGATCGAGCACGAAGACCGCGCCCGATTCCGGGACGTTCTACCTGCGCAAACTACGCCCGTACTTCCGCGATCCCGAAGCCCGCAACGCCGATCTGGCCGACCCGCGCCGTGCCGCCGATCTTTTTGCGTCGCTCCGAAGGCTGCTGGCCGCGCCGGTGCACGGCGTTCTGGACCATCTGGAAAACATCTGCGACGAGGAACAACAACTGAGCCGGCAGATCCGCATCTACCGCTGGCTGCATGCCTGGCTGCTGGTGCACGTTCCGCTATCCATCGCTCTGCTGGTCTTAAGCGGCGTGCACGCCGTGATGGCCCTGCGATACTGAGCGAGGAATATGGCCGGACGAACACGCAGCACCAAGAAGCTGGCCCAGCGCATCAATCTCACGTACTTCAAGACGCTCGGCGGCATTCCACGCTGGCGCCGTTTTCTCTCGGCCGGATGCGTCGCCGCCTGTCTGGTTTGGCTAGGTTGGTACGCCCTGGCCGGAAGCGGGAAACCGTACAGTGCCGGTCCCGTGGCGCGCGCTCACGCGCTTTTCGGAGAAAACTGCGGGATCTGCCATGGCTCTCAAGCCGGCTTCCGGCAAACTGCAACGGACCGCGCGTGTCTGGCCTGTCACGACGGCCCAATCCACAACACGGCTCAAACTTCCACGCCCGCCTGCTCCACTTGTCACGTCGAACACCAGGGCGCGTTCCGATCGGCAAACACAAGTGACCAAGCCTGTGCCCAGTGCCACGCCGATCTGGCAGCCCACGACAAGAACAACCCCGCAAAATTCGCGTCCGGCGTCGGCGACTTCGGCCGCTCGCACCCGGAATTCGCCGTCTTGCGCCCGGGCCGCAAGGATCCGGGCACCATCCAGTTCAATCACCAGGTGCATCTCGATCCGGATCGGCCCGTACGCGGCCCGCGCGGCTCGATTCAATTGAAATGCGCCGATTGCCACCGCAGTTCGGGCCGGGAAACCATGGCGCCCGTCAGCTACGCGGAACACTGTTCGGCCTGTCACCCGCTCGAATTCGACCGGCGCTTCAGCGAGTCCGTGCCGCATAAGGAGCCCAAGGCCGTGTACGATTTCGTGGCCGACAAACTCACCGCGTACATCGCCGCGCATCCGAGCGAGATCCCGCCGGCGCGCAATGCACAGGAATGGGTCCGCGAGCCCTTGGCCGCCGCACAACTGCTGCTGTGGCGGAAAACTTGCAGGCAATGTCATGCGCTGTCCTATCCCAACGGCCCTGACGCTCTGCCCGAAGTCGCCAAGGCCGCGATCACCCAGCGCTGGCTGCCCGACGCGAATTTCCATCACCGGGCGCACCAAATGGTGGAGTGCGGCTCCTGCCATGGCAAGGTGGCTTCGAGCAGGCAGACTTCCAACGTCCTGATACCGGGAATCCAGACCTGCCGCCAGTGCCATCATTCTGGCCCGGCCGCCGCTGAAAACCGGTGCTTCGAATGCCACACCTACCACGATTGGAGCAAGGAACAGCCGGTCAACGGCGCGTTTACGATACGTCAGCTCGCCGAATGATGCGCTGTGCTAAAATGGCTTTCTATTCCACATTTGTTCTCTGGTGACGCCATGGGTCCGCTGGTACAGCTCAAAGCGCTCGCCACCGTCGCTCAAGGGTGAGGCCGCGGTCCATGTTTAAGTTCGCCGCCATTCTGATTTTCCTTTTACCGTTTGGACTTGTCGCTGCCGAGACCAAGGAAGAGCCGGTCGGCTTGATCCTTTCTGCAACCGGCAGCCAATTGCTTCGCGCCGACACCGAAACGCCCATCGCGGCGCGTCCGGGCGATCTGCTGTTTGCAGGCGACGGCCTGAAGACCGATGCTGGCCCAGCCTCGTTTCTGTTTTGCCCCGGAAAATCCCTCGACACACTGACGCCGGCCGGAGAAGTCCGCTTGGATGCCAAGGCGCCCAAAGTGAAAACCGGCAAAATTTCCGAACAGCCGGCGCGCGCCTGCACCCTGCCGCAAACTTTGCGGGTGGCGGCCGCCAGCCAGCAGCACTATGGCGTCAGCATGACGCGCGGCCTGAACAAACCCGAAGTCCCACCTACGCCGCACGACAAGCTCCCCGCCGATGTCAAAGCCGAGCTGGCGCCGTACGACGCAGTGCTGGCAACGGACCCCAAGGATCAGGCCGCGCTCGTGACCGAGGCGACCATTTTCGAGAATCACAAGCTCAGCGCCAATTCGCTCGAGATGTACGACAAGCTGCGCCAGCAGTGGCCGGACGCGGTGTGGATCAAGAGCAAGGCGTTCGAACTGGAGCAAACGCTCGCCGACCAAGCCAGCGCTGCCACGGCCGCGGCCCAAACCGGCGGCCAGACTTACGCGCTGCTGGTTGGCATCTCCAAATATGCGAAGCCCGAATTGGCGCTGCAATTCGCCGAAGCGGACGCCAGCGTGTTCGGCAAGCTGCTGGAGAGCCCCCTCGGCGGTGGCATCCCCAGCGATAACATTATGCTGCTCACCGATCAGAAGGCCACCACCGCGGCCATCCGCAATGGTTTCCAGGATTTTCTGAAGCGCCGCGCCGGCAAGAACGATACGGTATTGATTGTGATCGCCGGGCATGGCACGGTGGAAGTGCCGGGCAACAAGAGCGCCTTTATCCTCACCTACGACTCGGATCCGCAGGATTTAACAAGCACCGCGCTGGCGGTGGACGAGCTGCAATCGTTGTTTGAAGAGCAGCTCAGTAAAGTGGGCCGCGTGCTGCTGTTCGTGGATGTCTGCAAGGCCGGAACGGTGGGCACCATTCACAATACAACGGTCAATTCCAACGTGCAGCAGCTCGGCGATATCCAGGGCGATCTTTTCGGACTGCTGGCCAGCCGCCCGCGCGAGGTGTCGCTCGAAGGTCCCGAGTTTGGCGGCGGACATGGCGTCTTCAGCTACTACGTCATCAAGGGATTGCAGGGCGCCGCCGACACCAACAAGGACGGCGTGGTGGATGCCGACGAGCTGATCAAGTACGTCAGCGAGCAGGTGCCGATGGCAACCGGGAACAAACAGCACCCGCGCGAATTCGGCACCTACGACAATATGATGCGCCTGTCGGACACGAAAAAGCCGGGCATCCAAATTTCGCAGAGCTTCGGTACTGCCCAAGGTTTCGACGTCGCGCATTGGCGCATGCTCATGGACTCTCGCCATGGCGGACCGCTCTATCTGGCCGGCGCGCCGCAGGGCCAGGTGGCCGCTCCGCAAGCCGATCAAGCCATGACCGAGCGGCTGACGTCGGCCATCGACGCCGGACGCATCCTGCCCACCGATCCCAATAACGCCTTCACCGCCTTGCGCGACTTGAAAGCAACCGCCCCGCCCGAGCAATTTCAAGAGCTCCAGAATCAGCTCCGGATCGCGCTCGAAAACAAGGCCCAGCAAGTTCTGCTGCGCTACCTGGCGGGCGATGAGTCGCCGCAGTCGCGCGATGAATTTCAAAATGGCGCTCGCTATATGGACGCCGCGCGAACGCTGACCGAAGAGTCGCTGTTCCTGGAAGGCCGCCAGGATTTCTTTCAGGGCCGCGCGCTGCTGTTCGACAAGAAGTTCCCGGAGGCCGCGAATCTACTCGAACAATCCGTTCGCATCGACCCCGGCGCCGCCTACGGATTCAACGCCCTCGGCATCGCGTACCTGGAGCAGGCCGAATATGAGAAAGCCATTCCGGCTTTTCGCGACGCCGTGCGACCGCGCCCAGCACTGGTCTTATCCGCTGCATAACGTGGCTCTGGCTTACGTGGAGACCGGCGACTATCGATCCGCCATCCGCGCCTATCAGGAAGCCATCCGGCTGGCGCCGCAATACAGCTATTTGCCGTACAACCTCGGCTTGGTCTATCAGCGCTTGAATCGCCGCAAAGACGCCGAGGCCGCCTACACGAAAGCCGAGATGCTCGCCCCTAAATCAGCCGAGCCATACAATGCGCTGGGCACATTGAAGGCGTCCGAAGGAAAGCGCTCCGAAGCCGAGCAGCTTTACCGGCAGGCCTTGCAGAACGATGCGAAGCTGTTACCGGCGCGGCACAATTTGGCGCTGCTGCTGGCGGACGACAAGAACCGCGAGAAGGAAGCCCTCGATCTGTGGCGCGAGAATCTGCGTCAATCCCCGGATTATCTTCCGTCGCGTCTCAGCCTGGCCGGCGCGCTGGCCGCCCAGGGCGACAACCCAGGGGCCGTGGAAGAATACCGCAAGGTTCTCGAAGCCAAGCCCGAATACGTCGCGGCGCGCATCGCACTGGCGGATGTTTTAGCCCAGACCGGCGATCGAGACGGCGCTCTCGATCAGCTCCGCCAAGTGACGGCGAAGGACTCGCGAGATCCGGCCATATTCGAGCGTATCGGCGATCTGGAAGCCGCTCGCCAACACCCCGCCGATGCTCGCGCGGCGTATCAATCGGCGCTCGATCTCAAACCGCCGCGCCCCATTCGCAAGAGCGTAGAAAATAAACTAAAGTCCATTCAGGGACATTAATTGCGATTCCGCCTACTATTAGGACTATTCCTATTCGCCGCTGCTGCTAGCGCGCAGACCACGCAAGGTCTCATCTCCGGAAGGCTGCTGAACTCCGTCACCGGCGCGCCGATCCAGGGCGCAAGAGTCGTCTTCGCCAGCTCCCTGACCACGCTAGCCGGCGGAGCCGCCAGCGATTCGTCCGGATATTACCTGCTGCCGTTACTGTCGCCCGGAATTTATCAGGTCCGCGTCACCGCCGCGGGATTCCAGGCGCAGGAAGTCCAGGACATCGAACTCACCGTCGCCGCCCGCATGGATCTCGACTTCCGGCTTCGTCCCTTGAACGATGTCTGGGAAGCCGGCCAGTACAACAGCGTGTTCCTGCCCGGCTCGAAAACCATCGTTACCTTTTATGGGCCCGATGTGGACAGCACAAAAAGCGGATCGTTCGAAGCGCAAAAAGGCCGCAGCGAAGCGCTGGAATCCACCATATCGGAAGTGATCGATCGAACCGAACTCGACGAGCTTCCGCTGGAGGGTCGCGATGTCTACACCATGCTCGTCACGCAGCCCGGCGTCACTTCCGACGCCAGCACCGGGCGCGGCCTGGGACTTTCCATCAACGGAACGCGGCCTACCGATTCAAATTTCCTGCTCGACGGCGTTGAGAACAACAACTATCTGGTCACCGGACCGCTCACGCCCATAGCTCCGGAAGCCATTCAGGAGTACCGCATTTCCACCAATAACTTCTCGGCGGAATACGGCCGAACGTCCGGCTATGTGGCTAACGCCATCACGCGCTCGGGCAGCGACCGGTTTCACGGTCTGGTCTATTTCTATATCGAGAACGATGTGCTGAACGCCAATAGTTTTCAGCAGAACCTGATCGGAGCGCCGCGCAGTCCCGATAAGCAGATTCAGCCCGGCTATTTCGTGGGCGGTCCCATTCGGAAGAACCGCCTGTTCTTCTCCAGCGCCTACGAGCGCCTGCGCAGCCGCAGCTTCCAGGGCCCCGCCACCTTCCTGCTTCCTTCCACGAATTTCTTTTCCATCTTTCAACAGCAGAATACGCCGCTCAGCAACCTGCTGGCGATGTACCCAGCGCCCGCCGTTACCGCCGGCGCCAACCCGCTTGCAACGCTGACTGTCGCGCCGCCGGTGGCCGTGAACCGGTCGCTCGGAATCGAGCGCCTGGATTACACGCCGCAGAGTGGCGACCGCATCATGGTGCGCGGCATCTTCGTCAACCTGTCCGAGCCCGATTTCATCTGGAGTCCCTACAAAGGCTTCACCACCCCGCTGACCGAACAGACCTGGGCGCTGGGCGGCAGTTACATCCACACGTTTTCAACCCAGCTCACCAATGAATTCCGTCTCAGCCGCACCGATGACGATGTTTACTTTAACCGCCCACATCCCGATGTGCCGACTCTGGTGGCCGAGGCGCCAACAAACTATTTCCCGATCTCGACCATCACTCTGCCCGGCAGCTCGCAATTTTACAGCTACGACAATCACAGCAAGACCACCGAGCTGCTCGATAACGTGATCCTGGCGCGCGGCCGGCACTTGATGACCGCCGGCGCGGGAATTCTTTTTCGAAACTTGAGCGGATATCTCACCGCGGGGCAGGACGGCGAGTACACCTTCGATGGCCTGATCAATCTGATTCTGAACGAGCCGAACAGTTTGACGCTGACCATCGAACGCAACAGCCCGGCGGGAACCGCGGTTCAACCCAACTACGATCGCCGCTATACCTACAATCAGTATTTTCTCTTCGCCCAGGACAGCTTCCGGCTCACGCCGCACCTCACCCTCAACTACGGCGTGCGATACGAGAATTACGGAGCGCCCCGCAACGTCGGCCCGGACAAAGATACGCTTCTGCGACTAGGGAGCGGCGGCAACATGAACGAGCAACTCGCCGGAGCCACTTTGGTCACGCCTTCAGGCGGCAGCGAGCAGCTCTTCGGCGCCGACAACGGGAACGTGGCCGTTCGCCTGGGAGCTTCCTACGATTTGTTCGGCACCGGACGCACCGTGCTCCGCGGCGCGTTCGGTACCTTCTTCGAGCGTCCTTTCGACAACCTCTGGCAGGATCTTCGCAGCAACGATTACGTCCTGTCGTCCTTTCCGATCCAAGGCACGTTCAATTACCTCAGCCCGCTTGCAAGCGTGCTTCCCGGCCTGGCGCAAGCGTCCGCCCCAACCACTTTTGCCTTCCCCAACGTAACGCTGGTAGCGCCGAATCTCAAGAACGGCCGCGTGTCCAGTTATTTTGCCGGCATCCAGCAGCGCGTCACCAACGGCTTCACGGTCGAGATCAATGGACTCGGCACGTATGGGCGCAACCTGATCACCACCGATATCATCAATCGCGAGTTCACCACCTCAAACCCCGCGGACGGCGGGCGCGTCAACGCCAATTTGCCGGACGTCAACTATCGCGCGAACCAAGGTTTTTCTGACTACAACGCGCTCACCGTCGTAGCCCGTTATCGCTGGAGCCGGGGCTACCTGCAGGGCTCCTACACCTGGAGTCACTACATCGACAACCAAAGCGATCCGCTGGCGGGCGATTTCTTCGATCTTAGCTTCACCGATATTTTGTCCGGCAGTGGATCCGCCCAGACGGCGGCCTTTTCACAGCAATTCAATCCCAAGGCCGACCGGGGCAATTCGGATTACGATCAGCCCAACAACCTGGTCCTGTTCTCCTACTGGAATCTTCCTCCGGCATTGCGCGGCTCCAAGGCCGCTGTGTTGTTTCGCGACTGGATCGTGGCGGGTCTGGCGGCTTTCCGGTCGGGCTTGCCCTATAACGTGATCGATAACCAGAGCCCCGTGATCCCCGGCAACGGAGTGGTATTCAATCCGCGTCCGGATCTGATTAATCCAAACCCGGTATACGCAAACCCGGCAGCGGTGCCGGGAGGCGAGCAATTGCTCAATCCGGCCGCTTTCGCCGGCGTCTCGAATGGCCTGGGAACGCTGGGCCGCAACGCGCTGATCGGCCCCGGGATTTACAATATCGACCTTTCTGTGTCGCGCTCCTTCGGTATACCATGGTTCGGGGAGTCGGGCCGGCTGACGATCCGCGCGGATGCGTTCAATTTTCTGAATCACGCCAACCTGAATAATCCCGACCCGCTGCTGGGTGACACGGGCTCTTTTGGCTCGGCGCAATTTGGCAGGCTGGGGGATCCCAGCGGTTTTCCGGCCGTGAGTCCGCTGAATGAAACTCCGCGTGAGATTCAACTGATGCTGAGGATTGCGTTCTGATAAGGCGAATGGAAAAAGGGGAGACAAGCGTGAAGAAACTTCTGTGGAGCAGCCGCTCGGTGATCGCTTTGGCGATCGGATTCGGCGCGGTGACGCTCTATGCGCAAAGTGGGCCGGCGCACGCCACCTGCACTATCGCCCCGCCCGCCGTGCAATCCTTTTTCATCGAGCGGACAGTCCAGACTTCCAACATCGAATCTACCTACGACACCAGCCTTTCGGAGAGCGTCCTGGCCAGTCTTGCGTCGGGAGAATTGGAGATGAGGGAACAGCTGCTTTACAATCCCCAGTCCTACACTTTGACGTCTACGGTCTTTCTCGTCCCGCCGGGGTCCACGATTCCGACGCCGGCGAGCGTCGATATCGCAGCCACGACCCTCGCCACCTACAGCATCGCGATTAATCGAACGTCAACCTCATGCAGTCCCTACCCCAGCCTCCTGTTCGCCGGGACCATCACCTCCAGTTCCGGTGGCGCATCGGCGCCGAACGGCATTTACGGTTTGAAGTTCAATGGAACTCCGGCTACGGTTTCCATCGGCTATGCCGCCGGCAATCCCCCGCAATTCAATAATGTCGTAACGCTGTTCGCCGGCTTCGCCGTCTCCTACTCTCAGGTCGCCTATGGCACTTTGACGTTCCTGGGGAGCCCGGTCGCGGGCCAGCCGACCGTCACCAGCGTTGTCAACGGCGCCAGCCTGGTGCCGGGCGTCACTCCGAATTCCTGGGTGACCATCTTTGGAAGCAGCCTCGCTTCCACCACGGACAATTGGAACAAGTCCATCGCCGGCGGAACGGTTCCGACCACCCTGGATGGCGTCAGCGTGTCGGTCGGCGGTGCGCCGGCGTACCTCAGCTATATCAGCCCGGGACAGATCAACGCGATCGCTCCCCAGGCCAGCTCGGGGCCAGTCGCCGTGACCGTGACGAATTCTTCGGTAACCAGCGCTGCGTTCACTGTCGCTGCCAGCGAATACGCACCGGCGTTTTTCGTGTGGCCCGGAAACCAGGCCGTCGCCACGCATCTGGACAACAGTTTCGCCGCGAAGGCCGGCACATTTGCGAGCGTAACCACAATACCGGCTAAACCCGGCGAGACCATCACTTTGTGGGGTACCGGATTCGGCCCCACCACTCCAGCCACGCCCGCCGGCCTGGTTCCGGGCTCTCCGACATACAGCACATCGGCCCTCCCCACGGTGACGCTGAACAACTCCCCGGTGACGGTGGTGAGCGCAGCTCTGGCGCCCGGCGCAGTGGCGCTCTATCAGATCAGCATCCAGGTTCCCAGCTCGATTGCGAGCGGCGATTTCCCGTTGCAGGCCAGCATCGGCGGAGCGATGTCCCCGGCGGGAATCATACTTTCGGTTCTACAGTAGGTTGGCCGGTTGGCTACTTCGGGTCGGATAAGACAACTTTCATCGCTTGGACGTTCTATTTGTGTGGGCCTTCCGTGCCCTCCCTGGCCGGTCTGGTGACCTGCTCGGATTGGCGCTGCTACGAACGCGCTGCTTTATTTGCCAGTCGCTTCTTGCCCAGCCACACGATCCCGAGCAGTCCCGGCGTCAGCCACAGCGTTGACGGCTCTGGTACCAGGTTCACGGTCGATCCGAAATTGTCGACGTACTCGCATGGGTCGAGCACCAGCGTGAGTTCCGTCTCCATGTCTGTTTGGACCGTCGGAAATAAATAGTTCGCGGACGTGACAGTGCCGCTGCTCCCTGTGATCCCATAGTTCTGGTAGGACCCGCCGCTGCTGCATGCGCTGGGCGAGATTATCAGACTGTTCCCGCAAAACTCGCCCGTCAGAGTCACCGGATCGCTGGGCCCGGTATTGATTGATGTGCCGGCAATCCTCGGTACCGCCGGATCCAGGGTGTAATCGAAGTCATAGGTGTTGCCACCCGGCTGGCCCGCGAACAAATAATTCGTGGCAGCGGAAAACTCAAAGGTAAAAGAAGTATCCGTAGACGTGGGAGTCACGATGATTTCGCTGCTCGTAAGTTGATTCACTCCGGTCGCCGAGAAGCCATCCGAGCCGGCCAGTATCCCGTTATCGAAATCCACCGTATAGCCGTCGTACGTGCAGTCGAAATTCGCTCCTGTCTGGTAGGACTGCAGCGTGCCCACCGTGCAAGCGCCGCCGAACAGCGCGGGAGTAAAGAGCGTCGCGCCCAGCGCAAGCATGGCAAATCTGGTCTTGAACATATAAATGCGGTCCTCCGAGCCTTCCCAACCTGTTCTAACGAACATCGTTTAGCTGGTTTAGTGTACACTAGCAAGGTTGCTAGGCTACAACGAACGAAGGTACCATTACGTCCCAGCCGCCCAGCACTGGGAGCCCCGCGAATTTCCAGACACATGAACAACCTTCCGCTCCTACTAACTCTTCAGATCCTGTTCTATTGCAGCCTTTTACGCCCCGCCGATCTTACTGAAAATAGTATTATTACCACCTTTGCTGGAGCTGCCCATACCTTCGGCGGCAATAGCAAACCAGCGCTCGATGCCGCCCTGTCGGGATTTGAATCGCTCCACACCGACAACGCGGGCCATATCATCTTCGCCGACACCGGCAACCAGGTCGTCAGCCGTCTGAACTCCGACGGAACCCTCACCGTCCTGGCTGGTAACGGCCTCCTGGGCTTCTCCGGCGAGGGCGGCCCCGCCCGCAGCGCATCGCTGAGCTTTCCAAGCGATGCCGTGATGGACAAGGCCGGCAATCTCTACATTTACGATTCCGGCAATTTCCGCATTCGCATCGTTACGCCTGGCGGCATCATTTCAACCTACGCAGGCGATGGTGTCGAAGGATACACGGGCGACGGCGGACCTGCCAGCCAGGCCCAAATCGAGCTGCAAGGCAAAATGGCGATTGACGCGGCAGGCAACTTGTACTTTACCGACGGCATTGATTCCGTCATTCGCCGCATCGCCACCGACGGAATAATTTCCACCTACGCGGGAAACGGGCAACTGGCTACCGCGCCCAATAGCGGCAACAACGGCAAGGCAACTCAGGCCTCCCTCGGGCTCGAAAGCGGCGGTTTGGCGCTCGATAGCGCGGGGAACCTCTACGTTGCCGAGGATTACACCGACCAGATTCGCAAAATTTCGACGGCCGGAATCATCACCACGGTCGCCGGCTCCGGTACTGCCGGCTACATGGACGGGGCGGCTCTGACGGCTGAGTTCAACTTTCCGGTCGGACTCGCCTTCGATGCGGCCGGCAATTTGTTTGTCGGGGACGTAAACAACGGTTTTATTCGGGAGGTTTCGCCGGCCGGCATCGTGAGTACCGTTGCGGGTACTCCCATTTTCGGCTTCTCCGGAGACGGCGGCCCGGCCCTGCTCGCCACCTTCCGGTTTGCCTATGGCGTCGCGATCGGCGGAGATGGAAACCTGTATATCGAGGACAACGGAAATTTTCGCATCCGAGCAGTTTATGCGGATCGAATCATACGCACCGTGGCCGGCAGCGGGCAGTTCGAAAGCACCCCCGACGGAACGCCGGCTGCCAACGCGTCGTTGTTGGGTCCCAACTTTCTTTCGTTCGATCCCAGCGGACAACTGCTGATCGCCGACCCTGGCGATTACACCGTGAAGCGAATCGACTCGGACGGCAGAATTCAGACCATCGCCGGCTTTGGAGTGCAAGGCGTGGGATTGGGAGAAGGCCCCGTCTACCAGCTCGCCTTTGGCGGCCCCGCCACCAGCACTTTGTTAGGCACCCCCCGGCAGGCCGTCACCGATCAGCAAGGCAACACCTACGTTTCTGACAACCTGGTTTCTCTGGTCTATATAATCACGCCGAATGGCAACTTGAACGTGTTCGCCGGACAACTTGAGGTTTACCAATTTGGAGGCGACAACGTCCCCGCTACCAGTTCGTCGTTCGTCGATCCCGAGGGGCTCGCGCTCGATAAAAACGGCAACCTCTATATCTCCGATCCGGGCGACAACCGCATCCGGATGGTCTCCACCAGCGGTATCATCACCACCTTCGCAGGCAACGGTACCGCCGGATTCTCGGGCGATGGCGGCCCGGCCAACCAGGCCATGCTGTACTATCCGCAAGGCATCGCGTTCGACTCCGATGGAAATCTCATCATTGCGGACCGTGGCAACAACCGGCTGCGCATGGTGACGCCCAGCGGCATCATCACCACCATCGCGGGCAATGGAACCTCAGCCTCCACCGGAAACGGCGGGCCGGCGATCGCGGCCAGCTTGAAGGACCCCTACGTTGTCGCAGCGGATTCCACCGGCAACATCTTCCTCATCGAATCCACTGCCGAGACCGTGCGCCGCATCTCTCCGGCTGGAAACATTTCACTGGTTGCCGGGAATGGGCAGGTCGGTTTTGGGGGCGATGGCGGTCCGGCCCTCCGAGCTAGCTTCAGCCAGGCAGAGGGCCTTGCGGTGGATTCCAGCGGTAATCTCTATATCTCGGATTTCAACAACAACCGCGTTCGAGTGGTCCTGGCCTCCGCGCCCACGGCAAAGGCAACGCCCAGCGGTCTGTCCTTCCTGGGAGACAGCGGCGGAGTCACCACGGACCCGCAGGCCATCAATGTGGCGAGCAGCCTCGCTGGCCTGGAGGTGGTTGCCAGTTCCACCAGCCCGTGGCTCCAGGTTCCATCCGCGATCGCTTATGCACCGGGCAGCATCTCGGTCGCCGCCGATCCCGCGGGCCTCCAGCCGGGAACCTACCATGGCACGGTCAATCTGAAATCCCCCGGCCTGGCCTCCGTGTTGAGCACGGTCCACGTTACTTTTCAGGTGAATTCGGCAATCGATCCGAAGCTGGCCACCGACGCCTCCGCGCTGACGTTTTCACCGGTCAGTGGAGCGCCCGAGAGCCAGACGCTGCAAGTCTTGAACACCGGCAGCGGTCAGATCGACTTTTTTGTGGCCCTAAGCGGCCCGGCCAGCGCCGGCCTGAGTTCTTCCATACAGAAGGGAACCACGCAGCCGAATGCACCCGCCACGGTGGTTATCACGGCCGACCCCGCCAAGCTTCCGGCCGGAACAACCTCGGCTTCCTTGCAGATCCTCGGCACGAATCTTCAGTCCGTCATTGTCCCGATCACCGTCACGTTTTCGCCTACCCCAAAGAAAATGGCCCTTTCGCAAGTTGGATTCACCTTTGTCGCCGTGCCGGGAGGGGGCGTGACGCCACCACAGAGTTTCGGCGTTCTCGACACCGGCACGGAAGCCATCACCTGGACCGCGCAACCCAGCACCACTTCCGGGGGATCGTGGCTCGCCGTCTCGCCGGCCAGCGGAGTTTCTACCGCAGCGAACTTCGGCCCGATTACTGTGTCCGCGAATCCCGATGGCCTCGCGCCCGGCGTGTATTACGGACTGGTGGTGGTGTCTTCGGCCGGTACCGCCAATTCGCCGCAACAGTTGGAAGTCGTCCTCAACGTGCTTGCGCCGCAACAGTCCGCGGCAGCCACGGTGACGCCCTCCGGACTCATTTACACTGCCCTGGCCGGCGGCGACAGTCCGAGCTCTCAAACTTTCTTGATCACCAATCTAAGCACGTCGGCAGTGCCGTTGGCGGTGAACGCCACAACCACCGGTGGCGACTGGCTGGTTGTCGCGCCCAACAATGGATCGATCGCGGCGGGCGCATCGCAGATCATCACCGTTCAGCCCACTGTCGGTTCCCTGGCAGCGGGCGTGTACCAGGCGTCGATCGCGGCGCAGGCCGGCGGCACCGCGCTTACCGTGAACGTTGTCTTCGTCGTTATCCCCAGCATTTCCTCGGCGGCTGTGGGACCGAACCGCGTCGAAGCTGCAGCCAGTTGCGCGCCGGCCAAACTCTATCCGTTGTTTACTTCGCTCACTCAGGGTTTCGTTATTCCGGCCAGCTGGCCATTACCGATCGAAGTGCAAGCGGTCGACGACTGCGGAAATCCCATGACCAACGGGAGCGTCGCCACCAATTTCTCCAATGGCGATCCGCGCCTGTCGCTGGTGTCCCTGCAGAACGGGCTATGGCAAGGCATTTGGATCGCCCACAACCCGAACGTGTCCCAGATCGTGATCACCGCCAACGCGGAAATCCCGGCGCCGGCCCTGCACGGGTCCACGGTATTCACCGGCAAGCTGGCGTCGAACCCCAGTGTCCCGTCCGTTAAATCCGGCGGCGTGGCCAGTGGACCGGTGGTATCGGGCAACCCGCTCGTCGCCCCGGGCGATGTCATTACTATTTCCGGCCAGAATTTAGCCGCGGCTCCGGTCTCCGCTCAGTTACCACTCGGCACCGATCTGGCCGGGACCCAAGTGTTGTTTGCGGGAGCCCCTTTGCCGTTGATTTATTCCAGCAGCGGAAAGATCCTGGCCATCGTACCCTACACTCTCGCGCCAAATTCTCAATATGAGCTCATCGTGAGCCAGAGTGGCGCAATATCGGGACCAATTGCCGTTACTCTGGGCGCCGCTCAGCCCAGCGTCCTCCAGATTGCCAACGTCAGCAGCAGCGCGGCTGCCGCCAAGAACGTGTGGAGCCTTTTAACCGCCGGCAAGCCGTTTAGCGCTGCTTCGGCCGCCCCCACAACTCCGCTAACGCCCGGCGAAAATATCGTGATCTACTGCACCGGCTTGGGCACGATCAGCCAGACGCTCGCCCCCGGCGCGGCTCCGCCCACCACGCCGATTAAAACCGTCAATTCGGTAACCGTGGAGATCGGCGGCCAGAGCATGCCGGTCACATTCGCCGGGCTTGTACCCGGCTATCCCGGAATCTACCAGGTAACGGGAACAGTCCCCTCCGGCGCTCCGTCCGGTAACGATGTGTCGCTCTCGGTTACCGTGGCGGGCCAGACCAGTACCACCGTGAAGGTGAAGGTTCAGTAGGCCGGCATTACCCGGCATCGTCCATAAATCGGGCTGGCCGGTAAGGCTCTAACAGGCTGACTCGCGCTTCGTCCAGAATTTCCAGCGCCGCCAGTTGTCCGATCAACGGCCCGAGCGTCACTCCGCTGTGCATCGCGGCAATGTACAGATTCGGGCAGCTCGCGGCAAATCCCAGAATTGGATATTCGTCCGCGGGCATCACGCGACGCCCCAGCGTAACGCGCTCCACCGCCACTCCGCGCAGTCCCGGAAACACCTGCGCCGCATCCCGCAAAATTCGCCTGGCGTATTCGCCAAGTTCCAGTTCCGTGTCCGCCGCCGGACCGATTGCCGTGCCCAGTCCGGCCACAATCGGCCCTCCCACCACCACGCGGCCGTCTAGCTTCTGCTTGCAGTGTACGTGGGGCGCCAGCACCACTCGGTCGATCAGCTTCGGCTGGGGCCGGGTATGCACCAGCACGCCCTCCGACTCTTTCAATCGAACGCTCACTCCCGCCATCCCAGCCAGGCGCGGCGTAGCCACGCCGCACGCCAGCACCACTACGCCCGCTTCAAGGGAACTCTCTCCAGCCAGGATCCCGGTCACCCGCCCGCCTTCCATCTTCAGACCCGTCACCTCGTGCGGATATCGCACCTCCGCGCCCGCTTCGCGCAACTGGCGCAGCAGCGCCTTCACGGCGTCCAGCGCATCCACCGAGCCCTCGTTCTCGCAATAACACGCCGCGCCGAATTCGCCGGGTATGATGTTCGGCAACAACCGATGGATTTCATCGCCCTCGATCAGGTGCGTCGCATAACCCCACTCCTGATGCGCCCGGACGCTCTCGCGCAAAGTATCCGCTTCGGGGCCCGCGCCAACCCAAGTCACGCTCCCGCCCCATTGCACCTTCAATTCGCCGCCCAGTTCGGTCTCCAGGCGCCTCCAAGCGGCGACTCCCAATTGATTCAGATCGAAGTAGTCGCGGGGACGCTTGGAGAATGTCGCGTTGATCCACCCAAATGATTTTTCGGTCGCGGCCGCGCCCGGCCGAACGGCGTCCACAATAGCGACTTTGGCGCCGCGCTTGGCCAGGTGATATGCAATGGACGCACCAACGATTCCCGCGCCTACAACCACAATGCGGTCGCTCGTCATCATGGATACTGAGCCGCGCGCGTGTTCCTGCCTACTTCTTGCACTCCGCGCACCCGCAGATCTTTCGCAGATGATCGAACGAGTAAATGCCCGTGTTGTGTCCGTCGTTCCAATCGATGCGGATCGCGTAATGCCCCACCGCCTCCACGTTCAGCATCTTGAGCGTGGGCGTGTACAGCTGAAACGGAGTAGCGGGCGGCGCCGAATGGTTGGTCTTCCGCGGCTCGGTTCCATGCGCCCCGGTGCAGCTCGCGCAGGGGCATTCATCGCGCAAAAACGCCAGCGAATACTGGCTGCGATGCCCGTCCTTCCAGTCGATCTGAATGCCTTTCGATTTCGAAATGGCAATGTGCTCGGGTTCGGCCTGAGTTTCAATCATTGTGTTCGTTCAACATCGCGGACCCCGGAGATCCGCCGGATGGCCGCCGCCACGCGCTCCAATTGCTTCTTGTCGCGGACCTCCACCGTCATGTCGATGATGGCCCCGTCGCCGCGCTTGTCGTCGGAAGTCGCCTCCAGGCTGCGGATGTTGCTCTGCTCGGCGAACAGCACCGAAGTGAGCTGGTTCAGCATCCCCGGACGGTCGTCGGTATGCACCACCACGCGCACCGGAAATGTTTCAGTCACTGCGCGCGCCCACTCCACGTCGATCTTCCGCTCCACCTCGTACATCAGATTCTGCACGTTGGCGCAGTTTTTGGAATGCACCGCGATGCCCTTGCCGCGCGTCACATATCCCACGATGCCTTCGCCGCGAATCGGATTGCAGCACTTCGCGCGATAGACCAGCAGATCGTCCACGCCCTTCACCTTGATCACCAGGTCGCCCGAATCGCCGGCCGCGCCTGGAGACGCCGGCGCCGCCGGCTTGAGCGCTTCCGCTGCCGGAGCGTCCGCTACCGTGTCCGGCGCCAGGTTCTGCAGCACCTGCCGCGCCGAAAACTTGCCGTAGCCGAGCGCCGCGTGCAGATCCTCGGTCTTACCGCAACCGTACTCGCCCGCCACGCGCTCCAGATCCGCCTTTGTGATCCGCGAGAGCTGCACGCCCAGCCGCCGCGCCTCGCGCTCCAGGTATTTCTGCCCGATCTCGATCGCCTTGGCGTGCTCGGTGGCATTGATGAGGTGCTTGATCTTGTTGCGCGCCCGCGGCGTTTTCACCATCCCGAGCCAGTCCTTGCTCGGCTGGTGACCCTGCTGTGTCAGGATCTCCACCACATCGCCGTTCTTCAGGTTGTACTTCAACGGCACGATGCGTCCATTCACTTTCGCGCCCACGCAAGTGGTGCCCACGTCGCTGTGAATGGCGTACGCAAAATCGATGGGAGTCGCCTCGCGCGGCAGCGGAATCACCTTGCCCATCGGCGTGAACGTGTACACTTCCTCCGGATACAAATCCACTTTCAGCGTGGAAATGAACTCGCCCGGATCGCGCATCTCCTGCTGCCACTCCACCAGCTGCCGCAGCCAGCTGATGCGCTGATCGTCCGCTCCCGGCCCCTTGCGTCCCTCTTTATATTTCCAATGCGCGGCGATTCCTTCTTCTGCCAGCCGGTGCATCTCCTCGGTGCGGATCTGAATTTCGAAAGATCGCCCGCCCGCCCCGATTACCGACGTGTGCAGCGATTGATACAGGTTCGGCCGCGGAATCGCGATGAAATCCTTGATGCGGCCCGGGATCGGATGCCATTCGTTATGGATCACCCCCAGCGCCGCATAGCAGTTCTTCACCGAGTCGGTGATAATGCGCAGCGCCAGCAGATCGTACACCTGATCGAGCGAGATCTTCTGCTTCTTCATCTTCTGGAACACCGAGTACGGCCGCTTGATCCGCGCCTCCACGCGCACCGGAATATTCTCGCGCCGCAGATTGACCTCCACATCGTGCCGCATCTTGGTGAGATACTCTTCGTTCTGCACCCGCTGCGATTCGATCTCGCGCATCAGGTCGGCCCACGCCTCCGGCTCCAGATAGCGGAAGGAAAGATCCTCCAGCTCGCCGCGCACCTTGCCCATCCCCAGCCGATGCGCGATCGGCGCGTAGATCTCGGCCGTCTCCTGCGCGATCCGCAACTGCCGGTCCCGCGCCAGCGCTCCCAGTGTGCGCATGTTGTGCAGACGGTCCGCCAGCTTCACGATGATCACGCGGATGTCGTTCACCATCGCGAGCAGCATCTTGCGTACGTTCTCGGCTTGCCGCTCCTCGCGCGAATACAGCTTGAGCTTGCTCAGCTTGGTGACGCCGTCCACGCACGCCGCCACTTCGGGGCCAAAATCTTTCTTGATTTGCTCCAGGCTCAGCGTGGTGTCTTCCACGGTGTCGTGCAGCAGGCCGGTAATCAGGCAGACCATGTCCATGTGCATGTCCGCCAGAATCAGCGTGACTTGCAGAGGATGGATCATGTACGGCTCGCCCGATTGGCGCAGCTGGCCCTTGTGCGCCTCAACGGCCATAAGGTAGGCTTTTTGGAGTTGTGAAAGGTCGTCCTTGGGCCGTAGCGCTCGGATCTTCTGCTCCAGCTCGGCATAGAGCTGCTCGACTACACCAGGCGCAGGAACAACCGGGGCGACTTCTGTGGACACTGTACCTTTAGGTTACTTGGTTTGGTTGTCGCCCGCACTCGCGCGTGCTACGCTGAACCGCGCAGATTCTAATCTCGACGTAGGACGGCAAGCGAGCGGCGCTGGCACCAAACAAACGGCGACACCGTTGGCTACCTCGCAGCGGACGCTTTGCACCCGAAGAGAAATGCCGATTCGACTGGACTCAGCGAGCAGCGTTGAAGAATTCGGAAAGATAGTTTCGGACATTGGCCGTAGATGGTACCCTGACTATCCCTTGCTCCCCTGGTGCAGAGGCCAGGAAAGGTCGGACTAGCCACTCGTACCTAAACTATACCGCGGGAAACCGGACGATCTGGGAATGGAATATGAAATCCGGGAGGAATTCTGCACCCGCGCGCCGGCGTTGTCCTACTACGCCAAGCCCAGCGACGACGCGCAATTGGTGAGGCCCTGAGCGCGTCTCAAAGAATGGGCTCGCTGTCTACCCGGCTTTCCTTGGCTTCGTCCTCGTCGACTGATCCTCGCTCAGCGCTCGCCCGAGCAGCGTTTTGATCACGGCCTGTCGGCTGATGTTGAGGCGAGCTGCACGAGCATCGAGCTCACGCAACATCCCTTGCGTCAGATCGACGTTGACCCGCCGAACCGGCCGGACAACGGTGAACTTGTTCGTAAAGTAGGCGGAGATATCTTCGCCTCCGGTCGCCATCTCAGCGATCTCGTCAGCAGTCGGCGCGCTCGGCTTTGGCTTAGATATTCTCGGCATACATTTGCTCCTCCTCCTGGGTGGCCTTCCATGCTGTGATGAGATGGAAGTACTCGCCCTCGGAGTCCTTCCTCATTTCGAATATCACGGAAGGGAGTTCTTCCCAGGTCTCAGCTTCCGTGAAGATGGCGTGGCCGAGCGCCCAAGCGCAATAACCGCCCTCCTTCGCATCGCGGACCTCGAAGACTAGCTCTATGCCTCTAGAATACCTCGGTCACAACACGGCACCGCCTTAATTCCCGGCCTCCTCAATCGTTTACCTCGTTCGGACCAAGCGCACGTCTCGCATCACTGCTACTCTCGATCCAAATGCGCCACACAGCCACAACGTCTCACCAACAACCAATCACCAACAACCATTAAAAGGAATTTGTCGCGACCAAACACAAAACTACCCCTGATGCGCCACCCGGCCGGCTTGCCACCAACAACCAGCAACCAATAACCAACACCAGCGCAGGCCGCGCGGCGCGCAGCCAAGCTACGCCAGTTGCCGCCCGCAAATCCCTTGCAATATCTCGATCGGCGCGTTCTCGCGCCGTGCCAAACTATCCCGCCGCACGATCACCGTCTGCTCCAATGCGTATCGCCCCGACAAAACCGAGTGCGGCACGACATCAGTGAACACCATCCAGGTCGAGTCCGGCGGAAACTCAAAGCGATACTTCGCGCAGCTCGCCTGATACTCTCCGTTGAATTTCAAATAATCGTGGAAGCCCAGCATGAACCGGTCATACGCCGATCGCTTCGCCTCCACTCCACCGAACGCACCCAACAAGCGGCTGCCAAACGATCCCTTCGGATGCCTCGCCACTTCCCCCAATCCCGCCTCGCTGGCGTACCGCGGCGCCAGCACGCCAAACGGGTCCGAACGTCTCCCACACGCGTGGCTTCGTTTGATGAATATTGGTGAAGAACCGCAGGATCAAGTCGCCGCCCGTCGGCCGCGTCGGAAACGCATCCACATGCAGCAGATCGTTGCGCTTCTTGGTCGCCAGATCCCGGCCCTCCTCCTCCTGCGGGCGAAAGCTCGCGAAATCGATACGCGCCTTCTCCATATATCGTGGCAACAGCTTCCACATGAACGCTAGCGCCCGCTCCGAGTACGTCCGCATGACTTCGCGCAATTTCGCGGGATCGGAAACCGCCGCCGGATCATACCCCGTAACTTTGTCCTCGGCCGGCCGATACGCGATGTTTTTATGATGGCTGCTGCTCGATAGCCCCGTGCTCCGCAGCAGCTCGCGCTCCTCTTCGCCGAACGCGAACGGCGTGCGCGGAAAATACAGAACATTGCCCTGTTCGAGCGCAAGATAGTTTTCCTCGCGCGGCTGGATGTCGCTGACAGTGACTAGCTCCACGGCTTCCATTTTAAGCTCCGCAGGGCATGTTAAACTCCCGTATTGAGCACCCGCGTCTCCCTGTTTGTCACCTGCATCGTCGATCAGGCCTTCCCGCAGGTCGGCATCGCCATCACGCAAGTGCTGGAGCACCTCGGTTATCAGGTCGATTTCCCCGCGGCCCAGACCTGCTGCGGCCAGCCCGCCTTCAACTCCGGCTACCCGGATGAAGCGCGCACTATCGCCCGGCATTTCCTCAACGTGTTCCGCGATTGCGAGTACATCATCGTGCCCTCCGGCTCTTGCGCGTCCATGATCTCGCACCACTACGCGGACATCTTCCAGCACGATCCCAAGCTGCTCGCCGAGGTCCATCGGCTGGAGCCGCGAGTCTGGGAATTTTCGCGCTTCCTGCTCGAGGTGGCCGGTGTCGAGGATGTCGGCGCCAGGTTCAACGGCATCGTCACCTATCACGACAGCTGCCACGCCCTCCGCGAGCTGCGCATCAAAGCGGGCCCGCGAAAACTGCTCGCTCATGTCCAGGGGCTCACGCTCGCCGAAATGGATGTCGCGGAAGAATGCTGCGGCTTCGGCGGCACGTTCTCCGTCAAATTCCCGGAGGTTTCCGGCGCCATGGCCCGCACCAAGATCGATTCCATCCAGAAAACCGGCGCATCCACCATCGTCTCCATCGACTCCAGTTGCCTCATGCAACTCCAGGGAGTGATCGATCGCGCCGGACTGCCCCTCCGCACCTTGCATCTGGCCGAGGTCCTGGCATCCCGATGAGGCCTTCCAAGAAATGAACGCTCCGGAAACTGAAATTCAAGAGTCGCTCGGCGATCCCCGGTTGCAGCTCGCTATTTATACTGCCACGCGCCGCTTAATCGATCATCGAGCCGGCGTGGTCAGCGGCGAAGTGCTGCCGCATTATCAGGATCTTCGCAACGAAGCCAACGCCATCAAGAAACACACCATCGAGAATCTCGATTACTATCTCGAACAACTGGAAGCGAATGTAATCGCGCACGGCGGCAAGGTCGTCTTCTGCCGTAATGGCCAGGAAGTCGCCGACTTCGTCCTCGATCTGGCCAAGAAGCGCGGCGCGCACCTCATGGTCAAATCGAAATCCATGACCACCGAGGAAATCCACTTCAACGAGCGCCTCGAAAAGCATCACCTGGAAGCGGTCGAGACCGATCTGGGCGAGTACATCCTCCAGTTGGCCCACCAGCGTCCGTATCACATCGTCGCGCCCGCGCTGCACCTGACGCGGTATGACGTCGCTGACCTTTTTACCAAGGAACTGGGCGCCGAGAACGAAGTGGTCATCGAGAAACAAACCAAGATCGCCCGCGGGGTGTTGCGCCAGAAGTTTCTCCAAGCCGACATCGGCGTCAGCGGCGCTAATTTCCTGATCGCCGATTCGGGCGCGGTCGTAGTCGTGGAAAATGAAGGCAACGCGCGCCTCAGCACCTCGACGCCCAAGATCCACATCGCCATCGCCGGCATCGAGAAGCTGATTCCGCGCGCGCAGGATCTAGCGGTATTCCTGAACCTGCTGGGCCGCAGCGCCACCGGCCAGCCGCTCACCGTCTACACCTCGTTCCTGTCCGGTCCGCGGCGCGACGCCGAAATCGACGGCCCGGACGAGTTTTACTTGGTCCTGCTCGACAACGGCCGCACCAAGTTGCTCCAAGATCCGGAAAAGCGCCAGTCGCTTTATTGCATCCGCTGCGGCGCGTGCCTCAATCATTGCCCGGTCTACCGCAAAATCGGCGGCCACAATTATCCATGGATTTACTCGGGGCCCATCGGCGCCATCATCACGCCGCAGTTTCACGGGGTCACTGAGAATACCTGGCTGCCCTTCGCGTCCAGCCTGTGCGGCGCTTGCGCCGAGGTGTGCCCGGTAAAAATCGAAATTCCGAAATTGTTGATCAAACTGCGCGAGGAAGTCACGGAAGCCCGGCGTCGAAGTCAGTCGGGCGATCTGGAACGTTTCGCTTTCCGGCTCTTTGCGTGGGTCGCCACGCATCCCAGGATTTATCTGCTGCTGGCCAGCCTGGCTTCGCTATTCTTTCCGCTGGTCCCGCGCATCGGTCCGCTGAAGAAATGGGCCAGCCAGAGGACCTTGCCGGAGCCAGCTCACCAAAGCTTCCATCAATATTGGGCCGGCCGGGTTCACCAGTCGAAAGGCTCGGAATGACCGCGCGCGATCAAATCCTCGGCGACATTCGCAGGGCGTTAGGCAGGGCCCCGGGCCAGCCTCCTCGATTCGAAGAAGCGCCTCTTGCGGCCCCCGCGTTGCGAGTTCCTTTGACGGACCGCAATCTCTATGCCGATCTGTTCGGACTCAAGTTCGAAGCCTTGGGGGGGAAACTGATTCGGGTTCGGGATACCGCCGCAGTCGCTCCCGTTCTCGTGGAACTGTTGTCCCAGAAAAGCGCCATCGCGTCCAACGCGCCTTTCTTGCGCAAATGCGGCGTCACTGGGCTCCCGCAGGTTCACTCCGCCTTCACCGACCGCGAGGAGTTAAAGGCAGCCTGCGCCGCCGCCGACATCGGAATCACCAGTGTCGATTACGCCCTGGCCGCCACCGGCACTTTCGTGATGCTCTCCAGCCACCAGGAAGCCCGGCTCATTTCGCTGCTGCCGCCCGTCCACATCGCCATCTTCCCGCGCTCGCGCATTCTCGCGAATCTGGATGAACTGCTCGGCATTCTTCCCCGCCCCGCCGACCAAAGCAGCTCCATGGTTTTGATTACCGGCCCCAGCCGTACCGCCGATATCGAACAGATCCTGGTTCGCGGCGTGCACGGCCCCGGTGAAGTATACGCTGTCATCGTGGATGAAAAGTAATTACTCGCGGGCCGGAATGCGGATCAACACGTAAGCGATCGCGGCGAATCCCAACACCGACAGCCAGCCTCCCCAAGCCGCGTAGAAGCTGAAAGTCGCGATGGACGGAAGCCCCGTGAGGAACACCACGGCCAGCAGGATGCCGACGATGGCTTCCCCCGCGATCAGACCGGACGCCAGCAGAGTGCCCTTCTCTTCGATGATGACTTTCTCTTCAGGGCTGCGTCGAACGATGGCGCGATTCAGAATCCACTTGATCAATCCCCCTACAAAAATGGCCGAACTGGTGCTGAAAGGCAGATACATTCCGACCGCGATCAACATCGGCGAGCGAGCCCCGCACAGTAGCAGTGCAACTCCAAAGGCCGCGCCGATTCCCAGCAGTCCCCAGGCCATCTGGCCGCCCACGATTCCTTTGGCAAGCTGCGCCATCAAGCCCGCCTGAGGCGCCGGGAGCGCGCGGCCGCCGATGCCGCCGGTATCCAGATTGGCTTGATGCAGCGCGATGATCGGTCCCATTAAAAAGAACGCGAGCAAAATCACGGATAGGATTTCGACCAGCTCCATTTTCCAGGGCGTCCCTCCCAGCAGATGCCCCGCCTTCAAGTCTTGAATCAGCGATCCGGAAACCGAACAAGCCACGCAAACCACTGCGGCCACGCCCAGCACGGCCGCGACCCCCGCCAATCCGGTGACGCCGATGGTCAGCATCACCAGCGCCGCGATGATCAATGCGGCCAATGTCAATCCCGAGAGCGGCTGGTTCGAGCTGCCGACCAATCCGACCAGATAGCCGCCGATGGCCGAAAGCAGAAATCCGGTGACGGTCATGATGATGGCGGCCACAATGGCGGAGAAGATTCCGTGCGTGAAGTAGTAGTAAATGGCGGTAATCGGAATCAGAAGCACGGCGGTGCAGAGGATCACCCAACGCGGCGGAATATCGCGCTCGGTGCGATCCAGCGTTTTGGCTTCGTACGATGCCGCGGCCGAGGCGCTGAAGATCCCGCACAGCGAACTCCATAGCGATTCGCGCATGGAGTACATGGTGCTGGCGGCGCCCACCAGCATGGTGCCGACCGCGATCGGACGAACCACGTTGAACCAAACCGTGTTGGCGGCTACCGCCGGATCGTTGGTCCCGATGCGGCGCGGCAGATCCGGATCGAAGAACAGCAGCAGCGGGATCAGGATCCACCAGGCGATGATTCCGCCGGCGACGTTGATGGACGCGAGTTCGGGTCCGATGATGTAGCCGATGCCGATGAGCGCGGGCGACAGGCTGGGCGTGGACCATGGAATGCCGCCGAAATGCGTGACATCGCCGATGGGCTTCTTTTCGATGTCGAAGTGCTCGATCACCGAGCGCGGGAAGCGGAGAAAGCCTTCCACGTATTCGCGGAAGATCTGCGCGCCTTTTTCGTCTGTCAGAACTTCGATGAGTCCGCCGAATCCCAACGCGCCGAAGATGTAGCGCGGTGCATTGCTGGCCGAAGCTTCACCGGCCTTGACAATTTCGTAGCTGGCCACGCTCTCGGGCCACGGCAGCGGCGCGTCCACGCATAGCGGGCGGCGCAAGAGAATGATGAAGAATACGCCGATCAGCCCGCCGACCAGCAGAACCAGCGTGGCTTCCCAATAGTGCGAGCGCAAATCGCTCCACAGGCGCTGGCCTCCGATTTCGACCATCATGAACGCCGGGATGGTGAAGATGGCGCCGGCCACCAGCGCTTCTCCCACCGAGGCAGCGGTGCGCGTGATGTTCTGCTCCAGGATGCCGCCGCGAAACCACGGGATGCGAAACAGCGCCATCGCGATCACGGCCGCGGGAATAGTAGCGGCGACGGTTTGGCCGGCTTTCATTCCCAAGTAAGCATTAGCCGATCCAAAAACGAAGGCCAGAAATATGCCCAGCGCCACTGCCTTTACGGTCATCTCCGGCGGCGCCTTCACGGGGATTTGCACTTACGAATGTTACCGCAGCTGGGAAACGATTCGCGGGTTAGGCCGGGTTTCTGGAATCAAGTGGTGCGTGGCGTCGATCTTGAACCACAACAGAGCTCCGATCAAAAGCAGCACCGCCATCGGGATGAATGGGACATCGTAGTTGCCGTAGCGATTGACCAGATAGCCGAACAGCACCGACGACGCCAGCGAGCCTACCTGCGACGCGGTATTGAACGCACCAATCACCGCACCGGCGTACCTCCCGCCGATATCCAGGCCCACGGCACAAGCCGCCGGCTGCTGCAAGGTGACACCACCGCAGAGCAGCGAGAGGAAGATCAAAGCCAAAAGCCTGTCCTTCGTGAGCAGCACCGCCACCGCAAACAGCGCCGCGCTCCCCATACCCACCAAGCCGATCGATCGTCGGCCCCACTTCAGCCCGAGTCTTCGCACCAGCGCATTACTGGCCATTCCGCCACATCCGTTCGCGCCCGCAGCCACGAGATACGGCAGTGTGGACAACGGCAGATCACTTTCGCTGTAACCGCGCCCTTTCACCAGGTAAGTATGGAACCAGGACTGGAAGAAGAAGATGGCATAGAAGTAGCAGAAAGCAACTGCCATGAGCGCCCACAGGTTGCCGGAGCGCAGGGCAATCTTCCAGGGCAGGCCATGGTCCGCCTTAGCGACCAGATCGCCAGTATCCTCCAACTCAGCTTGGCTGACACCGGCTTTCTCCGCCGGAGAATCGCGAAACCAGCGATACCAGACCGCGCTCCAGGCTACACCCAACAAGCCGAACGCGTAAAACGATGCTCGCCATCCGTAACGCACCTGGATGGGCACTACCAGCAAGGGGGCGAATGCTCCGCCCAGTTGGCTGGCCATCAGGACGATTCCAAAAGCCCGCCCGCGCTCGCGAACCGGAAACCAGCGCGCCACCGCGACCGAAGTATTGGGAAATGCCCCCGCTTCGCCCATCCCGAAGAAAAAACGGGTGGCGAGCAGCGGATAGTACCCGGTGACTGCGCCGGTCAGCGAAGTGAATGCGGACCACCACAACACGATCCGCGTGAGCACGCGGCGCGGCCCAATACGGTCGCCAAGAATGCCGGTGGGGATCTCAAAGACGGCGTATGCGAACGCGAACACGCCAGTGACCCAGCCCCAACCTACCGGACCGATATGCAGCGCCTCCTGCATGCGCGGCCCAGCCACCGAAATACACACGCGGTCCAGGTAAGTGATGACCATCAGCAGGGACAGGAGCCCCAACACCCGGTTGCGGTATTTCGTTGTTTGTCCCCCCCAGTGATTATGCGCCGAAAGCGTTCGCAACGCGGAATTCGGTGTGTAGCGAGGCCAGTGGACACACGGTTTCGTGCTCGCCATAAGCCGTGACTGACCGGTACAGCCCTTCGTGAGGGTCGCGATGCACAATCAAGCGGCGTGCCGCGATATCCACCACCCAGTATTCGACGATTCCGGCCCGGGCGTATAGCTCGGCCTTGGTGGTCAGGTCGAAGCCGAGAGTCGAATCCGAGATCTCGACCACCAGGCGAAGATCGCCCGGCCGCGGATTGGCATCCTGGAACTCGCTCGACGGCTTCGTGAGCACGATCAGGTCGGGTTCGGGTTCGTTGGTGGGGTTATCCTCTGGAGCGACGTCGATTGGCGCTTCCGGATTCACAAACTGTTCACCGAAAGTGCGCACCAACCAGGCTTGTACGGCGACAAGGGCATTCACGTGGAAACGCTTCTTGCCCATCTTGCTGATCAATTCTCCTTGGACCAGTTCCAAGCGCTGCCGGTCCCACAGTCCGGAGGACTCGAGCGCGGCGCATTCCGCGCGAGTCCAGCGCTTGCGCGGAGGGTCAATAGGGACTGGGCGATAGGGCCGGCTGGTAATGACTGTCGGCATTGAATACTATAATAGACCCAATGGATGCTGGTTCCCGCGCTGGAAGTCGGCTTGAGTACGCCGCGCTGGTTTTCACCGTGGCTATCTATGCGTTGGGATTCCTCTTCGCCACCCGTGCGCCCAGCAATATACGCTGGATCATTTGGCCGCTCGGCGCCAGCATGTTCTTCTTCGGCTTCGCGTTTCTATTGGTAGGTTGGTGGGCGCGGCGAAGTCGATGGCCGTTCGCTAAGCTCCTCCTCTGGAATTTCGCGATCCTTGCCGTTTTAACAGCAATCGCCGAGTTCGCCGAATGGCGCAAGCGGCGACCAGCTTCCGTTTAGAGCAAGATTTCCGCCAGTTCTTCGAAATTCTTCGGCGTTACCAAATGAAATCGCAGCGACAGGCGAGTGAAGCCGCGTAGCGTGCGGGTCAAGGCGTCGGTGGGGATTTCCGGGCTAGCGAGAAACATACTTCCGGAAGCGATGCGGAACGGAAGCACGCGCCACTCGCGCACCACGCGGCTTGGTAGCGCGCGGGCGATGTTGGTGCTAACCACCCACGGTTCCAGGCGTCCGGCGGGCAGGCTCTGCTGCAGGCTGAGCGCTTCATATAGCTCGTCTTCGGTGATTATGCCGAGCAGCACCAGGTGCTCGCCCAGGCGCCTCCCCGGCGGTTGCGTCGCAAGAGCGCGCAGCACGTCGGATTCCTCCGCATAGGCCGAGCCGATTAGAATCTCGCCCAGCTTGCGCTTGTGTTCGATAAGCGCGCTGCGGGATGGGTAGGCGTGTTCGGTCTTGACCCACACCAGCGGCTGATGGCGGATGCGGGCGCGCACGTAAGAGCGCACGGCTTTCCAGGTGGCGATGGTATTAATCCAATTGCCGCACACCGAGCGAAGCGGAACAGCGAGAGCGAACATGGTCCCGTAGAGCCGCGCCGAACAGCCCATGCGTACGCCGCTTTGGACGATCTGGAACGCGAAGGTGGCCAGCAGCAGTGCGGGATGCAGCGAGTATTTCGCGATACCCCAGGGAGCGCCTGTGCTCCGGGCTGCCGCCCACGTGATTGCGCCGTAAAGAAAAACGACGTTGCTCAGCAAGCTCAGCGGGTGTCCGAACAGTCCCTTGCGATCGCGCCAGAACCAATAAACCTCGGGCAAGCTGCCGCGCCAGCCGTGGCGCTCCCAGGACTGCAGTCCAATGCCCAGGATCCAGCGCGAGCGCTGGCGGATGGCGGATCGCATGGTGCGAGGAAAGAATTCGCGCGTAGCCACGATACCGGCAGCGCGCTTCGTCAGCGGCACGAACTTTTGCCGGCATGCCAGCTTGTGGAGCCGCAAACCGTTCTCGTAATCCTCGGTGAGGCAGGCCGGCTCGAAGATCAGGTTGTGTTCGGCCATGGCCAGCAATTCGAGCGCGCGGCGCGAGTATCCGGTCCCAACGCCGTTGGACGGGATGAAGCTGTTCATGAGCTGGCGCGCGGGCATGTCCTTGAGCTGCCACTCGGCGAACTCGTCGCAATAGATGCCGTGGACCAGATCGCGCAACGGCGTGGGAAGGGGCAGCACCGGAATCTGCACCATGTCAAACTCGTCGGCGTAGGCGTTGATCTGGGAGAAGGCCTCCGGATGAATAAGGTCTTCGGCGTCGTGTGTGATCACCAGGTCGAAGCGGAATTCGTGGTGTTCCTCAAAGAGCAGCATGCGCTGATAAATCCAGTTGAGGCAGTCGGCTTTGGAAGTGGGTCCGTTGTGCGGGCAAACGGCCATGTGAACGTGCTGGAATCGGCTTTCGAGCTCACGGATGGCGTCGAGCGTGGGATCGTCGTTGGGGTAAGCGCCGACAAAAAAATGATAGTTCGAGTAGTTGATGGCGGAGACATTGTGCTCCACCATGCCGGCGATGACGGCGTGTTCGTGCCAGAGCGGGACGAAGATGGCAATGCGCTTTTGGATCGAGACCGGCGCCCTTGCGCTGGTAGGCTGAGGCCGGCGCGTTAGCAAGCGGTGCTTTAACCAGGCCCACAAGCAGACGCAATCCAGCGCGAGGTCGTCCAGGCCGCTGATGAGGATGACTAGCGCCAGGGGGAAAAGGCAGCGGGCTACCCAGGCATCGCACTGGGCGAGCACGGGGAGGAGCCAGCCGGAGAAAAGAGCGGAAGTCACCCGGTATGGTAGTGGATCGGCAAGGGAAACCTCGCACTAGAACAGGCAATTTAAAACCGATGGATTAGCGCGGTAGCGGGGGCGCGTTCGGATTCGGGCCATGAAAAAGCTTATGCTTCACGTCCGGCCAGAATTCCTTCAACACCTGCGAAACGGCATCGATGCCGATCTGCTCGCCCAGTTTTTCTACGTTGTCGCCGACATCCCGGCTGTCGGGATAGTAAAGGTTGGAGATGGCTGTGCCAGTCGCATTGCCAAGGAGTTCCGAGAAGTTGAAGCGCGTGCCTCCGGCGTCCGTGCGGGTCACGAAAACGCGCGTTGCGGCGTAAAAGGCGCGCGACCGGGCGCTGCCGTATCCGCGCCGAAAATAGCGCGGATCTTCGCGCAGGATGCTCGGGAAGATAGACTCCGTCATCATGTTGCCGATGGCTTGGTCGGCATAGGAAGTTCCGACGCGCCGTCCGTAGCCAGCCCATCCCTGGCCGAACTCCGGATGGGCATTGCTCAGCTGCCCTTCGGCCGCAATGACGGCAGCCAAGCCCAGCAGCGGATAGTCGAAGGAATCCTTGACGCCGATGGTGAACTTCTGTTTGACGGTGATCGGCATGTAGACCGCCATCGCGTTGGCGGTCCGGTAATTGGGCAGCACGCCGAAAATGCGCTTGTCGGGCGGCGGGGGTTCAGTTTGACCGGGTTGCAGAGGGGGTGGGGTAGCCGCCGGTTCGGTACTTTGAGCCAAGGCGAATCCGGTTGCCAGCAAAACCACCAGTAGACATCGAGGGCATAACTTCATGAGCAATGATGAAATGGACGCGGACCGGAGAGCGGCCTTTGATTCCATTGTACAAGGTTGGGGACGCCGGACGAGCGGATTGGTTGCGAACTTTACCTTACGTTAAGGAATGCCGGGCCGGCTGGGAGCCTGGTCTCAGGGCTTCAGCGATGCCGTGTACGCCACGATGTCGAGCAATTCTTCCTCGCTCAAATTGGCGACAACGGGCTTCATCAGTTGCGTCCACGGGCCGTTGCGGGCGCCTTGCTGCATGTCATACATTTGCCGCATCAGATAGCTGGGTGAACGCCCCGCGATTCCCGGCACCGGGCCAAGGCCCTCCAGATTCGCTCCATGGCAAGCGGCGCAGCGCGTGGTTTTGGCGCCCTTGGTAGCCAGCGCCTCGCCCTTCTTGATACTGCCGACCGGCACGTACGCGAAGAAGCCGGAATGATCGTCGCGAAGCACTTCGGTGGCTTCCGCATTTTTCGGTGTTTCCAAAATGCGCTTGCCTAGCGGCTCCTTCTCGGTGCCCTCCACCAGGAACATGCCGTTATTGTTCTTCGTCTTCGGGACCGTGTTGGTTTCGACCACTTCGATCCAGGGGGTCCACTTCATGGAGCCAAAGTACTCGGCGGCGGCCTTGATCTCTTCGTCGGTCATTCCCTTGGCGAAGGCGGCCATGAGTTTCGCATTGTTTTTGCGGGGCTCGGCGCTTTTGCGCAGGCCGTTCTTGAAATCGTTCATGGTCTGGATGAAATACTCCACCGGCAAACCCGAAACACCCGCGTTTTCCTGCCTGCCCTTGCCGTTGGGGTAATGGCACAGCCCGCACGCCCATACGTCCGGCTTCTTGCCGTGGGCCACGATGTCGGGCATGGCCGGATGGTCGCTTGGATACCAATCGGCGGGCCCGAAGCGGTCCGAGATTTGTGCGCGAGTAAATGCACCGGAGCTGCCAGGAAGGTGTTTCACGCTGGTGTCGGGCGCGGGCGGCGTGGTCCCGGCAGGCGGCGCGGGCGGAATGGCGTAGGCCCACGGAATCGGCTCGGTGGATGCCGCGAATACACCGACCGCCAACACGGAGGCAAGAGCAATGATCACAACGCTGAACATGGTCCTCATAGAAGCTCCTTGTGACACTAGTGGGAGATCATATCATAAGGTGCTGGGGTGGATGGGGGCAGACCGTCACCCACGCTCTGTTCAACTCCTGCCGCAAGGGGGAAAACCCATTTGTGATATCCGTTCCCGTGTTGGCGATACGGTTGCCATATGCTAGTTTGGCAGTATGACGCTCGAAACCATCAAGGAAGCGATCAAGCATCTGCCGGAAGAGGAGCGACGGAAGCTCGCCGGCTGGTTTCAGGGGCTGGAAGAAGCGGCATGGGATGCGGATCTGAAACGGGATTTTGCTCCGGGTGGCAAGGGTGAACGGCTGGCGACGGAGATCCGCCGGGAGATCTCTGAAGGCAAGGCCAGGCCTCTCGAGGAAGGCCTTGCAAAGCGACGCCGCTCCCATTCGTGACCTTTCATTCGCTGGCCCTTCCTCGGTTTTGGAGTCTCTACGACCAGCTGCCGGTGGAGATTCAGGCTCAGGCCGACAAGCGGTACGCGCTGTTTTCCCAAAATCCTTCGCATCCCTCGTTGCGGTTCAAGCAGGTTGGACCCTTCTGGTCAGTCCGCGTCTCATATTCCTACCGGGCCAGGCGAAAATGACCTGACAGCTTTGGATGCCTACTGGCTTGGATTAATTGATGAAGTGATCGGGGCAGGACTCGACTCGCTAAGAGTGATAACCGAAACCGAGCCAGACCCGGAACCGCCTAGCGATCCCGCTCCCGCGCCTGCTCTCTAACCTCAACCAACTTTTAGCGGACTACCCGGACGGGCGCAAGCGCCCCAGTCGATTACACTCTCAGTATATCGCTTTGTGTGATTAGTTCGAGAGCGACTTGTTTCGAAACCTACCCGCTTTTCACCAACTCCAAAAACGCTTTCGCGGCATGGCTCAGGCTCCGCTTGGCGGGACTAACCAGCCGGATTTTGCGGTCGACCGTGAGTTCCTTCACCTTGATCTCGCGCAGCGCGTCCTGTGCAACGTCCTGCTCCACGCACATGTGCGGCAGAAACGCCACGCCTTCGTTGCGCTGGACCATCAGGCGGATGGTCTCCACAGTCGGCATCTCCACGTCCATATTCAGCGGAACCTTGTGGCGCTGGAACTCCTTGAGCACCACGTCACGATAGGGCGATAGTACATAGTGCGCGATAAATGTTTCCATCCCCAGTTCGCTGATGGACACCTTGGCGCGCGTGGCGAAGCGATGCTGGGGGGAAACCACGAACGCCAGGTGATCGGTATAAATCACCATGGAATGCAGGCGCTCGTCCTCCGGGTCGTAGCTGATCACGCCGAGCTCGAGATCGCCGTCGATCAGCTGCGATGGAATCTTGCTGGATAACGAACGGCGCACCTGTACTTTCACCTTGGGATAGAGCCGCCGATAGCGTTCGATGTGCCCCAGCAAGTACAGCGAAGTGGATTCGTTGGCGCCCACAATCAGGCGGCCGGCCGAATTATCCCGCAGTTCGGCCAGCGCGTTCTCGAGATCGGCCGAGAGGTTTTCGAAGCGGCGGGCGTAATCGAAGACGATGCGGCCGGCATCGGTGAGCAGCAACTCCTTGCCCGAGCGATCGATCAGCTTTTCTTGCAGATCGGCTTCCAGCTTCTGGATTGCGAGCGAGATGGCGGGCTGGGTCCGGAGCATCTTTTCAGCGGCGCGGGAGAAGCTTTTCTCCGACGCCACGGTGGCGAAGACCTTGAGCGGATACAGTTCCATAAGCCGGCGTTATGCTATGATTATATCTTATCCTGAGTGCTTGAATTATAAATTTGCCAAATCCAGGCGACCCCGGCATAATGGGTAGCGAACAGGGAGGACACATGGCCAATCGAGTCTACATCTTCGACACCACCCTCCGCGATGGTGAACAATCGCCGGGCTGCAGCATGACCGTACCCGAGAAGCTGCAACTGGCGCGAAAACTGGTGGAGCTGGGCGTCGACATCCTCGAAGCCGGCTTCCCGATCGCCTCCGAGGGTGATTTTGAGGCGGTGGACGCGGTGAGCCGTGAGTTCTCCTGGGTTCAAGTGGCGGCGCTGGCACGGGCCAATACACTGGACGTGGAGCGCGCGGCGGCATCGCTGAAACACGCCCGACGGCCGAGGATTCACACCTTCCTTGCGACCAGCGAAATTCACCTCAAATACAAGCTGAAGAAATCGCAGCAGCAGATTCTGGATGAAGCGGTGGCGGCCGTGGAGCTGGCCCGGAAGTATACCGACGACGTGGAGTTTTCAGCCGAGGACGCCACGCGAACCGACTGGGATTATCTGGAGCAGATTTCGCGCGCGGTGGTGGCCGCCGGGGCGCGGACCGTGAACCTGCCCGACACGGTTGGATATTCGATACCGGAGGAATACGGCGCGTTGATCGGGCGCATGGTGCGGGCCTTGGGCGATAGCGCCATCGTGAGCGTGCATTGTCACGACGACCTGGGGCTGGCGGTGGCGAACTCGATTGCGGCAGTGCAAGCGGGCGCGCGCCAAATCGAGTGCACCATCAATGGCATTGGCGAGCGGGCGGGCAACGCGTCGCTCGAAGAGATTGTGATGGCGTTCAAGACGCGCGGCGATCGGCTTCCGTTCGAGACCAAGATCGTGACCGAACATATTTTCGCGGCCAGCCAGCTTTTGTCCCGGACCATCACCTTCGGGCCGCAACCGAACAAGGCGATTGTCGGCGATAACGCGTTCGCGCACGAAGCGGGGATTCATCAGGACGGATACTTGAAGGAGCGCACCACGTACGAGATCATCGACCCGAAAAGCGTGGGCGTGCCGGAAAGCAAGCTGGTGCTGGGCAAGCACAGCGGCCGGCATGCGTTGCACAAGCGCGCCGAGGACCTCGGATTCGAGCTCGAAAAAACCGAGCTGGATGTGCTCTACCATCGCTTCACGTCCTTGGCGGATCGCAAGAAGGGCGTGAGCAACGACGAGATCCTGGCGCTGGTGCACGAAGTGGTTGGCGCGAAGGCGGCAGCCGCGAACGACTGAGCCGCGACCAAAGGGAGCCGGAACGCGGGCGCGAAATAGAACATGCAACTCAATATATTGATCCTCCCCGGTGACGGGATCGGCACCGAGGTCACGCGCGAAGCCGTTAAAGTACTGCACAAGGTAGCCGGCAAATTCCATCACGAGCCGGTTCTGAGCGAAGGCTTGCTGGGCGGAATTGCGATTCACAAGACCGGCGGCCCGCTGCCCCGGGAGACCATCGATCTGGCCTTGAAAGCCGATGCGACTCTGATGGGCGCGGTGGGACTGCCAGAATTCGACAACGTCGCACCCGACAAACGCCCCGAAAGGGGCCTGCTCGGTATCCGCAAGGTGCTGGGCGTGTTCGCGAACCTGCGGCCGGTGCGATCCTATAAGGCTCTGCTCGATTCCTCGCCGCTCAAGAACGCGTTGGTGGACGGCACCGATATGATCATCGTGCGCGAGCTCACTGGTGGCATTTACTACGGGACCCCGCGCGGAATTTTCGGAACGGGCGCCGAGGAGCATGCGGTGAACACTCTCGCGTATACGCGGCCGGAGATCGAGCGCGTGTCGCGCGTAGCGTTTCGCCTGGCGCAGAACCGGCGCAAGAAGGTGACCAGCGTCGATAAGTCGAACGTGATCGAGACCTCGCAGTTGTGGCGCAAAGTGATCATCGAAGTTGCCCGGGAATTTCCCGACGTGGAGCTGGATCATTTGCTGGTGGACACGGCCTCGATGCAACTAGTCTTGAATCCGCGGCGTTTTGACGTATTGGTCACGGAGAATATGTTTGGCGACATTCTCAGCGACGAGGGAGCGGTGCTGGCGGGTTCCATTGGGATGTTGCCCTCGGCGTCGTTGGGCGACAGGAAGCCGTCCGGCGCTTGGGTTGGTTTGTATGAGCCGGTGCACGGTTCGGCGCCCGACATCGCGGGCCAGAACAAGGCCAATCCGTTCGGCGCCATCGGGTCGGTGGCCGCGATGCTCGAATACAGTTTCGGGCTAAAGGACGAGGCGGCGGCGGTGAATCGCGCGGTGGAAGAAGTTCTTAACTCGGGCCGGGTGACGGCGGATTTGAAACCCTCGGGCCGGCCGGCGACAACTTCAGAAGTAGGAGACGCAGTAGCGGAAGCGATATGAAAGCTCGTACCATCATCGAGAAGATCTGGGACAACCACGTAGTAGCCGAGCGACCAGGGGCGCCCACGCTGCTGTACATCGATTTGCACCTGGTGCACGAAGTGACGTCCCCACAGGCGTTCGACGGGCTGCGCGCCCGAGGCTTGAAAGTAAGAAGGCCCGACCTGACGGTTGCTACCACCGATCACAGCACGCCGACCACGCCGCGCGGGCTTCCGATCGTGGACAAGATCGCGGCCACGCAAGTGGAACGGCTAATACAAAACTGCAAGGAGTTCGGCATTCACTGCTATCCGCTGGGCAGCGACAAGCAGGGCATCGTACACGTGATCGGACCGGAGTTGGGCTTAACGCAACCGGGTATGACGGTGGTTTGCGGCGATAGCCACACCGCGACGCACGGAGCCTTGGGTGCATTGGCCATCGGAATCGGCACCAGCGAAGTCGAGAATACGCTGGCCAGCCAGTGTCTGCTGCTGAAGCGGCCGCATAGCTATCAGGTGCGCGTGGATGGCGCATTAAAGCCGGGCGTCTCGGCCAAGGATATTATTCTGGCGCTGATTGCGCGCATCGGGATTGGCGGAGGAACGGCCTCGATTTTCGAATATTGCGGGTCGGCGATCCGGGCGCTGTCGGTAGAAGAGCGCATGACGGTGTGCAATATGTCGATCGAGGCAGGCTCGCGGGCGGGCTTAGTCGCGCCGGACGACACCACCTATCAATACGTGGCGGGGCGCGAGTATGCGCCCAAAGGTGCCGCGTGGGACCAGGCCGTGGAGCGCTGGCGGAAGTTGCCGACCGATGAGGGCGCGGCGTACGACAAGAGCATCGTGATCGACGCGGCCGCGCTCGAGCCGATGATCACGTTCGGAACGAACCCGGGCATGGGGATTCCGATCCGGGGCGCGGTGCCCGATCCAAGCGACATAACCGATCCGCTGGAGCGCGATTCGCTAAAGAGCGCTCTCGCGTATATGAATCTGCCGGCCGGGAAACCGCTGTTGGGGCACGCCATCAACGTGGTGTTCATCGGAAGCTGCACCAATTCGCGGATCTCGGATCTGCGCATCGCGGCCGGCGTGCTGAAGGGCCGCAAGGTGCATCCGGGCGTGCGCGTGCTGGTGGTGCCTGGGTCGCAGCAGGTGAAGGCGCAGGCGCAGGCCGAGGGTCTGGATCAGATCTTCCGCGACGCGGGCGCGGACTGGCGCGAAGCCGGATGCTCGATGTGCATCGCCATGAACGGCGATCAATTGCAACCGGGCGAATATAGCGTATCGACCAGCAATCGCAATTTTGAAGGGCGGCAAGGCAAGGGCGCACGGACGTTCCTGGCGAGTCCGATGACGGCAGCGGCCTCGGCCATCTCGGGCAAGGTGAGCGATGTACGCGAGTTACTGTAAGGAGGTTTCGCTGTAATGGAAAGGTTCACGCCGTTTCAGAGCCGCATGGTGGTAATTGCGCGCGACAACATCGACACCGATCAGATCATCCCGGCGCGCTTCCTGAAAACGATTTCGAAGGACGGCCTGGGCGATCAGCTTTTCTACGATTGGCGCTACGATGCAGAGGGCAAGCCGAAGCCGGATTTCGTCTTGAATAAACCGGAATCAAAAGCCTGCCGGGTCCTACTCGCGGGCGACAATTTCGGATGCGGCAGCTCGCGCGAACACGCGCCGTGGGCGCTCACGCAGTACGGGTTCCGCGCGGTGATCAGCACTTCGTTCGCCGATATCTTCAAAGGAAACTCCCTGAAGAATTCGCTGCTGCCGATCGTGGTGCCGCCGGATGCGCATGCCGAGCTATTTCAAAACCAGACGGGCACGGTGCAGGTGGATCTGACGGCGCAAACTTTGACGCTGCCTGGCGGACGGACAGTGAGGTTCCCGGTGGACGATTTCGCCAAGCATTGTTTGCTCGAGGGCATCGACGAACTGGGTTACATCTTGCAGCAGGAGCCGGCCGTCGCGGCATTTGAAGCGGCGCATCCGGCCGGGATTGACACGCGAGCTTGAGTTAAGGCCGCTGACGGAACGCTCTCCGCTGGGCGCGTTTGCCATGCAGCACTCGCGAGATAAGGATCTTCCCGGGTAGCATACGATAGTAAATGAGATAATTTCCCATGGGAAACTTCCGTACGCCGCCGGGCGGCAGATCGGGACAGTTCACGCCCGCGCGAGGGCTCATCGCGATAGACGCGAAGGTCTGATCGAACTTCCAAATGAGACGACCCGCGGTTTCCGCGCCTGCCCGGTCCGCGATGTAGTTCCAGATGCCGTCCAGATCGGCCTGGCATCGCCGGATATTCGGTAGCGGGTCACCCGCGCGCGGCTTTGCTTTTGGCCGCGAGGCGCTTCTTGCCGCGAGCGATGATGTCACCGAAGAAGCGCTGAAGGTCTTCGCGTGACTGGACCTCAACAAAATCGCCTCGCTCAATTGAGGCAAATCCCTGCCGGACGGCCTCCTGGACGTTGTCGGGATCTTCGATCGTGGATTGTTGGGCAACCATTTCCTCTTGCTCCAACCGGCGCAGGGCTTCGCGTACTACTTCACTTGCATTCGAGTATCTGCCGCTTTTTACCTTGTCCCGGATGAACTTCGAAAAATGAGGGGTGATGGAAACATTGAGCTGGCGGGCGTTGGTTGACATGTATCAATTTATTATATTTCTTGACACACACCTCAGTCACCTACTTCAGCAGGTCGGCCACCTTCGCGATGCCGGCTTTGGCGCACGCGTCATCCATCTCCTGACTGGAGCCCGCGCTGCCCACGCCTCCGATGATTTCGGCGCCGATCTGGATGGGCACGCCGCCGCCCAGCGCCAAAACATCGGCCACCTCGCGTTGCGGGGCTAGCGCCGGATCGTTGGCCGTGCGCTTCTGAAACTCGAGCGTGGAGCTTCGAAATGCGCGGGCGGTGAAGGCCTTGCGGCGGGCCATCTCAGCGGTGTGCGGGCCGGCCTGCTCGTCGCGCAGCAGCACCAGCATTTGGCCGGCGCGATCCACCACCACCGCCGACGTATGGAAGCCCCCGGCCTTGCACGCGTCGAGCGTCGCTTCGGCAATGGTCAGCGCCATCCCCACCGACATGGTGCGCTGTGTGACCAGACCTTGCGCGCTGGCGTGAGCGGAAACGGCGACCGCCATGAACAGGACGTTTCGAATACTGAACATGCCACCTCCTTGCCAGCCGACAATTATACTGATTCGCGGAAGTAGAGGAGGCGCTGTGCCCAGCCGGGCGCTCAGTCGAATGGCAGGTCTTTGTGGTCGCGCGCCGCGCTGACTACGCCCGATCTCGCCAGGAACGGATACGGATTCACCGGCGTACCGCCCATCCGCACTTCGTAATGTAGATGCGGCGAGGTAACACGGCCGCTGCCGCCAGAGCGTCCGATCACGTCGCCGCGGCGAACTTCCTGGCCGGGCACGACATCGAAGCGCGAGAGATGGCCGTAGTAGGTCTGCACTCCATTGCCATGGTCCACAATGATCAGCCGGCCGTAGCCGCCTTCCCAGTCGGCGTGTTCGACAATGCCGTCGGCAGCCACGCGCACGGGAGTTCCCGTGGGGGCCTGGAGATCCACCCCGCTGTGAATCGCGCCTTCGCCGGAAAATGGATCGGTGCGGCCGCCGAAGCCGCTCACCAAGCGGCCTTCCACCGGCCAAAGGCTCGGCCGGATGTGGGTTTGCCACTGCTTCGGGTAGCTGTGATACATGGCCGAGATGGTGGAGTTCTGAAGGAAATTATAGTTGTTGAGCGATTCGCGGAAGCTCGGCGCCAACTGGGAATTGCTGGCCAAGTCGGTTGACGTCCCAGGATTGCGCTTCAAACCGTAAGCCACCGAGACTTCGCCGGCAAAGTTCTCCAGCGTGGCCAACTGCTCGTTCTTTTGATTGGTAACGCGCTGTAGTTCCTGGTACTTCACGCGGAGGGAATCCACTTCCTGGCGGAGGGAATTATAATGCGCTACTTTCCAACTCATGCGCAAATAGCTGGAAAGAAAAGCCAGCATCGCGATGCAGCATACAATCGAGAGAACGAAACCAGCATAGATCACTTTGTGCGGAATATGTATGCGGCGGAGTCGCCCGTGGAGCGAATGCGCTAGTACAACCACAAAGTAAGGCTGATGTGGCATGGATCTCCTTAGGTTGATTCGGCACGGCCCGAAAGAATACAGCGGACGCGGGGGCCGTAGGCCGGAGATTGTCAACTAGGGAACAGGCCCTAGTCTCATGGCAAAGGCTAAGGATAATTCATGTGAAGGATAGGTGTCAAGTTGAAGAACCGTATTCCACCTTACTCTCCAAGGAGTGAGCTAGGTGCGGGGCGCGGCAATGGAGGCGCGAACGGCGCGCTCGAATGCCCAGCCGCGAATGTGGTTGATCTGTTCCTTCATGGTGCGCGATAGCGGGACGATGCGGACGGCGGTAAGGATGAGATCCTGCTCGGTGACCTGGCGATCGTCCAGGCGCGCCCTGGTGATCGCCGATACCACGCACTGCTCGATTTCGGCGCCGGTCCAGCCGACGGTGAATTCGGTGAACTGGCGGATGTCGAAAGAGCGGATGTCCACGCCGCGCCGCGTCAGATGGATTTTGAAGATGGCGATCTGTTCTTCGGCGGATGGCAGGTCGACGAAGAAAACTTCGTCAAAGCGCCCTTTACGGATCATTTCGGCAGGCAAGCGGTCGATGCGGTTGGAGGTAGCGGCGACGAAAAGCCCGCGCGTCTTCTCCTGCATCCAGGTGAGGAAAAACCCGAAGATGCGTCCCGCCTCGCCGCCGGTCTCATTGGAGGCAATGCCCATCTCGATTTCGTCAAACCAAAGCACGGCGGGCGACATATCTTCCATCATCTTGCAGGTTTCCACGAACGCGGCTTCGGGCTTGCCGTGTCGCCCGGAGAAGATCTCGACCATATCGACGCGATACAGGGGAAGCTTGAACTGATGTGCAATGGCCTTCACCGAAAGGCTTTTGCCGCAGCCGGGAATGCCCATCAGGAGCAGCCCCTTGGGGACGATTTCGGCGTCCAGGCTGTCGCGCATTTCGAACAGCTTGCTGCGTTCGAGCAGCCAGGTCTTCAGGCCCTCCAACCCACCGACGTCGCCGAGATTGGTTCCATCCGAGATGTACTCCACCACGCCGCTGCGATTGACCAGCAACCGCTTCTCTTCCAGCAGCGCCGGCATAGCTTCCGGACCCAGGCCGCGGCCGGAGGCGAAGGCGCGCCGCAATGCGTAGCGAGCTTCATCGAGAGTGAGCCCTTGCAGAGCTCGCGCCACAGGGTATAGCGTATCGAGGCTGGCGCCTGGCAATTCCTCGCCCAAAAAGTCAACCAGCTCGATCAAGTCGGGCGGCCGGAGCTCCAGAAATATAATGCTGCGCTCCAGTTCTTCGGGGATGAACTGCACCGGCGAGCTGATGACGACGAACTTGCCCTGATCCACGCCCGCGTCGTACACGTCGCGCAAGCGGCGGCGAATTTCGGCCGAATCGCGCAGCGGTTCGTGAAAGTCCTTCAGATGAAAGATGCCCGCGCCTTGGTGCGCCAGGATAAAATCCAGCGCGGCGCGAGGGGCTTCCGTGGAGGGACGGGCGGACTGTTCGCCCTGGCGGCGCAGGCCGTCGGTGAGACTCCAGTTCCAGACCGGCAGCGGAGTAGGCGAAAGCGGTCCCTTGGCCACTTCGGTCAAGATCCGGACCACGCGCTGCTCCTCGGCCGAGCGGATGTAGGTCAGCGGACGCCCGGATTCCAGGATTTCCCGCACCGTTTTGGCCGCGCGGCTCTCCGCCGGCTGACTCACCGCGCCGTTCACCGAGGGGCTTTCCGATGTCATTGACACTTCTATAGTAAGACGGCGGAACCGGTGAAAAAGTCCAACGGCCGGATTTGATAACATTCACACACGATGAAACAGTTGGCTATGGTCGCGGCCGGTTGGCCCTGCATGCTCGGGTGCCTATGGGCCCAAACGCAAACGAACGCGACTGTTCCCTATAAACCGAAACCGGCGTTTCCCGGCCAGACGGAAGCGCCTGCGCCGGCGAAACCGTCCCCGCCATTTGAAATTCAAACCATCACGAACCGGCTGAGCGCGCCCTGGTCGGTAGCGTTTTTGCCGGACGGCAATTTCCTGGTCACCGAAGGCGCGGGGACCATGCGGATCGTGCGGCCGGGCGGCCTGGTTTCGGCCCCCATCGCGGGAGTACCGGGCGTAAAAGTGGTAGCGGCGCAAGGTTTGCACGACGTGCTGCTGGACCCCGGCTTCGCCAAGAACCGGCTGCTCTATTTCACCTATTTCGCCCCGCCGCGCGGCGAGGATCCGGCGATCTGGCCGACCGAATTTTTCTACGAGCGGGTCTGGACCAAGCCGCTGGCCGAACGCCGTACGCTCTCGCTCGGAATGGAGCGCGTGGCGCGGGCGCGCTTGAGCGACGACAACAAACGGCTGGAGGATTTTCGGATTTTGATCGATGGCGGCGGCGAGCGCCGGATCGTTCTGGCGCCGGACGGCACGCTGCTGGTTACGGGCGCCGATCGTTTCCGCTTTTATGACTCGGATTTGGACGGCGTGGAGCATGATTTTACCGATAATCCGGATATTCGCCGCAATTTCTCGGGGCGAGTGATTCGAATTAACCGCGATGGGTCCATTCCGAAGGACAATCCGTGGCTGAATCGCGTGACGGTTTTACCGGAGACGTTCGCGCACGGGCTGCGCGATCCGGAAGGCGCGGCGATCAATCCCGCGACCGGCGAGCTATGGGCCACCGATCACGGGCCCCAGGGCGGCGACGAGATCAACATCATCCGCGCGGGACGCGATTACGGCTGGCCCGATATTTCCTGGGGGACTCAATACGACGCGCGGCGCACCGACGGGCGCAAGAACGTTCCTGTGGGAAACGGCCTGCACAGCATGCCCGGAGTGGAGGAGCCGATCTACTTTTGGGTACCATCCATCGCGCCGTCGGGCATGATGTTCTACACCGGCGATCTGTTTCCGGAATGGAAAGGCAACGTGTTTGTCGGCGCGCTGGCCGGGCAGCATCTGGCGCGGCTGGTGTTGAATGGCGAACGCGTGGTAGCGGAGGAAACCCTGCTTGCCGATTTCAAGCAGCGCATTCGAGACGTCCGGCAGGGCCCGGATGGCGCCGTCTATTTGCTGACCACAGGTGGCCTGTTCGTGAGGCTGGTACCGAAGAAGTAGCTCGGTTGCAGACCAGCAGCCGGATCGAGCAAGATGGATCATGCAATCCACCCGGAGGCTGTGGCTGTCGCAATGCGCCGGAATCGCGGCGCTGGCTGAAATTGCCGCGGCACGGCAGCACGCGCATCAAGCCCTGCAATCGTCCACTCCACCGGCGTTCCAGACGCTGGATGCGGCCGCGGCGGTGGAGATCGATGCGATCACGTCCCAGATTATTCCTTCTAGCGACGGCCCCGGTGCTCACGAAGCCGGCGTGGTCTATTTCATCGATCGCGCGTTGTCCACTTTCGACGCGCATTTACGCGAAGCCTATCGCACCGGCTTGGCCGAGGTGCAGAAGAAGCGCCAGGAACTCTACCCGAGTTCGACCAGCATCGCCGCGCTTTCGAATGCACAGCAGATACAGTTGATCAAAGCTATCGAGAGCACCGAGTTTTTCGAACTGCTGCGCACGCACACGATGTACGGCTTCCTCGGCAATCCCAGCTACGGCGGCAATCGCGATCGGATCGGGTGGAAGCTGATCGGCTTTGAAGATCGCATGGCATTTCAACCTCCGTTCGGCTACTACGACACGCCGGGAAACGCCGAAAGCAAATGAGCGGCGCGACGTTCAAGCCTTCCGACGAGGTGGATTTTCTGGTGATCGGCGCGGGCGCAGCCGGAGGCGTGATGGCGAAAGAGCTATCCACGGCCGGATTCCGCGTGGTGGTGTTAGAACAGGGCCCTTATTTGACCCAGAAGGACTATCGTCACGATGAGATACGGTACACCTACCAGTCCGGTCTCACCAATGACACGAAGGTCCAGCCAATCACCTATCGCAAGAACGAGTCCGAACCGGCCAAGCCCGTCAAGGCCATCGGGTACGGGCGGCAGGTAGGCGGCGGCAGCGTCCACTTTACCGCCAACTACTGGCGGTTTCATGAAAGCGATTTCGAAGAGCGCAGCCAGTTCGGCGAAGTTCCCGGCGCAGGGCTCGCCGATTGGCCCATCAAATATGCCGACCTGGAGCCTTACTATACGAAGGCCGAGTACGATCTCGGGATCTCCGGGTTAGGCGGCGCGAATCCTTTCGAGGGACCGCGATCGAAACCATATCCGCTGCCCCCGATGCCGGCAAAATCGTCCGGCGTGCTGTTCGATCGCGCGACGAAAAAGCTGGGGCTGCATCCGTATCCGGCGCCCATGGCGATTCTGTCGCAACCCTATCAGGACCGCGCGGCGTGCGTCAATTGCGGCTTCTGCGAGTGGTTTGGGTGCGAAGTGCGCGCGAAATCGAGCACGCTGGTTTCGGTAATTCCCGTAGCCGAAAAGACCGGGAAATGCGAAATCCGTCCAAACTCCTACGTGCGCAAGATTGAAACCGACGCGCAGGGGCGCGCGACCGGCGCCGTTTATTTCGACGCGAATCGCCGCGAGGTATTCCAGCGAGCGAAATCCGTGGTGCTGTGCGCCAACGGAGCCGAAACCGCGCGCTTGCTGTTGCTCTCCAAATCGAAACGCTTTCCTGACGGCCTCGCCAACTCCAGCGGCCTGGTGGGCAAATATCTGATGTGGGACAACGGCGGCCTCGCGATGGGACTGTTCGAGCGTCCCTTGAACGAGTACAAAGGCATTCAGGTGACGCGCGTCATCCACGACTATTACAAGGCGGACCCCAAGCGGGGATTCTACGGAGGAGCTGGAATCGATGCGCGCTTCAATTATTATCCGGCCAGTTTCGCGCTCCAAGGCCTGCCGCCGGACGCGCCCAAGTGGGGCGCCGAATACAAGCAGATGCTGGGCATGTATTTCACGCACACCATGTCGCTATTGGCGCACACCACTTCCCTGCCCCAACTGCGCAACAGCATTTCGCTCGACCCAGACTTAAAGGATGCATGGGGACTGGCGGCCATGCGCGTCACGTTCGATTTCCATGCCGACGATGTCGCGACCATGCAGTGGGCGATGACAAAACAACTGGAAATTCTCGAGGCGGCCGGAGCGAAGAAGACCTGGGGGGCGGTGGGGACAACGGTTGAGGAGAACATGCCGTCGGTGCATTTGATGGGTACCTGCCGGATGGGCGACGATCCGAAGCAATCCATTGTGGATCGGTATAACCGCGCGCATGATGTCCCGAATTTGATCATCGCGGATGGCAGCAGCTTCGTCACCGCAGCTCGGCAACAGCCCACGGCCACCATCCAAGCCTTGGCGTATCGAGCTGCCGACTATGCCATTCGAAACGCGAGGGGATAGCAGCCTGTGCCTCAACTCCGAGAGGACCGCTTGCTGACGCGCGCGGCTCAGTAGATTCATGCCGTTACCGAGCCGCGACCGTGAGGAAGCGGATTTAAACACAGGCGCTAGCTCAGACTCTCGGCGCTGTAGCGGGCGATCAAGCCGGTCCGGACCGCGTGATGGTAGATGGAGCTGAAAAACCAGCTCGCGAGCAGGAGAAACGCCAGATCGAGCGCTGCTCCCCATAACAACGCGTAAGGCGAGCCGGGACGCTTCAAAACCATGGCGCGCAGATTCTCGAACACGTAGGCCGGCGGAAGCAACCGCGACACATATCGCATCCAGATGGGTAACGTGGAAAGCGGATAGAACACGCCGGCGAACGGGGAGAGCAGCGCGGGCAGGGGCCAGATGAGCCATTCCGAAGCCGGACCGAGGCGCAGCACGATGCCGCAGCCAATCACGCCGAGCGCGATTCCAAACAGGAACAGCACCAGCAGATAGGGAATCAGCAGGAGTCCGTAGACAAAGAACGACAGGCCGAAAACGGCGGTGGCGAGAAGCAGCATCACGATCAAGCCAACCGAGCTGGTGGCGATGCTGGAAAGCACCAGGCCGCCGACGTATTCGGAAATGGAAAGCGGCGTGGCGAAAATGTTCAGAAAATTGCGCGACCACACGTCCTCAAAAAACGCCATTGTCACGCCCTGCATCACGCGGATGAAGAAATCCCACAGCAGAACCGCCCCCAGCAGCGACGGCACGAAGTTGAAGCCAGATCCGCTCACCGCGTTCAGGTATTTGGTGATGAATCCCCAGGTGACCATGTCGATGGCCACCCAGGCAAACAGCGGCAACACGCGCGCCGGACTGCCTTGAATCAAGTAAAACTGGCGCAGCAAAATCGCGAAGGTACGGCGCAGCGGGACCATGCCTTAGAGGTGCTCCAATGCCAGCGGTTCGCGAGCCACGGTGACGAACAGATCTTCCAGCGTTTCCTTGCCGTGCTCGGCGGGGAGCGTTCTGGGATCGCCCGCGAGCAGAATCTTGCCGTGCGAAAGGAACAACACGCGGTCGCACACGTCAGCCACTTCGTACATGTTGTGCGATGTCCATAGCACGCCGCCTTCGCCTTGCGCGGCGAATTCCTGGATCTGCAGGCGGATGGTGCGCGCCACGGAAGGATCGAGCGACGCGGTGGGTTCGTCCAGCAGCAGCAGCCGCGGACGGTTCAGCAGCGCCTTGGCCAGCCCGACGCGGGTTTGCTCGCCGGAAGAAAGCACGCCGCATTTCGTATTGCGAAACGCCTGCAGATCGAACTGCTCGAGCAGGGTTTCGATGCGCGCCGACAGGTTTTTCACGGCGTAGATCAACCCGAAAAAGCGGAGGTTCTGGAGCACCGTGAGGTTCCCCGGCAAAGGCGCGTACACCGCGGCGAAATTGGTGCGCGCCAGCACTTGGGAGCGCTTTTTGGCGATGTCCATGCCCTCCACCAGGATGGCGCCGGAGGTGGGCTCGAGAACGCCCAGGATCATGTTGATCGTGGTGGTTTTCCCCGCTCCGTTGGGGCCGAGCAACCCGACGATTTCATTGCGGTTCACCTGGAAGGAAACGCCATCCACCGCCACGGTAGCGCCGTAATGTTTCCGCAATTCGCGCACGGACAAGACGGCGGGACCCATACATCTCAAGTGTGACACGCCCGGCCCGCGCATCAAGATTCCACGAAACAAATTCGGGGCGTTGCGGTCCAACCTTCGGGGGTATTCATGGAACAAGGCAAAAAGTGCGCCCATCCAAGCTGCCATTGTATGGCCAAGAAAGACAGCGGCTATTGCAGCACGTATTGCGAAGGCGAAGCACATACGGCGGACATCATCTGCAGCTGCGGCCATCCGGAGTGCAAACCGGTTTAAAGGAGCCGTCGTGCGAACCATATCGGATTTCCTATTCCTGATCCTGTTCATCGTGCTACTAGGCGCTTGGTTGATTCTCTGGGCGGCGTTTCACATCGCAGGCGGAATGATCCATATTCTGCTGGTCATTGCCGTGATCGCGCTGATCCTGCATCTGGTGCGCGGCCGGAGCGCGGCCTGATTCGCGGAACCTGGAACCATGCATCATCGTATGATGGTGCATGCTAAACGCGAGAAACAAAGCTCTGTTAATTGCGACTGGCGCCGTGCTGCTGGCGGCCATGCCGCTGCGCGCGGCTGTCGCCGACTCAGCCGCCAACGGTTTCACCATCCAGCTGGAACTCAATATCCAAGCGCCCCCGCAGGATGTCTACCAGCGGGTGGTTCGCGTTGGCGACTGGTGGAATTCCATGCACACGTTCTCCGGCGATGCGCATAATCTCAGCATCGAAGACAAAGCCATGGGGTGCTTCTGCGAGAAACTCCCCGGTGGCGGCAGCGTCCGGCACATGGTGGTGGTGTACGCGGATCCGGGCAAGAAACTGGTGCTGAGCGGCGCGCTCGGCCCGCTGCAATCCATCGCGGCGACCGGCAGCATGACGATTCAGCTCGCGCCGGCCGGCGGCGCAACGAAGCTCACCGTCGGATACGCTGTGACCGGCTACCTAGCCGCGGGCATGAACACCTGGGCCGCGCCCGTGGACTCCGTGCTGACCGAGCAATTCACGCGGCTGAAAAGCCTGATTGAGACTGGCAAAGCCGACACGAACAAGTAGGAACAAACGCTACGGCTGGAGCGTCAACGTGGCGTTTCCCGCGGCGCCGCTATAGATCAGCTCCAGTGAGCGAATCCCCTCGGTCTTGCCACGGTATGAGAAGAACAACAGGCCGGCCTGCGGCAGCGCCCGATCGCCTTCCTGCATGGCGGCCCGTTGAACGTGTTGCTCCATCGCGCGTCGCAGTTCGAAGGGCATTTTGGGAGGCACGGGAGGAAGCTTCTCACCGCCTCCGCTCCCGCCCGTGGAAATGCTACTGCTGCTTTTCTTGGTTTCTTCACTCTCTTCGGGCGGCTGCCATTGGGGATCTTTGAGGGACTTGAAAACCAGCGCGTAAGGCTCGCTAGGGGAAGCGATCTTCTTGCCGTTGATGCGGAGCGAAAAATCCCCGCGCGCCAGCGTTAGACGCGCGCCTGCCGCGCCGAACAGCCCCGCCTCCACCACGATGTAATCCTCCGCGTCGACGGTCTGCTCCGGCGTGGGAACGGCGTGGCCCATGAACTCCGCCCCGATCGTCACGGCGCCGGCTTTGGCCTGGGCCTGATACTCGCCGGCCACCGCTCGGGGAGGCATGCCCTTGGCTTGAGTGTCCTTGCTCTGCGCTTCCGCGCCTTTTGTGTTTTCTTCCTGCGCCGGCAGAGCGACGGCCAAGGCGAGCGCGCCGACAATCCATGGAACGGTTCTCAGGCTGGAGACGAGTCGCATTGCAATTTACAAACTAACACAACCGGTCTGGGCCACTTCGATGGATTATTTGGTGGCGGGCGGAGGCCGCCTGTGATACCCCGGCCGGTACTGCAGATGGCAATTCACGCACACGTCGTTGAGCGGATCGTTGAGCGCGTGAATTCCGTCCAGGTCCTTGGCCTGCGCCGCCTTAAACGCAGTGGTCGCGATGTCAATCATCTGCTTTGAATACTTGACCCAATTCTCCTGGTCGCGCGCGCGGCCTTCCATCATGAGCAGGTTTCCGGACTCGGCCAGCGTCAGCGCCTGCGCCCGCAGCAATGCCCACTCATGCTGATTCTTCGGCGGGTCGCGATCCACATAGAAGATGGCATCGGACGTTGGGTAGACGATATCGATCATCAACTGGCTCATATTGCCGACTGGCTGAAACGGCGCCGGCGCCTGCGCTATGGCGGCCATCGCCAGCAAACTCATGCCCGCAATCAACCGCACTCCAAGGCTTCGCATCGCGACCTCCTGTGGATGTGATTTTATCACTATTTGCTATTTTTCAATGACGGGCAGGACGCGCCCCACCGACCCGCTCGGCTCATTCACCCCCAGCAGCGCCGCAAGGGTGGGCGCGACGTCGGCCACGCGGATATTTTCGTCGTAGCGCCCCGCGCGAATGCCGCGACCGTAAAAGATCACCGGCACGTGGGTGTCGTAGCTGAAGGGCGTTCCATGCGATGTTCCATCCTTGTACGCAATCCAGTAAGGTTTCTGAACGATGAAAAGGTCGCCGGAGCGCTCGCGATGGAACCCGCGCTGCATGAGCAGATCGATAGGATCGCCTGCCAGGTTCTCGTGCTCTAACTCCGTGCGGGCGTACACGCGAAAAATATAGGGGAGCTTTCGCACGGCTTCCGCCGCGGTTTCCAGCGCATCTGCTAAGGCGACGTGTTTGACGCGCAGCAGCTCGTGATCCAGGTACGGCGACAACTCGGCGTTGCCCAACACGTACTTGGCCGGCCCATATTTTTCGCCCAGCGCCGTTTCGATAGTGCGATACACTTCGGCGCCGGAAAATCGTCCAGCCGGCATTCCGCGCTTGGTCAATTCCTGGGGAAGGGGCGCCACGCCATGATCGGATGTCAACACCACAACGTAGTTCCCCGCCCCCGCCTCGGCCTCGACGGCCCGCAACAACTGCCCGAGAACTCGATCCGTCTGAATGCACATGTCGCGAACTTCCGGTGCATCCGGTCCCACCTGGTGCCCCAGCAAATCGTTGCTCGAAAAGCTGACCGTTAGAACATCAGTGGCGGAATGCCGTCCCAGATGCTCTTCCTTCAGCGCCTGTTCGGCGAAAGCCTCCAGCATCTCGTTCCCATAAGGAGTGCGAATCATCTCTTCGTAATATTGCTTCCCGAGTTGCGGCGGGAGTATCCGAAACGGCTGCGCTCCAGGCCCTGCATCGATCGGCATCCATTTCGCGGCCGCGTGACGATTAGCCGCGTCGCTCTTGTTGAAGGCCCGCACCCAAGCCGGCAGATCGGTCATATAGTACGTGCTGCTGACGAATTGTCCGGACTCCTGCTCGAACCAATAGGCCGCGTTTGCCGCGTGGCCCGAGGGTAGAATCGCCGCACGATCTTTCAGCGAAATCCCGATCACCGTGGTATCCGCCGGTCCGGCGATCTTCAGTTCGTCGCCGAGCGTGCTCCCCACCAGACGCTGGGGCGACGAGCCGGTTCCGCCGTTCCCGCCCACCAGTTTGGTTGCCTCGTCGGAGACGCTGGTCACCGTTTTGCCGGTCTCGCGATCGAACCACTCGTTGCCGACGATCCCGTCAATGGCGGGAATCGATCCAGTCAAGAACGCAGCGTGTCCCACCGCCGTCACGGTCGGATAGTGCGCCTGGTGGGCATCGGTGAAAAAAGCGCCCGCATCGTGTAAACGCCGAAGCCCGCCTTGATAAGACGCATCGAAACGCGTCATATAGTCGTAGCGGAACTGATCGATGATGATTGCAACCACGAGCTTGGTTTTTTGCGAAGCAGGCGCGGCCGCCTGCGCCGGAATCAACAGGATCAGCGCGGACAGTCCAAGGATCCAACGCCGAAAACGAAAGGTCATGTCTTCATAATGCCACTGGATGGTAGAATTGAGTTCGGTCCCGATGGAACGAGCTGGCCAGATCCTCGCCAAAATCAAGAACAGCGATACGATTTCACCGGAAGAACTGGCGCGTGCGGCCTGGCGCGCCACGGTGGGCAAACGCATCGCCGCCAAGGCTTCCCCGAAAGCCCTGGTGCGCGGGTCGCTGATCGTCGAAGTAGAGGACGCCATCTGGCAGAAGCAGCTTTTTCACTTGCGCTTCGACATTCTCGCGAAACTCACACAGGTGATCGGGGGCGGCACGGTAACCGCGCTGGAATTTCGTATCGCCACTCCTCGGCGGCCGCCGCAAGTCGCGCAAAGTCACGGCGAGACCCCTGCGCTCGATGAAGCCGATGGTATCGAAGATCCGATTTTTCGCATCTTATATAAGCAGGCCCGCCATCGGGCCGAGAAGAAGGCGACCGCTTGAAGATCACCGAGCCGGAAGTTCGCTACGTGGCCGGCCTCGCAAACCTGCAGCTGACGGATTCCGAAATCGCGCGCCTTCAAAAAGACATGGACGAGATTCTCACGCATATGGACGCACTGGGTGAGCTTGATACGTCCGCGATCGAGCCCATGGCCCAGGTCCTGTATCAGAGTGAGGAAGCCACGACATTGAGGGAAGACCAGCCAGTTCCACCGCTCGGGAGCGAAGTTGCACTTGCGAACGCACCCCTGTCCGGTTCCGGTTATTACAAGGTGCCGAAGGTGATCGAGAGGTAATTAAGGGATGAGCGTCGCTACTCTCACCATTGAGCAGGTGCAAGCCGGCTTGGCTGCGCGCCAGTTCAGCGCCGTCGAGCTGGCGCAATCCGCGCTCGAATTCGCTCAAGCCGAGAATCCCAAGACCAACGCTTACCTCCACTTTTGCCCCGAACGCGCGCTGGCCTCAGCCGAGCGAGTGGACCGCAAGCTTGCCGCAGGCGAAGACCCTGGACCGCTGGCCGGCGTGCCGCTGGCAGTGAAGGATGTCATCGTTACCAAGGGCGTCCGCACCACCTGCGGATCGCGCCTGCTGGAACGCTACATCCCGCCTTACGACGCCACAGCCGTAGTTCGTTTGGAACAGGCCGGCGCGGTTATTCTCGGAAAAACGAACTGCGACGAGTTCGCAATGGGATCGTCCAATGAAAATTCCGCGTTCGGGCCGGTGCGCAATCCCGTCGCTTTGGATCGCGTGCCCGGCGGCTCAAGCGGCGGATCGGCGGCAGCGGTGGCGCAAGGAACGGCCGTGGCCGCGCTTGGTTCCGACACCGGCGGATCGGTACGTCAGCCGGCTTCATTCTGCGGCGTGGTAGGCGTCACGCCAAGCTATGGCCGAGTCTCGCGCTACGGCCTGGTGGCATTCGCCAGTTCGCTCGATCATATCGGACCTTTTGGAAGAACGGTCCGCGATACGGCTCTGTTGCTCGAAACGATGGCCGGACGCGACGAGTGCGATGCCACTTCCGCCTTCGCGCCGGTGCCCCGCTACTCGGCCCAACTCGACGGCAAGATCGCCGGATTAAAGCTCGGCCTGCCGCGCGAGTACTTCGAAGGGCTCTCGAGCGAATCGGGCGACCGCATCCAGCAAGCCATCACGCTGCTGCAGAAGCTGGGTTGCGAAGTGCGCGACATCAGCCTGCCCGCCACCAAGTACGCCGTGCCTTGCTACTACATCATTGCGACGGCCGAAGCCAGTTCCAATCTTGCGCGTTACGACGGCGTGCGGTATACCACGCGCGCCAATGCAGACACGCTGAGCGATATGTACCGCACCACGCGGGGCGAGGGTTTCGGCGCCGAATGCAAACGCCGCATCATGCTGGGCACCTACGTGCTGAGCCACGGCTATTACGACGCGTACTATTTGAAAGCGCAGAAGGTGCGCGCTCTCATCGCAGAAGATTTCCGCAGAGCTTTCGCCGCAGTGGACGCCATCGTCGCCCCGGTTTCGCCCTTCGCCGCGTTCAAGATCGGCGAGAAGGTGGACGATCCGCTCGAGATGTATCTTTCAGATATTTACACCATCACGGGCGACCTGGCCGGCATTCCGTGCATGAGCGTGCCTTGCGGAAAAACAGCCGAGGAGCTGCCGGTTGGCTTGCAGATCCTGGCCAGGCACTTCGACGAAACGACAATGTTCCGCCTTGCGGACGCATTTGAAAAGGCCGGCGGCTGCGCCGGCTCAAACTAAGAATCAAGAGGAGAAACTATGGCATTTACCCTTCCCCCGCTGCCTTACGCGTTTGACGCGCTGGAGCCCTACATCGACAGCAAGACCATGGAGATTCATCACGACAAGCACCATGCGGCTTACGTGACGAATTTGAATAAGGCGCTTGAATCCGCGCCCGATCTGCAGAGCAAGACGATCGAGGAGCTGCTGGCGAACAACCTCGCCATCGTACCCGACAACATCAAGACCGCGGTCCGCAACAACGGCGGCGGCCATATCAATCACTCCATGTTCTGGCAGATTCTCGCGCCCAGCGCCGGAGGCAGTCCCAGCGGCAACGTCGCGAGCGCCATCCATTCCACGTTTGGAAGCTTCGACACGTTCAAGGAAAAGTTCGCCGCCGCGGCCACCACTCGCTTCGGTTCCGGTTGGGCCTGGTTGGCCAAGACGAACAAAGGCCTGGAGCTTTTTTCAGCCGCCAACCAAGACAGCCCACTGATGGAAGGGCATTATCCAATCCTGGGCCTGGACGTTTGGGAGCACGCCTACTATCTCAAGTATCAGAACCGCCGGCCCGAGTACATCGCCGCTTGGTGGAGCGTGGTGAATTGGCCGGAGATCGAGAAGCGCTTCAACTCGGCCAAGTAAAATCACGCTGCGATGGCCGGCTGCACGCGGGTCATCGCAGTCGTTGTAGTGTGGCTTCAAACTTCGTGGCCTCCAAAGATGTGTGAGCCGCAGTGTTTGGACGCCTTGAGACCCGCCCCCGCTCAAGCATCCTTGTCCGAGCCGGACCCCCAATCCGGCTCGGCTACAGTAGAACCATGCGAATTCACCTTTTTCTGTTCGTTGTCGCCTGTTCAGCCTGGGCGCAGACCCCCAATGTGGTCAAGTATCACGCCACCATCGACAATGTGAAATATGTATACGGCCCGGCGGCGCCGGTGGCGCACGTGAAGCCGGGGGACATACTCGAAACCAACACCCTGGACGCGTTCGGCAACGTTCTGAAAAAGCCCGGCGACACACAGAGCCTGGTGAAGGGAGACAACCCTCTGACCGGCCCTTTTTACGTGGACGGCGCGCAGCCGGGAGACACGCTGGCAATCAAGATCCTCGATCTACAAGTGGACGGGAATCAGGGGGTGGGAGCGTTCGCGCCGGGCTTCGGAGCCCTGAACGAAACCAGCTATACGCCCATGCTGCATCCGCCGCTGCCGGAAAAGATCTGGTTCTACCCCATCGACAAGGCCACCAACACGGCCACGTTCCGCGCGCTCGACTCGAATTTTTCAGTGAAGATTCCGCTGCATCCTTTCTTTGGTTGTATCGGTGTCGCGCCGGCGAAAGGGGAAGTGCGCAGCTCCATCGTGCCCGCGGAATTCGGCGGCAATATGGACGCACCCGAGGTTAGCGTGGGCAATACTTTGTATCTTCCGGTGAATGTCCCCGGCGCGCTGCTTTATATGGGCGACGGTCACGCCGCGATGGGCGATGGCGAAATAGCGGGAACGGCGATTGAAGTCTCGCTGCTGGCGCGAATGCAGATCGGCGTCATCAAAGGAAAACCGATCAACTGGCCGCGTTTTGAGAACAACGATTCCATCATGGCCGTGGGCGCCTACCGGCCGCTAGACGACGCGCTGCGAATCGCATTTACCGAACTGGTGGACTGGATTCACAAGGATTACGGACTGTCAAGTCTGGATGCGTACGAATTGCTTTCCAAGGTGGCCAGGATTCATCTGGATGAGATGGTCGACCCCAATTACGTCGTGGTGGCATCCATCGATAAGAAGTTTCTGCCCGCGAAAAAGAAGTGAGCGGCCCAGCCACGGGCGTCCCTGGAAGCTGCGCCCAAAAATCCTCACCCAACTTGCGGTAACATTGCATTTCAATGGAGTGTGTATTAGAGCTTCGCGGCGTTTCGAAGCACTATCCCTCGCACCACGCCGTCACCGGCGTCTCGCTGGACCTCGCTCGCGGCGAGTTCTTCTCCTTGCTCGGTCCCTCCGGATGCGGAAAGACCACTACGTTGCGCATGGTCGCGGGATTCGAAGAGCCCACCTCGGGCGAAATTCGCCTGAACGGTTCCAGCATCCAGCATCTGAAACCCTACCAGCGCAACGTTAGTACCGTCTTTCAAAACTACGCGCTGTTCCCGCATCTGACCGTGCGAGACAACGTGGAATTCGGCTTGCGCCGCCGCGCGGGCAATCACATTGGCGACCGAGTTCGCGATGTGCTGGAACTGGTTCAACTAGCCGGCAAGGAATCGCGGCGTCCAGCCCAGCTCTCCGGCGGCGAACGCCAGCGGGTGGCGCTGGCCCGGTCGTTGGTTCTGGAACCCGATGTTCTGCTGCTTGACGAGCCGCTGTCCGCGCTGGATCCGAATCTTCGTAAACAAGTTCGCGCCGAGCTGAAAGCCATCCAGCGCCGTGTGGGCATCACATTCCTGTTCGTCACCCACGATCAGGAAGAAGCGCTCTCGCTTTCGGATCGCCTGGGTGTCATGAACAAGGGCCGCCTGGAACAAATCGGCACGCCCGAGGAAATTTACCTGCAGCCCAGCACGCGATTCGTGGCATCTTTCCTGGGCGCCGTGAACTGGATCGGCGGTGTGGGCGTGCGCCCCGAAGCCATGCGTATCGTGCGGGAACCGTCTCGGAACGGCCATCGTTCCCAACCCGCCACCATCGTTCATTCCACGTTCCTCGGCAACTGCGTCCACGTTCAGACCCGTTTGTCCGATGGCGAACCCGCCGTGGTCGAGATTTCACGGCTGGGCGAAACCTTCGCGCCAGGCGAGTCCGTCCACCTGTGGTGGGAACCGGCCGACGAGCTGCGCTTCGATGAGTTGCATCCGTAATGAACCGGCTGCGCGCGTGGTTTCTCGCTCCCACGTGGACCGTCGTCATCGCGCTGTTTCTCGCGCCGCTGGCCATCATCCTGGGCTATAGCTTCCTCACGCGCGGCGTCTATGGCGGTATCACCTCGCCCTGGACGCTGGAAAGTTACCAGCGCCTCATCGATCCCATCTATCTCGAAATCCTCTGGCGCTCATTCTGGATCGCGGGCGCGTCCACGGCACTCTGTCTACTGCTGGGCTTCCCGCTCGCGCTGTTCATCTCGCGCGCCGGCCCGCACAAGAACTTCTATCTCGGCCTGGTGATGCTTCCTTTTTGGACCAGCTTTCTGGTTCGCACCTATGCGTGGATGTTTCTGCTGCGCGATACGGGTCTACTTAACACGTTGCTCCAGAAACTTGGCGTGATCCACTCGCCCCTGCCCTTGCTCTACAACGAGGGCGCGGTGATCCTGGGGCTGGTCTACGGCTATCTGCCGTTCACCGTGTTGCCCCTATACGCAACGCTCGAACGCCTGGACCGCACGCTGCTGGAGGCCGCGGCCGATCTCGGCGCCAGACCGTGGGCCGCGCTAATGCGGATAACCATTCCGCTTTCCGCGCCCGGTATTCGCGCGGGGGCAATTCTGGTTTTCATTCCGTGCCTGGGTGCATATCTGACACCCGATCTGCTGGGCGGCGGCAAGTCCGTCATGATCGGCAATCTGATCCAGAACCAGTTCACCACTGCGCGCGACTGGCCGTTCGGCTCGGCAGTATCGCTGGTTTTGATGGCCATCGTGATGGTGTTGTTGTTCTCCATCGCACGCGGCGAAGGCGAAGGCTTGCTGTGAAGCAGGTGGTGAAGCAGCGGGGCGCGGGACTCGCCATCTATGCCGTCGGCGCGTTTCTATTTCTCCACTTGCCGCTGCTGATCCTCTCCATCTTCAGTTTCAATTCGTCGCGCTTCACCGTATGGGAGGGCTTCTCCCTGCGCTGGTACGCCGCTGCAATCAAAGACACGCAATTGACCGAGTCCGCGCTCAACAGCCTGATCATCGCGGCTGTGGCAACGCTGGTTTCCACCGTTCTCGGAACGCTGTGCGCTTACGGTCTCTGGAAGCGCACTTCGCGACCGCTGGCAGGATCGCTTTATTTGTCTCTCGTCACTCCCGAAATCGTCACCGGCATTTCGCTGCTGGCCTTCTACCAGTGGATTTTTCGCTTTTTGCGCGCCCAGCTCGGCATGCATACCGTGATTCTGGCGCACGTTTCGTTTTGTCTGGCCTACGTAGTCATCGTCGTCATCGCGCGGCTTCGCACGGTGGACGCCACGCTCGAGGAAGCAGCGCTCGATCTGGGCGCCAACGAATGGCAGGCTTTCCGCTATGTCACTCTTCCCGCGATTTTGCCGGGCGTCGTCGCCGCTGCTCTGCTGGCCTTCACGGTGTCTTTCGACGACTACGTGATCACTAGCCTCGTGGCCGGCGTCGATTCCGAGACGCTGCCGATGGTTATTTACGCCATCGCTCGCCGCGGCGTGAATCCGGTGGTCAACGCGATCTCGGCTCTCATCGTGATCGGATTCGGATCGCTGGTTCTGATCTCGGAAAGGCTGCGCACCACTTGAATCGCCGCTATTTCTTGTTTGGCGCGCTGGGAGCAGGACTAAGCGCGTGCGCTCGCGACCGCCGGCCTCGCCTCAACGTCTTCAATTGGTCGGCCTACATCTCGCCCGATACCGTTCCGAAGTTCGAAGCCGAGTTCGGAGTACGCGTCCGCTACGGCATCTACGAGAGCAACGAAGAGATGCTGGCGCGCGTGATGGGCGGCAATTCCGGTTGGGATATTGTTTTTCCCACCGGCTATATCGTGAAGCCGCTGCGCGCGAATGGTTTGGTGGCGCCCATCCATCGCGAATTGCTCCCCGATCTTTTCCAGCTCGAGCCCCGCTTCCAGCGGCCCGATTGGGATCCCGATCTGAATTGGTCCGTCCCCTACATGGTCACCGCCGCCGGCATCGCTTATAACCGCAAACTCGATCCGCCGCCAAAATCCTGGGCTGACATGTGGGACCCCCGGCTGCGTGGCCGCATAACCATGCTCGACGATCCCTTCGACACCATGGGAGCATCCCTCAAGAAGCTGGGCTTCTCGGTGAATGCCACCGACCCCGCGCAGTTGGATCGCGCCCGCGCCGAAGCCATCCGCCAAAAGCCTCTGCTGCGGGCTTATCTGAACGCCGAAGCCCGCGATCAGTTGGTCTCGGGCGACGTCCTGGCCGCGCACATGTGGAACACCACCGCGCAGCAGGCCATGGACTCTTCGCCCGACCTCGGCTTCGTCTACCCGGTCGAAGGCTACGCCGTGTATCCGGACGCGTCCGTGATTCTGCGCGAGAGCAAGCGTCAGGAGCTCGCGCATCAGTTCATCAATTTTCTGCTGCGCCCCGACATCGCCGCGGCCAACGCGCTCACCGCTCGCACCACCAGCACCAACGCCGGGGCCCGCAAGATCCTGCCGCCCGAGTTTCGCGACAATCCAACGCTTTATCCCGCGCCGGATGTCGTCGCGCGCGGCGAATGGGCTATCACGCTGGATCCTGCGACGCAGCGCCTGCGCGATCGCCTGTGGACCGAGATCAAAGCGGCGTAGCTGCTTGCGTCAAAACCGACTCCCTTACGGTCGCGGCTCGTTAGCGCGCGGAATTTACTGAGCCGCGCACGTTAGTAAGCGACGCCCCGGCATTCCAACGTTACTATCGTAATGTGCGCGTCTCTCCTCAAGCTGTCATCTTCGATTACGGCAACGTGCTGTCCGCATCGCAACCCACCGCCGACGTACAGGCAATGGCGAACATTCTCGATCTGCCGGTCCCGCGATTCGCAGAACTCTATTGGCAATTCCGCGTCCAATACGACGCGGCCTCTCTGGACCCCATGGCCTACTGGAACACCGTGGCGCGAACAGGCTCACGCACGCTCACGCCTGACCGGATCTCGGCTCTCATCGAGATCGACAACCGCAGTTGGTCTCATCCCGCGCCGGTCATGCCCCGATGGGCGCGCGATATCCGCGCCGCCGGCCTGCGAACCGCCATCCTCTCCAACATGCCCTTTCCCGTCCGCGACTACATACTCGGCTGCGCATGGCTCCCGAATTTCGACGTCCGCGTCTTCTCCTGCGAGGCCGGCCTTTGCAAGCCCGAGCCCGAGATCTATCGAACTTGCCTGAACAAACTCGGCGTCCAACCCGGGGATGTCCTGTTTCTCGACGATCGTGAGCCCAACATCCGCGCCGCCGAGGCCTTGGGAATGCACGCCCTGCTTTTTACCGATCCGGCCGGGGCCGCGGGCGAGATCCAGCAGCGCTTCTCGCTGCCAGCGGTTCCCAAATAGCCTAAAACAATTCTTTTGGGTTGCGTTTTGGCGCGAAATCATGCATCATGAGCGATAAGCGTCCTACGAAAGATGAAAGCTTGGCAAGTGCTTCTACACCTGCTCTGGCACAAATGCTGTTCGCGGCCATCAGCGAGCATGAGGCCGTGCTGGCGCGCATCTCCCGGCTTTTGCATGATGACGTGAGCCAGATCTTGAGCGCGGTAGGATTGCAGCTGGACGCAATGCGGATGGACTTTCGCGAGCAAGCTCCCGGCGTGGACGGCCGCGCCTCCGAGATCCAGGAACTGCTGGAGCAAGCCATCGGGCAATTGCGCGAGATCAGCAACGAACTGAATCCCTCCATTGTCGAACGGGCCGGCCTCCAGTTCGCGCTCGATCGTCTGGCCGGAAACGCCCGCGATCGCTTCCCAGGCGCCGTGCGACTGCATTTTGACGCGTCACTGCGCGTGCCCACCATTCTGGCAAAGGCCTTCTACAAAATCACCGAGTGCGCGCTCGAAACCGCGCTGGCCGCGCCCGGCTGCTCGCTGATCGATATTTATGTCAAGCGTTCGCAGGGTGAATACGTGCTGGAGATCGCCGATAACGGAAATGCGGATGACACGGCCGCCGGCTCCCAGCCGCTGCGTCGGCTGCTGATGGACTATTATGCTTCCAAGAGCCATGTGACGCTCAAGCTCCAGCGGGCTCCCGGCAAGGGCAGCCTCGTGCGGGCCAGTTTTCCGCTGCCGGCGGCGAACCTCGAGGGCGGGACGTAACGAAGATGGCGTTTCAAGTGCTCCTGGTGGACGATCACAAAATCATGCGCGATGGCATTAAAGCCATCCTGCGGCACAGCGATGAGTTCGCCGTGTTCGGCGAGGCCGAGACCGGAACCGACGCCGTGCGGATGTGCCGCGAGAAACGGCCGGACATCATTCTGATGGACATTGGGCTGCCGGGCTTGAACGGCATCGAAACCACCACCGAGATATTGCGCCATTGCCCGGACGTGAAGATCATCATTCTTTCCATGTATGATGACGAGCATTCGGTGGTCAGCGCCATTCGCTCGGGCGCGCGCGCCTTCGTGCTGAAAAAAGCTTCCGATGGCGATCTGCTGGACGCTCTCCGCGCGGTGGCCAAAGGCGGTTCGTACCTCAGCCCACAGGTGTCGGATCGTTTGCTCAATCGGATCCAACGCGGCGACCTGGAGTCCAAACCGGCCTCCTCGGCGCTGGACGATCTCTCGCCCCGCGAATTGCAGGTATTGCGGCTGGTCGCGGAGGGCAAAACAAGCAAGGAGATTGCCGTCATGCTTAACCTCGGCTTGCAAACCGTCCGCAGCTATCGCAAGACGATGATGAAGAAATTAGGCGTCAACAACGTCGCCAGTATCACGCAGGTGGCGCTCGCGGCCGGCATCACGCACTTTCCCGTTGCCGCCGCCGAACAAAAGAATCCATAATCCAAACATCATGATCGAAACACCCTGGGGCCCGCTCGCGGTGGCCGACGCGCATATTCACTTTTTCTCGCACTGGTTCTTCGCTTCGCTGGCCGAACAGAAGGGCGTTTCGGCCGACCAGTTGCAGCCTCTGCTCAATTGGCAACTGCCCACAGAAGATCCCCGGAAACTCGCCGACGCATGGGCCCATGAGCTCGAAAAACACGGGGTCGCGAAAGCTTGCCTGATCGCCAGCGTACCAGGAGATGGCGGATCCGTGATTGCGGCGGTGCGCCGCCATCCCGAGCGATTTTACGGCTATATCATGGTGAACCCGGCGGCGCCCGGCTCGGATGCACAGACCAAAACCGCGCTTGCCAGCGGCCAGATTCAGGCGGTTTGTTTCTTCCCGGCGATGCACCGCTATTCCATGCATGACGACCGCGTCACGGCCGTGCTGGAGCTGCTGGCCGCCCAGCAGCGCTCGGTCGCCTTCGTACATTGCGGCGTGCTCAGCATCGGCGTTCGCAAAGCGCTCGGCTTGCCATCGCCGTTCGACATGCGCTACTCCAATCCCATCGATCTTCATCCCATCGCTGTGCGCTTCCCGCAGCTTCGCTTCGTTGTGCCGCATTTTGGCGCGGGATATCTGCGCGAGACGCTCATGCTCTGCGATCTATGCCCGAACGTATACCTGGATACTTCCAGCAGCAATGGCTGGATGCGATACGAAGAGGCTCATCTCGACCTCCGGACCGTCTTCCGGCGCGCGCTGGATGTCGCCGGCCCGCGGCGGCTCCTGTTCGGTACCGATTCTTCTTTCTTTCCCCGCGGCTGGAATGCGCCAATCTTTGAAGCCCAGTCCAAAGCGCTCTACGAAATCGGCGTAACCGAGGAAATCGCGCGTCTCATTTTCCACGACAACCTGGTCCGCTTATTCGCCTGAGATGAAATAAGACAGCGCGGCACCTTTTTGTTTAACCATTCCAATCGCCATGGTCGTCAGAATTCGACGCCCTTCCAGGGGCGCGCACTTTATACATCCGGTGGACCCCGCTCCCCGCACCGCCGTGCTGGCGGCCGGATTTCGCCAAACCCGTCTCGCGCGTGTCTTCCCGCTGGGTTGGAACGGCCCCGCTGCGCGCTTCTCACGCGCCTCCGTCGCCGGCCCGCTGGAGCAAGTGCTGCGAGTGGCGCGCGCCGGATGGCGGGTGGAACACTCCATTGTAGTCTTCACCTATCCCGGTGAGGCTGGATTATCAGCCCGCGAGCGCGAGTCTCTCTGGAAAGCTTTCGAGGTTCCGGTGTTTGAGCAGTACCTGGGCCACAACAGCGAACTGCTGGCCACCGAATGCGACGCTCACGCCGGGCTGCACGTAGTCAACGGGTACGAAGATCTGGATCTCGAACACGAAACGTGCGCCTGCGGCAACCGAGCGCCACGCCTGATCCGGGGCGCGCGTATCGACGAGCTCACGGCGCTGTTATCCTAACCCCGCCACAGCGCTGCTATTCTGGTGTTGAGGTCAATCATCGTCTCCGCATGCGAACGTGGCGGAATTGGCAGACGCACCAGACTTAGGATCTGGCTCCCGCAAGGGAATGGGAGTTCGACCCTCCCCGTTCGCACCAACAAAGTCAGTGGCCGTTATCGGACCGCCTTGCGACGCCGCAGAAATAGCCCCGTGCCTCCAAGCATGGCAAATAGGGGCAGCATCAGTCCAAGCTCGGTGGGTTCCGGAACCGTAGAAGCGCTTGGCGCGTACGTGACGCCATTGATGTCGAAGTTTGTTGTATCCATCACTTGGCTGCCGCTTTGCCCGAAGCCGCCGTCCAGATCGAGGCTGATGAAGCCGATCTGCGTGGCGGCGACACCGGGATCCGCGAGAAATTGCGCCCAGGTCTGACCAGTGTTTCCGGTGCCATATCCGCCGAAGCCATTGCTATACACGCGGATGTCCGACGATGTCAGGTCGGCGTAGTTGCCGGTATTGGCATAGCTGGTGTTCCCATTGTTGGGGTCCGTAAAGTCTCCCCCGCCCGTCGGCGTGCCCCAATAAATGTAGGCTTCGTTGTTAGGATTGCTGGTGGTGTCGCCGAGGGAAAAACGGGGAGCGCCGGCATCGAAGGTTCCCGTGGTCATGACGTAATCGGCGCTCAGTTGAAGTAGCGTCGCCGGCGTGAGGGTGCTGGTGACGTTGAGGTAAACGCCGCTGTAGGTGTTGGGTCCGCTTGAATCGGATGTCAGCTGCCAGGCCGGGTTGGAGTCCGGGCCTGTGACCACCGTGGTGTCACCATAAGTGCCTATGCTGTCGGCTGAACAGAGTCCAGCCATGGTGGAGAGGGCTAGTAGCGCGAAGGATATTTTCATTGCAGTTGCAACGACTATCTCACGCCCCGCTTAAATATTCTGTATAAAAGGACTCACTTACCTGTTTTGTCGAGTTAAACCGCCCTTCTCGATGAAAAGCGCCACTGAACGCCCGGCCAGCTCATAATGCCGAGCTTCGAGCCTCGCTTCCTGCCCCGCCGCGTGAATGTTCCCCCACCCTTCCGCCGCCGCGCTGGTATCGGCCACGATGTGCCAATGCTCTTCGTCCAGGTTGAGCGGCAGCGTGGCCACCACCGGGTTGATCCAGCCGTTGTAAGCCACATAAATCGACGCCGCGGAATCGCCCAACTCCGCCCCGTCAATACGAAACGCCAGGAAGTAATTTTCCGGGTTCGCAAAATAATCGTTATCCGCTTCGGCGCCGTCCGGAAGATGCCAGGTCAGGTCCTTCAAGCCGTTCCCGTTGTGATCGGTCCCGGTGAAAAATTCGGCCGGACGCAATGCCGCGTGCTCCCGCCGGAATTGCAGCAGCCGTCGAGTGTACTCCGTGAGCGCCGTCTCCTGCGCGGCCAATTGCCAATCCAGCCAGTTCGCACGGGTGTCCAGATTGTACGAATTGTTGTTGCCCAATTGAGTGCGATTCATTTCGGAACCGCCCAACAGCATGGGCGTGCCCGCCGAAAGCAGCAGGATCGCAAGCCCCGTTCGCACGGCCTGCTTCTGCGCCACCGGGTCGCCTTCGTGGTCCCAACACATCTCTTGGGCCGCGCCCCGTCCACCCGCCGATGGACCGAACGGGAATGGCTGATGGTTGTTCGGGCCGTTGAACGAATACAGATCGCGCAACGTCATGCCGTCGTGGCAGACGATGTAGTTCACCGAGTTCCACGGCTTCCTGCCGCGCGGGCCGAATAGATCGTCCGACCCCGCAAACCGACTCGCCAGGTCGCCCGGCGTCACATTCACGATGCCCGCCTTATTCTGCGATGCCCGGATAACGTCGCGATAATGGTCGTTCCATTCGGACCACCCCACGGGAAAGTTTCCCTGCTCCTGCCCCGCCAGGGTGGCCGTGTACGGCTCCGCGATCAGGTCCACGCCAGGGCCGCCCCGCGCCGGGCGCGCCGGCAATTCCGCGACCGCGCGGTTCAAAACATTGCTCGGGTCGTCGCGATTGAAGTAATAGCCGCCCTGCGCATCGGCATTCCCTAAGACCGCCGCCAGATCGAAACGGAATCCGTCCGCGCCCATGACATGGGTCCAATACTGCAGCGAATCGAGAATCAGATTCCGCGCCACAGGCGCAGCCGCGTTGATGTTGGGACCCACGCCGTTGTCATCCTGATAGTGATTCATTTCGGCTGGATTGCGCACCTCGTAATAGTTCGGATTATCCAGCCCGCGCAACGAATAGATCGTCCCAATGCTGCCGGTAGCCTCGTCCACCGTCCCTTCGTCGTGATGATTGTAGACCACGTCGACGTAGACTTTGAGTCCGGCCGCGTGAAACGCATTCACCATCGCGATCCATTCGCGCGTCGGACCACCCGGGGACTGATCGCTCGCATACCTCCGGCTGGGCGCAAAAAAGCTGCACGAATTGTATCCCCAGTAATTGTGATATGCCGCGCATGCCGGCCAATCATTCAACGCGCTTTGTGTTTCATGGATGGGCTGGAACTCGATAGCCGTCACGCCCAGGTCCTGCAGGTATCCAGCCCGCAGCGCCGCTCCGGCATACGTTCCTTGCAGGTTCTCCGGCAGCGACGGGTCGTTCCTCGTCAGCCCGCGCAGATGCACCTCGTAGATGATCTCGTCTTTGAACGCGCGCGCAGGCTTCGCGCCGAAATCGGGACTGGGGATCGCGATCACAATCCCCTTGGGCGCAAACGGGCCGGTGTCCACCAGGCGAAACGCTTCTCCCGATAGGTACGCCGTCGGATCCGGATGCTCCCAGGTCAGCGGATTGTGGCTCACTTCGAGCGCATAGGGATCGAGCAGCAGCTTGTTCGGGTTGAAACGATGGCCGGCGGCATCCACGTCCGTCACAAATCCCGCCGCCGATCCGGGCGTCCAGGCATCCTCGAACTGCCAGTTCGGCCCCCACGCGCGATAGCCGTAATAGATCGCGCCGCCGAGCGCGGCGGTGGCCGTGAAGCTTCCATCGCTCTGCCGGTCCATCGGCTGGCGCAGAATGGGATCCGCATCCATCGCGACCGTATAGATCCACAACTCAACCCGAGTGGCCGCCGGCGCATTAACGCGAAACCCGGCTTTTGAATTGCCCGGTAGAAATCGCGCGCCGAGGAAGATTGCGTCCGTCATGATGTGTCCGCCATCCATGATGATCCACCGGGCGCCTACGCTGCCGTGGGCTCGGGTCCAGTTCCCGGCACGCTGTCGCGCTGCCTGCCCCGCATCCGCAGACGCAGCCGGTCGAACTCCAGATAAACCACCGGCGTGGTGTAGAGCGTGAGCAACTGGCTCAGGATCAGCCCTCCCACAATCGTGATTCCCAGCGGCCGGCGCAGCTCGTAGCCCGTACCGGTCTCGATCGCCAGTGGTAGTGCGCCCAGAATCGCAGCCATGGTGGTCATCATGATCGGGCGGAAGCGCAGCAGGCACGCTTCGAAAATCGCGTCGATCGGTTTCTTGCTCTCCTGGCGCTCCACCTGAAGCGCGAAATCGATCATCATGATCGCATTCTTTTTCACGATTCCGATCAGCAGCACGATGCCGATAATGGAGATGATGTTCAGGTCCTGCCCAAACAGCATCAGTGCCAGCATGGCGCCCACGCTCGCCGAGGGCAGCGAGGAGATGATGGTCAACGGATGCACCAGGCTCTCGTACAAAATGCCGAGAACGATGTAGACCGCCAGCAGCGCCGTCAAAACCAGAATAGGCTCGGTGCCCAGAGACTGCTGGTAGGCCAGCAGCGTGCCCGCATAGAAGGCTTGCAGCGTGGAGGGAGCGCCCAGCCGCTTTTGCATGGCGGCGATGCTGGCTGTGGCGTCGCTCAACGACACGTTGGGCGCCAAGTTGAAGGAAACCGTGACCGACGGAAACAAACCCGTATGGTTGATTGCCAATGGAATCGTATTGGCGTGGCTGGTGGCCAGCGCGAGCAGCGGAATGTTATTGCCGGTGGAGCTCTGAAAGTAGACGTCCTTCAGTCCCTGCGGGCTCTGCCAATACTGGGGAGCTACTTCCAGCACCACGTAATATTGATTGAGCTGCGTGTAAATGATGGACACTTCCGCTTGGCCGAATGCGTCGTATAACCCCGAGTCCAGCGCCTGCACGGTGAGGCCGAGCTTGGCCGCGGTGACGCGATCGTAACTCATCAGCTCGTCCAGACCGCCGTTCTGCTGGTCGGAGCTTACGTCCTGCAGCCCGGGCAGTTTCTTCATCGCCGCCAGCAGCAGCGGCCCCCACTTGGCGAGATCCTGCACATTGTCGGCCTGGATGGTGTATTGATACATCGCATTGCCGTTCCGGCCTCCGATGCGCAGATCTTGCACCGCTTGCAGGAACGCGGAAGCCACCGGCAGGCGGTTCAATTGCGGGCGCAGACGATTGATGATCTGCGTAGCGCTGCTGCCGTTGCGCCGGTTGAGCGGCTTCAGGGCCACGAACATGTTGGCGGTGTTGGCGGCCCCTTGCGTGCCGGTAAATGCAATCACGTTCTGGACGCCAGGATCGTTCTTGATCACCGCGCCGATCCGCTGAATGGCGTCATTCATGGCTGGAAAGGACGAATCCTGCGGCCCTTGCACCGCGCCGGCCATCGCTCCGGTATCCTCCACCGGGAAAAAGCCCTTGGGTATTTTGATGATTACGATCACATTAAGCGCAATTACCAGAAACAGAACCACTAATGTGGGGGCCGGGTGCTCCAGCACCCAATGCAGAGTCTTGCGATACACCGCCAGGACTGCGTCGAAGGTCTTTTCGCTGGCTGTGAAAAGCCGGCCATGCCGATCCGTGCTCTCCTTTTTTAGCAGATAGGCGCACATCATGGGCGTGGTGGTCAGCGAGATGACCATGGACACCACGATGGCCGTTGAAAGAGTGACCGCGAACTCGCGGAACAGACGGCCCACGATGCCGCCCATCAACAGCAGCGGGATAAAAACGGCAATCAGCGAAATGCTGATGGTGAAAACGGTATAACCGATTTCCTGGGCCCCTCGTAGCGCCGCGGCGAACGGCGACATGCCATTTTCCAGGTGGCGCGTGATGTTTTCCATCACCACGATGGCATCGTCCACTACAAACCCCGTTGAAATAGTCATGGCCATCAAAGAGAGGTTGTCGATGCTATACCCAAACATATACATCACGCCGAAGGTGCCGATGAGAGACACCGGCACTGCGATGGCGGGAATAAGCGTGGCGCGGCCGTTGCGCAGAAAGATAAATACCACCACGATCACCAGGGCGATGGAGAGCAGCAGCGTTCTCTCCACATCACTCACTGCAGCGCGGATGGTGGTGGTTCGATCCAGAACGATGGTGGTATTGATCCCCATCGGAATGGATGCCTGGATGGACGGCAGCGCCGCCAGTATGCGGTCGACGGTTCCGATGATGTTGGCGCCGGGCTGGCGAAAGATGATAATCATCACCGCTCGCTTTCCGTTCAAGTAGCCCGCGGACCGGACGTTCTGCACCGAGTCGGTCACCTCCGCGACATCCGACAGCCGGACCGCGGCGCCTTTGCTATAACCCACCACCAGCGGCTTGTAGTCGTCGGCTTGCGAGATCTGGTCGTTGGCCAGGATGTCCGCGGTCTGAATGCCATTCGAGATTTGGCCTTTGGCCAGGTCGGAGTTCTGCAGGCTCAGCGCGGACTGTAAATTCGCCAGCGTAAGCCCATAGCTGGCCAACTCGGTGGGATTTGCGTCCACGCGCACCGACGGCAGCGCGCCGCCTCCCACGGTGACCTGCCCCACGCCCTGGATCTGCGACAACTTCTGCTCGATCACCGTGGAGCCTTCGTCGTACAACTTGCCGGGACTGTATTTGTCCGACGTAAGGCCAAGAATCATAATCGGCGCGTCCGACGGATTCACCTTGCGATAGGTCGGATTGGACGGCAGGTTGGCGGGCAAATAGGTTCGCGCCGCATTGATCCCCGCCTCCACGTCGCGGGCCGCGCCGTCGATATCGCGGCTGAGGTCGAACTGAATCGTGATGCTGGTCGTGCCGAGATTGCTCGCCGAGGTCATCTCCGTCACGCCCGCAATATGCCCGAACTGGCGCTCCAGCGGAGTGGCGATGGAGGACGCCATGATTTCCGCGCTCGCCCCCGGCAGACTCGCAGCCACGGCGATGGTCGGAAAATCCACCTGCGGCAGGGGCGATACCGGCAGCACCGTGTAGGCCACCGCTCCGGCCAAAGCCACGCCCACCGTGAGCAGCGTGGTGGCCACTGGACGGTGAATGAATGGCGCGGAGATATTCACGCCGGCTCTGCCTGTTCCTCCGCACCCCCGCCTTGCCGAGGACGCGGCCGGCTCGTAAAGCGCTGCGCCAGATTGTCGAAAAAGATGTAGATGACGGGCGTTGTGTAGAGCGTTAGCACCTGGCTCAGCAGCAGCCCGCCCACCATCGCAATGCCCAGAGGTCTGCGCAACTCCGAACCGTAACCGGTGCCGAGCGCCAGCGGCAGACCAGCCAGTAGCGCGGCCATGGTGGTCATCATGATGGGACGGAAGCGCAGCAGGCATGCCTCGTAAATTGCTTCGCTCGCGCTCATTCCGCGTTGCCGCTCGCCTTCCAGGGCGAAATCCACCATCATGATGCCGTTCTTTTTTACGATCCCGATCAGCAGCACGATGCCGATGATCGCCACCACGCTCAAATCCTGGTGAAAGAGAATCAACGCCAGAAAAGCGCCCACGCCCGCCGACGGCAGCGTGGACAGAATCGTGATCGGATGGACGAAGCTCTCGTACAAAACGCCCAGCACGATATACACCGTCACCAGCGCGGCCAGAATGAGCAACGGCTCGTTGGCCAGCGATGCCGTGAACGATTCCGCGGTGCCCTGAAAGCCCGCCTGCAGGCTGGCCGGCATGTGCATGTCTTTTTGCACCTTATTCACCGCTTCGATGGCGCTGCCCAGCGCGGCATTCGGACCCAGATTGAACGACACCGTGATGGCCGGAAATTGACCCTGATGCGTAATCACCAGCGGCTCCGTGGTTTTCTCAAAGTGCGTGAACGCGCTCAGCGGCACGGCGTTGCTGGTCACCGAACTGGTAGTCGCCGAGGTTGCTCCCGTGCCGGAGGCGCTCTGCGAGAGCGCGTTGCTGGGAGGCGTAAGCGTTTTTGACGACGGCGTGTAAAGCGCGGAGGCGGTCAGAGAGTTGGATCCGGCCGACGGCGATCCCGACGACGCAAAGGACGACGACGCTCCCGCACCCGTCGCCCCTGAAGATGCATTGGCCTGAATGTAGAGCTTGTTCAGCTTATTCGGGTCGTTCTGAAACTGCGGCTGAGCCTCCAGGATGACGTGGTACTGGTTGGTCTGGGTGTACATCGTGTTGAACTCGCGCTGGCCGAACGCGTCATACAAGGTGTTGTCGATGGTGGTGGGCGCGATACCCAGCCGCGAAGCGGTGACCCGGTCGATCACCAGATATTCCGCCAATCCTCCCGGTTGTTGATCGGTGGCTACGTCTTCCAACTCCGGCAATTGCTTCAGCCGCGCGAGAAACCGGTTGGTCCAGTCGTTCAGCTCGTTCACATCCGGATCCTCCAGCGCGTACTGGTATTGCGTCCGGCTGACGCGGTCGTCCACGGTAATGTCCTGCACCGGCTCCATGAACAACTGGATTCCGTCCACCTTGCTCACTCGAGCCGTGAGCCGCCGAATCAGGTCCGAAGCGCTGATGTTGCGCTGATCGAGCGGCTTCAGATTGATCGACATCCGGCCGCTGTTCAAAGTTACATTCGTTCCATCCGCGCCAATGAACGACGAGACGCTTTCCACCGCAGGGTCGCTGAGCACGGCCTGCGTCAGTTCCTTCTGCTTCTCCGCCATGGCCTTGGAAGCGATGGACGGCGGCGCTTGCGAGATGCCCTGAATCACGCCCGTGTCCTGTACCGGGAAAAACCCTTTCGGGATCAGGATGTACAGGTAAACCGTAAGCAGCAGCGTAGCCAGGGCCACCAGCAGCGCCACGGGCTGGAATCGAAGGACAAACTTCAGCGTCCGTCCATAAAAGCCGATCATGGCTTCGAACGCGCGCTCCGTGATTCGATAAACGCGCCCCTGCTGCTCTTCTGGCTCATGCCGCAAAATGCGCGCGCTCATCATCGGCGTCAGCGTCAGGGAGACCACCGCCGAAAGACGATGGTCACGGCCAAGGTGACGGCGAACTCCCGAAACAGGCGCCCCACGATGTCGCCCATGAATAGCAGCGGGATCAAGACCGCGATCAGCGACACGGTCAGCGAGAGAATAGTAAACCCGATTTGCTCGGCCCCCTTAAGCGCGGCGCTCATGGGCGGATCGCCCATTTCGATATAGCGCGAAATGTTCTCGATCATCACGATGGCATCGTCCACCACGAAGCCTGTCGAGATGGTCAGCGCCATGAGCGATAAATTGTCCAGGCTGTAACCGAGCATGTACATCGCCCCAAACGTGCCCACCAGCGACAGCGGCACGGCTACGCTGGGAATGATGGTGGCATACAGGCTTCGCAGGAACAGGAAGATCACCAGCACCACCAGCCCGATGGTCAGCAGCAATTCGAACTCAACGTCGGAAACGGATGCTTTGATGGCGGTCGTAAGATCGGTCAGCGTGGTGATCTGAATGCCCTCCGGCAGGTTGCTCTGCAGCTGCGGCAGCAGCGCTTTAATGCTCTTCACTACGCTGATGGTGTTGGCCCCGGGTTGGCGTTGCACATTCAGGATCACCGCCGGGGTCGCGTTCATCCACGCCGCCTGGTTATTGTTCTCCACGCCGTTCACGATTTTCGCTACGTCCGTCAGCATCACCGGCGCGCCGTTGCGGTAGGCCACTACCACGCTGCGATAGTCGTCGCTCGACACCAGCTGATCGTTGGAGTCGATCTCATAATCCTGGCGGGGCCCGTCGAAGTTCCCTTTGGCGGCGTTCACGCTGGAGGTTGTCAGCGCCGTGCGCAGGTCTTCCATGTTGATGCCGTAGGACGCCAGGGCCGAGGGGTTGGCTTGAATGCGCACTGCCGGTTTTTGTCCGCCGCTGATGGATACCAGACCCACCCCATTGAGCTGCGAAATCTTGGGCGCCAGGCGCGTGTCCACCAGATCCTCCACTTGAGAAAGCGGCATGGCGCTGGAGGTCACGGCCAGTGTCAGCACTGGGGCGTCGGCGGGATTGGTCTTGCTGTAGATCGGCGGAGCCGGCAGGATGGACGGCAAGAGACTCTGCGATGCGTTTATCGCCGACTGCACCTCTTCTTCAGCGACGTCGATCGACAGACTCAGCGCAAACTGCAGCACGATCACCGAGCAACCTCCCGAGCTGCTGGAGGTCATCTGACTTAAACCCTGCATCTGGCCGAACTGGCGCTCCAGCGGCGCCGTCACCGTGGTGGCCATCACATTGGGGCTGGCACCGGGGTAAAACGTGACCACCTGAATGGTCGGATAATCCACTTCCGGCAATGCGGAGACAGGCAGCTGCGTGTAGCCCACCAGGCCCACCAACAGGATGGCAGCCATCAGCAGCGACGTAGCCACCGGCCGCAGGATAAACGGGCGAGATGGACTCACGGCGCGTTGCTCCCGCTGGGATTGGACTCCACCGGCGTCTTCGAAATCACCACCGGGGCGTTGTTCTGCAGCTTATCGAAGCTGCTGTTGGCCAGCACATCTCCCGGATTGATGCCGGTCACCTGCGTTTGCCCTCCGTCGGTGAACCCCGTTTTCACGCTGCGCAAATGAGCCACATTGTTTTGAATCACGTATACGAAGGATGCCTGGCCATTTTGCTGAACGGTGGACGAGGGAACCAGCGTCACGCCCTGCAACATTCGCACCAGCAGGCGCGTGTTCACGAACTCGTTCGGGAAAAGCGCGTCGTCTTTGTTGTCGAACTGCGCCCGCCCTTTCACCGTTCCCGTGGTGGTGTCGATCTGGTTATCGATGGTCAACAGCTTCCCGGTTCCGATCTTCTTCAGATTGGTCCTATCCAGCGCATCCACGGTGAGCGTCGCTCCCTGGCGCAGGCGCGCTTCCACCTGGCCGAGACTGTCCTCGGGAATGGTGAAAATTACAGTGATCGGCTCTAACTGCGTAATAACTGCTAGGGTGGTGCTGCTGCCGGTCTGCACCACATTACCCGGATCCACCAGCCGTAAACCCACGCGGCCGGAGATCGGCGCGGTGATATGGCAGAAATCGAGTTGAACCTGATCGTATTGCACCGTTCCCTGATCGTTCTTTACCGTTCCCTCCACCTGAGCCACAAGTTTTTCCTGATCGTCCAGGATCTGTTTCGCGATGGCGTTGCGTTCCCAGGCGGCGCGGTAGCGTGCCAGGTCCATGCTGGCTTGCGCCAGGACGTTTTCGTCTCTCTGTAGCGCCCCTTCGGCGGCTAACAGCGTTGCGCGGTACGGACGGACATCGATGTCAATCAGCGGATCGCCCTTGTTTACCCGCTGCCCCTCTTGGAAGTGCACCTCGGTGATCAGGCCGTCCACTTGGCTGGTAATCGAATCGGTATACACCGGCGTCACCGTTCCGATGGAATCCAGATAATCGCCGATGTTCCCCTTCTGCGCCGTCGCAGTTGTGATCGCGATCCCGATCACTCTGGCCCGCGTCGCGGCAGCGGCTTTCTGTGTGGCCTCGCTACGTCGCCGGAAGAGCACGAACCCAACCAGCAAGAGTATGAGCAACAGCCCCAAGAACAGCCACGCGATTTTGTGCCCTCGGCGTGCAGGCACAGGCGGGGCCGGTAGTTGGTGGTCACGGCCAATGTAGGGTTCCTTTTCCGGAGTTTCCATTTTTGGTTCAACGCAGGAGCCGTTCGCTACGCATTTTTAATTATGATGGAGAAAAGGCCCAGCACGCTAAAGGCCAGGAATGTTACCGAGCCGCGACGCTGCTGAGCCGCGACCGTAAGGGAGACGGTTGGTTTTTGAATTGCTTCTATGACGACCTTGTTCCCATCGACCATCCGCGTAATCACTGCAGTTTCGGTCTGCGCCGTGGCGATCTGTATCGCTTTATTGAGCGGGTGCAACGTCGGCCCCAAATACACCCAGCCCGCCGCCCCGGTCGCACCGGCGTTCAAGGAATCCGCTCCCGCCGAATACAGCTCCGCACCCCCCGGGACTTGGAAACCGGCTCAGCCGCAGGACGCCGCGCTCAAAGGCAAGTGGTGGGAGATGTTTAATGAGCCCGAACTCAACGCGCTCGAAGAACAGTTGGACATTAATAACCAGAACATCGCGCAGTACTTCCAGAACTTCATGGCGGCCCGTGCGCAGGTGAGCGAGGCGCGCTCGCAATATTTCCCCACCGTCACAGCTAATCCTGCGTTCACAAAGACCGTGACGGCTGGATCATCCGCCGCCAGCTCCGGCACCGCCACGTACGCCCTGCCCATCGACGTTTCCTGGGAGCCTGACCTTTGGGGCCGCGTCCGCAACACAGTTCAAGAGTTTCGCTACGCTGCCCAGGTGAGCGCGGCCGATTTGGAAAACGAGCGTCTCACCGAGCAGGCCGATCTCGCCGAGTATTATTTCGAGCTGCGTGGGCAAGATGCACTGCAGAACGTTTATAACCGCATGGTGGAGGTTGATAAACAGTCCCTCGACTTGACGCGCGCTTTGTTCGAAACCGGCATCGACAACCAGGTGGCCGTCGACCAGGCGCAAGTGACGCTCCAGAACGCGCAGGAGGCAGCCGCCGGCATCGCGACGAATCGCGCCGTCTATGAGCATGCCATCGCGATGCTGATCGGCAAGCCCGCCTCCAGCTTTTCCATGCCGGTGAAGAATCTCACCACCCCGCTCCCGCCCATCCCGGTCGGCCTTCCTTCCGAGCTTCTGCAGCGGCGTCCCGATATTGCGGCGGCCGAGCGAACCATGGCTGAGGCCAACGCGCTCATCGGCGTGGAGAAGGCCGCGTATTACCCGACGCTGAGTTTGACGGGCGCGGGCGGACTCGAATCCACCGCTATCGGAAGGTTGTTCTCTATACCGGCGCTGTTCTGGTCGCTCGGCGCCCAGGCATCCCAGACCATCTTCGACGCCGGTCTGCGCAAAGCCACCATGGCGCAGTACACCGCGCAATACAATGCCGACGTGGCCGCGTATAAGCAGACCGTGCTGACGGCCTTCCAGCAGGTGGAGGATTACATCGCGACCCTGCGCGTCACCTCCGAACAGATCGAACGGCAGCAACAGGCCATCGATTCCGCCCAGACCTACCTGGCTCACGAAAGGTCGCGCTATGAGACCGGTCTCGACCCTTACCTGGCTGTAATGACCGCGCAGCAAACTCTGTTGAGCAATCAGCAGACAGAGGTGACTTTGCGGGTAAACGAGATGACCGCGGCCGTGTTGCTGGTGCAGGCGCTGGGCGGCGGCTGGAATGTCACGGAGCTTCCCACGCCCGCGCAGATTACGTCCAAGGAAGCCCCGCGCCAGGTTAGCGATACTCCCTAGAGCAACATGCGGCGTTGGAGCCTCATCGAAATCAAGCCTCCTGCGCAAGCGGAGGCGGTTGGGTATATAATCTTTTCGTATCAAAGCCAAAACGGAAATTCCGGGATAAGGAGTATTTTCCAATGCGTGGAACGATCATAAGTGCTTGCCTCTTTTTGATGGCAGGCCATGCATTTTCACAATCGCCGATACCGATTTTCGGCACCGGACACGTCATGGGAAGCTCCAATTTAATTGGCCCTGGTGCCGTCGACGGAAACTTTACACTGGTTTCATGTCCCACTGGGGAGTCTTGTGTCAGCAACGGCGGCCATGGTTATGACGCATTCGTCACTCTTGCCGGCCAGTATCCATTTCCTTTGTGGCTTGCAAATACCACCACTGCTTACTGGATTGGCCCGGCCAACGGCGGCAATGAGGACACCATAGATGCCCAGGGCGTCTACGATTACAGGCAGACTTTTGATTTAACAGGTTTTGATCTCAGTACCGTGGAGATAGGAGGCTTCTTCGCCACCGATAACACCGGCACCATCAAATTGAACGGCGTGACCGTAGGACCGTCAAGTTCGTCGCCGTCGTCGTTGACCGCCTTCAGCTTTACCACCGGCTTTGTTGCGGGGATCAACACAATCGACTTCCTCGTGACGAACGGTCCTATTGCGGCAGCTGAGAACCCAACCGGCCTGTTTGTGGAGTTGAACGGTGCCGGGACCCTTACGTCCTCGACACCACCGTCCACGCAAGCCACGTACACAGGTTGCGACGGACACGCGGCCACGGGAGATCTTCAGTTGTCGATCACCAGCGCCAGTGTCATAAGTGGCACGGTCCAAGTCGACGCAGTCGATACCAGGGAGCCGACCACGCCGTTCACCTGGAACTGGGGAGACGGCGCGACTACGCAGGGGTTCTCTCCCCAAGCACACACCTACACCTACCTGAACCAGAATTATTTAGTGCAGGTGACGTTGCATGAGAATGACGGCTCGACGGATTGCTCGCAGATTCCGCTGGATTTTCAAAACCCCGTGGTCAAGCAATGGGGTCTCTCCGGTGATGTTCCCGTTTTGGCCGACTTCGACGGCGATGGCAGAGCCGATTACGTCGTCTGGCGTCCCTCCAACGGCACTTGGTACGTCACGCTAAGCAGCACCGGGGCAACGGTCGTCAAGCAATGGGGTCTCTCGGGCGATATCCCGGTGGCGGCGGATTTCGATGGCGATGGAAAGGCGGATTTCGCCGTTTGGCGACCCAGCGAAGGGAACTGGTACATCGTTCCCAGCAGCACGGGAGTGCCGTACACCGTGCAATGGGGACTTTCAGGCGACACTCCGCTGCCTAAGGATTTTGACGGCGACGGCAAGGCCGACCTGGTCGTGTGGCGGCCGTCGAACGGAACTTGGTACGTCAAGCTCTCCGGCGCCTTACCTTAATTGCGCTGCGCGCCTTGATTCTGATCCGGCCATCCGTTGGCCTATCGACGGAAGCCTGCTCGGTACTGTACGGTCCCCCCGTAACCGAGTACTCCCAGGAGCCCTAAGCGCTGAGAGGCAGTTCGAGGGAGATTGACTGATAGGGCACTTCCGGCCGGACCCGTCCGCGCTCCCCACGATGAAGCCGTACGAAGCCATAATGCTCTATCGTTTTCAGGGTCCGGGACAGATTGGATGCCTTTCGGCCGGTACGCCCGGCCAGCTCCTGAAGTGAAATCGGACGCGTCGACGCTATCGTCGCGAGCAGGGCGCGGTTCTTGTTCGACAAGACCTTCGCAAAACTCTCGGTCGAGGTAAACCACACCTTGGGATCTCCCGGTTTCGGTTTGACCTTGCCCCGCGCGATTGCCATCGTTCGCGCTTTCATGTCCTTGTAGGGGGCGATCCCGATCTTCAGGGTTTTCATGGCACTATTCCTTTCTCGCGGATAACCGCGTCAACCGCTGACCAGAAGTCGGCGACCGGCGCCTGTGATCAAACCGCGAGCCTGGTTTTCAGCCCGGCCCCGAACGGCTCCTCGCCGGATGCGCATTGTCGAATCCCACCAAACGTTTCGCCATCAGGACCATGCACCGTCAGCGAATAGTCGAGGCCATGCGGCTTCGCCTCGCTCACCGGAACCGGCGGACAGCGAAACTGACCCAATGCCCAGCCTCCGGGTCGATGACCAACAACTGCCCGTCCAGTTCGAGCAGTTCATCCAAGGTTGGATCGCGCCCCTTCTGACATCATTATCACAATCTGATAAGTGTGACATTTCGGGTGCATGTTCAAGGCTGAGTGGGCGCCCCGCTGCGGCAGCCAACGACTTCAAGCGGCATAACGGTTCACAGCATTCCTCTTCCTCAATCCCCTTGCCCATCACCGCCTTCGCCGGCCTCCGCGCTCCATCGCCAACCCCATGCCATAAAATCTCGATCAGCAGGCCATGCCTCACGAAATTACCCTGCGCACCGCTTGCCATACCGAAATTGCCAAACGAACCCAATCCCGTTTCTGAACATCTCCCGGGCTACCAGCCCCCAGCCACCGCGGAGTGTATAGTAAACGAGAGGCAAAATTGAACCGCATTCTCTCCGTCCTCGTGCTCGCCGCAACCGCGATCTCGCCCCTAATCGCCCAGCCCACGGCCGAATCAAACAACATGATCCTGGTCGCCCACAACGATCTCAACGGCAATGGCGACGGCGGCGAAGGACTCGCCATCCAGCAGCGGGCCGATGGACGCCGCGTCCTGTATCTCGCGCACGAAGGTCAAAAAACCTGCGTCAGCATTGTCGATGTCACGCATCCCGAGAACCCTGTCTTAATCAACCAGCTTCCATCTCCCGCGCCCGGCATCACGCGTTGCAATTCGCTCGGCCTTTCCGGCAACGTGCTGGCGATCGCCAACCAAGCCACCAGGAAAGGCGGAAAGACCGCGGGCCTGTGGGTGCTGGACGTTCTCGGATCTCCAGCGCATCCGAAACGCGAAGCGCTTGCAGGATCTCGCGCTATCCTTCTTCGATACTTCAGGACCGAATTCGCGCGGCGTCCACTGCCTCTGGTTCGTCGATGGCGAGTTCGCGCACCTCACCACCGGCGCGGCCGATTTCGATCCCACCCATCCGAACGACGATCAGTTCTACATGATCGTGGATCTGCGCGATCCCCGCCGCCCGCGCGAAGTGGGCCGCTGGTGGTATCCGGGAACTCGCAAAGGCGACCAATGCCTGCCCGAATGTTTGCCGATGCGCCATCCCAAGTTCGACGACGGCTACCGGCCTCATCAGACCGAAGTGTGGCCGGATCATCCCGACCGCGCCTATGTCGCCTACATCGATGGCGGAGCGTTCATCCTGGATATTTCCGGACTCGCCGAAGTGAAGGCCAGCCGTGCGAAAAGCTTCACTCCAAAGGTGCTGGGCCACGCCGTGTTTTCTCCGCCCTACCCGGCCTGGACCCACACCCTTCAGCCGATCTTCGGCCGCGGCCTGGCGCTAGTCTCGGATGAGGACACGCAGGACAACTGCAAGGACGCGCCGAAACTGGTCTGGCTGCTCGATATTCGCGCCGAAACAAATCCGATGGTTATCGCCACCGCACCGCTCCACCCCAATGATGGCGACCTGTGCGCGCGCGGCGGCCGATTTGGCGCCCACAATCTTCATCCGAACTTCCCCACTTCCACTTCCGCCAATCTGAAGAACACAACCGTCACCACTTGGTTCAACGGCGGCGTGCGGATCTTCCGCATCGTCGACGGGCCCAAAGGCGTTTCCGATGCGCCTCCGCACCTGGAGGAGATCGGCTATTACATTCCGGCCGCGCCTCCGAAAAACCCGACGCCAACCAGCCAGATCAACCACGCCATCGTGGACGAAAATGGATTGATCTACGCGAACGACCGGTTCACCGGAGGGCTCTACATCCTTCGGTACACCGGCGCGGTGAAATTAGACTAAAAATGCGATTCCTCCTCATTCTGTTCACCATCTCTTTCTTCCCCATCCCCCATGCGCTCGCGCAAGACGCCGGGGCCACGCATGCCGACTGGCTGCATTACGGCGGCACGCAATTCTCCTGGCGCTACAGCGCGCTGGATCAAATCAACACCACCAACGTCAAAGCGCTCACTCCCGTCTGGCTCTTCCAGACCGGCGATTATGCCGAGAACCTGCAGACCACGCCCATCGTGCAGGACGGCGTGATGTATCTCATCACGGCGCGAGCGCGCGTGTTCGCCCTCGACGCGGCCACCGGCCGCGAGATCTGGAATTACAGGTATCCCGAACCGCCGCGCAACGTTCCCGGGTTCACCGCAAATCGCGGCTTGGCCATCGGCGATGGCAAGGTCTTCTTCGGCGCCAAGGACAACTATGTGGTCGCGTTGGATCAAAAGACCGGACACCTCGCTTGGCGAGTCAACGTCGACGACGCGCGGCAATGCGGCTGCAACATCAACTCCGCGCCCTTGGTGGTGAAGGACAAAGTGATCGTGGGCGGCACCGGCGGCGACTCCGCGCATCGCGGTTACCTCACGGCCTTCTCCGCCAAAACCGGACGCCTGGCTTGGCGCTGGTATGTAATTCCGGCGCCAGGAGAAAAAGGCAATGAGACCTGGAAAGGCGATAGTTGGAAGTTCGGCGGAGGCGCTCCCTGGCTGACCGGCTCCTACGATCCCGCGCTCAATCTGGTCTATTGGGGGACCGGCAACGCCGCGGCGGATTTTTATGATGCCGAGCGCGTGCCCGCCGGCGCCGACAAGAGCAAGGATGTGAATCTCTACACCGCGAGCGTGGTGGCCCTGGATGCCGACACCGGAAAGCTGCGTTGGCACCATCAGGAAATCCATGACGACGTGTGGGACTTCGACTCCGCTTATGAAGTCCTTCTGATCGACCGCGAGATCCGGGGCCGCATGCGGCAGGCGCTGGTTCACATGAACAAGAGCGGATTGACGTTGGTTCTGGATCGCGCCACGGGCGAGCTGCTGGGAGTCTTCTCCGTTCCCGAAGTGCGGAATTGGATCTCCGGAGTCACCGAAGACGGAGGCTTGGTGGGCCGCAATGAGCCGCGGCTCGGAAAAACTACGGCCATCTGCCCTAGCGCGGCCGGCGCGAAAAGCTGGAACTCCATGGCCTATTCGCCGCGCACCGGTTTTATCTATGTCCCCTTGAATGAATTGTGCAACGATCTTACGCCCAACGATGCTAAAGCTGACGAAGGCCATAGTTACATGAATGGCGCGTTTGATCTTAAATTGGCGCCGGGGCGCGCCACCTACAGCCACGTGGACGCCTGGGATCCGGTCACCGGCAAACGCGCCTGGAGTATGCCGTACAAATATTTGCTGCTGGCTTCCATGCTCGCCACGGCGGGAGATTTGGTGTTCACCGGAAACCCGGAGGGCGAGTTCTATGCGCTCGACGCTAGGTCCGGAAACAAGCTCTGGAGTTATCAAACCGGAGCCGGGCATCGCGGCGCGTCGGCCAGCTACTCGGTCAACGGGCGGCAGTACATCGCAACCTCCACGGGATGGCAAGTCGCGGTGGCAGGGTCTCTCGGTGGGCTTCTGTTTCCGGATCAGGATTGGCGGCTGGGCTCGACACTGGTGGTCTTTGCGCTTCCGGAGCCCTCGCGATGAAATTCCTTACTGCGGCCCTCCTTCTGGCGTTGCCCTGCTTAGCGCAGAACGTGGCCAAACGGGGCGAGCAAGTGTTTGCGAAATCCTGCGCCACGGGATACTGCCATGGCGTCAGGGGCGCATCCAGTGGCGCTCCGCGTCTGGCGGGCCGCGGCTTCAATCAGGCGTATATAAATAATGTGGTCGCGCGCGGCATCCCGGGCACGGGCATGGCGTCCTTCGCAACCAGCCTGTCACCGGCGGATTTGAAGGCGGTGGTCGCTTATGTTGCGACGCTGAACGGCATTTCGAATCCCGATCTTGCTGAAGCGGATTCGTCCTCCAGTCCGCCGGCTCTCACCGCCGAAGCCGCTCGTGGCGCGCAATTGTTCTCCGACGCCGTGCGTGGTTTTGCACGATGCTCCACCTGCCACGCCGTCGCCGGCTTCGGAATTTCCGTGGCGCAACCGATCGCGCAAGTGCCGGCTTCCGTCGCCGCGCTTAAAGCGCTGGCCACACCCAACGTAAAGACCGGCGCACTGGACAATGAATCCATGCCGGTATTGGTGCTGAGCGATGCCAAGCAGAGCACGCTGTTCTACGACCTGACATCCGCCCCGCCGGTCGAGCGCAGCGCCGAGCCCGGTTCGGTCAAGTTCACCGAGGGCAGCAACTGGCGGCACGCGTCGGTGATTGGGTCCTACAACGACTCTGAGCTGGCCGCGATTCTGGCTTACTTGCTCGCGTCGATCAAACCCTAACGCTCGAGTAGCTCGTCCACCGTTGCCAGCGGCTGCACCTTCAGTGAACGCTCCCGGTCCTGATAAGCGATGGCTCCGGCGTAGTCGGGCGCCGGAGCGAAGGCGTGCATCGTCCAGCCCTCGGCGGCCGCGGCGCTTCCATCCAGCTCCACCATGCGCGCCGGCACGCCCGGCTGCAGCGTCACTCGAAAGCTATCCAGCGGGACGGAAAGCCCGTCTCCCACGGCTTTGATATACGCTTCCTTGCGGGTCCAGCAATTGAAAAAGCCCTCGGCCCGCTGGTCTTCTGAAAGACTCATCAATTCCGACACTTCATCGGGAGCGAAGAAGCGCCGCGCAATCCCTTCGATCTCGGCCAGCCGCTTGCGATACTCCACGTCCACGCCGATCTCGCAATCCAAAGTGAACGCGTAAGCGGCCAGATCACCGGAATTGGAAACATTAAAGTGGAGCGCGTGCGAGGCGCCGGCCAGCGCGGGTTTGCCCTTCGGCCCGTAGCTGAAGCTGGCATCCTGAGGCTGCGGCATGCGTAAGTAGCTCGCCACCAACGCCCGCAGCAAGGCCCGTCCCAGCACGAACGCCCGGCGGTGTTGATCGAATCGGAATCGGTCGGCGCGCTCCACTTCATCGGGTGACAACCAGGAGAATGCCCGCGCGAAATTTTCCTCCGACGCCTCCAGCCGCGCAATCCATAGATGCACCTCGCGACCTTCCAGTGCCAGTGCGCCAAGCTGTCGCATACACCAAAGGTACAATAGTGGTCGTGGCCACACTCACCTTCGAACAGGCCCGCCAGTGTGTCCTCGACAAGGTTCGCGAATGCAATCCGCGGCCTCGCGTGGAAAAGGTTAGCCTTTCCGAAGCCGCGGGCCGGGTGCTCGCGCAGCCGGTGCTGGCCGATCGCGATTATCCGCCAGTCGCGCGCTCGGTGCGGGACGGATTTGCGGTACGCGCGGCGGATCTGCCGGGCTATTTGTCGGTGATCGGCGAGGTGCGGGCCGGCCAGAAGTTCGATGGCGAAGTGCATCCGGGCGAAGCGGTCGAGATCATGACCGGAGCTCCCATGCCTCCCGGAGCCGACGCCGTGGTGATGGTGGAGCACTGCACGCTGGACGGCGCTCGCGTGAACGTGCCTCGCACGCTTGAGCCCGACGAGAATGTTAGCTTGCGGGCTTCGCAGGCGCGCGCCAACGCGGTGCTGCTCGAAGCCGGACACCGTCTGGGATATGCGGATTCAGGGCTGCTGGCGATGGTTGGGCTATCGCAGGTCGAAGTCTTTGCGCGGCCCCAAGTGGCCATCCTGGCCACCGGCGACGAAATCGTGGAAGTGAACCAGACTCCTCTGGATTATCAAGTCCGAAATTCCAACGTCGAAGCGCTGGCCGTGCAGGTGACGCGCGCCGGCGGCTGCCCCAACATTCTTCCCGTCGCGCGCGATTTGTACGCCGACACTCGCGAATTGATCGAACGCGGACTGCGCTTCGACCTGCTGCTGCTCTCCGGAGGCGTTTCCGCGGGCAAGTACGATATTGTGGAGCGCGTGCTGGCCGACCTGGGCGCCGAGTTTTACTTCGACCGGGTCCTCATCATGCCCGGCCAGCCGCTGGTCTTCGGCCAGGCGCGCGGCAAATTCTGCTTTGGACTGCCCGGCAACCCGGCATCCACCATGGTGACGTTCGAGATCTTCGCCCGCTCGGCCGTGGAGCTGCTGGGCGGCCAAACGGAAAGCATATTACCCCTAACATGGAGCAAGCTGGCTTGCGATTTTCACCAAAAACCGGGCCTCACTCGCTTTCTGCCCGCGGTGCTCAGCCCTCCGACAGTCACCCCCCTGGCCTGGCAAGGCTCCGCCGATGTACCCAAGCTGTCCCGCGCCAATGCGTTCGTGGTAACGGAGCCGGACCGCGAAGCGTGGGCCGCCGGCGATTGGATTCGCGTGCTGCTGAAGTAGCTCATGAAGAAAAAGCTCAGTCACTTCGATGACGCGGGAGCCGCCCGCATGGTGGATGTTTCGGCCAAGCCTCCCACCAAGCGAACGGCGCGCGCGCACGCGTTCGTGAAAATGCAGCCGTCGGTAATCGCGCGGCTTCCCGCGAATCCCAAAGGCAATCCGCTCGAAATCGCCCGGGTGGCGGGCATCTCGGCGGCCAAGAAGACATCCGATCTGATTCCCCTCTGCCATCCGTTGAACCTCTCGCATGTAGACGTCGAGGTGACGCTCGAAACGGACGGCGTGCGAATTGTATCCAGTGTCGCGACCACCGCACCCACCGGCGTTGAAATGGAGGCCTTAACCGCGGCCTCGGTAGCCGCGCTCACCGTGTACGACATGACCAAAGCGCTCGACAAAGGCATCGAGGTGCAAGATTTGTACCTGCTCGAAAAAACCGGAGGCAAGAGCGGGGATTACAAACGGTCATGATCAAAATCGCCGTGGTCACGGTGAGTGATTCGGCGGTAGCCGGAACGCGCGAGGATCGTTCCGGGCCGGCGCTCCGCGACCGCGCGCAGGCGCTGGGATGGGTGGTGAGCGCGATGGAACTTGTCGCCGATGACTCCAAACAGATCGCGGACATTCTTGCCCGCCTGGCCGGCTCCGGCGAAGTCGCAGTGATCCTTACTACGGGCGGAACCGGCGTGGCCCTTCGCGACATTACTCCGGAAGCCACGCGGACCGTGATCGAACGCGAAATCCCCGGCCTGGGTGAGCTGATGCGCGCTGAAGGCCGCAAGTTCACGCCCACAGCGGTGCTTTCGCGCGGCCTGGCCGGCGTCCGCGGCCGGACCTTGATCGTCAATCTGCCCGGATCGCCCAGGGGTGCGGTGGAGTCTTTCGACGCGATAGCGAAACTGGTCCCGCATATCGTGGATCTACTGGAAGGAAGGACCAGTCACCCTACAAGTGATGTGCCACACTAGAAGTATGCGCCACGCGCTAAATTTCGTTTTGTGCTCGGCTGTTCTCGCCCAGATTGGCTTCGCCCAAGCCCCGGGTACGCTCGATCCTGCTAAGGTCAACGCCTCCAAGCAGGCCGACGACGACACCATCTTTAAAGCCCAGACCAACGTCGTCATTGTGCCCACCACGGTGCGGGATCGCAACGGCGAGGTGGTCAACGGACTGCAACTCCAGGATTTCGAGCTTTACGACAACAACAAACTGCAGAAGATCACAGCCGACGTGCGAGAGGAGCCCATTTCGCTGGTGGTGGCGGTGCAGCGCAGCTCCAACATCACTGAAATATTGCCCAAGATTCAGAAAATCGGAACCATGCTGAACCAGCTAGTTTCCGGGCAAGATGGGGAAGTGGCCGTGATCGGTTTCGATCATCGCATTCAAGTGGTGCAGGATTTCACCAACGAGGGCGCCAAAATTTCCGAAGCGATGAAGAAGATGACGCCCGGCAGCGCGGAACACGCAGTGAACGACGCCGTGGATGCGGGCATTCGCATGCTGAAAAAGCGTCCCGTCGAGCGGCGGCGCGTGCTGCTGCTGATCGCCGAGAAGCGTGATAAAGGCAGCGAGCTGCGGTTGCGGGAAGCGTTGACGCAGGCCCAGTTCGCGAACGTCGCCATCTATTCCCTGGATATTTCAACCGTGGTGGCTGCGCTCACCGACAAAGGGATGCCGCCGCGCCCTCCGCCCATTCCGCCAGACGCCATCTACATGCCCGGCGGCGGCACGGCTACGCCCACGACTGTCGACCAGAACTATTACAACGGCAATTACATTCCGATATTCGTGGATATCTTTAAAGCCACCAAGAGTCTTTTTGTGGATGACACGTTGGATGTATTCACGCGCTTCACTGGCGGCCGGGAATATTCTTTTGTCGGCGAGCGAAGCCTGGATAAGGCGGTGGAAGGCATCAGCGAGGAACTGCACAGCCAGTACCTGCTCAGCTATCAGCCGAATAATCAAATCGAGGGCGGGTTCCACGACATCAAAGTCGTGGTGAATCGTCCCAAGCTGGAAGTGCGTACGCGGCCCGGTTACTGGGTTGCGGGGCGCCCACAATAGCAGGCTTGCGCTCGCGGGCGGCCGAGGGAGATCAGCCGCCCCGAGTCAATCACCCCAGATTACTTACCCCAAATGAGAGCGAACGACACGATCTAAGAGTATTCGCTGAGAACGTTCTCCGCAAGACAAAAACGGTACTGGGCCGTCGTAGTACGGTAAGGGATAGTTAGCGGCGGAAGGCCATGGCTGCGAAACTGACGACGCTCTGTTCGTCAATGTTCCATTGCTGATAGCGGCCGAGCGTTCCACGAGCCTCCGGAACGGCTTTGAGAAACGTGTAAATCGGCGCCGAGCCGCACCATTTCAGGTCATCCTGGTTTTGCTGGATCAAATCCCAGAAGCCCCCGGCATCCGCCTGGGTCACTCGCTCGATCCGTAGCTTGTCGCGTTCGGCAACGGCCGACATCTCGCCTTGGTCCGCGCGCGCGATCATCTGGTCTCCGTAGCGCCGGCCCATGTGCGCCATGTCGACGCCCAGAACCCACAGCAGCTTGTTCCCTTCCCGCGCGGAGATGTTGCCGAGGCTGTCGAAGAATCGCTCGACGTGTTGGTTGGCCTCCGGGCGGCCTCCTCGATAGATGCTGCGCGCGAACGATCCGCACAGGATCGGCAAAATTCGGATGTTCGGGCCGTATAGATATTGGAGGAACAGCACCTGAAATTCAATGGAGTGTTCCACAGCGTGGCAATAATCCTCCATCCGCACGGCTTCCGGAGCGGCTGCGGCCAGTTCGCTGACCAGACGGCTGTCGGTCATGGATTCACCGAACGGCGTCACGAATGGTTTATGCGTGAGGCCGAAACAATCCGGCTCGCCATAGTGGGAAGTCCCGAGAATCACGAAAGTGCGATCGTCGTGCGACGGCGGCAACTGTGCATAGGCATCCCGGTAGGATTCCCAGCCTCCGAACGGACTGACGTGCGGCGCCGCGATTCCGATGAGCGAATTTTCCGACGCCGGGACGGCGCCTTGCATGAATTCGCCCAGTGTCTTGCGGGCTTCCCCGGCATTGTCGGGATAAGCGGAGCCGGAGTGCGCGGCCTCGCGTCTGGGCGCCTGTTTGAAGCCGTCCACCTGGGCGGCACGCAATGCCTCGAACTGTTCGTCTTCCAGGAATCCGGCCTGGCTGAGAGTATCGAACAGATGCTTTTCGAGATCGCCAATTTGTATCTCGCCCGTGATTCGCACCAGATTCGCTCGCAGGTCCAGACTGGTTTGCTCGCCGTCAAAGCAGGCCAGGCACTCCACCAGTTGCGGAGGGATGAGCAGCAAGGCGTCGGAAAACTTCAGGGGATCGCGGATCAGCAGTCCGGGGTGCTCTGGATCGGAGGAGGGGATGAAATCGAGCCCCAACCGCAGCCGGGGGAGTGGACCTGGCACAGAACTACTATCGCACGCGCGCCCTGAACGGTGGCCGGCAATCCGTACATAATGGATTAAGGAATATGGAGAACAACCACATGCAGACACCGAACGCGAACATTCACATCGCCCGGCGCGTTTTATTGCTCGCGCTGGCAACCTTGCTGCTTTCTCTCGCCGCCTTCGCGCATGACGGAATGGAGCACGTCCGAGGAACCGTGGCGAAGGTTTCGGAGCAGTCCGTAACCGTCACGACGGCCGCAGGCAAGTCCGTGGAAGTGATGCTGGACGCCCAGACCACTTACGCGCGCGCCGAAAAGCCGATCCAGAAGAGCGATCTCAAGGTCGGCGATCGCGTTTTGATCCACGCGGCGGAAAAGAACGAGATACTGACCGCGCACACCGTCGCCGTGGGAGGATCGGCAAAAAAGCCCTAATCCGACGGCTACGACGAGAACGGGTTTCGAACGGTCAGGGTTCCGTAACGCTGGAGCGCGGCAAGATCTTCACTCCACAGCACCGAGCAGCCGAGTTCAAGGGCGCTGTTTATGATGAGCGCGTCCCACCAGCTGACCTTAAGGCGGCGATGGATCAGGCAAGCGCGCAGCACGTCTGCATGCCCGGGTCGATGAATCGTCCAGCCTTGGAGGTCAGCGATTGCCTCTTCCGCTTCTTCGCTTTTCATCCGCAGCTTTCTCGTCGCTGTGACGTAGAACTCGCTCAGCACTTGCACGCTGACGGCGCCTGTTTGTTCCTCAAACAGACCTGCGACCAACTCCACGGCTCTGCGGTGTTTGGAGCCTGCTCCGCCTTCGTGCGCGTACACGAAAATGTTCGTGTCGACAAACTCAGCGCTCATGCAACTCATCTCGCGTCCACTGGATCTTGCCCTTAGTTCCCCGATCAGGCGCATTCTGGATCCTTTCGAGGAAGCGCCGCTTGGCCCTTTGGGTCTGGGCATCTTGTTCGATCAAATCCCGAATTGCAAGGGTCATGAGGCTGCTCATCGACTGGTTACGCGCTGCCGCGAAGACACGAAAGCGACGCAAGAGGCTCTCTGGCAGGCTGAGGGTAACATTCGAGAGCTCCTTCACGTCTTTGAGTGTAACACGCGAATGTGTGCCCAAGAAATGCAGCCGGCGGTGAGGCAAGGGATAATAGGACCATGGGAAAACTTTCCGGCCCGGAACTGAAAAAGGTAGTTTCCTCCCTCAAAGGTTGGACCGTAGTGGACGGCAAGCTGCACAAGGAATACAAGTTTGCCGACTTCATCCACGCTTTTGGATTCATGGCGACGGCCGCGCTGGCGATCGAGAAAATGAACCATCATCCGGAATGGTTCAACGTGTATAATCGCGTGACGGTGGACCTGACTACGCACGACGCGCAAGGCATCACTTCAAAAGACATCGACTTGGCGAAGCTACTCGACGCGACAGCGAAAAATCTCCGATGAAATTCCTGCCCGCGCTGGTATGCGCCCTGCTGTTGTCGACGGCGTGCAAAAAAACCCAGGAATCCGCCAAGGAAACCGCTCGGGAGAGGGCCAAGGAAACCTTCCCCGCGGCAACGGCGGCAAGCGTGGACCAGCAAATGGAGCGCGCCGTCCAGAAGGGGCTGATTCCCGGGGCTGTGGTCGTCATCGGGCACAACGGCCAGGTGGTTTACCAGAAAGCGTACGGCAGCCGTGCGCTCATTCCGCAGCGCGAGCCGATGACGCTGGACACCATCTTCGACGCGGCGTCGCTCACCAAGGTGATCGCCACTACGCCCTCCATCATGCGGCTGTTCGAGCAAGGCCAGATTCGCCTCAACGATCCGGTGACGAACTACCTTCCGGAGTTTCAGGGCGGGCACAGTGACATTACGATTCGCAACTTGATGACGCATTTCTCGGGGCTGCGGCCGGATCTCGTCCTGAAGCCGGCGTGGAGCGGCTATGAAACCGGCATTCAGCGCGCGCTGATCGACAAGCCGGCCACACCGCCCGGCGTCCGTTTCGTTTACAGCGACATCAATTTTATTCTGCTCGGCGAAATCGTGCATCGGTTGACCGGTAAAATGCTCAACGATTACGCGAGCGAAAATTTCTACCGGCCCTTAGGCATGCGCGAAACGATGTTCCTGCCTCCGGCCTCGCTGCGATCGCGGATCGCGCCTACCGAAATTAACCCAGCCACGGGAAAGCCGCTGCGCGGCGAGGTGCACGATGATACGGCCCGCTACATGGGCGGCGTCGCGGGCCACGCCGGGCTCTTCACCACCGCGGCCGATCTGGCCAAGTTCGCGCAGATGATGCTGGACGAAGGCCAGGTCAAGGGTGACCAGGGCGAGAGTAACGGAGTCCGGCTGTTCAACGCCGCCACGGTGAAGAAGTTCACCTCTCCGCAGTCCCCGCCGGATCAACCCGTGCTGCGCGGCCTGGGCTGGGATATTGACTCGCGCTACTCCAGCAATCGCGGCGAATTGTTTCCAATCGGCTCCTACGGCCACACCGGCTTTACCGGAACCTCGCTGTGGATTGATCCCTTCAGCAAGTCCTATTTGATCATCCTGACCAATGTCGTTCATCCGCATCGCGGACATTCTCTCAGCTCGCTGCGCAGCCGGGTGGCGACGCTGGTGGCGGCTTCGTTCGGCATCACGGCGCGAGGCGTCAAGCTCACCGGCTACAACGACACTATCGTCGGACCTGGGCTGCACCGCGAGGTGGAGCCCGAGGGCGGCGTGATAACGGGATTGGATGTGCTGGCCGAGGACAATTTCAAGGGCTTGCTCGGCAAGAAAATCGGACTCATCACCAATCAGACGGGCCGCAGCCGGGACGGACGTCGAGATGTGGATCTTCTGCGCGCCGCGGGTGTGAAGGTGACGGCGCTGTTTTCCCCCGAGCACGGCTTGAGCGGAGCCGAAGACCGCGAGGATGTTTCCGACACCAGGGATGCCGCTTCCGGATTGCCCGTTTTCAGCCTTTTTCGCGCCTCGTCGCGCCGCATCCGGCCCGAAATGCTGAGCAACTTCAACGCCCTGGTGTTCGACATTCAAGATGTGGGGGCCCGCTTCTATACATACTCTTGCACCATGCTCTATAGCCTGGAAGAAGCCGCCCGGAGGCATATACCGTATTTCGTCCTGGACCGTCCCAACCCGATCACCGGGACGCACGTCGAAGGGCCAATGCTCGATCCCGACCTCGAATCCTTCACCGGATGCTTCGAAGTTCCGGTGCGGCATGGCATGACTTTGGGCGAGCTGGCGGCGATGGCGAACGGCGAGCGGAAACTAGGCGCGGACTTGCACGTGGTGCCGATGCGGGGATGGAGCCGGGGCGATTGGTTCGACTCCACCGGGCTGGCCTGGGTAGACCCGTCACCCAATATGCGCAGCCTCAATGCGGCCATTTTGTACCCTGGGCTGGCGCTGCTGGAAGCGTCGCAGAATTATTCCGTCGGGCGCGGCACCGATAGCCCCTTTGAGCTGTTGGGCGCCGATTGGATCCATGGCCGCGAGTTGGCCGGCTTCTTAAACAGCCGCTATATCCCGGGCGTTCGCGCGTATCCGGTACGCTTCCGGCCCAGTGCCTCGAATTTCTCGGGAAAAGACCTGGAAGGCGTGCGCTTTGTCCTGACCAATCGGGACGCATTTGACAGTACGCGTCTTGGCCTGGAAGTGGCTTACGCGCTCGGCAAGTTATACCCGGGCAAAATCGCCTGGCAGAAGAATCGCTTCCTGATTGCGAATCACGGGGTGCTGAAGGCCATGCAGGATGGCGCCGATCCGCGAAACGTCCTGGAGGAAATGCGGGATTCCCTCGCTCAATTCGTCGAGCGCAGGGAGAAGTACCTTTTATACCGCTAGCCGAAAACCCCGCTCCACAACGAGCCGCGCGCGTGAGTGAGCGGGCCTCGTTTTTTTACGCGGATGCGCCCTTCGCCGCTGAGCCTTTGGGTTCGTTCTTCGGACGATTCTTGCTGCCGGGCGGGCGGCCGCGGCGCTTGATCTGGGACATCCAGGCCGGCGGCCGGCCGCGTCGCCTTCCGCGACCCCGAGCGAGCCGTTCCAGCGTCATGATCGCCTCTTCGAGCTGCTCGCGCTCCTGCCGCAACTCGACCAACATTTTGTTAATGTCCATTCATCGCTCTCCCGAAGTTATTTGTATTTTGGCTGCCGCTTGTTCGGAAAACCGAACACAGGCGAACTATCTTTAAGATACTGCAATACACTTTGTACATCATCTCTCGACAGTTTTCAAGTATGTTGTTCGGCAAACAGAACAAATTTGTCTGGCCATGAGCCAGGTTTAGTACTACACCCGGTTCTGATGGGAGTAGATTACCGACGGCCCCTCAGGCTGGCAGGCGCTTTTTCCAGTAGAAATAGAACGGCAGACCAAGCGCAATCAGGAGCAGTCCGAGTACGGATTCACGGGGCGAACTGCGCAGCGTGGAAACGATCAAACAGGCAATTCCGAGCACGAAGGCAATGGGCACAACGGGATATCCGAGGGTCCTATACGGACGCGGCATGCCAGGACGCCGTATCCGCAGAACGATCACCGAGGCGGTTGCCATGCCGTAGAGGATGGCGCTGGCGAAGATCACGTAGGTGTAGAGCTGATCATAGCGGCCGCTCAAGACCAGCAGGCTGGCCCAGGCGCTCAACAACAAAATAGAGACGCCGGGGGTGCGATGGCGGGGATTGATGCGCGCGACGCCGTGGAAGAACAATCCGTCACGCGCCATGGCGAAGGGCACGCGCGAACCGGACAGGATGGAGCCGTTGAGGGCCGCAAAAATCGAGATCATGGCGGCGATGCTGACTCCCGCGGCGCCCGGCGCGCCGAGAATCCGGCGCATCATTTCAGAGGCCACTCGGTCGGTGGAGGCCACCGTAGCGGCCGGAAGCACGTAAAAATACGCCAGATTTGCCAGCAGATAAATGGCGATGACAGCAACGGTGCCGACGATGAGCGCGAGCGGGAGGTTGCGTTGCGGCCGGCGAATTTCGGACGCAACCATGGTGACGTTATTCCAGCCGTCGTAAGCCCACAAAGCGCCCACCAGCGCGGCGAAAAAGCCCAGAATGCCACCGGGCGCGCTGACCGTCGAATGAAAATTCGCGGCGGCGCCAATGTGCGATCCCAAACCGATCAGGATGATGGCCGCGATTAAGCCGACCTTTAGCAAAGTAGCCGCCACCTGAACATCCCCGCCCAGGCGGACCCCGAAGTAATTAATCAGGCCCAAGAGCGCAATCACTCCAATGGCCAGCAATTGACCGTAGCGGATTTCGAGCGGCGATCCGTCCTCGCCGATGGGAAGGGGCGTCACGATCCAGACCTGGCCGAGCACCGGCTGGAAATTCGCCAGGTAAATGAAGAAGCCGGTGGCTAGCGTTGCAATCGAACCGGTCTTGGCGACCCAGGTCTGGGTCCATCCATACAAGAAGGCCCACAAGGGGCCATAGGCTTCGCGCAAGTAGACGTATTCTCCGCCGGCCTCGGGCATGGCGGCTGCGAGCTCGGCGTAGCTGAGGGCGCCAAACAGCGACAGCAACCCGCCGGCAATCCAGACGGCGAAAACCTTCAGGGGCGAGCCGACGGCCCGGGTCATAGCGCTGGGCACCAGAAAAATGCCGCTGCCGATCACGGTTCCCACCACGATGGCGGCTGCGCTCCAGACGCCCAGCTCGCGCTTGAGACCGTGCTTATCGGGTTCGGCCGCCGGCTGGTTCATGAACGGGTTCCTTCCACAATAGCGAGATTACGTAGCCGGTCGAAAATGTTGCGGCGGTTCCAATCACGACGTACCAGGTGAAAGCGATGTGAGTGGCCATGCGAATATAGATCATCAACAGCAAGCCCAGGATCATGGCGAGCATGGCGGGGGTTTCGCCAACGCGCTTCGTGAGCAAGCCCAACAAGAAAACGCCCAGTAGCGAACCATACAGGATGGACGCGATGGTAAGGCCGGCTTCGAGCACCGAGCCCACGTGGCGGGCCACGAATCCAACCAGGAAGAGAACGACGCCCCAGGCGACGGTGGCCCAACGGGCGACGCCGAGAAAATGCGCGTCGGACCGCTTGGAATCGCGCCGTATTACGAATGGTTTGTAGAAATCCATCACGGTGGTGGAGGCGAGCGCGTTCAGGGCGGCGCTCAAGTTCGACATACCGGCGGCGAGAATGGCCGCGATCACCAGTCCCGCTACGCCGGGGGGCAGGCTGTTCCAGATGAACTGGGGATAAATAGAATCGGTAGACTGTGGCGTGGGCAATCGGGCGTCCGAATAGTGGACGAAGAGAAGGACACCGATAAACAGAAAGAGCGCGAACTGGAAAAAGATAACAATCCAGCTCGAGAACAGGGCCGCGCGGCTCTGTCCCTCGGTTTTCGCGGCTAACAGCCGTTGCACCATCAATTGTTCGGTTCCGTGGCTGGCGGTAGTCAAGAAACAACCTCCAATGAGTCCGGCCCAGAAACTGTAACTGCGCGAAAAGAATTCGGGCGTCCAAGCGAATCGAAAATCGAAGACTTGGAATTTGTGGGCGGCGCCGGCAACCTCTGCGACGTGCTGCCAACCGCCGGGAATCTGATGCAGAATGACCCAAAAACTCAGAACGGCGCCGGCGACATACAGGACCATCTGAACGGCGTCGGTCCAGATCACCGCCGTCATGCCGCCCTCAAAGGTGTAGAACAAAGTCAGACAGACAATCGCAAGGATGGATGCGATTTGTCCGGTGCCCAGCACGATGGCGACGATGATGGATATGGCGAACACACGCACGCCTTCGGCCAGGGCACGCAGCACCAGGAAAGTGCCCGCCGTCAGTCTTCGGATGCGCTCTCCGAAGCGCCGCCGCATCAATTCGTAAGCGGTGAACATTTCGCCGCGAAAATACTGGGGCAGGAATAACGCCGAAATCACGATGCGCGCGAGGAGATAGCCCAGCACCAGTTGCAGAAACTGGAAGTTCCCGTTAAACGAAAGCGCGGGCGTGCCGATGACGGTGAGCGTGCTGGTCTCGGCCGAAACAATGGAGAGTCCGATGGCCCACCAGGGGGCATTTTTTCCGCCCAGGAAATAGTCCTTCAAATCGCGCTGGCTTTTGCGGAAGTGGGCTCCGAACCAGGTGATGGCGATCAGATAGAGCGCAATCGTGGCCAGGTCCAACGCGTGCATGGTTCGATTCAAACACCCGCCGGCTGTTGCATCGTCATGCAGTGTAGCGTGCCAAGGCCGAGGACCAGGTCGCCGCAATAGATGCCGGCAACTTCGCGCGACGGAAACAACTTCGCCAGCGTGTTGAGCGCAATGCGGTCGTTCGGATCGTTGAAGGTGGGGACCAGCACCAGGCCGTTGGCGATATAGAAATTGGCGTAGCTGGCGGGCAGGCGCTGGCCATCGAAGTAGACGGGCGCGGGCATGGGCAGCGTGACAATCCGCAATCCGGTGCGCTTCAGCAGGTTCAGATTTTGGCGCTGCGTTTCGTCGATCACGGTCACAATGGTTCTCTCGTCAACGAAACGCGCCACATCGTCAATATGGCCGTGCGTGTCGTCGCCCGCGATGCCCTGCTTCAGCCAGATGGTCCGCTGAATCCCGAGGTAATCGGCGAAGTATCGCTCCAGGTCCTCGCGTCCGAGGCCGGGATTCCGCACCTGAACCGTGGTGCTCAGCAGGCATTCTTCGGTGGTCAGCAGGAGGCCAGCGCCGTTGACGTCAATGCTGCCGCCTTCGAGCACGATGCCAGGCTCGAACTGGAGAAGTTGAAGGCGCTTCGCCGCGCGGTTAGGGATGCGATTGTCGTCGCGCCAGTTTTCGTACTTGGCCCAGCCGTTGAAGAGCCAGTTGGTGATGGCGATTTCGCCTTTTTGGTTGCGCACGAAGATGGGACAATAATCGCGGGTCCAGCTTCGATTGGTGGGCCAGCGGAAGAACTGAACCGCGGTCATATCCACGGCGTATTTCGCGAGAACCCGGCGGGCGCTGGCTTCGAGCGCGGCATCTTGCACCAGGATGCGGACTGTTTCAACCCGGGCCAGGCGCCGGACGATGTCGCCGTACACCCAGGGAATGGGTGCGAACTTTCCCGGCCAATCCGAGCGCTCGTGCGGCCAGGCCAGCCAGGTGGCTTCGTGCGGCTCCCACTCGGCCGGCATGCGAAATCCGAATTTGGCCGGACTCAATCCAGCCACCGCTTCAGAATGGGCGCGTAGGCATCGATGCGGCGGTCGCGCAAAAAGGGCCAGCCCCGGCGAACTTCCTCCATGCGGCGGGGATCGCATTCCACGACGAGAATCTCTTCATCCGAAGTGGAGGCTTGGGCGATCACCTGGCCGAACGGATCGGCTACGAAGGAAGAACCCCAGAATTCCAGGCCGTTGTCGGGCGGGCCTTCGAAGCCAACGCGATTCACGGCCGCCACATAAATGCCGTTGGCGATGGCGTGCGCGCGCTGGATGGTTTTCCACGCATCCAATTGCGCGGCGCCGTATTGGGCTTTTTCCGAGGGGTGCCATCCGATGGCGGTTGGATAGAAGAGAATGTTGGCGCCGGCGAGGCTTGAAAGGCGCGCCGCCTCCGGATACCACTGATCCCAGCAAACCAGCACGCCCAGGCGCCCGAAGCGCGTGTCGAAGTTCACGAAGCCAAGGTCGCCGGGCGTGAAATAGAACTTCTCGAAGTACAGGGGATCGTCCGGGATGTGCATCTTGCGATAGATGCCTTCGATCTCGCCACCGGCGCCGATTACCGCCGCGGTGTTGTGATAGAGGCCCGCGCTACGCCGCTCGAAAAGCGAAGCGACGATGACAATGCCAAGCTCGCGCGCCACCTGGCCCAGTGTTTCGGTGGTAGGCCCGGGAATCGGCTCGGCCAGGGCAAACAGCTCGGCATTTTCTTCGCGGCAAAAGTACTGCGACCGGAACAGCTCCTGAAGGCAGACGATTTGCGCGCCACGGCCGGCGGCTTCGCGTATTCGCCACAGGGCCTTCTCGAGGTTTTCGTTGGGGTCCAACGCGCAGCTCATCTGCACCAGACCGACACGGAACTTCTCCGCGTTCAAAGATTCCATGACTCCCATTGTGCGCCACACGCGCTCGTCACATGTAAAGCCCACCGTTCACGTTCAGCACGTGCCCGGTGATATAGCGAGCCTCGTCGCTGGCCAGGAAGCGCACGGCCGCCGCGACATCTTCCGGCTGCCCGATGCGCTTCAAAGCGATATGGCCCACCAGGTTGTCCTTGAGCTCCTGCGACAATTTCTCCGTCATATCGGTCTCGATGAACCCCGGCGCGACGGCGTTGACGGTGATATTGCGGCTACCTATTTCTTGCGCCAGCGCCTTGGTTAATCCGATCAGACCGGCCTTCGACGCGACGTAATTGGCTTGTCCGGGGTTGCCCGTTTCGCCGACCACCGAAGAAATGTTGATGATGCGGCCCCAGCGCTCGCGCAGCATGGATTGCAACACTTGCTGGGATGCGAGAAACGACCCCGTCAGGTTGGTGGCCAGCACGCTATCCCAATCGTCTTTCTTCATGCGCAGGGCCAGGCCGTCCTTGGTGATGCCGGCGTTGTTCACCAAAATCGCCACCGGGCCGAATTCGTTGGCGGTTTTCGCGAAGGCTTCACGAATGGAGTCGGCACTGGTCATGTCGATGGTGACGGCAAACGCCTCGCGTCCCTGGGCCCGAATCTGGGCGGCGAGCTCTTCCAACTGTGCAGTGCCGCGGGCCGCGAGCGCCACCCGCGCGCCCGCTTCCGACAGCGCCAGTGCACACGCCCGTCCAATGCCTCGGCTGGCGCCGGTGATGAAAGCGGTCCGATTTGTCATGAGCTTGAATATCAATCATAGTAAAACTGGGCACTCGGCTCTTCCTATGGCATACAGCGATCTGCGCGACTTCATCGAAGCGCTCGATAAGAGGAAAGAACTGAAAAGGATCTCGTTCGAAGTGGATCCGATTCTTGAAATCACCGAATTCGCGGATCGCGCGGTGAAGAACGGCGGCCCCGCGCTGCTATTCGAGAAACCGAAGGGCAGCCGCGTTCCGGTCTTGATCAACGCCTTCGCGAGTCTGCGAAGGATGGAACTGGCGCTGGAAGTGGATTCGGTGGAATCCATCGCGCAGCGCATCTACGAATTTCTCGAGATGCGGATGCCGGAAGGCCTGATCGGCAAAATCAAGATGCTTCCCAAGCTGGCCGAAGTCGGGGCGTTTTTCCCGAAGATGGTTTCGAGCGGGCCATGCAAGGACATCGTTCGTCACGACAACATCTCTTTGAGCGAGTTTCCGATTCTGCATTGCTGGCCGCAGGACGGCGGACGATACATCACGCTTCCCATGGTGTTCTCGCGGAATCCGGACACCGGCAAGCGCAATTGCGGCTGCTACCGGATGCAGGTGTACGACGAGCGCACCACGGGCATGCATTGGCAGACGCATAAGCAGGGCGCCGAACATTATCGCCGTCTGCTGAAGGAAGGCAAGACCGCAAGAATGGACGTCGCCGTCGCGATAGGCGCCGATCCGGCGACCATGTACTCGGCCATTCTGCCCCTGCCGCCGGACCTGGATGAAATGATGATGGCCGGATTCCTGCGCGGCAAACCGGTGGAGATGGTGAAGTGCGAGATGTCGGATCTGGAGGTGCCGGCCAACGCGGAGATCGTGCTGGAAGGCTATGTCGAGATCGGCGAAAAGCGCGTGGAGGGACCGTTCGGCGATCATACGGGCTTTTATTCACTGGAGGACGAGTACCCGGTGTTCCATGTGACGTGCGTGACGCAGCGCAAACATCCCATCTATGCGACGACAATTGTCGGTCCGCCGCCGATGGAAGACTTCTATATGGGCAAGGCGGTGGAGCGCATTTTTCTGCCGCTGATGCGCCTGCAATTGCCCGAGATCCGCGATATTTCGATGCCGGCCGAGGGCGTGTTTCATAATCTGATCCTGGTTTCGATTCGCAAGTCGTATCCGCTGCACGCGCGCAAAGTGATGCACGCGATTTGGGGCCTGGGCCAGGCTATGTTCAGCAAATGCATCGTGGTGGTGGATGAGGAAGTGGACGTGCAGGACGTGCGCGAGGTGGCGTGGAAGGCGCTGAACAACATTGATCCGGAGCGCGACATCCAATTTGTGCTGGGGCCGGTGGATTCGCTGGATCATGCCAGCCGCTTGCCCAATGTCGGATCGAAAATGGGAATCGACGCCACGCGCAAGTGGAAAGAGGAGGGGTTCGTGAGGCCGTGGCCGGATGTGATCGAAATGCCGGATGAGGTGAAGCAGCGCGTGAATCAACTATGGAAGAAGGCGGGGCTCGCGTAGCGGGGTCATGACCGGCGCCCCAATTTTCATTGTGGGGAGTCCACGCAGCGGGACTACGCTGCTGAGCCGGATCCTGGACCGCCATCCCGCGGTCGCTATCTGCGGAGAGACGCACTTCCATCGGCTCGTGTATCTGCGGCGCAAGGCCTTCGGCGATCTGAGCGATCTGGCTAACCGCCGGCGGCTGATCGCCGAATATATGTCCAGCCGGCACATCCGGCGAGCCGGGCTCGACACGCCCAAGTTCGCCGAACGGCTTTCGCGCGATGCCACCAGTTACAGAGCCATGTTTACTGCCATTCTGAGCTATTACGCGGAGACGCAAGGCAAGCCGCGCTGCGGTGAGAAGACTCCCCAGCACGCCTTCTTCCTGGAGACGCTCTGCCAGTGGTTTCCGAATGCGGTGATTCTTCATATGATTCGGGACCCCCGCGCAGTGGTGGCTTCGTTGCAGCGCGCGGTGTGGTCTCCGGGCAGCGTGGTGATAAATGCGCGCACATGGTTGAAGCACAGCCGGGCGGTGCGTCTATTTCGTGGCAGGCCTGGCTATCTCGAAGTTCGATATGAAGCGCTGGTAACGAACCCCGCTAGCGAGCTGCGCAGAATCTGCGATCTGATCGGCGAAGAATACTCGCCTTTGATGCTGCAACCGGAAGCGGTCTTCACTGCAAACACCAAGGCTTCTAGGCGATCGCTGGCCGCGGTAACTTCCGAGCGGCTGGACGTTTGGCGGAGCGAGCTGACGGCGGCACAAGTGGGACAAATCGAATGGGTGCTGGGTCCCGAGCTGGAAAGCTTCGGGTATATGCGCAGCGCGGAGCCGGCGTCGGCGTTCACCGTACTGCGGGGGGTCAGTTACGCGGCCTTCGACTACGGCCGGTTCGTGATTGCCCGGCTGCCGGCGGTTTGGTATCGCCTCGGGGCGCAAACCAAGATCGCAAAATTCGAGCGCTGGGCCGACCCCAAAAGTCTTCGGAGAGGTGCCAGACGGCCGTAGCGGGAGGCATGGCGCCCGGCCGAAACGAAAGCATTATCGGGAGAATGTTAAACTGGTGTAGCATACGGCGGCTGTAGCTCAGTTGGTAGTAGCGCCAGATTGTGGTTCTGGATGTCGTGGGTTCAAATCCCACCAGCCGCCCCAGGCACAGGCGGGCCGAGTGGCTTCTTTCTTCAAGGTCAAGTGCATGCGCTCATGGCGGCCGTTCTGCTGCGGATGACCGGGACGGATGCGTTCGATGCTGATGCCCAGACGCAGCCACCAGACCGAGAGCCTGGAGAGATTGAAAAGCCCGTTGGGCGAAGCGAAAGGAACGCCGTTATCGGAACGGATCGCTTGCGGTAAACCACGTTCTTTGAAAAGGCGCTCAAAGGCAGTAAAAGCGGTCTTTTCGGCATTGGATTCCAGGGCCTCGCACAGCAGCAAATAGCGCGAAGCGTGATCGGTGACCGTGAGTGGATAACAGTAGCGCCGGTCGCCGAGCATGAACTCGCCCTTATAGTCGGTGCACCACAGTGCGTTCGGTTGTAAACCCTCTGAAAGAGGCGTCCCTTCGGTATGGGTGCGCGATCGCCTGGCGCGGGTCACTAACCCATGACGATCCAGGATGGCGTGAATCGTGCTGCGTGCCGGAACCTTCACTTCGCTCGGCAGCCGTCTGAGGAGGCGCTCCCGGATCTTGCGGGCGCCCCAATTGGGTTTCTCGTGCTTGGCCGCTACGATGGCCGCTTCGATTTGCTCGGGCAGTTGGTTGGCATAGCGATGGGGGCGCCTGGCACGATCCGTGAGCCCCTCCAACCCGCATTCTTCATAGCGCTCGAAGATCTTGTAGCCGGTCTTGCGAGAGATCTGAAACTCGCGGCACAGCGCGGCCATGCTCTCGCCGTCTTTGAGCCGAATCACGAATCGTATACGTTCGTCCATAACAGAACTTTCCTTCCATGGCATCCCACTTCCCGCCCCCTTCCAGGCAAAAAAGTGTAACCCATGTCTCCGGAACGTTCTGTTACCTATGTCTCAGGCCGCACACTGTGTCCGACCCGGAGACATGGGTAACAGGATGTACCTACGAGAAATTGCTGCGCGTTAGTGCGGCTTGGCGATCCCGCTCCAAATCTTCGGAGGCTCTCCGGGCGACGGATTCAATTCCTTCGGATCTGGCGGCGTCGCGAGCGGCTGAAGGAAACGGTTTCGCGCTGCCTGCTTGGCTCTTCCTTTGTCCTTTAGCTTGGCAACCAGTGGATTCCAAGAATCCTTGCCATCAATTTCTCTGGGACGGTTCTTTTTCGCCTGGCCGCAAGGATCGGAGTGACTTACTTCTTCGGAAACTGTTGGTCCAGCGCCAGGTTGAGCTTGAGCACGTTGACTCGCGGCTCGCCGAGCAGTCCAAGATCCGGTGACTTGACGTATTGAGCAACGAATTGACCGAGCTGATCCGCGGAAATGCCGCGGGCTTTTGCTACGCGCGCCGTCTGCGCCTGGGCCGAGGCCGGGCTTATCTCCGGATCCAGGCCGCTGCCAGACGCAGTCAGCAAGTCAGCCGGGATTGGCCCACGATAGCCCGGGTTCTCTTTGTGGAACTTGTCCACCGACGCCTTCACGCGATCGATCAGCTTTTGATTGGTGGGACCATAATTAAAGCCGCCCGAAGCAGTTGGATCATAGCCATCGTTCCCGCGGCCGACGGACGTGCCTGGAAATATTCGCGCTTGGTGAAGTTTTGCCCGATCAGTTCGGAGCCGATCACCTGGCCGTTCCGGGTGATCAGGCTGCCATTCGCCTGGCGCGGAAACAGGACCTGCGAGATGCCCGTAACGGCCAGCGGATACACCACGCCCAGCAGGATGGTCATGAAAATCTTAATTCGAAGTGCGGGTAAAAGTTGCGCACATAATCGTTTTCTCCTGGCTTTGCCTCTTACGCGAAATGAAACATCACAAGCAATTGATCGATGGCCCAGATGCCGGGAAACGGCACGATGATTCCGCCGAGCCCGTAGATCAGCAGATTGCGCCGCAGCAGGCGGCCGCATCGGGCCGGTATTTCACGCCGCGCAAGGCCAGCGGAACCAGCGCAATGATGATCAGCGCGTTGAAAATCACGGCCGCCAGAACGGCGCTCTGCGGCGTGTGCAGATCCATGATGTTCAGCTTCTCGAGCGCCGGATACGTCGCCATGAACATGGCCGGAATGATCGCGAAATATTTGGCGACGTCGTTGGCGATGGAAAACGTGGTCAGCGCGCCGCGCGTGATCAGCAACTGCTTGCCGATGGCGACCATTTCAATCAGCTTGGTCGGATTGCTGTCCAGGTCCACCATGTTGCCGGCTTCCTTGGCGGCCATGGTGCCGGTATTCATGGCCAGGCCGACGTCGGCCTGCGCCAGCGCGGGGGCGTCGTTGGTGCCATCGCCGGTCATGGCGACCAGGCGCCCTGCCGCCTGTTCCTTCTTGATGTATTCCAGCTTGTCTTTGGGCGTGGCCTGCGCCAGAAAATCGTCCACGCCGGCTTCGGCGGCGATGGCGGCCGCGGTCAGAGGATTATCGCCGGTGATCATGACGGTGCGGATTCCCATGGCGCGCAGCTGCCCGATGCGCTCCTTCATGCCGCCCTTGACGATGTCTTTCAGATGGATGACGCCCGAGCACGCGGTCGCCATCGGCGACGGCGAGCGGCGTGCCGCCGGTGCGCGAAATCCGGTCGCTCATGTCCTGGAAATCTCCGGGAACTTCGCCGCCCTGCTCGTCCACGAAATTGGCGATGGCTTCGGTGGCGCCTTTGCGCAGTTGCGCGTCCTTCGATATCGACGCCGCTCATGCGGGTGTAGGCCGAGAACGGAATGAAGCTGGCGTCGTGCTCCGGAATGTTCGCGGCCGCGCAGGCCATACTTCTCTTTGGCCAGCACCACGACCGAGCGGCCTTCGGGAGTTTCGTCGGCCAGGCTGGAAAGCTGCGCGGCGTCGGCCAGTTCCTCGTCGCTGACGCCGGTGATAGCAAGAAATTCCACCGCCTGCCGGTTGCCCAGCGTGATGGTGCCGGTCTTGTCCAGCAGCAGCGTGTTCACGTCGCCCGAGGCTTCGACGGCCTTGCCGCTCATGGCCAGAACGTTGTGCTGCATCACGCGATCCATGCCCGCGATGCCGATGGCGGAGAGCAATCCGCCGATGGTGGTCGGGATCAGGCAGACCAGCAGCGAAACCAGCACGGCCACGCTGGGCACGGTGCCGGCGCCGGCCTGCGCCACGCTGAAGACGGCGAACGGCTGCAGCGTCACCACGGCCAGCAGGAAGATCAGCGTCAGGCCGGCGATCAGGATGTTCAGCGCGATTTCGTTGGGCGTCTTCTGCCGCTCGGCGCCTTCCACCAGCGCGATCATGCGGTCCAGAAATGTCTCGCCCGGATTGGAGGTGATCCGGATCTTGATCTGATCGGACAGCACCTTGGTGCCGCCGGTGACGGCGCTGCGGTCGCCGCCGGATTCGCGAATCACGGGCGCGCTTTCGCCGGTGATCACGGATTCGTCCACGGTGGCGATGCCGTCGATGACTTCGCCGTCGCCGGGAATCAGGTCGCCGGCGTCGCAGATCACCACGTCGCCCGCGCGCAAAGCCGGAGGCCGGCACTTCCTCGATCTTGCCGGACGCGTTCAGCCGCTTGGCCATGGCGTCGGTCTTGGTCTTGCGCAGGGTGTCGGCCTGCGCCTTGCCGCGCGCTTCCGCCATGGCTTCGGCGAAGTTCGCGAACAGCACCGTGAACCACAGCCAGAGCGCGATCTGGAGGCCGAATCCAGGCCGCCGCGCCGGTGAAGATGTCGCGGATCAGAAGAATACGGTGGTGAGCGCCGCGCCCACTTCCACCACGAACATCACCGGATTCTTCGCCAGCGTGACGCGGGTTCAGCTTCACGAAGGACTCCTTGATCGCGCGCCCGACGATCTCGCGGATCGAACAACGGCCGCGCGCGCGCCAGCTTCTTGGGAATCAGCGAAGTCGGAATCGTCCTGCTGAGGCGGGTTCGGTGCGGCTTGAGGAGTGGTAGACATTGGTGCCATGACTTAGCTCCAAAGCGGCAGGGAAATCAGAGAGAACAGCTTGCCGCTGTGCATCAGAAAGTGCTCGACGATGGGCCCCAGCGAGAGCGCCGGGAAAAACGTCAGCGCGCCGACGATGACCACGGTGCCCACCAGCAACCCCACAAACAGCGCGCCGTGCGTGGGAAACGTGCCGCTGGTGACCGGCACTTTCTTCTTGGCCGCCAGGCTGCCGGCCGCGGCCAGCAGCGGAATCATGAACAGGAACCGGCCAATCAGCATGGCGATCCCAGAGTCAGGTTGTACCAGGGCGTGTTCGCGTTGAGTCCGGCAAAGGCGCTGCCGTTATTGTCGGTGGCGCTGGAAAAGGCGTAAGAATTTCGCCGAAACCGTGCGGCCCGTGTTGTTGAGGTTGGCGATCGCGGCGCCCGGCGGATTCCAGTAGCTCTTGGCGCGAACGAGTCACGGCGCTGAATGCGCGGTGAACACCAGAATGCAGGCGGCGGTCGCGATCATGGCCAGCATCGCCATCTTCACTTCCTTCTGCTCGATCTTCTTGCCGAGATATTCCGGCGTGCGGCCCACCATCAGGCCGGCGATAAACACCGCGAGGATGGCGAACAGCAGCATGCCGTAGAGGCCCGCGCCGACGCCGCCGAAGATCACTTCGCCGGTCATCATGTTGAACAGCGGCACCAGGCCGCCCATCGGCGTGAAGCTGTCGTGCATGCTGTTGACGGCGCCGCAACTGGCGTCGGTGGTGATCGTGGCGAACAAGCGCGGAGTTCGGCGATGCCGAAGCGGACTTCCTTGCCTTCCATGTTGCCGCCGGCTTGCGTGGCGCTGGCGGCGCTCTGAATCCCCAGCTTCGCGAGAATGGGATTGCCGGCCTGCTCGAAGTCGGATAGCAGACGAAGACGCCCGCCAGGAACAGCATGCTCATGGCGGCGAACAAAGCCCAGCCCTGCCGCGTGTCTCCCACCATCTTGCCGAAGGTGTAGGTCAAGCCGGCCGGAATCAGGAAGATGCAACAACATCTGAAGAAGTTCGTGAGCGGCGTGGGATTCTCGAAAGGATGCGCGGAGTTGGCGTTGAAGAATCCGCCGCCGTTGGTGCCCAGCATCTTGATGGCTTCCTGCGAGGCCACCGGCCCTTGCGCGATGGTCTGCGTGGCGCCT
>CAWGOZ010000007.1:0-73246 GCA_963824345.1 Bryobacterales bacterium
TTCCACTGAGTCTCGTAGCGCAGACCTACGATCTCGTCATCCGCAACGGCCACATCGTCGACGGCACCGGCTCGCCCTGGTACGCCGCCGATGTTGCGATTCTAGACGGCCGCATCGCGGCCATTGGCCGCCTGGATTCGGCCATTGCCAAACAAACCATCGATGCCACCGGGATGGTGGTGGCTCCCGGCTTTATCGATATGCTCGGGCAGTCCGAACAATCGATTCTGGTCAATCCGCACCTTCCGTCGAAAATCTATCAGGGCATCACCACCGAGATCACCGGAGAAGGCGGATCGGCTGCGCCCCTCACCGCCGCCATGCGCGCGGCCGACCGCGGCGGCTATAAACACTACAAAATCGATCCTGCGTGGAATACCTTCCGCGAATTCTTCGCTCGCCTGGAAAAGCAGGGAATGGGCATTAACCTCGCAAGTTACGTAGGGGCGACGCAGGTGCGGAGCGCCGTGATCGGCGATGGCGACCGCGCCCCAACGGCGGCGGAGCTGGAACAAATGAAGGCGCTGGTGCGGGATGCCATGCTCGATGGCGCAGTGGGTGTATCCACTTCTCTGCAATACGCGCCGGCGCCCTATGCCAGCACCGAAGAACTCATCGCGCTTGCGGCGGAGAGCGCAAAGCTGGGCGGCATCTACGCCACGCATATGCGCAGCGAAGGCGACGCCATCATTCCCGCCATCGACGAAGCCATCCGAATCGGCCGTGAAGCGCGCATCCCGGTCGAGATCTGGCACCTGAAAGCGGCCGGCCGTCAGAATTGGGGCCGCATGCCCGAAATCGTCGCCCATATCGATGAAGCCCGTCGATCCGGCGTCGAAATCGCGGCCAACACGTACGCCTATACTGCCTGGTTCAACAGCTTCTCGGCCTTCATTCCGCCCTGGGCGCACGACGGCGGCGACGCCAAACTCATCCAACGCCTCAAAGACCCCGCTACACGCGCCCGCATCCGCAAAGAACTGCAGACCCCCAGCACCACCTGGGACAACGAATGGAATGAGATCGCCGGCCCCGAGGCGATCCTGATCAGCGTCGTGCAGAATCCCAAGCTGCTGCCTTTGCAAGGCAAGACCATCGCGGAAATCGCCAAGCTCTGGAACAAGGACCCGTTCGACACGATCTTCGATTTCCTGATCGAAGATCATGCAGCCACCGAAGTCGCTGTCTTCGGCATGTCGGAGCCCGACGTCCGGCTGGCGTTGCTGCAACCGTGGACCAGCGTGTGCAACGATTCCAAGGGGACCGCTCTGGACGGTTTGCTCGGCCAGGAACATCCGCATCCACGCGCCTATGGAACATTCCCGCGCATCTTGCGCAAGTACGTGCGTGAAGACGGCGCGCTGACGCTGCCGGATGCCATCCGCAAATTCAGCGCGCTGCCCGCTTCGCATCTGCGGCTGGCCGACCGCGGGGTCATCAAAACCGGCATGTGGGCGGACGTGGTGGTTTTCGATCCGGGCGTCATTACCGACCTTGCCACCTTCGACAACCCCAATCAGCTGTCCCAAGGAATGCAATATGTACTGGTGAACGGAGTGCCCGTCATCGACCACGGAAACATGACCAACGCACTGCCCGGCAAAGTGGTGCGCGGCCCGGCTTGGAAGCCCTGACCGGGAAGTTGATCCCTATAGCGACGCGCGCCGAAAGTCGTCAGCCATTTCTTGACCCACTCCCCCGAATCCCGTGTTGATTTCGCGGGCGCGCTCTAAAGCGGCCTCGACATGCGGCAGTACGTTTTCGCGTCCGATGTGCTCGATGAAGTCGGCTTTCTGCAGCAGCCGCGCGGGCTGATCGCGCGCGCCACACAGCAGCAGCGTGCGGCCGGAATCTCGCAGCCGCTTGGCGAATACTTCCAGCGCGTGCAGGCCGGTAGCATCCAGCGCGGTCATATTGCGCAGCCGCACCACCACAACGGGCGGAAACGCGCCCAGGTCGGCCGTAGCTTCGGCCAGCTTCTCCGTGGTTCCAAACAAAAACGGTCCGTGGATCCGCAGAATCGCCACGTACCACGGCAGCTGCTTGTCCTGCAAAATATGCGGGCGCCCATCGCGAATGTATTCCTCCGTTACCGGCTCCACCGTGGTCGTTTGCGAAATCCGGTAAATGTACAAAAGCGCTGCCAGGACTACTCCAACCTCGACCGCCACGGTGAGATCGGCTAAAACAGTCAGCGCAAACGTGACGGCCCATACCGCGATGTCGGCTTTGGAGAGCCGCACGATGGTGCCGATCTCTCTCCATTCGCCCATGTTGTACGCCACCACGAAAAGCACGGCGGCCAGAGTAGCCAGCGGAATATAGCGGGCCAGAGGCGCCGCCGCCACCAGGATGACCAACAGCGTTACCGCATGAATCACTCCGGCCAGGGGTGTTCTTGCGCCCGCCCGGATATTGGTCGCCGTACGCGCAATCGCGCCTGTCGCCGGAATGCCGCCAAACAACGGGGACGCGAGATTGGCCACGCCCTGTGCCACCAACTCCACGTTGGAATTGTGTTTCGTTCCGCTCAGGCTGTCCGCAACCACCGCCGAGAGCAGGCTCTCTACCGCCGCCAAAAACGCCACCGTCATGGCAGACGGAAATAATGGCAGCACCTGATCGAGTCTGAAAGCAGGCATGGAAAACTGAGGAAAGCCCGACGGAATGCCTCCAAACTTGCTTCCGATGGTCTCCAGCGGAAGGCCGAGCAGCGCGGCGAAAACCGTGCAGCCCAGCATCGCCAGAATCGATCCGGGAATTCGCTTGGTGAAACGAGGCAGCAGCAGGATGATCGCGAGAGTAACTACGGAAATGGCTACCGCCGGCCAGTAGATCGTGCCGATGTGCTCCAACAGAACCTGCATGCGGGGAACGAAGGCGCTCGGAACATCTCCTGTTTTCAATCCCAGGAAATCCTTGATCTGCGTCGAAGCAATCAGTAGGGCAATGCCGTTTGTGAAACCAATCGTCACCGGCCGCGGTATGAATTTCACCGCTGCTCCCAGCCCCGTTAGTCCCATGAGGACCAGCATTGCGCCGGCCATCATCGTCACCAGCGCCAGGCCCGCCACGCCGAACTTCGCGACAATGCCCGCCACGATCACGACGAATGCGCCCGTCGGGCCGCCGATCTGCATGCGCGAACCGCCCAGGCCCGAGATCAAAGCGCCCGCGATGATCGCCGTGTACAGACCCGCCTGAGGAGTCACGCCGGATGCGATCCCGAAGGCCATCGCCAGCGGCAGCGCCACCAATCCGACCGTCAAGCCCGCCAGCAGGTCCGCGCCAAAATCGTGCCGCGAATAGCCGCGGAAGCAGCGCACCGACTCCGGAAGCCATTGCTCTGGAATCCTCATCGATGGTTCTTTCCGGCTCGGCCAATGGCCTTCAGCGTAGCGACCACTTCGTTCATATGAACCAGGAAATAGCGCCGCATGACGTCCAGAACTTCGATGATTAAGGGATCGCGAACCGAGTAGAAAACCTGATTGCCTGCCTTACGGTTAATCAGGATGTTCTTGGCCCGCAGCACGGCCAGATGTTGGGACGCGTTGGCTTGCTCGATACCAAGACGTTCGATCAAGACGCCGGCCGACAACTCGCCATCCCGCAGTTGTTCGACAATGGCGATCCGAGTGGGGTGGGCCAGAGCTTGAAAAAACTCAGCCTTAAATTGCCGGAGCGCATCCGCGCTGATAACAGCAGTCATATGAATATTCTTAAGATCGAATATACCACAGAACGAGTTCGCGGCTATCGCCGGCGCTATACTGAAATTGTGAGTGGAGCATCGTCAGTGAAACAGCCGTCCAACTACCGCAGGCTTCTGCCTTACCTGCTCTTCGCCGCCGCCGTGCTATGGATCGCTTTCGCTTCCCAAACCTGGACCGATCAAGCCGCCGGCGTCCAGGCCGTGAAGGATCGAAAGCCCGTGGCGGACCTTGCCATGCCCCAACTCAACGGCGGTTCCTGGCGCCTGTCCGATCATCGCGGCCAGGTTGTGCTCATGAACTATTGGGCCAGTTGGTGTGCTCCCTGCCGGCAGGAAACGCCGGGCTTGATCGATCTGGCGCGCGACTATCGCTACAAAGGCCTGACGATCGTGGGCGTCTCCATGGATGAAGGCGGCCAGCGCGCCGTCCAGTCGTTCCTGAGCGAATTTCACGTGCCTTATCCGGTGCTGATGCCCGATCTGGCGATACCCGCGGCGCCCGCCATTGAGGCGCTGCCCACCACGGTGCTGATCGATCGCAACGGCCGCGCGGCCAAGTCCTACGTCGGCGCCGTGCGGGAGTCCGTGTTTCGAGCCGACGTGGATCGCTTGCTGGCGGAACAATCCTCGCCAATTTCAACCAGCGTCAAGGATTGAACCCCATCGGCTGCGCTATATACTGATAGGAACCACAGAAGGAGCCAACATGAAAACGAAATTCCTGGCTGCTCTCCTCTTTGCCATTGCACCCGCGGCGGTCGGCCAAACACCTCAATCGCTGGCGGGTCTCTGGGACGCCACCATCACCTTTAGTGGCCACTACATTCCTTTCCGGCTGCAAATCGCGGGTGACGGGGCGAATATTCAAGGTTGGCTTTTCAACGGCGACGATAAGGTGGTCGCGAGCGGCGCAAGCTTTCATGACGGCTCGCTGGTCTTGAATTTCGATTCCTACGCCGCGAAGCTGGAAGCCAAGCTGCAGGATGGCGCGCTGGTGGGCCAATACGGGCCGATGTTGAAGAAGATCTATCCGATCACTGCGCATCGGCACCAGGCAGCGGCCAAAGCGACGGGTGACATCTCTGTTCCCTCCATCAACGGACTTTGGGAAGTACCGGTAAAAAGCTCCAAGGGCGAGCTGGCCTGGCGTCTGATCGTTCGGCAGAAGAGTGCGACAGATGTCTCGGCGGCGATTCTGCGCGTGGATGGCGACACAGGCGCGTTGACGGGCGGCTACAAAGACGGCAAGTTCGTGCTCAGCCATTTTTCGGGCGGCCGGCCTTCCTTGATGATCCTGACGCCTGCTAGCGACGGAACGCTCGCCATCGACATGACCGATCTGCATGGCACCAGCCAGATGACGGCTGCGCGGCCCGACGTAGCGCGCGCCAAGGGACTTCCCCCGCCGACCGATCCGGATCATCACACCGCGGTGAAAGATCCCGCCGAACCGTTCCGGTTCAGCTTCCCCGATCTCAATGGCAAAATAGTTTCGAACACCGACCCACGCTTCCAGGGCAAGGTTGTCCTGGTGAACATCACCGGGAGCTGGTGCCCCAATTGCCATGACGAAGCGCCGTTTCTGGCCGAGCTGTACCGCAAGTATAGGAACCAGGGTCTCGAAATCGTGGCCCTCTCGTTTGAAGAGGGCGATCAGCTCACGAATCCCACCCGCTTGCGCGCCTTCATGAAGGAATACGGCATCGACTACACGGTATTACTCGCCGGGACGCCGGACGATCGCGATACCAAGCTGACTCAGCCGGTGAATCTCAACTCCTGGCCGACGACGTTTTTCCTAGGACGCGACGGGCGGGTTCGGTTCGTGCACGCCGGATTCCCGGGACCGGCCAGCGGCGACCTCTATCGCCAGGCCGCGCATGAGTTCTACGCGCAGGTGGAAAGCTTGCTGGCCGAGAATCGGACCGCTTCCACGCGCTAGCGGACTCAGAGCGGCGCGCGCCAGCGCAATCCTTCAAACAGGGCGAAGTGTCGATCGGTGGTGACCCACTCGCAGCCCGATTCGATCGCGGGTGTGGCGGGCGTTCCCCGTGTCCAGCGGGATGCCGAGCTCCATGGTGTCTAGTAGGGCAAAGCTATCGTTGAGATCAATTCCGGGGAGCACGCCGCCTCCCGCCTCGGAGACCGGAAGCTGCACCGGTGCGCGTTTACGCCGCGAGTGCGATGGTGCCAGCACCAAGCGAAGTCCTTGCTCTATCAGGGCGGTCAACGTCTCGCCACGCCGCTGGGCTTCGCGTTTGGCTTGGTTAATCAGTGCGTCTTCCAGCCGTACGGTGGTCCTCATTTGCCTAGACATATCAGCCTGGGTTCGATCTGTCAACCAGGACCGCGACTCGATGCTGTCGTTCAGTGCCGTCATTCGTTTGACTTTGCGCCTGATCGCTTTATATGATTCAAGTTCCCATGACAATGAGAACTACGAGGAGTAATTGATGAAGGCGAAACGAAGGATCTTCACTGGCGCGGTCGCCTGGGGTGCGGTTACATGGCTGGGTGCGGCTTTGCCCTTCGGAGGGGTCGCCTTCGCGCAGACCAAGGCCGGTTCGCAAATGGCGGACGACGTTTTCAAGAATGTCCAGGTGCTGAAAGGCCTAACCGTCGACGAGTTCATGGGGACCATGGGTCTCTTTTCGGCCGCCCTGAACGTGTGCTGCGGCGATTGCCACGTCGGCGCCGGTGGTTCCGACCCGCAATGGGATAAGGACGTGCCCCGAAAAGTGGTGGCGCGAAAAATGATCGCGATGGTGAGCAACATCAATAAAGCCAACTTCGGCGGCGCCCAGATGGTGACCTGCTGGACCTGTCATCGCGGCAGCGGCGCGCCGGCCACCACGCCTTCCATCGACTCAATTTATAGCGACCCGGTTTCCACCCCGCCCGATTTTTTGCCCCAGGCTACTTCGGGCACCAAGACGCCAAGCGCCACCGAGATTCTTGACAAGTACATCCAGGCCATCGGCGGCGCCGCCAACTGGGCGAAGCTCACCAGCTACACTGCCAAAGGCACAAGTATGTTGTTCGGCGAAGACAAAGGCGACCCGGCCGAGATCTCCGCTAAGGCGCCGGATCAATTGGCCACCCTGGTTCACGAGCGCGAAGGGGACATGGAACGGGAGTTCGATGGCCGCGATGCCTGGGTCCTGCTCCCGCTCACGGTGGTCCAGGAATATCAGTTGCATGCCAGCGCTCTCGAAGGCGGCAAACTGGATGCTCAGATGGCCTTTCCGGGGAACATCAAGACCTTCTTCCCCACCTGGAGGGTGAGTTATCCAACCACCATTGATGGCCGCGACATCTATGTCGTTCAGGGCTCCCGTCCGGTAGCCGGAGGCACCGGCAATTTCATCGCGACATTCTATTTCGATCAGAAGACCGGCCTGCTCAGGCGTTTGGTTCGCTACGCTGGCTCGGTGATGGGCCGCGTGCCCACCCAATACGATTACTCCGATTACCGCCCGGTGGCCGGGGTCCTGCTGCCGTTCAAATGGACCTTCGGATGGGTGAGCGGCCGGGAAGACTACGTTCTGACGGAAGTGCAGCCCAACGCCCCGGTGGACCAGTCGAAGTTCGCGAAGCCCGTGCCGCGGCCAAAATAAGCCGCGCGAGTTGCCACGTGCGGCAAATCCGCCGGATGATTTGACAAACTTCCGGACTATTTTGTATGCTAAGAGGGTTTGGCGAGTTGTGTCTTCTGCTCCCGTGCTACCACTCTCTAGCTAGAGAGCCCGGCCGGGGGCCGGCCCCGAGGTCCTGACGGTTTTTCAGCCACTGGGATATGGGCTAGTCCAGAGCAAGTACCCTCGCAGCTTTGCAGTATTCTTAGCTTGCAGTTTTTTCGCGGCGCGGCTTCGAGCCTGCCGCTCAGTGTAAACGAACAAACATAACTTCTGAAGGGACGATTCGTGCCGACGTTTAATCAACTCGTGCGAAAAGGGCGCAAACCGCCCCGTTACAAGACCGCCAGTCCGGCGCTGCAGGCTTGCCCGCAGAAGCGTGGCGTGTGTACGCGCGTGTACACTACTACCCCCAAGAAACCGAACTCGGCGCTGCGCAAGGTGGCGCGCGTGCGCCTGACCAACGGGATCGAGGTCACCACCTACATCCCCGGCGTCGGCCACAATTTACAGGAGCACTCCATTGTGCTGATCCGCGGCGGCCGCGTGAAGGATTTGCCGGGCGTGCGCTATCACGTGGTGCGCGGGACATTGGACGCGGCCGGAGTATCGGACCGTAAACAAGGACGATCGAAATATGGAGCGAAACGGCCCAAGGGTGGGCCGGCGAAATAAAGTATGCCACGCAGACGCAGACCTGAGCCTCGCGAGATTCTGCCGGATCCGTTGTACAACTCCACGCTGGCGGAGAAGTTCATCAATTCCATGATGTGGGACGGCAAGAAGAACACCTCCCAGCGGATCTTCTACGGCGCCATGGACAAGATCAAGGAGAAGACCGCCGACGATCCCTTGAAGCTTTTTAAGAAGGCCGTGGAGAACGCCAAGCCGCTGCTGGAAGTGAAAACGCGGCGCGTGGGTGGCGCCAACTATCAGGTGCCGGTGGAAGTTCCCCAGAACCGCCGGGTCAGCCTGGCGATCCGTTGGATATTGCAGAACGCCCGCAGCCGGCCCGAGAAGGGCATGCCTGACAAGCTGGCAAATGAGTTGACCGACGCCGCCAACATGCGCGGCGGAGCGATTAAGAAAAAGGACGACGTTCACAGAATGGCGGAAGCGAACAAAGCTTTCGCGCATTACCGCTGGTAGCGAACGGGTAAGTAATTCAGTCGCAGGTTTTGATTTATGGCACGTACTGTACCGATCGAAAAAATGAGGAACATCGGCATCATGGCTCACATCGATGCCGGTAAAACCACCACGACCGAGCGCGTGCTCTATTACACCGGCCGGACGCATAAGATCGGTGAGGTTCATGAAGGCACAGCCATCATGGACTGGATGGAGCAGGAGCAGGAGCGGGGCATCACCATCACGTCAGCCGCCACCACGTGCCAGTGGCGCGACATCACCATCAACATTATCGATACCCCGGGCCACGTGGATTTCACGGCCGAAGTGGAGCGCAGCCTGCGCGTATTGGACGGAGCGGTGGCGGTGTTCGACGCCGTGGCCGGCGTGCAGCCGCAGTCGGAAGCGGTGTGGCGGCAGGCCGATAAATACGGCGTTCCACGCATTTGCTTCATCAACAAGATGGATCGCGTGGGCGCGGATTTTTACCACTCCATCGATACCATTATCGACCGGCTGAAGTGCCGCCCGGTGGCGATTCAGATCCCGGTAGGCGCCGAAGACCAGTTCAAGGGTATCGTCGATCTGGTGGAGATGAAAGCGCGCATCTGGCGCGACGAGACGCTGGGCGCCGAATACGACGATGTGGATGTTCCCCCCGATCTGCTCGAGAAAGCCAAATCCTATCGCGAGCAGATGATCGAAGCCATCGCCGAATCGGACGATCACCTGTTCGCCAAATTTGTGGAAGGCGCTGCGATCTCGGAAAAAGAGATCATGGAGGGCATCCGCAAAGCCACCATCGCGCAAAAGATTTTCCCGGTCATCTGCGGCTCCGCGTTCAAGAACAAGGGCGTGCAGAACCTGCTCGATTCGGTGGTGGACTACCTGCCGTCGCCGGTGGACATTCCGCCGGTGCAGGGCGTGCTGCCCAACGATCCCGAAGTGACCGAAGAGCTTCCCCCCACCGATGATGCGCCATTTTCGGCGCTGGTGTTCAAGATCATGACCGACCCGTTTGTCGGACAGTTGGCGTTTATCCGGGTGTACTCGGGCCGGCTGGGCGCGGGCGATTCGGTTTTCAACGTCGCCAAGAATCGCAAGGAGCGCGTGGGGCGTCTGGTGAAGATGCACGCCAACAAACGCGAGGACATTCAGGAGATTCTGGCGGGCGACATCTGTGCGGCGGTGCTCAAGAACGTCTCCACCGGCGATACCATCTGCGACGAGAAACACCCGATTCTGCTTGAAAACATCGATTTCCCCGAGCCCGTGATTCAGCTCGCGATCGAGCCCAAGACCAAAGCCGATCAGGAAAAGCTGGGGATGGCGATTCAGAAGCTGGTGCAGGAAGACCCGACTTTACGCGTCAATACCGATCCAGACACCGGCCAGACCATTCTGGCTGGCATGGGCGAACTGCATCTCGAGATTATCGTGGACCGCATGCAGCGCGAGTTCAATGTCGGCGCCAACGTCGGCAAGCCTCAAGTAGCTTACCGCGAGACGATCCGCACCACGGCCGAATACGACTACACGCACAAGAAGCAGACCGGCGGAAGCGGCCAATACGCGCGCGTCAAATTGAGAGTGGAGCCGGATCCCGCCAAGGGCTTTGAATTCGAAAACGACGTCAAGCAGGGCGCCATTCCGAAGGAATTCATTTCGGCTGTCGAGAAGGGCGCTCGCGAGTCGCTGGAAGGCGGCATCCTGGCCGGCTACCCCATGGTGGACATCAAGGCCACGGTCTTCGACGGCGATTATCACGATGTGGATTCGTCTGAGATGGCGTTTAAGATCTGCAGTTCCATCTGCTTCAAAGAAGCCTGCAAGCGAGCCAAACCGGTGCTGCTCGAACCGGTGATGCGGGTGGAAGTGGTGGTGCCTGAAGAGTACATGGGCACCGTCAACGGAGATCTGAATTCGCGGCGGGGCCGTTTGGAAGGCACCGAAGTGCGGGGCACCACGCAGCTTATCAAAGCCATGGTGCCGCTGTCGGAAATGTTCGGCTACGCCACCGAGCTGCGCTCGCGCACCCAGGGCCGAGGCAGTTTTACCATGCACTTCGGGCAGTACGAGGAAGTTCCCAAGAACATCTCGGAAGAGATCGTGGCGAAAGTTCAAGGAAAAGTGACTAAGTAAGAATTCAGAATCCAGAATTCAGAAGGAAGCAGGAGATCCATGGCGAAGGAAAAATTTGACCGCAGCAAACCGCACGTGAACATCGGGACGATCGGGCACATCGATCACGGCAAGACCACGCTGACGGCGGCCATCACCAAGGTGCTGGCCAAGCACAACCCGAAGAACAAGTTCCGTTCGTTCGATTCGATCGACAACGCGCCGGAAGAAAAAGCGCGCGGAATCACGATCGCGGTGGCGCACGTGGAGTACGAGACGGCCAACCGGCACTACGCGCACGTGGATTGCCCGGGCCACGCCGACTACATCAAGAACATGATCACCGGAGCCGCGCAGATGGATGGCGCGATTCTGGTTGTCGCGGCTACCGACGGTCCCATGCCGCAAACCCGCGAGCACATTCTGCTGGCCCGGCAAGTGGGCGTCCCGTCCGTGGTGGTGGCGCTGAACAAAGTGGACATGGTGGACGATCCGGAGCTGCTGGAATTAGTCGAGCTGGAAGTGCGGGAGCTGCTGTCGAAATATCAGTTTCCGGGCGACGATCTGCCGGTGGTGCGGGTGAGCGCGCTGGGAGCGCTGAACGGCGAAGAGAAGTGGGAAAAGACGGTGGACGAGTTGATGGCCAAGGTGGACGACTACATTCCGCTGCCGGCGCGCGACATCGACAAGCCGTTCCTGATGCCGATTGAAGACATTTTCTCGATTCAAGGCCGCGGCACGGTGGTGACGGGGCGCATCGAGAAGGGCATCTGCAAGGTGGGCGAGGAAATGGAGATCGTGGGCTTCCGGGACACGCGCAAAACGGTGGTGACGGGCGTGGAAATGTTCAAGAAGCTGCTGGACGAGGGCCGGGCGGGCGACAACGTGGGATTGCTGCTGCGCGGCATCGAAAAAGACGACGTGGAGCGCGGGCAGGTGATCGCGAAACCCGGATCCATCAAGCCGCACAAGAAGTTCAAGGGCGAGATCTACGTGCTGAGCAAAGAAGAGGGCGGGCGGCATACGCCGTTTTTCAAAGGCTACCGGCCGCAGTTTTATTTCCGCACCACGGACGTGACGGGGGTGACGGAGTTGCCGGCCGGAACCGAGATGGTGATGCCGGGCGACAACGTGGGGCTGGTGGTGGAGCTGATCACGCCGGTGGCCATGGACAAGGGATTGCGGTTTGCGATCCGCGAGGGCGGCCGGACGGTGGGAGCCGGAACGGTGACGGAGATATTGGAATAGAATTCAGAATTCGAGAATTCAGAATTCAGAATGGACGGTTGAGAGCATTCTGGATTCTGACTTCTGGATTCTGCGCGACTGAATGGAAGCGCCAAAAAAATGAGCTTACGAGAACGCATCCGCATACGCCTCAAGGCCTACGATCACCGCATCCTGGATCAATCGACCACCGAGATTGTCGACACCGCCAAGCGCACCGGGGCGTCGGTGGCGGGACCGATTCCGCTGCCGACCATCAAGAACCGCTACACGGTGCTGCGCTCGCCGCACGTGGACAAGAAATCGCGGGAGCAGTTCGAGATCCGGACGCATAAGCGGCTGCTCGATATTCTGGAGCCAACCCAGGACACCGTGGACGCGCTGATGAAGCTGGATTTGCCCGCCGGCGTGGATGTGGAAATTAAAGCTTTCGGACGGGGAAAGTAAATTCTGGATCCTGACTTCTGGATTCTGAATTCTTTCAAAAGGTACTTATGAGCCCAGGGATTTTAGGCAAAAAGATCGGGATGAGCCAGGTGTTCCGCGCCGACGGGCAGGTTGTTCCTGTCACGCTGCTGAAGGCCGGACCTTGCGTGGTGGTCCAACGCAAGACCCCTACATCCGATGGTTACGACGCCGTGCAGCTTGGATTGGTCGAGTTCGCGAAGGCTTCGCGCACCACCAAACCCATTGCGGGCCATCTGAAGAAGGCCGCCGCCGACGGCGTCAGGTTCCTCCGCGAATTTCGGATGCGGCCGGGCGACGACGATCTGAAACAGGGGGATCGCGTATTGGTGGACCAGTTCAAACCCGCCGACAAGGTGGACGTCATTGGCGTCAGCAAGGGCCGCGGCTTCACCAGCCTCATCAAGCGCCATCATTTCAAGGGCGGTCCGGGCAGCCATGGATCCATGTTTCATCGCGCGCCTGGCTCCATCGGCGCGTCCAGCTTTCCTTCGCGCGTTTTTCCGGGAACCCGCATGGCCGGGCACTCCGGCGATCAGCAGGTAACGATACGCAATCTCGAAGTGGTGGAAGTGGTGGCCGAGGAGAACGTGCTCATCATCAAGGGCGCGGTGCCCGGTCCCAACGGCGGTTATGTGCTGGTGAGAAGGGCTAAAAGGTAAGCGGAGACGCAGGTATGCCGAGCGTAGAAGTTGTCGATTTAAATAACGCGGTCGTGGGATCGCTCGAGTTGTCGGACGAGGTTTTTGACGCGCCGCTCAATAAAGATTTGCTCTACGAGGCGGTGCGGCACTCCCAAGCCGTGCGCCGCGGCGGAAACGCAAAGACTAAAACGCGCCACGAGGTCTCGGGCTCCGGCAAGAAACTGTGGCGTCAAAAAGGCACCGGACGCGCGCGCGTGGGTTCCATTCGTTCTCCGCTGTGGAGGCACGGCGGCACCACGCACGGGCCGCAGCCGCGCGATTACAGCTATAAGCTGCCCCGCAAAATGCTGCTGGGAGCCTTGCGGTCGGCGCTTTCGGCGAAATTGCGCGACGGCGAGCTGAGAGTGGTGCGCGAGTTTTCTTTGGCCGACCATAAGACCAAAGCCATGCGCGCGGTGCTCGACCTGTTGGGCGCTCCCAAGACCGTGCTGTTGGTGGATAACGGCGAAAATCGCAATCTGGCGCTGGGCGCCCGCAATCTGGCCGGCGTCAAGCTGGTTTCTTCCAAAGAGGTCGAGGTGTACGACCTGCTGGGTCACGCCGGCGTTTTGATCTCGCAAGCGGCCGTCCAGAAACTCTCGGAGGCGCTCGCAAAATGACCATTTACGAAGTGATCAAGCGTCCCATCGTCACCGAAAAAGGCGTCACCAAGAAGGACAACGAGGGCACCCTGTGTTTTGAAGTCGCCAGCGGCGCCAACAAGGTGCAGGTGAAAGCGGCCGTCGAACAGCTTTTCAAGGTGAAAGTGGCGGATGTTCGAACCGCCAATATCGAGGGCAAACTGCGGCGGCGCGGCAAGTTTTCCGGCTATCGGTCGGACTGGAAGAAGGCATATGTCCGGCTCAAAGCGGGCGAAAAGATGCCGGAGTACTCGGAAATTTAGGGTTGGAGAACTAAAGACATGCCAATGAAGAGTTTCAATCCGACCACGCCGTCACGCCGCTTCATGAGCGTCGTTACTCGCGACGAGATCACCAGGCAAACGCCCGAAAAGTCGCTGGTGGTGGGAAAGAAGCGCACCGGCGGACGCAATAGCGAAGGCCTGGTTTCGTCGCGTTTTCGCGGCGGCGGGGCCAAGAAGGCCTATCGCGCCATCGATTTCAAACGGGACAAGTTCGGCATTCCGGCCAAGGTTGCGGCCATCGAATACGATCCCAACCGCACCGCGCGTATCGCGCTGCTCAATTACGCCGACGGTGAGAAGCGCTACATCGTTTGTCCGGTGGGCCTCACGGTTGGCCGCACGGTGAGTTCCGGCGCCGAGGCCGACATCCTGGTTGGAAACGCGCTGCCGCTCAAGAACATTCCGGCCGGCACGGTGGTTCACAATATCGAGCTGCGGCCCGGCAAAGGCGCACAGATGGCGCGATCGGCCGGCGCGCAGGCGCAGTTGGTCTCGCGCGAGGGCGGCATTGCGCTGCTCAAACTGCCGTCTGGCGAAATCCGCCGCGTCCAGGTGGAGTGCATGGCCACCATCGGCCAGGTGGGCAACGTGGAGCACGAAAACGAATCGCATGGTAAGGCAGGGAAGACGCGCTGGCTGGGCAAGCGCCCGCACAATCGCGGCGTGTCCATGAATCCGGTGGATCATCCGCACGGCGGCGGCGAGGGAAAAACCTCGGGCGGCCGGCATCCGGTGACCCCTTGGGGCCAGCCCACGCGGGGTTTCAAAACCCGCAACAACAAGCGCACCAATAAGTGGATCGTGAGCCGAAAGGCCAAGAAGTAGGCGGGAGCGAGCGGGGATCAAAACATGAGCAGATCACTTAAAAAAGGGCCGTTCATCGACGACCATCTGGCCAAGAAGGTCTCCGACATGAACGCCAAGAACGAAAAGAAAGTGGTGCGGACCTGGTCGCGCCGCTCCACCATCATTCCGGATTTTATCGGCCATACCCTGGGCGTCCACAACGGGAAGAAATTCATTCCGGTCTACATCACCGAAAATATGGTGGGCCACAAGCTGGGTGAATTTTCCCCCACGCGCGTGTTCAAGGGACATTCGGTGAAAGCCGCCGCGGCGCCGACGGAGAAAAGCGCCAAGCCGGCCTAAGGGAAAAAGATGGAAGCCAAAGCAGAAGCCCGATATATTCGATCGTCGCCGCAAAAGGCGCGGCTGGTGGTGGATCTGATCCGCGGCCGCTCGGCCAATGAAGCGCGCATCATTTTGCGCCAGACCAACAAGCGCATGGCGCCGACGGTGCTCAAGGTTTTGGATTCGGCCATCGCCAACGCCGAAAATCGCAACAACGACGTGGATGTCGACGAGCTGGTGGTGAGCGAGGCGTATGTGAACGAAGGGCCGCGCCAGAAGCGCATCCGGCCCGCGCCCATGGGCAGGGCCTATCGCTATCAGCGCCGGACGTCGCACATCGTTGTTTTTGTCAGCGACAAGAACGATGGGACAAACGCCGGGACAACTCAGGAGAACGCATAGTGGGACAGAAAGTACATCCGTACGGCTTTCGGTTGGGCGTCACCAAGACCTGGCGGTCGCGCTGGTTCGCCAAGGCGGATTACGCCCGGCTGCTGCGCGAGGATCTGGAGCTCAAGGGATCTCTGCGCGAGCGGTTAAAGGCCGCCGGCGTCAGCTCCATTGAAGTGGATCGCCCCGGCAACAAACTGCGCGTCACCATTCGCACCTCGCGCCCGGGCATCATTATCGGACGCAAGGGCGCCGAAATCGAGAAGCTCAAGACCGAGCTCGCGAAAAAAACCAAGCGCGAAGTCTTCATCGATATTCAGGAAGTGCACAAGCCCGAACTCGATGCCCAACTGGTGGCCGAGTCCATCGCGCTGCAGTTGGAAAAACGCGTGGCGTTTCGAAGAGCCATGCGCAAAGCGGTCGATTCGGCGCTGCGCTTCGGTTGCAAGGGCATTAAGGTTCGCGTCTCGGGCCGTTTGAATGGGGCTGAAATCGCCCGCAGCGAATGGTACCTGCAAGGGCAGCTTCCGCTGCACACCCTGCGTGCCGACGTGGATTACGGGTTCGCGCAGGCCTACACCACCTATGGCGTGATCGGCGTGAAGTGCTGGACCTATAAAGGCGAAATCCTGGATGGCGGCCGCCGCGATTCTTTAAAGAACGAGCCCGAGCCGCGCCGCCAGCCATTGCGCGATCGCAGGGAACGCCGGCCTCCCATGGGAGGATCGAGCACGCCGCCATCGCCGGTGGAAGCCGGAGGTCCGGCCGTTCAGGCTACGCCCGAGGGCGCGCCGGCGCGGACCGTGCCGATTCTGCCGCCGCTCGCACCGCCGCAACCGAACTGGAAACAGGAATTAAAGCAGGATACGCCGGCCGGGTCGCCCCCGGCTACTGGCGGCGGCAACTCAGAGCCGCCCAAACAGGGATAGCGGAGACACATCGCCATGTTGATGCCAAAGAAGGTCAAGTACAGAAAACAGCAGCGCGGCCGCATGACCGGCAAAGCCTGGCGCGGCTCCAGTCTCGCTTTTGGCGAGTTCGGATTGAAAGCCCTGCGCTGCGGATGGATCACCGACCGGCAGATTGAAGCCGCCCGCGTCGCCATGACGCGCTTCATCAAGCGCGGCGGAAAGGTTTGGATCCGCCTGTTTCCCGACAAACCGATCACCAAGAAGCCGGCCGAAACTCGCATGGGCAAAGGCAAAGGCGCTCCCGAGCAGTGGGTGGCGGTGATCCGGCCGGGTAAGATTTTGTTCGAGATGGAAGGCGTTCCCAAAGCGACAGCGCTGGAGGCCTTTCGTTTAGCCGCCGGAAAGCTGCCGCTGCCGACCAAGCTGGTGGCGCGCGAAGACAACACCGGAGAGTAACTGGAACCGATAACAAACGGAACCGAGGCGCGACCTACCGAGCCGCGACCGTAAGGAAGCGGTTGGAGAAAACGAATGAAAGCAGACAAAATTCGAGAGCTGGATAACGACGAGTTGCACCGCCAGGCCGCGGAAATCCGCGAGCAAGCCTTTCGCATCCGTTTCCAGTTGACCATGGGCCAGACCGACGGCTTGAAGAAGCTGCGGAACATCAGGAAGGACAACGCTCGCATTCTCACTATCCTGCGCGACCGCGAATTGCATCCGGAAACCGCGCCCGAGCCCAGCCCCAAGAAAAAGAAGAAGGGAAAGTAAGCTATGGCCAGCGCGGTTACGTCGAAGAAAATCGGCAACAAGAACGAAAAGGTCGGTCAAGTGGTTTCCGCCAAAATGACCAAGACCATCGTGGTGGAAGTTACCCGGCGCGTACCGCATCCGGTGTACAAGCGAATTATCAACAAGCGCAGCAAGTTTTACGCCCATGATGAACAGCGCAGCGCGCAGGTGGGCGACACGGTGCGCATCATCGAATGCCGGCCGATGAGCAAGCTCAAGCGCTGGCGGCTGGGCGAAGTGCTCCGCAAGGCCGTGCAAGTGGCCGTGGAGCCGACCGCAGTGGATCTGGAAACCATCCAATCCACCTCCGGATCGAAATCGCTGCGCGCAAAAGGGCCTCGCGCTAAAGAGACCGGGAGGAAATCATGATAGGAATGCGCACCATTCTGGAGGTGGCCGACAACAGCGGCGCCCGCAAGCTGATGTGCATTTTGCCGCGCGGCGGCGACCTGGGGCTGCGCGCCGGCCTGGGCGACATCATCACCGCCAGCGTCAAGGAAGCCACGCCCGAGTCGCCCATCAAGAAGGGCAAAGTGGTGCGCTGCGTCATCGTCCGCATGCGCAAGGAATCGCGGCGTCGGGATGGCACCTACATCCGCTTCGATTCCAACGCCGCCGTGCTCATCAACGAGGTGGGCGAACCGGTGGGCACGCGCGTCTTCGGGCCGGTGGCGCGCGAGTTGCGCGACAAGCGTTTTATGAAGATTGTTTCGCTCGCGCCGGAGGTCATCTGATGCCGGCCAAGCCGCGGATCGAAAAGACGTACGGAAAAACCAGAATCAAGAAAGACGACCAGGTGAAGGTGATCGCCGGCCGCGACAAAGGCAAAACCGGCCGCGTCATTTCGGTGGACCGCTGGCGCGGCAAGCTGATTGTCGAAGGCGTGTCGATGATCAAGCGTCACACGCGTCCCAATCCACAGCGGCAGATCAAGGGCGGAATCGCCGAAAAAGAAAGCGCCATCGCGATTTCGAACGTCATGGTTCTTACTTCCGGCGGCGTTCCCACGCGCGTGGCTTATAAGCTCGAACCGGCCGGCACGTCCACGCGGCGCGTGCGCATCGCACAGAAAAGCGGCGAGGTGCTCGACACCAAAGGGTAAAGCGAGCCAACGAGGATTCCAAAGATGGCAGAAGCAAGACTCAAGCAGCATTATCAGAAAAGCGTGATCCCCGCTCTGGTGAAGGAGTTCGGCTACAAGAACGTCATGGCCGTGCCCAAGATCCAGAAAGTATCGGTCAACATCGGATTGGGCGAAGCCACGCAGAACGCCAAGCTCATGGACGGAGCGGTGAACGAACTGGGCCAGATCGCCGGACAAAAGCCGGTGGTCACCAAAGCCAAGAAGTCCATCGCCGCGTTCAAGCTGCGCGAAGGAATGTCGATCGGCGCCATGGTCACCCTGCGCGGCGATCGCATGTACGAGTTCCTGGACCGGCTGATGAACGTGGCTCTTCCGCGCGTCCGCGATTTTCGCGGCGTGTCTTCGAAATCGTTCGACGGCCGCGGCAATTACACCTTGGGCGTCCGCGATCAATTGATTTTTCCCGAGATCGACTACAACAAGGTGGAGAAGGTCAAGGGTATGAATATATCCATCACCACCAGCGCCAAGACCGACGCCGAGGGTCTGGCGTTGTTGCGGCACATGGGGATGCCGTTCAGGCAGTAGGAAGAGAATTCAGAATTCGAGAATTCAGAATTCAGAATAAGGAACACATGGCAACCACAGCGAAAATCGCGAAAGAAGACCGGACCAGAGCCCGGATGGCCTCCGACAAGGCCGCTAATATCAGCACTCCGCCCCGGGTGAAAATCCGGCTCCGCAACCGCTGCTTTCGTTGCGGCCGGCCGCGCGGCTACATTCGCAAGTTCAACCTGTGCCGTATCTGTTTCCGCCAGCTGGCCGTCGCGGGCGAAGTGCCCGGTGTAATCAAAGCGAGCTGGTGAGGAAAGGAGTCCCGAGTAGAACATGGCCATAACCGATCCGATCGCCGACATGCTGACGCGCATTCGCAACGCGCAGTCGGCGCGCCATCCCAAGGTGGACGTGCCCGCCTCCAAGCTCAAAATGGAGATCGCGCGAATCTTGAAGGAGGAAGGCTTCATCGTCAATTTCAAGCTGGCCGACGAGGGCGCCAAGCGCAGCATTCGCATCTATCTGAAGTACACGCCCGGCAATGTGCCCGTGATTTCCCGCATCGAGCGCGTTTCGCGCCCCGGCTGCCGCGTGTATGTCGGGAGTCAGGAAGTCCCCAAAGTGCTGGGCGGGCTCGGCATCAATATTTTGACCACGGCGCGCGGCGTGATGACCGGCTCCAGCGCGCGTAAGGAACGCGTCGGCGGAGAGGTGCTCTGCCAGTTGTGGTGATCTTAGTAAATGCAAGTCAGGTGAACATATGTCGCGAGTAGGAAAGAAACCCATCCCGCTGCCCAAGGGCGTGAAGATCAACATCGGCTCGGAAATGCTGGTGGAAGGCCCCAAGGGCAAGCTGCATGTCCCGATTCCGGAAGGTATCCAGGTTCGCCAGGCCGACGGGACTCTCGAGATCCTGCGCGATTCGGATCAGCGCGCCGCGTTGCACGGGCTCACCCGCGCCCTGGCCGCCGCCGCCGTTCAGGGCGTTTCCACCGGCTTCACTCGCGAGCTGGATATTACCGGCACCGGCTATCGCGCCAACGTCAAGGGCAAGGTCGCGACGTTTACTCTCGGCTACTCCCACCCCATCGAGTTACTGCTCCCCGATGGCGTGGACCTGAAAATCGACAAGCAGACCCATCTGGTTTTGTCGGGCTACGACAAGCAGATGGTGGGACAGGTGGCGGCCAACATCCGGTCGTTGCGTCCGCCCGATCCTTACAAAAACAAGGGCGTTCGATACACCGGCGAAGCGCTGCGCAAGAAGGCCGGCAAGACCGCGGGAGCGGCGGCGAAATAATATGGCGAAATCTTCTAAAAACGACGTACGCGTTCGTATTCACACCCGAACACGCCTTAAGCTGCGCGGCAGCCAGGAACGCCCGCGTCTGGCCGTGTTCCGCAGCTTAAAGCATATCTACGCTCAGGTAATTGACGATCGCGAGGGCCGCACGCTGGTGGCGGCGTCTTCCAGTGAAAAAAAATCGGGTGGCGAAAAGAAATCGGGCGTCAGCACGGGCGGCAATCTGGCGGGCGCCAAGGAGATCGGCAAGCTGATCGCCGAGCGCGCGAAGTCCAAAGGCATCAGCAAAGTGGTATTCGATCGCGGCGGATATCTGTATCACGGGCGCGTGAAGGCGCTGGCGGACGCGGCGCGCGCGGCAGGATTGGAGTTTTAACTTACATGGCGGCAACACCTACGGCAAAACGAATCGACGCCAACACCCTGAACCTCAAGGAACAGGTGGTGTCGATCAATCGCGTCACCAAAGTCGTCAAAGGCGGCAAGAACCTGAGCTTTTCCGCTCTGGTGGTCATTGGCGATCCCGGCGCGAAGATCGTCGGCTTCGGCACCGGAAAGGCCAAGGAAGTTCCGGCTGCGATCAAGAAGGGCATCGAGGCGGCCAAGAAGAATCTCCGCAAGATCAACGTGCTTGAAACCACCATTCTGCACATGGTCCTGGGACGTTTCGGCAGCGGCCTGGTGCTGTTGAAGCCGGCCCCGGAAGGGACCGGTGTTATCGCCGGCGGCCCGGTCCGGGCGGTCATCCAAGCGGTCGGCATCACCAATGTGCTCACCAAGTCTATCGGTTCCCGCAATCCGCACAACGTGGTCAAGGCCACCATCAACGCGCTCGAGCAATTGCGCGACCGGGCGCAGGTTTCCGACATGCGCGGCCTGGCGCAGGAGAAAGTAGGCTAAGCCATGGCGGATGCAATGATCAAAATCAAACTGATCGGCAGCCCGATCTGCTGCCCCGAAAAGCACAAAGTGATCGTGCGATCGCTCGGATTGAAGAAAATGAACCGCGTTGTGGTGCGGCCGGACAACGCCGCGTTCCGTGGCATGGTGCTGAAGATCCCGCACCTGCTGGCCATCGTTACCGAGCCGCGTGCCACCGAGCCGCCCGGTACCAAACTGCGCGCTGCCAAACCGGCTGTTACCGAGCCGCGACGGTCAGGGAGCCGGACAAAATCATGAATCTCAGCGATCTTCGCCCGCCAAAGGGCCAAAAACAAAAGAAACAGCGCATCGGACAGGGCATGGGCACAGGACGCGGCAAGTATTCCGGCCGCGGCGCAAAAGGTGCGCGATCAATCTCCGGCTACAGCATCATGCGCGGTTTCGAGGGCGGCCAGATGCCGCTGCATCGCCGTCTGCCCAAGCGCGGGTTCACTAACATTTTCAAGAAAGAATATGCCATCGTAAATGTGGGCCGGCTGGAGCAGTTGGAAGGCGACGCTTTCGATCCCGGGCGGCTGATCGAGCTGGGTGTGATTAAGAAACTGGGCGCCGGGCTCAAGGTGCTCGGTACCGGCGACATCACCCGCAAATTGGATGTGCGGGCGCACGTGTTTTCGAAATCGGCTCTGGAGAAAATCCAGAAAGCCGGCGGCACTGGAAACGTCATCGAAGCGAGTAAGTAATTCGAGCCGATCGAGGAAGGCCCAAGAGGTAAAAGGTAGGCAACGATGAAGCTGTTCGACACCATCGCCAACATGTTCCGGATTCCGGACCTGCGGAAGCGCATCTTCTTCACGCTGGGTTTATTGGCCGTGTACCGCTTCGGCGGGCACGTGCCCACTCCGGGGATCAATGGCAACCGCTTGTCGGAGTTCTTTCAGCAGAACTCGGGTTCGCTGTTCGGCATGTTCGATATGTTCAGCGGCGGCATGTTCCGCCGTCTTACGATCTTTGCCCTGGGCATCATGCCCTACATCACGGCCTCCATCATTCTGCAGTTGCTCACGGTGGTGGTTCCCACTCTCGAAAAACTGCAGAAAGAGGGCGAACTGGGCCGCCGCAAGATCACCCAGTGGACCCGCTACCTCACCATCATCCTGGCGTTCATTCAGTCCTTCGGTATTGCCATCGCGCTCCAGAAATCGGGCGGCGGATTCGTCCTGAATCCGGGCGTCGGGTTCATCGCCATGACCATCATTACGCTCACCGCCGGCACCACCTTCATCATGTGGCTGGGCGAGCAGATCACCGAACGCGGCATCGGCAACGGCATGTCGCTCATCATCTTCACCGGAATCGTGGTCGGCCTGCCGCGCGCCATTGAAAACATTTACGACCACGTGTTCAAGGTGCGCGACTGGACTCCCATTCACCTGATCATCATCCTCACCGTCATGATCGCCGTGGTGGCCTTCATCGTGCTGGTCGAGCGCGGCGAGCGCCGCATCCCGGTGCAGTACGCCAAACGCATCCAGGGCCGCCGGATGATGGGCGGTCAGTCCACGCACCTGCCGCTCAAAGTCAACGCTGGCGGCGTCATCCCGGTCATCTTCGCTTCTTCGCTTCTGGCTTTCCCGCAAACCCTCACCAGCATGACCTTCGTGAAGAACAGCCCGATCCTGAGCGGCATGCTCGAATCCATCGGAGGCAACCAGCCGCTGTACTACCTGTTGTTCTGCGTTCTGATTATTTTCTTCTGCTTCTTCTACGTCTCCATCATCTTCAACCCCAATGAAGCGGCCGACAACATGCGCAAGTACGGCGGATTCATCCCCGGCATTCGCCCCGGTAAGAACACGGCCGAGTACATGAACAAGATCCTCACCAAGATCACGGTGGTGGGCGGTCTGTACCTCTCGGTTCTGTCGCTAATTCCGCAGATCATGATCGCCGGCATCAAGCTGCAGCGCCTGCCCCCCGCTGCTTTAGGCAATTTTATCGATACTTACTTCCCGCGCTGGCTCTTGGATGGCTTAAACGTGAACTTTTTCTTCGGCGGCACGTCGCTGCTGATCGTCGTGGGCGTCGCCATGGACACCGTCAATCAGGTGGAGGCGCAGTTAATCATGCGGCACTACGAAGGGTTCACGCCGCGTTCCGGCCGGATCCGGGGCCGTCGCAGCAGTGTCTCCTAAACTCATGATCTTGCGCTATCATGGAAACATCAGTCTTTTCCCCGGCGGGGCTCCTTGTGTGCCCAGCCGCGCCGATGCCAGTTGTTGGAGATGATTATCCGTAAGAGCCGCAATGAGTTAGATCAGATGCGCCGCAGCGGCTTGCTAGTCTGGAAGATCCTCCAGGATCTTTCGCAAATGGTCCAGGAGGGCGTTACAACTCAGGATCTTGAAGTAGCGGCGGAAAAAATGATGAAGGACGCGGGCGCTAAGCCGGCCTTCAAGGGCTATTACACGCAGGCGGCGGGCAGCAAATATCCGTATGTGCTCTGCACTTCGGTGAACGATCAGATCGTGCATGGCATGCCGTCGGCGAAGACGAAATTGAAGAAGGGTGATATCGTTTCCATCGACACCGGCGTCCAGTTGAACGGATTTTACGGCGATTCGGCCGTCACCGTTCCGGTGGGCGAGATCAATGAGGCGGCCAAAAAGCTGCTGGATGTGACCAAGGAATCGCTCGAGCTCGCCATCGACAAAGCGCGGCCGGGCAACCGGCTGTTCGATATTTGCGGGACGGTGGAGCAGCACGTGGTGGGCAATGGATTTTCGGTGGTTCGCGAGATGGTGGGCCATGGCATCGGCACCAAACTGCACGAGGAGCCGCAGGTTCCTAATTACGTGGATCGCCGCAACGAGAACCCGCGACTGAAGGAAGGCATGGTGCTGGCCATCGAGCCGATGGTCAATGCCGGCGGCGCCGACATGTGTGTTTTGCGGGACAAGTGGACCGCGGTGACCAAGGATCATTCGCTTTCGGCCCATTTCGAGCATTGCGTGGCCGTGACCGCGGATGGACCGTGGGTTTTGACGCGGCCGTGACGTCTGTAGAGGCAGTTGTGGTGGAGTTGCTGCCCAGCGCGATCGTGAAAGTGAAGTTGGAAAATGAAGCCGTGGTTCTGGCCCATGCGGCCGGCGCGGCTAAGACGAATTTTGTGAGAGTCAGGCCGGGAGATCGCGTGCAGGTGGAGTTATCGCCCCACGATCCGGGCCGCGGAAGAATTGTGCGTTTGTTGGAGAAAATATGAAAGTTCGAGCGTCCGTCAAAAAGATGTGTGACAAATGCAAAGTGATCCACCGCGAGGGCGTGGTGCGTGTCATTTGCACGAATCCGAAGCATAAGCAGCGGCAGGGTTAAGGTCAGGAGCCAAAATAGCTATGGCGCGTATCGCAGGTGTGGATTTGCCGAATAAGAAGCGGGCCGATATCGGTCTGACGTACATATACGGCATCGGGCGGACCCGGGCGCTCTCCCTTCTTCATCGGGCCAGCGTGGACGCAACCAAAAAGGTTGCCGACCTCACCGAGGACGAGATCAATCGCGTCCGTACGCTGATCGAAAACGAAGGCTCGGTGGAAGGCGACCTCCGCAAGGAACTCTCGCTGAATATCAAACGCCTCATCGAAATGGGTTCGTATCGCGGCCTGCGTCATCGCCGCGGCCTGCCGGTGCGCGGCCAGCGCACCCACACCAACGCCCGCACCCGCAAGGGCCCGCGCCGCGGAACTGTCGCCAACAAGAAGAAAGCGACCGGCAAGACCTAAGGACAAAAGATGGCTAAAGCCCCTGCAAAAACCACGAAGAAGAAGACCTTCAAGAAGAAAGAAAAGAAGGTGGTGTCCAACGGCCTGGTACACGTCCAGGCATCCTTCAACAACACCATCGTCACCTTCACCGATCTGGTCGGCAACGTTCTGGCCTGGTCCAGTTCCGGTTCGCTCGGATTTCGAGGCTCGCGCAAGGGCACGCCTTTTGCCGCCCAGCAGGCCTCGCTCACGGCCGCCAATAAGGCCAAGGAATATGGACTCCGCTCGGTGGAAGTGCGAGTGTCCGGACCTGGTGCCGGCCGCGAGTCGGCTGTCCGCGCTCTGGCCACGGTAGGAATCGAAGTCAAGTCAATTAAGGATCGAACGCCGATCCCGCATAACGGCTGCCGGCCGCCCAAAAAGCGGCGGGTATAACCGAGCCGCGACCCTAGTTCGGCTTGCCGCAAGGGAGCGGAAGTAACTAAGCAGGACGAAGACCGTTAGGTCGTAAACTGCACCTTGAGAAGTAGAAAGGTTGAACGAAGCATGGCGAGATACAATGGCCCCGTTTGCCGGCTGTGCCGGCGCGAGGGCATGAAACTATTCTTGAAAGGCGAACGCTGCCACACCGAAAAGTGCGCCATCGAAAAGCGCAACTTCCCTCCCGGCCAGCACGGCAAGGATCGTAAGCCGAAAATCGTCGGTTATGGCCTCCAGTTGCGGGAGAAACAGAAAGCCCGCCGCTACTACGGCCTGATGGAGGGCCAGTTCCGCAATCTGTTCGAGCGCGCCTTCCGCACCAAGGGCGTCACCGGCGACAACATGCTCAACTCGCTCGAGCGCCGTCTGGACAACGTGGTGTACCGCATGGGCTTCGGCACCAGCCGCAGCCAAGCCCGCCAGTTGGTCCGTCATGGCCATCTCACGGTCAATGGGCGCAAAGTCAACATTCCTTCGTTCGAGGTCAACGTAAACGACGTCGTCGAAGTCCGCGAAAAGAGCAAGAACAATCCTACGATTCTGGCTGCCCGCGACGCCACCGCGCACGCGCCTTCGCCCAACTGGCTCGAAGTCGACCGCGATAATCTCAAGAGCCGCGTCATCGCTCAGCCCAAACGAGAAGAACTCGTCCAGATCCAGCTCAACGAACAGCTTATCGTCGAGTTGTATTCGAAGTAGTTTAAAAAAGGAAAACTGCACCATGTTTAAAGGTTTTCAGAAGCCCAAGCGATTAATCGCCAACACCGAAACGCTCACCGAGCGCTACGGAATGTTCACCGCCCAGCCCTTCGAGCGCGGATTCGGCGCCACCATCGGCACCGGATTACGCCGGGTGCTGCTCAGCTCCATCGAAGGCGCCGCCATCACCTCCATCCGCATCGAAGGCGTGGCCCACGAGTTCAGTCCCATCCCGGGCGTGGTGGAAGACGCCACCGACATCATCCTCAACCTCAAGCAGGTGCCGTTCAAGATGAGCGGTGAAGGAGTTCGGATCGCGCGCCTGCGCGTCGACAAGCCCGGCCAGGTGCTCAGCGGCCAGATCGAGACCGATGCCGATGTCGAAGTGCTGGATCGCAACCTGCCCATCGCCACCGTTGGCGAGGGCGGCAAACTGAGCATCGAGATGCGCCTCAAGACCGGCCGCGGCTATGTCGCCGCCGATCGCAACTACGACGAAGATCTGGCCCTGGGCTACATCCCGATCGACTCGGTGCATTCGCCCGTGCGCAAGGTCAATTTCTCTGTCGAAGCCGCCCGCTTGGGCCAGATGACCGATTACGACAAGCTCACCCTCGAAGTCTGGACCAACGGAGCCATCTCGCCCCAGGACGCCATCGGCCAGGCCGCCAAGCTTCTCAAGGATCACATGGCCATCTTCATCAACTTCGAGGAGCTGCCTGAAACCGCCGAAGAGCCCGCCGAGCGCGGAGTCGGCCAGATGAACGAAGTGCTCAACCGTTCCGTCGAAGAACTGGAGTTGAGCGTGCGTTCCTACAACTGCCTGAAGAACGCCAACATTCAAACCATCGGCGATCTGGTCCAGAAGACCGAGGCCGAAATGCTGCGTACCAAGAACTTCGGGCGCAAATCGCTCAACGAAATCAAGGAAATCCTCTCCAATCTGGGCCTCACCTTTGGAATGAAGTTCGATGCGCAGGGCCGGTTGGTTGCCCCCCCCGTCTCGCTGCCCCACTTCGGCGGCTTGCCCGATGACGATTTGGGCGATTTGGATGAGGTCGCGGAATAGCCATGCGCCACGGAGTCTCCGGATATAAGCTCAAGCGCAATGTCGCCGCGCGCAATTCGCTGCTGCGCGGCTTGGTCACCAGCGTCATTGAAAACGATTTCGCCATCACCACCGTTCCCAAAGCCAAAGCCATTCGGCCCTTGGTTGAGAAGATGATTACTTTGGCCAAGGACGACACCTTGCATTCGCGCCGCCAGGCCGCGGCTTTTCTCCGCACTCCGGCCTCGGTGAAGAAGCTGTTCGATAAGCTCGGAACCAAGTTCGGGCAGCGCAACGGCGGTTACACGCGCATCGTCCGCCTGGGCTGGCGCAAGGGCGACGGAGCCGAGCTCGCCAAGATCGAGCTCATGGGCACCGAGCTCGTCAAACGGGCCGCCGAACGCGCCCGGCGCCGCGAGGAACGCCTCAAGGCAGTGCAAGAAGGCCGCGAAGGCGAAGCCGGCGAGCAAGAAGAATCATAGCCGCGGGCGTCAGGCTTACCGCCATCCCGGCCACCACGTCCGCTGCGTAGTGATAGCGGCCATACACCGTCGCTACCGCTACGCTCATTGCGTATACCACCATTCCCCAGCCGATGCGCCTGCGCTCCGGCAGATATGCGAATAGCGCCCATGCCGCCGAAAATGCGGACGACACGTGCGCGCTCGGAAACACGCTCGAGTGGATGCCGTAATCTCCCACCAGCCGCAGATTCAGTTCGCGCAGCGCACTCGTGATGTTCGGCGCATCGCTGCCCCCGAAGACTACTCTCGGCGGGTCCGTCGGAAAGTACGGAAACAACCCATACGCCAGCAGCGTCCCCAGCAGGTACAGAAACATAGCCCCGTTCACGCGCTCCCGCCGGTGCTGGAAATAGAGAATCGTAACTACGAACGGCGCCACGGCATAAACCAGCAGATAGCAAAGTTCCAGGTAGAGCGGCCCGGCCGAGCCGAGCGCTTCGATCCCGCGCTGCAATCCGCCCTGGTATAAAATCGCCCGGTCCCACTGCACCCACCGCAATTCCAAATGGAAGTCGCGCGGCAGCGCGGAAAACCAATCCATCTCCCGGTAGGCCACGAGCAGTAGCGCCACCGGAAACCAATCGCGCAGGATGTTGAACAGCCGTGCGTTCTCGCGCGCCTCGCCCCACTCCAGCGCCAGAAAGAGAGCACAGACCAGCAGTACCACCGCGAAGGGCCGCCAACGGTTTTCCACGGGAAACGCAGGCGAGATCAGCGCGACATACGCGAAGTAACCCGTCAGCAGCCACTCGGCGCTCCGCAGTCTCATCGCAGCCTCAGGAGCGTGCCGTGCCCAGCCGGATCAACTGCTCGGCGTGCTTCAACGCTTCCGCCGTCACCTTCTGGCCCGACAGCATGCGCCCGATTTCGCGCGTCCGCGCCTCGCCCGTCAGCTCCTCGATCTCGGCCACCGTGCGTCCCTTCACCTCGCGCTTCTCAACCGAGTAATGATGGTCCGCGAACCCAGCCACCTGCGCCAGATGCGTAACGCATAACACCTGATTCCCCGCCGCCAGCTTCTTCAACCGGCGCCCCACGGCTTCCGCCACTCCCCCGCCGATCCCACTGTCGATCTCATCGAATACCAGCGTCCGCGCCACGCCGTTCGTCGCGCTCCCGCCGCCGGCATGGCCCAAAGATGTCTTCAGCGCCAGCGCGATCCTCGAAAGCTCGCCGCCCGACGCCACTTTGTCCAGTGCCAGCGGCTCCTCGCCGGCATTGGCCGAAATCAGAAATTCCACGCGATCCGCGCCGTCCTCCGACCAAGCCGCCTCGCCCACCTCAATGCGAAATACCGCGCTCCCCAGCGCCAGCGAAGCCAGCTCCGTTTCTACTTTCTTCGCCAGCTTCTCGGCGCCCGCCTTGCGCGCCTTGGTCAATGCCGCCGCGCATTCGGCATAAGCCGCGCTCGATTGCGCCAGCTCCGCCGCCAGTTTAACTTTGCGTTCACCCGCCGTCTCAATCGCCTCCAGCTTCGATCGAACCTGCTCCCCGAATGCCAGCACGTCGTCCAAGCTCGCCCCGTATTTGCGCTTCAGCCGCTCCATCAGCGCCAGGCGCGACTCCACTTCGTCCAGCCGTTTCGGGTCCGCCTCCAGCCTGTCCAGGTAATCGCGAATCGCGTCCGACGCTTCGTCCACTCCGATGGCCGCGCCCCTCAGCGTCTCCGCCACCGGTTGCAAGCTTCGGTCGATGCCCCCCAGATCCTCCAGCTTTTTCAGCGCCGTTCGAAGCTGTGAGGAAACGCTCGCCTCGGCCTCGTACAATGCGTTGTACGCCGAGCCCGCATTCTCCTGCAGTTTGGCCACGTTGCGCAGCACCGCCCGTTCTTGTTCCAGTCGCGCGTCTTCGCCTGGCTGCGGCGCCGCCGCGTCAATCTCCTGGCGCTGGAAGCTCCACAAATCGGCCATCCGCAGCTTCTCCTGCTCGGAACGGTTTAATTCCTTCAGTTCCCTCTCGATGTCTTTCCACCGCCGGAACAAATTGGCAACCTCGCCGCGCCGGTTTCCAAGCCCCGCGAACTCATCCAGCGATTGCAATTGCGCCGCGCTCGAAAAAAGCTGTTGCTGTTCGTGCTGCCCGTGAATATCGCCCAGGAACACCGCGATTTCGCGCAGCAGCGCCACTGTGACAGGACGGTTTCCGAGGAACGCCCGCGACTTTCCGCCGGCCAGGATCTCGCGCTCGATCAGCAGCTCCCCGTCCTCCACCGGAGCACCGGCCCGCTCCAGCAACTCCAGCAGAGCCGGTTCCCGCGGCGCTTCAAAAATAGCCGCCACCCGCGCCCGTTCCGTGTCCGACCGCACCACGTCGGCCGAGGCCCGGCCGCCCAGAACCAGCCCAAGTGCATCCACTACAATGGATTTGCCGCTTCCCGTCTCGCCCGTCAGCAGATTCAGGCCGGCGTGAAATCGCACCCGGACCCGCTCCACCACGGCGTAGTTCTCCACTACCAGTTCCAGCAACACTCGATGAAATTATACGCGGTTTCCCTCCGTCTAAAGATCCAGTGGGCCTGTCCACGGGTGCCGGATTTGCGTCATACTGTAAAACAGAATCATCTCAGCATGTTTTTTAGTCATTCAGACGGCATGGCCGCACGATATTATGGGTATGTCCGGAAGGAGCTTGGTTGATACTTTCGACAGTGGGCGGCCTGTTCTTGCAACTGAATACCTGGGACCTGGTGCAAAGCTCGGGCCCCTTGCCAAAAGCGGTCATGGTGATTTTGCTTTTGTTCTCGCTCTTCTCGTGGGCAGTGATCCTGTCCAAGTGGGCCTCGTTCCGCCGCGCCCGCTCGTCCAATCGCTCGTTCCTGCGCGCCTTTCGCAAGGCCCCCGCGCTCGATACCATCGCCGCGGCGAGCGAACAGTTCAGACGCTCCCCCCTGGTGGTGGTCTTCGATTTCGGCTATAACGAAGTCGCGCGCCAGATGAAATCGCGCGGCAGCGTTACCAATCCGCTCTCGCTCGAACGAACCCTCCAACTCGGCATGAGCGAAGAGCTCACGCGGCTCGAGCGCAATATGAACGTGCTCGCCACCACCGCCACCGTCACGCCTTTCATCGGCCTGTTCGGAACGGTGTGGGGCATCATCGACGCATTCCAGCAATTGAACACCGCCGGCGCCGCCAGTCTCCGGGCCGTGGCCCCCGGCATCTCCGAAGCCCTGATCACCACCGCCATGGGACTCTTCGCCGCCATTCCAGCGGCGATTTTCTATAATTTGTTCGGAAGCGCCATCAAGGAGTTCGGGGCGCGCATGGAAGACTTTCAGCTCGAGTTTCTGAACCTCACCGAGCGCACCTTGGAGCGCTGATTCAATCGAATGGCCTTCTCACTCAACAGCTCCAGCGGACTCCGGCGCGGCCGGTTTCGCGGCAATCCCTCGCTCGCCGAGATCAACATCGTTCCATTAGTGGATGTGGTGTTGGTGCTGCTGATCATCTTTATGCTCACCGCCCACGTCATGGAGTTCGGCCTGCAAGTGGAAGTTCCCAAGGTGAAACCCGTCAAGGAAAACATCCAGGATCTTCCAGTCGTCCAGATCTCCAAAGAAGGCACCACGTATTTGAACGAGAAACCCGTGAACATCAACCTGCTGGCCGGCGAGATTCACCGGCGCTTTCATGATGCAACGTCCGTCTATTTGCGCGCCGACCGCCGGACGCCATTCGATCCCATCGCGCAAGTGATCGCCACCCTCGGCGACGCCAAGCTGGCAGTGAATGTAGTAACACAACCGGAAGATCAGTCCGATAAGCGCCGATAAGGGAAGCATGGACCAACACGCCGACATACTCGATCAGCGCGAATCCCTCGGCGGCCCCTTCGTCCAATCCGTGCTGTTGCACGCCGCCATCGCCGCCGCATTAATCGTGTCCACCATCAGCTTTCAGCATTCGCGCGAAGTGTGGGGATCGGCCAACACCAGCTCGGGCTCCGCCGTCGCCATCAATTCGGTGAAGAGCATTCCGCTTCCCTCGCGCGCCGGCATCGTGAATCCGGTTGCCAACGATACCGAATCGCAGGTGCCGCAAGCGCCCCAGCCCGAGCCCAAGAAGCAGGTAAAGGTTCCCGACGACGCCGTTCCGCTGAAGAGCCGGCTCGCCAAGAAGCAGCCCCGGCTGCAGGCACTGCAGCGCTACCGTCCGCAACCGCCCGCGCCCAATCAGGTATTCAGCCGAGAGGCGCCCGCCGCGGTTTCTCCCATGTTCCAAAAACCCGGCTCGGGCGGCGTCGGCGTTGGGCCCAACAGCACGTTTGGAAACCAGTTTGGCGCCTATGCGGACTTGGTAGTCCAGCGCATCACGGAAAAATGGCAGACCGCCGGCCTCGCTGGCATGCACCTTCCTGTCGCCGTAATCACCTTCGACATTTTGCGCGACGGTTCGGTGAAGAACCCGCAGATTTCTCAACGCAGCGGCAACAGCACGCTGGATTATTCCGCCCTGCGCGCCGTTTTGGATGCGGGTCAGTTTCCTCCGCTTCCGCCCAACTATAGCGGTAGCTCTACCCACGTGGAACTCCAATTTCAATTACAGCAATGAAACGAATTATTCTACTTCTCGGCATCGTTCTTGGAGCCTGCGGTTTCGGCCACGCTCAGATCAACAGCGTGATCACCAAGAGCGGGGAAAAGCCCACCATCGCCGTCCCCGATTTCCGCGGCGCCGGCGACGCGCAAAACTTCATGGGCGCTTTCAACAACACCCTCTTCAACGATCTGCAGGGCTCCGGCCAGTTGAAGATGATTCCGAAGACGCTCTTCCCGGTGCAGGTTCCGCAACAGCCATCCGACTTCCGCCAGGGCGGTCCTTCTTTCGCCGATTGGTCCGGCCCGCCGCCCAATGCCAACTACCTCGCCTTCGGCTACACCGCCGCGCAGAACAACCAGATCGTCCTTTACGGATGGCTCTTCGATGTTCGCCAGTCCAATCCCAGCTCCGCGCAATTGATCGGCAAGATCTACATCGGCGCCTTGGATGAAGCCGGCGCTCGCAAAGTCGCGCAGGAATTCGCCGCCGATATCTTGAAGCAGTTCGGCGCCACCAGTCTGATCGGCACCCGCATCTATTTCGTATCCGACCGTAGCGGTCACAAGGAAATCTGGTCCATGAATTACGACGGTTCCGATCAAAAGCAGTTCACCAACTATCGCTCCATTACCACCTTTCCAGCCGTCTCCTCGGACGGCACCAAGATCGCTTTCACCACCTATCCGATTCTTCCCTCTTCCAGAAACGCCAACGCTGGGTCATTCGGAAAGCAGAACGAAAATCTTGGACAGCCTCAGATCTACGTCCATTCGCTCGAAAGCGGACGAAAGCTGGTGTACTACAATCAACAAGCGTCCATGAACGCGGCTTCCGATTTCTTGCCCGACAGCCGCCACCTGCTGATTTACTCCACCGCCAACGCGGGCTTCTCGCAAATTTACGAAACCGATCTCGACGGCGGCGACCTGCACCGTATCACCCACTCCGGATCGCTCGAAGTGGAGCCCAAGGTAAACCCCAAGACCGGCCAGGACCTGGTCTTTGTCTCCGGGCGCGGCGGCACTCCGCAAATATATAGAATGAGTATTGATGGAACGGATGTGTCCCGCTTGACTACCGGCGAGGGTGATGCCGTAAATCCCGCCTGGAGCCCGGATGGCCAGCACATCGCGTTTGCGTGGACGCGTGGATTTGAACCCGGAAATTTCAATATCTTCGTCATGGATGTCGCCAGCCGCGAAGTGGTGCAGTTGACCCATGGTTCGGGACGAAACGAAAACCCGAGCTGGGCTCCCGATGGCGTTCATCTGGTGTTCTCGTCCAAGCGCGGAAGAACGACCGAGCTTTACACCATGCTGGCCGACGGCAGCCAGGTACAGCCGCTGACCACGCAAGGAAATAATGAAAAACCTGTTTGGAGTAAGGCAACACAATAATTAAAGAAGAGATCCACCCAGAGGAGATTCTCAGATGACGGAAAGTTCCAGATTGCACGCTTCCAAGCTCGGCGCGATGACGTTAGGCGCGCTGCTGTTGTTCGCGGTGGGATGCGCAAAGAAGGCTCCACCACCGCCGCCTCCGCCACCCCCGGCGCCTGCGGCCACCGCCCCACCAACCGCGGCCGCGCCCGTGATCAATAGCTTCACCGCGGAGCCATCCACCATCGAGCCGGGACAATCCTCCACGCTGCGCTGGTCCATCAGCGGCGCCACCGACATGACCATCGATCACGGTGTCGGCGCGGTGCAAAGCCAGGGAATGCGCCAGGTTTTCCCCCGCGCCAGCACCAGCTACGCCCTGACCGTGCGCGGTCCCGGTGGCATGGACTCACGCTCCGTCACCGTGGAAGTGAGCAGCGCACCACCGCCGCCCCCGCCGCCTTCCGCGCCGCGTCTCTCCAGTGCCGACCTGCTGCAGCAGCAGGCCCAGGATGCGTTCTTCGATTACGACATGAGCGAGATCCGCAACGACGGCCGCGACGCCCTCACGCGCGACGCCGCATTGCTCAAGCAGATCTTCCAGCAGGATCCCAACTTCTCGGTGGTGGTCGAGGGCCATTGCGATGAGCGCGGCTCCGCCGAGTACAACCTCGCGCTGGGCGATCGCCGAGCCACCGCCGCCAAGGATTTCCTGGTCCAGCTAGGCGTGCCCGCCGATCACCTCAAGACCATCAGCTACGGCAAGGAACGCCCGCAATGCACCGAAGCGAGCGAGGATTGCTGGCAAAAGAATCGCCGCGCCCATCTGTCGGCCGGCCAATAAGAATAAATCAAACGCGGGGCGCTTCGCTGCGCCTCGCGGTCCACAGGAGTTTCTATGAGTTTGTCTCGTATCGCCATTTTGCTCTTCGCGCTGTCCCCTTTCGCCTTCGGCGCGAGCAAGGAGATCATGGAGCTGCAGCGCGATGTCGCCATGCTGCAGGACCAGGTGCGGAATCTGCAAAGCACCCTCGATCAAAAGGTCGCTGCCATTCAGACTCTCACGCAGCAAACCCTCGATAGCGCCAACCGTACCAACACCGCCGTGGCGGTCATGGAAAATCGCTTCAACGACACCATGAAACAGCAGGAGCAGAGGCTCGACGGGCCGGTTGCCAATGTCGGACAAAAGCTGGACCAGATGTCCGAGGATTTCCGCGCCGTCCGCGAGTCCGTGCTCGACATGAACACCCGCATGAGCAAGCTCGACGCTAAAATGGCCGATCTTCAGAATCTCATTAATACCACCCGCAGCGCCCCGGCGGCGCCGCCGCCCTCCATTGGAGGTCCAGGCACACCGCCCGGCGATCCCAACTCCGCTCAGGCGCCCAGCGGTCCCCCCGCCGGAATGCAGGCCGAGAGCACTTACACCAACGCCTTCCGCGATTATCAAGCCGGCAAGAACGACATCGCCATTCAGGAGTTCACCGACTACCTGAAATACTTCGGCAACACGAATTTCGCTCCCGACGCGCAGTATTATCTCGCCGACATTTACTACCGCAAACAGGACTACAACGACGCCATGCAGAACTTCGACGCCGTGCTCGAGAAATACTCCGACAACCGCAGAACCCCCGACGCGCACTATATGAAGGGCATGTGTTTGATGGGCCTGGGGCGCAACGACGCCGCCGCCCGCGAGTTCCGCGACGTTTACTCGCGCTACATCGATCTCGATCCCGATATCGCCGCCAAGGCCAAGGCGCGGCTGCGCGAGATGGGCCTCACCGTCGGAACTACCGCCAAACGGCGCCGCGCAAATTAAACCCGGCCCACGCGGCGGCCCACGCGGCGGCCCAGGCTGCGGCGGTACACGCGGCGGTACACGCGGCTTCAGCCGCGTTTCTCACGCCCGGGCTCGGCGTACTTCGTGACGTGGCGGCTGGACGGCTCGCTTCCTGTCAACCGGGTGACTCGCCGTGTGAACAAGCGACGGACCGGGCAAGAGGTAGGGCGAAACGCGGCCTGAAGCCGCGCGTACCCGACCCCGATCACCAGCCGCCATCCCCTGTGCTATGCTGTTTGCGCCGCTCGCGCTCATGCCGCATCCAACCTCGCTACCTCGGATCTGCATCGCCATGGGCTTCCCGGACCCTGCCAAGCTGCTGGAACATGCGCGCCGCGAAGCCAACGCCGGCGAATCCTTCTTCGAGTTCCGCCTCGATTATCTTCCCGCGCCCGAGCAAGGCGTCGCCGTCATCCGCAAGTTTCTCGCCGCGCATCCGGAATGCTGCATTCTGGCCACCTGCCGGCGTCATCAGAATCATGGAAAATTTAATGGCAGCGTGGAAGATCAGATTCGGATCCTGGACGCCGCCCTCGATGCCGGGGCTCGCGCCGTGGATGTCGAGATCGAAAGCGCCGAGAACGCCGTTCCGCGTTTAGAAGCGCTCCGTGGCAAGGGCCAGCTGCTGCTCTCCTATCACAATTACGACGGCACGCCCTCGCCCGAAACCATCGTGCGCCGCATGCTGCGCGTTCCCGCCGACGGCTATAAGATCGTCACCACCGCGCGCAAGCCGTCCGATAACGCCCGCATTCTTGCCATCGCGAAATCTCACCCCCGCACGCCGCTGGTAGTGCTCGCCATGGGTGAGACCGGCTTCGCCACCCGCGTCCTGGCCCCGGCCTGGGGCGGCCTGTTCACTTACGCCGCGCCGAACACCTCCGATGGCACCGCATCCGGCCAGGTGACCGCTCGCGTGCTGCGCCATCTCTACCGCGCCGAAAAAGTTTCCCGCGCCGCCAAGATCTACGGAGTCATCGCCGATCCGGTGCGGCACTCCATCTCACCGGCGGTGCACAATCGCGCGTTTCAATCGCATCGCCTGGACGCGGTCTATCTTCCGTTCCTGGTTCAGTCCGCGCAATTAAAGGATTTTTTTACGCTCGCCGAATCCCTGCCGATCGCTGGATTCAGCGTCACCATCCCTCACAAGCAGCGCATCCTGCGCTATCTCGACGTGGTCGATCCTCTGGCCCGCCGCATTGGCGCCGTCAACACCGTCTGGAGAAAAGCCGGAAAATGGCGTGGCGCGAACACCGACGCCGATGCCGTCACGGTTCCTTTGTCGCGCAAACTGCGCCTGTCCAAATCGTCCGTCCTGGTGGTCGGCAACGGCGGCGCGGCCCGCAGCGCGGCGTATGCATTGGTCGGAAGCGGAGCCAAAGTCTCCATCGTCGGGCGCAATCCCGACCGCGTTCGGTCGCTCGCCCGCGCCTGCGGCGCCGAATCGCTGCTGCGCGAACACATCAATGGCCGCAAGTTCGACGCGTTGGTGCACGCCACCCCGCTCGGCATGTTCCCGCATCCCGATGCCTGCTTCTTTTCAGGCGACATTCCCGCCTCGCTGGTTTTCGACATGGTCTACAATCCGCTCGAAACCAAACTGCTCCGCCACGCCACTTCCCAGGGTCTGACGGTTATCTCCGGCCTCCAGATGTTTCTCGAACAAGCTACCCGCCAATTCGAGATCTGGACCGGCGCCGCAGCCCCGCGCTCGGTCATGGAGAAGGCCGCCATCGAAGCGCTCGCTCCTGCCTCGTAGCTTGCTCACGCGCGCGGTCAGTAGATTTGCGTGCGTTACAGAGCCGCGACCGTAAGGGAGCCGGTTTCGACATAGCCTGCAAGGTGCTCTACACTGGGATCTATGAACAGGTTCACTCGCCGTGAACTCGCCGCAACGCTCGCTACCTCCGCGGTCGTATTGGCTCGGCCCCAAACGCAACCCGACGCCCCGCCGCTGCCCGCCAATCCGGATGAAGAACTGAAGGCCTCGCGAGCACAGCTCCGCGATAACGCCGATCAGCTCGACAAATTCCCGCTGCCCATGTCCACCGAGCCGGCCACAATATTCAAGCCCTAGGCGCGCCCCATGCCCTCCATCTCGGACGACATTTTCTTCGCCGGCATCACCGAAATCAACCAGAAACTCACGAAGAAGGAATTTTCCGCCGTCGAACTGGCGCGCGCCTTTTGCGCTCGCTTGGAATCCATCGGGCCGCGCTATAACGCTCTGGCGCTTTCGCTCCGCAAAGTGGCTCTCGGCGATGCCAAGGACGTGGATGGCGATATCAAGCGCGAGCGCCTGCGCGGGCCGCTCCAAGGCGTTCCATTTGGCGCCAAGGATCTGCTGTCCTTCGCCAAGCATCCCACCACCTGGGGCGCTCAGCCGTATGCCGGACAGGTCTTCGACTACACCGCGACCGCGCTAAAGCGCATCCAGAAGCATGGCGGCTTGCTCACCGGCAAACTCGCGATGGTGGAACTCGCCGGCGGCCCCAGCTACCGCTATGCCAGCGCCTCTCTCACCGGGCCGGGCTTGAATCCGTGGGATAACACGCGCTGGTCCGGCGGGTCTTCCAGCGGCTCGGCGATCGCGGTTGCCGCGGGCTTGGTCACCTACGCGCTCGGCTCGGAAACGTCCGGCTCCATCCTCACCCCCAGCGCCTTCTGCGGCGTCACCGGACTGCGTCCGACCTACGGCCTGGTCTCGCGCTACGGCGCAATGGCGCTCTCCTGGACGCTCGATAAAATCGGACCCATCTGCCGCTCCGCCGAAGATTGCGGGCTGGTGCTCGAAGCCATCGCCGGCGCCGATCCCGACGATTCAACTTCGGCTCACAAGAGCTTCTATTACACGCCCCAGTTCGCGCGCGATCTCAAGGACGTTACCGTTGGCTTCGTGCCGGCCGATTTCAACGACGGAGTCGATCCCGCCTCGCGCGCCGACTACTCCAAGGCTCTCGAAACCATCCGCTCCCTGGGCGTCAAGGTCACCGAAACCAAGCTGCCCGACTTCCCCTACGGGGCTGCCATCTCCGCCATCATCTCCGCCGAAGGCTCCGCCGTCTTCGAGCCCCTCATCAAGAGCGGCCAAGTGGATCAGCTTGCCGACCAGCGCCAGATCGCCGGCCTCAAAGCCGGCCTCGAGATTCCCGCCAAGGATTATCTCAAGGCCATCCGCATCCGCTCGCTCATTCAAGAAGCCTTCCGCGACCTGCTCTCCACGGTGGATGTGCTCATCGCTCCCACCCGTTCCGATCCCGCGCCGAAAATCACCCAGCCGCTGGATCGCCGCTCGCGGCCCGCGTCCGCCCTCGGTGCGCTGATCCCCGCGGGCAACCTGGCGGGGCTCCCTGCGCTTTCCATCCCCTGCGGTTTCGCAAACGCCATGCCGATGGGTTTGCAGTTAGTGGGCTCGCCGTTTTCGGAAAACATGCTGCTCGCCATCGGCAGAACGTTTCAGGAGCGCACCGATTGGCACAAGCGCCGCCCGCCAATAACTAACAACCAATGACCAACAACTAGCCCCCAATTCCCAAACGCAACGCCGCTGCGCCCACTGCGCCCGTCAATGCCGACACCACCGGAATCGCGCCGCGCCGACGCTGGTATTGGCTATCGATCGCGTGGTATCCGAGATAAACGAACGCCCCCGCTGCCAGCGATAGCAGCAGCGCTGTCCAATCCTTGCTCAGATGCGGACCCACCGCCAGCGCTAGCGCCCCGCCCATCAGCATCATGGTCTGCACTCCTGCCGCTCCCAACAACGCCTTATACGGCGCGCCCAACGCGGCTAGCAACAGAACCCCCAGCGCCAGGCCCTCGGGCACTTTATGAAAACCTATTCCCGCCAGAAACGCGAAGCGCAGCCGTTCGAATCCAGCCTCCTGCGATGCCGCCAGGCTCCAGCCATCGAACAAATTGTGCACGCCGGCGGCGATCAACAACGGCGCTGCGAACCCATGCAGGCTCTCGGCGCAGCCCGTATGGTCGTGCGTGTGCGAGCAAGCCGGACATACCGGATGCACATAACGATCCACCAGCCACAGCAACCCGAACCCCGCCACCAAGCCCACGCAGCCTTGCTTCCAGCCGTACGCCTCCCCGATCTCAGGGAGAATCCAGAACAACGCAATCCCCACTAGCAGCCCGCCGCTGAACGGAAGCAGGCGTTGCGAAAGCTTGGGAGTTTCCGCCAGCCAGATTCCCGCCAGCGCGCCCGCCAGCGTCACCAACGCCAGCCCAATCAGGATGGGATACACGTTCATCTTTCCCCACTGTAGCAGCCGGGTCGCACGCTCGCCCGCCGATTAGATCGTAGTGTTTCTGTAGGTCATATCATCCGTGATATCATATCACTAGCGATGTGAAGCTCGTTCTGGATACGGATGTGATCGTAGCTGCGATGCGAAGCCCCTCGGGAGCGTCTGCCGCAATTGTCCGGCTCGCGCGGCAGGGCCGCGTGACGTTACTCGTGAGCGTAGCGCTGGCACTGGAATACGAAGCGGTCTGTAGCAGGCTCGAGCATCGGCTCGCGGCGGACCTGAGCGAAGATGAGGTGAATGTGCTTATAGACGCGATCAGTGCTTTGGCCCAACCGGTCAGGATGCATTTCCTATGGCGGCCGCAATTGAGCGATCCCTGCGACGAAATGGTGCTCGCGACAGCCATCAACGGTAAAGCCGAGGCCCTTGTGACGTTCAACGCGAAGGATTTCGGAGGCGCGCCCGGCCATTTCGGCGTAGATTTGTTGTTGCCTCGCGAAGTGATGATGAGGATGAGACGATGAGCGAAACCAAGACTTACCCGCTACGCCTGCCGCGGTCGCTCAAGGACGCCGTGGAGCGGATCAGCAAGGAAGACGGTACCAGCATCAATCAATTCGTCGCTATGGCCGTGGCGGAAAAAGTTTCGGCGCTTGAAACGGCCCGCTTTTTCCAGGAACGGAAGGGCCGGGTCGACTTCAAGGCCTTCGACCGGATCATGAAACGGCGTGGCGGAAAAACGCCTCGCGCTGGCGACGAAATGCCTCGCCGCTGAACCCCCTCGCGTGCGCCTCCAACAAACGGCCTAAGCGTTACGCCGGGAAAATACGCGGGCAAACACAAAACTACCCCTGATGCGCCACCCGCCAGGCCATGCTCATGCCCGGCCCACCACGCGCAAAGCGCCCCTCGCCGCCTCCACGCCCCGGTACTGCGCCTCCTCGAAAATCGAAAATCCGCTCAAGTCCGAGTTCGCGAAAAATATGTGGCCCGCCGGCTTCAACCATCGCCCCCTCGCCTCGGACGACAGGAACCCGGGCGACGGCCGCGCCATCGCATGACCGATGCGCATGATGTCGATGTGCGCCACGCACTGGCGTATGTCCGGATGCGCCCGCGCCAGGTCGTTCAAGATCGCCTCTTTCCAGTAATTCCAATCCCGCGCCAGCAGCAACCGCCGCGCTTCCTCCGGCGAATGCTCGGCCATCGACCAATAAAACGTCCACACCGTTCGATCCACATGCGTCGCCAGGCTCATGTGCGTTGCGTTCACGTACCCCAGCGCCGGCGAATCGTAGATCACGTTGTCCCACGCCGGCTCGGCATTCCGTTGCTCGGGAATCCGATCCAGCGTCAGGTTAGCCGTCAGCCACGGAGAATATTGAAATCCGTCCGCTCGCGGTGCGCCCTCCATGACATACGAAGCCAGAAACGTCGGCGCAGCCCAGATCACGGCATCCGCGACGTATTGGGTTCGTTCCGTCAAAACGCGAATTTTGTTGCCATCGCGCGCTACCCCATACACCACCCCGTTGGTCCGCAGGTAGCGCTTCAACTTCTCGATCAGCCGCGCCGCGATCCAGCCGTTGCCCTCCGGCCACGTCAGCGGTCCTTTTTCCTCCGGCTCGCGCGATGCGAAGTATTGAATTCCGGCCCAAGCCGACGTGTCCTTCGCCAGGGCCCCGTAATCGTCCCGGCATGCGTAGTTGATGTACCAGCCCAGCGGCGCCGAATCAAAACCCTGCTGGAAGAGCCAATCCGCCATGGACAGCTTGTCTAACGGAGACGGTTGGAAGCCCCGTTCCATGGGAACCGTGAATTGGCCCGACGCGCGAAACTCTTTGATCTTTTCCATGAACCGCCGATACTGCGCGCGATCCTTGGGCGCCGCGCCATCCTCGGGCTCGATGCCCTCCTGCCAATGGCCATTGATGAACAGCCGCTCCTGCGGATCGAAGCACAACACCCGCTCGTCCCACTTCCCGTCGCGCAGCACGCCCAGTTCCTCGAACAGCTCGCGCGCCAGCGATTCACCCTTCGCCGGCACCGGAACATAATGCGCCGCCCACGGAAATCGCGAGACTTCGTTTTCGCCCCAGCGCGAATTGCCGCCCGCCTGCGGGTCCATTTCGAGCAGCACGAAATCGTGAAAGCCGCGCTTGTCCAGGTGCCGTGCGGCATTCAAACCCGCCATGCCGCCGCCGACGATCACGATGGGAATGCGAATCTGTTGTGCCGGCGCGCGAAACGCGGAACGATCCCGCAGCTTGTGCCCCAACGGGAACGAATCGTTGACGAATCCGCCGCCGATCTTGCGATCCGTTTTGCGCCAAAGGCCGATCAGCGCCGGCGCGCCGAAGAATTCGCGCCGCGAAATCACTAGTGCGCGACGTCCTTCCACTCCTGCTCGTAGTAGCGCACCAGAACCTGATCGTTCAGCCGGTTTGGTTCGGCCGGCACCGGCTGCATGTCCACCGGAAACACGAAAAGCTCCTTGACGTTCGAGGTCGAAAGAAATCGAAGCCCGGAAGGCAATTGGCGCGGAGGTTCGTACGGCGCGAAGCTGCCGATCACGTATCCCCACTCGCCGAACGACGGAACGTACACGTGATACGGATAGACCCGCAATCCCGCCTGCTTGACGGATTCGACAATGCACCAATACGATTGCCGCGCGAACAGCGGCGACGTGCTTTGCACCACAATCAATCCCCCGCTCGCCAGGTGCTTCGCCGCCAGCCGATAGAACGCCGTGGTGAACAGCTTGCCGAGCGCGTAACTGGTGGGGTCGGGAAAATCCGCCACAATGAAATCCCACTGCTCGGTGTTGGTGTCCAGCCAGCGAAATGCGTCGGCGTTGATCACATGCACTCGCGCATTGGTCAGCGAATGCAGGTTCAGTGCTGACATCACCGGATGCGTGGAGAATAAGTGCGTCATCTCCGGATCGAGATCCACCAAAGTGATACTCTCTACCGACGGATACTTCAGGATCTCGCGGACCGCCAGTCCATCCCCGCCGCCCAGCACCAGCACATTGCGCGCGCCTGGGAGCGCGGCGAGACCCGGGTGAATCAGTGCCTCATGATAGCGATATTCATCCCGCGAGCTGAATTGCAGGTGCGAGTTCAGGAACAATCGCATATCGTCCTTCCACTTCGTCAGAACGATGCGCTGATACGGCGTGGTGCGGCTGAAGATCACTTGGTCCGCATACAGACTATTGTCTGCGGCCGAGGAGATGCGATCGGCGAAAACGGTTCCCGCTCCAAGCAGCGCCAGTACTACAAAGCAGCTTAAGCGAAGCGAATTCGCGCGGCCGATTTGTTCGCGGAACAGGTAAGTCGACCACAGCGCGACTCCGGCGTTGAAGATTCCAAAGACCAGCGCCGAACGAACCAGTCCAAGTTTCGGGACCAGCAAGATCGGAAACAGCAACGACGCGCCCAGCGCGCCCAGATAGTCGAAAGTCAGGACGTGCGAAACCAGCTCGCGAAATTGGAAGCGCTCTTTTAAGATCCGCATCAGCAGCGGAATTTCGAGTCCAACCAGTGTCCCGACCAGGATCACAACCACGTACAACACCAGTCGAAACGCTTCCGTATAGGCGAACGCCAGAAACAGAAGTGACGACGAAAAGCCGCCCACCATTCCGACCATCAGTTCAATTGAGACGAAGCGCGCCACCAATCCGCGATGCACGAACCGGGACAGGTAGCTGCCGATACCCATCGCGAACAAGTAGCAACCGATGATGGTGGAAAATTGAAAAACCGTGTCCCCGAGCAAGTAACTGGCAAGCGTTCCGGCGATCAGCTCATAGATGAGCCCACACGCCGCGATCAGGAAGACCGAGAGGAATAGGGCGATGGACACTGGTTTTGCTAACTTAGTGCACCGCGGCTGCTATGATGATGCACATGCCGATAGAGAGCGCGCCGATGAGAATCGCGAGCGCGACATTTTTGTCTTCAATGATCTCTTTCCACAGATGGTAAGGCGTCATCTTGTCGATGATCACGAAGGCAGCGACGAAGATCAGGATGCCGAGCACCGAGTAAAGGAGTGCATTTCCAAGAGCGCTGAAGTTCACGTTCACTTACCTCCGATGTATCGGGAATAACCGCCATAGGACGATCGATATGCCCCGGGATTATCGCGGATCGATTTGGGGAGCACCCGTTGCTGATTGACGCTCGTCAAGCTCCACCCGCGATATTCAGCCACTCCAGTGGCGCCCAGCAGCAGTAAGCCGTAGATCAGGAATAAAGGAGTATTCAATCGTCATCTCCACTGGATTTAGGTGCGTAATCGCTTTCGCGCCAGCGCGCCGCTTCAAAGCTCCCTCGTCGGAAGGTCACATACGCGGGTGGAATCAGCAGCAGCAGAAACGTCAATACGAAAAACGTGTAATTCGGAACGTTGCGCCGCAATTCCAGTTCGTAGCGCATGAACGGCGAGCCCGGCGCCATCTCCGGTTCCACTCGCAAATAGTATTCGCCCGAAGGAACGGATGGAACGATCACGCTGTTGTTGCGGCTCCCATCGCTGCCATCGGAGTCATGATAGTAGCTCACTTCGCGCCCAAAGTCGAAGGCCTGGCCGGTTTTGTCGTTGATTAACGCGAAGTTGAAATACGCCCAGTTGTTGTCCAGGTCGGTGCGGATCGAGAGCTCCACGTTGGAATCGCGGCCGTCCAGTTGAAAGGCTGGCGTAACGAAGGCGCTGTCGTTCTTCACGCCACGTAAAGAAGCGATGCTTTGGGCGAAAGCATAATGGTCGCTGAACGCCACGCGTCCTGGAGCAAAAATCATGAAGAAAAAAATCAGCGCCGCCAGCACTACGTTCAGCCACACCCAGGTGCCCCAGGACGACGCCACGCTGTTTCCATACGTCGACGGCTGGTTTGCGAAAATGCCATGGGCGGGAGGCGGCGAACCCGGGAGCTTGAATGCCTGCCAGATTTGCGCGCCCGTCATGTATTCGGCGCGCGACCAGGTGATCTCGCCGTCGGTCGATTCCGCCGACAGCATGGCAGGCGGCGCTATGAAATCCTGACATGCCACCGAATCGCCTCTTTTCACGCGCCACGGAAATTCGCCCAGAACATACACGGTGCTGGCGATCATGGAATCGAAGGCGAGATAAGTGACGCCGCCGAAGCGCATAGCGGGCTTCGCTCGTGCGCGGAGCTTTTCGGGCAGTGCGGTTTCCACCTGTACGAAGTTCCAGTGGCCGTTGTACTCGGTGAGATAGCGGAAACCTTTGTACGGGTTGAACAGCAGGTATTCGGCCCAGGAATACGAGTCGTCTCCGCTGTCCACCTGGCGCACTTGAAATCCGATCGCTTCGTATTCGGTGCCGCCAAATTTGCCGCGCGCCCCCAGCGGGATGGCCGGCTTGACTTGCGTCTTCCCTTGAAACTTTTGAAGAATTTGAACTTCGGGTGTCGAAGCATCCAGCACGCTGAGGCACTGCGGACAAACCACGCTCAGCGTGTTGGCGAAGCCCCGCAACTGAACCGGGCCGCCGCAATTAGGACATACGATCGACTTGGCTTGAACCGCCGGCATCAGGTCCAGCCCTCGAATTCACGCAGGTTTTTCAAGTGCAGATCATCGAACTCGACGGCGCGGCCCAGAAACAGCAGCGGCAGTTTCTCGCTGTAATCGATAGTTCCGAAATCGGCGCTCGTCGATCTGAGATCCGCGAACATAACATCCGACTTGTCCCAATATTCGAACGGCAGCTCGCCTTGCACCCCCTTGTAGTGGGCATGCGTCCGGGAGGTCACTTGGAAGGTCTTGCCGTTCCACTGAAATGTTTGCCCTTGATGGATTTCATCGGGGCCGGGCAACGGCGTGGGCGGCTTCGAGGTCCATGAAAGATCGTATTCCAGTTGCCCGTCCGCCAGCCACCCGCTGGTTCCGTCGTTAAAGACGATGTGCCATTCATTCCAGCCGCCCTGCTCATATTCATAAATGATGCGGCCGACGACGACGAAACTCTTGTTCTGATACGCGCCTTCCGTTCCAATTTGAATGGGTGAGGCGTCGGCCGGAAGATCGGAAACCTCGCCTACCTTCTTCAAATCGACATCGCTGCGCACCAGAATGGAATGACAGAATTCGCAGGTGGTCTGCACGGCGCTGGACCAAAGAAACTTCACTGGCGCGCCGCAACTGGGGCAGTTCGCCGTGGGCCCGCTCATACCTGATAGGGCCGGTCAACCTGGCGAATGGAAACTCGCGACGCGCCGAATTCTTTCGTCAGCAGGGCCGCGAAGTCCGTTGCCGGGCGGGGGCGGCAGCAGAAGATGTTCAAACAGAGCGATCCATATTCAGGGAACGTGTGGCAGGCCAGATGCGATTCGGTGAGAAGAGTCACTCCGGTGATGCCGCCCGTCCCGGGAAACTGGTGCCAATTGGATTTGCCGAGCGAGTGCAGATCGAGCGCACGGATCAGCGTGAGAAAAAGCTCTTCGAGACGGCGTGCATCGGCCAGAGCCGCCGAGTCGCACCCGTGCGCTTCCACGATCCACTCCAGGCCGGACATTTATTGCTGCGCGGTTCCGCACTCCGGGCAGAACTTCGAGGCCCGCGGAATCTGCTTGCCACAGTTGGTACAGAATTTAGTATCCGCAGCGGGCGCAACCGGAGCCGCTGGCGCAGCCGGAGTCTCGGCGGGCTTCACCGCGTTCAGCATGCTTTGCGCCATGGTGAGGCCGGCGCCCAATCCAACGCCGATCCCCGCCGCGCCGCCGCCTTCGTTCCCTGCCGCGATGGGCATGGATTGCGCCACCTGGAACTGCGTGTATTTGCCCATGTCGCCGATCATGTTCATGCCGATGCGTTGATCCAGCAGCTGCTGCAGCTCGTCGGGCAGCGAAAGATTTTCAACCACGAATGTTTCCAGCGACAGACCGAGTTCGGCGAAGGACGGCTTCAGCGTCTCAACGATTTTCAGCCCGAGCGCGGCCTGATTAGCCGCCATATCGAGGAACGGAATGGAGCTTTGCGCGAAGCTGTCGGTCATGCGCCCCACAATGGTGTTGCGCAACTGGCCTTCGAGATCGGCAACGCCATAGATATCACGCGTGCCGCTTACTTTTTGGTAGAAGATTTTGGCATCGGCGATTTTGTACGCATAGATTCCGTAGCCGCGCAGCCTTACAGCGCCGAATTCCTTATCGCGAATCGTGATCGGCGTCGCGGTGCCCCAGCGCTGGTTGGTTTGCAGGCGCGTTGAGAAGTAGTACACGTCCGATTTGAATGGCGACTTGAAGGCCTTGTCCCAATTCATGAGGTACGTGAGAATCGGCAGCGTGTTCGTGTTCAATGTGTAGAGGCCCGGCGCGAAAACGTCGGCGATGCGCCCTTCATTGACGAAGACCGCCATCTGGGAATCGCGAACCGTGAGCTTGCCACCGTTCTGGATTTCCATGTCCTCCATGGGGTAACGGTAGGCCAGGATTCCGTCTTCCGGTTCGGTCCATTGGATGACATCGATGAACTGCTTGGAAAGGAAACTCATACGCTTGTACCCGAGTATACGGCAGAATCGGGAATTTTGTTCCCGCGGCTAGTGGCTAGGGTCTGGTAACTGATTCTTGGGATTGGAGATCAGTTCGCTCAGGCGCTGTCTGGCGTACGGGTCCTCGGGATTGGCCGCCAGCACCCGCCGCAGATTCTGAACGGCTTCGTCGATTCTTCCCAATTTGGCTTGGGCGGTGGCCAGATTGAAGAGCGCACTGGCGTAGTCCGGGCGGGCTCGGAGCGCCAGCTCAAATTGTCCGATGGCCTCCGCATTGCGGTTGAGCTGGGCGAGGCCAAGGCCCAGCATGTTTCGGACTTCCGGGCGGTTGGGTTCGAGCTTCGCCGCCGCCCGCAGTTCCGTCACGGCGGACTGCGGATCCAGACGCGACAGCAGAATCGCTCCCAGGTTCATGTGCGCCACCGGATCGTTGGGATTCTTTTCCAGTCGATGACGCATCACGGCTTCCTGGAGCTCGCGGCGACGATCGCCCGGATCGCGCGGCAGAATCTGCAACCATAAGTGGCCCATTTCGTCGGTCGCCTGGTTGCCGGCCCGCACCCGCCGTGGAGGGTGGTTGGGGTTGCGCACATTCGCTGCCGAGTTGTCGTAGTGATAGCGCATGTGGATCACGGAATTTTTCGGGAGAAAAACCGGCTCGCGATAATAGTAAACCGCTTGCCAATTTTGATCCCAGTTGGGAATGCGGATCAGCCATTTCTTGGAACCGGAGCCTTTATGTGAGTCACCGGGTAAAATAGCCCAGGCCTCGATCAGCTTTCCCAAGTAATGAGCGTGCGGGTAGACGGCCAGAATATCCGCATCCAGCGGCAGTCTGAAATCGTCCGAGATGGGGAAATCGCGGACACCCGCCGGGATATCAAGCGCCTCATCGTCCTCGAGTTGGACCAGCAGCGGGAACTTGGTCTGCCGTTGGTCGGTGAAATATAGTCCAAGGGCTGGCCGCACCTCTTCCGGTTTGCCGGACGGCTGCAAGTGCATATTGAGCACCAGGAGGTCGCCGGGTTCGATGCGCCACGAGAATCCATCGGGCTCGATGCGCGGCGTGTTGCCAGGTTTCCAAAACAGGAAATTGCCATCGGGGTCGAAAGGGCTGCGCGCGATATCGAGATCCATTCCTGGGAAGCCCTTCCCCGGCGTGGCCTCTTGGAGGCGTGCCGACCCAGTACGGTCCACCAGGAGATTGGCGTGATGCACCACGCGCGACTGTCCGGGCCGAATCTCGATGGCGCGGACCCAGCGGCGCGCGGCTAGATTGGGGGTGAAGATGAAGTTCCAATAAACGTCCCGGCCCGAGGCCGGCAACTCGAATGAGCTTCCCGCTTCCAGCACCAGGTCCGGTTTGCCGAGTTGCCAATCGGCACTGAAGGCCGGCGCCGGCGGGATCTCGTCGGCGGGACCTTCGGGCGCGCCATCGCGCGTCCAATCTTGAATGGTTTTGATTTGCTCCGCGGTCAGCCGGCGGTCGTCCGAGAAATCTCCATAGCCTTTTTCCGGCAGCCAGGGCGGCATGTAGCCGCTCCGCGTCGCGGCAGCGATTTGGGTCGCGCGCTTTTTGACGTCTTGATAGGTGAGTAGCGAAAACGGAGCGGAGTCGCCGGGATGGTGGCAGGGCGCGCATTTTTCGTAAATGATGGAGGCGATATCGTGCGCAAAGTCGGGCGATGCCTGGGCGAAGGACGCGATGGCGAGCCACAGATAAACACAGATGAACGCGGATATGGAGAAAAACTTCCGATTACTTTGGCGCAATGGTGTCTTCAATGCTCTGCCAGAAAATCGCCCAGGGGCCTTTTGTGCTTGCGAGAATTGCAATTTAGGCACGCCGTCACCAGATTGTCAAAGCTGTTGTGGCCGTTCTCAGCAACAGGCGTAACGTGATCCAGCGTGGCGGTGAAGCGTGTAAGTTGCTTCTTGCAATAGCGGCACTTGTAGGCGTCCCGCTCGTACACCTTCATGCGGTTCTCTCGGACGTTGTAGTAATCGAGGTCACCTGCGGCTATTTCAGGCTTCGGCTCGGCCGCTGCCCGTTCCGCACGAAACTTCCGGCATGCTTCGATCTCATCCGGGATCAATACCCGATACGGTGTGCCGTCCCGGTTTGGTTCGCCCTCTTTTCGAAGAGCGCCAAGGGCCTCCAAGGCCGCCAAAGTCTCACGGACATGCTGGAGCGAAATCGTCTCGGAGCGACTGGATTTTACAACACCGCTTTGTAGGCCCCTTGTGCTGAGCCGCGGCAACGGGTTGCCGTTTTCGGCTATGGAATGGCGGAAGACATACCAATAGAATGCAGCTTGGTATGGCGACAGGAGGGGCTGTAGATCGTCGACGATCTCCTGAATGATGATCGGCAATTCCAGAGCGGAGAAGCCGCGATCTCCGACGGCTGCCGTCCCTTTTTCCATTTCGCTTTCCAATTGGCTCAGAAGTTGACGTATCTTTTCAAGAGATTCAATTCATCCCTGGCTACATTGTAGTCCTCAGATCGTGCCGGAGAACCAGATCGAGGGACCATCAAGGGCTACAAAAGCCGCAGCAAGTCCTCTACTGACAGGCCCGACGCCTTAAGAATCTGGTGCACGTTCCCGGCCTAAGAGATTTGTGATCGGGTACGACGACCCTGGCCCTGGGGGCATCCCTCCGGAGCACCATGTGGCTACCGCGCTGCCGCGTTAGAACGAAGCCGGCACGTTGCAGTGCCTGCTTGAGGTCCTGGCCGGATATGCCGGCAGGAAGTTTTGCCATCTACTTTTGCCGATTATATTGGAACCTGAAGCTCCACGAACTCCTTGCCCGCCTCGGTGGGTACGGGATCGCCTGCCGCAATGCAATCCTCGACGTATAGCTCGATCGCTTCACGGATGTTGGCCATGACTTCCTGCCTGGTGGCTCCTTGCGATACACAACCGGGTAGGGCGGGAACGAGAGCTACAAATACCCCGTCGGGTTCCTGTTCGAGAATCACGGTATAGCCCATCTACTCTCCACGATATCATTCGTTTTCTCAAGCAGTTTGTCGGATCGATCCAAGTGGCCCGGCGGGCGGGAATATAGGTTAGGAGTAGCGCGACTAGGATCAGTATAACCGCCACGGCTGCGTAGGTGATCGTGTCGTTGGTTGCGCACTTTTTCCTACGACTCCGGCCTCAACCGGCTCGGCTGACTAGCCGGGGTGGTGTACTCCAAAGTAGGGCCTGCATTGGACTCCGTTCAAATCAGCGAAGGCTACGGCTACGTGAAGGCCGGAAAGCCCGGCGGGGGCCTGCCCGCGTCCGAGTCCATCGGCGTGACCCAATCCTTCGAGTACCAGAATGCGCAAGGTCAATACGAAAACGTCCCCTTGATATCCGGACTGGCAGTCGGCTTCACCTACAACGGCTTCGGCAAGATCACGGCCGTCACCTACCCCAGCACGGTAAACGCCAACGACATGTACCGGCTGAGCGGCATGACGGATTCCAATAACAACACCATCGTCGGCAACGTCAGCTACAACGCCGCCAACCAGTTGCTCACCATGAACTATCCGGCGGCGAACGAGGTGCGCGGGAGCCTGCCGACCGCGCTGTCCGCCTGGCTTCGTATGAAGAGCTATACGGAGGTCAACTCCAACGCATCCCTGATAACTTCATCGCCAATCTCCACGATATCATTCGTAGCGGAGCGCAATCATCGGATCGATTCGCGTGGCCCGGCGGGCGGGAATATAGGTTGCGAGCAGCGCCACTGAAATCAGAATCACCGCTACGGCCGCGTAGGTGATGGGGTCGTTGGCTTTTACTCCAAACAGCAATTTGGCCAACAGGCGGTTCAGGCCGAAAGAGGCGGCCAAGCCGATCGCGAGGCCGATGCCAGTGAGCAGCATACCCTGGCGCACCACCAGCTTGAGCATGTCGCCGCGGTCGGCTCCGAGCGCCAGACGAATGCCGAGTTCCGGGGTGCGCTGCTCCACCGTGTAGGACATCAGGCCGTAGATTCCAATAGCGGCCAGCAAGAGCGCGAGGCCGGCAAAAATTGTAAGCAGCAGCATGTTGAAGTTCTGGCGAGCGGTGGATTCGGAAATGACCTGGTCCATGGTGCGGATTTTCGAAGGCGCCAGTTGCCTGTCAACCGATTGCATTTCGTGTTGGATGGTGGCGCTCAGGGCTGACGGATCGCCGGCGGTTTGAATGACCCAACTCAGTGGGATGACGTTATTGGCGAGTTGAATGAGACCGTCGGGGACCTGGCTCTGCGGGACGTACATGGCGGGTCGATCGCCGCGCGCGAGACCCATCTCCCGAATGTTCGACACCACGCCGACGATCTCGCGGGCGGGTTCTTCAAACTGCGGGCCGAGTCCTTTGCCGATGGTGATGCGTTGTCCCAGAGGATCGCCCTGGGGCCAATATTTCTTCGCGAACGCTTCGTTGACGATGACCACGCGGGCGGAGTTTCCGGTATCGCGTTGGTCGAAGGCGCGGCCCCGCAGGAAAGGCACGCCCAGCGCCGTGAAATAGTGCGGGCTGCCGAAGCGCCACAATTCGTCTCCGTTGTACAGATCGCCCTTGGCGGGCGGACGGCCTTCGATGTTGAAGGGCAGGTCGAGACCGAGGCTGTCGACAGGCAGCATGACGGTGGCCGCCGCGGCGCGCACGCCGGGCAACGCTTCGATGTGCTCCACCACCTGGCGCGTCATGGTATCGGCCTTGGCGGCGCTGTCGTAGCGGCCACCGCTTAAGGATGTTTGCATAGTGATCACGTGATGCGTGTCGAAGCCGGGCTGCACCGAGCGCAACCCGACGAAGGTACGGATCATCAGGGCCGCGCCGGCCACCAGGATCACCGCCAGCGCCATCTCGGCGGCAACCAGGATGCTGCGCACGCGGTTGTGGCGCAGTCCGGTGCCGGAGCGTCCGCCGGCTTCCTTGAGGACCGAATTGACGTCCAGCTTGGAAACTTTGAGGGCCGGGAGAAGTCCGAACAGCACCCCGGTGAGGAGCACGATGGCGAAGGTGAAGGCTAGCACATGCCAGTCGAGCGAGGAGACAGTCGAAGAAACGTGATCCTCGGCATTGACGCGAGGAAGGTTGCCAGGGCTTACCGCTAACAGCAGAGGCACGCTCCAGGCGCCGATGAACAATCCAGCCACTCCGCCAATTGTGGAAAGTAGAACACTTTCGGTGAGCAACTGGCGGATCAGATGGCCGCGGCTGGCGCCGACCGCGGTGCGGATAGCGATTTCGCGCTGGCGTCCGGCGGCACGGGCGAGCAAGAGATTGGCCACGTCGGCGCAGGCGATCAAAAGAACGAAGCCGACGGCCCCCACCAGGATTAAAAGCGCGCGACGAACATCGCCCACCACGGCATCTCGCAGAGGGATGACCGCGACAGATTCGTCCTTGTCCATCCATTTGGAATTGGCTGCCCGGAACTGCTCGCCGCCGATGATCATGTTGGCTCTGGCGGATTGGATGGTCGCGCCGGGCTTAAGGCGGCCGGCGGCGAGCAGATAGTGGCCTTGGTTGGTGCTATTGGGGTCGGCCTGCATGGGAATGAAGACGTCGGCGGGGGGATCGGAATGGAATGTGGCAGGGAGAATTCCGACCACGGTATAGGGATCGCCGCCGAGCAGGATCGGCTGGCCGAGCACGGACTGGTCGCTGCCGAAACGGGTTCGCCAAAGATCGTTGCTCAGGACGGCGGCCTTCGCTCCATTGGGCGCGTCTTCTTGCGGCAGGAAGGTGCGTCCCGAGGCGGGCGATACGCCGAAGACCCGGAAATATTCCGCAGAGACGTGAATGCCTTTAACTTGTTGCGGGCGATCGCCTGAGCCGAGGGTCAAGCCGGGTCCCGAGAAATCATAGATGGCCATGGCTTCGAAAGTCTGGTTGGCCTTTTTCCACGCCATGAATTTGGGGATGGAGACAGCGTTGCCGGCGTCGCCGCCCTTGTAGCCGCGCTCGATGCGCAGGATGCGGTCCGACTGCGGGTAGGGCAGAGGAGCCAGCAACACGGCGTTGACGACCGAGAAAATGGCGGTGTTGGCGCCTATGCCGAGCGCCAGGGCCGCGACGGCGACGGTGGTGAATCCTGGATTGCCGGTGAGAACGCGGAAGGAGTGGCGCAGGTCGGAAAAAAGGCTGCTCATACTCCTATGGTACGAACAACCCTTTCTAAAGTTCGGCTGAAGTGGGTTCGCCGCTCTTGGATCGTTAGAAATTATCTGTGGTGATGGCCTCCGCCGTTGTCGCCTTCCAGGGAAGCGGCGCTCATGACTGAACCCACGCGGCTAAATATAGTGCTGATGTTGCTGGAGACGCCGGGCATGATGGCCCCGGCTGCAAGCGCGACAAATCCCGCCATGAGGGCATATTCGATGAGGTCCTGCCCACGGCGATCGCGCCAGGCCCGCATCAAAGAAATCAAAGTTTTAGAACCGAGCATTTTTAATTCTTCCTCCAAGTATTGGCAGTTCGCTGCCGCGATCATTCACTAGTAATGTGTATTGATTCTGGGTTAGCTAACGAAGTCCGGCAAGCAGGCCGATAGGTTGGAGGGGCCCAGTACAAGCACCACCCAGCAGTACTGTGTTGACTCGCGTACCATGCTGAAAAACGTTCCGCAAAGCATTTGGCCGGTATCGGTGTTCGGGCTTGGTTTCCTGTTGTTAATCATGGGGTTATCGGGCGTGGCGAGCATCCAGGAGACGCGCCGGATTCACCAGCAGATTCTGGGCGTGGAGGACAATTACCGTCATATTGAAAATCTGGTGGAGGCGATTCGTGCGGATACTTCGCGCGTGGCGGTGCTGCGGCGGGACCGTCGGTTGGTGCCGAATGTGAGCGCGCAAGCGTACAACGCGCAATTGGCCGCGCTACGCGCCAAGACCGAATTCGGCCTGGCGCAATTGAAGTCGCAGCGGCCGCAGCAGAGCAGCCGGGCGGTGGATCGGCTGGAAGGCGCGCTGCAGGTGTATCTGGGCACGGTTGGGAAGGAGTTTCAAGAGGCTCCGGAGGCAGCCCATGCCGAGTTCAGGGACGACGGATTCGGCTGGGAGACCATGCCGATCTTTGCGATCGCCGAGGAACTGGGAAAGCTGAACGACGAGAATTTCGAGTCGCGGCGGCGAGCGCTGAGCGAATCGGTGCAGAATTTGCAAAACGATATTTGGGAGACCCTGCTGACGGCGCTGGTGGTGGGGACGATTATCGCGGGCACCAGCGTGTTTCGGATCTCCTCGCTCGAGCGGGAATCGGCGGCGCATCGCAGGGCCAGCCAGCAGGCGGAGGTGCGTTTGCGGCACCTTTCGCAGCAATTGGTTTCGTCGCAGGAGCAGGAGCGCAAGGCGCTGTCGCGAGAGCTGCACGACGAGATTGGGCAACTGTTGACGGCGCTGCGCATGGAGCTGGGCAACCTCGATCGCGCGCAGGCCGCGCGAGGAGCCGAAAGCGATCCGCATCTGGATCAGGCTAAGAAACTGGCCGAGAGCACGCTGCGGACGACGCGCGATATTGCGATGGGGCTGCGGCCGGCCATGTTGGACGTGCTGGGCCTGGGGCCCGCGCTGGAATGGCAGGCGCGCGAGTATTCCCGGCGCTACAACACGCCCATTCAACTGGAGGTGGACGGGGATCTGCGCGACGTGCCGGATCCGCACCGCACGTATTTGTACCGCATCGTGCAAGAGGGGTTGACCAATTGCGCGCGTCACGCGCAGGCCAAGAACATTCGGGTGCGGCTGAAGGATTCCAGCGGCTCCTTGGCGGTGGTGGTGGAGGACGACGGCGTGGGGTTCGATCAGGACGGGGGCGTGCCGTATGGGCTGGGCTTGCTCGGAATCACGGAGCGGGTGCGGGAGCTGTGCGGCGAAGTATCGATTCAGTCAGAACCGGGGAAAGGGACGCGCATCGCGGTGACGCTGCCGCTCAAGCGCGAGAATGGAGCGGCGGAGGCGGCGGTTACTGGATGATTCGTTTGCGGACGGCGTAGAGCACGATGTCGGCGGTGGAGTGGAGATTGAGCTTCTGCATCAGGCGGCTGCGGTGCGTTTCGATGGTATAGAGGCTGACGCTGAGCAGGGTAGCGGCTTCCTTGTTGGATTTTCCCTCGGCGAGCAACTGCAGGACCTCTTTTTCGCGATCGGTGAGCAGATCGTAGGAATCTTCCAGGCCTTCGCTCTGCATCTGGCGCATGTAGTCCTCAAGCAGCGTTTGCGTGATAGCCGGGCTGAAGAACAGCTTTTTGTTGGCGACCGCCTGGACAGCCAGCAGCAAATCGGCTTCGGCGCTGTCTTTCAGGAGATAGCCTTGGGCGCCGGCGGCGAGGGCGCGGACCAAGAAGGTCTCGTCGCAATGCATGCTGAGCATGATGATGCCGACGTTGGGATCGCGCTTGACGATTTGCGAGGCTGCGTCGATGCCGTTAAGCTGGGGCATGGTAATATCCATGACGACGACGTGGGGCGCGAGCTCTTCGGTAAGGCGGACGGCTTCACGGCCGTCGGAGGCTTCGCCGACCACTTCGATTCCAGGGTCAGTCTGGAGCAGGAAGCGAAGGCCTTTCCGAACGACTCCATGATCGTCGGCAACGAGAACTTTCGTGGTGGAGGGCATGGAAGAGCTTCTGAGGGAACTATCGGCGGGTTGGCGGATTTTCTTCAGGTGGATTGCCACCTGCTAATATCAATGTTTTCTTGTGTTTGCAAAAACAGTCCCAGCGTTCGCAATTTTTTTCGTCCAGCTGTTGCCAAAGGTTGCTGGTTTTGTTATTCTGATCAAGGTCGTCTTGAGCAGTTGACAAGACGAAAGTCCGGAGTGGCGCTGGCCCCTGGGCGAGTACGTTTCGGCAGGTGCAGAAGCAGTAACGCCTCATCTCCTGTCAGGTAAGTTCTTTCAGTTCCCAAGAATTTCGGTTCGGGCTGAGCATTGCCAAAATGCCGGCCGGAGCCAAACGGCTTTCGAGGCCGGTAGCGGGTTGGGTTTTTCACGCGCAAGCGGGGATGGCCTGGCAAGCTACGCAGATCTTTGACAATCTGGTTGGACGCAGAAGTAATGTTCGTCAGAACTTTGAGTAAAACCGAGTCGATGTAACCGGTCGAGTTTGTTTCGCTCCCACCAGGGGTGGAATGAATGAGGTCGGGAGTCTCACAAGATCAAACGAGAGTTTGATCCCGGCTCAGAATCAACGCTGGCGGCGCGCTTAACACATGCAAGTCGCACGAGAAAGTGGAGCAATCCATGAGTAAAGTGGCGTACGGGTGAGTAACACGTGGATCATCTACCTCTTAGTGGGGAATAACCCTGGGAAACCGGGGCTAATACCGCATAAGCCTGCGAAGGGAAAGCAGAAATGCGCTGAGAGAGGAGTCCGCGGCCGATTAGCTAGTTGGTAGGGTAAAGGCCTACCAAGGCAATGATCGGTAGCCGGCCTGAGAGGGCACACGGCCACACTGGCACTGAAACACGGGCCAGACTCCTACGGGAGGCAGCAGTGGGGAATCTTGCACAATGGAGGAAACTCTGATGCAGCGACGCCGCGTGAGCGATGAAGCCCTTCGGGGTGTAAAGCTCTTTCGACGGGAACGATAATGACGGTACCCGGAGAAGAAGCTGCGGCTAACTACGTGCCAGCAGCCGCGGTAATACGTAGGCAGCAAGCGTTGTTCGGAATTACTGGGCGTAAAGAGTGTGTAGGCGGTTCTCTATGTTCGGTGTGAAATCTCCCGGCTTAACTGGGAGGGTGCGCCGAAAACTGGAGGGCTTGAGTATGGGAGAGGAAAGCGGAATTCCTGGTGTAGCGGTGAAATGCGTAGATATCAGGAGGAACACCTGCGGTGTAGACGGCTTTCTGGACCATCACTGACGCTGAGACACGAAAGCGTGGGGAGCAAACAGGATTAGATACCCTGGTAGTCCACGCCCTAAACGATGCATACTTGGTGTGAGCCGTTCATTCGGTTCGTGCCGGAGCTAACGCGTTAAGTATGCCGCCTGGGGAGTACGGTCGCAAGGCTGAAACTCAAAGGAATTGACGGGGGCCCGCACAAGCGGTGGAGCATGTGGTTTAATTCGACGCAACGCGAAGAACCTTACCTGGGCTCGAACGGCTTCAGGCCGTCGTGGAAACACGATCTTCCCCTTAAAAGGACTGGAGTCGAGGTGCTGCATGGCTGTCGTCAGCTCGTGTCGTGAGATGTTGGGTTAAGTCCCGCAACGAGCGCAACCCTTGTCCTGTGTTGGCATGCCGTAAGGCGCAACTCTCAGGAGACCGCCAGCGATAAGTTGGAGGAAGGTGGGGATGACGTCAAGTCATCATGGCCTTTATGTCCAGGGCCACACACGTGCTACAATGGGCGGTACAAAGCGCTGCCAACCCGCGAGGGGGAGCTAATCGCCAAAAACCGTCCTCAGTTCGGATTGCAGGCTGCAACTCGCCTGCATGAAGCTGGAATCGCTAGTAATGCTATATCAGAACGATAGCGTGAATACGTTCCCGGGCCTTGTACACACCGCCCGTCACATCACGAAAGTGGGTTGTACTAGAAGTCTGCATGCTAACCCGCAAGGGAGGCAGCGGCCCAAGGTATGACTCATGATTGGGGTGAAGTCGTAACAAGGTAGCCGTAGGAGAACCTGCGGCTGGATCACCTCCTTTCTAAGAGAGAAAGTGGCTGGAGTTACCGAATCGGCGAAAAGCCGAGCCGTGAGCATTTGCAAGCGCAGAGCGGTCAGTAAGTAATAGCCTTTCCAGTCCAAATCCGATTCGGATCTCCACTTAGAGTTCTGCGACTTACTTTGCCGGTACGGCCAGGCGCCGGCCGGCAGCGTCCAATCGGCCTCGATAACAAAATCGTGGTTGGTTGTTGGTTATTAGTTGTTGGTTGGGTTTTTCCTGCCAACAACCAATAAGTAATAACCAGCAACAACCAGGGGCTGTAGCTCAGCTGGGAGAGCGCCTGATTTGCACTCAGGAGGTCGCCGGTTCGATCCCGACCAGCTCCACCAAGCTTGAACCGCTCCGCACGAAAAAGCGTGTGCGACGCGGCAAGGCATGATCCGGATTTTTTAGACCGGGCCTGTAGCTCAGCTGGCTAGAGCGCACCCCTGATAAGGGTGAGGTCGGTAGTTCGACTCTACCCAGGCCCACCAAGTTTGAACCGCTCTGCGGCTGAGAAGCGCCGCAACGCGGCACAAAAGAAGAATTCAGAATCCAGAAGTCAGAATCCGAGAGCGGGTGCTGAGTTTTGGCTGCTGAAGAGTGGCCAGTGATCTTTGACAATTGAATATTGATGGGCAACACAAGTTGCAATCACGCCGTGCAACCAATATACGGCGTGGAGCGCTAGTAAGTAGTAAGTGTGATTAGTTAGTTTGTGTCTAGAGTAAATTTTATGGTCAAGCTACTAAGAGCATGCGTGTGGATGCCTTGGCGCAAATAGGCGATGAAGGACGTGACCAGCTGCGAAAAGCTTCGGGGAGATGCAAGCAATCCGTGATCCGGAGATGTCCGAATGGGGAAACCCAACTGTTGCGAACAACAGTTATCGCATTCTGAATACATAGGGATGCGAGGCGAACCTGGGGAAGTGAACCATCTCAGTACCCAGAGGAGAAGAAAACAACCGTGATTCCGATAGTAGTGGCGAGCGAACTCGGAAGAGCCTAAACCAGGTAATTCGAAAGGAGAGCCTGGGGTTGCAGGACCACAAACATTAAGTGGCAGGTGGCCGGGAAACTGGTCATAGGTCACTTAGTGTAAAGAGGTTATAGGGAAGTGTTAATAGAACGGTCTGGAAAGGCCGGCCAAAGAGGGTGACAGCCCCGTATATGAAAATGCAATCCTAGCTTCGAGTGGCTCCTAAGTACCGCGGGACACGTGGAACCCTGCGGGAATCTACCGGGACCATCCGGTAAGGCTAAATACTCATTTGCGACCGATAGTGAACTAGTACCGTGAGGGAAAGGTGAAAAGAACCCCTGCGAGGGGAGTGAAATAGTACCTGAAACCGCATGCTTACAAGCAGTTGGAGGGCTATGCCGGGAATCGCAAGAGGACCGGAATGCCTGACATCGTGCCTATTGAATAATGAGCTGGCTAGTTAATCTCAGTGGCAAGGTTAAGCGAAAGCGAGCCGCAGCGAAAGCGAGTCTGAATAGGGCGTTCAGTCGCTGGGATTAGACGCGAAGCGGGATGATCTACCCTTGGCCAGGATGAAGGTCGTGTAACAGCGACTGGAGGTCCGAACCAGTGTTGGTTGAAAACAGCTTGGATGAGCTGAGGGTAGGGGTGAAAGGCTAATCAAATTCCGTGATAGCTCGTTCTCTCCGAAATAGCTTTAGGGCTAGCCTTGTGTGATCCGTAACGGTGGTAGAGAACTGAATGAACTAGGGGCCTTCCCAGGTTACCGAATTCAACCAAACTTCGAATGCCGTTAATGAGTAACACGGGAGTCAGACAGCGGGGGCTAAGCTTCGTTGTCAAAAGGGGAAGAGCCCAGACCATCAACTAAGGTCCCAAAATTCATGCTAAGTGGGAAAGGAAGTCGGGCGCCTCAGACAGCCAGGAGGTTGGCTTAGAAGCAGCCATCCTTTAAAGAAAGCGTAACAGCTCACTGGTCGAGGAACCCGGTGCCGACAATCCAACGGGGCTCAAGCATGATACCGAAGTTATGGATCCGATGCGCAAGCATCTGGGTGGTAGGAGAGCGTTCTTAACTGGTGGAAGGTGTACCGTGAGGAGCACTGGACGGTTAGGAAGTGACTCTGCCAGCATAAGTAGCGAGAAACCAGGTGAGAACCCTGGTCGCCGCAAGTCTAAGGTTTCCTGAGAAAGGTTAATCCGCTCAGGGTTAGTCGGGGCCTAAGGCGAGGCCGAAAGGCGTAGCTGATGGACACACGGTTAACATTCCGTGACTGCCTTTGTTCGATCAAGACCGAAGGGGGGACGCAGCGCGTAAGCCCTGGTGCGCAATGGTTTCAATCCAGGGTGAAGCGAGATCCGGACAGGCAAATCCGCCGGGTCGTCTGCCAGGAAAATCCTCTAAGGAGAATGAAGGCACCCGTACCACAAACAGACACATGTGGACGAGTAGAATATACTCAGGCGCTCGGGTGATGGCTCGTTCAGGAACTAGGCAATATAGCTCCGTAACTTCGGGATAAGGAGTGCCTCCAGCAATGGGGGCCGCAGTGAATGGTGTCAGGCGACTGTTTAACAAAAACACAGGTCTCTGCTAAGTCGAAAACGACGTATAGGGGCTGACGCGTGCCCGGTGCTGGAAGGTTAAAGGGAGAGGTTAGCCGCAAGGCGAAGCTTTGAACTGAAGCCCCAGTGAACGGCGGCCGTAACTATAACGGTCCTAAGGTAGCGAAATTCCTTGTCGGGTAAGTTCCGACCTGCACGAATCGCGTAACGATCTGACAACTGTCTTAACGAACCGCCCGGCGAACTTGTGGTTCCGGTGAAGACGCCGGATGCCCGCATCAAGACGGAAAGACCCCGTGCACCTTTACTATACCCTATCAATGAATTATGGGGTGCTCTGCGCAGAATAGGTGGGAGGCTTTGAACCCGGAATTTTGGTTTCGGGGGAGCCAACGGTGAGATACCACCCTGAGCATTCTGTGATTCTAACTTACTCCCGTAATCCGGGAGAAGGACATTGGTAGGCGGGTAGTTTGACTGGGGCGGTCGCCTCCTAAATTGTAACGGAGGCGCTCGAAGCTTGGTTCACTCTGTTTGGAAATCAGAGGACGAGTGCAAAGGCATATACCAGGCTGACTGCGAGACCTACAAGTCAAGCAGATGCGAAAGCAGGACTTAGTGATCCGGTGGTTCTGTATGGAAGGGCCATCGCTCAACGGATAAAAGGTACGCCGGGGATAACAGGCTGATCGGAGTCAAGAGTTCACATCGACGCTCCGGTTTGGCACCTCGATGTCGGTTCATCGCATCCTGGGGGTGTAGAAGCTCCCAAGGGTTAGGCTGTTCGCCTATTAAAGCGGTACGTGAACTGGGTTCAGAACGTCGCGAGACAGTTCGGTCCCTATCTGATGTGGGCGCAGGAGATTTGAGAGGGCTTGTCCTTAGTACGAGAGGACCGGGATGAACCAACCTCTTGTGATCCAGTTGTCACGCCAGTGGCATAGCTGGGTAGCGAAGTTGGGTCAGGATAAGCGCTGAAGGCATATAAGCGCGAAACCTTCCTCGAGATGAGATCTCCCAAGGGTGAGAACCCTACGAAGGGCCGTGGAAGACTACCACGTTGATAGGACGGATGTGTAAGCGCAGTAATGCGTTGAGCTGACCGTTACTAATAGCCCGTTCGGCTTGACCATAAAATGTACTGTAGATACAACTCTACACTTACTTGTTGCCCATCAATATTCGAGATTTTTCGTCATCACGACTTTTGGGTGATTGTAGCGCAGGGGTCCCACCCGTTCCCATCCCGAACACGGCAGTTAAGCCCTGCAGCCCCGATGGTACTGCACGCGCGAGTGTGTGGGAGAGTAGGACGTTGCCCGAATTAAAACGAAGCCCCGGCCGGTGCGAACCGACTCCGGGGCTTTTTCGTTTCTTGGCGGCTGGCCCGGCCTCGCTTCGCGATTGCGATACCCTGAGAACACCAGCGCCATGAAAGCACTCTCGTTCTGGAAGGCCGTCACTCTGGACAAATCCAGGAAGTCTTCGCGCTGCTCCAGGAGAATGCAGTGCGCTTCTGTGTGATCGGTGGTCAGGCCGTTAACGCCTACGTGGAGCCGCTGGTCTCTCGCCTCGGCGGTCAGGTGAAAAGCGGCCAATGAGGGTCGGGTGAAAACCGGCCAAAGGGATGCACCCAGGACAAGATCATTTTTAACCTAGCGGCAGGCATTTCGGCAAGAGTTATTTTCCGGGAGCCTCCAATCACGAAGAAACTCGTGTGTGACGAGGATCGCTTCCCAGCGGGGATGCACAAGGAGGCGCAGCCCTCTTGTGGGGGGAGCCGCCGCACGAAGCGTGACAACGGTTTTGGTTGGCATGCGGCGTGTCGCGGCGTGGGGGGAACCCGCCCGCCCCGGTTTGCCCCCGGAGGGGGAAACGGAAAAGGGGGAGATCAAGCTTCCTTGCTGCCGCAGGCGAAGATTTAGGATTCCTTTTCAGGCGCGGTCGTGATGGCCTTGGTGCGCCAGCTGCGTGGACCGCACTTGAGCACATGGCCGTGGTGGAGCATGCGATCGAGCATGGAACTGACGGAGGCCACGTCGCCCAGCAGTTTCCCCCAGTCTTCTACTGGCCGGTTTAATGCGGAGTCCAATTTTATGCGGACTCCGCCTTCTATGGAAAGCCCGGCCGTCATTTCGCCGTCTTTTTACTCCGCATATTAGGAGCAGCCTTCAGCAACTCGATTAGTTTGTCGGTCGCCTTGAAACGGCCGGTCCGTAACTTCGGCGCTATCACGGATTCCAAGGCTTCGAGCTTCACGGACGGGTCGGCACGAGTGTAGATCTCCGTCGTCTGCATGCTGGAATGCCCGAGCCAGAGAGACACCTTCCGTAGATCCTTCGTGGCTTGCAGGATGGTCAGAGCGCAGGTGTGCCTTAGAACATGTGGTGAAACATGTTTTGATGAGAGCGTTGAACAGCGTGTCTCGGCGGTAAGGACATGCTTACGGAGGATGTACTCGAAACCGGCGCGGGTCATGGCATCATTGCGAGCATTGGGGAACAGTTCTGGAACACGGACTTCACCGCGAACAGATAGCCATGCACGAACCGCGGATGCCGTTTCTTTCCACAGCGGCAAGCAACGTTCTTTTCGGCCTTTGCCGTGGATTAGAACGGTGGCTTGCGGTTGAAGCATCATATCCTCTGTTCGGAGTCCCACCAGTTCAGAGACCCGCAGTCCACCCGCGAAGCAAAGATGAAGCATCGCCCGGTCACGGATGCCGTCGCGAACAGTTGGGTCAGGGGCGTCCAAGATCGATTGCATTTCCTGGGCCGTGAGGTGCCTGACCAGTCGGGTATCTGTCTTTTTCGCGGGGATGGCCAGTATGCGTCGGATCTGCTCTAGCGCCGAAGGTTCTCGATATTCCATATACCGCATGAAAGATTTGATGGCTGCTAGCCGGATGTTCCTGGAGCCAGCACCATTGCCCCGGCTTGACTCCAGGTGATTTAGAAAGTTCACGATCAGCGGAGCGTCCAGTTGCTCCAGATGCAGTTGCGAAGGTGGAAGTTTGATGCAATCCGCGGCATATTCGAATAGAAGTCGGAAGGCGTATGCATAGGACTCGCAGGTGTTGGGGCTGGCTCGCCGTTCGATAGGTAACCGCTGCTGGAGAAAAGCCGTAATGTGCGGGGCGAGAAGAATCATGGCCGGCCTCCAGTGAAGAAACTTTGGCACGCATCTGCGATGTTCCTCATTAGCTCCGGTGTTGCCTCCAGATACCAGTACGTGTCGGCGACCTTGCTATGACCAAGGTAGGTTGACAGCGCCAACATATGTTTGGTGATACGGTCCCGGCCATCAGGGCAGGTTTCCAGCGCCCTCACTGCGAACGTGTGCCGCAAAGAATGAATCGTGGGGCGCGGGAGCCCAAGTCCACGAGGAAAACCGATCTTTTCGACTACATCGCGGAAGGCGGTTTCGGCGTCCCGCAGAAGTAGCGCGCGCCGCCGCAAGGAAACGAACACGTGATCATCCAGTGGAGTATAGGCACGCCTCCGCTGGAGGTATTGTTCCAGGGCAGCCTGAGTGGTCTCGTGAAGGGGAACGAGACGGCTCTTGCGGAACTTTGAACAGCGAATGACCAGACCGTCTGCGGTGAGGTCCTGGAAACAAAGATGGATTGCTTCCGACACACGAAGCCCAGTGCATGCCAACAGGGCGAAGAACGTGCTGTAGGTGTGCCCGCGAAAGGTGTTGCGTTTACCTAACTGAGATGCGGCTCGGATGATGAGCTGGATGTCATCCCTGGAAAAAATATAGGGAACAGGACGCGGCCGATGCTCACTGCCGAACACCGTGGGCGGTATTTCGTGATGTTGGTCTTCGGCACGGATGTACCGTGCAAATCGAATCACCTGGCCAAGCCGGCGCGCTCGTTGACCCAAGGATGAAGCCGACCCAGCCCACTCAATGGCGGTTTCAGAGCTGACATACTGTTTGCCCGCCGAATCAGAGAACGCTGCAAAGCTCTGTAATGAGCTGCCTTCGGACCGGAATGCGAATCCCGTGGCTCGGCGCACACCGATGTACGATGTTACGGCTTGCGTCAGCATGATTTCACCCCCGGCCAGGGCTGCGCAATCTGTCGCAAGGTCAGGACATCTACTTTGGCGTAGATCTCTGTGGTGGCGATGGAACGGTGCCGGAGAACGCCAGCAATCTCCTGCAGCGAGGACCCTTGTCGGAGCATAGAGCTTGCCACCGAATGGCGAAGGACATGGGCCGCACCACGGCTTGGGCAAGTAACGCCAGCGCGCCGCATCGCCTGGGCGACAAGCATTGAGATGGCACAGTGATTCGCGAGGCCACGAAAGGGCGCCCGTGATCGAATGAACAGCGTATCCACGGTAGTCTGAGGCCGACCGTCTTTGATGTAGCTGGCGATTGCATCGCCAATCTCCTGAGTCAACGGCATCAGTGTCTGACGTCGGCCCTTCCCTGAAACGCAGATCCCCGCCTCCTTCCAATCAACATCGCTCAGCCGAAGTTGCATGATGTCGCCGGCACGAAGTCCCAAGCGAGCGAGTAAGAGCAAAATGGCTCGATCCCGTTTGCCCATTGGCGTAGCAGGATTACACGAAGCAATCACCCGTTCAACGTCATTTGATTGCAAATACCTCGGCAAAGACGAAAGCCGCCAATGGGCGAGAACGGGAATCGATGCATCCAAACCTGCAGCGCACTTGCCCTCGGCGATAAGAAAGCGCAGAAACATGCGGAGAACCGTGGTACACTTCTTTGCCGTCGCCCAGCCACATCGTCGACTTGTGTCCAGGACAAACTGCCGCAGGCTCTGAGCATCAAACCTATCCGGGTCCTCTCCCAGGTTCTTCAGCAAATCTCGCACATGCGCGCTGTAATTGCGGAGCGTGACATCACACGTGCCACGTTGCTTGCGCATCCAGCCACAGAACGAAATCACAAGGGCCGGATCCACAGTGACATCCTTTACGACTCTAGTTGCGATGAGATCGGCAAACCGCGTATAGCGGAGGAACAGACACGCACCATTCCGGAGGTCACGCCGGTGTGTGTGTCCGTATCGGGGGCATCGGCACCGATTCAGGTGCTGAACAAACTCATCGATCATCCGTTCGTCCAGAGCAGCGACGGTTCTGCCTTTCCGACCAATCCAATAAATCAGGTGCTCGGCCGCTCGAATATGCCGTCGAGCCGTTATCTGTGCATAGCCCGTCTGGCACAACTCCTGAGCAAACATCTCAAGCCGGTGGCCACCTGGGCCATCGTGAAGCTCTTGAATACGTGAAGGTGACTCGAAAAATTCCGACAACATGACATCCTCCTTTAAGGACGTCATGATTATGCAAAGTTACGAGTTCACGGCAGGGACGACTTTAGCCGATCTGACACGCCTGGCTCACCTGCTATAGTCGCTCGCTCAGCATAAAAGTGGACTCCGCATTAAACCGGAAATGCGGTGCACCGCATTTCCGATTGGATGTTAGTAGAGTGCTGAAGCGTTCGTAGCGGCGCATGATGATCTCCAGCAGATCCTCGGCGGCCGTGTGCGGAAGCTTGCGCATGCCGAAGTCGTCGATGATGAGCAGCGGAACGGTCGCCACCATTTGTATGTATTCTTTGCGCGTGCCCTCGGCAACGGCGTCCGCCAGTTCATCGAGCAGCACGTGGGTCTCGCGATAAAGCACTCGGTAGCCTTGCAGGATGACAGCTTGGCCGATGGCTTGGGCAAGATGACTTTTGCCGGCGCCGCCCGGACCAAGGAATAAGGCATCTTCACGCTTGCCGATAAAGGTCCCGGTAGCCAGATCGAAGATCAGACTGCGATTCATCTTCGGGTTAAAAGCAAAGTCAAAGTTATCGAGCGTCTTGTTGGGATCGCGAAAGCGAGCCTGCTTGCGACGGCGTTCCAGCAATCGGTCCGAGCGCCGCGACAGTTCGTCGGAGACCAGGCAGGAGATTAGGTCGATGGGCGCCATCGGCTCGGCCTGCGCCTGGCGCAAGCGGTTTTCCAATACGGCGGCCATGCCGCCCAGCCGGAGTTGCCGTAAAGAGCGTTCGAGTTCAGAGATGTTCATGGGTTGGGTTCCTTGGTTCTTTCCTGGATCAGATCGCGATAGAGATGGAGCTGGCGGATGAGTGGATCGACTTGCCGCAGGCTCAAAGGAGGTTGCGAGTTGCGCTCCAGATACCGGCGCACGAAGCGAAAGTCGTAGGCCTCGACTTCCAATGCAACGGCACAGGCATCGTCGACTCGCGCGACGCCATACTTCTTGGCGAACGTTAGCAATCCTTGAATGCGGCGGATAGCTGGCTCCCCTTGCAGCCGGTGCAGCGCATGAGACAGCGTGCCGATGTGCGACCCGGTCCTTTCGGCGCGCGCCAGCAGTTGCACGGTACCGAGCGGAGTTCGTTTCGGCCGATCCTCGTCTTTGATCCGATGCCGGCCGCGTTCCTGGCGGAGATGCTCGCGCAGCAACTGTCCGGTTTTCGGATGGAGCAGGCGGACATGCTGGCCGTCCCACTGCACTGCCACACGGCGGCTGATCCAGCCCGGCGGCGCGCTGTAGTAGGCCGCTTCGACTTCCACGCACCCATCCAGATGCACCGTTCGCTCGCCGTACTGGTAATAGCGAAACGGTTCCAGTGGCAGCGGCTGGAGCGCCGGTTTCTCTTCGGCGAACATGGCGGCGACTTGCCGTTTGGTGGTGCCGTGAATCCGCGTGTCGGCCCAGCGTTCTTCCCAGCGATCCAGATAGGCTTGCGCTTCTTCCAGACTCTCGAAGCGGAGCCCTTTCAGCGGCGTTTTCTGCGCATGGCCGACGCCTGACTCCACCTTGCCTTTTCGATCCGGATCTTGAATGCGGCACGGCATGGCTACCGCGCCATAATGGGCGAGCACATCGCGGTACAGCGGGTTCAGTGCTGGATCGTAGATGTCGGGCGAGAGCACGCCTTCGCGCAGGTTGTCGAGCACCACCACGCGCGTTGTTCCACCCAGCCGCCGAAAAGCCCGCTCATGCAACTGAGCCCAGGTTTGAGCACTGGACCGAAACACCAGCAGCCGAACCGATTTGCGGCTGAAGCCCAGGGTCAACACGAACAGCCGTGTGCGCCGATACTTGCCGCTGTGCGGATCGCGCACCATGGGGCCGGTCCCGTAATCCACTTGCGTTTCCTCACCGGCTTTAGTGAGGATCACCGCACGGGCTTCCGGCGACTGGACTCCGCGCAGTTTGCGAACGAAGCGTTTGACGCTTTGATAGCCGCCGGCGAATCCGTGCTGATCGACCAGGTCCTGCCAGATGGCCATGGCATTGCGGCCGCGCGACAGACCCAGCTCGATCGTTTCGCGGTACGGATCGCAGGCGCTGGATGGGCCGGGAGAACCCGCGGCATCACCGGCAGTCAGGCCGGAACCCGCGCCGAAGTCGGTGGTCACCTCGTTGGCCGGTTTTGAATCGGGCTCGGGGTCGGTGGTCGGGTTGTTGGCCGGTTTTGCCGGCGGCAGTTTGCCCCAGCCGCCCGGCGGACGAACCGCGATGCCAGCCGCTTTCAAGTAGCCGGTGGCCGTTTCGCGGCGGACTCCGGTGGCCTTCTCAATACGCCGCAGCGGCCAGCCGAGCTGGCCCAGGGCGATAACCTGTTTCTTTTTCTCGTCGCTCAAGACATTGCTCACGTTGCGGAGGATCGTCCTCCGCGCCCGTTTTCAATGTCCTGAGTGCATTCCCCTTTGGCCGGTTTTCACCCGACCCTCATTGGCCGGTTTTGCCCGACCCCCGAGGCCCCTAGGCCCGCAACGGCTTCCCCCGTCGTCTGCGCGGAGCTGTTCAAGAATATCAAGCCGCTGGAAGTCGAAGCCCGTTCGCTAACCTGCCGGAAACAAGGCGGGGACTGGTGCGGGGCTCACTCCTAAAGGAAATGCCGGTGGCTCAAGCCGCAGTAGGTAAGGCAGTTTGAGTACGTCGAGTGGACTGGTGAAACCTTCTCCAGCGCACCGAGTTTTGGCCTGCATAGTAAAACAATCCGAAGCAGGTCATGCGCGAGTCACAAGCCCGCTAGCTTCCAAGGGGTTGGCCATCTAACTGTACGGGAGGTCCGAATGCGGACGATTCGCTTACTCGTGGTGGAGGACAGTCCGAGCTTTCAATTCCTCATTCGGGACGCGTTTAGAGCTCGCGGAGACATCCGCTGGGAGCTGATAATGACAAGCGATGGGGAAGAGGCTGTCCGCCTGCTTTTCGAAGAAGAGTATGAAAATGTTCCGCTCCCTAACCTCATACTTCTCGATTGGAATCTTCCGAAAATAGATGGCGGCGAAGTGCTCCGCCGCATCAAGCAGCATCCCCGAATGCTCAGAATCCCTGTGCTTGTATTCTCCTCATCCGAAGCCGACGAGGACATGCACGCCGCCTACGACAATCACGCCAATGGATACATCACCAAGCCGGGAACCAGTGAAGCGTTAGCCGATATCGTCGACACGATTGACCGTTTCTGGATTGCCATAGCCCAGCTTCCGAAGGTCACCCGCAGACACGTCCAATAGGTGATAGCATTGCGCCCATGGCTGAGAATAACCAAGACTGGACCTTCGAGTGAGTGCCCACGCAGATTGTGGCCGCACGACCGAGATTCTGAAGGTGGCCGATGAAAGGTAGGCGTGATGCTTGGGTCGTCGAAGGCTGAGCTGAAGCGCAGAAACGAGAATAGATGAATATAATCCTGATTATTATCATCCTACTGCTTCTGTTCGGTGGAGGCGGTGGTTACTATTACGGGGGGCCGGTGGTAGGAAGCGGCATCGGAGGCGTGCTGCTGATCGTACTCATCGTTTACCTGCTGATGGGACGACGCTAAAGTACGGAACGAAGGCAAGGCCGCACACAACGCCCGGATCTTCCAAAGGACGATTCGCGCATCGTATTTCCCGGGTTCTCTTTCGCTCCCCGACAACTCTCGCCGAAGCACTCCCAATCAAGGCTAACGACCAGCGAGGGCTATCCGCTGCCAGAACGTGGTATGGCCGACCGTACGGACACAATCTGCTCGGCACTTGCAAGTTGGGAGATCGCTCGTGCTGTCTGCGCGTCGAGGCATCAGTTTCAACGGTTTCTCAGATTCGTTCCTGCAAGTGAACGATGACGGTATCGCCTTCCTGCTTGCCGATGCGTTTTCTAAGATCCGATTTGACGGGCAGCTTATGGGTGCCGTCTCCCAGAGCCATAAAAGAGCTGCGGAATGCATGGCCGTCGATGGTGCCGCAGACCTTGACCAGGCCGCGAGTGCCGAAGAACGCAGCCGAGTCCGGCATCACTACGTATGTCTATCCTTCTTTGGCAGGGGACTTCTGCAGAGGTGCCTGGAAACGCTTGTTTAAGGGACCCGAGCCTCTTGCCATCTGATTCCCCGATTCTGTTGTATTCTGTAAACCACCGCGAGAAGGGTCGTTCAAAAATTCGCCGAGGCCGCAAATTGCAGCTAAGACACGCTAGCCTGCTGCTGCGTCCCACAACGTTTTAGCCGAAAGAAGACCTCTAGCTCTCTTTCGGTGCCGTTCTTAACAGGTTAGATGCGATTTTTCGCAGCGTTTTCTCCGCATTCTCTTCTTCTGCCAGCGACTGACTGAGGAGATCCGCAACCGCTGAAGCTCCCATGCGTTTCGCAAGACTGACAGCGGTCAAGTATCCGGCCATTTCGTAGTGTTCCACCCGGCTACCCGCTCCGATAAGCCCCAGATCGAGCACACTTTCGACGCCGTCCTCTTCCAAAGCCTCGGCGCCTTCCTTAATTACGCCTTCCATTCCCATGCACTTTTTGCCGGTTGGCTTGATTTCGAGCAGCTGCGCCACCTGCTCCAACCGGCTCACCTGGTTCTGGGTCTCCGCCAGGTGGCTCGTAAACGCCTCCTTGAGCGCGGGATCGCTCGAGCCCTTGGCCATTTTGGGAATGGCCTTGGTGAGCTGCTTTTCGGCCGAATACAGGTCTTTGACTTCGTCTTCCAGTAAGTCTTTCAGCGACTTCTTATTTGCCATTGTTCGTTTCTCCTTGGACGTTGAATACCGTGCGGCGTAAAACCACAGCAATTGGACAACCGCAGGCACGAGGTCTAACTTCCGCAGGAAGGAGGCAACTCGATCCGTTCTCTACAAGCCACCTCGATTGGCGCGATGGCCATCCACTTGCAACGTAGCGTCCGAGTTGAAGGAGAAAATCATGAAATCTATGAGCTTTTTCGTACTAGGCGCTGCAGCCGGTGCGGCTGTCGCGATGCTTTATTCACCGAAGACCGGTGTGGATAACCGCGAACTGATCAAAAGGAAAGCCCAGGAGGGCACCGATTACGTGAAGAGATCGGCGACAGAAGGCGCGGACTATGTAAACCGCAAGGCCGCTGATCTGAAGAAAACTGCCACCGATACGATTGAACAGGGCAAGGCCGCCGCAATGGGATCGGTCCAAGACGTGGAGACGGCTATTGAAGTCGGGAAGCAGGCCTATGGGGACGCTGTCAGGAGAACAACCGGAGAGGCCGGAGCCTAGCTGAGTAAATCAGCAGGCTGCCAGGATTATGGCCAGCACAATCTGGAAGGGGAACCTGACGTTCGGCTTCGTATCGTTTCCCGTGCGCTTGGTTAGAGCGGCTCGGCGGGAGCGCGTAGCGCTGTACGTCCGGGAAGAGAAGCAAGACTCTGACGAACAGGGCGACTCCGGAGGATACAAACAACAGACCTCGGTGGAAGAAAACGACGAAAGCCAGCGAAGCAGACTTATATCCCTTCTGCGGGCCCTGCGACCAATTCCGTCGCTTCAGAACCGCCATCACAGGTCGTCCCGGTACGCCAAGGCTACTTTTCCGAAGATAATCGGAATCCTCTCGCCGCCGCCGAGCTTCAACGGGCGTATAAAGTTGCTCCTGAGACCTTTGTGGTGGTGCGGCCGGAGGAATTGCGCTCGTTACGCAAAGCTACCTCGCCGGATATGCAGATTCTTCGCTCCGTGCATATGCAAGAAATCGATCCTGTTTTCTTGGAGACCTCCTATTACGTCGTTCCCGGACCGGGCGGAGAGCACTCTTACGGCTTGTTCTTTCGGGCTTTGACGGAAACACAATTGGCCGCGCTGGCCCGAGTTGCAATGCACGGACGCGAGCATATCGTGGTTGTTCGACCTGGACCTAAGGGTCTCATTGCCCATAGGATGTTTTACGTCAACGAAGTTCGCAGTGCCGAAGAGTACGCCGCCAATTTAGGGGACGTGAGCGAAAAAGAGCTAGATCTTGCCAAACGCTTCGTCCAAGCCATTGCCGATACATTCCGCCCTGAGGAATTCACGGACAAACACCGTGAGCAGCTAGAGGCTTTGATCGCGTCCAAAGACGCGGTTCCACAAGTGAAGACAGTGGCGGCGGGCGTGACGAAGAAATCTCCCAAGGTGGTCGACATCATGGATGCCCTGCGGCGAAGTCTGGAAACAGCGAAGGGTACGAATGAATCCCGCAAACCCGCCGGATCGGCCACGGCGCCGGAGAAGAAAGCTCGCAAGCGAAAAGCCTGATGGCCGCTGCTTCGATGATTAAGGCGGTGATCTTCGACATCGACGGGACCCTGATTGACTCGGTGGATTTCCACGCGCGGGCCTGGCAGGAAGTTTTCCGCCGTCATGGCTGCGAGACGTCTTTCCAGGATGTCCGAGATCAGATCGGCAAGGGCGGCGACAAGCTTATGGCCGTTTTCCTCTCGCTAGAGCAGAATTGACCATCCATCTCCGGACTATTTCCGAATCGGCGCTTCCGCGATGGTCGTGGTGCGGGACCGTCAACGAGGACGCCCCTGATGTCGGACGCCGCTACGAACCGCCTTACGGGAAATGCGCTCGGCGGAATCTGGCAGATTTTGTCCGATGAATTGCGTCCCTATCCGGGCCGGACCGAAACTGTTGCCCGAATGGTGGCGGCCTGCACCATTACGACCATCGTCGTGATGACGTTCCGCATTCCCTACGCATTTTTGGGCGTATTTTATGCGTTCGTGATCTCGCGGCAAAAGCCTGAGTGGCTTCTACGGAATGGATTCGCCGCTGTGGCAGCCAGCGCAGCGGCGGTGGTCTACGTCGCCGTGGGCGTCCAATTGTTCTACGACTACCAGGTGTTGCATTTTGTGTTTCTGGTGTTCACCTTGTACCAGGTCTTCTATCTAAAGCGAGCCCTGAGAAATGACAGCGTGACGTTTGGATTTGGTGTGACTGCAACCGTCGCTCTCACGCTGATCTGGGACCGGCCATATCCCACCGAGGCGCATTTGGATTCAACGTTTTCTCTCAGCTTTGTTGTGGCTTTGGGCATACTCCTTGCCATGGCGGTCGCCTGGGTTGACTTGCAGCTGAATCGTACAGGAAATGCAGCTGCCCCCCGATCTAGTCAGCCGCTCCTCGTTCCAGACGCTTTTTCAAATCGGCAGTACACGACGTACGCTCTGAAAGGGTGCGTGGCGGGATTGCTCTGCTATGTCCTGGATTCCAGCGTGGCTTGGCCCGTAATCATGGGCGCTTGCGCGGAGATCTGCATCGTGTCTGCGCGGCCTTTATCAGTGGGCGCCGGAACGCGCAATGAAAGGTTGTTCGTCAGTGTCGCGGCGCTAATCGTGGGAGGAGTCGTTTTAGGGTTCGGCTCGCACGGGCTGCTGCTTCCGTCCGTGGACTCCATAACCGGCTTTGTATTGCAATTTTCCGTGATTGCCGCGCTTGCCGCCTGGGTTGCGACCTCGAGTCCACGCCTTTCCTATTCCGGCACATTGGGAGCGATGGGCTTCTTCTTTCCCATGGTCACGGGCTTTGCGCCGAACCCGCCGTTGGGGCGGAGTGGAGCCTTTATGCTCGATCTTGTTCTCGCCCTGTTGGCATTTTGGCTCGTCCTCGACGGAGCGTCCGACTCCGCGGTATCTCGAGTCCAGGCGGTTCGCGTGAAGTTTTAGCTGACCACGTGACAGGGGTTCGGAGTAACCACGTCGCTCGTCATCACTCCGGAGGGGT
>CAWGOZ010000008.1:0-330227 GCA_963824345.1 Bryobacterales bacterium
CCCACGCCTTGATCACCGTCCTTCGCAATTTCCTTTCTCCCCAAATCCAACCACTTGCCATCCCCGCCCCGCGCGTCTGCACTCCCTCCTGCTACGCTCGAACCAAAGCGCGCGATTTTCCGGCTCGCCGGAGCCGCCCCGAGAATCGGTAAAAATTGCCGCGAAAAAATCCGCGAGCAAACACAAAAATAGCCCTGATGCGCCACCTGGCCGCCAACCACCAACAACCAGCCACCAACAACCAAGAACCAACAACCAACAACCAAGAACCAACAGCCACCCACGCCCCGCCACCCGTGTGTTACCTATAAGAGCACCAGCTTCCTGGATCGCGGCATCTCACGACGCACATGGATTTCGCCGAGCAAGTCAAATCGTCGGTCGACATCGTAAAAACCATCGAGCAATATGTGCGCCTCAAGCGCAGCGGCAGCACCGGCCGATACCTGGGTCTGTGCCCGTTTCACACCGAGAAAACGCCGTCTTTCAACGTCAACGCCGCCATGCAGCGCTACAAATGCTTCGGCTGCGGCCTGGGCGGCGACCTGATCCAGTTCGTCATGGAAATCGAACGCATCAGCTTCTTTGAAGCGCTCAAGCTCGTTGCCGAACGCAACGGTATCGCAATCCCCAAGCGCGATTATTCGGACCCCGATTCCAAACTCCGTGGCGCTCTAATGGAAATGCACGAAATAGCCGCGCGCGTGTTCCAAAGCAACTTGAATGGGCCGGCCGGTGCACAGGCCCGCCAGTATCTGGAAGGCCGCGGCGTACCACCCCAACAGATCGCCGAGTTCGGCCTCGGTCTTTCCGACCCTGCGGGCCATCAACTGGTCCGGCAGTTTGAATCCTCGCACTTCACCCCCCAGCAACTGGAGCAGTCCGGCCTGGTCGCCAAACGCCAGGAAGGCGCTGGCTTCTACGATTACTTTCGGGGCCGCCTGATGTTTCCGATTCACAATGAGTCGGGGAAAGTGATTGCCTTTGGAGGCCGCGCCCTCCGTTCCGGCGACGAACCGAAATATCTGAACTCGCGCGAAACGCCGCTCTATCGCAAGAGCTACGTGCTTTACAACTTGCATCGCGCCAAGGACGCCATTCGCAAATCGGATTATGCGGTTCTGGTGGAAGGCTACATGGATGTCATCGGCGTCTATTCGGCCGGCGTTCACAACGTTGTGGCAAGCTGCGGCACCGCGCTCACTAACACCCAGGTGCGCGCCCTCAAGCGTCACTCCGAAAGCATCGTCGTGAATTTCGATCCCGACACCGCCGGCGCCAAGGCCACCGAGAAGTCCATCCAACTGCTGCTGGACGAAAACCTGCGCGTGCGTGTGCTCGAGCTGGGCGGCGATCTCGATCCCGACGAATACGTCAAAGCCTCCGGCGCCGAAGCCTACCGCCAACGCTTGGAAAAAGCCCCGGCCTACTTCCATTGGCTGGCCGATCGCGCGCGCGCCAGATTCGACATGCGAACCGTAGAGGGGCGGATGCAAGCGTTCAAGTTCATCGCGCCCGCCATCCAGCGCATCGCCGACCGGCTGGAGCGCTTCGCGGTCGCAAACGATGTGGCCGGGTACCTGGGCGTGGACGAAAAACTGGTGCGCGAACACTTCAGCCAGGGCGTCAAGGAGCCAGCCAACCACCCGCGGCGCGCGGAAGTCCCGCCCATCGAGCGGCTGCTGCTGCATTCTCTGCTGGCCGGCGAGGCCGCCCGGTCACTCGCGGTCCCGGAATTGCGCGGCCTACCGGCGATCGACCGCTTTGTAGCCCGTAACGTCTTTAAGGCCCTGTTTGCAATATATTCCGACGGAGCGCCCTTCCGTCTCGCCGACCTGGAAGGCCGTCTTTCCGATGCCGATAGAGATCTATTGTCGTCGGTCGTTTTTGCCGATGAAATACTGGAGGAAGACAAGGCCACAGAACAGGCGCAAGCGTGTTTGCGCAGCCTCAAGTTACAAGACCCGCAAGCGGAACTGGCCGCTCTTCGGGAACAAGTCAAGGCCGCCGAAAGAGCGGGCGACATAGAAGAAGCTTTGCGACTCACCGCGCGCGTTACACAAATCGACGAACAACGGAAACACAGCCGAGAACTAGGGCACGATGTTGTACACTAGATGGAATCAGAGCTAAACATCGCTGGTAAGCGGGGCACCAGTGGCTACAGATGACAAGTACGGCCGGCTAAAAACTCTCATGGATTCGGGCAAAGAAAAGGGGTTCGTTCTGTACGACGAAGTGAACGAGTTGCTCACCGAGGACTTCACCTCGGGGCGCGAGTTCGAGGACCTGCTCACCGACCTCGATAATGCCGGCGTTGAAATCCTGGAAGAGCCCAAGCTCGACTTCGAGAAAGCCTCCAAGGACGAGCCCGACGATTTCGGCGATCTGGAACTCGCCCAGGATGTCGGCGACAAAACCAACGACCCGGTCCGCATGTATCTGCGCGAGATGGGCACCGTCCCCCTGCTCACCCGCGAAGGCGAAATCGAACTCGCCAAGCGCAACGAACGCGGCCAATGGGCCGTTCGCAAAGCCCTCTCCCGTTCGCCGCTGGTTATCCGCGAGATTATCCAGCTGGGCGAGGATCTGCAGCGCGGCGTCACATCCGTGCGCGATGTCCTGGTGCTTCCCGAGTTCGTCATCACCGACGAGGATTTCAGCGCCCAATTGAACGATCTGCTGGTGCAAGTCTCCGAAATCGAGAAGTATTACAAAAAGAGCCAGCAGTTCCGCCAGAAGCTCCAAGCCGTCTCCCGCCAGATGAAGCCTAAACAGCACCGTGGGCTGCGCTACGGGCTGGCGCGCAATATGGTCCAGATCTCGCGCATCATCCGCAACGTCCAATTCAGCACTTCGGTCCGCCGCAGCCTGGCGGGGCGGCTGCGCTGCGCGGTAGATGAACTGAAGCCTCTGGAACGCGACATCGCCAAGCTCCAGCGCAGGCTGGAAGAACCCTCCCCGGGCGGCCAGGCCTCGCGCGATCTGCGCAAAGAGCTGCGCCAGTGCGGGCAACGCATCCAGCAGGTGGAAGAGGATTGCGGCGCCAGCGCCAGCGAGCTCCGCCGTACGCTGCACATCGTCGAGCGCGGGGAACTGGAAGCGGAAACCGCCAAGAAACAACTCATCGAAGCCAACTTGCGCCTGGTGGTGTCTATCGCCAAGCGCTATACCAATCGCGGCTTGCAGTTCCTCGATCTGATCCAGGAAGGCAACATCGGCCTGATGAAGGCGGTGGACAAGTTCGACTACCGCCGCGGCTACAAATTCTCGACCTACGCCACCTGGTGGGTGCGGCAAGCCATCACGCGCGCCATTGCCGACCAGGCTCGCACTATCCGCATCCCGGTGCACATGATCGAGACCATCAACAAGCTGGTGCGCACCCAGCGCCAGCTCCAGCAGGAGCTCGGCCGCGAACCCACCACCGAGGAACTTTCGGTAAAGATGGAGCTGCCGGTGGGCAAGGTTCGCAAGGTCCTGCGCATCGCCCAGGAGCCCATTTCGCTCGAAACGCCGGTCGGTGAAGAAGAAGAGTCGCACTTGGGCGATTTCATCGTGGACCGCCGCGTGGTTTCGCCTTCGGAAGCCGTCATCAACCTCAACTTGCGCGAGCAGACCGCCGAAGTGCTCAAGACCCTGAGCCCGCGCGAAGAGAAAATCATCAAAATGCGCTTCGGCCTCCAGGACGGCAGCGAGCACACGCTCGAGGAAGTGGGCCAGCACTTTGCCGTCACCCGCGAAAGAATCCGCCAGATCGAAGCCAAGGCATTACGCAAGTTGCGGCATCCCAGCCGCAGCCACCGCTTGCGGGCCTTCTTAGATACTAGTCTTCACGAGTAGATCTCTCTCACCCGCTCGCGAATTCTCTCCGGAACCAGGTGTTCCCATGGCTCACCGCGCGCAATCCGCTCCCGCACCGCGGTGGACGATACTTCTTCGTGTCCTGGCCCTACTTCCAATGCATGAATTCGATCCCGATACTCCGCAGGCGGCACGAAATGTCCTCCGCGCGGAGCCACCAGCAGCTCGAATTCGCTCAGCATTTCCGCCACCACGCCCGGCCGTCCGTAATCCCATGTCAGAATGCGCTCGGCGGCATCGCGCCCGCAGATGAAAGCGACCCGCGCCTCGGGGCCGTAGTGCTCCCGGCATTCCCGCCCAATATCGACGAATAGCCCCCGATCAGTCACCGCGATCGCGTGCGGAATTTCCAGTCCAGCCGATTCCAGCATCTCGATGCGCTGCTCGAGCGTCGCCCCGGAATAATCCTTGTGCGGGAACGCCCGTGGCACCACCCAGAGCAGCGCACTCACGCGCCGGCCAGCAGCTTGTGCTAGTTCGAGATGCGCTACCGTCGGGGGGTTGAAGCTTCCAGCCAGGACTCCGATGGTGCCCCCAACCGCCCCCGGTTTTCCCGGCGTCTGTCGAACGAAGTCCAAGCCCTTCCAGTATAAGAACTGGGAAGATAAGGCTCCTCTTAGGGGAAGGTAGGGTGACTCACCGACAGATTGGAAAGCACTTTGGTCCTAAAGTGGAGATGTATGCTGTACTGGATTTGTCCCGAGTGCGGGCATGAGTGCTCACCGGCTATCCGGGAATGCCCCACCTGCACAACGGCGGAGATCGTGTCGCTTGCTCAGAGCTTCCAGTCCCCGCTCCCCCATCCAGCGCGGCCCAGCACCCAGGAGACGGCCCAACCCGCTATTTCGCCACTGCCGTCCGCCGTAACCACGCCCAGAATGGTTGCCGCCGAGAACCCGCGAGCCGAGTTTGGTTTGAAGGCCGCGGGGCTTTCACCCATCCGCGAGGTCGCTTTTCAGGCCGCTCCTTCGCCCCAGGCGCACCGGCAAGCAGTGCAACCCGCGCCCATCGATCCCGAAGGCAGGAGCCTGGCGTTCATCTCTTCGAAGCTCAAACTTGCAGGCACATCGCTCTCCGACCTGGAGCAGGCCGGCGTCCAGGCGATCGTGGCGTCCTTTCAAGAACAGCCGGCGGCATCGCTGTTGTGTGGAGCACCGGAAATCGTCACGGCCCCCGCGCCGCCCGCCGAGCAGTGGTTGCGCTCGCCGAAGATTGCCTTTACGGCCAAGGCGCCTGGAAACCCTGTCGCCATCCTGGCCGCGTCGCCGCAGCCTCCCACGCTGGCCGGTCCTTGCCTTCCACCCCAGCTTCAACGCTTCACTGCGAACCCCAGGGTGAACCAACGTCCGGCCGGCAGGCGCGCCTCGGCTCCCACTTGGATGCTGAGCGTTCTGGCGGCCATCGTTTTACTGCTGGGCGTCGGAACCCTGTTTCAATATGTCTCCGTCAATCGGGACGCGAAGGCAGCCTCCGTCGCTCCCGAACCAACGCGAACCACGGCGCCCGCTGCCGCACCCGCGCCGCCGATTCACGTGGCGGTGGAACATCCGGCTGCTAGGTTCGTCGAAGTGGCCGGCGTCCGCGTTGTGACCGCGCCGAACCGAAAGGCGCAGCTTCAGTACATCGTCATCAACCACTCTGCCGGCGAACTCACGGGCTTGAATATCCACATTGCGCTGCACTCCGCCGATGCGCCGACCGGCGCGCCGCTCGTTCGCGTTTCCAGCATTGTCCCGTCGATCCAAGCCAATCAGTCCAAGGAAATCCGGACGGACCTGGATGCGGGTCTCAACGCGGCGTCTATTCCAGACTGGCCGTCGCTGCGAGCCGAGATACTGGTCGCCCGCCAATAAAAATCGCCGCGCGGTATTTGCGATCATAGCGGCGTGACTTCCAAAGCCAAGCCCAAGCTGCCCCCGCGTCCTAAGACCGCAGCCGCAAGGGCCGCGCGCGTGCGGCAGATCCTCGAATTGCTGGACCGGATGTATCCCAATCCAGCCGTCCCACTGCTGCATCGCAATTGCTGGGAACTGCTGGTGGCCACCATTCTTTCGGCGCAATGCACCGACCAGCGCGTCAATCAAGTGACGCCGGGGCTGTTTCGGAAATATCCGTCCATGGCCGATTTCGCGGCTGCGAATCCCGCCGAGCTGGGCAACGATATCCGCTCCACGGGGTTCTTCAACAACAAGGCCAGGTCGCTCATCGGCGCCGCTCGTACCATCCTCGCGGACTTTGGGGGCCAAGTGCCCCAAAGCATGGAGGAGATGCTGACCATTCCAGGCGTGGCCAGGAAGACCGCGAACGTAGTGCTGGGACATTGTTTCCACATTGCGGCCGGCGTGGTGGTGGACACACACGTCCAGCGCAACGCCCTACGGCTGGACCTGACGAAGAACACCCAGCCGGTAAAGATCGAACTAGACCTGATGAAGATCATCCCGCGCGAGAAATGGATCGACTTTCCGCTGCAGCTGATCTACCATGGCCGCGCACTGTGCATCGCACGCAAACCCAAGTGCGCCGAGTGCCGGCTGAATCCAATCTGCTACGCCAAGGACAAAACGGCCTAGAACTTCAACACTTGCCACAGGCTTGCGAAATCGTCGGTCCAAATAACCGGCGCGCGACTGCTCCGTGCCGGCGAGTGCTCGATCCATTGGGCCCGATCGCTGATGAGAACCCAGTTCGAGCTGCTCTCGCCGGTCTCTGGATCATCCTCTGAAATGACCCGGACCGCGGGCCAGCCGAGATGCCGGGCCATGCCGCGCGCCACTGGATCGAGATCCAGAACCCGGTTGGAAATGTGCAGCGCGAGCACGCCTCCGCTCTTCAGGCGCCGGCGGTAAAGATCGGCGCATTCGGCGGTCAACAGATGCATCGGAATCGAGTCGCCCGAGAACGCATCCACCGCGATCAGGTCGAAGTCCTGCGATTGGCCGGCAGCGAGTTCGCGGCCGAGTTGGACGCGCGCGTCCCCCAGAACCACCTCGGTCCGCGCCCGGGAGTCGTGCAAGAAGCGGAACCAGGCACGCGCGATCGGCTCCACATTCGGATTGATCTCGTAAAAGCGGATGGTATCGCCCGCACGGCCCCAAGCCGCTAACGTGCCAGTGCCAAGGCCAACCACGGCGATGCGTCTGGAAGGCTGTTGGAGTGCATTGAGCGCAAGCGCCACGCCGCTGTGCGGTCCATAGTAAGAAGTCGGCCAGTCCCATTTCGAGTCCTCGACGTATTCCATTCCGTGGCGCGTGCGGCCATGTTGCAATTCGCGATAGGGGCCGTTACGGTCCTGGCGCTCCATCACGCGTAGGATTCCATAGAAATTGCGCGCGCTCGCGACGGCTCCTGCCTTGCCTCCCGTAGCTACAGCCGCCAGTGCCGTCAGGCCGCCGATCAACAACGCCATCAGCGGCACTCGAACCGCCAGATTGCGGCTGGTCCATTGGGAAATCGCTCCGGTGCGCAGCCATCCCACGAAGCCCAGCAGACAGGCGCCGGCGAGGCCGATCGGATATTCGCTGAACTCGGTGAACACGCGCGGAGCCAGCAAGGCCACGAACGCGCCACCCAACGCGCCGCCGGCCGCGATGGTCAAATAGAACTTCGTGAGATAGCGCGGTGACGGCCGCGACCTCGCCAATTCGCCATTGCAAAGCATGCAAACGACAAATTCAGCCAGCAGATAGAGCCCCAGTTGCAGCCGCAACGAAAGACCGATCGACGCAGCTTGGAGCATGCAAGCCATGGGAGCGGCAATTCCGGCGGCGATGGCGAACAGCGTCCGCCGATAGAACCGGTCGCTCTCGAACGCCAGCATAAACGTGAGCAGGTAAATCGCCAGCGCAGCCACCCAGAGAAATGGGCTCACCGCGATGTCTTCCGAGATCTGATTGGTGGTGGCCACCAGCAGGATGGATCCGCACGCGGAAAGCCCGAGCCAGAAGAGCACGGCCGCAAGCCTGGGCCGTCCGGCCGGATCAGCCGCACTGGCGAGCGTCGCTTGGGCCAGCGCGGCCGATCCTACCCGCCAGGCCACCCATGCGCAGGCCGCCGCGAATAGCAGGTAGGCCGCCGACCAGATCCAGGCTTGCGTACGCAATCGTAGAAATGGCTCGATTGCGAATGGATAACTGAGCAGAGCCAGAAACGACCCGAAATTCGAGAGCGCGTACAAGCGCCAGGGCGATCTCCCGCTTTCCCCGAGCGTGAACCAGCGCTGGAGCAGGGGCGCGGTTGCGGACAACAAGATATAAGGCCCACCCACGGTGACAGTGAGCAGGATCAGGATGCGAAGCAGCGGATCGGTGGTCGCACCCGGCGCGCGTGGAGCGATTGGAAGAAACAGCAGTGACGCCGCCAGCAGCGTGACATGCACGCGCACTTGCCAACGGAGGCTGGAACAAGATCCTAACCAATGCGCATAGGCATAGCCCGCCAGCAGAAAAATCTGGAAAAACAGCAGGCAAGCGGTCCAAACGGCCGGTCCGCCGCCGAACCAGGGCAGAAGGTACCGGCCCAGCATGGGCTGTAGTTGAAAAAGCAGGAAAGCGCTGAGGAAAATAGTGAGAGCAAAAAGAACGTGATACGTTGAGAAGTGAAGTGAACGAACCACTCGATCTTCCGAAGACAGAGGAACCGTTAGCGGAGTTGACCGCTGAGCTGCTGGAGGTGGAAACGCCTGTTCCGGAGACGGATGGGGAAGGGCGGGAGTCTGCCGGGGTTCGAACATCTTGGCTGCGGCTGGCCTATGCCATCGAATTCCTAATCGCATTGATTGCAATCCTCAATGTATGGAGCGAAGTGGGGGGACAGGGTCATTTGGATTTGATGCCCTGGCACATCAAGTTAGCATGCGTTTTCGGCCTGGCGTGGTGTGCGGTGAAGTTCACCGCGGGCATCGTGGAACAGGACGTTCTGGAACCCGGCAAGGTTTGGACCAGACGTACCATTACGTGGTTAGCGGGCATCCTACTGGTAGGGATTGCCATGGGCGGGATCACGTATTATTATCACTTGCACGAAGAGCCGGAGGACGACGACCAGGACACCACGGCTACTTCCATTGGCACAGTGACGCCAGGAGTATTTCTTTATGACGCCCGCAAAGGCCCGGACGGTGACGCGCACGATGGCAACCAGCGCTGACTTCAAATTCGCATCTTGGAGCGCCCCGGAGGTTGCTTGGACGATTGAATATCCGCTCGAGGTGATGGATGAGATCCGGGGATATGCGTGCAACGAGCTGTCGCAGTTCCCGCATGGAGGCGCCGAGGTTGCCGGTGTGATGTTCGGCTCTGTGCGTCCCGGCGTGATTCGCATTCTCACGTGGCGTCCAATCGCTTCCGAATACGCGGAAGGAGAGACTCTGCGGCTGTCCCATCGCGATCGCATGAACCTGGCGGTGCAGCTGGAGGTGGCGCGGGCCAATCCGGAATTGAAGGATCTCCGGCCGGTTGGTTGGTTTGTAACCCACCCCAACGGCAACGTCGCCATGAATGCGTCGGATCTGGAAGTCCACGGCGGCTTTTTCCCGGAATCGGCGCAGGTGACCCTGGTGATTTGCCCCACCACGGGCGGCCGCGCCGAGGCGGGCTTTTTCGTTCGGGAAGCGGACGGCAATGTGCGATCCGACGCAAGTTACCATCGGTTTGTCTTGAAGCCGTCGCCAGCGCCGCTACTCCAGGCTTTGCCATCCCAGGCACCGGCATCCGAGCCTCCGGCGTCGCTGGTTCCGGCGCCTCCGGCGTCGCCATCCCCGGCTCCGGTATCCGAGGCTCCGGCATCCCAGGCTCCGGCGCCCCAGGCTCCGGCCCGCAAGGCCGCGGCACGCAAGCCGGCGGCCCCCAAGGCTGCTCCGCCTCCATCTCCGCCGCCGCAGGCTGCGCCACCCCAAGTTCGATCATCCCTTTCTGAGGCAGCCGATCCCCCTATCCCGAGCTTCAATATCGACGAGCCTCTTGGCCCTCGCGAGCGCTGGCTTTGGGCGATACCGATCGCGCTGGCCCTGGCGCTGGCCGGCTGGGCACTGTATCACCGGCAAAAGCCGGCGCAAACTACTCCGATGGCGTTTCGCGTTTCCTCCCATGCGGCGGGCGTGGTGCAACTGGAGTGGGACCCGAATTCGCGCGCCATTCGCGCCGCCGACCACGGCGAGATCGATATCACGGACGAAGGGAAAACCTCTCAAGTGCCGTTCACCGGCGATCAACTGCGCTCCGGCAAGATGACCTATGTCCCGAGCTCGGGTGACGTCGGGTTCCAGCTCACGGTCTATCCGGCAAGCGGAGCTCCGGTTCAAGAAAACACGCGGTTGATCACTCCGGCAACGGGCTCGATCCCCTCCGCCGCGCCCGCGGCGCAACCGCCGCAACTTTTATCGGGCGCCGATGACAATGCGTCCCAACGGAAGATCCGCCAATTGACGGAAGAGCTTGCTAAGGAACGCGCGCGCACCGGCGAATTGCAGAACCTGGTGCGTATCCTTGAAAATCGTCTAGGGATAAAGCCGGCAGAGCCGCAACCGTAGCCAGGTTCATTCGAAATAGCGCACTTGCGGCACATCCGCTAGAATAGAGGTTCACCTCGGAAAAGCTGCGTCGCTTTGGGGCCCTGGTGCATCCAAGTAGATTCAGGCCCAAGGCTGTTCATGGTTGCCGATATTTTTAACTCCAAATTTCTTTGGCTTGTCACCGCTGTCAGTTGTGCGGCGATGTCGGGTTGCAATTCGGCCGCGCAGAGCCAGCGCCCTCAAGCGCCTCCACCCGAAGTGGTGGTGAAGCAAGTGGATGCCGGGGACGTTCCGGTGATATCGGAATATCCGGCCCAGACCTACGCGCGAAACAGCGTCGAAGTGCGCGGCCGGGTGGACGGCTATATCGACAAGTGGCTGTTTCGTCCTGGACAGGAAGTGCACGCCGGCGACGTGTTATACGTGCTGGATCTGCGTCCCTATGAGGCCGCAGTGGCGCAGGCCAAAGGCAATGTCTCGCAGAGCGAGGCGGATCTGGAATTTGCGCGCAAGCAAGTCGCTCTGCTGCAAGCCGAGGCGAATCTTGCGGTCATGCAAGCCAACCTCGTCAAAGCGCGACAGGATAACGAACGTCTGATGCCGCTGGTGAAAGATGAAGCGGCGGCCCAACAGGAGCTGGACACGGCAGTTGCCGCGCTGCGCTCAGGCGAAGCCAATGTGCGAGCGGCGCAAGCCAACGTGGACCAGACACGCCTCTCCACCGAGACGCAGATTTCATCCACCGCGGGAAAAGTGGACGCCCAGCGCGCCGCGCTGCGGACGGCGGAGTTGAATTTGGAATACGCGACTATTCGCGCGCCGATCAGCGGGCTGATCGGAGATACGCTTCTACCGGTAGGCGGCCTGGTGACCGCCAATGCGGCGCAACCGCTCACCACCATCGTTCCGCTGGATCCGATCTGGGTGCGATTCAAGGTAACCGAGTCGCGCTACCTTTCCTTTAAGAAGAATCCGACGCTGCTGCAGTCGCCTCTGGCTCTGATCCTGGCCGACGGTTCCGAGTTTTCGCAGAAGGGCCGCATTGAGAACACGCTCAATCAAGTGGACCCGAAGACCGGCACGCTGGAGTTGCAGGCCAGCTTCCCCAATCCGCAACACACGCTGCTGCCGGGGCAGTTCGGCAAAGTGCGCGTGGAAACGGAATTGCGCCGCAACGTGATCCTGGTGCCACAGCGCGCGATTCAGCAGCTCCAGAGCGTGCAGACCGTGTTCACGGTGAGCGCTTCGAACACGGTGGAGCTGCGCGCCATCACCACCGCTGAGCGGGTGGGCGAGGACTGGATCGTCGAGCAAGGCCTGAAACCAGGCGACCGGGTGATTGTCGAAGGGCAGCTCAAGGTGCGGCCGGGGATGCGGGTGACACCCACTCCGTGGCACGCTTCGCGCGCCGGCGCGGGCGGGTAAATCAGTATGGCTCGATTTTTCATCGATCGTCCTGTTTTCGCGATTGTCATCGCGGTGGTGATCGTCCTGCTTGGGATCGTCGCCATACCGAATCTTCCCATCGCGGCGTTTCCCGAGGTTGTTCCTCCCGTGGTCCAAATCACCGCCAGCTACCTGGGCGGCAACTCCATCGATCTCGAAAAGACCGTGGCACAGCCTATCGAAGAGCAATTGGCAGGTTTGGATGGGATGATGTACTTCCTGTCGAGCAGCGCCAACAACGGCGCGATCACGATTTCGGTGACCTTTCAATTGGGTACCAACCCTGACACGGCCACGGTGCAAACCCAGAACAAGGTGAATATCGCACTGCCGCGGCTGCCTCCGGAAGTGCAGCGCCAGGGCGTGGTGGTGAAGAAAGTATCCAGTTCGTTTCTCATGGTGGTGGGCCTGATTTCGCCCGACGACCGTTATGACTCGCTGTTCCTGACCAATTACGCGCAAATCAATCTGCTGAATCAAATCGGAAGTCTCACCGGGGTGGGCGATTCGCGGCTCTCCTCGCAAGAGATTTACTCCATGCGCGTGTGGGTGGATCCCGACAAAATGGCCAAGCTCGGCTTAACGGCCACCGATATCAACGATGCCATCGCCGCGCAGAACCGGCAGAATCCGGCAGGCGCGCTAGGGCAGGCTCCGTCCCCGCGTGGAACCGATTTTCAATACGCGGTGACGGCGCCCGGGCGGCTGATCGATCCGGCGCAATTTGGCGATATCGTCCTGCGGGCGCAACCGGACGCTTCCTTGCTGCGGATTCGCGATATCGGCACAGTCCAGCTCGGCGCGTTCACATATTCGGCCTTCAGCCGCCTGAACGGCAAGCCTTCCTCTAACGTGATTGCGTTTCTATCGCCGGGGGCGAACGCGGTGGAGACTTCCAACCAGATCCGGGCGTTCCTGGAGCGGGCCAAGCTGAACTTTCCGGCGGGCGTCGATTACGTCATCTCTTACGATTCGACGCGTTTTGTGCGCGCCTCAATTGAGGACGTGATTTTCACCCTGCTGGCGGCCGTGGGATTAGTGATTCTGGTGGTTTTCATTTTTTTACAGAACTGGCGCGCGACTTTGATCCCGTTGCTGACCGTGCCGGTGGCCGTCATCGGCGCAATCGCGCTGTTTCCGCTGTTGGGATTTTCGATCAACATCACCAGCATGTTCGGCCTGGTGCTCTCCATCGGCATCGTGGTGGATGACGCCATCGTAGTGGTGGAGGCCGTGCAACGCAATATTGACAATGGCATGGCGCCGCGCGAAGCTACGCTGCGGGCTATGCAGCAGGTCTCGGCGCCGGTGATCGCCATTGCGTGCATTTTGGCGGCGGTTTTTATTCCCGTGGCATTCCTGGGCGGCATTAGCGGACAGATTTACCGGCAATTCGCGCTGACCATCGCCGCATCGGTTCTGCTTTCGGCGTTCAGCGCGCTGTCTTTGAGTCCCGCTCTCAGCTCGCTGCTGCTGAAGCCGCACAAAAAGTCGCGCGGGCCCCTGGATTTCCTGTTCGAGAAGTTCAACGTTGCATTCGAATGGTCCACCAATCGCTATCTTGCGGGCGTCGGGTTCCTGATCCGGCGTTTCGGATTCACGCTGGTTGCCCTGGCTTTGTTTTGGGCCGCGGGCGCCTGGCTGTTCAAAATACTTCCGGCCGGATTCCTGCCCGACGAAGACCAGGCCGCTTTCTTCATGCCGGTACGGCTTCCGGATGGCGCTTCCATTGACCGGACGGACGCCGCGGTAGCCAAAATCGAGCAAAGGCTAACCAAGGTGAAAGGCCTGGATTCCTGGTTCGTGATCGGCGGCACCGACTTCACCACGCAGACCAGCGCCTCCAACGTGGCCACCCTGGTGCTTACGACCACCGATTGGAGCCAGCGCAAGACCAAAGAGTTGCAACTGGGCCCGATTCTGGCCGCCTCGCAGCACGCGTCCGCGGATGTCCCGGAGGCATTCACCACGGTGTTCAGTTTTCCGCCCATTCTGGGCTTGAGCAGCACCGGAGGGTTCCAGTTCATGTTGGAAGACCGCTCGGGCGGCGAGATCGAGCAGCTCAGCCAGGTGGGCGATGCGCTGGTGGCCGCGGCTCGCAAACGCCCCGAAATCGGCCTGGTGATCAACACGTTTCGATCCAGCGTTCCCTCTTATAGCATCGACATGGACCTGGACAAGCTGCAAACGCTGGGCGTGCCGGTGACGGACGCTTACAACACGCTCCAAACCTTTCTAGGCGGCCTCTATGTAAACGACTTTAACCGCTTCAGCCACACCTGGCAGGTGCTGATTCAAGCCGCGCCGGAGTTCCGCAATCAGCCTTCCGACATCGATCGTTTTTATGTGCGGAGCTCGGCGGGCAACATGGTGCCGCTCGGCACGCTGGCGAGCGTTAAGCCTTCCAGCGGGCCGGAGGTGGTGTTCCGCTACAACCGCTATCGCGCCATCCAGATTTTGGGCGCTCCGGCCCCCGGCGTAAGCTCCGGCCAGGCCATCGACGCGATGGAGAAGGTGGCGGCGGAAACCCTGCCCATCGGCTACGGTTACGAATGGACGGGCACCACCTATCAGCAGAAGCTGGCGCAAGGACACGAGGGCGTGATCTTCGGATTCGCCACGGTGCTGGTCTTTCTGTGCCTGGCGGCGTTGTATGAAAGCTGGTCCATCCCGCTCGCGGTCTTGCTGTCGCTTCCGCTGGGACTTTTCGGCGCGCTGCTGGCGGTTTATCTGCGCAATTATCCTTACGATGTTTACACCCAGATCGGCATCGTCACGCTGATCGGACTGGCGGCCAAGAACGCGATCCTGATCGTCGAGTTCGCCAAAGACAGCCACGACAAGGAACTAATGACGGCTCGAGATGCGGCGCTGAACGCCGCCAAGCTGCGGCTGCGTCCCATTTTGATGACGTCCTTCGCGTTCATCCTGGGCGTGGTGCCGTTGTTTGTGGCCACCGGCGCGGGCGCGGCGTCACGACGGTCGCTCGGGACCACGGTATTCGGAGGCATGCTGGCGGCCACGCTGCTGGCCATTTTCTTCGTGCCGGTGCAGTATTTCGTGGTGGAGACCTTTGTTGAGCGGCGCCGGGACAAAGGCGTGAAACGCGGCCAACTGGACGTAAAGCGGCCCAAGCCGGAGCCGGTGGAGGCGACAGATTGATGCGGCGTGGGGTGCTGCGCGCCGCAACCTTCGGCTTGGCGCTCGGTTTGTCCGGCTGCCTGGTGGGGCCGAATTATCACCGCCCCGAGACCAGCCTTCCTCCGCAATTCCCGGGCGCTCCCGCGGACGGGGCGGAATCCCTGGCTGACAAAAAATGGTCCGAGCTGTTCCAGGACGCCACGCTGAAACAACTGATCGCGACCGCGCTCGAGAAGAATTTCGACGTTCGGATAGCGGCCGAACGCGTGATCGAGGCTCGCGCGCAATATGGAATCACGCGCGCCAATCTGCTTCCCACGCTGGATGCGCAGGCCACTTACACGGCCTCGCGCAGTTCTTCCATCGGATCGTTTCCTTTCCCGCCAGGAACGCCAGTGGCCTTCGCCTACACCCAGGCCGGTTTGCAGTTAGCGTGGGAGGTGGATCTGTGGGGCCGGCTGCGCCGGTTAACGGAAGCGGCGCGGGCGCAATATCTGGCGTCGGAAGAGGCACGGCATGGAGTTGTCATCTCGCTGATCTCCGATGTCATGAACACGTACTTTTCGCTGCGCGAGCTGGACCTGGAGCTGGAAATCGGGCGCCAGAATAACGGCATCGCGCACGACAATCTGCGCTTGATCCAGCTGCGCAAGGATCGGGGCGCGGCCAACGGCTTGGAAGTGCACCAGGCCGAGCAGTTTCTCTATACCACCACCGCGCAGATCGCGAGCGTGGAGCGATCCATCGCGCAAACCGAAGACGCGCTGAATCTGTTGCTGGCCAATGCTCCGGGCGAAGTTCCGCGAGGCCCAGGGTTGGAGCAAATCGCGAGGGAACCGATTGCTTCGGCGCCCGATCTACCCGCGGGGCTTCCATCGTCGCTGCTCGAACGGCGGCCGGACATCCGTCAAGCCGAGCAAAATTTGATCGCGGCCAATGCCCAAATCGGCGCCGCGCGAGCGCTCTTTTTTCCCCAGATTTCCCTCACCGGGTTCCTGGGCGGCCAGAGCCAGCCGCTGGCCCAGCTATTCACCGGTCCAGCCAGGATGGCGTCGATTGCACCCTCGGCGCTGCTCCCCATCTTTCACGCCGGCCTGCGCTCGGGCGTGCGGCTGACCGAAGCGCAGGAACGCGAGATGCTGCTGTCCTATCAGCGGAGCATCTACGGTGCGTTGCGCGAGGTTGCGGACGCATTGGCGGCGCATAGCCGGACACGGGAACAGCGGGGGGAAGAAGAGAAGCTGGTGACGGCGCTGTCCGAGAGCGTCCGGCTGTCCACGCTGCGCTACCGCGGAGGCCTGGATAGCTATTTGCAAGTATTGGACGCCGAGCGGAACCTGTTTGCCGGCCAGCTGGATCTGGCGCAGCTGCGGCTGCTGGAGCTACAGTCGGTCACCCAACTCTATCGAGCGCTGGGAGGCGGATGGCAGTGAGGCAGTGGCTAGCTGATAGCCATGCCGCTGGTGATCTTGGAGAAGATGGTGCTCACCGCGGGCATCACATTCTGAGGCAGAAAGCCGGCCACGACGATTACGATGGCGGCAGCCAAAAGAGAGTATTCGATAAAGTCCTGCCCCCGCTGGTCTTTCCAAAAATGTTGCAGCCAAAGCTGCAGCAGCATCCTGCCCATAGTTTTTCCGCCTCCATTCCATTTTCAGGCAGATTGGGGTTACGGACAACCAAGAAAATGCCGTAGTTGGACCCGGAAACTCCCTTACTACCCCCTGGCTACTGGGCAGTTCTGTAGGAGCACCGCAGGATGTCGCCGGACTGGGGAACCGAGGCGGTTAGGAATGTGAGGGTGCTCCCGGAGAGCGTGTAATCCACGCCCACGCTCATCAGCAGCCCATTCAGAAAAACCATCAGACTCAGGCTGGGACTGGGGATCTGGCTCAGCGCGAACGTGGTGTTGACCCCGTTGGCCGCGCCGGTGGGAGTTTCCTGATCCACAAAACCCACACCCGGAATACTGACGGCGAGGCGATAGGAGGCCAGCAGTCTGTCGCCGTTTTGGGGCACCCCGGCGGTTGCAAACGTGATCGTATTGCCGGACAGGGTATAGTCGAAACCCTGGTCCTGCAGCAATCCGTTGAGGAAAAGAGCGAGACTTGCGGCTGGGTTGGGGGCGTTGGCCAAAGTGAACGATGCGTTGACGCCGTTGATGGCGCCGGCTGGGGTTTCGGAGTCAACGAACGACAGGGAGCCGCCGGAACCGGAACCGCAAGGCGCCGAGGTTCCGTCCACGTGCATACAATCGGAGAGATTGCCCGCCGCTCCATCGATGGCGCCGGTGGCGTCGATAATGGCGGTCCGAGAAGGCGCAAAGGTGGTGCCGATCAGCGCGCGCAAATTCAGCGCAGCCTGGAGCCCTGTAACGTCGGCGATGCTGATAGTCGTGACCACTGTTGGCGCCGATCCGGTAATGGATCCCGGAGGCAGCAGGACATCGCGCACGCGCAGGGGTATGTTGCTGGGAGCCACCGCCCAGGTCTCGGTGAACTCGACCACGCCCTCGGTGGCGAACGTAACGGTGTAAACCGCGGCAGTGTCCGCGTTGGTGGTCGGGATCAATTGGACGTACAGCACCCCGTTTTCGACCGACACCTCAATTAAATTGGCCGCGACATTGGAGGTATCGGACGCTTCAAATTGCGGCCACGAAATGGTAAGGACACCGTTGAAAAGAGTTCCATCGGCGTTATAGAGAGTGTCGCTAATCGTGGTGAGGGGCGGAGTGGCCTGCAACCGCGAGCTGAACGCCAGGCCGGCGAACAGCAGCCACCATTTGAAACTCAACATGACTCAGCTTATTCATGAGAGCAGAGGTTGAGAAACTACCGCTCACGGCAAGCGCGGGCCAACTTCTGACGGTCCAAGCACTTCGGCAGGTTCGAATTTAGCGGAAGCTTTGTGACTCGGCTTGGAGGCGGTCGGCGCCCACATAGGGGCGAAGGACCTCGGGGACAACTACGCTGCCGTCAGCCTGTTGGTAGTTTTCAACGATCGCCACCCAGGTGCGGCCCACGGCCAGTCCGCTGCCATTCAAGGTGTGGACGTAGTCGGCCTTGCCTTGGCCCGATTTCGCGCGGATGGAGGCGCGGCGGGCCTGATAGGCTTCGAAATTCGAGCAGGAAGAGATCTCTTTAAAGCCGTTCTGGCCGGGAAGCCAGACCTCCAGATCGTAAGTTTTGGCGGAGGCAGCGCCCATGTCGCCAGTGGATAGGGCCACGGTTCGGAACGGCAGGCCCAAGCGCTTCAAGATGTCTTCGGCGTCGGCGGTCAGTTTCTCGTGTTCTTCCCAGCTTTGATCGGGCCGGGTGAATTTCACCAGCTCGACTTTTTGGAACTGGTGCTGGCGGATAATGCCCCGAACGTCTCTTCCATAGGACCCGGCTTCGCTGCGAAAACAGGGCGTGTACGCGCACAGCGAGATGGGAAGATCCTGAGCGTTGAGCGTCTCGTCTCGAAACAGATTCGTGACAGGAACTTCGGCGGTGGGCGCGAGCCAGAAATCGGTGTTCTCGATTTTGAACAGATCTTCCCTGAACTTGGGAAGCTGGCCGGTGCCGAACAAGCTGGCGGAATTGATCAGGAACGGCGGGAGCACTTCGGTATAGCCGTGTTCGCGGGTGTGAACATCCAGCATGAAGTTGATGAGGGCGCGCTCCAGGCGAGCGCCGATGCCCCAGTAGACGGCGAAGCGAGCGCCGGTGATTTTCGTGGCGCGCTCCAGGTCCAGGATCTTCAGGTCCGCGCCAAGATCCCAATGGGCTTTGGGCTGGAAATCGAATTGACGAGGCTGGCCCCAGCGGCGGATTTCGAGGTTGTCCTTTTCACTGGAGCCTATGGGAACGGACTCCTGGGGAATGTTCGGAACGCCGGCGATTAATTCGCGGAACGTTTCGTCCGCGGATTTGGCTTTTTCATCCAGGACGGCGATGCGGTCGCCGATGGCACGGGTTTCCTGCTGTAGTTGGGTGGCGTCCTGGCCCGCCTTACGGAGTTTTGCGATCTCCGCGCTTTTTGCGTTGCGCTCCGCTTTGAGCTGTTCGGCTTCGGTGAGGGCGGAGCGGCGCTCGGAGTCCAAGGTACGGAACTGGATCACGTCGAGCTGATATCCACGCGTAGCCAGGCGCTGGGCGATCGAGTCCAGATTGGCTCGGAAGAAAGCGAGGTCATGCATGTTGCACCCGCTTCCTCACGGTCGCGGCTCGGTTGGTCGCGGCTCGGTTGGTCGCGGCTCGGTTAGCGTTCGCTGATTGGGATCCACTTCTCTCCGACTGGCTTACCCGTGTAATCCGCCCGCGGCCGGATCAAGCGGTTGTTGCGGTACTGTTCCAGCACGTGCGCGGTCCAACCCGACATGCGGCTGACGGCGAAGATGGGGGTAAACAGGTCGATTGGAATCCCGAGCGAATAGTAGGTGGACGCGGAGTAGAAATCCACGTTGGCGTTGAGTTTCTTTTGTTCCTTAATGGTCTCTTCGATTTTCTTGGATGTGAGATACAGATCCAGATGACCGGTGCGGCGCCCTAATTCCTCCGATAACGCACGCAGGTGCGTAGCGCGCGGGTCCTCGGTGTGATAAACGCGATGGCCGAAGCCGGGGATCTTCTTCTTATTGGCCAGCATGTTCCGAACGTGTTCCAGAGCGGTACGCTCGTCGCCGGCGTCGAGCAACATGCGGATCACTTCTTCGTTGGCGCCGCCGTGCAGCGGACCCTTCAAGGCGCCGATACCGGCGGTGACCGCGGAGTGAATATCGGATAAGGTAGCCGCCACCACGCGCGCCGCGAAAGTGGACGCATTCAATTCGTGATCGGCGTGCAGAGTGAGCGCGATGTCGAACACGTGCTCCATGACATCGTCCGGCTTTTTGCCGCTGAGGGTATAGAGGAAATTGGCCGCGAGTCCGAGCTTCGGATCGCCCTCGACAACGGGTTTGCCGTTGCGCAGACGGTCGAAGGTGGTAACGATGGTCGCGGTCTGCGCCATCAGGTGCGCAGCCTTCTCCACGCTCGCTTCAATGGAGTTGTCGCGGGCCTTGGGATCATAGAGTCCCAGCATGGACACGGCGGTGCGCAGCACATCCATCGGCGCGCCCTTGGGGACCTGGCCTAGAAACTGGGCCACCTCTTTAGGAATGGGCCGGTTGAGCACCAATTCGGCCTTCAGCGCGTCCAACTCAGATTGCTTTGGGAGGCGCCCGTGCCAGAGGAGATAAATCACTTCTTCAAAGGTCGCGTGGTCGGCCAGGGTATGAATGTTAAAGCCCTGGTAGCTTAGGATTCCACGATCCCCGTCAATGAAACAGATATTGGACTCGGCGGCGATAATTCCTTCGAGCCCCGCTTGTGTGACTGCCATTTAACTCCTCTATAGAATGCGACGCTTTCATCGGCGGGCGAGGAATTGCGTTCGCAGCGTGAACCTTCATTTTACAGAATTCGTGGAGGCCATGGCAGGCCGCAGTTAGACACCCAAACGCCGCGCCGGAGGCTGGTCTTCGCGGTAGGAGCTAAAATTAGGCATATGCATCGCTTCCTGCTGCACAATGGGAAACTTTTGGACGCTCACGAAAAGAGCTTGAGCGCCGGTCAAGTGGGCCTGCTGAACGGGTGGGGCGTGTTCAGCACCTTACGAGTGGCCGAAGGGGTGATTTTCGCGTATGAGCGCCATTGGGATCGCATGCGACGCGATGCGGCCAAGGTACACGTTCCCTTCCCTGGGGATGCGGCGCAACTAAGATCCGAATTGCTGCGCCTGATCGAAGCGAATTCCGCCTGGAACGCGACTTTGCGCGTGGTGGTGGTCCGCAATCGCGGCGGGATGTTCGAAGGGCCCGATCAGGAGCGCGATTTCGACGTGGTGGCTTTCACCAAGGACTTGAACCCCTGGGGATCGAGCGTGCGGCTGGCCATGAAACCACACGCCCGCCACGCGCAGAACGAATTTTCCGGCTGCAAGATCCTGTCCTGGTCGGACAATCTCACGTGGTACGAGCAAGCACAGCAGCGCGGTTTCGATGAAGTGGTCTTATTAAATGAGCGGGGAGAGGTTTGTGAATGCACCTCCGCCAACATCTTCGCGGCGACGGAAGGCGAAGTATGGACGCCGCCGCTCGATTCGGGCTGCCTGCCGGGCGTCACGCGCGAATTACTTTTGGACGTGGTGCGCGTTCCGAAAATCCGGGTAGTGGAGCGAACGCTGACGCCGGCCGACCTGGAGCGCGCCGATCAGGTTTTCATCACCTCCACCACGCGGGACTTGCTGCCGGTGGTTTCCGTTGAAGGTCTCAAAATCCAGAATCGCGGATCGGTGGTGGACCATCTGGTGAAAGCGCTGGAAGAATTCCGGTACGCTTACGTCAAACAAAACGCCGCGCCGGTGTTGGGTGCTTGAAATAAAAAAGGTTCCAAGTGACCCAGGCGGCAATCCGCTCCCCGACCGGCATGCACGGTCAGAGCTTGGCATACAGCGTAGTGGAAGCCGTATTCTTTCGCTCCCCGCAACGGTCTTTCTTTGCCCCGCTACGGTTCAACGCTCCAGAATTCGCTCGCCTTGCTACCTGCTAGAGACCTACGCCTCGAAACGGCCTTTTGCTCGCCCGCAGCGATTGTTCCCTTTCGAGAAGCCCCCGCGGCGAGGTTAACGCTCCTGGCCTATTTCTTCGGCGAAATCCTGAACTATTCTTCCAGCCCGTTCGGCTTTTCACTCCCACCCTCGGATGTGTTTGCCACGTCCCCGGGGATGTTCGACGCTCAAAGCCCGTTGCCGTTTTGCAAGCTCAGAACTCTCGAATGTCCACCAACTTTCGCTCCCCTCCGGGATTTGCATCCCTCGGGATCGTAGCGCTCGGCTGGCGGCTCAATCCGAGAAGCCTACCTTAGTGCCCGGCCCGATCACCCTTCGCTCCCCGAAAGCGTTAATTAGTCTTATTAACTAGCCGCTCTCGGATCGATGTTCCAGATTCGCTACCGTTCACCAGGCTTACTGCTCTCTAAACCTCTTGGAACCACGTCCATGATTGCTTGAAACCCATGCGGAGTCAACTGTTAAATGCCGATGACAGACCCTTTTTCCAAAACTTTTATCACGCTTGGAATCAGACGTTTACGCGATTTTCACTGTGGACAAAATGTGGATAAAACAAGGTGACTGCGGTTTGTTTTTCACTGGCTTTCCACCAACCCCAGAATTGCGCCTGTGTCGGTGGCAACCCAAATGTGCCGGTTGTCCGCGACGGACACCACCGCCGCCTGAGCCAGCGCGCGATAGTCGACGTCCATCTCCTGCCACAGCGTGAGATTGGGGCTTTCGAGGATCTTGAGTTTTCCGGGAATTGGAACCCGCGGCCCCTTGCCGGGCGGTTCCACAGCCACGATCACTGCTCCATCGCTGACCGATCCCGCGCCCGCGAGCAGCGCGACATCAGTTACGGCGCGATTGGGCTGGCCGAAGATCATGCGGGAATGCGGATCTCCCAAAGCCATTTGAAATACCGCGGAAGCCAACGTGGGGTGCGCTTGCGTATATACAAGCAGCGCCAGCACAGAACCCTGCTTGGACAGCCTCAACCGCCCGAGGCCGGCATCGAGGGAAACGGAGCTGGTGGTCCACTTGCCGCCGCCGTCCAAAGTTTCCAGTACCGTCATCTGACGACCCTGGCGCTCGGCGCTGGCGGACCCTTTCGCGGATTTCGGCGCGGGGGCGGAGGGATCGACCTCGCCGATGACGATTCCATGCGGCCCCTGAAACGTGATGGAGTCGAAGCTCAGCGCGCGGGCGTTGCCGGAAGCACTGGCGGCCTCCGGCACTTTGGTCCAGGTTCTGCCCCCGTCGCGAGTTTCATCCAGCAAGCTGGATGTTCCGGCGATGTAGCCGTGATTGCGGTCCAGGAAGCACGCCTGCAGGATTCCTTTGCGAGTTTCCACTTTGTTCCAGCCGCGCCCGCCCTCTCCCGTCGACCACAGCCCGCGATCGGTGACCATCCAGCCGCTTGTCTGGTCCAGGAAAAACAGCGAGAGCGGCTGCTCCTTCACTTCGATTTGGGACCAATGCTGGCCGCCGTCATCGGTAATAACCACGGACCCGCGCTGGCGATCGTTGTTGTCGGTAATGACGCCCGCGGCCACGCAATGCCGGGCGCTGGGACACGCCAAGTCGCGAATATCGAAGTTGGAACCGGGCTGGTCATAAAGGTATTGAATTTTCCAGCGGTCGGCGGCGCGGAGCGAAGCCATCGAACCAAGCAGGCCGAGAGCGAGAACGAACGCTCTAACTCCCGCTCGCACGTTGGGGCCCCGAGGAAAAAACCAAGCCGGAATCTCCGCTGGCGGCCGGCTCGGTTCGCGACAGCATCAACAGACAGCCCAGTTGCTCGCCGACGCTTGCGAGCAGCTCCATTTCAATGCCGGTATGGGCGTGGGGATCGCGATGCTGTACGTTGATGACGCCTTCCACGCCGCGGCGCGAAAGCACCGGCGCCGACAAGAACGCTTCGTACGTGTCTTCGGGAAGATCGGTGAAGAATTTGAACCGCGAATCCCGAAAGGCCTCGCGCGAGATGGCCAGCAAGCGCTTCTCGCGAGCCACCCAGCCGGTTAAGCCTTCGTTCATGGCCAGCTTCACGTTCCCAACCGCCGACGGGCGATTGCTGGCGCGCAATACCAGCTCGCGCTTGTCGAGCAAATACAGCAGGCAGGAATCGCATTCCATGAACTCCACCACCAGCGAAACGACATTGTCGAGGGCGTCCTGCAGCTTCATCTCCCGCACCAGAAAGCGGCTGATCTTTTGCAACAGGCGCAATTGTTGCTCGGTGCGAGCCAGGCGCTGTTCGAGCTCATGTGCTTTGGACACGACCATCATTATCCCACGCGAATTAGCAAGCCGAATGGATCTCGAATCGTACTGGGCCGCGTTGCGTTATGTACTGTCAGTAATGGAATTTTTGCGAGCGCGGAAAGTGCTCTTTGATGTTGAATATGCCGGGGAAGACTGTTAAGTTTTCCGTATGCTACTTCGACGCCAATTTAATTTGAGGAATTCCGCCGCCTGCGTGGCTGTGCTCCTGGCCTGTGCCTGCGCCCCCGCGGCATCCGCCAGCGCCGCGTTCGCGACCTGGACCGCGGCCAGCGGCAGCACGGCGTCCGGGACTCTGGATGGCGTAAGCTTCACCATTACGGGCTTGGATAACGCCGGCCTTACTACGGCGGATCTAAGCGGCGGCTACTTCAGCGCCAATCCGGGCAGTTCCAGCCAGCAGGCTCTGACCTATGCCGAGGAATCGAACTATACGGTCACGTTCGCGACACCGATTGCGGTCCTTTATGTTTATCAAGACTATTGGCGTCCCGAAGACCTAGCCGACTACGACTTCAGCCAGGCGATAAGCATTGCCTCAGGCGATTCCAACACTACGGTGGTGGGCGGCACCGACCTGGATGCGACGAACTACAATAATTTCATCAATGGCGTGGTCGAGCTCACGAACGTAACCAGTTTTACCGTTACCCAGAATTTCAGCGACGTCAGCTACCAAAATCTGGACTTTGCCGGTACTGCCGGCGTGGCCACGCCTGAGCCGGGCTCCCTTGCGGTGGTGACACTGGGCGTGGCGGCATTGCTCCTCCGGCGCCGCCTGGCGGGAGATCGCAAGCGGCAGTAACGTAATTCCGGGAACGTGCTAACCTGCGGTTGACTTGACGCCGCATATGGTGCCCGGAGCGGCGGCAGTCGCTCGCGGCCAGGCATGCGAATTCTGATTGACGCCACTCCGCTGCTGCTGAGGAGCGCGGGCGTCAAGAACTACATCTACTACTGGATTCAGAGCCTGTGGGAGCAGGCGGCCAACGACCGGATCTCGACGCTTCCGGCGCTGGAGCGCCTGGGGCCGCTGAATCATGAGGGCTCCATCGCCCGATCGGCGCCAACCTACCTGCACCTGGGGCGAGTTTTTGCGGCCAATGCTCTGCCCTGGTTGCCGCTGCTGCGATGGACGCTGCCCGCGGCGGATGTGTTCCACGTATCGAACCAGATCCGGCATCCTCCCCGGCGTTCCAAATTGACGGCCACCATTTATGACATGACGTGCCGCTTGATGCCGGAACTGCACACGGCTGCGAACATTCAGGCGGACGAGAGCCTGGCGAAGAATGTGCTGGCGCGGGCGGACCGGTTGATCGCAATATCGGAAAATTCCAAACAGGACGCCGCGCGCTTGCTGAGCTTGGACGCGGAGCGAATCGAAGTGATCTATCCGGGCGTGCCGGAAGTTTATTTTGGCGCGCAGGCGCGGCCCAGCGAAAAGCCGTACGTGTTGTACGTAGGCGCGATCGAGCCGCGCAAAAATCTGGACACGTTGCTGGATGCCTGGGAAAGCTTTCGGCTGCGCGGCGATTTCGATTTGGTCGTGGCGGGGGCCAGCGGGTGGGCGGGCGCGAAGATCCTGGCGCGGTTGGCGGCCAGGCCCGCAGGCGTACGCTATCTCGGGTACGTGCCGGAGGACGAGCTGCCGGGGCTGACGGCGGGCGCGAGCGCCTTCGTTTATCCATCGTTGTACGAGGGCTTCGGCTTTCCAGTGGCGCAGGCGATGGCGGCGGGAGTGCCGGTGATTACTTCGAACACGTCCTGTCTGCCGGAGGTGGCGGGCGGAGGCGCTCTGCTGGTGGATCCCCGCAGCGCGGCCGAGATTCAGTGCGCGATGGAGAAATTGCTAGCGTCGCCGGAGCTGGGGCGCGAGCTGGGAGCGGCCGGCAGGGTGCGGGCGCAAAGAGAATATCGCTGGAAGGTGTGCGGGCGAAAGAGCCTGGAATTTTTTCATCGGGTGTGAGTTACTGGCCGGTACCGGGCGCGACGAAGAAGTCCCAAACCTGCATATTGACCTTCTCCACGCTGTATTCGACGACCGCGTATTCGCCCGGCTCGAGCGGCTTTTGCGGCCAGATTTTGAATAGCCCATCGGCGACTTGCTGGCGAAACACCTCCACCATGTCGGGCTCCTGCACGGTCTCGTTGATGACCGGCTGGATGGTGAGCTTTTCGACCACGCGATTGCCTTTATGCTCACCCATGCGGACAATGCCGAAGCGCTCGTCCTGGGAAAGCCGTATATAGAACTCGGGGCTTCGATTGGCGGTGCCTTGCGAGGAGTGCGGGCCGTCGAGCTCAAGCGTGGCTTTGCCATTCACCATCGGAACCGGACTGATGGCCTTGAGGACGCTGCGCCGTTTGTTGGTGACTATCTTCGATTCGCCGACTTTCATGGGCTTGAGCTGCTCGTTTTCGATCAAGTAGACGCCTTCCTCGGCGGGAACGGCCTCCACCTGCTTGCGGGCATCCAGCTCGGCCTTGTCCTCGGCTGCCTGCGCGGCGGCATCGGCGCGAACATCGTCGGCGCGTCGTTTGATCTCGGCCTGGGTTTTGTCCAAGTCCACAATCGACAGCGGAACTTCTTCCCATTCGTCTCGATCGACGCTGTAGTAGCTGAGCCGATCGTTTTCGATTTTGTATTCGCGGACCAGTTGATCGCTGCCGTCCTTGAAATACAGTTTGAGGTTGGCGGCGCTGGCGAGCGCGCAGGCGGCAACGAGCAGCAGGCAGACTTTACGCATTCGCATTCTTCATTCCTCGGAAGGCTGGAGGCCGACGCTGCGCAGAAGCAAAAATTGCGAGAGATTCTCGGAGCTGAGCAGTCCCAGCAGGCGGCCCTCCTGCATCACCAGCACGCAGGCGCCGGCGTGAGCCATGAGCGGCAGAACTTCGGCTAGGTCCTGGTCGGGAGGCACGCTGGGGAATTCGCGCTCCATGAACCCAGCGACGTAGGACGATTGCCCGTCGTGCGCCATGCCGCGAAGAAGCGCGTTGCGGGCCAGCAAACCGATCACCTGGTCGCCATGCACGATGGGGAAATCCTGCTGCGACGTCGAGAGCAGGAGATTGGCGGCATCGCGAATGGTGCTGCCGTGGGCCAGCGTCCGGAACTCGGTCATCATGGCGGCGCGGACCGGGATGCCTTGCGTCAGCGACCGGCCGCGCGAGGCGGCGCCTTCATTGGCGGCGCCCAGATAGATGAAGAACGCGACGAAGGCGAGCATGGGCATGTAGATGAAGCCGTACAGTCCCATGCTGATGGCCAACATGCGGCCGGACCAGGTGGCGATCCGCGTGGCCTCGTACTCGGATTTCAAGCGCGAGAGAATGGCGCGCAGCATGCGGCCACCGTCCATGGGGAAGGCGGGGAGGAGATTGAATCCGGCCAGGACCAGATTGCCCAGTGCGATGCGGTCGGCCAGGTTGTCGCCCGCCGGCTGCGTCAAGGCGAACAGATTGACGGCTCTGTTTTGCGAATAGAGGATGGCGAAAATGAGGCCGGCGATGGCCAGGTTGACGGCCGGACCGGCGATGGCGATCCAGAACTCCTCCCAAGGTGTGGCGGGGCGTTCTAAGCGGGCGACGCCGCCGATGGGGTACATCACAATCTCGATGGTGCGGATGCGGTAGTGCGAACTGACCAGCGCGTGCCCGAGCTCATGCAGCAAAACCGAAGCGATCACAGCCAGGACGAAGAGCGTGTAGCCGGCGGGAGATTGGTTGCTGCCGAGGCCGATGACGACCAGGAAGATCAGCAGCAGAACGAAAGTGAAGTGTAGCCGGACGGGAACGCCCAACAAGCGAACCGACCCGACCGAGCCAGGCGTCACGGCGGCGGGCGTGCTGCGTTGCTCTGCCAAGAAAACCCCTGCACTGATTTTGACACAGGGCGGGCGGGGGATTGCCAAATGCTGAAGTTATGAGCAAGGTGAAGGGACGGACTTTGTATCAAGAATCCGGTGGCGCACAGCCTCGCGTTCGACGAAGCGCAGGCGAAGGTTGGTATCGCTGCGTCTGCGCGTTTTAGAAGGGCAGGGGGCATCGGGCTCGGCTTGACTTGGGCGATTGCGCGGTCTATGCGCTGGCGGCGCTGCGTGGTGAACCGGTGCTCGCGACCGGCGGTGACTTTCAAGCGACGGACCTCGTCGTTCTGCCACGCTAAATCGTTCATTTTCAATGAGACGGCGAGTTTTCCACAGCCCCGTTCGATGAGGGATATCCCCGCCGAGGTCGGAAAAGGGCCTATTCGACATAATCGTGTAGCCTCTTTAATGCAGCGTGGCCTATACTCGGAAACATCACTTCAGCTATGCATAAGCCAATCAAGTACGTCGAGAAAGCCGTCACGGTGGCAGCAGGCGCTGCCTGGGTTGTATTTGACAAACTCAACCAAATCAACCAGAACCCATCCTTTACTCCGGCTTGGTCCGACAAGCCGCTGCTGAAAAGTTACGAGAAGCAGAAGCCGCCCTTGGGATGGCCGCGAGAGACCGATTCGCTGTGCCCGCGCTGCGTGCCGGAGATCCGCCAGCAGATTGTGGACGGGAAGCTGCCGCACGAGATTCTGCTCAACGAAAAAGTGGGCGAGATCAAGGCGCAGATCATCGAGCGCGATGGCAAGATCCTGATGGTGAAGGAGTGCCCCAAGCACGGCCGCTTCGAAGACGTGATGGCCATGGATCCGGAGTTCTTCAAGCATCTGGAAGACGTGTTCCCCGGCCGCGATATTCGCGCGCACAACGATGAGACACTGCATAACCACGGAACCAGCACCATCAAACACGGCCGCGGTTCGGTATTGACCATCGACCTGACCAACCGCTGCAACATGATGTGCGATCCATGTTTCATGGACGCCAACCAAGTGGGCTTCGTGCACGAGCTGAGCTGGGAAGATATTCAAACGCTGCTGGACAATGCGATTTCCATTAAGCCCCGCCGCCAGATGTCGGTGCAGTTTTCGGGCGGCGAGCCGACGCTGTCGCCTTACTTCCTGGATGCCGTGCGGTACTGCCGCAAGGTGGGATATAACAGCGTGCAAGCCGCGACCAACGGGATTGAATTCGCCAAGAGTCCCGAGTTTTGCAAACAGGCCGCCGAAGCGGGTCTCCGTTACGCCTATCTGCAGTTCGATGGGATTGGCAATGAAGCCAATTCGCACCGCGCCGTCGGTAATTTATTCGACGTGAAATTGCGCGCCATCGAGAACCTGTGGAAAGCCGGTGTCGACATCGTGCCGGTGATCACCATCATCAACGGCATTAACAACGAGCAGGTGGGAGCGGTGGTGCGCTTCGCTCTGGATAATCCGAAGAAGATCCCGTTCCTGAGCTTTCAGCCGGTTTCCTTTACCGGCCGCGACGAGGCGGTGACCGACGAGCGACGGCAGGCCCAGCGCTACACGCTCTCGCATCTGGCGCACGACGTGAAAAACCAGACCGGGCTCGGTGAACCGGTCCGCGATTGGTTCCCGATTTCGTTCATGAGCACGTTCTCCGACTTCGCCGATCTGGTGCACGGTCCTTCGGCGGACTGGGGACAACTGAGCTGCGGCTGCCATCCCAATTGCGGTATCGGCATGGCCGTGATGTGCGACAAGGAAACCAAAGAGGCGGTTCCGGTGACCGCGTTCCTGAACGCCGATCGCCTGGCCAAGGATATTGCGCGAATCAACGACGCCGCGCGCACCAGCCGCTGGATGAACGTGATGGGCGTCAGCCTGGCGCTGCTGCACAATTACAACCCGTTCAAATCGCCGACGCATTTCAAGCTGACGGATCTCATCGCCAAGTTCGACAAGTGTTTCGGAATGACCCCCAAGGCGCAGAAGGGCGGCTATGGGAAGGTGACGGGCGACCGAACCATGGAAGACATCACCAAGCGGCGCAACGACCGTTGGAACTTCCTTTTTGTGGCCGGCATGTGGTTCCAGGATCTGTTCAACTACGATTTCCGGCGCACCGAGCAGTGCATCATTCCTTACGCCACGCAGGAGGGCGAAATTTCGTTCTGCGCCTACAATACGGGCGTGGGCTGGCGCAACATTATCGAAAAGATGCACATGACCGCGACGCTCACCAAGTGGTACGAGGAGCACGGGCGGCACGAGATCATCGCGGGCGGCAAGAAGGTAAACCTGGCGGCTAAGGATCACTCGCTGGTGCTGCGCGCCGAAGACGTGCAGCACGGCAAACAACACGATCTCGACAAGCTGGGGATCGCCAAGACCGCGCGTGAGGAAAAGACGCGCGCCCGCGACGAGAAACTGAAGCAGCAAGAGAACGAGCGCATGGCGAAGCTGTACCGCGAGCAGATTCTCAAGGAAAAGCCGGCGCCGGCCGACCTGGTGCAGACGATTATGCCCGCGCCAAAACCCGAGCCTGTGGCCGACAAGGCGGAAGCGGTGGGTTCGTTCGGGGATTAGTGTGAGGACTTAGTGAAGAACCGAAGATCCTTCATCGGAAAATGCTTTCGGTTCTGTGTCCACAATGTCAGTTGATGAACGGACGCGGTGGCGGCGATCAGGGCATCGCCTAACTCTAGTGAGTGACTGCCGTGAAATGCGCGAAGATAGTCGCCCGCGCGCGTGGCGATTTCCACCCCGATTGGAACACTCATCATGGAGGAGAATATGCGCTCCGTGGACTCGCGCTCGTTGGCCCTCATGCCGTGTCGGATCTCGGTCAGCGTGACTGGGGAATAGAAGAGCGCACCTTCCCCGCTCGCCGTCTCTGACCACAATCGAACCACTGCAGGCTTGCGTGCACGAAGAACTTCGATCAGGATGTCGGTATCCACCAGGACATCGCTCATCTCGAGAATCGTTCGAGCCGTCCGCCTTTCCTGAGGCTGCGCACGTATGTCTCGGTATCAGGAAGGTCCGTCCTATCCTTCCAAAGGCCCACCGCCGAAAGCAGCGCCTCCTTTCGCTTGGCTGCGTCCCCGAGGTATTTTTCGCGAATCGCCCTGCGAGCCAGTTCCGATACAGTGCTGTGAGACTGCCGGGCGAGAATGTGGAGCGTTTTCCAAAGGTCGTCTTCGAGGTAGAGCTGAGTTCGTCTCACGGTGTATAGTATACACCGCCGTTAGTTGATGCGGCGCAGCAGGACATACCCGCCCATGGGCGCACAGCCGGAGGAGCGATAGTTGGCGTGGATCCAGCTTTCGAGTTGCGGATAATGCGGGTCCAACATTTTGCCTGCGGGAAAGACTCGCTCGAATTCGGCCCGGTCCAGGTCCATGTAGAGCACCCACTCGGGGGGACGGGAGGCCAATTCGGAGAGAGCGGTCCGGGCGTCTTCGCCGGTCATCATTCCGGGCGCGAGATAAGCATAGCGGGTGGGATTCTCGGCTTGCGTGAGAAAGTAAAGCAGCGGCTTGTAGGGATAAACGAACAGCGACTCATGCGGGCGAACTTGGGAAAGAAGTTCTTCGATGGCTGGAGCCTCCCCGGCGTCGGCCCGAACGTCGCCGACTGGCGTGTGCAATAGCCGCAGACGCCACGGTAATTGGATCTGCCAAGCGAACAAGCCAGCCCACAGGGCAATTGAAACGGCCAGCCAGTCGCGCGGCCGAGCCGGGAGCAAGCGATAGATGAGGATGCCTGTCAATGCATACGGCAGCGCCGCCACGTAGGCCAGGTGCGCGACATCCGAGCGCGGATATGTCGACGCGACGAGCGCGACCGTGCACAGGAGCAAATAGCCGAGTGTCGTCTCGCGATGCCGCAACCAAAGTACCGCGACACCGGCGAGCGCGATAACCGGCAGAATCGCGGGCAAGGCCAGGCAGAAAACCACCCCGAACCTGACCGGCAGTTCCCATGCGCCGGCGCCTTGAAACAGCGTTCGATATCCGCCAATGATGGCGCCGTAGGGCATCACGTTCACCGCGGCGTAGTTGCGCGAAAGCCAGCCCATTTGCGCGAGAAAGGCCCCCAGAGTTCCATTGATCCAAAGCGCGGCGACGGCGCATGTTCCGGCGATCGTGATTCCGAGCAGGTACCACCCCGCTCGCTTGCGCAGCCAAACCAGCGTGGCGACGCCGACCAGGGCAACCGAGGGCGTAGCCAGCGCGGCGCAAGCGATCAGCGCACCGGCGGCGATCAGCCGCCTCCGTCCCGGGGCCACCGAGAGCGCGATCGAGGCCAGGGCGAAGGCGCTGCTATCCCAACGGTGCTGCGCGGTGAGCATGTTTGCATCCGCCGTCTGAAAGGCCAGAAAGAACAGTGCTGTAACCAAGGCGGCGGCGCGCGAAGCGAATCGTTGCACCAGCCAGTAAATCAGCGCGCATTCCAAAGCCAGGTACAAGATAACGAGCACGCGTCCGGCGGCCAGCGTGACGCCGAGCGCTCGAAACGCAAGGAGCTGCATCCAAAAGCTGCCGGGGCTCATGTAGCCGAAGAAATCCACATACGGCTTTTGGCCGTGCAAGATGCGCTCGGCGGCGTCGAGGTAAATGCCCTCGTCGTTGGTTCCGAGGATCAATCGATGGCCGAAGATCCACCACAGCAGGGTCGCGACGGCAGCGAAGAGAGCTACCGGGGCGATCCGCCTAAACATTGCGCCAGACACCCAGCACCGACTTTCCTACAGCGCCGAGAAACAGTGGATCGATCCAGCACGAGCAAGGGACCAGGCACGTGTCCCAGGTGCGGACCTGCGCCGCGGTCGGCATGCTCTGGTTGAGCAGCAGGCGGTTGGCAAGAGACGCGAGCATCCCGACCGAATCCAAGTAGATGAGCTTCTCGCGGCGCAGATGAGGGGGTGCGGCGGCTTGGAGCGATTGCCGGGTGTAGCGGCGGAAGTGGCCGATCGCTTTATCGAATGACGTGAATAGCCAGGGGTGGGCTGGTGACAGCACGATCAGGGCGCCACCAGGATTCAGGTGCGCGGCAGCGCGGCGCAGTTCTCCAGAATCGTCCTCAATGTGTTCCAGCACGTCGATGTACAGGATCGCGTCGAAGAGCCGGGACGATTCGAGCGCGGACAGGTCGCCCGCAATCAACTCGCGCCGGTCGGCGGGTTCGATTTGTTCCAGCAACGACTCGTCGGGTTCCAGGCAGGTCCACCGATCGAAATGCAGAGCCGCAAACTGCCGCGTGTTGGCGCCAAGTCCCGCGCCTACTTCGAGCACCGAGCCGGTCAAATATGGCTCCATCGAACGCCGCAGGTAGGCTTTCCAGTTGCGCGCCTTCTCAAAGACTTCCAGCTCGGACCCGGCGTATTGGTAGGTTGTCACGGGGGGACACTGGCTCCTGCTGCCGGAAAGATCGGCAGAATCCAATGCTTTCTTTACTTTGCGTTATACTCGGGTGCGCTATATTCGGCTATATGCGAAAGCTCGGAACTCTTTGCGGGCTGGTTGCCCTGGCGCTGGCGTGCCTGGCGCAGACACGCCCGGTTAACGATGCCGAAGTGGAGCGGATCCACCGCTCCATGCTGCTGATCGACACGCACAACGACATCACCAGCCGAACAGTAAACGGATACGATATCGGCAAGAACAAGCATGACGGCCACACCAACGTTACGGCGCTGAAAGAAGGCGGCGTGGGCGCGCAATTCTTTGCTGTGTACGTGGACTCGAGCTACGTCAAGGACAACCACTCGGCGAACCGAACGCTGCAAATGATCGACACTGTCCGGCATGACATCGTGGAGCGCTATCCCAACGACTTTGTGCTGGCCACCACCGCCGACGATATCGAGCGCATTCACAAACAGGGCAAGATCGCGGCGCTGATGGGCATCGAAGGTGGGCACGCCATTGAAGACAGCCTGCGGCTGTTGCGCGATTACCACGATCTGGGCATCCGCTACATGACGCTGACTCACACCAATACGAACAGTTGGGCGGATTCGTCGGGCGATGCCGAGAAGGCCGGCGTGGAACATCACAACGGTCTGACGCCGTTTGGCAAACAGGTGGTGCGCGAAATGAACCGGCTCGGCATGATGATCGACATCTCGCACACAGCCGACAAGACGTTTTGGGACGCGCTTGAGACCAGCAAAGCCCCGATCATCGCATCGCATTCCTCGTGCCGGGCGCTGTGCAACGTGCCGCGCAACATGACCGACGAAATGATCGCGGCGCTGGGCAAAAAGGGCGGCGTGATGCAGATCAACTTCAACTGCGGCTTCTTGTCGGAGAAATCCGCGGACGCTTCGAAGAATGTGGAGGCCGGCATGCTCGCGAACCTGGGGGCGAACCCGGGCGCAATCAGCGAAGATACGTTGATCGAGGAGTATCGCAAGAAAGTGCCGCCGGCCACGCTCGCCGACGTGGTGGCCCACATCGACCATGCGGTTAAAATCGGCGGAATCGACGCGGTGGGGATCGGCAGCGATTTCGACGGCGTGTTCTGCACGCCAACCGGCCTGGAGGATGTCTCGAAGTTTCCGAATCTCACGCGCGCGCTGCTCGAGAAGGGTTACTCGGCCGCCGATATTCGCAAAATCTACGGCGGAAATACGCTGCGCGTGATGCGCGCCGTCGAAGCGGAAGCCAGACGGGAACAATCGGCGGCGGCTTCCAACTAAACTCGCGGGCTAAAACTCTTGCACGGGCGCGGGCTGATCGGCGCCCACGGACCCGGCGGCGATCTTCGCGACGTAATAGTTTTCCGGGCGCACCGGCGTTCCCGCCATCCGGCGCAGCATCGCGATTTGCCCGATGTGGGTGAGCGCGTCGGCGATGGGCGCTTGAAATAGCTTCTCGGCCGGCGCCTGCAGCGGGCTATCGGAAGCCAGATAGGCGTCGAAAGCTTCCAGCGCGGCGAAGAAACGCCGCACTTCGGCGGGCCACGGGAGCGGCGCCGATTCGCGCCATTGTTGCTGTCCTCGCGCGGCCGACAAGGCCCAATCGAGGAGATCGCCGATGTGAGCGAGGATCTGCCCGGGCGTTCTGGTCTCCGGCGATGCGTGAAAGTCCGCAAAGGAATCGGGCGCGCCGCGCACCGCTTTACCGCCGCGATAGGCAAGCGTGGCCAAGCTGTGGCGCAGCAACTGACGCGCGGGATCGGTGCTCACTCCAATCAGGGTACAACAGACCGATTTATTTCGCCGAGAGCGGTTTGATGCCGAACTCGATATGCAGCCGGATGGACTCCACCAGCACCGGCCCGCGATCGTGATTGTAGGCCGGATTGTTGTAATGCTGCACGTCGAAGGTGGCGTAAAAGCCGCGCATGATCCGCGCGCTATAGTAGCTTTCCCAAAGATATTCCGGCGCGTAGTTGAGTCTTCCATCGCCGATCAGGAAATCGAGTCCGCCCAGCGCCAGGTACTCAGCGTGCACGCCCGAGATTCCGGCGGCCGCAAAGGCGGTGGCGAGCACGTCGTCTTTTCGTTTCCAGCGCGTTCCTTTCAGCGACACGCCGCCTTCAGCCAGGCGATCGATGGCCGTGAACGCAAAGTCCTCGGTCTTGCCATCGTTCCAGCCCAGCCGCGAGAAAACGCCGACATCGCGAGAAAGCTCCTGGTCGAAGTTAATGCCGGTTCCATACTTCAAGGTGCCCGGCCGGCGAATGGCCTGAACGCTGGGAGCGCTTCCGGTCTGCTCAGCTAATTGCACGGCTTCCAAATAGCTGCCGGATCGGGTGCGATTGAGATATTGCAGCCAGCGAACGGCGCCCGCGTGGCCTCCCAGTGAAAAGCGCCGCTCTTCCTGGAAGGTTTGTCCATGATCGACAAAGAGCCGCCGGTCGAACTGCGGACCGTTCGCCACGCGAGGCTCGGCGGAGATTCCATATCGCAAGGACCAGTTCTTGGTGTGAAACTCATCGACGATCCCCCAGGTGTAGCCGCGCGTGTCGGCCGGATAATCCCAGGCGCCGTTGTACATCAAGCCCCAGGCCAGAAACTGGCTGCGGGGATCGTGCGAATACGCGTTGTCATCGAAGTAGTCAGAGAGCGAGAATCTTCCGGCGGTGACTGTAAAGCGGGTCATGGGCCGGTCGCCCGCCAGTTGGTTGTCGTCGCTCTCGAAGTGCTCCACCGCGTCGCCAAAACCGAAGTCATGCGAAATCCAGAGGCGCGCGAGGTAGGGCTTGGGGGTGGCGGCTTCTACTCGGGGAAGTTCGCCGTTAGGAGAATCGGCCAGGCCGTTGACGCCGCTGAACCCCCTGCCCCCCGCGATCTCAGGATCGAAGACAACCTGCGTGCCCTGTCCCAGGCGAAGACTGAAGAACAGAGTGGTGGTGAGAGAAACGTCGCTCTCGGAGGTGTCATGCAGGCTCAGCGGGCCTTGGTAGGGAGAATTGAACGTTCCGTGATGGTCGCCGACGGAAGTGGCCTGATAGTAGAGGTTCCAATTCTCGGGATCGGCCGGAGGCGCGGCATCCGGGTCAGTGGGAGTGCCGTCCGATTGAGCAAACGTGCAAAAGGGCGTAAGCAGCAGGAACAGAATCGTCAGGCGAGTCGACGGTCGGCACACCTCCCGATTGTCCCACGCGCAGGGCGGGATTTTATTACAAAAGCGTTTCGATTTCGAGCTCGCGCAAATCGGGAACGGCGACATGCGGCGCGTGGGAATGCAGCTCCTCGAGCGAAACGATTCCAGTACCCACCGCAACCACGCGAATGCCGTTGGCATGGGCGGCGAGCACGTCGTTGGGATGGTCGCCAACGAGAGTAATGTTGCTATCGCGGGCAATCCAACGCTCTTGACGGGCGCGCCGGACGGCGATGCGAACCAGGCCCGCGCGATCGCGAGCCATCTCGGCGAAGGCGCCGAATCGAAAGAAGGGCCGCAGACCCGCGCGCTCCATTTTGCGCCAGCCGATGCGCGAAAGATTGCCGGTGACCAAGCCGATTACGACACCTCGGCGCGATAAACGGCGCAACAAGTGTCGCACGCCCGGACAGACTTTATTCGCCAGGTCAGGCACGCGCCGGACGTAGATGGATTGCGCGCGCTCGATTACTTCGGGGAGCACGCGACGGATCCCGCTTCGCGGCATGCCGGCCCGCAACATCATGGTGGTGAGAATATCGCGATCGAGCATGCCCGCCACCGGCACGCCTTCGGTGGTGGTCTCGACATGCGCGGTCCGCCGGATGGCCTCCACCAGAGCTTCGCGATGATGCGGCCCGGCGCGGCGAATGAGCGTGCCGTCGATATCGAAGAGCACCAGTGCGCCGGATGGTTTCAACTTTTACTCTAGCAGTCGCGCATGCCCCGGTTGAGGTGATAATTGATTTAGGGAATGATTACAGATCTCGTCCAGATTCGCCGCCTCGAGCACCAGAAGCGAGGCGAGAACTCGCGCTTCCGGGCTTACCTGAAAAGCCATCGCCATTCGGATCGCCGCCTGCGGCGCTTCGGCGAGGAGATCGAAGCCGAGATCGACTGCACGCAATGCGCGAATTGCTGCCGCGTCACCGAGGTGGGGATCAACCAGCGCGACGTGGAGAAACTCGCCAAGTTTATCGGCGTGAGCGAGCGCGAATTTGCGCTGCAATTCACGGCCCGCGATGCCGCCGGCGCGAAAATCCTGAAACGCGTCTCTCAGGACAACCAGACCAGCTGCGTGTTTCTCGACGGGAATCTATGCAGCGTGTATGAGGCGCGTCCACAGAACTGCGCGAACTTCCCGCACGTGGTGCGCGGCACGGGTTCGATTGCAAGCCGGATGTGGCAATTTCTGGATCGCGCCGGTTACTGCCCCATCGTCTACAACTGGATGGAGAAGGTGAAAGAAGACATCGGGTTTCCTTGAGCCATGGAATTGCCGGAACTGCTCGACCGGCTGCGGGAATTCGATCTTCTGTTGGATACCGATCCGAATTTTCCGAATGTCATGGCTGTACGTTTATCCACCGGCCGCTGTGGACGTCGGTCTTGGCAATTGGCAGGGCGCGCGAACCCTGGCAGATGCGCGGGCTCTCGAGGGAAGCTTCCGCCCTGCTCCGCAACAAGCCGTTCGGGGCGCGAGAGACTTTGCGCTCGAAGCGCGCGGGCTAATCGAGATGCTCGGTGATCGTGACAGAGTCCTGGACGCGGAAATTGATTCGCGTCTCGACGGGAATTTCCGCCGCTGGGCTCGGCCCGTCCTTGCTGTACGGCTCAGTGCGAATGCGAATATTCTGTCCGTCGGAAGTAGCCACCTGCACGACGGACACGGCGAGGTGCGAGGCTCTCCCGCGGCCGGCCGCGGTAGCGTCCACTACCCTTCCTTCCACCCGAGAGCCGCGTTCGGCGATGACGAATCCGTCAATCACCAGCGGCTGCGTCAGAGTTGCGAGAAAGCTGTCGCCCGGCTGATTGCGGACCGACGAAATGGTTTCGCCGATGCGGACCGCGAGGGTCATCCCGGCCGCCAGCGTTACGACGTTTGGAACACGGACCTCGACCTTCGGAGCGGGCGCCGGCTCGGCGCGGGGAACTGGGAGAGTGGCCGGCGGAGGAAGCAGTGGAGGCGGCGGTTGGTATCTTGCGACCGTAACTGGACGTTCGCGGCGCACCGGCGGCGGCATGGGTGAAGGCTTCTCGCGAACCAGAGTCCGGTGGACGGGGGGTTGGACATGCGCCACCGGAGGCGGTGGCCTGAGGGCCATCTTCGGCGGCTGGCGCGGCACGGGCTTGGTCGCCACAGGCTCCGGCTTCATCGCAAAAAAGACGATGAGGGAAGCCATCACAGCCCCGGTGGCAAAGGCCGACGCCAATTTCCAGTCCATAATGCGCTGTCCGGTGCGCTCACATCACTGTGCTCTCACATCATTAAACGCAACGCCCCCTATTTCCGTTTCGCAACCCGAGCCGTTAAAATAGCTTAGGATGTCCGATTTTCCGCGCGAATTCCATATTGGTCCGGTCCGCATCGCGCCTGCCACGGTGCTTGCGCCCATGGCGGGTGTGACGGATACGGTTTTTCGCCGCCTGATCCGCAACCAGGGCGGTTGCGGGCTGATCATGACCGAGTTCACCAGCTCGCACGGCGTGGTACATTCGCTGCGGGCCACCACCCCGGAAGGCAGGAAAGCCACGCGGACCTTCCGCTATCTATTCTTCGAGCCGGAAGAGCACCCGATTTCGGCGCAGTTGTTTGGTTCCGATCCGCTGGTGATGGCCGACGCCGCCAAGGCGTGTCAGGATTTCGGATTCGATATTGTCGATATCAATTTCGGCTGCCCGGTGAAGAAAGTGGTGAAGTGCAATGGCGGCTCGGGATTGTTGCGCGATCTGCCGCTGGTGGAAGAGATTCTGCGGAAAGTGCGCGCGGCCATCTCGATTCCGCTGACCATGAAGTTTCGCGCCGGCTGGAACGATCAAGAGTTGGTGGCCGTGAAAATGGCACAGCTCGCCGAAAATTGCGGATTGCAAGCGGTGGCGCTGCATCCGCGCACGCGCGAACAGGGCTACAGCGGCAAAGCGGATTGGAGCCGCATCGCGGAAGTGAAGGCCGCCGTAGGCCGCATCCCGGTGATCGGCAACGGCGACATCGCGACGCCCGAGGACGCGGTCCGCATGGTGCGCGAAACGGGTTGCGACGCCGTCATGATCGGCCGCACCGCTTCTTCGAACCCGTGGATCTTTCGACAAATCGAGCAATATCTCGCAACCGGAAGTTACGAGCATCCCAGTGAGCGTCAGCGCTATGACCTCATGCGGACGTATTACGCGATGCTGTGCGAACGCGGCGCGGTGGATGCAGTGGGCAAGATGAAGCAGTTCGCGACGTACTTCACGCACGGGGTGCGCAACGGGTCGAAACTGCGCGTTGAAATTTACAAGGCCACCGAGGCGCCGGAAATTCTCAATCTGGTAGACGCGTTCTTTGAGCGCGAGTTGGCTGAGGCTTCCGTTGAGGTTCCCGCCTGAAACCGGAGCCTTTATTAAAGAGGGTGCAGCTGATCACGGATGGGGCGTGCATCGGAAACCCCGGGCCGGGCGGCTGGGCGTGCATTCTGCGCTACGCCGATAAGACGCGCGAGATGTACGGCTCGGAACCCGAAACCACCAACAATCGCATGGAACTGCAGGCCGCGGTCGAGGGACTGCGCGCCCTGAAGGAGCCGTGCGAAGTGGAGATTGTCACCGACTCGAACTATCTCAAGCACGGCATCACGGACTGGATCTACAAATGGAAAATGAACGGCTGGCGCACGGGCGGCAAGAAGCCGGTGGCGAATCAGGATCTGTGGCACGAGCTGGACGAACAGAACGGGCGGCATAAAACGACTTGGTCCTGGACCAAGGGCCACGCGTCTCACGCCGACAACAACCGCTGCGACGAGCTGGCACAAGCCGCGGCGCGGGGGCAACTGGATAGCGAGTGAGCTTCGATGCCACGCAGGAACATCCTTGCGCTGCTGGAAGGCGGGGACCGGCGAAGCATCGGCGGCTCGGACCAGGCGGTGGCGATGGTGTCCAAGGATCCCGCACGGTTTCCCGAGTTGATCGCAGGCTTGTGGTCCGCAGATCCGCTGGTGCGAATTCGTGCCGCGGATGCTACCGAGAAGTTCACGCGCGGGCATGACGAATTCCTGAAACCTTACAAAAAAGCGCTCCTGGGATTGATGGCCGAGACGAAGGAACAGGAGCTGCGCTGGCATCTGGCCGCGATGGTTCCACGGCTTCCGCTGAGCGCTAGGGAGCGGCAACGCGCCGCGACTTGGATGGAGGGCTATCTGGAAGACCGCAGCTCCATCGTCAAGACCTCGGCTCTGCAAGGGCTGGCCGACTTGGCGCGGGATGACTCGAGTCTTCGACCCCAAGTGATCGAGCTGGTGCGCCAGTCATTGAAAAGCGGCACGCCCGCGATGAAAGCTCGCAGCCGCAAGTTGCTACTTCACCTGGAAGACCGGTGACTGCTGTGTAGGTTATTCCTTCGGTCCGATCCCCAGCGTCTTCATTTTTCTATACAGGTTGCTGCGCTCCAGCCCCAGCAGCTCGGCCGTTCGGGTGACGTTGCCCTTGGTTTCGTCGAGCGTCTTGAGGATGTATTCGCGCTCGGCGGCCGCGCGGACCTCGTGCAGGCTGCCCAGTCGTTCCGCGGCGCGTTCAAAGACGGCGCGTTTGCCCGGGATCAGCGGGATATGGCGAGCGTCGATGCGTATCTGGGGGCTCATGATGACGATGCGCTCCATCAGATTGCGCAGCTCGCGCACATTTCCCGGCCAGCGATGCTCTTTGAGCACGTCGTACGCTTCGGTGGTCAGCTCCTTGGGGCGGCGTCCGTAAGCAGTAGTGAACTCCTTTAGGAAGTGATCCGCCAGGAGCGGAATGTCCTCGATGCGATCACGCAGCGGCGGCACATAAAACGGGATCACGTTCAGCCGGTAGAACAGGTCCTCCCGAAAATTGCCGCGCTCGATTTCTTCCTCCAGATTCTTGTTGGTGGCGGCCACCACGCGGACATCCACCTGGATGGAGGTCTCGGCGCCCACCGGCTCAAAGCGCTGCTCCTCGAGCGACCGCAGCACCTTGGCCTGCGTTTTCAGACTCATGTCGCCCACCTCATCCAGGAACAACGTTCCGCCGTCGGCTTTCTGAAGCTTGCCGGTTTTATCTTCGGTGGCGCCGGGGAAACTGCCCTTGCGATGGCCGAACAGCTCGCTCTCGATGAGATCCTCCGGGATGGCCGCGCAGTTCACTTCCACGAACGCCTCGGCCCGGCGCGGGCTGCTGCCGTGAATAGCGTGCGCCACCAGCTCTTTTCCGGTGCCGCTTTCGCCATAGATCAGCACGCGGCCATTGGTGGCGGCCATCAACGCCAGCTGCTGGCGCAGCGCCTTCATGGGAACGCTTTCGCCGATGATGTCGAGATCGCGGCGGCCTTCTTCCTTCAGGCGCTCCACTTCCAGCTCGAGCTTGCGCTGCTGCAACGCGTTCTTCACCACCACCATTACCTTCTCGATGGTGAGCGGCTTCTCGAGAAAATCGAATGCTCCCAGCTTGGTGGCTTTCACCGCCGTTTCGATGGTCCCGTGCCCGGAAATGATCACCACCACGGGCCGGTTTTCGAACGAGATCTCCTGCAATCGCGACAGGGTGTCCAGCCCATCCATGCCGGGCAGCCATACGTCCAGCAGGATCAGATCATAGGCCGTCCGCTCCAGCTCCGCGCAGCATTCCTCGCCGGTGGATACGGTATGCGTCTGATAGCCCTCGTCCTCCAAAACCCCGGCTAGCGACTGGCGGATCAAAGGTTCGTCATCGACAATCAGAATGCTCGCGGGCTTCACGAACGGATCTCCGCGGCCGGCATTTCAGCCGTTTTGGCCTCCGCTTCGGCGCCGGGCCGCACCGGAAGGTCCACGACAAACCGCGCGCCGGCGGGCACGTTGTCCTCCACCCGAATGGTGGCGTCGTGGTCGGCCAGAATCCGGTTCACGATGGCCAGCCCCAGGCCCGTTCCCCGCCCCTTGGTGGAGAAATACGGAAGGAACAGCTTCTCCTTGTCGTCGCGGGAAACGCCGCAGCCGGTGTCGGCGACGATCAGCTCCACTGAGTCGGCGTCGGTGGACCGCGTGCCAATATAAAGACGCTTCACCAGCGATTCCTGCATCGCTTCGGCGGCATTATCCACCAGGTTCACCACCACGCGCTTGAACTGTTCGCGATCCACCAGCACGGATGGCAGCGCGGCAGCCAGGTCCCGCTCCAGGCGGATGCCGTCCAGACGGCCGTCGAAAACGGAGAGCGCGTTATCCACTACTTGGTTAAGATCCGACGGCACCGGCTGCGCGGCCGGGAAACGGGTGAACTGCGAGAATTCGTCCACCAGCGTGCGCACGCTTTCCACTTCACGGGCGATGGTGGCCGAGCATTCGTGCAGAATGCGCCGCGTATCGGCGGTTTGCTCGGGCCGCGCCAATTGCCGCGCGATGCGGTCGGCGCACAGCGCGATGGGCGTCAGCGGATTCTTGATCTCGTGCGCCACGCGCCGAGCTACTTCGTGCCAGGCCGCGGCTTTCTGGGCCCGCAACAGCTCGCTGGTATCCTCCACCACCAGCACGAAGCCGGAGCTGCGCTGCTCGTCGAGCGCGGCAACGGTCAAGGCCAATTGCAACACTCGCCGTTCGGCCTTGTACTCGATCTGCGTGGCGGCCACGGCGGTGCGCCGGGCGCGATTCATCAAATAGCGGATCTCGGCGGTGTCTTCGCGCGAGAACAGATCGCTCAAACGCGACGCGCGGGCTACTTGTTCTTCCGGGAAGATGCCGAGCAACGCCCGATTCACGCGCTGGATGCGTCCGTCGGAGGTCAACGAAATGACGCCGGTGGGAATGCTCTCGAGAATCGCCTCGGTAAACCGGCGGCGGGCTTCCAGCTCCTTGCTGTTGGTCTCCAGCGCCTCGGTCATCTCGTTGAAGGCGCGCACCAGCGTGGCCAGCTCATCGATTGCGCCTACCCGCACCCGATAGCTCAGGTTCCCCTTGCGGATCTGTTCGGCCGCCCGCAGCAGCGCCGTGATGGGGGTGCTGATCTGGCTGGCCATATAGCGCGCGATCCAGATCGCGAAGAACAGAACAAATAGAGTGATCAGCGACAGCAGCAGCAGATACGAACGGCGAATCGCCTTCCTATCTACCGACAGCCGGTCGTAATCCGCGACGGCGCGATTGATTTCGCGCTGCTTGGCTGCCAGCTCCAAAGGCATGCGAGCCGCCAGCGTCAGCTGCCCTTCGCCGATCGGGACGGTGGCCTGATAGACGTCGCCCATATGCGCCCCGGAGACCGAGCAGAGGACTCTGGCTCCGCCGTTGGCCGCCTGGATTTCAGCCTTCTCGATCTGGTTGTCTTGACAGAAACGCTGATAATAATCCGCGCTTTGCGCGGGCTGCGACGCCAGCCAGTGGGCCTGTGCGGTCAGCTTGTCGCGCATCTCCTGGTCGAACGCCTTGGCGATCTGGACCAGATCGATGTTCATGGTGCGCGTCGGCCGGCTGAACCATTTATCCAGATTCAGGTTCAGCACCGAAACGCTCCACAGCACCAGGAAGAAAATCGGCAGAACGCTCAGCGCCAGCGCCCCGCCGATCAGCTTGGATTTGATATGCGATCCCAGCCGGCTGCTTTGGCGTTCGATATACAGCTTCACGACGGTCCGAAACAGCATGAAGCCGAGCCCGACCGTGAGAATGAAAATCAGCGTTGAAACGGCCCAGAACAAATAGGTCTGTTGGATGGTGGACGGCGCCGGGCTCAGGTTGAACGATCCCTGCCCCACCACCAGCGTCACCAGGATGCCGAGCAGCACCACGGCCGAACCGAACATCAGACGCTTGCGCATGATTTTGCGAAAAGGACCCTGTAGGAATTATAGGAGTTGAAGGGCGCGCGCGGGAACCATAAAAGCGGATGGGCGCGGCTCAAGTCGTTAGCACACCCTTCAGGTGGTGCTCCCATTTCTTGTAGAACTGGCCCGAGATTCTACCGGAAGCCGTAGCCCCAAATACTTCTAGCAACCCGTAAACCTATGCTATATAATTAACTGGTTTGTTACTCTGCAAGCAATCCGGTATGGTACCGGGAATGCAAGCCTAGCCGCTTGCTACGTGCGCTGACCGGGATCTTCTTGTAGGTCCCCTTTTCGTTCCGCGGATTCTCTCAACAAGGGAAACACCGCACATCAGAGATCGCGCCCGCCGAACTGGCGCGGCGCTAATGAGGAGAAACAAAGAGAAATGAAGTATTGCAGTTCAGGATCCACTACTCAAAACAAGGTGTCTCAAATGAAAGCTCTCTCGACGCTCGCATTGATTTTGGCGCTGTTGACTTTCGGCGCCTTCCAAGCCTTCCCGCAGGCGGAAACGGGCCAGATCGTTGGAACCGTCAGCGACCCATCCGGCGCTTTCATTCCCGGCGCGAAAGTGACCGTCAGATCCGTCGCCACCGGCTCCGAGCGCACGGCAACAACAAGCGACGCAGGAGCTTTTACCTTCCCGAACCTGCAACCCGAGGTCTACGAGATAACGATCGAGTCGCCAGGTTTTAACACGCTGAAGCAGCAGACCACGGTCACCGTCGGTACCAAGGTGGGCTTGGATCTCAAACTCGAAGTCGGCAAGGCCGAGACGGTAGTGGAAGTCACCGGCACAAGCGCGGCCATCACGGTGAACATCGAGAACCAAACCATCGCTCAGGTTCTTAACACGCAACAACTGAACGAACTTCCTACCATCACGCGCAATCCGTACCTGCTGGTTGTCACAGCAGGCAACGTCAGCGAGGACGATCCTTCAGGACGCGGTGCGGGAGTGGCCATCAATGGTTTGCGCTCGGCCGGAACTAACATTCTGCTGGATGGCGTCGCCAACAACAATGAATTCACCGCGTCGGTGGGCCAGACCGTGCCTCTGGATTCGGTGCAGGAAGTCGGCATCATTACCAACAATTTCACTGCCGAGTACGGCCGCGCCGATTCGGGGATCATCAATGTCACCACGAAGTCCGGGACAAACCAGTTCCACGGCACCCTGTACGAGTTCAACCGGGTTTCCGATCTGGCTTCCAACACCTTCAATAACAATGCTTATGGCGAAGCCAAGCCGATCTTTGTGCGCAACCAGTTCGGCTACTCAGCTGGGCGGCCCGATCAAGAAAAACAAACTGTTCTTCTTCAGCAGCACGGAGTGGACTCGCGTGTAGAAGCGCCGCTATCACGACTGCGATCATGCCTGACCCGGGTTTCATCGCCGCCGCGGCCCCGAACACTCAGGCCATATTTTCCACTTACGGCAAGCTCTGCCCACCACCTCGATCCTGGGAAAATTCAGCCGAAACCAGTTTGACGGCCCGGGCTCGGACCCATGCTCGGGCTCCTCCGCCACTGGCGGATGCGTGTCCTTCAATCCCAACTCGCCCATGTTTGATCTGGTCGGATATAACGCGCCCAGCAATTCCGGCGCGGGAAATCCGCAAAACACCTACTCGACGGTGCGACGCGTGGATTACAATCTCAGCGACAAAACGACGATTTATGCTCGCTACGCGCTGAACAGCGAGGTCGACCAAGCGGGCAGCGTCACCAACAGCCCTTACACCGGCTACAACATCGGCGACGAGAGTTTCAACAACAGCTTGATCGTGTCCCTGACGCATGTCTTCTCGCCGCGTTTTGTTTCGCAGTCCAAAGTGGATTTCAACAGGTTTAACCAAGTGCAAGCCGTGCCATCGGCGGGCGTGGTGCCCACCTACTACCTGGGAAGCGCGAACAGCGGCACCGCCATCGGACCCTACAACGTCGCTCTCCCCGGGAACGAATCCTATTACTCCAGGAAACGGGGGATATCCCTTCGGCGGTCCGCAAAACTTCGGTGAAGCCTACCAGGACTTTAGCTACACCAAGGGCAAGCACGAAGTCCGCTTTGGAGGCACCATCGAATATCTGCGGGATAATCGCAGTTACGGCGCTTACAATGAGGCGCTTCAGATCTTCGGCAACACGGTCGGGAGAAGGTATTGGACAATTTCCTGGCCGGCAATCTTTACGAATACGAAGGGGCCATCTACCCCGACGGCAAGTTCCCCTGCGTAAACCATGTACAGACGGCAGCTTGCACCGTGGTTCTTCCGGTAGGACCGCCCACCTTTGAGCGCAGCAATCGCTATCACGAGGGCGCGGTCTACTTCCAGGATTCCTGGAAACTCAGCAAGCGCGTGACCGTGAACCTTGGTCTCCGCTGGGAGTACTTCGGCGTGCAACACAACGTCAACCCGCACCTGGACTCCAACTTCTATCCCGCCACCAATGCTCCGAATCAATTCGTGGGCATCGAGAACGGCCAGGTCGATATCACTCCCAATAGCCCGATCGGTGAACTGTGGCAGCCGAGCAAGAAAAATTTCGCTCCCCGAATCGGCTTCGCCTGGGATGTTTTCGGCGACGGCAAAACGGCGTTCCGCGGTGGTTACGCCATCGGTTATGAGCGCAATTTCGGAAACGTGACTTATAACGTTCTCTTCAATCCTCCCAACTACGAGATCGTGGACTGCATTAATACGTGCGGTGTGGGAAACATCGCCGCCACCACCGCCAACGCTGGACCTCTGGCCGGAGCCAACGGTTCCTTGGCGCTTCCCCCGGCGTCGCTCCGCTACATCCAGAACAATATTCCGCAAGCCTATGCGCACTTGTTTAGTGCGTCGCTCGAACATCAGTTCGGCAATAGCATGCATCTGGAGGTCGACTACTCCGGATCGCTTGGCGAAAACCTGTATGACATCGCCTATGTGAACTTCCCAGGATCGGGGAATTATTACCTCGGTATTCCCTGCACGCCAGGCGACACCCTAACCGGGGGCCCGAATCCTTGCGAGGCTAAACTCAACGACCAGTACGGCGGCATCAATCGCCGCGGAGGCGCCGGCTACTCCACCTACAACGCCTTGAACATCCGCTATGACATCCAGAACATCAAAAACAGCGGGCTGACGCTACGCCTCAATTACACCTGGAGCCACTCCTTGGATGACTTGAGCGATACGTTTAGTACCTCCATCAATCAATTCAACCTGGGTTACACCGATTTCGTTCATCCGATGGTGGATTACGGAAATTCTCAGTTCGACAACCGGCACCGCATTTCCGTTAGCGCGATCTACGCAATTCCCTACGCGCACGGTTTGAAGGGGCCCATGAAGTATCTTCTGGACGGCTGGGAATTTGCCCCGGTCTTCTCCGCGCGCACCGGCGCTCCGTACACCATCTACGACATTACCAACGACAACTACCTCTACACTCGCGTCGCCGCAAATCAAGTGATACCGGTGAACGGCAACGACAACCACTTATACGCGGGTCCCAATTCCTATGACCTTTACGACTTCAGCAAGATCGCAGTCAACGAGACCTATCTGAACCCGATTACCGGAAGCGCCGACTTTGGTCCCTGGCCGGCCAACTTCACCGGGCGAGACTATTTCCATACCCCGGGAGTATTCGATCTAGACATGGGCATTTACAAGAGCGTCCGGTTTACCGAACGCATGTCCTTGCAACTTCGCCTGGAAGCGTTTAACGCTCTGAATCACTCTAACTTGTATGTGAACTCCGGCTCCGCTTACATCTATGGCGGCAGCGGGTTCATCACCGAGAGCTATGGCACGCCCCCAGTTGTTTCCCTGGACGGGCGCAACCTGGAGAATCGGAACGTTCAGTTGGGAGCCAAGTTCATATTCTGATTCCCAGTCAAAACTGATCTAAAACACCCTGATCCGGACCGGCGCTGTGCAAATGGCGCTAGTCCGGATCACTTTTTTTCCGCGTAGTAACCGCGCCTGGACGATACTCGCAGCCCCGGCGTAAGCGCCTTCACATCCAGCTTGTGAAACTTGCCATCGTGCTCCCGATTCGTCGGTATATAGCCAATCGAATACTGGCTGCGCAACTCTTCCTCGATGACCCGGAATATCTCTTCGAGCGTCTGCTTCTTCCCGGTCATGAACATTCGTCCACCGGTCGGCTTGGCCAGGCTGTTCAGAAACGCGCAGCCGAAGAACTTTTGGTCGTAGCAGACGCCGTATACGATCGTATTGGTGGCCTGCACCGCTTGCACTGCATCGTCCAAATGCTTCTGGCTGCCGTTGTCGAGGCCGTCGGAAACAACCAGCATCGCTTTGCGGCCGGGGACGCCGGCGAGCTTGCCCTTTGCGGTTTGATAGATGGCATCGTACAGCAGCGTGCCGGGCATGGCCTGTCCCGCCGGCGGCAGCCCCCGAAAGCGCACCGCGTGGAGCCGGCCGAGCGCGGTCCTGAGCTGCTGGCTGGATGACGTGAAATCCTGCCATAGCACCAGGGTGCTGGAGAAGCCCAGCAACAGCGCGTGATCGGTGGGCCGCAGGACCGTGTCGAAGAACTGCCCGGCCGCCTCGCGCTCGTCCCCGAGCACCGAACGCACACTGCCGCTGACGTCCAACAGCATCGCTATCGTAAGCGGCAGGTCCGTCTCGCGCGTGAAGTAGCGGATCTCCTGCTTGCGCCCGTCCTCGCGAATCTCGAAGTCGGTCTTGTCGAGATCCGTCACCAGCGCGCCGCGTTTGTCCGACACGGTGCAAAGGATGTTCACCAGATCCACGTCCACATGGATGGGTGGTGGTTCGTCGGCGGTCTGGGCGAACGCCAGGAAGGCAAGGGATACGAGGAATACGAGGGCTGAAAAAGGTCCCCCGCTACCCTCCAGGCGTGACATAATCACAGTTTGGCGCATATTCTTCCACTCCAACAAGCGATCCGGGAAATGGTTCGCGACGGCGATATTGTGGCTCTGGAGGGCTTCACTCACCTGATACCCTTCGCGGCCGGTCACGAAATCATCCGCCAGGGCCGCCGCAATCTGACGCTGATCCGCATGACCCCCGACCTGATTTACGATCAACTGATCGGCTCCGGCTGCGCGTCCAAGCTGATCTTTTCGTGGGGCGGCAATCCGGGCGTGGGCTCGCTGCACCGGTTGCGCGATGCCGTGGAACAAGGCTGGCCCGCGCCGCTCGCTTTGGAAGAGAACGCGCATGCGGGAATGGCGGCGGCCTACGCTGCCGGGGCGTCGCATCTGCCCTTCGGCATTCTGCGTGGATATGTGGGGACCGACCTGCCGAAATACAACAGCGTGAAATTCATCGACTGCCCTTTCACCGGCGAAAAGCTGGCCGCGATTCCTGCTGTACGCCCGGACGTCACCGTGATTCATGCGCAGAAGGCCGACCGCAAAGGCAACGTTCTGATGTGGGGCGTGGTGGGCGTGCAAAAGGAAGCCGTGCTGGCGGCCAAACGCACCATCGTCACCGTGGAGGAGATTGTGGATCACCTGGATGCGACGCCCAACGCCCTGGTGCTGCCTTCCTGGGTGGTGGGCGCTGTTTGCGAAGTGAAAGGCGGAGCCTTCCCGTCCTACGCGCAAGGCTACTATGCGCGCAACAACGCCTTCTACAAGCAATGGGACCCCATCGCGCGCGAGCGCGAGACCTTCCAGGCCTGGATGCAAAAGCACGTGCTCGGCACCCGGAATTTTGACGAATTCAAGCGCAGCTTGGAACAGGCGGTCACCCATGCCTGAGGCCAAATACACCTCAGATGAGATGATGACCATTGCGGCGGCTCGCATGATCCGCAACGGCGCGTCGTGCTTTGTCGGCATCGGGCTGCCCAGCGCGGCGGCTAATCTGGCGCGTCTGACGCACGCGCCGGACACCGTGTTGATCTACGAATCGGGCTGCATCGGGACCAAGCCGAGCGTGCTGCCGTTATCCATTGGCGACGGCGAGCTTTCCGAAACCGCCGACGCCGTTGTCTCCATCCCGGAAATTTTCGCGTACTGGCTGCAGGGCGGCCGCATCGATCTGGGATTTTTGGGCGCCGCGCAGATTGACCGCTTCGCCAACATCAACACCACGGTGATCGGCGATTATTACAAGCCTTCGGTGCGCCTGCCGGGCGCGGGCGGAGCGCCGGAGATCGCGGCATCCTCTAAAGAAGTGCTGATCACGCTGCGGCAGAACAAGCGCGCGTTCATCGAGAAGCTGGATTTCGTGACATCGGGCGGTTATTTCACCGGCGGCGAAGCCCGAGCGAAATTGAATCTGCCCGGCAAGGGGCCGACGGCGGTGATCACCGATCTCGGCGTCATGACTCCGGATTCAGTGACGAAAGAGCTCACACTCACCAGCGTTCATCCCGGCGTGGCCGTGGAAAAAGTGATCGAGTCCACCGGCTGGGCGCTGAAGATTGCACCGCAATTGTGCACCAGCGAGGCGCCGACCGAAACTGAGCTCCGCGTGCTCCGGGATCTGAACGAACGCACCGCCCGCGCTCACGCCGGACAGGCTTGATGCCCGGCCGAATGTCAGGAGTGCCGCTCGCGTTCGCGTACGACATTCTGCCGTCGCGCGTCGTATTCGGCGTCGGCTGCCTGGACAAATTACCGGAAGAGATCGAGCGGCTGGGCGCGACCAGGGCGCTGGTGCTATGTACGCCCGAACAGCGCAGAGAAGGTCAGCAGATCGTGGATCGGCTGGGCGCGCGGGCGGCCGGATTGTTCGACCAGGCCGTGATGCATGTGCCCGTCCAGATCGCAGAACAAGCCCGGGAGCGAGCCAAGACGCTGGGCGCGGATTGCTGCGTCGCGGTGGGCGGCGGATCCACTACAGGCCTCGCTAAAGCGATCGCGCTGGTCTCGACGCTGCCGATTTTGGCGATTCCGACAACTTACGCGGGCTCCGAAATGACGCCCATCTGGGGCATCACCGAAGGCGGTTTAAAAAAGACCGGCCGCGATCCGCGCGTGCTTCCGAAAACCGTGCTTTACGATCCCACGCTCACCGTCACCATGCCCGCGATGCTCTCGGCCACCAGCGGCATGAACTCGATCGCGCACTGCGTGGAAGCGCTCTATTCGAAGGATGCGAACCCGATCATTTCCCTGATCGCCGAAGAAGGAATCCGGTCGTTGGCCACGGGCCTGCCCGTGGTGGTGAAGGAGCCGGCGAATCTGGAGGCTCGAGCGCTTGCGCTGTACGGAGCCTGGCTCAGCGGGATGGCTCTCGGCGCGGTCGGCATGGCGCTGCATCACAAGCTCTGCCACACGCTGGGCGGCAGCTTCAATCTGCCGCATGCGGAGACGCACACCGTGGTGTTGCCGCACGCCACTGCGTATACGGCGGAGGCCGCTCCCGAAGCCATGTCGCGGATCGCACGGGCGCTAGGCTCGGCATCGGCTGCTCAAGGCCTGTTTGATCTAGCGGCATCGCTCGGCGCGCCAACGTCGCTGGCGGCCCTCGGACTAAAGGCTGCGGATCTGGACAAGGCCGCCGACATCGCGGTGCAAAATCCCTACTACAATCCGCGCCCCATCACGCGCGAAGGCATCCGGGCATTGCTACAAGATGCCTTCGAGGGCCGTCGGCCGGTGTAGTTAGCGCCTCCAATGACCGCCGTAAAAGCCCCGGCCGTAATATCCGCGTCCGTAAAAGCGCGGACCATAGTAGCGTGGTCCAAACCAGCGAGGGCCGTAATAGGCGCGGGGGCCCCAATAAACGGGCGCGGGCGCGACATACGGAACAGCAACCGGCGGAGCGAGTAACCGTAGGCCGGGCCCACCCCGACTCCAACCACGACGCGGGGCGCGGCGAATGCCACGCTTCCAACCAGGAACAAGAGCGCGATCAATTTTGCTTTCATGGGGTGCTTCTCCTTATGCACGTGACAAAGGCACGTCCCGTGCCAATCGGAAATGTTCGCCGGATGTTTCGTTTAGCCGGATCTGGCCCTTGCAGCAATGGCCGATAACCACCAGCGCGGCCCGATTTCAACCGGAAGTGTATACTTCGACTAATGCGAGTCCTGATCCTGTTGCTTGGTTTCTGCTGCGCGCCGCTGTTCGGCCAGTTGCCTTCCGCGACGCAAGGAGCCATCGACGCGACAGCCGCCAAGATTCTGGCTCAGACCGGCGTGCCGAGCGCCTCTATCGCAGTGGTCCGGGATGGCAAAATCGCCTACGTTCGGGCCTATGGAGACGCGCGCCTGGACCCGAAAACTCCAGCGCGCCCTGAGATGCACTATAAAATCGCCTCGAACAGCAAGCAAATCGCGGCTACTGCGATCCTACTGCTGGTCGAGCAAAACCAGCTTTCGCTCGACGATCCGGTGGCGCGCTTTCTGCCGCAGCTGACCAGGGCCGGGGAGGTGACCATTCGCGAGCTGCTGTCGCATACCTCCGGCTATCAGGATTATTACCCGCTCGATTACGTGGCTCCGTTCATGGTTGCCGCCACCACCCCGCAGCAAATTCTGGATGTATGGGGCAAGAAGCCTCTGGATTTCGAGCCGGGCACCGAGTGGCAGTACAGCAACACGAATTTCGTGGTCATCGGCCAGATCGTCGAAAAGATTACCGGCAAGCCGCTGATCGATTTTCTGCGAACCCGCATCTTCGAGCCCTTGGACATGCATACGCCCATCGATGTCGGCCGCGATCCCTGGAGTGAATCGGACCCGGCGGGTTATACAACCTATGCGCTCGGTCCGGCGCGCCCCGTCCGACCGGAAGGCAACGGATGGATGTATGCGGCGGGTGAGCTTGCGATGACGGCTAGCGATCTGGCGCGCTGGGACATTTCGCTGATGAACGGCACGGTGCTAAAACCCGCGTCGCTCCAGGCGCTGACCACCGAAGAAGAGCTGAAGGGCGGTACCGGCACCGGCTACGCGCTGGGGCTGGATGTCTCAAAGACGAATGGTCATCGGCGCTGGGCGCACAGCGGCGGAGCAGCCGGTTTCAACAGCTACAACGCGACGTTTCCGGACGATAAGATTCTCGGTCACCGTTCTTACCAACGGAGAGGACGGCGCGGCGTCGCGGATCGAGCGCGAGATCGAACATCTGATGCTGGCGCCGGTCACGGACCCACAGGCGCCCCTGATCCTGGAGCACGCCCGCCAGATCTTCATCGGCCTGCAAAAAGGAAAGCTCGAAGACGCTCTGGTAAGCGACGACCTGAAGACGTACTTTACTCCTCAGGCGATCGCGGATTTCGCGGCGTCGCTCGGGCCGCTGGGCGCTCCGTCCGGCTTTTCCCAAACGGCCAGCGAGGGGCGCGGCGGCATGACGTTTCGCAGCTTCCTGATCCGGACTTCGTCCAAGTCTTTGAATCTTTCCACGTACGTCACGCCGGACGGAAAATTTGCGCAATTCCTGATCTCGCCGGCTTCGAATCCTTAGTCCTCGCGGTTACACTGAAGCATGCGATTGAAACTCGGGCTGATGCTCATCCTGATCGGCGCGGCAGCCGCGGCTGAGACGGACTGGGCAGCGGCCGGAAAAGCCTGGTGGGCGCACGTCCAGTTCCTGGCCGACGACAAGCTGGAAGGCCGCAACGTAGGAACCAAAGGATACGAAGCCGCGGCGGATTACGTGGTCAGCCAGTTCGAGCAGGCCGACTTGTCCCCCGGTGCCGGTTCCACTTATTCGCAGCCGGTCGGATTCATCAAAGGCGCACTGGACGAACCGGCGTCGAGTCTCGCGTTGGTGCGGGATGGCAAGGCCGTTCCGATCACGCTCGGCGATGACGCGCTGCTTGGCTGGGGAAGCGCGACCCGCCCCGACACGGAAGCGCCGCTCGTATTCGCCGGCTATGGCTTGAATATTCCGGAGGCAGGCTACAGCGATTTGCAGGACCCGGCCTTGCGCGGCGCCGTCGCCGTCTACCTGCAGGGCGGACCGTCCAGCATATCGGGCAACCTTCGCTCCCATTATTCCTCGGGAGAAGAGCGAACCAAAGCCATGAAGGCGGCCGGCGTGATTGGCGCCATCAGCATTCCCAACCCGCGCAGTATGGAAGTGCCGTGGGCGCGCTATAAGGGCAACCGGCTGCAGGCCCGCATGTGGCTGGCCGATCCGGCGTTGTCCACTGCCGGCCTCGGTTTTACCGCCACCTGGAATCCCGCAAGGGCGGACCAGTTGTTCGAAAGCTCCGGCCACACCATCGCCCAAATTCTGACTGCAGCCGATCATTACCGGCCGCTGCCGCACTTCCCACTCACAGTAAAAGTGCGCGCCCATGTCTCGACATCGACCGAAAAAGTCCAGTCCCGCAACGTGGTTGGTTTGCGGCCTGCGGCGGACCCGCAGCTTAAGAATGAATACGTCGTCGTGTCCGCGCATCTGGATCATCTCGGCGTTGGCGAGCCCGTGAACGGCGATGCGATTTTCAACGGCGCCATGGATGACGCCTCCGGCATTGCGTCGCTGATCGAGATTGCCCGTTCGCTCCAAGCCGGAAACGTAAAGACCAGACGAACCATTGTTTTTCTCGCCGTCACGGCCGAAGAGAAAGGGGAATTGGGTTCGGGCTACTTCGCGAAACGCCCCACCGTGCCGGGCCGCATTGTGGCGGACATTAACATGGACATGTTCCTGCCTCTGTTTCCACTGCGTTATTTAGAGGTACAGGGGCTGAACGAATCGACGCTGGGCGACGACATTCGCGCGGTGGCGGCAGCGGCCCACATCGACGTACAGGCTGATAAAGAACCCAACGCCAATCGCTTTATCCGCAGCGATCAGTACAGCTTCATCAAGAAGGGCGTACCCGCGCTGGCGTTCAAATTCGGCTGGATTCCGGGAAGCCCGGAAGAAAAGATCTTTAGGGATTGGTACCGGACGCGCTATCACGGCGTGGCCGACGACGCCACACAACCGGTCGACTTAGCCGCTGCCGCGCAGTTCAATGCGATACTCACGGCGCTGCTTGAAAAGGTCGCGAATGCGCCGCAAGCTCCCGAGTGGCTACCGGACAGCTTTTTCCGCCGGTTCGCCGCGGCGCCATAATGGAGACTGCATAATCGCAACTTGACGGCTTGCGGTAACATCCTATACTCTATCTGTATAGTATAGAGTGTAGCGAACCCCATGGCCCGAGGCTCCAGATTTTTGCTCGTTCTGTTCCTGTCGATTGCGGCGGGTGCGGCCATCGTGTGTATCGGGGCGACAACCGCACGGGGCGATTCGACGGCGCCGGCCGGGCGTGCGGTGGTGAAGAACCAGGGCTATCTTCCGTTTGCCGATGCCCCCATTCATTACCGTTCCGCGGAGCTCAACGACCCGGTGGCGAAACTCGAGAAGCGACTCGAGCGAGGCGAAATCTCGCTGCGTTTCGACCCGCAGCACGGCTACCTGAAAGCGATCCTCGACGAGCTAAAAATTCCTGTTAATTCCCAGGCGCTGGTCTTTTCCAAAACCAGTTTCCAATATCCCGTGATCGCACCGGCCGCGCCGCGCGCCCTCTATTACAACGACGACGTTTACGTGGGCCAGGTGCAGAACGGAAAATTTCTGGAGTTCGTCTCGTTCGATCCCATGCAGGGCGCGATCTTCTACGTGATGGACGAGCATCAGGACGAACATCCCAGGATTGAACGAGCGGAAGTGGATTGCATCCAGTGCCATGTCGCGGGCCCAACCCGCGGCATTCCGGGTGTGCTGTTGCGGTCCGTCTTCACCAAGCCGGACGGCTCCGCGGACGCTGCTGCGAAGTCGTACGTCACGGGTCAGGAAAGCCCGTTGAGCCAGCGCTGGGGTGGATGGTACGTGACCGCGAAGAGCGGCAGCCAGGGCGCAATGGCTAACGTGACGATTTCCGATCCGCAGCATCCCGAGCAATTGGATCGGGTGGCGGGAGCGAATATTTCGAGCCTGGCTGGGCGCTTCGACACAGCGGCTTATTTGACCTCATCCAGCGACATCGTGGCTCTGATGGTGCTCGCGCACCAGACGCAAATGCACAACCTGATCACGCTGACCAACTATCAGACGCGGCTCGCGCTATTCGCGGATCAGAACCGGAATCCAATGGCGGGATCGGCGGCTGGAACAATTTCAGACGCGGTTCGGAAACAGTTCGAAGGGCCAGCCGAGCAGTTGGTGCGTTATTTGCTTTTCACCAACGAGGCGCCGCTGGATAGCCCGATTGCCGGAACATCCGATTTTGCCACGGAGTTCGCGGCTCGCGGCCCGCGCGATCCCCAGGGACGTTCCCTGCGCGATTTCGACCTCCGCACCAGAATTTTCAAGTACCCCTGCAGTTACCTTATTTACTCGGAGGCGTTCGACGCCATTCCGGAACCGGCCAAGACCTATGTCTATCGCCGGTTGTTCGAAGTATTGAGCGGCAGCGAGCAAGGCCCTGAGTTCGCGTCGCTTTCAAGCCAGGACCGGCGGGCGATTTTAGAAATCCTGGTGGCCACGAAGCCAGGCTTACCGGACGAGTGGAAGCAGTTCGTTCGGAATGCCAGTCAGGGAACCAGCGGCCGCATCCCAAGTGCTGCGGCTAACCTCCAACCGTAATGGAAAATCGAAAGGAAATTATGAAGAAGCAAACTTTGTGGAGCACTCAAAGTCTCGTGGCCATCGCTGCCGTCGCTCTCGGCATCGGTAGCGTTCCCAGCATCGCTCAAACAGCCGCCCCATCCGCCAGCCTGGACGGGCGTTGGGCCGCGACCCTCACCGAAAGTGGCGGCATCGTGATCCCATTCCGGCTCGATATCTCGGGCGCCGGTGACCACGTAATTGGCACGTTGTATAACGGCGACGACACCGAAACAACCACCAGCGCGCGCATCGAGAACGGTTCCGTGCAGCTGAATTTCGAACACTACCTGACCAGCATCGCGGCCACCGTGAAAGACGGCGAACTCGACGGACAGATCGTCGCGCAGCGCCGCAGCCCAATTAACATCACGCCCGGTCAATACAAGGCCACGGCCTCCGACAGCATCAGCGCTTTCCATGCCAAGCGCTACGTCGCGCCCACCGCTGCCGAAGCGGCCAACGTGCCCTCCATTGATGGCGTGTGGGAGATCCCGCACGAATCCCCCAAGGGCGAGAAGGCTTGGCGGCTGATCGTGAAACAAAATGGTTCCGAGATTCAAACCGCCATTCTGCGCGTGGATGGCGATACCGGCGCGCTCACCGGCGGCTGGCAGGATGGCAAGTTCGTGGCCAGCCACTTCGATGGCTCGCGACCCGGCCTGATCCAGCTCACGCCGCAGAAGGATGGAACGCTCGAGGTGGATGTCCGCGCGGAGCCGCGCAACGAGAACTTCATCGCATACCGGCCGGAAGTAGCTCGGGCCAAGGGATTTCCGGAGCCGGCCAACTACCTGACGCACACCAGCGTGAGAGATCCCAACGAAGTATTCAAATACAGCTTCCGCGATGTGGACGGCAAGATTGTTTCGAATGACGATTTCAAAGGCAAGGTGGTGGTCGCGATCGTGACCGGCACCTGGTGCCCCAATTGCCACGACGAAGCCCAGTACCTGGTGAAGCTCTACCAGCAATATCACGCCAAAGGCGTCGACATTGTGGCTCTCGATTTCGAGGAAGCCGATCAAGCCGAATCGCTCACTCGCGTGAAGGCTTTTATCAAACAGTACAAAGTTCCCTATCACTATCTGATCGCGGGAACGCCCGATGAAATGTGGGATAAGGTTCCGCAGGCCGTCAATCTCAATACCTGGCCGGCCACGCTCTTCATTGGCCGTGACGGTAAAGTGAAAGCGACTTACTCCGGGTTCGCCTCGGCCGCCAGCGGCATCTACAATACGGCGCTGCAGCATGACTTCACGTCCATCATCGATCGTCTGGTGGCCGGTGAAAGCGTGCAAAGCACCGCGTCCATTCAACAGCCGGGCGCGGATGTAGCCAGCCGTTGATTACCGATCGCATTCGGCGCGAGATTCTGGCAGGCGCGTGCGCTCTCTTGGGCGCCGCGCTGTGCCAGGCGGCCGATAAACCCGATACCTGGACCGATCCAAACACACACCTGATGTGGACTGCCGCTGATAACGGCTCGGGCGTCAGTCTGAAACAAGCCGGGCGCTACTGCCGCGGTTTGAAGCTGGCCGGCTTTCAGGACTGGGCCCTCCCTTCCATTGACGACCTTCAGAGCATCGTTGGGGAAGCGGAAAGCCAAGGCGGCTATCGCATCAAGGCGCCGATCAGGCTCACCGGCTGGCAATGGAGTTCAACCCCGGGAAAGCAGGACGGTGAAGGCTGGGCGCTCGATTTTGGCGATGGCGCAAGAGCCTCGGTGGCGGCCGGTGATTCGGGCCTGAATCGCGCGCTGTGCATCCGGCATGCGGATCGCGAACACTAGCCAAATCACTTCCCAAACGGGTCTTCGAGCGACGGGCTCTGCGGAGTGAACAACTCGGCGCCGTCTTCGAGTATGTGCATGTCATCTTCCAGGCGGATGCCAAATTCGCCCGGAATATAGATGCCGGGTTCGTCGCTGAGCGTCATGTTCGCGGCCAGCGCGATGCCGTGGTTGTCCACCTGCAGCGTATTGACGGCCGTCAAGTAAGGCCACTCATGCCCGTCGAGTCCAATGCCGTGGCCGACGCGGTGCGTGAAATATTTGTATCCCGGTCCATATCCAGCGTCGCTGATCACCTTGCGGGCGGCTGCATCCACAGCCTCACAAGCTACGCCCGGACGCGCCGTAGCCAGTGCCGTGCTCTGCGCCTGATGCACGATATCGAAGACGCGCTTCATCTTGTCGGTAGGTTTACCGAGAACGAACGTGCGGCTTATATCGGATTGATACCCTTCCACCGTGCAGCCGTCGTCGATCAGTACAATCGAGTTCTCGCGAATTACTTGCGGCTTGCGCGATCCATGCGGCAGCGCGGAGCCCTCGCCCACGGACACGCTGGCTTCGCCTCGAAATCCCAGCTTTCCATAAGCCACGGTAATCAACTCGTCGAAATCCTGCTGCGTCATGCCATCGTGCAGCGATTTCCAGGCCGCTTCGTATGCCTGTAAAGTCACGCTGTTCGCCAGCCGCATCAAGGCGATTTCGTTCGGGCTCTTGATCATGCGGCAGCCGGCCGTCACCGCAGTGGCGCTGAGAATTGTGGCTCCGGGGAGTGCCTGGCCGATTCCGCTGGCGAAGACGAATGGATTCCGTTCCTCCATGCCGACGCGCGCCGTCGCGAGGCCTCGCTCTTTCATGGCCATCGCAACCACGGTGTAAGGGCTGATGTCCTCTTCCCAGGTGAAGACGTGCGCCGCTGTGCCGAAGGCACCGTCGGCGATCAGCTCCATGGCCCGGTCCTTTTCAAACGCGGGCGTGACGAAAAACGGCTCTCCTTGCGCGGGCAGGATCATCACCAAAAGCCGTTCGCTGAGGCCCCATCGGACGCCGCTGAAATAAAACAGCGAAGTTCCGCCGCCCAGCACGACTGCGCCCAGGTGATTCTCGCGCATCAGCCGTTGGGCCCGCTCCACGCGAGCCAGCCGTTCCTCATTGGGGATGGGACGTGCCTCGGCCCGCCGGTTTTTCAGCGCGGCGATCGCGGGCGTTTCCGCAAAAGCCAGGGCCGTTCCACCGGCCGCAAAGAGCGCCGATTGCATGAGACCGCGCCGTGTCAGCATCCTTTCCAGGGTACCTCTGCCCGCAAGCTTTCGCTCACACGCTGCGGGCAGCGCATCCCGCAAGGTAAAATGAAGATTCGGTGAGGTGCGAGAGTGGTTGAATCGGGCGGTCTCGAAAACCGTTGAACCTTTACGGGTTCCGTGGGTTCGAATCCCACCCTCACCGCCAGAATAGTTTTGTCCGGCCCGGACACATAGGTAACAGAATGTACCTAAGACATAGGTAACACTTTTGGCCCGAAGGGATTGAGTAAGGGCTGCAAAGTTTTTTCCTCCAGATCGATATAACCAAGATCGTAATCCATGAAGCTGACGAGCCAGATGCCGTCGTCGACTTCCTTGATGCCGACCGCCTGGCCAGCCAGGCAAGTGCTGAGGTTGATTTTCTTGCGATATAGACACAGGCGGCCGCAGTGGGTGATGACGACGGTCTTGTCGTGGAACGGGTAGTGCGGCTCGCCGATGCCATGATAAGGGCGGCAGGAAGAAGTATAGACCTCCGCCGGGCACTTCATGTCGAGCGCCTCGTGCGGGCGCTCGTTGTTGAACTCTTCGATGAAGGCGTCGAACTTGGCTTGCTGCTGGAGCAGATTGGCGCCGGCGGGCCGAGTGGCTTCTTTCTTCAAGGTCAAGTGCATGCGCTCACGGCGGCCGTTCTGCTGCGGATGACCGGGACGGATGCGTTGGATGCTGATGCCCAGACGCAGCCACCAGACCGAGAGCCTGGAGAGATTGAAAAGCCCGTTGGGCGAAGCGAAAGGAACGCCGTTATCGGAACGGATGGCCTGGGGCAAACCCCTTTCCTTGAAAAGGCGCTCAAAGGCAGTAAAAGCGGTCTTTTCGGCATTGGATTCCAGGGCCTCGCACAGCAGCAAATAGCGCGAAGCGTGATCGGTGACCGTGAGTGGATAACAGTAGCGCCGGTCGCCGAGCATGAACTCGCCCTTATAGTCGGTGCACCACAGTGCGTTCGGTTGTAAACCCTCTGAAAGAGGCGTCCCTTCGGTATGGGTGCGCGATCGCCTGGCGCGGGTCACTAACCCATGACGATCCAGGATGGCGTGAATCGTGCTGCGTGCCGGAACCTTCACTTCGCTCGGCAGCCGTCTGAGGAGGCGCTCCCGGATCTTGCGGGCGCCCCAATTGGGTTTCTCGTACTTGGCCGCTACGATGGCCGCTTCGATTTGCTCGGGCAGTTGGTTGGCATAGCGATGGGGGCGCCTGGCACGATCCGTGAGCCCCTCCAACCCGCATTCTTCATAGCGCTCGAAGACCTTGTAGCCGGTCTTGCGAGAGATCTGAAACTCGCGGCACAGCGCGGCCATGCTCTCGCCGTCTTTGAGCCGAATCACGAATCGTATACGTTCGTCCATAACAGAACTTTCCTTCCATGGCATCCCACTTCCCGCCCCCTTCCAGGCAAAGAAGTGTTACCCATGTCTCCGGAACGTTCTGTTACCTATGTCTCAGGCCGCACACTCAACAAACCATAAGGCGGCACTACGTCCGTCGGGCAACGTCGGACAATTCTCCACCAGCCGCCGCGCTCTCCAAACATAAATAGCAAGATCGTTTCTTCCGTTCGCTTATGCTAACGCGGCAGCGAATTAAAAAGATGTGGGAAGCGCAGAAGGCTGCAAAGAAGGCGGGTTAGGGGTTAAAGGCCGCTGTCGCCATTTCCAACTCACGACGGCTGTCAGGCGGCAACGCCTTTTCGAAGCGGTCTAGAAGATCCAGAATTGTCCCGAAGTGCTTCGAATAATAGTCCATTACTGGACGAGGGTCTCTCCATCTGGAGGCTGTGAAATGTGCCAGCCGCTTGTTAAGATGACCTGACACCTCGCGCTTCCATTTTGGCTCTGCGCGGAGATCGAGCGGAAAGGCTTGTTCAAACCCATCCAGAAGATCGAAATGGCATACGCAGCAGTCATCCTGCTTTGGCTCTCCATAGAAGAAATCGATCAGCAGGCGGAAGTGGAGCAGTAATGAGTAGATCATCGCCTGAAAGTTCTCCTGCGCTCCTCCCACTTTAAGTTTCTTAACATACAGCCGGAAATAGAATATATCGAAGGCAAGATGCGTCAACGCATCGGGCAATTCGTCTTTGCGGATTGGCATGCATTCATTTTAACGACGGAGTTATCTGATAGGCTTTCCCGATGGACCAACGCTTACAGATTCTTTTCAAAGAATACGATGCGCTTAGGGCTGAGATTCTCGTTCGCATCAACAACATGTTCCAGATCCTTGGTGTCGCCGGAACACTAACCGTCCTTGGGCTTCCATGGTTGTGGTCCAAAGGTTTAACGACTCCATTCTGGGTTCCCTTGGCTTGATGGCCGTGCTTCTTTTCGGCTTGTGGTTGCTAATCCATGTTGAGATGGCCAGAGCCGCCTTTCGCATTCGAGAGATCGAGGAGGCGGTCAACGCAATTGCGAATGCAGAACTTCTTCGATGGGAATCACGCTGGGGAAGGGCGAATTCATGGATTGTGACGTTCTTCATAAACCAGCCCCCACCAGCAATTGAGAAATAGCAACTTTCTTGCTCCGATTTCCTATTGCCAACGGCAATTCCCTCCTGTAGGGTAAGGCTTCAAATGGCCGAAGGCGGCCAGCCTCTAACAGGGAGAAGGATCATGAGCAAGAAACCAGCAGCCCTCGGCAAACTGGACTTTCTCTTCAAAGATGCTAAGGCTAAGTTCTGGGTCGCTGGCGGATGCTTCATCGGAATCGTCACGGAATCGAGAATCAAGGACATCGATGTATTCGCTCCCGATCCTTATGCCGTCATTGCCAAATTCAAGGAGCGGGGCTACAAAGAGGCATTTGAGAACGGTTGGGTAAAGAATTTTCATCACGCTGGAATGACGGTTCAGGTCATCAAGAGGTGACCTGCCTTCGATAATCTCCTCCAGCCATAATTGAGAAGCTCCAGTAGTTAAAGGCGAAGAAAAGGAGCTTCGATGAGAAAAGGCAAGCACACAGAAGAACAGATCATCGGCGTGCTGAAGCAGGTGGAGGCAGGCCGGACAGTGAAGGAAGTCGCGCGGGAACTGGGCGTCAGTGAGGCGACGATCTACACCTGGAAGAGCAAGTACGGTGGCATGGAGGTCAGCGATGCACGCCGGCTGAAGGAACTGGAAGATGAGAACCGCCGGCTGAAGCACATGGTCGCTGATCTCAGCCTGGACAAAGAGGCCTTGAAAACGGTGATCCGAAAAAACGGCTGGAGCTTGTAGGTCGAAGGCAAGATGTGGCGTTGGTGATGAGCGAGTTTCATTACTCAGAACGCGAAGCCTGCAAGCTGCTGGCGCTGGATCGGAGTAGTTACAGGTATCGGCCGCGGCCGGATCACAATGCGGAGCTGCGTCGCGAGCTGATCGCGTTGGCGCGGCAGAAGCCGCGCTTCGGATACCGGCGTCTGTGCGCACTGCTGGAACGCCGGGGATGTCGAGCGAGTCCACAACGAGTGTACCGCGTGTACAGCCAGGAACATCTGGCGGTGCGGCGGCTGAAGAGGAAACGATTGGTGAGACCGGCGCCAGCAGGAACTCTGTTGAGCCGGGCCAATCAGGAATGGGCCATCGATTTTATCGCCGACGGATTGGCTACAGGGCGAGGGCTGCGTATGCTGACAGTCGTTGACAGCTTCACGCGGGAGTGTCCGGCGATCGAGGTGGACACGGGACTGTCCAGCCGACGGGTGACGCGCGTGTTGGAGTGGATCATCAGCCAACGAGGAACACCGCAAGTGATTCGTTGCGACAACGGGCCGGAGTTCACCAGTCGCCACTTCCTGGTCTGGTGCGAGGAACGAGGAGTCCGGCTGATTCATATTCAGCCGGGGCGGCCGATGCAGAACGGGCACGTGGAGAGCTTCAATGGTCGGCTCCGCGACGAGTGTCTGAATCATCACTGGTTCACGACGCTGGACGATGCCAAGGAAAAGATCGAGCGCTGGCGCATGGAATACAACGCAGAACGGCCGCACAGCAGCTTGGCGTATCGAACCCCGGCGGAATTTGCGGAAATCTGCTCAAAGCCCACCAACAGGATGGAGGTTATTGCCATCCCGCCTGGTCGCCGCCCGTCAGCGGAGTCGGAGTCGCAGAACGGTACTCGCGATCAAGGGTTCGCTGACGCCGCGCCGTTCGGCGCGCCCTTGACCGCTCCGTGCCGTTCTGCATGAACAGTATTGCGACGGGCGGCTCCGACGGGATGGCAGAAGAGGAGTTAAATTAGACGGAAGCGTCTCAATTATCTTTGGTAGAGAAAACCGAGGCAGGTCAGAGGTTCACATACGAAACGCCGCAGACGACCTTGGATGATTTCGATTTCACCATAGTCAGCGCGGCTTACGACGGCAAGGAATTCGTCGCTCACGAACGGTTCTACCTTGATGTTGCTCAGCGACGTATCGTCATCGCGAATCTTGTTAAAGCGCTCAACACTTTGAAGCGCGCATTGAAGTACGCGAGCCGCGGGTTTGTCATGTGCCCGGTTGGAATGTCGAAGCTGGCTAAGGCGATCAATCTGATGAAAGTGGATTGGGAGAATCCCGATGAGAACGTCTTGGATTTCTACCCCGACGGCACGCCGACGTTCAGGGGAATCGACTAATGACCCCATCCCAAATCCGCACTGCCCGGAAACGCCTCGGCATGTCCTGCTCGGACTTCGCCGAAGCCCTCGGCTTCACCGGGAAGCAGAAGCGCATCACTGTTTGGAGGTGGGAGACAGGAAGGCGGAAGCCAACGGAGCAAACGGTCGCTCTCATGAAGCAACTCTCGCGATAATTGCGATTGCGACAATCCGAGACTAAGCCAGAGAAGCCCGCGCAAGCGCCAAACGCTCCCGTTCCGACTCCGTGAACGGCAACATTCTGGCGAGAACGATCTTCTTTTTCAGCCTGTCGTCAGCATGGTACACCTGGAAACAGTTGATAATAGCTTCCAGAATCAGGCTGTAGCACTTCACGACGATCTGGAATGCGATGCCGGAAAGGTGTGAGAGGGTATCTATATCGACATTGGCCACGCCCACAACGCCGGAGTGGATATACCAACTGAGTTGGGCGTAGTAGACCGAGTAAAGTTCATCGAATTCGCTGCCGAGAAAGCTACACCTGGCCGACAGATCCTTCAGGGTCCAATGGCCGATCTTGTCTCTATTCCAGATCCGCATCCGGTCAGCATCGATGCGGGCTTCGTTCTGGGCGATGTATTGGATGTAGACCGAGATCAGGAAAGCCTTGTTCGGATCGTTGACGCCAAATCTCACAATGTTCCGGGCCGACCTCAGTTTTTCATATTCGGTGAACGCTGTGATTTTCTCCGCCGCGTCTTTGTCCTTCGTGATCATCCACATCTCCACCGCGATTTCAAACAGTGACCTGGCGATCATGGCGACGACTTGAAAATCCTTGAAGTATTTCAGGGTCAGCAGGAGTTCTATGCTGAGCGCGGCGCGATTGTAGTTCAGCATGAAATAGTTTTCGCGGTCTGTTGGAGTACCGATCAAACCCTTATTGACAAGGTTTCGGACTTCGAGCTTGTCCAGTTCGTTGAGACTTTTCGCGGACGTGAAGAACCGATCAATGTCAGCCGCCGATTGTGGGTCGAGCGCCATCAGTGCTCCTCTTCATCATCATAATAGTTGAGCGGGATCACATCGACGTAGTTGAAGAGCGACCGAACAGCATCTTGAACAGCATTCGCGCACGACAGTCGGGCAATGTCGGACAAGGAGGCGTGGCAAGCATGGCATTCACGGGCACCGTGGGAACGCCGAATCAGCAAGTTGCAGATTCGATTAATACCGTCGAAGATCAAATCCCACCAGCCGCCCCAGCTAACTCCTATCGGCTTTGAATCCCGCCTTTGAACGGTCCCGTTACATGCGACGTAATCCAGCCGCCGTAAAAGCCGCCCGGCTGGGGCTGAACGCGCTCTTCATCCACAAAGCAGGCATCCACACGCCCGGCGTAGAACGCGAAATGATCCCGGAGAATCGCGTAGGCTTGGGTGGGCGCCTCATAACTCCAGGCAGCATCGAGTGAAGTTCGAGCGCCGGCTTCCAGATCCCAATAGCTTGCTTCGCCCTTGAATTCACAGAAGCTGCGCCTGGCGCTGGGCTTCAGGAATTCCAGCCGCACGTCCTGGGGGGGAATGTAGTATGTCGGCGGGTGGCTGGTTTCAAGCACCCGGTAGGCATGCAGCGTATCGGCGATCGTGCAGCCGGCAAACTCGACGCGCACGCGCTGGACGCAAGGTTCCAATCTCGGAGGACGGGGATAGTCCCAAACGGATTCTTGGCTTGGCCCCGGGGTAATTCGATTCATACAAAAGCACCACTACTTCATGCAACTCCGCGCGGTCAAGTCGTGAGCGTCGCCCAACCGCGGCGTCCGCCATACTTTTCGAGGCGAGCCCGCAACTCCAGGCGTGCGCGCATCAGTCGCGACTTCACCGCCGCAGCCGAAATTCCCAGGATACTGGCCACCTCGGCGGTGGAAAGTTCGTCAACGTCGCGCAGCACCAGGACGCGCTGCAGCAGTGGAGGCAGCCGCTTGATCTCTTTTTGCAGCACAGCCGATAGCTCTTGGCCACCCAGATCGCGCTCAGGCGTCGGCCCCTGGTCTTTTAGTTCGATCGGGCGGGCGGTTTCGTCGGTGGACCCTTCGTCGAGATAGAGAAAATTCAGACCGCGGGTCTTTCGCAAGCGCATCAGGCAGTGGTTGGCGACGATCCGGGACATCCAGGTTGAGAATTTCGATTCGCGCTGAAACTGGCCGACATGACGCCACGCGTTGAAGTAGGAATTCTGAACTTCGTCCTCGGCTTCCTGGCGATCGCGAAGAATCGACATTGCGAGCCGGAGTGAAGACGCCGAGGTCCGGCGCACCAACTCTTCAAAGGCCTCGTCGTCGCTCTGTTGGGCCTTAGCTACCAATTCGTCGTCTGATTCGCCGGCCAGGGCTGAAGCTCGGTGATCCATAGTGACGTTCTCCTCGTATCGGGCTTACAACAACTATGCTACGATCGAAAACGCGCCAAATTCATTCACACCAAATTTGCTTTCCGTGTGGGTAAAATACTGGCCTCTCAATTCAGCTACAGTAAAGGCAGATTTAGTGGAACAGCAGAATAGCTCGGAGACGATCCAGCAGTCCCTCTCATCTTTCGAGATCGGGAGCAAACTGCGCCGGTTGCGTCTGCGGAAGAAGATGGCGCTGCTAGACCTTGGCAAACACACCGGTTTGTCGCCCTCCCTGCTTTCCCAATTGGAAAACGGCAAAATGATCCCAACGCTTCCCACGCTGACTCGCATCGCGATGGTTTTTAACGTCGGGCTGGAGCATTTCTTCGCGGACAAGCGCGACCAGAAGCTGTTTTCCATCGTTCGCGCGGGTGAAAGAATGCGTTTCCCGGAACGCGCCGATAGCCCCAGCCCGGCGTACTTCTTCGAATGCCTGGCCTTTTCCAGCCAAGGCAAAGGCCTGCACGCGTACCTGGCGGAGTTTCCCAGCCACCCTGCCCAGGATGTGAACGAGCATTCTCACGACGGGTCGGAATTTCTGTACGTACTGGATGGCGATCTCAGTATCCGGTTTCAGGGAAAAGATCATGTTCTCCATAGCGGTGACAGCCTGCACATGGACTCTTCGGAGCCGCACAGCTATCGCGCCATCGGGGAGGCCGGCGCACGGGCGGTGGTGGTCACTTTGCCGCCCCGCATCTGATGGAGCGGTCACCGCCACAGAAAGCCAGATAGTCCGGCCGGTCCGCGGCGCTACGGTGGCGAAAGCGCCGAACGATGGAGGCTTGGTGAACCAGGAAAATCGCGGGCATCTGCGAGCTGTCGGCCTTGGCTGCGGCGATTCCATGCCTCGCCACCACTCCACCCAGCAAACCGCGCCACCAGACTTTGGGTCCAAACAACTGGCGCAGCGTGCCCCGCTGAATACCGAAGGCCCGGTAAAGATCCCGAGCCCCATCGCATATGCGATCCACATCCGATAGGCCATACTTCAGCAGCAATGCGTCGAAGGCCGCGGTCTCGCCCATGTGAACCAGGATGATGCGTGTCCCGCTGCGTTCGATAGCACCGCGCTCGCGCGCAATGTCCCCGAGGGCTTCCCGGCAGAAGCTGCAACCGGCATGGCGCAGGAAAACCAGCAGGACGGGCGATGCGGCCGAAAGGTCCATGATGTTGTCGCCCGATTGCGTCAAGGCGCGTTCCAGGACCTTGGACACGGCCAGTGCATCGGCGGGCGACTGCGCAGTTCGTTTCAATCTTAGGTATCCACTTCAGTTATCCAACATGGTGGCCGGAGTAACGGCAACATGCTCTCGGGCAGCGTCCTCAATTGGCCGGTTCGCGATCCCGCGTATCTCGTGAATGGTGAAGGAAAGGCCACCCACGAGCAAAACAAACGTAACCAGGCGGAATATGAATATTGTAGCGTCCATCAGTTACGCCCCCGGGCGGCAACCTGGAAGTAGATGCCGGTTGCAATGATGGAGGGCACCCACAGTCCGACGAATACTCCCGCATCTTTATTGGCGGGCATGCCGAAGCCGAACCAAAGCGATACAGAAAACAAGAAGGATAGAAATGCCGCCAGCAAAACCAGAAAATCGCCTTTGTGTAACATCAAACCGCCTCTCGCGGCGGACCTCACGGTATTGATGAGGTAGCCACACAGTGTTGATGAGTTGCCGGACTTAAGGGCTTAAAATTTTAGCGGCCGGACAGGAACGGGCAGGGCGGTAGATAGGCATGGTTCGGTACACGGCTCGGTCCTTTTAAGGTGGCTCGCCACCCGTTGCCGCTCAGATAACTCGCAGCGGTAAGACCAGCTATTTCCGGCGCCAACGATCAGACACGATTTTCTTTCCATTGTTATTAAATAAAAAAACGCGGCCGCGCCAATCTTCTCATCTCTGCACGTGGGAAGGTTTTCAAAACCACCCAGGAGAACAATAAATGAAACGTTTGATTCCAATCTTGAGCCTGTTCGCGATGTTATCGTTCGCGGCTTCGGCAGCCGACATCGTCGACACGGCCGTATCGGCCGGCAACTTCACCACGCTGGTAGCAGCAGTGAAAGCGGCCGGTCTTGTCGATACGCTGAAGGGCGCCGGCCCGTTCACGGTTTTCGCTCCCACCGACGAAGCTTTTGCAAAGTTGCCCCCGGGCACGGTGGAGGCGCTTTTGAAGGACCCCGAAAAACTGAAAACTATCCTTCTTTATCATGTTGTCTCGGGCAAGGTAATGGCCGCTCAGGTAATCAAAATGAAGAGCGCCATGACCGTCGAAGGGAGCCCGGTGAAGATCCACGCTTCGGGCGGTAGCGTCATGGTAAATAACGCTAAGGTCATGAAGACCGATATCGTCTGCGATAACGGCGTCATTCATGTCATCGACACCGTGCTGATGCCCAAGCCGAAGTCCTGACGGTAAGTTCTCGTTGAGAATCTTCCTTGATAAAGGCCGCGTGGCGGGTGCAATCCGAACCCAACCGCGGCCTGTGCCCAAGGCAGCATCTCTTGAATGGCCGGAGCATCCCGGCGGGAGTGATCTTTTGAAACAGACGGCCAACGTAAAGACAATATCGCCGCAGGGTGCGGGGATCGCGTCGCATATCGAGGAAGTCCTTGAACTGGTGGGTGAAGACCCATCGCGGGAAGGCCTGCTGCGAACACCGGAGCGCTGGGAGAAGGCCATGCGCTTCCTTACCGGCGGGTACCATACGCGCGTGGAAGATGTCGTAAACGACGCATTGTTCGCGGTGAAGTTCGACGAGATGGTGCTGGTGAAAGACATCGAATTCTTCAGCCTTTGCGAGCACCACCTGTTGCCTTTCTTTGGCCGGATGCATGTGGCGTATCTGCCGTCCGACAAAGTGATCGGGCTGAGTAAGATTCCGCGGATCGTGGATATGTTCGCGCGCCGGCTGCAGGTGCAGGAACGTCTGACGCAGGAAGTTGCGGAAGCGATTTCCGACGCGGTTGCTCCACGCGGCGTGGCGGTGATGTGCGAGGCCAGCCACTTCTGCATGATGATGCGCGGCGTGGAGAAACAGCATTCGAGCACCGTGACAAGCGCAATGCTGGGCGCTTTCCGCGATGATAAGAGTACGCGCGACGAATTCCTCGCTCTGGTGCGGCGCGGGCGCTGATTACGATGCAGGATGCCTATCTTCCTCAAGAGCGTGGTGATTGCGGCGCCGGTAGCAACCGTCTTCAGTTTCCATGAACGAGCAGACGCGCTGCTGCTGCTGAGTCCGGCGTTTCCGCCCGTGCGGATGCTTCAAAAGACGGGTGGCATCGAGGCCGGCTCGCGAGTGGAACTCAAGATCGGGCCATTCCACTGGGTGGCGCTGCACTCGGCGTTTGAGAAGAATCGTTTCTTTGAGGATCGGCAAATCAGCGGTCCGTTCGCGAAATGGGTTCATCGGCACGAATTTGAGAGCTGGGGAAATTCGACGCGCATGACCGACCGAATCGATTACCAACTGCCGGGAGGGCCGTGGGTGAACCACTTGTTCGGATGGGCCGTGCAACTGGGCCTACGGCCCATGTTTCGCCACCGTCACCGCACAACCAAGCGTTACTGTGAGAAAGGACCCGATATTGCGAGAAGGGAACCGATACTTTGAGAAAGAGACCCGATGAAAACTAGAATGGTGACCGCATTTCTGCTGGCGCTGGCTGCGCGGGGCGCGGAGAATACGCCCGAACCTGGCCAAGCGGCTCCCGATTTCACCCTTCCGTCTCAGGACGGAACCAAAATCAGCCTGCACGACTTCCGGGGAAAGTGGGTGGTTCTGTACTTCTATCCCAAGGACGGAACTCCGGGTTGCACAACGGAAGCGCATAATTTCCAGCGCGACTTAGGCCTTTACCAGAGCCTGAACGCGGTAATCGTGGGCGTGAGCGTCGACTCGCCGAACAGCCACCAGGAGTTCTGCGCGAAACAGGGCCTGACCTTCAAACTTCTAGCGGATACCGAGAAGGAGGTTTCCAGGCGCTACGGTTCGTTGACCAATCTGCTGGGCTTCAAGATGTCCACGCGGAACACGTTCCTGGTTAGCCCGGATGGGAAAATCGCAAAGGTCTGGACCGGCGTTTCGCCGGCGCATCACAGTACCGAGGTGCTGGCGGAATTAGAGCAAGCCGCCCGCGCAAAGTGAGTGAGCAGGATTTCCCGCTTTAGCAGCTTCCCACCTTTAGCAGTTCCCCAAGAGGATAAGCGCGTTATGATGTATGATAATCGCCTAAACAGCAAATTGTTTTCTTCAAGGAGGCTGTATGTCCTCGACCGCGAAGCTGGCCGCTCTCGCACAGTGCATTCTCTTGGCCTCGCAGGCGTTCGCCGCGTCGCTTACGATCTCCCGGCCGGAAGAGGCGGGGCTCTCCTCGGAGCGCCTGAAGAGTATCCGCTCGGTCGTCCAAAGACACATTGAAGCCAAGGCCTTTGCGGGGGCGGTAACGCTGGTGGCCCGCAAAGGTAAAGTGGTGCACTTTGAAGCGCAAGGCGCCACCGATCTGGAATCGGGCAAGCCTATGCGGACCGATACATTGTTCCGCATGGCCTCCATGACGAAACCCATCACAGCCGTGGCCGTGTTGATGTTGATGGAAGAAGGCAAGCTGGTGTTGAGCGATCCGGTTTCCAAGTTCATCCCCGAGTTCAAGAATCCAAAAGTGGCGATGTGGAATCTTCCGAATGATCCAAGGGGCGCGGGAGTCAGAATCGTGAGCGCGGACCGCGAAGTGACGCTCCAGCACATCCTCACTCACACCGCCGGATTGGCCGTGAGCACCGAAGGTCCAGCGGGCGATTACTATCGCAAGGCGAACCTGGATCAAGAGCAGGTTTCGCTGGCCGAATTCAGCAAACGCGTGGGCGCGCTGCCCCTGAGCTTCCAGCCGGGGACGCAGTGGCAGTACACCGCAGGCGTCGGCTTTGCCGTCCTTGGCCGTGTGGTGGAGATTGTCAGCGGCATGAACCTGGATCAATTTTTCAAGCAGCGCATCTTCACTCCATTGGCCATGAACAACACCTTCTTCAATATTCCTGCGGATCGCCTGGTCGATGTGGCTGCTGTTTATAGGCGTACCGAACAGGGTTTGGCGAAGCAGAATCCTCCGCCGCCACGTCCGCCGGGCATCGAATTTTTCTCCGGCGCGGGCGGCTTGACAGGATCGGCGGAAGACTATTTGCAATTCTGCGAAATGCTGTTGAACGGCGGGCAATTAAATGGCGTACGGCTGCTAAGCCGCAAGTCAATCGAGCTGATGACCGACAACGCAATCGGCAATCTGGACTTGGCCAACTATTCCGAGCAAGGGCTGACGCTGGAGCAAAACCTGCGCGGCTACGGCTTCGGCCTGGGTGTACGCGTTCGTAAAAGCACTGGCGCCAGCGGCTGGCTCGGCAGTCCAGGGGACTACGGCTGGGCGGGCGCCAACGGCACGTATTTCTGGGTTGATCCTAAAGAACAGTTGATTGGCATTATCCTGATGGCAACGCGCGTGGGAATTCTGCGGACGGAGTTTCCCAACGCGGTGTATCAGGCGATTGTTGACTGAAATCCTTCCGGCAAAATCACTCCTAAGTCCAATTACTCGGCAGCAATCTAAGTAATTAGTTCTATTGATTACCCAACGTACTAGAACTAGGATGAATCCAGCATCATCGCGATCCGGGCCGGGACGCCACAGGGAGAGGGATATTTCTGATGTCGAGCTATCGATTAAATCTGGCGGCGATCATTTTGTCCGGGGCCGCCCAAGGCTTCGCGCAGAATCCGGCGACCACGGTGAACGTCGATGCCAACGCCAATCGTCATGCCATCAATCCCAACATTTACGGCATCGCATACGGGGATGCCCACGACATGACCACCTTGAACGCTCCGCTGAACCGCTGGGGCGGAGATGCCACCAGCCGGTACAATTGGCAGATCGACGCGCACTCGGCCGGGGCCGACTGGTATTTCGAGACTTATTCCGACGGTAGCGGTGCGCCCGCGGGATCTGCCGACGCCTATGTCGCAACCACGCGCGCGAACAGAGGCGCCGAGCCTTTGTTCACGATTCCGATGATCGACTACCTTGCGAACCTCGGTCCGAATCGAAGCACTCTGGAAGGCTTTTCGGTGAAAAAGTATGGGCCGCAGCAGGCCACCGATCCATGGAATTCGGATGCGGGCAACGGCGTGAGCTCCGCGACCGGCAAGAACATCACGGGTAACAACCCGCTCGACACGGGAGTGGCAAATAGCACTACCATTCAGCAGTCGTGGCTACAGCACTTTGTATCTAAGTATGGTTCGGCGACAACTTCCACGGGCATCAAATACTACATTCTGGATAACGAGCCCTCGTTGTGGTATCAAACCCATCGTGACGTTCACCCCGACCCCGCCACGTATCAAGAGATGTACGACAAAATCGTGGCCTACGCCAGCACGATTCGAGCCGCCGATCCGGCCGCGAAAATCGTCGGACCCGAAGAGTGGAGCTGGTGGGCGATGTATGCGAGCGGCTTCGACCAAGCCAATGGATTTAGCCCGTCCAACTCGGATTACAACACGCATGAACAGACCTATTACTATCCCTGGCTATTGCAGCAACTGAGTTTGTATAAGCAGCAAACCGGAACGCAGCTTCTCGATGTGCTCACGGTGCATTGCTATAACGGTGCGCCCGGCGGCAGCGACGATTCTCTCACTGGGCAGCAGTACCGCAATCGGGAAACACGGATCTTGTGGGATCCCACCTTTCAGGACCCCTCCTGGTATGGCGACATCGGCATCAACGGGCGCGTCATCAACTGGATTCCCACCATGAAGGCGATGGTGAGCCAGTATTTTCCAGGCCTCGAAATCGGTTGCACGGAGTATAACTGGGGCGACGAACCGAATCTCAATGGCGCCACCACCCAGGCCGACGTGCTCGGAATCTACGGACGCGAAGGGTTCGATCTGGCAACGCGCTGGACCGTCGCCACGAACACCAGCACCACGCCGACAACTTATTACGTGACCTATCTCGCCAGCCAGATCTACCGCAACTACGACGGCAACGACTCCACATTTGGCGAGACCAGCGTGCAGGCGGAGGTGGGCAATCCCGACGACCTCTCGGCGTTTGCGTCGGTGCGCGATTCTGACGGCGCGCTCACCGTGATGGTAATCAACAAGCAACAAGGAAGTACGCCCGTGACGGTGAGCCTGGCGAACTTTTCTAGCGCGGCGACGGCGCAAGCCTGGCAGATCAACTCTGCCTCGCAAACGTCAATCGCCCGATTGGCGGATGTGACGGTGTCGAACAACTCCTTGTCATTGACTGTGCCTTCGCAAAGCATAACCCTGTTCGTTATCCCGGCAGGGAGCCAGCTATCCGCTCCCAGCGCGCCTACGGGGCTTGCGGCTAGCGTGGGCAGCGGCACCGTGACCCTGAGCTGGAATGCCGCGGGCGGCGCGACAAGCTACAGCGTTAAACGTGGGACCAAGAGCGGCGGCCCTTACACTGTGGCCGCGAGCCTGGGCGCCTCCCCGACAAGTTTCACGGATACCGGCCTCACCAACGGAACCACCTACTACTACGTCGTTACGGGCGCCAATTCGGCGGGCACAAGCCCCAACTCGGCCGAACTTTCCGCCACTCCGCTGGTGCCGCCTACTTTCAGGTCTTCAGCTATCGCGAGCCCCAATCCCGTGACGCAGGGCGTTGCAACTGCCATCAGCGCAAGCGTGAAGGATACGGCGAATACGTTGACCAATGGTGTTGTGCAGATCAGGGTACTCGATCCGAACGGCGCCACCGCGCTCACCAAGAACTTCACCGGGCAGAACTTCACATCTGGTCAGAAGCATTCTTACTCGGTCAGCCTGGTTCCTTCGTTAGCGGGAGCGTATACGGTTGAAATTGGCGTCTTCAGTGCTTCCTTTCAATCGTGGAATTGGAATTCCTCGGCCGCGACAATCACCGTAAACTCGAACCTGACGTTCACTTCCTCCGCGACTCCCGACCCCTCGACGTTCGCTCCGGGAGCCGCCACCACCATCGGGCTTTCCGTAACCGACACGGGTACCAGCGCGCTGTCCAATTCCATTGTCGAATTGCAGGTTTTCGATCAATCGGGAAGCGCCGCGATGACGACGTATTGGACCGGCCAGAACTTCGCCGCGGGCCAGGCGCTCAAGTTTTCCTACACCTGGAATACGTCTTCGGCACTGGCCACCGGTGTGTATTCCGTTGACATCGGGGTGTTCGATTCAACTTGGGCGCACAATTATTACTGGAACGGATCGGCCGGCTCGATAACGATTACGACCGTAAAGGTTCCCGCCCAGCCGGCGGTCCTGACTGCAACCGCGGGCTCCGGCCATGTCAACCTGAGTTGGAGTGCGAGTGCCCGCGCGACATACTACGAGGTCTTTAGGGGAACCACTGCGGGAGGCGAAGATGCAACCCCGCTGGCGACGAATATCACTGCCACTTCTTATGTTGACTCCGCCGTAAGCAACGGAACGACGTATTACTACAAGGTTGCGGCGGTGAACGCCGGCGGTGCAGGCCAGCTTTCAGGTGAGGTCTCGGCCACTCCACGGGCCAAGCACCGGTCAAGCCGAACGGGCCATACGGCCACGCTGGCCGACGCGGCGCTTAGCGCAAGCGGATCTTAGGCCGTACACTTTTGTCCGGCTCATTAACCTGCTTGTCATCATTTCGTTGTACACTCCAGAATCATGCTTACTACTCCGATCCGCAGCGCAGCCTGCTCCTCGCGCGCGGGCTTGGTCGTTCTTACCGTCGCCCTGGCAATCATGACCGGCTGTTCTGCTCGCGGAGCCAGCGGCAGCGGCACAATCATGATCGCCGCGGTTGGTCCGCTAACAGGGCCCGCGGCGTCGCGCGGCAAGGATCTGGAGCAGGCGGCGGAGATGGCAGTCGATGAGGCGAATGCCGCCGGCGGCGTCAATGGACGACGCATCCAGCTCACGGTCTACGACGATGGCGACCAACCGTCGCGCGCACGCCAGTTGGCGGAGCAGATCGCGAAGACCCCCGCCGTGGCTGTGCTCGGCCAAGTGGCCAGTTCAGCCGCCACCGCCGCAGGCCAGGTATATAAGCAAAAGGAAATCCCGGCAATAACCGCCGCGGCTTCCGAAGGCCGCGTGACTGAGAATAATGATTGGTTCTTCCGGCTGTTTCGGGATGCCGCCGGACAAGGCCGGTTTCTGGCGGATTATACCCGCTACAGGCTTGGCGCTCGCGCCATCGTTGTGATTCGGGAAAAGGGCACGGCGGGCGAAGAGTTCGCGTCGGCCCTGCGCGACCGTGCAAAAGCCCAAGGGATCAAAGTCGCCGTGGACCTGGAGCTCGCCCCGGCTCAGACCACCGATTCCGCGTTTCTTGCTCAGATCGCCGGGAAACTAGCGAAGCTGCCGAAGGGAACCATCGTCGTTCTGGGCACTCAATATACCGAAACCCCTGCGATGCTGCGCTACCTGCGCGACAAACTCGGTCCGTTCACCGCCATGGGATACAGCTCATTGGCGACCAGCGATCTGAACCTGGCCTTCGCGGAGGCGGAGACGAACGGCCATGCTCCGGGATATTACACCGACAACTTTATCGTCGCCGCGCCGCAACTCGGCGATGTGGCCGAATACTCGCAGACCGTTTTTGCCAGCCAGTACAAGGCCCACTACGGCTCGGCGCCCACGCCGGAGGCAGTCCGATGGTACGAGGGCGCGCGGCTGATTTTCCAGGCCATCGCGGCCCAGGGCATCTCCGGTTCGAATGCGCGAGCGGACCGTCGGAACATTCGCGATTGGCTGGCCGCCCGCAAAGGGCCCGAATCCGCCGCTGAAGGAGTGGCCGGACCAATCTACTTTGACAAGGACCACAACGCTCAGCGCGGCGTCGCGGTCGGAGTATTCTACGAGGGCCGCCTGATGTCGGCGCCTGTCCAATTCACGCCGGTTGCGGTTCCGGAGGACGTGCCCGGGTGGGACCAGCTCTCATCCAGCGGCGCGGTTGTGAACGCGGGGGGCGTGAAGTACGTGAAAACGCCGGTTGTATATTCCGGCATCGAACTGAACTCACTGGATAATATCGATGTCCGCGCGAACACTTTCGCGGCGGATTTTTTCTTATGGTTCCGTTATCAGGACGAATTGAATCTTGATCCGCATGAAGTGGAGTTCCCTACGGTGGTCTCGGGCGCCACGCTGGGCAAGGAGGTGGGACGCCGCAGCAAGGCCGGCTTCACCACCGTTACGTATCACGTGAAAGGCGTGTTTCACAGCGACTACGAATTCTCGCGATTTCCATTCGACGAACAAACCCTGAAGATCCCCATACAGTTCCACAACAGCAACAACTACACTATGATTCTGGCCTACGGAGGCGGCGGCGCGGGCAGTGCGAAAGGCAGCGATCGCGGCCTGGCCGGCGCACCGGCTTCCAATCCGGTGCTGGCAAGTAAGCTCTGGCGATTGAAGGATGAAATTTTTTACCGCGATGTAGTCGCCTACAAGTCTTCTTTTGGCGAGGAAGCGGGCGCAAGCCGGGCATCGGGCGTCGAAGTCAACCGGATCAACGCGGCCATCACCATCCAGCGCGACGTGTTCGGCTTCGCGATCAAGAATTTTCTTCCCCTGGTTTGCATCCTAGTCGCAGTGCTCATCGGTTACGCGCTCGCCCCGGATGTCATCAATCCGCGAGTATCTATCGGCGTCACTGCCTTGCTGACTACTTCGGTTCTGTATCAGAAACTGGCTGGTGACTTGCCGACGGTCACCTATATCACCGCGATGGATTATGTTTTTTTCGCATTTTTCGCGTTTTGCGTCACTTTCCTACTGCTCACGGTGGTGACGTATGAGACACACAAGTCGAAACAGCACCTATCCACTGCAATTCTCAATCGAGGCGGATTCGTTCTTACCTTGGTCACTCTCGCGGTGACGTTGAGTTTTGTGTGGATTCGATACTGGGGCCACGCGTAGCCTGCGCCGCCCGCGCTTGCTCAGTGACCGCGCAGGTTGTCGAATTCTTGGAAATCTTGGGTTTCGGGTGCGCGGCCGCGCCAGCCCGTCCGCCCATACCAAGCAACGCGCATAATGACGTGATTACTTGTCGTCTCTCCATGGCAAGTTCCTAGCCCCCCGCCTTCAGGCTGCGTACCGCGACATGCAGATAAAGTTGCACATCGCGAAGATCCGCGGTAAGCGTGCCGTCGGTGGATTTGGGAGCAAGCGCCAGCTTCCACTGTTTGCCGATCGGGCTCGCATTATGCCAGGGAATGCCCCCCGCGATTTCCGGCGCGTGGGGCGAATCGCGATCCGCCACGCGGCCCAGGTAACAAACCGGCAATGACTTTTGATCCAGTTCGCTCGTGGCGCCCGACGCTAGCCGCAGTGTCGCCGTGGGCGGCACCGAAACACGGGCGGACCAGAACCCCTGCGGCCTCTCCGGTACCGCTTCGCCCTTTCCAGCTTTCGATTTTTGCGTGCCTGCATCGGCCGACTCCGGCTCCCCAACCACAGCCAACCCCACGCCCCGCAGGCGGACGTGAGCCTGGTCCGCGAACAATTCCTCGGGCACCTCGAACGTCCATTGCGCGGCCGACCGTCCGGCGTCCCATTGCGATTTCGCCAATTCCTTCACCGAAATCGCCAGCACGTAATCCTGATCCCTTTGCGCAAGCTGCTGGACCCTGTCTCTCGCCGTTCTCACCCATAGCGCGACTTCATCGAGATACCCCGGAGCTCCCTCCTGCGGGAACGGCGGTACGTACTCATACAGCTCCTTGAGACCGCGCCGGGCAGCCGCTAGCCGGGCCAGAGCCTCTCGGAAGTCGATTGAAAAATGGCGCTCGATCGGGGCGATTCGCTCGCTCCAATTGAACAAGCCGCCGGGACTCTGGGCTTGGTACACCTTCTCCCAGAACGCATCCCGGTCCGCTTGCGATCTCTCGGTGCGAAAACCGATTTGCGCCAGAGCCCATTTCGCTTCGAGATCCAGGCTCTCTTTCCGCAGCCTTCCCGCCTCGGACGCTCCCATGGCGGCGAATCTCCGGGCCATCAGGTCGGCAACCAGTTCCCAGGCAGCCTCGTCGGCCTCCAGACGCGCGGCTTCAAACAAATGGTCCGGCTTGGCCTTGGCAACCCCGTCGAAAATATAGCTGGCGTCGTCTCCCCTGAGGTCGGCGTCCTTCAGAGGATAAGCGGCCAGCCAGGCGGCCAGTTCTCGCGCCGCCATTCGCTTGTTGAAGCCGGACGCCACCAGCTCGTCCGTCAAATCTTTCAGCTCCGCTTCGGCGCTTCTGTGGTTGGTCTCCAGGCTGTTTTGGGCGCCGCTCTCGAGAGCTGCGCGTTCGTACGGCAGCGTATCCAGACCGGCCTGCCGCTCGCGTTCCTGGACCCCATCCAGCCGCAGGGAGCGCTCCAGCTCCAATTGCAGCGTCCACTTCTCCTTCTGTAACCGATCACGCTCGGATCGCGCTTGCGTGCAACGGTCCAGTAAACCGGCCGCTTGATCGAGCAACGATTCCACTTGCAGATAGTTCAGTTCTCCGTCCGATTCGAGCGCCGAAAATTTGAACAAGCTCTCGATGGCCGCGATCGCGGGCAGACCGGCGGCGGGAACGCCATACAGCTGGGTGGCTTTGGCTCGCAGCGCCGCAATGTCTTTCCGCTGGGACGCGAGAGGTTTGCGGCCTTCCTCAATCGCGTGCTGGTCGACTGCGATCTGCGGGTGTGGCCCAACGGCCAATCCGGCTTTGGCCCGAAGTCCCTCTTTTTCCGGGCTGGCCTTTTTTGTAGTCGACACGTTTACCTCCGGGATTTTTGAAACTTATGGAATTGTACACTGGACTTCTTCCGGACTGTGTAACGGGACTGTAATCGCGGCGAACTATTAAGCCCATGCGCGCATCAAGTTCAGGATCAGCTCTGCAGCAAGTTCGGCCCTCGGGACGCCTAGGTAAAATAGGCCAGAGCGCACTGCATGACTTCCAATCACCAGAATGAACTCCAATCCGAAGCCGCCAGTCCGGCATTAACCTCCGAGGAGCTTCGGAAGATCGACGCCTATTGGCGCGCCTGCAACTATCTCTGCGCGGGAATGATCTACCTGCGCGATAATCCTCTGCTCAAGGCGCCGCTTCGCGCCGAGCATTTCAAGCATCGCCTGCTCGGACATTGGGGCTCGGACCCCGGCCAGACATTTGCGTGGGTCCATCTCAATCGCGTCATCCGTAAATATGACCTGGACATGATCTACCTATCGGGTCCCGGCCACGGCGCGCCGGCCGTCATTTCGAACTGCTATCTGGAAGGGACGTATTCGGAGATCTATCCGGAGAAGAGCCAGGACGAAAGCGGTCTGCTGAAGCTCTTTCGCGCTTTTTCGTTTCCAGGCCAGCTGGGCAGTCATTGCACGCCCGAAGTGCCAGGCTCCATTCACGAAGGCGGGGAGCTGGGCTACAGCATCTCGCACGCCTTTGGCGCGGCGTTCGACAACCCCGATCTGATTGTCAGCGTCGTGGTTGGCGATGGCGAAGCCGAGACCGGGCCGCTGGCTACCTCCTGGCACTCTAACAAGTTTCTGAATCCCATTCGCGACGGCGCTGTCTTGCCGATTCTGCATCTCAACGGCTACAAGATCGCCAACCCCACGCTGCTGGCAAGAATCACTCCCGAGGAACTCGATAATCTTTTCAAGGGCTATGGCTGGACGCCCTATGTGGTGGAGGGCGACGATCCCGCGTTGATGCATCCGAAGATGGCCGCGACGGTGGAGCAATGCGTCCAGCGCATTCGATCCATCCAGCAGGAGGCCCGGCGGACAGGGAAGCCGGATCGGCCACGCTGGCCGATGATCATCCTGCGCACTCCCAAAGGCTGGACTGGCCCCAAACAGGTGGACGGCCATCGCGTGGAAGGCTTCTGGAGAGCCCATCAAGTGCCGGTGTTGGATGTGCAATCCAATCCAGAGCATCTCAAAATCGTCGAACAGTGGATGCGCAGCTATCGGCCCGAGGAGCTATTCGATTCGCGGGGCACGTTGATTCCCGAACTCAGGGAACTTCCACCGGCCGGAGAACGGCGCATGAGCGCCAACCCGCACGCCAACGGTGGAAAGTTGCGAAAGCCGCTCCATCTGCCCGATTTTTGCGATTATGGCGTCTCTATCGACAGCCCGGGGACCAAGGAGATTTCGCCCACTGAGACGCTTGGGAAGTTTCTGCGCGATGTCATGCGCCGCAACATGACTAGCTTCCGCGTCTTCAGCCCCGACGAAAATGCATCCAACCGTCTGCAGGATATTTATGAAGCCAGCCTCAAGACGTGGATGGCCGCCATTTGGCCGGAAGATGCCGATGGCACCGATATCGCTCCCGATGGCCGCGTGATGGAGATGCTGAGCGAACACACTCTGGAGGGCTGGTTAGAGGGCTATATTCTGACTGGCCGCCACGGGCTCTTTAACACCTACGAAGCCTTCGTCCATATTATCGATTCCATGTACAACCAACATGCAAAATGGTTGGAAAAGTCCAAGCTGGAACTGGATTGGCGGCTTCCCATCTCATCGCTCAATCTGCTGATCTCTTCACTCGTCTGGCGGCAGGATCACAATGGATTCACGCACCAGGATCCGGGATTCCTGGATGTCGTCAGCAACAAGAGCGCCGAAATCACGCGCATTTACCTTCCACCCGACGCCAATTGTCTGCTCAGCGTGGCGGATCACTGTCTGCGCAGCCAGGACTACGTCAACGTCATTGTCGCGGACAAGCAATCGCACCTGATCTACCTGGATATGGATGCCGCCATCGTCCATTGCACCAAGGGCATCGGGATTTGGGATTGGGCCAGTAACGACAATGGCGTGGATCCGGACGTGGTGGTGGCATGCGCCGGCGACATTTTGACGCAGGAGGCCCTGGCGGCCGTTGCCATTCTTCGTCAGAACGTTCCGGATCTGAAAATCCGCTTCGTCAATGTAGTCGATCTGTATCGCCTGCAACCGGCCTCGGAACATCCGCACGGGCTCTCCGACCACGACTTCGACTCCCTCTTCACCACCGACAAACCGGTGATCTTCAATTTTCATGGTTATCCCTGGCTGATACATAAGTTCACCTACCGGAGAACCAACCACGTGAACATCCATGTGCGCGGTTACAAGGAGAAAGGCAACATTAATACCCCCTTGGAACTGTTGATTCGCAATCAGGTGGACCGCTTTAATCTGGCCATTGATGTTATCGATCGCGTACCGAAGCTACAGGGCCCCGGCGCTCATCTCAAAGAATGGCTGAAGGGGCAAATCATCGAAAGCATCACTTACGCCGATACCGAGGGCCAGGACAAACCCGAGATCCGAGGCTGGAAGTGGCCGTTAACGCCAATGAATAAATGAATATCGGATGAATTTGTCCAGCTTGACCAAGCCGGCTTGACCGCACGTGGTGAGATTGATCTTGGCTGGTCGCCGCCATCAACACCTTACAACGATACGGTGCCCTCCCCGCGAATTAGAACATGCGCTCGGCCAGCGTTCGGTACTTGTCATGCTTCAGGCACGGAGGAGAAAGCATATGCAATGGATCGATGAAATGTTTGTCAACATGGAAAAGGAACGGAGCGCAAAACGCGTGGAACGGGCTGTGTCATCGATTCGAGCAATGTCAACGAGTTTAACAACCACAGAGAGCGGGCGGGACAAACGCCGGCGCGCTTGGCCCAACGGCATTTCCAATGCGAGGTTCACCTGCCTGGAATGCACGCCAAGAGCCTGGCCTTAAGCCTGGACGAGAAGGATCTCCGAATCTCGGTTCACCACGATTTTCCGGAGCAGCCGTTTACCATCACAGTCGAAATTGGGAAAGAAGGCCAACGCAGTCACTGGATGCTTGGAGGAGCCACCGAAGAAAACGCAATGCCAACGGACCAACAGTTGTCGGAGAACCTGCTCAAGCCCATGCTCTCTACTGCCGCTATCAGTAGAGAGATATAACTCGGCTGCTACGATCTTTCTTGCGAATGCGGCCGGCTTGCCCGCTGCAACTGCTTGTTAAAGCTTGCTGCTGTGCTCGGTGGCGTGATGCTTGCCGGCTTCTTCGGCGTGATGTGTCGCGTGCGACAGGTGCCCGTGCGCGATGTGCGCATGGTGCCCGGCCTGTACGTGATCGCCCGCTTCGTGATGTTTCGCGGCTTCACGGTGGTGTTTGGCCGCGTGCTCATGGTGATTGGCTGCCTCATGATGATGAGAAGCGCCTGTATGATTCGACATGCTCGATAATTCTCCTTTGATGAACAGAATCGGACCTGGATTCAGACCCAGGCTTATAATCCTCCAAACTCTGCCGAGAATCAAATGAATAGTATGTGAATGTAAATTCCGTGAAGTGTTCGTGAATACCGGCTTCACTCCGCATGCTCCAGCACTTTATGCTGACTGGTGGCGTTCCCGTCCAGGCTTCTCAATTCGCGAAAAATAATCGTGGACAAAACCGTCAATCCGCCCAGTACGAAGAACCCGTAGTGAATACCGTGAATCATTTCCAGTGGGGTGGAATGCAGGCGATCGGGAATGAAAATCGCGGTGACCAGCGATGCCGTCGCGATGCCGAAACTGATAGACATTTGCTGCATGGTGCTGGCGATGGTGCTCGCGCTGCTGGCCTGTTCCTCGTTCACGTCCGCATACACCAGCGTGTTCATGCTGGTATATTGCAGCGAACTGAAGAACCCGTAACAGAACATGGTCGGAACGATCAACCAGACCGGCGTTCCCATGCCAATGGTGGCGAAGAGACCAATCAGACCGCCCAGGATTAGCGTGTTGGAAATCAGCACGCCGCGGTAGCCGAAGCGCGCCAGAATCCGCGGCATGGTCATCTTCAAGCTCATGGCCGCGATGGCCTGCGGCATCATCATCAGGCCGGAATAAATCGGCGTGAATCCCAGGCCAACCTGGTACAGCAGCGGAAGGATGAACGGGATGCCTCCGATGCCCAGACGCGTGAAAAAGCTGCCGCTCACCGCCGCGCGGAATGTCCGGATGCGAAACAAGTCCAGCTCCAGCAACGGAAACTGCGTTTTCGCAGCATGCAGCCCATAGCCTGCTAACAGCAAGATCGAAATCGCCAAAAGTCCAAGGATTTCACCCAGGCTTAACGTATTTTCGCCGAATACCTCTAGCACGTATGACAATAGCGCAATGCCGGAACCAAACAGAATCAGGCCGACCACGTCCAGTGGATTGGATTTCTCGCGATAATCCGGTAAATGCAGATATACCAGGATTAAGCCGGCCAGGCCGATCGGAAGATTCACGAAAAAGATGACTCTCCAGTGCAGGTAAGCCACGATCAGACCGCCGGCGATCGGCCCGAGCATGGGTCCCACCAACCCAGGGACGGCGACAAAGCTCATGGCGCGAATAAGCTCGGACTTTGCGAACGTCCGTACGATCGTGAGCCGCCCCACCGGCACCATCATGGCGCCTCCGCAGCCTTGCAAGATGCGGCAGGCCACCAGCGCGTGGATATTCGTCGAAATGCCGCACAGCAGCGACCCCAACGTGAACAAGCCGATGGCCGACGCGAACACACGCCGCGTTCCGTACCGGTCCGCCATCCAGCCGCTGATGGGAATGAAGACCGCCAGGCTCAATGTATAGCTGGATAGCACCGCCTTCATACTGAGCGGGGCCACCTTCAGCGCCTCCGCTATGGCGGGCACGGCGGTGTTCAGAATCGTGGTGTCCAGCGACTCCATGAAAAACGCTACCGCCACCAGCCACGGTAACAGTTGCTTGCTCGACGGGCGCGCTTCCATGAGGCCACACTAGCAGACTCGTTGCAGCATGCGTTAGACTTCGGAAGTGTGCCAAAAAAGCCTCCGCTACCGCTGACTGACGTGGGCGCCCCCAAATCCAGATTCATTGTTCTCTGTCTGATGATGGCCGCCAGTGTCTGGGGTCAAAGTATTCCCGTTAACGACCCGACAGTGATCGCCAAGTGCGGAAGCTGCCACGCCCCCGACGAGCACGGAAACATGCAGCGCATCTCCTGGGAGCGGACCACGCCCGAGGGTTGGCAGGAAGCGCTGAAACGAATGATCCTGGAAAACGGCGTCTCGGTCACGCCTGCCGAAGCGCGGTCCATCGTCAAATATCTCAGCCAGTCCCATGGGCTGGCGCCCGAGGAAGCCAAGCCATTCATGTACGACGCGGAGCGCGTGATTCACGAAGAAACGATCCCCAGCGAAAATGTGCGACGTGCTTGCGCCCGTTGCCATAGCTTTGCCCGCGCGCTTTCGTGGCGGCGCTCGCCCGAGGAGTGGAAGCAGTTCGCCGATCTGCATGCCGCGCGTTTTCACTTTTCGCCCAACTCCGAGGCTGTTGCTTTTCTTACGCAGGCCGCCCCGCTTCACACGCCCGAATGGGACGCCTGGATCGCCGCCACTCGCACCCCGAATCTCACCGGCCGCTGGCTGGTGACCGCTTCCCTAGCGGGGCGGGGAAAATTTTACGGTGAGATGCAAGTGCAGCCCGCCGACACGGCGCAGGGCGATGGGGAATTCACCAGCAGCGTGCTTCTCACGTCGGTCAGCGACGGCACCGGCATCCTCCGCGCCGGACGCAGCGTGGTCTACGGGTCCTACGCCTGGCGCGGGCGTTCCAAGGGCCGGGAGCCCGCCGGCGCTGCTCCCGACGATATCAACAGCGAAGCGCGCGAAGTCCTGTGGATGGCACCCGATCAGGCGACGGCCGAGGGCCGCTGGTTCTGGGGACAATATCAGGAATTCGGTTTCGAGGTGACGATGCGCCGCGCCAATTCCGATCCAACGCTGCTGCTGGTGGATCGATCGTCGCTGAAGACCGGTTCCCAAGCCAATCGAGTGCGCCTGATCGGCGATCGCCTTCCCGCCCAGGTGTCGCCCGCCGATCTGGACTTCGGTCCGGGTGTCAGCGTGCGCCGTATTGTTTCGCACACCCCGCGCGAGGTCGTCGCCGAAGTGGACGTCGCTCCCGACGCCCGGCTCGGCAAACACGACGTGGCGCTTCTCGGATCCGTAGCGCCGGGCGCCGTCGCGATTTATGACCGCGTTGATTACATCAAGGTGGTCCCCGATTCCGCTCTGGCGGCGTTCGGCGACCAGGCACACGCTCGCGGCTATCAGCAGTTCCAGGCCATCGGCTATCAAAGGGGCCCCGACGGCAAGCCGCACACCGCCGACGATGTGGAACTCGGTCCGCTGGGTCCGCTCGGCGCCAACGATGATGTCACTTGGTCGCTGGAGGTGTTCTACTCGGCGCCCGGCAGCAGCGCGGATTTCGTCGGCCAGGTCAGCCCAACGGGTTTCTTTACGCCTGCCGTCCAAAGCGCCAACAACAATTTCGATGTTTGGGTGGTGGCAACTGCTAAAAATGAAAAAGACAAGAGCGGCAAACCGCTGGTTGGTAAGTCCTACCTGGTGGTTACCGTTCCGTCCTACATGTTCAATGGACATCGGTATGTCCGGGATCTGGATCGCTGGGTGGATGACGGGCCGGTAGAAGGAGGCGGTAAATGAAAAGGATTCTGCGGGATTTGCGGGCTGTGGCCATGGGCTTCCTCCTGATCGCGGGTTCGGCGGAAGCACATCACGGGTATGCCCAATTCGACACCAAAACACTCGTGACGTTGAAGGGAACCGTGACCGATTTCCATTACGTCAATCCGCATAGCGTGGTTGAATTCGACGTAAAGGACCCCCAGGGCCAAGTGCAAAGCTGGAAAGGCGAGTTGACCAGTCCCGCCCATCTGAATCCGCGAGGCTGGACCGCCACAACGCTGCAGCCCGGCGACGAGATTACTATCGCCGGCTACCGTGCCAAGAACGGCGCTCCTTCGCTTTGGGTTACCAGGATCGTGCTGGCAAACGGCGAAGAGCTGAAGATCGCCGGCGAAAACTGACGCCGCGCCGGGCCATGGCAAACGGCCCGCCCAACTGTCGCCCAACTTGACTTTTCACTAGCTTTGTTTTATATCTAGGCCACTTGGGGAGGGCTATGTTGCCACCATTTCAGATCCGCAAGCCGTTTGCGCCCGCCTGCCTTTTGGCGCTGGCCCTGTTCACGCCGATGGGCGTGTTTGGGCAGAATTGGACTCCGCCCCGCACGCCGGACGGCCATCCCGACCTCTCCGGAGTCTGGACCAATGCGACCGTCACGCCGCTCCAACGGCCCAAGGAACTGGGCGACAAACAGTTCTTTACGCCCGAAGAAGCGGCGGCCTACGAGAAGCAGCGCGTTCAACAGGGCAATGCCGATAACGTTGAAGGAGAACGCGGCGCGTCCGACTTGGCGCGCCGTGCGTACAACAACTTCTGGACGGATCGTGGAAACCGCGTATCCACCATGCGTACATCGCTCATTATGGATCCTCCGGACGGAAGAGTTCCTCCGCTGACTGAGTCGGCGCAAAAGAAATTCATGGCCCAGCGCGCGGAGCTGGCCCAGCATCCTTTTGACGGGCCCGAAGACCGCAATTTGACCGAGCGCTGCATCTTGTTTGGCGCAGCCGGTCCGCCCATGTTTCCCGAGCCTTACAACAACAACTACGAGTTTGTCCAAACCCCAGGGACCCTGGCCATAGCGGTGGAAATGAATCACGAGACCCGGGTTATTCCACTGGACGGGAGTCCGCATCTGCCGCCGCAGATCCGCCAGTGGACCGGCGACTCGCGCGGGCACTGGGAAGGTGACACGCTGGTTGTGGATACAACAAATTTCAATTTTAATAACCAAAGCCGCTTCGGCGTCGCCTATTTGGATGGGATGAGCGACGAGAATCTGCATGTAACCGAACGCTTCCGCCGCACGGGCCCCGACACCATCATGTATCAAGCCACGGTTGACGACCCCACCGTATATACCAAACCCTGGACGGTGGAGATATCCATGACGAAGCGCGCCGGCCGTATCTTTGAATACGCCTGCCACGAGGGCAATTACGCCATGATGGACATACTTTCGGGTGCCCGGGCAGTGGAAAAGAAGGCCGCCGCGTCCCCGTTGAAACCATGAACTTATCCCGACTTCTTATCACAGCCCTTATCAGCCTTCCCTTGTTTGGCCAGTACGATCTCACCGGAGAATGGGGAGCGCGCTATCACGAAGATCAGCCCGAGCGGATCCCTGGTCCGGAACTCGGCGATTATCTGGGCTTGCCGATCACAAACGCCGCCCGGTTGCGCGCCGACAGTTGGGATGCCTCCATCGCTACGCTGCCGGAGTGGCAGTGCCGTCCCCATCCAGCCGACTACGGAACGCGCGGCCCCGCTAATCTCCGGATTTGGAAGGACGTCGACAACCAGACGCAGCAGACCATCGCGTACCACACTCACGTGCAGTGGCAGGCTCAGGAGAGAACCATTTGGATGGATGGCCGTCCGCAGCCCTCCGCGGAGGAGCCTTACACCTGGCAAGGCTTCTCGACCGGAAAATGGGAAGGCAATCAACTCACCGTCACCACCACGCATCTCAAGGAGAGCTACCTCCGTAGGAACGGAGTTCCGCGCAGCGACCGCGCCACGCTGGTGGAGCACTGGATTCGCCACGGCGACGTCCTGACCCTGGTCAGCATCGTCACCGATCCGGTCTATCTGACGGAACCGTTCATTCGCACCACGAACTGGGTACTTACGCTGGAACAAGGGATCGATCCTTATCCCTGCGAGGTGGCCGAGGAAGTGGAACGGCCCAAGGGTTCGGTTCCCCATCACCTGCCGGGAACCAACCCGTTTCTTTCCGAATTCGCCGAGAAGCATAGCCTGCCGGTCCAAGCCACTCGCGGCGGGGCCGAAACCATGTATCCGGAATATCGAATGGCGATGAAGGCAGCGGTGGCTCCCAGCAACGCGCCCGATCCGCCCAATGTGCCGGAAGCTGCACCGCAGGGCATTCAGGTGCAACACGTCCGCGGCAATGTCTTTATGCTCTCGGGAGCCGGCGGCAACATCACTATAGACGCAGGCACCGAAGGCGTGCTGCTGGTAGACGCGGGGCTGGCGGATAAAACCGATCAGGTGCTGGCAGAGATCGCGAAAATTTCCAACAAGCCCATTCGCTATATCATCGATACCCATCTGCATGCCGACCACACCGGTGGAAACGAGAAGATCGCGAAGTTGGGCCAGACCATTGCCGGCGGCGATGTCACCAATCTCACCGACGATGCCAAGGAAGGCGCGAAGGTAATCGCGCATCAAAACGTGCTCAATCGGATGTCGGCCTCGGAAGGCGGCAAGCCTGCCTCGCCCTTCGGAATGCTGCCCACCGACACATATTTCGGCTCGAGCAAGGACCTGTTCTTCAACGACGAAGGGATCCGCATCCTGCATCCCAAGGCGGCCCACACCGACGGCGACAGCATGGTTTTCTTTCGCCGATCGGACGTGATCAGCACCGGCGATATCTACACCACCCTCGGTTACCCTTTCCTCGATTTAGCGCGAGGCGGCAGCATCCAGGGTGAACTCGACGCATTGAATCAGATTCTTGGCCTGGTGATCCCGGCGCGCAATGAGGAAGGCGGAACCTACATCATTCCGGGCCATGGGCGGCTTTCGGACGGCGCCGATGTCGGTTACTACCGCGACATGCTTACCATCATTCGCGACCGGATCTTGGATCTGCGCAAGAAGGGCATGACGCTGGAGCAGGTGATAGCCGCCAAGCCGACCCGGGATTACGATCCGCGCTGGGGCCACACCACCGGTTTCTGGACCACGGATATGTTCGTCGAGGCCGTATATAAGAGTCTCGGCGAGAAGGGAGCGCATTAATTCATGATTCGCATTCAGGAACAGTGGCTTCGATTTCTCGTAGCCGCGCTATTAATTTCATCGCCCGCCTTCGCGCAGGTGGATTTTTCGGGAGGCTGGTCGCCCCTCTATCACGAAGACCTTCCGGATCGCATCCCCGGTCCCGAGCTGGGCGATTACTTAGGGCTTCCCCTGAACGACGCCGCTCGGCTGCGCGCCGACAGCTACGATGCGGATCGCATTTCCGTGGTTCCCGAGTATGAATGCCGTCCGCATTCTTCGGATTATTCCATGCGCGGGCTGGCCAACATGCGCGTGGATGCGATTCGAGATCCAGTCACCCAGCGAGTGATCGCCTTCCACACCCGTATGAACTTCCAAGAGATGGAGCGGACCATCTGGCTGGACGGCCGGCCGCACCCTTCCGAGTACGCGCCGCACACCTGGGCAGGGTTTTCCACCGGCACGTGGCAGGACAACATGCTGGACGTCTACACCACTCACCTGAAGGAAAGTTACTTGAAGCGAAATGGCGTTCCGCGCAGCGACAAAGCTACGTTCACCGAACATTGGGTGAGGCATGGAAATTATCTGACGGTTGCCACGCTGGTAACGGATCCCGTCTTCCTGACCGAACCCCTGGTCCGGACGCAAACCTGGGTCTTCGATCCGTCGCAGGTGATCGGCAGAGACATCTGCGAAACCGCCGCGGAGGTGCCCAAGGCCGCCGATTTCGTGCCCAACCACTTGCCCGGAACAAATCCGTTTCTGCACGAGGTCGCCGATTGGTACGGATTGCCGTACGAAGCCACCCGGGGCGGCGCGGAAACGTTGTATCCGGAGTACATCAAGAAAATGGGCAAGCCCGAGCACCCCCGCGACCGCTGCGAACGCTATTGCTCTTGTGGCGCCGAAGGCTACGTCTGCTTAGACCCCACCGCGCCTCCGCCGAAAAAACAGTAACCGAAAATGACCCACCCTATGCGTCTCACGATTCTCCTCGCCTCCAGCCTGACTCTATGGCTCGGGCGGGCCAGTTCGCAATCTCAGAATTTCGATAACGTGCAAATCCACGTGGAGCCGGTGCAGCACAACATTTACATGCTGGTTGGCGCGGGCGGCAATACCACGCTTCAAGTAGGCAGCGAAGGCGTGCTGCTGGTGGACACCCAGTTTGCGCCTCTGGCCCCCAAGCTGATGGCCGAGATTCGCAAGCTTTCACCCGGTCCGCTGCGCTACATCATCAACACGCACGTTCACCCCGATCATGTGGGCGGAAATGCCGCCATTGCTCAGCTCGCAGGCGCAGATCCAGCGCTGCCGCTGAAGATCATCGCGCACGAAAACGTGCTCAACCGTTTGACCGAGACCGTTCCCGGGCAGCCGCGTTTTCCAGAGGAGGGCCTGCCCATCGACGAGTACGCGACCCCCACCAAGAACCTGCACTTCAACGGTGAGGCCGTCATCATCTATCACGAGCCGAACGCGCACACCGACGGCGACAGCGTGGTTCTGTTTCGAGGCTCGGATGTGATCAGCACCGGCGACATTTTCACCCCCGGCGGCTATCCCTTCATCGACGTGGCGCGCGGTGGTAGCGTGCAGGGAGAAATTTTGGCGCTTAACCATATTCTGCAGCTCGCTGTCCCTGCCAAGACGCAGGAAGGCGGCACCTACGTGATTCCCGGTCACGGCCGGATTTGTGACGACGCCGATGTGGTCGAGTTTCGCGACATGGTGGTCATCGTGCGCGACCGGGTTCGCGACATGATCCAAAAAGGCAAGACCCTGGATGAGGTGAAGGCAGCGAAGCTCACCCGGGACTACGACCCCGAGTACGTATCGGCCAACAGCTTCGTCACGGCCGATCGATTTGTGGAAGCGGTTTACAACAGTCTTTCGCCCTCGACGGGCACGGGGAGGTCGTCGCGGTGAAACCACAACTTTTCCTAATCGTCCTTGGCATGGCGGGCGCGCTCTGCGCCCAGATCGGCGGCCGTGCTCCTTATGTACCGGACCCCGGTAAACCGGGCGCGCCGATCGATCTTACTGGATACTGGGTTGCCTACGTCACCGAAGACTGGCGCTGGCGCATGGTCACGCCGCTCAAAGGCGATGCCGCCAGCGTCCCCACCAATGAGGAAGGCCGGAGGGTGCTCAACCTTTGGGATCCGGCCAAGGATGAAGCCGCCGGGCTGCAGTGTAAATCCTATGGCGCTCCAGCTATCATGCGTGTTCCCGGGCGTCTGCACATCACCTGGCAGGACGATACCACTCTCAAGATCGAGACCGACGCCGGAAAGCAGACTCGATTGTTCCACTTTACCGGCGCCGCGCCTCGCGAAGCCACGCCGACGTGGCAGGGATATTCGTTCGCAAAATGGGAAGGCGCCTTGCCAGTGGTTAATCCGCCGGTTTTTTTCGGCCTGGGAATCAACCCTCGCCTGGGCGCGCGATCCCGCTCCTTGGAAGTGACCACAACGCAGTTGCGCGCAGGATACCTGCGCAAGAACGGGGTCCCCTATAGCGATAAGACCGTTCTCAAAGAGTATTACGACGTGTTCAGCGAGCCGAATGCCGACACGTGGCTCATGGTAACCACGGTAGTGGATGACCCCACCTATCTGGCTTTGCCGTTCGTTACCACCAGTCACTTCAAGAAACTCGCGGACGCATCGGGTTGGGACCCGGAGCCCTGCACGGCGAAATAGACTATTTTTCGTCCGGCAGCGCGAACACATATAGCGCATTCCCGGTCAGCGGATGATGAATCTCGGGCGCGATGGTCTGCGGCACCAGCCTTGGACTGCCGCCGCCGATTCCCGTGGTGACGGCGATGTATTGCTTGCCGTCGATACTGAATGACACCGGAAAGCCTTGCACTGTGGTTCCCAGGCGCGCGCGCCACAGTTCCTTGCCGGTCTTTACATCCACGGCGTGGAAGTTGCGATCAAGATCTCCCACGAACGCGATTCCTCCGGCGGTGGACAACACAGCCGTCAGAAAAGGCGCCCGCTGCTGGATCGACCAGTTTTCTTTCATCGTTTTCACATCGTACGCGGCCAGTTTGCCGATGTTACCGTTGCTCCCCGGCATTTCGAAAAAACGCCGGTCCGCCGCCGTGCCGCCGGAGCCTTCCTTGAATTCCACCACGCGCCCCTTCATCTCGAGGCAGCTCTGGCTCAACGGAATGATGAGCTGGCTGGTCGCCGGATGGTAGCTCATGGCTTGCCAGTTGTGGCCGCCCTCCGTGCTGGGACAAGATTGCACCCACTGGCCCGTCTGCTGTTCCAGGATATCGGCGCGATAGGTTGGTTGGCCGGTCTCCTCGTCAAAATGGTCGAAGACATTCTGGAAAACAGTTTCTTTTCGTCCCAGATATTTTCCGGTGGTTCGGTCTAATTTCCACAAAATACCCGGCTTTCCGATAGTAAATACCAGCTTCTGCCCATCGGAATCCACCAGGACGCGCTCGTAGACTTCGTCCAGATCCAGCGTCTCTCCGCCAACATGCTGGTAGTACCACGCGAGTTTGCCGGTATCCGGATCGAGGGCTAGCGTGGAACTGGTGTAGAGCGCGCGGGCCGCCCCCGATCCACGAGTCGCACGCATCCAGGGCTTGGCTTGAGCCACTCCCCAATAGGTCAAATTCAACTCTGGATCGTAACTGCCGGTGATCCAGGTGTCGCCGCCGGCGCGCAGCAGATCGGGAAGTTTCCCCCAGGTATCACCGCCTGGCTGGTTTTCTCGGGCAACAGTGTCGAATCTCCAAACCTGTTTGCCGGTTTCCGGGTCGTAAGCGCTGATGAAGCAGCCGTCGGTCTTGTATTGATCGCAGCCGCTCAGCCCCTGCACTATTTTGCCCCGGATGACGATGGGGCCGCTGGTGTTGGTGTAGCCTTTGGCCGGATCGGCGATGGCGGTTTGCCAAACGACTTTGCCGGTGTGCGCGTCCAGCGCCAGGATTCGCGCGTCGTTGGTGGCCATGAACACCTTGTCTTCGTAGAGTGCCAGGCTGCGCATCGCGCCGATCCCGCCCGGGGACTCCGGGCCGATGCGATTCTCCCAGATGAGATCGCCCGTTCGACCATTGATGGCCTGGACCACGTTGCCAGTGTTGGAAAGAAAAATGATCCCGTTGTGGACGATCGGCGTAGGCTCGTTGGCGCCGGAGCCATTATTCATGGCCCACTCCCACACCAGACGAAGATTCTTCACGTTGCCGGTATTGATTTGCGCTAGCGGGCTGTAACTGGAGGCATGATAGTCGCGCCGGATCATAAGCCAATCGCCCGGGTCCGGATTCCGCAGCATGGCATCGGTCACCGGTTCATAATTCTTGACTTGCCCCGTGACTGTCAGGCCTCGGCCAGCCGAGGGGGGCGTGTCTGCGGCGGCCGCTTGCGATGGCTGCGCTGCGGAGCGCCCTCCGTTTACTTCAAGAATGAATGCCGCCAGATCGACATACACCTTCGCTCCGAGGCCGCCAGGATTTGCCGGCGGCATGGCCGACTGCATGTAGGCGATCAGATCGCTGGCCGGCCGCGCGCCCCACGCACTCTTGAAATTTGCCCCAGCCAACTGAGGCGCTTCGCCGCTGCCGGCCAGGTCCGCCCGATGGCAGCTGGCGCAATTGGCTTGATACGCAGATCGGCCCGCCGCGGCTTGTTCCGCGGTGAAAGCAGCCGGCTGGGCCATCGCGTCCTGCCCGCCGATCCATATCACGGCAACGGCAACGATCGCAAAAGCCAGTCCCACACACCAACTCCAGTTCTTCATTGAAGACCTTCCTTCAGAAATTCTCGCACGCGATCCATATAAGCGCTGCGATCGTGACTGGACACCAACGCGCCAGCCGTGCGGACCGGATCTCCGAAGAAGAACCGCTCATAGAGCACCTGTCGCGACGCGAACGCCGACACAGCCGTATCCCACGCCAAACGGAAGAGCGGAATGCGATCCTGCGCTTCGGCTCGCGCAGCCTGGAAATAGTGGGCTATTTCATCGGCCATCGGACCTCGAACGTCGGCCTCGGTTGGCATGGCAACCAAACCGCTGGCGCCCATCTGCTGGATGATCTCCACCATGCGCGGATACAGCCGGGGATAGAGATTGCGCGCGGCGTCCAACGGATCCCAGGCCGGCCGCAGCATGCCGTATTCGTCCAACGCCGCGTCGGCCTCCGCCGCTCTCAGGAAGGCTCGCATGGTCTCCATGTTGACCCAGATTTCGGCCAGCTTCTCCTGGATGTGCTGGAAGCTTTCGATCGCGATGGTATGCGCCATCAAGGATGCCAGCCCCATCAGATATTCGGTCTTCGCTAGATCCTTCACAACCACCTGGTGAGTCATGCAGGCCAGCGCGCCGGTTCGCGCGTACGCGGCGTTGCAGCGGGCCACGTCACGGTACAGCAACACCCGTTCCCACGGAACGAAAACATCGTCGAAGATCACCACCGAATCCAGTTCCTCAAAACGCGAGCCGAAAGGGTGATCGTATGGGGATCGCCCATAGTCCATGCTTTCGCGGCACAGGAACTTCAGACCCTCCGTGTTGGTTGGAAGGCACAGCCCAAACGCGTAGGGAGCGTCTTCTTCCTGATTCTTGATCAGCGTGGAGGGAAACACCATCAGCTCGTCGGCGAACGGAAGAGTGGCCAGCATCCGGCAGCCGCGAATCACCAGCCCGGACGCCGTTTCTTCCTTCACGCGCGCGGCCAGGAATGGATCAGCCTGCCGAGCGGCGCCTACCGATCGATTGGCTTGCGGCGTGATCAGCGTGTGCGTCATGCACAGATCGTGTTCGCGCAGATAATCGTAATAACAGCGGGCATTTTCCGCGAAGCGCGGATCGCCTTCGCCCAGGTAGGCCGCGCCGGACGCATAACCGGCCATGGCGCGATTCAGATAGTCGGGAGCGCGCCCCAGCATGCCGAAGTTCCAATCGGCCCGCACTTTCATCGCGCGGCTGATGCTGCGCAATTCTGCATCGTTGCGTGGGATCAGGAAGGTGCGGCTGACTTTCACGCCGGAACTGGGCGAGTCGTACAACGTGATCTCGGGGTGGTCCCACTGCATGTCGTAAAGCTTCGCCAGCGTTTCCACCCCATGCCGCATGGCGGGATGCGTGGTTGGATCCTCCACTCGACGGCCGTCATACCAGAGATTGGGCGGATTGGCCCGAAGGCGCTCCAACACCTGCGCGCCCCGCCGGGCTCCGGCTCCGCTGTGGCTTGCGAACATAGCGCGTATTTTATCTCTTTCTGGGGCAGCTCGATCCGGAGAGGGCGACTCGAAACCAGATTGAAACATGATATTCATTCCACGGCGAACCTCGGCGCATTACATTGGGAGTCTATGAGCGCTGCGGCCGTGATGGTGTCGATTGGCGATGAGGGCGTTCTGAATCGCGAGGTATCCCAAGCGCTGTCCGATGTATGGATCGATCGCGACTTAGGATGGCTCGACTTCAATGACCGCGTTCTGGCGGAGGCGCTGGACGATCGCACGCCGCTGCTGGAAAGAGCCAAGTTTCTCGCGATCTTCAGCTCCAACCTGGACGAATTCTTCATGAAGCGGGTCTCGGTACTGCGCAAAAGCTCAACTGGGGAACGAGCCCGCCTGCTTGCGACCGTCCGCGAACGCATCGTACTCAGCTTAGCGCGGCAAGCCGAATGCTTTCGCCAGACATTGATTCCGGAACTCGCGAAACAGGGAATCCATCTGCGACGCTGGGACGAGTTAACGGCGGCGCAACAGGAGGAGGCCAGCGCGTATTTCGACACCGAGATCTCGCCAGCGCTGACTCCCCTGGTTTTCGATCCGGCGCATCCGTTTCCGTTCTTGTCGAACCTGTCGACGTCGTTGGCCTTTCTTCTGCATGACCGGGAGAAGGAGACCGCCAGCTACGCGCGCGTCAAAGTGCCGGCAGTACTGAAACAATGGGTCCCGCTGAATGCTGGGGTTGCTTCCCGGGAGACGATCCTGGCGCCGCTGCATGAAATAATCCGCGGCAATGTCCATAAGCTTTACAGCGGCATGCAGCTAACGGGAACGACGCTGTTCCGCGTAACGCGTGATGCGGAATTCGAGATCGACGACGAATCGGATGCGGCGCTGCAGGACATCGTGCGAGAACAGGTCCGGCAGCGGCGCTATGAACCGGTGCTGAGGCTGGAGTTCGCTCCAGGCGCGGATCCGTCCATTCGCGAGATGCTGCGGCAACGATTCGCGTTGAACACGGCGGACGTTTACGAGCTGCCGGATGAGCTGGATTACGCCACGCTTTTCCAGATCGCGGATCTGCCTTTTCCAGCGCTCAAAGATCCACCCTGGACTCCGCTTCCATCGGCCGCCATCGAGAACAGCGCGGATGTGTTCGCCGCGATTCGCGCCGCGGATGTCCTGGTGCATCACCCCTACGAAAGCTTTGAAGCGAGCGTGGAGCTTTTCATCGCGGCGGCCGCGGGCGATCCCGAGACGGTGGCCGTGAAAATGACCGCCTACCGCATCGGCGACGACACGCCATTTGTGAAATCGCTGGTGAAGGCCGCGGAGGGCGGCAAGCAGGTGGCCTGCGTCATCGAAATCAAAGCACGCTTTGACGAGGAGCGCAATTTGCATTGGGCGGCGGAACTGGAACGGGCGGGCGCCCACGTGACGTTTGGGGTACAGGGCCTGAAGACGCACGCGAAGCTGGCGCTGGTGGTTCGCAAGGAGCCGACGGGACTGCGCAGCTACGTCCATATCGGAACCGGCAATTACCACGCGCGCACCGCGCGTCTCTACGCCGATATCGGTTTATTCACCTGCAATCCCAAGATCACTCAGGACGTGGTGCAGCTGTTCCACTATTTGACGGGGCATTCGCATGCGCCCGCTTCAGCCGAGTTGCTGGTAGCACCGACCAACATGCGGCAGCGCTGGCTGCAACTGATCCATCAAGAGATCGCCAACCGGCAAGCCGGCCTTCCCGCGCGCATGGTAGCCAAGATGAATCAGCTGGAGGATCCGGAGCTGATCGAAGCTCTGTGCGAGGCTTCCGCCGCCGGAGTGCCAATCGACCTGATCGTGCGCGGGTTCTGCTGCCTTCGTCCAGGTATCCCGGGCCGGAGCGAAAACATTCGGGTGCGGTCCATTATCGGGCGGTTTTTGGAACACTCTCGGATCTTCTATTTCGCCGCCGGCTCCGGTGATCCATTGCAAGGGGAGTTCTTTATCGGATCGGCGGATTGGATGTTTCGCAATCTGTCCAAGCGCGTGGAGGTAGTCACGCCGATGCTGGCCCGTGAGTCGAAAGAGAAGCTGTGGGAGATCCTGGAAATGTATCTGCGGGACCGGCGGCAAGCTTGGGTGCTGGGGGCGGATGGCGCCTACTCGCAGTTGCGCCCAAATGACACGGCAGACGGGGCCGAAGCACTGGGCGCACATACCGCTTTGATGCAGCACGCGCGCCGCGTAATAGAATAAATACGCTGCCGTGAAAACTCTTATTGCTGTCTTAATACTCGTTGTGTCGCCGCTGGCCTGGGCCGCGCCGGCGAAAAGCTTTCTGGATAAAGCTACTCTTGAGAACTACGTGCGCCACCTCGATTTGTTTCGGGGAGACGTGACCGTGAAGATCGACGATCCAAAACCGTCGAAATATCTTCCCAGCTTCTCTGAAGTGCTGGTACGGCTGATTTTCAATGGGACAGAGAGAGACGAATTGTACTACGTCTCGGCTGACGGACAGGCCATCGTCAGGGGCGACGTCTTCGATTTGGGCAAACAGCCGTTCCAAGCCAACCTCGACAAACTGACGCTGGCCGATCAACCGAGCTTTGGCCCAGCCGACGCTCCGGTGACGATCGTCGAGTTCGGCGATTTCGAATGTCCCGACTGCAAGCTGGAGGCTCCCATCCTGAGGCACGATTTGGCTGAAGAGTCGGGCGGCAAGGTGCGCGTGGTGTTTAAGAATTATCCACTCGACTCCGTGCATCCCTGGGCGCGCGCGGCGGCCATTGCCGGCCGGTGCGTCTATCGACAAGACCAGCCGGCGTTCTGGAAGTTTTACGACTGGATTTACGACCACCAGGAGGAGATTACCGGCGACAATTTGAAAACCAAGGTTATGGCTTGGGCCGCCGGAAACGGGGTGGATGCAGCTCAGTTGGGCCAATGCATCGACACCCGGGCTAGCGAGCCGGAGGTGGATCGAAGCATCGCGGAAGCGCGCGCGTTGGGGGTGTCCGGGACGCCCACCCTGTTCATCAATGGACGCAAGATCGGAGGCTTGATGTGGCCCGATCTTCAGATGGTGATCAAGAAAGAACTGGAATACACGTCAGCGGGTCGATGACGGAGTCTGCCGCAGCGGCACCGGCATATCCGCCAGCACGTAGGACATCACGGCCATGGCTGCGATGTTGGCGCGCAAGTCTTCCAGACTCACCTTATCCACGGTGTCAGCGCGCGAATGGTGCCAATCGAAATAGTGCGTGCCGTTGGTGCGCAGCGCGAGTCCGGGAACGCCATCCAGCATGATTGGCGCGATGTCGGCTCCTCCGCCGCCGGGCTGAACGGAGGTAGCGTCAATGCGCTCCAGCAATACGCCGATTTCGCGCAAGCGGGCCAGGATGGCCGGCAAGTCGCCATTGGCGCTGAGACCAAAGCCAATGGGCTTTTCCGCGCCGCCATCCATTTCGATCGCGGCCACGTGATTCTTCACCGATGCTCCGGCCCAAGCGCGATAGGCTTCGCCGCCGGCGCCGCCGTTTTCCTCGTTAGTCCAAAAGACGACGCGCAGGGTGCGGCGCGGACGCAAACCCAATTCGTGAATCAGGTGAGCTGCCTCCAGCGCGGTGATGCATCCGGAGCCGTCGTCCTGCGCGCCGGCGCCTACGTCCCAGGAATCCAGGTGCCCGCCGATGACGACGATTTCATCCGGCCGCTCACGGCCGGGAATCTCGCCAATCACGTTGGCCGAATCGGCTTCGGGCAGCATGTGCGCTTCCATCTCCAGGTGCGCGGTTACGGTGGTTCCGGAATCCACCAGGCGCTGGACCAGCAGAGCATCCTCGATAGTGACCGCCGCCGCCGGGATCTTTGGAAAACCCTCGGCATATTCCAGCGCACCGGTGTGCGGCGATTCCAGGCTCAGCGGCGTGATGGAGCGCACCAGCACCGCCACCGCGCCCAAACGCGCGGCACGCGACGCTCCGGCGGTGCGGTACACCACGGTGCGGCTGTAGCCTTCATAGGGTACGTTGAAAAGAACGATTTTGCCTTCCACGCCGGCGCGCCCGCGCCGTTCGAGATCGTCGAAGCTGGAAACCGGAATGACTTCCGCCGTGATTCCCTTTTTCGAAGTGGCAACGCTGCCGCCCAGCCCCAGGATGGTAAGCGGCCTCGCTACCGGCTCGATCAGCGCGGCGCTCTCGTTGCCGCGCACCCAATGCGGAACCTTCACGCGCGGAGTTACGACGTTGCTCAGCCCGTCCGCCTTCATCTGCGCGGCGGCCCAAGCGACGGCCCGGTCCAAGGCTTGAGACCCGCTCAGGCGATTGCCGATGCGATCGCACAAATAAGACAGCTTCTCCATTCCAGCCTTGTCGACCTGCGCGGCGGATATTAATTTGGAGGCGCTTTCACGGTATTGCTCGGACAGAGGGCCGGTGGTCTGCGCGAGGAGCCCCGCACCGGCCAAAAACAGGACCGCTGGTTTTTTCATCGCAGGCTCCCCTCCCATTCTTGAAACCGAAAGCCATGCCGATGCATGATCTCGCGGGCTTGCTGCGCGGCTTCCGGCAGAACGTAGAAAAAAGCACCCACCCGCTCGCTGCGGAAAAGTACGCCGCCGAGGTAGTTGTCGGTTTCGACGGCATACTCCACGCCCGATTCGGTAAAAGCCGATTCCAGGCGCAAAGCCTCGCCCAGTTTCTTGGCGATGTAGACCAGATCCATCTCACGATCTCCGAAAAAATCGGCTTCGCGGCGCATGCAGAAGTTACCGCTTCCTTACGGTCGCGGCTCCGTTGGGTCGCGGCTCCGTTGGGTCGCGGCCCGGTAGTTAAGCGCCAATCCCCCGAACTCGCGCCGAGAAAATATCGTAGGCTTTGGGGTTGGCCTTGTTCATATTTTCGATCAGGGCCTGCGCCACAGTCTCGAGATTGGAAAGATAGTTGGGATTGCCCATGGCCTCGCGCGAGCGGGCCACGTTTCCCTTGATCTTTTCCCAAACGAAGAGCATCTCGCCCCCGCTTTGCAGAAACAACTCCTTGTTGACGGCCCCGGAGGTGACGAACGACGCGGCCATGTCCCAATAGGTTGAGACCATACGGTAGTAAGCATCCTGTTCCGATCCGGGAGGACAAGCGGCTTGATGCTCGGCGGCGCTGGCGGCTTTGTAGGTGAAGAGCCACTCTCTGGCCTTACGCATGCGATCCTCACGGCGCAATTCGTAAAGCTTCAAAATAACTTCCACGTCATGGTGATTAGGTTTATCCATATGGAACAGTGTAATCGGAGACGGGGCGAAGGTCCAAGCGCGGTTCGTTGTTGGTTGTTCGTTGTTGGTTGTTCGTTGTTGGTGGTTGGTGGCCAGTGGGTGGCGCATCAGCCCTAGTTTTGTGTTTACTCGCGTTTTTCCACGCTAGCGGTTGGTGGGTGGCAACTCCATCAGCATGCTGATGGAAGAATAACCGGCTGATAACGCGCAGGGAACGGGTGAGCCTGCAAAGCGATGAGGGAGAAGGGATGAAAGTGAAATTTGCAACGTGATCGGCCCCATCGGGAGCGAGAAGAATGAATATCTGCTTACCTCGGCGCTGACTGATGACAACATCCGCCAGTGAAACCGGCGGCGGTCTGGAGGAGATGGGAGCGGCGGCACCCACCACCCCGGCCGGGCTATCCATCGAGAAATTTCCAAACCAGATAGACTCGCAGTGGCCAACTAGGGTACAAACAGGGTGGTGCCGGCGGGGGAACCCGTTCGACGGGGCCTTTCAATTTCTGAGAAACTGAACACACTGGAAAGAAAACATGAACGACAAGCCAAGCAAGGTGCCTGGGCCGGATCATCCGATCACGATCGAGCCGAACCCGAGACGGGTGGTGGTTTCCCTGGCGGGACGCGTGGTGGCCGACACGCGACACGCCTTACTGCTGCGTGAAGGAGCCTACCCGCCGGTCCCCTACATTCCATTGAAAGACGTTGACACGTCGTTGTTGGAACGGACCAGCCACACCACGTATTGCCCTTATAAGGGCGAATGCAGTTACTACAGCATCCCGATTGGCGGGAAGCGGTCCGTGAATGCGGTGTGGACGTACCAGTCGCCCTACGCGGCAGTCGCCCAGATTAAGGACTATGTCGCGTTCTATCCGGATCGCGTGGATGAGATAGCCGAGCGGCCGCCAGGGTAAAGTTCTAGGAAGTTCTTCGCACAGTCAGCGGAACGGATGATGCTTCGCGCCTGGTCCCGCCCACGTTGGGCGCGTTCTGCTGTTTCGCGCGACGAGGATTGTCTGCCGCCTGAGGGACGATAGGTTTCACCACGTATTCGTAGATTCCGAAACGGGGAGGCTGGCCGTTCCCGTTGCTGGGACGGGGCTCGGCAATCACTTTCTTAGCGGTGATTTCCCACTCGCCCTCAATCACCTCGCCGATATCTTTGTTGGAGCGGCTGTGGATCGTCTTGCTTGATTTCACTTTCGTCCCTTTCTTCAACATCGCCGGAAACTCAGCGGGTAGCGCTTACTTGTGCCGGTAAGTGATTCTGCCTTTGGTCAGGTCATACGGCGACAGTTCCAGGGAAACCCGGTCGCCGGTCATTACCTTGATCCGGTTGCGGCGGAGTTTGCCGGCCATGGTCGCCAGCACGGGTTGGCCGGCGTCGAGTTCAACAGTAAACATCCCCGCTCTGAATTTCTCGACCACCTTGCCCATTACTTCAATCGCATCTTCTTTTGGCAAATTTTTCTCCTGTCTTTCGGTTTTTGTACGAATTGAGGCGGCCAGAAGGCGCCGCCCTTACCTGCGCTTGCGCCGCCTTCGGCTTACCAGCGGCTGTTGCTGCGTCCGCCGTCCCGGTATCCACCGCCACCCGATCCGCGCTCCGGCTTGGGACGAGCTTCGTTGACGTTCAGAGCTCTTCCGTCCAGATCCTTGCCGTTCAGGCCGCTGATTGCGGCATTCCCTTCGGCATCGACACTCATTTCAACGAAGGCGAAACCCCGGGCTTGCCCGGTGTCGCGATCCGTCACGATATTGACGCGCTGCACGGCTCCATAAGAATCAAACATGGAACGGAGGGTATCCTCGGTGGTGCCGAAGCTGAGATTGCCTACAAAAATATTTTTCACTTTTCTTTTCCTTTTCTGAATTTGCAGAGCAGCGAATCAGGCACGATCAGACAGCGGCGGATAACACCGGACGATGCGGGACAATGCGAAAATTGGCGGGACTTCAAAGACGTTTTAAGTATAGCACGCGTCAACAGACCCACTCTGCCCCGGCGATGGTTCGGGAAAGGAGCGTTCGAGGCTGCGCTGAGGCTCCGGAGGACTAGAATTTTGCCCGCAAAACCGTCGAGGCGAAGAGGCAAAGGATGAACCGGTCCGCGCTGATCCGCTACGCTCTTCAGGAACATCTCCGGCGACTGCTAGCGTTGGAGCGGAGGAACGCGATCGGCGCGGTTATCATGTTCAGCCCCAGCGCGTGGAAGAATATAGAGGCTGGGAGGAGGTTGCGGCTTGGCCGGAAGACTGAATCGTGGCGATGGTCACCTTTGCCGATTTCAAGCGCCGGACAAGCAGCGGCCAGTTCTCGTACTGACGCGCGAGAGCGCGATTGGCCCTCTTGCGACCATAACAGTCGCCCCGATTTCTTCTACCATCCGAAGTGTGCCGTCTGACGGCCCTGCGATTCTCGCTCGGATGCGGGTGAATTCTCCCGTGCTAAGCCTGCCGGCGTCGCCGAGCTACGACCAGCGATCCGACCAAAAACAGCCCGAGCACGGCTGCGTAGTAAGCCGGTTCCGGCGTTGCTGCGGTCAAGGTGCCCGACAGATAATACTGCACTCCACCACCACCCTCTCCCAAGCCTTGGCCGCCGTACACTCCGCTGGGGTTGTCCAAGTAAATCCACGAGTCGGGCACCAGGGAACCACCTGTATAACCAGTAAGGCTGGCGCCTAGATCCAAGAGGCCGTATTCGACAAAGGCCGAGTTATAGGTATACGTGCAATTGGAGGCGCAGGCGAGGACGTTGATGAAGTCGTTGGGATCGGTTTCCACAGTAACGTCGATGGCGTCGACTGTTCCCGTTGCCGTGTTGATGGTAATGGTGCCCGTCGCCGATAGGCCGGTGTATCCAAATTCCGAGGGCGTGGAAGTGCCATCGATATCTCCGACGGTGGCGTTCACGTCGAAGACGGTATCCGCTCTCGCCACATTGCTGGAGAGACTCAGAGACCCGAATACGACCATGGCCGACAGCCCCAGAATTTTCGCGCATTCCCGAAACGGTCCTACAAATTGATTAGTTCTCATCTAAATAATTACCCTTTCGATTAATCTTTGATAGCCGAACGATTCCGACCCGTCAAGTAACTCTACCCCAGGGGCGCATGATTCACAAGACCTCTGGCGGCAAAACAGTTTGTCCAATCCGATGGAAAAGTACTAGCCCAAACGCGCCATCCAGGGTCGGCAAGCGCCAGGCGAATCAGCTTCAGGAATTGGAGTTGGAAGGCACTCGGCCGCTTGAGCGTCGCCGAACTGCAACCAGCGCTCCGATGAGGACCAGCCCGAGCAGGCTCGCGTAGTAAGCCGGTTCCGGAGTGGCGATAAAGCTGGCTAGAGTGGCGGGGGTTAAGCTGCCGGTTAGAGAGTAGACTGTTCCCAGGCCACCCTGTCCCAGGCCTTGGTTGTCTAAGTAAATCCACGATCCGGATGCCAGGGAACCACCTGTAAAGCCAGCGAGGGTGGTGCCGAGATCCAAGATCCCGTATTCGGCGAAACCCGAGTTAGCGGTAAATGTGCATTCCGTCGAGCAGGCCAGGACATTGATGAACACGTTGGAATCGTTTTGCACAGTGACGTCAATGCCATCGACTATTCCGGTGGTCGTATTGATCGTGATGGTGCCCGTCGCCGTCAAGCCGGTATATCCAAAACTCGAAGGCGTGGAAGTATTGACGATATCCCCGATCGTGGCGTTTAGATCGAAGACGGTATCCGCTCGAGCCACACCGCCAGTGAGAATGAGAGATCCGCATACAAATAAGGCCGACAGACTAAGAACTTTTGCGCATTCCGAAAACGGTCCAGCAGCTTGAGCAGTTTTCATTTACAAGTCACCTTTCGAGGCCGAACAAAACGAGCCGTCAAGTAACTCTACCCGAGGGGATCATGATTCACAAGATCGTTGGGGGCACTTTAGTTTTTTGAATCACACTAAAAGTACTAGGCCAAAGGCGCCCAGAATGCGAGTGCTAGACCTCTTGGTACTGCGGCGGATCTGAGAAATTGCTCCGCCCTTCCGCACCACAACAAAGACATCGTGCTCGCGCCCGACACTACGAAACCTGCCTGCACCAAAGAAGAGGAACTGCATTGGCTGGCGTTACGCCTGATTCCGGGCTTAGGCACGCGCAAGGCGAACCAGCTGCTGGAGCGGTTGCGGACGCCGCAGGCGATCTTCCGGGCGTCGCGGTCGGATCTGGAAGCAACGGGCCTCGCGGGCAGCATCGCTCAAACCATCGCCAGCGGATGCACTTTCGATGACGCGGTGGATCAGCAGCAGAAGATGCTGGAATCGGGCGCTCGGCTGGTGACGTTCTCCGACCCAGCCTATCCCCAGCGCCTGAGGGAGATTTTCGACCCGCCCATTGCGCTGTTTGCCCGAGGTTCCAGGGCGGCCGAGCTGCTGCAGTCGATCCCGCTGGGGGTGGTTGGCACACGGCGGCCCACCGCGTATGGAACCGCGGCTACCGAGCGGCTGTCGGCGGATCTGGCGCAGGCCGGACTCACGATTGTGAGTGGCATGGCGCGCGGCATCGATACTTCGGCTCACCGGGCGGCGCTCGACATCGGCGGCGATACCGTGGCCGTTCTGGGATGCGGAGTGGACCTGGTTTACCCGGCCGAGAATCGCAAGTTGTCCGCTGAGATTGCCGATAAGGGGCTGATCGTGTCCGAGTTTCCAATGGGTTCGCCCGCCTATCCGCAAAACTTTCCGATCCGGAATCGCATCATCAGCGGCATGAGCGTCGGGGTCCTGGTGGTGGAAGGGGCCCAATACTCAGGGTCGGCCATCACGGCCAAGATGGCCCTGGAACAGCAGCGGGAAGTCTTTGCCGTGCCCGGCAGCATCATGTCGAAAATGAGCTGGGGACCCAACCTTTTGATCAAACAGGGGGCCAAGCTGGTCCAGGAATGGAACGACGTGCTAGTGGAGCTGCCAACCGACATCCGGCGGGCGCTGATCGGCAAAGCGCAAGCTCGGCTGGGCGTTATGTCCTTGGAAATAGAGGGGAAAGAGCCGGGGCTCCCGCCGGAACTGGGCACTGCCAGCCGGGTTATCTTTCAAAGGTTGAAGCCGGATATCCCAACCCATGTTGACGAACTGATTGAAACTTCTGATACCCTGACTTCATCAGAGGTAATTGCCGCACTCTTCGAACTCGAGCTGCTAGGTCTGGCACGCCAACTCCCCGGCAGGAACTTTGTTAAAGTGTGGTAGGACTGGCATGGGGCTTGTCCGGTCATAACATCTGTAATTACTCAAACGGTTTAGGAAGGCTATGGCAAAATCTCTCGTCATCGTCGAATCGCCGACGAAGGCGAAAACGATCGGTAAATATCTAGGCAAGGATTTCGTAGTCAAGGCTTCGCTCGGCCACGTCAAGGATCTGCCCAAGAAGGATCTGAACGTCGACGTGGACCATAACTTCGAACCGCACTACGAGGTGATCGAAGGCAAGAAGAAGCTCATGGCCGAACTGAAGGCGGCTGCCAAGGGGATGGATTCCATCTACCTGGCGGCTGACCCGGATCGCGAAGGCGAGGCGATCTGTTTCCATCTGCAAGAGGAACTCAACGGCTCCAAGAAGGGCCCGAAGTTCTACCGGGTGATGTTCAACGAGATTACGGCCAGCTCCATCAAAAAGGCGTTCGCGCAGCCGGGCTCGGTGAACCTGCATTTGGTGGACGCCCAACAAGCCCGCCGCATTTTGGATCGGCTGGTAGGCTACAAGATTTCACCGCTGCTGTGGGACAAAGTGCGCCGCGGGCTTTCGGCCGGCCGCGTGCAGACCATCGCGTTGCGGCTGATCGTGGATCGCGAGCGCGAAATACGTGCGTTCATCAAGCGCGAGTACTGGACCATCGATGTTCAACTGAACGCCAAGAAGCCTCCAGTGCTGACGGCGCGCTTCACCAAGAAGAACGACGAGGCGATCGAGGTTGCCGATGAAGCTACCGCCAAAGGGCTGGTGGATCTGCTGGATGGCGCGAAGTACCTGGTCCATTCGGTCTCGACGCGGGAGAAGAAGCGGAATCCGGTCCCGCCGTTTATTACGTCCACCCTGCAACAGGAAGCGTCGCGCAAGCTGCGCTTCAGCGTCAAGCGCACCATGATGATCGCGCAGCGGCTGTACGAAGGCGTGGAACTGGGGTCGGAGGGATCGGTCGGACTCATTACCTATATGCGTACCGATTCCACGCGCGTTTCAAACGACGCCTTGGACGAAGTGCGCGGGCTGATTCAGGATCGCTTCGGCGCGCCTTTCGTTCCTGCGGCGCCGAACGTTTACAAAGGCAAGAAGGACGCGCAGGACGCGCACGAAGCCGTTCGGCCCAGTTCTTCGCGGCGAACGCCGGAGGATGTGGCGCAATATCTTCAAGAAGACGAGCTGAAACTGTACCGTCTGATCTGGATGCGATTCGTGGCATCGCAAATGATGCCGGCGGTGTTCGATCAGACCACCATAGATGTGGCGGCCAAAGGCAAGGATGCGGCCACCTACATGTTCCGGGCCACCGGGAGCGTCCCGAAGTTCAATGGCTTCCTGGATGTCTACAAGGAAGGCAAGGACGAAAAAGACGCTGACGACGAGGAGGAGAAAAACAAGCTTCCGCTAGTTACCCAGGGCGAGGAGCTGCGGTTCAAGGGCATCGCTCCGGAGCAGCACTTCACCGAGCCGCCGCCGCGCTTCAATGAAGCGACGCTGGTGAAAGAGCTGGAATCGGATGGCGTGGGGCGGCCGTCCACGTATGCGTCCATCCTCTCCACTATCCAGGAGCGCGAATACGTCAAGAAGGAAGGCGGCAAGTTCATCCCCACCGAGCTGGGCATGGTGGTGACGGATCTGCTGCTGGAAAGTTTCCAGAATCTGTTCGACGTGAAATACACGGCGCGGCTGGAAGAAGAACTGGACGAAATCGAGGACGGCAAAATCGACTGGCGCGCGTCCATGGCCGACTTCTACGACCGCTTCCAGAAAGATCTGGAGAGGGCCGAGCGCACCATGACCGACATCAAGCGGATGGAGAAGCCCACCGACTTGATCTGCGACAAGTGCGGCAAGCCCATGGTCATCAAATGGGGCCGTCACGGAAGCTTCATCGCTTGCACGGGATATCCGGAGTGTTCCAACACGCGCGAGTTGACAGTGGACCTGCCGGATATCGATAAAGCGGATCTCACCGAGCAGGATGCTCAGGAATATTGCGAGAACTGCGGCCGGCCCATGGTGCTGAAGAAAGGCCGCTTCGGCCAGTTCTACGCATGCTCGGGATATCCGGATTGCAAGACCACCAAGCAGATCGGCGGAGAGCAGAAGAAATCGGATGTGCCGCTAGACGAGAAATGCCCGCAATGCGGCAATAATCTAGTGTTGAAGCACGGGCGCTTCGGCGAGTTCACGGCCTGCAGCAACTATCCGAAATGCAAGTTCGTCAAGCAGAAGACCATCGGAGTTCCCTGCCCTAACTGTTCGGAAGGCCAAGTGGTGGAGCGACGTTCCAAGCGCGGCAAGACGTTTTATGGATGCAACCGCTATCCAGAGTGCGACTTCGTGGCCTGGGGCAAGCCCATCGCCGAGAAGTGCCCGGACTGCGGGTCCAGCTACCTGGTGGAGAAATGGCTCAAGGCCGGCGGCGTGGCGCAATGCCCGAACGGCGAGTGCAAGTACAAACGGCCCATCGAGCCGGTGGAAGCGACCGCGTAAGGGCGTATCGGAGTTAGTGCAGCGCCAGTTTCTGCACCCGCAGATTGCCGATTTCTCCCACGTAGAGGGTATTTTCGCCGCGGCAGTCGATCGCATTCACCGTTCCGAATTCCTTGGGCAGCTTGCCGGCTCTGCCAAATTTGCCAATCACGGTTCCGTCCAGGTGCATTTTGTAGATCTCGCCGTCGCGGTCGATGTCATCCGGCGGATTGGAATTCGAGACGTACAAGAAGGGATTCGCCCCCTTGGTAATGCACAGGGCCTGCGCATTTCCCACGTTGGTAAACGCCGTTTTGAAAGCGCCGTCATTATCGAAGACCTGGACGCGCCTGTTTCCGCCGTCAGCGGCATAAACGTTGCCCTGCGCGTCAACCGCGATGCTGCGCACGTTGGCAAACTCGCCCGACGCGGTGCCCTTCTTGCCCCAGGACTTTACGAATTTCCCTTCCTTGTCGAATTTCGCGATGCGTGCATTGCCCAAACCGTCGGCGACGAATATGTTTCCGGCCGCATCCCAAGCCACATCTGTGGGACGTTCGAACAGGTCGCTAGGCTGTCCCGCGCCATCTCCCTGTGACGGCCGCGCCGGAACGGAAACCGATTCCGCTTTTCGTCCGAGCAACATTGCGACGCGTCCTTGAGGATTGAACTTCATGACCATGTTGGTCATCTGATCGACCACCCAGATGTTGTCGGCGGGATCGACGCGCACCTGGGCGGCGAACATGAAGCCGTACGAATCCTTGCCGATCTCGCGGACGAACTTCCCGGTGCGGTCGAACTCGAATAGCCGCGAGCCGCCGTGGGCGAAGGGACGCGCGGTGCCGATCGATATGGTGGGATGGCCGGTCCGGGTATAGACGAAAATATCGCCGCGCGAATTGGTGGCCACGCCACCCACTTCCCCGAGATAAAGTCCAGCGGGAAGCTGCAGCGCGTTGGGAACGGAATCGAACCGAATTTCAGGCGCCTCCTGGGCGCTGAGCGGAACTCCGGCAATCAAGGCCGCGGCCAGCAGAGCTTGGATTAGACGTTGCATGAATTATTCTCCTTGTTGCGATGCTTCCTTAGCGCGCGCCACCTTTGGCCGAGACGGGATGGAGTATGAGCTTCTGCACCCGCCAGGACTCGATTTCGCCTACGATGATCTCGTTCGGATTGCGGCAATCCAGCATATGAGCCACCTGGAATCCGGGAACCAGTTTGCCGGCGTGGCCGAATTTGCCGATCATGGTGCCGTCCAGCTCCATCTTGTAGATCTCACCGGTGATGGCCCAGGTCCCCGGCATGTTCCCATTCGGGTTGGAGTTCGACATAAACGCATACTGGTGAGGGCCGGGGGAAATGCACAGAGTCCAGCCCACGCCCAAGTTCGTAAATTCCCGCATGGGTTTCAGGTCGTTGTCGAGCACCTGGTAGCGGAAGTTGGAGCGGTCGGCCACCCAGACGTTCCCCTTTTCGTCCACCTGTAAGCCGTGCGGCAGATTGAATTCTCCCAAAGCGCTGCCGGCCTTTTCGCTTCCAGCTTGCGCCAGGAAACGGCCGTCCTTGTCGTACTTCACGACGCGGTTGTTGCAGTAGCCATCGGAGATAAAGATGTTGCCCTGCGCGTCCCAGCCAACGTCGGTCGGCCGGCAGAAAATATACTTTTGCGCCGGGGGATTGGGGCCGGCGGCGGGGTAAGCCACCGCGCCGAGGACCGCCGGCGGCCTGCGGCCAAGCACCATCAGCACCTTTCCGTCGGGGCTGAATTTCGTGACCATATTCGTGCCCTCGTCCACAGTCCAGATGTTGTCGTCCTTGTCGACGCGCACCGAATGGGCGAATTCGAAGCCGTAATAGCCGCTGCCGATTTCCTTGAGGAAGTTGCCGGCCTGGTCGAATTCGAACAAGCGCGTGGCGGCGCTGCGGTGATAAACAAAAATATGGCCCTTGGAGTTGGTGGCCACGGCGAGCGATTCGCCGAGATACTCACCCGCCGGAAGTTTCAAGAAGTTCGGCACCGACGAGAATGGAATGTCGCGCACATTTTCGATAGTCGCCTTGCGCTGCGCAAACGAGGGCGCGGCGGCCAGCAGCGCCAGAATCAGCGACGACGTCAGAACCCGGTTCATAGAGCCTCCTAAAAACTTTCCAATCGGAATTCTACCTTAAGGGCGAACCTATGGGGGAACCGCGCGCCGGAAACCATGAAAGAACGCGAAGGGCTCCCAATAAATGCTTTGATAGAGGGGATGTCCGCCGAAAGGGATCGCCTGCTTGAGGATAGAGCCCGGAGCAAATATTGGAAGCGCTGGGGGCCTTACCTCAGTGAACGCGCTTGGGGCAATCCGAGGGAAGACTATAGCGCGGACGGCGACGCTTGGGAGTATTTCCCGCACGATCACGCCCGCTCGCGAGCCTATCGCTGGACCGAAGACGGCATCGCCGGCATTTCTGACAACCACCAGCGCTTGTGCTTTGCGTTCGCCTTTTGGAACGGCGCCGATCCGATCCTGAAGGAGCGCTTGTTCGGCCTTTCGGGACCGGAGGGCAATCATGGCGAGGACGTCAAAGAGTATTACTACTACCTGGACTCCACGCCGACGCACTCCTACATGAAGGCCCTGTATAAGTACCCGCAGTTGGAATTTCCCTACTCGCGACTGACGGAAGTCAATCGCGAGCGGCTCCGCACCGACGACGAGTACGAGCTGATGGACACGGGAATCTTCGACGAGAATCGTTATTTCGACATCTTCGTCGAATATGCCAAAAACGACGTCGACGATATTCTGGTGCGCGCGACGGTGATCAATCGCGGACCGGCGCCGGCGACGCTGCACGTGCTGCCCACCGTTTGGTTCCGCAACACCTGGAGCTGGGGCTACGGTACGCCGCGGCCCGAGTTGTTCCGCATGAAGGCGGACACCATCGGCATCCGGGAGCAGTCGCTCGGCGAATTCAAGCTGTGGCTCGAAGACGCGCCCCCGTTGCTTTTCACGGAAAACGAGAGCAATGCCTTGCGCTTGTGGGGCCACGACGACGGGCAACGGTACAGCAAAGACGCTTTCCATCGCTATCTGATCCAGGGCGAAAATGCCGCGGTGAACCCGGATGAAACCGGAACCAAGGCCTGCGGAGTCTATCGCATCGAGTTGGATTCGTGCGCATCCAAGGTGCTGCACTTCCGCTTGTACTCAGGCGACGGTCCCCAGCCCGATTTTCATCGGGTATTTCTCGATCGGATCATGGAAGCCGACGATTACTACAGTTTTGCTCCGGCCAGCTTGTCCGACGACGCCCGCATGGTGCAGCGCCAGGCCTTCGCGGGCTTAATGTGGAACAAGCAGTTTTATCATTACGTGGTGGAGCAGTGGCTGAAGGGCGATCCGGCCATGCCGCCGCCGCCTCCCGAGCGCCAGGCTGGCCGCAACCACAATTGGATTCACGTATACAACGACGACGTGCTTTCGATGCCCGACAACTGGGAATACCCGTGGTTCGCCGCTTGGGATCTGGCGTTTCACAGTATTCCGTTCGCGATGGTCGACCCCGATTTCGCCAAGCGTCAGCTCTTATTGCTGCTGCGCGAGTGGTACCAATCGCCCAACGGCCAGTTGCCGGCTTATGAATGGGCGTTCAGCGACGTAAATCCGCCAGTGCATCCGTGGGCCTGCTGGCGCGTGTTCAAGATCGACTGGAAGCTGAGCGGCAAGCCGGACCCGGAGTTCCTGGAATCCTGTTTTCATAAGCTGCTGATGAATTTCACCTGGTGGGTGAACCAGAAAGATTCGCAGGGCAACAACATTTTCGAGGGCGGATTTCTTGGCTTGGACAACATCGGGGTTTTCGATCGCAGCAAGCCGCTGCCCACCGGCGGCTTCATCGAACAAGCCGACGGGACGGCCTGGATGGGCATGTTTTGCCTGGTGATGCTGCGCATCGCCATCGAATTGACGATGCACGATAAATCGTACGAAGACATTGCCAGCAAGTTTTTCGAGCACTTTCTCTATATTGCGAGCGCGATGAATCGCATCGGAGGCGGCGGACTCTGGGACGATCAAGATGGCTTTTATTACGACCGCTTGCTGATGCCCGACGGCCGCAAGATCCCCATGCGGGTGCGGTCGCTGGTGGGGTTGATTCCTCTATTTGCGGTGGCCACGCTGGATGCCGAGATGCTCGAGCGGATGCCGGGTTTCAAGCGGCGCATGCTGTGGTTCATCAAGCATCGTCCCGACCTGTGCCTCAACATCGCTTCCATTACGCGGCACGGCCAGGACGAGCGCAGGCTGCTTTCGCTGGTGCATCCTTCCAGGCTGCAACGCGTGCTGCGGTATATGCTGGACGAGAACGAGTTTCTTTCGCCGTATGGCATTCGCGGGGTGTCGCGCTATCACAAGGATCACCCGTTCGTTTTGCGGGCGGACGGTCAGGAGTATCGGGTGGACTACGAGCCGGCGGAATCCCGGACCAATTTGTTCGGAGGAAATTCCAATTGGCGCGGGCCGGTCTGGTTTCCGGTAAACTACCTGATGCTGGAATCGCTCCAACGCTATCATCATTATTTCGGCGACGAGATGCAGGTGGAGTGTCCCACCGGTTCCGGCCTGCGGATGCATCTGGGGGACGTGGCGCGCGAATTGTCCCGGCGCCTGTCGCATCTGTTCTTGCGGGACGAGCACGGGCGCCGGCCGGTTTTTGGAGCGGCGGAAAAATTCCAGAGCGATCCGCATTTCCGCGATCACATTTTGTTCTATGAATATTTCAATGGCGATAATGGCGCGGGTTTGGGCGCGAGCCATCAAACCGGCTGGACCGCGCTGGTGGCTAAGTTGCTGCAACAAAGCGGCGAATAAAATCAATTGGGAGGAATTCAATGGCACGAGAAGTTTCTGCGTTTGAATCCTACGCGCGGGCTGTTCTGCGCGTGGTCGCCGGCTTCACTTTCACGCTGCACGGCGCACAAAAGTTCGGGGCGCTCGGAGGAATAGGCGGACACGCCGCGGCCTCGTATTCCATGTTGTGGTTCGCGGGCGTGATCGAAATCATCGGTGGTCCGCTGATCATTCTCGGGCTATTCACGCGTCCGGTGGCGTTTGTTCTGTGCGGCGAGATGGCCGCGGCCTATTTTATGGTGCACATCCACCTGGGGCCCTGGCTCTGGCCGCTCCTGAACATGGGCGAGATCACGGTGCTGTATTGCTTCATCTACCTGTACCTGGTGACCGCCGGGCCGGGAGCGTTTAGCCTGGACGGCGTCATCCACGGCAAGCGTTAGCTGGGTTGGACTCAGCCGCGCAACAAACGCACGGTTTCCGCAATTACGTTGCGATCGCCGGCGGGCGCCGCGCCAGCTGCCCCATTTGCAGCGGGCTGGTCGTCGCCTTCGCCGGGCGCGAGGAACAGATTCGCTTCGATGCCGTGCTGCTTCGTATACAGGTCGTAGTACCGTCCATGTGACGCGTACAGTTCGGCGTGCGCGCCGCGCTCCACGATGCGCCCCGCTTCCACCACCAGAATCTGATCGGCGCGCCGAATGGTGGACAGGCGGTGCGCGATAACGAATGTCGTGCGGCCTTGCATCAAATAGCGCAAGCCTTCCTGGATCATCCCCTCGGACTCGGAATCCAGGTTGGATGTGGCTTCGTCGAGAATCAGTATCCGCGGGTCGGCCAGTATCGCGCGCGCGATGGAAACGCGCTGGCGCTGGCCGCCGGAGAGCTTCACGCCGCGCTCGCCCACGATGGTATCGTACTGTTTTTCGAAGCCTTCGGCGAATTCGTCGACGCGCGCGATCCGGCAGGCTTCAAGAACCTGTTCCTTGGTCGCGTTCGGCCGGGCAAAAGCGACGTTGTCCCAGATTGTCCCGTCGAACAGAAACGTTTCCTGAAGCACCACGCCGAGTTGCGTGCGGTAGGAATCCAGCCGGACAGTGGAAAGATCCACGCCGTCCACCAGCACGGTTCCCGATTCCGGTCCATGAAAGGCGGCGATCAAGCCAATGATGGTGGACTTGCCGGAGCCGGAGGAACCGACCAGAGCCGTCACCGTTCCCGGATCGGAGCGGAATGAGACCTCGTGCAGCACGGTCTTGCCGGTGTCGTAAGCAAAGTTGACGCGGTCGAAAATTACCTGGCCGTTGATGGGCGGCAAAGAAATCGTTCGACGCGGATCCTCGTCCTCGGGACGCTCGCGCAGCACCTCGCGCGTGCGCTCCAGTCCAGCCAGCGCCTCGGTGATCTGTGTTCCGATGTTGACGATTTGGAACATGGGAGCGATCAAGAACGCGAGCATGGCCCAAAACATCATGAAATCGCCCAGCGTCATGACATGAGCGGCGATCTGGCGTACGCCCACGTACATGATTACGGCGCTCACCGCGCCCATCAGCACGGTGGCCGAAAGGCTCATGAACGAGGTCGCGGTCAGGCTCTTGAGCACGTTGTTGAGCAGCCGCTGCACTCCGGTTTGGAACACTTCTTCCTCGCGCGCTTCGGCGTGATAACCCTTCACGACGCGGACGCCGCCGAGCGATTCGGTGAGCCGTCCGGTGACATCCGCATTAATCTTCCCGCGCTCGCGGAAAATGGGCCGAATGGTGCCAAAAGCCTGCTTTAAAACCAGCCCAAATGCCACCACCACCACCAGCGCAATGCCGGTGAGCACGGGACTGATGCGCACTAGGAACCCGAGGACCAGCACCGCGGTGAGCAGCCCGCCCGCGAAATCGATCAGCCCGGTGCCCAGCAGATTGCGGATACCGTCCACGTCGGTCATGATGCGCGCCACCAGCGTTCCGGTTTTGTTCGAGTCGTAGTAAGCGACGGGAAGGCGGCCAATGTGCGCCTGCACCTTCGCGCGCAACTCGGCGATCAAGCGTTGCGCGGCTTTGGATACAAGTTGGGTGATGGCGAACCCGGTGGCGCCCTGAACGACCGTGGCAGCCAGCACGGCCAAGACGAGCGGCGCGAGCAGCCGAAGCTGATTCTTGTTGATGACATTGTCGATCAGGTACTTGATCGAAGCCGGCAGCACCAGGCCGCATACCCGGCTAATGATCATCAGCAGGAAGCCGATCGCCAGCACCTTGCGGCGCGGGCGCATCATTTCGCGAATGTCGGGCCACAATTCGCGCAAGCGCTCGGAGGGCCGTTTTTGAGAAGCCTTTTGCGGGATCACGGCTGTTTACACTATTGTATGGGATGCGCCACGCGCTCACGGGATGCCAGGATTTTGATGCCTAGTCTATACTCGGGAACTTCCGGATTCGCCTACCCCAGTTGGAAGCCCGAGTTTTATCCCGAGAAGCTGCCGGCCAAAAAGTTCCTGTCGTATTACGCGACGCGGCTCAATGCGGTGGAGGTCAACTACACGTTCCGGCGTCTGCCTTCCGGTTCGACGCTCGAAAACTGGGTGCGTGATACGCGTCCCGGCTTCGTGTTTCCGCTGAAAGCGCACATGCGCGTCACGCATATCTTGAGGCTGAAGCCATCCGAGTTTACGGAGGTGTTCTTTCGCGCTATCGATCCGCTTCGAACGGCGCGCCGGCTGGGGCCCGTGCTGTTCCAACTTCCGCCGGCCTTGAAATGCGACGAGGCCCTGCTGGGCGATTTTCTCGCAACTTTGCCTCGCGATGTGCGCTGCGCATTCGAGTTCCGCCACGCGTCGTGGCTGACTGAGGGAGTGTACGGGCTGCTGGAGAAGTACGGCATCGCCCTGTGTCTGGCGGAATCCGAGAAGCTGGTGATCCCCAAGGTGATTACTTCGAACTTCGTATATTCACGGTTGCGGATGCCGGAGTATTCGCCCGAGGACCGCGCAGAGATCGCCGCGAGTGTGCAACAGGTGCTGGAATCGGGCCGCGACGCCTACGTGTTTTTCAAGCACGAAGAGACGCCCGCGGGCGCGCTGTATGCTGAAGAGCTGCTGCGGCCGTTTCGTCAAACGTGATAAACTCGGGCACCATTATGAGTCGATTCCGTTACGCTCTTTCGCTGGCTCTATTGGCGGCGCCTGTGTTCGCTGCGCTCCCGGTGGTGCCGGCCCCGGACCAAGCCGCGCTGCTCAAGAGCAAGGACCCCAAGCTGGCCGCCAACAAAAAGCTGGCTTACGATTTCTTCCGCGTGGTGCTCCGCGCGCGCCACCTGGATGAAGCCGACAAGTTCATGAAGGAGGATTACATCCAGCACAATCCGAACGCCGACACGGGCATCGCGGGATTCAAGGCGTTCTTCTCAAAACTGGGTGGGCCAAAGCCGGTCGAGGACACGGTACCCGGCCTGGTCGCGATCCAAGCCGAAGGCAACTTCGTGACGCTGTCGTTCGTGCGCGAGGAGAAAGATCCAGCGAATCCGGGACAAAAATATACCACCACCTGGTTCGACATGTTTCGCATCGACAACGGCAAGATCGCCGAGCATTGGGACGTGGCACTGAAAGCGCCGCCGCCCAAGTAACGCTGGACGAAGAGGGCGGCCAAAAAATAGTCCTCCCCGCGTGCACTGACACCTGTTCGTCTTCTGAGACAATAATGTTGCTTCTATGTCGGAGGCCACCCAGCCGACGGACATCACCACCCTGCTGCGGCGCTGGCAGGCTGGCGACTCGCACGCCTACGATCTGGTGATCGGATGGGCCTACCAGCGTATGCTGGCCATAGCCGCGGGCTTCGCCGCCCAGGAACGCGTGGCCACCGAGCCGGCCGCGCTGGTGAATGAAGCCTACCTGAGGCTACGCAAGCTGGAACGCGTGGAATGGCGCGACCGCGATCACTTTTTCTCCGTCGTGGCGGCGGAGCTGCGCCGGATTCTAATCGACCAGGCCCGCTTCCGGCTGGCGCAAAAGCGCGGAGGGATACAGCGCCGGGTGCCGATGTCGGAGGACCTGAGCTGGATCGATGTCCGCGGCCAGGACATGCTGGACCTGGACCGGGCCTTACAGGAACTGGAGCAATTGGACGCCGACAAAGTCCGGCTGGTGGAGCTGCGTTACCTGATGGGCTGCACGGTCCCCGAAATCTGCGAACTGCGGGGGGTCTCGGACGCAACCATCGAAAGGCATTTGCGTTTCGCCCGCACCTGGCTATACGATAGACTTCGTTCCGAAGCGCCATGAACGACGAATGGGGGCGGCTCCAAGACCTCTTCGACGAGATTTGCGCACTGGGGGAAGACAGCCGCCGGGCTACCCTGGAGCAGCGTTGCAATGGCAACGAATGGTTGCGCGGCGAAGCCGAGCGGATGGTTCGCGCCTTCGACGCCGAGCGCGCTGCCAACGCGGAAGCCCGTGCCGGTTCGTCCGGGAGGCAATTTGGCGTGTGGCAAACCACGCGGCTGCTCGCGCGCGGCGGCATGGGCGAAGTGTGGCTGGTCCGGCGCGCTGACGGCCAACATGAGCAAAGGGCCGCGCTGAAGATCCTGTCTCCCTATCTGGCCGCGGCGGATTCAGTGCATCGCTTTCGACGCGAACGAGAACTGCTGGCCCGCCTGGAGCATCCCAACATCGCCCGCTTGCTGGATGGCGGCATGAGTTCGCAGGGCGAGCCGTTTTTGGTGATGGAGTACGTGGAAGGCGTGCGCGTGGACCGCTATTGCGACCAGCAGCGCCTGCCCATTCGCGAGCGTGTACGGTTGTTTCTCAAGATATGCGCCGCTGTGAACGCGGCTCATCAATATCTGGTGGTCCATCGCGATCTGAAGCCCAGCAACATCCTGGTTACCGCGGACGGCGAGCCGAAGCTGCTGGACTTCGGGATCGCGAAGTTGATCGACGCCGAAACCGGGCTGGAACAGACGGCCACCGCAAACCTTTTCCTGACACCGATGTACGCCAGTCCCGAGATCCTGCGCGGCCAGCCTGCCACAGTGGCGAGCGACATCTACTCGCTCGGAGTTCTGTTTTACGAGCTGCTGGCTGGAAAACGGCCCTTTGACGCTGCCAAGCTCAGCCCGGCGGCCTTGATCGAGGCGGTGACTCAAAAGGACGTTCCGCCACCCAGCGCGGTGGCTCGGTCGACACAAGCGGCGACGCTGAACGGCGATCTCGACGCGATCGCGCTCAAAGCGCTCGCCAAGAATCCCGAGGAGCGCTACGCCTCCGCCGCCCAACTGGCTGAAGATATACAGCGCTACTTGGATGGTCAACCGGTTACGGCGGTGCGCGCCACGTGGACCTATGTCGCCCGCAAATTTATCCGGCGGAACCGGCTGGCCGTTGCACTGGCGGCATTGACGGTGCTAGGAGTCGCACTGGGAGTTGGCTCCACTGTGGTTCAAAGGCGCGTGGCCCAGAGGCGCTTCGACGAAGTTCGTCGTCTTGCGCATTACGTGCTCTTCGATCTTTACGACGATGTCAGCAACCTGAGCGGCTCAACCCGAGTCCGCGCGGAGATGGCCAATCGCGCCACCGAGTATCTGAACACGCTTTCCCGTGAGGCGAAAAGCGATCGGGGCCTGCGTCTGGAATTGGCCGAAGGATACTTGCGGCTGGGCGACATTCAGGGCAACATGTTTCGCACTAACCTCGGCGATACCCGCACCGCGCTCGGCACCTACCAAAAAGGGCTGGATCTTCTGGAGCCGCTGGGTGAGACTCCAGGCGCGGTGCGTCTGCGCACTTTGATCGAAGTGCATCGCGCGCAGGCCACCGACGCAAGCTCCGGCAGTAGGGAAGCTTTCCATCGTCTGCATGAAGCCGTGGAGAATTTCGAGAAGGCGGCGGGCCAGCCCCCTTCCGTGGAAGACGATTATCAACTGGGCCAGGCCTATAGCATTTTGGGCGAGCTGGAACAGCAACAGGGCGGCTGGGTAAGCATGTCGGGTATGAACGGCGCCGAGTTCGATCGTGCGGAGACTTTCCTGCGGCGCGCGGTCGAGCTTTGGCCCTCCAATCCGGACTATGCCTACTCGCTGGCCGAGTTGCTGGACCGGCGGGCGCAATCGTCGGCGTCACTCGCGCCACAGCGCGCGATTGCTTACGATCAGCAAGCGGTGGGCATTTTGGATGGGGTCCCCGAACCCTATCGCGGGTATCCATCTTTTCGCCTGCTGCTTGGCCGGGTGCACAGTGTTTTGCTGTTCGCCTACGGCCAGTTGAACCAACTCGATGCAGCCGCGGAGCAGGGTAGTTTGGCCGAGCAAATCTATTTGCCGCTGGCCGCCGCCAATCCCGAGGATCATGACGCGCGCTACAGGCTGGCCGTCCTCAGACGCCTGATGGGCACCAACGCTGCATATGCAAAACGATGGAACGCTTCCGCGGACGAGTTCGCCAAAGGCATCGCAGATTACGACATCCTGCTCCGGAGCGGCCCCAATTCGCAGTATCAGGGCTATCGCGCCGAGTTGCGGATGCGTATGGCGGACGATCTTTGGGAAGCCGGCCGGCATCCGGAAGCCGAAGCGGCCGCCAGGGTGGGACTCGCGGAATTTCGCGAACTCACGGGGTCGCCGGACGCGAAGTTCCCCGTGCTGCGGCAAGCGGCCCGCTACCTGCTCTTTACCGAAGTGAAGGATTTGCGGGATCCGAAAGAAGCGCTGGGGTTGTCCGAACGCGCGCGTTCGATTTCCAGCGACCCGTTCCAGCTATACGAACTTCTCGCGGCAGCGTACGCCGAGAATCACCGTTATCGCGAGGCCGTGGACTCCATACGCAAAGCCATCGGCGCGCTCCCACCCGTGAAGCCGGGTGAAGCTCCCAGCCGCGCCAGACTGTCGAGCGAAGCCACGCTCGCCGAATACGAGCGCGCGGCAAAATCCGCCGGCCAGTAGGGGCTAGCCGCGGGCGGTTCTTTTCTTTCCGGCAGTCTTCTTCTCGGGCTCCGCATTCAGCGTCGCAACCGAAGCGGGGGGCTTCTTGGCCGCGGCCAGACTTTGCTTTAGCGCCTGCATGATGTCGATCACCTTGGCCGGCTCGGCCGCGGGCGGCGTCACGACCTCTCGTCCAGCGACTTTGGCGTCGATCAGCGCCTGGAGATTGTCCTGGTAGGTGTCGTGATATTTTTGCGGCTCAAATGGAGCCGCCAGCGATTCCACCAGCATCTCGGCGAGCTTCAGTTCCTGATCCTTCACCAATCCGGTGTCGGTGCGAAATTCTTCCACGCGCCGAACTTCGTTGGCATAGTACATGGTGTGCATCAGCAGCCCGTGGGCGCCGGGCCGGAAGATGACGATGTGCTCGCGATTGTGCATGGCGATTTTCGCCACACCCACGTAACCGGTGCGTTTCAGGGTGTCGTAGAGCAGCGCGTAGGGTTTTTGGCCGGCGTCGTCGGGCGCCATGTAAAAGGAGCTTTCGAAATAAATCGGGTCTACCTCGGCGGCTTTGACGAATTCGAGGATCTCCATCACCTTGGCGGTGGAGGGCGCCATTTTCTTGATCTCTTCGTCCTCGATCACCACGTAGTGGTCTTTCTCGTATTCGTAGCCTTTGACGATCTCGCTGCGCGGAATGGGCTTGTCTTCCGCCTGGCAGTAGATCACCTGTTTAATGCGCGAGTTATCGCTCTTGTGTAGCTGGTTAAACCCGATGCCTTCGCTGCGGGCGGCGGTGAACAGCTTCACGGGAAAAGAAACCAGGCCGAAAGTGAGATGCCCTTTCCAGACCGTCGATGCCATAGGGAACAACCTCCCATCGTACGAGAGATAGCACAGCCACTCAAACATTTTCAACTTGCGACGTTTGCGAAATCCGTCGCGGGCTCCGCGGGAGGGTATGATGGATCAAGATGCTGGCAAAGACGCAGATCGGCGTGGAAGAGTACCTCGGCATGGTATTTCCAGACCGCCCGCAACCGGACTACGTTCATGGAGAGGTTGTGGAGAGGAGCTTGCCAACACCAATTCACGGTCATATTCAACTCCTGCTGGGCATTCTGTTTGCGCCTTTATCGGCGCGGGTTCGACTTGCCATGATGTCGGAACTCCGCGTGCAGATTGAGTCGCATCTCTTTCGAGTCATCGACGTTGCAATCTATTTGGGCGCTCTTCCCGAAGGCCGCTATGGAACCAGTCCGGCCTACGTTGCTATCGAAATCGTCTCGCCGGACGACCGCTATAACGATTTGACGGAGCGGCTTGAAGACTACCGGCGCTGGGGCGTAACGCACGTCTGGCTCGTCGATCCACAGCGCAAACGCCTGTGGGAATACACGGAAGCCGGGCTGCTCCAGCATCCCACCCTTACGCTGCCTGAGTTCGATTTTGAAATTTCCTCCGCAGAGCTGTTCAAGGACGTCTAGCTCGTCCCGGTCGCGCCGCGTTCCTATTTATTTCCCCTGCCGTTCCCGCTAGTTGAACGTTGCCTCCGCTGCCGCCGGCATCCGTTGAGCCTTACGCTTGGGTTGGGTGATGGCGGAGGCGCCTTGGCTCGGCGGTGATAAAAATTCTCTCCATCGACGGCGGCGGCATCCGCGGAATCATTCCAGCCCTGGTGCTGGCAGAAATAGAGAAGCGTACCGGGCGCCCGATCGCCCGCTTGTTTGACTTGATCGCCGGAACATCCACCGGGGGAATCCTGGCGCTCGGGCTCACTATTCCGAGGCAGCCTTCGGGACCGCTCTACACTGCCAACCGATTGCTCCAGATGTACGAGCGCGCCGGCGTTCGTATCTTCTCGCGAAGTCTCTGGCACCAGCTCGCGGCTTGCGGCAACCTGCGCCGCGCGAAATACCCGGTGGCTGGTATCGAAGAAGTGCTGCTCGAATACTTCGGCGACTCGCGGCTGAGCGATGCCGCCACCGATGTGTTGATTACCAGCTACGAAATCGAGCGCAGCTTTCCGTTCTTCTTCCGCAGCGCGACGGCTCGGGAGCGGCTGGATTACGATTTCCCGGCGCGTGAAGTGGCCCGCGCCACAACCGCCGCTCCCACCTACTTCGAGCCGATGAAACTGCCTACCGGAACATTCACCGATCACTACACGCTGATTGACGGCGGCGTATTCGCCAACAACCCCGCCGCCTGCGCGCTGGTTGAGGCCCACGCAACACAACCGGGCGCCACTGATTTCCTGCTGGTCTCGCTGGGAACCGGGGAGTTGTCCGCCTCTTTGCCCTACCAGGAAACCAAAGAATTGGGGCGTTGTGCGATGGGCTACTTCCGTGCTGGATGTGGTCTTCGATGGCGTTAGCCGCACCGTGGATTATCAACTGCGCCAGTTGTTGCCCGCCACGTCACCGCCCTCAAAACGCTACTACCGGTTCCAGACCACGCTGGACGGCCGCAATCACAGGCTCGACAACGCGAGTCCGGAGAACATCACTGCCCTGAAGGCGCTGGCGTACAATCTCGTCGAGCGGGAGTCGGCGAACCTCGATCAGCTCTGCCGGAAACTCACGGAAACGGATTAGATTTCAGTGGCAAATGGCGTGAATCGCGTTTTGTAATCGAACGTGTCGATGCCCTCGGTGCGCTTGAGGAATCCGACGATGGCGTAAGTCACGGGAGTCGCGACGACTTCGTACACCACCTTAAAAAGGTACGCCGACCCAATCAACCGCACCATCCCTGAAGTAGTTATCTCGCCGCTGAACGCAATGATCACCAGGAGCACCGTATCCACGGCTTGTCCAACCACCGTAGACCCAACGGTTCGCGTCCACAAATAGCGGCCCTTCGTAATCAGCTTCATCTTGGCGAGCGTGAATGAATTGGCGAATTCGCCACACCAATAGGCGATCAGGCTTGCGACCACCAGCCTCGGCACTTGATGAAAGACGATGGCAAACGCTTCCTGATTCTTCCATTCCGGCGCCGCCGGCAACGCAACGACGAGATTGCCCAGGCCAGCCATCAGCGCATTCGCCAGGAAACCGATCCAAATCACCCGCCGCGATCCGCCGTAGCCGTACACCTCGGTAAAAATGTCGCCAAAGATATACGTGATCGGAAACAACAATTGGGCTCCGCTGACGCGAAACGGGCCGAAGGCGCAGATCTTCTGACCCACCAGGTTCGAAATCACCAGCACCACGATAAAGATACTCGCGAGCAGATCGTAGTATTTGAAGACTCTTGCCTTTTCAGTCAAGTCTCAATTATAGGGGAGCGGACACAAAAACACCCGTGCTCAAACCTGTTTTCATCTTGACATGCGGCTGAGCGCCACCGCCTAAGGTCCTCCCAGCGGGCGGATCGTTGCCAGTGATACAGTAATTAGCCAAGAGCGCGCCGGAGGCGACGGTTTGGGTGGGCGCGTGAATGAGTGGATATCGGGACGGGAAAGGAACGGCACCCTCCATGAAAGCCCTCGGAACGGCATTCATTTCTCTTTTTACGGTTTTTTGCATTCACGTCGCAGCCGCGGAAGACTTTACTTCCGTTGCCTGGCAGATGGAGAGCAAAGGCGAGGCAGCCGAAGCGCGCGAATACCTGCAACGCGCCGCGCAGAGCGGGGGAGTGGATGCCAAGCTCGCTTATGCGGAATTTCTGGATCGGCATCGCGACCCCGCTGCGCGCGATGCTTACGAAAAAGTTTGGGATGGCGCCCGGGGCGAGCAACGCCAGTTGGCAGCCCGGCGTCTGGTGCTTCTGGATTTGATTGGCGGAGATCGCGACCGCGCCCAGCACCATCTGAAGGATTATAGGGCCGCGGGCGGCCGCGATTTCACGTTTCCTCAAAGCGCCGCTTTGGCTACGGAAAAGCGCCAGACCATCGCGATTCCTGGCCCTTTAAATTCTTTCTCGCGGATGGCGGCACTGGCGCCCGAGACGACCCCCGAAGACGTGCTCCCGGCGCTGGCTCGCAACATCGTCACGAACGGTTACCAGGCCGCCGGAAGCAACGCACTGCTGGAGCAGACCGAATATCTCAAGCTCGTAATCCGTTATTTGTCACAGGCCCGCGAATTGGAGAAGCTGGCCGATTCCGGGGGCGCGATCAAGATTGAAACCTGCGATTCGTCCCAAACCGGCGAATTGCTGCGGGTGCTGGGTTACCGCATGCGCGGAGGATGCGGCAGCGAGGTTGTGCTGGAAACCCTCAACGCCTCGCGCGCTTTTCTGACCATCGACTCGGGCTTCCCGTTGGCGGAACTGGAACAGGACCTCCGCACCAATCGCCCCTTCAACTACGAATACAGGCCGACCCAGATTCCGATCCTCTATACGCCGGATTACTGGCTGTCTTCCAAGGACCGCCAGGGCCAGGAGTTCATTGATGCCTTTTTGAACGACCCTTCGCTATGCCGTTTGTACCTGGGGCTTTCCAAGCTGGACCCGGCCGCCTCCGAGGAACTCCGCAAAACCACCACGGTGCAAAGGATTCGCGCTTACGCGCATGTGCTGGATTTCTACGGCGGGATGTTCCAGGTTCGCGACGGCCGGGCGGTGGTGCCCGGAGGCACGCGTTCCGAGAAGGCCTGGTCTGAACTGGTGGGAGTTTGGCCCGACAAACCGGGACCGTTTTTCGAGCGCCTGGTCATGCGCGATGACGGATGGCTGGCCAGCTACTTTGACGCACTGTCGCACATCAGCAACAATCCCGCGAATGGCCCGGTGCAAGCCTATCTGACCGAGCCCGAGCGTATGAAGCGGTTTTATGGGGCAATTCGCGGCAAGGTAACCAGCCCCGGCCCGGCGAGGCCCGTGTTCCGCTCGAACACCGACATGATGTTGCTGACGGCGCGCTTGCGCCTGGACCCCAACGGCACGCCGCACATTCCGGGAGGCCTGGAGGTGTGGCGGACGCTGTTTGTCGAACACCCCTCCGGCAGCGGAAAGTACGACAGCAAGCTCAGCCAGTCGGCCGCGAGTTGGAAGGAACCCGACAACGTCATCGAGGCGTTGTTCGGGCTGTGCCGCAAGACGGTGGAGAACGAGCCGTTGAAAATCTTCATGGCATTGAGCGACGTGGACCGCCATCGCGCAACACCGCTCGATCCCAAAACCGCCGATCGGCTGGCGCGCGAATTCCGCTCGTTCGGGGCGCAATATCCGATTTTCGCCGAAGCTTCCGATATCTCCACGAATACGATCAACCAATTTCTGGACACCGCGGAAAGCATCAACCAGATCCGGGATGTTCCGCTGCGCTCGGACGCGGCGGGAACGCTGCAGGCGCTGGTGGGACTGTGGCAGATTTTTTGCCGCCAGAACTCAATCGCCGCGGCCGATCGCGACCGTCCGCTGGCCAGCATCCTGTCGCGCTTTAGCAAGGTGAAAAATGCAGGCGACGTGTTCGACGGTGGACGAGAAGGCGTGCAAACACTGTTGGCCGCCACCAACTCGCCCGCCGGTGTTTCGCCTCAGGATCGCATGCTCGATCTGTTGGCCGGCACGGCGCAATCCGACGTGTCGGACCCACACAACCAGATGGTGGAGGACATGATTCGGATCTTCGAGGCGCAGCGGCTCATTTCCCTCACCTCGCTTTTCGATCTGGCGGATCATCTGGAGAGACTCGGCAAAGGCGAGAAAGTGAACAGCGCGCTGATTGCCAAGACGGCGGCGCGGATTTCTGAGATTCAGTTGCCGCGCAATTCGTTGAGCGGTTCGGAAAACAATTCGATGAGCTTCGGCTATTGGCCGGAGAAGCACATCGAAGCGGAACGGAAACTGAACCTCCGCGCTTTTATCGATCGCGCGGGAGCCGATCCCAAGAAACTGGACGAAGTTCGCGGCTTGCTGGCGCCGTTTCTTCGCGACACCCTGATCGGTTTCAACTACGTGCACTACGCCCCGCCCGGGGCGCAGGTGCTCTACACCAATCCGCTGTTCGTTCGCGGACACGATTTCATTGGCCTGCAGGGAACCATGGCCACCTGGAAAGATACGGAATTGCTCGGAAGCGGCTGGCCCTCCAGCGGCGGCGGAAAACTGGTGGGATCGGTGGTGAGCCTGCCCTATGCGCTGGCCGAGGCCGAACAAAACTTCTTGATTCCATCGCGCGAGCAAGCTCTGATCTGGGGCGATCTGGTTCCGCAGCTCCTCGTTACCGCGACCGTTCCGCGCTGGTGGAACGTCACGCCCGCGCAATTGCACTGGGTGGCACTGCATATGGAATACGCCGAGACGTTGTTGGCGGAGTCCGCGCTAAACGCGGGCCGCCGGCAAATCGTTCTGGATGCGTTGGCCCAATACGCCCCGCCGGCGCGCGTCGCCCAGATACGCGGCTCGTTGGAAATGGGGGCGGTCGACACGGCGTTGGAAAGAGTGATGCCGTCGGAATTGTTTGCGGTTGCCCGCGATCTAGCGGCGGATTCATCCGGCAGCCCGCTCGCGGCCGAGATCCGCCGGGAGGCCGCTGAAACGCCCCGGCAACTGAACTACGACGCGATTTCCCGTGCCTTCGGCACGCCCAAGCCAACCTTGGCCAACTCGTACTCTCCGGAATTGCTCGGCCTCCGCACGTTCCCCACGCTGATGGGGTATTCCAGCAGAATCCTGGCCGAGAGTTGGGAATCCAACTTGCTCTATTACGCGGCTCTGGCCGATCAGTTGTATCTGTCGCCGGGCGAGCTCAATGTCCTGGTCCCGGATTGGACGCGCCAGACCGTGGAGCGCATCTTCGCCACCAATCTGGAGGATTGGCCGGCGCTGCTGCGTTCGCTGCGGCTGGTTGGCGAGGATGTCCGCGAGAAAGCGCGAAAACGCGTAACGGCGGCCGCTGGTTCTTAGTCTCATTATTTATTTTCGGAGGACGTCTTGCAGTTCAATCGTCGGATACTCATTGGTGCTTCCGTAGTTTTACTGGCGGTTTCCCTGATGCTGTTCGCCCAGGAGCGGCCGACCTTCCGCGTGAAGGTCGACATGGTGGTGTTGAGTTTCACCGTCACCGACAGCAAGGGTCACTACATCAACGGACTGAAGCCCGCCGATTTCCACATCGCCGAGGACGGCATTAGTCAAAAGATCAATACCTTCGGAGAAGGCAACACGGCTCCCGTGCGGGTGCTGGAAAACGGGACGGTGCAGCCACTGGTGGCGTCCACCGAAGGCAGCGGCCCCGAGCTTGATGCCAACCCTTCCACCGTGCGCTCCGACTCGTTCGTGGGAACCAACGTGTTCGTGCTCTTCGATACCAGCAACTACATGTACCGCGGATTTGTCTATGCCTCCGACGCCATCGCCGATTTCGTGCGCGGTTTAGACAAATCCGATTCGGTGGCGGTCTACACTTTCAGCCGCAATCTTTCGCGGCCCGCGCCCCTCACGCACGATCGCAACGACGCCATTTTTGGCCTTCGCAAAGCCGTGGCGGGCGACGACGCGGCGCTGTACAACGGTTTGCTGCTGACGCTGCGCGACGCCTCCAAGGTACCGGGACGCAAAGTAATCATCGTGTTTTCCAACGGGCCGGATAACGCCAGCCTGATCGCTCCCGACGATGTGCGTGCGGTGGCTGAAGACGACGGCATTCCCATCTACGTCATCTCCACTAACGACGTTTCGAAAGATCCGACCTCGAGCAACGTTTTTAAACGCATTTCCACGCGTACCGGCGGCAAGGCGTATTTCGCAAAGACCTGGCAGAAGCAGGTGGAAGCGTTTGAATCGATTCGCGAGGATCTCGGCAACAGCTACACCATCACGTATTATCCGCAGCCGAACCCCAACGAAGGATTCCGCAAGATCAACGTTGAAATCGTCAGTGACGTCGGCAAAAAATATCGCGTTCGCGCCCGGCCGGGCTATCGCCCGCAAGGCGGATTCTAAGCCGGGACCGTGCTCTACCAGCTCTGGCGACTGCTAGTCGCTACCCAGGCTGGACGGCTCTTTTCTCGGGTTTGACGGCGACCAGATGCTGTTCGAATACTTTGGCGTGGGCTGTGAGGCTGCGACTTCAGTGCGGTATTGGAGTCCGCCCACTAGCCTTCGCTTACAACGAGAGCGGATGCGTGTGGGGTATAGTTTCGGCGAGCGCCAACGACTTTTTCATCACATGGAGTGAAATTCAATCTGTAGACTGACTCGAACCGCGATGGCTTTGCCGTCCTTTTGCGCCGGAGCAAAACGCCATTCTTTCACGGCCTCAACCGCGCTTTGGTCCAGATCCTTGTCCAGGCTTTTCAGGATGTGCGGCTCCCTGGGCAAACCTTTCGAGCTGACGATGAGCCCGATCAGTACCGAGCCGACGGCTCGCACGCCCCGGCCGTTTGGATACTGGGGAGGGGTTTGCTTGATCACCCGCGGAGGAGTGACGCCCGGCCCGAGATCGTAAACTTGTTCGTCACTTGTTTGGGCCGGAACGGGCAGAGTCCAAGCCGCGCAACAACAAATGAGTAGAACTCGCCGCCGCATCACGCACGTCCCTCGCTCCCACCCAAAGATTGTTGAAAGGACGCTAGCCGGCAGCGCGCGGTTTCAGGGTTTATTGTCGAGAATGGTAAACTCAGCCGCATGTCCTCCGCCGCAATCCGCATTCTGGTCGCTGCAAGTTCCCTGGCGGGTTTCCTGCCGTGTCTGATAGCCCAACCGCACTACGCCACCGACGGTCAGTTGACGCTGCCCAGCGACTATCGCGAGTGGGTCTTCCTGAGCTCGGGGCTTGGAATGAGTTACGCGCCGATGGCCGGGATGGCTCCGGCGTTTACCAACGTGTTTGTGAACCCCGCGGCGTATCGTTCTTTCCTCTCAAACGGCACATGGCCCGACAAGACCATGCTGGTGCTGGAAATAAGAGCGTCGGCCAGCAAAGGCTCAATCAATAAGGGTGGATCGTACCAAAGCGACGTGCTCGGGATCGAAGGAGAGGTGAAGGATCTGGCGAAGTTCGGAGGCAACGGCTGGGCGTTCTTCGGATTCGGCAAATCGAGCACTGGCAAAATGCTGGCGCGCAGCGAGGATTGCTACGCTTGCCACGCCGAACATGGCGCAGTGGACAATACTTTCGTGCAATTCTATCCGGTGCTGCTCGAGATCGCGAAACAAAAGGGAACCGTCAAAGGCGATCGCTAAATCCAAACTTTTTCGGCCGGCACGCCGCGCTTGCACATCTCGCACGATCCCGCATCCTTGTAATACGTAGCATCGAGTTGGGCGAGATAGTACAGAGGCAGCGGGCTGAAATCCACGGTCTTCGGCGTGGGCTGATAGACGATCACAGCCATTCCGACTACTTGGGCGCCGGTGGATTCCACCAGGCGCTTCAGCTCCCCGAGGTTGCGCCCCGATCGCAAAATGTCATCCACCAGCAATACCTTCTCGCCGGGCTTCTGTTCCAGAAACTGGCGAAATCGCATGGAACCGCGCTCTTCTCGGCGATCCGCCCAGTAAACCTGGTGCGCCCGGAGCGCTTCACACACGCCGTACGCCACCGGCAACCCGCCGGTGTCCGGCGAGACGATGGAAAGCTCGGGAATCATGGCGCGAATCTCGGCGTTCGCGCGCAACAGCCGGCTCAAACCGACGCTGAGCACCTTGGCGTGCTGAAAATACCGCATCGCCAATTGCACTTGCATATATTCTGTAGCGTGCAGGCCGTTGGGATATTCGAAATGGCCGTCCCGGATCGCCCCGGTTCGGCGCAGTAAATTTACCACTTCGTCTTGAGTTGGAACCAGATGCATAGCCGTCCTTATTGTCTCGCGATTGCGTGATCGGCGTACACGGCTCCCGCACGGTCGCGGCTCGGAAACTCTTAATAGGCTCCCCGTCCTGTCAGCACGCGCGGAATGGTGCGCAGAATGATCTTCCAATCCAGCGCCAGCGACCAGGTGTCGATGTACTGCATGTCCATCTTCATCCAGGTGTCGAAATCAAGCGTGTCGCGGCCCGCCACGGCCCACAGGCACGTAAGCCCCGGGCGCATGCGCAGACGGCGCCGCTGCCAGGTTTGATAATTCTCTACCTCTTCCGGGACCGCCGGGCGCGGCCCCACCAGCGACATGTCGCCCTTCAGCACGTTCCACAACTGCGGCCACTCGTCGATTGAAAACTTGCGTAAAAAGCGGCCCACCCCGGTGAGGCGCGGATCGTTGCGGATTTTGAACGCGGTCTGTTTGTGGCTCAGGTGCGCCAACGAAGCTTTGAGCTCCTCGGCGTTGTCGCACATGGAGCGAAATTTGTAGAATACAAAACGCCGGCCGTTCAGACCGCAGCGCTCCTGGCGGAAAATCGCGGGGCCGGGCAACGTCAGCCGGATCAACAAAGAGATCAGCAGCATGAAGGGAAGCAGCAGAACCAGCGCTGCCGCGGCCAGCACCACATCGGTGACGCGTTTCGCCAGCAGGCGGATCTCGTCATGCGGCGCCGCCGAAAACGTGAGCAGAGGCGTAGAACCCAGCCGATCCAGGTAGATCTGACTATTGATGTGCGGGAAGAAATCCACCACCACTCGCGTGCGGACGCCTTGTTCGTCGCACAGCAGAAAAAGCTCTTCCATCTCGCCGAGCTTGCGGCTGTCGACGGCAAAAATGATCTCGTCGATGACCTGCTGGCGCAACAACTCCGGCAGGCGCGACAGCGCGTAACGGTCGTACTCTTGCGACAATCGTACCTGACCCGGTTCGTCATCGAGAAAGCCCATCAGCCGGATCCCGTAGTCCGAGGATTTTTCGAGCGCTTCGCCCAGGCGCAGGGCGTTGTCGCCCGAGCCCACTACCATGACGAAATGCGCGGCTCCGAACTCGCGCCGCAGGCCTCCGATCACGCGCGCGGCATTAATCCGAAACAGACATAGCAGAATCCAGGCATACACCGCGACCAGAGCCACAAACGGACGACTCAGGTCGAGGCGCAGGACGAATTGGATTAGAACCAGGCAAACCGCACCCAACGCGCATTGGCGAAACGTATCGCGCAGCACGACGCTGGGATGCGCAGAGTCGAGTTTTTCGTAAACATCGAACCAGTAGCCGATGGCGACCCAGCACAGCGCTGAGAGAACCAGCAGAAGCGCGGCCACCGGAAAATCGATGTAGAAAGTCTTGTCCAAATGCAGCCGCAGACGCGTCTGGTACGCGGCTATAAAGGCGATGGAAGTAAGCAGAACGTCGGTGGCGCCGAAGATGGCCTTGACTTTTCGATAGTGCCTGCTGAACACTTCGGACTCAGCATAGCATGAGCCCTGCGCGTGCTCGCTTGCCGGGCGCGGTATCATGTTGTTTTATGAAGGAGCCCAGTTCCATGCGGAGTCCCATGCAGAATTCAGTCCTCGTCCCGATGGTGGTGGAGCAAACGTCTCGCGGCGAGCGCGCTTTTGACATCTACTCGCGGCTGCTCAAGGAAAATATCATTTTCCTGGGTACCCCGATCGACGACAACGTTGCGAATTTGATCATCGCCCAAATGCTCTTCCTGGCCGCGGAAGATCCCGAAAAAGACATCTCGCTGTATATCAACTCGCCGGGAGGCTCGATTACGGCGGGCTTGGCCATTCTCGACACCATGAACCTGGTGGAGCCGGACATTGTGACCTACTGCCTGGGACAGGCCGCTTCCATGGCGGCCGTGCTGCTGGCGTGCGGCAACAAAGGCAAGCGCTACAGCCTGCCCCACGCGCGCATCCTGATCCACCAACCGTCCATGAGCGGCCTGGGCGGGCAGGCTACCGATATCGATATTTACGCCCGCGAGATCCTGCGCATGCGCGAAGCGCTGAATCAGATTCTCGCCAACGCCACGGGCCAGCCGGTGGATCGCATCGGCCGCGACGTGGACCGCGACTATATCCTGGAGCCCGAGCAAGCGCTGGAATACGGCTTGATCGACCGCATTATCGAGAGTCGCGCGCTGCAACCCGTTCCCACGCGCTAGCAGCGCCGATGAGCGCCCTCCGTATCGTCGTCTGCGGCGTCGTCTTGGTAGCGGGGCTGTTGTCCCCAGCGATGGCCCAGCTTATTCCCAGTGGCGCTGCGGTCCCGCATACCACGCTGCCGCCGGTTGTGTTTATCGACGGGTACCAAGCTACCTGCCCGGCGACCTTTGCCGGCACTTTTGGAATCGCCGATCAAGTGCTCCAGAGCAACGGCGAAGTGACCCTGTTCTTCAGCACGTGCAGCCTGCCAGCCACGGCCAGCATCGAGGATCTCGCCGCGGCGTTCGCCACATTTCTCTCGGGGCTAAGCTATACCGATGGACAGCCTGTCGATCAGGTGGATGTCGTGACCCACAGCATGGGCGGCCTGGTGCTGCGCTGTTACCTGAGCGGAAAACAGAACGCCTCCGGCGCGTTTCAACCACCCGGGGTCACGCATGTTCGCAAGGTGGTCTTCCTGGCGTCCCCGAATTTCGGCACTGGAATCGCATCCTTGCTGGGCATCACGAATCAGGTGCAGGAAATGGACAGCGGCAGCGCTTTTCTTTTCGGGTTGGATACCTGGAATCAGGGCACGGACGATTTGCGGGGAGTAGACGCGGTAGCTGCCGCCGGGAATGCCGGGAGCGGGGGCACGGGCAACCCGGCTGGATTCGACGACGGAGTTGTGACGCTCACCAGCGCTTCGCTCGAGTTCTACCTGCCTGGCCGCACCCGCGTGATTCCGTATTGCCACATCGACAGCACCGGTGTAGTGGCTCTTTTCGACCTGTGCCCGGCGAACGCACCAGGCATCGCCGACATAGAATCGGCGACTCATAATTCGGCGCAGATCATTGTCTCGTTCTTAGGCGGGACCAACGATTGGCAGAGCGTTGGAACGGTGCCGGAGGACAATTGGTTTCTCTCGAAGGATGGCGGGCTCATTGTAGAAGCGCGCAGCGCTGACGATCTCATCCTCACCATCGACTCGGCGACCGCTGCCACTCAGAAGCTCGGTACTTCTTCCACTGGCCTGGCCTTCACCGATCTGATTGCCGCCGGCAGCGTTCCGCTGAAAGTGGCCGCGGGATCGTTGAACATCAGCACCTCCGTCACGCTGCCCGCCGGTGGAACCGAACCCTACACCGTGAAGCCCGGTCCCCTGATCACGCGAGTCCTGCCCGCGGCGGCCGCCGAATTCCCGCTGGTTCTCGCGCCTCGGATGTTGATTGCGATCTACGGCTCCGATCTCGCGGATCAAACCACCAAAGTGTTTCTGAACGCATCGGCGATCGAGCTTTACTACGTTTCTTCGACGCAAATCGACGGAGTGCTTCCCGCAAGCGCGTCGGGACTCAGCGAACTTACCGTTCAAAACAGCGGGGGCCAGCACGCCGTGAATGTTTATGTGGAAGCGGCGGCGCCAGCGATTTTCACGCAGAATTCATCCGGCTCCGGACCGGCTTCGGCGCTCAAGGCAAGTAGCTCGAGCCTGACTCTGGTGACGGCCGATAATCCGTTGAACGCCGGCGACACGGTGGCGCTTTACGCTACCGGCCTTGGCCTAACTGCGCCCGGCACCGGATCCGACAGCGGTCTGGAGCTCGCGATTCAACAACCCAAGGTCACAGTGGCGGGCGTGATCTGCCCGGTGACATTCGCCGGCGCCGCGCCCGGCTACATCGGACTGGATCAGATCAATTGCACTATCCCGGCGGGTATCGCAGCTACGGCAAACGCGCCAGTCGCGATTATTTCGGGTGATCGAATCAGCAACACCGCGACCCTGGCCGTAAACTGAGCCGCGATGGCGAGGGAGCGTTAAATTTCCATCCCCACGGGCTGGCGAATCTCCAAGCAACCTTTGCCGGTGGGCAGCATCTTGCCCGGATTCAAACGGCATTGCGGATCGAACAGGTTCTTGAGCCGCGCGATCATGTCGAGCGTTCCATCCGCAAATTGCTCGCCGATCATTTCCATTTTTTCCATGCCGACACCGTGTTCGCCGGTGATGGACCCGCCTTGTGCGATGCAGAACCGCAGGATCTCGTCGCCCGCAGCCTTGGCGCGCTCCAGTTCGCCCGGCTTGCGATGATCGAACAGGATGATGGGATGCATGTTGCCATCGCCGGCGTGGAAAATGTTGCTGATGGTGAGTCCGTATTGTTCGGAGATGCGTTGGATCTCGCGCAAGGTCGGAGCCACTTTGGTGCGCGGCACCACGCCGTCTTGAACGTAGTATGCCGGGCTGACACGGCCGACCGCGCCAAAAGCGTTCTTGCGGCCTTTCCATAGCAGCTCCCGCTCCAGGTCGGAGCGCGCGATGCGAACTTCGCGCGCGTGGCAGCAATTGCAAGCGTCCTGGATTTCCTCCAGTTGTTCCTCCACCGCTTCCTTCAAACCCTCCAGCTCGATCAGCAGAACCGCCGCCGCATCCATTGGATACCCGGCGTGCGTGGCTTCCTCCACCATCCGCAACATGACGCCATCCAGCATTTCGACCGCGGCCGGAGTGATCACGCGCGCCGTGATCTCAGCCACCGAATCCGCGCAGTCGTCCACCGTGTCGTAGATCGCGAGCAGCGTTTTCACCAGTTCCGGTTGACGCATCAGGCGCACGGTGATTCCGGTCACCAGCACCAGAGTGCCTTCGGAGCCCGTCAGCAGACCCGTCAGATCGTAGCCGGGCAAATCCGGGGCCCGCCCTCCGACCGTCATTTGCGTTCCGTCAGGAAGAATTGTTTCCAATCCGAGGACATGATTTGTGGTGACGCCATAGGCCAGGGTGTGCGGACCGCCCGCATTTTCGGCGACATTTCCGCCGATGGTGCAGGCCTTCTGGCTGGAAGGATCGGGCGCGTAGAAATACCCGTCGCGCTCCACCGCTTGCGTAATCTCCAGATTTACGACGCCCGGCTCGAGTACGGCGCGCTCGTTCGCAAGATCGATTTCGACGATGCGGTTCATGCGCGCAAACGAAATGACAATGCCGCCCGCCCTCGCAATCACGCCGCCGCTCAGCCCGGTTCCGGCGCCCCGGCCCACAATAGGGATACGGTACGCGTGCGCGATTCGAACCAGCTCCGCGGCGTCCTCGACCGAGCGCGGAAAAGCCACCAGCTCCGGCAAGGCCTTGTCGACGCTGCCGTCGTACTCGTACAATCTCAAGTCTTCGGGGCGATCCAGGTATCCGCGCGGTCCGAGTAGTTCGTCGATCTGTTGAAGCGCGTCAGAAGCGATCATGCGGGTCTCTGTTCGGAAAGAAGCCTTTCCAGCAAATCCTCTACTCCCAAATATCGCGCCCATTGTCTCAGATAGGTCCCATCCAACCGAGCCCCTTGCGTTGAGCGTATCCCGCGAACATCGTTCCACTGCCGCTCGGATTGTTCGCCGCCGGCACGGTACCAAACAAGTTTAGCCAGTACCATGTCCTCCGCGGTCGCAATCGAACAGCGCATGCTTTCGCCTTCGCCGAGGGATACTTCTTGCGGCACGGCACGCTCCAATTGTTTTTCGAAATAGGGATTTCCTGTCGCAGGGAAGATATCAAATTTGTACCCGCTTACGAAGTGGATCAAATTGAAAGGTCGCTGCAGGCGCAGGGCCTCGCGAATGGCGTCTGAGTCCGCGTAGAACTCTTGGGCCAGGTTCGCAACCAGAGGCGCGACATGCTCCTCTCGAACGGCGGCTATGACATCAATATCATTGGTAGAGCGAAAAATGCCGTGAACCGAGCTCGCGAGAGATCCTCCGATCATGTAGGGAACCGCAAGGGCATCGAGTGTCGTCACTAATTTCCGTAACCCCCGATGAAGATCCAACGTCAAGTCGCATCATCCGGGTGCCAGCCGTAGATCCGCAGCATGGCTTCGCGACCCAGGCGATGCGCCACCACGCGCAGAAAAATCTCCCGATCGGTGGCGTCCGGGTGAAGCTGCCGCTCGCGGGCCTCCGACAACCTGCGCAATAACTCGTTCTGCTGGAACACGGCTTCCATCTTCTCGGTCGCCGTCATGGTCCGCTGCCGGGCAAGAAAGACCTCCAGAGCCTTGGGATCGGTGTCGGAATAAAACTCGTGCCGCGCCATCACAGCAGCGACCTCACGAAGCCCACCAGCTCCGGATCCATCCACGAGATCGCTTGCCCGTCACGCTCCGGCAACCCGGCGTACTTGCGCACCACTTTGCCGCTGCGATCGATAATATAGCTCTCCGGAATCTTGTAGGTTCCATAACGGTAGCTCAGATCCTGCCGCGGATCGCGCGCGGTGGGATAGGCTACCCCGAACCGTTTCACGAAATTCTGGAACGCCAGCTCATTCCGATCGACGCTGACGCCCAGCACCACGACACCCGAGTCCTTGAATGTTTTCGCAAATTCGTTCAGCGATGGCGCCTCCTCCACGCAGGGCGCACACCAGCTCGCCCAGAAATTCAGGACCAAAACCTTGCCGCCAAAATTACGCGGGGTCATGGTTTCGCCGGCGGTCGTGGTGATACTGAAGTTGGGAGCCGTGTCACCGACTCCGGCAATATGCTCCTGCATGGACCACACGATCACGAAACCTAATGCCACAAGCAACGCGGCTATTGTTCCCTTGATTACCAGATCTACTTTGGAATGAGCCATTTCAGCCGAAGCCTTCTCTTATAATATTAGAGTATCCTGACCCTGGGACTCAGCATCCAATAGTTGTCCGCAGCCGATACGAGGATTATGCTCATTACCCGCCGAGCCGAGTTTTCCGCTTCGCACGTGTGCGCGCAGCCAGCGCTCACTCCGGAACAGAATCGCGAGCTGTACGGCGCGGGCGCAAACTCGAGCGGTCATGGGCATAACTACGTCGTGGAAGTGACGCTGGAAGGAGATCCCGATCCGGTGACGGGCATGGTCTTCGACCTGAAGAAACTCAAGGAGCTGATCCAGCAGACCGTCATCGAACCGATGGACCATCGCTTCTTGAACTACGAAGTGCCACCGTTCGATCGGATCGTGCCTACCACGGAAAACGTCGCGGCCGAGATCTGGAACCGTCTGTGCCCGCATTTCGGAACCGGCAAGCCGCGCCTCAATAACGTCCGTTTGTACGAGACAGAGGATCTTTTCGTGGACTATTGCGGAGAGCGGGAGTCATGAGAGTCACCCGTCGCTATCGATTCGCGGCCTCGCACCGCTTACACTCCCCCGCGTTCACCGAACCGCAGAATCGCGACCTGTACGGCAAGTGCAACAACCCCTATGGGCACGGGCACGACTACGTTCTTGACGTGACGGCCGTTGGTCCGGTACAACGCGGCTCCGGCCAGGTGGTGCACATCCCTACGCTCGACCGGCTGGTGTCCGAGCAGGTGTTGCGGGACTTCGATCACCGCTACTTAAACGCGGACCTGGGGGAGTTCAAGTCGCTGGTGCCCACGTCGGAGAACATCATGCGGGTGATTGAAGACCGCTTGACGGCACACTGGTCCGAGGTGTTTCCCGGCGAGTGGCCCCGGCTGGATGGCATACGGCTGCGCGAGACCAAACGAAACGTTTTCGAGATGAAATCATGAAGAGCAAACCATCCGCGGTGAAGATGATGCCGGCCAAGCACGACGACGAGTCCATCGCGGGCTTGATGGAGAAGGTCCTACTGAAGATCGGCGAAGATCCCTCGCGCCCGGGATTGGCGCAAACCCCGCAGCGCGCCGATAAGGCGCTGCGCTTTCTGACCAGCGGTTATGAAACCGACGTGGCGAGCATCGTCAACGGCGCATTGTTCGAGGAAAAGTGCGACGAGATGGTGCTGGTGAAGGACATCGAGTTTTACAGCCTGTGCGAGCACCACCTGCTGCCGTTCTTCGGAACTATGCACGTGGCTTACCTGCCGAACAGACAAGTGATCGGGCTCAGCAAGATCCCGCGGATCGTGGACATGTTCGCCCGCCGTCTGCAGGTTCAAGAGCGGTTAACGCATCAAGTGGCCGAGACGCTGCAAGAGGTGCTACGGCCCAAAGGCGTGGGCGTGATCTGCGAAGCCCGCCACTTTTGCATGATGATGCGCGGGGTGGAGAAGCAGCACTCCGGAACCGTCACCAGCGCCATGCTGGGCGCCTTCCGCGAGCGCAAAGCTTCGCGCGACGAATTTCTGTCGCTGGTATCGCGCAGCAGCCACATCTATTAGGCCCCTGCTTGAACCGCGGCCATTCGGCTACAATCAATCTTGCATGATTGAGCACTTCCGCGACTTCACCGTGGGGCCCGATCCGTTTGGCCGCACCTGGCAGGTCTACTTCCGCTGGCTGCAGAACGCCATCTCGATTCGTCACGCCGATACGGTGGACGTGAAATTTGGAGTCTCAACCCAAGGCGTGCCGGCCGAGGAACGCGTGATCGCGCTACCGCACCCGGACCTGCTGGCGTTGAGCCAGAAGCTGGGCCATCCACTGACCGATACCTGGTGCATGAAGCTGGCGGCCCTGCATCTGGAGCACATGCTCAAGAGCGGGGAAGACATGGAGAAGACGCTGGTGACAACGCAACCCGCCGAGCTCGAACAATATGCTCGCGAGCTGGAAGACTCGCTAGCCCCCAAGTAGACCTTCCGGCGCTAATTCAGAAAATACGTCCGGTACAACGTATCCCGCTGCTTGGGGATGAACCCGGCATCTCGGATCATGCGCCGCAGTTCCTCTTCACTGGCGCGATTGTGCGCTCCCGCGGCAGAAACCACGTTCTCTTCGATCATGATGCTGCCAACGTCGTTGCCGCCGAAGCGCAGGCCCAACTGGCATGTTTTTAATCCGGGCGTCACCCAAGACGATTGAATATTCTCGATGTTCTCCAGGTAGAGGCGCGACAACGCCAGCACCTTGAGGTACTCCACCGCGGTCGCCTCTTGCTTCACGAACTTGCCGAGCGAGGTGTTCTCGCGCTGGAACGACCACGGAATGAAGGCCGTGAACCCGCCCGTGTCCTCCTGAATCTGGCGCACGATATCGAAGTGGTTCATGCGCTGCTCCAGGGTCTCGCCGCAGCCGAACATCATGGTGGCGGTGGTGCGCATCCCGAGGGCGTGCGCCGTACGATGCACGTCGATCCAATCCTGCGCCGACGATTTCAGCCGGCTGATCCTGCGCCGCACGTCGTCATCCAGAATCTCGGCGCCGCCGCCGGGGATGGACTCGAGGCCCGCATCCCGCAGCCGCGCGATCGTGTCATGCAAATTCAACCCGCTCACTTCGGCGATGTTCACGATCTCGGGCGCGGAAAAACAATGGTTCCAGATCTTGTCGCCGAAGCGATCCTTGATGGAACGCAGCAGATCCTCGTACCACTCGATTTTCAGCTCCGGGTGCAGCCCGCCTTGCATGAGAATGCCGGTGCCGCCCAGGTCGATGGTCTCCTGAATCTTGTCGAAGATTACTTCCTTCGGATGGATGTAGCCTTCCGAATGTCCCATGGGCCGGTAGAATGCGCAGAAGCTGCAGTACTCGGTACAGAAATTGGTGTAATTGATGTTGCGATCGATAATGTAGCTCACCACGCCATGCGGGTGCAGCCTGCGCCGAACCGCATCGGCCGCCATCCCGATGCCGATGAAATCGTCGCTGTTATACAGGTCGATTGCTTCCTGACGCGTCATCATGCGGATACCTTTCTCCCCTCGACCGGATTACCGAGTTCTGAAGCGTATTGCAGAAATGTCGTGAGACCGGCGTATTCGCGATCGCCCAGTTGGAACACGATGTTGTCACTCAGGTACGATCGCGCCAGCGCCTGGGAAACGCCGGCTTTGGCGTGCTCCGAGCGCGCGATGTCTTCGATATGATCGAGCCCGAAGCGCATGGATTCCAGGAACGGCTGCGGATCCTGCGGGGACACCGCGGCACGCGAGGCCCACACCGCGAACACCATGGGAAGCCCGGTCATCTTGACCCACTCAGCGCCCAGGTCGAGCACGTGGAACGGCAACTGAGAAGGCTCCAGCACCAGCGCCGCGTCGCCAATGATCAACGCTGCATCAGCTTCCACCAGCATGGACGGCAGGTGCGGCCTTTGCGATCGAACTTCGGGTTCCAGGCCGTACTTTCTCGCCAGGATCACGCGGCTCAGCGCCACCGACGTTCGCGAGGTGGAATCCGCCGCCAGCCTGCGGATCTCTTCGAACGGCACTTTCGAAATCAGAAAAATGCTGCGCACCGGCCCATGACAGGCGATCCCGGCGCCGCGAATGATCTCCAGCTTCTGCCGATTCAACTCCACGGCGGGCACGATGCCGATGTCGGCGAGCCCGGATTCCAGGCGGTCGGCGCATTCGGCCGGAATCGCGAACGACAGATCGAAAAGATCGCGCTGCCGGCCATGCAGCATGCCCCATACCAGCGGAACGGTGTTGAGATAGCTGACCACGGAGACGCGGGGTTTCAATGCGGTTATCAAACAACCAGTTTAGCAAGGCCCCCGCAATCAGCGAAGCGAGATGGTGGCGCCCAAGCAAAACCGTTATAGTGAATGTGTTTTGAGACTGCTTCGCCGATTCAGCGTGATCCCGGCGCTCCTCACCCTCTCCGCGCTTGGTCAAGGGCCGGGGGCACGGGTGATAACCGTATCCATCGATGGCGAGATCAGCCCCATCACCGCGGAGATCGTCGGCCATGCGATTGAGGAGGCGAAATCGGCCAGCGCCGCGCTGCTGTTGATTCGCATCAACACGCCGGGCGGACTGATGGAGGCAACGCGCCAGACCATCCAAAAGCTGGATGCCTCGCCGATTCCGGTGGTGACGTACGTGACTCCCAGCGGCGCGCGCGGAGCATCGGCGGGATTCTTCATACTCGAAGCGGGCGACGTTGCCGCGATGGCGCCGGGAACGAACACGGGCGCATCGTCACCCGTTCTGATGGTGGGACAGATGGATCAGGTGATGCGCGACAAGGTGGAAAACGACGCCGCGGCGATGCTGCGCAGCATGATGACCAGGCGCGGACGCAACAGCACGGTGGGCGAGCAGACCATCCGTCAAGCCAAGTCGTTCACCGAGAAAGAGGCGCTGGACCAAAAGTTGATCGACCTCGTCGCAAGCAACGAGCAGCAGCTCTTTCAATCTCTCGATGGCCGGGAGATCACGCGCTGGGATGGGCGCAAGCAAGTGCTGCATCTGGCGGGAGCGGCGGTAACCGAGGCGCGCGAAACACTGCGCGAGCGGGTGGTCTCCGCCATCGCCGACCCGAACATCGGATTCATCCTGCTGGTGCTCGGGGTGCTGGGCGTGTATGTCGAATTCACCTCGCCGGGATTGATATTTCCCGGTATCGCCGGGGCGATTCTAGCGCTGCTCGGGCTATCGTCGCTTTCCATTCTTCCTATCAGCTGGACCGGCGTCGCGCTACTGGTGCTTGCGCTGGCCCTATTCGTATTGGAGGCGAAGTTCACCTCGCACGGCATGCTCGGCATCGGCGGAACCGTCTCGATGGTGCTGGGCGCGTTACTGCTGGTGAATGGGCCGCCGGAGATGCGCATTCATCTTTCCACCGCGCTCGCCGTGGCGCTGCCCTTCGCGGCCATCACCATGTTTCTGGTCTCGATCGTGGTGAAAGCGCGGCGCAACAAAGTCCTCACGGGCCCTCAGGGAATGATCGGAGAACTGGGGACCGCGCGCACCGCTCTGGAACCGGAGGGACAAGTTGAGGTCCGGGGCGAATATTGGGACGCCGTCGCAGCGGCTCCAGTTCCAGCGGGCGCGGAGGTGCGCGTCAGTGGCGTTGCGGGCTTGAGGTTGAAGGTCGAAAAGACCGCGGCAGTACCGTCAGCGGAAGCGTGACGCGATAGGCAAAACCATCCGCGCCGGCCAAGTCGAACGTGCCTCCGATGCTGGGTGGGCCGTCTTGCCCGCCGAGGAATGTAACCGAGCGTCCCGTGACAGCGCCGCTCAAGAAGCCGCCCGGCCGCGACCAGCTCCAGGCGCCCGACTCGAGCGTGGTCGGAGATCCGATCGCGAAATGCAAATCCAACGCCAGGATCGACGAGCTATCGCTAATTAGAACCTGCACGGCTAAACGGTCGCCATCGCGCACGCCGTGCACCGATTGAAGGGTGAAGCGAGAAAGATCCTCGCGCTTGGAAGGATCCTGGAGGACCGGTACATTGGAGCGGGCACAACCTGCCAGCGCCAGGCACAAAATCAGAACGCCGCGCCGATGCATGATCCCCGGCGCTGGCTTACTTGCCGTCGTCGTTTTTCTTCGGAGGCGGGTCCACCGTCACGTTGACAGCCGTCAGCTTGAGGTCGGCGTCTTCGCTGGCATCAATCGTGATAGGCGTCTCGAGGTCGATATCGGTGGGTTTGATCGACTTCTTGCCTTCCAGAAACTTGGTCTTGCGCGAGCGGCGGATCGAAACCGTTTGATTGTCGTCGGTTTCAATCATGATTTCTTTGCTGCTCAGTTCCTTGAGCTTGCCGTGAAAGGAACCAGCCACGTCTTTGTAGGCCGGTGGGTTAGGTGTTCCGGGAGCGATGGAGCGCGTCCGCGGGTAGGGATAAGGGTACGGGTACTGTGCCAGAAGAATCCCGGGGAGGAGGATGCCCAACAGCACTAAAACCCGGAGTATCCTCATGTTTTTCGCGCCTGCCGTGCTCAATTACCGCCTTTAGTCCAAGTATACACCCGAACGCGGGAAATCGCCGTCTTAGGCGGCTGCGGCTCTCGCTTCAACCGCGGAGCCGGTTACTTCGCTGCGCCGCATCCAAAAATACACAGCGAAGAAAATGCACACGATGGCCAACCCGGCGCCAAACTCGCCGATCACGTACTTCGTGCGGCCAGTATCGGTTGTGATGGGGTCGAAAAATTGTTGGACGAACAAGTTGTGACTGCCATGCAGCAGAACACCGGTCCAGAGACTCCCGGACTTGAGCCGCATCCAGGCGAAGATAAAGCTCATGGCAATCACCATCACGGTGAAGCAGGTAAGACCGTACCAGGTGGGTGTGCCCGCGTTATAGTCGGCGAAGATGAGGACGGGATAATGCCACACTGCCCAGATACAGCCGGAGATAAAAGCGGTAGCGGTAAAACTGAATCGTTCGGCCAGCGCCGGCACCAGGAATCCTCGCCAGCCGATTTCCTCCCCCAGCGCAGTGGCGCAACTGCGCACCATCCCGGCCGTTCCCGCAAATAGAAAGTAAAGTGCGATGGCAGCCCACGGCGGAAGCGCGCCCAAGCCGAAGCTCTTGATAATCGCGGCGACGAACTTTTTGTCGTATACCCCGCCCAGCCCCGTGAGCCAGACGATCGAATACGTGATCGTCGCGTAGGCCAGCGGGATGACGTAGCTCATCACCTGATAGCGGGCGTTGCCCCACTTCCATCCGAGACTTCCCACCTGGCGGCCGAGATACTTCGAGGTAAGCATCGCCGCGCTGGCCGGGCACCACATCAACGCCACCACATACATGCCGGCGCCTGCGCCCAGGTGTCCGGACTTGATGATCAGGAAATAGAACACCGCGCTCAGCGCGAAAGTGAGCAAGAGGTACACGGGCACCGCGCGGTGATCGTCACGGGAGCTCATGGTCCAGGAATTATAGCAGCTGCTCAATTGCGCCCATATACAGCTCGATTGCTATCCTGGTGCGCAAAAGACGCAATGAAAGTTCAAATCGTTGATTTTCCAGAAACTAAAGTGGCAGTCCTGGAGCACCGCGGGCCGCCGGATCTCGAATATGAAACCGTTCGAAAGCTCATTGAATGGCGGCGGGCAAATGGCTTGCATCCCGAGCGGCATCGCAGTTATGGAATTCATTACAACGATCCTCGCAAGACACCGCCTGAGGAGTATCGAGTTGACTTCTGCGTGTCGGTGGACCATGACGTTCCATCAAATCCGGAGGGCGTGGTGAACAAAACCATTCCGGGCGGCCGCTGCGCCTTGGTACGGCATTTCGGTTCGCGCGAGAATGTATCGGCAGCGGAATATCTGTACGAGATTTGGTTTCCCGCGAGCGGGGAGATACTGAGAGATTTCCCGATCTTTTTTCATTACGTCAATGTCGGACCCAACGTTCAAGAAAACGAGATGATTACGGACGTATATCTTCCATTGCGCTGACGGCGGACCTTCCGCGCCAAATCATTTACACTCGGAAGTGTGGGCCAAAGGCATTGTCGCCGCCTTCCTGCTTTCCGCCATTGCGCTCGGCGGTCTTACTGAACCGGCGCTCGCCTTAAGTCCCAGCCGCGCATTATCGCAATACACACGCACGGTCTGGACCCAGGAGCACGGTCTTCCGCAAGATACGGTTCGCGCGATCGCGCAGACCAAGGACGGATATCTGTGGCTGGGCACCGACGAGGGCCTGGCGCAATTCGACGGCTACGACTTCGTCGTGTTCAACAAAGAAAACGGGGCGCTGCCGAGCAATAGCGTCGCGGCGCTGTGGGCGGCCCGGGACGGGAGCCTGTGGATCGGCACGCTGGGCGGTCTTACCCGCTATCGCAATGGAAAATTCACCACCTTCACGAAGAAGGATGGCCTGAGCGAAACGTCTATCAATGCGATCACAGAAGACCAATCCGGCGCCATCTGGGTAATCGCGGGCGTTTATGTCAACCGCTTTCAGGACGGCCGGATCACCAATTACAGCCCCCGCCAGGGCCTTCCCATCGAAGCGTTGCGCGTTATTTATTGCGGGCGCGACGGCAAAATCTACGTCGCGGGATTTGGTGGAGTGGCACGGCGCGAAGGCGACCAGTTCGTGCCGGTTTTCGGACCCACCGAGATCGGCGACATTGTCAGCACGCTGCTGCAGGACCGCGAAGGCAACCTCTGGGTAGCCGGCAGCTTCGGCATCCTTACCCGCAGCCCGGCCGGCAAATTGCGGCGCTATGGAAGCGAAGACGGATTGCCCGACAAGTTCGTACGCGCGTTGCGGGAAGACCGCGACGGAAATCTCTGGGCCGGGACCGATGGCGGACTGGCGCGGCTGGAACACGGGCGCTTCGTCAGCAGCCCTTTGGGAAGTTCGCACGAGCGCGAGTGGGTGCGCTGCATCTATGAAGACACCGAAGGCAACCTGTGGGTGGGGATGAGCAGCGGCCTGAACCGGCTGCGCAACGATCTGTTCAGCATGTACGGGGAAGCGGAGGGCCTGCCGAGCGATGAGCCGACCACCGTGTATCAGGATCACCGCGGCCGGATTTGGATCGGCTTTCACGACCGCGGCCTGGTGCAACTGGCGGACGGAAAGCCGGTGCGCGTGTACACCCAGAAGGACGGCCTGCCGAGCAACGAGATTTTCTCCATTCGCGAGGACCATCAGGGCGATTTGCTGATTGCCGCCCGCGGCGGGCCCAGCCGCTTGCACGATGGCCACTTCGTGAATCATGCTTTAAACGATCCACTCAACCGCCGGGTCGCGTTCGATTTTCTCGAGGACCGCGGCGGCAGGCTGTGGGTGGCTTCTCCAGCCGGCGTGAGCGAACTGGAAGGCAGCCGCTCGCGCATCGTGATCCCCGGCGGATACGAGCTCAACAACGACGTCGTTGTACTGTGCGAAACGCGCAATGGCAGTCTGTGGGCGGGTAGTTACGGCGAGGGCCTTTGGCAACTGAATAAGGGCCAACTCCGCCTCTACACCATGGCTGATGGTCTTTCGAGCAACCAGATTCGATCGTTAGTGGAAGGCACCGACGGCACGCTGTGGATCGGCACCTTCGGCGGCGGGCTGGACGCGTTGCGGAATGGCCAGTTCTACCACATCACGGTCCGCGACGGTCTGTTGAGCGATAACGTTTCGCACATTGAGGACGACGGCGAAGGCTGGCTGTGGCTCAGCACTACGCGCGGCATCTGCCGCATTCGCAAACAAGACATCTGGGATTTTATCGCCGGCAAGATCCGCAAAGTCCAGCCCGTGAACTACGGAGTGGCCGATGGGCTTCGCAGCGCACAGTGCGCGCCCGGCTATCCGTCCAGCGGCGGTGGAACCCGGAGCAGCGATGGACGGCTGTGGTTTCCCACCAGCCGGGGCTTGGCGGTGCTGGATCCTAGAGACCGTCCGGCTAACGCCGCGGCGCCGGTGGTTCATTTGCTCGAGGTGGCAGTCGACGGACATCCGATCTCGGTAGCGGAGGGCGCCCGGCTGGCACCCGGCAACGGCCGGATGCAGTTCAGGTACACGGGCATCTATCTCAGCGCTCCCGAACGTGTGCGCTATTCCTACCGGCTGGAAGGACTGGATGGCGAGTGGATCAGTTCGATTGCCCGGCGCGTCACCAATTACAACAGCCTGCCGCACGGGCGGTACCGCTTCACCGTTCGCGCCGGCGTTCCCCATGGGCCGTTGGGCGAAAGTTCGTTCGCTTTTGAATTGCTCCCGCATTTCTACGAGACAGCCTGGTTCCGCTATTTCTGCGCCGCCCTGGCCGCCGCGGGCATTTGGGGCCTCTACAACCTGCGGCTGCGCCAGATTCGGCAGCGATTCTCGCTAGTGCTGGAAGAGCGCGGCAGGTTGGCCCGCGAAATTCACGACACCCTGGCGCAAGGCTTCGTCGGAATTTCATCGCAACTGGACGCCGTCGCGCTGACGCTGAACGGCCGTGTGGATGTGGCCCGCAAGCATTTGGATTTGGCGCGCAAGATGGTGCGGCACAGCTTGACCGAAGCTCGCCGGTCGGTAATGGATTTGCGCGCCTCGGCCCTGGAAGGTCACGATTTGCCGGCCGCGCTTTCGGAAGCCGCTCCGCAGTGGACCGCGGGCTCCGCTGTGCACATTCGCGTGGATGTCGAAGGCGAAAACCGCCCGCTTCCGGAAGAAACCGAACAACACCTTCTGCGGATCGCCCAGGAAGCCGTCACCAATGCCGTGAAGCACGCGCACGCCAGCCAGGTGCGAATCCATCTGCAGATGGCCGGCCGCGAGCTGAGTTTGCGAGTGGCGGACGATGGCCAGGGCTTCGAGCAGGCGGAAGCGTTTTCTGAAGTGGGCGGCCACTTCGGCCTGTTAGGCATGCGCGAGCGCGCCGAGCGCCTGGGCGGCGAACTGCAACTGCGCAGCGAACCCGGCCAGGGAACGGAAGTACAGGTTACGGTACCGCTTTCGTGAGCCCGGAAAATCCCATTCGGATCGTCATCGCCGAAGATCATCTCATCGCGCGCGTGGGCGTAAAAACCATCATCAACACCCAGCCCGACATGACCGTGGTGGGAGAGGCCGCCAATGGAATGCAGGCCGTGGAGCTATATCGCAAACATCGTCCGGACGTAACTTTGATGGACGTCCGAATGCCAGTCCTGAACGGCGTGGATGCGATCACCGCGATTCGCGCGGAATTCGCCGATGCCAGCATCATCGCGCTGAGCACTTACGGCGGGGACGAAGACATTCGCCGCGCTCTGCAGGCCGGAGCGCGAGCCTATTTGACGAAGGATGTCTTACACGACGAGTTGCTCCGGGCCATCCATGCCGTCCACAACGGCGGACAGTACTTACCCGCGAGCGTTTCCGCCGCGCTTGCATCCAGTACTCTGCCGGCAGGTTTGAGCGCTCGGGAAATGGACGTGCTGTCGCTGATCGTCAAAGGCCTCGGGAATAAGCAGATCGCCTACCAACTCGGCATTGCCGAGCACACCGTGAAGAATCACGTGAAAAGCATCCTCAGCAAGCTGAGCGTGGACGATCGCACGCAGGCCGCGACCGCGGCGATCCAGCGCGGGATCATTCACCTGTAAACGGTGTCCGTAAGCATGGGGCTCGGGAAGCGTGAAAGCCGGTCCAGGGGCTTCGAAAGCTGAGCGGCGAAACGATCGCCTTGCCATAGGTGACAATCTGGGCATTCATTCGTATCAGCACGAATTCAAGAATCTGTACGCAGCCCGTTAAATTAAGCGGCCTGAAATGAATTGGATACGGCTATCTCGGAGGGCGGCTGAGTAGCCCCAAAGGGCCACTAACCTCGGGCTCGGTTTACGCATCTTTACTAACATAAGCCCGAGCTGTGTATGTGGATAGTCCGATTAGCGCTTCGCCGCCCCTACACCTTCGTCGTAATGTCGCTTGCCATTCTTCTGCTCGGAGTGGCCTCGATCATCACGATGCCGATCGATATTTTCCCCTATATCGACATTCCCGTCATTAGCGTGGTCTGGAACTACGCCGGGATGTCCCCCTCCGAGATGGAGAGCCGCGTTCTCACGGTTTTCGAGCGGGCTATGACCACCACCGTCAACGACATTGAGCACATCGAATCGCAGTCCTACTACGGCGTGTCGGTGGTGAAGGTTTATTTTCAGCCCAACGTGAAGATCGATATGGCGATGGCGCAGATCACGGCGCAGTCCAACTCTGTGACACGCGCCATGCCGCCCGGGATTTACCCACCGAGCATCATCAAGTACGACGCATCCAGCGTGCCCATCATCCAACTGGGCCTGGAAAGCAAAACGCTGAGCGAACAGGAAATCAACGACCTGGCTCAGAACTTCATTCGGACTCCGTTGGCCACGGTGCAGGGCGCCGCCGTGCCGGGTCCCTATGGCGGCAAATCGCGCCAGGTAGTCGTCGATCTGGACCCCAACGCGCTCTACGCAAAACAGTTGTCGGCGATTGATGTCTCCAATGCGTTCAATTTGCAGAACCTGATCCTTCCTGCCGGCACAATCAAAGTCGGCGACACCGAATATGCGGTTCGCCTCAACAGCAGTCCCGAAATTATCAGCGCGATGGGCGATCTGCCGATCAAAACCGTGAACGGCGCCACGGTGTATCTCAAAGACGTCGCCACCGTTCGCGACGGATTCTCGGTGCAACAGAACATTGTGCGGACCAACGGAACCCGCGGAGCCCTGCTGACAATTCTGCGCAACGGCCAGGCTTCCACGCTGGACATCGTTAATAAGGTGAAGGCCCAACTGCCAATCATTGAGGCCGCCATGCCACCCGCTCTGAAGGTGCGGCAACTTTTCGATCAGTCGCTTTTCGTGCGCGCGGCCATCAGCGGCGTGGTCAAGGAAGCCATCACCGCCGCGGTGCTCACCGGATTGATGATTCTGTTGTTTCTGGGAAGCTGGCGCAGCACGGTGATCGTTTGTATCTCGATTCCACTGTCCATTTTGACTTCTCTGATCGTCCTAAAGCTGATGGGCCACACCATCAACGTGATGACGCTGGGCGGGCTGGCCCTGGCCGTCGGAATCTTAGTGGATGACGCCACCGTCGAAATTGAGAATACCCACCGCAATCTGGCCATGAAAAAGCCGCTGGTTCGCGCGGTGCTGGATGGCGCGCAGCAGATCGCGATTCCGGCGTTCGTTTCCACGCTTTCCATCTGTATCGTGTTCGCGCCGGTTCTGCTTTTGACGGGCGCGGCCAAGTTTCTGTTTACGCCGCTGGCCCTGGCGGTGGTTTTCGCCATGCTAGCGTCCTATATGCTGTCCCGAACTCTGATCCCCACCATGGTGCACTACATGCTGAAACCGGAAGTCGATATGTATCGATCCGGCGAGCATGGCGAGGGCGGAACGGCGGAAGGCCACTCCATCATCTGGCGCGTCCATTTCGCTTTCAATCGCAGCTTTGAGCGCTTTCGCGCCTCCTACACGGGATTGCTGGACTGGGCACTCGATCACCGCGCCGCCGTTCTCACGGTGTTTCTGATCTTTTCGTTAGGTTCCTTGGGTTTGGTCCGTCTGGTGGGACGGGATTTCTTTCCCACGGTCGATTCCGGGCAAATTCGATTGCACGCCCAAGCACCGGCCGGAACGCGCATCGAGAAAACGGAGCTGATCTTCGCCGAGATTGAAAAGGAAATCCGCAGCGTCATCCCGCCGAACCAGCTGGACACGATTCTCGACAACATCGGCGTCCCTCCGGGAGGTTTTAATCTCGCGTTCGGAGACAGCGCCGCGATCGGCAACAACGACGGAGACATCCTGATCTCGATGACCCCGGATCACGCCCCCACCGACCTCACGACTCAACGCCTGCGCAAGCGGCTGCATGAGAAGTTTCCCGACATCGTCTTCTTCTTCGAAGCAGCCAATATCACCAATCAGATTCTCAACTCCGGGCTGCCGGCGCCCATCGACGTGCAGGTCACCGGACGCGACGCGGGGCCAAATTACGAAATCGCGAAGCACTTGTCGGAACGGATCGCGCGCATTCCCGGGGCGGTCGACGTGCACGTGCATCAAGTAGTGGACGCTCCGGAACTGCGCGTCAACGTGGATCGCATCAAGGCCGGGCAGCTCGGCCTGACGCAGAAGGACGTCGCCACCAGCTTGCTGATTTCCCTCAGCGGCACCAGCCAGGTAGCCCCAAGCTTCTGGCTCAACTGGAAGAACGGCGTTAGTTACAACGTTCTGATCCAGACGCCGCAATACAAGCTGGATTCTCTCGACAAGCTGATGCGCACGCCGGTCTCGGCGGCCAACTCCGCGGTGGCTTTCAACACTCCCGGCTCCATGGCGGGCGCGTCCAACCAGGGCGATGCCTCCAACAGCGTGTCGCCCAATCAAAGCTCGGCTGCCTACGCCAATCCAGGCACGCTGCCCTATCAAACCCAATTGCTGTCGAACCTGGCCACGCTCGAACACAGCACCGGCCCGGAGATCGCGAATCATTATAACGTCCAGCCGGTCTTCGACGTGTACGCCAATATCGACCGCCGGGATCTGGGCGGCGTGGCGACCCAGGTGGAGAAGATCATCGCGGATACCAAGGTTCCCAAGACCGCGCAAATCATACTGCGGGGACAGGCCGCCACCATGCAAAACTCTTTTTATCGCCTCGGCCTGGGCCTGCTCGCGGCGATCGTCCTGGTATACCTTTTGATGGCGGTCAATTTTCAATCCTGGGTGGATCCGTTCATTATCCTGAGCGCTCTGCCGGGCGCCCTGGCCGGCATCCTGTGGATGCTGTACGTCACCCAAACAACCCTGAATGTCCCGTCGGCGATGGGCGCGATCATGTGCATCGGAGTGGCTACCGCGAACAGTATTCTAATGGTGGTCTTTGCGAATGACGAAAGACTGGCGGGCAAGGGTGCGCGAGCGTCGGCGCTGTCGGCCGGATACACGCGGCTGCGTCCCGTGCTGATGACCGCGGCCGCCATGATCCTCGGTATGTTGCCCATGGCGCTAGGGATCGGCGAGGGCGCCGAGCAGAACGCGCCGCTGGGCCGCGCCGTGATCGGCGGCTTGCTGCTGGCCACCGTGACCACGTTGTTGATTGTGCCGATCATCTACAGTTACTTGCGCGTTGAGGCGCCCATCGATCACGACCGGCAGATCCAGGAAGAAGAACGCGAAGGACTGCCCGAATCCGAATTCCAGATTTTCTAAATTGAGATGATATCATCGACTATCGACCAACCAGATCAATCGCCCGAGCGTTTCACCACCGCCACCGAGGAGGAGTTGCGCGCCGAAATCGAGCGGCTGAAACAGCAACTGGAGCAGAACCAGACCCATCCGGAGCATTCGGCTTTGGAGCACCCCAAGCGGCCTTCCGGCGGCCGGATTGCGATGTTGCTGGCGCTCGCGGCAGCCGTCTTTGTGGCCGCATTCCTGGGCGGCTACATCCCCCATCATCGCCGCGACATGCAGGTGATCGCGGAAGCCAACGCCCAAAACGACGCGCTGCCGGACGTGACCGTGGTTGCGGCCAAGATCGCATCCAGCATGGGCGACCTGGTGCTGCCGGGCAATATTCAGGCCGTCACGGAAGCGCCTATCCTGGCTCGCGCTTCAGGGTATGTGCAGCGCCGCTACGTTGATATTGGCGACCGCGTCACTGCCGGCCAGCTACTGGCCGACGTCGAAGCCCCGGAGCTTGATCAACAGGTACGCCAGGCGCAGGCCGCCTTGGAGCAATCGCAGGCCGATCTGGAGCGCGCTCATGCGGCGCTGGAGCAAGGCAAAGCCAACGAATCGATCGCGCAGGTAACTGCCACGCGCTGGGACAATCTGGTAAAACGCGGCGCGGTGTCGAAGCAGGAGAACGATCAGTATCAGGCGCAGTTCCAGGCCCAGGCCGCGAACGTAAAAGCGCTGGAGCGCGCCGTGGACGCCGCCAAGGGAAATATCGCCGCCATGCAGGCCAATCTCGCGCGCTTAACCGACATGCAGGGCTATCTCAAGGTGCGCGCCCCTTTCGCCGGCGTGGTGACGCTGCGTAATGTGGATGTCGGAACGCTGGTTAACACGGGTAGCACGCTGCTGTTTCGTATTGCCCAAACCAATCTGCTCCGCACGTACTTGAACGTCCCGCAATCCAGCGCCTCGGATGTGCGCGTTGGACAGTCGGCGTCGCTGGCGACTCCCGAGCTGCCGGAGCGGAAATTCTCAGGCGCGGTCACCCGGACTGCGAACGCCTTGGACCCCGCCAGCCGAACCCTGCTGGTGGAAGTACAAGTCCCGAACCCGGAAGGCAAGCTGCTGCCCGGGATGTACGTCGAAGTGGATCTGCATCTGCCCCGCAAAGATCCGCCGCTCCTGATTCCGAGCGATACCCTCTCGGTGCGCCCCGAAGGCACCCTGCTGGCCGTGCTCGATTCCGATAATCGCGTCCACTTCCAGCGCGTGGTTATCGGCCGGGATTATGGAAGCAATATCGAAATCCTCTCCGGGTTAAGCGCCGGACAGCGGGTGGTGGCGAATCCGAACGATGCCGTCCAGGAGGGCGTGAAGGTTCATCCCGTCATGGTGACTTCCGGCGATACGGGCGGAAACAAACGCGCGCGCTAGCTGGTGTGGTGAACCACTCCCCTGCTCTGCGTTACCCTGAACGCAAATCCATATTGAATCGGATCAGCATGAATGAGATCAGCATAAAGAAGATCAGTGCCGTATTTCTCTGTTTGCTCCTGCTCGCGCCGGCGGGTTCCCCGGCGGAACTCCCGGACTGGCTGAAGAACCCTTACGTGGAGCACCCCATCGCGCCCCTGGATCTGTCCAATTCGCCGCGGATTCGGCAGGTGCTGCGGTCGGGCAACATTTACCTTTCGCTTTCGGACGCCATCGCGCTGGCCATCGAAAACAATCTCGATATCGAACTCGAGCGTTATGCCCTGCCGGCGGCCGATACGGAGTTGCTGCGCGCCAAAGGCGGCGGAGTAACGCGTGGATTAACCTACGCGGTGTTTGAAGCGCCGGTCGGCGTGGGCGGCCCGGACAGCCCGCTGGTCACCGCGGCGGCCACGCCTAGCATCACCGCCGGGTCCGTGCCTACCAATCCGTCCGAGCTTGGAGCGCTGGCCGAGCAGCAAGATAATCTCTCCATGCTCCAGACCGTTCCGCTCACCACCGGGCCTCCGCTTCCGCAGTTTGATGCCGCAATCACGGGGCAGCTCAATTGGACCCATTCAACCACTCCCGACACCGATCCTTTGGCCTACGGAACCAATGCCATCTCCGGCAACACCGCCAACTACAATGTCGGCTACACACAGGGCTTCGGACCGGGTACGGCGCTCACCGTCGGGTTCAATAATGCGTACAACACAACCAACACTTTGCAGAGCGCCTATAGCCCCTACACTACGTCGAATCTCGGATTCACAGTGACCCAGCCGTTGTTGCGCGGGTTCGGCCTGGCCGTGAATCGCCGCTTTATACGGATCTCGAAGAACGAGCAGAAGATCGCGAGTCTTCTGGTTCAGCAGCAGTTGATCGCCACCGTCTATGGCGTTGTGCGCCTCTACACCGATCTGGTGGCGCTCTATGAAGACGTGAAGGTGAAGGAAGAAACTCTCGCCTCGGCCGAGAAACTCTACACCGACACGAAAGCCGAGGTGGATGAAGGGACGCAGGCGCCCATTGAGCTGACGCGCGCCAACGCCCAGGTGTCTTCCATCCGTCAGGATCTGATCAACTCGCGCGGGCTGCTGGAGGAGCAGGAAGCCGTCGTAAAAACTTTGATCACTCGCCGCACCGACAACGATCCCGAAATTCTGAACGCCCGCATTATCCCCACGGATTCCATCGATGTTCCAGCCGGAGACGAAACTCGCTCGCTCCAGGAATTGGTCACGATGGCGTTCGCCAATCGGCCAGATTTGGCGCAGGCGGGCGTCCAGGTGGAGAACACGCAAATCAGCTTACAGGGTTCGCGCAACGGACTGCGGCCGGAAATCGATCTGGTGGGCACCGCTCAAAACAACGCGCTGGCGGCTCAACTGAATCCGCTGGCGACGCCCATCGATTCGCCCCTGTTGGGCGGCTACGGCAGCGCGCTGGAGCAGCTTGCCACGCGCAAATACCCCACGTACGGAGTGGGCCTCAACGTCAATTTGCCCTTGCGCAACCGCATCGCGCAAGCCAACGTCACGCGCGACGAGATCCTGCTGCGGCAAAGTCAGGTTTTGCAACAGCAGCTTCACAAGCAGGCGCAGCTCGAAGTAGAGGACGCGGTGATCGCCATGCGGCGCGCGCGCGCTTCCTACGACGCAGCCGTGCAGACCCAGACTTTGCAGCAAGAGTCGCTGGATGCCGAGCAGGCCAAGTTCGATGTGGGCGCGTCTACCAGCTTCTTCATCATTCAATATCAGAGCTACCTGGCGCAGGCCAGATCCACCGTGGTGGTCGCCAAAAGCGCGTATTTGAAGGCGCGGGCGGCTCTCGAACGCGCCACCGGCACGATTCTCGCGGACAACAACGTGTCGCTCCCGGACGCCGTTCGCGGACGCCGGTAGTCTCAGGGTTTATTAGCGATCAATTCGAAGTTGCTGCTCCACTCACGAAGCAGCGGCACGCGCGTGAGTGCCTCATCTAGCACCCGCGCCAGCCGATACCCGGCGCCCCAGGACGGACACAATCCGGCCAGCGGCGTGGACGCGAAATCGAACCAGTGGGTCGACGTTCTCAAAGCCCGCTGCCCGGAACGGCCCAGCAGTCGAGCGCGGCAAAAGCTGGCGCTCGTCTTCGGTCTGATATTTCTCCATCAATTTCGGAACCAGGAGCTTGCCTAGAAAACCCGACAGACGCCGCGCGCTCGGGTCCAGAGCGTAGAACATGCCGCCTGGGCGCAGCAATCGCTGCAGCTGAATCGGAAAAGCCGCCAGGTCTTGATCCGGCAAGTGATGCAGGAAGAAGATGGCCACCACCGCATCGAAGGGCTCTTCTCCGAGCGCCGCGGATTGCCAGCTCCCGGCAACGAATTGAACGTTGGTTATGCTCCGAGCGGAAGCTGCCCGGCGCGCCTCCGCAATCGCCGCGGGAGACAGATCCACGCCAGTCACGTGCGCGACATGCGGCCCGAGCAACAGCTCCGTGTCGCCGATGCCGCAGCCAATGCTCAACACGCGCGATGCTTGACCGACGCCGGTAGCGCGTAGAATTCGCCGCGCCAGATACTCGCGAAACAAGACCACGGCGGGCTGGGCGAACAGGCTCGGACCATAGGTGCTGTAAAGATCCTCGTAATAGGCCAGCTCGCGCTGAAGCACCGCCTCCGAACCGGCCGGCTCAGATTTCATTGCGTCTTGCGCCACGCGAGCCACAGCATGATCGCTCCAAAGATCAGCATCGAAACGCCGCAATCGAGATTGACGTTGGCCGATTCCAGCCGCGCATGATAATTCGCCGCCAGCCCCGTAATGCCCACAATCGCGCCCACCAGCACGAAGAAGCTGCCGATCGCAATGCGCAGGTCGCCCATATCACCAGAACAACACATTCAACAGGACCAGCGCCGCCACCACGATCAAAGCGAGTGGCGCCGGCCGTTTGTACCAGGGCACGTCCTCGTGCGGAATCTTTGTGAGCCCATAGACCAGATTGTGAAGCTCCGATTCCGCCTTCGGACGCGACATCAGGCTCACCGCCAAAGTCACCAGGAAACACGTCGACCATGCGAAGATGGCGATCCAGAAATTCTGCGCCATGCTGGAGGGAAACATGTGCAGCGTGGTTCCCAGCCACCCGCCCTTATTTTCCGCGATGGTCAAGCCGTGCGTAGCGGCGGCCGCGGCCGTGCCTGCCAGCAATCCAGCGAAGGCGCCGTGGCCGGTGGCGCGCTTCCAAAACATCCCCAGCAGAAAAGTCGCAAACAGCGGCGCGTTGACGAATCCGAAAACCAGCTGCAGAAAATCCATGATGTTGTTGAAGTGGCTCGCCAGGTACGCCGTCCCTACCGATAACGCGACGCCTACGACGGTGGTCACTCGTCCCACCCACAAGTAATGCGAATCGGGCGCGTGCTTACGGATGTGTCCTTGGTAAAGATCGTAAGTCCATACCGTGTTAAACGCCGTAACGTTGCCCGCCATGCCGGACATAAAGGACGCCATCAGAGCCGTCAGGCCCAGGCCCAGCATGCCGGAAGGATAAAATTGCGCCATCAATGTAGTGAGCGTCTGATCGTAATCGGGTCCGCCGTCCGGTTTCAAAGGGATCGAATAGCCCAGCGCCATATGCGAAAGCGCCAGGGCGGCCACTCCCGGCACGATCACGATAAACGGCATCAGCATCTTTGGGAAGGCCGCGATCAAGGGCGTGCGCCGCGCGGCCGACATCGATTCGGCGGCCATGGCTCGCTGCACCACCAGAAAATCCGTGCACCAGTATCCAAACGAAAGCACGAAACCCAGCCCCGCCACCAGGCCGAATACTTCCACGCCCATCGGGTTCTCGGACGCCTTCGCGGTGTACTCCCAGGTGTGCGTCATCACCGCCGGTAACCTGGACGCCATGCCGCTCCACCCTCCGGTTTTCATCACCACAAAAATAGCGAGCGGCGAAAAACCCAGAACGATGAGGAAGAATTGCAGAACTTCGTTGTAGATCGCGCTCGTGAGCCCGCCCAGGAACGTGTAGACCAAGACAATCGCGGCCGACAGCAGCACCGACGCGGTGAAGCTCCAGTGCAGCACCAACTGGAACAACAGCCCCAGCGCGTACATCGAGATGCCGGACGAGAACACGGTCATTACCGCGAATGTGACGGCGTTCAGCACGCGAGTCTTCTCGTCGAAGCGCAGTTTCAGATACTCGGGCACGCTGCGAGCGCGGCTGCCGTAGTAGAACGGCATCATGAAAACGCCCACGAACAGCATCGCCGGCACCGCGCCGATCCAATAAAAGTGCGCGGTCATGATTCCGTATTTCGCTCCGGACGCGCACATGCCGATCACTTCCTGCGCTCCGAGATTGGCGGCGATGAAGGCCAGACTGGTGATCCAGACCGGTACCGAGCGTCCTGAAGTCAGAAAATCGGAGCTGGTTGCGACCTTGCGTTTGACCATCCAACCGATGCACAGAACAAAAACGAAATACAGCGCAAGGATCAGGTAGTCGACAGGGGCAAGTCGCAATCCGCCTAGAGTCTAACATATGCGATCATTCTCATTACGTCGCAATGCTCGTCTACGCCTGCACGATTTTCCTGAGCGCGTTTCTGCTCTTCGCCGTGCAGCCCATGATCGGCAAGATGATCCTGCCCTGGTTCGGCGGCTCGGCCGCGGTCTGGAGCACCTGCCTGCTGTTCTTCCAGGCGGCGCTCCTGACGGGCTACCTATACGCGCACTGGTCCAGCACGTCGCTCAGACCCAAAAAGCAAGCCATGCTGCACATCGCGCTGATGGCCGTGAGTCTGGCGCTGCTTCCGATCCTGCCTTCGCCGAGTTGGAAACCGTCGCACGCCGGCGACCCTTCGCTGCGCATTCTCCTGCTTTTGGCGGTCACCATCGGGCTGCCCTACATCCTGCTGTCCACCACCACCCCCTTGCTACAGGCCTGGTACGTAGCGGCCAAACCCGGCGCGCTCCCCTACCGCCTGTTCGCCCTTTCGAATTTCGGATCGCTGCTCGCGCTGTTGAGCTATCCAGTGCTGATCGAACCCGTGTTCACCACTCACGCCCAAGCCTACGGATGGTCGGGCATCTATGTTCTATTCGCCGCCATCTGCGCAGCCATCGCCTGGAACGCGCTCCGCTCGGCCCTCAACCAACAACCAACAACTGCTACGGCAACGCCAACCCACTCTCAAGCGTCGTCGCCGGCCGGGGTCACGCGCGTTCTTTGGATCGCCCTCTCCGCCTGTGCCTCCGCGCTGCTGCTGGCCATAACCAATCACTTGAGCCAGAACGTCGCGCCTATTCCGTTTCTGTGGGTGCTGCCGCTCGCGGCCTATCTCACGAGCTTCATCTTGTGCTTCGAACGGGAGCGCGTTTATAATCGCGGCGTCTTCTTGCCGCTGTTGGTGATCGCGCTGGACGGCGCGGCCTACACGATTTACACTCACGAGGGCAATCCCGACATCACTTGGGCCATCCCTACCTTTGTTGCGGCGCTTTTCATTGGCTGCATGGTCTGTAACGGGGAACTGGCAAGGCTGAAGCCCGATCCGCGCTACCTCACCGGATTCTACTTGAGCATCGCGCTCGGGGGCGCGCTGGGCGGCGTGTTTGTCGCCATTGCCGCGCCGCGCATGTTTCACACCTATCTCGAACTTCCGCTTTCCCTGGTGGCCTGTAGCGCGCTGGCCGCCATCGTTCTTTGGATTTCGCCTCAAAAGTGGTCGGGAAAGATTCCACTCCGAGCCGTGCGCATCGCGATGCTCGCGTTCGCCGTGCTTCTCGCCATCCAGCTCGGCTATGAAAAACATCTCAGCGATCGAATCTTCAAAATGTCGGTGCGCAACTTCTACGGCGTTCTGCGCGTGCGCGACATTCCCGCGAGTGAGGACGATACCGGCCTGCGCCGCCTGATCCACGGCACCATCAGTCATGGCGAGCAGCTGTTAGAGGCCAAACGCCGCGACGAACCCACCAGCTATTACGGTCCGTATTCCGGCCTGGGCCGCGCCCTGGGCTATCTGCAGAAGCGCGGACCGGTTCGCGTGGCCGTTATCGGCCTGGGCGCGGGGGTCACCGCCAGCTACTGCCGTGCGGGCGACTTCTTCCGCTTTTACGAAATCAATCCGCTGGCACTCTCCGTCGCCAGCACCTGGTTCACCTTTCTGCGCGATTGCAAGGCCGATCACCAGGTCCTGCTCGGCGACGCGCGCCTCACGCTCGAAGCCCAGCCCGCCCAGCAGTACGATCTGATGGCCGTCGACGCCTTCAGCAGCGACGCCATTCCTGTGCACTTGCTCACCAGGGAAGCTTTCGCCCTCTACTTCCGGCAGCTCAAGCCGGCCGGCATCCTGGCGGTGCATGTATCCAATCGCTACCTGGATCTGGTTCCCGTAGTCTCGCGCAACGCGCGCGAACTTGGCAAAACCGCCGTCAACGTCGATGACGCGGACGAAGAGGAAGATTACTTCTCCAATAGCGATTGGGTGCTGGTTTCGGGCGACGCCGCCATTTTTCGCGACCCCGCGTTTAAATCCTCCAGCGTGCAGCCGGCCGAATACCGCCCGGACCTGCGGCCCTGGACCGACGACTACAGCAATCTGTTCCAGATCTTGAAAATTAGGGACAAGTAGAAAAGTCCTCATCTCAGGCTGCCGGTGCCTTTGCTTTTGCCAAGGGAGGAAACAACGCTACTGGACAAGCCGTCTGCCGCAGCTCCTTAAAAAAAGCTGTTTGACGCCACCAAAATTGCCGATACGTATTACACTAGTCAGCGAAGGTCGTCGTATGGACACCCTGACCCCCGCTGAGCGAAGCGAGCGGATGAGCCTAGTTCGGTCTAAAGACACCAGACCAGAGATGGTGATCAGGCGGCTCGTGCACGGGATGGGGTTTCGGTACCGGCTGCATGCCCGCGAGCTTCCTGGCAATCCGGATTTGGTGTTTCCCGGAAGAGGTAAAATCATTTTCGTGCACGGATGTTTTTGGCACCGGCACGGTACATGTAAATTCACGCGATGGCCCAAGTCAAAACTGAACTTTTGGAAGCCCAAGCTGGAGCGGAACCAACAGCGCGATCGCCTCATCAGGCGACGGTTGCGCAAGGAGGGATGGCGAGTATTGGTGGTCTGGGAATGCCAGCTGAACAAGCCTGGGGCTCTTTCCGCTCGAATACGAACATTCCTGGAAACCGCATGAGGTCAATCGAACTATTCACCGGGGCGGGCGGGCTTGCGCTGGGCGTCGAAAACGCCGGCTTCCACCACGACCTTGTCGTCGAACGTGATAAGGACTGCTGTAAAACGATCACTGAAAATCAGAAGAGAGGATTCGGCCCGCTCCAAGGGTGGCGTCTGTTTTCGGACGATGTACGCAAGCTGGATTTTAGTGACATCAAGGGCGAAGTCCATCTCTTGGCCGCCGGACCTCCATGCCAGCCGTTCTCGATTGGCGGCAAACATGGAGGCCCCCTCGATACAAGAGACATGTTTCCTGAAGTCGTGAGGGCAGTTCGGCATCTCAAACCATACGCTGTGTTGATAGAAAACGTTAGAGGCCTACTGCGAGAATCGTTCGCCAAGTATTTCGAGTACATCATTCTTCGACTCCGCTATCCAGAACTGCTGCCAAAGCGAGAGGAGGATTGGAGCGATCACTTGTCCCGTCTGGAGCGGCATCACACCAAGGGTCGCGAAAAAGGCCTATCTTACAACGTCGTATTTCGTTCGTTGAACGCGGCCAACTACGGTGTGCCTCAGAAGCGCGAGCGAGTGATCATTGTGGGTTTTCGCTCAGATCTTGGCATCGAGTGGTCTTTTCCAGAAACAACGCATACTTTCGACAGTCTGCTAGTTGACCAGTGGGTTACAGGCGAGTACTGGGAGCGTCATCGGATCGCTAAACGTAAACGGCCCGCCCTGCAGGTTAGATTAGGAGGCCGCGTGGATCGACTAAAGTACGAAAACGACCTTTTCGGCTCTGAGCCATGGCGCACGGTTCGTGACGCCATTTCCGACCTCCCGGATCCGGAGAAGTCAACTTCGAGAATTGCGAATCATAAACACAATCCCGGCGCTCGAAGCTACGTGGGACATAGCGGAAGCCCTCTCGATGAACCGGCGAAGACCTTGAAAGCTGGAGACCACGGCGTACCTGGTGGAGAGAATACGTTGCTCACGCCTGACGGACAAGTGCGCTACTTCACAGTGCGTGAGTCGGCTCGTCTTCAGACCTTCCCCGACGATTACGTCTTGCATGGCGCTTGGACCGAAGCCATGCGCCAACTCGGCAACGCTGTTCCGGTCCAGCTCGGCGAGGTCGTTGCAAGCGGCATTCGACACAAGCTCAACTCAGTGCGATAATCGCCGTTTGGCGAAAGCCTACAATCCGCTAGATAAGGAAAGCCTCGGCACCAGCGTCCGGGAAGCATTGCTTAAGCAACAGGTCATCGCAATGGACGAGCTTTTGGTTAAATCAAAGCTTCGTTATTCGAACAAGTTTGATGGCGCGGGGATCTATGCGATCTATTACGTCGGAACTTTTCCGGCCTATAAATCCATTGCGAGCCAGAACACGGGAGGAAAGTTCGGGGCGCCAATTTACGTCGGGAAGGCCGTACCCGAAGGCTCAAGGAAGGGCGGCCTCCTCGACCAGGAAGCGCCCACTAACGCATTGTTTGAACGACTCAAACTTCATGCGCAGGGTATCGAACAAGTATCGAATCTCCATTTATCGCACTTCCACTGTCGGTCCTTGATAGTTGAAGACATATGGATTCCCTTGGGCGAGACCTACATGATCCACACGTTCCAGCCATTATGGAATAAGTTAGTAGCAGGTTTTGGAATCAAAACCCCTGGGAAGCGTCGGAGGGGCCAATACGCCTCTCTCTGGGACACGATCCATCCAGGCAGGGCTTTCGTAAGTCGTCTCGGCCTGCCGCCCAACCCCAAGAGTGAGGCTGAAATCTTGAGAGAAATCGCTGATTTTCTCGCGATGCCGGAAACCGAGAAGGCGAAGGTGCCCGTCAAGGACTACGGGGGGGCCGAAGACTAGAGCACGACAGCCCCCTAGCCGCGTGAGGCCGTAATGAAGCTAGTAGCGCTAGAGTTGACGAACGCGTGACGCTCCCAGCTTGTCGCACGCTCCTGGCGGTACAATATAGGCTTCATGTCCCAGCTGCTGGAGGGCAAGACCGCCCTCATCCTGGGTGTCGCGAACCGATGGAGCCTGGCCTACGCGATCGCCCGCGCCTTTATCCGCGAACACGCCGAGGTGATCCTGACGTACCAGGGTGACCGGCAAAAACAAACCGTCGAGGAGTTGGCAGCCGAGCTCAAAGCCAGTCAGGTGTTCCCCTGCGATGTAACCCAAGACGCCCAATTGGACGCCTTAGCGAATGGGCTAAAGGGTCAGGAAACCGTGCTCGACGCCGTGGTGCATAGCATCGCCTTCGCCAATCGCGAGGATCTGAGCCGCCCGTTTGTGGAAACATCCCGCGCCGGCTTCGCCCTGGCTCAGGACGTGAGCGCTTATTCTCTGGTCGCGGTCGCGCACGCCACGGCGCCGCTCATGGCTCCCAAGCGCGATGGCAGCCCCGGCGGAGGGTCGCTGACGACCCTGACTTATCTTGGCTCCACGCGCGTGGTTGAGAATTATAACGTCATGGGCGTGGCCAAAGCGGCGCTCGAAGCTTCCGTGCGGTACCTGGCGGCCGACCTTGGGCCGTCGAATATTAGAGTAAACGCAATTTCCGCCGGACCCGTCAAAACTACCTCGGCCCGAGGCGTTCGGGACTTTTCTAAAATACTGGACGGCGGCGCAAAACTGGCCCCGCTCCGCCGCAATACGGACCCGGCGGAGGTGGCCGATACCGCTGTTTTTCTGGCCAGCGATCTTGGCCGGGGCGTTACCGGCAATGTTATCTATGTTGATGCAGGCATTCAAATTATGGGTTTTGCCCTGACGCCATGAGGCGAGCCTTGAGCCAAATTGACATTCCTATCCACCCGTTCTTATCATGTAATTGCAGCCTGATCGGAGCAGGCCTCTCCAGAGGCGCTTCCGGCCAGTCATCGCAGTTCCTCCGAGTCTAACTATGATTACAGTTCAAGGCCTCACGAAGAGATACGCCCACACGCTTGCGGTGGATCACATTTCGTTTGAAGTACAGAAGGGCCAGATCGTGGGCTTCCTGGGACCGAATGGCGCCGGGAAAACCACGACCATGCGCATTCTTACCTGTTTTCTTCCGCCCTCCGAAGGCGCCGCCACCGTGGCCGGTTTCGACGTGCTCGAACAGCCCATGGAAGTGAAAAGGCGCATCGGCTATTTGCCGGAAACTCCGCCTGTGTACCCGGAAATGGAGGTCGCCGAGTACCTGACGTTCGTCGGAAAGCTCAAAGGGATGTCGGGCGCCAGCCTGGCCGCACGCGTCACGGAAGTGGCCGAGCGCTGCGCCGTCGCCGATGTGCGCAGCAAGCTGATCGGAAAATTGTCGAAAGGCTACCGGCAGCGCGTGGGACTGGCTCAGGCGATCATCCATAACCCTGACGTTCTCATTCTCGACGAACCCACCGCCGGGCTCGATCCCAAGCAGATCATCGAAACGCGCGAACTGATCCGCGGCCTGGCCGGCAACCACACCATCCTGCTCAGCACGCACATCCTGCCTGAAGTAGAACAGACCTGCGAGCAGGTTCTCATCATCAACAAGGGCAAGCTGGTGGCCACCGACTCCGTGCACAATCTGCAGAACCGCGCGCGCGGCGCCGAATCGGTGCTGGTGGAAGTGGAGGGACGCAACGGCGCGGTGGACGCGCAGACGGTCCAGCATCGTTTGGAAACCGTGAGCGGGGTCAGCCGCGTCCTGTTCAAAGAAACGCGCAGCAACCGGTCCGTATTCGAAGTCGAAAGTTTAAAGGACCGCTTCATTCGAGGCGATCTGGCGCGCGCTATCGTCGAGTCCGGATGGAATCTGAATGAGCTTCGTCCCGCTGCCATGAGCCTGGAAGAGATCTTCCTGCAGTTGACCGGCGGCGAAAAGGCCGCCGAAGAGCCCACCGTCGAGGAAGTCATCGTGCAAGGAGAGAGCCAATGAGAAATATCTGGGTTATTTGCCAGAAAGAGCTTCACAGTTACTTCGTTTCACCGGTGGCATACCTGTTGTTGACCATGTTCGCCGTGATTTTCGGGTTCTTCTTTTGGAACTCGGTCGGTTACTTTAACGCCGCTAGCCTCCAGGCTCAGATGAGCGGTCAGGCCATGCCCATGAGCGTCAACGAGTATGTCATCCGTCCTCTGTTGTCGAACATCAGTGTGGTGGGTCTGTTCTTCATCCCCATGATGACCATGCGGCTGTTCGCCGAGGAAAAGCGCACCGGAACCATCGAACTGCTGGCCACCTCGCCCATACGCGACACCGAAGTCATCATCGGCAAATGGCTGGCCGCGCTCATTCTTTACGCCGTGCTACTCCTCTTTACGGCGATCAATTTCTCGTTCCTGTTTCGCTACGGAAATCCCGACTGGAAGCCGCTGGCGATCGGCTATCTGGGCCTGCTGTTGCAAGCCGGCGGGCTGCTGGCCATCGGAACTTTCATTTCCACGCTCACCAGGAACCAGATCATCGCCGGCGCCGCAACCTTCGGCGTCTGCCTGCTGCTGTGGATTCTGGAATGGGTGAGTGGCTATGAAACCGCCACTTGGGCTAAAGTCCTGGCGTATTGTTCGGTGATCACGCATTTCGATTCCTTTTCCAAAGGCGTCCTCGACACCAAGGATGCCGTGTTTTATCTTTCCGTGATTTTCCTGGGACTTTTTCTGACTACCCGCTCCTTGGAATCACTGCGTTGGAGGTCTTAAAGTGAATTCAGGATGGATGAAAACCAGACAAACCAAGTACGCGGCCTATGTGACGGTTTACATTATCGTCATTCTGGCCGTTATTGTAGCCGCCAATTTTCTCGCTAATCGCTATAACAAATCCTTCGACGCGACCACAAACAAGCGCTATAGCCTGTCCGACCAGACCAAGAAAGTGGTGGGCGATCTGAAGCAGGACGTCACCATTCAGTATTTCGATCGTTCCACCGGTATGCAGGGCGCCAAGGATCTGTTGGATCGCTATGCCAATCTTTCGCCCAAGCTGCACGTCCAGTACGTCGATCTGCTCAAGAATCCGACTCTGGCGCGCGCCTCGAATGTCACGCGCGAGGGCGAGGCCATTGTCGACGTGGGCGCCCGCCGTGAGGACGCCAAAACGTTCGACGAAGAAGGCGTCACCGGCGCGCTTATCCGTGCGCTGAAGGGTGGCGTGCGCGAAGTATGCGTGATCACCGGCCACGGCGAACATCGCCTGGATGATTCGGACCGGGGCGGTGGATTCTCCGGCTTCCAAACTATCGTGAGCAAGGACAACTACAAGCTCCAAAGCGTAAATCTGCAACAGAAAGCCGAGGTTCCGGCCGATTGCACCGTTTTGGTGGTGGCAGGCCCCACGGGCGATTACATCCAGCCCGAAGTGGACGCTATTAAGAAATATGTCGAAGACGGCGGCCGGGCGTTCTTCATGCTGGATCCGCCGTTGAAGCTGGGACGCAAGCAGGTGGGCGACAATGACACGCTCGACGCGCTGCTCCAAAGTTGGGGCGTAACAGTTGACAAGAACTTGCTGCTGGATGAAAGCGCCGCATCGCAGGCCTTGGGTGGCGGTCCGGAAGCGCCGGTGATTCTCCAATACGATTCGCATCCCATCGTCAACGACCTGGGTGGCAGCGCCACCGCCTTTCCGCTGTCGCGCTCGCTTGAAACGAAGAATACTGACAAGTCCACCATCAGCAAATTATTCTCGACATCGGCGGACAGCTTCGCCACCACTAACCTGGCATCGGCCGAGATTCGCATCGATCCAAACAAGGACAAGCACGGGCCTTTCACGCTGGCCGTGGCCGGCACCTACAACAGCGGGAAACCCGCTGGCCAAGGGCGTTTCGTCGTTGTCGGCAACTCCGCCTGGGCGTCCAATCAAGCCCTGGGCTTCAGCGGAAACCGCAATCTCCTGCTGAATACCATCAACTGGCTTTCGTCCGACGAAGACCTGATCGCCATCCGGCCCGTCGCGCCCGAGGATCGACGCATCACGTTGACGCGCGCGCAATTCCGGATGGTCCAGACCACCAGTCAGTTCTTTCTGCCCTTGATCGTGATCATCGGCGGCGTGATGGTTTGGCTGCGCAGAAGATAAACGCGGAGGAGAGAAGGCAAACATGCGGCCTCGTGGTCTCTTAGTCGCCCTCGTGCTATTGGTCGCACTGTCGGGCGGTCTGTATTATTCCAATAAGCAAAAAGCGGCGGAAGCAGCCAAGCCGCCTGCCGACGCCCCTCCGAAAATCCTCGCGCTGACGGAAGGCGACATCAGCAAGGTTGTTTTGAAGAAGGGCGCCTCCGAGACTGACCTGCAGAAAATTAGCGGCAAATGGGAGATCACCGCGCCCATGCCGTACCCTGTGGATCAGCCCGCCGTCAACCAGCTGGTTGCCTCGGCAGCCAACGTCAGCTCCGATCGCGTGGTGGACGAAAAGGCTTCCAACGTGTCAGGCTACGGCCTGAACCCGCCCGTGCTCGAAGTGGACATCACCGGCAAGGGCGGCAAAGTAAGTAAGTTGAAGATCGGTGACGACACACCCACCAATAGCGGATCATACGCCATGCTGGAAGGCGATCCGCGCGTTTTCACGATTGCCAGCTACGTCAAGATCGGCCTCGATAAATCTCTCAACGATCTGCGCGATAAACGCCTGCTCACCTTCGATCAGGACAAGCTCAGCCGGGTGGAATTGATCCCCCAGAAGAAGCCGCAGGACATCGAATTCGGCCGCGACAAGGATCAGTGGCAGATCGTGAAACCCAAGCCCTTGCGCGCCGACGGGGCCCAGGTCGACGAGATGCTGCGCAAACTCAAAGACGCCAAAATGGATCTCACGCTTTCCCCCGACGACGCCAAGAAAGCAGTCGCCTCTTTCGCATCGGGCACGCCAGTTGCAACCGTCAAGCTGACCGATCCCTCCGGGACACAGCAGATCGAAATCCGCAAGGTAAAGGACGATTACTACGCCAAATCCAGCGTCGTCCCGGGCGTTTTCAAAGTAACGCCCGAAGTAGGCGCCGGAGTTGACAAGGCCCTGGACGACTTTCGCAGTAAGAAGCTTTTCGATTTCGGATTCAACGATCCGAACAAGATCGAGATGCACGCCAATGGAAAAACCTACGCTTTCCAGAAGGGCGGCGAGGACTGGTTCGCGAACGGTAAAAAGATGGATAGCGTGAGCCTGCAATCGCTGATGGATAAACTCCGCGATCTTACTGCCACTAAGTTCATCGACACCGGAACGCTGGGCCCGGCGGCCATCGACATTACGGTGGTTTCAAATAACGGCAAATTGACCGAGAAACTTCTGATTGCCAAGCAAGCCTCCGAATATGTCGCTCAACGAGAGAACGAGCCGGCTCTCTATGGCCTGGACGCGAAAACCGTGGACGATCTTTCGCAGGCTGCCTCGGACGTAAAACCCGCACCGCCGCCGGCGAAAAAATGACCGGCCTCCTGACCGACCTCTATCAGCTCACCATGGCGGCCGGTTACTTCGAGGCCGGCAAGACCAATGAAGTCGCCACTTTCGAGCTGTTCTTCCGCCGTCTGCCGCGTTATCGCAATTATGTTGTATCAGCCGGGCTCGCGCAAGCCGTTGACTATCTTCTCAACCTGAAATTCACGGACCAGGAGATCGACTACCTGCGCGGTCTGGTCCAATTCAGGCGCGCCTCCAGCGGTTTCTTCGATGCATTGCGCCAGCTCCATTTCACCGGCGATCTGTTCGCCATGCCCGAAGGCACGCCCATCTTCGCCAACGAACCGTTCCTGACCATACGCGCGCCGCTGCTGGAAGCGCAGATCGCCGAAACTTACCTGCTCTCCACCATCGGCTTTCAATCGCTGATCGCAACCAAAGCCTCTCGGATCGTCGAAGTGGCCCAAGGCCGCGCAGTAGTGGATTTCGGTACTCGCCGCGCGCATTCGCCCGAAGCAGGCGTGCTGGCGGGGCGCGCTTCCTACATCGGCGGATGCATCGGAACCAGCAACACCGAAACCGGCTTCCGCTATGGCATTCCCGTTTTCGGAACCGCCGCGCACTCCTGGGTCCAGGCCTTTCCTTCCGAAAAGGAAGCTTTCGGGCGGCTACAGGATTTGCTGGGCGACGCGACCGCATACTTGATCGACACCTACGACACCCTGGACGGCGCGCACACGGCTGCTTCGCTCGGGCCCCCCCTGTGGGGCGTCCGCCTGGATAGCGGCAATCTGGTGGAACTCTCGCGCGAAGTGCGCAAGATCCTCGACGACGCCGGTCTGAACAACGCGAAGATCATGGCCACCAGCGATCTCAATGAATACAAAATCCTCGAGTACGCAGCCGCCGGAGCGCCCATCGACGCCTTCGGCGTTGGGACCGACCTGGCCACATCCGCCGATTCGCCCAATCTCGGGGTGGTCTACAAGCTGGTGGAGCTGGATGGCCGCTTCACCGCCAAGTTCAGCGAGGATAAGCATACCTTGCCCGGAGCCAAGCAGGTGTTTCGTTTCGCCGGCCATGACGTGATCGCCTGTACCTGGGAGTGCATGGGGTGCGGCGCCGGCGAGCCCAGCGCGCAAGCGTTACTGCGTCCCGTGATGTTGAGCGGCAGACTGATCGAGCCGCTACCCACCGCCGCCGTGGCGCGCCAGCACGCCGCCGAGTCCGTCAAGCGCTTGCCCACCGCCGTCCGCAGCCTCTTCGATACCGGCCAGGAGTATCGGGTGGAACATAGCCGCGAGCTCTCGGCACTGTACGAAAAGGTTCAGCATGAAAACAGTCTTCTTCGACATCGACACGCAGATTGATTTCGTTTATCCGGCGGGCGCGCTTTATGTGCCGGGGGCCGAACGGATTCTCCCCGTGATCGGCGAGCTCAATCGCCGCGCGCCCGCGGTGATCTCCAGCATGGACGCCCACACCGAAGACGATCCCGAGTTTGCGACGTATCCGCATCACTGTGTGGCCGGCACCGCGGGCCAGCGCAAGCCCGCGATTACATTGCGCGACGGGCAAGTGATTCTCGAAAAACAGAAACTGGATTGCTTCAGCAGTCCTCATCTCGAGCCGCTGCTCGCCCAGCTCAATGCGGATCGCTACGTCGTCTACGGCGTGGTCACTGAGATTTGCGTGCGCTACGCCGCTTTCGGCCTGCTTAAAACGGGCAAACCGGTGCAGCTCGTCACCGATGCGGTGAAAGCATTAGACGAACAGGCAGCTAGTAAAATGTTCCAGGAGTTTACCGCTGCCGGCGGGCGCCTCGCCGTATCCGCCGACATCCTCGCTGGCCTTTAGCTCCAACCTGGGGCTCAGGGTCCCTTGACACATTCCCATATCGGAATATAATGTCCTTGTGCCTCGCGCCGCCACGACATCCGATGCCTTCAACGCCGTGGCCGAACCGCGCCGGCGGGAGATCCTGAGCTATCTGGCGCTGAAGGAGCGGCCAGTGGGGGACATTGTCGCCAGCTTGGGCCTGGAACAGCCGTCGGTCTCAAAACATCTGCGCGTGCTTAAAGACGTGGGCCTGGTGCGCCTGCGGCGCGACGGCCGCCGGATACTGTATCGAACCAACGCCGATGCGATCCGGCCGCTGCACGAATGGACCGCCACGTTTGAACGCTACTGGGTAAGTCAACTCAACCGCATCAAGGAACGGGCGGAAAAACAAAATCGGGAGGAATGATGAACGCAACAACCATGGCCGTCGAGAATATGACCTTGACTGTCACGCAGGAAATTCACGTCCGCGCGTCGCTGGACACGACATTCGCCGCGCTGCTGGAAGAGATCGGCCCGCATAACCAGGCCATGGGCAAGCCCATGCCGATGAAGATCGAGCCGTGGCCGGGCGGAAGGTGGTATCGCGATCTGGGCGATAATAACGGCCACTTCTGGGGGCACGTGCAGGCCATCAAGCGGCCGACCCTGCTCGAAATCACCGGTCCGTTGTTTATGTCCTATCCGGTGATCTCGAATCTGCAATATCGCCTCAGCGAGGAGGACGGAGGAACGCTGATCAAGTTCCATCACCTCGCGCTGGGACTGATTCCGGAGGAGCTCAGGAAAAACGTATCGACCGGCTGGAGCCTTATGCATGAACGCGTGAAGACGCAGGCGGAGGGGAAATGACGGAGCACAGAGTAGTCTCGAGAGACGAATGGCTGGCCGCGCGCAAGGATCTGCTAGCGAAGGAGAAGGATTTCACGCGCCAGCGGGATGCGCTGAGCGCGGAGCGCCGCAATCTGCCGTGGGTCAAGGTGGAAAAGGACTACGTCTTCGATGCCCCCGGCGGCAAGAAGACGCTGGCCCAGCTGTTTGGCGGCACGAGCCAATTGATCGTGTACCATTTTATGCTCGGGCCGGGTTGGGAAGAAGGCTGCCCGAGCTGCTCCTTCCTGGGCGATCATTTTGACGGCAGCGTCGTACACTTGGCGCATCGCGACGTGATTCTGCTGGCGGTATCGCGAGCGCCGTTGCCGCAGATAGAAGCATTCCAGAAACGCATGGGTTGGCGCTTCCCGTGGGTATCGTCGTATGGAAGCGATTTCAATCACGACTTTCACGTGTCGTTCACGAAGGACCAGAGGGCCGGCGGCAAGGTGTACTACAACTACGCCGAGACCGAATTTCCGAGCGAAGAGGCGCCGGGCTTGAGCGTGTTCTTCAAGGACCGAGCGGGCGATGTCTTCCACACCTACTCGGCCTACGCGCGCGGGCTGGACATTTTGGTGGGCGCCTATAATTTCCTGGACCTGGCGCCCAAGGGCCGCGACGAAGACGGCTTGAAGTTCACAATGGCGTGGGTCCGCCACCACGATAGATACATGGGGGGCGCAAAGTGACAAAACTGCTGGAACCAATGGCGCGTGAAATCCGGAACGAGGCGGCCACCACGAAACGGGTGCTGGAACGCGTGCCCGCCGACAAACTAGCGTGGAAGCCCCATCCAAAATCGATGTCGCTCGGCCAATTGGCGCTGCACATCGCTACCATTCCGGGAGGCATATCGAAGCTTGCGCAAGTGGACGAGTTCGAAATCAACCCGGCGAATTTCGCCCCGTCTTCTCCCGAGAACACGTTGGAGATTCTCAGCGCTCTGGAGGCCAGCGTAACGGCCGCCGAACAATACCTGGCCGGGGTCAGCGAATCGGCCGCTTCGGAAAACTGGCGGGCGACGGCAAACGGCAAAGAAGTGATGGCGATGCCCCGGGCCGTGATGCTGCGCTCGCTCATGCTCAACCACTGGTATCATCACCGTGGTCAATTGTCGGTTTACCTGCGATTGCTGGATGTGCCAGTGCCTGTTATCTACGGCCCCAGCGCCGATGAGAATCCGTTTGGGTGAGCGCTTGCGTCGCGGCTGGTTTGCGCTCAACGGCGGCCGCGGGCGGTTGCAGCGCGGCGCGCGATGAGATGATCTGGCCGATCATGAACTCATTCAGCTTCGCGACGGCAGCCATGAAGCGTTCGTGAGCATCCTCATAGGCCTGGGCGGCGCTGTCTTTGCGCGCCTGCTTGGCTTCCGGAGACAGCCCCGGCGGAACGCTGACTAAGACCGCGTTGAACTGTTTGTATGAATCCGTCATGCTCTTATAGGCAGCGTCGAAATCGGCGCGCAGCAAACCATAACGATTTTGGCTTGCCGATCTGGAATCCACCACGCTGAGAGCCATGATTTTGGTGTATACTAGCCGGTGGCTATGGGGGCGGACAACTGCTAGCTCGGACCGCCGCGCCGACGGAAGGTCTTAACTTGTCGCGCTCCCAGGGCCAATTCTTACCTCCACTAGTTGGCCCTTCATCATGACATTAGCTCCAATTTATGGTTTGGGCTAGCTGGACAAAGGACCAGGAAATGCACGGTTCAGATGAGCCCTTCGTCCAGAGCATATCGGGTAAGCCCGGCGGTGCTCCGCAAACCCAGCTTTCGCTTCAGATTATCCTTGTGGAAAGCCACTGTTTTCTCGGAAATACCCAGGGCATGGGCGACTTCTTTGCGGCTTTTGCCTTCCGCGGTTAACTGGAGGATCTGCCGTTCGCGCGCGGTTAGCCGAAGGGAGGCGGCGGCGCGTGCGGGGTCTTCGCTCCGATCCAGCCCATCGCCACCGATACCGGGCGCGATATAACGGCTCCCGCCGAGAACCTTCTCGACTGCGGCGAGAATTTCGTTGCGGCCGGAAGACTTTAGGGCGTAACCGTTGGCTCCGGCTTCCAGCGCGGCTTGCAGGTAGGTGGGGCTGGTGTGCATTGTCACAAACAATAGTTTCACCTGCGGGAGACGTTTTCGGATCTCGCGGGCCGCGTCCACTCCGTTCAGGATCGGCATGGTGATGTCCAGGATGATGAGGTCCGGGGTGAGACGGACGGCCGCCTCGACCAGCGCTTTTCCGTCTTCCACGGTCCCCACCACGGCATATTTGGGTTGCAGAAGATTCGAAAAGCCGTCCAGCATCAGGGCGTGGTCGTCGGCTAAAAGAACTCGCGGGCGTCTCATGGGCAGTCTTACTCGAAGGGAACCCTCACGGAGATCAAGGTGCCATGGCCCGGCTTGGATTCGATGGATAATGCGCCGCCCACGATTCCCGCGCGCTCGCCGATGCTGACCAAGCCGAGCCCGCCCTTCCCTTTGACGGCCTGGGGAGCGAATCCAATGCCGTCGTCCTCCAGCGACAACACCAGGCCTTGATCGCGCATCGCGATCGCCACCGAGAGGCGCTTGGCCTTGGCGTGTTTGGCGACGTTCCGCAGTCCCTCCTGCGCGATGCGGTACAAACTGGAGGCGACGGTTTGCGGCACAAGATCCGGCAGCTTGCCGGCGCTAAATTTGACGCGCATGTTCTCGGCCTTCGCGAATTCATCGCACAGCGCCTTCAAGGAAACCACCAGGCCCAGGTCGTCCAGCACCGAGGGGTGCAATTCGTAGGCGATATGGCGAGCTTCCTCCGACACTTGCACGGCCCGCGCGCACAGGTCCTGGAGACGCGCCCGAGTGGCCGCGGGAGCGGGGAGTTTGACCGCGAGGTTCTCAACGTCCAGAGCCAGGGAAGCCAGCTTCTGGCACAGGCTATCGTGCAATTCCCGGGATACCCGGCGCCGCTCCTCCTCCTGAGCGGTCATCAGTTGGGCCGCGAGCGCGCGAATCTCGGCACGGTAGGTTTCCGACAGCGTCTCCAGCCGCTGGCGCTCGGTAATGTCGGTCATGAACGCCACGCTGAGCTTCACGCCGGCCTGGTCGATGGTACTGAGACTGACTTCCAAGGGAAACCTGGATCCGTCCCGGCGGCGGCCTTCGAGTTTCTCCGGGACGATGAGGTCGAGCGGTCTCCCGAGCAGACCGGCGCGAAGATAGCCGAACATTGTTTCCGTCGCGCCATTGACCAGCACGATCTTTCCATCCGCGTCGGCAGCGACAATGGCCTGCTCGGCGGACTCCAGCAGCATGTGGGCATAATCGCGGGACTCCTCGAGTTCGCGCTTGATCAGGTCGGTGTCAAGCAGGATCACGATCACGCCGTCGATCTTGTTGTCGCTGGTCCGATAGGGGCGGATCCGAAGCGAAAGCCAGCGTCCGCTCTTATCCTTGACTTCGCGCTCAATGGGACGAACCTGGCTGGTGACTTCGGCGAAGAGCGCGTCCCAATCGGGAACCTCCAGCGCCGAGGCGACATCGCTGAAAGCGCGGCCCATGTCGGTTTCGGACAGCTTCAGCAGCCTCGCCGCCATGGGAGTGAACCTGCGCACGTGCAGGCTGCCATCCAGAACCACGACGGGAATGTCCACGCCCACCAGCACATTGTTCAGGTCGTTGGTCAGGATGCTGAGATCGAGGTTGCGATGCAGCAGCTCCTCGTTGAGGGTCAGCAGTTCTTCGTTGGACGACTGCAGCTCCTCCTTGGCCGTTTCGAGCTCCTCGTTGGTGCTTTGTAGCTCCTCGCTGCTGGAGAGAATCTCCTCATGGGCGGCCTTCATCTCCTCCTGGGCGGTTTCGTGGTCGGCGATCAGGGAACTCAAGTATTCTCGCGTGGCCTCCAATTCCCGCTCGAGCTTGGAATCTCTTTTTGCGTGACCTTTGGTTTGCGCTTTGGGACTCCCGGCCGGCGCCATCTCGGGTAGGAGAGCTTTGAACACCACCAGCAGCTCCGGCTTTTCACCTTTGCCCTTCGCAAGGGGCGATACTTCCAAGCGCACGGCGCTTGGCTGACTGTTGTGCTCGAAGTGGATCGCCGGGGTGGCTGCGGCTTTCCCTTCTTTCAGGGTCTTGGAGACCGCTTTACGCAGGTCCAGGACCAGCTCCGGGCGAATCATCTTGAGCAGGTAATTGGTGGGTGGCCCGGTGGGAAGAAGCAGATAAGGGCCCATGTTTCCCTGAATATGCAGGATGTGGAGATCGGAATCCACCACCAAGGCCGGGGGTGTGTAGCGCTCCAGCAGAATTTGCTCGGCTTGCTTCTGGAAATCGACAGTAAGGGTGGGCAATGCAGTCCTGGGTGCGGCCAAAGGGGACTCTCTGTGGCCCTCCATCCCCCAGTCGAAACGAGGAGCCAGCGTCCCGTGGGGCTTGCGTGAGAAGATTTTGTGAGTGCGGTCCTCCGGGGCGAACATGCCGGAGTGGGCGCTGATGGCCTCCGATTTTCCCAGAAACAAAAATCCGCCGGGCTTGAGGGCATATTGGAATGCCGACAGTATCCGGGTCTGCAGGCTAGGGCCCGCGTAGATCAGGACGTTCCGGCAACTGATCAAATCGAGCTTGGAAAAGGGCGGGTCGCTGGCTAGGTCGTGGCGCGCAAAAACACACAGGCCGCGCACGTCCTTATTGATTTGATAGCCATGCTGAACCTTGAGAAAAAAGCGCCGCAAACGCGCGGGCGACACGCCGCGCAGGGCCGCCTCCGCATAGACGCCGGCGCGGGCGCGCTCCACCGCGGTTTCGCTGATGTCGGTTCCAAACATCTGAATCCGGGTTTGGTTTGGGTGCGTCGTGGGGTGGGCGCGCGCGCCCATGGCTTCCAGCAGCAGCATCGCGATGGAATACACCTCCTCGCCGGTGGAGCACCCCGGGACCCAGACGCGAATCGGGCCGTCCCGCTGGTTCAAATTCAACTTCGAAAATACGTGTCTTCGTAACGCTTGAAAGCACTCCGGATCGCGAAAGAAGCCCGTGACGTGGATGAAAATGTCATCGGCCAGGGCCTTGATCTCCGAGCCATTCTGCTTCAGGAAGAATACATAGTCGTCCAGCGACGCCATCTTCTGCAAAGCCATCCGGCGGGCCACCCGGCGGCCGACGGTGGGCTGCTTGTAGAGCCGGAAATCCACGCCGGTGGTGGACCGTAGCAGCGAGTAGACTTCGTCCAGGCCATCGCCGTCGGGCGCTTCGTCGTGATCGAACAGGTAGGGATGGCGGCCGATGCGCGCTAATTCGGCGGCGATCCCCGCGGGAGGCAGGACAAAATCCACCGCCGCGGCGGAAATCGCGCTGGCGGGCATGTCGGGCCAGGCGGCCGTTTTGGGGTCCTGCGCGAAAGTGACGCCGCCTTCCGCCTTAATGGCTTTTAACCCGAGCGTGCCGTCCGATCCGCTGCCGGAGAGGATCACTCCGATAGCGGCGGTCTTTTGCTCGCGCGCCAGGGCGGTAAGAAACTCATCGATGGGATGGTGAGGAACCGAAGCGCGCTCCCTGGGGACCAGCATCAGAACGCCCTCCCAGATGGTCATGCCCTTGTCGGGAGGGATCACATAGACGTGGTTCCGTTCGGCCGGCATGCCGTCTGAGACCTCGAGAACCGGCATGCTGGTGGCTTTCGACAGGATCTGGGCCAGGGCGCTTTCGTGCTGTGGGGCCAGGTGCTGGATCACGACCACGGCCATCCCGGTCCGCGCGGGCAGCGCCTTCAGAAAGGCCGACAAGGCCTCCAGCCCGCCGGCGGAAGCGCCCACGGCGACAATGGGGAAGGAAGCCGCCGCCGTCCGCGGAACGGCGGCCGCGGGGTGCGATTTGCGCGATGAGCTTACGCTTTTCGGGTGAGCCTTGTCGGGTTTTGGCGCCGGCTTTTTGTTTGCCATGGGTGGTATGACATGTTCGCGGACGGCTCCCTGAAAGATAGCACTGCTAGAAGCCGGTGAGGAGCGGCCCGCCGCGGCAGATTCACAGGCTGTTGATGTCGGCGCTTTCAAGGACCGGTTTCGTATAGCCCTGCCTGGCGGCTTTCAGCATGGCGCGGCCGATCTGCTCGCTGCTGGTCACGTATTTTGGGAAAAGCGCGTTCAACAGCGGAAGCAGCGGGCCCAGCAGCGTGTAGAACAACCGGTAGAGTTTGGTCTTCGACTTCACGCCATGGAGCGGAACAATCACTCCCGGACGGAACATGTACGCGGCCCGGAACCCCAGGCGCAGCAGTTCGTTCTCGGTCCTGCCCTTGACGCGCGCCCACATGCTGCGGCCGTGCTCCGAGCTGTCCGTGCCCAGGCCCGAGACATAGATGAAAGTCATGTTCGGATCGAGCCTCGCGAGCACGCGCGCCGCCGCCAGGGTGAAACCGTACGTGACGCGCGTATACTGGTCCTCGCTCATGCCGGCCGAGGAGACACCTAGACAGAAGAAGCACGCGTCGAAGCCGGAGAGTTGATCTTCGATGGCCGAGAAGTCCAGGAAATCCTGATGTAGAAGCTCGCGGAGCTTGGAATGCTGAAGTCCTGTGGCGCCGCGCCCGATTGCGACCACGCTTTCGACGCCCGAATCCAGCAGGCATTCACGCAGGACGCCCTGGCCAACCATCCCGGTTGCGCCGAACAGCAGCACCTTCATTCCTTCATTATCCGGAGGTTCTCTGGCCGGTACGTTGAACCCGGCTACTCTTTGTTCGAGAGGTTGATATTTCGCTCCGCCAGAATCGTTCCCGTGGCCAGTTGGAACTGGGCGATGGCTTCGCTCATGTCGGCTTCGGAACGGCGCTCCTGGCTGCGCGCGGTGATCATGGTGGCTTGACGCTGTTGCACTAAAAATAAGGTTGACGTGCCGGCGCGAAATTGCCGCTGCTCGCTCTGGTACTGCTCCTCGGCGGATTCGCGCGCCACTTCGGCGGCTTGCAACCGCAGCTGCGCCATTTGCAGATTTTCCATTCCGGTGCGCACGTCGGATTGAATATTCTGCTGGGTCTGCTGCATCTGATTGCGGATGCGGCGCGTCTCGGCCAGCGACTTGCCGAGATTCGCCTCGGCGGTCCGATTGCGGATCGGCAGCGAGATGCTGAGCTGCACTTCCGTGGTTGGAAAATTCCCGCCCCAAATTTCCGAGAGCGATTGCCCGTAGTTGCCGATCAGCAGCTTGGGAACGCTACCGCTTCCGAATGACACGGGGCCCAGTGGACTGATTCCCTCCAGAACCGACAGTTCATTGATCTGAGTTGTCAGCGCGCCAAACGCGTCCGTGAACGGATTGGGACCGGGAGGAAGCACTACCCCCGCCAGGCCGGCGCGCGAATAGAGCGCGGTCAGATTGACTTGCGGCTTGGTCTGGTTGCGATAATAGCGCACGTCTTTTTCGTTGATCTCGCCGTTGATCTTCACTTCGGCGATTTCCGGACGGTTGGCCATCGCTTCGGCAATGGCGTCGGCCAGCGGAGTGAGCGGCGGCTTCACGTCAGCGGGCGTCACCGGAATAAGCGCCGCGGACCAGGTGGGGTCCGAGCGATCCGGCAGAATCAGCTCCTTCAACGCATTCTCGGCCCCGGTCAATGCGGATTGCGCCGCGTAGGCCCCCACCTCGAAATTCGCCAGCTGGGTCTGCGCGGCAACCACGTCGATGGGCGCCAGCAGCCCCTGCGCTTCCTGGCGCCGGTTGCTCTCGTCCTGCTGGATGCCGATGCGCACCGCTTCCAATTGCACCTGCAGATTGTTGTAGGCGTACGACAACTCCCAGTAGCCCTGCTCGGCCTGCTGCACGATCGCCATCACGCGCTGCCGGAACTGCTCGTCGGTCAGCGAACGATTCTTTTTCGCCACGTCGATCTGATGCCGGTTGCCGTCATACATCAGATTGCGCCACAGAGGCTGCGTGTAAGAGATATTGAGCGCCGTCTCGTATTGCGGGTTCAGCGAGAGAAAGGTGTTATTGGAATACACGTCCGCCGACGACAAATCTACTTTGACGCTTCCGCCGTACCAGGGCAAGGATTGCGTAACGCCCGGGTCAGCCAGCCAGGTTTTATTCAGCAGGCTTCCGGTGGACGATCCACCCAGAGCGGAAGCCACGGGCGTGACTTGCTGCTCCCAGTAACTGTTCACGTTGAGCAGCGGATCGTAGGCTCCCAACGCCCCGCTCAAGGTGTATTCCGATTCCAGGCGATCGATCCGCGATGATTCGATGTCTTTATTGTTCGTTAGCGCCATGGCCAGCACCTGGTCGAGCGTGACCTCTCGCTGGGTCTCAACTCCGGTCCGGGGAGGCAGATGAAAAGGCCGCACTGGCGGAACCAGCGTGCTGGGGCGCGGCGACGACAGGGCCTGCACCCCAGACGGCGTCTGTTGAGCGAGTGCCAGCGAAAGAGTGCACGCCAGAAAGACGTAAATTCGCATCAAGCGCGTTCTCCTCCTTCGAAATGCATGGGCTGCGGCGCCACATCCAAACCGGTAACCAGCTCGCGAGTTTTTTCGCGCTTGCGGGCGGACCTGCGGAACATCGGTAACTGCTTCATATCGTCAAACAGCGAATAAAACACCGGCACGGCCAGCAGGGTGAGCAGCAGGCACAAAGTTTGCCCGCCCACCACCAGCACGCCGATAGACCGGTTGCTGGCCGAGCCTTCGCCATTGGAAAGCACCAGCGGCAGCATCCCGGCAACCAGCGCCGTGGTGGTCATCAGAATGGGCCGCAGTCGGTCGCGATTGGCTTGGATGATGGCTTCGTAGCGTTCCACGCCGGCGGACCGCAAGCTATTGGTGTGATCGATCTGCAAGATGGCGTTCTTCTTCACGATCCCGAACAGCAGCAGCAAACCGAGCCCCGACATAATGTTCACCGACTGGCCGAACATCAACAGCGACAAGATGCCGAACGGCACCGCCAAAGGCAGCGTCAGCAGAATAGTGAACGGATGTATGAACGATTCAAACTGCGCCGCCAGCACGATGTACATGAAGATGAACGTCAGTGCGATGGCGACGATGAAATAGTAGCCGGTGCGGTTCAGCTCCTTGGAAGTGCCCAGAAGTTCCGTGCGATAGCCTGCGGACATGTGGAGATCGGCCGCCAGCTGATTCAGCGTGGAAATCACCTTCTGTTGCGATCCGCCCGGCAGCACGTTGGCGCTCAGCGTCACCTGGCGCTGCCGGTCCAGACGTCCGATGCTGGATGGCGCGTCGCCGCTTTTGATGCGGACTACTTGATCCAACGGAACCCAGCCCCGGGTGTTGGTCGAAAAAACCGTGAGCTGCCGCAGCCCTTCTGCGCTGGTGCGGTACTGCATATCGGCGCGCAGGCGCACGTCGTATTCTTCGCCGTTGGAAGGGAACGACGATACCACTTGTCCAGCCACCATGGTGTTCAAAGCTTGCGCGATATCGCTGACTCGCACGCCCAGATCGGCCGCGCGCTGCCGGTCAATCTCCACCCGCAGCTCCGGCTTGCCATAGACCAACGATGAATCCGCGTCGGCCACTTTCGGGATCTCCTTCAGTTGCGCGAGCAGAGCCTGCGAATAGGTGTTGAGCTTGTCGAGATCGGGCCCGGTGAGCGTGAACTGCACATCGGCCTGCCCCCCGCCCGGTCCATCGGCCGCCTGTCCGACGCTGGTGCGCAAATCCTTCGGATAGTGCGTGAGAATGGCGCGCGCCTTCGCCATCAGTTGATCCTGCGAGTCCCGCCGGTCGTCGCGCCCCACCAGCTTGACGTAGATGGAAGCGCTGTTGGCTTCCCCGGCACTGGAGCCGGTAAACGACGCGGTTCCAATGCCCACCGACGTCAGCGTGGCGCTGACTCCCGGTAGTGCGCGGATGTCGCGGGCGACTCTCTCCGCTATCGTTACCGTCGCGGCCAGCGAAGTTCCCTCCGGCGCCCGAATGCTGGCTTGGAATTCGGACCGGTCGTCGGCGGGAATAAAGTTCTTTCCTACCAGCATGAACAGCGGAACCGTGCTCAGCACCACCAGCACGCTGATGGCAACCATGGATTTGCGGTGCGCCATGGCCCATTCCAGCATGCGCGTGTAATGCGTATCGATGAAGCGGAAGAAGCGCGAATCCTTGGAGCCCGCCTGTTTCTCGCCCTCATGTTTGGGAAGCACTTTGACGAACCGCGAAGTGAGCATGGGTGTCAAGGTGAAGGAAACCAGCAGCGAGACCGCAATGGCGAACGCAGCCGTGAATCCGAACGACGACATGAACCGCCCCACGATCCCGCCCATGAATCCGATGGGCAGGAACACCGCCAGCAGCGACAGCGTCGTGGCCATCACGGCCAAGCCGATATCTTTGGTGCCTTCAATCGCGGCGCGATAGGGCGACATGCCCTTTTCTTCCATGAACCGGTAAATGTTTTCGAGCACGATAATGGCGTCGTCGATCACGATCCCCACCATCAGCGTCAACGCCAGCATGGTGATCTGATTCAAGTCGAAGCCGATGGCGGCCATCAACGCAAAAGTCGAGATGATGGAGGTGGGAATGGCCACCGCGGAAATCAGCGTGGTGCGGATGTTGGCGAGAAAGGCGAAGACGATAGCCGCGGCCAGGATGCTTCCTTCCACCAGGTGTTCTTCGAGTGAATGCACCGCCGCCTTGATGAAGGTGGATTGATCGTTGATGACCTGAATGTGGATGTCTTTGGGGAGCAGCGCTTGCACCTGCTGAATCCGCTCCTTCAGCGCCTCGGCCGCGGCCACTGTGTTTTGTCCGGACTGCTTGGAAACCACCATGGTGACCGCCGGATCGCCATTCAAGCGGGCGGCGGTGGTTGGTTCCTCCTGCGAATCCTCCGCGTAGCCGATGTCGCGCAACTTCACTACGTACGAACCGCGCGTGGCAATCGCGATTTCGTTGAACTGCGCCGGGTCTACTAAACGTCCCAGAGTCCGAACGGCGAATTCGTGCTCGCCCGCATTCACGTTGCCGGCCGGCATTTCCATGTTCTGCTGCTTCAGAGCGGTGGCCACATCGGAAATTGCCAGGTTGTAAGCGCGCATCTTGTCCGGATCCACCCATACTCGAATCTCGCGCTTCAATCCGCCGACCAGTTGGATTTGGCCGATGCCGCTGATGTTTTCAAGCTGCGGCTTGATCTGTTTGTCGGCGATTTCGGTCACCTCGCGCAGCGGACGGGGCGAAGAGAGCGCGATCTGCATGATCGGCGTGGCGTCCGGATCGAACTTCTGCACCACGGGCGCCTTGGCGGTGTCCGGAAGATCGTTGACGATCAGATTCACCTTGTCGCGAATCTCCTGCGCGCCGACGTCGCCGTTCTTATCGAGCGAGAACGTGATCACCACCGTGGACGCCCCTTCCACCGATGTCGAGGTGATGGTTTCGATGCCGCTGATGGTGTTCACCGAGTCTTCGATGCGCTTGGTGATATCGGTTTCTACTTCTTCCGCCGATGCCCCCGGATTGCTCACCGAGACCGAAACCGTCGGCAAATCGATCTTGGGGAACAGATCCACGCCCAAGGTGAAGAACGAGAAGGTGCCCACCACCATCAGCGCCACGATGAGCATGGTGGCGAAGACCGGCCGCTTGACGCACAGTTCGGCTAGTTTATGCATGGCTATTCTCCTCGCCCGCTAGCAATAGCGCCGGCTTCGGCATCCACCGGCTCGCCGTCGAATAAATCCTGCAAATGGTTGTTGGCAACCACGAAATCCGCCGAGATGCCGGAAAGAATCTGGACCAGGTCGCCATCGGCTGCACCCAATTGCACCACCGCCACGCGCGCCTTGCCGTCGCGAACGAAGAACACTTGCGAGGAATTGGTGCTGGGGTCGGTCAACACCGCCGAGCGCGGAACGAAGATCCCCAGGCTGCTGCCCTGGAGCAAAATCCGCGCGGTGGCGAACATGCCGGGCTTCAACGCCAGATCCTGGTTCGCGAATTTCGCTTCCACCAAAACCGTGCGCGAGTTCGAGTCCACGGTAGGATTGATGGAGGTGACGTTGCCGTGAAACGTGCGGCCCGGATAACCGGGAACGCTGGCTTCCACCGCGGCGTTCTGTTGCAACTGTGGAGCGTTGGATTCCTGCACCTGCAGATCCAGTTTCAGCGGCGTGACGCGCACCAGCGTCGCGATCTTCGACGTTAACGCGACGTACTGCCCCACGGCCACCGGACGCGAGCTGATGTAGCCCGCAAAGGGCGCTTTGATGACGGTGTCCTCCACCGCTTTACGGGCGATCGCGGTTTGCGCGCGCGCGTAACTAAGCGATGCCTGCGCGTTGATTACGCCCTGAAAATTCTGACGCGCCGAATTGAGCGCCGCTTCAAAAAGCTGGCGCGCCGAATTGGCCTGTTGCTTGGCGGTGTCGGCCTGCGTGCGCGCTTTATCGAAAGCGCTTTGAGAAACGTCGCCGGTTTTGATCAGGCTGTCGTAGCGCTGCGCGTCGGCCTCCGACATCTTGGCTTCCGCCATCGCCGAATCGTACGAAGCCTTCGCCGAGAGCACTTCCGGCACGTTGTTCGCGTCGAATTTGCCGCCCTGCGCCAACCCAATGCGCGACTCGGCTTGCCGCAGGCTGGCTTCCGCCTGCTGCTCGGACGCCTCCGCCGCTTGCAAACGAAGCTGCGCGTCGCGATCTTCGAGTTTCGCCAGAACCTGCCCTTCGGCGACGAACGCGCCCGCATCCACGGGAGTTTCAATGACGCGCCCGGCCGCCGGCGGCGCCACGTCCGACGATTCCTCGGCCAGAAAGCTGCCCGTCACCTGCACCGACGAGGAAACCTGGCGCGTCACCGCGCGCACGGTCGCCACTTTCAGCACTTTGGCGGGCCCAGTTGCGGCTTCGGTCAGAGAGATGCTTTTGCCTGCGTTGCTGCATCCTGCGGCGGCGATCAGCGCCACTGCCACCGCGCTAGAGACAATCACTGTTGACGTTGTACGGCTTCTCATGCGCTTCCTTACTTGTGCTTCCCCTTCAGCGTCCCGCCGGCCGTGGGACGCGTTTCCAAACCACCCAGCATCAGGTCCACGAACTGCTCTACGATCAGCTCATCGGCCGGCGCCAGCGTTGCCCCCATCACGTAGCGCGCCATCGCCCAGTGGATCGTCGATCCGATGACAAACAGCACCGCCGCTTCCCGGTCGCACTCCCGAAACGCCCCTTCCTTTTGCCGCAGCGCAATGTAGCGCGCTAGAAAACCGCCCAAAGGCAGCCCGAATCGTTCATGGAATAGATCCGCCAGCAAGTGCCCTTCGAGCGAGGCGTACAGCAATAGCCGGTGAAAAGCGGCGTCTTCGCGAAAGGAGCTGATCAACTGCCTGGCCACGTGGCGGAGAAGACCGCGGTCGTCACGGCGCTCTGCCAATTCGTTCATCTCCTCAAACCATCGCTCACCCCCCATGGTGGCTTCCTTTTCGTCCAGGATGGCGTGGTACAGGTCTTCCTTGCTCACGAAATGGCGGAAAAGGATGGCTTCGCTGACACCGGCCGCCGCGGCGATGTCCTTGGTCTTGGTGCCGCTGAATCCGTTGCGGGCGAAGCTATCGATGGCTACGCGCAGAAGCTGCCGGCGGCGGTCTTCGCTTGGCATCCGCGCCGTGCTCCGGGATGTCCTGCCAGGTGCTGCAGGCGCCGGGACCGGCGGAGTCTGGGGCACAATGGGCGGCGCCTCAGTTAAAGTCTTGGCTATTTCCGTTGCGCGCGCTCGGACTGCATCCATAAGTAAGTACTCACTCCTGTTCCCGAAACCATAGGACGCTGTCCGCCTCGCCAAGGTTACTCGCTGTTTGTGGTATGCTTTTTCCTCCATGTGATCAGTCACTTATCACATGGCTTCCGTTTCGGCGCCGGTGGGCTGCTAACCCCTCCGTGCCGATTCAGGGGAGGTGAGCGCCATGCTGCCGGAAGCGGCCTCGACCGGTATCAGCCTCATGGGCGACATGCCCTGGGGTACGCACTTTTGCTATTTCTTCGAAACCAGGCAAGATCTGCTGGATGCTTCGATCCCATTCTTTCAGGCCGGCCTGGAGCATCACGAGTTCTGCCTTTGGATCGTCTGCGCCCCCCTGAACGAAGCCGACGCCATCCGCGCTTTACGTGAATCGATTCCCGGCATGGATCGTTATCTGGGCGAAGGTGGAATGGAAATCCTGGTGCATGGCCAGCCCATCACTCCGGGTGACGGCCGGGCGGCGCGCGGCCGCGTGCATCACCTGCACCAAAAGCTCGCCCACGCGCTGGCGCGAGGTTACGCCGGAATGCGAGTAGCCGGAAGTCCTGCCTCCATGCAGAAGAAAGACCTGGGAGTTTTCCGTGAATTCGAGCGCGAACTCGGCGAATCGGTGGCCAATCGCCGGATGATCGCGCTGTGCCAGTTCCCGCTGGCCAATAGCAGCGCGGCCGAAATTCTGGACGCAGCCAGGACGCACCAGTTCGTGGTGTCCAGGCGGCATGGGGATTGGGAGATTATCGAAACGCCCGAGATCAAGCTCACCAAAGCGGAAATCGAGAAACTAAACCAGCAACTTGAGCGCCGGGTGCAGGAACGCGCCCAAGCCTTGGAGAGTGGCCAACCAGGAGTTGCGGACTGGAGATCGGCCGGCGCGAAAGAGTAGAAGAAGATCTCAGGCGGCAGAAAGAGATCCTGCAGACGGTCTTCGATCACATTCCCATCATGCTGTGCTTCTTTGATGAGAATAACCGGATCAAGCTGGTGAATCCGGAATGGGAGCGGACGCTGGGCTGCTTACTGGAAGAAATACCCAACCAGGACATGGGTTTTGTAGTCGCCCAGCATTACCCGGATCCCGAATATCGCCGACAAGTGGTCGATTTCGCGCACACCGCGAACGGGGAATGGGTGGACTTGAAAACGAAGGTTCGGGATGGACGCGTAATCGACACCTCCTGGGCCGTAGTCCGGATTTCGGGTGGCACCTCCATCGCGATCGGGGAGGACATCACCCGGCGCAAACAGGCCGAGCAGGACCTTCGTCGGCAAAAGGAGATCCTGCAAACCATCTTCGATCACCTTCCGATCATGATCAGTTTCATCGACCGGAATGGCGAGTTCAAGCTAGTGAATCGGGAGTGGGAACGCACGCTGGGACGGTCGCTCCAGGAGATCAGAAGCCAAAACATCGACATCGTGGGGGAAAACTATCCGGATCCGGACCTGCGCCAAGAGGTCGAGGATTTTTACCGCGGTTCCCATGGCGAATGGCACGACTTCAAAACCAGGGTTCCCGACGGCCGGGTGATCGACGTTCTCGTGGGCAGTGCTCCATCTTTCCGATGGCACCGCGGTCTGCTTCGGGCAAGACATCACCCGGCGCAAGCGCGCGGACGAGGCTCTGCGAGAAAGCGAGGAGCGCTTCCGCCAGCTCGCCGAGACCATCCGCGATCTGTTTTGGATTAAAACGCCCGATCTAAAGCGCGTTATTTACTTCAGCCCTTCCTACGACAGCATCAGCGGCCGTTCCCGGGAAGACGCTTATCGAAACCCGAATCACCAGGGATTCCTGAAAAGGGTCGCGGCCGAAGATCGGGAACGAATGACGGCGTTCATGGAGCGGACGGTGGAAAAGGAATATGAAATCGAGTATCGCATCACCCACCCGGACGGCTCCCTCCATTGGGTTTCCGAACGCGGATATCCGATCCGCGACCAATCCGGACAAATCTATCGGGTGGCCGGTATCACCCACGATATTACGGCCGCCAAACTGGCCGAAGAAGCGCTCCGCGAAAGTGAGGAACGCTTCCGCCAGATCGCGGAAAACATCCACGAGGTGTTTTGGCTGAGGTCGCCCGACTCGCGGCAACTGCTGTATGTCAGCCCCATGTATGAAAAGGTTTTCGGCAGGACCTGCGAGAGCCTCTACGCCGACGGTGAAAATCTTTCGGCGGTCCACCCCGACGATCGTTCCCGCGTACTCCAGGAGCATGCAAACCTGCGGACGGAGGCGAGTTCGAAATAGAATACCGGATTATTGGCCACAACGGCCAGGTGCGCTGGATACGCGACCGGGGCTTTCCCATTCGAAACCAATCCGGGGAGATCTATCGCATGGGCGGCGTGGCCGAGGACGTCACCTACCGCAAGGAAGCCGAGGAGCGTCTCAAAACCAGCAGTGAGCAGTTGCGCGCCCTATCCGCCAGCCTGCAATCCACGCGCGAGAAAGAGGCCACCCGGATCGCTCGACAGATCCACGACGAACTGGGCGGTCCTCTGGCCGGATTGCGCTGGGAACTGGAGGCACTCGAAAAAATGATTCACCAGCCGGCCGATCCGGAGCGCGTGAAAATGATGCAGGTGAAACTGGCCGCGATGGTGGGCCTCACCGACGCCACCATTAACGTGGTGCGGCGAGTCGCCTCCGAACTGCGCCCCAGCATTCTGGACGATCTGGGTTTATTGGAAGCCATCGAGTGGCAGACCCAGCAGTTCGAGGCGCGCACCGGAATCGAATGCCGCTGCGACTGTTCTCTCCCCAGAATCCCGCTGGGGGATCAACAGTCCACTGCCGTTTTTCGCATCGTTCAGGAAGCTCTCACCAACATCCTGCGCCACGCGCAGGCAACCCGGGTAGTCGTCGCAATGAAGGAAGAGGACGGAATATTCGTTCTAACGGTCGCCGATAATGGCCGCGGAATCAGCCAAGCCGAAGTGCTCAGCAGGGCCTCCCTGGGACTCCTTGGAATGCAGGAGCGCGCTCACCTGATCGGCGGCCGCGTGGATATCGTCGGCCTGAAGGGACGGGGCACCACTCTGCACATTCGCGTGCCCCTCGCGGTAGGCGAACCCCGAGCGAAATGATGCGAAAGGTTCTCATTGTCGACGATCATGAAGTGCTTCGGGATGGCGTGAAGAAACTCTTGGGCGAACAGCCCGGCGCCATTTCTTGCGGTGAAGCCGGTACGCCGGATGAGGCCCTCCGTATGGCGAGCACCCAGGAGTGGGACGCCGTGGTCCTGGATCTTTCCTTGGCCGGCCGTAGTGGTCTCGACGTTCTGAAGCAGTTGAAACATGATTCGCCCCCGTCTTCCCATACTGGTGCTGACCATCCACTCGGAGGAACAATACGCGCGCCGCGCTTTCAAAGCGGGCGCTGCCGGATTTATCACCAAGGACAGCCCGCGCGCGGAACTCTCCAAGGCCATCCTTAAGGTGATGGATGGCGGCAAGTATCTGAGCCCGGCGCTGGCCGAAAAGCTGATCGTCGATCTGGAGCGCGGCGTCGACCGCACGCCCGATCAAACCCTTTCCGATCGCGAGTTTCAGGTAATGCGCCTGATCGCGTCCGGCAAGACCCTCAGCGAAATTGCCGATCTGTTGTCTCTCAGCGACAAGACCATCAGCACCTATCGTGCCCGCCTCATGGAGAAAATGGGCATGCGGACCAACGCCGAACTCACCCGCTACGCTATCCTGAACAAGCTCGTGGACTGAGCCCCGAGTCATCGCCGCCTGGGCATGTAGGGAATATACCTACATCGTCGTAGTTCTAAGTTTGATACCAGAATCAAAGACATCCTGATGTTCAGCGCAGCCGCATGCCCGTAAACTGGTACCAAGATGAATACGAAACCGGTACTCGCCCAGAGGCCGGCAGACATTCGTTTGAAAAAGCTGCGCCGCCAGCGTCTTCTGGTCGACAGAGCCATCCTTGCGTTGACCGAACTCTCTCGGGCGCGGCACTCGCGCGACCGGCGCGTAACCCGGAACTAACCCTCAGGTCAGCCGGGAGGAATCGAAACGCGAGTCTCGACGACGCGGACTCACGCCGGAACTCGATCAACCTCCCAGCCGAGCTATCATAACAGTATCCCCGTCATCGCAGCCCGCCAAGTTAGCGGAAGCCACCAAGCCGGAAAAGCTCCGGTCGTCCCACAAATGCTATTTTGAAAGTGACCGCTACCAAACCCATGCTTGCAACTAAACTCGTAACCAGCGAGGATCCAAATGCTCAGGAAACCAGCGAGTGGCTGGAAGCGCTGGACGGCGTCGTGGAAGAGGGCGGAGCGGATCGCGCCGCGTACCTGCTCAGCCGTTTGATCGACCGCGCGGCTCTCTACGGCGCGCACCCTCCCAGTGGTCTCAAAACGCCCTACATCAACACCATCCCGTTGGACGAAGAAGTGCCTTACCCGGGCGACCGCGCCCTGGAACGGCGCATCAAAAGCTTCATCCGCTGGAACGCGATGGCCATGGTGGTGCGTGCCAACAAGCACGACCCCGGCATCGGCGGCCATATCTCAACCTTCTCTTCCCTCGCCACGCTGACCGAAGTCGGCCATAATCATTTCTTTCACGCCCGCTACGCCGATCAGCCCGGCGATTTTGTGTATTTCCAGGGCCACGCTTCGCCCGGCGAGTACGCCCGCGCGTTCCTCGAAGGCCGCTTGAATGACAAGCACCTGGAAAACTTCCGCCACGAACTGCGCGAACACCCGGGGCTTTCCTCCTATCCGCACCCCTGGCTGATGCCGGATTTCTGGCAGTTTCCCACCGTCTCCATGGGACTCGGGCCGATCAACGCCATCTATCAGGCGCGTTTCATGCGTTATCTGGAGAATCGCGAAATTATTCCAGTTACCCCGCGCAAGATCTGGGCCTTCCTGGGCGACGGCGAGACCGACGAGCCGGAATCGCTGGGCGCCATTGCTCTGGGGGCCCGCGAACAGTTGGACAATCTCATCTTCGTGGTGAACTGCAATCTGCAGCGCCTGGATGGCCCGGTGCGAGGTAATGGGCAGATCATTACCGAACTCGAAACCCATTTTCGCGGCGCGGGTTGGAACGTCATCAAAGTGGTCTGGGGCGGCTCCTGGGACGATCTGTTAGCCCGCGATACCACCGGATTGCTCATCAAGCGAATGGGCGAGTGCGTCGACGGCGAGTATCAGAACTTCAAAGCCAAGGGCGGCGCTTACACCCGCAAGGAATTCTTCGGCAAGTATCCGGAGCTGCTCAAACTTGTCGAGCATATGTCGGACGAAGAGATCGGCGCTTTGAAACGCGGCGGTCACGATCCCCTAAAGGTCTACAACGCTTACAAACGCGCCGTCGAGCACACCGGATCGCCCACCGTTATCCTGGCCAAGACCATTAAGGGCTACGGTTTGGGCGAAGCCGGCGAAGGCCGCAACGTCACCCATCAGCAGAAGAAGCTGAACGAAGACGAAATGCTCTACTTCCGCCGCCGCTTCGATATTCCGATTTCCGAGGATACCGTCCATACGGCGTCCTTCTACCGTCCGCCGGAAGACGCCCCGGAGATGCGCTATCTGCGCGAGAGGCGGGAAGTGCTGGGAGGCAGCCTGCCGGCGCGCTCGGTTCCGAAAATCACGGTTGAGGCCCCGCCGCTGGACCTGTTCGCCGAATCGGTGGCCGGTTCGCAGGGCCGCGAAGTCTCCACCACCATGGCCTTCGTGCGCATCCTCACCCTGCTGCTCAAAGACAAGCACCTGGGCCGCTTCATTGTTCCCATCATTCCCGACGAAGCCCGGACCTTCGGCATGGAATCGCTGTTCCGGCAGTACGGCATCTATGCTAGCCGGGGCCAGCTCTACAAACCGGTGGATAGCGAAAATTTCCTGTTTTATAGGGAAGCCAAGAACGGCCAGATTCTCGAGGAAGGCATCAACGAGGCTGGCTCCATGGCGTCTTTCACCGCGGCCGGCACCGCCTACGCCACCTACGGCGTTCCGATGATTCCGTTCTTCACTTACTACTCGATGTTCGGGTTCCAACGCATTGGCGACCTGATCTGGGCGTTCGCAGACTCGCGCGGCAAGGGCTTCCTGATGGGCGGAACCGGCGGCCGGACCACGCTTGCGGGCGAAGGGCTGCAACACCAGGACGGCCACAGCCTGGTGCTGGCGAGCACCGTTCCCACCTGCCACAGTTACGACCCGGCCTACGCTTACGAAATCGCGGTCATCATTCAGGATGGCATCCGCCGCATGTACCAGCAGATGGAAGACCGATTTTACTATCTCATGCTGTACAACGAGAACTACGCCCAACCCCACATGCCGGAGGGTGTAGCCGAGGGCATTCTGCGCGGCATGTACCGCTACAACACTGCCGAGGATGGGAACGCCCAGGTGCAGCTCTTCGGCAGCGGCCCGATTTTGAACGAAGCCCTGCGCGCGCAAAAGATTCTGGCGGACAGCTACCAGGTGCGGGCCGATGTCTGGAGCATTACCAGCTACAACGAGCTGCGTCGCGACGCTCTGGAAGTGGAACGCTGGAATCGGCTGCATCCCACCGAGCCGGAGCGCAAGCCCTATCTGCTTGAAACGCTGCAAGGCGTGGAAGGCCCCATCGTCGCCTCCACCGACTATATGAAGGTGGTGGCCGATCAGATTGCTCCCTGGCTTCCCGGCCGCCTGGTTACCCTCGGAACCGACGGCTTCGGACGCAGCGACAATCGCGAGCACCTCAGGAAGCACTTCGAGAACGGGGCGGAAGCTATCGCCGCGGCTGCCTTGGCGCGCCTGGCTCGCGACGGCAAATTCGATAAGCAGCGGGCCCAGGCGGCCATCCTCGATCTGGGCTTGGATCCCGAAAGCGCCGACCCTGTGACCAAGTAGGGTGCTTTACCTCACCGAAGAAGACGTCCGTGCGCTTCTGCCGATTCAAGACGCTATCGGCGTCATGCGCGGCGCCTTCGAAGCCTTGGCCCAGGGCCGGGCCATCAACCAGACTCGGCGGCGGCTCATACTCGACACCGGATCCACTCTGCATAGCTTGGCCGGTTCCTATCTCAACTACTTCGGGACGAAGTTTTATTCCACCAACCCGCGCTACGGCGCGCACTTCTACTTCATGCTGTTTGACGCGGCAACAGCCGAGCCGCTGGCCTGGATGGAAGCGAATCATCTGGGCCAGATTCGCACTGGAGCCGCCAGCGGATACGCCACCGACCTTTTGGCAAATCCCCAAGCCGATACGCTCGCCGTGATCGGATCGGGATTCCAGGCTCGAACTCAAGTAGAAGCGATTCGCGCCGTCCGGCCGATCAAAACGGTGCGCGTCTGGAGTAGAGACCAGGAGAAACGCCGCAAATTCGCAGAAAACTGCGGGGGGCAGGCGGCAACCACGGCCCAAGAAGCCGTGCGCGGCGCTCAAATCGTCGTCACGGCGACGAACGCGCAGGAACCAGTATTGGAAGACGGCTGGATCGCGCCCGGCACAATGATCAACGCCATGGGCTCGAACTCGGCAAGCCGCCGGGAGCTGCCCGGGGAATTGGTCCGCCGAGCGGATTTGGTCGCGGTGGATTCACTCGACCAAGCCAAAATCGAGGCCGGCGATCTCATCCTGCCAAACAGTTGGGCCAATGTAAGGGAGCTGCAAACCGTCCAGCGCCACTTCGACCCCAGCCAAATTACGATCTTTAAATCGCTGGGTATCGGTGTGGAAGATGTTGCCGCGGGAGCCTTCGTCTACGAGCGGGCGCTCGTCACTCCTGAACGCTTTGTTGATCGGAATCGCGCCACGCGCTGATTTTCAGCCGCCGGCAAACCCAGCACAGTCCCTCGGCGGAATTGGGCGCGCAGTTTGCGCCGCATACCGTGCACTTCTCGAACCGCTTCATCTGATCAGGCATCACCGAACGCTTCGCTTGATCGAGAAGCTTCTGCTCGATTACCGGATCTGTGGGCACGGGCTGTACGGGCGCCGGTTTGCGTTTCATTAACTGAGACTACAGTAACATGTCTCCGCAATATGCGGGAGTTACAATGACTCAAACGCCGGGAGGCTAAGTTCCGGCTGGCCAAGATTAGGAGAAAACATGCATCGTCTACTCGCAGTTATTGGCCTGACGGCCGGCCTTATCGCCCTTGCATGCTTTAGTATGCGAGGCGCCGGGACCAATGCCGACGAAGAAGCCGCAATCCGCAAGATCATCGCCGCCCACGATCAGAAGGGCGGGGGTGGTCTTGAAGGGGTACCGCAATTAGCAGACCGTGTGATATGGACCGGCTCGGCAAAGCGGCCAATGGTCGGCGACGAAAAGGAGGAACTGTTAAGCACAAGCAGCGTTCCAAACCGCGCCCCGGGACACACAACGATTAAAACCGAGCCTATACGGATCGTGATCGCTGACAGCCGCGATCTCGCCTACGAATACGGCAAGGTCACCACTGATTTTGATCTGAAGAGCGGAGAGCACGTGAAATTAGAAGCCGGTCTACTCAGGGTATGGCAGAAGCAGGACGGCGGCTGGAAGCAAGCTGCGGTCTTTACGCGTCCGTACGACGCCAAGTGAGAATCGCCGCAGCGGGACGGGCACCCACTGGCCATTGTCCTTCTGTGTCCCTCCGTTAGGGCTGTGCCGTCTCAAACGCTACGCGGCCCGATCCATGCGCAGTATGTACGCCGGGTCGAGAGCGGCCGAGCATCTCGTGCACTTCTGTCCAGGTTTCACTTTCACGGCCTTTCCCGCCGCCACTACAATCCCCTCCACGGTATGCGTGCAGATGGGACAGTAAACAAAAGCCTTGTGCTCCTGTTGGGGTATGGGTTGGCGGACCAACGGCCGCGCTCGCTCGCGAGTCTGAATGTTCATCTCGTCTCCTTCTCACTGCATAAGACGCAAATGACGGGCCAAAGGATCGGAAAAACTCCGCTTCGGGAAGCAGGTACACTGAAACTGTTTGTTCTCTATATGAAGACAGCATTTGTTTTCCCGGGACAAGGCTCGCAGTACATTGGAATGGGCAAGAGTCTGGTCGAAAAATTTCCATCCGCCCGTGCAATTTTCGACACAGCCGACCGTGCGTTGACATTTTCGCTCAGTGAGCTTTGCTTCAACGGCCCCGCCGAAGCGCTCCAGCTCACCGAGAACATGCAGCCGGCGCTACTGACGGTTTCGGTTGCGGCGTGGCAAGTATTGCACGAGCAGGGCATCCAACCCGACTTTGTCGCCGGCCACAGCCTCGGTGAGTATGCCGCGCTAGTGGCAGCCCAGTCGCTCGATTTCACCGACGCCGTTCGATTAGTACGCAAGCGCGGACAATATATGCAGGCAGCGGTCCCGGTCGGCGTCGGTGCCATGGCCGCTTTGCTGAAGCTCCCGGAAGGCACCCTCGATGCCATTCTCGCCGAAGCCGCGCGAGGCGAAGTGGTGACGGCCGCAAACCTGAATTCACCCGATCAAGTAGTGATCGCGGGGCATGCCGGAGCCGTCGCGCGCGCGGTTGAATCGGCCAAGGCCGCCGGCGCACGGCGCGCCATGTTGTTGCCCGTCAGTGCTCCCTTCCATTGTCCGCTCATGCAACCGGCGCAGCAGCGTCTCAAGGCCGATCTGGACGCCACCGAATTTCGCGATCTGGCCGTGCCTCTCGTGAATGGATGGCAAGCGCGAGTGATCCGTACCGGAGCCGAGGCGCGGGAGGGTTTGTTTCAACAAGTGCCTAACCCCGTCCGCTGGATGGACGTGATCCGGAAGCTGGCTTCGCTCGGAGTCGGGCGGTTCCTGGAGGTCGGCGCGGGTGGAGTGCTCACTGGTTTGCTCCGCAACATCGACACCCAATTGGAAGGTTCCAAGTTTGGTCAGGCTGAAGATCTGGAGAAAGTACATGCGGCCATCGCGTAATACATTGTTTGCTCTTGGACTCCTGGCCCTGGGAGTCGCCTTCCTGACCAGTTGCAAGCCCGCGGCGCCTCCGGCCAAGCCGGACATTTCCACCCTCACGGACGACTTCGTTTACGGATCGCTGGCGCTCTCGCCCGTGGGCGCGACTTCGGCTGGCTATCACGAGCACAATGGCAGGCACCTGGATGAGGAGATCGATGACTATAGCGCCCCCGGCATCGACCAGCAGCACAAATTCTATTCCGATTTCCACACTCGTCTCGCTGCCATCGCGCCGGATTCGCTCTCGCTCGAAGACCGCGCCGACTATCAGATCATCGACAACCAGATCAACCTGTCGCTCCTGGAGCTGGAGAAAATCCAAGGCTATCGGCACAACCCCACGATCTATGTGGAGTTGGTTGGCAACGCGCTGTTCAACCCCTTCGTGCTGGAATACGCGCCCCTCGATCGGCGTTATCGCGCGATCGTCGAGCGCCTGAAGAAGATCCCGGCTCTGATGCAACAAGCGAAAGCGAACCTGGCCGACGCGCCCGAGATTTGGAACCGCGTGGCGCGGGAGGAAAACGAAGGCAATCTGGATTTGATCGACAAAACCCTGCGCGCTAAGGCGCCCGACGCGTTGAAGGCGGATTACGACCACGCCGCCGGACCGGCGCTGGAAGCGCTGCGCGGATTCACGAAATTCCTGGCGGACGATCTGTCGAAGAAAACCAGCGACTGGCGGCTCGGCAAGGAAAAATACGACCCGAAGTTCGCCTACACTCTGGTTTCCGGCAAGAAGCCCGAACAGGTGCTCGCCGAAGCCGAAGCGGCGCTGACAGATGTCCGCGAGCAAATGGCCAAACTGGCCGCTCCGCAAACTGTCAAGCAAGCTTTGGACAAAATCGCTCAGCAGCACACCACGCCGGCCGGGTACATGAATGAGGCCAAGCAGGACCTGACCGAAGCTACCAACTACGTGCGGGAGAAACATTTGGTGACTCTCGGCCCGGTGAGCAATTTGCAAGTCATTCCCACGCCCGAGTTCATGCGCGGTATTTATTCGGTGGCGGGGTTCGACGCCGCGCCCGCGCTGGAGCCGCAATTGGGCGCGTTCTATTGGGTGACGCCCATTCCAGCCAGCATGCCCAAGGCGCGCGTAGAATCCAAGCTGCGCGAATACAATCGCTATGGCATGCTGCAAATCACCATCCATGAAGCCATGCCCGGCCATTACGTGCAGTTCGAGTTCGCAAACGCAGTCGAGCCCAAGTCACGCCGGGTCCTGCGCAGCATCTACGGCAACGGCCCCTACGTCGAAGGCTGGGCGCTGTATACGCAGCAGATGATGTCCGACGAGGGGTTCATGAATAATAGCGCGGAATTGCGGCTGTCGATGATGAAGCAACTGCTGCGTTCCATCGCCAATTCGATCCTCGATATCCGGCTTCAGACCATGGGCATGACCGAGCAGCAAGCGCTGGATCTGATGATGAACGACACGTTCCAGGAGAAAGAAGAAGCCACTGGCAAATTCCAGCGCGCGCAGTTATCCTCCTGCCAGCTACCGATGTACTTCATCGGATGGCGCGGATGGCTGGATACGCGCGAGCAATACAAAATGCGCAAGGGCGCCGCCTACCAGATCCAGCAATTTCACGACGCGGCGTTGAAAGAAAGCGCGGTGCCTTTGCCGGCCCTCGGCGCCCTGTTAAACTGAGCCCCGACCAAAGGGAGCGTTTGCTACAAATTCCGCTTCAAATACGAACAGATGTGATATCCGTCGATGAATTTGAACGGCGTCTCTCCCAGCGTATAGTGGCCGCACGGCAGCACCACCACCTTGTGATCCACCGAATGATCGCGCATCATTCCTACGATATCTCTCGACAGCTCGGGCGGAAACGTGGTGTCGTAAGCGGCATAAATGAATAGCGACTTTTGTTTCTTAGCGGCGAACTTTTCGATGTAGCTCACCGGCGAAACCGCCATCCAGACCTGCCGCAGCCGGTCCAAGTCGATGTGCTCTTCCAGGCCCTGGCGGATGTGCTGCGTGGAAAGGCCTGCCCATACCACGTCGGCCACGTACGTGGAACAGTGATTGAACACGTTCACGGAAACGCGATCGTCGTGCGCGCTCGCCATACACGCATACGCCGAACCCAGGCTGGTGCCCACCAACCCAAGGCGCTCGAAACCCTGCTGCTGCAGCCAGTCCAGGCAACACCGCACATCGATGACGGCCTGCCGCGCGGCGTCCATGGTGCGACAGATGTTGGAGGAAACCGCGTAGTCGGCGCGCTTGAGTTCGGCCGGCATGCGATAGTCGTGATACGGCAAGCTCACCCGCAACGCCGAAATTCCTAAGCGGGCCAGCCCGCGGCACAGCGCGAGGTAGCTATCGGCAGGACCGTTCCAGTGCGGCAGCACGACAACGGCCTTCTTTGAGCCCGTCGCCGGAAACCATTGCGCATGCACCAGATTGTTCTCGTGATAGGGCGTGTGCACGGGCGAATGGAATCGCAGCATGCCATCCCGCAGCTCGAAATCGCTCGGCACTTCATAGCCGAAGAACTCGTCGCTATCCAGCATCGCGAGCTGATTGAGCTTCGCGACATAATGCTCGGGAGCTTCGCCATTTTTCGGATGACGCTCGGCGCACGGCCACTTGTGAGTCCATTCCAGCCCCCATTCGAACTCCCGAACCACGCGATTGGTGGCTCGAAAGCAGAGCTGCTCTTCGCGAGCGCGAATCCAGCGCTCATAGCGCCCTGTGATTGCTTCTAACATCAAGTCTACTTGCCGACCAGGTGTCCGCTGTCGCGTTCGTTTTCGATGCAGATGGCCTCGCCCACCTGATCGTCGGGCGCGAGCTCGGTCACCCTCTCGATGACCCATGGCTTGACGAAAGTGTCGGGGTCCTCAACCGTGATCTCGACCTCCAGGTGCCCTAAATCGGGGCGGTGAAAACGCTCGATGACATGCATCTTCTCGGTGTGGGGGAGCTGATTCGCGAGCCAGGACTTATCGTTGAACCCCACCGTATCCACTACCAGCGTGTCTCCGTCCCAATGTCCAATGGAGTGCCCGGTCCAGGTGGGGAACAAATCTTTGGGATGATCGCGCCCGTCCAGATAAATCTGGCGATATCCGGGGACATCGATTTCAAACAGCATTGCCATGAATGTAGGGGTGTGAATGGTCCTGAAGGGCGCCCCTGTACCGCTGTTCAGTATGCCCATCGGCAGGCAGTGCGCTTGCGGAGCATCCTTGAAATTGGTTTCGGCGCGTTGCTTGGCCACCGCCTGCGCCCAGGGTTTCATCTCCGGTTTTCCGGGATCGATGGTTCTTAGGTTGTGCCAAATACCGGAAAGGTCCGGCTTGCCGTCCGGCAGGCGTGGAGTTGGCCCGGGCGGGGCCGGGTGCGGCGAGTTCCGGTCGATGAGAAGATCGCGGCCATCTCCCAGTGTGTTCAATTGGAAATCGTTCAATCGCAAATTCACGCGCAAGGTTTGGGCGTCGGACACCACTACGCCGTGCTGGACGAACGGGGTGAATCCGGGCGAGCTGTTCGTAAGATCGTAAGTCCCCGCCGGCAGTTTTTCGAAGGTATAAACGCCGGCCGGCGAAGTCACGGCCTTGAAGACCGCTTTGGTGGCTACATTCGTGGCTTGAATCTCGGCATTCGGCACCGCTTGGCCGGCCACGTCGAACGCCGTGCCGGTGATTGTTCCCCCGCTTTGCGCGAAGATCTCCAGAGTAAAAAGTAAAAAGCCAACTATGCTACGGACCTCCATTCCTCCTCCTGTCGTCTGGTGTCATTCCCGGGCCGCCGCTCGCGGCCCGCATTTAAACGATTCTAGCGTAATAATGGAAGTAACCCATGCCGCCAGCCCTCCGCCGCCGCACTCCCGAAGAGTTGTTGCAACAAGTGCAGGCCGAGGAAGCCTACGAACGCCGCGGCCGGCTGAAAGTGTTTCTGGGATATGCCTCCGGTGTCGGCAAATCGTTCCGCATGCTGGACGAAGGCCGCAGGCGGCACGAGCGCGGCCAGGACGTGGTGGTGGGCGCCATCCAGCCCAAGACCTCGCACGAGAGTGAATGCGTTCTCAGCAAACTCGAGGTCATCCCTCTGCGGATGGTGAACGGAGTCGCCGTGATGGATACGCCGGCGATTCTCAAACGGCACCCTTCCGTTTGCCTGGTGGACGGCCTGGCGTACGACAATCCGCCGGGTTCGCCGCACGCCAGCCGCTGGGAGGATGTAAAGGATCTGTTGGACGCCGGCATCTCCGTCATCAGCTCCGTCAATATCCAATACATCGACGATCTGCAGGAGCGCGTGGCGCGGATCACCGGCAAAGTCGCCAAACAAACCGTTCCCCGCAGTTTTTTGAATTCAGCCGACGAGATCGTGGTGGTGGATGCGCCGCCGGAGATGTGCATCGAGCGCTCGCAGGACGATCCCATCGGCACGGCCAGCCCGGCGCAGAAGCTCTCCGAGCTGCGCGAGATCGCGCTGCTGCTGGCGGCCGATGTGGTGGACCGGCAGCTGGAGGCGTACCTGCAGCGCAACGGCATTCCCCAAACGTTCGGGGCGCAGGAACGCATTCTGGTTTGCATGACGCCGCGCGCCAACGCCAGGGCCATGGTCACCAGCGGCAAACGCAACGCGGACCGCTTTCACGGCGATCTGATCGTGGCTTGCGTCCGCCAGGCCGAAATCTCCCCGGACGATCAGCAAGCGCTAGAGCGCAACTTGGACATTGCGCGCGCCGCGCGTGCGCGGATCGAGATTCTGGATGGCGAAGATCCCATCGCCACGCTGCTGAAGTTCGCCCACGAGCACGGCATCACCCAGATCTTCGTCGGCCACAGCACGCATGAACAATGGTGGGAGCGCTTCACCGGTACGCCGCTGGACCGCTTGATTCGCGGCGCCAACGACATCGACGTGCGCGTATTTCCCCACTGAAGCATGCCGGATCTGCCTCGCGGAAAACTCAAAATCTTTCTAGGCTACGCCGCCGGCGTCGGCAAAACCTACCAGATGTTGCAGGAAGCCCAGGAGCTGAAACGCCAGGGCCACGACGTCGTGATCGGCTACTTCGAGCCGCACGGCCGCAAGGACACCATCGCGCGGACCGAAGGCCTGGAGACGATTCCCCGCCGCCGGATCGACTATCGCGGCGCTTTCTTCGAAGAAATGGACACCGGCGCCATCCTGAGCCGCCATCCGGAGATCTGCGTCGTCGACGAGTTCCCGCATACCAATGTGCCCGGATCGGAGCATCTGAAGCGCTGGCAGGACGTCCAACTTTTGCTGGACTCCGGGATCGACGTGCTCACCACCATGAACATCCAGCACCTGGAAAGCTTGAACGATCAGATCTGGCAGATCACCGGAATTCGCGTCCGTGAAACCATCCCCGATTGGGTGATGCAGCAGGCCGATCAGGTGGTGATGGTGGATTTGACGCCCCGCGCCCTGCTGAACCGGCTGGCTCGCGGCGTAGTCTATTCCCAGGAAAAAGCCAAGCAGGCTCTGGAAAATTTCTTTCAAGAGTCCACCCTGGTGGTTTTGCGCGAGATGGCGCTGCGGCAAACCGCCCATGAAGTGGAGATCCGGCAGGTGGATTACGACCAGCCCGGATTTGAGCCGCAGCCCGGTTTCGACGACGAAGCCGGACAGGCCCCCACGCCCTCGGACCGCGTCCTCATCCTGGTTACACCCGAGCCCTCCAGCGCCATGCTCATCCGCCGAGGTAAACGGGTAGCGGACTATCTGCAAGCGGATTGCTTCGCGGTAGTCGTCTCCGGGGAAACCGACCTGCGCGATCTAACCGCGAGCGACCGTGAAGCCGTGGAGCGTCATCTCAACTTCGCTCGTAATCTTCACATTGAAACGCGCGTGCTGCAAGGGCAGAATGTCGCAAAGACGCTGGTCGAATTCGCCCACCTCAATGGCGTCACGCATCTTTTTTTGGCCCGGCCCAAACCCAGCCAGTGGCCGCTGCTGTCCGGAAGAAGCCTGGTGCAGCAAGTGGTCCACTCGGCGCGCGACATGCAAGTCACCATCGTGGCTGACCGCGCCAACCGGCAGTGGCCGCAAACCGCGTAAGAGGGTCGTCTACCGAGCCGCGCACGTCAGTAAGCGGTGGCCCGGAACCGGGTACAATTGGCAGGCGGGCATGCTGGACAACAAGCCGGACCAACGGATCGTTTTTCTTTTCGACGTCGATAATACGCTCCTCGACAACGACCACGTCACCGCCGACTTGAAGCGGCACTTGGCCGCGCGCGTCGGCCTGGAACGATCGCAACGCTATTGGCAGCGCTTCGAGGAAATCCGAACGGAGCTCGGATACGCCGACTATCTGGGAGCGCTGCAGCGCTATCGCTTCGACTATCCGCACGATCCCAATCTGCTGGCGGTGTCCTATTTCATGATGGGCTACCCTTTCGCGAATCGCCTGTTCCCGAATTCGGTGGACGCGGTGCAGCACGTCGGCCAATGGGGACAACCCGTGATCCTGTCCGATGGCGACGTTGTATTTCAGCCCCACAAGGTTTTTCGCTCCGGGTTATTCGAGCTTTTCGAAGGCAACGTACTGATCTACATTCACAAGGAACAGGAGCTCCAGGACGTGGAGCAGCGCTATCCGGCCGATCATTACGTGCTGGTGGATGATAAACTGCGCATCCTGGACGCCATCAAGCGGATCTGGAAATCGCGCGTCACCACCGTCTTTGTGCGGCAGGGGCACTACGCCCACGATCCCGAGACATCCAGGAAGTATCCGCCCGCCGACATCAGCCTGGAACGCATCGGCGATTTGCTGAACTACGGCGCCGACAGCTTCAGTGCGCTCTCGCTGGCCGCCAAGTAACTTGTGCCGCACGCCACCTATACAGGAAAAAAATCCCGGCTCTTCCCGTCCAGCGGTATTTTATTCACCGCTTCAGCTTTTTCAATCAACGTTCGGAGCATGGCCGTCCGCTTGCAAACAGCCTCAACAAGGAGCCGGTCATGTCAACGAAGAACAAAGCGGTGTTTGGTATCTATGTGAGCCAACTCGATGCCGAGAACGCGGTCCACGGACTGAAGCTGGGCGGATTCCGCAGCACGGACATTTCGATTCTCTTCCCGGACAATACCGGCACCAAGGATCTCGCGATGGAACGGAACACCAAGGCGCCGGAGGGCACTGCCGCCGGCGCTGGATCGGGCGCCGTGGTGGGAGGCATCCTCGGATGGCTGGCGGGCATCGGCGCGCTGGCCATTCCAGGGCTGGGGATTTTCGTCGCAGCCGGTCCCATCCTGGGTCTGCTGAGCGGCATTGGCGTCGGTGGCGTGCTGGGCGGAATCGCGGGGGCGCTGGTAGGCTTGGGCACTCCCGAATACGAAGCCAAGCGCTACGAAGGCCGCATCCGCAAGGGAGGAATCTTGCTTTCGGTGCATTGCGACGACTCGGACTGGGTTAAGTCCGCACGCGAGATTCTGGAACAAACCGGCGCCGAAGACGTCTCCGCAACCACCGAAGCGAAAGCGGATTTCGCGGCCAGCGATCGGCCCCGCTCGCGCACGCTGGCATCCAGAACTTAAGATTCAATCCTCAATCGCGGCTCTCCGCATACAGCAGCGCGACCGGACACTCGCAGAAAGCTTCGTTCAGAGGCAGAACCATGCGCCCATCACGCTCGCGCGGCACGATCGTTTGACCGGTGAATATGTTTTGAAAGCTTTGCTGGCCGACATTCTTTGGCAGCGCAACTGCCGTGTCCCCCCACACCTCGCCGATTGGTTTTCCATGGGAGTTGCACAATCTCAGAAAGAATCGCCCGGTCAACGCCAGCGCCATTTCGCGATCCGTGGCCCGTGCGAAGCCCACTACGTGACGCGTCCGGCTGCCTTCCGCCGCCAGCCCCGCATAAGTACCCTGGGAGAACAGCTCCGGGTGATCGCGCCGGAATCGCAGCGCCTCGCTCGTAATGAACATCTTGATGGCGCCGTCGCAGAGGTTTTCCCGCAGCCGCGACACCAGTTCCACACGGCTTCGCTCCGCCTGTGCCCGTAAGCTCGCTAGCATTTGACGGCGCACTTCATAATTTACGGAGCGCCGATTGTCGGGATCCACCAGGTCGAGCGCCCAGATTTCATTCCCTTGATAGAAGTCCGGAACGCCCGGCGAGGCGATCTTCACCAGCACCTGAGCCAATGAGTTCCACATTCCGGCGCGTGCAATGGGCGCTTGGAATTCGCTCAGCTCCCGTAAGAACGCGTTCTCCGGCGTGGCTTCCAATATGCGCTCTACAAACTTCGTGACCGCCTCTTCATACGCGCCGTTTGGATTAATCCAACTCGTGTGAACCTTGGCTTCGTGCAAGGCCTTCTGCATATAGCCCTCGATCCGGCGGGTGTATTCCCGATGCTCGCCGGCATTCATTGGAAACAAAGGCCAGGTCCCAATCAACGTTTGATACAGCAGATATTCTTCATTGGCGTCGGGCGCCGGGCGATTGCCCACCACGGTCTTGGCCGCGCGATTCATTCCACGCCAGCGGCGGATGGCGCGATACCAGTCCCCCGGTATTTCAGAGAGAACGTTGATGCGCGCGCGTACGTCTTCACCGCGCTTGGTATCGTGCGTGGAGCTTGCGCTCATGCTGTTCGGCCACAATTCGCGGCGAATCAGATTGCGGCGATGGAACGCATTGCTGGAGACGCCGAAGCGCGACGGGTCGCCCCCCACTTCGTTCAAAGAGGCCAGCGGGCAGTAGCGGTAAAACGCCGTGTCCTCCACGCCCTTGGCCATCACCGGCGACGAAAGCTGCTGGAAGCGCATAACGAACATCTGGCGCTCGGCCTGCTGCGCGTCGTCTACACCGCCGGCACGGTCCAACAAAAGCACGCCCTGGATGAAATCGAATACCGACTCGCTGATCGCCGGGTTCCGCCGTTTGGCCTCCCGCATCGCTGCAATCACCTGGCGGCGGTCCTGCGGGTCCACTTCGGTTTGGCTGCTCCTGACATACGTCCGATACACCGGAAACGCCGCCAGCACTTCGCGCAGCGCATCGCGCAAGCTCTCGAGCGTGAAATCGCGGGACCAGCGATGCTGCTCGGAAATGCGATCCAGCTTTCGCGCCAGCACGTTCAGCTCGCTCGACATGGCAACCTGGAGGATCAGCCGCTTGCTGTCGCACACCAGATTGTCGAACTCCTGAGACCAGCCCGTGAAGCGGCGATACAGCAGTTCGAAGGCCTTCTGCTTGGTATGGTCCACGAAAAGTCCGTTCGCCAGGTTCAGAAAGCCGTAGCCGGTGGTGCCTTGCACCGGCCACTCGGTTCGCAACGGCTCATTTCCCGTAAGGATTTTCTCGGCCACAATGTAGAACATTCGATTCGCGCCGTCTGGCTGCGCGTCTCCGTTGGAACCTTTGTTGCACGCTCTACAGGCCTCCTGAAGAGCGCGGAAGTAGTTCTCGGGCTCGAAGAGGCCGTCCGGATGATCCACGCGCAGCCCACGAATCAGGCCGCGGCGCACCAGATGGAAGATCAGCGCGTGGACGGCGGAGAACACCTCGGGATCTTCCACGCGAATCGCCGCCAGATCGTTGACGTCGAAAAAGCGCCGGTAGTTGATTTCATCCATCGCAACGCGCCAGAAGCTGAGCCGGTAAGCTTCGCTTTCGAGCAGCCTTTCCAGGCGGTCGAAGCTGCGCGGCTCTCCCTCCCGGCCATTGATATCGGTGAGCGACGCCTCTATGGCCAGCCCAGCTTCCGGACCCGCTTCGAGCAATCCTGAGAGCCTCCGCTTAACGATCTCTTTTTCTCTTTGGCGCTCCCGAATCCTGGCTTCATCCGTTTCGGTCGAACCCGGCAAATGGCTAAGCGAGGTGATGATGCTCTCCAGCTCCGCGACCTGCGCATGCGACTCGCCCAGCTTCTCGCGCAGCTTCGCCGCGGCTGGTTCCAGGATCATGATCCAGGTGGCCGGGGCTAGCGGCAGCAGAGTTTCGTATACGGCTGCTTGGAATTGCCCCGCGTTGAAGACGATCTGAATCTCGCGATTCTCCAGCACCCGGCCGAACTGGTCTCCCAGAACCGGGAGCAGAACTTTATTCACCAGTTCTTCCTTGGGCGGCCGCCAGTCGATATCGAAACAGCGCGCGAAAGCGCTGCTGGGGCCGTTCTCCAGCACGTCCCACCACCACCCGTTGGAGGCGTCCGAAATGCACATATGGTTTGGAACCAGGTCGGCGATCAGCCCCATCCTCCGCCGATCCAGCGCCTGCGCCAGACGCACGAACGATTCCTCATCGCCGATCTCCGGATTGAATCTCGCGTGATTGGTGACGTCGTAGCCGTGCACGCTTCCCGGCCGCGCCATCAGAAAAGGGGACGCATAGATATCGCTGATTCCCAGTTCGTCCAGGTATTCCACCAGACCGGTGGCCTGTTCGAAGGTGAACGATCGATTGAACTGGAAGCGATAGGTGGCCGAAGGGGCGTAGACCGATTGAATCTCGCGGCGTCTCATCGCGGTGTCGGCCCCTCCTGAACATGGACTCCAGCAAACGCGGAAGATTTCACGCCGCGTCCAAGATTCGGTGCAGCAATCCCAGCGGCACTTGCAACCAATCGCGCCGGTCGCGCAACTCCGCGCCGGCCTGCTCCAGCGCTTGTTCCAGCAGGCACGTATCCAAAAGTATCCGGATATCCGCGTCGTTGGATGGAAGCAGGGGGCTCCCCCCCAGCGTGTCCAGGTAGGCTTTCATGAATACCGCCGACACCCAATCGCACCAGTAGTGCGCCCAGAATTCCAGCACCGCGGTGGTCTCCGGACGCCGCGTGACGCCGGGCAGTTGATCGAAGAATACCGCTTGGGAGGCGTATTGAAAAGACAGCAGCATGCTCGCGACATCGCACAGAGGAGCGCGTTTGATTCTGCGCGCCCCCAGTGTGCGGTCCGCCCGGCCATCGAATCCAATGAACACAAAATCCTTGCCGGTATGCAGCAGGCGGTTCAGCCCCAGATCATCGTGCAGTCGGGTGCGCAGGCCGGCGATGCGGCGCTCGGGTATCAGGCGCGAGCGGGTTCGGATTTCCTCGCGCCGTTCCAGAAGTTTCCGCGCGTCGCTCTGGGTTGCATCGGGCAGCGCGCTCAGATGCTGGCGCAACAACAGAAATGTTTCCTCGGTCAGGCTCATTAATCCGTGAAACAGCGCCTGGCGATAGTGATCGGTGAATGCCTCCGGAGCAAACTGCGGATCGGCGGGATCGGAACTCAGGGCCAGGTGCAGGTCCGCGACGCGCCGTCCCAGCAGACCAGCCGAATCCAGATAACTCCCGATGGTTTCATGAACATGCGGCGGAACTTCCGCCTTGCGAAGTTCCAACGGATGATGGCTGCCCTCCGGGCCCGCGAAATCGCTCTCTTTGCGAGTCAGCGCCGCTTCGAAGAACTGGCTCAGAGCATCCAACGTATAGTGCCAACCATCGCCTTGCTGATCCTGGACCAGCGCATGCAGCGCCGCCACCGCCATCGTGTCGCCGTTGTTGGCGCGATACTCAATCCAACCGGTCAGAGGAGCGCTGTGCGGGAAATTCCGCGCCGTGAGAAAGGTGCCCATCTCGATTTCGGGGTGGATCCCGGCTTCCACCCGCCGGTAGAGTTTCAAAATGAACCGGTTCCCAAACACGATGGACGTGTTGGACTGCTCCGCTTTCAAAACAGCCGCCCCCAGATCCGGATGGCTCCCGCCCCACGCAGCGCGAAACGCCCGATTGTGAGTGCCCGCCAGTTCACCGGCTCGGCCCTTAAAGCGCCGCCGCCGGGCGATCGCGCTGAACAGAGTGTCGCAAAACGCGGGATCCCAAATGGCGCCGTACAACACTCCACGAGTCCCGTCTTCGGCGTGTAACTGAGCCACCGATACATCCGACAGCGTGGCTTTCACGCGCTCGGACGCCTCACCCACCGCCACCGACCCGGGCAGCACATAGATCTCGGGATCGCCGTCGTTGTATTCCACCTGCCCCAGTAAAACCTGCGCCGAGCTGTCCGGAATGGGGATGGCGTCGAGCACCTCGATGGTCCGGATGGGCCGGTCCTTGCCTTGGAACCAGCGCCGATTCTTTAAGTACACCGGCAGCCGACGCAGCAGGATCGCCAGGCTCCGGCCCTGAAACACCTGCGCCCACGTTTCCACCACGATCAAAGGCAGCCCGGCGGGCGTCTCAATGGTCTCCTGATGTGCTTGCTTGGGTTGAAGCGCGAACCAGTAGAATCCCAGCGACCCCAGCGTCACCGTATACGGCCCGTCGCCCACCGGCGGAAATTCCGTGCGGCCGAAGACCTCCAGCGGCGTCATTCCCTTCACCGCCGCCAGATCCAATTCGACGTGCTGGGGAAAGCGCGACAAATTTGCAACCACCAGGATGACCTCATCCATGTAACGCCGAAAAAACGCCAGCACTTTACGGTTGGACGGACGCAGAAACTCCAGCGTGCCCCGTCCCATCGCCTTGAACTGCTTGCGTTGTTCGATCAGGCGCTTGGTCCACCACAGCAGCGAATGCGGATTGTTCTGCTGCCCCTCCACGTTGATCGCCTCGTAATGATAGGCCGGATCGATGGTGATGGGCATGTAAAGCTTCTGCGGATTGGCGCGCGAAAAACCTGCGTTGCGATCCGCGCTCCATTGCATGGGAGTGCGCACGCCATTGCGATCGCCCAGGTAAATGTTGTCCCCCATTCCGATCTCGTCGCCGTAGTAGATCACCGGCGTGCCGGGCAGCGAAAACAGCAGCGCGTTCATCAGCTCGATCTTACGCCGGTCGTTTTCCAACAGCGGCGCCAGGCGTCGCCGGATGCCGAGATTGATGCGCATCCGGCGGTCGTGCGCATAGACGCGGTACATATAGTCGCGCTCTTCATCGGTCACCATTTCGAGCGTCAGCTCGTCGTGGTTGCGCAGAAACAGCGCCCATTGGCAGTTCGCCGGAATGGCCGGCGTCTCCTGCAGGATCTCCATCAGCGGAAAGCGGTCCTCCATGCGGATGGCCATGAACAGGCGCGGCATCAGCGGGAAGTGGAAGGCCATTTGACACTCATCGCCATCGGCGAAGTACGCCACGGCATCCTCGGGCCACTGGTTGGCCTCGGCCAGCAAAACGCGGTCTTTATATTTCGAGTCGACGTGAGCTCGAAGCTCGCGCAGGAAAGCGTGCGTCTCGGGTAGATTCTCGCAATTGGTGCCTTCCCGTTCGTACAGATAAGGCACCGCATCCAGCCGGAAGCCGTCCACGCCGAGATCGAACCAGAAGTCGATCACGTCCAAAATCGCTTCGCGCACTTGCGGATTGTCGAAATTCAGATCCGGCTGATGAGAGTAGAAACGGTGCCAGTAATAGGCTTTGGCAATCGGATCCCAGGTCCAGTTGGACGGTCTCGAAATCCTGGAAGATGATGCGGGCGTCCTGGTATTTGTCCGCCGTGTCGCTCCACACGTAGAAGTCGCGCCAGCGCGTTCCCGGGGCGGCCCGGCGCGCGCGCTGGAACCAGGGATGCTGATCGGAGGTGTGGTTCAGCACCACTTCGGTGACCACCCGAATCCCCCGGCGATGCGCCTGCTTCAGAAACCTTTGAAAATCCCGCAGCGTGCCATACGCCGGATGGACATCGGTGTAATCCGAGATGTCGTAGCCGTCGTCGCGCCACGGCGACGGAAAGAACGGCAGTAGCCAGATGGCCGTAATCCCGAGGTCCTGCAAGTAGTCCAGCTTCTCGGTGAGACCCCCAAAATCGCCCATCCCATCCTCGTCGCTGTCGTAAAAGGCGCGCGCGTGGATCTCATAGATGATGGCGTCTTTGTACCACAGCGGGTCGGAATCCGGAACAGCCGAAGAATCGTTGGTCGCCACTTGCTTTCAGTGTGACCGATCAGCCGGGAAGTTGTTTCTTGTCGCGCACGCATTAGCGTGGAGCGGCGAACGTAAGTTCGCCGTCGGGGCCAGCTAACTCAGCGCCTGACCGGCACATAATAGCGCCGCGGAAGGCTAACGCTGCCCGATAGTTTCCCACATCCGGACTTCTTGGGCGTCTTCTGCCATATCGACGGGTCGGCGGCGGGTCGGCCGTTATGCGGGCAAGTGCGAACGTTCTTTCAGACCCGACTCCTCCCCGCAACGGTCGTCGTCTGTAAAACACTATGTATATACAACGTGCGGTAGGAATGGGACGAGGCCAAGAATCTCCGAAATCAGCGGGATCACGGCGGAATCACCTTCGAGCTGGCCGCTCTGGTCTTCGAGGACAAGGCTTGCCTGGTCGCTCCAGATCGTATCGATCGCATAACGGGAGAGCAGCGCTCGCACGCAATCGGCGCGGTTCGGAATGAACCAGGAACTGCCGCCGTGCTGCTCGTGGTTCACGTTTATCGGGAGGAACACAATGGCGAAGAAATTATCCTCACCATCTCAGCGCGCGCGGCTGAAAAGCATGAAGTCCGAAGATATCAAAAACAGACGATTGACTAACCGGGAGAGTCAAACCCTTCAAGGGATTGCCGCACGACAGGCGACCGGGGACGACTCACAAATCAACCTCAAAGGCTTCCCCCGTCTGACCGATCGACACCTTGCAGCCATGGTGCGATTCCGCGCCGTCAGACTGCGGAAGAGGGCAGTCAGCGGGCCGCGATCATTAGAGAGCGCTTGCGATCCACTTTGACGGTTTGTCGGCAAACCACCGAGTGATCGTCCGGGAACAGCACAGAGACGTAATGTGCGAGCACGAACAAACCGGCGAGAGCCGCCTGCTCATCGCACATGCCCGGTTGGTCAGTAGAGGACGTAAGGCCTCAAGTCTTCGGGCCAGTGTGGCCGAACGTCTGTACCGGACGCCGGAGAATATATGGGCTGAGCGCCATTCTCGACAAGCGGCGAGAACGGCCCAGGCGCGCGCGCGAACACTCCCACCATGAAATTAATGCTGCCGTCCGCCTCGAAGGTGAGATTCTGAGCCGTGCATCCCTCGTTCGTTCGCGCTTAGACGCTGAGGCTCTCGTTCGGCCAGTACGTTGAGTTCTTCTTGGGTGCCGGATAAAGATGGGCGAATGGATTGATGCAATACTTCATATGGCGAATCTCCTCCGGAAAAACGTTTGGGGAAAGATCAAGGCTCCATAGCCGCTTCAAATCTTCCATGAACACTAAGGACTCCTGATATGAATCCCATCCTGTATCCTCCAGACCAGCCGCTCGTACCAAAGTGCAGGCGAACTCTAGTAGTCGTTCTGGTCGGTTGAAGTCATCCATCCAGAACAGCGGATTGAGAATGTCTGCGAATTCCCTCACGCGCGATTTCGGCTGCTCTTCAGGGTCGGTTTGTGCGGCACTGTCCACTCCCATATTTTCGCTTGAATTAGAGCCATCGGCCTGTATGGTTCATGGCGTATGTGCAATTAAGCCATTGGAGAATCCGCGCTCCGGCTCTTCAAGCCACTTGGCCATGTAGTCGGCGTTCCGCGGATTGATCCCGGAGGCCTCCACCTCGACGGGCGCTACACATTGCCGGGGCCGACATGGCGCCCGCGGCTGTGACGGCACGAGATGTTGTTGCAACGATAAAATGTCCCCATAACTGCAACGATAATCTGTCACCCCCGGATTGAAATCCTGTATCTCCCCTTTCCCGTTTCCCCTCCGGGGAAAGCCGGGGCGGGCGGGTTCCCCCCACGCCGGAGGGCACGTCGCGCGCCAGCAAAAAGCGCTGGCACTGCCGTGCGACCGGCTCCCCCCGCAAGAGGGGCCAAGCCCCCCTTGCGCATCCCCCCGGGTGGTTCATCGGACCGCCAGGGCCTCCCGTCCAGCGAAGGAATAAATGTGCGGTTGCTTTTTCTTTCGCTCGGCAGGCCGACGCGGCGCCAACCCGGGGGCATAATCCAGCGGCAGCTGCGTGGAGAACAGATCCTGCTGGCCCTGCCAGACGTGCAACTCTCCATTCAGCTGATGCGACAGTTCCACGCGCGCTCCCGCATAACCCTGCCCATCCTTGCGGGCCGGCAACTGGATGGACCGGGCCCCGAACCGGATCACGTGGTCTTTTCCCACCACCCGCTCGTAGCGCAGACTGAATAGCCGGTCCCAGTTCAGCTTTTTGCTTAACGGCCGGAAATCGTTGGCTGCCTCGCGCGCTGCTACCGCAAAGCGTCGGTTGTAGTCCTCGCGGAAGTTTTCTAGCACCTGGTTGGCTTGCTCCAACGTCGCGGCTCTGCCCAATCGCAGTTCGCTTTTCAAGCGATCTTGAAAGGTCTTCCACAGCCGCTCGATCCGGCCCTTGGCCTGCGGGCTCAGCGCTCGAATCGATTGGATTCCCAGCTCTTCCAGCACTCGACCCAGCTGCGTCGGCGTTTGCCGTCCGGCCATCTGCTCTTCCATCGTCCAGTGTTTATCGTTGCGCTGAAATGTCCCATGTTGGTCCCGATACAGACTCAGCGGCACTCCCTGCCGCTCCACCAGCGCACGCAGTTGCCGCAGATATCCCAGCGTGTCCTCATGCTCCAACTGAAAGGCGCACGCCAGCACCTGGCCGGTCGCATCGTCTTGGTAACCGATCAATGTCAACGCCGGTCCACGACCCTCCAGCCAATCTTCCCGGCTGGCGTCGGTTAACACCATCATGCCCAGCCGCGGCTTGCGTTCCCGCCGCGCTCGGTACTTACGCGCTCGCCTCCGCTGCGGACTCCGCAGCTTGGCTCGGCGCAATAGCCGCCGCACCGTCTCGCGGCTCACCGCGATCTTTTCCACTTCCACCAACTTCTCGGTCAGATGACTGTCGTTGAAGCCGGCGTACTTGTTGCGCGCCAGTTCGACGATCCGTTTCTTGACCGCCTCGCTCACCGCCCACGGTTTGGGCCGTCCACGATTGCCGTGCCGTACCCAATCCACCTGATCGGCTAGGTAGCGGGCCTTCAGCCGTTTCACCTGTCGCGTGCTCAGTTCCAGCAAGCCGCTCGCTTCGCCGACCGTGATTCGACCCTGGACCGCGTTCTCGATTACCTTCACTCTTTGCAGTTCGTTCTGGCTCAACTCGATCACCTCTCAGCTTCCCAAGGGGTGACATAGTTTCGTTGCAGTTAGGGGGTGACATTATTTTGGAGCATCTACACTGTGACGGCACGAGATTGTGACGCCTGCTCACGAGCGGTATGATAATGGTATGACCCGGTTGAAAATCGCTATCAGCTTGCCTAAGGAGCAGCTCTCGAGAGTCCACCGGGAAGTGCGAGCCGGACGCGCGGATTCAGTGTCGGGTTATATTGCCCGCGTGCTGGCGGAACATGAAAAGCGCGAGTCCCTCCGGGCACTACTTCGCGATTTGATCGAACAGTATGGCGAGCCGGGGGTGGAGGATGTCCAATGGGCAAAACACGCACTCGCAAAGCGACGACGGGAATAACGCTGGATACCGGCGCACTCATCGCCCTGGATCGCGGCAACAAGCGCATGATTGCCCTCCTTCAGCGGGCGTTAGCTCAAGGCTTCGCCTTTCGAGTGCCTTCGGGCGTGCTGGGGCAGGCTTGGCGCGATGGCCGTGTTCAGGTTACATTAGGGCGATTTTTGCGGAGCGAAGAAGTTGAGATCATTCCTCTTGACGAGCAACTTGCCCGTGCCTGTGGAGAGCTGTGCGGCGCCACCAATACGTCGGATATTATCGACGCGTCGGTGGTAATCCTCGCCAGGGAGCGGCAAGATCACATCGTGACCAGCGATCCGTATGACCTCCGGCGCCTGGATCCGGCAGCGCCAATCATCGCTATATGAGCTTTGCGTGGGGGATTCAGCCGCTATCGAGCGGATCGTCGGCAACCAGGCAGTGAATCCAACTTGACGTATAGTCGTCAATGGTGACTTATGCAGCCTGCGGGCCTAATACCCATACTGCGTTCCGGGACTTCCCTAACCCGCTCGCCGCTTCGCCGCACCGAACCGTCGTGGTGATGACGAGAATTGGCTGCGGGTGTCACACTAAAGCCCTCAGGGCGTCACGCTGACGTTCGCTGCGTTGCTGCTCTCACCGCCCACAGTGACGATCAAGGGATAATCCCCTTGCGCCAGGCCGGCCGGAACGATGGCGTCCACCTGCCACAATCCGACAAAGTCGGGCGCGAGTCCCGCAAATTTCACCGTAGCCGGTTGGCCGCCAATGGTGGCAGTTACCGGCGATGTCACCTCCGAAGGCGGGCTGGACGCGGCCGGCGCGCCGTCGGCAACTTTCGGGCTCACTGCGCCCGCGCCCGTCAGATAGGCAATCATCAAGGATCCATCCTTGGCCGGATTGCCGGCGCTGTTCAAACTGTAGTCGGAGTTCTGCACCAGCGCATGCTTCCCCTGGTAAAACAGACCCGGAGCCGCCGCCACAACCGTGACCTTCACGGACGCGCTTTGGATGCCGCTGCTGCTGACGGTGATGGTGGCCGATCCCGGCGAAGTCTCCCAGGGAATCTGGAAATTAATCTGGTCCGTATTGATAAAGAGCACCGGCGCTGCCTTGCCATTCACGCTCACCGAGACGCCGGCGAAGCTGGGCGGCAACGGAATGGATGCCGTTCCGCTCTCCCCGCTTCCGATAAAGTTCGATCCGTAGAGCGTGGCCAGCGCGCCCGGAGAAACCTCGGGCTTGAAGCTGGCCGCATTCAAAACGCCGCCCGCGGCGATGGCGGGTGTCACCGGTTTCAGAACCCGGATTTCTTGGTTGTCACTGTCGGAAATGTACACATCGGATCCGAACACGGCTAGTCCATGCGGGAAGGACAATTCGGCAGCCGAAGCCTTGCCGCCATTGCCGCCGGAGCCCGGAGTGCCATTGCCCGCGATGGTAGCGATGGTGCCGTCCGGATAGAGCTTGCGAATCCGGTTATTGTCGGTGTCGGCGATGTAAAGATAGCCATTCGAATCGAGCGCAATACTGGCCGGATCGGACAACTGCGCGTTGACCGCCAGCCCGAAATCGCCCGAAAAACCGTCATTGCCGTTACCCGCCAGCACGGTTACCGCTCCACTGGACGGGGAAAACTTCAGGACGCGCAATCCATTGGTGTCGGCTATATAGACGTTGAAATTTTTATCCACCAGCACCGTGCTGGGGCTGTTGAGAACGATATTCGCAACCCCGGCCCCGACAATAGTCTTGATGTTTCCGCTGGTGATCTCGCGGATGGCGTTGTTGCCGGTATCGGCGATATAAATGTTCCCGGCCGAATCCACCGCCACGCTTGAGGGCGATTCCAGCTCCGCGTCGATCGCCAGGCCTCCGTCCCCACCGTACCCGCCCGTGTTGTTGCCGGCAATGGTGGTGATGATCCCGCCCGTAACTTCCCGGATCACGTGATTGGCGGTGTCGGCGATGTAGAGGTTTCCGGAAGAGTCCACCGCAACGCCCGCCGGATCCCTCAGCTCGGCGTCGGTGGCAGTTCCTGTGACGCCTTTCGCCATGTTCCCCGAGTATCCCGCCGTGCCGTTGCCGGCCACCGTGTTGATGGTGCCCCCGGAAACCTCGCGGATGCGCTGGTTAGCGGAATCCGCAATGTACAGATTGCCGGACGAGTCAAAAGCGATGCCGGCGGGCGAACTCAGCTCGGCGCTGGTGGGTGCGCCCATGTCGCCCGAAAAACCCGCTGTCCTGTCGCCCGCGTACGCGCTGATGATGTACTGCTGCCCCCAGACGCAAGTTGAAACGACGCACACCGCGAGGGGTAAGAAAAAAGGCCGCATTGTCATAAGTAAGTTACACACAACCCGCGCGGGACAAGGAAGTTCCGTGCGATACCGTTAGGATGCCATACTGGAGTGGCGGATGCTGGAGTGGCGGATAGTGCGCGGCTGCCAAACGGGCCGGGGCCGGTCTTCCTGCCAGGCCCACTGCCTTTGACTCGGGCATCCAGATCGCGAGAAGATTCCAGGGAGGGAGAACGAGCATATATGATTTCGAGAATTGTAATGGTTGCCGCAGCCGGCGTTATGGCCGCTTCGCTTTATGGCGCAAGCAAACCCGTGACCGTGGAACTCAAGGATGCCAAAGGCGCCAGTGTCGGATCCGCCGTGCTCAGCGACAGCAAGGGCGGCGTTAAAATTAAGTTGGACGTCAAGAATCTGCCTCCGGGAGAGCATGCCATCCACATTCATGCCACCGGCAAATGCGAGCCGCCTTTTACTTCGGCGGGCGGCCACTTTAATCCAGACATGAAAAAGCATGGCCTCGAGAATCCGGATGGACCGCACGCCGGCGACATGCCCAATTTCACTGTCAAGGCCAATGGAACCGCCAAGACCACCGTTTTGGATCCGCGCGTCAACCTGGATGACAATGCCCATTCAGTCTTCGCGAACGGAGGAACGGCGCTGGTCATTCACGAAAAGGCCGACGACCTGAAGTCCGATCCGGCTGGGAATGCCGGCATGCGGATCGCCTGCGGGGTGATCTCAAAATAATGGCTTTACGCGCCGCTCTTCGGCGAGCTCTTCGCCAGTGCCCGGTCCCGGTTGCGCCACCAGCGCCAGCCCAGCAACACGGCGAACCCGGCCATTACCAATAGAAAAGAAGACGGCGCCGGCGCGAACGCTTCCGGCCGTGGCTTGGCGGTGGATGGAGCTTGAGCGGCATCGGCCGCCATCTCAAGCAAGAAGCTGACTGCCACGAAACTAAAAGGCTTGAAGATCCGTCCCACTTTGTTTGTTAGGAACATTTTGATAGTCTCCAGTTTGCCTAAGCATGCCACAAACTCAGCCGCTGCGCAATTTTGTAATATCTTATGGAGTTGAGCCCGATGCATAAGCTACTCTCCGCCGGTTTGGGCACGCTGCTTGTCGGCGGCTCAACCTTTGCCCAACCACCGTCCGCTCAACCACCCGCGCCATCGGATCCCCAGCCCATCTATCGAGTAACCGTGATCTCGCGCAGCCTGGAGGCGGTGAACTACGAGCACCGCGGCGGGCCCACCCAGATCGATTTCCGCGGCACCGTGCTGCTTCCCGACGTCAAAGGCTCAGCTACCGTAGAAAGCCATCGCGGCAGTGTTTCCATTGAGGCCAAGCTCGATCATCTGGCGCCGCCCACGCGTTTTGGACGCGAGTACCTGACGTACGTGCTGTGGGCCATCTCGCCCGAGGGCCGGCCCAGGAATCTCGGAGAAATTCTGGTGGACGGGTCCAACAAAGCGCACGTCAAAGTCACCAGCGATATGCAAGCCTTCGGAATGATGATCACCGCCGAACCGTATTACTCCGTCACCTTGCCGAGCGACGTGGTGGTGGCCGAGAATGTAGTGCGGCCCGACACCGTTGGAACGCGCGAAGAAGTGAGCGCGAGGTACGAATTGCTGCCGCGCGGCCAGTACACGATGACCATCCAGCCGGGCCAATTGCACTCCCCGGGCCCTGAAACCGGCAAGCTATCCTACGATCGCTACGAGGCGGTGCTGGAGTTGTATCAAGCGGAAAATGCCGTGCAGATCGCCCAGTCGCTGGGGGCCGGACAATTTGCCCCCGAATCTTACAACAAGGCGGTCACGCTGCTCTCCCAGGCGCGGGATCTGAATGCGCGCAAGATGGACACCCACGCCATTGTGTCCGCGGCGCGGGAGGCCACGCAAATGGCCGAGGACGCTCGCACCATCGCGCTGAAGCGCCGGGATGAGGAGCGCCATCAGCAGGAGCTGCAACAATCGCGCGATCAGGCCGAGCTTCGCCGCCAGCCGCCGAGCCAAACCGAAGAAGCCCAGGCCGAGCGTCCTGCGCCTCCACCCCCGCTGCCCAACCCCGACCGCTCCACCCAACAAAATGCCAAACAAAACGCCCAACAACAGGTTCGCGCGCAGTTATTCGCGCAATTGAACAACACCCTCGCCACGCGCGATACGCCGCGCGGACTGGTGGTGACCATCAACGATTCCATGTTCGAGCCGGGCAACGGCCGGCTGCGCGTGGTTGCTTCCCAGCCGCTCGCCAACCTGGCGGCCATCCTGGCGTCGCATCCCGGCTTGCGGGTGCGGGTGGAAGGCTACGCCGATTCCCAGCCGGTGTCCGATGAACGCGCGCGCGCCGTGCAAACGGCTCTCATCGTGAGCGGAGCGGCGGCCCCGGGTTCCATCAGCGCGGTAGGGTTTGGAAACTCGCGGCCCATCGCTCCCACTGGAACCGACCAGAACCGCCGCGTCGAAGTGGTCATTTACGGCGACAGCATCGGGGATAAGGCGCTCTGGGACCATCCGTATTCGCTGCGTTCGCGCAGTTAACCGCACCTACCGTGCCGCGCGCCGCCCGCCCTACCGAGCCGCGCGCGTGAGCAAGCGGTCTTATTCATACCGCAAAGCCCGCATGGCATCGATGCGGCTAGCTCTGAGCGCTGGAATATAGCCGGCGGCGCAGGCCACGGCCCCCAGCAGCAAGCCGGCTAGCGCGATCGTGCTTGGATCTTGACCCGTAATTCCGTACAACTGCGTTTGAACGAATCGCGACAAAGCGATCGCCGCCCCCAGACCCGCGCCAATCCCGATGCATACCAGCCACAGCACCTCCCGCATCACCATCCAGATCACGTCGCTTTGATAAGCTCCCAACGCCATCCGTATCCCAATTTCCCGCGTCCGCCGCGCCACCGTGTACGCCATCACTCCGTACAGCCCGATCACCGCCAGCAGCGTTGCCAGAAAACCGAACACGGCCGACAAGCTCGCGATCAAGCGCTCTATCAACAGCGAGTTTGAGATCTGCTCGTCCATGCTGCGCATGCCATAGACCGGCACATTGGCGTCCAGTCCGCGAACCTTCGAGCGCACCACGGAATAAAACTGATCGGGGTTCATTGCAGTGCGCACATACACGGTCATGCCGCTCACCCAGTTGCTGGCCATGTAGGGCTCGAACATCTGTACCGGCACTTCGTCGCGCAGGTTGGTGTACTTGATGTCCTTGGTCACCCCCACGATCTCCATGTCCGTTTTGGTGCCCGGATCGATCCCGTATCCAACGTGGCGGCCAACCGCATTTCCAGCCGAACCAAAGAACCGCTTGGCGAACTTCTCGTTGACCATCACCACCCGCGGGTCGGTATCATCCGGCTTGTCGCCGTGTTGTATCGTCTGGGTGTCTTGCGCCGTGAAATCCCTACCGGCGAGAACCGGCACGCCCAATGTCGCGAAATAGCCCGGGCTGATCCAGTTCATGTACGCATCGGGCGTTTCAGTCGCCTTCGGATGATAGCCCTCAATGGTCAGCCAGCTATCGGATTCATTGTCCTCGAGAATTCTTACCGTGGCGATTCCAACCGAGCGAACTCCGGGGATGGCGTTCAACTCGGCGGTGAGTTGGCGGTAAAACAGCTTGCACCGGGCCGTGTCGTATGAATTCAAAGACGGATCGACTTGGAAGGCAGCCAGATTGCCAAGGGTGAAACCGGGGCCCAAGTCGCGCAGGTTTCGCAAGCTTCGGATAAACAAGCCCGCGCCGATCAGCAGCAGTAACGATAGCATCACCTGCGCCGCCACCAGGGCCTTGCGAACCCGCACATGCGCCCCGCCGCCGACGATTCCTCCCACCGTGTCCTTTAGAACAGGCGCAACGTCCGGTTGAGTGGATTGCAACGCGGGCGCCAGGCCGAAAATCAGCCCCGTCAGCACCGAGACCGCCGTGGCGAACAGCAGAATACGCAAATCCGGCGCCGTGGAAAGTTGGAGCGCGAGCGTTTCCGGAGGCAGAAAGGCCAGCAAGACATGGTCGGTCCAAATCGCCAGCAGCAAACCCAAAACTCCGCCCGCCACCGAAAGCAGCAAACTCTCCACCAGCAGCTGGCGGATGATGCGGAAACGTCCCGCGCCGATGGCAATCCGGATCGCGATCTCCTTCTGCCGCGAGGCCGCCCGCGCGATCAGCAGGCTCGCCACATTCGCGCACGCAATCAACAGCACACCGCCCGTCAGGGCCATCAACACCCACAGCGGCGTCGCCAGCATCTCGCGGATGTGCGGCTTGCCCTGCCCGCCGGGCAGCACCTCGATCACGTTCTGAAGGAACCGCGCGCGAATCTCGGCGGCCGCCTTGTTGAAAGCCTTTTCCTTCACTTCCATCTCCAGCATGCCGTGGAAGTAGGGCTGCAGCGAGGCCTGCGCTTGTTGCCGCGTTACGCCGGGCTTCAAGCGCCCGAACACGTTCACCCAGCGCGTGCGCCGGTTGTTGAAATCGAGCGTTTCGTTGAACAGCGGTTTCAACTGCGGCCGCATCATGAGCGGAACAAACACCTGGCTGGCGTTGCCCACATCCACTCCCTGAAAGCCCCTCTCGGCCACGCCGACGATGGTGAAGTTGTGCCCATTCACAGTGAGCGTCTTTCCGACGATGGATGGGTCGCCGGCGAAGCGCGATTGCCAATAGGCATAGCTCAGCATCGCCAGCGGATGGCCGCCCGGAATGCGATCGTCATCCGGCGTGAAGGTGCGGCCAATCGCGGCCCGCACTCCCAGCACCGGAAAATAGGTTCCCGACACCAGCTCGCCGTCGGCCAGTTCCGTGGTCCCATTGAACCCCAGGCTGAACTGGTCTCCGAAGCGGCAGAACATTCCGGAAAATACCGAATTGTTCGCTTTGAAGTCGCGATACATGGGGTAAGAGAGCGAGTTCTCGCCCCAGTTACTGCCGTAATGAAACCCTTTCATTTGGAGCAACACCAGCTCCTCGGGATTCTTGACCGGCATCAACCGCAGCAGCACTTGATCGAGGAGCGTAAAGATGGCGGTGTTCGCGCCGATCCCGAGCGCCAGCGACAACAGAGCCACGCCCGTGAACACGGGCGATTTGCGAAACGCCCGCAAGGCAAACTGGATGTCTTTCCCAATGGATCGCATTGCCTCTTAGACTACGCCGGCCCGATTTGGTTAGTTCCGGGAAAGAGCGCGGTATGATGTGCGCGGATGGGCTCTCAAGAAGCCAGCGAAAATAAACAGGCGAAACACCCGTCCTGAACTACCGCAGTTTATCTCGGCTTCTGGACAGTCGTTGCAGTGACGGGAAACGTCCCGTCAGACCTGATCTCTTCAACGTGGGCGGCGCCGCCTTGGACTAATTCCGGATGGTCGGCCGGATTCCAGGCCCCTGCGGAAAGCTTCAGCGCTTCGCGCTGCTTATTGCGTCGCACGTCGCGCCACAGAACATCGACAACGTAGTTGGCGCGCGGCTTGTGTTCAGCGTCGGCCAGCCGGTCGAGTTCGTGGGCCAGTTCCTCCGGAATTTTGATAACGCGTGGCATGTTTCCTATGGCAGGTACCACCATGAGTCTAAACACCCGCGACGGAAATTACCAAACGAACCCAAATCCCATTTCTGAACACCCTCCAGCCTCCCAAATCGCCCCCAGTGCTCATTTGAACTGCTATGCTCAGAAATCATGCCCAGGCGATCTGCCCTATTGCTCCTTTTCGCGATCGGTTTATTTGCCGCACCGGCCCGCGTCCCGCAATCCGATTCGCGATTGGCTAAGTCTTTCCGGAGGCCCGATTCCAACGGCTGGATCTTCGTACACCTGGAAGGCACGCCGGCCGAAATCGGGTTTCAGCACGGCTATCTGCTCGCGCCGGAAATCGAGGACGCGCAAAAGGTGATCGCGCTCGGGCTCACGCACGATAGTCACAAGTCTTACGCATTTTTTCGCACCGCCTCCGAAAAGATCCTCTGGCCTCGCGTCGAGGCGCAATATCGCGAGGAACTGAAGGGCATCGCGGAGGGCCTCAAGGCGCGCGGCATTCCGCTGGATCTTTGGGACGTGGTCACCATGAACGCCTGGCAGGAGCTGTCGCCTTATTACACGGATTGGTACGACAAGCAGCATAAGAGCACGGCGACCACGGCCTCAGCCCGCCCCGTACCCGAGCATTGCAGCGCTTTCGTGGCTATCGGAAGCTACACCCGCGATGGCAAGGCCGTGATCGCCCATAATAACTGGACCGAATATAAGGAAGGCTCGCGCTGGAACATCATCTTCGACATCGCGCCGTCGGAAGGCTATCGCATCCTGATGGACGGCATGCCCGGCCTCATTCACAGCGGCGACGATTTTGGAGTCAACAGCGCCGGCCTCGCGGTTACCGAAACCACCATCGGCCATTTCTCGGGCTTCGATCCGCACGGCATCCCCGAGTTCGAGCGCGCGCGCAAGGCCATGCAATATGCCGCCTCCATCGACGATTACGCCCGCATCATGGAAGACGGCAACAATGGCGGCTATGCCAACACCTGGCTGATCGCCGATACCCAGCACAACGAAATCGCGACTCTTGAACTGGGCCTGAAACATGTCACTCTCCAGCGCACCCGTGACGGCTATTTCGTTGGCTCCAACTTCCCTGCCAATCCCGAGCTCATTCGGGACGAAGCCAGCGATTACCCGGTCGCCGATCTTAGCATCAGCGCCAATGCACGGCACGTTCGCTGGGACCAGCTCATGGCGGAGAACAAGGGCAAGATCGACGTTTCAGCGGCCCAGAAATTCCTGGCCGATCACTATGACACCTACTCGCGCCAGAACGCGCCCAGCGAGCGCACCCTGTGCGGCCACATCGATCTCTCCGCGCGCGGGTCCGCTCCCTGGCAGCCTGCCTGGGGTCCCGCGGGCACCGTGCAAAACAAGGCCGCCGACGCCGGGATGCTGGCTCAGATGTCCTTCACCGCCGCCATGGGCCACGCCGATGGCATCGACTTCAAGGCTGCCCAGCACCTGAAGGAGCACCCTGAGTTCGACTGGGAAAAGCACGCGCTCCGCGATTTGGATTCCCGTCCCTGGACTACGTTCCGCAGTGCTCAGTAAAATCGTCGCCCTGCTGGCGCTCGCCATCGGCGCCCCTCTCTATGCGCAGGTCAGCGCTGCCGTCTCGGGACGCGTGACCGATCCTTCCGGCGCGGCTGTATCCGGCGCCATGGTCACCGTGAAGAGCCTTGAAACCGGCGCTTCGAGGTCGGTTACAACCGGCGACTCCGGTTACTATACGGTGGTCTCGTTGCCGCTTGGCGCTCAGGAAGTGACGGCCGAGAAACCGAACTTTGTCTCGGAGCGCGCCGGCGTCACTCTGGTCGTCGGGCAGGAAGCCGTGGTGAACCTCGAGCTCACAATCGGCGAGCTCCCCGAGCGCGTTGTGGTCACCGATGATACACCGCTCGTGAACACCACTACGGCCGACGTTTCCGGCGTCGTGGGTGCGCGCCAGATCAAGGATCTCCCGCTGAACGGCCGCAGTTTCGACGAACTCATCACGCTCAATCCCGGCGCCGAAAACTACAGCGCCATGAAGAGCGCCAATACCAGCACCAGCGATGGGAACACGTTTTCGGTCGACGGCCGCAGGACTTACGAAAATCTCTTCCTGCTGAATGGAATCGAATACACCGGCTCCAGCCAGCTGGCCGTCTCGCCGGGCGGCGTGAGCGGCGAATTGCTCGGCATCGACGCCATTCGCGAATTCAACATGCTCACCAATACCTACGGCGCCGAGTACGGCAAGCGCGCCGGCGCGCAAGTGAGCGTGGTCACGCAATCGGGAACCAACCAGCTGCACGGCTCGCTATACGAATTTCTCCGCAACAGCGATCTGGATGCCCGCAATTTCTTCGATCGGGCTTCGGTTCCCCCGTTTCGCCGCAATCAGTTCGGCGGCTCGCTGGGCGGACCCATCCAGAAAAACAAATTGTTCCTGTTCGCCAACTACGAAGGATTCCGCCAGGCTCTGGCCGAGAGCAGCATCAGCATCGTTCCCAACGCCGCCGCAAGCGCGTTGGCGATTCCCGCCATGCGGCCCTACCTGGATCTTTGGCCGCAGCCCAACGGCCGCGAATTAGGAGGCGATGCCGCACTTTCCTATAACAATCCCAGGCAAACCGTGCGCGAGGATTTTGGCACCGTCCGAGCGGACTACATCTTCAGCGAACGCGACACTTTCTCGGCCGCCTACACCGTCGACAACGGCGATAGCCTCATTCCCCAGAGCGACCCGCTGTTTGGCGCGTACGAGACACTGCAGAGCCAGGTAGCCAGCCTGGAAGAGATCCACGTCGTCTCGCCCGATATCCTGAATACCGTCCGGATCGGGTTTTCGCGCGCCGCGTTCAGCTTTGACGCCGTCGATCTGGCCGCATTTCCGGCCGGCACTTCGTTTGTCACCGGCCAGGGCCCGGGCGGGATCGTCATCGGCGGCGGCGTTACCACCACCGGCGGCGGCTCCATTACTTCCGCCGGCCCCAACAACGCAGCCAACGTCTGGAACCGCAGAAACCTGTTCACCTACACCGACCAAGTGCAGACGATCAAAGGCCGCCATCACATCACCGCGGGCGTCTGGTTCCAGCCCATCCAGGACAACGAGAACACCGCATCGCGGCAGCTCGGACAAGCCAGCTTCGCGAGTTTGCAAACCTTTCTCAAAGGCATCGTGACATCGTTTCAAGTTGTTCCGGACCCCAACGAACTCGGCTGGAGAACTTTCTTCGGCGCCGCCTATTTTGAAGACGCCATCAAGCTGCGGTCGAACCTGACCTTCCAAGTCGGCCTGCGCTACGAATTCACTACCGGTTGGAACGAGGAATCCGGACGCGCGGCTAATTATCTGACCGGCTCGAACGGCATCCTGCTCACCACGCCGCAAGTGGGCGGTTCTGTTTTCACTCAGAACAATGCGACGCACTTGCTTGGTCCGCGCGCGGGCCTGGCCTGGGACGTTTTCGGAAACGGGAAGACCGCGGTCCGCGCCGGCTACGGCGCGTATTATTCCCTGATCGACGACCTCAGCTTCCTGCTCAACTCCATTCCTCCCTACAACGGCTCTGTTTCGCTGCGAGGATTCCTACCTTCGCTGGTTCCGATTACCCCCGGCATCCCTCCCGCACCTGCCACCATTTTCGCCCCCCAGGGCGTGCAGCCCAATGCCAAAACCCCGACCGTTCAGCAATGGAACTTTACGCTGGAACAGAAACTGAGTCACGATACGGTTCTGCGCGCGGCCTATGTCGGCGAATTCGGATATCACGGCCTTTTGAGTGTCGACCCGAACGCCATTCCAGCCCGCATTTGTTCCGATCCGGCCGGCTGTGTCTCTGGCGGTACCGGCTCGGTGGCCGGCCTGGCGCCGCAGGGCGCACAGTATATTCCCGGCCCTCACGCGAAGTTACCGAACCCCGATCTGGGCGCCGGATTCTTCTGGTACACCGAAGGCAATAGCAGCTACAACGCCCTGCAAGTGGACCTGATCCACCGTTTCAGCAAAGGCCTTCAGTTCCGCGCGAATTACACCTGGTCGAAGGATCTGGACATGAACTCCGGGCTTACCGGCGCGCAGGCGAGCAATCAGTCGCAGATGGTTATGGACCCCTACGACCCACATCGCGATTGGGGACCCTCCGCCTACAACATCCCCAATTCAGCCAGCATCTCGGGCACTTACCAGTTGCCGTTCGGCAAAGGCCGTCTCGTGAGCGGCTGGCAGTTCAATACCATTGTCACGCTCCAGAGTGGCTTTCCATTTACTCCAGTTATCGGATCGAATCAATCCGGAGACGGCGACACCAGAAACCCCGACCGGCCTTCGCTGAATCCTGCTTTTTCAGGACCCGTGGTGTTGGAAAATCCGAATGACTGGTTCAATCCGAAAGCATTTATTCTGCCTACTCCCGGCACCTACGGAAACTTGGGGCGCGGCATGTACAACGGGCCCGGCCTCACCAACGTGGATGCCTCGCTGTTCAAAGACACGGCCCTTTCCGAGCGCGCCAATCTGCAATTCCGCGCGGAGATTTTCAACCTTCTCAACACAGCGAACTTCGGGACGCCGAACTCGACCGTCTTCTCCAACGGCGCCATCAGCTCGTCGGCGGGATTGATCACCGCGACCAATACCACTTCGCGGCAGATCCAGTTCGGATTAAAGCTGATTTTCTAGGCCGGCTCCCTCACGGTCGCGGCTCGGTGAGCCGGCGCCAGCAGCCGCGTGTTCGCTCCACCGAACTCCCACCCGGCTTCTGCAAGCCGCTCGGGAGACGCGCTGAAGATGATATGAAAGACGTTCCGATCCTGCGCCGGAGCGAGCGGCCGGCCCGGACGTATGGAAACAATCGCCAGATACTTCAGGATGGCGTACACATCGGCTTCCTCGGGAAGCTGCCAGTCGAACGTCTTGGGTGCAAAAGCGAACTCGGGACCCGCGCTGGGTCATGTTCCAGGCCAAGAACGCGCAGCGGTCCACCGCGGATTCAAACCACGCGGCTTCCGATGCCGGCACATCCAGATCCAGGAAGAACGCCACCGCCTGCTCCTGCTCGCGTGCGAACTCGCGCACCTGGAGATCGCCAGTGTGCGCGGTTGCCTTCCAATCCACGTGGTGCGCATCTTCGAGCGCCTCGTACGGACGGATGCGGTAAAAATCGTGGCCTTGGCCCCGATAAAACAACGTCATCTCATCTTGCAGGGAAACCAGCAGATCCTCGAAGCCGGTCTGCGGATCAATGGATGGGTAGACCAAAATATCCCGCATCAGCCGCACGCCAACGTGCCGCTCGACGAATCCAAAGGGAAAGCGCGTGGCGAAGCGGAAGCTGTTTTGCCGGTAAATGCCGCGGCGCGCGAAGAACAACTCGACCGGGGCTTCGATCAGCGCCCCGCCCGGAATCACGGTGAAGTACAACGGCAGTGCCAGACCCGAGCCGCTGGAACCGGCCAGATGAATAGAGAACGACGGCATCCAATGCTTGCTATTTCGGATGACGATGCGGCCAATCAGCTTGCGCCCGGCGCACAGGTGTTCGGGAAGCAGGAAATCCAGTTCCAAGCCCGCCAGCGAGAGGCGGCTGATGAATCCGGCGACCATCATTGTGGCCAGCAGCAAGGCCAGTATCAAGAACAGAAGATTGTTGGCCGAAACGAAGGCCGCCAGCGCCACCAGCACGCAGGTCATCGTGAACAGCAGACCCATCCGGGTCACCTGCTGGCGGGTGCCGTGATCCAACGCGTTTCGAAGCCAAGGCCAGGGTTTCAGCACTGAATTTCCGAATGGGCCTGCTGAACTGTAAGCCGGTTTCTGTACCCCGAAGGGCGGCGATCATTCCTCTGGGCGAGGCATTGCTGCCAGGCTCTAGCAACCTACCCGGGAGTCCAACGGAGCGGGCCGCTCCTCCCCCCCTATTTGGTCTTGCTCCGCATGGGGTTTGCCCTGCCAGACGAATCGCTCCGCCCGCGGTGCGCTCTTACCGCACCTTTTCACCCTTACCGAAGCCGGGCGCTTTCACACCAGGTCCCGGCGGTATATTTTCTGTGGCACTTTCCGTGAAATCCGCTTTGAGCGAACCCCCCCGGCCGTTAGCCGGCATGCTGCCCTATGGAGACCGGACTTTCCTCCCGCCGGCGAGTGAACCCCGCCCGCGAGCGACCACCCGTACAACAGGCCCGACTTTATTCTCTCAGAAAGCTATGGGTCTGGCAGATAATACAGTCATGCCTTTGGTTCGAATCTCTCTACGCCAAGGAAAGACGGCCGGGTATCGCGACAAGATCGGGGACGGCGTTCATCGCGCGATGGTGGAGGCGATCAATGTTCCAGCCGAGGATCGCTTTCAAGTGATCACTGAGCACCCCTCTGACGGACTGATCTATGATCCCTCCTACCTCGGCATTCGGCGCACGGACGACGTGGTCTTCATTCAGATCACTCTGAACGCCGGCCGGACGGTCGACCAGAAGCGCGCTCTCTACCAGAAAGTCGCCGAGCTGCTGGCGAAAGAGCCGGGCGTGCGGCCTGAAGACGTGGTCATCAGTCTGGTCGAAGTGGCGAAAGAGAACTGGTCGTTTGGCAACGGGCTGGCCCCCTACGCAACGTAGGGAAACGATCAGCGAACCGCGCTTGCGGCGCGTTCCTCGACGGCTTCGTCCGGAACGTCATCCTTGGACTCGTGGTATTCCATTTCTGTGTTGACCGCCCAAATATTGGCCTTGTCGCGCCGGCCCTCCACAATGTTGTCCACCGCGGTCATGGCGGTCAGCATGGAATGGTCCTGATTGTTGTACTTGTGCATGCCATTGCGCCCCACCAGGAACAGGTTCTCGTAGCGGTCCACAAAGTCGCGAATCACCGGGAAACGATCGTAGGTGCCGAAGTAGGCCGGATAGGTTTTCTCCATCCGAAGCACGGTGGCGTCCAGAACGTCGGCGCGCGCGACGATCCCCAGTTTTTCGGCCTCCTGGACGGCCAGGGCGATCATCTCCTCATCCGGCTTGCGCCACAGCTCATCGGTGTCGTAGCAGAAGTATTCCAGCCCGATCCACACCTTGTGAGGATCACTGACCATGAACGGACTCCAGTTGTTGAAGATCTGCATCCGCCCGACGAAAACATCCGGCTCCTGGATATAGATCCAGTTGTCTTTCAGCAACTCGCCGCGCTGGTCGCTGATGTTCAGGCGATGGAGCAAAAGCCCGACGGTGATAAAGTCGCGGTACATCAGACCGTGGCTCACCTCCTGGACCTCGCGCGGAGCCGGGACGTCAAAAGCCTGGATCAGTTCCTTCACAGGCATGGTGGAGAACACGTACTGCGCGGGAAAGAAGCGCCGTTCGCCGGTCTCGCTGAGCGCTGTTACTCCGGTGACCCGATTACCGGAGGTTTGTATCCCGCAGACGGTCCAACCAGTGAGGATCTCGCCTCCCTCCGCACGGACGCGGCCCGCTACCTCTTCCCACAGTTGACCGGGACCGAGTTTCGGATAGAGAAACTTGTCGATCAGAGAGGTTTCGGTATCCTTCTGGCCAATCTCGTCCAACCCGGCGCCCACCAGCTTCTTGAAATGGTGCAGGATCGCCTTGCGCAGCGAGAGCCCCTTAATGCGCTGCGCTCCCCATTCGGCGCTGATCTGATGGCACGGCACGCCCCAGACCTTTTCGGTGTAGCTCTTGAAGAAGGTCCCGTACAAATGCCGTCCGAAGCGATTGATCAGAAAATCCTCGAGGGTCTTCTCCGGGCTGATGGGCCGCATCGCGCTGGCCGTGTAACTGATTCCGGCCTTGAGAGTACGCAGCGCGCCCAGCTTTCTAAGAGTTCCGAGATTCAGCTGGAGTGGATAATCAAAGAGCTTCCGCAGAAAAAAGATGCGCGATTTGCGCGGCCGCACCAGCATTACGGGGCTGTCCTCGGAAGCATCCGGGGCGTGGCCGTTGGAAGGCCCGTTGGAAGACAGGGTGCGCTCCTGGCCCCGATACACCAGCCGATGCTGGGGCTCGGAGGTCGGCTCCACGGGCAGCATCGACATCCACCAATCCATCACCCGGTCCGATTTTGAAAAGAAGCGATGCCCGCCAATATCAATGCGGTTGCCTTTGTATGCCACCGTACGCGATATGCCACCCATGTAGCCGCTCTTCTCCAATACCAATGGACGGATGGAGCTCCGGCGCAGCAGCTCCAACGCTGCCGTCAAACCGGCCGGGCCAGCGCCGATAATTACGGCGGTTCCTGGGGAAGGCTCTGTCATAAGATGGAAGGTCAGGCGGACGCGCGTCGGCTCGCTCGACGAACTGAGTACTTCACTTATCTCACCATAGAATCCCGCGAGAGCGCAAAGTTTCGAATTTTTTGGTCAACGCTTGGTCTTCTAAACGTCTAAAATTGGACCACAGGGATGTCGCCGCAGACCGCCATAACGCTGGAGCCCTCAGCCATGGCGAAGCCGCGTCCGCATCCGCGGCTCTACTGGGCCGGGGGAGTATACGCGCTGCTGGTGGCGCTGACCATTCATTTTCACGAGCCTTGGGCCGACGAGGCTCAGAGTTGGCTCTTGGGCCGCGACGCAAGCCTGGCCGATTTGTGGGGCCGGCTGCTGCACTATGAAGGAACGCCCGGGCTGTGGCAAACCTTGCTGCACGGGCTGACCCGGCTAGGCTTTTCTTATTCGGCTTATAGCTTCATTTCAGGCATTCTGGGGCTTACGGCAGTATTTCTTTTGCTTCGATATGCTCCTCTTCCACTTTTTATTCGGATCCTGCTGCCATTTACTTACTACCTTTGCTATCAATATGCGGTCCTCGCGCGCAGCTATGCGTTGGTGGCGCCCCTCCTATTCGCGATCGCGGCCGGTTATCGGGAGGCCGAGCGCAGGCCGGCCCTGACGACCTTGCTTCTGGCCCTGCTGGGGGGCGTCAGCGTGCACGGCTTTCTGATCTCGGCTTGCATCTGGGTGACTCTTTATGGGCCCTTATTGTTTCATTGGGGCCGGCTCCACAAGTCCGAGCGCTGGAAGCTGGCAATTGCCGGGTTGGCTTACTGGCTAATCCTCGGCTTCTTCCTGGTTTCCGCGTGGCCCGCGAAAGACGTGGCTTTCGCCGAGCACCGGGGCCTGGCGAACCTGCGCTTCCTTGCGGATGTCGCCAAGAACAGCTTCGCCGTCGCGTTTACAGGGTACTGGTGGGTGTCCCTGATCCTGGTTGCGCTCTCCTTACCGTTCCTGTGGCGAGGCGGTGGATGGCTTTTTTTTGTGCTGGCGAGCGGCGCCCTCTGCGTCTTTGGGACCATTGTCTATTCGCAAGTTTGGCACCTGGGCGTCCTGTTTCTGAGTTGGCTGTTTGCGATCTGGATCTCGGCGTACAGAACCCGCATCACCGCGCCCACCCTGCTAGCGCTCACCGTTGCCATCGGGTTTCAATGCTATTGGACAGTAGCGGCGATGGGTTACGACTGGAGCCATGCTTATTCCGGCAGCCGCGAGGCAGCGCGATATTTGCGCAGCCAGGGTTTGCCACCCGGTGGATTGTACGCGGTTGGATATTCAGCTACCGCGCTGCAGCCTTACTTCTCCACGAACATCTACTCCAATTTTCACCAGGGCGCGCGGCCAGCGTATTGGGATTGGTCCAAACAGAACACCGCCAACGATCCGCGCGCGCTGTATGCTTCGTCCCGACGCGACCAGGTGCTGGTAGGCTACACCGAAATGGGCGCGGAGGCGCGCTGGTGCAACCTTCTTGAACTGCTGGGATACCAGGCCATCCGGCACTTCGAAGGTTCCACCTTCTGGCAGACCGCCGTATTTGAACGCGAGTCGTTTGACCTGTATCGCAAGGTCTACGATCCTAGCGCGATCAGCGACCTGAAGATGGCCGATCTGGCGCACGCCCCTCAATTGCTCGACGGGTTTTACGCAGTGGAAGCGGGGGCGTGGCGCTGGACCGCGAAGAGCTTTACCGTTCTGCTCAAAACTCCTCCCGGGTCTGAGCGGAACGGGGCCGAGCTGGTGCTCCAACTTTATCTTCCCGATACGCAGCTCGAGCGGTTGGGCGCGATGACATTGAGCGCGAATGCCGGCGGTTACGCCCTCCCGGCGCGTACTTTTACGGAAGCGAGTGCGCGAGCCTACTCCGCGCGCGTGCCGGCGGCAGCGCTTCAGACGGGTTTGGTGGCGGTGAGCTTTCAGCTCGACAAAGCGTCGGCGAACGTTGAGGGTGACGTGCGCGAGTTGGGTCTAGTCGCCATCTCAGCCGGTCTCGATCCCGCACGATGAGCTTCGGCGAGAACAGGACGGTTGAGCGGTTCTACCAGTGGCTTCGCGACCGTATTGACGCAGTAGTCGACCGGATACTGGCGGGACCGCACTGGAAGTGGAAGGCCCTCGGCTCCGTCCTAGCGATAACCCTCTTGCGGGCATTTCCGAGCTACGACGCACTGGGAACCAGTTTTGTCGAGGCGAAATGGCGTGATGCGCAAGTCAAATTCGACCACCCTTTGATCGACACCAGCCGGATTTTCGCCGCCGGTTCGCACGAGAGCAATTTAACGTTTCGCTTGACCGTGCCGATATTGGCGCACATCTTCCATCTGCATGAAGCCGGCCTGCTGATCTTCTTCGCTGGCGTCGGCGTGGTTCTTCTGTACCTGGTCCTGAAAGTTGCTTTCACCATCAGCGCCAGCAGGAAAGTAGCGCTCTTGGTTTGTCTTGCGACGGCCTGCGCATGGCCTGGCGAAGCGGCTTTTCACGACTTGCGGGGCGGCTATTATGACGCTCTGGCGATTTGCCTGCTGGTTGCGGCGTGCGCGGCGTCATCCTCGCTTCTGGCGGCGTCGTTTCTGTTCCTGGCCGCGTGGACGGATGAACGGGCACTCGTTGCGTCTTGTTTTGTCTTCCTCTTAGGGGCCTACAACAACACCGCCGGACCCTGGCGTTTCGTCACCGGCAAACCTGCTGCAGTGGTCGTGGCCATCGCGGGATATCTCGGGACCAGGGCGTACCTGATTACGACGCATTCCTACGTCCACGCCGCCAGCGGAATCGGGCTGTCCATATTCGTGCAACAAGCTAACGTGATTCCACTTGCTATCTGGACCGGCCTGGGTGGAAGCTGGATCCTCGTGTTCCTCGGCTTGCTGGCGCTGTTCGTCCAAAAACGCTATTGGGCCGCTGCCGGATTTTGTGGGGCTTTGGCAGGCGTGATGCTGGCATCGCTGGCCGTCGCCGACGTAACCCGGAGCATGGCTTATTGTCTGCCGGCGGTGTTCGTTGGTCTGGCCGCGCTCAGCCGTAGCGAACGGATGAAGCAGGTTGAAGGGCTGGCTGCGATCGGCGCGGCGATTTCCTTCCTGGTTCCGACCTATTATCTGGAAGGAAACGCCGGGCTGTGGTGGTTATACCCGCTGCCGATTCAAATTGTGCGCTGGCTGGTAGGCAATTGATTTGATATCGTAGCTCTCGGTACCTTAGGAGGCTGTCTTGACACGCTATTGGGTTCTTGCCGTTGTATTTTGCAGTGCTGTCGCCTGGGGCGACGAGCTGGGACCGCAGGTCCCTGAGATTCCCTACGATTCGGTTCCCAATTTCCTGAAGCTTCCACCGGATATGTATCTGGGCGAGGTATCGGGCGTGGCGGTGAACTCGAAGAAGCATGTGTTCATCTTCACGCGCGGCAACACCACCGGGCCGGCCTACGCGGCCGCGGCGGCCCAGATTCTGGAGTTCGGTCCGGACGGCAGATACATCCGGGAGATCGGGCACAATCTCTACGCCTGGTCCTTCGCGCACGCCATCCGATTCGACAAAGACGACAATCTTTGGGCCATCGACAAAGGCTCGGATATGGTGATCAAGTTCAATCCCGAGGGCCGCGTGGCGATGGTGTTCGGGCGCAAGAAAGAAGCGTCGGACGAGGACGCCGAGCCTTGGAAGCGCCTGCCGCCGGGGACGCCGCCGCGTCCGGCCGTGAACGGTCAGTTTCGACAGCCGACCGATGTCACATGGGATCCCGCGGGCGACATTTTCGTCAGCGACGGCTACGTCAATTCGCGCGTCGCCAAGTTCGACAAGAACGGCGATTGGGTGAAGCAATGGGGCACTTTCGGCGCAGGGCAGGGCGAGTTCAATACGCCGCACAGCATCGCCTCGGACGCCAAGGGCAACATCTACGTGGCTGATCGCGGGAATCGGCGCATCCAGGTTTTCGATTCCGACGGAGAATTCCTGCGTGAGATCACGATCGACGTGCCGATGCCGCCGGTGGTCCACATGTGGATGGGCAATCCGCCCGCGCCTCTGCCCCCGGCGACGGTAGGAGCTGTGAGGCCGGCGCAAACCATGCAAAGCGGCGCGCCATGGGCCATCTGCATTACGCCGGGGCCGACGCAGTACCTCTACAGCTCCGATGCGTATCCGGGGCGCGTGTATAAGCTGACGCTGGACGGCAAAGTGCTAGGCGTATTCGGGAGCATGGGCCACCAGACCAAGCAATTCGGTTGGATTCACGAGCTGGCGTGCCCGGCCGAGAATGAGATCTACGCGGCCGAGCTGCTGAACTGGCGCGTGCAGAAGCTGATCCTGCACCCGGCGAAGTGAAGGCGCTAGAGCGCTATCGATATTGCTGCAATGCCAAGCTGAAAATCGCGGACTTCGGCCACTGCGCGTCGCCGATGGTGATTTTGGTGCGCCCCGCATCCGCGACGCCCATGGTCCGCAGCGGAACGCGGACATCGAGGACGTGGTCTCCGGCGTGAACCAACGGATGGGGATCCGGGCCCGCCCATGCCTGGAAGATCATGTGGCCAGCGCGCTCCAGCATAAGCCAATACGCAACGTAGTGCCGGTGGCTGTTGGCGCGGCCACCCGCATCGAACGTCGCCTGGTCTCCGATGTTTGCGTTGGCGTGCAACACGAACTCGCCAACCCCGTCAACTCTCACTTTCATCACCGGCCATCCCGAGGGTGGCTTCTCGGCCTGGGCACCCGGCGCCGGGATCGGCATTGACGATTCAATCCGAACGTACAAAAACGACTCATCGTACGTTGCCCGCACCTGCCAGCCGTGCCTGGCCGCCTCCGCCGGGTCCAATGCCGCCGCAATGTTCTGCCACGGCGACCCCGCCCGCTCGAAGGCTCCGGCTGCCGGCGGAAGCATGGCATAGACCGAGTCCGGGTGGTACGCCTCATTATTAGCAGCATTAGCAGCCTGGCCCTTGATCTTCCAGCGCCCGTCTTCCTTGATGAAGCGCAGGCTCAGGAATTGGTCTTTTGCGTATTGTTCGAGCAAGACCGCGTCGTCTCCCCGCTCCCCGCTTTGCTGGGCCCGCGCCATCTCGCTGTACACTGCCAGGACCTGGTCCTCGGGACGCTGCGCCCGGCACCCGATCATACAGATCAAGAAACAGAGAAGTGTCCGCATTTCTAGTCGGAAAACTGCACGGAGGCCACCTTGCCGCTGACCACCCGAACCCGCGCCGTACCCTTGTCGTCGAGGTTGTAGATCAGCGTCTCCACTGGCTCGTCCGCGCCCTCAATGGCCATCACCGAATGCGGTTTTCCCACCAGCGCCTCAACCGCCGCGCGATCCATGCCCGTTTGTACCTCGCCAATCTTGTTGCGCGTAACGACATCGAGCGCGGGCGGTCGAACCGGCGTTCCGTGACCAGCAGATCCGGTGAGCTGGCTCGCGCTCACGCGCGCATACAACCGCACCGCGTTGTCGCGCTGTTCAATGCTAGAGGTTGTGTCGCTAATCTGGCCGAAAACCGGAGCCGCTTGCGGATTTTTTTGCAGCCGCGCCGCCAGATTCTTCGCCGCGAGCGGGCTTAGTGTATCGAACCACGCCTCTATCGTCAGGCCATCGCGCATCGCCATCCCCACCGTCATCTTCGTCACTCCCGGAAGCTCGGCCGCCATTTTCGCGGTCATGCGCGGGTCCATTACCAGCCAGACATCGCTCCAGGCTGCTACCCGGCCTGCCATCGTCGCCTCGGCGCTTACCGGGCCCTGTGAAAACAACCTCCGCATGGCAGCATCGGTTTCATTCCAATCCCCAACCAGAATCGTGTCGGGATCCACGTAGCGATATGGATCGCGCTCGGCCTTGGTGGCGCGCACGACATCCGTCGCCCGCGCCAGAATCAAGGGAGGCGCCCCCAATCGCGTGCTGGCCATAATCACCATATCCACGCCCGACAGTTCGCGCCGCACCGCGTCCATGCTTTGGCCGGCCATTTGTCCGCCCAGTGTCAGCAATTGATCGAGGAGTGGCGAGGCGGTGAGCCACTGCGGCCGCATCCCGACCGCCATCCGGGTTCCCGCCGGCAGCATTTGCCAGAATGGCGTATCGGCCGGAAGCAGCGTTGCACTAACCGGCGTCCGCTGCTGCGGCACGCTCCGCTCGGAAACCCTGGATGGCGCGGGCGCGGTCTTCAGCGGGCTTTCCGTCGGCTGCCACATCTGGATTCCCTTGCCGTCGTACATCGATTTGTTGCTCTGGTACAGCTTGCACGGGTCGCCGTTCGGGTCCTTAACGCAAGCACATTGGATATTCACATCTAACTCGACGGACCCCGGACGGCAGCTCTGCGCAAAAGCGCCTGCCGCCAGCAGTCCCAACGGAACGGTCAAGGAAACGAGGTTGCGGAAGTGCATGCGTTTCTGATCGGCAGCCTGCGAGCGCGCCGGGATGAGCAAAACGCCTTACGGTCCGAATGGGGAGATTAACAGAATTTATACAAACTCCCTCTTGCATTTGCCACGCTGCTACGATAACCTAGATCCAATGATCACGTTGAAAGGGCAAATGGGCGTGTCTCGAACCCAACCGGGCCGGAATGCGTCTGCCTTTTCAAGTGGTCAAGCTCCGAAGCTCCGGCCTATTCTTATTACGGTCGTAGTACCCAGCCCCGCTTGAGGGCTTCGGACACGAGTTTCCGAAAGGCCATCGGGTGGGGAAGAAAAACCACTCGGTGGCCTTTTGATTTTTTGGTGAGTTTAATTTATGGAGGCTAGATGTCGACGAGCACCGCGCATCGAACAAGCGGCGTGACGGAATCGAAGCTAATGTCCGGCGCCGAGATTTTGCTGGAGTGCCTGGTCCGCGAGAATGTAGACTGCATCTTCGGTTACCCGGGCGGCGTGACGCTGCCGCTGTATGACGCGTTCTACGACCATCCGATCCGCCACATTCTGGTGCGGCACGAACAGAACGCGGCGTTCGCGGCCGAGGGCTATGCCCGATCCACGGGACGAATCGGGGTGTGCTGCGCCACCTCCGGCCCGGGCGCGACGAATCTGGTAACCGGGCTGGTGGACGCCATGATGGACTCCATTCCGGTGGTGGCCATCACCGGACAAGTCACCAGTAAGCTGATCGGCAGCGACGCGTTCCAGGAGGCCGATACCTTCGGCATCACGCGCTCGTGCACCAAGCACAATTTCATGGTGAAGACCGTGGCCGAACTGCCGCAGGTGGTGCATGAGGCGTTCTACATCGCGTCCACCGGCCGGCCAGGTCCGGTGCTGGTGGATATTCCCAAGGACGTGTTCCAGGCGCAGGCGCACTACACGCCGGTTTCGTCCATCCATCTGCCGGGGTACAAGGTTTTCACTGAGGGCCACACCGGCCAGATCCGGCGCGCGGCGCAGATGATCTGGGAATCGAAGCGGCCATTCGTGTACGCGGGCGGCGGCATCATCGCGGCGGATGCAGCCGAGGAGTTGAGGGAACTGGTGGAATTGGTGGACGCGCCCGCGGTCAACACACTGATGGGCCTGGGGGCGTTGCCGGCCGAGCATCCCAATTACATCAGCATGCCGGGCATGCATGGCAGCTACGCGGCCAACATGGGGATGTCGGGGGCGGATCTGCTGATCGCCCTGGGGGTTCGTTTTGACGATCGCGTGACGGGGCGCCTCGGGGCGTTCGCGCCGCACGCCAAAGTGATCCATGTGGATATCGATCCGGCGGAGATCGGCAAGAACCGCGCGGCCGATCTGCCGATCGTGGGCGACGTGAAGCGAGTGCTCGAAAAGCTGAACAAAGTTCTGCACGAGCTGGCGCCGCAAGCACGAGAACAAAATGCCCCGTCGCGCGCCGATTGGCGGCGTCAGATTCGGGACTGGAAAGCCGAGCATCCTTTGACGCCGGACGTGTCCGCGAGCGAAATCAAACCGCAGCACGTGATGCGCGAAATCGACCGGCTTTCCCTCGGACAGGCCATCGTGACGTTCGGACGTCGGCCAGCACCAGATGTGGGCGGCGCAGTTTATCCGTTTCAACTCGCCGCGCCTGTGGATCAACTCCGGCGGCCTGGGTGCGATGGGCTTTGGACTGCCGGCCGCCATCGGCGCGCAATTCGCGCGTCCCGATAAACTGGTGTTCTCCATCGTCGGCGACGGCGGCTTCCAAATGTCGATTCCCGAGCTAGCCACCATAGCCAATCACGCGCTGCCGATCAAGATCGTGGTGGTGAACAACGGCTATCTGGGAATGATCCGGCAATGGCAGGAGCTGTTCTATAACAACCGAATCTCGCAGGCCCTGCTGACCTCGTTTCCAGACGCCGAAAAGCTGGCGGGCGCGTACGGGTTCAAGGGCCGCACCATCGAGGGCGTTTATGAGCTGGCGCCGGCGCTGGAAGAAGCGGTGCGCGAGCCGGGCCCCTACCTGTTGAATATTCGCGTGGCGCCCTACGAGAACGTGTACCCGATGGTCCCGGCCGGCGGAGCGATCAACGAGATGGTGTTGGGACCGCCCCAACCGGTGGAGGCGTAGCACGATGTTAGACAGTCCCAACAACCGCTTGCTCACGTGCGCGGCTCAGAATAGAGCCGGCGTTTACCGAGCCGCGACCGTGAGGGAGCCGGTATGCTGCAACTAATTTCACTGCTGGTGGAAAACAAGCCGGGCGCCTTGATGCGTATCACGGGCCTTTTGAGCGCGCGCGGTTATAACATCGAGAGCTTGACCGTGGCGCGGACGCTGGACGCGACGCTTTCAAGAATGACGATCGTGGTGGACATTGAGCCCCAACTGCGCTCGCAAGTGATCAAACAGATGAACAAGCTGGTGAACGTGCTGCAGGCGGCCGACCTGACCGATGCGCCAGCCGTCAAGCGCGAGATGGCGCTGCTGCGGGTGCGCGCGCCGCTCAACAACCGCACGGCGATTCTCAAGGAGGCGGAGATTTTCGGCGCTCGCGTGGCGGATTCCAGCATGGAAGGATTTGCGTTGGAAGTGACGGGCGATTCCGAGAAGCTGGACGAATTTCTGGACGTCATGCGCAGTTATGGCGACATCGAAGTGACGCGCTCGGGCGCGCTGGCGGTTTCGCTGGAAGCCAAGAAGCTGCGGCTGGCGCCGCCCGTTCCGCGCAACGCGGCCGCGGACGAAGCAGACGAAAAACTGGAAACGAAACACTAAGGGACTCTACAAAAACATGGCAACGAGATACTACGAAAAAGACGGCAATCTGAACCGGCTCCAAGGCAAGACGGTAACCATCATCGGTTACGGAAGCCAGGGGCATGCCCACGCACTCAACCTGCGCGATAGCGGCGTCAACGTTACCGTGGGCCTGCACCCGGGAAGCAAGAGCGCGGCCAAGGCAGCGGCAGTGGGGCTGAAGGTGCTGAGCGTCGCGGACGCCATCAAAGGCGCGGACGTCGCGATGATCCTGGTTCCGGATCATATTCAGGGCGATTTGTATAACAACGAGATTGCTCCAAACCTCGCCGCGGGCAAGACTTTAATGTTCGCGCACGGCTTCGCCATCCACTTCGGGCAAATCAAACCACCCGCGAACGTGGACGTTTCGATGATCGCGCCCAAGGCTCCGGGCCATCGCGTGCGCGAGCTCTACACCGAAGGCGTCGGCGTTCCGGCGCTGGTGGCGATCCATCAAAACCCTTCCGGCCACGCGCTGGAGAATGCCCTGGCTTATGCGCTGGCGCTGGGATGCCTGAAAGCGGGCGTCATCGAAACCACTTTCAAGGAAGAGACCGAGAGCGATCTATTCGGCGAGCAGTCGGTGCTGTGCGGCGGCGTGAGCGAGCTGATCCGGGCCGGCTTCGAGACGCTGGTGGAAGCGGGCTACGCGCCTGAAATCGCCTACTTCGAGTGCCTGCACGAATTGAAGCTGATTGTCGATCTGATCTACGAAGGCGGCTTGGGCTACATGCGCTATTCGATTTCGGACACTGCGGAGTTCGGCGATTACACGCGTGGGCCGCGCATTGTCACGGCCGAAACGCGCAAGGAGATGAAGAAGATTCTGTCCGAGATTCAGTCCGGGCAGTTCGCGCGCGAGTGGATCGAGGAAAACAAAAACGGCCGCCACAAGTTCATCGCCATGCGCGAAGCGGCTCACGATCAGCCGATCGAACGCGTGGGTAGGGAACTCCGCCAGATGATGACGTTTTTGAAGAAAAAGAAGGAGGAGGGCGTACCGCGGGAGCAAGAAGCAGCCGCGGTAACCAAGTAGTTCCAATGCGCATTCAAACGTTCGATACAACGCTCCGGGACGGGACTCAGGGCGAGGCCGTCTCATTTTCCGTCGATGACAAACTGATCATCGCGCAGAGGCTGGACGAGCTGGGTATCGACTATATCGAGGGCGGTTGGCCCAACTCCAATCCGAAGGACAAAGAATTTTTCAAGCGCGCGAAAGACGTCAAGTTCAAGCACGCCCGGCTGACGGCGTTCGGCTCCACGCGCTTCTCCAAGAACGCAGTGGACCAGGATCCGAACGTGCGGGCCTTGCTGGACGCCGACACGCCGGCGGTGTCCATTTTCGGCAAGAGCTGGGATCTGCACGTCCGGCGGGCGCTGGGTATCGACGAAGACCAGAATCTGAAGCTGATCGCGGAAACCGTGAAATATCTGAAGGATCACGGCCGCGAAGTGGTCTACGACGCCGAGCATTTCTTCGATGGCTATAACGCCAACGCCGAGTTTGCGCTACGCACGCTGGAAGCCGCAAAGAAGGCGGGCGCCGATGTGCTCTGCCTGTGCGACACCAATGGCGGCAATCTCACGCACCGGATCGTGGAAGTGGTCGCGGAAGTCCGCAAGCGCTTCGATGGCGTGATCGGCATCCACACGCATAACGATTGCGATGTCGCGGTGGCCAATACCATCGCGGCGGTGGAAGCCGGCTGCACGCATGTGCAAGGCTGCATCAACGGCTATGGCGAGCGCTGCGGCAACGCCAACCTGGTATCGATCATCGCGAATCTGGAATTGAAGCTGGGCCATACCACGATCGGCCGCGAGAACCTGCAAACCTTGAGCGCGGTGGCGCGCTATATCGCCGAAGTAGCGAATCTGCCGATGCGCAACGATCAACCCTATGTGGGCCACAGCGCATTTGCCCACAAGGGCGGCGTGCACGTCAGCGCGGTGTTGAAGGATGCCGCCACCTACGAGCACGTGAAGCCGGAGACGGTGGGCAACCGGCAACGCGTTCTGCTGAGCGATCTGTCGGGCCGCGGAAACGTGCTGTACAAGCTGAAGCAGCACGGATTGGCCGAACGCCTGGATGCCGATGCGCGGCGACAATTGTTGGAACGCATCAAAGATCTGGAACATCAGGGCTACGAACTGGAGGCGGCGGAAGGCACCTTCGAACTGCTGGTGCGCGAGGCGCTGCATCCCGGCTGGAGCGTGTTCGAAGTGGTGAATTACGACGTCACCACGCGGCTGGTGGGTGGAACCACAGCGACGGTAACGCTGCGCATCCAGGACAGCGTGCACACCGCCAGCGCTACCGGGCAAGGCCCCATGAACGCGCTGGATCTGTGCCTGCGCCAATGTCTTTCCAATGTCTATCCGCAAGTAAAAGACGTCCGGCTGACCGATTACAAGGTGCGCGTGCTGGAACCCAAGAAGGGTACCGCGGCCAAGGTTCGGGTGCTGGTGGAGTGGTCCGATCATCGCCGCAGCTGGGCCACCGTCGGCGTGTCCGACAACGTGATCGAAGCCAGTTGGGGCGCGCTGGTGGATGCCATCCGGCTGGAGTTGATGCGGCTGACCGAGCAGGACGAAGACGTCGACAAGGTTGTGCAAGACTACTCCTGGGGCGTTTGAAGGAAGCGTTAGAATGGAAGAGATGGCGGCGACCACCCTCCTGACGTCCGATCAGTTCCTGGCGATGCCCGAGGAATTCGACCAACACGGCAATGAGCTGCGGCAGGAGCTTATCTGTGGAGACGTAATAAACATGCCTCCCTCGTCGCAGACGGATGCCATTATTCGAAGCAACGTTCTCGAGGCTTGCCTTGTCTACCTCAGCGCGAATGACGCTCTTGGGCTAAAGGCCCTGTCGCGGGTGGCGTTCGTCGTTAGCGCCAACAGCGTGTTTGTTCCCGACGTGTCTCTTCTGCCTCTCGGCCGATTGAATCCAAGCAGGCAGACCTATCTGCAGGGCGCCCCGGACTTGGCTATCGAGGTAATTGCGCCTACTGACCTTGAGATCCATTTGAGACGTAAGATCGGCGCTTATCTAGATCATGGCTCCAGGTCGGTGTGGGTTGTTTATCCGGATGCGCGCTCCGTGATGATTTATCACAGCGACTCGACTCGTGAATTCAAGGGCGACCAGCACATAACCGATGCGCTCTTGCCCGGTTTCTCCACTCCCGTGGCCGCTTTTTTCGAGCTCACTTAGCATCCGCGCCGATGCGCCATTTCTTCACTCGATCTATTCCGCATTTCTCGCGCGTACTTCTCGTCGAGAGCGGCAGCCGTGAGCTATTCGAAAAGTTGCTGCCGCATTTCTACCGCATGTATCCCCAAGTAACCTGCGATCTGGTGACCTGTTACGGGACCGCGCCGAAAAACTTTCACGCGGAGCAGGGCGCGATCTATCGCGTCACCGATTATCCGGACAGCCGCTCGCGGCAGCGCCTCTATGACGAACTCGGCCAAAACGGCTACGCCGTGCTCGGCATCATTTGCTCCGCCGAACCCATCATGACCAAGTGGAAATGGTCGCTGGCTGCGCGCCTTCCTGGCAAGGTGTTCGTGGTGAACGAAAATGCGGATTACTTTTGGCTGGACCGCGGACATCTGGCTAACATCCGTTATTTCATTCTGTATCGCGCCGGTCTCACCGGCTCGGGAGCGGTCCGCACGCTGGCGCGAGTGGTCTTATTCCCGTTCAGCCTGCTATACCTGATCTTGTACGCGATCGCGGTTCATTTCCGAAGGAGTTTACGAGCACTATGAAGGCAGTCTATGTCGAACAACCCGGCGGCGTCGAGAACTTGAAATACGGGGACCTTCCGAAGCCAGTAGCCGGCCCGGGCCAGGCGCTGGTGAAGATTGTAGCGTCGGGCGTCAACTACATCGACGTCTATTTTCGCAAGGGAGTGTATCCGGCTCCGCCTCCGATTGTGCTGGGCAATGAAGGCGCGGGAACCGTGGAGGAAGTTGGCGCCGATGTGAAGACCGTGGCTCCTGGCGATCGCGTGGCCTACGCGATGGCGCGTGGTTCCTATGCCGAATACGCAGTGGTGCCCGCCTGGCAACTGGTGAAAATCCCCGCAGCGGTCGATTTCGAAACCGCCGCGGCAGCCATGCTGCAAGGCATGACGGCGCATTACCTCACGCACTCCACGTATCCGTTGAAGCCGGGGGATTCCTGTCTGATCCATGCGGCGGCGGGCGGCACGGGGCGCTTGATCGTCCAGATGGCCAAGATGCTGGGCGCCCGCGTGGTGGCAACGGTGGGCTCCGCGGAAAAGGCCAAAGAGGCCAGGGATTGCGGCGCCGACGAAGTGGTCATCTACACCCAGGAGGACTTCACGGCCAAGGCCAAGGGCATGCATGTGGTGTATGACTCGGTCGGCCAATCCACCTTCATGAAAAGCCTGGACTGCCTGCGCCCGCGCGGAATGATGGTCAGTTTCGGCAACGCCAGCGGGCCCGTCACCGATTTTGCGCCCCTGATTCTGAGCCAGAAGGGCTCGCTGTATCTGACTCGCCCCACGCTCGCGAACTATTCCTCCACCGCCGACGAGCTGGATTGGCGCGCTACCGATGTTTTGAACTGGATCGGCCAGGGCAAATTGAAACTGCACATCCACAAGGCATACGCGCTGGCGGACGCCGCCGATGCGCATCGCGATCTCGAAAGCCGCAAAACCACCGGAAAGCTGCTGCTGCGTGTTGGGTGATCTCGGACCGCCGGCGGATCGCGCCGCCCTTCCTTTTGCCGAGTTGAAGATCGATGCGCTACTGGTCTCGGCGCCGCCCAACGTTCGCTATCTAAGCGGGTTCACGGGCGACAATGGGTTGCTGCTGGTCACCCCAGGTGACGCGCCGGATTCACAAACACTGTTCACCGATCCGCGCTTTACCGTCCAAGCCGCGCAGGAATGCGTCTGCGAAGTGAAGACCGTCACCAAGACCCCGCTGGACCAGGCGGCAGTCCAAACCATCCGAAAACGTCGCTGGAAGCGGATCGGCTTCGAAGGCTCGCGCATGTTGTTTGAAATGTACCGGCGGCTGGACGAATCGCTGCCCAAGGGTGTGAAGCTGACGCCGGTCGGAGGGGTGGTGGAACGATTGCGCATGATCAAATCCGACGCCGAGATCGCGCGGATTCGGCGCAGCGTGGCGACCAACTCCGAGGCGTTCGAAAAGACCACGCGGTCCATCCGATTGGGCGCGCGGGAATCGGAGATTGCCGCCGAACTCGAATACCGGATGCGGAGGCTGGGAGCCGAGAAAGCCGCATTCGAAACCATCGTTGCGACCGGATCGCGGTCGGCGCTGCCCCACGCGCAGCCCACCTCACGGAAGCTCGGGAACGATGAATTAATATTAATTGATATGGGCGCGTGCCAGGACGGCTACATGAGTGACATGACGCGCGTGCTGTTCCTGGGCCGGCCCAGCCGACGCGTGCGCAGCATGTACAATGCAGTGTTGAAAGCTCAATTGGCGGCCATTGATGCGGTGCGTCCCGGAATCAGTGCGTCGCAGGTGGATGGCGCGGCTCGGCGGGTACTTGAAACGGCGGGTCTGGGGAAAGAATTCGTGCACTCCACGGGCCACGGCCTGGGGCTCGAGATTCACGAAGGGCCGCGTCTGGGCCGCCGCGATAAAACGAGACTCGTGGCCGGAATGGCGATTACAATTGAGCCGGGCGCATACATTCGGGATTTCGGGGGCATTCGCATCGAAGACACCGTGTTGGTTACCAAGAATGGCTGCGAAGTGCTCACGCCCACCTCGAAGGAGCTAAGACTTCTCTAGAATGTCGAACGAAGAGATCCGAGAGCTGATCCAACTGGTGATCGAAAGTGGCATCGCCGAACTGGAGATCGAGCGTGGCGAGGACCGCGTTCGCATCCGGCGTACGCTGGACGCCAGGCAGGAGACGACGGCCGCGCCGGCCTCCCTACCAACCACCCTGGTGGAGACTGGACAACACAGCGGGCAACCCAGCGGGCAACCTAGCGGGCAACCCAGCGCTTCAATGGCGCCCGACGCCAACGAGCACATCGTGAAATCGCCCATCGTGGGAACGTACTATGAATCACCCAAACCCGGCGACCCGCCATTCGTGAAGGTAGGGGATCGGGTGGAACCCGGGCAAGTGATGTGCATCATCGAGTCGATGAAGCTCATGAACGAAATCGAGTCCGAGATTGCCGGAACTCTGGTGGCCAAGCTGATGGAAAGCGGTCGTCCGGTGGAGTACGGAGAGGCCCTGTTCGCTATTCGCCCGCGCTGATGTGTCTCAGCTGATATGTTCCAGAAAATCCTGATCGCTAATCGAGGCGAAATCGCCGTTCGCGTCATCTGCGCCTGCAAGGACCTGGGCATCAAGACGGTGGCCGTTTATTCGGAAGCCGATCGCCACAGCCTGCACGTGCGATTTGCCGACGAGGCCATCTGCATTGGTCCAGCCAAAAGCTCGCGCAGTTATCTCGATATTCCTTCGGTCATCAGCGCCGCCGAGATCACCAACGTGGATGCCATTCATCCCGGCTATGGTTTCTTGAGTGAAAATGCCGATTTTGCCGAGGTGTGCGAGACGTCGGAAATCAAGTTTATCGGGCCCCGGCCGGACGTTACACGCGCCATGGGATTGAAGCAGCATGCGCGCGCCGCGATGGCCGATTGCGGCGTTCCCATCCTGCCAGGCTCGGATGGAATTCTTCAGAACGCGGAAGAGGCGCTCGGGACCGCGCAGCGCATCGGATTTCCGGTGATGCTAAAAGCGTCGGCGGGCGGCGGCGGACGCGGCATGCGCATGGTGCATGAAGCCTCCGAGCTGCCGGCGTTGCTGACGCAAGCCCAGCAGGAAGCCGGCGCGGCGTTCGCTTCGCAAGACGTTTACATGGAGAAACTGGTAGAGTCGCCGCGGCACATCGAGTTTCAGGTGCTGGCCGACGAGCATGGCAACGTCGAGATTCTGGGTGAGCGCGATTGTTCCATCCAGCGCCGGCACCAGAAGCTGCTGGAAGAGGCGCCCTCGCCGGCCATGAGCGCGGAGCTGCGCGAGAAAATGCGGACGCGGCTGTGCGCGGCCATGACGAAGATCGGCTACACCAACGCCGGCACCATCGAATTTCTGATGGATCGCAACGGCGATCTGTATTTCATCGAAGTGAACGCGCGTATTCAGGTGGAACACCCGGTGACCGAATCCATCACCGGAATCGATCTGGTGAAGAGCCAGATTCTGATCGCGGCGGGCTACAAGCTGAGCGAGATTATCCAACAGCCAACGGCGATCAAAGGCCATGCTATCGAGTGCCGGATCAACGCCGAGAATCCCGATACGTTCGCGCCATCGCCCGGCCGCATCACCGCGCTGAATTTGCCGGGAGACGTCGGCATTCGCGTGGATACCGCGGCCTACACCGACTACGTGATCCCGCCGTTCTACGACTCGTTGGTCGCTAAATTGATCGCCTATGGGCACGACCGGCCGGAAGCGATCGCCCGCATGCGGCGCGCGCTGGACATGTTCGTGGTGGAAGGCATCTACACCACCATCCCGTTGCACCAACGCATCATGAACGACCCGGATTTCATCGCCGGGAAAGCGGACACGTCGTTTCTCAGCTCCCGATCTCGCTCTCACTGACTTCGATTTCCATCCGCAACAGCGCGGCTCCCAGTGTCTTGCCCTGCGCATCGATGCGCAGCGAAAGTGTTCCGCCGCCGCCCAGCGCTTCATGCAGCAGAAAATTGAGCGCACCGAGATTCGGCAACTCGTAGCGCTGCACGCCGCCCTTCACCATTTCGCCGAAAAAGAGCCGGACGCGTTCGGAGGTCACTTCGCGAACCAGCACGGGATAATGGCGCGCGTCGAGGGCGATGACGCCGATATTGGACGTGTCGCCTTTATCGCCGGAGCGGGCGTGGGCGATGCGCGAGAGCGGGATTTTCATTCCACCACCTGCACGGACGTTCTGGATCAGTGCGCGGGGAATCAACGCGGGCCAGTACGCCACCACTTCGCGCACCGGCGGCCGGCCGTCGCCGAAACCCGTGCCCGTGGGCGGACCGCTGAGCACCAGGGGAATCAGCTCGCGGGTAAAACGGTCGACGGCTTTACGATCCTGCCCACGCACTCCAATTCGAACCTGCACCTCGGGCGGATCGGGATTCGGAACCGCGACCGGCCCGTGGCAGGCGTTCACGCCGAAAAACTCCGTGTAGATCTCCTCGAACTTCAGCCCGAGCTGCTGGAGCCGCTCGCGCACGATCCGATCGGCGGCTTTGGATTTCTCGAGAGCTTGCGGCGCGCTATACACCAGCGTGCCGATCGCTTTCCAGCCATAGGAATAGGAGATGGAAAGCTTCAACATCTCCGGGCGCGGGCCGCCGCGAATGCCCGACACCAGGACGCGATCCGGCCCGGCGTCTTTTAGCTGGATGCTGGTGAAATCGGCCACGCAATCGGGCGTGATGTAGTTCTTGGGATCACCCAACTCGTAGAGCAGCTGCTCCTTTAGCACGTCCACGGACACGCGCCCTCCGGTGCCCTCATGCTTGGTGATGTTGAATCGGCCATCGGGCTCGGCCTCGATGATGGGATAGCCGATGTTGGCCATGTCGGGAATGCTCTGCCAATCCACCTGGCAATTGCCGCCGGTACACTGAGCCCCGCATTCGACGATATGTCCGGCGATGGTTCCAGCCGCGAGTTTATCCCACTCCTCCGGCTTCCAGCCAAAGCGATGAATCATGGGAGCGAGCGACAATGCAGTATCGGTGCAGCGGCCCGCAATCACAACGTCAGCCCCGGCGGACAGCGCTTCGGCCAGAGGAAAAGCCCCGATGTACGCGTTCGCGCTAAGGACGCGCTCGCGAATCGTGCTCAACGGCTCGCCCGTATCCATGTTCTTCATGGCGTTGCCGGCTGCGAGAAACTCGTCCAATCTTCCGTAAACGTCGTCGCCCAGCACCACGGCCACTTTGAGCGATGGCGCGAGACGCCGCACTTCGCGCGCGCAGGCCACTGGATTCACGCCCCCGGCATTGGCAATCACCTTGATCTCGCGCTCCACCAGACGCCGCTGGATGCGGGCGATCAACGGCGGGAAATCGCGCGCATAGCCGAGATTCGGATCGGCCTCCTTCTGTTTCTGGAGAATCGACATGGTGATCTCGGCCAGGTAGTCGAGCGCCAGATAATCGATGGGCCCCTGCTCCACCAGGCGCACGGGAGCTTCCAGCCAATCGCCCCAGAAGCCTTGGCCGTTTGCGATGCGGATCATCTCCTAAACAGTCTCCAATGCCAGGTGCTCGCGGTGCGGGTGTGCCGTTGCGATCTCCAACGCGAACGCAAGCACCCGCCGGGTTTGCAATGGATCGATCAGCGCGTCCACATGGCCGCGCGCCGCGGCATAGCGGGCGTCCAGCCAGCGATCGTAGTCCGCGCGGGTTCGCTCGATGCGCTCCTTGAGATCGTCCGGGACCGGCTGACCCTCGGCTTTCAGCTTTGCGAGCTCGGGGCCATGAATGGCCTGCACCGCCGAATCACCCTCCATCACGCCGATGCGCGCGGTCGGCCATCCGAATGTGAAATTCGGATCGAAGCCCTGGCCGGCCATGGCGTAATATCCCGCGCCGCTGGCGTGATTGAGCGTCAGGACCACCTTGGGAACCGTGGCGCATGCCATGCTCTCCACCATTTCAGCGCCCGCGCGAATGATTCCATCGCGCTCGGCATCGGCTCCCACCATGAACCCGGAAACATCCTGAAGATAGATCAGCGGCACGCCATTTCTTTCGGCGTTTTCGACGAAATAGGCTACTTTGCGGGCCGATTCGGCGTACACAATTCCGCCGATGCGCGGGCCGCTTTCGGTCTTGAGAAATCCGCGCCGATTCGCGACAACGGCTACGCTACGCCCAAATAGCTTGGCGTCCGAGCATAGCAACTCCGGCGCGTGGTTGGGCTGAAACTCGAGGTAATCGTCGCGATCGAAGACGCGCGCGATGGCGTCTTCGACGTTATACGGCAGCCGGTGATCGGCGGGCATCAGGTCGTACAAACCTTCGGCCGGCTTGGCAGGCGCGGAACCTTCCAGAGCCCCGGGCGCGGGCGCCATGGCGCGAAATCTCTCCCGGATCATTTGCAGGCAGGCGGCGTCGTCTTTCGCCATGTAATGCGCAACACCACTGGCCGTGGTGTGCATGAGCGCACCTCCGAGCGATTCCGCATCGATCACCTGTCCCACCGCGCCCTTCACCAGATTCGGTCCGCCGAGTCCCATGAAACTGGTGCCTTCCACCATGATGATGACGTCGCTCAGAGCGGGTAAATATGCGCCGCCCGCGATGCATGGCCCCATCACGGCCGCGATCTGCGGGACATGCAATCGCCGCCGCATTAGAGAATTGTAGTAAAAGATCCGCGCCGCGCCGTACTGGCCAGGAAAAATGCCGTCCTGCAACGGCAGATTCACGCCGGCTGAATCCACCAGGTACACGATCGGCACGCGATTGCGCATCGCGATCTCCTGCGCGCGCAGGATTTTCGTGATGGTTTCCGGCCACCACGCACCGGCCTTCACGGTGGCGTCGTTGGCGACGATGATGGCGGGACGGCCCTCGATCTTGCCTGCGCCCGTGACCACGCCCGCGGCCGGCGCCTGACCATCGTAGCGGTCGTAGGCGATCAGCAGGCCGATTTCGAGAAACATAGCGCCTGGATCAAGCAGCTTTGCGATTCGCTCGCGCGCGGTCAGTTTGCCATCGCGATGCTGCTTTTCGATGCGTTTGGCTCCGCCGCCTTGACGCAGGCGATCCTCCAGCGTTTGCAGATCCTCGACGAGCTGCCGCATCTGAGGCGTACTGGCGGTGGGCACCACTCTCAGAATAACAGCGTGGCACAAAGAGGGCTCTCTGCCCTGGGTCGGGTACACGCGGCTTCAGCCGCGTCTTGACCACCGCTTGCACAGAATCGCGAGCCACGGGGCGAGGTGCGGTGTGTACGTGATCGGGCACCAACACTCCGGCGCCCAATTCATCCGCGTGTAACGATTCGGCGAAAACGCGGCTGAAGCCGCGTGTACCTCTGCGCTTGACACAGACCGCACTGTTAGCGATTATGGCATCCGATGACAGAACACGCGAGCGCCAACAAACCTTCCCGGCGCGCTTTCATGGCGGCGGCTGCGGCGGCTGGGCTGTCCAGATTTTTGATCGCGCAATCAGCGCTTCCTCCTTATGGCAATGGCACGCTCCCGGCCGGCATACGCTCGCGGCGAATCGCAAACGTGAACGGCCTGACCGTGCACATTTTGGAAGCAGGTTACGAGACGCCCGGCCGGCCGGCAGTTTTGCTGCTGCATGGCTTTCCGGAGCTGGCCTATAGCTGGCGCAAAGTGATGCCGGCCCTGGCAGCCGCAGGCTATCACGCGATCGCCCCCGATCAGCGCGGTTACGGCCGCACCACCGGTTGGGACGATTCCTACGACGCCGATCCGGACCCGTTCCGCATGCTCAACATGACCCGCGACGCCATTGGGCTGGTCTATGCGCTTGGGCACCGAACGGTCGCTATGGTAGTGGGACATGACGCCGGCGCGCCGGTGGCCGCGTGGTCGGCCCTGATACGGCCGGATATTTTCCGTTCGGTCACGATCATGAGCTCGCCCTTTGAAGGCGCGCCCCCGCTGCCCTTCGACACCGCCAACGGAGCTCCCCTGCCGCGCCCGGCGATGACCGACGACGAGCTGGATGCCGAGCTGGCGAAACTCCACCCGCCGCGCAAATACTACCAGAACTATCAGCGCACCCGCGGCGCCAACGACGACATGCTGCACGCGCCGCAAGGGCTGCACGCATTTTTTCGCGCCTATTACTTCTACAAGAGCGCCGACTACAAGGGAAACAAGCCCCACCCGCTGAAGGCACGCACCGCCGAGGAGATGGCCCAAATTCCAACCTATTACGTAATGGAGAAGGACAAAGGCATGGCGGCGACCGTGGCCCCGTTCATGCCGCCGGCGGATTACATCGCTACTTGCAAATGGTTGACCGAAGCGGAGGTGGACGTGTATGCGGCTGAATACGGCCGGACCGGGTTCACCGGCGCGCTGCAGGGCTATCGCGTGCGGCGGGGCTCCGATCCCAAGAGTCTCGCCGAGATGCAGACTTTTTCGGGCCGCACGATAGACGTGCCGTCCCAATTCATCGCCGGGAAGAGCGATTGGGGCGTATATCAAACGCCGGGCGCCGTGGACAAGATGCGCACCAGCGCGTGCACGAAAATGGCCGCGTTCCATCTCCTGGATGGCGCGGGACACTGGGTGCAGCAGGAGCAGCCGGAACAGGTGAGCGCGCTGCTGGTTCAATTCCTCCGCGATTACGCGAAGTCCTGATCTAGCCGCGCCGCGCGCCGCATCCGCCGCAGAAGAGGCCCCCCGTTGCCAACGCTGCTCCACAATGGATGCAAAAGGCGCTCCCCGGGGAGGGCGTCCCAGAGGCTACCGGCAACTTGGCTGATCGTTTGGCGCCGAATTTGCCAACCGTTCTGATGATTAGAATGGCGGCGATCGCTATGAGGATCAGTCCCCGCAGGCTGAAATAAGGCATTACGGATTCTTATCGACCAGTTCGATCAAAAGACCGTCGGGACTGCGCACCAGCACGCCACGGGACGCCGGGCTGAGAGCCAGGGATTCTCCGCCTGGCGATTCGACGTGGCCGCCAGCGGACTGGAGGGATTTCAGAAACGCGGGCAAATTTTCCACCAGAATCGACAAGGCCGGAGAACCCGGATCCTGCACCCTGGTTTCGAGCGTCTTTCGTTCGATCTTGGTAAACTCCCAAAGCACCCAGAAATTCCTCGCTCCGGGCGGATTCGTAATGCTGCTGCGGGCGACGGCCCCAGGAGTTCCTTCCAGGGCCAAGACGGCATCACTCACCACGCCAGGCTCGCGCGCTTTGAATCCGAAGACGTCGCGGTAAAACGGGAGCGCTTTCGCGAGATCCTCCACCACTAAGGATGCTCGCGCGTTATAGATGTTGCTGGTGGCGGGCACGTCCGAGGGAGGTAGCGGGTCGGCCTGAACGAATTCGAATACGAAGCCGTCCGGATCCTGCATCATGACAGCACGCGTTTTGTTGCGAGGAAGCTGCGTAAACACGGGGCCGCCGCCGCTGGTTCGCACCGTAATCCCATACGGCTTCACTCTCGCAAATGCCGCATCCATATCGCGCACCTGGATGGAAAACCGAACTACTCCGGGATCATAGAGACGCTGCTCCACGGTTTTTCTCTCGATGCCGGAAAACTCGATCAAGACGAACTTCATTTCCGACCCTGGAATCATAAAGGACGCCGATCGCGCCAGGACTTGCGGGACTTGCGCCTTGGCCTGCGCCAACAGCGCCGAGCCGGTGAGGGGCGCCGGCCCGGCGTCCAGTTCTAAACCCAGCGCGTCGCGATAAAATGCGATCGATTTTTCGAGGTTCGCGACGATATGAATCTGGGCGTTCGCATGTAGCATCTTCCCCGCTCCGGGCGATTCCGCATCGCCCGCGAGCAAGAACCGGGGCGCGACTCCAGTCAAAACTAGAAGACATGCCAAGGGCAGTTTCATCGTGACCGAGTATATCTAATATCCGTAGGGCACGGCGCAACCGGGATAGTATTGCCACACGCCGTTGGCATCATAGAATCCAGCGGGATTGCAGAGCGGAGCGGCGTATCCATAGGGCGCGTAGACGCCGACGCCGAATCCAAATCCGGGGCCGTAATATCCTCGGCCGCCATAATAGCCGCGGCCGCCGTAATACGCACGACCTCCGTTGAACGCACGGCCTCCGCCAACGGCGCGCCCGCCACTGAACCCGCGCGCGGGGGCGGAGAATGCATGTCCACCGCCGCCTCCAGCATGGCCACCGCTGAATCCTCCGTGGCCACCGCCACGAGCTGCCGCGAGAGCCGACACCGGACTGATGGCTGCCATGGCGACAACCAGGGCAACCGGAGCGAGCATTGTCTTAACCAACGTCTTAACCGACTTCAGGAATCTGCTTTTCATAACTACCTCCAAACCACGCCGCTTTAGAAGGCATGCGGATGGCCGCTGCTAAGCATTTGAAAACATTGGACAGCGTGGAAGGATGGCACGTTGAAAAGCACCACTACGGTGGGATGGAACCACCATCCCGGCTAGCTCGCCCAGTCAGATAGCCCGGGCTTCAAACTGGCGCACTTCGTCATGCAGCACGGTGTAGCGCACCTCGATCGGATGGCAGCACACTTCGCAATCCTCGATATAGGTTTGCCCCTTGACAGAGGTGTCCAGCACCATGGATATCTGCTCGAAGCAGTAGGGGCACGCGAAGAAGTACTCCATTCCGACCAGGATAATGGATCGGCTAGATTAGCGTTTCTTTCGCGCTGCCTGGAGGATGCGGTGCCATGGCGTAACGCAAAGCAAAACCAAGGCGCCGAAAAGCACGAGGCTCAGAGGGTTGTGTTTCGGCATGGCCGCAGAACTTTCGGGATCGATCAGGAACGCTGCGCCCAGTCTGATCCCCAGCAGCGGTACAGCTAGCAAGACGATGAGCCGTCTCATGCAGAGTAGCTTCATCATTGGGTATCTTCAAACGTTAACAGAAGCGTTGTAGGATTGAAACGAAATACCTCGACTGAACGCACGGAAAAGTACCAGTACGGCTAAACTACTCGCAGCCGGGGACGCGCAGATCTAAAATCCAGGAAGCCAGAACGTCCAGAACGGCAGAGCGCCGCTCCTCACGAACCACGCGGAAAGCTTCACTCAGCGCTCGATCCAGTTCACCCGGTCGGCGCACGATGGCCGCATAGGCGCCGCCGGCAGCCGCGGCGATCCCGGAATAATCCGGCGGCGGATCGAAGGCCACTCCAATATCCTTTGCCTTGCTCACAAATCCGTCGGGGTGAACGGCCAGGGCAGAGACCTTGGGAGCCTTCCAACCTCGATTGTTGTACACCACTTGGACGAAAGGCGTTTGGTATCGCCGGGCGATCCAGTGCGCGGTGGCGGGGATGGAAGCCATGTAAGTCCCATCGCCGGTGAGAGCCACCACGGTTTTATCCGGATTGGCGAGCTTGATGCCAACCGCTGCGCCCGTATTCCATCCAATGGAGCCGCCGGCGCAGGTAAAAAAGCTACCCGGGCGGTTGGCGCGGATGTGGTCGGCAATGGTGTTATGACTGGTGATTCCTTCGCTCAGAACCAAGGCATCCGGCGGCAGGTGCTCACGGATGCGCGCCGTCAGATGCTCCGGCGTGATGACGTCCGGGTGCGGAATCTCGCGGGCCGCGAGTTCCTTCACGCGCGCCGCATGCATCGCGGTATAGTGCGCCCGCCGCTCCTCGACCAACTGAGCATTGATCTTGCCGCTGGCCTTGGCGGCAGCGACGCAAGCGTTGATTTGGTGGAGCGCGGTGGCTGCATCGGCCCGAAACGAGTGCTGCATCGGAAAATACCACAGCGGCATCTGCTGCTTCAGTGGATCGACGTCGATGTGGTACGTTTTGGCGGCGGAGTTCGGTTTGGTGATGGTAGGTATCCACGGCACATCGCTATCCAGCACCAAAACCACGTCGGCTTCCTCCAGGGCGGCGTTCTTTACCAGGGCGTTGACCTGGTTGCCCAGATACAGGGGATGGTCCGCCGGAAAATCCAGATAGGTGGGAACGGAGGTCCAGGCCCCGATACCCAGGGTCTGGCATAGCTCGACCAATTCCCCTACGGCGGCGGGATTTCTTCCGAGATAGCTGGTGATTACCAATGGACGGCGAGCCGCGATCAGATCTTCGGCGAGGAGCGCCGCAGCGGATGGATCAAGCGCGCCCGGCGCGATGGGGCGCCACAGTTTCGGATCCTGTGCGGCGGCCGGGGGAACGTCTTCTTCCAGCACCTCGCGGGCGGCCGTCAGATAGACCGGGCCTTTTGGATCGCTCTGGGCGAGCTGCAGGGCGCGATGAACGATTTGTTTAATATTCCTGCCGGTCCGGATTTCGTTCTCGTATTTGACGTAGCCGCGCACGATCCCGCGCTGATCCAGAACATCCTGCACCCAGTGAACCCACTCGTTGCGGCTGCCGCGGAGCTCGCCCTCCTGGGTGAACGGCGAAGTCCCCGCGAACAACAGGACCGGCACGCGCCCCTTGGCTGCGTTGTGGACCGCGCCACCCATTGATTGAGTTCCGCAATCCACATGCACCAGAACCACCTGCGCCCGGCCAGTGGCTTGCGCGTAGCCATGGGCGGCGCTCAGGGCGACCATTTCGTGCGGACAGGTGATTACTTGAGGGACCGGCTGTCCGGTGGCGCTCGCCTCGGCCAGGCTCTCAAGAATGGGGGGATGATCGGTTCCGAGGTTCGCGAAAATGTAGGAGACGCCGGCTTCGTGCAGGGCGTTCAGGAATGCGGTTGCGGCAATAGGCATAGGGACGGTTCAAAGCTAGTCTAGCGCGGCACCGTTCCAGTGGGCGCCCGCACTGTGCAATTCTGTACAGAATCGTGAGCTCGGAATGCCCTAGTATTCCTATACGTGGGAACGGAGGCCATTCCGATGACAGAACCTATCGAGCCTGTGGCGCACTGCTATAAATGCGGCGCCGAAACCAAGATCTATCACAACAATGTCCCCCTCTGCCCGGCTTGCGCGGCACTGATCAAAGCGGAAGCTAAGTTAGAGCTGAACGAAACACTCTAGGCTGGGTCGGCCTTGTCAAAACCGTCTCCCTTACGGGTCGCGGTTCCGTAAAAGCTTCTCAACTGAGCCGCGCACATAAGCAAAACAAGAACCTAAACGCCCCTGAGCATTTCGCATTATGTATACTTCTCCCAGCGAGGAGGCTCAGCCGTATGAAGCGTTATCTGTTTGTGAGTTCCGCCGCCGTCCTACTAGCCGGGGCGCTGGGAATCATGCGGACACGAGCCGTGGTTCACGCCGCCGCAGTCATGGCGCCGCGCTTTGAAGTGGACCCATTCTGGCCCAAGCCGCTGCCCAATCATTGGATTCTCGGCCAGACGATCGGCGTTTCGGCCGACGCGCAGGACCATATCTGGATCATTCATCGCGTCGGTTCGCTCGAAGCCGGCGAACAGCACGCCACCACCACGCCGCCCATCTCGCAATGCTGCGCACCAGCACCGCCGGTTCTCGAGTTTGATCAGGAAGGCAATCTGATAGGGCACTGGGGCGGTCCGGGCGCCGGTTACGATTGGCCGGAATCGGCGCACGGAATCACGGTGGATTATAAAGGCAACGTTTGGCTGGGCGGCAACGGCCGTGGACCGCAAAGCGGGCGGGGCGCGATCAACGGCCAAGATGAAGAGTCGAAGCCCGGCGACACGGTGGACAGTTTCCGCGATAACCAGATCCTCAAGTTCACCCAAGACGGCAAATTCCTGTTGCAGATCGGCAAGCCCGCGCACAGTAAAGGCAGCAACGATATCGAAAATGTGCGGCTGGCGGCCAAGACTTTCGTCGATCCGAAGACCAACGAGCTCTACGTCGCCGACGGCTACGGCAACCATCGCGTGATCGTATTCGACGCCGACACCGGCCGGTACAAGCGGCATTGGGGCGCCTATGGCCACAAACCGGACGACGCGGACCTGGGCCATTACGATCCGAACGGGCCGCCCGCGCAGCAGTTTCGGAATCCGGTGCACTGCGCCATGCTCTCGAATGACGATCTTTTATATGTTTGCGATCGCGTGAACGACCGCATTCAGGTCTTTCATCCCGACGGGACTTTCGTTAAAGAGGCGTTTATCGAGAAACAGACGCTAGGTTCCGGGTCGGTCTGGGATATTGCGTTCTCGCATGATCCGGGGCAGAAGTTTTTATATGTCGCGGACGGAGAGAACGACCGGGTGCACATCGTAGACCGCGCGTCGCTGGAAGTTCTGACAACCTTTGGCGAGGGCGGCCGCCAGCCCGGAGAATTCTACGGCGTGCATAGCATCGGCACCGATTCGAAGGGCAACATCTATACCACCGAAACCTACCGCGGGCAGCGAGTGCAGCGATTCGTGTATAAAGGTCTGGCGCCGGTTACGAGCAAAGACCAGCGCGTGTTGTGGCCGAGGAAAACAAAATGATTCCATCGAAAATTCTCTTGACGATTGCTTTGGCGCTCCCGCTATTAGCGCAAGACACGCGCCCGAGCTGCAACAAATGCTCCGGCACCTATATCCCGAGCGCCGAGATCCAGGCGTATCTGAAACGAGCGCCGGCCGATTCGGTGAGCGATCAGCAGGTTCGCGCCGTGGATGTAGGCAGGAGCAACGTCGACATCGGCGTGGTCTATCGCGGCAAGCAGACCGCGGGCGGCGGGGTGGCCGAGCACGACCTGGTGAGCGAGGTGTATCACGTGATCGACGGCTCGGCGACACTGGTTCTGGGCTCCGACATCACGGATTTGAAGCGGCGGTCGGCGGATGATCGGGCGGTTCGGCTGTTGAATGGTCCGGGCGGTAACGGCGTCTCGATTCGCAACGGCGCCACGTACCAGTTGAAGCCGGGTGACGTGGTGATCATACCGGCGGGCGTGGGGCATTGGTTCACGAAGATCGACGACCACATTGCGTATCTGATGGTGCGCGTCGATCCGGACAAAGTGACTCCGCTCAAAGATGAGGCGGCATCCAAGGCCGATTTAAGCGGAGCACGATGAAAAGCACAACCAATTTCGCACTGTTGGCAATCCTCGCGGCGATGCCTTGCGCAGCAGCGGTCTCGGGCGAAGCAGTCTATCAAAGGCGCTGCGCCGCGTGCCACGACGCTGCGAGTGAAAGTACGCCGCCGAAGGACACGCTCAAGCAATTGTCGGTGGCGCGAATCCTGCGCACGCTGGACTTTGGAGTCATGATCAACGTGGCCTACGTTCTGAATCGCGAGGAGCGCGAGGCTGTGGCGAATTACCTGGGTGTCCAGCGGCCCGACCAACCTGTGCCGGCGCAGGCCTACTGTACGGACCGCACGGTGAACATAGGCTCGTCACCCAATCCGGCTTGGAACGGCTGGGGTCCCGATCTTACGAACACGCGCTACACCACCACCAGCGGCATCACGCTGAATCAGGTGGGCAAGCTGAAGCTGAAGTGGGCTTACGGGTTCGAAGGCGATGTGAGCGCGTTCGGCGCGCCCACGGTTCTGGGGCATACGCTGTTCGTCGGCAGCGCGGGCGGCGCGGTGCAGGCGCTGAGCACCGATTCCGGGTGCGTTCGCTGGGTGTACCAGGCCAGCGGGCCCGTGCGAACGGCCATGGTGGCGGTCCCGAACGGCAAAACGCACGTTCTGGTGTTCACCGATCTCACCGGATGGGCCTACGGCGTAGAGGCCGAAACGGGACGCCTGCTCTGGAAGAAGAAACCCGAGCCGCACGAGTCCACGCGCTTAACCGGATCCGCCGCGGTGCACGATGGAGTGGTTTTCATTCCGGCCGCTTCCTGGGAAGAGACCCGCTCCACCAATCCGGAATATCCATGCTGCACCTTCCGCGGCAGCGTCACGGCCCTGCGCGCCAAGGATGGAACCGAGGTGTGGAAGACCTACACCATTCGCGAGAAGCCACGGGAAATCGAGAAAGGGCCGGGTACTGTTGGGACCTGGGGACCCTCCGGCGCGGGCGTATGGGGATCGCCCACGCTGGATGCCAAGCGTGGGTTGCTGTACATCGCGACCGGCGACAATTTCTCAACGCCTGCAACCGAGATGAGCGATTCGGTGCTGGCGCTGGAAGTGAAGACGGGACGAATCGTGTGGTCCAAACAAGTGACGCCGGGTGACGTGTACAGCGGCGCCTGCACGGGCGGCAAGTGTCCCGGACCGGACCACGACTTCGGGTCGTCGGTAATCATCGAGAAACTCCCCAACGGACGCGATGTGTTGCTAGCGGGACAGAAATCGGGCGTGGTCTATGCACTTGATCCGGAACAGAAAGGCGCAATTTTGTGGCAGACGCGCGTCGGCAAAGGCGGGACCAACGGTGGCGTGCAATGGGGCATGGCCAGCGACGGGCAGAAGGTCTACGCGGCGGTTTCCGATCTGGTGAGAAAGGCCCCTCCGGGCACCATCGTTATGGTAGGATTGCCGCCCGACCCAACGCAGGGCGGCGGGCTGACCGCGCTCCGCATCTCGGATGGCGAGAAGGTTTGGTACGCGGCGCCGCAGCCATGTGGAGGGAAGCCGAAGTGCAGTCCAGCGCAGCCCGCGGCGCTGACCGCCATTCCGGGCGTGGTGTTTTCCGGGTCGGACGACGGGCACCTGCGCGCCTTCGCCAGCGAGGACGGCCATGTGCTGTGGGATTTCGACACGTCGCGCGATTACCAGACCGCGAACGGAGTCCGGGGCAAGGGCGGGTCGTTGGATGGAGCCGGTCCCGTGATCGCGGGCGGCATGCTGTTTGTGAACTCGGGTTACGCGCGGAACGGCGGCATGGCAGGCAATGTCCTGCTCGCGTTCGCACCGGAAGAATAGGAAACTGGGATCATCATGCGAAAGCTGCTTTTGTTCTGTGGACTGGCTGGAAGCTGCGCATTCGCGCAGCAGAAGATCGCGCCCGATAAGGAAGCCGCGCTCAAAGCCGACCTGGCCGGCCAAATCGAGGGGATGAAAAAGCAGGCTCAAGTGATGGTCGACAGCATCTACAGTTTCGGTGAGCTGGGATTTCAGGAATTCGAGACGTCGAAGTACCTCACCGGAATCCTCGAAAAGGAAGGTTTCAAAGTAGAGCGCGGCATAGCCGGCATTCCCACCGCATTCGTCGCCACCTGGGGCCAGGGCAAGCCGGTGATCGCGCTCGGCTCCGACATCGACGATATCCCGCAGGCTTCGCAGAAACCGGGCGTGGCCTATCACGATCCCATGATCGAAGGCGCTCCCGGGCATGGGGAAGGCCACAATTCCGGTATGCCGCTCAACATCCTTGCCGCTATCGCAGTGAAGAAGGTGATGGAGCGCGAGCATCTTTCGGGAACCATCAAACTCTGGCCGGGCGTGGCGGAAGAAGATCTGGGCACCAAAGCCTACTACGTCCGCGCGGGAGTTTTCAAGGACGTCGACGTGGTGCTTTTCTGCCATGTCGGCGACAATTTTCGAGTGACCATCGGCCCAACGGCCATGAACGGACTGGTTTCGATTGAATACAGCTTCAAAGGCGAGAGCGCACACGCGGCGGGCGCTCCATGGCGGGGACGCAGCGCTCTGGATGCCGTGGAGCTCATGGATGTGGGCTGGAACTTCCGCCGCGAACATTTGCGGCTGGCTACGCGGCTACATTACGTGATTACAAACGGCGGCGATCAGCCGAATGTCGTGCCGCCCAACGCCAGCGTCTGGTATTACTATCGCGAGGCCGACTACGACCACATCATGAACCTGTGGCGTATCGGCGACAACATGGCGCAAGCAGCGGCGTTGATGACCGACACCACCTATACGTCCCGGCTGCTCGGGAGCGCGTGGCCCGGACACTTCAACGTCCCGGTAGCCGAAGACATGTACCAGAACATCACGCGCGTGGGCCTGCCGCAATGGTCGGCGGAGGATCAAACGCTGGCCAAGGCCCTGCAAAAGGAGCTCAAGGTTCCCGAGCGCGGCCTGGCCGTCAAGATTCCGGAATTGAAGAAGCCGAAGGCCGCGCCGGAGGCGGATGACGACGATGGCCTAGGCTCGATCGGACCCACCGGAGGCGGCTCCGACGACATCGGCGATATTTCCTGGGCCGTGCCCACCGTGACGCTCAACTATCCTTCCAATATTCCTGGCGGCCCTGGACACAACTGGGCCAACGGCGTCTCCATGGCGACGCCCATCGCGCATAAGGGCGTGGTGGCGGGGGCAAAGGTGCAGGCCATGACGATGCTCGACCTTCTGCTGCACCCGGAACTGGTGGAAAAAAGCTGGGACTACTACAAAAACATCCAGACCAGGGACATGAAGTACAAGAGCTTCCTGCGTCCAGACGACAAGCCGGCCATCTGGCTCAATCAGAAAACGATGGACGAGTTTCGCCCGCGCATGAAGGCGCTGTATTACGATTCGTCGAAGTACGATAACTATCTGGAACAACTGGGGATCAAATATCCTACGGTAGCGAAGTGAGAGAAGCCTAGACTTTTTCGTCTTCCCATGGCTTTCCCGGACGCTTCATGATCTGCTCCAGGCTGGCCGGCTTGGGCCGCCAGGCCGTGCCGAAGTGCTGGTCGATGTCCTGTTTGTAATTCATCCGCGGTCCCGGATATCCCACCAGTTGCCAGCCGATCAGCCCCGCGTTGCCGCCATGCATCGGATCTGAAAACATGCCTTCGATGGTGTGGGCCCGCAGCAGTTGGAAGAAATGCGTCTTCTCGATCGACTGAAGCTTCCGGATTTGCTCGTCATTTGGAAGCTCGTCAAAGTTCGCTCCCAGTTGGGCGATGCCCTGATGGTAGGTCTCGCGCGGATTTTCCTTACCCTGATAGCCATGCTCGGGAACCGACTCTACGAACGGCCCCTTGGTGTAGCGATATTTATCGGCGCCATAGGGACCAGCCAGCTGCCGGTCGATGTAAATTACGACTCCGGCTTCCTTTGCGCCGGGCCCGCTCGCGTCGCTAGGAAAGATTCGCTCACAGGCCGCCGCCACCACGCGCGCTTCAGCCGCAGTGAAGAATCGCAGAGGAACCTTCACGTTCCCCTCCTGCGCCGCGATATCTTGCGCTTCCAGGCGCAACGGCTCGCGGGCCAACGTGTAGAGCAGCGTGCCGCCCAACGCGCTGGCGGGAATCGTCAGAAATTCACGGCGTCTCATAGCAGCCTCCCGGGGTTCTTCAGATACTTGTCGATCATCGCATCCACGGCTCGGTAGGTCACGGCCATGGACGTGAGCGTCGGATTTCCCGATCCGCTTTGCGGGAACGACGAAGCCCCCACGACAAATAGATTTGGCACGTCCCAGTGCTGCAGATAAGGATTCACCACGCTGTTCTCGGGTGACGGCCCCATTGCGGCGCCCCCTTGAATATGGGTGCTCTGATACTGGATGACGTTGTATCTCGATCGCGACGGGCGGGCGGAATCCAGCTTCACTCCCATGGCCGGCGCTATCTTCGCCGCAAGATCGTAGGCGAACTCCCTCTGCTTATGCTCATGCTCGGTCCAATCCAGCGTGAAGCGCAATAGAGGATCGCCGAACTTGTCGGTATAGGTGGGATCCAGGTCGATGTAATTGTGGCGATACGGGAGGTGTTCGGCCACCAGTCCCAGGCTGGACACGCGATCGGTCCACTGGAGCGAAGCCGCCTTCCATTCCGCGCCCCAATTGGCTTTCGCCGTGCCTGGCGGCAGAGCGCCAAAGGAAGCGATGGGCAACTCGCCGCCGCTGGCGCAGTTCAGCATCCCCAACCGAAACAGACCGTCAGAGCCGGTCAGCCCGTTGCCCCCATCGTAATCGGAAATCCGAGTGCCCAAGGAACCGGCGCCCATAAATGCATTCAGCGGCTTGTCCAAGAAAATCCGCCAGGCGCTTTGGATCTGATGCGTCAGGTTTCGGCCCAGCGATCCGGTTCCCGCCGCCGGATCGTACGGCGTACCGATTTTGGAAAGATGCAGCAGACGCACGTTGTTCAGCGTGAAAGATGCCAGGATCACGGTCTCGGCGGGCTGGAAGAAGTCTTCACCGTTCGCATCGGTGAACAGCACCCCGGTAGCGCGCCCGTTCTCATGCACGATGCGGCGCACCCAGCTTCCTGTTCGTAACTGGAAACTCTTGTGCTTGCGCAGCACCGGCAGCAAAGTGTTGGTGGGCTGCGATTTCGCACCGATCATGCAGCCGAAGCGCGAACAAAAACCGCAGTAGACGCAACCGGGCCGCGTAACGCCGTCCGGATTCGTGTAGTTTTCGCTCAGGTTCGCGGCCGGCGTGGGATAAGGATGATAACCCAGTTTGCGGGTGGCTTCCTCAAACAGGTGCGAGGCATAGGAATGCTTCAGCGGCGGCGTGGGGTATTCGTTGGAACGCGGCGACTCGAAAATGTTGCCGCCATCGATCAGTTTGCCGCGCAGATTGCCGGCCTTGCCGCTCACCCCCATCATTTGCTCGGTGTACCAGTAGTAGGGTTCCAGCTGCTCGTACGTTACTCCCCAGTCCCGCACCGCCAAATCCGCAGGCAGCGCCGCTCCGTGCTTTTCGGTCATCTGGGTGCGCAGCGTGAAGATGTCCGGCATAAAGCGGAAGCAGATTCCGGTCCAATGCTCGCCCGAGCCGCCCACTCCGGTTCCGGGATGGAATGATCCGTACTGCCGGACGGGAACCGCGCTATCGCGCACCGAATGGCGGTGCGTGACGGTTTCCTCGGCGATGTTCTGCATCATGCGGAGGCGGATGTTGTAATCCAGCTCGTCCATATCCATGGCGTAGTCGGCCAGGCCGCGCGGAACCCCGCGTTCCAGCGCCAAAACGCTGACGGAGGTTCGACTGACGAGTTCCTTCGCCATGGCGAGGCCGGTCCAGCCGCCGCCAACGATAGCAACATCTACAGGTTTGAGATTGGTCATGATTTACTTGTACTCAGATAATGAGCCTAATTCGATTCTAGCCGCCCGTCAACCTGGCGGCCGGGTGTACCAGGGCATTAGACTTACCACTCCACTCTTATGTCGCACACCAGGGTGGACCGGTCCCGAGCTCCCCCGAGTCGCTGATAAACTAGAACTGGAACGATGGCGACACCCACTCGTGTACAAGCGCCCGCCGAAGTCACGCCCTCGCGAGAGCAACTGATGCACGCCTATCGCGCGATGTACATGGCCCGCCGGCTGGATGACAAGGAAGTTCTGCTCAAGCGCCAAAACCGTATCTTCTTCCAGATCAGCGGCGCGGGCCATGAAGCCGTGCAAGTGGCTGCCGGTCTGGTGTTCCGCCCCGCGCACGACTGGTTTTATCTTTACTATCGCGACCGTGCCCTGGCATTGATGCTGGGCGTCACCGCCGAACAGATGCTGCTCGGATCGGTGGGCGCCGCCGACGACCCGGCGTCCGGCGGCCGTCAGATGCCCTCGCATTGGGCCAATCGCGAGCTCAACATCGTCTCTCGCTCCTCGGCGACGGGCACCCAATACTTGCAAGCGGCCGGCTGCGCGCAGGCCTACCGGTATCTGGATCCCGAATCGGACGAAGTGACGCTGGTCTGTAGCGGCGAAGGCGCCACCAGCGAGGGCGAGTTCTGGGAAGCCATGAACACCGCTTGTCTGGAGAATCTCCCGCTGGTGTTCCTGATCGAGGACAACGGCTACGCCATCTCGGTTCCGGTGGAAAAGCAGACTGCGGGCGGCAATGTGGCGCAATTGGTCTCCGGATTTCCGAATCTGAAGCGGCTGGAAGTGGATGGCACGGATGTAGTGGCTTCCTACGCCGCGCTCACCGAAGCGGTCGCCTACGCGCGCGAGCGTAAGGGTCCCGCTCTGGTGCATGCCCAAGTGACCCGGCCTTATTCCCACTCCCTTTCCGATGACGAGCGATCCTATAAGACCAAGGCCGAACGCGAAGCCGAAGCGGCGCGCGATCCCCTGCTACGCTTCCCCGAGTGGCTGCTTGCGGAAGGCATTCTGGATCCCCAGGGGCTGCAAGTAATCGTTCACGAGGTGGATCAGGAAATCCAACAAGCCACCGACCGCGTGTTGCGCGCGGATCCCCCTCCCAAAGGCTCCGCGCTCCAGTTTCTTTATTCCGACCGCATCGATCCAACCTCGGCTGAATTCGAAGCCGAGCCGCGGTTTACCGGCGAAGCGCGCACCATGGTGGACGAGCTCAATCTTACGCTGCACGAAGAGATGCGGCGCAATTCGCGCATTGTCGTCTTCGGCGAGGACGTGGCCGATTGCAGCCGGGAAGCCAACCTGGCGGAAGTGAAAGGCAAAGGCGGCGTTTTTAAGACCACTGCCGGGCTCCAAATCAACTTCGGCAGCGATCGTTGTTTCAATAGCCCTCTGGCCGAGGCCGGCATTATCGGCCGCGCCATTGGACTGGCCGAGCGCGGAATGAAACCGGTGGTCGAGATCCAGTTCTTCGACTATATTTGGCCCGCCATGATGCAATTGCGCGCCGAGCTGGCCACGCTGCGCTGGCGATCGAATAACGCTTTTAGCGCCCCCGTGGTGGTGCGCGTCGCCATCGGCGGCTACCTGAACGGCGGCGCCATTTACCATAGCCAGTGCGGCGAAGTGATCTTCACGCATCTCCCTGGTTTGCGCGTGGTGATGCCCTCGAACGCGCTGGACGCCTGCGGGCTGTTGCGCACCGCCATTCGCTGCGACGATCCGGTGATGTTCCTCGAACACAAGCGGCTCTACCGGGAACCCTACAACCGCTCGCAACATCCGGGTCCGGATTTCACCATCCCGTTTGGCAAAGCCAGCGTGGTGAAGAGCGGACAAAACCTGACGGTGGTGACCTACGGCGCAGTTGTCCAGAAGATGCTGCAGGCCGCGCTCCAGGTGGAGCAGCGCAATCCCGACAAAACTATCGAGGTGATCGATCTCCGGACCCTTTCGCCCTACGATTGGGAGGCCATCCGCGCGTCGGTGGAGAAAACCAGCCGTGTGATGATCGCTCACGAAGATTGCCTGTCGTGGGGCTATGGCGCGGAGATCGCGGCCCGCATCGCGAGCGAGCTGTTCGAGCATTTGGATGCGCCGGTTGGACGAGTGGGCGCGCTGGACACCTGGGTGGGCTACAATCCGCAACTTGAAAATGAAATTCTGCCGCAGGTGGAGAATCTGGCCGCGGAAGCGGAGCGGCTGCTGCAGTTCTAGCGCCGTTTTCTCCAGGCCGTGGCGTCAATATACGTCGAAAACTCCTCTGGCTTGCCCGGTGGCGCAATTTCGAATCGCAGAGCCACTCGATCCTCCGCCGTTTTGCGGTACGTGAGCCGATAGCGCGCTTGAGAGGGTGCGGCGTCGCTCACAAACTGCACGCTATTTGCATCAGAGGAAGGTTGCACCCCGTAATGGATTACGTGGCCCTCGTCGTCAAAGTAAATCGCGCGCAGCGTTGAGTCGACAATCAGCAAATCTGTGTGGGAATAAGCCGGCTTATCCTTGGTCGCCGGATAATGCGAGACATTCTTGCGGACCAGGATTGCACCGCCTAGATCCGGCTGGAATGAGAACTCGCCAGTGCCCTGCCCCGGCCCTCCGCCGCCTTCGCCCGTCCATTCTCCAATGAGAAACGCGAGAGGCGCCCAGCGAGAGTCGGTCTTGGCCGGCTGCGCGAGAAGAGACGTCAGCCCCAAAAACAAAATACAGGCAGCCCGCATAGCTATGAAGATATCAGCAGAAATCAGGCGTCGGCCGGGAGCAGCGTGAACGGCTTCCCATCGAGCGCACGAACCACGCGAAAGTCCCGGATGTCGACCGTAAGGATTCGGCGTACCCCTTTTCTTTCAGCGGCGGCAATCACGGATGCGTCAGCAAGGCCGAGGTCTAGATCGGCGTAGGTCTTCAGTAGGGTTTGGCAGCGGCTAACATCTGGCGAGGTGAAAGGTTCGAGGCTGAATCCTCCGACGGCGATGCCATCGAGAAATCGGCTTACTGCGCGGCTGCCCAGGCGAATCCGGAGAAGATAGTCGATTTCAGCGAGGATGGCCATGGGAACGACTATGGCCCCGTTCTCGTTCTTGACGACTTCGGCCACGGCGGCGTGGTTGCGATCCCGCGAGTCATAGAGAGCATAGACTGCGCCGGAATCGGCGATCAGCGCCATCGCCCACGCTTCGCGGCCCGTCTCAGGAGCTGTTCGGCGCGTTCCGATGTATCCGTGTGGCCGCTATCGAACTCGCCAATGCCCGGAATTTTCGGCTGCTTAACGCTGCGGGTAAAAGTCTCCAGGGCTTGACGGATGATTTCCGCCTGGCTTCGTCCCTGCACTTCCGCCATTTGCCGCAGAGCGAGCGCCATCTCTGGATCGAGATAGACGGTGGTCTTGGTCACGCCATGTAGGGTACCATATATGGCACCCGAGAGGAAACGATCTGCCGCTAAGCCTGCGGCAGCTCAAAACTCGCGATCGCCGCCGCTTCGTCCTCGAACATCGGCAGTATCGAATCGATCTTGGTCACGTTGAGCACTCGCCGCACCGGTGCATCGGCGTTCAACAGCTTCAGCGCGCCGGCGTTCTTCACCGCGTGGGCGTAGCAGTGCATTAGCACGCCCAAACCCGTGCTGTCGATCCGGCTGACGCGGCTCAAGTCGATCAACACCTTGGTGTCGTTCTGAACGCGGATGACGTTGGAAAGCTCGGTCAGCTCCAGTGACGAAGCCAGCAACTGCGAGCCTTCAGCGAACCGCAGCACCGTGACGTCGTTGATGCGCCTGCTTTCCACCATCGGCTGCGTCGCACTGGCTTCGCCCAGCCCGCGCATCAACAACTCGGCTGCGCGGATTTCCTCGAAACAGTCCTGGCACTCCAGGTAGTGGCTCTCCCACTGCCCAGCCCGTTCGGCGCTCAGCCGCCGCCCCAGATATCCGGTGATGAACTCTTCCCGCAAGACCGGGTCTTCGTGGAAGTTCGTGCTCATATACTTGAGTGACGCGAGTTGCCCCTTCGTTTCGTTTGCTCCAAATAAATTGCGCGAAATCTTTCCTTAGCCCGGCACAGCACCACGCGAAAATTTTCGTCCGTCATCCCAGTCTGTCGCAGGATCTCATCCTTCGATTTCTCTTCCAGATAGAAGGCGCCCAGCACCCTGCGGTCGCGTTCGGAAAGCTGCTCCATGCCCTTGGCGATGGCCTGCCGCAACTCCAGCAGATCGGCTTCCGCGATCGATTTGCCGGGGGGTTCCGGCACCACTTCCGGCATGGGTTCGTCCCGCAGGTTCTTGCGGCGATACTCCGACACCACGTTCCGGCAGATTCCGTTCAGAAACGCTCCCAGCGCGGCCGGATCGCGGATCTTGTCATCCCGCGCCGCCACCATAAAGCGCATGAGGGCTTCCTGAACGATGTCATCCACGTCGGGACAGAAAAAGCCCACGTCGTAGCACACCTTGAAACGCACCCTCGGCCGAAGCTTTTCTAACTCCTCACCCGAGAAATTCATTCGCGCCCGCGTTGTAGGGCTTCCCGGCCCAGCAATGTCGGCCATCTTAACATATTATTTATGTTGGGCCGTCGAGCTTCTGATAAGCTGGAAACGGCGGTCCTTGAGTCCTCTCTAAGTTATTATGATCGTTGACCCACATGAACATTGAAACCGAGGATCTCGGAAAGGCAGTCCTGCTGAAAGTCAGCGGCCGCATGGACGCCGAAAACGCCCACGAATTCGAGCAGGCTTGTGAACAATGGATGACTCGCGGCACAAAGCATCTGATCGCCGATCTGGACGGCTTACAATATGTCAGCAGCATGGGTCTCCGGTCGTTTCTGTCGGTCGCCCAAAAGCTGCAGTCGGATTCCGGATCGCTGTTACTCTGCGGACTCCACGGCCTGCCCCGCCAAGTCTTTGAGCTGACCCGGCTCATCGGCCTCTTCCAGGTGTTCGAGACCGCTCAGCAAGCCCTCGCGACACTCTAATGGACTCAACGGCTGCCCGGCTCAATCTGTCCGCCAGCGTGGAGTCCGTGGCTTTGTTTCGAAACTTCGTGCGGTCCGGGGCGGTGACGGCTGAAGTCCCGGCCGACGAGTTGGAAAAGCTGGACCTGGTTCTGGAAGAGATCCTTATGAATATCGCCCGCTATGCCTACCCCTCCGGGAACGGCTCGGCGGAAGTTGCCTTCGCCCCGGCCGGCCCTGGTAAGTTGTACGTTGAAATTTCGGATTGGGGCAATGCTTTCAATCCTTTAGACGTCGAACCGCCGGATTTCTCCCGTGGATTGGCCGAGCGGCCAATCGGCGGCTTGGGCGTGTTTTTAGTGCGCAGCCTGGTGAGTGACATCGCCTACCGGCGCGAAGGGGACCGCAATGTCCTATCCTTTGGTTTCCCTGGGCCGGGCGAATAGTGCGGACAATCCTCCAAACTTTTTTTGTACGCGTGCAACATACCCTGAAAGTGTGTCACTCTATAACAACTGAAGCGAAAACGATGGACGCGACGGCATTCATGAGGAGCGAGCTTCGGTAGCGAAGGGAAGAAAAGGAATGTATATGACCAAACTACGCAAGTGGAGATTCCCGGTTCTCATTGGCAGCGGCATCATCGCCGCATGCGGCTTGGTTTATTTTGCCAACGGGCACATCGGCACCGACAAGACGCAAGGCGCGATCGGCAAGCGCGACGTTTATCGTGATGCCCAGGTCGGCTCGGCCGACGTCGCCACACCGGGCTCCGCGCCGGTTGCTACCTCAGCCATCCAGTCGCTGAACAAAGACGGAGTCGGCCAGAAGGATGGAGTCGGCCAGCGGGACGGAGTCGGCCAGCGGGACGGAGTCGGCCAGCGGGACGGAGTCGGCCAGCGGGATGGAGTCGGCCAGCGGGACGGAGTCGGCCAGCGGGACGGAGTCGGTCAGCGGGACGGAGTCGGCCAGCGGGACGGAGTCGGCCAGCGGGACGGAGTCGGTCAGCGGGACGGAGTCGGCCAGCGGGACGGAGTCGGTCAGCGGGACGGAGTCGGTCAGCGGGACGGAGTCGGTCAGCGGGACGGAGTCGGTCAGCGGGACGGAGTCGGTCAGCGGGACGGAATCGGTCAGCGGGACGGAGTCGGTCAGCGGGACGGAGTCGGTCAGCGGGACGGAGTCGGTCAGCGGGACGGAGTCGGCCAGCGGGACGGAATCGGCCAGCGGGACGGAATCGGCCAGCGGGACGGAATCGGCCAGCGGGACGGAATCGGCCAGCGGGATGGAATCGGGCAGAAGGACGGAGTCGGGCAGAAGGACGGAGTCGGGCAGAAGGACGGAGTCGGGCAGAAGGACGGAGTCGGGCAGAAGGACGGAGTCGGACAGAAGGACGGAATCGGGCAGAAGGACGGCCTGTTCCACCCGTAGCAGCGAGCGTTGACGTACTAAAGGTTGTTCAGGCCACTAGGAACCATTGGTCGACGGAATTTCCATACGAGTCCCGCGTTGGATCGCGGGACTCTCGTTGTTTTTCTGCATCTCCTGCGTCCCAGCTTTCTCTGCTGGCCATCCCAAAATTTTCCTCCAGTCCTCCAAGCACATCGAAGTTCTTTATTACAGCCCGCAGCACGAGTATTTGGTCACCCATCTCATCCGCTCCTATGAGAATGCTCTCAATTTCGAGAACAATCTATTTCATTACACGCCCTCACAGAAGCTGAGCGTTCTGCTCGATGATTTCGAGGATTATGGCTATGGCGCCGCCGGAACCGTGCCCACCAACTTTATCGACATCGGCATCGCACCCTTTAGCTATACGTACGAAACTATGCCGGCCAACGAGCGCATGACGTGGATGATGAATCACGAGTCCATTCACATCGTGATGGGCGACAACGCTAATTCCGTCGATCGCCGTTTTCGCTCGCTGTTCTTCGGCAAGGTTGTGCCTACCGATGAGGACCCAGTTTCGATTTTCTACAGTTCGCTAACCGCCCCGAGGCGCTATTCGACGCGCTGGTTTAACGAGGGCACCGCCGTTTTCATGGAAACCTGGATGGCCGGCGGACTCGGCCGCGCTATCGGCGGCTGGGATGAAATGGTGTTTCGCGCCATGGTGCGAGACGACGCCTACATCTATGACGTGGTCGGGCTGGAATCCGAGGGAACCTCGGCCGACTTTCAGACCGGCGCGAATTCGTACCTCTACGGCACGCGCTTCATGACCTGGGTCTGCTACACCTATGGCCCAGACAAGCTCCTGCAATGGATCACGCGGGGCGAAAATACCAAGCGTTACTTCGCGTCGCGCTTCAAGCAAGTTTACGGAATCCCGATGGATCAAGCTTGGAAAATGTGGATCGCCGATGAGCGGAAGTTTCAGGAAGCCAACCTCGCCGAGATCCGCAAATACCCCGTAACAGTGCCGCAAAGAATTACGCCCAATTCCTTGGGCGCGGTTTCGCGCTCCTATTTCGACTCCAAAGACAACGTCATTTACGCGGGCATGCGTTATCCCGCGCATTTGGGCACCGTCGCGGCCATTCACGTGGACACCGGGAAAATCGACGAATTGAAGGACATCAAGGGCCCTGGACTCTACTTCGTAACCTCGCTCGCTTGGGACCCCCACGGCCGAAAGCTCTACTACACTACCGACAATAACAATCTGCGCGATCTGAACGTCTACGACGTCGACGCGCATCATTCCGCGCGGCTGCAAACCGACATTCGCACCGGGGATCTGGCCTTCGATGCGGCGGACGGCTCGCTGTGGGGTGTGCGGCATAGGAATGGTTTGTCCAGCCTGGTGGAAATCCCCGCGCCGTACAAGGATGGGAAAGTCAACCATGAATTCGATTACGGTACCGACATTTTCGACATCGACGTTTCTCCGGATGGCCAGTTTTTGACTGGCGGGATTTCCGACGTGAGCGGACGCCAGAAGCTGGTGCGTTTTCGGATCGAGGACCTGCGTAAAGGCCAGACCAAGGGCGAGATCTCGTTTGAGACGCTGTACGACTTCGAGTACAATTCGCCTGGTAATTTCGTGTATTCGCCGGATGGGAAATTACTCTATGGCTCGTCCTATTATACCGGCGCTTCCAATCTGTTTCGCTACAATTTCGAGACCAAGAAGATGGACGTCATCAGCAACGCCGAGACCGGGCTGTTCCGTCCATTGCCGCTGGCCGACGGATCGTTGATCGCATTCGAATACACCAGTAAAGGATTCATCCCGGCGCGCGTGCCCACCCAGGCCCTGGATGACGTAAGCGCAGTGAAGTACTTCGGCCAGGCTACGGTTAACAAATATCCCGAACTGAAGGCCTGGAAGCTGCCGCCGCCCTCGTCAGTCAACTCCGAGAATCTCATCACGCAAGCGGGCATCTATAAGCCTCTTCAAAATGTTCACCTGATCTCGGCCTATCCCATCGCGCAAGGGTATCTGAATACAGTAGCCTTAGGAATGCGCGCAGAGTTTTCCGATCTCTTGCATCTCGCGGGTGTGAATTTCGATGCCGGCTTTTCACCCGACCCGAACCTGCCCAACAATCAGCGCGCGCATCTTTCATTTGACGCTCATTATTGGAACTGGAAGCTCACCGGCTCCTACAATTACGCCGATTTCTACGATCTCTTCGGCCCCACCAAGCTGAGCCGCAAGGGAGAATCGCTGAAGCTGGCGCACTCGCAATACTTGATCTTCGATGAGCCGCGCACGCTCTCCCTCGATTGGAGCGTGGCCGGTTATTCCGATCTCAACGCGCTGCCGGAATATCAGAACATCTCCACCCAGAACGTCGGGAACCTCCTGGATGCCAACCTGGGGCTGAAGTATTCGAATCTCGTCAAGGCGCAAGGCGCGGTAGATGACGAAAAAGGCACGGCCTGGGGCTTGCACACGCGGCTGTACTACACGCATGGAGCGTTCCCCAGCGTGTGGGGAAATTACGATCGGGGATTCCTGCTGCCGCGCAACAGCGCCTTCTGGCTGCGAGCATCGTCGGGAAAATCGTTCGGCGATTTCACCAGCCCCTTCGGCAGCTTCTACTTCGGAGCCTTCGGCAACAATTACATCGATCATCTTTCCATCGACCGCTACCGCGAATATTACAGCTTTCCCGGCGTAAGCATCGACGCCATTGGCGCGCGCAGCTTCGGCAAGCTGCTGGGCGAATACAATCTGCCGCCCAAGCATTTCCGCGCGCTCGGGTCCACCTGGCTCTACGTGAATTGGGCGCGGATGACGTTGTTTTCCTCGGAGCTGGTGACGAACTTCACCAGCATTCCCAGCCGCGCCAACTATGTCAATCTCGGAGCGCAACTGGATTTGCGGATCGTGTTGTTCACCTATTTGAGCTCGACTTTTTCCAGCGGCTACGCCGCCGCCGAACATAATGGCCACATCTCCACCGAGTACATGTTTTCGCTGAAGATCCTCTGATGTTTCCGCACGCCGTCCGGTTGGTGCTAGCGCAGGGAAGCGTGAGCGTTTTCCCGGTGCTGTTGTTTCTGGCCGCGCTGGAATTAATCGACACTTACAAGCTGCTTACGCTCGGCCGCGTGATGCGCTCGGTGGCCGTGGGTTGCGGAGTAGCCGTAATCTGCTACGGCATCAACACGGCCGTTTACGAGTCGGGATTCGCTTCCCCCGCCGTGTGGGCGCGATCGGGCGCGCCGGTGATCGAGGAAATCGCCAAAGCGCTGTATGTCGCCTGGCTATTGCGATCCAATCGCGTAGGCTTCATGGTGGACACGGCCGTCTCCGGGTTCGCCGTGGGGGCGGGTTTCGCGGTGCTCGAAAACCTGACCTATATTCCCGATCTCTCGGCCAGCGGCCTGATCGCGAGCGCGATCCGCGGCATGGGCACGGCCATGATGCACGGAGGCTCGACCGCCATCTTTGGAACCGTGTCGGCCAACGTGAGCGAGCTGCGCGGATCCCGATCCACCGCTACGTTTCTGCCCGGACTGGCCATGGCCATCGTCATTCACGAACTCTACAATCAACCCTGGTGGCGGCCGGTGACCGCGGCCGTGGTGGTGCTGCTGATTTTGCCGGCGGCGATCGCATTTATTTTCTGGCGCAGCGAAAAAGTGCTCGAAAAATGGCTGGGAATGAAGCTCGATAAAGACATCGATCTGCTGCAGATGATCGCGGCCGGAAAATTCGGCGAGTCGCACGTTGGTTCCTATATGCAGTCGCTCGAGAAAACCTTCACGCCGGAGATTTTGGGCGACATGCTCTCTTACATCCATTTGTCGCTCGAGCTGAGCGCGCGCGCCAAGGGCGATTTGCTGCGCCGCGAGATGGGCTTTCCGGTGACCCCCGATCCGGAGCTGCCGGGGCAATTGAAAGAGCTGAAGTTTCTGGAAACGCAAATCGGCCGCGCCGGGAAGATGGCGCTGGGCCCGCTGCTGGGGCAAAGCCGGCGGGATATTTGGGAGCTGCAGCAATTGATGGAGAAGACCGAGTCGGGTTAGGCTAGCTGGCGGAGCGTGTCTTCGGGAACGCGTGTTCTCAGGCTCGGGTACGATTCGAGCAGGCGCCCGATATCGAGGAGGCTCCGTTTCGAGCCATCCTGACCTGCCTCGGTTTTCTCTACCAAAGATAATTGAGACGCTTCCGTCTAATTTAACTCCTCTTCTGCCATCCCGTCGGAGCCGCCCGTCGCAATACTGTTCATGCAGAACGGCACGGAGCGGTCAAGGGCGCGCCGAACGGCGCGGCGTCAGCGAACCCTTGATCGCGAGTACCGTTCTGCGACTCCGACTCCGCTGACGGGCGGCGACCAGGCGGGATGGCAATAACCTCCATCCTGTTGGTGGGCTTTGAGCAGATTTCCGCAAATTCCGCCGGGGTTCGATACGCCAAGCTGCTGTGCGGCCGTTCTGCGTTGTATTCCATGCGCCAGCGCTCGATCTTTTCCTTGGCATCGTCCAGCGTCGTGAACCAGTGATGATTCAGACACTCGTCGCGGAGCCGACCATTGAAGCTCTCCACGTGCCCGTTCTGCATCGGCCGCCCCGGCTGAATATGAATCAGCCGGACTCCTCGTTCCTCGCACCAGACCAGGAAGTGGCGACTGGTGAACTCCGGCCCGTTGTCGCAACGAATCACTTGCGGTGTTCCTCGTTGGCTGATGATCCACTCCAACACGCGCGTCACCCGTCGGCTGGAGAGTCCCGTGTCCACCTCGATCGCCGGACACTCCCGCGTGAAGCTGTCAACGACTGTCAGCATACGCAGCCCTCGCCCTGTAGCCAATCCGTCGGCGATAAAATCGATGGCCCATTCCTGATTGGCCCGGCTCAACAGAGTTCCTGCTGGCGCCGGTCTCACCAATCGTTTCCTCTTCAGCCGCCGCACCGCCAGATGTTCCTGGCTGTACACGCGGTACACTCGTTGCGGACTCGCTCGACATCCCCGGCGTTCCAGCAGTGCGCACAGACGCCGGTATCCGAAGCGCGGCTTCTGCCGCGCCAACGCGATCAGCTCGCGACGCAGCTCCGCATTGTGATCCGGCCGCGGCCGATACCTGTAACTACTCCGATCCAGCGCCAGCAGCTTGCAGGCTTCGCGTTCTGAGTAATGAAACTCGCTCATCACCAACGCCACATCTTGCCTTCGACCTACAAGCTCCAGCCGTTTTTTCGGATCACCGTTTTCAAGGCCTCTTTGTCCAGGCTGAGATCAGCGACCATGTGCTTCAGCCGGCGGTTCTCATCTTCCAGTTCCTTCAGCCGGCGTGCATCGCTGACCTCCATGCCACCGTACTTGCTCTTCCAGGTGTAGATCGTCGCCTCACTGACGCCCAGTTCCCGCGCGACTTCCTTCACTGTCCGGCCTGCCTCCACCTGCTTCAGCACGCCGATGATCTGTTCTTCTGTGTGCTTGCCTTTTCTCATCGAAGCTCCTTTTCTTCGCCTTTAACTACTGGAGCTTCTCAATTATGGCTGGAGGAGATTATCGAAGGCAGGTCAGTTGAACCTTTCGCCATCAACGGGGACGACTGTTTTCAGTCGTTTTTAAAAAATGGGTAAATGGTTCCTCAAGAGTCGCCTAGAATACACGGGCTAGCATTTCTCAAATAGGAGGTTGCTTGCCCTCCGAAAAGAATCGCCCAATCCGTTGTTGTAACCTGCCTTACGACCTTACGTAATGGATCTAATGTCGGCATTTCGTTCCACCCGCACATGGTCGACCGCCCGTGTCAATAGAAGAGTGTAAATTCGCCGCCGACTCCAGAGGCCGGAATGGCGAGGGCGGCGCAAGCCGCCCCGCACCGCGAGCCATTTCTGGCGCGAAAGCGATAAATCCTGGGAGCGCGAGGGCGTGCGTCTGAGAAGACTTGATGGACTTGTTGATTGAAAGGAATCAACTCGGGTAATGACTCGTTCACCCGATAGCCTGATCCCTTCGGTCGCTGGGCAACCGGCGGCGGAAAAGCGGGATGACAAAGCCTTCACCTGTCGGCAGGAAGGCGAGGTGAATCTGCGGGCCGCAACAGAAGTGAACGTCGTTTCAGCATCGTTAACTCCACCAGTAAGTAGGCCGATTCAACTGGAGCTCTTCCCGGGGCGAGCCTGTGTCCTCAAGGCGAAGCCTGCCACGGAGTACAGCGAGAATGAATCCGAATCGCCGGGACGGTGTATCGGGCGGCAGCACGCAGAGACAGAACATCAAGTTAACCGGAGAGACCCTGCAAGGTCCGGCGGAGGAAGCTCCGTCTGGTAGGGAAGCATATAAGGGTGGAACCCGAAAGCGCGGAACCGAAGCCGGGCAGGGAGTCGGAGGTGGCTGCAGTACCCTTGAAGCCCGGGATAACCGGGCCGAGGGAAGGGCCGCTACTTTCATCTGTCAGCGCCGGTGCGAAAATGGATCTTCCGCACTTTCGGTGCAGATCAGGGCGCCATGGCGTGGTAGGGGAGGACGCGGGCGCGGAGTAGCTGGAATCCAGCTCGTCCATACATTTGTCGCTTGATCGCCTTGAGGCGGTTGATCTGGCCCTCAGTCTGGCCGTTGCTCCAGGAGGTTTCCACCGCTGCGAGGACCGCGTTTAGGTCTTTCTTTAAACCATAGGCAAAACGAATGAGAGGCCCGATGCCGGACTGCGTTGCGGTGTGAACCCAATGCAGCATGCCATCTGTGTCCTGCGTGGCGATGGCTTCGCGAAAATCCAGGGCCAGGAACCGCATCGATCGAATGATCGGACAGTTTACTGCGACTTGCTCGAACAAAATCCGCTGCTGTTCCGACAGACGCTCTGTGGGTCTGCATGTCAGGATGGCCGCATGCTTGGGTGCGATGCGGTCGAGTCTTCGCTTCTTCGATGAGGAACCTGACGCCGGATTAGCCCGCCAGGGCGAAACATGATGAGAAACCATCTGACGACTGCCACGGTATCCGCGTGCCCGGATCTCCTGAAAAAGGCGAGTCGCGTTATGGCAGCCCTGATTCCAGCGTTGCTGCAGATACTCATGGAACTCGCGGACATGGCTGCGACGGCCGGTCACCGGCTTCCGCTCGGGAAACTGACCGGCGCGTAACCAGCGGCGAATCGTTTTGCGCTGGATGCCGACCTCAAGGCTGATGGCCCGTCGTGTGTAGCCCAGTCGATGGAGTTCGAGCACTCGCTCGTAGCGCTCATGTCTGCGCTGGCGGCGCTGTTGTTTTCGTTGCTCCTCCTGTGTTGTTCTGGGTTGGCTTGGTAGTGAAGCTTGAGCAGTTTCCCGCTCCGCTGCCGGATCGGGAAGGCAAAGTTCACGACTCCGTTCCTCCAGTGCTCTTTCGATGGCTGTGGAGAGATTCAGGAATAAATGAACCCGATCGGCCACCTGGACTGCGTTAGCGGCACCTTGTTCGGCGGCTTCGGCATAAATACCGCACCGATCACGACTAATCACTTCTACACCCGGATGCCTCTCCAGCCAGGCTTGTAAGCTCTCGACCGAACGGTCGGGCAGCAGGTCGATGACCTGACGCCTATCCAAGTCCACCAAAATGGTCCCGTAACTTTGTCCTTTGCGCCAAGCCCAATCATCGACGCCAAGGTGCCGGACTGGATCGCCGGCGGAGCCTTTGTCGGAAGCCTTCACGATTCGAAGAACAGTATCGTCGCTGATGGGAATCGCAAGCCGATCCAGAATGCGGCTGCCCGGTAGCCCACCTGCGGTGTAGCCGATCAGGCGTATGATCTCACTCACCCGCGTGGTCCAGCGGGCATGCGATCGCGCAATTTCCGGTATCGGTTCGACGAAAATCTTCCTGGTACAAGCTCGGTTACGGCATCGAAAACGCCGCGCTTTCAGCCGGAGCTCTACTTCACGGCCTTGCCACGGCAGGTCTCTCAAACGCCGGAGATGGGTGCTGTGGCGGCTCCGAGAAAGCTTACCCGCAATGACGGCTGGCGCGTTCACCGATACGTTGTCGAAGATGAGCACGGTGGCCGGCGCAGTGGGCGGGACGTGCGCGGGAACCACTCCGGCATCGCTGACGGCTGGGACGACCGCGCTGAGCTTCACTGGGATCACGATCCCAGCAAGCGGCAGTTGTACGGTGACGTTCAGCGTCACCAGCACGACGGCGGGTTCGCTGCCCAACACCACTTCCGGCGTGAAGACCACGCAAACTCAAAATCTTCCTGGTACAAGCTCGGTTACGGCATCGAAAACGCCGCGCTTTCAGCCGGAGCTCTACTTCACGGCCTTGCCACGGCAGGTCTCTCAAACGCCGGAGATGGGTGCTGTGGCGGCTCCGAGAAAGCTTACCCGCAATGACGGCTGGCGCGTTCACCGATACGTTGTCGAAGATGAGCACGGTGGCCGGCGCAGTGGGCGGGACGTGCGCGGGAACCACTCCGGCATCGCTGACGGCTGGGACGACCGCGCTGAGCTTCACTGGGATCACGATCCCAGCAAGCGGCAGTTGTACGGTGACGTTCAGCGTCACCAGCACGACGGCGGGTTCGCTGCCCAACACCACTTCCGGCGTGAAGACCACGCAAACTCCAACGGCGGGGCTGGCTAGCAATACCGCCCATCTGACGGTGTTTGTGGCGCCCACCATCACCAAGGCGTTCAGCCCGACCTCGATCGCATCCGGCGGATCTTCGACGGTGACGCTGACTCTAAAAAACACCGATACCACGGCGTTGACTGGTGGCGCCTTCACCGACACGCTGGTCAATATGAGCGCGGTAGCCGGAGCGGTGGGAGGCACCTGCGTTGGAACGACGCCAAACGCATTGACGGCCGGGGCGACCGCGCTGAGCTTCACTGGGATCACGATTCCAGCCAGCGGAAGTTGCTCGGTGACGTTCAAGGTCACCAGCACGACCGTGGGATCGCTGCCCAACACCACTTCAGGCGTCACTACTACACAAACACCGACCCCTGGCGCAGCCAGCAATACCGCCGATCTGACAGTAACGGGCTAGCGCCTAAGAATTCATGCGGGTCGGCCGTAGAATATGTACAGGCCCGTTAATTCGTAATATCGGTAGCTACGCCTGGTTCACTGAACCGCTCTACCAGCGCGGAGCCAAGACGACCTTGCGTGATCCAAGCTGCTAGCTCCTGAGTGGTAATCTTCAGCGCCCGCGCTGTGATTTCGGCGAGACTTTCGTTGTTACTCTGAACGAATCCGTGATCTCTCAGGTAGATTCGGATGCCTTCGAGCCACAGTCCGTCGGGGCCAAGTTCATCCAATTGCCTTTTCAGTTCTGCAACGGACGACTCGGGCCACGTTGCCGCGAGACGGAGGATTTGATCGCGGGTGTGGGCCATTCCGCCCCAGCCTACATCCACGGCCGGCGGAGCCAGCGCCCTCTCAAGCCTCAGAAGCCGTTTGCTGATGATTTTCATCGCTCCCTGCGTCCGTCATCATCGCCCTTCGCATCGCCTCATTCCTCGCCTCCATGTCGTCGCCAAAGGCTAGCTGCATAAACTCTTCGAGCACGCACTCCAAGTCCCGAGTGCTGAGCGAAGGGATTAGAGACTGAAAAGCCTCCTCGATGCTCGCGCCGGTGAGCTGGACGCGCTCCTCAGCGCGGGCCATGAGAATCTTGGCCGTGATCGGAATCTGAATGGAGCGCTCCAGGACAGCCATTCTCCGCTTGGTGCTGCTTAACAAAAGATCTCCCCGTGCGTGTCCTAGGGCTTATGCATCTGCTTGGATGCTTCGGTGGCCCGCTCCAGTTCCGAGAGGCGCGCCTCAATGTCTTCGAGCTCGATCGCCTTCGCGGTATGGTTCAACACGCTGTCGGCGGCTCGCACCTTCGTGGACGCCGGTGTGTTCGAGTCCACCATGACCTTTAAGAGAGTCGTTACAGCGGCGCCCGAAGCCTGCTGAAGCCGGGCGACCGATTGCGCAAACGCTGCTCGACGGGCCTCCCGGTAGGCGCTATCGAACTCGGGTTCCTTCATCCAGCGCAGCAGCGTCGTGGGTGCTATTCCAATCGCGCGGGCTGCATCTTCGGCGGTTCGCTGGGTGAGCAAGGCCGCGATCGCCTCTTCCTTCTTGCGAGCAAATTTTGCGCCGTGGCCTCTCATCTGCATTCATCTGCACTCATCTGGCCCGGATCTGCGAGTCCCCACATTGGGGTGATTCCATTTGCCGCAGGCCGAGCACGCCTGCGAACGACTGATGATCGCCCTTCCATCGCCTCCGGACGCCGGGAGCGGATTTGCCTTGCGTTTTTGGGTGACCCGAGTGATCCATGTCGTGAACGCGGTGATTACCGCACAAGGAGAAAACATGACTACAGCAATTACCGAAGAGACCAGCGCCAGCGCCGCACCAGCGGCAGGTGCGCAGCCCAAAGCAACCAAAAAGGCCAGCCGTGCGCCACGGGGCGCCCACGTTGCGCCAAAGAAGGCGAAGTTGGCTAAGAAGGCCAGCCCGGCCAAGAAAGCGCCCAAGGGCCCGAAGAAAGCGAAGTCCGCCCGCGACGGCAGCAAAACCAACCGTATCCTCGACCTGCTCAAGCGGCCCGGTGGCGTCAGCGCAAAAGAGCTGATGAAGGCCACTGGCTGGCAGCCGCATTCCGTGCGCGGGCTTCCTGTCCGGCACCATCGGCAAGAAGATGGGACTGACCGTTACCTCCACCAAGGGCGAGGACGGAGAGCGTAGCTACTCGGTCAAAGCCTGAACCTCGCACCCCTTCGCATCGCGCCGCCGGGCCCGTGCTCGGCGGTGTTTCTTGTTTGTATCTCCACTGTTTAGTTAGCTTCATCTTCGGACCAGGGGCGCGGCTGGGGCGGTTTCTCCCCAGTATCTCGTTTGCCGGCCGCGTTTGTTCGGAGGGTATAACTCGAGATGGAATTCCCTGAATACCTTCCCGGTGGCCGCGGCGACGCAGGTTATCGTGAGTATTCGCGGCGCGGCCGGAATGAGCGCGGCCTCCAGTCGTTTTAGCCGCCGAACTAAGTTCGTGCTCACTCGACCCCGCCCCGGCGTTCCTGCGCGATCTCATCGAACGTCCGCCCATTCCCGTCGAGGGTGGCTTGCTTACCGGTCAGCTGCTGCCAGCGTTGGATGACTACCTCGATGTACTTCGGGTCCAGCTCTATGCCGTAACAGACGCGCTCCGTTAGCTCTGCGGCCGCAAGCGTGGTACCGGAACCCAGGAACGGGTCATATACCAGTTCCCCTCGCCGGAGATGGTTCAAGATCGGACGCCGCATCAGTTCCACCGGCTTCTGCGTCGGATGGTCGAACTTGTCCTCGTCCGAGCCGCCCATGATGAACTTCGGCGACGGCGAATCCCAGATCGTCGAGTTCTCGCCGGCCTTGCCGAACCAGGGAGCGTTTTTCTTTCGGACATACCAGCAGGGCTCGTGCTGAAACCAGTAATGCGTTCGCGTCAGCACGGTGCGGCCCTTGTTCCAGATGATCTGCTGATGGTGTAGGAACCCGATCCGCAGTAGCCCGTCGAGAACCTCGCGCGTGAACTTCGATGCGTGCCAGACGTACGCCACCTCGAGACTCGGCACCAGCTCGAAGGCCTCCGACCAATCCGCTCGGGTGTCGCCGGAGATCGCGGTCTCCGTGTGACCCTTGATGCGTTTCTTCATGTAACTCGGCTCGGCCGGTCCGTGGCCGTTCAGCCCAGCCCGATCACGCCACTCCGAATCCAGTTCGATTCCGTACGGTGGATCAGTGACCAGAAGCCGCGGCTTGCGCTCGCCGAGCAGCCTGGCGACCACTTCTGTGCTGGTGGCGTCTCCGCAGAGTGCCCGGTGCGCACCAAGGAGCCAGAGATCGCCGATGCGGGACACTGGCGTTTCGGGCAACGGCGGAGTGGCGTTCGCTTTTTCCTCGTCATCAAGCGCGAGCAGGCCATCGATCTCGCCTGGATCAAAACCTGTGAGGCTGAGATCGAAGTCTGATGCTTGGATTTCTTGCAACTCCAGAGCGAGGAGCTCTTCATCCCATTCGGCCCACGTCACCGAACGGTTGACCATCAACCGAAAAGCTTTGACCTGAGCTGGCGACCACTCATCGCACAGGATGACTGGGACTTCCGTGATGCCGAGCTTGCGCGCTGCCTTCAGCCGGAGGTGGCCATCGACGACCTCGCCATCGCTTCGAACCAAACAGGGAATCTTAAACCCGAACTCACGGATCGACGCACACATGCGATCCACCGCCGCGTCGTTCTTGCGCGGGTTGCGCGGATATTCGACTAGGCGTTCGATTAGCCATAGCTCAATGTGCTGCGTCGCGGGATCTTGTCCGGGGTTCATCTTGATTTCGGGTCGCATATCGCGCTGTCCAAGGTCTCTACTAAATGGTCTCGCTCCGCTTCACGATCGATTATAGGAGAGCTTCGGGCGTTTGCAAAATGCTGTAATATATGGAGTTATCTGTTGCTAAACGCTCTTCACTGTCGCTAGTCCAGACACCGTTCGCTAGACGAATTAAATTTCATGGACACCTTATCTGCCTGGCAAGAAGTTCGCACCAGATTTCTTCAAGGCGCAGAACAATATCCGGACTTGTCTGCTCATTGGGAATCACGCCAGGACACGTGGACGTTTCGCGACGCCCCAATCGACGAGCCTGTGAAAGCGCCCAATTCGAAGGCTGAGCGCGTCTTTAAGGACACAGCGCGGAATGCAATGGCTCTACTCGGAAAAGCTGCTAACACGGCCCCTTCGTTCCAGCTATGGCTTGACCTCATGAGGGAGTCGAAACGGGGTTTCCACCGGATCTACAGTCCACGCGGCTGGACAACGACCAGAGCAATCTTGGAGTCGCGGCCACTCGACTTGTCTAGTGTTCCTCTCAGTGAGAATGGGAGTATCGCTCACGTTTTCCTAGAGTCCGCTGACTTTTGTGCTGACCTCGCATCCAGTACCTACAAATCGAGCGCGTCCGCAGGCGCTACGTTCGTTGAGGGAGCGATGACTCAGAGCGACCCGGCTCTACCACAGGGAGCGCGCGAGCTGATGGAGCACTACGCTCTTACTCTGCACGCGGAGCTTCAGCAGTTGGATAGCAACTATCAATCTCGGATCGCCGACGCAACATGGCCGGAGAATATTGATCTACTCAAACAGTATTGCTTGGAGCGTTTTGATGACCGCGCTCAGGCTCTACTGTTTACCTCGATTTCCTCGGACACCGGCTCGATCAATCCGCTTTACGAGCAATATCTAGACATGGCCGAAGAGAAAACGTTGGAGTTTATATCCGTCGTGCTGCAGAAGTTCCCTTCACTGAAGGAAGACGTTACATCGTGGGTCACGCTAAAACTGAGTTCCAGAAAGCTTCACTGGCTAGCGCATGCCACAAGAGAGCATCTCAAGTCCCATCCGGTTCCAGTTGTCGACCTGCGAGGCATGGCGGAACGTCAAGCGTTGGGGAATCTCAGTAAACCTGAAGAAGCGATGAACCTCCCAGAACTTCCGCGACGATTCCAGGATGCCTTTGTGGCTGAGAAAGCCAGGCGAGAATTGGAGTATGCAACCCGCTCGGAGCGCTATCCAAATCAACAGCAGTTTGCCGGCGACGCGCTCCATGGATTACTCCAGATTCAAAACGTGTTTTTCGCATTCTGCACTCAGGCCCGAAACGCCTGCCGAGACGGGGACTGGACGGTGGCCCAGGCGTCGCAGGCGATAGATGCCGCGTGGCCAATCATTTGCGACGCATACTTCGTTCGCGAGCTAGGGGAGTCTTCTCCAGAGGCGAAATCCGTTTTTCGCGTTGCCCTTTGGCGGACGGTCACCGATGACCCGCACTGGAAACAGCACCTCAACGAGCTTGCCGCGCTAGCCGAGAAGGCTTCCGTTACCCCGCCCGGCGGTAGCGACGGAGAAAAGCACCGTGTGACAGATTGGGGCGACATCGAAATCTGGTTCCTGAGTGAGGAAAGAGTTCAGATTCACAGTGGTCCCAGCATCGAGACCCGTAACTACTCCGAGTTGGGTTTTGAAGATCGCAGAAACGGAAAACCCAATCAAGCATGGGTGACTTTGCGCGTGCTGGCCCAGGAGAATGGCATCATCCGGGATGCGGCGAACACGGGTAGCCAGTGGCCGAAGGTGGAGAAGCGGATGCAAGAGATACGGAAGGTGCTTCGGAAGCACTTCAGTATTACCGCCGATCCCGTCCCGTTCGTTAAAGGGACTGGATACCGCGCGAAATTCACTATTCGCTGTTCCCCATCATTCCAAGCTTAAGTGCGGCCCGAATTTTCACCGGGATCGCCCGCAGAAAAGCAGGACAGTTTTTGCCCGCGCTTCAGTCGCTTACGGAATCTCTCGTCGAAAACTCTCGTGTCTCGTCGAATTTTCGCACGGTAGGATTGTATGAACAATTCACCATCACTGCGACGCGAAAGCGCCAGCGAATCCACGTTAGAAACACTGCTCACTGAGAATGAATATGCCCGCATCACTAAGCGAAGCGTCGCCAGCGTGCGCCGCGACCGGCTGCTCCGGCAAGGCTGCCCTTACGTCAAGCTGGGCGCACTGGTGCGCTATCGCCCAGAAGATGTAAGGGCATACCTGGAGTGCAGCTTGCGGCACACCAAAGTAAAGGACCAGCCCGTCGACCGCGCCGAATAGTCGCTCGCTCGGGGCGTGGGCACGATCTATGAAGGAAAAGAACCCGCCTATGCGTGTACGCGATTGGGATCAGCTGTACGAAAACAATCGCAGTCGGGAACTTGGGCGAACGGCCTGGTTTCCGGCGCCGAACGATCTCGGTGCTGATTGGTACGCGGAACTCGTATCTGATGAAAACGGCGCCGCACACCTAGGAGTCTGGTATGCCCTCCTCATGGTTGCGTCCAGAGCCACGCCCCGTGGCGTGTTGGTGCGCGGCGATGGTCAGGCGCACACCGCGGAATCTCTCGCACGCGTGACGCGACTCCCTGGAGAGTTGATAAACCCCGCAATTGAGCGCCTGCTCAGCATCGGCTTGTTAGAAATCTCCGCGACTAAGCGGAGCAAAAAGAATGGGTTAGGGTCGCACCCTGCTGCGGCAAAATCACACCCCGGTGCGGGCAAGCCGCAGGCGGGTGCCGTAGAAAGGAAGGGAACAGAACATCATCATCAAGAAAAGAAAAGAAGGGGAAAAGAACAGCAGCGAACGGAATCGGACGGAATGGAAGGCGCCCGCGTTGAATCGAAAACCCAGCGTTCGGATGCGCGCAGCAGCGTTGGCTGCGACTTCCCGAAGGGTGATGATGAGGGGGATCCCCCCGAGACACCCTACGCCTCTTCCGAAGATGAACTAAAGGCCATCTATCAGTCGAAGTCCGGTGAACCTATCACCATTGACGTGCTGAGCTCTATCCGATCCAACCTCGAACTTACGCTCGTCGCCATGGACGACTTTGTCCTTGAGGTGCGGAAACACGCCAAGAACGACTGGCGCAATCCCGCGGGCTTTCTTCGTGATCTCTCGAAGCGTTTTCGCTCGAAGACACGTCTCGCTGGCACGCCCGTTACGGCGGCCCAAGCTGCGGAGCGGAATTACCGGTGCCAGTTCTGCGGCTCACGGACTCCTGGCGAAGGAGCCCTTCTAATTGACGGGAAGAAAGTCGCGCCGTGTTCCTGCGCAAGCGAGGACTACATCGCGCGGGAGCGTGCGCGAGGCGTATTCGCACAAAAGACGAGCCAATGATCGACGCCCAACCCCAAGACCGATTTACGGTTGACTTTGCCGCTCGAAACACGCGACCCATGTCATGGGTCGTTGGAGGGGTCACGTAACGAAATGGCGGTATACAAGCGCGGCCGCGTGTGGTGGTATCGGTTCACCTGGAAAGGCGAACCGATCCGGGAGAGCACCAAGCAGACCAACAAGCGCGTTGCCGAGCAAATGGAAGCCGCGCACAAAACCTCGCTGGCCAAGGGCGAGGTCGGAATCCGGGACCGCAAGCCGGCGCCAACGTTACAGGACTTCGCGAACGATGATTTTCTGCCACATTGCCGAAATACTTTCTCGGCCAAGAAGAACACGCTCTCGTACTACGAGAACGGAACTGCCCGATTGCTGGAGTACCGCCGCCTCGCCAGTGAGCCTCTCGACTGCATCTCGAACGAGATGATATCCGCCTACGCACGCCAGCGACTGGATGCCGGCCTGAAAATCGCGAGTGTAAATCGAGAGCTTCAAGTGTTGCGCCGCATGTTCGCCCTCGCGATCGAGTGGGGCAAAATCGAGAAGGCACCGCCCCGAGTGCGGATGATTCCCGGCGAAGCACACCGAGACATGGTGCTATCAGAGGCCGACGAAGCGGCTTACCTTGATGCGACGCTCGCGATCGGCAACAACAAGCTAGCGGCCTATCAACGCGCGCTCACCGGGATTAGGGCGGTCGAAAGGGACAAAGCACCAATCAAACCAGAGGATCCATTCCTGCTCCGCGATCTCGCAACACTACTCATTGATTGCGGGCTTAGGCCCGAGGAGTGTTCTCGGTTGCGATGGGAGCACGTCCGAGATGGTGCCGTGCATGTCCCCTTCGGGAAGACGGAGAACGCGCGGCGGACGATCCCGCTCACGCAAAGAGCGGCAGCTCTGATTGAAATGCGTCGCGCAACCGCGCGGTCCAGTGAGTGGGTATTTCCAGCCGACACGCACAGTGGGCACATCGAGAAATCCAGTTTAAAGAAGCAACACTCCGCCGCTTGTAAGCTGGCGAAGGTTGCGCCCTTCCCGTTCTATACGTTCCGCCATACTTGCCTAACGCGCTGGGCAGCGTTCATGGACCCGTACAGCCTAGCCTATTTGGCCGGCCACAGCGACTTTTCCACCACGCGCCGGTATGTTCATCCGCAGGTACAAACTATACGGGATGCCATTGAACGCGCCCGAGCGGGACAGGGTGGGCACAGTTCTGGGCACAATTCTGTAGCGCCCATCGAAGGCGAAAGCCCATCGGCGCCCGCAATTCAATGAAAACAGGAAGGATATTTGGTCGGGGCGCGGAGATTCGAACTCCGGACCTCCTGGTCCCGAACCAGGCGCTCTACCAGGCTGAGCCACGCCCCGAAGCAATACGTGCGGGATTTGCGGCAACCCTCCGCCGCACCATCAAGTATAACATTTTACTGCTTGACGGCAGCGAGCTGGAAGTTCAAAATCACGCTTTTGCGCGTATCGTAAATGCTGACCTTCTTCACCGGCGCCGTCAGATCGCCGCGCTTGGCCCCGAGTTCGTAGTTGATATCCATGGGAAGATCGTTGAACACGAACTTTCCGTCGTCCTTGGTGACGAAATCGATGACCTTCGAGGATTTCAGGTCTTTCAACTGCACAATAGCTTCGGACACTGCGTTGTCGGCGGAGTCCTTTACCGTACCCAGGATGGTACGCGTATTGGATTCTTTTTGATTCTTTGGCCGGTCGTTCTGGAGATAAACATCGGTCTTATCGTTGGGCTGGCTGCTTTGCTGCGCGGGCGCGAGAAAAGCTAGCAATAGCAAAGGCGCGGGCAGGATTTTGACTAGGTTCATGGCTTAAAACTTGTTGAGTTCCGCGACCAGGGCGTTCAGGCCCTTCTTGCGATAGATCTGCGCCAGCCGCTGTTCTTCATCCGATGGCGCCATTACGCGCTGCAATTGCGGCGAACCCAAATCGCCGCGAGTCGGAATCCATAGCGTGCCGTCGGAGAACTCCACGCTGCTGACAAAGCCGGTCATGCTCTCGATGGCTAGCGGCTGCGCTCCCAGCCGCGGAAACTTGAGCGTGGCGTTCTCGAAAATCCGGCTCTGCTGGCCGGGCGCCAGATTCAACTCAGCCGGAACGGAGCCAGCCAGGAACTCACGGCCGGTTTGATCGTGCAGTATCCAGCCGACTTCGAGATAGCGGATGGAGCGCTCCGACCGGTTCTTCACTTCCAGCCGCGGCGCTCGCGCTTCGTTACCGGCGATGCGCGCCATTCCATCCACCGGCTCGACGGGCGAATCGGGCAAGCGCAGAAATGCAAATTGGACCTGTTTTTCCGGCTCGTAGTTGGTGGCTCTCCCACCCCGCACCACTTGCACATCCAGGCTGGGACGATCGGCTTCATGGGTCAGGCTTTCGAGCATTTCCTGCCGCAGCCGCTCGGGACCGCCGGCCGCCAGCACGGATTTGAAATAGCGCCGGTCCCGCCGGGCTTCCCATTCCGCCAGCGCCATGGTGCGGTGGGAACTCAGTTTGTCAGGGCCGTAAAAGCTGAGGTCGTCGAAGAGCACTCCATCCAAGCCAATTTGCACCGGCACGCCGGAAGAAGCCTGCAGCGGGCGCAGCAAGCGCAGATCGATGCGCACTGGAAACGTCTCCTGCGGGCCGACATTCAGGCTGGTGATGGTCACCGACCCTTTGCCGCCCGGTGTGACGTCCTGGGCGCTCACCAGAAGCGTGATGCCGCGGATCTTGCGCTGGCTGGAATTACGCAGCGACAACGCGGCGTGAAAATCGAGCAGCAACGCGCCGCCTCGCGCGCTTTCATTAGACTCGCCGTAGTCGGCCGAAAGCAGATCCACCGGAGAATCCGTCGGAAAGTCGATTTTGGGAAGCGCCGCCGCCGACACCACGCCGTTCAAAGGCGCCAGCGCCAGCACGGAGGCCAGCACAACGCTACTGCTCCGCATAGTACACCTTGTTGGTGGTCACCTGGCCGGTATCGGCATCCACAAAGCGAACGCCGGCCGATCCCTGCATGCTGATCGAAACCGTCGCGCCATCCGAGCGCGGCTGCATCAGCGAGAGGGTACGGCCGTTTTCCTTGACTTGGATTCCCGCCGGCGACGCCTCCACCACGGCCTCCTCGGGCACTGCCGCGGAGTGAATCACCGTACCGATTCGTTCGGTGCGGATGCGTTTCAAAGACGCCAAAAGGTGCTCGGCCTGCTGTGGCGGAAGACTGGTCCAGAAAGCGATCGCGAAAACCGCCGTGGCGCCCAGCGCCACCAGCAGGGCGTTCCAGCGGAGCCAATGCCTGGCGGGCGCCGGTCTGTCGAACAGAGCAATCGCCTCGCCCGCCGCCAATCCCACGCGGATGTTGCCTCCCATTTCCTGGGAAAGTCGATTCCAACTCAGCCCGTTCGGCAACTCGGGCATTTCGGCCGCAAGCTCTCGAAGCTGTGCGCCGGCCTGCCGCAGAGCCTGGACTTGGCGCTCGCAATCGACACAGCTCGAAACATGCCGCGCCACACGCCAGCGCTCCCAGCGTCCTAGATCGCCGCCCGCGAATAGCGCATTTTGCGCCTCCGTTGGATGTCTCACGAAGGCTTCCTCTCCGCCGCACGCCGGCTGCGCTCCATGTAGCGCTTCATCTTGATCCGCGCGTTGGCGATGTGCGAGCGAACCGTCGCCTTGGAGCAATGCATGTGCTCCGCCACCAGTTCGGCGGGCAGTTGCTCGACATCGCGCAGTAGCAGCGCGGTTCGTTCACGATCCGTAAGCACCGCCAAACCCTCTTCGAGATAGGCCCGATGCTCCGTGCGAAGCACCGCCTGTTCGGGAGATTCGGAAGGCTCGCTCAAGGGCTGCGCCAAGCCATCGATCTCGCAAAAGTTCACTTTGCCGTTGCGCCGCAGGAAATCGATGGCGGTGTTACTGGCGATCCTCGAAAGCCAGTGCGCCGCCTTGTCCAGCTCCTTGAGCTGATCCTGCCGCTGCAGCGCCTTGATAAAGGCTTCCTGGGTGAGGTCCTGGGCGTCGTCGACGTTCCGCACGATCCGGTAGATCAACAGGAAGATGCGGCGTAAGTTATCGGAAAAGAAGCGGTTCTGCAGCTCCTGGGCGGCCTGATAGGCAGCGTCGGTTTGAGGCAGGGCGCCGCGGTCGCTCATGACAGCCTCATGCCTTGCGAGCACCCCGAATGTTCCCAGCGCCGGCGCCATACCTATAACAGGGTGACGCGAAAACCGTCCAAACGTGCAAGACTTTTCCGGGCACTAAGTACTCATCGGCTCCTTATCTTCAATTGTATATGGATGGGTCATTTGAGCAAGCGCAAAAACGCGTCGCGCGGCAGATCGGCCAGGGACGCTACCGCCAGGTCGGACGGAAGCGCCGGCCCGTGGCGGCTGACGCCAATGCTCGGCATTCCGGCGCGGCGGGCAGCTTCGATGCCGGCAACCGCGTCTTCCACCACGATGGACTGCGCGGGCAGCGAACGCAGGCGCGCTGCAGCGGTAAGAAAGACCTGCGGGTCGGGCTTGCCGCGAGTTACATCCTCGGCCGATACCACCGCTTGAAAAACCGACCCGAGGCCGATCACAGCCAGCACGGCGTCGATGTTCTCGTGCGGTGAGGACGAAGCGATGGCTTGAAGCCAGCCGTCGCCGGCCAAGCGTTCGGTCCACTCCGCCGCGCCGGGCAGCGGGGCAAGGCCGCCTTCGCGGACCATTTGGCGATACATCCGCTCCTTGGCGTCGGCGATCCGCTGGATCTGTCCAGCGGTTGCGCCGGGGATCCACTGCGGGATGACTGCGTCGTTGCGCATGCCGAAGGTTGCGAGGAATTCCTGGTGGGTGAGAGCCACGCCCTCGGCGGCCATGGTGTCGCGCCAGGCCAGCCAGTGGTATTGTTCCGAGTCGACCAGGGTGCCGTCGAGATCCCAGAGGACGGCACGGGGCGAAGTCATCAGGTTCGAGTCTAGCAAGGTAAGATGAAAGGGAAGAGCCAGGCAACAGACACATTTGAGCTGGTACGGGCCAAGCGCGAGGAGATCCAAAGGATCGCGGCCAAGCACGGCGCCCGCAACATTCGTGTGTTCGGCTCGGTAGCGCGGGGTAGCGCGCGCCCGTCGAGCAACGTCGATTTTCTGGTGGATGTGGAACCGGTGACGAGTTCCTGGTTTCCCGCCGGCCTCGTTTTGGATCTCGAAAACTTGCTAGGAAGGCGAGTGGACGTGGTCACCGAGGGTGGCCTAAATCCTTTGATTCGCGATGAGGTGCTGCAAGAGGCCGTGCCTGTTTGCTCGAACAGGTGACTCAGTCGCCGAAAACTGCGGAGAGCGGGGCGGACCAGCCAGGGAAAAGAGCAGAGCGCAACTCGGTAGCTAGCGTTTCGCTGTGCCCGTCAGGGAAATACACGCGGACGCGACGCGTCTGCGGGTAGACGATCCAGACTTCTTCGGCGCCGTGCGCGAAATAGAGTTCCGTTTTTAGATCGAGCTGCGCGGCGGTGTTGGATTCTGACGCCACCTCGATCACGAGCGCGGGCGCGCCCTCGAAGTACCCCTCGGGCGTGTTCCGGAGCTGGATGGTTCTGAGGAAGCTCACATCCGGCTGAACCCACGTATCTGAGGAGAGCTTGAAACCCGCTTCAATCCGAACGTCGCCGAGCCCATGCTTATCAACATAGGGCTGGAGCGCGCGTAACAGATGGTGTTGCACGTCGGAATGACGAGACTTGGCGGGAGGCATAATAACGTGCTCTCCCCTGAGAAGTTCGTGCTTCTTGCCATCTTCTCGATATTTTTCGAATTGCTGGAAGGTCAGGAGAGTTCGGGTGGCCATGTCAGCTCCTTGACCACGACGCGCGAATCCATCGGCGCGCCTGGCCGCACACTGCGCACAACCAGCACATCCTGGTTCATCAACTCTCAGTGTAACCGACGGTGCGACATGAAAATGGGCGGCTCAAACGAACCGCCCCAAGGAAAAGGAGGAATAACGCCTCCCACCAAATCGTGATGAACGTGGTTGCGCCCTAGCTGCAGCCGCTGGTCCCGCCGCAGTTTTCGCACTTGTAGCAGCTGCCGTTGCGCGTCATGAACCCGCCGCATTCCGAGCACATCGGCGCGTCGCTGATAGCGGGCGTGAACGGCAGGGATTGTTGCGGCTCGGGCTCGGTGGGGCGCAGCACGGGAGCGTCGCCCGCTTCGTTGACGGCGTACTCGGCGCCCAGGAACTTAGCGCCCAGCCAGCGGAAAATGTAATCCATGATCGACTTGGCGTAGGGAACCTGCGGATTGCCGGTCCAGCCGCTGGGCTCAAAACGAACGTGGCTGAACTTGTCGACGAAGAACTTCAGCGGCACGCCATATTGCAGCGCGTAGCTGATGCTGGTGGCGAAGCTGTCCATCAACCCGCTGATGGTGGAGCCTTCCTTGGCCATGGAGATGAAAACTTCGCCCGGCGTGCCGTCCTCGTACATCCCCACAGTGATGTAGCCCTCGTGGCCGCCGATGGAAAATTTGTGCGTGATCGACTGCCGCTCGTCGGGAAGCTTGCGCCGCACCGGACGATAGACGATCTTCTCCACCGTCCCGGCCGGAACCAGCGCGGTTGCCGTCGCTTTCTTCTCGCCCTTGCCGGTGCTGGAGCTGAGAGGCTGCGCGCGCTTGGAATTATCGCGATAAATGGCGACGGCCTTCAAACCCAGGCGCCAGCTTTCCATATAGGCGTCCATCACTTCTTCGACAGTCGACTCCTCGGGCATATTGATGGTCTTCGAAATCGCCCCGGAGATAAACGGCTGCGTCGCGGCCATCATGCGCACGTGGCCCATGTAGTGGATGGAACGCTTACCGTTTTGCGGCCGGAAGCTGCAATCGAATACCGGAAGGTGCTCGTCCTTCAGGGCGGGCGCGCCTTCGATGGTTCCGGTGGCATCGATGTGGGTGACGATCATCTCCACCTGCTCGGGCGTGTAGCCCAGCTTGATGAGCGCCTGCGGCACGGTGTTGTTGACGATCTTGATGATTCCGCCGCCGACCAGCTTCTTGTATTTCACCAGCGCCAGGTCGGGTTCAATGCCGGTGGTATCGCAATCCATCATGAAGCCGATGGTGCCGGTGGGCGCGATCACGGTGGTCTGCGCGTTGCGGAAGCCGGCGCGCTCGCCCAGCGTATACGCGTCGTTCCAGCAATCCACCGCGGCTTTGAAAAGATCCGCCGGCACGCGCTTGCTGTCGATGCCGCTCACGGCCTTGCCGTGCATCAGGATCACATCCAGGAACGAATCTTCGTTCACCGCGTAACCGGGGCATGGGCCGACGGCTTCAGCGATGCGGGCGCTGGTGAGGTACGCCTGGCCGCACATCACGGCGGTGATTCCGGCGGCCCAATCGCGGCCCGCCGGGCTGTCGTAGGGAATGCCCATGGACATCAGCAGCGCGCCCAGGTTGGCGTAGCCTAAGCCGAGCGGACGGAAGTCGTGCGAATTGCTGCGCGATCTTCTCGGTGGGATAGCTGGCGCTATCGACGATGATCTCCTGCGCGAGCGTAATGGTATCGCAGGCGTGGCGGAAAGCTTCTACGTCGAATTCTCCGCCCGGCCCCACGAACTTCATCAGGTTCAACGACGCCAGATTGCAGGCCGAGTCGTCCAGGAACATGTACTCCGAACATGGATTCGACGCGTTGATGCGCGCGGTGTTCTTCGAGGTATGCCAGCGATTGACGGTGGTGTCGAACTGCATGCCCGGATCGCCGCATTGATGCGTGGCTTCGGCAATCTGGCGCAGCAACTCCTTGGCGCTGTAGCGCTGCTTGGGCTGGCCGTTGGCCACCGAACGAGTCCACCAATCGCCATCCGCCGCCGCCGCTTCCATAAACTCGTCGGTGACGCGCACGGAATTGTTGGCGTTCTGGAAGAAGATGGAGCCATAGGCGTCGCCATCGATGGCGGCATCGTAACCGGCGTCGATCAGCGTGTGAGCCTTCTTCTCTTCCTTGGCCTTGCACCAGATGAACGAGTCGATATCGGGATGATCGATATTCAGGATCACCATTTTTGCCGCGCGCCGCGTTTTGCCGCCCGACTTAATCACCCCCGCGAAGGCATCGAAGCCCTTCATGAAGCTGAGCGGTCCGGAAGCGGTGCCGCCGCCCGCAAGTCCGCCGCCTTCTTCGCGCAGAGGTGACAGGTTGGTGCCGGTGCCCGAGCCCCACTTGAATAACATTCCCTCGGTCTTGGCGAGATCGAGGATGGATTCGAGCGAATCCTTCACCGAATTGATGAAGCAGGCCGAGCACTGCGGGCGCGACTCGCCCTTCTTCAGCTTCAAGATGTTGTCGCTGGCTTCGTCGTAGTAATAGCCGTAGCCGCGGGCCTCCTGCACGCCGACATTGAACCAGACCGGCGAATTGAAGCAGGCCTTCTGGGTGAGCATCAGGTGCGCCAACTCGTTGCGGAAATTCTCGCAATCTTCGCGCGTTTTGAAGTAGCGCCCGTGGGCGCCCCAATCCGTGATGGTGTCGACAACGCGATGCACTAGCTGGCGGACGCTGCGCTCGCGCTCCGGCGAGCCCATTTTGCCGTAAAAATATTTGCTGACGACGATGTTGGTGGCCGTTTGGGACCAATCGGCAGGCACCTCCACTTCATCTTGTTCAAAGATGATGGCGCCTTTGTCGCTGGCAATCGCGGCGGTGCGCAACTCCCATGCGATCTCGTCGTAGGGGGTTTTGCCCGCTTCGAGCTTTTGAGTGAAGTACCTGGGAAAGCTCACGCCCTTGCGCTCGGTGGCGGGGAAAGCTTTTTTGCTGGTCGGTTGCAAGTCGGAAATCCTGCTACTTAGATCTACAGAGAGTAGTCCCATTTCTATTTTCGCTCCAAAACCTTGTCTTGCGATACGCCTGCAATGATGACCCAATATGTAGTGGGTCGTCAAGGACTATATCTATATGCCGTACAGTACCTTACGAACAGACTGAAACACGATCGCAACCGCGGCCACCATCCAGGTGTCAAGCAACAAGTTGAAAAGAAAGAGGTGCTTTACGTTATCCCAGGCGTCGCCGCAAATGGCGATCCCGAAGGAGAGCAGGCAGCCAATGCCGAGCAACCCGAAGAACTCGATCCAACGCTTGGAATCCCGCGGCGCGCGCAACCACACCGCCAGGCAGACCACCGGACACAGCAGAAGAGCGATCAGGATCAGCTTGCCGCAAGCTTCCAGACCGTGCTCGTGGAATCCGCTCCACGCATCGAAGGTCTGGCTTTTGGCTCCCGGAGGGAAACCGGCGGACCGCTCGAAGTTGCCGCACGTGTCGGGACGCAATGAAAAAGCCACCGGCAACACGCGTTTGGCATGCCGCCAGATTCTCCCCGGCCGCAGCAGATAGAATCGCGCAATGCTGCCGTGAGTGATGGTCTTTCCGATCAGGCCGCTCTTCACCGCTTCGTACAGGTTCGTGCCTTCGGTCCAGGCGCCGGTGCCTGAGTATTTCAACCAATCCGGAGGCAAACCCAGCGCCTGTGCGTCCTGCGCCGGGGTCTTGGATTCCGGCAGAATCGCCATAAAGACCTGATCGTAAGTGCTCGACCACATGTTCGCCACGGGGCTGGTTACCGTAATGAAAGCGGCGGCGGCCAAAATAGCTAACGAACTCGCGATCGCGATACGGCCAGTTCGCAGGCGGAACACAAATAGCGCCAGCAGGATTCCGATCGGAGCATTCTGCGGCTTGGCCATTACGAACAGAACCGCCCAGAGCGCCCATCGCACAGCCTGCGCGTTTGAGACCTGAGGAGTGCGACAGATCGCGATGCTTTCGGCCAGCAGCAGGAGAAAAAAGATGCAGGAAACGGGCTCGGCGTAAAACGAGTTCCAGTACGCCACGTATCCGACGTCGGTCAGAGCCAGCAGCGCAAGGATCCAAATCAGTGGCCACACGCGCAGGGGCCCGGTGACCAACAGTAGGCGATAAAACGCGCACAGAAACGCGAGCATGTGAACGAAGCCGATGATCGTGATGTCCAGACTGCCGTCTCTGGACACAACCTTATTCAGCAGAATCGCGGCTCCCACGAAAATGTACTCGGAGCTCACTTGTTCGTACACGCGCAGCCTAGCGTTGGGATCGGGAACATACTTTCGCGCCAGGAACGCATATTCGGCGGACTTATCCACGGCGCCGTATCCGAAGCGGCCGATCATCCGAGTGAAATCCCCCTGATCCGCCAAGCCCACGACAGGCGGCACAAAGAGCTGCCAGGAGACAATGATGGCCGCGGCGGCAACGAACCCGGCCCGCAGCCAAGCTATTGGCATGCCAGGGGCGCCGTCAGCACGCGGCGCGGACCGATGTGAATCTGGAGCGTGTGCGGACCGGCTGAAAGGCCCTTGGGCAGCACGATATCCAACAGATGGCGAGGCGGGCGCGGATCAATGCGGAAAATTTCGAGCTGCGCCGCGGGCTGATCATCGATCGTGACTCTCACCGTATCGGGCGACATCACTTCTTCGATATGCACCTTCACCAGGCCGGTGTTGCTGGCGTTCTTCAAAACGAGATTGACTCCGTCGGTGACGGAAATAATGCGCGGCACCAGGGGACCGGCGGGAATCACGCGGGCGCTGGCTAGCGGACAAAGCGGCCGTCCGTTCACGCGCAGTTCCACCGGCACAAGCCCGGTGCGAACGCCTTCGGGAAGCCAGGCGTTCACCTGCTGAAGACCCTGCGAATCGGCCGGCCCGATGTAGATTGCGACGCCTGGAACGCCCTCCACGAGAATCTCGATGTTGTTCAGATCGCAATCGGGGGGAAGATGATTGATCCAGATGGATAGCGCTGCCTGGCGGCCGCGTTGCGGGATCAAAGAATCGCCCGTGTAGGCGTTTGTGATGCGGCGAACGATGGGCTGCCGGTCGCCGGAACCGAGCGGCGCGGCGAGCGGTCTACGCCACGTGGTCCACAAATATTGTGTGTGCTCGCCTTCCAGGTTCAGCAGCTCTAAGCCATTCTCGCGAGTGAACGCATGGATGTCATCGGCGGAGAAGCTGACGCCGCTCCAAGTGTCGGCGTCGCCTGCGGGCGCCACTCCGTTGAACTGGCCGTGAAAAATGCCGCCTGGCGTGAGCAGGCGGCGAATCTCGCGCATATATTCGAGCACCACATGGCGGCTGGGAATGTGCTGGAAAACGGCGTAGGAATAAATAAAGTCGAACGACTCGTCGGCGAACTGCGGCAGCGAAGCGCCGTCCGTGGTATGGAAGTGCGCGTGCGGAATATCAGCCAGACGCTCGCGCGCCAGACGGATCATTTCATCGGCCACGTCCACTCCGTGAATTTCCCCAAAATGCCGGCTGAGCGGTTTCACCAGACGCCCCGGCCCGCAGCCGATTTCGAGCGCCCGATACGTCCGGCGGTTGGCCGTTGCAGGAAGACGCTTGAGTTGGCCTTCGATGGAGCGAAGCACGTCCGCGGCCGTCGCGAGAAATTCCTCTTCGCTTTGATCGCGGCCGCCGAACGCTACGAAGTAGTGGGCGTCGTCGCGCGCGCGCTGGTTCCAATCGGCGCGCATGCGCTCGCTGACAGGATCGGACATTACTCTTAGGGTCGCATGATCGGAGCAGTGGACAAAGGCGCCGTGAGACAATGATCGGCTTGCCCAAGCGCAGCGACGTTTCCATTGCCGCGGGTCTCTTCATCGGCAGCTTGCTCCTGCTGGGCCCCTGGCTAACCACGGACTTATCCGACCAGCCCTGGAATAACGGATACATCTACATCGCCATCGCTCGCATGTTCCGCGATCGTTCCTCCCTGTGGAACCCGCTGCAATACGGCGGCTCGCCGTTCCATTTCCTCTACCCGCCGATGCTCCCGACGCTAGCCGCAATGCTGCGTTTTCTTTCCATCGGGCGCGCGTTTCATCTTGTGAGCGGGATCGGATACGCCCTTGCGCCGGTGTGTTTATACATCCTGGGACGCCAGTTGTTCCGCTCGCGATTGCCGGCCATCTTCGCCGCTTTGGCGTACGCGGTTTTTCCGTCGCTGCTGTATCTCTTGCCGCAGGTGCGCGTGCTGGGTCATCCTTACGCCAACGCGCCTTGGAGCTACGTAGCGCTGGTTGCGTATGACGAAGCCCCGCACGCCTTTGCTCTACCGTTCCTGCTGTTCGCCGTGGCTGCCGCCTGGCGCAATCGTTGGACGCTCGCAGCGCTTCTCGCCGCCGCTGTCTTCCTCACCAGCTGGCCCGGGCTCATCGGATTGGGCTTCCCGCTGGCCGGCATCGCCGTGGCGCGCTGGCGCGATTTCGGCATAGTCCGGGTGGTCTCTCGCGTAGCTGGCTTGGCGGGAACGGCCTATGGCCTCGCGGCCTTCTGGATGACGCCCGCTTATTTCGTCTCGTCCCGGATATATAACCGCGTGGTGTTCCGCCACACCATGCTAACCGCGCCATGGAACCGCACCACCTGGTTGATCCTTGCCGCCGCGCTCCTGGTGCTCGCGTTTTCCTTTTGGCGGCGCGTCCCATCCGAACTCGCGCTGGCCGCGGTCTGGACGGCGCTGGCGGGCCTGGTCGTGTTGAGTTACCTGATCGCCGGAAATTACCTTCTGCCCTTGCCGCACCGCTATCTGCTCGAATTGAGCGCGGGATCGGCTTTGCTGCTCGCAGCCCTGCTGTCGCTCACGCCTCCACCTACCCGCACGATCGCGGCAGCCCTATTGATCGCCGCGGGCGCCGCGCTTTCTTTTCGCTTCGTCACGCATTCCTGGAAGTTTGAACCGAAGGCGGAAGATCCGCGCACGCAGGTGGGTTATCAGGTTGCCATGTGGTTGGCCGACCACGCCGGCCGCGCGCGCGTTCTCGCTTCCGGCGAACTGGACAGCACGCTGAGCCTCTGGACCGATGTCGCGCAAGTGGGCGGCCCGGGACAAGATCCGTCGAATTTTCTGGTATTTGCGGCCGAGCGCCAAATCGCGTTTGGATGCGACGCCGATTCCGGACGGGTGGCCGAGTTGTGGCTGCGCGCACTGAACGCGCCCTGGTTGGTTGTTCACGGCGCAGCGTCGCGCGAGTACTTTCACTGGTACGCACGGCCCGACAGATTCGCCGCGCTTCCGGTCGCGTGGGATAACGGCGCGGGCGACAGGGTTTACCGCCTTCCCAATTTCGACACCCATGAAGCCGTCGTGGTGGATCTTGGCGCACTTGCCAAGCTGCCCCCGATCGCCTCTACAGCCGACGGCCAATTTCTGAGTGCCTACGTGCAATGGGCGGCCGGCAAACGTCCCGTCGCAGTGCATTGGACTTCGCCTGGATCAGCCGCCTTCGACGTCAACCTGGCCGCGGGCGAAGCCGTGCTTCTCAAGGTCAACAACGATCCGGGCTGGCGAGCAGCCGGAGCGACGAACGAAACTGACCCCATCGGATTTCAATTGATCCGCGCCCCGCCCGGGCCGCGCCATGTCACGCTCCGATTCGGCGCGTCGTGGGACCCCTGGCTGGGCCGCGCCATCACGCTGGCGACGATTGTTTTGTTACTGGCCGGCGTACCGGAGATATGGATCGCCGCGGTAGCGCTGATTCCAGCAGGCGCAGCGTGTGCTTTCCTGATTGCAACGACGCCGCGTGCGGATCACTTAGCCGAAGAAGCGTTCGCGCGTTTACAACCACCCATGATCAACCTGGGCGGAATCGTCGACAACGGCACCTCCCAGCAGCCACCCTTCAAACGGGGCCAGCAAGTTTCCATTTATGGCTCGAACTTTGGCGGTTCCAATTCTGGCCGATCGGGCGAAGCCCGCGTCTGGATCGGCGATCACGCCATCGCGCCGGAGTTTCAGAGCCCTCACCTGATCGACCTTCAATGGCCGGCCGATGCGCCAGCCTCCGCGCCAGTCAGCGTAGAGGTGAATGGCTGCATCGGAAATGCGTTCATGGTCGCGACGCGGTAGCATGAGGCGACATGTCCCAGGCGAGAAATGAAGCCATAACGCAGGAGACTAAGGAGCAGATCGCGGAACTGGAGAGGCTGGGCTTTTACCACACCATCGAATTACCGAATGGAGAGATTCTCCCCGGTCTGCTGAGCGTCGAGCGTTTAAGAAATAGACTCACTCAATTTGACATCCCGGCCGACCTGCGCGGTAAACGGGTGCTCGATATCGGCGCGTGGGATGGCTTCTACACCTTCGAAATGGAGCGCCGCGGCGCTCACGTGGTGGCTCTCGACCTGTTTCGCAATGAGAAATTTCTTCTGGCGCGCGACCTCGTAAAATCCAAAGCGGAATACGTGGTAGGCGACATTTGCCGCTTGTCATCGAAGGATCTGGGGCGCTTCGATATTGTTCTTTTCTTCGGCGTTCTCTACCACGTGAAACACCCTGTCATGGCGCTGGAGAACGTGTGCTCCATGACCATCGATACGGCGTACGTGGAGTCGTATGTTATCGACGATCCGGCGGATTTGAATGCCATACCGATCCTGGAGTTTTACGAGCGAACTGAGTTGCGGGGCCAATACGATAACTGGGTCGGGCCGAACGTGACATGCCTGATGGCCATGGCTCGGACGGCGGGGTTCGCCGAAGTCCAATTTTCAGGCGTGCTTTCCAATCGGGCCCACGTCACTTGCCGCCGAAAATGGTCGACCCAGCCTGGCAACGATACTGCGCCGGAAATCATCTGCGTGGAAAACAGCAATTCACGAGATCACAGTTTCCTCACCACTCGGGACGACTACATCTCGATTTATTTCAGAAGCGCGGCTCCCGGACTGGACTGCGACGACGTGTACGCCGAGGTGGGTCCCTACGCTGTGCGTCCTGGTGAACTTGTCGATGCCGGAGGCGACGGCTGGCTCGCCGTCTTAAAGCTTCCTCCCGGGCTCGACCCCCAATGGCACGCCGTTCGCCTTCGGGTGCGGAACAGCCAATGGAGCAATTCCCTGCGCATTCCCGTAGACGTGCCCTCTGAAGATCCTGGCGGCGAAGGTTCCCACCAGTTGCATGTCAACCTCGTCACCGACGGCAAGACCTGGGATCGATGGCGCGTCAAAGTGGGAGCCGATAGTTCTTTGTCGGTCTGGGCGTCAGGAATTCCGGATGGCTGCGAAATGAAGGATGTTTTGGTTTTGTTGAATGGCCTGAATCTTCCCGCCATCTATGTTTCGGAGAAACCCGATGCCGAGGGGCTGCGGCAGGTGAATGCAACGCTACCGGCCGGCTTGCCACCGGGCAAAGTGAAGCTCCGCCTGGAGTGCGCGGGAATCTCTTCCGCGCCAGTGGATGTCGAACTGACCCAGTAACCGCATCACTCAAGCGTTACCGATTGCCCGTTGTCCAGCACCAGAAACGAATCGCCGGGAGCGCACTCGCGAAGCCGCTTCTTCGGTGCATCCAGACTCTCATCGGTCAGTTGGAAGGTGCCGTGGTGGATCGCGATGCTGGTCTTTGCGCCCAGAATACGATGCGCTCGAACAGCGTCCTCGGGGGCCATGTGAATCGCCGACATAAACCAGCGCGGTTCGTATGCTCCAATCGGCAGCAAAGCCAAATCGGGCGGTCCAAATCGCTCGCGAATGCCGCCGAAATGGTCGCCGAACGCCGTGTCACCCGCAAAATAGATCCAGCGGCCCGCCGCTTTGATCACATATCCGCACCACAGCGTCCGGTTGCGATCGAAGATTCCGCGCGCCGAAAAATGCAGCGCGGGCACGCTGTAAAAGGTGCTCAGGCCGAACTGCAGCGATTGGCCCCAATCCAGCTCGTGAACTGGTCCGATGCGATGGGATCGCAGCAATCGCGCCAATCCAATCGGGACGACGAATTGCGATTGTCCGCGATCGGCCAGCCGCTGCAAGGTGGCAAGATCCAAATGATCGTAGTGATTGTGGCTGAGGAGCACGATGTCGATGCGGGGCAGATCCTCCCACCGCACTCCCGGATTTCTGCGCCGCGGCGGGCCGATCCAAGTGAACGGACTTGCCCGCTCGGACCAGATCGGGTCGGTCAAAATGTTCGAGCCCCCTTGCTGCAGCAGCAACGTGGAATGATTGATCAGCGTAACGCACAGGTCATTCCCATCCACCGCGGACGGCGGCTTGGATGGCTCTACATCCGCAACGAAACGGGGAGACGGCTCCGGGCGGGTGGTGAGCTTCCATCGCATCGCCTCCAGAAAACCGCGCGCCTGCGGAGCGCCCGGATTAAAGAAGCGCTTGCCGTCAAAATGCGGCAGCTCACTCATTCTTCGCTGTCACTCGTCCTTCCTTGGTCACTCATCGGTACAGGTATTCTTGCGAATGGTGTTGTCCGAAAGCTTCACGCCGGGCGCGGCCTGGATACAGCGCATCTTCATCTTCCAGCCGGAAATCGTGTTGCCTTCGATCAAATTGCCGCGCGCCGGATCGGGATGCTCCGCATGGCTTCCCAAGTAGATTCCGGTTTGAAGCACCTCCACTTCGCCCAGCACCGCGCAACCGAACTTCTCGCGATTTTCGTTGCAATGCGCGGTGTTAATGTGCACCAATCGATTGCGCAGAATCCGGTGCCCGGCGCCAATGAGAAAAATGCCGCCAAATTTCATCCCATCCAATTCGTTGTCCTCCACCACGATGTTCCGCGACCGCATTTCGATACTCGCGTTGTTAAACACAATCCCGAAGTGCCCGAACGGATAATCCTCCGGCCTCCGTCTGTTGACGCAAGTGTTGCCGCGTACGAAGCCGTCGTGGAAACCGTCCAGGTCGATGCATTTTCCGTCGATCTCTTCGAAGTTGTTGTGCTCGTAAACGGACTGGTCGACGTTGCCGGCTGTATCGATGCCAACCGGCGTTCCGCCATTTTCGACATCCACCAGTTCGGCCGCCAGTCCGATGCGGCTGCCGCGATTGCCGGCCACGTCGATCTGAGTGGCATGGCCCACTTGAATGGCGTCGCGTCCAATATCGAAGAACTGGTTGTTGACGATCTTGCCCCGGCCGTTGCGCGGCGACATATAACGGGAGTGCGTCCAGACCGCGTTGCCGCGAATATTTCGAAACACCGAATCGGCCACCGTGAACTGCTCGGTACCTTCTTCGAGAAGCACGCCGCCGGATGTATTGTTGCGGCCTTTCGCATTTAGCGATCCGCTGTCTCTCACCGAAAGATGATCGATCCAAACATTCTTCGAATGACTGATGAGCGCGGCAAAGTTGCTTATGTTTCCGAAGTCGACGTGCTCGATGGACACGCCGTCGCTCTCTTCAATCAGAATGCCGTTGTCCGGGAAGACGCTCGCGAAGCTCTTGTCAGAGGGCGCAAGCGGCACGCGCCGCTCCAGAGCCGCGCGGTTGCCGTCCATGGCGAAGTTGCGAAAAGCGATGTGGCGGCAATTGCGGCAGCTCAAGATCGCCCGGCCGCGAAAGTCGGAGGCGGCGTGCAGCGTGCTGTGATCGCCGACGACAGTCAGATCGTGCGCGCCTTCGGGGAGCTTCAGTTCCGACGAAACCTCGGTCACGCCGGCGGGCAAGTGAACAAGGCCCGTGCGGGGCAGCACCACTTGTAGGGCGAGCAGTAGGGCAAGGATCAAGCGTTATTCTACTAACATGGCGATTGAGTTTCGCGGCGCTCGGCTGGCGCCGTTGCGCGATCTCACAGTGTCCGCTCCCAATGGCGCGGTGATCGGCGTGATCGGAGAGAAAGGCGCCGGCAAGGCCGCGCTGCTGCGGTTGGCGTCCGCGCTTGACAAACCCGAAGCGGGCGAAGTGATCGCGCAAGGCGAGCGCCGTTATCTGGGGCCTCTGGATGCCCTGCAACTTTCGCCGGTGGGTATTTTGGCCATGGAACATTCGCTCGCCTGCCATGACGCTCTGGTGAGGGCGCGCGCGCTGGCTGGGATCGACCGGCTGCGTAGCGCCGGCGCGACGGTGTTCATCGCTTCGCATGAATTGGATTTGCTCCAATCGATATGCGACGAAGTTTGGTGGCTGGATTCGGGATCGCTCGCGCAGCGCGGCGATCCGCGCGAAGTATTGGATGCCTACCGAGAGAACATCGCCGAAAAAGTTCGGGCCTGGGGCGCCACTCTAAAAAGTCCGCTCCGGCCCGCTATGCGCAGGGGCGACGGACGCGCGGAAATTTTGTCGATCGAGACCCTGGACAGCGCGGGAAATCCTACTGCCGTCTGGCGCAGCGGCGAGAATGCCACTGTGCGCGTCGCGGTGCGCTATCACGATCAGGTGCTGGAACCGGTGATCGGCATCCTGATTCGCACGCGCGTCGGGCTGGAAGTATACGGAACGAATACCGAGCTGGAGAACGTGCGTACCGGAAATTACTCGGCCGGCGACCGCATGCGGATCGAGTTCGCCTTCCGCTGCGATTTGTGCCCGGGCGAATACACCATCACCGCCGCATCGCACGATGCCGACGGCGCCACGCACGATTGGGTGGATGACGCGGTGGCATTCGCGGTGGCGGATTCGCGCTACACGGCAGGCGTGGCGAATCTGCGCGCCAAAGTGGAGATCGTTACTTCTGTTCCAGAATAAACGTCGGCGCGATGCCCGAAAGCGTGGAGAAACCCGCGGGACCGACCGCCGTTAGCCAGCTCGAGCAACCCTGCACCTTGCCGAGGTATGAGTGTGGATGTACATCGACGCGCATCTTTTGCATCTCCAGGTGACCGTATTGCAGCACCGGAAACACCTCCACCACCGGATCCAGCGCTTCCTGCACGACGTAAGGATTCCGGAGCGCGGAGCGCAGGGCTTTCTCCCACGCGGCTTCGTCCACTTCGGAACCCCGGAAAGACTGCTGATCGGCGCCTTCATCGTTGGGACGCAGAACAAGCTTATTGCGATTATGCAGGATGAAGTCGGGAAGATCGACGGTGCGGTTCCGGTATTTGGTCTTGGCTTCCTGTACCACGCGGGTCCAAGGCACGAATTCTTTGATGGCTTTGCGTTCGGCCGCCGGAAAATCGGCCGTGATCTCTTCGTCCGTCAGCAAATCGAAGATGGCCTTCTTCTGTGCCAGCTCGGAGCGGAAGCTATTCACCATGCATACCGCGTGGTCGCGATAGGCGCGCAGCAAGGGGTGCGATAGATCGAACCGCACCAGGAATTCCTGCACCTTCACGCGGCGGAAAATCAAGTCGATGGCGAAATCCCCTCGGCGCAGAACGCCATCGCGATACTCCAGCTGTTCGGGCGACACCACTTCCACCGTGCAACCGTCGCGGCGCAGAAACTCCGCCAGAATCGCGCTTTCACCCGATTCGGCGGCTTGGAAAGGCTGCCGCAATTCGAGAATACCGATGTTCGGCTTCTTGTTCTTGCCGCCCCATTCTTTATAAGCCTTGAGAATGGCGTTCAGCAGGTACTTGGTGCCGGGTAATTTCTCCAAACGATAGCGCTTGCGGAATTCCCTCACCGGCGCAGCATCGTAAAAAATATCCGACAGCGCCTCGCCATACGCGACACCCGTCGGAGTGTCGGGGATGTATCGCGAGAAACGCAGCGTGCCGTTATTTAGATGCGTGTCCAGCAGCGACGTGACAGCCGGGAACGAATAGCCCGGGTCCACCGCCGCCAGCATCTTCTCGGCCGGCAGTAATTCCATGCGCGCCAAAAGCGCGGGGCTGCCCAGCGCCTTGGCTTGCACCCTCTGCAGCGAGCTTGAAAACGACTCCACCGCCTTCACCAAACCGGCGTACTGTCTGCGCGTGATAAAATGCGGACGCAGAACCGGAGACACGGGCTTTCCACCGGCGACCAAATTGTGCGCCTTCATGCGTTCCTGGAGTTCGTGTGCCCAGGAAAGATTCTTGTAGTGGTCGCCTTCCAGGATTCGGTGGTAGCGAGTAACGGCCTCGCTTAACTGGTTCATTTGCCCTCGCGGCTCTCTGGAATCCAGTATCGCACGGCAACCCCAAAAAAGTGAAGCAAGACCTCGATTTTACGGCTAATTAGTACTTTAGTTTGTGTTGCTTACGGGAAATTTCGGTACTTACTCGGAGATCCTACTCAGGCCCCGCTACGGCGGGAAGTTCATGCGGCGGAGCAGTTCCTGAAATCGCGGCTCGGAACGCAAACTGTCAATTTGCGGATCGGACTTTAGGAAATCGAAGAAAAACGAATGCTCCGCGTAGGCCTGTTCCAACTCGTCCAGTGCCCTGCTCTTATCGCCTAATGCGGCGTAGACCGTGGCGAGCGAATATTTAGGTACCTGGCTGCGTTTAGAGAGCGCCAGCAGATCGTCCAACACGCGCTGAGCCTCGGCGCGGCGTCCTGAGAGCGCATAGACGCGCACCGACTCGGCAGCCGCCCAACCCCAACCCGGATCAATCTTGAGGGCCTTGGCGTTGGCGGTAAGCGCTTCTGAAAAACGGCCCTGTTGTTCATAGGTCTGGCCCAGAACCCAATGACAACTCGGGTAATTCGGATCCAGATCCAGGCATTTCTGCAGTTGCGGCACGGCCTCGTCATACCGGCGGGCGAAATACAGCCACCAACCGGTAGAGAACTGATTTCCGCCGAGAGCGGATCCAGTTGCTCCGCGCGCCGGCTCTCGGCCACGGCTTCATTGGCACGACCCACTGAAATGAGGTACCAAGCGTAGTATTCATGAGCTGGGGCATAGTTCGGATTAAGCTCGATAGCGCGCTTAAATTCACGTTCCGCGCCGGACCAATCAAAATCGTAAAAGGTGTAGACATTGCCCATCTCGACATGCGATTCCGCGATACTGTCGTCGATCTCCAGCGCCTTCCGCGCCGCCGCCTCGGCCTTCGGCATAACCTCATTCACCGGGAAATACAGATCCTCCACCAGCTCGTAATAGTAAGCCAGCCCGTCGTAAGCCAGTGCGTAGTTGGGATCCAGCGCGATGGCCTGTCTGCCCGCGAGCCATCTCCGTCTTCTGCGCGCTGCTTAGCTTGGCCCGCAATTTGCCGGCAATGTGCGCCACGATGTCCTGCTGCACGGCCAGGACGTCAGCCAGCTTGCGATTGTATCGGTCGCCCCACAGTTCGCTATTGTCGTCGGTGTCGACCAGTTCCGCGTTCACAGCCAGGCTGTCGCCGCGTTGAGTAATCCGGCCCACCAGCACTGCCCGCACGCCCAGCTCCTTACCGGCCGCGCGCGGGTCGGCGTCCTTGCCCTTGTAGCGGAATACCGCGCTGCGCGACATCACTTTGAGGTTGGGCAAACCTGACAGGCTGTCAATCAAGCTCTCCGTGATGCCATCGCTCAACCACTCCGCATCCTGTCCGCCGCCGGCGTTGACAAATGGCAGCACCGCCAGCGAATCGATGTTCCGGCTTGCGCGGCTCCGCCAGAAATAGAATCCAGCGGAGACCAAAATCAGGGCCAGCGCCGCGATCGCCGTCACAACTCGCCCCCGGCCCATCCGCGAAGGCGGACCCGCTTGCGCCTGCATTCCGGTCGAGCTCGATAAGCTCCGCAAGGCAAACGCCAGATCGTGCGCCGAATGAAACCGTTGGGCCGGATTCTTCGCCAGGCACCGTTCGATCACCCGATCCAGATCGGGCGAGCTCAATTGGCCGGAATCCGCCAGCGCGAGAGGTTCGTCTTTCAGGATGGCGGCCATCGTGTCGGTAACCGATTTTCCGGTGAACGCGCGCCGGCCCGTCACCATCTCATACAACACGCAACCCAGGGAAAAAATATCGCTGGCCGCCTGCGCCTTTTTCCCGCGCACCTGCTCGGGAGAAGTCGAGGATCTTCACCCGGCCATCGGAGGTGAGAAAAATGTTGGCCGGTTTGATGTCCTGGTGGACAATTCCCTTGGAATGCGCGGCCGCCAGGCCCTCCGCCAGGGCAGATCCCAATTGGGCCACCTTGCGCCACGGCAGCGGCCCACGGCTGAGGCGCTCGCGCAGCGTCTCACCTTCCAGCAGTTCCGTTACTGCGTACCGAACCTCCTGTTCCGAGCCAACGTCGTACAAGACCAAGATGTTGGGGTGCGCCAACGCAGCCACCGCGATGGCTTCCCGCCGGAATCTGTCCAGCGCCTCCGGGTCCTTCGCCAGATGTCCGGGGAGAACTTTGATCGCGACCTGACGGCTTAAGCGCGTATCGCGGGCGCGGTACACTTCGCCCATGCCGCCTGCACCAATGGGCGCAAGAATCTCATAGGGGCCGAGGCGAGCGCCCGCAGAAAGAGGCATGGACTTGACTGATTCTACCCACAAAGATCAGCCCGCGTCGTTACGCGCCGCTTCCAGCGCAAGAAGCTTTTTCTTGCGATCCACTCCCCAGCGGTAACCGCCCATCGCTCCGTCTTCCCGCACCACGCGATGGCACGGAATCACCACCGCCACCGGATTGGCTGCGCAGGCGCGAGCCACCGCGCGCGCCGCTTTCGGATGTCCAATTTCGGCGGCAATTTTGCCGTACGATTTTGTGGCTCCGCTCGGAATCGCCTGCAGCTCTTCCCAAACGCGGCGCTGGAACGCGGTGGCCTGAATATCCAGCGGAAGAGCCCCGCTGGAATTGCCCAAGATGATCTCGCGCACGGCTTTCACTTGCCCTCGAAGCTGGCCATCGGAACGCACGATCTCCGCCTTGGGATATTCAGCGCGCAATTCACTCTCTAAAGCCGGCGACGACTTCCCGAATTGGATGGAACAAATTCCGCGCGCGGTCGCTGCCAGCAGCATCTGGCCTATCGGGGTAGGCGCGATCGCAAAGTGAATCGTCTCGCCCTCGCCTTGCTTCCGATAGCGCGCCGGCGTCATCCCCAGCCGCGTGGAAGCCCGCTCATACAGCCTGCTGGGGGATCCGTAGCCGGCATCGTAAAGCGAACGCGTCACCGAGTGCCCTTCGCGCAGCCCGGCCTTGAGCTCGCCCAGGCGGCGCGATTCGGAATAGGCGCGCGGCGTAATGCCGGTTCGAGCCTTGAACGTGCGCTGCAGGTGGAAGGGGCTCATCCCCAAAGCTTGGCCGAGCGCTTCGAGCGTGACCGGCTCATCGGGATGCGAGTCGATATAGCGGCAGATTTTAACCACCAATTGCGCATTGGGATCGGGCGCCGCGGCGGCCTCCGGCTTGCAGCGCTTGCAGGCGCGGAACCCGGCCTGTTCGGCTGCCTCGCGCGCGCTGAAGAAAACTACATTCTCGCTGCGAGGGCGCTTGGACGGGCAGGAGGGGCGGCAATAGATTCCGGTGGTCAGCACGGCATAGTAGAAGGGCTCGGCGACATCGGTCATCATCGTCTGTGACATGCCTAATGCTAATCCGGATGCCGAATCGGAAACTATCCGAATCTTGCGCTCGAATTGCGTTTAACCGAGCCGCGCGCGTGAGCAAGCGGCCCTACGGATGCTCGTCCTTCGTCAACTCAAACGTGATCGTCCCCACCGGGAAACTCATCCGCGCGCGAATTTGCACCGGCAGCCGGTGAGCGTCATCGGTCAGCCACACCAGCAGGTCGGCTTTGCGCGAGTACAGCACGCCGTTGAAAAGGAAAACTTCATAACGGATCGTGTCGAAGGTTCCGGCTTTAATCCTCACCGGCTCGCGCGCCTGGGCCTCCACGCGAACCCACGCGCTCTTCTTCCCGTCGCTCATGGGAACCTGCTTGCTTTGGCCCGGCTCCAGCTTGTCGATCCGCAGCTTGTACAGCCCGGCCAAGGCGTCTAGAGCGCAAGCGGGAATTTCGACCTCGGAGGTCTTGATGACCGCGCTCTTTTCCAGGTCGCGCTCCACGTAGCTGGCTTTGCCGCGCGCGTGGTCGTAGACCACTTTGGTATCGCGATGGCGCTTGCCCTCCGTCGCGTCGAGCTCGGTCAAAGAGGTGCAAAACCCATCTTGCATGCCGATCCTGTAAGTGTCTTCGAGCCGATAGAGCTTTGACACCAGCCCGCCCGATTCAATACGCAGTTGCGAGTCCCACCTGCTGGGATCGCCCGGCTTCGGTTCCAGGCTCATGTGGGCGCTGCCCGCGTAAATCAAGCGCCACTCGATGTCGTAGGAAAGCTTTTCGGCCGAAGGAAACGGAGCTAACGAACCCTCAAAACCTTTGTAGGGAATTGCATCGGCCAGCGCCGCTGACTGGGGCCGGGAATCGGAAGCCAGCAGCAACAGGGCCAAACACGCGCCGACCAGACGCAGGGGAAGACGTCCTGGCATCAAGCTAGAGTGTGACAGACTGGTGAAACGGGCGCAATCGAGGCCACCCAGCCGCTGCCGGCTGGCAAGAATGTGCAATGCGGTTCGCGGTAAACTAAATCTGTGAATCCCGTAGTCAGCCAGTGGGGCCCGGTCGCCGTCATCGTCGGCGGCTACCTGCTCGGGATCTATTTCCAGAACCGGCGCATCGACGACCTGCGCGACTCCATGAACCGCCGCTTCGACGATCTACGCGAATTGCTGAAATCCGAGGTCAAGCGCCTTGACGAACGATTGGACCGCCTCGAATCTCAGGTCAAGCGCCTCGACGAACGTCTGGACCGCATGGAACACCCCATCGTTCGTCAATCCTAGGCCGGGGCGTAAGCGTGCACGTCAATGTTACGCTGGAATTACACGCATGCCGCTTTCCGATTCGTTCTTTGGCCAGAAGTTTGGAATCACCGAGCATGATCTCGAGTCCTATCTTTCGGAGGCTCTAGGAGCCGGGGGCGACTACGCCGATCTCTATTTCGAATACCTCGCCACCAGCCAGCTCAGCATCGACGAATCCATTGTCAAAAGCGCGGTGCAGGGTGTTTCGCTCGGCGTAGGCGTGCGCGTCATCTCAGGCGAGCGAACCGGCTACGCTTATAGCGACGATCTGAGCTCCGAGAAAATTCGCAAAGCGGCCCGCGTGGCTGCTTGTATCGCGAACGGCCCCTCCAAGGTGGACAAAACGGGATTCCAGCGCGTGCGCGGTCGCGATCTCTATCCGCTGGTGACGGCGCCGAATGAAGTAAGTCTCGCGGAGCGCGTGGAACTTGTGAAGCGCGCCGATCGAGCGGCGCGGGCGGCGGACCGGCGCGTCTTTCAAGTACAGGCCAGCTATCTCGACAGCCTGCGCCAGGTTCTGGTGGCCACCAGTGACGGCGTTCTGAGTACCGACCGTCAACCACTGGCGCGCTTGGGAGTGTCGGTGCTGGCGCGTGAGAGTTCCCTCAACGGAAATAATGTGCCCCAGCGAGGATACTCGGGCGGCGGCGGTCGCGTGGGACTCGAGTTTTTCGAAAGCGAGCACTCGCCGGAGCATTTTGCGCGCGAAGCGGTGCGGCAGGCCATCGTGCAACTGGATGCAATGCCCGCCCCCGCGGGCGAGATGACGGTAGTGCTGGGGCCGGGCTGGCCGGGCGTTTTGCTGCATGAAGCGGTGGGGCACGGCCTGGAAGCGGATTTCAACCGCAAGAAGGTCTCGGCGTTCAGCGATCGGATCGGCCAGCAAGTGGCCAGCCCGTTGTGCACCGTCGTCGACGACGGCACCATTCGCAATCGCCGTGGATCGCTCAACGTGGATGACGAAGGCGCGCCCACGCAGGAAAACGTGTTGATCGAGAAGGGCGTGCTGCGCGGTTATTTGTACGACAAGCTTTCCAGCCGGCTACTGCGTTCTAAAACCACCGGCAGCGGGCGCCGGGAAAGTTATCAGCACATTCCGATGCCGCGCATGACCAACACCTTCATGCTAGCGGGCGATAGCGACCCCGAAGAGATCATCCGTTCCACTCCTCGCGGCCTGTACTGCGCGAATTTCGGCGGCGGCCAGGTGGACATCACCAGCGGCAACTTCGTGTTCAGCGCGTCCGAGAGCTATCTGATCGAGGATGGCCACATCACGCGGCCGGTGCGTGGCGCCACCTTAACCGGCAACGGACCGGAGGCGCTGAAGTACGTGAGCATGGTGGGGCACGACCTGAAGCTGGATGAAGGCATCGGCATCTGCGGCAAAGAAGGCCAGAGCGTGCCGGTGGGCGTCGGGATTCCGACCGTGAAGATCGATCGCATGACGGTGGGCGGCACGGGCTGATGATTGAAGCGGAACTCGCCAGCCAGGCAGTGCGCATGGCGCTCGACCAAGGGGCGACAGATGCCGAGTGCACCCTCGCCGAGGGCGAAGAATTTTCCGCCCAGGTGCGGATGCGCGCGCTCGAAACACTGAAGGACGCTGGATCGCGGCGCGCCGGACTGCGAGTTTTGATTGGCCAACGAGTGGGCTCGGCCCATACATCCGACCTTTCCGCCGAGGGAATGCGTCAAATGGTGGAATCCGCGCTGGCGCTGGCGGCCATCTCCACCGAGGATCCGTTTGCGGACTTGCCGGAATCTTCCGAGCTGGGGTCGCTCGCAGGCGACCTCAGGCTGTACTCCGGCGACATTCACAATTTCGACACCGCTGCGCGGATTCAAGCTGCCATGGAGGCCGAGGAGGCCGCCCTGTCCTGGGACCCGCGCATCACCAATTCCGAAGGAGCGTCCTTCAGCGCGTACGCGGGCCAGCGCGTATTCGCAAACTCGCGGGGTTTTGTAGGCAGCTATCGCATGAGCAGCTGCTCGCTGAGCGCCACCCCGGTGGCGCGGCAAGGCGATTCGATGGAGCGCGACTACTGGTATTCATTGGCCCGCAGCCACTCCGATCTCGAAAGTCCCGCGCATGTGGGCCGGCGGGCCGCCGAGCGAACCATTCGGCGCTTGGGCGCGCGCAAAGTCCCGACGCAAAAGGCGCCCGTGATTTTCGATCCCATCACCGCGCGGTCCCTGCTCGGCAATATCTTCGAAGCAGTGGAAGGCGACGGGATTTATCGCAAGGCGTCGTTCCTGGAGGGCCAGCTGGGCGATCGCGTGGCATCCGAGAACGTAACCGTCGTCGACGACGGCGGATTGCCGGGACTTTTCGGCACATCCCCCTTTGACGACGAAGGAGTCCCATCGCGGCGCACGGTGGTGATCGATCGCGGAGTGCTGCGGAGTTACCTGCTGAATACCTACACGGCCAGGAAGCTGGGCCTGCGCACTACCGGCAACGCGGCGCGCGGAGTCACCGGAAATGCCGGCGTCGGGCACGGCAATTTTTTCCTCGAGAAGGGCCCGCATCCGCCCCAGGAAATGATTCGCGGAATCCGCCGGGGATTGTATGTCACCGAGCTGATCGGCCAAGGCGTCAACGTAGTGACTGGCGATTATTCGCGAGGCGCGGCCGGCTTGTGGATCGAGAATGGCGAGTTCGCGTATCCTGTGTCTGAGATCACCATTGCGGCGACGCTCCAGCAGATGCTGATGGACGTGGAAGCCGTAGCGTCGGATCTCGAGTTTCGAGGATCGGTGGCCGCGCCGACGCTGCTGATCCGGGAGATGACCATCAGTGGGCAGTAAGACCGCCGTCTCTGTGATCGCGATCGCGGCGGCCTTGGCCGCGGGACTGCTTTGGTTCGTCAATCGTCCCCAGCCCGCCGCCGCTAACGCGCCGCTGTCGGCCGACGCCAAAGCGTACGTTCGCAATCTACAGCTCACCGAAGTGACCATGAAGGCTACCGAGAGCTATGTGAACCAGACGGTAACCGAGATCGAGGGTAAGATCACCAACTCAGGCAGCCGCACCGTGCAGCATGCCGATGTGTATTGCGTGTTCTACAACTCGTACGGCGAAGTGATTCTGCGGGAGCGCGCGCCCATTGTCGTAACCGGCCTGAAGCCGGGCGAGACGCGGGCGTTCCGGCTCCCCTTCGACGACATTCCCGGAGGCTGGAACAATCAGATGCCGCAGTTGGTGATCGCACGCATCGAGTTCGCCTGATGGCGCGCATCCTGGTGGTGGAAGACGACGCCATCCAACTGGAGATTCGCAAGCAGATTCTGGAGCACGCCGGTCACCAGGTGGTGGCGGCGCAGAGCGCGTCCGAGGCGCTGGAGGGGCTTGCCGGATGTCCCATCGTGCTGATGGATCTGCGGATCCCGCGGCCGGAGGACGGTTTGCGCTTGATTCAAGCCATCGCCGGCGCCGCCCGGATTATCGTTCTGTCCGGCGGAGAGCCCGATGCTAGTTTGCCGGTGGACGAATTCTTAACTAAACCTTGCCCATCGAGGAAGCTGCTGGCGTGTATTGACCGATGGACATCCGCGCGATAATCAAGCCCAGACCGGCCGCCAGTGTCGCGAGCGAAATCCACTGAGTGTACGAAAGACCCGAATGCAGGCCTTGCTCGTGGAAGCGGAAGAACTCGATGCCGAAGCGCGCCGCGGAATATAGCGTCAGATACCAGCCCAGGATTGTGCCCGTGGTGTGGGCCTTGGCGATCCGCCAATAAAGGACCAGAAAGATCAGCGCATCCGCGGCCGATTCGTAAAGTTGCGTGGGATGCAATGGAATGCCCAGCGGAACCCCGGTGAGCTCGGCCGCTTGCGGGTTATGGAACGTCACTGCCCAGGGCACATGCGCCGCAACACCCCAGCAGCAGCCCGCGGAGAAACAACCCAGCCGGCCGATGGCTTGGCCAAGCGCTATGCCGGGCGCGAAAACGTCGCAGGTTGCAAGAACCGGTAGGTTCTGGCGGCGCATGTACAGCAGGGCGAACGCGAACGCTACCACGAAACCACCCTGGTAAACGCCCGCCGCTTGCAGCGTGCTCAACGAAAAAATGGACGCCGGATCATTCCAGTACGATTTGAAATCGAACAGGATCATGAATAGCTTGGCGCCCGCTAGCCCCGCGAGCGCGCAATAGATGGCCAGATTTGTAACACGCTCGGAAGGGAGCTTGGCTCGCCTCCCCAGGCGAATCACCACCCATAACGCCGCCAGAAACGCGATGGCCACCAGAGTCCCGTAAGTGGGAACGAAAAAATTGCCAATCGTTATCAGCTTAGGAAACATGAGTGACTTTCCGCTCCCTGGCCCGCCACATGTCGAGCAATAGCAAGCACGCGCCAACGGTGATCGCGCTATCGGCGACGTTGAAGGCCGGGAAGTAATGCGGGCCGGCGTGCACTTCGACGAAATCCGTCACGGTACCGTTGACAACTCGATCATACAGGTTTCCAAACGCGCCTCCCAAGATGAAGCCCAGCCCGGCTCCCAGCCATGCATCCAGCTGGCCACGCAGGAGGACCGCGGAGATCGCGACCAGCACGGCCGCGGAGAAGCCGATCAGTAAGACGCCGCGCCATGCGCCGGAAGCGTTCGAGAGCATGCCGAATGCAATTCCGGGATTTTCCGTGTGCACAATATTGAAAACTCCGGGGACGATGGCCAACGAATCAAAAGCCGAGAGATGCGCCTGGATAATGATTTTGGTGGCGCGATCCAAAACGGCGACTACCGCGGCGATGAGAAAAGGAACCAGCTTTCTACTGAATGGCATCACTACAAGCCGCGCATAGTGTTGGGAATTCCGGATTATTTCCCACATCCAGCGTATATTTCCAGCAGCGTTCGCATTTAATCCCGTCAGTGCGCTCTATTTCGGCGGAAATGCCGCTTTCACTTCTTCGCTCCAATTGAACCTGCGAGACGATAAACAGCGCCGGAAGATCGGCGCCATATTCATTGAGGAGCGGATAGAGATCGGGACCGGCCTTCAAGACGACTTTCGCTTCGAGCGATTTGCCAATACGCTTGTCTTCCCTCGCGATTTCGAGCGACTTCAAAACCTGATCGCGGATTGGCATCAGCCGGTCCCAATTCGCCACCCGTTCACGTTGCCGCATGGTGAACCCCTCCGTCAGTTCGCCGGGTTCGGGCAGCAGCGCGAGATGCACGCTAGCGGGGCTGCCGGCGGGCTTGGACAGATAGCCCCACACTTCTTCGGTAGTGAAAGATAAAATAGGGGCAAGCAGGCGAACCAGCGCATAGGCGATACGGTACACCGCGGTTTGCGCGGAACGGCGTGAATGGGAGCGGACTCCGGCGGTGTAAAGACGGTCTTTCGCAATATCGATCCACACGGCGCTCAGTTCTGTCGTGGCGAAATCGTAAACCGCCCGGTAGACTTTATGGAAGGCATATTCGTCATACCAGGCCCGGCATCGCGCGACTAATTCTTCTGTTTTTAAAAGAATCCATTGATCGATTTCCGCGAGACGATCTCCGGGCAAAGTATCCGTATCCGGATTGAAGTTATTCAAATTACCGAGCAGATTTTTGAAAATGTTATTGCGAAACTTGACGTAGGCTTCGCTTACCCGCTTCAGGATGGTGTCCGAAAGCCGCACATCTTCAACAAAATCCACCGACGACACCCACAGACGCAGGACGTCAGCTCCAAACTTGGAGATTACCTCCTCGGGCTCAACGCCAATGCCCAGCGATTTCGACATCGCGCGGCCTTGTTCATCAAGGGTCCAGCCGTTGGTGGCGCATTCGCGATACGGCGCCGAGCCTTTCAGCGCGACGCCCACCAGCAAGGAACTGTGGAACCAGCCACGGTATTGATCGCCGCCCTCCAGATACATGTTGGATGGCCAGGGCAGGCCGTTTTCGGGCGTGAGCACCGCAAGATGACTGGATCCGGAATCGAACCAGACATCCAGAATATCGGTCTCTTTGCGGAATTCCCGTTTGCCGCATCGCGCGCAAACTGCTTCCGATCCAACCAACTCGGCCGCGGTGCGATCGTACCAAACGTCGGCGGTGTATTGGCCGAAAAGTTCAACCACGCGATCCAGGACTTTGCGGTCCGTCATCGGTTCCTGACAGTTTTCGCAATAAAACGCGACGATCGGAACACCCCACACGCGCTGGCGCGAGATGCACCAGTCGGGCCGCGTCGCGATCATGTTCGACATGCGCTCCTGGCCCCACGCGGGCAGCCACTTTACGTCCTGGATTGCTTTCAGGGTTCGCGCGCGAAGATCGTTCCGCTCCATGCCGACGAACCACTGCTCGGTGGCGCGAAAGATTGTCGAGTTGTGGCAGCGCCAGCAGTGCGGATAGCTATGCGTGATCTTCTCTTCGCCGAGCAGCGCTCCATGAGATTTCAGAAGTTCGCTGACGATGGGGTTCGCTTGCCAGACCGTCTTGCCGATAATCTCCTCCGGAAGACGGCCCGCCGCGCCTTCGGCGTGATAAAAGCGTCCGGCGGGATCCACCGGGCAGTATACCGGAAGCCCGTATTTAACCCCAACTTCAAAGTCTTCCTGACCGTGGCCGGGCGCCGTGTGGACTGCGCCAGTGCCCTGCTCCAGCGTGACGTGATCGGCCAGAATCCCAAGCGAATCCCGATCCAAAAATGGATGCCGGAAGATTGCCCCTTCAAGCTTTGAGCCGGGGAAGCTGGCGATCACTTTGGGCCTGGCCCATCCCAGCTTCTCGGCGTTGCTCTTCAGCAGTTCCAGCGCCACGATATAAACGGCGCCATCCACGTCGACGGCGACGTACTCGAACTTCGGATGATAAGCAATGGCGACGTTGGCCGGAATGGTCCAGGGCGTGGTAGTCCAGATCAGGCCGTAAACATTGCGCCCGGCCAGCGCGGGATCGATCGCCGCGGCATCGGAGCTGAGCGCAAACCGCACCCAGATGGACGGGCTGGTGTGCTCCTCATATTCGATTTCCGCTTCCGCCAGCGCGGTGCGATCGTGCATGCACCAGTTCACCGTCTTCAGACCTTTGTATACGTAGCCGCGATCCAGAAATTCGACGAACGCGCCCGCGATCACCGCCTCATACTGCGGGCTCATGGTGAGGTACGGATCCTGCCATTGCCCCAGAATGCCCAGCCGGATGAAATCGGCGCGCTGCAGATCGACATACTTCGCGGCGTATCTGCGGCACTCGGCGCGGATCTGCGCGGTAGTCATCTGCGCTTTGCGCGGGCCAAGCTCGTGGTCGACTTTGATTTCGATGGGCAGGCCATGGCAATCCCAGCCGGGAATATACGGCGAATCGTAGCCCTCCATGGTCTTGAGCTTGACGATGAAATCCTTCAGGATTTTGTTGAGCGCGTGCCCGAGATGGATGTTGCCATTGGCGTAAGGAGGCCCATCGTGCAGCACGTACAGAGGGCGTCCGGCGCGCGCTGCACGAATCTTCGCGTACAAGTTCTCTCGGTCCCAGCGAAGCAGCATCTTCGGCTCCATTTGAGCCAGGTTGGCCTTCATGGGGAAATCCGTTCGCGGTAGATTGACACTTTTCTTAATGTCCAGGCCGGGAGCACTCATGGGGATACCTTCATCGTACCCTTTTGGGAGTCGGGAATCGGAGAGCTGCAAGTTCGAATCGGCCGCCCGTTGCGAGTCACAGCCGGTCGAATAAGAGATGGAGTCCATCGCGTACCGCCCTGGCCGCCGTTCCGCTCAACTGGCCGGCGCAATCGGCAAGTTCCGCTTTATCGATCGTCAGGATCTGCGATATGTTCACCACGCCGGCCCTCGGAAGGTTGGCCTCGCCTTTCTTCAAAAGCACGTTGCCTGGCGCGTTCGCCCTGCCTAAATTCGACGTTATCAGGCAGACCACGCTGGTTCGAATGGCGCTCCGGTTGAAAATATCGTTCTGGACCACCACGCAGGGATGGCGCTCCGCCGGCGCCGTACTCGTCGGCGGTCCAAAATCCAACCAGTACACCTGCCCTTGCCGAATTTTGCTCACCAACGATCCTTCAACGTCCGGCGGACCTTGGCCTTCATTCCCTTTAGTACGCGCTTTTCGGCTGGTTCGGGCTGGTACGCATAAACTTCGTTGAGCCGAATCAGCATCTGTTCCTGCCGCTGCCGCTGCAGGAAGTCGCTGACCGCCACGGCGAAAAGCCGGCTGCGGCTCAGTCCCATCAGACGCGCGGTCTGGTCCGCTTCCTGTAATAATCGGTCGTCGATGGAGATAGCCGTCTTCATATTCCTACCATGAATCATACTAAAGTTATCACCTCCAGGTATTACCGGGTTCCTGGGCAACGATGAGGATCGCAGGGCGGGCTAGAATTGGCGTTTGAGTCTACTCCACCAGCATTGGCAGTTCATTGTAAGTCTGCTCTCAATCGTAGTGGTCGACTTAACTTTGAGCGGCGACAACGCGGTAGTGATCGCGGCGGCCGCCAAGTCGCTCCGGCCGGATTTGCGGAAGCGCGCACTGATCGCCGGCGCCGCTTGCGCCGTGATTGCTCTGGTCGTCGCGACCTTCTTCATTTCGCATCTGCTGCAAATCGAGTTTCTGCAGATTGTCGGCGGCGTCGCGATTCTCTGGATTGCGATCAATCTGTTTCGCGAAGAGCCGCCGCCGGAGTCTTCCGCGCGCAAGCTGGCGGGGTTTTGGAAGGCCATGTGGTTCATCATTGTCGCCGACGTCACCATGTCCACCGACAACATCCTGGCCGTCGGCGCGATCGCCCAGGGCAACTTAGAGCTTCTCCTATTCGGGCTCGGCATCAGCATACCGCTGGTGGTGTTTGCCAGCGGACTCCTGGCCGCCTTGATGGACAAATACGTAGTCATCGTCTACGCCGGCGCTGCGTTGCTCGGCAGAGTAGCCGGGCAAATGATCATGACCGATGCGTTTATCGCGCAGAGGTTCGCGCCTGGCGCGGCTTGGCGCTACTCGGCTGAAGCGGCCGGAACGATGGGCGTGCTCATCGCCGGATGGTGGATGAAGACGCGCTCCAGCAAGCGCGGCGTCTAGCCGTGCGAATTCATCTGGCTGGACGTTCCGCCGGCGGCGGGAACGTAACATTTCAGGGTGTAGTCCATCACCATGCGATTCGCGTTGAAGCGCCAGCCCAGCGTGCGAATGGTGCGTTTCATGCGCTTGATCCAGCCGCGCGGCAATCCATCGCGATCGCGCTGGTAGTAGAGCGGGATTACCTCTTCGCGCAGCACGCGATACAGGTCCTCGCCATCGCGCGTGTCGTGAACATTCATGTTGGAGTGCGTCCGGCCCGTGCCGATGGCAAAGCCGTTCAGCCCGTCGAATGCTTCGGCCCACCACCCGTCCGGCACGGAAAGATTCAGTCCGCCGTTCAGCACGACTTTTTGGCCGCTGGTGCCCGACGCCTCCAGCGGACGCCTGGGATTGTTTAACCATACGTCGACGCCTTGGACGAACAGGCGGCCAACATTGATATCGTAATCCTCGACGAACACGAACTTGTCGGAGAACTGCGGATCGCGCATGAGCTCGGCGATCTGTTGTAAAACCCGTTTACCCGGCTCGTCCCGCGGATGCGCCTTTCCGGCGAACACAAACTGGACGGGACGCTTGGGATCGTTGACCATCACGGCCAACTTTTCGATATCGGCCAGAATCAAGTTGGCGCGCTTGTAGGTGGCGAAGCGCCGCGCGAATCCGATGGTCAGCGCGTCCGGGCTCAACACCCGGCTCAGCCTTTGCAGGATTTCTTGCGATTCTCCGCGGCGTTCGGCTTGATCCACCGCGCGCCGGCGCACGAATTCCAGCAGCCGCTGCTTCAAGGCTCCATGGGTCTCCCATAGCTCGCCGTCGTCGACGTTTTCGATTCCTTCCCAGATCCTGGATTCGCCGCTGTGCTCGTGCCAGCCATTGCCAAGGTGGCGATCATAGAGCCGGAACATTTGCGGCGCAAGCCAGGTGGGCACGTGCACGCCGTTGGTGATGTACCCGATCGGCACTTCGTCCTCGAGTTTGCCGGGGTAGAGGCCGGTCCACATGGCGCGCGACACTTCGCCGTGCAGGGCCGAGACCGCGTTGGCGCGGCGCGACAGCTTCAGACCCAGGACGGTCATACAAAATTCCTCAAATTCGTTGCCCGAGATCTCACGGCCGAAATCCATGAGCTGGCGGTCGGAAAGCCCTAAGCGCTCGCGCAGTGGACCCAGATGCTCTTCGATGAGTCCCGCGCTGAATCGGTCGTGACCGGCGGGCACCGGCGTGTGCGTGGTGAAAACCACTTCACGCGAAACGCGCGGCACCGCTTGTTCGAACGTCAGCCCTTCTTCCTGCATCCGATTCGCAATGGCTTCCAGCACTGCGAACCCGCTGTGCCCTTCATTCAAATGCAGAACACCAGGCGTAACGCCCATGGCCTTGAGCGCGCGAAATCCGCCCATGCCCAGCAGCAGCTCCTGGCGAATGCGAACGCGGCCATCGCCGCCGTAGAGGCGCGAGGTCAGCTCTCGATCCTCGGGAGCGTTGCCTTCCACGTTCGAATCCAGCAGCAGCAAGTCGCACCGGCCCACTTTCACGCGCCACACTTTCGCCCGGATAATGCCGCTGCGAGTTTCCAATTCCACGGCCACCGGCTCGCCATTCTTGCCGATCGCCGGTTCCATGGGAAGCAAGTTCACGTCGGTTTGCAGATACTGTTCCTGCTGCCAGCCGTGGCGATCCAGCCGCTGCCGGAAATAGCCCTGGCTGTAGAACAGGCCGATTCCGATGAGCGGGATGTCCAGATCGGACGCGCTCTTGATGTGGTCGCCGGCTAGCACGCCCAACCCACCCGAGTAAATCGGCAAGGACTCGTGCAAGCCGAACTCGGCCGAAAAGTACGCCACCGGGCGCGGACGCAATACTCCGGCACGGGTGGCGCCCCAGGTGCGGTCCGCGCGCAAATACTCCTGCTGGCGGCGATACGCGTAATTGATGCGTCCATGCAGCACCAGCTCGCCGGCGCGGCGCTCGAGTTTCGCCAAGGGAATCTCGGACAGCAGTGCGATCGGATTATGATTCAGCTGCCGGAATCGTACCGGGTCCAGATCGCGGAACAGGCTGGTGGAATCGTTGTCCCAGCTCCACCAGAGATTGCGCGCCAGCGACCAAAGCCGCTCCTGCACCGGGGCGATAAATCGATCCAGCGCCCGCGCTTCGCTGACCACCGGCGCCACCTGCGCCGCCGCCTCCACCAGCATCTGCACTTCATCGTCGGTGAAAGCCCGGGCTTCCACCGTCTGCACCACCAACACGCCTTGCAAGACTCCCTGATCGATCAGCGGAACCCCGCAGAACGACTGGTAAGACTCTTCGCCCGCCTCGCTGAAATATTTGAAGCGCGGATGACTGGTGGCATGTTCCACCGCCACCGGCCGCACCTGCTCGGCAACCAGCCCGGCGAGACCTTCGTTCAGGGCCATGCGCAGCGTGCCGATACATTGCGGGCGAAGTCCCAGCGTCGCGGCCAGCACCAGATTGGCGCGATCCGGCTCCAGAAGATAGGCGGAGCATACGTCGGTTTGAAAACGGCCGGCGATCAACGCCACCACGTTCATCAGCGTCTCGGCGGGCTTTCCCCCATCGGCCGCCAGATGGCCGATCTCTTCCAACGTCAGTACATAGCTGGCCGCACGGGCGCTGGCCGTTTCGGTCATAGTCAAAACTCCCTGTCGCAGAACACTCGAACCTAGTCGTCAAACGACGGAGTTATGACTCGCACGGCCAACCGCAAGAACGCGGGCGCGGCTGCGGCGCGGCAGCCGGAAGCGATCGGTTACCTAACCAGTCTATGCGGAACGCTCGCTGGCGGCAAATGGATGCCCGCAAGATGGATGCCCGCAAGATTAATTCACCGGCTGCGCGATTAGCAGATGAATGAAATGCAGTTTGGCCACCGCCGGGCGCGGCAGCGCGAAGGGATACAGATCCGGCTGGCCCATGCTGCGCGTCAGTTCGTTCAGCACGGCGCTGAGCTCGATCCAGGCATTCAGGAACGAGAGGAAGCGCTTGGCGCCGGGGTCGTTCGGCCGAAATAGCGCGTCGCGGCCGAACGGTTCGATTTCCATTTCGAGAGTGCGAACGTCCAGGCCGAAGCTGAAAGCGGTATCCAGAACATCCAGCATGTGGAGATAGTGCGCCCAGGTTTCCGCCCAGTCCTCCCACGGATGCACGCTGGCGTAGGCGCTGACGTGCTGTTGTTCCCAGCCGGGCGAGGGCCCCTGCTGGTAGTTGCGTTGCAGCGCGGCGGCGTAGTCCTGCTGCTCATCGCCGAACAATTTTCGGAAATCGTCCAGCCAGGCTGACCCAGCAATCAGGCGATCCCAGTAATAATGCCCCACTTCGTGGCGCAGGTGACCCAGCACTGTGCGATACGGCTCGTGCAATTGTTCACGAATTCGCTCGCGGGCGGAATCGTCAGCTTCTTCAATGTTGATGGTGATCACCCCATCGGCATGGCCCGTCAGCACGCGCGGACCCTCGGCGGGAGAACTCAGAAAATCGAAAGCCAGTCCGCGCTCGGAGTCCTGATCCACGCGCGAAGACACGGGAAGATTGAGCGCGACCAGCGACGAGACCAGGCGGCGTTTGGCCCCTTCCAGGCGGCCCCACAATACGCCGTTTCCGGGAACGGAAAGATCCGGAATGGTCCGGTTCAGGCGGCACGCGATGCACAACAAACGCGGGTTGGCGGCCGCGTCTTGTTCCGACACCAGCCAGTTGCAGCCGGCCGGAGAATCCAGATTCGCGCAGCGCAGATACTTTCCCGGGCGGGCCTCGCCAGTAGCCAGTTGCCAGAACCCGGGCTCGGATGCGGGCTCAAGCGGGTACACTTGACGCAAATGCGGCTCATAGCCGAGCGGCGTCTTACAGGCCAGACAGACGCTGTTGCGAAAAAAAACCGGCCTTCCACAGCGGCAAAAATAGGCGCGCCCGGCCGATACCGGCTTGCGTTTCCTCTTCGGGGCGAGCTTGTCGAACAGAGGCTGAATGGAAGTGCTCCTTGCGCTGGTTAGATGCGTCCCGGCTGCGGGAATTTCAATCCGGCTGCGGGGAAACATCCACCGACACGTTAATCACTTGCTCGCCGCCACCGAGCGCCACGCCTTTCACCGGAGTGACGTCGGAATAATCGCGCCCCCAGGCAACCGTAAAGTGATCGCCGCGCGGCATCACATTATTAGTCGGGTCGAAGTCCTGCCAACCGAACACCGGGCACCAGGCCGAGACCCAAGCGTGCGAGGCTCCCTTACCGACGAAGTCTCCGCTGGTCCTCAGATAGCCGCTGATATAGCGCGCCGGTAAATGGAGCGACCGCAGGCACGCGATCATCACGTGCGCGAAATCCTGGCATACGCCACGCCTTGAGGAAAGCACCTCATCCACCGGCGTCCCGATCGTAGTGGCGCGGCGATCGTAGTGGAAATCGGTGAAGATGCGGCGCGAAAGATCTTCCACCGCGCTAAGGAATGGACGTCCAGCGATAAACGAGGCGGCCGCATATTCGGCGAACGGCGCGCCAACCCGAACGGACGGCGATTCGAAAACAAACTGGCCAGCCTCAAACGTTTCGGGCGTATCGCGCTTGGCCACTTCCTCGCGCGCCTGTTCCCATGCGGGCGACAATTCGAGCGCCGGCGGAGCGATGGCGTCCACATTGGCCAGACTGCGCGATGTAATAATCAGCTCCCGGTGCGGTTCGGCGATTGAAAAGAAGGTTACTTCGTTGCCGAAATAATCTTCCCGCGAGAGCAAGGAATCCGGCGTGGGGCCTACCTCCAGCGCATACTCCAGGATGGTCTGGTTCTGGCGCGCGCGCGGCCGAAGATGTACTTCGGTATGGCACATGGAAACCGGTCCCGAGTACCAGTAGCGAGTGACGTGCGTAGCCAGCAGTTTCATATTTACAGTCGGCGCGACTCGGCCGCGTGGCTAAAGTAAGCGCGCGTCAAGGATTCGGAAAGCAGGCGCAAGTCGGCGACTATTTTGCCCAGCAGAGCTTCGCGAGCCTGCGCCGCCGCGTGTCCATTGGAGCGGGCCAGTTCGCGTACGTCGATCAGCTGCACGGTGTTCAGCAGTGACAGCGCCATGCGCTCTTCCACCGGCCGCCGGATGGAAGTCCGGCTGCCCGGAAGCTCGCTGATGTGCTCGCGCAAACGCGCCAGCTGAAACGCGATGGAACGCGGGTTAGCCTCGTCCACCAGCAGCAGGTCCAGCACGAGATCGACTTGCACGGACGTCAAATAGCGCGAGCGATAGGTGATGGAGCTGTCGGCCATCTCGAGAATCGCTTCCAGCACCCCCACCTCGCCCGAGCCTTCTTTAGGCAAACCATTGCGCAACAGCTCCACCATTTGAATGGCGCGCTCCAGGCGTCTGCCGATGTCGAGAAAACGCCAGCCATCGCCCCGCGTCATGCTCTCCATCACCAGGCCGCCGAAAGCCGAAAGCGTGATAATCGCGTGATTCAGGCGGTCCTGCGCCGCACTGACGCGGAATTCTTCGGAGGGCGGCTGCTTGGAGAATTGCTGGTCGAGCTGATTCAAGATCAGCCAGGCGTCCACCGAGATACGGTCGCGCAGCAGCCAAGCGACGCGGCGCACCTGATGGATATTCCATACCAGCCCGTTCGAGGCGGCCGGCTTGTACACCATCGCCAGCACTTCCTTCTCCGCGGCGGACGGCTGCTCCGCCGAGATGTAACCGAGAGCGGTCAATATCTCCAGTCCGGCATTCAGTCCCGCGACGCGCGCTACGTCCTCCTCCTGGAAAAAGCGCGAAAAGATGGCGCGCGTGATCCGCACTGCGGCCTCCACTCGTTCGGTGTACCGGCCCAGCCAAAAGAGATTGTCGGCGATACGGCTGGAAAGATCGAAGGTCGCGCGACTTACATCCAGGGGATGCGTGGCCGGGCGCAACAGCGTGAAGGGAGGCGCGGGACCGTCGCCCAACACCCACGTATCCTTGCTGCCGCCACCACGCTGGATGGACACCACCATGCTATCGAGCGAAGTGGAGACGCGCGTCAGGCCCCCCGGCATCACGGCGTAGCTGCCGCCCGAAGGCACCGCATAGACGCGAACCACCATGTGGCGCGGATGCAGCGGACCCTCTTCCCACACCGGCACCGTGGAAAGCGCCACGCGCTCCTGCGCCACGTAACGGCCGGGAGCGGCGCGCACTTTATCCAGCAGCTTGGCGCGCTCCTTGTTGCCCAGAGCCGCCCCGAAGATGGGATCGCCGCGCATGCCGGGGAAGGTGGGCTTCAGCACCAGGTCGCCGAGGTGATCCAACACATATTGCAGCGGCTCTGGCTGGCCGCACCACCAGGTGGCCACGGTGGGAATCTTCAGATCTTCGTTCAGCAGAAGACGGCTCAGTGCCGGAAGGAACGCGGCATAGGCAGGCGACTCCGCAAGGCCCGACCCAAGCGCGTTGGCAATGGCTACATGGCCTGAGCGCACCGCTTCCAGCAGGCCCGGCACCCCCAGCATGGAATCGCCGCGCAGCTCGAGGGGATCGCAAAACTGATCGTCCTGCCGGCGTACAATCACGTCCACCGGAAGCAGGCCGCCCAGCGTCTTCAGGTAGACGCGGTTGTCGCGCACGGTAAGATCGCCGCCTTCCACCAGCGTGTAGCCGAGATAGCGGGCCAGAAAGGCATGTTCGAAATAGGTCTCGTTGTATGGGCCGGGCGTCAGCAGCACGATGCGCGGATTCTCGCGATTGGCGGGCACCAGCAACTGCAGAGCATCCCGGTAGGTCTGAAAGAAATTGGCAAGGCGGCGCACATGCGAAGCGCGGAAGACATCCGGCAACACGCGCGTGGTCACCAGGCGGTTCTCCAGCGCGTAACCGGCGCCGGAAGGAGCTTGCGTGCGATCGGCCAGCACCCACCACTGGCCGTCCGGCGATCGCGCCAGGTCCGCCGCGTACATGTGCAGGAACACGCCGCCCGGCGGTTGTATGCCCCAGCACGGGCGCAAAAAAGCCGGGTTGGGAAACACCAGTTCGGCCGGAAGCATCTTCTCGCGCAGCAAGCGCTGCGGCCCGTAGAGATCGGACAGAACGGAATTGAACAGCGTCGCGCGCTGGATAACCGCGGCCTCGATGGTCTTCCATTCGGCGGGGTCCATCATTAGCGGAACCGGATCCAGTGGCCACGGCCGCGTGGTCGTCTCCGGATCGCTGTAGACGTTGTACGTGATGCCGTTGTCGTGGATCAGTCGCTGGCCCTCCCGCCAGCGGCGCTCGATGCCGGCCTGTCCCATCGAAGTCAGGGATTCCACCAGCTCCTGCCAGTGCCCGCGCAGTTGATTGCCTGAAACCAACACTTCGTCGTAAAAACCCGGTGTGGCTTCGTAGCCCCACTGGGAATCCAAGTGGCTAGGCGCCGTTGTGAGCTTTCGCGTCATGCGGGATATGCCCCACCGAACCGCGACCGCCCCCTACTGAGCCGCGACCGCCCCCTACTGAGCCGCGACCGTGGTTCGGCTTGCCGCAAGGGAGCGGTATAAAATGATCTCACGTGACGTACCTGATTACCTTCGCGTGCTAGGGTTGTCATCTGCACGGCGACGAATCCGGTTCCGTGGATCGGAACCACAACGTTCCTGGACATCGCGTCGTTGATCCAGACGAGGCGCGTGCCTCGCGCGAGCGCGACTTGATGGACCAGACGCCTTACTTCTTGAACGCGTCCATCCGTGGCCCGGTGCTCGATGCGATTCAAGAGGTTTGCTCGCACCGTCAATGGACGCTTCTGGCGGCGCATGTGCGGGCGAATCACGTTCACACTGTGGTGGAAGCAGATGCGAAACCGAAAGGGGATTTCAGTACGCGCTGGCTGTGGAATCGCAATAACGTTGGAGCCGCCATTCGATATGTAATTGAGGAGCAAGGCGAGCCGATGGCTGTTTTCGTAGCCGGAGCATAGGAAAACCGCTCCCTCGCGGTCACGGCTCATAATGCCCCGTCCGCGGCCCCGGGCAGCGGCCTCCGCAAGTCCAGCGTCAGTGGAAACTCGGGATTCTCCTCCGAGGGCGGCACACCCATCGGACCGGCCGTATGTCCGAACGGGAAAAACCGCGAGGCGCGGCGCGCTTCGGCTTCGTTCGCATTCACCGGAAATGTCTCGAAGCTGCGGCCGCCCGGGTGCGACACGTGATATGCACAACCACCGATCGATCGTCCCGTCCAGGTATCCACAACATCAAAAGTCAGTGGCGTGTGCACCGGAATAGTCGGATGCAGGCACGATGCCGGCTGCCATCCGCGATACCGTACGCCCGCCACCCACTCGCCCTGCTTACCGGTGGGGTGCAGCGGCAGACGCCGTCCATTGCACGCGATCACGTAGCGGCCCTCCACCAGGCCTTGCACCATAATCTGCAACCGCTCCACCGACGAATCCACATAACGCGCGGTGCCGCCCGGACTGCCCTCTTCTCCCAGCACATACCACGGCTCGGTGGCTTGCCGCACTTCGATATCGATGCCGGCGTGATGCGCATGGCCGAAAACCGGATAACGAAACTCGAAGTGTGGAGCGAACCAGTCGGCCTCGAATTCGTAGCCGGCGCGGCTCAGATCGCGCAGTACGTCGCGGAAATCCTGGGCCACGAAGTGCGGCAGCATAAATTGATCGTGCAGCCGCGTGCCCCAGTGAATAGGGCTTTCCATATACGGCTCTTTCCAGAACCAGGCGACCAGCCCGCGCACCAGCAACTGCTGGGTCAGGCTCATGCGCGCGTGCGGCGGCATCTCGAACCCGCGCAGCTCCAGCAGACCCAGCCGCCCGGTCGCCGAATCCGGCGAATACAGCTTGTCGATGCAAAACTCGGCGCGGTGCGTGTTGCCGGTGACGTCCACCAGGATATGCCGCAAGATCCGATCCACCAGCCAGGCTGGAACCGGGCCTTGCTCGGGACCCGGAATCAAACTGAAGGCGATCTCCAGCTCGTACAAGCTATCCGCGCGCGTTTCGTCGACCCGCGGAGCCTGGCTGGTGGGTCCGATAAAAATCGTCGAGAACGCATACGAGAGCGAAGGATGATTCAGCCAATACGCAATCATGCTGCGCAGCAGATCGGGCCTGCGCAGGAAGGGGCTATCGGCCGCCGTAGGTCCTCCCAGCACGAAATGATTGCCCCCGCCGGTTCCGGTGTGCCGCCCGTCCAGCATGAATTTCTCCGCGCCCAGGCGCGATTGGCGCGCGTCATCATAAAGCGCCGTGGTGTTCGAAACCAGCTCCTGCCAGTTGCCCGCCGGATGCACGTTGACTTCGATGACGCCCGGGTCGGGTGTCACTTTGATCTGGCGGAAGCGCGGATCCTCGGGTGGCGGATAGCCTTCGATGACCACCGGCATTTCCAGATGCGCGGCCGTATCTTCGACGGCGGCCAACAGGTCCACGTAGTCTTCGGCCACCGTCGCCGGAGGCATGAACACATGCAAGCGCCCTTCGCGCGCCTCCACGCACAAAGCCGTGCGCACGATCCAAGGCGCCGATTCGCCCATTTCCGGCTTGCGATCGCGCTTGGAATGCTTCTGCGATTGCAGGCGCGGGCCATCGCTGGGAGTAAACCTCGGAGGAATCGGCAGCGGCCCGCGATTCACCATCGGATCCACCGGATATGCCACGGGCGCTTCGGCGGGCGCCACCCACGGCAGGCTCGGAAGCGGGAGCCGCAGGCCCACCGGAGAATCGCCCGGCATCAGGAACAGGTGCTGGCCGCGCAGCATCCACAGCCCGGTCTGCCACTCCGGGCCGTTCAGTCCGGCCACCCGCTGCACCGGAAGCACGAACCCGGACGGCGTATCCAGCCCGCGCTCGAAGATGCGCCGTAGACGCTCGCGCTCGCCCGCATCGCTCAAGCGATTGTCCACCGGATCGACGTTGACCGGCAGCTGGCGCTCTTTTTGCAAATAGTAAAACGGATCCTCGAATGCCGCGTTCACATATTCGGGATCCAGCCCCAACCGCAGCGCCAGCGTCTCGGCGAAATGCCGCGCTTCCAGCGGACCGAAGTCGTTGCCCAGCCGCTCTTCGGCCAGCAGCGAGCGATCATGCCACAACGGAACGCCATCGGCGCGCCAGTAGCAGGTAAGCGCCCAGCGCGGCAGTGGTTCGCCGGGATACCATTTGCCCTGGCCATAATGCAGCAGGCCGCCGGGAGCAAAGCGCTTTCGCAGACGATCCAGAAGGCACTCGGCCAGCTTTCGCTTCTCCGGCCCCAGCGCGGCAATGTTCCACTCCGGGCCGTCCATGTTATCGATGGAAACAAAGGTCGGCTCGCCGCCCATGGTCAGGCGAATATCGGCCGCACAGATGTCTTCGTCGATCCGGCCGCCAAGCGCCTGGATGCGCTGCCATTGCGGTTCAGTGTAAGGCAGTGTGACGCGCGGGTCTTCATAAATGCGCGACACCGACATCTCGTGCGTGAACGTTACTTCGCACTCGTCGACGCCCCCGGAGATGGGCGCGGCGGAAGATGGCTGGGGCGTCGCCGCCAGCGGAATGTGACCTTCGCCGGCCAGCAATCCGGACGTCGGATCGAGCCCAATCCAGCCCGCGCCCGGCAGATACACTTCGGTCCAGGCATGCAGGTCCGTGAAATCCTCGGTTGGGCCTGGCTGGCCGTCCAGCGGCTTCATGTCCGGTTTCAATTGGATCAGATAACCTGAGACGAAGCGCGCCGCGAGTCCAAGATGACGCAGGGTCTCCACCAGCAGCCAGGCGCTATCCCGGCAGGAACCACTGGCCAGCGTCAATGTCTCCTCGCTCGATTGCACACCCGGCTCCATGCGAATCAAGTAGCGGACCTTGCGCTGCAGCTGTTGGTTCAGTTCGACTAAAAAATCCATCGAACGCTGCTCGGATACGTTCACGGTTTTCAAATACGCGGCCAGTTCGGGGCCAGCCGGGCGGACCTCGCGAAAGGGGGCCAGCTCGCGTTCCAGCGCGGCTTCATAGCGGAATGGAAATTTCTCCGCGTACGGCTCCAAAAAGAAGTCGAACGGATTGATCACGGTCATTTCCGCGATCAAATCCACATCGACGGAGAAATAGCGCACCGGCTGCGGAAACACCACGCGCGCCAGGAAATTACTCTGCGGGTCCTGCTGCCAGTTTAGAAAATGCGGCTTGGGCTCGACCTTCAGCGAGTAAGCGGTGACGGGCGTCCGGCAGTGCGGCGCCGGCCGCAGCCGGATGGTCTGCGGAGACAATCCGACAAGCCGGTCGTAATGATAAATAGTCTTATGATGCAGCGCGACGCGGATGGCCATTGTGGCTCAGAACATTTGGTGGCCAACGGTGCCCTCTTAGCATCCGCGGACCAGGGGGAGACTTGTGCTGATTATACCCCGCGGCGCGCTCCCCGCCGAAGCAAGCCGTCTAGCGCGCCACTGCCAGCACTCGCACTGGGGCCGGATGCTCACAGATCGACTTCATGGTATCGACCACGTCGGCGTAGCTCAGTTCGTCCCCGGGGTTTGGTCCCGCGAATAAGGCTACGTCGTCCAGACTCAGGATACCCTGGAGCGCCCCGGTGTGATCGACAACCGGCAGCCGGCGCACCTGCTGCGCCCGCATAATCTGGAGGGCCACGTGGATGTCGTCCTCCGGGCGGCAGTAAAACACCTTCGGTAACGCCACGTCTCGCACGTAGGTGTCGCCGGCCTTCGCGTTTCGGGTTCCTAGGGCGATAGAAACGTCGCGATCCGTGATCATGCCGATCGCGCGGCCATTTTCCACCACCGGAAGCACGCCACAACCCTGCTCCCAAAATATTTCCGCCACACTCGCGAGATTTGTGTCCGGGTTGCAGAATCGGACGCTCTTTACCATGACCTCTTGCACTTTCATAGTCACTTCCTCTCTGGAGTCGACCCGGGGGGGTACGATTCCATCCCTAGTACCAGCACACCTAAGTCCAACGCAGATCCCGAATCCTCAACGAAAGCATGGGCGCAAAGCATCGACACCCGGCCGCGAGTTGAGAACCTTCACCCAGCCCTGCGTTCTTCAACGCACGTGCCTCCGAATTCCCGCTCAGAGTTTGAGCCAACTGCGGTTTGAACCACAATGGCACCCGGCGTGCTTACTGCCAAGAGGAGAGGAACGACGACCCATAATGAGGGCTTTCCAAAGAATTCTGTTTCCCATTGATATGTCCGACAGCTGCACTGCGACAGCTCCCTTTGTTGAGACCATGGCAAAAAGGTACAAAGCGGAGGTGACGATGTTGCACGTGCTCGAAATGCCTTCCGGCCTGATTCCGGATTGGTATGGGGGCTCTGTGCCGGTGATCGACACCAGCGCAATCTGGCAGGCGGAAACCGAGGCAGCCCAATCCTATCTGACGAACAAATTTCAAGGCCTCAAGGTCCACCGGGTTACGATCGAAGGCGATGCCGCCCGCGCCATCGACGACTATTCGCGTGAGAATGGCGTCGATTTGATCATGCTGCCGACCCATGGATATGGCCTCTTCCGAACGCTGCTGCTGGGCTCGGTGACCGCCAAGGTTCTACACGACACCGCGTGTCCGGTCTGGATGTCCTGCCCGCTCGGCATTGACGTCAGCTTGTAGATCCTCGCTGAGCCGTTTCAGTTGCTTTTGTTTTGTGGTGAATTGCGCTTGCAGGTCCGCTTCCTTGCCGGGCTGCAGATTCGGCGTGGAGGCCTGTTTCTGTATATCCTGCAGTTCCTTCTGCAACTCTTCAATGGTTCGCTGGCGAGGGCTCAATTTCGCCTCTAAGGCGGCGCTGTCTTTCTTGATCTCCTGCGTTCCCAGAACGGCTTGTTGGAGATTGATGATGGCGACTTTAGCGGGGCCGATTTCTTGTGCCGCCAGGCAGCAGGCCATGGCCGCTGAAGCAATGAGGAGCGACGCGCTCCGAAAATGCGAGAACATTACCTTCTAGACTCCTGTGTGAAAGCTCTAAGAACCGGGCTGAGCCGGAATCGACCATGTGAATTCGCCCCTCACAGGCTGGCGTTTTGCTCACGTCTTATGCTTCACGTCTTATGCTTCACGTCTTATGCTTCACGTCTTTAGGATACGCCCATTTGGGCCAATGGTGAGCTGACGGTCGCGCCAGCGA
>CAWGOZ010000009.1:0-22663 GCA_963824345.1 Bryobacterales bacterium
GATCGGCGCCGGAGCACTGTATCCGCCTCCGGAACGGAACCGGTTCCCCTCGCCGGGCCGGTTTCCGTAGCCAGGCGAATATCCCGGCCGCACCGGTTCCGGCATGCGATTGAAAGCTTCCCTGCGCGGGTCCTCAATTCGATTCCCCGGCATCTCGCCCTGTCTGTATCCAGGAAGCGCCGGCCGAACCGCTCCACGATCAAATGCGCGCTGATCGAAGCCGCGCTCCGGTGTCCGAAGGATCGGCTGCGGACGGGAATCCTGATATCCGCGCCCCGCCCAATTGTCTCCGCGCGGCAACCGGTTATAGCCTTCGCCAGCCCGCATCGCATTGTCCCTGCCGCCATAGCCACCGCGAAACCCGCCACGCGGCAAGTTCCAGTGCGCCACAGTAGCGCTGTGTGAGTAGTAATTGGAATGGTTGAACAGCACTGACTGCGTAAGCCAGTTCAGCGCCCATCCAACCCATCCCCACGGTGTGCTTGAAAAGGCAGACATCGCAATGCCGGGTCCAAAGTGCAGCAATCCGCCGCCGAGTCCAGATCCTAGAAACGATCCCACTGCGCCGAATACTCCCGACAGCGAGAATCCGTGATACGGTGCGACCGGTTGTCCGTACGCACTCCACGGATCATAAGCGGGCACATACACCACCTGCGGATTCGCCGGCGCCAGCTCAATATAACCCTGGTCGTAGGTCACCGCTTCTTGCGGAGTGCTCCTTAAAGTACCCGCCGACTGCGCCCGCTGCCGCATCACCTGAATCGTCTGCAGCACATCTTGCGGCTGGTTGAAGTAGGCATTGCCCAGGTCGGTCGTCCATTGCAGGTTCTGGTCCATCTCCGCCAGCACCTGCGGAAACGCCGTCAGCGCCTTTACACTCGGATCCCAGCCTTGCGCGTTTGCCCCTCCAACAATCTGATCTGAATAAGCATTGCCCATCGCTCGCCGCCACTGGTCCGCCGCCGCAACCTGTGCCGGATAAGTCGCCGCCGCCAGCACCTGCGCCACCAGCGCATCAGGGTACAGCGCGATCGGCGCGACAAGCTGCTCCAACTGCTCGGCATTCAGAGGCTGCGCGACGGGCTGCTGCGCGTAATTGTCTTGCGGATAGTTGCCGTCCGGCCCGCCATAGGCTTGCTGGTCATTCGGCTGCGAGTACGGCGCCTGCGAGTATTGCTGCTGCGGAACTGAGGCCTGTGAGTAAGGTTGCTGCCCGTAAGGCTGTTGGGAATACGAAGGCTGCTGGCCGTAAGGGACAGGCTGGCCATAAGCCGGCGGAGCATAATTCGGCTGGTTGTATCCAGGTTGAGAGTGGGGTTGCGAGGATGGCTGCTGGTACTGAGGTTGCTGTGCGTAAGGATTCGGCTGCTGCCATCCCTGCCCTGAGAGTCTCGCCGCCCCAGTTGCAATCAGCAGCAGGATCGAGGCAATCATCAGCAACTGTGAAAGCTTGCGCGGATCGGCTTGTGCTGGAAGAACAAAACCGGAGCAGCGCGCTGCGGCGTCCGGTTCGGGGCAGTTGGAATCGAGCGAGGTTGTTTCCTCGTCATGCATCTTCAGTGGCGGTTTCATTTCCCCCCTCGTCGGCCTCAGCGAACGTCCGGCGCATCCATCTCTGCGGGCTTCCCGATCGTGCCTCCAGGCCAACACCCCAAGTCTTGCCTTGATAAGTCATGCCTTGCTTTGATGAGTCCTGCTTCGATCTCTTTGAGTTCCAACTTCAGGCCGTCCGAAAAAGGCACTCGGCCAGGTCGAATGGTGGCTCTGTCTTCGAAACCCCCCAGGTCTGCGTTAGTTGCGTGGCAAAGAAGCAGAGTTTGACGAATTTCCAATCGGTGTTGCCGACATCGAGCCGGGCGTAAGAGCCTCACCCCCGTCCGCTGAGCAAATTGGCCGGGCCGGTTTGAGAAACTCCCCTTACACTGGCTGTGAGGTAGCCCGGCCACGGAATGAGCGCCGCCATCGAGTTCCGGAATGTGTCGTTTGCGACGCCGCAGGGTCGGCTGCTCCTGGATGGCATTTCTCTCGATATTGCGCAGGGCACAACCGTCGCAATTCTGGGCCGCAGCGGCAGCGGCAAGACCACGCTGCTCCGGACAGTAAACCGCATGATCGAGCCCGCCGCCGGCGAGGTGCTCGTCGACGGGCAGAACGTTCGCCTCCAGGATCGAATCCCGCTCCGCCGCGGCATCGGCTACGTGATTCAGGAGACAGGGCTTTTCCCTCATTTCACCATCGACCGCAACGTCGGCCTCGTGCCCGAATTGCTCGGCGTCAAACGTCCCGAACGTACTCGCCGCAGCCATGAGTTGCTCGAGGCCGTGGGCCTTGACCCGAAAGCTTTCGCCCATCGCCTGCCCCATCAGCTTTCCGGCGGCCAGCGCCAGCGTGTTGGCCTGGCTCGCGCGCTTGCTGCCGACCCCAAAATCCTGCTCATGGACGAGCCCTTCGGCGCCCTCGACCCCCTTACCCGCGCCGAGATGCAGGACATGCTTCGCAGCCTCATGGTGCGGCTAAAGAAGACAATCCTATTCGTAACCCATGACTTGAATGAAGCGCTGTATCTTGCTGATTTAATTGTGCTATTAAGCGATGGCAAACTGATCTCTAACCTCGATCCATCCAGCTTTCTCAGCTCCTCCGAACCGCTCGTCCAATCCTATGTCCGCGCCTTTTACCGCGGTGCGACCGGCCCGGCCGCGGAGGTGCGGGCATGACCGGCTTTCTCAACCAATACGGCGGCGAGATCGCCACACTCACCATCGAGCACCTCTGGCTCACCGCGTCCGCCATGCTCTTAGCTGCCGTCATCGCAATTCCGGTCGGCGTCGGCCTCACCCGGTCGCCCCGGCTCGCGCAACCGGTCATCGCCATCGCCAATATTCTGCAAACCATCCCCTCGCTCGCCATGTTCGGTTTCCTGCTGCCGCTGCCCTGGCTCGGTGACCGCGCGGCGCGAATCGCCATCGTAGCCCTCACTGCGTATGCACAGCTCCCCATCCTCCGCAACACCTATGCTGGCATCCAGGGTATCGACCGCGCCGTCATTGAAGTGGCTCACGCCTTGGGGCTTACCGGTTGGCAACGCCTGACCAAGGTCGAGCTGCCCCTTGCCGCCTCCTTCATCCTCGCCGGGCTCAGGACGGCGACCGTCACCTGCGTCGGAATCGCCACCATCGCCGCCGCCGTTGGCGCCGGCGGCCTGGGCGAGCTCATCTTCCGCGGCGTAGCCTCCGTCGACAACCGGCTCGTCCTCGCCGGCGCCATCCCCGCCGCGCTGCTCGCCCTGGCCGCCGACGGCGCTCTCGGGCTGCTTGAGCGACGGTTGAAAGTTGTCGCGCAATGATTTGGAAATCTTGGCTTTTAACGCCGGCAACAGCGCTTCTTTTCCTCGCGACTTCCTGCTCGCCCCCGCGCCCCGACCACCCCGTCGTCGGCGCCAAAAACTTTACCGAGCAAGTGGTTCTCGGTGAGCTCCTTGCCCAAGAGATCGAGGCCAAGTCCGGCCTCAAAGTCGAGCGCCGCTTCTATCTGGCCGGCAGCTACATCTGCCAGCAGGCGCTGGTCGCTGGCCGAATCGACGCCTACGTCGAATACACCGGCACGGCGCTCACCGCCATCCTCAAGCAGCCCGTGGATCGAGACCCGAATCGAGTAATGGACACCGTGCAGCGGCTTTATGAGTCGCGCTATCAGTTCTCCGCCGGCCCGCCCCTCGGCTTTGAGAACACGTTCGCCATGGTCATCCGCGGCGACGACGCCCGCCGTCTTCACCTGACCACTTTGAGCCAGGCCGCACAGTACACGCCCCAGTGGCGCCTCGGCGCCGGATACGAGTTTGAGCAGCGGCCCGACGGACTCGCCGGCCTCAGCTCCGCCTACGGCCTAAAGTTCTCCGCCCCGCCGCGAACCATGGACCTGGGCCTGCTCTACCGCGCGCTCAACGCTCACCAGGTCGACATGATCGCCGCCAACTCGACCGACGGACCGATCAAAGCCTTCGGCCTCGTAGCCCTCGAAGACGACCGGCACTATTTCCCGCCCTACCAGGCCGTTCCGCTCGTCCGCGACGAATCGCTTCGGCGTTGGCCGCAAATCCGCACTGCCCTCGACGCCCTTGCCGGCAAAATCACCGCCGCCGACATGCAGGCAATGAACGAGGCCGTCGACGGCCAGCACCGCGACCCAGCCGAAGTAGTCCGCGAGTTCCGGTCCAAAGCGGGCCTTTGAGACGGCAACCGAAGTTAACATCCCCCTTCTTTCATTGACATATCAACGGATGACAACTTGTCAGCTCCTGTCAGAACTCGTCACTGGCTATTTTTGCTGGACTGCGACAACATTCCACCACTGACCCAACTTGAAAAGTGGTCCCGATCAAACCGCATGAAAAGACCATGCGCAGAAGGAAGGTTCCCATGCGAACAGTCAGATACTTCACTCGTTCAATCGCCGATTGTCTTCGAATCGTCACGGTAGCATCGGTAGCATCGGTAGCATCGGTGGCTTCGATGGCTTTGAATGGACTGTCCGGGAGGGCACAGACCTCCATTTCCAGCCAGGCAAACATCGCGGCGGAGCAGGCATCGCCATCCCCAACCTCTCTGATTCCCCAGCAGATCCGTTTCTCGGGAACGGTCCTCGGGCGCAGTGGCGATACGGTTGAGGCGGTCTTCCGTATTTACGCGGAGCCGGAGGGTGGTGACCCGCTTTGGTCCGAGACACAGCGAGTCGCCATCGCTTCCGACGGCCGTTACACTGTGCTGCTCGGGTCAGTAAGCGAAAGCGGCCTTCCGCACACAATATTCGCCGCCGGCCAGGCCCGCTGGCTGGGTGTTTCTGTCGAGCGCGGCGAAGAACAGCCGCGAACCCCTCTCACCTCAGTGCCCTACGCCATGAAGGCAGCCGACGCCGAAACGCTGGCCGGTCAACCGGCGTCCGAGTTTGTAACCCAGGCGCAGTTCGCCGCGACCGCAAAAGCGCTGGCCAGCGAGGCAGCTAAGGTTGCCCTTCCAGAAGCCACCGCGCTCACGGGCGCGGGAACAGCCGACTACTTGCCGCTTTGGACGAGTTCTTCGGCACTGGGTAGTTCAATCCTTTTCCAGTCGGGAACCACGAAAATCGGCATCGCTACCAAGACCCCAGCCACGACGCTCGATGTGGATGGTCCAGCCACCGTTCGCGGCACATTGAACTTGCCAACTGGCATCCCGGCGACAGACAAGGCCGCTGCCGATTCACCGTTGCTGGAATTGGGCGCAAGCGGGTACAACAGCACATCGAAGGTCGCAGTGGCGCAGAACTTCGCCTGGCGGGCCGTTGCCACGGGAAACAACTCGTCCGCTCCCACTGCCAACCTCGAGCTACTGTTCGGTTCCGGAGCCGCCGCGCCAACATCAACCGGCCTGGCGATCTCTCCAAAAGGCATCGTCATGTTCTCCAAGGGCCAAACCTTCCCCGCCCCGGCTTCAGGTCCCGGCTCCGGCACCATCACCGGCGTAACCGCCGGCACAGCCCTGACCGGAGGTGGCGTCACCGGCCCGATCACGCTGAGCGTCGACACCACCAAAGTGCCCCTGCTCGCCTCAGCCAACACATTCACCGGCAGCCAGATTATCAATGGTATCGAGACGATCAACGGTCTGCCCGGCAGGGCGGCCCTGACGATCAACGGATTCGACGGCGTCGAGGCCACTTCCTCGAACTCCGGAGGGGTTGGCGTAACCGGCAACTCACCCGGCATTGGGGTCCTTGGCAACTCGACCCTCGCTGGTGTTTCCACAATCGGCCTTTCCAACATCGACAATGTTGGTGTCTACGGCGCCGGTCCCTACGGAGTCGTGGGCGACGGAGGCTGCTGTACTGGTGGGATAGCCGGCAGCGGCGCCGGTGTATTGGGGGCAGGGGTTTTTGGCGTGCAGGGTGCTACCTACGGCCCGGCTTTCAGCGTTCGCGGATGGGGTGTCGTTGGCTACGTCGTGGGTGCGAAGACCGACTACAGCAAAGAAGGCACGTCGTTTGCCGGCTCGAGCAACGCAGGCGTCTGGGGAGATGACACCGGGGAAGGTGGCTCGGGCTCCGGCGTGCTGGCCACCGGAGACAGCAACACCGCGCTGATTGCCGCCAACAATAGCGAATACCCAACCTCGGAGGTCTACAACTACTCCTCAAACCAGCATGTCCCGGTGTTTGAAACCTTTTCTCCCTATGCTTGGGGCCCCGACAGCACCAACCCGAACAGCAGCACCCCGCGGTACTGTGTCATCGACACCTCGGCCAATCTGGAGTGCTCCGGTGCGGTTGAGGCACAAGTGGCTAATCCAGATGCAGACGGCAAAGTACACGCCATGTATGCCATGCAGTCACCTGAAGTTTGGTTTGAGGACTTCGGCTCTGGCACCCTCGCCAACGGTGCGGCGCACATTTCGCTCGAGCCGATCTTCGGCGGGACGGTGAACTCCGGCATGGAGTATCACGTCTTCCTTACTCCCAAGGGCGACTGCGAGGGGCTGTATGTGGCCAACGAAGGCACGGAAGGGTTCGATGTTCGTGAACTGCGACACGGCAAGTCCTCCGTCGGTTTTGACTTCCGCATCGTGGCCAAACGGAAAGGCTACGAAACAGTGCGCATGGAGGATCTGACCCCTCAAGCGGAGGCCAGAAATGCCCGCGAGGCGGATCGCGCCCGGCGGATGGCGGAGGCCGCAACTCACCCAACTGCGCCCCCCCGCGCAGGCTGCAGCGTATCCGGCCCCCGGCGCGGCCATCCTCAACTCCGCAGATGCTCGGAACGCAAGCCAGTGCCGCCGCACCGGCTGCCCATGTAGCCCGTGAGGCACCATAGCTCTTGCCGAATCCGCGGCGTTACGCCATCATCGTCGTTTCCACAACGCTGACCCGTTTCCTTTGCGCGAAACCCCGAGTACACTTGAGCCATGGCGGAGATTCGGCGCAGAAAAACACCCACGGTCAAGATCGGCCACGTCCGCGTCGGCTGGGAAGTTCCGGTCGTTGTGCAGTCCATGACCAACACCGACACGGCCGACGTTCCCGGCACCATTGAGCAGGTCGCGGCTCTCGCCCTGGCCGGTTCTGAGATCGTTCGCGTCACGGTCAACAACGAGGAAGCCGCGGCCGCCCTACCTTATATTGTGGAGGGCGTGGAGAAGCGCGGCCTTCGCGTGCCCATCGTCGGCGATTTCCATTACAACGGCCACATTCTATTGAAGAAGTACCCCGCCACAGCCCGCGCGCTGGCCAAATACCGCATCAACCCCGGCAACGCCTCGATCGGCAAGAAGGACAACGACAACTTTCAGGTAATGGTGGAGTGCGCCGTCGAAAACCAGAAGCCGGTCCGCATCGGCGTCAATTGGGGCTCGCTCGACCAGGCGCTGCTCACCCGCCTGATGGACGAGAACAGCAAATCCGCCGATCCCAAGCCTGCCCGCGAAGTGATGATGGAAGCCATGGTTCGCAGCGCGCTCGATTCCGCCGCCGCCGCCGAGCGCTTCGGCCTGCGCCACGATCAGATCATCCTGTCGGCTAAAGTGAGCGGAGTGAGGGATTTGGTAGATGTTTACACCAGTCTGGCCTCCCGTTGCGACTACGCCCTGCACCTGGGCTTGACCGAAGCAGGAATGGGCTCGAAGGGCCTGATTGCCTCGACGGCCGGTCTCGCTCCGTTGCTCCTGGCCGGTATCGGCGACACGATCCGCGTAAGCCTGACGCCCAAGCCAAACGGCGACCGCACGGAGGAAGTTCAGGCTGCGCAGCAGATCCTCCAGTCTCTCTCTATCCGAAGCTTCATGCCTCAGGTGACCAGTTGCCCCGGTTGCGGTCGTACAACAAGCACTTATTTTCAGGAACTTGCAGAGCAAATTCAAAGTTATCTGCGAACTTCAATGCCGGAGTGGCGCAAACGCTATCCTGGCGTGGAAGAGCTGAAACTCGCCGTCATGGGCTGCGTGGTCAACGGCCCGGGCGAGTCAAAACACGCCAACCTCGGCATCAGCCTCCCGGGAACCTTCGAGGAGCCCAAGGCGCCGGTTTACGTCGACGGCAAGCTTTACACCACCCTTCGCGGCGACACCATCGTCGCCGAGTTCAAGCAGATTCTGGACAACTACGTCGAGAGCCATTACGGACAGCAGGCCAAGAGTGAAGTGCTTGTCGGCGCGCACTAAGGCAACGGGAGTGGCCGCGCATGCTACCTCTAAAGCGTCAATTGGAGCACGAAGTCTTTGATGTAAACTAAAGAATCTTAGATATTTAAACGAATTTGAACTGACGTATTCTTCGCCAACTGCTGCAAAATCGACTGAAGGCCGCGTTGGAAAAGGTCTCGCTGGAGTGGCCGGGTCGTCGGTGACCCAAAAGTGGTGCAGGTTTGGCCTCTTCGCAGCATCACCAAGGTAACCTCCTTGCTCCAAATGTGGCAGCCCTTACAACTTCCCCTGCACCTATCAGTACTTTGGTAATGGGGCGCACGAAGAGGTTTTCCACAGGCGCATGCACGGACCGTCTTGAGAATTGAACCTGATCTCGCCTGAGATCCGCTCTTCTCCTCTGCCTGAAACCTAGCTATCTGTCGCAATCTGTTGACACTCCGGAGCAAACCATTGCCCGGTTCGAGCCGGTCGGCCAATGAGCCACCGAGCGCACGTTGCGGGGAACCGACTCGTCAGGTGCTGTCTTGAACTGCGCCATAAAGGGCTTTCTAATCATGTTTTTGCATCTTAGTGAGGATGCTCTCAAGCTTGGCTTATTGATCGCCAATTCCTGCCGATACAGTTCTCAAGAGATAGGAGAAGCAGTCGCCGCAGTACCCAGTTGTGGAGATTCAGCAACACTCAGGGGCTGATTCCGGGGCTTTTCCTTGGCGCAGCCGCGGTCCCCAAATGTGTTTGTTTTCCGGCCATTCGGTGGGATTCTGCGTTACCGGGAGAGCCCGATCGCTACCACATTCGTGGTGTTGTTCCAGAATAGTAAGCATGTTGAAATGACCTTGTTTCTTACTGCAAGTTACCAGGTTATTTACTGAAAGGCGGCGGCCAGTGATGGATTCCATGCAAAACGAAGTGGGGAGAAAAGCTCCCTTTACACCGTCATCGCACACCGCGCGGGCGTTGAGCGCCAACCACGTTCCCGCGGCCAACTTGACCTACGCGTATGCCGGCTTTGGAGCCGTGCTTGGAATTCTTTTCGGCATTGCCACTGCTGCCACATTGCATCAGACCAGCCAAACTGCTCAATCGAAAACGATTGTCGAACCACCCATGGTTCTCACCCAGGCGCCTGTTGTAGAGGCAAGCTTCGTCGCGCCGGAAGAGAAGGACATGGGCTCAGTGAGCCTGTCCGCTTCGGGATTGAAGGGTCACCTGACGACGACCTGGTCGGAGAAGCTTGGATACAACCTCGTGGTTGGCCCCACAGATCCCTCTGAGCACGATGCATTTGCGTTGATGGTCAGCAACCCGCCGCGTCCGCTTTCGGTCGACGTGCAGCTGCAGGCTGCTGGCGGCAAAGTACTTTGTGATCAGCAAGTTGTGGTTAAGTATGGAGCCTACAAAGCCGGCACCGCAAACCTGGGACAGCTGGAAAAGGCTGCGGCCCTGGAGCAGACCCGCGAGCAAGCGAACGACGTGTTTCAAAACAACCTGGCCAAGGACGGCTCGGTTGAATCGATCAGCTCCAACGGAACCATGCCCTGCTCGAAGGAGCAGTACGACAGCGCAACGTTCTGGAGCTTCAAGGCTCAGTTCCCCGGCGTGGAAGAGCAGGCACGCCTGCTGAAGCACGCCAATGCGGCTCAGCTGGTTGAAGCCAAAGCGGTTGTTCCTCAGGTTCAGATCGTCAAGCCTGCCGTGAAGCAGACAGCGATTGCAGCGGTGAAGTTGCCTTCTGCTACCAAGATGACTGCGGCGGCCACAGTGGCTCAGGAAGTCGCAACTCCCAAGCCAGCTCCAGTTCGCGAGCTTCGCGCGGCTCCCGTCGCGCCCGTGGCAACTGAACAGCTTGCAGAAGTGCAGAAGCCCGCAGCATTCCATTTCGAGATCGAGGGAGACGACGAGATCGTCGAGTTCAACGCGTCTCAGCGCAGCCTGGAAACGAGCGCGGGAAAGACGTTCTTTGTGAACGAGGCGTTGGTTGCAAGCAGCGTGGCGAGCTGGCTGGATGAGCAGCCCAACGTCCACTACCGTTGCGACGAGACCTCAAGCTGCACGCTCTCGCTGGCAAGCGCCACTGTGTTGCATGCCACCATGCGGTCGCACCACAGCTCGCTTGTACAGACCGAGATGCTTTCAATGACTGACGCGCCAGCCACGCCGGCAACACTGGCAATGGTGGGACCGGAAGTGCTTGGCCGCTGATTCGGGTCCGTTGATAAGGAACTTCAACCGCAGTCAACCTGGTATTGAAATACGCAAATAGATCCACGGCGCGCAAACTGCACGCACGCCACGCAGTGAACCAGCAAACGCAGGGATCCAGAAGACGATCGAGCTCGATGAGTGTCAAGCAAGTTTGGGAATGACTTAGTACTTCTGTACCGTCGCTTTCCATGGGTTCAGCGGTAGAATCGCTGCAATCCCCCGGAAAGGCATGTAATGCGCTTCTGGCGCTGGTTGGTTCTCCTTGCGGCGACCTGGCCGGCTATCGCGATTGCGGATGCAAAGCCCTGCGTCACCGCCGAGCAGGCCGTGGCGAAAATAAATAAAGAAGTCTGCGTCGCTGCGCATGTCTACGATGTCGTGGCGCTCGCCGACGGAACCCGGTTCCTTGATATTTGCCCTCCGCAGACTTCGGATGACGACTGCCGCTTCACTCTGGTGAGCCGGTGGGAGGATCGGCAGGACGTCGGAGAGCTGCAGAAATATCGCGACATGGATGTGCAGGTTCGCGGCGTAGTGCGGCCGATGCACGGTCGGGCGGGAATCGAAGTGAGCCATGCACGGCAGTTTCGAGGCGGCCCTCCCAAGTTCAAACCCAACCCAAGACTGGCCCGCGGATTCGACGCCGAACAGGGCCGGCCGCCGCTTGCCGACCTCAATCTGCGCTCTCGAGGCGCGGGGCGGAGCTTCATGAATTCGCGCGAGCAGGAGACGCGGGTGGTGAAGTAACTTCCCGGAATTCCCTCCCCCATTTCCTCGATAGGAGCTCGCAGTCGACGAGATTCCAAGCCATTACTAAATATGTTCCACGTGGAAACTTTTTCCTTGCTTTGGCGGGTGTCTCCGTGTTTGTTGTGGATTTCTTGGGTTTGATCTTTCCGATTCAATCCAGCTTCGGGGCAAATCGAGATCCGGCGAGGAGAATTGCTGCCGAGACGACCAGCGCGATCAGAGTGACGCCGAGGCCGAGGCGGAGGTTATTCCATCGGTCGGCCAGAGCGCCGATGATCTGAGGCGAGAAGGTATCCCCGAAGAAATGGATGATAAAGAGGTTAAGGGCGACTGCGGTGGCGCGGACCGGGGCTGAGACCGAGTTGACGATGGCGGCGTTGATGGGGCCAGTGTTGAGGAAGAGGAAGAATTCAGCGGCGAAGAGGGACGGAACCGCCCAGCGCGGCGGGCCGAAGAAGAGCAGCAGGCCGCACGGGATGGTGAGGGCGACGCTCCAGAACGAAACCAGGTAAAGGGCTCGATGGTTGGTGCGGAGCCAGCGTTGGGCGATCCAGCCGCCGATAACGGTGCCGGCGATTCCGTCGACAACGGTGATAGCGCCGGTGAGCTGGCTGGAACGAGCCACCGAGAGGCCAATGGGGCTGTGGAGGAATTCGGGCATCCAGTTAGAGATGCCGCCGACGGTGAATGTCCATGCGGCAAGACCAAAGGTTGCCGTGAGATACGCGCCATTTCTAAAGAGGCCCAGGAAGGTTATGCGGTCGGCGGTTGGCTTCAGGTGGTCGCTGGATCCGCGGACTGGTTCGCTGCCCAGCCAGCCGTACAGGGCGGCGATGACGAGGCCGGGAATGGCGCAGATGAAGAAGGGCGCGCGCCAACCCCAGAGGGTTCCCATCTGGCCGCCTGCCACGTAGCCGAGTGCGGCGCCAACTGGTATTGCAATGTAAAAGATAGAGAGGATGCGGTTGCGATCGCGTTCGGGGTAGAAGTCTGCCAGGATGGAGGGGGCGAAAATGCCGAAGGTGGCTTCGCCGATGCCGACGATGGCGTGGCGGATGTAGAGGCTGCGGAAATCATGGACCCAGGCGGTGGCGAGCGTTGCCAGGCTCCAGAGGACTGCGCCGGCGATGATGAGCGGCTTGCGGCGGTAGCGGTCGCCGAGCCAGCCGGTGAGCGGCGCGGCGAACATGTAGGTGAAAAAGAGGGCGGTGGTGAGTGCACCCATTTGCTGGCGAGTGGCGTGGAACTCGTTTTGAATGAGCGAGAGTTCTCCTGGCAGGATGTAGCGGTCAATGTAGTTGAGCAGGTTGAGGGCGATAAGCAGCGAAAGCGCGACGAGCGCGGGGTTTGGTCTGTGGCGGGATTGAGATTCGGCGGATGGCAAGCGGATTTTTGGCTCGCTCTGACAAATATCACAGGCGGGCTGACTCGTGTTCAAGAATGCCTGCTCTAGTTGAAGTGCTCGCCCTAACTCATTGCAAAATAACGGATTCAATTTTGCAGCTGGTCCTCAAATACTGCCGGACAGCGGCAGTATGCGGCTTCGAGGCTGCTCCATAAAGCGTTCAGAATGTGATGATTGGAGGCGGATTGGCCTGCGCAGTGCTGCGGGAAAGTGTCTGTACGGGTTCTTGTATCTTGCGGGTAAGTCTTTAGGAATGTAATTGTTATAGGTAGCTTACTGGCATACTGGGACAGTATCGAGGACTGATCTTGGGTCGGAAATTGATGAAACTGCGGGAGTTATTGAGCCGATTGGGGCGCGCCGGATGATTGCGGGAGGTTTGCGTAGGAAGTACCGACGATTTCTAGAGCGGATTGCTGGACTGAGGTTGCGGGTTCGCTTGCAACTGGGGTCGGGGCCGCTGGTTTTGCGGGGGCGATGGGTTTGGGGCCGCCTACGGGGTATTTTGAACCTTTGAGGGCGCGGGGCAGGTTCTCGAGCAGGTAGGCCACGATTGCGGTGACAGTGGAGTCGTACTCGGCGGCGAGGTGCCGGGTTTGGCGGTAGAGATCAGCGGATACGGCGACGGTGATGTGGCGGGTTTCTCGCATGGTTTGGTTGTCCCCGTTTGGATTCGAAGTGGGTTGAATCGGCTGCCATTGAGAGTATGCGCCGCTGAGGGTTAATTCTCTGCAAATGCAAGTGGTGGCCCCAAATGGGCTTATGGCCGTTCGGACTTGCAATTTAGACGAGTGAGCTCTGCCTGTTGGGTTGCCGGGCCGCGATTGGGAGACTTGGCCGGGCTTTATTGCATTGTTATTCCGATCACCTGTTATTCCGAACTCCCGTTATTCCGAGCGAAGGATCTCCGTAGGGTCGGTGCGGATAGCGCGCAGCACTGCCGGGACGGTGGCGAGGACCGCGGTCCCAGCAATGGCCAGGAGAGGAATGGCGATCATGTCGGCATCGGTTGCCCTGGTCTGGTAGAAGAGCGTTTCGATCATTCGTGCAGCGCTTAGTCCGAGGACGAGTCCGGCAACGGTTCCGACAGCGACGAGCGCGACTGTGTCGGCGGAAACCAGGCTTGCAATGCTCGCTCGGCGGGCGCCCACGGCGATGCGGATGGCGATCTCGCGGCGGCGCTGGAGGACGGAGTAATTGAGCACAGCGTACAGTCCGATGCCAGCGAGCAGCAGCGCGACGGCGGCAAAGAAGGCGGCGAGCGTGGCGATCAGGCGCTCGCGAACAGTCTGGTCGCGGACCAGATCGAGTTGCGTGGTGACGTTCGAAACTTGGAGTCCGTTGTGGCGTTGCGCAATGAGCTTGCGAAGGGTATTGGCAAGGGCGAGCGGGTTCTGTGCGTCGGTGTGAATTGCGAACGTGGCGAAGTCGACGGTGCTGGGGGCGGATTTCAAGTCGATCTCGTCGAACGGGATGAAGAAGACAGCGCCGTTGGGCTCTCGCAGGTTGTGGTCAGGCACATCGGGGGTGACGCCGACGATCTGATATCGGCTGGCCGGGCCAAGGAAAATATTGGCGGCGCGTTCGAACACGCGGCCGACGGGGTTCTGGCCGGGGAAGAAGGTCCTGGCGAAGGTTTCACTCACGATTGCGGCTCCCGGCGAGGTGTCCTCCGGGCGAAAGTCGCGGCCGGAAACGATGGGGATCTTCATGGTCGGGAGCCAGCCCGGGGAAACGTTCAGGAACCAACCGGGAGTCGGGCTGGGGGGCGCGCCGTTGATGGAGATGTCGCTGTTGATTGCGATGCGGCCGAGAAGGGGCCAGCGCGAGATCGCGACCGAGTCGACGCCGGGCACGGCACGGAGCACCTCGGCTGTTTGATTCCAGACGACGGGGAGCTGGCCTTTACCAGCAACGGTCTGGAGCAACAACAGACGGTCGGTGGAGAATCCGAGGGGGCGGTTCTCCAGTCGCTGAAAGGATGCGACGAAGAGAGAAGACAGAAACAGAACAAGGAAACAGAAAGCGACCTGAAGACCGATGCCTCCACGCATGAGACGGCGTGGCGAGTGCGGATCTAGACCACCTTTGAGGGCAGCGACGGGCCGGACGGCAGACGCAAGAAGAGCAGGAAGCAATCCAAGCAATAGAACGACGACGAGAATAACCCCGAATCCGAATAGAAGCACACGCCAGTCGGCTGGAAGGGCGAGGCGCGCAGGGTTGTCGGGCGGATTCACGAGGCCGAGAACAAAGGGCGCCGACCACGCCGCAAAAAGTGCTCCAAGGCCGGAAGCGAGGAGGGCGAGCAGCGCGCTCTGGCACAAGATGAGCTGGACGAGGCGACGACGGCCCGCGCCGATCGAGATTCTCAGGGCCATCTCATGGGCGCGGGCGGCGGCCTGGGCGGTCATCATGTTGGCGACGTTGACGCAGGCGATGAGCAAAACCAGAGCGACCAGAAGACCGAGGATGGCGAGCGATCGGCGGTAGTCCTTCTGGAGATCGGAGATGCCGGCGCCGGCGGGATAGAAGGCAAGCTTCTGATCGAGATAGCGCTTGATGGCGGCCGGGGTCGTGCCGCGGAAGCAGGTGGCGCAATCGGCCCCGTAGGCGCGGTTGACAGCGGAAAGGTGCAGGCGTAGCGGCTCGAGGGTGGTGGCCGGGTTGATGCCGGGTTTCAACATCAGGAAAATGCGGTGCCACATCATGTTGTCCTGAGTGGCGAACCTGTCTACGCCGATGGGTAGAAACAAGTCGGTGACAGTTCCCTTTTCCGTTCCAGTGAAATCGCGAGGGCCCACGCCGACGACTTCGAAGGTCTGGCCGCCGATGTGAAGCGGGCGGCCGACAACCTGGGGATCGCGGCCAAAGCGGTGATTCCAGTAGTCCCAGGAAAGTACGGCATACGGACTGGCGCCGGCGCCGCGGTCATCGGCAGGGGTAAGCAGGCGGCCAAGCGTGGGCTCGTTGCCGAAAACGAGAAACATATTGCCGGAGACAAACGCGACGTGGGCCTTCTCCATTTCGTCGTCATTTGACCAGGTGATATCGATGCGGTCCGCGTCGCTGATGGCGATGAGGTCGGCCTGGTCCTTGAGGTCCGCGCGGACGGCATCGCGCATGAGGTTGTACTCCGGCGTGGCCCAGTGATCGTCCTCGAGGGGCTTGCCGTTGAAGCCGGTCATCTTGTGGGTAAGGACGTAGAGCTTGCCAGCGCCGGCGATGGGGAGCGGACGCCAGAGGAGAGCGTCGATAAGGCGGAAGGCGGCGACACAGGAGCCGATGCCGAGGGCGAGCGAAAGCACTGCGGCGATGGAGGTTACCCTGTTGCGCTTGAGCTGTCGCCAGCCGAAGCGGAGGTCAGCGCGCAGGGACTCAAGCCAGCCGAGGACGCGGACCTGGTGGCTGGCTTCGCGCTGCCGGAGGACTGAGCCGAATGCCCGGCGGACTTCGTCGGGGTCGCGGCCCTGCGCGATGGCTTCGTCGAGGTGAGACTGGAGCTCTTCGTCGATTTCGGCGTTGAGACGGTTGGGGCGGAAGACGTTGGCGATGCGGGATAGGAGGGACATGGCGGGCCTCCTCAGGCTTCGCGAAGGACGCGGTTGATTGCCAGGCTGACGGATTGCCAGCGGGACTCTTCGAGGCTGAGCTGCTGGAGACCCGCTGTGGTGAGCTCGTAGACGCGGGCGCGGCGGCCGGTTTCTTTTACCACCCACTCGGCGCGGATCCAGCCGGCTTCTTCCATGCGATGGAGGGCGGGATAGAGAGAGCCTTCTTCGGCGCGGAGGACTTCTTCGGACATGCCGGCGATGGCGGACATGATGGCGTAGCCGTGCAGGCGCGGGCGGCGGGAGAGGATCTTGAGGACGAGCAGGTCGAGTGAGCCTTGCAGAGAGTCAACTTTGGATCGGGAGGGTGTGATACTTAGCTGTCTTTATATAGATGTCTGAGTATGATGTCAAGAGAGAGTTCCCCTCGTTGTGAATCCGCAAGAAAAGAATGCAGGTTGAGACAACCTACAGCGTTGTAGTTGTTCTTTTTCTGCACTCTACAGTAGTTTGTCAAACTTCATTCTAGTTATAAAGAAAGGTGCCACTCGACCCCCCAGAGCTCCATCAGCTCCACAAATAGGCGAGGACGGCGAGCGTGGCTTCGTATTTGGCGTCGTCGAGGCTGAGGCTCGAGGGACGGCGGAAGGCTGCGCCGTGCGAGAGGGACTCGACGAGGTGGGTGACGATGAATGCGGCGGTGTCTAGGTCGCGGCTGGACTTGAGCTCGTCGAATTTGGAGGCGATGGCGACGCGGAACAGAGGGTGAAGGCGGAGGGCGAAGTCCTGGGTGTCGCCGGCGCGGTGGGGGACCTGGGTCATGAGCAGATCGTGGAGTTCGGGGTCGGCGGTGTGGGCGTCGACCATGGTGTCAATGAGGGCGCGGATGAGATCTTCGAGCGAGCTGGAGGCATGGGCGATCAGCGCGGTCTGGAGGAGGGTGTCAACCTGGTCGACGTGGCGGCGGTGGAGGGCGGCGAAGATGGCGGTCTTGTCTGGGAAGTACTGGTAGAGGGTGCCGATGCTGACGCCGGCGACCTCGGCGATGCGGTTGGTGGTGACAGCGGCGACGCCTTCGCGCTTGAGGATGCGGAGCACGGCGTCAAGGATGGCTTCGACCGTCTGGCGGGCCCGGCGCTGGGTGGGCAGGCGGCGATTTTGGGCTGCCGAAGGCATAAAAGCGAATATAGCACGAATCTGAGTTATTTTTATGTTCTGCTTGGAATGCTCGCTAGGTCAGGTTGATCGGAGCCGATTGAATGCGAGTTTACAAGCGGTTAGATGGAGGCTACGCTCTCTCTTGAACATGAGCATTTGTACCTATATCTGAGGCTTGCTCATTTCTGGAGGATTACGATGCGATTTCTAATTACGGGCGCCACCGGGGACGTTGGGTCGAGGGTAGTACGGCGATTGGTGGAGTTGGGCGAGCGTCCGCGGGTGCTTGTGCGGGATTCGGCGAAGGCGAGAATGCTCTTTGGCGAAGCCGTTGAAATCGTTATCGGGGATCTAGCCGATGCCGGAAGTTTGCGGGGGGCGATGGAGGGACTGGAGCAAGTCTTCCTGGTGAACTCGGGGCCGAGGATTCCGGAGCTGGACGGGCTGGCGGCTGGGGTGGCGAAGGCGGCCGGGGTGTGGCGACTGGTGAAGCTGTCGTCGCTGGATGTGGAACAAAGCCTGGCGATCGGGGCTTGGCATGAGCTGGGCGAGGCGGAGGTTCGGGCGAGCGGAGTTCCCTTCACCTTCATCCGCCCGTCCGGATTCTTTTCGAACCTGCTGGCCTGGGCGCATTCGGTCAAGTCGGAAGGCGTGGTTCGGTCGTCGACTGGAAACGGGCGGAGGCCGTTTATCCATTCGGAGGACATCGCGGCTGTGGCCGTGAAGGTCTTGACTGGCGGCGGCTATGAGGGTGATGTACTTGCGCTGACTGGGCCGGAGGCGTTGACATTTGGCGAGGTCGCCGGCCGGATCGGGGCGGCGATCGGTAAGCCGGTTCAGTTTGAGGCGATTTCAGACGAGGAGGCAGAGCGCCGATTTGCGGCCACCGGCGCTTCGGAGGCTGAGGTTGCCGCGCACGTCGAGTTGTGGCAGGCGATCCGCGAGGGGCAGCTGGGAGCGGTAACGGACGGGGTGAAGCGGGTGCTGGGTCGGGAGCCGATGGGCATCGACCAGTGGATCGAAGAGAACATGGCGGCGTTTTCACCGGAAACTGCCGGCGGAGTGAGGTAGTCCTTGCGAGCGCAACCTCATCTTTCAGGTTGAACTGCGTCTTTCACGCTGGGCTGCTTTCGGCCATAGGAACGCTCTTGCTGGCCACTTTTAGCTTTGCGCTTTCGGCAATGGAGTCGGAAACCACCCAGCAGGCACCGGCCATCATAAAGGCGATGCCGTTCGCGGACCAGGAGAAGTGGTCGTGCGGCAGGGTGAAAAGTCTCGGTACCCAGAAGAGGAGCCAGAAGCCGGCGATCATCGCGGTGAGCAGCCGCGAAGCCAGAGTGGCGAGAACGCCGGAGAGGATGGCGGCTGCGGCGAGGAAAAAACAGATGGTGGTTGTGTAGGCCCAGAAGACCTGGCCGGGCGGAATCCATTTCGGAATGTAGCCCGGGAGCGCCGCGAAAATTACGACGTGGACGATGCCGAAGGAGATGGTGCAGATTCCATAGGCGCGCGCGATGAGGGCTTTTTTGAGCGCGAATGCAGAGCCGCGCGGCGCGAGCGACGCGGATGCGACCAGTCCGGCGATGACGAGAGAGAGCTCCTCAAACACGTTGCCCCAGGAATCGTAGGTTTTGGGATTCTGCAATGCTTTTGCGAGCCAGAGAAGCGTGAAGACGGAAAAGATGGCCGCGAGGAGAGCCGAGGCGTAGCGGGCGGTTCGCGGCCAGAGGAGGGCGAGGCCGCCGGCGAGCTCGAGAAGGGCGGCGAAATAAGCGAGCGCCGTGCGCGCAGGAACCGCCCGCCCAACAAGCTGCCAGTCGGAGGCGAAATCTCCCCACACCAGACCGATAAGACCGAGGGCAATGGCGCCGACGGCGTAGGTGGGGAGGCCGAGATTGGTGGCAAAGCTACGATTCACAGTTGGAGACCTTCCGGGTGAGTGGCAGAGGCTCCATTGTCCGCAAGGGATCGGCGCTCGACCATAACCACTTCTTTCAATCGGAACGAGGCCACTTCAGGCGGCTTGATGTTTCCCGGGGTGCGGTTTCAGGTTCGGCTGGTCCTGCGGTTAAACTGTTTAGGATGTGCTGGTTGGAGGGTCGTACTGGCGTACTGGGGCTGTATGTGGCGCTGGCGATGCTCCGGAAGTTTTCGATGGGTAAGGAGTTGCGGCTGATTTCTGGGCTTCGTCGCGCGTTGCGGATGTTTGGGGTGTGGTGGAGGGGTTTGGGGTGGGTGCCGATGCGGAAGCGTAGGGCGTGTGTTTGACCAAACGCGGGAGTTTGCGGAGCAGATCGGCGACGATGGCGGTGACGGTGGCGGTGACGGTGGTGTCGTAATCGGCGGCAATGCGCCGGGTCTGGCGGTAGAGCTCAGGAGAAACGGCGACGGTAATGTGGCGGGCCTGGCGCATCGGTAGGCTCATTCGTAGGGCAGGATTGATTATGGCAGGTTTGAGGGAATGATCGGCGAATTCAAGTGATTGATAGTAGATAGGTTGTATGGATTCCCTCTTGACCTGTGGCTAGATTGGAAAGCCGAGGTTAAGCGGGCGCGCGAACCAGGGTAGTTGGGGACGGTGCCCCGCGAAGCGTGACAATCTCGGAAGGATTGCAGCAGGCATGGCCGAGACGAGACAGGTCGGACTGCATCTCCGGGTCCGACCACAGCGTGTGAAGCGTTGCTTCGAAAACGGTTTCGGCGCCGGGGTCGTCGGGCTGCTGGATGGAATAGTGCATCCACTTCCCTTCCCGGCGGGCGCGGACGATGCCGGCGGCGCGCAGGTAGGCGAGGTGGCGCGAGATTTTGGGCTGGCTCTGGCCGAGGATTTCTACGAAGTAGCAGACACACACTTCGCGGCCGCGCATGAGATTGATCAGCCGGAGGCGGGTGCGGTCAGAGAGCGCGGCAAAGAGTCGCGGCAGGTCAAAGGGTTTTGAGCGGGGGCCCATGGCTCAATTATATACGCCTTGACATATATGTCGAAAGCACAATATATTCGCTTTGACGTATACGAGGAGATGCGGATGCTCTCGACCCAATTGAAAGACGAAGTTAAAGAGAAGTATGGAAGCGCGGCGCGCTCAGTCGCAGAAACTGGGACACTGCAAGCTTGTTGCGACCCGGCTCTGCGTTGCTGCGACCCTATCACTACCAACCTATACAGCGCCGATGAAAGGGGTCTGATTCCAGAGAAAGCGGTGCTGGCTTCGCTGGGATGCGGAAATCCGACGGCGCTTATTGAGCTTAAGGCGGGAGACATTGTTCTCGATCTGGGATCGGGCGGCGGGATTGACGTGCTGCTTTCGGCGAGGCGGGTAGGGCCGGCGGGCAAGGCCTATGGCCTGGACATGACGGACGACATGCTGGCTCTTGCGCACGAGAACCAGCGGCAGGCCGGCGTGGAGAATGTCGAGTTTCTGAAGGGTGAGATCGAGAACATTCCCCTGCCCGACAATTCAGTCGACGTGGTGATTTCGAATTGCGTGATCAATCTCGCGGCGGACAAGGACCGAGTTCTGCGCGAGGCTTTCCGCGTTCTCAAGCCGGGCGGGCGATTCGCGGTAAGTGACGTGGTGGTGCGTGGCAGTGTTCCGGACGCGGTGAGGCGGAGCATGCTGCTGTGGGTGGGCTGCATTGCCGGAGCTCTGGAGGAACAGGAGTACAAGAGCAAGCTGGCCGGCGCCGGGTTTGGCGAGATCGATATGGAGCCGACGCGGGTCTACAACATTGAGGACGCGCGGCGGTTTCTAGCGGCGGCAAATGTCGACGTAGACGCGATTGCCGCGGAGACCGAAGGCAAATTCATGAGCGCGTTCATAAGGGCTGCAAAGCCGAAGACGGCCTGCTGCGGCACGGATTGCTGCGCTCCAGCTGCTGTAGGGGCGAATGCGTGAGCACGATGGCCGATCATTACAATGTGCTGTTCCTGTGCACCGGGAATTCCGCGCGGTCGATCATGGCCGAGGCGCTGCTGAATCACAAGGGGCGCGGCCTTTTCACGGCGTTCAGCGCGGGGAGCCACCCATCAGGAGCTCCACGGCCTGAGGCGCTGGCTCAGTTGGCGGGCGCAGGAATTTCGACCGAAGGGTTGCGCAGCAAGTCGTGGGATGAGTTTGCAGGCTCAAGCGCGCCGAGGATGGACTTTGTGTTCACGGTGTGCGATAACGCGGCGAATGAAGCTTGCCCCTTTTGGCCGGGGCAGCCGATGACGGCGCATTGGGGAATACCCGACCCGGCGGCGATGAAGGGGTCGGTCGAGGAGGTTGGCCGCGCCTTTCGCGATGCGTTTTTGATTCTGGACCGCCGGATCGGGTTGCTGCTCTCGCTGCCGATGGCGACGCTCGAACAAATGGCGATTCAGCGGGAGCTTGAGAGAATCGGGTTGTCATGAAGGCTTCACTCTTGCGACGCTCTGTTGCGGAGTTTGTGGGCACGCTATTTCTGCTGGCTGCGGTGGTGGGCTCCGGTATCATGGGCGACCGGCTTGCGGCAGGCAACGTGGCGATTGCGCTGCTGGCCAACTCGCTGGCCACGGGCGCGGTGCTGATTGCACTCATTTATGCATTCGGTCCTGTTTCAGGCGCGCACATGAACCCGGCTGTAACTTTGAGCGCGGCGCTCGAAGGCGAGTTTGCGTGGAGGGATACACCCGCATATCTGTTGGCTCAGTGCGCGGGCGCGGTTGCCGGCACGGCGGTGGCACACGCGATGTTTGCGCTGCCGGTGTTCTCGATTTCCACGCGCGCGAGGAGCGGACCACACCTGCTTTTCGCGGAATTTGTGGCGACGTTTGGCCTCGTCGCGGTGGTCTGGGGATGCGTGCGCAGCAGGCCGTCGGCGGTGCCGGTTGTGGTTGGAGCGTACATCACCGCAGCGTATTGGTTCACGGCATCGACGTCGTTCGCCAATCCGGCGGTAACGCTGGCGAGGGCACTGACAGATACGTTCAGCGGGATTCAGCCGGCGGATACGGCGGGATTCATTGCTGCGCAGCTTGCTGGGGCGGCGGCTGGGACGCTGTTGTTTCGATGGCTGGCGCCGTCTATCTCGCGATTGAATTCCTCAGCGACGGAAATGAAATAAGGGTCAAGTGCCGTCGTTGGCCGTGACACGCAACTTATCTACCAAGCGATGCGGTCGGGTAGGAATTCGGCGAAGAGGTCGTCGTAGTAGGGCTTTAGTTCTTTTACGTTGGGTTTGGCGTGGCCTTTGCTGTAGAGATCGTATTGGTTGAATTTTAAGAACCCACTCGAGCATCTTGCGGTCCTGGTTGTTGGCGAGGTGGTCGTAGGCGCCGTGGCGGTGCCAGGGATAGAAGGAGTGGAAGCGCAGCATGTAGAGGGCTTCGATATTTAGTCAGGGCTTCATGACTTCGGCGATGTAGCCGTCATGGCCGAAGGACATGTGGACGTTTTCGA
>CAWGOZ010000010.1:0-44558 GCA_963824345.1 Bryobacterales bacterium
CTCTAATATTGATTGGGCAGTAATTTTAAAGACGATAAATCAGAAATTATTTGTCGATGGAAAGCTTGTTGTTGAAGACCTTGTTGATAGTTTTGCTGGTATATTAATAATTCTGATTGGGGCTTTTTTCCACTCTTGATAAGCTTGTTTAATCTTTTCCAGTGTTGGATAAAGAGAAGGAAAGGTATGGCTTGCAAAGCGGTCTAACATTTCTTGATGTAAAGTCGCATCAAACAGATGGTCAAATTGACTATGAATTTCTAGGATTAAATTCCCCACTTCCTTTAAGGTTCGTATACTAGCCTTGATTGTTAATAAAGGCGCGGCTTTGATCAGTTTTATGAAGAATTCTTCTTAAGATAAGGGGCGAGCTTTCTATTTCCCAACCTTGCTCTTTAATAATGTCCCAAATAGGGTGCTGAAGGGGTAACTCTTTCAAATCAAATTCTGCGGTAACAACCGCCTGTTCAGCGCCTTGACGGGATAAGGCTGATATCCCCTCTCATTCCTAAGGCTAGACTTAAAGAATCTAATAAAGTAGATTTTCCTGCTCCCGTCTCGCCGGTTAAAACACTAAATCCTTTTTGGAAATCTAAATGAAGCTGATTGATAAGCACCACATCTTTGATTGATAAACCAACCAGCATATTTTACCTGTTAGGGAAGGAAGGGCAGGGGGTTGGGAAGCTGGTTGTTTGTTAGGAGTTTGCAGAAGAGCGTAAGCTTCTTTATACCAATCACTCGTTGGGAAATTGTGACCGAGGACCGCAGCAGCAGCTTGAGCTTCATCTTTCAATTGAAGGGCTAAATAACATTCCACAAGACGAATAGAAGCTTTGGAACTTGAGAGCTTTTTTGGAAACGGTTGATAACCTCTTTAAAACGGTTAATGGCCGCAACGTAAGCGCCCTGTTTTTGATAATACCGACCAATATCCATTTCTTTTCCGGCTAAATGGTCATGGATAAAATCAATTTTAAATTTCGCATCCTTTGCATAAATGCTTGTTGGGAAACGGTTGATAACTTCTTGGAAAGCTTTTAAAGATTCCTCAGCCGGTTTTTGATCACGTGCAATAATAGGAATCTGTTCATAATGGCAAAGTCCTAACATATAATAAGCATAAGGGACTTCTGAATGACCTGGGTGTAATTGGATAAACAGGTTAAATCCTTCAATAGCTTCTTCGTACTTTTTTGCTTCATAGTAACAATAAGCTGACATTAATTGCGCTTTAAGAGCCCAGTTTGAATAAGGGTGTTGACGCTCAACTTCAGCAAAGGCACGAGCTGCTTTGGTAGGATTATTCTCTTCAAAACGATCCATCGCGATATTGTAAGGTCGACTTTACGGTCAGTATAAATCTTCTTTCATCTGCAGCCACCGATAAAGCTAATGCTGCCAAAATGATCCAACTTATTTTTCTGCTAGAAATGCGATTTTACGGACACTACAGATGCCTAATTTTATTAGAATATAAACTATCTTTATCACACTCAAGGAGGTACAGCCAGTATTTAAACCTAGCTGCTTAGGTTTTAAAAAGCCTATTTGTCAGTTTGGCGCACCCGAGACGATTCGAACGTCCGGCCTTTGCCTTCGGAGGGCAACGCTCTATCCAGCTGAGCTACGGGTGCAAGGTACTTAGAGTATATACTTAAAAGGATCGAAAAACAAGAGATTAATTTTTAAGCTTTTCTAAGCCGAAGAAGAGTTTTTTTAGAGGAAGTAGATTAGTGGTAGGATTGCTGAAAAAAAAACTAAAAACTGTTCTACAATAAACCTAAATATATAAGAAAAAACCGTTTATCTTTATAGATGTTTCGTAACAATTTTAACGTCACCTTTGTTTCTTTTCTTGAGCACCCGCACTCACTGGCGTAGGCCGGTAATACTCTTACATCTTTTTCACCTCCTTGCCTACTTTGCCATTGGTAAATTTAGGTGTTAAGCCCTTCATCTTTTTAGGAAAATGATTATGTTTCGTAAAATGCCCTTTATTTTGATGGTTATTATCTTAGCCATCATGCTGTTAGACGCTTTTATACCTTTTGTATTAAAGCAGTATTTGTACTCGATTAGCCTTAGCATTAAAGCTATTATTGTCATGCTGCTGCCCTTTATTATCTTTGGGGTTATTGTTTAAATCCGCTGTCATCTTGTCTGAAGGGGCTACTAAGATTATTGGGCTCATCTTAATTTTAGTGGCTGTTTAATTTTTTTTCCACCTTTTTAAGCCATTATGTGGGGATATGGATCTACAACTTTGATTTATCCATGATTGTCCCCCCTGCCTCAGAAGGTCTGGCGCCTGTTTGGTCGTTGAATTTACCAAAGTTAATTCCTAACGATAAAGCCATGTTTGCAGGGATTATATTGGGCCTTATAGCTTCAAAAGCTCAGATCTGTCCAAGCTAAAATTGTTGCACAGAAAATTGAGAAGCTATATAGGCAGTTTACTGAGAGGCTTTGTCTATTTCATTCCCTTATTTTGTCGCAGGATTCGTAGTGAAAAGACGCAAAGCGACGGAGTGATGGAAGTGATTATCAAAGACTATACCACCATCTTCGCTCTTATCGCCTGTGCTCAGTTTGGCTATATCATCCTAACGTTCTTTTTATTGAATAATTTACGCCTAAAAGGTTGTTTAGATAACATTAAAAATCTACTCCCAGCAGCCATTAGTGGGTTTAGTACCATGTCGAGTGCTGCCAGTATGCCTTTAACAATTATCGGTACAGAAAATAACGTTAACAATAAAAGACCTAGCGCGTTCAGTTATACCAGCGACTGTTAATATTCATTTAGTCGGAGACTGCTTTGCCATCCCTATTTTTGCTTATGCTGTCCTAAAAAGTTTTGGTTTGGCCGAGCCGTCTTTGTTTAACTACCTTCTCTTTACCTTTTATTTTGTCTTGGCAAAATTTTCTGTCGCCGCTATCCCAGGAAGGGGGAATCATCGTGATGCTGCCTATTTTAGAAAGCTATATGGGATTTAATGCAGAGATGCTGTCCCTGATTACCTCCCTCTTATATCCTGTTTCTACCAGTCATCACTTGTGCCAATGTTTTAGGGAATGGGGCTTTTGCTAAAATAATCGATAAAGTAGTCCCTGTCCGGACGGACCAGTTATAGAAAATAGTGACAACCCCCCCGGCAAGTATGTTAGCCGGGGGGTTTAAATGGCTAAGATGCCCCTACAAGCGGGACCGTAATGGCAACTGGTGGGTGTTTAACGAGTGGAGTAATGGACAAGGTCAGAACGCGACGTACCAGGTTGCCAACAACTTTACACCCGTTATCCTGACGGCCGAGTACGTGGCGGGGGCGGAAGTGTCGTTCGCCACCTCGCCGCCGGGTTTGCAATTGACCGTCGATGGCCAATCCGATCTGCTATCGTACAACTTCATCTGGGGGTTGGGCAGCACGCACCAAGTGTCGGCGCCGGCGACTCAAACGGGCCCCAACGGACGGGATTACACGTTCCAGAACTGGTCCACCGGAGGCAGCGCGACCTCGCAGTCGTATACCGTCACGCAAGCGGCGGTGAGCGGCGGATATCGCAGCACGGCAAATTACGGCGAATTAGACCGCGTGGTGATCCAGAGCTCGCCTTCCGGATTGGCCTTGATCGTGGATGGCGCCAGCTGCGTGACCCCGTGCAATGTGGATCGCCAGAGCGGCGCGAAATTCCAGGTGACTGCGCCCACACAGATTTCGACCGGAAAAGGCTCGCGGGTCGATTTCGCTTCCTGGTCCGATGGGGGAGCGTCCACCCACACCCTCACGGTGAGCCAAAACGAAGTCACCGTCACTGCCATCTACAACAACTTCTACCAGTTCAGCGCGACCTCGAATCCCAGCCACGGTTCGTCTTTCAAATTCTCGCCTGCCTCGAGCGATATGTTCTACCTGCGGGGCACCAAAGTGACCGTAACCGCCGTTCCGAATCAAGGCTTCCAGTTTGGAGATTGGGCCGGAGCCTTGTCAGGTAGCCACCCCTCGGGCACGCTGACGATGTCGGCTCCCCAGGCAGTGATCGCGGAGATGATCACGGTTCCCTACATCGCGCCGGCAGGCATCGCCAACAGCGCCGGACAGACGCCCGGCTCCGCCGTGGCGCCAGGATCCATAATTTCGATCTTCGGCCAGAGCCTTGCGCCGTCCACTCTATTGGGCCCCGTGAATCCGTTTTCGCAGGACCTGAATGGAGTGACTGTGACGGTGAACGACTTGATTCTGCCGCTGCAGTTCGTTTCCCCGGCGCAGATCAATGCTCAGCTTCCCTCCAGCCTCACACCCGGCAACTATACGCTCGAAATTCAGCAGACTGGACAGGCGGAGGTTTCCGGAGCCTTTACGGTGGCCCGCAATGCGCCCGGGCTGTTCTTTGAAACCATCGATTCGGTAAACTACGCGGCCGCGTTGCATGCCGATGGTTCGCCGGTAACCACCGCCAGTCCAGCCGAGGCCGGAGAAACCGTCTCGCTATACGGCACCGGATTTGGACCGTATCAGAAGCCCGTGCTGGATGGATTCTTCCCCCCCAATCCGCCACCGGCAGTGGAGGATTCCGTGGTGCTTTCGGTGGGCGGAATGAAACCAACCTCAAAATCCACGGCCGCTCCCGGCTTGACGGGGATGGACCTGACGAAATTTGAGGTTCCCTCCGGCCTCCCGAGCGGCGCCGTCCCCGTGCTGGTCAGCATCAACGGAGAGGACAGCAACACCGTGATGTTGCCGGTGAAGTAGAGGCCGCGCGTTGCTAGATAGCGCTGCCGAGGATCAGCGCCACCAGATTCCAGGCCACCAGCAGCGCGAACAGGACGTTGATGCGAACCAGCAACTGCCGGCGTCCCTGGCGCCAGCAGTACAGCCCCAGCGCGATCGCCACTAGTTTCACCATCACAAGCATGGCCAGCGGGTTCGCCCCGGCGCTGAAAGCCAGTCTCACCAGCGGGTTCGCTTCCTTGACGCCGTGCAGCAGGAAGGCGACAGTAGTAAGAAAATCCAGCATCTGCAAGTAGGAAAACTGCCACAGAAGCTGATTGATGGACGTTTTGCCGTTGTCCAGGGAAGTACGGCTCTGCGGGACGGCGAGCTCGGTGTCAGACATCCGCCCCGAAATATAACAGGAAAATCCCTTAGGCTGAAACGGTACTTTCCATTTAGTACTCTCAGGCGTTCGCCTTAGTACGGCTTCAGAGATCAAAGCTCTGGCCGCGTTCCGGAGCAATCGCCTCAATGCGATAGCGCTCCCGAATGGCGGTCGCCAAAGCGGCCTGTTGCTCGGGCTCGCCGTGGACCAGGAACACTTTTTTCAGTCCAGCCGCGATCGGCTGCATCCATGCCAGCAGCTCATCGCGGTCGGCATGCCCGCTCAAGGCGTCCAGCTTCTGGACTTCGGCGCGCAAAGGCATCGGCTCTCCGAAGATGGGCACCTCGGCCCACTGCTCCTCGATCTTCTTTCCGAGCGTGTACTCGGCCTGATAACCGGTGAGCAGGATGGTATTGCGCGGGTCGCCAATGTTGTTCTTCAGGTGATGGAGCACGCGCCCGCCCTCGCACATTCCGGACGCGGAAATCACCATGAAAGGGCCGCGCAGATCGTTGAGCGCCTTGGATTGATTCACGTCGCGCACGTAGGTGAGCAGCTTGAACCCAAACGGATCGCCGTGGTTTTCGAGGAATGCGGCGGCTTCTTCATCGTACAGTTCGGGATGCTTTCGAAACACGTCGGTGACATTCACCGCCAGTGGACTATCGACGAAGATCGGGAACCTGGGGATGGTTCCCGCCTGGATCAGTTCATGCAGCAGCAGGACCAGCTGTTGTGTGCGGCCCACGGCAAAAGCGGGCACGATCATCTTGCCGCCCCGCTGGTAGGTGCGGTTCACGATCTCGGCCAGCTTGCCCGCCACCGATTGGATGGGATCGTGCACCCGGTTGCCGTAGGTGCTTTCCATAATCAGATAGTCGGCGGGCGGCAGCGGCTCGGGATCGCGGATGATGGGCAAGCCGCGCCGTCCCAGGTCGCCCGTAAAACCGAGCCGGGTTTTCGCGCCGGCCTCCGCCAGCTCCAGGAGCATGCAAGTGGATCCCAGGATGTGGCCGGCTTCAAAGGATTGGTAGACCACGCCGGGGCCAACGCTGGTGGGGGTGTGCAGAGCAATCGGCTGAAAAAGAGGGAAAGTCGCCTGGGCGTCCTCGGTGGTGTAAAGCGGCTCGACAACCCGGTCGGTAGGGATGCCGGGCACGTTGAGCGATTTGCGCCGCAGGTTGCGTTTGTTCAGGAATTCCGCGTCCCTTTCCTGTAGAGACGCCGCATCCGCCAGCATCGGCCGGCACAGGTCGGCGGTGGCCGCGCTGGTATAGATCGGCCCGCGAAAGCCGTTCTTCACCAGCAGCGGGAGGTTGCCGCTATGATCGATGTGCGCGTGCGACAGCAGCACCGCGGAAACGTCTTTGCAAGGGAATGGAAAGTTCCGGTTGCGATCGGCGGCTTCCTGTCTGCGCCCTTGATACTCGCCGCAATCCAGCAGATAGCATTTGTCGCCGATGGTCAGTTGGTGCATGGAGCCGGTGACGACTTGGGCCGCTCCCCAGAAGGTCAGTTTCACCTCTTTAGGATACTCGCACTCAGGTGAATCCCCGATTGGTCGGGAGCGTACTTACTGTTAAGTTCAGGGTGGATGCTGAGGAAGATAGCGCTATTCGGAGTAGTCCTGGCCGCGTTAGCTCCGTCCGCCTACCTGGCCTGGACGCTCCGGACCATGCCGCACTTGGGCTTCTATCAGGACGATAGCCTCTACTGGGTGTCGGCGCGCAGCCTGGCCATGGGTGACGGCTACCGGATCGAGAGCCTTCCAGGCCAGCCCTATCAGACCAAGTATCCGCCGCTCTATTGCACGCTGTTGGCCGGGATCTGGAAGCTCGACCCTCGATTTCCATCCAATCTTCCGCTCGCCACGCTGTTTGCCTGGTTGATGTTGCCGCTCTTTTTGGGAACGTTGTGGCTGCTGCTTCGAGACTACGGATTCAGCGCGCGCGCACGTTGGCTGATGCTGCTCTGGGCCGGGTTGAGCCCGGTGACGGTGGTGTTCAGTTTTTCGCTGATGCCGGAATTGCTGTTCACCGCGCTGCTGCTGGGGAGCCTGATCCTCGCCGAACGCGCCATGAAGCCCGGCGCGGCAGCCTGGATGGCCTTGCTGGCCGGCGTTTTGGCCGGGCTTGCCTATCTCACCAAATCGATCGCGGCGCCGCTGCTGTTGACGGTTCCGCTGTGCTTCGCGCTGCGGAAGCACTACAAGAAAGCCTGGCTCTTCTTCGCCGCCATGCTCCCCGCGGTGGCTGGATGGCAGTGGTGGGTAGCGCGGCACCTGACGCATTCCTGGGATCTGGTGACGCTCTACTACACCAACTACGTGGGCTTCCAGAAGTACAATGTCCCGCTGCGCGATCTGCCGCTGGTGATGTGGTACAACCTGGACGGCTTCATCACGGGCGCGGGCAAGTTGCTGATTTTCGATGTGCCATACGGGGCTAAAGCGTTGGAGCGCGTACTAGCGGTTGCGGCCATCGCGGGCTGCGTTCGCCTGGCGGCGCGCCGGCGCGAGTTTCAATATCCGTTGGCCGCGCTGGGCATGTCGGCGATTCTACTGGTTTGGCATTTTCCTCCGGATCAACGCTTCGTCTTTCCGCTGTATCCGCTCTTGCTGATGGGCCTCGCAACCGAGCTGTTCAATGTGTGGAGAACGCTGCGGGTTACCTGGGCGAAACGAGTATTCGCGGATCGCTTCGCTGCGGCCGCTATTGGCGCGGCGCTCGCGGGGGTCGCGCTCTTTGGCATATTCTGCATGGTTTTCGGCCTGGCGTATTTCATTCCCGACCTGTTCGCTTCGTATCGCGGCGATCTAAAATCCCGTCAGCCTGCCTACGAATGGATCGCGCGCCATACGCCGGCCGATGCGAACATTTACGCTTACGGGGATCCGCTGGTGTTTCTTTATACCGGCCACAAAGCCTGTCACCTGCCTATTCCACCGAAGTTCCTTTATCACAGCGACGACGGTGGAATCGTCAAGCTGATGGGGTCGATGGCGGATTTCGCGCGCGGATATGGTTTGAATTATTTGCTGCTCACGCCCGACGATTACCATCGCGATCTCAATGCCAGAGGCACGGCCGGGCTAGTGGAAGCCATGCGGTCGCCTAGCTTCCGCGAAGTCTATGCATCCGATGGCGCCGCGATCTACAGCCTGAATCCAGCGTCCGTGGCCGTGGCGTACAATCAGAGCAAGTGAAATCCCGCGTCATTTTTCTCTGCGGCGTTCTCGCGGTTCCCCTGTTAGCGCAAAAAAAGCCGGTTACCATCGACACCGTGCTGGAGTTGCGCCGAGCGGCTGAAGCTCCCACGCCGGTGTGGGCGCCGGATGGCAAGCATTTCGCCTATTTTCAGGGCGGGGAAGTGCGGCTATACGACGTTGCCGCAAAATCCGAAAAGACGCTGTTTGCGCTTGAACCGCTGGAAAAGGCCGCGGTTCCCGTTCCCGAGCCGGCCCGATTCGACTGGCAAAATCGGCGCGTGAGCGAAGACAGCCTGGAGTGGTCGCAGTCCGGAAAAGAGTTGCTGCTGAGCGTGCAAGGCGACCTGTTTCTGTTTTCGCTCGAAGCCGGCTCCTGGCGGCAGCTAACCGCGACCGCCGAGGCCGAGCGCGATCCGAAGCTTTCCGCCGACGGCTCCCGCGTGGCGTTCCGGCGCGGCCACGATCTTTACGTGCTCGAGATCGCAAGCAAACAAGTGACGCGGCTCACCGACGACGGCAGCGCCACGTTGTTGAATGGGGAACTGGACTGGGTGTATCCGGAAGAGCTGGACCTGAGCACCGCCTATTGGTGGGCGCCCGATTCCAAGCGCATCGCCTACCTGCAGTTCGATATCGCGCGCGAGATGATCTACCCGCAAGTGGCTCTGGGCGGGTTGCGCGCCGTGGTTGAGCCGGAGCGCTATCCGCAAGCCGGTACGCCCAATGCCGACGTGCGAGTGGGAGTGGTGGCGGCCGGCGGCGGCGTCACGCACTGGATGGATTTGGGAGACACGCGCGGCTATCTCATTTCGCGCGTGCATTGGACGCCCGATTCCACGCGGTTGGCCATCCAGCGGCTGAATCGCGTGCAGAACCAGCTCGATTTGCTGCTGGCGGATGCCAGTGCCGGCACGGCGCGGCCGATCCTAACCGAATCGGATCCGTATTGGATTAATCAAAACGATCTCTTCCGTTTTATCGGCGCCGATGAATTTCTGTGGGGCAGCGAGCGCGACGGTTTCCGCCATCTGTATCTATATTCGCTGGACGGCAAATTGCGCAAGCGTATCACGGAAGGCCGCTGGGAGGTGACCGAGGTCGCCGGCGTGGATGAGGCCCGGCAAAAGATTTACTATGTTTCCACCGAAGCCAGTCCGCTGGAGCGCCAGCTCTATTCCATCAAACTCAACGGCAAGGATCGCGCGCGCCTGAGCCAGGGCGCCGGTACCCACGAAATCTCGATGAGCCCGGCCGCGCAATACTATCTCGACGATTTTTCCAGTCTCACAGAGCCGCCGCGATCCACGGTGCATTCCATCGGCGGAGGCGAATGGGCGGTGTTTCACGACGCCGGCCATAAACTGATGGACAACTACGCGCTTCTGCCGGCGGACATCGTCACCTTCAAGGCGCAGGATGGGACTGAGCTGTACGGCCGCGTCACCAAACCCGCCAACTTCACCGCGGGAGAAAAATATCCGGCCGTGGTGATGGTGTATGGCGGCCCTGGCGAACAGGTGGTTCGCAACGCCTGGCAGGGCGCCGGATGGGAGCAGGTGCTGGCCGCGCGTGGCTTCGCCGTCTGGGAGATGGACAATCGGGGATCGTCCGGCCGCGGGCACGCGTTTGAAACGCCGCTGTATCGCCGCTTCGGAAGGGCCGAGTTGGCCGATCAGTTGGAAGGCGTTCGATATCTGCTGGCGCAGGGGTTTGCCGATCCTGCCCGGCTGGGGATGTATGGCTGGAGCTATGGCGGCTTCATGACGCTCTACAGCCTGCTGAATGCGCCGGATGTCTTCCGCGCGGGAATCGCGGGAGCGCCCGGTGACGAACTGGCGGAACTACGACAGCATTTATACCGAACGCTATTTGGGGCTGCCTTCAGAAAATGCCGAAGGATATCGCGCCAGTTCCCCCGTGGAGTATGCCGCCAAGCTGAAAGCCAAACTTCTGATGCTTCACAACATCGAAGACGACAACGTGCTTTTTCAAAACACGCTGCAGATGGCCGACGCGCTGGAGCAAGCCGGCAAAATCTTCCACATGGTGGTCTATCCGCAGAAGAGCCATGGCGTAAGCGGACCGGCTGACAGACAGCTATTAGAAGAGATGACGGACTTCTTCGAAAAGAATCTGAAGTGACGCGGTACTATCGCGCCTACCTGTGTCCGCCGCCGCCCGCGTGACCGCCGCCGCTGCCGAAGTGCGCTCCGCCACCTCCGCTGTGCCTCGCCGCCGACGCGAGAGCCGATCCACCACGGGCAGATGCCGCCACATTGACCATCCGGCTGGCACCGGTAATTCCGCTTAAGCGGCCCGCCGCAGTGCTGGTGTAGGCGTTGCCGTAAACGGGTGCGTAGCCGACGGTGTAGGGGCTGTAATAGGCATATCCAAAAGGACTGTAGCCGAAGCCCGAATACGGCATGTAGGTGTACATTCCAAACATCGGATTCAACATCCAGCCGCCGAGAAACGAGGGACCGTACCCGAGCCCGTTGCTCCCGAACAGGCTGTAGCCGTTGCCATAACTGCCGTAACCATTGCTGCTCACGGCGCTGGCCGAGGCGATGTTGGCTTGCGCGACATAAGCCGCCCGTCGGTCGCTCCAGCTATAGAGCGCGTCTTGATCCTTGCGGTCAAAACTTTCCGCTAACAGCACGCCGGACAAGTTGGTTTGCTTGCCGCCCTTCAACACAAGCTGGCCGGAGGCATCCGTCACAACGGCCTCGCCTTCGTAAACCCGGAACCGAGCCGGCTCGGTATCGATGCGGTACAGGCCTTGCTTCTCGAAACGGATCGCGTTTCCTTTATATACGGCCTGGATGGAGCTTTCCTTGGGGACCTCGCTGCACTCGATCATGGCCGACCCTGAGAGCACCTCGACCTTGGCATCGGTCAGACGGGTGGAGAGCATGCGAATGGAGCTATTTTCTCCCAGGCGCAGGAAGACGCCGGGCGTCAGCAGAATTTCGGCGCGGCCTTCCTCGGTGCGGAACTCCTGGTTCTCCTTGATGTCGGGGAATTGGCCGAACTTGGGCTCCACTACCTGGTCGTTGAGGTAGGCGCGGCCTTCCACATACTGGACCACGCCGGCGTGAGCCGAAATCATGTACTGGGCCGAGGCTGAGCCGGCCAGGACACTCAAAGAAACACCAACCGCCAGGAAGCGCATTGCAAAAGCTCCTTAGTTAATGCTGCTCCTGTTTGTGATGCTTTGTCAACCCTTTCCAGTGACGACAGCCTTCTGGTTTTGAAGGATGTAGGCGGCCACCGGATCGAACTTGCGTTTGCCGGCCAGACGCACCATCAGGGACAGGAGGGCGGCCCGGCGTAGATCGTCCAGTTCCAGGGCCAGAAGAGCGCAAACGTGATGCGCGGCGGCGACAATGTCGCCAGCCTGCAGCGACTCGAAAAAGTCGTCCAAGGACTTTTCAATGCGGGGCACCAGCAAGGGGTCGCCGGACAGGCCCTCCAGGAGTTCGGCGATCTGGCGATTGAGCACCGCGTGATCCAGCAAACCAGATTCGGTGAGCTCTTCGCCCACCAGTGCCGAGCTCTTGCGCGTGCCAGCGGTCACCTTCCGCTGCAGCTGTGCGATTTTGCCTGTGCGGTTTGCCATGATGCTTTGAACAATTCTCCAACAAAATGATTTTTAGTTCAAGATGATACTATCAGGCTGGAAGGGCCTGTGGCTGCCGCTTGCCGCATCTATGTCAAAACGCAACTTCTTGATTGTAGTCTTCCTTACTTCAGCCTGCGGTCCAGCCTCGCGGGCCTTGGGCCAAGGCGCCTCCCGCGAACCCGCCGTTCCGCCTGAGGTTCGAGAGGCGCTGGCGGGTATCCGCGCCACGTCTCTGCGCGGCGATTTGTCGTTCCTCGCGTCGGATTTGCTGGAAGGGCGCGACACTCCCTCGCGAGGTTTGGATATCGCCGCCGAATACATCGCGGCGCAGTTTCGAATCGCGGGTCTGGAGCCAAGTCTCGCAAACGACTACTTCCAGAAGGCTCCGATGGTGGTGGCCGAGCCGAGTTTCGCCAACTTCGCTTTGAAATTGTCCGGCGGCGGGCGCGCGCTGGCCGTAAACCCTACCCAAGCCGTCTTGCATCTCAACGCCGCGCTGGAACTAAATGCCGAGCCCTTGTTCAAACTGGATCTGGCGGACGCCGGTTTGATCGAACAGCTAACGGACAGCCAGGTGGAAGGCAAGGTGGTGATCACCGAATTCAACCCCAAGTTGCTTCCCCGGCTGCGGGCGGCCAACAAGATTCTGCGCCGCGCGAAACCATCGCTCACCATTCTGGTGGACCCCAAGGGCGTGCGGGCGCACCAGGAACCCGGCCATCGCTTGATGGATCCGGATGAGGCCCAATCCGCCGCCAGCGGACGAATCACGTTGACCGGCGAAGCCGCCGCGCAATTCTATGCGGCTCTGAAGCCGGGAACGAGCGATGCTTCCATCACCGGCCACATCGATGCGCCCATTCGCAAACAAGTCACGCTCGGCAACGTGATCGGGATCCTGCGCGGTTCCGATCCGGGGCTGCGCGATACCTGCGTCATGCTGACCGCGCACTACGATCACCTGGGCGTGCGGCCGGGTGGAGGCGATCGCATATATAACGGCGCCAACGACGACGGCAGCGGCACGGTTTCGGTGATCGCGGTCGCGCGCGCTCTCGCGGGCCTGAAACAACGGCCCAGGCGCAGCATCCTGTTCATGACGTTCTTCGGTGAAGAGGAGGGACTGATTGGATCCCGGTATTACGCGCACCATCCGGTTTGGCCGCTCGATAAAACCGTCGCTCAGCTGAATCTGGAGCAACTGGGGCGCACCGATTCCACCGAAGGACGGCAAATCTCAAACGCCACTCTGACCGGCTTCGATTATTCCGATCTCACCGGCTACGTCCAGCGGGCGGGCGCCAGCACGGGCGTCCGGATCTACAAACACGCCCAGAATAGCGACGCATATTTCGGCGCGAGCGACAATTTTTCCCTGGCCGAGGCGGGAGTGCCGGCCGAGACTCTCGCGGTTGCCTTCGATTTTCCGGATTATCACGCGGTGGGGGATGAGTGGCAGAAGATCGACTACGACAATATGGCCAAGGTGGATCGCGCGGTGGCGCTGGCGCTGTATCTGATGGCGGATAGCGATCGGCCGGTGCGTTGGAACGAAGCCAATCCGAAGACTGCGCCGTATGTCAAGGCTGGGAAGCAACGAGCGGAGCAATAGGAGCGGCCGTGGAATCTTCCATCGGTTCCACGCTTCGAATGCCTTGCTCGGGTAGAGCCACGCTGACGCGGCACTGGACGCCCGGGCAGCCCGGATTGGATACTTCGACAGCCGCCGGCGCGAGCCCGAAAAAAGGCGTCTGGCCGTGCACGGGCGTGGACGTTCCGAATAGGACCATGTTGCGTATGGCCGCGGGGTCGTAATTATTGACGGCTCCCCAGCGCGCGGCTTGGCTGGCGCGATCGGCCAGCGTTTGCCGGACGAAGATGAGTTGGCCGACGCCCGTCATCCCGAGCAGCAATCCCATGAATGCGGTTAAGATGAGCGCGGTTTCCACGGTCGACTGGCCGGCTTGCTTACGCCCGCGGCTCATTGTGAGGCCCTGGTTGTCACTGGCGCCGTGATGGGGAAGGTCACCGTGGGGCGTCCATCCAATTTCAATTTTGCGAACAGCGCGTCCACTTCAAATCCGCGCAGGGAGACGGTACTGATACCCGGGCCATTCACGATCTCGACGTTTTCGGTGGACAGCCCTTGCACCACCGGCTTGGCGCGATCGGAAGGCGCCGGGTCGCCGTAGACCACCAGATTCCGTACGGCCTTTGCAACCTCCGGATCGGCGCCCGCTCCCTGCTGCTGTAGCGAGGAGTAGCGCGCTCCAGCGCGTACCGCGTTCTGGAGTGTTCCGTACGCGAGGAATGCATATCCGATCTGAAAGACGCCCACAAACACCGCTGCCAGCAGGATCAGCGATATGGCGAATTCGATCAACGCGCTCCCTCGCCGGTTCATCTGGTTAACCTCGCGCTGTCTGCACTCTTGGCCGCTACGCTCGCGGCGGCGACAGTGGAGGAGCCTAGTCCAAGGGGCTGAAAAACTTTCAGAAAGATCACCGGCGCGGGCTCGGTTGCGACCACGCGCACGAAGCGGTAATCGCCCCCCGGCTTAGGCTGCGCCTGCCAGGTTTTGTTGTCGGCGGAGAAGCTGGTGACGATGTCGGTGATCGGCTGGGTGCCCAGGTTCCAGAGCATGGCGTGCGGACCTGTCGCGAATCGGCCGGCTCCGGTGCGGGCATTCGCGAACCCCGAATCCGTTCCATCCAGCTCCAGTGCGGCGCTGAGGGCGGCGGCGTCGGTGAACGATTGCAGCTCGGCCCGAATCACGTACATGCGTCCGATGTCGATGCCCAAGGCCGCCAAGGCCAGCAGGATGGTTAAGGCGATGGAGGTGGCGATTAAGACGAAGCCGTGCTGGGCTGGGCGGTCTTTGTGCCGAGGGTTTCTGGGTTGACGAACTGCCACGGTATCCTCATCGGCTGGAACACGGCATTTCCTTAGCTTGAGCCCGGCCCGGAGGCGAAGCTTGGTTCGAGGACATAAGGCCCGGTCTGGACCGCCCCCTGCCGTTTTGGTATGCCAGCCCAGAGTGCATGCCAGCCCAGGCTGGATCGCGGCGATGTTGAAAGGCCGAGCGCTTATACTAAGGGGTTGCGGTTGTCCATCCTCATTCCTGTCTACAACGAACGCAGCGTGGTGGAACGCAGCCTGGCGCAGGTGCTGGCGGCGCCGCTTCCCGAGAACATGCAGCGCGAGTTGATTATCGTCGACGATTGCTCCACCGACGGAAGCTCGGATATTCTGGATCGCTTGGCCGCTCAGGAACCCTCCATCCGGCTCTTCCGCAAAAAGGTCAATGAAGGCAAGGGCGCCGCCGTCCGCACCGCCATCCAGGAAGCGCGCGGGGACTTTTGCCTGGTGCAGGACGCCGATCTGGAATACGATCCGGCAGAATACCCAGTCTTGTTGCGGCCGTTGCTGAGCGGGCATGCCGATGCCGTTTTCGGTTCGCGCTACCTGGCTGGGGAGCAGACCCGCGTGTTGCCCTTTTGGCACTCCATGATCAACAAGAGCCTGACGCTGCTCTCCAACATGTTCTGCAATCTGAACCTGACCGACATGGAGACCTGCTATAAGGCCTTCCGCACCGATCTGCTAAAAAGCATTCCCATCCGATCGAACCGCTTCGGTTTTGAGCCGGAAATCACGATGAAGTGCGCCAAGCGCAAACTGCGCATTTACGAAGTTCCCATCAGCTATCACGGCCGCACTTACGAAGAAGGCAAGAAAATCGGGTGGAAGGATGGCGTAAGAGCGCTCGGGGTGATTTTGCATTATTGGCTGATCGACGATCTGTATGTCGAGCCCTACGGCCGGGCGTTCCTCAATAATCTTACCGGCACGCCTCAGTATTTGAGCTGGCTGGCCCGCGTTCTGCGGCCTTATATTGGGGATACGGTGTTGGAGCTGGGCGCCGGGATCGGAAACATCACGGCGCGTCTGATGAGCCGCAAACTTCTTTACGTCGCGACCGAGAAAGACCCGCTGTATTTGCATGCGCTCGGCAACCGCTTCCTGCGAACGCCCAATGTCTCGGTGCTGAAGCTCGACCCGGAGCGCCCCCAGGACTACCAGGATGCCGGCGGTCCGTTTGATACAGTTTTGTGCGTGAATGTTCTGGAATACGTAGATGACCCGGCCGCTGTGGTCCGCTCGGCCGCCGGCGTTTTGAAGCCGGGCGGTTCGCTGGTTGTGCTCGCGCCTCAGGGCCAGGCGTTGTACGGAACCCTCGATCAGACCTTGGGACACCGGCGTCGCTTCTCGGGGGGGCAACTGCGCGCGCTACTCGAGAAAGCCGGCTTTACCGTGGCCGGGATGCGCCAACTCAATCGAATCGGGGCGCTGGGCTGGTGGTTCTACGGGAAGCTGCTGCGCCGGCGGCAGATCAGCAAGGTGTCGTTGAAGATCTTCGACAAAACTGCGTGGATCTGGCGCCGGGCCGACGCGGTGTTGCCGTGGCGCGGGCTGTCGCTGATCGCGGTGGCGGCCAAGCCCGCCGAGTAGGCTGCGCCTTGCGTATGAAACTCTACGTGGTGACGGGCGGCGCCGGGTTTATCGGCTCTGCTCTGGTGCGCACTCTTCTGGCGCAGGGCGTAGGCCGGGTGCGAGTGGTCGACAACTTCCTCACGGGCCGCGAAAGCAACCTCAGCGAGATTCGGTCCCAGATCGAGCTCGACCGATCCGACATTCGCGACTACGGCGCCGTCGCCACCGCCCTCGGCGGCGCGGACGTGGTGTTTCATCTGGCGGCCATACCGTCGGTGCCGCGTTCGATCCAAGATCCCGAGCCATCGCATCAGGTGAATATCGACGGAACGTTCAACGTTCTGCGCGCTTCGGTGGAAGCCAGAGTCGGACGCTTGGTCTATGCGGCTTCTTCTTCGGCGTACGGCGACACGGAGCTCTTGCCGAAAGTGGAGAGCATGCCGCCGCGACCCAAATCGCCGTATGCCGTGCAGAAACTCGCGGGCGAGTATTATGCGAGCGTGTTCCATTCCTGCTTCGGCCTGGAGACCGTGGCGCTGCGATTCTTCAACGTGTTTGGCGAACGCCAGGATCCTTCCAGCCCGTACTCCGGGGTTTTGTCGCTGTTTTTCAAAGCCCTGGTCGAGCGGCGCTCGCCCACCATCTTCGGCGATGGGGAGCAGACGCGCGATTTCACTTATGTCGAAGACGTAGCGGCGTTATGCGCGAAAGCGGCGCATGTGCCCGGTATTGGGGGAAAAATTTATAACGCCGGGAACGGCAGCCGGTATTCGCTCAATGCGGTGTGGGATTTGCTGCAGAAGATGGATGGCGTGAGCCTGCCGGCGCGCTACGGTCCGCCGCGAGCGGGCGACGTGCGCGATTCTCAAGCCGATACTACCGCGGCCCGCCGCGATCTTGGCCACGCACCCGAATTCACGCTGGAGCAGGGTTTGCGGAAAACCTTGGACTGGTTTCGTTCATGCTCGACGTGATCCGCGACGCCATACGCAAAATCCCCAGAGGAAAAGTATCCACCTATGGCGGCGTGGCTCGAGCGGCGGGGTTTCCGGGCCGTGCGCGGCAGGTGGTATGGGCCTTGCGAGCGGGGCGCGGGTTGCCGTGGCATCGGGTGGTGGGAGCGGGCGGGAAGATCTCGCTGACCGGCGAGAATGCTCTGGAACAGCGCATGCGGTTGGAATCGGAAGGCGTCGTATTTCACGGAAAGCGCGTCTGGATGGAAAAGCACGAGCACGATTTCCGCGTCACTTCGAGCCGTGTCAGGGTGCGCCGGAAAAAGGCGTAAGCCTGGCGGGCTGCGGGTTTGGATCCACCAGCCACGCGCGCCTGTCGTGAAAGTAGCGGACCAGGGCGCGATCCTGCTCCGGGCCCAGGTCGCGCGCCCACACCACCTGGGATGCGTCAATATCGGCGGCGTTGTAAATCCACTGCAGGAAATCGTTGGGATTGTCCTTCTGCTTCACGATCACCAGGTGCTTGCCCCCGAGCTTATCCAGCGTTTCCAAGACCCGGGCTTTATTCTGATTGCCCGGCTGCACGCAGCACCAGGATTCGAAATTCACCGCCTGGGTGAACGGCAGGTGGAATTTTTCGAGGCCGATGCGCACCGCCAGAATCGTGATCATGATCAGAGGCGCCGCCAGCACAAGCTGCAACCCGACCGGCCGGCCGTTTCGCCGAACGCGATGCAGCCGCCGCATGCACTCCACCAGCACGGCGAGAATAGCGGCTGCGGCCGGCGCGGCATAATGCGGAAGGCTTACGAACTGCATCAAAGTCAAAACGATGGTGCATCCGGCTGTTAGAAACAGCAAGCGCAAGCGCCGGCTGCGCCACACCGCCGGCAGCATCAACAAGGGGATCGACAGCGCCGGCCCGAAATAGAATCGCCACAGCGTCTGAGCCTTGAGCGTGCTGTGCTTCAATTCGCCGAATAAGGAGGAATTTCTGTCGTGCGCCTCCCGCTCGTAGTCGTAGTAGCGCTGCAACTCGACGTGCTGGAGCTTTACGTCGCGTGCTTGAAACCAGGGCAGCCCCAGGGGCCATCCGTAGGCTGCCTGATTGGCTGCGTAGGGCGTTCGCAACGGATCGCCCGTGACGGCTTTGGAATAGAGCAGCAAGCCCGCCACTGCCGCCAGCACCAGAGCCGCGGCGGGAACGCATATCCAATAGACGCGCAGCCGTTTTCGAAAGGCAATGGCGAGCGCAATCACCACAGGCACCGACACGCCCAGCCCCTCGAAGGGCCGTGTGTAGCCGATCGCGATCAGTCCCGCCGCCAAAACCAGCGAGAGCGAAAGGGACGGCTTCTTGAGGAAACGCGGGTAGGCGCCGAGCAGCAGCGCTCCCCCCAGCGCGGCAAGGCAGCCGCCATAATAGCTGTTGATCCAATAGCTCGCGATGTCGAAGCGCAGCACGGCCAGCATGGCGCCGAACAACGCCCAGGCCGGAGGCACCCAGGCTTGCAACATCCAGCACAGCGCGGCGCACATGGCGGCGCATAGCACCCACACTGCGATCCAGGGGTGACCGGCGAGCATTCCCAACGCCAAAATAGCGGCGGGGCCGGGGAAATAATCGGAGTTGTAGGTTGGCTTTTGAATGATGTGGATGCTTTCAAAGTGCGTCCACATGGGATGCGTTGGATTACTAAGCCGTCCATGTGACAGCGTGTCTGCGAGCAAGAGCTGGCTGAATTCGTCGGTCACTTCCGGATGGGGAACCGGCAGCAGGGGTAAGAGCGCCGCGCGGATGGCGAGGGCGGAAAAGAATACGACCGCGACGGCCGTTTTGCGGCGATGCGCCAGCTTCACCCAGGCCCGCCAGGCCGGTAGCGGCGTGAATTTGGGTACCCACCCCCGATACACGCACAAAACAACCACTCCCAGCAAGAATGCTTCGAGCAGATTCAGGTCGAAATAGAGCGCGTATCCTAATCCGGAGACTACAAAGAAGACGAACTCGAGCATCTAAGACGGGAATCGGCAGGCGGGGGGAATCGGTTGAGGGTGAATCAAGATTGAGGGTGAATCAAGGTGGATAGGCGAGGCAGAGGGTCGTCTCCTCGCCTACCCCCCAAAAGATAGCGTTAGCTCTGCGTCGAAGCAGCCGACATCACGCTGGAAATTTTGCTGAAGATGGTGCTGATGCTGGAGGCCACGCCAGGCATAATAGCGCCGGCGGCGACCGCCACGAAACCCGCCATAAGCGCGTATTCGATCAGGTCCTGACCTTTCGTATCTTTCCACACCTTCAGTTTCAAAACCATGTTGGTGATCCGTGTCATTGTTTCTCCTCTCCCTTGCGAGGGTTCGTCCCTCGCTATTGGTAAGTTATCACCCCAATCCGGTACGTTAAATCAGGGTTAGCCCTTAGAACGAACCTAAAATCGCCCTGCCGCCCGTGGATGTAGTTGGTGGGTCGTAGTACTTTCTTCCCCCTTGGTTTTACAATGCGTTAGCCTAAGTGCCACGGGTTTCTTGAGGCCTTCGTACGCCAGCCGCAGCGTCCAAAACCCGAAGCCGGCCAGCACCAGCGTAATCAACTGCAAGTGCAGGAATTCGGCAAAGGATTGCGTTACCCAGGCGACCATGTAGAGCAGCAATAGCCAGAAGGCGAATATCTCACGGGCCTGCTCCGGGAGGCGTTCCCGTTTGGCCGCCACCAGGGCCACCGCGGCCACCGCCAGAACGCTATCGTAGATGGGCGCGTACGCGTTCACGACCAGGGTGCAAGCGAGCGTTGCCGCCAAAAGTTCATTGGAGATGGTCCGGTCCGATTTCCGCCAGGCCAGCGCGAGGAATGCCGCTGCTGTGACACCGGCGAGAATCATGGCGATCAGCGCGATGGTGTCATGGCTTCCAAACAGCAGATGAAAAAACGAAGCCATGTCAACATACTTGGCGCGATGCCGCGGATCGCCCGCGCCGCTGGCGACCTGTGCGTTCATGGCCAGCATCCGGGCCCAGGCCTGGCAGCCATCCCAGCCTACGGTCGCGATGGAAAGCAGCGCCAGCGCCACGCCGCCGGTAGCTAAGCCGGCTGTCACGCGCCAGCGACGGCCGATGAATAGCATGGCCGCCGGCAGCGCCACCAGGGTGGGCTTAAAGAGACAAAGCGACAGCACCAGTCCGGCGAGAAACCGGCGCTCATTTTGAAAACACCACAGGAACAGCGCCCAAATGAAAAAGACGACTGCCGACATCTGTCCGCCAATCCAGGTCTCAAACAGAAACGGCGCCGCCGAGAGCGCCAAAAGAAAACCGGTCCGGCGGTCTTCCCGATCCAAACCCACTGCGGCAAACAGCACCGCCAGGCCCGCGGCGTAGAGCGCAGCCGAGAATCCCAGCCAAGCGATGTACGCCCAGGCGTACGGCAGCCATGCGAACGGCCGGAACAGCCACGCGATGTAAGGCGCCTGCCCGAACACCAGCATCTGCGTGGCGTCCATGCTGGGCAGCGTCTGATGCTCGACCCGCACCGCCAGCTCCAGGTCGTAGATGCGGGCGGCCGGGTAGGTGTTGAGAATCTTGCCGATGGTGTAGAAGCCGACGAAGTCGCCACCCAGAGGCCGGCCCATGAAGGAGCGGCCCTCAAATCCCAGCAGGACGGAGACCGCGCATAGGATGACGCCGGCGGTCAAAGACATCCAGGCCATGGCATGCGCTTCGCGCCGGCCGGGGAGGGGGCCAAACCACCGCAGCCAGCGAGTCATGCCAGACGAAGACTTTTGTATTCGTCGAGGAGCGCGAAATTGGTGTGGACCGAGGCGATAGTTTCGCCGCGCTGCTCGATGCGGCCGGCTTGTAAATGGCCCAGATCGGCCGCCATGCGCATATAGGTCATCTTTTCGGGATCGATTCCCATGATGCGCGCGCAAGTGGCGTCGACGGCCACGAGGTCGCGCCCCATCACCAGCACTCCGGCGGGCTTGGGCGTGCCTTGAATGGGCCCGTTGCCCTCCATGCCGATGACGCCATCCACAATCCCGAAGGCTTTGCTTCGGAATTGGCGGTTGAGAGCCACGATGGATTCGGCGATCCCCAGGTAATGCAGCTTGTTCTTGGGCCAGCCATAGACCGACCCCGGAACGACGCCGAAGAAGTTTTTCATCGAGAGCGTAGCGCCGGCCCAGTGATGCGTTTTCATCTTGGCGAGCGACACGATCAGATCCGCGCCCAGCACGGTGTTGGGAAAGTAGAACTCCGATTCGCCACCAAAGCCCGGCACAGGTGAAACGTCGTCCCGATTCAGATCGGTGAAGATGTGATCGAATTTCGGGACGCTGGCGCGATAACGAGCGTCGTCGGCCAGATCGAGCGTGTCGCGCCGATGCCCCGGGCCTTCCCCGATCTTCACTTCGAGCGCGCCCAGGCGTTGAAATACTTCGAGCGCCGCGGCAATGATGGCGGCGTCGGTATTGATCACCGTGGCGGCGTCGAACTCGACCAGGTTGGGCTTCAGCAAGACGCGCTTGCCGCGCACGTCCAGGCCGCACTCGCGGATGCCTTGGAGCATGCGGCTGACCAGATCGTCCGAATAGGATCGCGCCCGGATGATGGCAACGGCCGAGTTGCCGGGGGGACCTTCGGGCAATTTGGGCGGCTTCTGTAGCTTGATCCCGGCATAGGTGCCGACCACGGCCGCTGCCGAGAATCCGACGAATTTTCTGCGCGTCATGTGCGGCCTCCCCGGTGAGCTTCGGCCTGGAGCAACCGGTAATTGCCGTCCGGGTGCCCGAGCGCCTGCACGCCTGCCAGCATGATGTCGTTGGATTCCCACGGTTTCTCGGCCGGCGCCTCCAGCGGCTGCGAGTGACAGCGCAGCGCGATCTGAAGCCAGGCTTTCGCGAGCGAAGATTTGGTTTCGACGCGGAATCGCCGGGCTACTTCGAGCGCGCCCGCCAGCTCCTGCTCGTTGCGCCCCAGCAGGCCCACCAACGCGAGGCCGGTGGTCTCGGGATAGGAGGGTAGATCGTAATTAAACACGTTCGGATTGCCGCAGTTCCAGCCGCCATCGCTGCAGCGCCGGCTGAGAACCAGCTTTTCGCCCTCCTGGATGCGATGGGCTACCTCAGCGGTACGGTAACGGCTGGGCGATTTCTTCAGCGCGATCAGCGTGTGGGCGGTCGGCTCGATCCAGGAGGCGTTACCGTTGCGCCACGGCCAGCCTTCATGCGATACATCCAGTTTGGTCGGGATCCAATGGAAAAATGAGGCCACTCGCATGGGCACGTCGTGCTCGGCGCCGACCACTTTGAGAAGCCAATCCAGGGAGCTGCGCACGCTTGGGTCGTCCACGCCGCGAACGCTGGCCAAAGTGACCGCGAGCGCCGTAACCCAGGTGCCTTCCTTGACTTCGCCGCTGGGCCGGAAACTGCCGTCCGCCAACTGCCAGGACCGAAGCAATTGCCAGGCGCGGTCGAGATTGGCTTTCGATTCCGGCTGGCCCTGGAGCGCCAGCATGGCGTAGGCGGTTGGCTCAAACCAGGATCCCTTGCCGGGAAAATATCCCCAGCCCCCATCCGGGTTTTGATTCTTGCGCAGGAACTCGAGCCGCGATTCCAGATACACTCCGCCCACGGGGGGAATATCGGCGAATTCGGCGTAAAGCTTTAACGCGGCTGCGGTTTGAATAGATTCAACGTTCATCTGGCCGAAGTCTCGCCCTTCTGGTCTTCCCGGAGGGCTTCCCGCGCCATGCGGCGGATGACGTCGCGCTTCTCGGCGAAACGTTTTTTCCACGCATTTCAGATGCAATCGCAGCCTTTTCGTCCGGAGGAAGGACGACGATCTTTTCGAGGGCTTTGTCCAGTAGCGAGGACATACCTAAATCTTAACCCCTTCCGGCTGTCCCGAACCGATGGCGGAGAGAGAGACGCTCTTCGGCTGCTCGGGCGGCGGGCCCGCTTGGAGACCGGGGTTGGCGGCGTAAAGGGCCGGGTGGTGGCGCATCAGGTGTTGTGCGTGGCGCTCGATTTGTTCTTTTGAGAAAACGAAGCCAAAGTCACTGGGCTCCCAGGGAAGTCCTTTGCGCTGATGGCGTAGGTAGAGCCCGGCGGCTTCCGTGAGCTGGCGGCGATCGAGTCGGCGTCGCGCTCTGATGAACTCGCGCAAAACGGAGTGTGGCGCGGGCTAGTTCCTGGTTCGTTTGGTGGTGCGCGCCGCACCCTTTGCGCTTCCTGGATGTCGCGGAGCTGATTCAGTGGCGGTGGCGGGGGCGTGCTCGTCGAGAAATTGCTGGATGTGGCGCTGGTAGGTTGCGTGGTCCTCGGTGGGCAAGACTGCGGTTCGGGCGGTGAGACCGTGGCGGAGCGCGTTGAGCGACGAATGCTGCTTGCCCGGTTCGGTGCGAGGACCGGTGGAGTGTTGGGAGTTAGGGCGATTGGTAGCCGCGCGTGCTAGAGCTTGGGCTCTGGTTGCCATTGGTCGACCTCGGTTTCTAAGAAACTGCGCGAAACGGAGTGCAGCGCGGGTCAGTTCCTGATCCAATTGGTGGTAGGCGCCGCACCCTTTGCGCTTCTGCGATAACACGGCCCAGGATGGGGCTGACCGACGGGCGGACGTTGTTTGTTGAGGAAGTAGTGGAAAGAGCGGGCAGAAGTTCGTGATTGTGCGAGCGCCGTATCGAAAATATTATTTGGATTACCGTTTTTCGGCTGGCCGGATCGTCCGTTAGGAGTCGACTTCCCGTTCTTAATCCTCGAAATGCGGGCTGCCTCCGAGTTGGCGACCATACGGACGGGGCCGTCGGCTATTGCTCGCAAGTGCAGCGAGGCCTGGCGGCGGCTTTTAGGGATGGGCGAAGGACAATCCCAAGTTCTAAGCGCAGTTGAAGGTCCGTGCGCTACGAGCGGGTAAGGGCGCGCGCCAGGCTGCGCCGGTGTCGAGCCGTGAGAGGTGATCGCGCTAACCTTACGCGCTGAACGCGACATGCCAACACGTCAAGAGCCAGAGCGCTCAGCTAAGTTCGCGGAGATTGATTTCATGCATTGCCGCGCGAATTTCGGACAGCCGTTCGCCATTGTAGGTGACGTATTCAAATCGTCTCACAAGTTGGACAAGGTTATTGCGTTTCCAGATCTCACGAGCGAGGCTAGCTGCGATGTCGGCGGCTTGAATGGGGACTGAGTCCGTTGAAATAAGCCCTTGAAGCGGTTCGGGAATGAAATACGATGGGTAAAAATCGCGGCGGCGATCGAGTTCCGATAGCAAACTATGACGTTGGCCCTCAATCCATTTCAGTCTGTCGCTGTGGCCTTCATCAAAGGCATGGGAACGCGATAAGCCGGAGCCTAAGAGCCATGGTCCTGCCAGAGGTGAGGCAAATGAATCGTCTATCAGCGCTTCCTCGAAATCATCAAGGACAGGGGAAAATACCGACGCTGACGCCGACAAGAAATTTGCAACATCGGTCAAGATATTGGAATTTGAGTGCTGGAACGGCGAGAGATCGACTCCGTCTTCCAACTCTTCTTGGACCGTTGCCGGTCGAAACCAGGGTTCGTCATCGAGGTCAGACTGATTCGCGTACTCCCAAGCCCTATACTGAAGGCGCAGGCGATGCGCGGCTCCATCCCGTAGCATGCTTGCTGCAACGTGCTTCAAGGCGAGCTCCCGTGGTGCCCGAAGGTGTTGTGTCTCCTTATCGAGCCGACGAAAGAAGTCGGTTACGTTTGTTCCTTTAGGCAAATGACTCCGTATGATGTCGTGGAAGCTTAATGTATAGGGTCTGGGGTCGACGATGTGAATTCGGACGGTTGTCAACGTTTTGAATACCTTCTCGCGTTCCAGTTCCGCGAGATCGAAGAACGTGCGGACAGCAAAATCCTTGAATTCTCCATCAATGTGCGGCGTTCGGTTCTTGAGGAAGAAAAACCAGTGAATTGGGTGCTCGCGAATTATCTGCGCGTGGATGGAAACCCGGCATCCAGCATACGGTAAAGATGTATCGTCCGAATATGAAGCGGCGGCCAAGGTTCCCCGGTGTGGGGCCATACTAATGCGATTCTACCGCCCACGCGGTGCTGAAATCGAGCAGCTCGCAGACCAAGCGTTCGCGCTTTTTGCACAGCCCCCACAGCGCCTCAATGGTCGCCATCTTCCGCGCGGGCCGCTTGCGAGCGGATACCGGAAACTCCCCGAAAGGCCAAGTATTACGCCTGGATACGGACACCGTCCTCGATGGGTTTTCCGGGCGCTGTGGCTGCAAGGATTTCTCCGGGATACCCCGGCTATCCGAAGTGCCCCTGAGGAGCACTTTGGACAGGTCGCTGGACAACCCCCATATTTTTGTTTTGGTGGAGGCTCCGGGTGCTGCACTGCGAGCACTTGGCTCTATTTTTATAATATAGGGGTTCCCTTTCCAACGCTATGACAACTCTTGCGGCTTGGGTCTCTGTAGACTCGGAGAAGCTTTCGGCTTGCTACCTCATGAGCGACAGCAGGATTACTTGGCCCAACGCCCACTGGGACGCCGGACAGAAGTTGTTCGTCTCCAGCAGGTTCCCCGACGTGTTCGGTTACAGCGGAGACATTCAGTTTCCTACGCTAGCGCTCCGCCAAACATTGGACCGGATAGATCAGGGGCTTCTACTTGCACCCGGTGCTAGTTCCGCCATGCGACACGATTCGATCTGCCGAGAGCTTGAAACCGCTTACGAAAAATATCCGGCGCACGGGGCCGATAAATCCACGATTTTGCATTTCTCGCGGGATGGCTCTGGAAAGAGCGCCCAATTCCATCTATGGAGAATCGAGTGGTCCCGACATTCGGCAATTCGCAGCGCCTCACTTGCTCTGCCTACTTGTAGCGTGATCGGGGAAACCGCTGGGTCCGGCTGGAGGATCCTGATTGAGCGCAATGAGGTGTGGAAAAAGGCTCAGGGGCGAACGGCGCGCGGTATTTTCAGCAGCTTCTGCGATGCACTTGAAAGCGGACAAGATGCCCGGTCAGCCGGGCCACCGCAGCTCGTGGCACTATACCCTAGTTTCCCCAGTCGTCTCTTTGGCATAGTTTGGCGCAAACAGAGGTACTTGGCCGGTTCGGGGGTTCCTGATGACGCCCAGCTTGACGCGTTTGAATGGCGCAACTGTCTGTTCGAACGGGTTGACCCATATACGCTTCAACGACTAGCAGGTGCCCAGCCTCAGCCAAGGCCAACGAATCTCTGAAACCGACATGCCGAGCACTGAACCGAGACTCCATAGACCGGACGACGCGCCACTCGGAGAATGGCACGTCCCGGGCGTCCGGCAGGATTACGAACAAGAAAGGCGCATGCAGGCTCGGCAAGGCGAGGTAAGCGGCGCTAACGATTTTCTGCTCCCAATCGAACCTGATCCGCCGGGCGGTTTGTGGACAAAAGGTCCGGATCCCTGATCGCCAGCCGCAGGACCGTTTGCATGGATCGTGTGGTGGGCTGGCGTCCGCCCGGTATTGAGTCCGCGTTTGAAAACCAAAGACCGCTTCCTCGCGGCAAGCCGAACTACGGTCGCGGCTCGGTAAGGCGCGGTCGCCGCCGTCCGGGCGCCGTTTGTCGGGTGGCCCTCTAGTGCCCGCCGCGGAACAGCGAAAATAGCTCGATTACCAGTATCGCCACCACCATGGCTTCCAGCACGAACGCCCGGGCCTGATGAAACTCGTTCATCATGAATTCGTACAGCTCGCCGGCCGTCCGCAGTTTTTCTTCCACCAGATTGCGGTAATCGGTGACGCCCACGCGGGCGGCGGCGATGCGATAGGCCCGCGCGTAAAACATATCGCTGAGGAATTTGATGGCGTTGTCGGTGCGCTCGGTGAGCTCGCGGACATCCAGCCGCAGCGTATTCAGCCGCTCGGCTTCTCCGGCCATCCTCCAGCGCCGGAACCATCCGCCGCCATGTTCCAACGTCTTATATACGTTCTCCAAGACGCGCGTCAGAACGTCGTCGTAATGCCGGAATTCGAGCAACTGGGTGTTGGCGTATTCCAGCAACTGGATGGTGGGCGCCGCACCTTCGAGCGTATCGTAGACCAGCGCCGCCACCCAGCCGGTGACTAATAAATCGGTCGGATAATACGACAGGCTGGATTGCAGAACCTCGCGGCGCTCGCTTTCGGCCAAGGGCTGCGACTCGCCGCGCACAATCTGGGCGATTTGCTCCCCGCGTTTGGCCAGCATCACGGGAGCCGTGAGCGGCTGGCCGTTTTCATCGAGGGCCTCGCGTAAATGAATGATGTAGTAGTCTTCGCTGAGACGCGCCGGATAGGGCTGCACCAAAGCCGGCGCCGCAAGCTCCATGCGGGCCTGGATCATTTCCGCGGTGCGCCGCTCGATCTCCGGCGCCAGAATCCAGCGGTTGGACAGGCGGATCAATTCCTCCCAATCGGCCTCGAACTCCATCTTCAATTCGACGCTGGCCACGCCATAGTCGAAGTACTTGATGCGAGCCTCGAACTGCTCGCCGGTTTCGATGACGATGGGCTCGGGGTACTCGATGGCGGGCGGACGCTCGAAGCGCACGTACTCGGGCGCGGGATGTTTGAAGCTGGGCTGCGGCTGGGCCTTTTCGGCGCCCACCAGGTCGCGCAGCTTCTCGATGCGGATCTCCTCGGCCACGTCGTACAACACGAACACCCAGAACGATCCCCGCAGCGGAGCCATCCTTGTATTGTAAGTGGGCCTTAGTCGTCGTAGTGGCTCAGGTAGAGGGTCGAATCGTAATCGATAAGACCGAGCCGAAAATGCTCTAACCACCCGATACGGCCCACCACGTTTCGGGTAAGATCTCTCAGGACGGCAAAGTAGACCATCGTCTCGAATTGCCAGTCAAGGCATGACAGGTTCACTGTGTGGCCGAATGTGTCAAAGGTGCCGGTCTGCGTGCCGACCTTTTGGTATAGACCGCTTTCGACATCGATGCCCAGCTCCTCCGCGTAGTCTCTTTGAAAGATGCAGATTGCCGCCCCCGTATCCACTTTCGCTAGAAGCCGCACGGAGCGCGTCGCAAGACTCAACTCGATAGGGATTTCGATGCCCGACTGGCTGCCCTGGTAGCCGTATCTTGAGCTGAACGCGAGCGTACCCAAGCGTCACCAACCAGCGAAAGGCAAGTCTTCGTCCACAATCCGGACGACAAGGGGAGGTGTCTTCTGGTCAGCGACCTTCGAAAAAACCTCTTTCGCCGTTGCACCTACCGCGAGTAAATCCACGCCCTGAAGAGCAACCCACTTGCCGAGAAACTCCCGCCTGTTTTCGGCCAGCCATTGAAGTTCCTCTCGAAAGAGCTTCTTTTTCCGGGTGTTCTCCCTTATTGTGGCGGCCTTCTCAAGAGCGGCCTTTCCTCTCCAGAGGTGGGAAGCAAGAGTGGCTTCGCGATTTCGAAGGCGAGAAACAGAGCTGTTAGTCCCACGGTCGTTTTGATGGTGAATAACGCCGTATCCCTGTAAAGTCTGCTCGCCGTAAAACGAATTGTTTCCTGAAAAGGCGGACGGCCCAGGCAGCGCCAGGATATCCTGGGAATTGCTTTGAGATGAGAGACCAATTTTTGGGGACTGCGCCTCAGGCAGGAGTCCCGCATCGATCTGCTGATCCGAAACCAATAGAGCGTCGGTCATACCTACACTTCTAGACTACACCCGTGACGCCAAGCAGGCGAAGCGCGGCAATCTCGTCCTCGTACAAGCGTGATGCGACTTCGGAAAATGACGTCTCCGCTGGAAATCGACATTGAAGACGCACGAAGGCCGCGCTGTCGTATCGGAGAGATTTGTCGATTACCAAAGCTCCATCGCTCCGATGGAGCGAGATTCCTGAGAATAAAGCATTGCCTACAACGTCGGGATTGACCAGGGATGACGTGTTCTTTCGAAAGTCGGCTGTGCCGGGCGTGACATGGAAGGCCAGGGTCGCCTCCTGGGATTCGACATGGGTTCCGACAACGCCTCGAATCCTCTCCGCTACCCGTTCAAACAGCTCAAGTAATTGCGGCGCCATCTCCCAATCGGGATTCACTGCAATGTAGGTAACGGCATCCAGGCCAACTCGTATGGCCGCGTTCAATTTTCGAATTGAAACATTGAGATAGGTCTCTGCGAAGTTCGCAGGGTCTTTGTTAAACGAGAAATCGGCCAGTCCAACCCCATCGGGTCGAAGTGTTTCGAAGAGCACGGAAATAAAGGGATTTGGAATCACCCACCGATCTAGCCATGGGCTCGCAAATACCTGCCTATGCTCGAACAGCGATTCAGGGATGTTTGGACCGGGTGCTGCCTGCTCCACACTTTGATTCTAGCTGCAACCGGTGCGCACCCTCGGCGTGCGGCGCCGGTCAACCTGCCAGCCCAGTGGATTCGCCCGAGCATACATCCAGACTCCCGCCCCTAGCATCAGAAGCTCCACCACCATCGTGCTCGGGGCAATTTATTACGCGGTCGCGCGGTATCGGCCTGGAACGGTCGCGGTCTGAATCGGCGTGGTGACGATGTCGGCTAGCGGCGGGGCGGTCGACTCTACTTCACTCCGCCCATTAACCGTACCGTTGGCTTCACCAACGCCACCAGCACCAGCGCGGCCACGAACGAAATTGCCGCCACTACGCCGAACAGTTCCGGCAACGGCATGGACTCGTAGAGCGACGCCGCGGTTCCGGCCAGATAGTCGCCGATGCTGAGGGAGACAAAAAACAGCCCCATCATCATGCCCGCCACGCGCGCGGGCGCGAGCTTGGTCATGGCGCTTAATCCCACCGGACTCAGGCACATTTCGCCGATCGTTTGTATGAAGTACGTGCCGGTGAGCCACCAGGGCGAAACCAGCCCGCCTTGGATGGCCGCCCGGGCGGGAGGAATTAGAATTGCAAATGCGATTCCTCCGAACAGCAGCGCCCAGGCGAATTTCGCCGGACTGGATGGCTCCCGCTTGCCTAATGCGATCCACAGCCACGCGAACACAGGGGCCAGTAGCATCACGAAAAACGCCGGAACAAACTGGAACCAACTGGCGGGGAAATTAAATCCCAAAACCACGCGATTGGTGCTGCGCTCGGCGAACAGGCTCAGCGACGAGCCGGCCTGTTCGTAGGCCGCCCAAAAGACAGCCGACGCCAGAAACAGCACCAGAATGGCGCCGGAGCGTTTGCGTTCCACCGTAGACCAGCCTCGGCCCAACAACAGCCACGCGAAAATTCCCACCGAGACGAGAATCAAAACCATGCCCAATGCCCCGGATACGCCCTCTGCAGTAAGCTCCAAGCGTCCCGTCGCCGCGAACAAGCCAAGGGTTCCCAGACTTAGCGCAACGATTATCGCGACCAATGCGGTATTGCGCTTCAGCCGGCGGCCCGCCTCGGGGCTTTTCGGCGGCGTCGGATGGAGCCCGGCGGTTCCGAGATACTGGCCGCCCAATCGGTACTGGATCAGCCCGGCCACCATCCCCAGGCCCGCCACGCCAAAGCCCAGCCGCCAGCCGATCCGCTCGCCCACGTAACCGACGGCCAGCGGCGCAAGCAGCCCGCCCAGATTGATGCCCATGTAATAAATGGAGAACCCTGAATCGCGCCGCCGGTCGCCGGGAGCATAGAGCTGCCCCACCATGGTGCTCACGTTGGGCTTCAGCATTCCGGTTCCGAGCATCAGCAGACCTAGCCCCGCGTAAAATCCCTCCACCCGCGGGCTCATCAGGGACAACTGTCCGGCTACGATCAAAAATCCGCCATACAGCGCGGTTCGGCGTTGCCCGAAGATGCGATCCGCCACCCATCCGCCCGGCAGGCCCAACAAGTAAACCATCGCGGTGTAGAAACCGTAGATCGCGCCTGCCTTCACCACCGGAAAACCCAGCCCGCCCCGCGCCACGCTGGCGGTCATGAACAGGATCAGGAGCGCGCGCATTCCGTAATAGCTGAAGCGCTCCCACATTTCGGTGAAGAAAAGCGTCGCGAGGCCTCGCGGCTGTCCGAAGAAGCTGGTGTCGGCGCCGGGGGCCGCGACGGTGGGTTGCATGTCTAACTCAGAATACAGAATTCAGAAGACAGAATGCGGGGTCGGCAGCATTAGATTCTGAATTCTGACTTCTGAATTCCTCCCTGCTATACTCACCGACATCCGGGCATGAAGTTACTTGCGAAATTCAATCTCATACTGATCGCTTTGTTCTGTGCCGGTTCCGTGCTGATTGCCTATGCGGCGTACCAGTTCCTGATGCGAAATGCGCGCAGCCAGGTAATCCAGCAGGCCGAACTGATGATGGAGAGCGCCCGCTCGACGCGCCAGTACACGTCCGACGATTTGGCGCCCCTGCTCAAGACCCTGGCAACTCAGCAGACCCGCTTTTTGCCCGAGACCATTCCCTTCTACGCCGCCACGGCGACCTTCGATTATTTGCGCAAACGATACCCCGAGTATTCCTATAAGGAAGCCGCCCTGAACCCGACCAACTTGCGCGACCGCGCGGTGGATTGGGAGGTGGACCTGATTAACCACTTCCGCAACCACGAGGGTGAGACGGAGCTGGCAGGCGAGCGCGACACACCCACCGGACGCTCGCTGTATATCGCTCGGCCCATCGTTACGAGTCAAGCCTGTATGGAATGCCACAGCCAGGCGGCCGACGCTCCCCCGTCCATCTTGAAGACCTACGGCAGCGTGAACGGTTTTGGTTGGAAACAGAACGACACTGTGGCGGCGCAGATCGTCTCGGTTCCCATGGCGCTGCCGATCCAGATTGCGCGCGGGGCGTTCCGGACGCTGGTCATTTATATGATTGTGGGGTTCGTGATTACGCTCGCGGCGATCGACGGGGCCATGGTATTGCTGGTGCTCCGTCCGGTACACAAGCTAGCGGCCATGGCCGACCGCATTAGCATAGGCGACATGACCGTGCCTGAGATCCCGGTCGAAGGCAGCGATGAAATTTCCGGTCTTACGGCTTCGTTCAACCGGATGTTCGTGAGCCTCCAGAAGGCGTTCCGCCTGCTGAATGAGTAACCGCCGCTGAACGGCTGAGCGACGCCCGCTGCCGGGCCTGAAGAAACTGTTCGCGCTGGCTGGCCGAGGTGATTTCGAGCGCGAGCTTCTGATACAGGTCGTCGAGCGAGCGGCTTTCGGGCGCGGCGCGCTTTACCAGGATGGGCGCGATGGGGCCGATGTAGGTGGCCAGATCCTTGCTGATTCGTTCGATCTCGGCATCGCTATAGGCGGGGTCGCGGGTTGCGTGATGATCGGTGCTGACCGTGCGGACCGCCACCGTCGCAGTTTCCTCCAATCCCTTCCAGTCGCCGCGGATCGCCGACAGGGCCGCCAGGAAATCCTGCGCGCTTGAAAACCGCTCGGCCGGGCTCTTCGTCAGAGCCTTGAGAACAATGCGCGCGAGTTTCGCGGGGACTTGTGGGTTCACCTCGGCGGGAGAGCGCGGCGCTTCATGTAAATGCGCAGCGATGACGGTGTAGGCGCCGCCAGGGCCCGCGGCGTCAAACGGTGGCCGGCCCGCCACCATCTCGTACAACATGGCGCCCGTGGAATATACATCCGAGCGTGCATCCGCGCGCTCGCCGCGCGCCTGTTCGGGAGAAATATAGTAAGGCGATCCCAGCAGCGTGCCCGGCTGCGTCAAGCCCAAATCATTCGCTTCCGCGGCCGTCTCTGAAGCGTCCCGAGAGGCAGACGAGGCCGCCAGGCCGAAATCGAGCAGCTTGACCACGCCTCCGGGAGCGATCATGACGTTGGAGGGTTTCACATCGCGATGAATCACTCCATGCGCGTGCGCGTAGGCCAGCGCCGACAATACCTGTTCGGCGTATTCCAGGGCCTGTCCCAGCGTGAGTGCGGACGAATGGATCTTCTCGCGCAGGCTGACGCCCTCCACGAACTCCATCACCATGAGGAGCTGATCGTGAATTCGAAACGCGTTGTGCAGCGCCGCGATGTGCGGATGCTCGAGGCTGGCCAGCAGCCGGATCTCGCGCAGGAAGCGCTCTTGGATCTCCGGCGTGGCTGAGGCCTTCGGAAGGATGACTTTGAGCGCCTCAATCCGTTCCGAGATGGCATGGCGAACTTTGTAGACCGATCCCATGCCGCCGGCTCCCAGCGGCCCGAGCACTTGGTAGTCGCCAATGCGATCGCCGGGCTCGAAGATAGGCTTGGCGTCCTGAGGCACTCTATGATCTTGGCAAGTTTCGCCGGTCCGCGGCAAATTTCGTTTATCCGCTAACGATTACGCTGGTTGCGCCGGAGCGCGGTCGTTAGTACGATAGGTCCTTCGTACACTTTCCGGGAGGAAGAAAACATGCAGTTTTGGTCGAAGCGGCTGCTGCTCGAGGTCGCTGGAATATCGGTGGTTGGCCTGAGCGGGCTGGCATGGTCCAGCCGAGCAGTGGCGCAGGAAGCGCCCAAAACGGCCGGAGAAGTCTTCAAGAACGTGACCACCAGCACCCTCAAGGGGCTGACGGTGGATGAGTTCATGGGCAGCATGGGAGTGATGGCGGCGGCGCTGGGATGGGATTGCGCGGACTGTCACACCGGAGCCGGCACCGACAAAGTGGTTTGGCAGGACGACACTCCAAGGAAGGTGATGGCGCGGAAGATGACCGAGATGGTGGCGGTGATCAACAAGACCAATTTCGGTGGAGCGCCGATGGTCTCCTGCTGGACCTGCCATCACGGCCGCGATATCCCAGCCACCACCATCGCGCTGGATCATCTTTACGCCGAGCCCAATGACGAGCGGGATGACATCATTCCGAAGGACCCGCAACCGCTGGTGAGCGCGGAACAGGTTCTCGACAAATATATTCAGGTCCTGGGCGGCGCACAGAAATTGGCGGGGCTCACCAGCTTTATCGCCACCGGAACGCAAGAAGGCTACGTGGACGTGAAGGGCGGCGGCCAGTTCCAAATTTTTGCGAAAGCTCCGGACCGGCGGACGGTGCAAATCAGGTTCCCGGATGCGCCGGATCGCGGAGACCAGACGCGTTCCTTCGATGGCAAGATCGGCTGGGTAACCACGCCGCGCGCGTTGCTGGGCGAGTATCAGGTGTTTGGCAGCGAGCTGGACGGCCTGAAGCTGGACGCCGAGCTGGCCTTCCCCGGGCAGATTAAACAAGTCCTCACCAGTTTGAGAGTGGGCTATAACGAAACCATCGACGGCAAAGAAGTGCAAGTTGTGCAGGGCAACGGCCCGCGCGGCCTGCTTGCCACGTTGTTTTTCGACAAGTCGTCCGGCCTGCTGGTGCGGCTGATCCGCTATAGCCGGACGCCCATAGGGCGCGTTCCCACGCAAGTGGATTACTACGATTATCGGGATGTGAACGGCATCAAGTTTCCCTTCAAATACAAATTCTCGTGGCTGGACGGGAGGGATTCGTTCACCATCAGCAGCGTCCAGACGAACGTGCCGATCGACGAGGGGAAGTTCGGGAAACCGTCCTTGGGCAAGTAAAGTAGGCCCCATACGATTTGGCGCACGCAGGGGCGTGGGGCGCACTTTTGCGTGCCGCCTCAGTGTTCAGTGAAACGCCAGATCGCGGAGGCGCTTGGCTGAGGCCTTAGTTCATCTTAAACACCGCCGCCTTAAGAAGGTTCGTAGCCGCCGTCGACAGCGGTCAAATGGGTAGACGGTGCCTAGGGGAGAACCTCCGAGCCGCAACGGCCGCAATCCCGCGGGATGTCACAATCCCAGGGAGTGTCACAATAAAGATACATGACAGGCAACGAGATCCGCGAGACGTTCCTCAACTTCTTTGCGGCGCATAACCATCGCATGGTTCGCAGCTCGTCGCTGGTGCCGGCCAACGATCCGACGTTGCTGTTCACCAACGCGGGAATGAATCAGTTCAAGGACGTGTTCACCGGCCTGGAAAAGCGCGACTATTCGCGCGCCACGTCGTCGCAGAAATGCGTCCGCGCGGGCGGGAAACACAACGATCTGGACAACGTCGGATACACGCGCCGGCACCATACGTTCTTTGAGATGCTCGGCAATTTTTCCTTCGGCGACTACTTTAAGAAGGACGCGATCGCCTTGGCATGGGAGCTGATCACGCGCGATTTCGCCATCCCCAAAGACAAGCTGTACATCACGGTTTTTCGCGAGGATGACGACGCCGAGCGCCTTTGGCAGGAAGTGGCCGGGGTTCCGAAGTCCCGCATTTTTCGCCTGGGCGAGAAGGATAATTTCTGGCAGATGGGCGATACCGGTCCGTGCGGCCCGTGCTCGGAGATCTTTTACGACTTCGGCGCCGACGGCGGCCCCGGCGAATTTCCGAACGATCCCGGCGAGCGCTTCGTCGAAATCTGGAACCTGGTCTTCATGCAGTTCGATCGCTCGGCCGACGGCGTGATGACGGAACTTCCGCGTCCTTCCATCGACACCGGCATGGGACTCGAGCGCGTCTCGTGCGTCTTGCAGGGCAAGATCTCGAATTACGAAACCGACCTGCTGCGGCCCATTATCGATCGCGCCGCGGAGATGTTCGGAGTGGCGTATGGCGACGATGCGCGCACCGACGTTGCGCTGCGCATCAATGCCGATCATGGGCGCGCCGCTGCATTCCTGATTCACGATGGTGTCACGCCGTCCAATGAAGGCCGCGGATACGTGCTGCGCAAAATTATGCGCCGGGCGATTCGGAATGCCCGCATGATCGGCCGCGAGGAGCCTTATTTATACGAGCTGACCGGCTTCGTCGCCGACCTGATGAAGCCCGGCTATCCGGAGATGCTGGAAAGCATCCAGCGCGTGGCGCGTGTGGTGAAGGACGAAGAGCATCGCTATGCGACCACGTTCCAGGTTGCGGAGAAAGTGTTCCTGGAGGAAGCGAAGTCGGCAGCCGGCGGCGTGCTGCCCGGCCCCGCTGCATTCAAGCTCTACGACACCTTCGGTCTTGCGCTGGACGAGCAGGAGGAGATGGCTCGCGAGCGCGGTCTTACCATCGACCAGGCCGGCTTCCAGGCCGAAATGGAAAAGCAGCGTACGCGCGCCCGCGCCAGTTGGAAAGGCGCCGCGAAGGCCCAGATCGATCCGGTTTACCAGACTCTGCCGAAGACCGAGTTTGTCGGACGCGAAACGCTGAGCGCCGACGCCACTGTGATCGCCGTCCTTGGTGACCAGATTATTCTCGATTGCACGCCTTTCTACGCGGAAGCAGGCGGCCAGGTGGGAGACAGCGGCTCGATCATCTCGACGAAAACACAGGCCCGCGTGCGGGTAAGTACGGCGGTCTCCGCAGCGCCCGGCATCACGGCTCATATTTCCCAAGGCCCGTTCCCCTTCAGCGTTGGCGACGGCGTGACGGCGCGGGTAGACTCGGAAGCCCGCCACGCCACCATGCGCAACCACACGGCGACGCACCTGCTCCACGCCGCGCTACGAAAAGTGCTCGGCGGACACGTGAAGCAGGCCGGAAGCGTCGTGGATCCCGAGCGTCTGCGCTTCGATTTTACGCATTACGCGCAGACAGATCCCGAGGAATTAGCCGAGGTTCAGAAGCTGGTGCTGGATGAGATCCTGAAAAACATCGAGGTCCATACCGATGTCATGGATCTCGACCAGGCGCTCAACACCGGCGCGATGGCTCTGTTTGGCGAAAAATATGGGGACCGCGTGCGAGTGGTTTCGCTCCCGGACGGCTTTAGCAAGGAACTATGCGGAGGAACGCACGTTCGCCGCACCGGGGATATTGGTCTGTTCATGGTCACCTATGAAGCCAGCACTTCGGCCGGCGTGCGCCGCATCGAAGCCATCACTGGTCCCGCGATCATTCAGCGGTTCCAAGAAGAAGGCGCCGCAGCGCGGCAGGCTCAGGAGAAACTGGCCGACGAGAAGCGCGCGCTGGAACGACAGATCGAACAAATGAAGGAGAAGCTGGCGCGGTCGGAGGTCTCGAGCATTGAAAGCGGCGTGCGCGAAATCAAGGGGGCGAAAGTTTTGGCGGCGCAGGTGGCCGGCATGGACCGGGAGCAATTGCGAACCATGGTGGATTCGCTGCGGGTTAAATGGAAGACGGCGGTGGTTATCCTGGGGTCGGCTCAGGATTCGAACGTCGCCATCGTGGTGGGCGTCACCAAGGATCTGACATCGAAGGTTCACGCGGGCAAACTGGCGGGCTCGGTGGCGCAAGCCGTCGGCGGAAAAGGCGGAGGCCGGCCCGACATGGCCGAAGCGGGCGGCAAAGATCCGGCGGCTCTGGCGGGCGCGCTGGACTCGGCATATAAGACCGTGGAAGGGATGCTCTAAGCGTGGAGCAATTCGATGTCATCGTGGTTGGCGCCGGGCCGACGGGCCTCGCCTGCGGCATCGAGCTAAAGCAGCGCGGCTTGAATACGGTGCTGATCGAAAAGGGCTGCGTCGTGAACTCGCTTTACAATTACCCGACGCACATGGTCTTTTTCACCACGCCCGAGTTGCTTGAAATCGGGGGCTTGCCGATGACTTCGCTCAACGAAAAGCCCGGGCGCACGGAAGCGCTGAAGTACTATCGCCGCGTGGCCGAATATTACGGCCTCAAGATCCACCAATACGAGCGCGTGCTTTCGATCACCGGCGATAACGGCGATTTCCAAGTCAAGACCAGCAAAGCCGCGTATCGCGCCCGCAAAATCGTTCTCGCCACCGGCTACTACGACATTCCGAACATGCTGGATGTTCCGGGCGAAGATCTCGACAAGGTAATTCACTATTACAAGGAGCCGCATCCTTACTACGATCACGATGTGATGGTGGTAGGCGCGAAAAACTCCGCCGCGATCGCGGCGCTGGAGCTGCACTGGACCGGTGCGCGCGTGAGCATGCTGCATCGCGGCGCTAAAATATCGGACCGCGTAAAATACTGGATCAAGCCCAATATCGAGAACCGCATCAAGAGCGGGGAAATCGCGGCCTATTTCAACTCTCGCCTGATCGCGATTCATCCGCGCTCGGTGGAGATTGAAACACCCGAAGGCCGCAAGACGCTCAAGAATGACTTTGTCTTTGCGATGACGGGCTACCGGCCGGACCTGGAATTTCTCGAATCGCTCGGCATCCGACTGGACCCGGCATCGCAGAAGCCGCGCACCAATCCGGAAACGCTGGAGAGCGACCGGCCCGGCATTTTCCTGGCGGGTGTCATCGTGGCCGGGATGCATACGAACGAGATCTTCATCGAAAACGGGCGCTTTCATGGAAAGCAGATCGCGGACGCCATCGCCGATTCCCTTGCGCCTTCTTCGCTGCTATCATCGGCGTCATGATTACACGTCGGGACTTCGCCAAGTTCGCAACGGCCGCGGTCACTATTCCGGCGTTCGCGGCGATTGACTCAAAATTCAGCGGGGTGATGATCGGCGCTCAAACCTACAGTTTCCGCACGCTTCCTGCGCTGGACGATTGCATCGCGGCCATGAAGGAAATTGGCCTCGGCTACGCCGAGCTGTGGGATGGCCAGTTAGTACCGAAGGATCGTTCGCAGATTCAGGCCTGGCGCTCGAATCCGCCCATGGACGAAATCCGCTCGATTCGCAAAAAGTTCGACAGCGCGGGCATCGATCTCTACGCCTTCAACTATAGCTTCCGCGACGAATTCACCAACCAGCAGATCGAGCAGGGCTTTCTGATGGCGCGGGCGATGGGCGTCACGCGTATCACGGCTTCGGCGAATGTCGACATCTCACCGCGTGTGGACAAGTTTGCCGAGCAATACAAGATCTACGTCGGCTATCACAATCACGACAGTATGAAGCCGAATGAGTTCTCGACGCCGGATGACTGGAAGCAGGCGCTGGCGGGGCGATCGAAGTATACGGGTATCAATTTGGACATCGGGCACTTTACGGCCGCAAATTTCGATCCGGTGAGTTTTCTCGAGGAGCATCACGCCAGGATCGTGACTCTGCACCTCAAGGATCGCAAGAAGGATCACGGGCCGAACATGCCGTGGGGGCAAGGCGACACCAATATCAAAGGCGTGCTCGAAGTCCTGAAGACGAAGAGGTATCCGATCCCGGCCATGATTGAATACGAATACGGCAAATCGGGGATGGACACGGTGGCCGAAGTACGGAAATGCCTGGACTACTGTAAGGCGGCGTTATCCTAAACCAGCTTCAGCGTGAACGCGCTGCGCTGGCGGCTGCTGGCTTGGCGGCTTCAACAGGCGGCGGCGCGGTAACTTGTTCCGCATCCTTACGGCCGAAGCCGAGCGCCTTGCGCAGCGCGGTATCGATCTGCTGGCGGATGTCGGGATTGTCTTTCAAAAATTGGCGCGCGTTTTCGCGGCCCTGCCCGATTCGCTCGCCGTTGTAGCTATACCAGGAGCCGCTTTTTTCCACCAGGTTTTGCGCCACGCCCAGATCGATCAGGTCGCCTTCGCGCGAGATGCCTTCGCCGTAGATGATGTCGAATTCGGCTTCGCGGAACGGCGCGGCTACTTTATTCTTGACGATTTTCACCTTAGTGCGATTGCCCACCACCACGTCGCCTTCCTTGATGGCCGCGATGCGGCGAATATCGGCGCGCACGGACGAATAGAATTTGAGCGCCCGGCCGCCGCTGGTGGTTTCAGGATTGCCGAACATCACTCCGATTTTTTCGCGAATCTGGTTGATGAAGATCAGGCAGGTATTGGATTTCGAAACGCTGCCGGTGAGTTTCCGCATGGCTTGCGACATCAGGCGCGCCTGCACGCCCATGTGGCTGTCGCCCATTTCGCCATCGAGCTCGGCTTTAGGAACCAGGGCAGCCACCGAATCGACCACCAGCACGTCGATAGATCCGGAGACGATCAGCGCGCTGGTGATTTCAAGGGCTTGCTCGGCATAGTCGGGCTGCGAGACCAGCAGGTTGTCGACATCCACGCCCAGCTTGCGCGCGTAGATGGGGTCAAGCGCGTGCTCCACATCGATGAAGGCCGCCATGCCCCCGGCCTTTTGCGCTTCGGCCACCACCTGCAGCGCGACGGTGGTTTTACCGGACGATTCCGGGCCGAAGATTTCGACGATGCGGCCGCGCGGAAATCCGCCCACGCCGAGCGCGTTGTCGAGCGAGATGGAGCCGGACGAAATGGCCGCCACCTGCACGATGGCTTCCTTCGATCCGAGCCGCACGATGGAGCCTTTGCCAAACTGTTTCTCGATCTGGCCCAGGGTGAGTCCGAGGGTGCGTGCGCGTTCTTTTTCGTCCATGCGTAATAATCCTTGGGAAAGTTCTCGTTCGCCGGGGGAAACTCTATTGTAGCTTACGGCTGTGCGCGTTTTTCTTCCCGCTGCTCCTGCAGGTTCCGCACGAAAGCCAGCATTGCGGTGCGTTCGTCGTCATCCAGCCGGCCGTCGCCGTTCTTATCGAATGTTTTGAACAACTGGGTCAGCTTGCCGGCGGTTTCAGACGACAGCATCTCATACGGTAAATCCTGGAGGGTTCGAACCTGGCTTAAAAACTGCTCCACATATTGCCGGCCGACGCTGCGGTGCAGGTCGCGAATGTCGTCGCGCGACGGCAGCAGAACGTTGAGGAAAACCAGAGCCATCTCGTCTTTGGTCTCTTCGCCCCAATGAATGTGCACGGGCGGATGCGCCGGGTTGTGCGGGTTGCTCTCGGAATTATCGTAGGTGTAGACCAGATCGATCCGCGTGCCCTTGGGCAGGTCGAGCGGCGTGCGATAACGATAGGCGTTCTGCCAATTGAAGTCCCAATCCTTGATCCAGATGAGCGGTTGGGTGGAGCCATCGGGCAAGGTCGCGGTGACCTTCATGTCCTTGCATAGGTAGTGCGCATGCGGAGTGAGGCCGGCGAGTTGAACATCGCGCGGCAGAATCAGCGAGGCCTTCGCGACGTAATTGGAATCTCCGGGTGCAATGTCCAGGTGGTGATCGAACAACAGAATGGAAGTGCGGCCTTTGGTGGGAGGGCCAGAGAATGCGAGGCCGAGCGATGATTGGTCCTGCTCCGGCTTGCCGGAAGGATGATAGTGAATCTGCATCACTACGTCCATGCCCTGGCGAATGGGCGCCGAATAAGCGGGATTGCGGGGCGCCGGAGTCAAACCGGGGGCCCAGCCTCCGATCAATCCAGCGGATTGAAATCCTGGGCCTCCGAAACAAGGATAGCTTCCGTCCGGGCTGGCGGCGGCCATTTCCCTGGCTTTACCGCTGGCATCCAAAAATACCAGGGCATGATGCACGATGCGCCGGTTGCCGGGGCGAAATTCGATGCCGTCGATATACACGTCGTGATCCAGGCCAGTGGACAGAACGAAACAGCGATACTGATCGGGACCATCGGCTGGGAGCGTGTATTTTAACGGGAGGGTGAGCACTTGATCCGGCTCGCCGCCTTGCCAACCATCGGTGAACTTGGGAGGCTGGGGCTTGGCGGCTGGGTCGCCTTCGGGCGCGCCGGCTTTGGCCCACTGGGAGATCAGCGCAATCTGCGCGTCGGTGAGGCGGCGCTCGCCCGCGAAATCGCCGAATCCAGGCTCGGCTTTCCAGGGCGGCATGAAGCGGCCGCTGACAGCGCCGGCGATCAGAGCGGCTCGTTTGGAAGCATCCTGATAGGTGAGCAAAGGAAAAGGCGCGACTTCGCCGGGGCGATGACAGGTGGCGCAATTGGCATAGAGGATGGGCGCGATGTCCTGGTAGAAGGTGGGCGGGGGCGCGGCGCCAAGCATGGCGGTGAGGGCAGCCAACCCAAACAAAATGACAGGCAATTGTTTCATTCGCTTTCCTCTATTTTACGCGGTTGATGGCGCAGCCGAACGCATTGGTTCTGGGATGCGGCACTGGCCGGCCGGCGAGCACGGCGTCCAGGGCTTCCCGCAAATCGAATTTGGTCGGCTCGGGCCGCCGAATGTTGAAATCTTCCACGCGATTGTCGATGCGCCCTAGGTACAGCAGCGTCCCATCGGGCGACAGCACGGCCGCCGACGGGATCGTGGTCGCGCCGGTCATCTTCGTCAGGATCTGGCGGGGATCGAAAAGCACGGGAAAAGAAAACTGGTAATCCTTGGTATGCTGCAGCACGTCGGCGGCGGGGATGGTGGTGTCCGCCTGCACCGCATAGAACGCCACCCCTCGGGCTTCGTAGTCCCGCCGCGCCCGATTCATTTCTGGAACCTCGTTGTTGCTCAAAGGGCAATCGGTTGTCGTAAAGAATACGACGATCGCCTTCTTTCCGTTCCATTCATCCGCGGAATGCACTACGTTGCCGGTGTCGGACAAGGCGAACTGGGGACGGCCGACTGCCATCGCGGCGGCGCACAGGAGCGCACCGGCCAGAACAACTCGGAGCATTGTAACTCTAGTTTAGTTGGTTTTGAGCTCCGCGTACAGTTGGCGCACAAAGCGCTCGGATGTCGTGGACGAGTTCGGGACAATGGCATCGTAATCAGCCGTGGGCTTGGCGGCCAGCACTTCATCCACGGTTTTTCCTTGCTGGACCAAGGCAGCCACTTTATCGCGGACCACGAGAATCATATCGCGGTGCGCGGTGACCGCAGTTCGATCGACGGTGGGGCCGTGGCCGGGAATGATCTTTGTTTTCGGACCAGCCATGCCGATGGTAACGCCGAGGCCTTCCAGCATTCCGTCCAGGGAGCCGCCATTCACGCGATCGATATTCGGATATTGGATGGAGCGGAAATAATCGCCCGTCATCAGCACGTCGTTGGAGGGGAAATACACCAGGGTGTCGCCGTCGGTGTGGGCGCGATGAATGGGAATCAAGTGCACATCCTCGCCATCCATATGGATGGTCACGGGACCTTCGTAGGTTACGACGGGAAGCGCGACGGCGGGAGCAGGCACGCCGGGAGCGCCGTTGGCTGCGGGCGAGGGATGGGCCAAGCGCCGGCGGAGTTCATCGCGGGAAAATATCGTGACGCCCATCTTGGCGAAATTCTCGTTGCCGCCGGTGTGATCGCCGTGCACGTGAGTGTTCACCATGAATCGAACGGGTTTGTCGGAAATCTGATGAATAGCGGCGGCGATCTTTTGCGACAACGGGGCGAATTGCGAGTCCACCATGAAGATTCCGTCCGCGCCCACGAGAACCCCGATGGTGCCGCCCTGACCTTCGAGGGTGTAGAAAGTGTCGCTGATCTTGGTGGTCTTGATCTCCACTTTGCTGAAATCGGGTTGCGGAGCTTGCGCGTGGAGGGTGGCGGCGAGCACCGCGAATGGCAATGCAAGAAAGGTGGTTTTCATCGGCTAATAGTTTATCGAAGGACGGTGAAAGATGCTTGCCCCAGGCTCACTGGCTGGCTCCGCCAGGCGCCATCATTCCAGGGATGCGCTTCGGTGCGCTCGATCGAGACGACGCTGCGAATTCCATGTGCGCCCCGTGGCACGGCCTGGGCGAAACGCACCAGGGCGGCTCTGCCGGGAAGGGGGTGGAGCAAGGTGGGATGGCCCGGAACAAACACCGGGAAGGGGAAGTCCGGATGCTGGCTGAGGAGCGCCCCTTCGTCGAGCACATGGCGCGAAATTGGCGTCACGAGCTCAGTTTCAATGGCGCTAGCGGAGATGGTCTCATGCAAAGAGATGGCTGCTGTCACGGAAGTCCAGATCACCTTGCCTTCTGGAGAGCCATCTTCGGTGGTCTTGCATAGGAAGTGAAGATCGAGTAACTGGTCAACGGGTTCGGATACCTTCACGGACAGATCTAACCCGGCCTGGGGTTGTTCCGCAGAAACCCAACCGGACCACCAGAAAGCCCGGTCGGAGATGACGTTTTCTTCCGAGATGCGCAGGCGAGCGTCGTGCGAAGACACGACGAGCGCCACAAATACGGAGGGCGGATCGGGGGCTTCTACGCTGGCGGCCGCATGGACGGATTTGGTTCCGGGTGGACATATCCCGGCAGCTTTGAGAATGGTGACGCCGGCCTGAATGGACTGCGCCACACCGACGTGCGGCTGGACGAGCTCTTTGGCCGGCAAGGAAGAGACGGATTGGAGCGCGCCTTAACGTCGTCGGTTAGCGCAACATCGTGCTGCAAATCCGGCATCTCTCGACGGATGGCGTCCAGGGCAAGATTCTCGGCCATGAGCTTGGCCGAATCGACTGCGTCGGAAAGGACCGACCGGCCATTATGAAGCGCAAAATCGAGTGCCTCATCGACTCTGCGGCGCTCCAGGCAAAATTGCACCAGGCCGCGAAGGGCTTCCGGCTGGTTGGGTTCGAGAGAGG
>CAWGOZ010000011.1:0-406492 GCA_963824345.1 Bryobacterales bacterium
TTTGGATTTAAGTAACGCAACAACATCAGCAATTGCGCGGGCTGATTTATCGAGTCTGGCTTGTACCAACTTGAGCATCAGGCCAAGTTCTTCACGTGTTGGAAATTCGTCGGGACCCATGAGTTACTTCTTTTTATCCCATCGTGCCTTGGCTGCTTTCGCTGCGATCAGAGAGCGCTTCTTGGGGGTTAGTTTCTCGGCCCTAGCAGCGCCGCCCTTTAGTCCGCCGAGACGGCCTAAGGCCACGGCGTGCGGGTTCTTGTCGGGGTCTACTGGCTTAGCCTCTTGCTGGGTTGGATCGTACTTCGGGACTTGGCCGGTTGCCTCTTGGATGATTCGATACGCAAGCTGGTTAGGATCGCGCGGACGTGCTTTGCTTGAGCGGTCTGCCATGCTCCCAGTATGACAACATGGGAGCGGGGCGTCAACTGCGGAAAAGTTTTTCAAACTGACCCACTACCTTCCGACGAGATTAAAGGCGTAGTATTGTATTGGGAAGTGCCGCATGAAAGTTGCTGAGAAGACCGTTACATTAAACGTTGCGACTGAGTTCAGTCAGACGCCCGGACCACGCTTCCGGACAGAGGGAAAATTTTCGGGCGAGGAGTTCAGGGAAACGATCCTGCGACAGCGGTTTGACCTTGCTCGGAAAGATGGTCTTCAACTCCAGGTTGATCTTGACGGCGGCTATGGATACGCGCCTTCATTCCTAGAGGAAGCATTCGGGGGCTTGGCCCGCATATACGATCCGGCCGTCGTTCTGGAGACGCTTTCTTTCAAATCCGACGAGGAGCCATACCTAATCGAGGACATCAAGGAGAACATAATGAAGGCCCAGCGGTGACGGTGGCCGAGTTCGGGTCGTGGGGGATATTTGAACTCAAGATCTCGCTAGGTGAACTTGCCAACGCTCTGGCTGTCGTCGGCATCGGCGTTTACGTTGCGCATGTGATCGAGCGACGCCAAGCGAACCGAAGAGCAGCCAAGGACGTTGTGGCTGAATTGTGCCGCGATAGTCTGGGCCATCTCTCGTCCCTCTCTGAACTTCTCGAAGCTGAATGCAACGCTGGCGGGCACGTCTCCGCGGAAGCTCGAAATAGAATTACGCACTGCTTGCAGCGCTTTTCGAACTCAATTCATTCCGTCGACATCGCCACACAAAAAGCCTCCCTCTCTAAAGCTGTGTCGGTACAATCACTGAAGAGCCACCGGGAATCACTTCGGACCCAAATCATGGAGCCCCTTGCCGTTGGGCCTACCATCAACGCTCTCCTTCTGCGCCAGATCGAAGGCACAATTTTGCAAGCGAGGGAAGCTCTGGTCGAGTTTGAAATAGCCGTCCATCAGAGTTGACCTCTTTTATGTGAGTGCCTTTAGGCGACGCATGTGAGCCCCGCGGCCTTGCGAGCGCTCGTAGGACGTAGGCCGGAATAACTCGGTCAGGGCAAATTCCAGATCTGCGGACCGTCGCTGGGTCGGCTGACCCTCCTCTGGCCTACCATATACACATGGATCTCAAGAATGCAGTGGTTCTGATTACCGGCGGGTCGAGCGGCATTGGCCGGGCGGCGGCCGAAGTACTGAAGCAGGCGGGGGCGCGCGTGGCGATCACGGGACGGGCCCCGGAACGTTTGGCGGAAGCGGCGCGGTCGCTGGGCGTGGTCGGCATACAGGCGGATGTGGCGAACGAGTCCGATGTACTGCGGACCTTCCGGGAGGTAAAAGAAAAGCTCGGGGACTTGGATGTGCTGATCAACAACGCCGGTTTCGGCGTACTCAAAGAGCTGGTGGATCAGGACCGGGCCAGCTTCGACGCCGTGTTTGCCACAAACGTGACCGGCGTCATGCTAATGTCGCGCGAAGCAGCCCGGCTGTTTAAGGAGCGCAAGCGAGGCAACCTGATCAACATTTCTTCCACCGCGTCGCTGCGTGGCGCGCCCAAAGGCACGGCCTACTACGCGAGCAAATTCGCGCTGCGCGGGATGACCGAGTGCTGGCGCGCGGAGCTGCGCAAGTACAACGTGCGCGTGTTCTTGATCAATCCGAGCGAAGTGATCACGGATTTCGCGCGCCGGGCAGGTTTTGCGCAGGCCGACAGCCCGAGCAAGCTGCACAGTGAAGATATCGCTTTCATGATCAAGGCGGTGCTCGAGATGGACGACCGGGGGTTCACTCCGGAGCTTTCTGTGTTCGCGACGAATCCTATAGATTGAGCCTCGGGTGGATTGAGCCTGGGGTGGATCGATACTTTGGAGAGCTTGCCGAAACCGCTGTAGAATAAGGGCATAGCAAAAAACAAAAACGGCGCGGCGTGGATTGACCGCGCCGCGCCAACATCAGAGGAGGAGAAGGTAGATGACTCACGCTTCTCTGTGTAAGAGGACGCACAACATGGCTCTAAGGTTCCATCGAGCGAAGTCCCGCAGAATGGCAAGGATGGGATCGCATGGAATGGCCGCCTTCTTATTTCTGGCGTCGTTTCCCGCGTTCACGGGCGCTGTCTTCGCGCAAGAGGAGTCTACCATCTCGCCTAGCTCGGCGCCGAGCGGGACCGTAGGGGTGGCGTATAACGTGGAACTCCAAGACAGCGACGTTCCAATGTATAGCAACGTGACCTGGGGCATCGTTTCGGGAAGTTTGCCGCCCGGTCTGACGCTGAACACGAACACGACCGCTGCATCTACTACGATCAGCGGCACACCAACCACCGCGGGAACTTACTCCTTCGAGGTTGAGGCGGAGTACAACGATTCCGCGCCGACTATAAGCTACGCAAACTACAGCATCGTCGTCGCTGCCGGCTGCGCGACCACCCTTACCCCGACTTCGGTGCCGAATGCGGACCTCAACTTCAAATACCCGCCGATCAAATTCACGGTGGGCGGTTGTTCGGGGACATTTACCCTTTCCGTTCAACCCAGTCCACCGGCGCCCGGCCTGTATCTGCTCAACGGCGTATTGAGCGGAACTCCTACCCAAACCGGAACCTACCCCTTCAGCATCGAGGTGAGCGGGCCGAATCTGGAAACCGTCTTAGTAGCGAACTACTCAATTACCGTCAATCCGGCGCCTACGATTACGACGACGTCGCCGCTTCCGAGCGGCCCGGTGGGCGTAGCTTATTCCGAACAAATCGCGGCGACTGGCGGCACTCCGCCCTACACCTTCGCCATAAACAATGCTCCGCCGGGGATTATCATCACGTCCACCGGACTCTTGATGGGAACACCCACGCAAGTGGGAACATTCTCTTCTATTACCATCGAGGTGCAAGATAGCCTGGGCGATTACACGGAATCGGCCTTCCAGGTTACCTTCGTGAACGCGACTTCGCAGATTCAGGTTTCCCCATCGAGTTTGACGTTCAATGCGGATTTCGATGGCAATGCTCCGCCGACCCAAGCGATCGGCGTGGTGCCTGCCAGCGGTGCGACCGCGCCGGCGAGCTTTAGCGTTGTCATTGACGGCGGACAGACGGATTCTCCAGCGCCCGCTTGGATTTCGGTGAATCCAACCAGCGGGAGCGCTCCGGCCGGATTGGTGGTCAGCGTGAACCAGGGCAATCTCACCGCCGCGGCGTACCCGGCCCGCATTCGCGTTCTTGACAGCAACAACATTCCTACCAACATCGCAGTCACACTCAACGTAAATAACACAGCCCAGAAGCTCACGGTGTCGCCAGCGCAGTTGCATGTGGGAACGCTGGCGTCGTCGCCGGGAAAAGTGACGGAAGACTTGTTCGTATCGAATGTCGGCGCCGTCCCGCTGGCTTTCACGGCAACCTGCCTGGATGGGAGCTCGTGGGTCTCCTCGATTACGCCCAGCTCCGGCCAGACGGTTCTCAACGCGCCGGTAATCCTGCAGGTTCAAGTGAACACCAGCGGCCTCAAAGTGGGAAGCTATCACGACACCATTCAAATTTCATCGTCCGCGGGCAATGTGGATATTCCCATTTCGTTGTTTGTCGCGGCCAGTGGTCCGGTGCTATCCGTGAGCCCGACGGGGTTCTCGTTCACCGCCCGCCAGAACGGCGGCACAACCGCCAGTGACACGCTCGAAATCTTCAACACGGGCGAGCTCACCTCCACGGTGCATTGGGCTGCCAGCCTGCTTAGCGGTTCCGAGTGGCTGAGCCTGGCTTCCTCCAGCGGCACAGCCAGCACGTCCGCGCCCGGGGTGCTGACGCTGAATGTGCTTCCGGCCGGCACGCAACTGACGCCCGGCCCGTATTATGCCCTGATCAAAATTGAGGATCCCAATTCACTCAACTCGCCGCAACTTGTTTCCGCGGTTTTGAATCTTGAACCGGACTCGGCGGCGCCAGGGCCCAACCCGACCCCGGGGGGCCTATTTTTCACGGTGCCGGCGGGGAACTCGGCGCCCGTGCCCCAACAGGTTCTGATCAACACCAGCAGCGCTGCGCCGGTAACGTTCAACGTCGCCACCACGACCAACAACCAAGGGTCCTGGCTGAACGTGACGCCGGCGTCCGGCAGCGCCAGCGGACAAACCCCCGGCAGCGTTTCAGTTTCGGTGAACCCAACCGGGCTGGCCGCCGGCATCTATACCGGCAATCTCAACGTCTCTATCGGAGGGTGGCTCCAATCGGTGAACGTCACTTTGGTGATTCAGTCCACCGGCCCCGCCGCCTCCATCTCGCATCTACGACCGGAAGCCGCAACCTGCACTGCCAGCAAACTGGCGATCACGGAAAACACTCTGGTGAACAACTTCGTGGTTCCGGCCGGATGGCCGGCGACGATGATCGTGCAGCTGAATGACGATTGCGGAGCGCTTGTCACCAGCGGCAGTGTCGTGGCGGGGTTCTCCAATGGAGATCCCGCGCTGGCGCTGGTCGGCGACTCGTTTGGCAATTATTCCGCGACCTGGTCGCCTAGCGCCGTGAACTCCCAAATCGTTGTCACCATCAACGCCACGGCCGGCAATTTGAAGCCCGCCACCGCCACACTGTCCGGCGGGGTCTATCAGAACAAAACGCCTCCGCCGACGCTGGCCCGCGGCGGCACGCTGAACGACTTCAATCCGGTGGTAGGCGCGGCGCTTTCGCCCGGCATGATCGCCCAGGTGTACGGTTCAGGCTTGGCCACCTCGCCCGTTTCCACAGGCATTCTTCCGCTGCCCACCCTGTTCAACAACACCTTCGCGCAGCTTGGCGCTTATCAAGCGCCGCTTTACTTTTTGAGCAACGGCCAGCTCAACGTGCAGATTCCCGCCGAAATCACCGGCCCGCAGCAACTGCCGCTTTTGCTCAGCGTCAATAACGCGCTGACGCTTCCGATCACGCTGGATATCGTTCCCAATGCGCCCGGCGTGCTCTCGGCCTTTGACGGCCCCAAGCCACCCAGCACGCAAAACGGCGCGCATATTATCGCCCAGCATTTGAACGGGACCGCGGTGACCAGCGCCAATCCGGGCAAGCCCAGCGAATATCTGGTAATGTACGTGGCGGGGCTGGGAGCAACCAAGCCCAGCGTTCCATCCGGCACTGCCGCGTCGGCTAACCCGCTGTCGTACGTCACTGTGACGCCCACCGTCACGGTGGATTCGCAGCCCTCCAACGTTTACTTTGCCGGGCTCTCTCCGGGCTTCGTGGGACTGTACCAGATCGATTTCCAGGTTCCGCCGGGAGCGAAATCCGGCGAGGACGTGGTCACGGTTACCCAGAATGGAGTGGCAGCAAATCCGACATTGCTGCCGGTCGGTCAATAAATCGCCGGGGAGATCTTTAGCTTACGGTTTGAAGCGCTGCGCCGGCGTTCTGACGAGCCAGGCGCTGCTGCTTGCGCGAAGTGAGCCAAAGGTCGATGATCATGGCCACTGGACCAACCACAGTGAGCGCGTAATAAGGAGCATCCACATTGTGGGCCAGCCGGAACAGCGCCTCCGCCACGGCGACGAAGAACGCCACGATGCCCTGGCCGAGCTTTGAGGAGACGGTGGTCCGGGGGTCCGTAATCATGAAGAAAATGAAAAGCTGATAGGGCGGTCCGGTAATCGGAGCCAGCTCGGCGAAAAACGGATGTCCGGTGATCTGGGTGCGCACAAACGCGAACACCACAAATGAGATTACGTAAGTAGCGGTAATGTGGAAGCGCTTGACCCGATACGTGATGAGCGCGCCGAGAGCCCAGATCACCAACATGGGCCACAGCGTGTTGCCCCATTGCGTCATGAGCGTGGAGAAGTATTCGGGCGCCACGATCAGCATGGTGCAGATGGCAAAATTGGACGGATTCCAAAGGTGCCGCCCTTTCCAACGGATGACGTACTTGGACGTAATAGCGATGGCGCTGGTGAGCGCGAATGGCCAATAGACGAAGGTGCGGCAGAGGATGCCGACGCTGATGCCGGTGATGTAAGCGCTGGCGAGATTCGGGAACTTGCGATAGACCAGCCGGGACAGGACGATCTCGAAGATCATGGCTGTCGCGATGGCAACCAGCGTGCGCGAAAAACTTTCGAGTACGCCGAACGAAATCTGGCTAACCAGCAAGATGGTGGTAATGAAAAGCGGCGGCAGGTAGCGGTTCTCGATGCTGAAAAACCGGCCAATGGCGGCCTGGAGACCCGCCTTGGGACGAACGGCGGAAACGGGCTGAGAGGGGGCGTTGACTGTCGCTGCTGCGGGGGTCATGTCGGCTCCTTGATTTTGTGCAGTTTATCTAATTCCGGCGCGGCCAGGGTCTGTGTTTTGCCGGATGGCCAGCGAACTTCTACGCGGTCGACGGAGTCCGATTTTCCCAGACCGAAGTGCAAGCGCCGATCGTTTTGAGAGCAGAAGCCGCTGCCGCCGGAAACCTCCTGCAGTTGCTGTTGCCCCTTCCAAAAGACGCGCACCGCGGCTCCGATTGCGCTGCGATTGCTGCCTTGTCCCTCGAGTTCGAACTCGATCCAGCGATTGCCGGGCGCGACCGTATTTCGATACAGCAGGACGGGGCCGTTCTGGTTGGCGACCACGGCATCCAAGACGCCGCGATTTTGGAAATCGGCCAGCGCGATGGAGCGGCCATCATAAACGTCGGTGACGCCCACCGACTGCGCAACCTCCTTGAATTGTCCCGAGCCATCGTTCATGAAAACCTTCTTTTGCTGATAGCCCGCGAGGCTGCGGCCGGCCAAGGGAGGCCAGTTCGCGGCGTCGGCAATGATGTTTCCGTTTCCTCCAGCGACCTTCGAAAAATCGTACCAATAATTGCGCTTGCGATCCAGAGACACGTTGCCGTTGGTTACGTACAAATCTTCGAATCCATCGTTGTTGAGGTCGCCGAACTGAACTCCAAAGCTCCACCCGCCCTGGGCCACGCCCATGGCTTCCGCGACATTCTGGTAGTGCGGAAGGCCATCCGACTTTCCGCTTTGCAGCATCCAGAAATTATTGCCTTGCAAAAGAATTCCGGGCTCGGAGATGTTGGAGACGTAGACGCCAAAACGTCCCTCGTTGAGCACGTCGCCGACGGCGGCGCTCATGCCGCTCTTGGGTGCGAATCCGATGCCGGTCTCTTTGCCGGCTTCGCGAAAGCGTTTCCCATCTTCATTCAGATAAAGCTCGGAAACCCCGTAATCGTTGGCGATGAATAGATCCGGGTGACCGGTGCCGCGCAGATCGGCCGCCACCGCGGCCAGCGCCCAGCGTCTGGATTGGATCCCAAGTTTGGCGGATACCTCTTCAAACTTCCCGCCGCCCAGATTGTGGAACAGATATTTTCTTCCGCCGTTCTGCGCGTACTCGAAGCTCTCCGGCATGATCTTGGTGGTCTTGAGGTGCCACAGATCGACATCCTCGGGATAGTATCCGCCTAGAAACAGATCCAGCTTTCCATCGCCGTCATAGTCGAACCAGACGGCTGTGTTGGCGTTGACCCAGGGCGGCAATCCGGCCTGCTCGGTGACGCGCGTGAAGTGCGTGCCGGCGTCGTTATGAAACAGTTCGGGGCGGCCCCACTTATACACCAGAACGTCGTCATAGCCATCGTTATCGTAGTCGCCCCAAACGGCGCCGGTGGAAACGCCCGTGCCCGGCTGGTTCAGATCGGCCAGGCCGACTTGGGCCGCCACGTCGCGAAAGGTGCCATCGTGCATGTTTCTATAGAGCGCGTTTTTGCTGCCTTCGCCGCCGTTGGTGACATAGATGTCGGGCCAGCCGTCATGGTCGAAGTCCACCACCGAAACAGCCGCGCCCATGGAAGCGACTTCGGGCATGATGTGCCCCAATTTGGGATCGAAGACGGGATTGACGTACTTGAAGTCGATGCCGGCGGCCTTGGAAGATTCCTGAAAGCTGAACCCATAGCGGCTAAGAACGTTGGCCCGGTCCTGGGCCGCGAGGGACGCCCGATTGCGCGCGTCAATGTGCTTATAGACCAGGGGAGCGGCCACCAGCGCGACAAACAGCACAGTCAGAGCGATTCGCATTTAGCTAGTTCCTTAGCGCGTTCAAAAACGCGTCGGCTGTAATATAGCGGGTATGAAAGTTCTGCCAATCCGCGGGATGGAGCTTATACGCGGGGTCGTCCTCCAACTGGCGGGGAGGGACCTCGTAATTCTTCATTCCGTGATACGGCAGCGGCAGTATGGTCTTTGAGAACACCGTATTGAGATCTCCGTCCTTGATCCAGCCGTCGCCGATCAGCACGTAATCGCGCTTCCAGCCGGCCGGTGGAGGAGGCGGCGCGGCGAACCTGAGACGCAATTCGTCGCCCGCGTTCGCGATGACGATGCGGTCGTCGATCTTCTCCAACAATTCGCGAATGTCACCGTAGCGCGTGGCGTAACCCTCCAAGTCGTGCCAGATCTGTCCCGAACCGATCAAACTATTGTAATAGGGTAACTCAGGTGAAGACTGGTTCGCCGCCTTCACTTGTGAAAAACCCCGATAACGAAGTTCGGCGCTCTGAAGACCCAGATGCTGGATGCGATTCCGATCGGGAGCTCCAGAGGCCCACGCGAGTTGGTCCCAGTAAATCTCCAGGTTGGTGCGTAATCGCAGGCGGCGCGGCGCACCGGGAGTGAAGATGCCGGTGAGATTCAGGACCACCGTTTTCATTTTGCCGGCGGGAAAGCCGAGACCTTTCCGGACAGCTTTCCAGTTGCCTTGCGCATCGGGCGCCTCGATACTGAGACCATCCGGCTGCGGAATACCGTTCTGACCGATCGCGATGTTGACAGTGGCATCAGTGGGATGGAGCCAGCCCGACCCCAGTAAATAAAGGGGGCCATCGATGGGCGCACTCTGCGGCAATTCCAACTCCACCCAATGATCGCGAGTGAGCCCCTGGTAAGGACCGCGCCCAAACGTGTCGAGATAGGTGCGGTCGAGATCGCGGACCACGGCGCTTACATCGGCCCCTCGATCATCCTTAGCGCTCGTAAATGGCCGGGGTTCAGAGGTGCTGTAGATCTTCAGAGGAGGAGGAGGCAGGGCGAAGCGCTCGTCCGAATAAATCTCGCTGCCTTCCGGATGATCGACCACCAGCAGCGAGTAATGATCGATGTAAAAGGTTTCCCAGAGTTCCGCCGTGATGCGCAGGTCGTAGTAACCGTCGCGCGGCTGCAAACTTTCGCCGGGAATCTTGAACCATTCCTGAGTCTGGTAAATGCCCGCGACCTTCTGCGCATCGATATGCAATCCGAGGGCAGGAGACCAGGGAGCGGCGTCCTTCACAAAACTCATCTGCTTTCCATCCCACGCGAAAAGCCACGGGCAGGAGCCTTTGAGGCGCTGCACGGACAGGATCTCGCGATCTGCCTGGAGGTCAAATTCCGCCTGCGCGACGCCATTCGGCCAGAGGATGCGGGCCACATCGGCCTGCTGATGCTCTCCGATCCCGAAGTGAAGCAGGGGGGACGCAATGACCTGCGTCTGGGTCAGCAAGCCGGCGCGGACATCTACCTGGCCACCGATGCCGAACGAGTTGATGCGCTGGTCCCCGGTGGTAGCGGCGGCTCGGAGACGGATGTTCTGCCAGTGGTAATTCTTCCCGCCGCGGTTGATCAGGGCCGCCCAGCCGGGTTGCGCGGCGGCCGCTTTCGACAACCCGATCAGGTCGAGCCTTCCGTCGCCATCCAGATCGGCTGCGCTCGCGGAAGTAATGCCGGCCTTGAATGGAAGCCGGGTAAAACCATTCGCGCCTCCCATGAAGATCTCACCGTCCCCAGCCAGCAGATCGATACTGCCGTTGTTGTCGAAGTCCGCGGCGATCAGGGTGGGGGAATGACCAGGGGCTATCTTCGCAATTTCGGCGAAGTCGAAGGTGGCGCCGCCGTCCTTGTCGGACAGGCGGATCACGGCGCCGTCGTCCCGGAGCAGAACAAAGTCGATGCGTCCGTCATTGTTCACATCCGCGGCGATGACAGCGTCGAATGGCCCGGTGAGGCCGGGAGGCAGAGCACGCGAGCGAAACTGCCCCAGCCTCTGGTTGGAGAAGACATGCAGCTGGCCGGCGCGGTCGATCATGGCGACATCGGGAGCAGCATCGCTATCGATGTCGGCGCTCGAGAATGCTTTCAGCCCGTCCACGCCGCTGAAGGGTTTGATCACCGCGAACGTGCCGTCACCATTGTTGCGTAATACGATGGGGTCGCCAGTATCGGCGCCGGCGACGATATCCAGGTCCCCGTCCAGATCCACATCGAAGGCCCAGGCGCCGGTGTAGGGCGCGTTCATGACGCTGGGAGGGATGTGCGTTTTGGATGAAACGTCCACGAAATTCTGGAGGTCCTTTTGCTGGAAGATGCGGATGCCATTCGCGCCCGCAAAAACAAGGTCGGTGAGGAAATCGTAATTGAGATCCACTCCCAAGATGGCGTGTCGATTGACCGCGAGATTCTTGCCGCCCGGGAAGGGGAGCTCCGCGGCGCCCGCGATGTGAACGCGGTTCTCGTTGGCCGAAACGATGGTCAGCTTGCCTGTTTCATCGAACGGCATGGCGCCGACCCATAGAGCGTTTTGCGATCCGTTGGGCAGGGAGCCCGGTTCGAATCGGACCGACAGGTCCGCGGCCGCAGGCTCGGAAGCGGGGGAAGGCAATCTCAGAAATTTGGTGAACGGATCGCTTACGAGATCGGCGGGCGTCTTGACTTCGTTCAGGTCCTGCCGATATTGGGAGACTCGGACCAGGGTGTTGCGAAGAAACATGACTCGAACCGCCGCGCCGCGAACATTGGCGCCCGCCGCGGCCTGCTGGAGGGTTTCCATCTGCTGCCTGGGCTGGTCGGGCCACGAGACCGATCTCGCGGCCAGCTTTCCGACTGCGTTCCGAAGAGCGCCGCTGTCGCCGGTCTTGGCCGCCAGGCGTGCCACCTCAAGCAATGCGGCCGTGTTGTCGGGCCGTTGTTCCAGGACGCGCGCAAAGAGCTTTTCCGCGTCGGCATCGCTATTGTCCGCCGCCTGGCGCTCGGTCTCTTCGGCCAGCGCGTAAAGCGCCTTGAGATTTTTCGGATCGGCAGCGGCGGCCTTCTTGAAATGCGCGATGGCTTCGGGAAGTTTGCCGCGTCTGCTTTCGATGGTTCCCAGCAGTTCTTCGATCCGGCTGTTGTTGGGCATCCGGGAGCGAGCCTGGTCGGCATATTTATAAGCGGTGTCGAAATCCTGTTGGCGCAGCGCCAGCAATCCGAGATCGGCCCAACTGGCCGGCTCGCCGGGCGCGAGTTGGGTTGCCAGAGTCAGCTTTGCCTTTGCGATCTCGTCGGCTCCGGTCTGCAGTCCCGCCAGGCCAATGTAAAACGCGCGGACCAGCTCGCCGTATTGGCCGGAGCCTGGTTGGGGTAAGCCGACATTGCGGCTACATGACGTAGCAAGAACCAATATGGATACAAGCGCCGCGATATAGCGGAACCGGGTAATTTGCACTTATCTATTATGGCGGGCGGCCAGGCCGCTGTCCTAGCTCCGGACGTAGCCAGAGGTCGCGCTGCGCTTGCCTCCCTGGCGGTGCGCTTCCTCCGACAGCGCGTGAACGCCGCTGGCGTCAATCCAACGGTTGTAGAAGTTGAACAGCGCGCAAACGGTGATCGCAAAGTAAATGGCTTCGTCGTTCCATCCGGCGGCATAGAGGGGCTGCATATCCTGGGCGGTGATGCGCGGCGAAGCATGGTTCACCTGATCCACGAAACGAAACAGCGCCTTATGTTTTTCGTCCAGCCGCGAAGTCTCCAGATCGCGAATTACGCTTTGCACCAGTTCCTCGCTGCCCAACAGTTCGGCCGCAACTGCGGCGTGGGACTTGAGTCAAAACGGACAATCGTTGCGGTAGGACGTGTAGGCCGCGATCAGTTCCCGAATTCCTGGACTGAGCGGTGCCGGCCCGCGCAGAATCTCCTGCGTGAAGCGAGCCAGGTGATCGGTGGCCTTGGGAAGGAACGCGAACATGTGCCAAATCTGCGGATACTCCTGGCCGTTGTCGCGCATGGTTCGGATGATGGCGTTAAACGGCGACGGCTCGTCGTTTCGTTCCACGCCCGGCAGGAACATGGGCTGCATGCCAGGACCGCGCCGGATGTCGTCTTGATGGTTCATGATTTTTCGATGATCTCAAATCGAGCCGTGTCGCGCACGTTCTCGCGCAGGCACGCTATGGTAGAGAGACAAGAAGGGACGATGATGGAAGAATACGTGGAGCGAGTGGTCGATCTGACCGAACCGCAAGCGAATCAAATCTACAATCTGTCGGTGGAGGGCGCGCGCGAACTCATCCTCCGGCATCCCGGGGCGGCTCAGGAGATTCAGGGTTCCTTCGCCCTGGTGGCTCGCGAAGGTAAGACAGTGAAAATGGCGCGATCGCTGGATCGGCCGATGCGCTACTTTCTGGCAAAACGCGCGAGCGGGCCTGTGTTGGTGGTGGCCCACCGCATCGACACGATTTGGAACTGGCTCAATGCTGAGGGGCTCGGCGAGCAGTTCCATCCAAGCTATACCCGGATGGTGCCGGCGCACTACGTAGCTCAGTTGGAACTGATCGGGTGTCCCGATCCCGACCCGGTCTACACGCGGTTCTTTGCGCCCGAATCGGGATCGTTGCCGCCGGATCTGGACCGGATCGGCGAGCTCTACATCGGAGCGCTGGCGGAAGAGATATCGCGATGGCTGGCTCATCTGCCCGAGCGGGATCCAATCGGCGTCTGCTTTTCGGGAGGCATCGATAGCGGCAGTGTTTTTCTGGTGACTTACCATGTGCTCCGCAAACTGGGAATGAGCCTGGCGCGGCTGAAAGCGTTCGTTCTCGATCTGGGAGACGGACCTGACCTGGAGCAGGCGCGAGCGTTCCTGGATGCTCTTCATCTGGGTCTGTTTCTGGAACCGGTGCAAGCGGACGGTTCCGCGCTCAACGTGGAAGACACCATTCGCATCGTGGAAGATTACAAGCCGCTCGATCTGGAATCCGCGAGCATGGCGCTGGCCCTCTGCCGCGGGATTCGCGCGCGATATCCGGATTGGCGCTACCTGATCGACGGCGATGGCGGCGATGAGAACTTGAAGGATTACCCCATCGAGGAAAACCCGGAGCTTACCATTCGCAGCGTGATCAACAATCCCATGCTGTATCAGGAAGGCTGGGGCGTCGGGAAGATCAAGCATTCGCTGACCTACAGCGGCGGATTGAGCCGATCGTACACGCGGACCTACGCACCAGCGCATCATTATGGTTTTCACGGCTTCAGCCCGTTTACGAGGCCATCCGTGATTGCGGTGGCGGAGGCGATTCCGTTTGTCGCGCTCACCGGCTACAACGTTCCCGAGCTTTACGCGTTGAAAGGGGAAATTGTTTCGCGCGGGATTAAGGCGGTAACGGGGCTGTCGATGCCGGTATTCCCCAAGCGTCGATTTCAACATGGCGCGTTGCCGGAGAAAGTTCTCCGCGAGAAACTGCCATTCCGCGAAGCTGAGTATCGCAGGCAGTTCCTTTCCTTTTATCGGTGAGAGCGCCTTGCCGTCGGTCTACCCTGAGCTACCCGCGATCAGAGACCAGTGGATTCTTGCGCGGCGTCCGGCTCGGGAGCGCCTTGATCCAGGGCGTCCCTATGCATACTTTGTGGAAGAGGAATGCTCGAAGGATGGAAGCGTATTGCCCGTGGCCACGGTTTTTCTGACGAATCGAGAGTGTCCGTGGCGCTGTGTGATGTGCGATCTGTGGCGGAACACGCTGACGGAGAGCGTTCCCGTTGGAGCGATCCCGGCTCAGATCGACTATGCGTTGAGTCGCCTGCCGAACGCGCGCCAGGTCAAGCTCTATAACAGCGGCAGTTTTTTCGATGCGCGGGCGATTCCGATGGAGGACTTTCCGGCTATTGCGGAGCGGGTGAAATCGTTTGAGCGTGTCATCGTGGAGAGTCATCCGGCGCTCATCGGCGAGGGGGCACTTCGATTTCGGGATTTGTTGCAAGCTCCGCTCGAAGTGGCGATGGGCCTGGAAACGGTGCATCCGGAGATTCTGCCGCGGCTCAATAAACGGATGACTCTTCGGCAATTCGGCGAAGCCGCGGATTTCCTGCGCGTTCACGCCATGGATTTACGCGTGTTCGTACTTGTAAAACCGCCCTTTCTGGAGGAGGCGGAGGCTTGCGAGTGGGCCGCGCGATCCATCGACTTCGCGTTCGATTGCGGAGCAACCGCGGTGACTCTGATCCCGACCCGGGGCGGGAATGGGGCAATGGAAGACCTGGCGGGAAACGGAGAATTTTCTCCCCCGCGAATAGCGACGCTCGAAAGCGCATTCGTTTACGGACTGGGTCTCGGGCGCGGCCGGGTTTTCGTGGATCTTTGGAACATGCATTCCCATGAATCGTGTCCGCTGTGCTACGACGCGCGGTTGGAGCGCCTGCAGGCAATGAATCTGCGGCAAATCATTCTGCCTCCGGCGGCGCTTTGCGAAGCTTGCCTGTGAGCGCGCCTTACGACATTGCGATCGTCGGTTCGGGGTTCGCCGGGTCGTTACTCGCGATGATTGCGCGCCGCGCCGGACGCTCGGTCCTGATGCTGGAGAAGGGGACGCATCCGCGTTTCGCGATTGGCGAATCCTCCACTCCGCTCGCGAATCTGTACCTGGAAGAGATCGCCGCTCGCTACGATCTGCCGCGTCTCAGGCCACTGACAAAGTGGGGAACGTGGCAGCAATCGTATCCGCAACTGGCTTGCGGCTTGAAGCGCGGCTTTAGCTTTTATCACCATACGCCCGGCGCGCCGGGGGCCGATTCGTTTGATCGGGAGCGGCAATTGCTGGTCGCCGCGAGCCCGCACGACGCGGTCTCCGACACGCACTGGTATCGCGCGGACCTGGATCAATTCCTGGTGCGCGAGGCGGTGGAGATGGGAGTGGACTATCGCGATCGGATCGCACTTTTGCGGATGAACGAAACCGATGATGGCGTGGCTCTGGAGGGAGAACGGTTGGGTAATGCCGTTGATTTTCGATGCAAGTTCTTGGTGGACGCGACTGGGCCGCGCGGTTTCGTGCATCGAGCCTTGGAAATGCCCGAGGCTCGATTTCCGAATTTCCCGGCAACGCAGGCGATCTATACGCATTTCTCCGAGGTGGCTCGGTTTGGCGCGAATTCCCAGGAAACTCCCGCGCCACCTTTCCCGGTTGATGACGCGGCGTTGCACCACGTGTTCGACGGCGGCTGGATTTGGGTTTTGCGCTTCAACAATGGCCTGACCAGCGCCGGAGCAGCGGTTACGAATTCACTGGCCGATCACTTGCGGTTGGAAGAGGGCGGCGCTGCGTGGAGACGATTACTGGATCTTCTGCCGGCGGTCGCGGAGCAATTCGCCGGGGCGCAGCCGGAGTTCCCGTTTGTGCACGCTGGACAGCTCAGCTACTTGGCCAGCTCCATGGCCGGGCGGCGCTGGGCCATGCTTCCCTCCGCAGCCGGATTCGTGGATCCGCTTCTGTCGACAGGCATCCCGCTTACTCTCGCGGGTATCGCCCGGCTGGGAGAAATCGTAGCGAGGGATTGGGATTCGGCGCGGTTCGCTCAGCGTGTCGATAACTACGCGGCTCAGACCCGAAACGAGCTTCTCGCGGCGGCGCGGGTGATCGGGGCTCTGTATGGAACGATGGGCGATTTTCCGCTTTTTACGTCGATTTCGTTTCTGTACTTTGCGGCCGCAAGCTTTGCCGAAACCGTGCGCCGGCTGGACAAGCCCCAACTCGCGTCGTCGTTTTTGCTGTGCGATGACCCGGTGTTTGGCCCCGCCTGCGCACGGTTGTGCGGGCAAGCGCTCGAGGTGCGAACCGAGGCGGAATCTTCGGACTTGCGCGCGGCAATCCTGCGGGCTATCGAGCCTTTCAATTTAGCAGGACTGGGCGACGCTCGGCGACGGAACTGGTTTCCGGTGGACCCGTGCGATTTGCTAAGGGGAGCGGGAAAGCTTGGGGATACCGAAGAGGCCGTTCTGCGTCTTCTGCAACGATCCGGTTTTCCGATGCACAACTGAACGAACTAGCGTGTGCAACGTCACGGTGGGATGGCTAATCCAGCCGCGGTGTTGCCAAAAACGGGGCTGAAAGCCGCGTGTACCTATCTCTTGCTGGCCGACCAAGTCGCACCGCATTGCATGTGCCTGCTCCGGTCGTGTACTGTTAGAAGATCTTTTTGACGCCGCCCGTTTGAGGGATGATGGCCAAGAAACTATTGACGCGTCTGGGACCGGTGGCCTTCATTGCCATCCTGCTGGTGGCCTGGTATATCGCGGTTGCCCGGCAACGCGTTCACCTGCTGCCCGACCCCATCGCCGTCGCCCGCGCTTTTGTCGAACTGGCGCAACGCGGCCTGCTCCTTAAATACGTTGTGGCATCGTTGTTCCGGGTTACCTGGGGATTCGCACTGGCGGCCGTTATCGCCATTCCGTTCGGCTTGGCCGTGGGTTGGTCCCGTCGGTCGGAAATGGCGTTCAATCCGCTGCTGCAGATTTTCCGCCCGATTTCGCCTCTGGCGTGGATTCCGATTTCGATCCTGTGGTTCGGCGTCGGCGACCTGGCGGCGATCTTTCTCATATTTCTGGCGTCCTTTCTGCCGCTGACCCTCACCGCCATTAATGCGGTGGAAAGCATCCCGGCCGTGTATGTCAACGCGGGTCGAAATTTCGGCCTGAGCACACCCAGCCTGGTGTATCGCGTGCTGTATCCGGCGGTGATGCCGCAACTCATTATTGGTCTGCGCATTACTTTGGGCATCTCGTGGCTGGTGGTGGTGGCGGCGGAAATGATCGCCGTCAATTCCGGGCTCGGGTTCCTGATTGTGGATGCCCGCAACGCCGGCAACCGCTACGATCTGGTGATCGCCGGAATGGTCATGATTGGAATTATAGGTTTATTGCTCGATATCGGAATGCGGTCGCTCGAGAAGATCCGATCGCTGCGCTGGGGCTATTCGGAGGACTAATCCATGTCACAAACTGCGTCCAGCGTGGCGCGGGCGGTAAAGACGAAACTCCGGGCGGAAGGAATCAGCATGATCTTCCGCCGGGACGGCAACGAGACTGCCGTTTTGGACAACATCAGTCTGGATGTCCACGAAGGCGAATTTATCTGCTTGCTGGGCCCGTCCGGCTGTGGCAAATCGACCATGCTGAACACCATGGCCGGTTTCCTGGCGCCCAGCAGCGGCACTGTCACCATCGATGGCGAAGCGGTGACGGGTCCCGATCCAAGGCGCATTTTCGTGTTCCAGGAACGCGGCGTGTTTCCCTGGCTGACCGTGGAGGGCAACATCGGCTTCGGCCTCTTCAAGCTCTCGAAGGAAGAACGGGCGCGGCGGATCGAGCACTACGTTAAACTGGTGGGACTCCAGGGGTTTGAAGGGGCCTACCCCCAGGAGCTTTCTGGCGGAATGAAGCAGCGTCTGGAAGTGGCGCGCGCGCTGGCTGTCAATCCCGACATGCTGTTCCTGGACGAACCCTTCGGCGCGCTGGATTCGATTACGCGGCTGATCATGCGCGGTGAACTTTTGCGCATCTGGGAAGCCGAGAAGAAGACTATTATTTTCGTGACGCACGACATTGAAGAGTCCGTTCAGCTAGCCGACCGCGTGGTGGTGATGAGCGCCCGCCCGGCCAGGATTCAGCAGATTGTCGAGATCGATATTCCGCACCCGCGCGATATCAGCTCTCCCCGTTATCTGGAGCTGCGCGACGGCATCTTCGAACAGATCGGCCTGGCCCACAAAGTATGAACGCCCTGGCGCAGCCTCGCAAGTGGGAAAAGCTGTTCTGGCCGCTGCTGGCTGTCGGGGTGTTTCTGGTTCTGTGGCATTACTCGGTTGTGGTGAGTGCGTCCAAGGTTTTTCCCTCGCCCGCCGCCGTTGTCAAAGGTATTCGAGAGTTGGCGCACAAGGGAGTGCTTGTAGGGTATATTTTGGACTCACTGCGCCGCGTTTTCGTGGGGTTCGGCTTTGCCGTTCTGCTTGGAATTCCCACAGGCCTGGCTTTAGGCTGGTATCCAGCCGCCGCCCGGGTGGTGAATCCAGTGATCCAGATGGCGCGGCCCATCAGCCCGCTGGCTTGGATACCGCTATCCATCGTTTGGTTTGGCGTAGGCGACGCCGCGGCCATGTATCTTATTTTTTTGGGCGCCTTCTTCCCGATTGTGGTGGCGTCCATGAATGGCGTGCGCAACGTTCCTTCCATGTTTCGCCGTGCGGGACGCAACTTTGGCCTGCGGCCGGCGGCCTTGCTTGCCAAAGTGGTATTTCCGGCGGCGCTGCCGCAGATCATCGTGGGGTTGCGCATCGCGCTCGGTATCGCGTGGCTGGTGGTGGTGGCCGCGGAAATGATCGCAGTGGATTCCGGCCTCGGCTACCTGGTGATCGACGCGCGCAATTCGGGCAAGCGGTATGATCTGGTGGTCGCGGCCATGCTGATGATAGGAACCATCGGTCTCATTCTGGATCTGATGTTCCGCCGACTTGAAAAGGTAAAATCGGTCCGCTGGGGGTTCCGAGCTGAAGCCTAGAAGGCTGTATTGGAACCGGCTCCCTCACGCGCGGCTCGGCAGGTCGCGGCTCGGTAACGCTATCAATCAGGCGGCAAACTGGCAGCGGCGCTTCAGCCGCGCCCACCAGCCTTGGCGCCGGATCACCATATTGTCCGGCGTAGTTCCGCTGACGAGAAACACCTCGCCCTTGCGGTTTTCCGCGTACCGCCGGCCGTCTCGCAAACCCTGCCGGTAGGCGAAGTTCACGGCTTCCACAAAAGACGCGCAGCGTTCCGGGCTGATGAAGACGTAACTTTTCCCGTCTTCGCTAAGACCGGGCCCCCGCAGTAGCACACGATATTCGTGGTTGACCTCGTCCGGCGAAATGCTGATATCGTATTGCGACATAGCAACCTCTGCAAAATCAGTTTAACCGAAATGAAACTCGAATTTCACCCCATGTCGCTGGTGGCGAGCATGGCTCTTATCGGGTAGGCATCTTCCCAGGTTCCCAGCCCCTCGGTGAACTCCAGCGTCCTGTTCACGGGCAGCCCCTCGAAGATCTGCTCCAGCCCGCTGGGCCAGCGGATTTCCAGGAAGTCGATCACGGTTGTCTCCGCCAGACCGAAGTGTTGCTCCAGCGGCAGGCAACCGAAGTTCGTTCCGCCGGTAACCTCGCGCATCTGGCGGCGTCCGCCGGCTTCTATCGATACACGCGCTCCAATCGCGGACCGGTTACTTCGGGTTCCCTTCAGCCGCAAGTTCAGATAGTTGCCCGCCAGCTTCTTGGGATAGTAAACGGCGGTGGTCAGCAGATCTCCCGGATAAGCTCCGCCAGCCGCCACCAGGATTGACATTCGGCCATCGCCGAACAAATCCGCCATGTTGATGCCGTGGCTCTTGCCGAGGACCGGGAAGCCCGCCGAGAACGTGATGTTGTGGAATTTCTGGCCATCGTTCTGCAGAACAGTCATGGGTTCCAGCCGATCCATCTTGGGGCTTCCGTTGCCGAGCACGACATCCAAATACCCATCGTTATTGAAATCCGCCGCGTTGCCGCTCATGGTACCGAAGCAGCCGTTCAGCCCGATCTCGCGGCCCACTTCGGTGAAGGTACCGTCGCGGTTGTTGTGGTACACGCGCATGGGATGACCGTCCGCCGGACCTTCGCCATGTTCCCAGGTATACAGCACGTCTTCATGATCGGACCAGCAGAACTGGGCGATGTCCATCCAGCCGTCGTTGTCGTAGTCCCACCAAAAGGCGGGGCTCCCGAAGCAAATCGCGTCGAGCCCAGCCTCCTTGCTCACGTCGGTGAAGGTGCCGTCGCCGTTATTGTGGTAGAGCTGCGACCGCCCGAGGCCGTTGCTGAGGAAAAGGTCGGGGCGCCCGTCATTGTCATAATCGCCCCAGGCGCCGCCGATGGTGGGCCACAGGGTGGAAAGGCCGGCCTCCTCGGTTACTTCGGTAAAGGTGCCATCGCCGTTGTTGTGGAACAGCCGGTTCGGCGTCTTGCGCTCGAACAGGCCGCCCAGATTATTCGCGATGAACAGATCCAGGCGCCCATCGCCGTCATAATCGATCCATGAGGCTGTAAAACCCGGTCCCCAAACCTTCAGCCCGGCCTGCTTGGTCACGTCGGTAAACGTGCCATCGCCGTTGTTGTGGTAGAGCTGGCACTCGCCGGCATAGAATCCCAGGCGCGTGACGAACACGTCGGTATATCCGTCGTTATCGTAATCGCCCACGGTGAGGGCAAACCCGTTGACGCATCCATCCCAGCCGGAGCCGATGGAAACATCGGTGAAGGTGCCGTCGGCGTTGTTGTGGTAGAGATTGCAGCCGCCGTGGGCAGCCGCGATGAGAATATCCAGATAGCCGTCGTTATCGTAGTCGAAGATAGCGATTCCACGGCCCGCGCTGGTCTTGTCCAGCCCGATCCGGGCCGCGATGTCTTCGAACTCGACGATCGGCGCGGCGTGCCCGGCGCGCAACTGAACACGGTAGTTCTGCGGAACGAAGTCCGGATATCCGCCCATCTTTTGCGCCGTCAGCCAAAGCCACGACCGGGTGCGCTGATTGCCCGGGTTCGCGTCCAGTGCTTCGACGGCAGTCCTGGCAGCCCGATCCAGCCGTCCCGCCCGATGCTGCGCCACGGAGGCCTCATGCAACGCCAAAGAGTAATACGAAGAATCCGGGGCGACCTTCCGCAATTCGGTTTCGGCCTGATCGTACAGCCCGCACTTGACCAGCGTTTCGCCCAGTTCGTAACGGATGCGGTGATCGTCCGGCGCCACCACCAGGCGCTCCTCGCACTTGGTGATCACGTCCTGGTATTCGAGGCCCACGAAGACCTGGAGCTCGGTGAACATGTCGAAGAAGTCGACCATGAGTGACTGAATCTTCGTCGGCCCCAGCATTTCGTAGGTCACAAGGCCACGCAGCGCGCTCTGGGCGGCGAGGCTACCAGCCGCCAGCATCAGTTGGACGGGAAGGACGATATTACGCGGGTCTTTCAAATCCAGATACCCGAACGCACGCCGCGCGGCATCCACCAGGTCGCGGGCCGCCCCGGGAATCTCGCGCACGTCGAGCGGCATGTAGCGTGCGATTCGCGAAGCCCTGTCGGCGAAGTCCGACACAGCAGTATCCACGTCGTGCGGGCCATCCAGAGGAGCGCCTTTGAGCGGCCCCTGCTCCTGGCCGGTGAGAGTCTCGAGGGCGCGCTGCGCGGTTTCAAGCGTGGTCTGGGCCATTGTGAGGCCGGTCTCCAGCATGACCGAAGGTAATTTGAGAAGGTCGACGAAACGGGAGATCATAGGGCCTTAGGCAAGATGTAATAGACGGAAAAAATCGCGCATCCGTAGCTAGCGGTTTCCTGACGGCGCTGGGGCTGGCCCTTGAGATACGCTTCGATGGCCGGCTCCAGGTACGCGACATACTCGGGATCGTCCGGGTACTTGTAATTATCGATCGCGCCGCGGTACAGCAGCTTCCGCTGGGCGTCCATCAGAAAGACCCGGGGGGTCTGCTGCGTGAACCACTGCCGCGCCACCACGCTTCCGGGATCGTACAGGAGCGGAAAAGTCAGCTTCCGGTCGGACATGGTCTTGTGGATCATCTCCGGCGTCTCGCCGTGCCGCGATGCCACCGGGATCAGCGCCAGCTCGGGATGCCGCTGTTCAAATTCATTCAGGTAGTTGTCGTAGCGTTCGCAATGCGAGCACACGCCAGACCAGAACAGCACCACGCCGGCTTTCTTTCCTTCCAGCCGCTGGCTCAAGCTGGAGGTCCCGCCGTGGATCGCGGCGAGGGAGAAGTCCGCCAGCGCTTCCCCGAACTTCTGTTTATCGTGCTCGTTCTGCAATGGTTCCTCCGGCCGGGCGATCAGTTTATTGTCGGACTCAACCGGCCTCCAGTCAAGAATCACCGAGCGGCCCCGAACGCGCTTTCTTCGGTTTTCACCGTTGGCGCGGATGGATCCAGCGTCAGTCCGAAAATGGATTGATCGTGCAACTCCCAGCTGATCAGGAACGAAATACCGCCTGCGATCACGCCCGGCAACAGCAGCTGGTGATAGCAGCCGCTCATGTCGGCAATCATGAGCAACCCGCTCCAGTAACCTTTCACGATGGACCCAAACATCACCACCATACCCAGCAAGACGAAAAGCGCCGGCTGAGGAATGGCCCACGGCACCAGAGCATGCACGCCATATCCGAAGGCCCCGCCGAACAGCGAGCCAATGACGAGCGTGGGAGCGAAAAGGCCGCCCACGGCGCCGGATCCGAACGTAATGGACGTCGCCAGCATTTTCAACAGGAGCAGCACAACGAACAGTTCCAAACCGATTTCTCCGTTCACTCCCTGCCGGATGGTGGAATAGCCGGATGAAAGCACTTGCGGAAACCAGATGGCAATCCCACCGACCATGGCGCCACCGAGTGTCACCCGAAACCACAAGGGCCATTCGGAAGGAAACACGGTTTTCCAGCGGTTGAACATCGCGATGAAGAAATGACCCGCCAGGGCCGCCAGCACGCCCATCAGCGGAATGACCACCAGCATGGTGAATGCGGGCAAGGGGTCGAGCGCAACCGCGGGGCGAAAGGGATACGCATCGCCGAGCACGGTGGTCCGCACCAGATATCCGAGCCCGGCCGCGATGGCCACCGCCGTCAGATCGCGGTTGAAGCGCGCGCCAAAGATTTCGAGCGTCAGCAAAACCCCGCCGGCCGGGGAGCGGAACGCGGCCGAGATGCCCGCGGATGCCCCGGCGCGCACTAGGGTTTCGAGCTGGCGCTTGCTTAATCGAAACAATTGCCCGCACTGGCTGCCCACCAGCGCGCCGAGCTGCACCATGGGTCCCTCGGGTCCCACCGACCCTCCCACCGCCAGGACCAGTCCGCTCATGATCACGTTCAGGATGCGCACCATCGGCACCCGACCCTCGTGGTGCTGCAGCGATTCCAAAACCTCGCGGACACCGCCGATCCGGCTGGAGGGAAATTTTTGCAGGAATAGACCGATCAGGAGCAGCCCAACGGCGGGGACGATCAACACGAACGGGAGGCGAGAAATGGCCTTCTGCGCATCCACCCACGTAAACAGGGCGTCGTCGAGGTAGTCGGCGATGTAGTGGAATCCCACGGCACCGAGGCCTGCCAGCACCCCGGCGGAAATCGTCGCTCCGATTAATCGGCTGGCGCCGCTGATTCGCATAGGTATTGGGTCATAGTACACCGGCGGGCATGCCGGTCGCCGCTCAAAGCCCGGTCAACAGGAGAAATCCGAGCCGGTACACGCGGCTTCCAGCCGCGTTTTGCCTATCTCTTGATCAGAAACGCGAGCCGTTCCGATGCAGTAGCCTTGATGCTGCTGACCGCTGCGGCGAGATCCTGATCGCACAGGGGGCGAAGCGCAGTGTGTAGTTCACAGGGGGATTTGGCAAAACGCGGCTGAAGCCGCGTGTACCAGGCTTTGGCAAAACGCGGCTGAAGCCGCGTGTACCAGGCTTTGGCAAAACGCGGCTAAAGCCGCGTGTACCGCCGCGTGTACCGCCGCGTGTACCAGGCTTTCCACACCTTAGGTGTTCTTGATCCAGGCCGCGAACACTTTAGCGCTGCCCTCCATCAGGGCCTGGTGCACGCGCGAGTGCGTCGTGGACATTTGGAGGTCCACCATGTCGTGGAAACCCTGCGGATTGAAAAAACCGAGCGTTGCGAGCTGCAGAGCCAGAGCGGATCCGTAAACCGGATCGGGAATCCATGCGCCGAAATCAAAAACCTTTTTCGGCCTGGGTCCGGCGACGAAGTCCATATCGCAGCGCACTTCGTTGTTGTCCCGCAGCAGGAAGGAAAAGGTCTTGACCGCCCAGGCGAATTTTCCGGGTCCGAATCCGAAGTAGTTCGGGAGGGGCGCGTAGTCGATGAAGGGGTAGCCGATGGCCACCTCCAGCTTGTAGCCGGGTTTCGGGTTCTCGACGATGTGAATGAAATCCGGATGCTGGACGACGGCGACTGCTTCCTTGAGAACTTTTTTGACGGGGCCAAGCATGATTACAAAATCGTGCAGATAACAAGTGAACAGCGACCATTGGTACTTCTTCCCGATCGCATTCCAGTCCTGCACGCTCGTCAGCTGGTCGTCGGAGTATCGCCCATACGTACCGTCGGCGGCACGATACAGCATCTGCTTGAAGGTGAAACCACCGGCGTCGCCGTCCGGATACGTCCAATTGGAAGTATTCAGGAACCTGCGGAGCACGTAGTCTTTCAGACGCTGCTGGGGATCGGGTCCGGTGATTTTCCCGAACTCCACTTCCTGGCGCGCTCCGAGCGCGGTCAAGGTCCGGCCGCCGATCCGCACCTCGCCGAAATAGCCGTACGCTTTATTCGGCAGATCATATTTTCGGTTCAGGTTCAACAGGTGCAGATCGATTTTGCGATTCGGGTCGCGGGTCCAGCGCTCCAGTTGGAGGCCGTCGACCAGCGCGGCCTCGGATTTCTCGACCAAAGACCGCTCGAATGCCGAGAAGTCCTCGGGGATAGGCGTCTCAATGGGCCGCGGGCTGGTCATCTAGCTAGCCTTTCAAATCGGCCACGAAGTGCGGAAGGTGGTGGTAACGGAAAACCTCGCCAAGTTTCTTGTGCGCCTTCAAGGCCGAGCGATAGTGATCGACTTTGGCTTCCACGTCGGCGCCGAGATGTTTGTTCCAGGCGGCTACCGACTCCGGATCGGCGGCATTGGGCTGGTAGCGGCCGAACGCGGAAACGTAGCGATGGCCGGGCACCATGTCGCCGGCCATGATCAGCGTGGAAAAAGCGCCATCGTTATAAGCATCGTTGCCTGCGATCTGTTCCGCTTTGTAGCGCAGAAAATGGGCGGCGATCTCAGGTTGGCGAACGTTGACGATGGTGAACGCCCAAGCCACGCCGGCCCGTGCATTGCGGCGGGCAACGTCATTTGGCGGCTCATTATCCGCGGCGTCCCAGGGCGATAAACCAGGGATCATGTACATGGGCGAGAAATACATCGCGCGTCCGGCTCCGTGCCAGAAAAATTCGAAGGCGTCGGCGTCGATCCCCCGCACATGCGTGGAGATCTTACTCACCAGTTGTCCATTCCAGGTTCTGGTGACCAGCCCCAGCGATTCCAGCGCGGCGCCCTCATAGCCGGGTATCGAATTGTTACGCACCAGCTTGAGGAACAAGGTCAGGGCGTCGCGGAATTCGGCGTCCGTGCTCCAGGGAGTCAGGTTGGCGACGACGTGTTTGGCAAACGTGATTCCCATGCCGGCGTGCATCATGGTTTGGATTTTTGGATCGGCCTCCGCCGCTTTCCCGCTGGTCAGCAAGTCGCGAATTTCCTTGCCTCCGGCCATGTAAGCTTCCGCATAGCGTTCCCCCAAGCCTTCCACGTACCACAGGGCCGGATAATCGCCATGCGAGTAGCATTTCTCGATCATCGCTTCGAGCGGGTATGTGCCGTCCGTCAAGTGCTTGGGCGCGTCCACGTGATTCACGTAACCGATCACGTCGAAGGTATTGCTGAACTGCTGCTTGAGCAGCCCACGCGCCTCCTCGGTTGCTACCGATCCCACCGCGTCCTTCGAACCGTGCGCGATCCCCGCCGCCATTTCCCGGATGTAGCTGGGACTGAGTACTTTCAGCGAGAGTACGTCGGAGGCCAGGCTGGCCAGCGCGCTTTGAGCCTTGTCACCAAACTGGAAGGCGCCGAACAGCGCCGTGTTGGTCTTAAATTCCTTCGTGGCGGCTTCTCCTGCCTTATAGAAAGTTTCCTGAAAGCCACGGACCGGTCCGGAGTCCGACATGGGGAGCACGCCCAGCAGCCTCTGGGCCCCAAAACTTGAGATGGCGATCTGAAACTTGAAAGCGGCGTTGGCAAATTCGAGCATTGGATCGACTCCTAGCTTAGAGTGTGGCACGTTTACCGGCGCACGTGCGGTGGGCGCCGTTGAAAACTCAGCTTCCCGGCCGGTATGATAGTGCGGTATCCTTAGTCGCTCCGGTTTCAGGCGTTTGGAAAGCTCAGAATGACCGATCTGCAGGATCTTCTCTCCACGATTCCGATCTTCAGTTTCCTCGGCAGGAACGAGATCGCTTCGGTGCAATCGCTATTCACCGAATCCACGCACCAAAAGGACGAGTATATCTGCCGCGAGGGCGAAGAAGGCGACACATTCCACATTATTCTGGACGGCGAGCTGGAGGTGAGCGTCGGGCAGGGCGATTCGGCGAGGGTGATCAATGTACTGAAGAAGGGCGACTTCTTCGGCGAGATGGCCCTGCTGCAAGGCGGGAAACGAACTGCGTCCGTGGTGACGGCCCGCAGAACGCACCTGGTGACTCTGAATCGCGCATCGTTCAACAGCTTATTCCTGAAGAATCCGAAGGCGCTGGAATACTTCACTCGCGTGCTTTGCAAGCGGGTTGCCGACGCCAACAAAGGCGACATGGTCCGCAAATCGACCATGGCCATCAGCGTCGGTTCGGCCAGTGGGGATCTACGCGGCAAGAGTATGCTGGCCGAAGCGCTTGCGGCCGTGCTGCACGACCTGACCGGCTCGCAAATTCTGTTGGTCAAAGTGATTTCGGACGCCGAGGGACCCCAGGGCGAACTGAAGGAGATTCTGAATTGGGGCGGATCGGGCGACGATCTGGACCGCGCCATCAACACTTCCGAAGGCGTCTCCACTCTCCATGTTCCGGCGCGGCCGGGGCAGGATGCCGGTTACTACGGCGAGCGCGGGTCCAGTCTCATATCCCGGTATAGCGAGCGTTTCCCTTTCATCGTTTTCGATTTGAACGCGGAACCCCGCGGCGTGATGGAAGCCATCGATTTGTTTTCCGATGTCTACATCGAGCTGGTGGATCGCGTGGAGCCGGCCAGTCAAAAGCCACCCGGGAAGAAGATGAAGCACTTCCAGGTGGTGAACCGGTTCAATGAAAAATCGATGGCGCTGCCGGTGAGCCACTGCGAGCCGTTCGTGCTGCCGCGCGATCAATCTCTGAATAACGGAACCTCGACCGAGCTGATCCGCAAGCACCCACGCTCGCCCGCGGGGCTCTCGGTGCATCGTCTGGCGCGGAAAATTCTGGGGTCGACGGTGGGATTGGCGCTCGGTGGGGGCGCGGCATTCGGAATCGCACACTTGGGAGTGCTGCAGGTTCTGGAGAAGCACGGCGTCCCGATCGACATGATCTCCGGATGTTCGCAGGGTTCGATCATCGGGATTGGGTACGCCGCGGGTGTTACGCCGCAGGAGATGATCGATATTGCATTACGATTGGGACGCTGGACGAACTCGCTGGCAGCCGTGGATCTCACCATAAGCCGGCCTGGATTTCTCGCCGGCGACAGTTTTGTCAAAATCTTCGAACCGCTGCTGGGCGAAAAACGCACTTTTGAAGACCTGTTGATGCCCTGTACCACTGTTGCAACGGACATCGAAAGCGGCGAGCGTATCTCCATAGGTACCGGGCCCCTGACAACCGCCTTCCGTGCCAGCGCTTCAGTGCCGATGGTGTTCGCTCCGGTGAAGGTGGGCGAGAGGTCACTGGTGGACGGGGGCGTGTCCGACCCGGTGCCCGCCGAGGTTGTGAATGCGATGGGTGCGGATCTGTGCATTGCCGTCAACGTGGTGCCGCCGCTGAAACGGGGCGTCGAGAACGCCGTCAGCAAGCTGGTGCGGATGGCCAACCGGCTCAACCCGCTATCCTATCTGAACGGTTCATCGGGGATGCCGAACATGTTCGACATCATTATGAACGCGATGCAGATCCTGCAGTATGAGCTGGGAAACTTCAAGGCGATTTCCGCCGACGTGCTGATTAATCCGGATCTTTCGGATTTTACGTGGGTGGAGTATTACCGGTCCGATGAGTTAATCCAGCGCGGCGTGGAAGCCGCCGAGCGGGCCATGCCGGCCATTCAGCGGGCGCTCGATCAAAAGATGGGGCCGTACAAGAAGCGAGCGTAAGCGCCTAGCCGCGCAGGTACGGCTGCAGATAAGTTTTCAGCGTCCCCTGGATTTCTTCGATCGTCATGACGGGAGCGCGGCGCCGCGGTGGCGCGGCAACGGCAGGAGCTTCGCGAGTTCGAACGCCCGGTTTCAAGACGCCGCGGGCAATCAGGACATCGAACGAATTGGTGGCCACCATGCTGTTGAGCGCCTGAATCCTTCCAAACATATCGAAGGCTGCGCGTTTCTGTCCGCTGTGCCACAAATCGTAAGCCGATGAGTAAATGTCGGCTACGCTCACGAAGGGGCAGTGCCCGGAAAATCCGAGCTCCATCTCGGTGATCATGGTCTGGACGCCAAATCCAGAGAAAACTTTCAGCCGGCCGCCGCTGCGCGCGCGAATGTCGGTGACGCGCTCGAGCGGGTCGCCCGCTTCGTCCTTCACGTGACGAAAAGTCGGGATGGTCCGGAGCATTTCAAGCAGCAAGTCCACGCTCATCGATCCGGTGCTTTGCACGAACAGCGGCAGTTCCGTAGCGCGCCCGATCTGTTGATAAAAATCCAGCAGCGCCTTGTCGTCGTTCTGGCCGGCCGGAGGAAGCGACACGATGGCGTCCGCGCCCACCTTCGCGGCATGCTTCGCGAATCGGAGGATGGCGGCCATATCCGGCGCCTGAACTCCCGCCTGGACTCCAATGACCAGCGCGGTGGCGCCTCCTTTGCCGGCGGCGACGATGGCCTCGGCTCCGTCGAGCCTCTCCTTCTCACTGAGGGTGGTCCAGGCACTGGCGATTTGCGGCCACACAAAGCCGTGCACGCCACCTCGGTTGCAGAACTTCACCTGCGACGCCAGACCGTCCAGGTCCAGCTTATCCCCCGCCATGAACGGCGAGAAGCCGATGGGGAAAACGCCCGCCAGTTTCTTGCCCGCCGAGGCCGGAGCCGCGGCGCCGGGGCGGAGCGATGCCAATGCGGCCGCGCCCATGCTGAAGCGCTCCAGAAATGTCCGCCTGTCGTGAGCCGATTCCATTTTCTTGATCTCCTTCACTGAACCGCCACTTCCCACACCAGGATCGCGAGTAGTATATTTCATATGCCGGTCCGGCACAAAGGGACTGGAATCGCAGAGGAGGGTTTCCATGCTCCGAGACAAGAAGACCCGCATGCTGAGAGACGCGGTGACCCGCCGCAATTTCTTGACTGCTTCCGCGGCCGGCACGGCGGCCGGGTTTGCAGCTCTCGCGGACCCCGGCGCAGCAGCCGCCCAGAGCGTGGGAGTAAAGAAAAGCGATCTGCCCGACCTCACCATCAAACAAGTCAAAATTTACGTGACCGATTTGGGCAACGTTCACAAGTTGAACGGCTCCGAGTCGGGCGAAATCGTCGCCATCGTCACCAATAGCGGGATCGAAGGCAACTACACTCTCGGCAATCGCGAGCGCACCACTGGCTGGCTGGAATGGGCCAAGCCCGCACTGACCGGCAAGAACGTTGTGGATCTGCTGCCGACTCTGAACGCGACCTCCGGCATGAAGAGCCTGGCGGGGTTCAACACCTCGGCGCGCACGGGCGGCGGACCGGGCCAGCGTCCGGGAGCCGGGTCGTTTGTCGCCATGCCCAGCCGCAGCGGCGGGTCCTGGCCGGATTATAAAGCGGCGGCCGCCGACATTTGCCTGTGGGATATTTTGGGCAAGGCCGTGCATCGGCCGATTTACAAGTTGCTGGGCGGGACTAAAGACCGCATGGCGGCATATGCGAGTTCATTGCATCTGCCCTACATCGAGGATTATGTTCCGGACGCTCTCAAAGCAAAGGAGGCCGGATACAAGGGCTACAAGATTCACCCCGGCACGGGCCAGCACAAAGGCGGCGGGGAGATTCCTTCCTACGTGGGCCACATGGAGGAAATCAAGCAAGTGCGCAAGGCGCTCGGGGATGAATTCGTGATCGCGCACGATCCCGTGCAGGCCTACAATCGATTCGAAGCGATGAAGGTGGGGCGTCTGCTGGATAAGCTAGACTATGCCTGGTTCGAAGATCCCATCCGGACCGTCGACCTGGAAGGATTGGTGGAGCTCGCGAAGGCGCTGGATCTTCCCTTGCACGTGGGCGAATTTCTGGGATCGATTTCGGACTTTGCGGAATACATCAAGCGGGGCGCGGTGGACGTGGTGCGGCTGATCGCGGATAATGTCGGCGGCATCAGCGGTTCCATGCGAGTTGGGATGCTGGCGGACGCGTTCGGCCTGGAATGCACGCCTCACAACTGGGGTAACGTGATGGATCTGGCGGTCCATTTCCATCTGGAGCTGGCGCTGCCCAACGCGTTCTGGTTCGAAATGCCGCAAACCGCGGATCTGGTGGACCGGCCCTATCACAAGGACAAGATTCGTATCGATAAGGATGGCTACGTGCATGCGCCCACCGCGCCCGGGCTGGGGTATCCGATCGACCGCGACGCGCTGGATAAGATTACCAAACGGATCGATGTCTAAGGAAGGTACGCGCATGGAACCGGTTGAATTCGATATGCGGGCGCGCCTGCGCTCGCTGGGGACGCTGGCTGGCGCGGCGGCTGCTGATAGATTCGCGGCGCCGTTGCGCGCAAGCGATACATATCCGCGCAATTTGACCAAGGCGGACATTGACCGGTGGATGACCGAACTTTCCAATTGGGGCCGATGGGGCAAGCAGGATCAGGCCGGCACCGTCAACTTGATAACTCCGGCCAAGCGCAAACAAGCGGCGGCGCTCGTCAAGGAAGGGATTCCGGTCTCCCTGTCGCTGGACGCCGACCTTGCTCCCAAAGGTTCGCCCGAAGCGGAAAATCCAAAACCTGTAACGGGCGGACCCGGCTATCGCCCGCGCTACACGTGGCAGCACGTCATGCTCACCAATGGAGTGGACATGCGTCGTCCAAGCGGATACGCCGTCGATACTATCGAGGTGAACTTTCACGGCAACAGCACGACGCACTTCGATGCGCTCTCGCATTTCATTTTCGAGGGCCACATTTACAACGGCTTTCCCGCCGCGGCGGTTACGCATTGGGGCGCCGAGAAGAACGACGTGATGCCGTTCAAAGACGGGTTCTTCACGCGCGGGGTCCTGATCGATTGGCCGCGCTTCAAGGGCGTCCGATATATGGGCGACGAAGAAGCGATCTACGCCGAAGATCTCAGCGCGTGGGAAAAGAAGACCGGCGTAAAGATCGAAAGCGGTGATTGCGTTCTGCTGCGCACCGGGCGCTGGAAGAGGGTAGCGGAGAAAGGCCCGCTGGATCTGAATGTCGCCGCGCCCGGATTCTACGCGTCTTGCGCGAAGTGGCTCAAGGAACGCGATATCGCATTGCTGGGAAGCGACGTGGTCCAGGACGTGCGGCCCTCGCGGGTGGATGGCGTGAATCAGCCCATTCATCAGTTGATGTTGGTTGCGGCCGGAACTCCGCTATTCGATAACTGCGACCTGGAGGCTGCCAGCGAGCAGGCGGCAAAGCTCCAGCGGCACACTTTTTGCATGTCAGTAGCGCCGTTACGCGTCCCGGGAGCGACGGGCTCGCCATTCAATCCGCTGGCGATTTTTTGAGGGGTGTGCAATGTACACCCCCTGGTACACGCGGCTCTCAGCGGTACACGCGGCTTCAGCCGCGTTTTGCCAAATTGGGCGAGAAAGACGCGTTACCCCGTACATCGAAAACAATCCATTGAAGCCGGACCACGCGGCCGCGTGCAAAAACTGAAGCTGGGTGATCTCCGGGAAAAACGCGGCTCAAGCCGCGTGTACCTGTGGCCGCGTGCAAAAACTGAAGCTGGGTGATCTCCGGGAAAAACGCGGCTCAAGCCGCGTGTACCTGTGGTAGCGTGCAAAAACTGAAGCTGGGTGATCTCCGGGAAAAACGCGGCTCAAGCCGCGTGTACCTGTGGTAGCGTGCAAAAACTGAAGCTGGGTGATCTCCGGGAAAAACGCGGCTGAAAGCCGCGTGTACCTGTGGCAGCGTGCAAAAACTGAAGCTGGACGATCGCCGGGGAAAACGCGGCTGAAGCCGCGTGTACCTGTGGCAGCGTACCTCTCCTGAAACCTGCCCTGTAGTATATTGGGCGCCTAGGAGTTGGACCGTGACACGGAGACAAATTTTGAAATCCGCCGGAATCGGCGCTGCGGCGTCGGCCTGGTGCGGCATCGAGAGCGCAAGCGGGCAGGTACCTTCGGTGAAGGCGCTGGTCTTTGACACTTTCGGCACGGTGGTGGACTGGCGCGGATCGATCATCGAAGAAGGCGAAGCCTGGGGAAAGGCCAAGGGCATTACGGTGGATTGGGGCCGCTTCGCCGATCGATGGCGAGCCGGCTATGCGCCTTCCATGGACCGGGTGCGTAAAGGTGAAATACCCTGGACCAACCTGGACCATTTGCATCGCGCGATGCTGGAAGACGTGCTCACCGAGTTTCACATCGAAGGCCTGTCCGAAGAGGAGAAGGACCACTGGAACCGGGTCTGGCATCGCCTGAAGCCGTGGCCCGATTCCGTGGCCGGTCTCACACGCCTGAAGAAGAAGTACACCATCGCGCCGCTTTCGAATGGAAACGTCGCTCTGCTCGCCGACATGGCCAAGCACGCCGGCATTCCCTGGGACCTGATCCTTTCGGCTGAGCTCGCCCGCCATTACAAACCGGATCGCGAAGCCTATCTCACCGCAGCCAGCCTGTTGGAGCTGAATCCCGATGAAGTGATGATGTGCGCGGCGCACGCAGGAGATCTGGGGAGCGCGCGCAGTTTCGGTTTGCGCACCGGATTCATCCACCGGCCCAACGAATACGGACCGACGCGCAAAGCCGACGATGCGAAGCAGGGTGACTTCGACGTGGTCTCCAGCGGGATGTTGGATTTGGCGTCGCGACTGGGAGCGTAACGCGCGCAGGCAACCCCATGCGATCGAGATTAACACTCTCTCTCTTGTTCTGTTTTTCTTCCGGCGCCGTGGCCAGGGCGTATTCGGCCGATGTTGTACGCACCGCGGATATCGCCGTCCGGGGGCTCAAGCCGAGCGACTTTCCCCGCATGAAAAAGCTGGCGCCCAACGTTTACGTTTGGTCGGAACTGCAGGTGACGCCGCCGCTGGACGGTGTCTTCACCACCAACAGCTTCATCGTGATCACGAGCGATGGCGTTCTGATCGCCGACGGCCAGGGAACACCCGAGCAATTGAAGAAACTGCTGGACGCGATCCGGAAACTGACTCCACAACCGGTGAAGTACATGATCGTGGGAGCGGATCATCGCGATCACACCGGCGGCAACCTGGCGATTCCCAAGGGCGTCACCATCCTTGCCCACCCCAATTCCAAAGCGCACCTGGAGAATTACGACAAGGCGGCCCGGGATAGCGGCCGAGAGTCCTGGGTAGCCATGCCGACCGAGCTAATGACTTCCGACAAGCGGGTAATAAAAATGGGGGGCGAAGAAATCGATGTCCTGTTCCTGGGCCGCGCCCACACCGGCGGCGACATGGAAGTTTATCTGCCGCGCGAAAACATCGTGTTCATGAGCGAAGTATTTTTCAATCGCCTATATCCCTCCACCTACAGCGGATATCCTTCGGAATGGATCGAAACCATCCGCAAAGCCGAAGCTATCAATGCCGCGCTGTACGTTCCCGGCCATGGCTTCGTGGACAGTCCCAAGGTGCTGCGGGAGGAGCTGACCAACTTCCGCCTGGCGCTGGAGAACCTGGTGGCGGAAGGCAAGCGCTTGCACGACGCAAAGATTCCCGTGGAAAGCGCTCCGCGTTTTGCGCGGCTGGGATCGTTCCAATACTGGACGCGCTGCGCGAATAATTTGCCGGACGGACTAAGACGCGTCTATCAGGAACTGGATGGACAACTGAAGTGATAGTGCTCTACCGCGAAGCGCCCTCGCGCGGCGACCGCTTCGCGAAGAGTTGAACCATCGACACGTTTGACCAGCCCGCGACGCCATGCCCTCCGCCGGGCATCAGATCCACGAAGCCGATCTCGTCCACCTTACTCAGGTCTGGATTCTTCACCTCCACGGTGGTCACAACTTTTTGTGGATCCAGCTTGAACCAGTGCTGATTGGCAAACGAGATCTCGCGCTCGATGTACTCGCCTTCGGTGGCGTCGGTATGGCTTCCGGCCAGCAGCGTTCCGTCCGCAAGCTTCACCACGGGATGGAGCACATGCAGGCCTTGCGTTCGCACGATCCACTGCAACCGCGCGAGACCGGTGAGGTCGAGGTAGCTGTTCTTGTCCCGCAGCGTGGCGGCGATGGGCGACGTCACCAAGCCAGTCCACAGATCGTGCCGGCCTTCATGGACGTATACGGTCAGGTCTTGTGCGTCGGGCCCATACAGCTTTAACTCGAGGTTTGAATTCGTGACTGCATCCTGGGTGATGCGCCGGTTCTGGTCGTTGAGTTGACCAGTGTAGGGCGGCTGCTTCCATTCCTCGCGAAACAACAGCGGTGGCCGCACCTGCGACTCTGCCGCGCCCTGTGGCGGCTGGGCGAGAGCGCTGTAGGAATTCCCGAAGACAACCAGCAAGCACATGGTACAGATGCAACGTGACATCGTAATTTCCTTTCTGGTTCGTCAGGACGCGGACGCCAGATTAATTTTTAGCCGGCGCCAAGCCTTGCGTCAATTCGATATAAGTACCCCATGGGTCGGTCAGAAACGCGATTTTAGTTGTTCCGTTGGGGGCCATACGCGGTTGGATGTCGAACTTGAGTCCTTCCGCTTCCAGCCGCTTCACCGTTTCGTCCAGGTTCTGCACTTCGAAACCAATATGATCGAGCGAACGGCCCTTGGTGGGCGCCTGCGCGGTATCCGCCTTGGAAAATGACAACTCGGCTCCGGGAATGTTCGCGATATCGAACCGGCTACGCTTACCCGCGATCGCGCCGAAATGTTTTACGTACCAAGCCTGCACTTCGAGCGGGTCGGTGACGAACAGATGCACATGGTGCATTTCGATAGGGGAAGAAATGGTTTTGTCCTCGAGCAGTTCCACGCGGATATCTTCCGGCCCGGTAATGAAGGCCTGCTGCGGATTGTTCTGCTCCACTTTTAAGCCCAGCGGCTTGATCTTCTCCAGCGTATCGGCCACGCTCTGGACATGGAAACCGAAATGGTTCACCACTGAACCGACCATGCCCCCCGCCGGCGTGGCCTCGCGATAGTTGATGAACACACCCGGGAACTGGATCATCTGGATACTTCCGTTCGACACCGGGACGCCGCCCAGGAGGATGAAAAACTGGCGCCCCGCCTGAATGTCTTTGGCGGCCAGGTGAATGTGTCCCATGGAGACGCCGGTGGCGTTGGGAGTGGCCAATTCGGCCCACGCGGGCGAGATGGACGCAAGAGCTACGGCAAGAAAAACGGAGGCAAAACCAACTCGGGTTTTCATAGCAGATGAGTATATAACGAATGTGATTCCGGCGCAGCCGATGCGGTTGCGAGTGGCGCAACCCGCTTGCCGGCCAGCACGGCGCCGCTCGGAAAAAGTCTCTGGCGGCCGGTCCGCTTGTTCGCGTAGTTATCGACGAATTCGAACGTGCCTTCCCTCAGTTCAAGCACCGCAAGGTCGGCCGGAGCACCCACTCTCAGCGTGCCCCGGTTGCGGAACACCGGAAACAGGCGGGCCGCATTGATGGTGGCGCACGCGATCACCTGGTCCAGCGACATGCCGAGCATCAGGAACTTCGACATTACATTCGGAAAGTCGATGATCTGGGCGGTGCGTCCTTCGACGCTCCAGTCGGTCGAGAAAGTGTCCGGCAGAAAGCCCGCCTGAAGCACGCGTTCGGCAATATCCCAGCGCAAATGGCCAATGCGTCCATTGCCGAGGTCGAACCGGACGCCGCGGCGGCGGGCTGCCTTCACCTCGGGCAGAATTTGGCCGGCGTCGTCGATGATGCTGTTGGGCGGTGGCGCGAACATGTGGGTGACGATGTCGCCGGGTTTGAGGAGCGCAAGGAGTTTGGGCAGCGGCGTCATGGTCTGCCCCATGTGGATCATCACAGGTAGATGGAACGACGAGGCTACCATCTGCGCGCGCTGAAGCACTTCGAAATCGTTCGAGCCGGCGACGTCGCGCGACAGCCGGGCCTTCACGCCGGCGATCATCTCGCGATTCCGCCCGATCGCTGCGCGGGCCGCGGCCACGTCCGCGCGCTCGATGTCCATGGTGTCGCCTTCCGGCAGGATACCGGCGCGCCCGATGTTGATCAAGACCCGGCAAGGCTGCGGCGCCGCCCTGGCCATGGCTATCGCGTCATCGATGTGATCGGCGCCCTGCGATCCCGCATCGATCAGCCCGGTGACGCCGTCAGCCAGGCACAGCGCCGGTCCGTCCTTGGTCCGCGTGGCGTGGGTGTGGATATCGATCAAGCCAGGCACCACCAACTTGCCGCTCGCGTCGATGGTTTCGGCGGCGTTGGCTGCGATGTTGGCCTCTACCGCCCCGATACGGCCGTCCCGGATCGCCACGTCGCGGATCGCGTTCAGTTTGCGCGATGGATCGAGCACGCGTCCGCCCTTAACGATCAGATCGTACTTGATCGCGGCAGCCGCCAGGCCGCGCGGAATACCGGCCAGTGCCGTGGTAGCCGTAAAAACAAACTGGCGCCTGTGTATCATATGTCATTCCTCAATCAATTCCCTTTAATCAACTAACTTGCGCGACGAAGGCGGGTGCGGCACGTAATCCTTCTGAAGTTTGGCCTTGGTTGCATCGCGATCCACCACCGCCCGCTTGAATTTTGCCCGCAGCGCGTCCCGATCGAGGCGGGCTCCACCGAGGTAGACAGCCTCGATCCGCCGCGTGTTGCCGATGTTCTCCAGCGGATTGGCGCGCAGCACGATAAAATCGGCGCGCTTGCCTTTTGCGAGCACCCCTGTGTCCTTGATGCGGAGCACTTCGGTAGGCCGGGATGTGGCCGCGACGATGGCCTCCGCCGGCGACAACCCCAGCCGCACGTACATGCTAATCTCGTGATGCTCCGCATAGCCGTACGAATATTTGGCGGAAATTCCCGCGTCGGTGCCGAGCACGATGCGGGCGCCCGCTGCGATGTACTTCGGAAAATTGTACTGGAGATTCTCTTCGCGCTGGGCAAACTGCGCGCTGAGCGGGGCCGAGCAGGGCGGTGATGGCAGCCAGGTTTTTCCCGCCTTCACATCGGCAATCACGCTGTCCGGCAGCACCTGTTCGATGAACCCATCGTCGCCGTCGCACAGCTCCGATCGATCGCCCAGACCCATTACCGGCGTCCAGTAGGGCTTCTTGTCTTTCAGAATCGCGATGAACTCGTCGTCCACCTTTTCGGCCACCAGCGTGTGTACCAGCACATCCACGCCGGCCTTCACCACGCCCTTCTGATCCCCTAAATTCGTCGCGTGCGCGTGGACCATCATGCCGTGTTTGTGCGCCTCTTCAATCAGTGGGATGTAAACCTCGGGAGGCATCTTTTTCATGCCGCCGCGCGTGTTGTCCCGGTTGTCCACCCAGAACTTGAGCTCTTTAATTTTCAAGGCAGCGATTTTCCGCACGGCTGCCACGGCCTCACCCGCGGTTGCCACTTCATATACCGCGTGCAGTGGTCCGGTCCCCTGGATCAGAAGATGGTCCGGCCCCCCCCCCGGCGGGGCCAGGCCGGCCGCGAAGAAGAACCGGGCGGCGGGTGGAAATTTTCCGGCCAGCTGATCGCGCTGAAACGTAATCGCGAAGTCGGTCGGCTGCTCGCCCATGGCCATCGCCGTACCAACGCCGTAAAACGCTTCGCGCTCCAGGTGATCCAGAAGATTCTCCGGCGTGTGGTTTTCGACGCTCCAGCTCACGTAGCCTTCATACCCCATGTGGACGTGGATGTTGTTGAACGCGGGCATCACGGTCTTGCCGGCGAGATCGACATGAGCAGCTCCCGCGGGCGCCTGGAAAGAATCTTTCGGACCGATCGCGGTGATGCGTCCATTGCGCACCACGAATGCCGCGTTCTCAATGGGAGCGCTCGAATCGCCGACGATCAAACGAGCGCCCTCATACACCACGTCCTTGGCCGCGCGCCTCGGCTGCGCGCGCAGCATGGGCGCCAATGCCGCGAGCAAAGCGCAGCTTGCGAGCGTGTTCCGCTGGATCTGCATTTGACCTCTCTCGAAAGTAGCAGTATATATGGTCCTTGCTCGGATCGCCGAGACTGGATCACACACATGCTGCACCGAGTTTGGCTCGCAACCCTGACCTGGACGGTGGCCGCTTCGGCCCAGTGGATCGAATATCCCACTCCTGGCCTGCCGCGCACCGCGGATGGCAAACCCAACCTTGCCGCTCCTGTTCCTAAGGCTGCGGATGGCAAGCCGGACTTGTCAGGACTCTGGGAGCGCGTGCGAGGGACCAACCAGCGCACGTCCGGGGGGCTGGCGATGGGCCCCAATCTGGAGGATTTCATGCGGCCTGGCGAGAAGATTCCGCCTCTGCTCCCCGCCGCCGAAACTCTCTACCAACAGCGCAAGGCTAACTTCATGGCGGATCGCCCTTCAGCGCGTTGCCTGCCCCACGGCATCCCCGATCAGATGCTTATCCGCGTGCCTCTGAAGATCGTGCAGAATGTGGGGCTGACGCTCATCCTGTATGAAGAATTCGCGAGGTTCCGCCAGATCTTCACCGACGGGCGCGGTTTTCCACCGGTGGCCAATCCGGCTTGGCTGGGCTACTCCATCGGGCGCTGGGAAGGCGACTGGTTCGTGGTGGAGACGCGCGGGTTCAACGACCGGAGCTGGCTCGATGACAGCGGCCGTCCGCATACCGAGGCTCTGCACACCATCGAACGTTTTCGCCGCCGCGACTTCGGTCACATGGAGCTGGAAGTCACCCTTGACGACCCGCAGGCCTACACTAAGCCCTGGTCGTTTCCGATGCAATTCGAATTGCTCGCCGACACCGAAATGATCGAAGACGTGTGCGACAACGAGAGAGATTCCGCGCACTCCGTGGGTAAATAACCGCCTTTTGAGTTGATCCGCAAGGATCGTCAATCTAAAGATGGCGCTTCACAGCCGAACAGGCCCCAGGCTGATCTTCAAGGCTTCATCGACTTTGGCCATGATGCCAGAATCAACCATACCCAAACGGAGGACTAAGCGCTGCCGATCGACTGTTCGGATCTGATCCAGTCGGATAGAGGAACGAACGTCAAGCCCATTGGCGGCTGTGGAATCAATGACGATCTCGACTGGGTACGCTGCCGGCGAAACGGAAGAGGTGACGGCTGCAACGATAGTCAGCGGGCTGAAGCGGTTACCGATATCGTTCTGGATGATCAGAGCCGGCCGGGTCTTCTTGATTTCGTGACCGACGGTGGGATCAAAGGAGCAAAGGTAGATGTCGCCTCGCCGAAGGTCGGTTACTTTTTGCTTTTGGCTTTGCCGGAGCGGGACTTTTGCCATACTTCTTCCTCAAGAGGAAACCATTCCGCGGCGATCTTCAGATTCTCGTCGGCATTGGCTAGGTAGCCGGCTTTAAGCTGCTGGCGAAGGCCCCGCTTGCCCTGGGTCTCCACATAGTGGAGAACGGCAGCGGATACCAGAGCACTGCGGTTGCCTCTGGAAGCGACCCGGTCCAGCATGGCTAGGGTCCGTTCCGGCAGCATAATGTTGATGCGTTTGCTCATAGGAGGTAGAGGTTAAAATGATGGTTTGTACTCGCAATTTACACACTGTTGATGTGTATTTCAAATCCTGCCTCGGATGCCTTTTGGTTATGCGGAGAATCGGCTAACCGGTTTGAGTTACTCGGCGCCGGAGCTGCCCACCAAATTGCCCTCGGAAACAACGGTCTTGGGATCCACCGTGCGGTCCACGATCACGGCCATGGGAGCGGCCAGCATTTCCTGCCAGCTCTGGTCTCCCCAATGCACGGTCGCCGTTGGATCGGGATTCCATTTGTTGTTCAGCGAATTGTCCCAATGAGCGGTGAGTTCGAGCGTGGTGCCCTGGGGGAAATGCAGAGGTTTCTTTTCGTAGTAAACAGTCTGCCAGTTGAAGTCGTAGTGCGGGACGTTGAGGAGGGTTTCGCGCTCGCCGGTAGGATAGTGGGCGTCGATCTTCATATCCTTTCCGCGCAGGTGCATGTGCGGCTGCATATAGACGAAGTCCACGGGTTGCCCGAACTTGAGGGTGGCTTTCGCTTCCGCGTTGGAGTCGCCCGGCGCGATGGTGAGATTGGTTTGCGCGGCTGCGATGGACATGAATCGGCGCTGGGGAGGAGCTTTCGCGAGTTCGAGCCCCACCATGGATTGATCCTCGCCTGGCACGCCGTTGGTGGTGTAGTGGACCTCGAACACGATATCTGCGCCGGCCGGAATCAGCTTGGCGGAGTTGTCAATGTCGAAGCGCTGGGCTTCCATGCCCGGAACATAGCCCACTAGAAATTCGTTGTCCAGCACGGACTTATCTCCACCCGCGGCCTTGATCAGTTCTTCGTTGCGCTTGGGGCCCGGAGCATAAGGCTCGGAGCCGAGCTGCGATTGGATCATCCACTTGGAACCCTTCGGCCGGACGTTGGCGACGACATGATGTACATGCGCGCGGTCCGTGGGGCGGACTTCGCCGGCAACTACCCAGGTGTCTTCTTTAAAGGGCGCCGACACCGTGATGTAGGTATATTCGATGGTGCCTTTGGCCGGAATTGCGAACGGCTTGGGGAACTTGAAAATCAGGTCCGGGCGGATGTTCCAGCCGTCACGGAAGGTCACCGGGGCAGGCTTATCTTTGGCGTCACCCTCCGGGGCTCCGTTGTTGGCCCAGGCAGTGAGGGTGGCGATTTCGGCATCGGAGAGATGGCGTTCGTTGGTGAAGTGGCCGTACTTGGGATCGGCAAACCAGGGCGGCATCTTCTTGCTCGCGACGGCTACTTTGATGGCCTTGGCCCAAGGGCGCGTGCCTTCGTAGGTGAGAAATGGCATGGGCCCGATTTCACCGGGGCGATGGCACACCTGACATTCGCGCTGCAGGATCGGCAACACGTCCTTATTAAACGTCACCGGGTTGTCCGCCGCGAAGACGGTAGAAGTCAAAATAAGAGTGGAAAGCAGATAGCGCATAGGGCCGTTCCTCCGATGAAGCGATGTGTTACACCAATCTAGTCTTTCACAAATCGACCCGGCCTTCAAGCGGCGGCCAGCCGGATGGTAGGATATACTTCTCACGTGCGCATGAGATTCTGCCTCTCTCTGGCCCTGCTTTCGATTGGCGCGTTGGCGCAGAAATGCGCACTGGCGCAGGCGCGGATTTCCCCGGACACTCCTCCCGTGGACCAGCCGATGACCATCGAAAAGGTCAAGGAGGGTCTCTATGTGATTCGCGGTCCGTTCAGCGTCTGCGGCACGCAAGGATGCCGGGGCTCCGCACCGAAAGCCATGGCGGACGGCTTGATGCATGAAGCCGGCGATGTGGCGGTTCGCGTCACGGGGGATGGAGTCATCCTGGTGGACGACAAATTTGCCTGGCAGGCCGAGGAGCTGCTGGCGAATGTCAAAAGCATCACCGCCCAGCCCATCAAGTACGTCCTGAACAGTCACTATCACCAGGACCACGCCGGCGCGAACGCGGCGATGCTAGATCACGGGTTTGAGGTGATCACGCAGCGCAACCTGCGCGACGAAATTCTCGGGAAAGGTGGGACCATGAGAAACGAGCCGGCCGCCGCCCCGCGAATCGTCTTCGGTGATTTTGGAGCGCTGCATTTAGGAGGAGTCGAGGTCCAGATGCTGTATCTCGGACGCGCCCACACCAGCGGAGATACGTTCGTCTATTTCCCCGACCTCAAAGCGGTTCATACCGGCGACGTGCTCATGGATGGGGCGCCCTTCATCGACTATCGCGCTGGTGGAAGCGCGGTGGAGTGGGTGAAGACTTTATACAACCTGCTGAAGCTCGATTTCGACACGGTGATTCCAGGGCACGGTCAGATATTCACGAAGCAGTATGCGCGAGAGTACGTTCAGAAATTCGAGACCATGAATCAAAGGATGAAGGATCTGGTGAAAGAAGGTGTTCCGAGAGATCGGGATCGGCTGATCGCGGGCCTTAAGCTCGATGACCTCGGATGGGCGCACACCGATAGCACCGATACCTTCCTTGAAAACAGCATCTACGGATATTACGACGAAATGGCCGCGGTATTGGCCTCCGAGCGGAGCGGTCAGGATCGGCGGCCAACACGCTAAATACCCTAGCCTCCCTTGGATCTCAGCGCCAGATGCCCGAAGACGAGATTCTCGCAGTGGCCGGCAATCTGATCGAGGCGCTACGCTTCTTTGGGAAGGCGCGGCCGGACGCCGAAATCCGCGATTTGCCGGGCGTCTCGTTGATTTTTTGCGGCTTGAACTATGCGGCGTTTAATGCGGCGTTGCAGGCGCAGCCGATCGCGGGGGACGCCCGTGAGCTCAGCCATTTGATCGAAGTTTCGGCCGAACAATTCGAAGCTCGCAGTCTGCGCTGGACCTACTGGCTATGCCAGGATTTCTTGAATCCGCCGCTGCGGCGGGAGGCATCGCGCATTTTTAAGCGGCATGGAATGCGCCACCTGACGGAGGCGCCGGGGATGTACACCGATCGGCTGGCGCCAGCGACTCGGGAGCTGCCGGCGCTCGATGTTCGGCCCGTGGCCGATGAGGCAACCCGCAATGCGTTCTCCAACGTCATGTCCACGGCGTTCGAGATTCCGCCTGCGGTAAGTCTGTCGGTGTACGGTTCGCCGCGAGCCTGGGTGGGGACTTTCGAAGGCTACGTGGGCTATTCCAACGGCCGGGCTGTGACCACCGCGGCAGCCGTAATTACCGGGGATGTCATTGGCTTATACTCGGTGGCGACGCTACCGCAGCACCGCAGGCTGGGATTCGCCGAAGCGATCATGCGGCAAGTGATCGAGCAGGCCCGGCGCTCGCGCAGCGTTTCGCGCCTGGTCCTGCAGGCGACGCCGTCCGGATTCTCGTTGTATGAAGCCATGGGGTACCGCACGGTGACCAGCTTCAACGTGTTTATCGCCGATTAAAGACGTTATCAGGAGAGCGATCGCGCCATTACAATTTCGGCGCGTAGTAGCCCTTGCGTGCCCGCACGATCAGATCCTTGCGGCCCTTCACCCGGATCTCCACGGGATGATACAGACCGTCCACCTTGAGCGGCTCGGGCCGATAGAAGATGTTGTACTGATGCCGCAGCTCGTTGGCAATATTCTCGAAGTCCTGATTCAGATCGCTGGCCTTGAACGGAAAGAACGACTGGCCGCCGGTTTCCTGGGCGAAATAGCGCAGCACCTTGTCACCGTCGGTCTCGATGCGCGTGATGTTGGTGGAAATGGTGTAAACGTTAACGTCGGCTTTTTGCGCCATTTCGAGGGCTTGATCGCGCGTGTAGCGGCTCTGGTTATCTTCGCCGTCGCTCAGAACGACCATGGCGCGCCGGAATTTGTAGAGCGGCTGGTCCTGCATCAGCTTGTCGCGGCAGGCGAAGAAGATGGCGTCGTAGAGCGCCGTCCCGCCGCCCGGCCGAAGGTTCTCGACGGCCTTTTCGAGATCTCCGATGTTGCCGGTCAAGTCGGTGACCAGCTCCGCGGCGGTATCGAAACTCACGATCAAGGCTTTGTCGTGGTCGGGCCGAACGGTGCCGTCGATGAACGCCGTTGCGGCTTCCTGCTGGAAATGGAAACGGTCGCGAACGCTGTTGCTGGTATCGATCAGGATGGCCAGGCGCAGCGGCAGATCGGACTCGGCCGCGAATTCGATAATCACTTGCGGCTTCTTGCTCTCGAAAACCTCGAAGTCGTTCCTGGTGAGATCGGTGACGAAGCGGCCCTTCTTGTCGGAAACCGTGTAGAGCATGTTGACGCGCGAAACGTCCAGGGTGATGCGGGTTCGATCTCCGGAATCGGGGGGACTCGCCTGGCCGGATAAAAGGGTCGAACAAGCGCAGAGAGCTACGAACAGGCACAGCTTCTTCATGGGGAAGTGTACTTATTATAGAAGACCCGGCATCATAGATGACTAACCCAGGGTGGGTTTCACTGGATTGTTTTCGATGTACCGGTTGACGCAGTGGTACACGCGGCTTCAAGCCGCGTTTTGCCCATCTCTTGGCCAGAATCGCGAGCCGCTCCGATGCAGTAAGCCGATTGGCTGCGCGTGGGCTACTGCCCTGAACGGTCCTGACCGCCGGCCAAGGCGCGATCCTGAACGCTCAGGGTCGAAGCGCAATGTGTACGTCGCGCCGTGGAAATCCATAGCCAATGAGTGGTTCAACCACAAAAACTTCTCAGGCGGCGCCCTCTCGCCCGATTTGGCAAAACGCGGCTGAAGCCACGTGTACCAGGGTATTCGATTGAGCGATTCCGCCGGAGAATTACCTGGATTCCAGTTTGAACCCGCCGGCGACCTTGGGCCTGGGCGCGGCACGGCCCACCCGATCCTGAGCCGATCCGTTCGCGGGCGAAGGAGCAGCGGGCTCCTGCTGGCCGCGCAGTTGCTGGGCCTGCGCCAAACTGTCTTTCATCATCGTTCCCAAGACGCCGACATACGGCTCCCGAAACATTCCATCGTGCCCGCCGACGATATCGTGGGTCTCAAATGGCCCGCGAATCAAATTCTGCCAGACGTATCGCAGATCCCAATGGCGCCCGTCTGGTCTTTCCACCGCCTGGAAGTGCACCACGCGGCCCGGATACGGTTGGGGCACGTACGTTCCGCACGCCACCAGGAATACCGGGTCCAGTTCCATCTCCAAAGGCACTTCGGGATTATGCACCGAGCGATTGTACTCCCAGCGTTGCAAGAACCGCACGGCTCGGATGCGAAGCAGTCTCATCCGCTGCGACAGGTAAGCCGGAATTTCGGCCGCCTTTGATTTCGCTAGCAAACTAGCCAGATACACCCACTTCTGCAGGGTGACCACTACCCGGGTCGGCAAGGGTAGGGATCGTTGATGGGTGGGATTGATGCTGTCGATCATCACCAGCAAAACCACTTCGCCGCCATCGGCCATGATCTGCTGCGCCACTTCGTACATGAGAACGCCATGCAGGCACCAGCCGCCCAGGTAATACGGGCCACTGGGCTGAAATTCCCGGATGGCCTTGACCACGTACGCGGCGATATCCCGCAGGTGGACAGGGACGGGAAGCCGGTCGGTCTCCAGGTAAGTCAGATCGACGCCCATCAGGGGCTGATCGGTTCCAAGGCGACGAGACAAGGGAATAAAGAATGGTCCGGCGCCCAGACAAATGAAGGGGGGCCTCGTCCCCTCCCCCTGAATCGGAAACACCCGGCAAGGCTGAGCCAACAGCTTTTCGCCGCGCAGAAGATCGGCCAATTGGGCGATCGTCGGGTTCTGAAATACCGCGGTCATGGACAGGCTCCTGTGGAAGGTCCGCTCCACTTGAAAGAGCAGTCTAGCCAATAGCATCGAATGGCCGCCCAGGTCGAAAAAGTTGTGATTGACGCCGATGGGACGCGTCCCGAGGAGCGCTTCCCAGATTTCCACGAGTTGACGCTCGAACGAATCACTGGGCGCCGCGTATAGTTTCTCCGGCGGAGCTGACCACTGCTGAGGAAGCGGCAGTGCGGCCCGATTGACCTTGCCGCTGGACAGCAGGGGCAACGACTCCAAAAATACGAAATGCGACGGGATCATGGAATCGGGCAGGCGCTCCCTCAAAAAAGCCCGGATTGCCTGCGCATCCAATCCCGAGGCGGACGGGACCAGATAGGCGACCAGGCACTGACCGATGTGGCTGTCTTCGCACAGCGTAACCAGCGCGGACCGTACTTGATCAGACTGTAATATCGCGCTCTCGATTTCGCCTAATTCGATGCGAAAACCACGCAATTTAACCTGATTATCCAGCCGGCCCAGATATTCGATATTGCCGTCGGCCAGAAAGCGCGCCCGGTCGCCGGTCTTATAAAGGCGCGCGTTTGGATCTTTACCAAACGGATCCGGAATGAACCGCGCGGCGGTAAGCTCGGGCCGATTCAGATATCCCCGGGCAACGGCGATGCCGCCAATGTGTAGCTCGCCCGCAACGCCAATAGGGACCGGCGCAAGATGCTGGTCCAATATATATGCTTTGACATTCGCAATAGGACGTCCGATGGGAACGGTCGCGCAATGAGCCTGGTTCGCGCAGTCCCAATAGGTAACCTCCACGGCTGTTTCCGTGGGTCCATACAAATTATGCAATTCCGCTCCCAGGCGCTGATAGAACCTATTCCGCAGATCCGGGGGTAACGCCTCGCCACTCGACAGGACGCGCTTGAGCGAGCCGCAAAGATCCAGGTCGCCAAGATCGAGAAATTCACGCAGCATGGAGGGCACGAAATGAATATTGGTGATCCGTTCGGCGCTGATCAGGTTGGCGAGGTACGCTGGATCTTTATGTCCGCCCGGCTCCGCGATGACTAACGTGGCGCCGCAAATGATCGGCCAGAAGAATTCCCCAGCCGACACGTCGAAGGTATAGGGAGTTTTTTGCAGGACTCGATCGCCGGCTTCGAGCGGGTAACGATCCTGTATCCAGAGCATTCGATTGGCTACCGCTTCGTGGGTATTGATGGCCGCTTTAGGGACGCCGGTGGAGCCGGAGGTGTAAATGGCATAAATTGCGTCCCGGGGATCCACTGGGATGCGGGGATTGGAGTCCGGTTGAAGTTCGATCGCTTCCAAGCCGGAATCGAGCGGGACGATGCGTCCGGCGTGGTCGTGCAGATTCCCGCTTAACTTGCGCTGGGTGATCACGCACACTGGGCGCGAGTCCTCTAGCATCATGTTCAGGCGAGACAACGGAAGCTCCGGGTCGAAGGGCACGTAGGCGGCGCCGGATTTCAAAATGGCGAGCAGCGCCACTACCATTTCGAACGACCGCTCCATGTAGACGCCGACCAGAGATCCACTGGCCGCCCCGTTCTGTCGAAGGTAGCGCGCCAGTTTGTTGGCGCAGGCGTTCAGCTCGGCATACGTCAACTGCTGTCCGCGAAAGATAAGCGCCGGGTGGTTGGGGTTGCGCTCCGCCTGAGCCTCGAACAGTTCGTGAATGAGAAGTTCGGGGAAGCTCTTGCCTGTGTTGTTCCAATCCACGAGCAGCGTCTGCCGTTCCCCCGCGGCGAGCAACGGAACTCGCGAGAGGGCCTGGTCGGGGTTTGCCACCAGCTCTTCCAGCAGCACTTGAAAATTCCCCAGCATGCGCTGGATGGTGGCGCGCTCGAAAAGATCGGCGTTGTAAACGCAGCGTCCGGATAAAGCTTGTGGATGCTCGGAAAACTCCAGGAATAAGTCGAAACTGGAAGCGCCGCTATGAACCTCCATGTCGGTGACGTCCCAGCCCTCGGGAAAATCGCTGAAGGGCGGCCGCATCGAGAATAGAACCTGGAACAGAGGGTGCCGGTTGGTGTCGCGCTTGGGCGCCAGTTCGCGCACGATAGCGTCGAACGGAATCTCACTGTGGGCCAAAGCGCCCAGCACGGTATTCTTAGCGCGTTTCAAAAACTCCCGGAATGTGAGATCCGTCCCGATTTGGCTGCGGAAAACAACCGCATTCAGAAAATATCCCAGCAAGGATTCAAACTCGGGCCGCGTGCGCGTATTCGTCGCGCCGCCTACGAGGAAGTCATCTTGGCCGGAATAGCGATACAAAAGAACCTGGAATGCGGCCAGAACCAGCATGTAGGGAGTGACGCCCTCGGTTCGGCCTAACTCCTTGAGCCTCTCGATCAGTTGTCCGGGTATCGAGCATGTCTCCATCCCGCCCCGCCAGGTAGCCTCGGCGGAACGCGGCCGGTCGGTGGGAAGGTCCAACGGGGGCGGATTTTCCGAGAGAGTCTCGCGCCAATATTTCAAGTCGGCTTCGTGAGCGCCGTTGGCCAGAGTGCTTTGCTTCCAAAGCGAGTAATCGCCGTATTGAACCGCGAGATCGGGAAGGGGCGAGGGCCGGCCGGAGGAAAAAGCACTGTACAGAGCGGCCAGCTCGCCAATCAGGACGCGATAGATCGACACTCCATCGAACACGAGATGATGGACCGTGAGATAAATGCGGTAGTCATCCTCAGCCCAACGAATCAGGCGGGCGCGAAACAGCGGCGCGACGTTGAGATCAAAGGGACGGCGAACATCCTCAGTTGCGATTCGAACCGCCTCCGCTTCGCGCTCTTGAACGGGAAGCCCGCTCAGGTCGATGAGCGGCAGGGATACCCGCACATGGGAGTCGACTCGCTGCGTGGCTTTTCCGTTGCTCGATGGAAATGCGGACCGCCAGATCTCATGACGTCGGACAATCTCATTGAAACAGCGCTCGAGAATTGCCGGGTCCAGCGGTCCCCGTCTGCGAATCGTAACGGACTCGTTGTAGATCGGAGCGGGCGCCGCTAGCTGGTGATGGAACCAAACCTGCTCCTGGCCTGGCGAGAGCGGGGTCTGGGCACCGGGCGGCCGGGAAACGAGCGGCTCCAGCGGTCCCTTGGAAGCCGGCAATCGGCCATGCCTGAATTTTTCCAGCAATTGCCGCCGAGCTTCGGAAACTGTATCGGGACTCGTCATACGGTACCCGTGGACAACTCTACGCGGGAAGTCATGCGTTCCGCAACCCGGGCGTCGAAACGAACCGCCAGCGCGCTGAGCCCGCGCAAGCCGAAATTCTCGTGCCAGACTAAATCTTCGGTCACCAATTTCAGGTTCTGCAAGCGCCGCAACAAAGCGCCGAGAGCGATCGGCACTTCAATGCGCGCCAGGGGAGCTCCGAAGCAAAAATGCGCGGCCCAGCCGAAGGCGAGATGCCCCTTGTCCCCGCGTTTGACATCCAGCACGTCCGGATTCGGAAAGCGTTCCGGATCTCGATTCCCCGCCGCCAGAACCGCAACCACCGACTGGCCGCGGCGAATTATTTTATCGCCCAGCAAAAAGTCTTCGCGCGCCACCCTCGCCGTGTGCTGGATGGGGCTCTCATAGCGCAGCAACTCCTCGGAAGCCGAAGCAACCAGCGACGGGTCGTCCAAAAGCAGCTGCATCTGCGCGGGGTTCCGCAGCAGAGTCAACAATGCGCTGCTGATGAGATTGGTCGAGGTCTCTTGTCCGCCGATCATCGTCAGGATCAAGTTGGCGACCATTTCTTCCTCCGTCAGACGGACTCCATCCACCTGCGCCTGCACCATGGAGTTCACCAGCCCTTCGGTGGGGTCGGTCTCCTGCTGGCGGATGGCAGCGCGGAAATACTCCGTCATGTCGCGAACACTAGCCGCCACGCGCGCGACGCGATCCGGCGGATGTTGAAAATTACCCAGAATTTCGGCGAAGTCAATGGACCACTGCTTCAGCTTTTCGTAATCCCGCACCGGGACGCCCAGCATCTCGGCGGTAACGATGGCGGGCATTGGCGCTGCAAAATCATCCACGATATCGGCGCTTCCCTGGCCGATAAAACGGTCAATCAGGCCGTCCGCGATGTCCTGAATATGCCCGCGCAGCACCGCGACGCGGGCCGGCGTGAACGCCGCCGCGCACAGGTTTCTCAGACGGGTGTGGGCGGGCGGGTCCCGGAACAACATCTGCCGGGAAACCACTTCCATGATCGGTTTCAGCGCCCCAAGTCCCATGCCGTCCAATTGCTCCGGCGTGAGTGTCCGGTCGGCCGAGAAGCGGGTGAGAACGGTGACTATGTCGGCGTAGCGGGTGACTATCCACGCATGCAGGAAAGGATCCCAATGCACCGGATCGGCTTCGCGCAGCTCACGGTAAAACTCGTACGGAGACGCCATGATATCTGGCTCGGTGAGCTGACATAAGCTGATCTCGGCATTCATTTACAGTCTCCGGACAAGCCAGCCAGGTGTCGCGCGACCTCCTCATCACTCATCGAGTTGAGCTTCTCGATGAGTTGCCGGTCTACCTCAGCGGCCAGTCGCGCCACGGTCTTGGCTTCGAACAGATGCCGAAGGCTGAGTTGAACGCCGAAGCGCTCGTGGACCCGAGTGGCCACCTGGGTTGCGAGCAGGGAGTGAAACCCGAGTAAAAAGAAATTGTCGTCGGCTCCCACCCGGTCCATGCCCAGCACCGCGGCCAAAATCTGAACCAGAAGCTCCTCGGTGGGCGTGCTTGGCGCGCGGTAACCGGCGTCCTCGAAGCGATTCTCGCGGGAGGGCGCGGGAAGAGCGCCGCGGTCCAGTTTGCCGTTCGAGTTGGAGGGCAGCGCCGGCATTTTGACAAAAGTGGAGGGAACCATGTAATGCGGCAGGTTGGCCGAGAGAAACTCGCGTAACCCGGACGCCGACAACCCAGCGTTTTCACGCGGCACCACGTAGGCCACCAGGCTCTTGGAGCTTCCTTCGCCACGCGCCACCACGGCGCTGGCGGCAACGCCGGAGTGACGGTTCAGCGCGCTGACAATCTCGTCGGGTTCCACCCGGTATCCGTGAATCTGTTCCTGGCTGTCTACCCGGCCGCGGAAGGAAATCTGTCCGTCCGGGAGATAACAACCCAGGTCGCCGGTGCGATACAAACGGGAGTCGGGAATAGGATTCGCGAAATCCGGCAAGAAGCGCTCGGCAGTGGTCTCGGGAAGGTTGCGATACCCGCGCGCCACACTGGTTCCGCCGATATAGATTTCGCCCACCTGGCCGGGGGCAACCGGACGGCCGTCGGCGTCCAGAATGCGGATCTGGGTATGCGCGATCGGCTTGCCGATGGTAGGCGGTGAGGACGTTCTGCAATTTCGCCGGCGTTTCCGCCGGTCCAGCGGCTGGAATCACACCCGACGTCGCAACCACGGTGCACTCCGTCGGACCATAGTTGTTCACCACCGTGAAGGGAAGCCCAACCGTGGGGTGGCGATGCAACGCTTCGCCCCCGGTGAGCAGATATCGCAACGCCGTCCCGGCCGGCCAGCTTTGGGCCAGCATGGGTTCGGCGAAAATGGTCGGAACAAAGGCCACGGTAATGCGTTCCTTTACCAGCCAATCCCGCAGCAGATCCGCCGACGTGCGGGTCTGTTCATCCACCAGCACCAGGGTTGCCCGCGCGGTCAAATACGGCCATATCTCCCACACGGCGGCGTCAAAGCCGACTCCCGCAATGTGGCTCGCCCGATCGCCGGCCGTGATTCCGAAAGTATTCCGATGCCAGAAGATGAGATTCAGAAGATTGCCGTGCGTAACCTCGACGCCCTTGGGCTGTCCGGTGGATCCCGAGGTGTAGATGATATAGGCCAGCTTGTCGCGTGTCATCGCCACCGGCTCGGCCAGAGCAACGCAGCGCTGAATCGCGCCAGCGGACGCGCCGAGATCGATCACGTTAGTCCCGGATCCGGCCACCAGGTTGCAGTGCGAGCCGCGTGAGATCACAAGCCGCGCCTGAGCGTCGTTCAAGATGGCGCGCAAGCGCGCGGCCGGCCAAGTGGGGTCCAGAGGGAGATAGGCAGAGCCCGACAGCAGCACCGCGAGCGCCGAAACGATGAAATCGAAAGAACGATCCAGGCAAAGACCGATGGGCACTTCGGGCCCCGCGCCGAGTGCGATGAGATGGCTGGCCAGACGCGCGGATCGAGCCGCCAGTTCGCCGAATGTCATCGAATCCGCGCCGGCCGAGAGCGCGATGGTCTCCGGACTTGATCTGGCCGCGTCCAGCACCAGATTCGCCACACAAGCGCGGCGGCGTTCCACCGCCGGAGGCCGATAAAAGATTCCACTGGCCGAGGGGTAATCGCTGCCAAGATCGTTAGCCTGAATTGAAGTAGCCATGGTTAAGTGAACCCATTATGCCTGCGCGTCCAACGTACTGAAATGAGTTGTCCGTACTGTAACTGCAACTGCGAGAGTATAACTCCAGTACCGTCAGGCCAGTGCCAGATGCAGTCTGTAGGCTCCTCGCGTTCGTCCGCCAGGCTCGATTTAGGGGAGGTGATCTGCTTCGGAAAAGGCTATTGTCGGGTCTTCTCGCGACTACAGCGAAGGCCGGTGCGACGACTATTCCTTCTCAGTTTCCCTCCTTAGAGATTGCTCTGGTAGGCCTTAATTTTAACATTGTTTCTTCGCACCTTAGAGACCTATTTGGCGCGCGAATGATGCAGTACTACTAGGAGAGCAACAGTGCCTATCGGTTGAGAACAAATGCCACTCGGCCCCGCAGCCGAAACCGGACAGCCGCAAACATGGCTCCCACCGGACCGCCGGGTGATCGCACCACCGATACTGGGTTTTTCAGCGTAATCCGGCCTACAAGACCGGAGCCGTTAGAACTTGTAGTACCGAGGAATAAAGCGATGAGGGATTACGTGGCAGTTCGACCGGATCGATCGAAAATTGCTACCATTTCGCTCGATTTCCCCAGCCGAATTACGCTGATCTTTTAGCAGGATGCCGAAAAAGGCGAAAACCCGCTTGCTCGCGCGCCACCCGTCCGATTTTCTCCGAGTCGATGTCGCCCAGTCGACGACTTCCGGTCGTTTCCGGGGTGTTCTTCTGGCGCGCGGCTCGGAAGGGCAACTACGTGTTTGCAGGTGTTTACCGAGCCGCGACCGTGGTTCGGCTTGCCGCAAGGGAGTCGGTCCCCAACGGCCTTTTTCAGCATCCTGCCAGGAATGACGGACTAGGCCAGCGCCGGGAGACTCAAAGACGACTTCGCCAGAGCGCTTTGCAGCACGCCGATGGCTTCCAACTCCGCGAGGCCGCGGGAAATGGAAAGCTCCGTCACCAACATATGGCGGGCGCGCTCGAGCATCTTTTTTTCGCGGAAGGACAGCGGCTTTTCGGATTGCAGACTCAGCAGAGTCTTCAGGACTTCGGCAATCTCAAGCAAGCTGCCATGCCGCATCTTGTCCGAGTTTTCCTTGTAACGATCTTTCCAGTCCGCCTTGCGCTTGGCGTTGCCCTCGGCCAGGAAATCCAGGACGCGCGCAATTTCTCCGTTCCTGGTCACCTTGCGCAAGCCGATTTCGCTGACATGCGAGAATGGAACCATCACGGTCATACTATTGTAAGTAAGCCGAAGCAGGTAGAATCGCTCGAATTGAGCTCCAAAGGAACGGGTGCTGATGTTTTCAACCGTCCCAATGCCGTGGTTCGGATAAACCACTTTCTCGCCAATCTGAAATAAGGTCATACAAGGACCACCTTTTTTGCGCCCTGGCTGTCAGCTGTCCTACTGACGAAAACCGGAAAGAAGATGGTAAGGCTATTGGTGTAACTTGTCAATAGCCTTTACAAATGCCTGTTTCCTCAGATGTTTTGGCCCATAGCGCTCATACACTTTCCCGTAGTGTCAAATCCCAAAAGCGAGAGAGCGGGGTGGCCTCTTGGATAGCGCCCCCGCTCGAAATCCTGTATTCTCATGAATGGTCCAGTTTCAACGCCCGGTGGCATGTAAAGTGCTTTAAAATGGCGAAACAGCATGGTCTACGTGTGTTTGCTCTAGAGATGTACCAGCGGAAACGGCCGGCTTGAGGGATCTGAAGACCCAATTCGTCAGTGCGCTGCTGTTCGTTCTCACGGTAGCGGCGGTGTGCTGCGCCCTCGTCAGCTTCCGACAGCAAACCATGTATCATCTTCCAGATGATGGAGTTACGTGGGTAGATCGAACCGGAGGCGAGGGTGAAAACCTGGTTTTGGCACTGCACGTTACGCCGGGCAGCCAGGGCTCCAACGCAGGCATTCGCGCGGGCAACGTCTTGCTCCAAGTTGCTGGGCATGCCATCGCCAACACGGTAGACGTCCCCCAAGCCCTGCAGCAGGTTGGCATTTGGAACAAAACTCAATACATCGTGCGGCGCGACAACGTCGCGGTTCCCGCGCAGGTAATTGTCGGGGCAGGCGAACTGGACCGCTCGCTGTATTACCAGTACACGGTGGGGATCGCGTACTTGTTAATTGGATTGTTTGTCTACTATCGCCGGGTCGGCGCGCCACGGTCGGTCCATTTCTACGTCCTGTGCCTGGCGTCGTTCGTTTTGTCGTGTTTCCACTTTACCGGCAAACTGAATGCATTCGACCAGGTGATCTATTGGGGCAACGTCACCGCCGGCGTGCTGGCGCCCACCATTTTCCTGCACTTCTGCGTGGTGTTTCCCGAACGCCCGAAGTGGCTGGAGCGGCGTGACCTCAGCGCAAGCTTTTATGTGCCTGGCGCGCTGTTGTTGACAATCTACGTGCTGGTGGCCAAGGGCATCCTGCGGGTGACGGCCTCGCCCGTGGAAGTGAACTGGTTCCTGGACCGGCTGTGGTTGCTCTTCCTGACCGCGTTTTATCTGGCCGGGACCGTGGTCCTGGCCTTGAAGACACCGCACGCCGAGGATCCTCTGGTGCGGCGGCAGTTGAAGTATTTGCGCAATGGCGCGCTGCTTGGCGTGGCGCCGTTTACGCTGATTTACGCGCTGCCGTATTTGTTTGGCGCGCTCCCCGGGCATTACCAGAAGATGGCCGTCCTTTCGATGATTTTGATGCCTTTGACGTGGGCCTATGCCATCCTGCGCTACCGGCTGATGGACGTCGACATCATTTTCCAGCAAGGCTACGTTTACACACTGGCGACCCTGGTGGTGCTGGGAATCTTCTACGGGTTGATCTTCTCGTTCGCACGGCCCGAGGACCTGAGTCCGGCCGCGATCGTGGGGCTGATTCTGTTCGCTACGTTTATTTTTCAGCCCATTCGCGACTGGCTGCAGGAGCAACTGGACCGCTACTTCTTTTACAAAGACCGCTACGACTACCGGCGCACGCTGATTGAGTTCGCGCGCGAGCTTGGCTCGGAAACCGATCTGGACGAAATGCTCCGGTCGGTGGCGGACCGGCTGGTGCATACGCTGTCCATCCAGCACGTGGCGTTTTTCCTATTGGACGAGACGGCGGGCGACAGCGACAAATTCCGGCTGCACATGAGCCTGGGCCATCGCAAGGAGCGGAAGCAGGGGCTGGAACTGGACCTCGGTTTTCTGAGCTCGCAGCCGGGCAAGCCGTACGTGTTCTTCGAGCGGACAAGGCATTTGCTGGACGCGGTTTCGCACGATTGGCCGATCTCGGTGCGGCGCACCATTGCCGATCTGGACTTGACCTATTATTTTCCGTGTACCGTCCGCGGACGCACCATCGCCTATCTGGCGCTGAGCCGTACCGACAAGGGCGATTTTCTATCCAGCGACGACGTGGAGCTGCTGACTACTCTGGCCGGTTATGTCAGCATCGCGGTCGAGAACACGCGGCTGTACCGTTCCTTGCAGCGCAAGATGGAAGAGTACGAACGGCTGAAAGAGTTCAGCGAGAATATCGTCGAGTCCATTAACGTCGGGATCCTGGCCGTGGATCTGAACGATTGCGTAGAGAGCTGGAACACGCAGATCGAGCGGCTGACCGGAACCCCGCGCGAAGCGGCGTTGGGGCGGCGCCTGGCGGAGCTGTTCCCGGCAGAGCTCTGTAAGGAGTTCGACGAGGTTCGCGGGCAGACGGGCGTACACAATATCTATAAATTCGTTCTGCGGGGCCCGGCCGGCCTGGCATCCGGGAATTCGAACGGAAATGGAAACGCAAACGGCAATGGATCGGGAACGCACACCCTGAATCTGGCGATCGCGCCGTTGGTGGCCAAGGACCTGCAGCAGATCGGACGTTCTGATCATTTTCGACGACGTTACCGATCGCGACGAACTGGAACGCCAGTTGGTGCAGGCGGATAAATTGAGCTCCATCGGATTGCTGGCCGCCGGAGTGGCTCACGAGGTGAACACGCCGCTGGCCGTGATTTCCACCTACGCGCAGATGCTGGCGAAGCAGATTTCCGAAGATGAGCAAAAATCCAAGCTGCTGGACAAAATCGCCAAGCAGACCTTCCGTGCCAGCGAAATCGTCAATTCGCTGCTCAGTTTTTCGCGCACTTCGACCACCGAGTTCGTGGAGCTGGATGTCGGCAAGGTGATTCAGGAAACCTTGAACCTGGTGGAACACCAGTTGCGCAAGTCCGCGATCGAGGTGAAGCTGGACATGCACCCGGCCCTGCCGCCGGTGAAAGGCAACGCCGGCAAGCTGCAACAAGTATTCCTGAACCTGTTCCTGAACGCGCGGGACGCCATGGAGGCGGGCGGCACGCTGGCCGTTCGCGCCTGGAGCGAGGAAGGCTTTGCGCGTATCGATGTGACCGACAGCGGCCAGGGCATCCAGCCTGAAAACCTGGCGCGCATCTACGATCCGTTCTTCACCACCAAGGCCGCCCGCAAGGGAACGGGACTCGGACTTTCGGTGACCTACGGAATCGTGCGCGAGCACGGCGGCAGCATCGAAGTGGAGAGCCGCTGGGGCGCGGGTTCGCGATTTCGCGTCGAGCTCCCGTTGATGTCCAGAAGTCCGCAAAACGGAGCGCGCGGAGCGCTCGTTGTATCGAATGAGGATGCCCGCGCGCCCTTTGCGGGCTAAGAAAGCCGGTGCATGCCTGATCCACTCGCGCCCGACGAACCAGCCCTCCTCCCCAAAGGCCGCATCCTGGTAGTGGACGACGAAGCGGACATTCGCGAAAGCCTGGAGACACTGCTGTGCCTGGAAGGCTACGCGGTGGAACTGGCGCAAAACGGCGCCGAGGGATTGCGGCGGGCCGAGAGCGCAAACTACGACATGGTGCTGCTGGATCTCATGATGCCGGACCGCTCCGGCATGGAAGTGCTGCGCGAGATTCGCGAGCGCGACACCGAGACTCCGGTGTTCATGATCACTGCCTACGGGTCGGTGGAAGTAGCGGTGAACGCGCTGAAGAACGGCGCCAACGACTATTTCTCGAAGCCCTGGGATAACGAAAAGCTGCTGCTCGAGATCGACCGGATGATCGCCCACAGCCGCCTGGCGCGCGAGAACGCCCAGCTCAAGCGAGCCCTGAAGCAGTATAGCTTTCCCAATATCATCGGCAAGAACGATCGCATGTTGCGCATCCTGGATCTGGTGACGCAAGTGGCGCCCAGCCGCGCCACCATTTTGATAACCGGCGAAACGGGAACCGGCAAGGAATTGATCGCCAAAGGCATCCATGCGAACTCGGCGCGCGCCGATCAGCCCTTCGTTCCGGTCAACAGCGGGTCGGTTCCGGCCGAACTCCTGGAATCGGCCCTATTCGGGCACGTGAAGGGCGCCTTCACCGGCGCGATCGCGTCCCGCAAGGGATACTTCGAAACCGCCAACAAGGGCACAATTTTTTTCGACGAAATCGGCACCATCAGCTCCGAGACCCAAGCCAAGCTGCTGCGCGTGATTCAGGAGCGGGAATTCATGCCGGTGGGATCCACCGATACCATCAAGGTGGATGTGCGCATTATCGCGGCCACCAACGCGGATTTGAAGAAGCTGGTAGATGACGGCAAGTTTCGCGAAGACCTTTATTACCGGCTGAACGTGATTAATCTGGCGCTGCCGCCGCTGCGGGAGCGCAAGGAAGATATTCCGCCGCTGGTGGAGCACTTCTTCCAGAAGTTCGCGCGCGAAAACGAAAAGTTTCTGGACGCCGACGGCAAGAGCCTTTTGCGGATGGATCCGGAAGCCATGCGGCTGCTGCTGGATTACAATTGGCCGGGCAACGTGCGCGAGCTTGAAAACGCCGTGGAGCGCGCGGTGGTGCTGGCCTCGCAGGCCACCGTGCTGGTGGATGTGCTGCCGGATTCGATCCTGCAAGAAGGCGGCGTCAAGATCCGGCGCGATGCCAGCGGCATGCTGCCGGCCGACGCGTCGCTGCCCGAGATCCTGGCCGATTTTGAGCGGCGCAAGATCATGGAGGCGCTGGAATCGGTGAGCTGGAGCCAGACCGATGCCGCCGAAAAACTGCACATTCCGCTGTCGACGCTGAATCAGAAGATTAAACGCTTGAGCATCGACGTGAAGCGCAAGGGCGGCGGGGCCGGCGCGGGGTAAGCTCTTCTGTTGACGAAATCGAACAGTTTGTAGCGAAATCGGACACCTTCCGCGAACCGGCCAGCCTGGAATCGCATTGCCACAAGCGCTTAGTCTGGAATCGCGATTGCTTCCTCGGCATTCGAGCTACGATTCTATTGACCATGCGTTTCTTCCGAAATATCCTTCTAGTCGCTCTCGCAGCGGTTGTCTGCTGGGGTCAAACACCGGAGATCACCATCGAGACGCCCAAGGGACCACCCGTGGTTCGGCCCTTGCTGCGGCCTTTTCATCTGGAACGGCGAATTGTTTCACCCGCCACGCTGGGCAACACGCCGCGCCTGGACTCGCTGATCCGCGCGGGCAATCTGTATCTGTCGGCGCAGGACGTGATCGCGCTGGCGCTCGAAAACAACGTCGATATCGCGATCCAGCGCTACGGTCCCTATCTGGCTCGCGAGGTGGTGCGCCGCGCGCAAGGCGGAGGCTTCCTGCGCGACATCAGCCAGCCCATCAGCCCCGGACCGGTCAGCGTGAGTCTGGAGGGCGTGAGCGTGAACGCGGTAGGACTCCAGGAAAACGGATCGGGCGTGGGCTCGGGCGGAGGCATCGTGATTCAGACCGGCACCCAGCCTCCGAATCTGGACCCGGTTCTGTTCGCCTACGCGAATTTTCAGCATTCGACCACGCCCGAGAGCAATATCTTGCTCAGCTATACGCCCTCCCTGATCGCCGCCACGCAGACCGTCGCGCTGCAATACGCGCAATCGTTTGTGACCGGGACTTACACTCAGCTCACGTACGGTGAAACGCGCAGTTCCTATAACAGCCCTGCCTTCGACATCAACCCGTTCATTAACGGCTACCTGGATCTGTATGTCACGCAAAATCTGCTGCAAGGCTTCGGCGTAGCTGTCAACAATCGCAATATCCGGGTTGCCAGCAACAACCTGAAAGTGACGGATCTTCAGCTCAAGCGCCAGGTGATCACAACCGTCTCCGGCGTGTTGAACCTCTACTGGGACTTAGTAAGTTTCAATCAGGATTTGCGAATCAAGCAAGAGGCGCTGGCGACGGCCCAGCAGCTCTACGAGGGCAACCGACACCAGGTGGAGTTAGGGACATTGCCGGCTATTGAGGTGACGCGCGCCGCCGCCGAGGTCTCATCCGTCAAGGAGAACCTGCTGATCGCGCAGACCAATGTCGCGCAGCAGGAAACCGTGCTCAAGAACGCTCTCAGTAGAAACGGAATCGTGAGTCAGACGTTGGATGATGTCCACATTGTCCCTCTGGACCACATTACCGTTCCCGAGACGGAGGATCTGAAGCCCACCGCGGAGCTGGTGAACCTGGCGCTGAAGCAACGCCCGGAGATCGCTCAGACCAGGATCAACATCGAGAGCAGCATCATCAACCTGGGGGGCGCCAGGAACTATCTCCTGCCAACGCTGCAGGCATTTTTCGAATTGACGAACAACGGGCTCACCGGCGCGGCGAATGCGGCGAGCGTGCCTTATGGCTTAGTGCCGCCGGATACGTATGTGGGTGGTTATGGCAACCTGCTGAAGCAGATCTTCAGCCGCGATTACCCCAACTACTCGGCGGGATTCTCGCTGAACATTCCCTTTCGGAATCGCGTGGCCCAGGCCGATTACGTTGCCGATCAGCTCCAGTTGCGGCAAAGCCAGCTGCAGTATCAAAAGGAAGTGAGCCAGGTCCGCGTGGACGTGAAGAACGCGGTGATCGAAGTGCAGCAGGCGCGCGCCAGATACGAGACGGCGGTGGCCACGCGCTCGCTCGCGCAACAAACTCTGGAAGCCGAGCAGAACCGCTTCCGCTTCGGTGAATCCACCATCGCAACGGTAGTTCAGGCCCAGCGCGATCTGGCATCCGATCAAAGCGCCGAAGTCCAGGCCATGGCGAACTATACGCACGCTAAGGTGGCCTTCGATCAAGCCGTGGGACAAACGCTGGATGTGAATGGCATCTCGATGGAGGAAGCCGCGTCGGGCCACGTAGCGAGGGAATCGGCCATCCCAGCGTCGGCCACCGAGGTGCGGCCGTGAATCGAAAAATAGCTTGCCTCCTCTCCGCTGTGGGCCTTTTGGTTTCGCCATGCGCCGCGCAGGAAGCGCCGCAAACCGTGGACACTCCGCCCGGGCCGCTGGTGATCCGATCCTATCGGCCCACCTCCACTCCGCCCGTGGAACTCGAAAACTCGGATCACCTGCACAGTCTGATTCGCGCGGGCCGCCTGTACCTGACGGTCCAGGATGCAATCGCAGTGGCCATCGAGAACAACCTCGATCTGGAGGTGGATCGCTACGGACCGTTGAGCGCCGAATGGGCGCTGCAGCGAGCGCAAGGCGGGGGCCCTTTGCGCGGCGTCACCAACGGGAACACTTTGGTGAACCAATCCACCAGCGGCCAGGGCGTGGTAGGCAGCGAGATCGCGGCGGGCCTGGCGTCGAATAACAATGGAGGAGGCGGCGGCAACGGCGGCGCGGCCGTTTCTCAGATCGGCCCGGTGACGCAGAACCTGGATCCGGTGCTTCAGAACGCAACCGACTTTGCCCATACCACCACCCCCCAGCCGATCACCACGGTGAGCGAGACGCCCGCGCTGTTGAATACGTCGCACGTGATCGATTCATTTGTCCAGGAGGGATTTCTGAGCGGCGGCTACCTCCAGGTGAGCGCCAATGAGTCCTACCTGAAGCAAAATGCTCCCAGCGATTTTCTGAATCCTTCGGTGGCGCCCGTGGTGCAGATTTACGTTCGTCACAATCTGCTGCAAGGATTCGGGACCGGGGTGAACGGGCGCTTTATCCGGGTGGCCCGGAAGAATGTACAGGCTGCTCAAGAAACGTTTCGATCACAACTGTTAAACCTGGTTTCAAACGTTTTGAACCTGTATTGGGATCTGGTTACCGACGACGACGATTTGACCGTCCGGCAGCGCGCGGTGGATCAGGCCCAAAACTTTTACGACGACACGCGCAAGCAGATTGAGCTGGGCGTGATTCCCCGATTCGAGGCCACCCGAGCGCAGGCCGTGCTGAGCAACAGCCGCCAGCAGCTCTCCATCGCGCAATCGACCGCGCAACAACAGGAGAACTTGCTCAAGAACGCACTCAGCCGGAATGGTCTGGAGGATCCCCTGGTGGACTCGGCCCAGATTGTTACGCTCGATCACATCGAGGTTACCGAACAGGAAAATCTGCCCTCATTGCGCGATCTGGTGGCCCGGGCTCTGGCGAGCCGCCCTGACATTGCGCTGGCAAAAATCGGCGACGAAACCGCGGCCATCTCGGCGGAAGGCACCGCCAACGGCGTTCTTCCCAGCTTGCAAGGGATCGCGGCCGTGAGCGCTAGCGGAATTTCTGGCCAGCCGACGCCGCCTGTCATTGTCGACGGGAAAGCCTATACCGCCGATCCCTACTACGTGGGCGGGCTGGGCAATGCGCTGGGCCAAGTGTTTCGCGATAATTTCCCGACGCACCGCGCTGCAATTTTGTTTCAGGGCACCCTGGGCAATCACGTGGCGCAGGGCGACTATGGCGTCGAGCAATTGCAATTGCGCCAGGGCGATCTTGTCGAGCGCCGCAACCAGAACCAATTGGTGGTGGACATCTCCAATTTCGTGGTCGCGCTGCGGCAAGCCCGTTCCCGGTATACGCAGGCCGTGGATTCGCGCAAGCTGCAACAAGAGCTGCTCGAAAAATCCCAGCAATCGTTCTCCTTTGGCGCGGCGACCATCAGCGATGTGGCCGCGGCCCAGACTACATTGGTAGCCGCGCAGGAAACCGAAGTCGCCACCTTGTCAGCCTATAGCCACGCGCGCATCGCGCTCGATCAAGTTCTGGGCCAAACACTCGAGACCAATCATGTTTCGGTGGAACGGGCACTGAAAGGGACTAGGGCGGCGCGGAAGTAGCGTTGACCAACTTTTCGATGGATGGCGCGATCGCCAGCCGCACCTCGGCCTGCGGCTTCTTGCACGTCTCCAGAAAAGCCCGCTGCTGAGCGAGCCAGGCGTCGGGCGGATGTTCGCCGCGATCCAGGTAATCGAGCGCTTGAAGACCGATTGCGCCCAAGTGCTTCAACGCGCCGTTAGGCTCGATGCGTGCGTCGTTGTCACGCCAGCGAAGGAGCCACATTCGTAGTCGCGGACGATCCATGTGATCGACCAGCATCGCAAATTCTCGCGCCGTCGCGCTCTCCGGCGGCGCCGCGTCCACCAGCCCGGTCAAGGGGGTTTGTTGATTGTATTTGTGCAGTCGGATGCGCTGCCCGAAGGTGGCGGGTTCGGCAACGTCGGCGAGGGTCTTGAGCGGCTCCAACGGAGCCCCACCAGCCAGCCGTTCGAGCATGACCTCATTCTCACCGCTCACCCGCCCCAACCGCCGGTACATGGAGGCCACGTCATTCACTTCTCGCGGCGACCAGAGCCGCTCGGCCACCGCGGCTGCGCGCGGCCAAATGCGCGATTCCACATTTTCCGGGCTTACGAATTCGCCCCACATCGCGACTTCGCCGCCCAAGACGCGCGCTTTTTCGTCGTCAGTAAGCGCGGGGGCATCGTGTTCCAGCGGGTCCACCGCATAAAGCGTGGAAGCCGGCTCCATATGATCCAGATAGTAGCCTGCAGAAAGAATTCCGGGAAAACCGTGCCGTGCGGCCTCCGCGAGCGACTTCTGCCCGCGCCAGGATTGAATCACGATGTCCTTTGGCAAGTCCGGATCGAGAATTTCATCCCAGCCCTCCATCCGCTTGCCATGCTTGGCCACTACTTTCTGGAGCCTGCGATTGAAGTAGGCCTGCAGCTCCTCGGTATTTTTCAACCGTTCGCGGCGCATGAAAGCGCGAATGCGCGGGCTGCTCTTCCATTGCTTGCCGGTCACTTCGTCGCCGCCGATGTGAAAAAACGGATCGGGGAACAGGGCCGCCATCTCGCCGATGAATGCATCCAGGAATTGATACGTAGATTCGCGCGTTGGATCCAGGGTGGGATCGAACACTCCCCAATTACGCTCGATCCGATACGGCCCAGGCGCGCTTGCAAGCTCCGGATAACCAACCAGCCAACTTGTGGTGTGGCCCGGCATGTCGAATTCCGGCACCACGCGGATGCCGCGATCGCGCGCGTACGCGATCACATCGCGAACCTGGTCCTGCGTATAATAAAGCCCATCGGAACCGAGCTGCTGCAACTTCGGAAAGCGCTTGCTTTCGACGCGAAAACCCTGATCGTCCGTCAGATGCCAATGGAACACGTTGAGCTTGACCGCGGCCATGGCATCGAGATTCCGTTTGACAACTTCAATGGGCATCCAATGCCGTGATACGTCCAGATGCAGGCCTCGCCACGGAAAGCGCGGATGATCGTGAATGTCGATCACCGGTATCTCACCGTCAACAGCAAGCTGCCGAAATGTTTCAAGACCACGCAACACGCCGAGCGGATTTGGGGCCGATAGTCGCGCCTGCATCGGCGTGATCTCTAAGTGATAGCTCTCGTCTTCACCAAGCTGCTGGACCGGCGCGGAGGCGTGATCGCACTGGATGACGAGCGTCGCGGCCGCACGATCAGAAGTTATTTCCCCTAGCCGACGAGCTGCCTCCTGCAAGCGCGGCTCGGAATATCCGGTTATCGAGACACGAATCGTCTCGCCGATCGCGAGGCTTCCCTGCCCCATCTCAATCTCGGCCGGCCACGGCATCAAGTTGGGCTGAGCCTTTAAAAGTGCGGCCGCAATGACAAGGCCGGAGATGTGGCGGATCATTTACTGCCCTGGCTTGGGCGGCGCGAAGAAATCGATCGGCTTCAGCGCTACGATCTTCCAGTGCTTCTTTTCCTTGCGCAGTTCGCAATGAATCACTTCGCGGCGGCGAACGATGGGGCCGTCCTGCTCCAGGCTGCGCACTTCCAGCACCCAATCCAGATCGATGGTGCGCGCCTGATCGTCACCGTCCTCGCTCACGGTTTGAATGGAAGAGGAGACCTCGGCTTGCCTCACCAGCGCAGTCACGTTGCTTTCGAGCGTCGCGTAATCCGGCATCTCTTTGCTGAACGCCGACATGAATCTCGACACGTTTCCGCGCACCACCGAGGGACCAATCCCGCTCACTTCGGTGAGCGCGCCCGCCATCGACGTCACTACATCCATCACGTCGTCGTGCGCGTCGGCCCAGGCGAAACCTACGGCCATACACGCTAACACCGCGCTACGTGCGATAACTCCCATTGATCTCAATGTACTTCTCCGTCAGATCGCACGTCCAGAAGCGCGCCGTGCCCTTGCCTCTGCCGTGCAGAACGAAACGGATCAGGCACTCGCGTTCGTCCAGCTTTTTCTTCAGATCGGGTTCGGAGAAATCCGCAGCCAGCCCGCCGCGGCACACGGGCACGTTCTGGAGATCGATGTCCACTTTGTTCGGGTCCAGCGGCACGCCGGCATTTCCGGCAGCCGAGAGAATGCGGCCCCAGTTGGGATCGGAGCCTCCGATGGCGGTCTTCACCAGCGGCGAATTGGCGATGCTGCGCGCGATTTGCGTGGCGGCTTCTTCATTCGCGGCCCCGCTCACTTCAATGGTCACCAGTTTACGTGCGCCCTCGCCATCGCGCACGATCTGGCGCGCCAGATCCTCCATCAATTGCGCGAGCGCCTCTTCCAGTTTTTTGCTCTCCCTTTGATTCGGCCGCGCACCCGACGCTCCGTTCGCCAGCACCAGCATGGTGTCGTTGGTGGAGGTGTCCCCGTCCACGCTGATCCGGTTGTAGCTGCGTTTCACCGCGGCACTGAGCATGGTGGCGAGAGCAGCCGGCGAAACGGCGGCGTCCATCATTACGAACCCCAGCGTGGTGGCCATGTTGGGCTGGATCATGCCGGAGCCTTTCGTCATCCCTGCAATATGAACCGTCCCGCTCTTCAGACGCACCTGGCTGTGGGCGGTCTTCATCACGGTATCGGTGGTGAGGATGGCCCGGGCGGCGTCTTCAAAGCGGTCCGGCCCGAGACCCGCGACCAGGCCCGGCACTGCGTTCACGATCAAATGCGCGTCCAGCTCCACGCCGATCACGCCCGTGGACGCGGGAAAAACCTGCGCCGGCGAAACGTGCAGGTGATTGGCCACGGCATCGCAGCAAGCCAGCGCGACGCGATCGCCCGTTTGGGTAGCGCAATTGGCGTTGCCCGCGTTCATGAGCACCGCGCTCACCAATCCCCGCGACTTGGTGAGATTCCAGCGCGCGATGCGAACTGGCGAGGCTTGGACGCGATTCTGCGTGAACACGGCAGCGCCCGATGTCGGCGCATCCGGAACGATCAGCGCCAGGTCGTCCGCCTTCGCTTTGCGGATACCGGCGTACACAGCGGAATATCGATAGCCCAGCGGTAATTTCACGCCGCCTTTACCCCTAGTATTTCGTGGCGTCCTAACTGCTGCCCGTTCAGGAATGCTTCCGCGGACATCCGCTTCCTACCCTCCACTTGAACCTCGAGGGGTTCCAGCGTAGTCGCTTCACCGCACGCAATCAGCAGGCGTTTTTTAAGCGAAATCATTTGCCCGGGTTCGCCGCCAGGCCCGTCGTTCGAAGGGCGCGACTTCCAGATGTGAAAGATCTGCCCGCGAAAAAAACTGTACGCGCCCGGCCACGGAAGGAACCCACGCGATCGATTGAAGATCTTCCCGGCCGGCCAGTTCCAGTCGATCTGCCCGTCTTCCTTTTTCAAAATCGGCGCATAGGTGGCCTGGGCGGAATCCTGCTTCACGGGCGCGGGATTATCGCGCAGCGTTTGCACAAGAAGCCGAGCGCCCGCGGCTGCGAGACGAGCCCCTAGTTCCAGCGCGTTTTCTTCCGGAGCGATTTGAGTATCCCACTTCAGCAGCATGTCTCCTGTGTCCAGCCCAGCATCGATCTTCATCGTAGTGACTCCGGTACGCGTTTCGCCATTGGCGACAGCCCACTGAATCGGCGCGGCGCCGCGGTACTTCGGCAGCAACGAGGCATGCACGTTGATGATGCCATGCGGCGGAATGTCGATGATGCTCTGCGGGATAATTTGGCCGTAGCCGACCACCACCATCGCGTCCGGCTGCATCTGCCGCAGCTGCTCCACGGCACTTGCGTGCTTGATCCGTTCCGGCTGGTACACCGCTAATCCCAGACGCAATGCCGCTTCCTTCACGGGCGATTGACTCAGTTGCCCGCCGCGGCCCTTGGGCCGATCAGGTTGCGTAAAGACCGCGAGCACGCGATGCCCCGCCTCGACGATCCGTTCGAGTGTGGGAACCGCGAAGGCGGGAGTGCCCAAGAAAATCAGGACCATTCTCCGGCTTTCACTAATTTGCGCACTTTGCGCCGGATCAAGTCGCGCTTCAGGGCGCTCACGTGGCTGATGTACAAGCGGCCATTGAGGTGATCGATTTCGTGGCAAAACGCGCGGGCTAAGAGCTCCTCGCCGGCCATCTCGAAGTGCTCGCCTTTGATATTTTGCGCGCGCACGGTGACGCTCTTGGGGCGAGTCACCTGCTCACGAAATCCGGGCAGGCTCAGGCAGCCCTCCTCGCCGGTTTGAAACTCTTCCTTGCGAATTATTTCGGGATTGATCAGCACGATCTTTTGGGCCGGATCCTCGGCCACCGACAGATCGATCACCGCGATGCGTTGCGGGATGCCGATCTGCGGAGCGGCCAGGCCCACGCCCTTGGCGGCGTACATGGACTCGAACATGTCCTCCACCAGCTTGTTCAGCTCAGCCGTATCAAACTCGGTCACGGCCGCAGTCTGCTTTTCAAGCACCGGCTCACCGAATAGAACGATCGAATACGTCATCAGTATTTTCTTACTTGCTCCTTGTAGCCATCGAAATTGCGGCGCGTCTCCTCCAGCGAATCCCCGCCAAATTTCTCCAGGAAGGCCTGCGCCAGAACGATGGAAACCATGGCTTCGCCGATGACACCGGCTGCCGGAACCACGCAAACGTCACTGCGTTCGTAAGCCGCCAGCGCAGGCTCGCGCGTCACCAGATCCACCGATTCCAGGGGCCGGCGCAACGTCGAAATCGGCTTCAATAACCCGCGCACCACCACGTCCTGGCCGTTGGTCATGCCGCCCTCCAGGCCCCCGGCTCGATTGGCGCCGCGTGTGAACTGCCGCTCTTCCCGCTGGTAGTGAATGGTGTCCTGCACGCGCGATCCGAACGCCGCCGCCCCCTCCGCGGCGAATCCGATCTCCACTCCCTTGACGGCTTGCATGGATACGATGGCCTGCGCCAGACGGCCGTCCAAGCGCGAGTCCCACGTCACGTGCGAGCCCAGCCCCGGAGGTACGCCGTGCGCGACAACCTCAAACACTCCGCCCACCGTATCGCCGGTGCGATAGGCCTGGTCGACCACTTCCTTCATCCTGGCTTCAGCCCCGGCATCGACGCACCCCAGCGACACTTCTTCCTTCTTGCTAAGCGCCACCAGTTCCTCCCAGGCCGCGGCCCGGCCCAAGTGCTCTTCTCCGACGCCGATCACGTGGCTGAGCACGCACACGCCAAATTGCCCCAGGAACGCCTTAGCCAGCGCGCCCACGGCCACGCGCGCAGTGGTCTCTCTGGCACTGGCCCGTTCCAGAATGTAGCGCGCATCCGGGAAATTGTATTTCAGGCTGCCCGCCAGATCGGCGTGGCCCGGACGCGGGCGGGTTACCGGTTTATGCTTCTCCGGACGCTCGTCGCTGCCTTCCACCGGAAGCGCCTCAGTCCAATTTTTCCAGTCCTTGTTTTGGATCACGATCGCAATCGGCGACCCAATGGTCTTGGAGTGGCGAACACCGGCGACGATTTCGGCGCGGTCGGTTTCGATCTTCATGCGGCCGCCACGCCCATACCCTTGTTGGCGTCGCCACAGCTCATGATTGATGGCATCCAACGTAATCGGAATACCCGCGGGAAGCCCCGTCAGCGTGGCTACCAGGCACTCCCCATGAGATTCACCGGCTGTTTCGAAGCGGAACATGGATGAGGGGAAAATCTCATGGTACCGGAAACCCCTGGTCGTGTCATACTTCCTTGATGTTGCAGACCCGGCAGGATAATAAAGCCATTGCGAATGTGCACCGATTGAACATGCAATGGATCGGCGTCGCATGGGGCGCCTGGATCTGCGCAGTCCTGGCGTTCACCTTTCGAGCCTCTGTGCAGAACCTTGACATCTTCCGTCAAGTCGATCCCAACCTTTATCTGCTGATGCTGGCGGCCCTCGGCGTGAGCATCCCCGTCGCCACGGCTTATCACTTCGTGAGGCGGCGCGCGTTCTGGCGCTGGGAACCGATCGCCCTGCCAATTGCCTTTGTGCTGCTGTGCGCGATCTACTCGCCTAGCGGGGTTCTGGTGACACTGTGGATGCTGGCCGCCGCGTTCGCCACTGGAAGGTTCGCGACCAGCACGTTCGGCACCCAGGCCGATCTTGCTCTCAGCACGCTCGCCGGCTTCGGCATCTTTTCTCTGCTGCTCTTCGTGCTCGGCATTAGTCACGCATTTTATCCGTGGGTGTTTGCGCTGCTGTTCACTATTCCTTCACTACTTTTCTGGAAACGCTTTGGCGAGCTGGCCGTCGAACTCCGCGCCATGCGCTCCGGATGGCTCAACGACCCGGATATGACCGCGCCGCACGTCAGCGTTGCAATATTCGCCGCGATCGTTCTTGCGCTGATCACCGCCGCCACCCTGCTGACGCCCGCCTGGAATGGAGACACCATCCAGTTTCACCTGCCTCTGATGCGAGTTTTCCTGTCCGCTCACGCCCTCACGGTCCCGGCCGCGATTCCTTACGGCTACTTTCCGCAGGGCTTTGAAGTACTGGGGACCGCGGCGTATGCGCTGGGGGGGCAAGCTGCCGCCCAATTCGTCAGCCCGGTGTTTTTCTGCCTCGCCGGTCTGGTGCTCTATCGAATCGCCCGTGGCTGCGGAATTTGCCGTTCTTGGGCCCTGGTCGGCCTGGTTCTAGGCGTTTCCATCCCGTTCGTGCATTGGACCGGCAGCGTGACCAAGAACGATCTCCCCGTCGCCGCCTATCTTTTTGCCGCGCTGCTCTGCTACTTTCGCTGGCGCGAGACGGAGCTCTTTCGTTGGATTCTGGCGGGCGCCTTTTTCATCGCGATGAGCTTGGACGTAAAATACGTCGCCATCTTTGGAGTCATTCCATGGTCCATGGCGTGCGCGTACGCCCTCTGGCGCCAGCCCAGGAAATTCAGCCGCGCTGCTTCAATCGCCGCCATTGTCGTCGCATTGAGCTTGATGTGGGAGGCGCGCGCTTACCTGGCGACTGGAAATCCCTTTTTTCCGTTCTACGCCGGTACCGCGCTGCAACGTGACGAAGGCCGCCTCAATCACCGCATGGCAAAGCTGCTAACTGTGCCTTATGACGTGCACTTCCATGGCAAACGGAATTTCCAGTCGCCAACCCAAAATCCGATGGGGATCGTGCTTCTCCTGCTTGCTCCGCTCTGGCTGCTTCCCCGCCCCAGCGGAGCGCCTCAGAGGATGGAGGGAGCACTGTGGCTCTTCGTGATCGTGTACTACACGCTTTGGACGTTTGAGGCGGCCGTACTTCGGTATGCGGTCGCGCCGGTTCTGTTGCTGGCCGTGCTCGGCGCAGCCAGGCTCGCGCTCTTCCCGAAGCCCCTGGCGATCGCGGCTCTGGGCGCGGCGCTGTTATTTTCCTTCCCAGACCTGATTCTGATCGAAATGGCGCCGGCTCAGATTCCGCTGTTTCTGAAGCGGATTGATGCCGCGACATTTCTTCGCGCCACGCTGCCGCCCTACGGCGCCGTGGAATTCCTGAACCAGCACGCCGCTCCGTCCGACTCGATTGCCAGCGTTGGCGATTGGTCCGCGGCATACGCACCGAACCCCGCCAAATTCCACCTGGTTTACCTGGGCAAGCGAATCTATTCGCCCTCTGCAGTTCTCGAACTTCTGCAACCGGCCGACCGTTATCTGATCCTGCCCAGCCGTCCAAACCTGGCGGAACTGGAATCCGCCGCCCGCCAGGACCGCCGCCTGACCCGTCTTTATCAGGACCCGCATTTCGTAGTGGATGCGCTGCAGTGATTCGGCGTTCGCCCGCCGCACGCGCCGCCGCAATTGTGAAATCGCCCTGCCACATGCTATACTTAGCCTCAGTTTGATCGTCCCGCACACGCTTGGCCGCAACGCAGTAACGCATCGTGCCCCTCGCAAAGCCCGCAATCAAATGTGTCCCTAAGACGAAGGAACAGTTCATGAAAAAAGTATTTGTAGGAAATTTAGATTTCGGAGCGACGGAGGAATCCATTCGCACGGCCTTTGAAGCCTACGGCGCCGTGGAGCGGGTCAGCTTGATGACGGACCGCGATACCGGGCGATCCCGTGGCTTCGCGTTCGTCGAAATGGCAGATGCCCAGGAAGCCGACCAGGCCATTGCCGGCCTGAATGGAACCAACCTGGGCGGCCGAGCGATTAACGTTAACGAAGCCCGGCCCAAGACCGAGAGCCGCCCCAGAAACGATTCTGGAGGCGGTGGCGGACGGCGCGACCGCCGCTGGTAGCCTTCCATAACTTATCGATTCGGGTGGTCAACGAAACCGCCAAATAGCACAGGAGAATCCCATGGCTGGCCGGTCAGGCGATACATTCAAAAAACGTCAGAAAGAAGTTGCCCGCGCTGAAAAGCATCGGGAAAAGCTCGCGCGCCGGTTGGAGCGGAAGCAGAACAAGGGCACTCCGGACGGCGAGCCGGGCGACGGCCTTTCCGACAACGATTTATCCGTCAACGATTTATCATCGGAGGATGCGGCGCAATCAGAAGAGAGCGGCGCTTCGCAGTTAGGTTGAGCGCATTGCGCGCTCAAATTCAATCAACAAACAAAGCAACATCGAAGGAGAAAATGTGAAAGAGACAGGGACAGTAAAGTGGTTTAATGCAGGCAAGGGATTTGGATTTATCCAGCGGGACAATGGCGAAGATGTTTTCGTGCATTTCTCGGCCATCGAAGCCAGTGGATATCGCACGCTCGACGAAGGCGCTCGCGTGTCCTTCATCGTCAAGCGCGGTCCCAAGGGCCTGCAAGCCGAGCAAGTCACGTTAGCGTAGCCGGGCAACACAACATCACGGCCTGGCCGTTCCAGAAGCGGCCAGTTGCCTCTTGAATGTCGAGCGGGCGTCCCCGCGCAGTCCGGCGTGTCGGTATTGCCGCTGAAAAGGTGCGGCCCTTAAATGCAGCTCCTCTATAAAGGCTTCAACCAGCGAGCGAACATCCGTAGCTACCGGTTCGATGGCGTGCTGCCCAGCGAGCGGCCGACCAAGATCCGCAAGAATCTGGAGTTTTTGCTCAACGTGGATATGGCGGTTCTGGCCGAGCATCGCATCCGAGTCCAGGACGGCCCCTCGCTGTGTCTTCGCATCCTGCAGTCTGCGTTAGCCGCACCAGGCGCCGACACCATACCGTTCGTGAGCTATACCATCACCCGCGCCGAGATTCTGGCGTTTGCCAGCGCTCGCAACGCGGTGGAGGAAGCCAAGGCGGGACGGCGCAAGCATCGTCCAGCCTTCAAACCCACCACACCCGCGCAGTGGAAGTGGCCGGGGCAATAATACTCAAACAGGCCTCCGTGAATCCATTAGCGACACTGGCGCTGGTGCGGGCCGGCTCAAGCGGACGCCTGTAAACAGGCTTCCAAACAGAAGCGCATGAGTGGCGGCTGCCGTGACCCACGATTCCAGATAGCGGGCATCTCTGAACGAATCGGCTGTCAAACGGAATAGCCACTCGACGTTGATGGCTGGCGCCAAGCCAAAGTTCCAGACGGCCAGCGTCGCGGCAAAAACCATCGCTGGGAGGACAGGGCTGAACCGATTCCAGCGGCCCACCATCCAGCCTGCCGCGGCTAACGCGACGCACTGCAGCGCCAATTGGGCGGTCGGAATCCATGCTCCGCCCATGAGCGGCGCGGTCCAACCGAACAGCGGACGTTCCACCAAGTGAGTGACAGCGGCCAGCGTGGCCCAGCCCAGCAGGATCGAACGCGCCGCGGTCAACAGGCGATGTCGCATGCTGGTCGTAATCTAGCAGGTACCATGGGATGGTGGCGCGCGCGTCGGTTCCCCGGAAGTCCTTTAAGAAGCAGCCTTCGAAACCATCGTCATCTTTCTTTCTGATTCTCATCGGGCTCTTCAAGCTGGCCAAAGCCATGCTGTTGATCGGGGTTGGCGTTGGAGCCATCAAGCTCCTGCACAAAGATCTCGGCGGCACGGTGATGCATTGGATGCAGGCGCTGCGGGTCGATCCTGATAATCGACTCATTCACGGAATTCTGGCAAGGATCTTCCGCGTGACGCCCAAACAATTGAAGGAGCTGAGCGTGGGGACCTTCCTCTACGCCGGAGTGTTCTTAACCGAAGGATTGGGCCTGCTGCTTCGCAAGCACTGGGCGGAATATTTCACCATCGTTTCAACCGGCTTGTTCATCCCACTCGAGATCTACGAACTGGCTCGCCATTTTACGGTTCTGAAGCTGGGGGTTACCGGGATCAATGTGGTGATCGTTTGGTATCTTGTGGCCCGTGTCCGGCCGCGCTCAAAAACATTTTCAAGATAGTGTCGATTCCGGGGGCGCCCGTTCGACTATCCAGTGAAAGGCCAAGGAGGCATATGGAGTATATACTGCTGATCTACGGAAATGAAGCCGACGTCAATAAGATGCGGGAGAGCGAACAAGCCGCCATGTACCAGGAGTTTATGGGCTTCACCCAAAGCATTGTGGAGTCGAAGAATCTGGTGGCTGGACGCCGCTTGGAAGACGTGGCCACCGCTACCACGGTGCGCGTTCGCGACGGCAAGCGGCTGGTGACGGATGGACCGTTCGCCGAGACACGCGAGCAACTGGGCGGATTCTACATGATCCAAGCCAAGGATCTGGACGAAGCGCTCGCCATCGCGGAACGCATTCCTTCGGCCCGCTGGGGATCCATTGAAGTGAGACCAATGGCAGCGGCGCCGCCGCCCCGATGAAGGCCTAGCGTCCGGGATGAATCTGGAATCGCTCTATCGCGAGGAGTGGCGGCGCGTGCTGGCCACTACTGTGCGCCTGACGGGCGATTTCGATTTGTCCGAGGAAGCGGCGCAGGATGCTTTCGTGGCGGCGCTGGAACAGTGGCCACGTGACGGACCACCCGCGAACCCCTACGCCTGGCTGGTGTCGACGGCGCGCAACCACGTGCTGGATCAGCTCCGGCGGCGCGCCCGCTTGGAGGACAGGCAGGCCGAGATCGCTCACTTGGCGTCGCTGAATGCATCGGAATTCGATCTGTCCGAGGCTGCCATGCTGGACGACCAATTGCGTCTTATTTTCACCTGCTGCCATCCGGCGTTGGCTCTAGATGCGCAGGTAGCGCTCACGCTGCGCACGGTGTGCGGCCTCACCACCGAAGAAATCGCGCGCGGGTTCCTGGTGCCGGTTGCCACCATGGCGCAGCGCCTGGTGCGGGTGAAACGCAAGATCCGGGATACGCGGCTGCCGTTCGCAGTGCCGCCGAAAGAGCAGCTGGCCGAGCGGCTGGACGGCGTGATGCTGGTGGTCTACCTGGTTTTCACCGAAGGCTATGCCGCCACCACCGGCAAGCTCTGGATACGGCGGCAGCTCTGTGACGAAGCCATTCGATTGGGGCGATTGCTGTGCGAGCTGATTCCACCGAACGCGGAGCTGCGCGCGTTGCTGGCGTTGCTGTTGCTGCAGGATTCGCGGCGCATCGCGCGCGCCGGGCCTGACGAAGAAATCGTCCTGCTCGAAGACCAGAATCGCGAGCTTTGGGATCGGCGCGAAATCGCGGAAGGAGTGCCGCTGCTGGAATCGGCTCTGCGCGAGGGAGCCACGGGCGTTTATGCTTTGCAGGCGGCCATCGCTGCACTGCATGCTCGCGCACCGCGCGCCGAAGAGACGGATTGGGCGCAGATCGCGCGCCTGTATGACGCTCTGCTTCGGAAACAGCCATCGCCGGTGGTGGAATTGAATCGCGCAGCGGCCATCGGGATGGCGGAGGGTCTATCGCGCGGGCTGGCATTGATGGACCAGTTGGAGGCCAGGGGCGAGCTGGCTGGTTACCATTTGCTACCCGCCGCGCGAGCGGACTTATTACGCCGCGATGGCCGCTTCCGAGAGGCTGCCGAAGCCTACCGGAACGCGTTGGCGCTGGTGTCGAACGATCCCGAGCGGCGCTATCTGAGCCGCCGTCTGGCCCAGGTTGAAGGACTACAATGAGCTGGTGGAGTTGGAGTTTTCGATCGGCCGGATGCAGCCGCACGACTGGCCGGCGGTTCGCGCCATTTACCTGGAAGGCATCGCTACCGGAAATGCCACCTTCGAGCAGACGGCGCCGGAGTGGGAAAGCTGGGACTCGGGTCATCTGGCGAAGGCCAGGATCGTGGCGCGCTCGCCAGCCGGCGCTGTCTTGGGATGGGCCGCGCTGAGCGGCATGTCCAGCCGCTGTGTCTACGCGGGAGTGGCTGAGGTCAGCATCTATGTCGCGGCACAAGCGCGCGGGTGCGGAGTCGGCGGGCAATTGTTATCGCGGCTGATTGCCGATTCGGAAGCCGCAGGCATCTGGACGCTACAGGCCGGCATCTTCCCGGAGAACGCCGCCAGCATCGCACTGCACCAGCGCGCGGGTTTCCGCATGCTGGGCCGGCGGGAGCGGCTGGGACAAATGAACGGCCGCTGGCGCGATGTGCTTTTGCTGGAACGCAGAAGCACCGTGGCGGGCCAATAGCGCTAAGTCGAGGCGACGGGCCGCATGGTGCGCTGCCGTTTTGTTTCCAGATTGGGCAGCAGTCCGGTCAGTAGCCCAATGGCCGGCAGGAAAGAGCAGACCTTGTAGACGAAGCCGATGCTGGTGTGATCGGCTAAATTGCCGAGTAACGCCGCGCCTACGCCGGCCATGCCAAACGCCAATCCGAAGAACAGGCCGGAAACCATTCCGATCTTGCCGGGCATCAGTTCCTGCGCGTACACCAGGATCGCCGAGAAAGCCGATGCCAGAATGACGCCGATGACGACGCTCAGAATGCTGGTCCAGAAGAGATTCGCGTAAGGCAGCACGAGAGTAAAGGGCAGCACACCCAGGATCGAACACCAAATCACGTACTTGCGGCCAATCCGGTCGCCAATGGGGCCGCCGATGATGGTCCCGGCCGCGATGGCGCCCGCGAACAGGAACAAGTGGATTTGAGCGCTTCGTATCGGCACGTGGAACTTATTCATCAGATAAAACGTGTAATAGCTGTTCAGGCTGGACAGGTAGAAGAACTTCGAGAACATGAGAGCGATCAGCACGGTGAGCGATACATAGACTTTGCGGCGCGATAAAAGAGGATGATATTCGGTGTTACCCGCGCGGCTCTTTTTGGGAGCCGGCCTGTTTTTCTTAGACCAGAAACCGACTCGCGCCAGCACGATGATCCCGAGCAATGCGACCGCCGAAAACCATGCCAGGCTGCGCTGGCCGTTGGGCAGAACGATGTAGGCCGCCAGCAGCGGGCCTAACGACGATCCGGCGTTGCCTCCCACCTGAAAGACCGCCTGCGCGAAGCCGTGCTGTCCTCCGGAAACCATGCGGACCACGCGCGAGGATTCCGGATGAAACACCGCCGACCCTACACCCACCAGCGCGGCGCCCATCAGCAGCGTTGGATAGGTGGTCACGCGCGACAGCGTCACCAGGCCGATGAGCGTGAAACCCATTCCGATCGCGAGCGAATACGGCCGCGGATGGCGATCGTTGAAGTGCCCGATGAGCGGCTGCAAAAGGGATGCCGTGATTTGATAGGTCAGCGTGATCATTCCTATCTGCCCGAAGTCCAGATGGAACGAAGCCTTCAGCAGAGGATAAATCGCCGGAATCAGCGATTGCACCATATCGTTCAGGAAATGGCAAAAAGCGGCCGCGAACAGGATCGAGAAAACCAGTTTCTCGGCAACATGTTTCGGCGCTTCGGTCTGAACGGGACTGGTGGTCGACTGCATGGAAAGTACTAGAGTAACGTCTTTCGGCTGGTCTCTGCTGAGCGAGCAGGTGTTATGACAGACAGACTTGGGAACTGTGGAGCGCCCAGGTTCAAATTCCCAAACGCTCTTTCAGCACCCGCACGCGATCGCGGGACACTGCAATTTCGGTGTGCTTGGGATCCTTCAGCCGGACCATCATGCGGCCCGCGAACCAGGAATGCAGCTCCTGCACGTGTTCCACGTTGACCAGCGACGCGCGATGCACGCGAATGAATTTCGCGGGATCCAGCTTCTGTTCCAGTTCCTGAATGCTGTAGTCCACCGCGTGATTTTTCGCGGCCGTGGCTGCAAACGTCAGTTTGTCGGATGCGAAGAAATGGGTCACCTGTTCGAGATCGATGAACTCGATGCGTTCGCCTACCTTGGACGCGATGCGGTCCGGATAACTCGGCGACCGCGCAGCCCCGGCGGCAGCCGCGAGCCGCTCGATCAGCTCCGTCATTCCTGGAGGCGCCGCGGCGCTAGAACGCAGACGCTCGATCTTGTCGAGAGCGCGATCCAACTGCGCGGCTTCGATGGGCTTCAGCAAATAGTCGACCGAGTTGACGCCAAAAGCTTCCAGCGCGTAGCGATCGTAAGCCGTGGTGAACACCACCCAGGGCTGCGGTTGAAGACGAGCCAGCATCTGGAAGCCGTTCATCCCCGGCATTTCGATATCGAGGAACAGTATGTCGGGCTTCGCTTCAAGGATCGTGGGCACGGCGCTCACGGGATCGGTGCTGGCGCCGACCACTTGCACCCGCTTGGTCGCCGCGAGCATCCGCTGCAGGCGCTTCAGCGCCAGCGCTTCGTCGTCAACCAGAAATGCCCGCATGTCCGTTGTTAACGAGTTGCGGAATCGACAAAATCAAATTGTTGCGTCCGCCGGCCCGCTGCAAGATGAGAGCCGCCCGGTCTCCGAACAGAGCCGACAAGCGGTCCTTGAGATTATCCAGCCCGTGGCCGGAGGGCGCCGATTCAAGCTGGAACGCGGGGCCGGAATCCGACACTGCGACGCGGCAAAGGCCGTTTTCGCGCGCGCAGGTGATCCGGATCTCGCCGCCGGCGCGGTCCGGTGCGATGGCGTGCTTGACGCTGTTCTCCACCAACGTCTGTAGCGACAAGGGCGGGATGCGGGATTCATTCAAATCGGTTGGAGCATCGATCTGATAACGCAAACGGTCGCCAAAACGGGCCCGTTCGATATCCAGATAGTCGGCCACGATCTTGAGCTCGCTCGCGAGCGGCACTAAGCCGGATTGGTTGGCGTCCAATGAGAAGCGCAGCAGCGCGGCCATCTGCTCCACCAGGCGTTCGGCGCGGGCGGGGTCCTCCGGAATGAGCGAGGAGATCGAGTTCAGCGTATTAAAGAGAAAATGCGGATGGATGCGCGATTCCAGAGAGGCCAGCTGGGCTTCGGTCGCCAGCTTCAGCGCCCGCTCACGTTCCAATTCCTTGGTGCGAAGTTGCAAGGTGGTCTCGTCCAGCCGTTCGCGCAGCGTGCTGTAGACGCCGATCGCGAGCCCCGCGCCGACGGTGATTAGCATAGCCAGTTTCAACGAGCCCAGAAACTCCAGCCAATACTCGTTCATAGGCTGCCAGCGCAAGGCGACGAAGATCAGGCCGGCGATCAAAGCGCCCGACACGCAGGCGGTAAACATCGCGATCGCGCGAGCGGCCCAGCGAAACCATTGCGGGCGGGAGCAAGTCGCTATCCATACTGTCGGAATGACATAGAATCCAATGCCGCCGATGCAGTTGGCATAGACCCAGGAGAACGCGAAAGTCATCAGCAGTCGACGCCACGTTATGTCCGAATGCATCGTCAACAGCAGGATCGGCGGAATGAGCGCTAAGACCGAGTTCCACATCACCACCTTGAGAAAGCTGGTGCGATACGTTGGCTTGTTCATGACCTGATCTGTCCTTATGTTACTGAGTTTGATCCGTCTTGCTTTGATTCGATGCCCCCGTGTGGCAACCCAGGCAACCCGCCTGCCGCGGCGTGAGCGACTTGGTGAGCAGCCAAGTAGTGGCCGAGGCGGCGTAAGGTGTTTCAGGCAGCTCCTTTTGAATCCGCTCGAACCACTGCTGCGCTTTGTCAGCTTGGCCCAGCCGGGCGTACGCATCGGCCATGCCGATCATCAGCTCGCCGTGCGCATGCGTGCCAAGGTGGCTGAGATCGGGGCCTTGGATGGAGTACGTTTTCTCGTAATCGCTGAGGCCCTTTTCGATCAAGGGGCGGGCCGCCTCTGGATCGGGCAGATATTGCGAGGCAACCAAGAGTACGGCGCCGCGAACTATGCGAACACCCAGGTCGTTGGGGGCCATAGCTTCGGCTTGGTCCATTTCGTCCAGACCGCGCTGCCATTGCGTTACGCCAGCCTGCCGATCGCCCTTTTGAAACGCTTGCCGGGACTCGCTCACCAGCCCCATGCCATGCCATACCAAGGCTTCAGGCTGCTTTGGATCGTTGGCCAGGATGTCTTCGCAGATCTTCATTCCTTTCTCGAGCGAAGCGCCGTCGCCCGCGAGTCCGGCGAAGAAGTAGTTGCGGACCTTCATGTCGAAACGGTCCTGACTCAGAAGGACGCCGGCGGTGAGAATCGTCACGGCGGCGATGGTTGTCTTTTGCAGTTTCATTGGGTTCTCCTTACGAATCCAGATTAGGCGGGAACCGGCGGATTCCGAGCTGGGTTCGGATGAGAGGTCAAAAAACCGGATGAATCGTATGGATCAGGAGACCAAGCGGGGCGGCTCTGAACGCATACCTCCCTTACTTTGAACAAGGACCTGATCCTTGCTAGAGTAAGGACAAGCCCCCCCGGAAGCGCTTATGGCCAAAGTAACGTCTAAGTTTCAAGTTACCGTGCCCAGAACAATCGCTCTACAGTACAACATTCGCCCGGGTGACCAAATCCACTGGGTAGCGGCTGGGGAAGCTATTCGCGTCATCCCTCCCGGGAAACAATTAGCGGCAGACGATCGAGAGTCGCGTCTCCGTTTGTTCCACCAAGCGACACAGCGCCACCGCAAGCGTCCATCAGCACCAAAGACCGGTCGAGCCGCTAACGCCCCGCATCCTTCAGACAGAGGTTGGATACGAGAGGATCTATACGGGCGTGGCCGCTCTCATTGATACCAATATTTGGTATACCGCCGATGGCTCGGTGCGCCTGCCGCATCAAGCGATCGTCGAGTGCATCGCGGCCGTGACACGCCCGGTTCGTGGCTACAGCATTCTCAAGCAAACCGACGCTCTGCGCGAAGCCGAAGAGTTCCTGAAGCAATTCACAGTCCCCTATCCGAACGAAGCAATCCTGCGTACTGCGATTCGCGGTTGTGCGGTGGTCAACCCGTTTGTTGGTCCGAATCAGCTCGCTTCACCCCAACCGCCGAGCCGCATCTGACACGAGACTACCGAATGAAACCGACAGAATCTCTCGTGCTGGCAGCTTTGTTTCTCTGCTCTGGAAACGCCTTGGCGCAGTCCGCCGATACGGAGCCTGCGGCAATCGTGGAGCTTGGGGGAGCCGCCGGGTGGGATCTCAAAGGCGGGGGATCGAGTTTCGGCCCCGACCTCGCGGTTGAGGTTACGCCGATAGAGAACTGGCTGGAGCTGGAAGCAGGCACCACGCCACTCTTCCGCCGTGGCTCCACAGAATGGGGTACGGACCTTCTGTTCAAGAAGCCGTGGACGCTCTCCGAAAAAGTTGAATTTATGGCCGGCGTTGGTCTGGAATGGATACATACAAGGGCATCTGGTGTGACATCGAACTCACTCGGCGGCGAGATGGTGCTGGATTTTATGTTCTGGCCCGCCGCCAAGCGCAGATTTGGCTGGTACCTCGAACCAGGCTACGAATACAACTTCGGGCGAGGGCATGAGCGCTCGATTGGCATAAGCGGCGGCCTTTTGATCGCAATCCGATGAGGCATTTGCTGCGCACGGCTGAACGCGGCGTTGCTGATGCTGTCGTTACCTCGCCTGAGCGGGCCTGCGCCAGATCATTTCAGCTATGGATCCTTCGCCATGTTCGGCTAACGATTTGGCTCGCGCGCTCGGGCGCGCAGAAGCAGCCCACGGCGAGCACGAGAAGCGCACAGGGCAGCGCGACGAGAACTGGCCCGAGTGGTACGCTGCGCACCTTGTGGCGGAGCAGGCGGGCAAGAAGCTGCCGCAATGAGTCATCCTAGGAGATCATGATGAAACGCAAACCTATCGAGGTCACCCCATTCGTTGCGGTATTTCTCTCTGCTGTGGTGGCGCTGGCCTTGGCTGCCCAGGATAAATCTCACGACAAGTACACCTTGAAAGTACCGGGTGGGCTCTCGTTCTCCGAGTTCAGAGGATACGAGGCTTGGCAGGTTGTCTCCATTAGTCAGGACGGACCCCTTATGGCTGCGACCCTGGCGAATCCTGTGATGATCAAGGCCTACCAGTCCGGCATTCCCGGCAACGGGCAGCCCTTCCCCGATGGCTCCAAGCTGGCGAAAATCCATTGGATCCCGAAAAAGATGGAGACGTTCCCCGCAGCCACGGTGCCAGGCGCCCAGCATGACATGGACTTCATGGTGAAGGACAGCAAGCGGTTCGCCGACAGCGGCGGGTGGGGATACGCCGTGTTCGACTACAACGCTGCAACCGACACGTTCGCGCCCGGCACCTTAGCTGACAAGCCGCCGCAGGCTAACGACGCCAAGTGCGGATTCGCATGCCACACGACGGTGAAAACCAGAGACTACGTTTTCACGGATTACGGGCATAGGTAGCCCTAACTGATCACTTCCAGATGCACGAATCCGGGCAGGCTCGCGGGCTGATTCTCTAGAAACACGATGCGCCGCGTCTTAGGGAACGGCAAGCCCGATTGGATGGCGCGAGAATAGAGACCCACCTGGCGCAGGATTCCGCGATAGGCCTCGTCCCGCGTGTCCAGGAACGCAATCTTCGAAAGAAAACCGGCGCCCCAACCGAGCGGCAGCACGCAGCCCCGCTGTGCCTCACGAATAACCGTCAGCCGAGCCTCCAGTTGTTCGATGGTCGATTTCAGAAGAGCCAGGCCGGTCCACTCCGCGTACTGCTTTTGTAGCTGCAACAGCCGCTCGGTATAGGCGTTCACCAACTCGAACATGGCGGGGGCGTCCATCGCCGCGCGCCGACGCAGCGCCTTGCCGATTTCAGGCTGTGAGAGAAACGCGTTGTGATGCCACTCGCCCTCGAAGACCGCGCCGGGCTGCGCCATTTCGGCGAACGTCGGCGTACTGTCTTCGGCTCGTTTCACGTTGCCTCGAGGAATTTGCTTCCAGGCCACTTCGAACTTTCCGCCGCGGGCTTCGAGCGTGGAAGTGCGCAACAGATACACCTTGAAGGTGGTGGCCGGGACGCTCTTTGAGTCGTAAGCGGCGATGACGCGCAGCGGATCCGCGCTGGATGGTCCGAGCGCCGATTCTTCGACTGAATTCGCCGGGCGGCGCGGCAGGCGGCCCTCCGAAGCGCTGCGCTCGGCGAGATCCCCAAGCATGCGCGCGGTGACACGGCCATGGATGACGCCGGTGCGGAACGCCCCTTTGATGGCTGTGCCGGGAAGGTACGGACCGCTGGGCCCGGTGCTGAAAGTCGGAATAAACAAATGCTCGGCGTGCGTTCTTTCCCAATATTGCGCGGAGCTGGGGTGCTCAAACGGAATGCGGCGTCCGGCGTAGTTCTGCGCGAATCCGCCCCAGGACGCGAAGTCGAGCTTTTCCGCTTTCTTCAACTGCGAGAGATAGCCCTCCAGCCGCGGACCCTTGGCCAACAGCCGGAAGATGCGCCATTGATCGAGCACATTGACGTGGTCCTTCCACACCATGTAGTCGATGGGAGAGAGCCTCTGGCCGTCGCCAACCAGCGTAGGCGTGAGACACGTCAGACGATAATTCATGCCGCAACCCGCCATGGAATAGGCACCGTGACCGCGAATCCCGCGCGATACACGGGATGCGGAAAGCCAGCCGGGGCCACGTTGCTGGCGGCGCCTGACAGGCCATCGTTTGCCAGAAGCACGGAGCCCTCGGCGATCATGGTGGTAGGCTGCTTGGGCTCGCCCCAGCGCGCGCTGCTTTCGATGCGGCCGCGCCGCGCGACCGTGGTGTAGTTGCCGCGCTTCCAATCCACCGCGTCGTTTTCGGACGGTGTATAGAGCGAGAGCAGCCAATGTGCGCGTTCCGCCGGTTGTTCCACTTGGGGCGCCGCTGGTGGCGTCCAGGGCTGCCATTCAGGCGTTTCCGAACGGCCCCATCCGCGCGAGCGTTCGCCGCCGAAACCCGTGTCGGCTAGAAGCAGCAGCGCGCTGCGAACCGGAGCTTCCCACTCGGTGGCGGCGCCATCGGCGAATTGAACGATGGTCCACAGCCCGGCGTCGCGGGCAAATTCAAGGCACGCCGTGGAATGGACTTCAACGCTCGCCGCATGCAGCCGGTCTACGCCGGCGCTGGAACGCAGCACCACGCGAAACGGCCCCCGGCCGTGCACCCCAGACGGGATCAAGCATTCGCTTTCACCATCCACTGCCCAGCGGTCCTCATCGATGGCTTGATCGGAGAGCAGCGCTTGGATCACAGGCAGCGGAACGAAGTGCGCGCCCTTGTAGCGGATCTTGGTGGACTCGGCGGGCGGCCACAAGCTGCGCGGCGGAACCACCAGAAGGGTGTCGCCGACGAACGGAAAGAACGAGCTGAAGCGCACCGCGGGACTTGCCGCAGCGGCCGTAGCTTGGAACCAGGCCTCCGCCAGACCAAGCTGCCCCATGGCCGAGCACACCGCGGAATACACCGAGTCGCTGTGATAAATCAAATCCACGCGATCGCGCACGCCCGAATCGGGGCCGAAGCGCCATGGACCCATGGGGCGGAATCGCACCGCAAAGCTGTTAGCCTGGGGCATCCCGGATGACATCCCGAATGACATGCCTACTCGGCGAGTTTTTCTGCGAAGTCCGCCGCGCTGACAAGCGACTGCACGGCAGCGGCGTCGGCGCCCGATAGCAGCTCTTGTTCGGCCGCGCCGGAAGCGTAGAACCCCCGACCACGCCACGTGAGCTTAACCGCGGCCAGCGCGACGCGCCCATTGCCGCGCGAGCCTCCACCGCCCAGGCTGTCGTCTTCCAGCAGCCGCAAGCCTTCGATGAGGCGCGGCAGCAGCTCGCGGTCTTCGGGGCAAAGCACGTCCAGCACGATCCGAAAGTGAAAGCGGGCGCCGGCGGGCACGCGCTCCAGCGTGCGCGGATTGGCTTGCGAAGTGATCCGGTCGATGGCGTTTTCGCTCTTGACCTCGGTCAGCTCGTCGTCCATATTCTCGCGCATTTGCGCCGTGATACTTTCGGCGATCAGCGGAGCGTCATAGACGGTAAGGCGAGCCGGCGTGGCGGCGCTGGTTTCCTGCGCCTCCCCGGAGACGCGCTCCATCCGTCCGGGATTGCGCCCGAACAGCAGGCAGATTTCATCGTCGGGACGCTCGCTTTGGTGAATGCGCACTTCCTGGCCACGGCGCTTGGAAACATAAATCAACTCGGAGGGCACGGCCAGGCCCGAGGATTGCTCCAGCAGCGAACGCAGCTTGCCCCGCAGCGAACTGCCGGGAATGTAGGGCAGCCCGAACGCGTCCTTAATCACTGGATTATCGGCGCCCCCGATTTCGAGCGATCCTTTCCCTGCCCCGATGTGCAGCCCGGTTTGGCAGACGATGTCGCCTTCCACGATCAACTTTCCGATCAGTTTCAATTCCGTTTGCGCGGTATGCGAACTCATGGTTATGGGTGGTTAGTTATTGGTTCTTGGTTATTCGTTGTAAGCCACAATGGCTTCGAACAGATCGCGAAAGCGCTCGTAACCGCGTGCCTCGTTTTTGCGCGTAACCTGCAGCAGAAGTTTTTCCAGTGGATCGAGGCTACGCAAGGAGTGACGCGCGATGGTGTAAGCCAGACGCGCCCGCAGCATGACGAATTGCTGCTGGCGCTCGCTTTCCGGCGTCCGGACGGCGCGGCGCACGGCGTTGTAAAGGCGGCGCAGCTGGCTCTTGGTGCCGGAGTCCATGTCACGCATGCGGCCCACCACGCCGTGGGCCTGGTTGTCGAGATACAAAGGATCGGAGATCAACTTCTCGATGTCGATTTCAGGCGGACCATCGAAGCGCGGTCGATCGCCGCGCCGGTCGTCCCCTCGATCACGGCCACCTTCACGCCCGCCATGCGGACCGCGGTTATCGCGGCGTTCTCCCGGCCCCTGCCCTCGGCCGCCTTCGCGGCGCTGCCCCTGCGGAGCTCCCTGACCTTCGGGACGGGCTACCTTCGGCGCCGGTTTGCTTTCTGGGCGCGCGCCTTGCGGAGCTGGAACTTCGGCCGGGGTGGCCTGATTTTCGGGTGCGGGCGCTTCGTGCTCTGTCTGCGGAGTATCAGCCATCCAAACCTCGTATTGTACTTTAAGTCTCTGACGGGCCTTCAGTCGACAGCCTGGCCCATTCTAGCGCTACGCGGCCCGACGGACGCAATTTCAGGTTCGCGGGATTCTTGCCCACCAGGTCCGCGATGAGGCTGGCTCGGGCCTTCTGGAAATCGCGCGAGCGGGAACTTCCCAGTATTCGCAGCAGCCGCCGATAGAACCGCCAGGGACGCTCCACGCGTTTGGCGCCGGGCGCGCGGCGAGTCTCACGATAGATTCCGCACAGGTCGCGCAGGTACTGCGGCGCCACCCCGAACTCGCGCACCATCGCGGTCAGTTCATCCTTCAGCTCGGCGGCGTCGGAGAGCTGCTTCCATTCCAGAGTGCGGCCCAGCAGAAAAAAGCAGTCCTTATCCACGGACTTGGCGATTTCCAGCCGGTCGAGCGATCGGCCGTACACCGAGCCGAGCGGCGTATCCAGCTCCGGCGCCAGCGCCAGCGCCATCGTAATCGTTTTGCCCTCCGGCCCCGGGAACTCCTTCAAGTGTTCCTCGGTGAAGCGCTGGAACAACCGTTGCAACTCGCGAGCAAATCCAATCAGCGTATCCCACGCGCCATACACCGCAAAGTCATCCCCGCCGGTGTGCAACAGGTTCACTTTGCGCCAAAACTCGGGCAGCGAGCAAATAACCTCCACTTCGCCCGCGAAGAACTGTTTGTACAGCACGGAAAGCTGCACGTATTCTTCGATGCTTTGCAGCCGGCGCATACGGATAGCGAAACTGTCAACGTCGCCTCGCAACACTCCCCATACGGGACGGCCCTCGGCTCGGGATGCCAGAACCGGCGCGGTGGCGGCTTCGCGGCCGTCATCGGTAAGCGCGGTATGGCGAGCCAGGGGCACCGAATCGGGGGAAGTCCCAATCGTCCAGGAATGTTTTCCGCCGGTGGTCAGTATAGTGGCAGGCGATTCGGGCGACCACCCTACGTCGGTAGCATCGCGTAGCACCCTGCCGAGATTCTCGAAATAGTCTGAGCCCGCATCGGATGGGGCCGGCGCCTGGACCAAGCCGGTGTAAGCCAGCGGCGTCCCTTGCTTGCGCTGGAATTCCTCGTTCAAACGCTTGCGGACCACGGTCCAATCGCCCAGGTTCTCGGTGATTGCCCAGAACAATTCCAGGCGGTCTTCACTCAGCTCCCGAATGCCGGCTCGCGCGGCCACTAGAAAGTTCCCGGCTTGCGCCCGCACTTCTTCGGGAAGCACCACCAGAAACTGATCGCCCCCGCTCGAACCCAGCAGCATTTTCGAGAGCCCGAGCTCCGCAATGAGCGCGCGGGGCAGAATCTCGCTCAGCAGACTGACCCAACGCAGACGGCCAGTGAGGAGGGCTTCCCCGGGTTGCCCGGATGGCAAGAACTCCTCGACACCCAACAACTTGCCCTGCAATAGGATCTGTACCGACATGCGACGCGGCGGTGAAAGCTCAAATGTACCACGAGACCCAGGGTTTGCCGACTACAAAAACGAACTCCTGCAAGAGCCTGCACACCTTGCTATCATGTAGGCATTAAGTCGCAGGCAAAAAAGATGCAGCTAGAAGAACCAGTGCAATACACTATCCGAGGCGTTCCCCCGGATGTCGATCGCGCACTGCGCGAAAAGGCCGCGCAGCTCAAGCGCAGCCTCAATCAAATCGTGGTGGAAGAGCTGACTCGGGCGACCATCGGGCGCAGTCGCAGGTCCGACTTTTCCGGCCTGGTTGGCCAGTGGACTCCGGACCCGGCATTCGACGAAGTGATTGCTTCCCAGCGCCAAATTGATTGGGAAAAGTGGAAGTAAGAGTTGCGCTGGACACCACCCGGCTCACCGATCTGTTTCGAGGCGACGCGGAGTTGGCGGATCGGCTGGGCGAATGCGATGAAGTCTGGATCCCGTTGATGGTTATAGCCGAGATCAAGGCAGGGTTCTACGGCGGCGCCCGGCAACACCGCAACGAGCTTCTTCTCCAGACCTTCCTGGCCAAGCCGACGGTAGGAATTCTGCTTCCGGGGCGGGACACCGCCGAGCATTACGGGCGCCTGTTTGTACAGCTCAAACGCGCTGGAACCCCGATCCCGGACAATGACCTTTGGATTGCGGCGCTGGTGCTGCAGCATGATCTCCCGCTGATCACGCGCGACGGGCACTTCGAGAGTGTTCCACAGTTATTGCGCGGCTAGCCGCTGACAGCTCCCGCCAGCGGATTGTTATTCTGATAAAGGGTGTCCTCGCCGTCATCGATTACCATTCTGCCTCCAGAAAATTGGCGCAGCCGTGTAGGACATTGGACAGACGGCCAGGCGCTGCTCCAATACGAAGACAAAATCCTGCTGCTGCTGACGCTGATTATCGGCGCGCTGGTGGGCCTGGTGGTCGCGGCTTTCATCTATGTCACCGAGGATTTGGGCGCCCGCATGTATCCGGCTGGAGGGGCGGCCTGGCGGCGAGTCCTGATTCCCACCGGCGGCGCTCTTTTCACCGGTTATCTGCTCGCGCGCTTCTTCCCGAACGCCCGCGGCAGCGGTATCCCACAGACCAAAGCGGCGCTGTTTCTGCGCGACGGTTATATCAGGCTACGCACCGTGCTCGGGAAGTTCGGGTGCTGCTCGGCATCGCTCGCCAGCGGTATTGCGCTGGGCCGCGAAGGACCGTCGGTGCAGGTGGGAGCGGGAATCGCATCGGTGCTTGGGCGACGTCTGGGATTGGGTCCCAGCAGAATCCGCGAGCTGATTCCGGTGGGAGCGGCGGCGGCTCTCGCGGCGGCGTTCAACACACCCGTGGCAGCCGTACTATTCACGCTGGAGGAGGTGATGGGCGATCTTCACGCGCCGGTGCTGGGCTCCATCGTACTCGGCTCCGCAACGTCTTGGGTCACCCTGCACCTGTTATTGGGCGATGAGCCGCTGTTCCACGTTCCGTCCTACCAGCTGGTGAGCCCGATCGAATTCATCACCTACGCGGTGTTGGGAATCGCGGGCGGATTGGTCTCGGTGGCTTTCGTCAAGCTGCTGCTAGGGATTCGGAAGTATTTCCTGGGCCTGCCCAAGTGGTCCGAATGGTTGCAACCAGCGGCGGGCGGCCTGCTGGTAGGTCTCATGGGGTGGTTCGTGCCCGATGTTCTTGGAGTTGGCTACAGTCACGTGAGCGAAGCGCTCAACGGGCAGATGGCGCTCGAGATCATGGCGCTGCTGGTGGTGTTGAAAGTGATCGCGACGGCCAGCTGCTACGGTAGTGGAAATGCGGGCGGCATCTTCGGCCCGGCCCTGTTTATCGGCGCCATGCTGGGCGGCACCGTGGGAACGGTGGCCCATCAAATCCTGCCGGACTTCACCGGCGGCGTCGGCGCGTATGCGCTGGTGGGCATGGGCGCGCTCTTCGCGGGCATCGTACGCGTGCCGCTCACCTCCGTGATCATGATTTTCGAGATGACGCGCGATTACTCCATCATCGTGCCCCTCATGATCGCGAACCTGATCAGTTACTACATCTCGTACCGGCTGCAAAAGGAACCCATCTACGAGGCCTTGCAACATCAGGATGGGATCCATCTTCCGTCCGGCCTCCGCTACCGGCAAGGACTCATGATTGTCCGCGACGCCGCCGAAGCCCCTCAACACACGCTTTCGATCACCGACCGGGTGGAAGACGCTCTGAAGTGTCTCGACACGGATCACAACGCATGGCCAGTGATGGATGGGACGGATGGCAGCCGCCTGGCGGGCATGATCGCGCTGGAAAAAGTGGAGCGGGAGATGGCCGCGGGTCATGGGACGCGAGCGCTGGCTGAATTGCTGCCGCTGAATACTCCCACGCCGCTGCTGACCAATGAGAACTTCCCCCATCTGCACATGGATCATCCGCTGGACATCGCGCTGCGGCGCATGGCGCAGACCAAATTGAACTTCCTCCCGGTGGTGGGGCGGGCCGATATCCGCGACCTGAGAGGCATGGTCTCGCTCAGCGACATCCTCCAAGCCTACGGCGTGCAGGAAAAAACCGGTGAGGTGCATGCCGCCAGCGAAGAGATTCGCGCATCGCGGGGATTAGTGCCGGGGGTAATCGCCGCGGGCCTTGCGGTGGTGTTGGTGATTGGATTCCTCAACTACCACTACCGGTCGGAACGATCGCAACGTGCGGCGGAGTACTACAAGGCCGGCAACGAGCTGCTGCAGCAGGACCGCGATGATGAAGCGGTCCAGCAATTCCGCGATGCGTTATCACGGGCGCCTGGAAATGAGCAGTACCGGCTGGGATTGGGCCTTGCGCTGGCCAAAGCCAATCATCCAGCGGAAGCCTCGGTTTATTTGAATGCGCTGTTGAAGCGCGATCCGGAGAGTGCGCTCGCGAGTCTGGCGGAAGCGCGAATCGCGGCGGCGCAAAGTAAGACCGGCGTGGCCGTGACCTTGTACCGCCGGGCGATCGATGGCTCTTGGCCCGCGGGTGAGGGACCGACCCGCCTCCAGGCCCGGTTTGAGCTGGCGGCGCTACTTCAAAAGACCGGGCAAAAGACCCAGGCTGTTGCCGAGCTGCTAGCCGCGGCCGGTTCGGCTGCGCACGACACTGCGGTGCAGAATCAGATCGGACGGACGCTGCTCGGTTATGGAGCCACTCGGGAGGCAGCGGATGTCTTTCGGGATGTGATCAAGACGGACGACCGCAATGCGAACGCCTATGCGGGCCTGGGGTCCGCCGACCTTACATTGGAGAATTACGAGGACGCCCGCGATGCCTTCGGCAAAGCGCTCCAGTGGAACCCGGCGGACGTTACGAGCAGGAAGCAGCTGGACCTGACCCAAAGCGTGCTGGCGCTGGATCCAAACGCGCGCGGGTTAAGAGCGTCCGAACGCTACCAACGCAGCAAAGATCTACTCCAGGCGGAGTGGCTGCGCTTCGAGCACTGCCAACCCGGCGGCCAAGCGCCATCTCCCTCGCGTAAGACCGAGACGAATCTCGCGTTGGCCGAGGATCTATGGAAGCAGGATCGAAAGCTTTGCGGCGCTTCCAATGACGCAGTTGAGCGTGTGATGGCCCGGCTGTCGAAGCAATGAAATTCCGAATTCTGGCTTCTGAATCCTGAATTCCGACTTAATTACTGGCACCCGCCTGCGTGATGTGCGTGCGGCGATTCTTCTGCCAGCAGGCCTCATCGTGGTCGGTACAAACCGGTTTCTCTTTGCCGTAACTGATGGTCGCCAGTTGGTTGTTGGGTAATCCCAGGGTCGCCAGATATTCTTTGGTCTGCTGGGCGCGCGCATCTCCCAATGCCAGATTGTATTCGTCCGAGCCGCGCTCGTCGCAATACCCTTCCACCGTCAGTTTGAAAGCCGGATACTGCTTGATGATGTCGGCCAGGGTCTGGGCGTCTGTCTTCAGTGCGGCTTCGGCGTCCGGGCGCAGCGTGTGCTGATTGTAATCGAAATAAGCGTCCTGGATGCGGTTGAGCAGATCCTGGATGCGGGCGCGCGTAGCGGCGTCGGGCATGTTCGGCCGGGAATTGGTGGCCACCTGCGACGGCTGCGAATATGGTTGCGCGGGCGCCGGTCGGGACGCAGCCGCTGGCGCGATGGGCGTCGGAGCGGGCGCCGGAGCCTTCGCAGCCACCTTCTTCGCGCATCCGGCGAACGTCATGGAAAGCGCTATCAGGGCCGCGCAAGCCAAATATCGAGATTTCATTCAAAGCCTCCTAAGGGTTCGTGTTTACAGAATATCGGCGGTTAGCGCCCTAAAGAATCCCGTTGTCACTGTATTTCCGTCAGCCATTACCCTTAGTACTTGCTAGCTTAAGCTTCTTATACAGGATGCACGCGATTCCCGCATCGTGCTCCCTGCTTTACCTTAAAATTGTGTGGTTTCGTCCCGCCGCCGAACCGGTCCCGCATGCCGTCGAATACACTGGGGGAAGAATGCGGCAACGCCCGGGAGTGGTTTTGGTGGCGGGATTTGGCGGCCTGTTGTTGATCATGGCGGCGGCTGAAGCCGGCACTTTGCTGTTCCTCAATAGCCTGCGCCACAACGATTCCGCGCTGCAGGCTCGCTTTCTGGCCCGCAATCGGACGCTGGAACGGATTCGGTCTAACATCTATCTCTCGGGAACCTTCGTCAGAGATTCGTTGCTTGCCCCCGAACAATCCGGGGCGCGGGCGCAACTGGCGGCGCTGGATGGGCTGCGGCTTGACTCGGAACGCGCTCTGAACAGCTACGCCGCGGACCTGGAGCCGGAAGAGGCCGGGCCGTTTCAGGATTTACGGTCTCAGATTGAAGCCTATTGGAAGGTGCTGGACCGTACCTTTGCATGGACAGCCGACGAGCGCGGAAAATACCGCTATGCTTTTTTCTACGAAGAGCTGGTCCCACGCCGAACGTCCATGCTGCAGATCGCCGATCGGGTGGAGGCGTTGAACGAAGAAGCTCTCAGGCGGGGCAATGTGAAACTGGGCGACCTGTTCGGACGGCTCCAACTGGGCCTGCTGGCCATGATCGCGGTCACCCTGCTGGGCGGAGTCACGTTGGCCGCTTTCACCATCTTCCACATCTTGAAGCTGGAAGGCGAGGTCCAGCGGCGGCTGAAGGAAAGCGTGCATTCGCAAGCCAGTCTCCAGGAGCTTTCGGCCCGCCTGGTGCGGGCGCAGGAAGAGGAGCGGCGCGCCTTGTCGCGCGAACTGCACGATGAAGTGGCTCAGGCCTTTTCGGCGGTCCTGATGGAAGCCGAAAATCTGCTCGATCTGGACCCGGCGCCGGAAGTGCGGGCGCATCTGGATTCCATCCGGGGCGTGGCCGAGAAGGGCATGAACGAGATCCGCAACATGGCCCTGCTGCTGCGGCCTTCCATGCTGGACGATTTTGGGCTGCTGCCGGCTCTGGAATGGCAGGCTCGCGAGATCGGAAAACGCACCGGGCTGCGCGTCCGGGTGGCGAGTGAAATCTCCGGCGAGTTGCCCGAGGAGCACAAGAGCTGCGTGTACCGGGTGGTGCAGGAAGCGCTGAATAATTGCGCCCAGCATGCCCAGGCTACGGCGGCGCAAGTCACGGTGCGGCACGCGGATGGTCAGATTCTGGTGACCGTGCAGGATGACGGCAGCGGGTTCGATCCGGAGCGAGTGCGTGGATTGGGCCTGCTCGGCATGGAAGAACGCGCGCGGCATCTGGGCGGCTCGTTCCACATTGATTCGCGGCCAGGCCGCGGAACGCTGCTGCACGTGACGCTGCCATTGGCGGCCATCTCTGAAGCCGTCCAGACGGATCGGGTGGCGCTGGAGCCGGCGCTCACGTGGAATGGAGGGCTGACGGATGGAGCAGATCCGCATCCTGCTGGCTGACGATCACAACATCCTGCGCGACGGAATGCGCCTTCTATTGGAAAGGCAGCCCGGATTCCTGGTGGTGGGAGAAGCGGCGGATGGACGCGGGACGCTGCAATTGGCCGAGGATCAGCGGCCGGACGTAGTTATCATGGACATCGCGATGCCCAACATGAACGGCATTGAGGCCACCCGGCGCATCGTGGAGAAGCATCCCCAAATCGGCGTTGTGATTCTGAGCATGCATCACGACGAGAGCTACGTCATCCGCTCGCTCAAAGCGGGGGCCAGAGCCTATCTGCTGAAAGATGCGCTCAAGACCGAGCTGATCGCGGCCATTCACGCCGTGGTGGAAGGGCGCTCCTTCTTCAGTCCCAAGGTCAGCCGGATTCTGCAGGAGGACTATATCCAGGCGCTGGAACGCAAAGACGCCGACGACAGCTATGAATTGCTGACCGGCCGCGAGCGCGAGATTCTTCAGTTGGTCGCCGAAGGTAAAACCAACAAGGAAGTGGCCAACACGCTGAACCTGAGTTTGTACACCGTGGACACGCATCGCACGCATATTTTGCAGAAGTTGAATCTGCATAGCGTGCCGGAGTTGATCCTTTACGCGGTACGCAAGGGAATTATTTCGTGATTGGTTCGGAATTGTCGGTCACATAAACTTCCATCACGATGCTCACATGACCTTCCAGAAAGTGCCCGCCCCTGGTGCTGCCGTCCGGCAATCCGACCACCGCGTGCGCATGAACGTAGGGCTTGCCATTCCGCATGGAAATACTGCCGGCGAAGGATAGCACTTCGGCCTCCTGGTCAATCTCGAGTTTCTTGAAGGCGCGCAAGTCAGGATTGGTCCAGCCCAGCAGCGCGGAACTCAAGGCGCCCACGCCGGTGAAGTGTCCCGCTGTGATGTGATTCTTCTCGGCGAACTCGGTCAGGCCAGACGCTACTTCGTCGCCCTTGCCGAAGGTGACCTGGTAGGTATGGCCGGACGGGCCCAGGTCTTTCACTTTCATGGCCGGGGCAAGTCCGCGCTCGGTGATCTCCCGGCGCACGACGTAGCCGTCGGGAAGCGCCTGGGTTTGAGCCAGCGCCGCGCCCACCGTCAGAATCACCAACAATGGTTTCATTCACGTACCCTCCATCAAGACCGCTCCCTTATTATGGTCGCGGCTCGGAAACTAATGGGTTACGGTCAGCATGGCAGCCTGGCTGGCGACGCCTCCCACGGTGACCACCACCGGTTGCGCGCCTAGCGGCGCAGCGGCCGGAACTACATAGTTGATCTGCGTGACACCCACCAATCCCGGAGGAATTCCAATGAATTTGACGGTCGCCGGCAGGTTCGCCACAGTCACGGTCACCGGGAGAACGGGCTTGGGAAGCTGGGCATCTGGAGTTGTCGAAGAAGGCGACGTGCCGTCGGCCAGACTCGGAGTGACTTGCCCGTCGCCGGTTATATACAGCGCGGACTCTACGCCGCGCCCCGCGCTGGAGAAGGGTGGAAACACGAATCCGTTGTCCATGAAGATGCCGGGGGCTGCCGGCGCCACTCGAATCGTGTAGTTCACGTTGGCGTACGGGTTGCCCAGAGTCAGCGTCGCATATCCCGGTTGCGTCTCATAGGGAATCTGGAGGTTCACTTGATCCGGCGACACATAGTACAGGGAGGCCGTCACACCGTTCACCTCAGCTTCGAAACCTTGGAGGTATTGGGGCAGAGGAATGGTTCCCGCCGATTGTACGGCATTTCCAAGGCCCGTTCCGTAGACGCTCAGCAGCATGCCGGGCGCGTAGCCCTGCTGGCCCGAAGCAGCGTTGCTAGCGCCGGCGACGGTGAGCGGTGTTTGCGGGCCTTGGAATGGGATGCTCAACTGTTCGGACCAGTGATGTCCGTGCTGGTCCGTCCCGCTGTATCCGAACACCACATGCGTCGGCACCGCGAGGTTTGTCAGACTTAAGTTGCCCGACGAAATCGATCCGTTGGCTGGAATGGCGGCGGTCCGGAACACCGAGGCTACGTCGTAGGACTTACCGTTGATACTAAATTCGGCGACGGTGGCCGCGACGCCCGCTTCCTCCGACAGCGTGATTGTAAACAGCCAGCGGTGGGTGTCGATATCGGTGGATTGCTCGAACACCGGATTTTGATTGATGGATGCGACCACCGCCGCCGAGACAGCCTCCGCGCTTGCTGCTTGCCCGCTCCACGCATGGATTAAGTTGTACGCATCGGGAGAGCCCACCCCCGATGCCCGATCATAACCCGCGCCCGCGCTATATCCGAAGCTGCCGTTCGAACAATCCGGAGAACCGATCACGCACGGAACATTGTTGCTGCCCGCCGCGATGTCATGAAAAACGCCACTCGTATTCTGAGCCAGCCGGTAGAGCTCTGGGTTGATGTTCGCAAGGCCGGGTTGAGTTTGCGCGCCGGTAGACACCAGATATTGGTTCAGGAGGGTGACGATCCCGGCCATGGTCGGCCCTCCGATCGACGTGCCGCCGATGATCTCGAGAGCGCCCCCGGTGTAAATGAAGTAGCCGTCGTGATTGGGCGAGGCAGCGATGGATACATCGGGGACATTCCGATAGCTGTTGCCCGGAACTCCGGGCCCCGTTTGCCACACCGGTTTAGGAAAGAAGATGCTGGTTCCTCCGCCACCGGCGCCGCCCAAAAGCCCGTAGCCGATATCGGTATCGTTCCAGACTCGCTCGGGAATATAGGAAAGGGCGGAAGCGCCGGTAGAGCTGTTAGCGGCGCCCCAATAATGGCCGCTCCCTTCGTCAAACTCGCTGCCGCCCATGGAAGTCACTTCCGGAACGCTGCCGGGCGCATCCACGGCCAGACCGTCCTGCGCGATCACGGCGTCCTGGTCTTCGCAATCGCCCGCGCCCATGTCTCCGGCCGCGTTCAACCATGTGATGCCTTCGGCATTGGCTTGGAGCGCCAAAGCTTGAAACATGGCCAGGTCGATCAAATCCTCGTTCTCGCAGAGCCCGTAACTCATGCTGATCACCGGGGCGTACGCTTCATCAATGGCCTGGGTCAACGATGCGTTTACGTCGCCGGAGTTGACATAAATGATGCTGGCCTCCCGCGCCACCGCGCCTGACCATTCCAGATCCAAATCCGCTTCTGGGAGATCGTCCTGGCTTACGCCAGGGTCGGGAGATCCCTCCACTAGAATCTGCCTGGGAGGATTGGCCGGCAAACCATACATCGAGCGGAATGTTGCGATGTCCGACAGATTGACGTCCGTCTGGCCCACGATGACCAGCTTCTGGCCGGATCCATTAATACCGGCGCTATACAACGGCGCTACATCGTAGATGGTGGCGAAATCGTCAGGCACGATCTGGTGCTGGGCTCCCGCCGTATAGGCGGGAACGCTGCGACGGGCATAGCGCGGCCTTAGGCGAAAATCGTGCAGCCCCAAAAACCCGCGCACGATGCCGGAGAGCGCAGCGGGAATGGAAGGGTCGGTCGCGTTCGCATAGTGCACCTTGCCGTTTTCCAGATACTGGTGGATCTCGGTATGGAGCGCGGCCTCTACTTGTTCCGCCGAGCCGCTGAATCGAATCCAGCCGCGGCTGCGAGCCACGCGTCCCACTTGCAGCCCTTGCGACTGAAGCCATGCCGTAATGCGATTGATATCGCTCGGGCTGACGCCAAACCGATCCGCGTATTGTTCCGGCGTCAGCCATTTGTGATAGTTCGCCGAGCCGGGATTCTGCTGGCCGGCCAGCAACCGCTCGAGCGAGGCCTGTTGACTGGAGGAGGGCTGGAAATACATGGTGATGAGGGGCAGAGGAAGCGACCGATTCACGGGCCCTTGGTCCAGCGCCGCCCGCGCCCGGGCCGGTACGTGGCGGCGCAGCGCTACCGTGCGACTATTGGCGATTGGCCCGCTAATCCGGTCCTGCTGAGCGTCGGCAGTCAGCGTGACTAGAGCGCAGATAGAAATAAAAAGAGCGAATGAACGCAAGCGAATGAACATAAATACCGGCCAGCTTTCGACCGGGATGTTTCTCATTTTCCCACAGCGGTGGAGAACTTAGAATCAGATAAACTAAGACAGAAATGCAACGGACTTTCCGCGCAGCTGTGTTGTTCGCGCTCGCGCTGCTGCCTGCCGCCTTTCTCCTCCGCATTGCCGCGAACGAACGTTCTGCCTTCGCGGGCCGTTGGGATTTGACCATCACGACGCAGAAAGGCGCTTACCCATCTTGGATGGAATTCGCCGATGAGGGTGGTACGCCCGCGATCCGCATGGTGGGGCGTACGGGCAGCGTGCATGCAGTGCGCGAGGCGCGGGTGCAAGGATCGCATCTGACGTTCGTCGATCCACAGTCCTCAAGCGGCGGCCAATGGGACTTGACCGTAAAGGATCATAAGCTCACCGGCCATTCGCCCGATGGCGAGGTCTCGGGCGTTCCGGCGCCGCTGCTGAACCGACAAATTCCCGACGCCTGGACCGCTCCTGAGCGGCTGTTTAACGGGCGCGATCTCTCCGGCTGGGAGCCGGACCAGGCCTCCAACAGCCACTGGGTGGCCCAGGACGGCGAGCTTCATAATCGGAGCGCGGGTGCGAACCTTCGCACTGTGCGCACATTCGCCGATTTGAAACTGCATATCGAATACAATTGCCCGCCCGGAGGCAACAGCGGCGTGTACTTGCGCGGGCGCTATGAGATCCAGGTGGAGTACGAGCCGCCGGACAAGAACGACGCGTTTCACGGCATGGGTTCCATCTACGGCTTCATTGCGCCGTCCAAGCAAGTCGCCGCCCGGCCGGGCGAGTGGGAGAGCTATGACGTGACCCTGACCGGCCGCGGCGTGACCGTGGTTCGCGACAACGTACTCATCATTGACAAGACGGAAATCCCGGGCATCACCGGCGGCGCGCTCGACAGCCACGAAGCCGAGCCTGGCCCGCTGTATCTGCAAGGGGACCACACGGGCGGTCTCAAGTTCCGCAACATTACGATCGCGCTACCGAGACCGTAAGCTCCCGCCTTATTCCACCGTCAACACCACCGGCTGCTCGATGATCGATGCCTTGTTGGCCGTCAGAAAAGCCAAATGATACCGGCCGGGCTTGATGCGAGGAACCTGAAACTTGATCTTGTCACTGCTCTTTTCCATGACGGCGACTTTCGTGTCCACCTTGCCGTCGGTGAGATACAATTCCGCGCCCCCGGTTTGGTCGGCGCCTTCACAGGTGGCGTTCACCGTATCGCCCGTCTTGGCAGTGTCGGGATCCACCGCCGAACATCGCGGCGTTCCCTGAAATCCGGCCATGGCAGCGGCCGAGGCCAACAGAAGTCCAACAACGAAGCACGTATGCATGGTGCCTCCAGTGCTGGAAATTATACACCCGCGACCGTCAACGATTTCCGCGCTAATTCCGTTTTTCCATCTCGGCCAGCGCGGCCATCTCCTCATCGAACGTCGCGATGCGGCCGTGCACTGGAATGTCTTTGGCGAAGTGGATCTTTCGCATGGCCAGATTCTGACGATAATTCTCGGCCCAGGGATGCTTGAACCACGTCATATCGATCAGATCGCCCTGCACCAGCAGGTTATCGCGCGGGACAAACCCGGCAATCAGGTAGGGCGCATGCGTGTTGTCGCACAGACGGAACAGATCCACTTCCATGGAACCGTCCTTGAGGATAAGCGTGTCGTCCATGCCCCGAAACTTCAGCGTCTTGCCGGACTTGGTCAGCAGATCAGGCTTCAGGGTCGCTTTGCGCGAAGTCATTTCCTTGAAAATGCTCTCATTGCCCTGGTGCGAGATCACCGTAAGACCCTCGGCCACCGCCGTTCGCAGTCCCCCGGTGTGATCGAAATGATGATGGGTGACGATCACCTCCGTGAGCGGCTTATGCGGGGCCAGCGAGCGGGCTTTATCGATCACCGCTTTCGTGCGGGCTTCGCTGGTGGGCGCCTCGAACAAAGTGAGATGATCGTCAAATTCAAATAGAATGCTGAAGGCGTTGCCGCCCGTGCCCGCCAGCCACCAGATCCCCTTGGCCACCGGCTGGGCGTCCACGGAAATAACGGGAGGACCCGGCGCGGCGGCGCTCTTCACGGCGGCGGGCGCAGCCAGATCCCCCACGTCGCCATTCACGGTGTTCTTCGAGACGTGAAAATCCCCGCTGGTCCAATTCCGGAAATCGATTTTGGTGATATAGCGCCTGGGCAGTTGGATGCCGCTGACGGTTTCGTAATCCTGAAACGAGGTGGTGTTGACAACATCCCCCAGATTCTCGCTGGACGTCATCCAACTCACCGACGCAGGCAGGTGCGTGACGCCATCCAGCGCGAGCGTCAGCTTGTCGCCTTGGGCGGTGATGACGTTGATCAGCTCCTGGGCGCCCTTCTTGCGCGGCGCGCCGACTTTCGCGCCTGGATCCAGCGCGGCGCGTACAATCGTAACCGGCGTTCCCAGCATCTCATAACGGCGATCCACCACGGCGGCGTCCGATGCCCGCTGCGCGTGGCCTTCGGCATTGCTGTTGAACGCAAGGTCGCCGTCCAGGCTCAGGCTCTGCCGGTTGTCGGTTTGGAGCGCAAACGGAAACATCCCGATACGATGCTGCTCGGTCCGCGCGCGATTGTTGGCCAAATCGATGCTACGCTTGAACTCGGCCACCCACCAGGTCGGCAGCGGGCCTTCCGGAAATGGGTTTTGCCCGATGTTCGGGGCCACGCCGGAGCCTTCCATCGTCAGCGTCTTGACCGCCAGTATCTTTGCCTTCCCGCCCAGCGCCTGGGCGGCGATCGAGATTGCTTTCATTCCGGGGGACTGGCCGAATGCTACCGCCGCCATTGCGAAAATAATGGAAATGGTTCGTGTCATGGGTGGTTTCCTGCGTCCAAATCTTACTACGTTCCTGGTCCTCCTCGCTCCCGGCTTCTCTATTCTGCGTTCTGTATTCAGAATTCCGCTCTTTTTCTGATTTCTCCTGTATACTTGAGTCGACATTCCTTTTTGAGAGGCGCCCACGCATGCCGACTCCTCTTTCGACCGAGTGCAGAAAGAGGCAGTCCATTGCAAATAGCAGGCGGTCAGATTCCCGAAGCGCAATTCAGGCCCCCGGTTCCCCCGCAAGTTCCGTCTTTGGACGACTACAGGAGCAGGACGCGCAAGATCATCGACCTTTTCCTGGCCCACAAACTCAGTTTCGCCGACTGCATTGCCGCCCTCGATGCTGCCTTGGCGGATCTTATCCCCAGCCTCACCGGCACTGAACTTCCCGCGCTTCGTGCGCTCCTACTGAACAACAACGAAATAGTCATGAAGGAAATGGAACGCAGGGGACCACCCTAGCAGCCAGCCTCCCGAAATTCGCGGATCAGACGGCCGCACAACTCCGCGGTGGTGGGTATGTCGTGAATATCGCCGACCCCATGTCCAGCGGACCAGATGTTTTTCCACGCTTTGGCTTCTCCTTCCGCCGTCACCTGCATTCCACTGTGGGGCGGGAGGTTTTCCGGGTCGCCGCCCGCCGCCACGATGCTGTCGCGCAGGAAATTGGCGTGAACGCCGCTGATGGCGTCCGTGTACAGAATGTCCTTGGCATTGGCGCTACAAATCATCTCTTTGAATGCATCCGGCGCCAGACTCTCTCGCGTACTGATGAAGCGCGTTCCCAAATAGGCGAGATCTGCGCCCATCAGCCGCGCCGCGGCGATCTGGCTCCCGTTGGTGATGGCGCCCGAGAGCACCACCGTTTTGTCGAAGAACGCGCGAATTTCCGCGACCAGCGCGAAAGGACTGAGCGTTCCGGCGTGGCCGCCCGCTCCCGCAGCCACCGCGATGATGCCGTCCACGCCCGCGTCCGCGGCTTTCCGCGCGTGATGCAGATGGATGACGTCGTGGAATACCCATCCTCCGTAGGAGTGCACGGCATCCACCACGTTCCGGGCGGCGCCCAGGGACGTAATCACTAGCGGAACACGGTGGCGTACGGTGATTTCGAGATCGCGCTCCACGCGCGGGTTGGTTTTGTGGACGATGAGATTCACGCCGTACTGCGCCGGCGGCCGTCCGCTTTCGACTCTGGCCGCATCCAGACGCCGCTGAATCTCCAACAACCATTCCTCGTATCCTTCGCTGGTGCGTCGGTTCAGGGCCGGAAACGTTCCAATCACGCCGTGCCGGCAAGCCTCCACCACCAGGTCGGGACCGGACACCAAAAACATCGGCGCAGCGATGGCGGGAATGGCCAGGCCCTCGCGCAATTTTTCGGGAAGGGACATGCAGCCATCATCTCATCGCCTATTGATGGAAGCGCGAAGCCTGTTATCGTATTTGGACGCTGGATACGGTTCCGTCCGTCAGGCGAACCGTGCCGAGGCTCTCACCATTTACGGAATACTGGAAGATCTCAATTAAATGTCCGTCGTCATCCGTGGTGATACGCCCGGCCGGCGGCCCGAGTTGCAGCACCTGCGAGCGGCTCATCCCCGCGGTGACTTTCTGGAGATCGCCCGCAGTCATCTCGCGCGGCGCAGGAGGCGCTGCTGGCTTCGCGCCCGGGTCTTTCGCGCCCGCGCTTGCGACCGTGTCCGTCGGTGGCGTGAGGCTGGGGTTCAATTGCCTGGCCTTGGCGAGGTCCGCCTCAGCCCGTGCCGGCTGCCCGAGTGCGCGGAGAGCGGCGCCCCGGTCATAGAAAGCCTGAGCTAAATTCGGATAAAGCCGGATGGATTTGTCGTAGTCCTGAAGTGCGCGGTCGTATTGGCCCTTGCCGGCGTAGGCCAGCCCACGCTCATGGTAGGTAGCTGCGAAAAATAGTGGAGCCAGATTCGGTTTGAGCCGGATGGCCTGGTCGAAATCCTGAATGGCGCGATCATATTGGCCCTGAACCTCGTACACGTCGCCGCGGGCATAAAAAGATGTGGCCGATTTCGGGTCTAGCCGGATGGCTTGGTTGAAGTCGCCGACAGCCCGCTCATTTTGGCCCTGGAGCGAGTACGCGGTGCCCCGGCTCTGGAAGGCTGGGGCGTACGTCGGATCGCGCTTGATGGCCTGGTCCAAGTCCTGAATGGCCCGATCGTATTGCCGCTTACGAAGATAGGCGCTGCCCCGGTTGCTGAAGGCTCGGGCCATCTGTTCCTGCGACTGGCGGCCTGCCTGAATCACCGCTGTGCAGCCGGCGATCGCGTTATCGGGATCGTGGGAGAAGCAGCGCTGGGCATCCGGAATATAGGCGACTGGAGTTTGGGCGGCTGCTAAGCAGCCGAAACCCGCGATCTGCAGCAACACCAACCCCGGCGCCCAACTTCCCTTCGTCGCCCGAGCCGAAACCTTCATCAATCCTGGCATCGGCGGGTATCGGGCCGAACTTTAGTTTCGATTGACGCTTCGAATTTGACATTTCCGTTAATCATGTGCTAAAAAAGTAAAAACTTTTGCTAGAGGTTATGAGAAGCCTAAGCTTGCACCCTTGATGGCGCAATTCCGAGCGTAGACGGCGCAGTTCCGAACCTAGCCGCTACGTCGCATCCCTGTTGATCTGAGCTTGAGTCTTCTTCCATTTAACATATTCGTACCCTCCCATGGAGGAGCGATACGTTTTTTCGGACGAAAGGAAAGCGATATGGATTTCAAAAGATGCCTGGTTGGACTATTTGCCGTTCTTTGCCTGACGGCTGGTGCGCTGGTTGGGCAAACCTTCCGCGGAGGGATTTCGGGCACCGTGGCCGATGCCACTGGCGCAGCCGTGGCCGGCGCGCCCGTCAAATTGGTAAGCCCGGATACGGGCCTGACACGGGAAGGCGTTACCACTTCCTCGGGTGAGTTCGTTTTTCCGGATCTCCCGCTCGGGAAATATGACATCACCGTTACCCAGGCGGGGTTTGACACGGTTCACGTTACCGGCATCGTGGTGGATGCCGGCAAGATCGCCACCGTCGCGCTGAATCTGCAAGTGGCCAAACAAGCGACCACCATCGAGGTTGCGGCTGCGACCGTGGCGATTGAAACCGCTTCGTCGGCGGAAACCAACATCATCACCACGCAGCAGCTCCTCGACATTCCTTTGCAGGGCCGCGATTTCTCACAGTTGCTGAAGTACAATCCCGGCGCCACCGCCAATGGGTCCCTGAATGGCTCGCGGGTTTACGGGGGTATTGACTGGAAGATCGACGGTGCCGACAACAACGATCTTTGGCACAACATCAATGCCGTCAATCAAAGCGGCGTGTCGGGCATTGCCGGTACGTTGCTTCCGATCGATGCCATCGCCGAGTTCTCGCTGCAGAGCAGCAGCAGCGCCGAAGAGGGCCGCAACTCGGGTGGCGTGCTGAACGTGGTTGTCAAGTCCGGAACCAACAGCTTCCACGGTTCCGCGTACTACTTCAACCGGAACGAGTTCCTGGCCGCGGCAGACTGGTTCACGCCCCCTGGTTCGCCCTCCACCGAACTGCGCAACAGCCAGTGGGGTGGCTCACTCGGGGGCCCCATTGTGAGGAACCATACCTTCTTCTTCTTCAACTATGAGCAGCAAAACTACCGGGAGGTTCTCACGGCTATAGGAACTACTCCTTCCGCTGCATGGGTTTCGGCAGCCGAGGCAGGGATGGCCAAAGATGGAGTAGCGGTGAATCCGCTCATGCCGGCCGTGATCAATTACCTGTGGCCCGCCAACAGCCTCACCGGGCCTGGCACCTTCAACAATTACAACGGGGGCGGCATCAACCTCTCGAACAGTTACAACGGCGTGGTCAAGCTGGATCATCAGTTTAACGAGAGGAACAACATCGCCTTCCGCTACTTCGGTGGTACCGGCAATCAGGTGGAATACGTGGGCTCGTCCGTCCCCGATTACTTCCAGATCGCTCCCAGCCGCATGCACAACTTTTCGCTGGTTTACAACGCTGTGCTTACGCCCCGCTTCGTCGCGCAAACTCTGGTGGGCGTGAACTACTTCAAACAAGTCTTCGATGACAACAATCACGGCTTCAACATGCCCTCCATCGGATTTAATACCGGCGTAACGGATCCCGCGGATTTTGGGTCCCCGAATATCACCATTTCGGGATTTGACGAAATCGGCTTGACGCCGCCGCTCGGGCGTATCGACACCACCGGCCACATCGACCAGACCTTCACCTACACCACGGGATCCCACGAGATCCGTTTCGGCGGTGAGTACCGCTATGCGCGCCTGGACGCGTATTATGACTACAGTGCGACCGGTGCGTTCACCTTCGATGGCGCCCAGGGGCCGCTTGCCACCGCGAATCCGACCAACACCTGGGGTTTCCCTAGCTCGGTCAACCAGGGGTCGCTCAACGCGCTCGCGGATTTCCTGTCTGGCCGAGTAGGTACCGATCAGGCCAGCATCACTTACGGCAACCAGCAGCGTATTTACAATCTCCCGGGAGGTTCCGTTTTCGGTCAGGACTCATGGAAGGTCACCTCGAAGCTGACGCTCAATTTTGGTTTGAACTGGATGTACCAGAGCCCCATCACGAATCCGAAGGATTTGATTTCCACCTTCATCCCTGCCGACGGCGGCATCACCTATGTCGGCACACACGGCCTGAGCACCCTGTGGCCTCGCGATTTGCACGATTTTGCTCCGCGGTTCGGATTTGCTTACCAACCCAAGGCCGGCGGCAAGCTGGTGATCCGCGGCGGATGGGGAATGTTCTATGTGGCCCCCAACATCGCCATCTTCGGGGCCAACGGCACAGGAAACGGCGCCGCGTCCGGAATTAACGACAACATCGGCGGCACTGCGCCGGTCTTGGCGCTCGCGAATCAAGCGCCCATCACTTTGCAGTCCGGCGTTCCTATCTTTTCGGCAAATTCGGCCACCGGTCCTTTCGGCGCATTCTCCGTGAGCCAGCACTTCGTGGACGGCTACAGCCTGAATACCCACCTCAATATTCAGTATCAATTGGCAAAGGATGTGGTCGGTGAGGTTGGTTATTCGGGCAGTGTGAGCCACCATTTGCCCGACACTTTGGACATCAATCAGATCCCGATCGGCTCGCCCGAGGCGAATTCGTCGCGGCCCTACAGCAGCCAGTTTCCGAATCTCGCCGCCATCGATGAAGTTCAATCCGTCGGCAACGCCAATTACAACAGCCTGATCGGTGCGCTGCGAACAAGCAATTTTCACGGCTTCACCACTAAGGTCGCCTACACGTACGGCCACTCCTTGGATGATATGTCCTATGCTCGCCACGCCCTTCCTCAGGACAGCTACTGCTTGCGGTGCGATTACGGCAATTCGGATTTCGACATTCGGAATTCGTTTTCCATGTTCCTGAGTTATGCGCCCCCGCAGCCGGGTAGCCACCGGATACTCCTGGGCGGATGGCAGTTCATTACGAATTTCTCTTTCTTCAGCGGCACACCGTTTACCGTGTATTCCGGCAATGACTCCAGCGGCACGGCCGAATTCCAGGATCGCGCAGAGGTGGTTGGCAACCCCTTCGCGAATGTGCCCGCTTCGGATCGAGGCGCTAGTACCTATTACTACTTCAATCCGGCAGCGTTCACGTCGCCTGCTTCAGGCACCTATGCGAATCAGGGCCGCAACGAGTTTTACGGGCCCGGCACCAAACAGATCGACTTCTCTGTGTTTAAAAACTTCGGGATCACCGAACACGTCAAAGCTCAGTTTCGGGTTGAGATCTACAACATCTTCAATTTTGTAAACTATGCCACCGGCGGTGGTTTCGGCGGAGGAGAAGGTCTGATAAGCAACAACGTCTCCGGCAGCGGTCTGGGCACCATACCTACGACGTACAACGTCGGCTACGGCGCTCCCGGCATCGGACCTGGGGCTCCGCGCAACGTGCAGTTGGCTTTGAAAATACTCTTCTAACAAGACCGCTTGTTTACGCTCGCGGCTCAGCATGATCGGCGGGGTGTGCTAAACTGCGCCGCAGGAGGAACGTATGAATCGCCGCGATTTCTTCCAGATTGCTTCGGGCTCCGTCGCCCTGGTCGCCTTCCAGGACGGGGCTATCGAGAAGGCGCGTGCCGCCGGGGAATCCGTGACCGGCCACCAGCCGGAAGACGTCGCCCGCAACGAGGATTACTGGGCCGAAATCCGCAACGCCTTCACCATCGATCGCAATGTGATCAATCTCAATAACGGGCATGTCAGTCCCGCTCCGCGGCCGGTGCAGGACGCCTTGCGGCGCTATATCGAATTCACCGACATGGGGCCCTGGCACACCATGATCGACAATCTCGAAAAGCAGATCGAGATGGTGCGGCGCCGCCTGGCCGCCACCGCCGGCTGCGATGCCGAGGAGATGGCCATCACCCGCAACGCCAGCGAATCGCTCGAAATCGCGCAGTGCGGCATCGACCTGAAGCCGGGCGACGAGGTGCTCACCACCAATCAGGATTACCCTCGCATGCTCACAACGTTCCGCCAGCGGGAGCGCCGCGAAGGGATCGTACTGAAAACTATCTCGTTCCCCGTGCCTCCGCCCAGCGCGGACGATCTCTACCAGCGCTTCGAGCGCGCGGTTACGCCGAAAACCAAGCTGATTCTGGTTTGCCACATCACCAATCGCACGGGCGTGATTTTTCCCATCAAGCGAATCTGCGAGATGGCCCACGCGCGCAACATCCCGGTGATCGTGGATGGCGCCCACGCGTTCAGCCATTTCCCGTTTTCGATTGCCGACCTCGGTTGCGACTACTACGGAACCAGCCTCCACAAGTGGGCCTGCGCTCCCATTGGAACGGGATTCCTGTACGTGCGGAAATCGCGCATCGCAGGCACCTGGCCGCTGATGGCCGCCGAGACTCGCCAGGATAACGACATCCGGAAGTTCGAAGAGATCGGGACGCATCCGGCTGCCAACCACAACGCCATCAGCCAGGCGCTGGTGTTCAGCGAGAATATCGGGGTCGACCGCAAGGCCGCTCGGCTGCGCCACCTGCGCGATCACTGGGCGCGCCGTCTGGCCGAAAATCCGAAGGTGAAGATTCTTCACAGTCCCGATCCAAACCTGTCCGCCGGCATCGGCTTTCTGGCTTTCAACAACGCCGATCCGGGGAAGATTCACGACGCGCTTCTGAGCAAGTACAACATCGTGACCGCGCGAGTGGCGCACGACGAATACGATGGCCTCCGCATCACGCCGCACATCTACAGCACCGTGGCCGACCTCGACGTTTTCGCGGATGCCGTCGAAAAAGAGCTGAAGAGCGCTTAAAGCCGGCTTTCACGCTATGCTGTAGTGCATGCTGGGCATCGATGTCAAGGCGGCGCGGGTCGCTTGGACCGTGTTTCTGCTGGCCTTGGTGCTGGCCACGGCCTACGCGATCCGCGAGACCCTGGCGGTGTTCGTGGTCGCCGTTTTGTTCGCCTATCTGCTGATGCCCCTGGTCGGCTTCGTGGAACGCGTGACGCCACGGCAAGTTTCACCGAGCGTGGCCTTGGCGATCGTTTATCTGATCCTGGTGGGGGCGATCGTCACGTTGGCTCTGACGTTCGGATCTCGCTTGGCCGACGAGGCCAATAGCCTCGCGACGCAGTTACCGGCTCTGCTGAAAAACCTCTCCTGGATGCAGATCGTGCCTCTGCCATCCTGGCTCGAGCCGGCCCGCGCCAGCGTAATACGCACCATTCAAGGCGAATTGAGCACCAGCGGGCAAAAGATTCTGCCGTACGTCATGAGCCTGGGCGGACGGCTGGTATCCGGCGCGAAGTACGCGCTATACCTGGTTCTCATTCCCATTCTCGCCTTCTTTTTTTTGAAGGACGGCGCAGCCATCCGGGATGAATTCGTCGAGGGTTTGGTGGAGAAGCGCCGCCGGAGCGTGGTGGAAAGCATTCTCGGGGACATCAACCGCCTGCTGGGCGAATACATCCGCGCTCTGGTGCTGTTGTCGGCCGCGAGCTTCACTGCGCACAATCTGTTTCTGGGCTTCAGCGGAGCACCCTACGCGGTCCTGCTGTCGGTGGTGGCCGCGCTGGGCGAGTTCGTGCCCGTGGTGGGGCCGGCGGCCGCGGGCCTGATCGTGCTGCTGGTCACCAGCCTGAGCGGCTACAATCACGTGTGGCTGTACTTGATCTTCTGGCTGCTGTATCGGCTGGTGCAAGACTACATCCTGTCGCCCTATCTGATGAGCAAGGGCGTGAAGCTCAATCCGATGCTGGTGCTGTTTGGCGTATTGGCCGGCGATCAGATTGCGGGCGTCCTCGGTATGTTTCTTTCGGTTCCGTTGCTGGCGATTCTGCGGGTACTGTTTGTCCGCTTGCGCCGGACGCGCGCCGGCAGCCTGGCGACAGCCGGTACGGACTTATGAAACGTCTTGGGTGGCTTCTGCTTTGCGCGTCTCCACTCGCGGCGCACATGGTGAGCATGAGCACGGGCGATTTGAAAGTGGATGGCGACCGGGCGCACTTCGAGCTGCGCATCCCCATGTACGAAGTGGCGCATGTGCGCGAACCGCAGCACACACTGTTGGATCACATTCGTTTTGAAAGCGGCGGCGCCTGGGGGAAGCCGTCCGGCCAGTTGTGCCGGGCGGAGCAGGACACCTATATCTGCACGGCGAACTATCAGTTCCCCGCCCCCGTGGAAACTTTGCAGGTGGAGTGCACGCTCGCTTCGGTGACGGTTCCGAATCACGTGCATCTGTTGCGCGCTTATCGCGGCGACAAGACGGACCAGGCCGTGTTCGATCTCTCCTACACGCAGGCGGAAATTCGCTTCCGTCCGCCAACCGCATTCGAAACCGCGGTTCGCGAGATCTCGGCTGGATTCATGCGCGCCGCCGGAGGGCTGGCCCCTCTGCTGTTCCTGGTGGCGCTGGTGATGGCCGCCCGCAGCCATCGCGAGCTCGTGATACTGGCCGCGGCATTCATCGCAGCCGAGGCCTTGGCATGCACCGTCGCGCCGCGCATCACGTTAGCTCTCTCCCCTCGTTTCATCGAAGCGGCCGCGGCGCTCACCATCGCTTACCTGGCGTTCGAAATTGTCCTGCTGCCGCAATCCGGGATGCGCTGGTTGGTAGTGGCCGTGCTGGGCCTGTTTCACGGCGCGTATTTCGCCGCGTTCCTGAACGAGAGCGGATATCACGTGGCGCCATTCTTCTCCGGCGTGGCGATCTGCGAACTGCTGCTCATCGCCCTATTTGCTTTTATTCTTGACCGGCTGGTGCGCCTCTCGTTCCTGCGGCGCGCGGTGCCGGTGGCCGCATCGCTGTTGCTGGCAGTCGGAGTGGCGTGGTTCTTTCTTCGCTTGCGTGCCTGATGGATCCCGGTGTCAGTGGGCTGAACTCAACACTAGCGAATTGAAAAACAATTTGAACGCCTGGTAGCTTTGCGCGCGATACTGCGGGCGCATACCGAACAGCACGACCCGGCCTTGCCCCAGAGGCGCTTCCAGCAACGCCGCGCGGCCCGCCAAGTAGGACTCACCGAGCAACCATCCCGATGCGAGCACGTGATCGTCGGGGTAGCGGGCGATGACGTGGTCTTTGCTGTTAGCGGGAACCTTCCAGGCCGGACTATCCTCGCTCCAGATCGGAATGTTCGCGGGTAAGCCGTACGCCAGCGGATGGCGCGTGTCGAGCGTGACGTTGAGCAGCGAACCGGGCGAATAGAAATCGCGGTTCGATACTTCCGCGACTACGTTCTTGGGATCCAGTCGCAGGCGCTCCACCGCGTAGTTGGCGGAACGATTCAGGAACACCAAGGTGCCGCCTTGCTCGGCGAACCTCTTCAAATTGGCCGCGGCTTCTTTACCCAACCCGCCGGTGTACTCCCGCGGCATCGTGCCGGCTGCGAATCCAGTCGCGATTTGCGTGGACGATTGATCGGGAAAAACAATCACGTCGAAGCGCTGGCGCAGATTGCCGGCATCAATGTCAGGGTTCAGAACATTCAGATAAGCGAAACCAAAATCTTCCAGCAGCCAGCGTGTCCAGCCTTCGTCGATGGCCGGCACGTAGCTCTTGTAGAGTGCGATGCGCGGCCTGGTCAATTCAACCGACTGGCTCTGTGGCGGACGATCGGTAAAAAACTCGCCGCTGGCGACGTCACGCCATACGCGAGCCCCGCTGCTCCAAGTCTTGTTGACGGCGCGCCACGAATCGATGTCCGATGCCTCGCTCCCGTCAAACTGAAACGATTTCGCGGGCTCCGTCGCCACGCTGAACGGCATATCGATGGTGTCCGTCGCGACTCCCATCAACAGAGGCAAGGTCTGCGCCGTCACGTCGTAGGGCCGCTGCGGCGGGCCGCCGGGATACAAGCGCAGGTCGGGATAATGTTGGCGCTCCAGCAACGTCTTCGCGTAGCTGCTATAGGGCTGCTGCATGCGGACGATGTAGCTTCCTTGCGGATAGCGCCTTCCGCCGGCCTCGAACGCATCGCTTGAACGCTCAATCTCTACGTCACCAAAGCGCAAGGTCTCGAGCATTTTTCGAGCAGAGCCCCGGTCCATCTGCGTACTTGGAATGACGAAGGCGTAGGGCGACGTGCGCGCCACCGCCCGCTGGCCCACCGCGTAGAAACTGCGCAACAGGTCCACGCGGCGCTGCGCAGCCTTATGCAGCAAGCTCTCGAAGGCGATCAGTTGATAATCGACGATGTCGCCGATCCGCCAGATCCCACCGTCCCAGGGCTCCAGATAATTCCAGCTTCGCGCGCGAGGGTTGTAACCGAGCCCGGTGGTCTGAATCTGGTCCGGCTGCACCGTCAGGGGACTGGCGAGTGACGCGCTGGCGGCCTCGCTCAAAATGCGCACGCCGCCGTGGTACGCCATGTAATGGCGCGCGGGCGACCAAAAATCGTAGAGCGCGTTGGTGACCACGCCCTTCTTCCCGGCCGCCGTCAAATCCGCCGCCATGCCCATCCCCAGGGCGTTGCCTTCCTGCGCCAGGACAGCATCGACGTTCGGATCAATCGGATTCAGCCAGGGCGGAACAAACATACGCGACGCAAAGGCGCCCTGCTGGTGGACGTCGTAGACGATTTGTGGATGCCACGCATTCAGCAGCCGCGACACGGTGAGGCGGGTCTCGGGCTGCGAAAAAATGTACCAGTCGCGATTGTTGTCATGCCCAACGTATTTCTGATAGAGCTGGGGCGGCGATGTGCCTTCATACGCGGTGCCCAAAGTCTTGCGATACCAGCGCGCCACAATATCCAAGCCGTCGGGATTCTGCGAGGGCACCAGCAAAATGATCACGTTATCCAAAATGGCGCGGAACTTGGGCGTGTCTTCGGTGAGCAGGTTATAAACGAACTGAATCGCGGAGTGCGTGGACGCGACTTCGGTGGCGTGAATGGAACACGTGATCAGCACCACGGTCTTTCCTTCCGCCGCCAGCCGTACGGATTCTTCGGGCGTCGTGCGGCGTGGATCGGCTAGCCTGGCCTGAATTTCCCGATAGTGCTCCAGGTTTCGCAGCGTCGCCGCCGAGCTGATGGTGGCAGCGATGAACGGCCGGCCTTCGGCGGTCTTTCCCAGCTCCTCGACAAGTATTTTGTCGCTGGTTTTGGCGAGAGCTTCGAAATAAGAAACTACTTTGTCCCAATCGAGCAATTCCCGATCGACTCCGATGGGATGTCCGAAGTGACTCTCTGGGGTCGGCTGCGCCCAAACGCACGATGACACCAAGAGAAGTGTTACGAGGCGGGATTTCATGCGACAGCGCTACTGTCAAACTACACCGCGCGAGCCTTTCAAGTCCAGCACCCAGCTATGTTCGGTACACGCGGGCTTCAGCCGCGTTTTGCCCGATCACGCGGGCTTCAGCCGCGTTTTGCCCGATCACGCGGGCTTCAGCCGCGTTTTGCCCGATGCGGTACGCTGAATGCTCCTGACCGCCGCGACAAGATGATGATCGCCCAGGTGCGAAGCGCGACGATGTCGGCAACGTCGCCCCGCTCCAGCCATCTCGGTCCGGTCAACCGCGTCGAGGGGTCGGTCCAATTCGACGAATTTGGGTCCATTATTCGTCCACAGGTCAGTCACCTCGGCAAAACGCGGCTGAAGCCGCGTGTACCAGGGGCTCAGATTTACCTATTCCACTTTGATGTCGCACACCGGCTATGTTCGTCCGATGAACCCGCGCAACAATCCCTCGCCCGCCGGCCAGGGACCATGGCCGGAGTCCCACGTCGACCAACTGCGCGCCCCACGCCGAGGCTAGCGGCGCGGCTACTTCGATCGGTAGGTAAGGAGTAGGCGAGGTTGCGCCATCCAGATTGGCGTCGATCTGGGCCACCCAATCTAGCCGCGCGGGCCGGGGTCCAGTTGCGCCGGATCACCAGAACCGACGCGCCCCCTCTCAACGGCCGTTTTGGAGAACCGCTTCGTCCAACAAATCCCGCGCCACGTCTCGCAACCGTTTGCGGGATTTGCGGCTCACCAGCCGCAGGTGTACATGGGCCTGATCTTCCGACATGCCGTAACGGCTCTGCAGCAAGGCCTTGGCACGGTTCGCCAATTCCCGCTCCGCGATCTCCTCTTGGATTTCCATTATCAATTGCCCCAGCACCGTCGCCAATTGACCCGGGCGCAGTACGCTTTCCACGTGCCGCGCGATGGTGTCGATGGCGTCGGCGGGCGGCTCACCGGCGGCCAGCAAGCCGCATGCACGATCGGCGATCTTCGAATCGGCCAGTTCCGCTTCCAATTCGCCGATGCGGGCGGCATTCCGCGCGTAGGTTTCGGGCGTCAGCGACAACCGCCACACTTCTGCAATGGCGCCCGCGATCCGCTCCAGAACGCTCTTTGCACCTGGCGAAACAACTGCCCCGCGAAACACGAACGAAAGGACGCCGGTCACCTCGTCTCCGGAATGTAAGGGAAACGAAGTCACGCTTAATCCGTCCACACGCGACTTTGGAACAGGCGCGCCTTCGGCGAACTTCAACTCACGCGAACCTGTCTTCGGATCCAACTGGTAGATCGCGTACCCGTCCGCGCCCGCCTTGTGGAGACCGATCTGCGCCAGCGGCTGAAGACTCCGTGGAAGCGGCCGGCCGTCTCCCCGAGCCGCTCGGGCGATGGCGTCTGAGATCTGATGTGTAGGCATGGTTCTTTATACTCTATTAACTTGATCTACTATACAAACATTGTAGATTACAGTCAATAGGTGACTGCCTTGTGCCACGCAAATATTAGTACAGGTTTTTTGTATAGAAATGGGCGACGGCTAGGGAGCGGTCAGCCGCGCCTCGGGCGGAATTGCTTTGCGGGTTTGCATCAGGCTGCTTTTTAGCGCTTCCTCAGGAAGCTCGTGCAGGATCGGGCTCAGCAGCTTGGCCATCAAGAAAGGAATTTCTCGCGTCAGCGTGATGGACTCGCAGGTGATGAACACGCCTCCGTCGCTCTCTTCGAAAAACCAATAGCCGTTGATGCGCCACATCAGTCCACGATCGTGGCCGGGGGCAAGTTCGTGCTCGTTGTGCTTGCCCGCGTTGGCGATCTCAACCACGCGCCGGCTGGCCGAACGGCTGTAGGTTCGCTTCTCTCCGAGCGAAGCAAAGTGAATCTCGTTGTCGATATCCAGCACGTCGGAAATAAGGAACTTTGATTTCACCACTCGAGTGCGGATCAGGAAATCGTCTCCGGCGTGCGATTGCACTTTCACGTCCACTACGTCCGGCTTGTAAATTTCGGGATGCCGGGGATAATTCTGAACAACCTCCAGAACGTTCTTCAGCGCCGTGTCCGGAACGAAGACCGCGCCAATCCAATCTTGAATTAGACCGCCGGGGATCGCGACAACCCCATTGCCTTGGACCGGCTGGGCCATGATCGCGCCTGCCAGCAGCCGCGCGCGAATCTCGGGCGAATCGTCAAACCACAAAAAATGCTCGCCGTTCCAGCGCGGTCGCATTTTGGCGTCGGTGGCCGCGATGTAGTTGTCGAACGCCTGGATGGTCTCGGGTTTGAGATCCAGCGCGAGACAGACGCCAGTGCAGGAAACAGCAAGTATGAGGAGGAGCCGGGTCAGATCGCCGCCACGACCTCGCGATAACTTTTCGGCGCCTCGCCCCCGAAGCGCTCCTTCAACCCGGCTGCAACGCTCCAGTCCATGCGCCGCACAATGGCGTCGGCCATAATCGGCTCAATATCGATTTCACGCAGCGTCGCAGCCACTTCCTCCATTTCGCGGGCGCGACGCTCTCCATGCACCACCACGCGCCCCACCATGTAGTCGGCCAGCTGCTTCCAGTGGATGCCGGGGAAGCTTTCATCGAGCGATGCGAATACCCGGTGGTCGGCCTGATAGCGGCTCGCGCCCAGGACGCATTCGGTGAGCAACGCTTCCAGACCCTTCACGATTATGCTGCGGAACATTTTTATCGCCGAAGCCGTGCCAACTTCGCGCGACACGATCTCGGCCTCGATTCCGAGCGGCCCGAGCTGCGCCACAAAATCCTCTGCTCCTGAGCCGCCCGCCAGCATGGGAACTTTGTGGCCGTTGGGCGGCACGGGCGCCATCATCGCGATTTCCGCGAAACGAGCACCGCTGCCTTCGATAACGCGCGCGATGGATCGCTTCAAGCCCGGCGAAACCGAATTCAAGTCGGCGTAAATGTGCTGCGCGGTCAGGTACGGCGCATTCTGTTCAGCCGCGTTAGCAGCTTGATTCGCAGTGACGGTGGACATCAGGATGTCGCACGATTCGGCGAGCTCCCGGTTCGAATCCACCAATCGCGTTTCCGTGTCTTGAGCGCGACGCCGGATCTTGTCGTTGGTGTTGATGTCGAACGCAGCGACCGGTTGCCCCAGCCCCTTCGCAATATGGTAAGCCGCCTCGCCGAAACCGACAAATCCGATTCTCATTTAAAGCGCTCCGATCAACTTCCAATAGCCCACCGACGCGGCGACTGTGAGAAGGGCAAACACGGCGTACAGGTTCGCCAGACGCACGCGTTCCGCGCCGCTGAACGCCAGGCCCTCGGTGATCCCGTCGCCCATCGCGACCCAAATGTTTTGATAGGTGGCCCAGAACGGCACGGACGGAATCAGCAATGCCGCGGTGAGAATCATGGGCGGTATGCCGGCCAGCGTGGTGGTATCCACGATGGGAACGAACAGGACCACGATAACGATGAAACCGCTAGGATCGAGGAAACGCAGCGCAAGCGTTGCAATCCCAACCGCCAGCAGCAAAACCACCGGGCTGAACGTCAGATGCCGCGCGACCGGAACGAAGTAACCGGCCAGCCAATCGGTGATTTTGTATTCGGTGAGCACGTTTTGCAAGCTGAAAATACCGCCCATGAAGAGCAGCAGGGTCCAGGAAATGCCCCCTGCAATGTCGGAGTTTCCGACGATCCCCGCCAGCGCGAAAATCGATAACCCGGCCATTCCGATGAAGAAGCTGGGCAAGTGATGCCAGCGATCGGTGGACCAAAACACAATGGAACAGGCCACGATCAGCGCCGTGATCATTTCATTACGTTGGAACGAACCCATCTCACGCAGCTTGTCGCGCACGAACTGGGGCGAGGCATCCAGCGGTCGCTCGGGTTTTAGCACCCATGGATTACCGAAGACAATCAGCGCGCACAGCACCAATACAGGCAGATACAGCACCCGCGCGTAGGCTAGATAGCTGAGCGGCAGATGCTTTAATTCGAACACGGACGCGACCACGGGGCCATCCAGAGAGCCGTACAGCAGCCCCAGGCCGGGCACCACCGCCATCTCGACCGTGGTCAGCATGATCAACGCCGAACCCTTGCTGCGAGGCTTCAGATCGAGCGACTGCACTAGCGCCCACGCGATCGGCACCATGATGGCGGTGCGCACCGTCATGGACGGAATGCCGAGCGAGAGTACGGCGCCAATAAGAAAGAACGCGGCGAGGATGCCGGAGTAAGACGCGGGAAACAGGGACAGAATGTAGAACGAAATGCGTGCCGCAAGGCCGGTCTTTTGCATGGCGAAACCGTAATAAAGCACGGCCAGCAGCACCCACCACGATCCGCTCGAAAAGCCGCTCAGCGCGAGCGATGGCTTGGCGCCCGCCGGGATCAGCAGCGCCATCATCAGCACCGACGCCACTCCGTTGTTCATCACGCCGAAAGCCCACAGCACGATGGTGAAAGCGGCAATAGCCAGCGCGGACTGCCCGATGCGGGTGAGGCCGTGCTGTTCCGGCATCCAGAAAATCGCGAGGCCGATGGCGATCGCGAGCAGCAGCGGCAGCCACTTTACCTGCGTCACGGTGTTGACAGGCGGCGGAGCTAGCGCGGTCGCCATCGGAAAAACCTTACTTGATTGCCGTGGCTTGTGCTTGTTCGGCGCGCATGCGGCGCTGCTCGGCTTGCACCGTGATGAGCGACATCCACATGCCCAGCGGATGCGCCCCCGCCTCCACCAGCGGGTGCGGCTTCAGCGATCGCACCGCGTCGATACTTTCGTCCTTCATGGTTTCCAGCACCAGGGCCTGCTTTTCGTTGAGCCCGTATTCGGACGCCAGGGCCGGCGTGTTCTCGAATAAACGGCGGCGCAGCGGCTGGCTGAAACGCAGATCATAGAGCAGCTTGTTCAACGGATAGACCGACGGATCGGGATGCCGGTAGAACTGATACCCGCCGGCGCTGCCGAAGTTGAACCTGGCCGAAGGCTCGGGTGTGGTGGGCGTGCCCTTTTTGTTGGGGATGAACCGCATCACCGCGTGGCCGTGATGCCAGGTGGGCTGATAGGTGATCAACTCGCCCGGCTGATTGCCGATGGCGCCCAACAGAATCATCCACGGCAGCATCTCGGTGTTGCCCACTTCGTCCAATTCCTCGTTGGTCAGTTCCAATAGTGCGTTGGGATTGCCGCGCTCCAGGTGCGCGATGGCCCACCAATCGAAATCAAAGGCCGGCTGTGGATACTTCCACGCGCCCGGATAATGCGACATGCCGCCGCTGGCGACGATCGCGATTCGGTAGGGCGATTGAAGAATCGCATCGCGGATGGCCGCCCCCAGCTGCGCGCACCGGCGGGCCGAGGGCAGCGGCGGCAGATAGGTATTGACGAAAATCGGTACCACCGGAAGCGCGCGGCCCTCGATCACCCATTCATAGACGGCCGCGAATGCGTGGCCTAACTCGGCGTCCTGCGAATACGTCAGATCGAAACCGCCGGCCACCAGCGAGTTCAACAGCTCTTCGGCGAAGCCGTGAATCGGCAGCGCGTAGCTCTTGCGGGCAAAGGCGGCTTTCGATTTCTCGCCTCCCACCAGCGCAAAGGTCGGCACGGCCGACAGGAAAAATGTCTCCAGGTGGTCGCTGCCAATGACGATCACCGCGTCGGGCTTGATTTCGTCCAAGTTCTTGCCCAGCTCGCGCATCGCGGCGATGTCGGCGTCCAACTGCGCTTTGTCCTCGCTGGGGGGATAGGTGAATAGCTGCGGGGCATGCACGGTGGCCGCCGCGAATACAATTTGTCCCATAGTTAACTCCTGGCGTTGCTCCGGACGCTGGCCGCAATTTCCTCGGAGATCTCTTCATCAACGTACTCCACTCCGAGTTCCTTCAGTTTGGCGCGCAGACCATAGAAATCGACGCCCAGCTCGCCATTCGCCAGGCGCTCGCGGGATTTCACTTCTTTAGCGATTCGCTGTTGGCCCGCATCGGCTACGTCAGCCGCCATGGCACGCGGGACCACCACCACTCCGTCGGCATCCCCGACAATCACGTCGCCCGGATTCACCAGCATCCCCGCGCACACCACCGGAACGTTCACCGAACCCGGGCTCGCCTTCACCGTTCCCTGCGGGGAAACGGCCTTGGCCCACACCGGAAACTTCATGGCGGTGAGCTCGGCGGTATCGCGAACGCCCGCGTCAATCACCAACCCCGTCACGCCATGGGCCTGGCAGGAAGTAGCCAGCAAGTCGCCGAACATGCCGTCGTTCGATTCCGAAGTTGTCACCACCACCAACACGTCGCCCGGTTTACAGACCTCTACCGACGCGTGGATCATCAAATTGTCGCCGGGATGGCAGAGCACCGTGATGGCCGGACCCGCTACGCTCGCCGCAGGGTAGATGGGCCGCAGGTACGGCAGCATCGCGCCGGTGCGGCCTTGCGCTTCGTGTATCGTGGCGACGCCAAGTTCACCCAGCACCTTCACGGCTTCAGCATCGGGGCGCGGAATGCGGCGGACAATCTTATGATGCATCCTTATCACTATCTCAGGAAAATTCGCCGGCTACCTGCGGATATACTCGCTGGTACGCCTCGGCGTACTTGATTTCCTTTCGGCCCGAGTTGCGCACCGCTTGCGTGCCGCGCCGCTTGGCGAGGTCGCGGTAATAATTCCACAAATGTTCCTGCGCCTCCATCGACTCCATGGCCCTCTCTTTGATCTCGTACACCGGCGTGATGTCGAGCAGCACTTGCGGTTTGAACTCGCATTGCTCGGGCTGGTGCGGCTCAAAGATGAACACCGGAGGCGCGCCCAGTTGCTTGCCCTCCGCCGGATAGCCCGCCGCCTGAGCGTACACGCGGGTCTGCAAAGTGAGCATGTTGGCGTAGGGATGGTCAGGGTTGTAAGGGTCTTCGTAGGAGTGGGTAAGGATCACTTCGGGCTGGAGCCTGCGGTATTCCAGCACCATTTCGTGAATGGTCTCCTCCGACGCCTTGATCGGATAGTCGCCCGAGTCGAAGAAACGGATTTCGGCGCCCAAAATCCCGGCCGCGCTCTCGGACTCCTTCTGCCGTTCCTCCTTGACGCGCTCCACCGTCATGCCGGCTTGCTTCCATAGCCGCTCGGATTCGCCGCGCTCGCCGAACGACAGGCACAGAATCCGCACGCGATAGCCCTTTTGCGCGTAGAGCGCGATGGCTCCCCCCGCGCGCCACACGAAGTCCGCGGCATGGGCGCTCACTACCAGGACGGTTTTTGGGGAATCCATAGCTTGTCGACGCTCTCAGTTAACCAGCGACGCCGGATTCGTAACGGCCATGCGCCGGATGTCCGAGGCCGAGAACCCGCCATCCATCAAAGTCTGCGCAAACATCGCAAAGCCGTCGGACACCGGAGGATTAATAGTCTGGCCGAGATCGGTGGACAGCACGCAGCGCTCGGGTCCAGCCTGTCGAATGCTCACCATCACTTCCTCCCAGGGCGCTTTTCCGGTGTGCATGGTGGTAAAACAATGCTCGATGAACGCTCCTTCGCCGGCCAGTTCGGCTTGTTCGGCGGCACTAAGGTTCTGCGAAGGAAATTCGGCGTGCGTCACCACGACGCGTTTCAGTTTCATCTCGCGAGCGCCCCGCACCAGCGCGAAAATCTCCTTGCGGCCCAGGTGTCCGGTGGCCAGGATCATATTATGATGGCCAATAATATCGAGACATCTACGGGCAGCCTCGTTCAAATGGCCCTTGTCATCCAGGACGGTCAAAGGCGCGGGCGCGATTCCCATGGCGGCCAGCTCCCGCTGGATCTTCGCCCAGAACGGCAGCTTGGTGCTGGGTCCATCCACGCGGCCGGCGGTCTCGTTGGCGGCGTCGACAGTGGGCATCCACACGATTTTCGCGCCCGAGCGCCCGGCCAGTTCCACTGCAACGGGATTCAATCCGCCGACGCTGTGATTCAGCGTCACGGCTCCGAACGCTTCGATTCCGGGCACCGCCTTACTCACAACTTTGGCGCGCTCGGCGGTGGGAAAGTAGTGCGACTTCAGAACGAAGCCCTTCAGTTTTCGTTTCAGAAACTCGTGCGCCAAGTCGATATCGTCGATGCGCCGTTCGATGACATCGGGGGCAACGTGAACCTGAAGATCGTAGCCGCCTTCGATCGCTCTCCAAGCCGCGTCGGACACCGACGTGGCTGTGGCCGTTACCGCGGGTGCGTTCATAGCACAGGCAGTATGACAGGCGGTGAAGTTCGCCGTCAAGTTTCCGGCCCATTGATCGCTCGCGAAAAGACGGCTTGCTGGCGCGCGGCTCAGTAAGCTTAGCGCATTACCGAGCCGCGACCGTAAGGGAGGCGGTTTGGGCTAGAAACGAAGGTGCAGCGCGATCTGCACCACCCGCGGACCCAGCGTCGTCGTCACCTGTCCGAACTGAGGGCTCTCAATGTTGGTAACCGGGCTGCAGAAACTCGGAGCGCAGCCGAGATTCGTTGGATTGCCGAAATTCACATGGTTGAAGACGTTGAACGCATCCAGGCGAAGTTCCGCGTCCAGTTTCTCCTTAGCGAAGAGCTTGAAATGCTTGGCCAGCGCCAGGTCCAGATTGATATCACCGGGACCGCGAAACGCATTACGGCCGAGCGTTCCTTCGGTGAACTGCCCCACCAGCGCCGCGGCATTGGTTTGGGCGGTATTGTCCAGCGCCAGCAAGGGAGCGGAGGTGAACGCATTCGGGTTGAAGAAATAGTTGCCGGTGTTGCCGTTGAAGGTCTGCTGGGTTCGCGGGTTGTAGGTGGCTACATTGGGCAGAATCTGATCGGCGTGCACCAAATTGGGCGCGCCGTCGCCGGCCGGACCAGGATCCGTGTTGGTGGCGTACAATTGGGCGGATACATCCAGCGGAAACCCGGTTCGCCAAGTCAAGATCGGATACAGGCTCCAGCCTTTCGTCAAGAATTTCGGGCCGCCCGTCCAAGCACGGTCGAAGGGAAGATCCCAGCCTCCCGAGAACGATATCACCTGACGCACGTCGGTATCTCCGGAAGCCCAGAAGTAATGCTCGTCGTAGTATGGCACCTGCGAGTTCCGCTGGCGGAAGCCCGACGCGTTGTCGAGCTCGTGGGACCAGGTGTAGGCGAAAGTATAAAAGGCGCTGCCCACCTTCGAATCGGCGTAGCGCCTGGTGACGCTGACTTGGAGTGCGTTGTAATTCGCCACCGAGACATTGTTAAATTCCAGCAAATTCGAGAACAGCGAATTCGTAGAATCCGGATCGTAGATGCGGGTGTTGGAGCCCAGCGGAAATGGATTAATATCCACGAGTGACGTCAGCTTATGCGCGTCATAGCCGACGTAACCCGTCTCCAGTACCATGCCACCCGGCAACTGCTGCTGGATGTTGAGATTGTACTGGTAGACATACGGCGTGCGGATATGCGGATTTACCAGGTAGAGAGCGCCTGTGGTGCCGAACGGCTCGGAGCCCGCAAAACTGGCCGTTGAACTTGGCGGCGTCGAGGGAAAACTGTTCGGAGTACCAGTGTTGTTGGTGCCGAACGGATTGGAAAGATATCCGGAAGGGCCCGTCTCCGTGCCACTGGGAGGGTTGAAATAAAGGCTCGGCTCATTGTAGAACGGAGGCGATCCATTGAATTGCAGATTGTCTTCGCCTTTGAGGATGTCGTAGAAAACCCCAAAGCCTCCACGCACCGCGGTCTTGGCGTTGCCAAACACGTCCCAGGCGAATCCGAAGCGCGGCGCCCAATCGTTTTTGTCGGGGAAGTTGGTGCCCTTGGGCGCGCCGGGGTCGCCTGGAAACACGATGCCAGGGGGCGCGTTGACGAAGCGCTGGCTCTGTTCGCCGGGTATGAAACTGAACGATCTTCCCTGAGTATCGAATTTCGGCTCGGCGTATTCGTAACGTATGCCGATATTGAGCGTGAACCGCTTGCTTACGTGGAAGTCGTCCTGCGCGTAACCGGCGTACTGGTGCGTTCGAATGTTATTGAGTGCGTTGGACGCCTGATAGTAGTTATCCGGCAAGCCAAAAAGAAAGTCGGCCAAATCGGTGCCGGAACCGACACTGGTATCCGGTCCATAGAAAGAGTAGCTCCCATTCCCGAAGTAGTCATACTGCGTGTTGTTCTGATACGGAGAGTAGTAGAAGCCGAATTTCATGTTGTGCCGGCCCCTGGTCCAGGTGAGGTTGTCGTAATACGAGTAGATGGTATTGGCAAAGGTCGTGGGCCCATAGGGGCTGTACCCAATGGTAAGGCCGCTGGCGTTGAAATAAAGGACCGGCGGCCCGGTGACTATATCGGGGGTAATGTTAATTCCGAGGGTTGCGGGAGTCACATTTTGCAATGAGCCCAGCGGCACGCTGTCATCGGAGCTGGACCGGACGGCGGTCATCCGCGCCTCATTTAAAAGAGATGGCGTGAAGACGTGGGTGTAATTGATGCTGCCCGAATAAGTCTGGGAAAAGAAGGCCGCATTGTAGCCGCTCACGTCGGCGCTGTAGAAGGGGTTGGTGTTTTTGTTATCGTGGGCGGTAAACGTCCCCGACACGGTGTCTCGCGTGGAAATCACGTAATCGAGCTTGCCGAGATATTCGTTGTCATTGTTGATCGCCGAAGAGGTCGGATAGAGATAACCGGTGGGCGAAGTGGGAATCAGGCCGTTCTTAAAGTAAGCCTGCGCAACCGGATCTATGCTGGAAGGATTGATGATCCCTTGGGCCGCGAGCTTGGGGTTGGGCTGATAGTAGGGGTTCGCTTCCAGGAAATTCACGACGTTCGGATCCGGTCCGCCATTCACCGCTTGCGAAAAATTGCCCTGTGCTTCGGCCGGCGTGTAGGTCTGAACTAAACCTTCCAATTCCACTTGATTTTGTTTTTGGCCCTGATAGGAGAAGAAGAAGAAAAGCTTGTTGCGGCCATCCACGATATGCGGAATCACGATGGGGCCGCCGAAAGTGCCGCCGTACTGGTTGCGCTGCAGAACCGCCCTGGGCTGGCCCTGCTGGTTGTTGAAGAAATCGTTCGCATCGAAGTCGGTGTTGCGAACGTAGTCGTACAAGGTGCCGTGCAACTGGTTGGTTCCGCTCTTGCTGACGATGCTGACGATTCCACCTGCGTTGCGGCCGTATTCGGCGCCATAGGTGCTTTCCAATACGCGGAATTCCGCTACTGCATCCGGATTGGGATTTACCACAACCGAGTTATCCAGCAGGTCGTTATTCAATCCGCCATCCAAAAGATAGGTCACCGAGTCGGTACGCCCGCCGCCAATGCTGTAGGCCCCGGCCGCGCCCGAATCCGGATTGGTTACCGTCACACCAGGCTGCGTGGCCAGCAGATCCAGGGTATTGCGTCCGTTGAGAGGGAGCTCAAAGATGGCTTCACCCGAAACGACACCACCCACGGTGGAGTTCCCGGTCTCCACGCCGACGGCCTGGCTCTCGATGGTGATGTTGGTCGTGGTGGCGCCCACCTCCAGGGCCAGATCCACGCGCAGCGTCTGATTAATCTCCAGCGAGTTGGCAGGTCTCGCGACGCTCTTACTAAATCCCGGAGCCTCGGCGCTCACCTCGTAATGTCCGATGGGAAGCAGCAGCACCTGGTAGAAACCTTGCCCGTTGGCCGTAGCTTGCTTGCTGGTCTGCGTGTCCAGGTTGGTTACCACTACCTTCGCGCCGGGAACCACTGCGCCGCTCGCATCCGTGATATTCCCGGTTATTTTGCCGGTGGCGTCCTGCGCCCAACCGGCGGGGGCTAGCAGTACCAGTGAATACAGAGCGGCCGCGGAAAAAAACAATTTGCGCTTGTTCACGTCGATTTCTCCCCTCAAAGCCTGTGAACTCGGGCGCTCCCCGCGAGCAGAGCAAGGATCGCCGAGCGAAGATTCCGATTTTGCGATGGTAGCACAGTTTTGTAAGCGCTTATCGAACTTGTGAAGATCTTAACGGGTGCCTTATCCGCGCCCTATGAAGGGCATTTTGGTCGCCATCACGGTCATGAATTGCACGTTCGCCTCTAGCGGCAGGTTCGACATATAGAGGACCGCCTCGGCCACCAGTTTGACGTCCATGCGCGGCTCCGCCGCTTGCCTGCCGTCGGCTTGAAGCACGCCCTCCTTCATGCGCTCGGTCATCTCGGTGGCCGCATTGCCGATGTCGATCTGCCCGCACGCGATGTCGTGCTTTCGGCCGTCCAGCGAAATGCTTTTTGTGAGTCCCGTAATGGCATGCTTGGTCGCGGTGTAAGGCGCGGAATTGGGCCGGGGCGCGTATGCGGAGATGGATCCGTTATTAATGATGCGCCCGCCGCGCGGCTGCTGCCACTTCATCAGGCGGATGGCGTGCTGTGCGCATAAGAACGCCCCGGTTAGATTCACCGCCAGCACCGCGCTCCACTGCTGGTAGGTGAGATCTTCCATAGGAATGCCAGGAGCGCTGGCGCCCGCATTGTTGAACAGCAGGTCGAGGCGTCCGAAGGTTTCCTTCACTCGATCGAACAGCGCGGCCACTGCCTCCGGCTGTCCGATATCGGTGGGAACCGCCAGCATGGAACCATCGCGGCGCTCCGACAGCGCTACGGTATGTTCCAATTCGGCTTCTCTTCGTCCGGCCAGCACCACGGAATATCCAGCGGAGTTCAAGGCCAGACTGACGGCGCGCCCAATGCCGCTGCCCGCGCCGGTGACCAGCGCGATGCGGCTCACAGAAGTTCCCAGAAGCGAATCACGACTTTGTCGGGATGGCGCTCACCCATCCCCACCACGACGGCGCGGGTGAGCCAGGAGTATTCCGGGGCGCTGGTTTCGAAACTTGCGGCGCTGCGGAAATAATAGGCCGCGGGATCGACGCGCTCGCCGCGGTTGAGGCGCGCCAGCACCTCCGGCGGTCCGCTCCGCACTCCGCGATTCACGACATAGATCAGCGAGCCGTCACCCGTCTGAATTGTATAGCGCGCATCCAATTCCGCCGTGCCATCCGGACGCAGGATCTGCCAATCGGCGCCGCCCGGCAGGATGCGGCCTTCAAGGCGCGGCCCGGAAACAAAGCCGCCCGTAATCGGGACGATGCGCCGATGGCCGGCCTGGGTCTGGCCCAAGTCGAGCGGTGCGCTGACTTCCACCGCTATCTCGAATGCCAGACGCAGTTCAGGGGTGTCCTTCCGAGCCGTGACCGTCAGGGAGCGGTCTACCATAATTTTGGCAACTACGTACTAGTAGGCGCTGGCCTGATTCAGGGTCTCGATTGAAGCTTTGTCGAGAGTCAGGCTCGCGGCGTCCACCAGATCCTTCAACTGCTCAACGCTGGTCGCGCTGGCGATGGGAGCCGTGATGCTGGGCCGCGCGATCAGCCAGGCGATCGCCACTTTGCCCGGCGTGGCGTGGAGCTTCGCGGCCACCTGATCCAGAGCCGCAAGAATCCGGAACCCGCGGTCCTCCAGATACTTCTTCACCATCTGCCCGCGCGGGCCCTTGGCCAGATCGGCTTCCGATCGATACTTGCCCGTAAGAAAACCGCTGGCCAGCGCGAAGTACGGAATCACGCCTATGCCTTCCTTCGAGCACACCGGCTCCAGATCCTTCTCATACCCGGCGCAGTCATAAAGGTTGTAGTTCGGCTGCAGGCATTCGTAGCGCGGCAGCCCATGCTGTTTGCTCACTTTCAGTGCTTCGGTTAACCGCTCTGCGGTGTAATTGGACGCGCCGACGGCCCGCACCTTGCCCTGCTTGATCAATTGATCGTAAGCTTCCAGCGTTTCCTCCAAAGGCACGCTGGCGTCGTCGATGTGCGACTGATACAGATCGATGTAGTCGGTCTGCAAGCGCGCCAGCGAGTCTTCCACTTCCCGCAGAATGTAAGCCTTGGAAAGCCCCTTTTTGTCCGGCGCGAGTTCGATCCCCACCTTAGTGGCGAGGATCACTTTCTTGCGGTTGCCGCTCCGCTTGAACCAGTTGCCGAGCACGGTCTCGGACTCGCCGCCTTTGTGGCCGGGCACCCAGCGCGAATAAACGTCGGCGGTGTCGATGAAATTGAATCCCGCTCCAACAAAAGCGTCCAGGATCGAAAAGGACGTAGGCTCGTCGGCGGTCCAGCCAAAAACGTTACCGCCCAGGCAAATGGGAGAGACTTCCAGGCCTGACCCTCCCAGCTTACGGGTCTTCATTAATTTTGACTGCTCCTTGTCGGTAGCTTATTCGCCCTTGCACTTCCCGCCCGGGCAGCGGTTGTTCTCTTCGCACACGTATTCGTACAGCCCGGCTTGATCCCAATCCGGATGCAAGGCCATGGTGAATTCCTGCGTCCAGGGCGCGGTGAAAACCTTGGGATCGTCGATGGTGAGCCCGTAGGCCAGCGTTTTCGCGTCCTTCCAGCGGATATGCTCCACGGTGCGCAGCGCATCGCTGTGCATGCGGTACTGATTCTTATCCGTGTAGTAAAAGTCGTCCAGCCCCCAGCGCTTGAAGTTGGTGCTCTCCACCACCAGCGTGTCGCCTTCCCAATGTCCCACCGGATCGCCCAGATACGTCGGCTCTATTCCCGTCCGATGCGCGCGCCCATCCAGAGGAATGATGCGCGTCATGCGTTGGAATTCGTGCACGATCACCAGATAGTTCTTGTTCTGCACGAACTGAACCGCGTTGGCCGAGAGCATGCCCGAGGGAAATCCGGCCGGCATGCAAAACTCGCGTGGTTCGTCGTGGCGCGGATCCCCGGTGGGCGGCTCGAAGAACGGCATGCCGCCGGGTTTGAACGGAGCGAACTTATTGCGATCGAAAACCGTGGCGGAGCACTTGCAGCGCTCGCCCTCGTTGGTCTTCGGCCACTCATAGACGCCGCTGAAGTCCGGCTTGCCATCGGCGGTGCGCGGCAATCCCATCGCACCTTGTACCTTGGCGTTTTGCGGCTGCAGGCGCGCGGGTGACATAACCAAGCCTGCCAGCAGCGCTCCGAATGCAACGCGCCGGCCGATCCGATCGGTAGATGTTCTCTTCATGCTATCTGCTCCCTCGCGTCAGTTCTTGGGCTGGCCCGGCTCCTGGCTGGACGTGAACACCTGCCGGCCGTCCGGGAAGGTCACCTTCGTTCCGTTGGCGTTGTCCGAACCATCCTTGGCACGAAATCCTTCCACGTTGATCATCATGCCCGGCTGTATTACGTCTTTATTGATGCCGCGGCGCATAAGTTGGCCGGGCGCGCCACCGGAAAACGCCCAGTGCGTCACCTTGCCATCGGCGGTCTTCTCGTCGACATAAAACCAGATGTGGGGATTCATCCATTCCACCTTGGTTACCACGCCCGAGATCTTCACCGGTTTCGTGTCGTCATACTCGGCGGCGAAAGAATGATGGGCCAGGATGGGCCCTGCGCCCAGCGCCAGGCCGAGTAGGAGAACCGACGTTTTCATCAAGTGCATACCCCCGAACGGCAGGATATCGCGAGTTCCACCGCCAGCGCAAGGCTGGCCTAGGGCTGTGTCAAGGCCCGTGCCGGCATCCCGCTCGCTCGGATACAATAGTTCGCCAAGGAGTGTGTCACATGTCAGCAGGCCCCGCCGATGCCGCAGTTCCTCCCTTGATCCTTCGCACCTACGTGGAAGGCGACGCCACCATCGTCCAGTGCACCGGCAAGCTGACCGCCGGCCTAACGAGCGGTCTTCGCGACGAAGTCAAGCGGCTGATCCCGGAATCCAAAAAGATCGTCCTCGACCTGACCGAGCTTACGCTGATGGACAGCCTGGGCCTGGGAACAATCGTCGCTCTGTACGTTTCGGCTAAAGCTTCCGGCACCTCGCTCGTTTTGATTAACCTGAGCCCACGCGTCCGCGACCTGTTCCGCATCACCAACGTGTGGTCGGTTCTGGAAGTTTACGGAGAGAACATCATCCGCATGCCGTGAGGGAGCGGTTCTTAAACAACGCGGCTCAAGTGCCTGCGGGTCACGCGAAAAGGGAAGGTGTTGCGTCGCTAATCGCTATCCCGTACCATGAAGCCGATGGACGTGCAGCTTACCTCAGATCAACAAGCGTTCGCCCGACGTGCCATTGAAAGTGGACGACTGCACTCCGAACAAGACGTGGTCGAGGAAGCGCTTGCTTTGTGGGAAGAACGCGAACGGCAGCGAGCGGAATTCCTTCTCACCCTCGATGACGCCAGAGCATCCCTTGCACAAGGTGAAGGCCGGGTCATCACACAGGAGAACATGCAGCAGCTTGCCAGCGAAGTGAAGGAGCGTGGACGCGCCCGCCTTCTCGCTGAACTGGCTTCAGCTCGCTGATGGCGCATCGTGTAGCGCCACGGGCCGAGCTTGATCTTGACGACATCTGGTTTTACGTCGCAAAGGAAAGCGGCAGCATCGAGATTGCGAACCGCCTGATTAGTTCCATTACAGACCGTTTCGTTTTGCTTGCCAGTTTCCCCTACATGGGGCGTTCCCGCGATGAAGATTTCGGCCTCGGCTGCCGCAGTTTCGCTGTGGGTGAGGAACCGATATTATCACAGGGTCGCAGGGGAAATCCGTCCCAACCGCGCCGCTTACTGTAGAATGGCGAACACATCCGCGACCTGAACCCGGTCGATCCCGCTCAATAGGGCTATCGTCAGTGCGTCCCAAGGCGGGGTAAAATGTCCTTATATAGATGTTGAATCAGAAGAATAGGCCGCCCGGTGGGTTCGTTTTCTGCATTCTCGCGGGCCCTCTGTTGATTTCGAGCGGCTGCCGGGTGGTCGGCCCAAACTACACTCACCCGCCCGCGGCCCCCGTGCCCGTAGCCTTCAAGGAGCAGCCTCCGGATGGCTGGAAGGAAGCGCAGCCCAACGACACCGCGCTCAAAGGGAAATGGTGGGAGATCTACAACGATCCCGAGCTCAACGCGCTTGAGGAACAGGTCAACATTTCCAATCAGAACGTGCTGGCGGCGGAGGCTCAATACCGGGCGGCTCGCGCCACGGTGCAAATTGCACGGTCCGCCTTATTTCCGCTGGTCACAGCCGGCCCATCCGCCGCGGGTACCCAGGGCGGCGTGAATATAGCCCCGTCCAAGGGCGTTTTGGGAGCCTTTCAGATTCCCTTCGATGTCTCCTATCAGGTGGATCTGTGGGGCAGCATCCGTCGGAACGTTCGCGCCAATGCGGAAACGGCTCAAGCCACCGAGGCGCAACTGGAGAACGCCAAACTCACATATGAAGCGGACTTGGCGCAGGACTATTTTCAGTTGCGCGGGGTGGATGGCGACATCGCGCTGCTTGAATCCACCGTGGAATCATACACCGGTTTCCTAAAACTGACGAAGGCGCGGCACGACTCCGGAGTCGCTTCCGGCGCCGACGTAGCGCAGGCTGAAACACAGCTCGATTCGGCCAAGGAACAAATGATCGACTTTGGCGTGGCGCGCGCGCAGTACGAGCATGCGATCGCCATCCTGATAGGCAAGCCGCCGTCGGAATTGTCCGTCGAAAGGCGAACTCTGAAGAGCGAGCCCCCGCAGGTGCCCGTCGCGATGCCGTCCACACTGCTGGAACGTCGTCCGGACATCGCGATGTCGGAGCGGCAGATGGCCTCCCTGAACGAGCAGATCGGGATCGCGGACGCGGCGTTTTATCCGTCCCTCACGCTCAGCGCGGGCGCGGGTTTGGCCAGTTCGAGTTTCGTGAATCTGTTTAGCTGGGCCGGGCGCTTTTGGACGGCCGGAGCATCCGCGTCCCAAACTTTGTACGACGCCGGAAAGCGCCGCGCACAAGTGAACGTCGCGAAAGCCAATTTCGACGCCGCTATGGCGAACTACCGCGAAACCGTATTGACCGCGTTCCAACAGGTGGAAGATCAACTTGCCGCGCTGCGGATTCTGGAGCGGGAAACCGGCGCCACCATCGAAACCGTGGCTGCCGCGCAACTGGCTTTGGACATTGCAACGGCGCAGTACAAGGCCGGAACCGCAACCTACCTGCAGGTGGAGACGCAGCAGACCGCGCTGTTCAGCGAGCAGGAAGCTCTGGTGAACCTGTTGACCCGCCGCATGGTATCGAGCGTGTTGCTTGTGGAGGCGCTGGGGGGCGGATGGGACACCTCGCAATTGCCCGTGGTCAGCCAACTTTCCGCCAGCGGCAACGCTTCTAGAAACTGATCTTGTCCTTGGCCGCCGCGATCTTCTTGCCGTCCACGCCGTAGATAATCAGCAGATCGCCCCAGGCGCGAAACTCGCCGTGGCGCTGGCGGTATTCGACCACAGCCTCGGCCTCTTCGTTGGTCAAAGCGAGGCCCGCGGCGATCTCCTGCGCCGTGGCTTTGTTCACGTTGATCTTGGTCGCGTCCTCGATCTTGGGGAAATTAGCGAACAGGTAATCCGCGATGGTATCCAGTTCGGGCCGGGTCGCCTGCGCTCCCCGATCGCCCATGCGGTAGACAATCGTGTGGTATTCGTTCTTGGTGAAACGATAGACGGCGATTTCCTCCGGCTTGTGGCAGCCCGTGCAGGCGCGCAATATGAGCTCCTTGCCTTTGCCATCGGGAAGCTCGGCCGCGGGTGCACGCACCGCCAGCACTCCCGCGCAAACTGCCAGACCGGCAATAATTTTCAAGCAAACCTCTTTCCTAGCGATGGAAGCGGCCTTCCAGGACGCCTTTTCCGAGAATATGGCCGTTGATGGCCGCCAGAACGTCGGCGCGCGTGGCATCCGGGCCCAGATCGAGCTTGGTGTCCAGCGCGAAAAGCTCGAACGTGTAGTGATGATACGGGCCGGCCGCAGGCGCCCCCGGTCCCATGAAACCGACGTTTCCGCGCAGGTTCTTGGCGTTGATGGAACCGTCGTCGAGCTTGGCCGTGGCGGGAACGCCGCCGGGAAGCCCCGTTGCGGTACCTGGGATATTGAAGATCATCCAGTGCAGAACGTCGTCGGTCTTGCGCATTAGGGCCACATCGGGATCGTGCAGGATGAGCGCGAAGCTGACCGTGCCCGCCGGCACGTGCGTCCAGTCCAGTTTCGGCGAAACCGGGCTCGGATCGGCCTGCGTGTACTTGTTCGGAATAATGCCGCCGTCCTCGAAGTCGGGAGACGTGAGGGTGAGGCCGGGGCCGGGAGGAGGACCACCCGCCTTTGGCTGCGCAAAAGCTAGGCCGACCCACACCAGGCTGGCCACTAGGAACATCGCTCCTACGTTGAGTTTTCTCATTCAGTATTTCTCCTTGGAAGGTATCAGCATATCAGGAAGGCGGCCGGCATGGCGGCGTGCTATGATCGGGCTTCCTCGCGAATTCCAGCGAGTCACCACCCTTCGGAGGGCCCTGATGCCGGTGAAGATGGCAGGCCAAGCGACGAAATCTCCAGCCCGCGATTCGGCGAGCGGAGAGCAGTACTTACCGGAGCATTTGGCGTTCGAGATGGCGCGCGTGGTAGAGGCGGCCGCCATCGCGGCGGCGCGCACCATGGGTCAGGACGACCGGCCCGGCTCCGATCATGCCGCGGTGCAAGCCATGCGGCGCGCCTTTGAAGAGGTGCCCATCGCGGGAAACATCGTAATCGGCGAAGGCGAACGCGATGAAGCGCCCATGCTGTACATCGGCGAGCGAGTGGGCGCCACGCCGCCGCCAGGCCTGGCGTACCCGGCCGTCGACATCGCCGTGGATCCGCTGGAGGGGACTAACCTGTGCGCCACCGGCGCGGCCAATTCCATCGCGGTGCTGGCGGCCTCGGAAGCCGGCGGTCTGTTGCACGCCCCGGATTGCTACATGGAGAAGATTATCGCCGGTCCCGGCTGTCAAGGCGCGCTGGACTTGGACGCTCCCGCGGAAGACAATCTCAAGGCCATCGCCAAGCGGCTGGATCGGAACGTGGAGGATCTGGTGGTGATGGTGCTCGACCGGCCCCGCCATGAAAAGCTGATCGCGAGCATTCGCAAAGCGGGCGCGCGCATCCGATTGATTGGCGATGGCGACTTGTCGGCCGGAATCGCCGCCGCCGTCAGCGGCGCGGGCGTACATGCCGTGATGGGGATCGGCGGAGCTCCCGAAGGAGTAATTACGGCGGCCGCCATGCGCTGCCTGCACGGTACAATGCTCGGCCGCCTGGTGGTGGGCAACAAGGAGTTGGAGCGGCGCATGCAAAAGATGGGTATCAGCGATCCGCAGAAGATTTATCGCGCCGAGGATTTGGCGCCCGGCCGGAAGATCATCTTCGCCGCCTGCGGAGTCACACCCGGAAATCTGCTGCAAGGCGTGCGATTCTTCGGCGACGGACATCGGACTCACTCCTTGGTCATGACCTCGGAACCGAATACGGTAAGCTTCCGCGATACGGTGCACCTTACCGGAAAGCCCGACCGTCGCGGCGTCCGATTGTTCTGAATTCCTTGTCTCCCTGGTATTCCTCGTATTCTACATTCTGTATTCTGTATTCTTCCCCTTAATTCATCCGTCCCAGCCAGCGATGAATCGCACTGAGCTGCTGGGCAACTTGCGCACGATCCTCGGCGTCCGGCGCGTACTTCAAGTACATCTCCAGATCGCGTTGAGCGCCGCGGAACTGGCGCATTCGCAAGCGGGCAAAACCGCGCGCCTTGTAATAACCGGCGTTGTCGGGGAAGCCTTCCAGCAGCAGATCCGTCACCGCCACCATCTTCTCGAATTGCTGGCCGCGGAAATACGCGGATCGCATGTTATTCAGGATGCGGACCAGGATGTACCGCGTGCCGACTGGAGCCAGCGCCGTGGCATCGGCCTCCGATCCAGTGCGCTCGCGAGCCAGTTGCCGGCAATCGTCGGCGGTGAGCAGCCGACCCGAGTGAAACGGGTCGATGTAGGCGGCGAATTCCCCGTCGTTGTATTGGACGATGAAATGACCGGGCAGCCCGATGCCCGTGACCGGCCGGCCGAGCCGCCGGGCCACTTCGATATAGACCACCGAGAGTGCGATCGGAATGCCCGTGCGCCGATCCAAAACATAATTCAGGCAATTGTTCCGCGGATCGTTGTAATCCATTTGGTTGCCGTGGAAGCCGAGCCGGTCGAAAAAATATTCGTTGGCGGCGGCCACAAACTCGCGTCCGACCGCTCCCGCCTGCAGGCTCGATGCGATCCCGAAGGCCATCCCATCCAGCATCGCCAGGTAGGGTTGCGGGTCGAGCTCGGGCGTCTCGATGGATGCGATTTCGAGCGCAGCCACGTCCAGCCGGACGTCCGGCGTCCCCAACAGTGCGGCCCGCAGCGCTTCCATAGCTAAACTCCGCGTCCGGTTCGAATGGTGACGCCGCGAGTTGCCACCTGCACCGGCAGGATTTCGCCGCCCGCTTTCGCAATGGCGCGGGACACATGCTCCTGAGCGCCGCGTTCTACCAGGAAAAACACGCAGCCTCCGCCGCCCGCGCCGCACACTTTAGCGCCTAGCGATCCGGCGCGCCGGGCCAGCGTAACTAACCGATCGATCACGGGCGTGGAAATGCCGGGAGCATTCTTGCGGCGCTCGGACCATTCTTCGCGCAGCAAACGGCCGGCTTCCCTCCAGTCGGCTTTCTCCACCGCGGCGCGCATGGCGGACGCGATAGCGGCTATGCGCTCGAAGTTGCGCTGCACTTTGCCGCGCCCGTCGATATAGGCTTTGGTCACTTCCCAGTTGTTGATGCCGGAATTGCGGGGAGCGCCGGTGTAACAGAGTACGATGCGCTGATTGAAGTCCTCCAGATCCACCGGGATCGCCACGCGCCGCACCCCGCCCGGGCCCAGCTCGATGGCACTGACGCCGCCGTACAGCGCCGGGTAGTAATCTTGCACGCCGGTTGGCACGCGAATGATCTGGGCCTCGACGTTCTGGGCGATCTCGCGGAGTTTTTCAAGCTTGTGGCCCGCGCCGGTGAGACGATTCAGCGCACTCGCGCCCGCAATCATGAGCGCCGAGGATCCCGCGATGCCAGCGCCCGCGGGAGCTTCGGAATCCGTCCGCATAGCCAGACCGGTGCTCGGACGAAAGAAGCGAAGCAAATGAGCAGCCAGGGGCAGGCGGGGCCGCGCAGCGCGATCCAGTTCGCCGAGCGATCCAAAGCTCTCAGTCTCTTTCAGATCGCTGGAGCGCAGGCGGATGCAGGGCGAACCTAGGGTCTCAATCGCGCACCGGGCGTACCGGTTGATGGCAAAATTCACCGTAACCGCGCCGGGATGAAACAGGTATAAAGGCCAGATATCGAGGGTGCCGCCAGCCAAGTCGACACGGCAGGGCGCCTCGGCAAGAATTCTCATGCGCAGCTTTACTATACCGCTCGGGACACCGAAAATTCCCCCGGTTTCGGCTGAAACCGGCACCCATACTGAATGTATTCAATAAGATAGACGGATGCAGGATTAAACTTTTTACCGTCTCAGGACGATAAGCGCTGGTGGGCCTGCTTAACACCGGGCAGGCCACTCCGCGATGCCGCCGGTCCCGAACACATCCAACCAGCCCGCCACCGAGCTCGCCCCCGAAACGGCGCTGCCCCCTAGCTCCCCCGACGGACCGCTGGAGGTCGCCGAAGGGCTGCCTGGAATCCTCCAGCCGCCTTTGGAAACTGGTTCGATTCCGCTGTTCGACGCGGACCCGAACGCGGCCATTGCCGCCACCATACTGGTGGTGGACAGCGAAGAGATCAATCGCAGGCTGCTCAAGGCGATTTTCAAGACCACGTCCTATACCATCCTGGAGGCGCGCAAAGCCTCCGAGGCTACCGCGCTCCTGCAAAGCGAGAAAATCGATCTGGTGATCCTGGATTTGATGCTTCCCGAGATGAGCGGCCCGGAGCTCTGCCGTTGGATGAAGGCGCAGCGCAAGACGCAATTAATCCCGGTCCTGATGATCACCAACATCCTCGGGGTGGAGAACGAAATCGCCGGAATTTCGTCCGGAGCCGATGAGTTCCTCATCAAACCGCTGCATCCCACGGTGGTGCGGACGCGGGTGCGCGCCATGCTGAGGAACAAGACGCTCATCGATACGCTGGACGAAGCCGAAACCATCCTGATGACGCTGGCCCAGATCGTCGAACGCCGCGACCCTTATACCGGCAAGCATTGCCAGCGGCTGTCGGTAGCTTCGGTGATGTTGGGCGAAGCCCTGGGCTTGCCGAGCCAGGATCTTACGTCGCTCTATCGCGGCGGGTTTCTGCACGACATCGGCAAGATCGGCATCCCGGACTCGATTCTTTTCAAGCGGGGCAGGCTCACTGCCGAAGAATGGGATGTAATGCGCAGCCATCCCGTGCGAGGCGAGGAGATCTGCCGCGCTATGCGGAGCCTCTGGCCGGTGCTGCCGATCATCCGCGGCCACCACGAACGCTGGGACGGCTCGGGCTATCCCGACGGCCTGGCTGGAGAAGACATTCCGCTGCTGGCCCGCATTTTACAAGTGGCCGATATTTACGACGCGCTCACCACCGAACGTCCCTATAAGCTGGCGCTGGCCCCGGAAGCCGCCTTCGCGGTAATGGAGGAAGAGGTACGGCGCGGTTGGCGTGATCCCGAGCTGGTGCCGCTTTTTGCCAGCACCATCCAAACCCATCCCACCGCCGACCTCACGTCGCTGGAAGCTTCGCTTGCCAACATGCGTCTCGCCGTCTCCCGTTAGCCGGCACGCGAGACGAAGTACCCTTTTAACTTGGACCCTCTCAAAATCCTGAACCGGGAAATCATCGCATGCGTCCGTTGCCCGCGGCTGGTCGCCTATCGAGCCGAGGTGGGACGCGTCAAGCGCCGCGCCTATCGCGATTGGGACTATTGGGCCAAGCCGGTGCCTGGATTTGGCGATCCCCTCGCGCGCCTGCTGCTGATCGGCCTGGCTCCTGGAGCGCACGGCGCCAATCGAACCGGCCGTATGTTCACGGGCGACAGCTCCGGAGACTTTCTCTACAAGGTCCTCTATGCCACCGGGTTTGCTTCGCAACCCACCAGCATTTCCCGCGACGACGGCCTGGAACTACGCGATGCCTACATCAGCGCCGTGGCGCGTTGCGCTCCGCCCGGCAACAAACTGGCGTTAGACGAAATTCGCAATTGCCGGCCCTACCTGGTTCGCGATCTCGAACTGCTGCATCAAGTCCAGGTGGTGGTCGCGTTAGGCCGGATCGCTTTCGACGCGTATCTTGGCATCTTGCGCGATCAAGGCAAGATCGCGCGCCGCTCGGCATTCGCTTTTGGGCACAATGCGGTGTACGAAACCGGCCCGGGGCAGCCGCGGTTGATCGGCTCCTATCACCCCAGCCAGCAGAATACGTCCACCCGCAAGCTCACCGAAGCGATGCTGCGGGCGGTTCTTGAGAATGCTCGCCGGCACTTCAACGCGCGGCCCTAATGCTGTTCGCTGGAAACCAGCGACGGGGCCGGTGGAGGATTAAACGACGCGGACGCTATCACCACCCCTAGCCTGGCGCCGTCGCGTGCCGCGATATACGGATTGTGGATTTCCATCCGTACCGTGGTGAAGCCATCGGTCTTGAGCCACGCGGCCGGCACGTCGTGCTGATAGAGCGAATCGCCGTCCTTGGGAAACACGGCCCGATCCAGCAAGTGCCCGTTGACGTAAAAGTCCACGCGCAGCGGCCCGTCCCTCTGCAGGCAGTTGAGGGGACGAAAGAACCGCTCCATGAACCAGTGGTGTTGGGTGGTGGCCAGGCGAAAACGGAACTCGGGCTGGTCCAGCGTCCAATAGCCAGTCAGATCCGGGGGACCCACCTGCACGCCTTTCACCAGGTACTGCGTAGCGCCCGGCTTTCCTATGGTGAATGCTTCCCCCAGCGCCGTGCTCGGAACAGTCCCTTTCCGCAGATTCAGTAGCACGCTGCGGGCTGCATCCGCGTTGTCGAGTTCCACGTAATGCCAGTTTTCAAACGTGAAGATGTGATCGTAATGCCCCAATCCCTCCAAGGGAATGCGCTGCGGAGGCGGACCGTCCAGCATGGTGATATACAGGTCGTTGTCCCGGTAAAGGATGCGCAGCAGAAAAAGCAGATCCCAGCTAGCGAACGGCTCCCGAACGAAGAGCAGTCTGGCGCCGTGGGGCAGGCGCGGATAGAGTCGCGGAAACTCGGCCGCGGTCAGCTTGAACGGCGAAAACCGCGGATTGGGCGCCTGCGGCCACTCCTTGTGCGCGATGGCCGACATGACCACCGCCATAACAATGAAGAGCCCCACCGAAGCCGACGTGGGCGAAACCGCGCCGAAGCTGGGAATGAGCGCGCGCAGTTTGTCCTTGATCCGGACCACGCACACCGCCGCATAGAGAGCCATCCCCGCCAGCGGAAGATATAAGACGAAACCCAGGCGCGGCTCAACGAACGAAACCGGCAGCAGTCCGATGGCGAAAAACAGCAGCCCGAACCACACCGGACGAGAGCGCATCCACACCGCCACCGCGGCCAACACTGCAAATACGCAGGCCACACCGAGCGGCTTCAGCGGATTTATGCCGGACGGCACATCTCGATTGTTGCGATACAGCAAGTCCGCCAGGTAATAACCGGTGTCAGTAAGATATTGGCCCCATCTGTAGTGCGGGACGTACTCCGGGCTGCTGGTTAAGCCCTCCGTGCTGAGCTTGGCCGGAAGATAGATCAATACGCACAGGGCGCCCACCAGCGCCATTCTTCCTTCCCGAAAGGTCCAACGCACCAGCGCGCGAAAGCTGCGGAAATTCGGCGTATGCCAGAGGAGTTCATAGATCAACACCATCACCGGCAGCGTCGGCGCCATTTCCTTCGAATTGAGCGCGCAGATGAAGCACGCCAGAAACCCCACAGTTTCCCAGACGCCCAGGAGCCTACCCTGTAATCGCGCCCGTAGATAAATCAGCAGCGTAAGGAAGTAGAAAAGGAAGCAGAAGACGTCGTACAACGAGCCGGCATTGTAGTACAGGTACCAGAACTTCCCGTGGTAGGCGTAGAGCAGGGTCGCGATCACGCCGATCTCGCGCGATCCCCCGAGGCGGCTTAGCACCAGATACGCCAACAGCAGATTCACCAGCATCGCCACGAAAAACACCACGTAGAGGGGGTACGGATTGAAGCCGAAAATCCCGTAGACGGTGCGATACACGACACCCCCGAACGGCCGGTAGTAGGGCGTCCAAAAGAAGAAGTTGGCTTTCACCAGGGCGCTCACCGGCTTGCTCAGGTACATGTACAGGTTCATCATGTCGTCGCCGGTGTAGTAGACCAGCAGGCCGCGCCAGGTGAAAAACAGGAAATAGCAAGCGATGAACGCGCCCGCGAGAATTGGCCGGAGCGTGCCGCCGCTGCGGGCTTGGTTTGCTGTGGCGGCGGACTCGGTTAAGGATCCTTGCGCCATGCGTGCTGAAGTTTTTCCGCGAACGGAGAACTGGTGGGAGTGGAGCGCTGTTGTTGGGGCTCGAAGGGTTGCTGAGATTGCACCGGCGCGGCGGATTCGGCGGGCGTGGAAGCCGGGATGGGCTCCGCGGCCGGCGCTTCGGCCTCCAGATATTTCGCTTTCTTCAAAACGGACCGATCCAGCGACGGGCTGTAACCGGTCCAGTAGCCCTCGATATGCCGGTCTTTCTCGGCCAGCACGCGCATGCACTCCATCTTCGAATCGAGATTGTCCAGGTGATGCAGCAGCAGCGCCTCGGGAAACAGCGGCACTTTGGGCGAACCGTACTCCAGCTCGCCGTGATGGCTGACTATCAGGTGTTCCACCAGCACGCGCAGCTTGGGTGGGAAATCCGGAACCTGCTGGATCTTCTCGTGCAGCATGCGCAGTCCTATAACGATATGGCCGAGCAATTGTCCTTCGGTGCTGTAGCCGAAGCTGCGATCGTAGGTCAGCTCCGCCACTTTGCCGACGTCATGCAACACGGCGCCGGTGAGCAGCAATTCATAATCCACATTGCCGTAGTGCGACGCGGTAAGGTAAGCCAGCCGGCAGACCGACAGAACGTGCTCGATCAAACCGCCCAGATAGGCGTGGTGCACGTGTTTCGCGGCCGGCGCGGTGCGGTACATGCGAGCCAGCGGCTCATCGTCCAGAAAAGCTTCCAACAGCGCGCGCAGATGCGGATTGCGCATCCCCGCCACCAGCGCTCGCAACTCCCGGAACATTTCCATCGGATCGCGCGTGGAAGCTGGAAAAAAATCCGCGAAATCCACATCGGCGTCCAGCACGCGCGCCATCCTGTGGACGGTCATCTGCAGCCGGTTCTGGAAAATCTGCAGCAGTCCTTTGACCTTCACAAAGTCGTCGCGGTCGAAAGTGTCAACCACTTCGGCGACGTTGTCCCACATCTTGGCGTCGATCTCGCCGGTACGGTCGCCCAACTGAAGCGAAAGGTAAGGCTCTCCGGATTTCTTTTGCCGGACGTCCTTTCCGTGCACCAGAAACGTCGCGGTGAACACCTGGTTCGGCTTGAGATCGCTCAGATAATGCGGCTTCATGCGGCTTGTCGTGACCTACTGCGAGGAACTGGTACCGCCGGTCTGCGTGCCCGGAACCGGGACCATCCAGAGCAGCTTCTTGTGCTTGATCCTGCTTGCGACCTCTTCTTTTTTCACCGTCTCCGGCTTCAGTTGCGCGGGATCCGCCCAAGCGGTGTCTTTGCTGGAGGCCGCGCCGGTATCGATGTAATCCGCTTTGATCTCGAGGAACGCATCCTTGCGTAGCTTGGTGAGATAGTCACGCACCGCAGCTTCCAGCTTTGGCGCCAGCAGCTTCTCGGTGATCTGATTCTCCACTTCCGAAAGCTCCGCTTGTCCGGCCTTCTGATGATCCTCCACGCGCAAAATCAGAAATCCGTTGCCGGTGCGGATGGGATCGGTAATGTAGCCCTTGGGCTGGTTCCACACCAGATCCTCGATGTTCTTGGCTACGTCGCCCTTCTTATAAGGCGGAAGCTCGCCCATGCCTTTGGCGCTGACGGAATCGGAATTGTCGCGAGCCATCTCCGCGAACCGCTCGCCTTTGCGCGCGCGCGCCGTCAATTCCTTGGCCTTCTTCTCGGCAGCCGCCACGCCCGCTTCGTCCTTGCCTTCGGTAGAGATCAGGATTTCCTGCAATATGACGCGTTCGTCGCGCACGAACTCCGTTTTGTGCTCGTTGTAATACTTTTCGATGTCCTCGTGCTTCACCTGCATCTTCTCGCTCACTTCTTCGCGAATCACGCGCTGCGTCAGGAAGCGGTTCTTCATTTCCTGCTTGAAGTCTTCATAGGACATGCCGCTTTGTTCCTTGATATAGGCTTGGAACTTGTCGGGATCGGCGATTTTGGCGTCGGATTGGATTGAGGCAATCTGCTTGCTCACTTCGTTATCGACATTGATGTTGAGGTCCTTGCCCTTCTGCGTCAGAATCAACTGATCGATGCGGTCCCGCAGCAGGTTTTTCTCGCGTTCGGCCAATTGCTGCTCCAGTTCCACTCCGGACACACCGGCGGCGCGCAAGGTTTCGATCAGTTCCCGTCGGCTGCGTTCCAGATCGCCTCGCGTGACAATATCGCCGTTGCATTTGGCGATGATCTCCTCCACGGTAGTGGTGGCGGGCGCCGGGGCCGTATCGGCGGCGGCTAGATTGACTGCGGCCAGGCAGACCGAGCCCAACATCAGCAGGGGTAATCGCAACATCATACTCTCCATTATGGCCGAACCGCGCGCGGGTGTGGGCGGTCGGGTACACGCGGCTTCAAAGCCGCGTTTCGCCTATCTCTTGTGCAGAATCGCGAGCCGCTCCAATGCAGTAGCCGACTCCGTGAGCAGTTAGCGGTTGAACCATAGAAACTTCTCAGGCGGCGCCTTCGCGCCCGATTGGGCAAAAACGCGGCTGAAAGCCGCGTGTACCGATTGGGCAAAAACGCGGCTGAAAGCCGCGTGTACCGATTGGGCAAAAACGCGGCTGAAAGCCGCGTGTACCGATTGGGCAAAAACGCGGCTGAAAGCCGCGTGTACCGATTGGACAAAAACGCGGCTGAAAGCCGCGTGTACCGATTGGGCAAAAACGCGGCTGAAAGCCGCGTGTACCCCGGGGCGGCTGGCGTCAGCGGGGCGCGGCGCACGCAAAATTCGCCGCGTCGTTGGGATCGCCCGTCCCCTTGTAATTCGCAGTCTGCGGGTAGGGGCAAAGCGGGCGCGTCAACGTCTTGGCAGGATCGCCGACCGCGGTTCCAGCGCCGATAATCTTTTCCGGCGCGGCGCCTTTCTCCACCCAACGATCCAACGCGGAGACGATGTCGTGCTCCGGGTCCTCACTGACGCGGCGGCCGCCAAACAGGACATTTCCAAACCTGTTCGGACCCGCGCCGCCGGCGCAGTGACCCATGCCGGGAACCAGGAACAGCCGGTAGAAGTCTTGCACGTTAACTCCGGGATCCTTCGCCAAAAAATCGCGGACATGGCCGTAATAGTCGATCGAAGTCATCGCCGGAATCGCCGCATCGCCCCAGCCGTGGTACTGAATGAGCTTGCCCCCGCGCGCGCGGAATGCCCGCAGATCCGGGCTGGTGGAGTTGAGAATAGAACCGGCCTTCTCGTCGCCTGCCGCGACATCCTTATCGAAGTTCATCGTTCGATAATCCCATTTCGGATTTTCAAACACCGCATCCGCATAGAAAGAGTTGCCGAACGCGAATTGCACGGCTTCTTGCGGCTTAGCGGGAGTGATCCAAACGGACCAACCGTCCGGTCCGGCTTCGGTACCCGGCGGATATCCGGGGGAAATCTGCGCGCCGGTACGCGGGTTTTTGGCGCCGGAGTAAATCTTGCGCAAGGCCTCCACCTGCGGCGCGGTCAGGCATTCCGGGCTGTCCCCGGCTTTGCAGGTCAGCACCGCCGGATCGAAATGGCAAGCCCGAGGATCTTCGATCAGCCCGTCCTTCACGCCATCCAGCGCGTCACAAGCGGCCAGCGCGGCTTTCTGAATCGCTGGGAGCTTGGACGGCGGCAGGTTGCTGGCCGGGTCCTTCAACAGCGCTTCTTCGTTCCACACAGCTCCCGCCATCAGGCGCGACCAATTGTTGGCCGGCGCTCCCGCGACGATGCCGTCGAAATCCTTCGGATAGCGCTCGGCTTCCATCAGCGCCTCACGGCCACCATCCGAGCAGCCCACGAAGTAGGACCGCGCGGGGGCCTTGCCATAAAAAGCCCGCACGATCGCCCGGGCCTGCAGGCCGGTTTCGTGCACCGCGCGATATCCGAAGTCGACCAGTTTCTCCGGATGTCCGATCGCCCAGCTTGCGCCGATTGCGCTACCCTCATGGCCGTCGTCTGTTCCCGCCGTGGCATATCCGCGCCGTAGCGGATCGATCAGGGACTGCGTGGGAATGGCGCCCGCCCACCCGCCGTTACCCGCCTGTTCGTATTTTCCGTTCCAGCCGGCGGCAGGAAGCCACAGCTCGAACTTGATTTCGGAATCGCCGGTGGGCCTGGCGACGCCTTTCACCACGCAGCGGGCGGGCACATCGACGGGAGGAAGGTTCCCATTGAATCCGGGCGCGGAGAACGGCCCTTCCGGAACCAAAGTCGAAGCAGTGATGCTGGTGTGGGGCAGCTTCAGGCTGGTCAACTGCTCGCAGGATTGCTGCGCGCTCAGAGCGGAAGCCATGAACCCCATCAGGGCGGGCGTAAATAGCAGCGCCCAACCAGGATTGTTAGCCATATGAGAAATTCTCTCCTTACCTGGGCGAGACTGGTCCGATGTCGTTTCGGATGATTTTTCCGCCCTTCATCACAAACTTGACGCGCTGCAGTTCGGTGATGTCCGCCAGAGGGTCGCCGGAGACTGCGATCAGGTCGGCGTACTTACCCTGGTCGATGGATCCGATCTGGTCCTGCCATCCCAGCACCTCCGCATCAATGGTGGTTGCGGCTTGGATGGCTCGCGCCGGACTCAAGCCGCCACGCTGCACCAGCGCCTCGAAGTCCAGTGCCTGCGTGCCGTGGGGGTAGGTCGCGCCATCGGCGCCGCTGCCTAGCATGATTTTCATCCCTTTGGTGGCTGCGGCCAGGCGCACGGCATGCTCGAAAATCGGAATCATGCGGTACTTGCCGCCTGTATTCTTAGCATCGTTGTCATCGATGTACGGCTCCAGGTAGCGAACAAACGTCGGATCGTAATACAGCCCTTTTTGCACCATCATGCCGGCCTGTTCCTGATCCAGGCCGAAAGCATGCTCGATGGTGTCGCATCCGGCCAGGATGGCATTCTTCTGCCCTTCGCCTCCGTAGACGTGGCAAGCCGCCTTCTTCCCGAGCCGATGCGTCTCGTCGATCAACGCTTGCAAGACGGGCATCGGATAAGTGACCACATATTGGGCGACGCCGGTAGTGGTGAAGGAATAAGCGCCGGTTGGAAACAACTTGATCCAGTCCGCCCCGCGGCCAATCTGCTCCCGCACTGCCGCGCGCGCTTCCTCCACGGAGCGAACCACGGCGCTGGCCAGTGGGTTATCGGGCGCCTCTGGATTGGGGGGCGCCGCTCCCCAAACAATGCCACGGGTGGAAACCTGATACCGGGGGCCGTCGATGCGTCCCTGGTTGATGGCATCGCGGATCGCCACGTCGCCGTAGCCGTTGCCGTGGGTGCTCATGTCGCGCGCGGCCGTAAAGCCGGCGCGCAGATCCGCCTGCACGTTCGCAACGGCAATCAGCATGGAGTTTTCGGTGGTTCCGTCTGGACGGCGCGCGTCGAACATGTGCGTATGGGCGTCGATCAGGCCGGGCAAGACGGTGGCCTGGCTGAGGTCGATGGTTTGCGCGGCCGCCGGAATCCTGACCTCGGCTTCAGGGCCGACAGCTGTGATCCGGTCACCGGAAAGAATCACCACCTGGTTCGCCCGCGACTGGCCGGTCTTACTGTCGAACAGGCGGCCGGCGCGGATCGCTATCACCCGCACGGGCGGAGGGCATTGAAAAACACCGCCGTCCGATCCGATGCACGGTGTTGGCCCCGCTCCACGCCATGGAGCCTGCGGGGATTGTGCCCTCGCACCACCGCATACGGCCGCGCTCAGTGCGATCGCTAACGCCGTGGTTAGAACAGATTTGCACGTCACTGATTTGCACCTCTGGATGGCCGGCGCTTTGCCTTTACGCCAGTTGTTTCTTGATCGGCAGATCGCGAATCCGCTTGCCGGTGGCGGCGAAGATCGCATTGCAGATGGCGGGCGACATGGGCGGGACGCCGGGTTCGCCAACGCCGGCCGGCGGAGCGGTGCTGGGCACGATATGAACGTGCGTCTCCACCGGCGCTTCGTTGAGACGCGCCACCGGATAGGTGTTGAAATTGGATTGCTGGATGCGGCCGTTGGCTGCCGTGATTTCGCCCATGAGCGCGACGCTCGTTCCGAATACCGACGCGCCTTCCAACTGCGCGCGCACGCGGTCCGGATTGATCACCTTACCGGTATCGAGAACCAGATCCACGCGCGGAATCCGGACGTTGCCGTGGTCCACTTCCACTTCGACCACCGCCGCGACATAGGTAAGGAAGCTGCGGTGCACGGCGATGCCCAGAGCGCGTCCGTTACCGGGCTTCTTCTTGGCCCAACCGGATCGCTCCGCGGCAATTTCAACCACGCGCCGCAGCCGCGCCGTGTCGAGCATGTAGGGATCGGGGCCCTTGCGCTCGGCGGGCGGGCGCAGATCGATCGTGCGCGGCTTGCCCAGCAGATCGAGAAGGTACTCGACACGATCCCGTCCGGCCGCAGCCGCCAATTCATCGGTGAACGATTGGACGGCGAAGGCGTGCGGAATGTTGGCGACCGAGCGCATCCAGCCAATACGAATCTTGGTGTCGGCCGGCCCGCACTCGGCGCGGAAGTTAGCAATGTCGAAGGGCACGTCGGTCCAGCCCATCTCCAGTTCGAAGGAACCGTACTTGGCCGTGGCGTCATCCATGGAAGCGATGGGCGGGAACACGCTGCGCTGCAGCCAAGCCGTGGGGCGGCCCTTTTCGTCGGTTGCGGCCTTCATGTACATGGCTGCTACCGCGTGGTAATAATCGAAGCGGATGTCGTCCTCGCGGCTCCATACCACCTTCACCGGCTTACCCAGTTGCTTGGAGAGAATGGCCGCTTCAGCGCAGTAATCCGGTTTCGATTTGCGCCCGAAACCGCCGCCCAGCAATGTCACGTGGCAGGTAACGTCTTCAGGCTTGATACCCACGGCCTTGGCGACTGTATCCTGCACGGCTTGCGGATTCTGGGTAGGCGCCCACACTTCCACCTTGCCATTCTTGAATTCGGCCACAGCCACCGGCGGCTCCATGGAGGCGTGCGCCAGATGCGGGACGTAATATTCGGCTTCGTGTATTTTCGCCGCCTTCTTAAACGCGGCCTCCACGTCGCCATCGTTGCGGGCCACCTTGCAAGGCTGCCGGGCAGTGTCACGCAGGGTCTTCTTGTAGGCAACGGAATCCAGAGTGGCGTTCGGTCCCAAGTCCCAATCGACTTTGAGCTTCCGGCGGCCCTGCATGGCGGCCCAGGTATTGTCCGCGATCACCGCTACTCCGCCCAGCGCCTGAAATCCAAAGGGAGGCTTGAAGGGCGGGATGGTCAGGGTCTTGGAAACGCCGCGGACCTTGCGCGCTTCCGCGTCGTCGTAAGTCTTGAGCTTTCCGCCGAGCACCGGCGGATGTTCGATGGACGCGTACACCATCCCCGGCATGCGAGCATCCATTCCGAAGACCGCTTGACCTGCCAGTATGTTGTCCAGATCCGTGATCGGAACCATTTTGCCGACGTAACGATATTCGGCGGGAGATTTGAACTTGAGTTGTTCCTTTTTGGGCGCGGGCTGCTTGGAGGCGAGAGGCACCAGCTCTCCGAAGCCGAGTTTGCGGCCCGTTTTGGCGTGCACTACCTCGTGATTCCTGGCTCGGCACTCCGAAACCGGCACGCTCCACTTGGATGCGGCCGCGCTTTCGAGCATCATGCGCGCGGTGGCGCCGGCTTCCCGCATGGGGTCGTAAAAATCGCGGATGGACTCCGAGCCATCGGTGTCCTGGCTGCCGTACTTCTTATCGCCGATGGCCTGGTGGATGGTCACTCGAGTCCAGTCGGCTTCCAGTTCTTCGGCCACAATCATCGGCAACGAGGTGCGAATTCCGGTACCCATTTCCGAGCGATGCGCGATGATGATCACCCGGCCGTCGGGCTCCAGGCCAAGATAGACGCTGGGCTGCCAGGTTGCATCGGCGGCCTGGCCGTCTACGGGAAGGAACTTCGTGCCGAGCACAAATGCGCCGGCGGAGAAAGCGGCGCCGAGGAAACCTCGGCGAGTGACAACTGTTATGGAACGGGCTTTGCTGCTTTTCTTGTTCATGCCTTCACCCCCGCCGCCAACTTGACGGCCTGCCGAATCCTTTGATACGTGCCGCAGCGGCAGATGTTGCCTTGCATGGCTTCGTCAATTTCGCGATCCGTCGGCTTGGGCTTTTGCGCGAGTAAAGACGCGGCTTGCATGATCTGGCCGCCTTGGCAATAACCGCATTGCGGGACGTTGACTGTCCGCCAGGCTTTTTGCAGAGGATGGTTGCCCTTGGGATCGAGACCCTCGATGGTAGTGATGCGCTTGCCGGCGACGTCGCTCATGTTGGTGACGCAACTGCGCGTGGCTTTGCCTTCCACATGCACTGTGCACGCGCCGCACAGGCCCATCCCGCAACCGAACTTCGAGCCGGTTAGCTCCAGAAGATCGCGCAAATACCAGAGCACCGGCATGGCGGGATCGCCATCATACTGCTTGACGGATCCATTAACGATGAGTTGAATCATGCTTATTCCCCCTTTTGAGCGTGAATCGGATCAACCCAGCGCACAGGGCTCGGCTCCTCCACGGGCTCGATGTTCAGATTGACTACCACGGCTTCGTTGTCGCTGCGGACCAGCACGCACTCCAGCGTTTCTTCGCTGGAGGCGTTGATCTCCTGGTGCGGCACATAGGGCGGTACAAAGATAAAATCGCCTGGCCCAGCTTCGGCGACATATTCCAGACGATCGCCCCAGCGCATGCGCGCGCGGCCACGCACCACATAGATGACGCTTTCCAGCGCGCCGTGGTGATGAGCGCCGGTCTTGGCGTTGGCCCGGATACTGACGGTGCCCGCCCAGATTTTTTGAGCACCCACCCGAGCGAAGTTGATCGCCGCGGCGCGATTCATTCCGGCCGTCTGCGCGGTGTTGATGTCGAGAGAATCCTTGGGGATTACCTTCACCCCACGCGTTTTCCAGTCGACTTTTTCCATCTCGATTTAGTTTAGCCGACTTTGCATGGTTCAAGTAAGCGCGTGGTAGTCTTGCAATCATGCTTGCGAGGCTGGCCGCCGCACTCCTGGTTTTAGTTTCGGCCAACGCAGCCGGACCGGATTTCCAATTGCAAAAGGTCGGCAACGGAATTTGGGCCGCGATCGTGAATGACGAGGGGCTGGCTGGGGGCAACGCCGGGTTCGTGATCGGGGACGACGGAGTGGCGGTGATCGATACCTTCCAGGATCCCCGGCCAGCCAAGGCGCTGCTCGGTGAGATTCGCAAGCTCACGCCTTTGCCAATCCGTTTTGTGATCAACACGCATTATCACTTGGATCATGTGAATGGCAACGACGTGTTTGCCGCAGCCGGGGCAACCATTGTGGCGCATCGCAACGTGCGCGCTTGGATCCGCAGTGAGAATGTCAAGATGCTCGATCCCCCGGTGACGCCCGAGAAAAAGGCGCGCGTGCAATCGCTCACGCTGCCTATGGTGGTTTACGATACCCACATCGAACTCTACCTGGGATCGCGCCGGATCGACGTTCGATACTATCCCGGACACACCGGAGGCGATTCCGTTGTTTCCATTACCGGTGCTTTGCACCCAGGTGACGGTCACGTCGTGTTCTGCGGCGATATGTTGTGGAAGGAGCACATTCCGAATCTGATCGATGCCACCACGAAGGCGTGGGTGGAATCGCTCGACGCAATGCAAAAGGACTATGGCCCGTCCACCTGGGTGCCTGGACACGGCGGTGTCGCGAATGTTCAGGATGTACTGACCTTTCGAAAGTATCTCGCCGATCTGCGCGCTGGAGTTCGCCGTGAGCAAGCCGCCGGGAAATCCGGTGACGCGCTGGTGCAGGCGCTGCTGCCGGGACTCAAATCGAGCTACGGTAAATGGGGGTTCTTCAACGACTACGCCGCCGCTGATATCGAACAGATCGGACAAGAGCTATCGGGGACGAAAAGACTGCCGCCTAATCCTGGGCGGTAACCTGCAAGGCCGGGGCTTTCGCCGCGTCACGTTTAGCGACATCCAGAAAAATCGTCTGGTGCGCGATCCGAGCCAGTGAGGCGCGATGCGTGATCAGGATCGCCGTGCGGCCCTCGGCCACGCGAACCAGCGTTTCCGCAATGGCGCGCTCGTTGGCTTCATCCAGAGCGGAGGTCGGTTCATCGAGAATCAGCACCTTCGGATCGGCCAACAACGCCCGGGCCAGCGCGATGCGTTGGCGCTCACCCGCTGAAATAGTCTGGCCGCGCTCGGCGATGATGGTGTCGTAGCCGTCCGGCAAAGCTAGTATCCGTTCGTGAATGGACGCGGCCTGGGCAGCGCTTACGATCTCGGCATCGCTCGCCTCGGGCCGGGCGTAGGCAATATTTTCGCGCACGCTGGCGTGAAAAAGATACGGCGCCTGATCCACCAGCAAAACGGAGCGGCGCAGGTCGGCGAGCGGAAGATCGCGCAGGTCCCGGCCGTCGATGCGGATGGCGCCCGCGTCCGGATCGTAGAATCGAACCAGAAGATCCGCCAGCGTCGATTTGCCCACGCCGCTCGGGCCCAGGATCGCGCATATGGTGCCGGGCGCTACGCGGAATGAGAGGTCTTCCAGCACGGCATCGCCGCCGTAGCCGAATGAAACGCGGTCGAAATCGATTTCTCCGCGAACTTCGCCGATGGGCTTAGCCCCAGGCGGGTCCACGATCTCGGCGCGCGTATCGAATAGCTCCCACACGCGCGAGAGAGAGACGCCGCCGGTCACCAGATTGCTGTACAAGCCCATCAGGTTTTGCACGGGCGAGAGCAGGCGCATATGATAAGCCATGATGGCAACCAGAGAGCCGAGTTCTAGCGAGCCATCGATCACTAGCTTGCCGCCGTAGAGAAAAAGCGCGGCGGTGGAGAGTGTCAGGATGGTCCCTGGAACCGCGCCCGCCATGAACGAGGCCAGCTGCATTTTCATGAGCGCATCCAGAAAGCTCTGATTGCGCGCGCGAAACCGCTCCACTTCCCGTTTTTCGGCTTGCGCCGAGACAACCAGGCGAATGCCAAGCAGGGTTTCCAGCAGAAAGCTTCCGATGTCGGAACTGCGCTCGCGGACGGCTCGCACGCGCGTGGCCAGCCGATGTTGGTAGTGTTGCAGCGCCCAAATGCTGGCCGGGACCGCAGCCACGCTCACCAGAAACAGCCGGGGACTGAGCGTCAGCATGATGGCGGCGCTGCCAATCAGAAACACCACGTTCGAGAGCACGCTCAACAGGCTGTCGGCCGCGACGCGCTGCACCTCCGCAATATCGTTATTAATGCGCGACACCACGTCGCCCAGCTTTCGGCTGGCCCAGAAACGCGGCGAAAGCGTTTGCAGATGCCGGTACAGCGCCACGCGCATATCGAAAAGCACGCTGGCTGAAACCCGGACGTACTGGTAGCTGGACAAGATGTTCAGCACGAATCCCAGCACGGTAACGCCGAACATGAGCCCACTGACAATCAGCAGCATGCGCAGATTGCGCTTCAACAGCGCATCGTCGATAAGAAGTTTCGAGATGTAAGGTTGCAGCAGCCCGAAACCAGTGGCAACAATGCCTGCCAAAAGCACAAGGACCAAGCGCTGCCAGTAAGGGACGATAAATCGCAATACGCGGCGATAGCCATCCAGCGGAATGCCGCGGTCGCGGGGACGGCCCTGATTCGGCGCCAGTTGGTTCGGCACGATTTGGTCCGACACGAGTACTTCGTTAATAGCACATGTCACGCGGAACCGAGCGACGCGAGATGACTCTCATAAAGAACTTTTCTATACCCGGCGGCGCGGCAACCGTGTATGATATTCGAATAAGGTTATGAAAATCCTGCTTGCATCGATTCTGGTGCTGCCGCTGCTTGCTCAAGGCCAGAAGCCGCAAGCTGCCTCCTCCGCAGCGCCGGTCGTCACTCAACCAGTACAAGGCATCCCGGTCACCAATCCGCTGGTCATCTCCAAGTGCGGGGGTTGCCACACCAAAGACGACAAGGGCAACATGCTGCGCATCTCCTGGGAGCGCGCCACGCCCGAAGGCTGGGAAGAAGCCATCAAGCGCATGGTGCGTTTGCGAGGCGTCAGCCTGACGCCGGACGAAGCCCGCTCGATCCTGAAATATCTCGCGACCTATCACGGCTTGGCTCCCGAAGAGGCAAAACCGATCCAGTACTACGCCGAGCATAGGATTCAGGACGAGACCAACATCCCGAACGACAACGTAAAAGGCGCTTGCGCGAATTGCCATATGTTGGCCCGACCGCTGGCGTGGCGCCGCACGGCGGAAGATTGGAAGGACCTGGCCAACCTGCATATCGCGCTCTATCCGCAAGCCGACGAGGCATTCCGCTTGGGGATCAATGCGGGCGGTTTCGATGAGGAGCATCATCATCTGGATCCCGGCGCGCCCCTGCCGGTGGACGAAGCGCTGGCGTATTTGAGCAAGACCGCTCCGCTCGACACGCCCGAGTGGGCGGCGTGGCGCGCGCGCATGCGGGCTCCGAAGCTCGCCGGCCGCTGGATTGTCTCCGCCTACCTTCCCGGCCGCGGCAAGTTCTATGGCGAGCTGGACGTGGATGCCACGAGCGGAAGCGATGACGAGTTCACCACGCGCGCGAAGCTAACCTCGGTCAAGGACGGTTCAACCATCTCGCGAACCGGCCACAGCGTGGTTTACGCTGGCTATGCGTGGCGCGGGCGGTCCAAGGGAACACCGGCGGCCAATGCGGCTCCCGAGGATTTAGGGAGCGAAATGCGCGAGGTGATGTGGGTGTCGCCCGATCAATCCACCGCCGAGGGCCGCTGGTTCTGGGGCGAATATCAGGAATTCGGCTTCGATGTGAAGCTGCAGCGCCCCTCCGCCGATCCGACGTTAATCGGGGTGGACCGCACCTTACTGAAGAACGGCTCGCAGGGAACGCGCGTCCGTCTGATCGCGGAGAGCCTACCGGCGCAGGTGACGCCAGCGGATCTGGACTTCGGAACCGGCGTGACCGTGAAACGCATTGTTTCGCACACGCCCACGGAAGTAGTGGCGGAAGTGGACGTTGCAGCGGACGCCGTGTCGGGGAAACGCGACATCGCCTTCCGCCGCTCCGTACTTCAGAGCGCTATCGCGGTTTATGATCGCATCGACTACGTCAAGGTGACGCCGGACTCGGCGCTGGCCCATCTGGGAAGCCAAGTGCATCCCAAGGGTTATCAACAGTTCGATGCAGTAGCCTATCAGCGTGGCGCCGACGGTAAGCCGCACACCGCGGACGATATCGAACTCGGACCCATCGACGTCAATTGGTCGGTGGAGGAATTTTATTCCGTTTACGGCGACGATGACAAGGAGTTCGTCGGTTCGCTAAGCAACACCGGCCTCTTTACCCCAGCCTCCGACGGCCCCAATCCGCAGCGCAAATTCAGCCGGAACAACTATGGCGACGTTTGGGTGGTGGCCACGGCGAAGGATGAGAAGGACAAGGAGGGACGGCCGCTCATCGGCAAGTCGTATCTGGTGGTGACGGTTCCGACCTACATCAAGTGGGATCAGCCGGAGGTCGGAAATTGAGCACGACCTTGACCACGGCGGAGACTCGGGTTTACCGTTTGGGCGAATTTCACCGCTTTAGCGCGCAAGGCGCGCATTTTCTGTACCTGGTCCCGGCGGGTGCGATCTTCGCCGTGGATACTGCGGTGGGAAAGCTGATCGACTGCCTGAGCGCGGGCGAATTAGCGCATGAATCGCTCGTAAATAATCTGGCAGCGAACGGCCTCACCACCGAAGACGCGGAGGAGCTGGTGGCGGAAATGTATCACGCCAACGTGATCGTCGCGAGCGACTCCGTTCCGGACCAGCCGCACCCCCTGCCCGACGTTTTCCCGATACAGACGTTGGTGATGAACCTGACCAACCAGTGCAACTTGTCGTGCCAGTACTGCTACGAGTTCGGCGCCGATAAGCTGGCCACGCCGGAAGGCAAGCCGAAATTCATGGATCTGGAAACGGCCAAAACTTCGGTGGATTTTCTTCTGGCGCAATCGGGCGACCGGCGTTCGATTCACATCACCTTCTTCGGCGGCGAAACGTTGATGAACTTTCCGCTGTTGAAGCAGGTGGTGGCATACGCCAATGAGCGCGCCCGGGAGCAGGAGCGCCATATCGACTTCAGCCTGACCACCAACGCCACGCTGCTTACGCCTGCCATCATCGAGTTTCTCTCCGAGAACCACATCGGCGTTACCGTGAGCATGGACGGGCCCAAGGAGATGCACGATCATCTTCGGGTGTTCGCCAACGGCAAAGGCAGCTACGACATCATCGAGCCGAAGGTGCGGGCTCTGATTCAAAACCATCGGACGCGGCCGATTACGGCGCGCGTCACGCTGACTTCCGGCGTCTCCGACGTGGTCCGCATTTTCCGGCACCTGAAGCAGGATCTGGGATTCCACGAGGTCGGCTTCGCGCCGGTGACCACTTCGCCCAATCAGCTTTACGCCATCAATGCCACCGGGATGGATAGCGTATTGGATCAGTTCCATACGCTGGCGGACGAATATCTGGAGCACGCGTTGCGCGGCGAATCGCACGGCTTCTCGAACGTCAGCGACACCCTCGCCGAGCTATGCCAGGGCGTCAACAAATCGCATCCTTGCGGCGCGGGTCTGGGCCTGTTAGGCGTGGGACCCTCCGGGGACATCGCGCCTTGCCATCGCTTCGTGGATTCCGATGCCCACGCGCTGGGTCACATTTCCACGGGCATCGACAAAGCCAAGCAGGCCGATTTTCTGCGACGCGGCCACATTGATTCCAAGTACGATTGCCATACGTGCTGGGCGCGGCCTCTATGCGCCGGCGGATGCCATCACGAAGCCTTTGTGCGCTACGGTGACACCGGGCATCCGAATCTCCATTATTGCGATTGGATCCGCGATTGGACCAACACGTGTCTGGAAATCTACGGTGCAATCGCGGCCAAGAATCCGGGATTTTTGCAACAATTTGCCGAAAGGAAAGCAGCAGAATGAAACACATGCGAGCATTGAACAAGAAGGCGGGCCGCATCGACGATTATGTGACGTCGCGGACCGAGGATGTGGTGGGCTTGCAGGACCATCCCTCCACTGCTCAGCGCCCCCACGTCCCGGCGGGCTGCGCGTTGATGTTCACGCCTGGATGGGAAGTGGACGCGGCCGGCGGAACCGCCGGGCTTTGCCAGCCCGTCGAGCGCGACATCTACGACTGTTTTGTGAGCTGCTACTGGCCGGCCCAAGTGCCCGATCATTTGAACAATGCGCCCGACTGGACGTCCAAATGCGCAACCGCCACCAAGGACTGGCGAAATCTCGATCTGGTGTTTCCATAATGCGGCGTTTGTTTCTGGGATTCATCGCTTTTGCGGCACTCGCAAGCGCTGGAACTTTGTACCTGCCGGCCTATCCAGCCGCGGTGCTGGTCTTTGACGAGGACAAGGCTCAGATTGTCGACCGCATTCCGCTTCAGACCGGAACGCCGATGTCGATCCACCTGTCGCCGGATCATAAAACGATCTACGTCACCACCATCGACCACAACGGCATCGAGGTGATTGACGTCGCGTCACGCAAGGTGACCAATCACTTTGAGCTGAATACTCCCACCAAACAATACCGCTTGTTTGCGGGGACGCCGGACCCCACCGGCAAGCTGTTCTATGCGGTCACCAAGGAAATCACCAAGTTCCCGGAACACTTCGAAGTCGCCAAACCCAAGTACACCGTGGTGGATCTGGAGCAGCAGAAAATCGTCAAGACGGTGGACATCACCAAGGAAGAAGAGCCCCAGAACCAGGGTGACTACGGAGTGGGATGGCTTGAAATTTCACCCGACGGCAAGTATCTTTACCAGTTTGGCGAGAAGATCAGCATTCTTCAGGCCAGCGACTTCAAAGTGGTGGATCATATCGACCTGGCGCAGCCGGATTCGCCCGGAATGGAGAACGTGCATTTCGGCACCGATCTCGACTTGATCAACGCTCCCGGCGAGCACACGGGAATGTTTGTCTGGTCCGATCCGGTGGTTCACAACCACGTTTTTGGTCTGGCTCGCTTCGATCTCACCACCAGACGCATGGACTTCAATCCGATTGGACCCGCTCCAGCCGGAATGGCAGGCATCCAGGTGACGCCCGACAAGAAGTGGGCCTATACCGTGGTGTCCAACGGAAAGAACGGGAACAAGCGGTGCGAGTTCTGGGCCATTAACCTCACCAGCGACAAAATTACCCAAACTGCTGAGGTTCCTTGCCGTACGCGATTCACCTTGGGCATTTCGACCGACGGGAAGAAGCTCTACATTTACGGTGCGGGCTTTGATATCGAGGTCTACGATGCAGCCACGCTCAAGTACGAGAAGACCTGGGATCTCAACACCGACGTGACGTACGCCGGGATCGTCGTTGTCCCGTAGCTAAAGGGCATTGCGCATTCTGATCCGAGGGGACGGCGTGGCGGCCTACTGCTGCGCTTACCTACTCGGCAAAGCTGGATTCCCAGTTGATCTGGAACCTGTGGATCGCCAGCGATTGCCCGTGATCCTGCTCGGCGATCAGGCGCTCGCCCTCATACGCGACATTTTCGACCAGCCTGGGCTCTTTGCGGATCTGCCTCGCATCCGGAAGCGCATCGTAGCCTGGGGGCCGGAGGCGAAACCGGTCGCGCTGGAACACTCGGCCGTTTTGGTGTCCGAAGAGTTGCTCTTGCAGGGTATTCGACCAGCCCTTCGGCCCAACAGCGATTCCGACTGGACGATTTTCGCGGCACGTCCCCTTCCGGCTCCGGTCATCGAACAACGCTTTGGCTCCCGCATGGCCACTGCGGTGCCGGTAACGCTAAAGGAAAGCTCCGATCCGGCCGCATGCTGGATAGAATCGCTCGAACACGGTTGGCTGTTTCTGGTGCCTGGCTGGCTCCTGTCCGTGGGAGCGCCGGCGGCAACGTTGCTCGCCGAAAGCCGATTGATCGGTCCCGAGATTGCGACCATCGCCCCGAGTGCCGGAGAGTTCCCTTGCTATGCACGAATCGCGTCGCCCCTCTGCGCACCCGGTTGGCTGGCTTGCGGCACTGCGGCGATGGCCTTCGATCCGATTTGCGGCGACGGAACCGCGCATGCCATCCGCGAAGCCATCCTCGCCGCGGCCGTGATCCGAGGTCTCGCAAAAGGCGGAAACGTGGAAGAATTACTCGGGCATTATGAGGCCAGGCTGACGGCCGGGTTCCGCCGCCATTTGAGTTTATGCCGCCAGTTTTATGTGTCGGGCGGCACGGGGGCGCTATGGATGGCCGAACTGGATGCTATCGATCGGGGCATTCAGTGGTCGGATGTAAAGCTGGCCGCTCACGCGAGCTTCCGCTATCAATTGCGAGGCTTCGAACTGGAAGCGGTGCGCTGAATTCCTTCGTCGCCTGCGCCGAGCAAGGCGGCCGTGGCGTAGCCGGTAGCGGCATCGCTCATGAACTTCGCAGGAACCGTGCCGGCTTCATGCTTGTGGTTCATCGACTCGGCCGGCCAGTAGCCCTCGCCATTCTGATGAGTCCGCAGCCATGTCAATGCGCGCGATAGCACCGGATCTGAGGCCTTCAGCCCGGCCTGTTCCAGGGCGAACGCCGTCAAGGCGGTGGCATAGCTATTTGAGCCAACCGAAGGCGGCGCCGCGTCGTGCTGGTTCCAAGGGCCGAGCGACGCCAGCGTCCAGCCGCCATCGGCTTCCTGTTTGCGCCCAAGTTCCGCCAGAATCGCCTGCTTATCGCTGGTCGGCAACAAGTCGCGCAGCTTCGAGGACGCCCACAATAGAAACAGCTTGTTATGCAGCGGTGTGCCACTCTGCTCCGCCCGCAGATAGGCGGTAAGGGCGGCGACATTGCGCCGGATCTCCGGGCGCGCCTGATAATCCCCCGGAGCCAGGCCGGTGGCCAGAGCGCCCAGCGCCGCGCCATAGTAAGGGGAGTCCTTCGTTTCCCACGGGTCGAGATTGTAGTCGGACCACTGCCAAGCCCCTTGATCCGGCCCCTCCTTCACCTGGATCGACCACATCCGTTCGAACGCTTTCTCCCCTTCCGGGCTCAGCTTTCCATGTGGCGCATCTTCCATCGCGATCACTACCGCCGAAACCACCGAGACTGCTGCATACACTTGGTCGATAAGGCGGCCCTTGAGTCCACCGAACAGTTCCTTGGCGTCCGTCCGGAAGACCGTGGCGCGCGTGCCTTCTACCAGCAAGTTCTCATACAGCGTGGGCCCGGACTTCTCGTCGAGCGACTGCCTGAGGGCCGGACGCGCGACCAGATATGGCAGGCCGCTGTGACAGGATACGCACACCACGCCCGACACTTGCGCGGTCGGCCACGCCGCCCATTCTTTCAGGCGCGAATCCAGGTATTGCTCCGCCAGTTGGGCGTTCCAGTCGGCACAAAATGCCGGCCCAACGGCCAGCGTCAAAAGAACGGCAAGGCGAATCGACATCGGTATCCTCGTAGCTGGTAGTTTAGCCTGGATGGAGATCGCGGGTCCAGCGCAAACTTTGCGCAACTCGCACAAGGTTGATCTTGACACGTTTCGAACAGTTGGCTATACTCGACTGCAAATTTCATCTGACCCACGTTGGTTTGATCTTGATCGCAGGGGCAGCAGACGCACAGCGCGTCGTTTAATTTTTGCATTCTGAAATAGTAGTCCAACTAGTTGCAATGAAAACGTATCGGCTGTAAGCGGTACCTTCCAAAGGCAAACCTGTCGAGGTTTGCGGAAGGCACAACCGCCGTGACGAGGTTAGTTGGTAGCTCTCCGGAGAGCAGTGGAAAATGATCGGCAATAGGGTCCATCCAAAACTTTGATGGCTTCCTTACATGCCGATGCTTGAATCGGCAGGACCGCTCGATTAAGAAAGAGAGAAATCTGATGTCTTCTGCATGTAACCCAAAATACTCGGCTTCTTTTACGTCTCGCGATCGCCGGTGGATGCGTTTTGTTCTCCACCTTACTTTCGCGCTTGGTGTTCTGGCGTTTTGTAAGTTGAGCTACGCACAGTCTACGTTCGGTACCGTGCTCGGGACGATCAAGGACCCTTCGGGCAGTTTCGTTCCGATGGCGACGGTCGATCTCATGAACACTGGAACAAATGCTTCGCGCACGGCGATGACCGACGCGAACGGGGCGTACTTGTTCGTCAACACCGAGATTGGAAATTACAAGCTCACCGTCTCGGCTCCTGGCTTTCAAAAAACCGAGTACCAGGCGTTCGATGTGGCGGCCCGAGCCACCGTGCGTATCGACGTCGATCTGAAGGTCGCCTCGCAAGCCACATCAGTGACTGTCGAAGCCGTGGCGGTGGTGCAGACCGATGCCTCCAATATCGCCGAAACCAAGGGCAGCCTGGAGTTAACCGATCTTCCCGTTGCGATCAGCACACGTTCCTCGGGATCCACCAGCGCCTACGCCACATTGGGTGCGCAGCCTGGCGTACAGTACGACTCCAACAATAATATCGAGGTTTCCGGGGCCGGCCCTTCACAGCTTTCCTTCAGTATCGACGGGATTAGTTCCGTAGGACCAGGATCACTCGGCGCGCTTCAGGAACTGTTCCCGTCTTTCAACTCCATCGAAGAAATCAAGATCAGCGAAAACCTCAATCCCGCGGAATTCGGCGGCGTCGCCGACGTCACCACCGTTTCCAAGTCGGGTACCAATGAATTCCACGGTGGCGCTTTTGAAAACGTTCAGAACACCGACTTCAACGCCGCCGACACGTTCGCGAACCAGGTTACCGAAGACAAGATGAACAACTTCGGCATCTATTTGGGTGGCCCGGTGATTCTGCCGAAACTGTATAACGGCAGGAACAAGACATTTTTCTTCGGAAGCTTCGAAGTGCTGCGGCTGCCGAAGACGGAAACCTTCATCAATAGCGTTCCCACTCAAGCTATGCGCAATGGTGATCTATCCGCATATCTGAACACGGGCCTGGGAGGCGACGGCGTCCTGCTCAACGGCTACCAGAACAATCAGATTCCGAAAACCCAGTTGAATCCCTACACACAAAGTCTCTTGAATTTGTTCTATCCGCTGCCGAACTACGGTCCTGCCGGCGCCATCGCGAACAACTATCTAGGCATATATCCAGCTCCCATCAACAGCACCCAGGGCGACGTCCGCATGGATCAAAGCCTAGGGCCCAAGCATATGATCTTTGCGCGGTGGACCCACAAGAATCGACGCATCACCACACCCCAGGGCCAGGGCTTTTATCCCAGCAACCCAAGCACGCCGGCGCTCGGAGGCGTTTCCAGACCCGAGATCTACAATTCCTTGGCGACTTCCTACAACTGGGTGATTTCTCCGAGTTTAGTGAACGAGTTGCGCGGCGGTTTTAGCGTCATCTCCCGCAATACCACCGGTGGCCTCACGTCCGCGCAATCGGCATCCGCCCTCGGCCTCACTACCGGACCCGGCGCTCTGCCTGGAGCACTTCCGCCCGGTTATGACACTCCGACAATCGTCCTGGCCGGATTCATGGGATTTCAAGCCCAGTCCAATGACTTGAATCCGCATGAAGGCACCTACGAAGTCACCGACAGTATGACTTGGACCAAAGGCAAACACACTTACAAGTTCGGCGGTGACTTCCGGTATCTCAGCAGCCTCAATACGCAGGTTTTCAACGATTACCGCATGGGCCAGTATGAATTCAACGGATCGGTGATGAGCACTCTATTGGGGAGTGGCGCCGCCGTGCCGCTGGCCTCGTTCCTGTTGGGATATCCGGATCTGACCACAATCGCCACCGTAATAAATCCGAACACGGACTCCCGGGCAGGCGCTTACGCCATCTACGGACAAGACGACTTCAAGCTCTCGCAATCCCTGACCATTAATTATGGTTTGCGCTGGGAATACCATCCCGGCTTCCATGACCTCAATGGCGACATGGTGAATTTCGATCCGTACTATCAGAACATCGTGAACGGCAAGAATACCGGTGCGGTCATAGGGGAAAACGAGACTGCCCTGACCACCAACCTCAATCCGGGGTTTGTAACATCGGTTTCCCCAACTCCCATCATCCTTGCCTCCAAGGCCGGCGTTGGCCCATCCCTGCGGGATGCCTCTCACTTGGATTTCGCTCCTCGCGTCGGCTTCGCATGGCGTGTTTTCAACAACAATAGAACCGTGCTACGCGGCGGATACGGCAGATTTATTGAATCGTTGTTGAGCGGCAACGCGATCGACGGTTGGTCAGTGGGAGCCAGCGACGTCGCAAACTTCTCCCAGGCTTTTGGTTCCAACGGGATGCCAACGTTTAAGGCCCCCTACTCTTACCCATCCAACATCGCGGTACAGGGCAGCCAATTCTTTGATTTGGCGGCCGAGGTGCATTTCAAGGACCCGATCGTCGAGGAATGGGATCTCACTCTGGAGCAGGATCTAGGCAAAGGCATTGGGCTGCGCGTCTCTTATGACGGAAATCACGCCTACAACGTCCCAACGGCGACGAATGCCGACCAGCCTCCTGCGAACAGTCTGGGCTTCAATGCTCCGCAAACTCAAGCTCAGATTCCATTCCCGCTGCTGTCGTATATCGCTACTACCAACACTCTCGGCTTTGCCAACTACAATGCGGGAACCATTTCGATGAAGAAGCGCTCGGCGAACCTCCAATTCGAACTGAGTTACACCTACACGCGCGATCTGTCGAACGTCAACGGAGCGCCAACTTCGTCCGCTTCCACTTATGCGAACGAGCTAGGAAGCACTTTATCGGATCCCTATCATCCCGGTCTCGACTACGGCAATGTGCCTTACGCTCGTCGCGAGCGCGTTGTCGCGAGTTTCCTGTACACCCTGCCAGTAGGCAAAGGCCAGGCTTGGTTGAATAGCAGCGGCGTTCTCGACAAGATTGTTGGCGGTTGGCAACTGGGTGGCCTGCTGCTGTTCCAGAGCGGCCCCTTCCTGTCCACCACCGTGCTGAGCGATCCGTCCGGTACCGGCTACAACGTCTACGGCAATCTGTACGGAGTCGGCGGACGTGCCGACACGGTACCGGGAGTGAGCCCCTATGCGGGACAATCAACACATAACTGGAGCACCGGGTATTACATCAACCCCGCGGCTTTCGTGGATCCCTGCGCGAATTGCGGTCTACCTGGTTACCCAGCCGCCATCGGCCGCTTCGGCGACGAGTCCTCGGGCTCCATCGTCGGGCCCGGCACGCAGTCGGTATCGCTGTCGCTGATCAAGCGCTTTACGTTGAAAGAGCGGCTCCGTCTTGAAGTTGGAATGCAAGTGTCCAACGCCTTTAACCATCCCAACTACGCTCCGCCGAACTCCCTGATCGTGGGCGTCGCCGGATTCGGCCAACTCACATCGCTCCAGGGCGCCGGGGGCTACAATGCCGACAACGCCGGACCACGCCAGATCCAGTTGACCGGTCGCCTGACGTTCTAAGCTTGCTCCACTTGTCTCAACTTCGGCTCGTGATTTTGCTATTCGCGATCGCGAGCCGATTTGAGGCGCAAAGCACTAACCATGGGGTGGTTCGGCCGGCCGCCGAAGTTAAATTCGACCCGGATGACGACGTCAAATGCCTTTCCTCGGCGGTTGAGAGCGGCAACCCCGCCACCGGACCGTCCACCATCATTCTGAAGGCGCCCCCAGGTTGTCTGGTTCCGTGGCACTACCATACGGCCGCCGAACAGCTCACCGTAGTCCAAGGAAGCGTCCGGACCGAGATGGAAGGGATGCCGGCGCGCCCCCTCGGCCCGGCTGGATTCGCGATGATGCCCGGCAAGGTGAAGCACCAGTTCTCATGCCAATCGAAAACCGCCTGCGTGATGTTTGTGACTTTTGATCGCACCTACGACATCTTCTGGGTGAAAGATAATAAGACCAAATGAAACAAGCACTGGTCGTCTGCGCAGCCATGCTCCTTCTGGTTGCGAACGCGGTTTGCGCTGCCACAGAACCGCTCATCGGAACCTGGCGGCTGGATAGCCAGGAAGTGAATGGGCAAAAGAGCAATGCCGAGCCGCTTACGCTGAAGATCTCGCAGTCGGGCGATAAGCTGGCGTTCGCCTTTTCGGTGCCAGTCAATGACGTTTACTTCGTCAGCATGACTTATACCGTGAAACTGGACGGGACCGAAGCGGACGTCAGGAATTCGCAAGGAGAAAAGGTGGGTACGGTTCAAGTGACCGCCAGCGGCCCATTCCAATACAAGCTGATCCTGAAGGGGCCAAACCGCCCGGACAGTTCCGGCAAGCTCACGGTATCTCCGGACGGGAAAACTTTGAGCAGCGAGCAAGACACGGCCCCAGGCGGGCCATCGGCGCGGTCCATGCATTCCAGACAAGTTTTCTCGCGCTACTAGCGGTGCGAAGTGGCGTGGCTCCAACGTTATTTTCATCGGCCTCAGCAGGTCGCGGTGCGCCGGCTGAACTTCCAGGTACACCTTTGGGTTGGGATCATTCTCACTTTGTACCTGGTCGTGATCGGAGTGACCGGATCGATTCTGGTATTCCGTCCAGAGTTGGAACGGCTTTTCGCGCTGAAGCCCTGGCAGGAAACTCGGGCCAAGGCGCCGCTCGCGGACATTCTAACCGTGGTAGCGAATCTAAGAACGGCTTATCCACGCTATCGCATCGTTTCGGTGGATGTCCCCTCGGAAAACGACGCCACCTTCGTTGCGGTCCTCCAGGGGCGCGGCCGGATCACGGTGGCCTGCGGGCCAAAGGACGGAAAGGTTCTCGGCGAATTTCCCAGAGTGCCCAACTGGCTGGACGTAATTGACGAACTGCACGTGAGCTTGCTGATTCCAAGCCGTGGCCAAGGCCGCATGTGGAATGGAGTCGGCGCCGCGTTTCTGCTGCTTCTGAACGCCACCGGGATGGTCATCTGGTGGCCGGGCATACGAAATTGGAAGCGCGCGCTCATGGTCGACTTCCGCAGGAACTGGCGGCGGATTAACTTCGATTTGCACCTTTCCGTGGGTTTCTGGACCATTCTGATCGCGTCTTTCTGGGCTGTGAGCGGCATCTATTTCGGATGGCCCCGGCAGGTATTCAACTGGGTGAATTCCATTTCCCCGGTGATCACGGCGCGGCCGCCCGTCATCAATGTTGTTCCCGAGAGCGGCGCTTCCGAACCCGAATTGAGCGCCATGATCGCGCGCGCCTACGCGCTCGATCCTGGCGCCACGCTCGATGGGATTACCTTCCCGTACGGACGGAGAGCCCCCCTCGGCGTTCGCATGCGTCGCGGCCCAAGCGGCGGCGGCCGCGAGAATGTCGACACCGTCTACTTCAATCCTTACGGCGGCGAATATATTTCCATCTGGCGCTACGGAGTGAACCAAAGCCTGGGTGATTGGATCATCTGGTCGCAGGTCCCGTTGCATTTCGGAACGTATTGGGGGCTGGGCGTGAAGATCGTTTGGGCTGTGGCTGGCATGGCGATCCCGCTGCTGGCCATAACGGGACTGCTGATGTATTACAATCGGGTGCTGCGAAGAAAATGGAAGACGCTGCGGAAGGCCCAAGCGGCCCGCGCCGCCGCCTAAACACCCCGCCGCACTTTCGCAAACCTTGCTCATTTTTGCGCAATGTTTATGCTAGGCTATTGGAAACGATATGGCAAAAACCAACTCGGCCAGCCGCGACATCGCGACGGCAATTCACCCTTACACGAATCTGAAAGCGCACGAAACCGAAGGCCCCCTGGTGATCACCGAGGGCGACGGAGTTTTTGTCCGCGGTGAAGATGGGAAGCAGTATCTTGAAGGACTCTCCGGGCTGTGGTGCGTCAGCCTGGGATTTTCGGAGCGCCGCTTGGCCGAGGCGGCTTACCGGCAAATGCTTAAGCTGCCCGTTTACCACACGTTTGCTCACAAAGCTACCGACATCGGTATCGAACTCGCCGAAAAGCTTCTGAGCATCGCCCCGGTTCCGATGAGTAAGGTGTTTTTTGTGAACTCGGGCTCGGAAGCGAATGACACCGTGGTTAAATTGGTCTCGTATTACAACAATGCGGTCGGCCGTCCACAGAAGAAAAAGATTATCAGCCGCACCAAGGCATACCACGGTGTAACCGTTGCTAGCGCCAGCCTCACCGGACTCGTGAACAACCATCGCGATTTCGATCTGCCCATCGACAAGATACTGCACGTCGACTGCCCGCATTTCTATCGCTTCGGCCTGCCAGGTGAAACCGAGGAAGCCTTCGCCAGCCGAATGGCCGATTCCCTGGAGCGGCGCATTTTGAGCGAAGGCCCCGAAACAGTGGCGGCATTTATTGGAGAGCCCGCCATGGGCGCCGGGGGCGTGCTGTTGCCACCCGCCACTTATTGGGAGAAAATCCAGGCGGTTTTAAGGAAATACGACGTTCTGCTCATTGCGGACGAAGTCATTTGTGGATTCTGCCGCACGGGAGAAATGTGGGGAACCATTACCTACGGCCTGAAGCCCGACATCATCACCTGCGCCAAGGCGCTGTCTTCAGGTTACCTCCCGATTGCGGCCGTCATGGTTTCGGAAGCAATTTACGGCGCAATGGTCAAGCAATCCGAGAAAATCGGCGTATTCAGCCACGGCTTTACTTACAGCGGGCATCCAACCACCTCGGCGGTCGCGCTGGAGACGCTGAACATCTACGAAAAGGACCGCATACTGGATCACGTGCGCCAAGTGGGGCCGCGCATGCAAACGGGCCTGCGGCGGTTCGCCGATCACCCGCTGGTGGGAGAGGTCCGGGGAATCGGGCTGATGGGCGCCGTGGAACTGGTGCGGGACAAAGCGACCAAAGCTTCGTTCGATCCCGCCGACGCGGTCGGACCGTTTCTCTCCAAGCGAGCTCATCATCACGGTCTAATCGTGCGTCCACTGGGCGACTCCATCGCATTCTGTCCACCGCTCATCATCAAAGAAGCGGAAATCGATCTGATGCTGTCGCGCTTCGCTCTTGCGCTAGACGACACGCTCGCGATGGTTCGGGAACGTGGACTCATTCAAACCGCGTTGATCCCGGCACTCGCGAAGTAGGCCGCTGTTCGCCGTCAAAACGTCGGCGGAGTATTAATCCAGAGAATAATCGTCTCGGCTTTTCCAGGGTTTGACCAACTATGTTGGGTCTTACTCGTGAAATAGAAACTGTCGCCGGCTCGCAGCTGGTATTCCTGGCCCGCCAACACGATATCCAGCCGTCCGCTCACCAGATACAGAAACTCCTCGCCTTCGTGCGAATAGGACTCCCCGCTGCCGGCTCCCGGAGCAACGCGAAACAGATGCGGCTCCATCGTAATCTTCCCGGATGCCAGCAGCTCCATATGAACGCCCGGCCCGCCTTCCAGACTCTTGCGATCCTGCGGCCTCACCAACGGTCCGGTGCCGTCGATAGGGTTGAATAAATCGAGAATGTTGAGGCCGTAGTATTGCGCCAGCTTGCGCATGATGCTGATAGACGCCCCGCTCTGCGAGCGCTCCAGGTTGCTGAGAAATCCTATGGACACGCCGACCGCGTTGGCCACGATGGCAAGCGATTCTCCACGCTGCAGGCGCAGCTTGCGAAAACGCGGGCCGATGGAAGACTGTTCGTCCGCCGGACGCGCGGCGCGATGATTGAGCAGGCCCTCCTGTTTCAGTTGATTCAGGATCGCGGGCGCGTTCAGCCCCTGGACGCGGCGCAAATAAATGGCACGCCGCAGAACCCGCAGGTCGTCGTTGGTATAGAGCCGGTACTTGCTCTGGCTGCGCGCGGGGCTTGCAAGCCCCAGCTTCTCCCACGATCGCACCATGGAGGCGGAAACACCCAAGCGTTCCGCCACCGCCCCAACCTTCAACGCTTCGCCGATTTTCCCGGCGGAATTCGTCGCCTTTTTCTTGCGATCCGCGGTATTAGAACGTGAGTTAGAAGAAGCTTTCGACAAGGATATCTCTACGTGGCCCCGGCGGGCGGGTAATTGTTTGCCTTCCGAGTATAGCAATCAGGCGGCTGATCTTAATGCCCCAGCGGCTCCGGGATGGCGGCTCCGTCGGCGCGCGGATCGGACGCGGCGTAATTCGTTCCCGTCTTCGAGTTGTGCAGAATCGCTTGCCCGCGGCCCATAGTCTCCACGTACTCGCGCCCGATTCGAATCACGTGCCCGCGCTCGGATAGTTGCTGCAGGGTGTGTTCGGGTACGCGCGATTCGATATAGACGTCGCAACCGGGTGCGTTGCTCTTGAAGAAGCGCGGCGCCTCCAAAGCTTCCTGCAGGGTCATGCCGTAATCGACGTAATTGGAAACAAACTGCGCGTGGGCCATCGGTTGTACGGCGCCTCCCATGATTCCAAAGCCGACGTGCTCGTCGCCTTTCTCCATAAACGCGGGAATGATGGTGTGAAACGGACGCTTTCCGCCCGCCAGCACGTTCGGATGTTTAGCATCGAGATTAAAGCTCGCGCCCCGGTTTTGCAACGCGAAACCCATCCCTTCCACCGTGACCCGCGAACCGAAACTGGAATAGAGGCTCTGAATCCAACTGGCGATGTTGCCGTCCTTGTCCACCACCGTGAGGTACGTGGTGTTGCTTCCGACCGGATCGCCGGCCTGCACTTCGCAATTGGCGCGATTCGGATCGATCTGGCCGGCGCGCTTGCGAGCGTACTCTTTCGATAGAAGCTGAGCCACTGGCACATCGTGAACGCGCGGGTCCGCGACGTTGGCGTGAACATCGGAGTACGCCAGCTTCATAGCCTCGATTCGTTTATGCATCTCGGGCGCGCTGAATGCTCCCAGCGGCGAGTGCGGCGAAGTCTCCATGATGTTGAGCATCTCCAGCGCCGCCATGCCCTGGCCATTCGGCGGGAGTTCGTAGACGCGCCAGCCGCGGTAGTCGATGGAAAGGGGTTCCACCCACTCGGACGCATAGGACGCCAGATCTTGGGCCGTCATGGTGCCTCCGAGTCTTTCGGATGTCTTGACGATCGCGGATGCGATTGCACCCTTGTAAAACGCGTCCGGCCCCTGCTCGGCCACCAATCGGAACGCGCGCGCCATATCAGGATTCTTGAACAGCTCGCCCGTGCGTGGCGCCTTGCCGGAGGGCAGGAACACACGCTTCGATTCCATATTGCCCTCCAAGCCCTTCACCATATCGGGGGCAGCCCAGACCTCGTGCATGCCTTCGTAAACGGGAAACCCCTGCTCGGCGTATGCGATCGCATCCTGGAAAAGATCCTTCCAAGGAAGCTTCCCGAAGCGCTGATGCATTCGATACCAACCCTCTACCGCGCCCGGAACCGTGACGCTGTGAATGCCGTTTTGCGGCATGCTCTTGATGTCGTGCTGGGCCAGGAAGGCGGGGGAAAGCGCGCGGGGCGCGGGTCCGGAGGCGTTCAGGCCGGTCAGTTTCCCCGACTTCGCGTCCCAATACATGACGAAAAGGTCGCCTCCCAGGCCGGTCATCATTGGCTCGGTCACGCCCAGAACGGCGTTCGACGCGATGGCCGCATCCACAGCCGATCCGCCGCGGGCCAGGATCTGGGCTCCGCTCTGCGATGCCAGCACCTGGCTGGTGGCAGCGATTCCTTGCTGGCTAATGACCACGGAACGGCCGTAATTGCGGCCCAGCACTTGCGGGTAGAGGATGGACATGGAGAAAACGGAGAGTACCAGAATACTGAATATGGATTTCAAGAGCTGCCCCTCCTAACCGGATTTTCCGCCTCCGCGATCAGCGCCTCTCGAATCGAGGCCCGTGGGCCATGCTTCAAAATCCGCGCCGCCAGGCCGGTCATATTTGCCACGGCGAAGCTGGTTCCGTGAAGGTTGCGATCGACAGAGACGCCCGGGATCGGCCTGGGATAGGGAGACGCGTAGAACACGCCGTCATGATAGCGGAACGCGTCACGGGGACAATCCGGATCCCCAGCCACGCCGATGACCGCAGGTAAACTGCCAGGCAAAACGTTGGCAGCGCTCACCACCACTAAGTCGTCCGCCAGAACGCGGAGGAAGCTATCGCGATGCGCCGGATTCTCGGTGCCCAAGCTCAGGTTCACCAGATCCATGCGATGCTCGCGGCACCACTCCAGGGCGCGCAGAATTACGCCGATACTCGCGGTGAGCCTGCGATCGAAAACCTTGATTGCGAACAGTTCGGCTTCGGGCGCTTTTTCACGAATGGCGCCGGCCACCGCCGTGCCGTGCCCAAGCCGATCGATCGCGTCACTATTTTCGCCGCCCGGAGTGATTCCCACGGCGCCGGCAATTGCGCCCACATGCGGATGGCCGGGATGAATGCCGCTATCGATGATCGCAATTCTCACAGGCAGAAAACGATGTTACCATTCCGCAAAGCTTGCACGTTCATTGTAAGCTTATACGTTCGTTGTAAGGTGGATAAGAGACTGCGAGGTGCATGTATGAATTGGTCGCGACGCGAATTTCTGGGTGCGGCTGGCGCACTCACCTTCAGCGGGCTGGCGAATGCGCAAGCCGAGGCCGCCGACCTGCTTTTGTTCAACGGAAAGATCGTCACCGTGGACGACGCGTTCTCTATCCGCGAGGCCATCGTCATCAAGGACGGACGCATTCTCGCCGTAGGCGGCAACGAGCTTCGCAGCCGGTACGCCGCCGCCCGTTCCATCGATCTGGGCGGCCGCACCGTGTTGCCGGGTTTCATGGATACGCACATCCATCTGGGCGGCCACTCGCGGCGCTTCATCGATTTGAACGACACCACATCGCTGGCGCAGCTCAAGCAGCAAGTCAGCGAAAAAGCCAGGGAATTGGGTCCTGGCGAATGGATCACGGGCGCCGGCTGGGACGAATACCATTTCACCGAGCAGCGCAAGCCGGTCCGCTCCGATCTGGACGCGGCCGCTCCCAAGAACCCGGTGGTGCTCACGCGCGCCGGCGGCCACAGCTCGGTCGGCAACAGCCAGGCTCTGGAGTTGGCCGACATCAACAAAGCCACCCCGGATCCTCCCCGCGGGCTGATCGAAAAGGACGCCAGCGGTGAACCGAACGGCGTGATTCGCGAGCGATCCGATCTCTACACCCGCCTGGTTCCCAAAGACAAGCCGCAAGACGTGCGGGAGAGCCTGTTCAACAACGTGCGCGAGCAGCTCAAACTCGGCATCACCAGCGTGATCGAGGCCGGTTCGTCGGTTCAACCGGACGTTGTCGGCTCGTACGCGGAGTGGGAGCTTCTGTACCAGAAACATGGCACGGAACTTCCGCGCGCGTCGGTTCAGATTGGTTATCCCTCGCCAGCCGGAGAGGCGAAAACCGGCGCGGCAAAGCTGCGGGACTTCGGGAGAAAGACCGGTGACGGCGACGAACGGTTGCGCGTGGGATCCATCGGAGAGATGGCCGCCGACGGCGGGTTTACAGGTCCAACGGCATGGTCGCTGGCCGATTACAAAGGGCAGCCGGGATTCCGCGGCCGGGCGTTCTTTAACCCCGAGCAAATCCACGCCAACATCGAGGAGGGCCACAAGCTGGGATGGCAGTTCGGCATTCACGCGATCGGTGACGCGGCCATTGCCATGACCGTGGATGCGCTGGATACCGTGCTGCATGATTACCCGCGCAACGATCACCGGCATTATCTCTGCCACTTCACCGTCCTTCCTCCCGAGCGGACCATGCAGCTCATGGCGAAGGACAAGATCCTCATTGCCCAGCAGCCCAATTTCACTTACAACCTGGAAGGCCGTTACGTGGAGACGCTGGAGGGCCAGCGCCTGGCCACCAACAACGCTCTCACCACGCCGATTCAGCGTGGCATCTTCATGGCATTCGGCAGCGACAATCTGCCGATCGGGCCCATGGTGGGGCTCTACGCCGCCGTCACGCGCAAAGGCGAAAGCGGGAAGGTGTACGGCCCAGGCGAGGCGGTCAGCATCAAAGACGCAATCACCATGTACACGCGCAACGGCGCTTTCCTGACGCGCGAAGAGAAGCTCAAAGGCACGCTCGAGGCGGGCAAGCTGGCCGATATGATTGTACTGCCGGAAGATCCTCTCAGCATCTCGCCCGACAAACTGCTGGCCTTGAAAGTCGAGATGACCATCGTTGGCGGGCGTGTCCTCTACGATCGATCGGCCTGAGCCGCGACCCTTTTCCGAGCCGCGACCGTGAGGGAGTCGGTCTACGGTAAAACCGCGATTCCCGCGTAGGTGATGTCGTTCTGGAGATCCCAGGTCTTCTCCAACTTCATCGTGACAGCGTCATAGACCTCGATTTCAAAGCCAGCGCCGTAAATGTAGAGCTTTTCGCCGTTGCTCGACATACCGAAGCTGAAACGCGTCCGGCAGGTAACTTCTTCTTTTTGCGTGAGGCGATCGCTGCTCAAATCGAACTTCCAGAACTCGCAGCGCTTGTTCCCGTTGGCGCCATTGGCCACCACCGTGTATGCGAGCTTCTTGTCGGGCGAAATCTGCACCCCGGCCATGCCGCCGGGCGCGGGCCCGATGGGATTGTAGCTCACCTGTCGCGTCGCCAGATCCAGACGCGCCAGTCCAAACACGCGGTTGTGAACGATGGGATCGGCCGAGTTGAAGATCGAGGTGTGCATGCCCGGCTGGCTGATCAAATCCAGGTCGCCTCCCAGCCGGATATTCTCCATACCTTCGACATCGGGCGCCGCCAGGTCCAAGGTTTCAACCAGCTTGAAATCCGCGGTCTGAAGAATTTTGATCTTCGGCCCGAACTGGTACAGATACTTTCCATCCGGGGAAACTTCAAACGAAATGCGATTGGTACGCTCGTCCTCAAGCGGCATCTCGGCGGTCTTCACGATCTTCTGCTGCTCCAGATCGATCACCGTGTATTTGGGCTTCGCCACATCGAAGTGCTCCGGCAACCGGTCGATCTCCCTGGTGACGGTGTAAAAAAACTTTCCCTGCGGGTCTGCCGCGCCGCCGCGAAAGCGAAACTGTTTGGTGGGCGTGTTCAGCTCAAAATGATTGATCACCTTGCGCGTCGGCACGTCGATCACTTCGATGCCGTTGTGATCGATGGTCGAGACGTAGATCTTCTTGTGATCGGCCGCCAGGCGTATCGACATGGGCGTTCCGGTGACCAGTGGAATGCGATCGACGATCTGGCCCTTTGCCTCGTCGAACACCAGGACGGAGGCCGGATAAGCCGGAAGATACAGCGTGCCCGCGCTGGCGGCGGCCGCGAACAATGCCAGAAGAGAAAACAAGCGTTTCATAATCTTGGAGATCTTACCCTTAACAAGTAAGGTTACGATAAATCGGTGTTTCGTCGCTGGCTCATCAGACGGGCCACGGACTGTTGCTGCGGATCCTCGCTCGCCGAGAGCGCCTCAATCACACCCGCGCGGTCCGCCGGCGTGCGATTCTGGTTCAACTTGAACTTCCCTTGCAGCTTTTCGATTTTGATTTCGAAACCCGCGATCGCAGGCATCTGTCTTTGCACGAACGGGTCAGCTGGATCGAAGTCCCAGGGCTTCTGAAACGCGCTCTCGTGTTTGCCGACCAGATTCTTCAGCAGCGCGACCATGGCCTGCTGGTCCATAATCCGGGGCACGCCGTAAGCATGCACCACCGTGTAATTCCAGGTGGGCACATTCTGAGGCTGCACGTACCAGGAGGGAGAGACGTAGGTATGGGGGCCCTGGAAAATCACCAGCGCTCGAGAGCCCGCGCGGAAGTCCTCGAGCTGCGGGTTTCCGATGGCAACGTGCGCGCGCAGCATCCCGTAGGGCTCCACGCTGCGGTCCAGAAAGAACGGTATGTGCGAGGCGGTTAGTTCACCGTTCCGTGCCGTGACCACCGTGGCGAAATTGAATTCGTCCATGAAGTCCTGCAGCTGGACCACGTCCTCGACGGCGAATGCTTTGGGCACATACATATTTGCTCATTGCAACATATCTGCAAGTAAGGATAAACTCGCAACATGCCCGATCAACTGGTCACTCGTCGCGAAGCTGCGCAATTGTTGGGCGCTGCGGCAGCAACACAATTGCTCGGCGCGAAGGGTTCCGACGATATCTGTTTCCTTACGGCGACACAAATGGCGGATCTCATTCGCCGCAAGAAGCTGAGCGCACGGGAGACGCTGGACGCCCACCTCAAGCAGATCGCGCGCGTCAATCCCAAGGTCAATGCGATTGTCACCCTGGTGGCCGAGCAAGCGCTCGAGAACGCCCGCAAAGCCGACGAAGCGCAGGCTCATGGCGCGGCGCTGGGACCGTTGCACGGGCTGCCCATCGCGCATAAGGACCTGGTGGAAACCGCGGGCATCCGCACCACCTTCGGATCGCGAATCTTTAAGGACTACGTCCCGCAGCACGACGCCATCCTGGTGGAACGCATCCGCAAGGCCGGCGCCATCTGTATAGGCAAAACCAACACGCCCGAATTCGGCGCAGGATCACAAACCTTCAACGCGGTGTTTGGCGCTACGAAGAATCCGCACGATTTAACGAAGACTTGTGGCGGCAGCAGCGGCGGCGCGGCGGTGAGCGTGGCCTGCGGGATGATTCCGATCGCCGACGGCAGCGACAGCGGCGGCTCTTTGCGCAACCCCGCGGCCTTTTGCGGGGTAGTCGGATTCCGCACCGCTCCCGGCCGCGTGGCCCATGGCGCAAGCGGGGATGCCTGGTCGACGATCGCCGTATCCGGTCCCATCGCGCGCAATGTCGGCGATGTGGCCCTGCTGTTGAGCGCGATGGCCGGGCCCGATCCGCGCTGTCCTATTTCGATCACGGAACCCGGCGCGCGCTTTGCGGGCAATCCGGACCGCAACTTCAAGGGCGTCCGTGTGGCGTGGTTCAAGAACATGGGTGGGATCCCCTTCGACCCCCGGGTTCTCAGCCTGGTCAATGCACAGCGCAAGGTTTTTGAGAGCCTGGGCTGCATCGTGGAGGAAGCCGAGCCGGATTGGACCGGCGCTTACGAATCGTACGATACGCTGCGCGCCTGGGGCTACGCCACCTCGCAGGCGGAAAATATCCGGCTGCATCGCGACCTGGTGAAGGACACTATCCAATGGGAGGCCGAGCGCGGCTCCAAGCTCACCGCCGCCGATATCGCACATGCGCACACGCTGCGCAGCAAGGCCTGGGACAACATGCGGATCTTTCAGGACAAGTACGAATACTTCATCACGCCTTCCACGCAAGTGCCGCCCTTCGACGTAACTCAGCCGTATCCCACCGAAATCGCCGGCGTCAAATTGCCGAATTACATCGAGTGGATGAAGACCTGCATGTTGATTTCGGCGCTCGAGAATCCCTCGATTTCCATGCCCTGTGGTTTCACCGCTGAAGGCTTGCCCGTCGGCTTGCAGATCGTCGGCAGGCATCGCGACGAGTGGAGCGTGCTACAGCTCGCGCACGCTTTCGAGCAAGCCACGCCCGCTTCCCGCCGCAAGCCGGCCATCGCTTAATTAACTAGTGGCAGCAGTGCTCTTTTGCGGGCGGCGGAGGCACATCCATCGAGGCATTGCGATCGAAGAATCCATCCGGACGGAATTGGAATCCCAGCATCGCCACCGGCATCACGGGCCAGTCCTCCGGACGCGGTACATGGTTGTGTCCGAACACGTACCACAGTGCGATTTCGGTATCGTCCACACTGCGATTCGCCCGGGTCCAATTCGGCAAACCATCTCCAGTGGGATGCTGATTCGGATATTCCCCCGCCGCGTACCGCTCGCCCGCAACGTAGGGCGTCACCCAGACGTTATTCGCCGTGAAGCCGGCGCGGCGCATGATCAAGGCGTCGGGTTGCACCAACGGGGGGCAGTTCTCGCCCGGCACCAAACGATAGCCCACCGGCCGTCCGAGCCGATTCTTCTTGCTCGGGTTCACGACTCGCCAGAAACGCGCGCTGGCGGAATTTACCCGCCGCTGCGCTTCCTTCTCGGTGGCCAGCAGCGTCTCTTGTGCGACGAATGCGTTGCCGTGCGGATTGCTGGGGCCCGTCGGCACACCCACACTGTTCACCTCCACCACCGAATTATTCGGACCGTCCACGGTCGGAACCAGCCGGGCCGCGAAAATGTGCTGATGAAATGGCGCGTTCAGTTGTGGGGCGATTTCCACGCCGTACTGCGACTTTTCGCCGGGCGCCAACGCGGTAGTATTCATGATCCCGGTCAGTTTGATCTCGCACTGAATCGATCCATCCTGGTAGAAATACCAGTAAAATCCGTATTCGTAATTTCCAACCGTGGCGATGAAAGAAACCGACAGCCGCCGCGACCTTCGCACTTCCGATTGGCCCGTACGCCAGTCCGTGTGCTTCCACAAAATTCCGACGTCTTCCTCATGCAGGCATACCGCGTTCTTCAGCGGCGTGACATTACCGTGGCTGTCCACCAGCGGAAAATCGAAGTAGTGGATCACTCCGAGACAATCGCAACCCAGCGCCAGCGAGTTGGCCAGCATCCCCAGGCCGTATTCGCCGATATCAAACGCGTTCTTGCGATAATACTGCTCGCCCGGATCTCCGTAGGGCACCACCATCTCGCAAATCGACGCCCGATACAAAATCGGCCGCTCCACGCCATCGTCGTTGTAGCTGATGGTGTGTAGCACCAAGCCTTCGCGCGATGTGAAGCCCACGCGAAACTTCCATTTCTGCCACTCCACCTGGTTGCCTTCCACCGTGAAACTGGGGCCTTCCGGCTGCACGATATCAACCGGCTTCAGATCCTTGCGCACGTTGGGAATGTACTCGCGCGCCCAATTAGCGGGCTCCGGCGGCAGCGGCGCGATCGGGTATTCCTCAATGCGGACTACCTTCATTTCGTACAGATCCACCACGATCACCATGCTGTCGATCGGCCGCGCGTAACCGTTGTCCTTCGGCTCGGACCGCACAAAGCACAGCGCCCGCATTCTTCGAAGACCCGCGTCTTCCGGCACCTCGGTGCCGTACATGCCGGCCGACCAAGGTTCCACCATCACCAGATCGGCGTCCGTCACACCGCGTTTCTTCAGCGCGGCCTGAAATAGCGGGGACTGATGCACCACCTGCTCCACTTCACTAAACTCATCCAACATGATCGATGGCTGCACCCCGCTCGGAAGCGGCGTCACCGACAGGACGGATTTGCCGGCCAGGTCCACCACCGCCTCGTACGACGCGCGCTTGCCGCGATCCAGCAGGACTGCTAGCGCCTTGCGTTCAAACGGGCTGCCCGGCCGGTATTTTTCCACCAAGTTCTTCGCGGGTTCCATCAGGTTGATGGACGCGACCCGAATATTGTCGCCGAGGTGTTTTCCTCGCGCCAGTATTCGCACCACTTCTTCCAGTTCGCCGGCATGCAAAGGATCGAGTGGATGCCTGGCGGTGCTCGAAATTGTCGCCGCTGGAGCCGCTGCGCGCTCCGTAATCTCGTGCTTCACTTCGGTTGGTATGGCCATAACGCCGCCTCTCTTTTCTGCCGGTAAAGGTATCGCGAAGCTAAAACGGCTCGCTTAAATCTGATGCTAGTATAAGTGGATGGAACTTGGCAATACTTCGGTAAGGTTGGTAAACCCCGCCCCGTCCGCGCCAGAGTCTCCAGCCTCCAACTCTTACGGACTGAAGTCCGGGGCACTGTCGCCCAGCGAGACTTTGGCCCAATCCGTCGCAGTGATCGCACCCACCGGCGCCCCCGTGATGACCATTCCTCTGGTATTTGGGTTAGCGGGCCAAGGCGTGGCGATCGCTTTCCTTATTTCTACTCTCGGCGTTCTGCTGGTGGCGCTCAACGTAAATCAATTCGCCAGGATTTCGTCCTCACCCGGTTCTTTGTACACCTACATTACCGACCACATGCACCCGCGCTGGGGTGTTTTGGCCGGCTGGGCCTTGTTGATCGCATATGTCGGCACGGCTTCGGCGGTTGCCGCGGGCGTCACCAATTACGCCAACGTGATCTTCCGGGATCGCTTCGGAATACAAGCTTTTCCTTTGCTGCTATCAGCGCTGGTCGTGCTTATCGCGTGTTATTTAGCTTATCGCGATGTACAAATCTCCGCGCGTCTCATGCTGTGGCTGGAAGCGGCGTCGGTCACTCTGATTTCGCTCATCGCGTTCGGCATTATCATCAAACACGGATGGCATCTCGACATGGGGCAGCTCACTTTGCAAGGTGTCACTCCCGAAAGGCTTCGCCTGGGATTGGTGCTCGCAATATTCAGCTCGGTAGGATTCGAAAGCGCCACCTCCCTCGGCTCGGAAGCCAGAAATCCGCTGGTCAGCATCCCGCGCGCGGTCAAATGGAGCGCCATCCTGGCTGGCGTGTTCTTCTTTTTGTGCGCTTACGCGGAGGTCCTGGGGTTTCGCGGCGAAACACAAGGCTTGGGCCAGAGTGCCGCGCCTTTGCACCTGCTTGCGCAGAAGGCCGGATTCCCCGCATGGGCCGGTACGTTAACCGATCTGGGCGCGGTCCTGAGCTTCTTCTCGTGCTTTCTGGCTTGCATCACCGCCGCTGCCCGCGTACTCTTTCTCATGGGGCGGCATGGCGCGCTGCACTCCCTGCTGGGCGAAGCGCACGAGGAGAATCAGACTCCGCATCGCGCCGTGTTGCTCACCTCCATAGCTGCTTTCGTGCCCGCCGCGGTTCTGATGGTGCAGGGGAGAAACCTGTTCGACATTTATGGGCTTATCGGAACCCTCGCGACGTTCGGATTCGTCACTGCTTATATCCTGGTCTCCGCGGCAGCGCCGCTCTTCCTGCGCTCGCGTGGGTGTTTGACGCCGCAGGCCATCGTTATTTCCGTTGCGGCTATTCTCGCAATGGGAGCTGCGCTGCTGGGCAACCTTTATCCGGTGCCTGCCGCGCCGTATTCCTACCTGCCGTACCTTTATGTGGCGCTGCTTCTGGGGGGCTTTGCGTGGTCCACGATTTGGATCGCCCGCTCGCCTTCTGGGGTGCGGGAAATCCCCGGCGATTTGGGCGCGCTGCCCAATGAGACAGACTGAACCAACTTTATGAACTCACGAGATCGCGAACTTGGAATGGACCGCCCCATCAAGCGGCGGGATTTCTTGAATGGCGTGGCAGTCGCAGTCGGCGCGTCCGTGCTGGGAACCAAATCCGCAGCCGGCCAGCAGCCGTCCAGCTATCCGCCTTCGCTGACGGGAATGCGCGGCCTCCCGCCCGGCTCGTTCACTACCGCTCACGCCCTGCGCGATCATACTTTTTGGAAGAACCATGCCGAAAAACCTTCCGATACGGGCGAGCGTTACGATCTGGTGATTGTCGGCGGAGGCATTAGCGGTCTGAGTGCCGCGTATTTCTACAGAAAGATCGCGGGCGATAACTCGCGCATTCTGATCCTGGATGTTTTGGACGACTTCGGCGGCCACGCCAAACGCAACGAGTTCGACATCAACGGCCGCAAGCTGCTGGGCTACGGCGGCACTTACGCCATCGAGAGCCCTAGCCCCTACAGCGCCATCGCGAAAAGCGTCATCGACGATTTGGGAATTGACGTGAAATCCGACGCTCGTGTGCGGGATACCAAGCTCTATTCCTCGCTGGGGATGGGCCCCGGCGTTTTCTTCGACAAAGAAACCTTCGGCTCCGACGTGCTGCTGCCCGATCCCAAACCGGAGAAGGACGCCGATTTCGGCGATCCAGGCACCACCCAAACGCATTGGAAGGAGTTTCATGCGCAGGCGCCCATGTCAGCCGCGGCCAAGCAAGACATCGAGCGCATCTATGAGGGCGCCAAGGATTACATGCCCGGCTTGTCGCCGGCGGAAAAGAAAAGTCGCCTGGCCCGGATCAGCTACGCCAAGTACCTCACCGAAATCGTGGGAGCCGATCCGTCGGTAGTGAAATATTTCCAGACCCGCCCGCACGCCTACTTCGGCGTCGGCATTGATGCCGTCTCGGCTCAAGACGCCTGGGGCTTCGGCCTGCCTGGTTTCCAGGGATTGGACCTCGGCACAGAACCGGGCCCCGGTATCAGTCACGACTCGATTCAGAGCGAAGAGGCCGAGAAATATTGGTTTCATTTCCCCGACGGCAACGCCTCCATCGCCCGTTTGCTGGTGCGAAAGATGCTGCCCGCGGCGATTCCGGGAAATTCGGTCGAAGACGTTGTGACGGCTCGCGCCGATTATGCGCGCCTGGACGAGGCCTCTTCAAGTACCCGCATCCGCCTGAATAGTTCCGTGGCCCGCGTGCGGCACTTGGGCGACGTCGACACCGCGAAAGAAGTTGAAGTGGCTTATGTGAAGGACGGCAAATTGCAATCGGTCCGCGCGGGACGCTGCATCCTGGCCTGCTGGCACTCCATGATTCCGTATCTCACCGACGAAATTTCAGAGCGTCAGAGAAAAGCGCTGGCGTCGGCCGCCAAGGTGCCCATCGTCTATACCAACGTCGTGCTCAACAACTGGGCCGCGTTCCAGAAGGCGGGCGTCAATTCGGTGTATGCCCCCGGCAGCTATTTCGAGGCGGTCCAGTTGGATCTGGCGGTAAGCATGGGCGATTATAAATGCCCCCGAACGCCCGAGGAACCGATCGTCGTGCACTTGATGAAGACGCCCTGCCATCCGGGTCTGCCCGCGCGCGACCAGCATCGCGCCGGCCGCGTTGAGCTGTACGGCACGACGTTTGAAACCTTCGAGCGCAACATTCGCGATCAGTTCGCCCGCGCTCTCCGCAGCGGTGGATTCGATCCGGCGCGGGACATCGCGGCCATCACGGTAAATCGCTGGCCGCATGGCTACGCCTACGAATACAATTCCTTATTCGACCCCTTCTGGCTGGACGGCGGCGAGCAACCGTGCGTGATAGCGCGCCAGCCCTTCGGAAGAATCGCGATCGCAAACGCGGATGCCGCGGCCTATTCCTACACCGACGCCGCCATCGATGAAGCATATCGCGCCGTGGACGATTTGCTGGGCATCTCCCGAGGCTAAGGATACAAACCATCGAGCGCAGCGGGAGATTCGGGCAGCACCTGTCCGCCATCCACCACGATCGTTTGCCCCGTGATATAGCCCGCTTCATCGCTCGCCAGAAACAGCGCGGCGTAAGCGATGTCCTCAACCGAACCGAGCCGCCGCTGGGGGATCGCAGATGTCATTCCCGCAATGTATTCGGGCCCCAGCGATTCCACGCCCTCCGTCGCGATGTTTCCCGGCAGCACGGCATTCACGGTGATATTGTGCGGCGCCAGCTCGATTGCCGCGGTACGAACGAAACCGAGTTGCCCCGCCTTGCTGGCCGCATAATGGGTCCAGCCTGGGTATCCGGTGATCGGTCCGGTAATCGAGGACGTAACGATAATGCGCCCCCGGCCCCGCGCTTTCAGTCCCGCCAGGCACGCGTTCACCGTCAGAAACGTGCCCTTGAGATTGATATCCAGCACTTGATCCCAATCGCCCACGTTCATCTCGCCGAGCCGGGCGGACGGAAAGATTCCAGCGTTGCAACAGACAATGTCGATGGCGCCATGCCGCTCCACCGCCGCTGCCGCCATTCGTGCGCAATCTTCGGGACGCGAAACATCCGCCGCTACCGCGCTGGCTTTTCCTCCCCCACCGCCAATCGAAGCGCGGATGTCAGCGGATGCAGCTTCGGCTTGGGCCAGATCCCGCGCCGCAAGCAAAACCTGAGCGCCCTTGCTGGCGAAGACGCGCGCAATTCCCTTCCCGATACCTTTGCTCGCTCCAGTCACGATCACGGAACGGCCTGCCAGTGAAGTCAGCACAACCACACCATTCTAGCCGGAACCACAAGCGGCTACTATTGAGGATGGACTCGTGAACTCCTATAAGGCAAATCTGAAGCTGATTCATCCGGATTGCTGGCGATGGATCAGTCTGGCGCGAGGAATTCCTGGCCAGCTCACCGAAAACGAAGCGAACTCGCTGTTCCAATTGGCGCGCGCCCGGACGCCTTCCATCGAACCGGTGATCGTGGAGCTCGGAGCCTCCCGCGGAAAGACCTCCCTGCTTTTGGCTGCGGGGCTTCGCGACAAGCTGAGGCCGCGGCTATTTTCTATCCAGCGCACGGGAGGCCAATTAGACCGACTTCTTGCCCGCTGCCGCTTGGGACACATCGTGAAAACTGCCGAAGACTGGGGCGAGTATAACGCAGCTATCGATATACTCTTCATTAACGGGACTGCGGACCACGAGACACTGCGCAGCGATCTCTCGCGTTGGTCGCCGTTCGTCAAATTGGGCGGCTTGGTAATCCTGCGCGGAATTTCACCGGAATTGCCCCAATATTTGCAGCCGTCCCGATACAGCGGCTTGCGACAGGTAGACAATCTCGCATGGGCCGTGAAGCAGTGCGCTGCCTCGCTTGCCACACCGCCTGCAGCCTCGGATCTCGATCGAGTCCGGCTTTTGCTGAACCGCTCCATTCAGGCCATGCTGCACCTGAACACAGTTCCTTCTCTTCTTGAAGAACAGTTTCCCCGCCTCAATGTTCCGAATGAACAGCAACAGTTGGAAGACGCCACGGATCTAGCGGTGGCGAGGCTCCAGGACTATGTGCGGCATGCCGCGAAGGAGCTCGCGGAAAACGGGTACGCCATCCAAGCGCTGCGCCGCTCGTGGTCCTGGCGCCTGACCGCCCCATTCCGGTTGGGAATCCAGGCCCTGCAAGCCATCGCCGGGGTGCTCGCCAGTTTTAGCCGCGGCTCGCCACGCAGCCGAATCTATGGATTGACCCAGTGGATGTTTTTCGGAAGGCAAGTTCGGGCCAGCGGTCTTCTGGATCAGCGCTTCTATCAAGAGCACAACTCTGCTCTGCGGTGGGCGCGTACCAGCCCGCTGCTCCACTTCTTGGTGTGCGGGCCCACCGAAGGGGGAAATCCCAATGAGCTCTTCGACGTCCAGTATTACCTGCGCCGTTATCCGGACGTCGCCCAGTCGGGCGTCAATCCCCTGATTCATTATCTGCGGACCGGCGCATATGAGGGCCGCGATCCTCACCCGCATTTCGACAGCAGCTTCTATTTGGAACAGAATCCCGATGTCCGGGAAGCGCGCCTCAATCCGTTGGCACATTATCTGGCGCCCGGAATTGCCGAGGGCCGCGACCCGAACCCGTGGTTTGACACCGCCGAGTACCTGGAGCAAAATCCCGATGTTGTCACATTCCGTCTCAATCCGCTCGCGCATTGCCTATGTTCTCGGTAGTCATCCCCATCTACAATCACGCGAAGTTCGTCAGGCAAGCGATCTGGTCGGCGCTGCGTTCTCCCCTGGTGAAGGAAATTCTAGTCGTCGACGATGGCTCGAAAGACGGCTCCCACGAGATTGCCGCCGGCATGGCCGCCGCACACTCCGCCCGCGTGCGCGACTTGACGCCCCCTTCCGGCGGTAACCGGGGCGCTCCCGTACGTCTGAATGAACTGGTGGAGCGGGCCCAGTGCGAATGGATTGCGGTGCTCAATTCCGATGACGTCTTTGTCTCGGGCCGCTTCGAAGCCATCGTCCGAGACCCGCAGTTCCCCGACTGCGACTTCGCCTTCGGCAATCTCCTGCTCATGGATGAACGCGGCGCTTTAACCGGCGCTAAACGCGGTCCCTTGGATTCCTGGGTGCCCTTCCGCCCGTCCCTGGACTTGCTCAGAATGCTTGCAGAACGGAGATTCGTGGAGCTATTGAGCGAACAGAACCACTTGATCACAACCAGCAATATGGTCTTCCGTAAGAGTCTGCACGCCCGCCTGCGGGGATTTCGTCCTTACCGTTACGTCCACGATTGGGATTTCGCACTGCGGGCCATGCTGCTTGGCCGTCCGGCATATATTCGCCGCTTCTTGACCGCCTACCGCGTCCACCGGCGCAACACGATCCTGGAAAACGCAAGGATGGGAGACATTGAGACCAGGTCCATGCTCGACCGCTTCCAGGAGGAAGCCTCGTGCTTCACCGAGACGAAAGGCGTGGTGTGAATGTTATGATTGGTCCTGGTCGGTTACCCTTTTATGTCCCGCGGTTCGAAGCCCCACGCTCTCGTAACCGGCGCTGCCGGGTTTTTGGGCGTCCACGTCACCCGCCATTTGATCGAGGAAGGCTGCTTTTCGGTTGTGGCGCTCGACGACCTGTCCGGAGGTTTTCGCGAAAACCTGCCCGAATCAGCCGAATTCGTGCATGGCAGTATCAATGATGCCGCCCTGCTTCAGGATCTTTTCCAGAAGTACAAATTCAAATATATTTACCATTTAGCGGCCTACGCCGCGGAAGGCCTGTCGCACTTCATCAGGCGTTTCAATTACACCAACAACCTGATTGGCAGCGTCAATCTGATCAACGAAGCCGTCCAGGCCTCGACGGAGTGTTTTGTTTTTACCAGCTCAATCGCGGTGTACGGCTCGCAGGATCCGCCCATGACCGAGCATGCGTTTCCGAAACCGGAAGATCCGTATGGCATCGCGAAGTTCGCCGTGGAGATGGATCTGCGCGCCGCGCATGAAATGTTTGGGCTGAATTACGTGATCTTTCGCCCCCACAATGTGTATGGCGAATTTCAGAATTTATCCGATCCCTATCGGAACGTGATCGGTATTTTCATAAAACAGATTCGGCACAATCAACCCATGACTATTTTCGGCGACGGCGAACAACAGCGCGCGTTCAGCTATATCGGCGATGTCGCACCCGCCATTGCTCGCTGCCCTTTCACGGATGGCGCCCGCAACGAAATCTTCAACATCGGCGCCGACAAACCATACACCGTCAATGCGCTCGCGCACGCGGTTGCCGAGGCCATGGGCAAGCCCAATCATCCCAGACAGTTCCTTCCGCCTCGAAACGAAGTCTTGCACGCCTATAGTGACCATTCCAAAGCCCGCCGTGTGTTTCAACTGGAAGGTGAAACTACGCTAGAGAACGGTCTCGCGCGCATGGCCCACTGGGCATCGCGCGTCGATATCCGGCCGATCGAGCCTTTCTCGCGGATTGAAGTGGAAAAGAGCATGCCCCCCAGCTGGCTCAAGTACCTGGCTCATGCGCAGTGACACCGTCCGCTCAATCCATGTCTTCGCATCCGATTTTCTCGCCTATCCTGGATTGCCGCGCACGGCCGGTGGAAACCGAAGCCGGCAAGTTATCTCCGCCTTGCAAAAGGCTGGACATAAGGTAACCTTTAGCTTTCCGCTACATCACAACCTCTTCCAGGAACATGCCGCTCGCATTATGGCGGATTTCACCGCCCAGGAACGCTGGTGCTGCGAACATTTCTTCGAGCCCGAAGTGGTTCTGAATCGGCTGCAGCCCGAAATCGCGATCTATTGCAATGTCAACATGTTCCGTACCATGCGGCGCTTCGCCCGCGAGATTGTCCATATCGCCGATCTGTGCGGACCGGTGCAATTCGAGTCGTTCTTAGTTCAATCCAGCGAGTATGAAACGGCCATGCGCGATGGAGAACGCCTGGAGGCCAATTGTCGCCAGATGGCCGAGAGGCTTCGCTTTGCTGACTACATTGTCACCGTCTCCGAGCGGCAAAAATATTTCTGGTCCGCGTATTGTTCGATGGCCGGCTTTGCTCTGCGTGATATCGACGCACTGGTTTGCCCCTGCTCTTTTGATTTGCCCGTGGAAGCGCGCAATCCATCGCCGCGACTCAGCATGGTTTACTCCAGCGGCTTCTATCCCTGGCAGAATCCGCGCCGAGCCTTGTGCTCGCTGGTTGAGATGTTGGATGGGATAGAGGGCGCCGTGTTGCACATTTTTGGCGCGCCCCACGCCGGCGTGCCGAACACAGAGCAGGCGATGCGCCTCATTGACGATCTCCGGTCCCACCCCTCCGTGAATTATCACGGCTATGCCACTGCCGAGAAGTTATCCGCGGTGCTTGCCACGGCTTGGTGTGGAGTTGAGCTGATGGAGCAAACCATCGAGCGGGAGTTGGCGATTACGGGAAGTACCGTTCATTTTCTGTCCACCGGAACCCCCGTGATTTACAACGATTACTCCACGCTATCCGGTCTGATTCGGCAGTATGGGGCCGGCTGGACGCTGCCTACCGGCGATGCTTCCGCTCTATGCAGCGCAGTGAACGAACTCAGCACAGGCGGTCATGCCCTGGTGCGGGAACTGTCTGCCAACGCCCTCCGCCTGGCCGGCGAACAGTTCGCGCCGCACGCCTCCATGAGTCCATTGGTCGATTTATGCGGAGGGCATCCGCGCAAGCGATCGACCGCTGTGGCTGCGTCCGGCACTGCGGCTCGCAGAAGCAAGCGAAACGCCGATAAACCTATCGGCAACGTATTGAGCATCACGCCCGGTGGCGGCGCGCTGTTCGAATTGCGGGTCGGCAACCCCCGCCGGTCACTCCAGGGCGCCAATCGAATCTCCGGCTTCCTGAATACCACACCGTTGTTAGGGGACCTGCTGAAAAACAACCTGCGCGTGGACGCCATCATCCTGCAGCGCAGCCTCCCCGATTACCTCTACCGCGCTCTCGCCTCCGCCGGCATTCCATTCCTGTTGGATGTGGACGACAACTTGCTGGCCAAAGCCATTTATCGCACCGAACCCATTGAAACCGCGATCGTCGAGGGACTGGCTCGAGCCGCCGTGATTACCATCCCCAATCCCCGACTGGTGCGCCTACTGGAGAAATATTCGGGACTGGAGCTTGCCACCCGGTCCTTCATAACCCCAAATGCATTACCTTTTCCTTCCGAGCCTCCGATCCCCCGAAAACCGTCTCAACTCATCTGGATTCAGAGCGATATCGCCGCGCTGAGCGACAGCCGGGATGCGGTGGTTGAGGCCGTCGAGGATTTCTCCTGTAAGTATCGTTTGCCGCTAATTTTGATTGGCAAGAATGTTCTAACGGCGCCGCGGTTCAGTCACCAGGTAGTGCTGGGACCGATTGATTTCGCCGAGAACCTCCGGTTGCTGGAAACGGCGCCACCAAGTATCGGTATTGCTCCGCTGGAAACTTCAGCGGACCAGGAAACACTGGACTTCGTTGCCGGCAAGTCCGACCTCAAGATCCTACTGTTCGCCGGGTACGGTCATCCGGCAGTTTACAGTGCCGCGCCTCCCTACACCGATTCCTCTCTGCAAATTGGCGGCTCTGTGGTAGAGAACAGCTATTCCGCTTGGATGGAGGCGCTGGAGTTTCAGTTCCAGGAAGGCTGGCGGCAGGCGGGGGAGCAATCGCGGCGCGTCCGGCAGGAGCGCCATATCGACAAGGTTGCAGTCGAATCCTGGGCCCCGGCGCTGGAATCCTGCGTTTTGGAGAAGCCCATTCGCGCCGGCGAGCTTTACGAGATTTTTCAAGGCGCGCTTCGTGACGGTCCACACCGGACGCAATTCGAGGGCGGCGCCGTCCGTCTGGAGAACATATATCCCGAGCTGCAGTCGGAAAATCACCAGCTTCATCGCGAAATCCAAGAGTTGCGCCGCTCCTTATCCTGGAGATTAACGGCGCCAATCAGAAGTATGACCAAGCCTATTATGGAGTGGCGTGCGAAGAGTGTCCGCTCGGTCGCTGCTAGTGCTTCCAGAAAACCGCGATTAACTCCCCGTGATGGTGAAGAGCCAGACTAGGCCGCAAAGGCAGCTCATATCTCCGGATCGCAACCCCGGTTCATCTCCAGGAAGCTTTTCGCCGTCCAGACATGGAAGTGGATACTTTACCGGGCGCTTTCCAGGTCGGCCGCGTGGTTATATGCGTCGCGGCCCGTCTTTTTGTTCGCGAGTTCCGCGTATTCCACGTAGTGCGCAGTGCGGCTGAGCTGCGAACCCGACTCGTGGTCTTCCACAAGATGTTCGATTGACTGTCGGCGGGCGATCTTTGTCAAAGTGCGCCGCGCGATCCGGAACCACCAGGAACAGGACGCCATTCGGGCGAAGCACCCGGCACCAGGACTTGATCGCGCCGAGGGGATACTCGCAGTGTTCGATGAAATGGCTGGCGATAACAAAATCCTGCGATTGATCGCCGATCTTGGACAGCGTTTCCCCGTAGTCGATGATATCCGGGTCGACCATGGGCTAGCTCGGGGTAATGCTTACACAAATCCGCCTGTTCCGGCGGTCCACATAGCAAACACGAACGCCCGGAGGCGTCGCAAGAGGACGATGCAGCGCGCCGATCTCGATAACCGAACCTTGCAGCGCTTACTATGCAATTTGGGCCCGCGTGTTCACTTCGTCCAGCCCGTTTACATCGCCGAGGGCGCGTTCCCGATATTGGACTGGCGACCCGAATATATGCTCGCCATTCTCATAACGGACCGCGATCTGTTCGCCATCCCGCAGCCCCGGTTCAAATTGATAGCGAAAGCCGGCTGTCGAATCCACTCCGAGCGCGGTCAGATCCGGCCGGTCGCCATCGGCGACTATGACCGCTCGTGGATAACCCATTCGCTCGATGACCGGCCGCTGCCGCCCGCGGCCTCCAATGCTGGCCCAGCCTTGCACAGAGCTGGAAAGAACCGCGTCGATGTACGATGCGGAAACAGGCTGGGACCTCCTAGCTCCAAGCAACCGCATGCTTCCTTGGTATATTGTTTACGGTGGCAGGGGTGCCTGCATCCGCGCTGCCATTGCCGGCTCTATCGTGGGACTAGATTCTTCGCGTTTCCGTCAGACTCCAGCGGCAGGATTCACTCCCCGAAGATATGCTCCGGGTGGCATCGCCAATTGGTCCAGACACCTCCCGTTTGCATACGATCTGGTCGCATTTCTCCGCCCGGCCCGAGTGGTTGAACTTGGAACCCACTTCGGTGAATCCTATTTTGGTTTGTGCCAAGCGGTTCTGGAGAATGAGGTTCCGTGCCGCTGCTTCGCGGTGGATACTTGGAAGGGCGATCGGCATTCGGGGTTTTATGGAGAGGAGGTTTTCCAGGAAGTCGACGCCTACAACCGGGAGCATTACTCCTCGTTTTCCACCCTCCTTCGATGCACTTTCGAGGAGGCGCTTTCCGATTTCGATGAGCATAGCATCGATCTGCTCCACATCGACGGTCTCCACACCTACGAGGCGGTTTCGCATGAGTTCCACAGATGGTCGCCGAAGGTCAAGCCGGGCGGCATTATACTGCTGCACGATATCGTTGGCCGCGGCGATGATTTTGGCGTTTGGAAGTTTTGGGAGGAGATATCCGCCCGCTTCGAGAGCTTCGAGTTTCATCATCACTCGGGCTTGGGAGTGCTGCGCGTGCCCGGCCCTCCGTTGCCAGACCGCCCATTTTTCCGCCGTCTTTTCGAGCGAGACTCCCGTTCTGAGCGTTCTCAAGAACAGTTTCGGCGCCATTACGTACTCTTGTCCGACCAGTTAGATAGTCGCTCTGGCTTGGCGCCGCCTCATAACTCGCGCAGCGCGGTATGGGTAACCGTGTATCCTTTCTTTCCGCCCGGCTACGGAGAGACTGCGGCAATCCCCGCCCCTTTGCGAACCGGCCAGTGGGAACGACTGACATTCGACCTTCCAAACGGCAGCCAGGGGCCCATTCGAATCGATCCAGTCCAGAAGCCAGCGATTTTCGAAATAGCGGAGATTCGCGTTCGCCGCGCAGCCGACGGCCATCTCCTTTGGCGCGCCAGCGAAGCCGGCGGATTCAATGGCATCAAACTAGCCGGAGAAATGGTTGTGCTGTCCACGGAGAAATGCCTGCGCTGCTTCAGTTTTGGTTTCGATCCGCAACTCATCCTACCCGAGCTACCCCGCGAACAATCGGCTCAGCCGCTTCGCGTGGAAATTCTCCTGATGGTCGAAACGGAAATAAGCGGCCTGATCGGCTGTCTCAACACCGGGCTGCTTGCTTCACCCGCGCCGGATCCAGTGTCGCCTTCCGCCCAGCAGATCCTCATTGTGCCGCACAGTGAGATTTCCAAACTCCAGAATGAAATCGCAACAAGGAGCGGCGAACGCGATTCCCTTGCCGCCAGGGTTACGTCACTCGGTCGAGCCATGGATGAACAATGGCTGGCGCAGCAGCGGCAAATAGAGGCCTTCCGCTCTTCTTACTCCTGGCGTTTGACGAAGCCGCTGCGTTGGGCGGCAACTCGCCTGATGGGCCGGCCCAAACCGGATTCATAGCTGCCCGTCAACGCGAAGCGAACAGCAGCAGTACGGGGCCGTTCGGATGTTGGAAGTCGCGCCCGATCGCAACTTGCAGTCCGAGATCGGAAAGAACTCCGAGGATGCTTTCTTTGGTCATCCAGTAGCTGGTGGGCGCCGAGCCGCCGCAAAAACCTCTCCACTGGAGGGCATTCAGATAGCTCTGTTTATACGAGACTACTTCGCGGCTGCCAAAATGCTGCACGCGAGGCTCGCGGTCGAATTTCATTTTCAGATCCTCGCGCTTGAGAATAACACCTGGGTCGTAATAATGAGTCCAAATGTAGATCGATCCCGATACCTTGGCCATATCCTGGAGTAGCTTCACCGGCTCCCTCATGTGGTACAGCACCCCGCTTGCAAGTAGCAGGTCATACGTGTCGGTGCAGGTGTCGAGGTAGGGCCGGAAATCTCCCAGCATAAAATCAGCCTTGAACTTGAGAGCGTTTTGCACGATCAGACATTTGAGGAATGCATTGGTGTTCGCTTCGATGGACGTGATGCTCGCCGCACCCGCTTGGGATAGCATGTAGGTGTGGCCGCCTTCGAGCGATCCCAGCTCCAGTATGCGCTTGCCCTTAAAGCCCCCGCACTGTTGTTCTAACCATCGGATCGAATCGTCATCGAACTGGGGCACGGCACCCAGGCCGTAGCCTGGAACACTGCACGACCACTGGCCATCAAAAATGCGAAACGCCGCTTCTCGACTAGGAGGAGATGAGACATACACATCAAGAGTCGAAGTTGCTTCCGGCGGATTTCGTTCGGCTGCGGAAAGCCGATCTCTCAGTTCGGCGTTGTCCCGGACCAGCCGTTCATTGTGCAGGACCATCGGCCCCACCCAGGGCACGCGTAGGGCGAGCGATCGTGCTATGTGCCTAATCGCCAAGGTCGGCCAGCCTCAACGGGACGCAAACAACGTCATGGCAGGCCCGTTCGGATGATCTTTGGTGTCATCGCCAATCACAACCTGAAAGCCGAGATCGGATAGGACCCCGAGAATGCTTTCCTTGGTCAGCCAGTAGCTGGTTGGCGCCGAACCGCCGCAAAAGCCCTTCGACTTGAGGGCGTCCAGATACCTCTGCTTATACGCCAGTATTTCGCGTCCGCCGACAAGCTGCACGAGAGGTTCGCTGTCGAATCTTCTTCGCAGCTCTTCGCGCGCGAGAATGATGTCGGCGTCGTAATAATGCGTCCAAATGCCGATGGCGCTGGATACCTTGGCCATATCCTGCAGTAGCTTTACGGGTTCCGTCACATGGTACAGCACACCGCTCGCAACCAGCAGGTCATACGTAACGGTGCAGGTGTCGAGGTAGTGCCGGAAATCGCCGAGTAAAAAATCCGCGTGGAACTTAAGCGCATTTTGCACGAGTAAGCATTTCAGGAATGCGATGGTGCTGGATTCGATGGACGTAATTGACGCGGCTCCTGCTTGGGACAGCATGTGGGTATGGCCGCCTTCCAGCGGTCCCAACTCCAGTACGCGTTTGCCCTTGAATCCCCCGCATTGCCTCTCAAACCACCGGATCCGGCCATCGTCAAAAAGCGGCGTGACGCCCAGGCCATAGCCCGGCACATAGGAAGTCCAAGTGCCGTCGTAAATGCGGAATGCCGCTTCTCTGCTAGGAGGAGATGACACATATGCGTCAAGAATCGAAGTTGTATCCGGCGGATTTTGCTCAGCCTCGGAGAGTCGATTTCTAAGTTCGGCGGTTTCCCGCAGGAGCCGGTCATTGTGCAAGATCATCGGGCCCACCAGCGGTAATTTTGTCGCGATGGATCGGACCGTTTGTCTGATCGTCATTTGGGCTGGAGCCAGCCCTTTCAGTGTATTCCACAGGCGCCTCCGTTAGGGCGCAAAATAGCCGTCAATATCGATGATCAGATCCGTCGCGGCGTAGGCGAATACGCTGATCGCTCCATTGCTGCCTGCCGGCACAATGGCGGCGTTGGCCACCACGCCTCCGCTGACGTCGTTCAGTGTCGATACCGTCGGCATTGCCTGTCCCGTGGGCCAAGTCGTGATGAAAGGCAGTGGCCCCGGCGGCACCACGGTGATATTCATCGAATAAGCTTGCGCCGTCGCGGGAATGCCGCAGGAGCTGGAAGGGACTGGAAAACTACGGGTCGAACCTGCCGTCATTTGCGGTGGACCAAATGCCCCCGAAAAACCGCTGCCGCCCACCGCACGGGTGTCCGCCACCCGGCACGGCGGCAAAGGATAGAAATTCAGCGCGCCCGGATTCCCCGGCGAAGCGAAATAGCCATTCGTATCTATAATCAGCTCCGTGGCCTGAGGAACATAGACGTTTACCGCGCCGCTGGCGCCCGCCGGCACAATCGCGGCATTGGCCACAATGGCGCCGCTCTCGTCGTTCAAGGTGGATACCACCGGCATGGGTTGTCCCGCCGGCCATATGGTCAAGTAATCCAAGAGCCCGGGCGGGTCTGCCGTTATGTTGAACGAATAGGCCGCCGCCGACGCCGGAAGATGGCAAGCACTGGCGGGGATGGGGAAACTGCGAGTGGAACCTGCCGCCATTTCCGGCGGGCCGAAGGCTCCCGTGAACCCGCTGCCGCCCGCGCTGCGCGTGTCTGCCACACGGCACGGGGTCGCCGGATAGAACTCTAGCGCACCCGGATTCCCCGAGGGGGCGAAATAGCCGTTGATATCGATGACCACGTCGGTAGCGTTGTTGACAAAAATGTCAATCGCCCCATTGGTCCCGGCCTGCACGATCGCCGCGTTCGCCACAATCCCTCCGCTCAAATCGTTGAGCGTCGACACCATCGGAAGGGACTGTCCGGTCGGCCACGCCGTCAGGAAAAACATGGGGCCGGGCGGCACCACCGTGATATTCAACGAATACGCCTGGGCCGTCGAAGGAACGTTGCAGCCACTGGCTGGAATCGGGAAACTGCGCGTCGCGCCGGCCGCCATGGACGGCGGCCCAAAGGCCCCACTCAGCCCGCTGCCTCCCACCACCCGAGTGTCTGCGATCCGGCAGGGCGTCAGCGGAAAGAAGCCCAGCGGGGCGGGAACGGGGGCTTGTGTGACGGTGAACGTTTGCCCGGCGATGGTCAGTGTTCCCACGCGTGCGATGGTTCCCGAATTCGCCGTGGTGGAATAGCCTACCGTGCCATCACCGCTGCCCGCGCTCCCCGAGCTGATCGTCAGCCAAGACGCATTCGAACTCGCGGTCCAAGAGCAGCCGCCGCCAGCCAGCACGCCTACGGTCGCGTTCGCTGAACCAGGCCCGATCGAGGCTGCGCTGGAACTCAAGGAATAATTGCAGCCCCCAGGGCTAGTCACGGCGACTGTAGCGGACCCGGAAGAAGCCAGGAATGCCGTGCTCCCCGCATAGACCGCCAGGATCAGATTGCTTCCGCTCGACAACTGGGTACCGTGGACGGTCAGGCTGGCCGTCGCCGAGCCACCGGATCCAGACAGCTCGGCCGTGCCGAGCGAAGTCTCGCCGACCGCAAAAGAAACTGAGCCGGCGGGTGAGGTGGCGCCAGAAGCGGCGCTCACCGTGGCAGTCAAGAGCGTGCTGCCGCTGGAGGCAATGGTAGTGGGATTGGCGCTCACCAAAGTGCTGGTGGAAGCGGCCATGCTGGCGGCCCAGTGCAGCACCAGGCTGTTGATATCCGCCGAGCCCAACCCGGTAGTCTCATCGTATCCGACACCGGCGTTATACCCCAACTGACCGTTGACGCAGTCCGGGCTGCCGCTCACGCACGGAACAATGTTGTTCCCCACGGTAATGTCGTGAAACACTCCCGACGTGGTCTGCGCCAGGTGGTACAGGGTGGGATTGATGTTTCCAAGTCCAGGCTGCGAAAGAACGCCGTTTTGGACCAGGTACTGATTGAGCAGACCCATGATCCCGGAGAAGACGGGGGTTGGAGCGGAGGTCCCGCCGACGGCCCACCAATCCCCCTTGGCATAGACCAAATAGGGATCGTGGTCGTTAGCTGCTGCGAATGCAAGATCGGGCACATCGCGGACGCCGTCGTTGGGTACGCCGGCCCCGGTCTGCCATGCGGGCTTGGAGAAGAGGATGCTGGCCCCGCCGCCCGTGGCTGCCAGGCCGCCTCCCTGGGCGGTGTCATTCCAGGCCTTTTCGGGTATGTACGATAACGCGGAACTCTCATTGGAGTTGTTGGTGGAGCTCCAATACGTGCCGCCCCCCTCATTGAATTCAGACCCGCCCACGGCAGTCACCTCCGGCACGCTGGCTGGAAGATCGACCGCCAGACCGTGCGTGGCGGAATCAACTCCGATATCGCAACCCGCCGCTCCGGTATCGCCCGAAGCTGCCATCCAGGTTATGCCGAGCGAGTTACCCTGCTGGGCCAGGGATTGAAAATAGGCGCCGGCGCTTGGAGGCGAGCTGGAGCTTTCCGCTTCGCAGCCACCGTAGCTCATGCTGATCACGGGCGCAAGATCCTGATCGATGGCATACGCGACCGAGGTGACGACATCGGTTGAATAAACGAAAAGGATACTCGCGTTAGGAGCGACGCCGCCGGAGTATTCCAGATCCAGGCTGGCTTCCAGCAGGTCGTCGGAGCTGATGCCTGGGTCCTGGCTTCCAGCCACGAGCACCAACTGGGGATTATTGGACGGCAATGAAAACTGCGTACGGAAAACCTCGATGTCCGACATATTTATGTCGGTCTGACCAACCACGGCAATCTTCTGGCCGGACCCATCGAATCCGCCGTTGTACAGCGTATTGATGTCGTAAATAGTCCCGAGATCGCCCGGCACCAGATAATGCCCGCCGCCGTAATTATAGTTGGGAACCAGCTTAGCCTTCGGATGCGGGGGCTGCAGGCGAAAATCGTCCAATCCGCGGACCAGCCGGACTAGCGGCTGGAACTCCTGCGGAATCGCAGGATCGGTGGCATTCGCATAATGCAGCGTCCCGTTCACTTCGTAGCGGTGCATCTCAGTGTGGAAGGCGCTTTGCACTTGGCCCGCTGTCCCGCTGAACATCACCCAGGTGCGGCTGCGCGAGACGTAATCCAGTCGAAACCCTTCCGCCTCGAGCCACGATACGACTCTGGCAACCTGCGCGGGACTCGACCCAAAACGTTCCGCGTATTGTTCCGGGGTGAGCCAGGCGTGATAGTTCGGAGAGTTAGGATCTTGCTGTTGTTGAAGCAGACTTGCGAGATCCGCGGTTTGCGCGGCAGACGGTTTGAAGACGATGGATATGCCGCTGAGGAGCTGCGAAGGATTCAGCAGTCCTCGGTCGTCTTCCACCTTGGCCTTGGGATTCCGATTCCCCGCCAAGAGGGCCAGCCCAGGCTCATTAGGACGAGAAGCGCGATTTTGTTGAGCCACCGCCGTCGAAGGCCCAACCAGCTGCAGAGCAAACAGGAGAGCGCACCCGCTGGCATTGCGCGCTTGGTTCAAGAGGGTACCCCTCAACGCCATAAATCAGTCGCCCCTGCCTCTGGCCGATGCTGGACACATTCTTGTCTAATCTACTATCGGCAGTCTGGAACGATTCGGGATAAGGTGAAGCGCTGAGTCTGTACCAACATTCTTGCGCGGGGCGCACGGAGATTGCCCTAGAAATACTGAGGCACAAAAGCGGATTACGGCGCGAAATATCCATTGATGTCAATAATCAGATCCGTCGCGGCGTAGGCGAATACGCTAATGGCTCCATCGCTGCCGGCCGGGACGATCGCAGCATTGGCCACAACCGTTCCGCTGAGATCATTCAGTGTGGACACCAGTGGCATGGCGAATCCCGTGGGCCAGGTAGATATGTAGTTCAGCGGCCCCGGCGGCACCACCGTCAGGTTCAATGAATATGCCTGCGCTGTGATGGGAACGCCGCAGGAACTTGAGGGTACCGGAAAACTGCGAGTCGAACCGGCGGGCATTTGCGGCGGACCGAATGCGCCCGTCAAGCCGCTGGCACCAGCACGGGTATCCGCCACCCGGCACGGCGTCAGCGGGTAGAAATTCAGCGCGCCCGGACTCCCCGGCGAAGCGAAATAACCATTGGTGTCGATAATCACATCGGTGGCTTGAGGCACGTAGACGGCCACAGCACCGCCGGCGCCCGCCGGAACAATAGCGGCATTCGCCACCAGACCGCCGCCCACGTCGTTCAAAGTGGATACAACCGGCTTGGGCTGTCCCGCCGGCCATATGGTCAAGTAATCTAAAAGCCCGGGCGGATCTGCGGTTATGTTGAACGAATAGGCAGCGGCCGACGAGGGAAGATCGCAGGCGCTGGATGGGATGGGGAAGTTGCGGGTGGACATCGCCGACATTTGCGGCGGACCGAGGGCTCCGGCGGGGCCGATTCCCGCCCGCGTATCCACAACCCGGCACGGTGTTGCCGGATAGAATGCCAGAGCCGGTGTCCCTAGAGCCGGCGCGAAGTAGCCGTCGATATCGATAATCACGTCGGTGGTATTGCTGGCGAACAGGCTGACCGCGCCCCCGGTCCCCGCCGGTACCAGCGCTGCGTTGGCCAAAACCTGACCGAGTAGAGCGTTCAGCGTCGACACGCCGGGTATGGTCTGTCCAGTGGGCCACACCGTCAGGTAAAACACTGGGCCGGGTGGCACCACCGTGATGTTCAACGAATATGCCTGGGCCGTCGAAGGAACGTTGCAGCCGCTGGCTGGAACCGGGAAACTGCGGGTAGCGCCGGCCGCCATGGACGGCGGTCCAAAGGCCCCGCTCAGGCCACTGCCTCCCACCATCCGAGTGTCTGCGATCCGGCAGGGCGTCAGCGGAAAAAACGCTAGGGGAATCGGTGGCGCCTGGTATTGCACGCTGAGCAGGAAGCCGTCGTAATTTCCACCGAAAGAACTCTGAAGAGCGGCGGACGTTGAAAGGTTCGCCGCGTCGGTCATCCCGCCCAGAGCCAGCGTGTTGAGCGGCAAAGCTACAACCGCGAATGCACGATTGTCACCGGATCCTCCGAAATAGCTCGAAAACACAAGACCGGAGCCGCCCGGGCTTATCACGCTTGCGAAAGCGCCGCGAGTGGGCTGAATCACGGACTGGATCGCGTTGGCGACTGGAAAGTTGCCGGATGTCGTGAACCCGCCCACCACAGCCCGCCCGAAGCTGTCGAGCGCAATTGCAGACGCACTGTCACTGCCGGAGCCGCCCAAGAAAGTGGAATAAGCGAGGCCATTTCCACCCGGCGTAAGCTTGGAAACAAAAGCGTTGTAGGGGCCCGCCAGGACCGTCTGGACCGCCCCCGCCGTGGTCGGAAAGTCGGGCGAACCCGTATTCCCGGCGATATAAGCGGAACCGAACGAGTCCACCACGATGGCGTTGCCGTTGTCCACTACCGAGCCGCCCAAGTAGGTGGAGTACACGAGCGCCGATCCGGCTGGATTGATCTCCGCCACAAAGGCGCTGGCCGTCCCTAGAAGATTGCTTTGCAGAGCCATCTGGATCGGGAAGTTCGTAGAGTAAGTGCTTCCGGTGACGTAAGCGTCGCCGGAGGCGTCTAGCGCGATTCCAGTGCACAGATCCAGGCCGGCGCCGCCCAGGTAGGTCGAGTAAACCAGCGAATTCCCCGCCGGGTTCAATTTGGAAACAAAGCAATCCGAGAGGCCGCCCTTATAGGCGCGCTGGATCGTTCCCGCAGTGGTTGGAAACGACCCGGACGCGGTCTGGCCGGCAACATAAGCAGCGCCGGAATTATCAACGGCAATGGCGAACCCGGAGTCCGCGCCTCCCCCCAAGTACGTCGAATACTGAACTGGACCGCCTGGGCCGAACTTAGCGACGAATGCTTCCTGCGTGCCGGTATTCTGAGTGGAGTATGCTCCGCTGGTGGTCGGAAAATCCGTGGAAGTGGTCGTTCCCGTGACATACGCATTCCCCATGGAATCGACGGCAATTCCCGTTCCTGCATCATTGCCGCTACCGTGCATGTAGACCAGGTAGAGCAGCGCGGTTCCGGAACCGTTTAGTTCGGCGACCCACACTTCACGGGTCGCAAGGATAGTGGTCCCAGGTGCAAAACTGCTGGATGTCGTCACACCCGTAACATAGATATTTCCCGACGAATCCACCGCCAGGGCGTTAATCGCGTCATACCCCGGGCCTCCGATATAGGTACTGAAGTCCAATACCGGGTCGATGGTTAACATTCGCCGCGAATCGTATTGCCCCAACCGCAGTGTGACATCTTTTTCAAGAGCGTAACTGCAGGGAACAGCCCGAGTTGCCGCGCTAAAGCCTTGAAAAGCAACCGCACGGTGCTGCTGGATCTGCTTGGGGCCCATGCCAATGACCAAATCTCCCTGTTGGTTCAACTGGAGTGCAGCGCTGGGGTATCGAATCCTGATTTTGCCAGGATCGGCACCGGGGCGAATTTCGAAGTTAAACTCCAGTTGGCCTGCCTTGGTGAGGAGAACGAGATCGATCCCGGGATAGATCTCCCGATATCGGACGCGCTGCCAACGAATGCCGGAATGCCAGTTTCCGGGCGAAGCGAGATAGTAAGAAACCGGATATGACGTCGCTTCTCCCTGTGGCTCGACTCCGGGCTTGGCACCGGGAAAGGCGATGCGCAACTCGCGTCCGTCGCTGAATCGAAACGAGATGCCGCCTTCCACGGCGAGCTTGGCTTCGATTTTACGGTGCCGCCAGGAGTAGCCCTTCGCAGATCCGGGCTGCGTCTGCTCTTCGAATGCCGGAGCAGATGGGATATCGTTTGGGATCAGCCGCTGGTTGACGGCGAAGGCATCATCGGCCGAAGCGAACCATCCAGCCTGGCTCAGGAACGCGATCCCGATGCGGAAAAGGCCATGGCTTATAGCCCTCGAAACCGGACTTGTCATCTAAGATACGTGCGAATGACTGTAAAAAAATCTCAATCGAATCGCGCTATTCGCGCAGCCAGCGAAAGCCGGGCTGAGCCATCTTGAGGTGGCTCGACGCTCCTTCGCGCCAGAGATAGAGCTGCGGCGCGGGGAATGCGGCCTCAAGACGACCCTCCCGGCTTTTCGACAAGGTGGCTCCATCCCAGGTCCAAGTGAATTCACCGGCGGTGTAAATGGTATGGAGCGCCTGGTAGGGACGCCGGTTCTCTTTCAGAGGAGTACGGGAGGCGACGGCAGCAGTCAAGTCCCACTGCGAATCGAAAATCGGCACGCCCCGATAGTCCGATGGCCCGGTGAAAAGAATGGCCGCACGGGCCGGAAGACGCTTAATTTCTTCGAGCGGCGCGGTTTGCAGTATCCGCAATTCTTCCCGCCAGGCGCAGGCCCACTCCTGCACGCGATATTGCTCGGCCAGCGCCAGCACGAGTACCAAGCCGGCCGAGGCTGAAAGCAAGCCCGCCTTGGTAAACCGCGCCCCCGGAAGAAAGGCCGGGCAGAGCAGCGCGAAGAAGCCGACGGTCAATGAAAGCGAAGCAGCGAACAAAGTGCGAGATGCGAGCCCTATCGAAGCCAGCCCATATCCGGCCGCCGAATAGATGGCGTCAGAGAGAACCAATGCGGCAAGCGCGACCGCGATGAGCCCAGTCAAATATCGGCGGAACAATCGCTGGTTGTCCGCATGTCTTCCCGCAGACCAGCGGGACAAGGCGCAAACCAGCACCAGAACCGCAAGGAAGAAGCCGAGCAGTCGATATTCCGGAAAACTATTGAGCAGCGCCTTGGGCAGGGCTAGGAGATTACCGATGGTCCACTGCAGCCAATGAGGATTGAACTTCTTGGCGCTGCCTGGCATCGCCCTGGATGCACTGTATCGATTGAAGGCGATGGGAATTGCCTGTGCCAGAAAACAGGTGCCGAGGAGGGTCGCCAGGTCACGTCGGCTCTTCGCGGGCCCCCGCCCCATCGTCCAATAAAACACCGCCACGGGAACGATCGCGAAATAAAAAGCTTCGTAGAACAGACTGGAGCCAACGATTCCCGCAGTGACCAGCGCCGCCAGGCCCAGGGTCAAGCGCTGCCTCACCAGAAGGAGGCGAGCCAATTCGGTGAAGAGGATTTGAGCCCCCAGATTATGGATCAAAGTAGGCCAGGCGGTCTCGCCGAGTGACCAGGGCATGGCCAACCAGAAGACCACCGCAAAATCTCCGGTGACATTGCGATAGTTGGGAAAAATGGTCATGATTCGGTTCAGCCACGAGCGCAGAGACAAGGCGCCTGCCAGGACCAGGAGCGTGGACATGAACTGAATGGCCACCGGCGACGCGCCGGCGATCGAACTCACCAGGAAGGCTGTTAAGCCCATCAAAGGGCGGGGGGCGTAGATGGTGCTAAGCCCAACGAAATAATGCAGACGGTCCAGGGAAAATGGAGCCGTGCCGTGCTGTGGCTCAATGACGAACCACCAGTCGTCCGAATAGAATCCGAGGACAAATGGCCGGCGTAAGTATAGAATCGCCCAAGAGACCACGAGAAGAATAGGAAAGCGCTCGCTAAGTTGTGCAACTGCCGTCAATAGCGAACTGGATTTTGCCATACACGTCTATTTGGACACGAAGCGCGAGTTGACCAGGGCGCGCGCCAGTTCCAGCTCTTGTGCCAGGTTCCGGGTACTGAGCAAGAGTGGGTAGTCCGCTGGCCCCGCCCCATGGGCTCTCTTGGCCAGGTCGGAGATGGGTGCCATCACATCCGGCCAATCCGGTTCCAATTCCCCCCTCCGGAGGCAGTTTGCGATCGATCCAAAGGCCGCAGCGGTAGCGGCGCGCGACTGTTCCCACCTGGCGGCAAAGCTTCGCGAATCGGTGTCCTCGACGCGGCCGCGGAAGGCAACTTCAACCGCCTCCACGGCACGGCGGATCCGCTCCAACTGAGCGGCCAGCAAGGACAAAGACTCCCGTTCGCGCATCGGCCCAAATTTTTCCTGGAGAGCATTTTCCAATAGAGCGGCGTTCTTGCGAAACAGGTCCTCGACCTCCGCGTTGAGCGCATCGAGCGAGGGAACTTCGGCAGCCCCGTCGGAACTCATCACGGCTTGGTACAACACTCCCAGCCTCACGAGCGCGCCCGCTAATCCCTCGCGCAGACTCTCCCGCGCACGATTCGGCCAAAGCGTCAAGGAAATCACCAGCGCGATCAAAATGCCAATTGAGACCTCGATAAAACGATGGAGGGCGACAGTCCACGGAAAAGCCGGCCGCCCAATCAACATGATGATCGCCACCGTCACGGTGGCCAGCCGCTGGCTGTCGGGCAGCCGCAGAACGGAGCAAACGGAAAATGCTACCGTGACGGCCAACCCAAAGCTAAGCATGTTCACGCCCCACAGAGCCGTAAACGCCCCGCCCACCAGCGCGCCAACGGCGGTTCCGGCCAGCCGGGTTCTGGATGCGCTGAGCGTGGCCCCGACGTTGGATTGCATCACGATGAGGGCGGTGATGGCGGCCCAATATCCCTCCGGCAAATGAAAAAGCCGGGTGACGTAGACGGAAGCCACGCCGGCAATCGACGTCTTCATCGCCTGCTTGCCGTTTTCGGTGGCCGCGCTCGAAAACATAACTGGTACTCTAGCGTGTCAGCCCGGTTTGATGCCTGTGATATTCTGGATGTGTATGGCAATTCCAAACGTGAAACGATTCCGGCCGTTCTGCCCCACCTGCAATGAGCCCTTCACCATCATGGCGGTTCTGCCCAAGGACGCCAACGTGGATGGTTATCTCAGTGACGCCGTAGCACGGCACGATCACAAGGCGTTCCAGGAAGCCAAGCAGCAGACGTTCAAGATTCGTGTCGGTCAACAGAAGCAGAAAAAGGCGAAGTAGCTCTCCGAGCTATTCCAATTTCAAGAGGCGGCGCGCGTTGCCGGAGTATATCTGCTCTTTCTCGGCAGCCGTGATGTCCAGACCTTCGATGCATCGGATGGTCTCGCGAATGTATAGGCCCGGCTCCGGCTCGAACGGCACGTCGGAAGCGAAGACCGCATGCTCGACGCCGAAGAAATCCAGGCCGCATTGGGTGGCGGCTTGGCCTCCAAACAGTGCCGTATCGGCATAGAACTTGCGGAAATAGTCGATCGGCCGCAGCGCCATGGACTTGAGCAGCGAGGCATAGTCTTCGTCCGTGGTGCGCGATCCAAGCGCGTCCCAGCCATAGCCGACGCGTCCCTCAAAATAGGGAATCATCCCACCCATATGGTGCGTGACAATCCTGAGATTCGGAAAGCGGTCGAACATGCCGGAAAAAACGATGCGCGACATCGCGGCGCTGGTTTCATAGGGCCATCCGAAGGTCCACCATATTTCGTATTTCGATTTGGCTTCGGTTTTATAGTCCGGGAAATCGGCGCCCCGCGCGGGATGCATCCAGATGGTGAGGTCGCGCCGCGCGGCATGCTCGAATAAGGGCGCCAACTCGGGTGCGTCCAGCGGTTTGCCCGCGACGTTGGTGTAAATCTGAATCCCCCGCGCATCGAGTTCCGAAACCGACCGGTCGATTTCTCGCAGCGACGCCTCGACGTTGTTCAGCGGCAAAGAGGCCGCGAACCCGATGAAGCGATCGGGATATTTGGCCACCAGTTCGGCCAATCCGTCATTGGCGATGCGCGCGAGCTCGGGGGATTTGTCCGGGGAAGCCATGCTCTCCATCGCCGGCGCCGGCAGCGTCAAAAACTGGCAATACTCGCCGAACTCGTCCATCACACGAAAGCGCGCTTCCAGGTCCGCGATGGTGGGCACGTTCCGCACGCGCTTGCCGATGTCTTTGCCCGCCAGACCGGCCTCAATGACATCATGCGCGTAGCGAGGCGGAAAAAAGTGATTGAAAAGATCGATTTTCATTTGACAGCGGTAATTATATCGAACGCCCGCGCCGCGGCTGCCGTATAGTGGTTTGAACTTTATGATTCGCTGCCTGCTGGTTGGACTTTCACTCACGCTCCCCGCGCTACCGCAAACGACTTTCGATCAGAAGCTCCTGGAAGTCCGCTACGGACTGCGCATCGAAGCGGGAAAGCTGACCGGCAACGCCGCTCCCGTGCTGGAGAAGGCCATCTCGGCGGCGCAATACGTGCTGATCGGAGAGGATCACATCACGCGCGAAATTCCTCAGTTCGCAGCAGCGGTCTGCGAGGCGATGGCTCCGCAGGGGCTGACGGCGATGGCAGTGGAAGCCGGTCCAGAAGCGGCGAAAATGGTAGCTTCCACGCTGGGCAAGCCGGATCGAGTGGCGCGCATGGCGGCGCACACCGAACGGTATCCGGATAGCGTCGCATTTCTCAACGTCCGGGAGGAAAACGATTTGGTGGAACACTGCGCCCAGGCTTCTCACAACCCCGATTTCCAGCTCTGGGGTCTGGATCAAGAGTTAATGGGCTCGGCGGGATGGCTGCTCGACCAGATTCTGGCCACGCGCCCTGGAAGCGCGGCCACGGCCGTTCTCACCCGCATGAAAGCCGAAGAGCAGAAGGATGCCGCTCTCGCCAAAGAGACCGGAGACCCGACCAAAGTGTTCTTGTTTGCCGCCTCCGACGCCCAACTTTCCGAGGGCACCGCGGTTCTGAAGCGCGAGGGAAATGCCGCTGCGAATGAGCTCTTCGGCGAGTTCGTCGAAAGTCATGAAATCTATCTCAAGAACATGCAAGGTTCGCCGGAATCGAACAGCCAGCGGGCGCGCTTGCTGAAGCGGCATTTTCGTCGGGATTTCGATGCAGCGGCTTCCAAGTTCCAGCGCCAAAGAGTGTATGGCACCCCTACAAAGGCTTCAACCCTCTGCACCAGCGGGATCTGGGCAACTACATCGCTGAAATGGCCGACGGCCAGGGCGCATCGTCGCTCCATATCTGCATTCTAGGCGCGAAAGGCACGCACGCGGCCTATGGAGGGTACATGCGGCCGATGAAGCTTGAGCCCTTCGTTATGGCGGAAGACGAGGATTACCATTGGTTGAAGCCCCTAGTCGACAACCAAGTCCCAAACGCCTGGACACTTTACGACCTTGGTCGCCTACGATTTCAAAAGCTCGGCGCCATTGATCCGGAAATGCAGCGCGCCATCTATGGCTACGATCTTCTGGTCATCGTCCCGGAGTTCACTCCGGCTCACTCCATCCAGTAGGAGATGGTGGTAAACTACCGTTGCGTTTATTGAAGGGGATGATACCGCTGTGAGCCAAAGCCTGGAAGATTTGTTAAAGACCAAGAATCCCGTTGACCTGTTGCGTAATTCGCAGATAGGCGCTTATGTTTATCCCGTGGTTCCCGCCGAATACACCAACTGGCGCGATGAACAACGTGCCTGGAGAGAGACCTGTGTCTTATTCGACCAGTCGCATCACATGGCGAATGTGTATATGGAAGGACCCGACGCAGTGAAACTGGCTTCGTATCTCGGGTTCAATAGTTTCGCCAAGTTCCCAGTGGATAGAGCCAAACAACTCGCGCCCTGCAGCTACGACGGGCATGTGATCGGCGACGGAATCCTGTTTCACCTGGAGCCCAATAAGCTGGCGTTTGTCGGACGGGCGCCGGCCGCCAATTGGATACAATTCCAGGCCGAGACCGGCGGATTTAACGTTAGCACTCAGAAAGACGACCGGTCGCCTTCCAATCCGGGCGGAAAAGCGGTAATTCGCAGTTGTTACCGTTACCAGATTCAAGGTCCGAACGCGTGGCAGGTAATTCAGAAGCTGAACGGCGGCCCGATTGCGGAGATCAAGTTCTTCGACATGGGCTATATCAACATCGTGGGGCGGAAAGTTCGCGCGTTGCGGCACGGCATGGCCGGCGCACCGGGCCTCGAAATATGGGGGCCCTACGAGCAGCGCGAGGAAATCCGGGCGGCGATCGTGGAGGCGGGCAAGGACTTTGGACTGGCTCAGGTGGGGGCCCGCGCTTACGCCACCAACACGCTGGAGTCCGGCTGGATTCCTTCGCCGCTCCCTGCGGTGTACACGGGCGAGAAAATGAAGGCTTACCGGCAGTGGCTTCCGGCTTCGAGTTACGAAGGTACCGGGTCTCTCGGAGGCAGCTTCGTTTCGAAAAACATCGCAGACTACTACGTGACGCCTTACGAAATGGGCTATGGACCCTTCGTCAAATTCGATCACGACTTTATCGGACGCGAGGCGCTCGAAAAAATCTCCACCCAGCCGCAGCGCAAGAAAGTGACCTTGGCCTGGAACGCCGAGGATGTCGCGAAGGTGCAGCGCTCCTTGTTCGGACCCGCTGCTGAGCGATATAAGTACATCGACCTGCCGCTCGCTAACTACGCTTCTGCCTCCTATGACCAGGTGTTGATCGGGGGAAAACTAGCGGGGCTTTCGATGTTCAGCGGCTACAGCTACAACGAAGGGTCGATGCTGTCGCTCGGGATTGTCGAGCACAACGTCGAAATCGGCACCGAGGTCAGCCTGGTTTGGGGAGAAGAAGGAGGCGGGACCAGGAAAGCTACCGTCGAGCGCCACAAGCAAACGGAAATCCGCGCCGTGGTCAGCCCAGTGCCGTACTCCAAAGTCGCCCGCGAAGAGTACGCCGCCGGCTGGCGGACGATGGCGCACAAATAGGACCTCTGACCGCTCGGCGCGCTATTGCGCGTCGCTGAAGACGATGCTGTCTTTCTTGGCCGTCAGCTTGGCCGTGTCGACGCCGGGGACTTTGGCCAGGCTGTCCCAATCCTTGAAGTTGCCGTGGTCGGTCCGGTACTTGACGATGGCCTCGGAGTCCTTGGCGGTCAGCTCGAGCTGGGTCTGCAGATCCATGGCAGTCGCTTTGTTCACGTTGGTTTTGGCGCCCGCGGCCGGAAAATTCTTGGCCAGGTAATCGACAATGGTCGCGAGCTCCTCCGGCGTCCCCGTAGCGCCGCGCGAGACCATGGAGTCGACGATGGAGGCCCACGCGTCCTTGGTACCGCGCTGCGCCACCACGATATCCAGGCCGTGGCAGCTTCCACAGGTATTCTCCACCAGTTCCTTTCCCTTGCCGGCTGGCAGGTCCTGGGCTTGCACCAGAGTAGTGGACGCAACAAGAAATGCGAATAGAAGAGCGGGTCGGTTCATATTTTTCATCATACCCGTAGCGGCCCGCCGCGCGCTAATGCGAGTGACATCGCAGCCAACAGGCGAAACTGGAGCGTAGACGGTACGCTGGGCACGCGGGTCGGGTACACGCGACTTCAAACCGCGTTTTTCCCGCCCGATTTGGCACAAAAACGCGGCTGAAAGCCGCATGTACCGGCCGCGGTAGCTTACTTCCAATCCGCGGTAAATATGTTGAACTCGTAGGGCGACTTGGCGGCCTTGTCGGATGCGAACACAATGGTCTTGCCGTCCGGCGCAAACTCGGGAAAGGCGGTGAAACCGCCGAAATTCGTCACTTGCTCCAGGTTCTTTCCGTCGGCGTCGATCAAGTACAGTTCGAACTTTCGTCCGTCGCAATCATGCTTGTTCGATGCAAACAGAATCTTCTTCCCGTCGGGCGTGAAGGTGGGAGCAAAACTCGCGCACCCGAAATTGGTGATCTGCCGCGTATGCTTTCCGTCGCCGTCCGCGACGAACAGCTCCATCTTCATCGGCAACGTCAGGTTGTCCTTCAGCAGATCGTGATAGCGTTTTTCGGTCTCCGGCGTCAACGGATGATTCGCCCGCCATACCAGCTTCTTGCCATCGCGCGAAAACACCGCGCCACCGTCGTACCCATCGCTCTTGGTGACCTGCTTCTTGTCCGAACCGTCCGGTTTCATGGTCCACAAATCCAGATCGCCCGACTCCATGGACGTGTACACGATACGGCCGCTCTTGAAATTCACCGTGCCTTCGGCGTTGTAACCCGGCGCACCCGCCAGCGTTTTCAGAATCTTTCCGTCGTCGGCGGCCAGGTACACTTTGTAGGTCGGATACACCGCCCAAACATAGCCTTTGCTGCGATCAGCCGCCGCCGGGCACGCATCCCCGGCCTCATGCGTCGAGGCATACAAAATGTGCTTGTTGTCCGGCAGAAAATATCCGCAGGTGGTGCGGCCCTTGCCGGTCGACACCATGTGCTGGTCCGAACCGTCCCGGTTCATGATGAAAATCTGGTCGCATTGCAGCTTGTCGCGCGTGGATTGAAAAATAATGCGCTGCCCATCCGGCGACCAATAGGCTTCGGCGTTTTCTCCGCCATTTGTCAACTGGCGGATTTCGCCCAAATGTCCCGGCGTTTGCGCCCCTGCGCTGCCTGCCAGGAGAATGTATAGTAAGTGTCTGTGCAAGCCACTATCCTACCGCACGACTTGAGATGGTACGAGAACCTCGGCCCAGCCCAACCCACCCAACGGTGACCGTGGTAGTTCCTACTCTGGCGGCGGACCAATCTCTGGACGAATGCCTGGCCTCGCTGGGTGGTCAGACCTTCCGCGATTTCGAAGTGATCGTGGTGGACAACAGCGGACGGCGTCTGGCGAAACCGCAGGAGAGGGTCCGCGTCATCGCGAACGATCGGAACGTGGGCTTCGGAGCGGCGGTGAATCAGGCCTTCCAGCAATCGCAAGCGCCATTTCTCGCGGTGTTGAACGATGACGCTATAGCGCATCCGGGCTGGCTCGGAGCCCTGCTGACCGCGATTGAGCATCGGCCCGACGTTGGCATGTGCGCGTCGCAAGTGCGCCTGGCTGGCGCCGGCCTTCTGGATTCCGCGGGCATGCTCCTATGCCTGGATGGAAGCAGCAAGCAGCGCGGCCATGGCGAGCCTCCGGCGGCCTATCAACGCCCCGAAGACGCGCTCTTGCCGAGCGGCGCCGCTGCTTTGTATCGCCGCGAAATGCTGGATGAAATCGGCCTGTTCGATGAAAGCTTCTTCCTGTATTGCGAGGACACCGACCTGGGGCTGCGCGCGCGCTGGGCTGGGTGGGAATGCCTTTACGTTCCCGATGCCAGGGTGGAACATCGCTATTCGCATTCGGCGGGCCATGCGTCCGCTCTGAAAGCTTACTATGTGGAGCGCAATCGCCTGTTCGTAATCTTCAAGAATTTCCCGCTGGCCGATCTGCCGCGAGTCCCGTTCTATGCCATGTCGCGCTATTTCTGGCATTTCGTTTATGCGCTTAAAGGACGCGGCAAAGCTGCCCAATTTCAAAGCGAAGGCGGCAGTCTGGCTCGCTTGCCCTGGTTTGTACTGCGCGCCCATCTGGAATTGCTGGCGCGCTTCCCCGAAGTCTGGCGCCAGCGCCGCCGCATGCAGCGCCGTCTCACCTCGAAACAGTTTCGCTGCCTCATGCATCGCTTCTCGATTGGCCCACGCCAGGTGGCTGCATTGTGAGCCCGGCCACAGCGTCCCATCAGCTGTTGATTCTGATTCCGGCCTTCAACGAGATTGGCGCCATCTCCGGCGTCGTCCACGAAGTGCGCGGCGTGATGCCCGGCGTGCCGATACTAGTTGTCGACGATGCTTCCACCGACGGCACGGACCAGACCGCCCGCGCGGCCGGCGCCGAGGTGCTGCGCTTGCCTTATCATTTGGGCCTCGGCGGTGGAGTTCAGGCCGGCTACAAACTTGCCTACGAACTCGGTTACGAGTATGTCATTCGGGTGGATGGCGACGGCCAGCACGATCCCAAGTACATCCCCGATCTGTTGAAGACTCTGCGCGAGACCGGCTGCCACATGGTGATCGGCTCGCGTTTTCACAACGGCAACGGAGCGCACACCAGCTACGTCCGCGCCATCGGGATCTGGTTCTTCCGCTCCATGCTGCGCCCCATTCTGGGCAAACCGGTGCGCGATCCCACCTCGGGATTCGTCGGGGTAAACCGTCAAGCTCTCCAGGTTTTCACCGGCAGCTTCCCGCTGGAGTATCCGGAGATCGAGGCGCTGGTAGTGCTGCAGCGCAAGCGCTTCCAGTTCCAGGAAGTGCCCTGCCGGATGCGCCCGCGCAAGACCGGGCGCAGCACCATCACCGCGGTAAAATCGTTGTATTACATCTTCCACGTCCTTTTGGGAGTGTTCATCAACGTCCTCAAGTTTGAAGGCCGCCGAAGAAAGGAATAAGCCGAGAAGGATGAAGCGATGCAACGCCTGCTCAATGTAACCACGGTCTTGAGCCTGCTTCTGATGGCCCTGGTGCTGTTCTCCGTCCGGCGCTCGCACATCCGCGTTGAGTACTCGGTGAGCTGGCTGGCCGCGGCTGTCATTTTATTTGCGCTCTCGCGGTCATCGTCGGCGCTCACCTGGATCGCCGGCCAACTGGGCCTCGCGGATCCCCCGCTGGCCCTCCTGCTATTGATCTTCTGTGTCTTCGTGATCGTGATTTACCGCCTCTCGGTAGTCATCTCCGATTTGAAAGACGCCAATATCGCCATGGCCCAGCGGCTGGCCATTGTCGAATTTCAATTGCAAAACCGGCTGCCGGACTCCCCGCTCAGTTCCCCGCTCAGTTCCCCGCTCAGTTCCAATGAAGAGTAACAAAGGCAAGAAATCGAAACGCCCGGCGGCAGCCGTCGCCACGCTGGAATCGCAGCCCGATCGCCTGTTCTGGCTCTATGGAGCGAGTCTCGGCATCGCGCTCATCGCCGCTTTCGAAGTCTATTGGCCCGCTCTGCGCGGCCCGTTTCTTCTCGATGACACTCACCTCGCCTACATGCTGCCCGAGGCCGCGCGCCTGCCGCTGCAGCTTTGGCTGCGCCAGATGCGGCCGTTGTTGATGTTCAGTTTTTGGCTGAACTTCCAGCAATCCGGAGCCGAGAGCACCTTCGGTTACCATCTGGTCAATCTGTTCCTGCACTTCTTCAACACCGTTTTGAGTTTTTTCGCTGTCCGCAAGATTTTGAGTTGGGCGAACCTCGGCGAACCCCTGGCTCGGATTCTCACGCTCTTTGCCGCCGGACTCTTCCTTCTGCATCCGGCGCAAACCGAGTCGGTGAGTTACATCGCCAGCCGGTCGGAAACACTCAGCGTGTTTTTTGTCTTGGCGGCATTCGTCGTATTTCTGTATCGAACGACCGCCACTCTGTCCGTGCCGCGTATTCTTTGTATCCTCGTGCTGTTCGCCGCGGCGGGTTTTTCCAAAGAGCACACCGCGGTCCTTCCGGCGCTCTTTATGCTGACCGATTACTACTGGAACTTTGAGTTCGCCCCCTCCCGTATCTGGCGCAACTGGAAACTCTACGTCCCCATCGCTATCGCAGTCGGCATCGCAGCGGTGCGTATCCTGGCGATTCTCCGCAACAATCCCACCGCAGGATTCGAAATGCGCGACCTTACGTGGGCTCAGTATTTCTTCACCGAGTGCCGCGTCATCTGGGACTACGTGCGGCTGTTTTTCATTCCACTCGGCCAAAACCTCGATCCGGATATCGCGATCTCGCGCAACATCCTGGACCACGGCGCCGTATTCGCCTTGGCCGGATTGCTGGTGGTCACCGTGCTCGCGTGGATCTACCGCCGCGGCTTCCCGCTGGCCTCGTACGGGTGGTTCGTCTGGCTGATTCTGCTGGCGCCTACTTCCTCCCTGGTGCCCATCCGCGATCCCATGGCCGAGCGCCGCATGTATCTCCCCTTCATCGGTCTCCTCTTCGTTACTGTCGAATTTCTCCGGCGCTGGAAGGTTTCGCGGAACGCCCTGGTCGCCTCGCTCGCGGTGGTTCTGTTGATGGAAGGCACGTTGACCTACCAGAGGAATTTGTTGTGGGGCAATGCGATCGACATCTGGAAAGACACCGTCTCCAAGTCGCCCGCGAAATATCGGCCCAGCTTCCAACTGGCGTACGTCGAATATCAAGCGGGCGCCTGCAGCGATGCGGTGGACCAATATCAGAAGACAGCAACACTCCAGCGTCCCCATGAGGATTTGCTGCTGGATTGGGCGCTGGCGTACGACTGTGCTGGAAACCCGCAGGAGGCCGTCCAGAAGCTGCAACAAGCCGCCGAGAAGCGGCCGGGCGCGCACGTTTACTCGCAGCTCGGGATGGAATTTGGCAAGATGGGCAAGTATCCGGAAGCGTTGGCCGCTCTCCAAGAGGCCCAGGAGATGGATCCGAATTTCGCCATGACCTATTTCTATCTCGGGAACATTCATAGCATTCAAGGAAACCCGGCGCAGGCCGTAGCAGACTACCAGCACGTGTTGGCTCTCGATCCCGATAACCAGCCGGCGCGCGAGGCCTTGGCTCGAATGGGCCGCTAGGAAATCTTAGCGACAGATGATTCGCATCGGCGTCAACGCCTTGTACCTGATTCCGGGAGGCGTGGGCGGCACCGAAATCTATCTGCGCAATCTGCTGCGAGCGCTGGCGGAAATCGACGCGGTGAACCAATACGTGGTGTTTACCAATCGCGAAACCGGCGCCGACCTGACGCCCGATCGGCCGAACTTCGTGCAGGCGCGGCAGGCTGTCAACGCGGCCTTCCGTCCGGCGCGAATCCTGTGGGAACAACTCGTGCTGCCCTTCGCGATTCGCAAACATCGGATTGAAGTTCTGCTGAATCCTGGTTTCACCGCGCCGCTCGGGTGCACCTGCCCCATGGTCACGGTGTTTCACGATCTTCAGCACAAACGCCATCCAGAGTACTTTCGCTGGTTCGATCTTCCGTTCTGGAATTTTTTCCTGTGGGCAGCGGCGCGTCGTTCGGGCGGATTGATCGCCATCTCCCAAGCCACGGCCGACGATATTCTGCGCTACTACAGGCGCCCGGCGCACATCATCCAACCCCAGGTGATCCATTTCGGCGTGGAGCGCGAGTTCTTCGAGATCGCTCGGCGCCGGGAACCCCGGGACTATTTATTGTGCGCATCCACCACGCATCCGCATAAGAACCTGCAGCGCCTGTTGCGCATGCATGCCGAGATCCCGAACGCCCCCCGGCTGGTAATCACGGGAGTGCGCGGATTCGCGGCCCGGGAAATCGAAGGTTTGGCCTCGGAGTCAGTGGAGCTGACCGGCTGGATTCCGCGCGAACAATTGTACGAACTCTTCCGCGGCGCGCTCGGTTTCATTTACCCATCCACTTTCGAAGGGTTTGGCATGCCGGTGCTGGAGGCGATGGCCGCGGGCGTTCCCGTGGCGTGCTCCGATATTCCCCCGCTGCGCGAAATCGCCGGTTCCACCGTTCACTTCTTCGATCCCCTAAGCGACCGCGCGATTCGCGATGCGCTGCAGTTGCTGGCTACCGGAGGGATCTCCACCGCCGCGGCACAGCACCGCGCCACCGAGTTTACCTGGGAGAAAACAGCCCGCGCAACTCTGGACTATCTCAGCAAGTGTTCGAGTTGAATCTTGGTGTCCGTTTTCGAGTCGCGATACTTCACGATTACAGGCGTATACAAGGACAAGCCCCAATCGACGCCCGGCCCCGATGTAATCGCCCGCGATCCCGCCACCACCACGGCGTCTTCGGGAATCACCAGCGGATCGTCGTCGGTAGCCCGGTAAATCTGCCCGCGCACCACATCATAGATCGGCGTGGATCGGTTCAAGATGACGCCGGATGCGAGCACCGCGCGCCGCTTCACCACGGTGCCCTCGTAAACCCCCGTGTTGCCGCCCATCAAAACTTCGTCTTCAATAATCACCGGAAGCGCGCCCACCGGTTCCAGCACGCCGCCAATCTGCGCCGCCGCCGAGATATGGCAATTCGCGCCGACCTGCGCGCAGCTTCCCACCAGCGCGTGCGAGTCGATCATCGATCCGTCGCCGACCCAGCTTCCCGTGTTGATGTACATGGGCGGCATGCAGGTGACGCCCCGTCCGATGAAACAGCCATCGCGAATGCTCGATCCGCCGGGAACAATGCGAATGGCGCGATCGGCCGTAAAGCGCTGCACGGGAAACGTGGCCTTGTCGAACCAGGGCTGCCGCGCGGGATTGATCGACATATCCACCACCGCGCCCATGCGAAAGCCCAGCAGAACCCCTTTTTTCACCCAGGCATTGACGCGCCAGCCGGTGGTGGTGGCGTCATCGGGCTCGGCGGCGCGAACTTCGCCCGAGTTCAGCGCCTGTTTGAATCGCTGGAAGATTTGGAAATGAGAGTCGGTGTAAGTTGATGGGTTCTCGTCGAACAGCGTCTCGATCTCAGCCCGCATGCACGCTCCGGCCAGCCGCGAGGCCCAATGCTTCGACCACCTTTTCGATCTTTTCGAGATTAGCCGAACTGGGCGGGCACAAAGGCAATCGCCAGACCGGCTCCAGCAATCCCATCAGCGCCATGGCCGCCTTCACCGGAATCGGATTCGACTCCACGAAGTTCACTTCCATCAGCGGCAGGTAGCGTCGTTGCAGTTCGCGCGCTCCGGCGAAGTCGTTGGCTAGCGCCCGACCAATAAGCCGGGTGAACTCGGCCGGAATTTCGTTTGAGACCACCGAAACCACACCGTGACCGCCCAGCGCGATCAGGGGAATCGCAATCGAATCGTCCCCGCACAACACCGCGAAGGTGGATGGCACTTGCTGAACTACCTGCGCCATCTGGCTGATGTTGCCGGAGGCTTCCTTCACACCGATAACGTAATCGATCTCCGACAGCCGCTTCAATGTGGCCGGTTCGACGTTCACGCCGGTACGCCCTTGCACGCTGTACACGATGATCGGCAGCTTGACGGCCGACGCGATCGCCTTATAGTGCCGGTATAGGCCTTCTTGCGTGGGCTTGTTGTAATAGGGCGTGACGGAGAGAAGCCCGTCTGCGCCCATGGCCTTGAGCTCCTGGCCGAGTTCGATCACTTCGGCGGTGTTGTAGCCTCCCGCGCCCGCCAGCACCGGCACGCGGCCGCGGGCTTCTTCCAGCGTGATCTCAACCACGCGCAGATGTTCCTGGTGAGTAAGCGTTGGACTTTCGCCCGAAGTGCCGCAGGGCACCAGAAAGTTGATGCCGTCCTCGATCTGGCGCTTCACCAGCGAGCGCAGCGTCTGCTCATCGAGAGAGCCGTCCTGGCGGAACGGGGTGACCATTGCGGTGCCGCAACCTTGAAATAGCATGTCAACCTCCAAAAAGAACTTCACTGAATTCGTAGAATCCTTTACGCCCGATAATCCATTGTGCCGCTTTCAAAGCGCCCCGGGCGAACCCTTCCCGGCTGCGCGCGGTATGGCGCAAAGTGATGGTGTCGGCAGGCGAGTCGAAGCCGATCTCATGCGTTCCAGGATGCGCGCCGGCGCGGCTGGAGCAGGCGTCGATGTCGCGGCCGTAACCGGCGGCCCGCATCCGATCCACCAGCTGGAGTAAAGTACCCGAAGGCGCGTCTTTCTTGGTGCTGTGATGGATCTCCCAGGCCCACGCGCCGTATTCGGGCTGGTTCGCGAGCAGCCGCGCGGCTTCCGAAACCAAACGCGTGAACACGTTGACGCCGACCGAAAAATTCGGACTCCAAACGAGCGCGCTCCGGTTCGCCTGGATCAGAGCCTGGGCTTCCGCCAGGTGTTCGCGCCAAGCCGTGGTGCCGATCACGATGGGGATGCCGAGGGCCGCTGCTTTCTTAATGTTGCCGAGCACCGCCCCTGGCACGGAGAATTCCACCGCGACGTCGGCGCCCTCCAGCGATTCTTTGCGATCGACATCCACGCGCGCGGTGACGGTGAATCCGTACTCGGCCGCAAGCTGGTCGATTAACCGCCCCATCTTTCCGTATCCGATGATGGCGAGCTTAGGCATCAAACACCGCCGGGTCGAGATCGGCGAAGAATTCCTGGTGCAAGGCCTGCACGGCGGCAGTGAGATCGCCGCCCGCCACCACGAATCCCAAATTCAGCGCCGAAGCGCCTTGCGACACCATGCGGACGTTGATGCCGCCAAGCGCGTTGAATACACGCGCGGCGACGCCGGGAGTGTGGCGGATGTTTTCACCCACAATGCAGATGATAGCCTGATTTTTGTCCAGCGAAACGTCGGCGAACTCGCGTAATTCGGCGGCGATCGCTTCCACGCGCTCGGGCTGATCGATGGTCAGCGAAACGCTGACTTCGGATGTCGCCACCATATCCACCGAGGTTTGATTGCGATCGAACACTTCGAAGATCCGCCGCATGAAACCGTGGGCCATGAACATCCGCGTGGACCTTATGTTAAGCACCAGCACATGGCCTTTGCACGCAATCGACTTCACCACGTTCTTGCTCAGTACAGGAGCGGATTGAATACGCGTTCCCTCCACTTCGGGGCGGCGTGAGTTGAGGATCGAGACCGGGATATTCCGGTCGATGGCTGGCATCACGGTGGCGGGATGCAGAACTTTCGCCCCGAAATATGCCAGCTCGGCGGCCTCGGTGAATGAGATCACTTTCACGCGGCGGGCTTTAGGGATGATGGTCGGATCGGCTGTGAGCATGCCATCCACGTCGGTCCAGATCTGGATCTCCTCGGCGCCCACGCCGGCGCCGACGATGGATGCAGTGAAGTCGGACCCGCCGCGCCCCAGCGTGCTTGCAACGCCGTTCTCGGTGGACGCAATGAAGCCGCCCATCACAACCACGTGTTGCTTGGCCAGTGGAGGAATCGCGCCCGCGAGCTTCGCGTAGCTCTGCTCCAATAGCGGGATGGCCTGCGTATGCCGGTGATCGGTGACAATCAGCTTGCGCGCGTCCACATGCACGGCGTTGAGCCCATGGTGTTGGAAATAATTGGTGACGATCAAGCTCGACAATCGCTCGCCGAAGCTCGAGATTGCATCGACGGAGCGGGGAGTCAGCTCGCCCAACACAGCCAGGCCTTTCACCAGCTCCATCAGCTCCTGAAAGTGTTCGTCGACGGTGCGCTCCATGCCCGACTCGCGGAGATGAAAATCGCGCAGCGAGAGCAGCTCGCCGAGCGCGTCGTCGCGCTGGCCGCCCACCGCAAGATTGGCGATCTTGAGCAGACGATTGGTGGTCTTGCCCATCGCCGAGACAACCACAATGGGCCGGCGGTCGAGCCGGGATTTTACGATTCCAGTGACCCGCTGGATGGCATCGGCAGATTCGACGGAAGTTCCGCCGAATTTCATGACGATCATTAGTCCAGCAGGCCCTCCGAATACATCAGCTCGGCATTCAACACCGCCGCGCCGGCTGCGCCGCGAATGGTGTTGTGGCTCAGCGCGACGAATTTATAGTCCAGCACTGGGCATTCTCGCAGCCTTCCGACGAAAGTGGCCATGCCCTGCTCGCGCCCGGCGTCCCGGCGGGGCTGGGGCCGATCCGCCTCCGGCATGTAGATGATGGGTTTCGGCGGGGCGCTCGGAAGCTTGCGTTCTTGTGGAACGCCGCGGTAGTTGACCAGAGCCCCCAGGATTTCATCCCGGGACGGCTTGCGTTCGAATTCCACGCTCACCACCACCGTATGCCCATCCACCACCGGCACCCGATTGCAGTGCGCGCTAACTTTGGCGTTCAGCGGCCGGAGGCTGTCGCCCGCGAATTCGCCCAGGATCTTCTGCGTCTCCTGTTGCATTTTTTCCTCTTCGCCGCCGACAAACGGGATCACGTTGGCGTTGATGTCCATGGAAGCCACCCCCGGATAGCCCGCGCCCGAGATGGCCTGCATGGTAGCGGCAATCACGCGTACGATGCCGAATGGCTTTAGAGGAGCCAGCGCCATGGCGAGCACCATGGTGGAGCAATTGGGATTGGTGGCGATCTGCCCCTTCCATCCGCGCTTGCGCTGCTGGTGCGGAATGATCTTCAGATGATCGGGATTTATTTCCGGAATCAGCAGCGGGACATCCGGCTCCATGCGATGGTTGCGGGAGTTGGAGACGATCACGTGGCCGGCTTGTGCAAACTCGCGCTCGATTTCGGTGGCCACCGAGGCGTCCATGGAGGAGAATACTAAGCGCGGCGCGTTCCCGGGCTTGCACTCTTCCACCTGGATGTTTTGCACGCTGGCGGGCATGACGCCGTCCAGCCTCCAGCTGGTGGCCTCGCGATAGGGTTTGCCGGCCGAGCGGTCGCTCGCACCCAGCCATGCGATTTCAAACCACGGATGATTCTGCAGGAACTTCACGAAATGCTGCCCAACCATCCCGGTGGCGCCTAAGATTCCAACGGAGATCTTGTTTTCGTTCATGAGAGTTGCTTTACCATTTGCTTGTAGATTTGAATTGCTTCGAGAATTTGTGCCTTGGGAATCCGTTCCTCCGCAGTGTGCGCCACGTGAATCGAGCCTGGCCCGATCAGATAGGGCCGGCCCCAGGCGCCCCCAAAACCCGGAATATCGGTGGTGAATGAGACGATGGCCGTCTCAAACCCGGGCAGCGAGCCCAGGTGCACGGCGGGAGTGGCCAGCACTTCGCGGACTTCCACTTTACGCCCCGCAGCTTGCCGGATTGAAGCGCGCGTGGAATCGCCGTCATCAACCAGGCGGATGAAAAGTTCGGCTTGCGCATGATCCGGGATCACGTTGGGAGCGCGCCCCCCCACGATGGTTCCGATGTTCAGTGTGCTGGCCCCCAGGATCTTGTCAATGGGCAGCGGAACATGCCGGATTTCCTGCAGGGCGTCCAGCAGCTTCTCGATCGCCGATTCGCCCAGCTCGGGATAGGCCGAGTGCGCCATCCGGCCGCGCGCGGTCAGTTCGAAACGCAGCGCGCCTTTGCATCCCAGAGCCAGCTTGTTTTCGGTGGGTTCGCCGTTGATGAGGACCTTGGAACCCCTCGGATCCTTGGCCGCGGCGAGCGCACCCGCGCTGTTGCGCTCTTCGCCCACGACAAACAGCAGCGCGACGTTTCTTTGGCCGGCTTCCAGCAGCTCCCGCACGGCAAAGATCATGGCCGCGATGATGCCCTTGGTATCGCAAGCGCCTCGTCCCCAGATGTGCTCGTCATCTTCGCGCGAAACGTAGAAGGGAGGAACGGTATCCATATGCGTGGACAGCGTAACGGTTGGTTCGCCCCACCAGGCGAAGACATTATTGCGGCGCGGTTCCACCGGAATCAGCTCCGCGCGCCCGCCGAAACGCGAGGCCAGCTCCGACAGATGAGCGAAGAGTACGTGACCCATCTGTTCTTCGTTTTCGGTGATGGATTCCACATCCACCAACGCGCGCGTTAGTTCAAAAGCGTTCATAAATTGAAGGCGAATGGAGCAAGGAAGGGCACGCGAACATGTTGCGTGCTTCCCAGTAGCGCTCCATCCGTAAATCTCGAATCAGATCCGGATGACAGTGGGCAGGGTTTAACCTGGCCTCCCAATCGCGCCGGGCGGGAGTGCCGCGGCAGATTTCGGCGGAAAGTACTGCGACCCCTTTCGCCGGCGCTCCGAAACTCCCGGAACTGCGCGACCGGCTACTAATGATCTCCGCTCCTCTACAAGGACAAATTCAGAATAGCAGGTTCTCGAAGAGCTAGGCCCGTTCCTGGTAGGTGCCCTCCGCGGTGTTGACGCGGACTTTTTCGCCTTCGTTGATGAAGGGCGGAACCTGAACTACCAGCCCGGTTTCGAGCTTCGCCGCCTTGGTGACGTTCGACACCGAAGCTCCCTTCAATCCAGGCTCGGTTTCCACCACCGTGAGATCCACCGTAGCCGGCAATTCCACGCTCATGGCTTTGCCTTCGTAGAACTCGACGTTGACCTTGAGCTGCGGAACCAGATACTCCACCGCATCGCCCAGAATGTCGCGCGTTAGATGCATTTGCTCGAAGTTCTCGGTGTTCATGAAGTAGTAGTACTCGCCGTCGTCGTACAAATACTCCATTTCGATCTCTTCCAGCGCGGCCCGGTCCACGCGGTCTTCCGATGAGAAGCGGTGCTCGGTCATGGTGCCGCTGCGCAAGCTGCGCATTTTCACCTGGACAAAGCCGCGAAGATTGCCCGGAGTTCGGTGCTCCATTTTGAATATGGAATAAAGCTCGTTGTTGAACTTGATCACCATGCCCGGACGTAGCTGTGTCGCTGAAATCATTTTGAGTCGTTTACCTTCCGTCGGCTCGGGCGTCCCCAGAGCGGGCCGCGAGCGAACCTTAAGTTTAACAGGCCGGAGGCATTTTAACAGGCTGGAGGGCCGGGCTGCCCGCTGAGTATAATGAAAGCGGTTCGAACAATGGCGCTATCGTCTAACGGTTAGGACGGAGCCCTCTCAAGGCTCAAATAAGGGTTCGATTCCCTTTAGCGCTACCAATCCCTTCGCTTTCCGACTCAAAGGAGAAAATTACGATGCGACGAGCGCTCCTGTTGTTTCTCGCGGCCGCTGCCACTATGCTGGCACAGGGCAATCCGGATTGGCACACCGAGTTTCCCGGGTTCCGCATCGCCGGCAATCTCTACTATGTCGGCACGGCCGATCTGGCCGTCTACCTGATCCACACGCCTCGCGGCAACATCCTGATTAACTCCGACTTCCCTGAGGATCTACCGCTGATTAAGAAAAGTATCGAGCAGCTTGGATTCAAATACAGCGACACGAAAATCATCCTCATCAGCCATGCGCACGGCGATCATGACGCTGGAACGGGTTTGATCCAGAAAGAAACCGGCGCGAAGCTGATGGTGATGGATGCCGACGTTGCCGAAGAGCAGAGTACCGCTCCGGGCCGTCCGGGGGCGCATGTGGATCGCGTTCTGCACGATGGCGCGACGGTCCAGCTCGGAGGCTCGAAATTGGTGGCGCATCTGACGCCCGGTCACACACCGGGCTGCACCACGTGGACCATGCAGGTCCGGGACGGCGGGCGCACCTTGAACGTCGTGATCGTCGGCAGCCCGAACGTGAACCCCGGTTATATTCTGGTTGGCAATAAGAAGTATCCGGGCATTGCCGAGGATTACGTGAAGACGTTCCAAGTCCTGAAGAGTCTGCCCTGCGATGTTTTCCTGGGAGCGCACGGCGCCTACTTCGGCCTGAAGGCCAAGTACGAGAAGATGAAGGCTGGGTCAAAAGACGCATTCATCGATCCGCAAGGCTACAAAGCCTACATCGCCGAGCGAGACGACACGTTCCGCAAAGAGTGGGAACGGCAGAAACAAAACCCGGGTTCCGCGGCGCGGTAGAGTTTGTCGAGTGAAAGCGATGCTTCATCGAAACATCTGTATCCTGATCGCATTCGCAGCCGCGCCGGCGTGCGTACACGCGCAGTGGCTTAACTATCCCACGCCGGGGACTCCACGAACGCCGGACGGCAAGCCGAACCTTTCCGCGCCGGCGCCCCGGGCAGCCGATGGAAAGCCTAACCTCTCCGGGCTCTGGCAGACCGAGAGCGCTCCACCGGACATCGCGGAACGCTTAACCCCTGGAGTCACCAACGGCGCGGGTGAAGAACCGGTCTCGCAGTACTTCATCAATATCCTGTTCGATTTCAAACCCGACGAGGCGCCACTTCTGCCGGCCGCTGCCGCCCAGCTCCGGCAACGCTCGAAAACCTTTACCACCGAATCTCCCATCTCGCACTGCCTTCCGGAGGGCCTGCCGATCGTGGAAATTGCGCCGGCTCCCTACAAGATCCTCCAAACTCCAGGACTTACGGTGATGCTTTATGAGAGAGACACAACTTTCCGCCAGATATATACCGACGGCCGGAAATTGCCGGACGATCCTCAACCGTCGTGGCTAGGCTACTCGGTCGGCAAATGGGACGGCGATTCGCTGGTAGTGGAGACGGCCGGCTTCAACGACCGGGGATGGCTGGATGCGCGCGGCCACGCGCATTCCGACGCGCTTCGCATGACCGAACGATTTCACCGCTTGGACTTCGGCCATATGGAAGTGCTGCTAACGATTGACGATCCGAAAACCTATGCCCGGCCATTCACCATCCGGCTGAAGCAGCATCTACTTCCGGACAGCGATCTGTTGGAATCGTATTGCGTTGAAAATGAGAAGGACGCCACTCACGTGATCAAGTAGGGCTCGATCCCCTTCAACCCCGCGCCAGAATCTGCCGGAGCCAGCGCACCATGGCAGGTTTGTAATCGGTGAGCCGGAGCGATTGCCATGCCCGGATGCCATGTCCCCCACCTTCCACTTTAAAGAGGTCGCAACCCGCGCCTGCAGTCCGCAGTTTGTCGCAGAATCGTTCCGATTGAGCCACCGGTACGATCCCATCGTCGGTTCCGTGAATCAGTAGAAAAGGCGGCGAAGTAGCGCTGACATAGTTGATCGGCGAAAACTCCTTCAGCCCCGCCATCAAGAGATCGTCGAAGGAGGTTCCCTTCACTCGATCCCGAACCGCATCGGGAATGATGCTGGATGTGCGGGCCAGGCTTGCCAGATCGCTGGGCGTATAAAACGCGACCACGCCTTGGACGGCTCCTCCCGGATCGGGGCGAAGAGCGGCCATGGATGCGAGCTGCCCTCCCGCGGATTCGCCGATCAGAACAATTTTGTTCGCATTCACACGGTACTCGGACGCGTGTTCCTTCACGAAGGCGACAGCCCGCCGGACGTCATTCTCCGCGGCTCCCAGTTGCAGCGCGGCCGCGATCGGATTCCGCACTACGTCGGCCGCCAGCCGGTAGCTGATGGAAAACCACGCAAATCCGGCGGCGGCTAATGGCTGAAACAGCGGCTGTACGTTGTGGATTCTGTCGCCGGCCACCCAAGCGCCGCCATGCACCAGAATCACCGCCGCAAAGGGACCGACGCCATCGGGAACATGGGCATCCATCCGCAGACTGTACTTCCCAGCGCGTCCATATTCGATGTCCTGCAAATCTTCGCCATGCATTGCCGTCAAGGAAAGAGCGAGCGTACCTGCACTTAGCAATCGATGAGAAAACATCACCTATATATTGGATGCAGCCGATGCAAGTGGGTTTCCGCGTATTGTGCCGATGCAATGCAAGCGGTAGTTTAGCTAAAGTAGTCATCTACGACTATGAGCCTCTTCGACAAGAAACCAAAAGAAACAGCCTCGGTGACCTACATCTCGTTCGCGGGTGAAACACGTCAGGTCTCCGTACCGGTGGGCGACTCGGTTATGGAAGGCGCCATCAAGAACGGAATCGACGGCATTGTCGCGGAGTGTGGCGGCGCCTGCCAGTGCGCCACCTGCCATGTTTATGTCGACGAGGCGTTTCTCGGCCGGCTGAATCCGATCCAGGAAGACGAGGACCAGATGCTCAACACGACGGCTTCCGAGCGTCGGCCCAACAGCCGTCTGGGCTGCCAGATACCGGTCACCAAGGCGCTCGACGGGCTGATCGTCAGGACGCCCCAGACCCAGGTATGACGGCCTGCTGGCGCATCCGGCCGCGGCCATAAAGTCATCCTAAATTGGAGGTGCAATTTGGACACCGCGTAGCCGCCAATGGAATCGTGGTATGGCAGAAGGGGCATTCCTTGGTGGTGGGCGCGGCGGCGGGCTTCTTAAGCCGGTTGGCTTGCTGGATGATGAGGAAAATCACGAACGCGACGATCAGAAAATCGATCACGTTGTTGACGAAACTGCCGTAGTTGATGGTGGCGTCGCCGGCCGCTTTGGCTTCGGCCAGCGTACGGAAGTGACCGCCGGAGAGGTCGATGTACAGGTTGCTAAAATCGACGCTCTTGAGTGCGAGCCCGAGCGGCGGCATTAGAATATCGCTGACCAGCGACGACACGATTCTTCCAAAAGCAGCGCCGATAATCACCGCCACAGCCAGGTCCAGCACGTTGCCGCGCATGATGAAGTTTCGGAACTCTTTGAACATGAAATCTCCTCGGGAGCGCTCCATCATAGCATTGGGGGCGGCTGCAGGGGCTACACTGGGGACTTGAAAGTTCCTGGATCGAAAAACTGGAAGCTCACGCTCGAATACGACGGAACCAAATACAGCGGCTGGCAGGAGCAGCGCAACGCCCGTACCGTGCAGGGCCAGCTTCGCAAGGCCGCCGAGGATTTCCTGGGATGCCCAGTGGACCTCCAGGGCGCGGGCCGCACCGACGCCGGCGTTCATGCCCGGGCTCAGGTGGCGCATCTTCGGGTTCATCCGCCCGCTGAAAGCCAGCGGAAGAACTGGCCGAGCCCGGATGAGATCCTGCGCGCGATCAACAGCCGGCTTCCGTCGGATGTCTGCCTCTTGGATGTGAGCGAGGCGGCCGGCAGCTTTCACGCGCGGCACGACGCCGTTGCGCGGTCGTATCGGTACCAGATCTCAACCCGGCGCACGGCGTTCTTCAAGAAATACGTTTGGTGGGTGAAGGAGCCTCTGGACGCCGCGGCGATGGCGCGGGCGGCGCGCCTGCTCATCGGACGCCACAACTTCCGCGCTTTCCGCGCCGAGGATCCAGCGCGCCCCGATGAGTCGCCTATCGTCGTGGTGGAGAATGCGTTGATAGAAGCTGAAGGGGATTTGATTATTTTCCGTATCACCGCGTCGCACTTTGTATGGCGCATGGTGCGGCGCATCGTGGGAGTGCTGGTGCGGCTCGGCCGGGGCGAAATCGCGGAGGACGATTTTGCCCGTCTGCTGCAAGGCCAAACAAATTCGAAGCTCGACGTAGCGGCCTGGACCGCGCCCGCGTCGGGACTCTTTCTGGAATCTGTAGTCTATCCCGAATAGCGGGCGCGCGAGCAAGCCGGTTTCCCTGATGCTATTCTTTCCAGAAAAGCTCGGCGTCCGAGCGCCGCACATAGTTGGCGTCGATATCAGCGGGATCGGAAGCGCGGCCGGGCGTAAATTCATCCCATGCGATGTGCCCGATCGCGGCGGCCAGCGCCCGAGGCGCTCCGATGGTGGAGATCAACTCGCAGCCGGCAGGCAAGGTCGGCAGCCAGCTCTCCAATTTCAGTACCGTTTCCGGCATCACCAGTTCAAGCCGGCTGTTATACACCGCGCCATAAACTTCGCCGCGGCGAGCATCGATCACGGTGGCGCGCAGTGGCGCTGTCCCAAAAGAGGCGAGCGCCCGCAAATTCGAGACCGCGACCATGCGCTTTCCCGTGGCTTCGGCCAACCCCTTGGCAGCCGCAAGTCCCACCCGGACGCCCGTGAAGGAGCCCGGGCCCGAAGCGGCGGCGAAGCATTCCATCTGATACACCGTGGTCCCGCGCTTTTCGAGCAAATGCTGGATGTGCCCGAACAGCACGTGTCCAAAACCATCCGGCGATTGCAACTCTACTTCCTCGACAATCACGTTGGCTTCGGTGAGCGCGATGCTGCCGAATTCGGACGTAGTATCGATGGAAAGAATCACGGCAAAAGCATCACTTATTCAGTTGATATACGCGATCCGTCTGATAGGCCTTGCCGTGCGCGTTCAAAGCCGTCACGTGGACGCTGAGAACCGCCGGGAAAATTTCCGCGATGGAAGCCGGAACCACAAATGTACCGGGCGATCCTGTGCCCAACACCCGAAAGCCGCGCCCGTCAGCCACCACTTCCCCGGTCCATAGATACTGCATGTCGCGCGTGGCGCGGGTTTCCCGCGTCAGCTTCACGGAGAATTGCGCGGGCTGGCCGGCCTCCAGCATATTCCCTGGCGGCGCGACAATTTCGAACGGGATTTTCCTCAGATCGGTCTCAATCTCCTGCACCGGAACCGGCCGCGACTCGAATTTATAGGATTTCCCCATCGAATCTCTGTGACCCTCGCGCCCAATGTACAGGACCCAGGGACGACCCGGGTCGGGAGCCTGGCCGGTGAAGTGCTGCCCCTTGTACTTCTTCTGTTCCAGCGATTCGCCGGTGGCGGGATTCAGCCACTCGACATCGTAGCCATGATTTTCCACCGTGACTTCCACCGGCGCCCCGGGATGTTCGATATAGTTCACATACTCAACGTCTTCGAGCGCGATCGCGCGTGTTCCGTCAACGTCGAAGTACGGCTCCAATTCCCAATGCCTGGTATCCGACATAAAATCGAACCAGTACCTCGCAACGCTCGCATCGCCGCCGCGAAACTCCGGATATTCGCCGTCCATGCTGGCGTTCCACAGATGTTTCGCGTCGGTAACGCCCACGAACGGAACCTGGTAGAACTGATGCTCCACCGAGGCGACAACGTCATGTGATCGGACCGTATTGTCGCCGGGGCCTTCCATGATGAAATCCATCCATCCGTCCGCCAGCAGCGGCGACGACGTTACCTTGGCGCCCGAGGACCGTGGATGCTGATACGGATCCAGCTTCTTCAGATCCAGCCCCAGTTCTTTCAACAACACGCGCCCGCCGGCGTAATCTTCAAACTCCTCCACTCCTTGCCAGGTGATGTTGAACGCGGCATAGCGTGCCACCACGTAGCGGACGAACCGCTCCCGCGCATGCCAATCGGAACATTGCGCAACGATGGTTTCCACGTCCGAGGCCAGCAGCAAGTCCGTGGTGATTCCGCGCTTGTGAATTTCCGCGATGCGCCGGTCCAACTCATCGAAGTATGCCGGATTCGGCCGGTCCGGACCTAGATAGACCAGCGAACGATCGCTCAGCCCGCCTAGGATGGAACCGCGCAAGTGGTTGAATTTATTTTGGGCCGCGCCGCTCAACTCCTGCTCGAACCAGGCATAGCTTCCGAACGCAAAGCGGTCGGCGATGTAGCCCATCCACAAATGTGGCCGTATGTTCCCGACCAGTACCTGTTGGTTGTCGGTGGCCCAGTGATGCACATTCGCGACGACCACATAGCCCGGCGCATCGGAAGAAGCCGCGCTGAACGTCCCCTCCCGCCCGTCGAACGACGGAACGTTGCTGGTGGCCTTGTAGGTCCACTGTCCGGCTTCGGTGGGGCTAAAGCGCACAATCATCTTGCGGCCGCCATCCCAAAAGGCCGGCATGGCGTAGGTGTGGAAGCGCGGCGAGCGGAATTCCACTCGTAAAATAACACTACTGTATGGATTAGGATGCGCCGCCAGATCGGAGGGTGTGAGCTCGAAAGCTATTTCGCACGGCGAATACGCCGGTGTTCCCTCGCAGGGCATCTCGGCGAAGGCGGCGGTGGCAACGGCGAACAAAAGCAGCGGCAGCAACGCCAGCATCCACTTCAGCGTATCGCAAGTACGTACCGCCGGAGCCAGGGTTGCGTCTAATCTGGTTAAGAGGGAGCGGTCAAAGATGGATCGGCCAATGAACAGCACGCATCGCGTCGTAATCCTGGGCGGAGGGTTCGGCGGCCTGTACGCCGCCAAAGCCCTGAAGAACGCTCCGGTGCAGGTAACCTTGCTGGACCGCCGCAACTTCCACCTGTTCCAGCCGCTGCTTTATCAAGTAGCCACTGGGTCGCTCTCGCCCGGTGAAATCGCATCGCCGCTTCGCTCCGTGCTGCGCCGTCAGAAGAACACACAAGTACTGCTGGGCGAAGCCACCGGCCTGGATGCCGCACGCCACCGCTTGATCCTGGATGACCGCACGACCGTCGAATATGATTCCCTCATTGTCGCCACCGGCTCGGCGGATTCCTACTTCGGCCATGACGACTGGCGGCGGAATGCTCCCGGCTTGAAGAGCATTGAAGAGGCCACCGAGATCCGCCACAAGATCCTGTACGCATTCGAGGCAGCCGAACGGGAGAACGACCCCGATAAGCGACGCGCGTGGCTGACTTTCGTCATCGTCGGCGCGGGTCCCACCGGCGTGGAACTGGCAGGCGCGCTGGCTGAGATCGCCCATGACACGGTCCGGCACGACTTCCGCTCCATCCATCCGCAAGACGCCCGTATCTTCCTTTTGGAAGGCGGACCTCGCATTCTTCCCTCCTATCCCGAGGACTTGTCGGAGAAGGCCAAAGCGTCGTTAATCCGGCTCAGCGTTACTCCGCAGACTGGCGCGATCGCGACGGACATCGACGATGGCGGCGTCACCGTCAAGACCGGCGCCGGCAACGATCGCATATCCGCGCGGACGGTCATTTGGGCGGCCGGAGTGAAGCCCTCACCCTTCGCGGATATTTTGGAGCGTCGCGCTGGCGCGATGCGCGATAAGAGGGGACTGGTCCTGGTCAACGACGATTGCAGCTTGCCAGGGCATCCCGAGATTTTCGTGATCGGCGACCTCGCGCATTTCGAGCAGGATGGCAAACCGCTGCCGGGCGTCGCGCAGGTTGCCATGCAGCAAGGCGCCTACGTCGCGAAACTGATCGGCGAACGATTGCGCGGCGCGACGCTCCCGCCTTTCCACTATCGCGACAAAGGCAGCCTGGCGGTGATCGGCCGCGCCTCGGCGGTAGCCCAGATTGGTTCGCTGCACATCTCCGGCCTGCTGGCCTGGCTCACCTGGGTATTCGTCCACTTGCTGTACCTGGTGGAATTTTCCAATCGCGTTCTGGTGTTCGTACAGTGGGGTTTTCTTTACCTCACATTCAACCGCGGCGCGCGGCTGATCACGGGACCCGACCCGTCCGCGAGCCCGGCTGCGGCGTCGTCCGAGGACGAGCTTCGTTCACCGAATCTGCCGGGTTAGCCGGCTGTGTCGCGACGGCCAGCATCGATGCGCCGTAATAAGAGCTGCCATCCGGTGACTGGCTAAGAATCGCAAATGCGCCCGACGTGCCCTCCGGAATCCGCACATTGATTTGGAACATACCGCCTACTTCCAGCGGCGCGGGCCCTGCGTACAAGATCTCGGCCGGCGGTATTGCAGGGGAGTGAACATCGGCATTCGCAAAGGCCACCTGAATCGTATTCACGAGAACCGGAAGCGGTAACTGTACGGTGGCGCCGTCGGCTGGAGCGGGGGAAATGGAACCCAAGCCGGTCAGGTAAAGAGTAACGATGGACCCAACCGCGGCGGGGTTCGCAGTCGAGTTCAACGTCCCATCTTGGTTCACCGCTATGGCTTGACCTTGACCCGCTGCGAATACTCCAGGCGCAGCCGCGCCAACCGCCGGCGTGACGCAGTTTTTGCTCCCGTTGTACACCACGCACATATTCGTATTCGATTTGCCGGCCAACTCCCAGGGCGTGATCGCGTTGATCTGTCCCTGCTGGACGTAGAGCAGCGGCGCCGGCGCCCCGTCGAAAGTCACTTGCACTCCAGCCAGCGTGGAAGCGACGCGGCCATTGGAGCCAAACGTGAAATTCTGGGGAGCAGCCGGACCCAGTCCTGTTCCGAAAATACTGACCATCTCACCCGGCGCGATGTTGCCCGATTGGAACGACGCCGCATTGGACACACACTGAATTTCAACCGCAGAGACGGTAGGCGACGCGGGCCCGATCTGGATGACGCCGGCCTCTTCCGCCAGCCAAGCTTGGCCCGGCTGTACGGCGAGAATGGAGCCGGCGCCAAAATACTGGCCTGGGAGTTGAGCCGGGAAATAAGTGGACTGGAACAGCCTGCCGTCGGGATTCAGCCGGATCATAAAGCTGCCCCCGACCGCTGGATAGGTCGCGGTCATGGCCTGGCAGGCAGCCGTAGAGAGCCGTTGAGGGAAGCCGATGTAAGCCGTGCTGCCCAGCATTGTCAAGGTTCCTGCGCTGTCCACCGCCATGCCTTGCACGGTGCTGCCCGCTGTTTGCGCGAACTCGGTCATATACGCCACTGCCGCGCCAGAAGCCGTATACTTGCGGACAAACAGATCGCCGGAGCCGGTTTGCCCGGAGACGTACGCCGCTCCGGCAGAATCCACGGCCAGGCCGACAGGAGTTTCCTCGGCGCCCCCGTAGGAAGCGTAGAGGATCTTCGATCCGGTTGGGTCCACCTTGGCGATGATGGTTCCGCTCGGCGTCGGGATGGCGCCAGCGGATGCGCCCGGGAAATCCGTGGAGCTGGTGCTGCCCATGACATATGCGTTCCCATCCGCATCCACTGACAGGTTGAGTACGCCCTCGAACCCGTTCCCGCCGAACGCCGCCGCGTACAGCAGCTCCTGTCCGGTGGAATCCAGCTTCAACAAAACCACGTCGCGGCTGCCGAGCGAAAGTGCTCCGGAAGTGGTCACAAACGACGGCTTCAGGTCATTCGCCAAAATGTAAACGTTTCCGCTGGCGTCGGCTCCAATACTGTTAATACTAATCTGGCTCGAATTCAGGTACGTGCAGAATACCGGCGTACCATCGGCACTGTTCAGTTTGCATGCGAATTGGGAATCCTGGCCGGATGGAGACGAGCTGTACGCATTGGGCGTAACTGGCAGGCCTCCCGCCGGGCCGTAGCCGGCGACCAGGACGTTTCCGGCACCATCAGTGGCGATTGCCTCAAACAGATAAACTCCGCCGATTCGAACGCCGAACTCGGATGCGCCGGATGCGTTCAGCTTGGATACCCAACTCGAGGACGCAGAAGTGTTACCTAGGATTTTGGTGGGACTGCTGATGCCCACCAGGGCGTTTGCGACCACCAGATCCCCGCTCGAATCCACCGCCGCTACTGCCATTGTCCCGCCCTGCGTCACGGCGGCGGACCACCGGCCGAGAGCTCCCCAAGGCTGCGGCGAAATGGGCGTTTGCGCACCCGCGCATACCGTCAACCCTAGCCCTGCCAGGAGACTCAAACTATATCGACACCTCGAACGCATAGGGTGGGATTAGCACGGCAGTGGCCATACTCGGGCGCTGAGTTTTCGGCGATTCCGCCTGAGGCAGTGTGTCCAACCGACACGACTCGGCAACCGTAGGGTCACAAAACGAGCTGGTTTCAGAGCGCCACTCGCAGTCGCACTCCTGAATCCTACTGAGTAAGTTACAGGACTCGCTATACTGAATTACTTGGCGACAAATTCTTCCGCGGAACTCGCCTCCAACCTCGGCCCGAATACCAATCAGGTCTCCGCCCCGGTCCGCCCCCGTCGCAAAGTTTGGCCTCGCTTGCTCGCGGCCATTCTGTGTTTTGCCGCGCTCGAAGGCGCCATCTTTCACACCGGACTGTATTCCTCCATCATCGAACCCAATTCCACTACCGGCGAAATGGAGTTGTGGCTGCGCAACGAAATTCGACGGCCGAAGATCAATCGCAATCAGGTATTGGCGGTGGGTCACTCGCGCATGGCGCTTCTGCCGCGCGTAGTGAATCCCTACCCGCCCGGATCGGACTACACGTTCGCCACCATTGGCCTGGGCGGAACCACCCCGCGCATTTGGTATTACGGGCTGCGAGCAGTCGATCCTACCGCTCGTGCTTACGCTGCGATTGTGATTCCAAGCGACGACTATAACGAGCCCGACACATACGACAACCACGCGGAGCGCGAAGCCGACCTGCACTATGTTCTCGCGCGGCTCCAACTGCGGGATTTATTGGAATTTCCTTGGACCTATCGCACCCATAAGCTTCAATGGATAACCTTTCGTGGAATTCTTCTGAAAGGGTTTGTGTATAAACGCGATTTTATGGAATTTATCGATCACCCCCTGGCGCGGATCCCCAAGGCGCGCTATTACCAGGCCGATTCCGCCGGCTGGTATTACGGCTACGGTGGCGTCGATACCAGCCTGGCCGGTTTGCGGATCGACTGGCAGCATGGCACCATGCAGTTTCCGGACCGCGTTCCCGAGAACGAGCGAAAACGAATCCAAGGACTGCTGTTTCCGCCGCTCCCGCCCAATCAAGGTGCCGAAACTGCCTACCTGCGCTATTGGTACGGCAAAATCATCGAGTACTACCGCGGTTCCGGCACCAAGCTCATTTTCTTGCGAGTGCCGCGCGCCCCCACTTCCCCGCCCGATCCCGCGCCCAAGCTGAACAGCGCGGTCCGGCAGATCGCTTCTCAGCCGAACGTGATCGTGCTGGACGAACATTTGTTCGATCAACTCGAGCATCCCGACCTTTTCTGGGATGCCTGGCATTTGAACCGCCAGGGGATGGAAGCCTTCTCCCATATTCTCGCCAACGAAGTGCGCCGTGTCCTGGGGCCGCCGAAGTCGTAACTCATGTTGTTCAGCACCCCGCAGTTCTTCGCGTTCCTGGCCATCGTCCTGACGCTGTTCTATTCGGCTCCGCGCGCGCTGCGGAAATATATTCTTCTCGCCGCCAGCTATTTCTTCTACATGAGCTTCATTCCGAAGTTCATCCTGCTGCTGCTCTCGCTCACCGCCATCGACTACACCGCGGCTCGCTGGATCGCCTGGACGCGCTCGCCGCACGCACGCAAGGCCGCGCTGGTGATCAGTCTGACCGCCAATCTCGGGCTGCTGGGATTCTTCAAGTACTACAATTTTTTCGCCGCCAACATCGCGCAACTGCTCCACAAGCCCCCGGAATCCTTCGCGCTGAGCATCATTCTTCCGCTCGGCATCAGCTTTCACACGTTCCAGAGCATGTCCTATGTGATCAACGTCTACCGCAACGAGCAGGAGCCGATCACCAATCCAATCGACTACGCGCTGTTCATCTCGTTTTTCCCGCAGCTGGTGGCCGGGCCGATCGTCCGCGCGCGCGAATTTTTCGGCGACCTCTATCATTGGAAGCGCCCGTCTGCCGACGATGTCTTGCGCGGCCTGCTGCTGCTGCTGCTGGGCCTGGCCAAGAAGATGGTGCTGGCCGATCAGTTCGCGCAAGTCGCCAACGGCTATTTCCAAAACGTCGCCAAGCAGCCGGGCATGATGGCGGCCTGGTCCGCCACCATTGCGTTCGGCCTCCAGATTTATTTCGATTTCTCCGGCTACACCGATATGGCCATCGGCATGGCGAAGCTACTGGGCTTCCATTTTCCCGTGAATTTCCGGCGGCCGTATCTGGCTTCCAGCATCACCGATTTCTGGCATCGCTGGCACATCTCGCTATCGCGCTGGCTGCGTGACTATCTTTACATCCCGCTGGGCGGCAATCGCCAAGGCCGGCTCCAAACCTACCGCAATCTGATGCTCACCATGCTGCTGGGCGGCATGTGGCACGGCGCCAGTTGGAACTTTATTATTTGGGGCGGCTATCATGGAGCCCTGTTGAGTTTCGAGCGAGTATTCCGCCGCGGGAACGCGCCCGAAGGAAATCGCTGGACCGTCTCTTATCCGCTGCAAGCGGCGGTCACTCTCGGCCTGGTCATGATCGGCTGGGTATTCTTCCGCGCGGCAACGTTTCACGACAGCCTCTACGTCCTGCGCCAGATGTTCTTCGTGCCGTCCGGACAGCAACTGATTCCGGAGTGGCAAATTTATCTGGCGCTGCTGACGCTGGTGCTGGCGCTGTTGGAGGAAAAGAAGGAGTGGTTCGAGAAAATCGCGATCGGGCCGGCCTGGGCGTATGGCGCGGTCTGCGCGATTCTGTTGCTGTCCGTCGAACTCATCGGATACACCGAGACCGCGGTTCCGTTCGTGTACTTTCAGTTTTAGGCGCCGCGGCGCCGAGGTAAAATCGGATGGTGTCGAGCTTCCACGTCCACAATTTCGGATGCCGGGCCTCGCAAGCCGACGGCGCGGCACTTGAATCGGCGTTGCTGGCCGAAGGCCTGACCGCCGCCGCAAATTCATCCGAAGCCCAACTCGTGGTGCTGAACACTTGTACCGTAACCTCCGCGGCCGACGACGATGTGCGCAAGGCCATCCATCGCTCGCATCGCGAAAACCCCTCCGCGCGCATTCTCGTCACCGGCTGCTACGCGCAGCGCGCGCCCGAAGAGCTGGCTGCATTGCCCGGCGTCCACTGGGTGGTGGGAAATTCGCACAAGGTTCGAATTCCAGAGATCGTGGCGGAATCCGAAAGCTATCACGGGCAGATCCATGTGGGCGATATTTTTGCGCAACACGATTTTCTTTCCGCGCCCGTTGAGGACGCAGCCGGGGATCGTACGCGCCCTAATCTCAAAATTCAGGATGGCTGCAACAACCGCTGCTCGTTTTGCATCATTCCGTTCGTGCGCGGGTCCAGCCGCAGCGCGCCCGCCGATCGGGTTGTCGAACAGGTGCGCAATCTCGCCGCGCGCTATCGCGAGGTAGTGCTGAGCGGGATCAATCTTGGCCGCTGGGGCCGCGAGCCGGGCAGCACGATACGCTTAGCCGATCTCATCCGGCGGCTGCTCGCGGAAACCACCGTCCAGCGTCTGCGCCTCAGCTCCATCGAGCCGATGGACTGGAGCGACGATCTGCTCGATCTTGTGACTTCTTCCCCCCGCATCGCCAAACACGTCCACGCGCCCTTGCAATCGGGATCGGATCGCGTGCTGCGGCGCATGCATCGCAAATACCGGCCGCGGCATTATGAAGACCGCATTTTGAAAGCCCGCGCCTGGATGCCGGATGCGGCCATCGGAGCGGATGTGATGACCGGGTTCCCCGGCGAGACGGATGGCGAATTCGAAGAGAGCCGCGCGTTCATCGCCAGCCTGCCGTTCACCTACCTGCACGTATTTACTTATTCTGAACGGCCCGGAACCCCGGCTGCGAGCGCCGATCAAGTTCCCATGGAGGTGCGCCGTGAACGCAATCGCATCCTGCGCGAACTCGCCGCCGCGAAGAATCTCGATTTCCGCCGGCGGATGCTGGGCCGGACTCTCTCCGTGGTGACGCTCACCGAAGGCGCGCTCTCGGACAATTTTCTAAAGGTGGAACTCGCCACGCCGCGTGCGGCGAATCAATTGGCGGACGTGACGATCGGCTCCGTCACCGCCACCGGCCTGCGCGAACACAGCGCACTAACCGTGCTCCACGAGCAGGTCCGAAGAGCTATTCTAGGTGGATCGTGACTACGTTGTTACCGGAATTAAGCAACTCATCCGCGAACCTGCGCGCATTGGGCGTGTCACCTAACGCAAACTTGACGTCTATGAACCTAACGTTGTCCAACGTGACGGATCCTCCACGATAGTCGACGATTAGGTATTCGAGCTGCGTGTTCTTGATATTGGCCCCATCCAGAAGCATGCGACATGCTTGTATCGCTTTCGGCCATGCACTGACATCGGAGACATGAGTTACTATACCGTCCTTCGTAGTAAATTCCGCAGCATTGATTCCTTCGTTACGCGGGCCGCAGACGGGTGCACCCCTTGTCACCTCGTCCAACCTATCCATGCGCCATTCAAGACCCTCGGGATCGGGCCGCCGGTTCACTGTATACGTTAGGAGAGACACGTACGCTCGCCAGGCATCAGCACTCCGTTCCTCTCGGAGTTCCTTCGAAACGCGCGCCACAAGATCGTCACGGAGACGGACCCTACTGTATAGAGCCGTCTTGAAGACATCGTCCGCCGAACGCGCAGGTCGTGAATGATCGGCCTCCATCGCCACAACAACCGATTTCAGGCGACGATTTAGAATAGCTGCCTGAACTGTGGGGCCGGAGACCGAAACAATAAAAGCCAGAAATGCCGAGGCGGCTATTGTAAGAGCCGAGCGGAGTAGGTACATCCTGGTATCAAGTCGTAGAGATCTCAAGACCCTATGCGCTGGTACCGTGTACAGGAAGACCTGCAAGCAAAAAATCGCACAACCGATCACGGTTGCTGCGACTTGAGCTTCACGAACGTTCGATCCAGTCCACTGGCCGATAAAACCGCTAAGCGCCACGCCGACCGCCGAGGTAAGAATAATCCGCCAGCGCGCCGCAGCGTCATCGCCCAACAGACAATCCAGTCGTTCTTTCATGCCTAGTCTCCGCGGAATATTGCTTTCAGGACCCTCACCAAGAATGATAACCCTACTCCAACGAAAACACCGTAGTTTATCCAGAAGTGAGCCAGAGCCAAGGCCTCAAGCTGTTCCTGCCTTATTAATCCGAGCGCTCTTCCCAATCCAAGCAACCAGCCGAACCCAAGAAGAGTAACAAATATGAAGGCAGCAATTGCAACGTCGGTGATAAAGGGCACCGCGAAAGACACGAACCGCCAGCCTGCTTCCTCAAACAGGCGCTTGTACGAGCGTTCGCCGGGCATAACCTATGGGATCTCATGATACTCCCTCCCCGTAGTCGCCACAAGGCTCCCTCCTGTTCCGAATTCTATCAGCCAGTGCGTTCGGTGGCGACCCTTTACATGCTCAGTTCACGGAAAACAGGAGAAATAAAATCCGCCTCTGTTGGTCATTGGGGCGGCCCTATTCACTAAATGCGAGACCTTATGCGTCAAATTTTGCCCGGGCATCACTCTCTCACATCTCCCGCCGATTCTCCAGCGACTTCCCCATCGTCACTTCATCCGCGAATTCCAAATCGCTGCCCACCGGGATCCCCATCGCGATACGCGACACCTTCACGCCCAGCGGCTTCATCAGGCGCGCAAGATACACTGCCGTCGCTTCGCCTTCCACCGTCGGATTGGTCGCGACGATCAATTCCTTGATATCCTCCGTCTGCACCCGCTGCACCAAACTCGCGATCCGCAACTGCTCCGGGCCAATACCCCGCAGCGGCGAGATGGCCCCGTGCAGCACGTGATAGAGACCGTTAAACTGGCGCGTGGTCTCGATGGGCGGCACGTTGTGCGGCTCCTCCACCACGCAAATCACGGAATGATCGCGGTGCGGGTCGCGGCAATAATTGCAGATCTCGCCGTCGCTGATGTTATTGCAGACGGTGCAAATCCCGAGCTTGTCTTTCACGTCCACCAGCGCCTGCGCCAGCCGTTCGGCCTCTTCGCGCGGGTTGCGCAAAACGTGAAAAGCTAAACGCTGCGCCGACTTTTGTCCGATGCCAGGCAGTCGCTTAAACTCCTGAATCAGACGCGCCAGCGGTTCGGCAAAATCCGGCATCGAGGCTAGAACATCCCCGGCGGCAAACCCAGGCCGCCAAGCAGCCCGCCCATTTTCTCCTGCGTCGCGTCATCCACTTTTTTCGCAGCTTCGTTGAAGGCGGCCATCACCATGTCCTGCAGCATTTCCACGTCGCCCGCCACTTCGGGATCGATCTTGACGGACGTCACATTCTTCTTGCCATCCATATGCACCGTCACCATGCCGCCGCCGGCCGAGGCGTCCACGCGAATCAGCGCGATCTCTTCCTGCATCTTCTTCTGCATCTGCTCGGCCTGCTTCATCATGGCCTGCATGTTTCCTGGAAGTTTCATAAGCCCTGCCTTATTCCTTCAGATTACGCACTGCCCGAACCTGCGCGTCGGGAAATGTCTCCTGAAACCGCTTGACCTCCGGATGCGCGAGCGCGCGCTCCGACACATCGTCCGGCGGCCTCGCCAGGGGGGCTGTCGCCGCCTCCGGCTTTCCCATCGCGATCTTGATCCGCATGGGCCGGCCGGCAATTTTCTGTATGGCCTTCAGAAGATCCTTTTCGTTCATCGCAAGCGAGAACTCGTCCGGCGTTACGAACTGCAGTTCGCCGTTGGACTCGGTCACTTGCGAGTGCTCCACCGCGTCGGCGGTGAACTGCATTCCCATATCGAGCAACGCGCCATGCAACCGGTCGCGCCAGGGACCGGAGGCCTGCACGCTCGCCGCTGGCGGCGCGCTGGCCGTTGTTCGTGGTTGGTTGCTGGTTGTTAGTGATGGCGTAGGTTTACGAGTCGGCGGTGGGGTGGAACCGGCGCCGCCAAGATCCGCCAGCGCTTGCTCGATCGGCAGCATTCTGCCGGCCTGGACCAATCGCAGCAGACCAATCTCCAGGTGGAGGCGGGGCTGCAAGGAAAATTGCAGGTCCTTGAACAAGTCCAAGGTGAGCTGCAAGTAGCGCGTCAAATCGTCTTCGGAAAAACCGTGCGCCACCTCCGCCAGCCGCTCCTGCTCCGGCCCGGAAGCGGCGATCAATCGAGTGTTTGCGCCTGCCACCTTCACCACCAGCAGATTCCGGAAATAGCGGGCCAACTCGCGGCAAAAATGCTGCAAGCTGCGCCCATTGCGCTCGAGTTCCATCACCAGATCGAGCATCTTGCGCGAATCCGCGGCCGTCAGCGCCTGCGTCACCGCACCCAGCGAGTCCAGCGAAAACAGCCCCAGCATTCCGCGCACTTCGGCCGCGTCCAAGGTCGCTCCGCAACATGCGATGGCCTGATCCAGCGCCGACAAGGAATCGCGCACGCTGCCTTCACCGGCCTGCGCCAGCACGCTCAGAACCTCGGGATCCGCCTGAATGCCTTCCTTCCCGCAGATCTCCTCCATGCGCTTGACGACCTCGGCGAAATCCACAGACCGGAAGCTGAACTGCTGGCAGCGCGACGCAATGGTATTTGGAATCTTGTGCGCTTCAGTTGTGCACAGGATGAAAACGGCCCACTCAGGCGGCTCCTCCAGCGTTTTGAGCAGCGCATTGAAAGCTTCGCTGGTGATCTGATGCGCTTCGTCGACGATGAAAACCTTGTAGCGGTCGCGCGCCGGCCGATAGCGAACGTTCTCCCGCAGCTCGCGCATTTCGTTGATGCCGCGATTGGATGCCGCGTCGATCTCGATCACGTCCGGCGAGTTTCCCCCCGCGATTTCGAGACAGCTCGCGCATACCCCGCAAGGCGTCGCGGTGGGACCTTCAACGCAGTTCAAGCAGCGCGCCAGAATGCGCGCCACTGTGGTCTTGCCCGTGCCGCGCTGGCCCGAAAAGATGTAGCCGTGCGCGATGCGCCCCTGCGCGATGGCGTTTTCGAGCGTGGTGCGGACGTGCTCCTGGCCGATCAGTTCCGCAAACGCTTGCGGCCTGTATTTCCTGGCGATGACCTGGTACATGGAAAGAATAAGCGGCTGTATGCCAAACCCAAAGGGTTTGCCAGACCCCGGGTGATCCGCGGCACACGAATTAAACCGTTACCGTTGCTTCCTTCCGGACCTGGCGGGGTTCACAGCCATCCGTTGCACGAAGCCCGGAGCCTGACAACTCCTCATGCTAGCATGCGGGTCAAATTTGCGTTCGCTTTACCGAGCCGCCGCAGCAACGCTGCTGGCACCGTTGGATACCGCGGCGGTTTTTCGCGCTATCCGTCGTGTCACGACGTTCACTGCCACGAAACACGTCGTAACCCGCCGCCTGATGTCCTGCGAGGCTGTTCACGGAATTCCAGATCCAGCGCATCCGAGCCGGTGACAAATTGCGACCGGTCATGATCCTGCGGTAAGGGCTCAATGCGAAACGCCCCTCCGCGCTTATTCCACGATCAGCTTCCGGCGGCGTTCAAAGGCCTTTTTCAAGGCTGGCGCAACCGTGTCCAACTCTGGCGGGAGAGGGCCACCACCCTTGACTCTCTTCAGCACGTCGTCGCAGACTGCCTTCATCTTCGGATGTTCGAAGGTTCGCGCAAGAGTGCTCCGCTGTCTCTCGACCGCCCATTTACTGACAGCTTCGTCGATCAGAAGATGAATAGCGCATAATAGGCCGTGGATACGGCACGTCGAAGACTGGCCTGCTTGGGATCCGTCGGTTCCTTGTTCGCAAGATCATAGGCCTGCTGAAGCAGGTCCTCGGGAAACGGCATTGGCTAGGCCCAAGCTTCCTCGCGGAGAACAGCCTGTTCAGACACGCTCCTGAAATTGTGGTAAGCGAACAGTCCCATAGACGAGAAATCCAAACGGTCGGCCAGCCGATGAACAAATTTCGTGGCTACTTCGTGGAGCCGCGTTCTGCTTGCATCGTCCGACAGCACGACGCGGAAGAATATGGCCCAATCGCCGCTCCAATCCTGACCGATATCGTACCGGATGTGCACTACATCGGGCGCCAATAGTCTGACGACTTCGGAAACTGCAGCATTGATCTCGGGCTGCTTGGCGACGGCCAGGGGAAAACTCATACTCTCCTAACGTCGAGGATAGCGCACTGCCGACTCGGCGCAACGGGCGCTTTTTTCCATCCGATGCGATCACCCGGCAACAACGGCAGATGCAATGCATTCGGATCGCTCGCATCAACTCCTTCCGCGTCAACACGCCAGTAGGCGGAACTGGCCTCCCGGTGGTCACGTCGTAACTTTCGATTTCTCTTCCTCCCGCTCAGTTTTACGAGTGCCGCAAGGTCCGCCAACTTCGCTTCCAGGTTATTCTTCCATGTCAGCATGCTGAGCTTCCACCCAACCAGTCGCCAGCCATCAGTCGCCAGTCACGCTTCTTGGGGCCGGCCTGAAAAATACAGGACCAAACACAAAACTAGGGCTGATGCGTCACCCGATCCGGTAACATCCCCGTCCTCATGAACTTGCGGCTACTTTCGTCTTCCAGCCGAATCATGTTCCTTGATAAAGAAGAATCACCCCGCGTGCGATGCCTGCTCTCCTCCTATGTTATGATCCCGTTAAGAACATAAGTTCAATCCACCGTGTATCGCGACGCTCCAAACACCTTCACCGCGTTGGAGTTCCGGCGATTTCAGCCGATCTATCGAGTGTGGGTAATTGGGTTAGGGCGATGACCAGCATCACCTGGCGGTTCACCAGTCTGATAGCACTGGTCCCATGCATGCTATCGGCCGCGCCCGCCTCCACCCCCACCAAACTCACGCTCCAGCAGGCCGGATCGCGCAGCGGCCGCGATTTCGTCCCCGCCTATGAGAACCAGCAGGTCCTTGTCACCGGCCAAATCTCCACCCGCCCCATCTGGATCAACGATGCCTACTACCTGCCCATCCAGGACAACGCCCTTTACGGGATCTTGCTCAAACCTTCGGCGGCTCAATTGCAAGGCTTGGATCCGGGCGATTGGGTGGAAGCGCAAGGCACCATCGCCAACCGGGCCGGAATGCCCATCCTGGCGCCTCAGAGCCTCCGACGATTACGCCACCAGCCCCCGCCCGCCCCGAAATTCATCGCAGCCTCTGACCTGGCATCCTTCCGTTACCTGGGTGTGCTGATCACCACCGAAAACATGGTGACTGCCTCCGATCAAAATAGCGGTGGCGATACGCTCCTGATCGGGCCAAGAAGCCAGTCGCTGTTTGTGTTTTTGCCCAGGGAGCGGCGGGACTCCGGTCCGCAGTTGAGCGGGTTCCGGATCGGCGATCGCATCCGCATCACCGGAATCGCTAACCAGAACTGCACGCTGCCGCCCTATGATCGATTTTTCGAGGTTCTCGTTCCCAGCCCCAGCTCCCTTGCCGTTCTGGATCGAGGCTGGGTGATTCAGCCGCCCGTTTTGCTGGCCGCGCTGATTCTGGCCGGCGCCCTGGCCATCGTCTGGTGGTTCCGTGAACGTCGCATGGCCAGCCTGCGCAGGCAGATGCGGCTGCTCAATTCGCTGGGCGAACAGGTGATCGGCGCGACATCTTCAACCGAGATTCTGCGCCGCTTGACCTTGCATCTCGGCGCGCTCTCGAACGCTACAGGCGTGGGCCTCTATATCCATAATCGTGGAAGCAAGGTGCTGGAGGGCATTCACACTTCCAGTTCGGCTGTGACCGTGGTCGATCCCGAAGCACCCGCCAGTTCCATGGCCTCGGGCGTCGCCGAATGCTTTCGCAAGCATGCGCTGCTGGCCATTTCGGATACCCGCCGCAGCTCGCACTTTCGCCGGGAAGAGGCTGCGGTATCGCCGCGCTCGGTGCTGTTCGTCCCTATGTTCGCGCAAGCCGAGTTGATGGGCGTGCTGGATATTCATCACACCAATCACTTCCACTATTTCAGCGAGGCCGAGCAGGCCGCCATGCAACACCTGGCCAACCAGATCGCCACCGCGCTCAAATTGCAGGAACAGCATTCCATGCGCGAACAGCTGTTTCGCAGCGAGAAACTCGCGGCGGCGGGGCAATTGATCTCCGACGTCGCCAACGAGCTCCGCTCCCCGCTGCAATCCATTGACATGCTGGCTACGGCGCTACGCTCGCAAAATGGCGAAGCCGCGCATCCCGAGTTGGAATCCATCACCACCGAAGCGCGCCGGGCTAATGAGATCGTCGGCCGCCTGGTCTCGTTCGCCAACGTGGAACAGTCGCAGGCCGAACCCCTGGATCTCAATGCCATCCTCTCGGGCCTGCTCAAGTTTCGCGCACCGGAATGGAAGGTGAAGGGCGTCGAAATCAAGTCCCATCTGGCGGTCAAGCGCGCCATCGTGTTGGGTTCGCCGGGACAGATCGAACAGGTGCTGCTCAATCTCCTGGTGGACGCGGAAAAATCCGCAGCCGAGTCGCGAGAAAAGGTCATCACCGTCTCTAGCTCGCTGCTCGCCAAGCGCGTTCTGGTGGAGATCGCTTATCCCACACGCGGGCCCGAGAATCGGGGCGATTCCACCGACGGCGATCACGCCGGATCCGGCGCTCTCGGCCTGGGCGTCTGCCGCGGAATCATCGAGGGGCATGGCGGCGAGTTCCGCGTCGTTCGAACCGCTCCCGGCCACGCCCGCTTTGACATCGAACTGCCCGTCATCGAAGCCCGCCAGACCAGCTCCAGCCCTTCGCAACTCTCCGAAGCCATTCGCCAGCTCACCGTTCTGGTGGTCGAGCCGGACACGAGGGTGCAACGGAAATTGGTGGAGACGCTCGGCAATCGCGGCGATCGCGTGGTTCCAGTCTCCAGCGCCGAGGAGGGTCTGGACATCGTCGATCGGCTGCGCTTCGATATGGTCATCTGTGCCGTCCGTTTGCCCGGCATGAACTGGGTCCAGTTCTGCGAACGCGTTCGGCTGCGCGTGGGGGGCTTCGTTCTGCTCACCGACGCCTTCAATAGCGACGTCGGCCGGGCCTTTCGCAATAGCGAAGGCTACGTCCTCACCAAGCCGGTGGACGAGACGGATTTGTATCGGATTTGCCGGGCCGTGGAAGACAAGACCAGCCTGCTCATCCGGGAGTAGTCATGCCGTTCTCCGCTTCCTACGACCTCGCCGCCAAAATCATTTCGGCCTTCGTCTGTTTGTTCCTGCTGGCCGCCGTCGCTGTCACGCACATCCTGGTCGTCGCTGCACCTGTGTTGCTCATTATTCTGGTGTCCTACGCGTACTCGCCACGCGGCTACGTCGTTGCCGATCGCTCCATCTTAGTGCAGCGCCTGGCCGGCCAAGCCCGCATCGCGCTGGACGACGTCCGCGAAGTGCGGCCAGCCGTGCCGGACGACTTCCGTCGCTCCATCCGCCTGTGGGCCAGCGGCGGGCTCTTCGGATATTACGGGCTGTTCCGCACGGCGAAACTCGGCAAGTCCACCTGGTACGTGACCAATCGCAAAAATAGCGTGGTCGTTATCACAGGCGCAAAAACAGCGCTCTTCAGCCCCGACGATGTAGACGGATTCCTCAACGCGATTCGCGCCATGGCTCCCGTATGGGCCCCACAAGCTAGCTGAAACGCGGGAAAATAAAGTCACCATGCGCTCCAAGCTCGCCTTTGCCTCCCTGCTGGCCGGAGTTTTGTTCGCCGCGGAAAAATACAACGGCCCCACGCCTCCCATGCCCGATATCCCGTACCTGCTGCACGCCTCCAATCTCATCGAAACCGAAGTCGCGCAAGCCCGCCAGGAAAATCACAAGGACGACTCCAAGTTCGCCATCGCCGGCGCGGCTTCCTCCGTGCGCACGCCCCTGGCCGAGCCGATTTTCCTGATCGACGCCCGCCAGATCTCTCCCCAGACCCTCGAACTCTATCGCCTCGACGTCAAGGGCGGGAATCGCGAGGTCTCGGTGAACTCCAGCCGGCGTCGGGGCGGATCGCACGCTCTGCACCTGGCCGTGAAACAGCTCTCCGGCCATCTCTATCGTGTGGAAGTGGACGAGCCTCTCGAAAATGGCGAATACGCGCTTTCGCCCAATGGAGACAATCGGGCTTTCTGCTTTGAGATCTACTGAGGAGCTCGATCGCGTTCCGTATCTGGCCACGCAAGTGGCGGCGCCGTACCAAGACCTGCGCCGGATTCCGGTTTCCGTGCTGCTCGACAACGTCCGCAGTCTTTATAACGTCGGATCGTTCTTCCGTACCATGGATGCCGCCGGATGCGGCCCGCTCTACTTGACCGGAATCACCGGACGCCCGCCGCACCGGAGCCTGACTAAGACCGCTCTCGGCGCCGAGGATACCGTCGCTTGGGAACATCACGCGGACCCGGCTGCACTCGTCCGGCGGCTACGCAATCAAGGCGCGGAAATCGCCGCCATAGAAACCAGCGTTCACGCCACGGATCTCTACGATTGGAAGCCGCACTTTCCGGTCTGCATCCTGTTCGGCCACGAAGTGGACGGCTTGGCCGATCCCCTGTTGGCGCTCTGTGACACCCACGTACGCATTCCCATGCTGGGCCGCAAGCACTCGCTCAATGTCGCGACCGCGGGCGGCGTCGTTATCTACGAGCTGCTCCGGAAATACCGGTGTCTGCGCGCCCCCGCGCTTTAACTGCGGAAGAGCTGGCTGGCGGCGCCTGGGCCACCACCGGAATGGTGACGATGTTGCTAGTGAAGACGTTCTGCGCAATATACATCTGCGTTAACAGATCGGTTGGCAGGGAATCGGAGAGTTGCAGTTGGACCTGATAGACGCCCAGTAAGCCCGGAAATAGCCCGGCGGCCAAGATGTTTGCCGTGGTCCCGCCCACCTGAGCGTTATCCACGGCGGTGACCGGAACATTCAGTGCGGGCCCTTGATAAATTTGCCCGGTGACTCCGGCCGGTGTCACCCCGTCCTCCAGAGTCGTTTGCCCAATGCCGGTGGCGTAGATTGTAATCACTTCGCCTGGAACCGCCGGATTATCGTTGGTGAGCGGCGCATTGGCAATATTCGCGCAGCAGGTCATACCGCTCTCGAGCACGTCCAGCACCTCGGTGGTCGTGGAACCCGTCGGGTTACTCGCTAAGGTTGTGACCGGAATGCCGTTCCCGGCCGGCCCTCCCACCTTCGCCGTCAGGAGAATATCGGCGAACTCACCGGTCGCCGCGGCCGTCACTCTCTCGTTCGGGTTCGCGTTCACCAGGACGATCAGCGCGTCGCGAATACTCTGCAGCGTATCGGTTTGCTGGACGGTGTAATTGTAACTGTTGTTGTCGATGGTGAGCGTGACAACGTCGCCGGCGGTAGCGTTTCCATCGATGGCTACTGCCACGACAGCGTTTCCGCTGGTGTGATAGGCATACGCAACCCGAGGCTCGGTGCCCGCCTTGGCCAGGATGCCCGGGTTCTCCCCCACGATCGGGACTCCAATCGCAGTGGTGGCGGTAACACTACCGTCGTTGTGCACGGTCCGCACAAACGCGCTGGCGCCACCGCCGCCATTCGGGTTGATCGCGTTGGACAAATCGAACGGAAGCTGAGCGTTGATTTGGGTGGGCGAAACGGACAAGATCGGGGAACGGACGCCGTCAAAATACACTTGCACGCCGTTGAACGTGGTCGGGTAGCTGCCAGTTGCGCTCGGAACCGCGGAGGCCGTCGAGTCAGCCAGATCCTGACCGAAGATACTCACCAGAGTGCCCGGCGCCAATTCCGCCGCAGCCGCGCCGCCGGCTAGAGTGGACCCCGCGGTAGTGACCGTCTCCGTTGCCGTACCAGTGCTGGAAGCCGACGCCGCGGTGGCCGTATACCCGACACTGTTACCGTTCACCCCCGGCGTGCGCGCGGTCAGGTTGAGGATATAAAGATCCCCGGAAATGATGTCGGTGGTGGCAATGACATTCGGATCCGGCGTCTTGCCCCCCACGCCGTTGATCAGGTTCGCCAGGTTCTGAGTGACCGAAACCAGCGTGTCGGTCTTGAGCACAGTATAGGTGTAGCATTCCAATCCTGCCGCCGGGCATGTAGTGGCCGTAATGTTCGGCGCGCTGATGTCTATCGTGATGGTGTCGGTGGCCGTGATGGTGCCCCCTAAGCTTACGGAACCCACCGCATAAGTGGCCAAGCTGTAAGAGTTCGTGATGCCGGTGAGCGGAATATTGGATGACCCCGGCGTAAACATCACGATGCGCAGGTCATTTGGATCCGAAACGTAAAGATTGGTCCCATCCGATGCCAAAGCCAGCGGCGTGCGGACCGTATTTGGAGCCGATTCCAGGATATTGGCATCCGGCCGAAATGTGTCCACGGGAGTGCTGACCTGGTCGGTGAACTCGTCCGTCTGCCCCAGGTTCCGATCGTATTTCGCCCCATTTGTAGTTGGAATGCTGTCATACACAAGCACGCGATCGTTGCCGCTGTCTGCGATGAACAGGCGCGTTCCGTCCGACAAAGCGAAGCGGGGATAACTCAACGTGTAGCCGCAGCGTATCGGATAAACCGGGGTGTTGTCGCTGTCGATGCTCAGGGCCTTGCAAAAGGACACGCAACCGGCTTTATAGGTTGGGTATCCGTCGGCGTCGGTACCGTCCATGACGCAGTTGGGGAGAACATCGTTCTGGCCTCCGCTGGTCATATTCGGCTGGCCCACCACTACGTCGGCAGGCTGAGCGTTTTGAGTGGGAATGGAATTCCAAATCAAGACTCGGTTGTTGCCGAGGTCGGTCACAATCAGCCGCTGCCCGTCCGACGTTACGGAAACAGGATTAAACAAGTTACTGGCGGTCGCGGGGAGATTGCTGGTGGTGGCCGGCGGCGCCGTAGTGAAATTCGGCTCGCCCAACACCACGTCGGCGGGCTGATTGTTGGACGTTGGGATGCTATTCCATATCATCACGCGACTATTGTCCGTATCCGCAACGAAGATCCTGTTTCCTTGCACCCAGACGCCTTGCGGGCCACGTAGAGCGGAACTGGTAAGCCCTATGGCCGAAGTGGTGAAATCCGTTTGCCCAAGCACGATATCGGCTGGTTGATCGATGGTGGTGGGAATCGTCTTCCAGATGAGAACCCGGTTGTTGTCGGTATCGCCTAACACCAGAATATTCCCGTCGGAAGCAATCCCAGTGGGATTCCGGAAGCCGAACTGGGTTGTGTATGGGTTGGTGGTGGTGGTGAAATCGGGCTGGCCCAGCACCAGGCTGGCTTGACCGACCGACGGATCTCCGACGCAGACCGGGCATCCGCTGCCTTGGGGAATCTCGGCCAGCGGAGCGTACACGAACTTCGAGATATTTTTATAGATGAGGACCCGATTATTGTTCGGCGACAGCAACCCGTGGGGATTGGAATCCACCACGAATAGCGTATCGTTGGCGTAAGCCACTCCAGACGCGGCGCCCAACTGAGCGGCCGAAGTAGGGCCGCTGCCTTCATAGGTGAAAGTGGGCTGGCCGAAAACCTCCCGGGCGGCTTGCCCGGTCAGAAAATCCACTTGCCCGTGTGCCGGAAGCGCCACAGCTGTGGCCAAAAATATAAGACCGAGATGCTTCATGATATTGAACTTATGAAATCTACCGCCCCAGTATAACAATCAAGGACGAATTGATAACAGGGCCGGTTCCAGTTTGACCTCAAGACGACTTTAGCTTCTCTCGCACGTTGAATTCCAGTTTCCAGCGCCGCCCGTCGCGAGCCACGGACCACAGCTGCAGCATCCCGGTTTCGGTGACCACGGTTTCAAGCGTAACCGGGACGAACTCCCCGGCGGCGTCTCCCGGGGCGCCCAGGGTGACCTCCACCGGGGACAGCTCTTCCAGTTCGTCGCCTGGGTCCTCCAGCAGCGCGCCCGCCACGTCATTCTTGCGCGTGGCGGACTGGAAGAAACGGAACTCGGCCGGCTCCCCGACGATCAATCCGAATTCGCGCCCGCGCAGGTCGCGAGAAGTCCCCTCTTCCATCCCAAATGGCGCCACCGTGAGCGCCTTCAGGGGAGCGCGCATGCCGGGGACCGCGGGCACGGAACTTTCGATGCCGACATAATACGTGCGAGGGACTCCACCGCGAATCCGGACTCCATGTCCCGACCGGGCATGGCCGTAATAGGCGGCGCCGCGCGCCACCGCGTGCATCAAATCCTCACCCCGCAGCACAGCCACGGGATCCAGACCCTCCTCACTTAACCAGCCGTTCAAAACCTGGAGAATTCTACTCCGCACCACCCCGGCGCGCAACACGCCTCCATTGAAGAGCACGTGGGTGGGCGCGGCCAGTCCGCTGGGTCCCCGGCGCACCGATCCATGTTCGGATTGCGCGGCCTGCTGCCGCAAAAAACGCGCCAGGTGACGGGTAATGGCCGCGTCGGCGGCGTATGGCAGGCCGATTTCGGCGAAGCCCGTTTTGCGGCGCTGCGGCATGTCGTGACTCGACACAGCGGGCAGAAAGCCTTCGTCCAAAATGCGCTCGACATCCTCGGCCGTGAGCTTGGTCTTGATTGTTCCGCCCACCAACCCCGTGCCTCGCCCCAGAATGGTTACCGGCTCCTCGCGCTTCTTGCCTGGGCCGGCCAACAGTTTCTCCTTGGCCAACCGGCATTGCTGCCACAGCGCGTGCAACTGCGTGGAGTCCAACTTGGTCCCTTTGGCCGCCATTTGCTGCTCGAGATGCCGGGCCAGCGCCAGATCGATGTTGTCGCCTCCGAGCAAAATGTGCTCGCCCACGGCAACGCGCTCCAGCGAGAGGTCACCGGACTGCTCGGTTACTGCGATCAAAGTGAAATCCGTGGTGCCGCCGCCGATGTCCACCACCAGGATGAGATCGCCCACCGCGACGCGCTCGCGCCAGTCCGGATGCCGCTCGATCCAGGCATAGAAGGCTGCCTGCGGTTCTTCCAGCAGCAACAGGTTTTCGTAACCGGCCCGCTTGGCGGCCTTCAAAGTAAGCTCACGCGCTACCGCGTCGAACGAGGCGGGCACCGTCACCAGCACTTGTTGGCTGCTGAACGGAGCGTCCGGCATCTTGGAATCCCACGCCCGGCGCAGATGGTCGAGGTAGCGGCACGACGCCTCCAGCGGCGAAATTCGGGCGATGCCCTCGGGGGCAGTGAAAGGCAGGATGGGTTCCGTGCGATCGACGCCGGCGTGAGAGAGCCAGGATTTCGCGGATGCCACCAGCCGGTTTGCCACCTCAGCACCCCGCTTCTGGGCCAAAAAGCCCACTACGAATTGAGGTGAATCGTCCCACGGCAGCGCGATGGATCCAACCGGAAAATCGGCCGGCCCGGGCAGATACAAAAATGAGGGCAAGAGCGGCTCGTCGCGCAATTCGCCAGGATTTACCAACTGCGGCACTTGGAACAGCTCTACCTTCGGGTGCTCGCGCGCATCGCCCGTTGGTGGCGCATAGGCCAGTGCGCAGTTGGTTGTTCCCAGATCGATTCCGATGACGTATTGATTCGGCAAGGCAGGTAGAAAACCGCGTTTCCAGTGTAACCCGCGAGTTCGCTGCGCGCGGATGCTACAATGACTTTCTTTGCCACCGACCGATACCCTGATCGACGCGGCCGGCCGCTGGTTCCTGCACTCGGGAATTCAAGAAGCCAGCGGCGGGGTGGCGCGCTACTACCGCTCCGATCTCGGGCAAAACGCCCGCGTCTCCACCGAAATCACCGGTTACGCCGTCAGCATTCTCTTGTTTTTGTATGAACGGACTCAGGACTCCGCGTATCTCGATGCGGGACTCCGCGCGGCGCATTTTCTTACGCGTCAAGCCTGGGACCGGCAGCTTGCAACGTTTCCGTTTGAACTGGCGACCGACGCGTCTGGCCCGCCACTGGCGTACTTTTTCGATTGCGGCATCATCATACGCGGCTTGTTGTGTGCGTGGCGCGCGACTGCAAACGTCGAATTCCGCGATACCGCCGTTGCCGCCGGCCGCGCCATGCTGGCCGACTTCCAGGCAGGCCAGACCATCCATCCTATTCTGGCGCTGCCCCACAAGCGCCCGGTAGTGTGGGAAGCGCGCTGGTCGGCGAGCCCGGGATGTTATCAACTGAAATCGGCGCTGGCGTGGCACGAGCTCTTCGAAGTGACCGGCGAGAGCGGGTTTCTGCGGGGCTATGAGTCGGCGCTCGAAGCCGCGCTCGAAAACGAGCGCGAGTTTTTGCCCGGTGAGCCAGACCAGGCGCGAGTCATGGACAGGCTGCACGCCTACGCGTATTTCCTGGAAGGACTGCTGCCGGTGCTCGATCGTCCCGAATGCGCCCAGGTTTTTCGCGATGGGGTGGATCGCGCTGCTGGATATTTGCGAGAGATCGCGCCTGTATTTGTGCGTTCGGATGTTTACGCACAAGTGCTCCGCGCACGGCTGGTGGGAGCTATGCCGATCGATCAATCCGCGGCGGAGCATGAGGCGGAACAGGCGGCCGGCTTTCAACTCGCATCCGGAGGATTCCTGTTCGGGCGTAAGCAAGGCGAGGCGCTGCCCTTCGTGAATCCGGTTTCGACCGCGTTTTGCGTTCAAGCGCTGGTGTGGTGGCAAGACAGGCTGGAAGATCGCCGAGCCGCTAATTCAACCCAGTTTGATTCCAAATGCGGCGTAATCTAGGCTTCCAAAGAATTCCTTGCGAAACTGTTCCGGCAACTCGGCGAGCGACGGCATACTCTCGATCGCCGGCGACAAGCGCTGGATTTCGATTCGCGCAAAGCCCGCCTCTTCCAGATAAAAGCCGGTGAGCGCGGGTGGAATCGGATGCCGGTGCGTGGGATCGATATAAAAGTGTGTCGCGAAAATCGCCAGGCACTCCGGATTGGGCGTTTCGAACGCCAGCAGGCCGCCCGCGCGCAGCTTGGCGTGCGCAAGCCGGATCATCTCCGGCAATCGGGGCGGCGGCAAATGCTCCACCACTTGACAGCAAATGACGCCACCCAGCGAGGCATCCGGCAGACCGCTCAAGTAGGCGAACAGATCCGCTTTTTCGGCGTTCAAGCCTTTGGCCACGCAGAGGGCGATGGAATCGTCATTGGAATCGATGCCCCGCGCCGCGATGCCGGCGTCCTGAAGGATCTGGATCATTTCGCCGCGTCCACAGCCGAGGTCGAGCACTGGCGCGTGTTCGCGAAACCGCGTGATGTACATCCGCTGGCGAGCGCGAATATCCTCTTCGGAGCCGCGAAACCGGTCGGCGAATTTCAGCCAATCGACACCCGCGAACTCGGGCGGGGAACTTTCGGCCACGCGTTGCACGGCTTGCGTGAGGCTGGCTCTTTGGCGCAACACCCGCAGCTCGGAATGAATCATGCGCTCGTATTCCTCGCGCGCCCGGCCGAGCTCGTCCCAGAATCTCTGCTGCATCTCCACGTTCTGGCGCACCATCGAGCGTTCAAATTCGGCATGCTGGACTTTCGCCTCGGTTGTGACGCGATGATGAAACGAGGCCTGCAGTTCGGAAACGCTCCGCAAGAACTGGATCTCCGTCCGGGCGAGCTTTTGCTCCCAGCCCATGTGCCATTCAGCCCAATGCGCTCGGATATCCTTCAGCTCGCGCGCCTCCACGCGCAGTTCCGCGGTCTCTTGACTTAGCTTGGCCGAAAGCAGGGACAGCGCCTGTCTGGATTGGTTCAAATTTTCCATGGCGGCTTCAACGCACGCCATCACGCCTCGATTGAACTCCACCTGCTCGCGCACGTGCCAATCCAGCGCCCGCGCCACCATGCGCTTCACGCTCTGAATGACGGAATTCTTCAGGCCGCCAGACCGGGGATTCACGGTCCCGATGCTGGCCACCTTGGCTTCGGCGGCGTCGCGAGCGTGCAACAGCGGCGTCAGGTCGGGCAGCGGGATGGGCCATCGGACAGCGTCGTTCGGTTGGCCCCCGCGGACGCGTTGCCGGATTTCGGCGATCACGGCCGCGAGTTCGTCGCCCCTTCGATCATCCATGCTTCTTCTTGCTCCAGCTCGCGGTGATTTTTGTAAAGACACCGCCGCGGGGCGTAAATTCGCCCGTCAGCACCGCCTCTATTGGCTGGCACGCCTTGACGACATCGCGCAAAAAACGATTCACCGCGTTCTCCTGGAAGATTCCCAGATTGCGATACGCCAGCATGTACATCTTGAGCGACTTCAGCTCCAGACATCGCTTGTCGGGCACGTAGCGCAGGGTCAGCTCGCCGTGATCCGGCAGCCCGGTCTTCGGACAAACCGAAGTGAACTCGGGCAGAACGATCTCGATTTCATAGCCGGGATACTGGTTCGGCCAGGTTTCGATCTCCGGCAGGGCGGCGTGAACTCCCGCGCTGGCGTGCTCATCGGTATATTGACGTTTCATTTCGCGGGAATCAGCACGCGCGACAGCAAATCCAGAAATAGCCCGACGTCGGTGACCACGCCCACCGCCTGTCCGGTGCCCCGATCGCTCACCTTGGTGGCTACCGCCGGGTTGATGTCGATGCAGACGATCTTCACCCAACTCGGCAGCATGTTTCCCACCGCGATGGAGTGCAACATGGAACCCAGGCACAGCACCAGCCCCGCGCCCTTCAACAGCCCGGCGTAAGCGTCTTGCGCCAGATTCATGTCGGTGATGGTCTCCGGCAGGGGCCCGTCGTCGCGCAGACTGCCGGCCAGCACGAACGGCACGTTGTTTCTTACGCATTCGTACATGATGCCGGTCCGCAGCCGCCCGCTGTCCACCGCGCCCCGGATTCCACCGCAATTGTAGATGGTATTGATAGCGCGCATGTGATTGCGATGGCCGTGCTCTTCCTGCCGGCCGTCGCTTTGGCGGATTCCAAGCGACGTTCCCAGCAGCGCCGATTCGATGTCATGCACGCCCAGCGCGTTCCCGCTCAACAGCGCGCTGATGTAGCCTTCGCGAATCAATCGCGATAGCGGCCCCGCGCCGCCGGTATGCACCACCACCGGTCCGGCCACTGCAATGATGCCCTGCCCCGCCGCGCGAGCCTGCTCCACCAACGCCGCGGTTTGTTTCACGGCAGTCTCTACCTGGCGCTCGGACGAAATGCCGTTGCTCATGAAGGCGAAAGCCAGCCGGTCCCGCTCCTTGGACTCGGGCACGACGCGAATACCGCGCATCCCGGTGACCACTCGATCTCCGGCGCGAATATCCCGCAGCCTGCGGCAGGTTGCTTTGTGATCCTGCGCCGGCGGGTCTTCCACCACGATCAGCGCGTCCATGCGCTGGTTCTGGACTTCCAGCCACTGGCCGCCATGGCGGACGAAGGTGTGATGATTGGTGGTGGAATAAAAATCTTCGGGAGCGCAGCGATCGCGTTCCACGGTGAACAATTCCGCTTCCCCGGAATCCACCATCGAGCAGCCCAGCCCCAGCAATTGCGAGAGGATCTTCTCCATGGACTCGGCGTCATCGGTGTCGATCTTCAGCCGCAGATAAGATCCGTCGCTATTAGTGCGGCCGATACGGAACTGTTCCACCTCGAAGCGGCCCCCAAACTCGACCACGGTGTCGAAGATCTGCTCCATGATGTGCGAGTCGATCAGGTGCCCCTGGGCCTCCACTCGCTCCTGGAGGGGAAAGGGTTGGCTTTGCGCCGGCATTGTTTCGGACTTGGTTTCCAAGCTACCAGGATACCCGCTATTGGAGTGGAAACTCGACTTTGAGGCCGGGGAACCGCAGGAAGTCGCGGTCGTTGGTGCAGAGGGTAGCGCCGTGTTCGATGGCCGAGGGCCGCAAGGTGAGCGTCCATGATGAGAGGGCCACGGGCTTGGGATTTTGGCAGTAAGTCGCTCAAGATTCGCCAATGGCGCTCGGTGGGAGAAACCAGAACGACGTTTTGAAGGGCCATCCAGCTGGTTACGACAGAAGCTGCCTCTGCGGTGCTCATGGGATCAGATTCATATCGCCGCGACGTGGCGATCCGCAAAAACGCGAGAATCGTGAGCCAGGACAGTCCGATGTTTTCTCTACTTGACAACCTTCACTTGTAATTCGGACCCTCGACCTGTTCGATCAACTCCCAGACTTTGTCGTAGCTTAAGCCGGGTTTGAGACCCATGGCTTTAGGCCTTATCTTAAAAGGCTTGTTGCCATTAGTTTTCTGGCGCGAAAGCAGTCCAACCCGCAAGGTCTCGTTTACTGTTTCCTTGAATGATTTGCCGGACTTGCGCATCTCGGCTTAGAGCTTGGCGCGAACGTCTTCGTCCAAAGTGATGGTGGTTCTGGTGGGCAAGTTTTTATCTTACCGCTGGGCGAGCCATGCCAGGAACAATCCGTCCGGCGCGACGTCTTCCCAATAGGAAATCGGCCGGCTGGAAACCTTGGAGCAGTGCCGCCCGAGCAGCTTCTCCAGTTCCTTCCGGCCGAACCACTTCTCCCACTGGGGAGTCTTGAGCCGGCCCCACTGTTGCGAATTTTTGTCGATGATCACGATGCGGCCACCCGAGGAAACCACGCGGCACAGTTCCGCCACGGCCAGGGGGATGTCGACGGCGTGCTCCAGCGATTCGGTGGCATAAGCGCAGTGGAACGCACCCGTCGCGAACGGCAGCGCCGTCATGGATCCCGCGCAGGCGCCGACCCCCGCGGGTACGTGCCGCAGCATGGCTTCGGCCAAGTCGAGCCCTGCGATGGACGCACGCGGATAGCGCTCGGCCAGCACACGCGCAAACCGCCCCTTACCGCACCCGGCGTCCAACACGCGCTTCCCGTTCAAGTCGCCGAGATATTCGAGAATCAGTTGGACATGATAGATCCTGGGATCGATGGTGGATGGAAAATTCTCTTCATCGGCCGCCGCCGTATTGAAGTGCCGGATGATTTCCGACAAGGGAACCGCGGGCGCGGGTTTCACCAAGGGTCTCTTCCAGAACATCAGCCGCGCGTGAGGAAAATCGGGAGTCCGGTTTTATTGGCGTAATTGGGACGATAGCGCTCCGTGTTGTACATGGTGGCGACGTCCACATGCCGCGGACCGAGCGCGGGATCGGGAATGGGCGCCATGGCGTAACGGCCGTCCACTAGGGCGGCCATCAATCCGCTTTGGTCATCCAGCACCGCCTCCAGCGCCATGGTGCCGAACGTGGAAGCCACCAGCTTATCCACAAAATCGGGCACGCCGCTGCGCAGGTCGTAGGTCAAATCGCTGACGATGGTCTCCTCCGCTACGCGTTTTTTGATTTCGTCGCTCAAGGCCTCGCCGACGTTCTCCTTATGCCGATGGCCGTAAGCATCGGCCTCACCATATTCGTGCACCTGGTAACCCTCCCACTCCGCGCCTTCGGAGAGAATCACCAAACAATAATTGCTTGGATTGTTTTTCTTGTCGGTCATCAGGAGATCGATCAGTTTCTCCAGATTGACCTTATATTCGGGGATACAGCAGCGGATGGAAGCAACATACGCCGTATAGAGGGACGTAAAGCCGGCATCGCGCCCGAACACGCGAAAGATGCCGATGCGCTCGTGCGATCCGACGGTGGTTCTCTGGCGGGCGATGGCGTCGGTGGCGCGGGTGATGGCGGTGGAGAACCCGATGCAGTATTCGGTGTTGCGAACGTCGTTGTCCATGGTTTTGGGCACCGCAATCACCTTGACGCCGAAATTGTGCAGCTTCGCGGCGTAGCTCAACGTATCGTCGCCGCCGATCGCGATCAAGGACGTCAGTCCCAAAGCCTCGATGTTCTTCAGCACCTGCTGGCTCAGGTCATAGACCGCGGATGTCTTGCCGTTTTTGGTGACCTCCTTCTCGGGGAAGGTCTGTCCCTTCAGAAAGTCCGGAAGGCGCGGCATTTTGGCTGGATTCGTCCGGCTGCTGTGCAGAACCGTGCCGCCATAACGGTCAATCGTGCGCGTATTCAGGCGCGTCAACGGCAGCACGTAGCGATTCTTGCTGGCGTCGTCCGCCAAATTGACGTGCGTGAGCCCTTCCCAGCCGCGCCGGATGCCCACCACTTCACAATTGTTCTCGGTAGCCCGGTAGGTAACTTCTTTGATGACCGAATTCAAGCCGGGGACATCGCCGCCTCCCGTCAAGATGCCAATGCGCTGACTCGCCATGGCCTATTTTACTCCGTAGAAACTCAAACTCCCGCTCTGGTTCGAACCAAAGCGGGAGCGAGTACAGACAGGCGCTCGATTATCGGCGTCCGCCGCCGCCGCGAGCAGCGCCACGGAATCCGCCGCCACCACCGCCGCGAACTGCGCCGCCACGGTATCCGCCACCGAACCCGCCATACCCACCACGGCCAGCGTAGCCGCGGCCAGCGTAGCCACGGCCGCCGTAGTAGCCTCCGCGGTATCCGCCCCAACCGCCGCCCCAGTAGCCGCCGTAGAATCCCAGACCACCGTAGTAGGGACCGTAGCCATAAGCGTACGGATACGCATATGGACCATAGTATCCGGGGTAAGCATAAGGATACGCGTAGCCATAGGGGTAACCCGGCACGCCCACTCCGATACCGACACCAAACCGCACAGCAGCATTCGCTTGAGGCGCGCCGACGAACAGCAGGGCGCCCGCCAATGCTAGTATGGGGAGCCCAAGTTTACTGAACATTTTGTTAAGCATATCCACCTTCCGAGAGGCTAACTCCCATCGCCTCTACAACTACTTAGATGAACGGTGGCGGGTTCGCGTTGCATGGTTGGCCTACTTTAACAGATGGCTTGACTTTTCGCCAATTGTTCGCCTATGATGCCCAAGTACCCTTTTGATTCCCCCTCCAAGGACACTCTCAATGAAAATCAGCGAATCCCTTCTACCCGAATTCGACCAAGAGATGGCCAATACACGCAAGGTGCTGGAGCGCGTGCCTCTCAACAAGTCCGACTGGAAGCCTCACGCGAAATCGTCCAGTTTCGGTGCTCTGGCGGCTCACCTGGCCAATATGCCCGATTGGGCCGGTCTTACTCTGAACTCCGACTCGTTCGACTACGCGCCCCCCGGGGCGCCGCCTTACGAAACGCCTAAATTCGCAACCACCGATCTATTGCTGGCGGCCTTCGATAAGAGCGTTGCGGAAGCGCGTTCCGCCCTGGCTGCGGCGGATGACAGCAAGATGCTGGCGCCCTGGTCTTTAATGGCCGGCGGGAAAACGGTGATGACCCTGCCCAGGGTCGCGGTGGTGCGCAGCTTCGTGATGAACCACAGCGTTCATCATCGCGCGCAACTCGGGGTCTACCTGCGATTGAACGACATCCCGGTTCCGGCCCTGTATGGACCGTCGGCGGACGAAAGCTAGTCCGGAGGGATTCTACAGCACGTCGGCAAAGCCGCGTTTCAGATGCCGGAAGAAAAGTCCGCCGGCGACGAATGCCGTGACCGAGTAGGCGGCGAGGATGGCGAAATCGTGCAGGCTGGGAACGCGGTACGACAACAAGCGGTCACGATAGGCGCGCACCAGGAACGCCAGCGGATTCAGGTGCAGGATGAAGCGGAAGCGTTCCGGCATCTGCTGCTCGGTGATGAAGATGGGCGTCACCCAGAACCAGAAGACCAGAATGACGGAGAGCACTTGCGCGGTGTCGCGAAGATAGACCTGTAAGCTGGCCACGATCCAGCCGACACCGATCGAAAACAGGCCGACCAGCAGCATGTAGAACGGCAGCAGGAGCATCCACAGGCTGAAGTGCCCCATGGCGACGCCCAGGATTCCGATCAACGCGGCCACCACCAGCAAATGGCTGATCAGTGACGACAGAAAGATGGAGACCGGAACGATTTCGGCTGGAAACACCGTCTTGGTGATCAGGTTGGCGTTATCCAGCATCGAGGACGCCGAGCGCGTTACCGTGTCCTGGAACAGGAGCCACGGAAGAAATCCACAAAACAGGAACAGCGGATAGTTCTGCGTCGATTGGTTGGGCGGGACCTTCTGGTGCATGCACACTTGGAACACGAACACCCAGCTGACCAACTGCACCAGCGGCAGGATCAATCCCCACATCCAACCGGCGGTGGACCCGATGAAGCGCTGCTCGAAATCGCGGCGGACCATTTGCAGCAGCAGGGTGCGCCGGTGAATCAGGTTGCGGGCGAAGTGGCGTCCGGGAAGGGGCATTGATAAGTTGCTACGACTCCCAGGTTACTATGGTGCCGAAAGCGATGAAAGCGTGCATCCTTAATTCTCCCGCGCCGATCGAGAGCAATCCGCTGGAATACACGGACGTGGCGAAGCCAGCGCCGTCAGGAACTCAAGTTTTGGTGCGCGTGAACGCTTGCGGAGTTTGCCGGACGGATCTGCATGTGATCGAAGGCGAGCTGGCGCCGCAGAAGTCGCCGATCACGCCGGGCCATCAGGTGGTGGGTGTCATCGAAGCGGTGGGCGAGCAGGCGAAGCAACATGATATTGGGACGCGCGTCGGGATCGCCTGGCTGCATTCCACTGATGGCACCTGCGAATATTGCCGCGCGGGAAAAGAAAATCTTTGCAACCATCCTACGTTCACCGGCTGGACCGTGGACGGCGGTTACGCCGAGTACGCGCTGGCCGAAGAAAGCTTCGTCTATCCGATTCCGGAGGGCTTCGACGATCTGAAAGCCGCGCCGCTGCTGTGCGCGGGCATCATCGGCTTCCGGGCGCTGCGGTTGTCCGCCATCCAGCGCGGCGGACGCCTGGGACTGTACGGATTCGGAGCGGCGGCTCACGTGGCGATTCAGGTTGCGCGGCACTGGGGCGCCGAAGTCTACGCCTGCACGCGCGATGAGCGGCACCAAAAACTCGCCCTGGAATTGGGCGCTGTTTGGGCCGGCGGGACGGTGGCCGAACCGCCGCAGAAACTAGACAGCGCGATCATCTTCGCGCCCGCCGGGGAAATCGTGCCTGCGGCGTTGAAGGCTTTGCGCAAGGGCGGGACGCTGGCGCTGGGTGGGATCCACATGAGCGAGATTCCGCCGCTCGACTACGATCTGCTGTATGGGGAACGCGTGATGCGCAGCGTGGCCAACAACACCCGGCAGGACGGGCACGATTTTCTGAAAGTGGCAGCCGAGATTCCCGTTCATATCGCGACGGAAGTCCTTCCGCTCGACCAGGCCAACCGGGCGCTGAATGCGCTGAAGAACGACGCGATTCGCGGCGCGGCGGTTTTAAAGGTGACTAGTTCTTGACGGCGACCTTCTGGCCGTAGAGTTTGCGGTACACTTCGGCGTTGCGCAAAACGCTCTGCACATACGCGCGGGTTTCGTTGAAAGGAATGCTCTCGACGAATTCGGCGGGCTCGCGGAAGTTACCGGAAGCCATCCACTTGGTCACGTGCGATTTGCCGGCGTTATAGGACGCCAACGTGGCTTCCCACTTGCCTTCCAGCTCGTCGGAAAGCTCCTTCAGGTAGTAGGTGCCCATCTTCAGATTGGTGTCGGGAGTGAACAACATCGCGGTGCGATAACGCGGAATTTTGAGTTTTCTGCTGAGCTGGCGGCCGGTGGCGGGCATCACTTGCGCGAGGCCGCGGGCGTTAGCCTTCGAGATCGCCTTCGGATTGAACTCCGACTCCTGCCGGATGAGCGCGGCCATCAGATAGGGATCGAGCGACTGCTCGCGGCAATATTCCTCGAGCGATTTGCGATACGGCAACGGGAAAGCCAGGCGCCAGAACCTGTCGGGCGCCGCATCCAGCGATAGCGCCAGATAGCCGGGCGCGTAATGCTTGATGTAGCGGATGCCTTGATCGGGGGCATCGCGCTCGCTCGCGAGTTCGGCCAGCTCCAGCGCCATGATCTGCGGCTGCCCGTCGGCTTTGGCGCCGAAACGCAGCTCGCCTTCCGCAAAATCGTCCAGGCCGGCGACATCCAGCAAATGGGCGCGGGCGATGCGCTGCTTGGTCAGCGGAGTAGCGTCGAAGCTTTCCGGAGCACGCCGGTTGGCGAATTGAATTCCAGCCAGGAACTGCTCCGCGCCGGCTGATGGCATGGCGCCAGCGATGGACGGAGTCTCCAGGCGCTCGCGAGCGAGAATTGCGTAGTAATAGTTGGGATAAGCGTGGTTGATGAATTCGTAGTAGACGCGCGCCGCGGCCCAGCCGGATTTGGATTCCTCGATCCGGCCCAGATAGTAGAGCGCTGGGCTCACTTGATCCGATGCAGGATAGCGGGTGAGATGCTCACGCAGCATGCCTTCGGCCTGGGCGGGATCGTGCAAGTACGCAAACCAGGCGATTTTCCAGTGGCACGCCGCCGATTCCGGGTCCGCCGCGAAGGAATCCGAACAAGCGCGATAGAGCGGCTGCGCGACGTCCGGCTGATCGTGCGCGGCGTAGTAGTTACCCGCCGAAATCAACGCTTCCATGCGCCAGTGCGATTGCGGGTACGATTGCCCGAGCTTCTGAAGCGTGGCGTTCATCTCGTCCAACCGGCTCAAGCGGCGCTGGGATTCGAGCAAGTAATAAAGACGCTCAGCCTCGGGCTCCGGCGCGCCGGCCTGGAAGGAGCTCAGATATTTGTAGGCCGATTCGTTTTCTCGACCCAAGTACGCAGCCGCTCCAATGCGAACCCGGGCCAGGTCGTAGTTCTCGCCGCTCAAGCGCGGCAGAAGCGCGGTGAGTTCCTTGCCGGCTCGTGTATAATCGCCTTCCATCTCGAGCTTCAGACCGCGAGCAAATAGCGCTTCGGGCGGAATGCCAGGAGAGCGGGCTAGAGCCGCTTCGGCATCGGCGGATTCCTTGGAAAGCGGATATTCGATATAGATTGTTTGATAATGCTGCGCGGCGGCCTCGGCATTGTTTTGCGCCTCATAGGCCCGAGCAAGCAACAGCTCGGCTTGCGGAGCCGACAAATCCGCTAGATGCTGCTGGACCAGCGCGACGGCGTCTGCCGGATTGCCGCCCTGGAGAAACGATTCGGCCTGGAGCAGAACCGCTTTCGTCACCAAGGGCGAGGCAGGCGTGGATTTCCATACCGGCTGCAAGGCTGACGAGGTATCGGCGAACTGGCGCAAGCCGGCTTCGGATACCGCGCTCAGATAGGCGGTGTAGTCGGCCAACTCCGGCAAACGCTTGACTGCCGCTTTCAGGTGGGCCAGCGCGTCTCCGAACTGGCGCTCATCGGTCTCGGTCGCTCCCAGAAGCAAGAGCGCCAGCGCGCCGTTCTTATCGGCGCGGTGAGTTTCGGCGTACCGCAGCACGGCCGCGCGAGCGCCGGCATTGGCAGGAGTTTTGCGATACCGGTCCGCCAGCGCGTCCAGGGACTGCGCGGACAAAGCTCCAGCACAGAGCACGGTGCATATCCAAGCGCACGCGGCTGCCCAAGCCAGCCTAGACCATCGGGCCGGGGTAATTATGACCCAACATTTCAGCATCATCGTTTGCCAGCGTTCTCACCAGCTCGAGATGGAGATAATCCACCATCGAGTCCGATGCATTCAAAAACTCACGGCGAAAAGCTTCGCGCGCCGAAAGGATCTCCTCTTTAAGAGACGTATATAGATCGTGCGCGGTGCGGCCATTCTTTACTTTTTCGGATTGATACAGCCGGATCTCGGCCACCTGGACACGCGCAAAGCGCTGGGCGCGCAGGTGGAGCTCCCGATCCTCGTGGCTAAGGGAAAACCATGAGAGAATCTCAGGCTTTTGCGAGGTAGGCGTAATGGAAACCAGTTCAACGGCCCCCGCGGCGGGGCTGCTTTCAGGCACAATGCCGGCCGTCGCAACCAAAAGCTCCAGGGCGTCGATGTCCACTTCCCCGGAATCCGCGTACAGCACTGCCGCGACTCCTTGCCTCGTAACGATAGGAAAGAGGCAGCACCTGGTTTCTTCGGCCGGGCCCTGGCACAAATAAGAGGCCAGCGGCTCGGACAACTCGCTGCTGGTACGGATGGCGACCAGGGTGTCACGAGTCTCAACAGCGCTGGCGAACGCCGGCGCGGAATCCAGTGCAACGTCATCGGTGGGAGGGGATTGGTCGATATTTCGCGCAGCCTCGAAGTGCAGCTTGCGGTCGCGAATCAAGAACAGCGCCGCTCGTCCGCAAAAGCCGCGCGTGGCATCCACCAGCGTGTGGCTCCACTGGCCTTCGTTTTCAAAGTGCCGCAGACGGCGAGCGGTTTGGTTCAGTTTCTGGATGAGCTCGCGACGCGCGGCGTGCCCAGAGTGGACTGCTTCGCGCAGCCGAGCTTCGAGAGCATCCTGATATTCGGCTTCCAGGCGCGCCGCCAAGCCAGCGACGGTTTCCTCCAGAGCGCGCTCCATGCGCTCGGGCCATTGTGCTTCGAGCACATCACGAACGCGCTCGACATGCTCGCGCCAAGCCAGCGCCAACTGCTCCCGAACGATGTCGTTCGCATCGGCCAGGAGCTCGCTGGTGGCTTCATTCATTGGGAAACAGGGACCACTATTATTGTATCGGACGCGTATGGCGGCGAACCGGCTTGGGGTACACGCGGCTTCAGCCGCGTTCTGACAACGTCGGGTCCGTCACTAGTTCGCAGGTGACGAAGTACGCCGAGCCCGGTCAAGAACGCGGCTTCAGCCGCGTGTACCATTGAGCCATTCCACTTTATCGCGCGGGAGCGGGCTCGGGATGCACGGGCAGCAACATTCCGGTCAGGCGCACCTGGCGGCGGCCGGTGGTGAGATCCAACACCAGATGGCCGTCGGGTTGGCTGGAGCCTTGCCCCGTCAGCGTGTCGGCGCCTTGTGAAACCTGGAGGTTGGAAAGCAGCAGGCGCGGAATGCCGTTGGAGGCGGCCACGCGATAGGAACCCGAGACCGCTCGCATCTCGGCGTCCGGCGCAAGCATGATCCCACGGCCTTCAAACGTCCCGGTGGAACGCAGATTGAGGAGCAGCTCGGCGCCGACTCCGCTGGTCACAAATTCGCCATTCAAGTCGAGCTGGCCATTGCGATAATCGAAATTTTCCAGAGTGCCGTTCAATTGGTAGCGCGGCTCGGCTTTGGCGAGGTTCACGGACATCTTGCCGGCCGCATGGGTGTTTGCCAGACGCCATTCAAAATTAGGAACGTTGACGGACGCTCCACGCCAGAGGGCGTGGGCGCGCAACTCGCCGAGCGGCGATTCACCGTTCATCAGACCAGGCACCTGCAGAGTGATCTCGGCGTCGCGTTCCTGCAGCCACTTAGGAAGCGGCTGATCGCGCAGGCGGAACGCCCGGGCGAGGAAGCCCTCATTACGGCGCAGGGTGGGAAGCATCAAGCGTTCGGCTTCGGCGATCTGCAGTTCGGGAATGGTAACGCGTAGCCGGTGCGGATGCACGGCAGCGGCCTGGTAGCGATATTCGCCGTCGAACTTCACCGTGCCGGCGCGGCCATGCATACGGGTGATTTGAATCTCGCCGCCGTTCATCTGGACCACGGCAGAAGCGATGCGCACTGGCGACGCAACACCCGGAATATCCATGACGGCATTCTGCAACTCATACTGGCCCGACCAGGACGGGGGATTTTCGGCGGTTTTCTCGTAAGAGACCCAACCCTTCCACGATCCTTGATGGAGCTGGCCAATGACTGGAATGGGCAGCGGAATCGGCGCGGCGTCAAACAAGCGAGCGGCGCCGACGGTCAACTGCGCCGTCGCGATGCGAAAGGCCGCATGCGTGTTGTCGAACGCGTACTCGCCTTCCACTTGCGCGGATTGCCCGTCCTGCATATCGACCTTGGATGGAGCCAGCACCAGCTTGCCGTCCGCGATCCGCACTTGCGCCGAATCGAATTGCGCCGAGCCGCCTTGCGGAAACTTCACGGCGGCGCTGGCGAGCGTCAACTGGCCACCGACGCCCGATTGACTCGAATAGCCGATGGCGCCGTCCACTTTGCCTTCCACTTGCACGCCGGGCGGAAACGGGGCGCCCAGATGCCGGGCGGTTTCAACTAAGGATGCCGCGGGAAGGCCGTGGAATTGAAGATTGCCGGACCATTTCGGCGCCGAGAGATAATTGTCCAATCGAAATTGGGCCGACACCGGGTCCAGCTGTGCCGGCGTTGTGACTGGGGTGTTCATAGTGGCGAGATCGAGATGGTGGCCGTTGAGATCAAGCGATCCGCGATAGTTGAGCGTCCAGCCTTCGCCGGGTGACGGCATCAGGTCCCAGCGATGCACGTCGCTGATGTTGAGATCGCCGGTAATTCCAATGCTGGATAACGGACCAGCGAGTTTGGCGTTGGCCAGCACAAAGCCGTGTACGCCGATGTCACTGCCATGGAACAGGCGCGTGATCTCCGAAATCGCGGTTCGATCCAGATGAACTCCCATGCTGAGCTGGTTTTGGCCGCTCGCGCCGGACTGCAGCAGGCCGCGGGCGGTGAGTTCGCCGAAGCTCGGCGATGCCTGGTCGGTGCGAGCTGGAGCGCCGGAGAAGCGAATCACTACATCGCCGTTTTCGTTGGCATAAACGTCTACGTCGGCATCGCTGATATAGAAGACGGACTTGGTATCGCCGAACTTGAAATCGATGCGGCCGCCGCGAATCTGAATATCCGGAATCGCATAGCGGCGCGGGGCGCTGGACTGCGGGCGATGATCGAGCAACGGCTGAATGTTCCAGGGACCGGAAGGCATCTTGACGACATTGACGCTGGGCGTATCCAGACGCAGACTGGAAAACGCGAGATGACCCGCGAACAGGCTGGTCCAGCGAATGCGCGCTTGCAGGGATTCAACATGCGCGAAAGGCTCGATGCCGGCGGCTGGATCGTCGTCGATCAGTACGTCGTCCACGGTGAAGCCCGGGCCGGTGAAGAGATTCAGGTGCACCGCGCCCAGGTGAACGGGGCGATTGAGTGCCGCTTCGAGCGCGGCCTGGATGCGCGGGCGGAAGCGATTGGCGTTGAGGAAAGGCGCGGCCAGCCCGAAGGCAACCACGAGGAGCACGGCGATAAGAACCGAACGCCGGAGAATTTTCATGGGTGCTGCGCCAACAGTTCGGCGTAGGCGCTGGGGTCATCGACATCGGTAACGACGGCCGGATCGGAGACTTCGACGTAAATGGTGCGCGAGACGTGGCGATGAATGACGTCGCTCGCTTTGGCCTCCGGTGGCAGAGCCAGCAGTTCCGCGACCAGTGGCCGCGCGATGCAGACCGGGTGACCGTGCTCGCCTGAGTAGGTAGGCACGATGACTGGAGCGCCGCCGGCGCGAAATCGGGCGGCCAGCGTTTCAAGAGTTGAGATTTCCAGATGGGGATGATCGACCGGCAGGAACATCGCGGCGTCGGCGTCGAGCGGAACTAAAGTCAATCCGCATTGGAGCGAGCTAAGCATGCCGCGATCCGGATCGGGGTTGACGGCGAACAGGACATCGCGGCCGCGCTGGATCCCGGATCGGATCTTATCGGCGTGAAGCCCGACGACAACGATGATTGGATCGCAAACGGCGGAGAAGAGACCGATGAGACGGTCGAGAAATGTTTCGTTCCGAAATCGAAGCAGCGCCTTGGGAGTACCCATGCGGCGGGAAGCGCCGCCGGAAAGAATGATGCCGGCGATCTTCGGGCTGCCGCTCACTTGAGAACGGCTCGCGACGCTTCGCTCGCGAAGATGGATTTAGCAGCGGTACGCCATTCCGAATCCGGCGCGCGGCGCAGGGCGATCATTTCGGCGACGACCGAAACTGCGATTTCCTCGGGAGTAATGGCGCCGATCTCGAGCCCCATAGGAGCGAAGACGCGGTCGAAGGCAGCGCGCGGAATGCCTTCTTTTTCTAATTCCTTGACCACGCCGATCACCTTGCGCTTGCTGCCGATCATAGCGATGTATTTGGCGTTGGTTTCCACCGCCCAACGCAGAACGCGCATGTCGTCCCGGTGGCCGCGCGTCACGATCACCACATAACTGGTGTCGCGGATGGGGAGCTTGGGGAACACTTCCTCGTATTCTTCGGCGTAAACTTCGTCGGCTTCCGGGAACCGCTCGAGATTGGCGAACGCTTCGCGATTATCAACGACCACCGAGGAGAATCCGGCGAGGACCGCCACCTTGGAGATGCTTTTCGAAATGTGGCCAGCTCCGAAGATGAAAACGCGAGGCTGGGGAACTACGGGCTCGACAAACACGCTGAGTTGTCCTCCGCAAATGAGGCCGTTGTCGTACGCGGCGTCCTGGCCAAGGCTGAAATTCATCTGGCGCGGCCTCTCGGTCTCCATCACTTCGCGCGCGGCGTTCCAGACTTCGGCCTCGACGCAGCCACCGCCCACGGTCCCGAGCATGGAACCGTCCTCGCGAACCAGCAGTTTGGCGCTTTCGTAGCTGGGAATGGAGCCGTTGACCTGGACGATAGTGGCGAGGGCGCACTTCTGGCCGAGGCGGCGCAGCCGGACCACTTCCTCGTAGATGTCCATTCGCTTGAATTATAGCGTGGGGAGGGAGCGGCAACGCGTGGAAGCATTGACAGCTGATAGATGACCATGTTAGTGTGACTATAGTCATGATGGAAAAGATTCCAGCCGGGAAATTCAAAGCGAAGTGCCTGAAAGTCCTCGATGAAGTACAACAGCAGCGCAGGCAGTTCGTCATCACCAAGCGTGGCAAGCCCGTCGCGAAACTGGTCCCTTTGGACGAACAGCCGGAAAGCTTCATCGGAAGCATGAAGGGCACCATGGAAATCACCGGCGACATCATTTCCCCTATCGATGTGGCGTGGGAAGCGGATGCCGGGTGACCTTCTCCTTCTTGACACCCATTGCTGGATCTGGGCTCAGCTAGGTCTCATCCGGCAATTGTCCCGAGCAGCGCTTCAGAGCATCAAGGATGGGGAGCGCGAGGGCAATTTGCGGGTCTCCGTAATCTCAATTTGGGAACTGGCGATGCTCGAAAAGCGCGGGCGCGTGGCGCTTCCAATGAATGTGCGCACCTGGGTTGACCAAGCATTAGGTAAGCCGGGAATCGCCGTTGCGCCGTTGACCCCAGAGATTGCGATTGAAAGCGTACATTTGCCCGGAGAAATGCACGGCGACCCGGCCGATCGAATGCTGGTGGCGACAGCTCGAGTCTTGGGTGCAACGTTGGTAACCAAAGACGCCCAGCTGCTTCGATATTCCCAGCAGCGGCACGTTCGCGCGCTCGAAGCATGATTAAGACCGTTCTCTTCGACTTGGGTAACGTCATCATCCCGTTCGATGTCAAGCGAGCTTACGTGCGGATGGCCGAACTTTGCGGTTGCAAACCGGAAGAAGTAGCTGCACGGATTCGGGCTACGGGACTGGTGCGGCCATTCGAGAAGGGCGAGATCGAAGCCGAGCCGTTCATGCGCGAGCTCTCTGCCGTCCTGAAATTGGACATCTCCTACGCGGAGTTTTGCGATTGGTGGAATTGCGTTTTTCTACCGGAACCCTTGGTAGCCGAGGATTTGCTGGAGGATCTCAGAAGCCGGCACCGCTTGCTGGCGCTTTCAAACACTAACCCGATTCATTTCGCGATGCTGAAGGAGTCCTATCCGCTGCTCCGGCACTTCGACGGCTATGTGCTCTCGCACGAAGTGAAGGCGGCCAAGCCGGAGGCAGAGATTTATCGGGAGGCGATTGCGCGGGCGCAATGCAATCCCGAGGAATGCTTTTTCACGGACGATCTGGCGGTGGACGTCGAGGCGGCGCAGGCTCACGGAATGGACGCGGTGCAGTTTTTTTCGGCGGAACAACTGGAGCGCGAGCTGCGACAGCGGGGCCTCCTGTAATTCGCGGCGCGCTAGATGGTCAGCATGCCGGTGCTGTCGCCGAGCGAGCCCTTCTCTATGCCCGCTTTCTCCAGCAGGCTGACCAGCAAATTCGACATCGGCGTGCGTTCCGGGAACTTCAAGTGACGGCCGCCTTGCAATTTGCCCGAAGCGCCGCCCGCCACCAGCAATGGCAGCGGGAAATGATTGTGCTCGTTCGGATTGCTCATCGAGCTGCCGTACATGATCATGGAATGGTCCAGAAGATTGCCGTCGCCATCGGGCGTCGCGCGCAGCCGTTCGAGGAAATATGCGAACAGCGTGGCGTGATAGACATTGATCTTTTCGAGCTTCGCGATCATCGCCGGGTTGTTGCCGTGATGCGAAACCGAATGATGCGGCTCGGGCACGCCGATCTGCGGGAACGTCCGCTGGCTCAAGTCGCGCGCCACCATAAAGGTGGAGACGCGGGTGATCTCGGCTTGGAACGCCAGCACCTGTAATTCGTACATCAGCTTGGCGTGCTCGTCGAATGAATCCGGGACGCCGATGGGGGTTTCGGGTACCTCAATGTTCATGCTGGCGCGCTTCTCGGCCATCTGAATGCGCCGCTCGATTTCGCGGATGTTGTCCAGATAATCGGCGATCTTGCCGCGATCGCGAGCGCCCAGGCCGGTCTGCAAATGCGAAACTTCGCCGGTGATGGAGTCCAGAATGCTGCGGTCTTCCTGCTTGCGCGCCAGGCGGTCGGCGGCGTTGCTGCCATCTCCGAACAGGCGCTCGAAGACTACCCGCGGATTGATCTCCATGGGCAGCGGCTGCGTGGGAGATCGCCACGAAATCGAATTCATGTACGCGCAGCTATAGCCGACGTTGCAGACGCCCACCAGGCCGGTGTCTTCGGTGCCGAGTTCAAGCGAAGGCAGCGGTGTATCCTGGCCCATTTTCTGGGCGTAAATCTGGTCGATCGTAGTGCCGGCGCGCACGTCCTCGCCTTCGGTGCGCAGGGGGTGAACGCCGCTGAGAAAAGAGGGAGCGCTACGAGCGTGATCGCCCCCGCCATCGCCTTGCGACTCGGCTGCTTTATTGGCGAGTCCGGTGACCACCAGCAGCTGGTTGCGGAAGGGTTCCAGCGGCTTCAGGATGGGCGTGAATTCGAAGCCCGCGCCTTCGGTGGCGGGAGTCCACTTGTCCATGACGGCGCCGTGCGGAACGTACATGAAGCCGAGCCGGGTCTTTGGGCTGGCCGCCGTTTTCGTCGCGGCCGTCATCGCCGGGATCATGGAGTCGAGCAGCGGGAGCGCGATGGCGCTGCCTACGACGCTGCGCAGAAACGTGCGGCGCGGCAAATGCTTCCTGGTGATCATCATTGCTGGGTCCTCCTGTTCGCGGCTACCGAGGTTGCGGCTGCGCTATCCGGTTCCTGCGAACGCCTCATCTGAAACGGCGTACTCTCGACAATTCCCAATATTAAAGAAGAGAAACGGTAATGATTCTGCGCGGCCTGGTGCGTAACCGCCCGCACGGCAGGCATGTCGTAATACTCCAGGCCCCGGCCTAGGGCGTAAGTCAGGAGTTTTTCCGTCATGGTTCCGGCGAACACGTTGGGGCGGCTGAGCAGCGCCGCGCGCAAGTCGGCAACGCCCGAAACTTTGGTTCCGTCGGCGAGCGCGCCAGACGCGTCGATCTTATCGCCCGATTCGCTGACTGTTCGCCATTGGCCGACCGCGTCAAAGTTTTCGAGAGCGAATCCGAGCGGGTCCAGAACCTTGTGACAGCCCGAACAAGCCGGACTGGCTCGATGCGCTTCCATGCGCTCGCGCACCGAGAGCTGCTTGGCGCCGGACTTGTTCTCTTTCAGCGGCGGCACGTTGGCGGGCGGCGGATTGGGTGGCGTGCCGAGAACGTTTTCAAGCAGCCACTTGCCGCGCTGCACCGGCGAGGTACGCGTAGCAATGGAGGTCACGGTCAGAATGCTGCCTTGTCCCAGAAGTCCCCTGCGCGGGCTGTCGTCTGGCCATGCAACGCGGCGGAACTGGCTGCCGTAAATATTCGGAATTCCGTATTGCTTCGCCAGGCGCTCGTTGACGAAGGTGTAATTGGCGTCCAGCAGGTCGATGACGCTGCGGTCTTCCTGGATGATGCTGGCGAAGAACAGCTCGGTCTCGCGCTTGAAGGCCTGCCGCAGATTGTCGTCGAAATTGGGAAACGATTCCAGATCCGGGTTCACGCCGCGCAAATTGCGCAGGTAGAGCCACTGGTCGGCGAAGTTGGTCACTAGCGATTCGGCGCGCGGATCGGCCAGCATGCGGCGAACTTGATGCTCCAGCACCGCGTGATCGTGCAGCTTGCCGCGGACGGCAACCTCCAGCAGCTCGCCATCCGGGATACTGCTCCACAAAAAGAACGAGAGGCGCGAGGCCAGTTCCAGATCGCTGACGCGATAGGCGGCGTCGGCCGGAGCGTTGGATGGATCGCGCTCGAAGCGATACACGAATTGCGGATCGGAGAGAATGCGGCGCAACGCCATCTCGATACCGGCTTCAAACCCACCCTTATTGCGGGCCGTTTGGTAGAAGCTCAACAGAGTTTCAAGGTCGGTATCGGATGCCGGCCTGCGATAGGCTTCGCGCGCCAGCATGGAAATGATCGTCTTCGCGCAGGGGAGTTCTTCGTTTGCGTTGGCCGGATGGCAGACAAAAATCTTGCGGCGGCTGGGCGTGTCTCCAGAACCGGCGGGGTTGAACGGCCCGCTGATGGCGACGCTCAATACGTGCGGAAGGCCTTTGGGATCGCTGGGATCGAAGGTGCTGCGTTCGAGCGGCTGCATCAGATCCTGCGCCGGGCCGTAGCTGCGCTGCACAAAAGTGACGGTCACGGTTTGCGGCCCAGCCGCGGCATGCACCCGCGCTTCCAGATTGTCCTTGGGTTGCGACATGCTGAGCTTGGTGGCGGCGGCCGGATCGAATCCGTCTGTCTTGGGCTTTTCCGCGGGCTTTTCCGGCTTCTCGGCCGTCGGTGCGGGCGCCGGCGGAGCGGCGACCTTGGGATTAATGTTCAGAGTCTGCACCCGTTCGCCATTCAGCGCGATTTCCAGCAACTGATCCTGGGCGTTGTTACCGAACAGCAGATCCACCGTGGATTTGAGCAGTTTCACTTTGATGACGTACTCGCCATCCAGCGGAAAATTGTGGTGGATCAGGACGCCTCCGCGCGTTCCGAAGGGCAGGCCATCCAGGTGCTCGTTTTGCGTGACGTCGGAACGAACGCGGTACGTGTCGGTAATGGGGTCGGTTTTCGGATCGCCCACGGCCAGACGGCTGATCTTCGCCGAAGCCAGCAGATAACGCTCGATCAACGCGGGCGAAACACCCAGAACACTGGCGATATTGTCGAAGCCGAAGCTGGCGTCGTCGGTGGGAAGCATGGCGGACGGATCCACATCCAAAGCCAGAAGATCCCGGATAGCGTTCGCATATTCGGTGCGGTTCAAGCGATGCAGGACGGGACGGCCGGGATTGGGCGCGGCGGTAGCAGCGTGATCGAGCGACGTTCTCGATGGATGCAGCCAGCGAATCCATAGCGGCCCGATCCGGTCGCGGCATTCCTTGCGGCGGCATGGCGCCCACGCGCAACTTGCGCACCACCTTTTCCCAGGTTGCGGCGTTCGGCCCGACATTGGCGATGTCGAGCTTATCCAGCATCAGTCCGGCAGTCTTGGTTTTTTCGTTATGGCAGGTAACGCAGTATTGATCGAGAAGCGCGCGCGGAGTTGGGGCTTGCGCGCTGGCTGGAGCTGCATGCAAGGAAGCGATCAAGCTGGCTGCGAGAGCAAAACCCGGCCATCGCGTCGCTCCCAGGGGCATACCTTCGATTGTATTGCCAACGGGCGTGAAACTGCAATACGATAGATTATATGTTCATGCGCCTGAAGGGATTTTGCATAGCTGCAACGCTGGCGACTGCTAGCTTTGGGGCGGCCACCGGCGACACTCGATTGGCCGATGCGGCGATGCAACAGGACTCGCAAGCCGTGCGGGCCCTCTTAAAGCTGCATGCAGATCCGAACGTCGCGCAACCCGATGGCACGACAGCTCTGCATTGGGCGGCTCGTTGGGATGATGTCGCAATGGCCGCGGAACTGATTCGCGCGGGCGCAAACGCGAAGCCTGCGAACCGTTTTGGGGCTACGCCGCTTTCGCTGGCGGCAACCAACGGCAGCGCAGCCATGATCGAGGAATTGTTGAAAGCCGGCGAAGATCCCAATGCGGTGGTTTCCGAGATGGGCGATACGGCTTTGATGCTGGCCGCGCGCACCGGCAAGCCGGAAGCTCTCAAGGTGCTTCTGGATCGCGGCTCCGATCCTAACAAGACCAACTCGGAGGGGCAGACCGCTCTGATGTGGGCGGTAGCGGAAAAGAATGCGGCCGCCGCGAAGATTTTGATCGAACGGGGAGCGGAAGTAAATGCGCAAACGCACGCGCTGCCCCCGCCGACCATGTTCCAAACTATTTTCTCGGCTCCGTTTCCGGCCGGCGGAATGACAGCGCTGCTGTATGCCGCGCGGCAGAACGATCTGGAATCGGCGCGGATATTGATTGCCGCGGGCGCGAACGTGAAACAGAACTCGGCGGATGGCAGCAGCCCGTTATTGGTGGCGGCTTTCAATGAGCATTACGCGCTGGCGAAGTTTTTGCTGGAGCATGGCGCGGATCCCAACGCCGTCGACGATAAAGGACGCGGTCCTTTGTACGCGGCCATCGACATGCGAAATCTGGAATGGTCCACGCGCCCGGCGCCACCTGAGAAGGACACGCTCAGCGATTTGGAACTGATCCAGGCGCTGCTGGATCATGGGGCCAATCCGAACGCGCGTCTGACCAAGAAAATCCCGCTGCGCGGCCAGCCCTCGTTCGACGGACGCTGGGCCAATGCGATTGGAGCAACGCCCTTGTGGCGCGCGGCGCAGTCGGACGATGTTACGGTGATGCGCTTATTGAAGGAGCACGGAGCCGATCCGCTGATCGCAACCAACGATCACACCACGGTGTTGATGGTGGCGGCGGGTGTGGGCTGGTCCGACGGGCAGAGCCACGGATCTCAGGCCGATGCTCCGGAAGCGCTGAAGCTTTGCTTGGAATGGGGCGACGATGTGAACGCGGTGAACGACGCAGGCTATACGGCGCTGCACGGCGCATCCTTCCGGGGGGCCAATGAAGTGGTTCAGTTCCTGGTGGACCACGGCGCCAGGATGGACGTCAAGAATAAAGAAGGACGCATGCCCGTGAACATGGCTGAGGGAATGCACATCGGTCCGGGCGGTTGGGTGGAGCACGACGACACCGTGGCTCTGTTCCACAAATTGATGCTCACAAGCAGCACCCAGAAGTAGTAATGTAGTTTGAAAATGCGGACTGCCTGGGTCGCTTTGGTTGGCATCGCGCTCGCGGGGATGGGGGCTTTCGCTCAAGGAAAACCCGACCTGTCCGGATACTGGAACCTTCCCTACACGCCGAACATGGCCAAGGAAATCGGCGAGCTTCCGTTCACGCCCGCGGGCAAGGCAGTGTACGAAAAAATCAACACGATGTACGATCCCACCGGCTTTTGCCTTTTTCCGGGCGTTCCGCGCATCACCAATTCGCCCTTTCCCATGCGCGTGGTGCAAACGAGGGAGTCGGTCGTATTTTTATACGAGTACATGACGACGTTCCGAGCAGTCCCTCTGGACGTGCCGGAACACTCGAAAAATCTGGATCCAACCTTCATGGGCGAATCCATCGGGAATTGGGACGGGGACACGCTGGTGGTGGACGCGGTGGGGTTCAACGATCGGACCTGGCTGGATACGGCTGGGCATCCGCACAGCGACGTTTTACACGTGACGGAGCGGTACCGGCTGACCGACGCCAATCACATTGCGTACGAAGTGACAGTGGACGACGCCAAGATGTACACGCGGCCCTGGAGCAATCATCGCGTGCTCACCCGCCTGAAGCCCGGCGATCGGCTGATGGAATATTCCTGCGACGAAAACAATCGGGATCGAGACCAAGGTCACTTGCGGCCGGGCGCGACGGTGGTTCCTTTCAATCCGCCGGTCAGCCAGCGTTAAGATATCCTGAAAATATGAGACCAGTAGCCGTAGCCGGCATCGGGAAGACCGCGTTTGGCGCGTTCCCGGATCGCGATCTCCGTTCGCTCGCAGTAGAGGCCGGTCAAAAAGCGTTGGAGAACGGACGCGCGAACGCATTCCAGGTGGAGGCGTTCTATCTCGGCAATTTCGCCGGACCATCGTTTACCGGACAGAATCATCTGGCGCCCTACATTTCAACCGCGATCGGGATCACCGGCGTGCCGGCGACGCGTTTTGAAGCTGCCTGCGCATCCAGTGGATCGGCTTTCTTTCATGCCGTGTCGGCGGTTGCGGCGGGCCTCTACGACGTCGTGCTGGTGGTGGGCGTCGAAAAGATGACTTCGCAGCTTACGCCGAAGGTGACTGAAATTCTGGCCGGCGCGGGAGACGGTTGCGGAGAAGTGCGCGCGGGAGCGACCTTCCCTGCGCTGTTCGCGATGATCGCGCGGCGTCACATGTATCAGTACGGAACCACGCGCGAGCAACTGGCGGCGGTGGCCGTGAAGAACCATCAGAACGGCGCGAAGAATCCGCTGGCCCACATGCGTAAGGTGATCACGATGGAGCAGGCGCTGGCCGGTAAGCCGATTGCCGAGCCGCTGACGGTGTACGATTGTTCGCTCATCAGCGATGGCGCAGCCGCGGTCCTGATTACGCCGCTGGAGCGGGCGTCGGAGTTTACCGACAAACCGGTGCGCATCCTGGGCATCGCGCAGACCTCCGATCACGTCGCTCTCGATGAAAAGGACGACATCACCACCTTCCGCGCGGTGCAGACGTCAGCCGCGAAGGCCTACAAAATGGCGGGCGTGCAGGCCGCTGACATTCAATTCGCCGAGGTACACGACTGCTTTACCATCGCCGAGATCATTGCCATCGAAGACCTGGGCTTTGTGCCGAAGGGCCAAGGCGGTCCTTTTAGTTTGGCGGGCGGCACCTGCCTGCACGGGGAGCGTCCCGTGAACGCCAGCGGCGGTTTGAAATCGAAAGGGCATCCGGTGGGCGCCACCGGCACGGGGCAAATTTGCGATGTCGTGGAGCAGATTCGCGGACAGGCCGGCGAGCGGCAGGTAAAGCGAAACTCGCTCGGGCTGGCGCAGAATCTAGGCGGATCGGGTGCTACCAGCGTGATCACCATCCTGGGGGCGGCATGACCGATTTAGGCTCAGGCACCATTTATACCGAAACCGTGGTTTATTCTCCGCCGGAGGCGTACGTCAACGACGTGCCATATCAACTGGCGATCATCGAGCTGGCGGGTGGAAGGCGCTTAACGGGCCGAATTGACGGCGAGCGCGTACAGATCGGCGATCGCGTGCAGTTCGCGGAGTTTCGCAACAACGTCCCGTTTTTTCACAAACAATCATGAAACTAGCCGAGCGGATGAGCCGCATAGGCGTGGAAACCGCCTTCGAAGTGTTGGTACGCGCTCGCGCGCTGGAAGCCCAGGGGCGCGACATCATACACCTGGAGATCGGCGAGCCCGATTTCGATACCCCGCGCCACATTGTGGAGGCGGGCAAGCAGGCGCTGGATCAGGGCTGGACGCATTACGGCCCAACACAAGGTCTGCCGGAATTGCGCGAGGCCATCGCATCCTATATTTGCCGGACGCGCGGGATTCGGGTGGGCGCGGAGCACGTGTGCGTGGTGCCGGGCGGGAAGCCGATCATCTTTTTTCCGCTGATGGCGCTGTTGGAACCCGGTGACGAGGCGATCTATCCGAACCCGGGCTTTCCGATTTACGAATCGATGATCAATTTTCTGGGCGCTAAGCCGGTGCCCATTCCGCTAGTAGAAGAGCGCGGGTTTTCGTTCGATCTGAACGTGCTCAAGGATAGCCTGTCGCCCAAGACCAAGCTGCTGATTCTCAATTCGCCGCACAATCCCACGGGCGGCGTGATTCCGGCCGACGACGTGCGCGCTATCGCCGATCTGGTGCGCGATCGCGATCTGGTGATTCTCTCGGACGAAATCTACTCGCGTATTTATTTTGACGAGGAGCCGCTGTCCATCACTACTCTGCCCGGCATGCTGGAGAAGACGATTATTCTGGATGGATTTTCCAAGACCTATGCGATGACGGGCTGGCGCATGGGCTATGGCGTGATGCCGGCGTGGCTGGTGGATCCGGTGAACAAGCTAATGGTGAATTCGAATTCGTGTACGGCGAGTTTCACGCAGCGGGCCGGGATTGCGGCGCTGAACGGGCCGCAGGACGACGTCACCAAAATGGTGGCAGAGTTTCGCCGCCGGCGCGATGCCTTCTGCGCGGCATTGAATACGCTGCCAGGCTTCCGCTGCGCCATTCCGGGCGGGGCCTTTTACGCTTTCCCCAATATCGAAGGAACCGGGCGGAAATCCAAAGAACTGGCGGATGCTCTGCTGCAGCAAGCGGGCGTCGCTTGCCTAAGCGGCACTGCGTTTGGCGCGTACGGCGACGGCTATTTGCGGTTCAGCATCGCGAATTCGTATGAGAAGCTGATGGAAGCGGTGGAGCGGATCCGGAAGTTTCTCGGCAATTAAGCCGATTTAGCGGTTAACTGAAGGCATGCTGGTGCGAGAGCATATTGCGACCGGCGCCATATGACGCGTGGAAGGAACAACGCGACCAAAGAGCCGAGGCCGAGCGGAAACTGGTCTTAGCTACTCAGACCGGCCCTGAGGTCTGGCTTGCCTTCGAAAGCTCACCGTCATACGTTGGGTTCACCGTTGAAAACAGAAGTCCCAACTGTGACGCGATGCACATCTGCGTCGACCCGTCTGAAACGAACAGTTACCGTGCCACGCCAAGCGCGCTGCCCTTACTACGACACGGAGATACTCATGGGGGAATCGCTTTGTGCGACGAGTAACGGTTGACGCCAATAGGCTAGGGCTCGCGCTGGACAAATTGCCGCAACTCGTCAACCACGCGATTGAACGCGATTGTCAGGAAGGGTCTCTTGAACGAATCGGAGGACTTCTCCGCGACCAGACGAGGCGGGACGGAACAGAACGATTCCAGGATACTGCGCCGGCGGGAAGAAACGGATATCAGCGATGCCCTTGTCCATGCTTAGAGGAATACGATCCTCGGTTTGAACTCGATCCAGGATTGTCAGATCGTTGGCGCCGCTTAATCCCTCGCTCTGAACGGAATCGATCTCGTGGCCTGCGTCTCGGAACGCGTCCGCGATTTCAAGCGGGAGATTCTCGTCCAACTTGAACTTCATTCCGCGCGTAACGGTAGGAGGGTCTCTTCGTGCGCAAGCTCAGCGGCATAGGCCAGCGCAGCCCGGATGTGATCTGGTTTTAACGTGGGGTAGCTGCGCAGGATTTCCATTTGCGTAGCGCCCTCAGCCAGGCTATCCAAGATGTTGGTTAGCAGCACGCGGGTACCCTTGGCACACAGTTGCCCCGCACAGACGTTGGAATCGCTGCTCAAATACTGGCGCCAGTCGGTCACAATTCAATAGTACCAAGGTAAAATGAAAACCCGACCCGGAGGCTCCGGATCGGGTCACGAACTACTCACGCACTTGATGTCAGGCTACGTGCTGCGCACGGTGACGGCTAATGATCGCGTTCATCTGATCTTTCAACTGCAGTTTCACCTTCTTGAGCCGGTGCTCCTCCACTTCCTCCGCGGTGGTCAGATGGGATTTGGCTTCGAGCGCTTCCAACTGTTGATGATAGGTGGCATGCTGCTCGGCCAAATGCCGAAACTCCGCGTCGGTTTGCATCAAGTGCGTCTTCAATTCTTCTTGCGTGTTCTCCATCAGGGTTCTATCTCCTTTGTGAGGTTGCCACGCCGAGTCGGTAGGATTGATTTGCTCGGTGGGTAGTGAATGAGTTGTCGCATTCATCGCGCGGGGGTCACCGATGGCCACCGCATATGTGACAGTATCATGAAAGAATCCTCATGACAATCCCCGTTTCGGGTGGATTTTCATAGTACCCGGGGCGCTCGCCAACCGCCTGGAACCCCAGGCCTTCATACAGCCGTTGAGCGGCCACGTTGGACTGGCGAACCTCCAGAAAATGGACTCCGGGATGGCGCGAAAGCTCCGCGCGGAGCAGTTCCGTGGCCACATGCAGCCGGCGGAACTCCGGGTGCACCGCGATATTCAAAATCTCCCGTTCCATTTCGGCCACGGCGCGGGAGACCAGGAATCCGGCGATCCGGCGATCGAGCAGAGCCACCTGACAATCGAAGGTCAAGTAGTCTCGCGAGAGCCACTGCGACGACTCGGGAGCGGTCTGCTGGATCGCGGTGAGTTCAGCAACGTCGCTCTCGGTGGCGGGACGAAGCTGGACGCGCGGCGGCATCAGATCCCGAAGCAGCGCTCGGTGCCGCGCCCCAATTTGGCGCCAGCCGAAGTTTCGCTCGGCGTGGGCCCGGCCGCCCTCGGCGATACGCCGGCGCAGATCGTCGTCTTCGAGCAAAGTCCCGACGGCCGAGGCAAAATCTCCGGGCTGGTCGGCGATCCACACATTCACGGCGTGCTCCAGGCCCAACCCGGCGCAACCGGACGATGTCGAAACCACGGCGCGATCCATCGCCATCGCTTCCAGAACCTTGAGATTGGTGCCCGCGGATTCGAGCGTGGGGACGATGGCGAGGTTCGCTTCCACGTAGAACGGCCGGACGTCGGCGACGAAGTCCAGCAGGCGGATGCGGTCGTCCGGTGGAATCGAGGCCAGCCCGGTGAAGGCCCGCCAGTAGAGCAGAGGCTCCGGTCCGGCCACTACTGTCAGGGTGATTCCCGTGTATTTCTGGCGCAGAATCGGCCAGATTTGATCGACAAAGAATCGATACGCGACAATGTTCGGAAAATGTCGAAACGACCCGATGAAGAGCAGCCGTTGCCCTGGACGCTCTATTTCCGGAACGAATCGATCGAGGTCCACGCCGTTGGGAATGACTGCGACGTTGGGCCGGGCCAGCAGCGCGCGATCCTGTTCCGACATGACCACCACCTTGCGATAGCGGCGAATCCACTCAGTCTCGAAGCGCTTCCATCGCCAATAGTCCCAGCGCTGGGCGATGCCGGGCGAGCGATCGCGAACCTGGCGGTATAGCGCGAACGTGACGTCGTGCTCCACCAGCATGTCTCCGGCGAACGGGGCGAGCATGGTGTACTCCACTTGGACGGCTTCGATCTTGTACTCGGCCCGAATGCGGGCGAGCGACCGGAACATGGCGGGCGACCGGAATTCGTGCACTTCCGGCGGTGCGAGCGTGGACCAGCGCGGCTCGCGATAACGGGGCTTACCGACCAGGATCAGGCGAGCGCAAAGATCCCGGACGGGCTCCAGATCAGCCGCAGTTTCGCCATCGCTGAAGACAAACAGAAAAATGTCGAACTCGCCGGCCATCTCGCGCAGTAAATTGAAGATCCGCACCGCGCCTCCGTGCGCGAGCGGGAATGGGAAATAAGGACTCACCACCGCGAGACGGCGGCGGCGCGGCGAGAGGGGCCTTCCTTCGATCTCCTGGACGTTCGAAGGATACAGGGATCGATCCTTTTTCCAGGGAACCAGCCACTTCGGACGCAGAAAAATGCGATAGATGGAAACGCCGCGGACGAACAGCAAGGATGTGATTGGGGCGCCGACGGTCACGTGATGCCGTTCCAGCCGCGCGTTGTAGGCCAGAATTTTCGTTGGCGCGCAAAGAAACGCCGCGCGCCGCAGGGCGGTGTAGCGCGGATCGCGATCCAACAATAACGCGATCTGCCCGATCCGGTAGCCGCGAAATCGCCGGCGCAGTTGCCGGTAAATTTCGAGAGTCGACTGCGCCCCAAACTCGCCGGACTCCACCAGAAAGTGGCGCCGGTCTGGAACCAGGCGCTGGAACTCGGCAAACACGCCCTTCGCCAATTCCGGATCGCCTGAGGCGACCGTCACCACGATCGCTTCTGGATCTTTGCCGAGCAGCTTAAATATGAATTTTTTGAGCGCTGCCCTCACCTATGAGCGAACCTCAATGGAATTCGATCGCGGTGGCTTCGCCGGCCGTGTGAAGTTTCGCATCGGGCTTCGCCGTGTAGTGAACCAGCACCTGGCGAGGCTGCTTTTGCGGCCCGCACAGCAGGGACTTTTCGTCACCGCCGGTGTTGATCCGCGAAGGGTCGGGAACCAGGAGCTGCACGGTTTTTCCATCCCCCACCTGAATCACAAGGCGCGCTTGATTTCCCATGCAATCCAGACGCGCAAACACGCCCTGCACGCTGGGGCCGGTTTGGCTGTCCTGATACCAGGTCTCCGGTTTGGGCGGAACAGCGCCATTCGGGTTCAGCCTTTTCCGCGCTGCGTTCTCCGCGGCATGAATGGCAGCCTCGCTTTGAGCCTTCACTCGCTCCAGGTCCGCTTCGCGCTCATCGGCCAGACGTTTGCGCTCCGCCGCGTCGGAGTCGAAATGCTTCTCCTCCACTTGCAGCCGCACTTGGCGGATGCCCTCGCGTTCTTCGTCGTTGGCGGCGGCGTGCTCGGCGCCGGCCCAGGCTTTCTGCGCTTCCCCGAAGTCCTTCGCGGCAACGTACGTCTTGGCCAGTGCCTGCCAATATGCGATATTGCGCGAGTCCAGGTTAGCGGCCTTCTTGAGCAGCGCGGCTCGCTGCTCGAGATTCTCTTTGTCGATTGCCGGGTTGAGGTCCGCCAGTTCGAAGTATGGATCGGCCCAGCGGGGATTCAGTTCGCTGGCTTTCTTGAGCTGGTCCGCATCGGATTGCATTCGCCCCAATTCGAACCAGGCACGCGCGCTGGTACTGTGTGAGTCGATTGCGTCCTGAAGGGCCATTCGCGCCTCATCGTCTTTTTGGTCATGGATCGCCACTAGCGCGAGACCCTCGGAGGCTTCCGGACCGTGAAGATCCTTGTACGCAGCGCTCGCTTCAGCCGTGTGACCGTTCGCCAGCAGAAGATCCGCCAGCGCCGTGCGCGCATCCTCCGACCCCAGTTGCACCGGCTTAAAATCGCGAGTCAGGCTCAGCGCGCGACCGGAAATCGAAGCCGTCCCGAAGTTCCCCGCTTTTAGATATGCATCGACTTGTTGATTGATTTGCGCCGAGGTTTTTTCGAAAGCGTTATGGCACGCGGCTTCGAAATCACCGCTCTGTTCGAGATTCGAAAGCATGACGCGCGAGCGGGCGGCGTACTCCGGATTGACCGTAACCAGATGTAGCAAAGCCCAGCCTCGCGACCGCTCTGCTTCTGGAACGGGCGCGCCCAGCGTGATGCGCGGCCCGTCGATCTGTACCGTGGAAACCAATTCGATCAACCCCTGCTCCACATCCGGCGGAAGGCGATGGGTGTTCTCGCGGATCAGGATGCGCGCCAGTTCCTTCCGGTTGTCGCGTGAAAATTCGCCGGATTCCGGCACGGCCACCATGCGAGCGTCGCGCCCCAATGCGAACGGCGCTGGATCCACTGGCGCTCCGCTTTTCGAGACGATCACGCGCAGCGGCCAAACCAGCCGCATCTCTTCCTTTCCCGTGATGATCCTGAGCGTTTCGCGAAATTGCTCCAGGAACATGAGCTTTTCGCGCGCGGGCCGCTCACCCGCATTGCTGAACACCTCGAAAGGGCCGGATTTCAGCGCAATCCAGCGGTCCTCGGCCCGCATGAACGCAGGCAACAGCAAAAGCAAGAACATCCGGCGAAACACGATTTTATGTTAGCTCGACTGCGGGTTCCCTGTTATGATCCGAGAAGCAATGGGCAAGGCGATCGCTCTTATTATGCTGCTGGCGCTAATTGCGACGCCGCTCAGCACGCTCTTCTTTTTGTCGTCGCATACCACGCTCGCTTTTGCTCCGCAACCCGCCACCATCGGCGCGAGCACGCCCATAACCGTGCATGTTTCAAACCCCCACGGGCTGCGCCGGTTCACCACCATTCTGGAGCAAAGCGGCGCCCGAACGACACTTTTTGAAACCAGGAACCCGGCTGACCGGACGAAGTTTTGGCTCGCGCAGTTTCCCGCTCAGGACATCCGCTTCAACGCCGCCAGCAAAGAAGCGCCGAATTTGAAAGAGGGCAAGGCGCGCATCATCGTGGAAGCGCAATCCAACGACTTCCGCGGCGTCACCGACACTATCTCAGCAGACGTGGACGTGGTTCTTCGACCTCCCTCCATCTCCGCCGATGGTTTTCAACACTACATCAATCAAGGCGGCTCGGAGATGGTGCTGTTGACGCCGTCGGGTTCCTGGTCAGAGGCGGGCCTGCGCGTGGGCGGCTACGCCTACCGCAGCTTTCCGGTTGCAGGCAGTGCCACCGAGCGGCTGGCGCTGTTTGCCTATCCCTGGAACATGCCGGTCGGCAAGGGGGACACGCCCGCTGGCACGGTTCCGGTGGCCTTCGCAAGGAACTCGGCCGGCGCCGAAGCTACAGCGCGCTTCTGGTTCAAAGTGTTTCCGAAGAAGTTTCGCATGCGCGATCTGACGATCGACGACAAATTTCTCGATAAGGTGGTCAATCAGATCGATCCGGGCGGCACGGGCGATCTGCTGGCGCGCTTCCTCAAAATCAACGGCGAGACGCGCCGCGCCAACAACAAGACGCTGGCGGATCTGCGTTTGAAAACGGCGGAGAAATTTCTGTGGACCGAACCGTTTCTGCAACTGGCGAACTCGAAAGTGGAATCCGAATTCGCCGACGTGCGCAGTTACATTTACAAGGGAAAGAAGGTCGACCAGCAGGTGCATCTCGGATTCGATCTGGCCGTCACGGCCCACACGCCGGTGCTGGCGGCCAACGACGGCAAAGTGGTTTGGGCGGCGCCGCTGGGCATCTACGGCAACTGCATTGTGGTGGATCACGGCTACGGTTTGCAGTCCATCTACGGGCACCTGAGCGCGATCGCGGTGAAGGAAGGCGACCTGGTGAAGCGCGGCCAGGAAATGGGTAAGAGCGGATCCACCGGCCTGGCGGGCGGCGACCATTTGCATTACTCGATGCAGGTGGAGGGCGTGGAAGTGAATCCGGTAGAGTGGTGGGACCAGCACTGGATCAAGGACCACGTGCAGAACCGGCTGAAACCGGAGTAGCTCACGCCTGAACGGCCACAAACCATCGGCCCGCGTGAAGCGTCCGGCCAGTTCCGATCTCCGCGATCAGGCACTGGGGCGTGAAGTAGCGCTTGTAAACCACGTGCCGCGATCCGTCGTTAAGCACCCGTTCCTGATGTTCTTCAGGCGGGACGTCGTCGCGCGCAGCCGCGTCGATAATGAGCAGCGATGTCGAGACGCGCCGGGCTTCTGTCAGAAAGATCCGCCGGGCCGTCTCATCCAGGTGCCCGTAGAAGTGCCCCGCCAGCAGGCAATCGAATTGCGCGGACCGGAACGGCAGTTGGAACGCATCGCCTCGAACAAACGCACCGCGCGGAATCCTGGAACGCGCCATCGCCAGCATGGAAGCGCTCTGGTCCAACCCGATGACGCGGCCATGCATGCACTCGGTGAGAAAGCCGGTTCCGCAGGCTACGTCCAGGATTGAATGGAAGGGCAGCGCAGCGACCAGCGCTTTCAATGCCGCTACTTCTTCGGGCCAGCCGGGGCGAATTCGGTTCGCAAACAGCCCCGTGCCAAGGTACCAATCGTCGTACTCGGAGGCGCGCCGGTCGTAGTAAGCGCGTTCAGCCGCGGTCATGCTCCCCCGTTCCTGCTCCCCTAAGATAGCCGGGCCCGAACTTTTTCGCTGAGCGCCCTTCCATCCACGCGTTTGCCGGCCAGCTTGGCCTGCGCCGCTTTCATTACCAGACCCATCTGCTTCTGCGATGTCGCCCCGGTCTCGGCCAGCGCTTGCGCGATGGCATCCTCGATCTCCTGATCGCTCGGCGCCGAGGGCATGTAGGACTCGATCAGCTTCAGTTCGGCTTCTTCCTTTTCCGCCAGTTCCACGCGGCCGCCCTTGCGAAACATCTCGGCCGCCTCCCGGCGCTGCTTGATCAGCGTGCTGAGAATTTGCAGCTCGGTGGCTTCGTCCAGCGGCTTCATGGAATCCACTTCGTGCTTCTTCAGCGCCGTCTTGATCATGCGGATCGCGTTCAGCTTGAGCTCTTCTTTGGCGCGCATCGCGGCTACCATGTCAGTCTGAATCCGGTCGAGTAGAGCCATCGTTTGTTATCCTGAATGCTTAATCGTCACAGCTTAATACTTACACACCATGCGAATCCTGATTGCCGAGTCGCTGGCTCCTGGAGCGGTAAAACTGCTTCAGAAGCAGCCGGGATGGGAAGTCATCGTTTCCAATCCGAAAGAATATACCCAGCATCTCGCCACCGCGGAAGCGTTGATCGTGCGCAGCGCCGTCACGGTTGACAAGGCCGTGCTGGCGGCGGCGCCGAATCTGCGCGTGATCGGGCGCGCCGGCGTGGGCGTCGACAATGTCGATCTGCCGTCGGCCACAGCCGCGGGCGTCCTGGTGATGAATACGCCGGGCGGCAACGCAGTTTCGGTTGCCGAGCATGCGGTGGCGCTGATGCTGTCGCTGGCGCGCTCCATCCCCAATGCCAGCGCCTCGGTAAAATCCGGCAAGTGGGAAAAGCGTAAGTTCCTGGGCACCGAACTCCGCGCCAAGACGCTGGGAGTGATTGGCCTGGGGAGCATCGGGCGCGAGGTGGTAAAGCGCGCCGCCGCATTCGAGATGAATATCATCGCCCATGATCCGTACGTCCATTCGCAAACCGCGAAAGACGTAGGCGTGGCTTTGGTGGACCTGCCCACGCTGTACGCCGAAAGCGACTACATCACGCTGCACACGGCTCTCACGCCTGAATCGTTTCGGATGCTGTCCCGCGACGCGTTTTCCAAAATGAAGAAAGGCGCGCGGATCGTCAATTGCGCGCGCGGCGAGTTGATCGATCAAGCTGCGCTGGTGGAGGCACTGGCTTCCGGCCGGCTGGCCGGCGCGGCCCTCGACGTTTTCGAGAGCGAACCACCGCCGCCCAACGATCCGATTCTGGCCATCGAGAGTCTGGTGGCAACCCCGCATATCGGCGGATCCACCGAAGAGGCTCAGGAAACCGTGGGCCTGCGCATCGCGCAGCAGGTTGTGGACTATTTGCAAAATGGCGCGGCGCTGCACGCCGTCAATCTGCCCGCGCTCACGCCCGAACAATACAAGACCTTGGGACCCTATGGCAGGCTGGCCGAGCGCTTGGGCAGCTTTGCGTCCTACATCTCCACCGGCAATCCGAAGGCGGTGCGGCTGGTCTACTTCGGCAAAATCGCCGAGTTCAACACGCATCTGGTTCGCAACGCTGGACTGGCCGGCGTGCTGCAGCGTTCGTTGGCGCGCAAAGCCAACTCGATCAACGCCATGCAGATCGCCGGCGACCGCGGACTCACCGTCGCTGAGCGCCATGAAAAACGCGCCGCACACATCGATTCGGTTCGGCTGGACCTGGAGACCGACACCGGCATTACGTCGGTGGAAGGCGCCGTGGTGCTGGAGCAGCCCCGGCTGGTGCAAATCAACGGCACGCATTGCGAGGCCAGGCTGGAGGGCAACCTCACCTTCGTCGAAAGCCAAGATGTGCCGGGCGTCATCGGATACATCGGAGGCGTGCTCGGCAAGAACGGCGTCAACATCGCGACGTTTTCTCTGGGCCGCAAGGAGTCCGGGACCGAGGCGGTCTCGGTGATCCAGACCGATCAGCCGGTGCCCGACAATGTGCTGGCGGAGTTGCTGAAGAATCCGGCGGTAAAAGTGGCGCGGCCGGTGAAATTCAACCAGGGCTCGTAGACCGGGCCGGCTCGAGAGTGCGCGCAAATTCCGCGGCAGCCGCGGAGTTACGCAGCACCGCTTCCAGCAATGCGCGCGTGTCCGCGGTATGCGGATCGCGAAACATCTGCGCGGTGGGGCCGCTTTCTATGATTTGCCCCCGCTGCAGAATTGCGATTCGTGAACACAGCGACGCCACCGCCAGCAGATCGTGCGATATGAACAGCATGGCCATGTTCATTTCGCGATTCAGACGGCGGAACAGATCCAGGATCTCGCTCTGCGTCACCGCATCCAGCGCGCTGGTCGGCTCGTCGGCAATCAGCAGCCGCGGCTTGTGCAACACGGCCATGGCGATCAGCACGCGCTGGGCCTGGCCCACGCTCAACTGCCGGGGATAGCGGCTCAAGAACGATTCTTCGGCGGGCAGGCTCACCCGATCGAATAGCTCCAGCGCCTGGTCCTTCCATTGTTTTGCCGCCGCGCCGGAAACGTGCGCTCGCCAGGCTTCCGCCACCTGCGTTCCAATGCGCAGCGCCGGATTGAGAGACGCGAGCGGGCTTTGCAATACCAGCGCGATTTCGCGGCCGCGAATCTGCCGCATCTCCCTGGGCCGCAATTGCAGCGAGTCCCGTCCGTTGAAAAGAATTTCGCCGTGGATCGCCCCGCCCTTATGTTCCAGCAGGCGCAGCAAAGCCAGCGCGATGGTGCTTTTTCCCGAGCCGCTTTCTCCCACCAGGCCCAGCATCTCGCCTTCGCTCACCTTCAAACGCACCTCTCGCAGGACTCCCGGCTTATTGGGATAATCCACCGAAAGGCGCGTCTCCAGCAGGACGCTCATCGCGCGCTAACCAGCGCCCCGCCAACCTGCAGGTGCTCCACGTTCCAATAGATCTGCGGTCGCAAAGCGGCCGGCGTGAGGTTCTTCACGCTCCCCGAGACGGCCGCAAGAGCATTCGGATTCACCAGAAACAGCATCGGCGCCTGGTCCGCCACGATCTGTTGTACCCGGTCGAAATAGAGCTTGCGCCTGGCCCGGTCCTCGGACCCGCTTTGCGCCGCCATCAGCTTGTCGATCTCGGCTTCCCAGGCCGTTGCGGGCGTCTTCTCATTCGGATTCCATTGGTGATTGGCCGCCGAGCTGACCCAGATGTTCATCTGCCCGCTGGGGTCCAGATCGAGGTTGGTGAATGCCATCAGAACCGCTTCGTAGTTGAACGTTCGGCTGATGCGCTCGATCAGCGAAGGAAAATCCAGCGTAAGCACGTTGAGCTGGATGCCGAACCGCGCCAGGTCCTGTTGGATCAACGCCAGCATGCGCTCATGTAGCTTGTTTCCCGCGTTGGTGATCATAGAAAACTCCACCCGGTTGCCATCCCGATCCAGCAGTGCACTCCCAGAGCGCCGAAAACCCGCGCGTTCCAATAGCGCCCGCACCGAGGATTCCGACCCCGAAGGCGGCTGGAGGGCCGAATTGAGCCAAAAATGGTTCGCCACCGACACCGGCCCAACCGCAGCCCGCGCGTGACCTCGATACACGATCCGGACCAGATCGTCGCGGCGAATGCCTTCGGAGATCGCGCGGCGGAAATCTTGGGAGCGGAACCAGCGCCGCTTGTACTCGGGCAGCGGCGCATTTTCCACCTGGTTGAAAAAGACGATCTCCCAATCGAGAGACGGGCCGGCGTCCTGGACCGAGCGCGGCATCTCGGAAGACAAGCGGTCGTACATCTCCGGATCCAGCTTGTTAATGATGTCCAGTTCACCGCGCCGGAATCGCAACAGCTCCAGCTCGCGATTCTGCTGGATCTCGAGCCGGATGGAATCGAGATAGGGCAACGCGCGGCCGTTGGCATCGCGCTTCCAGTAGTTGGGATTCCGCCGCAGCAGGACGTACTCGCCGGGCTTGTACTCGCCTAAGGCAAAAGGACCCAGCACAGCGGACTCTTTGGCCGCCGAATGCGCCGACAGCATAGCGACTTCATCGAACTGCGCGGCCAGCGCCGCTACCGGCGCCGGAAAGCGCACCGTGACGGCCGAGGGTCCCACGCACTTGGATTCCACCGGACCGGGGGCCGAGCGGAACGAGTCGCCCACCGGCGAATGCAGATTTGGATCCATGAGCTCGCGCATGGTGTAGACCACGTCATCGCAGGTGAAGGGGGTGCCGTCGGAAAAGCGCACGCCCCGGCGCAGCTCGAAATCAATGCGGCGGCCGTTTTCGGAAACCTTCCATTTGGTTGCTAGCTCGCCTTCCAGCTCCTGCGTGTAGCGATTCAAGCGGATCAGGACGCCGCCGGTCAGGTACCGAATTGTTTCCGAAGACTCGTCCTCCACCAACAGCGGATTGAAGGTTTTCGGATCGATCCGCAGGCAGAAGCGCAGCTCACTCGCCGAGCTTGCCAGCCCCAGGCCGCAAAGCCCGCCGATGATCGCGAATCGTTTCAGCATGAGTCGCCTTAGCATGACAGCCGCTCCTCGGTTCCCAGCAAAAGCTGCAAACAACCGACCACCGCCACCAGCAAAATAACGGGAACCAGCATCCAGGGATTTTGCAGCACTGCGGAGTAGTTTTCGAGCTCCCGCAACATGGAGCCCCAGGAGGGTAGCGGCTCCGATACGCCCAATCCCAGCAGCCCGAGATTGGCTTCGCTCAAGATGAACAGCGGGATTGAAACCCAAAATTGGGCCAGCAGGATCGGCCTCAGGTTGGGGAGCAAGTGGCGCCAGAATAACCGCCATCGCGAGATTCCACTGGCGCTGGCTTGCACCAGAAAGTCCGAGTTGACCAGCGTTCGGGTCCCGGCGCGAATCAAGCGCGCGGGCCCAGCCCAGCCCAGGCATCCCAGCAGCAGAAAGGTGATGATCACCGAAATAACCGGAGAGGTGTTGAGCGGCAACAGTGCACGCACAGCTAGCAGCAGGAACAGCCACGGAAGCGAGAGGAACAGATCGACGCCCGCGGTAACCAACCGCTCCCAGCGTCCGCCGAGATACCCGGCGGCGCCCCCGATCACTGCCGCGATGATCGTCGCCAGCAGCGCCGCGGCTGGCGCGAGCAGCAGCGAAACGCGCGTGCCGTACAGCAAACGCGCGAAACGGTCGCGGCCCAGTTCGTCGGTGCCCAGCCAAAACCGCGCCGACGGAGGAACGCTGATGGCTTCGCGAAACTGTTCGGAATAGGAGGACTGGGCCAGGTACCCGGCTCCGAGCGATGCCGCCACCGCCACCCCCAGTATGGCCAGCGCGATCTTCTGCTTCAGGCTCATGCCACGGCGCTCCCAGCGTCCGCCGGCGGCGCGCTATTCTTCCAGGCGGCCAGTCCTAAATCCGCCAGGCTGTTCACTACCAGCGTCATCAACGCCACCAGCACGGTGATGGTGACCAGCAGCGTCAGGTCGCGATCCATGGCCGCGCGCCAAGCCAGTTGGCCGACTCCCGGGGTATCGCAAATCACTTCAATCGGGATGGACGCGCCAAAGGCCAGACTCACCGAGATCCCGGCCAGGGCCGCCAGTTGCGGCGCCGCGGGCGTGAAGACGTGCGCCCACAGCACGCGCCAGCTGCTCAGCCCTTTAGCCTCGGCGGCCACCACGTGCGGCGACTGAGCAGTGGCGACGAGCTGATTCTTGGCGTAACGGTAGACATGCGGAAACACCACCAGTGCGATGGCCCATCGGCTGGCGGCGCCCATCCAAAGAAATAGCAGAGCGATCACCGCCGCCGGCATGGCCAGGCACACTCCGCTCAGTAACGCGGGCGCCAGAGCCGATCCGGGAGCGCGCCACCAGACCGTCAGCAATGCCAGCAGCAGGCCCAGGCCTGCCCCGCCGCATACGCCATAACCGAGCGACTCCAGCGTCAATGGCAGCCGCTGTCTGAGTAACTCGGCCACCGGGCGATTCAGCGATCGTGAAAATCCCAAATCCCCGCGCAAAAAGCCTCCCAGGTAACGGACATAGAACAGCGCGACGTTGTTCTCTCTGGCATGCTCCATTCGGATCGATTGCTGGCTCTCCGCGCTCAGGCGGTTATCGAGTTCCCGTTCGTCGACCCCAAAACCGGGACCCAGCCGGACCAGGGTCGCGCCGAGTAAGCCACCCAGCAGAACAGTCAGCAGGATTCGCCGGGCTTGGCGCAACAAGACGGATAGCATCGGGCGTTTACCAGGCGCTGGTGGGCTCGAAGGCGAATCCGCCGCGCCGCCCAACCACGCTCAGCTTCTCTTTTTGCTTGGCGATATACATGCGCCGGTCGGCTTCGCTGAGCAAGCGGTCGGCATCCGCCCCATCGTCCGGGAACACGGCATATCCGATGCTCAGCGACAGCGTCTCCTGGGCGCAAATGTCCTGGCCGGCCTCGGCGGTGATCGCTTTCAGGCGCTGGATCTTCTGCTGCAATTGATCCGGCTCGAGACCCGGCAACACCAGCACGAATTCATCGCCGCCCATGCGGGCCACGTAGTCATACTCGCGGCAGGATTCCTTCAGCTTCTTGGCGACCGAATGTAGCACGCGATTGCCCTCCAGGTGTCCATACTTGTCATTCACCTGTTTGAACCCGTTCATGTCGCACACCAGAACCACCAGCGGCGAATTCAGGCGGCGGCAGCGCGCCACTTCCCCATCCAGGTGCAGGAACATGGACCGCGCGTTGGGCAGGCCAGTCATGTAGTCGGTGGACGCCGAGCTTTCGGCCTGTTGGAAACGCAGCGCGTTCTCGATGGACAGCGCCAGCTTCGGGACGATCGCGAGCAGAATGCGCAAATGGTCGTTGGTGAACGCGTCGCGTTCGGTGCGATACAGCGTGAGGACACTGACCGTCCCATTCAGCCCGATCAGCGGCACCGCCAGGGCGCTGCGCATGGTGGTGAACTTGGTTTCATCGTCCAGATAGCCCGGCTCCACCGACGGATTGCCGTTCACAATCGGCTTGCGTTTCTCGGCCACCCAGCCCGACAGGCCCTGCCCGAGCGGGATCTCGAGCGAGGAAAACAGCCGGAAGTTTTCCCCGTTGACGTATTCGGCCCGCAGCCGGTCGTCCCGCAGAACGTAGATAGCCAGCGAATCGTAGGGGATCATGCGCTTCAGCCGCATCGCCAGCAGCGATAGAGTTTCGTTGAGGCTGAGAGAATTGCCCAGGTCCTGGGCGAGTTCGAACAGGTTCTGGACCTCCTGGCGCGCGGCTGCGATGGAGTTGAGAAAGTTGTCGTGTGGGATGGCGGGTTCCGGGTGGAGCGACTTTTCGAAGCCGGCGGCCGGCGCCAACCCGCGCTCCACCTTCAGCCCGGTGGAAAGCTTGGCGGGCTCCATGTCGCCGGCCTGCGCTAGGGCTTCCAGTTCCACGTAACGGCGCTGCAAGACCTCGACCACCTGGGGATCGAAGCCGATGCCCGATTCGGCGACCACCTTTTGCATGGCTTCGTTGAGCGGAAGCGCCCGGCGGTACTGCCGGTCCGAGGCGAGCGCGTCCAGGCAATCCACCGCCGCCAGAATCCGCGCGCCAATCGGAATCTGTTCCCCTTTCAAGCCGTCCGGATACCCCGTGCCATCCCAGCGTTCATGATGCGAGCGCACGATCGGCGTCACCGGATAGGGGAAACGCACGCGTTCCAGAATCTCGGCGCCCACCACCGGGTGGATCTTCATCTTCTCGAACTCTTCGCGTGTCAGCTTTCCGGGTTTCGAAATGATGTGCTCCGGCACGGCCAGTTTGCCGATGTCATGCAGCACGGCCGCCGCCCGCAGCGCCTCCAGCTCGGTTGCGTTCAGGCACAGCTCCTTGCCGACCTCCACCGCGTACACTTGCACGCGTTGCAGATGGTCGTGCGTGGTGTGATCCTTGGCCTCGATGGCCAGGGCCAGCGCCTCGATGGTGCGCAGGTGCAGCGAAGCCATCTCTTCGGCGTGCTTCTTTTCGTCTTCCACGCGACCCAGGTACAAGTAATACGAGCGATAGATCAGATACACCGCGGGGACCGCCAGCAGCGCGGTTTGCCAGCCATACTGCCGGTCTACCGCGCTGGCCGCGCCCGCGATGACGGCGCCCAGCAGGTAGTAGGGAAACGTCCAGATGTAGCATTCCCTCCAAATCTGCCGCAGCGATTTGCCCTCCGTGACCGCAATAACGGCCGCCACCGGAAAGGTGTTCATCGCGAAAAACACCGTGGCCGTCACCAACAACCGCAGGGCCGTCTCCAGATGGCTCTGACGCAGCAGCACGGAGTGAAAGACCGCGCCGGCGGTGGCGATCGTAATCGCCATACTCCCCGCGTTGAACAACACTTGATGCCAGCGGGGCCGTTGCCGGTAGTTCCACAGGCATTGGAACAAAATCGCCGTGCAACCCAGCAGCAGCGCTTCCGGCAGCGTCAGCTCCACGATCCCAAACAGAATGAAGATGAACAACACCGACAAGGCGCCGTTGATTCCCGGCAGCGACACCTTCAAGCGCGAAGCGCCGACAAACATCAGCAAATAGCAACTGAAGCGCAATAGATCCGGCGATTGCCACTCGGCCAGCTGCAGGACCGCGACCGCCGCGCCGATCAGTATCACCGCCGAAACGTAGAGCCTGGCAAACGAGGACATTGGTTTACCGTTCGCCATCTGTGCTGGTAACATTGCAGATTCACTTCCAAAGGTTGCTGCTGCTATCCAGTTGATGGATCGGCAAGAAATCACTTTGCCGATAGGAAACACGCCAAATTGTCGCTTGTTATGTTCGCCCAATGAGACAAATGGGACATTCTGTCCGCTAAATCGGCCGCTCTTTTTCCGCGACCCATGGGTGATTCCCCTAAGTAGAGCCAGAACTGAAGTACCATGTTGGCTAGACTTGATTCCGCCGAAAAGCGGGATGAGTGCCGATTACCTCACAGCCGAAGCTGTACTTAGGCATGCCGGCCATCATTGCCAGCCCGCGGATGCAACAGCTGATCGAGCTGGTGGAGCGGATCGCTCAGACCAACGCGGCGGTGTTGATCACCGGCGAGAGCGGCTCCGGTAAGGAAATCATCGCTCGCGCGGTGCATCACTACTCGCTTCGCTGCTCCAAGCCCTTTGTGGATGTCAGTTGCGCGGCCCTGCCCGAGCATCTGGTGGAAAGCGAATTGTTCGGCTACGAAAGGGGCGCCTTCAGCGGGGCCGACTCCCCCAAGCCCGGGCTGTTCGAATTGGCCAACCACGGAACGCTGTTCTTGGACGAAGTGGGCGAATTGGAACCTCGCATGCAAGTGAAGCTGCTGAGAGTCCTGGATGGCGTGGCATACTACCGCCTCGGCGGAACTCGAAAAGTGACCGTCGACGTGCGCATCGTGGCTGCCACCAATCAGGATTTAGAGCACATGGTGGAGACCGGGCAGTTCCGCAATGATCTGTATCACCGCTTGGGACAGATTTGCCTGCGCGTGCCTCCCCTGCGCGAGCGCGCCGAGGATATCGTGCCGCTGGCCGAACATTTCCTCAAACAATCCAATCTGAACCGGCACTTTTCGAGCGATGCCTTCCATTTATTGCAGCAGTATGGGTGGCCAGGCAACGTGCGTGAGTTGCGCAACGTGGTCACCAAAGCGGCCGTGCTGGCGCGCGAGGCTGAAATCGCGCCCGGGGATCTGCTGCTCGCTCCGCAGCGGGCGGCTCCCGAATCGGCGCCGGTGGCAACGCTTCCCACGGCCAACTTGGACGGCATGGAAAAGACCACCATCTTGCGCGTGCTGGCCCAGACCAACGGCCATCAACAAAGGGCCGCCGAACTGCTGGGTATCTCGCGGCGCACGCTCAGCCGCAAGCTGAAACTTTACGGAAGGGAGGCGGTGCGGGAGTCTTTTGCCTCCTAGGCAGACCCATCCCGACGGATCCAGATGTCAGCCGCCGATCGCCGTTCCGAGCGACGCCATGCCGGTCGAGGTCCGCTGCAGCTTTCCTTCGACGATCCATCGCCCCAACAGATCACCGGACAGCTGATGGACTACAGCACCAGCGGATTTCGCGCCATTCACGCCTATGCCGCGTTGCATACCGGACAAGTGGTCAATTTCCAGCATGCCGTGGCGGGTGGCAAGGCCCGCGTCATGTGGAACCGCATTGCCGGCGATACGGTGGAGACCGGATTTTTCGTGATCCGGTAGGCCCGGCTAATTCCGCAGCTTCACGTCCGCCAACGAAATCTTCGGAAAATACAGCCCGCGCGGCTGCCGCGCCCACCACTGGCCCGTTGCGCGGCGCGCCCGGAAATCGGTGAACGAATAGTCGAACAACTCCGCACGGACATACTTCGGCGGCGCCTCAGGGAACGGATTCCTGGCCAGCAAACCCGTCACCGCGGGCGACCCTTGCAGCAGACGCACCATGAAATTCGTAAACCAGGGCGAGCTTCGATAATCCGATAACGCCGCGAACCACATCTGCCAGTCCAGGCGCGGCTGATAGGGCGCGACCCAGCGAGGCGGTCGGCCGAGATCGCCCGGCTTGAAGGGAAATTCGTAGTCCAGCCAGGTCTCGCCATCGTTGGATCCTTGCACGATGATTTCCGGCCGGCTGGTGGTCATGGAGGCGAACAGGCCGTACGTGTTGGCGATCTGAAACGGCGCCGCCAAGCGCGCCACGGCGTTCTCTGTCTCGAAGGGAGCAGCTAAGAACATTTGCCACAGCCCGGACAGGCCCAAGACCAAGAGCACGGCCGCCGCGGCAATCGCCATCGGCCGGCTGGTGCGGACCTGGCGCGCGCGCAGCCCGAGCTTCCGCAGCGCGTAATCATCGAAGAGAAATAAACACAGCGCCATGGTCAGCAAGTTGAAGAAGGTGTAATTCCCGGTCAGGAAAATCATCGCCTGCAAAAATAGCGCCAACCCCGCGCCCCAGAAACGCCAGCGCCGCGGCGCGAAAAACAGAAACGGAACCGCCAACTCGATGAACAACGCGCAGGCAGTGGAGAAGCGCTGGAATCCCAGCGGCAACTGATACATGTACCAAGCCAGCGGCGTCGGCAGGGGCTGAGTCATGTAATGAAACGCCAACGCCGTGCGATCCCGCCACACCGGATCGTGACTGGTCAGCTTCACCGCGCCCGACAGGAACATCAGGCGGAACAGGAGCCAGCGGAACAACAGAACCACGATTTTCGAATTGCCAAGGAAGATAGCGAGAAAGCCGGCCTCCAGCAGCAGCGCGTCCCATTGGAAGGACAAAAAATCCTGGCCCGCCGTCGACAGCGACAGATAGAGGAGATACAAGCAGACCAGCGCAATTCGCTCCAGGTAGCCCGGCAGGAGTGCGGAGAGAAGCGCCAGCGAAATCGCAGCCCCCGCCCAGCACGCCGCCTCTAGGAACCCGTCGCCATGCGCGATCCAGAAGATGGTCGGCGCCTCCCAATAGGCGCGCGCGCCCAGAACCCTCGACATCGCGGATAGATAGCCGGGAATCGGCAGGATGCCGCGAGCCCCAATCAATCCTGTGACCTGGACCGCCAACGAAACGAACGCGCCAAAATAGATGGCTGCGAGCAGCCGCACAAACAGCCACTCCACCTTTGCTGTTTTAAGCGGCCGGACGTGCTTGCCAAACGTGAACCGGGTGAGTTGATAAAAGAATGGGCGATGCGCGGAGATCCCTCGGTAGGCTGCCTCCGTAACTGCGGCGAAGCCGGGCAGGCGCTCGTACGCCCACAACAGCCAAGCCATTCCGGGCGCATAGGTTAGCGTCACAAACACGGCCCGGGCGCCGCGCAACACCGCCCCTCCCGGCAGCGCTAGCTGAACGGATTTTCCGAACTCCTCCGGTGGGATCTGGGGAAATTGGCCGCCAGCCTCCTCGGAGGGAGCGTAAGCTACTCGACCCCCGGTAATCGCCTTCCAATATTCAATCCAGATGCGGCAGAACCCGCAGCGCCCGTCGAATATCAAGAGAGGTTGGTCAGGCATCACCCAGTCTTCAGTGTAGGCGTTAGGCTGCGTCGCTACCCTTGACCGATTCGGGGAAGTGGTAGAATTTGATCGTACGGTATCGCGTAACGGTATCGAGTGCAACCTTTCCGTAGCGTGCAAACGTCTACCATCTGAACGTATTTGAGGCGCTGTAGAAGATATGTCTGCTCAACATGATCCGATGGCGTATCCGGGCGGAACTCCTCCAGTCAAGAAGGACGAAGAACTGAACCTGTTGTTGGCCTCCGACGTCGACGAGCCTTTTTTTCGCTCTCTGGCCCGCAGCATTAAGGAATTGATTCACCCGCCCAAGCTTCCCCCCTTGGAGCTGACCTCGCACCCGGTGGCCGTTAAGGAAATTTGGGGATTCTACGGAGGCCAGGGCAGGCGGGCCGGGATGACCTCGTTCCTGATCCACGTGTGCGTTATCGCACTGTTGTTTATTCTTGGGACCAGCAAAGCGGTTCAGCAAGTGGTGAAGCGGCAGATCGATTTGATCGCGCCCGATATCGCACCCTATAAGGCGGCCGTCAAGAAGGGCGACATGCACGGCGGCGGCGGGGGTGGCGACCGTTCTCCCACGCCGGTCAGCAAGGGCAAGCTGCCCAAGCTCGCCAACAAGCAGTTCGTGCCTCCCATGATCAGCCACGTCGAGAATCCCAAGCTGGTGATGGATCCCACTCTGATCATTCCCGCCGACGCCAATATCCCCAAAGTGAACATGGATCAGTTAGGCGACCCTCTCGCGAAGTCCGGCCTGGCTTCCAATGGCTTTGGGTCGGGCGGCGGCATGGGCAGCGGACGGGGCGGCGGCGTCGGACCCGGCTCCGGACCTGGATTTGGACCCGGCTCGGGCGGCGGCATGGGTGGCGGCGTCTACAAGATCGGCGGCGGCGTATCTTCACCCCAGCTGCTCTTCAAAGTCGAGCCGGAATATTCAGAAGAAGCGCGCAAGGCCAAATTCCAGGGCACGGTTCTGCTCTACGTCGAAGTGGATGAAAAGGGTCTCCCGCGCAATATCAAAGTCATCCGCCCGCTGGGCCTGGGTCTGGATCAAAAAGCCATCGAAGCGGTCGAAAAATGGAAGTTCACGCCTGGCAAAAAGGACGGAAAACCGGTCGCGGTGCAGGCCCAGATCGAAGTGAACTTCCGTCTGCTGTAATACGCTATTTCGATTTCGGCTCTACGCATTTGTCGCCAGTAGGTTCCCAGTCCGCAATATCAATCGGAATGCCTTGTTTGCAGGCGCTACGGCCCTGATGCGGCTTGCCTTGAATGGTAATCACCGTGCCCAGTTGAGGACGGGGCGCAGCCAGAAAAGTGTAAGTGGTTCCGCCATCCAGCGTTTCGAGTAGCAGACAATGGCTCTCGGCCGCTTGCCGCACGCAACCGGTAGCTTTGATCTCGCGAATTTCGATCTTGGGCTTTTGCTGCGCCATCAGGAGCATACTGAAGAGGGCAAGTACAAGCATTTGCCCCAGTGTCGCACTTTACTGCCCCTTCTCCGATGCAGCTCACTTCCAGCCGGCGCCGATTTTTGAAGAACGCGGCCTTCGCCGGCGGCGGTGCATTCGTTGGCGCTGCCGCGCTGAATCAGGCCGCTCCCCGCGTCTGGCCCGAGTCGCTGCCGCTCGAACCGAACCGCGGCTATTGGGCCAGGAGCCAGCCCGCGCCGAATCCGGCGTTAGCGAATGATCTTACGGTCGACGTAGCGGTCCTGGGCGGCGGCTTTACCGGACTGTCCGCAGCTTACTTCCTTCGTAGCGCTTCGCCGCACAAAAGCGTCGCTGTCCTGGAAGGCAAGAGCTGCGGAAACGGAGCTTCGGGAAGAAACGGCGCGATGGTCCTGACCATGACAGAGGACCGCTATGTGCGTTTCAGCTCCAATCCCGCGATGGACAAACAGATCTACGACTTGACCGCCGGCAACATCCAGTGGCTCTCGAAGCTCAGCATCGCCACCCGCATCGATTGCGAACTGGAGACCAATGGCGCGCTGCAGGTATGCGCCAGCTCCGACGACGTTAGGGCAGCGAAGGATTATGTGCGCCGGGCGCGGTCGCTCGGCATGCCGGTCGATTTCTGGGACAAGCGAAAAGTCGTTGCCGCCTTGGGTACAGAAGTCTATGAAGGAGGCTTCTTCGACCCCAGCGGCGGGCAGGTTCATCCTATGAAACTGGTACATGTATTCAAGACGGCCGTCGAAAACGCAGGCGCAAGGATCTACGAAAACACTGTGGTGGAAAGCGTCCAGGAGGGTCGTGAAATTCTCCTTGGTACCACAGGCGGACACGCCGTCAGAGCAAAATCGCTGGTGCTCGCAACCAATGCCTTTACTTCGAGGTTGGGATTTTTTCGTAACTCGATCGCTCCGGTTCGCTCCTACGTGGCAGTAACCAAGCCCTTCACTGAACAGGAACTGGCTGACATCGGCTGGCGCGAGCGTATTCCGTTCAACGACAGCCGCACCGAGGTCTTCTATCTCGGTTTGACGAAAGACAGGCGCATTCACATCGGCGGAGGAGGGCCCGGCTATTTCTTCAATAACGGCCCCGCGGACGCCAGCGCCTCGGGCTTCCACTGGTCGCAACTCGAGCGTGAGTTGGCGCGAATCTATCCGAAACTTTCGGGCGTCCAATTCGAAGCAAGTTGGGATGGGGTGGTCGACTGGTCGTTGAACGAGTCCCCCTCCGTGGGATGCATTGGACGATACAAAAACATCTTCTATGGTCTGGGCTACAGCGGCCACGGCGTAAATTTGACTTCGGTCTTCGGAAGAATTATCGCGGATCTCGAAGCCGGGCGCGGAGAAGAATGGAAACAGTATCCGTTTGTGAATGCCCGCCTGGATTATCTTCCGAACGAGCCTTTTCGTTGGCTTGGCATCCAGGCGGGACTGGCATGGTATCGCCTGACCATGTCTTAACAGACCGCCAGCAGTTTCTCCTTGAGCGCCGCCTGCAGCTCGGGCGTTAACTTCTGCCCGTCGTGCGCCACATAAAAAACGTCCATGGCGCGATGGCCCTTGGTATCGATCAACACCACATCGATGTTGCAAGCCGAGGAGGAGAAAACGGTCGCCAGGTTGTAGAGCAATCCCGGCCGGTCTTCGGCCACGATCTCCACCAGCGTGGCCGTCTCGCAGGCGTCGGAATCGAAATTCACCAGCGGAGGGGCGCCGCGCCTTTTCGGGTCCGGATGAGCCCGGTCGCGCAGCAGCCGCTGACCATCGGTCTTGCCTAGCGCTACGCGCCGGATCAAATCCAGCAGCCGCTCGGATTCGGGCGGATTGAGTTCCAGCGTCCGCTGCGGGTCCGCGAACACGAAGGTGTCCAGGATAATGCCGCGCGCGTTGGAAAAAGCCTCGGCCTTGAGAATGTCCAGACCGAAACTGGAAATCGCACCCGAGAACGAAGCAAACAGCGCAGGCATGTCGCGCGCGATCACGGTCAGCCGGTAGGCGCCTTCGATGCGATCCAGTTGCACCGCCACGCCCGTGGGGCGGCTCTCGTCGTAGAGACGCAGGTGCTGCTCTATATCGTTGGCTGAATGCGCGCGCAGGTAGCGCATGGGGAAACCCTTGAGGAACGAAGGACGCCCGGGGACGCTGCCGGGCAGCTCCTGAATGCGCTCGGTTTCCAGTTCACGCGTGAGTTCGTGCCGCGTCACTTCGTACACCCGCCACAGCCGCTCCAGCCGCCAGGGAGTCATAGCGTCCAAGCTCATGGCGGCCAGGCCGGAGTAGGTCAGTATCGTGAGCAGCTTCAGATGTTCGATGGTTCCAACGCGCTCAGCCAGGAGCCGTGAGGTAGCCGGATCGTCGACATCGCGGCCGCTCATCACCTCCCCAAGGTCCAGCTGGTGCTCAATCAGAAAATCGACCACGCGCTGTTCCTCGGCCGGCATACGGATGCGTTCCATGGCTTGGCGGGCCAAGCTGATGGAGGACTCCATCGCAGCCCCGCTGGCCGAGCCCTGGCCGGTATTGTGAAACAGTAGCGCGAACCCCAGCAGCGCTCGATTCTCAAGTTCCGATGAAAGCTGCGAAAATCTCAGCCGCGCCGGATCGGCCGTGGACCCTAACTCGGTAGCGCGCTCCAATGCCATCAGGACTTTCTCATCGGCGGTAAAGCGATCCTCGGACGCCGCTTGCACCAGGTCGGCAATGGACGCCATTTCCGGAAACAGAGCCGTCAACAATCCCGTGTACTGCAGAGCGCGAATCGCCAGCGCCGCGTGCGGCAGAGAAAGAATACTTTCCAAGGTGCCCCACAGAGGGCGCGGCTGGGCGCAATAGGCCGCAAAGTCGCCGCGGGCCGCTTCCAACCGGCGCTCGGTATCGGGAGCCGGCCGGATCCCGTGCCGGCCGATGAATTCCAGAAGGCGGAGCACCACCGCCGGATCGCTCGACAGTTGCCCCGGATTGCGCAGCAGCACCTGCTCGCGCGAAACCGTGAATTCGCTGTTCGACAGCCGCGACCGCCAATCTCGAAAATTTCCCGCCAGCGAGCTTGGGGGCCTTTCGAAGGAATCCAGCGCGCGGCGCGCAGCGTTGAAAATCACCCAACTGCGCTGAAAGTATGCGCGCATCAGTTCCACGTTGGAGGCCGCCCGCAGGAACGACCGCGCCACCAGCTTCTCCTGAGCCTCCAGGTCCAGCAGGTTGCGATCGCCCGCGGCCTGATAGTGCAGAAAACAGCGAATGGAAGAAAGCAAAGCTCCTGCTTCCGTGAGCGCCACGCTCTCGGTCGCCGTGCGTTCCGGCTCCAGATGCGACAGCGATCCAACCAGATGGAGATCGCGCAAGCCCCCCGGACACTCCTTGATGTCGGGCTCGCGGTGGTGCAGCGTGTTCTGATACCTGGCGTGCCGTACGCGCGTAAGCTGAATCAGATGCTGGGTCACCTTGGACCCGTGTTTCTCCAGGAACGCCGGCCACTTGGCGGAAAATCTGTCATGCAGGGCGGCGTCGCCGGCCAGAAAGCGCAGATCCAACAGGTTGATGATGAAATCGATATTCTGCTCGCGAAACTCCAGGCACTCCGGCAGAGTACGAACCGTGTGATTCAGCCGCAGCCCGGCATCCCACAGTAATCGCACGCATTCGGCCATGGGCTCGCGCAGAGAAATCCAAGGCGACTCGCCTTCCAGCAGCACCACAATGTCGACCGCGGCGTAGGGAAAAATCGCGCGCCGCCCATATCCGCCCGCGGCCAGCAAGACAGCGCCCTGCGGAAGCACCCCCTCAATGGAGGCCCGATAGGCTTCCACGGCGGCGGCGTCGATTCTCTCGCACAGACCGGCCTGGACCGCAGCCGCGTTTCCGGTCTCGAAAAACTCCCGCTCGATTTCGCCCCACGCTGCGCTCGGCTGTACCTTCGCCAGACTGGGCGCGGCGGGGTCTGCGATTCGGTCCATCCACTCAAGTATCACGCAGCCGACTGGGGCCCGAATCCGCGTTATGAGCCCAATCCAAATTATCTATTGGCGACTTGTACAAGTGCCACATTCAACGGAGGTAATTCGGTCTATCATAGAGTGTTTCGATTGGACCGAAAATCAGCTCCCCGTTGAGCCGCAGAATCAGATCTCTGGAAGGGGATAGATCATCGTGGCCGACAACGACGCACCTCAAATGAAAGCTACGCTCGGCCTGACCGGGCTGACAATGAATGCCATGGCGCTCATCGCCCCGGGTGCATTCCTTTGGCTCACCTTCATTACGCAGGCCGGAGAAGGCAACACATCGCCTTCCATGTGGGTGGGCATCGTATTCGCGCTTTTGCTTTGCCTGGCTACCGCCGTCTGCTACGCCGAGATGGCCAAGCTGTACCCGGGCACGGGCAGTTCATATTATTTCGCGGAGCAGTCGTTCTTGAACCACGAAAAAGGCTGGAAGTACGCCCGGCTTTCCAAATTCATCGTCGGCTGGGGCTCGCACTTGTACTATTGGATCTACGTCGGCGCGATGGTGGCCGTCACCGGGCAAATCTGCGGTTATTTAGCCGGCACGCTGTGGCCCAGCTTCATGAGCGCCTCGAATCCCGGCCCGATGTTCATGATGTTGTGCGCCATTCTGTTTTCGTTCGGCGTAGCCTACATCGCTCAGCGCGGGGTCACCGGATCGACCGCGGTGAACGTCGCCATCAATGTTATCCAGATCAGCGCTCTGCTCATTTTCTCGGTCATGGCGTTGAGCTACCGCATCAATCATCCCGCCGGCAGCGCGGCCTTGCAGTTCGACGCCACGTCAGGAGACGCCTACAGCTATCAGTTCCTCACCCAGAAGCAGACCGTCAACGGTCAAACTTCCGACGTGATCGTGCGCGACGCCGCAGGCATCCCAAAGCCTCAGCTGGACGGGTCGGGAAAGCCCGTGCCCTACACCGTGAGTTATCCGGAGAAGGACGACAAGGGCAACTTTCTGTCGCATCCGACGGCGGGTTCGGTCATTAGCATTCACAGCTTCGGATGGATGTTCGTGCAGGCCAATCTGGCCATCTTGATCCTGGTGGGCTTCGAGTCCGTCACCGCCATGGGCGGCGAGGCCAGGAACGCTAAGCGCGACGTCCCCATCGCGGTCATCACCTCGCTCCTGGTGCAGGGAGCGTTCTGCTATCTCATCGAGTATTTCGCCTCCAATTACGTTCTCAATAGCGGCTATACGATGCAGAGCGCGGCCGGCTCGGCGGCGCCCATCGGCGACCTGATGATCATGGTCGGCGACACCATCTTCGGCCCTGGCAACGGCCGCACCTTCATGCTGATTGAGGCTTTCACCGTGTTTCTGGCGTTGATCGGCACCACGCTGTCGTGTATGAACACCGGGGCTCGCGTGACCTACGCCATGGGGAAAGACGAAGAAGTACCGGAACATTTCGGCCTCCTGCATGGCAAGAATCTGAGCCCGCACCGGGCCATCTGGACTTTGGCGGCGGTCGCGGCGGTGTTGGGGTGCCTGGGCGTGGCCGTGTTGTTCGGCGATGCCGGCGCGCTTACCGACACACAGATTGCGGCCCTGCCGCACGGGTTCTGGTCGAGCTTCGGCTATATGTCGCACGACACCATGGCCAAACTGCCCAACAGCTTGCTGACGGTGGAGCTGTCCTCGAACTTCGGCACATTTCTGCTCTATGGGCTCAGCTGCACGGTTTGCATGGTGGCCTACCACAAGCATCCGAATTTCAACTTCATCAAGCATATGGCCATCCCGGTTTTCGGCTTGATCGCAAACCTGACCTGCATGGCCTTCTATCTGGTGGGGCCCTTCATGGGCTACGGCACCAAAATGGAGCCCTTGATCGCTCTGGGCGTGGCGGCTGTTTGGGGCATTTACGGGGGCATTTATTTCATTCGCTCCAGCAGTTCCAGGGGACGCACAACACTTGTCAACAAGCGCTTCATGGCCGCGCAGTAGCCATTCGATTTTGAGTTTGGATGTGGAATTCGCCGAGCGTTCCGACCCCGGAAAGCAACGCGCCCACAATCAGGATTCCCTGGGACACGTGATTCCAGCCTCTCCCGCGAGTGCCCGCTCGCACGGCTGGTTATTCGTCCTGGCCGATGGCGTGGGCGGAACCGAGCGCGGCGAACTAGCATCGCGGACCGCCGTGGAGTATCTCACCCGGGGCTTTCGCCAAGCTTCTCCGGCCGAAGGGCTCAGCGCCCTGCTGCTGCGTCTGGCCCAACAGGCCAATGAGCGGATTTACCAGACCGGCCGCGAGCACAGCCCCGGCGGCACATCCATGGCCACTACGCTGGTAGCGTGCGCGTTTCGCTATGATCGCGTGGCGGTAGCCCACGCCGGCGACTCGCGTTGCTACCTCGTTCGTCAGGGCCAAGCCCGGCTGCTCACCCGCGACCATACCGGTGCCCAGGAAGCCTTGAGCCGCTCGCTCGGGACCGACTTGTTCGTGGGCATCGAGACCAGCGAACTCCAGGTCTATCCGGGCGATGTGTTGCTGTTGTGCTGCGATGGTCTGTATCGCTCCATACCGCCCTCGGAGATGGCCGCGCTCGCCGCGCCCGGCGCCGATCTGAACCTGGCCGCGCAAAGCTTGGTGGAGATTGCCAACCAACGCGACGGCAGTGATAATATAAGCGTTCAGTTAATCCGGGTTCGAAGCGTGGAACGCGTGGGAATGTATCGGGGACAGCCTTATAAGCTGCGCTAGCTTGCCTGGTTGGGCTCTCTCGCGCGCTTCCGCGCAGCCATGACACTCCATTCCGGCGACCAACTCGATCATTACCGCATTGATGGCCTGGTCGCCCGCAGCGGCATGGCCTCCATCTTTCGCGCCACGGATCTGCGCGACGGCCGCCCGGTGGCAATCAAAATTCCGCATCCGGAAATGGAGGCCGATCCCGTACTCTTCGACCGCTTCCATCGCGAAAGCGAAATCGGGGAGAAGCTCGACCATCCGGGCGTGATGAAAGTGCTGGCCGATGACGATCGCAGCCGGCTCTACATGGTGATGGAGTGGGTGGACGGCCGGCTGCTGCGGCAGGTGATTCAGGAGCGGGGCAAACTGCCCGTCGAGCGGGCCATGAAGATTGCCGTCGCCATAGCCGATGCCCTGGACTATATTCAACGCAACGGCGTGGTGCATCGCGATCTGAAGCCGGAGAACATCATGGTCGACGATCACGATCGCATCAAGCTGATCGACTTCGGCATCGCCGGCCAGGATGGCGCGCGCCGTCTGACCTTCGCCCGGCTCTCGCAAGTGATGGGCACGCCCGATTACATCTCGCCCGAGCAGGTGAAGGGCAAACGAGGTGACGGGCGCAGCGACATTTATGCGCTGGGCGTGATGCTTTACGAGATGCTGACCGGTAAGACGCCGTTCCAGGGGTCGAATCAGTTCGCCATCATGAACGACCGGCTGATGAACAATCCCATCCCGCCGCGCGAATTGAATCCCGAGATTTCACCCCAGCTGCAGGAAGTGATTTACCGGGCCATGGAACGCGACCCCCGCAACCGGTATTCGACGGCCAACGAATTCGCCTGGGATCTGGAGCATTTGGATGAGGTGGGAGTGGCCGACCGCGCCGAGCTGCGCGACTGGAAGCATCGCAAAACAGGCCTCGCGAAAAAGATCCTGTTCTATGCGGCCATGGCGCTGATTCCGGTGGTGGTCTTCGGGCTGCTGCTGCTGATCGCCAAGCGCTGACGCGCGAGGTCGGCTCAGAAGCGCTACTGGTTCGACCGAGCCGCGACCGTAAGGGAGCCGGTATCGCGCTAGCGTTGCCAGAAATCGTCGTTGTGCGTCTGAAAATCCGGATACGCACCCGCGCCGAGTTCAAAGAGATCCAATCCCTGTCGCTCTCCTTCGATCGCCACGCGCTGGGGCGACACTCGATTCAACAGCCAATTCAATCCGTAGCTCGCCGGCAAAACAAACCCCAGCAGCGTCGCGACGCCCACCAACTGCACCAGCCATTGGCCGGGAACGCCGCCCGGAAGCAAAGCCCCGAGCGGCCCGACAGCGATCAAGCCCCACATCCCCGCGGCAGCATGCACCGACACCGATCCGCCTGGATCGTCCACGCCCAGTCGCAGTTCCAGCCACTCCACCGAATAGACCACCAGAACGCCTGCGATCAGGCCTACGATCACCGCGGCAGCGGGGCGAATCACGGCGCAGCCCGCGCTCGCCGACACCAGTCCTCCTACCCAGCCATTGGCGCACAAGGATGCATCGGTCTTTCCGAAACGCGCGCGCGTGATGGCAGCAGCCGCCAGTGCAGCGGAGGAAGCCGCGAGCGTGGTGTTCACCGCAGCCAAAACCATGCGAGTCAGCGCAACGCCCGTAAACAGAATTGAGCCCGCGCAATTCAGGCCCAGCCATCCCACCCACGCCAGAAAGCATCCCAGCAGGACGAGAACCGCATTATGTCCAGGAAGCGCAGCCGGCAAGCCCTCGGCACTGAACTTGCCGCGGCGCGGGCCAAGGATCCACGCGATGGAAAGCGCCGTCAGTCCTCCCACGGCTTGAATCGCGCCGGCCCCGCCTGAATCGAGAAAGCCCAATTGCGCAAGCCAACCGCCGCCCCAGGCCCAGTGCGCGAACAACGGAAATGTGACGGCCGCCAGCAGGGCAGTGGAAGCGCAACTGGATCCCAAGCGCCAGCGGTCCGATCCGCTACCCAAGGGAATGATGGCTGCCAGGCCCACGCCCAACAATCCGAATAGCGCGGCCAACGACGATGCGCCCCCGGATTCCACGCCGCGCAGGAAGAACCGCTGGGCTCCGATCCAGTTCCAATCTCTGCCTGCGGCGCGCAGCGCGTACCCCGGTTGTCCCGCATAACCCTGCCAGGCGGAGCCCACGCAGAAGGTGACACCGGCCGCGATGGCGAAGACGCACAGAGCGCTGGTCATGGAGTGCGCCGCGTTGCGAAAGCGTCCCAGTCCCGCGTTGACCAGCGCAAGGCCGGCCGACGCGCACGGGATGAGCAGAATCGCCAGAAGACAAACCGCGAAGCTGGATTCGGAAAGCTCCCCAGGGCTCGGCAGGGTCACTCGCGGCCTCTGCCCGGAATGAAATGCGAACGGAACAGCAAGCTCAGTCCCAGCCCTTCCACACCGAGAGCAACCAGCACGAAGGCGGCTTCGGAAGGCCCGGACGGCAGCAGCGCCAGAGCGGCAAGAACCAGCATCCAACCGGCAACCAGCAACAACAAGCCCATCAGCTTCATCGAAAATTCGGTCCATTATAGCAGTGGCCGTGCCTATGCGTTAATGGAGTAATGGCCGATCAAGCCGCGCAGCCCTTTGACAGCATCGAGAGCGCTCACGAGTTTATGGTGCTGCTCGAAAGCGTGATCGCCCAAACTCAGGGCGAGCTCCAAGGCATGCTGGATGATGCGGGCGACGAGCGCCGTACCGAGGCGCTGCGCCTGGCGCTGTTCAAGATATCGCAACTAGACACCCACACCCGCAAGAGCCGCCGCATCTTGAACGATCTCGGTCTTATACGGTCGCTGCTGGTGCGCGGTTAGCGCCCTATTCGATTTGAATGTCGGTGCTGCGTTTGAACTCTTTGCCCGCGTCGTCCATGGCCTTGATCTCAACCTTGTAGGCGCCCGGAGCGAGAGATCCCGTGGGTATCTTCGCCGCCACCGGAACCGTGGGATTGCCCTTTTGCGCCGGAAGACGCACGGGAATCAACCCGGTGTCCTCCTTCTGCTCGCCGGTCTTTCCGTCCAGCAGGCGCAATTGGAACGCCACCAGCGGCGGGGCCTTCGGATCGCCAGTGACCAGCAGCGGCTCATAAAGCTCCATATAAAACGCCGCGAAATCGGTCTTCTTGAAATGATTGGACCCGTACGGCACCAACTGCATGCCATCGGCGATCAGCGGAACGCGATCCTCCAGCAGCAGCGCGTCCAATCCCGTTCCCAGATCGGAGGCCTTGCGCACCTCCTTGCTCAGAGCCAGGCCGCTCATGCTGAATTGCTTGGCATCGTAAGGCTCCACAACCAGCGGCATTTCCAGCTTTCCGAAGCTCTGGCCGCCGGAGGAATATACGACTTTCAAATTGTACTTGCCCGACGCCACGTCGAACTGGTTTTCGTAGTGCATCGGCTTCTCTTTGAACGCTTCGGCCGACTTCTTGTCGGGGAACTCCAGGTTTAACGTATCGCTGAAGCGCGCCCCCACCGAACCATCCGGGAGATATGCCAGACCAAGAATATTGACCGCCGCGTGAAACTTGCCCTTTTCTTTTTCGAATTTCAAATCGCCGGTGGCAATCTCCATCGCCACGTTGACGCGCGCCACGTTGGGCGAAGTATAGAAGAACGGCAGTTGCATCGATCCCGCGACATCGCCCGCCTGCGCCGCCGCCGCGCGAGCCTCCAGACTTTTCTCCGTCGAGTTGCCCGCCAGCAGATCCCGCGGCTTGGAATTGCAGTACCCGGTCCGCGCGCGCACTTCCGTGCCTCCTCGATCCACTTTGACCTTCAGCACGTGGCAGCTTCCCTCCTCCGAATCCGGTGGCGTGTAGCCGAGGATGTAGTATTCATTCTGATCCTTGCCGATTTTCTCCATTCCGCCCATCAAATCGTTGGTCTCGTGAATCACGAAACCGCCCGTTCCTCCGGCCAGCATGAACATGATGTTCTGGTTGGTGGTGGTGCTTTCCGGCAGGGGTGGAATCATCAGGCGCGCCTGAGCGCTCGGATTCATCCACGGCGGAGCATTGTTACCCAAAGGATTCATGGATGTTCCGGTTGTGCCGTTTGTTCCGGTTCCGCCCTTGCCGCTGCCGCCTGAGCCGGACCCAGGCGAACCGCCACCCGCAGTGTGGCCGCCGCTCCCGCCCGAATGCCCACCGCCGCCTCCGCCACCCACACCGCCACCGCCCCCGCCGCCGCCCCCTCCGCCGCCCCCTCCGCCGCCTCCACCATGTTGCGGCAGGAAGAAAGCCACGCCCGGCTGATAAGCGGCCAGCACAAAACGCGCACCCGAATCCGGAGCGCCTACCCGGGCCACCGGCGTGGATGCCACAAGTCCGCGCACGTCGATGGGATAAATAGCGACGTTGGCCTTGTTGCACGCGCTGATCACGGCGGTGGCTTCCGACATAAGCTCCGGCGTGAGCGGGAAGCCCGCGGTAATCATGATTACCGTTTTGCGACCCGGCACCGAGCTGAGCCCTTTGGCAAGATCCGTCAAGGCATACAGAACGTCGCGGGCGCCAAAACTGGCCATCTGCGTGGCGAGCTGCGGTGCGTTCGCGTCCGTTGCATTGGGCGCCACCGCCGAAAACTTAACGCCGTTCACCACGTTCTTCAGCCGCTCGGTATCGTCGGTGAAGTTTTGCGCAATTTGTAGGGAGCCTCCGAAATTAGCGATCGCCATCAGCCGGTTCGGGCCGCCGTTGGACTGGATGAATTTGGCCGCGGCCTGCCGGGCGCGCGTCTGATCGCCATAGTCCATGGTCGAGTTATCGAACAACAGCACCAGGTAATGTTTCTGCGAGTTCGGGCCCGAGGCCGGATCCGATCCGGACGAAAAGCTTTTGATGGCCTGCTCCTTGCCATCCTCGAAAACCTTAAAGTCCTTGGCCGTGAGATCGCGGACATAATTTCCCTTTTTGTCCGTAACCACGCTGTCCACCAGAACCAGTTTGGTCTCCGTGCGGATCACCCCGTCGGCCGGAGCTTGCGCGCGGGCCTGCGGATGAAGAATCCCCGCCAGCACCAGCAGCGCGGCGAAACCAATTGCGCGTTGAAAATTCACGATCTCACCTCCACCCATGAAATGTACCAGCAAACGCATCAGGGAATGTCGACCACGCCGTTGCGCGCCGCCATGCTCTGCCCTTCCGAATCCCGCACCACCAGGCGGATTACATAGTTTCCGGGCGTCACGTCGAAGTTCGTCTTCACCGTAATTCCCGAGTTCAGCAGCTTTTCCAGGTTCGCATCCAGCAAATGCAACTCGACGATCTTCTCCGTGCCGGTGATGTAGTTTCCGTTGCGGTCGAATACGCCCGAAAGCACCGTCAAGTTATCGTTATTCCGGCCGTCCGCCTTGCGAAAACGAAGATTCTTCACATTCACCCGCGCCAGTACCGCGATTTTGGCCGCGGCATCGCTCGACTTGAAGAATTGCATGTGCAATTCGATCGGGATGTCCTGCAGTTCGTCCCGCGAAAACAGAGCCTCTTGGATTTCCCGCTTAGCGTCCTCGGCTGGATCGGGCAAGTGCTTGGGCGCATAATATCCGCGCCGGGCCTGTAAATCCAGGCCGCGTGGACTCATCAGCTTCACTTTCAGCGCGTGATAGGAGCCGTCTAGCTTCAAGTTCTGCGGCGAAAATCCCAGCACGTAAACAAACTCCGGAGCCGCGGCCACCTGCGCGAAGCCCCCTTTCAGATCATTATTGTTGTGGAAGTATCGTCCACCCGTCGCGTCGGCCAGCTCTTCCAGGAGTCCTTCCTCCGCGATCGAGCTCTGGCGTTGATATTGCGCTTTCGCGGCCAAAACCGCCGCTCCACCTTGCGTACTGGGCGTGCTTGCGTCGCCTCCCGCAATAAAGGTGTAAAGCCCGCGCGCATTCAGCGAGCTGATGCGCACATTCGCGCGAATGGCGCGGTCCATGATGTCGGTCTCCTCCTGGTGCAGATCGTCAGGAAGGTAAACTCCCGGGGAGGCAAAGATCAAGCTTCGATCCCCCGGGGCTGAATTCAGCCGCCGGATCGCATCCACCAAGACGGTCAGCGCCAGGCGCGCATCGCGGTCGCCGAGGCTCAGAACGTGATTCGCCGTGGCTTGCACCACCACTTCGGCATTTTGCATGGCTTGCGCCGCCGTCTCGCCCGGTGGTGGCGGCTCGCAGGTCGCCATCACTTCCGTGGCTGCGGCCTGCATGGCAAACTGATCGTTTTTGTTCTGGATCAGATCGGCCATGTAATAGCTGAGGTCCGGACACTCCGTTCCCGGGGCTCCCATGGTTGGCCGCGACATCAGCTTCGACAAGGCTTCGTGCAATTTCGCAAGGTCGTCGGTGAAATCCAGATTGCCCTGCCCGGATGTGGTGAAGATGGCCGCGCGCGTGGTGGCATCCAGAGTTTCGGTCAAATGACGATCGGCCGCTTGGCGAACCTGGATCAAATCCCCCGCGCTGGTGTGCACGTCGTCAAACAGGTAGACCACAAAGCGCTGGGCGATCGCGGAAGGCGGCTTCGAGGCCCCAGTTGTCCCAGCCGCGTTTTCGAGTGACGCGGCATCGTCGGTAGCCACCTCCGCGCGAATCGCCGCCTCGCCGGCCTTTTCCACCGAAAACTTAGAGATCACCTGCGGCTTGCCTTTGTCAAAGAGCTGGAAATCTTCCTTCTGCAGCGTCCCAACCGCTTTCCCTTTCGAATCGCGCACCACCACCGGAACCATCACCAGGTTCACTTTCGTGCTGAACGTGGCGGGCGCGTCGCGGGTGGACATCTCGGGCGCGTTCGGCGCGGGCGTGACGGGAGCCTGTCCCAAAGACTCGATTCCAGCGAGTGAGCCAAGCAGGAACAGAACCACTGCCGCGTCTCTTGCTTGCATTGAGCCAACTCCTCTACTGCTGGCCAATTTTACTGCATTTTCGGATAATAGGCAGATGTCCCGCGCAACCTGCCTCGTGGTTACCCTCGCCATCCTGATTGGCGGACCGCTAACAGCCCAACCTTCTGCCGAACAAGTGGATCGTTTCTTCGACGACGTTTACTTCAAGTTCAATCCCACCCAGGGCACCGCGACGGGCTTCCATCAATACGACACCCAGCTTGAGGACTACTCCAAGGCGGGTGTAGACGCCAACCGGAAAGCGCTGCACCGCGCGGAGCGGCAATTCGCTGCCCTGCCCGGCGATCCCGACCGCGATCTCATCCTGAATACCATCCGGGCCGCGCTTCTGGATATCGAAAAGGTCCGCAGCTGGGAAAAGAACCCCGACAACTACTCGAGCGGAGTCACCAACAGCGTTTACGTGATCATGAGCCGCAACTTCGCGCCCGCCGCGGATCGCCTGAAATCCGTCATCGCGCGCGAGCGCCAGATCCCCGCCGTGTTCGAAGCCGCCCGCGCCAATCTCAAGAACCCGCCGCGCATCTACACCGAGGTCGCCATCGAGCAATTGCCGGGCATTATTAGCTTTTTTCAGAACGACGTTCCCAGCGCGTTCAAGGAGGTCACGGACCAAAAGCTGCTGGCCGAATTTCAACAATCCAACGGTCTGGCCATCGACGAGTTGAAACGCTACCAGGCCTTTTTGCAGAACGACCTCCTGGCCCGCTCCCGCGGCGACTTTCGGCTGGGCGCCGATCTGTTTCGCAAGAAGCTTCTCTATGAAGAAATGGTCGGCCTGCCCCTCGACAAGCTGCTCGAAATCGGCATGGCCGATCTGCGCCGGAATCAGGAAGCTTTCAAACAGACCGCCGCGAAAATCGATCCGAACAAAACCCCGCAGCAGATCCTGGACGAAACCACACGCGACCATCCGGCGCCCGATCGTTTGCTGCAATCCTTTCGCGACGTGCTCGATGGATTGAAAGACTACATCGTCACCAACAAAATCATCACCGTTCCCTCGCCCGTGCTGCCCATTGTTGAGGAAACGCCGCCCTTCATGCGTGCTCTCAGCACCGCGTCCATGGACACGCCTGGGCCGTACGAAATGGTAGCCAAGGAAGCCTTCTTCAACGTGACTTTGCCGGAATCTTCCTGGACTCCCAAGCAAGTAGAGGAGCACATGGAAGGCTTCAACCGCGGCACCATCATCAGCACCGCCGTTCACGAAGCCTACCCCGGCCACTATGTCCAGTTCCTTTGGATGCAGACCATTCCGTCCAAGGTCCGCAAACTGCTGGGCGCCGCTTCGAACTCCGAAGGCTGGGCGCATTACTCGGAACAGATGATGTTGGATGAAGGCTACGGCAATGGCGATCTGAAGCTGCGCCTGGGCCAATTACAGGATGCGCTGCTGCGCGATGCCCGCTACATCGTCGGTATCCAGATGCACACAGGCGTCATGACCTACAACCAAGGCATCGACTTTTTCGTCAACGAAGGCTACCAGAGCCGCACCAACGGCGAGCGCGAAACCAAGCGCGGCACCAGCAATCCCACGTATCTCTATTACACGCTGGGGAAGCTCGAAATCATGAAGCTTCGCGAGGATTACAAAACAATGCGCGGCAGCGCCTTCACGCTGCAAGAGTTTCACGACCGCTTCATGCGCGAAGGCACCCCGCCCATCAAGATCGTCCGGAAAGCCCTGCTGGGTGACGATTCTCCGGTGCTGTAGGGCGGACGCCCTCGTCTGCCTTGGTCAAGCTAATCGAAGCGCGGCAGCAATTCCAAATCTTCCTCGGGCACCGGTTCCAGAGGATATCCCGCCCGGCGCCAGGCGCGCAATCCGCCAGCGATCACGTAAGCGTCGAATCCTTTTTCCCTCAAAATGTGCGCCACACGGGCGCTGGTGGCATCGCGCAGTCAAGTGCAGTAGAGATAAATCGGCGTGTCCTTGGGCAGCTTCTCGATGAACGCTTCCAGATTGTTCGGCTCGATGCGGATGGATCCCTGCACTCGCTTCTCGCCGGCGTCGTAGTAGCCATGGCTGCGAACGTCCGCGATGATGATATCGGGAGCCCCTTCCAGTTTCAGGCGCGCTTCGACATCGCTCACCGGAACCCGGCGGACGAATCGGGTGAGCCGGTATTTTCCGAACAGCCAGGCGCGATAGCCCACGAACCCAATCACGCCCACGAAAATCACCCATCCCACCACCCGGCTGAACGCCTGCACTCCGCCGGCCAGCAACCGGAATACATCGCGAAACAGGTAGCCCAGCCCCCCATAAGCGAGCGTGTAGCATAGCGCTCCACCGATGTCGAATCGCAAGAACTGCTCCGGACGCATATTCATGCTGCCGGCCAGCGGTGGCGCCATGGAGCCTACCCCGGGAACGAATTTCGCGAACAGCAATGTGGTGCGTCCGCGCTTATAGAACCACTTCGCGGCGCGCAGGATGCATACTTCCGGACTCAGCGAGACTCCGCACAGAAAGCCCAGCAGGCTCCAACCCATGAAGCGGCCGGCCACATAGAGAATGATGTCGCCGGTGAGCATCGCCGCAACGGCCGTTACCAGCGCCATGCCCGGATTCATCGCGCCCGCGGCTGACGCAGCGCCGGCTGCCACTAAAGCGAGCGCCGCGGGCACCGGCAAACCGATGGATTCCATGAACATCGCAGCGAACAGGCTCTGGTAGCCGTACATTGCGATCATGCTCAAGATGTCGGGCATCGTTCCATTATCCGACACCGCGAGCGCATAACCGTTACGTTGGCATGGAAGCCGGGCGCAGCGAGTCCAACAGCCGGAGCACTTCTATGCCAAACGAACTCAATGGAAAACGGATCGCAATTCTAGTAGCCGACGGTTTCGAACAAGTGGAGATGACCGAACCTCGCAAAGCTTTGGACGAGGCCGGCGGGAAAACCGTACTGATCTCGCCCGCCAAGGGCCAGGTACAGGGATGGAAGCATCAGGACAAAGGCGATAAATTCCCGGTGGATGTCTCTCTCGACGCGGCCAATCCCAACGATTACGACGCCCTGCTGCTGCCTGGAGGCGTTGCGAATCCGGATCAGCTCAGGACCATCCCCAAGGCCGTTCAGTTTGCCAAGAGCTTCTTTGAACAAGAGAAGCCCGTGGCCGCGATTTGCCATGGTCCCTGGCTGCTGGTGGAGGCGAACGTGGTAAGCGACCGCAACGTGACCTCCTGGCCGTCGCTGCAGACCGACCTGCGCAACGCCGGCGCGAATTGGACCGATAAAGAGGTAGTGGAAGATCGAGGCTTGGTCACCAGCCGGAAACCCGACGATATTCCCGCGTTCAACAAGAAGATCATCCAGGTGTTCAGCGCGGCGTTCCGCCGGGAGCCTCAGCCCGCCGGGCGAATCTGAGCCAACAACGCGGACGCCTGTTTTTCGAGGTCGCCGTGCTGCGCGATCAACTTCTCCAGTTCCGTTTGCGCGCGCCGGATGTCGTGTTCGGCAATCAGACCCTTGGCCAGGTAGAAGCGCGCGCGTTCTTGATAGGGATTGCCGTCCGCTTCGGTGACGGCCCGTAGTTCTTCGATCCCTGAAATGCGGTCGCCCGTCAGCAGCAGGCAGATCCCGAGATAGAAGCGCGCTGCCATGAACCCGGGCGTGGCGCTTGCGGCGGCCCGCAACTCCGGAATGGCCCCGGCGAAATCCTGGTCCGCATAATGCTTCATCGCATTGCGGAAACCTTTCGGCGCCGTTGACTCCGGGACATACTCAGGCGCTCGAAAAACCGCGAGCATTTCAAAACGCTCTTCCGGAATGGATACCGCGGGCGCCTGCACTCGAGCCCCGGCCACGCGCCCGATGCCCGGCTCCTGTCGGGAAGTCCATGCCAGCCAGCCAAACACGCTCATCGCCACCAGCATGATAAAAGCGGTAAAGCCGTAGATGTAGATCCAGAAGCGATCTTCAGGTTTGATCTTCAAGGCAGGGGTGTCGTCTTCAGCATAGCAAGGCGCTTCAGCCACACCATCAAACCCATCCCCGCCGCCATCAGCAGAACTACGCTCGGCTCGGGCACCGCACCAATCGCGCCCGGGTCCGTCATCAGAAACGCAGTCTGCTGCCCGTCATACAGCCCCATGCCCGTAATCTGGCCGGCGTTGTTGATCCCGAACGCCTCCTCCAATACCCAACCGGAATTGGCCGGTAGCAGCGAGTTCAAATCCAGCATGCTTCCATCGTCATAGAGAAAAGCGTGCTGAGCGCCATTGTCCAGATAGCTGTAGCCCACGATCTCGCCGCTGTCGTTGACTCCATAGGCGTAGCTGCTCTCGCCCAGCGTCCCCAAATCGGTCATGGCGCCGCCCGTCATCAAAAAAGCGTTCTGATAGCCACTCGCCAGACTGGCGAACCCAACCACCTCGCCGCTGTCGTTGACGCCGGTAGCGTCGCTGTTGCTGCCGCCGAAAGTTCCCACCAGCACCGCACCCCCGCCGGATCCCCAGATCACGCCTCGAAATGTCCCGTTCGCCAACTCACCCTCGCCCACTACCTCGCCCGCATTATTGATCCCGTACGCCGCGCTCCAGTTCACCCCCGCCAGCGTCCCGAGACTCTGCACCTGCCCGTCCACCACCACCATCGCCTGGCCGTTGCTCGCGCCCGCCACTTCGCCCACGACGTTCACGGCCATCGCGTAGCTGTTCGCGCCCAGCACCCTCGGGCTCGCGCTGCTGCCACTCCATATGGTGGCGTGCGATTGTCCGCCAATATACGTGTCCCCGACCACTGTCCCCGCATCGTTGATCCCATACGCATAGGAAACGGTTCCGGAGCCTAACGGCAGACTTGCCAACCCTCCAGCGCCCGAGCCGAATGCCTGTGTCACGCCGGATGAGTTTTGGCTCCAGCCCGCCACAGCCCCTGCATCGTTCACAGCATAGCCGGTGGTAGAGCTCGAACCACCCACCTGGCCGAGGCTGGTAATCGTATAGATCGGATCGCCAAAAGCAATGGCTGCAAATAGCGCCAGCGAACATAGCAGTTTCACTTGGACACCTCGAAGTTTTCTATTGTCAGGCTGATTATGCGCTTAATACTTGAAATAAATAGGGCTAAATTCTCTATTTATTTATCATTCGTCGCCAGCGAGTGTACTATTCGTTGGGTGGTAGCTCGGGAGAGGCGATGCAGTGATAGTCTGATACCACCATGCCCATTGATACCGCGATCCTCAATGAAGTCGAGCACTTGCGCGAGCTAACCGCGCTCGAACAGGCCGCCCTGGCCGAAAAGATCGACCTGCTCCGTTATTCCGCGGGCCAGATCGTATTCAATTATGGCGACCCTGGGCACGCCCTTTATATCGTTCGCCGCGGCGAGTTCGAGATTTACGTCAAGAACGATCAGGGCGAGAAAATCGTGCTCGAGATCTCCCAGCCGGGCGGCGTTTTCGGAGAAGTCGCGCTGCTGGACGGCGGTTCCCGCACGGCCTGGGCCGCCGCCCTCGGGGACGCGGAACTGCTGCGGCTGGACCGCGAGCATTTTGAAGCCTACCTGCGCCAGTGTACGCCCGCCGCTTTGAACCTGTTGAGCGTGGTGGCTCGCCGGCTGCGCAAAAGCGACGAAGTGATCCGGCGCACCGTCACGCGCAACGTCAACGATGTCGCGGCCGAGCAGCAGACTCTGCTAACGCGCGCGGCCGACGCGGTTCCCGCCTTCACCGGGAGTTTGGCTTCGCTGGCCCTCCACGCGCTGTTCCTGGGCGGCTGGATCGCGGTGAATCTCAGCCTGCTCCACAGCCTGCGAGCTTTCGATCCTTATCCCTTCGAGTTCCTGTCGGTGATCGTCTCGCTCGAAGCGATCTTTCTGACCCTGTTCGTGCTCAGCAGCCAGAACCGCCAACGCGCCCGCGACCGCATCCGCTCCGACATCGAGTTTCAAAGCAGCATCAACACCGAAACCAAGATCGCGTACCTGCACGAGAAAATCGACAAGCTCACCGAGGGCCAATACCGGCTGCTGGTCAACACCCAAAAACTCCTGGATCAAGCCCGCTAACGCTATCATCTCAACAGGAGCATATGGACCTTAAAAACTACACGACATTAGGACGCACCGGGCTGCGCGTCAGCCCGCTGTGCCTGGGCGCGATGACCTTTGGAACCGAATGGGGCTGGGGCGCCGACGAAACCGTTTCGCGATCCATCTTCGACCGCTATGTCGACGCGGGCGGCAACTTCATCGACACCGCCGACGGCTACCAGCTCGGCCACAGCGAGCAGATGTGCGGGAAGTTCATCAACGACCGCAAGCTGCGCGATCAGATTGTGCTCGCCACCAAGTTTACTTTCAACGGCTCCCCCGGCAATCCGAATTCCGGCGGCAACGGACGCAAGAATATTTATCGCGCAATCGACGCCTCGCTGCGCCGTCTTGCTACGGATTTTGTCGATCTCTACTGGCTGCACGCCTGGGACACCGTCACGCCCGTCGAAGAAGTAGTCGACACCCTTACCGACCTGGTGCGCGCCGGCAAGATCCGCCATTACGGCTTCTCCGACACGCCCGCCTGGTATGTGGCGCGCGCGCAGACGCTGGCCGAGCAGCAAGGCAAAGAGCGTGTCGCGGCGCTGCAACTGGAGTACTCCCTTATCGAGCGCAATATCGAGCGCGAGCACATCCCCGCCGCCCAGGAACTCGGCATCGGCATTTGTCCCTGGAGTCCGCTCGGCGGCGGTTTCCTCACTGGCAAGTACAAAGGCCAGGGCAATACGGGGGCCGGCGATGGACGCCTGACCAAAGGCAGTCCGTTTAACAAATTCTCCGACAACAACTGGCGGATTTTGGACGTTTTGCTGGATGTCAGCAAGCAGATCGGCAGATCGCCCGCGCAGGTGTCGCTGCAGTGGGTGGTCTCGCAACCCGGCATCACCTCCACCATTCTGGGCGCCAGCAGCCTGGCCCAGCTCAACGACAATCTGGCTTCGCTCGAATTCGGCATCCCGGCCGAGCTACGCGCGCGTCTGGACGAAGCCAGCGCGCTCCCGCCGATGCACCCCTACGTGTTCTTCAGTGGAATGATTCAAGGCATGATTCACGGCGGCGTGGAAGTGAAAGCCTGGAAGGCGGCTTCCGGACACTAGCGGCCTTGCGACTACGCCGGCCGCCGGATGGAGTGCTCGAGTTGGAGCATGACGCTGCGGCTGGCGCGTCGCGCTTCCTTGGCGCTCACCAGAGCTCGCTCGGCGAATGCCAGCAAGCTCTCGGCGTCGGCGCCATCCTCTGGGAAGCAGGCCGCGCCCATCGTGAGCCCGGAGCTTTCCTCTCCGCACAAGCTCCGGCAGGCATTCGCAACCAGATGATCCAGCGAATCCATCCTGCGGCCCAGTTCTTCCGGGCGCGCCCCCGCCAGCAGCAGCACGAATTCGTCCGCGCCCACCCGCGCTACATAGTCCACGGTGCGCGAATTGCCTCGCAGAATGTCGCTGACCAGTTTCAGCAGTTCATCTCCCTTGGGGCGTCCTTTGAGTTCGTTCACCCGGACGAAATCGTCGATGTCGCACAGCAGGACCGTCACCGGCTTGCGTTGAGACACGAATCCCTGCTGCAAGTACCCCAGCAGCGCCGCCTTGGTGGGCAAGCCGGTCAGGGTGTCGCCAGCTTCCGGTGGCGCCTTCCGCACCCGAAGAGCCCCATCCACCGCTCTCGCGACGTCCCCCTTAATGGCCAGCAAAATTCGCAGATGGTCCGCGCTGTAGGCGTCTTTGTCGGCGCGATACAACGTAAGAACTCCGCTAAATTGACCCACTCCGTCGCCCAGCGGAATCGAGAGCGCCGAATGCAAGGCTCCCATCTCGCCGGGCCCATCGACATAGCCCGGTTCCACGGCCGGGTTGCCGTTGATGATCGCTTTTCCGTTCTCCACGACCCAACCGGAAAGACCTTGGCCCACTGGAATCTCGAGCGCGGCGAAGGTCTGGCTGTTCAGCCCGCACGTGTAGCGCGCCTTGAGTATGGATCGCTCCCGAACGTATACCGCCAGGCAATCGTAGGGCAGCAGCAGCTTCAATCGATCGGCCAACATGGAGAACACGTCTTCGGTGCGCAACGCTTTGCCGGGATCGTTTGCCAGATCGGCCACCGCAGTCATCTCCTGGCACGCCGCAACAAGCGCGTCCGCCGGAGTCTGCACGCGATCTCCCCCGGCGCCTCCAACGGCAACGGCTCCCGACGCGCCCCCCGCCACGCTGGATGACGCGCTCTTCTCGAAGCCGGCGTCGGGAGCATCCCCTCGAACCACCAACAGATCCTTACTCAGTTTGTGGTTGCGCAACGGCGTGCTTTGCGCCAGGCGCTCGAACTCCCGGTAATTGGCCTTCAGAATATCCACCACCTGCGGATCGAAGCTTTTTCCGGCTAGCCCCGCCACATAGTCCATGGCTTCGTCCAGAGGCAGCGCGCGGCGGTACTGCCGGTCGCTCGCCAGCGCGTCCAGGCAATCCACGGCGGACAAGATGCGCGCGCCGATCGGAATGTCCTCGGCCTTGATACCATCCGGATAGCCGGTGCCGTCCCATTTTTCGTGATGGGAGCGCACAATCGGCGCCACCGGGTACGGAAACGCCACCTGTTCCAGGATCTCGGCGCCCACCACGGTGTGAACCTTCATCTTGTCGAATTCGTCGGGAGTCAGTTTCCCCGGCTTGGAGATGATGTAATCCGGCACGGCCAGTTTTCCGATGTCGTGCAGGATGGAAGCTGCCTGCAGTGCATGTACCTCGTCGGGCGCCAAGCCTAAGTGCTTGGCCAGTTCCAGCGAATATACCTGCACGCGCCGCAGATGGTCGCCGGTGCATTCGTCCTTGGCCTCGATAGCCGTGGCCAGCGCCTCGATGGTCCGCAGATGCAGCGATGCCATGCTCTCGGCGTGCGTCTTGTCCTGCTCCATCTTGCCGAAGTACAGGTGCACGGAGCGATACACCAGATAGAGCGGCGGCAGCAGCGCCACGGTGAAAGCCCACCCCAACTTCTCTCCGGCTCGATGCATGATCTCGGCGATCGACACCCCCACCAGGTAATAAAAGAACAACCAGTCGCAGAAGCTTCGAATCACCGTCCGGATGCTTTGTCCTTCGGTGAGCGCGATCACGATCCCGAGCGGAACGTAGTTTACAAGGAAATACGCTACCCCGGCCAGGGTAAGCCGCAACAACTCGCCTTCCGGCACAGTCGTGAACCAGGGCTTGTGATAGGCCCACTCGGCGGCCATAACGGCCAATCCCAGGCAAGTGGTATTGAACAACAGACGGACCGGCTTGACCTGGAATTTCGCGTTCCAAAAACTTTGCGCAGCCGCGCTGGCGACGGTCAGCAGCAGAGTCTCCGGCGGCGTCAGCTCAATCAGGCTGAGCATGGTGAAGACAAAGCTCACCGAGATGCTCCCCTGCACTCCTGGAAAAGCAACCTTCATGCCGCTGGTTGCAAGCGCCAACAGAAGGTAGGCCACGAAGCGCGGCTCTGCCACCGGGATCCAGCCATGGAACGTGACGGCCATTCCCGTCAAACCAGCCAGCCCGATCAGCGCGATGAAGATCCGCGCCGCGAGAGGCATTCGTCGCTGGGGCTCTGCTTCTTCCACTTTCGCTTTCCTTAAGGGCTGCGCCTTAGCGGAGCTCCCCAAGTCCCTAAGAGTCGGAGGCTTGGGCTCCTAGTCTTTCGTTAATTCATCGGCAGTAAAGCCGTGGAACTTTAAGGAGATGAAGGCCTTGAGAGGTGTAGGAAAGCCGCTGCTCACTCAGCGCGGAGCGCCGTGGCAGGATCCACTTTGGCGGCCCGCAGGGCCGGAATCAGGCTGGCCGTCAGAGCCACCAGCAAAATGATCAGGCAGGTCGCCCCCAGCGTGATCGGATCGGTGGCGCTCACCCCGAACAGGAAGCGCGCCATAATCCGGCTGCCCGCCAGAGTGACCGCCACGCCAATCCCGAGACCGATCGCCGCCAGTCCGGCGGCATGGAAAACCACCAGCGTTACTATGCCGCCGGGCTGCGCCCCGAGCGCTACCCGAATGCCCAGTTCCCGGGTCCGCTGCGACACCGAATACGCCACCACGCCATACAGCCCCAGCGTCGCCATCACCAGAGCCAATCCCGCAAAAGTGGCCACCAGGAACGTGCGGAAGCGCGGCTGCGCAACCGAGCCGGATAAAAGATCCTGCATCACGCGCACATCGAAAATCGGCAGGCTGGAATCGATGCCGCGAAGCTCCTGGCGCACCGCGGACGTCATAGCCGCCGGGTCGGCATTGGTTCGAATCACCAGGGCCATGGTCGACTCGGCGAAGTTCATCACCTCCGGGGGAATCTGCAGATATTGGTAGTAGGTTTCTGGATTGGCATCCGCATCCAATCCGGTGTGCTTGACGTTGCCCACCACGCCGATGATGGTGGACCATTGCTCGTCGTCAAAGCCGGAGAGTATGCGCTTTCCGATCGGATTGTCAGCGGGCCAGTAACGCCGCGCCGCGGTTTCGTTGATGACCACTACTTTAGGCGTGCCCTGGTTGTCGCGATTGTCGAAGATCCGGCCACGGATCACCGGAATGCCCAACGCAGCGAAGTACCCGCCGCTGGCCGTCCGGTATTTTGCGCGCGGCTGATCCGCGTCTTTCAAACGCGGCTGCCCTTCGATCTGGAAATTCAAGCTCGCATCACTGCCGCTCAGCGGCAGGAACCGGCATATCCCAGCCGCTTGCACTCCCGGGAGTTGACCCACGCGGCCGAGCAGCCGCTCGTAGAACAGCCCCACGTTGAGGCCAGCATAACGGGCTTGCGGCAGCGAAAACTGCATGGTGAGCACATGATCGGCGCGAAAGCCCGGATTCACTTCCTGCAACCGGACCAGGCTGCGAATCAACAACCCGGCGCCGATCAGCAGCGCCGCGCTGGATGCCACCTCGCACACCAGCAACACATCCCGCGTCAGACTTCGGCTGCGAGGCCCGCTGCCGCCGCGGCCTCCGCTGCGCAGCACCAGGCTCAGATCGGAACGCGCGCTTGCCACCGCCGGTACCAGCCCAAACGCCAGGCCCGTGATGATCGACACGCCCAACGTAAACGCCAGAACCCGCCAGTCCATCGGGATTTCCCCGGCCTGCGGCAGGCCCGCCGGCGCCAGCTTCGTTAGTAGGGACGTGCCCCAGTACCCGATTAGCAGTCCCACCACTCCCGCCATCACGGCTAGCAGAACGCTCTCGGTCAGAAGCTGGCGAACCACCCGGCCAGGACTCGCGCCCAGCGCGGTCCGCACCGCCATCTCTTTCTCGCGCGCCCCGGCCCGCGCCAGCAGCAGGTGCGCTACGTTGACGCAGGCGATCAATAAGACCGCTACCACGGCGGCCATCAGCATCCAAAGAGTCGGGCGGACGTCGCCGATCAACTCCTCTCGGAGCGGCGCCAGATCCACGCTGAAACCCGCGTTCGAATCCGGGTATTCCCGCGCCAGCCCGTCCGCGATGATCCGCAGTTCGCTTTGCGCCCGTTCCCGGGAAGTCCCGGGCTTCAGACGCGCAATGACATTCAAGACGTGAAAGGCCCGATTGCTCGCCAGGAAATCCTTGGGATCGGGTGTGTATGGAATCCAAAGCTCGGACTGGCTTTCCGGAATCCGAAATCCGGCCCGGGCCACGCCGACCACGGTGAACGAACCACCGTCCAGCGCCAGAGTTTTCCCCAGGATGTTCGGATCCCGCCCAAAGCGCCGCTGCCACAGACCGGCGCCGATCACCGCCACGCGGTTCTTATCCGGCTGGTCTTCGCCCGCAGCCAAGCTTCGGCCCAGCGCCGGCTCCATTCCCAGGATCTCGAAAACACTGGGTGAGACCGCGGCGGTTTCGATCCGCTCCGGCAGCTCGCCTCCGGTTAGAACCGAGGACCGGGCGCGAATCGCCCCGATCTGGTCCAAGGTCTGATTCCCAGCTCGAAAGGCTTTGTAGTCTTCCGCCGTGACCAGCTGTTGCCGCATGCCTTTGCTTCGGTTGTTCTCCCATACCACAACCACCCGCTCTGGGTTTTTGTAGGGGAGAGCACGAAGCAGAATTGCGCTCGTAACGCTGAAAATGGCGGTGTTGGCGCCGATTCCAAGGCTAAGAACGAAAACCGCAACCGCGGTCGAGCCTGGACTGTTCACCAACGTACGCAGGGCATACCGCAAGTCTTGCGTGAGTGCGCTCATGTCCCGTAGTCAGCATTCTATCTAACCTCACCGCACGGCTGCGGGCTAAGCCGGAACCAAAAAACCGCGGCTAGGTGTGGTTTCCCGGCCGCGGTAGATATCCTAATGGACAGGGAGGGGCTGTTAGCTACCCCAGATCCCGTTGCCAGCTTTAACATTCGTCTTGGTCCTCATTGGGTGCGACCTCCTTCTTTCTTAATTTGCAAGTACTGCTTACTTACGCCCCTTAGAAATGCAACTCGAACGCCAAAGGTACCATCCGAGGCGAAACGAATGTACTAAGTAGGGTATCGAACTGAATACAAAGACAAAAGTCGGGCGACAGCAGCAGGTCCCGAAACCATCGTCTCAGGCCCTAAGCCCCGTTTGGCTATCTACTCGGATAGAGGCCCTATCCGCCGGGATAGGGTGTTCGCCTTAGGGCGCCACTCCCGCTCTTATCCGCTATACTTTACGCGTGAGCATGCCGGATATTACGGCCGAACTCGAAGCCATCGCTGGCCCCTTGAAAGGAAGCAGCATCCCGCTAGCGGATGCCGAGGTCTCCATCGGGCGCGAGCCGTCCAACCAAATCTCGCTGCTGGATGCCGGAGTCTCCCGCCAGCACTGCCTCATCCTGTACAGCGGCGGTCAATTCACCATCCAGGACCTCAATAGCCGCAACAGCACTTTCGTGAATGACGTGCCCGTCACCGAGCGCGTCCTGGCCTCCGGCGACCAGATCAAGATCGGGAGTTCGCTGTTCGTCTTCGTAGTGCCGGAGACCGAGCGCGCCAAAAGTGATTCCATTTCGGTCGAATTCGACCCGTCCGAGGCGCACGGCGGGTCCACCATCATCCTGCGGAAAAAAGACGCCCGCTACCTCCAGCAGCTGGAGAATATGCAGGCCAACAGCCGCACCGTCGGAGATTTGAACGCCTTGCTGCGCATCAGCAAAGCCGTCAACTCGGTGCGCGGGCTGGAGGCGCTCGAAAAGCAACTGCTGGAACGCATCTTCGAGGTCGCGCCGGCCGATCGGGCGGCCATTTTGTTGTGCGAGCACGGCCTGGACGAATGGACCTCGGTATTCGGCTGGGATCGTGCCACCGGCCCCAACCAGGCTGTCCAGGTCAGCCGCACCATCGTCACCCAGGTACTTTCGGACGGCGTCGCCGTTCTATGCAACGACTTACCGGCCACCGAATCCTTCTCCGATACCGACAGCATCGTGGAGCGCCGCATCCACAGCGTTCTCGCGGTGCCGCTGGAAGTGTTCGACCGCACCATGGGAGTGATCTACCTGGACGCCTCCGATCCGCAGGCCCACTTCGATGAAAATCATCTGCAGCTTTTGACCGCCATCGGGAGCATCGCCGCGGCCGCGCTCGACAACGCGCGCCGTATGGAGTCGCTCGAACAGGAGAACCGCCGCCTGCAAGCCGAGATTGGCCTCGGCCACAATATGGTGGGCGATAGCCCGCGCATGCGAGATGTGTATCAGTTCATCGCGCGCGTGGCGCCCCGCGACGTCACAGTCCTGATCTTCGGCGAAAGCGGCACCGGGAAGGAACTGGTGGCGCGCGCCATCCACCGCACCAGCAGCCGCGCCGACAAACCTTGCGTGGCCATCAATTGCGCCGCTCTGGCCGAGAACTTGCTCGAAAGCGAGCTGTTCGGACACGAAAAAGGCGCGTTCACCGGCGCCATCGCCCAGAAGAAAGGCAAGCTCGAAGTCGCCGAGGGCGGCACGGTTTTCCTCGACGAGATCGGCGAGCTCGCCCCGCTGCTGCAAGCCAAACTGCTCCGGGTGCTGCAAGAACGTGAATTCGAGCGCGTCGGCGGCACACGCACCATCAAGCTGGATGTGCGCCTGATCACGGCCACCAATCGCGATCTGGAGGAAGAGGTCAAGCGCGGCCGCTTCCGCGAGGATCTGTTCTACCGGCTCAACGTGGTGGCCCTTCGCATGCCCGCCTTGCGCGAGCGCCGCGAAGACATCCCGCTGCTGGCCAGCTATTTCACCGCCAAATTCGCTCAGCGATCCAACCGCGCCGTGCTCGGCGTCTCACCCCAGGCCCGCGCCTGTCTGGCCGCCTACGACTGGCCGGGCAACGTGCGCGAGCTTGAAAACGCCATCGAGCGCGCCGTCGTGCTGGGCTCCTCCGATCTGATCCTCCCCGAAGACCTGCCGGAAGCCGTTCTCGAGAAAGGCGAATCGGCCGGCGCCAGTATGACCGCGTTCCATGACGCGCTGCGCGAGTCCAAAAAGCAGCTCATCTTAAACGCCTTCGAACAAGCGCAAGGCAGTTACACCGAAGCCGCGCGCCTGCTCGGCCTGCATCCCAACTACCTGCACCGCCTGATCCGCAATCTGAACATGAAGCAACTCCTGAAGCAAGCGGCTGCCGAATAGGGAGGTCGGTCGCCGTCTCGGTCATCGAAAAGGCGTCCGCCAAGGACGAAGCGAAACAGCTCCGGCGTTTGCCGCGACCTCTGAACAGTGGCGCGGTGAGAGAATCAAACATGGAACCATGTGAAAGTCCGCGAACTGATACGACTGATCGAGAATAGCGGCTGGAGCATGTCCGCACCCGCGCCAATCATCGTCAATATAAACATGCGCTCAAGAAGGGACGCGTTACCGTCCCCGGCCACCCCGGAGACGACGTGCAAACTGGTACGCTCAAGAGTGTTCTCAAGCAAGCTGGGCTAACAGGGAAGCCATGAGGAAATACGCAATCGTCATCGAGCAAGGCGCGAACAATCTCTCCGCCTATGTTCCGGACCTGCCGGGATGCATCACAACCGGCAGGAGCATTGAGGAAATCGAACACAACATCCGAGAGGCCATCGAACTCCACTTGGAGGGAATGCGCGAAGACGGTGAGCCGATACCTGATCCGCACACGGCGGTAGCTTACATCGATTTGCAGGAAGTTGGTTGACGGGCCAAGCCCCAAAACTACCTGCGGTACGATAACCCAATGCTTCCCCTGCTTGGCGAATTGTTCGCGAACATCAGGCCTGGGCGGACGCCACCCTGCTGGCCGCCGTTCGCGCCTGTCCGGCTGCGTGCGACGACGAGAAACTGCGCCAGGCGCTGCACCACACGATCACGGTCCAACGTGCGTTCCTCGCGCTCGTTAAATGGCCCCTCGATATGAACGCGAACTGAAGGCCCCCGAGTCGCTGGAGCCGAAATCGCCTTCGTGAAGGGCCTGGATGACGCGTCTCTCACCCGCGTGATCGAAACGCCCTGGCTTCCCGGCGCGAAGTTGACCCTCGCCCAGCCGATCATGCAAGTGCTGATGCACAGCCAATGGCATCGCGGGCAGTAGGCTTCGCGGCTGCGCGCGGCCGGAGGCCAACCACCCACTTTGGACTTTATCCTGTGGCTCAAAGGCCGCCCCGCTCCCGCCTGGTGACAGGCCGTTTCGCTTGACTCGCACGATACACTCAATAGAAGTGCGCGGGCCTGACGACAAGCCGCAAATAGTGAAATTACTAAACGAACCCAATCCCGTAAATGAACACCGCCGCGGATCAACAAAATGAACCAGGGAATCGCGTTCGCTCGAACCATCCGCGCCCTCGATGCCGACGATTTCGGACCCTCGAAACTCACCCTGGCGTTCGCGGTGATTCTGTTGGCCGCATGGACCTGGTGGATGCTGGCCGCCCGCGTCCCGCAATACCGAACCACCACCACCGTACGTCTCGAACCCGGCCGCGCCCTGGCCTATTTTTCATCCACCGGTGAGATTCGTCCCGGCCAAACAGCATTTGTGACAATCGGCGGTCACACCATTGCGGCCCGGGTGCAAAGCGTCGCGCCTGACCACGCCGATCTGGTCTTCACCAACAACCAACAACCAAGAACCAACAACCAACATCCAACAACGGCTCGCGTCGAAGTCTCCTCCGTCTCCCCCGCGGCGATCGCCTTTCGTACCTTGGGCCGCGCCCGGCAATGACCAAGCGCACCCGCCTCATCGTCCCCCAGGTCGTCCAGACCTCCAACATGGATTGCGGCCCGGCGGCGCTCAAAGCGCTGCTTGACGGATTCGGCATCCCGGTCAACTACGGGCGCCTGCGCGAGGCCTGCCAGACCGACGTGGACGGCACTTCCATCGACACCATCGAAGAGATCGCGATGCAGCTCGGATTAAAAGCCGAGCAGATCATGCTCCCGCCCGATCACGTGCTACTCGGTGAGGCGCGCGCGCTGCCCGCCATCGCTGTCGTCGTTCTGCCCTCTGGCGTCACGCACTTCGTCATCGTCTGGCGCAGATTCGGCAAATTCGTGGAGTTGATGGATCCAGCGGTCGGCCGCCGCTGGGTGACCACGGCGCGCTTCCTCTCCGATCTGTATATGCACCGGCAACTCGTCGCTGAAAATGATTGGCGCGCCTACGCCGCGTCGGAGGAGTTCCTGGCCCCCTTGCGCCGCCGGCTGCATTCGCTGGGAATCGACGGCACGCCCGCCATCCGCGCTGCGATGAACGATCCCCTCTGGCGGTCGCTGGCAGCCTTGGACGCCGGCGTTCGCATGCTGGAATCGCTCGCGAGTTCGAAAGCTATCGAACGCGGACCTGAATGCGCGCGCTTGCTCGATACGCTGTTGGATCAAGACGCCCATATCCCGGAACATTACTGGTCCGTTCACCCCACCGCCGAAAACGGGCAACTCAGCATGCGCGGCGCGGTGTTGGTTCGCGCGTTAGGCCTTGCGCAAGCGGCGCCATCCTCGCCCGAACTCCTAGCCGCCCTGCAACAACCCTCCGCGCGTCCCGGCCGAGAACTCGTGCGTCTGCTGGGCGCCGACGGTCTGTTCACTCCGGCACTGATCGGCATGGCCCTCGCCCTGGCCGCCGCCGCGGTGATCGTGGAAGCAGTTTTGTTCCGGGCTTTGCTGAGCGCCGGCCGCGAGCTTCTGGCAGCCGCCGTGGCATTCTCCGCCGTGCTGCTGTTCCTCGACCTTCCGCTGGCCGCCGGTCTGCTGCGCCTGGGGCGCCGTTTGGAAATTCGCCTGCGCATCGCGTTTCTCGAAAAGCTCCCGCGTTTGGGCGATCGTTATTTTCAAAGCCGCCTCACATCCGACATGGCCGAGCGCATTCACAGTATTCACCTCATCCGCCGCCTGCCGGAGATGGGCGGACAGCTGCTCCGCTACGTCTTCGAAATTGTCTTCACCGCCGCCGGAATCGTCTGGCTGGATCCGGCCAGCGCGCCCATCGCGATTCTCGCGGCCGTAGCTGCCATCGCGATTCCGCTGGCTTCCGAACCATTGCTGATGGAGCGCGACCTTAGCCTGCGCACGCACGCTGGGGCGCTGTCCCATTTCTATCTGGACGCCCTGCTGGGATTCGTGGCTATCCGCACCCACGGCGGCCAATCGGCCGTGCGCCGTGAACACGAGTCCCGGCTCACCCAATGGGCGCGCGCCGGATTGGCTCTGCAGCGCTCCGTCGTTTCGGCCGAAACGCTCCAGTTTCTGGCTGGCTTTGGTATTGCGATTTGGCTGCTGGCTTCCTATCTCGCGCGCGGCGGCCATACCGGCGCGGTATTATTGCTGGTCTATTGGGCATTAAATCTTCCCGCGCTTGGCCAGGAAGTTGCTAACATCGCCTGGCAGTATCCCGCGTATCGCAACGTCACCCTGCGGCTGCTCGAGCCGCTCGGCGCATTGGAACAGCCGGCGCCCGTTGCCGTCGGCAGTCGCCTACTAAGTGCCCCCGTGTCGATTACTTTCGACAACGTGAGTGTCGTCGCTAGCGGGCACCAGGTGCTGCGCGATATCAACGTGTCCATCCCAGCCGGCTCGCATGTCGCCATCGTCGGCGCATCGGGCGCCGGAAAGTCGAGCCTTGCGGGGCTGCTGCTCGGATGGCATCGCGCAGCGTCAGGCCGCGTCCTGGTGGATGGCGCGGCGCTGGATGACTCGCTGCTCGACACGCTCCGCGTCCACACAGCATGGGTGGACCCCGCGGTGCAACTCTGGAACCGGCCCATCGCCGATAACGTGCGCTACGGTTCGCCGGACACCGCTGCGATGGAGGAGGTGATGGATGCCGCCGAATTGCAGCGCGTGATCGATCGTCTTCCCCACGGCCTAGAAACCCCGCTCGGTGAGGGCGGCGGCCTAGTCTCCGGCGGTGAAGGACAGCGCGTCCGCTTCGCTCGCGCGTTGCTGCGTTCCAATGTCCGGCTCGCGATTCTGGACGAGCCATTTCGCGGGCTCGATTCCGAACAGCGGCATGCCTTGCTCACCCGCGCTCGCGAACGGTGGCGGGATGCCACGCTGATTTTCATCTCGCACGACATTCGGGAGGCCATGAGCTTCGAACGCGTGCTCGTCATGGAGAACGGGACCATCGTCGAGGACGGCCATGGGCCGCGTTTCGAGGCCATGCTCGAGGCCGAGAGCTCGATTCGCGACAAATTTTGGGAGGGCGCCGGGTGGCGCCGTTTGCGTCTTCACAATGGACACCTCACTTCCTGAGTCCTGCCTCTGGCCCCCCTCCCGGTTAGGGGAAGTGGCGGACGCACTCGTGCGTGCCGCGGCGACGCTCGTGTCGACGCCTCCCTCCGAGCTCGACCTCGACGCTCTCGGCCTCTGGCTCGAATCCGCGGCCCTCACCATGGGCTTCGAAGCGCAGCCCGCGGAAACTCCTTACTGCGATTTCGAACGTCAACTTCCCCGCATGGGCCCGGCTCTCATCCACATTCCTACCGCCGCCGGTCCGGCCTTCCTCGCCCTTCTGCCCAACGGCTCCCTGCTTACGCCCGATCTCAAGAAGGTTCGCGTTTCTCCGGCGGACATCCGCTCCGCGCTCTGCTCCGGCATCGAAGCGCCGGTGCTGGAAGAGATTCAGGCAACCTTGGATCGCGCCCGCATCCCGCCATCCAAACAATCGCGTGCGCGCCTTGCCCTCCTGCGCGAGCGGCTCGGCTCAAAACGAATCTGCGGCATTTGGCTGCTGCGTCTTCCTCCCGGCGCGAACTTCCGGGCGCAAATGCGGCACGCGCATATCCCCCGCCGGCTGCTGGCGCTCGTCGGCGCCCACGCGCTTCAGTACGCGCTGTGGATCCTGGCGTGGTTTATCGTCGGCTCACATGTCTTGCATGGCGGAACGGATCGGGGCTGGCTGCTGCCGTGGTCTCTACTCTTGCTGACGCTGGTCCCGCTGCGCGTCTGGATCACGCGCTTGCAGGGCCTGGTGGCTATCGGTGCTGGAACTCTGCTCAAGCAGCGGCTCTTCTTGGGCTCCTTGCGATTGGAGCCCGACAGCCTTCGTCATCAAGGCGCGGGGCAGCTGCTCGGACGCGTGCTCGAATCCGAAGCCGTGGAAGCACTGGCGCTGAGCGGCGGATTTCTGGCGCTGGTGGCCCTCATCGAAATCATCGCTTCCTTATTTGTCTTGGCCCTGGGCGCGGGCGGCCTGCTGCAATCTGCCTCGCTCTTTCTTTGGCTGCTGATCGCTGCGGCGCTGGCGTGGTCGTACTTCGGCCGGAATCGCGATTGGACCGGTATTCGTCTGGCCATGACGCACGATCTGGTCGAGAATATGGCAGGCCATCGCACGCGTTTGGCCCAGCTCCCCGCCGGTCGTTGGCACGTGGGCGAAGATCAAACGCTCGAAGAATATTTGCGCAGCTCCCGAGCCATGGACCGCTCCACCATCCGTCTCATCGCCCTGGTGCCTCGCGGATGGCTGATCGTCGGCCTGCTCGGCCTCGCGCCGGCATTGATACGCAGCGTGGATTCTCCGGCGGGCGTTTCGCAGACAGGCATCGCGATCGCGGTGGGTGGCATCCTGCTCGCGTATCGGGCCTGGAAGCGCCTGGCGGCGGGCGCATGGCAGTTGGCCGCAGCCGCCACCGCGTGGCAGCGCACGTCCGTTCTGTTCCACGCCGCCGCGCGCGGCGATCTTCCCGGATCGTTAAATGCCCCCGCACCCTCCGGCACATCGCCGGCGGTCCAGGCCCGCGATCTCAGCTTTCGTTACGGCGATCGGACGGAACCCGTGCTGCGCGGGGCGAATCTTCAGATCGGCGCCGGCGATCGAGTGGTCCTCGAGGGCGCGTCCGGCGGCGGAAAATCCACCTTGGTTTCCATCCTGGCCGGCGTGCGCGCGCCCAGCTCCGGCAGCGTTCTCATCCAGGGCTTCGATCGCCAAACTCTGGGCGCCGCGGAATGGACCCGGCGTCTGGCCGCCGCTCCGCAGTTCCACGAGAATCATGTGCTGGCCGAAACATTCGCCTTCAATTTGTTCTTGGGCCGTCCTAGCGTTCTAGGTCCCCTCGACTTCGAGGAAGCGCAAGCCATCTGCGGCGAACTCGGCCTCGGCGAGCTGCTGGAACGAATGCCCGCCGGCATGCTGCAAATGGTCGGTGAAACCGGCTGGCAGCTTTCGCACGGCGAGCGCAGCCGCCTCTACATCGCGCGCGCGCTTTTACAGGACGCCGATCTCGTGGTCCTGGACGAAAGCTTCGCCGCGCTCGATCCTGAAAATCTAAAGCGCGCCGTCGAATGCGTTGTCAAACGGGCGCGCTCGCTGCTGGTGATCGCGCACCGCTGATCGTATTCAAGCTGATGCTATTTCAACCCGCCCGCCAGATACAGCGTGCCAATGTCGCGCTGGAACGAATACGCGTAGGCGTCGCCATCCGGCGTCACCACCACGTTCACGATCCGCACGCCCACCGGGTCGGCGGGCTTGATCTCCTTCCAAAGCTCCTCGCGCCGGCTCGCCAGATCCAGCCTGTTGATCTTTACCGCGGTGAGCCCCACCATTTGTTGCAGGAACAGAAAGCGCCCGTCGGCGCTCCATCGCAGCACGGATTGTCCGGGCTCGATGTCCAGTGCAGCTTTCGGCTCGCCGCCCGGCATCGGCAACAGGTTCAGTTTTCCGCCATCCAATGCCGTCGCGTACTTGCCATCGGGCGATACGCGGGACGCAGCCACTCCCTCCGCGGTCACCGGCATCGGCGCGCCGCCGTTGAGATCTTGCACATACGTCCGCGTCCGCCTGCCCGCCGGGTTGCCGGTCAACAAAAGCTTTTGTCCATCCGGAAACCACTCCACGCGCTCGTAGTGCATTCCGGGCGCGCCGATGTTGCGTGCTTCTCCCGCTCCGGTTGGCAGCAGAGTCAGGTTGGTCTTGGGGCCATCGTTTACGATGCACGCTACCCATTTGCCATCCGGCGAAAGAGCGGGTTGGTTGCCATCGCCCAGCCGCACCGCGGGAGAACCATCGGTTTTGCGAAGGTAAATCGCGGGATTGCGCGCCTCGCCGTTGGACAGCTCCTCAAACAGGATGGTGCTGCCATCCGCGGAAATATCGAAAACGCTGCTCGCGTCAAACCAGGAGAGATCGCGCTCTTGCTTGGCGCCGGGAGAGATGCCGGAAATTCCCAGCTGCGAGTCCACCACCGTCGCCAGCACCTTCCGGTCTCGTGTAACGTCATCGACGATCATGGTCGCAGGCGGCTCCACCAGCACGCGCTCTTTGCCCCCGAGTGTCACCGCGCGCAGCGCCGGTTCACCCCCGGCCTTGGCCCCGCCAAACCAGATCTCGTCGCCCTGCCAGGACCACGCCAGCCCGAGCTCTTCCTGCCAGCCGCTCGACAACTTCTGCTTCTTGCCCTGCATGTCCAGAACCGTGACGGCATAGCCGCCGCCGGCTTCGTCAGGCTCGAAAAATGCGATCCGATCTCCGCCCGGCGAAATGCGCAGCCACTGCGGCGCCGCGCCGTCGCTTTCGTCTCGCACGGTTCCGATGGGATATTCAATCCGGTTCCTTCCGCCGGCCGTTCGCAGGACCGCCAGATTCGAACCATCGGGCGACCAATCGGCATCGCTCACGTTGTCGAGAATCTCGCGCGGCGCTCCGCCCGACAGCGGCACGCGCGCCAGGGTTCCCGCGGTTCCATTCGTGACAGATCCCAGCAATATGGCCATTTCGCCGGTCGAGCTGATGGAAAGGATGCGGCCTCCCGGCACATCCAGCGAGCGGTACTCCCGGCTGCCCGGACGCATCGAGAAGATATTGGCCGGCTCGCTGGCCCATTGCGCGCTAAACACCACCGTCTGGCCATCCGGCGAAAACTTGGCCGAAGGGATCTCGCCGCGCCGGTAGGTCAGCCGCTCGAAGGATGGCCGCGCCGGTTTCAGAGCCTTCCATCCGCCCAACACTCCCGCTCCCAGCGCGATCACCAGCAGCCCGGGCCACAACAAAATTCCCCAACCGCGGCGTGGCTTCGAGAGAACGGCGCCCTCAGCCGCAGCCAGTTTGCCCGATTCCAATTCCTCCAGAGCGTCTTCCAGCGCCACCTTCACGTCGGCGATGCTTTGCCAGCGGCGCTGCGGATCCTTGCGCAGGCAGCGGCCGATGATGCGTTCCACCTCGTGCGGCACGCTTCCGCCGATCTGGTTCAGCGGCGCCGGTTCGGCATGCATCACCGAGGCGAGGGTAGACAGCTTGGAATCGCCGCCGAACGCTCGCCGGCCAGTCAACATCTCGTACAGCACCGCGCCAAACGAAAAAATATCGGAGCGGGCATCCACGGCGTGCCCGTCCGCCTGCTCGGGCGACATGTAGGCCACCGTTCCGATAATGGTGCCGGCTTCGGTTCTGAGCGCGATATCCAGGTGCACGCTCTCGGTCGCCGCGAACACGTCGGGCTCTTCGATTTCAGTCAGCTTGGCCAAGCCGAAATCCAGAATCTTGACATCGCCTTGTTCGCTGACGATCACGTTGGCCGGTTTCAGATCCCGGTGCACGATGCCCGCGCTGTGCGCCGCAGCCAGTCCGTCGGCGATTTGAATGGCATAGCGCAGGGCGTCGTTGAGCCGCATACCTTTGCGGCCGATCAGCCGGTCCAAGGTCTTGCCGGCCACGTACTCCATGGCGATGAAGTCCACCGGCTGGCCATCCACCTGGCCGGTGTCGATATCGAAAATGGTAACGATGTGCCGGTTGCTCAGCGCCGAGGCGGATTTCGCTTCCTGGGAGAAGCGCGCCCGGCGGTCCGCGTTCGCAACGGCAGTGGACGCCAGCACTTTGACCGCGACTGGACGGTCCAAGTGCGTATCCAGGGCGCGGTACACCACACCCATCCCACCCGAGCCAAGCTTGGCCTCGATACGATAATGGCGGAGACTCTCGCCGATCATTTCCGAATTTTGCGGTCTGCGCGTCCATCTTACCATCCCGCCGGTTTACCATTAAGTTGGATGCACCGTCGGCATTTTTTGGCATCGCTCGCCGCCGCCACGGTTCCATCGAGACTTCTCGCGGCGGACTTCACTCTCCGCATCGCGCCCGCGAACATGGAAATCGCTCCGCGCAAAATCGTCAGGACCATTGCGTACAACGGGTCCGTACCCGGGCCGCTGCTGCGGATGAAGGAAGGCCAGCCTGTCACCATCGACGTCTTCAACGACACCGGCGACGCGGAAATCGTGCACTGGCACGGGCTGCAGATCCCCTCCGCCGTGGATGGGTCCATGGAAGAGGGAACGCCCATGATTCCGGGCCGCGCGTCGGCGCGCTACACATTCACGCCGAAGCCCAGCGGCACGCGCTGGTATCACACGCACGCCATGGCGGGGCGGAATCTCAAACGCGCCACCTACACCGGCCAGTTCGGCTTCTTGTACATCGATCCGCGCAGCGAGCCCGGCAGTTACGATCAGGAAATTTTTCTCGCGCTGAAGGAATGGGAACCCTACATGACCACTGGAGGAGAGCAGGACGACTCCATCGATGTCGCCTACAATCTTTTCTCCGTGAACGGCCGTGCGCTGGGCCATGGCGATCCCATCCGGGTGAAAGAAGGGCAGCGCGTACTGTTGCGCATCCTCAACGCCAGCGCGACCGTCACACGAAAAATCGCCGCTGCGGGCCATCAGTTCCGGGTGATCGCGCTGGACGGCAACCCGGTCGCGGTTCCCAACGAAGTGCGTGCGCTGGAACTCGGGCCCGCCGAGCGCATCGACGCCATCGTGGAGATGAACAATCCCGGCGTTTGGATCCTGGGCGCGACCGACGATCACGATCGGGAGCGTGGTATGGGAATTGTGATCGAGTATGCCGGACAATCGGGCGCTCCGCGCTGGTTGGCTCCCGAAAGTGCCGAGCGCTGGGATTACACCCTGTTTGGAAAACCCGCGCCGAACGCCGGCGACACACCCTACGAAACTATCCCGCTGATCTTCGAGAAGAAATTCGCCGGCCACCATTGGGTGGACAAGTGGACCATCAACGGCAAGTCATTCCCCAAGACCGATCCTATTCGCGTGAAAACCAACGGCCGCTACCGGCTGGTGTTCGACAACCGCAGCGACGAAGCACACCCCATCCATTTGCATCGCCACACGTTCGAGCTGGCGAAGATCGCGGGCGTGCACACCTCGGGCGTCTATAAGGATGTGGTCGTCGTCGGGGCCAAGAGCCAAACCGAAGTAAGCCTGCTCGCGAACAACCCCGGACTGACGCTGTTCCACTGCCATCAACAGATGCACATGGATTATGGGTTCATGGCGCTGATGGAATACGCGTGACCGCGCGCCATCGGGGACGCGACGCGAGACCCAACCCGCTGTTGTTGCAACGATAAAATGTCCCCATAACTGCAACGATAATCTGTCACCCCCGGATTGAAATCCTGTATCTCCCCTTTCCCGTTTCCCCTCCGGGGAAAGCCGGGGCGGGCGGGTTCCCCCCACGCCGGAGGGCACGTCGCGCGCCAGCAAAAAGCGCTGGCACTGCCGTGCGACCGGCTCCCCCCGCAAGAGGGGCCAAGCCCCCCTTGCGCATCCCCCCGGGTGGTTCATCGGACCGCCAGGGCCTCCCGTCCAGCGAAGGAATAAATGTGCGGTTGCTTTTTCTTTCGCTCGGCAGGCCGACGCGGCGCCAACCCGGGGGCATAATCCAGCGGCAGCTGCGTGGAGAACAGATCCTGCTGGCCCTGCCAGACGTGCAACTCTCCATTCAGCTGATGCGACAGTTCCACGCGCGCTCCCGCATAACCCTGCCCATCCTTGCGGGCCGGCAACTGGATGGACCGGGCCCCGAACCGGATCACGTGGTCTTTTCCCACCACCCGCTCGTAGCGCAGACTGAATAGCCGGTCCCAGTTCAGCTTTTTGCTTAACGGCCGGAAATCGTTGGCTGCCTCGCGCGCTGCTACCGCAAAGCGTCGGTTGTAGTCCTCGCGGAAGTTTTCTAGCACCTGGTTGGCTTGCTCCAACGTCGCGGCTCCGCCCAATCGCAGTTCGCTTTTCAAGCGATCTTGAAAGGTCTTCCACAGCCGCTCGATCCGGCCCTTGGCCTGCGGGCTCAGCGCTCGAATCGATTGGATTCCCAGCTCTTCCAGCACTCGACCCAGCTGCGTCGGCGTTTGCCGTCCGGCCATCTGCTCTTCCATCGTCCAGTGTTTATCGTTGCGCTGAAATGTCCCATGTTGGTCCCGATACAGACTCAGCGGCACTCCCTGCCGCTCCACCAGCGCACGCAGTTGCCGCAGATATCCCAGCGTGTCCTCATGCTCCAACTGAAAGGCGCACGCCAGCACCTGGCCGGTCGCATCGTCTTGGTAACCGATCAATGTCAACGCCGGTCCACGACCCTCCAGCCAATCTTCCCGGCTGGCGTCGGTTAACACCATCATGCCCAGCCGCGGCTTGCGTTCCCGCCGCGCTCGGTACTTACGCGCTCGCCTCCGCTGCGGACTCCGCAGCTTGGCTCGGCGCAATAGCCGCCGCACCGTCTCGCGGCTCACCGCGATCTTTTCCACTTCCACCAACTTCTCGGTCAGATGACTGTCGTTGAAGCCGGCGTACTTGTTGCGCGCCAGTTCGACGATCCGTTTCTTGACCGCCTCGCTCACCGCCCACGGTTTGGGCCGTCCACGATTGCCGTGCCGTACCCAATCCACCTGATCGGCTAGGTAGCGGGCCTTCAGCCGTTTCACCTGTCGCGTGCTCAGTTCCAGCAAGCCGCTCGCTTCGCCGACCGTGATTCGACCCTGGACCGCGTTCTCGATTACCTTCACTCTTTGCAGTTCGTTCTGGCTCAACTCGATCACCTCTCAGCTTCCCAAGGGGTGACATAGTTTCGTTGCAGTTAGGGGGTGACATTATTTTGGAGCATCTACACGCGAGACCCAACCCGCTTGACTTGCGCCGGAAAACGGCCGATCCTGTTCTAAAGGAGTCTCTTCCGATGTCGCTCCGCTGGATCCTCTGCTTCGCCCTGACTCCGTTGGCCGGTCTCCCTGCTTTAGCTCAATCCGTGATATCGGCTCATTCGGGCTTGATTCATTTTGCCGACGGCTCGGTTTTCCTGGACGACCAGCGCGTGGAACAGAAGGCCGGCAAGTTCGATCAGATGAAAAACGGTTCGGAGCTGCGGACCCAGGACGGCCGCGCCGAAGTGTTGCTCACGCCCGGAGCATTTCTTCGCGTAGGCGCGAACGGCGCCATCCGGATGATCTCGAACGACCTCGATAACACGCGGGTCGAGCTGTTGAGCGGTTCCGCGGTGCTGGATCAGGGATCGGACACGCTGGCGAACACTTCCGTCACCATCCTCTATAACCTGGATGCGGTTCATATCAAGAAGGCAGGCCGCTACAGATTCGATTCCGAGCCTCCCCAGGTGAAGGTGGAATCGGGCGACGTGGACGTGACGGCGGCCGACGGGAAATCGGTGGAAGCCGGCGCGGGATACGTGGTTGCATTCGAGGGCAAGCTTACGGCTCGCAGGCTTCTGGAAGATCCGGGCATCAACAAATCGGACGATTTGGAAAGCTGGGACGTGGCGCGCAATCTCTCGGTCGCCAACAGCAACCAGGATGCCGCGGCAGCCACTGATCTTTCGGGAGCCATTGATGGATGGCAGAAAGATCCGGACGCCGTACTTCAATCGTTGGGCATCCCGCCGTATCCGCCCGGCATGTCGAGCTATATTCCGCCTAGCTTGTACGGGCCTTCACTATACGGCCCGGGGCTGTACGGCCCTGGTGTGTACGGAACAGGATTGGGCTACTCGCCTTACGGGCCCTATGGACTCGGAGGATTCGGCCTGGGAAGCCCACTGGCTTTGTATTACGGGGCCCCGGTCTATCTTCCCTATCGCTCGCCCTTCGGCTATCGCGGAGCGATCCTGCCCGGACACGTTGGAACCAGCCGTCCTCTGTATCAAAGTCCGGGAGCAGTGCGTGTAGGCGTTGGCGTGGGACATCCCGGCGGCGGCGCGGTGCACGTGGGCGGCCATCACTAGCGCTCAATCGTTGGGCGCATAGTAGCCGAGCCGCCAGCGCGCCTTCAGTGCAGGCAGCGGCTTGGGCTGATCCAGCTTCACTTGTACTTTGCGATATTTGCCGTCGCGGTTCTTATTGGCCGGCGAATAGGCCAGCACGTATTGATTGCGAAGCTCGATGCCGATCCGCTGGGCGATCCCGGGCAGCTCGCGCAGATTAGTTGCGGCCAGTGCCCGGCCGCCGGTCTGCTCGGCGATTTCAGACAGGAGTTTCGGCCCGCTCATCTCGGCCGTGGTCAACTTGGCAATTCCCAATCCGAACGACAATACCGGCTCGAACACTCCCATGGCGAAGATTTGCACATCCGCTTCGCGCACCAGATCGGCGATCTGAGTGGACGTGTAGCGGCTGTTGTTATCGCCGCCGTCGGAAATGATCAGCAATGCCTTGCGGGGATTCTTGGCGCGCTTCATCTCCTGCAAACCCGTGTGGACGGCATCCAGCAGCGCAGTGAGGCCGCCGGAGTTGACCGACGTCAGCTTGTCCTCGATTTCGCCGGAGTTGCTGGTGAGACTCACGGCCAGTTCGGCCTGGTCGCTGAACTCCACCAGAAAGGCTTCATCAGTGGCGTTCAGCGTTTTCAGAAACTCCACCACGGCCCTGCGCGACGTATCCAACTTCGACCCCATGCTGCCGCTGGTGTCCACCAGCAAACCAACGGACAGCGGCGCGTCTTCGCTCGAAAAGTGCGTGATGATTTGCGGGACGTCGTCTTCGAAGATGTGAAAGTCCTGCTTTTCCAGGCCCAGGACGTAACGATTGGAAGGGTCGGTGACTGAAACCGGAACCAGAACCAGCGTGGTGTCGGCGCGAAACGCAGTGGCGGCCTGCGGACCGGACTGAGCGAAGGCTACACAAGCGCACGCCGAGAAAAAAGCCAAAAGTGCCCGCACCACCACTGCACCTCTTCCACGAACTCTAGCACGCCCGATGACCGTGGGACCACCGGCAGGTCCGCCTTCTACAACGCGTCGCTGGCGTGATAGGAGCTGCGCACCAGCGGGCCCGATTCCACGTGCGAGAACCCCAACTCGTAGCCGAAGCGCTTCAACTCGGCGAACTCTTCCAGTGGAATGTAGCGAATAATCGGCAGGTGCTTCAGCGACGGCCGCAAGTATTGCCCCAGCGTCAAAATATCAACCTGGTGGGCGCGCAGATCCCGCATCACCTGCCGGACTTCGTCGCCCGTTTCGCCCAGCCCCAACATGAGCCCCGACTTAGTGGGTACCGAGGGGCGCGCCTGTTTCGCGTAGGCCAGCATGTCGAGCGAGCGCTCATACCGCGCCCCCAATCGTACCTGCCGGTACAAGCGCGGCACCGTTTCCGTGTTGTGATTCAGCACGTCCGGGCGCGCGTTCATCACGATGTCCATGGCGGCGTGCGAGCCCTGAAAATCCGGCGTCAGCACTTCCACCTTGCAGCCCGGGATTCGCTCGCGGATGGCTTCAATGGTCAGCGCGAACAATTCCGCGCCGCCATCCTTGCGATCGTCGCGATTCACGCTGGTCACCACCGCGTACTTCAATCCCAGTACAGCCACCGCTTCCGCCACCCGCCGCGGCTCGTCATAATCCACGGTCATGGGCGGGCCCTTCTGCACCGCGCAAAACCCGCAGCGCCGCGTGCAAACGTTGCCCAGGATCATGAACGTCGCGGTGCGATGGTTCCAGCATTCGCCCACGTTCGGACACGCTGCGCTCTCGCACACCGTGTGCAGATTCAGCCCTCGCACCAACTTCTTCAGTTCGTGATAATTGTCGCCGGAGGGCGCGGGAGCGCGCAGCCAGGCCGGACGCTGCGGTTGGGGATGGATGGAAACCAGCACTGCCTCTATTCTAGCGCCCGGAGCCGGTTCTCCAGCACCAGCCCGCTCTCGAAGTTCTCGCACTGCAAATAGTGCGCGGCTGCGTCCTCGAGAGCCTTCTGCGGTATCAGGCCGATGATCTCGCTGCCGGCGATTTCCACCCCGCGCGCGGCGGCCTCACGCCGCACCGCATCGAACACCCGATGCAAGGGTGTCTGCTCGAAATCCGTCAGGTTCAGGGAGACCTGCACCAGGCCGCGGCCGGCCAGCGGCAGCCCCAGCGCCTTCACGAACGGCATCCCGCCCGAGGATGCCCGGATCTTGCTGGCAATCTCGCGCGCCACCCGCACATCGTCGGTCTTCAGGTTCACATTAAAAGCGATCAGCAGCTTGCGCGCTCCGATGATGCAGGCGCCCGCCGACGGATGCAGCGCCGGACCGCCGATATCCGGCGCAATGTTCGGATGCTCGAAACCGCCGCGCCGGCAATTCTCCAGCCGCCGGCGATCGGGACTCAACGCCGCGGCTTCATAAAAATAGACGGGGACTTGGAAGCGTTTCCAAACCTCCTCGCCCGTCCTCCGCGCGATGGCCACGCAATCGGCCAGCGTCGCGCCTTCCAGAGGAACAAACGGAACCACGTCGGCCGCGCCCATGCGGGGATGAACTCCGGCGTGCTTTCTGAGATCAATGCGCTGGACGGCCGTTCCGATTCCCCGCAGAGCGCCCTCGGCAACCGCGTCCGGAGGCCCGACGAAGGTGATCACGGAGCGGTTGTGATCGCCGTCCATTTCCGCCCGCAGCACCGCCACGGCTGCCACAGACGCTACGGCATCCTCGATTGCAGACACCGCGGCCCGATCCCGCCCCTCCGAAAAATTCGCCACGCACTCGATCACTTTATCGTGAATCATCGGATCGGCCACTTTACTTGGGACCTTTCCACCAGGACAGCGCCGCGGCTGGTCACTAAATCAACCAGGTTCACTCCAAAATGATACGGCAACTCCCGATAGTCCGGCACGCTCAACATCAGCAGATCGGCGCTCTTGCCGGCCTCGATGGAGCCGATGCTGGCAGACCTCCCGATGGCGTGCGCGGCATTCATGGTGGACGCGGCGATGGCTTCGGCGGCGGTCATTTGCAGGGTCCGGCAGGCCAGCGCGATGGTCATCTGCATATTCTGCGAGGGACAATCGCAGGGATGATAGCCGCTGGCGAGGGCCACCGCCGCGCCACCATCGATCAGCCGCCGCGCGGTGGCCGAACGCCGCGTCTCGGCCTGGAACAGGACGCCCGGCATCAGCGTCGCGATGGTCGGCGATCGGGCGAGAAGCATGGCATCGCGCTCCGTGGCTTCGGCCACGTGACCCACGCTGGCCGCTCCGATCTCGACCGCCAGGGCGATGGCGCATGGATTCGAGCGCGGCCCCGCGTTCAATTTCAATCCAAACCCCAACTCGCGCGCCAGGCTGAGGTAACGGCAAGCCTGTTCTGGGGTAAAAGCGGCTTCCTCCAACCCGGCGCCGCACCGGACCTCGGCGAACTCGGCCAGTTTGCGGCGGCGCAACGCCGGCAACAACCTCCGGCCGAACTCGGTGGGAACGCGCGTGGCGAGAAACGTCGACACTAATGTCACCGGGAGCTCTCGCAGCCCCGCCTGTACGCGCAAGATCTTCATTTCGCCGGCTTCGGTAATACCCAGGCCGGACTTGGCCTCCAGAGCCGTGGTTCCATGCCGCACCGCTTCCTCGATCGCGCGCAGCGCCAGCGTCTCGAGGGTGCGCGACGACAGTTCGTGAATGGCGCGGGCCGCGGCCAGCGGTCCGCCGCCGGCGCGAGCGATCTGCTCGTCGGTGGCTCCGCCCATGCGCATCTCGTAGTCGGAAGCGCGCGCCGGTCCGCACGCCAGGTGCGCGTGGCTATCCACGAACCCGGGCATGACCACGCGGCCGGAGGCGTCGATCTCTTCGGCGCCGCGCGCCAGCGCGAGATTCTCCAGCCGCCGGCTGGGGCCCACCTCGCGGATCAACCCGTCCGAGAACAGAACCGCGCCATCTTGAATGATTCCCAGGTTTCGGAGGTCGGCCCCGCGCCGGGGGCCGCTCGGCCCGCGCAGTGTCAGCAACTGCCGCGCGCCCCGGACCAACGTAGCTTTTCGCAACCGAACTCGCTGTTTCCAGGCTACCATCGGGAGAAAAATCCGACCGATTCGCAACTACTCCGCGTGCTAGTGTATTGGCGTGAAGAAGCCAGTGCCGCGCCATCGGCCGCTCAAGACGGCGCCCGAGCGCGCGCTGAAAACTCTCGAGCGGGTGCTGTCGAAGGCCGGCTTGGGATCGCGTACCGAAGCGCGCAAGTGGATCGGAGCGGGGCGCGTGAAAGTGAATGGCAAACTGATCCAGACGCCGGATCATTGGGTGGATCTGGCACGCGACCGAGTCACCTTGGACGGCCAGCCGGTGAAAGCGGGCGAGAAAGTCTACCTGCTGCTCTACAAGCCCACCGGCTACATCACTACGTTCAAGGATCCGGATGGGCGGCCGACCGTTTACGATTTGATCCAGAAGGCCGGACGCTGGGTGGTGCCCGTGGGCCGGCTGGATCAGGACACCAGCGGATTGCTGGTGCTGACCAACGACACGCGTTTTGCCGAGCGCGTGACCAATCCGGATTACAAAGTACCAAAGACATACCTGGTGAAAGCATCGTCGCTGCTCAGCGACCGGCAGCTCCAGCAACTGCGCGATGGCGTGGTACTGAGCGATGGGCCGACGCAACCCGCCGAGGTAACACGGGTGCGGGATTCGGCGAAATACTCCTTCATCGAGATCACGATTCACGAGGGGCGCAATCGGCAGATCCGCCGCATGATGGAGGCGATCGGAAGCAAGGTGCTGAAGCTGGTGCGCGTCGCGATCGGAGGGTTGCGGATTGGCGATCTGCCGATCGGCCAGTATCGCGAGCTGACTCCGGCCGAAGTAGCCCAACTCGCCAAAGGCAGATAGATGACGGCGAACGCCGCGCCGCATCCCGCGAGCGCCGCGAGTGCGCCCTGCGGAACCAGAATCCAACGCACCAGCTCCGCGACAACGCCCGCGACGAGCGCCGCCAGCGCGATCTTACCGATATCGCGCAGCAAGACCAGATCGCGCGAATCGACGCCCAACAGCCGCGCGAAATGTATCGCCATCACAACCCGTTCCATTGCAGCTATGGCGACCACCACCACGATGACGCCCAGCAAGCCCAGCCGCGCGGTGAACACCCAGAGGGTCAGAATCAAAAGCGCTGCCAAAACCAGACGCAGCCGCAGCAGAAAATATCGTTCGCGCTGGTAGGCGCGGAAGAGCGGATCCAACAGCACGATGCCGAGAGGAAGCAGCGTGAGATTGGCGGCGAAAATCGGCCAGCTATCGGCGAAGCGCGCGGTGAACACAACCACAATGAATTCGCGTCCCGCCACGAGCAGAAAGACGTAGACGGGAAAGTAGATGGACGCGAGCTTCCGAGCCGCGCGTGTGAGCAACGCAAGGATCTCGCGGTGTTCGCCTTGTTTTTCGAGGAAGCTCACGCGCGCGATCAGAACCGAGTTGGTGGCCTCCTGAAGCAGCCCCATGAGCGGCAACTGCAGCGTACCGATGGAGTAGACGGCGAACAGCGCCGGACCAAAATGATTCGACACGAAATAGTTGTGGATATCGGTTTGCACGATCATGAGAACGCCGGCGGCTCCCAGGGGAATCGCGTAAGACAACTGATCGCGCAGCATTCGCCAGTCGAAGGCCCGCCAGAATCCGGCAAAGCGCGATTCGAGATAGCAGCACAGAACGATGGTCTGGATGACGCCATGCAGAATCGCGGCCGCGAGCAGCGAGCGCAGGGTTCCAAAGAACAGGACGGCTCCGACAAAAATCAGCGCGCGCGAAGCCTGGATTCCAATGATGAACGCCGCAGCCAGCCGAACCTCATCGTTGGCCACCGGAAGCATGTCGAGAAAGGCCCCCGTGATCCAGAACAGAATGGTGACGCCGATCCAGGCCGCATAGGGCGCGAGCTGAGCGCCGCCGAAGATGGCCGTGAGAATGGACGGACGGAGAACCAGTGCGCCGCAGGCCAGCGCACCCACCGCAACATGGAACAGCACAATGTTCAAAACAGTTTGGCGCCGGCGTGTTGGCTCGCGGGGCAGGAAATAGAACGCGCTCATGGGAACGCCCAGGGGCAGCACAGTCACGGCGGTGGCGACCATCAGAAAGGCCTGCTTGTAGAGCCCGTACTGCTCGCGGTCCAAGCGGCGGACCAGCAGCAGTGGTAGCGCGATGCTGAAGGCGAACCCCGCTGTTTTGGCGAAGGTGAGCCATGAAACTCGCCTGGTCAGCGTGCTGCTGATCGCGCCATCGCTTGGGATCATTGGCGGCCAGTCCATCCAAGCGAACCAGTTGCTGCGATGCCTGGCAAATGAGCCCTCCGTTCAAGTTCGATTTCTCCCGGTGAATCCCCGGCTGGACAATCCTTGGCTGCGCTGGGCGCTGAGCATGAAGTACGTGCGAACGCTGATTACTCTCGTTCTTTATCTCGCGCGGCTCGTGGCGGGCATCGGACGCGCGGAGATTTTGCACATTTTCACGCCCGGATTTCTTGCGTTTTACCTGGCGCCTGCTCCGGCCCTGCTGCTGGGGCGGCTGCTGGGGAAACGAACGATCCTGAACTATCACGACGGCCGCGGCGCGGATCATCTGGCGCACTGGCCCCTGGCGCGCCGCCTGTTGCGGCTGGCGAGCGCGATCGTGGTGCCTTCGGACTATCTGGTGGATGTTTTCGCGCGCTTCGGAATGGATGCCACGCGGGTTCAAAACGTCACCGGCGCGGAATCCCCGCCCTATCGCGAGCGCCGCCGGCCGCATCCCATTTTTCTCCACAATCGCGGTCTGGCGCCGGAATACAACCCTGCCTGCACGTTACGCGCATTCGCCATCATTCAACAGCATTACTCCGACGCGCGGCTGACTATCGCCCATCACGGACCGCTGCGGGATGAACTGGAGCGCCTGGCCGCCACGCTGGGATTGCGCCAAACCCGGTTCGTCGGTGCTGTTTCACGCGAGCAGATGGCCGCGTTGTACGATTCGGCGGACATTTATCTCATGAGCCCGAACGCCGACAACATGCCGCTGTCGGTGCTGGAATGCTTTGCCGCCGGCCTGGCGGTTGTATCGAGCAGCGCGGGCGGGGTTCCCGACATGGTGGAAAATCAGCGAACCGGATTACTGTTCCCTCCCGGCGATCACCACGCCATGGCCCGCTGCGCGCTGCGCCTGCTCGGAGAACCTGGACTGGCGGCGCGCCTGGCGAAGAACGCGCGGGCCGAATGCCGCAAATATTCGTGGTCCGAAATCGGACCGCAATGGCTGGCGCTTTATCGAATTAACTCCGTGTAGATGGCTTCCATGCGACGCGCCGACGCGCCGATGGAAAAGCCCTCTGCGACCGAGCGGGCCTGGGCCGCCAGACTCCGGCGCAGGGCCGGGTTCTCGATCAGGCGTTGCAAAACCTGGCACAGTTGCTCGGCGTCGCCGGCGTCGAAGAGCATTCCATTCTCGCCATCGCGAATCAATTCGAGATTTCCGCCGATCCTGGTTGCCACGGGACAGCAGCCGCAGGCCATGGCTTCGAGCAGCGAATTCGAAAAAGCCTCCGAGCGCGAAGGCAGCACGAAAATATCGATGGAGCGCAGGCATTCGGCCGCATGGGCGGTGGCCGGAGCGAAGACGCTGTCGGGCGCCAGGCCGCGCGCTTGGGCCAGCGAGCGCAGTTGGGCCAGCATGGAACCGCTGCCGGCTATGAGCAACCTCAATCCCGGGCGCTGCAAACGGACGAAGGCTTCGATCAAGGTTCCCAAATCCTTTTCCGGCCGCAACGCGCAGACGACGCCGATGGTTAGTCCTTCGTGGGGATCGGCGATAGGCCGAAATTCGTCCAGATCCACGCCGTTATAGCAGAGCCGAATCCGATGGGAAGGCACGCCTTCCTCGTTCTCCAGGTGCCGGCGGACGAATTCGCAATTCACCACAATGGCGCGGGCGAGCCGATCAGTGGCTCGCATCAATCGCCGGTATTTCCAGGGAATCAGCTCCCGATGCGACCGTTGGCTGGAGACCGCAACCGCCGGAGTGGACCAGCGCGCGACGGGGACCGCAAATAGCGTGAGTGGATAATCGAAGGCGTGGACCAGACGGATCCCATGGCGCCGGATGTAGCTGCGCAGATTGCGCGCTTCCGAGAGGGCCCGGAGCGACAGGAACGAATCGACCGGAAAATGCACAATAGGCACACCGGCGGCGGCGAGCTCGGCGGCCCGCATGCCTTGCGGGCGAAAGCATCCAACGTGCGGGGAAAATCGCGATCGATCCAGCGTCTTCGCGATCTCGGTCATCTGGCGCTCGCTGCCCCCGAGATCCAACTCGCGGGCCAGCAGCAACACGGGTATCACGGCGCAGTTCTATTCATAGCGCAAAGCTTCGACGGGAGCGATGGCGGTGGCGGCGCGGGCGGGGTAAAGGGTGGCGATCAAGCTGACGAAAATCGCGGCGGCGGCGATCCAGATGGCGTCCTGCCAGCGGGGATTGAAGGGCACGTAGGCGAGCGAGTAGACATCCTCATTCAAACGCAGCCAACGATAATGATCGGCCAGGGTGGACAAAGTGTAACCGAGCGCGAGGCCGATGGCGGTTCCAACCACGCCGATCAGCGCGCCTTGCAGCATGAATATTTTGCGGATCTGGCGGCGCGTCGCGCCCATGGACATGAGCACGGCGATCTCCCGGTTTTTCTCCATCACCATCATGATCAGCGTGATGAGAATGTTCAATGCGGCGACGATTTCGATCAGGCCGATGGTGACCGCGGTGACGATGCGCTCCATACTGAGGGCGTCGAGAATCTGGTGATATTGTTCCATCCAGGTGGTGGCGCTGAGTTTGGGACCGGCGATTTTTTCGGCCAGTCTGGCGACTTCGGGAGCCTTGTAGATATTGTCGAGGCGCAGCTCAATGGAGTTGACGACGCCGCCGACATTGAAGACGGCCTGCGCCGAACCAAGAGAGGTGAAGGCCCAGGCTGAGTCGATGTCATAGAAGCCGGATTCGAATATTCCGACTACGCGGAACTTGAAGGGCGCCGGAAAACGAATTTCCGGTCCAGCCATTTCCGGCCGGGGAGAAAAAACATTGACGACGCTGCCAAGCAGCATGCCGGTGTTTTCAGCCAGGCGCGATCCGAGGATAACGCCTGGAAATCCGCCGGTGTCCTGGAGCTTTTGAAACGAGCCCTGCTTCAAATGCCTGAGCATGTCGGGCGGGTTGTCGACCGGAATGCCTTTCATCTCCGCGCCTCCGGACTGTAGCGGCCCGGCCAGGAAAACCCCGCCATAAAGATTGGGAGCCACGCTAATGACATGCGGTAGCCGGCGAAGCTGGGGATCGAGTTCCCGCCAATTGGAGATGCCTTCCTCGGGATCCTTTGTCAAAACCATCACGTGCGCGGTGGCGCCGAGCAGGCTGGCCTGGAGCGTGTCGCGAAATCCGTTATTGATGGCGATGCCGATGACCAGCGCCATGACGCCGGCTGCGACGCCCGCGATGGAAATCACGGTGATCACCGAAATGACGGCCTGTTTGCGTTTGGCGCGCAGGTAGCGGCTGGCGATAAAGAACTCGAAGGTCCGCTGGCTCATTGGATCATAGAGGCCGCAAGAGCGGGAAAAGAATGACGTCGCGGATGGAGCGCGAGTTGGTGAGCAGCATGGTCAGGCGGTCGATGCCGATGCCTTCGCCGCCGGTGGGCGGCAGGCCGTAGGAAAGCGCACGAACGTAATCTTCATCCATTTGATGCGCCTCGTCGTCGCCCTGTTCGCGCATGGCGAGCTGCAGCTCGAAACGGCGTCGCTGCTCGCGGGGATCGTTTAATTCCGTGAAGGCGTTGCCGATTTCCATGCCCGCGGCGAAGATCTCGAAACGCTCGACAAAATCCGGATCATCTGCCTTGTTCTTGGAGAGCGGCGAGACTTCGACGGGAAAATCGTAGATGAAGGTGGGCTGGAGGAGCTTCGGTTCGACGTGGCGCTCGAACGCCTCCACCAAGGCATGGCCTTTCAGTGTGGAATCGCCGGCGGATTCGCGCGCCACAGCTTCACGCATCGACACGCGGGGGATATTGGCGAAGTCGAGCCGCGTGCCCTGATAATCCACCTCGGTGCCACCGGTGGCGTCGATGGCGGCCTGGCGCAGCAAGTCCGCGGAGAGATCCATCATGCCGTGATAGTCGGTGTAGGCCTGATAAAACTCCAGCATGGTGAATTCGGGGTTGTGATGGGTGGAGACGCCTTCGTTGCGGAAGTTGCGATTGATTTCATAAACGCGCTCCAGGCCGCCGACGACCAGGCGCTTCAAATACAGCTCGGGCGCGATGCGCAGATAGAGATCGATATCGAGCGTGTTGTGATGCGTGGTGAACGGCCGCGCGGCGGCGCCCCCGTAGAGGGGCTGCAGCATGGGCGTTTCCACTTCGACAAAGCCGCGGGATTCGAGCTGGCGGCGGAGCGACGAGACGATTTTCGCGCGGGTGAGGAAGACTTTGCGGACTTCCGGGTTGGCGATTAGATCGAGATAGCGCTGCCGGTAACGGGTCTCGACGTCTTCCAGGCCATGCCACTTCTCGGGCATAGAGAGCATGGTTTTAGCCAGGAAATCGAGGTGCTCGACGTGGATGCTGAGCTCGTCGGTTTTGGTGCGGAAGAGATAGCCTTCGACGCCAATCAGGTCGCCCAGATCGAGAAGCTGGTAGAGCGCGAATTCCCGTTCGCTGACGGCGTCCTTGCGGACATAGATCTGGAGCTGCTCGCCGTTCTGCAGCAGATGCGCGAAGCCGGCCTTGCCCATGCGGCGAACGGTCATGACGCGGCCCGAGACGCGGACCTGGACGCGCGGCTCCAGGGCTTCCGCAGGTTTATCACGGTATTCGGCCAGGATCTGGGGAATGGTGTGGGTGAAATCGAAGCGATGGCCGTAGGGTTGGAAGCCGAGGGCTTCGATTTCGGCGATACGCTGGACGCGCTGGCTGTACAACTCGTCTTCGACGGGCAATATGGGCTCCTAAAGCAATGTTACCGTGGCGGCGGGTGCGCGGTGCAGGTTAGGTGGGTTAATCGGCTGAGCGATAGAAGACCATTCTATCGCTCATTAATATGCTAACTTGTGATTGATAGGAAGGAACTCTATCGCTCATGACCTGGAACTGGCAACAACCCGACTGGCCGCATTTCTCTTGGGATAAGAACGTTTAGCCAAGTCCGAGGAGCGATTTCTGCTCGAAACCGGCCAGTACCTGGGTGCGGCGAAGCATCTGGGGCCAGAGGATCGCGAACTACTCACCGTGGATGCAATGAGCACGGAAGCCCTAACCACTTCGGAAATCGAGGGGGAGATTCTGGACCGGGCAAGCGTGCAATCCTCTATCCGCAAGGAGCTCGGCCTTGCCGCGGATAAGCGCAGGGCGAAGCCGTCAGAGCAAGGCATCGCTGAGATGATGGTCGATCTGCATCGCCGATTTTCCGAGCCGCTCTCGGACGATAGGCTCTTTCGGTGGCACCAAATGGTGATGCAGGGCCGCGACGATCTCAGAGATATCGGCCGGTATCGGACTGGCGACGATCCCATGCAGGTGGTGTCCGGTGCGATCTATGCGCCGAGAGTGCACTTTGAGGCGCCATCGTCCGCCGCAATGCCGCGGGAGATGAAAGATTTCATAACGTGGTTCAATGACACGGCGCCTGGCGGCGAGACGCTGCCAATCCTCACCACGGGCCGGGATCGCGCATCTCTACTTTGTGTCCATTCATCCGTTCGAGGATGGCAATGGCCGCATTGGGCGGGCGGTGGCCGAAAAGGCGCTATCCCAGGGTCTGGGACAGCCAACGCTCATCGCTTTAGCCGCGACCATCCTTGCCAAACGCAAGGCGTATTACGACCAGCTCGAAGCGGCTAACAAGAATAACGAGATCACGGCATGGCTTTGCTGGTTCGCTGCAACCGCGATTGAAGCACAGCGGCGAACCATCGCGCGCGTGGAGTTCTTGATTGCCAAGACAAGGCTGCTCGACCGGCTGCGCGGCCAGTTGAACGATCGACAGGAAAAGGCCCTACTGCGGATGTTGCGGGAAGGCCCGGACGGGTTCAAGGGCGGCCTCAGCGCCGGCAACTATGCCAGCATCACCGGAGCGTCGCCGGCCACGACCACGCGCGATCTCATGGACATGGTGGCTAAAGGCGCGCTGATTCGCGTTGGAGAGCGCCGTCACGCGCGCTACTCCCTAGCGATCGCGCAGGGTGGCGGGCCGCGCCTGTTACACTCGTCTATTCAGGAGTGATCGCACAACAATCCAGTCCCGTTTCGCGCTTGCGCCATCTGGAGCTACTGACGCTGCTGGGCGCTCTGCAGGCATTCGCGCCGCTCTCCATCGACATGTATCTGCCGGCCATGCCGGTGATGGAGAAAGTTTTCCATACGTCCAGCGCGGCGGTGCAACTGACGCTGGTGACGTTTTTGTTGGGATACGCGCTAGGCCAGCCGCTATACGGACCGATCACGGACCGTTTCGGGCGCAAGCCGCCGCTGTACGCGAGCCTGCTGGTCTTCATCGTCTCGTCGGCGGCGTGTGCGTTCTCGCCATCGATTTACATCATGTCTTTTTTCCGGCTGCTGCAGGCGGTGGGCGCTTGCGGCGGAGCGGTGATGTCGCGCGCCATGGTCACGGATCTGTTTCCGGCGAGCGAACTGCGCCGCATTTTTTCGATGCTGGTGCTGGTGCTGGGCGTGTCGCCGGTTATCGCCCCGCTGATCGGCAGCTATTTGCTGGTGTGGTTCGACTGGCGGGCGGCCTTCATCGTGCAAGGCGCGATGGGAACGCTGTGTCTGTTGGGAATGCACTTCCGCTTGCCTGAATCGTTGGCGCACGACGCCCGGCGTCCACTGAACCTGGATGAGATCCGGGCCACCTACGCGCGGCTGTTCAGGGACCGTACATTCATCGGCGCTTCGGTAGTATGCGGATTCAGCTCCTCTGGAACGTTCGCTTATATTGCGAGCGCGCCGTTCGTGTTCATCACGCTGTATAAAGTCCCGACCGAGCATTTCGGCTGGCTGTTCGGATCGGTTGCGCTGGGCATGGTTGCCGCGGCGCAGATCAACGGACGAATGCCGCACCGGATACCGCTGTGGCGCGTACTGCGCACCGCGAACCTGGTGCAACTGGCAGCGGGACTGTTGCTGTTGGGGAGCGTGATCACGGGCGTGGGCGGCATGTGGGGCGTCTACGCGGGCGTCTTCATTTACGTCTCCGCGCAGGGGTTCGTGTTTCCGAACGGCTCCGCCATCGCTATGATGCGGCACGGCGATATCGCGGGCACGGCGTCGGCGCTGCTGGGCACCAATCAATTCCTGATCGCGGCGGTGATGACCACGTTTCTGGGATTTATCGACAATCCCGCTTTGCCGATGGCCCTGGTGATCGCCGGATCGGCCGTGGCGTCCACTTCGCTGAATTTCCTTACGCTGGGCCGGAAGCTGGAGACGGCGCCGGCGTGAACAGTCGTCGACTCCCGATCCTGCTCGCATTTGTGACGTGCGCGTCCGTTCACGCAACGGAACTCAAGCCCGAGACGGTGGCGGCGTTCGACCGCTACGTCAAAGTGACGGAAGACGAGATGGCCAAGCATAAGGGCTTCATGGACTTCTTGTGGCTGGACCGGCAGGATCCCAAGGAAAAGTCGACGGTTTGGCTGGGGCAAAGCACGATTGTGCCGCTCCGGACGCTGGATCATGGGCAGGAGATCGAAGTCCCGGGCGGCGCGATCCAGCACTGGCTGGGTTTGGTGTTTTTAGAGAAATCCACGCTCGAAAAGATGAGCGCTATTCTGCTGAATTTCAATGAGTACCACAACATGATCCCGCTGCAGATCATGGATTCCAAGACCAGCAAGCACGAAGGCAACGATTACGATGCGTTCCTGCGGCTCTATAAGAAGCAGGTCAGCTCCGTTGTTTTGAACGTGAACGAGAGCGCCAAATACACACAGGTGGACCCGATGAGGGCGGTGATCGCCTGCCACTCAACGCATATCGGCGAGGTGGAGCGTCCGCGCAAGAAAAAGACATACGATCAGGAACGCGAAGCGGAAGACTCCGCCGGCTATTTGTGGCGATTAAACTTCTACGTGCGAATGCAGGAAGCGGACAACGGCGTATACGTGGAAATCGAAATGATTACGCTGGGGCGCCCAGCCGGCGGGCTACTGGACACGTCCCGCTTCCTCAATGGGTTTCAGAGCTTCCCGAAGGAGCTGGTGCAGGGCTTTATCGCCGCGTTGGAGTACATTTATCCACGACACCGCTAACGCGGGCCGCGACGGCGCTAAGCGAAAATTAGCGAACAGGCTATTCCTCGGCTTTGGCCGTTTCCTTGATTTCCTGCCCGGGCTCGCCGCCAGCCTGACGGATCAACGCCGCGGTGCTGTCGTGAACCGGGCCAGGTCCGCCGGCGTAGCCGCCCTTGCCCATGGCCAGGTCGAGCGGCGTGAACCCGCGCTTGTTGCGCGCTTTGAGGTTTGCGCCATTGTCGATGAGGTATTTCGCGATGGTATCGGCGCCGCGATGCGCGGCTCCATGCAAAGCCGTTTCGCCTTTATCGGTAGCCGCGTTCACATCCAGCCCCAGAGACACGCAGAGCTTCACCGCTTCCAGCGCTTCGGCTTCGGTGCCCTTGATGTGGTCGTTATAGGCGACTCCAGCGGCCACCATGAGGGCCGTCTGATTGTCCTTGCCGACCAGCTTGGGATCGGCGCCTTTATCGAGTAACAGATGCATCAACTCGAGGTCGGCGCTGCGAGCGGCCCGCGTAAAGGGCGTGGTACCGGCGGCCATGGTTTTATCGCCCAGGTCCTGCGCATGCTTCTCGATGGGCGCGGGGCCGGTGAGCTGCGCGTTCACGCTGGCCTTGTGATCCAACAAGGAGTGAATGATGTCCATGCTGGTGGTTTTGTCGGTTTCCTTGCGAGCCGGGCGCGGCGACCAATCGACGTCGTGCATTTCGACGGCGCTATAGAGAGCGGTCCGGCCGTTCTTGGCCGCGATGTTGACATCCGCGCCGCGATCGATCAGGAACTGGGTGAGATCGTAGTGACCGTTCAAAATCGCCAATACCAGCGCGTTGTTGCCATCCGAATCCACGGCGTTGATATCGGCCTTGTCGTCCAGAAGCGCCTTGACGGTGTCCGTTTCACCTTGACGAGCCGCAAACAAAAGGGCGGTCAAGCCGCCGCGCGCGATGGGCGCAGTGGGGGTTCCCGCAGCCATTTTCGGCAAGGTAGTATCGCGATCGTAAGAGCGAACGTTCAGCTCCGCGCCGCGAGAGGCCAGCAGGTTGACGATATCGACATGGCCTTCGGCCGCGGCCCACATCAGCGCGGTTTGCCCGCGGAAATTTTCCTTGGCGTTCACGTCGGCGCCATGATCCAGGAGAACCTTCACGGCCTCCAGATTGCCCTCACGCGCGGCCTTCATCAGCACGGTTTCGGCTTGCGCGGTGGCGAGGGTATTGGGATCGGCGCCAGCGGCGAGCAATTTCTCGATCAACGCGCCACTGCCGATGCGAACTGCTTCCGATAACGGCGTGGCGCCGTAGCGGTTGAGCGCGCTGACATTCGCGCCTTCGCGCAGCAGCGCATTCACCGTGTCCAGGTCGCCCCAATGCGCGGCCCAGTGCAGCGCCGTGGTGCCATCCGGCTCCGGAGCGTTCACTTCCACATGCTGTTTCAGAAGAGCGCGGACAGACTCCGTGTCCTGATTCTTCACCGCGTCCACCAGGGCCGTGGTGCCGCTGGTAGCGGCAAAGGCGGCCACCGACAAAACCGCCGCCAGGGAGCACTTCAGCAAGCCAGGGATCAAGCGTTCGATTCGCATGTTGGTCTCCATCTCTAGATTTCCGTCAGGATGCCGGTGCTGTCGCCCAGGTGCTGGTCGGTAAGACCGGCTTTGGCGAGCGTGGTCGCGAGCAGGTTGGCCATGGGAGTGTCGTCCGGGTACTTGATGTGACGGCCGCCCTTCATGCCTCCGCAAGCGCCGCCGGCCACAAACACGGGAAGCGGCGAATGGTTGTGCAGGTTGCTGTTGCTCATGGAGCTGCCGTACAGAATCAAGGAATGATCCAGCAACGTTCCATCGCCGTCCTGAATGTTTTTCATCTTGTCCATCAGGTAAGCGACCAGGCTGACGTGATAGGTGTTGATCTTGGTGAGCTTTTCCAACTTTTCCGGATTGTCCTGGTGGTGCGAAGTGGCGTGGAACGGATCGGGCACGCCGATTTGCGGGAAGGTGCGATAACTCACCTCGCGGGCCATCATGAAGGTGGAGACGCGCGTGATGTCGGCCTGGAATGCCAGCGCCATCAGCTCCATCATCATCTTGGAATGCTCCACGTGATCGTCGGGAATACCGATGGGCGTGGCCGGCACCTTGATGCTCTGGCTGTTCTTGGCTTCGGTAAGCTGGATGCGGCGCTCGATCTCGCGCACGTTATCCAGGTATTCCGCGACGCGGTTGCGGTCGTTGGCCGGGAGACCGCGCTGCAAATGGCTGACCTGGGCCGTGACGGCGTCCAGGATGCTGTGCTCGCGCTGGATGCGGGCCAATCGGTCGGCCGCATTGGAGCCGTCGCCGAACAGTCGGTCGAAAACCACGCGCGGGTTGATTTCCATGGGGAGCGGCGTGGTGGGAGTGCGCCAGGAGATGGTGTTGGTGTAGGTGCAACTGAAGCCGACATCGCAGGCGCCGATCAGGCCGGTCATATCCTCGGTAGCAAGCTCGAGGGAAGGCAGCGGAGTGTCCTGGCCGATGTGAGCCGCGGCGATTTGATCCACGGTGGTGCCGGCGCGAACATCCTCGCCTTCGGTGCGCTTGGGGTGGACGCCGTTCAAGAAAACGGAGGGAGATCGTCCGTGGTCGCCGCCGCTGTCGCCGGGACCTTGCGCGCCGGCCAGCTTGTGCGCGAGATTGCTGACCACCACCACCTGGTCGCGGAAAGGCTGCAGAGGCATCAAGGTGCGTGAAAACTCGAAAGTGCTGCCGTCGCCGACGGGAGTCCAGTTGCTCATCACGCCGCCATGGGGGATGTAGCAATAGGCCAGGCGAACGCGAGGATTCGCGGCCGTTTTGGCCAGCGGGGTTTGCGCCGGAACCATCGAATCGAGAAAAGGCAGCGCCAGCGTGACACCCATGCCGCGCAAAAACAAGCGGCGGGGAAGATGCTTCTTCGTAATGTTCATACTCCCGATCTCCTCTGTTTCACCTGCGTAATAATATCAAAGCCTGCTATTGAACACTTTGTTGCAAACCAGCGGTCACGGTGGCGTTTTCGCCGTCGGCGCCCTTCATTTTCATCTCAAACGGCGTGCTTTTTACGATTCCAAGCACGATGGAAGAAAAACGATAGTCGTTGCGGGCGGCGTCGCGGACCATGGCACGGACGGTTGGCATATCGTAATACTGGACGCCGCGCCCGAGCGCGTAGATCATGAGCTTCTCGGCGAACACTTCGGCAAAAATCTCGGGCTTGGCCATCAGGACCTGGCGCAGCGCTACCGGGCCATCGATCTTAGCTCCATTGAACATAACGCCCGACGGATCGATCTTGGCTCCTTCGTCGGTGGTGCGCCATTGGCCGACAGCGTCGAAGTTTTCAAGCGAGAAGCCGATGGGGTCCATTAACTTGTGGCAGCTGGTGCAAGCCGGATTTTTGCGATGCTCTTCCATGCGCTCGCGCAGGGAGGTGGGCTTACCGGCATCCGAGTGCTCCTTCAACGCCGGAACGTTGGGCGGAGGCGGATCGGGCGGCATGCCGATCAAATTGGTCAGTATCCACTTTCCGCGCTGCACCGGAGAGGTACGCGTGGCATAGGAGGTGATGGTCAAAATGCTGGCTTGTCCCAACAAACCCCGGCGGCGATCGTCGGTGATGGCCACGCGGCGGAAGTCTGTACCGTAGATATTCGGGATACCGTAATGATGCGCCAGCCGCTCGTTGATGAAGGTGTAATTGGCGTTCAGAAGATCGAGAATGCTGTGATCCTGGTGGATGATGTCGCTGAAGAACAGGTCGGTCTCCTGCTTCATGGCCTGGCGGAGATTGTCATCGAAGTCCGGGAAGGTTTCAAAATCGGGATTGATGTTCTTGAGGTTCCGAAGGTACAGCCACTGGTCGGCGAAGTTGTCCACCAGCGCTTTCGATTTCGGATCCGCCAGCATGCGCTTCACCTGGGCGTCGAGAACCGCGGGATCTTTCAACTTGCCGAGCGCGGCCACGTTCAATAACTGATCGTCCGGACCTGTGCTCCACAGGAAGAACGAAAGACGAGAAGCCAGCTCCAGATCGCTGATGCGGTACACGGCGCCGGCTGCCAGCGTGGGCGGATCGGGCTCGAAGCGGAACAGAAATTCGGGACTCGCCAGGATCAGCTGGATGGCGGCTTCAATGCCGGAGTCGAATGTGCCGCCTTCGTTGCGGCCTTTTTGATAGAAGCTGAGCAGGGTTTCGAGATCGTTCTCCGATACGGGCCTGCGGTAGGCCCGCCGGGCCAGCACGCCGATAATCTTTTTGGCGCAGGGCAATTCGTCCACGTGGCCGGTGGGGCGGCAAACGAAAATCAGTTTTCGGCTGGGCGTATCGCCGACTCCGGTGGGGTGCAGCGGCCCGGTGATGCTGATGCGATCGACCGCCGGGGGACCACGGAAATCCAGCGGATCCAGATTGGCGCGTTCGAACGGTTGCAGGATGTTGTCGTCCTGCGCCTCGCCCTCGGCCAGGAAGGTGGCCACCACGTTGCGAGGCCCGGCCTTGACGGGAACGTGAACGGTCAAGCGCGGATCGATTTCGGCAACCGATTTTCCGGGGTTGAGGTAGCTCAGCGTGGCTTCGTCCTTGCCGCCAATGGTGACGAGTTTCACGCGATTGCCGTCGATACTGATTTCCACCTGATGCGGTTCTTCCAAGCCCTTGATCACGTCCGCTGTGGCACGCCACAGCCGAACTTTGATGACGTACTCGCCATCCAGCGGGAAGTAATGGTGAATCGACAATCCACCGCGTGTTCCGAGCGGCAGGCCTTCCATGTGGCCGTTCTGCGAAAGATCGGGCTTGGCGCGATAGGTGGTGGTGTCGGCTCCGAGGTTCGGATCGCCCACCGCCAGGCGGCTCAGACTCCAGGATGCGGCCATGTAGCGCTCCAACAGCGAGGGCGAGGTTCGCAGCACATCGGCGATGTCGTCGAAGCCATAGCTTTCGTCGTCGGCCGGTAGCAGCGGCGCGGGATCGACATCCAGGCCGAGCAAATCCCGAATGGCGTTGGCGTACTCGGTGCGGTTCAGACGGTGGAGCGTGGCGCGTCCCGGATTCGGATGGGCGGCTGAAGCGCGGTCGATGGAGGTTTCGAGCCAGGACGCAAAATGATCGAGCGAGGCGGCGTCGGGGCGAGGCATTCCCTGCGGAGGCATGGCGCCGAGTTTGACCTTGTGAATGACCTTTTCCCAGGTTTCGGCGCCGGCCGGGATATTGGTCATGTCGACCGATTGCAGCGAGAGGCCGCCGGTTTTCAATTTGTCGCTGTGGCAGCCGACGCAATATTTATCCACCAAGGCACGCTGCAAAGCACCTTGGGAAGCAGCCTGGTCAGAGCTATTGGACGCGGAATTGGATGGTTGTTGCGGAGGAGGCGCAGATTGTAAGGAAAGAGACGACAGAAGAACACAGCTGGCAAGACCTACGATGTCTTTCGCTGACAATGGGACCCTCCGACCGCGGCGGTGGCGGCGTGTTATCAATATTGTCAGAAAAACGCGCTGCATGCAAGGGGGCTGGTCAGGCGGGACCAGGCTGCATGCAGGACCGGCTATGGACAGTCAGCCAACCTCCAAGCCCGGGGCGGGCCGCTCCGCATAATATGGAGACATGCCTTCAAAGCCGCCGATGGAAACCACCATTCTGCTGCTGAGCTCGGAGCCGGTCGCGTCGTCTGGTGATGCGGGAAGTGCTGGAGCGTGCCGGATACGTGGTGATGGCGACGGGCGACTTGGGCACGGCGGTAGATCGCTTGCAGGAATCCCCGGCGGATCTGTTGATCATCTCGCCCTACGTGGAGACTATTACCGGACACGACGCAGCGAAATATCTCCAGGGGCGCTGTCCGGGCATGCGTATTCTGATGGTGGCGGGGCTGATGGCCGACGATCGCGTGCAAAACCGGGCGGTGCTGGAGAAAGTGGAGATTTTCCCGAAACCCTTCACGGGCGCGGACCTGTTGAAAGAGGTCCGGCATGTGATGGGCTTCTAAGTGGGCTCAAGGCATTCGAGGCCTGGCGGTTTCAAGAATCTTGGCTACCCAATCGGAACGCGGGAGACCGCATGCGGCAAGGGCTTTCAACTCCCGGTCCACATCGTATTCGACGCGGCGTATGGACGGCTCGGGACCATCGAGCAGGAGGTAGGCGGCGCGGCGATCGCCGTCGTGAGAAAGACTCACGCTGCCGGTGTTGGCGACCGTGAGTGCGGGCGCGCGCCGAATGTAAGAGCGATGGATGTGCGCATAGATGGCGATGGGCAGGCCGAGCGGGCGGTACACGGACTCCAACTCGGCGTCACCAGCTTCCGGCTGGGGCGCGCGCCAAAGATCACCGGGACTGGCATGCACGAGCGCCATTGGGGCATGAATCTGGGCGCGCGGTAAACCGCTTAACCACGCTAGCCGCTCTGGTCCCAGAAGCTCGCTGGCGGCGACCGCCGTCTCTTCGATGGCCGCGAAGAGGGCGCGCAAGTGGGGCGATTGACTGGCGAACTCGGCCAACGACTCAGGTCTGAAAAGCATTTCATCGGTATTGCCGAGTACGCCTGGCCAGCCGAGATCGCGGATTTGATCGACAATCCCGGCGGGGCTCGCTCCGCCCTGGGCCAGATCGCCGCCGTGCATAATCAAGTCGGGGGAGGTTTGCCGCAGATCCTCCAAGACTGCCTCGAAGGCGGTGCGATTGCCGTGAATGTCGGAAACGATCGCGATGCGCATCGAACGTGCCGGGCAGGCCGATCTAGTATCGTAGTGGAATGATTTCGAAGAAATCAATGCATGGATTTGCTCCGCTTCTTTTTCTGTGGCTGACGGGCCAGCCGCTTTTTGCGAGCGACACGGTGCTGTTGAATGGCCACATCTACACCGCCAATTCGCGGAGCCAGTGGGCGGAGGCGCTGGCGGTCACGGGAGACAAGATCGACGCGGTGGGGTCGAATGCTGAGATCGCGCGGCGCCGCACGGCGAACACCAAGGTCATCGACCTGCAGGGCAAGACGGTGATTCCGGGGATCACGGACGGGCACGTGCATTTGTGGTTCGGCGCCCTGGCGCTGCACGGATTCAATTTATCCACGCCCGAATCCAACATTAGTTCCAAGGAACCGGAGCTCCTGCTGGCCAAAATCAAGGACTATGCCGCAAGCCATCCCAAGGACCCGGTGATTTTCGGAAGGGTGCAGTTCATTACGGATTTCTCGGACTCCGGCAGCCATTTTAAGAAGCCTACGGTGACGCACGAACTGCTGGATCGGGCGGCGCCCGACCGTCCCCTAGTGATTCACAACGTCAGCGAGCACGCGCTATGGGTGAACCAGAAGACGCTGGACCTCGCTCATATTACGGATGCTCCCTTTTCGGACCCCGCCATTGAAGCGAACGTTCTGCGCGATTCGCACGGCCACCGCAGCGGCGTGGTGATGGAGGCAGCCATGGAGTTGATCGAGCAGGCGCTGCCCGATCCGCCCCTGGAGGTAAAGTTCGAATGGCTGCAGCAGGCCATGCACTACCTGAACCGGTTCGGCATCACGAGCGCGACCATGGCGACGGGCAGCCTGGCCGATATCGAGCTGTATGGGACGATGCGAGATCGAGGGCTGCTGACGGTGCGAACGCGCACTGCGTTTGGCGCGGTGGCGGTGAACCATCACCTGACGCCGAAGTTTCTGGCCGATCTCGACAAAGCGCGCAGCGGCTACCACGATTCCTGGGTGTCGGCGAACCTGGTGAAATTTTTTTCCGACGGACTTACTGACCCACCGGTGTATACGGCCGGAGAACTCACCAAGCTGTATGTAGAGCTGGACAAGCGCGGCTACCAGTTGATGACTCACTCGATCGGCGTGGACTCCGCCCGCATGGTGCTGGACGCCTACCAAGCCGCGGAAAAGGCCAATGGACCCAGGGATCGGCGTTTTCGGATGGAGCACGCCGATTACCTGAACCCGGAGGACATCCCTCGTTTTCGCCAACTGGGGGTGATCGCGAGCATGCAGCCGGGCTTCTGCTGCAATGCAGGCGAGCTGGGGCGCGTGAAGATCGATACGTGGAACAGTTTGCTGCAGGCCGGCGCTAGGGTGACGTTCAGCAGCGATTGGCCTTGTACCTGGCCGCCGGACCCGCTGGCGGGGATCAAAGAAGCGATGACTCGGGAGGTCCTGCGGGACGTTACGCCGCACGGCCCGGCCGGCAAGATTGAGTACGATCAACCGCAGGAGCGGCTTTCGGCCGAGCAGGCCGTGCTGGCTTACACGCGCGATGCGGCCTACGCGAATTCCGCCGAAAAAATGACCGGGACTTTGGAGGCGGGCAAGTTCGCGGACCTGGCCGTTCTTTCGCGCGATATCTTTTCCGCCAAACCGGACGACGTAGGAAAAACACACGTGACGATGACGATGGTGGGCGGGAAAATCGTCTTCGAAGACAGCACTCACTGACGCGCGTTACCGAGCCGCGCGCGCCGGGCTGTCGGCGCTGTTTTCGCCGCATAGCTTCCGCGTGACGGCCGTCACGGATCTGCTCAACAACGACGTGCCGCTCGAAGGCGCGCGGCATCTTGTGAGCATTCAAGCCCACCACGAAGCTTGAATTGCGGACCTCGCTTGCCAGTTTCCATTTCACTGCCGCTACGCCGATTGGCTGCGCCTGGTGATCGACGGCTTCTTGGACACGGAGGAAATCGAGTACATGCAAGAAGCCTACGAAGTGGAAGGCGCAAAGCCATAAACTCTCGATCCCGACATCCCTGCGTGGACTTACACTATCTCGATGCCCTCGGCACGTGCTGCCCGCTCCAAGGCACCATCAGCCGTAGCGAGCGCAATCCGGTTACGCATTGCTAATTCAAGATAGGCAGCATCATAACGCCGTCAGCCCGTGCTTGCGGCAAAGATCTTGCGTTGTGTGAAACACCGTCCCGGCCAAGGGCGAATCAATTTCGGTCGGCAGCCGTTCCAGGTCTTCGATGAAGGTCTGGATCAATTCGCTTGTCAGGCGCCTTCTCTTCTCTCCCACCAATAGCGCGTTAAGCACTTCGTGCCGCCAGAACGCCGGCACGGTTGGCTCGTCGCCCAAGGCAATCCGCTCGGAAATCCTCTCGGCTTTTTGAGCCTCCTCATCGGGAAAACACCAGGTCAAAACAATCGAAGCGTCCAAGACAAAATGGGTCACGGCCTGCTCTCATTGAGCAGCTCCTTGATCGTCATGCTGCCGAGGGACAGACCATGACGTTTGCCAAATGTCCCAAGGCGACGCGCGGCCTCAGCAACCGACGAATCTGGTGCTTCGGCGGCTTCGTGCTGAATCCGCTCCAACAGCACCTGTTCAGCGAAGGTCTCCAGCGGAAGGCCACTGGCTTTAGCCCTCAGCGCGGGTACGGCTTCATCGGGAATATGCACAGTCAGGTCCATAGAAAGTCTCTCTTCCAGCTTAACCTGCGGCCAGTTTACGCGAATTGAGTTGGGGCTGTCTAAGCGATCAGATCGTGCAGGACGTTTCCGGCAACGTCGGTGAGCCGGAAATCTCGACCGCTGTAGCGATACGTCAGCTTTTTGTGATCGATGCCCATCAGGTACAGGATGGTGGCATGAATGTCGTGGACGTGCGTCGGTTTTTCGATGGCTTTGAAGCCGAAATCGTCGGTGGCGCCATAGATGGTCCCGCCTTTCATCGCGCCGCCGGCCAGCCACATGGTAAACCCGAACGGATTGTGATCGCGTCCGCGCTTCACGCCGCCGCCATTCATGCCGCCGACTTCGCGCACCGGAGTGCGCCCGAATTCGGATCCGCAAACCACCAGGGTGTCCTTCCACAGGCCGCGGCTCTTCAAATCCTTGATCACGGCGGCGAACGCCTGGTCTGAATTCTTGGCGTTGACTCGATGGCCCAGGATATCGGCATGAGCGTCCCAGGGGTCGCCCTTCGAATAATAGAGCTGGACCATCCTGACGCCCTTTTCCACTAGCCGAACGGCGGTGAGAGCGCCGCGAGCCACGTCGCCGGGCCCATAAAGATCGAGCGTTGCCTGGGACTCCTTGCGAATATCGAAAACCTCGGGAGCCTCGGTCTGCATCCGGTAGCCGACTTCCATGGACTGGATGACGGCTTCCACCTGCTGATCGGAGCCGGCATCGGCCGCGCGGATTTTCTCCAATTGTTGCAATAAGTCTAGCTCACGACGCTGTTCCGTCAGGGAAAATTTCGGATTATTGACGTAATTCAGTATTTTCTTGGGATCGAAGTTCTTTTCGACCACTACTTTCTTGTCTTTATCCGCTTTTTCCGCCCGCATTTCTTCGGGCATATCGACCGGCATGCCATCGGGACCGAGTTTAGTGACTTTATTGGAAATGTAAGTGCCCTGATTCATGGCGGGCAGGAAGCCATTGCTCCACAGCGGCGGTCCGACCGTGGTGGGTATATCGGGGCACAGAACCACATAGCCGGGGAGATTTTGGTTTTCGGTGCCCAGGCCGTAGGTGAGCCAGGCGCCCACGGAGGGACGGCCCGCTTGATTGGCGCCCGTATTCAACATCAGGCAAGACGGCTCGTGGTTCGGAATTTCCGTGTATACCGAACGCACCCAGCAAATATCGTCGACGACTTCAGAAAGATGCGGCCACAGATCGCTGACATCCATGCCACACTGGCCGTGCTTCTTGAACGTGTAGGGCGATTTCATCAACTCGCCGGTGCGGCGTTCGGTGGAGATGGAACCGCCGGGCATGGGCTGCCCGTCGTATTTGTCGAGCATTGGCTTGGGGTCGAAGGCATCGATAGTCGACAAGCCGCCGTTCATAAAAAGGAAAATGACGCGTTTGACCTTCTGGGGATAATCAAGCGTAGCCGCGCCCCCACTGGCTCCCGTGAGACCGGCCTTCGCGATGGAATTACCCAGCATTCCGGCGAACGCCATCATTCCGAAGCCGTTGCCGACGCGGCGCAGCGCGTCTCGTCTCGTTACCGGCTGCCGTTGTTTGTGATCGAACATGTGCACCTTAGTTGATAAAAACGAATTCGGTGGAACTGAGCAACACTTTCGCGTAGCGCCCCCAGACGGAGGGTTCATACTTAACTTCCGCTTTCGGAGGCTGCTCTCCTTTATGGCCGTGCCCGTACATGCCGGCCATCATCCCCATGCCCATGGCAGCTTCGGGAGGAGCGGCTTCGCCTTCCGATGGAGGTTCTGCGTCTGCAAGCGCGGCTGCATCCGAGGCCGCGGCATCGGTCTTCTCCGATTTGTCTTCAGGCTTCTCCTTGGGTTTGTTCTTGTCTTCTTCGTACTCTTTCAACGGCTCGGCATGCAGGTACCCCAGGCCGATCTGAATCTCCTGTTCGCTGGGCAGACGGCCGTAGGTCAAGGTGTAGAGCTTGCGAATGCGCGCTCGATTGTCCGGTTCCGCGAGCACTCGCTTGGCCAGCGCTTCGGCTTCCAACTGGACGAAGTCGCTGTTCATCAGAAACAGCCGCTGTAACGGAACGGTGGTTGTAAAGCGTTTCTCGGCGCTAATGTTGGGCGGTGGAAAATCGAATAGTTGTAAATAGGCATCCAATTTGTAGCGGCTGACCTTGCCATATACAGTGCGGCCTTTGAAATCGGGCGTTAATTCCTGGGAAGGTCCCGAGGCCATGGTGTCGAGGTTCCCCGCGACATCGAGAATCGAATCGCGAATCTGTTCGGCATCCATTCGTTTACGGTTCGCTCGCCAGTACAGCCGGTTGCCGGAATCTTTTTCAAAATCCAGTTGATTGTTTTCGGTACTTAGTTGATATGTCGCGCTGAGCATGATGTCGCGCTGCAATTTCTTGATGGACATACCATCCTTGACAAAGGTGCGAGCAAGATATTCGAGCAGCTCAGGGTCGGTAGGGCGCTCGCCGCCGAATCCGAAATTACTAGGCGTGTCGACGATGCCGGTGCCGAAGTGCCCTTTCCAGATTCGATTCACGATCACCCGCATGGCGATGGGCTGTTGCACGATCAGGTTCGCCAACTGCATCCGGCCGCTGCCTTCGGTAAGAGGCACCGGATCGCCAGGGGACAACACACTGAGAAAATGGCGCGGGACCTCCGGCCCTAGTGTTTCCGGATTTCCGCGCAGCGCCAGTTGGATATTCACTGGCTTGTCGGAGTCCTTGACGCCATGAATAAAGGGGTAGGAGGGGTCGAGCTTTTTCTCGATCGCCGCAATGTCGTCCTGAATGGCCTTCAGCCGGGCCTGCGTTTCGGGCCCCAGCCGGGATTCCAGCCCCCAGCCACGAAACAAAAGTACTCCAGGTTTGGGCTTCCGGTCCATGCTGGCTTGCGGATCCTCTGAGTCCTTCAACTCGTGCTCGAAAATCTCAACCCAGAAGTTGGTCACGTCGTCCGGCAGAACCTTGAAGCGAATCAAAGCGCCGGGGTTGAAATCCTTGTTCGAAACGAAGTTGCTGGGCTTATCGGTGCGCTTTTTCGGTTTAGTGCCGTCCAGATCCTTGGCTTCCAAGACCTTGTTTTGAGCGTCCAGATCGGCCTTCTGGAGCATCACCTGCTGGATTTCATCCTGAAATTGCTGGGCGAGTTTTTTTGCCTCGGCCTTAGTACCGCCATCTTTTTTGATCATGGCCTGCCAGGCGTCTTTGTTTTTGTACTTGTCGGTGGGCTTGGCCATGTACTTGATCCACCGCTCCATGAGTTCGTAATCGAGTTTGCGGGCTTCCACGACCTCCGACAGGTCCTTCTTTTCCTTGCCGGTGACTTCCCAAACGCCTTCGAGGTAATTCGCCGTTTGCAACGCGAGCGAGCGGGAAAGCTCGTCGGAAGCATCCTTGGTCATGTCGCTCTCGATTTCTTTTTTCTGGTCGAGCTGGTCCTGCAGCTTCAGGTAATCCGCAACCACTTTTTGAGGCGCCCTGGGATACTCTTCATAAACGGCATTGAAGAAGACTCCCGCCAGAGAGTAATAATCGGTCTGCGGAATGGGATCGTACTTGTGATCGTGGCAACGCGCGCAAGCCACCGTCAGGCCAAGGAACCCGCGGCTGACCACGTCCACGCGATCGTGACGCTCATCGGCGCGGGTTACTTCGTTCGAGCCATTGTCGTAATACCAAGGTCCAAGCCCCAGGAAACCGGTGGCAGGCAGCGCTTTGTAGCGAGTCTTCGCGTCCATCAAATCGCCCGCCAGCTGCTCCTTCACGAACTGGTCGTAGGGCATGTCGTCGTTGAAGGCCTGAATCACCCAATCGCGATAGGCCCACGCGTTGGGATACGGCCGGTAGCCTCTGGGAAAGGGATTCAGACTGCGATAGTCGTCTTCGCCATAGCGCGCCACATCGAGCCACATCCTGCCCCAGCGCTCGCCATAGTGCGGCGATGCCAGCAGCCGGTCCACCACTTTCGCAAAAGCGTCGGGCGATGTGTCTTTTTCAAAGGCCGCGATTTCTTCAAGCGTTGGGGGCAGACCGATCAGGTCGAGCGTTGCGCGGCGGATCAGATCCAACTTTGCAGCGGGTCCGACCGGCTTCAGACCTTCCTTTTCCAAACGCGCGAGGACGAAGCGGTCAATATCGTTTTTCGGCCACTTCGCGTCCTTGAGCGGCGGAACCGGCGTGTCCTGCAGAGGCTTGAAGGACCAGAAAGCGCGCCGCTCGGGCGAGATGGTGTACTTCCCAGGGGTGCTCGCGATAGACTTTGCCGAATTCTTCGGCCAGACCGCGCCGGCCTTGACCCAGGCTTCGAGCACTGCGATTTCCGGATCGCTCAGCTTGCCGCCCAAAGGCATCTTCAAGCCTGGATCGGTCTGCTTAATCGCGGTAATCAGAAGGCTCTTGCCGGGATCGCCGGGAACTACATCGGTCCCACGCATGCCGCCCTTCTGCATGGCCTCTTCGCTGTCCAGGCGAAGCCCGCCCAAGCCCGACTCGGCATGGCACGCGAAGCAATTGTTGGCCAGAATCGGACGTACTTTCGATTCGAAAAAGTCGGGATCGGCCGTGTTGGGGGCTTGGGCTTGGAGCAAGCTCATCGCCGATAGCAGCAAGAGTATTCCGATGGCAATGTGTTTCATGGCGGTTCTCAGCGGCCACGGAGCGCGGATCACGAGAAAGTCGGACGGGGCCTACTCAGACTGCATTATATCCGAACCTCCCTTCCGCTACAATGGAGGCTCCTTTTTGGCGATGCGTATCCTGTTTGGCATTCTCACAGTTGTTTTGGCGGTTTCGGCCGCCTCGCCCAAGCCAGCTTCCAAACAAGGCATTCAGACTCCCGGGGTTCAAATTCCATTTTCCAGTTTGAAACCAGAGGCTGCATTTCCGGCGACGGACGCGCCGGAATGGATTTTCTTGTCGACCAACGTCTTTATTCCGGCCAAGGAGCATGTCGACAAGATCGATGTCAAAACAAACAAAATGGCGGACCCGGTGGCCGGGGTAAATAAGCCTTGCGGCGGAATGGTTTCAGCTTTCGGGAGTCTTTGGGTACCGGCTTGCGGCGATGGAACTCTGGCCAGGATCGATCCGAAGACTTTCAAAGTGACTGCCACCATCGCCAGCGGGGCCGCGGATATTCGAGGTTCGATCGCGGCCAGCGCCGATAGCATCTGGCTTTTGACCGATGCGAAGACTACTCTCTCGCGTATCGATCCGGATCAAAATGCCGTGGTTGGCGAGATGCGTGTGCCGGCGGGTTGCGCCGGGCTGACATTCGGCGAGACGGCGCTGTGGCTCGCTTGTCCGAACGAAAACAAGGTTCTGCGGATCAACCCCGCGACGAATCTGGTGGAGAAGGTGATTGACGTTGCAGCGCGTCCGCAAGCGATCGCGGTGGGCGCGAAATCGATTTGGGTACTGTGCGAAAAAGAAGGCGCAGTCGACCGCATCGATCCCAAGACGAACAAGGTCTCGAAGTCCATTGCGTTGGATGTTCCCGGCGCGAAAGGGACGCTCGCATTCGGCGAAGGCTCAGTTTGGGTGACACAATCGGGCTTTCCGCTGGCACGGATCGACCCGGAATCGGAGACCGTTGCGCAGCAGTTTTTCGGCCCCGGCGGGGGCGGCGCAATTCTGACCACTCCAGGGGCGATCTGGCTGTCGAATCCGGAGGCAGGCACGCTGGTGCGAATCGATCCGAAGCGCGTGCTGGCGACGCTGGCCGAGTAGTGCCTGGGACGGGCGCTAATTGCCTGTCTTGAAGATACTCTTGGGGATCATCCCGTGAACTCCCTTGGTTCCATCCACGAGCTGCGTGATCTCGAAATCCACGGCCACGCTGGCGAGCATGTAAGCGTCCTCCCGGCTCAGCTTCTTTTCGTTCACCAGGAAATCGAGCGTTTCATGCACCGCGATCCTGGTGGCTTCGGTTAAATCCGGATCGAGTCCCATGGTGATCCAGTGGGTGGGCGTCTCCGCGCGCGGCCACTTCAAATGCATGTCCTTATGGAGGATGAATTGGAACACGCCGGTGAGCGAGGTCTCCATGGCGGTGATGTCCACCTCTCCGTTTCCCATGCCGGCGTGGCCGTCGCCGACCTGGAACAACGCGCCGCGCGCGTGAACCGGAATGAACAAAGTGGTTCCAGCCACGAGTTCCTTGTTGTCCAAATTGCCGGCGTGAATGCCCGGCGGAGCGCTATTCACTTTGCCTGCGTTTTCCGTTGGAGCGACGCCCATGCTCCCAAAGAACGGCCTGAGCGGAAGCTCGATGCCGGGAGCGAAGATTCCCACTTTACGCGCGCGGTCCAAAGGAATGATCTTGGTTTTAGCGCCCTCGAACTCGTCGGGCAGAAAGCCGGAACCCTTACGAAAGCTGTTGTAGGCGAATGGGACATCCAAGCGAATCTCGCGAATCCGCACCTCCAACACGTCACCGGGTTCGGCGCCCTGGATGGCGACCGGTCCGGTCAACAAGTGGCCGCCGGGACCGCGCTGCTCCTGCGGGATCTCCTTATATATCGTCCGCAGGGCGGGTTGGACTTGATCGGGCGCGAGGCCGGCCTGTTCCAGCCGTTCGGGATTTCCGGAGACGGTCTGGATCTCGACAACATCGCCGGATTGGACGGTCAGCACTGGTTTTGCGGCCGACCAATAATAGCCCCAGGCGATGGTTTGGGGCGTGACTTTTAAAGTGAGGTCGGCCGCCAGGAGCTGCGCGTCAGCGACAACGAGAAGGAGACCGAGCAGCAGGAAGAGCCTTGAAAACCGGGGTAGTTCCATGCGTAACAATGTACACCTACCGTTGCGATATGCGATAGACTTGTGAGACGCATTCGCCACGCAGCGAATTCGTTTTCTCCCCGTCGGAAGCTCTCACATTCCACATGAAGATCGACCGGCTTCTTTATTTTTTCGCGGTGGCGGCAATGGGCGCGGCTCACACCGACAGCCCCGAGCTCAAAGCGGTGCAGCATCCGATGTCGGATTTGCACGCGATCGCGAAGTTTTCGATTCCCGGATCTCCGGATTGGGTCGCTATCGGCGACGGCGTTTGGATCTCGAACAACCCGAAGAGCAATATTTCGATGCTGGATGCCAAGACCAACCAGGTGGGCGCCGTAATTACGGTGGCGAAGAAACCCTGTTCCGGATTGGCAATCGCATTCGGCAGCGTCTGGGTGCCCATTTGCAGCGACGGATCGGTTGAGCGCGTGGACCTGAAGTCGCAGAAGATTTTGGCCAGCATTGCCTCTGGGGTCGCGAACACCGAGGGCGGAATTACGGCGGGGGAAGGCAGTATCTGGATACCCTCCGATGCCGCGGGCGTGCTCTCGCGCATCGATCCGGCGAGCAACAAGGTGGTGTCCAAGATTTCCATTCCACCGGATTCTTACACCGCGGCGTTTGACGCCGGCTCAGTGTGGATCACCAGCACCAAGAACAATCTTCTGACGCGCGTGGATGCGAAAACCGAAAAGGTAATCGCAAAGATCCCGGTTGGACCTTCGCCCCGATTTCTGGCGGCTGGACTGGGCGGAATCTGGACGTTGAATCAAGGCGACGGCAGCGTCACCCGCGTGGACCCGGCAACCAACAAAGTAGTGGCCACCATTGAAGTCGGCGTCCCCGGCGGCGGCGGCGATATCGCGGTGGGAGAAGGAGCCGTTTGGGTGACTGCCATCGGAAAGCCGCTTTCGAAAATCGATCCGGCCACCAACAAAGTGGTGACGCAGTACGTCGGAAAAGGCGGTGATGCCCTGCGAGTGGGCCTGGGCTCGCTGTGGCTCTCCAATCACGAGTTTCACGAAGTATGGAGGATAGATCCGAAAGGGCTTTGATGATGAAGTACGCCGTGCTTTCCGTTTTGACTCTTGCGTGCGCGTCGGCGCAGGCTCCGGCCGACTTCTTCGAGAACAAGGTCCGGCCGATTCTGGCCGAGAACTGTTACGACTGCCACACCGCGGCCGAAATGGGCGGCTTGCGCGTGGACTCTCGCGAGCGGCTGCTCGCAGGCGGTAAATCCGGCCCGGCGCTGACGCCAGGAGATCCCGACAAAAGCCTGTTGATCCAGGCGGTGCGGCAAAGCGGCGATCTGAAAATGCCGAAGGGCGGGAAACTGAAGCCCGCCGAAGTTCAAGCCCTGATGGACTGGGTGAAGATGGGCGCGCCGTGGCCCGAAACGAAGGCGGGGGTGCAGAGTTCGCCCGTCAAGGCGATCACTCCCGAACAACGCGCGTTTTGGTCGTTTCAGCCGCTGAAGGATCCGGCGATTCCCGCGGTGAAAGAGAAATCCTGGGCGAAGACAAATATCGATCGTTTTGTTCTCGCCAAGCTGGAAGCCAAGGGGATGAAACCGGTTGGTCCGGCAGACCGCAGAGCGCTGATCCGCCGCGTCACTTTGGATCTGACAGGCTTGCCGCCCACGCCGGAAGAGATGGACGCCTTCGTTGGCGACAAGTCGCCCAATGCGTACGAGAAAGTGATCGACCGGCTGCTTGCTTCGCCGCGTTACGGCGAGCGCTGGGGGCGTCATTGGCTGGATGTGGCGCGCTATGCCGAAGACGACGTGCGCGGGTTGGATCCAAAGGATCGGGGCTACATGCCGTTTCAGGGCGCATACGTTTATCGCGATTGGGTGATCCAGGCGTTCAATAACGATCTGCCGTACGACCGGTTTCTCAAGGCGCAGCTCGCGGGAGATTTATTGGACGGCCAGCACGCGGATCAACAAGCGGATAAAGCGGTGGCAGGCACCGCGATACTGGGCCAGGGCCCCTGGTGGTGGGACCAGGCGGAGCCGGTGCAGGGCCGCGCCGACGAGCGCAACGAGCGCATCGACGTGGTGACGCGCGGAATGCTGGGGCTTACAGTGGCCTGCGCGCGCTGCCACGATCACAAGTACGATCCGATCTCGCAAAAGGATTATTACTCGCTTGCGGCGGTGTTCTTAAACACTACCTATCACGAATACCCAGCCACGTCGCCGGCCGAAATGGCGGTTTGGGAAAAGCAGCAGAAGATCATCGACGAGAAGGAAGATGCCCTGGAAGATTTCATGGAACGGCAGAGCGACTTGTATTCGGAGATGCTGGCTGAGAAGACGTCCAAGTATCTGGTGGCTGCGTGGCAAGTGACCGGCGAACCAAAGAAAACGGTGGCTGAAGCCGCGGTGGATCAGAAGGTCGACCCCGAGATGCTGGAGCGATGGATCAAGTTTCTGGCCCGGCCGCCCAAGCACTATTCGTATCTGCGTGATTGGCAGGACATGGTGAAATGCGGCGGCACTCTGGAGCAGGCCCAGTTCCTGGCTGAGGATTTGCAGAATCTGGTTCTAGCGGTGGCGGTGGAAGCGGCAGCTCTGAAGGAAGAGAACGACATCATCAAGGCCAAAGCGGGCGTTCGGAAAAAGCCGCGCCGGGACTCCTATCCCAACGAGTTTGAAACCAACGATCAGTTCTGCCCGGGCTGCGACCTGGAGCTGAAGACCATGCCGATCGAGCGAACGAATCTGTACCTGGACGTGTATAAGGCCGATCAGGAATCGGAAAACGATCAAAAACCAGATCCGGGTTTGTTATCGCTGAGCGATTGGGCGCTGGAACGGCATTTTTCCGCCGAGGTGGCCGAGCACGTCGCGGGATTGCGAGCCGAGATCGATGCCTTGAAAAAAGCCCAGGCGCCCTATCCGTTCCTGCACGGTGTCGGCGATACGAAAACCATACAGGCCATGCACGTCAACGTGCGGGGAAATCCGCACACGCTGGGCGATCCGGTGCCGGAACGTTTTCTAGCGGTTTTGTCGCCGCCCGATCTTAAGCCGTTTTCGAACGGCAGCGGCCGCCTGGAGCTGGCTGATGCGATTGTGGCGAGCCCTATCGCGGCGCGAGTGATCGTAAATCGCGTCTGGAAGTGGCATTTCGGTTCCGGCATCGTCGATACACCGGACAATTTCGGCAAAATGGGCGATCCGCCGTCCGACCCGGAATTGCTCGACTATCTGGCCACGAATTTCGTCAAGAATGGCATGTCGATCAAGAAACTGCACCGCGAGATTCTGCTTTCGTCGGTGTATCAACTCAGCACGGAATCGTCGGCGGAGAACGCCGAGAAGGATGGGGCGAACCGCTTGTATTGGCGAGCGAATCGACAGCGCTTGGATGCGGAAGCTATTCGCGATTCGCTGCTATTCGTTTCCGGTTCGCTGGACCTCAAGAGGACGGGCGGGCCATCCACCGACTTTGGCGACGACAACTTCCGCCGCACCATCTATTGCAAGATCAGCCGCTATCGGTTGGACAATTTTCTGCAAGTGTTCGATTACCCGAATCCATCGTTCACAGCCGAGCAGCGCTTCACCACGAATGTTCCGCTGCAGCGGCTGTATTTCATGAACAGCAGTTTTGTGTACAAGCAGGCCGAGGCGTTCGCCGAGCGCGTGTACGACGAAGTCAACGATACGGCGCGGATTCAAAAAGCGTATCGCATACTTTTCGGGCGCCCTCCGAGCGAAGCGGAAACGAAAGCGGGTATCGAGTTCCTGCAGGCGCATCCGGACGCTCCCGGCGAGCAAGTTGCCGGACATCCGTCCACGGGGTGGAAGGAATACGCGCGGGTGCTGCTCAGCTCGAACGAATTTGAGTTTGTGAACTAGGGAAGGACTACCAAGATGTCGCACTTACCAGCTCGCAGGCCGCTTTCGCGTCGCGAAGCGTTGTGCAGGATGGGCAGCGGCTTCGGCATGCTGAGTTTCGCCAGCCTGGTGGGTGAGTCGCTCGCCAAGGCCGACACAGCCGCGGTGCAGGGAGTACCGGGCGCGCGCATTCCCAATTTCAAGCCCAAGGCCAAGCACGTCATTTTCCTGTTCATGAACGGCGGCGCGTCCCAGATTGACACCTTCGATTACAAGCCGATGCTGGAGAAGTACAATGGCCAGCCGCTGCCGGGCGCGATACCGGATCACGAGCGCAAGACCGGCAATCTCATGCAATCGCCATTCAAGTTCAAGAAGTACGGGCAGAGCGGGATCGAAGTGAGTGAAGTGTTCCCGATGCTGGGCGAGTGCGTCGACGACATGTGCCTGATTCGTTCCATGTACACGGACATCCCTAATCACGAGCCGTCCATGCTCATGATGAACGTCGGCCACATTCAACCCGGCCGCCCATCCATGGGCTCGTGGCTCACCTATGGCCTGGGGACGGAGAACAGGAATTTGCCCGGCTTCGTGGTGCTGTGTCCGGAGGTGCCCACCACCGTTGGACCGCCGCTATGGAACTCGGCTTTTCTACCGCCGGTCTACCAGGGTACGTTCATTTCCGACAACGTCCGCGAAAAGAAATTCGATGCGGAGAAATTGATTCCCAACATTCGCAACGACAGGTTCGATCTCCAGCAGCAGCAGAGCGAGCTGGATCTGCTCAGCAAGCTGGACCGCCTGCAAATGCAGCAGGAGCACGCCGACGACCCGCAGTTGGACGCCACGCTGCAGTCCATGGAAACCGCTTACCGGATGCAGACCGAGGCGCCGGACGTTTTCGATGTTCGCAAAGAGAGCGAAGCCACTATCAAGCTGTACGGCGAGGGAAGCACTGCGCGGGGCTGCCTGACTGCCGCTCGCCTGATCGAGCGCGGCGTGCGAATGGTCCAGGTGTATTATGCCAAGGGCGATCCCTGGGACCATCATTTCGATATCGAGCTGCATCGCAAGACCGGTAAGGATTCCGACCAGCCGTTCGCGGCGCTGATCAAGGATCTAAAATCGCGTGGCTTGTTCGACGAAACGCTGATCGTGTGCGGCTCCGAGTTCGGACGTACGCCGGTGGTGGAAGTAGGCAGCGGATTCATGGGAGGTCAGGTACACAATGGGCGCGATCACAATCCGCATGGATTCACCGTCTGGCTGGCGGGCGGCGGAGTGAAGGGCGGAATGACCTACGGCGCCACCGACGATTTCGGTTGGAAGGGCGTCGACAAGCGGGTCCACGTACACGATTTGCATGCAACCATCTTGTATCTCATGGGTATCGACCACACCAAGCTTACCTACCGCTACAGCGGGCGAGACTTCCGGCTCACGGATGTGGCCGGAAACGTGATCCACGACATCATCGCGTGACATTTCAGGGCCTAGTATGTCCGGGCTTACTATCGCGTCAAGTCTCTTCAAATTCGCCTTGACACCGGGTCTGGCGGAAGTATAATTGTGAATCTGCCGTGTGGGGTTCCGAACTGGAAGTGTATCTTTAGTCGTGCGGATTTTCCAACGCCGCACCGCCCCGCAGTGTAACTGAACTCTTCGCCGAGTCTTCGTTGCCGCAACGATTCGCGGCCCTCTCGCCTCCGTCGGCGCCCGAGCCTGTCGCTCCATTCTGACTTTCAAACTTCAATTCTGAGGAGAGGCGTATGTTCACGTGGACCTTTGCCCGACGTTCCTGGCGGTACCTTTTGGCGGGATTGAGCTTGCTGGCCGCAGTCCCGATGCTGCACGCACAATCCAGCAGTTCGCTGCACGGCGTGGTCTCGGACGCGCAAGGCGGCGTGGTCCCTGGCGCGGTGGTTGCGCTGAGCAGTGCGGCCACGGGAGCTTCGCGGCAGGCGGTCACCGACAACACGGGAAACTATCAATTCCTCCAGGAAATGCCGGGCGAGTTCACGTTGACGGTCACCAAGCCGGGCTTCTCGCAAGCCACGCAAGGGCACGTAGTGCTGCAAGTCAACACGTCCGCGACTCTCAACGTGCAACTGGAAGTGGGCACCACGGGTCAAACCGTCAACGTCACGGCTGAGACCTCGATGGTCAGCACCTCGGATGCCTCCATCGGCAATGCTTTCACGGAGCATTCGATTCGTCAGTTGCCGCTGGACACGCGCAACGTGGTTGCACTGCTGAGCCTGCAGCCTGGCGTTACATCCACCGGTGAAGTGATGGGGGCGCGGCGCGATCAGAATAACGTCATCCTGGACGGCGTGGATGTGAACGACAACGAAAACTCGGGGATCGGCGGCCAAGCCGACGTGGGATCCCAGCAGGGCTCCAACGCCACCGGCCAGAACAACATCGCCGGATTCAATTCCGTTTTGCCGATTCCTTTGGACTCCGTGCAGGAGTTTCGCGTGACTGTGGCCGGCCAGGGCGCTGACGAAGGACGCTCCTCGGGCGGGCAGGTGGTGCTCATCACCAAGAGCGGCACCAATCAATTGCACGGTTCGGCATACGAATATAACCGCAACACGGTTACGGCCGCGAACAGTTGGTTCAATGATCGCGACGGCGTTCCCGTCACGCCTTTGAACCGCAACCAATTCGGCGCTTCGCTCGGAGGACCAATTAAGAAAGACCGCATATTCTATTTTTTCAATTACGAGCGGCGTATCGATGCCAGTTCTCAGGCCGTGGAGCGCCAGGTTCCCACCGAAAGCCTGAAACAAGGCATCTTGACATTCGCCGATACGAGCGGCAACACCTATACACTCAATCCAGCGCAGATCCAACAGATCGACCCTCTGCATATCGGAGTCAACCAGGCTTATCTGAACATCATCAAGCAATACCCGGTAGGCAACGATCCGGCGTATGGATTTGACGGCGGACTCAATTTCACCGGCTTCCGCTTTAATGCGCCGGATGCGTTGGATAATCGCGCCTATGTAGGCAAGATGGATTTCATTCTGGACAGCGCCGCCAAGCAAACCATCTCTGTGCGGGGTACTCTCTCGAACGCGAATCAAGATCAGCCTACTGCTCTGGCCCAGTTTCCCGGGCAGCAACCTGCTAGTGAACTCTTGAACAACAGCAAAGGAATAGCGGCTACCTACACGGCCATTTTGACGCCCACCTTAATCAACAACCTGACTTTCGGCTACACGCGCCAGGGCTTGGCTTACTCCGGAACAACGGGGGATGCGTTTTCGTTGTACCCGCTGGACACGCTGACCAATTTCGCGGCGCGCGGCAACGGGCGGATCCTGCCTGTAGACAACGTGGTGGACACGCTGACGTGGACCAAGGGAAAGCACACCATCACCACCGGCTTGAATTTCCGCATCATGACCAATAACAAATTCACCTATTCGCAGTCGTACCCGAGCTACGGGTTCAGCGACAATGTGGCAGTTGGATTAGGCGAGGATATCTATACCGACCTTACCAACTACATGGTGAAGCAAACCGGAAATGCGAACTTCACGCTGGCCAACACCTTCAGCGATGCGTCGGCCATGGGAATCCTGCTCGGCTTGGTGAACAATACTCAAATAACCTACCAGGTAGGGAAGGGCGGCGCATTGCTTCCGCAAGGAGCGCCCGATGTGCGCGCCTTCTCCATGCGCGAGTATGAGGGATTCGTGAGCGATCAATGGCGCGTGTCGCCCGAATTGACCCTGACACTGGGCTTGCGTTACACCAACGATCGGCCGCCGTATGAGGCGAACGGACTGCAGGTGGCTCCCAACGTGGGCCTGAATCAATACTTCGCGGAGCGCGATTATCTTGGATCGATTGGCGTGCCTTCGAACGCCATGCCCAACGCGATCCTGAGCTACAACCTCAATGGTCCCGTCAACGGGAAGCCGAGTTGGTGGAACCCCAACGACAACAACTTCGGTCCGCGTTTTGCTTTGGCGTTCAGCCCGAAGGATCGCGGCGGGCTTTTGCAGAAGGTCTTTGGCAACGGCGGCGTCTTCCGCATGGGCGGCGCCTTGCTCTATGATCGCTTTGGCAGCGAACTGATCACTCAGTTCGACCAGTTCGGTTCGTTTGGCTTGGCGACGACGCTGAACAACCCGGTCTCCTATACCTTCACCACCTCGCCGCGTTACACCGGCAGTGTGCCGGCGTTGCCGGCCGCTCCCACCACGGGCTTCCCCTACACTCCGCCCGACGTCAACGGCATTACCGGGGAATTTCAGGGAATCTATCCGGACTTGAGATCGCCTTATTCCGTCCTGATGAATGCGTCGTTCGCTCGCCAGTTGCCGGGCAAATTAACATTGGAGGTCGCTTACACAGGACGGCTCTCCCGAAGATTGTTGCTGCAAGGCGATGTGTATACGCCGCTCGAAAACCTGTACGATCCGGGCTCGGGCCAGACCTGGCTGACGGCCATGACGTCGATCCGCCAAGACTTCAACAATATCTGCGCCTCCACCGGCGTCACCACACAGAATTGTAATCCAAGCACCATCGCGAGCATGGTGCAGGCTAATCCCTCGCTGGTCCCGAACATTAAGTACATAACGGATATGTTTCCGGGCGTGGCGAACGCGTTCTTCAAGGGCAACACAGCCGCCAATTATTTCTACGGAATCTATGGCGTGTACGGAGGCAGCTACCTGGACATGCTGCACTCAGCAGACCGGATTCCCGGAGAGTACACTTCGGGCAACACCTGCGCCACCAAGTTCGGCTGCTACACGTTTTTCGCGCCCCAAGGCAGTTCGATGCCTACCTGGATGAACGCCGGCGACGCCGATTACAACGCCGGCACGCTTAGCATCAGGCGCGCCTTCAGCTCGGGACTCTCCCTCGACTTCAACTACACGCTTTCGCATTCCATCGACAACGCTTCGGCGGCCGAGGGCGCCGCTGGTCAAGACGGCGCGGTGGTCCAAAATATATTCAAGCCAGGGCAGTTCCGGGGCTCCTCCGATTTCGATATCCGCAATCAGGTGAACATCGACGTGGTGTACGAATTGCCCGTCGGCAAGGGCAAGACGTTCTGGAGCAACGCACCCGGCTGGGCCAATGAGATGTTTGGAGGCTGGCAGATTTCCAGCATTATGCGATTCTCAAGCGGCCTTCCCACCGTGATTGGGGGCAACACAACTTGGGACGTCAACTATTGGCAGGGTACCCTGGCGATCCCAACCGGGCCATATAAGGTGACCAATGGATACGACAGCAACGGAAACCCAAGCCTGTTCTCTTCGGTGAACGCCGCAAATAGTTTCGCCGACGACTGGCCTGGCTCGTCGGCCGGATCGCGCGCCCTAGTGCGGCTGGCCGGCATGGTCAACTTCGACATCGGCGTAGCGAAATCGTTCCCGCTGCCTTGGGAAGGGCACCGCATCCAGTTCCGCGCCGAGGCGTACAACGCATTTAATAACGTGAATTTCATTCAGCCCAGCCTGGCTTTGTACAATCCCTCGACCTTCGGCGAGTATCAAAGCACCATGCCGCCGCGCGAAATGCAGTTCGCTCTGCGCTATGAATTCTGAGCCGCGACCGTGAGGAAGCGGTCGTTACGCTCACTTATCGTTCTATTGGCCCTGAGTGGCGTGCTGCTACACGCCACAACGGTTCTGGATTTCATTCCGCTTTCCATCGACGGCAAACCTGTGCCGCTGGCCTCCTATCGCGGCAAGGTGCTCCTGATCGTCAACGTCGCCAGCCACAGCAAGTTCACCTCCCAATATGAAGGGTTGCAGGCCTTGTATATGAAGTACGGGGACCAGGGGCTGGTAATTCTGGCATTCCCAAGTGACGATTTCGGGAAAGAAGAACCCGACGGCAACGACGCCATCAAGCAGTTCGCGGTGGGCAAATACAAGGTGACGTTTCCGATTTTCGCGAAGATCCCGCTGGCGGGCGAACACATGGCGCCGCTCTATCAATTCCTGACGGACAAGCAGGCCAATCCAGCCACGGACGGGCCCATCCGTTGGAATTTCACCAAATTCCTAGCGGACCGCGCCGGCAAAATCCTGCAGCGTTTTGAGCCCGACGTCACGCCTGAGGCGCCCGAACTCGCCGCCGCGATCGAGAAAGCGCTGCGCGGGGAGAAAGACAAGCGCGACGGCGTCGCCCGCCTTCGGACCTGGCCGAGTTTCGCGATATACTGTAATATCCAATCGGCCATGTAGCCACCCCAGTGCAGCGCTGCACGGACGGTTGCGATGCGAAAAATCCTCACAATATTCTCCGCGCTGTTTCCGCTGGCGGGCGTCTTGTGCGCCGCCGGCAATCCGCCTTCGTTTACCGTGGGCTGGTCCGTCTACGTGGGCTGGGATCCCTATCAGTACATGGCCAAGTCCGGCTTGCTCAAAAAATGGGCCGACAAGTACGGGGTGGCAATCAAGGTCCAGCGTTTCGACTACGCGCCGTCGCTGGACGCCTTCGTCGCAAAGAACATCGATGCTTGCGCGATGACCAATATGGAAGCGCTCGACATGCCGGCGGCGGCCGGCGTCGACACTACGTCCATCATCACCGGCGATTACTCTAACGGCAACGACGCCGTGCTGGTGCGGCACAATCTTACGCTCGGCCAGATCCCCGGCAAGCGCGTGTTGCTGGTTGAAAAAACCGTCTCGCAATACGTCTTCGAGCGCGGCATGGCGATCAATAACCTGAGTGGCGACATCAAGCGCGTCAAGTACGTCAATACGTCCGACTCCGACATTGCGGGCGCTTTCCTGAGCGACACAAGCCAGGATGTAGTGGTCACCTGGAAGCCGCTGGTTTCGCAGATCCTGAAAGGCAAGGGCATCACCAAGATTTTCGATTCATCGAAGATCCCCGGCGAAGTTTTGGATTTGCTGGTGGTCCGCACTGATATTCTCAACCGGCCGGATGGCTCCGGCCAACGATTCGCCAAGGCTGTCGTGGGCGCGTGGTACGAGCTAACGTCGCAGATGTCCAAGCCCGGACCGGAGGGCGATAAAGTCCTTTCCGCGATCGCCGGGGTTTCCGAAGACACCCTGGATTCGTATAAAGAACAGCTCTCCACCACGCACCTGTTCTACACCGCGCCATCCGCGCTCGAAATGACGAAATCCGATCAGTTGAAGAAGACCATGGAACTGGTGCGCCAGTTCTGCTTCTCGCATGGCTTGCTGGGCGACAAAACCAGCTCTCCCGACGATGTCGCCATCCGCTTCCCGGACGGGTCCATTGAAGGCAAAAAGGAACGCGTGCGCCTGCGGTTCGACGCATCCTACATGGCGCTGGCCGCTCAAGGCAAACTGTGAGCGTCCTCCAAATTCACGCCCATCCCTCGCGGACCACGGTCTGGATTCTCTCCTGGTTCTTGTTTGCCACCGGCGTGATGAGCTACTTCTGGGTCTCGCGCGAGCGGCATCGCGACAATCCGGACGACCGCGTGATGCCCACGCTGCACCAGATGAGCCAGGCCTTTGTCGACGCGACACTGAAGCCCGCTGAGGACGACGAGGTGGCGGCAAATACCTCGCAACAGTCGCTGGCCGCGCGAGTGCGAAGCAGCATGCTGTGGAAGGACACGATTGCAACCGGACGGCGCTTCCTGATTAGCATGGCGCTGCTGTTTCCGGCCGTCCTGCTGGGCCTGCACATGGGGATGTTTCCGCACCTAGGTGCGTTCTTCCTCCGCTTCGTGCTGTTCTTCGACAAAATTGTCGCGTTGTCACTGCTTCCGATTCTGTTCATCGCGTTCGGAATCGACGAGCTGGCGAAGGTGATGCTGATCGTGGTCGGTGTGGCGCCCACCATCGTCCTGGACGCTTACAACCTCACGCGCAGCGTGCCCAAGGAGCAGATCGTGAAGGGCTTTACGCTGGGCGCGGGCGATTTCTCCATCACCTACCGCGTGGTATTGAAACAAATCTTGCCGCGCGTGTTGAATAGCATCCGGCTCAATCTGAAGGCGGTGATGCTGTTCCTGTTCGCCGGGGAAATGATCGCTTCCACCGACGGTCTGGCATATCGCATCGCGCTGCTGCGCCGTCACATGGGGATGGACACCATCATCCCGTACGTGCTCTGGGTGGCGCTGCTGCTATTCCTGGTGGATTTTGGAATGCGGACCTTAAACCGCAAGCTGCATCCCTGGTTCCAGGAGGCGTAAGAACGCACGTGGCCGCGGCACGAACCGTTTTGGACGAGAAGGCTGATCCAGTGAACCTGGTGGCGCCCACGCTCATTCGCATCCAGAACGTCCTGGTCGAATATGGCCAGCCGGGCAAGCCCCCCAAGCGCATCTTGAACGACGTTCGTTTGGACATACAAGCGGGCGAGTTTATTTCCATCGTGGGGCAAACGGGCTGCGGGAAGTCTACCCTGTTGCGGTTGGTGCTGGCGGAAGAAATGCCGACACGCGGGCAAGTTTTGGTCGAGGGGAGCCCGCGCCGGCAACCGGATCGGCGCTGCGGGTACGTGCCGCAGAAATATTCCCTGTTCCCGGATCGCACGGTGCTCGAGAACATTACGTTTGGGCTGGAAGTGACCCAGATTGGAATGTTCGGCGGCTTTTCGCCGGCCCTGCGCGTGCGCCGCAAGGAATTTCGATCGGAGGCGATCGGATATCTGCGTCGCATGGGGCTGCGTGAATCGGACGCCTCCAAGTATCCGCACCAGCTGTCTGGCGGCATGCAGCAGCGCGTGGCAATCGCGCAAGCCCTCATTATGCGGCCTAAAATTTTGCTCATGGATGAAGCCTTCAGCGCGCTCGATCCCGGGACGCGGGCGGGAATGCAGCGGCTGATTAAGGATCTGTGGCGCGAGACCGGCACTACCGTTCTTTTCGTCACCCACAACCCGCGCGAAGCCGTAATCCTCGCGACGCGCGTCATTGCTCTGGGCCGCACCGGAACGGAAGATAACGGGGCGAACATCGTTCTGGATCTTTCCGTGCCCGACACGAATGAAGAATCAAAGATCGCGAATCTCATCCAGCGAATCGAACAGACCACATTTCCGGGCGGCGGCGCGGAGAGCGACGAAGTAAACGGCGCCCCCGAAGCCTGATCGAGCAAGTACAATCAAACATCCATGTCCTTTTACAAGAACCATGCCCCAAAGCATCGGGAACACACCAGAGAAGTGAAACTGCCGGAACTGGAAGGCATGAAAGCTCTCCTGGATGAGGGCCGCATTCCGTCGCGGCAATGGCAGGAGGAAGTGCGTCGCGGCAAGGAATTGGGCCTGGAGTGCGTCGATTCCATCGAAGACAAAACCGAGATCAGTTGTTTCCAGCGTGGCGAGCTGCCGCACTGGTCCGGCATCAACACGTTTCTCAAAACCCCTTATCTGGAGGACGTTCGGAAAGTCGGCGACTACGATGTGGCCTTTGTCGGCGTGCCCTTCGACATCGGCACCACCTACCGCGCAGGAACGCGCTTCGGCCCGCAAGGAATCCGCCGCATCTCGTCCTTGTACACCACTTACAATTTCGAACTGGGCGTGGACCTTCGCGAGTCGCTCAAAATGTGCGACGTGGGCGATATTTTTTGCCCCGCCAACATCACCAAGAGTCACGACCAAATCACTAAGGGCGTAGCGCACATCCTGTCACAAGGAACGCTGCCGATGATCATGGGCGGCGACCACTCCATCGGCTTCCCCTGCGCGCGAGGCGTCGCGCAAGCCATCGAGGGCAAGCTGGGCATCATTCACCTGGATCGCCACATCGATACCCAGGAAAAGGATATGGACGAGATCATGCACACTTGTCCCTGGTTCCACGCCACCAATATTCCGAATTGCCCGCCCACGAATCTCGTGCAGGTCGGCATTGGCGGCTGGCAGGTCCCGCGTCCGGGCGTGAAAAAAGGCCGCGAGCGCGGATCGACCGTCCTGACCATCCAGGACATCGAGCGCATCGGCATCGACAAAACCATCGAGATCGCGCTGGAAGTGGCTTGGAAAGGCGCCAGCGCGGTGTATTTGTCTTTCGACGTCGATTCCGTGGATGCCGGATTTGTGCCCGGCACCGGATGGCCCGAGCCAGGCGGTTTCCTTCCGCGCGAAGCTCTCGCGATCCTGAAGGGAGTCGCCAAAGAAGGCATCGCTGCCATGGAAGCCGTCGAGGTTTCCCCGCCCTACGACATCTCCGACATAACGGCTTTAGTCGCCGTGCGGGCAATGGTGGACGTGCTTGCGTCCATGACCAAGCATGGCCGGATCGGTGGAAAACTGCACTGACCCCGGCGTTCATCCTCGTTACCGGCTTCGAGCGTACGGACACCAGCCTGATCGCCGCGGCTTGCGCCCCGATCCTCGGTTTCGCGCCGAAGATTGGACTGACTTCCACCGAAGGATTAGCCGCTGCAATTGGCCCCTGCGGCTCGGGAGAAGTTTTCCTATTCCCGACGGATCTGGACTTCAATCTGCTGCAGCGCGAGGCTTTCGGACATGCGATCGCGGAGGCCCGGCGAGCCTACCCGCAACTTACCATTCATCACGACGACGTCGACCCGACGCATCCCTTGGTGGTCCAGGCTCTGGCGGATCAAGTCGCGCGCGCGATCCCGCCTGATGCGCGATCCCTCCAGCACATCGGCCTGATCCTCGCCGCCAGCGGCCACGGCGATGCAGGCAGCCGCGCAAATAGCTACCGGTTGATGCGGCTGGTGTGGGAACAGCTCGGCCTTGGCGCGGGTGAAGTTGGATTTGTCCGGCATGCCCAACCGTTTCTCGCGCACACTTTCGAAAAATGTCTGTTGCGTCCGCTCGACTGGATCGTCCTGCCCGAGGCCCAATGGAAGACCGAACACGTCGAGTTCGCAGGCGTGATCCTGGAGAATTTCCAGCGACAGCATCCCGAGGCCGCCGCCTGGCGCATGGCCGAACCGCCGGGCGATCATCCGGCGCTCACGGCCTGGCTCACGCAGCGCGTCACGCGATTATGGAACGACAAACGCGTACGTGAATCCGTGCGGGCCATATCGCCGAAGTGGAGCACTGCCCCTGCTGAATGCCGGGTCATCGGCGGCGGCGAAATCGCGCACGTTTCCGATCGCAGGCGGATGTCGGGTCTGCTGGAGCGAGTTCTCCCGCGGGCCAAGCCCGATCGCGTACTCGTCAAAGTCACCTGGCACGGCTATGCAACTGGAACCTACACGGATCCCGCCGCGCTCGACCTGCTGTTGGGCGCTCTTCCTGCGCCGGCGATCGTTATCGAAGGCCACACATCCAGCAGAAATCTCGAGGAAGCGGGATTCAACTGGGAGACCGAAGCGCGCGAACATCGCGCCTGGATCCGCCAGCAGGAGGCCGAGTATCTCCGGCGCACCGGCCTCGCGGATGTCCTGGCCAAACATCGCGCCGAGTACGTCAACATCACCGAGGCCTACTGGGATGCCGCGTGCAATCAAGACAACGTTCCCGAAGTCCTGCTCCAATATACGGGGTGCCCCATGATCAGCTTCGCCAAATTCAAGGGGCCGACACGGCTTGCGATCTCGAACCTTTTTGGCCTGATTCCCGATCCATTGCGATCCGCCTGGCACGGCCCGAACATCACCTATTTTGCGCGCGTGTGTTGCGATCTCGCCAAGCTGTATGGCGCACTGTTCCCGCTTATCGGCATCAATGAGGCGCTTTATTCCGCGGTGCGATGGAACCGCAAAGGCCTCTACCGCAGCCGTTGGGGCAACTACGATTTGATCTCCAACGCAGGCTACGTTACCGCCAGCGGCAATCTGCTCACCGCCGACATTCTAGCCAGCCGCCTGCAGGGACAAGACGTGAATCGCAGCGCATTCTTCGATGTAGCGCGCGCGGAATTGACCTGGGATTCATCCGCCGCGGACGATCCGTTGCCGGAAAACGTCCAGTGCCTGTTTGCCTGATGCTTCCCCTGCTCCAGTTGCAGCAGCTCGCCGACAGCGCGTTTCCAATTGGGGGCGCGGCTCACTCCTTTGGAATCGAATCGCTAGTCGGCGCGGAGCTGCTGTCCGTCGAAACGCTGGAGCGATTCTTGGCGGATTATATCGAGGAAACCGGTGCGCTCGAAGCCGCCTACTGCGCCGCGAGCTGCTCGAAAAGGAATATTCCCGACTGGCTCGTTCTGAATTACGAACTCGGCGCTCGTAAACTGGCGCGTGAATCCCGCGATGCATCGTCGGCGATGGGCCGCAGATTCCTGCGCCTGGCCGCCAGCATGTCCGGCAACGAAATCTTGATCGACGCATCCAGTCTGCACGCTGAAACTCACCTCGCGCCCTGCTTCGGTTTGGTTGCCGGAGTCCTGGAGATTGAAGCCACCACGGCGGCTGCGGCCTATCTGCAGCAATCCATCACCGCGCTCGTCTCCGCCTGCCAACGCCTGCTTCCGCTCGGACAAACGAAAGCGCATCAGATTCTTTGGGATTTGAAACCCGCCATTATCGCCGCAGTGGAGCGGAGCGTCGCAGAGCCCACACTGACCAGTTCTTTTACCCCGCTCCTCGACGTCGCCTCCGCCCGCCACGCCACCCTGTACACGCGCCTGTTCATGAGTTAAGCGATGGCGCAATCGTCAAACCTGCATCTTTCCTTTGAAGCGAACGACACAGGATCGACCATTCTTCGCGTAAAGCAGCAGCAGCCGCCCTGGCGGGTTGTTCGCGGATTTCGCGCGCCTACCGGCGAGACGCTGGCGCACGTTCACAATCTCTCCGGTGGAATTCTGGATACCGACGCGCTACGCATCCGAATGGATGTTGCAGCCGGCGCGCAAGCGCAAGTTACATCCACTGGCGCCACCCGCATCTATCGGAGCCGTTCGCCCGAGCGCCTGGGATCGCAGCAAATGCAGGCGAGAGTCGGGGCCGGAGCGTACTTGGAATACCTGCCCGATCAGTTGATCCCCTTCGCGGGTTCGCGTTTCGAGCAGACGGCGCGCGTGGAACTGGAACGCGAAGCATCGCTCATCTGGTGGGACCGCATCGCACCGGGCCGCGAAGCCTCCGGCGAGGTGTTTCAATTTCACTCTCTCTCATCGCATTTCGAGCTCGTCGCGTGCGGACAGCCGATCGCAATCGAGCGCTGGACTGTCACGCCCCGGGGCGACCCTCCCAGAACGCGCCTCGATTCCATCGTCAGGCTGGGACCGTTCCGCCACTTCGCCTCCTGCTACGTTTGCCGCGCGAACCAGCCCCCGGCCTATTGGAGGACCTTCGAATCTGAAATGCAAATCATCGCGGACCAGCTTTCCAGCTCTGAGATATTATGGGGGGTGACCTCGTTACGGGCGCATGGCCTGGCGATTCGCGGCGTCGCGATCCACGGGCGCGCTCTGGGCAGCGGACTGGTGGAATTTTGGAAAGCCGCCAAGCGGTCTCTTTGTGGCCGGGTCGCCACGCTACCCCGAAAAGTTTACTAATCACAGGAGGATCGCAGTGCATTTGACTCCGCGCGAGCAGGAAAAACTCATGATATTTACCGCTTCCGAGCTGGCCAGGAAGCGGCGCGCGCGCGGCCTCAAGCTCAACTATCCGGAGGCCATGGCGATTCTTTCCGCCGAAGTGCTGGAAGCGGCGCGCGACGGGAAAAGTGTCGCCGACATTATGAGTCTGGGCCCGTCCATCCTTACGCGCGCGGAACGTCATGGATGGGGTGGCGGAGATGATCCATGAGGTCCAGGTGGAAGCCACTTTCCCCGACGGCACCAAGCTGGTGACGATTCACGATCCGATTCAATAGGAGGCAAATTGTATCCGGGCGAATACATTCTCGATGGCGGCGAAGTCGAATTGAATGGCGGAAGACGCACGGCGCAGGTAGTAGTGAGCAATCGGGGCGACCGTCCCGTGCAGGTGGGCAGCCATTATCATTTCTTCGAAGTGAATTCCGCGCTCGATTTCGATCGCGCGGCCGCTTACGGCATGCGACTGGATATTGCGGCCGGAACTGCCGTCCGCTTCGAACCTGGCGAAGAGAAAGAGGTGCCGCTGGTTGCTTTGGCCGGCCGTCGATTCGTGTATGGACATAACGGCAAAGTGAATGGAGCGCTAGATAAATGAGCGTCAAACTTCCGCGACGCACTTACGCCGATTTGTACGGGCCCACGCGAGGCGATCGCGTGCGCCTGGCCGATACCGAACTGATCGCCGAAGTGGAACAGGACTTCGCGGTTTACGGCGATGAGATCACCTTCGGCGGAGGCAAGGTCATCCGCGACGGCATGGGACAAAGCTCCACGGCGACGCGCGAATCCGAACACGGCGCGCTGGATCTGGTGATCACCAACGCTTTGATCATCGATCATTGGGGTATCGTGAAGGCCAACGTCGGCGTCAAGAGCGGCCGCATCGTGAAGATCGGGAAAGCAGGCAATCCGGATACGCAGGCCGGCGTGGATCCGGATCTGGTGGTCGGCGCTTCCACCGAAGTGATCGCGGGTGAAGGCAAGATCCTCACCGCGGGCGCCATCGATAGCCACATCCATTTCATCTCGCCGCAGCAAATCTACGAAGCGCTGTCCAACGGCACCACCACCATGTTGGGCGGTGGAACCGGGCCGGCCACGGGCACCAACGCCACCACTTGCGTGCCGGGCCGATGGAATCTGGAGCAGATGTTTCGCGCGGCGGAAGCGTGGCCCATGAACTTTGGATTTCTTGGCAAGGGAAACGCGGCTACCCGCGAACCTCTATCAGAACAGATTCTCGCGGGAGCCTGCGGCTTGAAACTGCACGAGGACTGGGGCACCACGCCCGCCGCCATCGATGCCTGCCTGCGCGTAGCCGATGAATTCGACGTGCAGGTGGCTATTCATACCGACACGCTGAATGAAGCCGGTTTCGTTGACGACACCATCGCCGCGATCGCAGGACGAACCATCCACACCTACCACACCGAAGGAGCCGGAGGCGGCCACGCACCCGACATCATCAAGATTGCCGGACTCCCCAACATCCTGCCTTCTTCCACCAATCCTACGCGTCCGCTCACGGTGAACACCATCGCCGAGCATTTGGACATGCTCATGGTCTGCCATCATTTGAATCCGCAGGTCCCCGAAGATGTCGCCTTCGCCGAGAGCCGCATCCGGCAGGAGACCATCGCGGCCGAAGATATCCTGCACGATCTGGGCGCCATCAGCATGATGTCGAGCGACTCGCAAGCCATGGGCCGCATCGGCGAAGTGGTGACACGCACCTGGCAAACGGCTCACAAAATGAAAGTGCAGCGCGGCGCGCTGACGGGCGATGCTTCCCGCAACGACAACACCCGCATCAAGCGCTACGTTGCCAAGTACACCATCAACCCAGCGATCGCGCATGGAATCGCGAACGAAGTCGGATCCATCGAAGCCGGCAAGCTCGCGGATCTGGTGCTCTGGAGTCCGGCATTTTTCGGAGTCAAACCCGAAATGGTGATCAAAGGCGGATTCATCGCATGGAGCGTGATGGGCGACGCCAACGCGTCCATTCCCACGCCTCAACCCGTGCTCTATCGCCCCATGTTCGGATCGTTCGGCGATGCGCCACAAGCAACGTCCGCCACTTTTATTTCGAGCGCGTCGTTTTCCAACGTGGAAAAGCTGGGCCTCAAAAGGCGTCTGGTGCCGGTCGCGAATTGCAGAAACATTGGGAAGGCGAATATGATCCACAATGCAGCCACGCCTCATATCGAAGTCGACCCCGAGACGTATGAGGTGCATGCCGACGGCGAGCTTTTAACCTGTGAACCCGCCAGCACCTTGCCGCTGGCGCAGCGTTACTTTCTTTTCTAATATGAGCCACAATCAAACCCACCGAGCATTTCGCATTGGCGTGGCCGGCCCGGTCGGCAGCGGTAAGACCGCGCTGGTCCACGTCTTGAGCCAGAGCTTATGGCCAGCGGTCAATCTGGCGGTCGTCACCAATGACATTTACACGCGGGAAGACGCCGAATTCCTGATCCGCCAGGGAACGTTGCCGGTTGACCGTGTAACCGGCGTAGAAACCGGAGGCTGCCCGCATTCCGCCATCCGCGAGGACGCCTCCATGAATTTGGAGGCTATCGAAGATTTGGAGCACGCGCATGCGGGCCTCGAACTGGTGTTTATCGAAAGCGGGGGTGACAATCTCGCCGCGGCGTTCAGCCCAGAGTTGGTGGACGTCTCCATCTACGTGATCAACGTCGCCGGCGGGGACAAAATTCCGCGCAAGGGCGGACCGGGAATCATCCGCTCCGATTTGCTGCTTATCAACAAGATCGACCTCGCTCCGCATGTGGGAGCGTCGCTCGAGGTAATGGATCGGGACGCGCGAAAGATGCGCGGCGATCGCCCGTTCCTATTCACGAATCTGCGCGCGCGCCAAGGCGTTCCCGAAATAACGGCGTGGGTGCAACAGAAGATGAGCTTGCCCCCGGAAACCCGTCACAAAGTGGTGACGGTGAAGGATCTCGAAGGCCGGCCCGCGCGCCACGCGCACTCGCACTAACGGCCTAAGCGCAGACTGCTCTGGATGGCCTCAACATCGGACGGCCGAAGTTCAAGCAGGCCCGACGTCAACTCGCGTCCCGATAACGCGGATTGCGCAACGCCGCCTTCGTCATGCTCAGACGTGTTCGCCACAATGTGGTACAGCTCGTGCGCCAATACCCGGCCCAGCGCGCGGCCGAGCAGGACATTTCCTCGAAGTTGACCGTCCGCGATCGGAGCGCTGTGTACGGCACCGCGAATGTTGTCGCACGCCAGATCGCTGAACGGGAGAATAACGCCGTTCACTTCGTGCGCCCAGCCAAGCGGGCCAGGCATCGGGAACCCGGCCGGTCCGTCCATGTCGCAACGGCCCAGTAGCTTCACCACTACCAGGAGCCCGCTGACGGCATGAGCAGGTTGCCCGAGTTGCCAACGCAAGGACACACCGGACTGTGTCAGGATATGGGCCGCCTCGCTACCCATTTCGCGAAGGGCTACCCGGGAATATCGTCCTTCCGGCAGCACTACGGCAGTCAACTGGCTTGATTGCGGGGGCGCCGGCTGGACGGCCAGAACGGGCAAGGCGACAAAGATCAAAGCAAACGCACAACGTACGAAGTTTAGCGTCACAACTCCCTCGACTTAGAGGCTGGAGCTTACACGGCTCCAAAGCGATTATACATGCAATAGTGCACGATGGTTCGGCATCCTGAACGTATATATCGGTAGATTCGGGGAATCCCTACATAGGCCAGATTGTGAAATCGCGGAATGCCATTCGCACCGGCGTCTGCATGTGCGCCAACGCGTCGTTCAGCTCCAAAAGCTGGCCACGGCCCATATCGAGCGAGTGTTCGTCCGGCTGATACTTCGTGCCGACTTTGTAATCCAGGTAGGGCGTGCGGGACTGCTCGATGTGGCAGCCGACAATGTGGGTGACAATTTTTCCCGCGGTGAAGCGGACCATGCGCTCAGTGCTGGCCACGAACGCGGGAAAATCGCGCACGTACAAACGCCCGGGGTATAGACTGTCGCCCGCATCCAGAATCCCCGTCTGGCGGTCGTAGTAGGCCACGCTCAGCACGTCGTGGCCGGGGATGGGGAAGACATCGATGACGCGGCCGCCCAGATCGATCTTGCCCAAGCCATCGGGCCACCGCGGGATGCCGAAAATCTGCATGGTGGCTTCGACGGTGAGCGGCACGACGGTAGTGTTGGCGCGCGCGCGAAACTGGGCATCCCCGGCAATGTGGTCGCCGTGGGAATGTGAGTGTCCCACAATCAGCGGCGGTGGCGCCTTGTGATTACGCGCCGCCCACTCGTCAATGACGCCGGAAACCGCGGAGGCCACATGCGTTTCACCCGCGCCAGTGTCGATCAGAAGAGCTTTCTCGCTGCCGAAGAACAGGTACAAAAACGGCTTCTCATAATTGACGCAGCCGTTTTCGCGCAAAATGTACAGGTCGGGATTGTAGGCGTGAATCTCCCATTCGGGCGCATCTGCACAGGTTGGCCCGCCCGTGCGCCAGGACAGAGGAAGGGTCCCTGAGCGAACGCCGCCGCCATCCGGTTCCGGAGCTTGCGCCCAAAAACCAAAGCACGCGACCAACAGCCCCAGGGAAAATCGTAGAGATCTCGTTCTCATAGGTCGGGTGGGGGCCGCAGACGTTCGAATGGACGGGCAAATCGCTCGAAATGGGGATTGTAGTAGGGATCGACAATCTCAGAATCGCTCCAGCGCGCGTGAAAAGCCGCAGCTTCCGCACGATGCCTGATCTGCTGCACTTCGGATAATTCGCGGCCGCGCGACTTCGACTCGAAGTGATAGAGTACGGCGAAGGGATTATATACGACACGATAGCCCGCTTTGCGCACTTTCATACAATAATCAACGTCATTGAATGCGATTTTTAGATTCAATTCTTCGAACCCGTCCATTTCTTTAAATATCGCCCGCCTGGTGGCAAGACAAGCGCCGGTCACGGCCGCGGCGCTTCGCAATAGATGACTCCGGCCAACGTAGCCACCCGACTGAGGCGTATCGCCCACGGCTTCATGTCCGGCCACGCCTTCAACACCCAGCAAGACTCCGGCATGCTGAATCGTGCCATCGGCGTAGAGCAGCCGGGCTCCTACCGCGCCCACATCTTCGCGCAGGGCATTTGCCACCAACTCGACGCACCAATCTTTGGTGAGCACAAGGGTGTCGTTGTTCAGAAAAATAAGCACCTCGCCGAGCGCGCTGCGGGCCCCGCAGTTGTTGATGGCGGAGTAGTTGAACGGGCCTCGAAAGGGAATCACACGGACCTGCGGCTTAGCTGGAAGGCTCGCAAAATAGCTCAGTGTCGCGGGCTCCGTACTGTCGTTGTCGACCAGCACAATTTCGTACTCTCCCGGGTACGCTACCGCCGAGTCCATAACGCTGTCCAGGCACGGGCGTAACAAATCCACCCGATCGCGCGTCGCCACGATAATCGAGATCTTGGGGGCCATAGCGGGCAGCCGCCAACGGACACGGGTCGCAAACTGTCGCGCCGTTCCCACCGGATCGTTGTGCGCCTCCACCTTGGCGGCCAGGTTGAGCCGGCTCAAGTGATCTGCCACCGCCGTAACGATGTTCTTCTGAATCACCTCCGCCAGCACTGGAGTACGTGACACCGAGCCCGGAGTTACCCGCCAGTGATACAGTACGCGCGGCAAATGTAAAATATCGCTCGCGGCTAAAGACCCGGCCACACGGAGCAAAAGATCGTGATCCTGCGCGCCTTCCAATCCGGCGCGGAGACCGCCTGCCGCCACAACAACGTCCCGGCGTAAGACCACCAGATGGCAGATGTAGTTAACGGACAGCAACAGGTCCGGATCAAAGCCCGGCTTAAAGAAAGGCGTGTGATGAATGCAGCGGCCGAGTTCGTCTTCCTCCATTCGATCCTCATCTGAATACACCAACCCGTATTGGCGTTTCTGCAGCGACTTGGCTACCTGGTACAGAGCATCCGGCGCGAGCTCGTCGTCGTGGTCCAGGAAGGCGATGTAATCGCCGCTGGCGGCCGCAATCCCTCGGTTGGTATTCACTGCGATACCCTCGCGAGCGGTCGCGTGGATCCAGCGAATACGCGGCTCTGAAGCGTGACGATGTTCCAGCGACCTCAGTTCGTCGCGGTCCGACGCGTCGTCGCTGACAACGATTTCCCAATGGTCGTAGGTTTGCGCCAGCACGCTTTGAATGGCCCGGTCGAGCAACCGCGTATTACTGTTCCACGTCGGAACGATGACCGAAATTAAGGGGCGATACGTAAACCGGCGGCTTTGGATACATTGCCCGGTAAGGACCTCGGGCGTGGGCCGGTAGAATCGCTCCCAATACTCCTCGTAGGCTTCGATCGGAATGCTGGCCATGCGGCCGATCTCGGGTAGCCGCGCCTCGATCCGATCCAGGACTTGCCGCAGCTCGGCAAGTTCACTGCGCGTGGCGCTGATGGCATCCCAGGTTTGCGCTGCTTCAGCGTACACCAGCGTGCTGGCGCCAATTCGCTCGCGCGATACCGAATCAACTGCGACCAGCGTGCGGCCACGAGCAAAGCTGGCGCGATGCGCCGTCGAAATCTTGAACGTGAAGCCAACCTTGCCGTCGCCACCGACGGCATCCCTCACGTCCGGCCGCGGCTCCGAGCATGGCACCGCGCCGATGAAAGTGGTGTCCGCGTAGAACTCTACAATCACCGGGACGGATTTGTCGCATAAGTCCAGCGCCCAGCCGCGGATCTCAAATGCCGAAGCGGCGTCCACCGCGCCCACCAGGGAACGCTTGACCTTGGATAACGGTTCGTTCTCCAGCCGTGCGCGCAGAATACGGTCGACTTCGGCTGCAGCCAATTCCGGGGCAACGGCGACCAAGGCCGCGTCGGAAAGCAACAGCTCGAGTAACTGCGCCCAAGTGCGCGCTCCCCCCGCCGTACGGCGCGTGGACGCGCTGATCGGCAAACGCTTTTGAGCCCAATCGATCAAGGGCAACAGAAGCACATCCGCGAGCACGCTGTGCGGCAGCACTTCCCGAAGCAGCACGGGATGAAGAACGCTCGTCTTAAACTCTTCCTTCTCGAAAATGCCGCGGAGCAAGGCCGCAATATTGTTTGTCGGAAGACGATCCGCGGAATTGTTGGCCGGCATGCGGCCGAGAAACAGATGGACACAATTGGTCACGTCGCGCGAATCGAGCACCACCTCTTCGTCAGAAGAGGTTCGCCCGTCGGGTTTCGCGGGTACGCCGAGCGGCGTGTGCTCGCGCGCTAGCTCCAAGTTTCAATTCTCCGGTAAACCATCGTATCCTGCTATAGCGAACTGCGCACGGCATCGATTATTCTTGCGATCGCGGCATCTGCTAGTTCTGGATACATCGGCAAGCTCAGCACCTCGCGCGCAGCCGCCTCGGTTCTGCCAAGCCCGCCCGCACCCATGGCGCAGCGCCCTGCATACGCCGGCTGACGATGAACCGGCACAGGATAGTGAATATTCGTGCCGATGCCCTTCAATTCGAGCCTCGCCTTCAGCTGGTCGCGATTGGGATGGCGTACAACATATTGATGATAGACATGCGTGGCTCCGGGGTGTTTTCCTGGCAGGACCAAAGCAGTATCCGCAAGACCGTCATCGTAAGCGGCGGCAATTTCAGCACGTCGCCGATTTCCGGCTTCGAGATAGGGCAACTTCACTCGCAACCAAGCGGCCTGCAGTTCGTCCAGCCGGCTATTCACCCCGGGCACTTCACTGACGTAACGGCGCTCCCAGCCGTACTCGCGCAACATGCGCAGCTTCGTGATACGATCCGGATCGTTAGCGGCAACCATGCCGCCATCACCAAGCGCTCCCAGATTCTTCGTCGGATAAAAGCTAAAGGTGGCCGCCTCCGCCCGGCTCCCGACAAAGGTCCCGTCCAGCTTTGCCCCGTGAGCTTGAGCGCAATCTTCGATAACGCGAACGCCGAACCGACGGGCGATTGGAATTATCGAGGTAATATCGGCGGGATTTCCATAGAGATGCACCGCAATGACCGCTTTGATGCCGTGTATTGTTTCCAATGTTCCAGCTAGCGCCGCCGGATCCAGCGTATAGGTGTCGGAAGAGATATCCACAAAAACCGGCAAGGCGCCGGCCATTTCGATGGCGGCAACCGTGGCGGTAGCGGTATGGGAAACGGTTGCGACGCGATCCCCGGGACCAATCCCCAGCGACCGCAGAGCAAGCGCGATCGCGTCCGTGCCGTTGGCGACTCCCACCGCGCCCCCAAAACCGAACTCCCGGGCGAACTCCTGTTCAAACGCCTTGACCTCCGCGCCCAGAATGTACATCCCGCTGTCGAGAACACGAGCCATCGCGCCCATCATCTCGTGGCGGTGCTCTTGGAAAAACGCGCGTGGAGACGTTTGCGGAATGTTGGGTAGGGAATGCACGGCTTCAAACATAGTCGCTCAAACAATTCTGATAGAACGCGATGGTACGCGCGAGCCCCTCCTGTAGCGTCACCTTGGGAGCCCATCCCGTTAGTTTGCGGAATAGCCGGTCGTCGGCGAAATAATCGCCGATATCGATACGCAGGTGTTCCAGAGGAAACTGCTTGATCTCAAATGCTCCCCGGCCGGCGACCGCAATCAGCAACTCGGCTAGCTCCGTCAAAGTTACGGGCGGACAGCCGCCGACGTTGAAGACGCGACCTTGGGTCGTGGACAAAGCCCCCGCCGCGAGGAAAGCATCCACGGCATCGTCGACATAGGTGAGATCCCGCTTCTGCTGGCCGCCCCACACTTCGAAAACCCCGCCCTCAACCACGCGGCGAAACCAGATCCCTAAGAAAGTCTGACGTGAATCCTTTACTCGCATCCGGGGCCCAAACGTGTTTGTAAGGCGAAGGGAAACCGTTTGCAATCCGTACACTTGGTTGTACAAAGTGTGGTAAGCTTCGGCCGCCATTTTATTGATCCCATTCACGTCCACTGGCTGCATGGGATGGCTCTCGGCGACTGGGAAGCGGGACGGCCGGCCGTAGATTTGGCGCGTAGAGGCGAACACGATTCTCGCATCCGGCGCATATCGCCTGCAGGCTTCGAGAAGGACGATCTGGGCATGTACATTCGCGCCCATGTCGGAGACGGGATCGGTCATGGAATCGATGTGAGAAACGGTCCCCGCTAGATTAAATATCACATTATTTCCCGGGAGCAAGTCCGCAATCTCGTCACAATTTCTCAAATCGACCAACCGGATTTGTAACCGGTCCTCAATACCCTCTAAATTGATTCGATTCCCTCCGGTATTGGTTTGAAGCGAGTCCACCACAATTACGTTCGCCCCGAGGTCAACTAAGCGCCGGGCGAGATTTGATCCGATGAACCCAAGGCCACCGGTCACCAACGCATTCAGGCCGCGGTAATAGGAGTCAATGGAGTTCATGGTCACCGCTGGTTAGTCCTGGTGGCCGGGCCTGGTTCGGGGGGCTGTTCGACCGGCAGCCCGCGGTCAACCAGCGTGTGCAACAACCGGTCCCAACGCGGCAGGATTACGGCATTCGTATCGAAATCACGGATTGCGGTGGCCCTGGCGGCGGCACTGATCGCTTGCCTGCGGCTGGGATCATCCAGAACCTCGTCCACGCGGTCGCAGATCGCATCCGTCGAGAAGAAGTCGACCGCCAGGCCGTTCACTCCATCGCGCAACACTTCCAGCACGGGCGGAGTTGCGGAACCGACGATGACACAACCCGCTGACATGGCTTCGATAAATGACCACGACAATACGAACGGGTAGGTCAAATAAACGTGAACCGATGAAACCTGAAGCACGTTCAGATAAGTTTCGTAAGGGACCTGTCCCAGGAAGTGGATGCGATCCAAGTCAAGTCCTTCACCTACCTCGGTCAACAGCATTTGGCGAAAGGTGCCTCCATACGGCGGAGGATCGCTATAGCTCAGACCGTCGCCACCGACGATCACGACATGCACCTTCGACCGCCTGCGTAATATCTCCGGCAGTGCACGCATGAAAATATGAAAGCCTCGGTAGGGTTCCAAATTGCGGGAAACGTAAGTGATGACTTCATCCTGCTTAGTGAGAACCTGGTCTGCCCGCGCCAGTTTGATCCAAGCTGTCGGGTCGGGTCTGACTCTTGCTGTGTCCACTCCTTCATGCAACGGCCAGATGCGCGTTTGCATTTCTGCCGGAAACAGGCTGCGCTGCCACGCGGTGGCGGTGTGCCCCCAATCGCTTTCGGCAAAAGCCAGCCGATTCACTGCATTCCGGACCTGCAAACGGGCATGATCCCCCGCCGCGCTCGGCGCGAATTCGGGATCGAATCCGACGTCGGCCCCCTCCGAGTGGTAGAAGAATTCGAAATACGAAAGCAGCGGTACGTTGGGAAACACGTCTTTAACGAACAATGTCTCGCCCCAACCGCAATGTCCCACGATAATGTCCGGCAATACACCTCTATCGCGCAAACCCCGGCATACTTCGGCGACGGCCGTGCCTGTGCGCACGGCAGCGTCAAACGTGGCGGTGTAGGCATGACAGCTGGATATAGTGGACAAATTGGGCTGGTAAACTAGTTTGTGAACTCCAGGAATGTCGAAATGATTCGTCTGTGTGATGAAATATAATTTTGTTTCCGGCTTTTCCGCCAAGCTCCGAACGATATGCAGGTACTGACCCGGGAAATTCTGATGGACAAAGACGGCAATCATACTCAAAGCCCGAGGTCGGTCAGCAGGGTTTCGCGTCTTTCCGAACTTTTCGATATCTTGGGTAATGCCAGCCCAACCAACTCCAGGTTACTCTTTCGACGCAGCACGATCTCGGAGAATCCAGCGGCCTTAAGGCACTCCAGAAACAGCGTCGGCGTAAAGCCGCAATGGTGCGCCATGGCGCTATTGCCGCCCTCAATCGCCGCCCCGAACCCCCACAGCATGTCACGCGCCGTGATGGGACCGGCTGCCGAGTCGTAAATCGTTTCATGCAGCCGGTCTTCTGCAATCCAATGAGCGATGGCCTGCAGATCGGGGACGATAATGCACGCAAAGCCGGTCTTTCGCAACACCCGCCGAAATTCAGCCAGCGCCGCGGGCACCTGGTAGGCAAAGAGGTGCTCCATGCAATGAGCGGACCAAATGGCGTCAGCGCTGCCATCCGGAATCACGGAAAGATCGGCGATGTTCGCCACAACGTCAGGTTGCATGGCGGGATCCACATCAACGCGTATCTGCCGCCAGGTACGGAAGAATTTTGGAAGCCGGGAGTTCTCTGGAGACCCGCACCCCGCGTTGATGAAAACGGGGCGGGGGCGTCGGACCAATTTCTTGCGAGGCATCGCTAAGGGTCACTTTGACGTCAAGGTGCGTCAGAGTATTGGACCTCCCGGCCCGGCGCGCCCGGTTCGGTCACGACGCGTTCGGTGACCCACAACTCCATCGCCTCGAGCGGATCGCCCGGCAAATTGGAGCAGCATAGCTCGCCATCCTTGAATGGCCCGAACGTAGCACCGGATCCGAATTTACCAGAGTAGGTGCAATCAAAGCGTCCGGCGATGTGGGGCTTAAGACGAATCGCGAAACCCGTCAGCGGCATCCCCCTGCCGCGGCTGCCGCACAGTACTTGATTGCTCAGCCACGGCGTCTGAAAGCCATCGGCCGCCACTCCGCGATATTCTAGCGAATCGGGCCCCAGTTGACCGACCGACAGGATCGCAAACGCCTCCATGCGCAATTTTTGTCCGCTGAAACCAACCCAACCATCGTTGAAATAAACGTCTCCGAAGTTCTCGATGTGCGCCAGGATCTGGGTGGGAAGCACACCGCCCGCGCTATCCGTTGCCGCTGGGCCGCCCTGGAGCTCGGACGTAACGGGCTGCCGCTTCACGTCAATCCGCTGGACGTTGATCGTGAGGGGCGAACTGCCAGGCAAACGCACCGAGGTCAACAACAGCGCGGCGCTACCCCCCGATATGCGCACGATAAACGTATCGCTACTTCGCGTGAGCCATCGATCCAAGGTGCCCGCGCCCGCCAAGAATTCCACTGTCCCTGCGGATTTCATCGGCGCTAGCCCCAGCTGCAGCGCCGGTACCGCCAGCTCCTCTGCGGAAATCGCCGTGGCGCCTCCTTGGACGCTGAATACGAAGACCCCAACCGGAAGCGTCAGAATTTTTGCGGAGGCCTCGAGTTCTTGGGAAACGGGTTGGTCGTTGGTTGGTAAAGTGTCGCTCATGTCAAGCTCCTTCTGTATTTCTGAAGTAGGGATTCTCCCGGCTAATCGCAGCAGGGAATCGTTGATGTCCGTTATCTTGGATGACAATGGCAATAGTTCCGCTGCGCTATAGGCGCGCAATCGTTCAGCGATCGCGCCCAGATCGAACGCAACGATCGGAAGGCCCCAGTTTATGGCATGGGTGAGCGCGTAACACCAGGTCTCCGGCGCCACTGACGGGAAGAACGCGATATGGCACTGCTCCCGTTCCAACAGGCTGCCGATCTCGCCCTCGGCGTAGGGGCCGCTGATGAACACGCGCCCGGTCTCGAGCAGCGGTGCGTCGTCGGATGTATACCCGATCACGACAAAATCGAGATCGAGATTCCTTTCAGCGGCGTCCCTGGCGCACTGCAACAGGATCTGATGGCCTTTTTGGACGCTGATTGCCCCGATTACGGCAACACGAATTCGTCCGTCCCGGGGCACTGGAGAGCGAGGCCGCGGCTCAAACGGCGTTTCCCAGGCTGTTACTTTGACCGGGAGGTTGGGGAAGTAGCGAGCGAATTTGGAGCGCACATCCTGGGACGGCGCCGTCACAACATTCGCACCCTCCAAAATCCGGGCGCTTCGCGCACGAAGGGCCGCGACGGTGAGCGACTCCTCGAGGGCGGTTCCGTGCGTTCGGATGCAGGTCTCGCAGTCGTCAATCGGCGGCTCGCCGCAATAAGTGTTATTTCCGCCCAGTAAGGTCAGACGCGGACAGACCCACGAATAGTCGTGAACATACACGTCATAGCGGATGCCGAGACGAGTCACCAGATCGAGTGACGCCGCGGGAAGTCCCACAAAATGGTGAAGCTCGATGTGGGACAGATTTAGGCCGGAAAGCAGGCTCTCAAGGATGGGGATTTCCGCTGGCAGATTGTAGACCAGGTTCTCGAAAGCTGGATCTTGAGTACTGAGAGTTACTTGATCTGCGCGTTCGGTTGTCGCCGCAGGCTGCAAGATGAGAACCGTGTGTCCCGCGGCGCTCAACTCGGACTGTCGCAAATCGACGTGCCGCTTTACGCCCCCAGGAAGATCGCAGGTCACTAAAAGCACTGGATCGCGGGCCTGCTTGAGAAGCCGGTGCATGTCGATCGCACGGCGGGCCTCGAGCAACGGATCTGCCGCAACAAAGCCGGCGATCATGGCTTCGTAGCCAGGATGCAGCGCATCGAGAACGCGGCCGTTTCGTTCCACCAGCATTTCTTTCGAGCGTCCAAACGATCGTGAGCCTGAATGTCCTACGAACACATCGGTGGCGCCCACGTGACGCCAACCTTTTCCGCGGGCTCGTAGACAGAAATCGTTCTCCTCACCGTAACCCTTGCCGAAATTATCTTCGTCGAACCCGCCGACCTCGGTGAGACAGGCGCGCTTCAAATAGATGCAGAAGCCGACACCGACCGGCAATTCGACCAGTTGCCGGGCATTCACGCTGCGCGCAATCCGGTCGATCTCGGCGGACTCCAGACGCGCACTGGGCTGTTTCCCCGCCGGATAGCTCATGATCGAGGCAACCTCGCCCAAGGGCGTAACCGTCCCGATATCATCCGCGCGGTAAGCGGCGAATTTCAATCGATCAAGCCAATCGCCAGATACCTCCGTATCCGAATTCAGTATCACCACGTCGCGCTCGGCGTGCAGGTTCATGCCCCGATTTGCGGAGACCGGAAACCCCACATTGGATCGATTCGTCAGGAGCGTAATACGGTTGTCATGCGCCAAACGAACCAGCGCGCCGCTCAATTCTAAATCGGGGCTGGCATCGTTCACCACCACCACTTCTGTTTCGCTCCGGGCCGTGGTAGCCAGCACTCGCTCCAGGCACAAGAGAGTCTCCTTGAGTCCAGCGTAGACCGGAACAACGATGTCGACGATCTGTTTCGATCGTGGTTCCTGTTTGGTCCGGCCTGTCCGACTCACGCGTCTGCGTATGGGAGTCGGGGAGATCGCCCGCATTCTAACCGGGCTCCCGACCAGCGGCGAGCGCCTCCCATCGGGTAACACCGCCGAAACCTCAACGCGAGAACCATCCAGGGCGCCGTCCTCCAGCGGAACGGAGAACGAACCGGTAGAATCGACGGCAACCGAGGGGAACGGCAGACCGATTCGTCCATCGCCGCAGTGCGTAATCGCGATTGGAACAGGGAGCTTCGGCGCCCATTCCAGCCGTGCTTTGCCCGCCAGCACTTTGCTCTCCAACATAACCCAACCGGAAAGGCCAAACTCCGGGGGCCAAGCGAAGCCGGAGCCCAGCAGCGGAAGAGCACCGCTACAGGCCGCGATCTGACTCGAAATCCCGGCCGGTATATCGAGCTCGAATGAACTCAGGCCCTCCTGGTCGACGGCCGATGTCGCCGGATGACAGACCCTGCCGGCATACATGATCGCGATGGAAGCGCCAGCGCGTACCTGGCCGGCTAAGCGCAGGCCGGTGCCTACGATGCCAATCCACCCTGGGAATTTGCTGGGAGCGAGGCATAATCGGGCGGCCATGGGCCACAGGCTCTCCACTGAATCCAAGGCAAACCGTCGTAACAACATTTCCACAGAGGCGGCGGCCTCATCCAACGCTCCCTGCGTCCAAAGCGCCTCCGCGCGGGCACCCATGGCATCTGGCTCATCCCGGCCTCGTAATCGCTCAATCGCTTCCGACGCTGCTCCGAGCCGAATCAGCAATCGAGCATGGATCAGCAGACAGGTTGGATTGCCCGGAGCAAATCTGCACGCGCAGTCGGCTAGGCGCAGTGCTTCCTGAAGACGGCCTTCCTCGACGGCCCGGGTAATGCCGGCAAAAAGAAACCCCAGGCGGCTTGCTTCAGCTTCCGACGGGCCATGAGCGCGTTGTATCACTGCCCGTACCAAACCAACAGCTAGCAGATGAGACGGATCACCATTACAAATTCAAAACTTAGTGATGCAGCTTGGAAATGTCGTGCGGCGACAGACCGGCTATCTTGATGGTGGTCTTGTCTGAAAGTGTCACGGTGTGGGGGCTCGCCGTGCCATGTGGCCGCTCCTCGGCATGAATGCTGGTGGCCGTGGCGCCCGCGACGTTGATGGTATCGCTGCTTAGAGTGAAGTGTTGAGCGCGGCTAGCCAAGGTATCGGAACGGCCGTGAATGTCAAATTTGGTCGTCGAGCCGCTAACCACGGTGTCGTTGCCGATACTTAAGCCAGACGTGGGCAGTGAGCTGCGTACGCCGCCCATAAATGTGTCGCTGCCTCGAGCCGAGAGCAGCGTTGAGGCGCCCAGCCCGACAGTACTTCGACCCAGAGTATGGGACAACCCGCTGGACACGGTAGCGCTCTCGGACGTGGCGCCGAAATGCGACCCGAGCCCGCCGGTTTGTTTGAGTTTATCCAATGCCGCTTGGGCCGCTAGCCGTTCGGCATGACTTAGAGTTGGCAATCCGTGCGTGTGCGGCACTCCGCCGGCAACCGAAGCTGTCCCAATCCCAGCCATCGTTCCTCCTAAACTCCCAGCCTCGGGCCGCTATGCAGCGTCTGCAACTTTTGGCCCGGCTGAGAGCCGCATGAATCCAGTTTTAGGGATCTTACACCCACCAGGTGCAGATTTGCAAGGCTGAATTTGATTCCCGGAGGGCATTAGAGAAAATTCGGTACCAGTACTCTGGCAAACACTCGGCGAGCGTTGCATTTCCATGAAACGTTTCTTATGAGACGGGCAACATTGATCGCTCAAATCGGAACGAGTACTAGCATCGGAACGCGCCAGGTTGCGTGTGGAGTATCCGGTACACGTGATAAAATGTTGCAGTTGTGCGCAGGCCGCCTGGTCGACGCGCAATCCGTTTGCGGAGGCCGTGTATGCTGGAATCACGCCAGCTGAATGAAGGGCGAACACGACATAGCACGGCGGTGGCTGCCCTGATCGGCGTGGCGCGCCAGTACGGTTTAACGCTTGACGCTCAACAGCTGATTCGCAACCATCCCTTCGACGGTAAAGAACCCAGCACCGCGCTTCTGCTCAAGATGGCGGATGGCGTCGGGCTGCGCGGCAAGCTGACGCGCATCAAACGCGGGGAGCTCACAAAGCTTGCCAGGTTGGCGCCGGCCATCCTGTTGTTACCGGATGGCAAGGCGGCCCTGATAAAGCGCGTGCAACAGCAGGACGGCGCCTGTTTCGCTCTCATCGAGGAATTCGAGTCCGAACGAGGCCTGACGGCTCTCTACGACGAACCCCGTCTGTTCGAATTCTGGACCGGCGAGGTGCTGTTGCTGAAGCTTCGCTGGCGCGTCGCCGGTGTAGATCGTCCTTTCGGTTTTGGTTGGCTGGTCGAGCAACTTGTCATGGAACGCAGGTTATTTCGCGACATCGCGGTCGCTGCGTTTCTGATTAGCATACTGGCTCTCTTGCCGCCCATCACCTTCATGATCATGATCGATCGCGTGCTGTCGAATCACAGCATGACAACGCTGCAGATATTGGGAATCGTGCTCTTGGCAATGATCGGCTTTGAAACGATTTTCGGTTTTTTGCGCCGGCATCTGATATGGGTTGCGACTTCTCGCATCGACGCGCGCATCAACTTGTACGTGTTCGACAAGTTGCTGAACCTGCCCATGTCGTTCTTTGAACGCATGCCGACGGGTATGATCAATGCCAAGATCGGTCAGATCTGGCACATCCGGGAATTCTTGACCGGCGAACTATTCGGCACTCTGCTCGATAGCGTAACGCTGGTCGTCCTGGTCCCCGTATTGTTTCTCCTGAATTGGAAACTGGCTTGTCTGGTGATTCTCCTGGCACTCATCGTCTTGGGGATCTACACTGCATTTCTGCCGTCGCTTCGCCGGCGCCACGGCGCCGTGATTCAGGCCGAGCAGAAGATGGCTTCGCATCAGGTCGAGACTATCTACGGCATCCGCACGGTCAAATCGTTGTCGCTGGATGGATTGAAGCGCCGTCAACGCGACCAGCGCGTCGCCGAGATGATCGAGGCTCATCAGGCATTTGATCGTCTCGCCAATGGTCCCCAAACCATGGTGACGCCCTTGGAGCGCCTCATCTATAGCGGGAGTTTTTTCTTCGGTTGTTACATGGCGTTATCCGATCCCGCCGGGGCCAGCATCGGCGCGGTAGTTGCTTTCGCCATGCTTTCCGGCCGTGTCGCTTCACCGATCGTGCAGCTGGCCGGCGTCATCAACAGCTTTGAGCACGCCCGCGGCGCCATGGCCGAGGTATCTTCCGTTATGAATGTCGCGCCGGAGGAAGGCCGGTCCGGAGTTGGGTTAAAGCTGCCGATGAGCGGTCGCGTGCTGTTTCAGGATGTTCGCTTCCGCTACACGCACGGAGCCCCCTATGCGCTCGACGGTGTATCCTTCGAGATCCCGCAAGGGACCATTTTCGGGGTCATGGGCCGTAGCGGTTCCGGTAAAACGACGCTGGCACGGCTGCTCCAGGGCTTGAACCGGGATTACGAGGGCTTGATCAAAATAGATGGCATGGATCTCCGCGAGATGGACCTGGACCATCTGCGGTCCAATATCGGCGTGGTCCCCCAGGAGAATTTCCTCTTTAGCGGCACCATTCGAGACAACATCAGCATTGCGCGCCCGCAAGCCGGCTTCGACAAGATCGTTCAAGCGGCTCAGCTCGCCGGCGCCGAAGAATTTATCGAACGATTGCCCGACGGCTACGACACCGTGGTTGAGGAAGGGGCCGTCAACTTTTCCGGCGGTCAACGGCAACGGCTCGCCATCGCAAGAGCCCTGCTGGTGGATCCGCCGATCCTGATTCTGGATGAAGCAACCAGCGCACTGGATGCCGAAAGCGAGGCCATCGTTAACGCGAACCTGATGCGCATCGCTCAGAGTCGTACCGTCATAATAATCACTCACCGGTTATCGTCCCTGGCGATGGCCGACTCCATTTTGGTTCTCGAGAGGGGCCGATTCTACGACATCGGCCGGCACGAAGAACTCTTAATCAGCTGCGATATCTACCGCTCGCTGTGGTCGCAACAGAACCGCCATCTACAACCGGAAGGTCGAGATGCCCGTACTGCAATTCAATCCTCACAAGCAGTCTAATTCCGCCGACGTCGTCCAATCCTTTGAGTCGGCGACCGCGGAAATCATTGCCCAGCAACATCCTTGGGCCAAACGATCGGTGCTTTATGTTCTGGCAGCCATGCTCGGGTTGCTGGCCGCATTTATCTCGTTGGTGCACCTGGATCGCATCGTGACAACCACTGGCCGGATCGTGCCGGCCGCGGGCGCTCTGACGGTCCAGCCTCTGGACAAAGCGATCATTAGCAGCATCCTGGTCTCCGTGGGGCAGACGGTAAAGAAGGGGCAGGTGTTAGCCACGCTGGATCCGACCTTCGTGCATGCGGATCTCACTGCCTTCGAGCAGAAGGTCGCAAGCCTTGCGCCGGAGAAGCGCCGGATCGAGGCCGAAGAAGCCGCCCAGCCCTTCCACGCCGATCCGTCGCAGCCTTACGACCTCATTCAAGAATCGATCTTCAAGAAACGTGCCACCGAGTTCGAAGCTGGGATCCTCGACTTTGACCAACGCATCCATAGTTCCGAGGCACAGGTCGTGGGTCTGCGCCAAAGCCTTGCCGATTACCAGGATCGCTTGAAGATCGCCGTCGAGACGGAGGACATGAACACCAAATTGGAAGCGGCCGGGATCATAAGTCATTTGGCCCTGATCACCGTCCAGGATCAGAGAATCGAGCTGGCGCGTAAGCGCGGCGAAGTCGAGAACGCGCTTGCCTCCACGGAGCACACGCTCGAATCCCTGAAGGAGCAGCGCAAGGTCTATGTCGATAAGTGGCACGACGATAACTTAAATAGCCTGGTACTTGTGAAGAATCAGCTGGAGGAAGCGCAAGGTGATCTCACAAAAGCGAAAAAGCATAGTGATCTCGCAAATCTTGTGGCCCCCGTGGACGCGGTTGTCCTCAAAGTTCCACAACTATCGTTGGGCGCGGTGGCCACCGATGCCGAGCCGCTGTTCAGTCTGATGCCGCTGAACGCCCCGCTCGAAGTGGACGCGCAGGTCGATGCGAAGGACAGTGGCTTCGTGAAGGTAGGCGATCCGGTGCGGATCAAGTTCGAAACCTACAGATTCCTGGAGCATGGCACTGCCGAGGGCGTGGTCCGGACCATCAGTCAGGACTCGTTCACCGAAATGTCCACCCAGGACGCGGTTTCTTCGCAGGTTCGTGCTTCCGGTGACACGCGCTCGCCGTATTTTGATGCCCGCATTAAAATAACCGCGGTCAAACTGCACGACGTACCGCCCAATGTTCAGCTCGTTCCGGGCATGACGTTGCAAGCCGATATTATCGTTGGGCGCCGGACCATTCTATGGTATCTGCTAGGCGGAGCTTTGAGATCTGGCGCGGAAGGAATGCGGGAGCCCTGATCGCTTTCGTCACGTTGGCAAGGCGAGACCCTCGCCCAAAAGGAGTTCCTGGTGTTCGGAAAGATCGGAACGACGTTCGCCCCGTGGAAGCGGTGGACTTCGAAGGGCCGATTCGCTGCGGTGGAAGCCGAGCTTGCGCAAGGCTGGTCGTATCGGGCCTATGACACGCTGCGCCAGATGGCGGAAAGCGGCAACGCATCGGCCCAATACCGGCTCGCCCAAATGTTTGAACGGGCGGAAGGCGTTATTCAGAACCTTGCCGATGCCGTTTATTGGTATCGTCTTGCCGCCGAACAAGGCCACACGCCCTCGCAGGCGCGCCTGGGCTTAATCTATTTTGTCGACCCGCCGGCGCCGGCCAGCTTGACCTCGGAGGACTTTCATCGCGTGACGAATGGCGAAGTGCCGTCCGGAAGCATGCTTGAAAAGCTATTTCCGAATGGATTCGCGGTTACCAGGGACCTTGTCGAGGCCGCGAAATGGAATGGATTAGCGGCCCACGGCGGATCGGCTGAAGCACAGGCGCGATATGGCCATCAGCTCGCCCTCGGACTGGGAGTGGATCGTGACCCGACCGACGCTGAACGCTGGCTCACGGCGGCTGCCGCACAAGGCGACTCCGGCGGACAAGTTGGTCTTGGCGTGCTTTATGCGGGCGGCTACGGAACGCCACCGGACTATCGCCGCGCCATGGAGTGGCTGGTAAAAGCAGCCGGAACAGGCAATGCCGCGGCTCAGTGCTGGCTCGCACTACTCCTGCTGCGTGGCGAAGATGTGCCCCGGGATGTGAAGTCCGCGATCGAGCATTTGAAGCGTGCTGTGGCTCAGGATCACCTGGAGGCGATGTATCTGCTAGGGATCACTCTGTGGCGTGGTGAATACGTCCCGGCCGATTCTTCGGGGGCGGAAACTTTGTTGCGCCGGGCGGCCGGCCGCGGACACGTCGAGGCTGCTTGTGCTCTCGCCAGATTGCTCCTCGACCAGGTCGGCGACGAGGGAGCGGAAGCTGCCAGCTGGCTCCGGTACGCGGCCGAGGCCGGGCACAAAGGCGCTGCCGCGGCGCTCGGCGAACTGCATCTGACCGGCCGGGGAGTGACCAGGAATCCGATCGAGGCCGCCCATTGGCTCGAGATCGGAGAGACAGAAAGCCGGCCCGAAGCATTCACCTTGCTCGCGTCGTTATATGCCGAGGGAATCGGCGTCGAGCAGAATTATTCCGCTGCGGCTGATTGGCTGCAACATGCCGTAACGCGCGGAAGCATCGCCGCCCACTACAATCTGGGGTCGCTCTATCGTCTTGGAATGGGTGTACCTCAGGATCGCGAGCAGGCAGCGCAATGGTACCGGCAAGCGGCGGACCTGGGAAACGCAGAGGCCGCTTTCTGTCTTGGATTGCTGCATGCCGAAGACGACACTGCGACGACGGATTACGCCGCGGCAGCCTCGTGGTTCACGCGTTCTTCCGGCGCAGGCCACGTTCTGGCAAGCTATAACCTCGCTTTCCTCCTCCTGCAAGGCAAGGGAATCGCGCGCGATCCTGCGCGAGGTTTTGAGCTGCTCGAACAGGCGGCAGCAGCCGGAAGCGTGGCGGCAGCCGAAGCATTGTTCGATCTCCATGCCAACGGTCAGCATTCGGAACCAGCTCCGGATCTGGCTGCGAAATTTCTCGCGCGCGCCGTAGAGTTAGGCAGCGCTTCGGCCGCGAACGTGTTAGCCGATTGGCACAACCAGGGCAAGACCGTGCCGTTCGACGGTGAGCTTGCGGTAGCTCAACTTGAAGTAGCGGCGCGCGCAGGCGACGCGGAGACCCAGGTAGCGCTGGGCCGGCTGCTGTACGCCGGCCTCACCGGAACGCCGAATGTGGCGGCGGCCCACACCTGGTTCGCTCAGGCGGCCGAGGCTGGCCACGCCTTCGCACAAGCTTGGATGGGTGATTGCTGCCGCATGGGACTCCTGGATGCCCCCCATGCGGAGTCGGCCGAAGCTTGGTATCGCAAAGCGGCGGCTCAGAACCACATCGGAGCCGTGCTGGTGCTGGCGAACGCGCTTCGCGCCGCTGGACCCTCCACGCCCGAGGCGCTCGCCGAAATTTTCGGACTATGGTTAGTAGCCGCTTCTGGCGGACACCCCGTGGCTCAGAGAAATGTGGCGCAATGCTACCTCTACGGCCGCGGTTGCATTGCAGATCCGGCTGCGGCCACGCGTTGGTTTCAGGCCGCCGCCGAACAAGGGGACGCCGAATCCGAATATCAACTCGCAAGGTGCTATCGGAAGGGCTACGGTGTCCAGAAAGACCCCCAGACCGCCCGATTTTGGCTCGATCGGGCTTCGGCGCAGGGTCACCCCCAGGCTCTTTTGGGCACGCTCTGATACTCTTCGGCATTTCGTGCGCCTCGCGGCTTAGAGGTTGGCCGGCGCCTTCTTGTGTCGGCGGTAAAGGCTGCGCAGGCACTTTTCGCCGTCATAATAAACTTTCAGCAATGCCGGGAATTCCCGCTCGATCTGATCGGCAATGGCCCCGACGCCCTCCATGTTCTGAACTTCTCTACGGTCTGCCGGACCCTTGCGAGTATGACCGGATCGATCGGATAGCAATTATCTTCGGTCTCGTACCCGTTCCAGCGAAAAAAAGCTCAAATGGCCGGTCATACAGATTCGCGAATTCCTCAAGAGATTTTGGCCAGTAGTGATTGACCCTGCCGCCGGCGTATTGCGGATTCCGTTTCTTCCATATCTCTGTAACGTCCAAAGGAAGCAGGTCGAACGCTGAATCGACCAGGAAACCGCCGGCTTTAACGTCGGGAAAATGCTCGTGCCGCAACGATGTGACGTCCCGCAGCCGAGCCAGCGCCTTTGTAATCCAGTGATGGCGCGCATGCTGAAAGCTCGATCAGCAATCCGGGAGTGCGCCGATAGGCCATTGCGCTGATAAACCACAGCCATGGATAGCAGACACACGATAAGCTTTTACTTCGGGAGGGACCTTACCGGAGGTCAGCGCGAGATGATACGCGATCCACTCGATCGTGTAAATGCCGTCGTCGCGCATCGTTCCGACGACTGCGGCCCGGCGCGCCGGTCGAATCTGTTCCAAAAGCAAAAAATTGAGGCATTGTGGGATCGTCCATCCTTCCATCCCCTTCAGACTGGCAATGAATTCCAGGTCTCTGCCGATCACTCTCGGCTCCTGACGAGTTTGCTCGGGCTGGCCGGAGTCGAGCAGGCGTCTGGTTCTTTTGAATGCTGTCGAAAAACACCGAGGCTGTGCCGGATAGCGTGAGTTCCGGGGCCGGCTGGCCTAGGGCGAGCCGGATCAAATCCTGGACCCGGTCCACGTCCGGATCGAGAGGAAACAGGGTTGCTAATTCGCTACCAAGGGTTGCGAGGTCCCCCGAGGCAAGAGCCGCCTCCGCCCTGCTGATATCCAGCGCTGGCATTTCGAGTGTCGCCGAAGATTACCTGCTGCGTGCGAAGGGCCGATCGCCCTCCACCCAGTGCTGGACCAATCCGGTGACCTGGCCTTGTTCATCCTTGACGAATTCCACGCCGGTTCCCTCCATCGTAAAGCTGGTTTCGGAGTGCGCGATGAGCGGGACATTTCCCGCTCCTGTGTCGATCATCAGGCGGCTTCCGTCCAAGGAGACCACGATGCTTGAGGGGAGTGCGCGCGATCCGTAAGTACCGGCGTATTGAGCCAGGATCTCAGACGGTACATGGAACTCCTCCCCAATTTTGCCGACCAGATGCGGTGCATCGCGCTCGTTCTCGCAGACATATTCAATCAAATCCCCGTCCGGAAGCAGATCGAGTTCGACATTGAGCGTCCACGGCCGGGTGTACGCTTTGGGATCATCGAACGTAACCTTCAGATCCATGTGGCCGGCGTCGCGGCGGTGGTAGCGTTCAGTCAGGCGCAATGCTTCCGTGTGGGGATGCCCCGCCAGATCAAGCGTCGTCCGGTCGTTATAACCGGAGGTAGTCACTATCAGAGTGTCTCCGTCCCATTGTCCAACCGAGTAGCCCATCCAGGTGGGATTGGGGTCCTCGGGTAGCGCACGGCCGTCGGTAAAAATCTGGCGAAAAACGGTCTGATATTCGTAAAGGACTGCCACGAGGTTCGGCGTTTCAATGATTTTCATCGGGAAGTTGCCAACCGCAATGCCCGCTTTCGGGCCGGGCGGAAGACAACGAATTCCATCCGTGTCCTTGCGATAGTCATCCGCGCGCTGTTTGTAAATGGCCGCGGCCCAGGGCCGGATCTCTTCCGGTTTCAGGTCCTGAGTGACGTAAAACAGAGAACCTGTATTCCTGGCCATCCACACCCCGGATAGGTCCGGCTTGCCATCTGAGGATCGCGGGGCGGGCGCAGAGAGGTCGGGCTTGCCGTCGGGTGTGCGGGCCAATCCCGGGGTTCGGTGACTCGGCCACTGCGCGCTGAGAGAAGCGATCATCACGCACAGGATCATCGCGAGCTTCAGCATGCGCCTAGCCTCCTTGTCGCCTCGGCCGTCGGATTCGGCAAGCGCCTCACATTTTATCAGGAAGTTGTCACCGCCCCCGGCGAGAAGGTCACCTGTGATAACGTCGGATGCGTACAAACATCTTGAAAGCGAGGGCACGAACGATGACCCGCGATATGTACATTTCAAGCTTCCTCGGGATTGCGCTCGCCGGATTGGCCGGCTGTTCAAGCCAGACCCCCGCCAAGCAATCCGCCACCCCGCGAGACAAGATCCAGGGGAAGGCTCAGGTGATTCTCAGCGAAACCACCGCGTTAGACGCCTCTCTGAACGCCGGTGGACCTTCGGTCTACCTAGTGGAGGGCCTGAATCGCTACCGCCTGTTCTTCAACAAGACCGTTCAGATTGACCCGGGAAAGGAGTACATCGCCGAGGGCGTGTATGCGCAAAAGGCCATCGACGCCATGGGCGATCCCGATCAGGGCAAAAACGGCTATCCCCTGCAATCCAGCTGCGGCAGTGTCGTAAGGATGGCATGGCCCGGCCTGTCCTTTGACGCTACGGATTCCTATTCCACCAGTCTGCTGGCCAAGGTGAAGCGCTTTCCCGCCAGGCCCGTATTCCTGGTAACTGGGATCCAACCCGCTACCGGAGCGGGCGATGCCGCGAAACAGAAGGAGGATGCCGGGGCCGAGGAGAAGGAAGCCCCGGAAGTCTCCATTCCGGCGGACAAACAGCGCGCTCTCCTGGTCGCGGGCGCCACCGTCCTGACCGCACCCCTTTGGGAACCGACGGGTGGAACCGTTCGCTGCAAAGTCGTCATCGGCGTGGACGGCAAGATTGCGGAACTCGACAGCGGCACGCAACTCTGCGAGACCGTGCCGTGGTCTCAATTCCGTTACCAGCCCACGGTCAAAGGCGGCCACCCAGTGAAAGTGAATACGGAGGTGGAAGTGCGGTTCGACCCGCGAAAATAGCGCCGCGCCGGGCATGAACGCGCCACAGCCAATAACACATCGCCGCAAGCAGCAACGCTATTGGCAGTGCGCGCATCATAGGGGTGGTGAATGGCTGGGGAAGGACCTTTGCGACGCGCGAGCGAATCGAAAAAAACGATCCGGCCGCGATAAACAGCGCGAAGCACATGCGCCACAGGTGCCGCGCCAGCCGCGGAGCCGCTTGCAAGGCTCCCGACCGCATCATGCGAATATCACCGGCGGCAGCCAATGAGGTGACCGTCGCGAGAAAGAACAGCATGAAAAACGGGACGCCGTTGATCTCTCGGCCCGGATTGGAGAGCGCCTTGAATCCCATCCCGATCTCGACCAGCGAAAGCGCGCTAGCCACCACCAGAGCCCCCGCATTCAGCCGCCGGGTCCACGCCGATACAGGACGGACCGTCGTCAGCGCAGTGACGACGAAGTAGGCCGACATAAAGCCGCCCAATATATTCGAATTCGTCAGACTCTGGCGCAGCGCCAGGATGGAACCGCTGATTCCCATGGTGAGCATGGCACACACAAACAGCAGGCCGCTGCGCCGATGCAGCGTGGCTCCCTTGGAGGCCACTAGCGCGATGCCACCGAGAATGATCGCCAGTCCGCCTGCGAAGATGTGTAGCGGTAACAGCATAATGAGCATACGGAGAAGCCCTCTCCGATGTTCCATGCGCGGCTGGACCTGGAGAGCCAGGCCGTCACCCGGCGATGGATTTCCAGTTCTTCACCAAGCGCTCCGCCGTCCGCCACGCCAGAGCCTGCATGGTTTCGGTGGGATTGCGCGCGCCGTGCGTGCCCATGACCGATCCCCCCAAGATGCCTAGATTCGGCGCCTCATGTGAGAAGCCCCACTTGTCCACCACGTTGGTCTCGGGATTGTCGCCCATGCGCGTTCCGCCCACAGCGTGGGTCGAAAGAACCGGGCCCTCGAGGTTCGGCGCGGTGATTACCTCGATGGCGCCGGCCGCGCGGAACCACTCTTCCGCCTTGGCTGCCGCGTAGGCGCTGGCCCGCGGCTCGTTCTCCTTTGGGCCGCTGGTGATCCGGGTGACCGGGTTGCCCACGCGATCCTTCACTTCGGGATCCAGATCCAGATACGTTGCTTTCGTCGCGGGCAACTACGGCGACTTGCATGTCCGCCGAGGCGAAGCGCCTTGCCAGCGCCCATCCCAGGCCGGGTCCAAACCCGAAGACGATCGCTGTCTCCCGCGATGGCATATCAATTCCCCGGAGGAACGAGTTGCTTCAATACCGCCTTGGCAGGAGACCATAGCGCCCGGAACTCCCGGTCCATCCATGAACTCTTTTGCCGCCAAGGATAAACGTCCAGTTACGGCCCGGTTTCAGACCGGGCGATCGGCCGAGCGGTACCAATCGTTGATTTCGCCCGCGGTTGCGAACCAGACCTTTTCGTGCCGGGCAATGTGTGCAAAGGCCTCGGCAAGATGCTTCATGCGAAATGGCTGACCAGCAATGAA
>CAWGOZ010000012.1:0-514769 GCA_963824345.1 Bryobacterales bacterium
CCGGCTGCGCGAGGAAGGCCGGCCCGTTCCAAAAACCATGCTGGCTTTGCTCAAGATCGCCGACCGTCTGGTGTTTTCCAAGATCCGTGTGCGCCTGGGCGGTCGGATACGGTTCGCGGCTTCGGGCGCCGCGCCGCTCGGCAAGGATCTCGCCCGCTTCTACGCGGCCATCGGAATGCCGCTGATCGAAGGCTACGGACTCACCGAAGCAGGCGTGGTCTGCTTCAACCCTCTCGATCGCCCCAAGTCCGGCAGTATCGGCGTAAAGCTGCCCGGTGTGGAGCTGCGCCTGGCCGAAGACGGCGAGCTTCTGATCAAGAGCCCCGCCCTGTTCTCGGGATATTTCGGGGATTCCACCGCTACCGAGGCCGTGCTGCGAAATGGCTGGCTGTATAGCGGCGACATCGCCGAGATCGATGCCGATGGATACGTTTACATCACCGGCCGTAAAAAGGAGCTGATCGTTTCCTCCAACGGAAAAAAGATTTATCCCGCGCGCATCGAGCTTCTGTTCAAGACCGAGCCGGTCATCAATCAGGTTGTTCTCATTGGAGACCGCCTGCCGTACGTCACGGCTCTCGTCACGGTAAACGCCCCTGAGAACGGGGCTTCCGCTGAAGCCGAGGTGAAGAAGGCCGTCAGTCGCGTCAACCGCCAACTCGCGCCCTTCGAGCAGATTCGCAAGTTTCGGATCCTGCAGCGGGAATTTTCGATTGAGAGCGGCGAGCTTACGCCTACCATGAAAGTCCGCCGAAACCGCGTGTTGGAGAACCATCGCGAATTGGTCAGCGAATTATACTTGGGCCGAGAAGAAAGCCAATAGGTTGAGAGCCAAGCCTCCGCTAGCCAAAATTGTTCCCAAGGAAATCGCGCTGCACGGCGACCTACGCGTGGACAATTACTTCTGGCTGCGCGACCGATCCGATCCCGATGTGATTTCCTACCTCGAAAAGGAGAATCGCCACACCGAAGAAGCGACGGCTCCCACCAAGCCCTTGCAGGAAGCGTTATACAAGGAAATCCTCGGGCGCATTCAGGAAACCGATGTTACCGTGCCGGTGAAGCGCAACGACTATTTTTATTACACGCGCACCGAACAAGGGAAAGCGTATCCCATTCAATGCCGCAAGCACGGAAGCACCGATGCCATCGAGGAAATTCTGCGCGATTCGACCGTGCTCGCCGAAGGCCAAAAATATTTCCGGCTGGGCAACTTCGCCGTCAGTCCCGATCATCAACTCCTGGCCTATTCCACCGACCTGGAAGGCGACGAATCCTACACAATTCAGGTAAAGAATCTAAGCACCGGCGAGCTACTGCCGGACCGTATCGCCAACACCTACTACACGCTCGAGTGGGCCAACGACAATCGCACTTTCTTCTACACTGTTCTCGACGCCGCAAAACGGCCCTACCGGGCCTTCCGCCACGAATTGGGCGCATCATCACCCGCTCGGCGAGTTTCGCGTGCTGCTGCCCCGCCGCCAGGGCATCGAATACGACGGATCGCATTACGGCGACTATTTCTACAACCGCACCAACGACCAAGCCAAGAATTTTCGCCTGATGCGAACGGACGTGAGCAATCCCTCCGCGGACACGCTGGAGACCGTCATCCCCGCGCGCGCCGATGTGACCATCGAAGGTGTCGATCCGTTCGAAGATCACATCGTCGTCTACGAGCGCGAGCGAGGTCTCGAGACCATTTGCATTCGAGATGCCTCCGGCGCGTTCTCCCACTACGTGGTGTTTCCTAACCCCGTATACGCCGTTGGCGCCACCGGCAACGCCGAGTACAATACCAACCTGTTGAGGTTTAACTACTCTTCCCTCGTCACGCCGGCGTCTGTTTTCGATGACGACGTTCGCACCCGCCGCGAATTGAAGAAGCAATATGGCCTGAGCCTGCTGGACCGCGGGTTTGTTTTCGCCATCGCGCATATCCGCGGCGGCGCCGAAATGGGTGAGGAATGGCACGATCAGGGCCGGCTTCTGCACAAGAAAAACACCTTCACGGACTTCATCGCTTGCGCCGAACATCTGCTGGCCGCGCGCTATACCGCAACGGATCGGATCGCCATCATGGGTGGCAGCGCAGGAGGGTTGCTGGTGGGTGCGGTGTTGAATCTGCGGCCGGAATTGTTTCATGCCGCCATCGCCAAGGTGCCTTTCGTGGATGCCCTCAACACCATGCTCGACTCCACACTGCCTCTGACCATCGCCGAATACGAGGAGTGGGGCAATCCGGAACAGGAGGAGTTCTACCGCTACATTCGATCCTACTCGCCCTACGATAACGTCGCGCCGAGGGATTATCCGGCCATGCTCGTTACCGCTGGCCTCAACGATCCGCGTGTCTCTTACTGGGAGCCCGCCAAGTGGGGAGCCAAACTGCGCGCGCTGAAGCAAGATTCCAATCTGCTGCTCCTCAAGACCGATCTCGGCAGCGGGCATTTCGGACCATCCGACCGCTACGAAGGCATCAAGGAAGTAGCATTCGACTACGCATTCCTACTGCGCGCGATGCGCCTCGCGTCGATCTAGCCCAACGCTAGCATCTCGTGGCGCACGTTCTTAACGTGCCGTGTTATCCGCTTTAGCGCCGCACTCCTGCGAACAGCTTGAATGAACGGCCCGGCGTCACCATGAGTGGCGGTGCGGTGCGCGCTCGTGCGTGCGCCACAATGTGCCTCGAGACGAGCCTAAATTACTCCCCGCGCCCGACTGTCCATAATCTTTGAGAACGAGCGTTCGCGCAACTCCTCAATCGTGAGCCCCGACGCGCCCGCTTCCTCCACCGAAAACGCCCCGCAGTTGATGCCCCGCAGAAGAAAATTCAGCAGTCCTTGTCCGGTCGCCGCATCGTCGAACACATCGCCCACCAGCGTGGCTCGCGCGGCTTGGTCGATGAAATTCCGCAAACGCGCCGAGGTGGAATCCAGGCCCTTGCGAAAGAAAGCGTACACCGCGGCATACCGCGTCGGAAGCTGCCCCGGGTGCAAATCCCAGCCCTGGTAGTAGCCGTTGGCGAGCGATCGCTGCACCAGATCGAAGTGATGCCGCATGGCGCGATGCACAATGGTGCGATTCTCCGCCGCCTGCTCCGGAGTCAACGCGCCACCCGGCGCAGCACGGTGCCGCGGGATCGGCAATATCGTGCTGGGACCATCCGACAGATTCACCCCACGGCCTGCCGCGCTCACCTGAATAACGTTCCGCGCGAAGTCGCACGCCGGATGATCCAGGCGCTGCTCCGCCGCCGCGATATCGCAACTCGCCGTGTAATCGTACGGGCCAAAGTGCAGTCCGCGGCACCGCCCTCCCGCCGCCTCAATCAGCCTCGGAATGCCAAATGCTCCGAACGGATCTATGATCGCTTGCGGAGTTTCAATCATCAGTTCCATCTTCAGGATGCCTGGCTGCAGTCCATGCCGCAATTCCAGGCGCTGCAGTGTTTCCGCCAGCTCCGCTACTTGCTCCGGCACGCTGATCTTCGGCAGCGTAACCACGAAGTTATCCGGCAGATGGATGGTCTCGCTGCACAGTGCCTGGAAAAACAGATCGAGCGTCCGCTTGGCCCGGGCCCGCAACGCTACGGTAAACGGCTTGATGCGGATTCCGATGAATGGCGGAAAACCCGGTAATGCCTGCGCCCGCGCCAAGGCCTGCGCAGTCGATTGCGCGTGGCCGTCCTCTTCCGCGTCGGAACGATACCCGTACCCGTCTTCGAAATCGATCCGAAAATCTTCTACCGGCTCTCGCCCCAGTTTTTCGACGGTCCGATCAAACACGGAAGTCGCGAACTCGCCGCCCGCAAGCCCCAGACACTGAGCGAACGAAGCCGCGTCCGGCGTGTACATGCGAATCAGTTCCAGAGCGTTCGCGCCCAGTCGCGCAGGCGTCGCAACCTTGAACAACTGCGCTCCGCCGTAGACCGTTTGCACCGGCTGGCGCCCGGCGGAATCGCCTTGGGACTCTGCGGCTAGAACCACCGTGTCATGAGCACTTTTTGCTCGGTGTAGAACATCACGGCGTCCTTGCCGTGCGCGTGCAGATCGCCAAAGAACGAGTTCTTCCAGCCCGCGAAGGGGAAGAAGGCCATGGGCGCGGCCACTCCCACGTTGATCCCGATCATGCCGGCCTCGACGCGAGACGAATACTCACGCGCCGCCTTGCCGCTGCTGGTGAAAATCGATGTCGCGTTGCCGAATGCCGAGCTGTTCACCAGAGCAATGGCATCGTCCAGCGTCTTCACCCGAATCACCGAAAGTACCGGCCCGAATATTTCCTCCCTGGCAATCGTCATCCCCGGCTGCACGTTGTCAAAAATCGTCGGCCCAAGAAAAAAGCCGTCGCTGTTCCCGTTATAGGATCGCCCATCCATAATGGGCTTCGCGCCTTCCTCGACGCCCTTCTTGATGTAGCCCGTCACACGCTCTTTATGCTCCTTGGTTACCAGCGGGCCCATTTCGTTGCCTGCCTCCATGCCATCGCCGATCGGCATTGCAGTCACTTTCTCGACCAGCAGCTTCAGCAGCGGTTCGGCCGCGTCCCCCACCGCCACCAGCACGCTTCCCGCCAGGCAACGCTCGCCCGCCGCGCCGAAAGCCGAGCTGATGATGTTCTCCACCGTCTTGGGCATTTGCGCGTCCGGCATCACCACCAGGTGGTTCTTCGCGCCGCCCAGCGCCTGCACTCGCTTGCCCTCCGCCGCGGCGGTCTTGTAAATATATTTCGCGATGGGCGTGGAGCCGACGAACGACAAAGCGCGCACCAGCGGATGATGCAACAGCGCGTCCACCGCCACCTTATCGCCGTGAATCAAATTAAAAACGCCAGCCGGTATTCCCGCCTCATGCAGCAGCTTCGCGGCCAAGGTGGGCGTCATCGGAACTTTTTCCGACGGTTTCAGAATGAATGCGTTTCCCGCCGCGATCGCGAACGGGTACATCCACATGGGCACCATCGCCGGGAAGTTGAACGGCGTAATTCCTGCGCAAACGCCCAGCGGCTGCCGAATGGTATGGCTGTCGATCCCGCTCGAAACATCGTTCAGCGAATCGCCCATCATTAAGCTCGGCATGCCGCAGGCTACTTCCACCATCTGTATGCCGCGGCGAACCTCGGCCCGCGCGTCGTCGATGGTCTTGCCGTTTTCGGTGGTCAGCGTGGCCGCCAGCTCATTGGCGTGCTTTTCAAGCAGCGCCTTGTAGCGGTACAGCGGCTGCACCCGGTCCACCACCGGCACATCGCGCCATTTGAGATACGCGGCGTGCGCGGCCTGCGCCACGCGGTCCACATCCTCGGCGGTGGCGAAGGCTACTTGCGCGATTTCCGCGCCAGTCGCGGGATTGGTCACCGGCTTGAGCTGCCGGCTGCCGGCGCTCTCCCATTGGCCATTGATGAAGAACGAGACAGTCTGAACGGACAGTTGGCTTGCAATCATTGGATTCTCTCCATCCAGGTTACTATTCCGGCCGCCGGTCCGTCTACGAACGCGCTAATATTCAACACGAAGAGAGTCACGAACCGTACCATCCAGGCGTCTTTGAAACAGCATGCCGCGTCCCGCCCGAAAATCTCCGCTTCGCTGGCACGCCGTCGTGCTCATTCAGGAAACCATCAGCCACTGGTCGCGGGACGACGCGCCACGCCTGGCCGCCGCCCTCGCCTATTACGCGGTCCTGGCCACCGCGCCGCTGCTGGTGATTTCAGTCGCGGTCGCCGATCTCGTCTTCGGACAACAGGCCGTGGATGGCCAGCTTGCCCGCGACATTCAGAATCTAGTCGGCGGCCAGGCCGCACGGGCTGTCCAGGCCACTATTCAGAGCTCCCAGAGGGCGCAAGCCGGTAGCGTCGCAACCCTCCTCAGCATTGCGACTCTTATCTTCGGGGCGTCTTCGGTGATCGTGGAGCTTCACGATGCACTGAACCTGGTCTGGGACGTGAAACCGCCGCTGAAGAGCACTTGGCGCGATGATGTCTTCCGCTTCTTCAAGGAGCGCCTTTTCTCATCGCTGATCATCATCGCCGCCGGATCCCTGTTGTTAGTGTCCCTCTTGCTCAGTGCCTCCATCACCGCCATCGGCAGGCTCTATCGGGCGCTTTTGCCCACTCCGGAATGGGCGCTCCGCTCGGCCGAATTTGTAGCGTCCTTTGTCGTTGTGACGCTCCTCTTCGCGGCCATATATAAACTCATTCCCAACGTCCCGCTTTTGTGGCGCGATGTTTTCATCGGAGCATCCGTGACGGCGCTGCTTTTCACCATCGGGAAGCAGATGATCGCGCTCTACCTGGTGCGTATCGGCTTTGAATCCACCTATGGCGCCGCTTGGGCCGTGGTGCTGCTGTTCGTCTGGATCTACTATTCGGCCCAGCTCTTTTTCCTGGGCGCTGAATTCACGAAAGTCTACACGCGCCGCTACGGATCGCACGGCCCACCCCCCTCAACTTCTGGTGGGACCGAATCACAATCGTCAGCCCGTCGAATCTGACTTGCCGGATGCTCAAGGAACGCGATGGGACTGGTGATCAACCCGTACCTGAAGGTTGGGCAGTCGTAACTCAGTATTTCGGGACGCTGGGGTCCACCTTATCGCTCCAGGCCAGGATGCCGCCCTTCATATTGCGGACCTTCTTGAACCCGGCCTGCTTCAGGAAATCCACCGCCTTGGCGCTGCGCATACCGCTTTTGCAATGCGCGACGATTTCGTCGGCAGAGTTCAGCTCGTTAACGCGCTTGGGCAGATCGCCCAGCGGAATCAACTTGGCTTGCGGGATATTGCAGATCTGATATTCGTGCGGCTCGCGCACGTCGATCAAAACGAAGTGATCGCCGCGGTCAATCTTGGACTTCACTTCCACTGGGTCGATGTCACCATCCATGGGTGTCTCCTGATGTGGCTGATTCGGGATGCCACAGAATTCCTGATAGTCAATGAGCTTGGTAATGGTGGGATGATCGCCGCACACCGGGCACTCGGGATTGCGGCGCAGCTTCAGCTCGCGAAACCGCATCGCCAGCGCATCGTACAACATCAGCCGGCCGATCAAGGGTTCGCCGATGCCTAGGATCAGCTTGACGGTTTCGGTGGCCTGAATCAGTCCAATGGTGCCGGGGAGGATACCGAGCACGCCGCCTTCCGCGCAACTGGGAACCAGGCCGGGAGGCGGGGGCTCCGGATACAGGCAGCGATAGCACGGTCCGCCGGGATAGGCAAAAATGGTGGCTTGCCCTTCGAAGCGGAAGATCGAACCATACACGTTCGGTTTGCCCAGCAACACACAGGCATCGTTTACCAGATACCGGGTGGGGAAATTGTCGGTGCCGTCCACCACGATGTCGTAGTTTTTCAAAATATCGAGCGCGTTCTCGCTGGTGAGCGCGGTCTCATGGCGATCGATCTCGACATAAGGATTGATGTCGAGCATGGTCTCGGCCGCCGAATCCAGCTTCTTCTTACCGACGTCCTTGGTGCCGTGGATCACCTGGCGCTGCAGGTTGGTGAAATCGACGACATCGAAATCCACCAGGCCGATGCGGCCGATACCCGCCGCGGCGAGATACATACCGAGCGGAGCGCCCAATCCGCCGGTTCCGATTAGCGCGACCTTCGCGCTCTTTAACTTCAACTGCCCCTCCATGCCGACTTCAGGCATGATCAAGTGGCGGCTATAGCGCAGGATCTCATCTTTTGAAAGTGTCGCCGGTGGCGCCGGCGGCGACGCGATGCCAGCCGATCCGCCCGCGATGCTGGGCACGATCGAGACCGTATCGCCATCCTGTAGCGGAGTGGCTTCCTTGCTCAGGTAGCGGATGTCCTCGTCGTTCACATAGACGTTCACGAAGCTTCGCAGTTTGCCTTCGTCGTTGTATAAGTGGCGGCGCAACTCCGCATATTGGCCGGTGAGCGACTTCAGCACTTCCCCGACCGTGGCACCCGGGAGTTGCACCGAGTCCTGTTTGTCGGCGAATTGTCGAAGCGGAGTGGGAATCAAAATCTTAGCCATAAGTCAGTTCTTCCTTGGGAGCATCCGTCTGATCGAAATCCGGGCGGTAGCTATTGGCGTGATCGAAACGCCCGTCCTTTATCGATAGTACGACGTATGAGAACCAGGGGCAGGAATGCTCCAGATCGCGCTTGGAGAAATAGGCGTCGCAATTCGGGTGCGAGTGGAACACGCCCAGTACGTCGAGTCCGCGCTCGCGCGATTCGCGATCCACTCGATGCAGGTCTTTGGGATCGATTACGAAAAAATCTTCCTGCGGGCCAGTGTAGGCGTTGGGCAGCGGAACGGCTTCCTGCACCAGGCCGTCCGAACCGATCATTAGGCCGCAGCCCTCTTTTGGAAACGTGCTTTCGACGTGGGAGACCATTTTCTCCCAGGCCGGCTTCTCGATTTTAAGCATTCCAGAATGGCTCACTCAGATACTTGTAGGCGCCGTCGCACAGCACGGTGACGATCACGCCGCGCTGGCCCGCATCCGCCAGCCTGGCCGCCACTTTCGATGCGGCCACCAGGTTCGCGCCGGACGAGATTCCAACCAGCAGCGCCTCTTCGCGCGCCAACCTGCGGCACATGGCGTAGGCGTCCTCTGTTTCGATCCAGATGTTTTCGTCCGCCAGCGCCGGATCGTAGATGCCGGGGACGATGGCGGTTGGCATGTGCTTCAATCCTTCGAGTCCATGGAAGCCGGACGACGGCTGCGCCGAAATGCATTTCACGCCGGGAACCTCTTCGCGCAGCCGGCGCGTGGTGCCCATGAACGTCCCGCTAGTTCCCATGCTGGCGACGAAGTGCGTGATGCGGCCATCAGTCTGCGCCAGGATCTCCGGCGCCGTTCCATTGTAGTGCGCTTTCCAATTGGCTGGATTGTTGTACTGATCGGGATAGAAATAGCGCTCGGGATCGGCCTCATAGATCTCGCGGCACAAACGAATCGCGCCATCCGATCCTTCGCCCGGATCGCTGAACACCATCTCCGCGCCGTAGGCCTGCAGCACGTGCTTGCGTTCCATGGAGGCGTTCTTGGGCAGACACAGCTTCACTTGGTAGCCCAGGAAAGCCCCGATCATGGCGTAAGCGATGCCGGTGTTTCCGCTGGTGGCATCCAGAACGACCTTTTCGTGCGTCAGCTTGCCGGTTCGTTGGCCGTCCAGAATCATGTTGAGCCCAGCGCGGTCCTTCACCGATCCCCCCGGATTGAAGAACTCTGCTTTGCCGAAGATCTCAACGCCTGGGAACTGGCTGGCGATCCGCTCCAGACGAATGAGCGGCGTGTTTCCAATCAGTTGCAGTAAGTTGGTGGCGACCAAGCGCGAGACGGGCGGACTAGTAGCTGTGACCGAGATTGGCATCTAGCTGATCTTGTTGATTTTATCACCTAATTGTCAGTAGACAAAGGGGCGAAGAACAGCTTTTAGATGTCCGCGGCCTGCTTTGGTTGCGCCGATTCGTTGCGTTATCATTCTTCCGTGAATCCTAAAACCGAATACGTCAATCTCGCGGCTAGCGATGGAACGTCGCTGCGCGCCTATGTCGCTCACCCGGAAGGCAAGCCCAAGGCTGGACTACTGGTGTTTCAGGAAGCGTTCGGGGTGAACGCGCACATTCGCGACGTTACGGAAAGATTCGCGCGCGAGGGCTATCTTTCGATTTCGCCCGAGTTGTTCCATCGCAGCGCCCCTGGCTTCGAGGCGGGCTACACCAATTTCGCCGAAGTTGTGCCGCACATGCAGGCTCTGACCGACGCAGGTCTGGCGGCCGATATCCAAGCCGCCTATCAGTGGCTCAAGAACGGCGAGGCGAAGGATTTGCCGGTGGGTTCCACTGGATACTGCATGGGCGGCCGAACCTCAATTCACGCGGCGCTCACCGTTCCGCTGCAGGGCTCAGTCTCCTATTACGGGGGCGGCATAGCGCCCGGAGGAATGTTCCCGAGTCTGACCGACCGCCTGAAGGACCTGAAGGCTCCAACGCTCTTTTTCTGGGGCGGTCTGGACGCTCACATCGGGCTGGACGCCGTCGCGGCCGTCACCAAGGCGCTGGATGAAGCCAAAAAGGACTACGTGAACGTAGTGTTTTCCAAGGCCGACCACGGCTTCTTCTGCGATGCGCGCGCCAGCTACAACGCCGTGGCCGCCAAGCAAGCCTGGGCGCTGACGCTGGAGTTCTTCAACCAGCATCTGGCGCACTAATACAGCGTCCCGAAAGTTGCCGCTACGCCGCTTGGGCGTCGTTACTGAGCGGCGGCCGGCTACCCTGGTAAGGGCCAAGGGAGCGGTGTTGAATCACGCGAAGCTGCGAACTGCCGCCGCCTCGTCCTCGAAAACCTCGAAGACCGTGTACAATTTCGTGATCTGCAGCAAATCCTTCACTCGTTTGGTCAAGCTCAACAGCTTAAGCTGCCCTCCGTGGTTGGTTACAGTGGTGAAGCTGGACACCATTTCGCCGATTCCCGAACTGTCGATGTAGGAAACATCGGCCAGGTTGACCAGAATCTTCTTGTTGCCCTTGGCAGCCAGGTCGCGAATCATGTCCCGAAAAACACTCGCGCCCTCTCCCAGAGTAATTCGGCCCGCCGCATCCACTACGGTCACGTCGCCGACTTGCCGGCTCGACATTTTGACACTCACTTATTTAGACCTCCTAGCGTATCTTTTGGAGCTGTTAGCTGGCCTTCGCCAGGTACTTCACCATCCGTACTTCGGTCCCTCTCGGCTGCCCAGGCAGCACCTGGAATTCGTCCACGAATGCCCGAATCAAGAGCAGCCCGCGTCCTGACTGGCGCAGCAAATTGCCCTCGGCCAGCGGGTCGGGCACGCTGTCCACATCGAAGCCGTCACCCTCGTCCGCAATCACGATCGTCAGCCGGTCCTCCGCCTTTACCACCGACAAATGGACCTTTTTGCGCGAGTTATAGCGGTTTCCATGGACCACCGCATTTACCATGCTCTCCCGAACCGCCATCCCGAGCTGATGTAAATCGTCTTCATGGAAGCCAATCTCGCGCGCAGCCTTTAAGACCGCCGTTTCCGCCACCTCTACACTATCCAGAGTTGAATCGAGCAGCAATTTGCGTTCTGCCATAGTTTCAGAGCGGAGGCCGTCTTTCTAGGCAAAGCCGCGGCCAAGATGAATGTTCACAGTAGAATACTTAACGGCCACATGTCAAGAAGACGTTGCCCGCGCCACCTTGGTCACCGGAAGCTAAGGGGCCGGCGGCCTCTCGGGAGTCCACCGCAGGCCCGAGGTGAATTCAGCGCCCACGGCATACTTGGACGCAGCGGTACGGAGACAATACCGGACCGAGGCGTTCCCCAGCAGTCCCAGCTTGGTAGCCCGGACGGCAACGTAGCTGTGCGCCGGCAGCGCCTCCGGCATCTGCAGCCGGATGCCGGATTCGGAAATATCGGTGGCTCGAGCAATGGCGAATTTGTTGTCGCCGCGAGCATCCCGCCAGGTCACTGTGATCTTGTGCTCACACGCCTGCCGGTCCTGACGGCGCAGATCGTGCCGGCTTCCCATAATCGATTCCCACTACAACCTTAGTCCAAATGTCAGGTAATCGCCATAGAACGTTGGTTCCAGACGGACCCCTGATCGTACTAAGGCCCTAATGCACGTTGAGCGAGTAGGGCATTACCTTGAGGAAGCCTTGCTGTGAGAGGACCTGCCAAGGCAATTTGCCCAGTATTTTGCCGGCTGGGCTCCCGGCATCGCGCAGCATGGCAGCGCGCGTCGCAAGATCGGTTAAGGCGTCCGTTCGGCTGCGGAAGAGCAAATCGAAGATGCTTCGCTGGCCCGGGTAGGGGACCAGCGTCACGCGCTCGGACGGCGTTAGGTGCGCCTGTTGTTTCAGTACTTCGATGGCGCGATCCAGCCCGCCCAGCTGATCCACCAGCCCGTTCCGTCTGGCTTGCGCTCCCAGCCAGACGCGCCCCTGAGCCAGCGGCTCAATCTGGTCGAAGGGCTTCTTACGGCCGTCCGCCACCCGGCTGACGAAAGCCCGGTAAAATGCATCGATTTGATCCGTTAGCTTCTGCCGCTCCGCTTCGCTCAGCGGGACGGACGCCGAATCGATATCGGCATAGCGGCCGCGGGTCAGCAGTTGTTCGTGCATGCCGATCTTGTCAAAAAGACCATGCAGGTTGAAGCGCGCGAAAATCACGCCGATGGACCCGGTGAGCGTGTTCGGATAAGCCACGATCGGATCGCCGGTCACCGCCACGTAGTATCCGCCCGACGCGGCTTCATCGCTCATCGAGATCACCAGCGGCTTTTTCTTCGAGAGGTTCTTGGCCTCGTGCAGCATCTCGTCGGAGGCCACCGCATCGCCGCCCGGCGAATCGATGCGTAGAATCACGCCCTGGATGGACGAATCGTTTTCCACTTCTTTCAGCAGCTTGATGAACCCGGTTGCGGTGAAACTTTCGTCGTCCGCGGTCTCGTTGCCCGATCCCTCGGTGATCATTCCGTCTCCCACCACCAGCGCGATCCTGCGGCCGGCCCCCGCCGATCCGAGCGCGGCCTTCAGGTAGGACTTGCTGGAAACTTTCTTCAGCTCGGTCTGCTTCAGGCGAGTCTCGAGCTCCGCCACTGCCTGGTCTTCGTAGCCCAGCGCATCGATCAGGCCCTCGGCGGCCGCGTCGCGCGCGAGAAACGGACCGTTGTCCAGTAGCGCGCGCACCGCATCCGGCTGCTTCTTACGGCCTTCGGCCACGGTCCCGATCAGGTCGCCGTAGTACTGGTCCAGAATGTCGTTCAAAACTTCCCGCGTTTCCGCCGACATGGAGGTTTGCGTGAGAATGTCGCCGGCGTCCTTGTATTTGCCCGCATGAATCACGTCCGCCTTGACACCGATCTTATCGAGAGTGTCCTTGAAGTACACCGACTCGGCGGCCAATCCCTTCAGATCCAGCGAATCTTCCGGGGAAACGAAGATCTTGTCCGTGGCGGCGGCCAGATAATACTCGCGCGCGCTGGGAGCGTGCAAATAGGTGATGATGGGCTTGCCGGATTTTTTGAATTGAACGATGTCCTCGTGGATCTCTTCCAGCTTGCCCCAGCCGATCGAAAGGCCGTGCGGTTCAAACAAAATCGCCCGAATGCGGGAATCGGCCGCGGCCTTACGGAATGTGCTCCACACTTGCTCCACCGAAAGCGGAGCCTGGTTTTGAAGTATCGGAATCGGGATCTCCGCCGGTAAGCGCTCCGGCACGGCCCCTTCCAGATCCAGCACCAGCGTGGATCCCTCCGCGACGCTGACCGGCCGGCTGGCGTAGGAACCCGCGAAACGGGCCACCGCGAAAACCAGGACCAGCACAATCAACCCGCAAGCCAGAATACCGATCAGCAAACCAATCAGGAAGTTTCTCATAACGCGTCACTCATCGCTCATCGAACCACGAGCACCTCAATTTTACACCGCGCGACGGCCGCTTCCGCCGGGTCAGACGGCCGCCCAGGCTCGGCCCGAGAAAGGCCCCATGAATCGCTGGAAATGGTCGATGAGTGAAGATGAGGTGGATGTTTCCAGGTGCGCAGCGACTTGCCCGACCATAACGGGACCTCCCCGTTTGTGAATACCGCTTTGGCCGCGCTTCACGATTCCCCGGAAACATTTCGTGGAATTTTTGAACAAGCGCCCTGCGCGATCGCCGTGGTTGGGCTGGATGGGCAAATGCTGCACGCCAATGCCGCATTTTGCCGCATACTGGGCTATTCAGAACGGGAATTGCTTACCAAAGCCTGGGTGGAATTGATCCACCCCGACGATCGAAAGCTTGCAGCCGAGAGCAGAGACCGGCTGTTGAAAGCCCCGCTGGAATGCGTGGAGTGGGAAAGACGCTACATCCACCGCAGTGGAGCCAGTTTGTGGGGGCGCGTGAGAGCCTCGCTCGTGCGGAACCCCGCCGGCAGTCCCCTCTATTTCGTGACCCATGTGGAAGACATTACGGAACGCAAGCGCCTTGAGGATCCACTGCGCGATAGCGAGGATCGCTTCCGCATCATGGCGGACAGTTGCCCCACCATGTTGTGGGTGACCGGCGCCGACGGCGGGATCCAATTCGTCAATCGTGCCTATCGAGAGATGTGCGGCGTCACTTCCGAACAGGTAGAGGGACACAAATGGCTGTCGACCATACACCCGGACGGCGCTCCGGAGTATTTGGCGACATTCCAGCGCGCGGTGCGGGAGCACACTCCCTACCGGGCAGAAGGGCGCTTTCGGAGCGCTTCCGGCGAATGGCGCTGGGTCTTGACGCACGCGGGGCCTCGCTTCTCGCCGAGCGGCGAATTCCTGGGCCACGTCGGCCTGAGCCTGGACATTACCGAACGCAAGCAAGCCGAGCAGGCCTTACACGCCAGCGAAGAGAAATTTCGCGAGTTGGCCGAAAACATCCGCGAAGTTTTCTGGATCATGTCTCCCACCACCAACGAGACCCTCTACATCAGCCCGGCGTATGAAGAGATCTGGGGCAGAACTTGCGAGAGCCTCTATCACGATCCGATGTCCTTTACGCATGCCATGCACCCTGACGACCTGGAAGAGGCTCACCGCTCCTTTGCCCGCCAGATAAAGGGGGATTTAATCGATTCCGAGTATCGCATCCGAACCCCGGACGGGCGGGAGAAATGGATCCGGGATCGAGCGTTTCCCATTCGCGACCACTCTGGCCGGCTCATCCGAGTGGTTGGAATTGCCGAGGAGATCACCGAGCGCAAGCACTATGAGGAGGACCTCATTCATGCGCGCGAAGGCGCCGACGCAGCCAATCAAGCCAAGAGCCGCTTTCTGGCCAATATGAGCCACGAAATCCGCACTCCTATGAACGGCTTCCTGGGGATGGTTCAACTGCTCCTGGAAACAGATCTTACTGCCGAGCAACAGCGCTATGCCGTGGTGGCTCAAAACAGCGGACGAACGCTGCTGACTCTGATCGACGACATTCTGGATCTCTCCAAGATCGAGGCGCGGAAGATCGTCTTCGAGAATGTGAACTTCAACCTGCGCGGCACGGTCGAGAATGTGGTCGAGCTTTTGCGCGTCCAGGCCATGGCGAAAGGACTGTCCATTGTCTCGCACCTATCGCCGGAAATTCCAGCGCTGCTCGGCGGCGATGTCCACCGCCTGCGCCAGGTCCTGAACAATCTTTGCTCCAATGCGGTTAAGTTCACCGAGCGCGGAAGCGTAACCCTCCATGCCGTACTCGAGAGCCGTTCGGAAAGCGCCGTGATCCTTCGCTTCACCATCTCCGATACCGGAATCGGCATCGGAGCTGACCAGATTGCCGATCTATTCCGTCCATTTACTCAGGCCGACGCCTCGACCACTCGCAGGTACGGAGGTACCGGGCTCGGGCTCGCCATCTGCAAGCAGCTGGTTGAAATGATGGGGGGCGCCATCGGCGTCGAAAGTGAGGCAGGCGTGGGATCCAGCTTCTGGTTTACCGTCGCTCTTGAGCTCCCGCCAAGGTCCGCCGGCGAGCCGGCTCGTCCGCTGCCGGACGCCGCGTTTGCCGCGCCTCGCCGCACGGTTCCCCGGTCCCGCGGCGCCCGCATCCTGGTGGCGGAAGACAATCCGGTGAACCGTGAAGTGGCTATCGCCTTGCTCGGGAAGCTGGGATATCACTCCGGCGCCGTGAGCAATGGCGCCGAGGCCATTGAAGCCTTAAAGAGCGGACATTATGACCTCGTCCTGATGGACTGTGAGATGCCTGTGATGGATGGCTTCGATGCCACGCGCCGCATCCGCGAATCCATGCACACTCGCATTCCGATCATCGCGCTCACGGCCAATGCCATGCCGCTCGATCGGGATCGATGCGTGCGCGAGGGCATGACGGATTACCTGGCGAAACCCGTCGATCTGAAACAACTGGCGGACCTGCTGGACAAGTGGCTCCCAGCCAGTTGATCCGCCGCTTCCTCCTCACAAATACCTGATCCGCCTCCAGCCCTTTGCCAGGGCGCGCCACTTGCCCCGCAGCGAGAACACCAAGTATTTCATGACGAGGCCCCAACGCCCACCTCCTCGATACTGTTGCTGCGGTTTCGCTCTGCCCGCGTTGACCGCGTTTCCCCATGCCGGAATCGATCGCCCCAGAAAGCTTTCCACTGCTGCGAGGTCCTCGCGAAATAACTCCGAGAGGTATCGAAAGTCATCTTCGGATAGCGCCGGAACGCCGAACGTATACCCGGAATTCTTGTACACGGGTGGAAGCGCGGGGAACGAACGGATCCCCAGAAAGCTGGCGAGGCGCGCCAGCGTGGCCGCCTGATCGCCGAAAAATTCCTCCGATATTTCACAGTGAATCTGCTGGCGGGGGAAATGGTCTAACAAATACGCAAGCTGCGGGCCGTAGAAACTTCGTTCCACATAGCTGAAATGACGATGCAATCCCTCCACCTCCGCCTCCGCTTGCACTCGGCTGCGGCCTGCGCGAATAGCTTCGCTGAAGGGCATTCGGTCCCATCCCGTGGAATATTCTTTGCGCCAATGCGAGTAGGCCCGCTCCACCGGGTTGCGCAACAGCACGATCAGCTTGATATGGGGATTATACTCGCGCAAACGCCGGATCGCCGGCCGCCAATATAGGGTCGCTGGTGTGGCTTCTCCCCGCAGCCTGTCGTCGAGCACGGGAAAATAGGCGTCCAGCTTGTCGTAATCGGGAGCCTCCCAGTGCCGGCCTTCGTTATCGAAGAAATGAGTTTCCTTGTAATTTGCCATCTGGATCTGCGGGTGCTTCCTGAAAATGTCGTCCAGCGTGCTGGTACCCGCCTTCTGCGCGCCCGCGATAACAAAATCGAGTTTGCGGCGCCCGCCCGTCCGCGGCCGCGCCTCGCCGGATGCCACTAAGCTCTGCCCCGCATCGCGGTAGGTTAGCACACACCACGGCAGTTAGCGCACGCCACGGCACTTAATACACAACGATATGCTATGGAGAGCCATGTCATCGAACGCCATCGACTCCGTTCTCAACGAACAACGCGTCTTCGAACCACCCGACGAGTTCCGCGCCGGGGCCCGCATCGGCAGCCGCGCCGAATACGACCGCCTGTATAAAGAAGCCCAGGAAGATCCCGAGGGTTTCTGGGCCAGGATCGCGAGCGAGCTGCATTGGTTCAAGCCTTGGGATCGCGTTCTGGAATGGAAGCTGCCCTTCGCCCAGTGGTTTATCGGCGGCCAGTTGAACATGTCCTACAACTGCCTGGACCGCCACGCCGCCACCTGGCGCAAGAATAAAGCCGCCATCCAATGGGAAGGCGAGCCGGGTGATTCGCGAACCCTCACCTATCAGCAACTGCTGCGCGAAGTGTCCAAGTGCGCCAACGTGCTGAAGGCGCTGGGCGTCTCCAAAGGCGATCGCGTCGCCATCTACATGGGCATGGTTCCGGAATTGCCAATCGCCATGCTCGCATGCGCCCGGATCGGAGCTGCCCACACCGTCGTATTCGGCGGATTCTCCGCGCAGGCGTTAATCGATCGCATCAACGATTGCGCAGCAGTGGCCGTGATCACGCAGGACGGGGCATTTAGGAGAGGCGTGGAAGTGAAGCTCAAAGAAGCCGTCGATCAGGCGCTGCCGCAGTGCTCCTCGGTGAAAAGCGTGTTGGTTTACCGGCGGACTGGCAGCCACGTCGCCATGCAGCCGGGGCGCGACCACTGGTGGCACGAATTGATGGAGACGGCCTCCGGCGAATGCCCGGCCGAATCCCTGGACGCCGAGCATCCCCTGTACCTGCTCTACACCTCCGGAACCACCGGGAAGCCCAAAGGCATTCTCCACACCACCGGCGGCTACTCAGTCGGCTCGTACATCACTGCCAAATGGATTTTCGATCTGCGCGATGAAGACACCTACTGGTGTTCGGCCGATATCGGCTGGGTCACCGGCCACACCTACGTCGTCTATGGAATGCTGCAAAACGGCGCCAGCGTGGTGATCTATGAAGGCGGCCCCACCTGGCCCGAGCCCGACCGGTTCTGGCGCATCATCGACAAGTACAAGGTGAGCATCTTCTACACCGCGCCCACTTCCATTCGCGCCTTCATGCGCTTGGGCGAGCAATGGCCGCGCAAGCACAGTCTCGCCTCGTTACGGCTGCTCGGTAGCGTGGGAGAGCCCATCAATCCCGAGGCCTGGATGTGGTATCGCGAAGTGATCGGCCAGGGCCGCTGCCCGATCGTCGACACCTGGTGGCAAACCGAAACCGGCGCCGCCATGATCTCGCCGCTTCCAGGCGCGATCGCCACCAAGCCTGGCTCGGCTACGCTGCCGCTGCCAGGGGTGATCGCCGATGTAGTCACTCGCGATGGAGTAAGCGTGCCGCCTGGCGCCGGCGGATTTCTGGTGATCAAACAGCCCTGGCCTTCCATGTTGCGGACGATTTATGGCGACCCGGAGCGCTACCACGAACAATACTGGTCGCAGATCCCCGGCATGTACTTCGCCGGCGATGGCGCCCGCATCGACGCGGACGGCTATTTCTGGCTGATGGGCCGCGTGGACGACGTTCTGAACGTGGCCGGGCACCGTCTCAGCACCATGGAGATCGAGTCGGCGCTGGTGGCCCATCCGATGGTGGCTGAAGCCGCGGTAGTGGGGCGGCCCGATGACGTGAAAGGCCAAGCGGTCTCGGCCTTCGTCACGCTGAAAGCCGGACAAATACCCAGCGAAGAGCAGAAAAATGTGTTGCGCCAGTGGGTCGCAAAGGAAATCGGGCCAATCGCCAAGCCCGATGATATTCGGTTCACCGATTCGCTTCCCAAAACCCGCAGCGGGAAGATTATGCGCCGCCTGCTGCGCGAGCTGGCAACCAATGGAGAAGTGAAAGGCGACACGACGACGCTGGAAGATTTCTCCGTGCTAGCGAAGCTGTCGAGCGACGAAGACTGAGCCGCGCGCGTGAGCAAGCGGTCTAGCTGGCCTTCTTCAACCGCGCCACAACCTCGCCAATCCCTAACGATGCATCCAGCAGACGCCGAGCCGCAATCGGCCCCACCTTTTCGTTGGTGATCCAGTGCAACGCGGAGCTGATCGCGCAGCCGCATTCCGAGCAATCCGGGTCGCCGCCGAAGACGCACGGTTCAACCCTCGTTTCCAGATCGGCCGTGTAATTGGCGGACACGCGGGCAAAGGAGCACTCCGCGGGGCTGGACGGCGGGCTCAGGATGGCCCGCGCCATTCCCGGCTTAATAAGAAATTTCGGGTACTTCCGGGCCAGCCATGGAATCGCCTCGGCCAGCCGCTTGCGATCCTCCAATGTAAGCCGCTCCGCGCTCTGCTCCCCCCGTTGCGGCGTATACACGCTCATCCAAATGCGATGGACTTCGTCGCGCTCGCTCCAAAACTCGAGGTAGCGTTCGGCATAACTCAGATCCTGCACGTGTGCCCGTACTGCCGTCCAATGAATGTAGACTCGCCGGCCCGCGATATTGCGAAGAATCCGTTCGTAGGTCGCCGGTTTGCGGCGTTCATCGTGATGCTGGGGCAATCCATCCACCGAAATGGCCACCGTAACCCGCGGCAGCGCGGTCCATTCGGAGGGAATCGGAATCACTCCGCTGGTGACCACCATCGTGTAGATACCGCGCTCGCTCAGGATGGGCAGCAGCTGGCTCAACTCGCGATGGCGCATCATCGGCTCGCCGCCCACCAGGCTCACTTGCATCGGATCGTGCCGCTCCACCAGTCTCAAGATGCCCTGGACCAGAGTTTCGCCACGACTATCCGATAGCTCGGTCAGTGTTACTCCGCCACCCAGGTGCCGATCGCCGTATGCGTAACAACCCGGACAACTAAGCGGGCACTCGCTCGTAATTTCAATCGACAGCAGCGGCAGTTTGCCGCGTAGAATCTTCCCCCAGCCCGAAATGAAATCTCCACCACGCATGCATGTTGGATGCAGCGAGCGGCGAGAAGGTGTACAGGAAGTGTGCCACCCCGGCCAGCCGATCCCGCGCGGCCGCTAGCCTCCGATGGCGTACATCGGACGCGGCGGCGCTACGAATTTGGCGGAATTGATCTCGTGCCCCAGCCACTTTTTGCGCACTGTTTCGCGAATGGTCGCGGCGATCTCGGCATCCCGCGCTCCGTTGCGCAGCAGCTCTCGAACATCGGTCTCTTCGATGGCAAACAGGCAATACCGCAGCTTGCCGTCGCTGGTGAGCCGGACGCGATTGCAATTCAGGCAGAAAGGCCTGGTGACGGAAGCGATGAAGCCAACCGATCCGATTCCATCCGCAAAACGGTACTCTGTGGCTGGCGCCCGCGCATCGCCATCCGGCAGCTCCAGCAGTGGCGAGATTTCGCGCGACAGCGTCTCGATAATTTCGTCCGCCGACAAAACGTTTTCGCGGGCCCAAAGCCCTTGCGAATCCAGCGGCATAAACTCAATGAACCGGACCTCGATGCCGCGCTCGCGCCCATATTGCACCAGCGGAACAATGTCGGGCTCCACCAGATGTTTCACCGCGACGGCGTTGATCTTGATCCGGTCGAATCCAATCCGCTGCGCGGCGTCGATGCCCTCCAGCACTTTGTCCAAATCGTCGCGGCGGGTAATTTTCTGGAAGCGTTCGCGATCCAGGGTGTCCAGATGAACGTTCAGCCGCCGCAAGCCGGCATCGTAGAGAGCTTGCGCGTGCCGGGCCAGCAGAACGCCGTTGGTGGTGAGCGCGATGTCGCGGACCCCCGCAATCGCGCACAGCTTTCCGATCAGCACCGGAAGATCCTTGCGCACCAGCGGCTCTCCGCCCGTTACACGAATTTTCGTGACTCCGAGCGACACGGCCACTTTCGCGAAGCGCTCGATTTCCTCAAACGACAGCAGCTCCTCGCGCGCCACGTAGCGTACGTTGTCTTCCGGCATGCAATAGAAACACCGGATGTTACAGCGATCCGTCACACTGATCCGGAGATTGTCGTGCAGGCGCCCGAAAGTGTCAATCAGAGGCTCCCGGGTAATGACCGGCGAATCGGCAATGGACGTGAGCGCGGTCATAACGGAGGGGGAAGATGGCGAATCTGTTTTATTGTAACAGGGCGGACAAACATGTATAATCGGAATCGCCGCGCCCTGTTATTCCTCGAAAGGTTCCACCCATGTTTCGTCTTTTTTTCGTACCTATTTCGTTCTTGATGGCTGCTGCTGTGTTTCCAGTCAGCGCCGCTACTTTAACTTGCGTTCCCACCAGCCAGATCCCGGTCGTACATGGGGAAGGCATCACCGAGAGGACCGGCGACTTGGCATTCACCTGTTCCGGTGGCGCTCCAGGCGCGACAGTATCCGCCGTGGATTTGTCTATTTTTCTAAACGTCAACATCACCAATCGCCTGGCGTCGGCTTCTTCCAATGTCCTGCTTGGCATTACACTCACCGCTGACAATGGTACCGGGCCCCAAACGGTCAGTGCGCAGCCCACACTTGCCGGTCAGTCAAATCTAACGTTCAATAACTTGACTTTCACCCTATCGCCAACCGGCTCCGTCACCCTGCGGCTGGCTGGCCTGCGAGGCGCGGCGAATGAATTAAACTTCGCGCCCAGCAGTGCGATGCAAGTGCTGATCGGAAGCAGTGCCAATGCCTCTCTGGCGCTTACCACCAGCCAGCTCACCGTCGGAATCCCCGAGCATGGCCTGTACGACGCTTTCTCCGGCAAGATCATTTGCAGCCAGCAAGGATCGCCGCTGCCGGCCAATCCAGCCAGCTTCGCCAGTTTCCTGGCGAAACGCACCGCATTCACTTCCACGCGCGTTACCGAGGGTTTCGCGGATTCATTCGCGCCGCTGGGCGATGTGTCAAACCTGAACGCCGACACCGGCACGCGCATCATCGTGCAGTATTCCGGATTCCCTCCGGGAGCCCAGCTGTTTGTTCCCAGTGTCGTTGCCGGATCGGATGCCACGCAGCCGACCGCGGGTGGGGACTTGGGGATGACCGCGTCCGGAGGCAAGTACACACCCGGCAATTCCTCGCTGCTGCTCTCGCTGGTCGCCAACGCGAATTCAAACGGCGCCGGAGGATACCCTCTCTATACTCCCGGAGCGCACGGATCCGGTACCGTGAGCCTGGATTCAATGACAGCGGTTACTCTCACCAACGGCGCCGGGATTGCGGTCTACCAGGTGATGGATGCGAATCCGTCCATTCAGGAGAGCGCGCAATTCCCCACTTTTCTCACGCTTGCTCCATTCAGTGGCGTGGACGTCCAGACCTCCGAGAACGTCTCGCTCGCGCCCATTTCCACCGTCTACCTGGCCACCGCGACGGATCCCATTCCCCGCTTCCAGCAGGTCCCAATTCCAGACGATTGCAGCATCGTCGGCGATTGCAATGCCACTTATTTTCCCCGTTTGTCAGTGTCCCAATCTTCGATGAGCTTTAGCGCCGCCGATCTCACGCAACAACTCACGGTGGAGAATTTATCCGGCGGGGTAATGCCGTGGACGGCGTCGGTCAGTTACACCAGCGGCAGCGGCTGGCTGGAGCTGTCGCCGGCCCAAGCCGACAACAGTCAGAACATTCGCATCGAAGCCGTTCCTGGAACGCTCGCGCCGGGCACCTATAATGCCACTTTGACCATCAACGCCGGGCCTACGGTGGGAACGTCGAACGTGGCAATCGCGTTTGCGGTCGGCGCCCCCAGCGCGCCCGCGGTTCAGCCCCCCTCCGTGCAAACTCTAGTCAACGGGGCTACGTTCGCGCAGGGCCCGGTGGCTCCCGGCTCCATGGCTACCATTGGCGGAACCCAGCTCGCCGGCAAAATTGTCACTGTGGCGTTCGACGGCCTGGATGCCCCGGTTCTGTTCGCTAACGACACGCAGATCAATTTGATCGTGCCCGACGGCCTGGGCTCGAAGACCTCCGCGCAGGTGATTGCCACCGTGGACGGCACGGCCAGCGCGCCGCTCACCGCTACCCTGGCGCCTTTTGCACCCGGCATTTTCTCTAATGGCGTACTGAATCAGGACAACAGCTTGAACAGTTCCAAAAAACCGGCTGCGCCTGGCAGTATCATCCAGGTCTACGCTACCGGCTTATCTGGAACCGGCGTGATCACTGCCAAAATCGGTACCCAAGTGGTCGCGAAACCTTACTATGCGGGCCCCGCGCCCGGAATTCCCGGAATGCAGCAGATCGATTTGATCCTGCCCACGGAGCTGGCTGGCAGTTCGGTCAACGTGTCCGTGTGTGGTGGACCGTCGGCCGCGAAGGCGGTGTGCAGCCCCCCGGTGTCAGTGGCTCTTTCAAAGTAGCCGCTCTTTCAAAGTAAATGAATCTGCCCTAACGTTAGCGGATTTTCATGCATCGAAACCCGTCGCAGTATGCTCCTCATCTAACCTGGTGAGGAGACATACTGCGATGAAATCAGCAGTTCTTACGGGGATTCTTTTGGCGTCGTCCGCGATAGTGGCTTGCGGACCTCCGCGCGTGGCTTACGTCGTGCCTGCGCCGCCGGCGCCCTATGTGGTCGGTGCGGTTGGATACGCGCCCGGTCCGGGCTATGTGTGGGTGGACGGTTTTTGGAACCTGAATGGAGGCCGCTGGGTCTGGGTGAATGGCCGATGGGCCGTGCCTCCGCATCCACGTGCCGTCTGGGTTGCCGATCGTTGGGAACGATATGGCAACGGCTGGCGCTACCGTCGCGGGCATTGGCGCTAGCCGCGCGCGTCACCGAACCACGCGCGTCAGCAAGCAGGGCCATTACAATAAGTATGTATGCCCGACTCCGCTTTTGACGCCGTTCTCCTGCTGTCCTTCGGAGGACCGGAAAAATCGGAAGACGTCATTCCGTTTCTCGAGAACGTCCTGCGCGGGCGCAATGTTCCTCGCGAACGGATGCTGGCGGTAGCCGAGCATTATTACCACTTCGGCGGCAAGAGCCCCATCAACGATCAAGCCCGCGCCTTGATCGCTGCCCTCCAAGGCGAACTGGCCACCCGCGGGCCGCGCCTCCCCATCTACTGGGGCAATCGCAATTGGCATCCATTCCTCGCCGACACGCTGCGCCAGATGAAGGCGGATGGCGTCCGCTCAGCCCTCGCTTTCGCCACCTCGATTTTCAGCTCGTATTCCGGATGCCGCCAATACCTGGAAGACATCCAACGTGCCCGAACGGAAGTGGACGGCGCGCCCGAGATCCAGAAACTGCGCACGTTCTACAAACACCCGCTATTCATCGAGGCCCAGGCCGATCGCGTTCGCGAGTCCCTCGGCAACCGCCCGGCGCAAATCATCTTCACCGCGCACAGCATTCCGAGCTCCATGGCCGAAACCAGCGATTATCAAAAGCAGCTTCAGGAATCCTGCCGGCTGGTCGCGGAGTCTCTCGGCCGCGGTGATTGGCGGTTGGTCTACCAAAGCCGCAGCGGCCCTGCCTCGCAGCCCTGGCTGGAGCCCGATATCGCGGATGTCGTGCGCGGACTGGATCGCGGCTCGGACGTAGTGGTGGTGCCCATCGGTTTCGTCTCCGATCACATGGAGGTGATCTACGATCTCGACTACGAAGCGCGAGCCATCGCCGAAGAACGCGGCGTCAACATGCTGCGGGCCGCCACCGTCGGCGTGCATCCCAAGTTTGTGCGAATGATTCGCGAACTGATCGCCGACCCGCGCGGTCACGACGCCTGCCCCGCCAATTGTTGCCCGGCTCCCGCGCGCCGCCCCGCATCGCTCATTACCGCTGGTTGAGTTTCTGATAAACCTCGCGCTTCGACAGTCCCCGCTCGCGCGCCAAAGTCTTCATCGCATCCATGCGCGGCACTCCGGCCTCGAGCAACTTGTCGAACGCGGCTTCCATCGGCGTCGCATCCGCGGCCTGAGCCTCCGCCTTGCCGATCACGAGGGTGATCTCTCCCTTGATGGATGATCGTTTCCGAAGAGCGTCCCGCAGTTCCGACGGTTCGCCCGCCAGAAATTCTTCGTGGATCTTGGTGAGCTCGCGCCCGAGTGTCACCTTTCGCGGTCCCAGCACTTCCAAGATATCCTCTAAGGCTTCCAGAATTCGGTGCGGCGTCTCATAAAAAACCAGCGTTGCCGGGTAAAGCTTCATCTCTTCCAGAATTTTCCGGCGCTGGGCTTTCTTGGCGGGTAAAAAGCCGCCGAAGAAGAACGCATCGGTTGCCAGGCCCGACGCGCTCAACGCCGTCAGCAGCGCCGAGGGTCCCGGTATGGGCGAGACCGCGATCCCTTGCGCCCGCGCCTGCGCCACCAGCCGGTATCCTGGGTCGGCGATCAACGGCGTCCCCGCGTCTGAAACCAACGCGATATTGGCGCCCGCCGCCAGATCTCTCAGCAGCTCCTCCGCGCGCGCCTGCTCGTTGTGCTCGTGATAGCTCACCAGCGGCTTTGCGATGCCGTGGCGGTCCAGCAGCTTGCGCGTCTGCCGCGTGTCTTCACACGCGATCCGGTCCACCTCCCGCAGAATCCGCAGGGCGCGCAGCGTGACATCGTCCAGGTTGCCGATCGGGGTCGCAACAACGTACAGTGTTCCGCTCACGATTGCTTCACGTGTCTACGATCATAGCGAACGCGCCGTGCGCATTTGCCGTACTCTATCCATAAGTGCGCCCCGGCAAACCAAGCCGCACCGCCCAATTCGTCGCGCTGGCTCGCGCGCTGGGCAACCTTGCGCCTCGCGTCCCTGGTTTCTCCGATCCGCTGGCCGTTCAGTTTCTTCCCGAGAAGTGGCGCAGGCGAGTGGAACAAAGGCGCGCCGCGATCGCCTCAGGCGCCCGCACCTCGCCGTATTCATTCTGGCTTGGCCCCATGGGCGTCTATCTACAGTTCCGCACCGTGATATTGGACCGCGCGCTCGCTTCCGCGCTTCCGGTGGACCAGCTGGTCATCCTGGGCGCCGGCCTCGACAGCCGGGCCTGGCGTCTGGATTCTCTCAAGGACACCATCGTCTTCGAGCTGGACTTTCCCGCCAGCCAAGCGTGGAAACGCGAACGCGCCGCCTCCCTTCCGTTTAAAGCAAAGGACGTGCGTTTTGTCGCCATCGATTTCGAGCGCGATCAACTCGCTCCGCTTCTCCGCAGCTCCGGATTCGATCCTTCCAAGCCGTCCTTCTGGCTTTGGGAAGGCGTCACCATGTACCTCAGGCCCGAAGCCGTCTCGGCGAACTTGGGCGCGATCGCGGCATTATCGGCGCCAGGCAGCCGTATCGCCTTCACCTACGTTCGCAAGAAGAATGGGCGAATTCCGCGCAGCCCGGTTCTCGCCTTAATGGGCGAGCCGTTGCGCTCGGCGTTCTCACCCGACGAAATCAAGGACCTGGCCAAATCGCATGGCTGGAGACGCATCCAGGACTCCTCCGTCCAGGATTGGATGAAGGAAACTCCCGGATTGAAACTCACGCGGCGACGGATTGGCGTGCAATGGCTGGAATCCACCTGGGTCGGTGAAATCGCGTAATCACAAAGCGGGCAACTCTTTCTTTCGAGTGATGCGAATCACTTAGGCGAGTGGGTGGCATGTTCCCCCGCGTCCAGGCCATACCCTGACGGTGAAAGGGAACCGCAGCATGAAACCAGAAGCGCTCCACAAGATCGCCGAAGCTCTCCAAAAGTCGCATCACCAGCATCTGGGCATCACTTCCCAGCCGCCCAAACCGCCACACGCACCCGCCGCCCGGCGCTTGGAACGCCCCGACCTTCTTTCTTTCACCAATGCACTCGATAGCGCGCGCGATCATTGGCCGGACAGCGATCTCTGCCTCATCGGAGCCGATGGCGCGCTGGCGCCCACCAACGTCGACGATCCCAGCGACACGCTCCCGCCGGGTTTCCTGCAATTCCTGGATCCGGAAATGCTGATCCGCATCCCTATCGGCGACCCCGAGGACCAAGGCGACCAGATCGACTGACCGCCCGACAGAGCCGCGACCCGACAGAGCCGCGACCCTACCGAGCCGCGACCGTGAGGGAGCGGTGCTTGCTAATCTGGGGCGCATGAGTCTGTTCCCAGGTTTCAAGACCGAGCGGGTAGCAACCTCCGGCGCCACCATCCACACCGTATCCGCGGGCAACGGGCCGCCGGTTCTGCTGCTCCACGGCTTTCCGCAATCGCACGTCGAATGGCACAAGATCGCGCCGCGGCTGGCCGAAGAATTCACCGTCGTCGTCACCGACCTTCGCGGCTATGGCGACAGCGGCAAGCCCCCCGACGGAGAAAATCACTCCGGCCATTCCAAGCGCGCCACGGCGCGGGATCAGGTGGAGGTGATGCGGCATTTCGGCTTCGATCAGTTCGCTGTTGTCGGCCATGATCGCGGCGGACGCGTCGGGCATCGCATGGCGCTCGATCATCCCACTCTCGTCACCAAACTCGCCGTCATCGACATCGTTCCCACTCACAAACTCCTGCGCTACACAACCAAGGAATTCGCTACGGCCTATTACCACTGGTTTCTTCTCATTCAGCCGACGCCATTGCCGGAAAACATCATCCCCAAGATTCTGGACTTGTTCGCCCATCGCGGCTCCTTCATCGAGCCGGAAGCTCGCGCCGAATACATGCGGTGCTTCAGCGATCCGGCCACCGTGCACGGCGCCTGCGAGGACTATCGCGCCTCCGCATCCATCGATCTCGATCACGACGATGCCGATCTCGACCGCAAAGTCGTTTGCCCGCTCCTGGCTCTATGGGGCGAGCACGCCCCCATGCATCGGCTCTACGACGTGCTGGCCACCTGGCGCGAGCGGGCCTCGAACGTCTCCGGCAAGGCCCTCCCCGGTGGCCACTTTCTTCCCGAGGAGCTCCCCGCAGAAACTTTCGCCGAGCTGCGCGCTTTTCTGCGCGGTTAGCCGCCGTCGTATGTCAATCTGCCGTATGTCAATATGGATGTGTCTATGACGCCTTCCCAGCCCGCGCCGAAGTTCCAGTTGGTCAACACCACGGAGTACCGTGAATCCTACGCCAACAGCGTGCAAATTCGCGTAAATCTGTGGGACTTCTTTCTGATGTTCGGCATCGTCAACCAAACCGCGCCCGACAGCGTGACCATCCATAATTTTCAAGGCGTCTACGTGAGCCCGCAGCAGGCCAAGGCCTTGTTGAACGTGTTGACTCAGAACGTTTCGCAATATGAGGCGACTTTCGGTGAAATCAAGTTGGAGCCTCACCCCGGCAAGCCCGGCGCCATTCAGTAAGCCTACGCGAGGGTCGAATAAAGTCCTGCTGCTCCTCGCGGCGGCCTTCGCCGCCATCGTTTTCCTCGCCCATCTTCCGTTTTTGAGCCTGCCATATTTCTGGGATGAGCTCGGCCAATTCGTTCCCGCCGCGCTCGACATCTACCACGACGGCGCGTGGATTCCGCATTCCACCGTACCCAACGCGCACCCGCCCGCCGTGATGGCGTACCTGGCGCTGGTTTGGCGAACGTTCGGATATTCCGTCGCCGCCACGCGGCTGACGATGCTGGCGCTGGCGAGCCTGGCCGTGTTCTTCACCTTCTCATTGGGCTTCGAAATCACCCACGCTCGCGCTCCCGCGCTGATTGCCGTTCTGCTCTTGCTGTGCGACCCGCTGTTTTACACGCAAGGGATGATGGCGCAGCTGGATATGCCGGCCATGTTGTTTACCGTCCTGGCGCTCGTTCTATTCTTAGGGGACCGCCACGCCGCCGCGGCCGCCGCCTGCACCGCGCTGGTGCTGGCGAAAGAAACCGGCGCGATCCTGCCTTTGATCTTTGGCCTGGTGCTGTTTTTCGATCCGGCTCGATCAAAATACGCCCCCTATTACCTCGCGCCTTTCATCGCACTCGGCATCTGGTTCTTCGTGCTTTGGCGCTCCACAGGTCACCTGTTCGGCGATCCCGGATTCACGCACTACAACACGCTGTATTCGCTGCATCCGGTTAGAGCTTCGCTCGCCTTGCTGCGCCGCTTCTACTATTTGTTCTTGGATGACTTCCGCTGGGTGGGAAGCGTCGCGATCCTGTTCGCATGGAAACGCCAGCGCCTTTTCGACACCCGAGCGTGGAAGATCGCCTGGACCTTCATCGCCGCCCATGTGCTTCTGGTTAGCCTGCTGGGAGGCGCCGGGCTGGAGCGCTATCTGCTACCCGCTCTTCCGCTGGTTTACATCGCAATGGCCGCCGCATTCACTGCTCTGGCGCCGCCGCTGCGCGTTGTTTGCGTTGCCGCGATGGCCCTCGGACTAATCGCCGGGCTGTTCCTCAATCCGCCGTTTCCCATGCCGTTCGAGAACAATCTCGCCATGGCCGATTTTGTCGAGCTGCATCGCGACGCTGCTCAATTTCTCGAAAAATCGTATCCAGAGAAAACCATCTACACGGCGTGGCCCCTCACGCAGGCGCTACGGAGTCCGGCGTTTGGCTACGTGAACACGAAACTCTCCGCGGCCGAAACCTCCGATCTGCGTTTCACCACGCTGAACGCACTGGACCCTAAGGGCGTGGATGTGCTGGTGCTCTACTCTCGAACGTGGGAACCCGGCTGGGGCGTTTTGCAGTGGGCTCCGGCCCGGGATTTCTTGCAGCGCTTCTATGAATATGAGCGCCAGATGACGCCCGCCGAAGTTCGCCAACATTTCGGACTGGTTCCGGTGCGGCGCTGGACCCGCCGAGGACAATGGATTGAAGTTTACGCGTGCCCCTGAACTACCCGCGCCGCAAGCGCCGCATCGCGGGAGCGAGTACGCGGTTGTACCACATCAGCAGAGCAGTCGAGAACAATACGGCAGGCGCGAGTCCCAGAATCACCCATAAGATCTTGACTCCCCAGCCACCGAAGTTGCCGTAATGAGCCAGCGAAAACCCTCGCAGGATTTGAGCGCCCAATGTTAAAGGACGCCGGCGTTGGGGCGGCGTGATCGGCGTAAAGAGGCCGATGGCTGCGCGGAAGGGATCCGGAAAGACGAAGTATCCGCCTGTCAGTCCCCACATCAGCAGCACGGAGAAAGTCCAAAAGCCGAGCGCGCTATGCAGATCGAAGACGAACCGTTTCCAGCCCGAGTTCGCATAGATCGTCAGGGCCCGGCGCCAGCTCCCGACTCCGGGCCACCAGACGATGATCCCTGTAAGACACAGCGCGGCCAGCAGGAACCCTCCGATGGCGTTGGCCGTCATACCGGCGCTTTCCATCAGCAGGCTCCCATGCAGCTTGCCCAACCACGACAGCCAATGGTAGAGCGCTCCCTTATACGCAACGGATTTGCCGCCGGCGTCCAGCCAATCATAGATATCGTTTCGAAAGACGATCGCGCTGCCGCTGGCGCAGACCACGGTCACATAAAGGCCCAACAGTATTCCGGACCAGAGGTGCAGCTGAAAGAAGAGCCTCCGAATCCAGGTGCTCCTGGCTTTGATCACAGCGTGGGTTTTCGGAGGGCGGCCGTGCTGGTCGGCTTCAGCTCCACGCGGTACGCCTGATAGGGAACATCGCCGAGGTTTTCCACCGAGTGCAGCGGCTGGCTCGCGGGGTCGTAGCTAACTTGCAGTTCTTTCAGCTCCGGCCGATTTGTCTTCGTACCGTCCTTCAAAAGGCGCTGGGAGGGAGGCAAGCTGAAATACACTACTACCGCCGGCCAAGTGTGCGTGTGCCACGGTTCTTTGCCGCCGGGCGGGATTCGAATGCTCAGCATGCGCACGTAATCGTTTTCAAGAACCACGCTGAGATTCGGGTCGTGGATCTTGACGGCATCGGTATCCGGCAAGTCCGCGGCCGGCCCGGGCTGGCAGTCGGCGCTTTTGATCTCGACCAGAAGGTTATGCCGGTCGTGATCGCTGCTCTCGAAGCCCTTGCTGGGTCCTCCCTTGGACCACCGGATGTTGACGGTTTTCCATGGCTCGCTGAGACCTGAGGTCTGTTCGAAAAATACGCTGGGCCAGGGGTGCGTGTGAGGCGGTTCCATACTGTGCAAGGGGACCCTCGCCTCCAACACGCGCACGGCGTCGTTCTCGAAGATGACCTTGTGGTGGCTGGGCGCGGCGGCCACGGCGTCCGTGGAGTCCGGGATAATGAGCCCACAGCCAGTGGCCCATGAAACTGCCGGCTGGAGTAGAGCGGCCAGCGCCGCGGCTACAAGAGAGAACCGACTCAGTTGAAAAACAATATTCATGGCTATCGATCTTATCACTCCAGTCCGGGCATCCTTTTCATCCGGCGTCCCGCTGATATAGAATAAACCCACTAAGGAGGCCCATGGCCAAAACCCTGTTTGTTGCCGCCGTATTCTTCGCTCTCGTTATCGCGAACGCGGATGCACTTCGCGCGCAGGACGCTCGCGCCGTATTGCAGGCTGCGCGGACCGCGATGGGCGCCGCCAACGTGAAAACTATCCAGTATTCCGGCGCAGGCTGGACCGCCGCGGTGGGTCAGAGCTTTAGTCCGGAAGAGGATTGGCCGAAGTTTGAAGTTACGCGCTACACGCGCACCATCGATTTCCAAACCAAGTCGTCGCGCGAGGATCTTACCCGCCGGCAAGGCAATTACCCGCCTCGCGGTGGCGGCGGCACGCCGCTTGCGGGCGAGCAGCATCAGATCTCGATCCTCAGCGGCAATTACGCCTGGAATGAGGATGGCGAGAAGGCCATTCCGCAACCCGGCTTGTATCTGGCGGGCATCCCCGTGGCGGAACTCCGGCAACTCGAGATCCTGCTCACGCCCTACGGCTTTCTGAATGCGGCGCTGGCGGCGGACCCAACCGCTATCTCGCTGCGCCTGCCGGCGTCGCCGGGCGCGATCCTGGAACACGCCAAGGGCACCATGGTTTCGTGTACTTTGATGGGCAAGTACAGAGTGAACGGAACGTTCAACGATCAGAACATGCTCGAGCTGGTGCAAACTTGGATACCCAATCCTGTTTATGGCGACATGCTGTACGAGCTGCGCTACACCAACTATAAGGATTTCGGCGGAGTGAAATTCCCTACCATGATCCACGTCCATCAGGGCGACCCGCGGCTCAGCCCGGCGCATAACTTCATGGAGATCGCTGTCACCAACGTCCAGCCCAACATCAGCGTCCCAGCCATGAGCGTGCCGGACGCGGTGCAGAAAGCCCCGGCGCCGGTGGAGCGGGTGCAGTCGCAAAAGCTGGCGGACGGAGTCTGGTTCATTGGCGGCGGCACCCACAACAGCCTCGCGGTCGAGTTCAGCGATTTCACCACGGTGATTGAAGCGCCGTTGAACGAGGCGCGCTCGCTGGCCGTGCTGGCCGAAGTAGCCAAGCTGATTCCCGACAAGCCGATTCGCTACGTGGTGAATACCCATCACCACTTCGACCATTCCGGCGGACTGCGAACTTACCTGGCGCAAGGAGCAACCATCGTCACCAGCCAGGCCAATCGCGATTACTACGATCGGGTCCTGTTCAGCACCGCGCCACGCACTCTGCAGCCGGATCGATTCGCTACTTTTTATCCATATTTCTCCGGAGGCCGGCGTCCGCTGCCGATCGATACGGTGAATCAGAAGTACGTCATCAGCGACGACACCCGAACGCTCGATCTTTATTCCATGCAAGGACTGAATCACGCAGCCGGCATGCTGATCGTATACTTCCCGAAGGAAAAGATCCTGGTGAATGCAGACTTGTATACCCCGCCGGCCCAAGGCGCGCCAACGCCGGTTGTAAGCGCGAGCATGAAAGCTCTCCAGCAAAATATCCAGCGGCTGAAACTGGACGTAGCGCTACACGTGCCGATTCACGGGCAACCGGGACCCAACGACCAGTTCGCGCAGATTGTGGGAAGGTAGGCCAAAGCAGTCACTTCCCTACCATGTGCCCGGAATCTTTTTCGTTCTCGGTGCAGACGTATTCGCCGATGTCGTCGCCGGCGTCGAGTTCAGACGCTCGCTCGATTTTCCAGGGCTTGGCATAAGCTCCTGGATCGTCGATGGTGAACTCGATTTCGAGATGGCCCAGATCGGGCCGCCGAAAGCGCTCGGTCAGGCGCATCATTTCGGTGTGCGGATGACCCAGGTTATCGAGCCAGGATCGGCCGTCGAAGCCAACGGTCTCGATGACCAATGTGTCGCCGTCCCAATGTCCGATGGAATGTCCCATCCACATTGGATTCGGGTCCTTGGGATGACCGCGTCCATCTAAGAAGACCTGGCGATGGCTCGGGATGTCATCCTCGAATAACATCACCAGCAGGGTGGGTGTTTGAACCAGTTTGAAGGGAAACAAGGCCCCGGCGTTGGTGATGCCTCGCGGCAGGCAACGCGCTCCCGGAGCGTCCTTCCCATTGTTTGCGGCCCGCTCGCGCAGCAGCGCCTCCACCCAGGGCAGAGGCTCCGGCTTGCCCGGATCCACCGTTCTTTGCGCGAACCAGACGCCGGAGAGGTCGGGTCTGCCGTCCGCGGTTCGCGGCGTTGGCCCGGATGGCGCCGAGTGCGGACTGGTGAGCTGTACTCTGAATTCGCGCCCGTCGCCCAAAGTGCCCAGTTGGTATTCGAGCAGGTGAACATCCAGGCGCAGCGGTTCCGTTGACTGAACGGATACGTTCGACTGGTTGTACGGGTAGAAGCCTGGAGCGCTGATGGAGACGTCGTAGGAGCCTGGCGGCAACGTTGCTAGCGAGTACTGGCCCTTGTCGGAACCAGCAGTCTTGTAAGCCATTTTCGTGCTTCTGTTGGTCGCCTGAATCTGAGCATTCGCGACTGCCGCGCCGTCGGAATCGACCACAGTGCCGTTGATCGTGCCGGCGTTCTGCGAGTATGCCGCTGTCGCGCAAAGCGCCAGCAAAATGACCATCCTGTTCATGAAAAAAATTACTTCCCTACCAGGTGCGCCAAATCGCGCTCGTTTTCGGTGCACACGTATTCCATGATCTCTTCCTGGGGCGCCAGGTCGGCGACGGATTTCGTGGTCCATGGCTTAACGTAAGCGCCGGGATCATCAATCGTAATTTCGATTTCCAGATGCCCCAAGTCGGCGCGCCGATACCGCTCGGTCATATGCAACTTTTCCGTGTGCGGCCGGCCCTGCAAATCGAGCCACGACCTGTCGTTGAAACCCACCGTGTCGACCACCAGCGTGTCGCGGTCCCAATGTCCGATGGAGTGTCCCACCCAGGTAGGATTCAAGTTGTTCGGATGGCTTCTGCCATCGAGAAACACCTGACGCGGCAATTCGCCTTCGAGCATGATCACCAGCAGCGCCGGCGTTTGGACCAACTTCCAAAGCTGGAGGGTGTTTCCCATCACGCCGAGCGGCCAGCAGTGCGACTGGGGGGCGTCCTTGTTGTTTTCTGCCTGGCGATTTCGCATAGTGGCTTCGGCCCACGGAAGCGGTTCCGGATTCCCGGGGTCCACCACTCTTCGTTGATACCAGACGCCGGACAAGTCCGGCCTGCCGTCCGGCATCTTTGGGGCTGGACCGACCGGTGTTTTGTGCGGCCCTCCAATGCTCTCGAAAAACTCGCGGCCGTCGCCCAGCGTGTTCAACTGGATGTCGAGAAAATGGAGATCCAAGCGCAGTTGTTGGCCGCCAGCGACCTCAACATCCTTCCTGACGAATGGCTCAAACCCAGGTCGGACGCTGAAAAGATCATACTTGCCCGCGGGCAACTGCTCGAATGTAAAGGCGCCCGACGCCGAGGTGACTGCTTTGTGAACCGACTTGGTTTGAGAGTTGGTGGCCTGGATGGTTGCATTGGCCACTGGGTCTCCGCCCACGTCGACCACAGTGCCGGTGATAGAACCGCTCTGAGCGAGCAGCGTGGAAGCGAAAATGAAGATGGAAACGATGTTTAGCATCTTAGCGTTGGCTGGGCGGCACGGGAGCGCTCGGGTTCCCTTGCACGGTCACGGTGACGTCGCGTGAGGTATACAACTGCCCGTCATTGGCGGTGGCACGCAGAATATACGTGCCGGGTTCGCTGAAACTCACTTTCGAGGTCAGCTTCACGGGCTGGCCGTACACCACCGCGGAGACCGCTGGATCGAACGTGACTCTGCCCGGTCCGCGGTACTGAATCCATTTGATCTGCACGCCCTGCGGCCGGCGAGGCTGCGAATCGCGATCCGGATTGGACGGCGTGCGCAGGTATGGTTTCGGAAGACCGTCGTCAGTAGCCGAGGCAGTGAGCGTCGCCGCATCCGGCAGCGTAACGGTGGAAGCATCGCCGACGGTGAGCGCCGGAGGCTGGTTGTTCGGATCGATGACGCCGCCCCCCATATTTTCGACGATGACGTCCGGGCTCAACTCCCAGACGGGCTGCAGCCAGCCCTTGGCCTGATTGGTACGCCCGTGCGAAGTGAGCGTCCAGATCACCTTCTGTTGTTTGTCCCAATTGGCGGGCACCACCACTCGAAACAGGAAGCGTTGGCGTCGGGGATAGAAATGCGTCGGCTGCCCTTGATCGCCGGGCTTCCCAGGCCCTGCATCAACGTTGTTGCTGGGGCCGACGGGAACGTCTACCTCCTCCTCGTAATTCCGGTTGAGGTAGCCGAACACCATGCTAAAGGTGCCATCGGGATTGCGCTCCCACCCCTCAAAAACGGGAGCAACGTCCTGGCCGCGCGCATACTGGACTTGGGCCCGCGCCGAGCCGACCGCCAAGAACGCGGCAAATACCACCGAAATCCAGCGCACCCGCTACTCCGCCTTCGCCAGAGTTTGCTTTCCTTTGCGCGCTTCCACCTGCTGCTTGAACTCCTCGTCGGAGAGATAGTAGTAGCTGATCCAGGCGCCGCCCATTTCATCGATGGTGCGCTGCCCGTAGGTGATCAGGTTATCCGGATCGGGGTTGAACTTGTTGCCGGGAGAGTTGTCATACCAGGAGATCATGTGCAGGATGGTCCCGGCCGGCAGCAACGGTTGCTCGTCTTCCGCATACAGGTACACCAGATGCCAGGCAAACTGGTATTTGCTGACGCAGCTCAGCATCTCCACTTTGTGGCCGCCCGGATAGATGGCCTCCATGCAAGATGCCTTTCCGCGGTTGTGCAGGTGCGGTTGGAAGGAAAGGAGCCGGGCTGGCTTGGCCAGCGTGTTGTAGCCATCAAACCGGACGTTGTCGGCGTTGGGCGGAATATCGAGCTCTTTCGGGTCGCCGACTTTTTCGGTGGTCTCAATGTGTTCGGGCGTAAATCCTTTGGGGTAAAACTTGAGGGCGAGCGCCACGTTAGCGGGAGTTTCCGTGCCCATGGGGTGAAGGTGGAGGTTGAAGTTAATCTTGGTCCCCGCCTTCATCAAGCGGCCCGCGCCTTCCGGAAATACGTCGGCGTTCTTTCCGAGAGCGTACTCGTTGAGGAAAGTTCCCTGGACGTTGTCGCCCTGGTCCGGATCGTCGTCGTGCTTCATGGACGTGGTTACGTGATGGACGGCCCGGAAGCCCTTGGTGGGTTTCACCTCGACGGCCTTGATATAACGGTCCTCGGTGAGGCCCGGGTCAACCAGAACGTCGATCCACCGGTCGGAGGCTTCGGCGGGCACAATCTGATCCTTGGGCAGCGTTACGATCAAATCCGGTTGGTCGAAGTGCCAGCGGTCCGAATCGTCGAAGCTGCGCGGCTTCGGCATATCGGCCGGATTTCCCTTGGGAGCGCCCGCGTCCACCCACTTCACGATGGTTGCGATCTCCTCGTCAGTGAGCGACACGTCGTTGCGGAAGTGCTGAATGCCTACGTTCTTGTCGATGTACCAAGGCGGCATCTCTCGCGCCAGAACCTTCTGCTTGATCGACTTGGCCCACGGCCGCGATTCTTCATACGTCAGCAGCGACATGGGGGCGAATGTGTCCGGCCGATGGCAGGACTGACAGCGGTTCTGAAGGATTGGCGCAACGTCTTTGGTAAAGGTGACTTGGCCCTCGGCGATTGCCGCGAGCGCGACAAGACCGGGAATAAGGCAAATAGCTCGCATCTGGCTACCTCCTAAACTCTTTGAGACTAAAGGTTTACAAACACGGTGTCAAGCCCGGTCGCTCCCTGTGTCGCTCCCTGCGGTGGCCGGTTATTGGTTGTTGCTGGCTGGTGGCTGGTGAAAGCGCGGCGCAAGGTTCGCTATTCTGTCAGAAGCTGATCCATGGCAAAACTACGCGTGACAGCAGCGGCGTGCTCTATTTTCTGCACTCTGGCGCTTTCCGCAGCTACCCGCATCAACGACCCGAAAACCTTCGTCTCCGACGTGTATCGCCAGTTGATCGCAAGTCAGTCGGGCCATGAATATACACCGCCGGATGACATTTATTCTGCCCGGTTGGCAAAGCTCTTCCGCGACGACAGGCGCAAGGCGAAGGGCGAGGTCGGCTGTTTGGAAATCCTATTCTGGGTCAATGGCCAGGATTACGCCATTAGCGATCTCACCGTCACAAGCGCGGACCATGGTCCAGACCGCAAGACTGTAACCGCCAAGTTCATGAACATCGACAGAAGGGAGGAGATACGCTTCGATTTCCTTCGGAATGGTGGGCGCTGGCTGCTCGACGAAGTGCACTCGACCTCCGCAACACCTTGGACCTTATCCGGGCTTTTGAAGTGCTCCCAGTAGCTTCGGGCTGGAAGGGCTAAGAGATGCGAAAAGGGTTTACGAGAAAACCACAAGCGGACGAGCCCGCGACCCAAAGCAAGAACTACATAACGCCCAGTGGGCTACAGCGCCTCAAAGATGAGCACCGGTTTCTGCTCACCAGGGAACGCCCCGCCGTGACGGAGGTGGTGGCGTGGGCGGCCAGTAACGGCGATCGGAGTGAAAACGCCGACTATCAGTACGGCAAGCGGCGGCTGCGGCAGATTGATGGGCGGATTCGCTTTCTCACCAAGCGAATCGAAGCCGCGGAAGTGGTGGACCCGGAAACGCCAAGAGCAGGGCAAGCGGCGACGAGGGCATTCTTCGGAGCGACCGTGCGCTACGCCAATGCCGCTGGAGCGGAGCGAGTGGTGAGCATCGTGGGCACCGACGAAGTCGATCTCAACCGCAACCACATCAGTTGGGTCTCGCCTCTGGGGCGCGCGTTGATGAAGTCGGCAGCGGGCGACAGCGTAGTTCTCCAGGCGCCGCGCGGCGCAGAATACCTGACCGTGCTGGATGTGTGTTACGAACGCATTTCCGTGGAACCGTTCCGTGAACCACCTGGATCGGAGGCCTCGGCAAAGGGACTCGCTCGCCGACGCGAATCCACCTGAGGAAGGTCAGCGCAGAACAATTCTCGCAGCGGTCGGCTGTCTCTTATGCCTGAGCCGAACGTGGGCATTGTGATCGGCCGCTATCATCTGCTGCCTGCCCGAGTCTAAGGTGCGTAACGCGTGAAGACCAGGTCGCGAGCCTTGATCTGATTATGGCAAGGGTAGCAACTTTTCATGGACGCCGCGGCGGCGGGTTTACCGTCTATGAAAGTAGCGAAGCCCCAGCCGCCCGTTGCGGCGTACTTGGTTGAGTCCTTGACCATAAACTGAATGTTGGTGGCGGGGCCCGCGACGAAAGATTGGGCTTGGCCAAAGACTTTGTTGTTTTCCGCCGAAGGAACGTGACCGTAGTGCAAAGCGGCAATGATCGCGCCGTCCGGGAATGGAAGCTTTCCGTCGCGGTAGGCCTGAATAGCCACATCGTTGCCCAAAACGGCGCCAATACTGTGCAGGTTGCCTTCTTCGTGGGCGACGGAGATCAACTTCCAGTCCCGGTATCCGGGAGGAATTTTTGTGACGAAGATCGGGGCGGCCGAGTCATCGGCGTGGAGAGACGCGGGCGCCGTAAGCGCGACAATACCTGCCAGTATTCCAGCGGCAACCAGCAGCAAGGGTATTCCTTTCATAGTGGCCTCCTTCAGGGCGACTAGCATTTCATTGTGCTTATTTCACGACGCGCTCCCACACGAACGTGCTTTCGACAACGGGCCGGTTGAGTTCGGAAGCATCCACCCGCAATGACATCCGGTCGGGGCCTTGGAAGGTATACCATCGCTTGGTCGCGCGGCCCACTGCGTTGGGCGTTTGATTGATCTCGAAATGCCGGAGCATAAAGCCTTCGTTCGCGTGGATCTCGAGGGTGGCACAGTAAGCGCCGAAGCCTTTGATCGCGGACAGCCCCTCTTCTGCTGTGGGCGCGGCCTCGGACTTCCACTGTGGCCGGTTGGGATTCATGGCTAGGAAGCACATGCGATCCGCATGGGCGTCAAAAAAGGCATAGCCGACGCTGTTGGGTCCCTCTCGCGTGGTTCCGTCAGCGAGGCGCTGCGGGTTGGATACCAGCCGCCACATGCCTGCAAACTGCCTAGCGACAGCATCCTGGGATTGACCACGTGACGTGCCGTGGAAGGGGCCCAATGCCAGGAGGAAGGACCACGCGATTATTTTTTTCATTTTGTTTACCATTGTACGGACATACGTCCAGGGACGGTGCTCGCTGCCACAGGAGTACAATTGTTCGGGATCTATGCCTCTTGTCAGCCGCACCATCGCCCTGGCGACCGTCGTCTTAGTGTCCTTCCCTGGATTCGCCACGGATCTGGAGGTGCTTCAACTGCGGCCGAATTTTTATATGATTGCGGGCGCAGGCGGCAATATTGGCTTTCAAGTGGGAGCGGATGGCGTGGTGGTGGTGGACTCAGGTTCGGCGGAGAATGCGGACGCAGTGGTGGCTGCCATTCAGAAGGTCACGGCGCAGCGCATCCGTTACCTGATCAACACCAGCGCCGATCCGGATCACGTGGGCGGCAACGCCAGAGTCGCGAAATCCGGGCAGACACTTTTCACGGGAAACGGCGGGGTCGGTCTTGCCACGAATTTCCTGGGAGGGGGCGCGTCCATATTGTCGGTGGAACAAGTTTTGACGAGAATGAGCGGACCGAGCGGGAAGCCTTCGCCATTTCCGATTGAGGCGTGGCCGACGGAGACGTTTAATCAGGCGCGGAAATACATGTACCTCAACGGCGAGGGGATCGAAGTTTTCCATGAGCCGGCGGCGCATAGCGATGGCGATGCGATGGTCTTTTTTCGGCGCTCCGATGTCGTGATGGCCGGCGAGGTGTTCGACACCAGGCGGTTCCCGGTGATCGACGTAGCCAAGGGCGGAAGCATCCAGGGCGAAATCGCAGCTTTGCAGAAGCTGGTGGATACGGCCATTCCGTCCGTGCCGATCGTATCGCGCGAAGAGGGGACGCTGATCGTGCCGGGCCACGGCCGCATCTGCGATCAACTGGATGTGGTTGAATACCGCGACATGGTGACCATCATCCGCGATCGCATCCACGATTTGATGAAGCAGGGTCTCACGCTGGAACAGGTCAAGGCAGCGTCGCCGGCCCGGGGCTACACGCGCCGCTACGGGTCCGATACTGGTTCGTGGACCACCAACGATTTTGTGGAAGCGATTTATCGAACTCTGGACAAGGGCGCGAGCGAGAAAGTGCAATGAGAGGCCTCGGAATCGCCATACTCGGCGCGCTGCTATGGGTTGCCGCACAGCCGCGGGCGAACGGCCAGAACGCAACTACCGCAAAAGCGTCCGCGCCGGTGGATCTCACGGGCTATTGGGTTGCTTTCGTGACCAAGGACTGGCGTTTTCGGATGGTAACGCCGCGCAAGGGCGATTACAGAGCGGTACCGATGACGGAACAGGCGCGCAAAGTAGCTGACACTTGGGATCCAGCGGCCGACGAAGCCGCGGGAAATCAATGCAAGTCGTATGGAGCCCCCGCGGTGATGCGGCTGGCCGCGCGGTTTCACATTACGTGGCAGGACGAGAACACGCTGCGCGTGGACAGCGATGCGGGCATGCAGAGCAGGCTTTTTCATTTCGCCTCCGAGAAAACGGCGCCGCCGTCAAAGGGGGAACGGACCTGGCAAGGCTATTCCATCGCACAGTGGCAGAAATCGGCGTTGAAAGTGGCAACGGCCAACCTGCGCGCGGGGTATCTGCGAAAGAATGGTGTTCCATACAGCGAGAATGCCGCTGTGACGGAATACTTCGATGTCGCGCCGCTCTCTGGTGGCGGCCAGGTGCTTCTGGTGACCACTATCGTCGACGATCCACAGTATCTGCAGCAGCCGTTTATCGTGAGTTCGGAATTCAAGAAGGAGGCCGACGGTTCGAAATGGGATCCAACGCCGTGCACCGCAAAATGAACTGTTCCAGTGCGGCCATGCTCGCGGCAGCCCTCCTGGGCTTGTTTGCGTGCCAGACCGCCGTCGCGCAGGTGGAGATTACCGGCTCATGGGCGGCGCGAAACCACGAATTCCTCACCGGAGACGGGCTGCCGGTGGACTTCACGGGACTTCCGCTCAATGCGGAAGGGCGCATTCGAGCACTGAGTTATTCGCAATCGCAACTCGAGATGGTGGAACGCCAGTGCCAGGGGTGGCCGGCCTTTTACCTGGTGCAGGGCCCGTTCGGCTTGAGGATCTGGAGCGACTCGGATCCACTGAAGGGCAACGTGATTTCCTATACGATCGGCGGCTGGGAAGATAGGGCGCCGCTGACGATATGGATGGACGGCCGGCCGCACCCGTCCCAATATGGGGAGCACACCCGCGGAGGGTTTACGACCGGTAAATGGGAGGGCGATACATTGGTCACTTACACCACGCACATGAAGGCCGGGTTCCTGCGAAAAACCGGTGCGCCCTCAAGCGACGAGACGACGATGACAATGCGATTTTACCGCCACGGGGCGATCCTGACGATTCTCGCGATCGTGGAGGATCCGATCTATCTGGCGGAACCGTGGATCACGTCGCGAAGCTTTGAACTGAGCGCAACGCCGCTGGCTCCCATCGGCCCGCCGTGCGTCACGGCCTATGAAGGGAATGTGGGGGCGACCGCTCCGCATTACTTGCCCGAGAAGAATCCCTTCGTGGATGAGATGACCGAAAAATACGGCGTCCCGCGCGATGCCGCACTGGGAATGCCGGAGACGTTGTATCCGGAGTATCGGAAGAAAATTCCGCCGGATGCTCCGGCTCGGTAACTTAGAACGGCGGACGCATCATCCACTTGCCTGAACCCTTGTCCTTGTAGAAATAACCCATCGAGATGTTGTTGTACATCCCGGCGCCGATATTCGCCGACGCCACCATCACGGTGAAAGTGCAACGGAAACCCTGCTCAGCCGGTTTGTCGCAGGCCTCCTTCTTGAAAAACGTGATCTTGATTGGTTCGCTGTTGACCACGCCGGGCGGGTGGTTCATGGCGAACTCCATGGCGTCTTTCATCTGTGCTTCGGAGGGTTCGGACCCCGCTCCGCCGCAGCTGGCAAGGCCAAACGCCAAAACAGTACAAACGACGAGTCGCTGGTGCATGGATATGAATGAGGCGCCGAAGCGAAAACTTGCAAAAAGTTATGGGAGCGGAAAGCCCGCGCCTACGGCTCGGGCTCTATTCGCAGAAGGGCGCCGTCATCTTCGTCCGTCAGCAGGTAAAGGAAACCGTCCGGACCCTGCCGCACCTCGCGAATCCTTTGGTGCAAGTCGCCGAGCAGGGCTTCGCGCCGTAACTCCTCGGTACTGGCATTGAACACGATGCGTTCTAGATGGCCGGTGCCAGGAATTTCGCCGGTGCGCAGCGAACCAACAAAGACGTTGTTCTTCCAGTTGGGAAAACGGTCGCCGGTGTAAACGGCCATCCCGGCCACGGCAATGGAGGGTATCCATACGACGATAGGCGACTCCATGCCTTCGCGCGTCGGGGTATCGGAAACGCGCGGTCCGGCGTAATCGCGCCCGAAGCTGACAACGGGCCAACCGTAGTTGCGGCCTGGAAGAATGATATTGATCTTGTCGCCGCCGTTGGGGCCATTTTCGTGGTTCCACAAAGCGCCGGTCTCCGGATGGACGATGAGACCCAATGAATTGCGGTGCCCCAGCGAATAGATTTCGGGTCTGTAACCGGCGCGGCCCACGAAGGGATTGTCGGGCGGCGCAGAACCGTCGTCGCGCACGCGGAGAATCTTGCCCCGGAGGCTGCCTGGCTCTTGGGCCACCCAGCCCACATTCCCGCCGTTGGCCATGTAGAGCATGCCGTCGCGCCCAAAGGCGATTCGCGCGCTGAGTCCCGAGTTGCCCTCCCAGGCATCGGCGACCAAAATATCGCGCACCTCCGTGAGTACGGCGCCTTCCAACCTTCCGCGTGCAACGGTGGGCGCGCCTTTGTCGTTGTCCACCAGCTTGTCGTAGGTGAAGTAGACGAGGTGGTTTTCCGGGAAGCGGGGATGCAGCGCGATATCCATCAGGCCGCCGTTTCCCTTCGTCCTGGCCTCCGGCACGCCGCCGAGCGGTTTGGGGTCCAGCATGCCATTGCGGATTACGCGTATCCGGCCCGGCCGCTCGGTGACGAGCATGCTGCCATCCGGAAGAAATACGAGGCTCCAGGGATGTACCAGGCCTTTGGTAACGACTGTGACGCGAATCTTATGCTGCTCGGCCGTGTCCATGACGAATGGGCCTGCGCCCAGGGGAGCCACAGGAACGCCGATGGTTGGCTGCTGGGCCTGCGCTGGGAAAAGCGTGACCACAAAAATCGGTATCGCGAACCAAGTGGGGGTGCTCATATTTACCGTGCCGAAGAAGCCGCTTGTTTTTTGAACACCGCGTCGATAGCCGCCTGGGCGCATTTCTCGCCGTCTGCGCCGGACACGCCCATGGCCCCTATGAGCTGGCCATTGACCACGATGGGAAGCGCGCCGGGCTGCGGGAAGTCGTGCATGAAGGTCGGAGCTAAATTTTCGCCGCTCCGCACCATCTTATTGGTCTCCGAAGTGGGTCGGCGCCAGCGCAAGGCGGACTTGGCTTTCAACAGGGCCGTGTCGATGGCGTTCATCGGCGCTCCTTCCATGGCGTGGGACTCAATGAGATTCCCGCCCCAGTCCAAAATCGCGATGGCCACGATTTGTTTGTTCTGCTCGGCCCAGGCGGCGCAGGCATCCGCCAGAGCGCGCGCGCCGGCGCTCGATACGACCTTGATGTCTCTGGTAGCTTGTATATCCTGAGCGTGCACCGGACCGCCTAACGACAGCAGCAGCCCAAGGACCGTTGCAGAAATGCAAAAAGTTTTGTTCACGTCCATCCTCCTCATCGCCGTCCATCGAGTTTATCGCAGGGAGGCGAACAGCGTTGTGCCCATGGACGTAAGATCATGGGCGTAAGATAAAGCAGCAGAGAGCGATGTCGACTGACCCGCTAAAGATTGCGGCGTACTGCGTGTATCTCGTGGCTTGGGTGGTGTTCGCCATTGCGGCGTTGGCGGGCGCATTGCCGCGCCGACGCGGCCAGGCCTCCGCGACGAGGACGATCACGGGTCCGGCGCTTATCGGCACTTTGCTGCAAGTCCTGGCGGCAATCGCGGTGAGCATGTCCATGGGCAGCGGACCGCTGCGGCCTCGGGCGTATGAACTGGCCGGGGCGCTGGTGCTCGCGCCCTTCGGCGCGGCGATATTTGTATGGGCGCTCCGATCCGTGCCTCGGGGTGCTCACGGAGAAACCCTGGTCACCGAAGGCGCCTACGCATGGCTGCGAAATCCGATCTATCTGGCTTTTCTCGCGCTGCTGCTGGCGACTGGCTTGCTGGTTTCCGAAGGCGTTAAGTTGATCCTGCCGGTGGTGCTGTATGTGGCTGGGTCGGAATTGCGGATCGCTTCCGAAGAAGCTGAACTCGCCAGGAAGTTCGGCGAGCGTTATGCGCTGTACCGGAGCCGGACGCGATGGCGTTATCTCCCTGGGTTGCGGTAAAAGTCAGGGATGCGCTGGTGCGTCATCGGTGGCGGGCGCGGGTCCGGCGATTACCGAGCCGTCTTCGTTTACCGCGACGCGGCGATGATGAACGGGAGGAGCATCGGGGTCCGTGGCTGAAGCGGGCGATGTCGAATAGCCGTTGTCGGCTGGCGCACGCGTGATTTTGAGCGGCGCGGGATCGCCGCCGTTCCCGGGCCCATTGGACAATAACGACGTGCGGCGGTATCGAACTTCGGCATCGGAGTAACGGTGGCGGGCCTCGGGCGTGAGATCGGCGACGATGTTGCGTTCCTGACCCGGCCGCGTACCTTCGGGAAGATTGAAATACAGAGTGTAGCGTTGGCGGATGCGTGCGAGCGTGTCGTCGAGCGCCGAGGCATCGTTGACGGACATACTGTCGCCGCCTGAATCGCGGGCGATCTCGGCGGTGCCGGCCGATGTAGTGTTCGATCCACCTCCGCCGCCGGGGTAGCGGTTGCCTCCGCCGCCGCGGCCGAAGATGATGCCACCGAGCGATCCGCCCAAGCCACCGCCGCCCAATCCACCCGGGCGTCCGCCGCGATGACCATACTGGCCGGCATCCGGAGCGATGAGCGCGCACATGACCGCATCGGCGTTGGCCAAGGCCCGGCCTACGGCAATATCGTCGCGGTCGAACTCAGTTTGATCGTCGGTCAAAATGACGATCGCGCGCCGGGCATCGCGGCGGCCCTCGCGCCGGATGTAGTCGGCGGCGTCGAGCATGGCGCGGGTGATGTCGGTTCCGCCATTAAAACGCTCCTGACGAAGCAGACGGTCGAATTCACGCTGCACATCCTGAGGGTTGCCGTTAAAAGGGAGGCGCACGCGCGTGTAGCGATCGAAGACCATGATGCCCATGCGGTCTTCCTTGCCGAGCTGGGTGAGCGCCCGTCCGGACGCATCGGCGATGCGCTGCACGTGCGGCCGCATACTAGCGCTGACATCCAGCAAAAAGAGCACGTCCACGGGCATATTTTCGCTCGCGAAATTGCGAATGGGCGCCGGCTTGCCATCCACGCGAAGGACGAAGTCGCCGGCATGCAGGTGCGTGATGGCGCGATTACCGGAATCGACCACCTGGGCGTCGACGCGGACCAGAGACACGTCACTTCGAAATACCGGGTCGTCGTCGTTTCCAGCCCATGCCGCGGCGATCAGCACGGAGGAAAACAGCAGAAGAGAAGCAGTGCGGAACATGGCCTATCAAACGCCTTACTTGAATGATAACGTACGAGGCGTGAATCGGGTTTCAGTAGAGTGACCCAGGAGGCCGCAACTGCGCTATTTCCATACAAACCGGGCGAGTTCGCGATCCTTGCGCACGCGATCCACCGGAAACACCTGGTTGTGCATCACCACGTAAACTCCGGGCGGCAGCACGCGCGCGGCCAACAAGCTTTCGGTCAGGTTCTGCAATCCGTCGCTGCCTTCGAATCCCAAGGGCGTCATGGCGCCGGTGAGCACGATCGGATATGGCGGATTCGGCAAGCTCCGCTGCAACAGGAGCCCGGTTTCGACCAAAGTGTCGGTCCCGTGGGTGATCACGATCGGAGCCGGATCCAGCGCCAGCTTTTCACGCACGGCGTCGAGCACCCGCTCGCGATCGGCATACGTCATCTCCAGGCTGTCTTTATTCATCAGGTGCGTCAGCTCGATGTCGGCGTCGGGCAAGCGCAGCAGGCGGAAATAACGCTCGATCTTGCGGTCCAGATTCTGCACGTTTCCGGTTTGCTCGGAGTACACTTTCTCGATGGTTCCACCGGTGGAGATCAGATGAATTCGTTGCATGGGCTAAATTGCCTGCCGCATAAGCTGCTTAAGGGGAATTCGATGTTCCAGAATCAGTTTCCTCACTTGGCGCGGCGAAAGCTTGCGATAACGCTCCATGGCGCGGCGTTTCGCCAGCATGCGGGGAATCATCGGCAGCGCCGCCAGGTCGCCCTTGAGGAGCGCGAGCGCGGCCTGCAGTTTGCCTCCCAAGCCCGGAAATTTTCCGATTTCCCCTTGCCCGAGTAGCGCGGCCCATGCACCGGCGCCCAATCGCATGGCGTAGTAGAAGCCGTTCAACCACAGCAGCGTCCAGGGAAACAGTTTCGCCGCCAATAACACGCGATTCCGTTCGATCAGTTCCAAACGGCGCGACGACCGCAGGCCCAATGTGGCGCCCCGATGATGCCGCACCACCGCGCCCGGGATGTACAAGCACTTCCATCCGGCGATTCTCGCGCGCAGTCCCAGCTCGGCGTCATCGGCGTACGCAAAAAAATCCTCGTCGAACCCGCCAATCTGATCCAGCATGGAGCGCCGATACATGGCCGCGCATCCATCGGGCCACAACACTTCCTCGACGCGGTCATATTGGCCTTCATCCAACTCGCCCGTACCGCGCCCGCGATTTTGCCCATCCGGATAGATCAAGTGGCCCACTTTGTCGATGCGCCGGGGATCTTCATGCACCAGGATTTTCGAGGCGGCCATCCCGACGTCCGGGCGGCCCTCGAAGGCGCTTGCCAACGCCTGGAGCCAGCCCGGATCGGCCTCGGCGTCGTTGTTCAGCAGGGCGACAAACTCCGCGTCGGACGCCCAGAAGCCCTGGTTGTTCGCGGCACAGAACCCGCGATTCTCGGGATTTTGGACTAGTACGATTCGGAGGGCATTGCCGGACCGCTCACCTCGTACCATTTCGGCCGAACCATCAGTAGAACCGTTATCTACAACCACCACTTCAAACGGCTGGTTTACTTGTTGGCCCTTAAGTGATTGCAAGCAGGCTTTTAAAAGTTTGCAATGGTTCCAGTTGACTAGTACTACCGAAATGGCCCCTAAACGGTATTTCGTCACCGATTGTAGTATTATAACCGTAAGCTATAAGGCAACTTGCATGTTTTCCGTGGGTGAAACCCTTAAACGCGCCCGCCTGGAGCAGAGCTTAGATCTTTGCACGCTCGCGGCGCGCACCAAGATCAACATTAAATACTTGGAAGCAATCGAAGCGGATAAGCGCAAGAGTCTGCCGAGCGGATTTTTCTACAAGAGCTTCGTTGAGCAGTACGCCAGGGCTTTGTCATTGGACACGCGGGAGATCGATGCCGAAGTTGACCGCGTGTTAAGCGAAGACGCGCCTCTTCCTTTACCGGGATACGAAAGCGTCGTGTCGCGCAAGGTTTCGCCGATGAGGCCGGCCAGTTTCCACTCCTGGCGCACCTACGCGTCGATGGCCGCTCTGGTGCTGGTGGTTGCGGGCGGCGCGGGAGTTTACAGGCTGTGGAGCGACTGGAGATCGACGTTCAGCGCGCAAGCCGTGATGGAGAGCGTGCGCTCGCTTGCCAAAACAAGAATCGGTCCGGCGAATTCATCCGTCAAGAAGCCGGTTCCGAAACGAACGGCGCGCCCGGAGGCGCCGCTGGCCCCCATCAGCCGCTATGTGGAAGCAACTGTAACCGAGGAGGCGCCATCCGCCAACAAAGTGATGCTCGATCTTTTAGCGCATGAAGCCACCTGGGTATCGGTATCCTCGGACGGCAAGCCGGTGTTTTCGGGCGTAATGCAACCCAATCAGAGCAAGACCGTGGGCGGTAAAGAGTCCGCCAGGTTGCGGGTGGGCAACGCCGCCGGGATTGAAGTTCGATTGAACGGAAGATTACTGGGGCCGCTGGGGGCTCGCGGGCAAGTGTTGATCGTGCTTTTCACTCCGGATAATTTCCAGATTTTTGCCCCGCCCAAAGAGAGCGACTGAACCGCGCGATTTACTTCGCGTGGCCCATTTTTTCCGCGTCCGGCTGCCGGGCTTGGGAACGCAGCATGCGCTTGCGCTGCCGCTCGATGCGCAACAGCTGTTGACGGCGGCGATGCTTGATGGAATCGTCCACCATCCGCCAGAACTTGCGGAAATATTGCACCGCCGACGCGATGCCGAAAATCACCACTCCCCACATCCACAGCATGGCGAATCCGCTCAGCGCCTCCCAGCGGATGCTGACCAGGATCATGGAAATGGCGACCACTTGCGTGATCATCTTGGTTTTGCCCAGGTCGCTGGCCTGGATGGTGTAGCCTTCCGCCGCGGCGATGCTGCGCAGCCCGGAAACCGCGAACTCGCGCCCGATGATCAGCACCACCATCCAAGCCGGAACTCGCCGGATCTGCACCAGGGAAATCAGCGCGGCCGAAATCAGCAGTTTGTCGGCAATGGGATCCAGCAGTGTCCCGACGGTGGTGATCTGCTTCCAGCGCCGCGCCAGATAACCGTCCAGCAGATCGGTGGCGGCGGCGATCAGGAAAATGGCGAGGGCCAGAAAAGCGTTGGGGACCAGGACCGCGCCGCGCCATTCGATTCTCAGATTCTGTTCCACCAGCACGGCCACCAGAAACGGAACGAAAAAGATGCGGAGGATGGTGAGCGTATTGGGCAGATTCATGTCAGGGTCGCATCGTCAATCAGTGGGAATCCTGATGCCAGAATATCACTCGGCATATCACCCAACAACGTAGCCGGATAGCTGGCGCTTGATGGACTCGGGAACCTCCGCCTCCAGTTCGCATACGTCGCCGCGATACCGGCTGGAGAGCACCTTCGCGCGTTCGTGGAGGAGGTGAATAGGAGCACCTTCGCCGGCGGGAATGAGAAACCGCTGGCGCGATACCGGATCCAGGGGCAACGCCCTGTCGATGGCTTGGAGTAGCGCGTCAAAACCCAGGCCGGTGCGGGCCGACACCGGAACTGCTTCGGTGCGCGCGCCGGTTTTCACTTCGCCCAGGATTCGTTGCTCCAAGTTTTCCGTATCGCTCGCGCTCCCGATTTGATCCATCTTATTGAGCACCAGAATTTGCCGCGTTTGATCGGCGCCGATGTCCGTGAGCACTTCGAAAACACGCGCGGTATGCTGTGGGGCGCTGGGCGAGGAAGCATCCACGACGTGCAAAAGCAGGGCGGCCTCGGTGACCTCCTCGAGGGTGGCGCGGAAAGCCTTCACCAGAGTGGTGGGAAGGTTCCGTATGAACCCTACCGTATCACTGGCCAGCACTTTGCGCCGCGAGGGCAGCGTCAGATGCCGGACGGTGGGATCGAGCGTGGCGAACAGGCGCGCGTCCGCCATTACCGCGGCGCCGGTGAGACGGTTAAATAGCGTGGATTTCCCGGCGTTGGTGTAACCAACCAATGCAATTGTGGCGAGCGGAACGGACTGCCGCTGGCGACGCTGCGTGCCTCGCCCGCCACGCACGCTATCGAGCTGATCGTTCAGCTTCTTGATACGGCGGTAAATACCCCGGCGATCGGTTTCCAGCTGGGTTTCGCCGGGACCCCGGGTGCCGATTCCGCCGCCTTGACGGGTCATCTCCGTGCCCCGGCCCGACAACCGCGGCAATAGATAATTCAATTGCGCGAGCTCCACCTGCAATTGGCCTTCCCGGGTGCGGGCGCGGCGGGCGAAAATATCCAGGATCAACTGCGTGCGGTCCAGAATCTTGCAATCCAGCGCGCGCTCCAGATTCCGAAGCTGCGTGGGAGTGAGCTCGGCGTCGAACAAAACCATGTCGGCATCGTGGACCGTCACCAGGCGGCGCAGCTCGTCCAGTTTTCCCGAGCCGATGAGAGTGGCCGAATCGGGCGCCTGCCTGGATTGCACGATGGTTTCTTGGACGTGCGCGCCGGCGGTATCGGCAAGCGATTTCATCTCATCGAGCGACTCTTCCATGTCGTTGGCGCTGGGATGGGCGCTGCCGCGCGGGATGGAGCCACGGTGGGAGCTGGTTTTCAAATCCAGCCCAACCAGAATGGCGCGCTCTTCGGCCGCGCGTGCTTGATTAGACACCGGCAAAACGGACTGCTAATCCTCGACGGGCTCGGTGGGCAAAGCATGACCGCCGGGAACGGTTCCAGCGGGAGCGGCGGCGGACCCGGAGGAATGCCCACCAGCCGTTGCATGGAAGGGCTTGGAGACCACCACGGTGGATATAGCGTGCTTAAAAATGAGCTGTTCCTGATTGTTGGTCTCGAGCACCACCGAATACTTGTCGAAACTTTTGATGCGGCCGGAAAGCTTCACGCCGCTCATCAAATAGATGGTAAGGAAGGTTTTGTCCTTCCGCGCATTGTTCAGAAAAGCTTCCTGGATATTTTGCGCCAGCTTTTCCATGGGCGTTCTCTGGCCGGGTTTGGGCTCGTTATCGTGAATAATAGTCCCTCCCATCGCGCACGCTGCTCCAGTTTCATCATAGCGCAGTGGCCGATCCAGGCGTCCGCGTTTGATCTAGCTTTCATTTACCGAAAAGAAACTTTGTCTTGACAGAAGGATCTTGCGGGTGCTTAAATCGATCCAATGCCGGCGACGTTGCAAATCGTACAGAGCCCCGAAAAAGCGGGCGTCTTGCTGCAGCCCGGCCGGCTTCGTCTGCTGGAACAATTAGCCGAGCCCGATTCCGCCGCCGGACTAGCCCGCCGCCTGGGCGTGCCTCGGCAGAAACTGAACTACCATCTGCGCGAACTGGAGCGCGAAGGCTTCCTGGAGTTGATCGAGGAACGTCGCAAAGGCAATTGCATGGAGCGCGTGGTGCGCGCCGTGGCCCGCGAATTCCTGATCGCTCCCCAAACCGGCGATCGCGTGACTGCCGACCGTTTCTCCGCCGCATATCTGGCTTCTACCGCCGCCCGCATGATTCGCGAGCTGGCTTCTCTGTGCATCCGCGCCCGCCGCGCCGGAAAACGCGTCGCCACGCTTACGCTAGAAACCGAGATCCGCTTCGCGAGCGCTAAATCCCGCGCCGCCTTCGCCGAAGAGATGACCGCCTCCATTGCGCACCTGGCGGCGAAATACCATGACGAGCGGACCGAAGGAGGACGGCGTTTCCGCCTGCTATCCGCCGTTTATCCCGCGGTCAGGCTGGAAGAGACCGCCGGCGAATCCGCAAATCTGGAGTGAATTATGAGCAGATCCCACGAGACCGTCATCGAGCTAAAAGCGACCCCCGAAGAAGTCTTCCGGGCCATCACCGACCCTGAACAGATTGCGAAATGGTTCGCCCCAGAAGCCCGAGTGGAACCGCGCGTTGGCGGAGAATATTACTTCTCCTGGGGCCCCGGGATGGAGGGTAGAACCACCATCGTCGCCTGGGAGCCGGGTAAGCATTTCGGCACCCGCAGTGAACGATCCCGCACCTACGGCCACAAAGGTCCTGTAGATACGGGCGTTGTACAACAAATGTGTGTCGATTACTACATCGAATCGCTGGGCGGAGGGATCACGCGCCTCCGCCTGGTGCAGTCCGGCTTCGGCCCCGAAGCAGCCTGGGACGACGAGTTCGCCGACACGAAATCCGGCTGGGTGGGCTTCCTGAAAAAACTGAAGGAGCTGCTCGAAAAATGACACGCTTGCAAGGAATACCCTGGAGCACGATTGCGCTTGGCTCGCTGTTGCTTAACTCGACCGGCTTAACAGGAGGACAGGAAGTGCAATCTCCGCAAACTGAGAAGTCAAAGCCGCTTGTCAAACCGCCTGTCAAAATAGAGCAGCGCGGGCGCATCCTTGGAATCGGCGGCGTCTTCTTCAAATCCGCTAATCGCGATCAGATGCGCGAATGGTATTCGAAGCATCTTGGACTCGCTGACAAAGGCTCAGGCGTGATGCTTCCCTGGCGCGAGCACGACGACCCACAAAAGGAACACGTCACGGTCTGGACTATCTTTCCTGATTCGAGCGACTATATCCCAGCCACGCAACCGTTCATGGTGAACTACATCGTGGACGATCTGGATGCTTTGCTCGACCGCTTAAAACAAGAGGGAGTAAAGATTGACGCTAAACGAATGAATGAATCCTACGGCCGCTTTGCCTGGATCTACGACGGGGATGGGAATAAGATTGAACTCTGGCAGCCGGCGTCCGCAAAGCCCTGAGTGCAAAAATCAGCGCGGCGTGGAGTAGCTCCGCGCTAAAAGACGGACCGCTGATGGGTCCGGGCTTTGCTCTGAAGCGAAAATCGGGACTGCGCGGGCTCCCGCCCATCAATGAGAGCGCAGGCATGTTCGGCAACCGCCGGACCGTGCTTGAATCCGTGGCCCGAGCCGCCTCCCACCAACCAGACGTTCGCGAAATCGGGATGGCGGTCGATCAGGAAATCGCCGCTGGACGTATTTTCGTATTGGCATACCCGGCTTTCCAGCAGCGGGGCGGCGGCCAGGGCCGGAAAGCGCTCGGCTAAGAAGGCTCGTGCGTCCGGCAATCCGCGCGCAAGACGATCTCCGGAATCGGGATCGAATTCGGGGCCGTGCCGGTCAAACGCCAGCTTAAAGCCGCGGTTTTCCAGATCGGGAATGGTGTAGGCGCCGTGCTGGTCGGTGATATCGGTCCACGCTGGCATGGAAGGGGGAGCGAAGCTGCGATCTCCCGCGGGCGTTCCAAAGAAAAAAATCTCCTGGCGCGTCACTCGAATGCGGCCGTCCAAAACCTCGGGGAAGATCTTGGGCAGCCAGGGTCCGCAGCAATAGACGAATAGCCCGGCCGACAGAAGGTTGCCGGAACCGGTCTTCGCTTGAGAATCTCCGGACGGGAGCGCCGAGTCCAGCGCATATTCCACGCCGTTGCGCACGGCTTCTTCCACCACCGCCTGCACCGCTCGGCGCGCCAGCAATACCCCGGCGTCAATTTCATACAAACCGATCCGTTCGTCTAGGAAGCGCAGCTGCGGATAGCTGCGCTCCAGTTCCGAAGCCGTCAACTGCCGGTACGCGACGCCGCACTTCTCAAACGCCGCCCGCATGCTCACGGCGCGCGGATGGCCGGGCGGAGGGGTCCACAGGACACCGGTATTTTGGAACAGCTCGGGCCGCTCCACTTGATCGAACAATGCTGTCCAAAGGCCGAGCGACCGCACGGCCCATTCCGTGTAGACCTGATCGTCGCCGTAGCCCATGCGCAGAATGCGGGATTCGCCGCCGGAACTGGACCGGCTGTTGCCCGCGCCGTAGGCGTCCAGCAGCGCGACGCTACGTCCCGAACTACGCAACCAGAGAGCGGTCCATGCGCCAAACGCCCCGGCCCCGATTACGACCGCGTCAAAGGTAGACTTCATGCACCGGCGCGCAGATCGTTCAACACTGTCATTGGGATGTTCAGATTTCCATGATAACCAGTGCCCAGCGCAATCTGCGGCTTGATGTCGCCGTGAAAGTCGGACCCGCCAGTCACTAAAAGATTGTACTTCCGCGCGATGGCGCCATAACGCTCCATGTCCGCTGGATCATGATCGGAGTGAAACACTTCAATGCCGCGCAATCCGGCGTTCCGCAAACCCCGAATGAAGGTGTCCTCCGTGTCCGGATCGCGCATGCCGAGGCGAATCGGGTGCGCCAGCACCGGCAAACCCCCGGCGCTCAGGACATGCTGGATCGCCACCGGGACATCGGGCGCGTAACGTTCCACGAAGGTGGGCGCGGTTTCACCCAGGTAGCGGCGAAAGGCCTCTTCGTAATTAGGCGCGTAACCTTTATCGATCAAGATGCGCGCAAAGTGTGGGCGTCCGGTCAAGGTCCGGCCCAATCGCTCCACTTCGGCCAACTCGATTTCCACGCCCTTTTCGCGCAGGCTCGCAATCAGGCGCCGGTTGCGGTCCCGGCGTCCCTCGATCAATTCGCCCAGCCAGGCGCGGAACTCCGCCGTCGGAGTGTCGCGCAGGAAATAGGCCAGCAAGTGAACAGCGCGCGCGCGGCCCGGCCCGCGCGTGCTTAACTCGATCCCGCAAACCAGATCCAAGCCCCGCGATTGAGCCTCGGGCAGCGCTTGGTCGTACCCGGCGAAGGTATCGTGATCGGAAATGGCCAGGGCCTCCACGCCGGTCTGGACTGCCAGTTCTACGAGCGCTAAAGGAGTAAAGGTTCCGTCGGATTCATTGGTGTGGCTGTGCAGGTCGATCATTTGACGAGCTTCCTCAGCTCGATCACAGCGCGAGCTTCCTCAGCCGCAACGCATTGGCAATCACGGAAACCGAGCTGAATGTCATGGCGACGCTCGCGATGATGGGGCTGAGCAAGATGCCGAAGAACGGATACAGGACGCCGGCGGCCAAAGGAACTCCGATGACGTTATAGACGAACGCAAAGAACAAGTTCTGGCGGATATTACGCATGGTAGCTTTGCTGAGTGCGCGGGCGCGAACGATCCCGCGCAAATCCCCCTTCACCAGTGTAATGGCCGCGCTCTCGATGGCGACGTCGGTACCGGACCCCATGGCGATTCCCACGTCTGCGCGGGCCAGAGCGGGAGCGTCGTTGATGCCGTCCCCGGCCATGGCAACGATGCGGCCCTGAGCCTGTAATTTCGCGATGACGCCGGCCTTGCCATCCGGAAGAACCTGGGCGTGCACCTCATCGATGCCCAGCGCGCGGGCCACCACTTCCGCGGCGGGGCGGTTGTCTCCGGTGAGCATGACGACGCGGAGGCCGTCGCTCTGGAGCTTGGCGATGGCATCGCGCGCGGATGGCTTGATCGGGTCCGCTAGGCTGAGCGTGCCGGCCCGCTGATCGTCGATGCTGACTTCCACCGCTGTTTGCCCGGCCTGGGCGTCGGCATTCTCGGACCGTCCGACGAAGATTCGCCGGCCGTCGACGACCGCCCCCACTCCGCGCCCGGTCTCCGATCGAAAGTTCTCCGCTTTCGCGAGAGTCAGGTTTCGTTCCGCCGCGCCCGCCACAATGGCTGCCGCCAGCGGATGTTCGCTGAGCGTTTCAACGCTGGCCGCCAATCGCAGGACTTCATCGCTTGAGGCCGAGACTAACTTCGGCTTTCCCTCCGTGAGCGTTCCGGTTTTGTCGACCACCAGCGTGTCTACTTTTTCCAGGGTTTCGAGCGCCTCGGCGTTTCGGATCAGCACGCCCGCCGAAGCGCCGCGCCCAGTCCCGACCATGATGGACATGGGCGTGGCCAAACCCAGCGCGCACGGGCACGCGATAATCAGGACCGCAACCGCGTTGACCAGCGCGTAGGCCAGCCGCGGCTGGGGCCCCAAAGTCGCCCAGACGACGAACGTCAGGATGGCTACGGCGATCACCACGGGAACGAACCACGCCGACACGCGGTCGGCCAGCCGTTGAATCGGCGCGCGCGATCGCTGTGCCTCGCTCACCAGCTTGACGATGCGGGCCAGCATGGTCTCGGCGCCGACGCGTTCCGCCCGCATGGTGAATGCGCCAGTGCCATTGATGGTTCCACCGGTTACGCTGGCGCCTGCGGCTTTCTCAGCGGGGATCGGCTCTCCGGTGAGCATGGATTCGTCGACCGAACTCCGGCCATCCATGACGACTCCATCTACTGGGACCCGCTCGCCGGGGCGCACGCGCAGCACATCGCCGGGATGCACGCGATCGAGCGCGATATCTTCCTCAACGCCCCCGGCGCGGATCACTCTCGCGGTTTTGGGCGCCAAGCCCAGCAAGCCTTTGATCGCGCTACTGGTCTGGCTGCGAGCGCGAAGTTCGAGCACTTGTCCGAGCAGCACCAGGCAAATGATCACGGCCGCCGGCTCGAAGTACAACGCAACTTCCACGAGACCACGAACGCGCATCTGGGCTGGGAAAATCCCCGGCGCCATAGCGGCAATGAAGCTGTAAGAGTAAGCTGTCCCCGCGCCCGCGCCGATCAAAGTAAACATGTTCGGGCTGCGATTCACGATGGAGTCCCAGGCGCGCTTGAAGATCGGCCGGCCGGCCCACGGCACCACGATTGTGGCCAGCACGAATTCGAGCCACGGGAAATGCAGGCCGCCGAACATCATCCCGAGCAGCACGGCCGTTGGCGGAACGCTGAACCAAAACCGGCGCAGCATGTCCTTATATTCCGGATTGATCTCGTCCATCGAATCCAGCGTGATGCTGACCGGCTCCAGCGCCATGCCGCACTTGGGGCACGAGCCCGGCTCGCGTTGCCGGATCTCCGGGTGCATGGGGCAGGTGTAATCGATGGACCCGGAAGGCGGGGCTTGGGGGTCCAGATACTTCCCCGGGTTGGCCTGAAACTGGGCCGCGCAATGGGTCGAACAGAAGTAGTAAAGCTTGCCCTGGTAGGTGGACGACGCAGCAGCGCGCCCGGTGTCCACAGCCATGCCGCACACCGGATCGCGCACTTCGGTGGACTGAAGAATTGGAGGCATCGCCAGGGCTGTTTAGGAACGGTGCTCACGGACGGGCACGCGCTCGTACCGCCGATGCAGGCTCTGGAATTGGCGCTGGTGGAGACCCGCCCGGTGCAGCATGTAGCGCGCCAGGAGCTGCAGAATCGACAACCCGTACACAGCGCTTTGCAGGAACGACGCCGAGGAGGCCTCCACGAAATATCGAGCGGGCACGGGGACCTCGCAAATGCGCATGCCGGAATCGATGAATTGCGCAACAATTTCCTGATCGAACAGAAAATTGTCGGAATTTGTCTCCAGATTCACCGCTTCGAGAGCTTCGCGCCGGTAGGCTCGGTATCCGGTGTGATACTCGCTCAAATGCAGGCCGAAGGTCCAGTTCTCGAGCACCGTGAGCGCGCGATTCGCGACATACTTCCACCATGGCATGCCCTGCCGCATGGGGTTGCCGAGCAGGAGCCGCGATCCCAGAACAACGTCCGCTTCGTCGCGGTCAATCGGGTCGATGATCTCCGGCAGCAGCTTGGGATCGTATTGATAATCCGGGTGAACCATCACGATGATGTCCGCGCCCGCCTTGAGCGCCTCGCGATAGCAGGTCTTCTGGTTCGCGCCGTAACCATAGTTGCGATTGTGAACGAACAGTTCCAGGCCCAGTTCACGGGCGATTTTGACGGTATCGTCGGAACTCCCGTCATCCACCAGAATCACCTGATCTACTAGCGCGGGCGGCAGGTCCGCATAGGTGATGCGCAACGTCTTGGCGGCGTTGTAGGCGGGCATCACGACCACGATCTTGCGGTGCTGCGGCATGCGACCTAACCTCAGTCTACGTCAAATTACGGGCGCAGCCGGAAGCGCAAATAGACGTTGACCGCGACCGGATGATTTCCGTAGTAGGGTTTGATGGCGTCCGGCATCGAATAGGCGCTGAAATTCGCGCCGATACCGGTTTCGATCTTTTCAAACGTGCCGATGTCGCGCGTGTAGCCGGCCGTGTAGGCGCCGATGCGAAACGTGCTTCCCGCGGTGCGGGCGAGTTGCGCCTCAAGATCGGGCTGATTGGTGAAAAGATCGTCCTTGTCCACACGCTCAATGCGGCCGGTGAAGAAGTTTTTCTTGCGCCAGGGCGCGACGGATTCAAGCAAGTACGAGTTCAGGTTGTGCTGGCTGAATGTACCGTGATTGCGGCCCCAGATGGCGCTGGTAGCCCAGTCCGAACCCTGCATGGGCCGGGCATATTGGATGGAAGCGGTGGAGCGGATGATGTCGCCCGGCGACTCTCGCTCGGGGCTTGCCAATCTCCCGGCGGACACCTGCGCCGACCAATTCCTGGTGGGAAAGTACGCGAGACGCGAGGACCAGGAATTGATCGGGCCGTACTGGACGATCCAGCGATTTTCGCCGGGCTCGGTACCGTAGAATCCACTGGCTTCCAGACGAACCTGCTTGTACTTGATTCCGGCGGTGACCACTTCGTCCGCGATGTGCGTTGAATCCTCCCAGTGGTGCGAGAGGGGCGCTTGCGGAATTTCCTCGGCCGAAGCACGATGCGGAAACGCCACCGGACCGAGCGCCGGATCGCCCACGGGCGCGAAATACAACTCAAGGATGGAGTTTTCGGCAATCGAGTGCGCATAGTGCACGCCCAACCCCATGATGAAATTATGCGGATGCTGCTCGTCCACCAGCGGCTTGCCATAGGCGGTTTCGCCAGTCTCAAACAGCTCCGGGTAACTGCGATTCGTGACGGTTGCCGGCTCTAGGCTGAGCATCAAATCAAGCCGGAAGGCGCCGCCCCAGAGTTTGTGACTTGCGGCAAACATTCCCCAGTTGGGCCCATACAGCTTGTCATGGCCGCGAGGGCCGGTTTCCTGCGTTTCCACGACGTAGCCTTGACCCATCAGCATGAAACTCCAACCGGCGCGCATCCGCATCAACATTGGGAGCGAGCCGGACGGCGGATTTTCGCTGGTGCCCGACGCCAGGTCCATCAAGTCGCTTGCAGCGGGATCTGAGGCGCCCATCTGCATATGCGACATATCTTGCTCCTGGGCGAGCGCCAGGGGCAACAGGAATGTACCTACGAACAGAAATCGGAACACACTTCCTCCTTTCTGACCCGCGACCGTGTGGGAGAAGGAGATCAGATACGAAGAGGGGGCGAAGTTGTCGTGATTGCGAGCCGGGGCGGCCCGAGTTCGGTGGACACCGAACACAAAGGTGCGATCGCGTCTGCGCTCTGCGAAAGCGCATTCAACGGAACCGCCGCCGCTGCCGTAGGCCGTAGATCGTGCTGCGGTCCGGACGCCTGGGTTTTTCCATGCGTGTGACACAGCGGAAGCTGCACCAGACAGCGCGCAAAACATTGCGCGTTTGCGAGCGCCAGCGCCACCGAGAGCAAAATAAAAATTGTGGCCCGCGCCGACCGCATGCGCCTTCAGATTAACATGCATTCGCTACAATGAGGCTTCGCTCTTCTTCCCCATGATTCAAACCTTATTCGGCGCCACAGAACAAGAACCGAACCTGCTGGAGCGCCTGAAGGCAGGCATCCAAAAGACTCGCGCCGGGTTGATGGACCGGCTGGAAGACGCTGTCGCAGGCCGCAAAGAGATCGATGCGGACCTGCTCGACGAGGTTGAGTACGCACTGATCACCGCCGACATCGGCGTGAACACGACCACGGAAATACTGGAGAACATCCGCCAGCGGGCAGAACGCAAGCAACTGGCGGACCCCGCCGCAATCAAACAGATGATCGCGCAGCACCTGCTGGAGGTGTTGGAAGCAGCCGACCACCCGGTGCCGCAGGTGGCCGAGCCCCCGGCGGTGGTGATCGTGGTGGGCGTCAACGGCGCGGGCAAAACCACGACCATCGGAAAGCTGGCCGCCCGCTACAAATCGGAGGGACGCAGCGTATTGCTGTGCGCCGCCGACACGTTTCGCGCCGCTGCGATCGACCAGTTGCAGGTGTGGGGCACGCGCACCGATGCGGACGTGATCCGGCAATCCGCTGGCGCAGACCCCAGCGCGGTGGTGTTCGACGCGCTGCAGGCCGCCAAGGCCCGCAAAGTGGATTATGTGATCATCGACACCGCCGGACGCCTGCACACCAAGACGAATCTGATGTCGGAGCTGGAGAAAATGCGGCGTACGGCCGCGAAAGTTATTCCAGCGGCTCCGCACGAAGTGCTGCTGGTGCTGGATGCAACCACCGGGCAGAACGGCTTGGAACAGGCTCGCAAGTTCACTGAGTCGAGCGGCGTCACGGGACTGGTGCTCACAAAACTGGATGGAACGGCGAAAGGCGGAGTGGTGGTGGCCATCGCGCGCGAACTGAATCTGCCCATCCGTTACGTGGGCGTGGGAGAAAAGGCCACCGATCTGCTTCCGTTCGAACCGGCCAAGTTTATCGACTCGCTCTTTGCGGCATGAGAAATCCGCTCATGGATGAGGCGCTGGAGCTGGCGCGGCAAGGGCTGGGGCGCACCAGCCCGAATCCGGCCGTGGGCGCCGTACTGGTGAAGGACGGTGAGATCGTCGGGCGTGGCTTCCATACCTACTCGCGAGCCAAGCATGCCGAGGTTCTGGCGCTCGAGGATGCCGGCGAGCAAGCCCGCGGCGCCACGCTCTACATCACGCTGGAACCGTGTTCCCATCAAGGACGAACGCCGCCCTGCGCGGACGCCTTGATTCGCGCGGGGGTTTCCCAAGTGATCGCGGCCATGGAAGATCCCAATCCTCAAGTGGCCGGGCAAGGATTTCGCCGCTTGCACGATGCCGGCGTCGCGGTGGAAGTTGCTTCCGAATACTCCGAGGAGGCTGCACGGCTGAACGAAGCCTTCATCCATGCCATGCGGACCGGGCTGCCGCTGGTGACGTTGAAAGCCGCGCTCACCTTGGACGGCAAAATCTCCGCGCCGGAAGATAATACCGGATGGATCACCAGCGAGCGCGCCCGCGCCCACGTGCAGCAAATCCGGCATAACGCCGACGCCATTCTTACCGGGATTGGCACGGTTCTGGCTGACGACTGTCTGCTGACGGACCGCACCGGGATGGAGCGCAGCCGCCCGCTGCTGCGCATCGTCGCCGACTCCACGCTGCGCATTCCGCTCGATTCCCGCATGGTCGCGGGCGCGAACCATGACCTAGCTGTGATCACCACCTCAGCCGCGTCCGAGGATCGGCGGCGCGCGCTGGAATCTCGCGGGGTCCGCGTGCTGATATTCGACGGTCCCGGCGGCCGCGCGGATCTGACCCGGCTCCCGGCCTTTCTGGCGGGCGAGCAATACCGGTCTCTGATGATCGAATCGGGCAGCAAGCTGAATTGGGCAGCCCTGGAATCAAGGATCGTCGACAAGATCTTCTTTTATTACGCGCCGAAAATCCTGGGAGGCCTTCTATCTCTACCGGTGGCGGGCGGAACGGGACGATTACGCCGCACCGACGCCATCCAGTTTCGCAACGTGCGGCTGCATTCCATACCGCCCGATGAATTCGTGGTGGAAGCCTGGGTTGATAAATAGGTTGATAAATAGGTCGGATAAATAGATGTTCACCGGAATCATCGAAGAGGTTGGTAGCGTGGCGGTAGCGGGGCCTAGGATGCTAGTGCACTGCCACAAGGTCCTCGGGGACGCTAGCGAAGGCAGCAGCATTGCGGTGAATGGCGTCTGTCTGACGGCCGTGGACATTCAAAGCGACGGATTCTGGTGCGACTTGTCGCCTGAAACCCTGGCGCGCACCAACCTTGGTGCGTTGCGCGAGGGGTCGCTCGTGAACCTGGAGCGTCCGGCAGCCGTAGGCGGACGGCTGAGCGGCCATATTGTGCAAGGGCATGTGGACGGCACCGCCGAGTTCCTGGCCTTGGAGCCGCTGCCCGGCGGGAATTGGTGGTTGACCGTGCGGATTCCTCGCGAGCTTGACCGCTATCTGATCCTCAAGGGGTCGGTCACGCTGGATGGCGTCAGCCTGACCATTGCTGCGTTGGAGAGCGGCGTCGCCGCCGTGGCCATTATTCCCCACACCTTTGAAAATACGGTCATGCGAGAGTATCGCGCAGGCGCAGCAGTAAATGTGGAAGTGGACGTTCTCGGCAAGTACGTGGAAAAGTTGCTGACAGTGAGATAGAATTCGGTATCCGAAGGCCAAGGAGCCGCGTCCAAGGCTCAGAGAGAGTTTTGAGGAGTTTCCATATGCGCGCCATCCAGATCGCGTTTCTGTCGCTGGTTTTCGCCGCCGGCACCTGCTTTGCCCAACGAGGCGGCGGGGGGCACGGTGGTGGTGGCGGTGGACATGCCGGTGGCGGTGGTGGCGGCCGCGCGGCCGGTGGCGGCGGTTTTCGCGGAAGTGCGGCTGGGGGCGGATACCGTGGCGGAGGGTACGGCGGCGCATATCGTGGCGGCGGATACGGTGGCGGCTATCGCGGTGGGTACGGCGGAGGCTACGGCTACGGCGGCTATCGCGGTGGCTATGGATACGGTTATGGCCGCGGCTTTGGCTACGGATACGGCTTAGGATTCGGGTTCGGCTTCGGTTATCCGTGGTACGGCGGCTATTACGGCTATCCGTATTATCCTTACGCATATTATGGATCCCCGTACTATTCGGACCCCTATTATTCGGACCCGTATTATTCCGATCCGAATGCCTACGGGCCGCCTCCGCAACAGCAGCAATACGGCCCACCGCAATACGGTCCACAGCAACAACAACAGCCGCAGCAGCAGTATCCTTCGCCGTACGGTTCTCCGCAACAACAGCAGCAGTACCGTCAGGGGCCGCCTCCGCCGCCCCCGCAGCAAACCACGCCGCAGCAGAACTCGGCTCCCGGTACACCGCAGTCGCCCTCGCAATCCAGCAGCTACTACGCGCCGGGCGGCCAGTGGCATAGTTTTGGCCAACCCATTTCCCAATAAGACTAACGGGCAGCTGAGAATATACCCCAATGCGCCGCACGTATAGGGCGTGCAACCCAGAGTAAAAAACGTTGGGCGCGGCCTGCTCTGCTGCGCCCTGGCATTCGCAGTTTCCGCCAATGCCTCCGTGATCGTGCAGTTGAAAGTGGTCGAAGGCGATGGCGTGGTGTATCGAACGGGCACGCGCGCCACTCGCGGCCTTACCGTGCTGGTAACCGACGAAACCGGCAACCCCATTGATCTGGCGGCGGTTAGCTTCCGCCTTCCGGATGGAGGCTCTACCGGCACTTTTAGCTCCGGCCTGCGCACCGAGATCGTTACCACTGGACCGGACGGGCGCGCTTCCATCTGGGGAATGCAATGGAACAAAACGCCCGGCCCGGTGGAGATCCGGGTCACCGCGATCAAGGAGCAGGCGCGCGCGGGCATTGTCAGCACGGCATTCCTAAGCGACGAAGTAACCGCTAAATCCGGCGGCGAAGGCGTGTTTACCGCATCGCACGGAGGGCACAAGTGGCTATGGGTGGCCGGGGTGGTCGCCGTCGCGGCAGTGGGCGGCGGCGCGGCGTTTTTTCTTTTGAACAAAGCAAAGCCCCCGACCACCAGCGCATCGGGAGTTACGGTCGGCAATCCCAGCATCACCGTGGGCCACTAGGGATGCATCGGCTGCTTGTCACCTCCGTCTGTCTCGTCGCGAGCGCGGCCGCGCAGTCGGGGATACACCCTCCCCAACTGGGCTTTGCGGGCGATGCCGGCGGCACGCTGCGACGGGTGTACGGAGTGGCGGGCAATTTCATTCTGGGTCAGCCGGTCAGGGAAAAGGTCATCTCCGAAGCCTTCTCCGGCTCGCTGGGACTCCTGAAGACCGATTCGACGCTGGTAGCTTTCGGCAAGCGAGGGCAGGTGCTCGCGACCATGGAGGCGGCCCAGGGTCCAGCATTGTTCGGATTTTCGCCCGATGGCCTTACAGGGCTTGCGTATCTCCCAAGCAGCGACAAGCTGGTGGAATGGAAAGCCGATCAGCTAGTAACAATACCGTTCCATTCGGAGCTAGGCAAGGTGCTTGCGGTCTTTCTACCGAGTGCGTTCGAAGCGTCGATGATCGTTCAACGCCAGGACGGGATCTGGGAGGTCTCATTGGCTTCACAAAGAGCACTGGTGGAGGTTACCGCTCCGCTGTTGGGACTGCCATCGGGCCTGTTGCTCTTTAGCGATGCCCGCGGAATCGTGCTGCGAAACCCGGACGGTTCCGAAGTTCACATCCCGGCGCAATTGCCGGCCAGGTTTTCCTTGCAGCAGATGGATACGGATTGGGTGCAGCTCAGCGATTTGGCCGGCTCCAGGCGCTACGCGATCCGGGTGCTGCCGGGCGGCGAAGGTATTTATGAGCTGCCAGAGGCGCACCGGTGATCTCGCGCGTCGCATTGCTCGCTGCGCTATTGCCCCTTTCCGCGCTGGCTCAGCTGCAGATCTTCCAGGTGATCGGGACAACCGAAACGCCGGTGTTGGGCACGCTGGTGAACGTTGGCACAGCCGCACCGGGCGATACCATCGAAGCGCGATTCCGCGTGCGCAACACCGGCGCCAGTCCGGCCATTCTCCAGACGATTCTGCTGGCCGGCGCGGGCTTTACAATCCTATCGGCCCCGTCGCTTCCTTACACTCTTGCTCCCTACACCGGCGCGGCATCGGAAGCCGAAATCGACATCGACTTTAGCCCCACACTGGTCGCTTCCTACAGCGCCACCTTTGTGGTCAACACCATCAACACGATCCTTGAGGGCTCTGCCGTGCCTTCCGTGGTGGTCACGGTTGGCGGCAGCACAGCACCCCTCAGCGCCGGCGCCGCGGTGAATTTCGGATCGGTGAACGTGGGGTCCACGGCGACAGAAAATTTCACCTTATTGAATACCAGCGCTGTCAGCATTACAGTCGGGACGTTGGCCGTATCCGGGGCTGGTTTTGCGGGACCAATTGGCCTCACCGCGCCGCTTACATTAAGCGCCGGCCAGGCGGCTTCGTTTCAGGTATCGTTCACCCCGCAATCCGGAACGCTCGCCCAGGGCGTGTTAACGGTAGGGCAGCAGATGTTCAATCTCACGGGCGAAGGCGTGGGATCGGCGGCCCAGCTCCAAGTTTTCGAGGTCATCGGGACAACGGACACTGCGGTGGGCGCCTTGGTGAACGTCGGCACAGCCGCGCCGGGCGATACGATTACGACGCGATTCCAGGTCCGCAACATGGGCAGTGGGCCAGCCGTGCTTCAGTCGGTTAAGGTCAGTGGCAACGGCTTCACAATCCAAGCGGTGACGCCGACCCTCCCCATCACGCTTGCGCCGTATACCGGCACTGTGGAAGCTGAAATCGACGTCAACTTTAGCCCCATGCTGGCCGGTTCCTACAGCGCGACGCTACTGATCAACACCACCAGCATTACCCTGCAGGGCACGGCTGCGCAGTTGGCGGTGTTGACGGTTGGGAGCAGCACAACGCCTCTCAACGCCGGCGAGACGGTGAAGTTCGGATCGGTGGACGTGGGATCCACGGTGACGCAGGGCTTCTATCTATCCAATCCAGGCAGCACCAGCGTCACCGTCGGGAGCGTGACGGTTTCTGGTAGCGGTTTCACATTGGCGCCGGGCCTGACGTTGCCTGTTCAGATCGTACCTGAAGGACCAAAGGTGCCCTTCCAGATCATATTCTCGCCGGAAGCTGGAACTCTCGCAGGGGGCACGTTGACGGTAGACACGCGGACTTTCAATCTCACCGGCCAAGGGCTCAGCGCTCTGCTGCCCACTGCCTCCATCGTCTTCGCATCCACGGTTGGCGCTAGCGGGCAACAGAACAGCGTCTCCATTCCGCTTGCCTCGGCTTCCAAAGTAAGCGGAAGCGGCACGCTCGCGTTGGCATTCCAATCCAGCGTCAGCGGCGTCAGCGGCGACCCCTCGATCGTGTTCGCTTCGGGCCCCCATTACCTGGCCACCGTGAGCGTCGATCCGGGCGACACGTCGGCAAAGATCGGCGGCCAATCGAGTATGACGTTCCAGACCGGGGCCACCGCCGGAACCATCACGATCACACTTACGCTGAACGATCAAGCCCAGCAGGCCAAGCTGACCATTCCTCCCTCCCCGATCAATCTCTCCGACGATACTATTTCGGCCGTCCGGCTCTTCGGCTCTCTCAACGTCTCCCTGGGTGGAATCGACAACACCTACTCGGCATCGCAACTCGCGTTCACCTTCTATGATCAGAAGGGCCTCCCGCTACCGCAGGGCGCGATCGATGTCGACGCAGCCGGCGCTTTCAAACAGTATTTCAGCAGCACGCAAGCCGGGGGAATGTTCCAGGTGCTGGCGGAGTTTCCAGTGACGGGAAATACCGCCTTGATCGGATTTGTGACTGCCCAAATTACCAATTCCCAGGGCGCCAGCACCGCGCAACTGATCCCCTTCGGTAACTGACAGATTTGTTCGCTATGCTGCAAGCATGCTGCTGGCCGGCGTGGTGGAGACTTCGCGGCGTGTGGCCGATACCAGCAAACGGCTGGAAAAGATCGGCTTACTCGCCGGGCTGATTCAACAGCTCAATCCGGCGGAAATCGAGATCGTGGTGCCGTACCTGGCTGGACAAACTCGCCAGGGCCGCATCGGCATTGGGTACGCTGCGTTGCGCGAGGCCCGCAATTCACCGGCATCGAATCCGAGTCTGGAGGTGCTGGAGTTTGACCGGATTCTGCAATCCATCACCGAAGTCAGTGGCAGCGGATCCCAACGGCGCCGCCAGGAACTGCTGCAATCGCTGTTCGCGCGCGCCACCGAAGCCGAGCAACACTTTCTGACCGGATTGCTGCTGGGGGAAGTTCGCCAGGGCGCGCTGGAAGGAATCATGCTGGAAGCGGTGGCGAAAGCTTCCGGCATTTCGCCGGAACGAGTGCGGCGAGCCGCCATGTTGGCCGGTGATCTCTCGCGCGTCACCCAGGCTGCGATGGAGCAGGGCGAGGCCGGGTTGTCGCAGTATGAAATTCAGATGTTCCGGCCCATCCAGCCCATGCTCGCGCAGTCGGCAGACGACGTCCCCGAAGCCCTGGCCTCGATCGGCGAAGCGGCTCTCGAATACAAATTGGACGGTGCGCGCGTGCAGGTCCACAAATCGGGCGGCGACGTGATGGTTTTTTCGCGCAGCCTGAACGACGTCACCGCGGCGGTCCCGGAAGTGGTGGAACTGGCCCGCGCGCTTCCCGCCCAGAAGCTGATTCTGGATGGCGAAGTGATCAGCCTCCTTCCCAATGGCCGTCCGCAGCCCTTTCAGATCACGATGCGGCGCTTCGGACGCAAGCTGGACGTGGAGCGCATGCGGCAGGAGCTGCCCATGACGCCGTTTTGGTTCGATCTGCTCTATCTCAACGGCGCTCCGCTCTTGGACGAGGCGCAGGCGCGGCGCTTCACGGCGCTTGCGGAGTTGGCGCCGGGCTCTCTGATCCCGCACACCGTCACCGGGGATGCCGCGGCCGGCAACGCATTCCTGGAGCAGGCGCTCGCGCGCGGGCACGAGGGCATTATGGCTAAGGCCACAACCGCGAAATACGCCGCCGGAGCGCGCGGCCAAAGTTGGGTAAAGGTGAAGCGCGCCGGCACGCTGGATCTGGTGATTCTAGCGGCGGAGTGGGGCAGCGGCCGGCGCAAGGGATGGCTCAGCAACTTGCATCTGGGCGCGCGCGACACCGAAAGAGGCGGCTTCGCGATGCTCGGCAAGACGTTCAAGGGTCTGACCGATGAAATGCTGCAATGGCAGACACAGGAATTGCTAAAGCTCGAGATCGGCCGCGACAGCTATACCGTGCATGTCGAGCCGAAGCTGGTGGTCGAGATTGCGTTCAACGAAATCCAGGTCAGCCCCCGCTATGCAAGTGGCTTGGCCTTGCGTTTCGCCCGCGTGAAGCGCTATCGCACGGACAAAACTGCCGCCGAGGCGGACACCTTCGAAACGGTACAAATTCTTTCGGGGATCAAAAATGCAACGATCTAAGCCGGTTGCGCTCAGCATTGCCGGATCCGATCCCAGCGGCGGCGCGGGCATCCAGGCCGACCTGAAAACATTTCATCGATTCGGCATCTATGGCGAGGCGGCGATCACGCTGATCACCGTGCAAAATACCCTCGGCGTGCAACGGATCGAGTGTCTGGCGCCCGATTTGGTGGCTGGCCAGATTCGCGCCGTCATCGACGACATTCCGCCAGCCGCGGCCAAGACCGGGGCGCTGGGCAACCGCGGCATCATCGAGGCAGTTGCCGGGATCGTCGCAGGCTTACCCTTCCCCCTGGTAGTGGATCCGGTAATTCTGAGCAAACACGGCGTCGCGCTGCTGGCGGACGAAGCCATAGACGCGCTGAAGAGCCGGCTGATTCCTTACGCGTTTCTCCTGACCCCGAATCTGGATGAAGCCGGGCTGCTGACCGGCGCGGCGGTTCGCAATATCGTCGACATGCGCAGAGCAGCAGAGCAGCTCGCTGCGCTGGGCTCGCGAGCCGTGCTGGTGAAAGGCGGGCATCTCGAAGAGGGCGATGCAATTGACGTTTTGTTCTATCAAGGCAAATTGCGCGAATTCACCTCGCCCCGCATCGCCAGCCGCAACACCCATGGCACCGGTTGCACACTGTCGGCGGCCATCACCGCGTTGTTGGCCTGCGGCGACGATCTCCCGGAAGCAATCGAAAAGGCCAAACGTTACGTCACCGCGGCCATACGAAGCAATCCAGGATTGGGCGGCGGGGCCGGCCCGCTGGATCACCACGCTCTATTTTGAGTCGGGCGATTCCGATTCAGCCGGCCGATCCGGGGATGGCTTGGGCTGCGGCGGTAGAATGAACGACGTTTCTCCGGGCCGCAGGAGTTTCAGCTTTTTGCGGATCTCGAGCTCCTGTTCGGCGGGGCTGCTCTCCAGCTTCTTGATGCGCTCGCGCCGATAGTCGTTCTCGCGCTGCAGATTGGCGTTGTCTTCTTCCAGCTTGCGAATTTCGCTCCACCTCTCTCTAAGAGCGGGGATGCCTTGGGGGCTGCGCAACTCCCACAGGCCGAAAGCCCCAATCAATGCAAAAGCGACCAGAAGTATGGCGCGGCGTAAAGAATGGATCATCCGGTAAAGTATAAGTCCTTACATTCGTTTATAATCCTCTTTTGTAAAAAGATCCAGCGCGGTAGCCAAGAAACTTGCCATGACCGACAAAATTGTTGTGTTCAGCACCTGCGGATCGCTCGATGAAGCCCAGCGGCTCGCGCGGGCCCTGGTCGAGAAAAGGCTGGCCGCTTGCGTTAGCCTGGTCCCCGGAATGCGTAGTTTTTATCATTGGAAAGACAATATCGAACAGGAGGAGGAAGTGCTCCTGGTGATGAAGACCAGCCGGCCGCTTCTCGACGATCTGCGCAGCGAGATCGAGCGATTACATTCCTACGAAGTGCCGGAAGTGATCGCGATGCAAGTGGTGGATGGCTCGGAACGCTACCTGGCGTGGCTCGACCGCGAGCTGGCTCACAAGCCCAGCTTGTAGCCGGGCACGACTTCATTTTGCCGTCTAACCCTCGAAGAGTTGTATTTCACACTGGCTGGCCGCCTTGCGCAGGTTACCGTCAAGTGTCGCCAAAGGCGCGCCGTGGCGGATTGATAACTCCAGGTAAGCGGCATCATATGAAGTGAGACGGTGTGCCCGCGCGAGCGGAAGAACGCTGCGGATGTTATTCCCTATGGGCTGCGCGTCCTGCACGATAGAAAGACTTTCCAGCAACGCCGCGAAGCTTTCGACTTCCGGATTGCTCATGGCGTTTCTTGCGCTCGCCGACCAAAACGGCGTTGGCGAGTTCAAGGCTCCAGACCGCCGGCGCCAAGATAGTGCAGCCTTCGAGTGCGACCAGAACGCTGTCGGCATACCCGCTTGTTTCGTCCGGAAAGCACCACGCCAAAGCCGTTGAGGCGCCCACGACGACGCGATTCAATAGCGTCGTCCTTTGGTTAACCATGTCCCTGACGCTCATCCTGCCGGGCTTCACTCGCTTGCGAAGCGCCCGCATTCCTTCGACGATCTCCTTATGGGACAGCTTGTCTGCCGAGTCCGCGACGGGCACCAGGGTTTTAGCCTCGAAAGCGCCTATGGTGTCCATTTGGCGTGTATTCAACTAGTCTAAACCAGTTGATGAAGTCCGTGGCGCGCGCCGCCTGTCAAAGCGTGCGAGAAGCTAAGCGCCTTTGGGCAACTGCAGCAGGTACTTGCAGATTGCGTCCAGATCCGCAGGCATGAACTTATAGGGCGGCATGATGCTGCCCTGGCTGACGCCGGCGGGATCGGCGAAATGCTTCTCAAGCCACGCCCGGTCGTGACGCTGGCCGACGCCATCGAGCGGCGGCCCGAGCGCCGAGCCGACACCTTTGATTTGATGGCACGCGTCGCAATGGTTCGATTGATACACCATGGCGCCCTGCGTCGCGAAGTCCGGCGCGGATTCGAGCGCCTGCTCGTTCTGCGGCGTGAGTGTGAGAACGAACAAGGCCAGCGCATTCAAATTGGCGTCCGGCAAGTCCACCGGCGGCATCGCACTTCCCGGAACCAGTTTCGAGGGATTCTTAAAGTGCGGCGCCAGCCAGGCGACGCTGCGATGCGCGGCCGGAATCTTGGTGAGATCGGGACCGATCCCTTGTTGGCCTGCGCCAGGATGGCAGCCCGTGCAGCCTTGTTTCTTGAAAAGCCCCAGGCCCGCCAATTCTTCGGGAGTCAAGCGCTGCCAGGCGGCAAGTTCGGCAGCGGGGGCTGCCGTCGCCGGGGCGTTCGCTTCCGGAGTTTCGGTGGCCGGGGTCTGGGTGTCGTCCGCCGATTCCTGATTCTTGGGAGTGGTGACAACCGCCGCAGTGGTGAGGCCAGTCCACGCGATTACGGCCAGAATCACGAACGAGATCGCAAAGGTGCGTTTCCCCAGCCGGATCATCGGCCCGCGATCGATAAAGGGAATCAGGAACAGCGTCAGCACCGCGACCCCCGGCAACACCACGCTCCCAACCGTTTCGAGTGGCCCCTTGAAGAACTTCAGCGTCTGGAACAGGAACAGGAAATACCATTCCGGCCGTGGAATATAGGCGGTGTCGGTGGGATCGGCCAGCCGCTCCAGCGGTACCTTGGCGACAACGGCCATGATAAACAGGATGATGAAAGCGATCGCCACGCCAACCGTGTCCTTGAAGACCTGCTCGGGAAAAAACTTGCGCTTAGGCGCCGTATCGCCCGGGGCCGGAGCGACGCCGTGCTTACGGACTAAATAGATGTGAATCCCGATGAGGATCAGCGTCAAGGGCGGCAGCAACACAGTGTGCAGGGCGTAGAAGCGCGAGAAAGTGACGTTCCCAACGCTGCCCTGGCTGCCCAGCAATCGCAACAGATATGGCCCCGCGATGGGCGCTTGCGATGCAATCTGCGTGGTTACCACGGTTCCCCAATAAGCGCGGTTATCCCACGGCAGCAAATAACCCGTGAGCCCAAATGCCAGTGTGATCAGCAGCAAAGTGACGCCCACCATCCAGGTGGCTTCGCGCGGCTTCTTGTACGCGCCGTAGATGAAGACCTGAATCATGTGCAGCACCACGATGATGAGCATCATGCTGGCGCCCCAGTGGTGCAGGCCGCGGATCAGCGGGCCGCCGGTCAGTTCCGTCATGATGTACTTCACGCTGTTATACGCTTCGCCCGGAGTGGGCGCGTAATTGAACGCCAGCAACGCTCCCGTGACAACCTGGATCACGAAGAAAAATACCGCCATGCTGCCGATGATCTGGTGCCAGCCCGCGGAGGCCGGAATGTCTTCGTATAGGAAGCTCTTGACGGCGCTTTCGACGCCGGTGCGATGTTCCAGCCAGTCGATTACTGTGCGCATCGGACCCATGGCGATTACGCGTGAGGCTCCGGGGGGCCGATATCCAGCCTGCCGCCTTCGATCTTGGTCATGAAGCGATCCAGCGGACGCGGAGCTGGCCCGCTTAACACCTTTCCATCGATGGAAAACACCGAGGTGTGGCACGGACACAGGAAGGTCTTGCTGGGGGCATCCCAGTGGTACGCGCAACCCAGGTGAGTGCACTGTGGCGAGAAAGCAACCACCTCCGTATAGGGTCCCTTCACCACCCAAGCGGTGGCTTTCTCCTTGGTCGTCTTCCATCCGTCAACGCGAGTGCGCTCGAACGAGATTTCGGTGGGAGTGCCCTCGGGAATTTTGGACAGATCGGCGGTTTCCACCCACTCCTGCCCCTTGCGCAGCTTGGGCGGAAACAGCAGGTAGATGGCGGCCGGGACCGCCAGGGCCAAGCCGATCAAGCCCATCGCGCCGTTGATAAATCCGATGTAAAAGGCGCGGCGGGTAGGCGAAACATCGACAGCTGCGGATTGCGCTTCGTTAGGATGATCCATTTTTGCCGTAACAGGTATTTTACAAGACGCGGGCCTGGGCGCGGATGTTACGGAAGGCAGGGCTAGAGAGCGCCATCCCCGCGGTCGTCGTTGCGGATGCGGATAGCCTGGGCAACGTCGTACACGAAGACCTTGCCGTCGCCGATTTTGCCGGTGCGGGCGCTGGCCACCACGGTCTGGATCACTTCCGCGGAGCGCTCGTCGGAAACCACCATCTCGATCTTTACTTTGGGTAGCAAGTCCACCTGGTATTCCATGCCCCGATAGACTTCTTTGTGGCCTTTCTGCCGGCCATGGCCGCGAACTTCCGTGATGGTCATGCCGTCGATGCCGATGCCTTTCAGCGCTTCCTTCACGTCTTCGAGTTTATGCGGCTGGATAATCGCTTCGATTTTCTTCATGGATCCCTATCGTCCTCACGTCCGGTCTCACGTTTCGAGATTATATCCTTCTTCGCCGTGCATGCTGACGTCCAGCCCTTCCAGCTCTTGATCGGGCGAAACCCGGACGCCGATCAGGACATCGCAAATCTTGAGGATCACCAGCGTGCCCACAATCGCAAGTCCCCACGAGATTGCGACGCCAATGGCCTGATTCAGCACCTGCCCAGACTGCCCGTCGATGAGCCCCAACGGAAGCGATTTGCCTGAGCTGTCCTTCAGGCTATCGTTAACGGCCATGGTGGCAAAAACGCCAGTGAGGAGCGCGCCTATGGTTCCGCCGGCGCCGTGGACACCGAAAGCGTCCAAGGTATCGTCATAGCGGAACTTACTCTTCACGGTAGTGACCATGAGGAAACACACGATTCCCGCGACAAATCCGATCAACATGGCCGGAAAAGGCTTGACGAAGCCAGAGGCCGGCGTGATGGCGACCAATCCGGCCACCGCGCCCGAGATCCCGCCCAGCACGCTGGGCTTCCCGTTGCGGATCCATTCGATCAGCAGCCAGCCGAGCACGGCCGCCGCAGTCGCGAAGTGCGTCGCCACAAAAGCGCTGGTGGCTAGCGAGGACGCAGCCAATGCGCTCCCTGCGTTGAATCCGAACCAGCCTACCCATAACAAGCACGCGCCGATCACGCTCAGCACCAGGCTGTGCGGCTTCATCGGCTCGGACATGTAGCCCTGCCTCTTCCCCAAATAGAGAGCGCACACCAATGCCGAAACACCCGAACTGATGTGAACCACCGTGCCTCCGGCAAAATCAAAACAAGGGATCCTCCCGCCCGAGAACGCATTGAGCAAGCCGCCCGTGCCCCAAACCATGTGGGCTAGCGGAAAATACACGATGAACAGCCAGAGCACGCTGAACAGCAGCATGGCGCTGAATTTCATCCGTTCGGCGAACGCGCCGGAAATGAGCGCCGGCGTGATGATGGCGAACATCAGTTGATAGATCATGTAGGTCTGCTGCGGGATGGTGGCAGCATAGGCGGGATTGGGCGCAGCGCCCACGTTGTTCAAGAACAGGTAGCGCAAGTCCCCCAGAATGGGCGAGCCAACTCCAAACGCCAGGCTGTAACCAGCAATGGCCCAGACCACCGAAACCACAGCCATCAGAACAAAGCTGTGCATCATTGTGCTGAGCACGTTTTTGCGCCGGACGAGACCGCCGTAAAACAAAGCCAGGCCGGGGCCGGTCATCATGAGGACCAGCGCCGCGCTTACCAGCATCCAGGCATTGTCGCCCGCGCTTTGCGCGGATTTTACGGCAGCCTCGAGATTGCCGATGCGGGTTTCGGCTACAGAAGAGTTGGATTGGGCAAGCGCCAGCGCCGGCGCAAGTAACGCCGCCCATGCGGCTCGGTAGGGCATAAGGTTTATTCTTACCGCAAGCGCCAGCCGCCTTCAAGGGCCACAGAAACGCCGCTTTCGTATCCCACCGCCGAGATCTAGCTTTTCGGCTTCCATTTCAAGCCGCCACTGAATTCCAGGCCAACCAGAAATTTCACGCCTTTGCGCACGCAGTTCTTTACGGAGGCTGCGCCTTGCAGTCCCAGGCTCGCGGCCTGGAGCGTTACGATGGTTTGCTTCTCCAGAGGCTCGCGCAGCTCTAGGCGAATGCCGGATTCCGAGAACGTCGAGTGTGTTGCCATTGAGAAATCTGTCAATGCCCTGGCGGTCTTTCCAGGTCAATTGGAGAGGCGCCGATATCGGGGTTCGTGGATGCCTGCGGAGTTCACCCTTGCGGGCCATCTTAGGTATGATCCAGGATAATCTTTAACCGGCCATCCGCGCCGTCCTCCAGCATTCCGAGCGCGGTCCCCAGTTTGTCCAGGGCCATGCGATGCGTCACCAGAGGCTCCAGGCGAAGGGCGCCGCGATCCACCAGGTCGATCGTCACCGGAAAATCCTGAGCAGTTGCGGCGCGATTGTTCATCAGCGTCAGTTCCTTGAAGTAGAGATCGTAGAACGGCAGGGCGCCCTCAGTCGCGTTGGTGATGCCGAACAGCAGGATGCGGCCGCCGAAACGGACCATGCGAATTGCATCCGCGATCTGCGTCATAACACCAGTGCACTCAATCACCACGTCGGCGCCGCGGCCGTCCGTTGCTTCCAAGACCTTCGCTACAGTTTCCAGACCCGATTCGATCGCAACGTCCGCGCCGAGTTGTTCTGCGAGCTGGTTCTTGAAGCGGCTGCGGCTGATCCCGATTACCTTTCCCGCGCCGCACGCCTTGGCGAGTTGCACGTGCAATTGGCCGGATACGCCGAGGCCGATCACCGCCACCGATTCTCCCAGCGACACCGACCCAAGGCGTTGCGCATGCAAACAAGTGGTGGCCACCTGAATCAGCGGAGCGACGCGAAGATCGATGGAATCCGGAAGCCGGAAGACTTGGGCTGCGGGGACGGCTACGTACTCGGCGAATCCGCCGTTGGTTTCGCGCCCGATCAGGCCGCCTTTGGGACACAGATTAGTCTGTCCAATCCGGCAATGAAAGCAAGTCCCGCAATACAGTACCGGATCGATGATCACGCGACCGCCGCCCGCCATTTCGCCCACCATTTCGTGACCCATGATGAGCGGATACCGGACGGGGATCGCGCCCTTGTAGATCTTCAGGTCCGTCCCGCAGAGTCCGCTGTGCGTGATGCGCACCGTCACGTGACCGGCCGGGATGTGCGGCCGCGCGACATCCTCGATCGCCAGGTCGCTGGGCGCTCTGAGGACCATCGCTTTCATGCTGGGATTCTTCATGCCGGCAGCGGCTTGCCTCGAGTCTCGGCGCCAAAGGGCAGCAGCAAAAGTCCCATCACGAACGCCAGCGACGTCACAGCCACGGGAGTGCCGAGAGTTCCGTAGTGCCGGATCAGCGCCCCCACGAGAAACGTCAATCCCGCTCCCGCGAAGCGGCCGACATTGGTGGTGAAAGCGAACGCGCTCACCCGGCAATCGGTGGAATATTGCTCCGGAAGCCAGAATGAATACACAACGAAGTTGGCGCCGCCCAGGCCCAGGAAGAAAGTGCACACCAGGAACCAGGCGATGGCGTGGGATGGCAAATAAAACACGTAGCCAAATGCGAGCCACAGGAAGATCAGCATCAAACTGAAAAAGATGCCGAGGACAACACGCCGGTCCAGCCGCTTGGCGAGGATCGGCGTGAATAAGGCTCCAATTACGGTTCCGATTCCCAGGATACCCGTCGAATAAGAAGCCAGGCGAGCCCCGGTGAGCGTCGAGTTGCCGGCCCGCTCCGATAAGTACGTGATTGCCGACGGCACGTAGACCGATCCGGCCCACAAACCTACGATGGACGCCACCAGGTAAAGCGAATTGAGGATGGTCCGCCGGCGATACTGCGGCGTGAACAACTTGAAGAAGGCGTGATGCATGGCGACGATGCCTCCTTCCTCGCGCCGGTTCTTCCAGCGAGCCGGTTCGTGGAGCCGGTTATAGAAGAAGGCCACCAGAATGGCCGGCGCGCCTCCCACGATAAACATGTATCTCCAGCCGTATTGGCTGCCGATAAAGTAATTCGCCACGGCTGCGATCACGAAGCCGATGTAGTAGCCGGTGTGCATTAAGCACACGCCCCAGGTGCGGCGCCGTTCCGGCCATTCCTCAGAGACCAGCGACGCGCCGATGGACCATTCTCCGCCGATGCCCACGCCGGCCAGAAATCTCACCACCGCAAGCGTCCACACGTTATTACAGAAGGCCGCCAGCAAAGTGAACAAGGAGAAGAACAGGATCGAAAACATCAGGGTGCGAGCGCGGCCGAAGCGGTCGGCAATCGGCCCCCACACCAGAGCCACGCCCCAGCCGATCATAAACAGCGCGAACAGCAGGCCGCTATAGTAACCCACGTTGGACGTGGTGGCGGCGATGCCGGATCTCGGCAGCACGTCGCGCAGCGCCGGCACCAGCACCAGGGAAAAGATGAACGAATCCATCCCGTCCATGGTCCATCCTCCCCAGGCCGCCCAGAACGCCCGTTTCTGGCTGGAGGTGAGCGGGAGGCTGGCTGCGGGAGTTTCGACAGCTGGTTTCGGCATCGAGGACACTAGATTACATCATCGGCGGCCCGAGAAATCAAGGTATCGACCAACCGCGAACGCGGGAAAGTGGAATAATTGATGCACGGAGGGGCAAGCCATGGCGAGCCGAAGGGAATTTCTACAGGCAGGGATTGCGGCATCGGTTTTGCCGCTGGCCGCTGTGGCGAATAATATCGCGCCGAGCCAGTCTGAAAATCACGATTTCTACAAAGTGATTTTCGACGAACGCTTTCCAGCCAGCGTCACTTTTGGGGAAGAGTGGCAGGCGCGGGGCGCGGCAGTGCGTGCCATCCGCGGCGATATCACAGACCTCTGGTTTCACGATCTCGATCGGCAGTGGAAGCGGCGGCCCACCGCGATTGCGGGCTTGACCGCTCACGGCGCGCTGTTTTGCCTGGAGCGGTTGGCCTGGGATCACGGGATGCGAGTGATTTCGCGCGTAGAACAAGTCGCCCATGACGGCGACGGAGAGCGGTTGATCTCCTGGGTGATCGCGCCCAAACAGAAGTCGGGAGCCAGAATATGAGCATCACACCTCCGGGAGTCAGCAACAAGGATTTTTCCGACGCCTTAAGGCAGTTTGAAGAAGCCGTCGGCAAGGAATGGGTTTTCACCAGCGATGAGGATGTGGCGCTCTATCGCGATGCCTATTCGCCATTCTGGGGCGAGCCCGAGGAGCGCGTCGCATCGGCCGCGGTGGCGCCTTATACGGTGGAGCAGGTGCAGGCGGTGATGAAGGCCGCCAATGAATACAAAATCCCAGTCTATCCGATCTCCACCGGAAAGAATCTCGGATACGGCGGCTCGGCGCCCAATCTCTCCGGCAGCGTAGTGCTCGACCTGAAACGGATGAACCGCATTCTGGACGTCAGCGAACGCAACCACTCGGCTCTGGTCGAGCCCGGCGTCAGCTACTTCGACCTATATCGCTATATTCAGGAGCGCAAGCTGAAGCTCTGGATCGACGTTCCCGATCCCGGCTGGGGCAGTCCGGTGGGCAATTCGCTCGATCACGGCGGCGGATACCTGCAGCCGATGTATCGCAATCATTTCGATTCGCACTGCGGAATGGAAGTGGTTCTGGCGAATGGCGACGTGGTGCGCACCGGAATGGGCGCCATGCCCGGAGCGCAAACCTGGCAGCAATATAAGTTCGGATTCGGACCGTGGATCGACGGGATGTTTTCGCAATCCAACTTCGGCGTCGTGACGAAGATGGGATTCTGGCTCATGCCGGAACCGGATGCCTATCTGACCGGCACAGTGACGGTGCCGAAATATGAAGACCTCATTCCGATGGTCGACATCCTGACGTTCCTCGAAAATTCCGGCGTATCGAACGGCATGCCCGGTCTTGGGAGCCCGCTGCTGGGCGGCTTCATGATGCCTCCGCCGGCTGCGGAGGTAACCGCGTTGCTGTCAAAACCGGGTGGCAGCGCCGCGTCCGCGGAGTTGCACCAATACGCACAGGACAAAGGCATCCCGTTCTGGAGTTGCACCGTCAAGTTCTACGGCCCCGCGAAAGCCATCCGCGAACAGTGGGAGTACGCCAAGGAGAAATTCTCGGCGATTCCGGGCGCCAAGTTTCAGGATGGCGAGTTCTATAAGCTCCCGCTCACGCCCGATCAGTTCGACAAGGTCCATAAGCCGGAGTTCGGACTTCCGAGCCTGGAAACGTTCTCGATTGGCGCGCGCTCGCCGATCAATCCCACGCCGACCAACGGTCACATCTGGTTTTCGCCGATCATTCCTAGAACGGGCGAAGCGGTGTTGGAAGCCAACAAGGTTTTCTCTCAGGCCGCCCGGGATTTCGGCTTGCCGATCCTGTCCTTCAGCCTTCCCTCCACGTATTGGATGCGAGCTTTCATCTTCATTTTCGGCTTTCCGATCACGCACGACATTGCGACGAACAAAAAGAACCGCGAGTCATTCAAGCAACTGGTTCGAATCGCAGGCGAGCACGGATGGGGCGAATATCGAACCGCTCCGGCCTTCCAGGACGCCGTGATGGACACCTATTCGTTCAACAACCATGCGCTGCGGCGTTTTCATGAAACCGTGAAGGACGCGGTGGATCCCAACGGCATCATCTCAGCCGGCCGCTATGGCATCTGGCCCAAGCATCTGCGAGGGACCAAGGCGTGAGAAAGGTCTTGGTCTTCCTCGCGCTTGTTGCAAGTGCCTTTGGCGCGGACAACGGCCAGAAGGTTTTCGATTACTGGTGCGCCACCTGCCACGGCCCGAATTTGCCCGGCACAATGGCCTTGGAGGCCAAGTACAAAGGCGCCAAGCCGGCGCTGCTGACCGAACGAACGGACCTGATTCCGCCAGTGACGAAGGCCTTCGTGCGCAAAGGCGTCTCGGTGATGCCCTTCTTCCGCAAGACGGAAATCGGCGATGCGGATCTGGACGCGCTTGCCGCGTACCTGGCTCGCAACAACAAGGCTCAGGCCCGCTGAGTAAGGGCCGCCAGAGTTGCGGGCTTCGCGCCCGATATCGCTTCGAGAATTTCGTCGCAGCGCTGGGCTGAAATCACCGTGCCAGCCAGTGCGCGGAACTTCGCGGTCATTTCATCCCATGAGAGCGGGTTTTCGGGATCGCCTTTGGGATAGCGAATGAACTCTTCAAAGCGCTGGCTGTCGTCGAGTTCAACGACCACGCGCGCCGGCCACTCCTTGGGAAATGTTTCTTCGATGCGCGCATCTTTGACGAGAGCGACTCTACCCATCAGTTCGCGTACTTCGGGCGACCGCGTTTTTTCGAGCGTGAATTGGTCCAGCCCGGCCGCGCCCTCGATGGCCGCGATGGCCGCGCCGAACGGCATCGAGAATTGCGCATCCACTACTGACTCGGGATTGTATTTCTTGGCTCGTGGTTCGGCCACCAGCCCCCAACCGGCTTCGAGCACCGCGATCTCGATCCGATGGACCTCGGCGGCCTCGATCTTATGTTCGTCCATGATCGCGAGAATCCCGTCAATCGGGCCTTGCATGTAGCGGCAGCAAGCGTGCGGTTTCACGGCGGTGTGCAGGATCTCGAAGGATTGGCCCAGGTCACCGGTCAGCCGCTCGGGAATTGGTTCTCTCGAATAGCCGTGCAGGAAACCGTCGCGGCCCTCCAGGATATGCATCGGACCCGTGAATCCTTCAGCCGCCAGCAGCGCCGCGTGAATGCCGTTTTGGGCCGCCAATCCGGGATGAATTCGTTTGGTCCAGGCGCCTTCGGCCAGAAACTCCATGGACCCGGCGGCCATGCTTCCCGCTATTCCTACGGCGGCCAGTGTCTGTTCCGCCGTCAGCCCCAACAATTTCGCTGAGGTGATCGCAGCTCCGAAGACTCCGCACGTGGGCGTGGGATGAAAACCGAGCGCATAATGCTGCTTCGGCTGTACCGCCATCGCGATGCGGGCGGCGGCTTCGTATCCGGCCACAACGGCGCTGAGGAACTTGTCGGACGAAGTCTCGGGCATCGTCTCCGCGAGAGCAAGCGCGGCCGAGTACATCGTGACTCCCAGATGGATGGAACCGCCGCTGTGCGTGTCGTCCAGCTCGATCCCATGCGCCGCCGCGCCATTCGCCATGGCCGCAAAACCAGGAAGAGCGCGAATGCGCGTGCCGATCACTGTCGCACAGCCGTTGGCGCCAAGCCGCTGGACCATGCGCTGGACTGCCTGCGCCGATTCCTCGCGCGACCCCCGTAGTGCAACCGCCAGGTAATCCACCAGAAAATAGCGCGCGCGATCCAAAACGTCGGCTGGCAGATTCTCGGCCTCCAGGCCATGCAGGAATTCGACCAGTTCGCGAGTGTACTCTTTCACGCTGTGACTTTCTTCGGCGTCAAGTATCGGCGGCGCAGCACAATGACTCGCTCTTTATTCTGATTGTAGCCGCGCGTCTCGATGGCCACGATACCCCGATCCGGCTTGCTGGCCGACTCGCGTTTCTCCAGCACTTCCGACTCGGCGTACAGCGAATCGCCCGCGAACATCGGCCGCTCGAACACCACGCTCTCATACCCGAGATTCGCAATGGTCTTGCCGCTGGTGTCTGACACGCTCATGCCGACGGTGAGGCTGAAGATCAGGGAATCCAGTACTGGCCTCCGCCCGAGTGGCTGACTGCGCGCGTAATTCTCGTCGATGAACAGCGGATTCTGGTTCATCGAAAGCAACGCGAACAGGGTGTTGTCGTACTCGGTGATGGTGCGGCCCGGCCAGTGTTTGTATACGGCGCCCACTTGGAATTCCTCGTAGAAACGGCCAAATTCCATCGATTACGCTTCCTCTTTGTACTTCTTCAGCAAGTTCCGCGCGATGATCAGCCGCTGCAGTTCGTTGGTTCCGCCTCCGATCACCACCAACGGCGCATCGCGATAGTAGCGCTCCACCGGAAAGTCCTTGGAATATCCATTGGCGCCCATAATGCGCATGGCTTCGAACGAAACTTCAGCCGCCGTCTCGGTGGCGAACAGCTTGGCCATGCCGGCTTCCAGATCGCAGCGCTCGCCCCGGTCGCGCTTCTCGCACGCCGAGTAAATCAGAAGCCGCGAGGCTTCGATGTGCGTGGCCATATCGGCCAGCTTGTTTTGGATGGTCTGATACTCCGCGATGGTTTTGCCGAACGTGCTGCGGCGCTGCGCGTAGCGGATGGCTTCTTCAAAGGCTGCGCGCGCGATTCCCAGGCCGCGTGCCGCGACGTTCAGCCGCTCCGCTTCCAGCCCCGTCATCACTTGCTTGAAGCCCTGGCCTTCGACACCCCCGATCAGGTTGTCCGCCGGCACCGGGAAGCCCGAAAAATGCAGCTCGCACGTTTCCACGCCTTTGTATCCCAGTTTGTCGATATCGCGCCCCACAGTCATACCCGGCTCGCCCTTCTCGATTACGAAAGCGCTCATGCCACGGTGCGCCGGCCGGGCCGTTGGATCGGTCTTGGCGAGAAGCAGGAATGTGTCCCCATGCCGCGCGTTGGTGATCCACATCTTCGAGCCGTCAATTCGATAGACGCCGCCGTCTCGCGTCGCGGTCGTTGTGATCGCCTGCAGATCGGTGCCGGCATTTGATTCGGTCAGGCAAATGCCGCCGCGCTTTTCTCCCGTGGCCATGCCCGGCAGGAAGCGCCGCTTCTGTTCCCCGGTGCCGAACCTCGCCACAACATCGCACATCACGGAGTTGCTGCCGATCACGCCGGCCAGTCCCAGCCAGCCCCGCGAGATCTCTTCGAAGATCATCGCGAAGGTGGTGCTGTCGATATCGGAGCCGCCGTATTCTTCCGGGATGTTCAGCCCGAACAGGCCCATCTCCTTCATCTGTTCGACCAGCGCGTGCGGATATTCGTTGCGATGCTCCATCGCGGAAGCCACCGGAATCACTTCCTTGTCCACAAACTGCCGCACTGTCTTGAGAATCAGCTCTTGCTCTTCGGTGAGCGGCTTCATGAACACACCCCGGCGCGAAATAAGTCTTCGATTTCCGCGTCGCTATAGCCAGCCTCTTCCAGGATGACCCGGCCATGCTGGCCAACGCCCGGCGGAGGTCCCTGCGGAGCAGGCGGTGTGAGCGAAAGGCCGATCGGCAGCCGGGGCAGCATGACCGGCTGCTCGCCCGTAAGATTGATTTGAGTGAACAGTCCGAGCGCGGCAGCTTGCGCATCTTCCAACACCTGCCCGGCGCTTTGAATCGCGTCGTTGGCGATTTCGTATTCATCCAAAAGTGCCACCCAGTGCGAAGTCGGATGGGTGCGCAGCACGCCCGCAATCAGGTTCTCGAGTTCGTCGACATTGGCCACGCGATCCGGATTCGCGCGAAACCGTGCGTCGCCTGACCATTCCTCATGGCCTAGCGCCTTGCACAGACGCTCGAACTGGCGATCACTGGAAATTCCCAGCATGATTTGCCCGTCGCCGGTGGGAAGCGATCCATAGGGTGCGAAAGCCTTGTGCCGCGCGCCTTGCGGCAGTGGATCCAGTCCCAGGAACTGCCGGTACACCAGATGATAGGACATGAACAGGATGCCGGTTTGAAACAGCGATGCGTCCACGCGCTGGCCCTTCCCCGAACGTTGGCGCTCCAACAGCGCGGCTAGAACTCCAAGCGCCGTCCAGACGCCGGTGGTCACATCCAGAATGGAGACGCCGGTGCGCATGGGATGTCCCTTGCCCGTACCGGTGACGCTCATGATGCCGGTGCGCGCCTGAAGAACGGCGTCGTAACCGGGCTTGGTGTAATCCGGTCCCCTGGGACCATAGGCGGACAATGATGCATAGATGATCTCGGGCTTGCGTGCCCGAACCGCCGCTTCATCCAGGCCCAGCGCCGCCGCTTTGCCGCCGCGAAAATTCTCGAGAAAGACATCGCAGCTTGTGGCCAGCCGAAGCACCACTTCGCGTCCCTCGGGCCTTCCCAGATCCAGCGTGATGGATCGCTTGCCTCGATTCAGGGCCACGAAGTAAGCGCCCCATTCGCCGCGATGCGGGCCCATGGCTCGTCCGTCTTCGCCGCCGCCGATGCGTTCCACTTTGATAACGTCCGCGCCCAGATCGCTCAGAATCATGCTGGCCGTGGGCCCGGCCACGATGGTGCTCAGGTCAAGTATGCGGACGCCTTGCAGTAGGGGAGCCAAACAGTCGAAGATAGCACGTCATTTGATGTTCTTGATCCAAGCCAGAATCGGCCCTGAAACAGTCTTGTCCGGTGTGTCGATTGAAAACACTTCCGACATGTGGCTCTCGCGCTTGAAGTAAAGCAGCGTTGGACAATGCGCGGGGCCTTCCTTGCACAGTTCGTCGTGCAGGATCTTGTTAAAAGCCATGATGCCCCCGTCCACCGCCGGATCAGCGCCAGGATCGAGCTCGGCATTGGCCAGAATAATTTTCGCCGAAGTCTTCTTGAACTCCGGAAGGCCGGAGCGCGCCAAGCGTGTCGCTGCATCCACGGGAGGTCCGCCAAATCCCGGCGGTGGACCTGGCGCGTCGGGTCCGCCGGGCTGCCCTTCAGTTCGGCCGGAGAGCGCGCCAAGGGACGAGAACGCTCCGCCTTTCACGCCGCACGTTTCACCGGCGTGAGCCAGTGCAGCCATCGGGTCCGAGCCAGGCGGCGGAGGCGGCAACTCGAGCGGAGCGATATCAAACGGCGCGGGTGACATGAAGATCACTCCCTTCACGCCCACTCCTTTCGGCCCGTACAATTCCGGCCGGCCGATGTAGGTGCCGAGCGGGTAGTTAGCAGCCGAATGCGCCCAGATAAACATGCGATCCGGATTGCCGTGGTATTTGGAAATGTTCGCTTCCACCCACTGCAGCATGCTCGAAATGTCCTTGGCGCCGGCATCCCACCCCGGGCCGCCATGCCTTTGCACATTCACGCCCACCATGCCGTTCTTGGTGGCCCATCGCATGATGTTGTCGTAAAAAGCGTTCGCTTCCTTGTCTTGCAGCTCAATCTTGTTTCCTGGGCCGCCCGCAAGATAAATCAAAACCGCGCGCGACGTTGGTCCCTGATCGGCCGTGAAGATATCCACCACATCTTTCGGATTAGGCCCGAAGGAAGCGTCTCGCACCACGGTGATGCCCGGATATAAGGGCGAGGCGCTGCTCGTAATATCGTTGGCCGGCATCAGCGGCCGGTACAGCTTCGCCGTGCAAGGCGGATCGACAATGTGCCCCATCGCCACCAATCCAGTTTCGATGCTGGCGGGAACCTGGGCTTCCGCCACCGCTACCGCGCATGACATTGCCAGCACCGCGCTCAACAACTGCCTGTTTCGTTCCAACTTCACGTGTCCTCCTGGCCGGCTTTCGTCTGCGCCTGCCGAACTCACATCATATAGGAGATGTGATAGAAAGTAATCGTGGCTCGAATCCTCGCGCTTTTCTGTGCAGCCATAATAGCCTGCGCCCAATCGGTCAGCGTGAGCGATCTGGTGAAGTTCATCAAGTCGGCCATCGAATTAAAGGAAAGAGACGCCGACGTTGCTAAGTATCTAGCTCACATGAAGCTCACCGACCATTTGGACGATCGCACGGTCGAAGACTTGCAAAGCCTCGGCGCGGGACCTAAGACCGTTGCGGCGTTGCGCGAGATGGTGGACGCCTCCGCCAAGCAGCCCGAGCCCCCGCCGCCTCCCAAAGCACTGCCGCCTCCGCCGCCCGCTCCTCCACCCGATCTGATAGAGCAGGGCAAAATCATCGCCGCGGCGCGTGAATACGCCTTGAATTATTCCAAGCAACTGCCGAACTACCTGTGCCTGGAGGTGGTTCGCCGCGCGTTTGACAACAATGTCAACGATGCGCCCGGAAGCGAGCAATGGCGCAGCGACGACACGGTGGTTATGCGCCTCAGCTACTTCGAACAGAAGGAAGACTACAAAATCGTCACGGTCAACAACCGCACGGCAGAGGACAAGTCCGTGGACTCGCTGGGCGGCGTCACATCCACCGGCGAGTTCGGCACCATGTTGAAAGAAATCTTCGCGCCCCAATCGGAGGCTCGCTTTGACTGGGACCACTGGGCCAAGTTGCGCGGACGCAAGATGTACGCTTTCTCCTACGATATCGATCAGGCGCACTCTCAGTTCTCCATCGTGTGGGAAAAAACCGATAAAGTCGTGCCGGCCTATCGCGGCTTGGTGTACATCAACGTCGACACCAACATGATCATGCACGTGACGCAGGAACCGTATGATATCCCCAGAACTTTTCCGGTGCGCGCCTCCAAGGAAGTGCTGGATTACGATTTCCAAAAGATTGGCGACGGCGAATTCTTGGTGCCTCTGAAAGTGGTGATGACTTCGCGCACCACCAAATATCTATCCAAAAACGAAATCGAATTTCGCCTCTATCAAAAGTTCGGCGCCGACACCACCATCAAATTCGATGACACGCCGGCTCCGCTGTCCGAAGACAAAGTCAAAGAGAAATAGGAAGGTGTTCGATGGCCCCTGTCCGCCCGTTCTCTCCGTCCACACGCCGGGACTTCTTGAAGTACACCTCGGCGTTCGCCGCTTCCGGCGCCGTACTGTTGCATCCGCTGCGCGCGCAAGACGCCACGTTTGTCGTCGCCGAAACTACCTACGGCAAAATTCGCGGCGTCGACAACAACGGAATCAAGGTGTTTAAAGGCATTCCGTACGGAGCGAACACCGCCGGAGCAAACCGTTTTATGGCCCCCACGGAACCGGCCAAATGGGCCGGTGTACGCGATGCACTGGCGTACGGGCACAGCGCTCCGCAAAGCGATCCGTCGGCTCCGGCGCGTCCGCCGGGAGCGCTGACAATCTCCGGCCAGGGCCTTCCAACCGAAGGCGAGGATTGCCTGGTGCTCAATGTTTGGACCCCCGCCGTGGGCGCTGCTGGACACAAGCGTCCTGTCATGTTCTGGTGCCACGGTGGAGGCTTTGCCACGGGCTCCGGATCTTCTCCCGATAATGACGGGACGAATCTCGCGCGCCGCGGCGACGTGGTGGTGGTGACCATCAATCATCGCCTCAACGTTTTCGGGTTTGCCAACTTGAGCGAGTTCAGCGGCGATTTTGCGGCCTCCGGCGATGCCGGCATGTTGGATATCGTGCAGGCCCTTCAGTGGGTGCGCGCGAATATCTCCGAATTCGGAGGCGATCCAAACACGGTAATGATCTTCGGCCAGTCCGGCGGCGGGCGCAAAGTTGAGACGCTGCTGGCCATGCCTTCGGCCAAAGGGCTTTTCCACCGTGCCACAATCGAAAGCGGCGCTGCCGTCAAAGTGGTCGATCGCGATGTCGCGCTGCGAAACTCGGAGCTGCTTCTCGCCAAGCTCGGAATCGACAAAGCGAATGTGCGCGATTTGCAACGGCTTCCCGTGGAGAAAATCCTAGCGGCGCACTTCGCCGTGATCAAGGAGCATCCCGGTGTCGACCAATCCGTGGCTGGATTCTCGCCCACGGTGGACGGTAAGATCCTGCCGCAGCAGCCGTTCCACCCCAATGCCTCGCCGGTTTCCGCCGACGTGCCGGTGATGATCGGCTGCACGCGCACCGAGATGACGTTGTTCTCTCTGAACGACGCCTCGGCGTTTTCGCAAAACGAGAAAGAAATGCGCGGGCGCGTGACGGATTTGCTGGGCGGCCAGGCGCCCGCGATCGTCGACCTCTACCAAAAACTCAATCCCGGCGCGTCGCCATCGGACATCTACTTCTTGATCGCGAGCGACTACCGCTACGGCGCCCCAACCATGAAGATCGCCGAGCGCCGAGCCGCTCTCGGCAAAGGGCCGGTGTATCTGTACTACTTCACTTGGGAGACTCCAGTGCAAGGTGGACGTCTCAAGTCGCCCCACACCATGGAGATTCCGTTCGCTTTTGACAACGTGAAGATTTCGGCGCGGATGACGGGCGGCGGAGCCGACGCCATGGCGCTGGCCGATAAGGTCAGCGACGCCTGGATCGCCTTCGCGCGCACTGGAAACCCAAACACGCCCAAGCTGCCCAGCTGGCCGGTGTTCAACGCCAAGGATTGCCCCACCATGGTCATCGACAACGTGAGCAAGGTGGTCCACGATCCGTTGCGGGAGCAGCGCATCGCGATGTTCAAGGCGATGAATCTGGCCTGAGGCGAAGTCGGCGCCGCAAAAATAAGCTGCGCCGGAGAAAATGCCGAACGTCGGGTTTGAACTCGTTCCAGAGATTGCCTTCGGCAAAACCGAGCAGGTTCTCTCCCGTCAGAGTCACCGTTCCCGGATGATCGAAGTCTCCTCGTCCTGGGTGGCTGTAATTGATGACCACTCCGCTGCCGGCGGCGGCAACGATGTTGGCAAACGCCACCTGGTTGCCGCGCGGCGTTTCTAAAATGAGAGTGCTGAGGAGCGCGTGTCCCGACCGCTTCCATACGTTGCCGCTCGAAGAAGGCTTATATCGCAGGTCTTCGTGCAGCGCCGCAGCCGCGCCGCTTTGAAGTCCGTAAGTAACCAGCCTCCGCGTGAAGGAGGCTAGTATGTGGTTGGTGTAGTCATCCGCGCCCCGGCCCCACACACGAGCCGGCCCGAGAAAATCCAAAACAGCCGAGGAAACCAACGTGGCGGCATACGGCTGCCCCCCGGTCAGGGTTTTGTTGGTGAACAGCGTTAACCGCTCGCTAAGAGTTAGCGGATTTTCCAGGCGGGGCGCCGGGGAAACGTTGGCGTCTTGTGCCAGTTCCTGTGCCATGCCAGGCAGGCTGGACAGTAAGAACAAACATACTGCAACTGCATGCTGCATAGACAGGACAACCGTGGACCCCAACTATACAGGGCCCCTCGATTGCTGTCTGTACAAAATTGCTCACCACCAGGCGCTAGGCATGCACCGATTGAGCAAATTGAGCCGCCTCCTGGATCGCCTCGCGTCCGCCCGCCAGCACTCCCTGCATGGATACAAAGCCGTGAATCATGCCGGGATAGCGACGAACCGTAACTGGCACGCCGGCTTGCTTCAAGCGCTCGGCGTAGGCTTCGCCCTCGTCCCGCAGAGGATCGAACTCGGCCGTAATGACCAGCGCCGGCGGCAGTCCGCTGAGGTTCGATGCCAGCAGAGGGGAGGCTTCCGGATGGCTTTTCTGATCGGCGGATGCCAGGTAATGGCCCGTGAACCACTGCATCGCCGCGCGCGACAGGAAGTAGCCTTCTGCAAACTCGCGATGCGAGCCTGTCTCGAAAGTGCTGACGTCGGTCACAGGATAGATCAGCAGCTGCGCCGCTAGCGCCGGCCGCCCCGCATCACGGCAGCGCATGGCGATCACGGTGGCCAGATTGCCGCCCGCGCTATCCCCGCCCACCGCAATCCGCCGCGCGTCGATGCCCAGTTTCTCCGCATTGGCGGCCACCCATAGCGTGGCCGCGTAGGAATCGTCCACGGCCGCTGGGAATTTGTGCTCGGGCGCAAGTCGGTAATCCACCGAGATAACCACGGCGCCGGATGCCTTGGCAATCGCCCGGCACACCGCATCGTGTGTATCCAGATTGCCGAACACAAAGCCGCCGCCGTGGAAGTAGATCAGCGCCGGACGGAGCCCGCCGGCTTCGTTCGCGTAAAGGCGCACCGGCACGTCGCCTGCGGGGCCTGGAACGGAGAGGTCCTCCACGCGGCCCAGCACATCCGGCTTCCCGCCCAGTTCCGCCATCGGTTTCACGCGCGCGTTGCGGGCTTCCACCGGATCCTGGCTTTCCAGCGGCGGAGCGCCTTCGGAGTCCATCTTCTCCAACAGTTCGCGCACTTCCGGATGCAGGCGTTCGCTTCGAGTGATGAGTTCGGGCATGCTAAAACCTCCGAACTATCATACTGCGGAGTTTATTGACTATGCTTCCTGAACTTCCGGGACACATCGGGCCAGAACTCCTTCAGGATGTTCGAAGCCATATCGACGCCAATCTGCATGCCGAGTTTACTCGTAGAATTGCCGACGCTGCGGTTGTCCTGGTAGTACGCGTTTGAAATCGCGACCGCGGTCGAATTGCCTAGGATCTCCGAGTAGTTGAACTGAGTCCGGCCGGAATCGGTGTGGGTCCAGAAGATCTGGCCGATCGAGTACCCCAGCCGGGACCAGGCGCTCCCCACGCCCCGCCGAAAATAGCGGGGATCCTGATGCAGAAGGGTCGGGTAAATTGCCTCCGACATGTAGTTGCCTACGACGAAGTCCGCGTAAGACGCGCCAGAATACTGCCCGTATCCCTTTAGTCCTTGCCCGAACGCGCGGTTCCCGTTGTTGAGCTGTGCGTCGGCTGCGAACGCCGCTGCCAGAATCAACGTGCCCCGATCGAACGAGTCTTCCTTGGCGATCTGAAACTTCTGCCTGGTTGTGAGCGGTTCGTAGTTCGTCAGACTGGGCCAGGTTCGATAGTTCGGAATAATGCCCAGAATACGCTTGCTCTCTTCCGGAGGCTGTAATGGCGGCGGCTGAGGGGCAACGGCCACCGATGCTGTGGCGACTTCAAAAGACTGAGCTAACAATGACGATGGACAGCACGCCCCGGCCCCCAGCGCCGCGGAGAGCATTACAAAGTAGATGGTGCTGTTCGTCACAAAGTCTCCTTATGAATACGCTGGATGACCACCCGCGGTCAGCTAACCAAATAGGGTCACCGGCGCATGCCCTACTTGCGCTCGAACACAAGCGTGAACGGCTTGCGGTCCGGCCTTACTACGCTGACCAACATGTCGCCGTCCGCGGTCAATGAGTAGCTTTCCACGGTAATCGATCCGGATTGGGTGGTAGTCACCTTCAGGAACGTCATGGTCCCATTTGGTTTTGCTCTTCAGGTCTTTGCCACTGTGGATCGTGGCGCTGTTCTGGCTATCGGTGAGGTCCCGGTAGAAGAACGTGTCATTGGCGCCTTCATACGCGAAACTGCGAACAACCGTGATGTCACCCTGCCGCTCGTTGATGGTCACGGTACCGGTCTGAATGACGGCTTGGCCGGCAAACTCGCTCTTAGTTGGTACTAACGTCCAGGTACCATTCAAGGCCGTGTGTTCGTGTGCGAAGGCGACGCACGCAAAAAACAAAGCGGTTAAGGCCGCTCCCGTAATTTTCCTCATGATTTCCTCCCCGAGGCTGTAGTTCCAGCTAAACCTTACAGCACGCCCATCGCCGTTCATCAAAGCGTTCTATATTGAATTCGTGGAACAGCCTCGCCAGCGGACGCTGATCATCGTTTTGGGCTTCTGCCTGGCGATCGCAGCTACATTTTTCTTTGGTTATCGCGCGGGCCGGACCGCTCGCCACTACCACCGCCAGGACGAGCCCATCCAACCGTGGATGAGCGTGCCCTTCATCGCACATTCCCATCACATTCACGCCGAGATCCTGTTTCAAGCCATTCACATTCCACCCAACCCGCGCGACCACCGGCCCATTCGCGAGATTGCGCGAGCCGAACGAGTACCGGTTGGCGAACTGATGCGCGAGCTGCGCCAGGCCATCGCAAATGGCAAGGCGCCTTGATGCTCGACCAGCTTCTGGCAGCCCTCACCGAGTACGGTTCTCCCGCCCTGTTTGTTGTGGTTGCAATCGCGGCCTTGGGAGTTCCCGTGCCCGTTACGCTGCTTCTGATCGTCACCGGCTCGCTCGCCACACAAGGCGCGATGAACCTCTGGGTGGCAATCGCCATCGCCGCCGTGGCCGCCGTTACCGGCGATCAGATAGGTTTTGGGGTAGGCCGCTGGGGTGGCAAAAAGGTGGTGGCAAGATTTGGCCGGTTGCTGGGCAGCCCCGAACGCATCCAGGAACTCGATGCCAAGGCGAAGAGATGGGGTGGCGCCGGAGTTTTCTTCAGCCGCTGGCTGGTCACTCCCTTGGGTCCGTGGATCAACCTCGCCAGTGGCGCCGCGGGCTACTCCTGGCTTCGATTCACGCTATGGGACATTTTGGGTGAATTGCTGGGAGCCGTACTCTTCATCTGGCTGGGCCATCTTTTCAGCGACCGCGTTCAGGAGGTTGGCGCCATCTTCGGCGACCTGACATGGGCCATCGTGGGAGTTCTGGTGGCCGCCTATCTCGGCTGGAAGCTCTTCGCCGGGCGTCGCAGTGCCGCCAAACAGCCGCGTTCTTACTGAGATCGTGCAACCTTCTTACTGAGATCGGGCAACCAGGGATTTGGAGCGCACGGCTTGCTCGGTTTGCTGGATGGATACCAGCATCGCGTTACGCGACAAGCGCCGCACGATGGGATTCACCATTGGGCGCAGCAGGCTCGGAATGTCGCGGCTCAGGGCGGCTGTTTCCATCTCGATGTACACGCCTCCATCGCGCTCTTCAAGGCGGACCATGCTGAACAACTTCCAGACGTACCCTCCGCCCTCGCCTTCCGGGATCCTGCGCTCGCCCGGCTGGCCGTAGTCGTCGATCTGCTGGACGCGCGTGGTCTTTGAAACGCTATAGAAACGGCAGTCGTCGAGTCTCACTTCGGTGGCTTGATAATCCGCGTCGATCGCCATCTTCACAAAGAGGGCCCGATTCATCAGCAGCATCGAGAATTTGTCGTCCGGATCGTTGCGGGCTACCGTCTTCGATTCGATGACGAACGGCCGATAGAACTCTTTATAGTGATCGTAGTCGTGCGTCACTTCGAGGATGTCGTTCAGTTTCACATTCGCGAGAAACGCCGCGCCAATCCAGTGATGGATCAAACCGCCGGGCACGGGGCTGGGAGTCCGGCCATCCGGGGGAGCCACGATAATGTCGCCGTCCCGCGCCTTCGCCATGCGTTCAGGATCTTCGGCGGTCCACAAAAAGCTGCCCCCCGGGCGGACGCGATCCTGCAGGCCGGCTTGCACCGATTGCACGTATTCATCCCAGGCGGTGAGCGTTTCAGCCTTTAAGACCGCTGCATGCAGCTGCATCGGGACCAGCAGCAGCGCGGCCAACAGAAGCATTCCGTGCAGCTTGGCCGCGCTTGAACATGTGTGATACGGCAGCCATGTCCACTTCCCAGCCGCATTGCCCGGCGAAGCAATCTCGCCGACGGGGCCGCCGAGGATCGCTTCGGCCAGCTCGCGGGAGACATTGGATTTTGCGATAAATTTCGCGCCTTCGGCATGCCAACGGGCAAGTAACGCGCGGCCATCCTTTTCGGCTTCGGCGCCAGTCAGAAACGTGATGTCAACCATAAGCGCGCGATCCCCGATGATAGAGCCGGCCGTACGCCAATCCTGCTCCAGCCGGCGCGCTCCTTCGGTGTCGAGATATCCGGCCAGCTCAAAGCGGAAGGCGGAGGGTCCATCATGCATGAAGTACTGCAATGTTTGGTGCGTCATTTCCTGGAAAGTTGGATGAGCGGGAAGCCTCCGGCGGTTCAAAAAGTGCATGCTTGTTACGTTTCGCTAACCCGCACTGGCTTGCCGGGTCGGTTGTAATTATTTCTGGCGGTGCTCGCCCGAGCGGCGCAAAATCAATCATTCCCATGCAAAAGGCCGGTTGGCATCGTTCTTGCATCGGTGCGCATCGGTTAGTGACAGAAAAACCAGGAGGGATTTATCATGGCAGGGAAAAATACGGCAGTTTTTGGAATCTTCCGCGACACCGTGTCGGTCGGCGGAGCGTTGCAGGCTTTGCGGACCGCTGGATTCCGCAATGCCAACGTCTCAGTCCTGATACCGGAGAACGCCGGCACCAGGGACTTCGTCCATCACAAAGACACCAAGGCTCCCGAAGGCGCTACCACTGGAGCGGCATCCGGCGCGGTCATCGGCGGCGTACTTGGCTGGCTCGCGGGCATTGGCGCATTGGCCATTCCCGGCATCGGGCCATTCATCGCCGCCGGGCCGATCATGGGCATGCTGGCCGGCGCAGGCGCGGCGGGTGTCGCGGGCGGCGTCGTCGGATCCTTGGTAGGAATGGGAATTCCAGAGTACGAAGCCAAGCGCTACGAAGGCCACGTCAAGTCCGGCGGCATTCTGATGTCGGTACACTGCGGCAGTTCCGAATTAGTGAGCCGGGCCAAGCGAATCCTCGAGGAGACGGGCGGGGAAGATGTCAGCTCCGCTAGCGAGGCGGCGGCTGACTACGCCACCAGCGATCGCTCTTAGGAGACAACAACAATGAAATCGAACTTAAGAATGTTTGCTCTTCTTATGGTTTCCGCCGCAGGCGCGTTGTTGGTTGCCTGCGGAGGAGGAAAAGTCGTGGTCCTGCCCAGCCCCGCTACTCCGGGTCCGGCCGCGATTGTTGCAACCGCGCCGCCGCCGCCCATGCCCCAGCCCCCGCCTGACGCCGCTCAGGGCGTCAGCCCCGGCCCTAATTATGTCTGGGTCGCGGGCTCTTATGACTGGCGGGGCGACCATTATGTTTGGGTCCCGGGGAACTGGATGGCGCCTCCGTCCTCGACCTCGGTTTGGATAGCCGCCCATTGGGAAAACAATGCCGCCGGATCCACTTGGGTTCCCGGGCACTGGCAATAGGAGCTCCTGATGAAACGAAACATATTTATTCTGGCGGGATTCATCGGCGCCGCTGTCCTGTTGTTCGCCGCCGATGCGAAAATCGACTATAATCACTCGACCGATTTCGGCCAATATCACACCTATTCCTGGATGAAGGTGGACGCGGGTGATTCGCTCTGGGTGGACCGCATCAAGGGGGACGTGGATGCCCAATTGTCCCAGAAGGGCTGGAGCAAAGTGGATTCTGGCGGCGATGCCGCAATCTCCGCGTTCGGCTCCACGCGTAACCAGCAAACCTTGCAGACCTTCTACGATGGATTCGGCGGCGGCTGGCGCTGGCGCGGCTTTGGTCCAGACTTAGCCACCACGACCGTGGAAAACACGCCGGTCGGCACTTTAGTTATCGACATTTTCGATGGACACACCAAGAGCCTGATCTGGCGCGGGATTTCAACCAAGGCCCTAACCGATAAACCGGACAAAAACGAAAAGAAACTGGAGGATCAGGTTCAGAGTATGTTCAAACATTTTCCGCCGGCTCCAAAAACCTAGTCAGTGCGAGAGCCGGCACTGGATCCAGCAGCGCAGAACTTCGGCGACGCTCCAAGCTTGAGCGATGCAACCGCGCGGCGTGAAGGGCGGCTCGGCGTCGAAGATCTCGCTGATGGACCCAACGCATGCTTCTCTCAGGTGTGGCTCAAAGCCATCCAGGAATTTGCCCGCGCCCTCGAAGTCGCGGGGGTGAACTTTGAGCCACGCATCGATGAACGGTCCGATCAGCCAGGCCCACACGGTTCCCTGGTGATAAGCGGCGTCGCGGGAGCGAAGGTCGCCATCGTACTTCGGTTTGTAGTCCTTGTGATCGGGTGACAGCGACCGCAGCCCCACCGGCGTAACAAGCTTGGCGCGCGCCACTTCCATAACCGCGGGCCAACGTGCCTCGTCGAGAATCGGATGCTGCAGCGAGATCGCCAGGATTTGGTTGGGGCGGCAGGCCGAATCGTCGCCCGCTGGCCCGTCCACTACGTCGTAAAGATGTTGGCCGGCCTCGTACCAGAACCTTTTATTGAACGATTCGCGGGCTTGTTGAGCGCAGGCGGCCACGCGCGCGGATTGTTGCGATTCTCCAACGGCCGCCAGCCAGCCTTCCAGCAGCTTCAGCGCGTTGTACCACAGCGCATTGATTTCCACGGCCTTGCCGCGCCGCGGCGTCACCACCCAATCGTCTACTTTGGCATCCATCCAGGTAAGCGCGTAGCCTTCGGCGCCCTGTTTCAACAAGCCGTCGCTCGGATCCACCCCAATGCCAAATGCCGTTCCACGCATGTGCCATTCAAAAATATCGAGCAATTTGGGAAGCGCCATCCGCAGCACCGATTGATCGCCGCTCACCGCGGTGTAGCGATCGATGGCGTGGAAAAACCAGAGCGTGGCGTCGGCGGTGTGATACAGACCTTCCGTCTTGCGCTCGGGGAAGAGGTTGGGAATCAGGCCGTCACGCACGTATTGGGCGAAGGTCCGAAGAATCCACGCGGCCTCGGCGTGGCGGCCAGTGGAGAGGGTCAGCCCTTCCAGCGAGATCATGGTGTCGCGGCCCCAGTCCGTAAACCAGTGGTACCCGGCGATGACGGTTCGAATTTGGTCGCCCACGGCGCGGGCGCGAGTGGCGTCGTCGGTTCTGCCGGCGGGCCGGATCAGGAATTGATCGGCTGCCCAAACCAGCTCGGTGAGCGTCGGATTGTTTTCGGCCAGCTCGTTCACATCCCTGTTCAATTGATTGGCGGCGGCCACCAGGATACGCCGCTTCCTTTCGCACTCCGAGTCGACGGCCAGAGCCGGAGTGAGCGCGCGCATATTTTCCCAGGACTCCGAGGACGCGATTAGTGTCGCGTCGCGGCCCTTACGCAGATCGGCGTGGAAAAATCCGGGACTCCAGAGATCGCCTTGCGCCGGATATCCGCGGCGTTCCTCGAGGCTGTAGGTCACGTGCTCGACGCGAATACGATCCACGGTGAGGGCGGCGTTCTGTCCGTCGAAAATAAGCCGCAGCGGCGGGAGATCGGTGCCTGACGAAACTTCGTAGCGATCATGGCCGACCGTCAGAGTGTAGGAAGATTCCAGTTCGGCGCTGACCGGCGTCTCGTGCGGCCGGAAGTGAATCGAGGGCCGCAAAATCAGCCGCACGCTGTCATCGCCAGAAAGCAGCCTATAGTTGATAAAGGCCGTGTTCTGGCCATGCGGTAATACCAGTCGCTTCTCGAACGTGACGGGTCCCACTTCGTAGCGCCAAACGGGCGAACCGGCATCCAGCCTGAATTCGCTGAGATATTCCGTGGCGTCGAGCTTCGCGGGATTTCCCGGCCGCTCCTGGCCGCTCAGTTGCACGAACTGTCCGTTGGAAAGTTCCAGGCGCTCGCCCATTTCATTCAGCATCATCACGCGGCCGAATGGCACCGGCAGCGCGGCGACCAGATAGCCGTGATAACGCCGCGTGATGACGCCCGACAAAGTGCCGGATGCGTAGCCTCCCAGGCCATTCGTTACCAGCCACTCGCGGTCGAGTCCGGGTTCGGGATCTGCGCCGCCCTTGCCCGGCCAGGGCATTCGTATGACAAGGTCGGTCATATTTTTGATTTCGGTTTCAGCACTAGGGCGGCGCGGCCGGGAATTCGCCAATTCTGTTCCGTATCCAGCGGCGGCGTTCCAAGGCCGCCATACTTGGGGTCTTCACTCGACCACAAAACGGTCCATACGGAATCCTCCGGCGGAGCGAGCAACGGCTCCGGCGCGGGTTCCAGATGCAGGTCGATTCCAAGATTCACAATCAGCAGCCGGTTATCTCCGGCAGCGCCGAAAAAGCGCAGCACAAAAGCTTCCCCAGAGAGTACCGCGCCATCCACTCCGCGCCGCTGGTGCGCCCGAAGAGCCGATTCTTCCCGGCGCAGCTTCAGCAAATCGCGGTGTAGATCGTAAATCTCGCGATGCGTTTCGCGCTCGGAAACATCCAGTTTGCAGCGTTCGAAAGTGGCGGGATCGGCGGGATCGGCAAAACGCCTCTGCATCTCCGGCGTTGCCAGGCTGGGGAATTGCGCGAGAAACTCGGCGCGGCCTTGGCGAATCTGCCGGGCCAGCTCGGCTCCGTGGTCGGCAAAGTACAGGAACGGGCTGGAAGCGCCGAATTCTTGCCCTTGAAACAGCATGGGAGTGCCCGGCCCGAGCAGCAGCAACGCGGTGATGGCGCGGAGTTTCCCCGGCGACGTCAACCTGTCCACGCGCTCGCCACGCGCGGAGTTGGCGATTTGATCGTGGTTCTGGATGAAGGTGACCAGGGCGGCAGGATTCAGATCCAGCCCCGGCGTTCCCCGCGGGTGCTTCTGCCATTTGTAGCGCTGGCCCTGATAAAGGAAGCCGTACTTCGCCGCTGAAATGAACTCTTGGGGCGTTCCCAAGTAGTCAGTGTAGTAAGCTTCATTGCGGCCCGTGAGCGCCACCATCGCGGCGTGATGGAAATCGTCGTTCCACAGCGCGTCCAATCCGTTGCCGCCCTGCTCCGGAGGTTTCACCAGCTTCACTTGTTGCGGCTCATTTTCGGCGACCAGGATCGCCTCGCGCGGAGCCGCGTGCTTGCGAACCTCGCGGGCCATGGCGCCGAGAATGTGATCTTTCGAACTGTCGTGGATGTCCTGCGTTGCATCCAGCCGCAGACCATCCAGATGGAACTCGTCGATCCAGTAGCAGGCGTTGGCGATGCAGAATTCACGGACCGGGCCGGAATCGGCGCCATCGTAGTTGATGGCCGGACCCCAGTCGGTCTTTATACCTTCCGAGAAATACTGCGGCGCGAACTTGCCCAGATAGTTCCCGTCCGGACCCAGGTGATTGTAGACCACGTCCAGGATCACGCCCAGGCCGAGCGCGTGCGCTCGATCCACAAAGCGTCGAAAGTCATCGGGAGAGCCATAGATGTGCGCAGGCGCGAACCACTGCACGCCGTCATAGCCCCAGCCAAACCGGCCCGGAAATTCCGCCACCGGCATCACTTCCAGGACGGTGATTCCGGTTTCCACCAGACGCGGCAATTCGGCTTGAGCGCTCGACCAGATGCCCGGTTTGGTAAACGTGCCGATGTGCATCTCGTAGATCACTTGCTGCGGCAGGGCAACGCCGCGCCAGTTTCCGTCACTCCACCGGAAGGCGGCGGCATCGACAACTTCGGACCAGCCGTGCGGGCCTTCCGGCTGGAAACGGGACGCCGGATCCGGAACGGTTTCGCCCCCGTCGAGCCTGTATTTGTAGCGGGAGCCAGTGCGAGCGTTCGGCGCCAAGCCGGAGAAATAGCCTGCGTTTTCCGCCACAAGGGCACATCGATCTCCGCCGTCGAATATTACTTCTACGGTCTTTTGCGCCGGCGCCCACACTCGAAAGTGGACAACGGCGCCGGTGACCTCGGCTCCCACCGGGTAGTGTCTGGCGTGCGGGCTCACTGGCGATCCGTGGTTAGCAAGCGAGAAACGGGCGGCTGCTCCGGTACGCGGCAAACCACCAGAGAAAGGGGCGCCAATTCAATGGCCGTGCCATTTTCGGCGAAGCGGCAATTGGCGTCCAGCGCCGGGTCGTTGGTATCGACCAGCACCTCCCACTGATCGCAACTATGGGGCTTGGGCATGAAAAACTTTATCGGCTCGTGATGGCAGTTGAGCAAGATGAGAAATGTATCGTCGGTAATGGGCTCGCCGCTCTCATCCACCTCGCCGATAGTTTCGCCGTTGAGCATCAAACCCAGACAGCGCACCCAACCCAGGCCCCACTCTTCGTCGGACATCTCCTGGCCGTCGGGACGCAGCCATACGATGTCTTTTTCTTCGGTGCCGCGAATCGCCCGGCCCTGATAAAACTTGCGGCGGTGCAGGCTGGGATGATCGCGGCGCAACCGGATCAGTTTTTGCGTGAATTCCACCAACGCTATCTTGCGGGCGTCCAGCGACCAATCCAGCCAGGTGGTCTCGTTGTCCTGGCAGTAAGCATTATTGTTGCCGTTCTGGGTACGGCTGATTTCATCGCCTCCCAGAATCATCGGCACTCCTTGCGACAGCAGCAGCGTCGCGAGAAAGTTGCGCTTCTGGCGTTCGCGGCGTTCGATAATGTCCGGGTTGTCGGTAGGGCCTTCCGCGCCCATGTTCCAGGAGTGATTGTCGTTGGCGCCATCGTTGTTGCCCTCCTGGTTGGCCTCGTTGTGTTTGTCGTTGTAGCTCACCAGGTCGTGGAGCGTGAATCCGTCGTGGGCCGTCACGAAATTGATGCTGGCGGAGGGACGGCGCCCGTCGCGATCGTATAGGTCGCTCGAACCGGTGAGCCGATAGGCGAGGTCGGAGAGTTGTCCTTCATCGCTCTTCCAATAGCGGCGGACGGTATCGCGGTAGCGTCCGTTCCATTCCGCCCACCCCGCGGGAAAATTGCCCACCTGATATCCGCCGTCGCCCACGTCCCACGGCTCGGCGATCAGCTTCACCTGCGAGATCACCGGATCCTGGTGAATGATGTCGAAGAAGGCCGACAGGCGATCCACATCGTGCAGCTCGCGCGCCAGTGTCGACGCCAGATCGAAGCGGAAGCCGTCCACATGCATGTCTTCGATCCAATAGCGCAGGCTATCCATGATCAGCTTGAGCACTTGGGGATGCCGGACGTTCAGGCTGTTTCCGGTGCCGGTGTAGTCCATGTAGTAGCGCTGTTGGTCGCCCACCAGCCGATAGTAAGTTGGGTTGTCCAGCCCTCGAAAGCTCAGCATGGGGCCCATGTGATTGCCTTCCGCGGTGTGATTGTAGACCACGTCGAGAATCACTTCGATGCCTTCCCGGTGGAAAGCCTTCACCATGGTCTTGAACTCCGCCACCTGCCCGCCCAGATCGCCGGAGCCCGAATAGCGGGCTTCCGGACTGAAGAAATTCGTGGTGTTATAGCCCCAATAATTGGTGAGACCCTTCTCGGCAAGATGCTTATCGGTGAGAAACGCATGCACCGGCATCAGCTCCACGGCGTTCACGCCTAGCCGCTTCAGATATTGAATCGACGGCTTGGACACCAAACCGCTGTAGGTGCCGCGCAGGGCTTCGGGAACCTCGGGATGCCGCTTGGTGAAGCCTTTGACATGCAGCTCATAGATAACGGCATCGCTCAGCGGAAGACAGAGCGCACGGTCTTCTTCCCAGTCGAAATAAGGATTGACGACCACGCCTTTTTGCATGCCCGCGGCATCGTCGTTTTCATCGAACGACAGATCGGCGTCTGGATTGCCAGGCTGATAGGGAAAGATGGCCGAGGACCAATCCACTTGGCCGGCCAGCGCTTTGGCGTAGGGATCGATCAGTAGCTTGTTGGAATTGAATCTCAGCCCATCCTGGGGCTGAAAAGGTCCATGCACGCGATATCCGTACAATTGGCCCGGCTGCGATCCTTGAATGTAGCCATGCCACACGTAGGTGGTTCGCTCGGGGAGCCGTATGCGGGCCGTTTCCGGACCGTCCGGCCGATCGAAGAGGCATAACTCCACCGCTTCAGCGTGTTCGGAATAAATCGCGAAGTTGGTGCCGGCGCCGTCCCAAGTGGCCCCCAGGGGATGGGCACGCCCAGGCAAGATTTTCGTTGACATATCCGAACGGTAGACGCCGAAAACCGCCGACTGTTAACAAATGAATAACTTATTGGGGCAGTGTGAATCGAAACGTAGCTCCATGGCCGGCCTCGGATTCCACCCAAATCGTCCCGCCGTGTTGTTCGACGATGCGCTTGGAAACCGCCAAACCCATCCCGGTGCCTGGATACTCACGCCCGTGCAGGCGTTTGAAGACACCGAAGATCTGGCCGTGATCGCGGGGATCGATCCCGACGCCGTTATCGCGGATCGAGAAAGTGATTCCCTCCTCCGATGCGCTGGCCGAGATGTGGATCTCGGGCGGGGCTTGCGCCCGAAACTTGATGGCATTGGCGATGAGTTCACGAAACAAATAGGTCAGTTGATCGAAATCGAACATCATAGGGCTGAGTGAGTCATACGTGACCCGAGCCCCGCTATCGCGGATCGACTTCTCCATGTTCAGGATCACGGCGGTGAGAACGGCTTCGGAATCCACCAGAGAGTTTGGCCGATCCAGCGCTCTGAGTTGGTGCGAGTAAGTTACCAGATCAGTTAAGAGCCTCTCGGCCCGCTCCACGGCATCGGCAATGTGGCCGGCGAATTCCCGGCGGTCCGCGGCGCTATCCTGCTCACGGCGGAGTTCCAGCAGTTGCGTGTAACTCTTCACCATGCGAAGCGGCTCGCGCAAGTCGTGTGAGACGGCGTAAGCAAATTGACGCAGCTCGTCGCAATGGCGAATCTTCTCCTCGCGGAGACGCCCGCGCAGATGTTCGACCTCGGCCAAAAGCTGCTCAGCATTTGGCGGACTGAACGATGGGTCTTGCGCGCTCATGCCATTGCCAAACCTTACTATAAAACGCCTCGGCGGGCCCGGCTAACGCCTCGCCGGGGGCGAACCCGCGATCACTTGCGCGTGATTCAGGGCCGAGACCAACGTGACTCCGCCGAAAATGTTACCGATCAGCGTGGGAGTCATGTAATAAAGCACGTAGGACCACCAGGGCTTCAGCCCGGTCATCACCAGATACAACACTTCGACGGAACCTGCCACGATATGGGTAAGGCCAGCCAACCCAACGATGTAGGTGAGAATGACAATGATGGGAACGCGATTGGAGTCGATGGCGGCGAGCATCCAGACCACCGTGGCGATGAGCCAGCCCGCAAATACGCCACGCAGCACGGCCGCCCCGAAAGAAACATCGGCAGCCTGTAGCGCGATCTGGCGCATGGAGTCCTGGACGTCGGGCCGCAAGAGCGGCGTATTTCCGGCTACCCAGGCGAAAATATGAGCTCCCGCGAGATTGGCCGCTAGTACCACGCCCCACAACCGCAGCACCGACAGCAGTGTCCTCCGATTCCTCCGGGCCAGCAGCGGGATTATTACGGTGAGAGTATTCTCGGTGAACAATTGCTGACGCCCGATGATTGTAATCAGGAATCCCAGGGGATATCCAAGGTTGGTTACCAGCGGCCGCCACGGGGCGTCCGGAAGCCGGGACTGGAAGAGCGCCTGAGCCAGGAATGAAAAACCCATCGAGAGCCCCGCGGCCAGGCCCGACCAGGCCAGCGCGGAGTTGGGGCGGCGCAATTCCTCATCGCCGTCCTTGCGAATCGTCTCGTGAACCACCAGCGCGGTAACGGACGTTCGGTCCTCGGCTTCCCTTTCTTGCTCTTTCGTTAGAGGGGGAACGACGCCGTCCTGTTCTATTTGTTCCCCTTGCTCGTTCAGGATCATGCCTCAAAGCTGGAGCAGGTTTGAGGCCACAATTTATGGCCGATTGACTATGCTAGTAGTTACTTTCAATTGTGCTTGAGATCCTTCTGGCCGAAGACAATCCCGGTGACGTATTGCTGTTCCGTGAAGCGCTGAATAGCCAGGGGCTGCGCTGCAACGTGATGGTAGCCGCCGACGGTCAAAAGGCCATCGCGCTGCTTGGGAGCGAGGCCGGCAGCGCCTACCGGCCCGATTTGATCGTGCTGGATGTCAATCTTCCGAAGGACAATGGCGATGCGGTGCTGCGCTATGTCCGGCGCCAACCGGGGCTGGCCGGCGTGCCGGTGATCATGCTGACGTCCTCGGCTTCGCCCGCCGATCGCGCGGCGGCCCTGGATCTGGGAGCGACCCTCTTCTTGGAGAAATCCTCCGATCTGAATGAACTCCTGCAATTCGGAAATATTGTGGCAGCGGTTCTGGCCGGCGCCGACAAACCCGAGCCCTAGCAGGCCGGCGCGCGCGAAAGGCTCATGCGCCGGTCCACATTCCCATGCGTTCGAGGAACCCCCTGGGATCGTAAAATGCCTGGATCTCAGCGATCCTTCCCGCTTCGATGCGAAAAATATAAACCAGCGAGATCTCACCGAAACTGGTCTGGGCCCGCCACACCGTAGCCACGTAATCGCCGTCCGAAATGTGGCGAACCAGGCTAACGTCGTTGATCACCGGCAAATAGACGCCCAGAAAACGAGTGACGTGATCGCGGCCGCGAATTGCCTCTCCAGAAAGCGGACCCTCGTAGAACACGTTGTCGGCTAGCGGCGCTTGCGACAGATCCTTGCACTGCATGGCGTTCAAAAATGCCGCGGCGGCGGCCACGTTGGGAGTCATGGATCCGGACCTCCTCGTGGAAATTATATGCCTGCGGCAAGCGATCGTGCCGCACCGTAGAATCAACTAATGAATGGCCGAGAGGATACTCGAATCCGATGTCGTCATCGTAGGCGGTGGCAATGCCGCGCTGTGTGCGGCGCTGACGGCCAGCGAGGGCGGCGCGCGCGTCCTTCTGCTGGAAAGCGCTCCCCGCGAATTCCGGGGCGGAAACAGCCGTCACACCCGCAACATGCGCTGCATGCACGAGGCGCCGACCGACATCCTGACCGGCGCGTACCCGGAGCAAGAGTATTTTGAAGATCTGCTGCGGGTGACCGGAGGCATAACCGATGAGCGGCTGGCCCGCATCACAATCCGCGAATCGCTAACGTCGACCCTCTGGATGAAATCCTGCGGCGCGCGCTTCCAGCCGTCGCTGAAAGGAACGCTGCATTTGGATCGGACCAATGCCTTCTTCCTGGGCGGCGGCAAAGCCCTGCTGAACGCGTATTATGCGGCTGCGGAGAAGCGGGGCGTACGCATTCTCTTTAACGCCGAAGTGGTCGGATTGAATTTGGGAGCCCCCGTCACCGGGACTGTAATGATCGACGGCCGGCCCGAGACATTCCGTGCGAAGGCGCTGGTGGCGGCAGCGGGAGGGTTCGAGTCGAATCTGGAGTGGCTGAAGGAAGCCTGGGGCCCGACGGCAGAGAATTTTCTGATCCGCGGCACGCCGCATAATCTCGGAAAGCCGCTGCGGCTTTTGCTGGATGGCGGAGTTGAATCGGTGGGCGACGCCACCCAATGCCACGCGGTGGCGATCGATGCGCGCGCGCCGAAATTCGATGGTGGTATCGTGACGCGCCTGGATTGCGTCCCGCTGGGTATTGTCGTCAACCAGAGTGGGGAGCGCTTCTACGATGAAGGCGAGGACCTATGGCCCAAGCGCTATGCCATCTGGGGACGGCTGGTGGCGCGGCAACCCGGCCAGATCGCGTATTCGATCATCGATTCCAAAGCAGTGGGCCGCTTTATTCCGTCCGTGTTTCCCCCGATTCAGGGCGCGAGCATGGCCGAACTCGCGGCCGCTCTCGGATTGCCCGTGGAACGCACAGTATGCACGGTGGAAGAATTCAACCGGTCGGTGGCGCGCGGCCATTTCGATCCGGCGATCCTGGATGATTGCCACACCGCTGGAGTGAATCCGGCGAAATCGCACTGGGCGCAGCGCCTGGATACGCCGCCATTTTTCGGCTATCCGCTGCGCCCCGGAATCACGTTCACCTACCTGGGAGTGCGGGTCAACGAGAACGCCGCCGTACGAATGAAGGACGGGCATACGAGTGAAAATATTTTCGCAGCGGGGGAACTGATGGCCGGGAATATTCTTGGCCAAGGATATTTGGCAGGGATTGGAATGACCATCGGCACCGTGTTCGGGCGCATCGCCGGAAGAGAGGCGGCACGCGCCTCGGCGTGATCACGCGCTTGAGACGACGGGATCGAAGGAGGACCGACGGTGAGGCGAAAGGAGCAGGGTCGCGGTGAGTCCCATCAAGGCGGCCAGCGACAGCCAAACTCCGGGCATGGCTCGATTGCCAGTGACATGGATCAGATAGGTTGAAACGGCCGGCGTGAACCCGCCGAACACTCCAGTGGCTAAGCTGTATGCCAGCGAGAAGCCGGAAGCCCGCACTTCGACGGGCATGATCTCGGTCAGGAATACGACCATGGAACCGTTGTAGCCTGCAAACAGCAGAGAGAACCACAGCGCTACCGCGAGCAATCGCTCAATGGAGGGTGCGCCGACCACCCACGCGAGGGCGGGATAGGCCGTGAGCAGCGAGAGCGCCGAGAACGCGATCAGCGGCAGACGGCGGCCCAGCTTATCCGACACCGCGCCCATCAAGGGCAAGAGAATAAAATTGGACACGCCCACGCAAAGCGTCACGATCATACTCTCGCGGGTGGAAAAGCGCAGAACGGTGTTGCCAAATGTTGGCATGTAAGCGGTGATCAGGTAGAAGGTGACGGTGGTCATGGTGGTGAGCATCATTCCCAGGATCACCAGGCGCCAGTTGGCGGCCACAATGCGCCAGATCTCCGCCGTGCCGGGCCGGTGCTTGCGCGCCAGGAACTCGTCAGTCTCCAGAAGTGAGCGGCGCAACAGCAGAATAAACGGAATCAGCATCGAGCCCAGCAGGATTGGAATGCGCCATCCCCATGCCAGCATCTGGCTGGGCGGAAGCCAGGCCGCCAGTATCAACCCGATCAGCGACGCGAATACCACCGCGACCTGCTGGCTGCCGGATTGCCAGCTGACATAGAATCCCTTGTGCCCGGGCGTGGCGATTTCCGCCAGGTAGACGCTCACTCCGCCGATTTCGACTCCCGCGGAGAGGCCTTGCACCAGGCGCCCCGCCACCACCAGAAGCGGCGCAAGCAAACCTAGCGTCTGATATCCCGGCATGCAGCCGATGGAGAAAGTTCCCACTGCCATCAGCGCGAGCGTGAGGATCAAACCTTTGCGGCGGCCGTGATGATCGATGTAAGCGCCTAACACCAGGGCCCCCAGCGGGCGCATCAGGAAACCGGATCCAAACGTGGCGAGCGATAACATCAGCGACGCGTACTCGCTGTTGTTTGGGAAAAACGCCCGGCCGATGCCCGCGGCGTAATAGCCGAAGACCATGAAGTCGTACATCTCCAGGAAATTCCCGGCGGAGACGCGGACCACGGCTCCGATCCTGGATCTGCGACTGGCAGACGGGCGCGCTATCAATCGATATTCGCCTCGTCGCGATACATCACTTTGTGGCGGCGGGTTTTGATCCATTCCTGAATCTGTTCGTCGGTCATGAAATTCTCCGGATTGAACCGGTCCCAATTCATGATCTGGTTGAGCGTCCGCTTCCAGCGCTTGTAGGACGCCTTTAACGGCGGACCGAAGCACATCACGTCAAGGATGGCGAGCTCTTCGGGCACTCCCAGCAGGGGCTTGATCTTGTTTTGAATATCCTCCTGGCCTATGGCGGTGATCCACCATACCGCATAGCCCAGCGCGGCGGCCGCCAGATGCGCCGACATGGTGGAAGCCGCAACCGATTGCAGCAGGATTCGCTCCGCGTTCTGGCGGTAGAGGCGGTCCTCTTCGGAGCCGTCATTGAGCACCGGAAACGCGCCAACAAACCGAAAATCGGCCGCGACCACAATCAAGCCCGGGGCGGTCTTGACGCCGGAATAATTCGGCGTGGGAAATCCCATGCGGAGCCGCACGCGATGCTGTTGTTCGTCGAGAAAGCACTGCGCAATGGCTTGCTTGGCGTCGGGATCGGCGACCACGATGTAATGCCACGGTTGAGCGTTCGCCCCCGAGGGAGCATGGCGGGCGGCCTCCAGGATCATCTCGAAATGCTCGCGGGGAATCTGGCAGGGCGCAAACGCCCGATTGGTCATGCGATTCCGCACGACTTCCATCAAGGCCTGGTAGCGCGCCGCGTCGCTGGCCGAAGCCGGAAAAGTCTCTACTTCATTGGCCATGACAAGTGCAGGGGCCTCCGCCGAGACGATTCTAGCGCAGATGGGAGAATCTATTGCAGTGCTTTCAGGTCCACGCTTGCATCGGCAGCCTGCTCCGGCAATATCGCGGTTCCGGCGCCGATCAGCTTACGCCCAGCCAGGTGTTCTCCCGGGCGATTCACGGAATCGACCGCGGCCAACCGGCCGTCTCTGAAATAGAAGATTGAAAATTTGCGGCTCTCGGGATCGCCGCGCGTGACTGCCTGGCTATAGCCCCGCGACAGCCCGGCCATTTGAAGTTTGACGTCAAATTGGTCGGTCCAGAACCACGGCACAGCGCGATAGGGTTCGCCGCGGCCCAGAATGGCCGCCGCGATGCACTTGGCCTGGTCCACGGCGTTCTGCACGGATTCGATCCGCGCCCGGCCGCCGTCGGATGAGGCAGCGAATGGATTGGGATGATCGGCGCAGTCTCCAAGGGCATAGATGCTTTGGTCCTCCGTCCGCAGATGCTGGTCGACCAGGATACCGTTGGAGACCGGGAGGCCCGCTAGCTGGGCCAGCTCGATATTCGGTACAACGCCAATGCCTACCAGCACCAGATCGGCGGGGTAAATCGAGCCATCGCTCAGGATCACCTGGCTGACCTTCCCTTGCTGGCCGACGATCTCGGAGAGCTCGACGCCGAGAGAGATCTGGGTGCCGTGGCCGGCGTGAAGGTCGCGATAGAAATCGGAGAGGATGGGGGAGACGACCCTGGGCATCAGCCTGGGCTGGACCTCCAGCACGCGCACCGATTTCCCGAGCGTGCGAGCGGCAGCCGCAAGTTCGAGGCCGATGAAACCGCCGCCGATCACGACGATATCGCGCGCCTGTAGCAGGCGCTGCTGGATGTCCAAAGCTTCGGTATCGGTACGCAGGTAACACACACCGTCCAACCCCGCGCCCTTTACGGGCAACGTCCGGTTGCGGGCGCCAACTGCGAGAACCAGCACTTCATAGGGAAGCCGGCGGCCGGTTCGAAGGGTCACCGCACGGCTTACCCGGTTGATCCCCGTTACCGCTGCGCCGGTCACCAGCTCGATTCGATGGCTTTGATAGAAGGCCTGAGGCCGCAGGGCGGTGCTCTCGATATCCTGCTGGCCCGCCATGAAGCCTTTGGAGAGCGGCGGGCGCTGGTAGGGGAGATTGGGCTCGTCGCCCAGCAGGGCTATGGGTCCCGCATAACCCTCCGTGCGCAACGACGCGGCAACCTGGAACCCGGCTTGTCCAGCTCCAACGATGACCACACCGTCCGAGGTCATAGTACAAATACCAATGGCTCGTTAAACCGCGATATCGAGGCCTTCGTAAGCGCAACAGACTTCGAGCGGTGAACCAATGCGCCGGGCGAGCTGCTGGGCCTTGCGCTCGATGTCCGCGATGAACTGGTCGTCATGCGATGGGTCATGATGCGTGAGGAACAGACGGCGCACCTTCGCCGCGGCGGCCATTTCCACCACGTAGGGGTAGGCGCTGTGCCCCCAATGCCGCTTGGAAGGATATTCTTCCGGGGTGTATTGGGCTTCGTGAATGACGGCGTCTGCGTCCTGCATGAACTCGGCGTGGCGGCGGTCGCCTGGATCGAGAATCGACTCGATGTGCCCCGCCGGAGCGCCCTCCCGCCAGACATTTTCGAAATAAGGCTCGTGATCGCACAAGTAGCAGATGGAGCGCCCTTCGGATTCGACGCGAAAGCCGAGCGTCGGCGACGGATGATTCATGGCCTGCGCCCGCACCGTCAACCCGTCGATTTGATGAGCGCCTTCGGCCATATCGTGATAAACGATGCGCGCCGCCAACTGGTCCAGCTCCACCGGGAAATAATGATGCTCCATTTGACCCGCCAGCACGTCGCGTAGCGAGAGGCGCGCGCCTTCGGGCCCGTAAACTTTGAAATGATTATCGGGTTGAAAGAGGGGCGCGAAAAAGGGAAAGCCTTGAATGTGATCCCAATGCGTGTGCGAGAGCAGGATAGAAGCCGAGACTGGTCCCGTGGCGCGAGTCAACAAGTGGTTGCCCAAAGTCCGGGCGCCGGTGCCGCAATCCAGCACCAGGATGGCGCCCGAGGGCGCGGAGATCTCGACGCAGGACGTGTTGCCGCCGAAGTGGTTGGTGTCTGGCCCAGGCGTGGCAATGGAACCTCGGGTACCCCAGAAGCGAGCCAGCATTAACGCGTCATCCGCCTTCAGATTATCTCATCGGCGGAAGTGCGGAAGTGAAGTAGGCCTGTCAATCCGTAATAGCCTCAATGGTTTCTGGCGCGTTGCCTTCCAGGCGGTTGTTCACGAAGATATAGGACGGCTGGTGACGGTCGTGGGCCCGGGCGATCAGGAGGCGCAGCGCGTCGCGAGTTTCGGGATTGGGGTCCTGTACGTGAGAGTAAGGCGTGAACTTGGCGACCGCATCTTCGTATGCCCGGCCACGGCGGAGCAGCGCACGCGCCAGGGTAAAATCGGCGGTGCAAGCGGCCGGCAAGCGCATCTGTACGCCGATTTCGGGCATACGCGTCCAGGCGCTGAAAACATGCGCAACGGCGTGGCTTTGGAGGCAGGCAAAATACTCGGGAGACAGAAACTCGGGATTGCGGATCTCGACGGCGTAGCGGAAGTCGCGCGGGAGCGCGGCCAGGAATGGATCGAGCCGATCAAGAAACGCGTTTGTGTCCGCGAAGCACTGCCTGGGAAAACTGCCGAATTCCAGGATGAGCGCGGCCACCCGGGGCCGGTAGGGGGCCACCAGATCCAGAAACGCGCTCTGAAACAAGTCAGCATTCAGGAACGAGGAATTATCGTCGCCCGCACGAGCACCGTAGCGCGGATGCCTGGGGAATTGCTTCACGGTGACGTCTTCCGGCACTTTGAAGGCGAACTGCAAAGCCGGCGGAGCGGAACTGAACAGCCTGCGCCAATAGTCTTGGGAAGGGAACTGATAGAAGGAGAAATCGCCGCAAACGACGGGAAATGTTTCGGCGTATTCGCGCAGGCATTCGTCTTGAAAACGCTTCTGTGAAAATCGGCCGCGCGTCTGATAGCGATCGCGCGTGTAGATTTGCCCCAGCCAGCCCTCATATTTCCAGGAACTGGTTCCGATGAAAATATTTTGGGACGCGAGGGCGCTGAGGCGATTCCGCAAGCGCTCCCGGTCGAAGTGGGACGGTTCGTCGAAAAGTGAAGCGGTTTGCAAGGGTGCGGCGTTTAATAGGCGTGCGCGACGCGATAGCCGTAGGGGTCGGCCCCGGCTTCAATCACGCCGTCGGGCGTCACGCGGATCATGACGGGAGCCGCGCCGCTGGCCCATCGTGAGCGCGTGCCGACTTTGTGGCCGCGTGCGGACAACTCCGCGCCGACGGAGGCGGGGATGCGCTCGTCGAGCAGAAGATCGCCGCGATTCCAGGCATGATTATCGAAGCTCGCGATCAGATGACGAGTCTGAAAGCGCGGCGCTTCCACAGCGGACTGGGCGTTCTCGCCGAACTCCACCACGTTGAAGAACAGTTGAATCAGGCTTTGCTCCTGATTGTCGCCGCCGGGAGTCGACAGCGCGAGAAACGGCTTGCCTTGCTCGGTGATGATGGTGGGGCTGAGCGTGACGCGGGGGCGTTTGCCGCCGGCCAGTTCGTTGGGAGCGCCGGGCACCAGAATGAACTGCTGGGCGCGCTCGGTTAAGGGAATGCCTGTGTCGCCGGCGATCACCGAAGGCAGCCAAGCGCCGGAGGGCGTGGCGGAGAACACGATGCCGTCCTTATCGATGGCATCGATGCAAGTAGTGTCGCTGGCCATCAGGGCATCGTCGATCTTGGTGCGCGCGATGTCCATTTCGGTGGGATGCTTGCCGCGTTTGCCGTTAATCAGGCCGGGCACGAAGTCCATGGAAGCGGTTTTCCCGATCTCCTTGCGGCGTTCGGCGGCGTAGGCTTTGGACAGCAGCGTGTCGGCCGGAACATTGACGAACTTGGGATCGCCGAAGTAGGTGTCGCGATCGGCGTAGGCCAGCTTTAGGGCTTCGGTGATGGTGTGAATGTAGTCCGCGGAATTGAACCCCATCGAGCGCAGGTCGAAGCCTTCCAAAATGTTCAGAGTTTCGAGCATGGTGGGGCCCTGGGTCCAGAACCCGGGTTTGTAAACCTTGTAGTTGTGATATTCGGTGGAAAGCGGTTCTTCGGGCTGCAGCTTGAATGCGGCCATGTCTTCATAGCGGAGCAAGCCGCCATTAGCCTGCATGAAGGCGTCGATGCGGTGGGCCACTTCGCCGCGATAGAAGTAGTCGGCGACGGCATCGATGGCGGCAGCGCGGGAAGCTCCCGAGGCCAGCGCTTTCTTTTCGGCGGCGGCCATGGAACGCAGCGTGCGCGCCAGGTTGGGCTGGCGGAAGATCTCGCCAGGCATGGGAACGCGGCCATCCGGGAGGAAGGTTCTCTTCGAATCCGGCCACAAATCGAAGAAGCGGCGGGAGCGCGCGATGGCGCCGGAGCGGGTTTCGTCAATGGCCATGCCGTCGGCCAGATCGATGGCGGGTTCGATGGCTTCCGAGAAGGATTTGGTCCCGAAATCGCGGAGTGCGATCAAGCCGGACTCCACCATGCTGGGGACCAGCGCGGGAAGAATGCCGGCCACTGGAATGATGCCCCGCAACCCGCCCGGATCGAGAGTGAGAATTTCGCCCGGCCTGGGCCGATGTTCCAGGAAGAATTTTGCGGTCGCCAGTTTGGGCATGGGGCCAACGCCCGCGATAGCGTAGACCTTGCCGGCTTTGGTGCGAATCAGGATAGGCGCTTCGCCGCCCATTCCGAAATGCGAGAACTCGGATACTGAGGCGGCAAACATACTGGCCACGCCCGCATCCACTGCATTTCCGCCGCGGAAGAACATTTTCATACCGGCCTCGTCGGCGTATTCGCTGCCCGAAGCGAGAGCGCCCCGAGTGCCGCGCGCGGCGTGCATGGTAGGAAGTTCGAAATCCTTGTGCTGCGCGGGAGCCGAACAGGCACAAACGAAAAGGAACAGCGGGAGGGCCAGCTTGTGGGTCATAATTCTTAGCCTAATTATAGCCCTGAGGTTTGGCGGAGCGCTCCGGGCGCGTTTCCGAGAAGCGCCGGAAGTGGCGGTCTTCCGACAGCACGTTGGTGGCTCCGCAGCTAGGGCAACCATAGATTTCGAGAAAAAGTCGCCGGCGCACCAGGTGCATCCGGCGCAGCCATTCCGATTGCGCGCCGGAGCCGCAGCGGACACACACGTTGGACCAAACTTCGGTTTCGACGGGAACGGGGAAGCTTCCGAAATAAAGCGCCCAACCGTAGACGCCGAGGCGCGTGCCGCACAGCCGGTCCGAGAGGCGTGCGAACCAGGTGAACAGATGCAGCGAAATTTCCGCGCCGCGGCCAACCAGCAGGTAACGTTTGGGCCTTCGAATTCGAAAGTTCCTGCGATTGAGAAAAGAGAGCGAGGCAAACAGCGTGCGGGTCTGGACGTGGGGGAGGTGGGTGGCGCGTTCGATGTTGGCGGCGAGTTCCTGGGGCGAAGTGAAGGGGTTAACATGGCCGCCGCCCCAGGTGAGCCAGCGATATAGGCGATCGCCGAACGTGGAGGCGTCGGGCACGGCGATATAGAGCGCGCCGGCGGGTTTCAACACGCGTCCGATTTCTAAGAGCGCGCCCGAGAGATCGTGGAAGTGTTCGAGGCTGTGATTGGAGATGACGGCGTCGAATGCGCGATCTGGGAAGGGCAGGCGCGCGGCATCGGCTTGCGCGAAATTTTCGGCGGGAGTGGAGGGGCGGTCGAGATCGGCGCGGATGGCGATGAATGGTCCGAAGCTGGAGGGGAAGCTGCCGGCGCCGGAGCCGAGGTCGAGGATGCGCTGGCCGGTTCCGAAGTTCTCCAGAATTTCGTGCACGGTACATTTTTAACAGACGGTGGTTGGTTGTTGGTTATTGGTTATGTGGCAGGCGGCCAGGTGGCGCATCAGGCCTATTTTTGTGTTTACTCGCGTATTTTTCCGCTGCAATTTTTACCGGATCGCGGGGGGGCGCGCGGGGGATCTCCTCAAATCAGAAATAGCATGGGGAACGGGGCGGGCCGGGTGGAGCGGGATTGTAAGTGGAAGCAGCTCAGGGAGAAAGAAATGTTATACGCGGGCGACCTGCTCTTCGGTGGGCTCGGCGCAGCAGAACCAGGGCTCGTCGAGATGTGGAATCGGGGCGCGCGGCGCCGGGGCGGGATTGTCGGGGAGCGGGCGATCGCCGACCAGGTTCCAAAGATAGCCGAAGACTTCGCGGCGGGATCCGTGGGAGGCTGCGAGGCGCAGGGACTGCTCGGCGAGGGCATCCATGGCGGGATCGGGATGACGCCAGCGGTAGAGCAGGGCGGGTTCGTCGAATTCGCGAAGCACGGCCTGCACGTCGGGCAGCTCGAGCAGCCGAGACCCGCGCGGTATCAACAAACGCAGCGCTAACTGAACCGGCGCGACGTGTTCCACCAGGTCCAGATCCAGCAACAGCTCCAGCAACTCGCGATAGGACGCGCGCGTGGTCCAGGGCGTGAAGGGAATGAAGGTGGGCGCGAGCGTGAGACCCAGGGATCGGAACTGGTGCGCGACTTGAATGAAATCGGCGCGCGTATGGCCCTTGTCGAGTTTGGCGAGAACCGCGTCGTCCACCGACTCGGCCGCGCTGGTGACGAACAGGCAGCCGGTCTCGCTGAGGCGCGGCAGCAGCTCGCGATGCCGCAGCAGATGCTCGATCTTAATGGTGGTGTCGTAGGTGAGATCCGGGAACTCATCATGCAGCGCGTCAACGATGCGCATGGCGTGAGTGGGACCGTTGAAAAAATCCGGATCGCCGAATGTGATGTGCTGGGCGCCGGCAGCCACTTGCTGGCGAATGTCGGCGAGGACGATCTCCGACTGGACTACGCGAAAGCTCCCTTGATATACCGGCACCACCGGGCAATGGCGGCACAGATCCTTGCAGCCGCGGCTGGCTTCGGTGTAGCCCACCCGCTTGGACACGGCGCCGATTCGCAGCCCACCGTAGGCTTCGATGGGAGGCAGGATGGATCGCAGGGGGACTTGGAATTTCAGGCGATCGAGCGAGATAAGCGGTTCCGATTGAGGCGCACACGGGCTCCCGGCCGCCAGACGCCCGGCGAGCGACACGAGGCCCGGTTCGAATTCGCCGCCCAGGACGGTGCCGGCTCCCAGGCTTCGCAGGTACGATTCATTGAGCGGGGCGTACAGGCCGTAGCAGCAGATGTGCGCTTCGGGATTCAGCTTCCGCACCTTCTCGATGACCTTGGCCGCCAGGCGGGTTGCGGTGTGCATGGGCAAGTAGAACGCGATGAGCGAGGCTGCACGAACGGTATCCGGATCGAGGGATTGGACGCCCAGGTCTACGCAAGCGACTTGGTGGCCGCGGTCGGCCAGCCATGCTGCGGGCGAGGCGAGACCGAAGGGTTGATGGCCGAGTTCGTAGGTGGAGACCAGGAGGATACGCATGCAGCGACCACCCTATTATCGCCGCTGCCGACTGTTCCGGTTAGCCTTTGGCGAAATAGAGCGCGGTGGCGCGTTCCAGCTCCGACTTGCTCATGAACGGCGGACGGCCTTCGTATTTGCCGATGGAGGTCAGAATGGTGCAGATATCGCCCGGATAGCAGGCGCGCAGCTCGGTGCGGCCTTCGCGCAAGCACAACTTACGCAGGTACTCGGCGCTGTCGGGTTCGCAGGGGATGCTGTAGCCGGTGACCACGCGATGGAAGATCTGATCGAAAGCCTTGTCATCCACGGCTTCCACGAAGATCTTGTTGTGGATGCGGCGCAGGAAGGCTTCGTCGGCCAGATCGCTGGGCTCCAGGTTAGTGGAGAACACCACCATGAGTTCGAAGGGAATCTGGAACTTGACGCCATAACGCAGCATCAGGTAATCCACGCGGCGATCCAAGGGCACGATCCAGCGGTTCAACAGATCGCGGGGTGACATGAGCTGGCGGCCGAAGTCGTCGATGATGAAGATGCCGTTGTTGGCCTTCATTTGCAGGGGAGCGGCGTAGATACCCGAGGATTCGTCCAGGCGCAATTCCAGCATGCTGGGAATCAGCTCGCCGCCTACCACGATGCAAGGCCGGCGGCACAGCACCCAGCGCGGATCGATGTCATGATCATCGACGTCCAGCTTTTGATGCACCACCGGGTCGTACAAACTGATCACCTGGTTGTCGACTTCCACCGCATACGGCATGAGGATGGCGTCTTGATAGACGCGCAGCATTCGTTCCGCCAGGCTGGTCTTGCCGTTCCCGGTGGGACCGTATACGAAAATTGAATTTTGCGAAATCAGGGCGGGGCCGAGTTGATCGAGGAGAGAATCGCTGACCACGAGATCGGAAAAAGCCGATCGCAGGATCTTGCGGTCGATGTGGACCTGGGCGGCCTGGGCTTTGGTGGCGCTATGGTAATCCTTGAGAGAAACCGGAGCGGCACCGGCGTATTGGGAAATTTGGAACCGCTCGCTGGCCAGCAGCTTCCCGGCCTGCGATAGAACGAAGTTATAGTCGTTGCCGAGCATGCCCTTCACTTCCACCAGTTGCAGTTGCCGCATGTGGGCGAAGACAACGTTCAGGACCGCAACGGACAGCTTGAGCGTATGGCTGAGGCTCTGCAGGTTGCTGAACCCCTCGAGCAACAGGCGGCGGACTACCAGGTCGAGCACGAGCGACTGGGAAATACCTAAGTCTTCAAACGTTTGGGGTATCGGCGGGTTGAAGGTGGAGCGTGGCGGTGCGAGTATGGCTGCCATGAAAGAAACCGAGTCTCAGTTACTTCATCGGCCAAAGCGCGCGAATTGTTTACACGCCGACGGCGCCTGCCGCGTCAACCCTCGTGTGAAGCTGCGGCGGAGCGTAGTTTGGCGGACGTTCGGGTGTTCTGTCTTATTCTGCATACGATTGGCGGCGGCCACATCCGCGGAGCAGTTGTTCCACCAGGCTCAGAAGGCGGAGCGGGACGGGGAAATCGTCAAAGCTTATCTTCTTTATGCGCGGGCTGCGGCGGCCGATCCGACCAACATCGACTATTGGGATCACGCTCAGGCGCTTCGGCCCGCCGCCAGTCTGATTGATCCCTCGCCGCCCAAGCTGGAGTTCCCGAGCGAAAAGATCGATCCAACGCTGTTTGGACGTATCGGCGCGGCGGACCTGGAAGCAGCCCGCAAACCATTGCCGCCTACCCAACTGGCGGCCGAACTGGGACGCCGCGACTACGACCTGCAGGGCGACTCCAAGACGCTTTGGGAACAGGTGACCGCGGCGCTGCACTTAAAAGTAGTGTTCGACGCCGACTATAAGCCAACGACCGCGTTCCGTTTTGAGCTGGCCGGCGCCGACTATCGCGAGGCGCTGAATGCGCTGCAGGCCGCCACGAACTCCTTCGTGGTTCCCATCAGCCGGAGGCTGGTTTTCATCGCCAACGACAGCACACAAAAGCGCAACGAGTTCGAGCGAACGGCGGCGGTAGCGGTGCCGTTCCCGGAAGCCCTCAGCGTACAGGAGCTGCAGGAGATCGCCACCGGCATCCGGGGTGCGCTGGATTCGCAGAAGCTGATGGTGGACACCACCGAGCATTTGATTTTGATTCGCGACAAGGTAAGCAAGGTGCGGCTGGCCGAGAAGCTATTACAAGACTTGCTGCGGCCGCGGGCGCAAGTGTCCATCGAGGTCGAAATCATGACGACCGACGTGTCATCAACTCTGAACTACGGGTTGTCGCTGCCGACCTCATATGCGCTCACGACGTTTTTTACCCCAGCGAATCTGATCAATTATGTCCCGTCCGGCTTTTCGTCGTTCCTGACGTTCGGAGGCGGGTCCACTCTGGTGGGCATCGGCATTACCAGCGCGGAGCTTTTCGCCACGGTGACCAACTCGAAGAGCAACAGCATATTCAAAGGGCAAGTTGTCGCGGTGGATGGCCTGCCTGCGAGCTTGCATGTCGGAGAGAAATACCCGATCACGACGACGGCCTATATTGGAAGCGGATCGACCGGCGGTGGTACAGTGTACACGCCGCCGCCGACCATCACTTTCGAAGACCTGGGGCTGGTGATCAAGATAACGGCGCATGTGAACGGGAGTAACCAGGTGTCGCTCGATCTGGACGCGGCGTTCAAGCAGCTAGGGGCAAGCAGCGCCAACGGCATACCAGTGGTGGAGAATACGCAATATCAATCCAAAGTGGACGTCGCGGAGGGCCAATGGGCGGTGCTGGGGGGCCTGATGACCAAACAGGAAGCGAATGCGATCACCGGGCTCCCGCTGATCAGCCGCATTCCGCTGCTGCGGAACAACACCGTGACCAAGGATGAGGGCGCTACGCTGATTGTGCTGAAGCCGCGCGTGACCATTCCACCGCCGTCGGAAAGTCCGGCGTGGAGGGCCTGGACCGGGAGCGAGACGCGGCTGCCGCCGGAGCTCTGAAAAGTGGGTGGAGTTTGATGCAACACTCGTAGAAGACTTCACGATAACGATGGGATGATCATCGGCCTATTCAAGGAATTGGTTGGCTGGTTCGTTAGCCTGACGGAAGTCGCCGCGTTCCTTGCGGCAATCCTGCTCATCGGACTCGTTGCCGGCACGACCGGCTTTTGGATGCTGAGCCGCTGCGCTCGCAAGCTGAGCGGTCCTCCTGCTGAATTTGATCCAAATCAAGATGAGCCCGAAGATCAGCCATGACCCTTATGAAAAGCCTGTCCAGGGCGCAGAGCGTGGGCGTGGGGTTGGCCGCCATCTTCTACGTTGCCGCTGGCATGCTGCATTTCATCAAACCCGACGCCTATCTGAAAATCATGCCGCCCTATATTCCCTGGCACGTAGCGATGGTGCGCCTCAGCGGCGGCTTCGAGATCCTGGGCGGCCTGGGCCTGCTGGTCCCTCGGACGCGCAGGGCGGCGGCATGGGGACTGGTGGCGCTATTGATTGCGGTGTTTCCAGCGAACGTCTACATGGCCACGCACCCCGTCGAGGCCGGCGCGGCTTCCATCCCTCCCGTCCTTCGATGGGGACGCTTGCCCCTGCAGTTGATCCTGGCCTGGTGGTTGCTGTGGTGTACCCGTCGATTTAATAGCGAACGAGCTTCGTCACCCGCCCGTGGCTACGGTTGATGGAGAGAACGCCAGCGCTAAGCGAAATCGGTCCGTCGAGACCTACTTGCCCACCGAACGTGGCGACGAGCCTGCCGTTCAGAACACTGTAATTCCCCGTTTGTGTGAAGAAGCGAATCATGAAGACTGCTTCGGAATTGGCGGCGAAAATCCAGTGTTCCAGAACCTTCTTTCCATCCATTTCGCGCATGCCGGTCCATTCGCCCACCAATTTGTTCTGTGAGTCTGGCCTCACTCCCAGACGCGTGTAATCTTCGTTCCCAGCCCCATTTACCGTCCATCGCATTTGGTCGTCTCCGTTCCATGACAGTTGGTAAGCACTTCCGTCGGACGGAGAGAGCGTGAGGCGGTCGCCTACCACGCTATATTGCAGGTCAACGATGACACCGGGACTGAAGCGTACAGTTCCGTCAGCGTCGAAATCGTACATCGCTCCAATACCGCCATGCGAGGTTTGCTCCGAGCGCCAGCGACCCACGATCTGGCTCGCATCCTGCGCAGTGGCACCGTAGGCCAATAGACATACCAAGACGAAGCGCTTCCTCATGATCGCTACATCGGCGTGAAAGGGTCTCGGCTTCAATAGCGGCGTTCGCGCGTGCGGTTATGGCCAGGCGGGTGTTCCGGGGCGCGGCGGACCACCGAACATTTCCCGAATGCGATCGTAGCGGTAGTCGAAAATCTTTTGGACGTTGCCGCGCACCTGGAGCGCGTGTGCAATACGTCCCAGAAATCCCAGGGGTAGTGCGTAATCCACCTGGTCGGTCATCTGCGTGCCGCTATTGTGGGCCCAAAAGCGATGCGTGTGATGCCACAACTTGTACGGGCCGGACAACTGGAGGTCTTCGAAATCGTGGGGCGGATTCCAGGCGACGATCTCGGTGGTCCAGCGCAATGGAATGCCATGCCAGCTCAGGTGGTACTGGATATGGGCGCCGACCGCGATCTGGATTGGCGTGGGCGTCAGGATTTTGAACTTGAGCCACGCGGGCGTGAGGATTTCGAGGTTGCGCGCGTCGGAGAAAAACTCGAAGACCTGGTCCAACGGGCGCGGCACCCATTGTTCACGCTGAATGGTGTAGCGGCGCAAGAATTACCGGACCACGCCGGCCAGCGGACTGCTGGCGCTGGCGTAGAGCTTCTTCGGCATGCGTCCCGCCAGAAACGCCAAGCGCCCGGCTTGGACAGCCAGCTTCATGGCCTCCGCCATCTTTTCGGAATCTTCCGCCTCGGCGATGGCGGTGTTCATCAACACGCCTTCGAACCCGAGTTCCATCGCGATGGCGGCGTCCGATGCCGTTCCGACGCCCGCGTCCACGATCAGCGGCACTTCGCTGATGGTCTCGCGCAAAATTCGCAGATTGGTGGTGTTTTGAATGCCGAGGCCGGATCCAATGGGCGCACCCAAGGGCATTACCGCGGCGGCGCCCGCGTCGATGAGCTTGCGCGCGTTCACCAGATCGTCGTTGGTGTAGGGCAGGACGATGAAACCTTCGCGGGCCAGCACGCGCGTTGCTTCCACCAGACCCTGGTTGTCGGGGAACAGGGTTTTCTGATCGCCGATCACCTCCAGCTTCACCCAGTTGGAAAGCCCGACCTCGCGTCCCAGCCGCGCGGTGCGAATAGCTTCGTCGGCGGTGTAGCAGCCGGCGGTATTGGGAAGGATGAACATCTTGGAACGGTCGATGTAATCGATCAGCGATTCCTCGGAGCCGCCCCTGAGAGCCCGGTCGGTCAGATTCACGCGCCGCACGGCCACCGTCACCACTTCGGCGCCGGATGCCTGATGGCAGCGCGCCATTTCCTGGAAACTGCGGTATTTGCCGGTGCCCACGAACAAGCGCGAATGAAACTCGCGATCCGCGATGCGAAGGATGTCCGGCATGCTGTTCCAATTCTATCGCACGGGTCGGGCCGCCCTACTTGCCTACCAGGTGCTCCGGCCGGTTGTTCTCGCAGACGTACTCCATTAGCTCCTCCTGCGGTGTCAGGTCGAGTTTCAAATTTACGTGGAAAGGCATCACAAACGTTCCTGGATCCTCGAAAGTCACCGCCAGATTCATATGGCCGAAATCCACGCGCCGGTAGCGCTCCGTCATATGCAGCATCTCGGTGTGGGGCACGGGGCCTCCACCGATGCCTCCTAACCAGCTGCGGTCGTTAAAACCCACTGTGTCCACAACCAGTACATCTCCATCCCACTTGCCGAGCGAATGCCCCATCCAGGTTGGATCCCAATTGGCCGGGTGGCCCCGCCCGTCGAGAAAAACCTGGCGAAAGCCGGGGTTATCTTCGAACAGGATCACCAGCAGCGAAGCAGTCTGCACAAACTTGGTGATGAAGGGCGCTGCACTCCCAGGCGCGGGCGGCGGACCCGGAAGGCAATGGTTATGAGGAGCGTCTTTTCCATTGTTCTCCGAGCGCTCCCTGATCAGTGCGGCAGCCCAAGGCAATACCTCGGGCGTTTCAGGATATGGGTCGTCGATCTCGACCCAAACACCCGAAAGGTCGGGCTTTCCCGCCGCCGTGCGCGGCACGGGTTGGGACGGGATTTTCGCTCTCTTCCGCATAACATTCGCGAGCCGGTTCGGATCGTCTCCCAAGGTGGTGCCGTTGACGGTCTCCAACAGTTGAATGTTCAGTTGTGCGGTTTTGCCTGCCTCCACCAGGATGTCCCTGGTAAACCGCCGGTAAGCGCAGCACGGCATTACGATGGAGAATTCGTAGGTTCCGGCAGCCAGACCGGTGAGTGCATAGTGGCCGTCGGACTTGCTGCTGCTGCGCGCCACGGCGCCAGTCGCCCGGTTCATCAGTTGGATGGGCGCTTCGGCCACGGCTGCGCCGTTTGGATCGGAGATAACGCCGCTCAGCGAACCACCGCCGTTCTGAGCGAACGAAGATGCTATCAATACGAGTGAGCTGGCTGCGGGAGAAAGCCTGAAGATGGCACGTGGTGAACGGGTCATTCACCCGAGCGTAACACTCGGGATACTTCTCGGGATACTCGTCCGGGATACTGCTCGGCATAATCCACGTGTTAAGTAGAACCCTTCCTATTAAGTAAGCGCTCGCGGCCTAGTTATCAGGCCATCGCTGGTCGATACGAACGCTTGCGGCAGTGACTGCCCGGGGAGCGATCAATTTGTATCTGGCCCAACTCTTTCGCGCCAATCCATTGATGGCACTGGCCTTAATGGCTTGCCTCGCCACCATATTATGGTGCATTCTGATGCTCCGGCGACAGCGCAATAGCGTCGACCAAGTCCTTACGGGACTGCTTGGCCTGATCGCGGTTTACGAATCGCTCCGGATCTTGAAAGACTCCGGATTTGCCATTTTCGCCCACTTCCATAGGCTGGAGGGCTGGGTGGACTTCATCAGCGCCTGTCTCTACCTGCTGGCGGCATGGATTCTGAAAACTTCCAGTATGGATCGCGCGGCCATCAAGGTTCATTTGCGGCTGATGGAAGCCGGCGCAAACCCACGGGCCCCGACTAACGCGACACTCGCTTCCGCCATGGAACTGCGCCACGCTCTGTTGCACGCCGCTCCGCTCGCCATGTTCACGATCGACCTGCAGGGCGCCGTTACCTATTGCAACCCAGCCGCGGAAGCGCTGACCGGCTGGGCTCGCGGCGAACTGGTTGGGCGTCATCTTCCTTTCGATCCGGGCGGGCCCATCCAAGGCAAAGACGGGCGTCCGATAGAATGCGCCGTTTGGACCGCTCCTCTGCGCACACTGCACGGGCCGCTGCGCGGCAAGGTGATTATCGCCGCCGGAAGCGCGGCGTTACGCGACGCCGGTTTAAAGCGGTCCTCATCGGCGGCCACTCCCGCCATCGCCCTGCGTCGTTAGTAAGCAACGCGTTAGCCCGCGGCCTACAATGAGGAATTGAACGCTCCAGATTGTAAGCCGGCGAGACAAGTCAGTGAATGACGGGAGGGCGCGGGATGGACGAATCCAGATTGTGGAGTACGATCCGCGCTGGCCGAATGTATTTGTGCGCGAGGCTGATAGCATTCGGACCCTGCTCGGGAGCCGGGCGCTGCGTATTGAGCATGTGTGCTCAACGTCGGTCCCAGGGCTAGCGGCGAAACCAATCATCGATCTGCTCCTGGTGGTGGCTGACTCGGCAGAGGAAGAAGCGTACGCGCCGGCGCTGGTGGCGGCTGGCTATGTGCTCCGAATCCGAGAGCCTGAATGGTATGAGCACCGGCTGTTCGGCGGGCCAGACGCCGACCTCAACCTGCATGTATTTTCATCCGGCTGCGCGGAAATCAACCGCATGCTGCTGTTCCGGGATTGGCTGCGTAGCAGCGCCGCCGATCGCGATCTGTACGGACGCACCAAGCTGGCCTTAGCCCAGCAAGAGTGGGAAGATGTGCAGAATTACGCCGACGCCAAGACGGCCGTGATCGAGGAAATCATGGCACGCGCGAAGAGCCGGAATGGAGCTTCGTTTTGCTAAGATACCTATGGCAGAAAATCATGTTGAAGGAGGAGGATGAGTAAGGAAGACAGCATTGAAGTTACTGGAACCGTAGTTGAAAAATTTCCGAGCGGCCTGTTTAGCGTGCAGCTGGATCAGGAACGCACGGTCTTGGCGCATTTGGCCGGCAAGCTGCGCCGCAATCGTATTCGCGTTTTGGCCGGCGATCGAGTCACCCTGGAGCTTTCTCCCTACGATTTAACGAAGGGACGAATCACCTACCGGCACAAGTAGCCGATCCCCGTTCGACGCAGTAGTTTGATGCACAAAATTCTGTTGATCTTCGGTACCCGGCCGGAGGCGATCAAACTCTGCCCGGTACTGCGCAGTCTGCGCCAACATCCCAACAAATTCGAAGTCAAGGCATGCGTCACCGCACAGCATCGCGAGATGCTCGACCAGGTGCTGGAGGCGTTCCAAGTAAGGCCGGATTACGACTTGGACCTGATGCTGCCGGGCCAGACGTTATTTCAATCCACGGCGCGGATTCTGGCTGGGCTGGAGCCCGTTCTGCGCGCGGAGAAGCCCGCCCTGGTGGTGGTGCAAGGCGACACGACTACCACGTTGTGCGGGGCGCTGGCGGGGTTCTATGCTGGCATCCCGGTGGCTCACGTGGAAGCGGGCCTGCGCACGCACGACATGCGGCAGCCGTTTCCCGAAGAGATGAACCGGGTGCTGGCATCGCATCTGACGGCTTTGCATTTCGCCGCCACGGAAATGGCCGCCCAAAACCTCCGCGAGGAAGGCATCGCGCCCGATTCGATTCACGTGACAGGGAACACCGGAATCGACGCCGTGCTGTTCGTGCGCGACGGATTAGAGAATGGGACGCTGCGCGGGCGCGAGTGGCCCGAGTTGGACGCGTCAAAGAAGCTCATTGTGGTTACCGCGCATCGCCGGGAAAGCTTTGGCGGCGGATTCAGCCGCATCTGCCGCGCGCTGGCCAAGATCGCCGAACGCAGCGACGTGCAACTGGTGTATCCGGTGCATCCGAACCCGAACGTCCAGGATGCGGTGCAGCGCTACCTGGCTGGGCATGCCAATATCCGGCTGATCGAACCGCTGAGCTATGTGCCTTTCGTCGATTTAATGCGCCGCGCCTACCTGCTGATCACCGATTCGGGCGGGATTCAGGAAGAAGGGCCGTCGCTTGGAAAACCGATTCTGGTGCTTCGCGAGAAGACCGAGCGGCCCGAAGCCGTGACCGCAGGCACGGTGCGGCTGGTTGGAACCGATGAAGGCCGGATTGTGGGCGAGGCGACGATTTTGCTGGAAGACCGTGCGGCATATAACACGATGTCGCGCGTTCACAACCCCTACGGGGATGGCCGTGCCAGCGCTCGCATTGCCAGCCTAATCCATTCATTCCTCACCGCAAACTCTTGACCGAAAAGGTCTAGAAAGCGCCGGTTTGAGCCCGCTAAAGCCGCTTTGCGGGCCACCGCGGCTCCATAATTGTATGAAGGACCGATTGATTCATATGCGTTACACCTCAAGCCGATCTCAGATCCGGCCCGCCGGCGATTGCACCAGTGAGATGGGCGTGGCGCTGGGGCGAAGGTTGGTGGGGCAACCAGCGGCGATCGCCGCCGTAGTTCCTTTCGTTGAAATGTATCGGGCACGGCTGACACCGGAGGGGCAGCCGGCGGGAGTTTTTCTGCTGCTGGGTCCCACCGGGACGGGAAAAACCAAAACCGTGGAAGCGCTGGCCGACGTATTGCACGGCAGTGCCAAGAAGCTGCTGAAGGTGGACTGCGGAGAGTACCAGATGGAGCATGAAGTGGCGAAGTTGTTGGGCGCGCCTCCCGGATACCTGGGCCATCGCGAGACACAGCCTCTATTGACTCAAGCAAAGCTGAGCGCCGCGGCCAGCGAAGGGTGCGATCTGGCGCTGGTGCTGTTCGACGAAATCGAGAAAGCCGCTCCCACGCTGGTGCGGCTGCTGCTGGGGGTTTTGGATAAGGGCACTCTGCGGCTGGGCGACAGCACGCTGGTGAACTTCGAAAAGACCATGATTTTCCTGACCAGCAATCTGGGCGCGCGCGACATGAGCCACCAGCTGCGGCCGGAGTTTGGTTTCGATTCCAACCTGCCGCGATCGGATGCGCGGCGGGACACCAAGCTGGATCGCATCGGAATAGCGGCGGTGCGCAAGAATTTCTCTCCCGAGTTTATCAACCGGATCGACGCCGTGGTCACTTACCGGCCGCTCGACTCGGAGGCGCTGACGGCCATCCTCAACCAGCAGATCGAGGATTTGCAGGCGCACATCGACCGGCGGCTGGGAGAGCAGGCCTTTCGCATCGAAGTGACCACGCGATCACGCAAGTTCCTGCTGGAGCGCGGCGCCAGCGAAGAATATGGCGCGCGTGAGCTGAAGCGCACCGTGCAGCGCTACCTCATCCAACCGCTGGCCTTGCTGGTGGCGGAGGGCGAGATTCCGGTAGGGGCGGATGAGCGGGCGGCCGGCACGCTGGTGCGAGCGGAGCTGGGGCCATGCAAGCAGAAACTGGTGCTGCGCAATTTTGTGGCAGCGCGCGCCGTCCCGCGCCTGGGAAGAAGGGCCTGTTAGAGCGAGCCTGATAAACTGAAGTGAACAGCGCAATGGATGGTCACCGGATCGCGGCGTTTCTGAGCGGTTGCCTGATTGTGGGCAGCCTGTTCATGATTTTCGTGGCAACACAGAACTTCCAGACTGTGGATCGCGTACTGGTGTCGCCGCCCGCGGAAGCTGCGCAAATGTTTCAGACGCTGGGTCCCGACAGTTCGCGGCTCCTGCTGCGCTATCTGGCCGGCGAAGAAAACCGGCTCTTCTTCGTCAACTGGGAGTTGGCCGAGATCGCGCTGGGCCTTGCGCTGACTGCGACTCTGCTGTTCGCCATCCGCAGCGGGCTGCTGGCGGGCATGGCCGGCGGGATGGTGATCATCGCGGTGTTCCAGCGCTTCCGCGTGACGCCGGAAATGATTTCCCTGGGCCGATTGATCGACTTCGGAGCGGGCTCCGGATCGGCGGCTTATTGCCCAGTTTTGGCGGCTGCACGGGCTGTATGGCGTGCTGGAAGTTGTGAAGCTGCTGCTGGTGATGGTGGTGGCGGGGTTCCTGCTGTTTAGGACGACGGACACTACGTCAGAACGCCGCGCGAGCGCAGCGCTTCATCGATAATCGCCAGCAGCTCTTCGCGCGTGATCGGCTGCTTCGGCGGCCGGGCTTCTTCGGCCACTACCGGCCGGCCGGGCTCCATGTGGGCGTGTGAGTTCACGCCGTAACGCTCGCGTGCATCGAATAATTTCGCCACTTCGTGCCGGGGCAAAACCCGAGGGCCGCCCAACAACTCGGCAACTAAAGTGACCCGCGCGAAATGCTCCACGGTTTCCATCTTGAAGAAGGCCTTGTACAGGTCCTCGCCATAGCACACCGAACCATGATTGCCCAACAGCATGGCGTCGTATTTGGGGATCAGCGGCAGCATGCCGGCCGTAAGAGCGGGCGTTCCCGGCAATCCGTATTCGGCCAGCGGCACGCATCCCAAGCTGACGATCACCTCCGGCAGCAGCGCCATGGTGAGCGGCCTGCCGGCTACTGCGAATCCGGTTGCCACCGGCGGATGCGCATGCACCACGGCCGAAACGTCCGGCCGCATTTCGTAGATGGTGAGATGCATGGCGATTTCGGTGGTGCGCTCGCGCGCGCCGTCGATCTTATTGCCTTCGAGATCGCAGACGATGATATCGGCCGGGGTCATCATGCCCTTGCTGACGCCGGTGCAGGTGCAAAGAATGCGGCCGTCCTCCAAGCGCACGCTGATGTTTCCGTCGTTGGCCGCCACCCAGCCTTTTTGATAGATCAGCTTGCCGACGTCGAGGATGTCCTGGCGCTGCTGCTGCTCCGTCTTGGGCATGCGGAATTCAATTGTAGCAATGGAAACGGCGGCGGGAGACCGCACTGTACAATGGGTGCGTGGACAAGCGGAGGATGTGCCCGAATTGCCGCGCGTTTGTGACGACCAGCGACAAGGTCTGCCCGTATTGCCAGGCTCCGCTGGGCCCCCGGGCGATTGAACGGCGCAATCCGGGCGAGATCTTAGGTGGATTGATCCCGCACGTCCGGTTCACCACTCTGATGATCCTGCTGGTGAACACGGCCTTGTTCATCGCGGATTATTTCGATCCGGTGGTCAACGAAGCCGGACAGAGCGTTCCAGCCGTGCTGCTGCAGGGACAATGGTGGCGCCTGATCACGGCCGGTTTTCTGCACCAAGGCATTTTGCACATCTTGATGAACTCGTGGGTGCTGTTCGATCTGGGCGCGGAAGTGGAAACGCTGTACGGCACCAGCCGCCTGATCGTGTTCTATTTTGTCTCAACCATCACCGGTTTCTTCGCCAGTTCGCATCTCGGCGCCCATTTCTCGGTGGGATCGTCGGCCGGCATTTTCGGATTGATCGGCGCCATGCTGGCGTTCGGTTTTACGGATCGCTCGTCGCTCGGGATGCAGGTGAAATCGCTGTACATGCGCTGGGTGATTTACGGTTTGGTCTTGAGCTTAATACCGGGCGTGGATTTTTGGGCGCACGTGGGCGGATTCTCGGGCGGGTTCATCGCCGGATGGCTGGCCAGCACTCCGCGCGCGCGCTTGATGTGGAAAGAGCCGCTGCTCCGGGCCTTGGCGGGGGTCAGCATCGCGATCACGGTGGTGGCGTTCGGGATGATGTACCTGTCGATGATGCGGGCAAGTTAGGCAGCAATCGTTCCCGCACACTTCGTCCCACAAGCGGACACACCGGGTCCGCCTGGGCCCTCCCAATCCACTGCTAAGGCTTCTTTTTCAGTAAGATCGAGTTTGGTGGGCAATTTGCCCACGCCATTAGGAGAAATCACCATGGATGTACCACGCGGTAGGGAAGTCGCTCGCCGGAAATTGATCCGCAGGATCGTGATTATCGCGGTTATCGTTGCGGCAGTCCCGCTAATCACTTGGGGGCTTTCGCGGCTGAAGCCGGCGGCTCCATCGGTGGATCGCGCCACGGTGTGGATCGATACGGTGAAGCGCGGCCCAATGGTCCGCGACGTTCGCGGGCTGGGCACGCTGGTCGTGGAGCAGTACATGTGGATCCCGGCGGCCTTCGATAGCCGCGTGGAAAAGATCAATTTCCTGCCGGGCGCCAAGGTCCATTCCAACGACGTCGTCATGGTGCTGAGCAATCCGGACATGGATCTGGCGGCGGCGGATCTGGAGTGGCAGATAAAGGCCGCGCAAGCCAATTTGGACAATCTGCGAGTGACGCTGGAAACCCAGCAGCTGGCGCAAAAGGCTCTCACCGAACAGGTGAAGTCGGACATGGAGCAGGCTGCCCTGCAGGCGGATCGCGATTCGCAATTGACCAAGCTGGGGCTGAAGTCGGATCTGGATACCAAGCTATCGGTCGCGAAATTGCAGGAGCTGAAGGGCCGCTACGCGCTGTCGAAACAGCAGTTGGACATCAGCGACAAGTCAATCCAGGCTCAGGTGGAAGCGCAGAAGGTGCAGATTGAGAAGCTGCAGGCGGCCTACAAGCTGAAAAAAGAGCAAGTGGAGCAGTTGGTCATCCGCTCGGGAACGGACGGTACGCTGACGCAGCTCGGCGCGACGGCCACGCCGCTGGAAGTGGGAATGCGGGTTTCGACCGGGACGATTCTGGCGAAGATCGCGCAGCCGAATAAACTGAAGGCGACGCTGAAGATCCCGGAGACGCAAGTGAAGGACGTGGCCATCGGACAGGCCGCGTCCATCGACACGCGGAATGGCATTATTCCCGGACACGTTTCGCGCATCGATCCGGCTGCGGTGAACGGAACGGTGGATGTGGACGTGACGTTAGAGGGACCGTTGCCGCCCGGAGCGCGGCCGGATTTGAGCGTGGATGGCACCATCACTTTAGAGCGGCTGGCGGACGTGGTGTACGTGGGGCGGCCGGTGATTGGCCAGCCCGGCGCGAAGATCACCTTGTTCAAATTGGACGGGGACAATAAAGAGGCGTCGCGCGTGCCGGTGTCGCTGGGGCGCAGCTCGGTGAACAACATCGAAGTGGTGGACGGATTGAAGGTCGGCGATCAAGTGATCTTGTCGGACATGTCGTCGCAGGACGCGTATAACCGAATTCGCTTGAATTGACCAGGAGGAGCGGGCGTGGCGATTGACGAAACAGCATTGATCAGCATGGATGGGGTGACGAAAGTCTTCCAGACCGACGAGGTGGAAACGCACGCGCTGGCCGGCATTCATCTGCACATCAAGAAGGGCGAGTATCTTGCGATCGCGGGGCCTTCGGGTTGCGGCAAGTCGACGCTGCTGGCGATTCTGGGCTTGCTGGACTCGCCGTCCGAAGGCAGCTACGTGTTGAACTCCAAGCCCGTGCAAAGCCTGAAGCTGGCCGAGCGGGCGCGCATCCGTAATCGAGAGATCGGATTTATTTTTCAGGCCTTCAACCTCATCGGCGATCTTACCGTCTACGAAAACGTGGAGCTGCCGCTGACCTATCGCGGGATGCCGTCGGCCGAGCGGAAGAAGCGCGTGCACGACGCCCTGGAGCGCGTGGGGATGTCGCACCGGATCAAGCACTATCCGTCGCAGCTCTCCGGAGGCCAGCAGCAACGCGTGGCGGTGGCGCGAGCGCTGGGCGGAGACCCTTCCATCCTGCTGGCGGACGAGCCGACCGGAAATCTGGATTCCGTGAATGGCGAGGCGGTGATGGAATTGCTGCGCGAGCTGCATCGCGGAGGCGCGACCATCTGCATGGTGACGCACGATCCGCGCTACGCGCTCTACGCGGACCGCTCCATCCGGTTGTTTGACGGAAGAATCGTGGAAGAAGAACGCGCGGGGGTGTCGTAATGTTTGGAAGAAACGTCGATTTTGTCGCGGTGCTGTTCATTACGCTGGTGGTGCTGGGGCTGGGCAGGGCAGGGTCCTGGCAATGGACCGAAGCACTGGATTCGGTTCGCATCGAAAACGCGATCCGCATCGAGCGCTGCCCTTTGTCGCGCGAAATCCTCTCGAACCTGGCCTGCATCCTGCACCGCTAGGGCGACGACCGCGCCCTTGGCCCTTAACAGGGCGGACGGACGCTCACGATCGGAAGATAACAGCATGGCCCCAATCATTACTCTGCGGAACGTGGAGAAATACTTCGAACACGGTCCCACCAAGACCTTCGTGCTGCGGCGGATCAACGCGGAAGTGAAGGAAGGCGAATTCATATCCATCATGGGACCGTCGGGCGCCGGCAAATCGACGCTGCTGCACCTGCTGGGCATGCACGATAGCGCCTGGACCGGCGAGTATTACCTGGCCGAGCACGCCATCCATAAGCTGGCCAAGAAAGATCGCATGGAGCTGTACAAGAAATATTTCGGCTTCGTGTTTCAGAGCTATCATCTACTGGATTCGCTCACCGTGTACGAGAATCTCGACATTCCGCTCTCGTATCGCAACATCAAGAAGGGGGAGCGCGACAGCATCGTCTGCGACGTGCTGGACCGCTTCCAGATCGTCGGTAAGAAGGACTTGTTTCCCAATCAGCTTTCCGGCGGGCAGCAGCAACTGGTGGCCATCGCGCGCGCCATCGTAGCCAGCCCGAAGATCATTCTGGCCGACGAACCCACCGGCAATCTGCATTCCAGCCAAGGCAAGGAGATCATGGAGCTGTTCAAGCGATTGAACGAAGCTGGGACCACCATTATTCAGGTGACGCACAACGAAAAGAACGCCGAGTACGGGAATCGCGTTATCAATATCGCCGATGGCTGGATTTCAGAGTAAGCCGCCCGGCGACACCTGGAGCGGAGCATGACGGATTGGCAAAGCGCGGGCGCGCCGCGGATTCTGATCGCCGACGATCAAACCGATGTGCTGGAAGCGTTGCGCCTGTTGCTCAAGGGCGAAGGCTACCAGATCGAAGCCGTCACTTCGCCGGCGGCCGTGGTCACCGCTCTCGAAACGCGCGATTTCGATGTCGTGATCATGGACTTGAACTATACCCGCGACACCACCTCGGGACAAGAGGGACTGGATCTGCTTTCCCGAATTCGGGCCATCGACGCGGTGCTGCCCGTGATCGTGATGACCGCCTGGGGCACGGTGGACCTGGCTGTCGAAGCCATGCGCGGCGGCGCGCGCGATTTCGTGCAGAAGCCCTGGGATAACGACCGGCTGCGGACCATCGTCAAGACCCAGATCGATTTGAGCAACGCCATCCGCCGCGGGCTGCGGCTGGAAGCGGAGAATCGCTTACTGCGCGCCGAAGGCGTTCCTGCGCTGATCGCCGAATCGCCCGCCATGCAGCCGGTGCTGCAGATGATTTCGCGCGTAGGGCCATCGGACGCGAACGTGCTGATCACGGGCGAACCCGGCACGGGCAAGGAAGTGGTGGCCAAGACGCTATTCGCTATTTCGTCGCGCAGCGCCAAGCCGATGGTGACGGTGAACGCGGGTGGCTTGGCCGAGGGGGTGTTCGAGAGCGAATTGTTCGGGCACGTGAAGGGCGCATTCACCGACGCCAAAGCGGATCGAGTGGGCCGCTTCGAGCTGGCCGATGGTGGCACGCTGTTTCTGGATGAGATCGCCAACGTTCCCCTGAATCTGCAAGCCAAAATGCTGCGCGTTCTGGAAGTGGGCGAGATGGAGCGCGTAGGCTCATCCCGCACCAAGCGCGTGGACGTGCGGGTGATCTCGGCCACCAACGCGCATCTGGACGAAGAAGTGCAAGCCGGCCGCTTTCGACAGGATCTGTTGTTCCGGCTCAATACCATCGAGATTCATCTGCCGCCGCTGCGGGAGCGCCGCGAAGACATCCCGCTGCTGGGTGCGCATTTTTTGGCGACGCACGCGCAGCGCTATCGCAAACGCATCGGCGGCTTCGACCGTGGCGCGCTGCAGTTGATGCTGGAGCATCCCTGGCAAGGCAACGTGCGGGAGTTGAATCACGTGATCGAGCGCGCCGTACTAATGGCGCAGGACAGCCAGATCAAGTCCGTCGATCTGGCGCTGCGCTCGGGACGCGAAGGCAGCCCGCGCGTTGGAAGACATGAGTATCGAGGAAGTGGAGGCGTTCCTCATAAAGAAGGCGCTGGCGCGCAACAATGGAAACGTGAGCCATGCCGCCAATGCTCTGGGCCTCAGCCGCAGCGCCTTATACCGGCGTTTGCAACGCTACGGAATGTGACCGCGCCGTGAAGCCGCCGAAGCCTCGCCTGGTTCACGACCGGCGGATTCTCGTGATGGCGCTGGCAGCCGGATTGCCGGCCGTAGTGACCTCGATGCTGGTGCTGTGGCTGGGCGATTACTCGCCGCGCGTCCAGTGGACGCTGGGCGTGCTGATCGTAGGAGTTTGGCTGGGCTTCTGCTTCGCATTGCGCGAGCGCGTGGCATCGCCTCTGCGGACCCTGGCGAATTTGCTGGAAGCGATGCGGGAAGGCGACTATTCCATTCGCGCGCGGCATTCGAAAAGCGACGATCCGTTGAGTGAAGTGATGCAGCAAGTGAATGCGATGAGCGCCACCATGCGGGAGCAGAGGCTGGGGGCACTGGAAGCCACTACGCTGCTGCGCAAAGTTATGGAGGAGATCAATGTCGCGGTGTTCGCGTTCGATAGCGAGCGGCGATTGCGCCTGGTGAACCGCGCCGGTGAGCGGCTTTTGAATGAACCCTCCGAGCGGCTGGAGGGCGAATCGGCGGAGCTGCTGGGCCTGGCTCAATACCTGGAGGGCGAGCCGCAACGGACCGAACAGCGGACGTTTCCCGGCGGCGCGGCGCGCTGGGGCGTCAGCCGTAGTGTGTTTCGCGAAGGCGGCCGGCCGCATCAACTGTTGGTGGTCACCGATCTCACGCGGCCTTTGCGCGCGGAGGAGCTGAAAGCCTGGCAGCGCCTGGTGCGCGTGATCGGCCATGAGCTGAACAATTCGCTGGCGCCGATCAAATCGATTGCCGGGAGCCTGGAAAGCATTCTGGCTCGTGAGCCGCGGCCCAGCGATTGGGAAGCCGACACGCGCCGGGGACTGGCGGTGATCGCCTCGCGCAGTGAAGCGCTGAGCCGGTTCATGAGCGCTTACGCGACGCTGGCCAAACTGCCCCGCCCCAGCCTGGCGCCGGTGTGCGTGCCGGAGCTGGTGCGGCGCGTGGCTGGTTTGGAGACGCGGATTCCGCCGGTGCTGGCGGCGGGACCTGAGATCGTGATTCAAGCCGACGCCGATCAACTGGAGCAACTGCTGATTAACGTGATTCGCAATGCCGCCGATGCATCGCTCGAAACCGGCGGCGGCGTGCGCGTCGGCTGGAGACGGCAGGATTCGCGCCTTACCATCTGGGTGCGCGACGAAGGTCGCGGCCTGCCCAACACCGGCAATTTGTTCGTGCCGTTCTTCACCACCAAACCCGCCGGGTCTGGCATCGGACTGGTGCTGAGCCGCCAAATTGCCGAGGCGCACGGCGGAACATTGACGCTCCAGAATGCTTCGGAGGGGCCGGGGTGCGAAGCGCGGCTGGTTTTGCCACTGAGTTGACGGAAGCACCCTCTCTGTGGGATTCAGGCAAACGAGCCGGGAAACCATAGGACCCGTCTTCGCGACGTGTCAGGAAAGCGATCAAGGCCTGGCAAATCGATCACATCAGACAAGGCCTCCGGCAAGCCAATGCCGGCGAATTTGCTACCGAGGCTGAAATGAAGCCGACGCTCTCTCGCCACCGGAAGTGAACGAGCATAGCGGGAACCGAACAGGCTCTGCACCACACGCCACACCGACTCCCTGACGGTCGCGGCTCAGCCGAATCTCGGCGAAACCGACCGAGCCGCGCGCGTGAGCGAGGGGTTTCGGAGCCGGGTCGCCGAAGTCATCTTGTCCCGTTTCCCCAGATCGTGGTGGTGGGATTGTAATTTCGCCAGTTGAACCAATAGTCTTTCAGCATGGGAATGCGCTCCAGGCAAGCCCCTTTCGCGCTTCCGGATATCGCGCAGCCTTGAAAATTCCATTGGCTTCCGGTGGCCGCGTCGATCATTAGACTCGGCGCGCCGGGTTGGTCCATGTTCAGGCGATAGAAATCGGGCACTCCATCCACGCCGGGGATTCGGTCGCGGAAGGCCCGGACGGACTGCCCATCCGGACCCACTACAAGCAGCACGGGCTGGGTTCCCAAGTAGCTCTTCACCAGCTTTTCGGCGATCACCCGGTCATAGAGAAACGCACGGCTGGCGCCCGCGGTCTGAATTCCCAGAACTAAATCGCGCGACTGCATGCCATGCTCCGGAAACTGGATGACGGCCGCCGCATGGCGCATTCGCATATCCCAATCCTTGGTCTCGTAGCCGGAAGCGTACTTCGCCACTTCCTTGAGCACCGTGCCCGCAGGCTCCTCCGCCTTCCAAGTGGCGAAGTTCAGCTCGTCGGAAAGCACCAGGGTCAGTTGACGGCCTTTCAGCGGACCAGAGATGGCGAGTCCGCTGATCTGTTGCCAATAGCTCCCTGTCTCCTCGTCGCGCATGAGGAAGTTCTGATTGTTAATGCCCGCCAGATGAAATGTCAGCCGGCGGCCATCCACATCTCTCATCCACACCAGACCGGTGTGACATAGCGTTCAATAGGTCGCGGCGAGCGCCGTCCCTCCGACTACGTCGTTAGCGACATGATGGTAGGCCATCTCGCGAATCGGGTAGGCTCGCGCGCTGCCTCCGATTTTTACCGCGATCACCTTGTCGTCGTCATCCAGCCTTACATCCGCCGCCGCGGCAAACTCCGGATGTTCAAGGGGGTGAAAAAGCAGCAGCTCGTAAAAATTCGCTCGCGCCAGCACGGCCAGCAGGCACACCAGCACTGCGCCTGCCGCCACCGATATCCGCCGGAACATGGGAGCCCGCGCCCGCCAGTACGCAATCGCAGCCACCACCGCAGCGAGCGCCGAGACTACGGTCAGCAGCCGCCCAATGCGAGAAATCACCAGCGCCGCCGCAAGCTCTCGCGCTCCCTGAGCACGGAACGGGCGGATGACGTAAAGGGGATATGCCACCGACGCCAAGGACACGGCCAGGCAAGCCAGCAGTACAAGAATCCATCGAGTGCGGGCCGAAAAGCTCATTCGTTCATCATCGCACCTTCCACATTATCTTGAGAATATTTTCCGTCCGTGCTTCAATGCAATTGATGGAAACCCTATCGCGGCGCAGACTCAGTCTGCTGCTGGGAGGCATCGCGGCGGCCCCGGCACAGGCCCAAAACCAGAAGCCCGGCACAGCCATCCACCAGGAGGTCGACTTCGAAGCGACGCCCGCGCGCATCTACGAAGTCCTGCTGGATGCGAAACAATTCAGCGCTTTTACCAAGGACACCGCCGAAATTGAACCGCGGCCAGGCGGAACATTCAAGCTTTTCGGCGGGCGCATTGAAGGCCGCAACATCGAGCTGGCGCCCAATCAAAGGATCGTCCAGGCCTGGCGCCCGGCTTACTGGCCCGCGGGTCTCTATTCCATCGTAAAGTTTGAACTGGCCGCGCACGGGTCCGGCGCCCGAATTATCCTCGATCACACGGGTTTTACCGAGGACAAATGGCAAGGCTTGAATGAAGGCTGGCCACTCCGTTATTGGGACCCGCTGCGCAAGTATCTCGCGTCGCCTAAGTAGCGCGGCGGAAGATCTTTCCCAACTCGGCCGCCACCCCGCGCCAGAACGCGCGTCCGAAAACTCCGATCGCAAGAAGGCCGCCGAATAACGCCAGCGCCTCGAAACTTTCACGGCCTTCGCGTTCCCAATACACATCGCGCAGATTGAGCCACAGCGCGAATTCATCCAGAGTCAACGCTGCTGCCACTCCGAAGAGCATGGATGTAATCCGTCCGGACCATTGCGATGACGAAGCGGCGCCGGTCCCCAACTCCACCAGCCACATGTATCCAACCGTCAAGAGCAGAAGAATGCCCCAGACCAGATGGTGAATGTGGCGGCCGTTCATCGAAATATCATGAAACGGGCCAATATTGTGGCGAATGGCGATAGTGAGCCCGCGGACTACCAGCACGGTGGTGAAGAAACTGACTGAGGCGAGGAAGAGCCGCTCCCGCCGCGATTCGGTGAATCGGCGCTGATAGACCGTCCGCAGCCTCGTGCGGGAAACAAGTGCGGTGAGTCCGCCGAGAATGGCCGCGACCAGGATTGGCAGAACCCAAAAACTGCGGTGAGTCCAGAACATCGCTAATTCGGTCCTGGCAGGTTCACTTGGGACAGCAGGGCTTCCACTTCTGCTCTGGCCGGCGCGGACGTTTGAGCACCCACTCGAGTAACCGAAATCGCCGCAGCCGCGTTGGCGCATCGTAGCGCGGCTTCCATTTCCGCGCCTTCCCCAAGCGACACCGCCAGGGCGGCATTGAAGGTATCGCCGGCCGCGGTGGAATCCACGGCGCGCACCGGAAATGGGGCTGAAGCGAACGTCCTATCCGGTCCGCAGTATACGCAGCCCTGATCGCCCAGCTTCACGATCACCGAACGCACGCCGAGTTCCCTGATCTTATTTCCCAGCGCGACCGCATCGGCGGCACTTACCCTGCCTGGCGCCACGCCCGCCAGCACGCATACCTCGTTCTCATTCGGCGTCGCGATGTCCACCAATTCGAGGATCGCGTTCGGTAGAGGGCGCGCGGGCGCAGGATCCAAGATGCTTGTGGCGCCAACTCGGCGCGCTTCCCGCAGGCCTTCCGCGACCGCCTCGATCGGAATTTCGAGCTGCAATAGCGCACAGCGCGCGCCAGCCAGCGCCCAGCGCGCGGCATCAACGTCGGCGGCGGAGAGAGCGCCGTTCGCCCCGGGCGCCACGGTGATGGAGTTTTGTCCCAAAGCGTCTACCTGAATACAGGCCACGCCGGTGGCTTGGGAATCCGTTTCCAGTACCGCGCGAATATCCACGCCCACGGCCGCCAGATTGGCTTTGAGAGCATTCCCGAATGAGTCGGCTCCAACGCGTCCGAGCATTCGCACCGTCATTCCGCTGCCTGCGAGTTTGGCCGCGGCGTAGGCCTGGTTCGCGCCCTTGCCTCCGGGAATGACGCGGAAATTGCGGCCGAGAATGGTTTCTCCCGGAAGGGGCAGGCGGTCCACGGAAAGAACAAAGTCCATGTTCAGGCTACCGATCACCACAATCGAGTTAGCCATCAGAGCCTCACAAGCTCGCGGTTCCGATGAGTACCAGGCCGATCACGTATCCAGCGAACATCGAAGTAACGAACGTCCAAGTGCCCTTCGGCGCGTGAACGAATTCGCGCCAGATGACGACGCCCCAGATGGCGGCAACCAGCGTCGCGCCTTGGCCCAGAGCGTAGGAGATGGCCGGTCCAGCCACGCCGGAAGCGAGCAGGTTGGTGCTAAGCGCGAGCATCCAGATGCATCCACCGAGGAATCCCAGCGAATGCAGCCGGGCGCGTCCTCGGTAATAATCGCCGTAGGTGACCTTGCCCGCGCGCATGAAGACGGTGTTCACTACGATGTTGCTGGCCACGAGTCCCACCGCAAACAGGACCAAAGCCGTGTACGGCGTGAGCAATCCCGGCTGAATGGCGCGAGTGCTGAAATCAGGCGACACGGCGGCGATGAGTTGCGGGTAGAAGAAGCCCATCAGACAGCCGGCTACCGCCGAGAACGCCAGGCCCCGGAGCGGTTTCCTATTGGCGGCCTCGCCGAGACGATGGTGGGCAACCGCGGACATGATCATCGCAAAGACGATCAAGCCTACACCGGCAAACAGAAGCGTAGCGTTGCCTTGCGGCGAAAACACGTAGCTTTTCACCGTTCCGATCACCAGCGCGAGGCCGACGCCAACGGGAAACGCCACGGCCATGCCTGCCGCGTCGATGGCAACCACCAGGAGAATGTTGGAAATGTTGAACAGAATCCCGCTGATAATCGCAGTCCGGATCGCGATGTTCCCCGCGCCGCGCAGGTTTTCGAGAAAGGGCATTCCGGACGGGCCGGTAGAACCGAGAGTGAGCGCGAACAGCAAAGAGAATACGAGCAAGCCGATCGCGTAGTCCCAGTAAAACAGCTCAAACGGCCAGCGATCCTTGCCGGCTAGTTTCTGCGCGTTCGCCCACGAACCCCAACCCAGCATGGTGACGACGCAAAACAGAACGGCCACTCCCAAATCGTGAACGATAAACACAGAGAGGCAGTATAGCAGTGCGCGCTTGTCGCGAGCGAACGACGCTCTTGTTAACATCATGAAGAATGACGAGGCTCGCGCAAGCATGAATATGGAGGCGCCGATTTTCATCGTAGGTACGCCCCGGAGCGGGACTTCCTTGCTGCGGAACATACTCAACCGGCATCCCAGGATCGCAATTTGCGCCGAGACGCACTTCCATAATTACGCCTACCAGCGCCGCAAGGCTTTCGGCGATCTGCGCGATCCGATGAGCCGCAGGCGTTTGGTTGAGGAGTACCTGGCGCTGAAGAATTATTTGCGATTCGTGACGGATCCCGCGGGGCTGACCGAAAGGCTCATGCGCGAAGGCACCAGCTACGAGGCGCTGTTCACGAGCCTGGTGAAGTATCACGCCGAAGGCAAGCCACGTTGGGGCGAAAAGACCCCGCAGCATGCGCTGTTTGCGGAGACCTTGTGCGAGTGGTACCCCAACGGAACCATCATTCACATCATTCGGGACCCGCGTGGCGTTGTAGCTTCGTTACAGCGAATGCCCTGGGCCACGAATAGCGTCGTTCAAAACGCGCGAAGGTGGCTAAAGCACAATCTGGCGGCGCGGCGATGTAGTCAGTTGCCTCAGTATTTGCAGGTTCGCTACGAAACTCTGGTCACGCAACCCGAGCAAGAGGTGGCGCGCATCTGCAAGCGCCTGGGCGAAGAATATAGTCCTTCCCTGCTCGATCCGCAGCAACAATCGGTACAGCCTCCGCCGCAGCCCTGGTCTCTGCGCGCGCAACAGCCAATAACCACGGAACGCCTCGGCAGCTGGCGGGAAGACCTCACTGCGGAGCAGGTGTCGCAAATCGAGTGGGTGGTGGGACGAGACATGGACACCTTCGGATATGAGCGCGCCATGGACCCGCCCTCCGGCCTGACGATCGCCCGCGGCCTTGGCTTCGCGATGTTCGACTCTGCTCGCACACAGCTGACCCAACTTCCCGGCATCTGCTACCGTCTGGCGCGGCCGACCAAGCTGGTAGAGGAGGAGGCTTGGAGGAGGCGTGCCCGGAAACGCGAATCTGTGCCCCGCGAAGCCCGCTGAGGGGATACGCTGCGATTGCGGGTACTGTTTCTCCCGCGATTCGACCGAATACCCCCTGGTTGGACGATCCCCAAAACGCTCCCATCGCAGCATTCCTTTTCCCTCAATTCGACTCTTTCCTCGCGGCGCATGCGCGGCTTTGCAAAAGGCCTGGATCCAGCGCGCGCTTGTCGCGAGCGAACGACGCTCTTGTTAACATCATGAAGAATGAAGAGGCTGGCCCCAGCGTGAACAGGGAAGCGCCGATTTTCATCGTGGGTGCATCCCGGAGCGGCACGTCGTTGCTGCGGAACATACTCAACCGGCATCCCAGGATCGCAATTTGCGCCGAGACGCACTTCCATAGTTACGCCTACCAGCGCCGCCGGGCTTTCGGCGATCTGGGCGATCCGAAGAACCGCAGGCGTTTGGTGGAGGAATACCTTGCGCTGAAGCGCTTGCGGTTTGTGACCGATCCCGCGGGCCTCACCGAAACGCTCATGCGCGAAGGCACCAGCTACGAAGCGCTGTTCACGAGCCTGGTGAAGTATCACGCCGGGGGCAAGCCGCGTTGGGGCGAAAAAACTCCGCAGCATGCGCTGTTTGCCGAGACATTGTGCGAGTGGTACCCCAAGGGGACGATCCTTCACATAATTCGGGACCCGCGTGACGTGGTGGCTTCGTTGCAGCGCATGTCCTGGGCCGCGGATAGTGTCGTTCAAAACGCGCGAAGGTGGCTAAAGCACAATCTGGCGGCGCGGCGGTGCAGTCTCCTTCCTCAGTATTTACAGGTTCGCTACGAAACTCTTGTCACGCGACCCGAGCAAGAGATTGCCCGCATCTGCGAACGCCTGGGCGAGGAGTACAGTCCTTCCTTACTGGACCCCCGGGGGCAGGTCGTGTTTCCACCGCCCGTGCGGTGGACCCAAAGCGCGCAACAGCCCATAACCACGGAACGCCTCGGCAGCTGGCGGGAGGACCTCACCGCGGAGCAAGTGTCGCAAATCGAGTGGGCATTGGGACGACACATGGAAACGTTCGGATATCAGCGCAGCATGGACCCGCCCTCCGGCCTGACGATCGCCCGCGGCCTTGGCTTCGCGATGTTCGACTCTGCTCGCACGCGACTGACTCAACTTCCCGGCATCTGGTACCACCTGGCGCGGCCGACCAAGCTGGTAAAGGAAGAAGCTTGGATGAGCCGGCGTGTCTGGAAGCGCGAATCGATACCGCCCGCCGCCCGCTGAACGGATTCGCTGCTAAGATACAGATGATAGACAGTATGAGGTTCGACATCGAAGCTGACTGGACGCTCAACCTGCTCTGCAACTACGATTGCGGGTACTGTTTCTCCCGTGCTTCGACCGAGTATCCCCTGGTTGGTCGAATTTCTCCCGAACAATACCTGGATTTCTTTAATTCCACCGGGAAAATCTGGCTGCTGCACCTGACGGGCGGTGAGCCGTTCTTTCACCCGAACTTCGTTCGCCTGTGCCAAACGCTCACATCGCAGCATTACATCTCCCTCAATTCGAACCTTTCCTCGCAGCGCGTGCGCGACTTTGCAAAAGGCGTGGATCCAGCGCGGGTCCGCTATGTTCACTGCGGCGTTCACGTGGAAGAGCGCGATCGACGGAAAGGCTGGCGGAATCTGCTCCCTAACGTCTCAGCCCTGGTGGAGAGCGGTTTCCCGGTCTTCGGTTCGCTGGTTATGACCCCACAGGCTTTTGCGGAGTTCCCGCGCGTAGCGGAGTTATTCGCAAACATCGGTGTTCCCCTGATTCCCAAGGCGATTCGGGGCTCGTACGAACAGCGCTGGTACCCGCAGGCTTACACCGAAGCCGAGCGCGCCCAGTTCCGTTTCTTTTCCGAGCAAGCTGAATTGATAGCGAAAACCAGCACGTGGCAGCCTGGCAGTTCCACGGTGAATCCGCTGCTCGACCGGGATTATCTCGATGGGGTCCCGGATTTCTCAGGCATTCAATGCTCGGCGGGCCGGATGTCGGTTTCCATCGGATATGACGGAAAAATCTTCCGCTGCGGGCAGAAGACCGTTCTCGGAAATATTTTCGAGCGGCGGCTCAATCTGTTTGCCGAAGACCGGCCTTGCGACGACGAGTATTGCCCCTACTGGTGCATGCGGTATTCCAGCTTCAACAAAGAGAACGCGTCGAAGTATCCGCGCCTGGGCGCGCCAAGCACGTTCAAGCAGACCCTGGTTACCATCCGTGGCGCGCGCCGTGAAATAGGCAATCGGATAGCGGCTTTCTCCCACTCCGGGCCGCGCTGACCGAAGGCTAACGCCATTGGTTTCCGTAGTGATTCCCAGCTATCGGCGGCCACAACTGGTGCTGCGCGCGATAGAAAGCGTTTTGAGCCAAACCTGGCGCGATATCGAAGTCATCGTCGTTGTGGACGGCCCCGATGAGGAGACCCTGCAGGCGCTGGCTTTGATGGAAGATCCCCGATTGCGCGTGAAAACGCTGTCTACAAGCATTGGATGCGCTGGCGCGCGCAATGCGGGCGTAGCCGAAGCCCGAGGCCGTTGGATCGCGTTCCTGGACGACGATGACGAGTGGTTTCCCACCAAGCTCGCGAGTCAAATGCGGACAGCGGAACAGTATCCGTGCGCCCATCCCATTGTCTCGTGCCGCCTGATTGCGCGCAGCGAAGAGGGCGATTCAGTTTGGCCGCGCCGAACTCCTGCGCCGGGCGAACCCATCAGCGAATATCTGTTCTGTCAAAGCGGAATCCGCGGCGGCGATGGCCTGGTGTTGCCCTCCACGGTTCTGACCACCAAAGACCTGTTGCTGCAGGTCCCATTTAACGCGGACTTGCCAAGGCACAATGACGTCGACTGGTTGCTGCGCGCCGCGCTGGTGGAAGGCGTCAAGATCGTATTCGTGCCCGATCCCGAGCCGCTGATCGTCTGGCACATCGAAAGCAACCGCGCCAGAATCAGCAGCAGTTCCGACTGGCGGTATTCGCTCGGCTGGATAGAGAGGAGCCACAGCCGGGTGACACCTCGCGCCTATGCGTCGTTTCTATTGATCTGGGTGAGTGGCACGGCGGCACGGGGGAAGAACTGGAAGCCTTTCTGGATACTGCCTTGGAGGGCGTTGGCAAAGGGCCAGCCTGAACTGATGGATTTTCTGGCGCATTTTGTGATCTGGCTGGTTCCTGGCAAGCTTCGCCGTACCATATCGGTCTTCGTGGATCCGATCAAGACGACAAAACGCGCGCAGACGCTAGGGTTGTGAGCGCTGTGTGTAGGCCGGCTTTAAATAACGCTCGCGGGCGGCTTCTTCCTTCACGATACTGGTGGACCGGATGAAATAATACCAGGCCGCCGGGAACTGCTCCACTCGTTTCCCGAAGCCATCGCGAGCGGCCGATGCGAACTCACGCAGGATGCTCCAGCGCCTGGGCCGATGGCCCGAAGCTTCGTACGCGAACGTCTGCATCTCGCGGCCGACCACCCACTCAATCAGCGCGACTTGATCTGGCGTCAGTTCGTCTCGCCACGTACCGAGCCGCTCGGTGGTCACCGGCTCCTCGGCACGGCGAAACCAAAACAACTCCGCCGAAGGGTCCCAGTTCGGAACCAGCATCGCGGGAGAGTAGTCCTCTTCCACGAAAGCGCAGATGCGTTTAAGCTGCGGCTCGGGCTGTGTCACCAACTCCTCGTAACGCACCTGCAGATATTTCCCGAGGTTCCGCGAACGCCAAGCGCCCTGATTGAAGCGCAGCCAGGAGTAGGTATTGGACAGAAGGCTCTTGGGCGCCCAGGGCATGCGCAGCATGGACGCGACTGCGTCGCGAGGATCCCTCAGCATATGAATGACGACTGCATTCGGATACCACTGGTACAGCAGCTCCGTGATCAAGCCGTTATGCGGGGTCTTTTCGCCGCAGCGCCGTTTGCCGTGCGCTTGCGCGAAGAAACGCAGCAAGGACAGGAACATAGCCGGATAGCTAATGGCTTCCCGGAGTAGAGTTTCCTCCAGGGTCTTTAGATCCAGCCGCATCCTCTGAACGCGCTGCGTGGCCAGGTATTGTTTCACGACGTACTGGCGCTTTGAAAGCTCGCTCAAATTACCGAACGTCCGGCGTCGCTGGTAGACCCAATGGAAGAACTCCGTTTCGCGGCAGATGGCGATGACCGGATGGCGGTTGAGCATGTTGCGCAGCAGAGTAGTGCCGCTGCGCGGCCCACCAACAATAAAGATCGGCGATTCCACCAGCAACTCCCAAGCATATCGCGGATTCCCAAGTGCGCTGTCGAAGCCCGCTTCCTCACGGTCGCGGCTCGGTAACGTTATCAAACTGCTGAGCCGCGCGCGTCAGTAAGCGGTACTTCGGGTCTTTCGACCAAGGGCCTGAGCGGGAACGCGTGTGCCGCGGAAGACGGGCGTTCCGTGCATGATTCCCGGATCGCGGACGAGCGCTTGCACCATACTCCGATTGTCTCGCAACTGCGCAGGAACCCGGGCGCATCCGGCGCTAGTTCGCCGAGCCCGCTCGGCCCCACAACTTCTGCGATGCGATTTTCGACCCGTCGGCCAGGGACTTCAGCTTCAGCCACGCGATGTCGGGAAACACCGCGCCGAATCCGGCGAAGGTGCCGAATCCGCAATCGGTGCCGGCCATCACATTTTCGCGACCCAGGATATTGGCGTACCGGGCAATCCGCTGGGCCACCAGCTCGGGATGCTCCACGTAGTTAGTGCTGGACCCGATCATGCCCGGCACCAGCACCTTATCCTGCGGCAGCTTGATGGTTTTCCAAAGCTCCCACTCGTGCTCGTGACGCGGGTTTGCTCCCTCAATCAGCAGCGCGCCCGGCTTGGCTTTCAAAACCACCGGTAGCACTTTGAAACCGGGAATGTCGCGCGTGTGCGGGCCGTCGTAATTCCCCCAGCACACATGCATGCGCGTGCGGTCCGCCGGAACATTGGCCAGCGCGTGATTCAGCGCCGCCACCTGCAGCTCCGCGTTGCGCAGAAACTCGTCGTCGTCCACGTCGCGGAATTTGATGTGCCGCCCCATGGCCAGATCCGGACAATCCACTGAAAGGAGCAAGCCCGAATTCACGATGGTCTCGTACTCGGTCCGCATCGCATCCGCCAATGCTCCCAGATACGCTTCGTGCGTCGGATAATATTCGTTCGGCTGGAACACCGCGATGGTGCCGGGTGAAACTGCGTTCATGAATCCGGCGGTGACTTTGGTCTTCGACAAAGCCTCTTTGAACCGCGCGATGTCTTCTTTCAGCGGCTCCAGAGTTTTCACTTTGATGGGTCCTTTACAGATGGGCCGCTGATATTTGGGCGTCGCGCCGGCGGCTGCGATCTTGTCGCGAAACGCGGGAAAATCGTCCTGATCCTGCGGCGTGGCGCGCGGCACGTTGCCCGGTTCAAAGCCGGTCAGCCGATGGCGGATGTACGTCGCGTAGCTGATCTTGCCCATTTCGCCATCGCTCACGATATCCAGCCCGGCCTGGACTTGCTTATCGACGGCGTCGGCAACCGCGGCGCGGATGGTGGAGTCGAATTTCGCGGCGTCAATCGCTTCACCGCGGTCTTGCGCGAACAAAAGGTCGACCACTTCCTGCGGCCGGGGCAGGCTACCGACGTGGGTGGAAAGAATGCGGTCGGTACTCTTCATCTTCGTTGTATTTTCTCCCGTTTATGTAAGCGTGGCACTACAGGCGAGTCCCCCACGAGCATATCACGGCCCCATTTACAGACCGCCGGGATCAAGCTTACAGAAAGATAGCGCCCTCGAAAAACAGCACGGCTTTACCGATGATGGTAACGCGCGCGCCGCGATCTTCGCACCATAGTTCGCCGCCCCGGGGCGAAACCTGAAAGGCGTGCAGCTTTTGCTTGCCGAGGCGCTTGGACCAATAGGGAATCAGGGTGCAGTGGGCCGAGCCGGTAACCGGGTCTTCGGGAACGCCCTTGGCTGGGGCGAAGAATCGCGACACGAAATCGGCTTCGCGTCCGGGCGCAGTAGCGATGACGGCAAAGCGGTCGATCGTCATTAGCGCAGCCATGTCCGGCCGCAGTGAACGAAGCTCGTCTTCGGAGCCGTAGACTACCAAATAATCGCGCGCGGCCAGCACTGCTTCCGGCTTGCCGCCCAACGCGGGAACCAGCTCCGGACAAACCTCGCATCGCTCGGGCGGACGCGCCGGAAAATCGAGCGAGTACAGGTCGCCTTCGCGTGTTACGGTCAGCACGCCGCTTTTGGTGTCGAACGAAACCGAGCGCTCGCCCGGCGTCAGGTTGTTAAGGATGACGAAAGCCGACGCCAGCGTCGCGTGGCCGCACAGATCCACTTCCACCGCCGGCGTGAACCAGCGCAATTTGTAGCCCGCGCCGTTCCGCACGAAGAACGCGGTTTCGGCCAGGTTGTTCTCGGCGGCGATGGACTGCATCTGGGCATCGGGAAGCCAGCTTTCCAGCGGACAGATGGCGGCGGGATTGCCGGAGAACACGCGCCCGGCGAAAGCGTCCACCTGGTACATCGGGATGCGTTGCGCGCTCATGCGGTGACGCCCAGTTCCCGGCCCTGCGTGAAACTCGGCCGATGGCGCTTAGCAACCAGTTCTCGTTGCTCCAGCAACGCGGAAATCAGGATCGGCATGGCGATCGTGGAATCGGAATGGCACGTCACCATCGAGGCGTCCTTTGCGATCTTGCCCCAGCTCTGCGCCTCTTCAAAAGTGCAGCCGGAAAGTCCACCCCAATGCGGAGAATCGGTGACGCACTGGATGGCATATTTGTGGCCGGTGACGCCGGCGTTCATGATAATGGCCGTCACCTCCGTCTGCTGCACGAAGTTCTTGGGCGTGCCGCCGCCGAAATAGATGACGCCGGTGGCTTCCGAGTCGGCGACGATGCGGGCGGTCTCCACCACGTCCCCGATCACGTCGAAGGTGAATCGGTTGCCGCCTGCGTAGCGATTGGCCGCGATGCCGATGCCGATGGAACTATCCGCGATGGCCGGGCAATACAGCGGAATGCCCGCTTTCGCCGCGGCCGACACGATCCCGTCCTCCTTGCAATGCTTGCCGAGCTCCAGCCCCAGTAAATGCAGGAACTCACGCGTAGTGTACGGCCGTGTTTGATCCAGCCCGGCGGCGAACCGGCCGATCCATTGATCGTGCTCGCGGAACTTGGCTTCGTCGGCCAGGACATCGTACATGCGGTCCACCAGGTTTTCGGCTAGCAACACGTCGTCGGTGGCGGGCGATCCTTGATAGTGAAAATTGCCCAGGGTCTCGTGCAGATCGTGGAAAAAATTGGCGCCGGTGGAAACCAGGCAATCGATCAGCCGGTATTCGATCATGCGAACCACCAGCCGCCGCATTCCGGCGGGAACCATGGCGCCCGACATACCCATCATGATGGTGCAACGGTCGCCCAGCATGCGCTTCCATACTTCAAACGCCAGTCCAAGCTGCTTGCCCTGGAACGCGGTCCCCTGCATGCGCGTTAGGATCTCCGATGCGCTGCTGGCGCCCACCGGATCGAACGGACGCGTGGGCGTGGACAGCAGGCGCGACTTGGCGTCGTCCGGTTCGTTTGAATGCCGGTCCGCTTCGGGGAGGGAGTGCGTGTGCGTGTGTTTCATCTTTTCCTAGTGTAAAGGGAAGCGGCCGGGGAGAAATGAACAAGCTGTTACGGAGCTGCTATTGAACGAACGGCGGGCGGGTTTTCTCGTTCAATACCAGTTCGTCGAAAATTGCCAGCACTTGCTTGCGGTAGGTGTAAACGCGTCTCAAGGCATCCCGAAAGCCGGTTTCGTAGCGGCGGCGATTGAGCCATTTTTCGAGCACCGGCTTGGGGACGTCAATGTCGCGCCGCAGGGTTTCGGCCGAGTGGCCGCGCAGGAAAAGGCCGTAGAACATCGCTGCCTCGCGCTGCGGAGCTAACGGATCCAGATCGTCCCGCGGTGTCATGCTTACGTTCATCATCGGCGAAAAAAGCCAGTATAAACAGGGCTGGGCATCGAAGCAAGCGGTTTGTTACTGGATCCCGCCGCGCGGCGCCACGGCCTGAATCTCAATTTTACCAAACAGGGTGAAATCCGCCAAGAATCCTCCCTGATTCGAAATTGCTGCAATAGGTCCGCGACCCGGCGAAAATGGTAGGGATGCCGAAAAGCGACCAAGCCCAGCACCGCGGGTTGACGGTGTGGTTCACAGGCCTAAGCTCCGCCGGGAAAACTACCATTAGCGAATCCTTGCAACAAACACTCGAAGCGCGCGGTTACAAGGTGGAGTGGCTGGACGGCGATCGAGTCCGGGAGCGCCTGAGCAAGGACCTCGGCTTCAGCAAGCAGGATCGCGACGAAAACATCCGCCGCATTGCAGCTCTGGCCGCGCAGTTGACCCAGGGCGGCGCGATTGTGCTGGTCTCAGCGATCTCTCCCTATCGGGCCCTGCGCGCCGAAGCGCGCCAGCTCATCGGAGCCTTTCTGGAAGTATGGGTGCACGCTCCGCTCGCGGTTTGCGAACAGCGCGACATCAAAGGAATCTATCGGCGTGGGCGCGCGGGCGAAATTCACAACGTCACTGGATTGGACGATCCCTACGAGCATCCGCTCGCGCCGGACCTAGAGTGCCGCACGGACCGCGAAACGCTGGAGGAAAGCGCCGCCAAGGTTTTGGACGCGATCGAGCGCTGGTTAGCGCGGTAGCTGTTCTCGCAGTAAAGAATAGACGCCACTAGCAAAGTCGGCCGCCGTCGCAGTGGCTAATTGGTCTTGGCGCGCCCGGTCCTGGGGGCTGCTGTCCACTACCAGACGCACTAGGGCCGTATCCGTTCTGCGGTCCCGCAGCGCGCCCGCGACCACCCAGAATTTCGAGGCCCACTCTCCCGCCACCGCGCCGCGCGACGTTTGATACCAGTACAAAACCACGGCGCGCTGGCTGCGATTCGCCACCACATAGCGGTTCACCGTGATTGCACCAGCCGCCGTCGGGATGCCGATCTCTCCGGTGACTTCGGGCTCCCAACCGGAGGCCGGCAAACACACTTTGGGCGAATGCGGCTGGCTTAAGCCCGCGCGCTGCGATTGGAACCACGCCACCAGCAGGCCGACCGGCAACGCGACCCCGTCACTTTGATACGTCCGGCTGAGCAATCGGTCGGCTTTGAGCGTGTTCGCCACATCGGGATTGATCGGGTCCTCGCGCATTTGGGACCATCCGCCGAATCGGGATGGAAAATTGGAGAGGGCCGGCGGAGGCGGAGGATGCTCGGTCCCAGCGGACATGTGCACCAGCACTGCTTGACCCACCAGAAACGCCGGAACCAGCGCTATTGCCCACCGCGGCAGCATCGTCAGCTCAGTATAGCTGGGCCAGCTGAATTGCTGGGCCGGCTTAGCGGTGTTCTGGCCGGTGCTCCTCTTCCCGCGCACGGCCGGTGCGAGCCGCTGTCCTTTCGCGCTCGGTGCGCGGACGTAATTCGTGGCCTTCGGGGGCGCGCGCGGCAGCTGGGTATCGCCGCACGTCGGCGTAAGGATGCACGTAGGTCCTTCGATTCGCCCAGGTCCGGTCCCAGCGCGCGTTGTTGATGAACACCGCGTGGTTATTCCAGGCAAACCGGTTTACGCCCCAGCCCCAGGGCCGGAATGCCGCGCCAATGGTCACGCCGAAGCGGAAGCCAATGGCGCCGCCCACGAAGAAGCCCGGCCGCGGCGGAGCAAACACAATCAACGGATCGTAGAAGGGCAGAACAACGAAGGCCGGATTGGCTGGCAGAATCTCGATGTAGGGACCGTTGTTGACGATGATTTGTGGATTGGTCCGAAGATATCCATAGGTCCAGGCTTGGTGGCGCAACCGCTGAACTGCATCCATCAGATCGGTCTGCTGAGCCAGGAACGCGTTGCCTAATTCCTGAGTCCACGGCACGTCGGACGCCATCATGTCCAAAACCGACGGAAACGGAAGCAGCGCCTGCACGCTCGGATCCCAGGGGAGATGGTCGGCTGAAATCGCCGCGGCCAGCGCGTCCCCGGTCAAGTAGTGATGCTGATCGGCCCACTGCGCAGCATCCGGGATCTGGTCCGGAAAAGTTGCAGCGGCGAAAATCTGGGCCAACAGCGGATCTGGATACAGCGCGATGCGCTGCACCAGGCGATCCAATTCCTGCGGCGAAAAGGACGGCGGCGGGGACGCCTGAGCGTACGCCACGGTGGCGATCATGGCCACCAGCAAAAGAGCGGCGGCGAGACGCTGGCCTATCTTCGTTTGGGTCTTCATTGTCTTCTCCTCCATGAGTCTGCTCTCACTGCCTGGGACGGACGCGAATTCTTGCGAGTTACGGGCCGCTAACATTAAAAGTCATTGAGAGATAATGTGGTCATCTTGGCTGAAACCTACTCAGCGCGGACGCTCAACGTCGATTCCATAGAAATCGTTCGCCTGAGCGATCCCGCCCACGGCATCGAAGTTTCGATCTGTCCGTCCATCGGCAACATCGCTTACGACATTCGGGTGAATGGTCGCCCGATTCTCATGCCGCCGCCGGTCTCGCTCCCGGATTGGCGGCAGAAACCTTCGCAGGCCGGTAACCCCTTTCTGGCTCCTTGGGCGAACCGTCTGGACGGCGATGCTTATTGGGCCAACGGAAAGCGCTACCGGCTGAATCCGGACGCGGCAGCGATTCGGCGCGATGCCAATGGCCTGCCGATTCACGGCCTCTTGCTGTTCGCTTCCGCCTGGCAAGTGACGCGGATTAACGCAGACCGGCAGGCCGCCGGGGTCACCAGCACGCTCGAGTTTTGGAAGCACCCGGAATGGATGGCGCAATTTCCTTTTGCCCACACCATCGAGCTAACCTATCGGCTGGCCGGCGGAACTCTGGAGGTGCGGACGGCGATCCACAACCACTCCACCGATCCAATACCGTTGGTAATCGGCTTTCATACTTGGTACCAGATCCCGGATGCACCGCGCGACCAATGGAAGGTGCGCCTGCCGGTACACGCGCGCTACACGCTTTCGCCACAGATGCTTCCAACGGGCGAAACTACGCCGGTGGATCTGCCGGACCCGGTTCCACTGGCGGGACGGCATTTCGACGACGTATTCGCCGTCGGCGACTCAACGGCCGAGTTCTCGGTTGAAGCGCAGGGGCGAAAGGTCTCCGTCCAGTTCGGCCCGAAATTTCCGATCGCGATTGTCTACACTCCCCAGACGCCGGACGCCGTGTGCTTCGAGCCCATGACCGGGCTGACCAACGGCTTCAACCTGGCGCACCAGGGGATCATCAAGGACTTGCAGAGCGTTCCACCCGGCGGAACGTGGACCGAAAGTTTCTGGATTCGCCCGACGGGTTTTTGATTAGTGGGTCAAATCGTAAACGAAGTAATTGGCTGCGATGCGATACGCGAGCGACGCCCACTTCTCTTCGTAACGCGGATCGTCCGCCCACTCCCACGCATCGCCGAGATCCATGTTGTGGCAGATGGCGACGATGATGCGGCCCTTGTCGTCTCGAATGCAGCGCCAATGCGGCACTTTGCCGGTCTCGCCGTCTTCATACGTGAGATGGCTGTCGAAAAATTGCGCGCCGGGCACCTGGAAGCGATCCTGCAAATCGAACAAAGTGTGAAAAATCGGATCGTTATCCGGAATATCCTCAATCGGCCGCCCCGGAAGCACCTTGCTCATGCTGGCCGTGAAATTGTCCCACTCCCTGACCCCGCGATAAGGCTCCGTGCCATGAAAGTCGTCGCACATGAAGAATCCGCCGCGCATGAGATACTCGCGCATTTGTTGCGCTTCTTCGTCGGTCAAATTCCAGTGCCCCACTTCAACTCCGTAGAGCACCGGCCAGTTGTACACATCGTCGGAGCCGTCCATCGTCACCACTTGCTCGATAGAGCGCGTATCGATGCGGGTCAGGCGCCGGATGCCGGCCAGCAGATGGCGATCCGAACGCGGATAATCCATGGTCCAGTAACCCGGGTACTCGCGGCCGTCGCGCATCAGGAAGGAGCGCTGGGGATAGCCGTAGATATCGGAATAACGCAGGCGGGCTCGCACCCACTCGGCTTTTTGATCCCAGTCCGGCGGCTTCGGAAAGTTCTCGTATTCAAGCGCGGGATATTCTTTGAAAGGACGTTGCGCCCGAAGGACGCCCCACGCGGAGAGGATCGCTACGAAACAAAATGCGAATGTGACGCGAAAACGCATTTTCGGCACTGGACTAATCGAAAAGCTTCGACCTCAGAATAGCATGCCCCGCCCGGAAGGAGTTCCGATCCGCGGGTATATAATTGCGCCAGATCATCAAGGAGATACCCATGCTGAAGTTCTCGATTGCCGCGCTTCTGCTTTCCGCCGCTTCCATGGCAGCGGCGCCAACCGGCGGGTCCACTTGCGATAGCCTTTCCAAACTGCACCTGTCGAACGTGGCGATAACGTCGGCCCAGAGTGTTGCCGCGGGCGCGTTTACGCCGCCGCCTGCTCCAGGCCCTTTCCAACCCAACCCGGCTCTGTTTAGAAGCCTTCCCGAGTTCTGCCGCGTGCAAGCCACACTGACGCCGTCGCCCGATTCCGACATCAAGATCGAAGTCTGGCTGCCCGCGACCGGCTGGAATAACGATTTCCAGGCCATCGGCAACGGCGGGTGGAATGGAACCATGGGTTATGGGCCGCTCGCCGAAGGCGTGAAGCGAGGATTCGCCACCGCGGGCACCGACACCGGCCACGCCGGCGGGAGCGCCAGTTTCGCGCTGGGGCATCCCGAGAAACTTACGGATTTCGCCTACCGAGCCGTGCATGAAATGACGGTCGCTTCCAAGGCCATCATCCAGAATTTCTACGGAACCGCGCCGCGTTATTCTTATTGGAACGGCTGCTCCACCGGCGGCCGGCAGGGCCTGAAGGAAGCGCAAAAATTCCCGGCGGATTATGACGGAATTATCGCCGGTGCGCCGGCTAATTACCAAACCCATCTGCATGTTTGGTCCATCTGGGTGGCGCAGCAAGTGAACAAATCGCCCGATAGTTTCCTTGACCCGGCCAAGCTCGCTGTGCTGCATAAAGCGGTTTTGGCCGCCTGCGATGCCGAGGATGGCGTGAAGGACGGCCTGGTGAACGATCCCACCAAGTGCCATTTCGATCCCAAGACCATCGAGTGCAAGGGCGAAGATTCGTCCAACTGCTTGAAGCCTGCGCAGGTGGCGGCGGTGCAAGCGATTTATGCCGGCCCCAGGAATCCGCGCACCGGCCAGGAAGTTTTCCCCACCTTCGAGCCGGGCAGCGAACTGGGCTGGAGCATTTTAGCCGGAAAGACCGCGGCCTCGGTTGCCACCGATACCTTCACCTACATCGTCTATAAGAATCCGCAGTGGGACTGGAAGACCATGAATCTCGACTCGGACGTAGCGCTGCTGGACAAGACCGAGGACGGTTCCATCGACGCCATGGATCCCCATATGAAGCCCTTCTTCGCGCACAAAGGCAAGCTGCTGCTGTATCACGGCTGGAGCGACCAACTGATCGCGCCCAGGAACAGCATCAATTACTATTCGAGCGTGGTGAAAAACCTGGGCGGCGAGAAGAAAGCATCCAATGACGTTCCGGCTCTTCATGGTTCCCGGCATGGCGCACTGCGGCGGCGGGGAAGGCCCCAACACGTTCGACCAGGTGGGCGCGATCCAGCAGTGGGTGGAGCAGGGCCACGCGCCCGAGCAAATGATCGCCTCGCACTCAGAGAGAGGAACGGTGGATCGGACCCGTCCGCTGTGCCCGTATCCGCAGGTAGCGCGCTATAAAGGAACCGGCAGCACGGACGACGCCGCGAATTTCACTTGCGCTTCGGGGCAATGACACCAGCCCCCAGCCGTCACTGAGCCGCGACCGTAAGGGAGACGGTTTCGACGTAACCTGTCAGGAAACGGAGCCGCGGACCCAAAGGCTCCGGCCTGCGTCAATTGCCTTCTATTACGCCCCAACATGATAAAGTATTGACAACCCTCAGGGAGGATTCACCATGGCGAGATCCAAGAAGATTTCCGTTGACCGCCGCGGGTTCTTAAAGGGCGCCGCCGCCGGTGCCGCCGCGCTGGTTGCCAAACCGGAAGCGGTCAAAGCCCAGGAAGCGGCTGCAGTTCACCGCCCCGCGACACCCAATCCGCTGCCTGGCGCGAAGCAGACCGCAGCCGAGACCACTCCGCCTCCGCACGTCGACGTGTGGACCGTCGATCGGCCGGGTTCGGACTTCATGGTCGACGTCATCAAGACGCTGGGCTTCGAGTACGTCGCGGCCAATCCCGGCTCCGCCTTCCGCGGCATCCACGAATCGCTGATCAACTATGGAGGCAATAAGGCGCCCGAGCTGCTCACTTGCCTGCACGAAGAATCGTCCATCGCCATGGCCCACGGCTACTACAAGATCGAAGGCAAGCCAATGATGGTGATGGCTCACGGTACGGTCGGCCTGCAGCATGCATCCATGGCGATTTACAACGCCTACGCGGATCGCGTGCCGGTTTATCTTTTGCTGGGCAATATCCAGGATGGCGCGTGGAGACGCAGCGATGTCGAATGGGCGCACAGCGTCCAGGACGCCGCTGCCATGGTTCGCGACTACACCAAGTGGGACGACGCGCCGGTGTCGCTGGGAGGTTTCGCTGAATCGGCCGTGCGCGCGTACAAGATCGCGATGACGCCGCCCATGGAGCCGGTGGTAATCGTGGCCGACGCCGTGATGCAGGAAGAGCCGATTCCAGAGGCCGATCGTGGACGGCTGCAAATTCCCAAGCTGACTTTGGCCTCGCCGCCCGCTGGCGATTACGGCGCCGTCAAGGAAGCCGCTAAAATGCTGGTGGCCGCCGAGAACCCGGTGATCGTGGCCGGGCGAGTGGCGCGGACTCCGGAAGGCATCGATCTGCTGATCCAACTTGCCGAGACGCTGCAAGCCCCCGTGCTCGATCGCCACTTCCGCATGAATTTCCCCACCTCCCATCCGCTGTATGGCGCCGGAACTATCGGTTCCGCAGACGTCGTTCTCGGCCTGGAAGTGCCCGATATGTGGCAGGCCACGCACAAGCAGACCCCGGTGAACAAGCTGGGCATGCAATCCCAGCGCATCACCAAGCCCGGGGCAAAAGTAATCACGATTTTCGCCGGCGATCTTTTCGGCAAGAGCAATTATCAGGATTTCGGCCGCTACGACGAAGTAGATCTTGCCATCGCTGCGGACGCCCAAGCGACGCTGCCGATGTTGATCGAAGAATGCCGCAAGCTGATCACCACGGATCGCAAGTCCGCCCTCGAGCAGCGCGGCGCCAAACTTGCGGAGGCGAGCAAACGCAATCGCGACCGCGATGTCGAACAGGCGGCTTGGGGTTGGGACGCGAGTCCGGTAACCACTGCCCGCTTGGCCGCTGAGCTGTGGAATCAGATCAAGACCGAAGACTGGTCGCTGGTGTCGGACACTACCTTCGTCTCCTGGTGGCCGAGACGTTTTTGGGACATGACCAAGCCGTATCATTACATCGGCGGGCACGGCGCTTATGGCATCGGGTACGGCGCTCCGGCGGCGGTCGGCGCGGCTCTCGCCAACAAGAAGCACGGGCGCATCAGCGTCAATATCCAGTGCGACGGCGATCTGAACTACGCCCCCGGCGTTCTCTGGACGGCCGCGCATCATCGCATTCCGATGCTGAACATCATGCACAACAATCGCGCCTATCATCAGGAATTGATGTACGTCGAAGATATGGCCGCGCGCGCGCGCCGTGGTGTCGAGCGGGCGCAGATCGGCACCGCCATCACCGATCCCAACATCGATTACGCGATGATGGCTAAGGCCTACGGCATTTACAGCGAAGGCCCCATCGACAATCCCAACGATTTGGGACCGGCCATCAAGCGCGCTATCGAAGTTGTCAAGAAGGGCGAGCCCGCCATGATCGACCTGGTCACGCAACCGAGGTAACTATGAAGCCACTCGTTTTCGCCGCGGTCATCTCGGCCGCCACGCTGCTCGCGCAAGCCCCGGCAGGAGACGCGGCTAACGGTAAGAAGCTGTTCCTCCGCGATGGCTGCTACGAATGCCATGGTTATGCGGGGCAAGGCGGCCGGGACGGCGCGCGGATCGCGGCCATCGGGCTGAATGCGCAGGGGCTGATCCATTACGTGCGCGCTCCAGCCGGCGCCATGCCCGCCTATACCGACAAAGTGATTACCGATCAGGAACTGACGGACATCCACGCGTATTTGCAGACCCTGGCCAAGGCCAAGCCGGCGAAAGATATTCCGCTCCTGAAACAATTCCAGAAATAGGCCGTGGGTGTGCGGAAGCGGACTGGCGAAATGATCCGGCTTTCCATCGTCTTCCTGCTGGCTGCGGCAGCTCTCCCATCCGCTCAAGCGCCGGCGGACGAGTTTCGGGCGCGCCGCGCCGCCCTGCGGCATTCCTTGGACGACGGTGTGCTATTCCTCAAAGGGCAGCCCGAGGAATACGATCCGATTTTCCGCTTCGCCCAGGAGCCGAATTTCTATTACCTCACCGGCTGGATCGAGCCCGGCGCGGCACTGCTGCTCACTCCCAGCGATGAAATCCTGTTTCTGCCGCCTCACGACGCGCGCGCGGAGCGCTACCACGGCAAGCGCGCCGCGGCTCAAGATCCCGGCGTACAGGCACTCACTGGATTCGACCAAGTTCTGCCGCTCGCAAGGCTTGAATCCCAGCTCGACGCAGCCCTGGCCGAGCACAGCCGCATCTACGCGCCCTGGACGGCAACCTACGCGGGCGAGTTGCGCGCGCGCTACCCCTTTCGCGACCTCGCCGACGCCGCGCCGCTGATCACCGCGTTGCGGGTCAAGAAATCGCCGTCCGAAATTGCAGCCATTCAACGCGCCACCGATGTTTCCATGCGGGCCCATCGCGCCGCCTGGAAGCGCCTGAGCCCAGGCAAGTTCGAATATCAAATCGGCGCCACGCTCCTGGCGTCCTTCCTCGATGCGGGGTGCGAGGGCCCTGCCTATTCACCGATTATCGGGTCGGGTCCGAACGGCTCCATTTTGCACTACATGGCCAACCGGGGACGCATGGATCCCGGCGAACTGGTGCTGATCGACGCCGGAGCCGAGTGCGACGCCTATGCCAGCGACATCACGCGCACGGTTCCCGTCAGCGGCAAGTTCACTCCGCGTCAGCGCGAGATCTATCTGGTGGTTCTGGGCGCTCAAAAGGCGGCCATCGCTGCGGTCCAGCCGGGCGCGTGGCTGGCCGGCGACTTTGGAAACTCGCTCACCAAAGTCGCGCGCGATTATATGGACGCCCACGGCCAGGATCAACATGGCCAACCGCTGGGTAAATATTTCACTCACGATATCGGGCATCAGGTGGGCTTGCAGGTGCATGACCCGGCCGTGAGCGGGCCGCTGGACGCGGGTATGGTGATCACCATCGAGCCCGGCGTCTATATTAACGACGAGCAGCTCGGCATTCGCATCGAGGATGTCGTGCTGGTTACCGCCAACGGAGCCAAAGTGCTGAGCGCGGCGCTGCCGAAGGAGCCGGACGAGATTGAAGCTGCCGTCGTCTCAAAGTAGGCTAACGCTCGGCTACGCCGCAACGCTGGGCGCGGCCCTCGCGCTGGCGATTCTGGTGGGATGGACCCCGCTGGCCGCCCAGATCGACGACTACGGCTACGACTGGATGTTTCGGCTGCATCCGCCTCAGGCGGGGGGGGCCGCGCATTGCCTGATCCTCGGGATCGACGACGCTACCTTCAGCGCGATGGGCGGGGTGCGCGCCTATCGCAGCATGCTCGCGCGAGCGCTGGAATTGCTCGCCCCCGGCCAGCCCAAGGTGGTGGCCGTCGACATGGTGCTGGCCGACCCAGGCGATCCGGCCGAAGACGCGCGCCTCGTGCACGCCATGCAATCCACGAAAAATCTAGTGCTGGCGACGCATCTGGAGAACGGCCGCTGGGAGAACCCGTTGGATGGCTTCCGCGCCGCCGCTGCCGCGCTGGGGCACGACCGGGCAGACGAGCACTCGCGCGACGGCGTCACGCGTCAGATCCCGCTTGAGGAACGCGCCGGGCGCGAGCGGCACTGGGCCCTGGCATTGGAGACTTTCCGGCTGGCGCGCGGCCAGCGCATCCTGGAATCGCCCGAAGATTTGCAATTGGGCGCCGAAGTGATTCCAGCGGCGCGAACCGCGGAAAACGACCGGGGGCTGCGTGTGCTTTACACCGGAGAAATCCCCACCGTCTCGTTGCAGGAACTGGTGGAGAATCCCGCGCTGGCGGCGCGTTTCCATAACCAGGTGGTGTTCCTGGGCGTGACTTCCATCTCGGCCAGCTATGACCGCGTCGCCACGCCTTACGCGGAGGGCCGCATCCCCGGCGTGGAGGTGCATGCGCGTCTCTTTGAAACTCTCGAACGCGGCCAATTCCTGACCGGTGCATCGAATCTTGAGGTGCTCAGCTTCTGTCTCGCCGCCGGTGTGACCGCTGGCTTGATCTTCGCATTCCTCTCTGGATGGCTGGCCTATACGGCCGCCGGCGTGATGCTGCTCGCTGCGCACGCAACGCCGTTTCTGCTGTTCCGGCAGGGAATCGTGTTCCCCTTCTTCGCGCCGCTCGCCTCGGCCTGGCTTACTGCCATTGCCGCAGCCAGCTATCAGCACTTTGTAGTGCGCCGGGCATTGCGGGCATCTGAAACCGAGCGTCACCGCTATCAACAGGCCATCCATTTCGTCACTCATGAAATGCGCACCCCTCTGACGGCTATCCAGGGATCCAGCGAGCTGATGGGCCGCTACAATCTGAGCGAAGAGAAGCGCAAGCAATTCGCCGACATGATCAACGTCGAATCCAAGCGGTTGGCGCGCATGATCCAAACCTTTCTGGACGTGGAGAGGCTCTCCGATGGACAGATGGAGCTGAAGCGGGAGTCCTTCGAGCTGCGCGGGATCGTCGAAGCCTGCGTCGACCGGGCACGGCCGCTGGCGGAGCGCAAGAATATCCGCATCCAGACCCAGGAGTTGGAAGGGGACCTGGAAGGCGATCGCGAACTGATGGAATACGCCGTCTACAACCTGCTCACCAACGCCGTGAAATACTCGCCCGCCGACACCCAGATCACAGTCGCGTGCCGCACCGAAGGCAGTCAACTACGACTTTCGGTCGAAGACCAGGGCATCGGGATGGACGCCAAGGAACTGCGCCAGATCTTCCAGAAGTTCTACCGGACTAAGCGCGCCGAAGCCTCGGGCGAAGCTGGCACCGGAATCGGGCTTTCGATTGTGGAACAGATCGTGCACCATCACGGCGGCAGAATGGAAGTGACCAGCCAGCCGGGCCAGGGTTCCTGTTTCACCGTGGTGTTCGCCGCTCGCGGCTCGGAACCGCGACGAGGCGTGACAGAGCCGCGACCGTCAGGGAGCCGGTATCCAGCCTGCTAGTCTAATAATGCAAGGTGGCGTAAACGTGCAGCGACTTCTGGTAGTTGAAGACGATAATTCCGTCCGAAATACAATCCGGACTTTTCTCGAATTGGAAGGCTATACCGTGGATGCGGTTTCCTCCACCCGGGAAGCGCTGGAGCGTCTCGGCGCCGGCTCCTATCCGATCGTCATCTCCGACATTTACATCGATGAGCGCACCGGCCTGGACGTGCTCGAAAGGGCCCGCAAGAACAACCCCAACTGCGCCGTCATTCTGATGACCGCCCGCGGAACCATCGAAACGGTGATGAAAGCCACCCAGGGCGGAGCGTTCGATTACATCGCCAAGCCGTTCGAGCTGGACCGCATGCTGGACACCGTAAAGCGTGCCGAGGCATCGGTGGGCCAGCATCAGGACGACAAGGATTCGGAAGTCGAAGATCTGCCGGAAAGCGAAATGATCGGCAGCTCGCCCAAAATGGTCGAAATTTATAAGACCGTTTCACTGGTGGCGCCCACCAACGCCACGGTGCTGCTGGAAGGGGAAACCGGCACCGGCAAGGAAATGATCGCGCGCATGATTCACAACAACAGCGCCCGCGCGCATCAGCCCTTCGTCCCGGTGGATTGCGGATCCATCGCGCCATCGCTGCTGGAAAGCGAATTGTTCGGCGCCTTGAAGGGCGCCTACACCGGGGCCGATCGCGATCGCATGGGCGTTTTCGAAGCCGCCAATAATGGCACCGTCTTCCTGGACGAAATCGGCGATCTGGAGCTGGGCTTTCAACTGAACCTGCTGCGATTCCTGCAGGAAAAAGAGATCCGTCCGCTGGGTTCGCCGCGCGGCAAGAAGGTGGACGTGCGCGTGGTCGCGGCCACCAATCGCGATCTGCAGAAGATGGTGGACCAGGGTAAGTTTCGCGAGGACCTGTGGTATCGCCTGAACGTCGTGCGCATTATCCTGCCGCCTTTGGTGGAACGCCGTGGCGATGTGCCGCTGCTGGCGCACTATTTTCTCAAGAAATACAACGAGCGCTATGGCCAGCACGCGAAAATCACCGAGTCTGCGCTGCGGGCGCTCGAAAATTATAGCTGGCCGGGGAATGTCCGCCAGTTGCAGCACATGATCGAGCGGCTGGTCATCGTCACGCCGCAAGGCCGCATCGACGACTCTGCGGTGCGCGAAGCCATCGACCTTACCGAGCCTCGCGATACGGCCAGCGAAAGCCTGGCCGATACCGAAGCCGACCAGATCCGGCGCGTGCTGGCGGCCACGGGCGGCAACAAAAGCCGGGCGGCGAAAATCCTGGGAATCGAACGGAAAACTCTCTACCGTAAGCTGGAACGAATGGCGCTGTAGCGGCCTTCGTTAAAAACAAAGCAACTAATGGCCTGTCATTCCCTGCGTATCAGGAATATACTGGTTCTGGCTCGTTTTCATACCGGACTTATTTTTGGAGGTTATCTATGTTCGAAAGCCTCGACGAGCAAATCAAACTGGACGAGCATAAAAGCTCATCCAACACCGAGCGGGTGCTCCGCTGGGCCATCGGTATCGCTATCGCCCTGATCGTCTTCGGGGGCCTTTACTGGGGCGTTCAGATGATGCAAGGCGGCTAAGGCGGTTCAATCGGCAGCCAACATTCTCGGTTGTGAGCAGGATCCGATGGCCCGCATGACGGCCTTGACGCGCTGGGAGTATTCTGGCAGGGGGTTGTAGATCCTCAGCTTGCGGTCGACATCTTTGTCCCTGTATCTGTTTGATTTTCCAAGCTGAGCGGCCACATAGTGGATTCCTGCCCTTACAGAGGGAAAGCGTTCTTTGCACGAATCCCAACCCAAAACGTTGTTGTTCCGGTAATCCTTGCCTCCACTCGATTCGATGATGGAGATGCTCGGCAGCAGTCTCCAATCCAGCTTGTTTTGGTCGGCGGCCACCAAAAAATCCTTGGCGGAGTCTTTGAGTGGACAATCGCGGTCCGCAAAGAACTTCTTCAGCCTGGACAGCCGGGGATCGTTCTGGTCCACGGACGGCTGCGCTCGATACTGCTGAACGCTGGTGGTGAAAGGTGCTGCCAAAAGTCCGGCAACCACGAGAGCATTCTTCATTCCGGTAATTCCTCCAGTTGCTTGGCTCCAAGCGGAAGGCGCTTGTGGTGGAAATCCTTGAAAACTAAAGAGCTAGATAAATCCTGCGCGGTTAGTTATTTAAAATCAATCACTTAGCAGATAGTAAGGTTATGTCTGACTTGGCCAGTATAGCATGCCGGGCGGGGCGTCAAGGGGCCCGGTCCCCGACTACGCCCGCCTCCGGCTGTAGCCATGGCCGGCCGTTCCCAGGTCCGCCATCACGGCCAGCAAGAGCCACAGCAGGTTAACTCCAGCCACCGGCAAGTGGCTGTTGACCATCCATGCAAATACCAGCGTCGTGAAGGGCAAGAATAGGAAGCCAAGAATGAGGAGCAGGATGCTATGGAAGGCGCGATCCAGGTAATGCGTGAACAGGAACAGGAGCGCCAACGCAACGCGCGGGAACAGCAGGATCACGATCAGGAATAGGCATGGCATGGGTGGTCCCATCTTGGACGCACGCGCGCCAAGTGTGTTTCAAATCCTACCATCAAACCTGCGGGCGCCGCCTCCCTTCGGGCACCCGCAGCCAGACCACGCCGCGCGATCTGCCACCCCTGGCTAGCGGGCGCTGGCTGGCCGAACCTTCTGGGCCGACACAGAGCCGCCCATCGAGTCGAAATCGGCGATTAATTGGCTCCAGTCGAAACCATTGGGGGCTTTTTGCGTTGCCTTGTTGATCCCATCCTGGCTGACGACAGTGTACAACTCACCGTTCGCATCTTGCCTGGCGTATTTGGAAATGGCGGCGTCGGTGATGGTGCCAGTCATGCCCCAGGTATCGATCTCCACGCCTTTCGAGTTGTACCCCACGCCCGCGAAGCAATGACCATTATTCGGGTCGGGAGGACCGGCGGCATTCCATGTGAAACCCGAGGCGGAGGGCATAGGGTTAACCCACGCGTCCGGTAATTCGATCCCGAAATACAGGTTCTCGAATAGCCACAGGGCTATACGAAATTCGGCGGGATCGGCTGCGTTGACCGCGAGCCAGCCGGCGATGCGATGACTATCGCCGCTCGGAGGCGTCGAATTTGGCGGCATTGCACCGTTATTTTCCCAGTAGTTCAGCGCTGTTTGTTCGTCACAGCCTTGATCGGTGGCCGGGTCGCCGGGGATATATCCGCCAATTGCGCTGTAGAGGCCGATGATTTGCTGGTCCGTGTAGAGGAACGGCGGCCCTCCCGCGTTTCCGGTGAGAACGCCGACGACGTGCGCCATTCCGGCGATTACGCAATCGCCCAGCGTGTCGTTTTCGTAGACCTTGGCCAGGGCTGGCGCGGCGGCCTTTGTGTAGTCGGCTGCCGCGGGTGGCGCAGGCAGGTTGCGGGTGAGATAGTTTTTCAAGCTCAGCCGCGGACAACGGGCCACCGGCCGCTTTCGCCCTAGTTTGAATGAGCGCTTCGTTACCGGATGTTCGATCGTCTTGATAGGCATAATTTGTCTCGTTTATTCGCTTTCTACCGGGATTTGTTTTATATCTCCCGGATTTTTGCCATGATACACGCACCTTTGGTGGGAAGCAACCGGTTCCCGGCATATGCGACTCAAAACCGCCTCCGAGTACGGGAACCAGTTCTGGAATCGGACTGGCGACCGCGTTGGAACTTGGCAGGGCAGGCCATCAGGTCTATCCCACCCTGCGCAATCCTGTTGGAGCGCCGGAACTGGGTGAACGCGCGCCCCGGGCCTTAGACCGCACCGCCGGCCAGGATCGGTTGTGCCCCGCGCACGCGCAGCCGGGATCCGATCCATATCATCAACGGGTAGAGCACCACCAGCGCGAGCGCGAACCAGTGCGGCTGGACGCGCCAGGCCAGGACGGTTGCGACGATGCCGATGATTTCGCCGAAGATGATCAGACCCAGCGTGGCGGTGCGGGCCGAAGCTCCTGCGATAGCGGCGCACAAATATCCGCCGGCGATGGAGTACAGCAGGTCGGTAAACACCACGATCTCAAAATAGAACAGCGGCGGCGTGGCCATGTTCCGGAAGCCCGGAATCACGGCGGCAAAGACCATGTCCGTAAGAACCACCAGGACTCCGACCCCCACGTAGCCGGCCAAAACCGCACCTATGATGCGCACCATTTGGTTTAATATGATATCTCATTCGCGGGCCGCGTTCGATATACAATCGAATAAGTCGGCCCTACCGGTATGAGCTTGGCAATGGAGCAGGTCGCTCGCGAAGGCGTCGTTATCCTGGCGCTCGGCGGACGACTGACTCATCGCGAATCCGACGACTTCTTCGACCGGATTCGGGCGCTTGGCGCGGCGGGCCATCGCAAGGTGGTGCTTGACCTAAGGAACGTGTCTTACGTCGATTCCGCAGGCCTTGGCGCGATCGTCGGCGGCTATACTTCCCTGGCCAAGCAGGGTGGCGCGGTGAAGCTGCTCAATCCCAACAAACGCACCGTGGAACTGCTTCTGATGACCCAGCTCAACATGTTGTTCGAGGTATTCGAGGACCTGCGGGCCGCCCTCGACAGCTTCTCTTCGCGCGCAAAATCGAGCAGTTCAACGTCTTCAGGTTGATCGCGGAAGCTTACCGCTCTGGATGAGGCGCGCCCTGACCCGTTCGAGTGGAATTCGCCTTTCGTGCCGCCGGGACCGGAAGACAAGTACATCCTCGATGTCTTCCCAAAGCCGCCGATGTCTCTTCAGGTCGATTTGAACGGCCAGCTTGCGGCCCTTCTCGTCGGTGACAAAGCGGATTCCGTTCATGGCTTCATTGTCGCCCTTGTGACGGGCTACTGGTAGACCTCGCGCCGATGTGCGATTTGCGTCACGGTGTTCGATCTATCCGCGCGAACAGCTTGTCGTCGAGAGCATCCAATTCTTTTTGCGCGGGCGGCTTGATCTCGATCGCATATTTAAGCAGGCGTGCGGGCGCGTTTCAAACGGTTCGCGCGGTATTGTTCGTATGGAATGCCCTTTTCCTTCCGGCGCGATTCAGAAACAAGGCCGTCCCAGAAGTCCTCCCAAATGGCCCCGTGTTTTTTGAGGTCGATGAGAACGCCTACCTTGCGGCCCTTCTCATCGGTGACAAACTGGATTCCGCTCATGATTCATTATCGGGAAACCACGCACCATCGAGAGTACGTCGATCAACCGGCACGTGGTATCTCGGCGAACCGAGAAGCCCGGCTTGGCCGACATGGCATCGAGAAACGGGCGCAATGTCGGGGCATATCGTTCGGGATGCCCCTGCCTGCCGTTTCTACCCCGTATCAGCTCGTCCCGCGAGTATGATCCGCGCAGCCAGCGAAGTTCAGCGGCATCATCCAATTCCTGCTCCGAAATAAGAAGCCTGACATCGGGCCAGACGGGTCTCTAGTCTTAAGTTACTGGTGCGCTCGGGCCCTGAAATCAAATCGCAACATTGTGCTCACGAGCCCATCCGCCCTCCACCGCTACAATAGATTCAGCGATGGTCATCGACGGCATCTACTACGCGCTCGCGTTCTCCGCCGGTGGAGCCCTGCTCTGGTACTTGATCCATCCCGCGTTCGCCGCGCCTTTGTTTCTGCTCGCCCTCTTTTGCCTCTACTTCTTCCGTGATCCGGATCGAACCATACCCGACGGACCGGTCGCTGTCTCGCCCGCCGACGGAAAAGTAGTAGGGATCATCGGCGACGGCCCCGAGTCCACCCGCATTAGCATCTTCCTGAATGTTTTCGACGTTCACGTCAACCGCGCGCCCATCGCCGGCAAAATTACGAACATCGAATACACCAAGGGCCAATTCCTAGTCGCAAGCCGCGAAATCGCCAGCTCCCAGAACGAGCGCAACACGTTTACCATCGCCGGCGAAGCCACCTGCGTACGCTTCGCGCAGATCGCCGGACTGATCGCGCGCCGCATCGTGTGCTACAAGAAACCGGGCGACGCCGTGGCCAAGGGCGAGCGCGTGGGTCTTATCAAATTCGGCTCCCGCGTCGACATCTTCCTGGGACCCGAGTGGGAAATCAAGGTCCAACCCGGCCAACGCGTGGCCGGAGGCTCCAGCATCCTGGCCCAGCGAAGGTTGACGTGATGGGGCTTACGTAATGGCGCGGCTCACCTTCAAGGAACGCTTCTTCGATGACCGTCCCGCCTCGCGGCGTTCCCGGCGAGCGGCCTACGCGCTTCCCACGCTATTCACCGCCGGCAATATTTTCCTCGGATTCCTCGCGATTCTGCGCTCGCTGGAGGGCGCGCTCCTGGGTGCCGGCGGACAGCTCGGCAACAACCCGCATTTCGAAGTGGCCGCCAAAGCCATCGGCGCAGCCGTGGTTCTGGATGGATTGGACGGCCGGATTGCCCGCATGACAAACACCGTCAGCGCCTTTGGCCGCGAGATGGATTCGCTCGCCGATGTCATCACATTCGGCATAGCTCCCGCCGTTCTGGCCTTCACCTGGGGAGTGGAATTCGTTACGCCCGGCGGATTCTTGACGGACCATCGCGCCGGCTACTTCCTGGCCTTTATCTTTCTTCTATGCGGCGCGGCGCGGCTGGCTCGCTTCAACGTCCAGACCAATCCGGTTCCCAGCAATCCCGGCCGCCCGGACCGCAAATATTTCGTCGGCCTTCCCATTCCCGCAGCCGCCGCCATGGTCGCCGCAGTGGTGTACTCCACCGACAGCGTGCCGCTCGGATGGTGGATCCATTCCGCCCTGTGGCTCGGATTGCTGGCCCTGCTCTCGTTTCTGATGGTCAGCACCTGGCGCTATCCCAGCTTCAAGGAAATCAACCTCAGGGGGCCGCGCTCGCCGCTCATCGTGATTTTTTTCGGGGCTCTCATCTATATGATCTGGAACTACTCGCAGCCCGTGCTGCTGGCGCTCTCCACTGTCTACGTCGCCACCGGAATCGTGATTCGCGCCGCGGGCATTATCCGCCGCCGTTTCCGCCCCCATCATCCCCCGCCACCGCAGCCGGCGCCGGAGCATCAAACCAGCTAATGCACACTCATCGCGGCAGTCAACGGGCCACCATCGCAATTGTCGGCGGCGAATCGCTCCTGGGCAAGGAAGTCCACGAGTTGCTGGAATCCCGCAAGGCTCCGGCTACTCTCAAGCTCGTCGCCGCCATCGAAGTGGAAGATGCGCCCAAGGGCATCGCCAGTATTCTCACGCGCGGTGCCGACGAGCCTCTGGTGATGGCTTCCATCGAGATGGCCGACCTGCCGTCGGCGCGCGTGGTGATCCTGGCCGGCTCCAAAGCGTCGAGTGAGAAGGCCTACGAAAAAGTTCGCGGCGCTCAACCGGCTCCCGCCGTCGTCGATGTCAGCGGCGGATTGGAAGATCTGGCGGAGGCGCGTCTGCGCGCGCCCATGGCGGAGCCTCCCGGCGGCCACATGAAAGACGGCGTTCAAACCATCGCGCATCCGGCCGCCATCGCGCTGGCCCTGCTGCTGACGCACCTTCAGAGAGCCGGCGCGATCCGGCGTTCGGTGGTCGAGATTTTCGAGCCTGTGAGCGAGCGCGGCCAGGCTGGCATCGAAGAGCTACAGAAGCAGGCCGTTGCTCTGCTCTCTTTCAAGCCCCTGCCGAAAGATATTTTCGACGCGCAGATCAGCTTCAATATGCTGTCGCAGTATGGCTCCGAAGCGCCGCTCGCACTCGAAGAGATCGAGCAAAAAATCGATCGTCACCTGGCCAGCCTGCTGGCTGCAACCGGCGCTCCCATGCCCTCGCTGCGTTTGATCCAGGCGCCGGTGTTCCACGGCTACAGCATCTCAGCCTGGGTAGAATTTGAAGAGAGCCCCGGAATGGACGCTATCTTCCAAGCGCTCGCATCGGCCAATATCGACGTCCGCACTGAGGATCATGAACCGCCCACCAACGTCGGTGTGGCGGGACAAGGCGGCATCACGGTTGGCGCCATCACGCAGGATCGCAATCAGCCGCGCGCCTGGTGGTTCTGGGTGGCGGCGGACAATCTGCAGATCGCCGCCGAAAACGCCTGGGAGGTGGTGCGCGGATACTTGGGCCCCCAGTGATCCAAATCCTATGAGCACTATCCTTTTGCTTTCCTTGTCAAACGTCTTTATGACCTTCGCCTGGTACGGGCACTTGAAATACGGTCACACCTGGCCGCTCTGGAAAGCGATCCTGGTCTCGTGGTCTATCGCGCTGCTCGAATATTGTCTGGCTGTTCCGGCCAATCGCCTCGGCTACGGCAAATTCTCGGGCTTCCAGTTGAAGACCATGCAGGAAGTTGTCACGCTGGTCGTCTTCATGGTTTTCGCGATCACATTTCTGAAGGAGAAACTCGCGTGGAATTATATAGTGGCGTTTGCCCTTCTCGGGGCGGCCGCTTTTTTCGCGTTTGCGTTCAGGTCGCCCGCGCCGGCAGCCTGACATCGCTTATCGCTTTTTGCGTGGCCCTGGGCGCTTGCGGTTATCATGTGGCGGGCAAAGCCGACCTGGTGCCCAAGGACGTCCATACCATCGCCATCCCGCCTTTCGGCAACGGCTCCGTCAAGTACAAACTCACTGACTCGCTGGCGGAAGCCATCAGCCGCGAATTCATCATTCGCACGCGCTACAAGCCCGTCGCCGATCCAAACCAGGCGGATGCGGTGCTGACCGGCAGCGTGATTGGGTACAGAGCGTTTCCGACGCTGATCAATCAAGCCACCGGACGGACCAGTGGCCTGACAATCATCGTGGCCTTGAACGTGAGCCTCACCGAGCGCGCCACTGGCAAAGTCATCTTCGCGCGGCCTTATTATGAGGCCCACGAGCGCTACGAGCTATCCACCACCAACAATTACCAATACTTCGACGAGAACGGAGCGGGGCTGCAGCGCTTGAGCAAAGACGTGGCGCGCGATCTGGTCAGCTCGATTCTGGAGAACTTTTGAGTCCCGATCAGTTCTTGCAACGCCTTCAAAAAGGGCCTCCCGCGCCTGCGTACCTGTTTCTCGGACCCGAGGTGTATCAATTAGCCGCCTGCCGCCGGGCGTTAGTTGACAAGGTTCTTGCGCCGGAAGATCGCGAAAACGGCCTGAGCCGGCACGATCTGGAGGAGACCACCCTGGCAGCGGTTTTGGACGATGCGCGCTCGCTGTCGCTGTTCGCGCCCAACCGCGTGGTGTGGGTTTCCGGGGCCGAAAACGCGCTGCCTCGCGGACGGGCTGTAAGCGACGACGAGAACTCCGCCGCAGCCGATCTGGCGGCTTATCTAAAACACCCCAATATACCCGGATGTGTGCTGGTCTTCGAAGCCAGCCGTTACGATTTCGAAGGCGAAGACCGCGCCAAGATCGAGCGCGTCCAGAAATTCTATGCCGCCATCCCGGACGTGGTGGAACTGCGGCCTTTCACGCTCGAGTCAGCTCGCCGGCTGGCGCAGGATCTCGCCAGAGAAGCCGGCCTCCAGATCGGTCTCTCTGAAATCGGACTGCTGGTGGAATCGCTCGCCGCCGACGCCAGCCGGATCGCCAACGAGATCGAAAAGCTGCGGCTCTACACTGGCGGCACGCGCAAGGTCACCGCCGACGATATCCTGCGCCTGGTTCCAAACGCTCAGGCTTCCACCATTTTCGCGCTGGTGGGAGCTTTAGGGCGAGGCGATCGAAAGCGGTCGCTCGACAGCCTGGACGCGCTGCTGCGCGAAGGCGATTACCTGCCCTTGGCCCTGACGTTTCTCGATACGCAGTTCCGGCTGGCCATGGCTGCCCGCGAAGCCGGGCTCAAAACCGCGCAGCAAATTCAGGCGCACTTCACCCGGCAAGGCATCCGCATCTGGCGTGATCGCGCCGAGCAGGTGCAGCAGACTGTCAGTGCATTCCCCAATGAGAAACTGGCGCGTGCCATCCAAAAATTGTTTTGGGCCGACAAAGCGCTTAGAGACACCCGTCCCGACGACCGCGTGGTGATGGAAGAGTTGGTGCTGAGCCTGACGAACTAAGCGGCCGCGACCGCAACCGAGCCGCGACCGTGTAACCGAGCCGCGACCGTGAGGAAGCGGTCCCCTACGCGAGCGCCTTGAGCCTGGCCTGGATCCGGCTCTTATAACGCGCCGCGGTGTTCTTCTTGATGATGCCCCAGCGGGCCGAGCGATCAATCAAGGAAAACGTGGCCGGCAGCGCATCCTGCGCGCCCTTGGCGTCTTTATGCTCGATCAGCCGCCGCACCGAACGGATCTGGTGGCGGAGCCGCGATTTGCGGAGGCGGTTCACTAACGTCTTCCGCTTGGTCTGGCGCATGCGCTTCAGCGCTGAATAAGTGTTTGCCATTCTTTGTACAGCTATAAGGATACCTTATGCCCTGCCCGAAACTCAACGCGACAGAAACTCGCGACAGAAACTCAACGCGCCGCTGCTCGGAGAAGCCAAGCGCAAAGCTGCCGCATCGTCGTTAGCCACCAGCCACGCCCCGCCGCGCCAAAACCGCTAAAGCTTTCCCCCTAGGTACCGATAGTACAATCAGTTGCCGCTCACCGAGATATCGCCGGAACTGGCAGACGCCGCTGATGTACTGAGCGACCAGTTACGCGTTCACCTGCACCGCCTGGCAGTCTTCTTATTGCCACACGCCGAAACGCTGGACCGGCGCTTTCTGGCCAAGCTGAAGCGCGACAAGTTCGGGCCACGCCAATTCGACTCGAAAATCCGTCTGGCGCTGTCTGCCATCACGCCGGGAGCCGCCGCCCGCATTCTGGCCAGCGGCCAGCCGCCTCTCAAGTTCATTGAACAGGTGGAATATAACGGACGCCGCTTGGCCAAATTGAATCTTCCGCCCGCCAGCATCGTGGAAGCATTGCAGGAATATGACCGCCTGCTCACGCCCCTGCTGCGCAAGCTGCTCCCGCATGAGCACGCCAACTTGCAGTGGGTGCGCGAGCAACTGCATTTTTGCGTGATTCTCACTTTGAATAACGCCTACTACCAGGTTCGCGAGGCCGAAACACAGGCCTTTTACGAGTTGTTCCGGGTCGAACTCGAATCGCGCAATCTGGATGAATTGCTGCGCCGTTTTCTGGATTCGCTGGTGCACGTCTGCCGTGCCGACGCCGGCCACCTCTACCTGCTGAACGATAAGCGCAGCGCCTGGATATTGCGGGCTCAGGCTCAGGCCCGCGGTCAGGCCCGGCCCGCGCTGGCCGAAGTTGCGAATGGCCCCGCGAAGTTGCGGACGCTCGCGCAATCCCGGCAGATCGAGCCGAAGGATGGCGCTGCCGCCGGCTTGCTGCTGGACCCGGCCTGGAAGGACAAATTCCAAACCGTCTGGTCCATTCCGCTGGCCGCCGGAGGACGCACTGCCGGTGTCATGCAGTTCGCGTTCTCGAAGTCCTATGAATGGCTACCGCGTGAGCAGGAGTTGCTGGCCGCCGCCGCCGAGCGCTGCCTCATGGCCGCCGAAAAGGCCCGCCTGATGGAGGATCTGGCAGCCCGCGAAGAGCAGATCCGCCAGCTCGCCGAGCACATGCTTCACGTGGAGGAGATGGAGCGCCGCCGTATCAGCCGGGAGCTGCACGATGAGGCCGGCCAATCGCTGCTGTGCATCCGCCTCCAAATTGAGCTGTTGGAACAAGCCCTGCCACCCGAACACGTGGAATGGATCAGCAAGCTCCAGGAAGCCCGCGATCTCACCGAGCGGACCATTCTCGAAATGCGCCGGTTGATCGCCGCCTTGAGCCCGGCCGTGCTCGAGCAGCTCGGCTTGGGCGCCGCTCTGCGCCAGTTGGTCAACCGCTTCCGCCGCCTCAATCCCATCCGCGTCAAGCTGTTGCTCGGCCGCTTGGGCCGCCTGCCACAACATACTGAAATCATGGTCTATCGGCTTGTGCAGGAGTGCTTTAATAACATCGCGAAACACTCCTCGGCCACGAGCGTAAACATTTCCGTCAGTTCGGCCGATGGATGGGTGAGGCTGGCCGTTGAGGATAACGGAGTCGGGTTTAGAGTCGAGGAGGCGCTGGCTCGGAAAGACTCGTTTGGACTTTCTGGCATGAGAGAGCGCGTGGCGCTACTTGGTGGCAGATTTGAAATTCGCAGTCGTCCCAGAAGCGGGCTCGGCAGTAATGCCGGCCATGGGAACGGCAGCAATGGATGGGGCGATCGTAAGAAGACCGGCCGGGGGACCAAGATCCTGATCCGGCTGCCGGTGGCTAAGGAGCCGGCGTCTAATGCGATCGAGCCAATCGTCGCCAAGCCCATGGGAGGAAGAACCGCGCGGAGAATGGAGGCGGCCGGAGCGTAGCTTCGGTACGCCGGTAGCCGCAGGCGGGAAAGCTCAAGCTTAGGAAAGGGTTTCGAGACAGTTCAAACTCGGGTATACGTTATGGCAAAGACTCGCATCATGCTGGCGGACGATCACACGCTGTTCCGCCAGGGCATCCGAACTCTGATCTCCGCCGAAGCGGATATGGAAGTGGTAGGCGAGGCCTCCAACGGCGGCGACGCCGTCGAAAAAGCTACCGAACTCCGGCCTGACGTCGTGCTGATGGACATCGGCATGCCCGGCCTCAGCAGCTTCGAGGCTACACGGCAAATCAAGAAGAATCGGCCCGAAACCAAGGTGCTGTTTCTCACCATGTACGACGATGAGGACTATCTGGTGGAAGGAATGGAAGTGGGCGCCAGCGGCTATGTTCTCAAAGACAGCCCCTCGGCTCAACTGGTCGCCGCCGTCCGAGACATCTGCCGGGGAGGCAGCTACCTAAGCCCGCGCATGCTGTCGCAGCTGGTGGATGATTTCCGCTCCCGCATCAAGTCGGCCAACCGCCTGCCGCGCTTTGCCACGCTGACCACGCGCGAGCGCGAAGTCCTCAAAATGCTGGCCGAGGGAAACTCGGTCAAGGAAATTGCCTGCGATCTCAACTTGAGCGTCAAAACCGTGGAAGCGCATAAATTCAACCTGATGCGCAAGCTCGACATCCACAACAAGGCCCAGCTTGTGCAGTACGCCATTCAGAAGAAGATCATCAAAATCCCGAACTTGGCCTAACCCGCGCGGCGCCAGCCCGCCCGCCCCCCGGCTTGCCGCGTTACCATAAAGCCGGTGTGAACCGGCCCATCCTGACAGTACCCGTCCAGAAGGTCGACGGCGAGTCCTCCGCGCCCGTTCAGGACCTGCTGGCCGTCGAAGAACCACTGGAAATCCGCCTGGGCCAAAAGCCCGTCTCCGTCACCATGCGGACCCCCGGGCACGATTTCGAGCTGGCCGCCGGCTTCCTGTTCACCGAAGGCATCCTCCACCACGCCGCGGACGTCCATGCAATCTGCTGGTCGCCCGATACCAATGGCGACCGGGTCGCCAATCCGCGCCAACTCGGCAACTCGGTGACTGTGGAACTGAATCCCGGCGTCGAAGTGGATCTGGATCGCCTGGAGCGCCACTTCTATACCAGCTCGAGCTGCGGCGTGTGCGGCAAAGCATCCATCGAAGCTATCCAAATGCAGGGCTGCCCGGTGCTGCCGCGCAATGCGCCGCTGGTCGCGGCCAGCTTGATTCATCGCCTCCCCGAAACGTTGCGGCGCGAACAGCCGGTGTTCGAACGCACCGGCGGACTGCATGCCGCGGCGCTCTTCGATCCTGAGGGAAACCTCCAACTGTTGCGCGAAGATGTCGGACGCCACAATGCCCTGGATAAGTTGATCGGCTCCCAGATGCTAGCCGGCCGAACGCCTCTTAGTGGATCGCTGCTGCTGGTCAGCGGACGCGCCAGCTTCGAACTGGTTCAAAAAGCGCTGATGGCCGGCATCCCGATTCTGGCCGCTGTCGGCGCGCCCTCCAGCCTGGCGGTTGAAACCGCGCAGCGCTTCAACCTGACCCTGCTTGGCTTCGTTCGCGACGGCCGTTTTAATATCTATTCAGGAGCATCCAGAATCCAATGAAACTCCGCATCCATGGAAACTCGCTGCGGTTGCGGCTGAGCCAATCCGAAGTGGCGCAGTTCAGCAAAACCGGTTTCGTCGAAGATAGCGTCCAGTTCACGCCCGGCGTCAGTTTCGCTTACACGCTGGAGTCGTCTTCCAGCATCCGCGCTCCCCAGGTCTCCTTCCAGAACGGCTGGCTCAAGTTCCAGGTCCCCGCTGCTGTAGGCGTCGAGTGGTTCACCACGGAGCGGGTCGGCATCTCCGGCGATCAACCGCTCGAATCCGGCCGGCACCTGTCCATCCTGATCGAAAAAGATTTTCAGTGCCTGCACGGCGACTTGGAGCGGGATCCCGACGCCTACCCCAACCCTATCGAGACCGTTTCCGAGCCGTGACCGTGAGGAAGCGGCAAATGGAAAAGGGCGCCGATTGCTCATGCGCCCTTTGCCGCGTCGTTCGGAATCGACCCCGGAATTGTGACTTCTTGGTCCCCTTCTAATCGGGGCTTTGGGTCAAGCGAACAACCCCACCCTATCACGAAATCTTCTCGCCGATCACCTTGGCCTGCAAAAACTGCAGCAAATAATCCGGCCCGCCGGCTTTGGAATCCGTCCCCGACATATTAAAGCCACCGAAGGGATGCGCTCCCACCATCGCTCCAGTGCACTTGCGATTGATGTACAGGTTCCCGACAAAGAACTGCTCGCGCGCCTTGCGAATCTTTTCGTGATTCCTGCTGTAGACCGCGCCCGTTAATCCATACTCGGAATCGTTCGCCAGTTCGAGCGCGTGCTCGAAATTGCGCGCCTTGGCCACCGCCAGCACCGGTCCGAAAATCTCTTCCTGAAAGATGCGCGACTTGGAATCTACATCCGCGATCACGGTCGGCTGCACGAAATACCCGTCGCCCGGCGCTTTTCCGCCGCCCGCCACCAGCCGGCCTTCTTTCTTGCCCACCTCGACGTAATCCAAAATCGACCGCATTGCGCCTTCGTTGATCACCGGGCCCATGTAGTTCCCCGGATCATCCGCCGGCCCAACCTTCAACTCCGCCACTTCGGCCTCCAGCTTCTCCACGAACTCATCGTAGATTGCCGCGTCCACAATGGCGCGCGAACAGGCCGAACATTTTTGGCCCTGGAACCCGAACGCCGATAACATGACACCCTTCACCGCGGTGTCGACATCCGTCTCCCGATCCACCACAATCGCGTCTTTGCCGCCCATCTCGGCCAGAACGCGCTTGATCCACTTCTGTCCCTTGCGCGGCTTTGCGGCCAGTTCGTTGATGCGCAGCCCAACCTCTTTCGATCCCGTGAACGCGATGAAGCGCGTCAGCGGATGCTCCACCAGCAGGTCGCCCACCACCGCGCCGCTGCCCACCAGCATGGAAAACGATCGCGCGGGAAACCCGGCGTCCAGCAGAACTTCGGAGAATTTAGCGGCAATGGTCGGCGTATCGCTGGAGGGCTTGATCACCACCGTGTTCCCCGCCACCAGCGCGGCCGTTGTCATCCCCACCATAATGGCCAGCGGAAAATTCCACGGCGGCACGATCACGCCCACGCCCAGCGGCAAGTAGAACAGTTCATCTTTTTCGCCCGGCAGCTGCACCAGCGGATCCGGCTTGTTCAGACGCAGCATCTGGCGCGCATAGTACTCGCAAAAGTCGATCGCCTCGGAAACATCGGCGTCCGCTTCGGGCCACGTCTTGCCCGCCTCGTAGACCAGCCACGCGTCGAATTCGAACTTGCGCTCGCGAAACAGTTCGCCGGCCCGCAGCAGAATACGCGCGCGAGTCTCGGCCGGAACGGCGCTCCATTCCGGAAAATACGCGTGTGCGGCCTCCACGGCCTCCTTTGCGAGTTCCGCGGTGGCCTTGCTGTGAATCCCCACCACCTCGCTCGGCCGCGACGGGTTCAGCGACTTGAGCTTGTCGGGCGTCTTTTCGCGCCGTCCCGCAATCAAAAGCTCGTATTCGCGGCCCAGCTGTGCCCGCACCTCCCGGAGCGCCCGCTCCATCGCCTCTCGATTCGCGGACTTCGAAAAATCCGACACCGGCTCGTTTCGAAACGCGTGCGGCGCAGCCTTCACTGCCTCGGCAATCGTACTCATAAGTTCTATTTATCCCTTCAGATTGGACGCGGTGCTCTCCACGATCTTCCGGCCGCGCTCGAACATGTCGGCGGCTTCATCGGCCAGCTTCCGCCCACGCTCGTACATTTCGCGCCCGCGATCCAGCAAATCGCCTCCGGAGTCGGCCAGCGCGTCCCGGCCTCTCTGCGCTTTCCTGGCCAGTTGCCGCCGCGTGTGCTCGCCCGTGGCCGGCGCATAAAGCAGCGCCACCGTGGCCCCGATGGCAATCCCCGCCATAAACCATATCGCCCTATTGCCGTAATCTTGATCCGCCATATAGCCTCCAGTTATTATTCTACGCCCGCCGCCCGTCGCCGATCCTCTAGAATCAAATCGTGAGCAACGAATCGGGATTGGTTACGGTGTATCGTTCCATGGACGCGACCGCCGCCGAAGATTGTCAAGAAATTCTCGGTCTTCTGAAGGACGCCGGGATACACCCCGTGCTCTGGGACGACCAGGCTCCTGGAGTGCCCGAGGGTGTTTTCGAGGTGCGCGTACCGGCCGCCAGCGCCGCGCGCGCCGAGCAGCTCATCGCCGAGAATCCGCTGCCGGATGAAGCCGAAGAAGTGGATCCCTCCTCCGAGCTCGATCTAGAGACCATCGCCAGCGCCGCCAGCGAACTGGAAGCCACGGGCATGAAAAATTTCCTGGAGTCCAACGGCATCGCGGCCTTGTTGGTCGGAGATTCAGTGCTTCCCAACCTGGCCTTCGAGGTTCGTGTGGCTCGCGATCAAGCCGCCCGGGCCCGCCGGCTGGTGAACGAGGTCCAGCGCGAAAAGCCCGCCGACACGTTATAGCGCGGGTTCGTTGGCGTGCAAAAACCAGCGATCGATAACTACCTGGCGCACGAACCAGCGCGTCCCCAGCAGCATCCGCCCCACCGCCCCGGTCCATGCGGACGGTAGATGCCGTCCCACCCTGGAGGCCCAATCGTGCCCGGAAATTCCGAAGCGCTCTTGCAACAGCGTCCGGTATCGCTCCAGCCTTTCGCGCGAGTAGTTCCCTTGGGCCGCCACGATGGCCTGCGCGGCCAGCAGCCCGGATTCGATGGCCGGCCGGATCCCTTCGCCGCTCTGCTGGTACGCCAGGCCCGCCGCGTCCCCGATCAACAACTTGCCGTCATCCACCGGATGGCGCTGGGAGACCCCGTACAAAAGATAGGCGTGCCCGAGCAGCGCCGCGGGAATATCGAACGCGATCCGCCCGGCGGCTCGCAAAGAGCGCACGAACGCCGCCACGTGCTCTGACAGCCGGTGCGGATCCATCCTTCCCAGCCCGATGTTGAGGAAATTCCCTTTGCGAAAACACCAGCCGTAGCCTTTCATGTCGGCGCAAAAGTAGAGCTCGGGAATCTCGGGACGAACGCGGCATCCGGCGCGTTGCCCCTCGTCCATTTCGAATTCGGCCTCCTGAGCCACCACCGAGTTTTCACGGGCCGGTTTTGCACCGGTCAATTTAGCCACGGGACAAAAATGGCCGCCCGCTCCCACGAGCAGACGAGTCCGGATCTGCCCATTGAGGAGCCAGCCGCCGTTTTCGCGCTCCAAGCCCGCTAGCGCGACGCCTTCCAGCAAACGCGCGCCCGAGCGGCGCAGGAGGTATTCGTCGAATTCGCGGCGGCGAATCCCGTAACTCACCGTGCCGTTGTAATCGGTCTCGATGGCCGGTCCGCCGATGGAGGCGGTGCGAAACCCGGTGATAGGCTGCAATAGCCTGCCGCGCGCGTATTCGGAGGCGTCGATTCCCAGCGCGCTCAAAACCGCGGGCGTAATCCAGCCGCCGCAGACTTTATCGCGCGGAAAGGTCTGTCTGTCGAGGATCGCAACGTCGAGCCCGGAGCTGCGCAATCCCCAAGCGCACGCTGAACCGGCCGGGCCGCCGCCCACGATCAGGACATCGCATGCGTCCATTTCACCTTCTCACGCACTTTCTCGACAACCGGCTTTGCCTCGGCGGCATACCACGGATCGCGGGTCCAGAAAATGGGCTCACGCTCGGAACCGGTGAACAATATTTGGAACAACTGCAGATCGCCCACGCGAAACGCCGCGAGCGATCCGGCCAGATACAAGCGCCACGCGCGCACGAAACGTGAATCGTACATCGCCGTCACTTGTTGCCGGGAGCTCTCGAAGCGCTCCAGCCAATGCTCCAGGGTCTTGGCGTAGTGCATTCGCAGATTCTCCACGTCCAATACGGAAAAGTCCTTCGGTTCCAGAATCTTCAGCGCCGCCCGCAGCGATGGGGTATGGGCGCCGGGGAAGATCCGTTTGCGGATCCAACGGCTGAACACCGCCGGATTGTTGCGGCCGATGAAGTGCAGCAGCCCGCGTCCGCTGTCGCCGATGCTCCGGTGGATGATGTCGGAAAGCTCCTGATAGTGATCCAAGCCCACGTGCTCCAGCATGCCGACCGAGACGAACGCGTCGAATTTCCCGGAAATGGCCCGATAGTCGTCTTCGATGTACTCTACGCGATCGCTGAGGCCCTCCGCTCGCGCCCGCTCGCGCGCGAACGCAATCTGCTCGCGGGAAACATTGTACGCCTTCACCGATACTCCATAGTGCCGCGCCATGTGCAGCGCCAAAGCTCCCCAGCCGCAACCGGCTTCCACCACCGCCTCGCCCGGCTGCAACCCCAGCTTGCGGCAGACGTGGTCCATCTTGGCAACTTGCGCATGTTCCAACGTGGACGACGGCGTGGGGAAGTACGCGCACGTGTAGAGGAGCTGATCGTCCAGCCACAACTTGTAAAAATCGTTACCTAGATCGTAGTGGCGGTGAATGTTCCGGCGGGAACCGCTCGGCGAATTGTCCTGCCAAACGTCCAGCCATTTCGATGCCAGCCGCGAATACCACTTGCCGACTCTCGGCGAGCGTTCCATCGACTGATAGACGGTCTCCAGGAACCCCACCAGATCGCCCTCTACCTCGACCTTGCCGTCCATGTAGGCGTCGCCAAAACTAACTTCCGGGTCACGCAGCAGGCTCGCCAGCGTGTTGCGATCTTCCAGCACCACGGTGGCAATTGGAGAAATTCCTTGAGGCGCCACGTCCGGCCCGCCCCTGACCACCAAACGAATCGGCGCCTGGCCCGTCGCCTCAAGAATCCGCTTCAGCACCCATTCGTCCGCGAAGCGAGGAAGAAGATTTCCCATCGTCCTGTTTCTCCGATCAGGTAGGTCACTGCAATCGCAGGCCCAGCCTTTTGACTAGGTACTGATGATGTTACTACGCTTTTCGAGGTGTTTGGGAGATCGAACGCCCCCGGAACGGGTACCGGGGGGCCGTGACCGTGTATTTTCTATCCTCCCGGTGTAAGTTGACTCGGGAAAAATGCGCGCTTACCATCAGGCGCCACACGGAGTCGAGCCCAGATGTCGATTGGAATGTGACACTTGGGTTTAGCAAAAGCGGGAGCCTTGCGTGGAGGAAAAATTGCACGAAAATGTGCCGGTGAAAGGCTAAATATTTGGCCCATTACTGCCGTTAAGTACAGTTACGGGAGACAGGCCTATGAACTCAGAAGTTCTCGCTGTTGACATGACCGGTTCTGACATAATCGGCGCGGAGGTGACGGATGACGCCGTTCGCCGGGAGCGCCAGCGGGCCAAGACCAGTTGTGAGCCTAAGTGTCTGCTTCCCGACTCTGTCCGCCATATCGACGGCATCGGCCCGCCCGTAGACCTGGACGACTGCCGCGGAAAACTGCTGGTAGTCACCCTGGGAGTAAACGCGGTGGTGGAACGAACCGGTCTTACCGTTTCCGTCTGGGGCTCGCCGGACCGGATCGAGTGGGGAACCAAGCCGCTGGTCTCGCTGCGGCAACGGCAATACTGCGGAGTCTATTCCGCCCTTCTGAACCTGGCTCAACGCCCCAACGTCCGCTGCCTGCGCGTTGAATGGAACATCACTCGTCTGGGAAAAATCGAACGCATAGCGCAATTCGGGTTCGAGGTCTTCGTGGAAGAATCCGGCGCCCGGGTCAGCAGTTTTGTGTGCGCCTAACCACTCCACGCGAGTCAGTATTCCAGCATCCCAATCAGGCGCCCGGCAAACCAGTGCGCCATCCCGGCTGCAAGAATCAGCGATAGCCTTCCGCAGTCGAATACGGACAGATGATTGGCCGTGGCCACGCGTTTGAAGATTTCAAAGCGCTGTTCGGCGGAAAGAGACTGCGCTACTACCAGCCTGCGGTAGTTCTGATGGCTGCGGCCGTACGTCAGCATCTTTCGGCACCATTTCCCGGCGCTGGTCATTTCCAAATGAACCACGCGCATGTCCGGCGCATAGCGCAGGATGCGGCGACCGTATCGATTCACGGCCTGCTTCACGAAGACAGTATCCGCGCCTCGGGGGATCTCCAGAAAAGAACCCATGGCATCCGCGAAGGACCGTCTCACCGCCATGTTGTTCGTATACCCGTAGTATTGTTCGCGCGGGCTGCTCGAAAAAATGTAGCGTACTTTCTCGGCATCGTAGCTCTCCAGCAACTGGAGGGCGCGGGATCCGGGAGGAAATTCGCGGTGGCCCAGCACGATTTCCACGCCAGGCTCGCGCATGCTGAGCGCGATCTGCTCCAACCAGTCCGGGCGCGGAACGCAATCCGAATCCGTGAAGGCGATGATCTCGCCGCGGGCCTCGTGCAATCCGCGATTCCGGGCCGCGTAGGAACCGCGCTTGCTCTCCGAAAATAAACGGGCCGCCGGGTAGCGCCTCACAATCGCGGCGGAGCCGTCCATGGAATTATTGTCGACGAAAATATATTCGCGAGAGACTTCCGAATAGGTTTGTTTCAGCAGCCCCTGGATGCACGCTTCCACCCAAGCCTGCGAGTTGTGGAATGGAACAATGACGGAAATGTCCATGGATGGTGGGTTCCCTAGATTACGATTCGCGGATACAGCTTCGTCGCGATCGCAATCAATACCGCCAGCCACAACACCAGCACCGCGGCGTCCGTGCCCAGTCCAAGAACGCTATGTCCGCCTCGCACCATCAGGCTCCGCAGCAAGTCCACCTGGTAGCTCAGCGGATTGATCCTCGCCAGAATCTGCAACCACGCGGGCATCAGGCTCAGCGGATAGATCGCGTTACTAGCGAGAAACAGAGGCATGGTCAACATCTGTCCTATCCCCATGAATCGCTCGCGCGATTTCACGATGCAGGCCGCCACCAGCGAGAATGTGCAGAAAATGGCCGCGCCCAGCATTACCGCCAACAGGACACCGGCGACCCGCCAGAACGTCAAATTGGAGCGCTACTCCCATCGCGAACGCGATCAAGTAGACCAGAACCGCTTGGACCAGTCCTCGCAGCGTCGAGGAAAGCGCGCGCCCGGCCACCAGCGCCACCCTTTGCACGGGACTCACCAGAAACTTCTGGAGCACTCCCTGATCGCGCTCCGAAATGACCGAGATGCCATAGAAAATCGAGCCGAACATGACGCTCTGGGCCAGGACTCCGGGCGCCATAAAGTCCAGATATCGTAACCCTCCGGTGGGAATCGCTCGCACGCGCGAGAACACGGGCGCGAATATCACCAGCCACAATACCGGCTGCAGCATCCGCGTGAAAAGCTCCATCGGATCGTGCAGCAGCTTGCGGATGTCCGCTTCCGCGACCACCAGAATCTGAAGCAGCAGCGCCAGAGGCCGCGGCGTATCACTCCAAGCGCCGTGCCGTGCGGCGAGTTCTTGCGACATCCCGGAAGGTCCCCCCTTCTTCCCCGCCGCCATCCGTGATGGCCGCGCCGGTGGAAAGAATAAACACGTCGTTCAGCGTGGCGTCGGGACCAGCCTGGGCCTTCAATTCGGCCGGCGTCCCAAGCGAAGCAATGTGCCCCTGATGCATGATCGCCACCCGATCGCATAAGCCATCCGCCTCTTCCATGTCATGCGTGGTCATGAGAATGGTGGTGCCGAACTGCTCCCGCAATTCGCGAATGTGGTCCCAGACCGACCGCTTGGCCACCGGGTCCAGACCGATGGTCGGTTCATCGAGGAATAGCACTTCCGGCCGATGCAACATGGACTGCGCAATCTCCAACCGCCGGATCATCCCGCCCGAATACTGTTTTACGCGCTTTCCGGCTACCTCGCTCAGGCTCATGAATTCGAGCGCATCCCAGATGCGCGTCTCGCGTTGCTTGCCGCGGATGCCGTACAGCTTGGCTGAAATGAGCAGATTCTCGTATCCCGTGAGATCGCCATCGGCCGAGACCATCTGCGCCACGTACCCGATGTTGCGCCGAACATTCGATGGGCTGCGGACGATGTCAAAGCCCGCTACGATCGCCGTGCCGCTGGTGGGCGGCAGAAGCGTTGTCAGCATCTTGATGAGCGTGCTCTTGCCGGCGCCATTGGGGCCTAGCAACCCGGAGATGGAACCCGCCGCCACGCTGAATTCCAGATGATCCACGGCCACCAGCGAATCGTAGCGTCGCGTGAGCCGGATCGTCTGAATCGCCGGCGGCATGGGAATGTCAGCCATGCGATCAGGGTAACGCACAGACCGTTCCGATCCCCGCCTCGTGCACCCGACGTTTGTTGACCGCTCCCTCTGCGTCGAGGCCCGGTAGATCATTCGCAGGTGAGCAGCCGCGTCAGTAGTGAAACCTCCAGCGGAATTCGGCGTAGATCTGCCGCGGATCGTTATAGTGGAATCCGCCAAAGGTCAGGCTGTTGTCGAGTAGCACGCGGCGGTTCCCCACATTCAGAGCGGTCACCGAGAGCCTGTATTTGCCCTTCTCGCCAAAACTCTTTCCGAGCGAAACGTCAAACGTGGTGTGCTGGGGCAGATAGTTCCCCGGATATTGCGCGTCCGGTAGCCCGTTGGTGAATCCCGAACCGTAGTACACATTCGTCGAAGCGAACGCCTGCCACGGAAGACTTGCATTGACGCCCATGTTCAAAGTGTTCCTCTGATCATGATCCACTGGCGAATATCCCGGCGGGATGGCCACCGGGCATGCCGGCGTCACGGGGACCGGGCAAACCACGCCTCCGGTTATGGGCGCTGTGGCCTGAGCGATCTGGTTCGAGTAGGCCAAATGGACCTGAGCGCGGCGCCAGAGTCGCGGGGAACGCAGCGTGGTCTCCCAGCCCTGAATCAGAGCGGCTTGCCAGGTGATGGGCCAAAAGATGTTGGATTCGCCGATATTGTTGTGGTCCAGCCAGTTCGTCGCGCGGGTTTGGAAGCTGTCTTCCTCCAGCACCCAGCCGCGAAACAGAATCGAGACGCCGAATTGGTATTCGTGATCGCGCTCGCCCCTCAGTGGAGCGAACGTCAGAGTCTGGCTGCTGGCTAATTCGAGCAATGGGCCGGTGGCGGTCAACAGCGGAGGCGGTTGATAAAAGTCGCCGTAAAAGGCATGAAAGACCCAGTTTATTTTCGGCACTCGGATGGCGATGCCATAACGCGGGTCGCCCGCGTTCTCTATGACTCCCGCCTGAGTTCCCACTCCGGGGGTGGCGAAGTGCGAGTAGCGGAAGCCGGCAATCAACGTCAACCAGGAAGTCACTTTATAGCGATCGCTGATGAACGCTTCGCCCACGCCGCCGGTTACTGAAGCCGTGGACGGGCCGAAATTCTGACAGTTCGGCGCGCAATCCGTAAAGACGTTGTTGAAGAAGTTGGTCTGGTGTTGAGCGAATCCGTAAATACCCACTTGAAAGTCGTTGTTCTTCAGAAAGGTTGCGTTCAAGCTGGCTTGCGCGCCCGCATAATTGGCAGTCTGGTGCACCGTGGAGATCACCGGCACATCGTTCGGCTCCGCCGTTATAGGCGGCCTGATTGTAATGATAGAAGGGTGAAACAGTAAGCAGCAGGTTTGGATTGAATGTGTGGATCCAGGAGAAAGTGACGTAACCATCGGGCTCGCGTTCGCTATCGCGCAGGCCGTAACTGGGATAAACCTGATTGCCGGCTGAGTTGGGATTCGGGTCGATAGGGATCTGGTAATAATCCTGGCGCAACGAAGCAACCAATCGAAATTGATTGGAAGGGCTGGCGTTGAAAATGAGGGACGCGAACCCGCCGTAACCGTTGTCCGCGTCGTGAACAACTTGACCGATGGGGGCCTGCAGACCGTAGTCTGCTGCGATTTCCATTGACACTCGCGTAGTATGCGAAACGCTTGGTATGGCCTCCGAAATTGAGTTGATCGTTGGTTTGGTGCCAATTGCCGAAGGAGACCACGAGCTCCGCTTCATTGTCCCGCTCGAAACCGGTTCGGGGCACGATATTGAAGATGCCATACGTCCGGTCCCCGTATTCGGCGTCGTAGCTGCCGCGCTGAATCTCGAGATAATCGATGTCCTTCGGGTCAATCTGCGGGCCAAGATTGGTGGCGATATTGGTGTTGGGCACGGGTACGCCGTCGATGAGCCAGTCCACTTGATGGCCTCCGCGCATATGCAGCATGTCGTGAGTTACGTAAGCGCCGGGCGTGAAGTCGGTGATCATCGCCATGCTGTTGGTGCGGTCGGCGCCGGGCGTTTGGGCGATGTCTTCGCGATCGACCAGCGTGGTGGGGGTTACCGAATCCATATTGACCACTTCCGATTGTTCGGAGACGACGGCGGTTTGACTTAAGGCCGCGATCGCCAGTTGAAAGTGGAGAACTGGCGATGAACTGGAATCGACCGTGACGGCCTGCTCCGAAGTCTCGAACTTAGGCTGAGTGACGGTGATTTTGTAGTCGCCCACCGGCACGCTGGTGAACGAAAACTCGCCGTTATCGTCCGCCTGCGTGGTTTGAGAATAGTCCGAAGTTACTGCTTTCAACGTTACCGCCGCGCCGGCCACGGGCCGATGCTGCGGGTCATGCACGATTCCTTGTATTCGTCCAAAAATTGCTGCTTGCAGCGAGCCGGCTAGACACGCGCAGAAAACGAGCTTCCACATAAAACCTCCTCATTGATCTTGAAATGTGAATCGGGCGAGGTTAGAGCGCGGAAGGAGGAGGACGCTGATAGAGAGCGAGATCGGAATGCGTGGAAGGAAAACCATCCAGGGCCGCGGTCGCTTTGGAAATCCGGGGCGCCGGTTGCGCAAACGCGATCACGGGTGCAACGGTTTCCGCAACGGGCTGGGTCTGGCGGATTAAAACCTGGCACTGCCCGCAGCAATCGCGCGACGAAAACGCCGGGCCGGATGCCGGTCCGGATAAGTGATGCGATCTTCGGCAACAACTGGCGCTCGAGTCCTTGCAGCAACAAGATGTGGAATCCTGCGAAGCGAAAGCCAGCGCCGGAATGGGCTGAGCCAGAAGAACGAACGACAACACGCCGACCAGAAACCGGATCACGCGCGAGGGCATCAACGCCAGTATACTGCGGGTTGGCATGTCGTTAAAAGAGTACAGCCGCAAGCGGTCGTTTCATAAAACCCCAGAGCCGGAGCCGCGCGCAAAGTCGACGCCTGCCGGCAATTACTTCTGCGTACAGCGCCACGATGCAACGCGATTGCATTATGATTTTCGTCTGGAAGTGGACGGAACGCTGAAATCGTGGGCGGTTCCCAAAGGGCCCAGCCTGGAGCCGCTGGCCAAACATCTTGCCATGCACGTGGAAGATCATCCGATCGACTACGGCGGTTTTGAGGGCAATATTCCGAAGGGCGAGTACGGCGGCGGGAGCGTGATGTTGTGGGATCGCGGCAGCTACGAACTGCTGGGCGATGCGCCGGCGCTGGCGCAAATCGAACGCGGCGATTTCAAGTTTCGGCTGCATGGAGAAAAGCTGCGCGGCGAATTCGCGTTGGTGCTGATGCGCGGGCGCGGCAAGGGCAACGAATGGCTGCTGATCAAGAAGAAGGATGCGGAAGCCAAGCCGGGCTGGAACATCGAAGATTACGCGCGTAGCGTGCTCACGGGGCGGACGCAGCAAGAGATCGCCGAGGGCCTCCCGCCAGCAACTAACAACCAACAACCAGTAACTGACCAACCAGCAACGAACGTCGCCGCTGTCGAAGGGGCAGTGCAGTCTCCCATGCCCAAAGCAGTTTCCCCGATGCTGGCCAGCATCGCGACCGAGCCGCCCTCCGGCGCCGCCTGGCTCTACGAAGTGAAATGGGATGGCGTGCGCGCACTGTGCTTCGTGGATGGAAATGAGCTGCAAATCCTTTCGCGGACGCAAAAACGCTGCGAACAGCAATATCCCGAGCTGAGCGTCCTGCCGCGCCAGTTGAAGGCGTCGCAGGCGATTCTGGACGGTGAAATCGCGGTATTGGACGACCAGGGCCGTTCGAGTTTCAGCCTGATCCAGCCGAGGATTTCCGTGGCCGATGCAAACGCGGTCGCGCACCTTTCGAGGTCCACTCCGGTCCACTTGTTTTTGTTCGACCTGCTGTATCTGGACGGCTACGACCTGCGTGGAGCGCCGCTCGGGGAACGCAAGCGATTGCTGGCCGAAATCGTGACGGCTTCCGAGCGGATTCGCGTTTCCGATATCTTCACGGTGGACGGCCACGCGATGCTGGAAGCGGCGCGCGCCAACGGCCTGGAAGGAATCGTCGCGAAATTGCGCTCGAGTAAATATGAAGGCCGCCGCAGCCGCGACTGGCTGAAGATCAAAATCAACTCCACGGACGATTTCGTCATCGGCGGATTCACGCACGGCGAGCGCGACTACTTCAGCTCGCTGGTGCTGGGACGCTATAACGGCGACAAGCTGGTGCATACCGGACAGGTGGGCACGGGATTCAACGACAAATCGCTCAAGGAAATTTACGATAAGCTCGAACCGCTGATCACCAATAAAAGTCCTTTCGCCGGAAAGGTGAAGGCTCTGCGGGACGTTACGTGGGTGCGGCCGGAACTGGTTGCCGAAATCAAATATCTCGAAATCACTCCCGATGGGTTGTTGCGCGCGCCCGTCTTCATCGCGCTCCGAACTGACAAGGATCCGAAGGAGCCGCGTCAAGCCGCGCTGGTTCCCGCGGATTCGCCCAACGATGTTTCGCTGGACTTGGATGGGCATCGTCTGAAGCTGACCAATCTCAACAAGGTGTTTTATCCCGGCGAAGGCATCACTAAGCGCAACGTCATCAACTACTATGACGCGGTAGCGTCCCTGATTCTTCCGCATTTGCGCGACCGTCCGCTTTCGCTGAAGCGCTATCCGAACGGCATCGACGAGCAGTTCTTCTTTCAGAAGGACGCCGAGGGCAAAGTGCCGGACTGGGTGCGGCTGGAGCCGATTTTCTCCGACCACAATCAAGACAAAATCCACTACATTATCTGCAACGACCGCGCCACGCTGGTGTACCTCGCGAATCTGGCAAGCATCGACCAAAATCCGTGGATGAGTCGCATTGGATCGCTGGACAGCCCCGATTTCGCGCTGATCGACCTGGACCCTACCGAAGGCTGCCCTTATAGCCAGATTGTGGAAGCGGCGCAGCTGGTAAAAAAGACGCTGGATTCGATCGGGCTCGCCGGTTATCCGAAAACAACCGGCGGCGATGGGATGCACATCTACATTCCGCTCGAACCGGTGTACACGTTCGAGCAAGTGCGATCGTTCGCGGAGCTGCTGTCCGTCCTGGTAATGAATCAAAATCCGGATCTGTTCACTACGCCGCGCACCGTTTCGCGCCGCAAGAAGGCCAAGGTGTATTTCGACTATCTTCAGATTTCGAGCGGGAAAACCATCGCCGCGCCGTACGTACTGCGCGCGCATCCGGGCGCTCCGGTTTCGACACCGCTGGATTGGGCGGAAGTCAAAACGGGGCTGGACCCGGGCCAGTTCAACATCCACAATGCACTGGACCGTTTTGAGCGCACCGGCGATTTGTTCCAGGGAGTACTTACGAAGCCACAGAGACTCGAGCCGGCTTTGGAGAAGGTGGGCCGGCATAGCGCCGGGCAAAGCGCTTCACCAGCGCCACTCCGAAAAAAATGATTAGCATCGCGATCACTTCCTGCAGTCCGAAGTGCTCGCGAAAGAAGAGCCAGCCCAGGAAAACTGCAATGACCGGATTGACGTAGTTGTAGATGCTGACCACGGAAACGGGCAGCCGTTCCAGAGCGATGATGTAAGCGCTGTAGCCGACGATGGAACCGAAGATCACCAGGTAAACGACTGCTCCGACGCTGCGCCCGCTCCAAGCAGAGGGATGAGGCCGCGCAAACAACGCTGGAACGGCAAAGGCGAGACCGGTCGCAAGCTGTTGCACGGCGCCGGTGACGACGGGATGGGCGGTGGTCTGATGACGGCGCTGCAGAATGGAGCCCAGGCACCAGGTGGCACAACCCAATTGCAACAGCAGGAAGCCGCGCAGCAGCGGACCGCTGAAGCCTTCCTGCATGATCTCTGGCGCAACCAGAAGCGTGGTTCCGGCGAGGCCTACCAGCATTGCGACCAGAGTGGGGCCGTGCAAGCGCTCGCCGCCGGGAATCAACGCATCCACGCCGATCATCCAGAACGGAGAAATGGTGATGAACACCGCCGCCAGGCCGCTGGGGACCCACTCCTCGGCATAGACCAGACATCCGGTGCCGCCTCCGATGATGATGACGCCGAACAGTGCTGTGTACCAGAGCTCGCGGCCGGTGGGGAGGTGCGCTTTGGAAAAATACGCGAAGGCCAGCAGGATGATTCCGGAGATGGTGTAGCGCAGGCTCATAAGGACGGCCGGCTGCATGGATTCGATGGCGATGCGGATACCGAGATACGTGGTGCCCCAGAAAAAGCACACGGCTGCCAGCGCCAAATAGGCTTGAAATTGGGGATGGCGCTGCAAAATTCAGGGTAACATTGAGGGTTGATACTCACCGTCACGATCAACCCTTCGGTTGATCGGAATGTCCAAGTCGATCGTTTGGTTTTCGAGGATCGGGCATATATTCTCGCGCGCAGCGACTCGGCCGGCGGGCGCGGAATGAACGCTTCGCGCGTGCTGGATTCGTTCGGCGCAAAAACGCTGGCAATTGTTACTTCGGGAGGCGCGAGCGGCGAGCGGCTGGAAAAACTGGCCGCGAAATCCGGGTTCCCGGTGAAGGTAGTTCCAATTCACAACGAGAGCCGGGTGAACCTGACCATCACCGACAAGCAGGGGCTAGCGCTGCGGCTGAACGAGCGTGGTCCGCTGATCACGCCGGAAGAGCTGACCCGCGTGGAGAAGGCGGTGGCGAACCGTCTGGAATCGGCTTCCTGGCTGATGCTGTGCGGCAGCATTCCTCCGGGGGTGTCCACCGATTTCTACACCAAGCTGATTGGGATGGCGCGCGAACGCAAAGTGAAGACGATGCTGGACACCGACGGCGACGCGCTGCTGCACGGTATTGAAGCAGGACCCTCGATCGTGAGTCCGAATCAACCGGAAGCCGAGCGATTGTTGAACCGGGCGCTGATCACGCGGGTGCAATTCCTGGAGGCCGCGGCGCGGATCAAGGCCATGGGCGCGGACGCGGTGATGTTGTCGCTGGGCGGCCGGGGAGTGGTGGCGGTGAACGAAAACCAGTTGCTGGAGGTGATCCCGCCGCGAATCGACGCGGTGTCGCCGCTGGGCGCTGGAGATGCGCTGGCCGCGGCGTATGTGTGGGCCTCCACGAAGAAAAAGGATTTCGCCGATTGCGTGCGCTGGGCCGTAGCGGCAGGGACGGCGTCGGCGAAACTGGCGGGACTGGAATTCGCAAGCCTGGAACAGACCAAGGAAGTGTACAAGGCAGTGGAAGTGAGGAAGGCGTAGCCCGGCTCGGTTACGCGGGCGGCTCGGAAGGATTATCCGCTCCCTCACGGTCGCGGTTCGGTCCGTCGCGGTTCGGTTTGGTGCTGATCAATACGACGAACAGCAGCAGCAAACAAAGCAGCGTCGCCACGCAGCCGATGACCAGATAGTCGGTGGGCTTATGCGGCCCAGGCATCACGGTTAGCAGCACCAGCACGGTTACGGCGAATATCATCACCATACCGATAGCCAGCCCAAGTGTTCGGATCATGCTCAGTCGTACTTTTCGAAAATAATCTGCTTGCGGTCGAAGCCGGACTCTTTGAGGATAGCGCGGACGTCGTCGACCATCGCCTTGAGGCCGCAGATGTAGACGTCGAGATCGGTGCGACCGGCGAGGGCATCGCGCAAATGGCTCTGCACATGGCCGGAGCGACCAGTCCAGGAAGAATCCGGCCGGCTGAGGATCGGCCAAAAGCGGAAGTTAGCATGGCTGAGGGCGAGAGCATCGAAATCGGCGCGGTAATAGATGGTGCTCTCGTAACGAACGCCGAACAGCAGCGTGAGTTGCCGGGCGTGCGGATGCGAGAGATAGCCCGGCGCCATGGAGCGGAAGGGCGCGATGCCGGTACCGGTGGCGATGAAAAGGGCATCCCTGGCTGGGTCGCGCACGACGAAAAAGCCGAGAGGCGCGGAAATCTCGACGGAGTCGCCGGGCTGCAACGCGAAAAGATACGGCGTAAACACGCCCTGATGCACCAGATTGAGGCAGAGCTCGAAGCGGTTGCCGGCGGGCTGCGAGACGATGGAGTAAGGGCGTGTAATCTTCTTGCCCGCGAGCGTTTCGTGCAGCGAAACGAACTGACCGGGTTTGAAATGAAGCTGCTGGACTTCGGGGACCTCGAAGACGAAATGCCGGACTTCCGGCGCGATATCGCGGAATTCCAAGAGGGTGGCTTTCACGCGGTGTCCAGTGCTTGCGCGGCGCGATCGAGCAGCGCCTGGACCAGCGCCGGATGGCCGTCCAGCGGGGCAGTGATCTGCATTTCGATATTGCCGTGAGCGCGGGAGGCTTCCTGGGCGAGGCGCGGAAGGTCGCGCTGCATGTGCGTCCCCAGTGTCAGGAAATAGGGGATAACGATGACGCGCGTGGCGCCGCGCGAGATGAGCAGTCCGGTGGCGCGGCTGAGATCGGGCGCCCCAATTTCGAGAAACGCCGCTTCGACGACATGCCGGCCGGAGCTGGCCATTTTGGACGCGACATCGCGCACGGCTTGATTGGCGCTTTCGACGCGCGAGCCGTGGGCGAAGACGATGAATCCGGTCATACCTGAATCAGCGGGGAGGCGGGCTCGACGGCCGGGTTGGCCGACGGGAAGTAGGCGCGCAGGTAATCCAGGAAGGCGCGGCTGCGCGGACGGCCGTTACTTCGGCTCAGCTCGATGCGCTCGAGAAACACGAGTGTGCCGAGGATTTCGGCATCGCGAATGGGAGGGGAGCTTTTGTCCGCGAGTTCTTTGCGCATATCTTCGATAGCTTCCTGCAAGCGCTGATGGATGCCAGCCGCGATCAGATTGGCGGGCCGGGTTTCATAGTACAGACCGCTTTGGAGCGTGCGGTAAGTGCGGATGAGCGATTGCAGAGCTTCGCGCACGTCGGAATCGACTGCGCCCCCGGCCGCAAGCGAGGCGTCGAGGAGCCGCGAGCTTAAAAACACCAGAAGCGGTTCATGTTCGCGAAGGAATTGTTCGTTGACCTGGACGTCGCGATTGGGAATTTGGTCCGGGTTCAAAACGGGCAGCTTATCATGCAGGCGGGCCTCGGCGAGGTAAGGGCAGTCGAGCGGGCAGCTGATGGTGACTTCGCGTTCATTGCCGCAGCAGAGGGAGCAGATTTCTCCACTGACGCCGGGGCAATGGCGGCGCGGTTTGCGCGTGTCGCAGATCTTGCATTTCATGGGAGCCGATAGGTAATTTCATCGTAGCATCGGCGTCGGCAAGTCCAGCGTAGAACGATCGGGGCGGCCTGGAGGGGCGCTGTTCGTTAAGTGGAAGTGAGCGGAGTAAATGTATTTAGGAAGATGCGTGAACAGCTATTCCGTAATAACATCGAAGAACACAAGGGAGACTGCGCATGCGGATATTTTCTTTACTCTTTGCCACCGGCCTGCTGTGCGCGCAGCCTCCAGCCCGCGTCCAGACGGGCTACGATTCCATTCAGACCGCGCGTCTCAAGGCCGATTTGACCTTCCTTTCTTCCGATGCGCTGGAAGGCCGTTTATCGCTACAGCGCGGCTCGGAGATCGCCATCCAATGGATCGCGGCCGAATTTGCGAAGGCTGGCCTCAAGCCGTTGGTGGGCAATTCCTACCTGCAGCCCGTGCCGCTGATCGAATTCTCGGCGGACCGCGCCCTTACCACGCTCACGCTGGCCCGCGACGGCCGAACCGAGGTCTTTCGCGCACCCGACGCCACGGCGACATTCTCGCGCGAGGTGACCATTTCCGGCCGGGTGGTCTTTGCCGGCTTCGGGATTACGGCTCCCGAATTAAACTACGACGATTACGCGGGCATTGACGCCAGAGGCAAAATCGTCCTCATTTTCAATCATGAGCCGCAGGAGGCGGAGCCGAGCTCGGTGTTCAACGGCATTGGCAACAGCCGCTACGCCAACAACAATTACAAGCTGTTCAATGCCGAGCGCCACGGCGCCGTGGCGTTGCTCACAATGCCCGACCCCAATCACGCGGGTCCGGATCGAACCCTATCCACGGCTACGGGGCCGGCGCAAGCAGCGCAGCGCCCGCGCATTCTGTCGGAGGCACTGGCCGAAGGCGGACCGAACATTCCCCTGTTCACCCTTGGCCGCCAAGTCTCCGAAGCGCTATTCGAAGCTGCCGGAAAGAAGGCCGCGGAAGTGGAGACGGCCATCAACGCGAAACCCGCACCCGCTTCGTTCGAGGTGCATGGAGTATCCATCGAACTCCACACCGCCAGCACGGAGCAGCGACACGCCAACTCGTACAACGTGGCGGGCTTGATCGAAGGAAGCAATCCCGCGCTGAAGGATGAAACCATCGTTTTCAGCGGTCATTTCGATCACGATGGCACGGGTCCGGCCGGCATTTATCACGGCGCCGACGATAATGGCTCGGGCACCGTGGGCGTAGTGGCGCTGGCTCAGGCGTTCGCGGCGAACCCGGTGAAGCCACGCCGCTCCTTGCTATTCATCGTGTTTGCCGCCGAGGAGCGCGGCCTGCTGGGATCGTATTACTACGTCAGCCACCCGCTGCGCCCGCTAGCCGGCACGCGCGCACACATAAACTTCGACATGATCGGCCGCAATGAAGCCGCGGATCCGCGTGTGATTACCGAGATCTCATCCGACACCTCGAACCAGCTCGGCCTCATCGGCACACACTATAGTCCCGACTACCGCGAGACCGTGGAGCGACAGAACAAAACGGTGGGCTTGGATCTAACGTACAAGTGGGACCTGGACGCGTACAATGGCGTCCTGTTTCGCAGCGACCAGTATCCGTTCCTGCTGCACGACATCCCGGCTGTCTGGTGGTTCACCGGCTTCCATCCCGATTACCACCAGGTGACCGACACGGTGGAGAAGATTAACTTCGGAAAGATGGCCAAGGTGGTGAAACTCGCATACCTGAGCGGCTTTGAATTTGCGGATGAGCAGAATCTGCCGCGGCTGGAGCCGAAGGCGAAGGCAAGGTAAGGGCGTCGCGAAGGAGGGGGGCCGGTTCGGGTAAACTGAACTGAATCCGAAATATGCCGCTGACTATTGGCAATCTTCTTGGCCCATACGAAATCCTGGAACCCATCGGTGCGGGCGGGATGGGCGAAGTCTACAAAGCACGGGACACGCGGCTGGATCGAATTGTCGCGATCAAGATTTCAAACGAACGGTTCACGGAGCGATTCCAGCAGGAGGCGCGGGCGGTTGCGGCTCTGAATCACCCCAACATTTGTACGCTGTTCGACGTGGGTCCGAATTACCTGGTGATGGAATACATCGAGGGGGATTCGCCGCAGGGTCCAATGCCGCTGGAGGAAGCTCTGCGCATCGGGCGGCAGATCGCGGATGCGCTGGAGGCGGCGCACGAACGCGGCATCACGCATCGCGACCTGAAGCCGGCGAACGTCAAGATCAAGCCGGACGGCACGGTGAAGGTGCTGGATTTCGGACTCGCCAAGGTGACTGCGCCGGTGAGCGGCAGCGGCGAGCGCTCGCCCACGTTCACCATCGGCATGACCGAAGCAGGGATGATCCTGGGCACGGCGTCCTATATGGCGCCGGAGCAGGCGCGGGGCAAGGCAACCGACAAGCGCGCGGATATTTTCGCGTTCGGCGTGGTGTTGCACGAACTGATCACGGGCAAGCGCCTGTTTGGCGGCGAAGACGCGGGCGAGATGCTAGCGAAGGTGATTCGCGACGAGCCCGATCTGAGCGACGCGCCGTCCAGCGTCCAGCGGCTGCTGTCGGAATGCCTGCAAAAAGATCCCCGAAAACGGTTGCGGGACATCGGGGACGTTTGGAGGCTGCTGGACGGAGTTTCGGCGCCGGGTGACGACCGCGCAGGCGGCCAGTGCGATTGAGGCAAGAAAGTCCGGAGTAGAGAAGTGGCTTTGGCCGGGGGTGGCGGCGGTGCTGCTCGTGAGCACAGCGGCGCTCGCGTTCTTGCATTTTCGGGAGAAGCCCGCGGTGCTGGCCCCCATGCGTTTTGAAATCTTTCCGCCGCCTAAGACCACGCTTGACACATTCGCCCTTTCTCCCGACGGGCGCAAATTGATTTTCGAGGCGCGCGGCGGGGACGGACGCAGCGGGCTTTGGATTCGCCTGATGGATTCACTCCAGGCGCGCGAATTGCCGGGGACCGAGGGCGCGACACCCGACCCGGCATGGTCTCCGGACAGCCAATACGTTGCTTTTGCATCGGCAGGGACTCTGAAGAAGATCGACATTGCGGGCGGGCCCCCACAGACATTGGCCCCGATTGTCTACCCGGCGGCCGGTATCTCCTGGAGCCAGCAGGATGTGATTCTGTACGGGAGCAAGGGCGTTATCAATCGAGTGGCGGCTTCCGGCGGAGAGACGTCCGCGGTAACGGTTTTGAATTCCAAACGCGGTGAAGTGGCGCAGATCCTGCCCTTCTTCCTGCCGGATGGAAAGCAATTCCTGTATTACGAGGTGGTTTCGACCAAGGACGACAGCGGGGTATTCGTCGGTTCGCTGGATGCTAAGCCGGCGGAGCAGGGACAGAAACGCCTGGTGGCCAGTCCGGCCGGAGCCAAGTTTGTGGCGTCTTCGAGTGAGGGCGCGGGTAGGGGCAGCGGCTTCTTGTTCTTTTTGCGCGGCGAAGCCCTGATGACGCAGCCTTTCGACGCGGGGCGGCTGGAATTGACGGGACGCGCGGTTCAATTGGCGGACCGAGTGAGTGCGAACACCTTTGGGGGGTTGTTTTCGGTTTCGAACAACGGGCTTTTGGGGTACGCGGCCACAGGCGGCGACAAACGGCAATTGACCTGGTACGACCGGGAGGGGAAGATTCTGGGTCACGCGGGCGAACCCATAGGGCGCGATGAACTGGAGCTCTCTCCCGATGGTGTGCGCGTGGCTGAGGGGCGGGTAGACGATCGGGGAAGGGGAGTGTGGATGTTGGATCTGGCGCGCGGCGCCAATACGCGGCTTAGCTTCGAGGCCGGCGGCGGCAGCGCAGTCTGGTCGCCCGACGGAAGCCAGATCGTTTACGCGCCGGCAGGAGGGCAATCGACGGATCTGTATCGCAAGCCCGCCAACGGTGCTGGCCAAGGCGAGGTGATTCTTCACTCCGAAGGGATCAAGACACCGGATGACTGGTCGCACGACGGCCGGTTCATCATTTACATGCAAAGATCAAAAAACGCCAGCACGGATTTATGGGTGCTGCCCTTGCAGGGGGACCGTAAGCCGGTGCCGTACCTGACGACGCAGTTTAATGAAACGCAGGCCAAATTTTCGCCGGATGGGCACTGGGTGGTCTACGCATCGAACGAATCGGGTACCCGGGAGGTTTACGTGCAGCCGTTTCCGATGTCCAGCGGCGGGAAATGGGCGGTATCGAATGGCGGAGGCAGCCAGCCGCGCTGGAGCCGCGACGGGAAAGAGCTGTTTTATTTCGCGCCGGACAGCACGCTGATGGAGGTGAGCGTAACGGCCACGGGCGGAGCATTCCAGCCGGGCGCTCCCAAAGCGCTGTTCCGCGCAACGGTGCTGGGCGGATTGGGCGGGGGGGCGGGCGTGGCGTGGCGATGGGACATTTCGCCGGACGGCAAGCGTTTTCTGATCAACACGGCACTGGATGAGTCGACCGCGGCGCCCGTGACGGTGGTGTTGAATTGGCAGAGCGCGGTGAAGTGAATGTGGGAGCGGGCCCTTGCGACGCTGTTAAACCGTCTCCGGGCGATCGTCGATCCGGGCGATAAGAGAGCTCTCCGAACAGACCGAGCGAATTATCCATCACAATGCTTCAAGACTGGCTATCTATCGCTGGAGACGATTACTTCTCGGCGGGCGGCTTCTCGGTAGACTCGCGCACGTCTTTGCTGACCTGGTATTTGTCGTTATGAAAGTTCGACCACTCGCCCTGTTGCGGCGGCTGCAGCATTACCCCATCGTCGGTGCATCCCACGCTGAGCAACGAAAAGATCGCAACGGCAAGAATGGCCAGGGTCCGCATACTTGGCCAATGTAACACGACTCCCTACTTTTGCGCCTGTTCGCGAGACTGCTTCGGGAACATCAGGTCGTCCGGGGTTGTGTTCATGGGAACCGCCACGTCGAAGAACCCGATCATCATCTCTTCCCAGGTCTGCTCACCGTAGTGAACTTCCTTGGTCGGGTCGGGATTGTAGCGATTGTTGGGCGAATTGTCGAAATGCGCTTCGCACTCGATCACCGTGCCCTTGGGCAGCTTCTTTTCCCGCGCCAGATCGTAGGTCAACTGCCAGTTGAATTCATAGTGCGGGACGCTGAGCAGCACTTCCTTTTTCCCATCCGGATAGGTGGCCCGATATTCGAAGCTGCTGCCGCGGAAATGCATGTGCGGCAGAAAACTTACCAGCGTGGCGTCCTGCTGCAGCGTCATCTTCGCGTCCACTTTCGTGTCGGGCGCTCCGGGAGGAATGGAAAACGTCAGATTCGCGGTGTTGATGGTCAGCATGCGCTCCTTAGGCGGCGTCTTCGAAAATATGAGCCCGATCTTCGAAATGTCCGTACCTTCAGTGCCGTTAGCCGTGTAGTGCATCTGCAGCACTAAGTCCGATCCGGCCTTGATCAGCTTGGCCCGCCCCGGCTTGATCACCTCCGGAACGGTTCCGGGCGCGTAATCCACCAGAAAATCGCCCTGAAACGGAATGCCGGGCAATTTCGCCTCCGCCTCTTCTTCCTTCTTTTGCTCTTCCGGACTTGGTTCCGGCTCCTTCGGAACGTAAGGCACCCCGGGCTTTGCGTCCTTCATCCACGGATTGCCCGGCTCCCGCACGAACGCAATGATGTGATGGACCAGCTTGGTGTCGCCCGGACGCGCTTCGGCCAGCTGTACGTACTTGTCCTCGGTGAAACCGGTCGGGATTACGATGTACTGATAGTCGATTGTTCCGGAGGCCGGAACGTGATACTCCAGCGGCATGGAAATCACCACATCCGGCTTGCCGATACGCCATCCCTCCACCCAATCGACCGGTTTCGGAGCATCCTTGGAATCACCCGCCGGAGCACCGCCGTCCACCCAAGCGACCAGGGTTCGAATGTCGGCCTCGGACAGCCTCCGGTCGTTCGCGAACTTACCAAAGTGCGGATCTGCGAACCAGGGCGGCATCTTCTTCGTGAGCACCGCCGTCTTGATGGCCTTCGCCCATGGACGCGTACTTTCGTAGGTCAGAAACGACGCCGGAGCGATTTCGCCCGGCCGATGGCAAGTTTGGCAGTTCTTTTGTAAGACGGGCAACACATCCTTATAGAAACTAACCGGGCCTGACACGGTTCCAGCTTGAACCAGAGCGACGGTCATAGACCCTAGAATGCCAATGGATACCCGCATGAACTACCTCCGACTTTTTAGCTTATGCCTTATGATACGGCACCGGATGAAATCGGTTCTAAAAAAAATCGGCGCGGCCAACACAAAGTTATGACAAATCGGTTATGATGGACCCTTATAATCCATAAGGTATTGAGGGACTAGCATCATGGACTCTTTTTCCACTGGTTCGCCGGCGTCACCGCGCCGAAACTACGTACTTGAGTTGGATCTTCCCCGATTTCGGAAGAGGTCGGGCGTTTCGATCGAGGACATCGTTCGGCGGACAAAGATTAGCTCGCGATTTTTGCAGGCTATTGAAGACGAGCAGTTCGATCAGCTGCCTGGCGGGATATTCACAACCAGCTACCTCCGGCAATACGCAGCCGCAATCGGATACGACGAAGACGCCCTGGTCTCGTACTATATGCAAAAGTCCAATCCCTCCGCCGCGGTCGCCAAGCCGCCGCAACGGGAGACGGGCAGCCGCAAACTGCTGGGACGTTGGCTGGGCTCAACGGCGCAAGCCCCTCGTTAGGCGTCCTGCTTCCACTTGCTGACGCGCGCGGCTCGGAAACCGATCATGCCGAGCCACGACCGTGAGGGAGTGGTTGCTAATAGTGAAATGACGACGAGATCACTCGGTTAGAAGGGTCCACCAGCGCCGTCGCCCCGAATGGGAATCGCCAGTCGGTCACTGACACTTCTTTCGCACCGGGGTCGTCGGCCGCGCTGACGGACCACAGCGGGTACTGCGCGAATCGTAAAAACACCTGGAAAGCGTGCGCCTGGCGGGCAGCATCAACGGCCGCGCTTGGCGCTGGCTTATAGATGATCGTACCGCCTTCCGGATCGAATTCCTGCCGCACGTTCACCAGGAAGCGCATTGAAAATTCCGGCCGTTCAATCCAGCCCCGCCACTCCAAGGGATTGACGCCCGGAGTGGGAAATGCCGCCACCCGCGTGGGCGGGCCGCCGTGGTACAAGCGCGCGTTCAAAATTTCGATCACCCGCTGATGCGCCAGAAAACGGCCGAAATCGTAGAGCAGGAAAAACGATAGCGCGAATATCGCCATGCCTCGGCCACTTCCCGATTTTGCGCCAATTTCCGAGCTGACCAGCCGGCCCAGCAGCGGCCCAAACCATCCCAGCAGCAGCACTGCCCAGATCAGCAGGTCGAATAGGTTCATCAGATCCAGGTGAAACCATTGCGCGGAAAACGGGAGCAACAGACGAATGCCGTAGATATTGGTCCAATCCAGCAACAGATGACTGGCGACTCCGGCCATGGCGAGGACCCACGCCGCTAGCCAGCCGCGCATGGTCCGCCCGAACGCGCAGGCCACCAGCGCCGACAAGAGCGCCATCACCGGTAACGCCGCTAGGCAGTGCGTAATGCCGCGATGCTGCTCGAAATAATACAGCGGACCGCGAGCGATCGCCACAATATCGATGTCCGGGATGTTCGCCGACACAATCAGCACCAGGGTAGCTCGCGGATAAAAGCGATTCAGGCCGGCGCGGCTTAACAGTAAGCCGGTCAGCGAGTGGGTGAGGTTGTCCATGCGGCGTCGGTGACGGTGGCCGGGACGCTGCCGGGCCTGCGCGCGCGAAACCCCGGTGGCACCATCAGGGTGAGCGCGTTGGGAACAATCTCGACCCGCGCGGGCGCCACGCCGGCATACTCGCCGTCGATCTGAATATGGATCTTCGAATTCCGCAGGCCCGAGAACACCGCGTGACGTGTTCTCAGAATGGTGATGCCGCGCATGGTCTGTTGCCGATGAACCACAACCGCCAGCATGTACTTCAAGAATTGGAGCGAACTTTCGCCTTCAAATAGAACCATCTCGAACTCGTCATCCATCAGGGAAATGGTTGGCGCAATCTCCAGGTCGCCTCCATAGTTGCGGACGCGGCTCAGCAATGCAAAGCTCGCGCGAAACTCGCGGCCATTCGCCTGCACCGTGAACTCGGGAATGCGCCGGCCTACCCTGGAGAACCCGCCCATCCAGTAAGCCGCCTTGCCGAGGGCTCTCTTCATGCCCGCATGTATGTGATAGACGATATCGGCGTCCAATCCCACACCGGCCATCAGCAGGAAATATCGCTGGGCGCCTTCGTCGCCGTTGGTTATCGAACCCAGCGCTACCCGTTCCAGCACCGAATCCGCCAGAGTCTCGGCCGCGCGCTCCATGGACTTCCCGATTCCCAGTTCGCACGCCAGCACGTTCGCGGTCCCGGCTGGAAGAATGCCTAACGGAACATCGGAATGCGCCATTCCGTTCACCGCTTCATTGATGGTGCCGTCGCCGCCGGCGACCAAAATCAGTTCCGCGCCGCGAGCCACCTCCTGGCGCGAGATCTCGCCCGCATGCCCGGGGCCAGTGGTGGCAATGGAATCGAACGTCATCCCGCGCGCCCCCAGCACCTCGATGGCCCGGCGCAGCGCATGGCTTCGCCGTCTGAGTCCGCCTGCGTAAGGATTGTAAATGAGAACGGTTCGCCGGTGAATAGTACCCTAATTATAGTAGATGCCCGATAAAAACGTAGAAGCAGAGCTGGAAGATCTGCGCGAGAAGCTGCAGCATCACGAGTACTTGTATTACGTCCTCGACCGGCCCCAGATCACCGACGCCGAGTATGACCGGATGATGCGCCGCCTGCTGGAGCTGGAGGCCGCGAACCCGGAGCTGGTGACGCCCGATTCGCCCACCCAGCGCGTGGGCGGCAAAGCGCGCGAAGGTTTCGTCAAGGTGCGGCACAGCTCGCCCATGCTGAGCCTCGACAACGCTTTGAACGAAGATGAAATGCGCGCCTTCGACCAGCGTATTCGAGAACTGCTGAAGGGTGAGCCCTACGAATACGTCGCGGAGCTGAAGCTGGACGGGCTCTCCATGGCCGTTCATTATGACCACGGAAAGATGCTGCGCGCCATCACGCGCGGCGACGGGCAAACCGGCGAAGACGTGACGGAAAACGCCCGAACCATCCGCTCGCTTCCGTTGCGCGTGAAGTCCGATTTGCCCGCGTTCGAAGTGCGCGGCGAAGCCCTGCTGCCGCTACCAGCCTTTGAGCGCTTGAACGCCAGGCAACTGGAGCGCGATCTGCCGCCATTTGCCAACCCTCGCAACGCCGCTGCCGGATCCTTGCGGGCCTTGGATCCGTCGTTGACTGCGTCGCGGCAGCTCGAGTATTCGGCGTATTTTCTGCTGGTGGACGGCAAGTTTCATTACGACAGCCATTGGCAATCTCTTGAAGAGCTTTCGCGCATGGGTTTCAAGGTCAACACGCACCGCAAAAAGTGCGCCGGGTTGGACGACGTGCTCGAGTTTTACAAGAACTGGGAGTCCAAGCGCGAGTCGCTCAACTATGAGATCGACGGCATCGTTATCAAGGTGGATTCCGTCCGCCAGCAGGAGCGGCTCGGCTGGACCGCCAAGGCGCCGCGTTGGGCCATTGCCTTCAAGTTCCCCGCGCATCAGGAGCAGACCGTCATTGAAAATATCGAGGTGCAAGTGGGCCGGACCGGGACGCTGACTCCGGTTGCGCACTTGAAACCCGTCAATATCGCCGGCGTCACCGTCACTCGCGCAACCTTGCACAACGAGGATGAAATCGCCCGGCTGGGCGTCGAAATCGGCGATACCGTGCTGGTGGAGCGCTCCGGCGACGTGATCCCGAAAGTGGTGCGCGTCGTCAAAGAGGGCCACAACCGCCGGGCGTTCAAAATGCCCAAGCACTGTCCGGTGTGCGGCGGCGAGATCGTGCGCGAAGAAGGCGAAGCCGCCAGCCGATGCATCAACACCAACTGCCCTGCGCGTTTGAAGGAGTCGGTTCTGCATTTTGCCGCCCGCGGCGTCATGGATATTGACGGTATGGGCGATGTCCTGGTGGATCAACTGGTGACGCGCGGCCTGGTGAAGAGCGTAGCCGACCTTTACGATCTCACCCTCGACCAGCTGCTCGAACTCGAACGCATGGGACAAAAGTCGGCCGAGAAAGTGTTGCAGAACATTGACCGGTCCCGCCAACAGCCGCTGCCGCGAGTCCTGAACGGCCTGGGGATACCTTTCGTCGGCGAACGCACCGCGCAAATTCTCGCCGATACTTTCGGCAGTCTGGACGCGATCGCCGAAGCCGATGAAGAGAAGCTGCAAGAGGCCCAAGAGGTCGGCCCCAAAGTCTCCCAGAGCATCCGCCAGTTTTTCCACGAGCGGCGCAATCGCGAGTTGGTGGAGCGCCTGCGCAAGGCCGGTCTCAGGTTTGAACACCAGATCAAGGAAAAAAAGGCGGCCGGACCTTTGACCGGCAAGGTTTTCGTGCTCACAGGCACGCTTCCCAATCTCGCGCGCGAGGAAGCCAAGGAGCGCATCGAAGCGGCGGGCGGCAAAGTGACGGGATCGGTTAGCAAAAAGACCGATTACGTCGTAGCGGGCGCCGATCCGGGTTCAAAGCTCGATAAAGCCGGCTCGCTGGGGGTCCCGGTGATCGGCGAGCCGGAGCTACTCGCCCTGTTGCAGTAGAATCTCAAAGGGCTAACAGACACTGTCCAAAATCATCCAGACTTTGGTCTCGTGGGGACCGATGGGCGTTTTCCTTCTCGGTCTGCTGGATTCCACCGGAATTCCCTTGGTCGGCGGAGTGGATCTGTATATCGTCCTGGTCGCTATGGTGGATCGCTCCCAGGGCTATCTGGCCGCCGGCGCCGCCATCGGCGGTTCTCTGATCGGAAGCTTGTTACTGTTCTGGATCGCTTACAAGGGAGGCGAAGAATACCATCGCCGGCACACCTCCAGCCCCCGCCGCGCCAGGCTGCGCGCCTGGTTTCATGAATATGGGCTCCTCACCGTGTTCGTGCCGGCAGTTGTGCCGATCATTCCACTGCCCCTGAAAATTTTCATCATTTCCGCGGGCGCTCTGGAAGAAAGCCCCGTGACGTTCTCCATCGTTTTGCTGGCCGCGCGGATTCCACGCTACCTGTTCATGGCCTGGCTCGGCTCGCGGCTGGGCGCCGACACCGTTCCCTATTTGCGCCGGCATATTTGGGCACTCGTTCTATTCGCCGCCGCATTGTTCGTCGCTCTGTATCTCGGCGTCAGAATCGTGCACAATTACAGAGTTAGCAAGTCAAAACCTACTGCCCTAACGTAAAACTCACTTCGATCGGCGCAATCACCTCCACCGGCTCGCCATTCAGCAACGTCGGCTCGTAAACCCACTGCTCCACTGCTTCCACCGCGGCCCGCGCCAGCATGGGATGGCCGTCGACCAGTCGCAGGTTCCGGATTGTCCCGTCCTTGCCGATGGTTCCCAGCAAATGCACTACGCCCGAGATCCGCGCCGCTCTGGCCAGAGCAGGATACTCGGGAATCACCCTGCGGATCAGCTTGGCCATTTGAACCGAGCCCCCAACCTTCACGGGCGCGGAGGCCGCCGTCCGTTGTGGGGGCGGTAGCGTCGGCGGTGGAATTGAGAGAACTCCAACGGGGCCTGCGCCATTGCCGGGTCCATCCGCGCCAATGCTGGGCGGCGCTTCCGAAGAAAAAGCCACCAGAGTCTGCGCTGGGTGAAGAACGGCCTCATGATCGAAACGGAAAATCGGCCGGGGAGCAGGAGCCAATGACAGCATGCTCCTTGTGAGGGAGCTTCGTGCGACCGCCCGTTCACGCGGCGGCGCGGGCGCTGAACGTAGCCCCACACTGTGCCAATGGAACGCCGGCAGGTGATCGCTTGAAGCCAGCGGAATCAGAATCGCCAGACCCGCAATCAGCATCTCCGCGCCAAGCGGCGCCACGAAATTCCATGGCCTGCTGGCTTCGTTTTTGAGAAGTATAGATTGTTCAAACACGTCTCTATAGACACCGTGCCTGGCGCCGGGTTCCCTGCGAGACATCGTGCCGACTAATCGTCTGCAGCCGCTATTTCGGCTACTGTATTTCGGCACACAAACGTAAGTGATTGAAGAAAGAAGGAGAAATAAGTGGTCAGTTGCTTGCTCTTAAGCGAATAGGCACGACACCATGCTTAGAATCACACTCCATGACAGCCCACAACTGCTGACCTTCCAGGTAGAAGGGCGCTTGGTGGGTGCCTGGGCTAAAGAGCTGGAGCAATCCTGGAAGAGCGCGGGATCTGTCGCGGCAAACCGAAAATCCGTCGTCGATTTAACCGGGATCTTGTTCATCGACGAAGAGGGTAAGCGGGTCCTGATGAAATTGTTCCGCGAAGGTGCCTGTTTTCGGACCGCAGGACCGATGACGGAGTCGGTCGTGTCGGAAATTACCGGGAAGGCCGATCGCGCGTTGCCAAATGGGTTGAGCCGCGCGGTGCTGCCGGCCATCCTGCTGATAGCAGTGACAACCTTCGCCAAGGGCGCGCAACCTGATACACAATCGGGGCCGCTTCGCCTGACGCTCCGCGAGGCGGTGGCAATCGCATTGAAAGAGAATCCCGAGGTGCAGGTGGCGAATCTAAATGTGGCAGTGAGCCAGGAAAACCAAACCATCGCGCGCTCGGCGCTTCTCCCGCAGGCGAATCTCGCAGCCTCGGAAGCGGTAGAGCGAGAGAATCTGGAAGCCTTCCTGGGGATGAAAGTAGCGGGATTCCCGCAACACTCCGGGCCGTTCTGGTTGTTCCAGGGCGGCTCCAACGGTTCAGCGCCGCTGCTGGATTTGGCGGCCTGGCGCCGCTGGCGCGAATCCAAGGAAAACACCACGGGATCGCGCGCCCAGGAACTGACCGTGCGCGAGCAGGACGTGCTGCTGGTGGTGTCGCAATATCTGGGAAGTTTGCGGGCGGCAGCCGACGTCAGCGCCGCGCAATCGCGCGTGGACCTGGCCAAAGCGCTCTTCGACCAAGCCAGCGACATGCAGAAAAACGGCGTTGGAACCGGCATCGATACTCTGCGGGCCAATGTGCAATACCAGAACGAGCAACAACGGCTCATCGAGGCTCGTACGGCGCTCGAAACCTCGCTCTATGGGTTGTCTCGTTTGTTGAATGCCAATCCGCATCAGGCCATCGAACTGGCGGACGCCTCGGAATTTTTCAAAACGCCGGCCTACTCGGCCGACGAGACGATGGAGCGGGCTTTCGTCGAGCGGCCGGAAATGAAAGCCCTGAATTCACAGATTCGCGCTCAGCAACTGGAGAAGAAGGCCACCGAGGACGCCAGATTGCCCCGCATCGCCCTGAACGCCGCATGGTCCGAACAGGGCCTCTCACCGGCTAGCGCGATCCCCGTCTATGATTTCGGCGCGTCTCTGGACGTCCCATTGTTCACCGGCGGCCGTATTCGCGCGCAAATTGCCGTCGCGGACCTGGAGCTGAAGAAGTTGACCCAGCAGCAGGCCGATCTCCGCAACCAGATCGCGCAAGAGGTGAAGACGGCTGCCGCGCAACTGGAATCCGCGAAAAACGAAGTAGACGTGGCGAACCAGGGGATCGATCTGGCGCGCGAGGAAGTGGTGCAGGCCCGCGACCGCTTCCAGGCCGGAGTGGCCAACAACATCGAAGTAATCACCGCGCAGGACGAATTGGCCCGGGCGAACGATAATCAGATAGTAGCCCTGTACCGCTATAATCAGGCCCGCGCCGACCTCGCCCACGCCACCGGACAGATGGAATCTTTGTACGCGAAATGAGGAAGGAAGAAGGCATGGAATCACAAACAGTGGATTATGAGAAGGAGCGCGAGAGGCCGAAGGTGGAGACGCGGCCCGGCGAGACGATGCGAGCCGTGCATCCCCCCAAGCCCAGGAATTCATCGAAGAAGCTAATCATCCTGGTGGTGTTTCTTGTGCTGGCCGCGGTTGGCGGATACTTTTGGATCCACTCCCTGGACCGCGTTTCTACGGACGACGCGCAAGTGGACGGGCACATTATTCCTGTATCCTCCAAAATCTACGGCAAGGTCAGCGAGGTGCTCATCGATGACAACCAGCAGGTGAAGAAAGGCCAGGTGCTGGTGCGCATCGATCCCGGAGATTATCAAGTGAAGCTGGATCAGGAGCGCGCGGCGCTGGCCGTCGCGCAAAGCCAGTCGCAAGGCGCGGCCGCGGGGGTTCCGCTCACGCGCGATACCACTGCCAGCGATGTATCCAGCGCCGACGCCCAATTGAGCGCGGCGCAAGCCGATTACGAGAAAGCGCGCGTGGATTACCAACGTGCCTCCACGGCCGATATCGCCGTGGCGCGTTCCAATGTCCAGTCGGCCCAAGCCACCGCCGATCGCGCGGCTTCCGACTTGGCCCGCATGAAGACGCTGGTCGACAAGGAAGAAATCTCGCGTCTGGAATATGACGCCTATGTATCGGCCGCCAGCGTGGCGAGCAGCGAGTTGCAGGCCGTCAAGGATAAATTAAACTCAGTCACCCAGGACGCCGAAACCAAGAAAGCGGCCGTGCTGTCCGCGCAGGCTCGCGTGGCGCAAGCGCGCGCCGGGATCGCGCAGGCCCAAGCCAGCCAGAAGCAGGTGACCGTGCGCGTGGCCGATGCCTCCTCTGCCGCGGCCAACATCGGCGCGGCTCGAGCCAACGTGGAAGCCGCCCAGCTCAACTTGAGCTACACCACCATCGTCGCACCCATGGATGGCGTGGTCACTCACAAATCCGTGGAAGTGGGACAGATCGTGCAACAAGGACAGGGCCTGCTCATGTTGGTTCCCTTGCAGGACGTGTGGGTCACCGCCAACTTCAAGGAGACCCAACTGGCCGATGTCCACGACGGTCAAAGGGCCGAAGTAAAGGCCGATTTGAGCGGCAAAACCTATCCTGGCCACGTCGATTCGCTGGCCGCCGCCACGGGTACGCGCATGAGCCTGCTGCCGCCGGAAAACGCCACTGGCAATTATGTCAAGGTGGTCCAAAGAATTCCGGTGAAGATTGTGCTCGATCCTATTCCGGGCGGAAATCAGGTGTTGCGCCCGGGAATGAATATCGAAGCCACCATTTTCACTAAGTAATTCCGCCTGGAAAATCGCATTATGGCGAGCACTCTCAAGACCGAGGTAGTGGATCTGCGCACACCGGCAGGCCCCCCGGAGCGCCCGGCCATCAATCCCTGGGTGATCGCCGGCACGGTGATGCTGGCCACCTTCATGGAAGTGCTGGACACCAGCGTGGCCAACGTCGCGCTGCCGCACATCGCGGGCAGCCTCTCTTCCAGCGTCGACGAAGCCACCTGGGTGCTCACCGCTTACCTGGTGGCGAACGCCATCGTGCTTCCGCTCAGCGGCTGGTTTTCCACCTGGTTCGGCCGCAAGCGCTTCTACATGGGATGCGTGATGCTGTTCACCGCCAGTTCCGCCATGTGCGGCCTGGCGCCCAACCTTCCCATATTGATCCTATGCCGCGTGCTGCAAGGCTTGGGCGGCGGAGCGCTGCAGCCCGTTTCGCAGGCCATCCTGCGCGAAACCTTCCCACGCGAGAAGCAGGGCATCGCCATGGCCGTGTACGGCATGGGCGTGGTGTTCGCGCCGGTGGTGGGCCCAACCCTTGGCGGATGGATCACCGACAACTACACCTGGCGCTGGATTTTTCTCATCAATGTTCCCGTGGGCGTTTGCTCCCTGCTGCTTACTTCGCTGCTGATCTTCGATCCGCCCTACCTGATCCGCAAAACGCTGCGGGATGGCTTGAAGATCGACTATATCGGCCTGGGACTGCTGGCCACCGGTCTCGGCGCGCTCGAAATCATGCTGGACGACGGCCAAAAGCACGACTGGTTCTCATCGCACGGTATCGTGGCTGCCGCCGTGATCGCCGCCATCGGATTGATCGGCGTGGTGGTGTGGGAGTTGCGCCAGAAGGAACCCGTGGTCGACTTTCGCCTGCTCCAGGACCGCACCTTCGCCATCTCCACAGCCAGCATGTTTATTCTCGGCTTCGTGCTCTATGGAAGCACCATGGTGCTGCCGCTGTTTATGCAGACCTTGCTCGGCTACACGGCCATGCAAAGCGGCCTGGCGTTGTCCCCCGGCGGTCTGGTGATCATGGTGATGATGCCCATCGTCGGCATTCTGCTTTCGAAGATTCAAGCGCGCTGGTTGATTATCGTCGGCCTGATCGTGTCTTCCTTGGGCCTGTTCGAGATGTCGCGCTTCGACATGCAGATCAATTTCGGACACACCGTGGGCGCTCGCGCGTTACAGAGCTTGGGCCTGGCGTTTCTGTTTGTGCCCATCAACACCGTGGCGTTCGCCTTCATCGCCCGCGAGAAGACCGGCTACGCCACGGGCCTGATCAACCTAGCGCGCAACATGGGCGGCAGCACCGGCATCGCGATCTGCACTACCTTGATCGCCCGGCGCGAGCAATTCCACCAGCAGCGGCTTATCGAGAATCTCTCGCCGCTCAACCCCGCCTATCAATCGGCGCTGGCCGGCGCCAAGCAATTGATGATGACCAACGGTGCAAACTCCACCCAAGCCGCCGCGCAAGCGCAGGGGATGCTTTACTCGAGCGTGCAGCAACAAGCCGCGATGCTTTCGTTCAACGAAGTCTTCTGGGTTCTGGGCGTCTTGTTTCTCGCCGTGATCCCCTTAATGTTCTTCATGAGGAAGACCGGGCCGGTGAAGGGTGCCGTCGCGATCGAATAAAGATCACGGCTTCCCGGTGGCGGGAAGGTAGCGTACCTTGAAAAGATGCCAGTCGAAAAATTCCTGAGGGGTATCTCCAGATTTCAAAAGGACATTTATCCGCGGCATCGGGCTCTTTTTGAAAAACTGGCCCTGAGCCAGCGGCCCGAGGCGCTGTTCATCACCTGCGCCGATTCCCGCATCGACCCCTGCCTGCTCACCCAAACCAAACCCGGCGAGCTGTTCATCTGCCGCGTCATCGGCAACGTGGTTCCGCCTTATCCCGACGCCGTGGGCGGCGTTTCAGCCACCATCGAATATGCGGTCGGCGTGCTTCAAGTGCCGGAGGTGATCGTCTGCGGCCACACCGATTGCGGCGTCATGCGAGGCGCGCTCAATCCCGAAGCCCTGGAGGCGTTTCCCAACGTCGCGGCCTGGCTGCGCTATGCGAGCGTCGAACAACGCGAAACGGATCCCAGCGCCGAGCTTCTATTGGCGCTAACGGAACGCAATGTAGTGGCCCAAATGCAGAACCTGCGCTCGCATCCCACAGTCGCGGCCCGGCTGCAGCAAGGCGATCTATCGCTGCATGGCTGGCTCTATCACATCAGTTCCGGCGCCGTGGCGGCTTATAACGCGGAAAGCGGGCGGTTCGAGACCCCCGCGCCAGTACCAGGCAGTCCGGCGGCACCGTGTTAGACTAAAGACGATTCAACCCCACCCGATGTCCGCGCAACCTGATCTCTCTAAGCTTAGCGTTGGCCAGTTCGCGGAGCAGTTCCGCGGCGAGATGATCCCGCTCAGCAACACTTTCTCGTACTTCTGCGCCTCCGTGCCGCTGAGCGATGAGGACGTCAAGGAGTACCTCGAAGAGCCCATCGCGGCTCTTCCGCCGGCCGTTTCCGCGCTCCTGCCGAAAGTTTCCATCATGCTGGTGCCCTATTTGGAGCGGGCCGACGGGAAGGGAGTGGCCCGGCGCGACGAATTCGTCTGCACCGAGAAGCCGCCGGAAAACCGCCTGTCTTGGGCCACCCAAGTGGGCTTCGATAAAGAGGAAGTTCTGCTGTTTGCCCTGAAGGACCAGGACGTTTCCGATTATCACTATCGCTTCTACCACGTACTGGCGACGCTGGCGGCCGATCACGGGTCCGACGAGGCGCTGTCTCAGTACAGCTCCATGCTGCGCGAAGAGCTGAACGCGCGGGTGCATGGCGAGGTGGATGAAGAGAGCTGGCACATGAAACAGGCGCTCCTGCGGCGCGAAACCAACGTGCGCAAGGAGAACAAGGCGTTTCGCGAGTATGTGCGGCAGTCGCTCATCGACACTCTGACGCTGTACTTGCATGGGATCTGCTGCGACATCGACGTGGAGACCGGTCCGCGCCAGTTGCCCAGCCGCTATCTTCGGAAGCGTTTGAACGTGCTGTTTAACCTGTATCCGCCACCGGATGGCTACGCCGTCTTTCCCGAGCATCAGGATCGCCCGCAGTAACCGGTTTACGAATTGTTACAACACGTAGCGTAACGCGCCGGCACGCTCGCACTTCCAAAAGTGCATGGCGGAGTGGCCTCTCGATCCCGACGCGGTCTTGATGGTGCAAGTCTGCGGCGGCCATGAGCCCAGCTTTGAAACCCTGCTCGATCGGCACCGCGGCACAGTGGTGAATCATCTCTACCGGCTGGTTCGGGACCGGGCCGTGGCGGAGGAGCTGGCGCAGGACGTGTTTCTGCGCGTGTATCGTTTTCGCAGCCGCTACCAACCGGAGGCCAAGTTCAGCACCTGGCTTTTTCGCATCACCACCAATGTCGCTTTGAACTGGCGACGGGATACGCGGCGCGAAGCTGCGCACCTGCGATTGGACGCGTCCACGCATGAGACGCGCTGCATTCAAGTGCTGGATCGGAATCCGAGGGTCGATCAACGGTTGCTGGCCGAGTATCGTGCCCGCGAGATCCGCGAGGCAATCGACGCGCTGCCGCCCAAGCAGCTGGCCGCGGTACTGATGCACAAGTATGAAGGGATGGACTATTTCCAGATTGCCGAGGTGCTGGAGTGCTCGATTCCAGCGCTGAAGTCGCTGCTGTTCCGCGCGTACGGAACTTTGCGCCGGCGGTTGGCCCATTTTTCTCCCGAACGTGTAGCATAGTTCGATAGCATAGGTTCGATGAGAACTATCGCGCTTGCCGCCCTGTTTCTGGTGGCCGCTTCCGCTCAACCGTCGAACAATTTTGTGCTGGTGGCTCACGGCGGCGCGGGCGATTACGGCAAAATGACTCCACAGGCCATCGAGGCCCGCCGCAACCTCATGGTTCAAGCGATCCGGGCCGGCTATGAAATCCTGGCGCGCGGCGGCGCCAGCCTGGATGCCGTGGAAGCCACCATCCGCGTGATGGAAGACTCCGCATTGTTCGACGCCGGCCGGGGCGCATACTACACGAAGGAAGGCGTGCCGGAGATGGACGCCGCGATTATGAACGGGCGAACGCTCGAGGCCGGATCCGTGGCGTCGCTGAAGCACATCGCCAATCCGATTCACCTGGCGCGGCTGGTGATGGAGAAGACGCCGCATGTTCTGCTGGTGGGTGAGGGCGCCGAGGAGTTCGCGAAATCGCAAGGAATCGAGCTGGTCTCGCCCTACTATTTCTACACAGAGCGCGAGTGGAAACGGTTCCAGGATGCCGAGAAGAACAGGAAAGAGGGCGCTGGACACGGTACCGTGGGCGTGGTGGCGCTGGATCAGGCGGGTAATCTCGCCGCCGGCACATCCACCGGCGGCACGGTTCTGAAAATGCCCGGCCGCGTGGGCGATTCGCCGATCATCGGCGCCGGCACCTACGCGAACAACGAGAGCTGCGCCGTCTCGGCCACCGGCACGGGCGAATACTTCATGCGTAACGTGGTGGCATCGGACATTTGCGCGCGCCTGCGCTATCTGCACGTTTCGCTCGAGCAGGCCGCCGGGGACGTGGTGATGCACGAACTGGTGGCGCAGCATGGCGACGGAGGGGTGATCGCGCTGGATCGGCAAGGCAATACCGCGGCGCCGTTCAACACCACTGGCATGCTGACGGGCCAAGTCCGCAGCGATGGCAAGATCAGGATGTCGGGCTGGAGCAAGAGCGCCGAACCAGTGGTAGTGCCGGCGCGATGAGCTGGGCCGGGTACGCCGTCCTCTCCGCATTCTTCGGCGCGCTGGTGGCGATCTTCGGAAAAATCGGCGTGCGCGACGTCGACAGCAACCTGGCCGTGGCCTTCCGCACTGCCATCATCCTTTTTTTCGCCTGGGGCATCGTAGCGGTGCAAGGAAACGCCGCGGACCTGGTTCGCATCTCACGCCATTCTCTTTTGTTCCTTTTCCTGTCGGCGATTGCGACCGGGCTCTCCTGGCTGTTCTACTACAAAGCGCTCCAATTGGGCGAGGCCTCGCGCGTAGCTCCCATCGACAAACTGAGCGTGGCGCTGGCGGTGGTGATGGCGTTCGTTTTCTTGGGCGAAAAGCCCACCAACGGTAATGTGCTCGGCGCGGGTTTAATCGTTGCGGGGGTGCTGGTGACCGTCTTCGTCAGATGATTCTTCCAGCGCGTCGAGCGCTTCCGGCTGAGCCGCATAGCGCTTCAATACGCGAATCGATTGCCCGGCCGAAAATCCCGCATAGCGCAGCCGGCGAAAGGCTGCAGCCAGGTTCTTTTCCTCGCTAAAGAAAGTCCCCAGCTGCTTGCCGCGATACTTGCGGCGCAAAAACTCCTCGATCAGGTCGGTTTCGTCGGTTTTCTCGTAGGTCTGTTCGGTGACTTGTTCGGCCAGCTTCGGCGCCACCCGCCTTTGGCGGAGGTCCCGCAAAACCCGCATCTTCCCCAGGCCCTGATCCTCTAAACGCGCCGCTGCATACGCTTCCGCGAATTGCCGGTCGTTCAGATAGCCGGCTTCCTTCAGTTTGGCCATAACCGCGTCCACATCCTCCTGGTTTTGCGCGCGGCGCCGAAGTTTCTCGCGCAGCTCTCCCGAGGAGTGCGCGCGAGCGCCCAACGCGCGAAGTGCAACGTTTAGGAGCTTGCCGCGATCTAACGGTTGTGGCGGGCGTTTCGCCATCACAAAGGAACACTAACAGATTCCAGACTGCTATTGTAGAGATGAGTTAAACGAAAGGATAGGCAAAAAATGGAAGACGACAACAAGTTTTCGTATTTCTTCCTTGGACTGGGATTGGGCGTCGCCGCGGGGCTGCTTTTTGCGCCGAAATCGGGTCCGGAAACCCGCGAGCTGTTGCGCTCGAAGGCCGATGAAGGCAAGGATTACCTGAAACGGCGGACCAACGAGGTACGCGACCAGGCGACCGACGCCATCGAACGAGGCAAGTCTTCCGTATTGCGCCAGCGTGAGAACCTGGCGGCGGCGGTGGAAGCCGGTAAGCAAGCCTATCGCGAAGCGGTGAGCAGCACGGCTAACGATTCGGTGGAAGGAATCTAATTCCGCGGAGATGGAGTCATGAACGAGACCACTCTGCTCTACGTGATGGCGGCGTTCGTCATCATCTCCGCGATTGCTCTGTGTATTCAGGCGGGCATGCTGGCGGGAATTTACAAAACCACTAAGGCAATCCAAGAAGCCATCCATCCCTTGCTGCCGAAAGTGGAGAGCCTGGTGGAAAAGACCAATGCGACGGTGGAGCGGAGCGGACGGCAGATCACCGAGATTACTACGCGGGCCAATGAGATCCTGGAAGCCAGCAAGGATATCCTGGATTCCACCAAGCGCCAGTTGGCCGTCGTGGAGGACGTGGTGGGCGACGTGGCGGAGCGAGCCAAAGTACAGATGGATCGCGCGGAACTGGTGCTGGACGATACTTTCAGCCGCGCCCATGAGACCATAGCCGTATTCCACGACGGAGTAATGCGGCCGCTGCGCGAGATCAATGGCCTGGCGGTAGGCATCCGGGCGGCGCTGGGGGCGTTGGCTCGCGGCAATCGGCCCACTCCCGATCAGGCCACCAGCGACGAGGAGATGTTCATTTGAAGTCTACTGAGATGGGGGCGGAGCGGTGGGAGTGGTGGGCGCCGCTCCGGTAGTAGGGCTGGCGGCGGATGCGGGGCTGGCGGCGGTAGAGTTCGTCGAGCCGGAACTGAGCGGATTATTTCCGGCGCCCACTCCGCCCGGTTGCATTTGCTGCTGTATCTGCTGTTGCTGAGCCACTCCAGCGGCGCCTATCGCAGTCTTGTCCTTCTTGATGTCGTAAACAAACTCCCACTCTTTGTACTTGGTGCGGTCGTTGATCACGTGGATTCCCTTGCCTTCGGCTGTGCTTGCGACGCCCGCGATGCCCCCGGTATTACCCGTGGTGAAACCGGTTGCGGAGGGCGGCTGGCGCGGCGTAGTCAAAAGCTGCTGGATCATATTCGCAGCTTGGTTGCCTTGAGCACCGGGCCCGCCGGCCGTTGCGGGTCCTGCGCCTCCCCCTGGGTTGGCGTACTGCTGCCCTGGAAATGGAGATGGCGGCTGCGCGGGGAGTTGAGGTTGCCCCGGTTGATTGGGATCCGTGGGCTGTTGTACGGGCATCCCTGGAAACCCAGGCTGGCTCGGAATCCCGGGCTGACCTGGAAATCCAGGCTGGCCTGGAATAACCGGCTGGCCCGGTTGGAAGGGGACTCCGGGTTGTCCGGGGACCACCGGTTGCTGGCCGGTTTGCGAAGGGTCCAGCGGTTGCGGGGCCGGTTGATCCGAGGGCGGATTGGAATTCGGATCCGGGGGCTGGCCGTTGTTGTCTCCAACCGCTGCCGTCCCCGTCCCAATAATCCGGTCGCTCGGCCTGCGCGCCGCCATATTTAAAGGGTCGGGCGCCTGCGCGTTGGGATTGTTGGGATCGACGGGCTGTGAGGAGTTCGAGGATTGCGGCGAGCTGGAGGTTTGCGCCGGGTTGGAAGCCGCGTTCAGGCCGCTGCCGGTACTGCTTCCCGGGAGCGGAGCCGCAGGTTGAATCAGCGAATCGGTAAGCTGGCCGGCCGGGCCGACGTGCAGCAGACGGTACTCCTTGCCGGTCAACGGGTCCTTATACCGGCGCCGCAGGAAACGGATGTTGCGGGCGGTTTCCAGATCGTCCAGCGTTTGCGGGTACAGCCGGTACTTGCGGTAAAAAAGCTGGATGGCGCGCTGATATTGCAGCGCCCGATCGATGGTCATTTGCTCGCGATTGCGCTGCGATTCGAACGCGACGCGCGGCACCTCGACAAACAGCGTGATGGCGATGGCGGCGGCCAATACGAAAACCAGCAGCATGGCGAATCCGGACTCGTCGCGGCGGCTGCCAGGTCTTTGGTTTTTCATGAGGCCAGCTCCGCTTCGAGCGGCAGCGTTTGCTGGTTGTTGCTCTTGAACTGGGTATCTTCCACCACGGCCGAGTTGATGCCGATGCGCACGATCTTATAGCGCTTCTTGATCATGTCGCCCTCGGCTGCGATCACGATGTCTTCTCCGTCCAGAAAGAAGGCGCGCTTGTCCCCCACTTTGGATTTGTTCACAAAGCCATAGAACTTGAGCGGTATGGGCGGCGCTTTCGGCTCCGCCGGGGCTTCCACGGGTTTGGGGGCAATGGGGCCAACAAAAACCGGTGCGATTACGATCTTGGCCGGTTCCTTGAGGCTAGGGTCAGCCGGCGGCGCCGTGCCAATCTCAAACAGCGAGCGCGAACTGGGATCCACAGTGACGCTCTTGAGTTTCGCGAGCAGGTCCAGGTGCAAGGTGGGATCCACGCTGGACGGTTCGATGTCCTTGATCTTGAGCGACGGCCGGAATTCGATCGAACTGCCGCCCCCCTTCTGCGTTACGCGAAACGAGGGCCTGGCCGTACGCGCCGTGCCGGCTCCATAGGACGTCGTCACCGGCGCGCGGCTCAAGATGGGCGGCGCGGCCGCGGCCGCCGGGCCTTCGCTGGGGTTGCGGTTGTAGAGGTAAACAAAACCCCCAACCGCGGCTACAACGATGAGAATGGCGACCTTTTTGGGCTCCGCTCCCAGGTTGGACGGCATCCAGTTCATGGCGCGGAACCGTCCTCCTGGACAAAGCTGTCCAGCTTGAGCATCACGTTCAGACGCCCGCCCGATTGTTGCGGCGTGGCGTTCAGGCTTTCGATAATCAGCAGCCGGTCGGACTTGTCGAGCAGGTTGATGAAGTGGATCAGATCCGGATACGTGCCTTCGAAATTGGCGGAGATCTGCAGCATGTCCAGCGTGTCGCTGCCTTCCACCGGTTCCAGAGCCCAGGCGCTGTCGCGCGGGGTGATCTTGGCCTGGCTGGCGAGGTCGTTCAGCTCCGCCACGATGGAGGAGTAGGCCGGCCGCCGCGGCAGAAAATAGCTGCTCATGAAATGATCGCCTTGTCCGCGTCCGCTTTCGATCTTGCTTGCCAGCACTCGAGTGCGCTCCAGCACGCCCTGCTGCTGCCGGATCTGCGAGTGCATTTCCAGGGCCTGCTCGGAGAGTTCCTGGGCCGATCCGCCGATGGGCCGCAGCATAAAATACCCCGCCGCCAGATTGGCCGCCAACAAGACGCCCAGCCCCAGCCGGATGGCCGATCGCGGATTGCTGGGCGGCCAGGAGCTAAAGCTTCTCCCCACTTTAGAGCCTCTGAGCATAACTCACCGTCACGTGATAGCGGTAAAAGGGATCGGTTTGCGAAGGCGGCGTGGAGGTCTGCACGCTGGCGTTTCCAAACTGCGGCGAACCTTCCAGACGCTTGAACAGTTCCAGAATTGGCTGCACGTCTTTGGCCCCCACCACCATGTCGAGCAGCACCTGATTATTCGAATTCACGGCCGGCAGCCGCACCGAGACCAGCCGGACGTTGTAGGGCATCACTTTTTCGAGATCCGCGAAAATCTTGGTCCAGCTGATCGCTTTGCGATCGATCAGCGTGTTCAGGAACAGGCTGCGCTCCAGCACTTCCGCGTTCTCGGGCCTGCGCAGCGTGGCGTTCAGTTTGGCTTGTTGCTCGGCGATGGCGCGGAGTTGGGCGTTTTCGCGGTCGATCGCGATTCGAATGTCGGCCGCCTGGCGGTGTTCGGAGACGATGGTGAACACCTGGAAAATCAACAGCGCGCTCAGAACAATCCCAATGGCTGCCGCGCCGGCCAGCATCGGCCGGTCCCGCCGGAAAGGCTCGGTCGCGAGATTGATAGGAATACGCAGCGCCATGGGTATGCTAGGCCACCGACTCCAAGTATCCCAGCAGGCCGCTGTTGTTGCGCGTGGGCACGCCGAAGCGCGAGCGAATCGGCTGCACCGCGACGCCCCATTCGCTCTCCCAGCGCGGCCCAAATTCGCCCGCCTCCGGCCCGAATCCAGCCAGCCAAACCAGTTGCGGGCGCGACTTCAGCTCGTCCTCGATGTAAGCAATGGTGGGGTGCAACACCGATTCGATATCCAATACGCCGGCTTGATCCATTTCGATGCAGCGCGCCAGCTTCACCGCGTTATCCATCAATACCAGCACCGAGAGCACCCGCCCGCTGAGTTTGACCAGCAGCGTGATCCCGTCGGCAACCAACAGGTTCAGGGCGGCGATCGACGAAGTGGTCACGAGGCCGGGATGGAAGCCGGCCTCGCGAAACGGCGCTTCATATTGCTCGACAATTTCGTAAGACATCACGGCCGCCAGCACTTCCACTTTGGCGCCGGCTGGCGTGGCATTCGAGGGGCGAGGTTGCTGGACGTAGCTGACCATGGCGGTGTCCACTTCGAACGGGACGCTCTTTTTCAGGCGGAAACGCACCAGCGCCTGTTGCTCGTCCGGATCGGAGGGAAAGGTGTCGAAATCGAGCACCGCGATGCGCGCGCAATAATCCGGCAGAATCACGGCCGCGCGGCGCTTGCGATGGCCGTTGCCGGGGACCAGCGAACTGATCTGCTCCAACAAAACATGCGGCTGCTGGATGTTTTCGTGGACCGGGGATACCAGCAGAACCCCCGGCTCGAAGCGGTCGAATTGCAATCGCGCGGGTTCCGCTATCGATACGAACGAGATCCCTTCTTCGGAGAGCTCGAAAGCGTGCGTGGGCGGCGGATCCTTCAGCAGATTGGCGAGTGACATCGCAACAGCCCCACTAACCTTCGATGAAGGTTACCTTGTTGATCTCCTTCAATGTAGTCACTCCCTCGCGTGCCTTGTCGATGGCCGAATCCCGCAGGAACGTCATGCCTTCCTCGCGCGCGGCCCGCTTGATTTCAGAAGCCGGACGCTTGTCCAGAATCATTTCGCGGATGTGCTCGCTCAGATCCAGCAATTCATGAATGGCGGTGCGCCCGCGGAAGCCGGTGCCGCCGCATTCGAAACAGCCCGGGCCTTCGTACAGCGTCACGTCGCGCCATTCGGCGGGGTTGAGCCCGCTTTCGACCAGATAGGAATCCGGATACGTCACCGGCGCCTTGCAATAGGTGCAGATCACGCGCACCAGGCGCTGGGCCAGGATGCAGTTGAGCGCCGACACGAAATTGTAGGGCTCCACTCCCATGTTCAAAAAGCGCCCTAATACGTCCAGTACGTTGTTGGCGTGAACGGTGGTGAACACCAGATGGCCGGTGAGGGCGGCGTTGATGGCGATCTGAGCCGTTTCCTGGTCGCGAATTTCGCCCACCATTATTTTGTCCGGATCGTGCCGCAGGATGGAGCGCAGGCCGCGTGCAAACGTCAGCCCCTTCTTCTCGTTCACGGGAATTTGCGTGATGCCCTTAATCTGGTATTCCACCGGATCTTCGATGGTGATGATCTTGTCTTCGTCGTTCTTGATCTCGCTCACGCCGGCGTACAGCGTGGTGGTCTTGCCCGAGCCGGTGGGACCGGTAACCAGCACCATCCCGTAGGGTTCCTTGATGTAGCGCCGGAACTTCACCAGATCGGACTCGGAGAATCCCACCACGTCGAGCGAAAGCTTGGCGAATTTTTCGCTCATCGATTCTTTGTCCAGCACGCGCAGCACGGCGTCCTCGCCATGGATGGTCGGCATGATGGAGACGCGGAAGTCGATCAAACGACCCTTGTAGCGCACCCGGAAGCGGCCGTCTTGCGGGATGCGGCGCTCGGCGATATCCAGCTCGCTCATCACCTTGATGCGCGAAATGATGGTGGTGTGCCAGTCCTTCGAGATGGGCGGCATGGCGTAGTGCAGCACGCCATCGATACGATACTTAATGGCCACTTCCTGATCGCGCGTTTCGATGTGGATGTCACTGGCGCGCCGTTCCAGAGCGTTGAAGATGGTGGTGTCCACCAGCTTGATCACCGGCGCGATATCGCTGTCGGCGGTGAGCTTGTCGATGGACAGCGTTTCGTCCTGGTTTTCTTCCTCGCCGATCATCACGTCCAGCGTGAAGCCTTCGGTGACCTCTTCGAGCACGCGCTGCGATTGCTCGGTTTTCTTCAGCAGGTCCGAGATCTGCGACAGTGTCGCAACCTTGACGTGCAGCTTCTTTTGAAGCAGGACCGCCAGTTCATCGATCAGGTTCAAATTGCGGGGATCCGCCAGCGCGATATCCAGGTGCCCGTTTTGGGACTGGATGGGCACGAAGTTGTAGCGGAACATCAGATCCACCGGGACGGAGTGGAACAGGTCGTGATCGATGCGCACTTCCCTCAGATCGACGAAGTCGCAGCGGTAGCGCGCGGCTATGGCTTTGGCCTGGGCGATTTCATCGGCCGGCTGCACGATTTTAAGAGTGTCGCGGGCTGCCATTCCTTGTATTCCTCGTCTTCCTGGTATTCCTCATCTGAGCGTGTCCGCTAAAGAGAAGATCGGCAAATACAGCGCCACCAACACGAACGTAACGAAACCGCCCATGAAAATCATGATGGCGGGCTCGATCAGCGACAAACTGGCCGACATCCGGGTATTCACGTCGTCTTCGTAGAATTCGGCCACGCTGGATAGCATTTGGGGCAGCGCGCCGGTGGATTCGCCCACTTCAATCATGTCGATGGAAAGCCCAGGAAAGATCCCAGTTTTGGCCAGCGACGACGAAAGAGACTGGCCTTCCTTTACCATCTGGCCGGCTTCCCCTAAGGTGTTCTTGAGCAGGCGCGTCCCGAGTGAACTGGACGCCGTCTCCAGTGCCTGTAGGAGCGGAATGCCGCCCACCAACAGGGTGCCCAACACGCGGGCGAACTGAGCCACCTGATATTTGATCCAGATTTCACCCACCAGCGGCATTCGCATCCGCCAGCGGTCTACCCGCACTTCGCCCTTTTCGGTTTTCGCCCAAAACCGGAAGGCGACGGCGGCCAGCACCAGAGCGAGGAATCCGAACAGGATGTAATTGCGGGCCGTGGTTCCCACCGCAATCAGGATCTGGGTGGCGGCCGGCAATTGCGCCGACATGCTTTGATACAATTCGGCGAACTTCGGAACCACGAACGTCACCAGAAACACCATCAGGCAGACCACCAGCACCAGCAGCAGGCAAGGATATACCAGGGACAGCACCAGTTTCTTGCGCACCGCCAAAGCCAGCTTTTGATACGTGATATAGCGGTCCAGCACTTCGCCCAAGGAGCCGCTCTTTTCGCCCGCCAGTACCGAAGTGACGTACATGGGCGGGAAAACGCCCTGCCGGGCGAAGGCGTCCGACAGCAGCGAGCCGTTCCGCACTTCTTCCCGGACCAGCTTGATATGCGGGGCCAGCTTTTCGTCGGTGAGGCGCTCCGACAGCAGATCCAGAGCCTTCAAAATCGGTAGCCCGGCGCGGATCAGCGTCACGAACTGCTGGTTGAAGATCAGGAACTTCTCTAGATTGATCTTGCGCTTGCGCCCGCCCCCGGCCACCATGCCCGCCAGCGCGCGGCGGGGCTTGACGGAATAAATCAAAAAGCCCTGCTGCGAATACCGCTCGCGCAAATCCTTTTCGGAGGCCGCCTCAGCCACCTGCTGGTGCATTTCGCCGCGTGGATCGGCATACTTGAGAACGAACTCGGCCACTATTGGCTCCCTTCGGCGTCCACTAGCGTCGCGCCTGGCGGCATCTGGAACTTGAATACAGCGTCATCCACCGGAGGGTTCAGCTTTTCGCCGTCAAATTGAAAGGTCAGGATGGCCAGGTCCTGCGTGTTCACTACCAGGCGCTGGATCTGGTCATCGGGGGCGATCAGCATCTGTACCTTTTCGTAGGGAAGCTTATCGTTCTTGGCCTTGGCGGTGACCAGATAATTCGCGCCCTCGGGCTGCATTTCGAAATCGCGAAAGTCCTTGGCGAAATCGAGTTTGCCGAGCAGGAATGCCAGCGGCGCGCGCATATCTTCGCTGGCCTTCAGCTTGGCCTTCTCCACCCGGTGCGCATCGGGCGTGTAGAGGTAAACATCCTTGCCGTCGGAGACAAAGAGCTTGCCCGAAGGAGCGCTATAATCCCAGCGCATGCGCCCAGGCTTGCGCAGGGTCAGTTCACCGGACTCGCTCTTGCGCGCCCGGCCCTGGACGCTATAGGACTCCACAAAATGCACTTGCAGCGTTTTGGCGCGATTGTAGCGCTGCTCGATTGCTTTTAGCAGCGTGTCTAGGTTCACGTCGGCGGCCTGTAGAGGCAAGACGAGGGACACCCATAGCAGCAGACGCTTCACATAGATCTTGACGCGAAAACGGGGCCGGATGTGCAGTGGGCCGTAAGTCTATGATTTTAAGGGGCTATTCGGGGAAGACGGTCTGAACTTGTAAGATCGAGTCGGCAGCACCCAGGGGCGCCACGCTCTCCTGTTCGCTGTAAGCCGTCACCGACTGGTATTGGCCGCCCAGGGGCTCGCGATGCACGATGAGCCGGCTTCCTGGGACATCCAAGACCCAATACTCGACGATTCCTGCTCGGGCGTAGAGCGCTGCCTTGATGGTGAGATCGAAAGCGAGCGACGTATCGGCGATCTCGACCACAAGATCGAGGTCCCGCGGCTGCGGCGTCTCTGACCGGAAGCCGGAGGCCATGTAGTTGCGTGTTAAAACAATCAAATCCGGTACCGGTTGATTGGTTGGGTTGTCTTCGGGTGCGACATCGATGGGGGCCTCGGCGTTGACACGCAGACCTCCAAAGACCTGGATCAGCCAAGCGGTTAGCAGCGCTGCCGCATTCACGTGCGGGCGATTCTTGCTCATCTTGTCGATCAATTCCCCCTCGATCAACTCGACCCGCTGGAGGTCGATGCCGGCCGCTTCCAGCCGCTCGCATTCGGCGCGGGTCCAGCGCTTGCGCGGAGGATATTGAACGGCCGGGAGCGATGGTCGTTCCGTGAGCAATGCGGGCATACTCTGATTCTAACGCGCCCATAATTAGGAATGGCCAAAGCGCCCTCCACGGAAGATGCCCTGGCGGCGATTCACGCCATCCGCCAGTCGCCCGAGAAGCACGATCCGAAGCGCGACCTGGCGCCGTTCCTGCGGCACAAGAGCAACCACGTAGTGGCTGCGGCGGCGGCAACAGTCGAGCGGCTGGAAGCGGGCGCCCTCGCGCCGGAACTGGTGGAAGCTTTCGAGCGCCTGATGCACAATCCATCCAAGCTCGATAGCGGCTGCAAGGCATTGCTCGCAATCGTGCAAGCCTTGGTTCAAATGGACGATCCGGCCGCGAAAGTCTATTTCGCCGGCATTCGCCACGTCCAGATGGAAGGCAGCTTCGGCCCGCCGGTGGATGTCGCCGCGCCCCTGCGAGGCTTGTGCGCGCGTGGCTTGGCGCGGATGGGGCACCCCGGTGCGCTACTCGAGTGCGTCGCGTTACTGGCCGATCGCGAGGTTCCAGCTAGAACCGGGGCGGTTCGGGCCATCGCGGAGGCTGGGCGTCCGGAGGGCGTGCTGCTGTTGCGATTGAAGGCGCTGGTGGGCGACAAGGAAATCAACGTCACCGGCGAGTGCTTCAGCGGTCTGTTGAGCCTGGATCCCGCCGCCTCGGTTGAATTCGTCGCGAAGTTCCTGGATTCTCGCACCGACGGAATCGCCGAGCAGGCCGCGCTGGCGCTGGGAGAATCGCGATTAGCTGCGGCGTTCGATGTTTTACGCGGGGCTTGGGAACGCGGCGGCGCGGCGGAACAGCGGCGAACATTCTTGGTTGCCATCGCGATGCTCAGAAGCGAAACGGCGCTCGAATTCCTGCTGGAGCGATTATCCGCAGAGAGCGGCCACGTGGCTGCCGATGCACTGGCGGGGCTGGCGTTCTACGCGCGCGACGAAGCCGTGCTGGCTCGCGTGGAGGCGATCATCCGGCAACGGGGCGAACAGGCGCTTGAGGCCGTGTTCGCCCGTGAGTTCCGCCGGCCCTAACTATCCCCTCCATTCCGAAGAATTGCTCCGCCTGCTCTCTCGATGTGCTGATTTGGGCGATGCGCTTGTTTTGCTAAACTTTACTGGGACGTGAAAGGAGACGGTTCAAGATGCTTCCATTTGATTCGTATCCGGGAAATGGCCGCCGACTTCTTGGAGTGGCACGAGGCGCAAACGCGCGCCGTGAGTACGGTCTCAAACTCATGCGGTTAACGGGTCAGATGCATTGTGCTTATTGCGATACTGACCTTGCGTCTGCTTACTCAGCATGGTTAACGCTAGTGGTCGACCACGTAATCCCAACTTCAATTTGTAAATCAAACAATATTCGGGACGAATGGTGCTGGGATTACTCAAATACCGTCCTGGCATGTGCGGCCTGCAACGGGTTTTGCAACCGGTACCGCCCAACTTTTCAGATCGTCCCGCCGGTGACGCTGGAGGCTTTCTACAGCCTCCGGGACACGATCTTTGACGAGCGCAAGAAGCTGATATCAGCAAGGCATAACGAAGAACGCCAGTTCTTCAACGGCATTGGCTGGAGGGCCGAAGCTGGTAGAGGCGATTGAGTCCAACGCCGGCTAGGGCCAACCTCAGGAGGTTCCGGCTGAGATCTTCCCGGCTGGACACGCACGATAAGCGCGTACAATGAACATATGGTGGCGAAAACAATTCATGTCTACCGTTCCGGGGAAGTTTGGACGGTAAAGAAAAGAGGCAAGTCTGCCAAAACCTTTTCAACTCAGCAGCAAGCTGTTGCCGCCGCCAAAAGAAGTATCAAAAAGGAGGGATCGGGACAACTCGTGGTTTACGGAACAAACGGTCAGATTCGACACTACGAGACCTATCGAATGATTCGCATTCAGGAGCACCCGAAGAAAAGCCCAATCGCCGCCCAGATCAGCCGGGCTGTCAGCAAGGTGGTGCTCGAACGCGTACAATCCGATCCCAGTCCTACCAGTGACCACTCGGCTAAGAAACAACCACGTCTTCATCAATTGTCCATTTGATCCTGGCTTCCGGCCAACATTTGACGCTATTGTTTTCAGCGTCCTTTACTTGGGCTTCGTTCCGCGTTGCTCGCTTGAAGACGACGATTCCGGAGAGTTTCGATTGTCCAAAATTCAACGGATCGTTGAGGAATGCCGATTCGGCATCAACGATCTGTCGTCCGTCGCACTGGATGTTGCTACCGGGCTTCCTCGATTCAACATGCCGCTGGAACTCGGACTATTCCTGGGTTGCAAGCGGTTCGGTCCCCCGAACCAAAGCAAGAAGCGTACTTTGGTTCTCGACACGGATCAGTACCGTTATCGCGCCTTTATCTCAGATATCTCGGGCCAGGACATCCGGGCACATGGAGGAGACCCGCAGCGTGCCATACGGGAGGTTCGGGACTGGCTCCGGCTGGCATCGAAGCGGACTACTTTACCTGGCGGTAAAGAGATCATCCGCCACTACCACACATTCAATGAAGACCTGCCTGAAATCTGCTCTGTCTTTGCCCTGGATCCGGATCAGCTGACATTCCTCGACCTTTCGAAAATAGTCACAGACTGGTTGCGGAGAGATCGTTAGGCTGGCGTACTGGAATTCCGCCGGGTCACGCCTTTTTTCCCCAGGCCGTCCGGTTTTTGGGGGACGCGCTACGGGTTTTTACTACGCTTGTGCCAGCCCCGCGTGTGCCGGCCGGCGCCGCCAGCTCCATCGCCGCCTGAATGTACCGCCGCACGAACGGCCGCTCAACATCGCTCCGATTCGCGAATTTGATGTGGCGCATGGTCTTCCCATCGCCCTCCAGAACGCGCTGCGTATCGGCCAGCGATGTTCCGCGCGGGAAGCCGAGATTGACGTGCTTCGCGTTGGTGGTGATGTAGCAGAACATATCCTTCATCTTCCCGCTGAACCCAAACCATATCGCGACCGTGTAGACCTGGTAAACCGATTCGGACGCGTCGGGCGCCTCCTCCAGCACGATGTCGCGCAGCGCCAGTGCGAGGTCTGCAATGTGCCGATCGTAGGCCTCGAGGAAACCAAGCAGTTGGGGATCGGGCGGCCGGCGCATGACGCTTAATCCAGCAAATGCCCCATCTTCTGCTTCTTGGTCCTTAGATACCCCTCGCTCGATTCGTGTGGGGCAATTACGCACGGTATCCGCTCCGCCACCCGGATTCCGGCGTTCTCCAGTGCGGCGATTTTGTCGGGATTGTTCGACAGCAGGCGCACGCTTTTGATCTTGAAGTAGCGCAGAATCTCGGCCGGCATCCGATAGTCGCGCAGATCGGCTTCGAAGCCCAGGCGCTCGTTCGCCTCCACCGTGTCGGCGCCGCCGTCCTGCAGCTCGTAAGCCCGCAGTTTGTTTAGCAGGCCGATGCCACGCCCCTCCTGATGCTCGTAAATCAGCAGACCGCGGCCTTCTTCGGCGATCAGATTGAGCGACAGCTCCAGTTGCGACCGGCAATCGCAGCGCAGGCTGTGCAACACGTCGCCCGTCAGGCATTGCGAATGGATGCGGACCAGCGGCGGCTCGCTCCCCGCAGCCACGTCTCCCATACGCAGGACCACGCATTCCTCCACCTCACTCTGAGGCGTTCCGTTATTGGCACCTTCGAAGCCGTAAATACGGAAATGGCCGAATCGGCTAGGGAAATTGGCTTCGGCTATTTTGCTCAGCATGGGTCGGCGAATGGCGGAACCAGTTGTATTCATTATAATAATCCCCAGGCGCGCAGTTTCAGGACACTGCCCGAACACCAACTATGGAACATCAGCAACTGTTGACCCTGCTGCTGCGGGTGGCGGTGGCGGCGTCGCTGGCCAGTATCCTGTCGCGGTTTAGCGCGTTTCAATTGACGTTGATGCGCGAGGACCGCACTTTGGTGCAACGCTTCAAGCTGGCTTTGATGTTCTGGGCCACTTACGGAGGCAGCGTTCTTTTCCGTGTTCTGAATCCCGCCAAATACGACGCCGTCGATCTGGGGCTGGAAGGCAGCCTGCTGGCCGGCATGGTGGGCGGCTACGTCACCGGCCTGCTTTCGGGTATCTTAATTTCGATTCCGGCCGTGGCCAAGGGCCAGTTGATGACCATGCTGTTGTTCGCCGGTATTGGCGTTTTGGGCGGGTTGTTGCGCGATCTGGCGCCCGAAAAGGAAGATGTCTGGAGGTTCTCGCCCATCTTCAGCCTGAACCCCCGGCGCCTGCGCCAGCGCCCCTATCAGCTGCGCCTTCTGTTTCAATTGGGCTGCCTGTTCAGCATCATCTTCAGCGGATTGCTGCGCGTTGAAATGAAGTTTCTTTTCCCCCTGAAGGACGGCGTATTTCTGGCGCCCATCTGGACCGATACCGGTTGGGCCACCGTGCTGGCGGCCTACGCCAGTTCCGTGTTTGCCGTCATGCTGCCGCTCAAGATCTGGAACAACACGCGCAACGAGAAAAAGCTCGAAGCGCAACAGCTGCGGTTGAACGAAGCGCGCCTGGCGGCCCTCACCAGCCAGATCAATCCGCACTTTCTTTTTAACACCCTGAACTCAGTGTCCTCGCTGATTCGAACCAATCCCGAGCAGGCCCGCGGCGTGGTGTACCGCCTGTCGAGTATTCTGCGCCGGCTGCTGCGCAACACCGACAATCTCACCCCGCTGCGCGAGGAGCTGGCGTTCATCGACAATTACATGACCATCGAGATGGTGCGCTTCGGCGAAAAACTGCGCTTCGTAAAGGACATCGATCCCCAGACGCTGGACCGGCTGGTGCCCAGCATGCTGCTGCAGCCCTTGATCGAGAACAGCATCCGGCACGGGCTCGCCACCAAGGTGGACGGCGGCTTGATTAGCGTCCGCAGCTACCTGGCCGATGGACGGCTGCATCTGGTGGTGGAAGACGACGGGGTCGGTATTCCGGAGGCCCGCCTGGCGACATTGTTCGAGCAAGGCATCGGGGTGAGTAACGTAAATGAGCGTATGAAGGTGCTGTACGGCCCCGATTACCGCATGTGGATTGACAGTAAGCCAGGGGAAGGAACCCGTACCGGTATCGAGATTCCCGACGTCCAGGTAAGTAGTGAAGTTGAAGTCCCAGCCGCTGGATAAGCTGCCTATGACCATTCGCCTTTTGCTGTTGGTGATCCTCGGCGCCGGCGCCGCGTCCCTGGCGGCGGCCGACCTCACCGACGCCGGCGTCAACCCGGTGATCAATCGCGGTTACCGGCAGATGTACAATCTCAGCTTCGACGAAGCGCATAAGACCTTTGGCGAGTGGGAGCGCGACCACCCCGGGGATCCGCTCGGGCCGGTCTCCAACGCGGCTGCGTATCTGTTCGCCGAATTCGACCGCCTGAATATCCTGCACTCGGAGTTTTTTGTCGACAACAGCTTCTTCCACCGGCGGCCCAAAGTGATGCCCGATGCCGCGGTGCGCCAGTCCTTCGATCGGGAACTGGACCGGTCCATGGGACTGGCGGATAAGATCCTGATGCAAATGCCCGACGATGCCGACGCGCTCTTCGCAAGGGTCTTGTCGCTCGGCTTGCGAGCCGATTATGAAGCGCTGATCGAACGGCGCGACTTCGATGCGTTGAAAGTGATCAAGAGCAGCCGCGCCACCGCGGAAAAGCTGCTCATGATCCAGCCCAATTACTACGACGCCTATCTCGCCATCGGAGTGGAGAACTATCTCTTCAGTCTGAAGGCCGCACCGATGCGCTGGATTTTGCAGGCCGGCGGGGCCGAAACAGATCGCGGCCGCGGCGTGGAGGATTTACGCCTGACCGCCGAAAAGGGGCGCTATCTGAACCCCTACGCGCGGCTGCTGCTGGCCGTGGCGGCGCTCCGCGACAAAGATATTCCCAAGGCTCGGGACTTGCTGAGCGCGCTCGCGCGCGAATTTCCCAAAAACCGGCTCTACGCTCAAGAACTCGCTCAACTCCATTAAGCGCCCGGCTCCGGCTAGAATACCTCAAGGAGCCCTAGCACTCGCCTATGACGAAGATCGCCGGAGTGGCCAGCGCTTTACCTCAGCACAAATACGATCAGCGCGTGTTGCTAACGGCGCTGCAAAAGCATTGGGGGCCGAAGCTGGATAACCCGGTGTTCGTCGAGCGTTTGCAGGCCCGCGTCGGCGTGGATACGCGCCACCTGGCCCTTCCCATCGAGGAATATTATGGGCTCACCTGGGGCGCGGCCAACAATCACTGGATCGAGGTTGCGCAGGAGCTCGGACAAAAAGCCCTGTGCTGCGCGTTGTCGCGAGCCGGGTTTGGAACCCAGGATCTGGGAGCCATCTTCTTCGTGTCGGTCACCGGCATCTCTAGCCCTTCCATCGACGCCCGGCTGGTGAACCGCATGAGCCTGCCGGTGAACATCAAGCGCGTGCCCATTTTCGGACTGGGCTGCGTTGCGGGAGCGGCCGGGATCGCGCGCGCAGCCGACTATGTGCGGGCTTATCCCAAGCAAGTGGCGGCGGTGATCTCAGTGGAACTTTGCTCGCTCACGCTGCAGCGGGAAGACATCTCCATCGCGAACATTATTTCGTCCGGATTGTTCGGCGATGGCGCGGCGGCGGTCCTGGTATCGGGCGCCGAGCGAACCGCCGACGGCCCCCAGATTTTGGCCACGCGATCGGTATTCTACCCGAATTCGGAACACGTGATGGGTTGGGACATTTCCGAGAAGGGCTTCTCCATCGTGCTCTCCCGCGAGGTGCCGGAAGTGGTGCACGACCATCTGGCCGCCGACGTGGACGCGTTCCTGGAAGAGCAGGGCCTGTCGCGCGCCGACATTGGAGCTTGGGTGCTGCACACCGGCGGGCCGCGCGTCCTGGAAGCCACCGCCACCGCGCTCGAGCTCTCGGAAGGCGCGCTCGCAGCCTCCTGGGATTGCCTGCGCAGAACCGGCAATCTTTCATCGGCGTCGGTGCTGTTCGTGCTCGAAGAAGTCATGATGAAAAGGAGACCGGAACCGGGGACTTACAGCATCCTGGCTGCCATGGGCCCCGGGTTTTGCTCCGAGCTTGTTTTGTTGAGGTGGTAGTGAACGCGGACGTATTCATCGTCGGAGGCGGACCCGCCGGATTAGCGGCTGCCATTGCCTCACGGCTCAGGGGATTTCAGGTTGTGGTCGCCGATGCCGCCCAGCCGCCTATCGACAAGGCCTGCGGCGAAGGACTCATGCCGGATTCTCTCGCTGCGCTCGGCCAGCTGGGCGTCGAGGTGGATCCGGAGCAATCGTTCGCCTTCCGTGGGATTCGTTTTATCGGCGACGGCGGCAGGGTGGCGGCGGATTTTCCGCGCGAGCATGGCATCGCAGTGCGGCGCGTCCGCCTGCACCAGGCGTTGATCGATCGCGCGCGCGAACTCGGCGTCACGCTGCTGTGGCGCACTCACGTGACAGACCTTCGCGACGTGCGCGCCCGTTGGATCATCGGCGCCGACGGCGGGAATTCCCGTGTCCGGCGTTGGGCCTCCCTCGACGCGGTGCGCACCGAATCGTTCCGCTATGGGTTTCGCCGGCACTATCGCCTGCGCTCCTGGACCGACTTCATGGAGGTTTACTGGGGATCCGCCTGCCAGATGTACGTCACCTCCGTGGGCCCGGAAGAGATGTGCGTCGCCTTGCTCACCCGTGATCAGCACCTGCGCTTGAGCGCAGCGATGCCCCACTTCCCGGAACTGTCGCGCAGGCTGCAAGGAGCCCTGCCCGTGAGCGAGGAGCGCGGCGCAACCACTGTTACACGCCACTTGCGCAGGGTCTATCGAGGGAACATCGCGCTGATCGGAGACGCCTCCGGTTCTGTGGACGCGATTACCGGCGAAGGCATGGGCCTGGCGTTTCGACAGGCGCTGGCGCTAGCCGACGCCCTGGCCGCGGACAACTTGGACCAATATCAAACGGCGCATCGCCGCCTGGCGCGCCGTCCCGCGATCATGGCTCAACTGATGCTGCTGCTCGACCGCTTCCCGCGCTTGCAACCGCTCGTGTTGCGAACGTTTGGGGCGAAGCCCTTCATATTCGAGCGCTTGTTGGCCGTCCATGTCGGCGGATGAATCGTTCATGTACGAAGCCCTGGCAATGGCGCGCCAGGCTGAAGCGAACGGCGAGGTCCCGGTGGGCGCCGTCGTGGTCGTAGACGGCGAGATCGTCGGACGCGGGCTCAATTCGCCCATCGCGCAATCCGATCCCACCGCGCACGCTGAAATCCTCGCGCTGCGCGAAGCAGGCGCGAGCTTGCGCAACTATCGATTGGAAACAGCCACGCTCTACGCTACGCTGGAACCTTGCGCGATGTGCGCCGGGGCACTGGTGGCCGCGCGGATACGGCGGCTGGTTTTTGGCGCGCGCGATTTGCGTTTCGGCGGGGTGCGCAGTAAATTTCGCATCGCCGACTCGGAGCTTTTGAACCATCGCGTCGAGATTGTGGAAGGCGTGCTAGCGGCAGAGTGCGTGGAGCTGGTGCAGAAGTTCTTTGAAAGCCGGAGGTAGCAGATGGATATCACGGGAAAAGTCGCGCTAGTAACCGGCGGAGCGTCCGGCTTGGGAGCGGCCACCGCGAAAATGATCGTCGAGGAAGGCGGCCACGTTGTCATCGCCGATTTGAACGATCCGGCCGGCCAGGCCCTCGCCAAGGAGTTGGGCCATCACGCGCGTTTCGTTCACACCGACGTCACCGATGCGGCCCAAGCCGACGCCGCCGTCAAAACCGCGCTGGATGTCTTCGGCGCGCTCCACATCTCCGTCCAATGCGCCGGCATCGCCGACGCGCAGCGCGTGATCGGAAAAAACGGCCCGGCCGATCTCGAACGATTTTCGAAAGTCATCCGCATCAACCTCATTGGCGCATTTAATGTCGCCCGACTGGCGGCCTGGGCCATGGCGACGAATGCGGAGAATGACGAAAAGGAGCGCGGCGTCATTATCAACACGGCCTCGGTGGCGGCCTTCGACGGTCAGATCGGCCAGGCGGCTTATGCAGCCTCCAAGGGCGGAATTGCGGCCATGACGCTGCCGCTGGCGCGCGATCTATCGAGCGTCGGAATTCGCGTGATGGCCATCGCTCCAGGCATCTTCGACACGCCAATGCTGGCCGGCATGCCGGAGGACGTGCGTACCGCACTGGGCGCCATGGTCCCTTTCCCCAAGCGCCTGGGACGGCCGTCGGAGTACGCGCAACTGGTCCGCGACATCGTCCGGAATCCGATGTTGAACGGCGAAGTGGTCCGGCTGGACGGAGCCATTCGCATGGCCCCAAAGTAGCGCCGCTGCGCGATCTACTTAATCCACACCGTCTTGATGTTGCAAAACTCGCGAATACCGAAGCTGCTCAGCTCGCGCCCATAGCCCGAATTCTTGATGCCTCCGAAAGGCAGCCGCGGATCGGACGCCACCGGGCCGTTCACGAACACCGCGCCCGCCTCGATATCCGCCGTGAAGCGCGCGATCTCGGAGCTGTCGTTGGTCCAGACGCTCGCGCCCAGCCCGAAATCGGAATCGTTGGCAACTTCGATCGCTTCCTCGATGCCGCTCACACGGAACAGCATCGCGACCGGGCCGAAAATCTCCTCGTAGTACACCGGGCAGCTCTTGGGAACCTCGCCCAGCGCCGTCGGCTCGTAGAAATTGCCCGGCCCGCTGATCCGTTTGCCGCCGGTCAGCAACCGCCCGCCTCCCGCTACCGCCCGCTGCACCTGATCGTCCAGCTCGCCCACGATCTGTGCCGTCGCCAATGGACCGATATCGGTCGCCGCAGCCATCGGATCGCCGACCTTCAGAGCCTGCATGCCTTCCACGAAGCGGCGCTCGAATTCGGCATAGATGGAATCGTGCACGATAAACCGTTTGGCCGCGATGCAGGATTGTCCGTTGTTGATGCAGCGCGCCTTCACCGCGCTTAGCGCCGTTTCCGCCAGATTGGCGCTTGGCATCACGATAAACGGATCGCTGCCACCCAGTTCCAGCACCGTCCGCTTGATCTGCTTTCCGCATTGGCTGGCCACTTGCCGCCCGGCCGGCTCGCTGCCGGTGAGCGTGGCGGCGGCCACCCGCGGATCGTCGATTACGCGGGCCACTTGGGACGATTCGATCAGCAGCGTCTGAAACTCGCCCTCCGCAAAACCTGCGCGGCACAGGATCTCTTCAATCGCCAGCGCGCACTGCGGAACGTTGGAGGCATGCTTCAGCAGCCCGCCGTTGCCCGCCATCAAAGCCGGCGCGGCAAAGCGGAACACTTGCCAGAACGGAAAATTCCAGGGCATCACCGCCAGCACCACGCCCAGCGGTTGGAATGCGACGAAGCTTTTGCCCGCATTGCTTGCCACCGCTTCGTCTGCCAGGATTTTCTCGGCATTGTCCGCGTAATAGCGGCAGCCCAGCGCGCATTTCAGCGCCTCCTCGCCCGCGGATTTCAGAGTTTTGCCCATCTCCAGCGTCATCAGGCGAGCCCAGCGGTCCTTTTCCTTTTCGAGAATCTCGGCGGCCTTGCGCATTTTGGCTGCCCGATCGGCGAAGGATGTGCGGCGATGCGCGAGAAACGCTTCATGGGCTTTTTGGAGTTTGGCGTCCACTTCGGCGCTCGAATTCGGATCGAAAACGCGGATCAGTTCGCCGGTGGCTGGGTTAGTGGTTGCAATTGGCATACACACCTGTTTTGACACCATTGGCCGAAAAAATCAACACTGGGGTCATGCAGAGATTCGGATTGGTACTGCTGGTAACAGCCATCGCCTGGACGCAGAACGACATTTCGGGCGAGCGCATGCGGGCGCACGTGAAGTTTCTGGCCAGCGATTTGCTGGAGGGGCGCGGCGTGGGAACGCGTGGCGGGGACCTCGCCGCCGAATACATCGCGTCGCAATTCGCCGTGGTGGGCGCCAAGCCGGCCGGTGAAAACGGCTCCTATTTCCAAAAGGTACCCATGGTGGGCGTCACTACTTCGCCCAATGCGACGCTTCAGGCTGTGGCCCCCAATCAAACCGTCTCTTTCAAATGGCTGGACGATTATGTCGGCGTCAGCGAGTTGCAGCAGCCGGATGATCGGTTCGACGCCGAAGCCGTTTTCGTCGGCCACGGCATTGTCGCGCCCGAGTTTCATTGGGACGATTTTAAGGGCTTCGACGTGAAAGGCAAAGTCCTGGTGCTGTTCACCAATGAACCGCCATCCAACGATCCGAAATTTTTTGGCGGGCGCGCGCTCACCTACTACGGCCGTTGGACCTACAAGTACGAAGAGGCCGCCCGCATGGGCGCCAAGGGCGTTCTTATCATCCACACCACGCCCACCGCGGGCTACGGCTACGACGTGGTGCGCAATTCCTGGGGCAAGGAAGACCCGCAGTTAAAGCTGCCGCAGGGCCAAGCCGCGCTGGCCTTCGCCGGATGGGTCACCCAAGATGCCGGCGCAAAGTTACTCGCGCTGGCCGGCAAGACCGTGGACGAAATGCTGGCCGCCGCCAACTCACGCGACTTCCGGCCCATTCCGCTCGGCATCCACATTCGCGCCAATATCCCCACCGAGATCCGGCAGATTCAATCCAACAACGTCATCGCAAAGGTGGAGGGAAGCGATCCGCAGTTCAAATCCGAGGCCGTGATCTTCACCGCGCATTGGGACCATCTGGGCATCGGCCCGGCGGTGAATGGCGATTCCATTTACAACGGCGCGGTGGACAACGCCACCGGCTGCGCCATGATCATCGAAATGGCGCGCGCCTGGGCCGCGCTCGAGCATAAACCCAAACGCTCGGCGCTGTTTATGGCGGTAACGGCGGAGGAGGCCGGTTTGCGCGGCTCCGAATATTATGCCGAGCATCCGGTAGTCCCGCTGGCGAAGACCGCCCTGGATCTGAACTTCGACGCCTTTTATCCGTTTGGACGAACGAAAGATGTGTCCGTGACCGGCGCGGATCGAACCACCGTGTGGCCAATCGTGGAAGAGACGGCGCATCGCATGGAACTTGCCATCAAGCCGGATGCTCAGCCCGAGCAGGGCCACTTCTACCGGTCCGATCATTTCTCGCTCGCGCACGCCGGAGTTCCATCGTTTTCAATCGACCTGGGCACGGAATATTACGGCAAGCCCGCCGACTACGGCGACAAGATTTTCGAGGAATACAACGATAAGCACTATCATCAGCCGTCCGATGAATATCACGACGATTGGGACTTCGCTGGGATGGAAGAAGCGGCGCGCTTCGGAATGTTGATCGGAATGACGGTCGCCAACGAGCCTCGACTTCCCACCTGGCATGCCGGCGACGAATTCCTGCCCGCGCGCCTAGCCGAGCCGCGACCGACCGAGCCGCGACCGTGAGGAAGCGGTTACTTCGCGTCCCGCCAGTTTTCGCCGATCCCCACATCCACGATCAGCGGCACATCCAGCTTGTGTACGTTCTCCATCTCGCGCTTCACCATCTTTGAAACCGGCTCGGCTTCGTCCGGCGGAGATTCAAACAGCAGCTCGTCGTGCACCTGCAGCAGCATCCTGGTTTCCAGCTTCTCGCGCCGCAGAATCTCATCGATGCGGATCATCGCCAGTTTGATTAAGTCCGCCGCGGTGCCTTGCAGCGGAGTGTTGACGGCCGTGCGCTCGGCGAACGATCGCGCATTCGGATTGCGGCTGTGCATGTCCGGGATCGGACGCTTGCGGCCAAACAGCGTCGGCGCGAAACCGCTCTCGCGCACCTCCGCGATGGTCTTCTGGATGAACTTCTTCACGCCCGCGTGCAGCTCGAAATACGTTCGGATGTATTCCTCGGCCTCCTTGCGATCGATGCCGAGCGAAGCCGCCAGTCCAAACGGCGTCTGCCCATAGACAATCCCGAAATTCACCGCCTTGGCGTTGCGCCGCATCTCGGGTGTCACCATCATGGGAGGAACTCGAAAGACCTCAGCGGCCGTTCGCGTGTGAATATCTTCGCCGCGGCTGAATGCGTCCACCAAAACCGAATCGTGCGACATGTGGGCTAATAAGCGCAGCTCGATCTGCGAATAGTCCGCCACCACCAGTTTCCAGCCTTCACGCGGGACGAACGCTGCGCGAATCTCGCGGCCCAGCGCGGTCCGGATCGGAATATTCTGCAAATTCGGATTCGATGACGACAGCCGTCCCGTGGCCGCCCCGGTTTGATTGAACGTGGTGTGAACGCGGCCTGTTTTTGGATCGATCAAATCGGGCAACGCGTCGATGTAGGTGCCCTTGAGCTTCGAGAGCTGGCGATACTCCAGCACCTTGCGCGCGATTTCGTGCTCGGCCGCCAAGCCCTCCAATACATCCGCGGCAGTGGAAATGCTCTTGCCCTTGCCATACTTCACTGGCGCCGGCAGATTCAGCTCTTCGAACAGAATCTTCCCGAGCTGCACGGGCGAATTAATATTGAACGGCTTCCCAGCTAGCCCATAAATTTCTCCCGACAAGCGCTGGATATCCGTGTCGAGCTCCCCCGAGAGAACGCGCAGCTGCTTCGGATCCACGCGAATGCCTAGCTGCTCCATCCGTGCCAGGACGCCGGCCAGCGGCAAATCGATCGTCTCATAGATTTCGCGGAAGCCCTGCTGATTGATCTCCGGGGCTAGACGTTCGGCCAGCGTCACCGCCAGATCCGCGTGCTGCTCGGCAGCCGCGCCCAGCTTGCGATCCAAATAGCGTTCCGCCAACACACCCGCCGAACAACCGGCCGGATCGGCGCACAGCAAAAACGCATACAGCATCACGTCATGCCGAAAACCCTTTGCCTCTACGCCGTATTTCCCCAGTTCCAGCGTCACGGCCTTCACGTCGTGCGCGATCTTGGGTCTCTCGGCGTCTTCCAAAATCGGCTTCACCGCGTCGATGTAATCCATCGATAGCGCTCGCGCCACACCCGGCTCCTGCGACACGCCGAGCATGGTCAACGGCAGACCGCCGTCCATGCTGGATTCAATCGCGAAGGCGATCGGCTTCGTGGGATCGAGCTTGCTCAAGCTCGCGCCATACGTGACTGCTTCCTCGCGACTCGCGATGCTTGCGTAATCGCGGGTGTGAGCGTCCTCGGTGGGCCCAACCTCTTTCAGCAGGCTATAAAACTCCAGCTCCTTATAAACTTTCTTTAGCTCGCTAATGTCGGGCTCCTGCGCGGCGAGCTGCGCCATTTCGAATTCAACCGGAACCGTGCTATCAATGGTCGCCAACCGCTTGCTCAACAGAATCTGCTCGCGATTGTTCTGCAAGCTCTCCCGATACATCTTCCGCTCCACTTCACCGGCGTGTTCCAGGGCCCCCTCTACCGACCCGAAGCGCTGGATCAAATCGCGCGCGCCTTTGTCGCCGATTCCCGGCGCACCCGGGATGTTGTCGATGGAGTCGCCCTTGAGCGCCAGCAGATCCGCCACCTGGTGAGGTTTCACCCCCATGAACTCCTCGGTGGCCGCCGGATCGTACCAGAACGTCTTCTTTCACCGGATTGAACATGTGCACTCGCTCGTCAACGAGTTGCAGCATGTCCTTGTCGCTCGACACGATTACGACATCGAAATTCTCGCTGGCTCGCTTCGCCATCGCGCCAATCACGTCGTCGGCTTCGAAACCCGCATACTGCAGCACCGGAATGCGCATCGCTTCGAGCAGTCGGCGGATGAAGGGGATTTGCTCGGCCAGATCGGGCGGCATCTCTGTTCGATTGGCTTTGTACTCGGCATACTGCTCTTCGCGGAACGTCTTTCCGGATTCGAAAATGGCCGCGATGTATTCAGGCTGGTACGCTGCCCTGAGTTTCCGCACCATGTTATGGAAGATGAGCACGGCCTCGGTCGGAATCCCCGTGGTGGTCCGCATAGGCGGCGCGCCGCTGCGAGCGCGAGCATGATACGCGCGAAAGATAAACCCGTAGCTGTCGATCAGGAACAGCCTGGGACGACGATTGGCGCCTTTCTCGGCGGCGGCTGATGGCACACGATCAGGATACGCCAAAGTCCTCCGTAATCGAGCGACTGCCGGATCTTAAAGCCATAGGCATGTCTCGCGGCTAGCTGCGCTCCGGGATCTCCACTTCGACATACGCGCCGGGGGTCGCCGAATTAACCGCCGCAACCACAAGCTGAACGTGCGGTCGCAACTCAGGCCATTGCTGCTTCCCTAACACGATGATGGCTATCTTGCGGCCTACTAGGTTCTGCTGATAACGAATGTTCTGGTCTGTCGTAACAAGCACATCAACCCTGCGGCTTCGCCGGCATCGAGTAACTCGCCATTTCGAAGCCTATCCCATCCTTCTTGCGCAGCGGTGCGGACGGTGTGGCCCGTTAGATGCGAGCGGATAGGCACGGGCGTTGCCTGATCGAACAAAACCCTCATTAGGGAGCAAACACGGGGGGCTTGTCCAGACTTCGAACGGCAAATTCGATCACCGCTCTTACCTGATCGCGGTCGAGTCCATCGAACCATTCCATGATGTCATCGATATTAGCCCCGGCTTCCAGGTTCTCGAAGATAGCCGATACCGGCATCCGGGTTCCCCTCAGAACCCATGCGCCGCTCAGTTTGCCCGGCACGCTTTCCACGGCGGGGCATTGCGACCAGTCAAGAGTTGCCATTCTGTTGTCCTCTTTTCATCCTAGCTTTTGCCGCCGGGGAAAGGGACGCGCGCTCGCTTCGCTGCCACCGATTTCACCACCAGCGCCTCCATCACCTTTGCATCCACATCGGCGAGCTTCTTCACGTATAGGCAGCCCTTGCCGGTGGTGTGCTTGCCGAGCTTCGCCAGCAGCGCCTCAGCTTCGCTGAACCCCGTCACGCCGTACAGAACGGTCGCGGCCTTCCGCGGCGAAAAACCGGTCAGCGGCATCTCGCCCTCGCGCCCGCTCTCGTACTTGAAGTGATAGCTTCCGAAGCCGATGATCGATGGCCCCCACATCTTCGGCTTTTCGCCGGTCGCGCTTTGCATCAGCTTCACCAGCGCCTTGGCTTCCGCGCGCTTGGTCTCGTCGGTTATAGCATTGATAAAAGCCGCCACGCTTCGTTTGGTGGGCTTGGTCTTGTTATCCGCCATTTCTATTACCCTCCGCCTCCTCCGAAGGCTACCCTACAGCTAGATGGGGTGCAACCCCCAGCGAAATTTCGCCTTTTTTTGACCTGATTCCGACACAGCCCCGCCTTCTCACCGTGTCTTTTTTGCAACACACCAAACTTTACAAAGCTTTTTGAATCAAATAGCTAGCAGGACGTGTTTGTCCTTTGTAAAATGAAACCTCTGGTCGGATTACCAGCGTGCGAATCGAATCAGCCGAATTACCTCAAGGAAGCCGCATTGCGGTTTGAAACCACCGTCCAGCGGCCGGTAGAAGCCACCGGAGTCGGATTGCATAGCGGCGTACCCGTTTCCATCCGCATTCTCCCGGCGCCGCCCTCCACCGGAATTGTTTTTATCCGCACCGATCTCGACAACTTTTCGATTCCCGCTAGTTGGCGCTACGTGGCGCGCGTCAGCTACGCCACCAGCCTGATGCGCCAGGGCGTGCTGATCTCCACCACCGAGCATCTGCTCAGCGTCTTCTACAGTATGGGTGTCGACAACGCGTTTGTCGAAATCGATAACCTGGAAGTTCCCATTCTGGACGGCAGCGGCAAGCCCTATGTGGACCTGTTGTCCGCCGCAGGCTTGAAATCCTACCGGCGGCAAAAGCGCTTTCTTTGTATCCGGCGCCCCGTGACCGTAGAAGCGGGCTCCAAACGCATCACCATTCTGCCGTCGGACCGTTTCCTGCTCACCTGCGACGTCTATTACGATCATCCCCAGATTCGCCATCAATCGCTCGACCTGGAAGTGACGCCCGAGCGCTATGCCCAGGAGATCGCTCCAGCGCGTACTTTCGGATTCGCGCACGAGCTGGATCAGATGCGCGACATGGGACTCATTCGCGGCGCTTCGCTTGAGAACGCCGTCTGTTTCGATCGCGAGAGGGTGCAGAATCCCGAAGGACTGCGCTTCCCGGACGAGTGCTGCCGCCACAAGGCACTGGATCTCATTGGCGATCTCGCTCTGATGGGCAAACCGCTGCTGGGCCACGTGATCGCCGAGCGCGCCGGACACGCCATGCACGCGGCTCTGGTGTCGCGCATCATGTCCGATCCCTCTTTGTACGAGATCCTGACGTTCGATCAGCTGGCCACCCGCGTCGCGCATGCCCTAGTATCCTAGTGACGGAGCCGCGACCGTGAGGGAGCGGTCCCCCTCTTGATCTTCAACCTCCCGAACCTGTTCACCCTCGCCCGCCTGGTTCTCGCTCCCTTCATCGCATCCGACATCCTGCACACCCGCTATGCCCGCGCGATCGTTCTCCTGTTCGCCGCCGGCTGCACGGACGTGATCGACGGATTTCTCGCTCGCCGTTTCCAAATCTCGACGCGCCTGGGCGCATACTTCGACCCCATCGCCGACAAAATTCTGCTCAGCGTGATCTACATCTCGCTCGGCCTGGCCGGCGCCATGCCGTGGTGGATGGTGGCCGTCGTCTTCGGCCGCGACTTCCTGATACTCGCCATGGCCGCCTATGGCCTGCTGTTCACTTCGCTGCGCAAATTCCCTCCGTCGGTGTGGGGAAAGATCAGCACCTTCTTTCAAATTGCCGCTGCGCTGGTAGTCATGGGCGCGCGCGCCGGCATCCCCGCGCCCGTCGCTCCGGCGCTCTATTGCATGCTCGTTGCAACCGTCGTCAGCGGGCTGCATTACATCTGGCGCGCCCTGGGAATGTTGAAACAATCGGCTCATTGACGTGCGCTGGCCGCCGGGGTAGTCTGAAAGTGTGCCAGCCCCCATCACGCGATATCGAGTGCCCGGCCATTATCTCTGGGCAGGCTTGGCGCTACTCGCGTTCACGGGACTTTCTTTTTGGTTCGCGCTGCTCTGGCCGGCCTATTGGGTCGCCGCCGGCTTGTTTCTCGCCAGCGCCATCCTGGTGCTCTATCTGGCCTCCCGTCCGGCGGTCGAGATTTACGATGGCCACGTCAAGATCGGAAGTCACGCCATTCCCTGGCGTCATATTCGCAGGCTGGATCGAAGCGCCAACCTTCCTTTGATGGTGCGCCTGACTCTGGCCGACAAAACGCGCATCCTGGTGGTTTATCCGGGCGATCCGAATTCCGCCAGTGGCTTGCTGCGCAGCCTGCGCCGCCATTCGCGCGAAGCTTTGATCGACGGCGTGCCGTACCGCCAATTCTGGGGCGAAGCCGCGGTGAGCGCGATCGCCAGGAAAAGGTTGGAGCCGCCGCGCTACCCGCTCTTGCTCCCCGACGACGAAGCCGAAGTGGAGCGGATGTTCCAGAGGCTGAAGTCGGTGGGGCATCTGGATCAGAAGACTTCCTCTGAGGACAAGTAGCTCGCGCTTGGGCCGCCTTCAGCCGGCTCGGAAACCATCCTCTCGTAGCCATCCCTGGCGATGGCTTGCATTCCTTATTCTTCTCTTGGCGCTGGCTGCCGTCACTAGCCGCTTCTGGCTGGCTGCCCTGGGCGGCTATCTGGTGCGCGCGGAGCAGCCGGCGCACGCGGATCTGATCGTCGTGCTGGCGGGTGACTTCTCCGGCAATCGAATTCTCGTGGCCGGCGATCTGGTGCGGCGCGGGTTTGCCCGCAAAGCTTTGGTCAGCGGGACTTCCGGTGAATATGGACTCCACGAGACCGATCTCGCCATTCCTTTCGCCGTCCGGCACGGCTATCCCGCGGCCTACTTCGTCGCGCTGCCCAACGACTCGCGCTCTACGAGGGCGGAGGCCGACGACGTGCTGGCCGCGCTAGGCAAAATTCGCGTCCGCAGCGTCGACATTGTCACCAGCGACTACCACACCCGGCGAGCGGGAAACATCTACCGAGCCAAGGCTCCCAATCTCGAAATCCACATGGTGGCCGCTCCCGACCCATACTTCACGCCGGATGGCTGGTGGCGGGATCGTGAAGCGCGCAAGACTTTTCTGCTGGAATGGATAAAGACCGTCGCGTCCTGGTTCGGAATGTAAACTCGCGCATGACTAACAAAGAAGTCGTTAAATCGGTATGGCCGTATCTCTGGAAGTACCGCCGCGGCCTGGCTCTCGGCACGGCCTCGCTGTTGGCCACCGATGTCACCAAGGCCGCCCTGCCGCTGGTCCTGCGTAGCGGCATCGATTCGTTGATGAAGGGCTTTCGCCTTTCGCTGGTCTTTGAATTCGCCGCGCTCATCGTGTTGATCGCCGTCGTCAGAGGAGTTTTTCAATATTGGATGCGCGTCATCCTCATCGGAATTTCCCGCGACATCGAGTTCGATCTGCGGAACGACCTGTTCGCCCATATCATCACGCTATCGCAGGATTTCTACGCCAAATACCGCACCGGCGATATCATGGCGCGCGCCACCAACGACCTGAACGCCGTAAGAATGATGCTGGGTCCCGGCATCATGTACTTCACCGAGACCTTCTTCACCGCCCTTTTCCTGGTCTCAGTCATGGGATACGTCGACTGGCGGCTCACGCTGTTCTGCCTGATTCCGGCGCCGCTGGTCAGCGTCGCGGTGATCCTCTTCGGACGCCGGATTCACGATCGCTTCCAAACCATCCAGAAAATGTTCTCCGATATCAGCAGCCGCGTTCAGGAGAATCTCTCCGGTGTGCGCGTGGTTCGCGCCTACGCCCAGGAGAATGCCGAAGTGCGCAAATTCGAACTGCTCAACCGGGACTATGTCGCCGAGAACATCCGGCTGGCCCGGCTCTCCGCGTTTTTCATGCCTCTGCTCCAGGCCCTGATCGGGCTCGGTTTCCTGGTGGTGCTCCTGGCCGGCGGTTATCAGTTGCTCGCCCATCGGATTTCGCTCGGCAGTTTCGTGATGTTCAACACCTACATGGGAATGCTCATCTGGCCCATGATCGCGCTCGGCTGGGTGGTGAACCTGATGCAGCGCGGCACCGCGTCCTGGAGCCGCATCATGGAACTGATGCAGGAAAAGCCGGGGATTGTACAGCGGAATTCCTCGCATTCCCCCTCTCCCTCGTATTCCGTTCTCGGCGCTCTTCGTTTCGAAGGCGTCGAGATGCAGTATCCCTCCGGCTGCGCGCTCAAAGACATCACGCTCGAAATCCCAGCCGGCGCGACAGTGGCCATCGTCGGCCATACCGGCAGCGGCAAAAGCACGCTGGTGAGTCTGATCCCGCGTTTAATGGATCCGACGCGCGGCGCTGTTTTTTTGGATGGCTTCGACCTGCGCGATCTCGATCCGGAATGGCTGCGCCGCCAGATCGGCTTCGTGCCCCAGGAGACGTTTCTGTTCAGCGCCACGCTGGCCGAAAACATCGCCTGGGGCGTGGACCACGCCACGGAAGACGAAATCGCGCGCGCCGCCGATCTGGCTGGCCTCGGGCCGGACATCGCGAGCTTCCCGGATGGATACGGCACCGTCATCGGTGAGCGCGGCATCACGCTATCGGGCGGGCAAAAGCAGCGCGTCGCCATCGCTCGCGCCATCTTGCGCAATCCTAAGATCCTGATCCTCGACGACGCTCTCGCGAGCGTCGACACGCTCACCGAGGAGCGCATCCTCACCAGTCTCGCTGGCGTGATGCGCGGACGCACCACCATTCTCATTTCCCACCGCGTCTCCACCGTGCAGAACGCCAGTCAAATATTCGTGATCGAGCGCGGTGTGGTTGCCGAGCAGGGCACCCACGCCGAACTGATCCGGACCGGCGGCTACTATGCCGACCTGTATCAAAAGCAGTTGCTGGAAGAAGAACTCGAAGCCATCTGAACCACGACCGTGAGGGAGTGGCCCCTGTTATTTAATTGCCACCGCATTCGGCGGCGACGCGATTCCGCCTTCCACATTCAACGGCGTCGACACCACCATAAACTCGTAACGCCCATCCCGCGCGCAATCCTCGGCCAGCGGGGCCAACACGAATAGCTCACCCAGGGGAAGTCCCAACAGCGGCAGCGCGCGATAATGCAGGATTCTTTCATCGCCAAAGTCGGAGGGAAGCGCTTCCACAGCCGGGCAATCCGTTCCAATCGCAGCCACCTGATTATTCCACAGCCAGGCCACCATTTCGCGGCTCGCCTCGATGCCGGCCGACCGGATCTTCTCCATGGGCGCGGTCGCAGTTTTCTGCTCGGCGTTCAGCTTCACGTAAGACTCCATCCAGCCGGTGCGAACCAGCAGGATGGTGCCGGGCTTGAGCGCGCTTTTTTGATATTCGATGGCCGCCTTCAGTTCATCCAGCGTAAAAACATCCCGGTCCAGCGGATTCACTGGACGCCCCTTCGCCTTGCGAAATCCGAACGCGTCGATCAGCAGTCCGCGCCCCACAAACTTGTTCGCCCAATGATGAATGCCGAGCTTGGCGTTCCCGCCCCTCACTTCTTCGAGCGTCACATCGCCATAAAAGCGTTCGTGCCGGACGTGCCCCACGTGCCCGAAGCCGTCCCATTGGCTGCTTTCCTGGGTGTTGAAATTCACCAGATCGTCGTTGGCCATGGGCGCCAGGGCAATGATGGTGTGCTCGGCCCCCGCGCGCCCGAACAAGGTGGGCGTGGCGAATCCCAGGAGCGCGTCCAGGCGAAACACCTTGCCGGATTTCACCAGGCCTGCTGCCTCCACTACTCTCTCCGGTGTCAGAAAGTTCAGGCAACCCAGCTTGTCGTCGTCGCCGAACACGCCCCACGAGCACTCCGCCGGCAAGCCCTTCCGGACCGGCAATTCGTCAAATGTTGGAATCTTCATTTCTGAGCCAGTATAACGGACCGGTGCTACCCTGATTTTATGGAAGTGCACTTTAGCCCGGAACTGCAAGCGAAGCTAGACCGCGTTGCCGCGGACATCGCGAGCGGCGCCGACGAATACGTGCAGCAGCTCGTGGAACACTATCTCGATCACGATGTATGGTTCCGGCAGAAAGTGACGGGCGGTCTTGAGCAACTCAACCGCGGGGAATTCCTGACTCACGAGGAAGTGGGCGCCCGCCTGAAACAGATCTTCGAGCCCTAGATGCAATGTGGCGCACGCTCTTAGCGTGCCGTAGTTCGCACTCATGCGAACACACCCTCTGCGACCAGCCTGCGCGCAGCACGGGGTTCAGACGATTTATGCCCGCGCCGAATCGCAGGAGCCGACCCGTACCTCGGACGGCGCGGCCGGGTGGAGGGCACGCGCGAGCTACCGTTACCCCCGCTGCTCTTCATCATCGTCTATCGCGTGCCTGGAGCAAGCGGACGCGATTCGAAACAGCCTGTCGATGCGGTTGACGACCTCTTTGTGGTCTACGAACTCGCCTCGGTCGGCTTTCTCGATGCCTCTTTGCACTCCTGCGATGAAGCGGTTCTGATTTTCGAGCATGCGGGCTAGCCAATGGCAGGTACGCGGAGCAAGCGAATACCACAATCGGACAGTTCCAGCCACCAACAACCAGCCACCAACAACCAACAACCAACAACCAATAACCCACCGCAGTGATAGCCTAGTGAAAGAGGATCTCGCACTCATGGATACCGCCGGCGGCTTCCGCGGCGTCAATCTTACTAAGAAGTTCCGCTCCGGCGGATCCGATTTAGTCGTGTTTCATCATCTGAACTTCCAGATCGCGCCCGGCGAGCGACTGGCCCTCATCGGCGAATCCGGCGCCGGCAAGAGCACGCTCATGTATCTTCTGGGAGGTCTGGACAGGCCTTCCGAGGGTACGATATACTTCGGACACCAGGACATTTCCAGTTTCTCGGATACCGAGCTCGCGGAGTTTCGAAACCGGGAGATTGGGTTCGTTTGGCAGAATCACTCGCTGCTGCCGGAGTTTACGGCGCTCGAAAACGTGATGATGCCATTACTGATTCGGGGCGTCCGCACCCAGGATGCGGAGCCCGCTTCGCTTGCGAGGTTGGATGAAGTCGGGTTACAAAACCGTGCGTCACATCGCGCGGGAGAATTATCGGGGGGCGAGCAGCAGCGCGTTGCAGTTGCTAGAGCCTTGGCCGGTAATCCCTCGGTTCTGCTCGCCGACGAGCCTACCGGCAACCTCGACTTCCGGACGGCCGAAATGATCGTTTCCCTGCTTCAAGATCTGCACCGCTCTCATAAGCTCACCTCCATCTACGTCACGCACAACCTCTCATTTGCGACCCGATGCGACCGGATTCTGCAGCTGGACAAAGGGGAACTCGCCCGCTGGTCTGGGGCTCCCCGCCCGGAAGAAAATGTTCCTGCTCTGTCGGCAGTGACTGGAACATCCGATAATGTGGAAGGACGGCGGTAATCATGTTTGAACGTTATACCGAGAAGGCGCGGCGCGTTATCTTCTTTGCCAGATACGAAGCCAGCCAGTTTGGAAGTCCCTACATCGAGACGGAGCATCTTTTGCTCGGTCTGCTGAGGGAGGATAAAGCTTTAGCGAATCGTTTCCTGCGGTCCCATGCCGCCATCGAGTCCATTCGCAAGCAGATTGAAGCGCACACCACCATTCGGGAGAAGGTATCCACTTCGGTGGATCTGCCGCTCAGCCACGAGTGCAAGCGCGTGCTCGCCTATGGCGCCGAAGAAGCCGAGCGCCTGAATCACAAGCACATCGGCACCGAGCATCTGCTGCTGGGGCTGTTGCGCGAAGAAAAGTGTTTTGCCGCCGAGATCCTGCATGAGCGGGGCCTGCGCCTGTCGCAAGTGCGCGAAGAAATCCAGCGTTCGTCGTCCGAACGGGTCGCCTCCAACAAGCCCAAGGAAAGTTCGCTGCTGGCCGAATTCAGCCGCGATCTCACCCAGGCCGCCATGGACGGCTCGCTCGATCCGCTGATTGGCCGCGACTACGAGCTCGAGCGCGTCGTCCAGATTCTATGCCGCCGCACCAAGAACAACCCGGTGCTGATTGGCGAACCCGGCGTCGGCAAAACCGCCATCGTGGAAGGCCTCGCCCAGAAAATCGCCGATGGCGACGTTCCGTCCTTCCTCGCCGACAAGCGCATCCTCGCTCTGGATCTTTCGCTCATCGTGGCCGGCACCAAGTATCGCGGCCAGTTTGAGGAGCGCCTGAAAACCATCATGAAGGAGCTGATGGAGAATCAGAACGCCATCATCTTCATTGATGAGCTGCACACGCTCGTTGGCGCTGGATCGGCCGAAGGGTCGCTGGACGCCGCCAATATCTTGAAGCCCGCGCTCTCCCGCGGCGAAATCCAGTGCATCGGCGCCACCACGCCCGGCGAATACCGCAAGTCCATCGAGAAGGACCGCTCACTCGAGCGCCGATTCCAGGCCGTGAAGGTGCCGCCGCCCAACGAATCGGACGCCATCCGCATTCTGTTCGGCATCAAGGAGCGCTACGAGAAGTTTCACGCCGTCGCGTATACCGACGAAGCCATCGAGTCGGCCGTGCATGCCTCCACCCGCTTCATTCCGGACCGTTTTTTGCCGGATAAGGCCATCGATCTGATCGACGAAGCCGGCGCTCGCGTGAAACTGCGCCAGACCACGCTGCCGGGCGAAGTCGCCGATATCCAGAAGCGCATCAAGTTCATCGTGCATCGCATGGAGAACGCCATCGCGAACCACGAATTCGAGAAAGCGCGTTTCTACTCCGACGAGGAGCGCAAAGAACGCGAGAACCTGCGCCAGCTCCGTGAAAAGTACAACCTGGACGATACCTCCACCGGCGTCGTCACCAAGGACGATATCGAAGACGTGGTCGCGCGCTGGACCGGCGTCCCGATGACCGCCATTCGGGAAGAAGAAGTCTCCAAGCTCATTCGCATCGAAGAGGAGCTGCACAAGCGCGTCATCAGCCAGGAAAAAGCCATCTCGGCCTTGGCCCGCGCTATCCGCCGTTCCCGTGCCGGGTTGAAGTCGCCAAAACGTCCGGCCGGTTCCTTCCTGTTTCTGGGGCCCACCGGCGTCGGCAAGACCGAAGTCGCCCGCGCCCTGGCCGAATTTCTCTTCGGCAGCGAAAAGTCGCTCATCCGCTTCGACATGTCCGAGTTTATGGAAAAGCACTCGGTCTCCAAGCTGATCGGCTCGCCTCCCGGATACGTGGGCTATGAGGAAGGCGGCCAGCTTACTGAACGCGTCAAGCGCGCGCCATATTCCATCATTTTATTGGACGAAATCGAGAAGGCGCACCCGGATGTTTACAACATTCTGCTCCAGGTTTTCGAAGATGGACAACTCACCGATGGCCTTGGAAACACCGTCGATTTCAAGAACACCATCATCATCATGACCTCCAACCTGGGGGCGCGTTTCCTCGACAAAAAGGCGTCCATCGGTTTCTCCGCGCCGTCGCTCAGCGGAGTTCCCACCAAGGTGGAAGATCAGGTAATGGCCGAAGTGAAAAAGGCCTTCAATCCGGAATTCTTGAATCGGCTGGACGAAGTTATCCTGTTCACCTCGCTCAGCGACGAAGATCTGCTGAAGATCGTCAATCTGCTGGTGGAACAGATCAATATCAACCTGGTCGCCAAGCAGATCAAGATTCGCGTGAACGAAGACGCTGCCCGCTACATTCTCGAGAAGACGCTGGTAGACCGCAGCTATGGCGCGCGGCCGCTGCGCCGGGCGCTCCAGAAGTTCATCGAGGATCCGCTGTCGGAAGCCTTGATCCAAGGCACGCTGCCGCGGCCTTCGGAGCTGGAAGTTTACTTGGGTGATTCCGGTATCTTCTGCCGTCCGATTGCGGGCGCACTCGCCGGTGAGCCCGCTGGCGAACTTCAGGAACAACCGGTGGGCGCGCCCGCTGACGAGACCGGCACGGCAACTCCCGCTGCTGGCATTTCGCTGTACCCGTTCTAATAGTGAAGGTCTACGAGTTACAAAAGGGCGCCACCAGCCTGGACGGCTTGGTGCAGGCCGAAAGGCCCGATCCGCAGCCCGGCCCGCGCGAAGTCGCCATCCGAGTCCGCGCAACCTCGCTCAATTATCGCGATCAGATGATCGTCACCGGCCACTACATGGGCGGCCCGGTGAATCGCAATACCATTCCCTTGTCCGATGGCGCGGGCGAAGTGGCCGCGGTAGGCCCGGGCGTTACCCGATTCAAAACCGGCGATCGCGTGGCCGGCACGTTCTTCCAGGGCTGGATCTCGGGACCCATGGTCGAGCGCTTCCCGACTTTGGGCAACCCGCTGGATGGAACCCTGGCCGAATACATCGTGCTGCATGAGGACGGCGTGGTCGCCATTCCCCCCAGCATTTCTTTTGAACAAGCTGCCACGCTGCCTTGCGCCGGGCTCACTGCATGGAACGCCCTCCTGGTCTCTGGCAAGCCCCTGAAACCGGGCGACACCGTGCTGTGCCTCGGCACCGGCGGAGTTTCCATGGCCGCCTTGCAGTTCGCCAAGGCCGCGGGCGCGCGCGTCATCATTACTTCATCCAGTGACGAAAAACTCAAACGAGCCCTCATCCTAGGCGCGGCCGATGGCGTCAACTACAAACGTTTCCCGGACTGGGAGAAAGAAGTGCTCCGCATCACCGGGGGCCGTGGCGCTGACCATATCATCGAGAATGGCGGCGCGGGCTCGCTTACCCGATCCTTCGAAGCAGCCGCGTTCGGCGGCAAGGTGGCCCTCATTGGGTTCCTGGCCGGCGGGAAAGGCGATATCAATCCCGCCATTCTCATGATGAAGAGCGGCGCCATGGTCGGCATCGGCGTCGGCAGCCGGGCCATGTTCGAAGATATGAACCGCGCCATCGAAGTCAACCAGATCAAGCCTCTCGTCGACAAGGTGTTTCCTTTCGCCCAAGCTGCGGATGCGTTCCGTTGTCAGGCCGCCGGCGATTTCGTCGGCAAGGTCGTCATCACCGTTTGACGCTCGCAATCATCGCGGCCTTGTCGCTGGCCGCCTGGGTCTATCTCTTCACCGCTCGCGGTGGCTTTTGGAATATCCAGTTGCCGCCGCCCCCCGCCCCCGCGCCAGCTCGTGTGGTTTCCGTCATCATTCCGGCGCGCAACGAAGAGTCCGTTGTCCGCCAGGCCATTACGTCGCTCCGCCCAATGCACGTGACTTTGGTGGATGACCACAGCTCCGATCGAACCGCCGCGATCGCACTGGACGCGGGCGCTACCGTGATTCAAGCCGGCCCGCTGCCCGCCGGCTGGTCCGGCAAAATTTGGGCCATCTCCGAAGGTTTGAAACACGCCGGGCCGATTGCGCCGGACTATTGGCTATTCACCGACGCCGACATCGTCCATAGTCCCGGCACAGTCGCGGAATTGATAGCGCGCGCCGAAGCAGAAGAACTCGATCTTGTTTCTTTGATGGTCAAGTTGCGCTGCTGTTCGCTGGCCGAAACGCTGCTGATTCCGGCCTTCGTCTTTTTCTTTTTTATGCTGTATCCGCCCGCCTGGGTGGCCCGGCGCGATCGGCGGACGGCCGCCGCTGCCGGTGGCTGCATCCTCATCCGCCCCAGCGCCCTCGAACGTATTGGCGGGATCGATTCGATACGCGGCGAGATCATTGACGATTGCGCCCTCGCCCGCGCCGTCAAGCGCAGTGGCGGCCGCATCTGGTTGGGAATCACCGAAGACACGCGCAGCATTCGCGACTACGGAACGTTCGCCGAAATTCGCGGCATGATTTCGCGCACGGCCTTCGCGCAACTGCGCCATTCCGCGCTGCTGCTGCTTGGAACCATTCTCGGGATGGCGGTGATTTATCTCGCTCCGCCTCTGCTGATCTTCACCCAAAACGCTCTGGCGGCATTCTTCGGCTTCGCCGCCTGGATTCTGATGATCATCGTGTATGCGCCCGCTTTGCGTTTCTATGGCCGTTCCGTCGCTTGGGCGCCATTGCTTCCGCTGGTCGCGCTGTTCTACATGGCCGCGACGCTGGAATCAGCGTTCTCCTATTGGACCGGCCGGGGCGGGCATTGGAAAGGCCGCGTGCAGGATGCCAGGTGAGTATGCGCCAAATTTGGTACAACCAAGGTTGAACTACCACGGCATCGGATCGCTGTCCCGGCACATTTTCCTCTGTGCCGATCAGACCAAACCCAAATGCGCGGACCGCGACCTCACCAACGCGTCTTGGGACTACCTGAAAAAGCGTCTCGCAGAATGCGGACTAATGGAGAGCGCCGGCTGCGTCTATCGCACCAAGGCCAATTGTTTGCGCATTTGCGAGCGCGGCCCCATCGCCGTGGTGTATCCCGAGGGTGTCTGGTATCACTCGGCCACGCCCCCAGTGCTGGAACGGATCATTCAAGAGCACTTGATTGGCGGAAAGCCGGTGGAAGAGTTTACCCTCGCGGTCGACCCGCTCAGTTCTCCAGTTTGTAGATCGTCAGACCGCTGAGCAGCTTCGGATAAAAGTCGGTTGACTTCTGCGGCATCACTCCGCCGGAAAACGCGACGTCAGCCACCTGCTGGATGGTCGCGGGCTCAAGCAAAAACGCGATCTGCGCACCCTGGCGAACCCGTGCGCACGCGGCGTCCAATCCCCGTACGTATTCGATGTGCTTTTGCTCTCGCACTGCTTCTTCGCCGATGCCCAGCACTCCGCCGAGCAATTCATCGTGCAGAACCCGCACGTCCAACTCGCCGGGTTGGCGATCGCGCTCGTACAGACGAATTTCGCCGGACGCGAGAGCCAAACCGATGCGAATCCGGTCCGGCGCCGGGCTCCGAAAAACCTGCTTCAGCTCGTCGAGGGAAGCCAGCGGCCGGGAACGGATGTTACTCACGAGGTCTGCGGAGATCCCGCTCAGCACGCGATGAGTCGCCAGAATCTCGAGCCCCGGCGAATGCGTGTTGACGAAGGTCATCATCACCTTTTCCGCGTCCCGCAAGCCCGGATTCTCTTTGCGATACGCCAGCGCAGTCTCGTATCGATGATGACCGTCGGCGATCAGCAGCTTCCTTTCGGACATCAATTCCTGGATGCGCGCTATTGCCGCAGGATCCGAGATCTTCCAAACGCGATGGACGGCGTCGTCCTCGTCTTTCACCTCCAGCACCGGCTGCCCGGAGGCCGCCGCGCGATCGAGCATCCCGTCGATCGTTAGCTCCGGATCGGGATACAGCATGAAAATCTGGCCGAAGTGCGCGCGCGTGTGGCGCAACAATTCCATCCGGTCTTTCTTCGGGCCGGAGAGCGTCTGCTCGTGGCGATGGACCACGCCTGCCGAATAGTCTTCCACCGCGCCTAAGCCGATGAAGCCTTTGCGTTCGCGCGTCTCTCCGGTATCGGGAACCGCGAACTTCTGAAAATAAGCGTAAAGGGAAGGTTCCCCGTCGCGCTCCAGAATGCCGGCTTGAATCCAGTCCCGCAGCAAACCGGCCGCGCGCGTGTAAACGTTGTTCTCGCCGGTGTCGGTCGCGAACCGCTCGCCTAAAATCAGACGGACCAGATTGTACGGACTCAGCGACAGATAGCGCGCCTGCATCGCGGGAGAGATCTTGTCGTAGGGCTGCGTCACAAGGTCTTCCGCGAGGCCGGCCTTCGCGCTGTAGCGGTAGGGTTCAAAAGGGAAGATGCGTGCCAATCGATCAGCATAGCGCGGATGGGACAGAGTGTCTCATGGCCCGACAACTTGTCCGGGCAAAATGTCCCATCATCCGCTAACCTCAACATTTTTAATGCACTTTGTTTGGAGTGTGAACTGCCTCTCTAAGGCCGGAGGTTGGTTCCGATTATGCACAGGATGGTTCGAGTCGTACTTCTGGCGCTGGCTGCGTCATTGGCTTTCGCGGGTCCCAAGATTGCTTCGGACATGCCGGCCTCCACGGCCGACGGCATGGTGGAAGTCATCGTTCAATACCACCCCGTGGCGGGCCGCCATGTGGCGGACGAGCTTGCGGCCGTGGGCCAGGTGCATCGCAGCTTCCGCGGCATTCCGGCGGTTCACATGACCGTGCCGCTTTCGGCGCTGCAGAGCCTGGAAGCCAATCCGCTGGTTACCTATATCTCGCCGAACCGGAAAACAGTGGGCTTCCTGGACATCACCACGCAGAGCGTGTTCGCGAACCAGGTCTGGCAGTCGGGCTGGGATGGCGCGGGCATCGGCGTGGCCGTTATCGATAGCGGAGTGGCGCTCAAGAAAGACCTCGCGGCGGAAAACGGGGGACATTCGCGCGTGGTGTTCAGCGAGAGCTTCGTGCCCGGAGAAGATGCCAACGATGCATACGGGCACGGGACGCATGTGGCGGGCATTGTGGCGGCCAATGGAGCGGAATCTACCGGCCCAAATTTCACCCGCACCTTCAAAGGCGTGGCGCCCGCGGCGAACATCATCAATCTGCGAGTGCTGGATGGCAATGGCAACGGCTCGGAATCGCAGGTGCTGGCGGCCATCGATGAAGCCATCGCCCTCAAGGATACCTATAACATTCGAGTCATCAATCTCTCGCTGGGACATCCCGTGTTTGAGAGCTTCAAGCTCGATCCACTGTGTCAGGCCGTGGAGGCCGCTTGGAAGGCTGGCATTACCGTGGTCGCGGCCGCCGGCAATATGGGACGGGACGACACCAAGGGGATCCAAGGCTACGCGACCATCAACTCGCCAGGGAACGACCCCTACGTGATCACGGTCGGCGCGATGAACGCCAAAGACACGCCGTGGCGGAACGACGATGTAATGACCAGCTATAGCTCCAAGGGCCCGACGCTGTTGGATCATGTTGTGAAGCCGGATCTGGTGGCGCCCGGAAACGCTGTTGTGTCGCTGCTGGCGTCGCCCAATTGCACGCTGGCAACCAAGTATCCACAAACGCTGATCGCCATGTCGACTTACGAGAAATCCGGCCAGGGAATCTCGAGCGCCTACTACAAGCTGAACGGAACCAGCATGGCCACTCCGGTGGTGAGCGGCGCCGCGGCCTTGCTGCTGCAGAAGGATCCCAGCCTTACGCCGGATGCGGTGAAGGCGCGCTTGATGAAGACCGCGAGCAAAGACCTGGCGCGCTACACGGCCGCCACCGACCTGCGCGGCACGGGAACCTATACCACCGAGCAGAACATCTTCGCGGTCGGCGCCGGTTATATCAACATCGAGAGCGCGATTTCGAATAACGATCCGGTGAACTTCCGGGCTCTCTCTCCGGTGGCCGAATACAACCCGCAAAACCAAACCGTGACCCTGGTGTCAGCCAACGCGCTTATCTGGGGCAGCACGGCGCAAGCCAGCGCGGTCATTTGGGGCGACACGACAGTCTGGGGCGAGACAACGGTGTGGGGCGAAACCACAGTCTGGGGCGAAACGACAGTCTGGGGCGAGACGACGGTCTGGGGCGAAACGACGGTCTGGGGCGAAACCACAGTCTGGGGCGAAACCACAGTCTGGGGCGAGGCCCTCTACAACGGGGACAGGTAGGTCTCTGCTGACTACTGCAGCCCTTGTGACAGATAGAGGGTTGAAATGTCCCTCTCGAAGGAATAAGCGTATGAATTGCCATCCGGCGTCATCACCACCTGGGCGATTCGGACGCCCACGGAATCTGGTGTTTTCAGCTCCTTCCAAAGCTCGCGGAGTCCGGTGACAACATCCAGACGGTCGATCTCTAAAGAGGCAGGGCCGTGCAGCTTCCTTAGGAATAGAAAGCGACTGTCTTCGCTCCATCGGATCACGGATTCGCCCGGTCTCAGCGTCGCGATCGGCCTGGAGGCGCCGCCTCGGATCGGGAACAGACTCAGTTTGCCGGCTGCCGCAATGACCACGTACTTATGATCCGGCGAGATGCGGCTCGCAATTATTCCTTCAGGAGTTAGTGGCACAGGCCTTCCTCCGTTCAGGTCCTGCAGGAAAGTTCTAGCGGGACGATTCGGTTCGTTTCCTTCAAACAGGATTTGCTGTCCGTCGGGAAACCATTCCACGCGCTCATAGTGCATTCCGGAAGCGCCAATCGTTCGTGCTGCGCCGGCACCGGTTGGAAGCAGTGTCAACGTGGTTCGCGGGCCATCGCTCACGATACAGGCTACCCATTTTCCGTCCGGCGACAGCGACGGTCGGCTGCCGTCACCAAGACGAGCAGCCGGCGAACCATCCGTCTTTCGCAGGTAGATAGCAGGATTGCGGAACTGGCCGTATGTTAGTTCCACGAACAGGATTGCCTTTCCGTCGGCCGCGATGTCGTAGATTCGCGAGGCATCGAACCATGAGAGGTCTCGTTCCTCGGTCGCTCCCGGGGCGAGCACCAAGATTCCGATTCGCGAATCCTCCACCGCAGCCAGGACCCGGCCATCGCGAGTGATATCCAGCAGCGACATCCTGGCTGGAGCTTCCACTACGATACGATCGTCCCCATTTAGCCTTACGGCGTGTAGGGCAGGCTCACCACCGGTCTTGTTACCGGAGTACCAAACTTCGTCTCCCTTGGGCGACCAGCCCAGCCCGTTTTCACCCTTCCATCCGCGCGAGAGCACCCGCTTCCGTCCATGGGCATCCAGCACGGTTACGGCGAAATCTGCAACCGCGCTGTCGAATTCGAAGAAGGCAAGCATGTCGCCTTTGGGGGACACGCGCAAACTTAGCGGCGGCAGGCCCTCGCTCTCGCTCAAGACGCTTCCGATGGGATATTCGATCCGATTGCGACCGCCCACAACGTGCGAAACGGCCAGAGTCGCGCCGTCCGGCGACCAATCCGCATCATTCACATTCTCGAGAATGTCTCGGGGCGCTCCGCCGGATAGTGGCACGCGAGCTAGTGTTCCGGGCGCGTCTCGCGACGGACTCCCAAGAAGAATCGCTAATTCGCCCGAAGAACTGATGGAGAGAATCCTCGCATCGGGAAGATCCAGCGGGCGAGATTCATTCCTGCCAGGTTGCATAGAGAAGATTTTGAACGGGTCCGTCGCCCATTGACCGCTAAAAAGCACCGTTCCATCCGGCGCGAATCTCGCCTCGGCAACGCTGCCTCGCCGGAAAGTCAAACGTTGGAAGGTCGGATTCGGACGCGTCAAAGAGCGCGCGCCGATGAACGCCCCGGCAGCCAGCGCCAGCACGATCAGCGGCAGCCAGACCCACAAGCGCGGACCAGCTGGGGTCGAACCCGCTTGCCGCGCGGCGCCCTGTTTGCCGGATTCCAGGTCCTCCAGGGCATCCTCGAGCGCGATCTTCAGGTCCGCCGCGCTTTGCCAACGCCGCCGGGGATCCTTGCGCAAGCATCGCTCGATGATCCGTTCCACTTCGCGCGGCACTTGTTCGCGTGCCTCTCTGATGGGCGCGGGATCGGCCTGCAGAACCGCGGCGAGGGTCGAAAGCTGGGAACCGCCGCGGAACGCACGACGGCCGCTGATCATTTCGTACAGGACGGCTCCGAAGGAGAAAATATCGGAGCGCTCATCGACGCTTTGCGCCTCGGCCTGCTCGGGCGACATATAAGCCGCCGTCCCGGTGATGGTGCCCGCTCGCGATTCAAAATGAACGCTCTGGGTGGACGCCCATGCGTCCGCTTCCTTGGGCTCGATCAGCTTCGCGAGTCCGAAATCCAGGATCTTAACCTCGCCCTGTTCATTGACAACGATGTTGGCTGGTTTTAAGTCGCGGTGAATGATGCCGGCAGCGTGCGCGGCCGCAAGCCCATCCGCGATTTGTTGGGCATAGCGCAGCGCTTCACTGATTCGAAGACCTTTTCGGCCAATCAGGTTGTCGAGCGTTTTGCCGCGAACAAACTCCATGGCGACAAAATCCAAACGCTTGCCATCCGACTCGGCGGTGTCGACGTCAAAAATGGTGACGATGTTGCGATGGTTCAGGGCCGACGCCAATTTCGCTTCCTGCACGAAGCGCGCCTTTCGGTCCGCGTTGCCGACTGCCCCCGCGGGCAGGACTTTGATGGCGACTTCGCGCCCCAGACGGGGATCGAAGGCCAGATAAACCTCGCCCATTCCGCCTTTACCGAGAGGAGCGCGGATCACGAAAGGGCCGAGGGTTTCTCCGGCGCTGATGGGCATGGCTTATTTTGCTGACGCTTCCACAAAGACGGATGCGAAGAACTCGCGAGAGGATGGAGAAGCCCCGATGTGAACGGTGTCGCCCGTGACCTGAATAAAGCCCAGGTAGCCGCCCCATCCCATGTCGTCCAAAGTGAAGTTCAGACATTGGCGCTCGCCGCGCGGCAGGTTGGAGCGGTCGATGTCGAAGACTTGACCGGTGGAGTGTTCCGGAAACTCGGGGTCCACCAGAAGCGTGCCGGCTTCAGCGGGCCGGTCGGTGGTACTGACGAGCTCGGCCACCTGGAGAGGAACGAAGCGCTCGCCGCGGGGCTTCAAATCGTCAAACAGGCGGCGGGTTTCGAAGGCGACATACAGCAGAGTGCCGATGGCGGCGGGGGAATCCTGGAGGTAGAGCTCGCGATCCGGGCCGCCGATCTCCGGCGCCGAGAAACCGAAGAACTCGGGATCGTCCAGAACTCGGGCCAGCGTCTTGCCGGATGCCAGCCGCAGATCGGCCGCGGAGCGGTAGAAAATATCCAGCGACTTCAGCCAGATCATCAAGCGGTTGCCTGCGCGGCGCTGCGGATGGATGGGATTCTGGTAATCGTCCGCCAGTTCGCGGAAGGCCGCGGGATCGCTGCGGTAAAGCGCCAGCAACTGTTCGGCGCGCTTTACGCGGAACCAATAAGTGGGCGAATAGTCGCGCTGCATTTCACGCTCGAAGGCAGCATAGAGCTCGGTATTTCGAGCGGGACTGGCGGCGAAGAACATTTCGGACACGGCGGGCTGCGGGTGGCGAACGGCGGTTTGGGTGAGCGGAAGCAGATCGGAGACACAGCCCTCGCCGCAATGATACGCGAAGATGGCCCAATCACGCCCGCCGAACTTGGTTTCCAGGCGCGCCAGATAGCGGGCAGCAGCGGGCGCGGCTCGCTCGGGATCCAAGCGCTCGTCACGAACCGTGACGGTGTACGGCGTCCTGCGGCGCACGGTGCGATAGACCGGCCGTCCGGACTTGCGGCGGACAAGCTGGCGCGAGGTCACGGTTTTGAAGCGCGTCACTCGCACGATGCGCAGTCCGGCGGCGCGCGCGGTGGCTTCGGAAAATTGCATGAGGCCTCGGGGACCCGCGGGACTGGCGGCCTGAGCGTCGCCCCCGCTTTCCAGATACGCGATGGCCTCCAGAAGCGATGCGGGCCAACCGCTTTCAACCGCGGCGCGGCGGAAGATGGCGGCCAGGCGCGGCCCGGTGATTCTCTCGGCGCCAGCGACCGCGTTCGGTTCCCGCATGATGACGAAGGTCTGCGATTGAATCATGCGATCGGTGCGGGCGCCCAGAAGCTCCGGCGTTAGCGCGGCTCGGCCGGCGCCGATGCCCGAAAGTTGCTGCCGCGGGGTGAAGTATTTGAAAGCTGCCACGAGAGCCGTAGTGGATCCGAGCGCCAGAATAGCGAGCGTACTGGTGACGATCCAACGTCCGAGAGACTGCACGTTAATCCATTCTAGAACTCCCATTCGAGAATATTTTTCTGGATCGCGGGCCAGACGCGAGCGCGCGGATCGATCAAGTCGAAGTGACCGGCGTCCGGGAGCGGAATCAGTTTGGCGTTTCCCGAAGCTTTTGCGAAGCGCTGGCTCATATCGAATGGGATGACGTTGTCGGCGGTTCCGTGCAGCAAACGCTGCGGCACCGAGATCGGCAGCAGTTCCACCGGGGAAGCGGCGGCATAGCGCTGCGGCACACGCTCCGGCGATCCGCCGAGGAGTTCTCCAACCACGCCGCCGTCCAACTGTAGCGCCCAGGCGCGCCGCAAGTCCGACACCGCAGCCAATGGGACCACGCCCCGCAGATCGATGACGCGCTGCGCGGCCAGCCACAGCGCCAGTTGTCCGCCGGCCGAATGCCCGGACGCAACGGTGCGGGAGAGATCCAGGTTGTAGCGGGACTGGAGCACAGCCAGGTGTTCGGCTCCGTGAATGATATCGTCCGACATACCAGCCCAATTTCCGCCCGGCTCGCCTAATCGCCTGTATTCGAGACTCCACACGGCCGCGCCCTGGCGCGCGAGCGCGGCGCACAACTGACCGACGTGATCCAGGTTGAAAGCGTTTCTCCAGTAGCCGCCGTGAATGAACAGGACGGTTGGATGAGGCCCGGCCGGGGCATTCCGGGCCGGCGCTGGAAGAAACAGGTCGCCGAACTGCGCTGGTTGCTTACCGTACGGGATGCGCGCGTTGGCCTTGGGCGGGGCGAGGGTCAGGATATCCTGCGCGAAGGCCGGAGCCGATGCGACGGCAAGAAACGAGCGCCGTGTCACGCCCGATCACCAAACGCGGCAAGCAGGCGCGTGAACCATGGGTTGTCCCGCACGGCAGGCGAAGGCTTCGCGAAATTCCGGCATGTTCCCAAGGACGCCGTTCACGCGATCGCGGCCCGGGGAATGAGGATTGGTCTGAGCGAGCAAACGAGACCTTTCCGGCCGTACGTTCTCGCACCAGATTTGGCCATAGCCAAGGAAAAAGCGCTGCTGGGGCGTGAACCCGTCGATCTTCGTTTGGCTCTTGCCGTCCAGCGATTTCATGAGCGCCATGAAAGCCAGATGTACGCCGCCGTTATCGGCCGTGTTCTCGCCCAGGGTCAGCTTGCCGTTGAGATGCACGCCGTCCACCGGAGTGAAGGCGGAGTACTCTTTGACGAAACATTCGGCGCGCTTCTCAAATTCCGCCGCGTCTTCGGGAGTCCACCAATTGCGCAAGTTGCCGTCAACGTCGAATTGGCGGCCCTGATCGTCGAATCCGTGCGTCAGCTCGTGTCCCATCACCACTCCGATGGCGCCATAGTTTACGGCCGCATCCCTGCGGTTGTCGAAGAAGGGCGTTTGCAGGATGCCAGCGGGAAAATTGATATCGTTGTGCTGGGGATCGTAGTAGGCATTCACGGTGGGCGGCGTCATGTCCCATTCGCCGCGATCCACGGGCTGGCCAATTTGGCTTAGTTTGCGCCGAACTTCGAACTCGGTGGCGCGCTGGTCGTTTTCGACCGCCTCTCCCCGTACGATTTGGACGCTGGAATAGTCGCGCGGTTTGTCCGGATACCCAATTTTGTTGGTTACGCCACGCAGCTTGACGAGCGCTTGTTGCTTGGTCGCAGGTGTCATCCAATCCAGCGATTGAAGATCTTCGCCGAGCATCTTTTCGATTTCCTGCACCATGCTTAACACGCGGGCTTTGGCGTCGGGCGGGAATGCTTGCTCGACGTACTTCTCGCCAAGGGCGAAGCCCAGGTCGCTGTCGGTGGCGCGAACGCAGCGCTTCCAGCGGGGCTCCAGCTGCTTGGCTCCCGTGAGCGTCTCCCCGAAGAAATGGAAATTCTCGTCGACGAATGCCTTGGCGAGAAGGGGCGCTTCGGAGTGGATCAGGTGCCAGCGCAGATAGGTTTTCAGATCTGCCAGGCTGGTCTGAGCAAGAATCGTATTGAGGGCTGTGAAGAAGTCCGGGACCGAGACATCCAGATCGGTGAAGGAAGGCGCGTCCATTCCGGCGAAGTATTTGGCCCAATCGAAGCCAGGAGACAAGCCGGCAAGCTGTTTGACTGACATCTTGTGATAAACCTGATTGGGATCGCGCCGCGACACCAGATCGAGAGAGCCTTTCGCTAAATCCGTTTCGATGCGCAATAGGGCCTGTGCGTCCCGAACGGCCTGGGCCGGTGGCTCGCCTGCCAGATCGAGCATATTTTGCACGTGGGCCAGGTACTGCTCGCGCAGCTTGACCGACTTAGGATCGTCTTTCAGGTAGTAATCGCGATCCGGAAGACCGAGGCCGCCCTGGTCGACGCCGGCGATCATTTGCATGGAGTTCTTGGCGTCTGGCTCGGAGGAAAAGTTGAAAAATGCTTCCACGCCGATGAGATGAAGGCGAGCCAGCGCTTCGAAGATCGCCTCCTTCGACTGAATGGCGGCGATCCGCTTGAATTCGGGTTCAATTGGCTTGGCTCCCAGTTTGTCGATGGCTGGCTCGTCCATGCAGGAGAAGTAGAAGTCGCCGATCTTTTGTTCCACCGCGGAGCGCTTCGGAACGTCCACAGAGGCTTTGTCCAGGATTCCGCGCAGGATGGCCCGATTGCGATCCGCTAGCTGGTCGAAAGTGCCCCACGCGGACTGGTCGGCGGGAATCGGATTGTTGGCCATCCAGGTTCCACAAGCGTATTGATAAAAATCGACGCAGGGATTGGCCATCATGTCCATGTTGGCGGTGAGGGGTCCCGGGCCCGTCTGCGCCAGGGCGCTTATGGTGAGGATGGTGAAAAGCAGGATCAGCCGCATGCTTAAGTTTATAGCGCAGACGGCTACCAGATGCGGCAGGACGGTGCGTGAACCATGGGCTGTCCCTGGTGGCAGGCGAAGGCTTCGCGAAATTCGGGCATATTCCCGAGCACGCCGTTGACGCGATCGCGGCCCGGGGAATGCGGATCGGTCTGGGCCCACATACGCGCCATTTCGGGGCGCACGTTCTCGCACCAGGCTTGGCTGTAGGCGAGGAAGAAGCGCTGCCGCGGAGTGAACCCATCGATTTTGGCTTCGCTCTTGCCCTCCAGCGATTTCATCAACGCCATGAACGCCAGACGGATACCACCGTTATCTGCGGTATTTTCTCCGAGCGTCAGCTTGCCGTTCAAATGCACATCGTCCACCGGAGTGAAGGCGGAGTATTCCTGGATGAAGCATTCCGCCCGCTTATCGAATTCCGCCGCATCCTCCGGCGTCCACCAGTTGCGCAAGTTGCCCTGGGCGTCGAATTGGCGGCCCTGATCGTCGAACCCATGCGTAAGCTCATGTCCCATGATGGAACCGATGGCTCCATAGTTGACGGCCGCGTCCATGCGATTGTCGAAAAACGGCGGCTGCAGGATACCGGCGGGAAAATTGATGTCGTTGTGCTGCGGATCGTAGTAGGCATTGACGGTGGGCGGCGTGGCGTCCCACTCGCCGCGATCCACGGGCTGGCCGATCCTGCTCAGCTGGCGGCGCACTTCGAATTCGGTGGCGTGTTCGTCGTTGGCAACTGCCTGGCCGCGCTGGATGCCGACGCTGGAATAATCACGCCATTGATCGGGGTAGCCGATTTTGCCGGCCACGGCGCGCAGCTTGACCAGGGCTTGTTCCCGGGTGGCGGGCGTCATCCAATCGAGCGTTCGAATGTCTTCGCCGAGCATGGTTTCAATCTCCCGCAGCATGCTCAACGCGCGCGCCTTGGCATCTGGCGAGAAGGCTTGCTCCACATACTTCTGGCCTAGGGCGAAGCCCAAATCGGCATCGGTGAATTTGACGCAGCGTTCCCAGCGGGGCTGCAGCGCCTTGGCGCCAGTCAGCGTCTGGCCGTAGAAGCGGAAATTTTCGGCGCCGAAGGCTTTGGGCAGGAAGGGAGCTTCGGAGTGGAGCAGGTTCCAACGAAGATAGGCTTTGATATCGGCGGTGTTGGCGTGAGTGAGAAGGGCGTCCAAGGCTTTGAAGAAATCCGGAACCGAGACATCCAGATCGGTGAAGGAAGGCGCACCCACTGCGGCGAAATATTTTGCCCAATCGAAGCCGGGAGCCAATGCAGCCAGCTCGGGAACGGACATCTTGTGATACATCCGGTTGGGATCGCGGCGCGTTACCGGATCGAGCGATCCCTTCGCCAAATCGGTTTCAATGCGCAATACGGCCTGGGCGTCCGCGGCGGCCTGCGCGGTCGATTCGCCGGCCAATGCCAGCATCTTTTCTACGTGCGCGAAATACTGCTGACGCAGCTTGAGCGACTTGGGATCCTTCTTTAAGTAATAGTCGCGATTCGGAAGACCGAGGCCGCCCTGGTCGAGGCCCGCGATCATTTGCATCGAGTTCTTGGCGTCCGGCTCGGAAGAAAAGTTGAAGAAGACTTGCACTCCCAGCAGGTGCAGGCGCGCCACGATATCGGGGATCGCGTCTTTCGATTGGATGGCGGCGATACGCCTCAGCTCGGGTTGGAGGGGTTTGATTCCCAGCCTTTCGATGGCTGGTTCGTCCATGCAGGCCGAATAAAAGTCGCCGATCTTTTGTTCCACTATGGAGCGATTGGGATCGCCGGCAGAAGCCTTTTCCAGGATTTCGCGAAGGATGGCGCGATTGCGATCGGCCAGATCGCCGAAGGTGTCCCACGAGGATTGGTCGGCGGGAATCGGAGTGTTGGCGATCCAGGCGCCGCATGCGTATTGATAAAAATCGACGCAGGGATTGGCCGTTGCGTCCATGCTGGCGGTGCTGAATCCGGGGTTGGCTTGGGCCAGGGCTCCGATCACCAGGAATGGGTAGAGCAGGACGAGCCGCACGTTTCAATTTATAGCGCAGAAAAAGATTATGATGTGGACAACGAGGTCGCATGACAGCGTTGCGATTCCAATGCCAGCCGGGCTGCACAAATTGTTGCGAGCAGCAAGGCTTTGTGTATTTGACGGAGACCGATCTCGGTCGCATCGCCGGGTACCTGGGAATGCAAGCGCGCGAGTTTGAGCGCCGTTACGTGTATCGCACCAGGCATCTACTGCGGCTGAGGGTCCCGCGCCAGCAGCAGTGTCATTTCTTACGCGACGGCGGCTGTTCCATTCACGCGGTGAAGCCGGCGCAGTGCCGCATTTTTCCTTTCTGGCCGGAGATGGTGGATAGCAAGCGGGAGTGGAAAAAGACCGCGCAGTGGTGTCCTGGAATCGGCCAGGGGGAACTGGTGCAGATTGAGAGCGCGCGAGAGCTGGCGGCGAAGATGCGGGAATCGTATCCGAGCATGTATTGCCGATGAACGATTTTGCTAAGCGAATTCCAACCGGACAGTCGCACGGCCAACAACCAATAACCAACCACCAACAACCACCGCAGCGCTAGACTAAATTCTAGTGGCCCCGAAAGTTCTCATCTCGGCCGGCGAAGCATCTGGTGACCTCTACGCGGCTGGCTTGGTGGACGCTCTCCGCCGCCGGCGACCGGACTTGCAATTTTTCGGCTGCGCCGGTCCGCGCATGCAGAGAGCAGGCGTTCGACCCGTCGTCGATGCTCATAGCTTAGCGGTGGTCGGGCTGGTGGAAGTACTTGCGCATATTCCGCGCATCTACGGCGAATATCGCAAATTGCTTGAAGCTGCCCGCGCGGAACGCCCCGACATCGCAATCCTCGCCGATAGTCCGGACTTCAACCTGCGCGTGGCCCGGCAGCTCAAGAAGCTGGGGATACCGGTCTTTTATCTGGTGGCCCCTCAGGTCTGGGCCTGGCGCAAGGGCCGCCTGCCGATGATGCGGCGCACCATCGATCGCTTGCTGTGTATCTTCCCATTCGAGCCCGAGTTCTTCGCGCGCCACGGCATCGACGCCGTTTACATCGGCCATCCTCTCACGCGTTTGGTGCGGCCGTCCGCCAGCCGCGCCGAACTGCGCCGGCGCTTTGGAATACCCGATGGTACGCCGGTCATCGCTCTGCTGCCAGGAAGCCGTACCGGCGAAGCCGCGCGCCACCTGCCCATTCTGCTGGAAACAGTGGATCGGCTGCAACAGACGCTCCAATGCGCGCCCCGTTTCATCCTGGCGGTCCAGCCCGGCACCGTACCGCTGAGCTCAAATTTCCGGCAACGGATTTCCACGGCATCCATCCAACTGCTTGAAGGAAAAACCTGGGATGTGCTAGTGTGCGCGGACGTCGCACTGGCCGCCAGCGGGACCGTCACCATCGAAGCGGGCCTGCTGGGGACCCCCATGGTGACCTTTTATCGGGTCAATCAACTAAGTTGGTGGATGGGAAAGGCGCTGGTGCGGGTGCCGTTTTATACCATGGTTAATTTGGTGGCGGGACGAAAGATCGTGCCCGAGCTCATACAAAATCAGATGACCCCGGAAAGCCTGGCGCGCGAAATTCAGACGCTGCTCGAAGACGACGCCGCGCGGGAGGCCATGCGGCGGGATCTGGCCGAAGTCGCCAAAAAGTTATCCGGAGCAGATGACCCTCTGGAAGTGGCGGCGGCTCTGATTGAAGGCCGCCTGGCCGAAAAGCAATCGAAAGAGGAAGTGGTGCATGTTTCGTAAGATTTTGCCTGCAGTGCTCGCGCTGGCGCCATTGTTTACCCAGAACATGTTCGCGCAGGACAGAGGGGGCAAGTCCGGCCGCATCGACGTGGACAATTACTCGATCGACGCCGAGATCAATCCACGCACGCAGACGCTCACGGCCAACGTCAAGGTTCGCTTTATTCCGCTGGATAGCGACGTTTCCTCAACGTCGTTCGAGCTGAATAACGCCTTCAATGTCTCGCGCGTGGTCGACGATTCCGGACGCCAGATTCCAGCTTCCCGTTCCAACCAGGACTTCAGCGTTCGCTTGAGCTTCCCCGCGCCGCTGGCCAAAGGCAAGCCCGCCACGGTGACTTTCAGCTATGACGGTAGGCTGACCGGTCAGGAAGAGTCGCCCATTTACGGCATCAAGTTCGGGGCGATTGAAAACGATTTCGCTTATCTGATGTATCCGTCGCGCTGGTTTCCGGTGAGCGGCTACTCCGTGGACCGCTTCACATCCGATCTTCACATCACGGTTCCCAGCGGCTATCAGGTAATCGCGAGTGGTTTGGGCACTTCCAAACCGGCCGGCGGTAAAACGGCCTTCAGCTTTCAGTACACCAAGCCCTCGTTTCCAGGCAGCATCGCGGTGGTGCAGGGCGATCCCGTAAAAGTGAATTCAGAAGGTGTGACCACGTCGATCTATTTCAAGCAGAAACAAAGTATGGCCAACACGTATGGCGAGGAGACCGGCAAGGTGATGACCTTCCTTACCAGCCTGTACGGCCTGGCCCCGCAAGCCAATCTGACACTGGTGGAAACCGAGGATGGCACGCCCAACGGATTTTCCGCGCCCGGCATTATCTTTCTGTCGCCCAGGGCCATTGGCAATCAGTTCGCAGGGCGCCTGATGGCCAATCAACTGGCCCGCCAATGGTGGGAAACTTTGGATTCGCCCATCAACCGCGATCACCTGTGGCTTGAGAACGGCAACGCGCGCTACGCCGAGTTGCTGTGGGACGAACACGCCAACGGTCCAGCGACGCTGGAGCAGGACTTGCACGACACCTACGTGGAAGCCATGACGGTGGACAATCCGCCGCTGATTCAAGCTGGGCGTCTGGAGGATTATTCGCCCGAATACTGGGCGCTGACGGCCGGGAAGGGCGCGGCGGTGTTGAATATGCTGCGCAGCGTGATCGGCGCCGACAACTTCAACAAGCTGATGTCCAGCTTTCCGCAGAAATACGGCTGGCAATCGGTGAGCACGGTGGAGTTCCGCAAGATGGCCGAGGAGATCTCCGGACAAAACCTGCAGTACTTCTTCGTGCAATGGCTGGAATCGAGCGGCGCGCCCGAGTTCAAGATGGACTATACGGTTTTTCGAACCCAGAAGGGCTTTCGCGTGATGGGCAAGATCACGCAGGATCTCGATACGTTCCAGATGCCAGTGGATCTGAAGATCGAAACGGAAGGCAATCCCGAGACCAAGCGGATCGATGTGGTGGGCACTTCGTCGGAATTCACGGTGGATACGTTTGGCAAACCCAAGACCGTCACCATCGATCCCGCGGGTTCCGTCCTGCGCTGGAGCCCTTCCATGCGCGTGGCGGTGGCCATCAAACGCGGCGAGCAGTTCGCGGCCATCGGCGAATTCGGCGATGCGCTGAAGGAATACCAGAAAGCGATCGAAGTGAATCATGGCAGCTCGCTCGCGCATTATCGCGTAGCCGAGGTCTTCTTCCTGCAGAACAACTTTCAATCGGCGGCGAATGAGTATCGCGAGGCGATTAACGGCGACGAGGAGCCGAAGTGGACCAAGGTTTGGGCGCACATCAAGCTCGGCAACATTTTCAACGTCTCCGGCCAGCGCGAGCGCGCCGTGAACGAATATAACCAGGCCATTCGCACCAAGGACGATACGCAGGGCGCGCAGGACGAGGCCGCCAAGTATCTCAAGCAGCCCTATGAGCGCAAGCGAAGCAACGTATAGATGAGCGCAAGCGAAGCAATGTATAGATGAGCGCCTAGCCCCCGGCCAGCTTCAACGTCAGCATCCAACGCAGCACGCCATGCGGTTCCGCCGGGAAGCGATCCAGTTCGATGCACGCTAGCGCGCCCTTCTTGAAATCCACCTGCAGCTCCGGCGATCCCAGCAAATAGGCCATCAGCCGGCCGAACAGCGGCTCATGTCCAACCAACAGAATTCGCGCCTCGTCTTTGTGTACGCGGATCTCGTCCCACACCGCCTTCGGGGAAGAGTTTGGTTCCAGGGTTCTGGTACGCAACAGCTCGCCTTGATACTCCAAAATTTCCGCCGCGATTTGGGCCGTCTGGAGCGCGCGCTTCAACGGACTGGTCAGTATCAGCGACGGTGCGACACCGGACGCGGCGGCTGAGCGCAAAACGCTGCGCAGCTTTTTGCGGCCGTCGGAAGTCAGCGCCCGCTCCGCATCCGGTTGCCCGGCTGGCGCGTCTTCGGCAATCCCGTGACGGAGAATATAGATTTCCATTCCTGGTAGCCTACTGATTTGAAGCCTTACGTCGACCGCGCCGCATTCTACCTCACCTGCGGCGCCCTGATTTCCATTCTATTCTCGATCGCGGTGTCGCAGATTCTCCTGGCGCTCGCGCTGGCGGCGCTGCTGCTTTCTTCCAGCCCGATTCGTCTGCCTCCCATCAAACTTCCACTTGCATTGTTCATGGCCGGCACTGTTATCTCACTGCTTGCATCCGGGCACATCCAGCAAGGCATGCCGCAAATCCGGAAGTTCTACGTGTTCTTTATTCTGCTGGTGGTCTACAGCACATTCCGCAGCCTGGCCGAGATCCGCGCCATCGTGCTGCTGTGGGCCGGCGTCGCGACGCTCTCCGCGGCGCGCAGTCTGTTCCAATTCTGGCGCGTGTATCAGCAGTCCGAAGTGTTGGGCCGCAGCTTCTACGACCTTTACGTGGGAGCGCGCATCACGGGATTCATGAGCCACTGGATGACGTTCGGGGGCGAAGAGATGATCGTGCTTCTGTTGCTGGCGGCGTATCTATTCTTCTCGCGCGAGCCACGCTGGAAGACCGCGGGATGGATTTGCGCCGCCGTTCTCGCGCTCTCCATGGTGCTCGGATTCACGCGCAGTATTTTCCTGCTGGGCTTTCCGGCCGGCCTGCTCTATCTGCTATGGTTCTGGAAAAAGTGGCTGGTGGCGGCCGTGCCGGCAGTGGTGATGGTCGCGCTATTTCTGGGGCCGGAGGCTTTACGCGAGCGCGTGATTTCCGTAGTTGAGCCGCATGGCGAAGTGGATTCCAACCGCCATCGCTCGGTTTTGCGGGAAACCGGGGTGCTGATGATCCGCGCGCATCCGTGGCTCGGCATCGGTCCCGAGCAAGTCAAATATCAGTTCGATCGGTGGGCGCCGGCGGACGCACGGCCGCTGCCGGAGGGCTTCTACGGGCATCTGCACAATATTTATCTGCAGTACGCCGCCGAGCGCGGGATCCCGGTTTTATTGGCCCTGCTCTGGCTGATCGGCAAAGCGCTTTGGGATTACGGACGCGCGCTATGGCGCACACCGGCGTCTTCGGACGCCCGATTTATGCTGCACGGCGCGATCGCCGTGATCATCGCGATTTTGGCCGAGGGCTTCGCCGAGTACAATCTCGGCGACAGCGAAGTGCTCACTTTATTTCTCGCTGTCGTAGCCTTCGGCTACATCGCAAGCGAGAAATGGCAGGAAGACGAGGAATACAGGAATACGAGGAATACAGCCGCGATTCCTTGAATTACGGCTTCCGACGGACGCCGTCGTTGGCGTCCGATATTCGGGCCGCCCAAGCGGCCCTTACTGCATCGGACCGTGATGCTCCGGCGTCCGCTTCTTTCGCGGGCCGCTAGTTCGGCGAGGCCGGTCCGTATTCCCGGAACCGGCCGGCTTGCGCGCCCGCCGCACCGGCTTGGGTTTGACAGGCGGAGGATTCGGTTCGAGCAGCGAAGGCTGGCCCTCCACGATGGGCTGCTTCTCGTCCTCCTCCTCTTCGGCATGCTCCTCCGGCGGCCGTTCCGGTTCCGCGGGAGGGTAGAACTCGGCGCCCATAAATACGATGGGACCCTTTTCTTCGTCCGGCTCCACGCGCACCACCAGTTTGTCCTGGGCGTAGTTGAGGAATTCGGAAAATTCCTGGAATCCGTAGGCAGCCGCGGAGAAGTTCGGGACTTCGGCTTGCACCCATCCGGCGAGATCGTCCAGCAGAACGCCGTTCTCCATCTCCAGCCGATGCGTCTCCAGCACGTCGCGCAATGGCGGCAGCGCTTCTTCCGGTTTCGGCGTGGGACGTTCCGGCTGCGACGCGCCTTTGCGTTCGATGATGTAGCGTCCGCCCTGCCCACTCACGTTCACGAAGTCGGCCTTCTTCAGCTTCTCGACAAAATCGGAAAAGCTGTTGGCGCCGTATGCCTTTTCGGTAAACGCCGAATCCAGTTGCAGCATGGTGGATTTCAGTAATCCGAGCTGCGGTTGTACTGCTCGGCGCTCCAGCACTTGCAGTGCGCGCTCCACCAGCGGCATGGCCTGCGCGAGATCCAGCGGCGCGGGCCGCACCCGCTGCCCGCCTTGTTGGCGATCCCTGCCCCCCACTTGCGGCGGCTGTCCGGCCTGTTGCTGGCGCGGCGGACGGTCGCGACTCTCGCCTCCTCGGTCCTCCGACAGCAGCGATTCATAACTCACGAACTCATGGCAGTTCTGCTGCAGGATAGTGCTGGTGAAAGCCTTCCCACCCACGACAAACACGGTCTTGCCATATTCCTTCAGTTTGTTCACCAGCGGAATGAAGTCGCTGTCTCCGCTGACGATGGCGAACGCGTTCACGTGCGGATGGGTGAAAGCCATCTCCAGCGCATCCAGCGCCAAGTTGATATCGCCGCCATTTTTGTCGCCGCGCGGGGATGGCAGCCGTTGCACCATCTGCACGGCGTTTTCGGCCATGGAACGCGCCGCGCCCTCCTGTCGTCCCCAGTTGGCATACGCGAACTTGGCGACCAGGTCGCCGCGTTCCTTGAGCGCGTCAAGCGGGAGAGATACGTCAAATTCCCGCCGTAAAGTCGATTTCACGCCGATTTCAATGTTGTCGTAATCGACAAACACGGCGATGTTCAGTTTTTCTTGCATCAGTTTTGGTTTATACCTGGCGCACCGCGCCAATGTTTCAAAGTACGCAGGCGACTCGCGCCAGCGGTTGCTTCAAGCGGTCTGCTTAACCGAAGACCGGATGAAGTCGACAATTGCTTCGAGCGACGCACCGGGCTGGAATACAGCCGCGACGCCCAGCTTTTTTAGCTTGGCGGCGTCCTCGTCCGGAATTATACCGCCGACCAGGACCAGGACGTCGTCCATTGCCTTTTCGCGCAGCAATTCCATCATACGCGGAACGATGGCGTTATGGGCGCCCGACAGAATGGACAACCCGATTACCTGGACGTCCTCCTGCAGAGCGGCATTCACGATCATTTCCGGAGTCTGGCGCAGGCCGGTGTAAATCACCTCCATGCCTGCGTCGCGCAATGCACGCGCGATTACCTTCGCTCCCCGGTCATGGCCGTCCAAACCCGGTTTGGCGACCAGCACCCGGATGCGAGGTTCCATATACTCTGATGGTAGCACCAGAGCCCATCGCCCCTTTCGGAGAACCCATGAATTTTGCTATTACTACTCTTCCCGATTTTCACGTCGCATTCATGAGAAATGTTGGGCCGTACGGGGCGCCGCAAATACCGGCCCTTTGGGCCAAACTCCTCGACTGGGCCCAGCCACGAGGATTGGTTACGCCTGCCAGAGTGACTCTCGGCATTTCCTACGATAATCCCGCTGTAACGCCACCGGAAAGGTGCCGTTACGATGCTTGCATCGTTGTTCCTCCCGACTTTGGTCCTGAGCCCAACGTCAATGTCAGAGACGTCCAGGGCGGGAAATACGCAATCGCCGAGTATGTGGGCACGGCAGCGGACATTATAGCGGCGTGGAACCAGATGTTCGCGTGGCTGCCTACCAGCGGGTATCAGCCGGATAACCGCGACTGTTTTGAGTTGTACCGCGGCAATTCCTATGTCGACCAGGATAAGGGCGTATTTAAGTGCAACGTCTGTGTTCCGGTGAGAACTGTCTAGAGCACGCTGGTTTCGGTGTACACGCCGAATGCTTCGCGGAATACGTCGCAGATCTCGCCCACCGTGGCGTAGGCGCGCACGGAGTCTAAGATGAGCGGCATGGTGTTCTTCGAACCTGCGGCCGCGTCGCGCAGCGCGTCCAGACATTTCTGTACTACCTCGTTGTCGCGCTTGGACTTGAGCCTCGCCAGCTTCTCCAGTTGATGCGCTTGGGCCGATGCATCGATCTCCAGCACTTCCAAGGGCTCCTCGCTGTGCTCGGCAAACGCGTTCACGCCCACGATCTTCTGCTCACCGGTCTCGATCGAGTGCTGATACTCGTAGCTGGCGTTGGCGATCTCCGTCTGAGGAAATCCGCGTTCGATGGCGGGAATCATTCCGCCCATCTGATCGATGCGGCGAATGTATTCGCGCGCCCCTTTTTCCATCTCGGCCGTCAGGCTTTCGATGAAGTAACTGCCTCCCAACGGATCCGGCACGTCCGGCACGCCGCTTTCGTAGGCAATCACCTGCTGGGTTCGCAGCGCGATGGTTACGGCGTGCTCGCTTGGCAGCGCATACGCCTCATCCAGAGAATTGGTGTGCAGCGATTGCGTCCCGCCCAGCACCGCCGCGAGCGCCTGCAGCGTGGTCCGAACGATGTTGTTGTAGGGCTGCTGCCAGGTCAGCGAACACCCGGCGGTCTGCGCGTGCGTGCGCAGCTTCCAGCTTCGCTCGTCGGTGGCGCCGAAGCGGTCGCGCATGGTTTCGGCCCAAATCTTGCGGGCGGCGCGAAACTTCGCGATTTCCTCGAAGAAATCGTTATGCGCGTTAAAAAAGAAGCTGAGCCGCGGCGCGAAGCTATCCACGGGCAATCCGCGAGCGACGCCCCACTCCACATATTCCATTCCGTCGCGCAGCGTGAACGCCAATTCCTGCACGGCCGTCGATCCGGCCTCGCGAATGTGATATCCGCTGATCGAAATCGGATTGAAGCGCGGGACCTGCCGCATGGCGTATTCAATGACGTCGGTTACCAGCCGCATGGACGGGCGCGGCGGGAAAATATATTCCTTCTGCGCGATGTACTCCTTCAAGATGTCGTTCTGCAGCGTGCCCGAGAGCTTGCTCCAATCGACGCCTTGCTTTTCCGCCACCGCCAGATACATGGCCCAGATCACCGGCGCTGGCGAGTTGATGGTCATCGACACCGTCACGCCGTCTAGCGGAATGCCGCGGAACAGAATCTCCATGTCTTCGAGCGAGCTGATGGAGACGCCGCACTTTCCGACTTCGCCTTCCGACGTGGCGTGATCGGCGTCGTAGCCCATCAGCGTCGGCAGATCGAACGCCACCGACAGCCCGGTCTGGCCCTGGCTCAGAAGATAAAGATAGCGGCGATTGGTTTCCTCCGGCGTGGCGAAGCCCGAGAACTGGCGCATGGTCCAGAGCTTGCCCTGGTACATGCTTTCGTGAATGCCGCGCGTGTACGGAAACTGGCCCGGCGGCGGGATCTCAAGGCCGGCCACATCGGCCGCGGTGTAAACGGGTTCCACCGGGATGCCGCTTAGTGTTTTGCGGTCCGGCTCGGTGGTGATCTCGCTTGGCTTAGCCATGCACTCCTATTCTACGCGCCCTTCTTCAACTCCTTCGGCTTAGCCGGCTGGTAGCCGCCTGGCACAACGCGCGCCGCGATGGACAGCCGATTCCAGGCATTGATCGAAGCCACGGCCAGAGTGAGGTCGGACAATTCCTTCGCGCTGAAGTGCGACCGCGCTTCGTCGTAGACCGCATCCGGCACGTGTCCTTGCGTGATCAAGGTGACGGCTTCGGTCCATGCCAGCGCGGCACGTTCGCGATCGCTATAGTACGGGCATTCGCGCCAGGCGTCGAGCGAGTATAAACGCTGCTCGTTCTCTCCGCTCGCGATCAGGTCCTTCCAGTGCATGTCCAGGCAGTAGGCGCAGCCGTTAATCTGGGAGGCCCGCAGTTGGATCAGGAACAGCAGGGGCTTTTCCAACCCACACTGCTCGAGATATTTCTCCAGGCCCTCCATTGCGTCAAAGACGCCCGGGGCCGCTTTCGCGTAGTTCAATCGTGCTTCCATGCTTCCTCCTCATTAGTTGTTAGTTGTTGGTTGTTAGTTATTGGTTCCAATTTGCGGTTTTGGTAAAACGCCAGCACAAGGGCTCCCGCCGATGCGGAGAAGACCGAGTAATCCAGCGGGGATTTGATCCCGAATGAAATAGCCATGGCAGTGCCGAACAGCGCTAGCAGCACCGCGCTCGCGAGCGCCACCCAACGCGGCCACAGGCCCAGAATCAGCGCAGCGCCTAAGGTGAATTCAGCGATCGTGGCCGCCCATGCCAGGAACGGGATCGTAAACGCGGGCATGAACGAGTTCACTTGGGCTGTGTATTTCATGAATCCGTCGAAGTTTCCGTAGCCGCCCCACTTGGCAGGCAGCAGGCCGAAGCGGTCTAGGATGCCATCCAGGAAAGCAGCGCCCAGCGCGATGCGGAGATAGACTTGGGCCCAGCGTTCCCGACGCAAAGGTAGAGCGTTCATGGAGCGGGCACCGTCAACGGCGTTTCGTGATCGCAGGTGAAGTACGCAAGAAATCGCGCCCGTTGCGTCTTGCTGGCGTTGGCAGAGACGGCGTGGATTCCGTTGGGAGCTTCGTAGAAACTTTGTCCGGCTTTGAAGATCGCCTCCGGTTCGCCCTTCACCTGCATCCGGACGGCGCCCTCAAGCACGTAACCGATCACCGGGCAAGGATGGCTGTGTTGATGAGACGACTCGCCGGGGCCGTAGGTGACCTCGACAATTTTGACTTGCAATTTTCCACCATCCAGCGCCGGCAGGGCACTCGTCAATACGGGACGAACCTCTTCTGCGCGGATGCCCAGCAGCACGCTGCATAAGAGCATGGCGCTGGCCGTCACCGCTATTCTGCGGACTCTCATATTTCCCTCCCCATGAGCACATTAGGCGAAAGTGGGTCACTCGACAAGATCCATTTACGGTATTGTGGCTGTACCACTTTATGGCCAAACGAACTAGCGCGTTCGAACTGGCGCTTCCTTTGCCGGACACGAAAACGCCCGCCTATCGCCAGCTCTATGAGGCTCTGCGCTCCGAGATTCTAAACGCCCGGCTGGGCGCCGGTGCGCGCCTGCCAGCGACCCGCGATCTCGCGCGGCAGTATCAATTGTCTCGCGGCACCATTGTGAACGCCTTCGAGCTTCTCAAATCGGAGGGCTACCTGGAGGGCAGCATCGGATCCGGCACGTACGTGAGCAAAGTATTGCCCGACGAATTGCTTCACGTGCGAGTCGGCGCCCCACGCGCCGGCGACTGCCAGCGAGGCATCGAGCGAGGACGGCAGCGGCGAGTGTCGGACTACGCCAGGCGAGTGCATCCGTTTCCCGATTCCAATCCCGGCCGCCCCGCCCGCGCCTTCCGCGCCAACGTACCAGCGGTGGACCTTTTCCCCCGCACTCTCTGGGCGCAGCTTGCCGCTCGCCGCTTGCGGCAGGGTTCAATGGATCTTCTCCTGGGTAGCGATGCTCTGGGATACCGGCCGCTACAAGAAGCAATCGCCGACTACCTGACTACTTCGCGCGGCGTCCGTTGTTCTCCGGAGCAGATCGCGATCGTATCCGGCGTGCAGGAAGCGCTGGACCTGGTGGCTCGCCTTTTTCTGAATCCGGGCGATCGGGTGTGCATGGAAGATCCCGGATACATTGGCGCGGCTATTGTCTTTGAGTCCGTTGGCGCGAAGATTTCCCCCCTGGGCTTGGATGACGAGGGCTTGGAAATGCGCGCAGCGGGCCTGCGGGGAGCGCGATTGGTCTACGTGACTCCGGGCCACCAGTTCCCGCTAGGCATCAGTATGAGCCTGCCGCGGCGTCTGCAGTTGCTCGATTGGGCGCGCGCGTCCGGCGCACTCATCTTCGAAGACGACTACGACAGTGAATACCGCTATTCCGGCCGCCCCGTTCCAGCCTTACAGGGTCTGGACCGGGATGGCTCGGTGCTCTTCGCGGGAAGCTTTAGCAAGGTGCTGTTTCCCTCGCTTCGTCTCGGATACCTGGTGATCCCTGAAGGGCTGGTGGATTACATCGCGGCTGCGAAATCGAGCACCAGCCGACATGCGCCCACGCTCGATCAGGCAGTCTTGTGCGACTTCATGGCGGAAGGACACTTCGGCCGGCACTTGCGGCGCATGCGAGCCGTCTACGCAGAGCGATTATCATTTCTGTTGCTGAGCGCGCGCGAAAGACTTGCCGGATTGCTAGATATCTCGGGCGTCGAAGCTGGACTGCAGACAGCCGGGTGGCTGCGCGAAGGAATCACTGGCGTATCGGCCGCTCGCGCCGCCGCCGCGCGCAACGTAGACGTCATTCCGCTTAGTTATTACACCCGCGGCCGGGCGGACCGGGAAGGTCTGCAGTTAGGCTTTGCGGCGGTAGACCCGCGCGAAATCCAGCGTGGGGTGAACGACCTTGCGTCGGCGCTCCAGGACGCGGGCTCCAGCGCTTGACATGTGCAGCACATGCAAGTATGTTTGGAACATGCCGAAGATGATCCAAGTGCGCAATGTGCCGGACAGCCTGCACAAAAAACTCAAAGCGCGGGCCGCGCTGCAGGGGATCTCACTCTCTGACCTGGTTCTGAAGGAAATGGAGCACATCGCGGAGCGTCCCACGATGAAAGAAATGATGGATCGGCTCGCCAGCCTTCCTCCCGTGAAATATGACCGCTCGCCGGCTGAAATCTTGCGGGAGGAGCGGGATAGCCGTTGATCGTCGCGGATGCCTCCGCGGTATTAGAGGTTCTGCTCAATTCCCCGGCGGCTGCCGAAATTGCGCGCCATTTATTTGCGGACGGCGAGAGCATCCACGTTCCCCATCTGATTGATATCGAGGTTCTTCAAGTCTTGCGCCGCCAAGCTAGAAGCGACATGTCTAGTGTACGTGCTGAGAAGGCACTTCTAGTCTATGCAGGCATGGATCTGAACCGCTATTCTCACGCCATTCTGGCGCCACGGATCTGGGAATTGCGCCATAACTGGACCGCATACGATGCCGCCTACATCGCGCTCGCCGAGGCTCTCGATGCCCCGTTAATCACGCGTGATCGCGCGCTGGTTTCGAGCTCCGGGCACCGCGCGCGAGTGCTCGTACTCTAGTCGAGGAACGGTCGTATACTGAAGGGCAAATCCTAGGAGGAGAGCGGATGCGAAATCCACTGGTAGTTTCGCTTCTCTGGCCCGCGATCGCTATTTGCCAGACGGTCCAGGCCCCGGCGGGGTTGCTTGCCCCAGCGGCTCGCGATCAGCAATGCCGAGATATTCTGGACAAGGCTCTGAAGGACAAAAACCCGGACACGCGGAAACAGGCGGCCATTGCGCTCAGCCTGGTGGGTTCGAGGGAGCCCTACCCATCCGAATTGGAATCCCTGCTGGACGACAAAGACGTGGAGGTGCGGCTGGCGGCCATCGCAAGCCTGACCGACGTGAAGAACGATCGGACCATTCCGGCGCTGCACAGGGCGCTGAACGATGAAGTTCCGGAGGTCAGCTTCGCAGCCGCGCGATCGCTGTTCGCGATGAACGATCCGGACGGCAAAAGAGCCCTGCTTTCCATTGTCAGCGGCGAGGCCAAGGCAGATTCCAGCTACTTCGCGAAACAGAAGCGGGACGCGCTGCGCATGGTGCACACTCCGAAGACCATGTTTCTTTTCGCGGTGAAGACAGGCGTTGGTTTGGCGCCGGTGCCGGGACTGGGCGCAGGCGTGTCTTCCATGCAGGCGCTGTTGTCCGATCCAGCGACGTTTGGCCGTGCCACCGCCGTGCTGCTGCTTGAAAAGGACCAGGACGCTCAAACGCTAAGCGCGCAGAAAGAGGCCCTCGGGGCCAAGGAATGGTCGGTGCGGGCGGCCGGCGTGCACGCTCTGGTGCTGCGAGATAATCCGGCGTTCCAGGCCGATATCGTTCCACTGCTGGATGACAAAACCGACGCTGTGCGGTTGCGCGCCGCAGCTGGATATTTGCGTCTCGCGAGCATCAGGAAAACGCCCAACCCCGCGCGAAAAAGGCAGGCGGTGAAGAAAGCGCCCGCTTGATGACGCGCGCCGGAAACCCTATTTAGCGGAAGCGGCGTTGGTTTTGGCGCCCGCGCCGAGAATGGGGGCGAGAACGGAGAACCGGCCGTCGATGCCATTGGGCATGGTCAAACCCAAAATGTGCGCGATCAACGGATAGATGTGGATGTTTTGAAACTCTTCCACCGTGAGGCCGGCTTTCAGATCGGGACCGGCTGCGAAGAAGATGCCGCGCATTTCCGGCATCCGGGCGACATCGTAGCCATGCATGCCTTGGGGCTGGGTTTGACCGGGCCTGGGAGCCAGGTGCAGGACCACGGGCTGGATGGCGAGCGCCACCAGGTCGCCAATGCGCGGGTTGTCTGAGTAGTGCAGCCTCTCCGGGATCTGGCCGCGGCGGTAAACTTCGATGCGCGGATCCCGGCCATGCAGCTCCTGGTAAAGCTGGTCGATTTTCTTGGGATCGCTGGAATAGAACTTGAAGTCGGTGCTGTTCGGCGCCGTCTCCACGCCGCTGAGATCGGCCAGCTTCGAGACGTTGACATCGCCCGTGACCGATGCCATGCCGTGGTCGGAGACCACGAAAACGTCCAGCGGGACGTCCAAGTCCCGGACAGCGCTGAAAAGTTTGCCGAGCACGGCGTCCAGGGCTCGCACCGCGTCGCGTGTTTGCTGGGCATCGGGTCCGAAGGTGTGGCCCTCATGATCGACATCGGAAAAATACAGAGTGATGAAGTGCGGGCGCTCGGGTTTCGGCAGCTTCAGCCAATCGATCACCTGCGCGACGCGCTGCTCGTTCGGAATTTTTCCGTCGTATTTGTAGAAATAAGTAGGGCGCGTGCGTTGAATTTCCGCGTCGCTGCCTGGCCAGAAAAACGACGCCGCGCGCATCCCCTGTTGCTCGGCGAGAACCCACAGTGGAGTTCCACCCCACCAGCTGCCGTCGGTAGTTGAAGCGGAATTGCTGGATTTGAAGCCGGCGTGCCGATCGCTATCCCAAAACGAGTTATCGACGATGCCGTGATGGGCGGGATACAGGCCAGTGACGATGGTGTAGTGATTCGGAAAGGTGGTGGTGGGAAACGAAGGGATCAACGCCTTGGCAGTGACGCCGCTGCGTCCCAAAGCCAGCAGATTCGTGGCGTGGTCGCGCTCGGCGTAGTCGTACCGGAATCCGTCCAGCGAAATGAGCAGAACGTAAGGTTTGTCCTGCTGAGAAGGCGCGTTCGGAGGATGTGCGGGAGGCGCGGGCTGACTGAAGCAGGGCCCGAGGAAGAGAAATAGGAAGATCCCGAGCTGGCGGGGATACACGAACCGATTATACAAGGCCAAGCCGGCCAATCACTTATTTGAAGGATCTCCATAAAGACATTTGATGGGATCAAGTCTTGCGAAGCGAGGTCGGCTCACAGAGAATGGAAGGTTGGCCTAGGCCAGAGACACATCCATGACTATCGAATTGCAAGACTTTCTAGAACTGCCTTATGGCGAGTTGGAAGAGCTGAATCTGCAAGCCAAGGAGCAGCGCCTCAAGCGCGTTCCGGCCGGAAAGATTCAGGAAGATCGCCTGAGGTACCTGACCGATGAAAAGCGCATCAAGGCCGTGACCTTGCTGTTTAGCGATCTCGAAGGCCGGCTGCACATGCTGGACTACGACAAGAAATGGCTGGTCAAGAATTCGGACAACATGACCTTCGACGGGTCGTCCATACGCGGATTCACGGCGCAGAAGGAAAGCGATCTGCGACTGAGCGTGGACTGGAGCGCGTTCTACTGGGGGCCTTCGGATTATTTCGGAGCCGGCAAGGTTCTGGTGTTTGGCGAGGTGATCGACAAAAACGGCGGGCCCTACACGGCCGATCTGCGCGCCATGCTGAAGGCCTACGCCGAGAAGCTCAACAAGAAGGAAGGGCTGACTCTGAATGCCGCCAACGAAATCGAAGGATTCGTCTTCAAGGGCGTGGACGCCGAAAAGCGCTACGTCGAAACTGGAACGTTCGAATACGTGAGCACCGGCGGCTATTATCATTCGCTGCCCAACGACACCCTGCGGCTGTTCATCGACAAGAGCGCCGAAGTGCAGCGGGCCATGGGTTTTCAGAACGAGAAGGATCATCCGGAAGTGGCGCCGTCGCAGTTTGAAATCAACTACGGCTACTCCGAAGTGGTGGCCGCGGCCGACCAGATCCAGATTTACAAGCTGATCTGCCGCCAGGTGGCGACCAAGATGGGGCTGACCGCGAGCTTTCTGCCAAAGCCGGTGGTGGGCGTGAACGGCAGCGGCATGCATACCAACGTCTCGGTGATGAAGGACGGCAAGAACACCTTTTGGGATCCGAACGGCCAAGAGAAGATGAGCAAGTACGCCTGGAAATTCGTCGACCGGATTTTGTCGCATGGCAACGATATTTGTTTGCTGTTGAATCCGAGCGTCAACGCCTATCGCCGCTTGGATCCGCACTTTGAAGCACCCAACCAACTCAAAGCTTCGGCCACTGACCGCGGGTCGATGATCCGCATCCCGATCGGCAACGAGAAAAGCGCGCGCGTGGAAGTTCGCTCGGTGGCGCCGGACGCGAATCCCTATGCGGTTTTGTTTTCGGTGTTCCGCACCGGGTTGGAGGGCGAGATCCTGCCCATCAAAAACCTGCGAGGCGCGGCACGATATTTGCCGGATAACATTTACGACGCGCTGGAAAACTTCCGCAAATCGGAATGGACTTCAACGCTGCTGGGCGAGGATGTGAAGGGCCGCTATGGCGATCTGAAGCAGGCCTCGGCCGACCGCTGCGCCCGGCTGCTGGGCACCGTTGTGAAGCCGGCCGAAGTGCAGTTCCACCACGAAGTTTATAATCAGTTCCTCTGGAATCAGTTTTAAGAAAACGCGAACGCCGAAACCGCTTCCTAACGTGCCGGCTTGGCAACGTTAATCCGATTTCTCGCTAGTTCCGTATTACCCATTGAACGCGTTATAAAGCGCGTTCGAACCAAGGGGGGATATGCGGAAATACACTTTAACTGCTCTATTCACGGGCCTGCTTGCGCTAGCGCCGTTGTCGCAGGCCAGCAGCAATGACACGCTTTACAAGAGCCTGGGTGGTAAGAAAGCCATCGTGGCAGTGGTGGATGACTTCGTGGGGCGCGTGAGCGCCGACAATCGAATTAACAGTTTCTTCAAAGCCACAGCGGCCGACCCAGCGCGGCTGGCCAAGTTCAAGAAGAATCTGGTCGAGCAGATTTGCGAAGCCGCCGGCGGACCCTGCAAGTACAAAGGCAAAGACATGAAGACGGCGCATGCTGGCATGGGGATCTCGAGCGCCGACTTCGACGCTCTGGTCGAGGATCTGGTGGCCTCGCTGGACAAATTCATGGTCAATGAGGGCGACAAACAAGCGCTGCTGGGCGTTCTCGGACCGATGAAGAAGGATATTGTAGAGAAGTAACCCGGACCGCCCAGGAGTCCTCGGCGAACTATGATTTTGATGCATCAAGGTGCGACGGCGTGATACTCCCGCTGATTCTGGCGCTGTACGGGGGTCCGCAAGAATGGGAGCTGATCGCTCGCCTGCAGCGCCGGGATCCGCAGGCTCTGGCCGAGGTGTACGATCTTTACGGCCGGCTGGCTTATGCGCTGGTGTTGCGTGTGGTCCGTGATAAGGCCATCGCGGAGGATTTGGTGCAAGAAACGTTTCTGCGTGTTTGGAACCGGGCAGGCTCTCTCGATGCGCAGAAGGGCGCGCTTGGTCCGTGGGTTTTGGCCATTGCCCGCAACCGGGCCATCGATTATTTGCGATCGACGGAGGGGCGCGGCCGGAGCTCCGCGGTGGAGTTGGATGAGACCGAGCACGCCTCGTTGTACCGCGAGATGGAAAACGGCATTCTGGTGTCCGATCAGGTTCGACGCGTGAAGGCGGCCATGGAGAAACTTGCGCCCAATCAGCGGACCGTGGTGGAGCTGGCGTATTTTGAGGGCCTGTCGCAGCCGGAAATGTCGGCCAAAATGGGGCAGCCTCTGGGAACCATCAAAACCTGGGTGCGCACGGCGTTGCAGAGTCTGCGCGATGAGTTGGGCGTGGCGGTGCCATCCTCATGAACTGCGAGCAACTCCGTGAGCATTACGAACTATTCGCTTTGGGGATCGCCGAAGAACCGGAGCGCGGAGAGATCCGCGAGCATCTCGGGCAGGGATGCGCGGTGTGTGGAGCGGGCGTGAAGCGCGCACTGGAAACCGCGGCGCTGTTGGGAGCCTCGGCCCCGAAGGCGCAGCCCTCGCCGCAACTTCGCCGCCGGATTTTGGCGTCGGTAGGGTCGGAGCAGAGAGGCTTGGGCCTGGCGTGGGTCACTGCGCTGGCAATGGCGGCGCTGCTTGCCATCGCAGTCTACTTTGGCATCGGCAACCGCCGCTACGCCGCCGATTTAGCCCGGATGCGGGTCGAGTTGCGCGATCAGGCGGGTGTAATCTTCCGTTTGACCGAAGCATTCGCGATCCTCTCCGGTCCGAGCACCACGGAGGCGTCCTTCGGGGGTCAGCAACCCCGGCCGCCCCAGGGCAAAGTATTCGTTAATCCCTCGCGCGGCGTTCTGCTGATCGCCTCCAACCTGCCGCGCACTCCCGCGGACAAGATTTACGAAATGTGGCTGATCCCGAAAGGCGCTAAGCCGGTTCCGGCAGGCCTGTTCCAGTCGCAGGACGACGGCAGTGCCATGCATGTTCGGCCGGGCACGGTGGACATTGCTTCGACCGCCGCCGTGGCCGTGACGGTAGAGAACGAAGCCGGCGCCGATCAGCCCACCACGACTCCGTTGATCGTGGCCGCGCTGGCGAGGGCCACTCCGTAACAGCCGCAACAACCCCCGCGTGACGCTACAATGAAGGCTCTGGGCCCTGAACTCTCAGGGGATTCTTGCCGATGGATAATTGGAGCGAGCTTTCTTGAGACTGGCGCAACTGTTGGGCTTCGGGCCGCGGCAAAGCCCCTCATTGCCGCGTGGCGCCGCGCGCACGGCGCGGAAGAGCATTGGGATCTGTCATAGCCTGCTGTCGGAGCGGGGCGAGGTGTCGGGAAGCCGCCTGGCGTCCGAAGCTTTGGACTCCTATCGGTCGCTGGACGCCCGCGGGCGCCTGGCGTTCTTCGATCTGCTGCTAAAGGAGTTCTCACCAGATCCGGAGGAGGTGGGCCGCGCGGGCGACGCCTATCGGAAGGACCCATCGTCGGAGAACCTGGCTCGGCTGCAACGCGTGGTGGAACCGCCCCGCCAGGAGCTGTTCCGGCGCTTGAACCTGGCGCCCAATGGCACAAAAATCCTGGTGGAAATGCGAAGCGCGGTGCTGCGCGAAACCGAATGGCATTCGCGGCTACAGCCCATCTCCGCGGATCTGGCGCACCTGTTCACGTCCTGGTTCAATCGCGGTTTTCTGGTCTTGCGGCGGATCGACTGGCGGACTTCGGCCGTGATTCTCGAGAAGCTGATCGAATATGAAGCCGTGCATCAGATCCACGGCTGGCATGATCTGCGGCGCCGTCTGGAAGCGGACCGCCGCTGCTACGCCTTCTTCCACCCCGCCTTGCCGGATGAACCCATCATCTTCATTGAGGTGGCGCTAACGCGCGGACTCAGCGATCACGTGCAGGCGCTGCTGGATCCAGACTCGCCGGTCCTGGATACGGTGTCGGCTGAGTGGGCCATCTTTTACTCCATCACCAATTGCCAGGAAGGCCTGCGCGGCGTGCCATTTGGCAGCTTCCTCATCAAACAAGTGGTGGAGGATTTGAGCAAGGATTTTCCGCGCATCCGAAAATTCGCAACGGTCTCACCGGTTCCCGGGTTCCGGCGCTGGCTGGTCGATAAGGCGGAGGCGTTCAACAAGTCGCCGAAGCTCGCGCCGTTTGCGAAAGCTTTAGCCAAGCTCGACGATCCCCAGTGGATGCAGCCGCAGAATATACACGATGAGGCGCTGCACGCGGAACTGGAACGGCATCTGGCGCCGCTCTGCGCGTATTATCTTCTGCACGCCAAGCAGAGCCAGGAGCCTCGGGACCCGGTGGCGCGTTTTCATCTCAAGAACGGCGCCCGCCTGGAACGGATCAATTGGCTCGGCGACACCTCCGCCGCGGGACTCAAGCGTTCCGTCGGATTTTCCGCCAACTACATCTATAAGCTGCCGGACGTGGAGCGCAATCACGAGCTGTATGTGGGAGAGCACAAAATCCGAGCTTCCCGCGAAATGGAAGCGCTGGCCAAGCGGTTCGTGCCCCCTTCTGGCTTCTAGTCAGGCTACAACTTTTATTTGGCGAGGCGGACTATTTCCAGCGTTTCAAGCATCCGCACCGAGCGCGCGCCTTCGTGATCGTTCGGACAGACCAGACGAAACGGGCCTTGCTTGTCAGGCAACGGCTTGCCATCCCGCTTGTCGGCCACCAAGATCGATTCGGCGCCGAATTGCGGGTCCACTTCGCCCAGCGTGAATACCACCTGGTAGCCGTCACTGGCCTTGGCGAGCACATAACTGGCGAGTGCCTTGCCACGCAATTGCTTGCCCAGGGGCGCACCGGCTTTCCGTAAGACTTCGAGCAAGGTGACGCCTTCGTAGACGATTTTTGTCCCATCGGGCGCCGGTACGGAAACGGTTTCGCGAGGTAGCTTCGCGAGATCGTCGGCGGTCAGCGATAGGGGCGCTGCGATGTCGCCTTGCACCGCCAGGACCGCCGGAGGCGGGGCCTGAGCCTCCAGGGGAACGGCCACGACGGCAGCCAGCAGAACCAACGCCGGCAGAACTCGTTTGTATTTCATGACGGTCAGTGTATCTTGTATCCGAAGCGAGTCAGGATGGCCCGGCCTGCGTCGCCCAGCACGAAGCGGGTGAACTTTTGGGCCTCCTCGATGTGCTGCGACCGCGCCATAATTCCCAACTTCTGCACGATCGGCTGATGCAAGGCCTCGTCCACTTGGATCACCTTGCCGTCTTCCTTCAGCACCAACGAGTATGCCGTGAACACGGCATCGGCATTCTTGGAAGTTCCATATTGTTTCGCCATGTCGATGTTGGCGGCATAAACGATCTTGGGCATGACGGCGTCCCAGAGGCCCGCGTGCTGCAAGGCTTCCACCGAGGCGGCCCCGTAGGGCGCCAACTTGGGGTTTGCTAAGGCGATCACTTTCACGTCGCCGGCTTTCAGGTCTTCGAGCTTGTCGATATGCGCATGGCTGCTCGGGGGAACCCATAGCGCAAGGACGCCCACCGCATACACCGCGCTGCTGCCCGCCGCCAGGAGACCTTCATGGTCGAGCTTGTCGACGTGCTCCGCGTCCGCGGCCAGGAAAACATCGAACGGCGCCGAGTTCTCGATCTGGGTGGTCAATTGCGCGGTAGAGCCCATGCTGAAGACCGCATGGATTTTGGATTGGGCTTCGAATTCCGAGCCGAGTGTCTGAGCAACCTCGGTTAAATTCGCCGCCGCCGCCACCGTGATTTCAGCCGGCGCCGCAAAGGCCAGCTGGCAGGCGGTAGCCCAAAACGCTACGATGATCAACGGGGCTATAGTTCGGGACTTCATAGACCAACCGGGCTTCAATCGAGCAACCGATGTTAATGTAACACGACAGCGTTGCGTATACCATGCCGGAAATCGAAATTCACTTAGGCGCCTTGCGGCACAAGCGGGGTATCTCCGCGGCGCAGCTGGCTCGAACGGTGGGAGTGACCCGGCAGACCATCTACGCCATGGAGGCGGGCAGCTATGTCCCGAATACGTCCGTCGCGCTGCGGCTGGCCCAAGCGCTGGATGTGAAGGTGGAAGATCTTTTCGCGCTGCCCCAGGCCGAACCCGCCGGTCTGCGGTCGGAAGAAGTCACGCTGCTTCCAGGCTCGGAAGCATTGCAGCCCGGCCAGCCGGTGCAATTATGCCGCGTGAACAAGCGCCTGGTGGCTTCCGCGCCTTCACCCGTGCCGTGGTATTTTCCGGTCAGCGACGCCGTGGTTTCCTCCACTGCCGCGCAAGGCAAGCCGAAGAATGGCCGCACCGATGTTCAGGTCTTCGACGCCGCCGACGATTTTCGCAACCGCGTTCTGATCGCCGGGTGCGATCCCGGGATCTCGGTGTTGGCGCACCATCTGCAGGCTTCCGGAATCGAACTGGTTCTGGCGCACCGCAACAGTTCGCAGTCGCTCCAGCTGCTGAAGGAAGGCTGCGTCCACATCGCCGGCACCCACCTGCGCGATGAATCCAGCGGCGAATCCAATCTTCCCGAGATCGGCCGCTTGTTTCCCAAAAACGCCGTGGCCGTGATCTCTTTCGCGGTCTGGGAGGAAGGGATCGTCACCGCGGCCGGCAATCCCAAGAGCATCCGGGCTATTGAAGACCTGGCGCGCCGCGATGTAACCATCGTCAATCGCGAGAAAGGCGCCGGCAGCCGGGCATTGCTCGATTCGGCGCTGAAGCGCCTGCGGATCGATTCGAAAAATATCCGAGGCTACGACCGTATCGCGCCGGGGCACTTGCCCGCGGCCTGGCAAGTGCAGACCTGTCAAGCGGACTGCTGCATTGCGACGCGGGCTGCCGCGCGCGTGTTTGGCCTGGGCTTCATTCCTTTGGTGAGCGAGCGCTACGATCTGGCCATTCGCCGCCAGCATCTCGACATGCCCAGCGTGCAGGCGGTTTTGGACACTCTGAGCCGCTCCAACTACCGGCGGGAACTCGAAAGCCTGGGCGGTTACGACACCCGCGCTGCCGGCCAACGGCTGCTCTGACTCATGCCAATCCGACGGAACGGTGACTGGTCATTGAGCGTGGTCTCCCCGCGCTAATGCATTTCCGGCGGCTGCCGTCATTCGTGGAGAAGGCTTTCGTCGAACGCCATTTGAGGTTGCCGCAGTTTCTGCTGCCGACGCGTCCCCGCAAGCGGGACAAATGGGAGTTCCGCTCGAATCCAGTTGTGTCCCGGCGCCACATCTATCGCAGGTTGCCATGGAGAGTATAGTTTGGTGGACGCTCCATTGAAGCATCCTGCCGGGCGCCTGGTCTGTTCAAAATCGCTCAGGTGCGGCGGCTGCGACGTTTTGGTACAAGTGGACATGGCACTCTCAGCGCGGAACCAGCTCCCCGGCATCGTGGAAAGCGTACAAATCGGCTCTATTATGGCCCATGTAATCGTTAAGGTCGGGGATAATCACATCGAAAGCGTGATCACTCGGACCAGCGCCGAAGAGCTGGGGCTCAAGAAGGGCGATCACGTCCAGGTGGTTGTGAAGTCCACCGAAGTCATGATCCAAAAAGGATGACGCGTGGATTGGGAGGCTGTTCGCCGCGAGTTCCCGGCGCTGGAGCATTGGACCTATCTCAACACCGCCACGTTTGGACAACTGCCGCGGCGCGCCACGGATGCGGTGGCCGGACACTTCGCTCGCCGCGACGAGTTGGCCTGTTGGGACTTTCTCACGTGGTATGACGACGCCGATCGCCTGCGCGAAAAGATCGCCCGGCTCATCGGTTGCGCGGCTTCGGACATCGCGTTCGTTCCGAATGCTTCCACCGCTCTCGGCCTGCTGCTAGCGGGACTCGATTGGCATTCCGGCGATCGCATCCTGACGCTCGAACACGAGTTCCCGAACAATCTATACGCGCCTGGCTTGCTCGAAAGGTTCGGCGTGGAGACGGTCGCGTGCTGTTGGGAACGTTTCCACGAAGCGGTGGACGCGAGGACCCGCCTGGTGGTTCTGAGCTCGGTGAACTACAACACCGGCTTCGCGCCGCCGCTCGACGAATTGGCGGACTTCCTCCGCGCCCGCGGCATCCTGCTGTATATCGATGGCACCCAGAGCCTGGGCGCGCTGCGTTTCAACGTCCGCCGCGTTCAACCGGATATGTTCGCCGTGCACGGCTACAAGTGGCTGCTCTCGCCCAATGGCGCGGGCTTCTTCTATATCGCGCCGCAACTGCGCGAGAGGCTTCAGCCCAACGTGGTCGGCTGGCGCAGCCATCACGACTGGCGCAATGTCGACAATCTGCATCACGGAGCGCCGGAATTTCCGCGCGCGGCCGAGAAGTACGAGGGCGGCTCGGTGTCCTTTGCGCTGCTCTACGCCATGGAAGCTTCCCTGGATTTGATACTCGAGATTGGCCCCGAACGTCATCGAGCGGCGAGTGCTCGGTTTAGCGCAAGCGACGCGCGGTATTTTGCGCGGCCTGGGCGCGTCGGTCGCGGATGGCGCTTCGCCGATTGTGGCTGCCCGATTCGAGAATCGCAACGTCTCGGCGCTGGCTCGCGCGCTCAAGGAACAGCGCGTTCTGGTGGCCGCGCGGCGGGGGCACCTGCGCGTGTCGCCGCACCTCTACAACAACGAACGGGATTTGGAAGTGTTCGAGCGGACGTTGCGCGAGCTGCTTTGACGCCCTGCTATCAACCTGGCAATCGGAACGGCACGTTGCGCTCGCGATTTAATCGCTCGCTCAGAGCGCGATCGATGGAGCTTAACGGCGCCTGTTTCTGCTCGTGATCCAGGGTGACGTAGCGCACCGCCGATCCGTCCGCCCAATAGGACAGCACGGCGCGAATGGTGCCATCGTTCATCGCCAGCAGGTACAGCGGTTCCTGGTATTTTTGCGCTTGCGGAGTTTGCGCCGGGGCAGGAGCCGGATATTCGCGCAACGCCGGCGCGGGTGTTTGTTGCACAATCGCGGGCGGCTCTGGCGCCGGAGGAGCGTATGCATATCCAACGTCTCCGTAATCGCTCGAGGGATAGCCGTTGTAATACGGATCAGGAGAACTGGAGTCCCAAAAGAACGGATCGTTGTAACCCGCGTAAAGCCCCGGATAGTAATAGGGCCAGCCGTAATAGCCGTAGCCTCGGAAGCCGTAGCCGCTGCGGTAACCGGAGTTCACGCGGAATCCGCCGCTACGACCTACACCGCCCCGGTATCCGCCGGCTCCACGGTACGCGGCCGAACCCCGGTATCCTCCGCCCGAGGAGCCTGCATGGAAACCGCTCGATCCGCCCCCGCGCATGCCTCCGCCGCCGGCATGCCCTCCGCCGCCACCACCGTGGCCGCCGCGCTGCGCGAATGTGGGGACAGCCAGCAGAACGCAACCGAATACCACCGGCAAGATTCGCCGCATAATGCCTCTCTGCCCATAGTAACCCTTCAGCAGCCCGTGTCGAAAACCGCTTCCTCCTGGACGCGGCCCGGTAAACGCTACCAATCTACTGAGCCGCGCACGTCAGCAAGCGGTATTTCGGGACTTTCGACACAGGCTGTTAGCCAATGTACCGTGCGTACAAACTTCGCGCCAAGCCGATGTCGGTGGTTCCCTTGATGATGGCGCGGCCGTCGGGGAAGATGGTCAGCAAATACGGCGGCGCTTCAAAACGGAGCGCGAATTCATTGGTGCGAACGGCGCCGAGAGGAGCCAGACGGGCCGCGAGATCGCGCAGTTCCAAGGGCCGCGCCCGCTCATGGATCTGCACCGCATTTTGCCCGCACAAGCTCACCGGCGCGCGGCGCTCGCCATTGAGATAGGGGAACTCACGCCGGCCGCAGGCCGGACAATCGGCTACTGGCCCCGGTTGCGCCACCTGGCGGATCTCGCCGCTCCAAACGTCCACCGTCGTTATCTTACGCGCTGTCCGTACGCCGCACAGCAGCTTGATCGCCTCGGCCACTTGCAGGCTGGCGATCAACGCGGTCACCGGAGCCAAGACGCCTGCCGTCTCGCAGGTGGGTTGCGCGCCCGCCGGCGGATCGGGATAAACACATCGCAAGCACGCGCTCTCGCCGGGTGTTACGGCCATCACGATGCCGTAGCTGGCCACGGCCGCGCCATAGATCCATGGAAGATTGTGTGGGGGCAGACTACGCTCGACCGCAAAATCATTGATCAAATATCTTGTTTCGAAATTATCGGTTCCGTCCAGCACCAGGTCCACGTCGCCCAGCAGATCCTCGACGTTAGAAGGGGTTAGATCCGCTACCACCGGCTCCACGCGGACGTTCGAATTGATGCTTCCGATCCGGCGCGCCGCGGCCACCGCCTTGGGCAGGTTTTGCTCGGCGTCCGCTTCGTCGAAAAGCCACTGCCGCTGGAGATTGCTTAGCTCCACATAATCGCGATCGATGACCCGCACGAAGCCCACCCCGGCGCGGGCCAGCGCCCCGGCCTGAAAGCTCCCCAATGCGCCGCAACCCGCCACCGCCACGCGCGCGTCCAACAGATGTTGCTGGCCCGCTTCTCCGATGCCCGCAAACAGGATCTGCCGCGAATAACGCTCGCGCTCCCGCGGGCTCATAGAATGGGACTCATACACCCAGATGGTACCAGCGGTTGCGCTAAGATGGTCGTTTGTGTTGACCCGGCTGGGTTGGTGGATCAGTGTGTCCATGCTTGCCGCCCTCTCGACCGCGTCACCGGCGGCGGGCGATTCCTACGAGGGCCAACTGATCGCCAGCGTGAAATTCGATCCCGAACGGCAGCCGCTAACGTACGATCAACTCCTGTCCATGCTTCCGCTGCGCGTGGGTCAACCGCTGCGCGGGTCCGATCTGCGCGATTCCATCCAGCGTCTGTATCAGACCGGCGAGTACGCCGATATCGCCGTGGATGCCACGCCCGCAACCGGCGGGGTCGCTCTGAAATTCATAACCAAGCCGGCGTTCTTCATCGGCTACGTGGAAGTGGCGGGCGTTCCAGAGCCGCCCAATGAAGGCCAGCTTCTGGTGGCCAGCAAGCTCGCGCTCGGCGCCCCTTATGTTCCCGACCAAACCGCCGCGGCGGTAAGCCGTATCGTCGATCTGCTGAAGCGCAACGGTTTTTATAACGCTGGAATCGAGCCCGCGACGGCTACACGCCAAGCCACGCAACAAGTGCAACTTAATTTTGACGTCGATGCCGGCCGCCGCGCGAAATTCGATGGCCTCACGGTCACCGGCGACAGCTTGCGTCCCCCGGAGAGTCTCATCAATTCCAGCGGCTTTAAGCGGTTTCGCGGCTGGCTGGGTTGGCATCCGTTAACCGAAACGCGCTTGCAGAACGGCGTGGACAATATTCGCTCCTGGTATCCCAAGCACGATCATCTGCTGGCGCAAGTGACTTTGGTGAAGCTGGACTTTCATCCCGCCACCGACACCGTTACGCCGGAAATCAACATCGATAGCGGGCCTCCGGTGCTGGTGCAATTGCGCGGCGCCAAGCTCTCCCAAGGCAAACTCCGCAGCCTCCTGCCGATTTATGAGGAGCGTTCCATCGACCGCGATCTGCTCGAAGAAGGCGCGCGCGACCTGGCCTCGTACTTTCAAACCGAGGGATATTTCGACGCCACAGCCGACTTCCGCACGGCGTCGCCGGCCAATGGCGAGCACCTGATCGACTACTTCGTGAACACCGGCGTTCGCCACAAAATCACCAAAGTCGAGGTGCAGGGCAACCATTATTTCGACGGCCCCACCATTCGCGAACGCATGTCCGTCATGGCCGCCACCTTCCTCCGCTACCGGCACGGCCGCTATAGCCGGAACGAGATGGATCGCGATCTGGAGGCCATCCGCGACCTGTACCGCAGCAACGGGTTCCGCGACGTGATCGTCAGCTCCCGGGTGCTGGACGACTATAACGGACAGACGGCACACCTGGCGATCTTCATCGACATCACCGAAGGGCCGCAGTGGTTTGTCTCGAAGCTCGCCTTTGAAGGGGTCTCCGAGGAGTATCGCGCCGCGCTGCTTTTGATCCTGCACTCCACCGCCGGCCAGCCCTACAGCGACTTGAACATCGCCAGCGATCGCGATAGCATCCTGGACTATTACTTCAATAACGGTTACCCGCAGGCCAAGTTCGAGTTCATCTCCATGCCGGCCGCCGAAGCCAATCAAATGAACCTCACGTTTATCGTGACGCCGGGCCCGCGCGTGTTTGTGCGCGACGTACTGGTGGCGGGGCTGAAGCGCACCCAGCCCGAAGTGGTTCGGGACCGCATCAGCCAGGATCCCGGCGAGCCGCTTTCGCAGAGCCAGATTAACCAAAGCCAGCGCCGGCTCTACGATCTGGGCATCTTCACGCGCGTGGACGCCGCAATACAAAATCCGGACGGCGAAGATCCGGACAAGTACGTGCTCTACTCGCTCGAAGAGGCCGGGCGCTATTCCATGAATGTGGGCGTCGGCGCCGAGATTGGCAATATCGGCGGAAGCAGTACGTCGCTGGACTCGCCGGCTGGAACCACCGGCTTCAGCCCGCGTTTTTCCTTCGGTATCAGCCGCCTGAACGTCTTAGGATTGGGGCACACCATCAGCCTGCAAACTCTGATCTCGACGCTGGAACAGCGCGCGCTGCTCACTTACGTCGCGCGCCAATTTCTGGGCAATCCCAATCTGAGCTGGCAGCTTTCGGGATTGTTCGACCTCTCGCACGACATTCGTACTTTCGCTTCCCAGCGCCGGGAAGGCTCGGTGCAATTGTCACAGAAGCTGTCACGCGCCAATACCCTGCAATACCGCTATACCTATCGCGACGTAGATCTGTCGAAAGTGAAGATCAGCGCCGATCTGGTTCCGCTGCTCTCGCAACCGGTCCACGTCGGATTCCTTTCGATGGGCTTCATTCAGGACAAGCGCGACGATCCCATCGACTCGCACCATGGCATGTACACCAGCATCGATCTCGCGTTTGCCGCCAGGGTCTTCGCATCCCAAACCGGCTTCGGCCGCGTGGTGGCGCGCAATTCCAGTTATTACTCGCTCACGAAAACCCTGGTGCTGGCGCGGACCACGGAGTTTGGCCTGATTGAGCGGTATGCCGGATTGCCGGAAATTCCCCTCGCCGAAAGATTCTTCGGCGGCGGCACGTTCTCCGACCGCGCGTTCCCGGATTTCCAGGCCGGCCCGCGCGATCCAATCACCGGTTTCCCGGTCGGCGGCAACGCACTGTTGATGAATACCGTCGAGCTGAGGTTTCCCCTGATCGGCGATAATTTAGGCGGCGTTCTGTTCAACGATCTTGGCAATGTCTACTCCGCGGTGAATAAGATCAATCTTCAATTCCGGCAACCCAATCTGCAGGACTTCGACTACGCTGTTCAAGGCTTTGGCTTCGGGCTGCGGTATCGCACGCCGGTTGGGCCGGTGCGCGTGGATTTTTCGCTCAGCCCCGACTCGCCCCGCTTTTTCGGCTGCGAAGGCTCCCTCAACCAGTTAATTTACTGCGACGTTCCTGGATCCAACGTGCCGCGGACGAACCAGCGCATTAACGTTTTCCAATTCCACTTTTCGCTCGGGCAGGCCTTCTGATGAAACTTTTTTCCTGCTGCCTGCTGCTGGCCGCCGGCCTCGGGACGCTTTCCGCCGAGATCATCGATCGCATCGCAATCACGGTAGGTAATCAAGTAATCACCGAGTCGCAAATCGACGAAGAGATCCGGATCACGGCCTTCCTGAACCGGGACAAAGTGGATATTAGCGCGGGCGCGAAGAAACAGGCCGTCAATCGGTTGATCGAGCAGGCGCTGGTCAAGCGCGAAATGGATTTGAGCCACTACCCGTTCCCGCCGGAGTCCGACGCCAGCGCGGCTCTGCAGGGCGTTGAGGCCACCTATCCGAACCACGGCGATTTTGCTGGGGCGCTGGAATCTTATGGCATCTCCGAAGCCGATCTCACGCGCCGCCTGCTGTGGCAATTTACGCTTCTGCGCTTCATCGAATACCGCTTCCGGCCTGGCATTCAGATTGCCCCCGGCGATGTGCAAACATATTATCGGCAGCAGGTTTCCGGCTGGGAACGACAAGGGATCAATCCGATCCCGACCCTGGAAGATTCGCGCGACCAGATCGAAGAGATCCTCACGCAAAAACGAATCGATCAAGCTCTGGACCAATGGCTGGCCGACACTCGTAAGCAGGTGCCGGTGAGCTACCATGACGCGGCTCTCCAATGAGCAAGCGCGCTAAGATCATCGCGTACAGTTTTGCCGGCGCCGCGGGCCTCGCGATCACGGTGTTGGCCGCCGGCGTTGTTGTTGTACAAACCCAGTGGTTCAGGAACAAGATTCGAGAGAAGATCGTGTCGGTGACCGAACACGCCACGGGCGGCCGGGTCGAAATCGGTAGTTTCTCCTATAATTGGCGCGATCTGACCGCGGAAGTTTCTCCTTTCGTTCTGCATGGCACTGAACCGGCTTCCGCTCAGCCCCTGCTGCGGGCCGACAAGATCGAAATTCGATTGCGGGTTATTTCGCTATTCGAGAAGAAGGTGGATATTGCGGCGCTGGTGCTGGAAAGCCCGCGCCTGTTTGTCACCGTCGCTGCGGATGGATCCACCAACGTCCCGCGGCCGAGATTCGCTTCCAGCGGGAACAACTTCGTGGAACGGCTTCTCGATCTCAAAGTGCAGCACGTCGAGCTTCGACACGGGCAGGCGACCTATAACTCCTGGAAGTTTCCTCTCGACGCGGCCGGCGAACACCTGCAGGTTTCCCTGCGCTATGAAGCCGGCTCGCGCAAAGCCGCGCCGCGCTATTTATGCGATATTTCGTCCACCGACGCCCGGATCGCTGCTCCGGCCTTGCACGGTCCGGCCGAGTTTGGCCTGGATGCGCGTATTGCGCTCGATAAGAATGCGATTCAACTGTTGTCCGCGAATCTCATCTCTGGCGGAATGAAGCTGAGAGCGGCGGGCACCTTGCGGGACCTCTCCACGCCGCGCGGAGAGTTCGATGTAGCCGCCGCGCTTCCGATTGAGGAACTAAGCAAAGTTTTCCGTCTGCCCATAGAGCCACGCGGAACGGTGGAATTCCAGGTCCATGCCAGTGCTGGCGGGCAAGCCCCGTACCATCTCACGGGCAGGCTCACGGGAAGAGGGCTCGGGTACGTTCTTCGGGGCGTGGAGATTTCCGGGATATCCTTGGATACTCGGGCGGATGTGAGCCCGAACGGCATTCGTTTGCCGGATCTCGATTTCTCCATCCCCAATGGCCGCTTCCATGGAGCAGTACAGGTGACCGCCTCGCGGCGCCTGACCTTGCAAGGTGCGATCGACGGCCTTTCCATCGGCGAACTGGGCCGGCTGACGGCCAGGGAGACGGACGGCCTCAGCGGAACTCTGAGTGGTCCCCTGCAGGTAGACGGACTGCTGACGCCCTCCGCCTTGGCTGGCGTAGTGGCCAGCGCCGATCTGATTCTAAAACCCGGTGACGGCGCTCTTCCGGCGCAAGGCGCCTTCGCTCTGAATTACGATCAGCGCAGCGGCAACATCGCGCTGGGCAACTCGCGGATCGCCGTCGGAGCCACTGAAGCCAGCTTGTCTGGAACACTCGGCGGCACTCTCGAAGTGCACGCTGTTTCCAGAAATCTGAATGATGTGATTCCCGTTCTGCGGGTTCTGGGAGCGACGCCTCCCGTCCGCTGGCCAGTGGACCTGCGCGATGGCGTGGCGCGCGTGGATGCGACGGTCACCGGATCGCTTGAAAATACCAAAGTCGCCGGCAAAGCCGACGTTGAGAGATTGCGGATAGACGGTCATGAAGTGGACCGCTTCGTCACCACCTTCAGCCTGGATCGATCCGGCGTCAGTCTGCTGACTGCAAGCGTCCAGCGGGGCAAGCTGCGGTTGGAAGGGCAAGGGCGCGCGGGCCTGCACAATTGGAAGCTGTACGGGACCAGTTCCATATCCGCCTTGGCTACGCTGCGCTCGGCGGACCTTCAGACACTGGCGGCCGAAGCGGGTCTGGCCTCGCTACCCGCCAGTGGCGCGATCTCGGCTACCGTGCGGATCACCGGTTCGCTGGAATCGCCGCTGGCCGCCGGTAACGTGACGCTGGACGATCTCACCGCCTACGGGGAACACTTCACCGCAGCCCGCACGGGCGTTACCTTTACCACCACGGCGCTGGAGCTTTCGAATGGAGAAGCGCGCATGGGCGCGGCCCGCTTCAAGCTGAGCGGCGGTTACAATCATCCAGCCAACGATTGGAAGGATGGCTCGCTGCGCTTCGAGGTAGCCACCAGCGGCGATGTCGATCTGGGCCAGGTGAAGCGCGTGCAGGAATTGGAAAGCGGTCTGGGCGGCCGGCTCGGTCTGAAAGCGAACGGCGCGGCCAAGATCGTGAACGGCCGGGTGGATCTTACGTCGCTGAACGGCCAGCTCACGGTGCGCGACGCCATGCTGGACGGCCGCAGCTACGGCACTCTGGATGTCACTGCGGCCACGAAACTGCCGGTGCTTACGCTCACCGCCGTTGCAACCGTGGAGGATTATCAGATTCGAGGCAGCGGCGAATGGCGCATGGAAGGCGATTATGGCGGTCGGGCTCAGGTCCAAATCCCACGACTCTCTTTTGCCACGCTGCACGATCTTTCGCCGGGCAAGCACCTCCGCAAGGACCTTCCTTTCGGCGGATTCTTGGAGGGCGAGGCTACCATCCAGGGTCCGCTCAATCAGCCGTCCAAGATGAAAGCGGACATCACGCTTTCCACGGTTCAATTCAACCCCAGCCCCGACACGCGGCCTCTGGGCGGCGTCCAGTTGCAAGATCTGGTATTGAGAAACGCGCAGCCCCTGCACCTCCAGGCGAGCTCGAGCGGCATCGATATCGGCCACGCCAGCTTCATCGCCAAGGACACCACGCTCGAGGCTTCCGGGCGTCTGGCGCTCAACTCCAGAGATCCCTGGGATTTGACCATCCAGGGCCGCGTCAATTTCTCCATTCTTGAGCTCTTCAATCCGGACCTGCTCGGTTCCGGAGCGTCGGTGGTGAACGTATCCGTCCATGGACCTCTGATGGAGCCGCAGGTGGACGGCCGCCTGGAGCTGCGCAATGCTTCCTTGTTCCTGCGCAATGTGCCGAATGGCATCGATCAAGCCAACGGCCTGATCCTGTTCGATCGCAATCGCGCCACCATGCAGAACCTCAGCGCCCAGACCGGCGGCGGCGATATCCAGTTTGAAAGCGGCAGCTTCGTCGGCTTCCGGGGCACTGGGCTGGTCTACCGCCTGCAAGCCGCGGCCCGCAACGTTCGTTACCGTTCCGGCGACGGTGTGAGCCTGACGCTGGATGGCTCCCTGGCGTTAGTGGGCACCTCCGAGAATAGCGTCCTATCCGGTTCCGTTGGGGTTACGCGCGCCGCCTTCAATCCGCGGACCGACCTCGGGACCATGCTGGCGTCCACCGCCAAGCCGGTGGCCGAAAACGCTCCGGGCGACTACCTGAGCGGCGTCCAATTCGACGTTCACATCGTCACCGCGCGCACCCTTGAGATCGAGACCTCGCTGACGCGCAACATTCAGGCCGATGCCGACGTGCGCCTGCGGGGCACCCCGGATCGCCCGGTGCTGCTGGGGCAGGTCACCGTCAACTCCGGCCAGATGGAGTTTTTCGGCAACAAGTACAGCATCAATCGCGGCGTGATTACTTTCGACAACCCGGCCAAAATCGAGCCCAACATAAACATGGATCTCTCCACCCGCGTGCGCGGCATCACCGTGGACATCAGCTTCTCCGGTTCCCTGAACAAACTCAACTTCTCCTACCGTTCCGATCCGCCGCTGGAGGCTTCCGACATCATCGCGTTGCTGGCGGTGGGCCGCACTCCCGCCGCAGCCGGTCCATTGGCCTCGCCGCAAGCCATCAACAACCTGAACAGCAGCTATCTGGGAATGGGCGACGACTCCCTGCTGGCCCAGGCCATCGCCCCCAACTCGGGACGCTTGCAAAAATTCTTCGGCGTCAGCCATATCAAGATCGATCCGCAATTGACCGACATCACCATCGTTCCGCAGGCCCGCCTCACCATGGAGCAGCAGATCTCTTCCGATATCACGCTTACCTATATCACCAACCTCGCGGTCGCCAATGAACAGATCGTTCGCGTGGAATGGGACTTCAGCAGGAAGTGGGCCGCCGTTGCGCTGCGCGATGAAAATGGCGCTTTCAGCATCGACATTCAGTACCGCAAACGTTTCAAGTAGTCCGCTATGCGACTCCGTAAGGTCCAGGGGAAATTGAAGGTGGAACACAGCATTCTGGATGGAGTCCGGGATGTGCTGGAACGCCTGCTGGACGGCAACCCGCAAATCCGGTCCATCATTCCCGGAGTCATTCGGCCGGTGCGCGACGCCAAGGGAGAAGTCAGAATCCGCGTGACTGTGGCGACCACCAATGGCTGGAAGGCCATCGCGCTCAGCGCGGGTGCGCGTCAGGAGCTGTTCATCAGCACGAGCTTTTCCAAGGATCAATTGGAGAAAGCTCTGGAGCAAGCGATAGGCTGTCCGCGGATGAAGTACTAAAGCAATCCACCTCAGGTTCTTCTGGAAGCTCCGTATGCGCCGCTCCGCAGCACCTTAACCCATGCTACAGCGCTAACGCTACGCTGTTTTCTGGCCGATGAGACGTTAGATCCTGTGAACTTCAAGTTTGCAACCTTGGAAAATCAGTGAAAGTTCTAATTGCGGATGACAGCATTGTGTCGCGGCATTTGCTGGAAGTCACGTTGCGCAAGTGGGGGTATGATGTCACGGTGGCCTGCGATGGGGCGGAGGCCTTGCAGATTCTACAACGCGAGGATGCTCCGGCGCTGGTGATCCTGGATTGGATGATGCCGGGCATTTCTGGCCTGGAGGTTTGCCGGTGGATCCGCGCGCGTGGCAGCGAGCCTTACATCTACATCCTGCTGCTCACCTCCAAAAGCCAGAAGGAAGACCTGATTGAAGGCATGGATGCGGGCGCCGACGACTACATCACCAAGCCGTTCGATCAGAACGAACTGCAGGTGCGGCTGAGGGCCGGTAACCGTCTGGTGCGCTTACAAGCCGAGCTGCTGGCAGCGCGGGAGGCCCTGCGCGAACAAGCCACCCGGGACTCGCTGACCCGCCTGTGGAACCGCAACGCCATCCTGGAGGCGCTCTCGCGCGAGCTGGCGCGGGCCTGGCGCCAATCTTCTCCTCTCGGCGTCGTGATGGTGGATCTGGACAACTTCAAGCACATCAACGACAATCATGGACACCTGGCGGGAGACGTCATGCTGCGCGAAGCTGCCCGGCGCATGCAAAATGGCGTTCGCCAGTATGACTCCGTTGGGCGCTACGGGGGCGAGGAGTTCTTGATTCTGCTGCCCAACTGCGGTGAAGCGGAAGCCTACTCGCAGGCCGAGCGATTGCGCAAACAGCTTTGCCAGGCTGAGGCCCGCATTGACGATACCCTACTGAGGATCACGGCCAGCTTCGGCGTCACCGCTGCCCTCCCGGGAGAGCCCTGGACACCGGAGGGGCTGCTCCGCAAGGCCGATGAAGCGCTCTATATCGCGAAAAAGTCGGGACGCAACCGCGTGGAGATTTTGTCTTATCGATCCGAGCCGGCGGTAACGGCGCCTGTGGAAACCGCCGACGCTACTTGATCTTCAATGCCCCTGCGCGGCGTTACTACTGGCGTCGCTGCGCGGCGTGATTACTGGCGTCGCTGCGCGACTTGGAAATGGCTCAACGAGCTGGCATAGCCCGATAGCCCCTTGTACAGTGCTTCGGCGGTGCGCTGGCGATATTCCTCGCGCCGCATGACACTCTCGTCGTGCGCGTTGCTGATGAACCCGATCTCCGCCAGCACGGAAGGCATGGAAGCTCCAATCAGCACCACAAACGGCGCCTTCTTCACGCCGCGGTCCTTGGACCGTGCGTCGCTCGTTCGGGCCGACAAAGCATACAGCGCGGACTGCACCCGCGACGCGAATTCGCGCGACTCTTCCACTTTATCCTTGAGCGCGATCTTCTGCAGCAAGTCCTGCAGTTCGTAGACGGTCATCTGCGATCCCGCGTTCTCCCGCGCCGCCAGGTCCAGCGCGCTCTTTGAGGTAGTGAAGTTCAAATAGAACGTCTCCACGCCCGCGGCCGTCCGCAGCGGCGAGGAATTCGCGTGGATCGACAGGAACAGGTCCGCCTTGGCTTCGTTCGCGATTTCTGTGCGCCGCTCCAGGGGTACGAAGGTATCGTCGGAACGCGTATAGATCACCTCGCTCCCCATCTTTTCTTCGATCAAACGGCCCAGCCGCTGGGTGACATCCAGAACCAGATCTTTTTCTAGCAACCCCTGGGGACCAATCGTGCCGGTGTCGTGGCCGCCATGTCCCGGATCCAGGACCACGCGCCCAACTTTGAGTCCCAGCACGCGAATCATCGAGGGGTCTCCCGAAGAGCTGCGCTTGGCCGGCAGAGCGGTTTCCAGCGGAGGAGCAGACGCGTTGTGGGCTGCCGCGGCGCCAACCGGCAGCGTCGCTTTCGCCAGCACGGTGGAAGAGGCCGGGCCCATGGTAGCGGGGCCCGATAGAACTGGCCGGGGCTTCAAGCTGATTGCAATGTTGCCCGGCGGGAGCAGCGCGGCTGTTTTCGTCGCCAATTCCGGTGGCGGATCGAGCGCAGCTTCCTGCACATGCACGGACCCCGGCGAAGGCAGCACGTCGGGCGGCGTAAACAGTCTATGTTCCACTGGTTTTGGGGCGGGCGCTGGCTCCGCCGCCGGTGCTACGGAGCCCGGCGATGTCTTGGCGGGTGCTTTGGTGGCTTCCGCTGCTTTGCCAGCCGGTGCACGCGGCTCGCCGCCTGGAGCCCGCAGTTCAATGATCAGCCGATTTGGGTTCTCCAGCCGCGAAGTCGTAGCTGCAACCGTGGTCTCCAGGTCCAAAACCACGCGCGTGACGTTCGGCTGCGGCTCTGCCACCCGGATCTGTTTGACAAACCGGTCGGAGACCGGAATCACAGTCAGCGCTTTATGGGTCAACGCGGGTTTGGTGCCCGCTAAATCGAAGAAGATCCGGTCTGGATTATCCAGATGGTCCGTCTTCACCTGAAAATCGCCATCGGTTTGGATCGCGATACGTGTCACGCCGTCCAGGGACCAGAAGCGAACCGCCGTTACATGGTGCGGTTCCGCTACATTAGCCCCGATCGCACTGCTGACGGCCAATAGCAAAAGCGCAGCCGTGCGCCGCCGTGCTCGTGGGCACAACCCTCCCGCATGCTTCCGGGGGAGGTGTAGCTTGGACGTACTAACGGGTTGCGATGTGCAGCTTACCCTCTGGATCGACATACGTAAGAATGTGCCGCGTCGACTCTTCAATTGCCTTCGGCTCCTCGGCATTCTTCGCTTCGTTCTCGACCTGATGATTGTCCTTCACTCGGTCCTGGCCGGCCGCGTGCTTGGCCTGGCCGTATTTCTTGCCTACTTTGGCGACATAGTCGATCGTCTCCGGATACGGGGGCACATCCCGGTACTTCGCCACCGCCTTTTCACCCGCATTGTACGCCGCAATCGCCAACCGGTCGTCCTGGAACGTATCCTGCAAAAACTTAAGATAGCGGACGCCCGCCTCGATGTTCTGCTTCGGATCAAAGCTGTCCGTTACACCGAACCGCTGCGCCGTAGCGGGCATCAGTTGCATGAGCCCCTGAGCGCCCTTGGGTGAGACCGCGAACGGATTATAGTTGCTCTCCACTTGGATCACGGAATCCACCAGCAACGGATTGACGTCGAAAGTCTTGGATGCTTCCGCAATCAAACCAGGAACGCTCGCGTGAACATCGGGAACCGCTCTCGCGCTGGTCTGAGCCGCCACCAGGTTCCTAACCAGCTTGCCAGTGCGCGTGTCCACCTTCACTACCCACACCGCGCGGGGCTCGCCGGCCTTTAACTCCGCCGTCGCGAGAGATCCGGCAACCGCCGCAACCAGAACAATTTCCAAACAAAATCGCATCCGTTTGTTCTATCCGATTATAACCGGATCGCCTCCCTGCGTAAATTTATCCGCGTTCCGTAGTGCCAGGGCTGCATGCCGATGCCTAATGCTATTATTCTCTCATGCAAGCCTCCGGTTTTGTGCTGGCTGGCGGCGGAAGCACGCGTATGGGCCGCAACAAGGCCCTGCTGCCCTTTCGTGGAATCACCCTGGTGGAGCACGTGGCCGGAATCGTCCGCCAGGCCGCCGGGTCGGTGACTCTGATCGGCGATCCCGCCCGGTTTGGCCATCTCGGCTTGCCCGTGGTTCCAGACAAAATTCCGGCTTGTGGACCGGCCGGCGGGATCCACGCCGCGTTGACCATCACAGCGAGCGACTGGAATCTGATCGCCGGATGCGACATGCCCGCCATTACTTCGGACGTCCTGCTCGATCTGCTGCGCCGCGCCGCAGTGACGCCAGCTGTCTGTGTTGCCGCCGTTCGGCCGGATGGCGAGCCCGAACCCTTGTGCGCCGTCTATCATCGGCGTTGCCTGGCGGCCGTGGCCCGCGCGATTCGCGAGAATCGATTGAAAATGAAGCACTTACTGGAGGAACTCGACGCCGAACTGGTGCCCGTTGACCCGGCCGCTGTCGCCAACGTCAATACGGCCGTCGAATGGGCCGAATTCGAAGCCAAATGTCCATTTGAGCCAAGGCCCCGATGACCGACAAGCTCAACTACATCGAGTTTCGTCACGTGTATAAGACGTTCGATCGCCCCGTTTTAGTCGATGCCAGCTTTTACGCGGCCGCGGGCGAGACGCTGGCCATCATCGGGCGAAGCGGCGTGGGCAAATCCGTCAGCCTGGGACACATCATGGGCTTTATCAAGCCCGACCAGGGCCAAGTCTTCGTAGCTTATCAGGACATCACCAACTATACGGAAGCCGAGCTTCGCGAAATCCGCAAGAAGGTGACCATGGTGTTTCAGAGCGGCGCGTTGTTCGACTCATTGACCGTCGGCGAAAACATTTTGTTCTCGCTCGAGCTGCGCAGCGATTACGACGAGCACAACAAGGAAGACGTCGTCGACGGACTGCTCTCCATGGTGGACATGCTGCAATTCAAGGACGCTTACCCGGCCGACCTCTCCACCGGCTACAAACGCGCGGTGGCCATCGCTCGCGCCTTGGCCGCCCAGCCCGAATGCATTCTCTATGACGAGCCCACCACCATGGTGGATCCCATCATGTCGAATACCCTGAGCGAGCTAATGCTCAAACTGAAGCGCGAGCTCAGGCTCACCGCGGTGGTGGTGACGCACGACCTGGAACTGATGCGCAAGGTGGCCGACAGCGTGGTGGTGCTGTATCAGGGTAAGGCGATCTACTTCGGTCCCGTGGCCGGTCTGGAGAAGTCGGACCATCCGCATATCAAGGCGTTTCTTGCGATGGACCGCGTGGAGCTGGTGACGGGCGCCGTCGAATGAACCGCGCACCGCTCCCTGACGGTCACGGTTCCGATTTCTTTTCGAATTCCAGCGCCGCCGAATTCATGCAGTAGCGGTGATGCGTGGGACGGGGTCCGTCGTCGAACAGATGGCCCAGGTGCGCGTCGCATTTCGCGCACAGCACTTCCACACGCCGCATGCCGTGGCTGGTGTCGGTCTCGGTCTTGATGCTTCCCGGCCCGATGGGCGACCAGAAGCTCGGCCAGCCGGTGCCTGAGTCAAATTTCGTTTCGGACTTGAACAAGGGCGTCCCGCAGCAAGCGCAGCGGTAAACGCCCGGATCGTGAGTGTCCCAGTACTTACCGGTGAACGCCGGCTCCGTGCCCTTTTGCCGCGTCACCGCGAATTGATCGGGCGTTAGTTGCTTGCGCCACTCTTCGTCGGTCTTTTTGATTTCGGCCATACTTGGTTACCAAATGGACTTGCTGTAGTGTCGGCGAATTTCCTCGTCCTTTGTTATCAAGGGGGCGTCGTTGGCCTGGGCATTGGCGACGATGAGCCGATCAAACGGATCGCGCGTCCAAGCCTGATCCAGTGTATGTTCAACAACGGATGCAAAGGGCAGCCGGCATACCGCTAATCCAATCTCCACCGCCAGCCGCTCGATCACCTTCAAGGCAATTGCCCTCGTCCGCTTGATCTCGTGGAGCAACTGCAGCTCAAGAACGACAGCCGGGGATACCAGCAACTCATCCCGGCGAATCTGCTCCAACGCCGTCACGCTTAACCTGCGATTCTCGCCGCCGAAGAGCCAAACCACAACATGGGTGTCGAGGTACGTCACTTCTTAAGTTCGCTCCACTCCTTGCTCCAATCAATATGAACGAAATCGTCGGGATCCCCGATGATGTAATCGCGTTTTTTCAATCGACTCAACTTGTCGGGCTTGGTCTCGGGAACGATCTTGAGGATACGGCCTTTGCGGACCACCTCCACCGGAATGCCGGTCTTGAGAGTCTCGTCAAGAATGTTATAAATGTCCGACCGGAGTTTAGAGGCAGTTACTTTCATCACCTTATGCTACCACGCACGTACGACAGAAATTTGAGGGACGTACGCCTACTGCTGTATCGTCACTATCGGCTGCGACGCCGCCAGCACCGCTTCGGCTTCTTCCGCTGTGAACTGTTCGGTTTTGGCCGAGTGGTTCATCGAGCAGAACTTCGGACCGCACATGGAGCAGAAGGCCGCGTCCTTAAAGCCCTCCTGCGGCAGCGTTTCATCGTGCATGGCTTCGGCCGTTTCGGGATCCAGCGACAACTCGAATTGCTTGCGCCAATCGAAGCGATAGCGGGCCCGCGATAATTCATCGTCGCGATCCCGCGCTCCTGGCCGGTGCCGTGCGATATCGGCCGCATGGGCCGCAATTTTGTAAGCGATGATGCCTTGCTTCACATCCTCTCGATTCGGCAGCCCCAGGTGCTCCTTGGGCGTGACGTAGCACAGCATCGAAGCGCCGTACCAGCCGATCATGGCCGCGCCGATGGCCGACGTGATGTGGTCGTAGCCCGGAGCGAAGTCCGTCACCAGGGGCCCCAGCGTGTAGAAGGGCGCCTCGTTGCACATCTCCACTTCCTTCTCTACTTGCATCTGGATCTGGTCCATCGGAATGTGGCCGGGACCTTCGATCATCACCTGGACGTCGTATTCCCAGGCCCTTCGGGTCAGTTCGCCCAGCGTTTTCAATTCGGCGAACTGCGCCGCGTCGCTGGCGTCGGCCACGCAGCCCGGCCGCAATCCGTCGCCGAGCGAAAAGCTGACGTCGTGCTTCTGGAAAATCTTGCAGATTTCGTCAAAGTGCTCGTACAGGAAATTCTGCTTGTGATTCTTGACCATCCATTCGGCCAGGATCGCCCCGCCGCGGCTCACGATGCCGGTGATGCGCTTGGTGGTGAGAGGAACGTACTGCACCAGCACGCCGGCGTGAATAGTCATGTAATCCACGCCCTGCTCGGCCTGCTCCTCGATCACTTCCAACATCACGTTGATGTTCAAATCCTCCACGCGGCGCACGCGGCCCAGGGCTTCATAGATCGGCACTGTGCCCACCGGAATCGGAGAGGCGTCGATGATGGCTTTTCTGATGCGCGGGATATCGCCGCCGGTGGAAAGATCCATGATGGTGTCGGCGCCGTACTTCACCGCGTAACGCAGCTTCTCTACCTCTTCGTCGATGTTCGACGTTGTGGACGAGTTCCCGATGTTGGCGTTGATCTTGCAACTGGACGCCACGCCGATGCACATCGGCTCCAGATTGGTGTGGTGAATGTTGGCCGGAATGATCATGCGGCCGCGCGCCACTTCGGATCGGATCAACTCCGGCGTCACGTGCTCGCGCTTGGCGATATATTCCATTTCTTGGGTGACGACATCGCGCCGCGCGTAATGTATCTGCGTTCGGATCGGATCGTTCATTCGAGGGGAAATCCATGGGCTGCGCATACCGGCCATTTTAGCGCAGTGTTACAGAAGCGATGTCTTCGGATATGCCGCGTTATCATGAGTGCTATGTCGACTGTTCTACCGGTTCATGAGGAAACCGGCATTCTCGATCGCGTGCGCGCTGTGGAGAGCGAATATTTGCTCCAGAATTACGCCCGCTATCCGCTGGTTCTCGATCACGGCAAAGGCTGCTACGTTTTCGATCCCTCAGGCAAGCGCTATCTGGATTTCATCACCGGCATCGGCGTCAACGCGCTGGGCCACGCGCACCCGCGCCTGGTGAAAGTGATCCGCGAGCAGGCCGGCCGCCTGCTGCATGGTTCGAATTTGTATTACAACGCCTTCCAGGGCCCGCTTGCCGAGCGTCTGGCGAAAGCCAGCGGCTTGCAGCGCACGTTCTTCTGCAACTCCGGCGCCGAGTCCATGGAAGGGGCGCTCAAGATGGTGCGCGCGCACGGCCACAAGATCCATCCTGACAAGTACGAAATCGTCGCGCTGCATAATTCCTTCCATGGCCGCACATTCGGCGCGCTGTCGATTACCGGCCAGGAAAAATATCGCTTGGATTTCGAGCCGCTCCTGCCCGGCGCGCGCTTCGTTCCACCCAACGACGAGGTAGCGCTCGAGCAAGTGGTTGGCAATCGCACGGCCGGCATCGTCTTGGAAATCATCCAGGGCGAGGGTGGCATCTTCCCGATGTCCATCGAATACATTCGCAAAGCCCGCGAGCTGGCCGACCGCTTCGATGCGCTGCTGGTCTTCGACGAAATCCAATGCGGCGTCGGCCGCGTGGGCAAACACTTCGCCTATCAGTTGGCCGATCCGATCGTGCTCCCTGACATTATGGCCGCCGCGAAACCCCTGGCCTGCGGCATCCCGATGGGCGTGATTGTCGCCAATGACCGCGCCGCGCAATCCATCGGCTCCGGCATGCACGGCTCCACCTTCGGCGGCGGACCGCTGGCTTGCCGCGTTGCCATCGAGTTCATGGACATTCTCGATGGGCTGCTGCCTCATATCGACCAGATGGGCCGCTATTTTCGCGCGAAACTCGCGGAGCTACAGAAGCAGTTCCCTTTCATTCGCGAAGTCCGCGGCCAGGGACTCATGGTTGGAGTGGAGCTGAGTTTCCCCGGCAAGCAGATCGTTCTCGATGCCATCGAACAAGGGCTGCTCATCAATTGCACGCACGAAACGGTGCTGCGCTTCCTGCCGCCGTACATTGTCACCGAAAAGGAAATCGACCGCGCGGTTGCGATTCTCAAGCGTGTTTTCAAGCTCGCGGTCAAACGTGGCGACGCCGGTTGAGTGGGCGAACGCGATCACGTCGCAATGCTGGGAGTGCGGCCGGTGGTGGGGCACTCGATGGCACGGGGGCCCCTGGGGTTGGTTCCGTTCGCCTCCCAGCACTAAAGTACTGGCAGTTGTGTCTCCAATGAGGGTAATACCACGTAACCCCTTGACATTGCGTTACGGCCAGCGGCCGGGGCGCGCACTGGGCTAACTGAAGAGATAGTGCGCCAAACAAAATGGATAGAGTGATGGCGCCAGCTATTGTCTGAAATCAGACAGTTTGAAGATGCTAGCCAGTTTTACGCCGAACTTATCCCGCAGCAGTTCGGTGGCTCCCGCTTCCCGGTCGATCAGGCAGACAGCCCCCAGAATTTCCATGCCGGCCGATCTGGTATTTTCTATGGCTACTGCAGTGGATTCGCCTTTGGTGCAAACGTCATCCAGGATGACCACCTTGCGCCCTTCGGTTTGGTCCAGGCCCTCCACCACCTTTTGCATCCCATGCGCTTTGCGTTCCTTGCGGACCACGAAGGAATCAATAATTCGCTGACGATCCACGCTTTCCCGGGCGATAGCAAAGGCGATCGGGTCCGCTCCCATGGTTAAGCCGCCCACCGCATCCGGGAACCACCCTTCGCTCTCCATCTTTTGAATGAAGAGAAGGCCGATCAGCGGCATCGCCCGCGGGTCGAAGGTAGTAGGCTTGCAGTCTACATAAACATCACTGGTTTGGCCCGAAGTAAGAGTGAAAGTGCCGAATTTGACAGACTTCCGTTTGAGGATGTCTTGAAGTTCGGTTCGCTGAGTTGGAGTAGTCGGCAACTACAACGATATGCTATCGGTAGCGGCCAAGACAACCGTGCACCACCACCGGTAATGGCGCAAGGTTGTGTTGGTTGTGTTGCTTTTGTGGTTCTGTGCGAGCCACGCTGTGATACCATCCCACCCAGTACATCACGTTGGTGCCTAAGCCGGGCAGTCACCGAGCTTTGATTTTATTGACCATTGGCTCTATCACATATTGGGCGGCTCTGCCCGCGCTCATACCGCCCGTGGTGTTGGTCTTTACGGTCAGTTTGCCTTGTACGGCTACGAAGTTAAGATTGAAGGGAGCACCGTCGTCGGGGTAGCAACGTATCCCTGGCGCGCCTGCCCCGTCGTAGAAAATATTGGTGTACGTTTGCCTGGGCTGTGTTAATTGGATCATGTGGCCCTGATCGGCTCCACCCAACGAAACAAGCTGACCGATGATTCCAATTTCCGGAAGGCTCTGAACAGTAATTTGCACCTGCTCTAGAAACTGTCTCCAGAATTCTGGCCCGTCAGCTTTGATGGTTTTCTCTTCTAGCAGTCGGGCCTCTTCCTTGTGTTTATCCATGGCAGCCTGTTGCTGTTCCTGCAATTGAATACCTCTGACCCAATCCGGTACTAACTTATCCGTCATACATTTACCTCTCCTCGAAGGGTTCCTGTCCTTCCACCACGGCGATTCGATTCATTCGTTTTCGTGGTCTTGGCCGTGAACGATCACAGACCGTCCAATTTTGCGCTTTAAAATGTCCATCCATGCCGCTAAATCATTAAAGCTTTCCTTGCTGAGAGACGCGGGCCACTGGATGGTTACTGGACCCTCATCCAGCGAGAATATGTCCTGCCGTGTTGCAGTCGGAGCGGGCGGAACGGGTAGTGTATGAGCAGGGGTTACAACAAGAGCGGGTGGCGGGGGATCTTGTACAACCGATTCCTTTAAGGGCATTCCGGAGGGGCCTTCCCTTTCGTCTTTCTTATCTTCACGGCCTAAAGATATAGTATCAGAAGAGTTCAACTTTGCAAAGGCCACAGTCGCTTTAAATTGAGTAATAAAACTGTCCACCGCGTTTTCGTTGAAGGGCGGATGGTAATCAAACATCAGATAGTGACGGAGATTACTGTCGGAGGGTAAATCGCCGTGATACATCTGCCACAGCGTGCTGTAAGTCTTAGGTAACAAAGCTGATTCCTTAATCAACTGATCTCGTTCACCGGAGTCTTCCCGCTTGTCTAAGATGATTCGCAACGCGCGGTCCGTTAATTTCACGCGACGTGCGTCTTTGTTGCCAGTGTCCTCCATCAGGCCGAACTCTTTCAGGGTTGAGATCGTTTGAAAGCCACCACTGCTTTCATCCTTGTAGCCCCACTTCTCCATCGCGACCGGGATGCTTGCACTGTTACGCTTCTCTGCTTCGTAGAAGGTTTCCGCACGTTGAATTGCGGTTTCCAAGTCTATAAACGGGGCCTTCGGACTTCGGACTCTCTGCGCCATAAAACCTCCTGGTTCATCTCCAGTATAAACCAAACTGTCTGATCTGTGTCAAGATAAAAAGATGGACTACGCCGTGTTTTATCTTGACAGTGAGGAGATAAAATAGAAGAATAGAGTTGTGAGGATTGAGAACAGGCTGCCTAAAAAGCAGAAGGCCCAAGGCGGTAGAAGCGCCAAGGGCCTTATCTCAAACCGAATGGAGGTGATCGGCCTATGCCGCCGCCACCATAACCCACTAACTAAAACCCCGGTTCGGACTGGAATCCTTGCCGGGGTCAAAATCCGCGCGACCGAAGCCGCACAGACTCCACAAGTCCATTATCCGGCTTTTGTGACGCGCGATCAAGGGAGATCGCAACGTGACGTGCCACAATTGCCGGATCGACGCCAAACGCAACGGAAAGCGCTCGGATGGACTACAACGCTACCGCTGCCCGCAGTGCGGTAAGACCTATAGCGACCGAACTCAGTTCGGCGTGATCGGCCACAAACAAATTGACGATTCTAAGGCGCTCTTGGCGCTCCAGCTAATCGTTGAAGGAAACAGCCTGCGGACCACGCACCGAATCACTGGGCTGGCCAGGAACACGATCCTGAGGCTGGTAGAACTCGCTGGCGAGCGTTGCGAAGCGCTACTCAGCACCAAACTGCGAAACGTCCCGGTTAGCGAAGTGCAGGCCGATGAAATTTGGACGTTTGTCGGCAAGAAGCAGGGTCACCGGCGCGGTAACGAAGAGAACTTTACCGAGATCGGAGACGCTTGGATTTTCGTAGGAATCGAGCGCCACACGAAATTGGTTCTCGCCTTCGAGCTTGGCAATCGCGGCGTTAAGAGCGCGACGCGTTTTATGCACAAGATCGCCCGCGCTACCGATCCGACGCAGAAGTTTCAACTAACGACGGATGGGCTCGCCGCATATTCGACCGCTGTTGGCAACGTACTAGGACACCGGGGCGAGCGCGTGGATTATGCCCAGCTCATCAAGATCTACGCTCTGGACGTTCCCGAAGACGTGCGGCGGTATAGCCCGCCCCGCTTGACTGAGACGATCCCCACACCCGTCTATGGTTACCCAGACGAGAACCGGATTTGCACATCGCACGTTGAACGGCAGAATTTGACGATGCGCATGTGCATGCGGAGACTCACTCGTCTGACAAACGGGTTCTCCAAGAAGTGGGACAACCTGAAAGCGGCGTTGGCGCTGCACTTCGCTTGGTACAACTTCTGCCGAAAGCACATGAGCCTCAAGGGCCAGACTCCGGCGATGGCGGCAGGGCTGACGGACAAAGCTTGGACCCTATCGGACTTGTTGGCGTACTGACAGTTTCCGTAGCCCCATTGGACCCGCGGCTTGGCTATAATGGGTCAGAACCCTAAATAAGCGTCCTTTTAGATTGACACGGCATGCGGGCTGAAATATGATCTTCAATTATCAAGTGCAGCCCAACTACCCCCCTGACATTTTGGCCGATGGTCCACTTCAGCCTGGGACGCCCGAGAGCGGTATCTGGCGTGCTCAGTTAACATGCGGGTGCGCAATGTCAACCCTTGAGAAAAAACTAGATGCTTTGATCGCCCAACAGGATCATATTCAGCCCGAGGACGTAACCCTTGAGCATATACGTGAACAGCGAGACAAGAGCCTTGAATACGCCAACGCCAAGTACGATTTTTCCACTCGATACGGTGGTTACGTTCGAGCTAGTGCTCGGCTCCTGACACCGTCCCAAACGCGCGAAGTAGTACTTGCCGCGTATAAGTTTTTGGGCGGATTTGCTCGGAAGAAGTAAGCAGAAATGCCGCCAGCGCCTCGTCGAATCTAGTAATTTATGACGGTGGCGGAATATTTTTCTTGTTTATAGCTTGATCTGGGGCGGTATAATCCACGAATATGGCTGTGCTGCCTTCGCCGCAAGGCCCGTACGACCCACTGGCCCATCTATCCCCAGACAATCACGAACTGCTCGTGCGTTTCTTGGTACTGGTGCGCGACAACTACAAGAAGGCAGATAAGGCTTCTTACTTCCTGGAGCGTAGAGCGGGTGTGGTTAATACCTGCTCTATGACTAACCTCCGAGATGTCCTCAGCCACTTGGCCACGTTTCTGGACCCCGCGACCCCCGCTCATAAACGAGAGGCGCAGTTAGCGAGTGCAGAAGAACATCTTCGCCGTGCGATCTTGGAGCCCTATGAAATCGGACTAGCAACGCTGACCGAGAAGTTCAAACTGAACTACGATACGTATCGTGAGACCTTGCTTCCAGTGAAGCACTCTATCTCTGGTTTCGATTTAGCTCCCAATCGCGTATCCGTCGACAGTCGCCTAGCGGAAATAGACCTACTGGCCATGCGGGGCAAGCAGGCTAAGGGACGAAATATATGGGATGACGAGTGGGAAGACGGCGTGGCGGCATTAGCAGAGGCATATGACAAGCTGTTCGCACTTCACGCTGAAATCGAAGATTGGCTGTACAAACATAATCAGCATCGAGATTCGAAACGTCACATCAAGCTCGGCGTATGGGGCATTGTGTGGGCGATCATTGGAATCGCCGCTAGCATCGCAGCGGCTTTTTGGGCGGGTGCGTACTTTGCCCCAAAACCTGAGCGTCCTCCCGCTGCCTCCACGATAATTGCTCCGAGCCGTCCCCGGGCCCCTCACGAATAAACAACCAACACAACCTAGAGCCACCACCCCACCACCGGGATGGTATAATTATTCAGCACGATGAATAAATATAAGATCGGCATCGTCGGCTTTACCGGCTATAGCGGCGCCGAACTTCTCCGTCTCCTCGCCTCGCATCCCAACGCCGAGCCGATCCTGCTCGAGCATCGCCAGGACGCCGCCGGCCAGCCTCAGCCGCTCGACTTTCCGCAGCCTCGCCGCATCCCTTGCACCCCCGACGCCGTTCGGGCCGAAGGCCTGGCTGTCGTTTTCCTCGCCACACCGCCGTCCGTTTCCATGGAACTCGCGCCCGCAATGCTGGATGCCGGCGCAAAAATCATCGATCTCAGCGGGGCGTTTCGACTGCGTGACGCGGCCGCCTACAAACGTTGGTACAAGGAAGAGCACACCGCGCCCGGTCTCGTGGCCGAAGCCGTCTACGGGCTCCCCGAATTCTGCCGGGAACGGATTCCAGGCGCGCGCCTGATCGCCAATCCCGGCTGCTATCCCACGGCCGCGAATCTCGCGATCCGGCCACTCGCCGCCGCCGGAGCGATCGACCTGGGCGCCGGAGTCATCTGCGATGCCAAATCGGGCGTCAGCGGCGCCGGCCGCAAGCCGACGCTCAAAACCAGTTTCTGCGAAGTCACGGATAATTTTTCGATTTATTCCGTGCTCGATCACCGCCACGTTCCCGAGGTCCTCATGGTCTCGGGCCTGGATGAACCGGAGTTCAGTTTCACCGCGCATCTGCTGCCCATCCATCGCGGCATCCTCGAGACCATTTACATGCGCACGCGGAACATCCAAACGGGCGACCAACTCCTCGATATCTACCGCCGCCAGTATCAATCAGAGAAGTTCGTGCGCCTCTATCCGCTCGGCAGTCTGCCGGATCTCAGCGGAGTCAACCGCACCAATTTCTGCGACATCGGCCTCCAATTCCACCCGGCCACCGGTCGCGCCATCGTCGTCAGCGCAATCGACAACCTGGTGAAGGGAGCTGCGGGCCAAGCCGTCCAAAACATGAATCTGATCCTGGGCTGCGAGGAAGCGGCGGGCCTGTTGTGAAAGCGCTCATCAAGCTCGGCGGCACATTGCTGGACACAGCTGAATCGCGGAGCCGGCTGGCCGCGGAAATCTCTCGGGCCGTGGACGACGGTCTGGAGGCTGTCATCGTTCACGGCGGCGGCAAACAGATGACGCGCTACCTGTCCGATCGCGGCATCGAAAGCCGCTTCATCAACGGACTGCGCGTTACCACGCCCCAGGTATTGGACGCTGTGGTGAAAGTGCTGGCGGGCTCGGTGAATCAGGAATTGGTTGCGGCATTCATCGCGTGCGGCGCTCCAGCGGTGGGCCTCAGCGGAATGGATGCGCTCCTCACCGAAGCGCGGCCCATCAGCGAAGAACTCGGCCTGGCGGGAAAACCCGTGCGCTCCGATCCGCGGCTGCTGCACGCATTAATCGGATTGAAATATCTGCCGGTGGTGGCCTGCGTGGCGGGCGATCGTCAAGGGCATTTCTTCAATGTCAATGCCGATCAAATGGCGGTATCGGTCGCGGCCGCCCTTCAGGTGGACAAGCTTTTGTTCTTAACCGACGTCGATGGCGTCCGCGACAGGGATAATCAAGTCCGCTCGATCTTAGGCTTGGACGAATCCCGCCTTCTCATCGACCAGGGAACTGCTACCGGAGGCATGCGAGCCAAGCTCGATTCCGCCGCCGAAGCGCTCCGAGCGGGCATCGCCGAAGTTGTGATCGCGCCCGGCGCCTGCCCGGATATCGTGGCTAAACTACTGGCCGGCCACGCGATCGGCACGCGGCTGGTCGTCCCTCCGAGCCACGACCGACTTCCGAGCCACGACCGAATTCCGAGCCACGACCGTGAGGGAGTGGACCATGCTTAGTTCCAGCTCGCCGGTCGATGTATTCGAAGATACAGAGCGCAGAATTGTTCGTAAAGCCACCCTGCGGGACATTCCAGCATTGCTCGAGTTGATCAACGGCTATGCGGCTCAAGGCAGCATGCTGCCCCGAACCGAATTCGAGATTTCGGAAAACATCCGCGATTTTTCGGTCGTTTATGCGGGCGCGCAACTGCTGGGCTGCGGCGCGCTGCACTTTTATACGCCTGTTTCCGGCGAGATCCGATCCTTGGCGGTCGCCCCCCATCGAAGGGAAAGCGGTATCGGCCGTCTCGTGGTGGAGACCCTGGAGAAGGAAGCCTGTCACAACGATCTGCACGCCATATTCGCGTTCACTTATGTGCCCGATTTCTTTCGGAAGCTGGGCTTCCATCAGGTCGACCGGGGGCTGCTTCCGCTCAAGGTATGGAAAGACTGCCTGACCTGTCCGAAGTTTGAATGCTGCGACGAAATCGCTGTAATTAAACCTCTTACGCCCGATTCATTACTACTGGTACCTTCGCATTCGGCCACCGAACTTGTCCAGCTACCGCATCCGAAACGCGATTGAATTGAATCGCGAAGCGGCCCTGCGCGTTTGTAATTTCTTTATAAGAAACTTTGATTAGGCGAGAGTTTTTCCTGGATTTCTCACTTGGGCTGTGTATAATTTGTAAGCATACTTGACAGAACTTGGGAGGAGGGATCGCAAGTCGTATGAAGGCGCAGACCATCGACGTCAAGCAAGCCACGGGAAGAATTCTTTGCTGCACCATTTTTCGGGCCGGTGGCAAGAAATTGCTGGCCAAGGGCCATATGATCAGCGAGGAAGATGCTCGCATGCTCGAGACCGAAGGAATGAACGAAGTCTGGGTCACCGAGCTCGAGGATGGAGAGGTAGGCGAGGACGACGCTGTTATGCAGGTCGCGAGCGAAATTGGTTGTGGAACGCTCGAAATCCGTCTTGCCGCGGGAGGAAGAGCGAATCTATTTGCCACCGAGTCGAGTTGCGTCCTGGTGGACGATGAGCTGCTAAAACAAATCAACTGTACCGTTAGCATGGCCATCGCCACTGCTCCCAATTTTTCTTATGCGCGTGCCGGTAATCGCATTGCCACGGTGAAAAGCGCTCCCTTCGCGGTGGCCCAGCCCGAGCTGGAGGCCGTGATTTCCATCGTCAAGGAACGCGGGCCGATCCTGCAGGCGCGGCCCATTCGAGCTCCCGCGGTTGCAGTGCTCTATACGGATCCCGGGAATGGAGAACGCGCGCGCCAGCTGTTTGAAAACATCATGCGCCAGCGTCTGGAGCGGCTGGGAGCCGCCTCCAGCTTCGTGCTCTCCTCGGTGGAGGAGGAAGGCGCCGTGGCACGCAGCCTGCAGCATCTGCTGCGCGCCAAACCTACCGTGGTATTGGTTGCCTCCACCACCGCCCCTGCCGGGCCGGAAGACGTGGTGGGCCGCGCCATGATTCGCGCCGGCTGCCAGGTGGAGCGCTTTCTTGCGCCGGTCGAGCCGGGCAATCTGTTTTTGTTGAGTTACAAAGACGATGTCCCCGTCATGTCCGCGCCGGGCTGCTTCCGCTCAGCCAAACCCAATGTTGTCGACCTGATGTTGCCTCCCATGCTGGCCCGTTATCGCGTCTCCGGGTGGGAAGTCGCCTGCCTGGGGCACGGCGGCCTGCTGGCCTAGCGACCGGGGCGGGGATGTCTCCTTTCCCGCCAACATTGCCGAAAGCGCCTGGCGCTGCCGAAAGCGCCTAGCGCTTTCCCACTCCCGCCGCCTGCCTGCTACCCTGCTCGCATATGCCCGAGCTCGCCCGCATCCTCGAAACGGCCCTGGGCAGTTCGGCCGTCCTGTCCGCGGGCGTTCTGGCTTACGCCGTCCGAGTCCCGTCCTGTACGCTGCTCGCACCCTCCGTGCATCGTGGCGCCTCGACCCGGCCGGCCATCGCGCTCACCTTCGATGACGGGCCCAGCGAAGCGACTCCCGAGTTGCTCGAAATCCTGGCTCGCGAACGCGCCCCCGCCACGTTTTTTCAGATCGGCGCCAACGTTCGCCGCCTGCCCGCGATTGCCCGCGAAGTGGCCGCGGCGGGGCACGAGATCGGCAACCACAGCGACACGCATCCACTGCTGGCGCTCAAATCGCCCGGCTTTATCGATCGCGAACTCGCTGCCGCGCAAGAAACCATCCAGCAGGCTACCGGCCGGCGTCCGCTCTATTTCCGCGCTCCCTACGGCGTGCGCTGGTTCGGTCTTCGTCAAGCCCAGAAACGTCTGGGCCTCGGCGGCGTGCTATGGAGCAGCATTGCGCTAGACTGGAAACGGCAGACGCCCAGCGTGCTTTCCCGGCTCATTGAAGGTGCGGTTCCCGGCGCGATTCTCTGTTTGCACGATGGCCGAGTCATCGAGCCCCGCCCCGACATCGGCGTCACCCTCCAAGCCGTGCGCGAACTTCTGCCAAAATTGATACAACTAGGTTTTCATTTCGAAAAGATGACGGATATTCTATGTCCCACGAAGAACTGACCGAGCGAGTCAGAAGCGTTATTGCCGCGACCCAGCACGTTCCCGTGGAAAAAATCACCCCGGACAGCACATTTGAAGAGCTTGGCATCGACTCGCTGGATGGGATCAATATCCTGTTCGCCGTCGAAAGCGAATTCAACATCAACATCCCGGACGACGCCGCTCAAAGCTTGCGCTCCGTTCGCGACGTGATCGACGGAATCGCCAAGCTGCTCGAGAGCGGCCAAGGGAACCAGGCCGCGGTCACGGTTTGACCCAGCGCCCGATCAGCGCATGAGCCAGCGCACGTCAGTGCCGCGCCGCGTCGCCGTCACCGGCATCGGTGTTATCTCGGCGCTCGGCCAGAACGCCCAGGATTTCTGGCAAGCCTTGCAAGCGGGACGTCCCGGCATCGCTCCGATGGAGGCTGTCGACCGGGCCCTGCTCCGTTTTGCGAATGGCGCCGAGGTTCGGAATTTCGCGCCCGCGCGATATTTCGACGAGAAAGAGCTGGGGCTGCTCGACCGCTTTGCTCAGTTCGGCGTTGTTGCGGCGCGCGAAGCCATTGCCGCCGCCGGAGTCGAATGGACCAGCCAGTTGCGCGAATCAACCGCCATCGTTACCGGTTCCTGCGCCGGAGGCCAAAACACCGAGGATGACGGCTTCGTCAACTTGTACCGCAACAACATCCCCCGCGTGAATCCATTTACCATTCCGCGCACCATGGAGAACGCCGCAGCCAGCCGAATCTCGCTCGAGACCGGCGTGGTGGGGCCTACCTACACGGTCTCCACGGCCTGCTCCTCCTCCAATCACGCCATCGGCCAGGCGTTTTGGATGGTCCGGAGCGGCGCCGCCGAAATGGCCATCACGGGCGGGAGCGAAGCCGGGTTCAGCCTCGGGTTTCTCAAGGCTTGGGAGGCCATGCGCGTGATCTCGCCCGATACCTGTCGGCCATTTTCAAAAGACCGCCGCGGCCTCATCCTGGGTGAAGGCGCGTCCATGCTGGTGCTGGAACCGATGGACGCCGCCCGCGCGCGGGGCGCTGCAATTCTCGGCGAAATCATCGGCTTCGGCATGTCCTCCGACGCTTTCCACATCACGCAGCCCTCCCCGGAGGGCGCCGCTCGAACGATGCGCTCTGCGCTTTCCGACGCCGGAGTTGAACCCTCGCAGGTCGGCTATATCAACGCGCACGGCACCGCGACGCTGGCCAACGATGCCGCCGAAACCACGGCCATCCGCGTAGTCTTTGGGGCCCACGCCGATCGGCTCCAGGTGAGTTCCACCAAGTCCATGCACGGCCATACTCTCGGCGCGGCCGGCGCCATCGAAGCCGCCGCCACGTTGCTCGCACTGCGAAACGGAATTCTGCCACCCACCGCCAACTTCAGCCAGCCGGACCCGGCCTGCAACCTGGATGTGATTCCCAACGTCGCCCGCTCCGCCGCTGTCGAGTTCGCGCTCTCGAATTCCTTCGCGTTCGGCGGCCTGAATGCCGTTCTCGCCTTCCGCCGCTTTGAAACCTAAACTCTCCGCCGGCGTCATCGGTAGGGGTCCCCAGCATGTCTGAAAAAGAAGATGTCACTGTCACGACCTTTGACGATCTTTCCGATGTAGCTCATGCGCAGGGCCGTCCGCGCAAGCTGAGCGAGTACAAAGCCACCAACACGCCTTTGTCCGCTTCTGAAATCGCGCAGGACGAAGCCAAGGATAGCGAACATCTCGGATGGGCGCCCCGAACGCTGGAAAATATCGCCGACATGAAGCCGCTCCCCGAGAAGTAACCGAACCGCGTAGCCGAACCGCGACCAAACCGAGCCGCGACCGTCAGGGAGCGGAAGCATTGCTTGTACACTAAAATTACGTGGAAGAAGAGGTCCTAGGAAAAGCCTACGACGCGCGCCTCATGCGCCGTCTGCTCACCTACGTTCGTCCCTACAAAGCCGCCGTCTCCTGCTCGCTGGTGTTGTTGCTTTTCAATGCCGTGCTGCAAGTAGTTGGCCCGCTGCTCACGGCACTCGCGATCGACCGCTATCTCGCGCCTTCCGGCAAAGTCACCCACACCGTCCTCGATCCCTTCCTGTCCAGCAATCCCTGGACCGGCCTCGGGCAGATTTCTTTGCTCTATCTGTTAGCCGTGGTCTTCGGCATGTTGTGCGATTTCGGCGAGCAGTACATGATGCAATGGGTCGGCCAAAAAGCCATGTTCGATCTGCGGCGCGAGATCATGGCCAAACTCCAGAGACTCGATCTGGCTTTCTACGACCACAACCCGGTGGGCCGGCTGGTCACGCGCATCACCACCGACGTGGACGCGCTCAACGAGCTGTTTTCCTCCGGTCTGCTCATGATCCTGGGCGACCTGCTGATGCTCAGTTTCGTGGTGGTCGCGATGCTCGAACTCAGCCCCGGCATGACCGTTTTCCTGCTGGCCGTGATGCCCCTGGTGGTGCTGGTCACCATTCAGTTCCGTCGCGCCGTGCAGAAAAGCTACCGCAAAATCCGCATTGCCATTGCGCGCATCAATTCTTACTTGCAGGAGCACATCAGCGGCATTGCCGTTCTGCAGCTGTTCAACGGCGAGGCGCGCAGCCGCCGCGAATTTGAAAGTATCAATCGCGCCCACATGGAAGCCTACAAGGACGCCATCATCGCCTACGGATGGTTTTATCCGGTGGCGGAGTTTCTCGGGATGCTGGCGCTCGCGCTGCTGCTGGGCTACGGCGGCTTTCGAGTCCGCGGGGGCGCCATCCAGATCGGCGTGGTAGTTGCCTTCTTCCAATATGGCCTGCGATTCTTCCGCCCCATTCAGGATTTGAGCGAAAAGTACAACATCATGCAGTCGGCCATGGCGGCCGGCGAACGCGTTTTCAAGCTTCTCGATACGCCCATCCACATTCAATCGCCCGCGCAGCCCGCGGCCTTCCCGCTGTCCTCTGCCGCCATCGAATTCGACCATGTCTGGTTCGCCTACAAGGACCACGATTGGGTGCTCAGCGATGTCAGCTTCCGCATTCTGCCCGGCGAAACCATCGCGGTGGTGGGCCACACTGGCGCCGGAAAGACCACCATCGCCAGCCTCCTGCTGCGGTTCTACGAGGTCCAGCGCGGCGTTATCCGCATCGGCGGCATCGATATTTGCGAGTTCGAGATCGAGAATCTGCGGCGGAACTTCGGGATCGTTCTTCAAGACCCGCATTTGTTCACCGGAACCATCGCCGAAAACATCCGCCTCGGAACCCCCGGCATTTCCGACGATCAAATGGCCGATGCCGCCGCGCGCGTCAATCTGCTCGACTTCGTCCAGAGTTTGCCGGAAGGCTTCGCCCAGCCCGTGCGCGAACGCGGCGCGGGATATTCCACCGGGCAGAAGCAGCTCATCAACTTTGCACGCGCGTTGGCCCATAACCCGCGCTTCCTCATTCTCGATGAAGCCACTTCCAGCGTAGATACCGAGACGGAGCTGCGTATACGCGAGGCGCTCCAGCACCTGGTAGTCGGTCGAACGTCGATCATGATCGCGCATCGGCTCTCCACCATCCAGCGCGCCGATCGCATCATCGTGATGCACAAAGGCAAGCTGCGCGAAATCGGCACGCACCAGGAGCTGCTCGCGATGCGCGGCATTTACTGGAAACTCTACCAACTGCAGTATAGGGACCAGGAATCCGGCGGCGCCCGCCTGGCCGAGCCCGTCACTGGAGACTAGGCCGGGCGACCAGGCCTTAACCTCCGAGCCGCAATCGAGTAACATCATTAGGAGCTTCATCGGCCGCGTGTCGCCGGCTCACAGGAGGATCTATGTTGAAATTATTTTCTCGGAATGCCTTAGCTGTATTCGCTCTGGCTTTACCCGCCACATGCCTGGCACAACCGGTGATCAATGCGGTAGTGAACAACTTTAGCGGCGTACTGCCGGGCTTGCCTAGTTACGGCATTGCACCCGCGAGCTTGTTCGTTATTTATGGCAGCGGCATGTGCGCGTCAGCCCCGCTCGTCACGCAAACCAGCGCTGGAGCGGGCTTGCCGCAAACCCTGAACGGCATGACGATCTCCGTTACCGTCAACGGCGTCACCACGACGCCTGCGATTTACTACGCGATTCCAACGCAAGTGGCCGCGGTTCTTCCATCCACCACGCCGGCCGGCACTGGAACCATCAAGATCACCTACAACGGGCAATCCGGATCGGCTCCCTTGGTTGTGACGAAGAGCGCTTTTGGGATTCTCACCGCGAATTTGACTGGAGGCGGGCCGGCCAAGGCGACCAATCTTGAGTATCAGGACATTACGCCCACCGCCTCGGCTGCTCCCGGGCAGACCATCATACTGTGGGGTTCCGGTCTCGGCGCCGACACCGCCAACAATGATCGGACCTATCCGATGAAGCAGGACAATCTTAACAACGCAACGGTCTACATTGGCGGCGTGAAAGCAACCGTGCTTTATGCCGGGCGATCCCTGTTTCCGGGAGTAGATCAGATCGATGTGACAGTGCCTGCCTTGGGCGCTTCCCAAGCGTTCGTTCCCGAGCGCCTGAAGGACCACACCGTCGCGCGTGCGGCCGCATTCGATCTCCAGCATGCCCTTAACTGGGAGGAAAGCGGGGATTCCGGATTCCAGGGCGGCTGCGGGAATTCGGTCGTTGTGGTGACGGATGACGTTGTGAGCAATTTCCCCACGCTCGCGGTCGCCGAGGGCGGCGGTGTTTGCAGCGATCCCGTGCTTGGAAACACTGGGACTGGGATCGTGCAGACCGGCACTGTGAAAACCGGCAGCCTGTCGCTATTTCAGGTTACCGAGCCCTCTGCGACATCCTCGGCCGATGGTTTAAAACCGCGGGCAGGGTTTACCACTGTGTACCTCGCCTCTGGCGTATTTCTTTCCGAGACGGGCGCACTCTATTCGAACAGTTCCTCATTTTCCTCCATCGGAAGCTGCATCGTATCGTCGTCGTCCACGAATACAAACACGACCACCCCCACCACCACCCCGCTAGATGCAGGCAAGGACATCGCGCTGAAAGGAGGCAGCCTCTCGGCCGAGTTACAAGAACTCATCACCGGAACGTACTATGCAGCGTTAACCAGCGCTCCCACCGCCGGCACCGCGTACACTTTCACCGGATCCGGAGGAAAAGACGTCGGCGCATTTACGGCTACCATCACCCTGCCGAACCCTTTGGATTGGACCAACGAAGGTTCCATCTCCACGGTCACACGGTCTCAGGGACAACTGATCACCTGGACCGGAGGCGCCACAGGCACCTATGTCATCATCGCGGGCAGTTCAACGGCCGCTGCAGTGTCGGAGTCCGTGGCTTTCCTCTGTCTGGCTGCGGCAGGCGCCGACCAATTCACGATTCCTTCGTATGTATTGCTCGCGCTACCGCCCGGTAATGGATCTTTGGGCGTCTACAACTTTGCCGGCGGAGTCAGCTTTACGGCAACTGGTATCGACTACGGGCGCGTCTCGGCCGGTATCCTATCCATCAACAGTGTCACCTATCAGTAATTTCGCATCAGTGTCGAACAACGGCTTGTTATAAGTTTCAGAGGAGGACCTATGTCGAAGCTTTCTCGGAATGCCTTAGCCGCGGTACTTCTCGTTCTTCCAGCCACGGCGGTGGCCCAACCGGTAATCAACGCGGTAATCAACAACTTTAGCGGCGTATTGCCCGGCTTACCCAGTTACGGCATTGCGCCCGCCAGCCTGTTTGTCATTTATGGCAGCGGCCTGTGCGCGTCGGCTCCGCTGGTCACCCAAACCAGCGTTGCGCCGGGCCTGCCTCAAACTCTGAACGGCATGAAGATCTCCGTCACCGTCAACGGCGTCACCACTACCCCCGCGATTTATTACGCCATCCCAACGCAGGTCGCCTCCGTCCTTCCATCCACCACGCCAGTAGGCACTGGAACCATCAAGGTCACATATGACGGGCAATCCGGTTCGGCTCCCCTGGTGGTGACGAAAAGCGCTTTTGGAATACTCACCGCAAATGCAGCCGGCAGCGGACCGGTAAAGGCGACCAACCTCGATTACCAGGACATTACACCCACCGCCTCGGCTGCTCCGGGCCAGACCATCGTACTGTGGGGTTCAGGTCTTGGCGCCGACACCGCCAATAATGATCGAACCTATCCCATGAAGCAGGACAATCTCAACGACGCCACGGTTTACATCGGCGGCGTTCAAGCCTCGGTTATTTATGCCGGCCGATCGCAGGATCCGGGGTTGGATCAAATTGATGTGACGGTGCCGGCGTTGGGAGCTGCCTCCGCCTACGTTCCCGCCAGCTTTCAGGGCCGCGACATCCCGCGTGCCTCTGCCGGATTCCAGGGCGGCTGCGCCAATTCGGTGGTCGTAGTGTCGAAGGCATTGCGAGCAATTTCGGAACGCTCGCGGTCGCCGAGGGCGGCGGAGTTTGCAAAGATACTGCGTACGGAATCACCGGCAACGGATTCCCGCAGTCAAGCCTGAGCACGCTCACCCTCGGGGGCCTGTCGATTTTGCAGATTACCCAGCCCACCGCGGCCCTGCCGGCGCCACAGACCTACACCACCTACTACGATGTCATCGCGGAGTTTTTCTCCGAGCCGGGCCATGATTTTGCCAACGGCGCCCCCTTCGTTTCCCCTGGAAGCTGCCTCGTGTATTCGACTTCCACGAAGCCGTCTACCTCCACCGCCCCTTCTGTCACTAAGCCTCTCAATGTAGGAACGCCGCTCCTGCTTACCGGAGGCGATCCGCTGTCGGTGAGTATACCCGAGATCATAACGACCCCCGTCGCATATTATTCTGCAACGTTCACCACCCCTGCTCTGACGGCCGGTACCCAGTACACCCTCACCGCCCCTGGGTCGAGCTCCATCTCGCCCTTTACAGTGCCCATCACCTGGCAGGACCTGATCACGTGGACGAACGGCCCTTCCACCGGTAGCAGCGCGGCGGCTCAGGGACAACTCGTGCCCCGTAGCAACAACTCTTCGATCAGCACCATCACGGAGTCTGAGGGGCAACTCATCACCTGGAGCGGCGGCGTTCCAGATAGCTGGGTAATAGTTAGCGGCACTTCAAATGCGCCGGCGGTTTCATTGAATGTCTCTTTCTACTGCGCTGCTCTCGCCAGCGATGGACAGCTCACGCTTCCTGCGTATCTGTTGGACACTTTGCCTGCCGGCGTCGGAACTTTGTACGTGGAAAACGAGACGCAGCCGCAGTCCTTCACGGTCACGGGGATCGACTACGGGTACACGGTGACGGGCCTCGTATCCTCCGAGAACGTCACCTACCAGCTTGAAGCCTCCACAACGCCGCCCGAATCCTCGTTTAATGGAACTTACACCGGCACCTTTAGCGGCAAGTCGGCCACTACCGGAAAGTCCATATCCGGCGGGGTATCTGCCGTCATCGACAACGGTGTATTTACGGTGACCAGTCCCGGAAGCGGGACCGGAACCGTATCGTCCACCGGTCAAATCGCGTTTGGTGTCGATGTCAGCGAGGGTGTGTCCTGCAACTTTAACGGTCAAGTTGTCGTTACGGGTGCGGCAGCCGCAGCCAGCGGGACCTTCACGTGCGCTAACGGTTCAATCTCCGGAAGCTGGAGTGTGACCCGCGACTAGTTTGTTTGGCCGGCGATGTTCCACGCAACGTCGGGCTGGTCTGACCATGCATGGTCGGTTGACCATGGATGGTTAGTCGCTCGGTGCAATTGGCCCTGTAGCTGCACCAAATCCGAACGGCCCTGGGCGTGCCACGATAACTAGCATGAAAATCAACCTTAGACGCACTATCTCGGCCCTGGCGCTAGCGGCAGGTTTGGGCATCAGTATGGCCGCCGTTCAGGCCCAGGACCCCGACTATTCCAAGAACAAGCGCTACCAGCAGGGCATGCACGAAGGCCACAGTGACCAGGCTCATCACCTGGACCACAGTAAGAAAAGGCACTTCAAGAAGGACGAAGACCAGAAAGCCTATGAAGCTGGATACCAGAAAGGCCACGGCAATTAGATCTCAGCAGCTATAGTTTCGCTTCACGAACCGGGAACAAAGGCCGTCGATCCGTTGGGCAAGACGACCTCCGTTCGCGGAGCTGGTTTGTCCCCTGTCGTCAGTGCGTAACAGCGCCAGCAACTTTTCCTTCTCTTCATCCCCCTCCATCGGCCGCGTTCTGAAATTGGATGTTTCACCGGGCCCAACCACCAACAACCGGCAACCAATAACCAGCAACCAAGAACCCGGCGTAGAATCGTATTGAGCAGGTGAACCCTTGTCCCACTCTCTCAGCGTTCCGGCGCACATCCGATCGCCCAAGCGCGTCACGCGCCTGTTCGGCGATCTCAAGGTCCGCCTCAAGTTCATGGTGCTTCACAATGTCTTTTTTCTAATCCTGGCCCTCGGCGTCTACTTCGCGCTCTACCCCTACCTGCCCGCGCCCGCGAAAACCAACCTGTTCATCGTTCTCGGCGCCATCTACATCCTGGCCGTGCTGGTGCTGGAGACCACCATCATGCCGCTCTACGTGTACCGGCCGCTGCAACTCATGCTCGAAGCCGATCAAGCTACGCAGCATGGCGATCGCGATCATGAGCTCATCGGCGACGCCTTCATCCCCGCCGACGAAATCGGCCAGATCATGCGCTCCCGCAACGCCACTGTCCTGGAGCTCCGCAAGCGCGAAGAGGATTTGGAGGAAGCGCTTCGCAAACTGGAGGCGCAGGACCGCCTGGTGAGCCTGGGCCTGCTCAGCGCCAGCGTCGCGCACGAGCTCAACACGCCGCTCACGGTCCTGCAGGGTTCCATCGAAAAGCTCACCGAAAATACCGTCGACACCGCCACCCTCGAGCGCCTGGCCCGCATGTTGCGCGTCACCCAGCGCATCCGCCGCATCAGCGAAGGCCTGGTGGATTTCTCGCGCGTCCGGAAGCAGCACATGGAGCCGGTGCCGCTGCGTCATTTGATCGACGAAGCCTGGGCGCTGGTGGCCATCGACAAGAAGGCCGCCGCGGCGCGCTTTGCCAATCAGGTGCATGCCGGCGATGTGGTCACCGGCAACTCCGACCGGCTGGTGCAGGTGTTCGTCAATCTTTTGCGCAACGCCCTAGATGCGGTCCCCGCCTCGGGTGAAATCGCAGTCCAATCGCGGCGCTTGAACCGTAATTCGCAGCCATGGATCTCCATTTCCGTCGAAGACAACGGCCCCGGCATCCCGCCCAACGTCCTGCCCGACATTTTCGAAGCCTTCGTTTCCACTCGTCTCGACGCCAAGGGTACCGGCCTCGGCCTCACGGTCGCCGAGGGGATCATTCATCAGCACGGCGGGACCATCGCGGCCTCCAATCGCGCCGAAGGCGGCGCTTGCCTGGAGGTGACTTTACCGGCATCCGGCTCCAGGCGCCAGGGAGCCCAGGCTTAGCGATGAAGCCCACGTCCGAGCGAGTGCCCGACCCGCCGCCAACTAACGGCTTGGTGGATCTCGCCATCCTGGACGACGATCTCGATTTCTGCAATTATCTGGAAGACGCGCTCAAGGACGACGGTCTCTACTCCATCCGCGCCTTTGGTCATCCCGACGAGTTTTTTGCGGCGTGTGAACAGAGGGTTCCCGACATCGTTCTGCTGGATATGAAGATGGGCGAGTTCAAGGGCGACAAGGTGCTCGAACAACTGCTGGCCGCTTATCCGGGGCTGTGCGTCATCATCGTGACCGGCTATCCGTCGCTCGAGGATATGCGCGCCACCTTCAAGATGAAGGTCTTCGATTACATCTCGAAACCTTTCTCGCTCGCGCAGCTCCGGCAGACGCTGCATAACGCCATCGATAAGTACGGCTTCGGCCGCACCACGCAGGATCGCCTCCGCGAACACCTGGGCCATCAGATCAAGATGCTGCGCGTCGAGCGCGATTGGTCGCTCAAGGACCTGGCCGGCGCCACCAAGCTCAGCATCTCCCAGATCAGCTCCATCGAGCGTGGCGCGAATCTGCCCAGCATCGAGAGTTTGCTGGCCATCTGCCGCGCGTTTGAGAAGCGTCCATCGGAAGTGCTGGCCGCCATCGAGTTTTGATGCTACATGCGGCGCGTTTTCGCCAGCTCCAGAAGAGGGAAAAAGCCGTGAGCTGATCCTGGCGCTGCTCGAATTTACCGGCGCCGTTCTCACGCGATCAGTTTCATCCCGGCCACATTACTTGCACCGCTGTCGTGCCGCATCCGGATTCCCGGCACGTTGTTCTGCTGCACCAGGAAACGGCTGTCCAGATTGCGAACTCGACTGGCGGACTTCTGGTCGGCCGCGCAAAGGCGAGCCGTTTTCATCTGCATCGCGATCTGAGCTTTGCATCACGCCTCCCTGTTACAGTGGTCTCGTGGACGGGGTTCTGGTTGTCGACAAGCCGGAGGGTCTCACTTCGCACGATGTTGTGAATCGCGTGCGGCGGCTCGCCAACACACGCAAGGTCGGCCACCTGGGCACGCTGGATCCGATGGCCACCGGCGTCTTGCCGCTGGTGCTGGGCCGTGCCACTCGTTTGGCGCAGTTCTTTTCCGGCGGCGAGAAAGTTTACGATGCCCGCATTCACTTCGGCTGGTCCACCGACACCTTCGACCGTGAGGGTCAGCCCGCCTCCGAACCCGTTGAACCGCGTTTCACGCGGGCAGATTTGGAAACCGTGCTGGCCCGATTTCGAGGCGCGTTCCTGCAAACTCCTCCGCCTTTTTCGGCCAAGAAGATCGCTGGAACTCCTGCCTATCGACTGGCTCGCAAAGGCGCCCCGCCGGATCTGCAGCCGGTCCAGGTGCATGTGTCTGAGCTGGATCTTCTCGAGTTTGATGGCGTCACGGCTCGCATTCGCCTGCGCTGCTCGGCGGGAACCTATTTGCGGGGAATCGCGCACGATGTTGGCCGCGCGCTTGGTTGCGGCGCATTCTTAACTGCGCTTCGGCGCAGCGCGTCGAGTGAGTTCGCCGAAGATCGCGCCTTCACCCTAGAGGCTCTGGGCGATCTTGCCCGCGCCGGTAACCTGCGGGAGGCCCTGATTCCGGCTGCTCGCGTATTGCCGGAATTTCCCAATGCCCCCGTTGACACCTTTACCGCCGGGCAAATCCGGCAAGGCAAGGATTTCCGCTTGTCCCCGTTTGTAGAACGGTCCGGGTCGAAGTATGTGAAGGCCCTGGGTCCCGAAGGCGATCTGATTGCCATTGGGGAGGTGCGCCTGCCGCATGTCTATCATCCGATTCTGGTGCTGTAACTGGCGATGCGCCGAATGAAGCAAGCTTAATATCCGGCTCGGGATGGAGATTGCCCGGGTTGGTTTATGATGCAAGTGTGCAGGTTCGTCTCGCGACTTTGTTGCTGGTTGTCGGGGCGTTGCTCACAATGAGCCTGGCGCAAGAACCTGCCAAAACCGAGTCCGCCAAGGACGACTCCAAGAGCGAGCCCAAGTACGACGAAACGTTTTCGGGCCCCATCGTGGAAGTATCGGCCACCAAGATCACCGTGTCGCGCAGTATTCTTGGAAAGCCAGCGGAGAAACGCACTTTTTGGATCAAGCCCGATACTCGCATTGAAGGCAGGTTACGGGTTCGCGCCAAAGTTACCGTGGGTTTCGTAAAAAGCGACGACGGCGATGTCGCGCGGCTGGTGGTGGTGCGAACGGCGCAGAAGCCGCCGGAGAAAAAATAGCCGGAAAGCAGCTATTTTTTCTTCTTTTTTCTCTTGGCGGCCCAACCTTCCTTGATCACCTGGCGGGCGCGGCCGATGGCCAGGGCTTCCGCCGGCACCGGATAGGTGATGGTGGAGCCGGCCCCGATATAGCTGCCGTCGCCGATTTCAAGCGGCGCGACCAGTGTGGAGTTGCTGCCGACAAAAGCATCCTTGCCGATGCGCGTGGCGTGTTTGCTTGTGCCGTCGAAGTTGCAGGTGATGGTGCCCGCGCCGACGTTGGTATTTTCCCCGATTTCCGCATCGCCCAGATATGCCAGGTGATTGGCCTTGGCGCCCGCGCCGAAGCGGGTGTTTTTCAGCTCCACGAAGTTGCCAATGCGGGCGTGCGCGCCGATCCGCGCTCCCCCGCGCAACCGCGCGTAGGGTCCGACGTGGGCTCCAGTTTCGATTTCGGAATCCACGATGTGGGTGAAAGGGGCGATGTCAACGTTGGCTGCGATCCTGGAATTCCGCAGGATTGAGCAGGCGCCGATGCGGGACTCCTCGCCGATGGACGTAGTGCCGAGGATTTGCGCGAACGGTTCCACGATGGAATCCGGGCCAATGCGGACTGCAAGGTCGATGGTCACTGTTTCGGGTTTCTCGATCGTGACTCCGGCCAGCATCAGATCGCGGACCTTGCGCTCGCGGAAAATGCGATCCACCTCGGCCAGTTCGACGCGCGTGTTGATGCCCAGCAGCTCGGCCGGATTCTCCACTTCCATCGCGCTCACGCTATGGCCGGCGCGATTCAGGATCTCGACGATGTCTGTCAAATAATATTCGTGCGCCGGATTATCAGGCCGGATCTCGAGCAGGTAGCGCCACAGAAGATCGGCCCGGAAGCAATAAATGCCCGAGTTGATGAAGGGAATGGCAAGCTGCTCGGGCGCGGCGGCTTTTTGCTCCACGATGGCTCGAACGTGGCCGCCGTCCAAACCACCATCGGCAAAGATAATGCGGCCGTAGCCCGTGGGGTCGTCGAGGCGAGTGGTGATCAGCGTCGCGGCTGCGTCGCAGGAGGTCTGGCGGCGGACCAACTCGGTGAGTGTTGCGGGCGCCAGCAGCGGGCAGTCGCCATAGAGCACAACCACCAAGCCCGCCTGGGAGGCCAGCGATTGGCGGCAGGCCAGTAATGCATGACCTGTGCCCTTTTGTTCCGCTTGCTCGACGAAGCGAACTCCCGAGGGCGCGAGCAGCGCGCGGACCTGATCCGCCTGATGACCCACCACGACGGTGTTGTGATCGGCGGGCGCGATGGCGCTGGAGGCTGCGACAACGTGCTCGATCAACGCCATGCCGCCCGCGCGATGCAGCACCTTGGCGCGCTTGGACTTCATGCGCGTCCCGAGGCCGGCGGCCAGGATTACCACGTTGATCTGCGATGTCATTCTTGCGGTTAGTGCCCCGACCGTCCGGCTAGTGTTCTCCGAGAACGCGGATCTTGCCGCGTCCCGCTCGTCCTCGCTTTGCCAATTGTAGTGCAACCTCGGCGGAAGCGCGCGGATCGTGGCGCACGCTGTCGCTGGAACCCAGCAGATCGGTGGCCATTACTTGTAGGCCCATCTCGGACAGACGGTCGATGTCGTTGAACACCGAGTGCACGTTTTGGGCGGAATACTTTCGCCGCTGGCGGGCGGTGATGGCCCGCGTGTTTACGACGGCGACATCGATCAGATGCATGCCTGCATGACGGTGAATGGCCTCCACATGATCGGACGCGCGGTACCCGATGGTTTCGCCGGGTTGCCACATCAGGTTTACGAAGCAGGCCTTCAACGCCCGGCTGCGCTGAATGGCCGGCGCGATATCTTCCACCAGCAGGTTCGGGATGACGCTGGTAAACAGCGAACCGGGCCCGAGGGTGATGAGATCGGCTTCGCGAATGGCGGCCAGGGTCTCCGGAAGCGGTTTACAGACGCGCGGCTGGAGCTGAATGCGGCGGATGCGCGAGCGGCTTTTGCCGATCTTGGTTTCGCCCTTCAAGATCTTCCCGTTTTCCAGTTCCGCTTCCAAAACAACCTTTACATTGGTGGAGGGATAGATGCGGCCCAAGCTGGCGAGAATTTCCGAAGACAGCTTGACGGCTTTCGCGAAATCGCCCGTAAGGTCCGTGAGCGCGGTAAGAAACAGATTGCCGAAACTGTGGCCTTTCAGGCCCCGGCCCTCGGAGAAACGGTACTGGAACAGCTTGGACAGCAGCGCTTCGTCCTCCGACAGGGCGACCATGCAATTGCGAATGTCGCCGGGCGGCAGGACATCGAAATCGCGGCGGAGACGCCCTGAACTTCCTCCGTCATCCGTCACCGTGACAACGGCCGTGATCTCAACTTCCCGCGGCTCCAGGGCATACCGTTTCAGGCCGTGCAGCAGCGACGATAAGCCAGTTCCCCCACCGATTGCGACGATACGAAGCGGTTCCATTTGCATCTCCAGGATCTCAGGTTCCCAGCTTCGGGGAAATGAACCCTTGGCCTCAAAATGTCCGGAACCTTTGGATAGAACTGTGGTACTGAAACAAGCTGAAAAATCTCAATGGCCTGTGCGCGGATTGGTTGTAGGCGGCTAGGGGTTAAGCCGCGGGTTCGTCGTCTTCATCGTAGGCCGAGACGATGGCCTCCAGGTCTTCGGCTTCGAACACCTGGTCGCAGTCCAGGCAACGCACGTAGTCCACCCCATCGCGTCGTGCCAACATTTCGGTGCGGGTGTGATTGCAGGGCTGCATAAACTAGCGGAAAAGGAGATCATCACTATTCTAAGCATGTAGGTTCGGTTGTCAAGCCCCCAAAAGTGCCGATCATGCCCTCATTTTGGGGCAGTTTTTGTACTCAGTCCCGGCCGGGGCTCCGGGGACGGGCGCTCCGAAGGACCGTTTCACCCTATTCGTGGCGCAAGGCGATCATCGGATCGATGCGCAGGGTGCGGCGTGCGGGGACGTAAGAAGCCAGCAGCGCCACCAGCACCAGCACAATTGCCACGGCAGCGAACGTGACGGGATCGGCGGGGCTGACGGAGAAGAGCAGGTTGGTAAGTAATCGCGTCAGGCCCAGGGATGCAAGGATGCCGATAGCTACGCCAGCACCCGCGATCCTGGTTCCCTGCGCGAGGATCATGCGCACCACATCTCCGTGCCGCGCGCCCAGCGCCATGCGAATCCCGATTTCGTGCGTGCGTTGTGCGACGGAATAAGCAATCAGGCCGTAGATTCCGATGGCTCCGAGCAGCAGCGCCAGCGCGCCAAACACTCCCAGCAGGATAAGCGTGATTCTGCGCCCGGAAATGGAATCCTTGACCAGCTGTTGCATGGTAGCGATGCCGAAAATGGGCTGCTCTTTATCGATGGAAGCGACTGCATTTCGAATCGCCGAAGTCAGCGCGGCCGGATCTATTCCCGATTTCACCACCAAGGTCATGTCGCTCGATGCGTCCTGGCGGAGCGGAACATATACCTCAAGCCGCGCCGGATTCGAAAGGCCGTAGAGTCTGGTATCGCCGGCGACTCCAACAATGGTGATCCATTTCGGCGCGTTCTTGGCCGATGGATGGCCGAACATCAGGCGCTTGCCGATGGGGTCCTGATGGGCGAAAAATTGGCGGGCTAGCGTGGTGTTGATCATCGCCACCAGCGGCGCGCTCTCCGTATCTGCTTCGGTAAACTCGCGGCCGCGCTGCAAAGGGATACCGAGGGTGTTGACGTATCCAGGGCTGACGCGGTGAATATCGGGATGCGGATAGCTCCCTGGTTTAGGGAGCGCCATGCCCTCCACGGTGATGTCGCTGCGAGCGTGGGAATCCGTCAGGGGAACCACGGTGCCCAAGGCTGCGGCTTCCACGCCGGGCAGCCGGTGGACCTGATCCAGCACTCGATCCCAGAAATTCAAGATGGCTGGATCCTTGGCGTATTGCGCCGCGCGCAGAGTCATTTGCATGGTCAGCACGCGATCGGGCCGAAATCCGGGATCGACCGAAAGCAGCCGGTAGAGGCTTTTCATCATCAGGCCGGCGCCCACCAGAAGAATCAGCGCTAGGGCAACCTCAGCGATGGCCAGAGCGCCGCGCAAGCGGCCCTGTCCCGCGCCAGCGCTCATCGCTCGCCCGCTTTCCTTCAGCTCCGCCTGCACGTCTGGCCGGGTTGATTGCGAAGCGGGCGCAAGTCCGAAAATAAAAGTGCACAACACCACTATACCGGCGGCAAACAGCAGCGCCGGGCCGTTCAGGCTCACATCGGCGCCGGCCAGCATGCCCGCGGGTATCAGCCGCGCCAGTCCTCGAACTCCGGCGAACGCGAGACCTAAGCTCAGCAGGCCACCGAGAAATGCCAGCACTAGGCTCTCCACCAGGATTTGGTGAATAATGCGGCTCCGGCTGGCGCCCACTGCGATCCGAAGCGCGATTTCGCGGGTGCGGCTGGCGCCGCGCATTAGAAAGAGATTGGCTACATTCGCACAGGCGATGAGCAGGACGAAAACCGCCGCCCCAAACAGAATCAGAACTGCGGGACGCAGGCCGCTGACGAAAACGTCGCGAATCGGTTGCAGCGCGACGCCAAATTGAGCGTTGTCGGCTGGGTAGGTTTGAGCCAGCCGCGCTGCAATCCCCTCCATCTCGGCGCGAGCTTGGGCGAAGCTGACGCCCGGCGCCAGTCTTCCGATGGCAAGCACGTCGCCGCGATCGCCCCGTTCGTTGGCTTCCGATGATTCACTGAGCCATACGCCCATGGGCGCCAGGAGGTCGGTCTTATCGATCCAGCGAAGGCTGGGCGGCAGCACGCCAATGATCGAAAAGCTTTTGCCATCCAAGGCTAGAGTACGGCCCAAAACGTTCGGGTCGCCGCCGAAGTGCGACTGCCAGAGCCGGTAACTCAACAGCACCACGGGCGCTGCGCCGGCCTTTTCTTCGGACGGGGCGAAGTCCCGCCCTAGCATGGGCCGTACACCCAGCATCGAAAGGAAATCGGACGAAACGACGGAGCCGCTGATGTTTTCCGGCTGGTCTAATCTATTACCGCTGCCAGCCAGGTTCAGTTCGACGCTGACCACCGCCGCCATTTGCGAAAAAGCGCGGGTCTGCGCCCGCCAGTCCAGAAAATTGGGATACGAAACGCCGACTGTGCCAACCTTCGGCGTGGTCTCATGCAGCACGATGAGCCGCGACGGATCTTGGTAAGGCAGCGGGCGCAGCAAGACGCCGTAAACGACCGAGAATATGGCCGTGTTCGCGCCGATCCCGAGCGCGAGGGTGAGCAGGGCAACGGCGGTGAAGCCGGGAGACTTGCGCAGGAAGCGCAATCCGTAGCGGATGTCCTGGAAAATATTGTCTATCATTTGAACCCCCCGGGCCTCGCGGCACTCTTCCTTCACTTGACCTAGACCCCCGAACTCCATGCGGACGCGCCGGAGCGCCTCTTCGCGTGCAAGCCCCGAAGTCACATGCTTGGCGAGCTGGTGTTCGAAGTGAAAGCGCAGCTCGTCATCCAATTCTGTCTCCACCTTTTCTCGCCGGAACAGGGAACGGAAGCGGAAGAATAGATCGCTGAGCATCGGAAAATCCCTAGACCGTGCCGAGCACCTGGGCCACGGCGGCGGTCATCTTCTTCCAGGCATCTTCTTCCACTTCGAGCTGCCGCCGGCCGCTCCTGGTGAGTTCGTAGAATTTGGCGCGCCGGTTGTTTTCCGACGTTCCCCAGCGGGGCTTAATCCATCCCTTGCGCTCCAGCCGATGCAGGGCCGGATAGAGCGATCCCTGCTGGATGCGCAGCACATCGCTCGAGATTTGTTGCACGCGCTCGGAGATTCCCCAGCCATGCTGAGGCCCGAGAGCCAGGGTGCGGAGGATCAGTAGGTCCAAGGTGCCTTGCGGCAGATCGAGATGTTTGATGGGCATGAAAGGCGTTCCCTATTCGCTTCTACACGGGAGGATACACCAAGCCTTGTCGAAGCGCAAGGGGGAGCTTTGATAGAGTCGGCTAAGGCTTAGACGCGGAGCGCCGCCATCGGATCGATGCGAGTGGCGCGGCGCGCCGGAATGTAGCTGGCCGCCAGCGCAACCAGCAGGAAGAGCAACGCGACGGCGACGAACGTGGCCGGATCGGTGGGAGTGACATGAAACAACACAGCCGTCATCAGGCGCGTGAGGCCGAAAGCCGCGGCGATACCAACCGCAATCCCCGTCAAAGCTAAGCGCAAGGCTTGTCCCATGACGAGCCCGAGGATGTCGTTCTGCCGGGCGCCCAAGGCTCTCCGTATGCCCATTTCCTGGGTGCGCTGCGCCACCGAGTAAGCGATGATGCCGTAGATTCCGATCAAGGCGAGCAGCAGCGCGACGAGCGCAAAGGATCCCAACAAAATCACGAGCAACCGCCGCTGGCCGACTTGCTCGTCCACCAGATCGTCCATGGTCCGTACCAGTGCGATCGGCTGATCGCGGTCCAGCGCCTGCACCTGCTCACGAATGGCTTTGGTAAACCCAAGCGGGTTGCCCTGGGTCCTGATGGCGAGCATCGCAACCGGCGGAGCGTTCTGGGCCAAGGAGACGTATACACTCTCCGGCCAAGCGACGTTTTCGAGTCCTTGATGCACATGCGCGGCGATTCCGACGATGAGCGCGGGTTGTTTGTTCACGCCTCCGATCAAGAGCCGCTGGCCGACGGGATCCAGACCGGCTGGATAGGCCGGCCAAAAGCGGCGCGCCAAGACTTCGTCGATTATGGCGACGCGCTGCGCGTCTGCCGTATCGTGTTCGTTGAAGTCCCTTCCGCGCCGCAACGGAATCCCGAGCGTCCGAAAGTACCCAGGGGTAACGCTCCAGAGTGTCGCGATCAGCCGTTCGTTTAATAGCAGAGTTGGTTTCGAGGCATCCTGCACGGGCGTCCCGGCATAGTCCATCATCGGGAGGAACATGGCCGCGGCGACGCCACGGACGCCGGGCAAAGCCCCCACCCGCCCGAGGAGTCTCTCAAAAAAAGAGGCTCTTTTCTGGTTCGTGTCATAGCGCAAGGGCGGCAGGGGAATCTGCATCGTCAGCAGACGCGAGGGGTTGAATCCGACATCGACACCGCGCAGATTACTCACGCTTTTAATCAACAGCTCCGCACCGATCAGCAAGACGATGGAAAGCGCCACTTGTCCGATCAACAATAGTGCGCGGACGTTCAGGCCGGGCAAGACACCTTTCCTGACTCCTTGACTAGCGGCTTCTCCGCTGGCTCGCAATACCTGGATAAGGTCGGGCCGGGACGCGCCAATGGACGGCGCTAATCCGAAGATCACGCCGGTTGTAACGGAAAGCCCCGCGGCGAATCCGAGGACTATCCAATCCAAATGAATCTCTCCGGCTCGCGGCAGGTCGAAAGAAGTGATCAGTGGAATCGCACGCAGACTCCAAGCAGCCAGCACGACACCGAGTATTCCGCCGCCCAGCGACAATAGAACGCTCTCTACCAACAATTGTCCGATCAGGCGCATGCGAGCGGCTCCCAGCGCCGAACGCACCGCAAATTCTCGCGAACGGGCGGTGGCGCGCGCCAGCTGCAGGCTGGCGACATTGGCGCAGGCGATCAGCAACACGAACCCCACGGCGCCGAACAGCATCCAAAGCATGGAGCGCACTTCGCCAACCAGATCGTCCTGCATGGCCGTCAGTTCCACTGGCGTTTTCGGCTTGGCATCCAGCATGTCGGGGTGGGCCGCTGCGTATTGACGGCGAATCACCTCCAGCTCCGCTTTGGCTTGTCCCAGTTTGACTCCCGGCTTCAGACGGCCGAATACGGATAGGAACGGACTGTCCACCCTGGATCTGGCGGACATGGCCGGCCATTCCGAGGGCGCAGTCATCCACACGTCCACGCCCGGAACGGGAAACTGGAAGCGCGGCGGAAGCACGCCAATGATGGTGTACGCCGTGGACGCGAGGGTCGCGGTCTTGCCGGCGATGTGCGGATCGCCCGAGAATCGGCGCTGCCATAGCTCAGAGCTGATCATCGCGACTGGCGCGCCGCCGGCCGAATCTTCCTCGGAACGAAAACCGCGCCCCAGCATTGGTTCCACGCCGAGAATTCGAAGGAAGCCGGCCGATACCCAGGCCCCTTTCAGGACCTCCGGCTCGGCTGCGCCGGAGAGCGTGACATTTTCCTCGCCGGTGAAAGCTCCGAGTTCGGTGAAGGAGCGAGCGCCGGACCTCATGTCGCCAAACAGCGTCGGGGTGACGCCTCCCGTGAGGGTCACCAGCCGATCAGGATCGCGGTACTGCAGCGGTTTTAGCAGCACAGCGCGGATGACGGTGAACATGGCCGTATTGCCGCCGATCGCGAGCGCCAGCGTGAGAACCGCCGTCGCGGCGAAAACCGGATTCTGGCGCATCGCTCGCAGCGCGTAGACGGCGTCCTGCCGGATCATCTCCACCAGTCTACGCCTGCCTGGGCCGATTCGCGACGCACGCGTGAGCAATAGCTTGTTTGTAACAAACCCATGCTAGAATGTTCGTGGTGTTCAAGGATTCCGATCGGTTGCGCGTGGAACAGTTCAAACAATCCACGCGTGAGAAATTGCGCGGAGTTCGTTGTCCGGAGCATCACCAGCCGCCGCGCTTGAACTTCCACGGCGCGTCGTTGGAAGAGATCACGATTTCGCTGAGCGGCTGCTGCGCGCGGCTGATGGAACTGGCCAATGCGCGCGTGGCTTCGGCGGAGCCGGCGGAAGAAATGCGGAAGCCGGCGTAGTGGAAACCGGCTCCCTTGGCCCTTGAATAGGGCTCACGGTCGCGGCTCGGTAACTCGCGCCAGAATGCGGCGAACGCCTTCGCGGAACACCTCGTCGGGCGTCAGCAGGCTGAGCACCAGGAACGCCTCTCTTTCAAAATCGAAAAAAAAGCCGGGTTGGACCAGCACGCCGTCGCGATCAAGCAGGCTCAGCACCCAATCTTCCTCGGATTGAATGCGCGGCGTTTCGAGGATCGCGTACCAGCCGCCCTCGATTTCGAGGAGTTTCCAGGGCGAACGAGGGCCGATCTGGCTCAACAGGAATGCTTGATTGGCGCGGACGCGCGCGAGAATCTGATTCTGCAACTGAGTGCGGAGACCGAGCAGCACGGGTGCGGCTAGCTGCACGGGGGTGCTAACGGAAAGGTAGGTATCGGCGATTAGTTCAAGGCGCTCCAAGGCCTGTTCGCTTGCGACGATCCAACCCAGCTTCATTTGCGGAAGGCCGGCGACTTTGGAGAGGCCAGACAAGCAAAACGTCGGGACCTCGGTCACGTCGACAAGCGAGCGGACCAATTCGGGCCGGTCCGGATGGAGCGCGTAGTCGGAAAAAACCTCGTCGGAAATTAGACACAGGTTGTGTTCCCGGCAGAGCGCGATGAGCGGGCCGAGTTCCGCCTGTTTGAGGAACGAGCCGGTGGGATTGTTGGGATTGACGAGCACGATGGCGCGCGTGCGCGGGGTGATGGAACGGGCGAGGGCGTCGAAGTCGATGGCCCAGACGCCGTCATAGACGAGCGGGTACTGGACCACGCGCACCGAATCGAGAGCGGCCAGGAAGTCGAACAACGGGTAGGAAGGGCGGGGGATGAGGACTTCGTCGCCAGGATCGGCCAGCAGTTTGAAGACGAAGGCGTAGGCTTCGCTGGTGCTGGCGGTGAGAAGGATGCGGCCGGGGTCGGCGCGGCCCGAGTAATATTCGGAAACTGCGGCGCGGGCGGAGGGAAGTCCAGCCGGGGCGGGCTGATAGGTGAGCGCGCGCGGATCGGCCAGCGCGGCGAGAATCCCGTCGGACGGATACGCGAATCCGGCGGCGGTGGGATTGGATTCGGTGAGGTCGAGAATGGCGGCCCCGGCGGACCTTTTTTCATCCAATAGCCGCGTAATGCGATTGGGCGCCAGGTCCCAGCGGAGCCGCGAGGAGTAAGGAAGCGCGGGCAAGGAGACAAGTTAGCACGGCCGCCGGGTAATGCGCGGCTCAGTTGGAGGGGATATTGCTTTGGGTCTTCGAACCCGAGTTGGTGTTGCTGCTGTGGCGCGAGCCGGTGCTGTGATGATGCGTGGAGCCGCGGGACTTGTGGCCAGAGCTGGCATGCTTGGCTTTGTTATCGCTGTTTTCGCCTTCGCGTGGGCCGGCGAATGCCAACGAAGCTGCGCCCAATAGGAGGGCGCTGGTTAGGAAGAGAGAGAGAGTTGCTTTCATGCCTTAGCAGTGGGCTTCGAGAGGGAAAAATCGCAAACAAGTTGCGATATTCGATAGACTCAAGCAAGAGGCTCACTCCCCCTTATGTCCACCGTTACAAACGCTCCTCCGGCAGCCGCCCTAGAGCACCTGCCAGCCGTCCCTTTGACGCTGGAAGGCGCCAGCATGCTGCATCAGATGTTGCGCGTGCGCTGGACGTTCCTGGAAGCAGCTCTCCGAGACGGAGCGCGATGGCATTGCTTTGGAAGCTTCCAGCTTGCTGGCCGAAATGGAGCAGGAGGCGAGCGGCCAAAGCGCGGTTTTCTCGCTCTTGGGTCACAAGGGCGATTTGATTCTGGTGCATTTCCGGCGCTCCTTCGATGAGCTGAATCAAGCGGAGCGGAAGCTGGCTGGGCTGAAGCTGTGGGATTATCTGGAGCCGTCGTCATCGTATTTGTCGGTGGTGGAATTGGGATTGTACGAATCCAGCCTGAAGACATACGCAGGCCTGGCGGCGCGCGGCATTGCGCCATTTTCTCCGGAATGGACGGCGGAGATCGAAGATGTTTTGGCGCGCCAGCGCGAGGCCATGGCGCCGCGGCTCTACCCCGATATGCCTCCGCACAAGTACTTGTGTTTTTATCCCATGGATCGCAAGCGCGGCGAGCTGAAGAACTGGTACCGGCTGCCGATGGCCGAGCGGCAGCGTCAGATGCACGAGCACGGCATGGTGGGCCGCAGGTACGCGGGCGAAGTGAAGCAGATTATTTCCGGATCGATTGGATTCGACGACTGGGAGTGGGGCGTGGATCTGTTCGCCGACGATCCGCTGGTGTTCAAGAAGCTGATCTATGAGATGCGGTTCGACGAAGTGAGCGCCGATTACGCGCTGTTCGGAACGTTTTATGTCGGGATTCGATGTCCGGCAGCGGAATTGGGCAAGTGGCTGGAACCGGCTCGCTGACGCGCGCGCTCGGTTATTGCGCAGCCTTGCCGAGAGCTTTCAGGGCGATGTTGCGGTTCTGAGAGGCGTTGGGATAAACGGGCCGCAGGCGGAGGGCGTCGTTGAAATCGGCGAGCGCATGCTGGTAGTCGTGCTTGAGCAGGTAGACGTAGCCACGCGCATTGTAGGCGGTGGCGAGATCGGGCTTGAGCTGAATGGCCTGGCTCAATTCGGCGAGCGCTTCGGCATATTTTCCCGCCTGAGTGAATGAGCGGCCGCGGGTCTCGTGCTCGGAGGCGGAAATGGGCGGGGCCGGGGTAGGAGCCACCGGCTTGGGCTGAGGGGCAGGGATGGGCACGGCGATGGGAGCAGGAGTGGGTGGCGGGGTAACCTGTGCGGGCGGCGCAGGGGAAGTCGCCGACTTGCTGGCCTCCTTCAAACGTTCTTGGGCTTTGGCCAGAACGTCGGAAGCCTCCTGATAGTCCGGACGCAAACGCACGGCCTGAGCGAGGTCCGATTGCGCCTTGGCGTAGTCGCCGAGCAGATAGTAAGCGCTGCCACGCGCGAGCCAAGCTTCGGGAAGCTGGGGATTCAGCTCGATCGCCTTAGTGCGATCGGCGAGTCCTTTTTCGTGCATGCCGAGTTGGTGGTACGACCCGCCGCGGGCCAGATAACCTTCGGCCGAATCGGGCGCCAGTCGCACTGCTTGCTCGCGATCCTGCAGCGCCTCGGCGTGGCGTTCCAGCCGCACCAGCGCGGAGGAGCGAGCTAGATAGAGGTACACGTCCTCTGGTGTGATTTTCAAGGCGGCGGTGAAGTCGGCGACGGCAAGTTCGTTCTGGCTGAGCCGGAAGCGGGCCGCGCCGCGCAGCGTGAGAGCTTTCACGTCTTGCGGATGTTGGGAGAGCACCCGGTCAAAATCCTGGATGGCGCCCCGGTAATCGCCGATTTGCCCCCGGCAGTAGCCGCGGTCGAGAAACGCGTCGGGATTATCCGGCTTGAGACTGATGCTCTGGTCGAAATCGTCGATGGCGTCGCTAAAGCGGCCCATGGCGATGTACACGTCGCCGCGGGCCCGGATGGGATCGGGATTATCGAGACGGAGCTTGATCCCGGCGGTGTAGTCGGCGACGGCAGGCGTGAGCTCGCCCAGGGCCACATGGGCCGCCGCGCGTCCGTTGTAAACCGCGGCATCGTTCGACCCGAGTTGGATGGCGCGAGTGTAATCGGCAATGGCCTGGCGCGAGTTGTTGAGCTGGACATCGATGTTGCCCAATAGCTGGAACGACTCGCTGTTGTTGGGCTCCAGCCGGGCGGCGGCCATGGCGTCCTCGAGCGCATGCGCAGCATCCCCATTGGAAGAGCGAACGCGTGCCCGGTGCTGATAGTAAAGCGGGCTTCGAGGGTTGATCTGAATGGCTTCCGAGTAAGCCGCCTCGGCTTCCTTCCATTGGCTGTTTTGTTCGTAACGCAGACCTTCCTTGAAAGGCTTTTCGGCCTGTTTTGGATCGGATGCCAGGGTGACGCCGGCAGCCGCGAGAAAAGATAGCAGCGCAAACCTACGGAGGCGCATTCGAATCTATAACTACACTAGCTGTTCTACGGCAGGTTTGTGGCCGCGGTGGGCAGGGTAATCAGCGAGAAGTGCGAGGCGATGCGAGCCAGGAAACTGTCGCGCTCCGATACTCTCACCCATTTGAGAGCGGACGCCTCGCCATTGTCGGAGAAAAAGCCGACGCCGCCGCGGCTGATCCGGTTGTCGATCCAAGAACTGATCAACTGGCCGTCGACGGACGTCAGGAAGCGGTTGCCCCGCACGCTGACGCGCACGTGGTAATCTACCCCGCTTTCGAGCGTGAGGGGCAGCGGCAGTTCCACGCGCTCGCGCTCGCGGCCATCCAGCACGACGAAACGAACCAGGCCGGCATTGGGCCCGGCGTTGGGCAACGACCCCGGATGAGTTATGACTAATTTGGTGGCGTAATAATTATGAAGGTCGGCGGCGCGAAACGCCCAATCCATGCTTTTGCGGTCGATCTGGCCCAGGAACTCCAGCTCGTAGTTGGAAAGGGAGGTCGAAGGCTTCCAGAGGCGCAACGATGCGGGGCGGACTTGGCCAGCCTGCAGGGTCCAGTCGGAGGCGGCGGATTTCAGCCCGTCCCAATTCGAGAACCCGGACCGGAAGTCCTCGCGCAAAGTTCCAGAGGTCTGACTTTGGATCATATTGGCGACGGTTTGTCCAAAACCTGCGCGGCTGGGGTGTGGGTTGTCCGGCAGGGGCGAGACGGCCTTAGAAACGGATGAATGCGTCGGAACGCGCGCAAGGCCCAGCAGCAAAACCACGATGCCGGCAGCCACGAAGATGGTGCCGCCCAGTCCGCCTCGCCGCTCCGGTTTGTCCTCTGGCTTGGGAAGCGGGAGAGTGTCGCTAAAGCCATACAAATCTTCAGCTTCCCGCAATGCTCGCGCCGACCGCGCGATGCCTTTCTGGCGATGGTCGTCGCAACAAAAGTGCGGGTCCTTCAGCTTGCGCAAAGGACTAATATTCTTTCTGCAATATAAGCAGCCCATGGGACTGTCGCTCACGATGATTCAGTGTAGCAATCAGGCGGTCCGAGAGATATGTACTAAGGCAAAGAATACGAGTGAGATGAGAGTACGGTAGGGCTGGACTAAGACGAGCGCCTTAGCAGGCCCGGACTACGGTCAATGTTGAGGGAACTTGACTACAGCAGCTTCTCGTATGCTGGATTAAGGTATTCAACGGATGCTGCATGTATGGCGAAGTGTTCCGGCGCTGATTGGCGCGAGCGTGCTGTTGCTGAGCGGATGCGGCCGGGACTTTGGCCCACGGGGTCCCGAGAGGTCCGAGATCCGGATCGTGGACCTGGATAACTCCGAAGAAGTACGCGCGGAGCTGAGAATGGGCGCCGGAGAGCTGCGGGTTCGGGGCGGCGCGGCCAAATTGATGGAAGCCAAGTTTGTATACAACCGCCTGCGCATGCGGCCGGAAGTTACCTATCACAGTGCCGCTGCGGGATTCCGTGGGCATCTGTTGGTGGAAGAACCGAGTGGCGTTCACGGCGGATCGAATCGGTACCAGTGGGACCTGGCTTTCAACAGTCAGAAACCATTGGATCTTCAGGTGAAATGCGGCGCCGGTGAAAGCCGTCTGGATCTTGGCGAACTATCCTTGCGGCGGGTGGATATCGAGATGGGCGTGGGCGAACTGCGCCTGGATCTGCGAGGAACGCCGCAGCGCGATTATTCTGTTTCGATTCGGGGCGGTGTAGGCGAGGCTACGGTCTACCTACCGTCCGGAGTCGGTATTGAGGCCGAAGCGAAGGGCGGCATCGGGGGCATTGAAACCACTGGATTGGAAAAACGGGACGGGCGGTATGTGAACGACGCTGTGGGACGCGCGAAAACCACGGTACGCTTGAACATCCGTGGCGGCATCGGGTCCATCCGTCTTATTGCGGAATAAGAACCGGGCCCCCCTCCGGTAGCGAGTGAAAATCGGGGGAAGATCCTAGAACTAAACGATTTAGTTGCTCCCGCCGATAGTTAGCTGATGGCTCTAGCGACAGTCGCTGTGTTTCTGGCGGCACTGCTCTGGCTGGGAATCCGCTGGTGGAAAGCGGCGTCCCAAAAGAGGGCTGCGGCGTCGGACGGCAATGTGGCCGGCGAGCTATTTCAAACGGCGCCGATCGGCTATCTGGAAATTGACGGCAAGGGAATAGTGCGCCGCGTCAACCGCACCGAGTGCAGGTTGCGGGGCCGTCTCGAGGGCGAACTGCTGGGTTCGCACTGCGCTGAATTCATTCCAGAGCTGGAGCGCGAACGGTATCGCCAGCTGATCCAGCGCAAGCTAGACGGCGACACGGCATTGATGCCATACCAGCGCGAGCATGCCCGTCCGAACGGCGGGCGGGTGACCGTGGAGGTGCATGAGCAGTTGCTGCGCGATGGCGGGGGCGCGGTGATCGGCATGCGCATGGCGTCCATTGACGTCACCGAGCGCAAACAGAGCGAAAATGTCGCGTATAGGAACGCCGCCGAGCTCCGCGCGCTGTTTCAGGCATTCCCGGATTTGTTTCTTCGCCTGAACCGGAACGGCGCAGTGTTGGATGCCCAGGCCGGGAAGAGCTCCGATGCATTCCTGAGCGCCGAGAAGTTCGCCGGCCGGAATTTGCAGGAAATATTGCCGGGGGGCGTGGTGGAACAGGTTCGAAGCGCGCAGGAGAAGGTACGCAAGACGGACGCGGTGGAGTTGGTGGAGTTCCCGATTGAGGACCGGGTGGGCCAGCAAATCTACGAAATGCGGCTGCTGCCGCTGAACTGGGACGAATGGATCGCGATCGTTCGCAACATCACTACGCGCAAGTCCAATGAGCGGCGGCTCAAGGACAACGCGCAGGAATTGGAACAGAAGAACCAGGAGTTAGAGACGGCGCTGGCCGCGGCGCGCCAAGCCACGCTGGCGAAGAGCCGGTTTCTGGCCAACATGAGCCACGAGATCCGCACACCGATCAACGGCGTGCTGGGGATGGCCGATTTTCTGCTCGGAACCGCGCTCGATCCCCAGCAACGCGAGTATGCGGAAATGATCCAGCGGTCGGCTGGTTCTCTGACATCGCTGATCAACGATATTCTGGATTTCTCGAGCATCGAAGCCAAAACTCTGCGATTGGATCGAAAGGTGTTTTCGTTGCGCGCGGTGATGGAACAAACCGCCGCGGAGTTCGCGTCGCAGGCCAGAGGCAAGGGGATCGATTTCGCGTCCTCGATCGCGTCCAGCGTGCCCCACGCGGTGCTGGGCGATCCGGCGCGGTTGCGCCAGGTGCTGGGGAATTTATTGGGCAACGCGGTGAAGTTTACCGAGCATGGACGCATCGAACTGGGGGCAGAGCTGGTGAGCCAGACGCGCGACGAATGGAAATTGCGATTCACCGTGACCGATACGGGGATCGGGATTCCGGCCAGCGATCGAGACCGGCTGTTTGAGACCTTCACCCAGGCAGACGACTCGAACACTCGAAAATACGGCGGTACGGGACTCGGCCTCGCGATCTCGAAGCAATTGGTGGAATTGCTGGGCGGGGAGATTGGCGTGGAGAGCGAGCCCCCCGGGAGCCGATTCTGGTTTACAGCTAGCTTCGGGGCTGCAGCCAAGCCGGAGGCAACGAAAGCGCTAGCGGCCCCGCAGGCTTCGGCTACGCCGGTGAAAGCGGCCGTTCGCGCGAGTGTGAACGCGGCACGCACGAGTGCGTCCGCCACGCGGATTCTGCTGGCCGAAGACAATGAGATCAACCAAAGGATCACGCTGCGCCTGCTGCAGAAGCTGGGGGTGGCGGCCGACGCGGTGGTGAACGGGCGCCAAGCGGTGGAGGCACTCGAAAAGAGGAAATACGATCTGGTGTTGATGGATTGCCAGATGCCGGACATGGACGGGTTCGAGGCCACGGCAGTGATCCGCAGCAGGGAAGGGAAAAGCCGTCACCAGACTATCTGTGCGCTCACAGCCAACGCCATGGCGGGCGATCGCGAGCGGTGCCTGGCGGCGGGCATGGACGATTACATCAGCAAGCCGGTTGGACTGGAGAAGCTGCGCGACGCGCTGGTGCGATGGATTCCGCAGGTGGGCGACGAGGCCGGGAAGAAGGGCTAAACTTCCAGGCCGACCGAGCGCATGAGATCCAAAGCGTTGCTGCGTTGGACCACTCCGGGCTGCAGTTGATAATCGAAATGCAGCTGGCCATCTTCAAGCGTGTCGGCGAGATGGACGTTGGCTGCGCGGCCGGGAAATTCCTCGGCGATGTGGGCCAGCGCGAGGTCATGGGTGGTGATCAGCCCCAGGGCGCCGCGATCGATCAGAGCTTTGACGATGGCGCTGGCGCCGGCCTGGCGGTCGTGCGAATTGGTGCCGCTGAGTAGTTCGTCGAGCAAGAACAACACCGGGCGAGGGCCGCCGGTGAGAGCGACGATTTCACGCAGGCGCGTAATTTCGGCGTAAAAACGCGAACGGCCATCCTGCAGCGAGTCCAGGACGCGGATGGAAGCTCCCAGAGTGAGCGGAGAAATCCTCAAGCGCGCGGCCCGCACCGGCGCACCGGCCCACGCCAGGACGGTGCTGATCCCGATGGTCCGCAGCAGGGTGCTCTTGCCGGACATGTTGGAACCGCTCACGATCCACAGGCGCGTATCGCCGCCCAGCCGGACATCGTTGCGGACGGAGCGCGATTCGGGCATAAGCGGATGCGCGATGGCTGCGGCGTCGAAGCACCCGCCGGGAGCGTCAACCAGCTCCGGGAAAACGTCAGCGGGGTGTTCATAGCTATAACCGGCTAGGGAACAAAGCGCTTCGAATTCACCCACCGTATCGATCCATGCCCGGATCTGGCGCCCGGACGATTTGCGCCAGCGTTCGATGGCCATGGCGACTTGCGCGCCCCACAGCAGAACCCAGGCGATGGGCATAAAGATCAGATTGCGCTGCCAATCGAGCCTGGCTACCAGGCGCCCCAGATGCGCGATTTGGGCGGACGCCATCCGTTGGGACCCCGCATTAAGTCGGGCCTGCATCTGTTGGAGCAGCGGAGCGCTAAACATTTCGCTCTCCACGCGCTCGAGCAGCTTCGCGAGCAACGCCAGGTCGCGGGACGGGGCATTCACCCCGGTTACGACCCGCAAGGTTCGGTTGCCGAGAAAAAAGGCGTAGCCCAGTGCAACCAGCAGCGCCGCCAGGAAGGGCGTTCGGGTAAACACGCCGGCCATATAGAGCGAGAACGAAATGACGACTGCGGCGGCGAGGACGGGAGCAATATAGCGCGCTCCACCGGGGAATCGAACCTCGGGGGCTGCTCCCCAGGCAGCGGCGGCGTCGGGGTCGAGGCTGGAGCGCACCGCGCCGCCGAGCACGGCAAGATCTTCGCGCAAATCGAGCAGCGGCTGAAGTTCCTGAACTGCAAGATGCCGCGCGGCCACTTCGTCCCTGGCTGTGGGAGCCAGCAGCCAGTGCGCCAGTGTGTCCTCGCCGGCGCGCGTTCGGGCGGTGGAGAGCAACTCGAACAGAGAGCCTTTGCCGAACAAGTCGAGATCCTCGGCATAGACGTGCTTCAGATCGCGGAAGCGCTCGCCCGAAGCGGCCGAGATCATCCAGCGGTCTTCCAGACGCGCCACGCCCCGTTCGTAGAAATAGATGGCGCGTCGTGAGCGGTCCATCCGCTCCACAACTCGGGCATGGACAATCACCAAGGCGGCGAAAACGGCCAGCGGCAGCAGCAGCCACCACGCCGAGATCCAAACTTCTCCGAAGACCACGAAGGCGACCATGACTGCGGCAAAACCGGCGGCCAGACGAGCGTTGCCGATGCGCCGAAACTGCCGAGTGAGCTGCTCGAGCGTCCGGCGGCGACTCTCCAATCGCGTCTGGTACTCTGCCAAAGGATTCACAATGCTAGGCTAACAGCAGTGCCGGATGTTCGACGAACCCATTCGCATTCCCGTCACCGATGTTTTTGACCTGCACACCGTTCCGGCGCGCGAAGTGAAGCCGGTGGTGGAAAACTATCTGGAGGAGGCGCATCGGATGGGTTTCCGCGCGTTGCGGATCATTCACGGGCGTGGAGTCGGCGTGCAGCGCGAGATGGTGCGGTCCATTTTGGCGAGAACACCTTTCGTTGCAAGCTTTTCGGATGCACCGGCGGAGGCCGGCGGCTGGGGAGCCACCATCATTACGCTGCGGGGGTGACGCTCGGTTGACAAGAAAATGGAACTTTCGCGGGCCGTGGGCGGAATCCCTATCAAAGGCCGATGCGGATCGCCGCAATCAACTAATGCTGGAATCCCCGTCCCATAGTGATGGCGATCTGCTTCGGCTGCTGTCAGCGGGCAATGAGAAAGCGTTTCTCGATTTCTATCGCAGGCATCAGGGCGCGGTGTACCGGTTTGCGCTGCGGATGAGCGGGAAGCAGGAGATCGCCGAGGAAGTGACCCAGGACGTTTTTATGGTTGTGATGGGGTCGGCCGCGCGCTATGACAGCGGCCGCGGTTCGGTGGCGGCGTTTCTGTATGGGATCGCCCGGAATATCGTGATGCGGACTCTGGAGCGCGAGCGCCCTTACATAACGAAGCTGGACGAATCGGATGGCGAGGATGCAGGCCGGCTGACGGCTGAGCAAGATGTGCATGGCGATCTGGCGCGGAACGAGCGTCTTGAAACGCTGCGGAAAGCGGTGCTGGCGTTGCCACCCGCGTATCGCGAAGTGGTGGTGCTGTGCGATTTGCACGAGCGGGATTACGCCGAAGCGGCCAGCGCGCTGGGCTGCGCGATTGGAACCGTGCGGTCGCGATTGCATCGAGCTCGGGCGTTGCTGGCGGAGAAGCTGCGCGCGGGCGAAAGGGTTACGGAATGGAAGACGACCGGGAGCTATTAGAAAATCTGCGGGCACTGGCCATGGATGGGCCGCAAGCTGCGCCAGAACGCGTGGAGCGGCAACTACTCGCCGCGTTCCGGAAGCGGAGCAGGCAGCGTCGCTTGCGGGTCTGGATGTCGCTTTCTGGAGCAGCGGCGATTGCGGCTGGTCTCGCGTTGTGGCTGTGGGTCCGCGAGGCGCCAAGACCGGCCGCGCCTGTTCCCGCCCAGATGGAAGAAGAGGCGGACGCGAGTTTCTATCCGCTGCCCGAAGCCGAGGCGCTGCCGGAGGTGGAAAACGCCATGGTAGTCCGGGTTCGATTGCCGGTTTCATCGCTCCGGTCGATGGGATTTCCGGTGGATGAAGAACGCTCCGATGAAGTACAAGCCGAGTTGTTGCTGGGTCAGGATGGCCTGGCGCGGGGCGTGCGTTTAGTCCAATAAGTTGTCATTGGAGGCAGTCATGCTAATCAAATTATCGATTCTTTCCGCCGCGGGACTGGCTATCAGCTTGTTTGCGCAGGGTCCGGCGAGGCATTTAGACCATGGGCCGTGGGGAGATGGCGACTTCGCGCTGGTGCGCGCGGAATTCGGCCTGTCCAATAAAGTTGTGCAAGGCGCGCCGTATTCGGCGCAGGCCGTGACGCGGTTTACCCAGGGTCTGGCGAACGGCGATCATATTCAACGAACCACAACGGCCTCCGTTGCGCGTGACAGCCAAGGGCGGACGCGCATGGACCGGTCCATCGAGACAGTGGGCGCTCTTGCGGCGGCAAGGGGCGGGGCTTCTCGCGCGATCGTGATCCACGATCCGGTGGCAGGCCTCAGTTATGCGTTGAATCCGGCCAACAAGACTGGCCGCTCCATGCAGCTACCACAAGGACGGCCGGCGGGCTCGGCGGAAGCCCACACCCGGCATTCGCCGTCTACCAATGCGGCGGTGAAGACGGAGGATCTTGGCACACAAGTGATTGAAGGCGTCAGTGCGCAAGGCAAGCGAGTGACGCGCGTGATTGCTCCGGGCCAGGAAGGCAACGAGAAGGAAATCGATATCGTCACCGAGACCTGGTATTCGCCGGATTTGCAGATCGTGGTCGAGAGCAAGACTAGCGATCCGCGCTTTGGCGAGACGACCTATCAGTTGAGCGGACTCAACCGAGCGGAGCCGGATCCGGCGCTGTTCACCGTTCCCGCCGGGTATTCAATTAAAGAGAGCCTGATGATGAAGCGGGAGGCCCCACCAGCCCAGTAGAGCGCCAGCTATACTTACGGTTTGCGCGCTGTCATCGTCTCGATCGCTCTGCTCTTCTTGCGTCTGCCGCTGGCGGCCGGGCCACCTTCGCCGGATACCGCGCAGAACTCGCTGTTCGCTCTGCACGAATTTCGCGAGGTGGCGATTTCTGGGGACGGCGGCAAGGTGGCGTGGATCGAGTCCGTGCCCGGCAGGATGGAGAGCGATCCGCCGAGCGTTTCGGTCTACGTCAAAGATTTGCGCGACGCGGGCGCGGGCGCCAAGCGTGCCGGCGATCCAGGCTTAGTGGCGCAGGGACTGGCGTGGTCCCAAGATGGCAGGCTGGCGTTTCTGTCCGACGCCGATTCGCACGGGCAGATGCAATTGTACGTGGCCGACAAACCAGGCCGCGGAAAACCTCGCAAGATCGGCGAACTCAAAGGCTACGTCGAACAACCGCAGTGGTCCCCGGATGGAAAGAGCATCGCGCTGCTCCAGATTGAAAGCAGCGCCCGCGTGCCTGGTCCCACGGAGGCGACGGCGCCGGAGAGTGGCGTGATCGCGTCCACTGTTGCCGAAAAACGCCTGTCTATCGTCAGCGTGGTGACGGGAACGGCGCGCACGATCTCGCCGGCCGACATGTACGTGTATGAATTCGACTGGTCGCCCGATGGCAAGGAACTGGCTTACTTAGCGGCGCCGGGTGATGGCGACGACAATTGGTACGTCGCCGATCTTTTCGCGATTAACGCGGAGTCGGGCGCGGTGCGTCACATTCTGAAGCCGGACATGCAGGCGGCCAACGTGCGGTGGTCGCCGGACGGCAAGACCATCGCGTTCATCGGCGGTTTGATGAGCGATGAAGGAGTCACTGGCGGCGACATCTACGCGATTCCGGCCGGGGGTGGCGAGCCGCGGGACCTGACGGCGAATCGAAAAGCGTCCCCAGATTGGTTCCGTTGGTCGCCAACGTCGAAGCAGATCATCATGACCGAGAACATTTCGGGAGACTCGGCGATCTCTACGCTGGATCTCGCATCGGGAAGCGTGGAAACGTTGTGGAAGGGCGCGGAGAGCGTGTCTTTTTCGGGCGATGCGGCCACCAGCGCGGTGGTGCGCAGTTCCTTCGGCCGTCCGCCGGAAGTTTGGGCGGGCGCGACCGGAAAATGGCAGCAGCTCACGCATTCCAACGAAGCGCAGCAGCGCCAGTGGGGCGAGGGCAAAAGCATCGAATGGAAGAGCGGTGGCTTAGATGTGCAGGGCTGGCTGCTGTTGCCGCAGCCCTACGATCCGGCGAAACATTACCCGATGATCGTGTCGGTTCATGGCGGACCGGCGTCCGGTGTTCGCCCGAGTTGGCCGCGATCCGGGCTACCGCTGCAACTTCTTTCCGGGCAAGGCTACTTCGTGTTCATGCCGAATCCGCGGGGGAGTTATGGGGAAGGCGAAGCCTTCACGCGCGCCAATGCGAAGGATTTTGGCCACGGCGATCTGGAAGATATTCTGGCGGGCGTGGACGCGGTGTTGAAGGATTATCCGGTGGACAACGAGCGCGTGGGCATCGCCGGCTGGAGCTACGGCGGCTACATGACGATGTGGGCGGTGACGCAGACCAACCGGTTCCGCGCGGCGTTCGCGGGCGCGGGCATCGCCAACTGGCAAAGCTACTACGGCCAGAATGGAATCGATCAGTGGATGATTCCGTATTTCGGGGCTTCCGTTTATGACGATCCAGCGGTGTACGCAAAGAGCTCGCCCATCAATTTCATCAAGAATGTGAAGACGCCGACTCTGATTATGGTGGGCGATCGCGATGCCGAGTGCCCGCCCGCGCAGTCCTATGAATTCTGGCACGCGTTGAAGACCTTCGGAGTGAAGACGGAGTTTGTGCTGTATCCGGGCGAGGGGCACGGGTTCCACGATCCGCAGCACATTCGCGACCGGTTCGAACGAGTGGCGAAGTGGTTCAGCGGGAACATGCCGGCGGGAAATTGACAGCGTTCACACGAGTGTGAACGCGGCACGCAAGAGAGCGTGCGCCACGTTAGAGCAAGTGGTGGTGCCGCTTCTCTAATTCCTTGACGATATCGCCCACTTCCTGCGCGCGCGAGCGGTCGGCGATCAGCAGCGCGTCGGGCGTGTCGACCACCACCAGGTCCTTCACGCCTAAGAGCGCAATCAGCTTGCCTTCGGCATCCACGTAATTGCCCGAGCTGGATCGAGCCAGGGCTTCCCCGCGAAAGACGTTGCCATTTTCGTCGCGCGCCAGCAGTTCGTAGACCGCGTTCCAGCTTCCAACGTCGTTCCATCCGAAGTCGTCGGTGGCAAAGCCGACCACGTGCGGCGATTTTTCGAGCACGGCGTAGTCGATTGAAATGTTCTCGCAATTGGGGAACGCTTCCTTCAACTTCGAATGGAAGCGGCGATCAGAGAACGCGGGCAGGCTTGCGAGCAGGGTCGCGGTCTTGGGCAGATACTCGCGGAGCGCTTGCAATAAGACGGAGGTTTTCCAAAAGAACATGCCGGCGTTCCAGTAGAAGTTTCCGGCCTTCACGTAGCGGCGCGCGGTTTTCAGATCCGGCTTTTCTCGAAAGCGTCGAACTGGCACAGGCTGGCGCGATCCGGCCTGGACGTTCTTCGGAAACTCAACGTAGCCGTAGCCGGTTTCGGGCCAGCGTGCTTGAATGCCAAGCACGACAATCTTTCCGCCGGCGGCCACGCGCAATGCGGGGCGAACGAATCGCAGATAACGCTCGGGTTTCGCAATCACGTGGTCGGAAGGGAATACGCCCATGACGGCGTCGGGATCGATGGATTGCAAAATGTGGGCCGCGAGTCCGATGGCGGGGGCGGTGTTGCGCTGCGCGGGCTCGGCCAGGATTTGATTCTTCGGCACTTCCGGCAACTGCCGCACGATCTCGGCGCGCAGATGATCGTTGGTGAGAATCCAAAGGCGATCGGGCGGGATCACCGGGCTCAGCCGATCCACGGTCTGCTGGATCAAGGACCGATCGCCCAAGAAGCGCAGCACCTGCTTGGAGTGCGAGCGGCGGCTGCGAGGCCAGAAGCGCGTACCTCGGCCGCCGGCCAGAATGAGGCCGTAATGGTGGGCTGGGCGCGACATCAATCGCCGAGTGGCTCAGTAGTTGTAGTAGCCATGGATCAGCCGGAAGGTTCGATCCCAGCGGGTCTTGGTGAAGAAATGCTCGGCGAGATCCAGGAAGTGGCTGGCGAGATTGTTGACGGACGAACTGGCCAGGCTTTCGGTGCTGGCATTGTAGGACCAGTAGATGATGAGCGGCTTGCCGATGATGTTTCCGCGCGGGACGAAGCCCCAATAGCGGCTGTCAAGAGAATTGTCGCGGTTGTCGCCCATGGCGAAGAAAGAATCGGGAGGCACCACTACTTCGCCGTTTGTGACGTTGGTAGCAAGCATGTCGCGGCCGCGGTCGAGCAGCGTGAAATTAGCCTCGCTGCTGGGGAAGTTGTCGCGGAACGAATCCGGATAAGGATTCTTGTGAACCACGTAAGGCTCGACGAGTTTCTTTCCATTGCGATAGACCTGCTGGTCGATGATCTTGATGTGATCTCCGGCCACGCCCACCACGCGCTTGACGAAGGTCTGGGTAATATCCACCGGATAACGAAATACGATGATGTCGCCGTCGCGGGGGTTCTCGTAAGGCAGAATGAATTTGCTGAAACTGCCGGCGGGCGCGTAGGCCAGTTTGTCCACCAACAAGTGATCGCCGATAAGCAGCGTGTCTTCCATGGATCCGGTGGGAATCACGAAAGCCTGCACCAGGGTGGTGGTGCCAAACAGCAAAAGCAGAATGGTGATGGTCCATTCTGCGATGGTTCCGCGGGGTGGCTCAGGCCGGGCAACCGCCGCGGGCGGGCCCGTTTGGGGTACCGTTGCCGCCTTTCCACGATCAATGGTGGGTTTCATAGCGTCGATACTTTCAGTCTATCAGGCGGCCAGTCTATCAGCGGAGCGGCGCAAGCGCAGCAACTCGCCAATCGAAATATAGATGTTGAGCAGGCCTAGGCCGCTCCAGGCTCCGCGGAAGTAGGAGCTGGTCCAGAAATCGCGCAGCCCGGGGATCAGGCGGCCAATGGAGTTGCCGTCCCATTGCTGCGTCCAGGGAAAAATGAGCAGGAAAATACCCACTTCGAAGCAGACGATGACGAATAGGATGATGCCCAGTTTGTGCGCCCAGCCATGCTTGACGCGCTCGGCCGCGCCTATTGGACGCATGCGGCGTCCTCGGGGACCGCTTCCTCACGGTCGCGGCTCGGTTCGGAATGGTCGCGGCTCGGTTCGTCAGTGAGCGGTTCCGATTCGAACAGGCCGGCCTGGCGCGGGTAGCCGGTCCAGAGAGCATGCGGCGCGTGTTCGCGCACCGGCCAAAAGCTGAAGCGATGCAGTGCCGTGGGGCCGTGGGTTTCGAGCGCCTTCCAGTGCTCGTCCGTCGAATAGCCCTTGTGGTTCTTCAGACCGTATTGCGGGAAGACGAGGTCCCATGCGCGCATGCAGGCATCGCGTTCCACCTTGGCAATAATAGACGCCGCCGCGATGCATTGCGATAGGGCATCGCCGTGGATCAGGGCGCGCTGCGCGATGGGGAGGTCCACTGTGACGGCATCGACGAGCAGATAATCGGGGGCGGGAGCGAGCCGCTGGATGGCGCGGCGCATGGCCTGGCGCGAAGCCTGGAGGATGTTGATGCGGTCGATTTCAAAGGCGTCCACGGCGGCTACGGACCAGGCGACGGCGCGCTCGCGAATCCGCGCGGCCAGCGTCTCGCGGCGCTCGGAATCCAGCAGCTTGCTGTCCCTGAGGCCGCGTATGGGACGATCGGGCGACAAAATAACGGCGGCGGCGAAAACCGGGCCGAACAAAGCGCCGCGGCCGACTTCATCGACCCCGGCGATGCATTGGAAACCCTGCGCGCGGGCGTCGCGCTCGTATTTTCCCTGGCACTTCATTACTCGGGAGTGCGCGCCGGAGCGCCGATTACACGCGTTCTCGGAGGCGCGCCGCTTTGCCTTTGAGCTCACGCAGATAGTAGAGCTTTGCGCGGCGGACGCGGCCCGTGCGCACCACGTCGATGTGATCGATCACGGGGGCGTGGATCGGGAAAATGCGTTCGACGCCTTGGCCGAAGCTGACCTTCCGCACCGTGACGGTTTCACCGAGCCCCTCGTTCTTGCGGGCGATAACGGTTCCTTCAAACGCCTGGAGACGCTCTTTGTCGCCTTCCTTGATCTTGACGTGGACTCGGATGGTGTCGCCAGGGCGGAATTCCGGCACCTGGCGGTGGTGTTTGGCGACGATTTTGGTCAGTAGGGGGTTCGGCATGTGACAAATCCTTGAATTCTCATTGTAGTAGATCCGGCCTCATGGTTGTAAATCCGGACGGTTCTTGGCAGTCTTGTTACGGGCGGCCTGGCGGCGCCAGTTGCGGATCTCTTCGTGATTGCCGCTCAATAGTACTTCTGGAACTTTCCAGCCGCGAAAATCGGCGGGGCGGGTGTACTGCGGGCAGTCCAGGAGTTCGGGAGCGGTGAAGGATTCCTGGAGCGCCGAATCCTGGTTGCCGAGGACGCCGGGGAGGAGCCGGGCCACGCAATCGATCACCAGGGCCGCGGCCAGTTCGCCGCCGCTGAGAACGAAGTCGCCGATGGAAAGCTCTTCGTCGGCCAGGTGCTCGGCCACGCGTTCGTCCACGCCCTCGTAGCGCCCGCAAATGAGGAAGATCTCCTGGTATTGACTCAAGCGGCGTGCCGCTGCCTGATCGAAGCGGCGGCCCTGGGCGGAAAGCAGGATGACACGCTGATCCGGCTGGCGCTCCGGCCAGATGCTTTCGACGGCGTCGAAGATAGGCGCGGGCTTCAGCAGCATGCCTTCGCCGCCGCCGAAGGGCCGATCGTCCACGGTGCGATGGCGATCGTGGGTAAAAGCGCGGAGGTCGTGGATATGGATCTGGATCAAGCCGGCCTCCGCGGCTTTGGCGACGACGCCGTATTGGAGTGGGCCCTGGAAGAAGTCGGGGAAGATGGTGAGGATGCGAAAGATCATTTAATTCAAGTCGAGCAAGCCCTCGGGCGGGTTGACCGTGATCTGTTTATGCTCGAGATCGATTTTCGTACAAATGGATTTGGCGAACGGGATGAGCAAATTTTCGCCCACTCGCAGCAGCGGCGTGCCGCCGGTTTCCTCGAAATCTTCCACAATTCCGAGTGAGCGCCCGGCGCCGTCGACGACTTCGCAGCCGATCAAATCCGATTGATAAAACTCCTGCTCGGCAAGCGACGCCCGCTGCTCGAAGGGAATGGCAACGTCGGCGCCGGCCAGTTTCTCGGCGTCAGAAATCGTGTCGACGCCTTTGAACTTGAAAATGAGACGATCGCCGTGCATCCAAGCGTGTTCCACTTCCATGGGCGCTGCGTTTACGAACACACTTGTGACGCGATCGGGCTGGTCCGAGAGCGGGATGGCGGCCAGTTCTCCCTTGTTTCCGCGTGCGCGAAGCAGGCGTGCGATGGTGACGAGCTTCAGATCTATTCCAGAATTTCCAGCGTGAACCGGCGGTTCAGCTTCATTCCGGCAGCGCCCAACAGCGTCCGAATGGAGCGGGCTGTTCGACCCTGCTTGCCGATGACCTTTCCCAAGTCGCTGGGCGCGACCTTTAACTCCAGCACGGTGACCTGCTCGCCCTGCACCTCGCTGACGGTGACCTGGTCGGGCAAATCCACTAGAGCTTTCGCGATGTCTTCGATGAGTTGTTTCATTTCCAGGTTTGCCTGATGCTAGTTTAGCGCTATGGTGCCTTGTCCTCGCCAGGAGTCTTGCCAGGCAGTCCCGCGGGATTCTCATGCACGCGCTCGCGGAAGCGGCCCTTCATACCCATTGCGAGCGAAACACTGTCCTCGCCGAACTTGTCGCGCAGACGATCCACGGCGGACATGGCCTTGCGCCAGCGATTGGTGTTCGGTTCTTCGAGCATGTTGAGCTGGCCTTCGACGGGTTTCAGGCCGGACGCGTGGACGCCCAGCAGCCGGATGGTTGCGTTGGGTTTTCGATTGGCGCGGAGGAGGGCGCGCACCTGCTGAAAGATTTCCGTGTCGAGCTGCGTGCCGTGATCGAAGGAATGCGCGCGGGTGATGGTGGAGAAATCGGAATAGCGCAGCTTTAATTGGATAGTGCGGGCGTGCAGGTCGTGTTCGCGCAGGCGGCGGGCGACCATTTCCGAAAGCCGCGCGAGCGTGGATTCCAGCGCATCCGCGTCGGCGGTGTCTTCGTTGAAGGTGAACTCGTGGCTGATGGATTTGGGCGTGTTGTCGTCGCCGACTTCGCCATCGAACCAGCCGCCGGCGTCCATACCGCGCGATTTTCCGGCCAGCGCCAAGCCCCACTGGCCGAGACGCTGGCGCAGGAAATCTTCATCGAGCGCCGCGAGGTCGCCGACTTTGCGGACGCCCCAGGCTTGCAGATTCTTCTCGGTGACCTTGCCGACGCCGGGGATTTTTCGGACATCCAGCGGCGCCAGGAAGCGTGCCTCTTCGCCCGGCAGCACCCAGAGCACGCCGTTCGGTTTGGCCTGATCGGATGCGACTTTTGCGACCATGCGGGAGGTCGAGATGCCGATCGAACAATTGAGCGCGGTGTCGCGCTTGACGGCGTCGTGCAGCCGGTGCGCGGCCGAAAGAGGCGGACCGTGGAGGCGCTCGGTGCCGGTGAGATCCATGTAGGCTTCGTCGACCGATGCCATGTCCACTTGCGGCGAGAAGCTCTTGAGCACCTGATAAACCTTGCGCGAGTATTCGCGATAGCGCGTGGGGTGGCCGTCGACGAAAATGGCCTGCGGGCAGAGGCGCGCAGCGGTCCGGAGCGGCATCGCGGAGTGAACGCCGAATTTGCGGGCGGCATAGGAGGCGGCGGAGACGACACCGCGCTGGTTGGCTTGTCCACCGACGACGACGGGCTTGCCGATGAGCGAGGGATCGAAGAGCTCTTCGACGGAGACGAAGAAGGCATCCATGTCGACATGGAAGTAGGTCTTCATTTCACGGCTCCGGTCCTCCGAAGCGACCAACTAGGGTGCAGCGGAGAGAAGGGAGGCCGACAATGAGTAAACCAAGCAGCGCCTCTAGTGGCGATTCTTGACCGAATCGCCACGGTTTGCCACTTCGGATCTCAAGGTACACAACGAAGGAAAGAAACACAATAGCGGTGACTCCACGGGCCGCCCACCAGAACCGCTTCACGTCGTAAAGAGCGAGTAGTAGTAGCACCACGATCGCGTCTAGCGCGAAAACAAGGACATTCGACCAGGGCCACCATTCGTGTACCACGAACGGCATCGCGAAGACGAAGAGCAGGAGGAAGGGGCTCAGCACCCAGAAAATGAAGCGGCTGCCGCTGAACAGAACCTTGCCGAATTTTGGTATCCCCGCCATGCGTCTTACAACTCTAGCGGGTCCAGCCGGGCGGTGATCACGCGCGGGATGCCCGCCAGATCGGGGATAACAGTGATCTCGCTCCAGGGCGACCGCTCCCTTTGGTCACGGCTCAGTGGTGATTCCAGCATGGCGCGCACCGGGTCTAACGAATTGTAGCCGAGTTCGAGCAGCAGCCAGCCGCCGGGGCGCAGGACGCGCGCTGCGTCGGCGATCAGCCTCTCGTAAATCTCAAGGCCGGTGGGGCCGGCGAAGAGGGCCACGTGCGGTTCATAATCGCGGACCTCGCGCTGCAGGCCGGGCTCGTCCGTTCTCGGAACGTAGGGCGGGTTGGAAACCAGGACATCGATCCTGTGGTCGCGGAAGGCGTCCACGAGATTGCCGAGCAAATAACGTACGCTGGCCGAGAGCTGTTGAGCGCGGGCCACGCTCAACGCGGCGGCGGAAATGTCGGTGGCGAAGATGCGCGCGCGAGTTTCCAGCGCCAAAGTGATCGCAATCGCCCCCGAGCCTGTGCCGACGTCCACAACAACATCGTTCGGTTTTATGCGGGCGATGGCAGCTTCCACCAAATGCTCGGTTTCCGGGCGCGGGATCAGGACGTCGGGCGTGACGCGAAAATCGCGGCCGTAGAATTCCTGGCGTCCGGTGATGTATTGGGTCGGCTTTCCCTTCATCCGTTCGTGCAGGTAGCGGCCATAGTGTATCCAGGCGATCTCGGTCAGCTCGTCATCGGAATGCGCATAAAGATAGGCTCGATCATGCTGGAGCGCATGCATCAGAAGCACTTCGGCCGTGAGGCGCGGCGCGCTGACGGCGTCATCCTCCAGGAGCTTGGTGCCCTGCAGGAGCGCACTTTGGACGGTCATCGAAGCGCTAGGCGGCTTCGCCCTGCTCTTTCAACTTCTCGGTCTGATAGTAGTTGGTGAGTGCCGAGATGAGCGGATCCAAGCGGCCTTCCATCACTAAGTCCAATTGGTGGAGAGTAAGGCCGATGCGATGGTCGGTGACGCGGTTCTGCGGGAAATTGTAAGTGCGAATTTTTTCACTTCGATCGCCCGAGCCCACCATGCTGCGCCGCTCGGCTCCGATAGCCTCGCGCTGCTTTTCGAGCTCAATCTCATAGAGGCGAGACCGGAGCACGCGTTCCGCCTTGGCGCGATTCTTGATCTGCGATTTTTCATCCTGGCAGGAGACGATCAACCCCGTGGGCAAGTGCGTGAGCCGCACGGCCGAATAAGTGGTGTTCACCGATTGGCCGCCGGGTCCGGAGGAACAGAACGTATCGATGCGGACGTCCTTGGCTTCGAGCTTGATTTCGACGTCGTCGGCTTCGGGCAGCACCGCGACCGTGATGGCTGACGTATGTACTCGGCCCTGCTGCTCGGTAGCCGGCACGCGCTGTACGCGATGCACGCCGCTTTCGTACTTCAGATGGCTGTAGACTTTGTTGCCGCTGATGAGCGCGATTACTTCTTTGAGACCGCCGACGGAGGACTCGCTGGCCGACGTCACTTCCACGCGCCAGCGCTGCGATTCGGCGTAGCGCGAATACATGCGGAAGACTTCGGCTGCGAACAGCGTAGCTTCGTCGCCGCCAGTGCCGGCGCGAATTTCGAGCACGATGTTCTTCTCGTCGAGAGGGTCCTTGGGGAGCAGCAGCACCTTCAGCTCTTCTTCAATGCGAACCAACTCCGGCTCCAGCCGGGCGATTTCGTCCGAGGCCATTTGGCGCAGCTCCGCGTCGGGATCGTCAACCATGGAACGAGCTTCGTCGTAGTTGTTCTTGGCTAGTTTGTAGTCGCGATACTTGGCCACGACGTCTTCGAGCTCGGAGCGGGTCTTGGCGATTTTACGATAGGCTTCGCCGTCGGCAATGACGGCCGGGTCAGCCATCTGGCGGGTGACGGCGTCGAACCGTGCTTCGATATCGTTGAGCCTCTGCGAAAATTGCATGGCGGTTTCAGAGGGTTAAGCAATCACCAACTCGCCGCCCTGCGCTTCCTCCAACTGCATGGCGCCGTCGAGCGCGTGAATCGCGACAAGGGCTTGCTCGTCGGACGGCGGCTGCGTGGTGACGCGCTGCAGCCAGAGACCGGGCGCGGTGAGGGCGGCCATCATGCCCTGCTGGTGCCGGGCCGCATAGCGGATCAATTCATACGCGACGCCGACGATCAGCGGGAGCAGCGCGATGCGGGCGATCAGTTTCGCGGCGAATCCATCGAAAGGCAGCAGGGGATAGACCAGAATCGCGATCACCATCACCAGCAGCAGGAAGCTGGTCCCGCAGCGCGGATGGAAGGTCACGAATTTCTGCGCGTTTTCCACCGTCACCGGCTGGCCGGATTCGAAATTGAAGACCACCTTGTGTTCCGCGCCGTGGTATTGGAACATGCGGCGAATGTCCTTCATGCGCGAAATAACGTAGAGGAACCCCAGGAAGAGGGTCAGCCGGATTAAGCCGTCCATCATGTTCACCGCGAAGCGGCCGTCGAGCGATGGGACTGCCTTGCCGAGCTGGGTGGCCAGGAAAAGCGGCACAAATTTATACATGAACAGGAAAAAGAGCAGCGAAAACGCGAGCGGCGCGGCCATCATCCAACCAGTCATTTCTGTAGGTTTTTGGTCTGGCGGTTTCTGGTCAGGTACTTTTTCACCGGCCGCCTCGACGAGCGCCACGTTAGCGGAAAACTGCAGCGCCTTAACGCCCAGGTACATGGCATGTCCCAGGGTTCCAAGGCCCCGCAGAATGGGCAGCTTGAAAATCGGATATTTCTCGGAAACGCGCGGCAGCGGGCTCTGCTCGGTGACGATCTCGCCATTGGGCTTGCGCACGGCGACACAGTAGCTGTGCGGGGCGCGCATCATGACGCCTTCCATGACGGCCTGCCCGCCCACCAGGGTCTCTTCGCCGCTTTCGAGCACGGGCAGCATTTGGATGTGGGCGCTCAGGCGCAAAAATCTTCGAATGGACAAGTGGGAAACTCCTTTGTCATTATATCGCGAACCGGCTTTTTCGCGCGAAACGCTACAATGGTGTGATGCAAGTACTGCTGGCGGGGGCTCACAAGTTCCTGCTGCTGGAGCTCGACCCGGATTTTGTCGCGAACATCGCCAAGCAGGCGGGGTTCGAATACCGGATCGAAGAGAGCCAGCGATCCATGAACCTGCACCTCTCCGCGGTGGACCGCCAGGCGCCTCTGCTGTTGTTTGACGCGGCCGATCCCGGCAACCTGGGTTGGTTTTCGCGCTGTCAATTTTACGTGGACGGAAAGACCGGAGCCGTATTGCAAACTCCGATGTCGCTGGCCAATCAGAAGGACCGCTCGGGGCGGACGCTGGCGGGTTCGGTTCGGCTGCAGATCACGAAAGAACTCCCTGCGTCCTTCCGTTTGCCGGGCAAGCAGGCGGTCACCGAACAGATGGTGTACGCAGTGCTCTACAATCTGTTGAATGCGCTGCTGACCACCGGCGTGGGAGTATGCGGCGGATCGATCGTGAAGCCGCTGGCTGGGCGCACCGAGAGCATCGGAACGCGAAATTAACTAGCCTGCGAGAGCCGCGTTGAGCGATCCCTGCCGGTAGCCTTCCAGATCGATCGTCACGTAGTGGAAGCCCAGCGGCTTGAAGACTTCAACGAATCTCTGGGCCATTTCGGGAGTGAGCGCCATCGCGAGCTCATCCTTCGCGATTTCGATGCGGACCAGTTTGCCGTGGAACCGCACGCGGAATTGGCGGAAGCCTAGCTGGCGGATGGCTTCTTCGCCGCGTTCGACAGTCTTGATGTTTTCCATGGTCACGGGTGTTCCGTAAGGGATGCGCGAGCTGAGGCAAGCGGACGCCGGACGGTCCCAGGTGGACAATCCGGAGAGGCGCGACAGTTCGCGGATTTCCGCTTTGCTCAAGCCCGCGTCAACCAGCGGCGCCTTGGCTTGGTGCAGTTTGGCGGCGTGCTGCCCGGGCCGGTAGTCGCCCAGGTCATCCACATTCACTCCATAGGCGATGTGCTCGATGCCGCGGTCGCGCGACACGATTTCCAGGCGCGTGAAAAGCTCGTCCTTGCAATGGAAACAGCGGTTGGGATCGTTCTTTATGTAGTCCGGATTTTCGAACTCGCGGGTCTCGATGTACTCGTGCCGGAATCCACATTCGCGGGCGAACTCCTCGGCAGCTTGTTTATGCGATTCGGGAATGGACGCTGAGTCGGCCGTGATTGCCAGCGCCCCGTCGCCCAGCGTCCGATGCGCGGCCCAGGCCAGGTAGGCCGAGTCGGCGCCACCGGAATACGCCACAATAACGCGCCGCATGGGCTTCAGAATGGAGAACAGTTTCTCCTGCTTGGCTTTCAGGATTCTTAAGTCGAGTTTGGGAGCGACCGACAATTTGACCAGACCCGGCATAACTCCAGTATAGCGACCCCTCTGTGAGACTCCTCTCCAAAACAATTGTTGCGGCTTGTGAGAGCGGCCCCGGTTCTGCTTCTATAGAGTGCTGGGCCTCATACCTTGAAGTTCGAAATCGAAATTAAACTCCGTCTTCCCGATAAACTGGAAAAGATCCGGCGGGTTCTGCGCGACCAGGGTTTTCGCGTTTCCAAGAGTCGCGCGCATGAATCCAACATACTTTTCGACACGCCCAAACGGCTTCTGCGGAGCCACGGCAAGCTGATCCGGCTGCGGCGCGTGGGCGTCCACCCGCTGCTCACCTTCAAAGGGCCGGCGGTTGCAGGCCGCTACAAGAAGCGCCGGGAAATTGAATTCAACTTGCCCGATGCCGGCGCGTTCGAGCAGATTTTGAATGAGATCGGCTACCACCCCATTTTCCGCTATGAGAAATTCCGCACCGAGTACATGCAGGCCTCGAACTCGGGTAAAGTGATGCTGGACGAGACGCCGATCGGTAATTTTATCGAGATCGAGGGCGCGCCGCGCTGGATCGATCGCACCGCGCGATTGCTCGGCTTCTCGACCGACGATTACATCACGCGCAGTTATGGCTATCTTTACCTGGCTTACTGCCGCGAGCGTAGAATTCGCCCCAAGGACATGCTATTCACCGCCAAGGATCTGAAACAGCTCCGCAAGAAAAGCCGGCATGCCTGAAGAAAACCTGCCCGAAAAGCCGGTTCGTTCGCATGAGGCGCGCTTGCGCGTCCGTTACGCCGAGACCGATCAGATGGGCGTGGTGTACTACGCCAATTACCTGATCTGGATGGAGGTGGGGCGAGCGGAATATTTCCGCGCCGCCGGAGGCCGTTACCGCGACATGGAACTGGACCACGGGATTCGTCTGGCGGTGGTGGAGGCGCATTGCCGGTACCTTCATCCCGCGCGCTACGACCAGGAGATTGCCGTGAAGACGTGGGTGGCAAATGCATCGCGCCGCTCGGTGGAGTTTCATTACGAAATCAGCGACGCCGAGAGCGGCAAGCTGCTCGCATCCGGCGCAACCAAGCACTTCTTTCTGGGAACCGACATGAAGCCGGTGAAGCTGCCCGAGCAATACTGGCCGCTGTTCGGGATCGCTACTTAAACTCGATGTTCGATTCGCCGGTGAATTTGTGATAATTGCGGAACTCGATGACGTTCCGCTGGCAATCGTTGGAGCCTCGCCAGCAACTCAACGCTTCCGAATGCACCGGCAGCAGGAATTGCTCGGGCGTGCCTAAACGTATGGAATCGTAGTCCACCGCGGTCTCGACCGAGATCTCGGGAAAGGCCTCGGGAATCTCCTTGGCCTGCATCTCGATCCGCAGCACTTCCCCGGTCTGCTTGTCGATCCAGACTGAGCCTCGATAGGCGGGCATAATGTATTGTCCGGTGGTCCAGATGCGCCAGGCGGCGCGCACGCGCTGCACTTTGAAATCGAATACGGAAGCGGATCGATGGGAGATGGTATCGTCTTGCGCGAACTTGAAGTCAGCATCCGTATAGGCCGAGAACAGGTTCCCAAGAATGGTTCCGAATTCGCCGGTAGACCAGGCGCCTGATTCCTCCGGGGGCTTCTTGGAAGGCTTCCCGTTGATCTGCAGATTTCGATAGCTCTCCCGGTTTTGCTCGAAGACCACTTCGGCGGAAACCACATCGATTACATTCCAACTGGGCTGTCGCGTTTCGCTGACATAGCGCGTGGCGGATTCCTGGACAACGTAGTTCGGCAAGCCTTCCAGAAATTTGGACGCTACTTCGCGGGCTTTTTCGATCAGAGCCAAATGAGAATTGGCGGCGGGCCGCGCCGGCGCGGGATTCGCGCGTGAAGGCGTGCTAGGGGCGTCATCGTCCGGAATGGGCGCGGAGGCATGCGCCGCGGGCTTTCCGTGCTTCAAGACGGGCGGCCCCGAATCGTCGCCGTCGCTCGCCGTGGAAGAGTCCGGCCTGACCAGAATCGTTGGCGGGGGCCCGGTTCTTCCTTCCTGCTGGATGGCGACGCCGTCACGGTCGTTGATGGTCTGCGCGATGTCCCGGTTAAATTGGATGCTGGTGGCGTGGAAGTTTCCCTCTTTGTCCGCCGTGGCGGTTACGTCCAAGCCATCGCCCACTTTTAAATCGGACGGTTTGGGATTGGCATTCGAGAAATCGATAATCAAAAACCGCGTGTCCTCGATCTCCAACTCCATGGAGGAAGCTTCGAGCTTTCGCACCACACCCCGATAGGTCTCCGAAGGCTGGCTGGCGGACTGCCGGGTATCGGCGTTCTTGCCGGAACCCCGCGAATTGCCTCCGCCCGGGAAACGCGGACTCTGGCCTGGAGGATATTGGCCCGGCGGATTTTGGCCCGGAAACCCGATCTGGGCGGCCAGGATGGACGTAGCGATCACGAGCAGAAACGCGGGTTTCATGCATCCTCCTTTTCCCGAACCACTTGGGCTTTTCCCGAACCACTTGGGCTTTTCCCGAACCACTAGGATCAGCCCTGGACCCTTTTCGCTTTGCCCTGCCAAAACTGCTCCCGCAGCACCAGCTTGCGGATCTTGCCGGTGCCGGTTTTCGGCAGTGGCTCGTTAGTCAATATTATAATTCGCGGAAGTTTGAACTTGCCGAGTCGCAGTTTCAGGAAATCCAGCAGGTCCTCGGAAGTGAGCGCCGACTCGGGTTTGCGAACTACGATGGCGGCCGGAACTTCGCCCCAGGTCTCATCGGGAGCCGCCACCACGGCGCACTCGAACACTTCCGGATGAGCCGAAATCGCCTTCTCCACCTCGATCGAAGATATGTTCTCGCCGCCGCTGATGATGATCTCCTTCTTACGGTCGATGATCTGGATAAACGATTCCTGGTCCCAAACGGCCATGTCGCCGGTGTGGAACCAGCCGCCGGTCATCACCGCGGCGGTCATGGCGGGCTCGCGGAAATAGCCCTCCATCACGTGGTCCCCGCGGGTCACGATTTCGCCGGAGGTCTGCATGTCGCGCGGGACGTCGTTCATGTCCGGGTCCACTACCCGCACTTCCATCCCCCACACCGGCCATCCCGTCATGGCGCGCCGGCGGTAACGGTCGGCGTCGGAGGCGTAAGTCATCCCCGGCTTGGAATTAGCGCAACTGAGCAGAGGAGCGGTTTCAGTGAGACCATAACCGGCGTATACGTCACAGCGGAACGCTTTTTCCATGCGCTCGATCAGTTCGGGCGAGGAAGCCGCTCCGCCCAGCACGATGTTGCGCATGCTGGAGCCATGGTAGACGGCCAGATCGGGGCAGCTCAGCAACGCGTTGGCCATGGTAGGGACCAGCGCCATGTCGGTTGCGCCATGTTCTTGGATGAGCCGGAGAATCGCGGGCGGATCGAAGCGCCGGATCATGATTTGCTTGGTTCCCAGCATTGTTGAAGCCTGCGGGCGGCCCCATCCGTTCGCGTGAAACAAGGGAATGGTGTGAAGATCGACGACGGTTTCAGGCTCCCGATATAAGCCCGCCACCGTCATGGCGTGCAAATAGAGGGTGCGATTGGAAAGCATTACGCCCTTGGGATCGCCAGTGCTGCCGCTGGTGTAGAACAGCTCCGCAATCGCGTTCTCGTCGAAGCTAGCGACGTCGGCGCGCTCCGCGCGGCCCTGATCCAGCAGCTCTTCATAGCCGAGATCGGCGGCGGGAACCTTGTCATCGAGCGTAACGAAGCTCTCGATGCCGGGGCAAGCGGGCTTGAGTTGCTCCACCAAAGGAACGAAGTCGTTTTCAAAAAGCAGGATACGCGCACCGGAATGATTCAGGATATTGACCAGCTCCAGCGGTGACAGCCGCACATTGAGAGGCATCACGATGGCGCGCGCCAGCACCACTCCGTAATAGCCCTCCAGCAACTGATGGGTGTTGAAGCTGAGATAGGCCACGCGGTCGCCGGGCTGGACGCCGTGTTTAGGAAGCGCGCCGGCCAATCGCTCGCATCGTTCGCCGAATTCGCGATAAGTGAACTGGCGCGGGCCTGAGACGATCCCGATCTTGTCCCCAAACAGATCCACTGCGCGGTGCAGACAGCGGACGGGGGTCAGAGGAACAAACATGGGGGCATTACTCTCCTAACGCCGCATTGTACTCCGAACGCTGGCCGGTCACCGAGAATCGTATCCTGGTTCCCATGGACTGGTTCAAACTGGACGGGTTCCAACGGAAGTGGATTGGCAGTGTGCTGGTGCTACTTGGCGGCGTTGCGGCCCAACCCCAGCAAGTCCAGCGCGGCCCAAACCTTTCCTGGGTCGATGCGGCCACTCGAACCGCGATCGACAAGCTATTCGCGCCTTATGCGACGCAAGATTCGCCGGGCTATGTGCTCGGCTTAATCAAGGATGGCAATTTGGTCTTCGCGAAAGGATATGGACAAGCGAATCTGGACGACGGTATTGCGCTGACGCCGCAGACCGCGTTTCATCTCGCCTCACTCTCCAAGCAGTTCACCGGAGCGGCCGTTGCATTACTGATTCTGGCCGGCAAGCTTTCACTCGATGATCCCGTTGCGAAATATATCCCGGAAACTGCAAAATATGGAAGCAGCCTGCGCATAAAACACTTGGTCTATATGAGCAGCGGGTTGCATGAATACACCGACCTTCCGCGTCAAAGCGGCCTTCCGTGGATGGCATTCTATTACTTCACTCGGAATGAAGCGATCAGTACCGCTTTGAAGCCTGACAAGCTGGAGTTTCCACCCGGAACTCAGTGGAGCTATCGCAACAGCAACTACATGATTCTCACCCGGATTGTTGAAAAAATCAGCGGACAATCCTACGCCACGTTCATGCGGGAAATGGTTTTTCGACCGCTTGGAATGCTGCACAGCGATATCAATGACGACACTACGCTGATTATTCCGCATCGCGCAATGGGATATGCGCCGCGGGCGGATCCTCAGGTGATTCAGGCTCTCGCGGACAATGGTGTTCAAATTCGACCAGGGAAAGGCTGGGTACGTCTGGTGCGCGTCTCCCCGCATTATGGAGGAAGCGGCGTGTTCAGCACCCTGGAGGACCTCACAAAATGGGATGCGAACTGGTATACCCCAAAGCTCGCCGGAGATGCATTCACCGCTCTGATGAATAAGCGTATTCGGTTCCAGCACGACAAGGACAACGATGCTTTCGGATTGGTGTGGCGCGAGTTTCATAAGCGGCCGATGTTGGACTATTCCGGCGGCGACACCGACACATCCACTTATATGGCGCGGTTCCCAGCGGAGCACTTCACGATTATTTGTCTGTCGAACATGCCGCTTGGAAAAGCCGAAGACAAGTCCCATCAAGTTTTGGACCTCCTGCATCAGTCGGGAAAGATTTGATCACCTGCTACGCTTAAGTCTCCATTGCGCCTCGGGCTTCACACTTCCATCACCAAGTCCCTTGAAAACGCCGCGCTGAAGGCCGCGGAGGCGGGAGCGAACACCTTCCAGATCTTTTCGGCTAGTCCACGCATGTGGCGCGCTTCGCCGCCCTCCCCGAGCGCCGTGAAGCTGCTGGAGCGAGCGCGCGACCGGTACGATCTTTTCCCGCTGGTGATCCACGACAACTATCTAATCAATCTGGCGTCCTGCAGCGAGCCGCTGCGCCTGCAATCCACTGCGGCGTTTCGCGGTGAGATCGAGCGAGCACTGGCGATCGGCGCGGAATACCTGGTTGCGCACCCCGGCAACTGCAAGGGGCATTCCGTGGAGCAAGGCATCTACGCCGTGATCCGATCGCTGGCCCAGGCGGCGCAAGGTCTCGACACGGCGAAGCTGACCGTGCTGCTCGAAAACACGGCGGGTTCCGGCGCGGCACTGGGAAGCCGCTTCGAAGAGCTAGGCGTGATGCGTCAGTTCGCGGTCGAGCTGACCGATCTCAAGATCGGTTTTTGCATTGATACCTGCCATTGCCTGGCGTCGGGCTATGACGTGAGCTCCGCGGCCGGATTGAAGCGGACCATCGCCGAAATCGATCGCGTGCTGGGCATCGAGAACGTGCCCGTGATCCACGCCAACGATTCCAAAGGCGCGCTCGGATCGCACCTGGACCGGCACGAGCATATCGGACGCGGCCACATCGGAGAAGCCGGGTTTCGCCGCATCCTCAATCACCCGAAGCTCCGCGCCAAAGCCTTCATTCTGGAGACGCCCGTCGATGAGGAAGGCGACGAGCTGAGGAACATGGAAATGTTGAAGAAGCTGAGCCGAAAAAGATGAGGCAGAGTCTAAAAGCTAAGCACCAACATCTCGGACATCGCTATATTGAAGAGGACGGGCTTCGCCGTTTGCTCAACCACCCGAAGCTCCGCCAACAGCCTCTAAAAAGCCATGCCGGAAAAGCAGTACGACCATAACCAGATCGAGTTGAAGTGGAGCGAACGATGGGCCAATGCGCCGCTCTTCCAGGCCGAGGAGCATTCGAGCAAGCCCAAGTACTACGTGCTCGAAATGCTGCCCTATCCCAGCGGCACATTGCATATCGGGCACATCCGCAACTACGCCATCGGCGATGCGCTGGCGCGCTACAAGCGCATGCGCGGTTTCAACGTCCTGCATCCCATGGGTTGGGACGCATTCGGCCTTCCAGCGGAAAACGCGGCTATCGCAAATAAGCGCGATCCCTACGAATGGACCCAGTACAACATCGAAAACATGAAACGGCAGCACCGGCGCATGGGCTTCAGTTACGACTGGTCGCGCGAGGTGACCACCTGCGATCCCGAATATTATCGCTGGAACCAGTGGTTTTTCCTCAAGATGCTGGAGCGCGGCTTGGCCTACCGCAAGAACGCTCTGGTCAATTGGTGCAATGAGTGTGGAACCGTCCTCGCGAATGAGCAGGTGGTGGACGGTTGCTGCTGGCGCCACGAATCGACGCCCGTGGAACAGCGCGCCATCGAGCAATGGTTCCTGCGCATCACCGATTACGCCGACGAACTGCTTGCCGGGATAGAGGATCTGGAGGACGGTTGGCCGGAGCGCGTGCTCCTGATGCAGCGCAATTGGATCGGGCGTTCGGAGGGCGCGGAGATCGACTTCGCGCTGGACGGATCGGGCGAGAAGATCCGGGTCTTCACCACTCGCGTGGATACCATCTACGGAGCGGCCTGCCTAATTCTTGCGCCGGAGCATCCGCTGGTTGCGGAGCTGGTAGACGCTAAAGGAATGGCGCAAGTGAAGCAGATGATCGATTCGCGCGCCGCCAAGGGTCCGGGCGATATCGAGAAGGAGGGCCTGTTTACCGGCAGCTACGCGATCAATCCATTCAGCGGCGAAAAGATCCCTATCTGGATCGGCAACTTCGTGCTGATGGGTTACGGAACCGGCGCGATCATGGCAGTGCCGGCGCACGACCAACGCGATTACGAGTTTTGCGAAAAGTACGAAATAGCCTGGCATCCAGTGATCGAACCAATCACGCCTGTGCTCGGTGCGGTCGGCGCATTTACCGAGGACGGATATCTCAGGGAGTCTGGCGAGTTTACCGGACTCTTGAGCGAGGAGGCGCGCCGCGTGATGACCGCGAAAGCCGAAGCGGAGGGCTTTGGCAAGGCGGCCGTGACCTTCCGTATCAAGGACTGGGGCATCTCGCGCCAGCGTTATTGGGGTACGCCCATCCCGGTTATCTATTGCCCGGCGTGCGGCATGGTTCCGGTCCCGGAGCGCGACTTGCCGGTGGTTCTTCCGCTCCAGGTTCCAATTACCGGCAAGGGCCGTTCGCCGCTGGAAAATGTGCCGGGCTTTGTGAACGTCGCCTGTCCCAAGTGCGGCCGGCCTGCGCGCCGCGAAACCGACACCATGGACACGTTTATCGATTCGTCCTGGTATTTCTATCGCTATTGCGACCCCCACAACTCGAGCGCGCCGTTCGATCCCGGGAAAATCGCGTATTGGTTCCCCATCGACCAATACATCGGCGGCGTCGAGCACGCCATTCTCCACTTGATCTACTCCAGGTTTTGGACAAAAATGATGCGCGATCTCGGCCTGGTGGCGAACAGCGAGCCCGCCAAGCGCCTGTTTACGCAAGGCATGGTAATCAAAGACGGCGCGAAGATGTCGAAATCGAAAGGCAACGTCGTGAGCGCCGATGAAATGATCGAACGCTTCGGCGCCGATACCGGCCGCGTGTTCGAACTCTTCGCCACGTCGCCCGAGAGGGAGATGGACTGGACCGAGGCCGGCGCGAATGGCGCCTACGGTTTCATCAGCCGCGTGTATCGGTTTGTCACAAGGAACGTCGGCCAGGGCGCATCCCAGCCCACTGCAGCCGATAGGAAAGCGCTGCGCAAACTGCATCAGACGCTCCGCCAAATTACGGACGATTTCGAAGGCCGCTGGCATTTCAATACATCCATCGCCGCCTTGATGGGTCTACTGAACGTGCTTACGGAACTCGAGAAGGATTTGTCCGCGCCGGTCATCGCCGACATATTGGAAAAACTGACGCTGATGCTGGAGCCCTTCGCGCCGTACCTGGCCGAAGAGCTTTGGGCGGAGCAGGGCCGCACGGGTCCGGTGTTCCATCACGCTTGGCCCGAATATGATCCGGAATTTGCGCGCGAAGAAGAAGCCGAGGTGGTGATCCAGGTGAACGGCAAGCTGCGCGGCCGCATTAATGTCGCGTTCGGCACGCCGCGCGAGGCGCTGGAGAAGCTGGTTCTCGCCGACACCAAGGTGCAGCCGTTGCTGGACGGCAAGCAGGTGGTGAAAGTGATCGTCGTTCCGGATAAACTAGTCAATATTGTCGTTAAGTAAGCACGCCGCAGTAGCATTCCTGCTGGCTGGGACCCGCCTGCTGGCACAACCGGAGCAGACCGCCTGGGATGTGCTGAAGCCTGGCCTCGTCGACACCAACCCGCTGAACCGGCGGCAGGCTGTGACGGCCACCGGGGCCATCGGTCTCGATCCGCGAGCGGTGCAGCTGGTAGAAGCGGCGTTGAAGGATAACGATTCGCTGATTCGCGCCACAGCCGCCGCGGAACTGGGCGAGATGAAGTCCCGGCAGTCCTTTCCGGTCCTGAAGGCGGCGCTCGACGATCCGTCGGGGGAGGTCGGGTTCGCCGCGGCCAAAGCTCTCTGGGACATGGGCGATAAAACCGGCCGCGGTTTCCTCGAGGATGTAGTCGCCGGCCAGCAGGAGGCCACGGACGCCGGAGTAAAGGGTGCGCTGCACCGTGCCGACCGGCTGCGTCACGATCCCAAGGGGATGGCGGTGCTGGGCGCCAAGGAAGCATCGGGCGCGCTGTTGGGGCCATTCAACATCGGCGTGATAGCCGCCGAACAGCTCTTCAAAAACAGCCGGGTCGCCGCTCGAATGCAAGCGCTGAACCTGCTGGCTGAGGAATGCGATATACAGACCTTCCGGCTGCTGGAAGCGGCCGCCACCGGCGATGGCAACTGGGCCGAGAAGGCGGCTGCAGCCAAGGCTTTGGGGAGATGCGGCAATCCGGCTGCGATTCCGAAACTCGAGACCAATCTATCGGACTCGAACGCCGCCGTGAGATTCATGTCCGCGGCCGCTATCATCCGGCTCAGCCGGAAGCCCGAATAGAGCCGTAATCCCCTGGGATCGTACATAGAGGGGCTCACCGGATCCCTCCCCCAACGCTTAGTGGTGGCATCGCCAAAGTATTAGCGAATCGAGGGTAAACACAAAAAGTTCTTGCCTTCTGATTTTGACTCGTGGCACAATCCATTAAGGCCAAAGTGGCCAAAAGTGGACAAAAGTGGAAGAACAGCCCAAGACGACGCCAGTGGAGCCCCCGCGCGGCTTCTTTTCGGCCCACGTCGACGACAAGGGCAGGCTCAAGCTTCCAGTGGATTTACAGCAGTATCTGACGGCGATCGGGGATGAGAAATTCTTTGTGACCAGCGTCGACGACCGCATAGCTCGAATCTACCCGATTTCGGTGTGGAAGGGAAACGAAAAAGTCTTGGAAGCGCTGGCTACCGAAGATCCGGACGCCGCCGAAGCGCTTTTGTTTGTGACCAACGACTACGGCGCCGAGGCCAAAGTGGACCCGCAAGGGCGTGTGATGTTGCCAACCGACTTGCGGCGGGCACTGGCTTTGGAGAATCAGGAAGTCCGGCTGGATTGGTCGCAGGGCGCCATCAACGTCTATTCGAAGACGGAATATGAAGCGCGCAAGCTGAAAGCCAAAGGCAGCCTGGCGGAGAAGCTCAAGACGGCCAAGCTGAAGGGATTCAAATAGCGGCCATGTATGCACGTGCCGGTAATGCTTGCCGAATGCCTGGAGTATCTGGCGGTGCGGCCGGAAGGCATTTACTTGGACGCGACGGCCGGATTGGGCGGACATACGGCGGCCATCGCGCAGAGATTGTCCAGCGGGTTTGTGATTGCGAACGATCGCGACGCGGAATCGCTGGAGCAGGCCAAACGGAATACGGCGGAGTGGGCAAATCGGATCCGGTATCACCACGGGACGTTTTCCGAAATCGCGTCCACGCTGGCGGGGCAGGGCATCCAGCGGGTAGACGGGTTGCTTGCCGACCTGGGTGTGAGCCGCTATCAGCTCACCGAGCCGGAGCGCGGATTTTCGCTGATGGCGGACGGGCCTCTGGATATGCGCCAGGATCGAAGCCGGGAACTCAGCGCGGACGAGCTTGTGAATTTTACTGCAGAAAAGGAACTGGCCGATTTGATTTATCGATTCGGCGAGGAAAGGAGGTCGCGGAGAATCAGCAGAGCAATCGTTCGGGCGCGGCCAATCCACACGACCATGCGATTGGCGCATGTAATCGAGGAGGCCGTGCCCCGTTCGAGCAGATTACATCCGGCAACGCAAACCTTCCAGGCTTTGCGAATGGCGGTGAACGACGAGCAGGGCGAATTGGATCGATTGCTCGAAACCGCGCCGGCGTTGGTGAACAGCGGCGGACGGATGGTGGTGCTTTCGTTCATGTCGCTGGAAGATCGAAAAGTGAAACAGTGCTTTCAGGCGCTGGCGCGTGCGGGGCGAGCTCGAATACTCACCAAGCACGTCGTCAGGCCGTCAACTGAAGAAACGATAAACAACCCTCCGTCGCGCAGCGCCAAGCTCCGGGCGGTGGAGATGAAGTAACCGAGATAAAAATGGCAACTCTCGCAACCATAATGGATCGATTCACGACGGCGAACGGCGCCGCTAGCGACCGTTCGCGCACCCGGGTGCTGGAGAACGAGGATCCCTTCGAGGTTCCCCGCTTCCCGAATGAGGACGTATACTTCTACGTCAAGCACATCGATAATTCGCGCATACTGCGCGCAGCGGATCCAGCGGCGCGGAAGACGTGCTGGCGCTTGATTGGGTCGTCATTTGCGTTTGCGGTGCTGGTGATCGCGTTGTTGCTTCCGTCGGTCAACCGGCTCATGGCCGGCTACCGCATGGAAGCCTTGCGCCAGGAGCGGCAGCGCCTGGAACTGGATCGGGCGGCGCTGGAACTGGCCGAGACCAGGCTGCTCAGCCCGGCGCGTCTGGAAGAGTTGGCTCGCATGCAGCGCTTTGTCGATCCGGCGCCCGAAGCGGTGGTCTATCTGGACGGCAACAAGTCGGACGCAATTCTGGCAAAGAAGTAAAACCCTCGCTCACGCCGCGTTACCGAGCCGCGACCGTGAGGGAGCAGGCAGATTTTTTCTGAGGTTAAGGTATGGATCCGCTGGCGACACGACGCGTCCACATGTTGGTCCGGGTGGCCTTTGTTTGGGCCGCTCTGATCGCCGCCCGCCTCATTCAATTGCAAGTGGTCCAGCATAGTCGGTACGCCGAGCTGGCGCGCGATCAGCAACAGAAGCTGGAAGAGATCAAGGCCCCGCGCGGGGCAATTCTGGATCGCTACGGCCAGCGCCTGGCCATGAGCCTGCCGGCCGAGTCGGTGGTGGTGGACCCTGTGCGGGTGCCCAATCTTTCGGTGGCGGCCGAGGTTCTTGCCAACATCTTGAACCTCAATTCCCGGGATCTGCTCGCAAATCTGAAAGCGGCCGTTGACAACCGCCGCGGTTTTCTATGGGTGAAACGCAAGATCACGCCGCAGGAAGCCAAGCGATTGCGCGATCTGAATCTGGAGTGGATTGAGTTTCGCACCGAAAGCCAGCGTTATTATCCGAATCGGTCGCTGGCGGCGCACGTTATTGGCAGCGTCGATTTTGCGGAGGACGGAAACGGCGGAGTCGAGCAGAGTTTCAACCAGGAATTGCAAGGGCACGCAGGCCAGATGCTGGTGACTGCGGACGTGCAAAAGCGGGGATTCGCATCCAGCATCCAGCAACAGCCGCTGCCCGGCCAGGACGTTCGCCTGACGATCGACTCGCGAATTCAATCGGTTGCCGAGCAGGAGTTGGCCAAAATGGTGGCGCAGCATCATGCCAAGTCCGGCAGCCTGGTGGCGCTGGATCCGCGCTCGGGCGACATCCTGGCGATGGCCAACGTGCCAACCTTCGATCCGAACGAACCTCCCAAACGTGGCGACATTGCCGCGCGCGAGAACCTGGCCGTCGCAGCGCCCTTTGAGCCGGGGTCGGTATACAAAGTGATCACGCTTTCCTCGGCGCTGGAGACCACCAACCTGCGACCCGAGTCCATGATCAATTGCGGCAATGGAAGCATCAATCTTTTTGGCCGCATCATTCACGACCACAGCCGTTACGCCGCATTATCGATGGCGGACGTGCTGGCGCGGTCCAGCAATATCGGCGCAATCAACATCGGGTTGCAAGTGGGCGACAAGAATCTGTACGAGTATATTCGCCGGTTTGGTTTCGGCAAGAAGACCGGCATTCCGCTTCCGGGAGAATCCTCCGGTATGGTCCGGCCGCTGCGCGTGTGGCAGAAAAGTTCCATCGGTTCGGTCGCGATGGGGCACGAAATCGGCGTGACCGCTTTGCAATTGGCGCAGGCCTGCGCGGTGATCGCGAGCGGCGGATTCCTGGTGAAGCCGCGGCTCCGCTTGGACGTTCCGGTGGCCCCGCCGATGCGGGTGCTGCGGCCGGAAACGGCCATTACCATGCGCGGCATGATGGAGGGCGTCGTGCTCAAACCCTACGGTACCGGGCACAGATATGCGCGCCTGTTGGGCTATACGTCGGCGGGAAAAACCGGCACTGCGCAGATCTACGACAACCGGAGTCATCAATACACCCATCTCTACAACGCGTCGTTCATGGGATTTGCGCCGGTGACCAATCCTAGGATCGTGATCGTCGTCACGATTAACGGGACCGAAGGCACCGCCGGCTATGGCGGCCCGACATCCGCTCCGGTGTTCCGCGAAGTGGCGGCGGCCGGATTGCGCGTCATGGATGTGCCGAAAGATTTACCCGAGATGCTTCCTTCCGAGGGGGGCGAGCAGGCCGACGAGAACGATGTGGCCATCGCCGATGTTGGTTCTTCCATCCCTCACCCGCTGGTTCAAGCTGACGATGCCGTTGCCGCCGACGACCGACCGGCAGCTTCCGCAAACAATGCTTTGGACCAGCGGGTTCTTTTAGCGCGGAATGAAAATTTGCAGCAAGATTTACGTTCGCCGCGGGTGCCGGACTTTCAAGGCAGGTCGGTGCGCAGCGTGATTGAACAGGCCGCCGCACTCGGCATCCCGGTGGAATTTACGGGCACTGGAGTCGCGCGCGCTCAGGTTCCCAGGCCCGGCGCCTTTTTGCCTTCGGGGAGTTGGGTTCGCGTGCAATTTGGCCAGTAGCGAGGCTGCATGACAGTTGCGCAGATCCTCCAGGGCGTACGGCTCCGGCGGGGCGTGGTTGCGGATTTGGGGGAATTGTCCGTGGCGGGGTTGGAGTACGATTCACGGCGAGTCCAGCCCGGGTTTCTGTTCTTCGCGTTTCCCGGGGCGCGCGCTGACGGTCGCGAGTTCGCGCAGCAGGCCATGGATCGGGGCGCAGTTGCCGCGGTGAGCGAGCTTCCAGCGCCGGCGGAATTTCGCGGGGCTTGGATTGAAGTGGAGCATGGCCGCCAAGCGCTTGCGTTGGCTGCACGCAATTTTTACGGGAATCCTGCCCAGAGGCTGAAATTGACGGGCGTCACGGGGACTAACGGCAAAACGACGACTACGTTTCTCATCGACGCGGTGCTGCGCGCCGCCGGGAACACCACGGCCCTGGTGGGGACCATTGAGTATCGCTTGGCGGGCGAAGTGCTGCCGGCCGTCAATACGACTCCTGAATCGCTGGACCTCTACCGCATGTTCCAGGAACTGGAGCAGGCCGGTGGCAGCCATGTCACAATGGAAGTGTCATCCCACGCACTGGCTTTGGGGCGCGTTTACGGGATGCCTTTTCACACCGCGGTATTTACCAACCTCACGCGCGATCACCTGGATTTTCATCACAGCATGGAAGAGTATTTCGCGGCGAAGCAGCTGCTTTTTGGATCCGACGGTGGCGCCGCGCCAGCCTGGGCCGTGATCAATTCCGACGATCCGTATGGCCGCCAGATTCAGACCGCTCCGCACACCCTGCGCTACGGATTTGAGGAGGGCGCGGACCTGCGCGGATCGTCCCTCAACGTGAGCTTTGAAGGCTTGCGATTCACGGTGCAGTTCGGCGCCGAGCGAGTTCAATTAACCTCGCCGCTGGTAGGTAAATTCAACGCCTACAATATTCTGGCGGCCTGCGGCGCGGCCTTGAGCTACGGGCTGGATTGGAAGACGATTTCCACCGCCATCGCGAATTGCCCCCGCGTGCCCGGACGTTTCGAGAGCGTGCAACAGGGCCAGCCCTTTCTGGTGGTGGTGGATTATGCGCACTCCGACGACGCATTGCGCAATGTCATTGCGGCGGCTCGCGAACTCCATCCCAAGCGCGTGATCACCCTGTTCGGCTGCGGCGGGGACCGGGACCGATCGAAGCGCCCCCTGATGGCCCAGGCGGCGTCGCAGGCCAGCGATTTCGTGGTACTGACGTCGGACAACCCGCGCTCGGAAGATCCCATCTCCATCATGAACGACGCGCTGGTGGGGCTTCGCCGTTTTGACACACCGCACATCATCGAGCCGGACCGCGCACGGGCAATCCGTGCCGCGCTTAAGGAGGCAGAGGCCGGAGACATCGTGATTTTGGCCGGAAAAGGGCACGAAACGTACCAGGTATTGAAGGATCGCGTCATCCATTTCGACGATCGCGAAGTGGCGCGCGGCGTGCTAGAGGAGCTGGGGTGGAGTTCAAAGTGAGAGAAGTGGCGCGAGTGCTGGGGCTTGATGTTGACAGCGGCGCAAGGGTTACAGGCTGGAGTATTGACTCGCGCACCGTCGCGCCGGGCGATCTGTTCTTCGCGCTGCGCGGACCGAATCACGACGGCAACGCGTATGTCGACGAAGTGCTTCGCAAGGGCGCCGTTGCTGCCATCGCGAACGAGGCGAAACCAGGGGTGGTCCTGGTAGTGCCGGATACGCTCCAGGCATTACAAAGCACCGCGAGTTGGGCCTTGCGGCAGTGGGCAGGGGAAGTGATCGGGGTGACGGGCAGCGCCGGGAAGACATCCACGAAAGACGTGATTGCGGCGATGTTGGGAGCCGGCATGCCGGTGGGAAAGACCATCGGGAATCTGAATAACCATGTCGGCGTGCCGCTTTCGATTCTTCGGCTGCCGGGTGAAGCGCGTGTCGCAGTCCTGGAAATGGGCATGAACCATGCGGGGGAAATTCGGACGTTGGCCGCGATTGCGCGCCCGCGCATCGGCGTCGTCACTAATGTGGGCTATGCGCACATGGAGGCCTTCGATTCCATCGAAGGCGTGGCCCGGGCCAAACGCGAGCTGATTGAATCGCTGCCGCCGGATGGCGTGGCAGTGCTGAATGCCGACGACCCTCTGGTGAGCAGGTTCCGCGAAATCCACCCGGGCCCCTGCATCACTTTCGGAATCGCGCCCGGTGCCGATCTTCGTGCCGAGCACGTGCAACTCAGCGATCATGGCGTCAGTTTCACGGTGCAAGGCGTGCCGTTTGAGAGCGCTCTGATCGGACGCCACAGCGTATTGAATATTCTTGCGGGCCTGGCGGTAGCCTCCCTGTATGGGCTCGGCCTCGCCCAACTCACCGCGGTGGTGAAAGATCTCGCTGCGCCCTCCATGCGCGGCCAGCGTCTGGTCCACGACGGCGTGGTGATTTTAGACGATTGCTACAACTCCAATCCCGAGGCGGCGCGTGCCATGCTCGACGTGCTCCGGGATACGCCAGCCCGGCGCCGCATCGCCGTGCTGGGGGAGATGCTCGAACTCGGCCTTTGGTCCGAGCCACTCCATCGTGACGTGGGTCGCTACGCCGCGTTGAGTGGAATTGATGTACTTGTTGGAATACGCGGCGAGGCCTCTCACCTTGTCGACGCAGCGAGGCTGGCAGGCCTGGCAGTCGACGCCGCGTTTTTTTTCCCCGATGCCTCGGCCGCCGGAGAACAACTGCGGCGGATCGCGCGTCCCGGCGACGTGATTTTGTTCAAGGGCTCGCGAGGCACGCACGTCGAGCACGCCCTGGAGAGGTTTGTGGCCCGTCACCACAATTAAATGCTTTATTGGCTGTTCTACGAGAAACTGTTTCATCGCTTCACGCCGTTCAGGATATTCGGCTACGCGACCTTTCGCACCGCGTTTGCCGCCATCACGGCATTGTTCCTGTGTCTGGCGCTGGGGCCCTGGCTGATCGCGAAGCTGCGCGCGTTTCAAATCGGGCAGTACATCCGCGAAGATGGGCCGAAATCGCATCTGAAGAAGGCCGGAACTCCCACCATGGGCGGCATTCTCATCATCATCTCGATCGTCGTGCCAACGCTGTTGTGGGCCAATCTGACGAATCCCTATGTGTGGATCGCCATGTTCGGACTGGTGAGCTTCGGGTTGATCGGATTTTGGGACGACTACGCCAAGATCCAGCACAAGCAGAACCTCGGCCTCACGGTAAAGCAAAAGCTGGGGCTGCAGATCGTGGCGGCGCTGCTGGTAGGTTTCATGCTGCTGGCGCTGCACGCGGAAAGAGCGTATTCCACCAGCATGAACGTGCCATTTTTCAAATCGTTCAAGCCGGATCTGCTCATCGATTCGATGCTGCGCAACTGGTACACTTACCCGCTCGCGTTCGTTTTCTTTTTCGCATTCATGCTCCTGGTGATTGTCGGGTCGTCCGATGCCGTGAATCTGACGGATGGTTTGGATGGTTTGGCAATCGGCCTGATGCTAATCGCGTCTTTCGCCATGACGGCGCTGACCTACGTTACCGGCCACGCGCAGTTTGCCGAGTATCTCGATCTGGCGCGGCTGCCAGGCGCGTCCGAATTGACCATTTTTTGCAGCTCCATGGTGGGCGCTTCGCTCGGGTTTCTCTGGTACAACGCGCATCCGGCCGAAATCTTCATGGGCGACACCGGATCACTCGCCCTGGGTGGAGCGCTGGGCGTGGTGGCGGTGCTGATCAAGCAGGAGATTTTGCTGCTCTTCATCGGCGGCGTCTATGTCATCGAAGCGCTCTCCGTGATTTTGCAAGTGGGCAGCTACAAGCTGCGCAAGAAACGGATCTTTCGGATGGCGCCCATTCACCATCATTTCGAGCAGCTGGGGTGGGAAGAGTCGAAAATCATCACGCGGTTTTGGATCTTGGGATTGGTGATGGCGCTGTTCGCGCTGACGACGTTGAAGCTGCGGTAGACCGAATGCGGAAGCTCGAAGGCGTCAGGGTCGTAGTAGTTGGAATGGGGATTTCCGGAGTCGCAGCCGTGCGATTGCTGCGTGGGAAGGGCGCCTTCGTTCGTGCAGTGGATGAGAAGCCGATGGGCGAAACAGCAGGCGTGAAAATCGAACCACAGACCGAAGCGGCGTTTCGCGACGCGGAACTGGTGGTGCTTTCACCGGGCGTTCCCGCCGATCTCGATCTGCTTGCGGCCATGCGGGCGCGTGGCGTTCCCGTGATCGGCGAACTGGAACTAGCGGCGCCTTATCTGGAAGGGCGCACCATCGCTATCACCGGCACTAACGGCAAAACCACTACCACCGCGCTGACCGGTCACATTCTGCGCGCGAGCGGAATCGCCTGCCAAGTTGGCGGCAATATCGGTACGGCGCCTGCCGGAATGGTGGAAACCTCGCGGCCGGATCAGTGGAACGTGCTGGAGCTATCGAGTTTCCAACTGGAAACCATCCAGACCTTTCGAGCGAACATCGCCGCGGGCCTGAACCTGACGCAGAATCATCTGGACCGGCATCATACTTTCGAAAACTACGTCAACGCAAAGGCGCGCCTGTTCGAAACACAAGGCCCGGAAGACCTCGCCGTGTTGAACGCGGCCGATCCGGTTTGCGCGAGCTTCGCAAAAAGAACGCCGGCCAAGACCGAGTGGTTCAACACCGGCGGCACCTTTCTCAAAGGGGACGTGATCCACCTTGAGGGCTCAGATCTACTGAACGTTCGCGACCTGCGGCTGCGTGGCCGGCATAACTACGAAAACGTGATGGCGGCGGCGCTGATCGCGATCCATGCCGGCTCTGACCGCAGCCAGATCGCGGATGCAGCCTCAACATTCGCGCCGGTGGAGCATCGCCTGGAGTTTGTTCGAGAGATCGGCGGCGTGGCCTACTATAACGATTCCAAAGCCACCAGCGTAGACGCCACGCTCAAAGCCATAAGCGCATTTGACGGCGGGCTATGGATCATCCTGGGCGGCAAGGACAAAGACAGCGATTACACCGTCCTTCGCGAGCCTCTTCGCTTGAAAGCGCATGCGGCGTTGTTGATCGGCGCGGCCGCTCGGAAAATCGCAAAGCATCTCGGTGACTCGGTGCCCATCATTCAAGCCGGCACCCTCGCCGCTGCCATCGATCAAGCCTCCCGCTCGGCCGCTTTCGGCGACACCGTGTTGCTGGCTCCGGCCTGCTCCAGCTTCGATCAGTTCGATAATTTCGAGCATCGCGGCCGCGTCTTCAAGCAACTGGTGAATGCTCTGGCGGAGGTAGACCAGTAATGGCGCAGCGAATGAAATCCGATTGGCTGTTGTTCGGAACCATCGTGGCCATGGTGGGCTTCGGCCTGGTGATGGTCTACAGCGCGTCGTCGGTTGTGGCCCAGCTCAACCCCCGCACCAACTCCAGCTTCTACTACGCCCAGCGCCAATTGCTTTGGGCCGCGGCTTCTTTCATCGCGCTGATGTTTTTCAAGCGTCGCGACTATCGCAGGCTGCAAAGCCCCGCCTGGGCCTTCGGCGCGCTCGGAATGGTGCTGTTCCTGCAAATTCTGGTGTTCTTCCTGGACAGCAAGACCCATCGCTGGTTCCGCGTGGCAGGCGTGGGCACGCTGCAACCATCGGAATTCGCCAAGCCGGCGCTCATCGTCTTTTTCGCCTACTTCGTCACGCAAAAACGCGAGGCCATCAACACCCGGCGCACCATCGCCGCGGCTTCGCTTGCCCTGGCCGTTCTGGCTGCCACCGTCGGGTTGGGCGACCTCGGTACGGCCATCGTGCTCATCGTTCCAGCCGCCGTGGTGTTCTACGTGGCAGGCCTGGAGCGCAAATTTGTCCTGGCGGCGCTGGTGGCCGGAGCGCTTATTGCGGCCGGATTTATTGCTTCCAAGCCCTACCGCATGGCGCGCATCGTGGGATTCTTCGACCCCGACTACAAGTGGATCGGCATGCTGGATCACCAGGGCAAGATCAAAAAGTACGTCAGTCAATCCAGCACGCGCGACGCGGGTTATCAAGTACGCCAGTCCAAAATCGCGGTGGGCAGCGGCGGGTTGCTGGGCCTGGGCCTCATGCAGGGCAGGCAAAAGATCTTCTATCTGCCGGAAGCGCACACCGATTTTATCTATGCGGTGGTCGGCGAAGAGCTGGGGTTGTGGGGCTGTGGCGCGATCCTGGCCGGATTCCTGGTGATCCTGGGGCGCGGGCTGCAATTGTATTGGGTGGCCCATGACGACTTCGGACGATACCTGGCGCTGGGAGTGACTTCCTCCATCGTCATTCAAGCCCTGATCAACATGAGCGTCGTGTTAGGGATGGGACCTACCAAAGGTATTCCGCTGCCGATGATCAGCGCCGGCGGGAGCTCGTTGATGAGCACCCTCATCTGCCTGGGAATGTTGCTCAGCGTCAGCGAGCACTCGGGATACTGAACCAATTCGATGGAAAACGGATGGCGACAATCGTGATGGCGGGCGGAGGGACGGGAGGGCATGTGATGCCGCTGCTGGCGGTGGCGCGCGAACTCGCAGCCCGCGGCCATCAATCCGTCTTCATTGGCACGCGCACTGGGTTCGAGGCGAAGCTGGCGCCGGCGGCGGGCTTCCCGCTCGAATTCATCGAGATCGGCGGGCTCAATCGAGTAGGCCTGCTGCGGACTCTCCGAACGCTCGCACAACTTCCCTTCAGCGTGCGCCGCTCCGCGCAATTACTGGTAAAGCATCAAGCCGCGGCCGTTTTTAGCCTGGGCGGATACGCCGCGGGACCCGTGGCGATGGCCGCGCTGTGGAAACATCTGCCGCTGGTGATCATGGAGCCCAACGCCATGCCTGGCCTCACCAATCGGCAAATCGGCCGCTTTGTCAATCGGGCGCTATTGAGCTTTCCGGATGCGGCGCGCTACTTCCCGCCGGGGAAATCGGAGATCACCGGTCTGCCGGTCCGCACCGAGTTCTTTCGCATCGCCCCCAAGCAGCGCGAAGCCAAGCTCACCGTCCTGATCACCGGTGGAAGCCAGGGATCGCGCACGCTGAACGAGGCGGCGCGCGGAAGCTGGAGCTACTTTCGCGAGGCGCAATTTCCGGTGCGCTTCATACACCAGACCGGGACCGCCGCGTACGCCGCGTTGTCCCAGAAATTGACCGAGAGCGGCGTCGAAGGCGAGGCGGCGCCGTTCATCGAGGACATGCCCGCAGCCTTCGCGCGCGCGGACCTGGTGATTTGCCGCGCGGGAGCGGGTGCGGTGGCCGAACTTGCGGCGGCCGGAAAACCGTCCATCCTGGTTCCTTTTCCGCACTCCACCGATCAGCATCAGTTGCGGAACGCCGAAGCGTTTCAGAAGGCCGGCGCGGCAGTGCTGGTGCTGGATCGGGACATGGACGGAGGGCGGCTCTTTGAAGAAGTGCAGAAGTTACGCGCGCGTCCGGAAATGTTACAGCGCATGGGCGAGCGCGCCCGCGGGTTCGCGCATCCCGATGCAGCGCGGCGCGCAGCCAGCGTGCTGGAGACTGCGATCGTCCATTGACATTCGACTTGAAAGCCGAAACAATACAATATTAAAATGTTTTTTAAGCCGCAACACCTGCACTTCGTCGGAATCGGCGGCATTGGCATGAGCGGCATCGCTGAAGTGTTGCTGAATTTGGGTTACCGGATCAGCGGCTCGGACCTGAAGCTGAGCCCCACCACCGATCGGCTGGCGTCGCTTGGCGCTCGCGTTTACGAAGGTCACTCGGCCGCGAACGTTGCCGGAGCGAAGGCGCTGGTGGTCAGCTCGGCCGTCGACGCCGCCAACCCCGAAGTCCAGGAGGCTCGCCGCTCGCTCATTCCGGTCATCCCGCGCGGTGAGCTGCTGGCCGAGCTGATGCGGTTGAAATACGGCATCGCGATCGCCGGAAGCCATGGCAAAACCACCACCACGTCCATGACCGCTACCGTTCTCAATGCCGGCGGGCTGGACCCGACCGTGGTGGTCGGCGGGAAGGCCGCTTCCATGGGCGGCTCCAACGCGCGCGTGGGACAGAGCGACTTCCTGGTGGTGGAATCGGACGAAAGCGACGGCTCGTTTCTAAAGCTCAGCCCGATCCTCGCGGTGGTGACCAATATCGACCGCGAACATCTGGATCACTATCCGTCTATCGCCGATATCCGCGCGGCATTTCTGGAGTTCATCCAAAAGGTGCCTTTCTACGGCGCCGCCATCCTGTGCCTGGACGACGAAAACATCCAGCAGCTGCTTCCAGCGGTGAATCGCCGCGTCATCACTTACGGGAGGAGCCAGCAAGCTAGCCTGGAAATCCACGAGTTGGATTGCGGCGCGTTCGAAAGCCGTTTTTCGGTGCGGGCGCGCGGGCGCGACTTGGGAACATTTCACCTGCGCGTGCCCGGCGTTCACAACGTGCTCAACGCCACTGCGGCCATTGCGGTCGGTCTGGAGTTGGACATCCCGCTGGATGCGATCCGCGAGGGCATCGCCGGATACTCGGGCGTCGATCGCCGGTTTCAGGTGCGCGGTGAAGCCCGCGGCGTGACCGTGATCGACGACTACGGCCATCATCCCACCGAGATCCGCGCGACGCTCGCCGCCGCGCAGCTCTGCAAGTTTCAACGCATCCTCGCGGTTTTCCAACCGCATCGCTACACGCGTACCGAGCACTTGATGGATGAATTCGCGAAGAGCTTTCACCAAGCCGACCTGGTGTACGTGCTGGACATCTATGCCGCGTCGGAAGCGCCCATCGAAGGCGTCACTGGCCGCGCGCTGGCCGGCCGGATTCGCGATTTCGGGCATCGCTCGGTGGAGTACACCGGCAGCATCGAGGGGACCGTCGACGCGGTGCTCCACGACGTCCGGGAGCGAGATGTGGTCCTGACCCTCGGCGCCGGCAATGTGTGGCAGGTCGGCGAGCGCGTTCTCGCGAAGCTCAGGGAGGCGGCGTAAGTGGCGTCCGAATCCAGCGCGAAATCCGGCTCGGCCTCCAACAAAATCCGCCGGACGCCAGCCACGGGCCTTCTGCTGCGCTTTGCTGGAATAGCGATCGCGGTGGGCGTGGCGCTCAGCGGCGGCATTTACGCTTCTCAGCGTTTTGCGCAATTTCTGATTCGCGATACTCGCTTCTTTCTGCCCAGCCCGGCCGATTACGGGCTGGAAAGCCCGAATCTGGAACTCCACGGGATCAGATATGCGTCGCGCCGGCAGGTGCTGCGCCTCTTCGAGCCCGATTATGGCCGCAGCCTCTACCTGTTCCCGTTGGCTGCGCGGCGCAAGCAATTGCTGGGCGTTCGCTGGGTGCACGACGCCTCCATCGCCCGTATCTGGCCGAACCGCATCGTTGTCGAGATCGTGGAACGAAAGCCCGCCGCATTCATCAAGTTGCCCGCCGAAGCCATGCAGCGCTGGGCGCTCATCGATGAAGAGGGCGTCATTCTCGATCCGCCGCCGAAGGCCGCATTTACGCTCCCGGTTCTCTCCGGAGTGCTGAGTAGCGAGAGTCAAGAGAAGCGCGGGATCCGCGTGCGCCGCATGCAGCGGTTGATGCAGGAACTCGGGCCCCTGTCCGACAACGTGTCCGAAGTGGATGCGAGCGACCTGGACGACTTAAAGATCACCGAACAAGCCGGCGGCGGCGCCGTGACGTTAATGCTCGGCGATCGCAACCTTGCGTCGCGGCTCAAGAATTTCCTGGACCACTACCCCGACATCCATCGGAACATGCCGCGAGCTACGTCGTTCGACCTGCGCCTCGACGATCGCATCACGGGTCTGGAGCCGTCTCGCGATGCCCGCTAAGCCGCAGATCGCCGCGGGTCTCGATCTCGGAAGCTCATTCACGCGTTGCCTGATCTTGTTGCTGGAGGACGGGCGTCTGCGCTACGCCGGTCACGGTGAAGTTCCCTCGGCGGGTTGGAGCAAAGGCAAGCTGGCCGACCAGCAAGCAGTCACGGCTTGCGTGCAAACCGCGGTGGGCGAAGCCGAGGCGCAGGGGCGCGTCTCCGTGGATGCGTTGGTGGTGGGCATCGGCGGAGCAAGCGTGGACGGTTGCAATAGCCGCGGCATCTATGAATTCGGACGGCCCCGGCCAGTCACGCTCGATGACATGGCCTACGCCGTTGAGCGCAGCGAGCAAGTGCGCTTGGAAGAAGACCGCATGATCCTGCATTTGTTCCCGCAGGATTTTACCCTGGACGGCCGTTCCGGCAAGCGCTACCCGCGCGGTTCCATCTGCTCCCGCCTGGAGGCCAACGTTCACATTGTGATCTGTTCGGAGCAGGAGCACCAGGCGCTGATGCACGCGGTGCAACAAGCTGCGTATGCCGTCGAGGAGTCCATGTTTGAACCGGTGGCGACGGCCTACGCCGCCGTGAATCGCGATGATCGCAACCGTGGCGTAGCGGTGGTGGACATCGGCAAGCACTCGACGGACTTGGTGGTTTACGACGGCGAGGCCGTCTTGCTGGCCCGCAGTCTGGCGATTTCGGCGGATCACTTCACGCGCGACGTGGCGGTGGGCCTTACCGTGCAATACAACGACGCCGAGCGCCTCAAGATCGAGTACGGCTGCGCAATGCTGGGGCTCACCTCCGACAACAGTTATATCGAGGTGCCGTCCAACGAAGGACGCCTGCCGCGCGAGGCCCCGCGCACGCAGCTCAACGAGATTTTGGAGGCCCGCGCCGAAGAGCTGTTCATCCATGTCGGGTCGGAGCTGGTCACCATTGGCATGGATCAAAAGCTGCTGGAAGGCGTCATTTTGGCCGGTGGCGGAGCCATGCTCAACGGCATGTGCGACATGGCCGAGCGGGTGCTGAATTGTCCCGCGCGCAATGCCCTCCCGGAGGGCATCCAGGACTTTCCAGAGGAGCTATGCAGCCCGGCGTGGTCCACCGCCGCGGGCCTGGCGCGCTACTCGGCGCGGTTGAAAACGAATCGGGAGAGCAAACGCAGAGCTCCCGGGCTGATTGGAATGCTGTTTCCGTAATCCTTGACGATCACAGGAGGTGTTTTGAATGGACGCTTTGAAATTCGCCATACAAGAAGAGGCCCTTGAGGGCACCAAAATCAAAGTAGTGGGCGTCGGTGGCGGGGGGTCCAATGCCGTGGCCCGCATGATGAACGAAGGTCTGAGCGGCGTCGAGTTTCACATTCTCAATACCGATGTCCAGGCGCTCAACGCCTCGCCGGTACCGAATAAGCTCGCCATCGGCTCCAAGGTGACCAATGGTTTGGGAGCCGGTTCCGACCCTGCCCTGGGACGCCAGGCGGCGCTCGAGGACACCGAGCGCATCATTGAAGTGTTGGAAGGCGCCGACATGGTGTTCGTCACCGCGGGGCTGGGCGGGGGCACCGGCACCGGCGCCGCGCCCGTGGTTGCATCCCTCGCCAAGGAACTGAACGCGCTCACTGTCGCCGTCGTTACGAAACCATTCGCGTTCGAAGGACCCCGCCGCATGAAGCAGGCCGACCGCGGATTGTCGGAGCTCGGCGGCACCGTGGATACCGTAATCACCGTACCCAATGACCGTCTGCTGGAGCTGGTCCCGCGCGGCACCAGTTTCTTCGAGGCGTTTCGCATCGCCGACGACATCCTGCGGCAAGCCGTCCAGGGCATCAGCGATATCATCACCACGCCGGGATTGATCAACCGCGACTTCTCCGACATTCGCGCCATCATGCTCGGCATGGGCTACGCGATGATGGGCACTGCGTCGGCCTCCGGCGAAAATGCGTCCATCGAAGCGGCCCGCCAGGCCATTAGTTCTCCGCTCATGGAAGAGGGCGGCGTGAAAGGCGCGCGTGGAGTGCTCATCAACATCACCGGTTCCAGCAAACTGAGCCTGCACGACGTGAACGAAGCCTGCTCGCTGATTCGCGGGGCCACCGCCAACGAAGACGCGCAGATCAACTTCGGCGTGGTGCTGAATGAAGCGCTTAAGGACACGGTGAAGATTACCGTGATCGCTACCGGATTCCAACGCGATAATCTGCCGCAACTGGCGCGCCGCGCGAGTGCGTCGGCTTCCACTTCCGTGGTGGAGCCGATTGTTTTTGAGAACCTGCCGCCACCCCAGCCAGCCGCTGCAGCATCTGTTCCGCCAGCCGAGCCGTTATTCACCAGCGGACTGAGCGGAGGCTCCTCCTTTTTTCGCGAGCCGCCGCCAGCACCGGAGCCCGAGATTACACCGAACGTCTCGGACCCCGCAACCGCTGACGATTTGGAGGTCCCCGCGTTCATGCGACGGGAGCGAAGGTTATACCAATGAGCGATCAAATACGGCCCCGACCTAATGCATTGACAGATCCATCATAAACCTGTTATACATGGTTATGGAGGTTGTAGCCATGGAAACCTTAGGGAGACCATTGCGCGTTGCCGATGAAGCTTGGCTGGCTCTGGCATTGTTGCAGTATGAGCATCCGAACCGCGATTCGTTCTCGGCAAAGGAGATTCTCGAGCGGGTAAGGGCAGAACAAGCCCATCCCGTATTGAGGCCCGGCGTCCAAGTCCACATATATTCGCAGAACGTCGCCAATGTCGAGCCAAACTCCGCTAAGTATCGGATGTTCTATAAGCTTGCCGACGACACGTACCGGCTATTCCGGCCGACCGATGCCGCCCATCCTGCCAGGAAGGGCAAGATGATCCCGGAACGGGACGAACTGCCGCAGAAGTATCATTACCTGCTGGACTGGTACGAGCGCGAATATTGCAGTAAACAAAGCGCCACCAAAGAAGAAGATGATCCAATCCTCCAAATGTGGGGCGTTGGGAAGGAAATTTGGGCCGATACCAACGCAGACGACTACGTTCGGAGTCTGCGTGCCGATTGGTATGGAGATAAACGCGCTGCCGGGAGCTAATCTTGGCGAACATTTTCTGGGATACGAACATGTTCATTTACTTGCTCGAAGGGAGCCCAGGAAGCGGTGCTGCGGTGCGCGATCTGCGCCAAAGAATGCTCGTTCGAAATGATCGGCTTTTCACCAGCGCGATGACCGTTGGAGAGGTTCTGGTGAAGCCTTTGTCCACGGGACATAGGTCGTTAGCGGACCGGTATCGAGCATTCTTTTCCGCTCCGGAACTCACCATTGCGGCGTTCGGTATCGACGCCGCGGAAGCGTACGCTGGAATCCGCCAGGATCGCACAATTCATCCCGCGGATGCGATCCAACTGGCGTGTGCCGCGGCCGCCGAAGTGGATTTGTTCATAACGAACGACGGTCGTTTAAGCAGGAAAAATGTCCCCGGAATCAAATTCATTTCTGGCTTGAGCGAAGCGCCCATCTGATTCGCCGGTTTGCCCGGCTTGCTACTGAAAAACCGGCCGTACCCGCGCTCCAATCGGGATCGGCTTCTCTGAAGGCAATGCGACAGCATCGCCGCCGTTCAATCCGGAGAGCACCTGCCACTTCGTGTAATTCGAAATACCCAGGCTGACTTTGCGCCACACTGCGCGGTCACCTTCCAGCAGCACAACGCCGGCGTCGGAACCCTGCCGGCGGATCGCCTCCTTCGGAATCGCGATCGCGTTTTCCACTACCGTCGCCTGAATATCCGCATTGATGTTGGCGTTGGGAAGTAAATCGCGATCCGGATTCTCGATGATGCAGCCGACCTCGCCCACCTGCCGCGTCCCCAGCGGCACGATCTGCGCCGGGAGCTTGTCGACCTGGCCCTTCCATTGATGGCCCGGCAGCGCGTCCCAGGTAATTACCACCAACTCGCCCTCGCGTACTTTACCCAGGTCCGGCTCATCGACGTACACCGTAACGCGGACGCGATCCAGGCGGCCCACTTTAGCGATCAGATCGCCCGGATTGACGTACGAGCCCTGCTTCAATTCGAAGTCATACAAGGTTCCATCCATGGGAGCGCGAATCACGCTTAAATCCAGATTCGTTTGCGCCACCGTGGCGGCGGACCGGGCTTCCTGTAAGCGGGCCTGGGCTATCGCCTTGTCAGTCCCGGTGACCAGCGCCGCCTTGTTTTTTTCGAGCGCCTGGATTCTCAACTCGAGTTGCTCCACCAACTGGCGCGCTGCATCCAGCTCCTGGCGGGTGGCAGCCTGCTTGGCAACCAATCGTTCCAATGCCTGGTAACTCTTCCGCGCGGCGTCCAGATCCAGCCGCACGCGCGCGAGATCGGCTTCGATTTGCTGGCGCTCGGCAACCCGCCCGCCTTGCGTCAAAACTTGCTCCTGCGCTTGGGCCTCTTGAATGGCCGCCTGCGCTTTGGATAAATCCGCGCTCGCCACCCGCGCGTCCAGCTCTACCAGGGGCGCGCCTTTTCGTACGAACTGGCCCCGGCTGACCAGAATCCGCGTGACCACTCCTGCCCGCTCGGAGCGCACCGGCATCCATTCGATCGGCTCCACCTTGCCGTTGGTGCTCAGAGAACTGACTAGCGTTTCGCGCGTGGCCCTGGTAAAAATCACCCCCGGAGGCGACGCCTTTTTGACGGCAACCCAGGTCACGACGACGGCCGCACCCACCACAAGAATCGCGAGCCCGCTGCGGCTACGGATCACGAATCGGACCTCGCGGGAATCTGTAAGCGGAATGCAATCTCCATTTTCCCAGAATCTATTCCAAGACCACCAGGGTCTCGCCGGGGCCCACGGTTTCGCCCTCGCGGGCGCGCATCTCGATCACACGCCCAGGCCGGCTGGCTTTCAACTCGTTTTGCATTTTCATCGCTTCCACCACCACCAGGCCCTGCCCGGTTTCCACCAGATCGCCGGCCGCAACCAGCACGCGGATGACTTTGCCGGGCATGGGCGCGGTCACGATCTGCCGGCCCGATCCGATGGCCATGCGTGAACCCCGGCTGGCATCCCGCGGATTGCGGACCTCCACGGCAAAACGCCGGCCCGCGGCGCTGGCCGTGAATCCTTCGGGCGATCGGTGCATCCGTACCTCATAACTCGCACCGTTCAGAAGCACCGAGTAAACGCCGGCTTCCACGCGCAGCACGCTGTCGAGTTGCTGAGAATCCACTTCGATCTCGCGGCCGTCCACCAGCACCTGCCATTTCATCGCAGCAGCCGCCCCCGTCCTTGGGTTAACCAGCGGGAATCCACGTTCCGATTCTGATCCACGCCCGTCGGCAAGCGGGGTTGCGCATCCGCCGCCGCTGCCAGCGCCACCGCCAGGTCGAGTTGCCCGCCGGCCTCGGCCCGCGGCTTTCGCCGAGCCAGGAAATCCGCCACGAAGCCGGTCGAGATATTTCCAGCGCGAAATTCGGGGTCCTCCAAAATCTCGCGAAAAAGGGCCAGGTTGGTTTCCACGCCCGTGATCGTGTATTCCTCCAGCGCGCGCTGCAGCCGCTGGATGGCCGTGTTCCGGTCCGGCCCCCAAGCCACCAGCTTCGCGAGCAGCGGATCGTACTCCAGCGGCACGCTCCAGCCGGCATACACTCCGGAGTCCAGCCGCACGCCCGGGCCGCTGGGCTCGCGCAGTTGCACGATTGTCCCAGGGGAAGGAAAAAAACTCGATTCCGGGTCTTCGGCGCAGATCCGGCATTCCATCGCCCAGCCGCGCAACGCGATTTGCTCTTGCGTGAACGGCAACGCCTCGCCCGCCGCAATCCGCAATTGTAGTTGGACCAGGTCGTATCCCGTTACCAGTTCCGTTACTGGATGTTCCACCTGTAAGCGGGTGTTCACCTCCAGGAAATAAAAGGCCCCGCGGTCGTCGGCTAGAAACTCGACGGTGCCCAGATTGTCGTAGCTCGCCGCGCGTGCGATCTTCAGCGCCGCCTCGCCCATGGCGGCCCTCAGCTCAGGGCGCCGCGCCACCCACGGCGATGGGCACTCCTCCACGATCTTTTGATGGCGCCTCTGCAACGAACATTCCCGCTCGCCCAGATGCACCAGGTTTCCATAGTGATCGCCTGCGATCTGAATCTCGATGTGCCGCGCCTTTTCGATCACCTTCTCGATGTAGACCTCGCCGTTTTGAAACGCGCGTTCCGCTTCACTGCTTGCGTCTCGAACCGCGGCTTCAAGCTCGCTCTCGGCGTTCACTCGCCGCATGCCTTTGCCGCCGCCGCCTGCCGCAGCTTTCAGCAAAATCGGATAGCCGATCTCGCGTGCCAGCGCTCGGGCATGTGCCAACTCCGTCGCCGGCTCCTCGCTTCCCGGCACCACCGGGGCGCCCGCCTGCTTGGCCAATGTTCGCGCGGCGGTCTTCGACCCCAGACGCCGGATCGATTCCGCGGATGGCCCGACGAAGACCACGCCCGCCCGTGCGCACGCCGCCGCGAATTCCGCGTTCTCGCTCAGAAAGCCGTAACCCGGATGGATCGCGTCCGCTCCATGTGTCTTCGCGGCTTCCAAAACACGGTCCTGGTTCAAATAGCTTGCGGCGGATGCGGATAGCCCGATATGTTCCGCCTCATCGGCCATGCGTACATGCAGCGCGCCTCGGTCCGCATCTGAAAAGACGGCGATGCTACGGATATTCATATCGCGCAGCGCGCGAATGATGCGCACGGCGATCTCGCCGCGATTGGCGATCAGAACCCTACCGAACATGCGCTTTCAGGTTAACCTAAACCAAGTGAACAACGAAGAGTTTCGGCAGTACGGGCATGATGTGGTGGATTGGCTGGCGGGCTATCTGAAAGACATCCGTCAATATCCCGTGTTGCCGGCCATGCGGCCCGGCGACCTGGCGGATCGCTTGCCCGCGCACGCTCCGGACTTCGGCGAGCCCATGGACGCGATTCTGGAAGACTTCCAGCGCTCCATCGTTCCCGCGCTGACGCACTGGAACCATCCCCGCTTCTTCGCCTACTTCGCCGTCTCGGCCTCCGAGCCCGGGATTCTCGCGGAGATGCTGGCCGCCGGGCTCAATGTGAACGGCATGCTGTGGAAGAGCTGCCCGGCGCTGACCGAGCTCGAGCAGGTCACGCTGGGATGGCTGCGCCAATGGATCGGACTGCCGGAGGAATTCTTCGGCATCATCTACGACACCGCGTCGGTCAGCACGCTGCATGCTATCGCGGCGGCCCGCGAAATGGCGGATCCCGAAACCCGCCGGCGCGGCAACTCTGGCGGCCTGGTGATGTACACCTCCGAACAAGCGCACTCTTCGGTCGAGAAGGCCGGCATCACTCTCGGCATCGGCCAGGACAACATTCGCAGAATTCCCGTGGACGATGCGTTCCGCATGCGCGTGGATGTTTTGCGCGAGACCGTCGCCGCCGATCAACGCGCCGGCCGGCGGCCGTTCTGCATCGTTCCCACGGTGGGCACCACGTCCACCTCCAGTATCGATCCCGTCAACGCCATCGCGGACGTGGCCGAAGAGTGCGGAGCATGGCTGCACGTGGATGCGGCTTATGGGGGCGTTGCAGCCGTGGTTCCCGAGTTGCAGTCGATTCTCAACGGCGCATCCCGGGCTCACTCGCTGGTCGTGAATCCGCATAAATGGCTGTTCACTCCCATCGACTTGAGCGCGTTCTACACGCGTAGGCCGGAAATCCTGCGCCAGGCCTTCTCGCTTGTGCCGGAATACCTGCGGACCGCCGAGGACCCGCGCGCTGTGAATTACATGGACTACGGAGTGCAACTGGGCCGCCGTTTCCGCGCACTGAAACTGTGGTTTATCATGCGGCACTTCGGCCGCGAAGGGATCGTCGATCTGATCCGGCAGCACATCGGCTACGCGCAGCGGCTGGCTGGTTTGATTCGCGAGCACCCCGACTTCGAAGTGTCCGCGCCTACGCCGTTTTCCTTGATCTGTTTCCGCTATCGCGGCTCCGACGACGATAATCGCGCGCTGCTGGAAGCCGTCAACTCGTCTGGTAAGGCATTTCTATCGCATACCGTACTCAACGGCAAATTCGTGCTGCGGCTGGCGATCGGCAACCTGGCCACGCAATGGGAGGATGTCGAGGAAACCTGGAACCTGGTCCGGCTGGCCGCCAGAAAGACCGTCTAGGATCGCTTGCTTACGCGCGCGGCTCGGTATGCCGTTTCCGAGCCGCGACCGTCAGGGAGAAGGTTTGCAGCGCTAGGACGTCTTCTGCAACAGAAACTCGTCCACCGTGCTAAGCAGCAGGGATGGATGCACCGGCTTCGAGATGTAACCGTTCATTCCGGCTTCCAGACAGCGCTCCTTGTCCCCGGTCATGGCGTGCGCGGTCATGGCAATGATTGGAAGCTGCTTCCAGCGCTGTTCCATGCGGATGAGCCGGGTTGCTTCCAGACCGTCCAGTACCGGCATTTGCACGTCCATCAAAACCAAATCGAAGGCGCTGTTCTTTAACCTGCGGAGCGCCTCTTGACCGTCGTTGGCCAGCTCGATATAGAAGCCCCGCTTCCGCAGAACCGTCGTCACCACCTTTTGATTTACCTGATTGTCTTCCACCACCAGGATCCGAAGGGCGTGCTCGAGCACCAAGGGGGGCGCTCCCGCGGGCGCCTGCACGGCCATCGCTTCTGGCTTCCCGTTCTGCTTCGCGTTCGCTTCACACTGCAGCGTCACGCGAAACGCGGTACCTCGGCCGAGTTCACTGTCGACTTCGATCTCGCCGCCATGCAGATGAACCAATTTTCGCGTGATTGCCAGGCCCAATCCGGTCCCGCCGTACTTGCGGCTTACGCTGCCGTCGGCCTGGGTAAACTGATCGAAGATATACAGCAGCTTGTCGGCTGGAATCCCGGTGCCGCTGTCTTCTACGCTGAATCGGAGCGTAAAGCCGGAGCCCGGCGAGAATTGGCCGTCCATCCGCACCGCCACCGATCCGTGCTCGGTGAACTTTACCGCGTTGCCGATCAGATTGGCGAGGATCTGGCGGATTCGCAGCGGGTCCCCGGTTATCTCTTGCGGCACGTTGGGCGACACTTCCGCCAGCAGCGCCACGGAGTTCTCCTGCGCCTTCCTCTGATGGGCCTTGATGCAATCGGCCACCAGAGCGCGCACATCGAACGGAATTTTCTCCAGGCTCATTTTTCCCGCTTCGATCTTGGAGAGATCCAGAATATCGTTCAATAAGCAGAGCAGCTGGTTGGCGCAATGCTGCGCGGTCTGCAGTTGTTCCATCAGCTCCGGTTTCAGGTCCTCATCCAGCGCCACATCCAGCATTCCAATGACGCCGCTCATGGGAGTGCGCAACTCGTGCGAGATGTTGGCCAGAAATTCGCTCTTGGCCTGGTTGGCCGCCTGAGCCATGCGCATGGCTTGTTCCAGCTGATCGGTGCGATCTTTTACCTTTTGCTCCAGCAACTCCTGCTGCTCGCGAACCTGCTCCTGGGCAGCGGCCAGCGCCTCGATCATGCGATTGTAACTCTGGCCCACGAACTCGATTTCGTCACCGGTTTCGCTTACCTGGATCGGTTCCAGTCGTCCATTCTGGACTGACGTGATTCCGGCCTGCAATAGCCTCAATGGGCGGATGAGCAAGCGAATGGTGAAGCGCGATATGGCCGCGGAAACCAGCAGAACCACCAGCAACAGCAACGCGCCTTTGGTGGCGTCCAAAGTGTTCTGGCGGATATCGTAGGCGAAAATGGTTCCTACCACGAAGAAAACCAGCGCGGCGGTGAGCAACGAGAACTTCGAGGCCAGCGAGCGCAGCGGCATCGGGCGCGCGCGCGCAGTACCGGCTTTCGGCGAATCCCCTCGGGAGGGCTCGGCCATCATACTCGTCCATCGGCTCTCCTGAGGCCCGTATGCATAAGGGAGAAGCCTTAACCGAGCCGCGACCGTCAGGGAGACGGTTTCCTCCAAGTTGGGCAGTCCGCCCATCCCGCCAATGCTATTCTTGGACGAAGTGAGTCGCGTTAGCACGCATCTGTGCGGCATTAAGCTCGTCAATCCCGTGATCGCGGCGTCTGGAACCTACGGGTACGGCGTGGAGTTTGCGAGCGTCGCCGACTTGAACGCGATGGGCGGGCTGGTGGTCAAGGGGCTCTCGCGTGAACCCATCGCGGGCAATCCGCCGCCGCGGCTGTGGGAGGCCGAGGCCGGAATGATCAACTCCATCGGCCTCCAGAACATCGGCGTGCGCGCCTTCGTCGCCCAAAAGCTTCCAGCTCTACGTCACCTGCGAACGGCGGTTTTCGCCAATGTGTTCGGATACGCGCCTTCCGATTACGCAGAGGTGATCCGCGTTCTGGAAGACGCTGAAGGCATCGCCGGTTACGAGCTCAACGTTTCTTGTCCCAACACCACCCACGGTGGCATCTATTTTTCAAGCGATCCCGCGCTATTGAGCGGCTTGGTGAACGAGGTTCGCCCTCTTGCCCGGCGTCCCATTATCGTGAAGCTTTCTCCCAACGTGGCGCGCATCGAACCGCTGGCTCTGGCCGCCGAGCAGGCCGGAGCCGACGCCATCAGCCTGGTGAACACGTTCGTGTCTCTCGCTATCGATGCGCATGCTCGCCGGCCCCGTATCGGCGCGGGCTTCGGAGGTTTATCCGGGCCGGCCATCAAGCCCATCGCGCTCCGCTTCGTCTACGAGGCCGCGCAGGCAGTGCGGATTCCGGTAATCGGTTTGGGCGGCATCCGAAGCGGTGAAGACGCAGCCGAGTTCCTGGTGGCCGGCGCCTCGGCCGTCCAGGTGGGTACGGCGAACTTCTGGGATCCGGAATCGCCGGTGCGCATCGCCCGCGAGTTGGACCAATATTTAAGAAAAGAGAAAATCGACGACGTTCGAGAATTAGTGGGGACCTTGCAAATATGAAACGGATAATTTCCACTGAGAGGGCGCCCAAGGCGATTGGCCCCTATTCGCAAGCCGTGGTTTATGGCGGCCTCGCCTACTTGAGCGGACAAATCGCCATCGATCCAGCCGACAATAAGGTAATTGAAGGCGGAATCTCGGCGCAGACCGAGCGCGTGCTCGAAAACGTGAAAGCCATTTTGGAATCCTGCGGAGCCTCGCTCGATTCGGTCCTGAAGACCACGGTCTTTTTAAAGGACATGGCCGATTTCGCAACCATGAACCAGACCTACCAGCGCTACTTCGCCGCTAATCCGCCGGCGCGATCTACGGTGCAAGCGGCCCGGCTGCCTCGCGATGTCAGCGTTGAAATCAACGTCATCGCCGCTATAACTGAACCATAATCCTTACCGAGCCGCGCGCGTGAGCAAGCGGTCAGTGCGCCGAGTACTGCGGCTGCGGAGCATTGAGCATCACCTCCAGCGTCTTCTGCTCCTCGTCCACGTCGAAGTTCTGTCCAAACGTCTGATAGCCCTTTGCGATCACCTGTATCAGAATCGTGCCCTGGGGGATGGGAGGAATTTTCGCCAAACCCTCCTGGTTGGAGCGCAGTTCCCATTCCTTGCGGATCTTGGTGCCGAGCTTCGCTTTCGACCGTCCTTTAACGAACTTGACGATCACGCTCGCATTTTCCACGGGCTTGCCGGTCGGGCTCTTCACCGCGATGGTCAGGGTGGTCATGTCCGCCGCCAGTATGGGAAACGCGAGGGCTAGCGAAAGGATGAGTGCGCGCATAGGTTCATCATAAGCGCAAAGAGCGCGGCGCGCACCACCGGGCAATCCGGGAACTATTTCGCTGCGTGTCTTCAGCTGCTGACGTCGCCATTTCCTCCGGTAGTGACATCACCGTTGTTCCCGTTAGTGACGTCTCCATTGTCCTTGTCGGTAGCGACGTCGCCGGCGGCCGCAGTTCTGGTCTTTTCGGGCAGAGTTACATTCTTGGCCGCGGTTTTGGGGGCCGCTGCTTTTTTACTACGGCCCGGCTTGGCATTCTTGTTACTCATTTCCTATGCTCCATTCTCTGGTGTTGCGCAATCCAAAGTACTCGTCATTTCTTGATCGTCAGCGTGGTCGCCGGATCGCTTAGCCCACCGGCCGAACTGATTCGGAATTCGCGCTGCCCTTCCGCCGCAGTGTCAGCCACCGTGAGTTCCACCTGAACTTCGCCGTCCGAGATATATTGGATCGGCCCGACCTTGATGCCAGTTGAGGGTTCCACCAACACCTGCATTCCCTCGGGTAGGAAGTTCGCTCCTTTCACGGTGACCTTCTGTGCGGCGCCACCAGGCGCCAAGGTCCCTGGCGCGAGCGCGCCCGCTTTTAAGGTAGGCTTGGCAGGTGAGTAGTTCACTTTGAACGTGCTCTTGGCCGGCTGGGTCCCCGCCACTGTCAACTCAAAATCCAGCGCCCGGCCCGGCATCAGTGGTTTCTTCCCCTTCAACGTGAAAGGCAGTTGGCTTTCGGTGGGGTTTGGGTTCGCCGATATGGTTACTCCATCGGGCGGATTCGACAATGCGATCTTCGCCTTGTCCAGAAAATGCCCGGTTACTATTCCCCCCACGGAGAAGTCGTCCTTGCCGAAGTTCGCCTCCTCGTTGGCGTTCACAGTAATTGCTGTGATTACGGGCGTCGGCAGCACGGTCTCAACGAAATTGCCATTGACGCTGGCTTCGAGCAAGCGCAGGTCGGGACACCCGAACACGGAATTAGGATCGTGGTAAAACCTGCTCGCCTCATCCTTCGTTAAGAGGTAATCCGCCGGAATGAAGATAACGATGACTTTCGCCTGCTGTTTCCCGACAATAGTATTCGCCGTGAAAGCGCTGTCATTCAGGCGGTTGAGCTGATTAACGGTGAAATCCGGGAACGTCGTTTGATAAGCCGTGAGAAGGGGGCCATTGAAAGCCGCGATACTCGGAGCAAACGCATCCCCGAATCTTGTAATTCCGAGCAGTCCCGCGGCGATGGTGCCCGCTCCTGTGAGGATTCGAAGGGTGAAGTTACGCGAATCGAGTGCCGCGCCTTTTTCGGCTACGCCCCGGAGAACTGTGAGATCCGCTGAACTCACCGTCGCGGGTCCACCTATAGTGGCGACCGCCGAAGGGAGTTTGGTAGTCCCCGTCGTACGCGCGGCTGCCCGCTCTTCCTCCGTCGGAGCCGGAGGAACATAGGCCCCGAGTGCCTTGAGGGCGTTCAGCAGGCGGGTCAGATTCTCTCTACAGGCGCTGTTCGGCTGGGCCGTGACCCTGGCGTCAAGATCGAGCACTAGCTTATCCAGGGTTACCGAAGCGCTCTCGATCAACCACTGATATTCAGTGTTGCGGTTCGCGACGGTAATTTGGATGGCAATATAGCGTTTGGCGATCCGTGGACCGAATGCGTCGGCGACATTCTTGGGGGCCATCAAAGTCCGCCATACCTGGATATACTTCACATTCATATCGTTCACCGCCGCATTTCCATCCGGCAATGGCGTCGTTTGCGTAGTGCCTCCCACTACGGGGGAATTCTTGGAATCTGCCGCGGATGCCTTAGGAGCTTCCTGGCCCGCTGAATTAATGGCGGAGAAAAGCGCGAATCCGCAAAAGAAAACGAACGTTTCGATACGTTTCCGCCTCACTTGGCCTCCTTTAATCTTGGGATTTATGGATTATACACAGCACGTCATGGACGTGCAAGAGAAAGATTATCGTCGAACTACGGAGAAATTCTGGATTTATTGAAGTGTAGCCTATGCTACGTCGGGCAGGACGAAACTCTTCGGCTGACCGCACGCCCGGGAAACCGCCTCGGCCGCCAGATACCCGCTGCGAGCCGCGCCTTCCATGGTCGCCGGCCATCCGGATCGCGTCCAATCGCCCGCCAGAAACAAGTTGCGGAATTTCGTGGCGCTTAACGGCCGCGATTGTTCCAGGCCGGCCCGGGCGGAAAAAGTGGCGCGAATTTCCTTCACTACATGCGCCTTTAGGATGCTGGCGTCTTTGGCGCGGGGAAAAAATTCAGCCAGTTCGCGCATCGCCAGGGCTATCACGTCGGCCCGCGGCATTTCCACCATACTCCGCGACGCGCTCACCACCAGTTGCAAATACCGCCCGCCGGATTTGTTGAACATCCATTGGATGGTCCGGTCCAGCAGCGTTGCGTGGGGCAATTGTGTCAGGCTGCGATCGAACCACAGGTGAATGCCGGTAATCGGCGAATGTTCGAAGCCCGCCAGGTTCAACTGCAATTCTGGAAGCAGCGCCGGCAGGCGTTCGAACGGCAGCGCGGAAACGTAGTAATCGGCCGAGTGTTGTTCCCCGCCGGCGATCACTGCCCGAATGGCTCCGTTCTCTACAACCGCCTGTTCCACCGGCTCGCGCAGATGCAGACAAACGTTGCCGATGCGCCGCAATGCTTCGGAGCCGTATAAATCACCAAGCGGAACGGCCGGAATCCCCATTTGGTACGCGTTCGCCCGCGCCAGGAAGCCCAGCCAGAAGACCTGGAACCCGTGGCTCGCGGCCATGCGGTCTAAATCTTCATTGATTGCACTTACCAGCACCGGACTCCAGAAGCGTCCGATAGCCGCCTCTGTCTGACGCTTTTCGCGGAGCCAATCCAGCATGCTGATGCGGTCCAGATCCTGTCGGCGTCCATGCTCACGCCGGATGGCCCACAGCGCGCGCGCGATCCCGATCTTATCGGAAAGCTCCAGAAATCGCAGTTTCCAGAAACTGCCGGTGAAATGCAGTGGCGCCGGCAGAGCGCCGGCCTCCAGGATCGAGGTTCGGCCGCCCGGCTCGATGAAGTAAAACCGTTTGTGAAACTGAATCCGGTCCGCCACGCCCAGGCGTCCATAAAAATCCATCAGGTTCACGCAGCAGCGCAGCAGTACGTGCTGGCAATTATCGATGACTTCGGGAATATGGCCGGCTTCGGAACTGTCCCCCGGGACGGGGTACGAAGTGGCGCGGCCTCCTAGAAAGGCCCGGGCTTCAAATAAATCGACCTGGAATCCCGCTTGGCCCAGCGCGGCAGCCGAGGCCAAGCCAGCCAAGCCCCCGCCAATCACAATCGCTGAGGGCATGAAACCTAGCAGGGAAAATCGGGCGTGGACACTCCAGTCAGCCCAGCACCGGCAGGCGCGCGCGATGGCCTCCGCCGCCTCCGCTGCCGCTGATCAGTAGCACCGCGATGAACAGCACGACAACGAGGAATACCACGTCGGATAAATCAAATTGCATGAAATTAGTTCTCAGATTAACACACCAGGCGGCCGGACATGGAAGCCCGCGAAACCACGTTTTCGATCAATCGCAGGCCGCAATTGCCGTCCAGGCTGAGGATCGACTCGGGATGAAACTGCACCGCCTCGATCGCGAGTTCCCGATGCCGTATTCCCATGATGACGCCGTCTTCGGACTCAGCCGTCACTTCCAGGCAGGCCGGGAACGTCTCCTTGCGCGCGAACAGCGAATGATACCGGCCCACCTTGAAACGCTCCGGCAGCCCTTCAAAAATTCCCTGGTTGTGGTGAACCACGATGGAGGGCTTGCCGTGCATCGGATAATCCAGCACTCCCAGTTCGCCGCCGAAGGCTTCCACGATTCCTTGCAATCCCAGACACACGCCGAACAATGGGATTCCGGCGCGCGCCGCGAACTTCACCAGATCGGGAACGCCGAAATCGGATGGCCGGCCCGGACCCGGCGAGATCAGAATCAGGTGCGGCGAGAAATCCAGAATCAGCTGGTGCGGAACTCCCGCGCGATAGGTCACCACTTCGGCGCCGGTCTGCCGCGCGTAGTTGGACAGCGTGTGGATAAAACAGTCGTCGTTGTCCACCAGCAACAGCTTGATTCCCTGGCCGGGGCGATCCGCCTGCGCCGGGGACGCGCCCGCTTTCTCCACGCCGCGCAACGACCGGAAAAAACCCGTGGCTTTCAAACGCGTCTCCTGCTCTTCCAGTTCCGGCACCGAATCGTAGAGCAAGCGTGGCGCCCGCGCTGTAGCGCGCGATTCCGTCGCGCAGATGCACCGTTCGGATCAGAATGCCGGTATTGATATCGCCGTTCAGCGACAGCATCCCCACCGCGCCACCGTACCATCCGCGCGCGTCTTTCTCCAGATCTTCGATGGCCTGCGCGGCCGCTTTCTTGGGCGCGCCCATGATGGTCACCGCCCACATGTGCGTAAGAAACGCGTCCAGGGAATCGAAGCCCGGCGCGAGCGTCCCCTCCACGTGATCCACGGTGTGGAATACGCCCGCGTAGGATTCGATCAGCCGCCGTCCAATCACCTTCACCGAGCCCGGAATCGAAACGCGCGATTTGTCGTTGCGGTCCACGTCGCTGCACATGGTCAGCTCGGATTCTTCCTTGGTGGAATTCAGCAGTTCGCGAATGCTGTCGGCGTCCCGCAGCGGATCGCCGGTGCGGCGCGCGGTCCCGGCGATCGGGCAGGTCTCCACGCGGCTGCCCTCCACGCGCACGAACATTTCGGGCGAAGCGCCGATCAACTGCTCGTCCCCCAATTGCAGCAGGAACTCGTACGGGCTGGGACTGCCCTTCTGGATGCGTTGAAACAGCGCCGAAGCGCTTTCGGAATAGTTGGCCTGGAAGGTCTGGCGCAGGACCACTTCGTAGTATTCGCCCTGCCGCATGCCTTCTCGCACCGCTTCCACCTTGGCCATATACTCGGCGGGTTGGTGGTCGCTCCCGATTTCGTTCACGGGGCGCTTGGGTGGCCGGCGCGCCGGTGCTCCAGTGCGCCCCAGGCCCGCGGTGGAGAGGTCGCCCAGCTCAAAATCGTAGCGAAACCGCTCGATCTGCTCCTTCTTGCGATCCATGTAATAAATGTCGTCGCACAGAAACAGGTGCAGATCTTTCTGGCCGTGCCGGGGAAGTTTGAGATGGATCGGATCGAACTGGAACAGAAGATCGTAGCCGAATGCGCCCACCAGCGCCAGCCTCGAATCCAATTCGCTCTGAAATTCCCCGATCAGCGCGCGCAGAATCGAAAAAGCCGAAGGTTGCTTGCTGCGTTCTTCTTCTGGAAACAGAGCCGGAAGGGGCTTCAAGTGCCCCCGCAGAGCCGAGCCCTCGAATCCGAACTGCTCCCAATGCGGATGGCGATCGAGCACACGGAAAAGCATTCTGTTCAACACTTCACCGCGCGCGTTCAATGCATCAAACTCGACATCCCGTCCGGAAGCCGTGATCTCAATCGGAGGGCACACCGAAGCCACGTCCCAGCGCGAGTAGCGTTCCGGATATTCGTACCCGGACGAAAGGTAAATTCCGCGGTATCTGTCCAGCTTGTGCAGCAGCGCGCCGAGGCCTTTGTGGTAGGGGATCGACGACGTTCTGGCGGGTTACGCTGATTCCGCCTGGCGTCTTATAGATCAGCTTGGGCATGGGCGGGACTCCGGGCAGGAACTACCAGGATAGCATTAGCCGCCTGCCACTCCAGCCACAATCCCGTCGATCGGAGTATCGCCGATGGCGGTCTCCAGCACCCAGTCCGTGTCGCCTCGCCGCCAGAATCGCGGGGGCGTCGAAATCCGGCGTGGCGCCGGCATCCCGGTCCCCGGCGGCCGGCGTCAGAAGAAAGAAAGTCCCGGCGCGTCAAAGCGGATGACGCCCGGCAGCGCTCCCACTGGAACATGCGGAAGAGTCACGTTCGGACGGTTCGCCGCACCCCACAACTGCGGGACACAACTGTGCCAACATAGAGTTAGTTTAATGCCGCGTAACGAAACGTCAAGGGACGCGGCAGCGTTTACTAGTACGAGGAGACGGGGATGCAATTGACAACTAGAGTTGTGTGCGGGCTGGCTGTATCGGCCTGTCTGCTGGCGGCTCAAGGCGATCCGCCCGGGCGCGTCGCGCGCTTGAGTTACACCTACAGATCGGTTTCGTTCCTGCCCGCCGGCGTGGACGAATGGGTCCCAGCCGACTTCAATCGGCCGCTCACCACCGGAGACCATGTTTTCGCGGATTTCACTGCGACTGCTGAACTGCAAATCGGCACTGCGGCGTTGCGATTGAATTCAGTAACCTCGCTCGAATTCCTGAACCTGGACGACTCGAATGTGCAACTCCGCCTGACCGAAGGTGGGCTGAACATCCGCCTGCGCTATCTTGGCGATCAGGACAGTTTTGAAGTTGACACCCCCACCTTGGCCTTCTCGCTGCTTCGCCCCGGTGAATATCGAATCGACGTGAAGCCGGACTCCTCTGTCACCATCGTGACCGTGCGCTCCGGAGAGGCTGAGGTGACCGGCCCCGATCAAGCTTTCTCGGTGCATGCCGGCCAGCAGGTGCGCGCCACCGGTACCGATCAGCCAAGTTACGAAACGGCCGGCGTTCCACCCCGCGATCAATGGGACCAGTGGTGCGCGGACCGCGATCAGAAAGACGATCAATCGCCCTCGGCCCGCTACGTCTCGCGTGAGTTGGTGGGATATCAGGATCTGGATCGATATGGATCCTGGCGAACCACGCCCGAATACGGCGCCGTGTGGGTTCCAAACGGCACGCCCGGCGGATGGGCGCCCTATCATTACGGCCACTGGCTTTGGGTGGATCCGTGGGGCTGGACCTGGGTCGACGACTCGCCCTGGGGATTTGCTCCGTTCCATTACGGCCGCTGGGCTTATGTGAGCGGCTATTGGGGCTGGATACCGGGCCCGGTCGCGGAGCGGCCGGTCTACTCCCCGGCCTTAGTGGCCTGGGTCGGCGGCGGAGCCGTCGGAGGCGGCGTGGCTTGGTTTGCGCTCGGGCCAGGCGAAGTCTTCGTGCCTACCTATCACACCAGCCCGGTCTATTTGAATCGCGTCAACGTCACCAATACGGTGATCGTGAACAACATCAATATCACGAATGTGAACATTACGAATGTGAAGTACGTGAATCGTGAAGCGCCGGGGGCCGTTATGGCGGTGCAGCAGGCCGCGTTCGCCAGCGCCAAGCCGGTTCAGTCGGCCGCGATCGTGGTCCGGCCCGAAGCGCTGCGATCGGCCACCGTGGTAGCCACCGCCGCCGTTGCGCCCACCCGCGCCAGTGTAGCGCCCGCTGCTGCGTCGGGTGCTAAAGTGGCGCAGCCGCCGGCCGCTCTGCAAGCCAGCGCGGTGGTCGCAAAACGGACGCCCCCGCCGCCGCCCGTACCGTTCGTCCAAAAACAGCAGGCTTTGGCAGCCAACGCCGGACGTCCGCTGGATGTGAGCCAGGTGCAGCAGCTGCGGCAGAAACAGCCGCCGCCCGCTCCGCTTGTGCGGCAAGTGCAAGCCCGAACCCCAGCTCCAGCAGCCGCGCCAAGACCCGCACCGGCGCCAGCACCCGCTGCTTCGCCAAGACCCGCGCCCGCATCCGCACCCGCCGCTGCGCCCAGACCCGCGCCTGCAGCTGGGACGCCCCCGCCGGCGCCCGCAGCCCGTCCAGCGCCCGAGAAACCGAGGGAAGCCGCGCCTGTAGCCCGGCCCGAACCTGCGGCCCGTCCAGCGCCGGAAGCACCCAAGACGGCCGCGCCAGCGCCCGCGCCCCAACGAATCGAGCCGCCAACGTCATCCAAGCCTGCGGCCAAACCCGCGCCCAAAAAAGATGACAAGAAGAAAGACGAAAAGAAGGACAACAACGACAAGTAAGGACTGCTAACCGCCGGCTAATGCAGCAGGCTGTTCAACTGCTGATACATCATGATGCAGGCTGGGCCGAGCGTCACCAGCAAGACCGACGGGAAGATCAGGAAGAAGACCGGAAAGATCAGCTTCACGCCGACTTTGCGGGCCTTCTCCTGAGCCTGCTGGCGAAAGCGCGTTCGCATGTGCTTGGCGTGTGATCGCAACGCCGGCCCGATACTGACGCCATAGCGGTCGCTGTCGATCATCAAATTGGATAGCTTGCGCAGTTCGGGCTCGTTGTTGCGCGCAGCCAATGCGCGGAACGAATCGGCGCGGCTGCCACCGGTTTTCAACTCCAGGTAAAGGTGCGCGAGTTCGGCGCTGAAATCCGCGTAGTTGTGCTTCAAGCCGCGACTGGCGTCGGCAATGGCCTGATCCAGCGATTGGCCTGCCTCCATCGCCAGAACGATCAGATCCAGGGCCGGGGGAATTGCGCTGCGCAACCGCTGAGCCCGAGCGCGCACTCGCGAGTCGAGCACGCGATCCGGCAGCAGAAAGCCCAGTCCTAGTCCGCAAATCATTGGAATCGGCGTGAGCGACGGCTGGCCCCGGTATACCAGCGCCACGATGCCGGCCAGCCCGGCGAAGAACAGTGCGCTGCCGCACTTGATGCCATAGAAAATGGGCAAGGCCGCCGGCCAGCGGTATCCAGCCGCGACCAATCGTACGCGGAACGGATTTTTCTCGTTCTTGGCCGCCGGAAAATTCTCGCCAATGGACTGGAAGAGGTTGGCTACCGCCGAGGGCGAATTGGCAGTCCGGCCGCCGGGCGGCTCTCCTGGGCCGGCCTCTTCAATGCCGCGATGCTCGGTGAGACGCTGATACACGTAGCCGGCAACCACCACCCCGGTGAGAACGAAGGCGAAAAGCCCGGCGCCGTCCCAGATCCCGGTCATATCTTGATATCCACGATCCGCCGGATCACAAAATGCGCCAACACCAGGCAAACCACTGCGGCGGCAATGAGGTACTTGCCGTTGGGATAGTAAATCAGGACGGTGAGATACCCTGGATTCACGACCATCATGACGGCGCAGATCACCAGCGGAAGCACCGTCAGCACCGCGCCAGTGAGTTTGCCGTGCGCGGCCAGAGCGCGGACTTCGCCCTTCAACGCCACCGACTCGCGCATATTCTCCGCCAGCGTTCCCAGAACTTCGTTTAGCTTCCCGCCCGTTCGGTTTTGCAGTTGCACGGCGGAGGCGAACATGTTCACTTCGAGCAGCGGCATGCGCTCCACCAGATTGTTCAGCGCCACCTCCCAAGACGTTCCTAAGTTGCCCTCCATCGCGGTCTGGTGCAATTCGGCCGCTACCGGCTGTTCGCATTCCTCCGACACGATGTCCATGGCGGCGGGAAAGGGATGCCCGGCGCGCAGGGAACGCGCCAGCGAATCCAGCGCCTCGGGAAAGTTCGCTTCAAACTTGCGGAAACGCTTGGCGCGGCAGCGCAGGATATAAAAGTACGGCAGAGCCGCCACCGCCACCGCGATCAGCAGATCCGCCCAGCCGGGGAGCCACTCGAACTGCATCGCGAACCCCAGCGCCACGCTGCTGGCCAGTAGCATGAGCAGCGTGACGCGTCCCACCGACCAGGTCAGCCCCGCCTGCTGCAGGTGGCGGTGCATGATCCGCACGAAGTCCGATTTTTCGAGCAGGTGCGCCCACGGCGATATGGTGCTGTACGACTCGTCTTTCAACAACGGCGGGCTTTCGTCGAGAAGGTGGTCCGACAGGTCCTCCGCTAATGCCTCGGCGCCCATGCGCTCGAATGCGAACCAGCCGATCAGGGCCGCCAGCCCGGCCGCCAGGAAGGTTGTGAGGAAAACCAGAACGGACGAGAGCGCGAGCAACTTAACGCCCCCGGCCGGTGTGCGCCAGCGCTATCGCGGGGCTCCGTTGAATGGCAAAGGCGGTCACGAAGATCACCAGATGGCGCTGTTCCCAGGTGCGCCCTGGGAATAACCGGTCCGGCGCATCATCGGTGGAACTGCTTTCCACCAGAAAGCTCGAATTCGCGGGCAGTCCAGCGTCGTATTTGCTGGTGGCAACACCGGAGCCGCTGGGCGCGCTGATCTCCGGTTTCACTCGCAAGCTCAGGGCGCCGCCGGACGCCAATTCGGGCGAGAACTGCACGCGCAGGTGATAGGGAGCGGCGCCGGCCCGGTAGCTGATGGGGCGGCCCACCCCGGCCATCAATCGCTCGCTCGATACCACTTCCAGTTCGTGCTTCCGCTGCAGGCTCTGGATTAGTTTCGCGCCGTCCTCGCCGGAGGGGAATGAACCCACGCGCCAGTCGGCATCCGGGCTCCCGCCGCCCGGCTCTGAACCCAATCTGGAACGCAATTGTTCAAACGCCGGCTCAGTCACATTCAGCACTTGGACGTGCAATTGGATGGGATGATCCCATCCGTCGCCGCTGCCGGCCTGGCTGTTGGTGGCGGAGGCCGTGCTGGCTGCCGGCACTGACGCCGCGGGCGACCGTTCGGCGGGCGATATCTGCGCGGATAATAGCTGGGCCGCGAGGGCCGCCGGGTTGGTCTGATTCGAGTAGATGGAAGCCAGCGCCATGGCATGCGGCGCGGTGACCCCATCGTCGAATGGATTTCGAAGCGTCACGCGAATTTTTCCCCCCGCATCGGACAACGCCACCGCATCGGCATCCTGGGCGTGCGTCAACACGGTAACGATGGCATCGGCCGAGCGGCTGCTTGCGGGATCTTGGGGGCTCACCGCCAGCACTTCGACGTTCTGCAGAATGTTGCGAAGCTCCACTTGGTTGTTTTCCCGCTCCGAAATCGCTTGCAGATCCACGCGCGCTCCCGGACGCAGCCGGCTCAACAATCCATCGGATTCGGAAACCCGGATGGAGACCGCGCGCATTCCCGAGGGCACTATCCCACTCCCGGACGCACCGCCCGGAGAAGCGCGGGACACTACCCGCTCAGCCAGTAAAGGCTCGTTCGTCTTGAGTGGCGTCAGAAGGGTGGCGCCCACCGCTTCATCCAGTTTTGAAAACGAGCCGGTCAAGATGCCGGGTGCTTCCGAGATCCGCAGGTCGCTGGCCTGAAGCACTGTCCCGCGCTCCAGATCGCGGCCCGCCACCACCACCGAATGTCCGAGAATGTCGCTCGACGACCGCAGCTTCCCGGCGAACAATCCGTAAAAGATCCCGGTGGAAATGATTGCCACCACAAACGCAATCCCGAGCAGTGGGACCATGTTTCTCTTCATCGCGAAGTCTTCTCCCTGGGGCCACCGCGCACCGGTGGCTCCATCTATAGAAACGGCCGGATCGCATGCTTGCAGTATCCTGCTTTACCTTAAGGTGTGGGCCGTAATCACCTTAGTCCTTGGTACGCCGATGGTGCTTGCAGCGCCTCTGGCGGCGGACGCCGCTAATACCTGCGAACGAAGTTCTTGATCCCGGCGCGTTCCAGATCGTTTTTGGTTTCCGCGAGTGCGTCCTGATCGAAAAAAGGGCCGAGCAGGACACGCAGCAATTCCGGCCTCGGCCCCGGAGCCACCAGCGGTTTTAGATTGGCAAGACGCAGCTGGGTGACGTAACGCAGCGCCGCCTCCTGGTTCAAGGCGCTGACTTGAATGTAGCGCTCGCCGGGCTGCGGCACGATCATGGGTAACTGATCGTCGGCGGCCGGCTCCGGTTCGGCGGGCTTGGGCTCCGCCGGCTGCGCAGCCTGCGGGGCTGGCTCCAACTGGGGCTGCTGGACGCTGGCTTGAACCGCAGTGGCCGGCGCGGGTTGAACGGGCACTGACATTTTGACAGGCGCCGGATCATGCGAGCGCGCGGTGAGGATTCTCCCTCCCAGATAGAGAGCAGCGATCGCTAAGCCCACCCCCAAGGTTGCCGCTATCCAGACCAACGGCATGCGCTCCTTGCGCGCATCCGGACTGGCTGACAGGGCCACGGCAGCCTCAATCTGCGCCAGGGCATCGTTGGTTTCATTGTTAGGCAGGATGGTCATCGGCGACGCTACAAAGAACTATCGGCGGAAAGTGAACGGAACAGCAGGGACCGGCTAGCGCTAAAGCGAGCGTGCTAAAGCCTGGGGCTTCCTCTGCCGAAACATACACTGTTGGAGAGATGGTCAGGTGATCCGGCAACCCTTTACAGTTTTCGGTGTGCTGGCCTTAGCGGCCTCGATGGCCGCAGCCTCGGTTACGCATCCATCCATCCCGAAGCGTCATGCGCATGCGGCCGAATCCCGGTCGCCGCACGCCGCCGAGACGCGCCATCCCCACGCTGCCGCTCAGCATCCAAAGCCACAACAGCCGGCCAAACACGCCGTGGCTACTCATCAAAAGCCGCCGAAAGTAGCGAAGCACTGAAGTTGCCCGTACTTTTCGACCTAAGGAGCGCTAGCCCGCACCTACGGGCGGTACTCAGGTCCATTCTTTCCAAGATCACGCGGAACACTCCATTACTTTCCTTGCGCCGCGCCAGCATACTCGAAATGTAGATATGGATCTCTGGAACCATTGCCGGAAGCTACTGGCGTACCTGGCGCCCGAGAGCCCATATACCGCCTATCCGTCGATCGCGGCGAAGGTCGCCCGAAAGCAAATCGCGGTGATGACCGTGTTGCTGGCGGTAGCGGCCATTGCCGGCGCGGTGGTGCTGAAGCCAGCCCGACGCAGTGGCCCGGACTCGTGGGCCAAACTAAGAGAACGGGTCACCGATCGGGCACAAGTTGACCTGTTCGACAATTTCAGCGCCGGTCTGGATGAGTGGCAGAGCGGTAAGGATCTGGCCAACACCTGGTCCTACGACCGGAACGGATTTGTGAATCCAGGAGCCTTGTCTTTCTTTGTTCCAAGCATGCGTTTGACCAATTACGATCTGGACGCATTCGTGCAAATCGAGACCAAAGGCATCGGCTTAGCGTTCCGGGCGGCAGGGCCGAGAACCTACCAGGCGGTTCAAGTTCTGGTGGGAGGATCGGGACCGACGCGCACATTGGCGGTCGAGCGATACAGCGTGGTGGGAGGCAAGGCATCGCGGCCGGTTCGGGTTGAGCTTGCACCGGGATCTCAAGTCGATACGCTGTATCGAGTCCACCTGCAGGTGCGCGGAGACGAATTCTCGTTGTATATCCAGGGGCAACTGGCGCAGTATTGGTCCGACAACCGGTTGCGCACCGGCGGCGTCGGGTTATTCTGCGACCCGGGCGAACATGCTCGGGTAGCCTGGATCCGCGTTTCGAACAACACCGACTCGATGGGCCGGGTGTGCTCGCTGCTGGCCTCGGTTCTGTAGCGAGAGGGCTCGTTCAAATTCGCTCTACCTTAATTCGGACTAAAGGATTAGGCCGGGCTAGCCGATGAACTATCCCATGGGTCTGTCTGGCTTTTCGGAAGGCTTTGCCTTATATCTCTGGCGCTCGCCTGAATCCCCCGGTACACTGTATTTCGCAAACGGGCTTTCCAGGGCCGAGGCGTTGTGCCGCTGCCTGGCCGAAGAAGGTTACATCGTCAAAGTGGTGCACGCCGCGACGGATACCGAATACGAATTGCGCGATGGTGCACTGTGGCCCTTGCCGCAAGGGTTTAGCCAGGCGTTAGCGTAAGCCCGATTGATTCAATGCGACGATTTGGCTGCAACGTGCAGACTCGTTAGGCCTAGACCATGGAAGTTGGACAGGGGCCGTCGCTCCGGCACGGCCGCAACTTCAGCCCGCCGCCCCGCTGTTCGGAACTGGTAACCCTCAAAAGCGATGGCTAGCTCCGAGACTTGCCGCCGCACCACGATTCCAACGGTGACTAACTGCAGAGGTATAGTGCCGTCCAGCCGGCTGGGCCATTCAAATACCGCCCTCACCTTTTCCCCCTCATTGATGCTGCTGGTGCAGGTCATCAGGACACCGCTGCTGCTCAAGTTTACGGTCTGTCCAACATCGGCGATCCGATTCGCCGTACCCAGTGTTTGGTAGCGTACATTCAAGCGCAGAGGGTACCGCGATTTTACCCGGCGTTCTTGATCCATTTCCAAGTCGAACCTCAGGTCTCAACGAGCTTGCAAGTTATGGACCCTTGGGGTTTCTTTGGATACCGGGACGCGGTTTCTCTCTAACTTCCTGATTTCTGGACTGGAAATCCGATCGGCAGTATCGACAGGTCATTAAACGCTGCTATCCCTGGGCTATGCCGAGAATCATTTGCTTACCTGAGGTGTCTTTTGGTTAGTTCGCCCGGGTGGAGTTTGAAACCTGCTAAATAGTAATTCCGGCACGCCATAGAAGATAGCCGACGGCCTGCCGGAGGTCTTGCCATCGAGCGCGCCACTCACCGGGGGAAATAGACGGCCGAGGTGATCCGTAGACTTTCAAGCCGCTGGATTCGAGCATTTTCTTGACGCGAAAGATGTGGTAACCATCGCTAACGACGATGGCGCTCTTGAGATTCATCCGGCGCATTATTTCCACCACTGCGGCGACGCTTTGCGCGGTGCTCTCGCCTTCTCGCTCCACCACGATGGCCTCGGGTGGGACACCGTGCGCGGTCAGGTAAGCCCGGCCCACCGAACCTTCCGTGAACACCGGGTCGCCGCCCGCGCCGCCGGTGGTGATGATGCGCGGCGCGAGTCCCCTCAAATAGAGCAGCAACGCGTGGTTCAAGCGAGCTTCGAGCACGGGAGAAGGTCGTCCGCGATACTCTGCCGCTCCCAGGACCATGATGGCGTCCGCCGGCCGCGCTTCATCGATCAGAGATTCCTGCTGGATTTCCTTGGAGACGCGCAGCACTTGCAGGGACACGATCCCGAGGACCACAAGTAGCGCAACCCCAACGAATCGTTTCATGATAAGAGCGGGTTCATGCTAGATTTGGCGGGCGGTTAGAAAACGTCCTCACTGTCTACTCTATGCCAACCTTGGTCAGTCCGAAAAACCCGATGCTCAAAGATGTCCGCAAGGCGATAGCGCGGGGCACCGTTACGGATCAAGGCTTTGCGGTGGCAGAGAGCTTCCATCTGCTGGAAGAGGCCTTGCGCAGTGACTGCGAGATTTCGGCCGTCCTCGCCGCCGAATCGGTTCGGGCGGCGGTGGAGAGCCACGTGCGCGGGTTGAAGAAGATTCGGGTGGGCGTAGTTCCGGACGATCTGTTTCGGAGTATTTCGTCGACTGAAGCGAGCCAAGGCGTGATCGCGCTGGTGCGGCCTCCGCAGTGGAGCGTGGAACAACTGTTCCGCGGGCAGGCACTCACGGTGGTTCTGGACGGCCTGCAGGATCCTGGTAACGCAGGCACGGTGCTGCGGGCGGCGGAGGCCTTTGGCGCCACCGGCGTCGCGTTTCTGAAGGGGACCGCGAGTCCCTACAATGCAAAGTGCCTGAGAGCGTCGGCCGGATCGATCTTCAGGATGCCAGTGATTGCGGCCCTGGACCCGCAGGTTTTTCTGGCCTGCGCGGAGCAGCGCAAGATCGCACTGTTCGCGCTGATGCCGAAAGGGTCGCTGGAGATTTCCAAAGCCGATTTCAGCCGGAAGTGCGCCATTGTGGTGGGCAGCGAGGGCCGCGGCGTGAGCGAACGGCTGGGCGAAAAGTCCACGCGGGTTCGGATCCCGACCGTGGGAGTGGAATCGCTCAACGCCGCTCTGGCCGCCGGCATCGCGCTTTTTGTGGCGAGAACGCAAAGGATGACGGCGGGGTGAGGGCGCTATGAGCCTGTTCGAACCCGATCCTTTGGCCATTCTCAAAGACGACGGCCATCGCCCGCTGGCGGAGCGCATGCGTCCGGCCACGCTCGAGGAATTCGCCGGCCAGCAACATATTTTAGGGCCTGGCAAGCCGTTGCGGGTGCAAATCGAGCGGGACCAGTTGGGATCGATTATTCTGTGGGGTCCTCCGGGAGTGGGCAAGACCACGCTGGCGAGAATCATCGCGCGCATGACACATAGCGATTTCATCCCGTTCAGCGCCGTTCTCAGCGGGATCAAGGAAATCAAAGCCGTGATGGCGGACGCGGAGCGCAACCGGCGGCTGGGACGGCGCACCTTGATCTTCATCGACGAGATTCACCGCTTCAACAAAGCGCAGCAGGATGCGTTTTTGCCGTACGTGGAGCGCGGGGACATCAGCCTGATCGGCGCCACCACCGAAAATCCTTCGTTTGAAGTGATCGCGGCGCTGCTTTCGCGCACCAAGGTGTACATGCTGAAGCCGCTGCCGGAAGACGAGATTCTCGCCTTGCTCAGACGCGCACTGCCGGTGCTGAAGATCGGAGCTACCGAGGATCTGCTGCGGCAAATCGCGACCTACGCGAATGGAGACGGACGCAGCGCCTATAACATTCTGGAGCTGGCCGCCGCGGCGTCTCAAGGTGGTTGCGAGCTGACACGCCAGGCCATAGAGGACACGCTGCATCGCAAAACATTGCTGTACGACAAGTCCGGCGAGGAGCACTTCAATCTGATTTCGGCGCTGCACAAGTCGGTGCGATCGAGCGATGTCGATGCGGCGCTCTATTGGTTGGGCCGCATGCTGGAAGCGGGCGAGGACCGGATGTATATCGCTCGGCGCCTGGTGCGGATGGCCATTGAAGACATCGGGCTGGCCGATCCACGGGCGCTGGAACAATCTATCGCCGCCATGCAGGCCGTGCACTTTCTCGGAATCCCGGAAGGCGATCTGGCGCTGGCGCAGGCGGCGATCTATCTGGCGGTAGCTCCCAAGTCCGACGCATCCTATCAAGCTCTCAACCGTGTGATGGAAGCGGTGGAGCAGCGCGTGGCCGAGCCGGTGCCATTTCACTTACGAAACGCGCCCACCGGAGCCATGAAGCAGTGGGGCTATGGCCAAGGGTACCAGCATGCCCATAAACTAGAAGATGCCTTGCCGGATATGCAGTGCCTTCCCGAATCCCTTGCAGGTGCAGTATTTTACGAGCCGACCCAGCGCGGGGTGGAACAGCGCATCGCGGAACGGCTGGAAGAAATTCGTTCCAGCAGGAAGCGGAAGAGCGAACCGCGGGAAAAGTAACAGGCCGAAGCACCCGTCCAACGTACTATCACTTCTGCACGCGGTACCACCCCAAATTGGGAGGACTCCGCTATTTGCCCTCTCACCTGCATGCCGCAATCTATGGGTGCACGGACGGAAAGGAACCTAGGATGCTGGCGGGGGTAAAAATGAGTTTGCAAAAAGACAAAGAGAAAGACGATCGCCGCGGCGCGGATCGCTTTCCCATCGAGCGGGAAGTCCGCTACCGGGTGTTGACCCGCAAAACGAGCACGGAAGGCGAGAGCGGCGTTGGAGTGACGGTCAATATGAGCAGCAACGGAGTTCTGTTCACCACGGACCGCTATCTGCTTCCAGGCCGGCGTCTGGAGGTATCCATCAGTTGGCCCGCGCAGTTGAACAGCAAGATTGCTTTGAAACTGGTGGCGCGGGGCCGCGTGGTTCGCTCCGAAGAGGGCCGGGCCGCCATTGAAATCCATCAGTACGAGTTCCGGACCCAAGCCAATCAAGGTCCGACGGTGATCCAATAATAATTTCATAACCTCATCGATCATCGCGGCCCCAGGAAGGTACAATACAAAGTCGGGAGCCTTCCCGGATGCGAAACCTGATATTCCTCTTTTGCCTTGGGTCCGGCTTTTGCCTGGCCGATAACGCGAAATCCCCCACGCTGGCGGAAGCCAGAGCCTTCCTGGATCGCGCGCAGTCCAAACTGCTGGAGCTTACCGTTCAAGATCAGCGCGCCGATTGGGTAAAGTCCACTTTCATCACCTACGACAGCGAGATTCTTGCCGCCAAAGCCGACGAAGATCAGATCGCGGCGACCATGCAGCTGGCGAAAGAATCGACGCGCTTCAGTCATTTGAAGATGCCGGAGGATATGGCGCGCCAGTTTCAGCTGCTGCGTCTGAGCTTGACGCTGGCCGCGCCATCCGATCCCAAGGAAGCCCAAGAGCTGACGCAAATCGCCTCGCGGATGGAGGGCATTTACGGCAGCGGGAAGTATTGTCCGGCGGGCGCCTCGAGCGGAGAATGTCTGGATCTGGATCAGTTGAGCGACATCCTGCGCACCAGCACGGATCCCCGGAAACTGCTGGATGCCTGGCGAGGGTGGCGCACCATTTCGCCTCCCATGCGTCCGCTGTTCCAGCGCTACGTGGAGTTGGGGAATAAGGGCGCGCGCGAATTGGGTTTCGACGATATGGGCGCGATGTGGCGTTCGAAATACGACATGCCCGCGGATGCGTTTCCCGTGGAGATGGACCGGCTGTGGGAGCAAGTGAAGCCGCTGTATCTTTCGCTGCACGCCTATGTGCGCTGGAAGCTGAGGGAGAAATACGGCGACCTGGTTCCGGCCAGTGGTCCCATTCCGGCGCATCTGCTGGGCAACATGTGGGCGCAGGAGTGGCAGAATATCTATCCGCTGGTAGCGCCGAAGAACGCCGATCCAGGCTACGATTTGACGGCGATCTTGCAGGGACGAGGGACGCAGCCGGTGGACATGGTGAAATACGGCGAGCGTTTTTTCACTTCGCTGGGTTTCGCGCCGTTGCCGAAGACCTTTTGGGAACGGTCGTTGCTCGCGAAACCGCGCGATCGCGAGGTGGTATGCCACGCCAGTGCTTGGGATGTGGATATGGTGGAGGATGTGCGGATCAAGGCATGCATCGAGATTAATGCCGACGATTTTACGACGGTGCATCATGAGCTGGGGCACAATTTCTACCAGCGCGCCTACGACCAGCAGCCGTTCCTGTTCCGCGACAGCGCCAACGACGGATTTCACGAAGCCATCGGGGACACCATAGCTCTGTCGGTGACGCCGGAGTATCTCAAACGGATTGGATTGCTACCCACGGTCCCGGACAGTTCCAAAGATATCGGGTTGTTGTTGTACAAGGCGCTCGATAAGGTAGCGTTTTTGCCGTTCGGGTTAATGATCGACAGGTGGCGCTGGCAGGTGTTTTCGGGGCAGATCCCGCCCGAGAAATATAACGAAAGCTGGTGGAAGCTTCGCCTGCAGTATCAGGGAGTGGCAGCGCCGGTGGAGCGTAGCGAGGCGGATTTCGATCCTGGGGCAAAGTATCACGTGCCGGCCAATACTCCCTACGCGCGCTATTTCCTGGCGGACATTCTGCAGTTCCAGTTTCATAGGGCGCTGGCGAAAGTGGCGGGATGCACGAGCCCGCTGAATCGCTGTTCGATTTATGACAGCAAGGCGGCCGGCGACCGGTTGAACGCGATGCTCGCGATGGGCACGAGCCAGCCGTGGCCGAAAGAGCTCGCCGCGCTGACCGGGCAAGAGCAAATGGACGCGACGGCGATCCTGGATTACTTCGCGCCGCTGAAGAAATGGCTGGACGAGCAGAACCAGGGGAAGCCGGCGGGGTGGTAACGGTGTCGCCCGTGGCAACGGCAGGGTGTGCGAAATGTCTCCTTCTATGAACGCGGTGGATGTTTGCCCAATCTGCGGAGGATCGGGTTGGAAGATCGTCGAGCGTGGTGGAATCTCGGGGGCCGAGAAGTGCGAATGCATCGAGGCGGGCCGCGCGCTCAGAAACGAAGAGCGAGCCGGCATTCCGCCTCTGTACCGGCAAGCATCGGTCGATAATTTCGTACTGCCCAGCGAGAATCCCATCTCGCGTTCGGCCCTCGCCAAAGTGCTGGTGGACGTGCGTGGTTACGTGCGCGAATATCCGGGAGTCCCAAAGCCCGGGCTCCTGTTTCTTGGTCCGCCGGGAACGGGGAAGACTCATCTGGCGGTAGCGGCGCTGCGAGGCTTGCTGGCGCGCGGCTTCGAGGGACTGTTCTTCGATTTCCAGGGATTGCTCAATCAAATCCGCAGCGGCTACGACCAGGCCTCCGGAACGATGGACCGGGAGGCTTATCGCTCGGCCCTGGATGCCGAGATTCTGCTGCTGGACGATCTGGGCGCGCACCGGATTACCGATTGGGTGGAGGACACGGTGACGTCCATCGTGACGCACCGCTGCAACTCGCGCAAGGCCACCATCATCACCAGCAACCTGCGCGATCCGGAAGCGGGCGATAAACGCGGCTCGGGCTTGCAGGAAGACATGCACAGCAAATACTTCCTGGAAGAACGCATCGGAATGCGCGCGCGGTCGCGTCTGTTCGAGATGTGCAAGCTGGTTCCCATGCCGGGCGTGGAAGATTATCGGTTGAAGAAGCGCTGAGGATCTGTAATACAAATCGGATGGTGTATTACAATGAAGCATGAAGACCATTCAGGCCAGGCTGGATGCAGACACGCAGAAAACGCTGGCGAGGCTCGTCGATCAGTTAGGTGTCAGCCCCTCAACGGTAGTCCGCGAGGGAATCCGACTTCTAGCGGCGTCCCACCCGAAGAGTCGTAAAATCGCGGGGCTCGGCAAATTCTCTTCGGGCATTCCCGATCTCGGCTCCAACAAGAAACACCTTCGAGGGTTTGGGCGTTGAGGGCCATTCTGCTGGATACCGGAGCGATCGTAGCGCTACTCGATCGCAGCGAACGAAAGCATGCCGCCTGCGCGGAGGCGATTCAAGAGACTTCCGCGCCGCTAGTCACCTGTGAAGCGGTCATTGCCGAGAGCTGCTATCTGTTGCGCGGGCAAGCCGGAGCCGCGGAAGCGATCCTCGAGAACGTCAGGACGGGCGCGTTTCGCATACCTTTGCAACTGTCGCGCGAGGCTGGTTCTCTGCAGCGCCTGTTTCGCAAATATCGCGACCGTGAGATGGATCTTGCCGACGCCTGCCTGGTGCATCTGGCTGGGGAATTCGAAACCGGCGACATCCTGACGCTCGACAGCGACTTTGAAATTTACCGCTGGGGCGCGAACCGGCCGTTCCGCCTGCTCCTGAAAAACCAAGCGGGGTAGGATGGAGTGAATGACCACCGCGAATCCCCTGAGCTATCTCTCCGAGCAGATCGAGGCTTGGCGCAAGGCCGGCTCCTACCAGCGTCTGCGCGTGCTGGAATCGCCCTGCGAGCCGATGTCGCGCTTCGATGGACGCGAGGTAATCAATCTCGCGAGCAACAACTATCTCGGGCTGGCCGATCATCCGAAGCTCATCGAGGCGCAGGTGGATGCGGCCAGGCGATACGGCGCCGGATCGGGCGCGGTGCGTACCATCTCCGGGACCATGAGCCTGCACCTGGAACTGGAGCGGCGGATCGCGGCGTTCAAGCGCACCGAAGCGTGCGTGGTGTTTCAATCCGGTTTCGCCGCGAACGCCGGGACCGTGTCGGCCATCCTGGGTCCGGAGGATCACATCATCTCCGATGCGCTGAATCACGCCAGCATCATTGACGGCTGCCGGCTGTCGAAGGCCAAGATCCATGTTTTTCCGCATAAGGACACGGCCAAGGCGGCGGCCATTTTGGAAGAGCTGGATGGCAAGAGCGGCCACAAGCTATTGATCACCGATGGCGTGTTCTCGATGGACGGCGATATCGGCCCGCTGCCCGCATTGGTTGAAATTGCCGAGCGTCACGGCGCCATCATGATGATCGACGATGCGCATTCTTCGGGAGTGCTGGGCCGCAACGGGCGCGGCACGGTGGATCATTTCGGGCTGCATGGCCGGGTGGACGTGCAGGTGGGAACGTTGTCGAAAGCCATCGGCGTGCTGGGCGGATATGTTTGCGGGAGCCGCGATCTGATCGAGTTCCTGTATCACCGGGCGCGGCCGTTCCTGTTTTCCACTTCGCATCCGCCGGCGGTGGCCGCGGCGTGTCTGTCGGCCTTCGACATTCTGGAGCGCGAGCCGGAGCGCATCGAGAAGCTGTGGGAAAACACGCGCTACTTCCAGAGCCGGCTCAAAAGCTCCGGATTCGATACCGGCGAAAGCGAGACCCCCATTACGCCCATCCTGGTGGGCGAGGCGAAGACCGCAATTGCCTACTCGGCGGCGCTGTTTGAGAAGGGATTGCTGGCTACTGGGATCGGGTTTCCCACCGTACCGGAGGGAAAGGCGCGTATTCGCACGATTGTAACCGCTACACACACGCGCGAGATGTTGGATCGGGCGGGGGAAATCCTGAGCAGCGTGGCGAAACAAATGGGCATCCTGCGATAGCATCTGACCCACCTGAAAGGTAACTGACTTTTTTCGATTCTAACGCATGTGACACATTAATCCGCTTTTGTTTTTGCCGGAAGTATGAGATTCTGGAATCGACGGGCGACCGTCTTGAATGAGTTTTAGAGTTACCCTGTAGGTAAAACTGCCAGGTAGCACACAAGAGTTCCCGGCATGTCCCCCGGCTGGAGGAAATTATGCTGCGTCACTTTCTGTTGCCTGAGAGCATCGCCAGAGCAGACGGCATGGGGCCGGAGATCGATCTCGGTTCCAAACGAGGGAAGCTGTTAGTCCTGACCCTCGGAATCACTCGAATCCTGGAGCAGGAAAGCCTGGAGCTATCGGTCTGCGGTTCCCCGGACGGCCAAAAATGGGGATCTAAGCCGTTGGCGAAGTTTCCGCCCAAGTTCTATTGTGGCCTCTATTCCATCCTCTTGAATCTGGGATCGCAGGCCGATGTCCGGTTCGTGCGCGTCCAATGGACCATGAGCCGGTGGAGCAAGCGTGAAAGCCTGCCCATGTTTGGATTTTATGTTTACGCCGAAGAGTCCGGCGCACGCGTCAGTACCGCCGTGGCCTAGGCGTCAATCGCACCGGCTTAGAGCCGGTTGATCAGGCTTGCGACGTATCCGGCGCCAAATCCGTTGTCGATGTTTACGACGGTTACGTTGCTGGCGCAGCTGTTCAACATCCCGAGCAAAGCTGCCAGGCCGTTGAAACTGGCGCCATAGCCGATGCTGGTGGGCACCGCAATCACGGGAACCGAAACCAGGCCGCCCACCACGCTGGGAAGCGCGCCCTCCATCCCGGCTGCCACGACAACAACGCGCGCTTCCATCAGCCGTTCGCTCGAGGCGAGCAAGCGATGGATGCCGGCTACGCCGACATCATAGATCGCTTCTACCTGGTTGCCCATCACCTCGGCCGTCACTTGCGCCTCTTCGGCCACCGGGATGTCGCTGGTGCCGGCGCAAACGACCGCCAGCTTGCCTTTGCCGCGAATGGTTCGGTCGCGCCAGATTCGGACGGCGCCGGAAAGCGGAAAGTGCTCCGCGTCGGGATAATCCGCTTTCAGCAGGGACGCGGCATGGCGATCGGCGCGGGTCACCAGAAGGTTGGCTGACTTGTCGAGCAACCGCGCGGCAATGGCGCCAATCTGCTCGGGCGTCTTGCCCTTTCCAAATACCACCTCGGTGAGGCCGTGGCGCAGCAAGCGATGGTGGTCCAGCTTGGCGTAGCCTAGATCCTCGAACGGCAGGTGCCGGATCTGATTGAGGGCAGCGTCCACATCGACGGCGCCTGCGTGGACTTGCTCCAGAAGACCGCGCAATTGTTCGGAATCCATCTCAACTTGAGGGTAACAGAGAGCCTCAAGTCGCAGCGTTCTGCCTGCGCAGGATGAGCACGACGCTCGCCAGGACCAGGGCGGTTCCAAGGAGCGTTCGAGTTGTGACGATTTCGCCCGCGGCAAAGTAGCCGAGCGCGACGGCCACCACTGGATTGACGTACGCATGGCTTGATATCCGAGTGGCCGGCATGCGCGCCAACAGCCACACGAAGGCGGTGTAGCCGAGCAACGACCCGCAAACGATCAAGTAGAGCAGGGCCCACACTGCGCGCATGGAAACATGCGGGAGCCGGTGCAACTCGCCGGATGAGGCGGAAAGCACGAGCAACATTCCGCCGCCCAGCATCATCGCCGCTCCGGCGGTTACAGGTCTGGATTCCGGCAAGTCGAGCGAACGGGTCAGCACCGAACCCAACGACCAAGCGGTAGCGCCGGCGAGAATTGCGACACAAGGAAGAACACTGAATCGCTGCTCGCCACCGTGCCAGAGCAGCACTGCGACTCCACAGAACCCGAGCAGGGTGGAGGTTAAAAGACGCCAGTGGAACCGCTGCTGCCGAAAGACCAGCGTTTCGATGACCAGCGTCATCAGCGGCAGGGTCGCTTCGAGTACGGATGCGATGCCGGACGGCACATATTTTTCGGCCCAGAAGAGGGCGCCGTACTCGGCCACGAACATAAGAAGTCCAATAACGGCCAGGCAGCGCCATTGGATTCCGGTTGGCGAAGGCTGCCCGCGCAACCGCATGAAGGCGTAGAGCAGGACGCCGGCAACGAAGAATCTGGCGCCGGCGGCGAAGAGCGGGGGCACTTCCTGGACCGCGATCCGAATGGCTAGGAAAGTGGTCCCCCACAGAATATAGATCGCGAAAAATGCCAGGAGAACGCGGATATCGAAGGATTTCGGCGCGGCGCTGGCCGGCGCTTCGATAACCGTTGTGGTCGCCATAGACAGTTACCACTTTACATGGGGGAGAGTAACCTGTCAAGATGATTTAGGGAGTTAACTGTGAAGGGAGCCTTTGAATTGATCGCGGGCCATCCCGCGCTGGATCTTGTCAACACCTTGGATTGGCGCTTCCGCACGGAAGGACCGGAAGACTTGCTGACGAGCTACGACGATCTCGTTCGGTTCGCCCAGGAATCCGGCATGTTGAAGCCGGCGCAGATTCGGCAGTTCCGGGGCTTATCAGGGGAGAGCGCCGGCGCGCGAGTGCTGAAGCGCTGCATCGAACTTCGCGAGGCGGTCGCCGAGATCTGCTATGCCCGCCTGGAGGGCCGCAGGCCCGCTGCGTCGTCACTCGGAACACTGGAACGATCCATCCAGGCAGCGCGCTGTCGGCAGCAGCTCTGCTGGAAGGACGGTCGATTCGAATGGAGCTGGAAAGAAAACGACGCCGAGCTTCCGCTCTGGCTGCTGTCTGGGAGCGCATCCGATCTGATGCTGTCCGAGGCGGTGCGGAAGGTTCGGGCTTGCGACAATCCTGAATGCCGCTGGCTGTTTTTGGATACCAGCAAGAACCATACCCGGCGTTGGTGCGATATGCGTGTGTGCGGCAATCGGATGAAGGCTCGAAGATTCAAAGCCCGCGCCAGTGTCACCACTGGAGCGTCTGACCGATTTCGAGGCCGTACTTCTTAGCCATGCCGCCTGCTATCTCGAGCACGTAAGCCGAAATCTGCTTGCCGCCGTACTGCGCGCACTTGCTGGCCTGCGTTTTGCAAGGCTGGGCATTCTCGACGATCTCGACGATGTTTCGATGCGAGTCCAGCCAGACCATATCCAGGGGAATGAGCGTTTGATACATGAAATACGAATAGCTGCCGGGTTGGGGATGGACAAACAGCATCCCGCGATCGGGCGCCAGTGAGGTGCGGAACATCATGCCGCGGAGCAGATCGAAACGGCTAATCATCGTTTCCACTCGAATCACCTGGCCCCCGGGGAGCGTGAGGGGCCGGGTTGGAAAATCTTCGAGGGTCGTGGCTTTGGGGCCGCAAGACGTAAGAATCAGAAGAGCGGTGAGGAAAAGCTTCCGCATGAACTAAAATGGTAGCGAACGGGGGGGAAGAATTCAGAAGTCAGAATTCAGAATACAAGGAATGGGATTTTGGAAACGGCTGCGGCTTACGCTCGAAATGATCAAGTTCGAGCACTCCGTGTTCGCCCTGCCGTTCGCGCTCACCGGCGCGTTGCTGGCGTTCCGGGATAGCCGTTTCGATGCCGGCGGATTCGGTTACAAGGTGCTGTGGATCGTGGTGGCGATGGTGGGCGCGCGGTCGGCCGCCATGGCCTTCAATCGTATTTTGGACGCCGACATCGATGCGCGCAATCCGCGGACACGCATGCGGCACATTCCGGCTGGAATCCTGAGCGCCCGATTTGCGTGGGGCTTCGTGCTGGTCTCGGTGCTGACGTTTCTGCTGGCGGCCCGGGCGCTGAATCCGCTCTGCTTGAAACTTGCGCCGCTCGCGCTGGCAGTGGTGTTCTTCTATTCGTTTACCAAGCGCTTCACCAGCTTCTCGCATCTGATCCTTGGGTTTTCGCTCGGCATCGCACCGGCGGCGGCCTGGATCGCAGTCCGGGGATCGCTCGATCCGAGGATACTGTGGCTCACGGCGGCGGTCACGTTCTGGACTGCCGGCTTCGACATCATTTACTCCTGCCAGGACTTTGAATTCGACTCGAACGCCGGGCTCTTTAGCCTGCCGCGCCGCTTCGGCATGGCTCGCGCGCTGTGGATCGCGCGCTTGCTTCACATTGCGATGATCGCGTGTCTTGCCATGCTATCGGTCTCGTTTGGACTGGGCGTGTTGAGTTGGGCCGGCATCGCGGCCATCGTACTGCTACTGCTTTACGAACACAGCCTGGTGCGAGCCAACGACCTGTCGCGCGTGAACGCGGCCTTCTTCACGGTCAACGGTTACGTGAGCGTGCTATTCTTTGTGTTTTGGGCTGCCGACATGTATTTCTTCGGCCTCAAGGCCTGAGAAGCAAGCAGATCCGGCATGCAGATTCACATCGAAGACAAGCGGTTGCGCCCGATTTTGGAAAAGGTTCAAGCGGACGTCCGGCTAAGCGCCGAGGACGGCGTCGCGCTGTTCAAAAGCTCCGACATTTTGGCGCTTGGCTACATGGCCAACATCGTGCGCGAGCGTAAACACGGCAGCGTTACGTGGTTTAACGTAAACCGCCACATCAATCCCACCGATGTCTGCGTGGCGAGCTGCAAGCTGTGCGCGTTCGGCAAGCGCGCCAAGGATCCAAAGGCCTATACCTGGTCGCTCGACGAGGTTTGGCACCGCGCGGGCGAAGGCTGGAGCGAGGCTGTCACGGAGTTCCATATCGTCGGCGGGTTGCATCCCGAACTGACGCTGGATTGGTATTGCGAAATGCTGCGGGGGCTGAAGCAGCGCTTCCCCGAGGTCCACTTGAAGGCCTTCACCATGGTGGAGATCGCCTATCTGGCGCAGCGCAGCAAGCTGTCGATTCGCGACACGCTGATCAAATTGATGGACGCCGGCGTGGACTCGCTGCCTGGCGGGGGCGCGGAAATTTTCAGCGACCGCGTGCGCCGGATCATCTGCGATCACAAAATCGACGGCAGCGAGTGGCTGGACGTCGCGCGGACCGCGCATCAACTCGGGCTGAAGTCCAACTGCACCATGCTGTACGGCCACATCGAAACCGAAGAGGATCGCGTGGATCACCTGGTGAAACTGCGCGAGCTCCAGGACGAAACGGGCGGCTTCCAGACCTTCATTCCGCTGGCCTTTCATCCGGCGAACACGGCGCTGGAGCACATTCCCACCACCACCGGATTCTTGGATTTGAAAACGATCGCGGTGTCGCGCCTGATGCTGGACAATATCAGCCACATCAAAGCCTATTGGATCATGATGACGCCCAAGATCGCGCAAATCGCGCAACGCTTCGGGTCAGACGATCTGGACGGCACGGTGGTGGAAGAGAAGATTTATCACGAAGCGGGCGCCACCACCAGCCAGAGCTTGCGGCGCGGCGAGTTGCTGCGGTTGATTCGCGAGGCCGGGCGAGAGCCCATGGAGCGCGACACGCTGTACCGGCCTGTAACGCGGACGGAGACGGCGTTCACGGTTCTGGTTTAGGGAGCAAACACCGGAAAGGGACGCCACCAGCTCAAATATCAGACCCAACACTCTTGGGCGATCGTAGCAGTCTCCGGCCTACTGCTGCGTTACGGTTTTCGCGCCGTCCAGCGCTTCGCGTTCCAGCGTGTGCAGCGCGGTTTCCGGCACTACCCGCCAGTTGTTGTCAGGCTGCACAGGCAACGTCTTGTGCTGGCTGTAATACTGAATTACCAGATCGCGAATCTCATCCGTTGAGCGCCAGACAACCTTCGCGCCGCGAAACATGGAGTAACCGGCGCTGCCACCGGCGCGATAGTCGTTCACCGCGATGCGCAACGCCTGCCGGTCGTCGAGCGGGTTGCCGCGCCAGCGAAGATTGCGGACGCGGTGACCCGGCGGCTCACGGAGATCGATTTCGTAATCCACGCCTTGCGCCATGTCGTAGTTGTAGCCGATGACGTCCGGATTGATCAGCGGCCCCTGCGAGCAATCGGTTGGGCAGGTATTGTAATAACGCGCCGAGTTCTCCAGCGCCTCGCGCACCATCCGGCCATTGCCCTCGATGGCGTAAAGCTGGTTCTCGTAGATGTAGAGCGCGGCGATTTGCCGGATGGTGACGGGGCCACGCGGGATGAAGACGCGCGCATTGAACGAAGATGCAAAAGATACGTCGGCTTTCGAATAGAAGAGCTGCACGTGTTGGATGGCATCGATGAGTGCGCTGTCTTCCACGCGCGCCAGGCGCGAATCCAGCGCAACCGGGGCTTCGGCCACCGCAGCGTTCAGATAGCTCTCGGCGCGCTCGTGATATGGGCGCGCGATGGCGAGGATCTTCGCGTCGGGTGTGGTTTCGCTCGTGACGGGAATCAAGCGGCTGGATTTGGACACGATCTTCCATCTTCCCGATTCGCTTGGCTGCAGCACGAAATCCATGCGTCCGAGCGACATCCCCCAATTTTTCGGCTGCATCAGCAGCACGTTGCCGATTTGGAGACTGGCCAGTTGCTGATGCGTGTGTCCGAAGACGATGGCGTCGATGCCTGGGACTTCGGTCGCGATCTGGCGGACCATGTTCTCGCGCGAGTCGTCCGTGCCCTCCCGATCCAATCCCGCGTGGGCTGCGACGATGACGATGTCGGGATGCTCGCGTGCGCGCAATTCAGCGGCGGTCCGCCGCACGGCCGCAACACCCGATTCGAAGCGATAGCCGCGGTAGTGCTCTTCAGCTTCCCAATCCGGAATGAGCGGCGTGGTTACCCCGATGACCGCGATTTTCACCCCCGCTACGGTCTTCAAGAAGTACGCTGCGAAGGGCTGGTCACCTCCCAGGATGTTGGACGAAATCCACGGAAACCTGGCTTCCGAGCGCGCTTTCGCCAAGCTCTTCAGTCCGAAGTTGAATTCGTGATTCCCAACCACCATGGCGTCGTAGCCGACGGCGTTCATCGCGATCATCATTGGGTCATGATCGAGGCCGCCTTGCCCCTGATACACCGCTTCGAGCGGCGTTCCCTGGATGGTATCGCCGCAATCCACCAGGACATTGTTGGGATTTTCCGCGCGTGCGGATACGATCAGAGTGGCGATCTTGGCTAAGCCGCGTGCCGCCGGCTGCGCGCTGTAATAGTCGTATGGAAACAGATTGCCGTGCAGATCGGTGGTGGCCAGCAGTGTGATCTTCAGCTCGGCGGCGGGCGCCAGGGATGTAAGAAACAACGCAGCCAGAAACGCCCGGAGAGTGCCCATTCCGCCGATGACTTTCAGTATAATCGAGCTACATGAAATCACTATTTGCGAGCATCGTTCTTTGTTCGACCTTGCTGGCGCAGGCGCCGGCTTCGAGTAGCGGGGCGTCAAAGGCACCGGCTTCCAAGACCGGCACGGCGGCCGCCAGGCCGTCCCTGTTGAATCCCGCATCACTTCACGCCAAGGCTCCCGCGGAATTCAAAGCGCAGTTCACCACCACCAAGGGCGATTTCGTCGTGGAAGTACATCGCGACTGGGCGCCGCTGGGCGCGGACCGGTTTTACAACCTGGTGAAGAGCGGATTCTTCACCAACGCGGCGTTCTTTCGCGTAGTGAAGGGATTCGTCGTGCAGTTCGGACTGAGCGCAAATCCGGCCGTCAACAAAGCCTGGGAAAGCGCCAAAATTGTGGACGATCCCGTGAAGGAGAGCAACAAAGAAGGCTACGTGGTGTTCGCCACCGCCGGTCCGAATACGCGCACCACGCAACTTTTCATCAACTTCGGCGACAATGCCCGTCTGGATCAAATGGGGTTCGCGCCTTTTGGAAAAGTGGTGGAGGGCATGGACGTAGTCAACCAAATCTACGCGGGCTACGCCGAGCGTCCGGATCAAGGCCTCATCACCGCGGAGGGTGACGCGTATATCTCCAAGAATTTCCCGATGATCGACAAAATCAAGCTGGCGAAGATTCTTCCGGCCGAGCCGGCGGCCGCGCCCGCCGCGAAGTAGCAGGACAAAGACCGCTTGCTCACGCGCGCGGCTCAGCAAGCAATGCTTACCGAGCCACGACCGTGAGGGAGTGTTTTATTTGGGATTTTCGAGCGGGATCTCGAAATAGAAGATGTCCTGGCCGGTGGCCGCAACCTTGATTCCGGTCAAATAAAACTTCGAACCCGGCCGAGGCGCGGTTTGGAAATAGAAAAAGCCGTGAGCGGATTCGTGCGCCGGAAGCAGCTTGGCTGAGAACGATCGGCCGTCGATCTCCCAAACATCCAGCGGATTCTTGTGCTTTCGATGCAGCGGGATGGGGTTGGGGGTTGGCACATTGGGCCGCTCGGTTCCGCCCAGCGTTTGAACTTCATCGGCTGGCGTAGCCTCAATTTCCCGTCCATCCGCGCCGGTGTACTCGGCCTGCAGACGGTCTAGCTTCAGGACCTGGTCCGTGTCATTCTGGATGATGACCAGAACCGGGAGAACGCCGTACTGATTGGGGTTCAGTTTCCCAAATGCTGAGTGAGCCAGCGCTTCGGTGTCGTAGGCTGTTGCCGCCACGGTTACGTGATCGTTGGTCTGTTTGGCCGGATAAGACGAGGCGGGACCCGGCGCAAACTTGGCTGTATCCTTGTTGCTGTCGCCCGGTAGCGTGGCCGCGGCCATGAAGATCATCAGCCAAATTGAAAGCGCTCTCATTCAAATCCTTTACCTGGCGATCCGTATCGCCGCTTTCCCGCTGTTAGTATTCTATTTCGTTTGCCGCACGTTCCGCGATCCGCGCTATGCTCGCCGGTTTTCCGAACGCCTGGGCGGCGCACCCCAGTCCTTTCAGCCGACGCCTCCGAATGCCATCTGGTTGCATGCCGTTTCGGTGGGCGAGGTGATCTCGGCAGTGGGGCTGTTGCGCGAGATTCGCGAGCGCAGCCCGGGCATCCCGCTGTATGTTTCGGTAACCACCGTGGCTGGACGCGATATCGCCGACGATCGGCTCGGGGGCCTCGCGGATGGCATCTTCTATGCGCCCATCGATTACGCCTTTGCCGTGCGGCGGGTGCTGGCGCGCGTTAGGCCCGCAGTGGTCGTGATCCTGGAAACGGAAATCTGGCCTGTGCTATACCGCGAGACGAAACGGGCGGGCTGCGCATTGGTGATTGTCAACGGACGGATCTCGGATCGGGCGTTCCCACGCTATCGGCGCTGGCGTCTCCTGCTCTCGCATGCGTTCGCGCGGCCCGACGCAATCCTGGCGCAGAGCGAGATCGACGCCCGCCGTTACCTCCATCTGGGCGCCCTGCCGCAGGCGGTGGAAGTGATCGGCAATCTGAAATACGACGCCGAGCCATCCGGCGACGCGCCCCCGCGCATGATCGCGAAGCTGATCGAAAAACTGCGTCCCGCTTCGGTTTGGATCGCCGCCAGCACCATGGCCGGCCTGGATAACCACGACGTGGATGAAGACGACGTGGTGATACGCGCGTTTGAAGAACTGAGCCGCACCCGGCCAGGCCTGCTGTTGATTTTGGTTCCACGCAGGCCCGAAAGGTTTGATGAAGCCGAGCAAAAGCTGCGCGACGCAGGGGTGCGCTATGTTCGCCGCACCGACGACGCCGTTCCACGGGATTTGGCGCTGCCTTGCGTCCTGCTGCTGGATTCCATCGGCGAGCTGGCCAGTCTGTTTCCATTAGGCGACGTTGTATTCATGGGAGGAACGTTGGCGCGGCGCGGCGGACACAATGTGCTGGAGCCGGCGGCCGCCAAGCGCGCGATCGTCACCGGGGCGCATCTTGAGAACTTCGCGGCCATCGCTGCGGAATTTCGTGAGCAGCGCGCCTTTTTGGAAATCGGGGAAGCGAGCGAACTGGCGGGGGCCGTGGCTCAGCTAATGGACCATCGGCAACTGCGCCAGGAGCTGGGCGCCCGGGCCGCAAATCTCGCGGCGGCGAAGCGGGGGGCGACGCGCAAAGCCGTGGCCGAAATTCTAAGGCAGCATGACCTGGCGGTGCCCCGCTGGAGTCAGTTGAGCCCGGCGCGGTTCGTTCTCTGGCCGTTCGCCAAGGCCTGGGCGCTCGGGAGCGCGCGGCAGCAGCGCCGGAAAAAGGCACGCGCCCACCGTCTCGACACGCCCGTGGTCAGCGTGGGCGGCATCAGCATGGGCGGGGCGGGAAAGACTCCCTTGGTGGATCATCTAGCACGTCGGCTCAGCCAACGGGGCCATCAGACGGCGATATTGACGCGCGGGTATCGGCGGCAATCCATCGAAACGACCATACTGATTGGCGCGGGCGATCCAACGCCGGTTCGCGTCACGGGAGACGAAGCCCAGATCTTCGTCCAGTCCGGATACGCGCACGTGGGGTTGGGAGCGGATCGCTTCTGGACGGGCCGGCTGATGGAGGAAAGATATCAGCCCGATGTTTTCCTTCTCGACGATGGATTCCAGCACGCCAGCCTGGAGCGCGATCTGGACCTGGTGTTGATCGATGCTCTGAACCCGTTTGCCGGCGGCGCCGTATTTCCCTTGGGCGCGTTGCGCGAACCGATGAATGCGCTGGCGCGAGCCGGAGCTTTCGTTATCATGCGCGCGGCGCCCGGGCGGGAGTACGAGGGCATCCGGCGGCAACTGCGAGCCTGGAACGCGCATGCGCCGATTTTCAGCGCCCGCGTGGAGCCCCGCGCTTGGGTGAAGTACGGCAGTCGCAAGCCGGAAAAACTCCCGGAGGGCCCAGCGGCGGGGTTCTGCGGGCTGGCGAACCCGTTCAGCTTCTGGGCGACGCTGCGCTCGCTGGGCGTCCCTCCGGTGTTCCATTGGGCTTTCGACGATCATCACCACTACTCCTGCGAGCAGCTCCACCGGCTGGCCGAGCAAGCTCAAATGCACGGCTCGGGCGTTCTGCTCACTACCGAGAAGGACGCGATGAATCTGCCCGAATCCGCGCCCAGTGTACTAGAGAGCGCCGGGGTCAATCTGTACTGGCTGAAGATCGGCGTTCAGGTGGAAGACGAAGACCGGCTCCTGGATCTGATCGAATCGAAAATGCGAGCCTGCAAAAGGTAACCGGCTCCCTTACGGTCGCTCTGTAACGCACCCAAATCTACCGAGCCGCGCGCGTGAGCAAGCGGTCTTTTTCCCGATTGTTCGAGTGATACCGGTGGTTTTCCCTATGGGAAGCACCGCTTCAACGGTATCGGAGCCAGCCCCTATAATTTCAAGATCGGCGTCTCCCGGCGCGAGGCCGGTTGGGATGGTGAAGTTGATCTGATACATGCCAGCCAACTGTGGCGCGAGACCGGAAAAAGTCACTGGCGCCTGTATGAACCCCCCCGCCGTATCCGCGAGCCAAACGTCCGGCGTCGAGATGGTCTCGCTGGGCGGGCTGGTGGGCGCGGCCGCTCCGTCCCCTGGGTTTGGGTTCACCGCGCCGAGGCCGGTGAGATACAAAGCCACCGTTTCGCCAACCTGCGCCGGGCTGGACTCCGATACCAAAGAAAAATCGGCATGCAGCGCGGCAGCGTAGCCGAGTCCGTTGGCCGGATTCGTGAAAACCCCAGCCGAAGTGGTTCCCACGAACGGAGTGACGGTATTCGAACTCGCAGCGCCGTTGATTACCTGAATCTCCGCAATCCCGGCCTCGGTGAGGTACGGCACCAGAACGGAGATCTGCGTTGCGGTTACGTAGAGGATAGGCGCAGGGCGCTTGTCGATCAGCACCTGGACGCCGTTCAATTTGTCCGGCAGTGGAAGGGACGATGCGGACGCCGGCCCGGGTGCAAGACCGGTGCCGTACAGCGTGATCATTTCTCCCGGCGACAGCCACGCCGTAAAGGGAGCGGAGCTGGCGGCGTTCACCACCCCGGTCGGGTTGAGATAGACGCCGGAACCCTTGAGCGAGGGCGCTCGCAGGGCCACGTTGATTCCGAGCGAGGGTCCAATGTCGTATCCAATACGGATGGTTCCGTCGGAGCTGCTCACGAAGTGTTGCGAGAGTCCGGCGTTGTCGGAGCTGCCGTTGCCGTTCAAAACGTAAGAATCCGGGTAGGTGAAGTCAGAGTAGGAGTCCGAGTCGTAGAGCCTCTCATGGACCAGGCCGACGAAAGTGTCATTTTCAGGAAAGTCGATGAAGCTGCTATTTGCGGGAACGATGTCGATTGCACCGTAGTAGCTGGCCAGCCCCGGGAAAGCATAGTTCAGATCCAGCCCTGCCTGGTAGTAGAGACCGTTGTAATTGACAGGTCGGGTCGTGGCGCCGCGGACGCCGATGAAAATGTCGAAACCGCTGGCGGAACCGCCAAAGATGAATTCGCCATCCGGCGAAATGTACAGATTTTCCTGACCGGCGATCAAGGTGGAGGCGCCGGGTATGCCCCCGAAATTGATCTGCGCCGCCCCGTTGGTGAAGGAGTAACTCACGCCGGTGAGAGTTTGGGCATTCGACGTGGCGTTAGCTCCGAAATAGCCGGTCACATTGACAGTCCCGATGTTGCCTTGCCCGTCGGCGGTCATGGTCAGCAGCGCGTCCTTGGCGGGTGTGGTTGTGGGGTCGAAATAGGCAGCCGTGTAGCTGCCCTTCAACGTCGCATCCGTGACGCCCGAGCCAATCGGCGCGGCGACGAGCAGATCGTTATATTTGAAATGGTTAAAAGCGCTGCTGCTGCCAATCAAGATGCCCTGGGATACCAGTCCGCAGATGTCGTCGCCTTTGAATTCGGGATCGATGGCTTCCATGTAGCCAAACCCGCTGGCGGACATGGCATAGGCTCCGCTCACGCTGAGGGGCTGCGGAGTTGGGAAACTCGCTGCAGCGGCGTCCAGAATGGTTCCGCTGAATTTGTATGCTCCGTTGCCCTGGAAAGTCATGGTGCCCTGGATGTTGATCTTCCGGCCCACCGCTCCGGTGGCTGAATTCGCGAAATAGAAAACCTGCCGGAGGTAATAGGCGCCGTTCAGCAGTTTGTCGCCGCTGAGGTCGAAGGTCTGGGCAAACGATCGCGCAGGGAGGACGGCGAGAGCAAGCAGGACGAGTTTGGCGGCTAGGTTGGATCGCATCATTGGCTTCAAGGCGATTGTATCGAGTAAATGGCCAGGCCATTCGTGTTCGGCACCAGCAGATAGCCATTCGCGGCGGCAACATCGGTCATGCCGAACTGGGTGGCGACGGGATATAACACGGGCGAGCTTGGGTTGCTGGCATCCACGATCCAAAGGCTGCTGGGACCGGTGGGATCGCTGGCTGGGGGACTGTTGACGATCGCGAATGTGTTCGAGACAACGGGGGCGAAGGGCTGCACGACATACGTGCCCGCGGTCGGGATTTGCGTGGTTACATTCGCAATGCCGACGGGGGCATCCACGTTGTTGATGTTCATGGTGGAGAGCGTGAGATTGCCGTCGATACTGAAATTCGGCACGCCTGGGTTGCGAAAGCCGGCCGTGTTCCCGGTCACCAGCAAGAGATTGAGGTCGTAACCGAATCCCGTGAATATGGCCGCGTCCGTCACTGAAACCTGCTCAATTCCAGTCATGCTCGACGGCGCGCTGACGTTGACCACGTCCAATGCGGCGTATCCGCTGGTGCTGTCTCCGGTGGCCGTCGTGCTGGTGATGTAGGCGGTATTCGGGTAGGCGCCGCTGGCCGGTAATGCCAGCGCGTTGGGCATGACGCTGAGACCGCCCGAACCCGGCCCGCTCGAGAGCACCGAGATCAGCTCCGGAAATAACGTGGCGAAGTCGTACGCCAGGAAGTTGCCGAATTGAGCCGTAATGGAAGTCCCGGTGGTTGTGTACCAACTGGTGCTGGCGAATCCCGTAGTTCCAACGAAACTGAGATTGGTCAGGTACGTATCGTTGCCGGTGCCGGTGGACTGCTGCGTCAAAAGTGTGGGATTGGTGGGGTCTTCCAGGCTGTATACGGCAAAGGTCGGCGCGCTGCCCGGGCCAACGATATCCACGAGTATGGGCTCGGACGTGTCGGTATTGAGAACGCAGTTTCCGCCATAGCCGACGCTGTCGACTACGAGTTGCTCGTCCCCAAATTCACCGTCATAGACCGGCGCGGCCACGTCGCTGGTATCGATGATGGTGATGTTATCGGGTCCGCAGACATAGGTCAGGTTTCCATAGACTTGGACGCTGTTGGTGGCGCCGCCGAGGTAACCGACCTGGCCCTGCAATGTCAGGTAGGTGGGCGGAGCCGAGCCGGATCCAGACACCGACACCAGCGCCGAGGAGCTCAAGTATCCGCCCACTGTGAGCACCAGCGGATAATCACCGGTGGCGAGGGAGGGCACCACAATGTTGGCCTGCGCGAGACCGGCGAATCCCGGCGTAAGCCCCACAAAGTCTACCGTTGCGTTCAAGCCTCCGATAGTGGCCGTTGCGGTTGCGTTCGCGGTAGCAGTGGGAGAAACCGGCGTGGCGGCGCCATCGGCAACGGGATGATTCACCGCGCCCGGGCCGCTGAAATAAACCACCAAAATCGCGCCGGACGCCACCCGATTGCTATCGGAGTTGGTGGAGTAGTTGACCAGGTTTTGCGCCACGGCGTGATTGCCGGTGTCCTGAAAAATTCCAGGCGCGCTGGTAACCACCGTAAAGTTGAATAGCGCGCTCGCCCCGCCGTCGCGGCTGACGTAGAGGCTGGCGGTCCCGGCGGCGAGGTTGCTGGGCACTTGGAAGTTGATCTGGGTTTCGCTCACGTACAACAGCGGGACTGTCGCTGAATTGATGTAAACGGACGCTCCGGCCATGCTTCGGGGAAGCGGAAATGTGGTCGCCGACTGGGTGGAATCCGCCAATTTCGCCCCGAAAATAGAGGCTAGCGCGCCCGGCGCAACGCGGGGAGCGTAGCTGGCGGCGTCGGTGACGAGGTTGATGGTGGTCTGCGCTTGCCCCATCACCGCGAACGCGCAAAACGCTAAGCTGACGCACGCGAAATTCAGGGACCGCTCCCTTACGGTCACGGCTCGGTAAGTGTCTGCCGAGCCGCGCGCGTGAGCAAGCGGTACATCGTAAAAAATCGAAGTCAGGGATCTCATGCTGCAATAAAAAGGTTGACGCCTTTCGGAGCCGAGAAGTTTAACCCGTCACCGTTTGATTAACAAAGCGTAACCATTCCTGTGCCGCCCCCTCCGCTGTTATAATGTGGCGGATGGCTGAAATCCACACTGCCAGCACCATGAAAAAGATTATTCTCCTGCGCCCGCGCGGTTTCTGCGCCGGGGTGGTTCGTGCGATCGATGTGGTGAAGATCGTCCTCAACCTTTATGGCGCGCCGGTATACGTCCGCAAGGAAATCGTGCACAACCGGCACGTGGTCGACGAGCTCCGGCAGGCCGGGGCAATTTTTGTCGAAGAGTTGAGCGAGGTTCCCGAGGGCGCTCGAGTGATTTTCAGCGCGCATGGCGTCTCCCCGGCCGTTCGGCAGGAGGCCAAGGAGCGCAAGCTGCAAGTGATTGACGCCACGTGCCCGCTGGTGACCAAGGTCCATTTGGAAGCGGTAAGGTTTGCGCGCCAGGATTACACTATTGTCCTGATCGGCCATGCCGGCCACGACGAAGTGATCGGAACATTGGGAGAGGCGCCGCAATCCACCATTCTGGTGTCCTCGGTAGAAGACGTGGACCGCCTGCAAGTGAAGGATCCGTCCAAAATTTCCTATCTGACCCAAACCACGCTGAGCCTGGACGAAACCAAGGACATCGTGGCGCGCTTGCAGCAGCGCTTTCCGGCCATCAAGGGCCCCAAAACCCAGGACATTTGCTATGCAACCGAAAACCGGCAGCTCGGCGTCAAAGCTGTGGTGCCGCTGACCGACGTGCTGCTGGTGGTGGGTTCGCAGAACAGCTCGAATTCGCGGCGCTTAGTGGAGGTTTGCCAGAACGAAGGCGTTCCCGCCTATCTGGTGGATGACAGCACGGAAGTGAATCCGGAGTGGTTGAATGGCGCAAATACGGTAGCCGTGACAGCCGGCGCCTCGGCTCCGGAAAATCTGGTGCAGGAACTAATCCAATCGCTCGAGACGAAGTTTGCTTTTGACTTTATGGAAGAGATGGAACTCAAGGAAGAAGACGTTCGCTTCCATCTTCCGGCTGACCTGGAGCGATCGGCGCTAAAGCTGACTACCATCGCTCCCGTATGACCCCGAAGTTACAGGTTGCCGGCACACTTGTAGAAGGGGCTTCCCAAGCCGCGCGGAAAACCACTTCGTATTTTACGAGCACCCAGTTCGAGCCCGGTTACTGGTGGGCCGAACTTACCGCCGACACCACGCTCGAATCCGACTATATCCTGCTGCAGCTCTGGCTGCATCCGCCGGTAGACGGCGTCTGGAATCCGCCCACGCGCGCGTTGATCGATAAGGCCGTGCGATCAATCCTCGAACGGCAATTGCCGGATGGCGGTTTTAACATCTATCCGCAGGGACCGGCCGACCTCAGCGCGACAGTGAAGGCGTATTTTGCCCTGAAGCTAGCCGGTTTGGACTATAACGATTTGCGGTTGGCGCGGGCGCGGGAAAGAATCCTCGCGATGGGCGGCATCCGGGCCGCCAACAGCTATGTCAAGATCAACCTGAGCCTGTTCGATCTGTTTCCGCGCGACCAGGCTCCCTCCATCCCTCCCGAGATGGTGCTGTTCGGAAACTTCATCTATGAGATGTCGTCCTGGACCCGCGCGATCGTTATTCCACTGTCGATTGTGCATGCCTTCAACCCGCGGCGTCCCGTTCCAGCAGGCTTCGATCTTCAGGAACTTTTCATCGCGGATGGAAGAGCCGCGGACGGAAACATGGGCTTTTTGCCCGACCGGGACAGCTTCACCTGGCGCAACGTTTTTCTGCGGCTCGATCGGGCTCTGAAGCTTTACGAAAAGCACGGTTCTAAGTCCATCCGGCAGCGCGCCATCCACAAAGCCGAGCAATGGATGCTGGAGCACACCCGCTATACCGACGGCGTGGCCGCAATTTATCCGCCCATGATGTATGTGATTATGGCGCTGGATCTGCTGGGCTATGCTCCCGATTCTCCGCAGCGTTTGGATGCCCAGCGGCAGTTCGACCGGCTGATGGTCAATGATGGCAACCGCTTCTTTTTCCAGCCTTGTTTCTCGGTGGTTTGGGATACCGCAATTGCCGCCTTCGCGTTGGGCGAAGCCGCCGAACCGGAGCACGATGCGTTGCGCCGCTCCGCCGACTGGCTGCTGACCAAGGAAGTGCGCCGCAAAGGCGACTGGTCCGTGAAACGTCCGAAGACAGAACCGTCCGGCTGGTACTTCGAATTCGCCAATGAATTCTATCCGGATATCGACGACACCGCCATGGTGCTTCTGGCCCTGAACCGTTCGAGCGCGTCGCGATCGGAGGACCAGCAAGCCTCCGAGCATCGCGCCATTCAATGGCTGTTCGACATGCAATCGAAAGACGGCGGCTGGGCGGCGTTCGACGTAGATAACGATTGGCGCCCGCTGAGCTTCGTTCCGTTTGCCGATCATAACGCCATGCTCGATCCGACCTGTCCCGACATTACCGGGCGCGTGCTGGAGGCGTTGTGCGCTTACGGCTACAATCGCGCGAACCCGGCAGTGGAGAAGGGCGTGCGATATCTCATTGGCTCGCAGGAAGAAGACGGGAGCTGGTACGGACGCTGGGGAGTGGATTATGTGTACGGCACGTTTCTGGCGTTGCGTGGATTAGCCGCGGCGGGCGTGAGCGATCGCGAGGCATACGTCCAGCGAGGCCTGGAGTGGGTCCGCTCCATTCAGAATTTTGACGGCGGCTGGGGTGAAAGTTGCGATAGTTACCGGCTGAAGAGTTTCGTGGCCGCGCCCAGCACTCCTTCGCAAACGGCTTGGGCGGTACTCGCGCTGCTGGCGGGCGGCGACACCACCAGTTCCAGCCTGCACGACGGCATTGAATATTTGATTCGAACCCAAAACAACGATGGAACGTGGAACGAAGAGCTGGCTACTGGAACGGGATTTCCGCAGGTCTTCTACCTGCGTTACCACCTGTATCGGAATTCCTTCCCGCTGCTGGCGTTGAATACGTTTCTGAAGATCAAGTCCGGATCGAACGGACATTGAGGGCGTGAGGCCGACGCTTGTAACGGGAGCGACCGGCTTCCTGGGGTGGCACGTCGCCCACAAATTGCTTGCACGCGGGGAAAAGGTGCGGGCCTTGGTGAGAAAGACCAGCAGAGTGCGGGAATTGGACGGGGAAGTGGTGGTGGGGGACCTGCGCGATCCAGAATCGCTGGCGCTCGCTGTGGCAGGCTGCGCCGTGGTATATCACGTAGCGGCGGATTATCGCCTGTGGGCTAAAGACCCCTCCGAGCTGTATCGCTCCAACGTGGAAGGCACGCGGAATCTGTTGACTGCGGCGCGCGATGCGGGCGTCGAGCGGGTGGTTTACACCAGTACGGTCGGTTGCATTGGATTGCCTCGGGACCGGCCCGGCGACGAGGAGAGCGAGGTTCATCTGGAGGAAATGGCGGGCGCTTATAAGCGATCCAAATTTCAGGCGGAACAAGTTGCCACGGAATTTGCGCGCGCCGGTTTTCCGGTGGTGATCGTGAATCCAACGGCGCCGGTTGGAGATCACGATTTTAAGCCCACGCCCACCGGAAAGATCGTGGTGGATTACTTGAAGGGCGATTTGCCCGCGTTCGTCGACACTGGATTGAACCTGGTGGATGTGGATGACACGGCGGAGGGCCATTTGCTGGCCTGCGAGCGCGGCAAGACCGGGGAACGCTATATTTTGGGGTGCGAAAACGTCACTTTAGAGCAGATTTTGACCCGTTTAGCGGCCATTAGTGGCGGAAAAGCGCCCCGTTTCCGCATCCCCTATGCTGTGGCGTACGCGGCAGGCCTGGCGAGCACCGGTTGGGCCAGCCTGACTGGCCAGGAACCCCGGGCGCCGATCGACGCGGTGAAGATGGCTCGCAAGAAGATGTTCGTTTCGCTCGACAAGGCGAAGCGCGATCTGGGATTCAATCCGCAGCCTGTCGATGGCGCCCTGAAACGCGCGGTGGATTGGTTTCGTGCGAATGGTTACGTGTAATTGCTTGTATTTGTGGCTGCCGAACGCCGCGAGCTGGAAGGGCTGCTGGGGCACCTTGAGGGCGTTCGTAATCCGGATTGGCCCCTGGACTTCGCGCGAGCGGGCCGGTTGTATGGGGCGGGGGTGGTGATGGTGGCGAATGGTCCGGGCCCAAAACTGGCTGGGGCCGCGGTGGATATTGTGAACGAGCATGAAAGTATGGAGGGTCTGATCAGCGTGGGCTTTTGTGGCGGATTGCAGCGTTCACTCCGGGCCTGTGACATTTTTGCCGCAACGGAAGTGGTCGGCGCCGGGCCGGCGCTTGTGCCATCGAGTTCCCGGACATTCAAAACCGGGAAACTTCTATCTATTGATCGCGTAGTATCCACAGCGGCCGAGAAGGCCGCGCTAGCAAAGACCGCCGACGCGGTGGACATGGAAGCTGCGGCCGTGGCGGACCGGGCCAAGCGGTACCAGGTTCCGTTCTATGCCATCCGCGTGGTCACCGATACTTTCGAAGAGAGCTTTCCGCTGGATTTTAATGCCCTGCGATCGTCCGACGGCCGCTTCAGCCGAGTCAGAATAATTGGCGCTGCCATGCAAAGACCTTTCGCGGTGCTGCCGGAGTTGATCAAGCTAAACAGCAGAACAAAGCGCGCCACTCGAGTGCTGGGAGATTTTCTTGCCGATTCTCGATTCTGAACAAATCGCCGCGCCTTCGCTCATGCGCGCCGCGGTTTATACCGGCTCTAGCCGGGTGTCGGTGGAACAGGTGCCGACGCCCGCTATCGGGCCGGGTGAACTTCTCATCCAAGTGGAGAGCTGCGGCATCTGCCATACCGATCTCAAGAAGATCGAATACAATCTGCTGGCCCCGCCAAGAATCTTCGGCCACGAGACCGCGGGGGTGGTGGCCGCCACCGGCGCAGGGGTACGTGGTTTCTCGGCCGGCGATCGCGTCATCGTCTTCCATCACATTCCCTGCCAGGAATGCTTCTATTGCCTCCACAAACTCTATGCGCAGTGCCCCGTTTACAAGAAGGTCGGTGTAACGGCGGGGTACGAGCCGGCGGGCGGAGGGTTTTCGCAATACGTGCGCGTCATGGATTGGATCGCCCGGCGCGGAGTGGAAAAGATCCCGGATGGAGTTTCGTATGATCGGGCTTGCTTTGTCGAGCCAGTGAACACCTGCCTGAAAGGATTGGTCCAGTTGGATCCTCAACCGGAAGATGTGGTGATTATCCTGGGCCAAGGGCCGATCGGTCTGCTGTTCACCATGTTGGCCGCGCTGCGCGGCGCCACGTTGGTTGCCACCGACAGCATGCCGTACCGGCGCGAATTAGCCGTGCGATTTGGGGCGGCGGCAGCTTTGGATCCGCGCGATCCCTGCCTGAGCGAACGGATCATGGAAATGACCGGTGGGCGCGGGGCCGATGCGGTGATCGTGGCCGCGTCTGCGCCCGGAATCGTGGAACAAGCAGTCCGGCATTCGCGGCCGGGCAGCCGGATTCTGCTGTTCGCCCAAACGTCGCATCAGGAGCGCGTGGAGCTGTCCGGGGCCGATATTTGCGTGGGAGAGCGCGCTCTGTTTGGCTCCTACAGCGCTTCCGTGGATCTTCAGAAGCAATCGGCTGACCTGGTTTTCAGCGGCGCATTGCCGGTGGAGGACTTGATATCGCACCGGTTTGCGCTCGCAGACATCGGAGCCGGAATCGAGCTGGCGTTGCATCCTGAGCCTAAATCGTTGAAAATTATAGTACAGCCTCAAAGGTGGTCTTAGGCAAAGTTGGCTTTTAAGGTGGAGAGGCAGGGGATTTCGTGGACAAGCAGATGAAAGCCGCAGTGCTGTATGGCAAAGAGGACTTGCAGATTGAGTCCGTGGCAGTACCAAGCATCGGAGATGGCGACGTACTGGTACGCGTGCAGGCGGCGCTGACGTGTGGAACCGACGTGAAAGTGTTCCGGCGGGGTTATCACGCCCGCATGATCGTGCCTCCAGCGTTGTTCGGGCACGAACTGGCCGGCGATATTGTCGCTATTGGCAAGAAAGTGCGGGGCTTCAAAGTTGGGCAGCGCGTAGTGGCGGCGAATTCTGCGCCCTGTCTCGAGTGTTTCTATTGCCAGCGGGGAAGCGAAAATCTGTGCGAAGATCTGCTGTTCAACAACGGCGCTTACGCGGAGTATATTCGCATTCCGTCCCGCATCGTCGAGCGGAATATGTACGAAATTCCGAGTCATGTGACGTATCAGGACGCCGCCCTGGTAGAGCCCTTGGCCTGCGTGCTGCGAGGGATTGACGAGACCCCGGTGCGGGCCGGCGACACGGTAGCGGTGATCGGCTTGGGGCCCATCGGACTGATGTTCGTCCGGCTAGCCAAAGCCTACGGCGCGCGAGTGATCGCGCTCGGTCGACGCAAGACGCAGCTGGATCGAGCCGCGGCCATGGGCGCGGACGAATTGGTAATTTCGGGCGACCCAGCCGAGACGGTGGAAAAGGTCCGCGAACTCACCGGCGGCCGTGGAGCCGAGGTTGCCATTGAAGCGGTCGGGAGTCCGGAAGTTTGGGAGACAGCCGCTAAATCCCTGCGGCGCGGGGGCACGGTCAATTTCTTCGGCGGTTGCCCGAACGACAGCCGCATACAGTTGGATACGCAGCTGCTGCACTACTCGGAAATTACCTGCAAAGCGAGTTTCCATCACACGCCCGCGCACATCCGCAAGGCTCTGGACTTCGTGAGCCGCGGCGTGATCACGGCGCGCGACTTCGTCAACCGCGTGGAACCGCTGACGAACCTGCTCGAAGTGATGCGGCACCTGATGAGCCACAACGGTCACATGAAGACCGCCATCATACCCTAGTGCCCCAGCAAGCGCTGCTGCTCGCACCCAAGGATTACGTCGCCTCGGCCGACGCGTTGAGCGGCACCTATACGAAAATCCAAGCCGAGCAGTACACGCGCTGGCTGGCGACGCATCATTACGAAAATTTCCACGTCGTCAGTTTTCTTCTTCCCAAGCGCCTGCATCAGGACTTCTACAACGTTTATGCGTTCTGCCGCTGGGCGGACGACTTGGGCGACGAAATCGGCGACACGGCCGAGAGCCTGCGCTTGTTGGCCTGGTGGCGCGAGGAACTGGAAGCGATGTACTTGGGGCGGACGCAGCATCCGGTGTTTGTCGCCCTGGAAGGCACGGTTCACAAGTACAGTCTGCCGATGCAGCTTTTCTCCGATCTGATCAGCGCTTTCGAGCAGGACCAGCGCGTGACGCGCTACGCCAACTGGGACGAACTGTTCGGTTACTGCCGCTGTTCCGCGAACCCGGTGGGTCGTCTGGTGCTGCGGCTATGCGGTTATTCGGACGCCGATCGCGACCGTCTGTCGGATGCCACCTGCACCGCGCTGCAGCTCGCCAATTTTTGGCAGGATGTAACGGTGGACCTGGAAAAAGATCGCGTATACTTGCCCCTGGACGTGCTCAAGCGACACGGATACAGCGTGGGCGACCTGCGGACAGGCACTTTCAACGCCGCGTTTCAAGGCGTGATGCGGGATGCAATCGATGTGGCGCGAAAGCTTTTCCTGGAAGGGCTCCCGCTGGTGAAGACGGTGGACCGGCGCCTAGCCTTTGACCTGGAGCTGTTCAGCCGAGGCGGCCTGCGCGTGCTCGAAAAAATCGAACAGCAAAATTACAATGTCTTGGCGCGGCGCCCGTCGATTTCTAAGTTCGAACGCGTGCAGCTTCTGGCTGGGAGCCTGTGGAACGTTCTGTAGCGCTGAGGGCTTCTTACGCTTTCTCGCGCGGCATTGCCCGTACGCGCGCTCGAAATTTCTACTACTCGTTCCTGCTGCTTTCCCGCGAACAACGCGACGCTATGTGCGCGATCTACGCGTTCATGCGCTACTGCGACGACATCAGCGAGGGCCAGGGAGCATCGCGCGAAGCCATCGAACGCTGGCGGCGCGATCTGGATCTCGCGCTCCAAGGCCGGTACGCGGAAAACCTGCTGTGGCCGGCGTTTCACGATACCGTGGAGCGTTATCGCATCCCGCACGAATACTTCCACCAGATGATCGAGGGCGTGAGCTCGGACCTCGAGCCCAAGCAGTTGCAGACTTTCGATGAACTCTATCGCTACTGCTACCAGGTGGCGAGCGTGGTTGGTCTTACCATAATTCACATTTTCGGATTCGATTCTCCGGACGCACTGTTACTCGCCGAAAAATGCGGAATCGCATTTCAGTTGACCAACATACTGCGCGACGTGCGTGAGGACCTCGATAACCACCGCATCTACATCCCGCTGGAAGACATTCGCAAGTTCGGCGCCGATCTGGCTACGCATGACGAGCGCTTCGTGCGGCTGATGAGCTTTGAAGCCGAGCGCGCGCGAGCCTATTACGACCAATCGCGGGCCCTGATCGGGTTGGTGCATCCCCGCAGCCGTCCATCGCTGTGGGCGCTGATCGAAATTTACCGGCGTCTGCTGCTAAGAATCGAGCGATCCAATTTCGATGTGCTGGAGAAGCGCATCCGCGTACCGACGTGGGAAAAGCTGAGCATCCTGGCCAGCGCCGCGTTGAGGTAGAAATGACTTAGGGCAGCCTGTGCCTAAACCCGCTTCCTCACGGTCGCGGCTCGGTAACGGCATGAATCTACTGAGCCGCGCACGTCAGTAAGCGTTCCTCTCGGAGTTTAGGCTGACCGACCTCTTCTCTGTTGCGTCCCGAAGTCGCGCCGCCGACGCTCTCCAGCGCCGGACAGTAGGCATACCAAGCCGGATCGCCCTGAGCGTCTTCGTCTGGTTCCACGACCACTTTGAAACTGTAGGTCTTCATAGACGAGCCCAACCGATTCGCCTTTAGTGTAGCTAAGTTCTCTCGAACAATTCGGTCAGCTCCCGCAAGCGCTCGGTGAGCTCCGGCGTCAGCGCCCCGGCGCGATATCTCCAGCGCCAGTTTCCGCCCAGGGTGGCCGGCTGATTCATGCGCGCCTCGGTGCCCAATCCCAGCACATCCTGGAGTGGAAACAAAACCGTATCGGCGACAGATGCCAACAGCGCGCGAATGAACACCCAGTGGATCTCTCTGCCGTCGGTGTTGAGATATCGGATCGCAAAATCGCGCTCGCGACGGATTTCGGCATCCGAGCGCGTACTCTCGCCGCGTCCTTGGCTCGACCACCAGCCCACCGTCGTATCGCAATCGTGCGTACCCGAGTATGCCACCACCTGCCGCGGATAGTTATGGGGGCGAAACGTCGGCGCTTGGGCATCGTTGCCGAATGCGAACTGCAGCACCGCCATGCCGGGAAACCCGAATTCTTCCCGAATCGCTTCCACTTCGGGAGTGATCACTCCGAGATTCTCCGCCACTAGCGGCAGCTCGCCCAGCTTGGCTTGCGCCGCGCGAAACAATCGGGCGCCCGGCCCCTTCACCCACTGGCCATTTACCGCGGTCGCCTCCGACGCAGGGACCTCCCAATACGCCTCGAAGCCTCGGAAATGATCCAGGCGGATCATATCCACCATTTCAAAAGCCGCTCGAAATCGATCCAGCCACCAGCCGTAACCGTCGTTCGCCAGCGCGTCCCAACGATAAATCGGATTGCCCCAGAGCTGGCCCGTCTGGCTGAAATAATCCGGAGGAACGCCGGAGACCACAGTGGGATTGCCCTGCGCATCCAGTTGAAAGTACCGTCGATTGGCCCATACATCGGCGCTGTCGTGCGAGACGTAGATGGGCAGGTCCCCCATGATGCGGATACCACGCGCCCGCGCGTATGCGCGCAACTCACGCCATTGCTTGAAGAAGGCGAACTGGACGAATCTCTGTGCTGCGATGGGCGCGGCCAGCCGCTCGGACCACTGGGCTAAGGCCGTTGGATCGCGATCGCGCGCGCCAGGCTCCCAGCGCGTCCACGCAGCTCCCCGGTGGGCCTCCTTCAAAGCCATGAACAGCGCGTAATCGTCGAGCCAATGCTGGTTGCCTTCGCAAAACTTCTTGAAACCAGGATCCCGCGAGACCGCCGATTCCAGTAGCGCCGTCTTCCACGGCACTAGCCGCTCGAAATCCACGCGGTCGTCTGGAAACGCCGGGGCATCCGCCAGCGCGGAAGCATCCAACCAACCCGCTTCCACCAGGCGCTCCAAGCTGATCAGCAATGGATTGCCGGCCCGCGCCGAGAAGCATTGATACGGAGAGTCGCCGTAACCAGTGGGGCCGAGCGGTAGCACTTGCCACAGCGTCTGGCCGGCGGCGACCAGAAAATCGACAAACCGCCGAGCTTCACCGCCCAAGTCCCCAATGCCATAGCGGCCGGGCAGGGAAGTTGGGTGCAGCAGAATGCCGCTGGATCGTGGAAATCGCATCTTCTTCTATAGATTAGCCGCCCGTTTGCCGATGATCCGATTGACAGTGATTATCACTCGCACACCCCTCAGAATCTCCATCGGCGGCGGCGGGACGGATCTGCCATCGTATTATCGACGCTTTGGCGGCTTCGTCATTTCAGCGGCGATCAACAAACATATTTACGTCGGTATCAACGAAAATTTCGGCGGCGGGTACCTGCTGAAGTATTCCGCGCTGGAACACGCGCCCACTCTGGACGAGATCCGGCATCCTCTCATTCGGGAAGCGCTGCGGCTGCACGCCGTTCCTCCGCCTATCGAAGTGGTCAGCATGGCCGATGTCCCGGCCGGCACGGGTTTGGGATCTTCGGGGGCCTTCACCGTCGGACTATTGCGGGCCGTACACGCCTTTCAGCGGCGCTACATCGATCCCGCCGCGGTGGCCGAAGAGGCTTGCAAGATCGAGATCGAAACTCTGCGGGAGCCGGTCGGCAAGCAAGATCAGTACATTGCGGCTTTCGGCGGCCTGGCTTGCTTCGAGTTTCTGGAGGACGGCCGGGTGAACGTTGCGCCGCTCAATATCTGCAACAGTACGCTTTATAACTTGGAAGATCGTTTGATGATGTTCTTCACCGGCTACTCGCGCAACGCATCGGCTGTGCTGGACGATCAGAAAGTGCGATCCGAGCTGGGCGACTCAGCCATGCTCGAAAACCTGCACTATACCAAGCAGCTTGGCCAATGCATCAAACTCGCGCTGGAGCAGGGCAACACGCGGCGTTTCGGCGAACTGATGCACGAGCACTGGATGCACAAGAAAGACCGCTCGCCCGGCACTACCAATGAAGGCATCAATCGCTGGTACGAAATCGGCCGTGCGAACGGCGCGGTGGGGGGCAAACTGGTGGGAGCGGGCGGCGGCGGATTCCTGCTGTTTTACGCCGACGATCGGGATGCATTGCGCCGCGCCATGCTGAAGGAAGGGCTGCGGGAATTTCGCTTCAAGTTCGATCTTGAAGGCTCGAAGCTGCTGTCACGGGATTAGGAGCCCGATATCCGTATGCAGTGCGTGATTCTGGCAGGCGGGCTGGGTACGCGGATGCGGCCGCTGACCGATGAGTGCCCGAAAACGCTGCTGCCGGCGCGCGGCCGTCCCTTCGCGTACCACCAATTGCACTGGCTGGCTGCGCAGGGCATCACCGAAGTCGTGTATTCGATCGGCCATCACGGCGATCTGATCCGGCGCTACTGGAAGCAGGAGCCTTCTCCGGTTGCAAGGATTCGCTTCGTGGACGAAGGCCAGCGTTTGCGCGGCACGGCTGGAGCATTACGGCTGGCTCGAGAGCAGGGCGTGCTGGACGAGCAATTCTTCGCGATCTATGGGGATTCGTTTTTGCCGGTTGAGTTCGGCCCCATCTGGCGCGCGTTTCAAGCCAGCGGGCAGCCCGCGCTGATGACCGTTCTTCGCAACGAGGGACGCTGGGATCGCAGCAACGTACGCTATGAATCCGGGCGCGTCGTGCTGTATGACAAAGCCGGCGGCCCGGGCATGCAGTACATCGACTACGGGCTTTCCTGCCTTCGGCGCGAAGTCTTCGACCATCTTGCCACCTCCGACCTGGCCGTTCTGTTTCACGAACTCAGCGTCAGCGGCCGTTTGGCGGCGTACGAGGTCTACGAACGCTTCTATGAAATCGGATCGCCCGCCGGGCTGCTCGACTTCGAGCAATACTTGGAAGCCGCCGCTCACTTGGTACCATGACAACCGCGGGGGTAATTTTCGATGAATCCGGCGGAGCCGTTCGAACGGATCCAATGCCAGTGGTGCCAGGGCATGAACCCCAAAGGCGCGCTCACTTGCCATGCCTGCGGCGCTCCGCTCGACATCCGTAATCTGGTCAGCGAGTCGGGCTGGCGAGAAGCTCCGCGCCTGCGCGACATGACCGAGTTTCAGTTCAGCTCCAGCACCTGCCAGGTGGAAGGCGAGATCGTTCCGGTGGCCGAAATTCACCTGGGCTCGAACGATTCGGTCTTCTTCGAGCATCACATCATGCTGTGGAAGGACGACAATGTCCCGCTTACCGTATTGCAATTGCCCGGCGGGCTGAAACGCGCGTTCGCCGGCATGCCGTTTATCATCAGCGTGGCTACCGGCCCGGGCCGCATCGCGTTCTCGCGCGACGCTACCGGCGAATTGGTGGTGCTGCCGCTGCATCCCGGCATGGAATTGGACGTTCGAGAGCACGCATTCCTGCTGGCTTCGCACCAGATCGACTATTCGTTCGTCCGCGTGAAAGGCCTAAGCAACATTCTGTTCGGGGGCCAAGGCATGTTCATGGACCGGTTTGTCACCACCGGCAGTCCGGGCTTGGTTCTGCTGCATGGATATGGCAATGTCTTTGAGCGCAAACTGAAATCCGGCGAGAGCATCATGGTGGAACCGGGCGCGTTTTTGTACAAGGATTCCAGCGTGACTATGGAAGTGGAATTCCAGCGCCTGGGCGGGTTCTTTGGAGGCGCGAATATGAGCCTGGCCCGCATGACGGGGCCGGGGCGTATCGGCATCCAGTCGATGTACGTGCATCACCACACGGAGTGATCGACGATGTTCTGCACGAATTGCGGCTCGCAAGTTCAAGACAGCGCCAATTTCTGCACGGCGTGCGGCAGCGTTGTAAACCATCCGCCAGGTCCGATTGAGCCCAAGGTTGTCGCGTCTGGGGTCCAAGCCACCTGCTCCTGGTGCGCAGCCGAAATCGATGCATCGCACTTGAGCTGTCCGCGTTGCGGCGCCACGCTCAAAGCGCCGCCGGTCCAAAGCGCCTCCGGCTGGACCGAGTTGCCGGGCAGGAAGGACATGGCCAAGCTGCAGTTCGGCGATTCCTTCTGTCAGATCGAAGGCCTGTACGTTCCGGTGGCCGACGTGAATCTCGCGGCCTCCGACAGCATCTATTTCACGCATCACATCCTGCTGTGGAAAGATCCGCAGGTCAATATCACAACCATGCCGCTGGCCTCGGGGTGGAAGCGCGTGTTTGCCGGACTGCCGCTGATCATGACGCAGGCCCACGGCCCCGGCCACATCGCATTCTCGCGCGACGCACCCGGCGAAATGATCGCTCTTCCATTGCAGCCGGGCCAGGAAGTGGACGTGCGCGAGCACCTGTTCATGCTGGCTACCGGCAACGTGGCCTATGATTGGTTCTCCACCAACGTCTGGTACACCACGCAATCCGGCGACGACAAAGAGACGCACTATCCGGTAGGCATGTTCATGGACCGATTTTCGGCGCCGCAAGCACCCGGCTTGCTGTTGTTGCACGCCGCGGGCAATGTGTTCGTGCGGGAGTTGGCGCCCGGCGAGACCATCCTGGTGAAGCCGACCGCGCTCATTTTCAAGGACCCGGCGGTCGAGATGCAATTGCATTTCGAACATCCCCGCACCGGCTTCAGCATGTGGGGCAATTGGACCAATCGGTATTACTGGCTGCGGTTGTGGGGACCCGGCCGGGTGGCCATCCAATCGGTCTTCGATCGTATGGAAGGCGAGAATCGCTATTTATCGAGCTGCTCCGCGGCTACTGAGCAGCGCTGGTAGGAGGAAGCATGCTGGAGCCTTCGAAGCTTCGCGCGTGGTATGCGCACCGTCAGGGACTGGATGGTGCGCTCGAAGGAAAGCCGGCTGCAGAAGTGTTGCAACGCGCCGGCTGGGCGCGCTCGGTGGGCGGAGTGTCGCCATACCTGGCGTTGTTCGCTCGTGCCGGGATTACGCGGGAGCAAGCCGACGCGGCCGCACTGAAACTTCAGATTTACGAGCTGCCGAGTGCGCGTGGCTGCACGTACGTGCTTCCGGCGTCCGATTTCGCCCTCGGGCTCGCAGCCGGGCAAGGGTTCGATGGCGAGATTAAGACTGCCGCGAAGCTGGGAGTAACAGAAAAAGAGATCGACAAGCTGTGCGACGCCGTCGTGGCCGCTCTCGAGAAAGGGCCACTCAATCCCGACGAGTTGCGCGAAGCCACTGGTAAAGCGGTCCGGAACCTCGGCCCCGAGGGTAAAAAAAAGGGACTCACGACCACTCTCCCGGTTGCTCTTGGCAAATTGCAGGAATCCGGCGACATCCGGCGCGTCCCGGTGAACGGCCGGTTCGATCAGCAGCGCTATCAATACGCGCTGTGGCGTCCGAACCCATTGCGAGGATTCAAACTCTCGGCGGAAGAAGTTCAGACCGAGCTGGCGCGCAAATACTTTGACTGGTTCGGACCCGCATCGGCGGCGGAGTTTCAGCGCTTCTCCGGGCTGGGCGTGAAGGCCGCGAAAGTCGCAATGGAGCCTCTAAAGCTGGAGGGCGTTCAGGTCGCGCCTGGCGAAATCACGCCCGGCGACGAGCTGTTTTTTCTACCCGGAGACCGCTCCAGGTTCGATGCCTTCAAACCCCCGAAGGAACCGCGTTACTCGCTGCTGGGCAGCATCGATTCGATGTTCGAGCACCGAAATCTGTTCGACGACTTCGAAAGCCACGCCATCGTGGACCGCGGCCGGCTGGTTGGCCAATGGGAATACGATCCGTCCACGGAATCCATCGCCTGGCATCCTTTCGTGAAGAAGGACAAAGCGCTCCAGGCGGTAGTGGCCCGCACCGAGAATTTTGTGCGGGATCAGCTTGGAGACGCCCGGTCGTTCAGCCTGGACAGTCCGAAAAGCCGGGCACCGCGCATCGCGGCGCTCAGAAAGGCCGCCGGCGCATGACCGCCACGGGCGAGGGTGTGCGACATCAAAGTAGAGCGGCTAAATGCCATACTCGGGTACACTCGGCTTTCAAGCCGCGTTTTTTGCCAAATCGGGCGAGAAAGACGCGTTACCCGGTACATCGAAGACCATCCGTGAGAGACGCGGCTTGAAGCCGCATGTACCCGACCTGGCGACGACAGCCCGGCGATTTTGATATAGTGTCCGAAATGACCCGCACATGGATGACCCGTATTTTCGCCGGCGTGGTGTTTCTGGCGTTGGCCTGGATTGGACTTACCCAAGCGCCGCCGCCCCAGAAACTGACTCTCAATAAGGTGAAGGACGATCTGTATGAGATCGAAGGCGACGGAGGCAACGTCGCCGTTTATATCACCGACGAAGGCGTCATCCTGATCGATGACAAATTCGATCAGGATCATCAAAGCATCGTCGACCAGGTGAAAAGCGTCACCAATCAGCCGATTAAGTACATCATCAACACGCACTATCACTCGGACCATAGCGGCGGGAACACCAAGTTTCTTCCAACGGCTGAGATCATTTCCACTGCCATGTCGCGAACCAACATTCTGGAGCACAAACAGTCCAACGCGGCACCTGGGATGAGCCCCGCTCGGATCACTTTCACCACCGAGACAGCGGTCTATCTGGGTGGCAAAGAAGTACGTGCGATTTACATGGGGCGCGGCCACACCAACGGCGACGCGCTGATTTACTTCCCGGCCCTGCGCACGCTGCACACCGGCGATTTGATGGCGGGCACCAGTCCGCTGATCGACTATAACGGCGGCGGCAGTGTAGTGGAGTGGACCAAGACGCTGGACAACGCGCTGAAGCTCGATTTCGACACCGTCATTCCCGGCCATGGCCCGGTGACCAACAAAGCCGGCCTGCTCACCTATCGCAATAACGTGGAGAAGCTGCGCAATCGCGTGACCGGCCTGGTGCATGAAGGCAAGAGCCAGGATGAGATCGCCAAGGTGATGACGGCGGAATACAACTGGGCGCCGGGCAGTCTGCAGCAGCAGTGGAGCGTGCCGGGGTTGATCGCCGAGCTGAAATAGCGGCCGGGCGCGCGACCGATCCTTGGTCCCAGAACGCCGTTAAAGTGTTTCCCAGCTTCAGCCGATCTGTCACACGTAGTGCTGAAGTGATGGAAGACGCCACAACATTCCGTTCTAAAGCGACAGTCCTGGGGGAGTTGTCCAAGGCGCTGCAATTTTCGCCGGAATCTCTAGAGGCCAATCGCAAAGGGCAGCTTTCCGGGGAGCAGGTCAAAAAGCTCGCCGGCCAGTATTTGCCGCCGGTATTTTTCACCTGGCTTTTTGCCGTTGCGCCCTTCGGCGTCTGGATTTACATCACGTCTACCCGCCAGCACCTCTCGTCGCTTGCCGCGTTGCCGGTATTCATGCATGAGATTACGCATGTGAACGATCTGTTCGATGCCGAGGGGAAAATGGGTGGTGTCATCATGTTCGGATCCATCCTGATTTCTCTCGCCATCGCGATCATTATGGCTTTTCGTGTTTCCTTGGCGGCCTGCGCGGATATTTTGGACCGCAAGGTGAGCGTACAGGAAGGCCGCGTGATCGCCCGGGAAGAAACCGTCAATCGTCCTAACGGACGCGATCCCATCGAAAAGTACTTCTTTTGCTTGCGCTACCTCACCATGCCAGTCAATCTGGCTGCTTATCGAGCCATCGAGCCCGGATCCATCTATCTGGTTTACCTGCTGCCCCGCAGCCAGCTGCTGGTGGCTATCGAACCGAAAATGGAGGATACGCCGGAGATGCTGGCGGCTCAGTCGGCGGCCTCGTCATTTTCAAGAGGCGAGGGTTCGTCCACTCGAATCGATAGCAAGACGAATTTGAACCCGGGCGCGGATCCCAGCGACGATCAGGTGACCGCTCAGCCCACCAGTCTGTCGTAGTCGGCGTGGCTGCCGATCCAGAACCACAGCACGCCACCAGGCGAGTCAACGCCCACAGCGCGGTAGTGAATTCCACACGCGCCGACCAGAACTTGCCGACCTTCTGAAAATGGAGCGAAGCATGCCGAGGATCAGCTTTCAGTAGAGCGAACGCTTTATCGGCTGGGGACCTGGCAGGGAGAGGAAGGGCGCGGTAGCAGGCCCAGAAATCCGGCGCCGCCCGGTGAATCACAACTTGGTCGCTTGCCCCGCCTGGTGGTCGCGCAAGGCTCGAGCGGCTAACTCATCCAGCTTCCCATTCTGCACGTCCGCCTCGAACTGTCGATCCCAGGCTTCCGCATCGAACTTGGCGAACCACTCGCGGAACGCTTGTAACTCCTCGGAAGTGAGCCGCTTCACTTGGACTTCGAGGTCTTCGATTTTGCTCATAATGCTGTATTTTCAGGTTACACTAACCCAGCCCTCCGCCTGCTAAAATAGGGACTCCCCCCGCGACAAATGCTTAAACGCATCACCGTGCACGGCGCGCGCCAGCACAATCTCAAAAACATCGATGTCGAGATCCCCCGCAATACCTTCACAGTCATCACCGGTCTCAGCGGCTCCGGCAAATCCTCCCTGGCCTTCGACACCATCTACGCGGAAGGCCAGCGCCGCTACGTGGAAACGCTCTCGCCCTACGCGCGCCAGTTTCTCGATCAAATGGAGCGGCCGGAAGTGGATTCCATCGATGGGCTCAGCCCAGCCATTTCCATCGAGCAGAAAACCACCAACCGCAGCCCGCGCTCCACGGTGGGCACCATTACCGAGATCTACGACTATTTGCGCGTGCTCTACTCCTCGATCGGCGTTCCGCACTGCCCCACGTGCGGTATCGAAATTTCGCGCCAGAGCACCGAACAGATCCTGCAGCAGATCCTCGCGCTGCCCGAAGGCGAGCGCATCATGATCCTGGCGCCCATCGTGCGCGGCCGCAAGGGCGAATATAAGAAAGATCTCGAAAAGCTATCGCGCCAGGGCTTTGTGCGTGCCCGCGTGGACGGCGTCCTGCGTTCGCTGGACGAAGAGATCCCGCTCGACAAGCGCAAGAATCACACTATCGAGATCGTGGTGGATCGCCTTCCGCTCAAGCCGGGCTCGGAAAAACGCATCGAGGCCTCCATCGAAACCGCCGCCAAGCTGGCCAACGGGCTGGTGACCGTCGCGGTGGTGAACGGCGAAGAGAAGCTCTATTCGCAAAAGCTGGCTTGTCCCAATTGCGGCGCCAGTATCCCGCAACTCGAGCCGCGCTCGTTCTCGTTCAACAGCCCTTTCGGCGCGTGCGAAACTTGCCACGGACTCGGCAGCACCTGGAGCTTCGATCCCGCGAAGGTCATCGTCGACTCTTCCAAACCTCTATTGGACGGCGGACTCGGCCCAGGCGCCAGCTCCTCCTACATGCAGCAGCAGCTCAACGAGGGCGCCGCTCGTCTTCGCATCAAGATCAACAAGCCGTTCGAAGAGCTGTCCAAAAAGTCCCAGGCGCTCCTGCTCGAAGGCGGAAGCGGATTCGACGGCATTATTAAGATCCTCACGGACACCTACGAAGAGGCCGGCCCCGGTTACCGAGAGTGGCTGATGGACTATATGTCACCGGCGCTTTGCCCGGATTGCCACGGCCGCCGCCTCCGCCCCAGTGGCCTGGCGGTGCGCGTGAAGGGCGTAGGCATCGGCGATCTGACCGAAATGTCAATCGATCGCGCGCTGGCCGCCGTCAAACTCTGGAAGCTCAATGAGCGCGAACAGCAGATTGCCGCGCGCGTCATCGAAGAGATCCGCAATCGCCTCGAGTTTCTCACCGCCGTTGGTCTTAACTATCTGAGTCTCGCGCGATCGGCGGCTACGCTATCGGGCGGCGAAGCCCAGCGCATCCGTTTGGCCACGCAAATCGGATCGAAGCTGCGCGGCGTGCTTTATGTGCTCGACGAGCCCTCCATCGGACTGCACCCGCGCGATAACGACCGTCTACTCAATACTCTGACGCGCCTGCGCGACCTCGGCAACACGGTCCTGGTTGTCGAGCACGATGCCGAAACCATCGAGCGCGCCGATTACGTCATCGATCTCGGCCCTGGCGCAGGCCGTCTGGGTGGGCGCTTGGTTGCCGCGGGCACCCCGCGCGAGATCGAAAGAAATCCCGCTTCCCTGACGGGCCAATATCTCTCTGGAGCCGTTCGCATCGAACCGCCCTCGGGACGCCGCCGCGGCAACGGCAAGAAACTCATCGTGCACGGAGCGAGCGAACATAATCTCAAGGACGTGACAGTCGAGTTTCCGCTGGGCTGCTTCATTGCCATCACGGGCGTTTCCGGAAGCGGCAAATCCACGCTGATTAACGACATTCTTTATCGCGCTCTCTCGCGCGAGCTGTACGGCTCGCACGACGTCCCAGGCCAGCATCTTTCCATTGAGGGCCTGGAACACATGGATAAGGTTGTCGAGATCGATCAATCGCCTATCGGCCGCACTCCCCGCTCTAACCCAGCGACGTACACTGGCCTGTTCACTCCCATCCGCGAGCTTTACGCGATGCTTCCCGAATCGCGCGAGCGCGGCTACAAGGCCGGCCGCTTCAGCTTCAACGTCAAGGGCGGACGCTGCGAAGCCTGCCAGGGAGACGGGCTCAAGCGCATCGAGATGAATTTTTTGCCCGACGTTTATGTAACTTGCGACGTGTGCCGCGGCCGCCGCTACAACAGCGAAACCCTGCAAGTGAAGTACAAGGGCCTGTCCATCGCGGATTTGCTGGAATCCACCGTTGAAGACGCCGTCCCGATACTTGAAAACATCCCGCAGATCAACGCCAAGCTGCGCACTCTACATGATGTCGGACTCGGTTACATTCATCTCGGCCAATCCTCCACCACGCTTTCGGGCGGGGAAGCGCAGCGCATCAAGCTGGCGCGCGAATTGAGTAAACGGCAAACGGGCCGGACGCTGTACATCCTGGACGAACCCACCACCGGACTGCATTTCGAGGACGTCCGGCGGCTGCTGGATGTGCTCCAGCGCCTGGTCGATCTGGGCAATACTGTCATTGTGATCGAACATCAGCTGGACGTGATCAAATCGGCCGACTGGATTATCGACATGGGCCCGGAAGGCGGCGAGCGCGGCGGCAGCGTGGTGGCTTCCGGAACGCCCGAGCAACTCCTGCGATTCAAGAAAAGCTACACCGCGCAGGCGCTCGAAAAGGTGCTACACACGGGAAAGGTCGCATGAGTAAATACGGCCATGAGCCGCTGAGTTTCCAAGGCCTCAAGACCATCCCCATTCAAGCGCGCGGCGGCAAGGTTCGCATCGAACATTTTGGGAAGCCTTACCACGCCGGCGGCGGCGTTTCGACATGGCTCGATTCGCTCCCGCACATTCTCGCAGCCGATTCCCTGCGCTCCGTCGTCGATGCTTTGGCGGAGGCTCGCGCCCGCAAAAAAATGATCCTCTGGGGTCTCGGTGGCCACGTCATCAAGTGCGGCCTCGCCCCGATTCTGATCGATCTGATGCGCCGCGGCTTCGCGACAGCTTTCGCATTGAACGGCGCCGCCGCGATTCACGATTTCGAAATCGCCCTCGCCGGCCAAACCAGCGAGGATGTGGAAGCCGTGCTCCCGGATGGCCGCTTCGGCGCAGCCGAGGAAACCGGGCGCGAGTTTAACGCGGCGCTGAAATACTCGACTGGCTTTGGCGAGGCGTTGGGAAAGCATTTAGACGAAATCGCCGATCCGCAGTATGCGCTCGACAGCCTGTTGTCTCAAGCCTACGACAATGCGATTCCAGTCACTGTACACGTGGCGATCGGCACCGATACGCCGCACACCCACCCCAGCGCGAACGGCGAAGCTCTGGGCCGCGCCACGCATCACGACTTCCGCTTGCTCTGCTCGCTCGTCAAGGACATCAACGACGGCGGCGTGTATCTCAACGTCGGCTCCGCCGTGGTGTTGCCGGAAGTGTTCCTGAAAGCCGTCTCGGTGGTGCGCAACCTGGGCCATCCGCTCGCGAATTTCACCACCGTCAATTTCGATTTCCTGCAGCATTACCGGCCTAAGCTGAATGTCGTCGAACGCCCGCACGCAGGCTCGGGCGGCCATGGCTACTCCATCACCGGCCATCACGAGATCATGATCCCGCTGGTGGCCGCGGCATTAATCGAGCGCCTCGCATGATTCCTCAGCCCGATCCATCCCCACCAACCACTACCCTGCGCCCACCGCCTTTCTGGGACTACAGCGATCTCTTCCTGTTTGCCAGTTTGCTCTTCGCTAGTCTGGGGGTCTCGCTATTCTTCGCCCTGTTGCTGATGAAGTTCACTTCCCTGGCCGTGGGCTGGAAGTTGATGCTCCCACAGTTGGTTCTGTATGCTCTGGCGCTGACCGGACTCGCTGCGATTTTTCGCTTTCGTTACGATCGGCCGCTGTGGCGCTCCTTGGGCTGGCAGCCCACTTCGCTGTTTGTCACGTTGTCGGCTCTGCTGGCCGGTCCATTCCTCGCTCTCGCGCTTGGCCTGCTCGGCGCAGCGTTGCACACCCCGGAAATCGATCTCCCCTTCCAGCAGATCCTCGGCTCCACGGCCACAACCCTGGCGCTCGGAATTGTGGTGGTGATTCTCGGCCCGGTCTGCGAGGAACTGGCCTTCCGCGGATTCCTGATGCCGCTGCTGGTTCGCAGCCTCGGGGCGGCCGGTGGCATCGTAGTCACCGGCATCATCTTCGGAAGCATTCACGGTTATGAGTACGAATGGTCCTGGCGACACATGCTGCTGATTTCGCTGGTGGGCTGCGTGTTTGGCTGGGCCAAGCACAGGGCGGACTCCACCACTGCTGCAGCCTTCATGCATTCCACGTTTAATCTCACGCAATTCGCCGCGTTCCTTTGGCATGCGCGGACGGTATGATCGAAACCATTCATGATTGAAACCATACAATGGACCGGCGCCGGCGTGGTCATGATCGATCAGACGCGCCTTCCGCGCCAAGAGGTCTACGTCACTTGCAGCAATTACCAGCAAGTGGCCGAGGCGATTCGCTCCATGGTGATTCGTGGCGCGCCAGCCATCGGCGTCGCGGCCGCCATGGGAATTGCGCTGGGCATGCGGCACGCGAATTCCAGCGCCGAGTTCGACGGCATTTGCGAGACCCTTCGTACTACGCGCCCCACTGCCGTCAATCTGTTTTGGGCCATCGAGCGCATGCGCCGCGTGTTCGCGGAATCCAGCGCGCTCAGTTTGGTGGAAATCCGCGAACGGCTGATCGCCGAAGCCGTCCAGATTCGCCTGGAAGACATCGCCATCAACCAGTGCATCGGAAAGAATGGCGCGCCGCTGATTCCCAATGGCAAGACCGTGCTCACTCATTGCAACGCGGGAGCGCTGGCCACCGCCGGCTATGGCACCGCCCTGGGCGTGATTCGCGCGGCCGTGGCCTTGGGCAAAAAGATCGATGTCTTCGCCGGCGAAACCCGGCCCTTCCTACAAGGCGCGCGGCTCACCATCTGGGAGTTGCAGCACGACCGCATTCCTGCCACGCTGATCACCGACAACATGGCCGGGCATTTTTTGCACTCCGGCCGCATTGGATGCGTGGTCGTGGGCGCCGACCGCATCGCCTCCAACGGCGATGTCGCCAATAAAATTGGCACTTACTCGATCGCCGTGCTCGCCAAGGAAAACAATGTTCCATTCTTCGTGGCAGCCCCTATCTCGACGCTCGACCTCAGCCTGGCCTCGGGCGATGAAATCCCCATTGAGCAGCGCGCGGCCAGCGAAGTTACTCACGTTCAGGGAGTGCCTGTGGCGCCGGAAGGAACCGAGGCAGCCAATCCCGCCTTCGACGTGACGCCGCACCGCTACGTCACGGCCATCATTACGGAACGCGGCGTGGCCCGCGCGCCGTACAGCGAGTCCCTTCGAGGGCTGATAAAGTAAGTGAAAGCTGGTAAGTTAAGCTTATGATCCGCTCAGCGCTTTGCCTTCTTGGGGTAGCGTCGGGACTGGCCCTGGCCGCCTCCGGCGATTTATCCAATCGTCGCGCACCCGGCTTCGCGCTGCCCGATCCCAGTTATTCTCATTACTACGATCTGCAGGATTTCGCCGGCAAAGTGGTGGTGGTGGATATCATGTCCACGCGCTGCCCGCACTGCCTGTTGTTGTCTAGCACGCTCGAGCAAGTGAAGGCGCGCTACGGCGATAAAGTGGCGATCCTGGAGGTGGTTCTGCCGCCCGATAACCAGGATACGGTTTCCAAATTCGTCGCCATTAACAAGGTAACCGTTCCGGTGGTGTGCGACATGGGACAAATGACTGCATCCTATTTCAACGCCACGCCCAGCACCATGAGCCAGATCTCGGTTCCGCACCTGTTCCTGATCGATAAGCAAGGCATGATTCGTAACGACTTCGCCTATGAAGAATCTACTCTGGCGGTCTTTGAAGGCGCGGGATTGTTCACGGAAATCGACAAGCTCCTGAAATAAATTTGCCCGGCCCAGTTTCCTAAGTAATTCATCTCTAAGAGACTTCGCGCGCGCCTTCGCCTTGGCAGGAAAATTGCAAAGTTTCTTCCCATGAAGACACCAAAGTCAAAGCCCACGCAAGCGAAACCCGCGCAAGACGAATTCGAAGTAGCGTTGGTTGCCGAGTTGCACCACCTGCGAACCAGCGAGCGGCTTTTGCAGCGCATGTACCCGCGCTTGAAAACCATGCCGCAACTTCGAAACCGGTTCCTGCAGAAACTGGCGGAAATGCAAGTACGCGCCCAGCGCCTGGAGGCAGTGCTGAGTCCGATTGGCGCGTTGCGACCCACGCTCACGGTTGCGCCTGCCGTAAACTCACCCGCCGCCTGAAAGGAAGCGCCATGATTCGCACGCTACTGCTGATTATTCTGGTGATCATTCTCTTAGGCGCGCTTCCCGCCTGGCCGTACAGCGCGGGTTGGGGCTACTATCCCAGCGGTGGCCTCGGAATGGTTTTGCTGGTCTTAATTATTTTGATGTTAATGGGGCGCGTCTGATCGGGTGCTAAGATGTTGGTGATTCGCCAGCATGGGCACTCACGGTGTCAAAATCGTCTTAATCTATCCGCGGCCGCAAGACGAGCAGGCCTTCGAGACAGCATACACGGAACAGCATGTGCCGCTGATCGAGCAGAAACTCAAAGGAATCACGCGGCTGGTTCTGACGAAAGTGATAGGTTCCCCGCAGGGGAAAGTAAGCGCCTATCGAATGTCGGAGGTGTACTTTTCCTCCATGGACGAGTTGAACGCCTGCATCCAGTCCGAAGCCGGCAAACAGGTTATCGCGCACGCACAGGCCATCTCCAGCGGCGGTGCGCCGCTGATCCTGATTTGCGAGGAAGAAGCCTTCGTTTACTGGTAGGCTACAGCGCCAAAACTTCTTTTACTTTGTCGAGCAACGATCCAAGAGTAAAAGGCTTCTGTAGGAAAGCGGTTCCCACGGGCAGTTCGCCCGAGTAAATGTTAGCGTCGTCGGTGAAACCGGAAACATACAGCACTTTCATGTCGTGCCCCTGCGTTTGCAGGCGCTCCACCAATTCGCGCCCGCCCATCTGCGGCATCAGCACATCGGTGATCAAAAGGTCCACGCGTTGGCCGTGTTCCCGGCACAGCGCCAGCGCATCCTGGCCGTTCGCCGCCTCGAGCACTTGATAACCCTGACGCCGCAAAATTTTTCTGACCAGCGCGCGGATGCCCGCTTCATCTTCAACCACCAGAATGGTCGCAAGCGGCGCGGGAGGTTCGGGCGCCGCGGGCGGCGGCTCCGACGCGGTCTCGACCAACGGCCCAGCCGCAGCGCCTGCCTCGGCATCCAATCGCGGAAGGAAGATACGGAATTGCGAGGCGCCTCGCGCAGCCGAGACCGAAATATCGCCACCCCATTGCCGTATGGCGCCGTAGGCGCGCGAGAGCGTCGCTGCGGCGTCGTCCCATGGTTCCTTGCCGGGAAGCGAGCACTCGAAAAGCGCGGCTTTCGCTTCCGGATCCAGAGGCTGGGCGGGCGCGATGATGGAGATCACCGCGTAGGCTCCGGGCTGGAGAGGAGCGTTGGGGCGCCGCAAGTCCTCGCTGATTTCCAGGCGCGAGGTTTGAAGCGCGATGCTCTCGCCGGCGTGCATGCCTCGCCGGGCGCGCTCCACGATCGCGGTCAGGACGTGCTCCAATTGCGAGGCGTCGGCGCGGACGCGATTCGGTTCATCGGAGAGACGCAGATCCAAGCCGACGTGCGTCCCGAGCAGCGCATCCAGCCTCAGGCTGATTTTTCCGAGCGCGGGCTCCAGCTCGATCTCCGCGGACGCCTGGCCCTGCCGGCGAGCGAACGAAAGCAGTTGGCTGGTTAGCCCGCCCACTCGTTCGGTGGCGCTCAGGATCTCCTGGACATCGGATCGCATGGTGCTGCCCGCGGGTAAAGCCGTGAGCAGCTCTTCGCTATAGCCGGTGAGAATCATCAGCGCGTTGTTCAAGTCGTGCGCCATGCGGCTGGCCAGGCGCGACACGGCCTCCACCCGCTCCGCTTGGACCAGTTGGTCTTCCAGCATGCGGCGTTCCGTAACGTCGACGGCCACGCCAATCATGTAGCGGGGCTGGCCCTCGACCGCCGGAAGCAGCCGCGAGTATTCGCGCAGCCACAGGGTGCCTCCGCCGGCCGTAATGGCCTGGAACTCGGAGGCGTGCGGGGCGCCGGATTGGATCGCGCGTTGGTAGGACTCGGCCACCCATTCACGATCCGCATGATGCACCCGATCCAGCCAGAACGATGGATGGCTGGTCCAGTGTTCGGGCCCGAAACCGAGCAGCTTTCCAGCGGCTGGGCTGGCGAAAACGAAATTCATGGAAGGAACTTCCACGGCCCAGATGATGGCGTCCAGGTTGTCGATAAACTCGGCCGCGGACACAGCGGGCCCAGGAGCAGATGGCGGTTGGACCGCGGGGTCCGGCGCGGGATTCTCTTGGACCACGGGCGCGGGCGCCGCGTCCGCTGGGGTTGGGACGTCGATCGACGTTAGATCTTCGATGGTGAGAAGCGCTTCCTGGGCGGCCTCTTCATCCCAATTGCGAATCGCGAGAATGCCAACGCGCAGGCGGCGTTTGTCGCGCGCGGTTTCGATCGGAACTCCGATCGCTGCCACGCCCGTTTTGAGCACCTCTTCAATGCGATCCAACAGCGAACTGGGCAGGATGGTGTCCATGCGGCGATGCGGAGAATCGCCCACGTGAAAGCCAAATATCTTGCGCGCTGCCGCATTGGCCAGCAGGATGCCCAGGTCCGAGGAGAGGACCATTAGTCCCACCGGGATCGACGCGACGATCTCCTGGTAATAGCGGCGCTGGGTTTCGACGAGCGCCAGCAGGCGCGCCACTTCTCTCGACCGCCACTGATCCAAGTCAGTTCTCTCCATCAGTCATGCCACTTAACAATGTTCACCTTCCTGACCGGCAAGGACAAGGTACTTTTCATCCAAACGGTACTGCGGAGTACTACGGTTGCGAGCTTCTGGTTCCAGCGCCGGTTTCAGTTGGCCTATTATAGGCCCGATAAAAAGAATCGTTAATGCGATGGATGGCGGCTGTATTGGAATGACGGGAGAATGAAAGTCATGCGATCTGTGACCTTCTTGAACCGGCTAGCTCCCTGGCTGGCCCCGCTGGTACTTTTCCTGTCGGCGTGTTCGGACGCTCCCAGGACCACCAGCCAGAAAGAGCCTCCCAAACCGCCTGAGGCGCTCACCGGACGGCAGGCGTTTCAGCGCATGTATCCACAAGCGCGCGGGTGGGCGGCGGATGCGCAGCCACTGCAAATTGCGAGTCTCAACCTTGCGCAACTGAAGACGGATCGCGGCAAGTCCGGCGCGTGGCAGGTCATTTTCGTCTCTCCGTCGCGCCGCAAGGCGAAGACTTACACCTATTCGGCGGTGGAGGCGGAGGGTAATCTGCATGAAGGCGTGTTCGGAGGCATCGAGGAGGACTACACGGCGCGGGGCGATTCCATGCCTTTCCTGATGGCGGCCATCAAGTTGGATACCGACGAAGCTTACAAGACTGCGGCGGAGAAGAGCGCGGCATATCTTAAGAAGAATCCCGACAAGCCCGTGATGTTTTTGATGGAGCTGACGAAGCGGTTTCCGGACGTGACGTGGCGGGTGATTTGGGGCGGATCGGTGGGGACCAGCGACTATTCGGTGTACGTGGACGGAACCACGGGACAATATTTGGAGCGGATGCACTAGGGGGCGAGAGACGTACCAGTTGCCTGCGCGCCAAAACGGTTGCCGTGAATGGCCGCATGCGCCTACTGCAGGAAAGTACCTGGGTTACCGCTTCTCCGTGTGTGCGCGGTCTCTCTCATTCTCACCGCAGACGAATTCGAGGACATCGCTGTCCGGGATTAAGTTCAATTGGGTTTTAAGCGCGAAAGGCCGCGTGTAATACGTCGGATCTTCGAGAGTCACCTCCAGATCCATGTGCCCGAAATCGAGGCGGCGGTAGCGCTCGGTAACGTGCATCGATTCGCTGCGCGGGTGGCCGAACCCATCCAGCCAGCTCGCTTCAGTAAAGCCGACGGTATCCACAATCAACGTGTCGCCTTGCCAATTTCCGACCGAATATCCCATCCAGGAAGGCTGAGGGTCCTTTGGCAGGCTGCGCCCATCGGTGTAAATCTGGCGCGGAGGATCGAACCCAGGCAGGAGCACGATCTCGCGGGGTGCTTGAACAATCTTGAAACTGTAGAAGAGCATACCCGCTGGTATGCCCCCCGGGAGACAACGCGCCGTGACAAAGTCCTGGCCTGCACGCTGTTTCATGATCGCCAGCGCTGCGGGTCGAACCGGCTCATCTTCGGGTTTCAGCCCCCAGAATACGTTCGTTGCGTACTTAGTCACATCGTTTAAGTCGACTTGTACCTGCGCGATGTTGTTACCCAGTACGCGGGTGAACTCGCTCTCCGAGGTTCGCTCGGCCTCCCAGACACCGGTGAGATCGGGTTTGCCATTTATCCGCGGCGCAGGAGCGGTCAGGTTCGGCTTGCCGTCCTTGGTGCGTGGAGTCCCTGGATCGGGATAATTCAGCCACTGCGCCACCAGGGGCAGGCTGGAGGTGGCTAGCAGGATCAAAACCAGTTTCATCAGCTTCGCTCCTTGCCAATGTGAATCCCAGGCAGTTTGGAGACAATCACTATATCATGGCGTGCCTTGCTGGAAAACGGCCCGGCCGTCTCACATAGGGACGATAAACTTACTTGCCCGTATAACTCACGCGCCAGATCACTTGCGCGCCGTCGTCGGACACCAGCAACGAGCCGTCGGCTGCCACGGCCACTCCCACCGGCCGGCCCCAGGTTTTTCCATCGCTGGTGAATCCAGTGAGGAAGTCTTCATAAACGCCCGAAGCTCGCCCCTTCTCGAGCGGAATGCGGATCACTTCGCGGCCCGAGCCCTGCGAGTGATTCCACGATCCGTGCTCGGCAGCAAACGCATCGCCGGAATATTCGGCTGGAAACGACTTCCCATCGTAGAACGCCATGCCAAGTGAAGCGCTATGGGCCTGAATCAGAGACGTCGGGCACGATCGCCTTGTCCTTCAACTCGGGGTGTTGGCCGGCATGCGCCGGATCCGGATTGGCACCAATATAGAACCACGGCCAGCCGTAGAAGCCGCCGCGCGCGACGTGGGTCACATAATCGGGAACCAGGTTGTCACCCAGGTTGTCGCGTTCGTTGACTGAGGTCCATAGCTCGCCCGTTTCAGGATCAATCGCCAGTCCCACGGGATTTCGAATGCCCGACGCATAAACGCCCAGGAACTTGCCTTCGGGCGTGTATTCAAGGATGTTGGCGCGATGCAATTCGGCCGCGTTGTCGTTATTGTTGGATGCCGATCCAACCGCCAGGAACAGGCTCTTGCCGTCTTTGGAGAACACAATATCGCGAGTGGAATGTCCGCCCGAGGGAATGTCGGTGATCAGCTTTTCTGGCTCTCCGGTGGCCTTGAGATCGCCGTTCTTGTAAGGGTAGCGCACCAGCGTGGTGGTGTTGGTTACATACACCCACTGTGGATTCGGCCCCGGAGGATAGAAATTGATACCGAATGCTCCCGCCAGACTGGCGTAGACCGAAGATTCCCGCGGCTTGCCGTCGGCCGTGATGCCGCGGAAAATTCGAACCGTTCCGCCGCCCGTATCCGCCAGGAAGATGTCGCCGTTGGGAGCCCTGCGCATTTGCCGCGGATTGGTGAGGCCGCTCGCGACAAAGAGATCCACCCGGAAGCCGGCCGGAGCCTTCGGAATGGCGTTTTCAGGCCTCTTGGCGCCCCCGCGAAAACCGGCGCCGATCATCCCGAACACTCCGCCTACGGTTGGACGTTGCGGTTGCGGAAGATCCTGCGCGGTAATCTTGCGAGCCAAACCTGGACTGAGCGAAGCCGTATTGGTGAAGGCTTTCTGCCCGGTGATCACGTTCATGCCGTCGGTTTTGGCCGCGTAGAGCACCAAGCCGGCCGCGATGCCCATGCCCGCAGCGGCGGCGATCCAGCGATCATGCTTCATTAGTTGGCTTTGGGTCTTTTCTTTTTGGGAAGTTCGAGGACGGCGGGCGCGCGCATTTGAACCACCGGGATCAAAGAGCGCCTCGATTCGGTTGGGGATTGGCGGGCGCGGTGCGCGAATTCCTGATTGAGCGTGGCGACGAAGGCCTCGATCTGATATTGCATCGCGGACATCTTTTCGCGCATGTTGAGTATGATCTCGACGCCGGCCAGATTCACGCCCAGATCGCGGGTGAGCTTGAGAATCACTTCCAAGCGCTCCAGATCGTCGTCGGTATAGAGGCGGGTGTTGCCTTCGCTGCGCGAGGGAGCGAGCAGTCCTTCGCGCTCGTACAGGCGCAGAGTCTGCGGATGGATCTGGTACTGCTCGGCCACGGCGGAGATCATGTAGGCGGCTTTGGATCGGGCTTTGGGCATATTACACCTTGGTCCACATTTCCTTGCGGGGATCATCCGAACTCACTTGCGACAGCTCGCGCAGCAGCTCCCGGGTACGCTCGTCATCCACTTTGGGCGCCTGGATGACCACCTCCACGATTTCGTCGCCGCGCTGATTCTTGCGCGCGTTCATCACGCCTTTTTCGCGTAAGCGGAACTTCTGCTGATTCTGTGTCCCCTGCGGCACCTTGAGCAAGGCCCGCCCATCGATGGTAGGAACTTCGATCTTAGCGCCCAGGCCGGCTTCCGACACCGTAACCGGCAACTGGATATGAATGTCGTCGCCCTCGCGGCGGAAGAAGGCGTGGGGCTCGACGCGCACCGTGATGTAGAGATCGCCGGCGGCGCCGCCCGCCCGCCCGGCGTTGCCTTTACCCGCCACGCGGAGGCGCGAGCCGGATTGCGCGCCGGCAGGGATACGGACCTCCACCGTCTCGGTTTTCGACAACCGCCCGTCGCCGTGACAGGTGGGGCACACGTTCCGCAGCCGTCCTTTGCCGTCGCAGCGCGGGCAGGTCAGGTTGAACTTCATGGCGCCCGCCATCTGGTTGACGCTGCCCGTGCCATCGCACTCCGGGCAGACGGTGGAAGCGCCGCCCACTGCTCCGGTGCCGTGACAGGTATCGCAAACCTCCTGGCGGGCGGCATTGAGGCGCACCTGAGTGCCGCGGATGGACTGCCAGAAGTCGATGTCCAGTCCGTATTCGAGATCGGAACCTTTTTCCGGACCGCCGGCTCCCGCGGCCTCGCCCCGCTGGCCTCCGAAGAATTGGCTGAAGATGTCGCGAAACGCCCCGGAACCGCCTCCGGTTTGCGGCCCGGCATCCCTGTGATTGACGTAGTCGGAAAAATCGAAGCCGCCGAACCCCATGCCGGGCTGGCTCTCCGCCGAACCGCCCGCTCCGGCGCCGGGACCGCCCGGAGGGATGTTGTCCGAATAGAAGCCGTACTGATCGTAAACCTGGCGTTTCTTGGGTTCGCTCAGGATGTCGTACGCTTCCTGTACCTTCTTGAAGCGCTCTTCGGCGGCTTTATCACCGGGGTTGAGGTCCGGATGGTGCTTGCGCGCCAGCTTGCGATACGCTTTGCGGATCTCGTCTTCCTTGGCTCCGCGAGATACGCCCAGCGTTTCGTAGTAATCGTGTTTGCTTGCGGCTGGCATAAACGGTTGTTGGTTATTGGTTATTAGTTGTTGGTAACTGGATGCAGGCTACGACCAACCAGCAACCAAGAACCAACAACCAATAACGTTCTTACTTACTTTTTGTCGTCGACGTCCACGAACTCGGCATCGACGACATTATCTTTGGGCTTCGATTCGCCGCCGGAGGCTCCATTGCCATCCGGACCGCCTTGCGGCGGAGCACCACCGGGCTGGCTGGAGGCTTTGTACATGGCCTCGGCCAGTTTGTGGCTGGCCGTTTCCAGCTTGGAAGTGGCCTGGTTGATGCGATCGATGCCGCCTTCCGTCATCGCTTTCTTGGTATCGGCAAGCGCGTCATCCACCGCCTTGGCGTCGTCCGCGCTGACTTTGTCGCGATGCTCCTTGAGCATCTTTTCGATGTTGTAGACCATCGCGTCGGCCCGGTTGCGGGACTCGATTTCTTCCTTCTTCTTGCGATCGTCGGAGGCGTGCGCGTCGGCGTCCCGCGCCATCTTCTCCACTTCGTCCTTGGCCAGGCCCGAGGAAGACGTGATGGTGATCTTCTGCTCGTTGTTGGTGGCCTTATCCTTGGCCGTTACGTTCAGGATTCCGTTGGCGTCGATGTCGAAGGTGACTTCCACCTGCGGAATCCCGCGCGGCGCCGGAGGGATGCCCACCAGCTGGAACACTCCCAGCATCTTATTGTCGGCCGCCATGGCGCGCTCGCCCTGATACACCTTGATCTCAACCGACGTCTGGCTGTCGGACGCGGTGGAGAAGATCTCGCTCTTGCGCGTGGGGATGGTGGTGTTGCGCTCGATGAGGCGCGTGAACACGCCGCCCAGCGTTTCGATGCCGAGCGAGAGTGGAGTCACGTCGAGCAGCAGTACGTCTTTCACTTCGCCGCCCAACACGCCGCCCTGCACCGCTGCCCCGACCGCGACCACTTCGTCCGGGTTCACGCTCTTGTTGGGTTCTTTGCCAAACAATTCGCGCACCTGTTGCTGGACTTTGGGCATGCGCGTGGACCCGCCCACCAGGACCACTTCATCGATCTGCGCGGGGGTGACGCTGGCATCGGTAATGGCCTGCTTGCAGGGGCCGCTGGCGCGATCCAGAATATCGGCCACCATCTGCTCCAGGCGCGCCCGCGTCAGCTTCACATTCATGTGCTTGGGGCCGCTGGCATCGGCCGTGAGGAACGGCAGATTGATTTCAGTTTCCAGGGTATTGGACAACTCGATCTTGGCCTTCTCGGCGGCTTCTTTGAGACGCTGCAAAGCCATCTGGTCCTTGGAGACGTCCACGCCGGTTTCCTTCTTGAACTCCTGCACCAGCCAATCGATGATGCGCTGGTCGATATTGTCGCCGCCCAGATGCGTGTCGCCATTGGTGGACTTCACCTCGACGACACCGTCGCCAACCTCGAGAATGGAGATGTCGAAGGTGCCGCCGCCAAAGTCATAGACCGCGATGGTTTCGTTCTTCTTCTTGTCCAGCCCATAGGCCAAAGCCGCGGCCGTCGGCTCATTGATGATGCGCATCACCTCCAGGCCGGCGATCTGCCCGGCGTCCTTGGTGGCTTGGCGCTGCGAATCGTTGAAATAGGCCGGGACCGTAATCACGGCCTTGGTGACCTTTTCGCCCAGGTAGGCTTCGGCCGCTTCCTTCAATTTCGTGAGAATCATCGCGGAGATCTCGGGCGGGGAATATTTCTTGCCGTTGATCTCGACGCGGGCGTCGCCGTTCTCGCCGGCGACAACTTTATATGGAACCAGCTTCATTTCCTCGCTCACTTCGCTGAAGCGGCGGCCCATGAAGCGCTTGATCGAATAAACCGTGTTCTCCGGGTTGGTGACGGATTGGCGTTTCGCCACCGTGCCCACCAGCCGTTCCCCGGTTTTGGTGAACGCAACGACGGACGGCGTTGTCCGGCCGCCCTCCTGGTTCGGGATGACAACGGCTTGGCCGCCTTCCATAACGGAGACGACCGAGTTGGTTGTGCCCAAGTCTATACCTATGATTTTGCTCATGTTTCCTTCAATCCTTCGGCTAACGAATCCGGTTCGTTTTAGCCTGTTTCCATTATCAAACTTTAGTGCGTTGTTGTCAAGTAGACTTGCGGTCTATGAAGCTCAGTGGCCCCAAGGCGACCGTGACGAGAGCGGCGCGGGCCGGGGATCGTGATATTCTGACCCTGGTTAACGTTGGTCGCCCGTAATGCGAAAGAACCACATAATCGATGACTTACTGCATCCGAGAATTGTCGTTTTGGTCATTCTGGTTGTCACTGGCACGATCGTCTTGCACGTGCTGGCGGGCGAGAACGCCAAGAAAAACTTGGATTTCGGGGCAGCAATTATTAGTGGGGCGGGGATCATATACACGGTGCTTTTGACTCGTCAAGGACGATTAGCGGTCAATCCCACATTGTCTCTTGCATAGTTTGAATCCCTACACGCTCACGATAGCGCGTATTGCCGTAAAGCTGTAAGCCGTAATGCCGTCCAGCAGGGTTTACAATCAAGCCATTGATTATGACTACCATCCAGCGGATTCGCTTGTCCGATCTGGCGGCCCGGCTGGGCTGCGAACTGCATGGCGACCCCGAAATCGAGATCACGGGTGTGGCCGGGTTGGAGCAGGCTGGCCAGAGCGATCTGACGTTTCTAGCCAACCCCAAATATGCGCCCAAGGTGAAAAACACGCGGGCGGCGGCGATTCTGGTGAAGGAGCCCCTCCCGGGGCAGGCGCCGGGGCAGGGACCGGCCAGCCTGGTCTCGGCGAATCCCTATCACGATTTCGCGCGGACGCTAGGCATGTTCTACCAACCGCCGCGGCCGAAGCCGGGCATCCATCCCCAAGCGTCCATCGCGGCCACGGCGCGGATCGGCGATGGGGCGTCGATCGGACCGTTCGCGGTGATTGGCGAGCACGTCAGCATCGGCAACAACGCGGTTTTGCATCCGCACGTGGTGATCTATGAAGGCGCCCGGATCGGGGACGATTTTTGCGCCCACTCTCATGCCGTGGTGCGCGAGCATTGCCGCATTGGGCATCGCGTGATTCTGCAGAATGGCGTGGTGGTGGGCGGCGACGGATTCGGTTTCGCCAAGACGCGCGAGGGAACGCACTTCAAGATCGTGCAGTCGGGCGTGACGGTGATCGAGGACGATGTCGAGATCCAATCGCTGACCTCGGTGGACCGGGCCACCATGGGCGAGACGCGCGTCAAACGCGGCGCCAAGATCGACAGCCTGGTGCAGGTGGGCCATGCCTGCGTAGTGGGCGAGGACAACATCATTTGCGCGCAGACCGGACTGGCGGGGAATTCCATTCTAGGCAAGAACGTGCTGCTGGCCGGCCAGGTGGGAATTTCCGGGCACCTTACCATCCACGACAACGCCATCATCTACGCGCAAAGTGGGATCGGCGGGGACGTAGCCGAAGGGGCGGTAATGTCCGGATCGCCCGCGTTTGAAGCTCGCGAGTGGCTGCGCGCCATCACGGCCTTCCCGAAATTGCCTGAACTGCTGAAGACAGTGAGACAATTGGAAAAGCGTTTGGAGCGCCTGGAAGGTGTTTCGACGACCTCGCCCACGACTCGGTAATGATAGACGACAGTTCCACCAATGGCCGCCGGCCGGTAGCGTATCTCAACGAGACGTTTCTGGAGAGCCCGGACGCTCGCGCGTTGCGGATTCTTTCGGAGTACTTGGAGCCGCTGTCTCATTTCCGCGATGAAAAGATTCAGGACACCATCGTGTTCTTCGGCTCGGCTCGGCTGACCGAAGACGGGCCATTGGGCAGATACTATCGCGATGCGAGAACGCTGGCGCGGTTGATCTCGGAGTGGTCCTCCAAACTCGAGGCGACGCCCCACCGCTTCGTGATTTGCTCCGGCGGCGGCCCGGGGATCATGGAGGCCGCCAATCGCGGCGCGGCCGACGCCGGGTGCAAGACCATCGGGTTGAATATCGGGCTGCCCTTCGAGCAGCGGCCGAATCCTTACATCACGCCGGAGTTGTCGTTCGAGTTCCACTATTTTTTCATGCGAAAATTCTGGTTTGCGTACCTGGCCAAGGCGCTGGTCGTCTTTCCAGGCGGATTCGGAACCTTGGATGAGCTGTTCGAAATCCTCACCCTGGCGCAGACGCGCAAGCTGGAAAGCAAGATGGTGATCGTGCTGTACGGGACCAAGTTCTGGAATGGAATCCTGAATTTCGAAGCGCTGGTGGAGCACGGCACCATCGACCGGGAGGATTTGCGGCTCTTTCAGCACGCCGACGATCCGGAAACGGCTCTGGCCGTGTTGCAGGAACAATTGACGCGGAATTTTCTGGAAGCGGAAAAGCCCTTGCCGGAGGCGACGGCGGAAACTCCGGAGATCGCCAAATCGCGCGTGTGAAGCTCAAACTCCAATCTTTGTGGAGACGGGCGGGAAAGCTGGAAAAGGCTTTTCTGATCGCTCTCCTGCTGGATCTGGTCTTGTCGGGTTCCTGGTCCGGCAGCGGCCTCCAGGGAGTCGCTGCTTTCGCTACCTACCTGCTGGGCGCCTGGATCGCTCTGCGCCTTTTGCGCATCGGATTGCGCAAGCTCACCTGGCGTCTGCGGAATCGGCTGATGGTGGCGTATCTATTTATCGCGGTGCTGCCGATTCTGCTGATTCTGACGCTGGCGGGGCTCGGCGGGTATATGCTGGCCACGCAGGTGGCGGTGTATCTGGTGCGATCAGAGCTGGACCGGCGCGTGGCTTCGCTTGATTCTGCCGTGGAGGTTCTCGCCGGACCGGGAAACGCCGTGCCCGATGCGGCTCTGGCGCGAACGGCCGACGCATATGCGAAGCGCTTCCCCGGCATCGCTTTCGTCGTGGAAGAAAAAGGAAAGGTGCGGCGCTGGCCCGAGGACGCCGCGATAAATGCGCCGGAACATCTGCCCCAGAATTCGGGCGGCTTGGCGGAGCTGGACGGGCGCTACTACGCCTGGCGCTATGCGTCGAAAAATGAAGGCAAGTATTTAGTTATCGCGCCGCTGACGCGGCAGTATCTCAGCGGGATGGTCCCGGGCATGGGCGATGTTTACTTTCTGCAGCGGGATTTCGCTCCTGCCTCGGATTCCGCGGGAGCTGCCAAGCCGAAGTCCAGACCGGCGAGCATGTCCAGCAAGGCTGTTCCGGGGTATCCACAACACTTCACCTTGGGGGCGGCCGGCGGTGACGCTGCCCGCGGCGCGCTGCCTCCGCCCGTAAATCGGTTCGATCTGGACGTGCGCTGGGGATCCTTTACGCGAGCGGTGGACTGGGCGCATCCAGAAAGCAGCGAGCCCGCGCTCCTGGTGGTTCACACCCGGCTCTCCTCCATTCTGGCCGCGATCCTCAGCCAGGGCGGCGACGAGCAGCAGGGGGTTCTTCTCATCGCGTTCTATGTCGTGGCCGGCGCGTTTCTGATCGTCGGCGTCACCGGACTGGTGATCGGCATTTCAATGTCGCGCAGCATCACCGGCGCCGTCCATTCCCTGTACGCGGGAACGGAACGGGTGATGAACGGCGATTTTTCGCACTTGATTCCGGTGTCGGGTCGCGATCAGCTCGCCGAGCTGAGCACTTCGTTCAACAGCATGACGCAGAATCTGGAGCGGCTGCTGGTGGTGGCGAAAGAAAAAGAGCGAATGGAGACCGAAATCGAGATCGCGCGGGGAGTGCAGGATCAACTGTATCCGAAGGCGCCGCCAATATTCGAAGGCCTGCGAGTGCTGGGAAAGTGCGATCCGGCTCGCACCGTGTCGGGCGATTACTACGACTATCAACTGGTGGATGGGAAGCTCGCGATCGCGATTGGAGACGTTGCCGGGAAGGGAATATCGGCCGCCCTGCTGATGGCGAACATACAAGCGGCCATGCGAATGGAACTGCGCGCATCGGCGGATGTGACGGCGTCGATGAATGGCCTGCGGTTCTCCACCGCGCGGATGGTTTCGGAGCTGAATCAGCAACTGTACGCGACCACCTCGCCCGAAAAATACGCCACCTTCTTTTTCGCTATTTTCGATCAGGCCACGGGCGTGCTCACGTATACCAACGCGGGCCATCTGCAGCCGGTGTTGATACGCGGTGGCGCACCCACCCTTTTGGATGTGAATGGAACCGTGGTAGGTGCGTTTCCTTTCTCGAAGTACGAAGAGAGCAAGCTGGAGCTTCAAAGCGGAGACTTGCTGGTATGTTATACCGACGGAATCAGCGAGCCCGAGAATGAATACGGCGAGATGTTCGGCGAAGAGCGGCTGATCGAGCTGGTGGCGAAGAACGCGGACCGGGACGACGCCGGAATTATCGAAAGCGTGATGGAAGCGGTGCGGCAATGGACCGGAGTGCCCGAGCTGTCCGACGACATGACGCTGTTGCTGGCTCGCAAGCCTTAGCCTGTGTCGGAAACCGCTTCCTCACGGTCGCGGCTCGGTAAACGCTACCAGTCTACTGAGGCGCGCACGTCAGTAAGGGTCCTTCAGGACTTGTAGACGGCTACGATCAGGTTCCCGCTAAAATAGCCTCAGCATGCGCCGCCTCCGCAATTGGCTGATCGTCCTGAGCAGCGGGATCGTGCTCGTCGTCACCGGCGGAACGCTGGGGTTCATGTGGATTGAGCACTACCCGCCCTTCGACGCCTTCTACATGACCCTGATCACCATCACCACGGTGGGGTATGCGGAAGTCCATCCACTCAGTTTCCACGGCCGGATTTTCAATTCGTTTCTGATATTCTTTGGCGTAACCATGCTGCTGCTGGCGGTGGGCGGCATGACGCAGGTCATCATCGAGCTGGAGCTCACGCAATATTTCGGGAAGCGGCGGACTACGAAAATGATCAAAAAGTTGCAGGACCATATCATTGTCTGCGGTTTTGGACGCGTGGGCCGCGGCGCGGCGCGCGAGCTGCAGCGGGCCGGTGTCCCGTTTCTCATCGTGGACAAAAGCGAGGACCGCGTGGAGTGGGCCATCCGGGACGGCATGCTGGGAGTGCTGGCGGACGCTACCGACGATGAGACGCTCAAGCAGGCGGGTGTGCTGCAGGCCAAAGGTTTGATTGCCACGCTGCAGAGCGATGCAGACAATCTGTTCGTGATCCTCTCGGCCAAAGCGTTGAAGCCGTCGTTGCAGGTTTCGGCGCGCGTGGCTTCCGAGCAGAGCGAAAAGAAAATGCGGCTGGCCGGCGCCGACCACGTTTTCGCGCCTTACGATATGACCGGCAACCGGATGGCGCAAGTGATGCTCAAGCCGCACGTATTTCAATTCATCGATTTCACCACCAAGGGCATGGGGCTGGACGTGGGGATCGAACAGTTCAGCGTCGCGCCGAGTAGTGAGTACGCGTCGAAATCGCTGCTCGAGAGCAAGATCCGCAGCGAACTGGGCGTGATTGTGCTGGCCATCCGCAAATCGGACGGAGGCATGCTGTTCAATCCGCCGGCCGATGCCGAGATCGCCGCCGGGGACTTTCTGATCGTCATGGGAGAGGCGGCCAATCTGCGGAAATTGGAACAGGTGCTGACCGTGGTGCGGGCGTGAAGGTCTTAACCGCGGCCCAAATGCGCGAGGTGGACCGACGCACGGCCGAGCTGGGAATTCCAAGCATCATCCTGATGGAGAATGCCGGGCAGCGTGTGGTGGAGTTTCTGGAACGCGAGTATGCGCCGCTCAAAAAACAGCGCATCGTCGTGATTTGCGGCAAGGGCAATAATGGCGGCGACGGCTTGGTGGTGGCGCGGCAGCTTTTCACGCGGGCCCAGCCGGAGTGGTTGCGCGTGGTGCTGGCTGGCGACCCGAACCAGATGCAGGGCGATGCGCTGGCGAATTACAAAATGCTGGAGGCGGTGCGCTGTCCGGTTTGGTTCGAGATCACGCCGGAGATGCGGACTGCGACGCTCGTGGTGGACGCCCTTCTGGGGACAGGCTTCGAAGGGCCCGCCCGAGGCAGAGCCGGCGAATTGATCGACGCTATCAATGGGTCCTTTCCATTGGCCGATGTGGTGGCCGTGGATGTGCCGTCGGGCGGGGCGGTGCGCGCAAAACACACCGTCACGTTCACCGCGCCAAAGCCGTGCCTGGTGCTTTCACCCGCATGCGAGCTGGCGGGAAGAGTACATGTCGCACAGATCGGGAGTCCGCCGGAGTTGTATGAAGACGACGCCGGCATTGCGCTGTTTGTCTCGGAGCCACGGGACTTTGCGGCGCTGTTCCAGCCGCGAGCGAGTGACTCGAACAAGGGCCTGTACGGGCACGTGCTGGTGATCGCGGGCGGGCGCGGAAAAACGGGTGCGGCGGCGATGGCGGGTATCGCCGCGTTGCGGGCCGGCGCGGGGCTTTCCACGGTTGCCTCGGCTGCGTCAGCGATCACGGCGATCGCATCCTACGCGCCCGAGATCATGACGGAGCCGCTGGCGGAGACCGATGCCGGGTCGATCGCGATGCGCGCGCCGGACGATCCGGCTTTAGCCGCGATCACGGCGAAGAAAAACGTCATTGCGATCGGTCCTGGCATGGGGCAAGACCCGGAGACCGTCCAATTTGTCCGTAATTTCGTGCAAGAGTCGAAGACGCCCATGGTGGTGGACGCGGATGCGTTGAACGCGCTGGCGGGGCGGCGGTCGAGATTCGAAGGGCTGCGCATCTTCACGCCGCATCCGGGCGAGATGTCGCGCTTGACCGGCAAATCGATCGCCGAGATTCAAGCCGATCGCGTCGGGCATGCGCGCGCCTTCGCCACCGAACACGGCGTGTATCTGGTGCTGAAAGGCAACCGCAGCGTGATCGCGTTGCCCGACGGGCGGGTGTGGATCAATCCCACCGGATCGCCTGCCATGGCGACAGGAGGCACCGGCGATGTGCTCACCGGAATGATCGCAGGCTTGATCGCGCAGTTCCCCAATCAGTTAGAGAACGCCTTGCTCGCGGCCGTCTACCTGCATGGACGCGCGGGCGAACTGGGCGCCGAGGCGCTCGGCGAAAAATCTTTCATGGCGACGGACCTGTTCGAGTTTCTGCCTGGGGCGATGCGTGAAATCTCGGATCTATCACACCGAATCTGAAGATCAGACCATTGCGTGGGGCGAGACGCTGGCGGCGGAGTTGCCGCCCAAAGCCGTAGTGCTCCTGATCGGGAACCTCGGCGCGGGCAAAACGACGCTTGCGAAAGGAATTGTGAATGGTCTGGGAGCGGCTGCGCCCGATGATGTATCCAGCCCGACGTTCACGTTGATACATGAATACAGTCCGAGCGTCTATCACATCGATTTGTACCGATTGGACACAGCCGCCCAGGTGTCGACCCTGGGTCTCGAAGAAATCTTCGACCGGCGCGCGGTGGTGTTGATCGAATGGGGCGAGCGGTTTCCAGAGTTGATGCCGGCGGACCGCATCGAAATCCGTTTGCGTGCGACAGAAGAAAATTCGCGGGAGATCGAACTAAGAAGTACAATAGAGTTAACCCTCCCCCAGTAAGGAATCGGAATGAGTTCCGCGCGGCCCTTCGTACATCTCCATTGCCACACTGACTACTCGCTGCTCGACGGCGCGTGCGAGATCGGGCAATTGATGGATCTGGTAGTGGAACAGAAGATGCCCGCGGTCGCGATGACGGACCACGGCAACCTTTTTGGCGCGGTGGAATTTTACAACGAGGCCAAGCAAAAGGGCGTGCACCCGGTGATCGGATGCGAAGTGTACGTTTCGCAGCAAGGCCTCGCGAGCCGCAGCGACAGCGATCGTTACAATCATCTGGTGTTGTTGTGCGAGAACCAGGAAGGCTATCGCAATCTGCTGAAGTTGGTTTCGACGGCCTACCTGGAAGGCTTTTACTATAAGCCGCGCATCGACAAAGATCTTCTGGCCCGGCACTCCAAGGGTTTGATCGCGATGTCGGCCTGCCTGCGCGGAGACATCAACGAAACCATCCTGGCCAATCGCTACGAGGAAGCCAAGCGCCTGGCCTACGGTTACGCCGACATGTTCGGCAAGGAGAATTTTTTCCTGGAGATTCAGGATCATGGCCTGGACCAGGACAAAGTGGTGATTCCGGAGCTGCTGCGATTGTCCCAAGAGACGCGCATCCCTCTGGTGGCGACCAACGATTCGCACTACATGCGCAAGAACGATGCGCGCGCGCACGAGATCCTGTTGTGCATCCAGACCGGCAAGACCATGAGCGATCCGCAGCGCATGCGGTTCAGCGTGCCGGAATTTTATCTGAAGACTCGGGATGAGATGCTGGCCCAATTCGGAGAGACGGGCGAGATGGAAGCTTCGCTGGACCGCACCTGGGACATCGCACAGCGCTGCCAGGTGAGTCTGGAAAAGGTGAAGGAGCCGTTCCCTAAATTCGACGTTCCCGCCGAACACTCCACCGACAGCTACTTTGAGTACGTCGCGCGGCAAGGCTTCGAGAAGCGTCGTATGCGCCTGGAAGCGCTGAGCAAGGAAGGCGCTCTGAAGCACCATCTGGCGGAGTACGCCGAGCGTCTGGATCGCGAGATCCGCATGATCCAGCAGATGAAGTTTTCCGGCTACTTCCTGATCGTCTGGGATTTCATCCGCTTCGCGAAATCGCGCGGCATTCCAGTGGGGCCGGGCCGCGGATCGGCCGCCGGCAGCCTGGTGAGCTACGCGATGGAAATCACCGATATCGATCCGCTGGAATACGGACTGCTGTTCGAGCGCTTCCTGAACCCGGAGCGCATCAGCATGCCGGATATCGACATCGACTTTCATACCCGGCGGCGCGGCGAAGTGATCCAGTATGTCACCGAGAAATACGGGCGCGAGCAGGTAGCCCAGATCATCACGTTCGGAACCTTGGGTGCGCGCACGGCCATCAAGGACGTCGGCCGGGTGCTGGATATCGGCTTCGCGGACGTGGATCGGATCACCAAACTGATTCCGAATCAGCTCAACATCAAGCTGAAAGAAGCCATGCAGCAGGAACCGGCTATCGAAGAGTCGGCGCGCAAGGATCCTCGGCTGAAAGAAGTGCTGGAGGTAGCCTGTAAGATCGAAGGGATGGCGCGCAACGCGGGCATGCACGCCGCCGGCGTGGTGATCTCGCCCGTGCCGCTGCGGGAGCTGGTCCCGCTCTGCAAAACCAGCAAGGATGAAATCGTTACCCAGTACGACATGGTGGGCCTGGAGAAGCTGGCGCTTCTCAAGATGGACTTTCTCGGGCTCACAACGCTCGACATTATTCAGGAAGCCGTAGCCATGATCGAGCGCTATCGCGGCGTGAAGCTGGATACCGAGAAGCTGCCGCTGGATGACGCCGAAACATACCAGATTTTTTCCAAGGGCTTTACCAGCGGCGTGTTCCAGTTTGAATCGCCCGGGATGCGTGATATCTTGCGTAAGTATCAGCCCACGCGCATTGAAGATTTGTGCGCTTTGAATGCGTTGTACCGCCCGGGCCCCATCCAGGGCGGCATGGTGGACGATTTTATCGATCGCAAACACGGCCGCAAGCAGGTGACGTACGATTTCCCCGAATTGAAGGCGATTCTGGAGGAGACCTACGGCGTCATCGTTTATCAGGAACAGGTGATGCAGATTTCCAATAGCCTGGCGGGCTATTCGCTGGGCGAAGCCGACATCCTGCGTCGGGCCATGGGAAAGAAGAAGGCCGAGGAGATGGCCTCGCAGCGCCAGCGCTTCATCGAAGGCGCCAAAGCCAAGGGTCATCCGCAGAAGAAGATCGAGAAGATTTTCGATCTGATGGAGCAGTTCGCCGGGTACGGGTTCAACAAATCCCACTCCGCCGCGTATGCTTACCTGGCGTATGTAACCGCTTACCTGAAAGCGCACTATGCACTGGAGTTTCTGTCGGCGCTGCTGACGTCGGAAATGGGCTCGACCGACAAGGTGGTGAAGTACATCAATGAATGCCGTGAGATGGGCATTCCGGTGCTGCCGCCGGATGTGAATTCAAGCGGTCGCGATTTTTCGCCCGATGGCCAGGGCATCCGCATGGGCCTGTGCGCCATCCGCAACGTGGGCGCAGCGGCGGCGGACTCCATCATCGAAGCGCGCCAGAGCGGCGGACTGTTTGAGTCGCTGTACGACCTTTGCGAGCGCGTGGACTTGACCAGCGTCAACAAACGCATTCTCGAGAATTTCGTCAAAGCCGGTGCGCTGGCGAGCCTGGGCGGGAATCGCGCTCAGTTGACCGCGGTAGTTGAGAACGCCATGGAGAGCGGCCAGCGAGCCTGGAAGGACCGAGAGAGCGGGCAAGTGGGGTTGTTTGGCGCCGTAGCCGATGAGCCGGCGCACGTGGAGCATCCGCTGCCGGCGCTGCCGGACTGGACGGTGCAGCAAAAGTTGGCCGGCGAGAAGGAAGTATTGGGAATCTTCGTCACCGGGCATCCCCTGGATGAGTACGCCGATAAGGTCTCAGAACTTTCCAAGCACGACACCGAAACGTTGGAAGGGCTGGAGCGCGGCGCCGAGGTGGCCATCTGCGGCATCCTCACCGGCATCACGCGGAAGCGCAACAAGGAAGGCAAACTGTGGGCGGCCATGCGCGTGGAGGATCGCAAAGGCGGAGTGGAGGCGATGGCATTCTCCACCCAATACGATCGGCTGCTCAGTAATCTGGTGGAGGATCAAGCCGTGCTGGTGCGCGGCCTGGTGCTTCCCGAAGAGAACGGGCCGCCGAAGCTCTCGGTGCAGGATATTATCCCGTTGGCAGTGGCGCGCGTGAACCTGCCGACGCTGATCTCAATTCGCGTGCCCATGGGCGTGAACGGAATGGCCGACAAGGCCCAAGCGTTGAACCAGCTATTCGCGCGCAAGCGTGGTGACACCGAGGTCCGGCTGCGGCTGGAGAAGCCGCGCGATTTTTCCGTTATCCTGGATGTGGCTCCCAAGGTTCGCCCGGACAAGGAATTTTGGGCGGAAGTGGAGCGGATCTGCGGCCCGGAGTCGGTCGAGGTCCTGGCGATCTAGCGGCCCCATCGTGAATGGCGGATAATCCCGATCTCGAAGCAACCGCAGCGGCCACCAATCCCACCTGGGATCGCGTGCTGCTGGCGCGCCACCCCAAGCGGCCGCACTCGTCGGACTATATCAGCCGCGTCTTTAGTGGGTTTTCGGAACTGCACGGCGATCGCTTCTTTGGCGACGACGCCGCGGTCATAGGCGGTTTCGCGTTCCTGGATGCCCGGCCAGTGATGGTGATCGGGCAGGAGAAGGGTCGCGACACCAAGCAGAAGCTGCTGCGCAATTTCGGAATGCCCAAGCCGGAGGGCTATCGCAAGGCCATGCGTTTGATGCATCTGGCCGAAAAATTCCAGCGGCCCATCGTGACGTTCCTGGACACGGTAGGCGCGTATCCCGGCATTGACGCCGAGGAGCGCGGCCAAGCGGAGGCAATTGCGAACAACCTGCGTGAGATGTCGCGGCTGGGCGTCCCGGTGGTTACCATCGTGATCGGCGAGGGCGGCAGCGGAGGCGCGCTCGGTCTGGGCATCGCGAATCGCGTTTACATGCTCGAAAACGCCTATTACAGTGTGATTTCACCGGAGAGTTGCGCCGCTATCATCTATCGTGATTCGGGACGCGCCGCCGAAGCTGCGCAGTCCTTGCGGTTGACGGCCCAGGATTTGGAACGCCTGGAACTGATCGACGGCATGATCGAGGAACCGGCCGAAGGCGCGCACACCGATCCGAATCGGGCCGCCGAACTGGTGAAGACGACGATTCAAGAGGCTTTGGCTGAACTTGCCCCTCTGACCTCCGAGCAACTGATCGACGATCGCTACGACAAATTCCGCCGCATGGGCAACTTTTTTGCCGAGGGTGCTTGAGCAAAACGGTGCTGATCGGAATTGGTTTTGTGGTGCTGGTGCTGGTGTTCCTGGTTTACTCCAGCATGCACATCGCGCAATATCGCGTGGAAGTGTGCGTGGCTTTCCATGGCGGGAACCAATGCCGCACTGCTTCCGCCGACACGCAGGAACACGCGCTGCGGAGCGCGCAATCCAACGCCTGCGCCTTGTTAGTGTCGGGCGTGACGGACACCATGCAGTGCGAGCACCTGGAACCTGTCAGCGTGAAGTGGCTGCAGAAGAAGTGAGAATTCAGAAGTCAGAATCCAGAATATCGTCCGCTGAATTCTGAATTCTCGAATTCTGAATTCTTTTAGAAGTACTTTTCCGCCAGCTCCGGCTTTGCTTCCACCGCCTGTTGCCAACAGCCGCGAGCCTGGTCCTCTTGGCCCAGCGCCTGCAGCGCGTGTCCCAGGTTGAGAAACGCTTCGGCGAAATCGGGCTTCTCTTCGGTGGCGCGGCGGTAGCTGCGGGCGGCGTCCTCCTGCCGATTCGCCTTCTGCAGCAGGATACCGATGTTGTAGTTCAGCTCCGGAATGCGTTCGCCCAGTTGATCGAGCTTGGCTTCGGTGTCCAGCGCCAGGCCGCAATCCCCCTCGGCGGTGGCTACGGCCGCCAGCCCCCGCAGCGCATCGGTGGATTGAGGATGGCACGCGGCAGCCTGTGTGAAGGACGCCTTGGCCCCTTCCAGATCGCCGGTGCTGCGCTGCGCCACGCCGAGATTCATCAGCGCTTCCAGCCAGTCCGGCCGCTTGCTGACACACACCCGGAACGGCTCGATACTACCCGCCGGGTCGGCCCGCAACAAGCGCAGATAACCCAGGCGGAACCAGGCGTCCTCGCGTTCCGGATCCGCTTCCACCAGCTTTTCGATGCACTTCTCGGTTTCCGATGAATTGCCCAGGCGCTCCTGCACGATGGCCAGATTCCAAAGCGCCGTGGCGTTCTCAGGCGCATACTGCAGCGCGCGTTCATAGGCCTTGCGAGCTTCTGGAAGGTCGCCCCGTTCCTGCAACGTCGCTCCGAGATTGGCATACGCCAGCGGGCTGTGGGGCCGCAGCTTGACCGCTTCGGCGTAGGCTTGGCCGGCCTGTTCGAGGCGGTTCGTCTTTTGGTAGGCCACGCCGAGGTTGAACCAGCCTTCGAACGATTTATTGGCCACTTTCACCAGTTGGGCGCCATGCACGGCCGCGGATTTGTAATCGCCGCGCCCCATGGCGGCCGAAATCAGGCCTGCCAAGCCGGCTTGCGAATGCGGACGGAGCCGCAGCAGCTTTTCGGAATATTCGCGAACCTTTTCGTTTTCCTTCAGCGCCAGCGCCGCCCACATCATGTTCGCGAGCAACTCGGCGTCGCCGGAGTTGCCAGGCGACAGCTTTTGATAGATCTCCAGCGCCTCCCCGGAGCGTCCGGACAGGTGCAGCGCGACAGCCTTGCCGTAGAGAGCTTTCTCGCTGCCTGGTTTGGACTGCAAGCATTGGTCGAAGGCCGCCAGCGCTTCGTCCAAGTGATTGCAGTGCAGCTCGGACGTGGCTATGCCTAGCCTGGCTTCTAACAGGTCGGGGTCGAGATCCGCCGCCCTACGGAACCGGGCGACGGCTTCTTCGTAGCGCTGCAGCTTCTCCAGGCACAGGGCCGCGTTATAGGTTGCGGCTTTGTGATTGGGCTGTGTCTCCAGCAGCTTCTGGTAGCTCTCCAGGGCGTCGTTGAACAGGCCGAGTTGAAACTCCAGGTGAGCTTGGGTCCAGATCAGTTCCGGCAGCTTTTCGCCGCCCTGAATCGCTTCGCGGATTTCGCGCAAAGCCTGTTCGGTTTTGCCGTCCACGTTCAGAGCCAGCGCTTGGACCAGCGCCTGGGATTGCACGGGCCGCTTCTCGCTGCTTGGATCCAGGGCGTCGGTGCGGGCCAGAGCCTCTACCAGCTCGTTATCGACAAACCATAACCATTGATCGTTGGTGTTTTCCATTGAACCTCTGCGGTGAATCTGTTTATCTGCCGGCGCCATTCAGGGAGTGAATGGAAACTGATTTCACTTTCCCGCGCTCCTCTCCTTCATTGAGGAAGCCCGCGCCACCTGCTTTGAACTGATCGCTGGTCCAGACGTCGGCCAGCCGGCCTTGAATGTAGGTGCTGAATTGGGAGCCGCGCACGTCGGTCCGGATATTGAAGACGGTATCGGCCTGGACCGCCTGGTCGATGGGCACCCGACCCACTTGCGTTTGCCGTCCGTTCAACACCACGTATTTGAATACGGCCACCTTAGGAGCGGGACCGTCGGAGACGTCCATCAGCTTCATGGCGTAGTAGTTGTCCGGGTCGGCGGCGCGAAACACCCAGCCGATGCTCTTAGTATCGATGCTGGCTTGGAATTCGATGCGATAGTCGGAGAGCTTGAGCGACGGCCGGTAGAGGGTGATCTGACTATCGGCACGTGGGTCCGATGGGCCTGCACCCCAATTTTCGATCCAGCCACCGCCCTCCATACCCTTGCTTGGGCCGGGCCCGTCCGCGGAAGTCGTGGGGTTGGACCCGTGCGATGTGAAAGACTTGCCGCCCCAGCCCAGCCAAGTGGAACAGGCCACGACGAGAAGGCTAATGGCGATCCCTAGTTTGACCTTGAGAGAACCCAGGAAGGTAGGCTTGGGAAGCTGTACCGCAGCGAAGTTGGGCGCGTTTCTTGGGGCCGGCTCGCCGGGCCTCCGCGACACTGGTTGAATCGGAGTTTGCTGTGCCGCTGGTATGGCGATTTCCTCAACCACTGGTTCCGCCTTTGCCGCCGGCTTTTCCGCCACGTGGATGCTGGCTCCGTTTTCGGGCTCGACCACTACGGCCTGGGACGCTGGAGCTTGCGCAGCCGGCTTAATTCTTGGGGCGAGCTTGGATGGTTCCGCTCGCGCCGGCGCTGGCAGCGGCAGGGCTTGGACGATGCGGGACACCGGCCGCGCGGCCGGGGCGGGGGTCGATGGAGGGATGGTCTGGGCCGCCGCCGTGCCCTGGGCCTGAGTCGGGCTCGTGGACGTACGTTCGTAGCCGTGCGCCACAGCCATCTTGGGCCGCAATGGCAGCGACTTAAGACGTGGAAGCAGCAGCTCCGATTCAATCGGCAGTCCGGCGCCTTCCCGGGGAACCGGCTTGGCAGGTGGAAACATCCGGATCTGGATATCCAGCAATTCGGTGGCTCGTCCAGGACTTGGCGTTTCCGGATGACGTGGTGTCTCTGGATGCGGGTCCCCTTCGGCCGCTGCGGGCCCGGCCACCGTCACCCCAGGCTCCCGCAGACTCGCTGTTTCTTGTTGGACCAGGTCCTGATGCAACCTGGCTAAAGCTTCCAGCGATGCTCGAGGGGTGGCGTCTTCAACCCCCGCCACTGCATCAGTTGCCCTGCTTTCCTGCCGAACAACCACCACAACGCCCGAGTCTTCGGTCGGGAATTCGATTCCGGTGAAGGGCAGCTCAAGAAGCTCGGAATCTTCCACCGAAACGGCAGTCTCGAGGCCGACCTCCATGGCAATGCTTGGATCGGGGGCGAAATCGATGCTGCTGGCCGGCACCTCGATGGTCATTGGCCCGGCCGAGGGCAACTCATGCGTAGCGCTCACCTTCCGGAGCGGGGTTGGCAGGCCAAGCCCGTTCACGAACTCCTGCGGCGTCAGGTTGGCTGGAATTGCGGTACTGCCCGCTGGGGCGGCACTCGGCAGTAGGTCCAGGGAGACTGCCTCCGCGGTGGAAAGTGCAGGGGGTCCCGGTCGAGATCGCGAATCCGCAACGGCCGGACCAGACGTGAAATCCAGCCATGGTTCTACGTGCGTCGTTTCCTCGGGCACTGTCGCCGCGGTGGGGCTGTCCGTCAGGAAATTCGCGATTCCTAGGGGTTCGGCATCAGGTTTCGGTGAGGCTTCCGCCGGTCCGTCCGGCGCAGGAGGCGCCCCTGCGAGCGCGTCCCGCGACGGGCGCTCGCCAGCGACGGATTCCTCTAAGTTGCTGATTTCCAGTGGCAGCGCAGGCATTTGGGCGGATTGTTCCTTGAGCCCGGCCTCTTCGGCGGGCACCGCTTCCACGGCTACCGTTGATCCTTTTGCTTTCCCCGGAGGTTGTGTATGGCCTTTTTGCTGAGCCTGCAGCAGCCGGCCCAGCGCCAACTGGTTGTATTCGTCCTGATAGCTTTGCTTGTGCGCTTCGGAACAAAATCCACCACTCCCAGTGAGTCTCTTGAGTAGTGCCACCTCCTTGCCACAATAGCGGCATCGCATAGGGGTGTAATCGGCATTTCTACGCGATAAATGAATAGGCTCTGAGGTCGATTCGATACGGTAAAGCGCTTATGAGGACGTTCTCAGGCGAGTACCTTATCCTCCTAGGGGTAAACCATAGAATCTCGTACAGCCGAGTCGAGTGCGGGCTAAAGTTAGCGCCTTACGCGAACGATCTAATTAATAGCGCAGCTGCGCCGAGTTTCCTCGCTAACGCGGGAGTTCGTCGGGAGGGGATTATGGTCAAACACGAAGCTTTGAAGACTTATCTGGAGAACCTGCGCAACGCGATCCCGGAGCTGCGCGGCGTGTTACTGGCCTCCAATGAGGGCTTGCCCGTAGCACATTCGCTTTCAAATGGCACCGATCCGAACCGCGTGGCGGCAATGGCTGCCGCGGCCTCCAGCCTGGGACGCCGGATTAGCGAAAGCATGGCAACTGGCGCGTTGTCGGAAGTCAGTATCCGCGGCGACGACGGCGTGCTGTTTGTTTATTCCGCGGGGCCCAAGGCAGTATTGGCGGTCATGGGACCGATGGGAGCGAACGCGGGATTAATTCATCTGGAAGCGCGCGGCGTCGCCAAAGAAATCGGCGACTTGTTCTAAAGTCCGCCGGACGCCTGGCTGGTCGTTATACTGGTTTTCAGGCGCATCGAATGCTCGCGAGATCCGAACAACGTGACGTCTCGGAGCCTGGGTCTGGCTGGGAGAATGCCGGGTCGGAGGGTGCCGCCTACCAATCGCTGTTGGATGTATCGCAGGCCATCCTACAGCATCGCGACCTCGGCGGGCTGTTTCGTGACCTGGCGGCGCGCCTGCACTCGATTGTTCCTTTCGACTTCCTCAATCTGGTTCTTTACGACGCAGCCAGTAATACCATGCGGCTGCACATACTGGAAAGCATCGCCGAGGTAGTGCCCCATCTGCCCGAGATGGACCTTCCACCCGAAGATTCCCCTTCCGGGTGGGTTTACGTCCATCAGGAACCGCTCCTCATTCCGGACGTGAACAAGGAAACGCGTTGGCCGAAAATCATGGATGTGCTGAAGCGCAATCGAGTGGTGAGTTCCTCTTGGCTGCCTCTAACCACCGCACAGCATCGGTTGGGCGCATTGATGTTTGGCTTCGTCTCGGGCGGCCCGCTGGAATCGCAGCTGGATTTCATGCGGCAGATCTCGGCCCAGGTGGCCGTCGCGGTCGACAACACGCTAAATTTCGAGAACGCCGAGAAGTACCAGCAGCAATTGGCTCGCGAGCGCGATCGCCTGCAAGTGCTGCTCGAAATCACGAACGCTCTGGTTTCCCAGCTGGACATCCGCGAGCTCTTTCCCAGTATCGCCGCTTGGCTGCGGCGGGTTTTGCCCAGCGAATACTCCAGTCTGGCGCTGCTGGAACCAGACGGAATCCTGCTGAAAAACCACGCGCTGGTGTTCGAAAAAAATCCCGAGATCATCCCGCAGGGGACCGCGGCGGCGCTGGACGAAACACCCGCTGGCCGAGCGGTGGAAACCCGGCGTCCGGTGGTGCTGGATGGGGAGCAACTGGCGCAATTTGAGTCGCCCGTGGCTCAACGGCTGGCTGCGGCAGGTTTGCAATCGCTGTGTTGCATTCCTTTGATCACGCGGAATCGGGTGCTCGGAACGCTGAACGTAGGCAGTATGAAGGAGAAAGCCTTCCTGCCCTCAGACGTGGATTTTCTCACCCAGGTGGCCGGCCAGGCAGCGATCGCCATCGAGAACGCCACCGCTTTTCAGCAGATCGCGCAGCTCAAGGATCAACTCGCCGAAGAGAAGCTGTATCTTCAGGATGAAATCCGGACCGAGCGGAATTTCGGGGAGATTATCGGCGACGATCCGGCTTTCCGGCGCGTGCTGGAACAATGCGCCACCGTGGCGCCCACCGAGGCGTCGGTCATGATCTTAGGAGAGACCGGTACGGGTAAAGAGCTGATCGCGCGCGCGATTCACGACTTGAGCGGCCGCCGGGAGCGCACTTTCGTAAAGCTCAACTGCGCGGCCATTCCGACTGGGCTGCTGGAAAGCGAGCTGTTCGGCCACGAACGGGGCGCGTTTACGGGGGCCATCGCGCAGAAGGTGGGCCGATTCGAGCTGGCCAACAAAGGCACGCTCTTTCTGGATGAGGTCGGCGATATCCCACTGGAGCTCCAGCCTAAGCTGCTGCGCGCGCTCCAGGAGCATGAGTTCGAGCGGCTCGGCGGCGTGCGCACCATCAAAGTGGACGTGCGGCTGGTGGCGGCAACCAATCGCGATCTTTCACAAATGATCGCTAGCCGCGAGTTTCGCAGCGATCTGTATTATCGCCTCAGCGTTTTTCCGTTATCGTTGCCTCCCTTGCGCGAGCGCACCGGCGATATCCCCAAGCTGGTCCGGTATTTCACCCAGAAGTATGCGCAGCGCATGAACAAACGCATCCAGGCCATTCCGTCGGCGGCTATGGAAGCGTTGGTGAGCTACGCCTGGCCGGGCAACGTCCGGGAGCTGGAGAATCTGATCGAACGCGCCGTGATTCTAACGCGCGGTAGCAGCCTGGAGATTCCTCTCGCCGAACTGCGCGCGGCGTCGGAGGCCGCAATCCCGGTGACGCTCCAGGATGCCGAGCGCGACCACATCCGCCGCGTGCTGGAGCAGACCTCAGGCGTGGTGGGCGGACGGAATGGCGCCGCGGCCCGCCTGGGCATGAAACGCACCACCCTGCAATCGAAGATGAAAAAGCTCGGAATCTCGCGATAATCCCGCGCGCTTCGGCGCACCTGGGCTAGAGTGGAGTTGTGACCGCTGTGGAAGCTTACGAGCTGACAACTCAGGGAGGTGCGACCGACTTCGCTCGGCTGATCGCTGCGTGCGAATCGTTCGGACCCTATTGTCTGATCGGTGGTATGGCGGTTAATTGTTACGTCGAGCCAGTGTACACGCTGGATGCTGACCTCGTCGTCATCGCGGGGAGTCTGCCCGATCTGACGGCGCACCTTGAAGCGCAAGGCTTCAAAATCGAGGTGCATAAGCACTCGGTAAATGCACTGACGCCCGCTAGCGAACTTCGGATTCAGTTCACCACCGACGAACGCTACCAGGCATTCCCGGCCCGATCCGTGGATGCGAACGTCCTGGGGATCCGAGTGAAGGTGGCTTGCCGCGAGGATGTCATGCAGGGCAATCTCTGGGCCTGCGGGGATCCCGAGCTGCGGCTAAGCAAACGCAAGAAGGACGAACTGGACCTCATCCGGCTCGCCGAGGCCTATCCCGAGCTGAAATCTCGATACCCCAGCGAGCTCCGCGAGCAACTGGACCGAGGATAAGAGACACTCACGTTGTTTGGTCAACGACCCGCATCTGCTCTTCGTTCATTCGGCCACCTTCCACTGTTATTCCAGCCAAAGCAGCCCCGATCTCGCGCAAATCCGCAGCCGTCAGAACGACATGGATCGCGCCTAAGTTCTCGCGCAGGTGATCGAGGTTGCCAGTTCCCGGGATTGGAACAATCCATGGTTTCCGCGCCAGCAGCCATGCCAGGGAAATTTGGGCGGGAGTTGAATTCTTCTTTTTTGCAAACATTCCCAGAAATTCGACGATCGGCCTGTTTGCCGTTATGTTTTCAGGAGAGAAGCGCGGGAACCCAAACCGCATGTCCATTTTAGGGTCGAACGTCGTTCGAGCATTGATTTTCCCGGTGGTATACCCCTGTCCGACCGGACCCCATGGGACGAAGCCAACTCCTAGTTCCTCACAAGTCGCCAGCACACCGTTCTTTTCCGGGTCTCGCTGCATTACTGAGTATTCCGTCTGAACCGCGGTGACTGGCTGAACCGCATGCGCTCGGCGAATTGTTTTGGCGCTCGCCTCAGAGAGGCCAAAGTGCAAAACTTTCCCTTCTTTGATGAGGTCCCGAATCGTGCCGGCGACGTCTTCGATTGGCACTGCGGGGTCTACGCGGTGCTGGTAATAGAGGTCAATGCGGTCCGTTCGAAGGCGTTTCAGTGATTGCTCAACCACCTTCCTGATGTGCTTCGGTTGACTGTTAAGAACGCCGCCATTCTCGTTGTCGAAGCCGAATTTGGTTGCGATGGCCACCCTATCACGGGTCGGCGCGAGGGCTTCTCCCACCAGGTCTTCGTTTGTGTAGGGACCGTAGACTTCGGCGGTGTCGAAGAACGAGACGCCTTGTTCCTGGGCGGCGCGTATTACGTTAATGCCTTGGTCTCTGGGTGCCGAGGGGCCATAGTTGGCGCTAATACTCATGCACCCGAAGCCCAATTCCGAGACTTCCAATTTTCCGAGTTTTCGTATTTTCATTTTTGTGTTCCCTCTAGAACGCCCGGTTGCGAGACTCACTGCCGCCTGCTAGGCGACATTCAACCCCGCGCTATGGCCGGCTCTCACCGCCTTGATGTCCCGAATTGGCGGCAGGCCGAAGAATCGACTATATTCGCGGTTGAATTGACTCACACTCCCGTAGCCGACCTCGAAGGCTGCGCTGGTGGCATCCAGACCGTCCATCAGCATTCGTTGACGTGCGGTCTGGAGCCGTAGTTGTTTCTGATACTGCAGCGGGCTCATCGCGGTAAGCGCGCGGAACTGATGATGCAGCGTGGACACTCCCATCCTCGCGGTGGACGCAAGGTCTTCCATGCGCAAAGGCTTGGTAAAGTTCGCCCTCAGCCACGCGATCGCTCTGGTCGTTCGTTGACTTAAATCGCCACTCGTCGCAATGGCGCGCAGCCGTTCCGCCTGAGGCGTCTTAAGGATGCGGTAAAGGATTTCACGCTGAATTAAGTGGCTGAGGAAGGGGATATCCTCAGGCGTGTCCAGAAGATCGAGCAACCGATTGCACGCGCCCAGCAATCCCAGAGTCGTCTCACCCACCGCCAGTCCGCGACGATACGACGACGCTTGGATTTCGGGTACGTCGTCACGGCTCAGGACCTCGCGGACCGCCGGCATGTCCAGGCTGAGATACATGCAAAGCAATGGCACTTTCTCGGACGCCTCCACGATTTGACTTTGCGCCGGCACGTCAATCGATGACAGCAGGAACGACGATCCATCGCATAAATACTCGGTGCCTCCGAGACTGATCCGCTTCCGTCCCTGCACAAATACGCTGAGACTCGGCTCGTAGGAAGCTCGATAGCAGGGAGTCGGCGCGGTCCTGTGGTAGAGAATCAGTCCTGGTACGGCGGTCGGGTGTTCTCCTTCCGCTCGCGTATTCGCAACAATCCGCTGCGCCAATAACTGCCTCATCCCGATCACTGCCGGATCGGCCACCGCCGCTTTCCTTATCCCTCTCGTCATCTTCACCCAGCCTACCTCCGTCGAACTCTTCATGTACACGAAATTCCAGCGCCAGACAGGATCAGGCAAGAAGTTAGCAGGATCGGTAAAGCGCACTCACGCTCCGCTCTATAGCCTGGGAAGGTCACCCTATGAAAATATCTTTCGAAAACAAAGTCGCACTCGTTACCGGCGCTGCCTCTGGCCTGGGTCTTGCGACGGCCAAGGCGTTTGCTGAATCGGGCGCCACCGTAGTGCTGGTGGATTGGAACGAGACAGCAGTGCATTCGGTAGTGGGTCAGTTTGAACTTTTCCGCAGTTGACGCCCCGCTCCATGTTGTCATACTGGGAGCATGGCAGACCGCTCAAGCAAAGCACGTCCGCGTGATCCGAACCAACTCGCGTATCGGATCATCCAAGAGGCTACCGGGCAAGTTCCGAAGTTCGATCCGGGCCAGCAAGAGGTGAAGCCGGTAGACCCGAACAAGAACCCGCATGCCGTGGCCCTGGGACGGCTCGGTGGACTCAAGGGCGGCGCTGCTAGAGCCGCGAAGTTGACCCCTAGAAAGCGCTCGCAGGTCGCTGCGAAGGCTGCAAAGAAGCGGTGGGAGAAAAAGTAGCTCATGGGACCGGATGAATTTGCCACGCGCGAAGAATTGGCGCTGATGCTGAGATTAGTCCAAGCCAGAATCGATTGGTCATCTCGCTCCATTGCTGAGTTAGTCGCGCTGTTACGATCCAAGGGTGTCCTAACGGAGAGCGAAGTGGACGACATGGTTAGTCGCTTGAGTAGCTCCCCGGAATCGGTTCGATTGAATCAGCGGGTTGATACAGTTCGCCAGTTCGCAGAAATTCACAAAACTGCTCGGCAATATCTCGACCCTCCAGAAGAATAGCTCGGTACCTTTGCACCGCTGGACTCTCAGCGTTGAGGGGTTCTTCCATTTTTCTACTTGACTCTTTCTGCTTGACCGCTGTATAATTGGGTCAGATGAACAAGCTGGACCCAAATAAACAAGCTCAAGTGGTTAGCGCCCTCGTTGAGGGCAATTCGATACGCGCAACGGTTCGTATGACTGGCGTCGCGAAAAATACAATCGTTAAGCTGCTGGTGGAACTTGGCGCGGCCTGCTCTGACTATCTCGACAAGCGTTTGGTGAATTTGAATTGCCAACGGGTACAGATCGACGAAATATGGTCGTTTTGCTACGCGAAGGCCAAGAACGTCACGCCTGAGATTGCCGCCAAGAATCCATTCGCTGGCGACGTGTGGACCTGGGTCGCAATTGATGCCGATACCAAACTGATTCCGTCGTGGATCGTCGGCCCGCGCGATGGCACTACGGCTCGCATCTTCGTCAACGATTTGGCTGGACGCTTGGCGAACCGCATTCAACTCACATCGGATGGTCTGAGCGTCTATCTTGCCGCAGTCGAAAAAGCGTTTCACGGCCATGTGGATTATGCGATGCTTCAGAAGATCTACAACGAAACTTCCGAGGGCCAGAAGCGGTACAGTCCAGCGGAGTGCATTGGATGCGAGACCAAGGTTATCGACGGCGATCCCGATCCCAAGCACGTCAGCACCGTCTTATGTTGAACGGCAGAATCTCACCATGCGGATGTCGATGCGCCGATTCACTCGCCTCACAAATGCCTTTAGCAAAAAGATCGAGAACCACGTCGCGATGGTCGCGCTTCACATCATGCATTACAACTTCGTCAGGATTCATCAGACGCTTCGGATCTCTCCTGCGATGGCTGCGGGCGTAACGGATCACCTCTGGGGTATATCGGAGCTTGTTGGCCTTCTCGGTTGAGGAAGTTCATGCTCTCGTGTACTGCGCCTTTAGTCCATTTTGTCCTCATTTCCATTACTTGGCCGGCAAATATTTCCAGATTCCGCGCAAAGTCAAGATCTGAGAGCATGGGATCAGCGGCCCGCAGAAATAACTGCCCAGCTAGGTACTGATAGCCCTTGGCCGAATAATCCAACCACTCGAGCATCGTCTTAGGAGCAATGATGCTCGATCCTAACGAAACTCCATCGGCTATCATTCCGTCATCGCGTAGCGCGCAAAAACAAGATACTCCGCCGCATCCCTCAACATAGCCTTTGACTCCAGCTAGCATCAGGGTGCTCAACGAGAGAGCGGTTCGTTCATCTAACCACTTAGCAAAGTGGGGTTGGATGAGGTAGTGGCCCAAGTAATCTCCGGCACCTATACAGTCGTAGCCGGGTACTTCGTGCATAGCTGTCTGGGTAGTTTTAAACAGTTGAGCTTTCTCTCCCGAACGCCAGAAAGCTATTAGCATTTTGTATGGCAAGGTGCCGTCTATAGCGTGGTCTGGATGGCCCAAGACGTGGCGCCGATATTCCTCCTCAAGGGTCCCTTCTAGTTCTTCCTTCAGCGCGTCAGGTTCCGTGTGCCGTAGTACCCGTTCACACTTTTCTATAGCCGAGAGGCTAAACGCAGCATGACCAGCATAGGAGATCACGATCCTTGCGTCAGGTAAGTCTATTCGCTTTATTTTTGATTCATGAAGCGTGTGACTCCAAGCGCTCTGCTCTGTGTCGGCACATAGCAACACACCATCCTTGTAGCGAATTCCAGCCGCGATACTCATTCGGCTAGAATACCGCTTATGCTTGAGCGGTAGCGGACCAGAATACATCCGAAGAGGTGGCCTTATCCGCATTGTTACCGGAGGAGCTATCAAAACAATCCTCCGGCAAGTTTCGATAAGATTGCATAACGGTCATGTGGCGCTGCCCTAGATGCTATGAGGAGTTCTACGGTCCCAGTGTCTGCGGGTGCGGGTACGACGGGAGCAAAGAACGGGACACGCCGTTTACTGGCAACGCGTTCGATACCGCATTGCGCGTGCTCGGTTACATCATCCTCGCCGCGTTCCTTTGGAAATACCCCAGACTTCTCTTGAACAATCCGCGCTTCTGGTCGATTATCGTCACGTTGACCGTCGCGCTCATAATCGAGGGCTGGCGGTGGATTAAGCGAGGGGAAAAACCAAACTGACCCACTACGTGCATTCCGCAGCCCAAGAACTGGCGGCCAGCGGGCACAAGACCTTGCCGATCCATTGCGACGTAGCTGATGATTCCCAGGTAGAAGCCATGGTTCAAAAGACCGTCGCGGCATTCGGACAGCTCGATGCAGCCTTCAACAATGCCGGCATTCAAAATGTGCTGGCCGAAACGGCCGACTCGTCTCGCGACGATTACGACCGCGTGATGGGAGTCAACCTCCGCGGCGTATGGAGTTGCATGAAGTTCGAATTGCAACAGATGCGCGAGCAACGCAGCGGCGCCATCGTAAATTGCTCCTCGCTGGGAGGTCTTATCGGCGGAGCCCGGCGCGGCATCTACCACGCTGCCAAGCATGGAGTCCTCGGATTTACCAAAAGCGCGGCCCTCGAATATGCAACCCGCGGCATTCGCGTGAACGCCGTCTGTCCGGGCATGATTCACACCCCCATGTCAGACCAGATGGTCGCCTCAGGCCAGGGCGAAGAGTTGGATACGATGTTGAAGACCTATGTTCCGATGGGAAGGATGGGGCGGCCCGAGGAGATCGCCGGCGCTGTCCTGTGGCTCTGCAGTTCGGCCGCGAGCTACGTTACCGGCCAGTCGATTTCGGTCGACGGCGGCTTCATCATGCGATGAAAAACTATCGACCAGCGCAAGGAGAATGTAGAAATGGACATCAAGAGAGTTGGCGCGCAGGCATCCTCCAAAGGACCTTCGGATTGGTTTACAGGCAGCGTTCGTATCGATGCGCTGTTTCAGGCGCCTGATCCGGCGCGCGTCGCCGGCGCAGCCGTCACCTTCGAGCCGGGCGCGCGCACGGCCTGGCATACTCACCCGCTCGGTCAGACTCTGATCGTGACCTCGGGCTTGGGGTGGGTGCAGCGCGAGGGCGGTCCCATCGAAGACATTCGGCCGGGCGATGTGGTCTGGTTTGAACCCGCCGAAAAACACTGGCATGGGGCCACGCCGACCACCGCAATGACGCACATCGCGATTCAGGAAAAGCTCGACGGCAAGGTTGTCGACTGGCTGGAGCACGTTACAGAGGAGCAATACCGCAAAGGCTGATCCCAATCTCGATTCACCGAAAATTTTCTGTTGCGGCGTCCGCTCCGCTTGCGCCATAGTAGAAGCTGAAATACCGGCAAATCTTATGGGCTCGGGCGATTCTCGATGGCGGACGAATTCCTCTTTCTCACCGAACTGCTGGGCCTTAAGGTCTATGACCTGAAGGGCCGCCGTCTCGGCCTGGTCAAAGACGCCGCGATTGTTCCCCTCATTGACGCCGCTCGCGTGGACCGCTTCCTGGTGGGCGGCGGTTGGGCCTGGCTGAGCGTGCGGCACGACCAGATCCGCTCCATTTCGCTCGACGGAATCTACCTCAAAGACGAGCAGCTCACTCCCTACCACTCAGACGAATATATGCTCCGGCTGGTCCGCGATCTTCTCGACCAGCAGATCATCGACGGGCAAGGCCGGAAAGTGGTGCGGGTCACCGATGTCACATTCACTATTCGTCACGAACAGGAAAGCGACGTACTCAGCATTATCGATATCGACATTGGATTGCGGAGCATGTGGCGGCGTCTGGCGCAAGGAGTGGTGCCGCCGCGCTGGATCCGCCGCGCGCAGACCATCATTCCGCCGCATTCCATTCCTTGGGAGCAATGCAGCATCCTCGAAGCCGATCCGCAGCGACGACTGCGGCTCAACATCAGCAACAAGATTTTGGAGGAGATGCACCCGGCCGATCTGGCGGACATCGTCGAGGATTTGAGCCCCGATGATCGCGAAGCCATCTTCGAGACCATCGATAGCGAGGTTGCGGCCGAGACATTGTCGGAGATCGAGCCGGATGTCCAGGCCAGCATCCTGGAATCGCTCGAAACCGGAAAAGCCGCCGACATCATGGAAGAAATGTCGCCGCACGAAGCGGCCGACGCGCTGGCGGAACTGGAGGAACAGACCTCCGAAGACATTCTCGAAGAGATGGAAGCAGAGCCCAAGGAAGAGGTGGAGGAGTTGCTTGAGTATCACGAGCATTCCGCCGGCGGGTTGATGAACACCGAATACGTGGCGCTGCCGGAGAGTACCACGGTGGCAGGCGCCATGGACGCGCTGAGAGCCCACGAGGAGATTCTGGAAAATCTGAACACGCTGTTTTTAGTGGATTCCAACGACCAACTGAAGGCTTCCATTCCCCTGGCGCGATTATTCGCCGCGGCCGGCGCGACGCCTTTACTGGAATTGGCCGCCGAACCGCTGCTGCATGTCGACGTGCAAGAGCGGCAGGATCGCATTACCGAACTGTTCGATAAATACAACTTGCTGACGCTCCCGGTTATCGATGCCGCGGGCAAGCTGGCGGGCGTGATTACGGCCGACGAAATCATCTCGCTTTTGCGTGAAAAATGATCAAGCGTTTCCGCTATCAAATCGCCATCTTTCTATCGGTCATCGGTCCCGGGCTCATCACCGCCAACGTGGATAACGACTCCGGCGGTATTCTCACGTACTCGCAGGCGGGCGCGAAATACGGCTACCTGCCGCTGTGGACGCTGATTCCCATCACGTTGCTTCTGATCGTCACCCAGGAGATGTGCTCGCGCATGGGCGCGGTGACCGGCAAGGGCCTGTCTGACCTGATCCGCGAGGAGTTCGGGCTGCGCACCACGTTTTTCATGATGATCGCGCTGGTGCTCACCAATTTCACCAACGTGATCGCGGAGTTCGCCGGTATCGCCAGTTCGCTCGAGCTGTTTCACATCAGCCGCTATATTTCAGTGCCGATCTGCGCCGTGGCGGTGTGGTTTTTGGTAGTGCGCGGTAATTACCGCAGCGTTGAAAAGATCTTTCTGGCGGCCTGTTGCCTGTACGTAACCTACATCATCTCCGCATTTCTGCTTAAGCCGGATTGGAAAGAAGCCGCCATCTACAGCGTCAAACCGATTCTGATGTTCGACACCGACTACATCACCATGCTGATCGCAATGGTGGGTACATCCATCGCCCCGTGGATGCAGTTCTATTTGCAATCGGCCATCGTGGAGAAGGGAATTACCGCCAAAGAGTACGTGCAGTCGCGTATCGAAGTGATCGTGGGCTGCATTCTCACGGACGTGGTCGCGTTCTTCATCATCGTGTCGTGCGCCACGGCGATTTGGGCGCACGGTCCCAAGGATATTAACGACGCCGCCGACGCGGCCGTCGCGCTGAAGCCGTTTGGCCAGTACGCCTATATTTTGTTCAGCGCCGGCTTGTTCAATGCGTCGTTTTTCGCCGCCTGCATCTTGCCGCTCTCCACCGTGTTCACGGTGTGCGAAGGCTTGGGCTTTGAATCGGGCGTGGATAAACGATTCCACGAAGCCCCGGAATTCTACTGGCTCTACACGCTGCTGGTGGCGCTGGGCGCGGGCGTGATTCTGTGGCCGAATTTTCCGCTGATTAAGATGATTCTCGCGTCGCAGGTGCTCAACGGAGTGCTACTGCCGTTCGTGCTGATCTATATGGTGTTGCTGATCAATAAAAAAGGCCTCATGAAGGAATGGACGAATTCGGCGGCATACAACACGGTGGCTTGGGTGTCGGTGGCGATCATGATTGGTTTGACCCTGGCCCTGGCATCCATCACGGTGAAGCAGATGATGCAAGCCCAGGCTGCGCCTTTGGAGCGCTCAGCGCCGTTCGCCCAAGTGCAGCGCGTCCCCAAGATGCAGAGCTACGATTCCGGCGGTCATGCGTTCAAAACGAACATTCGCGAATCCCGCATCGCGCATTTGATTCGCCAGACCCTCGGCGTCGGGAAATTTGCGGACTGATTCCGGCAGGTAGGTGTAGGCGTCCTTCGAGCCCGAAAGCATTCCTCCCAGGGCCGGCACAATCGTGCGCGAATAGAAGCCGTAGAGTCGGGCGAACAGCGCGCTGGAAGGCGTTGAGAATTCGAGAATCGCCAGCGTGCCGCCCGGCTTCAAGATGCGCCCCAGTTCCAGCAAGCCGCCGCGGTAGTTGACGAGATTGCGAAATCCGAAGGCTACGGTGACCAGGTCGAGCGAGGCATCGTCGATGGGGAGCTGCAGCGCGTCAGCTTCAAACCAACGGCCATTGGCGGTTTTGCCATTGGCCTTTTCGAGCATTGGATGGCAGAAGTCACTTCCGAAAATTTGAGCGGATCGGGATCGAGAGTTCAGCGCCAGCGTCAAATCGCCGGTTCCACAACAGACGTCCAAAACCCGGGCCCCGGGCTGCGCGAGAATCGGCGCGACGCGCGCGACAGTGCGGGCGCGCCAATAGCGGTCGATATTCATCGACAGCAGATGATTCAGCAGATCGTAGCGCGGGGCGATCCGGCCGAACATACCGCGCACCCAGCGGGCCGCTTGCTGCTCGGTTTCCGCACCGGCGGGAGTTGTTCCGTGAGCTAGCAAGCGAGCGCTTCCTGGATGGCCGCGGCAACGTATCGTTCCTCGACATCGGCGGTGATCCTGACCGCGCCGATCCGCTCCGGCAGCACGAAATGGATCTTGCCCTGGACGGTCTTCTTGTCGCTCTTCAAGCGTGCCGCGATGCGCCCTGCATCCACGCCCGTCACTGGCGGCAACGGCCCGTAGGAATTCACGCAGCGCAAAATCTCCCGCGTGTCCTCGGCGGAAAGCAGACGTTCCATTTCGCCCAGCAGCGTGGCGGCCTTCATGCCCCACGCCACCGCCTCGCCGTGCAGGAACTGCGAATAGCCGGTCTCGGCTTCCAACGCGTGCCCGAAGGTATGGCCGAAGTTGAGGATGCGCCGGCGGTCCTGTTCCTTCTCGTCGCCCGAGACCACTTCCGCTTTGATGCGCACCGAATCGCGGATCATGCGGTCCACAACATCGGGCGCGTGCGACATCACCCGCCCCGGCTCGCGGCTCATCAGCCAGAACAGATCCGCGTCGGCAATCACGCCGTGCTTGATGATTTCGAACAGGCCCGCGCGATATTCGCGCTCAGGCAAGGTATCCAGTACGGCGGGGTCGATAATCACGGCCAGGGGTTGATGAAAGCTGCCGAGCAGGTTCTTGCCACACGCCAGATTAACGCCCGTTTTTCCGCCCACGGCCGCGTCCACTTGCGCGAGCAACGTGGTTGGAATTTGAATCACCGGAATACCGCGCATGAAGATGGCAGCCAGAAAACCCGCGACGTCCGTCACGATACCGCCGCCGAATGCCACGATGACACTGGATCGATCGGCTCCGCGCGCCACCATCTGATCGGCCAGCGTCTCGACCTCCCCCAGGCGCTTGCGAGGTTCGCCGCCAGGAAAAAATAACACTTCGGTTGCGCCCGCGCCTAAAGAAGATTCGATCGCCTGGCCGTGCAGCTTCCAAACGTCTTCGGTGGAAATCAGGAACACCTTGCCGGCCCGCTCGGGAATGTAAGCGCCGACGTTCCCCAGGCCGCCACGCTCCACCACCGCCGGGTAACGGCAGTGGGGCGTCTCGACGAAATACGACGGCATACAATGGTTGTACCATGTGGTAAATTGCGCGGCTGCGGTAGAATGATAGTTCCACCGCATTACGGCGCAGTCTTCGGGAAACAAGAGAATCAATCCGACAATGAAAGAACGAATACGCTCTACAACCATCCTCTCCGTCCGCCGGGGCGGCAAAGTGGTGATGGCGGGAGACGGACAGGTCACGCTCGGCCAAGAGGTGCTGAAAGCCTCCGCGAAGAAACTGCGGCGCCTCTACAGCGACAAGATCATCGCCGGTTTCGCTGGTTCCACCGCGGATGCGTTCGCGCTGTTCGCGCGTTTTGAAGCCAAGCTGGAGCAGTTCAACGGGAATCTGGCGCGTTCGGTGGTGGAGCTCGCCAAGGAATGGCGGACCGATCGCGTGTTGCGGCATCTGGAAGCGCTGCTACTGGTGGCCGACATCAACAATACGTTCATCGTCAGCGGGAATGGCGACGTAATCGAGCCGGACGGCGAGACGGCGGCGATCGGTTCCGGCGGCCCGTTCGCCAAGGCGGCAGCCACCGCGCTGATCGAAAATACTAAACTGGGAGCGAAAGAAATAGCAGAGAGGGCCATGAAGATCGCCGCGCACATTTGCATTTACACCAATGACACGGTGATCTTCGAGGAACTGGGCTAGATGGTGATCTACTTACCCGGCCAAGCGCTCGATGAAACGCCGCTGCTCGATGAGCTGACCCCGCGCGAGATCGTTCACGAACTCGATAAATACGTGATTGGTCAGGCCGACGCCAAGCGCGCCGTCGCCATAGCGTTGCGTAACCGCATTCGCCGCCAGAAACTGGAACCCGAGCTGGCCGATGAAGTGATGCCGAAGAACATCCTTATGATCGGCCCCACCGGCGTGGGCAAAACCGAGATCGCGCGGCGGCTCGCCAAATTGGCCAATTCCCCGTTCCTGAAAGTAGAGGCCAGCAAGTTTACCGAAGTCGGCTATGTGGGACGCGACGTGGAAGCCATGATTCGCGACCTGGTGGACATCTCCATCGACATGGTGCGCGAAGAACGCTTGGAAGAAGTGGCCGAGCGCGCCGAAAAAAACGCCGAGGAACGGCTGCTGGATTTGTTGATGCCTCCGCAGCCGGAGGTTTCCGAAAGCGCCGACCGCACGCGCGAGAAACTCCGCGAGAAATTGCGCGCCGGCAAACTGGACGATCGCCTGGTGGAGATCGACGTCCGCGAGCGCGGTCCCACGTTCGAGATCAGCACCAACACCGGCCTGGAAGAAATGGACGTCAACCTCAAGGACGTTCTGCCGGGTCTGTTTGGGCAGCGCACCCGTAAGCGAAAGATGCGGGTCGCCGAGGCCGCCGAGTACCTGGTGCAGGAAGAAGAGCAGAAGCTCATCGACATGGACCAGGTGACGCGCGTTGCGCTGGATCGCGTGGAGCGCAGCGGAATCGTCTTCTTGGACGAGATCGATAAAATTGCCGGCCGCGAGGCGGGCCACGGGCCGGATGTCAGCCGCGAAGGCGTGCAGCGCGATATTCTGCCGATCGTCGAAGGCACCACGGTCAATACCCGCCATGGTTTCGTGCGGACGGATCATATTTTGTTCATTGCCGCGGGCGCCTTCCACGTCTCGAAACCCAGCGATTTGATTCCGGAACTGCAGGGTCGGTTCCCCATTCGCGTGGAACTGAAATCGCTTACCGAAGCAGATTTCATTCGCATTCTGAAGGAGCCCAAGGGCGCGCTGGTGAAACAGTACATCGCCCTCCTGGATACCGAAGGCATCAAGCTGGTTTTCACCGACGACGCGATCGAGCAGATCGCGGGCTTCGCCGCGCGCGTCAACCAGATGTCCGAAAACATTGGGGCGCGGCGCTTGCACACCATCATGGAGAAGCTGCTCGAAGAGATTTCGTTCGCTGGACCGGATCTGAAAAAGAAGAACGTGCGGATCGACGCCGCCTACGTCCGCAAGCAACTGGCCGACATCGTGAAGGACCAGGATCTGAGTCGGTACATCCTCTAGCCGATGCGCAAGTTGGCCGTGACTCTCTGCGCCTCGGTCTGCGCGCTGCTGGCAGGGTGCGGGTCTATTGGCGAGCCTTTGTATCCCGCGTTGAGAATTCCTTCGCGCGTCATCGATCTCTCGGTGGTGGAGCGCGGCCCCAATTTCGATTTCGATTTCACCATCCGGCCGCTCACTACCGAAGGCGTGGCGCTCAAGGACATCGGAAGCGTGGATTTGCGCGTTGGGCCCAGCCCTGCCGACGGATTCGATCTGGACCAATGGCTGAAGGCTTCCACCCGTGTCGATGTGCCAGCGCCGGACAAGCCCGGTCCAGTGCATGCCGCGTTTCCGGTGGCCGCCTTTATCGACAAAGACATCGTGGCAGCCGTGCGCTTGACGAATCCCAAGGGGCGCGATGCGGGTTGGTCGGATTTCAAGACGCTGCATGTGGAGCAGCCGCTGGCTACCCCCGCCGATTTTCGCGTGATGGCCACGGCCAAGGGCGTCCAACTGAGCTGGCGCGCCGCCGGAATCGGCGAGTTTCGCATCTATCGAAAAACTGAGCAGCAAGTCCGGCCCATCCTGCTGGCCACCGCGACGGAGTCGCCTTACGTCGACATCAGCGCCGAGTATGGAAAAACCTATCAGTACTCCCTGCAAGGCGCGCGCGGCAAAGTGGAGAGCGATGTGGCCGGCCCCGCAAGCATTACTCCGGTGGATACGTTCGCGCCCGAGGTCCCATCCGGCCTCACGGCATCGGCGGGCCTGGGCGCGGTGGAATTAGCGTGGACCCGCAACACCGAGTCCGATTTCAAGGAGTATCGAATTCTCCGCTCCGATGAGGGCGGCCCCTTCGTCGAAATCGCGCACGGATTGGAAGCTCCGGCCTATTCGGATTCCACCGTCCAAAGCGGAAAGCACTATCGTTATGAAGTTTCGGCCATCGATGAGATTGGCAATCAGAGCGTTCCATCCGCTCCCGTGGAGATTACCGCCCAATGAAGATCGTTCGTCATACCCCGGACGGCACGCGGCTTCTGCCGCCGTGCGTCCCATCCAAGATTGTGGGCGTGGGACGCAATTATGCCGAACACGCCAAGGAGCTAGGTAACGAAATTCCCGCTGAGCCCGCCATTTTCCTGAAGCCGCCCTCGTCGCTCATCGCATCGGGCGACGCGATCGTGTATCCGCGAGTGACGCAGCGCCTCGACTATGAAGGCGAATTGGGGGTGGTGATCGGCCGACGCGCGCGCAACGTGAAAAGCGCCGACGCAGCCGCCTACATCCTGGGCTACACCTGCGTCAACGACGTTACCGCGCGCGACTTGCAGCGAAAAGATAGTCAATGGACTCGCGGTAAAGGCTTCGATACGTTCTGTCCGGTAGGGCCCTGTATCGTTCCGCGCGATGAAGTGGATGTGGCGAGCTTGCGCGTGCGGACGTTCGTCGACGGCGAGAAGAAACAAGACGCGTCCATTACCGAGATGATCTTCAGCGTGGATGATATAATCGCTTACGTAAGCGGGTTCATGACGCTCGAGCCCGGCGATTTGATCGCGACCGGCACTCCCTCCGGCGTCGGTCCCTTGCAGCCAGGGTCGCAAGTGCGGATTGAAATCGATGGCATTGGCGTGTTGGAGAACACCGTTGTTTTAGAGGATTAACCTGTGGCGGCCGGATGTTTCCCCGAGCAATTCCAATGACGGAAGTAGTTGTCATCAGTGTTGTATCACTTCTGCTAGTGGCCGTGGCCGTGTTTGTCGTGCTGCGCGTCCGGCGCAAGCCGAAAGACAAAGAGCAGCGGCGGCGGCTGGACGTAAACTCGTATGGACGGTTGGGCGACGCCACCATCCTCGAGATCACCACCGACGCCATCTTCTACGAATATTCGGTGCGCGGCATCACTTACACGGCGTCACAAGACATCTCGAAATTGCGTGAGTTGATTCCGGGCGATCCGCAGCGATTGATCGGACGGCCTGCGTCGCTGAAATACTCGTCGCAGAACCCCGCCAACTCGATTCTGTTGTGCGAGGAATGGTCGGGCTTGCGCCTCGGACCGGCGAATCAGCCATCGGGCATGCTGTCGTAGCGCATTGAATCGCGCGGGATCGCGAGTGCTATAGTTGGCAGTTGGACGCAACCGGAGGGGTGCATGAACGGCAAGTACTATCGGGAAAATGAGTGGTGGGTGAGTCCCTATAATTTCGCTCCGGAAGTGCTATCTACCTTCCAACTGCCGGCGCGGGTGAGCATTCACGATGCAACGCTACGTGACGGCGAGCAGACGCCCGGGGTGGTCTTCAGCATCGCCGATAAGGTGGTGATTGCCGAGAAACTCGCGGAAATCGGCGTGGAGCGCATCGAAGCCGGCATGCCCGCCGTGTCCGAACAGGATTTCCAGGCCATCAAAGAGATCTCGCGCCTGGGATTGAAATCGCGTATTTTCACGTTTGCGCGGGCCATGAACGCCGACATCGACAAGGCCGTCGAATGCGGCTGCCACGGTGTGATTATCGAAATCCCGATCGGTTATCCCAAGCTCAAGTACCAATTCAAGTGGACCTGGGAAGACGTTCTGAAGAAGAGTGTCGGAGTTATCAACTATGCGAAATCCCGGGGTCTGGACACGGTGTATTTTCCGTACGACACCACGCGCGCCCGCGAGGAAGATCTCACCAACCTGCTGACTCGCATCATGCAGGAAGCGCCTCCGGACTCGGTTGGTGTCGTGGACACCATGGGCTGCGTTCTGCCGGAAGCGATGAAGTACCTGGTGCGCCTGGTGAAGTCCATCACCAAGCTTCCCGTGGAAGTGCACACGCACAACGATTTCGGCATGGCGGTTGCAACGGAACTGGCGGGCGTCGAGGCCGGAGCAGAAGTGGTGCATAGCTGCGCGAATGGGCTGGGCGAGCGCACCGGCAACGCCGCGCTCGAGGAATTGATGGTCGCCCTGCATGTGCTCTATGGCTACGAAACGCACTACGATCTCGCCAAACTTCCCGAGCTCGGCGAGCTGGTCAGCCGCATCAGCCAGTTCGACATCGCCCTGAACAAGCCGATCTTGGGCGAGCGCAATTTTACCCGCGAATCGGGCATCGGCGTCGACCTGGTGGTGAAGGAGCCGCTGGCGATGTTCGGTACGCATCCCGCGCTCACCGGCCGGAGAGGCGAAGTGGTGCTGGGAAAGAAGAGCGGGAAAGCGTCCATCACCTACAACCTCGAACAGATGGGCATCACTGGCGTCGATGACGATGCCGTGGCGGAAATGCTGCGGCGCGTCAAGGATAAGGGCATCGAAAAGCGCGGGCTCTTGAGTCCCGCGGAGTTCAAGGAAATCGTCGAAGACGTACTGGTTGCCAAGCGCTAGGCCGGGCGCCTCTTGCCGACCGCGCCGTTGCTGGAGGCGTTGCGAGATCAGGCGCCGAATACAGCGCGAGCAATTACGTTCACTCAAGCGCGCTACACCAGGTAATACAGCGCGTCCTCGGTCTCGCCGGCCGTTTCCGTGCGGCGGCAATGAGCGCAGGAGTTTTCCTGCATCAGCTTGTACGCCCTGCGCACGGCCTTGATGGTGGACGAATACAGTACTTCCTCTTCCAGAAATACGGTCCCCGCCGGCAGCCAATCCTGGAAGTGCAGCCTGTTCATGGCTTCGGCCAGTTCGGGCCGAACTCCGCACAGCAGCACGGTCCTGCCATGCCGCTGCATTTCGCGGCAAAAATGTTCCAGCCGCTCGAGAAAAACCAGGTCGGGGTTGCGCGTGCGCTTCAAGCGCAGCACTACGAACCCGATGTCTGCATCTGTGGCGCGCTGCTTCAGCCCATCGAAACAGCGGTCCAACTCCGGCCCCGATCCGAAGAACACCTCGCCCTCCAGATCCCAAATGATCACTGCGCTGCACGGTGGATCCTCCGGCACGCGCTCCCGCACCACGCGTTCTCCGGTCACCACCAGTTCACTCCCCCGCAGGCGAGCCGCGCGTGGAACGAACAGTAGGATGGAAACCGCCACGCCGATGAGAATGGAAAACTCGACGCTGATGAAAATGGACGAGAAGCAGGTGACCAGGAGCAGGCCGGCGTCATAGCGCGAGGCACGCAGCGCGTAGCGTATCCGCTTCCAATCCACCAGCCGGGCGGCGGTCACCATCAACAAGCCTGCCAGGGCCGCCTTGGGGATGAATTGCGCGAACGGCGCCAGCGCGAGCACGCCCAGTGCCACCACCGCTGAAGCAAACACGCCGGACATGCGGCTGACCGCCCCGGCCTGATGGTTGATAGCGGAGCGCGTGAGTGAGCCAGAGCCGGGTAACGATTGAAAAAAACCACCCGCCAGGTTGGCCAAGCCCTCGGCAATGCACTGGCGATTGTAGTCGAGCCGCTGGCGCGTGTCGTTGGCGATGGACTTGGCGATCGCGAGCGCTTCCAGCAATCCGAGAAATGCAATCGCCAGGGCGCTGCTCGACATCTCTTTCACCCACCAAAACTTGAACTGCGGGATATGCGGCCGCGGCAAACTCGCCGGCACATTGCCCACTACTGACAGTAGAGTCTTACCATCGGCGCCAGGAATGGACCAGCCGAAGTGGGCCGCCACCAGTGCTGCCACGATCAGGGTGACCAGCATGTCCACCTGGGGCAGTCGATAGCGCCGCGCCAACCTCCGCAGAATCAAAACCAGCACGATGGTTCCCAGGCCGACGCCCAGGGCAATGCGATTCACCGTGCCGCCCTGGGTGAGGGTGAGCCAGAAGCGCAGTAATACATGTTGTTGGCCTGTGCCTCGATCTTTGATGCCCAGGAAATTGCCCACCTGGCCCAGAGCAACCAGGAATCCAGCGCCCGCCATGAAGCCAATGACAACCGATTCGGAGATGTAGCGTGTCAGATCGCCCAGCTTGAACACGCCGATCACAATCTGAATCACGCCGATCATTACCGCCAGTAGAAATGTGGCTTGATACATGTCCAAGCGAGCCTCTGGACTTAGGAACGCAATGGCGCTGAAGACGACCAGCGAAATGGCGTTGGTAGGACCGTTGATCAACTGCGAAGAAGAACCGAAGATGGACGCCACCAGGGTCACTACGATGGCGGAGTATAAACCGAACCGCGGATCGATACCGGCAATGAGCGCGTAGGCCATGGCCTGCGGTAGAGAGATTGCGGCCACAGTGGCGCCGGCCAACAGGTCCGCCCGGGCCTTGCCCCAGGAATAGTTCAAATGCATCCGTCCGCCCGATCCTGCCGCTCGCGCATGTCTATCAGGATACTAGACTGTTGCCATCAGGAGGCCCGCGTCCATGCAATGAGCGAGTCGCTGTAGTAAGCTAGCCTAAATGAAAGTAATGAAAGTAATGATGCGAGCAATTCAGTTCGTTCTGATCGCCGCGGTGGGCGTGTTGGCGCAGAATCCGGGCGTGCAGCGCACTGTCGTACAAAGAAAAGACATTTCGGCGCCGGGACGAGAAGCCGTAATTGCGCACGTGGAGATTGCGCCCGGAGCTTCCGTGGGGCGCCACACGCATCCCGGCGAAGAGATCAGTTACGTCATCGAGGGCGAGGGGGAACTCCTCATCCAGGGCCAGCCGGCCCTCAAGCTCAAGGCAGGAGATGGCTTTGTTGTGCCCAACGGCGCCATACACGATGCTCGTAATACCGGGACCCAGACGTTCAAGCTGGCCGCAGTCTATGTAGTGGAGAAGGGCAAGCCGCTCGCGACTCCCGTCCCCTGAATCCGGAGGGTACACATATGAGTGACTCAACCAACCTAAGCAAAGCGCGCCTTTCCAGGCGTACAGTCGTTATGAGCGGAGCGCTGATCCCGCTGGCCGCGATACGCGCCGCACCGCAAGCACCGGCATCCAAGACAACGGCAACCGTATTTTCACCGGAGCAGCGCCGTATCCTGGACGCCTTTCTCGATGGTTTGGTTCCGAGTGACGAGAACGGCCCCGGCGCAGTCGAGTGCGGAGCGGCGAACTATATCGACCTCAGCCTGGCGGATTATCTTGCCGCCGAGAAAATGGCCTTCCTGGATGGCTTGGCCGCCGTGGACGCTTTTGCGCGCTCTTCCGAAGGCGCGCCCTTCGCCGATCTGTCGCCGGAGAAGCGCGATGCCGTGCTCACCGCCATCGATAACAACCAGGCTCCCAATCTGCGGGGCTTCTTCAACCGCGTGAGGCGGCTGACCTTGGAGGGAATGTTCGGCGATCCCTCCTATGGCGGCAACAAGAACTTCGCCGGATGGGACCTGATCCGCTATCCCGGCGCGCGGCTGGCGGTGGGGGCGGAGGACCAAAGAATGAAGACGCCGCCTGCGCCCTACCGGAAAGCCCTGTACGGAGACGGCGGGCATGGCCATTAATCTGAAACCTGTGGACGTGGCCGTGGTCGGACTCGGCGCGGTGGGTGGGGTGGCGGTGCTCCCTTTGGCGCGAGCGGGCTTGAAGATCGCGGCGCTTGAGGCAGGCAGTTGGATTCCGCCTCACGATTTCAGAGCGGACGAAATACACAACAATGTTCGCCGCCGTGTCACCACCGGAACCAAGGTTTGGGACGAAATTCCGACGTTCCGGAACGGGCCCACCCAGCCGACGCGGCGCGGCACGGTTCCTCCCATGATGAACGCCGTGGGCGGCACGTCCATCCACTACGACGGCAATAGCTGGCGGTTCCATCCCTGGGACTTTAAGGCGCGCTCGGAGACGATAAAACGCTACGGTGCGGGCGCTCTTCCCAAGGGAACGACACTCGAGGACTGGCCCGTGAGTTACGACGAGTTGGAACCTTATTTCGACACGGTGGAATACGAAATCGGAGTTTCCGGTAAAGCGGGCAACGTGCTAGGAAAGATCGATCCCCGGGGCAACGTGTTTGAAGGGCCGCGCCAGCGCGAGTATCCGATGCCACCGCTGCGCGATACCGATTTTACGGATATGATGCAGGCCGCGGGAAGAAAACTAGGATGGAATCCGCACCGTTCGCCGGCCGCCATCAATACGGAGCCGCGCGGGGGCCGGGCCGCCTGCGTGTACCACGGATTTTGCGACACCGGCGGATGCCATATCAGCGCGAAGAACTCCACGTCGGTGACCACCATCCCTGCTGCACAGAAGACCAAGAATCTGACCATTTTTGAGAGATCCCATGTCACTCGGGTTTTGACGGATAACAATGGCAAGGTAACGGGCGTTCAATACCTGAAGGACGGGCAAGAGTACTTCCAACCCGCCAAGGTGGTCTTGCTTGCATCCCAGACGTACGAGAACGTGCGCCTGCTGCTGCTTTCCAAGTCCAAAGCATGTCCGAGCGGGTTGTCCAATAATCACGGCCAAGTGGGGAAGCATTACATTGGCCACTGGGCTGGACGTGAAGTTACGGCGCTTTTCCCCTTCGACTTGAACATCTGGCAAGGGGCTTACGCGCAAGGGGTGGTGGTCAATAACTGGGCCGACGATAACTTCGACCATTCCTCGCTGGGATTCATCGGAGGGGCAAGTTTGACCGTGAATCACGAGGTGCATCCCATCGCGGGCGCGGCCATGCCGACCTTCGGACGTGTCCCGGCCTGGGGCCCCAGGTGGAAGGCATTTGTTCGGGAGAACGCGGGTCGCTGGATTGCAGCTTATGCCCAATGCAGCTCGTTTCCGTACGAAAATACGTATCTGGATCTGGATCCCGAAGTGAAGGATCGCGTGGGCAACCCGGTCACCCGGATCACCAGCGGCCCAAAGGAGAACGAGCCGCGGGCCAGCGCCTACGCGGCAGCCAAGGCGGAAGAGTGGTTCCGCGCGGCCGGCGCCATCGAGAGCAGTTCCGAGGATAGCTGCGATGACACCACCGATAATGATGCCACTAGAGGTTCCATTTGAAGTGGAGGAACTGGTGGGACTCGGAAACACCGAGGAACTGATACCGAGACTTGACGGATTGCCGACGGTCTGGACGAACGTTCGGGTAGTAGTCGGAGTCAATGATGTTAGATGCTGAAAGAAAGAAAATTTTCAACCCCTTGAAACACACTATTCAATGTGGAACCTCACAGTAACTGGCGTAGTAGTCGGAGTCAAAATGACGGGCGTAGAGCTGGATGAGGTTAGAGTAGTCGAAGAAGTGGTCAACGTCGAAGGCGTCAATAGAGAGGAAGGCGTCAACGAGGTGGAAGACGTCGAAGAGGTGGAAGAGGCTATATTAATGTGAGCCATCGTCGGGAACGAAAAGAGGGATTGAAAGCTACACACAAGACTGAACCGGTGACGGAGAGACAGAAGATGTAGAGGTTGTAGAGGTAGGAGTGCCAAGAACAATAGTAGGAGCAACAGGGATAATGAGGCTTTGACTGGTGGTACTCGTGGTGTGTGAAGTAGAGACCGTGGTAGCACGAGCACCGAGATTGTGGACACGTCTCCGGTGTTGGTTGAGATTATCGAAATGAGCCATGTTTTTCTATTTTTGCTTTTGACGAAAAGAAAAGAAGGTGGTGCAAACGAATGTGGGCGAGGCAAGAACGCGTCTCTACTCGAAGGGAGCAGGAGAAGGAAGGGGGGGTATCAACGCAGCAGGTACGACAAAGCGACAATGATGGTCGCTTTTCTGCTTGATGACTAAGCAATGTTCTTGTTGTCCTATTTCCAGTCGCCGCCATTTTTATTTTTGTCCCTTTCGTCTCTCCCCGCGCTCTGATGATAGAACTAACCTCGCGTATATTTCACTGGCGAAGGGGCTTGTCGTGACACCTGCTGTTTACCTGGAAAGCCGTCTCACCGTTGTCCCAGGCGGGCGTCTTACTCTGTTGCAATGGCGACCCGGCGAATGACGATCTGATCGCATTCTCCTTGATGCGTTCTCGTCACCCATCTCCACCATCTCGTGCGTCACTTGCACTGCATGACAACGAAGCCTCGTCGGCCTCTATCCCCCGGCCCCTCTCTCCATTGCCTGCTCGCTCTCCTCTTCCATCGACAGCGCGCTTATGCTCAGATTGTCACTACAATCGAGAATACTGATCCCCGCATATCGTACCTCCCCTCGGTATGCAACAATACTGGCGCTTCTTCGTCCTCGACCTGCGCCGCTCCTTGGTAATGAAACACTCGCTTAGTATAAGCGTATATTGCTTTCTGATCTAAGTATCCCCAGGCAGATAGTGGCTCTCGCTGAGGCCTCTAGCGGTACTGTGACATCCACTTGTGGACCTACCTCCTCAGGGGGAAATCTCATCCCTCAGCTCTTCCTCGTCCTCCGTGGCACATCCTTCGTCCTCAAGACCTCTTCTGTCTCTAATGCTACTGCCAATATCACCGTCTTGGCCTCACCTTCAAACGTGTTCGTCTCTACAGCCTTCAACTCGTCTGCAGGCAGCATCTCAGCAGTTAATCTTCCGCCCGATCAGGATGTGACCCTCGCAGTAACATATATTTCTTCTCAAAACGGTGTGCCAACAAGACTTGACATTGATTCAGTCACTGTCTCAAGTGAAGACGAGAGGTAGGTACAGAATGGCACGCCACGCTTTCAAGTGCTGACATCATGCCGCTTCTTAGCCTCACATCACTGACCCCCACTCCCTTGCCTTCACCGAGCTCACTTCCCTCTTTCGTCGTGCCTGCCCCTACCTCTACCTCTACCCCCAGACCGCACTCGTCGCTAGCGCAACCGAAAGGAACGATTGTGGGCGAGTCCCTGGCGGGATTCTTCGGCCTTATCCTCATCCTTTTCTCGATCTACACGCTGCACAGATGGAGAAGTCGGCGGGCTTTAGAGGGCTTTCAGATGCGGGCAAGAGAGAGGGGCAAAGGGAGGCCGGTAGAGAGCTAGCCCCTGTCTTTATTCGTTGTCATGTTCTCCTGCTGGACTTTGGTCATTGGTCGTTATGTTTACCCCATGCCGTACTGTAGACCTGATAATTACCGGAAATACCCTCGGCATCTCGGCCACGTTGCTGGCACTTCTGACACCCTGTTTGATGTCTTTCACTGACAACAATGGCACCGCATGAGGCCGACAGAATAGCGGCGGCACAGCAAACTTTGGACAGTACGCTACTATGTCTTTTAATATCTGTGGGTGGTGAATGCAAACATTTCCTAGTTCTCTATGATATTTCTCAATTGCTCGGTACGCAACTCGACAAGGAGACCCTTGCTACATGTATCGGAATGATTGAGAGCGGTGTCAACCCGGAGGCATTAGCGGTCAGTGTCTGACGATTGCAATTTCTACTCCCCCTGAGGCAAACCAATACAGGCTGTGATCCAAGAATTAAGGAGAGAAGGTGCAGCCGTCGCAGCAGCCAAAACGAATGCAGATGGCGGGTCTCGTAGAGTGTCTTAGTCATGCAGCGAGTGGTGGCGTGTGAATTGAACGCATTGATTTGTCATGGCCGTAGTTCTTTGACTCTGCTGCAGCCTCCATCACCTCCTACAATGTCCGCACCAAATTCACCTCGGCTCGTCGACTCCTTTTCCGTTCCGAAAGATGTCCTCAGGGAGTTTGAGGAAATGGCAGAGGAGGAGAATGTCGATCCTTTCGCAGAGACTGCCTCGAAACGCCAAATCGCGGCACGCCAATCCGACTATCATAACCGTCGATTCAACCGTACAGCCAATGAAAGTGCCGATGCCTTTACTGCTAGGGAGGATGGCCAACCCACAGAAGGCGGTTATAAAGAAGCAATGAGAATTCAAAGGCTTGAAAAGGAGGAGCAACGTGTACGCAGGGCAATCGACGAGAAGGAGAAGCGGGAGCGAGAAGAGGATAAGGAAAAGATGGACCTCGACAGGACACCCCCAGCCGCAGAGCTTGAAGCCGCGGAGGAGGAGCTCGCCGCATCTGCCGCCGCTCAAGAAACAAAACGCAGACGTCGTTGGGATGTTACAGAACCTGTCGAGGAGAAGCCTAGCGGGGAATGGTCCCAAGAGGCGCTGGACGTATCTGCACCTAAAAAGCGGCGTTCTCGCTGGGATGCAACTCCTGCTGATGTCGCCGATACACCAAAGCGCTCCCGTTGGGACCAGACACCAGCCGCCTCTGGACCAGGATGCGCCCATGGTACCCATCATCATGAATGCGCCGGGCATCATGATGGAGGATAAGCATAACCGCTACCTTAGTGATGAGGAGCTGGACGCTGTCCTTCCAGCGACGGGTTATGCCATCGTGGCACCGCCGCCAGGGTATGCTCCTCTCATCGCCCCGAGGAAACTCATGGCAACGCCCATCACAGACGCCGGCGGCTTCCATATCCAGGACGGCTCAGATGCTGCGCGCGCTGCGCTGCTGGCCTCGCTCCCGAATTACCCACCGAAATTCCTGGCGTTGGTAACCTTGCGTTTTTCAAGCCTGAGGATGCCCAGTACTTCGCCAAAATTCTCAAGGAGGAGGACGAGACGGAGCTATCGGTCGAGGAGATGAAGGAGCGCAAGATCATGCGATCTGTTGCTAAAGATCAAGAACGGCACTCCGTCCGTGCGTAAGACTGCTTTGCGCCAGATCACGGATAAAGCCCGCGATTTCGGAGCTGGCCCGCTCTTTGATAAGATCCTTCCTTTGCTCATGGAGCGGACTCTCGAAGACCAGGAACGACACTTACTCGTCAAGGTCATTGACCGGGTTCTTGTATAAACTCGATGACCTCGTACGCCCATACGTCCACAAGATTCTAGTCGTCATCGAGCCCCTCCTGATTGACGAGGACTACTATGCGCGTGTCGAGGGTCGCGAAATCATATCCAATCTCTCTAAAGCAGCCGGCCTCGCGCACATGATCTCGACCATGCGACCTGACATTGACCATGCCGACGAGTACGTGCGCAACACGACCGCCCGCGCATTCTCTGTGGTCGCATCAGCTCTCGGCATCCCATCCCTACTCCCTTTCCTTAAGGCCGTTTGCCGCAGCAAAAAGTCGTGGCAGGCACGACACACTGGTATCCGCATCGTGCAGCAAATCGCAATCATGATGGGCTGCGCAGTTCTTCCCCATCTGCGGAACTTGGTCGACTGCATTGCCCATGGTTTGTCAGACGAACAGCAAAAAGTCAGAACCATGACCGCACTAGGCCTCGCGGCCCTTGCAGAAGCCGCCGCGCCCTACGGTATTGAGTCGTTCGATAATGTTCTCAAGCCGCTTTGGCTGGGCATCCGTTTACATCGCGGCAAGGGCCTCGCAGCGTTCCTCAAGGCTATCGGCTTCATCATACCCCTCATGGATCCTGAATATGCGTCATATTACACCAAGGAAGTGACCGTCATTCTCATCCGCGAGTTCCAAACGTCCGATGAGGAGATGAAGAAGATCGTGTTGAAAGTAGTGAAACAGTGCGCTGCGACCGAGGGCGTCACCGCGGCATACATCAAGCAGGATATTCTCCCAGACTTCTTCAAATCGTTTTGGGTTCGCCGCATGGCGCTTGACCGGCGCAACTACAAGCAAGTGGTCGAGACGACGGTCGAGCTGGCTCAGAAGGCTGGGGCGTCCGAGATTATCGGTCGGATTGTGAACGAGCTCAAGGACGAGGCAGAACCGTACCGCAAGATGGTGATGGAGACCATAACGAAGGTCATCGCATCTCTTGGCGCCTCGGACGTCGACGAAAAACTCGAGCTTCGCCTTGTCGACGGTATTATCTATTCTTTCCAAGAGCAAACGACAGAGGACCAAGTCATGCTCGACGGATTCGGCACCGTCGTCAATGCCCTTGGTATTCGCGTCAAGCCTTATCTCACACAAATCGTATCGACTATCCTGTGGCGGTTGAACAACAAGAGCGCAAAGGTGCGCCAACAGGCGGCGGATCTCACAACGCGACTCGCTGTTGTCATCAAGCAGTGCGGCGAGGATCAGTTGTTGAGCAAGTTGGGCCTGGTCTTGTTCGAGCAGCTGGGCGAGGAGTACCCAGATACACTCGGCAGCATCATCGCAGCTGAGGGTGCGATCGCCAACGTAGTCGGTATGACGCAAATGAATCCTCCCGTGAAGGATCTCCGTGAGTATCCAAAAATCAAAGTCGATAAAGCGATTTGTCTGACACATGTTATCTAGTACCCCGAATGACTCCCATTTTGCGCAATCGTCACGAGAAAGTGCAGGAAGCATCAATCAACTTGATCGGTCGTATTGGTGAGCACTCAAATTCGACTTGTAACGCACTCTGTTTGCTGATATACGCTCACCCCCAGCTGATCGTGGCGCCGAATTCGTGCCTGCGCGCGAGTGGATGCGGATCTGTTTCGAACTTCTCGATCTCCTCAAGGCACACAAGAAGGGTATCCGGCGTGCGGCGGTCAACTCGTTCGGCTACATCGCCAAGAGTCTCGGTCCGCAGGACGTGCTCTCCGTCCTGCTGACGAATCTGCGCGTGCAGGAGCGCCAGTCACGCGTCTGCAGCACTGTCGCCATCGCTATCGTCGCCGAAACGTGTGGGCCGTTCACGTGCATTCCCGCGATCCTGAACGAGTACCGCACGGCGGAGCTGAACGTGCGCACGGGCTGCCTCAAGGCGCTCTCGTTCGTCTTTGAGTACGTCGGCCCGCAGTCGGCCTACTACGTCGACTCGGTCGTCACGATGCTCGAGGACGCCCTCACGGACCGCGACCTCGTCCACCGACAGACGGCCAGCACGATCGTCAAGCACCTTGCGCTCGGCGTCGCAGGTCTCGGCTGCGAAGACTCGATGATGCACCTCATGAACCTCGTCTGGCCGAACTGCTTCGAGACGTCCCCACACGTCATCGGCGCCGTCATGGAGGCCGTGGAAGCCATGCGCGTCACGCTTGGCCCCGGCGTCCTGCTGAGCTACGTGCTGCAGGGTCTGTTCCACCCCGCGCGCAAAGTCCGCGAGGTGAGTCTTCCCCTTCAATTTCCGTTCTCGTCTGGGGCACCGCTGACCGTGGTTTCGCACGCACGTTAATTAGGTCTATTGGCGCATCTACAACGCGTTATACCTCGGCGCGGCAGACGCGCTCGTCCCGTTCTACCCAGATATATCGGAGCTTAGTGAGGGCAAGAACGCCTATGACAGACACCCGCTGAGGATGTTCGTGTAAGTGGAAAGGGAGAACGGTCGGGACCGTTGATGGGGGAGTTTGCTGATCGCTTAGTTCACACACCGCACTTGTTCTTATTTTTTTTCCTACTACGATTACTGTACAATTAAACTGCGTTTCTATTGTCGTGCCGGGCTGCGAGCACAGATGAGCAAACAAACACATAATGTCATGCGATGCTCACTGAAGTTAGAAAGTTCCAGCGACCAATTGGACGAACTTTCACTCAACCCGCGCGCCGCCTCCCAGCGAGCACAGATCTCCGCTTCGTCTTCCGTTCGCGTGAACCTGACACTCTTCACGTAGCCTTTCTGTGGGAAGAAAAACGGGAGCGAAGAGGCAAGTGCCTTATGTTGTGTCGTAAACACAGCGGTTGGTTGAGCGCACCAACTTATCAGAGTCCCAGAGCCCATTCCATAAAGATTTGTGGACTCGGCAACCACGGCCGAACAAAGAAGCGGGGCAGTCGTTCAGCATCCTCAGACGACAGGTCCTTTACAAAAAAAAAAAAAGAAACTTATATGTGGGTGGGACACGGGGGTAGGCTCGCCGAAAGTAATTGCTCACAACGCAATCTGCACCGGATGGCCCTAAAGGTGCCACGGACGTGCACCCATACTGCTCAGATACGCTGCCTCAGAACCTCCTAATTTTGCCTATAGTCAAAGATGCTGCTTTGGTCAAACGTGTATATGTCATCACGTCATGAAACGTAGCGTGCACAGAGGACAGATGGTAAGAGGAATGAATGGTCGTCCACACCAGGAGGGGGTTGAAAGGGTGTGAAAAAAAGAGGCAGAAGAAAGAACAAGGGTGAATGTATGTATGTATGTATGTGGAAGCAAATTCCTTAGCCCGTCAGACCTGGCGGAAACCCGGAAAAGTCTACTTGGTCTTGAATGGACCGCCCATCGATCGAGAACGATATTCGTAGACGTAACCGGATGTTACTCTGCGTGTCCCAGAAAAGAAAAACAAAAAGGATAAAAGTCAGTCACCAACAGGGGTATTGAGCGAGGAGTGAGGGAAAGGATTTGACAAAAACTCACACCGGCTGGCGCAGTCACGCGCATCTGCTGCGTCTCGGTCGCTCCCGGATTGACGTCCGGACGCGACATGGGTTGCATTTGCAGCTGTTGAGTCTAGCGGCGGCGGTAAGACAGCATCAACAAAGGTATTTCGTGGTTTGCGTGGGCGGACGCCCGCTATTGCTGCTCACCTTGGGGACGGCAACTTGGAAGTTGACGCCAGATGCGATGCTACTCCCCGTCACCTGGAACCGCGCAAGGATGTCTACCACTCCCTTCTGCGTTGCGGACCGTTGCGGCGTCAGCGAAATCACGAGGTCGTTCTTGTTGTACACGCTGTAAGACTGTAATTTCGGTGCGGCAGGCTTGGGCGGAGGCGCTGCTGCTGCAGGTGCAAATGCGGGTGCGGGTGCGGGTGTAGGTGTGACAGTCGAAGTCAAGTCGAAGAGGCTCGACACCGCGGGGGATGCTGCTTGTGTCGGGGCGGGCGAGTCGAAGAGGCTGAGGATGTCGCTGGCGGTCGTCCTTTGCGGCTGGGAAGCCGACGTCGGGGCGGCGGGGGACATCGCACTCGAGTCGCCAAAGATCTCAGCCAGAAGATCTTCGTTGGTCTTTTGGCCACCCGGTACGGATACCACGTGTTCGGAGGGTGTGGACACATCGTCTCCAAGCAAATCGGCCTTTTTAGAAAGGTTGCTAGTGAGAAGGAATATTAGGTCAAGGGGTGTTCACTTACAGTCCTAGTAGACCCGACGGGCTTATTCTCGCTCACTAGTCGTAAAAGTGGTTGGTACCAGATTAGACGAGACATGATCGAACAACACACCAACTCCGGTGACAGTGGCCTTCAACTCTGGTGGAGGCATGCGCTCCAGTACACCAACCCGCAGGTCGCCAAGTGAGAAGAGACTTGCGAACTCGACTGCGCGTTGCTGGAGCTCTAGTTCGGGATTCGTTGTGTACCCAGCAAGGACAGCGGCGATGCGCTCTTGTTGATTAAGACTCGTTGTTGGCCGCGATGATATCTTTGTGATTGACGCAAAGACGAATTGGCGCGTTAGGTGGTTAGCATATGGTGAGTCGAGGACGGAGAGGATGAGGTCGATGATCCCAACGTCTGTTACCTGCACTCCGATAGAGGCAATTAGAAGCAGTAAGAAACAAGGCAATCCTCCATACCGCTGTGGCATGCTCCTCGTCTACGAGTCCACCCTCGATCAGAATCTCGCTGTACTCCCCTAGGATCCATGTGGCAGACAGAGTCAGCGCTTCTTGCGAGATGTCTGCAAGAAGAGCGGTGTAGAGTCTCGAAGCTGTGTATGCTTGCAATTCAGGAGTGTGGGCAACGAGTCGGATGAAAGCTGAGAGGATTTCCTCTCGAACGTAGTTTCCAGCCTGTTGGGAAAACCGTCGTCGTCTTAAACTAAGAAGCAACGCAAAAACTAACCAGTTTCAAAACCCGAAGGAAAGTATCAATGTGCCATCGTTTGTTGGGTGCAAACCGCTCGGCAGCAAGGCTAATTTGGGTAGTCATACCAAGCTTGAACTCATTGTCCGCAACCTCCAGGAAGGCTAGTAATTCCCTAGTCATGACACGGATATTCTGCTCGTTGATGAGCGCATAAGAGAGTTCTAAGGCCCGCCGCCGGATGGAAATATCGCCATCTCTCAAACAATCAAGAATGGTGTTGCGGTGTCGTTGCACCGCATCAGTATTTGTGAGGACGACCTTGTTCAATGTATTGAGTGCAACATAACTACCCTCGTGGTCAAAAAAGGAGGACGGGGAGGCAGCAAGAGGAAGTACGGACCGAATGTTATTGTCGCGGTTGCTGAGGAACTTGCCGAGTATGTTGATGGCCATAATCCGTAGACCGCTGTCTGCCTCCGCTTCGATCTCCAGGACGGTAAGCACGGTTTCATAAAGAATGGCATTTCCGACATTCTTCGACGAATCAGTGTTTGTTGCTACCTATGTTTAGGTCAGCCCCACGATTGTAGATATCAGTGACGATTTACTTGGGCCAAGATGTCATTCATGGCATCGCTAGAAGTAGCGTCGCCTTTGCCCAGTAGCCGGAGGAGCCGCAGTATTTTAATTTGGAGGAAAGGATCCGTGATACCGGAAACGTCGTGCTCTGGGCTATATCCAGTCGTTACCAAAGACTTTAGATGTCGAACGAGAAGGGGTACGGCCTAAAAGGACCATGTAAGTAAAGGTTAAACGCGAAACGAGGAATCGGATACGTTTCGAAACTCTTCGAGACATCCTGGATCGGCTTGTACCATGTCAATTACGAGGGTAGTCGCCGTCAAAAGGACACCGTGGTTGCGATCGGCCAGAAGGTTTTTAGCCTTGGTGATAAAATGGTCAGAGAGATCAGGGACCTTTTTGATGACGCGTAGAGCACAAAGGGAAGCCTTTAGAGAGACATGAGGAGCGGCGGATAAACGTATTTGTGAGACGCGAGGACGCACTTTCTTCCGAATGTACGTGTTGCTGGATCCAAGAAGCTTCTCGATCTCGTTGACGAGATCCCGTGACATCTCCTCAGAGGCAATGTTTGCAAATGTGCAAAGAGCCAGCCCAACTGCATACATATTCGAGTGATTCATGTCGCTGAGCGAATGATCAGTACGCTACAGGGGCGCAGGCACAAAGACGCACTTCTTTAAAGAGTTGGTAACAAGTGTGAGGACCTCCTGGCTCTCATCCAGCAAGAGCATGATCCCGAGATATCCCAGCCGTTTATCTGTGAAGCGCGGACTAGCGACGAGTTTCAGGCATTCGATCTGGCCAAAGTGGGCGGGAGAACCGAGCATGTGTATGTATAGGAGTTTCGCAACATTGTTATGCCGCGCGTACGAGTCTTCCTCCCTGAAAGAAGCCCTGATGGCCGCCGATTCTTGTTGGATAAGTGCACGTTCATCAGCGACGGTCTGGGTCCAGAAAATGAGCAATTGTCGAGTCATGACATCGAAAGACCAGGCAGACCTTGCAGGATCTGATTCCTTTGATGAGGGCTGCGGCACAAATGAGGGCTATCAATACCACTAATGCGCAACCCACGACGTACCCTTCAGATTGTGGTAAACCATCGCCTCTCCAGAGACCAGTCAAAATTCACCTGCCGGATGTCAAAGCACCAAAACCGGCAGCACGGTACACATTACATAATTACCGATCAACAAGCACACACTGCACACTTCGAGGAAAGGAAAGCACAGTGATTGAATTATAGATTTAGTTCGCGTATGCTACATTATAAATTACAGTATCTTTTGCTGTTTCTATGAAGTATGAGTCACACTATCGATCTAGGTATCGCTATGCCTGGAGAGCGACAAGGTTATTCGCAAACGGGTAATCAATGTATCCAGCCGAGACTCCGTAGTGTAGAATGTATCACGATTATAACGCGTCAGAGAAAGGCCTTCCTTCAGGCGCAAAGGTAGATCGGGCTGAAATGTAGTTTGAGAAATGCCACCACTGACCGACGAAAACACGACTCACATTGGCAATGAAGTGCACGACCAAATGCGACTAATCCTCCATACTTCTCCACCATTTTATTTGCGATAGCACCATCCATACCACCTGCCGCAATGTAAGGGCGATCACCCCAGGCTTCCCGCAATACATCGTTTGAATGAGTGCGGTTTTCGTCGTCAAGGTCTGAGTCGATGGTGCCATCACATCAAGACGCGGCTCCACAACATGAATGAAAGCCAATTTCGGGTGCGCATCACGGACCCGCTCAACCAAAGTGGTGAAAGTAGGAAGCGGATCCTTCATGCCCATGTCTAGAGAATGCATTAGGAACGCCGGAAGCACGAGATGAGTATAGCTCACCCTGATAATTAGACCATGGGCTGATACGGACGGCCGTCCTTTCCGCACCAATGGTCTCCACAACCGCATCGATCACTTCCAGAGGGAAGCGCACGCGATTATCTATAGATCCTCCATATTCATCCGTCCGTTCATTTGACACCGTCTGTAAGAACTGGTCCAGGAGGTAGCCGTTCGCTCCGTGTATCTCCACACCGTCGAAGCCTGCCTCGATAGCGTTGCTTGCTGCCTTGGCGTACAGTTGAACATATTCTCTGAGCTCCGCTGCCGTAAGTTCGCGCGGAACGACTGATTCTGCATGTCGCCAGGGTGACCCGTACCGATGGGGATGGGGCTGGGAGCGACGAAATCATAGCCTCCTTCCTGCTTGAGGACAGCAGGATCGGCAGCGCGTCCAAGGGCCCAAAGTTGGAGGAAAATGTAAGATCCATTCGCGTGGATGGCATCCGTGATCTTTGTGCGGTAAATCAGTGCAAGAGTAAGTCAGCGGGACGTGGGAAAGCACAGAACCGTTTTCCATCCAGCAATTTGTGCGACATTCCAGATACCTGGCACATTCGCATATCCCGCTGCTTGAGGAGCGATGAAAGTGGCCTCTGATATTATGAGTGTTCCCGGTACGCTCGAACGCTGCGCATAGTATGTTTTGGCGAGTTCACCGTGCACGTGGTCCTTGTTCGCACGGAGACGTGTCAAAGGAGCCATCACGACTCGGTGATGAAGGTCCGTAGTCCCGACGCGGAGGGGCTGGAAAAGTGCAGACACAGAAGAGGACATGACTGACTCGGAGGTGATGATGAGAGGAGTTGTGGTGTGAGGAAGAATGTTGTTGTTGGTCGAACCCCTTCTTCTAGGAGAGTATTTATAACCTCGAGCTCAGACTTACAGTAATCATGAGAGTGATGCCGTTCGTGTTAGTTGTAACCACCACGTCCATCTTCGGTCCATCCTTCTGCCTGGCTGAGAGCCTTTTGTCAGTCAGATGGTTTGTAAGCACCACCTCACTTCTGATTGGTAAGGAGGACAGCGACGGGTCAATTCTGTCCCAGCTCATAGCGCTCATTCGTCATTGATTAATATTGATCTAGCGAACGTTCAGGAACTGCGCAAAGCGCTTACTGAACACTCCTCGTCACTGAGACTGCCCGAAAATGTGTGGTTCGCAAATGCATCCCCCCTAGCTACTCCCTAGCTCATGCAGCATTGCCATATACAGAAGACGCTTTCCTCGTTCGTTCACTATACCGCCACAGTTATCAACTGTGATCACATTCTCTTATCTGCAACGTCAGAATATAAAAGCAAATGAAGGTTTATTCATCGCATTCTGCACTTGAGAAGGTTGTTCAGCGGGGTACCGTCTAGGTTGCCGTAGAAGGCTGCTGTCATGGGGAGCTTGACGCAATATACAGTCACATTCAGAATCTCGAAGCACAAAAGAAATACAAGGTAGACTTGCTCCTGATTTGTGGCGATTTCGAGGCTATCCGAGACAACCGCGACCTCCAAACGATGGCGGTGCCGCAGAAGTACAAACAGATGGGTGACTTTCATAAC
>CAWGOZ010000013.1:0-67156 GCA_963824345.1 Bryobacterales bacterium
TCCCGTCGGTCCAGTTGCGCCGGTCGCGCCCGCCGCTCCGTTGCTGCCGTTGGTTCCGTTGCTTCCGGCGGTCCCGGTGGCCCCGGTGGGTCCGGTCGCGCCCGCCGATCCGGCCGATCCCGTGGCGCCCGTCGCGCCCACTTGCGATAACAAACTCCAATAAGCGGTGCTGATATCGGGCTCGTGATTGGTCCCGGCTTGAATCGCGATGTAGCTCGATCCGTTGTACGACACCGCATCGTCCACGTTGTACGCGGCGCCACTGCTCCACGCGCCCTGCCAGTTCAGCCCCGTCGGTCCAGTTGCGCCGGTCGCGCCCGCCGCCCCGTTGCTGCCGTTGGTTCCGTTGCTGCCGGCCGATCCGGTGGCTCCGGTGGGTCCGGTCGCGCCCGCCGATCCGGCCGATCCCGTGGCGCCCGTCGCGCCCACTTGCGATAACAAACTCCAATAAGCGGTGCTGATATCGGGCTCGTGATTGGTCCCGGCTTGAATCGCGATGTAGCTCGATCCGTTGTACGACACCGCATCGTCCACGTTGTACGCGGTGCTCCCGCTCCACGCGCCCTGCCAGTTCAACCCGGTCGCGCCAGTGGCGCCGGTAGCCCCCGTGGCTCCATTGCTGCCGTTGCCTCCGGCAGTCCCGGTGGCTCCGGTGGGTCCCGTTGCGCCCGCCGATCCGGCCGATCCCGTGGCGCCCGTCGCGCCCACTTGCGATAACAAACTCCAATAAGCGGTGCTGGTGTCGGGCTCGTGATTGGTCCCGGCTTGAATCGCGATGTAGCTCGATCCGTTGTACGACACCGCATCGTCCACGTTGTACGCGGTGCCGCCGCTCCACGCGCCCTGCCAGTTCAACCCCGTCGGTCCAGTGGCGCCGGTAGCCCCCGTGGCTCCATTGCTGCCGTTGCCTCCGGCAGTCCCGGTGGCTCCGGTGGGTCCCGTTGCGCCCGCCGATCCGGCCGATCCCGTGGCGCCCGTCGCGCCCACTTGCGATAACAAACTCCAGTACGCGGTGCTGGTGTCGGGCTCGTGATTGGTCCCGGCTTGAATCGCGATGTAGCTCGATCCGTTGTACGACACCGCATCGTCCACGTTGTACGCGGTGCCGCCGCTCCACGCGCCCTGCCAGTTCAACCCGGTCGCGCCGGTGGCGCCGGTTGCACCCGCCGCCCCGTTGCTGCCGTTGGTTCCGTTGCTGCCGTTGGTTCCGTTGCTGCCGGCCGTTCCGGTGGCTCCGGTGGGTCCGGTCGCGCCCGCCGATCCGGCCGATCCCGTGGCGCCCGTCGCGCCCACCTGCGATAACAAACTCCAGTACGCGGTGCTGGTGTCGGGCTCGTGATTGGTCCCGGCTTGAATCGCGATGTAGCTCGATCCGTTGTACGACACCCCATCGTCCACGTTGTACGCGGCGCCACTGCTCCACGCGCCCTGCCAGTTCAGCCCCGTCGGTCCAGTTGCGCCGGTTGCACCCGCCGCTCCGTTGCTGCCGTTGGTTCCGTTGCTGCCGGCGGTCCCGGTGGCCCCGGTGGGTCCGGTCGCGCCCGCTGATCCGGCCGATCCCGTGGCGCCCGTCGCGCCCACTTGCGATAACAAACTCCAGTACGCGGTGCTGGTGTCGGGCTCGTGATTGGTCCCGGCTTGAATCGCGATGTAGCTCGATCCGTTGTACGACACCGCATCGTCCACGTTGTACGCGGTGCCGCCGCTCCAAGCGCCCTGCCAGTTCAACCCGGTCGCGCCGGTGGCGCCGGTTGCACCCGCCGCCCCGTTGCTGCCGTTGGTTCCGTTGCTGCCGTTGGTTCCGTTGCTGCCGGCCGATCCGGTGGCTCCGGTTGGTCCGGTCGCCCCCGCCGATCCGGCCGATCCCGTGGCGCCCGTCGCGCCCACTTGCGATAACAAACTCCAATAAGCGGTGCTGGTGTCGGGCTCGTGATTGGTCCCGGCTTGAATCGCGATGTAGCTCGATCCGTTGTACGACACCGCATCGTCCACGTTGTAGGCGGTGCTCCCGCTCCACGCGCCCCGCCAGTTCAACCCCGTCGGTCCAGTCGCGCCGGTTGCACCCGCCGCCCCGTTGCTGCCGTTGGTTCCGTTGCTGCCGGCCGATCCGGTGGCCCCGGTGGGTCCGGTCGCGCCCGCCGATCCGGCCGATCCCGTGGCGCCCGTCGCGCCCGCCTGCGATAGCAAACTCCAGTAGGCCCCGCTTGTATCGGGTTCGTGATTGGTTCCGGCTTGAATCGCGATGTAGCTCGATCCGTTGTACGACACCGCATCGTCCACGTTGTACGCGGTGCCGCCGCTCCACGCGCCCTGCCAGTTCAGCCCGGTCGCGCCGGTTGCGCCGGTAGCCCCCGTGGCTCCGTTGCTGCCGTTGCTTCCGGTCGCCCCGGTGGGTCCGGTCGCGCCCGCCGATCCGGCCGATCCCGTAGCGCCCGTCGCGCCCACTTGCGATAACAAACTCCAATAAGCCCCGCTGGTGTCGGGCTCGTGATTGGTCCCGGCTTGAATCGCGATGTAGCTCGATCCGTTGTACGACACCGCATCGTCCACGTTGTACGCGGTGCCGCCGCTCCACGCGCCCTGCCAGTTCAGCCCGGTCGCGCCGGTTGCGCCGGTAGCCCCGGTCGCTCCGTTGCTGCCGTTGGTTCCGGTCGCCCCGGTGGGTCCGGTCGCGCCCGCCGATCCGGCCGATCCCGTAGCGCCCGTCGCGCCCACTTGCGATAACAAACTCCAATAAGCCCCGCTGGTGTCGGGCTCGTGATTGGTCCCGGCTTGAATCGCGATGTAGCTCGATCCGTTGTACGACACCGCATCGTCCACGTTGTACGCGGTGCCGCCGCTCCACGCGCCCTGCCAGTTCAGCCCGGTCGCGCCGGTTGCGCCGGTAGCCCCGGTCGCTCCGTTGCTGCCGTTGGTTCCGTTGCTTCCGGCCGATCCGGTGGCCCCGGTGGGTCCGGTCGCGCCCGCCGATCCGGCCGATCCCGTGGCGCCCGTCGCGCCCGCCTGCGATAGCAAACTCCAGTAGGCCGCGCTTGTATCGGGTTCGTGATTGGTTCCGGCTTGAATCGCGATGTAGCTCGATCCGTTGTACGACACCGCATCGTCCACGTTGTACGCGGTGCCGCCGCTCCACGCGCCCTGCCAGTTCAGCCCGGTCGCGCCGGTTGCGCCGGTAGCCCCCGTGGCTCCGTTGCTGCCGTTGCTTCCGGTCGCCCCGGTGGGTCCGGTCGCGCCCGCCGATCCGGCCGATCCCGTAGCGCCCGTCGCGCCCACTTGCGATAACAAACTCCAATAAGCCCCGCTGGTGTCGGGCTCGTGATTGGTCCCGGCTTGAATCGCGATGTAGCTCGATCCGTTGTACGACACCGCATCGTCCACGTTGTACGCGGTGCTCCCGCTCCACGCGCCCTGCCAGTTCAGCCCGGTCGCTCCGGTGGCGCCGGTGGCTCCGGTCGCTCCGTTGCTGCCGTTGCTTCCGGTCGCCCCGGTGGGTCCGGTCGCGCCCGTCGATCCGGCCGATCCCGTGGCGCCCGTCGCGCCCACTTGCGATAACAAACTCCAATAAGCGGTGCTGGCGTCGGGCTCGTGATTGGTCCCGGCTTGAATCGCGATGTAGCTCGATCCGTTGTACGACACCGCATCGTCCACGTTGTACGCGGTGCTCCCGCTCCACGCGCCCTGCCAGTTCAGCCCGGTCGCGCCGGTTGCGCCGGTAGCCCCGGTCGCTCCGTTGCTGCCGTTGGTTCCGTTGCTTCCGGCGGTCCCGGTGGCCCCGGTGGGTCCGGTTGCGCCCGCCGATCCGGCCGATCCCGTAGCGCCCGTCGCGCCCACTTGCGATAACAAACTCCAATAAGCGGTGCTGGTGTCGGGCTCGTGATTGGTCCCGGCTTGAATCGCGATGTAGCTCGATCCGTTGTACGACACCGCATCGTCCACGTTGTAGGCGGTGCTCCCGCTCCACGCGCCCTGCCAGTTCAACCCCGTCGGTCCAGTTGCGCCGGTTGCGCCCGCCGCCCCGTTGCTGCCGTTGGTTCCGTTACTGCCGGCCGATCCGGTGGCTCCGGTGGGTCCGGTCGCGCCCGCCGATCCGGCCGATCCCGTAGCGCCCGTCGCGCCCGCCTGCGATAGCAAACTCCAGTAGGCCCCGCTGGTATCGGGTTCGTGATTGGTCCCGGCTTGAATCGCGATGTAGCTCGATCCGTTGTACGACACCGCATCGTCCACGTTGTACGCGGTGCCGCCGCTCCACGCGCCCTGCCAGTTCAGCCCGGTCGCGCCAGTCGCACCAGTGGCGCCGGTGGGACCCGGGGCACCAGTTGCGCCGGTCGGGCCTTGCGCTCCACCGCCCGAACCTCCAGAACCCGTCGGACCAGGCGGCCCTTGCGGTCCGGTAGCGCCCACCACCGCCAACAAACTCCAATAAGCGGTGCTGATATCGGGTTCGTGATTGGTCCCGGCTTGAATCGCGATGTAGCTCGACCCGTTGTACGACACCCCATCGTCCACGTTGTAGGCGGTGCCGCCGCTCCACGCGCCCTGCCAGTTGAGCCCGGTCGCGCCGGTGGCGCCCGTGGCCCCGGTTGCACCTTGGGCTCCGCCGCCCGAACCCCCGGAGCCAGGCGGCCCTTGCGGCCCGGTGGCCCCGGTCGGTCCCGTTGCGCCCGCCGATCCGGCCGATCCCGTGGGCCCCGTTGCGCCCACCTGCGATAACAAACTCCAATAGGCCCCGCTGATATCGGGTTCGTGATTGGTCCCGGCTTGAATCGCGATGTAGCTCGACCCGTTGTACGACACCGCATCGTCCACGTTGTAGGCGGTACCGCCGCTCCAGGCACCCTGCCAGTTCAGCCCGCGGGGGCCAGCGGGTCCGGCCGGTCCGGCTGGACCGGGAATCCCTCCACTGGCGCTTCCGGACGGGCCCGGCGGACCCGCTGGCCCGGTCGCTCCCGTTGGACCCTCGATTCCAGTGGCACCCGTCGCTCCGATAGGCCCTGCAACCCCAGAGGGTCCTGCCGGCCCCGGGGGGCCCACCACCCCGGGAACTACACCCGTCTCCAACGTCACCACGCTGGTCGGCTCGGTTACGTCGGCCGGCACCGTCGCGGTGATTTGATTGATGATCAACCCTGAACCTATCCCGGCGAAATCAACTCGGGCTGGCCGTCCCCCTACCATCACGATTGGTTGAATAGCGGCCGTGGCCAGTGGGGACGAGGGCCCCGCTTGCCCTGACGGAACCGGGGGCATCACCGCGCCTAAGCCGGTGGCGTAGATGGTGACGGTTTCTCCGGCCTTGACAGGATTGAACTCCGTCACCCGGCCCTTGGAATTGAATACCATAAAGATGCCAGGATCTTGCGCCAATAGAGTTACCTTTGTAGCGGTACTTCTGGCGCTGCCGTTTGCGACCACCAGGTCCACGGAGGTCACGTCGGGAAGTTCAAACGGCACTTGGACGTTGATCTGGGTCGGCGAAATGTAAAGCAGAGGCGCGGCTATGCCCGAGAAGAATACCTGCGTGCCTCCCCAGGCCGTGGGGAGCGGAAGCGTTCGAAACTTCAAAGTCTCGTTGGCTAGATTGGTCCCGAAGATGGAAACCAGTTCGCCACGCGACGCCACCGGGACACTGGAAGCACTGACCCCAGTGGCAGCGTTCACCACTCCGGTCGGACTAAAGTTCGGCGTTTGCTGACCGAAAAGCGAGGCGGCGCCGCACGCCGCCAACGCCCATAGGAAGCGCGAGATAGCCCGCTCGCAACTGCGCGAATGCGCCAGGAGACTTCTCCCGTAGCGAACGGCAAGCCGTATCATCACTGGGCGCTTCTCTTCTGCACTGTTCAGGATCCTTCCAGGTGTCGCCTCCCTCACCCGCACACTCAGGCGCCGGCGGCCATTTGGAGAGCGTCTGGATTTCTATGTAAAACTACCCAATAATCGGCTTTGACGAACGGCATCATTAGACTCGCAGCACTAACTTTTGTGTAACTTAAGCCCCCGTAGCCTAGGGTTTTAACCTTATGTTGCCTGCGCACCTGGCTGACGAAAAGAGCGAAAAGATTCGCCCTCAGTAGCGAAGCCCGGGCCGGGGACTTGGTGCGGCAGCGGTTCTTATTATTATTTTTAAAATTACCGCGATTAAATGGAAATCACGAAGAGTTTCCGCAGGCTGCATGCAACCGAAGAATGAACATCGGGAAAAGGCTGGCCGAGCACCCGTCGAAGTGGGATCGCTGCCCTATCATGAATAAAGCGCGGCGATGCCCAAATCCTTCACCGATGACTCGCCTCTGGAGCGCAGTCTCAATCTGTTCGACACCACCCTTCTGGTGATCGGCGGCATCATCGGCACCGGCGTATTCTTCAACACCACCAATGTCGCGCAGCGGGTCCACACTCCGGTCCTGATCCTGTCCGTCTGGCTGGTGGGCGGCCTGATCGCGACCATCGGAGCGCTCAGTTTCGCCGAACTCGGAGCGATGCTGCCGCTGGTGGGCGGCGAATACGCTTTCCTGCGCGAAGGCTGGCATCCGCTGATCGGGTTCCTGTATGGCTGGACCTTGCTGCTGGTGATCTCGCCCGGGGGAACCGCCGCGGTTACTATGAAGTTCGCGCAGACCCTGGGCACGCTGGCGCCGGGCCTGGCACCGCCCGGGGCCGTGAAGCTGACCGGCCTGGCGGCCATCTGGGGCTTGACGATCGTCAACTATTTCGGCGTCAAGCCCGGCGCCATGGTTCAGAACATCTTCACCTCAGCCAAGCTGGTGGCGCTGGCTTTGCTCATCGGACTCGGCTTTCTTGCGGCGGGCAGTCACGCACAAACGCCGGCTCCGCCCTACGAAGGCAGCCTGATCACGGCGTTCGGAGCGGCGCTGGCTCCGGTGTTGTTTTCCTACGGAGGATGGCAAAGCGCTACCTGGGCCGCCGGCGAGATCCGCAACCCGCAACGCACCCTCCCGCGCGGCCTGCTCGCCGGGATCCTGGTGGTGGTCGCGGTCTATGTGTCCGCGGCCGCAGTTTATTTGCACGTCCTGCCCGTGAATGCCATTCGGCACACCGAAACTCTCGCCACCGATGCGGCGGTACGAGTCATGGGCGATTTCGGAGGGCGGTTCATATCGGTGGCCATCGTAGTCTCAACCTTCGGCTTTATCGACATGACCCTGCTCACCGCGCCTCGCGTCTTCTACGCGATGGGACGCGATGGCTATCTGTTTCCCGCGGCGGCATACGTGCATCCCAAGTACAAGTCCCCGGTTACCATGCTCCTGTTCTTCGCGGCCTGGACCAGCATAGTGTTCCTGGCCGGATCCTATGACGCACTGCTCAGCTACACGACTTTCGGCGATTGGATTTTCTTCGGGCTGGCTATCGCTACCGTGTTCACTTTGCGGCGGCGCTATCCCGATCTCGACCGGCCGTATCGAGTGTGGGGCTACCCCGTGTTGCCCGCGCTCTTCGTGGCCGCCGCGTTTGCGTTCGTTCTGATCAATTTCTTCGCCAACCAGCCACAGACCAGTTATGGCCTGGGCCTGATCTTGGCCGGCATCCCAGCTTTCTACCTTTTCCGGAAATTCAATGCGAAAAATCGTCTACATGGAGTGGGTGAAGACTCGACCGCGAGCGCGTTATGAAATCGGAGGCAGCGGTATCATCCCGGTGCGCATCCGTGAACTACCCGAGGCTCGCGACGCGCTAGAGATTAACGACTTCAATCTGTACGGCTATCGGCCATTGGTTCGCGCGCTGGCCGATCGTTATGAGGTCGCGCCGGACCGGGTAATTACCGCGCCTGGCACATCCATGGCGAATTATCTAGCCATCGCGGCTGCGGTTGGCGCGGGCGACGAGGTGCTGGTGGAACGACCGGCGTACGAACCGCTGCTCGATATTCCGGAGCTGCTGGGAGCGGAGGTTCGTAGATTCGACCGGCGGTTTCACGTTGACCGGTTTCACATCGACATGGAAAGTCTCGCCGATCAGGTGACGCCGCGCACCAAGTTGGTCATTCTCACCAATCCGCATAATCCCTCCGGCATTCTGGAACCGCCGGAAGTGCTGAGAGAAGTCGGCCGTTTGGCGGCACGGGTTGGAGCCTACGTACTGATCGACGAGGTCTATATGGATTTTCTGTTCCAAAGCCGTCCACGCAGCGCCGTGCATTTGGGTTCGAATTTTGTCGTGACCTGCAGTCTGACCAAAGTCTACGGGCTGGATGGGCTGCGCTGCGGGTGGGTGTTGGGTCCGGCGGACGTGGTGAAAGCTATGTGGCGATTACAGGATTTCTTTGGGGTCAACGGCGTGATTCCAGGCGAGACCACCTCGGTGGTGGCCTTCCAACATCTGGAACGTTTTCAAAAACGAACCCAATCCATCCTGGCTGCGAACCGTCCGCTGGTGGATCGGTTCATGGCCGCCAATCAGGCCACACTCGACTGGGCGCCACCGGATTTGGGTCCGGTGTGTTTCCCGCGAATGCGCTCCGGATCGGCGGACGACTTCTGCGCCCGGCTGCGCGACGAGTATGACGTGGGCGTGATCCCGGGCCGCTTTTTCGAAATGCCGGACCATTTCAGGCTTGGCTTTGGCGGACCAACGGAAGATTTACGAGCCGGCCTGGAACGGCTGTCGCAGGCGCTGTTGTGATCAACCGCTTCAGCGGCTGCTGGTGGCTGCCGCCCCCGGATAGTAGCTCAGATCCTTCTGATAAGCCATGATATATTCCTCGACGTTGGTTTCGATGGCGTGTATTTTATCTTCGAACTTCCGGAAAGTCTCGTCGCCCATGGCTTTGGGCAAAGCAGCGGCGTCGTCCAGTTCCGACCATTTTTCGAACCCCGAGGCGACGATAAAGTCGTTGGCGTTCCCTCCATAGAGGGTCTGGCGCACGCGCAGTTCGCCGTTTAACTTCTTCATGGCCGGCAGGACATCGGTCTTGACGGCAGCGATCAGCTGTTCGGTGGTTCCCGGCCGAACCCGAACCCGGATATAGCGCGTCCAGGTGGGCGGGAACGGAGTACCTGGCGATGTAACGCTCAACTCCGGAATGGCCCGCTCGATGGAAGTCCGGACGCTCTCGACGTAAGGAGCCAGCCGCGCTGCCCGCATGGCACGCTCTCGTTCCGTCGTCATCTTATCGTAAGGACTGTCGGCGTCCCGGTCGGCGAACTTGTACAACGGTGTCAGCACCCAGTATTCGGCGGTGTTGCCGACCACGGCGCGGTAGACTACACGAAACTGATCGGTGGACGCCGCTTTCTTGTAGGACGCGGTCACTTGTTTTTCTACTTCCTCAAATTCCGGAATGCGGTCGCGTTTTACCTCGATGCGAGCGGTAGCCACCATGGCCGGAGCCGGCATTTGCGCGAAGGATGGAAGGGCCGTCGCAAGCATGGCAGTTGCGAATGCGGAATTTACCAGTGTGAGCTTCATTTCAGTTCTCCTTTCGAGAGCTGGACGGGAGGACTTGCAAGTGGACCTAACGCTAACACGAAGCGGATTACAATGATGCACAATCTCACGTCAAATCGGCGGCAAATTACGGTTAAGATCCTTGTTGCCGTCGCCCAGGCGCCAGCCGGGAGGGGAATCTTGCTCGCACGCACGCGTTCGTACGAATATGAAGAACAGGCAATTGCGACTTGGGGCGGTTTCAAGAAAGGGTGTAGCGATGGCGTCCGAAAAGGTGGCGGTATTAGATACCACGCTGAGAGATGGCGAGCAGGCCGCCGGCACGCGGCTGGGAAGCAAGGAAAAGCTGACCATTGCCCGGCAACTCGCCCAGTTAAAGGTGGACATTATCGAGGCGGGCTATCCGGCTTCCTCACCCGACGACTTCGAAGCCGTTCGCTTGATCGCGCTCGAGATCCAGGGTCCGATTATCTGCGGTCTGTCGCGCGCCGTGCCACAGGACATCCAGGCTTGCGGCAAAGCTCTGGCCAAGGCCAAGCGGCCTCGCATCCACACCGGGATCGGCGCATCGGACATCCACGTGATGGGCAAGTTTCGCGATGAACGCTACGGACGTACTCTGGCCGAGAAGCGGGCCACCATTTTGCGGATGGCCGTGGATGCGGTGAAGCTCGCCAAAACTTTCGTTGACGACGTACAGTTCTATGCCGAGGACTCGGGACGCTCCGATCCAGCGTACCTGTTCGAGATGCTGGAAGCGGTGATCGACGCCGGCGCCACGGTGTTAAATATTCCGGACACCACTGGCTACACTGTCCCGGAACAATACGGCGCGCTCATTCGTGGCATCCGGACCAAAGTTCCAAACATCGGCCGCGCAACCATCAGCGTTCACACCCACGACGACCTTGGATTGGCCGTAGCCAATGCCCTGGCCGGCATTCAGAACGGCGCCCGCCAGGTGGAGGGAACCATCAACGGAATCGGCGAGCGGGCCGGCAACGCGTCGCTGGAAGAGATCGTGATGGCCATCCGCACCCGCGCCGACTACTTCCAGTTGCACACCGAAATCGAGGCTCGCGAATTCTACCGCACCAGCTCGCTGGTGGCTGAAATGTTGGGCATACCGGTTCCACCGAACAAGGCGATCGTCGGATCTAACGCCTTCTCCCACAGTTCCGGCATTCACGTGGACGGATTCCTGAAGGACCGGCAGACTTATGAAATCATGCTTCCAGAAGATGTGGGCCTGGGCGAGAGCCGTGTGGTGCTGACCGCGCGCACCGGGCGGGCCGGCCTGCGCGACCGGCTGGAAAAGCTGGGATTCACTCTGTCGCCCGAGGAGCTAAACCAGACCTACCAGCGTTTTCTCGCCATCGCCGACAAAAAGCAGGAAGTTTTCGATGAAGATCTGCTGGCGATCGTGCATGACGAACTGCAGGCGGTTGAGGAAAGCTGCCAGCTCGAGTATCTGCATATTAACAGCGGCACGTCGTCGATTCCCACCGCTACCGTGCGGTTGCGCGTGAACGGCCAGGCCAAGGAGGCCGCCTGCATTGGAGATGGACCGATCGATGCCGTCTACAAAGCGCTCGCCAGCATCACCGATAGTTCCGCCAGGTTGCTGCGCTACGACATTCGATCCGTCACCAGCGGGACGGAAGCCATGGGCGAGGCCATCGTGCATTTGCAACAGGGCGATCTGAAGGTGGTGGGCCGCGGTGTTTCCACCGACATCATCGAAGCCAGCGCCAGGGCCTACGTGGATGGCCTGAACAAGCTTTCCAGCCGGAGCCGGACGACGCAGGCCCAGGCGACTCTGCCATAGAAGCAAGCTGGGCCATCGCCTGGACTCCGCGCCGAATAGCGAAGCTACTACCGGCTAACCGCGGCTAGTTCCTCGCGTTGGGCTCCATGCACTGCAACCTCCAACGGGTGCGTGGCGTGCAGGATCTCCTTGGCTTTAGCCACCTCCTCCGCCGTGCCATGCGCCAGAAGGAGGAATTTGTCGGACTTCAGCGCGGTTTCGTATCTTACAACGCTGTCCTTGGGGATGCCGATGCTGAACAGCCCCGCGCCGAGCGCGCTCATTCCGCCCACCACTACCGCGCCTTCCAGCGCGCCGACGATCCAGGCCACCAACGGACCGGCCACCAAAATCGGCCCGATGCCGGGAATGACGAAGAAGGCGGCTCCGAACAACATCCCCCACAGGCCGCCCCAGAAAGCCCCCAGCTTACCCCAATACTTCATGCGGTCGCCGGTGTTGTAATAACCGACCACGTGCTCGTCGGTGTGATAATCCTTGCCGACGATGGACATTTTCTTCATATCGAACCCAGACTTCTGGAGTTCCTTGACCGCCTCTTCTGCTTGGGAGTGGGTCTGGTAAATCGCTACAACCGAGTTCAGTTCAGACATAATTTCAGTTCCTTTCGTTTCTTGCTCGCACGCCGGCATCCACGAATCAACGGTTGTTATTCTTTGTGCGCGCGTTCGCTCGTGACCATACTCCGTCGCTTGACCACCCACGGTCATCCACCCGGCGCGCGTTCGGCGCATTCCTCAACCCAGCGCTAAAGCAGCGCTAGAACCCGTCCTGGGCTTACGCTTGCATACGATCCTGCTGGAGGGCGAAGAACAATGCTAAGGAATGCTGCGCAGTTGGAAGGGTTTACCATCCGAGCCGCGGACGGCGAACTGGGAACCGTCTATCAGCTCTATTTTGACGATGAAACCTGGGCCATCCGTTATTTGACCGTAACTACCGGCTGGCTGGGCGGCCGACGGGTGCTCATCTCGCCCAGATCCGTTATACATACCGACTGGCAAGGAAAATATTTAGACGTTGCGTTGACGAAAACGCAGGTGGCGAACAGCCCCAACATCGATACGGACAAACCCGTTTCCCGGCAGCACGAGATCGCCTACGTCGGCTATTACGGGTATCCCTATTATTGGGATGGCGATGATTCGGGAAGTCCCGGGAGCGAGTCGGGGGATTCACATCTGCGCAGCACCAAAGCCGTCACCGGCTATCACATTGAGGCCACGGACGGCGAAATTGGACACCTGGACGGATTCATCGTGGACGATCAAGACTGGACCATCCGCTACATTGAGGTGGCAACGAAGAATTGGTGGCCGGGCAAGAAGGTGCTGGTTTCGCCCGCGTGGATTGAACGAGTGAGTTGGGAGGATTCGAAAGTCTACGCCGGCCTCTCGCGCGAATCCATTAAAAACGCCCCGGAGTTCGTCGACTTCACGCCGATCACGCGTGATTATGAAAACCGGCTCTATGCTCACTATAGCCGTCCCCCGTATTGGTTGCTCGAAGCTGAATATAGGCACGTGCATGCCTGAAGTGTTCCAAGGGAACTCCGACGCGGTGAACGGCCATGAGCTAGCCGCGAAAACCAACACCCTGGCTCCCGAGCTGCTGCACAAAATCAACGCATACTGGCGCGCCGCCAATTATTTGTCGGTCGGCCAGATTTATCTTTACGACAACCCGCTGTTGAAAGAGCCCCTACAGCTCGCGCACGTGAAACCCTTGGTGGTCGGGCACTGGGGAACCACACCGGGCCAGAACTTCATCTATGTTCATCTGAACCGGGTGATCAAGAAATATGACCTGGACATGTTTTACATCGCCGGTCCCGGGCACGGCGGCCCGGCCATCGTGGGCAACGTTTACCTGGAAGGCACCTGGAGCGACATTTATCCCAACGTCACTCAGGATGAAGCCGGGATGAAAAAGCTGTTCACGCAATTCTCTTTCCCGGGCGGGATTTCGAGCCACGTTGCGCCCACCACGCCGGGATCGATTCACGAAGGCGGCGAGTTGGGATACTCGCTCAGCCATGCCTTCGGCGCCGCGTTCGACAATCCCGGGCTGATTGTCGCGTGCGTGATTGGCGATGGTGAATCGGAGACCGGCCCATTAGCGACTGCATGGCAGTCCAACAAGTTTCTCAATCCGATCAGCGACGGCGCCGTGCTGCCGATCCTGCATCTGAATGGCTACAAAATCAGCAATCCCACCGTGCTGGCGCGCATCGAGCATGAGGAGCTCGACCGATTCCTCGGAGGTTGCGGCTGGACGCCCCACTTTGTGGAAGGCGACGATCCGGATACAATGCATCAACTGATGGCCGCCACCATGGAAACCGCCATCGAGGACATCCGGCAAATCCAGGAGAATGCCCGCAACAACAACGACACCACGCGGCCACGCTGGCCGATGATCGTCCTCCGTTCGCCTAAGGGATGGACGGGACCAAAAGTCGTCGACGGGCTGCAGATCGAGGGCACCTTCCGCGCGCACCAGGTGCCGTTGCTGGTGGATTCCGAGCATCCCGATCATGTGAAGCTGCTCGAAAGCTGGATGAAAAGCTACCGGGCCGACGAACTGTTCGATGCAAACGGCCGGCTCGTGCCGGAATTGGCCGAGCTGGCGCCCCAGGGCAATCGACGGATGGGCGCCAATCCGCACGCCAACGGCGGCATTCTGCTGCACGATCTGCGCATGCCGGACTTCTGCGTCCACGCGGTAAAGGTGCCGTCGCCAGGGGCCGTGAGTGCCCAAGACACACTCGTGCTGGGCAACTTCCTGCGTGACGTGGCCAAGCTGAATCAGGATCAGCGTAATTTCCGCGTCTTCGGGCCGGATGAAACCCTATCGAATCTCCTGGGCGCGGTTTTCGAAGTCACCAACCGTCAGTGGGACGCCCGCCAAGAAAAGAATGACGAATTCCTGGCGCCCGCCGGACGCGTGCTGGACTCCATGCTCAGCGAACACCAGTGCGAAGGTTGGCTGGAAGGATATCTGCTGACCGGGCGGCACGGGCTGTTCAACAGCTACGAAGCTTTCATCCGCATTATCGACTCCATGTTCAGCCAGCACGCCAAGTGGCTGAAGGTCTGTCTGGAACTGCCCTGGCGTCGGAAGATCTCGTCGCTGAACTATCTGCTGGCATCCCATGTCTGGCAGCAGGATCACAACGGCTTCACGCATCAGGACCCCGGTTTCCTCGATCACGTAATCAACAAAAAGGCCGATATCGTGCGCGTCTATCTGCCGCCGGACGCCAATTGTCTGCTATCGGTTTTCGATCACTGTCTGCGCAGCCGGAACTACGTCAACGTGGTGGTCGCTGGCAAACACGCGCTGCCGCAATGGCTGACCATGGACGCCGCGGTGGTGCATTGCACGGAAGGAATCGGCATCTGGCAATGGGCCAGCAACGATCAGGATGCCGCCGAACCGGACGTTGTCATGGCTTGCTGTGGAGACACGCCCACGCTTGAAATTCTAGCCGCCGTCTCCATCCTGCGCGAGCATCTGCCCGATCTGAAGATCCGGGTGATCAATGTGGTCGATCTGATGCGGCTGCAACCGGCCAGCGAGCACCCGCACGGCCTGAGCGACAAAGACTTCGATTCGCTATTCACCAAAGACAAGCACATCATCTTCGGCTTCCATGGATACCCGTGGCTGGTGCACCGGCTGACGTACCGCAGGACCAATCGCAACATCCACGTGCGGGGCTATAAGGAGGAGGGCACCATCACGACTGCCTTCGACATGCGGGTGCAGAACGATCTGGACCGATTCCACCTGGTGGAAGACGTGGTCGATCGAGTGCCCAACTTAGGGTCCAAAGGCGCCTACCTGAAGCAGATCATGCGGGACAAGCTGATCGAGCACAAGCATTACATCGACAAACACGGTGAAGACATGCCCGAAATCCGCGACTGGAAATGGGCGCGGAAGTAAGGCTGCGGGCGCATGAGCCAAACCATTCTGTATCCGCTGCGATTCGAGCCGATTTATCAATATCGGCTGTGGGGCGGGCGGCGTTTGGCCGGCCTGCTCAGCGCCCCGCTGCCGGGCGACGGTCCCATTGGCGAGGCGTGGGTGCTTAGCGACCGCGACGACCATCCGAGCCGCGTTGCCGACGGATCGCTCAAAGGCCGGACCATCGGTCAAGTTCTGGAGCGGTTTCCTGAACAGGTCATGGGAAACTTCGCAGGGCGCTTCCGCCGCTTCCCACTGCTGCTGAAGTTTCTCGATGTACGTGAAATGCTCTCCGTGCAGGTGCATCCAACGGATCCCGAGACCGCGAAAACTGAAGCATGGGTGGTGCTGGAAGCTGGCGCCAGAAGCCGCATTTATGCCGGCTTAAAACCTGGCGCCACCGCGGAAGTTCTGCGGCGCGCTGTGGCAGACGGAACGGTCGCGGACCATATCGCCTGTTTCCATCCGGCTGCGGGTGAGGCGGTCTTCAATCCGGCTGGGATGGTTCACTCCCTGGGCGGCGGTGTGGTGGTGTTCGAGGTCCAACAAAACAGCGACGTCACGTTTCGCTTGTATGACTGGAACCACGTGGATCCGAAGACCGGTAAGCCGCGTCCGCTCCAGGTGGAACAGGCGCTGGCTTGCATCAATTTTGGGCCCTGCGCGGGCGGCTTGGTGGCGCCGGTAGTGGAGCAGACGTCGCCCGTATGCCGAGAGCAGCTCTTCGAGTGCGATTACTTCCGGTTGTGGCGCGTGCGCGGAGAATCGCAGTTCGCGGCTGGCTCCGGGAATGTGCCGAGAGTCCTGGTCTGTATCGAGGGAGCGGGCCAGATCGAGCACGACGGCGCGGCTTACGAAGCCGGAAAAGGCGACGTGTTTCTGCTGCCCGCGGTTCTCGGCGCGTGTGCTTTTCAGCCGCGAGGGCCGGTGAATGTGCTGGAAATCGAGATACCCGAATGAAAAAACTGATGGTCTTCGATCTGGACGGCACGCTGGCCGAAAGTAAGTCGTCGATCGACGCCGAAATGTCGCGGCTGCTCGGTGACCTGCTCGGCATCCTCAAAGTGGCGGTGATCTCCGGAGGCGATTGGCCGCAGTTTGAAAAACAGGTTCTGTCCCATCTGCCCCACGACCAGAGCCTGGTGAATCTGTCGATCTTGCCCACCTGCGGGACGAAGTTCTACCAATACAAAGGAGCTTGGAAAAAGCTGTACTCGGAGGACTTTACCGTGGATGAAAAAACCAAGATCATAGCGTCGATCAATAAGGCTGTCGCTAAAGCGGGATTCAAAGTCGCCAAGGTCTGGGGAGAGGTAATCGAAGACCGGGGAAGTCAGATCACATTTTCCGCATTGGGCCAGCAAGCTCCCTTGAAAGAAAAAACGAAATGGGACCCCGATTTCTCCAAGCGAAAGAAGATCAAAGCGATTCTCGATCCTTTGATCCCCGGATTTTCGGTCCGACTGGGCGGCGCGACCTCCATCGATGTCACCAAGCCCGGCATCGACAAAGCCTACGGAATCGGCAAACTAAGAGACGTTCTCGGCGTATCGGTGAAAGAGATGATTTACGTCGGCGACGCTCTGTTCCCGGGTGGGAACGACTATCCTGCCGAACAAGCCGGCGTCATTTCGATTCCCGTTCGCGGACCGCATGAGACCAAGCGCGTTATTGAAACAACGATCGCTTGTTTATCGGACCACGGGCAGGAAAAGCTGAAGTTATGAGCGAATTCAATCTGCGCCGCCTGGGAATGATCATGGAGCCGGAGCCGGGCAATCCCCCGGAGGTCGAAGGGGTTCTGAATCCGGCGGCCGCTCGCGGACTCGACGGTGAACTCTACCTGTTCCCGCGGCTGGTGGCGAAGGGAAACTACTCGCGCATCGGGATTGCACGAGTGCGGTTTAATGCAGCCGGCGATCCAGTGGGCGTCGAGCGGCTGGGCATCGCGCTCGAACCGGAAGCGGATTATGAACTGCGGCCCAACGGCGGGGGCGGGTGCGAGGACCCCCGGGTCACCTTTGTGGAGCCGTTGAAGCGCTACATCATGACGTACGCGGCATTTTCAGCCCGCGGCCCGCGCATCGCTCTCGCGGTATCCGAAGATCTTTTTCACTGGAAGCGCCTGGGACTCGCGAAATTCGGTCCGTATCATGGCATTGAATTCGACGACGTGGACGACAAAGACTCCAGCCTGTTTCCGGTCGCCATTCCGAATCCATCCGGGCACCCTGAAATGGCCCTCCTGCACCGGCCGCTTTTTCCCGGTACTCGTCCCGAGGAGACTGCTTGCTGCCCCGAGTCCCGTAGCGTGGATCTCAATCGGGAAAGCATCTGGATTTCCTACTCTCCGATGCCGCTCGAGCACGGTGAGCCGCTTTGTTGCGGCGAATTCACCTCGCATCACCGGTTGGCGAGTCCGGTGTCGCCCTGGGAGCGGCTCAAAATTGGCGCGGGTACTCCACCCGTGCTGACCCGGCACGGTTGGCTGATCGTTTATCACGGGGTGAGCGAAATGGCGGCGACCGGTAAAGCCGAACACCCGCTCCGTTATTCCGCCGGGTTGATGGTGCTCTCACAGGACAATCCGCAAATCATTCGCTATCGTTCGGCGGAGCCGTTGTTCTCGCCTTCCGTTCCGCAGGAGCGCAACGGGAGTGTAGCGAACGTGGTGTTCCCCACCGGCATCGACCGTCGCGACGATCTTGGGTCGCCGGATCGTTTCGACATCTATTACGGGATGGCCGACCGCCGGATTGGCGTGGCCCGCCTCGACATGCCCGAAGTATTGCCGCAGAGTTGCTGCGCCGACTCTCCGAAAGCGAAGGTCTAACAGGATGGCCGTTATGAAACCAGTGGAAGCTGCGAAGTCCGACGCGCAGAAAAACCTGAAGTCGATTCCAATGCCGGATCTGGAGAAGAAGCTGGGCTCTTCCGCGGACGGCCTGAGTGAAGCCGAAGCGAAAAAGCGCCTGGCTCAGTATGGGCCCAACGAAATTGCGGAGAAGAAGGAAAATCCGTACCTGAAGTTCCTCACGTATTTCTGGGGGCCCATCCCATGGATGATCGAAGGAGCCGTGATTCTGTCCGGTATCGTCCGTCACTGGCCCGACTTTTTCATCATCCTGCTGTTGCTGGTATCAAACGCCGTCGTAGGATTCTGGGAAGAACATCAGGCCGGCAACGCCATCGCGGCGCTCAAGAAGCAGCTGGCTATCCAAGCGAAAGTAAAACGCGACGGGAAATGGACGGATCCTTCGGCCAAGGAACTGGTGCCGGGAGACGTCATCCGCCTGAAGCTGGGCGACATTGTTCCAGCCGATGCGCGCCTGCTGCCCGGCGACCCCATGGAAGTGGATCAGTCCGCGTTGACCGGCGAATCTTTGCCGGCCACAAAAAAACCCGGCGACGCCGTATTCTCCGGATCCATCATTCGCCAGGGCGAAAGCGAAGGAATGGTGTACGCAACCGGTACGGATACCTACTTCGGCAAGACCGCGCAAATGGTGCAGGGGCCGGAATCGGTCAGCCATTTCCAGAAAGCGGTCTTGAAGATCGGCGATTACCTGATCGTTCTAGCGGCAGTCCTGGTTGCAGTGATCGTGGCCGTAGCGCTTTTCCGTCACGATCCCATCCTGAGCACGCTGGAGTTCGCGCTGGTGCTTCTGGTGGCCGCGATTCCGGTGGCGATGCCCACCGTCTTATCGGTGACCATGGCAGTGGGAGCGCGCCTTCTGGCGAAAAAACAAGCCATCATCACCAGACTCTCGGCTATCGAAGAATTGGCCGGCGTGGACATTCTCTGCTCGGACAAAACCGGCACTCTCACCGAGAACAAGCTGACCCTAGGGGATGCGTTCACCGTCAACGGCATCCCCGGCGATCAAGTCATTCTCTGGGCCGCGCTCGCTTCGCGTGCCGAAGACAAGGACACCATCGACCTGGCGGTGATCGGCGGCGTGAAGGACCACGACGCCCTCGCCGGTTATCAGGTGCTCCATTTCCAGCCCTTCGACCCGGTGCATAAGCGCACCGAAGCTACCGTCAAAGGGGCTGACGGAAAACAGTTTTTCGTAGCCAAGGGAGCGCCGCAAGTCATTCTCGGGATGTCGACCGATGCCGCGGAGGTAAAACCCGCTGTCGAGAAGGCTGTCGATGAATTTGCGGGACGCGGCTTCCGTTCGCTCGGTGTGGCTCGGGCGGATGAAGGAGGCAAATGGCGGTTTGCGGGTGTATTGCCGCTGTTCGATCCACCGCGTCCCCAAGCCAAAGCCACCATCGCGAACGCCCGCGCGATGGGCGTCAGCGTCAAGATGGTTACCGGCGATCAGATCGCAATCGCGAAGGAAACCGCTCGACAGTTAGGAATGGGCACGAACATCCTGGACGCCAGCAGTTTGGGTGATATCAAGCATCACGAGACGGCGCAGGCGGCGGAGGCCATCGAAAGAGCCGACGGTTTCGCTCAGGTATTTCCGGAGCATAAATATCACATCGTAGATGTATTGCAACAGCGCGGCCACATGGTCGGCATGACCGGCGACGGCGTGAACGACGCGCCGGCGCTCAAGAAAGCGGATTGCGGGATCGCGGTTTCGGGCGCCACCGATACGGCGCGCGCTGCGGCCGACATTGTGCTGCTGGCCCCCGGTCTTTCGGTGATTATCGACGCAATTAAGGAAAGCCGCCGCATCTTCCAGCGGATGAACAGCTATGCCATCTACCGCATCGCCGAAACGCTGCGCGTGCTGTTCTTCATGACGCTGGCGATCCTGGTTTTTAACTTCTATCCGGTCACCGCGGTGATGATCGTGATAATCGCGTTGCTCAACGACGGAGCCATTCTGTCGATTGCCTACGACAACGTCCACTATAAGGATAAGCCCGAGGCCTGGAACATGCGCCTGGTGCTGGGGATCTCAACCGTATTGGGCCTGATCGGCGTGGTGGCCGCCTTTGGCCTGTTTTACTTGGGCGAGCGCGTATTTCATCTCGACCGCGATCGAATCCAGACCCTGATGTACCTCAAGCTCTCCGTGGCAGGGCATCTGACCATTTTTCTAACTCGCACGCGGGGCCCGTTCTGGTCCATACGCCCCGCGAAAATTCTCTGGATGTCCGTGCTCGGCACCCAAGCCGTCGCCACTCTCATCGCCGTCTATGGCCTGTTTATGACGCCCCTCGGATGGGGATGGGCGGCCTTCGTTTGGGGTTATGCGTTGGCTTGGGCCCTTGTAAACGACCGCGTCAAACTGCTCGCCTATCGGATTTTCGATCCTGTCAAACCGGCTTGGTTGGCTAAGACAACGCGTGACCTCACCCCGCAGATCGCCGCACGCGCCTATGAAATCTACCAGGAGCGCGGCCATCACGATGGCCAGGCGGATCAAGACTGGCGGGAGGCTGAGATCGAAACAAAGAAGATTGCGGGCAAGAAGGATCAGGCCGACCACGCCGAGGCCAGTTCAAGGTGATTTGCGTTGCCGGAATTTGGGATGAGTTTAGGAGAGGACCCTCTTGCGGCGAAGCCAGCCGAACATCGGCAGTCAGGCCGATGCCGACGAATAAACAATGGTGGCCAGGGACGGAATCGAACCGCCGACGCCAGCCTTTTCAGGGCTGCGCTCTACCAGCTGAGCTACCTGGCCCGAGACAAAATTAATTCTAACAGACCGCCCACGTTGATTGCTGCCGCCAAAACCTGGGGCATCGCTCCCTGTTCATAAAGATCGCCTTCGTTTTGGTCGATTGTTACATTGGATGGCTGTTGGTCACAATCTCGCTCTTCCGTTCTACCGATTCGCGGAATCGCGGCCCGACAGCGTGTCTCTGAGGGTCGATGGAAACGGTTATTCTTACGCCGACCTCGGCCGGCACGCCCAGGGCGTCGCCAACTGGATTTCGAAGCGAGCGCCGGAGGGCCCCCAAAGGGTCGCGATTCTGAGCGGCCGAAGCTACGAATCCTACGCCGGCCTGCTGGGAGCGTGCTGGTCTGGCGCGGCCTACGTCCCCTTGAATCCCAGGCTTCCGGCGATGCGCTTGCAACACATGCTGGACGCAATCCAGCCGGACGCCGTGCTGCTGGACGCCGAGGGTGAGACCGCGCTCGCTGGTTTGGCAAACGCCGCCTACCCGGCTATTCGCGTTCGTGCGGTAGATCGTGCGCCGGCACTCGATGAACCCGCCCCGGTGGACAACGAAGGGACCGCGTATATTCTATTCACGTCCGGTTCCACTGGCGTCCCCAAGGGCGTCCGGATCGCCTTCGGTGGCGTATCCTGTTTCCTGGCCGCCATGGCGCAACGTTATCCGCTGATGCATGGCGACCGCGTGGCGCAACCTTGCGATCTGAGCTTCGACATCTCCGTGTCGAATATTTTCACCGCCTGGAATTCCGGAGCGGCGGTCTACGTGGTTCCCGCGGCCCAGTCGATGGCGCCGCGTGATTTTCTTCGCGTGGAAGCAATCAACGCCTGGTTTTCCACGCCTTCGGTGGCGGTGTTCCTGGAACAGATGAAGATGCTGCGGCCCGGAATATTCCCGGCCCTGCGCTATGGCATGTTCGGCGGAGATGGTCTGCCGGCCAGCACCGCGGAACGTTGGCTGGAAGCCACGCCCAACGGCACGCTCGAAAACATTTACGGGCCGACCGAAATCACAGTCGCATGCACAGGCGTGCGCTACACGGGCGCTGAAACCGTAACACCGGGACGCGGTATTGTCGCCATCGGCACTCCGTTTCCTGGAACCGATCTCCGGGTTTTAGACGAAGCGGGGCGCGAAGTGCCCGCCGGCCAACCCGGGGAGCTGTTGATCGGAGGCCCACAAGTCGGCCTCGGATATTGGAACAACGCGGAATTGACGGAGGCTCGCTTTCCTGTCCTGGACGGTCAGCGCTGGTACCGGTCCGGCGACTCGGTTTACCGCAACGTCAACGGTCTGTATCATTTCCTTGGCCGCCTCGACAACCAGGTGAAGATTCGCGGCTACCGCGTGGAGCTGGGAGAGATTGAAGCTCACCTGCGCGCCGTCTGCTCATCCAACGCGGTGGCCGCGGTAGCGTGGCCGGTCCGGCTTGGCTCCGCGTCCGGCATTGTCGCCTTCGTAAGTGGCACCGCTTGTTCCGCCGTCGAAATCCAACAGGTGATGCGGGATCGTCTGCCCGCGCATTCGGTGCCGAATCAGGTGCGAATCGTGGACCGTCTGCCCGTGGGTTTGACGGGGAAGATCGATCGCCGGGCTCTGGCCGCCGTTCTTGACGGTGGGAACTGAGCGTCGTGGCCACCGACGCACTTCCGCTGAGCGCGCCCGCCCCAAGGGTTCCGCAAACTCTGATTCCCAGAATCGACGCCGATCCCCGCGTGGTCGCCTTCGCTCAAACCAGCGCCGGAAAACTTGCCATGCTGGCCACGGCCGCGGTGTTGTTTTATTTTCGCGGCGTGCGCGATCCGCTCGTGATCGTCCTGCTGGCGGGAATTTTCTTCGTGCCGAGGCACACTTGGACGCTAATGGCGCTCGGGGGTATTTACTGGATTCCCTCCATGCTCAAAGGAGGGTTCGGTTTCGAGCAGCGGGCCATCGGAACGGCGCTCGCGCTTGCCGCCGCTGCGCTTCTGTGGGTGATCGTTCACCACTGGCCCGCCGGATTCGTTGGAAGCAGCCCGCGTCTCGCCCTGCTCGGGATCTTCGGCGCTGCTCTCGGCGCCGCGCTGCTCACGCCGGCCGGCGGCGTTTCCGTCGTTTTATGGTCACTGGTCGCGGCGCTCTCCGCCTGCCTGTGGATCTTTTCGTTCGCCCTGACGGACCGCGCAGAGGGTTCCCCCTGGTCAAATGCGGCCATGTTCTTCTCCTTTTTCCCGGCCGCTCTCGCTTCCACCACTCCTTTTTTCAAGCGGCCGTCCGCCATGCGCCGGATGGCGGCCAAGAACGCGGAGGAGCGCGCCATAATCCAATTGAAGGGGCTCAAACTTCTCGCTTGGAGTTTTCTGCTGTCGCTCGTTTGGGGCACTCTCGACACGCTCTGGGGAGCAGTTGGTATTCCCAAGCTGACGGACGCCATCGCCGCCAGTTCCGCGCATCATCCGCCGGCCTGGTATCTCTGCTGGGCAAGCCTGCTGGCGGGATTCGTCGATGCGGTGTTGCGCACTGCCATCTGGGGGGACACCGTGGTGGCGGGTTGCCGGCTGGCCGGATTCAAGCTATTACGAAATTCGTACCGCCCACTCGAGTCGCGCACCGTGGTCGATTTTTGGAATCGCTATTACTACTACTTCAAAGAGCTGGTCGCCGATTTCTTCTTCTATCCGGTGTATATGCGCTGCTTTAAGCGGCATCCACGCGTCCGCGTGCTGTTCGCCACCTGGGTGTCGGTGGGCTTGGGCGTGCCCCTCTTTCACTTCGTCAGGGATATTGACGTGGTGCGCCAGCTCGGGTTCTGGCGCGCGCTAACCGGGTATCACGTGTACCTCTGCTACGCCACCATGCTGAGCATCGGGATCGGCGTCTCGCAAATCCGAAAAATGGGAGCGCCCCGCACTCCACCGGGTCCCGGGGGGTCATTCTGGCGAGCGCGCGTGCTCCCGATCTCGGGCGTGATTCTGTTCTTTTGCTTTCTTCAGGTGTTCGACGAATTGCGGCGCACGGTCCCGATTCGCGAGCACCTGTTGTTCCTGACTCGCCTGGCAGGCTGGGCGGGATGACAACCAATCAAATGGCTTTGAATGAGGTGAATATGAACGATCAAGACGCGGTGCGCGAGTTCGTGGCATCCTTGCTGCGGCGGAAAGGCGACACGCATCCGTTTGCGGACACCGATTCGCTGGTGCTCTCAGGACGGCTGGATTCACTCGACGTTCTCGAGATCGTGGTGTTTCTGGAGACGCACTACGCTTTTGATTTCGGAGAGCGCCCGTTCGATCAGCAGCTCCTCGATTCGGTGCACGAGATCAAGGATCTGATCGCCGTCCCGTAATCATGTCAGCCGTTGAAACCCCTCCGCTGGCGGCATCGCGCGCGGCGTCCAAGGGCGGCCCCGCCACGCCCTTGCTGCTCTTCGCGATGACGGGCTTTACCGGTCTTCTTGCCGAGCAGGGGCTGGAAAAATATACTACCCTGCTGGTCGGCGCGACCGTGGCGGCATCAGCCGCCGTCATTTTCACGTACTTTCTCGGCTTCGCCCTGGGCGGATTTGTGGCCGCGCGGCTGCTGGGCGGCGGCGCCATCCGAAAGCCTCTTCGAAGCTACGCCATGGTGGAGCTCGCGGTCGGCGTCTCGTGTATCGGATTTTCGTACGCCTTTCACCCGTCCATGGCGCTGCTGGCTCCCCTGCAGAATCTGGCCGCTAGTCAGGCCGGCAAACTCGCCGTGCGGTTCGGCTGTGCGTGTCTGTTGGTCCTGCCCATCGCCGCGCTCATGGGAGCCTCCTTTCCGCTGATCGCCCAAGCGCTCGATAACGGCGACGCATCCGAAGCCAGGCATCCGGGACGCCGCAGATGGGCCATCGCTTATGGAGCGAACCTGTCCGGCGCAGTGCTGGCTTCGCTAACGGCGCCTTATTTCGTCATCCCGGCCGTCGGAATCCGCGGAGCCATGTGGATCTGCTTCGCAATCTGCCTCGCGGTCGCGGGAATCGTTCTGCTTCGCGGCGAACCCGAGCTAACCCGGCCAATCGCCACCATCACTCGGCCAGGAAAACCGCTCGATACGCAAAATGCATGGCTCCTTCTCACGGCCGCGTTTCTCTCCGGCTGGATCTTCTTCGCTCTGGAGGTGATTTGGACACACCTGATCGGGACTGTGATCGGCGGAAGCGTGTACGCGTTTTCGGCCATGCTCGCGTCCGTACTCACGGGATTGCTGATCGGATCCGCTGTGGTCGCTCGGGGCCGCCCCATGCGGACGTCGGTGCTACTCCAGCTCTGCGCCATTACGCTGCTCGTGCAGTTCTGGGCGTGGGATCTGGCGCCGGTCCTGTTTGTAGTCGCCGGCCCTCCGATTTACGCGCATTTCTTCACCAGGGAAGCTTACCGGCTGCTGCTGGCGATGCTGTTGATCGTCCCGCCGGCGGCGTTTCTGGGCATGATTTATCCCCGGCTGCTCGCCGGCCCGCTGATCCGGCCGGAATCCGACGCCCGCCTGGCGGGCTATCTGAGCGCGTCGAATTCCATGGGATGTCTGCTCGGCGCGCTGCTGGCAACCTTCGTGTTCGTGCCGTTGCTCGGCTCGGAGGTTTCTCTGAAATTGATCGTGGTAACGCTCGGGATTCTGGCGGTGTTGTTCCGCTGGCGCGAGCCAGACCAGGGAGCCAGTCCCCGCGTGGCTTCTCTGATCGCGCTGGTCATGCTTGCAACCGCGGCGCTGCCTCGCCATTGGGAGTGGCAGGCGCTTACTTCGGGGCAGGCCATGTATTTCGGCGAAGCTCGAAATCAGCATGCGCCCGAGCCATCGAAGAGTTCCATCATTTTCAAGGACGAAAGCCTGCAGGGCGGCTTCACCACGGTACGAGAGACCACCTCGGCCGCCGGCACCGTGCGCTACCTGCTCGCAAACGGAAAATTGCAAGGCGACGACGATCCGCGGGCGCAGCTTCCCACTCAGTTCGGCGTGGCGGCCATCCCCTGCATGTATGCGGCTCGTTTCGACCGCGCCCTTCTGATCGGGCTGGGCACGGGCCACACGGCCGGAATTCTCAAAGAACTTGGAATTGGACAACTCGATATAGCGGAGCTGTCGCCCGGAATCGTGCGCGCCGCCGATACGGATTTCCAGCATGTCAACTTCAACGTCCTTCACGATCCGTCGGTGAGCTATGCGCTCGAGGACGGGCGGAATCTGCTGCTCGTCAATCCCCAGCGCCGTTACGACATCATCACCGTGGAAATAACTTCCATCTGGTTCGCGGGCGCGACCAACGTTTTTTCAAAAGAGTTTTTCGAGTTGGCACGGCAGCGCTTGCAGCCCGATGGAGTACTGCAACAGTGGGTCCAGTTGAATCGCAACAGCCCGGTTGAGATTTCCTCGGTAATCGCCACTGCGCGCGCTGTGTTCCCCTATGTCAGTTATCACGCCTATGGCGGACAGGGGATGTTGATCGCGGCCAGCCGGCCAATCCTGCAGCGCGCCGAGCGCAATGAACTGCTGGCGTCGCGATTTATAAAGCGCTATGGCGCGGAACAGGCCCGCCGCCTGGTGGACGAAATGTCCCGTAGCCAGATCCTTAGTTCAGCAGGGGCGGACGCGCTCATTCAGGCCTTGCATCCGATCATCAATACGGATCATAACCGGTTCATCGAGTATTCCACCCCGGCTCGCGTCTCTTCGGAGCGCGATTGGGTGGCGTACAATCTCGCTTTCTTCCAGCAGTGGAATCGATAGCTTTACGCCTGTTGTAGTTCGGCGAGCTTGGCTCCCGTCGCGCGCTCCACGTCCGCGTGCAGGCTATGGCCGTGCGAATCCATGGTGACGATGGCCGCGAATCTGTTGACGCGCAGATGCCACATGGCTTCGGGAATCCCGAACTCAATCAGGTTCACCCCCAGCACCTTTTCCACGGTCCGCGCGTAGAACTGCGCCGCGCCGCCGATGGCGTTCAAATAAACGGCTCCCGATTTTCCGAGGGCTGCGAGCGTCTTGGGACCCATACCCCCCTTGCCGATCACGGCGCGCACTCCGTACTTCTCGATGATGCTGGCTTGATACGGTTCCTCGCGGCTACTGGTGGTAGGACCCGCGGCTTTCACCACCCAATCGTCGCCCTGCTTCAACATCACGGGGCCGCAGTGGTAAAGAACGGAACCGCGCATGTCAACGGGGGGCGCGTGCTTCATCAGGTGTGCGTGTACCGCGTCGCGTCCCGTGAACACTTCGCCGGAAATGAGCACCACGTCGCCCACGTGCAGCGATCTCACTTGTTCCTCGGAGACCGGCGCGGTCAGCACCACTTCGCGGCCGGTAAGCGGGAAGCCTTCCGAACGCGCCATCCGCTCCACCGCGCGATCCGGATCGCGATACAACCATTGCGTGATGGCGCCGCTCGAAGCGTCCAGCCGAACGCCCAAACGACGGAACGCCCAGCAGTCATACGCCACCGAAACAAAGAAACTGGCAGGCAGCCGATTGGCCGCGCATACCTTGCATCCGATCAGCGACACTCTGCCGCCGAAACCCATGGCGCCGACGCCGATGCGATTGGCTTCCTCCATAATTTCGGCTTCGAGCTTCGCCAGTTCGGGGAGCGGATTGACATCGTCCAGCGTCCGGAAAAGCTGGTTCTTCGCCAGTTCGTAGCCGTGCGCGCGATCGCTGCCGATGCAAACGCCCACCGCGCCGGGTGCGCAGCCCTGTCCCTGCGCCTGCCACACGGCATGCAAAATGCACTTGCGCACGCCCTCCAGATTTCGATCCGCGCGACCTAGGTGTTCCAACTCCGACGGGAGCGAGTATTGGATGTTCTTGTTCTCGCAACCGCCGCCTTTCAGAATCAACTTCACTTCAATCTCGTCCTGCTCCCACTGTTCGAAATGAATCACGGGCGTTTCTTCGCCCAAGTTGTCGCCGCTGTTCTTGCCGGTGAGTGCATCCACCGAATTGGGCCTTAGCTTGCCGCGCCTGGTAGCTTCCGCCACGGCCTGGTGAATCGCGCGCTTGACCTGAATCTGACTCACGCCCACCGGCGTATGGACGATAAACGTCGGCATGCCGGTGTCCTGGCAAATGGGGCCAGCATCCTGCTGCGCCATGTCGATGTTGCTCGCGATAATCCCGAGCGCCTGGGCGGCCTGCGTCCCGGCGATCTCTTCTTCCAGCGCCAGGCCCATGGCGGCGCGCACATCGGGCGGAAGGTTGGTGGAAGTTTCGGTGATCAGTTCGATGAGACTGTCTTTTAGAAATGTCATTCGCTATTTATTCCTGGCACATAAAATTGTTCGCGTCGTTGGGATCGCCATGCCCGGTGTACTCGGCATGTTGGGGATAGGGGCAGAGCGGGCGGCTGCGGCCGGGAAACGCTCGGCCAGTCGCGATGACGCGGTCCGGAGCCACGCCCTTCTCCACCCAATCCACCACGGCGGTCAGCATGTCGAAACGGTCCAGCGTAGCGCTTCCGCCTTGACAATGCCCCATGCCGGGCACGAGGTAGATCCGGCTCCAGGAAGTTATCGATCCACCGGCGGTGTCCTTGGCCATCTTCTCGTAATAGCCGAGCGTATCCAGCGGAGAAAACCAGGGATCACTCAAGCCGTGATAGAACAGCAGTTTTCCGCCATGGCCGGCGAAAGTAGTTAGATTCGTCCAGGTACTGTCACCCAGCAGTGCCGTTTTATCGGCCTCCAAGCGCGCGGCTTCCCGATCCACGTCGAAGTGCGTGAAATCGGCGCCGGTGGCCACGGGGATGACAGGTCCGCGCAGCAGGCCCGGAATGAAGCCGCTATCGTCGATGCCGGCGTCGTAAGGAACTCCCGGATAAACAGCATCTCCGCGCGCGGATTTCGGACCGGCGAACGCCTTTTTCAATGCGCCCGCTTGCTCCCGGGTCAAACAAGTTTCGGTTTTAGACCCCGGGCACGCCAATGCCTCGGGATCGAAATTGCACGCGCGCGAGTTAAATATCATTCCGTCCTTCAAGCCATCTTTGGCATCGCAGGCCTGGAGCACCGAATCGACGATCAGCTTGCGATCGGAATCGGAGAAGAATTTCTTGGGATCAGGTTGGAACTCGGCCGTCATGAATCCCAACGCGAGATTCGAATGGCCGGTGCGGATGGCCGGATCGCCAGAAACGATGCCGTCGAAATATTCCGGATAGCGCTGCGACATGATCATGGCTTCCCGGCCGCCGGTGGAGCAGCCGTCGAAATAGGAATGCTCGGCCGGGCGTCCATAGTACGATGCGATCATCTCCTTCGCCAAACGTGCTACTCGTCCAATGGCCACGTAGTAGAAATCAAGCGCGGCCTGCTGATCGCGGAAGAAGCTGCCATCGAACACGCTGCCGGTGTGGCCGCTGTCCGTGGCGACTACCGCGAATCCCCGCGCCAGCGCCGGCGTTTCACCGGCCGCCTGGGGACCCAAAGGCAGAGGGACGCTCCCGTTCAGCCCACCCCCGCCTTGAAACAGAAAGCGTCCATTCCACTGATCGGGGAGAGCCAGCGCGAATCCAATCCCGTAGGATTTCCCATCCGCGCCCATGCGCCGATCGATTACGCCGTCCACGCGGCAGAACGGGGGGACCGCGACGCCGACGGTAGCAGGAAAATTCGGCGAGATCCGCAGCGTGCCCGGCTCCGACGCCGGCATGGAAGCCGCCTTTGTGATCGCGAGCGGAACACCGGGCATTTGAAACTGGAGCATCCCGGAGCAGCGCGCGGGCGCGCCGGCGGATTGACCGAACATCAGCGGCGCAGCCATCGCCAGCAGCGCGCAAAAAGACTCGACTTTTCTCATCAATGCGCCATCCCCACGCCCCTAAGCCGTAAGCATGATTGTACTCTGATACAATCCTGGTTTATGTTTCAAGGACTGGAGCACACCGCGATCGCCTCGCCCGATCCCAAGCGCCTGGCCGATTGGTACGTGCAGAAGCTTGATTTTCGCATCAATTACACGTACGCCGGGAATTATTTCATTCGGGCCAGCAACGGAACCCTGATCGAGATCATCCCGTCCGAGGGCGATCGCCTTCCGCAGCAGATGAAAGATCCGGGCATCCGTCACATCGCCATCGCCGTTGACGACTTCGACGCGGCCATCGAGGAGTTGCGCAAGCGCGGGATTGAGTTTCTCAACCAACCCACTTCGGTGCAAGGCAACCGGCTGATCTTTTTCAGCGATGGCGACGGCAACTATCTGCATCTGATTTCGCGCGCCCAGCCTCTGCCTTAACCCGAGTAATCCATTGCTCAGGCGGCTCTTCAAAGGTTTCGCGTATCGCGACTTCCGCATCATGTGGTTCGGCGCGTGCACTTCCAGCATTGGCACCTTAATGCAAACCTTCGCGCAGGCCTGGCTGGTTTTAGAACTTTCCAAGTCATCGTTTTTGCTGGGATTGGATTCCTTTCTCGGCAGCATTCCCATTGTTCTGTTTTCGCTGGTGGGCGGCGTATTCGCCGATCGCACGGAGCGGCAGAAGCTATTGCTGGGATCGCAGTTCGTCCAAATGGCGTGCGCGTTCTTGTTGGCGGGACTGTTTGCAACCGGCGTGGTTCGCATCTGGGAAATTCTGGCTCTTTCGTTCGTCGTCGGCACCGCGCAATCCTTCGGCGGACCGGCCTATTCGGCGCTGATCCCAACCTTGGTAAAGCCTGAGGATCTGCCGAATGCGATCGCGCTGAACTCGATCCAATTCAACGTCGCGCGCGTGCTGGGACCGACGCTGGGCGGCGTGGCGCTAGTGCTGGGAGCATCCTGGTGCTTCTCGCTCAACGGCATTTCCTTCATCGCGGTGATCATCTCGCTGTTGATCATCCATCCGCACTTCGTCCCAACAAAAAGCCGTGAATCGGTTTTGACCAGCATGAAGGAGGGCATTCACTTCATCCGCCAGCAAGGCGCCATGGTGGCGCTCATTGTGCTGGCCTTTTCGATGACTTTGCTGGCGTTTCCACTGATCGTATTTCTGCCCGTTTTCGCGAAGAATGTTTTTCACGGCGGTCCCAACCTCTTCACCATTCTCCTGGTGTGTTCGGGCTGCGGATCCATCTGCGGCGCCTTGATCGTGGCCGCGGCCGGCAAGTACAAGCGCATGGGACGCTCGGTATTGTTGATGCTCATGGTGCTGGGTGTGCTCATTAGCGCCTTTGCCCTCTCGCGCTGGCTGGTGCTGAGCTGCATTCTCATCTTCTTCTCCGGAGCCATGCTGCTGGCGGTCTTCACCAGCATTACCTCGCTGGTTCAAATGATCGCGCCGGACAATATGCGCGGCCGGGTGCTGAGCGTTTATAACGTGGCCTTCCGCGGCGGCATGCCGGTGGGAAGCCTGGTGGTTGGGGCGCTGGTGGCGGAATTCTCGGCGCCAGTCGTGTTGAAATGGAATGGAATCCTGCTGACGATCCTGGGACTCTATTTTCTGTTTGTCCAGCGAAAAGTTGCAACGTTGTAGCTCCGGGCGCGTCCCAACAAAGAGATGAAGCTCTTGGTGTTATTGCTCGCCTTTGTCGCCGCTGGCGCTCCGGCCGGCGGTCCATCGGACGATTCCGATCTGCTGCAGGCTCGCGATCACCAGGACCGCGCGGCGCTGGAAAAACTCGCAGCCGAGGCTCGCGCGGCGGCCGACAAGCAGCCCAACGACGCAGCCGCTCAATATCGCGTAGCCTTGGCGCAATCCTATGCGGCGGAAGTCGCGATTGAGCAGCACGATAAGGCAGCCGCCAAAAATGCCGCGCAGTCCGGGATGGACGCCGCCGGCAAGGCTGTCGGCCTGAAGCCGGACTCGGCGGAATATCAGCGTGTCCTGGGAACGCTTTGCGGCCAGATGATTTCGAGCAACTCACTCGCTGCCCTGAAATATGGGAAGTGCGCCCTGGATTCGGTGAACAAGGCCATCGAACTGGATCCCAAGTCCTCCATGGCATACCTAAGCCATGGCGTTGGGAACTACTATCTGCCGCAAGCTCTGGGCGGCGGCATCGACCTCGCGATCAAGGATTTCCGCAAGGCCATCGAGCTGAATTCGAAAAATGCCGACGCGTGGCTTTGGTTGGGAGTCGCACTGCGCCGGTCCAACCAGCCCTCGGAGGCGCAAAAGGCGTTCGAGCGCTGTCTGGAGCTCAATCCTGCCAGAATCTGGGCCAGGCAGCAGCTCGAGAAAACACCCGGCTCCTAGAAACCATCTCGGCTTCCGCCAGTCTAACCACCGGGAGTAAATCTATGCCCGGTACTTTACAGGACTACGCTCAAGCTGTGCATGACGTCATCACCGTCTGCCGCGACGGGGAACAGGGCTTTCGCGCGGCGGCACAAGCGGTAAATGCGCCGGCCGTGAAAGAGATGTTCGAGCAGTACTCCGCTCAGCGCGCCCAGTTCGCTAGCGAATTGCAGGCCGCGGTGAAAACGCTCGGATTTGAAACCATCGATCCTCAGGGACTGGGTGGAGTGTTGTATGGAGCTTGGATTAATTTAAAAGGACTCGTGACCGGGCATAACGTTCATGGGATTCTGGTGGAAGCTGAGCGCGGCGAGGATTGGTCCGTCAAGACGTACCGGACGGCGCTGGGCAAGACGCTGCCGCCTGAAATCGCTGCGATCATTCAGAAGCAGTTCGAGCAAGTGCAGGAAGCGCACGATCGCATCCGGAATCTGCGTGATGCTACCGCGCCGCCACCCGCGGCGTCGAAAGACGCGCCTTCTACCCCGTCCAGTCCGGCTCCGCAAGGCAACTGAGCCGTCAGCATGGGCTAAGAGCAGCCGGACGTCCAAGGGTGAGTGGGTCCGTCGCGCTCTTCACGACTCCCACCCCAACCGTGAGCTTTTGCACCGTTAGATCGCGCTCGCGATTTGGTTTGCGGAGCCATCGGACCTTCCACCCGCGACGCCGTCCACGCCGCCGTGATGCTCAACAACGAAGTGGAATGGATTGCCACTTTCGATGCAGGCTTCGATGAGATCCCAGGGATCCGCCGCCGGAAGCTGCCATAGCCCGCAGAAGCTCGCTTCAGCGCGCCAGGTCGATTCCGAATTTCTTCAGCTCCTCGGCGTAGTAGCGCCGGTGCAGCAGATCCCACTCCTCGGTGCCTTCCGGAATGTCCTTCTTTTGCGAGCGGATCTTGGTGCGTGCGGCGCGGTCCACTTTTTCCTCCACTCCCAGAAGCTCCGTCATGGCCTGCACCACGGCCAGCCGCACGTCGTTGGGATCCTTCTTTAACCGGAACTCCCGCGACTTGCGAAACGCCGCCACCATCTTATGGGAAATGTCGTTGATCTTATCGCGCGACAGTTTCATGTTGTCGCCCGTGTCGCGGCCGGCGGCGCGGATCACCTTGCGCTGGGAAATCAGCGTGTTCTTGATGCGCCGGAACATCTCCTGATAGCTGACGCCTTCGCGCCGCATATACTCGCTGTACTGGCTCAGCAGGTCGCGTACTTCGTCGTTGAGGCGATCTTCCACCTGCAGTTCTTCCTCGATTAACTGGTTGATCATTTCGGAGGCCGATTCGGCGCTACTCGTCTCGATGATCTGTGGCGTCATCCGCTTTACCAGTTGCCGTGACAAATAACTAATGAATTCTCTACTCAGAAGCATGCGTATTTACGAGGCAGCGAGCAACGTTGCTCCCCGGTGGCAGTTCCCCCAATTCTCGCACATCAATCAGGCAAGCCGCCTGCATGGTGTTCGAGCAACTCCCGATCGATGGCCATGGCGGCCCCGGAAGCCCTCGTGAGCGGCGGCTGGCTCGCTCCAGCAATCGCGTTCGATCCACGCCCATACCGCCATTCAAGCAGTTTTGCTGCCTGGCGGAGGGCGAGCAAGCTCGGCATGTTAAGGCTGATACTCCAGCACCAGCGTGGTAATGTCGTCATCCTCCTGGTCGCCGCCATCGCTGAACTCTTCCACCGCTTCCACCAGCTTGGCGTGCAACACCGCGCAGCTGGCCGCGGCATGCGCGCGCAGGATTTCGTTCAAGCGGCGCTTGTCGAAGCACTCGCCTTGCGTGTTGGCCGCCTCCGACACACCGTCGCTGAACAACACGATCTTATCGCCGGGCTCCAGTTGCAGGCTCTTCACTTCGTAAGCGGCGACATCCATCATCCCGATGGGAATGCCCGTGCTTTCGAGCGGCCGCGGCTCCTCGGTGGCACGCACCAGCAGAGGCTTGGGATGGCCGGCATTGGACCAGCGCAGTTCCCCGCTCCGGCTGACCGTGCAGAAAACCACGGTAGCGTATTTTTCGCCGCGCGCGCGCTCGTACAAGAAGTGGTTGACGCGCGCCATCACGTCGTCGATCCGCACAGCCGCTTCGGCGGCGAATACGAAGGCGCCTTGTAGCAGAGCGGCCAGCAGCGCCGCGCTCACGCCTTTCCCCGAAACGTCGGTAATCACGCAGGCGAAAAGGTCCGGGGTAATCTGCCGGACGTCGAAGTAATCGCCGCCCACTTGACGGGACGCGATGCTCGATCCGACGGCACGAAACCAGCCCTCGCTGGGCAACTCGCGGGGAAGCAGTCCGGTCTGGATGGTTCGCGCAACGTTCAACTCTTCTTCCATATGCTGCTTGGCGCGTTCCTCATCCAGAAGCCGGGCGTTCTCGAGAATGGTGGATGCTTCCAGGGCCAGAGTTTGCAAAATCTCGCGGTTTCCAGAGGACAAGTCGGCGGCGGACTGTCGCGAATCCATATACAGCACGCCCACTGTTTCGTTGAGGGAACTGGCCACCGTCTCCTGCAGCGAACCGGTGCGAACCTGAATCAGCGGAACGCATACCACGCTGCGCAGCTCCAGCCCGGCCACCGACATATCCGGCCGCACGCCGTCGGCGCCGGACGGATCGAAAGTCATGGAGAGCAGGTCGCGGCGCGTGCGCAACGCCCGGTTGATGAGCGAGCGCGGGACGGTCAGGTCCGACGTGTCGAGCGGCGCCCCACGCTTGTCGCGGGCCACGCTCACCTCCAATTGGTCATCCTTTCCCAAAAGCAGGAAGCCGCGCTCGGCGCCGGTAACCGACAGCGCCGCATCCACCACGGCGGCCAGTACGTCGCCGGTCGAGAGAGAGCTTTGCAGGGCGCGGGCCACTTCCACCAGCGACCGCAGCTTTGAAAGATTGCTCGCGCCGGTTGCTGCCGCAGCCGAAATCTGGCCCAGGAAGCGGTTCAGCTCGTCCTCTTCCAGGGTAAACACCATCCGGTAGGAATCCTGGAACCCAAAGTCGATGCGGTCGCCTTCATGCAGCTTGCTGCGCTTGCTGCGTTGGCCGTTGACGAACACGCCGTGACGGCTGTCCATATCTTCGACAAAATACTCGCCGTTCTCAGTCGCGATGCGCGCGTGGGTTCGCGAAATGCGATTGTCACGCAGCACCAGATGATTGTCGCCCTGCCGCCCAATCAGGAACGGAGAAGTATCGATCATGACGCGGTTTCGATTGCCCGACGGGTTAGTCACGGCCAGGGCCGGCGCCCGAACCGGCGCGCGTGACGAGGCGCCGGGCGAGGACATCAGCGGCTCCGCTGGGGTTGCGCCACAGCGGTGAGTTCTTTTGCGCGCAGCGCCTGGCAATGCGAGCAGTAGCCGCCCACCTCGGTGCGCGCCAGTACGATCTCAAATCCGAAGTGGCTCTCGATCTGCTCCCGCATCTTCTGCAGCAGATCGCCGAAAAACTCCTCGATCTTTCCACAGCGCAGGCAAATGACGTGCGCATGTTCCTGCTTCAGGCGCGTTTCGTAATAGTGCTGGTCGCCCTCGTGATGCATCAGGTCCAGTTCGTCCACCAGGCCGCCCGCCTTCAGCAGCTTGAGCGTGCGGTAAACCGTCACCCGGTTCAGCTTGGGGTCTTTCTCCCGCGCCAGCTTGAACAGACAATCGGCATCCAGGTGCTGGCCCGATTGATCGATGAGATCCAACAGAATTTGGCGCTGCCGCGTCAGCCGCACGCCCCGTTGTTTGAGAGAATCTCGGATGCCGGAAGTTGCCACGGAAGGTCTCGAATGACCAGAGTAGCAAAACGCATCAGATAGCGACGCCGGCTAGAGGCGTTATTCCCTTTGGTTGTCCCGGCTCTAATTGATTTCCTTGGTAGCTCGATTGATGCTGCGAATCACCAGGCGGCGCGGATCGAGCAGGTGCTGCGGCTTGAAGTGGCGGGCCGACCATCGGCAGCCCGCGTCAAATTCGATCCCAAGAAAATAGCCGATCTCCCGATACACGCAATAGCGCACCTTGCCAAGGAGCTCGCCTTTGGGATAGCTAATGCTGAGATCGGTTTGCAGGGGGATGGCCTGGTCGAATTGGAGACACGCGCCGGAAAGCGAAATATCCTCCAGGTTAGCGACGCCTTTGTGTATGCGCCCGGACTTGTCCTTCCATTGGACGTCCACGATATCCGCACACAACATCCGTGGCTCTATACGCCTGTCGAGCATATACTTCTTATCGGCGAGCAAAACGGTAATGTTTATGACAGGACCGCTTCCAAAATAGCCCTATCAAGGCAGTAAGGCCCTAACCTCTGTACCGTAAGCGTATCATGCTGAGCCCGTTAAGTACTAGCCCTTTGCCCGATACCGCACCAGCGTCAGTGACCGGTCTGTGACACCGGCCGACCTTTTCGCCGCGCTCCGTCTCTTGACCGTCGCTACGCTCGATAGTAGACTGAGGCTTCCATCCCCGTGGGGTCTCCGTTCAGTCCTCATTCCGTGCAGACACAGTCGATCGCGGCCGTGTTTCATCTCGTCCTGGTGATCGCCTCAGTAGTTTTTCTAGTGGTCGCGGCGGGTGTCATCTATAGTTGCGTTCGCTACCAGGGGCGGGGCGTCACGGCGTCCGATCCCCGGCCGATCTTTGGATCGCGAAACTTGGAAATTCTGTGGACGGTGGTTCCGCTCGCGATCGTGATCACCCTTTTCGTCGTCACGGTACGCGCCATGGTCTTGATCGACGCCCCGCAGAACGCCGGTCAGACGGCTGACCTGACCATCACCGGCCATCAGTGGTGGTGGGACGCGCGCTATCCCAACGGCGCTGTGGCCACTGGCGACATTCACATTCCGGCCGGACGGCGGCTGCTGGTTCGGCTCGAATCGGCCGACGTGATTCATGACTTTTGGGCGCCCGAGCTGGCCCGAAAGATGGATGCCGTTCCGGGCCGCCCAAGCTACCTCTGGCTGGAAGCGGACACTCCGGGCGCCTACAGCGGAGCGTGCTCGGAATTCTGCGGCGCGCAGCATGCCTGGATGCGATTTCGCGTGGTCGCCGAACCGGAGGCCGATTTTCAGGCTTGGCTCCAGCGCCAGATTCAATCACCGCCTGAACCAACCGGAGTTGCCGCGGAGGGTGCGCGCCTGTTCCGTTCGAAAAAATGCGCGGACTGTCACGCTTTCGGACAGAAGGGTCCGGATCTCACGCACCTGGCGACGCGCGCGCTTCTCGGCGCAGGCATTTCCCCGAACACGCCCCAGACCCTGGCGCTTTGGCTCACCAATCCGCAGGCCGCCAAACCCGGCAATCGGATGCCGGACACTCCGCTATCGCCACCCGAAGCGCAAGCCTTGCTGGCTTACCTGGAGAGCCTGCGGTGACGGCCTGGCTGTGCGCGATCGATCACAAGCGAGTCGGCATACTCTACATGCTGTCGGCTTTGTTGTTCTTCCTGGCCGGCGGCCTGGAAGCCATGGTCATGCGCGCCCAGCTGGCCGCACCGAACCTGAAGCTGATCGCGCCCGAAGTCTACAATCAGATGTTCACCATGCACGGCACCACCATGATCTTCCTGGTGGCGATGCCGGTGCTCACCGGATTCGCCGTTTACCTGACGCCGTTGATGATCGGAGCCAACGACACCGCGCTGCCCCGGTTGGGTGCGCTTAGCTTTTGGCTGCAGCTTTTTGGCGGCGTACTGCTGTACATCAGTTTCGCCTCCGGAAACGCGCCGGATGCCGGTTGGTTTAGCTACGCACCGCTCAGCGAGAAGCCCTTTTCGAGCGGCCCCGGCCTGGACTATTGGGCGCTGGCATTGCTGCTGATCACGGGCGGCACCCTCGGATCGGCCATCAACCTCATCGTGACCATCGCCACCGAGCGCGCGCCGGGCATGACCATGCGCCTGGTCCCGTTGTTTGTCTGGTCCACTTTCATCGCCTCGATCATGATCGTTTTTGCGCTGCCGGCGCTGGCGGCGTCGCTCGTCCTGTTGCTGAGCGATCGGCTGCTGCATGCCCGCTTCTTCGACCCCGCGCAGGGCGGTGCACCCCTGCTGTGGCAACACTATTTTTGGATTTTCGGTCACCCCGAAGTCTATATCGTCGTGCTGCCGGCTTTCGGGATGATCTCGGAAATCATTCCGGTCTTTTCGCGCAAGCCAATCTTTGGTTATCCGTTCATGGCGACGTCCACGGTCGCGATCGCGTTCTTAAGCTACGGCGTCTGGGTGCATCACATGTTTGCGGTGGCGCTGGGCCGTAATTTCCTGGCCGCATTTGCAGCCGCCAGCATGCTCATCGCGGTGCCAACCGGCACCAAGATCTTCAGTTGGATCGCCACCATGTGGGGCGGAGCCATCCGGTTCACTACCGCCATGCTCTTTGCGGTGGCCTTCCTGTTGGAATTCACCATCGGCGGGCTGAGCGGCGTAGCGTTTGCCACTGTGCCGCTGGACTGGCAGCTGACCGACACTTACTTCGTGGTCGCGCATATTCACTATGTGCTCTTCGGAGGTACGGTCTTCGCGCTGCTCGCCGGCGTTCACTATTGGTTCCCCAAGTTGAGCGGGCGCCTGCTCGACGAAACGCTGGGCCGCTGGAGCTTTTGGCTGATCGTGCTCGGCTTCAACGCGGCCTTCTTCGTCCAACATTTTCTTGGATTGCTGGGCATGACGCGCCGCGTGTACACGTATCCCAATCTCCCGTGGTTCGGCGCTCTGAACTTAATTTCCACCATCGGAGCCGCCATTCTCGTATTCGGCATTCTGCTGTTCTGCGCGAATGTCGCCATGAATCTCTTTTTCGGAACCGTGGCCGGCGACGATCCGTGGAATGCCTGGACGCTGGAATGGGCCGCGGCGTCGCCGCCATCGATCCGGAATTTCGCCGAGGTTCCCACCGTGCGCAGCCGAAGGCCGCTGTGGGACCGGAAGCATCCCGAGGCTCCGGATTGGATGAGCGTATGACCCGGCGCGCCCAACTCGGCATGCGGATGTTTCTGATCTCGGAAGCCGTGTTTTTCCTCTTGCTGATCCTGGCGTGCGTATATCTCCGCGCTCTACCCGTCTTGGGCAGCGTTTCCGGATGGGTGCTCACCGCGTTGCTGGTTGCCGGCAGCATTTGCGTTTGGCGAGGATGGCGCTGGGCCGCGCTGGCGCTGGGCGCCGCTTTCATCGTGGGTCTGATTGGAACCGGATTCTCCTTGCTGACTGCCGTTCACGGACTGTTCGTTTTCGCGGGAATCATCTCGATCGCGGCCGTGCCCGTCTCTGCGCTCCGAACCGTCGCGCTGTACTGGTATTTCTTCACGGCCGTCTGGCTGGTCATCTTTGTTGTAGCGAGTCACGCATGAACACTTGGGATTGGGAGCCTTCCGTCATCGCCGGCTGCGCTGCTCTAGCCATCGTGTATACCGCTCTAGTACGCAGGCACGGCTTCCATCGCGCGCCTTACTTTTTCGCCGGCGTACTTCTCCTTTTGCTGGACCTGGTTTCGCCCCTCGACGCGCTCGCCGATCAATACCTCTTCAGTGCGCATGTGCTCCAGCACCTCCTTCTCGCGCTGGTGATTCCTCCACTGCTGCTGCTCGGCACACCGGCCTTCGATCTCGGGCGGCTCAACAAATTGGAACGCGCTATCGGACAGCCGCCCGTCTCCTGGCTGCTTGGCGTGGGCGTGATGCTGGCCTGGCACATTCCGGCATTGTTTAATACCGCGCTCGCAAACGACGGCCTGCACATCGTTCAGCACCTCAGCTTCCTCATCACCGGCACAATCTTTTGGTGGCCCATTCTCGCGCCGCTTGAAAGCCGGCGTTTGCCGGCCCTTTCAGCGATCGCATATTTGTTCAGCGCTTGCGTGTGCTGCAGCCTGCTCGGCGCGTTCCTGACGTTCGCCCCGGCCGGGCTTTACCCCGCGTACCTGAATCCCCGGGCGCGCCTCTGGGGGCTCGATCCCGCCAGCGATCAGCAACTGGGCGGAATGCTGATGTGGGTGCCGGGCTGCTTCGTGTATCTGGCCGGAATTCTTTGGACAGTGACGCGCTGGTACAGCCAGGAAGTCAGCGCGTGACCAGGCCGACAAGCTATGCTCCCATTGTGGTTGCTGCCGGCGCGATGCTCGCGCTATGGGGCGCGGCCTCCACATGGATGCTTTCCGCCGCTGGGTTGATCGCGATTGGTGTGGGCGCGGCCCGCTGGATAAAAGAAGCTCGACATGAAAACTGATAATCCCTGGCTGCATCGTTATGCCATCTTCGTGGCGTCGCTCGCGCTCATCGCCATCGTTGCTGGCGCCATCTTCACCAGCCTGGCGCGGCCCATTGCCGCCACGCCCGCGGCGTCCATCAACCCGGCCTTCGAATTCTGGCACTCCATCATCGGCTCCGCGGCCGTGCTTCTCATGCTTGGGCTGGCTATCGGCGTTCGGTCCCAGCTTGCTTGGATCGGATTCGCCGCAGCCGTGCTGGATGCGGGCGCACACCGGCTTTCTCCCATCCTTCACGCCGTTTTGGCTCAAATCTTTTTTGGAGCGGTGGTTGGCGTGGCCCTGGCGACGTCGTCCGTCTGGAAGCGCGGCCCCGAGCCGATCCAGGACACCTGGCGTCCCTCGCTGCGATCCCTGGCTATAGTAGTCCCGGCGATTGTGCTGCTGCAAACCACGCTCGGCGCGTCGTACCGCTATCGAGCCCTGGGCGTCCTCTGGCACATCCTTAATGCCATGATTGTCCTGCTTCTGATCCTGATCCTGGCCGTTTTCCTCGTCCGGCAATTCCCGCAGCATCCCACGCTGCGACCATCCGCCGTCGCCTTGGGCGTCATCACCTCCATCCAGGTGATGCTCGGATTCGCCACCTTCCTGATGCTCATCCTGTTTCCAGAGACCAGCCTGGCAGTGGTGATCACCGGCGTCCTGCACGTCGCCACGGGCGCTCTCACCTTCGGCGCCAGTATAGTCTTGGCTCTGCTGATTCGATTGAACGCGCAGCCGTCCCCGGTCACTCACCGGTCAGTGACCGCTACGTGACCTCGGCGGGGCTGGATTTTTCGCGCCGCTTTGATAGACTGGATTTCGCCCCAGCCGGCCACACGACGTGCTAATCGAGAATCCGTTAAATTCCTCCGCTCTGGCCTTCCCGATCCTTGAGTGCTTTCACATCGTTGGTTTCGCACTCTCCATAGGAACCGTCGCCATCGTCGATTTTTCCCTGCTGGGCGTGGGCATGCACCGCCAGACGCCCGCGCAGCTTGCCAAGGACACTTGGCTTTGGACGCTGGGCGGTTTGATCCTGATGCTTTTTTCGGGCCTGCTGCTGTTTTCATCCGACCCCGATATGTACTATCTCAACTGGCCGTTCCTGATCAAGATGGTCTTCTTTGTTTCAGCCGTCATTTTTCACTACACTGTTCATCGCAAGGCTGTCCAGTCCGACACTCCCTCGCCCCATGGAAAACTGATCGCGTGCGTGTCGCTGCTGTTATGGAGCGGAGTAATTTTCGGTGGGATCTTTATCGGCTTCGTGTATCCGGGTCTGAGCTTAGGTTAGGCATCGCATGCTTCTCTCATTCGTTCAATGGCTGCAATTCACCGGATTTTTCACGGAACTGCGCGGATCGGCCTACGTCTATCCGATCGTTCTGTCTCTGCACATGATCGGCCTCGCGCTGTTCGGAGGGATGATCTTGATCACCGACCTGCGGCTGCTGGGCTTCGCCATGCGGAAGTGGCCGATCGCGGACGTAGTGAATCAATTCCGCGTCCCTAAGCGCTGGGGCCTGCTGCTCACCGTCACCTGCGGCTTTTTAATGTTCGGCTCCAAAGCCGAAGAGTATTACTACAACGCGTTTTTTCGGACCAAGCTGATTCTGCTGGCGCTCGTGCTGGTGGAGGAGTTGGTGTTTTACCGCAGCGTCTATGCCAACCCGGCGGCGCTGGACCAGGCCCCCGCAATCCCGGGAACCGCGAAGCTGGCGGCGGTGGTTTCGCTGCTGCTTTGGATCTCCATTGCCTGCTGTGGACGCGGCATCGGCTACATCGAACCGCCGCTGGACAAGATTCACGCGCAACTGGCCCCAAGTCCCCGCCCTTTAGCGTCCCGCGCCCCCGCGTCCCGGGCCCTACCGAGCCGCGCCCTACCGAGCCGCGCCCTACCGAGCCGCGACCGTGAGGGAGCGGTCCCTGCCTGAGAGACTAATCCCCATATGTTGCTCATCCAATCCAACGCCATAGCCGACGCTCTCAACAGTTCCGAGTGGGTATTTCCGATCGCCGAATGTTTTCATATCACGGCGTTCGCGTGGTCCATCGGCATGATCGCGCTGGTCGATCTTCGTCTTCTCGGCTGGGGCCTCAAGCGCGAGACGGTTTCTGAAGTGGCCACAGCGACGGCGCCCTGGACCCTGCTGGGGTTGGCCGTGGTGCTGCTTTCCGGCCCGGTCCTGTTTCTGTCCGATCCGCGCATGTACCTGCACAATCCTTCCTTCGTATTTAAAATGTACGCGCTCGCGATTGCGATTATTTTCAATTACACGATTCACCGCAAGGTCGCGCGGTCGGATAATGCGTCAGGAATCGTCCGCGCATTGACCGCCGTCGTTTCTCTGGCTTTGTGGGTCAGCGTTGTGTTCGGCGGGCTGTTTATCGCGTTCGCCTAAGTAAAGCCGGGAGGCTCAGGTGTTCATTCTTTCTCTTTTCCAGTGGCTGCAAAGCACCGATATCATGACCTTCATCCGGGAGTCCGGTTTGACCTACCCGGTCATTATGAGCACGCACCTGGCTTGCATCGCCGTCTTCGGAGGCATGATCGTCATCACCGATCTCCGGCTGCTCGGCTGGGCCTTTCAGAATCGGCCGATCGCCGACGTGGTCAACGGATTGCGCTGGTGGAAGCGTCTTGGCTTCGTCGTCATGGCGACCATGGGTTTTCTGCTCTTCGGATCGAAGGCCGCCGAGTACGATCCGAATCCCTACTTCTGGACCAAAATGACGTTTCTGGCGCTGGTTGGCATACACGCGTTGATTTTTCGGCCCACCGTGTATAGCCATCCGGAGGATTTGGACGCCTCTCCGATAATTCCCACGCGCGCCAAAGTGGCCGGAGCGCTTTCATTGATCCTGTGGGTCGGCGTTCTTTGCAACGGCCGATTAATCGGCTATTACGAGCCGCCTGCTCAAAAAGGCCGTGTTGTGGCCTCGGCCCCGGCTCAGTGAGACGCGGCGAGACTCGCGGTCTCCACGTGCTTCGGACCACACCAGGCGACGAACGTGTCGTTGCCGTTGTGAAAAAGCTTCGGATATCCCAGAGCCATTTTCCCGCCCTTGGCCACTTCCAATACCGGACCGGCCACGCCGGCAGCGGTCACGTGCCGCACCAGCACCCGCGCGCCTTCCGGGCTCTGCTCCAGCCACGAAACAATCGCGCCGCCATCTTCGTCCAGAGCCAGCGATGTGTAGCCGAAAGAATGGCCGGTGCTCAGAGTCACCGGCTGCGTGAAACTGGAACCGCTGTCGTTTGAGAACGCCATCAGGTCGCGGTGCGACTCCTGCGCGTCCGTATACCAAGCGACTGCCACATGATCGCCTTTGGCCGCCACTGCCGCGGCGTTGGTCGGGCACGCTTCTATTTCCCAGTTGTCGGCATGCACCAGCTTGCCCGGCGACCAGTGCCCGTTTTCCAGCCGAGTAACCGCGATGTCGCGAACGTTGTCCTTGCTGTGGGCGCGATACGCTACCAGCAGTCCCTTGGAAGTCTTCGCCACGGCTGTGGGGCAGCAGCCGCACACGTCGCCATCGATGATCTCTTCCCTGACTTCTTTGCCCGACGCGTCCACGATGGTGCGTTTCATCGATACCGGATTATCCTCGCCCTTCAGCGCTTCCAGCCAGAAGATGGAAGCGCCTCCGTCCGGGTTTGCGATCATCGAAGCCAAGCCATGCTGGACCGCGCTGTGGTCGTGATGGGCCTGCAATGGCATGCTCCAATGCGCGCCATCGGTGGATGAAGAAACGTAGACATACTCCGCGTCGCTATCGCCGCCCGGCGATTCCACCCAGTGAGCGAACCAATGTCCACCAGGAAGACCGATCACTTCCGGCATCTCCGCCGGGTGATGGAAGAAATGTCGATTGGCCGCGATGGTGATTGCGGGCGACCAGGCGCCAGCGTGGCGGACCGAATACCGCAGCGCGAAGGAGCCGTCTTTTGCAGGCTCAATCCAACTGAAGACCGCAGATCCGTCAGTCGCGACTGACCAATTGGGTTGCAAGCTGCCGGGCCCGGATGGATTCGCAAGCTGGGTGGCGGAAAACGTTTGGCTCATCGCCGGAAACGTCAGCGACGGCAGCGCCAACAGGGCGCCAATAAGGATGGACTGGATCTTCACGAAAGTTGCTCCTGCACCTAGTATAAGAGGCGGCGGCGCATCATCCAAGCGTGTCGGAGATAACGGCCATAATCTCGCACTCCACCAGCAACGGAGCACGCAGATCCGGCGTCGGAAAAGTGTGCCGCGCAGGCCGCGAATGCGGGTCCGGAAACATCTGCACCCAGTATTTGTTCACCACCGGCCGGTTCGCCATGTCTTTCAGCCACACACTCAATTTGATGACATCTTCCGGCCTCGCGCCGCCCGCCTCCAAGACCCTGCGCACATTGGCGAACATCTGCTCGCATTGCGCCTCCACTCCTTCCGGGACCTTGCCGGTGGCCGGATCTTTTCCGAAGATGCCTCCGCTCACCAGGAACGGACCAATCCGGCTCGCGTTCGGGATCGGATTGAGATGCTCCAACCCCGGCACTTCAATGCTCTTGCGATTGCTCATTCCAGTAGTGTACCGATTACGCACTTTCCGAGCCGCGGTCCGTGCCTTATGATGAACAGGAATGCATGCTCCCCCTCTCTTGGCCTTCAACCACGTTTCAGTCATGCTCGGCGGCAAGACCGTCCTCCAGGACATCACGCTGAGCATCGGAGCCGGCGAACACGTCGCCATCCTGGGGCCGAACGGTTGCGGCAAGTCCACGCTCATCAAAACCATCACGCGGGATTGCTATCCGTTGGCGCTTCCCGATTCTTCGCTCTCAATCTTGGGGCGCGAAACCTGGAACGTCTTCGAGCTGCGTCCGCTGCTGGGCATCGTATCGAACGACCTGATGCGCCGCTGCATCCGCGAGATTACGGGCCACGAACTGGTGCTGTCGGGCTTCTTCAGCAGCATCGGCGTACAGCCGTATCATCACGTCACGCCCGCCATGCTCGAAAAGACGGAGCGGTTACTGCAGCTACTCGAAGTCCCGCATCTGGCCGAGCGCGAAATCACCGAGTTGTCTTCTGGCGAAGCGCATCGCCTGCTCATCGGCCGGGCGCTGGTGCACGATCCGCTGGCGCTTCTGCTCGACGAGCCGAGTAACAGCCTGGATTTTCGAGCGGCCATCGAACTGCGCGAGATGCTGCGCAAGCTCGCCCAGGCCGGCACCGGAATCCTGATGGTGACGCATCATCTTCCCGACATCATTCCCGAAATGGAGCGCGTCATCTTGCTGCGCGAGGGCCGCGTCTTCGCGGACGGACCCAAGAACGAGGTTCTCACCACCGAACGCCTCACGGAACTATTCGGCTTGCCCGTGGAACTGGCGCGCCGCGACGGTTTCTATCATCTCTGGTGATCGCGCTTCAGAACTCCAGCGTCTCAATCAACCCGTTCAGCTTCGATTCCTGTGAGGCCTTCTGCTTTTTGAGATCGCTCAACTGGTCCCGCAGGGCCGCTAGATCGCTCTCCTGGGCGGCCAACTGCCGCGCGTATTTTTGAACCTGGTCCTGCTGGCCGCTCACCTGGTTCAGGCTTTGGATGTTTTGCCGCACGCGATTCTGATCGCTCACAATCGTACTTATATTGCCGTCCAGTTGCCCGATCTGGCGATCGAGGTCCGCGATCTGTTGCTTCGCGCTTGCGATCTGCTGTAATTGGCGGCGTCCGGCCTCGGACAGCGCTTTATTCTGGACGTAGCTGAGCAACACGTCCGGCGTGAGACTGGAAACAGCTATGCTGGTGTCGTAAACGCGCTCCTCGGCCACCGGAAACTTCTCCACCCCGTCCGCGCCGAGCTTCACTTCAAAGCGATACGCGTTGGTCGTGGTCTCGGAGGGCTTCAGTCCAAGCAGCTTATAATCGGGCCGCTGCGCCTGCTCGATAATCAACGTCTTGGGCTTCCGATCGACATTGCGCATCGTATAGGTCTTGGTTTCGTCGATCGCGGCGCGCGTCGTTAGCACACCCCGATTCAGGTGGATCTCCCGCACCATCTCCCGGCTGGAATCAAATCGCGTGGTCACGCGCGTGCCAAGATCCACTGCGTAACTGATCAATCGTTTGTCACCGGCCTTCAGAGTGCTGACCAGCGCCTCGCCGGCATAGCTGGCGGCGTCGAAAACCGTGATGGGGCCGCCGTCCAGCGTCTTCCCCGTGGAATTGGTGAGCTCGGCCGCGTTCATCGGATGCTCGCCATAACTTTCGGAATAGATCAACAGCTTGCGCGCGCCAATCTGCTGCTGCAAAAACGGAAACATGGCGGATTCGTCTTTCTTTACCGTGACGGGCCCGTCAAAGCGATACTCGAAAAGATCGCCCAAGTCTTCCGCCGCGACATTCAAAGCGACAGCGCTCGCGTTCGCGCCAAAGGACGCTACCCCGCCGATGACGCCGCCTAGCCGGGCCTGAGACCGTGCCATCGCGGGCGCCGGGGCCGCCGGGAGTCCCGCAACCGCACGCTGCTTCAACTCGTCCACCGCTCCTCCATACACCACTGGCGCGGCCGCGCGATCCTCCGGCAATTCCGCGGTCTGGCGCGCGACATACTTAGGTTCATACAAATTGCTGATGAATGACACCGGTCTTCCCGAAACTACGGCCAGACGCACGTTGGTCCAATCCTCGCCCGTCGTATTATCCACGATGGCCCAGCCCTCGAACGTTGCGTCGGGCTTGTCATTGAAGATCAACCGGTAACTCGATTTCCAGACCGGCGTCGGAATCATGTAGCCGGCGGCGACCTGGCGTTCCTTGGCATCCGATGAATCGATATAGATGCTGCGCTTATCAGTAGAGCGCGATTGGTTCACAACCGTGAGATAGTCGCGGAGCTGCGCTTCGAGCTTTGGATCGGCCAAGCGAATCGAGCTGGCTGCCGCCAAGTCCAACATCCGCAGTTCGCCCGAATCGAGCAGCGCCACCAACTGCTCGCGCTCCGGCCGTTTATCGTCGGCGCCGACCACGCGTCCGCTCACCACCGTCCCGCTGATGGTTTCGGCGCCGTATTTCAGCTCCACTTTGGCGCCCTTCATTTGATCCAGGAACAGCGCCAGCGACGCCTGGCCGTCGATCTTGAACGGAAAATCGGCCAGCTTCTTGTCCAGCGGCTCGCTCGAATCGTAGCGCAGGCCAGTGACTTTACCGCCGTTCTGTTCGGAAATTGTCAGCGACTTCAAGACATCGTTCATGTCGGAAGCCTTGAAATCCAGCCGGGCCGACTCTCCCGCCCGCAGCAGCCCGCCGCGCTCGAAGTAGCCCACGCCGCTCTTGTACAGAACCACTTCTCGGATGGGAATATCGGCCGCCAAAGCGGTCGCCGCAAACGCGATAACCAGGAATATCAAACGTCGCATAGGTTCACTCCCCCATTACTTTAATGATGACGCGTTTGGAGCGCTGCCCGTCGAACTCGGCATAATACACCTGCTGCCAGGGACCGAAGTCGAGCCTCCCGTCCGTCACCGGCACGATCACCTGGTGATGAACCAGCAGGCTCTTCAAATGCGAATCGCCGTTGGTTTCGCCCGTGCGATGATGGCGATAATTGTCGCGGTACGGCGCCAGTTTCTCCAGCCACTCGTCGATATCGGCCAGCAGTCCGTCTTCGGCATCGTTCACCCACACGCCCGCAGTGATGTGCATCGCCGACACCAAAATCATACCCTTCGCGAATGCCGCTTTTCTTCAGCGCGGCCGTCACCTCTCCCGTAATATTGATGAACTCGCGGTGCTGCTTGGTCTGAAACTTCAGATATTCCGTGTGAAATCGCATATGTGTCGATCATAACCAGCTTGCCGGGTGGCGCACGCTTCAGCGTGCCGTGTTCACACTCGTGTGAACAAAATGTTCGAGCACCCTACCGACGAATTACGGCCGATTTTGTACGGCCCACTTGACACTCCCGCCTATGAGAGTCAGACTTGAGTCTGCACTAAGGAATTAGCTGGGACCGCGGATTTTCTTCCTGGCTTTGCTGACGGCCGGCTTCGCCCCGGCGCAAAACCAGCCTGATACCAGCGCGCGGGATCAGCAGGAACCCACCTTCGAAGGATCGTCCGTCCTCAGCCGGGACTCCGGCTTCATGGACTCCACCGCCATTGCTCCGGCCCAGGACCAGTCGGACGCCGACGCGCGCGACCAACAAGGACCCGCCTTCGAAGGACCCTCCATCCTTAGCCGCGATTCGGGCGTGAAGGATTCCACCGGCAAGCCGCTTGAGTTCGGCATGTTCGCTAAATTCAGCGGCATTTACGATTCAGGCCTTACGCCCGTCATTGCGGCCGGCCAGGAAAGTCCGCTCGCGACTCAAACCGGATTTGGGCTGGAGACTAGTTTCGGGGCAGCCTTCTCTCGCCGCTGGCGCCGCTCCAAAATCAGCATCGAGTACCGTGGCGCGTACCGCAAATACGCCACCGCCAGCCTGCTGAACGGGCTGGATCAATTCCTGCAGCTCGCCTACAGCCGCGTACTGCAGCCTCACCTCGTTTTGGATCTCAAGACCACGCTCGGCACAACCACGCTCGCAAATGGGGCGTTTACTTACCTGCCGCTGTCCACCCTGGATCTGCTCGGTCTGCCTACCAACGAGTTATTCGACAACCGCACCAGCTATCTGCAATCGCGAGTGGACCTCACCTGGCAAAAGACCGCGCGGCTTACGTTTGATATCGGCGGGGATGGGTTCGTCGTCCGCAGGCAGTCGCTCTTGCTGGCCGGGCTCAACGGCTATAGCGCCCGAGCAAACGTGGCTTACCGCTTGACGGCCACCCAAACCATCTCGGCCAGCTACAACAACACCTACTTCGATTATCAACGCGCTTTCGGCAATTCACGCCTGCAAATTCCGGCGCTCGGATATTCGGTGAACTTCGCGCGCCATTGGGACTTGGGCACGCAAGCCGGAGTAGCTCGCGTGGCGACGCTCGGCCTCATGCAGGTTGCTCTCGATCCCGCGCTCGCGGCGCTGCTCGGGGAAAGCTTCGCCACCGTGACTTTCTCGCGCGTGTCCTACCTGCCGGTTGCCGAGGCCCGCCTCGTGCGCAGATTCAAGACCTCGTCGCTGACCTTCGACTATGCCATGGGCGTCACGCCCGGCAACGGCTACTATCTCACCTCGCGTCAGACTTCGGGGACCGTGGGTTATTCGTACATCGCCGGGAGAAACTGGGAGGTGCGCGGCAACGCGGCGTTCAATGAGCTCTCCGCCCTTGGGCAGGCCCTCGGCAGGTACACTAACATGCAGGGAGGCGGCGAAATGTTCTATAACTTAACGCGCTCCGCTCACCTGGATATCCGCTATGATTACCGCCACTACACAACCGAAGATGCGATTCTCCAGAAAGACTCCAACCGCGTGAGCGTGGGCTTGGCGTTCACCCTGGGCGATCTCTTTGAGTCGGTGCGCTGATCGTGCCGCCGCCCCGCATACTGCTGGTGGAAGATGAGCCGCCCTTGCTGCAGCTCATCGAGAAATATCTCCAGCGGCTCAGTTTTGAAGTCGATACTCACCTGAAATCGGTTGACGCGCTCCGTAGCTTCGAATCCGCTCCCGATCGCTATGCCCTCGTGATCGCCGATCTCGGCATGCCCGATATGCCCGGCGACACGCTCCTGACGCGCATGCTCGAGATCCGGCCCGAGCTTCGCATCCTGGTGTGCAGCGGCTCGCCCTTCTTCATCGAGAACCTGCCGGCTTCCCTGCAACGCCAGGTGGCCTTCCTGCAAAAGCCCTTCGTGCCGAAAATGCTGGCCGACGCCGTGCAGCAACTACTGAACCGCGACCGTGAGGGAGCGGAGCCGTTTTCTACTCCCCCGCCGCCGTAAGCGCCTGATGCAGCTTCTCCGCGAAATTCTCTCCCGACTCCGACCACAGCCGCCGCGTTTCCACCGGCAGCGCATCATCCAAATCGTGTACCAGCTTGAGCAAGCTCTTGATATTCGATTGGATCACGCGCGGGCTATCCCGCAGCTCCGGCTGCGGAAGAAAATTAGCGTCGATGCCAAATTCGATCTCCAGCCCGCAATTCCCAACGGCGTTCCCAGCGAAACCTGGAAATTCCGTCACGCCAATCTGCTGCGCGGGATGGAAGCCGGCCAGCCCCTGATCGAACTCCGGACCAAAACAGGACAGCGCCACCCGCGTCGGCTCAAGTTTCCATTCATCGGCGAAATGCCACAAGTCCCACCACGTCTCCAGCCGATAGCAGGAATCCGCGTTTTGAAAATCCTTGGCCGCGGCCAGAATGTCATTCACTGGCACCGGCGGCGGATACGGAACCTCCAGCACTGCCGGCTCGCTGTAATCCACCGCGATCACTTTGAACGTGGATGGCTGCTGCGTGAGCCGCGAAAAAGGGAAGAGCCCCAGCAGCTGTTCATAGTGCCGCAGCATGGTCGGCTCGCTGAAGTTTCGCAGCCAGTAAGAAAGATAAAGTTGATCGGCCATAGACGGATTCGAGCGCCGCTTCGCACGCGGCCATCTGCTACCATCGTACTGTCTTCTCTTGCTGAAATCTCCGCTTCTTCCCATTTTCCTGATCGTCTCGGTTGACGTTTTAGGGCTCACCATCATTCTTCCCTTGCTTCCGTTCTATGCGGAGCACTATGGCGCATCGCCCGCCGTGGTCGGTCTGCTGGTTTCGCTCTATGCTTTTTGCCAGTTAATCGCGGGCCCCATCCTCGGCCGGCTCTCCGATCACATGGGACGGCGCCCGCTTCTGCTGGTCAGCCAGCTCGGCACTTTCATCGGTTTCCTGATCCTGGCTTACGCGCACGCGCTTTGGGTGATCTTTCTCTCGCGCGCAATCGACGGCATCACGGCCGGCAATCTATCCTTGGCTCAGGCTTATATTTCGGATGTCACCAAGCCCGAAGACCGCGCAAAATCCTTCGCGCTGATCGGCATCGCATTCGGCATGGGATTCTTGATTGGCCCCGGCCTCTCCGGCTTTCTTTCGAAATTCGGTTACCAATACCCCATTTTCGTGGCCGCGGGCCTTTCCGCCGCCAGCATTCTGGCCACTTATTTTCTATTGCCCAGCGTGATTCCCGCGTCCGGCGACCACGCCACCCCGCGTAAGTTCACCCTGCTCGACTGGGGCAACTATGCGCGCTACTTCCGTCAACCCGGCCTGGCGCCATTGCTGTGGCAGTTCTTCGCGTTTACCATTGCGTTCTCCATGTTCATGTCCGGCTTTGCCTTGTTTGCCGAACGGCGCTACACCTGGCACGGTCAGCCGTTCGGACCGCAGCAGGTCGGCTACGTTTATGCGTTTCTCGGATTGTTGGGCGTCATTCTGCAAGGCGGATTCATGGGGCTCTTGGTGAAAGCCGTGGGAGAAGTAAGATTAGCGCGCGCAGGATTTGTCTTCGGCTTTGTCGGGTTAGTCGCGCTCGCCTTCACTCACTCCATTCCGCTGCTGCTGGTCGCGGCCGCTGTGGCTTCCGCGGGCACGGGAACCATTCGCCCCACCGTCACCAGCTTAATCACCCAAAAGGCCGGCCGATCCGAGCAAGGAGTAATCCTGGGGCTGACGCAATCGCTCAATTCGGTCTCCGCCATTGCTGCGCCTGCACTGGCCGGCTTCCTAATCGATCATTCGCTATTATCTACCTGGGCCGTCGCCGCCGGCGTAGTTTGCGGAATTGCATTGTTCTTCTGAGCCGCGCGCGTGAGCAAGCGGAATCACTTCTCCGGCAGCGCCGCGACGCCCGGTAACTCGATCCCCGCCAGAAACTCCATCGACGCGCCGCCGCCCGTGGAAATGTGCGAGATCTTATCCGCCACACCCGCCGACTTGATCGCCTTCTCCGAGTCGCCGCCACCGACCACCGAGACCGCGCCCGACGCCGCCACAGCCTTCGCCAGTGCCACCGTCCCGCGGTCAAAGGGCGGCTTTTCGAAAACTCCCATGGGACCGTTCCAGATAATCGTCTTCGCCTTCGCGATCACCGCCGAGTAAGTCGCCACCGTCGCCGGACCGATGTCCACTCCTATCTTTCCTTCGGGAACATTAGGCAGCACCTTGAACGGCGCGCCTTCCCTAAGCTCATCCACCACCACATGATCCGACGGCAGCAGGATCTTGTCACCGGAACGCGCCAGCAGTTCCTTCGCCAGATCCAGTTTGTCATCCTCCACTAGCGACTTACCCACCGGCTTACCTTGCGCCTTCAAAAACGTGTACGCCATCGCGCCGCCGATGAGCAACTCATCCACCACCTTCAGCAAATTCTCGATTACCTCAATCTTGTCGGAGACCTTTGCCCCGCCCAGAATTGCCACACACGGACGATCCGGATTTTTCGTCGCCTTCGTGAGATACTCGAATTCCTTGTCCATCAGCAGGCCCGACGCCGCTTCTCGAACGAACGGAATCATCCCCACCGTGGAGGCATGCGCCCGATGCGCCGATCCAAACGCATCGTTCACGTACACATCGCACAACGCAGCCAATTGTTTCGAAAATCCTGGATCGTTTTTTTCTTCCTCCGAGTGAAAGCGCAGGTTCTCGAGCAGCAGAACTTGCCCCGCCCCCGGCCGCATCTTCTCCACCTCCAGCCCCACGCAATCGGGCGCCATCGCAACCGGACGCCCCAACAACTGCGACAGCCGGACCGCCACCGGTTTCAGACTCATCTCCGGATTGGCCTTCCCCTTGGGCCGCCCCAGGTGACTCGCCAAAATCACCCCAGCGCCTTGCTCCAGCGCGTATTGAATGGTCGGGAGCGACGCCCGAATCCGTTTGTCGCTGGTAATTTCTTGCCCCCCCGGCGCCAACGGAACATTAAAATCCACTCGGATGAAAACCGTCTTACCGTTGAGCTTCAACTCCCGGACTGAACGTTTCGCCATATGTCCCGCCGCTAAATGTCGTAATACAGCGCGAACTCGTAGGGATGCGGCCGCAACCGGATCGCGTCTGCTTCGTTTTTGCGCTTGTACTCGATGTATGTCTCAATCAGATCTTCGCTAAAAACGTCGCCCTTCAGCAGGAACTCGTGATCCTCCGCCAGACAATCCAGCGCCTCTTCGAGCGAAGCCGGCATCGAAGGCACGCTCTCCATCTCTTCCGGCGACAGATCGTAGATGTCTTTGTCCAGCGGCTCTCCCGGATCCAGTTTGTTCAACACGCCGTCCAGTCCCGCCATCAGCATCGCCGCGAATGCCAGGTACGGATTCGCCGATGGATCGGGCGGCCGGAATTCCACGCGCTTGGCCTTCGGACTCGCCGAGTACATCGGTATGCGGCACGCAGCCGACCGGTTGCGCCGCGAGTACGCCAGATTCACCGGCGCTTCATAACCCGGCACCAGCCGTTTATAGCTGTTGGTGGTTGGCGCGATAATCGCCGACAACGCGCGCGCATGTTTCAACAAGCCCCCGATGTAGTTCAATCCCATCGGGCTCAAGCCCGCATAACCGTCGCCGGCAAAAAGCGGCTTGCCCGCATTCCAAATGCTCTGATGCACGTGCATTCCGCTCCCGTTATCCCCGAACAATGGCTTGGGCATGAACGTCACCGTCTTGCCGTGCAGATTCGCCGTGTTGCGGACCACGTATTTGTACACCAGCATATTGTCCGCCGACTTCACCAGCGTGTCGAAGCGTTGATCGATCTCGCACTGCCCGCCGGTGGCCACTTCGTGGTGATGGCATTCAATATTCAATCCGCACTGGATCATCGTCTCCACCATCTGGCTGCGCAGCATTTGATAATGGTCCGTCGGCGGCACCGGAAAATAGCCTTCCTTATAGCGCGGCCGGTAACCCAGATTGTCGCCCTCCTGCCCCGAGTTCCAACGCCCCTCCTCGGCATCGATGAAATAGAATCCCGAGTGCTGATTCTGATCGAAGCGAATGTTGTCGAAAATGAAGAATTCCGCTTCCGCGCCGAAATAAGCCGTATCGCCGACGCCGGTGTTCTTCAGATACAGCTCGGCTTTGCGTGCGATCCACCGCGGATCCCGAACGTAGCTTTGCCGCGTAATCGGGTCGATCACTTCACACGTCATCACCAGCGTCGGAACCTCATAGAATGGGTCGCTGAACGCCGTGTTCGGATCCGGTATCAGCAGCATGTCGCTTTCGTTGATCGCGGCCCAGCCCCGAATGCTCGATCCGTCCATCCCAAAGCCCTCCTGGAAAGAATCTTCCGAAAGCTCCGTGATCGGATAGGACACGTGATGTTGCAAGCCAGGAATGTCACAGAACCGCAAATCGAGTTGCTTCAATCCATTTTTCTTGGCGTGCTCGAGAACTTCTTGAGGCGTCATGGCAGCTCCTGAAGTAGGGATTTGGAACCTTCTAACATACCGCATTACGATTCCATGAACTTGGCGCAACCGGCCTCGGCTGCGATAATAAGCAGCGTGCCGGAGCCACTGATCGAAGCGCGCCACGTAGAGAAATTCTACGACCAGCCGAGCGATAATCGAATCCAGGTTATCGCCCCATTAGATTTGGCCGTCTATCCCGGCGAGATCCTCACTTTGCTTGGACCCTCCGGCTCCGGCAAATCCACGCTGCTCAGGATTCTCACCGGTCTTGCTCCCGCGTCTGCCGGCCAGGTGCTGTGGCACGGCGCTCCAGTCAAAGGCCCTTGCGAGAACGTATCCATCGTATTCCAAAGCTTCGCGCTGTTTCCCTGGCTCACCGTGCTCGAAAATATCGAAGCGCCCTTGAAAGCCCGCGGCGTCTCGCCGGAAGGCCGATTCGCGAGAAGCCTCCGCATGGCCGACGCGGTCGGCCTGGACGGTTTTGAGAACGCCTATCCCAGGGAATTATCGGGCGGCATGAAACAGCGCGTTGGCTTCGCCCGGGCTTTGGTCGTGGAGCCCGAAGTGCTCTTCATGGATGAACCATTCTCGTCGCTGGATGTTCTAACCGCCGAGAACCTCCGCAGCGAATTGCTGGAGCTCTGGGAAGACAAAAAAATGCCCACGCGAGCCGTCTTCATCGTCACGCACAACATCGAGGAAGCCGTCCTGCTGGGCGATCGCATTGTCGTTCTCGGCAAGAATCCGGGACGCATCCGAACGAATTTCACCGTGGATCTCCCGCGCCCGCGCGATCGCAAGCATCCCCGCTTCACTCGAATCGTCGATTACATTTATCAGGTCCTGACGCAACCCGACACCGACCTCGCGCCGCCCGCATCCGGTCCTGCATCCGGCTTGTCACCTACGGACCGGCGTCCTCAATACCCCATGCTCCCGCACGCTCGCACTGGTGGCATCGCTGGCTTCCTGGAAATCCTCGCCGATCACAACGGCCGTGAGGATGTCTACCGCCTGGCCGATCTGCTGTCGTTTGAAATCGACGATCTTTTGCCCATCGTCGAAGGAGCCGCTCTCCTGGGATTCGTCAAGCTCACCGAGGGCGACGCCGAGATCACTCCCGCGGGCCTGGAGTTTGCACATGCCGACATTCTGCGCCAGAAGGAGCTTTTCCGCACCGCCGCCCTCGAACACGTCGCGCTGCTCAAGCAGATCAAAAGCGCGCTCGAATCCAAATCGGACCACACGCTTCCCGACGAGTTCTTCCACGACATTCTCGACGAGCACTTCAGCGAAGAAGAAACCGTGCGCCAGTTGGAAACCGCCATTAACTGGGGGCGCTATGCGGAACTGTTCGACCATGACTCGGAGCGCAAGCGGTTCTTCATTCCCGAGGAAACGCCTGCCGATCCGTCCCCTGTGATGACCGGGTTCGAAACATGACGCTGCACGGCCTGTCGCGCTCCGTGATCCGGGATCGGACCTGGAACTTCTTCATGGACGCGATCGTGTTCGCCAGCCTCTTCGCCATCGGCTACGCGGTCGTCTCGGTGGCCCGCTATTGGTTCAGCACGCCGGTGGCGGCCGTCGAAATCTCCCTTTCCCCAACCGCCATTCCGCGTTACGCCTTCTACTCGCTGGTGCGCATGATCGTCGCGTATCTGCTCAGCCTGCTCTTCGCGATCGCCTATGGCTACATCGCCGCCTACAATCGGCGGCTCGAGGCCGGCATGCTCGCGGTGCTCGACATCCTGCAGTCCATTCCGGTCTTGAGCTTCCTGCCCGGCGTGATGCTGGCCATGGTCTCGCTATTTCCATCCCGGCAGTTGGGCGTCGAGTTCGGATCCATCCTGCTCATCTTCACCGGCCAGGTCTGGAACATGGCCTTCAGCTTCTATGCGTCGCTCAAGGCCCTGCCGCGCGAATTAGTGGAAGCGTCGCGCGTCTACCGCTTCGGCGGAGTCCAGCGCTTTCTGCAACTGGAATTGCCGCAAGGCACCATCGGGTTGGTTTGGAACTCCATGGTCTCGGTCGCGGGCGGCTGGTTTTTCCTGATGGCTTGCGAAATGTTCGTGCTGGGCAAGCGCGACTTTCGCCTGCCCGGCCTCGGGTCCTATCTGCAGTCGGCCGCCAGCGCCGGCGACACCGCCGCAATCATCTGGGGCGTCGCCGCCATGATCGCAGTCATCGTATTAATAGACCAGTTGGTCTGGCGCCCCGCCATCGCCTGGTCCGACAAATTCAAACAGGAGCAAGTCGAAAGTTCCAGCGCGCACTCCTCGGCCGTCCTCAACCTGTTGCGCAAGTCGCCTTTGCTGGCTCGTCTTCGAGCGGGCGTGACGGCGCCACTCATGGAGCGCATTTACAGCTCCTCCGCGCGCCACCCGGCAGAAGAGCAATCGGAGCTGTCGAACTGGCAGCGGGCATGGATGATTCTCGCGGGCATCCTTGCCCTGCTGGCCATTCTGTACGGTGTCCTTCAAGGACTGCTGCTGCTCAAAGGGATCACAAGGCCCGAATTCCTGACCACCTTGGAGAGCGCCGGCGCCACCTGGTTGCGCGTCATTGCGGCGCTCGCCATCGCATCGGCTTGGACCATCCCCGCCGGCGTCGCCATCGGCTTCAACCCCCGCTTGGCGCGCATCGCGCAGCCTCTGGCGCAGATCGCGGCATCAGTTCCAGCTACGGCGCTCTTCCCGGTTTTGCTGCTCGGCCTTATTAGCCTCGGCGGTGGACTCAATATCGGATCCATCCTGCTGATGTTGCTCGGCACGCAATGGTACATTTTGTTTAACGTGATCGCCGGCGCCATCGCGATTCCTTCCGAGTTCCGCGAAGTCGCCGACATTTTCCACTTCGGCCGCATCGAGCGCTGGCGCACCGTGATTCTCCCCGCCATCTTTCCCTATCTCATCACCGGCCTCGTCACTGCTTCCGGCGGCGCATGGAACGCCAGCATCGTAGCCGAGTATTTCCACTTCAAGGGACAAGTGCTCTCCACTTTCGGACTCGGCGCCGAAATCAGCTCCGCCACCGATACCGGAAACTTCGCCCTGCTCTTGTTGTCCACCATCGTCATGGCCGTGCTGGTGGTTTCGGTGAACCGTCTGGTGTGGCGCCGGCTCTACCGTCGCGCCGAAACGCGCTATCGCATGGAAGCCTGAACGCGTTAGACAGGATTCCACCGCCCACCCGCCACATCACCGCATTGGCCGCTAAAGGCCTGTTATGCCGGCCCTGGCCTCAACTTTCTACTTCCAAAGTCATTGCTGCGGGACGCATCGGTTGGGGCGTGCTCGCGTCAAGCGCCCGCCTGAGCATGCCCCCGAAGATCCAGATCAAGAGGCCGCCCGCGCTGGCGATCGCTGCATGCAGCAACCAGAACGACACAGGGTTCATTCGCTCGTAGAATCCCCCAAGCCAGCCGATAATGTTGTTTCCCAAAAACAGAGACACAAACGCGGTTCCCATCATGGTGGCGTTGACGCTGGCTGGGGCGGCTCGCGAGACAAGCGCCAACAACGTGGGCCAGTAGTAGAGGAAGGCCACGCCCATACCAGCGGCGCTCAGCGCCGGCCAAATTGGGAGGATGCGCGCGCCGTGGGCGGAAACGATCGCAGCCGCTAGCATGAGGTGGCTGGCCGCTGCGATCCATGCTCCGATACCGATCTTGGCGAGCTCTCCGGGTTCACCTCGCCGCGCCGCCTGCTGCCGCCAAAGCCAGAAGAGCACCGGGAGCGCCACAATGGCCACTAGCGAATCAATGGACTGAAACCACGGTACCGGGATGGTAAAGCTCCCGACGCGGAGATCGACATGATCCTGAAGCCAGATCTTGAAGACGTTGTATAGCTGGTAGTAACTGATCGATTGGAATACAGTGATGAGAATGACAACAATCAGTGCGCCGATAATGCGCCAATCGGTTGAGGTGAGCCGTTCGCTTTGGTGCCCGCGTCGAGCCACTCTCTTTGGCAGATGGCGATAGCCCATGAGGTAAGTTGCAACGGCGGGGAGCATGACGACTGCAGCTATCCCGATGCCATAACGCCAGCCGTAGTACTGAGCCAGGAACCCGCAAACGAGCGGCCCAAAAAGGGCGCCCAGGTTAATCGCCGTGCTGAAAATAGCAAACCCTCTGGTTCTGTGCGCCTCGTCTTGATACAAGCCGCCTACCTGGCTCGAAATGTTCCCTTTGAAAAAGCCGGAGCCAATTACGAGCAGCAACAAGCCCACCAGGAATGTCCGCTCAAGTGTCATTGCAATATAGCCGCCGCTCAAACACAGCGCGCCAATGACCACCGCGTTGCGCTGTCCGATCCAGCGGTCGCCGACCATGCCGCCCAACACCGGTGTGAAGTAGACGAAACCCGTATAGAGCCCGAAAATCAGTGAAGCCAACGCGACAGGCTGAAGTGGACCAGTGATGGTCTCAGCGGCCCTACGAAAACCAGCGAAACCAGCGATGTTCTCGACGTGCCCAGGCAGCAATAACTGGTTAACCATGTAGAGAACCAATAGCGCCATCATCCCGTAGAAGGAAAAGCGCTCCCAAACCTCTGTGAAAGCAAGAAAGAACAGTCCTTTGGGATGGCTGAACGATCGCTCGGCTACTCGGGAAAGCTCGTGAGATTTTACGATAATGCGCCACCTCCGGAAGAGCCATTCTACCTCGCTTGCGGCCACCGAATTACTCCCGCATCATGCATGTCGTGCGTGCGTCGGATTGCGGATTGTACAATCACCCACCCCACCCGCGCGGTTGCTCGGCGGCGCCATCGCGATTCCTTCCGAGTTCCGCGAAGTTGCCGACATTTTCCACTTGGGCCGCATCGAGCGCTGGCGCAACGTCATTCTCCCCGCCATCTTTCCCTATCTCATCACCGGCCTGGTGAAAGCTTCCGGCGGCGCTTGGAATGCGAGCATCGTAGCCGAGGTATTTCCATTTCAAGGGACAAGTGCTTTCCACTTTCGGACGCGGCGGCCGAAACCAGCTCCGCAACGGATACGGGAAACGTCGCCCCGCTCCTGTTGTCCACCGTCGTCATGGCCGTGCTAGTAGTTTCGGCGAACCGCCTGGTGTGGCGTCCCCTCTACCGGCGAGCCGAAACGCGCTACCGTATGGAAGCCTGACCTCGAGTTACGCGCTGCCACGGGAGCGGGGAAGAACAGAGTCGTAGCGTAATACAGGACACGTATTTTCGGTGAAACAAGTCCATTAGAAACGTTTTATAATCCAACAGTGCCCTTTTGCGGTAAATGCGGTAATGGACTCGAGCACGATGACCGTTTCTGCGGGAATTGCGGACAAGTAGCCACAAGTGCGGGCGCCAATCCTACTGATATCGACATTCCTAACGCCCCACCCCTTGAAAGCACGTTACCTACGCTCCTGACGTATGGGCGACGTCCACGGATCGGATGGAAGATCTCGATTTCGAGCGGGGCCTTTCTAATTCTCGAATGGATCCACAAGACCGAGGAGTTCGGGCCAGGGTGGCTGCCTCTCCTCGCGGCCCTAGGCGTGTTGATCTGGTTGTACATGCTCGACAAGGCAGAGGAGGTCGTCAAGGACTGGCAGGAAGAACGTCGCGAGAAATTCTGGGACGCGCTATCCGGCACCTACGAGATCACGAGAAGCCTCAGCACCATGCCGTCAAAACAAGAGCTTTCGAGCTTAATTGACGGAATCCAAGGAACGGTTTCGAGCATTTTCCCCCGTGACCTGGGGTTCCAGACAGAGCGTAAGCTGCATGGCAGAGAGGTCGACGTTTCCACCAACAATTGGTGCCACTGTAAGTTTTTCGTGGACGTGGAAGCGACTCCGTCTCGAGCCTACAAACTCGATATCGGCGACACGCAATCATTTCGCGTAAGCGTATCCGCGACCCGATCATCTCCCCTATACAGGCAACTCCTGGTGCTTGCTCTGGCTGTCGCCGCGTGTTTGTGCATTTAGTACCTAGCTGGCGCGGACGAAGGCCTCGATCCCCTTAAGGACCGGCAATTCATCCTCCTCATTGCGTCTGTCGTGTGGCTGCTCTCTCTTTTGGTCGGCCTGATAGCGCGATCAAAGGCACTAAACACTGCAGACAAACTCTTCCCAACAAAAAGCCTTCGCGAGATTATCGCCAAGTGCGACCAGTTAATCATTCGTCACCTCCACTCCTCAATGACCTCGGTCGAGCCGAAGGAGTCCCGAGTTGGGCGCTCTGCTCTATGAGCGCGGGTCGTCGCGCTGTCGCGGCTTCGCCGCGAGCCGTCCGGCCTTTAAACATCCACCCTGCGGAACCCCGATCCTCCACAATCACGCCACTCCCTCACCAATCTCCCGCTCCCACCCAACAACTTCCGCCGCCCCGCCCGCAAAAACGTCATCCGCCCATGCTAAAACCGCACCGGAGGTTCCCCTATGACAAACCCGATCCCAGCGCCGATCAGTAGCCGACAACCAACAACTAAGAACCAATCACTAGCCGAAGACCAAGCTGCCTACGACGCACATCGCCGCCAGTTCTTCGACGAATACAAACCCGCCACTCCCACCGAAACCCAGCTCACCCAGGAACTCGCCGACACCGCCTGGCGCATCAACCGCATCCCCGCGCTCGAAGCCGCCCTCCTCGACCGCGCCGCCAACCCGCCCACCGAGCAAGATCGCATCAACTTCGACATCGTCGACGCCCACCGCGCCCTCGCCACCCTCGGCATGCACTATCAGCGCCTCTCCCGCCAGTTCCAAAAGGCCGTGGTCTGCCTCCGCGAAATCCAATCCGAGCGCCTCGAGCGCCAGCGTCGAGACCTCAAGGACGCCGCGGCCCTCCTGGAACTCCATAAACAAAAACGAGTTCCATGGGAACCCTCCGATCATGGGTTCGTTTTTTCACGAGACCAGGTCGAAGCTTTCTCCCAACGTCTGCAGCGTCTCAACGAGTCGCGCCAGATCGAACATATAAGGTTCTACATGCAGCCGCCCTCCCCACGCCGCGACGCCCACGCCGCCAGCGCCGCTTTCACAACCGCGACTGGCCGAAACGCACTATAGAATGGAAGCTTGCCCAAACTCCCCCTCACGCTGGCCTGCTGGAATTACGATCGAACCCGCGCCTTGCTCGAAGGCCGCGTCACCGTCGACGGCGTTGATCTGAACTATCTCAATCTGCCCGTCGAAGAAATATTCTTCCGCATGCTGCGGCACCACGAGTTCGATGCCGCCGAGATGTCCCTTTCCTCCTACACTCTTTCGCTGTTCCGCGAAAACCCGCCCTTCATCGCCATCCCCGTCTTTCCTTCGCGCATGTTCCGCCACTCCTGCATCTATGTCCATGCCGGCAGCGGAATTCGCGAGCCCAAGGATTTGATCGGCAAACGAGTCGGCAGCCCCGAATATCAAATGACTGCGCCGGTCTGGATACGCGGCATCCTGAGCGACGAATACGGCGTGCCCGTCACCAGTCCGTCGTACTTCACGGGAGGCGAAGAGCAGCCCGGGCGTCCCGAGAAAATCGCGCTGTCCTTGCCGCCGGAATTTCACGTGAATGCGATTCCCGACACGAGCACCCTCTCACAAATGATCGACTCCGGCGAAATCGACGCGCTCTACACCGCGCGCGCTCCCTCCACTTTCGCCTCAGGCTCGGGTAACGTTCGCCGATTGTTCCCGGATTATCAGCCTGTCGAGCGCGCCTATTATCTGAAGACCAAAATTTTCCCCATCATGCACGTCGTCGTAATTCGCCGCGATCTTTACGAAAAGCACCGCTGGCTGGCGCAGTCGCTGTGCAAAGCCTTCGCGCTCGCGCAGCGCGACACCTACCACGACCTGCACGAAATGGCCGCGCTGAAATCCATGCTGCCCTGGCTGGTCCAGCACGTCGAGGACACCGAAAAGCTGATGGGCCGCGACTTCTGGCCCTATGGACTCCAGCCCAACATCCACGCCTTGCAAACCTTCCTGCGCTATTCTCACGAGCAAGGCTTGGCAAAGCGGCTGCTCACGCCGGCCGAACTCTTCGCGCCCGAATCGCTCGAGTCGTTCAAGATCTAAGAACCCATGCGACAGCGATGGTGGGCGCTAACGCGCGGCGATCTCGACACCACAATTGCCCAGGTCGGCTTCAATCTCGCTCAGATGGTGATCCCGGTTTTTCTCTTGCTCCCCGTCGGTATTTCCGCCGAATTCAGCGTGACGCATCTGCTTCCCGGCTATGCCTTGGGCTTTCTCGTAGGCTCGCTGGGTTTGGTTTTTCTCGCCGAACGTCTTTCCAGGCGCGGCAACCGCACCGATGTCACCGCGCACGTTTATGGCAACAATGTGCCCGCCATCATCGCGTACACATTGTCGATCATGCTTCCGGTATATCTCGAAACCCACGATGTTGCCCAAGCCTGGCAGATCGGCGCTGCGGCGGTGGTTTGGACCGGAATCATCAAGCTCGCCTCTGCGCCCTTCGCCGGCCTCTTTCGGAGATTCATTCCGCAACCCGCCTCCATGACAGTCTTCGGCGCAGCCATGTACAGCTATCTGGCGTTGGTCTTGTTGCAGCGCGTGTTCGATCAGCCGTTGGTCGGGCTCATCGCGCTCGCAATCATCGCCACCGGCGTACTTGCTAACATACCGATCACTCGCTGGCGTATCCCGCCGTTCGTCGCTGCCTGGATCGTCCCTCTCTCCGTCGCGCTCATCATTGGATATGTTCATCCCACGTGGTCCGGCCTGTCGCTCCAGCTTCCCTTCGCCCTTACGAGCGAACCTCTGCGCGCCATGGCTCTCGCCATCCCGTATCTCTCCGTGATCGCGCCGATCGCGATTTATCAGGTTCTCCAGGACATCGCCTCCGTGGCCGGAGCCGCCGCCGCTGGTGACGATTACGATGTGCGCGCCGTGCTGGCTTGTGACGGACTCGGCACACTCGTCTGCGGCCTCGCTGGAAGCGTGATTTGTCCCGTCATCTATGCCATGCATCCGCCGTACAAAGCAGTGGGCGCTCGCATCAGCTTCGCGTTCTGGACTCCCATCGCCGTTCTGGCCATCGTCATCAGCGGGCTCACGCTCTTTGTCGCGCAACTGTTCCCGTGGCCGATTCTCGCCGCCATCATCGCTTACGTCTCCATCGGCGTCGGAATGGCGACATTGCGGCGTGTCGACCCGAAGTATCTCGGCGCGGTTCTGCTCAGCTTTGTTCTTCCGGCCGGCGCGGTCGTCGCCACTGCCGTCAACTCGGCGCTGCCCGCTCTGAAATTGTCAGCGGCCAGCCCAATAGTTCAGGCCGAACTGAACCGCTCCATCTATTGGTCATCGGTGCTCGGACTCGGCAACGGATTCCTTTTTCTGGTTTTGGTCGTCGCTTCCGTGATCTCCGAATTGATCGACCGGCGCTTCGGTCGTGCAGCCGTGTGGTGCCTCATCGCCGCCCTGTTCTCCTGGTTCGGCCTGATGCACTCGGCCATCATGCGATGGGCTGCTCAGCCGGCTTATGCCGCGGGCTGGCTGGGTGCGGCGGCAATTGTCTATTCGGCGCGCTGGTGGAGAGGTGATGTCCCGAGAGATTTGCCGCGAGAACTTTAGCCTGCTCCTCTTTGTTGCATTGGGCGCATCCACCCAACGCAAAGATATCTGGATCGGAAGTCTCCATTTGATCGTTCACCAGAACTCCGCGGTCTACTTCCAGGCCTGCATCCATCGCCAACTGGATATTCGGGCGGAAGCCCATCGCGATCACCACAAGATCAGCCGCCGCTTCTTCACCGTCTGTGAAGCGCACGGCCTCCACGCGCCCATCGCCCAGCACCGCGGCAATTTCCCCTTCCACTACCGTGACATCGCAGCCGCGCTTGCGCAGTCCGCTCCCAATTTCAGCCGCCAGCCAACCGCCAATCACCACCGCGCGCGCCCCCGCCGACGCTGCTTGAATCATTCGCCTGGTTTCATCCAGAGTGCCGAAGACGAACACGCCGTCTTTGTCCAAGCCTTCCGCGGAAGGAATCACGGGGCTCGATCCAGTGGCCAGAATCAATTTGTCGTAGCAGGTCCAATCCCCATCGCTCGACCGCACCGCGCGGCCCAAGCGGTCGATCTCCTCGACGCGGATTCCCAGGCGCGTCCGGATTCCGTGCTCCTGATACCATTCGATATCGTTCAAGACGATGCTGTCGAAGTCGCGCTCGCCGGCCAGCACGCTAGCGAGCAGTGCGCGGTTGTAGTTGGCGTAGGGTTCATCGCCAAAAATGGTGATGTCGAAAATCTGCCCGCTCTTGAGAAGCTCTTCCACGCAGGCCACCGCGGACATTCCGTTGCCCACGAAGACTAGATGCTCGTACCCGGGTTCGTTCATGCCTCGTGACCGGGAAGGTCACTTATAAGTATATTTGCGGTGCGAATGAGCGTAAAGAAGAAATTTTCTATGACTCATATTCAATAACCTTGCATAACTCTCGCAGTCTGCTACTTTGAGATCAGGAACGGAACATGACGGTGGCCACCATCGGGCACTCCATTCACCCGATCGGGGAATTCATCCGGATATTGGAAGCCCACGGCATTCGCCGGCTCGTGGATGTGCGCACCATCCCGGGTTCCAGGCGCAATCCCCAGTTCAGTCGAGAAAACTTATCCGCCAGCCTGGAGTCGGCGGGCATCGAGTACTTCCATCTTCCCGGACTGGGCGGCCTTCGGCGCCCCGGGAAGGATTCTACAAACACGGGATGGCGAAACGCCTCGTTTCGTGGCTACGCCGATTACATGCAAACAGCCGAATTCGACGACAATCTGGAGCAACTGATTCGGTTGGCCGCCGATGCTTCCACCGCGATCATGTGCGCCGAGGCAGTCCCCTGGCGATGCCATCGGTCGCTGATTGCCGACGCCCTGGTTGCGCGCGGCGTTCCGGCGCTTGAGATCCTCAGCGCCACCAAGGCTCAGCCGCACGCCATGACGCCATTCGCCAAAGTCGAAGGTCAACGGGTGAAGTATCCAAGTCCCCAACCTCTGCAGCGCGCGCTCGAATTGCCGCAGATTAAATAACGGATTCGGGAATTGGAATTCGCGCCGCGGACGATTGCGGCTTTAGCACCCAGTGCATTCCCAGCATGACGATCGCCGAGATCAAAGCCGGCACCGCGGCCGCCAGGAACAGACGTTGCGAGGACCAATGCAGCCCCATCAAAACTCCGCCAACTACCGGGCCGATGATGGCCCCGATCCGGCCTACGCCCAGTCCAGCGCCGATTCCGGTGGCCCGCATATCGGTCGGATAATAGGTGGCCGACAACGCGTTGATGGCGGATTGTCCGCCCACGATACCAAATCCAGCTAGGAACACCACCGTAATTAACAGCGGCAGCGTAAGTCCCGGCCAGCCGATCATTGCGATGTTGACGCACCCCAGCGCGAAGCACGACGTCAGCACCGCAACAAAACCGAAGCGATGGATGAACCAGCCCAGGCTGAACCCTCCAATCATTCCCGCCAGCTGCTCCATGGTTCCTACCAGAACGGATGTTCCCATTGCGTGGCCGGCCTGCTTGGCCACCGTCGGCAGCCAGCTCGCCAGAAAATAGACGTTCAACAAATTCATGAAATTGACGGTCCAAAGCAGAATGGTCCCAACGCCGCGGCCCTCTTGAAACAGCCGAATCCAGGGAATGCCTTGCTTCTTCCGCTCGGCAACGAAATATGCATTGGCATCGCGCGGCGCGTTCGGGTCGATTCGCCGTAGCCAGCGTGCGGCCTTCGGCAGGTGTTTGCGATGCAGCACCAGAAACTGCAGTGATTCGGGAAGGGCCACCAGCATGATCGCAGCGATCAGCAAAGGAGCGGCTGCGCCGAAATAGAAAACCGAGCGCCAGCCGAAATGTGGAATCAGCGATGCTGCGATGAATCCTCCGAAGGCGGCCCCGGCCGTGAATCCGTTGGCCACGGCGAGCATGATTGTCACGCGCAGGCGGCGCGGGCTGTATTCGCCTACCAGCGCAACCGCGTTCGGCATGATGGCGCCCAACACCGATCCCGCCAGGAAGCGGATCACCAGCATCTGGCTGACGTTCGCCGCATGGGCTGTCAGAAACGTCAGAGCGGAGAAGGACAGCGTCGCGCCGATCAATACCGGTCGCCGGCCGATCTTGTCCGCCAGCATGCTGAACAGGATCGAGCCGACCAGAATGCCAAACAATCCCGCGCCAAACACCGGACCGAACTGCGCATTTGGGATGTGCCATTCCTGCAGAATAGCGGGCGCAACATAGCCCATGGCCTGAACGTCGAAGCCGTCCACGATCAGGCACAGACCGCACAAGATGCACAGGCCAAATTGAAATTTCCCGAACCTGCTGTTGTCGATGGTTTCGGAAATATTCAACGCCGGAGGCTCGATCACGAGACCCAGTATATCGTGGCCTCGCAGCGGTTAAGCGCGCACAAGTTTGACCCATTCGACATCCTGCTGCTAGAATCTAACTGCGGGGTGGAGCAGTCTGGTAGCTCGTTGGGCTCATAACCCAAAGGTCGGTGGTTCAAATCCATC
>CAWGOZ010000014.1:0-135985 GCA_963824345.1 Bryobacterales bacterium
ACTTTGCAAGCTCCAACCTACCGGCCCGCCTTCCCGCCGTTCTACAATGAGATCGAGTGTTCAAAGCGATCCTTACAAACCTGGCGATTTTCGCGTTCGCATGGTCCGCCTTCGGGGCCACGCCGGCGAAACCGCGTAAGCGCCATCATCGCGCCGCCACTGCCTCCACCACGCCGGCAAAAAGAAGCGCCAAGACGGGGGCGGCCACGAGCACAAAAGCCGCTGCCCATCGCAAAGGGAAATCCCGCCGGCCATCGCGCTCGTATCAACAAGCGCCCTCTCCGGAACGCTACAAGGAAATTCAGCAGGCCCTGGCGAGCAAAGGCTACCTGCAAGGCGAGGCCACCGGCGAGTGGGGACCGGAATCGGTGGACGCCCTCAAGCGTTTCCAAACCGACCAGAGCCTGATGCCGGACGGTAAAATCAGTTCGCTCTCTCTGATCGCCTTGGGCCTCGGCCCCAAGCGCCTGACCGCGAAATCGGACCCCGCCCCGCCGCAACCCGGCGCCACTACACCGGCCGCACCCGCGCCGAATCAATGACCGTCGGCGTCGCGAAAGAAATCAAGGATCACGAAACGCGCGTGGGGCTGGTTCCCAGCGGAGTGACGGCGCTCCGCGAATCCGGCCATCGGGTGCTGATCGAAACACAGGCCGGCTTCGGCAGCTCCATCCCCGACAAGGAATACATTGACGCGGGCGCAGAGATCCGATCCACCGCCGCCGAGGTCTGGAGCCAGTCCGATCTGGTGATCAAGGTCAAGGAGCCGCAGCCTTCCGAGTACGCGCATTTCCGCCCGGGCCTGATCCTGTTCACCTATCTGCATCTGGCGCCGCTGCCCGAGCTCACCCGCAGCCTGGTGGACGCCAAGGTGAATTCGGTGGCATACGAAACCATTCGCGAGCGCGACGGATCGCTGCCGCTGCTCACGCCCATGAGCGAAGTGGCCGGGCGCATGGCGGTGCAGGTGGGCGCCGTGTACTTGGAGCGGCCCAACGGCGGACGCGGCATCCTGCTGGGTGGCGTTCCCGGTGTGGCGCCTGCCACGGTGGTTATCCTGGGCGGCGGAGTGGTGGGCCATCAATCGGCCAAGATGGCCGTCGGCCTGGGCGCCGACGTGATCATCATCGATCGCAATCTGGACCGGCTGCGCGCGCTGGACGACATCTACAGCAGCCAGGTGGTCACGCTGTCATCCAACATCTTTACTGTGCGCGACGCGGTCCGCAATGCGGATCTGGTGGTGGGCGCGGTACTGATCCCCGGCGCGTCCGCCCCCAAGCTGGTGCGGCGCGAGATGTTGAAGACCATGAAGCCGGGCGCGGTGATGGTGGATGTCGCGATCGATCAAGGCGGCTGCTTCGAGACTTCGCACGCCACCACCCACACCGATCCGATTTACTTCGTCGACGGCGTTCTGCACTACTGCGTGTCCAACATGCCCGCCGCGGTTCCGCATACTTCCACGTACGCGCTCACCAACGCCACCTTTCCGTATCTTTCCGAACTCTGCGCCAAGGGCCTGGAGCGGGCTTGCGAGGACAATCCAGCCATTCGCGAAGGCGTGAATACGTACGCCGGCCACATCACGTATCCGGGCGTGGCCGAATCGCAGGGCCTGGTCCCCAGCGAGCTTATGGCTTTGCTGTAGCCGGCGCCGCGTCCGGGGCAAACACTTTTTCAGCGCGTTCTGTTTTTAACAATCGGCCGCTTTCCTGTTCTTTGACGGTCAGCGTGGTTCGCGCTGCATCGGCTGGAACGCGCCAAAACTTGGTGATCTCGCGAAGTTCTTTTCTGTTGAGCACGAACGCCGCCGGATGCAGCAGCGAGCTGGGCTTGTCCCAATGCCCATTGGCTTCCGCCTGCCCGGTGAGTTCGATGGCGATCGGCACTGTGGCCCGGTCCTCCGTGTTCACTACCTTCACCTTGACGAAGATCAGGCCGGCCTGTTGTTTGTCGAGGGTCAGCGTCACGTCCAGCTTGGGCGGCTTCGCGCAGCCCGTCAAACCAATGGCAACCAGCAACGGCAGAAACATTTTCATCATATGAGCCTCGACGTTTGGGGTGTCCCCATGCGTTTCTCCAAGCGGGCCGCCCGGCGATCGAGCGCTTCGGACGGTTCCAGTTCCTGGGCGCTGCGTGTCATCTCGAGAGCCAGCGCATAGTTGCGTTCGCGGCGTTCATAATATTTCGCGAGTTCCACGAATGCGGCGCAGCGCCAAGGATTGCGCGCAGCGGCCAGATCGGTGAGAACCTGAAGCGCCGCATGTTCGCGGCCAAGCTTTTTCTCCAGCACCGCAATGTCCCAGAGCGTGCGAAACAGTAGATCGTCGGAAAGATTCTTCTGGATGGCTTGCCGGAAGAGCGCCAGCGCATTTTCATGCTGCTCGGCTTGCCGCCACCAGCGCGCCAGTCCGACCATTTCTGCGCCGTGCGCGAATGCGGGGTCATTCCATGCTTGCCCCGGGGCATGAAACGCCCGTGGAACAATCGCCGTCAGGCACGCCAGCGTTAGGATGTCGATGGCGTTGTGATGGAACACCGGCAGCAAGCGGAAAATCTCGTGAGTCCGAACGTACTCGAAGTACACGTACGGAATCAGCTCGCCGGGCAGATCGCCTTGCCGCTCGACACCCAGGATTTGATTTTCCAGCTCCACCAGGCGGCAACTGTCGAAGCGCAGGTTCCACAGGCGGCGCGCGCCGAACAGCAGGTCCAGATGCTCCAGCGCACTGAACGGGGGCCGTTGCCGCGCCATGCGGAAGCGCGTCTCGAGCAGCGGTTGATCGAAGGTACGGCCGTTGTAGGTGATCAGCACTTCGAACTGTTTCAAGTGCTCGGTGAGGGCGCTCAACTGGCTGGCCTCTTCACCGTAGTCGCGCATGAAAAACTGCCGCACCCGAAAACCTTGCGGCGTAATGCGGCCCACTCCTATCAGAAACGCATAGGTGCCCGAGCCTCCCATCAGGCCGGTGGTCTCCGTATCGAGAAAGCACCATTTCGCGGGTGGAACTCCGCGGATCTGGCCATTCGAAATGGGATCCAGCAGATTCTCGGAAAGGTCCTCCAGATCCACGATGCCCACGCTGCCGTGCCTGCGCTGGCGCTCATAAAGCTTTTCGGTTTCGTAATGAACCCCGTGCGCGGTGCGAACTTCCTCGCCGTGCAGCCACTCTTCGGGAAAGGACTGTTGCTGGTTGTTGGTGGCTGGTGGCTGGCGTCTCGGAGCCGTGTATTTCTTATCGATCCTGGCGATGCGCCGCCGCAGATGCGCGAGCTGTTCCTGAAAGTCGCTCATGCTTCCTGCGATATTTCTTCCCACTCTGCGAGCAACGCGCTCAACGCCGCGCGCCGCTTGTCAAGTTGCGTGGAGAGCCGCATGGTTTCCTCCGCGCTCACAAAGTTCGCCAGGCTCTCTTCGTCGCTCGCGATCTCCGCCTCCAAGGCCGCAATCTGCGTTTCCAGGTCGCGCGCGCGGTCCTGCAGCTTCTTGAGCTTCATCGGATTCAGACGCTTCGCGGGTTGCTGGTTGTTGGTTGTTGGTTGTTGGTGGGTTAGTCCGTTTCCAGTGACGGGGAGGGTCAGATCGATGTTCTTGCCTTCCTTGCGCCAAACGTAATCCTCATAGTTGCCCGGGAACACGTGGACTTCGCCCGAGCCCACTTCGAATATCCGCGTGGCCAGCTTGTCGATGAAGTAACGGTCGTGCGAAACGAAAACCACCGTTCCAGTATATTTTTCGAGCGATTCGAGCAGTACATCCTTGGCGCGCATGTCCAGGTGATTGGTCGGCTCGTCAAGCAGCAGAAAATTGGAAGGCTGCAGCAGCATGCGGGCCAGCGCATAACGATTGCGCTCGCCACCGGAAAGAACCCCGATCTTTTTGAAAACGTCGTCCTCGGAAAAAAGAAAGCTTCCCAGCAGGCTGCGCAACTCAGTATTGGAGGAACGCGGCGCTTGATACTGCAGATCGTCCAGCATGCGCGCGTTGGGGTCGAGCTCCTTGTATTGGTCCTGCGCGAAGTAGTCGACCTCGGCGTTGTGGCCCAGCCGATATTCGCCCGAACTAAGGGCCTCGATGCCCGCCAGCAACTTGATCAGCGTCGATTTCCCCGCCCCGTTCACGCCCACCAGCGCGATGCGGTCGCCGCGCTCGATCATGAAGTCCACACCGCCGAAGACGAATTTGTCGCCATAGCTCTTCGAGACGCCCTGAAACTCAGCCACAATGCGCCCGCTCGGCTTGGGCTGCGGGAATGAAAAGTGAATGGTCTTCTCTTCATTGGGCAGCTCGATGCGCTCGATCTTTTCCAGCTCCTTGATGCGGCTCTGAACCTGCTTGGCTTTGGTGGCCTGGTAGCGGAAGCGATTGATGAAAGCTTCCAACTGCTCGATCCGCTCGCGCTGGTTGCGATACGCCGCTTCGAGCTGTTCGGTGCGCTCCTGCTTCTGCCGCAAATACTTTTCGTAGTTGCCCGAATAAAAATGCACGCCATGATTCCAGATTTCGACGATCTTGTTCACCGTCACGTCCAGGAAATAACGGTCGTGCGATATGAGAACGATCGCAAACGGGTAGTTGGCCAGATATTGCTCCAGCCAGTTGCGGGCTTCCAGATCCAGGTGATTGGTTGGCTCGTCGAGCAACAGCAGGTTCGGCTTTTCGAGCAGCAGCTTGGCAAGCGCGATTCGCATCTGCCAGCCGCCCGAAAACTCCTCGGTGCGTTTGTTCCATTCCTCGTGCGGAAACCCCAGCCCGGAAATCACGGTTCCCACTTGCGCCTCGATCGCGTAGCCGTCGCGGTTGCGGAACTCGCTATCCAGGCGATGGAAGCGGTCCGCCACTTGCGCGTATTCGAGACCCGCGGGATCCAGCTCGGCCATTTTATGCGTGAGCTCCTCCATCTCGATTTCCATCTTCTGCAGCGATGCGAAAACCGACATGCACTCTGCGAAGACCGTCCGGCCGGACAGCGACAGGCCGTCCTGCGGCAAGTAGCCGGAGCTGACGCCGCGCGTGACGCTGAGCTTGCCGTAGTCCAGCGACTCCAGGCCGGCCAGCACTTTGAGCAGCGTGGTTTTGCCGCTGCCGTTCGCGCCCACCAGGCCCGCGCGGTCCTGGGGCGTGATCATCCAGTTGAGATCTTCAAACAGCAGCTTGGAACCGAAACGCTTACCGGCGCCGGAAAGTTGGATCATCTAGGATCTATTTTCGCATTTGGTCACGGGGCGCCCAAACTACACAGCGGATCGCCGATGACGATGTTCATCCAGCTCAGGATCGGAATCGAGAGGTAGTAGCTCTCGGCGAGATTGCGGCCGTGGTAGTAAGCCGGCAAAAGAATATTGGGCCGCGGGGTAAACTCCAGGTACGGTTCGTAGACCTGCCCGGAAGCGCCGCTGGCGCCATCGTGAATGTAGTCGGCCGTTAAAGTCTGTGGAGATCCGGCGAAGGTCGCTTTCGGATCGCCCCAGCCTCCGCCGATATTCCAGCTATCGGGAGGACGCGCGAAAGTGCGTCCATTCGTCGAGACGTACTCGGTCATGATGGCGCCGGGGAGCCAGTGAAAATCCAGATGACGTTGCTTGCGGGCGGGATCGTTGGAACCCCACGACGCGTAGGCGATGACGTCGCTCTGGTGCTCCAGGACATCGGCCGAGCGATCCAGCACCAGACGATCGCGCGGCAGTTGCTGAGCGGCTTCCAGCAGCCAGCGGTTTCCCTGCGTGTTGTCGGAGGCTTTGAGATCGATCACGAACTTGCCACGATTGCGAGCCAACAAGGCGCGATCGACCATCTCCTTCACGTCCTCGAAATCATACCCGGCCAGCCGCGCGACCAGGTAGATGGGAAAATCGGGATGACGAAACGGCGAACTCATCTTGCCGAAAAATGGATTGTGGATGCCAGCGGGCAGCGCATGCGGGCGGCCGTGCAGGTCCGAATAAAGCAGCGTCAGTTCGGAATCCACCGACGCCGCGTCGCCGGTCAGCCCGCCGCTGCCTCGAACTTTCAACGGCACGCCCGCGGTGGTGACGATGTACAGAATTTGCTCGGCGAGGTTGTGAGCGCGCAGGTAGCTCTGGATGGGGCGGGCGATCTGATTATTGAAATCGTCGCGTGACACTTCCTCATCTGAACTGGCTTGGAGCCGGCAAATATTGACGGCGGGAAGGCGGCGACGCTCGGCGTAATATTCCCCGATTTTGCGCGAAAGCGCGGAGGATTGGTTCACCACCAGCAGCACCGAATCAGGCGGCTGGGACCAAAGAATCGCCGGCACCGAGCACAGAACAATAATTCGCAGGGACAATTTTTATATCAGGCCTTCACGGACGGCTTGCGCCGCGCACTGGCGCGCCACTCATTGAAGTCGGCCGTGGTGGCTTTCACCATGGCTGTGGCGGCGACATGCAGCCAGTCGGCGGGGCGTTTGCGCAGGTCCGCCAGAATCCGTTTCGCGGCTCCGCGGCTGCCCAAGTGAACGTTGGCGGTTTCGAATCCCATGGCGCGCAACAATCGGCTCTCGTCGCGTTCCTTGGGCATGTTCGAGAGTTCCACGCGCGAACAATCCGGGGCCAGGCGCCGCCCAATCCAGCATCCGCGCAATCGTACGAAGGGATCGATGTCGCGGACCGATTGGTCCAAAGCCTCCTGATAACGGATTCGCTCGGACACTTTGCCGCCCAAGGCCCAGACACAGGCGGAAGGAGCCAGCGCTTTGGCCTCGCGCGCCACTCGCCCGCCGCGGCACAGTGCGATGCCGACAAAGCGCTGCCGTCCCAGGCTGCCGAGGCCCGCCACGCGGTGAGCGATCCGGTATTCCAGCCCCGGCTCGGGCATTAACCGTTCGATCGCCCGGCGGGCGCTCTTGGGAACGCGGCCTCTCCAGGTGCGCAGAGCGTCCAGCTTTTTCCAGAATTGGACCGGGTCGCGCAGAACGCCCGTCACCATTTGATGCAGCCATTGGTGCTCGTCCGCCAAAACGAAGGGAAGGCCGCCGATTTCCAGGCTCTTCTCGTAGCCCGTGAGGATCGCTTCGCAGGCGTCCTTGGCGGCGAGCTTCAGCCGGGCCTCGCGAATCGCAATGTGCGCGCTAGCGGCCAGACGCACCAGATCGATGGTATAAGGCAGCTCGTAAACTTCATCGAAATCGTTGATGCCCCACACCAGCCGGCCCTCTAGGTCGCGCCAGGTTCCGAAATTTTCCACGTGCAGATCTCCCACCCCCAGCACCCTGGGGGCGCGCGCCTCGTCCGCGCAGACCTTGGGCCACAATTGCATCCAGCGGTAGAAAGTTGCGCGAAGGAAGAAAAACACGTCCTCGGCCATGGCCTGATGTTTTCCCTTGAGATCGGTGGGCACGAGCGTGATGTGTTTTGCCAGCCAGGCTTCGTACGCGCGGGTGGCTTTGACGATGTTCATGAAGCGTTGGACCTATTTTAGCGGGGCGGCATTGCGCCAGGCTGCCGTCAAGGCTTTCCGCACGGTGGTTTTCTTGGCGGCCTTGAGCTTTACGATGGTGCTCCCGCGCAGACCCCAGGCGCCTTTGGAAGGCGCGAAAACATTGGGCTCGGAGCGAATGTAGTCGTGCTGCTGCTCGGGCGTAAGTTTCACCATGCCGTGAGTATCGTCGGGATAGCCGAGAGTGGCGAAGATTTTGCCGCGCACTCGGAAATCGGGGTGCCGCATGTGCTCCTGCTCCACGCTTTCCGGGAAGCTGAGGGCGATTGTTCGAAAGTCGTCCGGGGTCATGTTTGGTATTTCAATCTTATGTTGACACACGGACCTCCTCAGTTGCGGCTGAGTACTGTGCGTAATGGAGTTTCAGGGGGATAGGAGGATGCCCCCCATTGTGTTGAAATAAGCAAGCCAAATGACATATGCTCATGGCCGTAGTACGATAGTGGCATCCTTATATGGAATGTGCCGTCGTATTCATTGAACCAACCAAGGAGATCGCGCTGAATGTGGAATAAACGCAAAGAAGAGGAATACCCAACCAAACCAGCCCAGGCGCCCGCGCCAGCGTCAGGCCAAGCCAAGGAGACCGTCCCTATGTCGAGCAATCCTACTCCCAGCCATTCCGTGACCGAGTCGCGAGGGCCAGCGAATATCGGAAAGGCTGTCATGATCAAAGGCCAGATCTTCAGCAGGGAGGACCTCACCATCGACGGGGAAATCGATGGATCGGTCGAGCTGCACGAACATCGGCTGACGGTGGGGCCGAACGGGAAGTTGCAAGCGGGCGTGAAGGCGCGCGAAGTGGTGGTGCTCGGCACCATCCACGGCAACGTGGAGGCTTCGGATAAAATCGACATCCGCAAGGACGCCAAACTGGTGGGCGATATCAAGACCGCGCGCATCGTCATTGAAGACGGAGCGTATTTTAAGGGCAGTATCGACATCGTGCGTCCCGAAATCAGCAAGCCGGCAGCGGCCTCCGCGCAGCCCAAACCTTCCTCCGCCACTCCGAGCGCGCACGCCGCCCCAACACCGGCCACTGCTGCAGCCGCCGATTCGCATTAAATGATTTGAGGTTCCGGGAAGGAGTGCAGCATTGCTCAAGGACCGGTTAAGATCGGATCCGTTTTCGCCGTCGCTTCACTCCCAACCGAAAAAGTCGGGAGCCACGGCCCAGCCTCAAAACCGGTCCAGCCATGGACTGGAACAATTCTTTTCATCCCTCCAGGATCAGGAGGGTCTGTCCATCCTCGATTTATCCGGGGCCAGCCAGGCCAATATCACTTTTATTACGTCAATGGGCCATCGCATCTATTCCAACGATGTGGTGCGTGCCATGGAGGAAGCCTTCGGCTCCGGGGGAGATTTCGTCGCCAATCAGGCCGACCCGCAACGCGCCCCGGCCTTTCTGCGCGATAGTTTGAATTTTCCCGAGCGAAGTTTCGATGGCGCCCTGGTTTGGGACACTCTGCAGTTCCTGGCGCCGCCGTTGTTGCAGGACACCGTGGATCAGTTGTGCCGCATTCTGCGGCCGCAGTCATCGCTGCTGGCGTTTTTCCACGCCGAAGAGAAAGCCCAAACCGCTCCCCTCTATACCTATCGCATCGTTGAACCGAAAATCATGTCGCTGACCCCGCGCAATCAGGTGCGACCGGTACAATACTTCAACAACCGCGGCTTGGAGAAGCTTTTTCAGAAATACAACTCGGTGAAGTTCTTTCTTACTCGCGATCACTTGCGGGAAGTCATCGTGCGCCGCTAACCGAGCCGCGATCATTACCTGAGAATCAGGCCGGCATGTAGCGCCGCAACTCTTCAGGGTGGAAACAGTGTGCTGCCGCGGTCTCCCGCGTGATTCGGCCGGTGCGCACCAGGTCAGCCAGGGATTGTTCCATGCTGATCATTCCGTCGCTGCGTCCCGTCGAGATGGCGCTGTAAATCTGGTGATCTTCACCTTTGCGTATCAGGCTCCGGACTCCGCTGCTCGCCATGAGTATCTCCACGGCCGGATAACGAACGGATTTGTCGGCTGCGGGGACCAGTTGCTGAGCAACTATGGCCCGCAACGCCAGGGAGAGCTGCTGGCGGATTTGCGGCTGGTTCGCGGTAGGGAAGGAATCCAGTATTCTCGAAACGGCCTGCGAGGTATCGTTCGTGTGCAGTGTCGACAGCACCAGGTGCCCGGTTTCCGCCGCCGTAAGAACGGTGGCAATGGTCTCGGGATCGCGCATCTCGCCGGCCAGGATCACATCCGGATTCTGCCGCAAAATACTGCGCAGGGACCCGGCGAAGTCCGGCGCATCCTGGCCGACCTCGATCTGCTCGACAATCGACTGCCGGTTGGAATGCACGAATTCCACCGGGTCTTCGATGGTCACCACATGGGCGCGGCGATGCGTGTTGATTAAATCCACCAGCGCAGCCAGCGTGGAACTCTTTCCGCAGCCGGTGGGTCCAGTGACCAATATCAGCCCCTGGAGCGCTTCCGAAAGTGGGCGCAGGATAGGCGGAAGATTGAGCGATTCCAGCGTCGGGATCTTCTCCGGCAATAACCGCAAACTGCCCGCCAGCGTGCCGCGCTGGTAGTGCAGGTTGGCCCGAAAACGTCCCACTCCATCGCGTTGGAAGCACAGGTCCACGGAACGGGCGCGCGCCAGTTCCTGAGTTTGGGCGGGCGTCAGCAACGGCAGCAGCAAGCTGCGTGTGTCTTCGGCCTCGAGCGGGGGCCCGTTGGACGGTGAAAGCCCGCCGCCGATGCGCAGTGTTACGGGCGCTCCGGCAATCAGCAGTACGTCGGAAGCGCCTTGCCGGACGGCATATTCCAACAGCTTATCCAGCGATTCCAGATGCTGGAGCGTGGCCTCGCTCGAATCGCGGGGCGTGCTGGGGGCAACGCGGTTCAGTTCCGCCACGATCTGCGCCAGTTCTTTTTCGTAGTAGGGCACTCTAAAACCACTCTGGGTTAACGTTTTTAATGAGCCTGCCGGGTCCGAAGATGCACCAGATCACAGCTAAACCGCGTCCCATGATCGCGAGTAGACAGTATCAGGTTATCAAATAGCGGCGAGGCTTTACTTTGGAATGATGTAATCGGCCTCAGTTGACAATGTCAGGTTTCGTTTGCGGTAAGATAATACGGATTGGACGACCGAAAGGACGGCGAAGATGAAATACAAGAGCTCAATTTCCCTGGCTCAAACCATGCGCCAGTTGATGGCGCTTATGCTCTCCGTGCTGCTGATTCCCGCAGCGCAATTTAACCTGTCCGCGCAAGCGCCGGCGTACGTCGAGCTGGACGCCACGCAACTGGATCAACTGGTGGCGCCGATCGCCCTCGATCCGGACTCCCTGGTCGCTCAAATATTAACTGGCTCTACCTATCCGGATCAGATTGCCGCGGCCGACGCGTGGTTGAACCAGAACATGAATCTGCCGCCCGATCAGCGCGCGGCCGGAGCGAACGCGCAGCCTTGGGACCCGGCAGTGAAGGGGCTCACCGCGTTTCCTTCCGTCCTTGACAACCTGGCGAAGAACACCGCCTGGGCGTCGCAGTTGGGCAACGCCTATTACAACCAGCCCGGAGACGTCATGAACGCTATCCAGGCCACGCGGGCACAGGCGCAGCAGACGCACGTCTTAGTTTCGACGCCGCAGGTGGCCGTGGCGGTAGCTGAACCCGGCATAATCACCATTGCGCCGGTGAATCCAGCTGTGGTCTTCGTTCCTTATTACAATCCGTGGCTCATCTGGGGCGGGCTGTTTGCCCCCTACCCTGGTTTCGCAGCGGTATACCCGGTCGGCGTCGCAGTGGGTGTCGGACTTGCCTTCGGCGTGGGAATCGGGATTGGCGTCTTTGGTGGCTACGGCTGGGGCTTTGGCGCCTGGGGCGCGGGCTGGGGCGGCGGCGGCTGCCTCTATGGCGGCAACACTTACATTTCGAGCAGCACGACGGTGATCAATCATGGCAATTTTGGCGGTCATGACCGGGGCGCGTTCGAGCATGGTGGCCGAGGCGTACCGGGCGGCTTCCATGCCGCTGCTCATGCCGGAGCCGCGCGCGCTGCCGCCGCTAGAGCACCCAACGGAGGTCGTGGTCAGGCGAGCGCTGCCCGTGGCGGTGCGGGGGCTGGCCATTCGGCGTTTGGAGGCGGCGCTCGCGGAGGTGCAGCCGCTGGTCGTGGAGGCGCAGGCGGTGGCGCTCGCGCGGGAGCCGGAGCTGCCGCTCGTGGCGGAGCCGGTGCGCGTGCTGGAGCCGGAGCTGGCGCTCGTGGCGGAGCCGGTGCGCGGGCTGGAGCCGGAGCTGGAGCTCGCGGCGGAGCCGGAGCTGGAGCTCGCGGCGGAGCAGGAGCAGGTGCTCGTGCGGGAGGTGGCGCTGCTCAATCGCGTAGCAGCGGTGCTGCTCGTTCCGGTGGTAGTGGCGCTCGCGCCGGCGGCGGTGGTGCGGCTCGCGCCGGTGGCGGTGCTGCTGCTCGCGCCGGTGGCGGTGGTGCTGCTCGCGCCGGCGGCGGTGGTGCGGCTCGCGCTGGTGGCGGTGGTGGTGCTCGCGCCGGCGGCGGTGGTGGTGCTCGCGCCGGCGGTGGTGGTGCGGCTCGCGCTGGCGGAGGTGGCGGTCGTCCCGCGGGTGGTGGCGGTCGCCCCGCGGGTGGTGGCGGTCGCCCGGCAGGTGGCGGCGGTCGTCCCGCGGGTGGTGGTGGTCACGCGGGCGGTGGTGGTGGTCACCCGGCAGCTGGCGGTGGCGGCCATAAAAAGTAACCTCTCTGCAACCTCGACCATCCTTTTCCTCGGATGCCTGCTTGTCGGGACTGTCTTCTCGCAGGAGAAAGCTCCCGACAAGCGGCTGGATCACGCCGCGAATTCCATCCGGGAGATCCAAAGCTCCGATAAACCGATTCCGCCTGCCCTTCTGACCAGAGCTCAGTGCATAATCATCATTCCCGGACTCTTCAAGGGCGCATTCCTGTTCGGGGGCAAGTACGGCCGTGGATTCGCGTCATGCCGGCGTCCGGGCGGTTGGAGCGCGCCGGCCGCGATGATCATCGAAGGCGGTAACTTCGGCGTCCAGCTGGGCGGATCGGCCACCGATTTGGTCCTGCTGGTGATGAATCGCGACGGCATCGATCATTTGCTGCACGACAAGTTCACGCTGGGAGCGGACCTCACCGTGGTGCAGGGTATGGGCTATTCCGCCAGCGCGAATTCCGACGTCTTTATGCGCGCCCCGATGATCTCCTGGTCGCGATCCAAGGGTTTGTTTGTTGGATTGTCGCTGGAAGGCGCCTCGCTGCGGCCGGACAAAGCTGAAAATCGCAAACTCTACGGGCGCAAGATCGACAATCTCGAGATCCTGACCAAGCGCACGCCGGTGCCGCGCGGAGCCCGTCCCTTGGTGACGGCACTGAACCATTTTGCGCCGCGGGCGGCGAAAGCCAAGAAGTAGCGGCTTACGACTTCTTGGTCATCAACTCCAGCTCTTCGGGAGTCCGCGGCCAGTCCTCGCGGAGCAGCCGCGAGAGCGCGCGATCGGCCAGCAGTTTCCCGTTCGTTTGGCAATGCGGACAATAATTGGTTTCGTTGGCCGCATAACGGATGCGCTGGATGGTCGCGCCGCAGCGCACGCAGGGCTTCTTGTAGCGGCCATGCACCGCCATGTCTTCGCGAAAAGCCGTCACCTTCTCGGGAAAGTCGTCGCCGGTTTGGTTCCTCAACTGGGCCGTCCAGTGCAATAGCGTGGCACGCGCGGCTTGAAACAGCCGCTCGATCTCATCGCTCGAAAGTTTCTGCGTCAAGGCCAGCGGCGAGAGCCGCGCTTCAAAGAGAATCTCGTCGGAGTACGCATTGCCGATGCCGCTGAACAGCCGTGGATCCGAGAGCGCCCGCTTCAAGGTGTGATTCGCCGAGGTGAGAACGGAAGCGAAACGCGGGGCGTTCGCCTCCAGCACCTCCAGGCCACCGGGATCGAGCGCGCTCAGTCCCGCCTCGCCGCGCACCACGTGCAGCGACGCCCGCTTCTGCGATCCCGCTTCGGTCCAGGTCAACGTTCCGTTCGGAAAATCGAAGGCCGCCAGACCTCGTGGACGCGATATCTTGGCGCCGCGCTTTTGCCAGTGCAGGCGCCCCGCGATCATCAGGTGCAGCACCAGCCACAAATCGTCGCCTTGATCGCCCCCGAGTCCGATCGCAATGCGCTTCCCCACGCGCCGCAGCTCGCGCACCCGCCGGCCCTGCGCGGCGGCCAAGGGAGGATCGGCGGTCCGCAACAGGAATGGGCTCACCAGTCGGATCGCTTCAAGCGTCTGCCCCAGGATGCGCTTCTCCAGCGCCTCAATATAAACTACGATGTCCGGGAGTTCGGGCACGTCGGATAACTCATGGTACCTAGGCCCGGGCGATAATGCGTACATGCTGGGCAGCGACCGCGTTTGGTTCTGGGCTCTCGCCGTTCTTGCAGCCGTCGTTCTTCTGGCGCCGATCCGTTCCGGCGATCTGGCCGGATATGACGACGCGCGCTACGCGCTGGTTGCCAAGCACGTCGTGGTATCCGGGCATTGGCTCGACATCGAAAGCAACGGCGGCCCGGCGATCGAGCATCCGCCTCTGTTTTCGTGGATGCAGGCGGCGCTGTTTGTCCCGTTCGGACTGTCGGATCCCCTCGCCAAGCTTCCCTCGGCGCTGTGCGGGTTGGGGGTGATTCTCCTGGTTGCCTGGCTGGGCCGGCGCATGACCGGCGATCCTTTTACCGGCGTTCTCGCGATGTTCGTCATGGCCACCAGCATCTACTTCGTGAAGTATGCGGCGCGCGCCATGACCGACGTTCCGTTCACGTTCTTTTTCCTGGCCGCGGTCTGCAGCTGGGTGCTGAGCGACGACGATCCACGCTGGCTGCTGGCCGCCGGAGCGTTCGCGGCCCTGGCGCAGTTAACCCGCGCCATGATGGGAGTCAGCATTCCCCTGCTGTTCGCCCTCGACATGATTGTCAATCGCCGGCGCCCTCCGCTCGGTTACCTGACTGCGGGACTGCTGGTGGCTTTCGTTCCGCCGGCCGCATGGTACGCGCAGTGGATCTACCGATACGGCGCGGATTTCTTCGTCCGCAGCTCGGCGTATATGAACCAGGAAGTGTACGGAGCGCTCACGCCTTCGTGGCGTCGCTACACCGGCGCTTTCGAATATCTATGGATGATCGCGAAATCGTATTGGCCTTGGCTGCCGGCCATGGTTGCGGGAGTCGTTCTAGTGATTCGCCGCCGGGATCCGAAGCTGCGCCTGCTGATCGTCTGGATCGCCGTGGTGTACGCGCTGTGCGCCATCACCAAGAGCCGCGTTCTGCGCTACATGCTGCCGGCCTATCCGGCGTTCGCCATTCTTTCGGCGCTGGGCTTGTTGTGGATCGTCCCCCAGCGTTCCCTGCGCAACGGCTTGCGCGTCCTGACACCGCTGCTCGCGGTGCTAGTGATTGTAGTCGCGATTCGCCCGCCGGTGAACATGCATGCCGCGGAAACACGACCCATCGCGCTGGCTTCCACCGAAGCCACTGCGCCCAACGAGCGGATCACTTTTTACGACGACGGCGCGCCGCGTTTTGACGAACTCAATCAGCTGCTGTGGTACGGCGATCGATATTTTGCGCCGATCCTGGAACCCGGCAAGCTACCCGAGGCACTGAAGAGTCCTCAGACGCGCGTATTCATCGTGGACGCAAAGGCCTTTCACGCCGACGTTGAGGGCCGCGTTCCCAACCAGATCATCGCGCGCGCCGGACATCTGATCTGCTTTCGCTTGACTACCGAGCCGCGGCCTTAGCGAGCGGTCACCCGTTATTTTGAAGCCGGCGGATGCAGCCTGAGACAATCCGCGAACACCGTGCAGGTACAGTATCGATCGCAGTGCGCGGGCGGAGGCACCGCCGGCTTGCTCATTTTCAACCGGTACTCCGGATACAGCGTCTCGGCTCCCCCAAGCGTGGCTTCGCGCGGGAGCCCGTACCAATCCGCCACCTCGGTGAGGGCCGTGTTCTTGCCGGGAAGGATGTTGGGCACTGCGCCGGGCGCTGCCGGCACCTCATTCGCGTATTCGCAATACACCTGATTGGTGGCTTGCCCGGGGTCCAGTATCCAATTCTGGCTGCGGACCAAAGGCTCTGTGAGAATCACCGGATCGTCAACCACGGTGACCACTGTTAGATAATCCCGATGCCGCGTCCAATGTTCAGTGAACAGCGCCTTGTCGCTGCGCGGGACGCCGTTGCGGCGGATGTAGTTGGCCTTCAGGTGGGTGGTGGAGATGGTCAGCATGTTGCCTTCCCACACGCCCGTGGAGAAGCCCTGGAAGGTGTGCTCGGCGTATTCCGGCGGATGCGGGCGTCCGTCCATCCAGATGGTTCGATAACTTCCCCAGGCCGGCATGTAAGTATGAAACGCGATCAGCGCCTGCGATGTCGCGTCTACTTCCGTCCAAACTCTCAGGTTTCCCAATCCGCGCATGCCATAGTCGGAGGAGTGCGGGCGGCACTGGTATTCGGTGTCTACCGAGATGCGGTCCGCGTCATAGCTTTCCGCTCTCAATCGTCCGGCTTCGTTCAGAGGAAGTCCGAGATAATCGCCCAGCTCGGGGCCTGGTAAGCGCTCCGGCGCGTCTTCGTGATACATGGGCGCCCACTGTCCGGAAAAATCCACCTGGGCCCACGCCGGCGCGCCCGATCCGGCGCCAAGCGCCAACAAGCAACCTGCAATCCATCGATTCATACCGCGCTCCTCAAATCCTCATCGCGCCGTGCAAGGCGTGGGGTTCCAGCCGGAAGCATCCCGCTGCTTTTTGAAATCCGTACTGGTGATGAACGGCGCAACCAGATACTTGGGATCGTGAACCACCGTGGTTACGGTGAACCACTCATCGCCATTGGGCTCCTTATGATAATCGTAAAATTCCTCAAGCGAAGCGTTTTCGCTGTAGGGAACGCCGTTCTTGCGCAAGTAACCGGGCCGCAGGTTGGTGGTAACCACTTCGAGAGAACGCCCTTGGGTTCCGGTTCGCCGGGAGAATCCCAGGAAGACGGTCTCCAGTTGGCCCGCTCCGCGCACCGGCCCCTCCCAGTTCGCCGCCGAGTATCCTTGCCAGCTTGGCGCTGCATTGGCGGGCGGCTTCCCGCCGAAGTGGAACAAACGCGTCTGAGTCCCTTCGTCGGTCTCGATCTTCAGAGTATTCTCATCCTGCCACGTGATGTGCAAGCGTCCCGGCCGGCGCATGATGGCGGGCGCTCCGTAGGCCTTACACGCCAGTCCCGCCGCTTCATCTTTCGCCGGGTCCCACGCCTCCCCAACCTTTATCGCTTCCGCGCTCACGGGCACGCTGGCGAAGTCCCCTTTCAGCGGGGTGACCATGCGCCAGCGCCAATCTTCGAAAATCGGGGATACCCAGTACCCGGTGAAATCCACCGGAGCGGCGGCCTGGCCGCTCTTGGGCGCCTGCGGCGCTGCGGGAGGCGGCTGCGCGCACGCAGCCACTAGGCCAATCAGCTGCGCCAATGTGACGATCGCGAACGTACACCAAAATTTGAACCGCATGCCCTTATTTTCCACCCAAGCTCTTGTAAACCTCTTCGATGAATGCCTCACCGGAACCGTATTGCGTATCGTAATCGAGCGTTGGCCGGGCGGCCTTCACCTGATCGAGCGTCAGGCCGCGCTTGACCATGTCCTGGATCCGATCGCGAATAATGGTGGCCATGTCCCGGTACTCCACCACATCGGCCTCGTTGCACAGCCGTCCATGGCCGGGAATCACTCGCGTGCCGCCGTCCTGCAAACGTTCGGGAACGGTCAGGTGCAGCAAATGGTTCAGCGCGTCGAGTTCTCCCTGTATGCTCCCGCCACGAGCCAGGTCGATGAACGGGTAACGGTCCGGAGTAAATATATCCCCCGCGCTAATGACATCGGAACGGCGGAACAACACGATGCTGTCACCGTCGCTGTGTGCCTGGGGTTCATGAAAAATGATCACCGGCTCGCCGTTGAACCAAAGGTCCTTGGTGGGCGTTGAGTATTCATCGTTCGGCACGTCCGTCAAAGGCGGCAGTTGCTTCCCGACCGGCGCTGTCATGCGATTCATGACATTGGAATGCGCGATGATAGTCGCACGAGGGCCGAAATCCGGAGACGCGCCCGGCGCGCCCATCGCGGCTAAGACCGCGTTGCCACTCACGCGATCCGGCGCGGCGCTGGTGTCGATAATATACCGGAGCGGTTTGGATGTCAGCTTCTTGAGTTCCGCCGCAATTTTGGGAGCCAGCGCAGCTGGCAGGGTGTCCACCAGCAGCACTCCGTCGCTGCCGGTCTGCGCGGTTATGTTGCCGCCCGGCCCCACCAGCATGTAAATGCTGCCCTGCACCGGCAAAACGTGTATTTCATCGTTGCCGGAGCTCGTGGGGATCTGCGCACTTGCGCTGTGCCCGGCCGCGAGAATCCCCAGGACCAGCGCGAGATTATTTTCACGACGCATCATGATTGGGCTAGGTCCCGGGAATCAGCTCGATCAGAAAACCGTTGGGGTCGCGAACGAAGATAGCCATCATCGGGCCGAGCTTCACGGGTTGCCCGCCCACGGTAACCACCGAACCGCCAGTCGCCTTGACGGCTGCGATGGAGGCATTGAGATCCTGAACGCGCACCGAAACGGCGGGCGATCCGATGTCCGGAACGGCCAGGTGGAAGGGTTTGCGCGGGACATCCTTGAATTCGAGAAACTCCCAGCTCACCGGGGAGCCAGGGATCTTCGCGGTGCCGATACGCCATTGCGCGCCTTCGGCATCGATCAGCGTTGCGATGGCTTTATCGGTGGTGAACTGGGGCGCGGGCTTGGTTTCGAAACCCAGGACGTCGTGATAGAACTTCAAGGTCTGATCGAGATTCTCAACCGTGATTGCGATACGGGCGCCGATGACGTTGCTGCCGGCGGGCGCGTCGGATGCGGGCGCGGGTTGAATTCCGGCCAGCTCCAGCAGGAAGCCGTCAGGATCGCGGACGAAAACCGACCGGCTCTTGCTGTTCTCGCCGCCAACTCTCATGGGATGGCCGCCGATGCTGAGCACCGAACCGCCGCATTTGTTGACCCCGGCCAGAGCGGCGTCGACATCGCGCACCGTGAGAATCAAAGTTGCGGCGCCGGGATCCTGCGCGTGCGGCCGAACGCTCTTGCGCTGGATATCGGTGAACTCGGTCAGCTCGAGATCGAGTTTCGCACCGGGGATTTCGAACATCGCATTGCGAAACTTGGCCCCGTGGGTCGCCGTAAACTTCGAGAGCGATTCATCCAGAGCGCTCGGCGCGGGCAGCGTGCCGATGGGCTTCCCGTCGGGACCGGCCATCTTCAGGCCGAGTCCGTCGCGATAAAAGCTGGCGGTCTTATCTAGATCGGCCACCGAATGGATAATGGCGCGAACTCCGATGGCGGCGCTCGCCGATTCCTGCCTGCCGGTTTGCGCGAACATCGCTCCGGCGGTGAACATCGAGAACATCAGGCCGCCCGACATGGCGGCGGCTCGGATTGACTGCATGCGGCGTTTCTCCTTAACCAGAGCCATGATACACTCTGGCGGAGCGCCGCGGGGGAAAAACGCCGAATTTAATTGGACACGTTCATCACCGGAGTATTGGAAGTATATCCCGCAATCGTAATCGCAACCGGGTAGGCGCCCCTGGCGACGTTCGGCACGATAAAGTTGGCCTGATACAATCCCACCGATCCCGGGGTCAAGCCCATGTAGACCACAGTGGCCGCCGCGTCGCCCACGGTGATCGAGTTGGTGCCGGTCACGGGCGAATCTCCAGCCGGCGCCGCGGCGCCTGTCGTGAGCGCTCCCGAGGCCTGCACCGGTCCTCCACCGGTGAAATACACCACCACTTCATCGCCCACGGCGGCCGGATTGGCGGGCGAATTTATGCTGCCATCCGCATTCACTACCGGCGCCCGATTGTTGGAAGACGAAATCCCCGGCGTTCCGGTGGCAGGCACATAGACTGCCGCGGCGTTGCTGGCCGAAGTTCCGTTCGTCACGATCACCGAAGCCACGGTATTTCCCTGAATGTCCCAGGGCATCTGAGCGTCGATCTGATCGGAACTCACATAGAACAGCGGCGCAGGCTCGCCGTTGATGGTCACAGAGGTCTCCGCCAATTTAATGGGAAGAGGAAGATTGAGCGCGCCCTTGGTCTCAGTGGAGAAATCCTGCCCGAACACGACGAATATGCTGCCCGGCGGCGTAGCGTTGTAAGCATAACTGGCCACATTGGAGATGTTTGCGCTGGGATTGGGAAAGGCCGAATGCCCGCTGCCCGTGCGTACGAATTGAGAGCTCTCCGCCAGCAGGTCGAAGTTTTGACCGTACACACCCGAAATCACGAAATTCAGGGTGGTGGCTAGCCCCGCGGGATTCACCAGCGTGGCGGAAGCCATACAACCGGATGTCACAGCATAGGTTCCGGTGGTGGTCCCCGTCACCGGCGCAGCCCCGCCCTGGCTCAAAGTGTAACTTGCTTTCACAGTGCCCTGCCCATCGAAGTAGTATTCGCCGGTCTCGTCTTCGGAGCCGGTTTGCGTAGTCCCCGACAGAGTGAAACCGCTGGCGGTGAACGTGTATTCGCCCGACAGCGTAGGCGTCGCGCAAGCTGCCGGAGAAGTATCATTGCCGCCGCCGGAATAGACGTAGGTCGCGTCCGAACCCTCGATGTCGAAGGCCGCGCCGCTATTCCAAACCACCAGCGTAAATGTCGCCGCGCTGGTTGTGGTGATGGTCAGGGTGCCGGAGCAATTGCTGGGCACGCTATACGTCCCGGTATAAGTAAACGACTGTCCTTGCGCCAGATTTGTGTTGTCGACACCAGCCAGGGTCACGTTGCCCTGGCCGTCAAATGTGGCCGTACCGATCCCCTGGAAGGATCCCAAGAAGTTCCCCGCCGACGAGATGGCGCGTCCGCTCAGCGTCAAACTGTAAGCGCCAGTCAGATTGGACGTGCTGCAGGGTCCGCCCGCGATCGCGTGCCTCACGGACTGGAGAGTGGCCGTAGACGTTTGTCCGTACACGGCGTGCCCCCCGCCGGCGAGCAACAGGTTCGATGTTTCCAAGGTGACGTAGAATCCGGCGTTGCCGGCCGAGACGTTGTAGATGCTAAAGCTCAGCGTATAGGAGTTGGAACTCGAATCGGTGAGCGTCGCGGATCCAATACAACTGGACGATACCAAATAGGAGCCCGTCAGCGTAACAGCGTTGCTGGTGGTTCCGCTGGTGGCGGTGGTGATGTCCGCCGTCAGATTGCCTTGACCGTCGAATTGAAATAGACCGGCGGCATCGGCGGCGCCGCTCACCGCGCCCGCGGCAAGCACGAATCCGGTTCCGTTGAATGTGTAGACGCCATCCAGCGTGGCGGTGGAGCAAACAGTGGACTGGGGCAATGCGATTCCGTCGCCCGAGTAGGAATAGGTGGCGTCGGACCCGGTCAACTGAAAGTCCTGGACCGGATTGTTCACGCCTACGCTGTAAATGGCCACATACAGGGTCGCGCTGCCGCCAGAGGCGATGGTCACGGTCGCAATGCAATTGGCCTGCACGCTGTAGGTTCCCGACCAGTTCAGCGGCGTTGCGACTCCTTGGTTGGTGTTGTCGGCGAGCTTCATAATCACCGTGCTCAGCCCGTCGAAAGTCGCCGTTCCATTCGCCTGGAGCACGCCGGTGAAGGCTCCCGCAGACGAGACCTGCCGTCCGGTGAGAGCGACCGCGTAGGTTCCGCTGAGAGACGAGGAACTGCATGGTCCACCCCCAATCTGGGTTTGCGCCAGCAACGGGGCGGCCATCAGGCTGAAAAGAAGAAATCGAACAGCAGTTTGTGTAGGCATGAACCGTTTAACCTCGTACAAATACATAGAGTGATGTCAGCATCGGAACGTTTCGCGGGAGATAGGCCGCGACGAGATTTCGGACGCTAACGAACCATTATGGGTGGATGGGGCGGGACAATCTGCTCACAATTGCTCATGTGAGCTACCCGACGGTTATTTCCGGGCCGCGACCGTGAGGAAGCGCCGTACGCTGATTCGGATGCCCCAGCTAGTAGATGTTTTCCTGTTTGCGCATGTTACCGAACGATCCGATGTTGGCGATGGTGAACGAAAGCCGGTATTGCGTATCGTCGCGGATTCCGAAATTATAGCGCCGGTATTCGGCGCTGATGCCGCAACAGTCGGTGTTGTAACTGATCTCGGTGGTGCCGAACTCCAGAACGTGGTAGTGCAGATCGTAAAACGCATTGACGGCGGCATTCCAGCCCTTGCGGGTTCGATTGCCGACCGCGAACAGCACGTTGATCTGATTGCTGGGGGGCACCACGTCCGGAAAGTTGTTGATCTCGCTATGGCCCACGCCGAACAGATATTTGTTGGCCACCCGGACATTTCCGTTCAAGGTAGTGTTGGTGATGCGGCCGAGCAGTGGATCGTAGTCCACCCGCCACTCAAACCCCACGACATGTTGGAAGCGCAAAGCCGAAACGATGGGAGAGTAGTGGCGGGGACCGCTCAGGAACGTAAACCCATCCAGCTCCTCGGAATCCTGCACCACGTTGTACTGGCCCGGAATCACGGCGCCTCCAAAGGTGGGATTGAAATAGCGGCTTTGCGCCACTTCCACGCTGAAGACCTCGTTCACGTTTCCGTCCTTGTCCTTCACGAAGAAGCGATTGGCAAGCGAAAAGGTCAGCGAATCGGTGTCCGACATCAGGTCGTTCTCGTCGAAGCGGATGATGCGGGTAAAGTCGTCGATACCGTCCACGAAGTGGTATTCGACGCGCGGTTCGATGACGTGCTTCACCTTAACGCCGCCCAGCCACTTGGGCGAGTTGTAAATTTTTTCGAGCGACGGCGGAATCAGATCTACACGCACCTCGCGGTCACTGCGCAGCAGGGATTGGCTGGTGGCCAGTCCGTTCACGAAGCTGGCGCCGTATCCGGTCTCGCGCACGCCGAAACTGGCGCTCAGGCTGAAATCGGCGAAATGGAAGGCGGTGGTGAGTTCGGGATTCACGTCCAGGCGGTCGACGAAGCTAGGCGTGGTGAACTCGGTCTGGGTGCGGTCCACGAAGCCCGCGCTGCTGTTGAACGAAAACCACACCGGCACCGGTCCGCCCAGAATCTGGCGGTCGCGGCTCAGAAATTCCGCCACCGGCAATTTCTTGATGATGATGCGGTCGTTGGGCGAATACGAGTCTTCATACTCCTCGTCGCGCGTGACGGCCACGTCGAAAGTGAAGCTCGACCAGTGCTTCATCACATATCCCACCGAATGCGTCTCCGAAAAGATGGTCTCGTGGAACGACTGGCTGAAGGCTTCCCGGAACAGGAAGGAACTCAGTTCATCCAGATGCACTCGCGCGATCCAGCCGTCGCCCAGATCGGAGTGGCCGTCGAAGGTGAATTCCTCTCCGCCCTGCTTTTGGACCGTTCCGTACACTGGGATCCCGCGATCCTGCACCGCATAGACGTTCAAGCTGAAATCGGTGCCGGGCCTCACTTTACCCCGAAATTCGATCGTTTCGGCGGGTCCCCGCGACGTGAAGTATTGAATGCGGGCCAGCGTGTCGTAGCTGCGGCTGATGGCCCAATAATAGGCCAGGCCGAACATCTCGCCGTAAGTGGAGCTGTGCCCGATATTGGGCGTCATGAAGCCGCTCTGGCGCGGCAGCTTCTTGAGCGATTTGTAATACAGCGGAAAATAGAAAATCGGGACTTTCTTCACATGAAATACCGCGCGGTGGGTGATGGCCCGATTGTTAGGATCGATATCGAACTTGGTGCTGGTGAGCCGCCACCAGGGTTTGGGGACCTTGCAGTCGGTCACAAAACCGTCGTGGATAATGTATTTGCCGTCGCGGCGTTCGCCCCACTGGCCTTCGAAATAGAACGGGTTGTTGGTGGTAAGCAGGCCGGGCCGGGAGATAACGGTCGGCTCCGACGTGCCTCTGACGTTGTAGAAGATGCCGACCTCGGTGTTGACGTTGTAAGTGAGGTGATCGCAGAACAGCTTGGTGCCGTCCAGGAAATTCTCGTAGCGGATGTTGCCCCAGGCCTCCACGTCACCGGTATCGTCGTTGTAGTCCACCAGGTCGGCGTCGAACCTTTTGTCGATGCTTTCCAGGTGCGCATGGCCGCGCAAGTGCCTCAGATCTCCGTCGACTTCCTGTGTGTCAGAGGAAACGTCGTAGTCCAGAGGATTGGGAGCGCCCGGCCGCACATAACCCAGCCGCTGGTCGGGATTGGCCGCGTTGGGCTGCGCCACCGGTGCTGGCGCGGGCGGCGGGATGGCAGCATTGGGCAGTTGAGGCGGAGGAACCTGAGCGGAAAGCGGACCCGCGGCCAGCAGGCAGACCCAGAGCAGAGTCCCGCCAAAACCCGGCCAACAAAGTTCGTGACATTTTTGCCCAAATATGTTACGAAGGAACATAACCTTTTGGATGAGGTTTCGAAGGGAAGGGTTGTCCTCGGAAGCTACGGAACGAGGCTTCAACCGAAAACCGTAGCATGGATGTCTGGATGTCCGCAACCGGAACTTTTCCTAACGGAGTGTTTTGATGGAATGCCGTTACTGCCAATCCGCGAACGCCGAGGACGACCACCGCTGCCGGCGCTGCGGGCGCCGCTTGCGCATGGGCCCGGTCTATGCGAGTTCGGCTACAACCGCGCCGGTTTTAATGTCCAGCGTAGCGCCGGTGTTGCGTCCGGGCGCCGCGGCGGTTTTACCGTCCAGTGCAGCGCCCGGTCCGGCTGCGTCGAAAATCACGTACCAGCCATCGCTGTTCACCTCGCGCGAACTGCCGAGAGTGGTGCCCTTTGAGACCATCGCACCGGACGTGGCGCGGCAGTTTCCGCGCAAGATGCAGCCGGCGGCTCCGCGACAGCGGCATCGCAAGGTTATTCCGGGCCAGCAGGCGCTTGAGTTTACGCACGCGGGGCGCCTGGCGAAGCCCGTCGATGGCGTGATCTATTGCGACGCACCGGTGGCAGTTCCGGCCCATCGCGCCATGGCTGCGGCGGTAGATGCTAGCATCGTTCTAATGGCTCTGGCCATCTTCGGTCTTATCTTCCACCTGGCCGGGGGCAGGTTTGTCCTGGATGCCAAAACGGCTCCCATCTTCTTGGCCGCGGCGGCCGCAGTGGTGCTCTTCTACAGATTGCTATGGTGCCTGGCCAACGGCGACTCGGCCGGCCAGCGCTGGGCGCATCTACGGCTGGTCAATTTCGACGGCCAGAGGCCCACGCGGACGCAGCGGTTCTATCGCTTGGCTTCGGGACTGCTCAGCTGCTTGGCTGCTGGCATCGGCTTGCTGTGGAGCCTGGTGGACGAAGAAACGCTCACCTGGCACGATCACATCTCGAAGACCTTCCCAACGCCGGTGTAAATCGGGCCGTTTACGCCTCTTTGTTGAGCACAGCTTCCGCTGGAAAAACATCCTTGTCGCTGGCAAACCAAACATAGAGCGTGGGCAGCAGAAAAATGCTCATCACCAGCACCGCCATAAGACCGCCGACAATCACGATGGCAAAAGGTCGCTGGGAATCGGAGCCAATCCCGTGGGATGTGGCCGCCGGCACCAACCCCAGCGACGCCACCAGCATGGTCATCAGAATGGGCCGGAAGCGCAGGACGGCGCCAGTTCGGGCCGCGTCCCGCACCGAATGGCCGCGCGAACGCAACTGGTTCATGTACTCCACCATGATGACACCGGTCTGTACGGATACTCCAAACAGCGCCAGAAATCCCACCCCGGACGACACGCTGAAATTGGTCCCGCTCCACAGCAGCGCCAGCAGGCCGCCGACTGGAGCCATCGCGACGTTCATCAGAACCAGTCCGGCCCACTTCATCGAGCTGAACATGGTGTAGAGAATGAAAAAGATAAGCAGCAGCGTCAGGGGAATGATGAGCATCAGGCGGCGCTGGGCCCGTTGCTGGCTGGCATACTCGCCGGCCCAGTTGATGGTGTATCCCTGCGGCAGCTTGACCTGCGCGGTTACCTTCTGGATGGCCTCTTGCACGGTGCTGCCCAGATCGCGTCCGCGCACGCCATACTTGATGGCAACATAACGCCGGCTCCCTTCACGATAAATCTCCGACGCGCCGTCCACAGTCCGCACGTCTGTCAGCTGCGCCAGAGAGACCCGCTCCCCGCTGGGCGACAGCAGGCGGATATTCTCGATCGCTTCCTTGGTGTCGCGGTACTGGGGAAGATAGCGCAGCACTAGATCGTAGCGCTCCTCGCCCTGGAGAACTTGGGTCAGCGCGTTGCCGCCTACCGCGGTTTGGATGGCATCTTGTACGTCGGCAGCGTTGATCTGATAGCGCGCGGCTCTATTGCGCTCTATGCTGAAGTTCAAGTTGGGCTGACCGATCACGCGAAACAGGCCCAGATCCTCTACCCCCGGAACCGTACGCATGACGTTGATGATCTTCTGAGCCGTGCCTTCCAGCGTCCGCAAATCGGTACCGTACAGCTTCACCGCCAGTTCGCCTTTTACTCCGCTGACGGCCTCCTCCATGTTGTCGGAAATCGGCTGCGAGAAGTTCCAGATCACTCCGGGGATCTTCTCCAACTCTCGATTCATGGCCGCGATGAGCTCTTCTTTGCGTTGACGAAACACCGGCCGCCATTGTTCCTTGGGCTTCAGATCCACAAAGTATTCGGTATTGAAGAAGCCGGTGGTGTCGGTTCCATCGTCGGGTCGGCCGACCTGGCTGGTGCATTGGGGGACTTCCGGAAACGAGCACAGCACGATCCGGGTGCGGTTCGCTAGCGCAATCCCGTCGCTCTGACCGGTGGAGGGCGCCAGAGTGCCACGCACCCAGATGGCTCCTTCATCTAAATGCGGTAAAAACTCAGATCCGATCCCGCGGCTCAGCAGCACGGTTCCGGCTAGAATCAGCAGTGCGGCGCCAGCCGTGACCCAACGCCAGCGGATAGCCGCCCCCAGGGCTTGGTCGTACATTCGCGCAAGCCATCCCATGAGTGGGTTGTGCCACTCCTTGGTACCCTTCGGATACACGACGGCCGCGATGACCGGTGCGATCAGCATCGAATAGATAAGGGCTCCCAGTAGTGCAAAAGCCACCGTCCATGCCATCGGCTTGAACAGGCGCCCTTCCACCGCTTGCAGTGTGAAAATCGGCAGGTACGCCGTAATTATGATGGCGATGGAATAAAATACGGGCCGCTGCACCTCGTGCGTCGCCCTTTTGATTTTTTGTTGGACGGTCTCGTTCGCTTCCTCGGCCGGATGCGCCAGCAGGCGCACGATATTTTCGATCATCACTACCGCGCCCTCCACAATCATTCCGAAATCGAGCGCTCCCAAGGACAGCAGGTTGGCGGGAATGCCGGCAATCTTAAGACAGATGGAAGCAAACAAAAGCGCGAAGGGAATGGTCAAAGTAACGATCAGAGCGCCGCGAATATTTCCAAGAAAGACAAACAAGATGAGCGACACCAGAAGAATTCCTTCGATCAGGTTGTGCAGCACGGTGTGCGTGGTCAGATGAACTAGGTCGCTGCGGTCGAGAAACGGGACCACCGCAACGCCCCGCGGCAGAAGGCCGTGGTTCAACTCCTCCACCTTCTTGTGAACCGCGACCAGCGTTGAGTCGGACTCAGCGCCCTTGCGCAGCAGCACGATTCCGGAGACCACATCGTCGTTATCGACGATCTTTCCATTCGACAGGTGGCGCGCCCGCGCGAACTGCCCGAGCCGCACCTTAGAGCCCTGCTGCACCACGGCGATGTCGCGAATACGCAGCGGCGTGCCGTTCTTGGTGGTGAGCACGGTATCCGCAATATCGTGAATATTGGTCACCAATCCGACTTCGCGCACGTTGATCTGCTGCGAACCGGACTGGATGAAATTGCCGCCTCCATTTACGTTATTGTTGGTGAGTTGCTGCTCCACTTGGCCGATGCTCAGCCCATAGGAGATCAGCTTGTTGGGGTCCAGGCGAACTTGGTATTCGCGCGTCGGGCCTCCGAAACTGGCCACATCAACCACGTTGGGCACGGATTTGAATGCCTTCTCGACCACCCAGTCCTCGAGCGACTTCAGTTCCATGGCGTCGTATTTCGGATTGGAGCTGCGCAGCGTGAAGAAGTAAATCTGGCCGACCGGGCTCCAGTCCGTGCCAATTTGCGGCTGCAGGCCCTGCGGCAGAATAACTTGCGTAAGACGCTCAACCACCTTGGCGCGATTCCAATCGTTAATGGAGTCGTCGTCGAAAATCATGGTGACGCTGGATAGCCCGGCCAGCGATACAGAGCGGAGACTCTCAAGGTGTGGAATCCCGTTCATGGCGATCTCCAAGGGAATCGAAACCTGCTGCTCCACTTCCTCCGCCGCCCGCCCGGGCCACTGCGTGATGATCGTTACGTAGTTATTGGCGACGTCGGGATATGCCTCGACGGGCAGGTTGTGGAAAGAAATTGCTCCCCAGATCAGCAACAGTGCAGCCGCTGTGAGAATCAGAAAGCGATTCGAAAGGGAAAAGTTGACAACGGCCCGAATCACTTCTAATGACCCCCGGCTGTGAGCGGGCGGGCAACATCCCGTCCAGGCCCCATTTCATGGATGTTGCGTAAGATAGAGCACCAATCGTTCGATAATAAGGCGGCTAATCGTTTGGTGTCAACCTGGTATGTTACTTATGCCGTTAGCCTTCCGGGCACGGCTCCACGATCGCCGACATCGACCCTTTGCATCGGACAATGCGCCAGTCCGCTCCGAACGCATGAATCTGGTCGCGCCCGAATTCGGCGGCCGCGAGGTCGCAGGTCATCACCACGGTGCGGCCGGTGCTGTCCACTTCAATCACGTGCTTCCAAGCTTGGGACTCGGCAATCGCGAACAGCTTCTCCAGCATTTCGATGACGTACTCGGCCGTGTGGTCGTCGTCATTGAGCAGCACGACGTTGTAGAGAGGCGCGTGCTGATCGCGCGTGTGCTTGACTGTCCCGGGCATCGGGAGCGTGGCCGGCGGCATGCTTCTTCTCCTATGATAACGATCTGAGCCGCTCCTAAGCGTGGTGGTATCATGGAGCAAGAAGGGGGCGCAACGGATTCGACGGGATTGAATCGTTGTGGGAAGGCGTGCCGGGTTCCGAGCTCCCGTAAAACGATCGGAAAACCAGAACTGCCAATCAACAGTTCGCTTACGCCGCCTAATTAATTAGGTAGCCGCTCCGGATGCTGGGCCTTGACGGCATTCACCGGGCGTCATCTTCAAGGATTGGGCCGAGGGCTTCTGCTCGGAGCAGCAGGCTGACGACAATCGGGCTAAGCCGCCGTTTTCTTGCCGGTTCTAATGCGGCGGCCGACAACTACCGAATCGGAAACGCACGTAGTTCTTTTCACGGCGGGCTTTCTCGGACGCGGGTTCGACTCCCGCCGCCTCCACCAAAATCTACCCTCCGGTAAACGCGGCGCCTGAGAAGGGATTGCGGATCGTTAGAGTTTCAATTTTCTGGCCATCTTGCATGTCTTCCGTTAAAAGCGCGCTTGAGCCGGCATCCAGCGCTGACGCAATCACCAACGCATCGAAAATAGGATAGCCGTATCGCTGCGCAATTCCGAGCGCGCGCTCATGCGTCTCCAAAGTAAGCGGAGTGACCGAGGGACACAAGCTGCGGATCGCTGCGAGCGATTCCAAGACCTCCTCCCAATTGAAGGCGAGTTTGCGTCGCGCGATCGCCACGAATTCATTGAGTACTTGCACTCCCGTGACGCCACCGTCGCCCAGCAGCTTCCGCGCGGTCTGGTTACGAAGATCGCCTTGGCCAAAGGCGTAGATCAGCACGTTCGTGTCGAAGAACGGTCCACCGGGTCTACCGCTCATTGGCCTCGCCCCGATCGAACTTGAAGCCGCGAGGGAAAGGGCGCGCCAGCCGGCGGATGGCCTCCAAAGCCTTCGCTTTCGATTGATCGCGCGCGACCTTAAACTCCCGCTTCCCCGCGATCGAAATCTCTATCTCATCGCCCTCCTTGAGAGCGAGCGCATCCACTACCGCCGCGGGCAGACGCACCGCCAGGCTGTTACCCCATTTCGAAACCTGCATTCAAGATATACCTGAACCATTGTATATCTTCGCGCACCCGCTTAGGGCCGCTTACCAGTTTTTAGTGACTAACGGCGGTCACATGACCAAATGAGGTCGATTGATCGCCTCATTGGACTATTCGTTGCCCTATCCAGTACGGACCTCGGATTGCCTCGCTAAGTATGGATTGGAATCGAGGCACCACCATGAAGATGACTAGACTTTTAAGTACGGCACTGCTGTTCTTGCTCCCCGGAGCGATTGCCACTGTTTACGCGCAGGAACACGAACAGGAGAAGAAACCCGAGCAGAAGCAGGAGCAGGCTAAGCCGGCTCAGCGCCAGCAAAAAGCCAAACCGGCCAAACAAGAGGCGGCTCGCGAGCAAAAGGCCCAGCCGGCGAAACAACGCGAACGCGCGGCTAGCGAGCAAAAAGCCAAGCCGGCGCAGGATCGGCAGCGCGGCCAGCAGGCGCAAGCCAACCGGGGGCAGGCGTCCGGCGGAGGCCATGGAAGCATTCCGGAAGCTAAATTTCGCGCCAGTTTTGGCAGCGGTCATACGTTTCACGTGAACCGCTCCGAGTGGGCCGGCGGATCGGCTCGTTTTCAATACGGCGGTTATTGGTTCAACGCGGTTAACCCGTGGCCAGTGGGCTGGCTCTATACGGACGCCGTTTACGTTGACTTCTTGAACGGGGGCTATTTCCTGTGCGATCCCGTCCATCCCGGCGTGTACATTTCAATCAACATCGGTTGACAAGAATGAAACGGGGCTCTGCCTCAGAACGAAAAATATGAAAAGGACGAATTAATTATGAAAACGAATCTACAACACTGTGTCTGGGTTCTGGCAATCGCCGGTTCCATGAGTACCGCCGCGTTCGCGGCGGATAGAGAAATCAAGGTTGACGACAGGCTGGATGCTTCAGCCGACACGTTGGCCGACATGATGCATGCGTCCGACAACGGGATCCCCCAGGATCTGATCGATAAGGCGCGCTGCGTCGTGGTTATCCCCGGCATGAAAAAGGCCGGATTCATCTTCGGCGCCGAGTATGGCCGCGGGTTCGCGGTATGCCGCCGGCATGCCGGCCAGGGCTGGAGCGCTCCGGCTGCGATGCGCTCCGAAGGCGGCAGCTTCGGGTTTCAGATTGGCGCTTCGGAAACCGATGTTGTATTGCTCGTCATGAACGACGGCGGCATGAAGCACCTGTTGTCCGATAAGTTTACGCTGGGCGGAGATGCATCCGTCGCAGCGGGCCCCATCGGCCGCACCGCAACCGCTCAGACCGACGCGGAGCTGCAGGCCGAAATGCTCTCGTATTCCCGTTCGCGCGGGCTGTTTGCGGGAATCTCGCTTTCAGGCGCGACGCTTCGTCCGGATAACGAAACCAATCGGGAACTCTACGGACACGACGCAACCAATCGTGAAATTCTGACCGGCGATTTCAAAACTCCGGCAGCCGCCAGAAAGTTCGAAGGGGCGTTGGCTCACGAATCGGCTCAACGCAACTGATCGCTCCAGCGCGCGCCCCAGGCCTTCGGGTAAATCTGGGGCGCCGCTTTTTTGGAACCTGTCCGCCCGCCCGCACGTAATCCTGCCAGATGCCTGCAGCTTTCCCCTTCCTGTTAGCCCTCCTCCTGCAAGCGCCCGCATCTCCCGATCCCCTGCCAACCGCCGAAGCCGTCATGGCGCGCGTCGCCGCTAATCAGGACCGGTCCGAGGCGGAGCGCAGCCGCTACGTCTACGTGCAACACGCCCGCGTCGTCTCTCGCAAGGGTAAAACCGTCATGTGCGAGGAAGTCACCGACTCGCGCGTTACGCCCTCCGCCGAAGGCTCGCACCAAGAGCTCCTGAAGCTCGATGGACGGCTGCTGCGGAAGCACAAATACCTCGCTTACAGCAGCCTGGCTCCTGCCCAGGATGCCAGCAAAACCCAGGTAGAAAAGGACGGCGATTCACTTTCCATCCAGATCGGCGGCGACTACGCCGACCGCGACATGGTCGAGAATATGCGCTCTAATCTTACCAACGACAAATCCAAAGATGGCATTGGCGCGCACCTGTTTCCGTTGACCTCGAAAAGCCAGAGCGACTATCGATTCCAATTCATCGGCCGCGAGCACTTGCAGGGTCACAACGTCTTCCACGTCGCCTTCCGGCCAAAAGATAAAAGTGACTACGCCTGGAAGGGCGACGCCTACATCGATGCCATCGCCTATCAACCGGTGGTTGTGAGCACCGCCATGTCGCGCGCCGTTCCTTTTGCCGTGCGTACACTGCTGGGCACCAACCTGCCAGGCTTGGGCTTCTCGGTCGTCTATGCAGGTCAACCCGACGGCGTTTGGTTTCCCGTCAGCTTCGGAACGGAGTTCAAGCTGCGCGTGCTGTTCTTTTTTAGCCGCACTATCACCATCAATGCGCGGAACGGCGACTTCGAGAAAACCCAGGTCGATTCAAAAATCGTGAGCCCACAGCAAAACTAATGCTCAGAACTAATGCACCGTGTAGCGCGCTTTCAATGCGAACGGCGCGATCTCAATATCGAACTTTTCCCCGCTGGCGCGGACCATCTGATACGTGCCGCGCATGACGCCCATGGGGGTCTTGAGCGGGCACCACGACGAGTACTGGAACGATTCGCCGGGCGCCAGAACCGGCTGCTCGCCCACCACCCCCGGTCCCTTGACTTCGCTCACGTCCTCGCCGGCATCGGTGATGATCCAGTGCCGGCTGATCAATTGAACCGTCTCGGAGCCCTTATTGGTGATGCGCACCGTATACTGGAACACCCATTCGCCCTGCTGCGGCCGCGAATTCTCGGCCGAGTATTGCGATAGCACCTCCACCGAAACATTGTGCGTCACGGCTTCGGACAATGGACCGAGTTCTGACGGCGGATTAGCCACCCGCGATGGCCTCGTCTAGGAGCACGGTGTATTGCTTCGCCCGATGGTCGACGTCGTCTTTCAGTACGTTGAGGCGGCGCTCCAGCGACTCCAGCTCGTCAGCCAGGTGCATGCACGCGAGCACGGCCGCCCGCGTCGCGTCGACATTGCCGGCGCGCACCGCGATGGTCGACATGAGGTCGTCCACTCGTTGAGCAAGTTGTTCGATCCGGCCCGGCTCCTCGGAAGAAGCCACCAGGGAATACGTCTGATTGAAAATGGTGACACGGACCGGCTCCGTGTTCGGCATTGCTTTAGCTTGGCAGTTTTTGTCGAATCGCGCAAGACGGTAATTGAACCGCGAGCGCCAGCAAGCCGGGCCCTACACCCCGCTCAGCAAATCCATCTGCCCCAGCAGCTTCTCGATCCGCGTGCGGACATGCTTGCGTTCGGACCGCAATTCGTCCAGCTCCTGCCGCATCGAGTCCCGCTCCGCGATGGCCGCCGCCAGTTGCGATTCGAGCGCCGATTTGTCCGAGCGCAGGCTCGCCACCAGTTCCACCGCCCGCGTGATGCGCGCCTCCAGGTGGGCGAGTGAATCCATTTCTTGTTGTGCGGCGTTCATGAATCTACTCTACGCTAGAGCGCTATGACCCGGCGTGCGCGGCCTTGGCCTTCTCTACCAGCGCCGAAAAAGCGGGCGCGTCGGTCGCCGCCAGATCCGCCAGAATCTTGCGATTCAGATCGATGCCGGCCTTCTTCAGACCGTTGATGAACTTGCTGTAGGAAATATCGGCGGCGCGGCAGGCGGCCCCGATACGAACAATCCACAGCGAACGGAAATCGCGCTTCTTGCGGCGCCGGCCGACAAAGCCGTAGCGCAACGCCTTCTCGACGGCCTCTTGCGCCGCCCGATTCAGTTTGCTCTTGGTGAGAAAATAGCCCGACGCCCGGGCCAGCGTCTTGTGGCGGTAGTCCCTGCGTTTGGTCCCGCGTTTTACTCTTGGCACGTTTTTACTCCTCGGTTGAATTTAGCTGGCGGCAACGGCACGTGCGGCGCCGTTCCACGCAACGTTCGTACTTAGTACGGAATCATCCGCTTCAGCTTGGCCTGATCGGCTTCGTCGGCCACCACGCTGTGCTTCAGCTTGCGCTTGCGCGCGCGCGTCTTGGACGTCAAAATGTGGCGGGCAAACGAATGATGGCGAACCACCTTGCCCGTCCCGGTCTTTTTGAACCGTTTGGACGCACCCTTATGTGTCTTCAGCTTCGGCATTCAATTTTTCCTGGGTTAAAACTGCGACTTTTTCAGTCTAACACAAGCCCAAGGCCCCCGCCGTATAAGATACGATTGGAAGCAGGGAGGAGCAGATGCTCAGACCCATCGGCCTGCCCGAATTGGTTGTCGTCGCGGTGTTTATCGTTGTACTCGTAGCCGGCTTGCATTTCCTGTATGGCCGATCCGACCAGAACTGACGCGCGAGCCGGAGCGCTCCAGGGTGGAGGAGACTAGCTATCCCCGGCTCTCCCGATACTCCTCCAGCCACGCCATCTGGATCGCTTCCAGCTTCCCCTCCGTCGACGCTTTCGGATCGTCCTTGAAGTCCGCGAGCTCCGTGATCCATTGGTGCAGATCGGTGTAGCGGATGTGCGTGGGATCGAGCTCGGGGAATTTCTCGGCCAGCGCCAGCGCGATGTCTTCGGTATGGTCCCAGGTAAGTCCCGCCATCAGGTTTGCGTCCCCTTGAGCATGTTTTCGGCGAGCTTAATGGTCGCCTGATTCACGTCCTCGATCTTCGCCGCGATCAAGTGATGATCGTCCGAATTGTACACCCGCAGCAATTCGTTGATCGACTTGTCGATGGCGGCCCGCTCGTCGTCGGCCAAATCGAAGTACGCGTCATGCTTGCGGGCTTTCTCGACCGCCAGCAGAATCGCGTCAGCTTCCACCCGTTGCTCGCGCACCTGGCGCGCCGCGAAATCCTGCTCGGCCTTCTCGAACGATTCCTGGATCATCTTCTCCACTTGCTCGTCCGTCAGGCCGTAGGAAGGCTTCACCTCGACGCTATGTTCCTTGCCGGTGCGCTGGTCGCGCGCCGTGACGCTCAGAATGCCGTTGGCGTCGATCAGGAACCGAACTTCAATGCGCGCCAGTCCGGCGGGCACGGGGTCGATGCCCTTCAGATCGAAGCGCGCCAGGCTGCGATTGTCCTTCACCAGCTCGCGTTCGCCTTGCACCACGTGAATCAGAACGTTGGTCTGCCCGTCCACGCCGGTGGTGAAGTTTTCGGTCGCGCTGGCCGGGATGGTGGAATTGCGATGAATCAGCTTCGACACCACGCCGCCCATGGTTTCGATGCCGAGCGACAGCGGCGTCACATCCAGCAGCAGCTTGTTGTCCACCGAGCCGGATAGGATGGCCGCCTGCACCGCCGCTCCCAGCGCCACCACTTCATCCGGATTCAGCTCGGTATGCGGCAAGGAGCGGAACAGGTTTTCAACCGCCGAACGAACCAGCGGGATGCGCGTCGACCCGCCCACCATCACCACCTCGTCGATTTGATCCACCGACACGCCCGCGTCCTTGATGCAATCGCGGCAAGGCCCCAAGGTCCGGTTCACAATCGGCGTGATCAGCTTATCGAATAGTTCACGCGGGATCTCCCGCTCATACTTCTTGCCATGGTATTCCAGCTCAATCGCGGCACTGGGAACGAACGAAAGCTGCTCCTTGGCCCGGATCACAGCGCGCCGCAGCCGCTGCACACCCTCGTTGTCGCTGGACAAATCGACGCCCCATTCGCTCGCCACGTCTTCGAGCGCGATCCTGAGCAGCAGGTTGTCGATATCGTCGCCGCCCAGATGAGTGTCGCCGTTAGTCGCCAGGACCTCAAAGATCCCGTCGTGCAGTTTCAGGATCGAGATGTCGAAGGTGCCGCCGCCCAAATCGTACACCGCGACGATCCCGTTCTCGCGTTTGTCCAAGCCATAAGCCAACGCCGCCGCGGTGGGTTCATTCACCAGGCGCAGCACTTCCAGTCCCGCGATGCGTCCGGCGTCTTTCGTGGCCTGGCGCTGGGCGTCGTTGAAATACGCCGGCACCGTAATGACAGCCTTGTCCACCGGGACCCCGAAATAATCTTCCGCGTTCTGCTTCAACTGGCGCAGCACCAACGCCGAGATTTCGGGCGGAGTGAACGTCCGTTCGCCAAGCTGGAGCTGGATCACCGACTCGCTGCCGCCAGCGATGTGAAACGGAAACAGCTTCAGCTCTTCGGCAACGTCCTCGACGCCCCGGCCCATCAAGCGCTTCACCGAATAGACCGAGCGCTCCGGCTGCGTCAGCAACAGCTCCCTGGCCGCGTTGCCGACCACTACTTCGCCCGTGGGCGCGATCGAAACCACGCTCGGCACCAGCTTGTCGCCATCGGCGCCGGGAATAATCCTGGGTCCGGTGAGATCCATGAACGCCACCAGGCTGTTGGTGGTCCCCAGATCTATTCCGACAATGTGCCCGGTGGAGGTGAAATCGATATCCATGGGTTGACAAGTGTGCTATTGGGCGACGAGGGTCTTCTCAACTTCTGTCACGAGATTTTGAATGTACTTTCGACGGTTCAAAACATTCCTGATCTGGGCCAGCACGTCGCGCGATTGCGTCGCGTCGTATTTCGCAAAAAGCCCCCCCAGCTCCTGATCCGTCTCCGCCAGCATGCCCGTGAAATTCTTCTCGGCCTGCTCCAATTGCGGTCGCGCCGAATCGTCCCCGCCGCGCATCTCCTCCAGCGCCATGTTCAACTCGAAGACCTCTTCCAGCAACTCCGGCGGAACGTCTTTGGAACGCTGCTCGCCGATATCGAAGCCTTCCTGGCTGAGCAAATATTGCGCCCGCTTGATCGGATCCTTCAGCGTCCGATACGCGTCGTTCAGCGCCGACGACATATCCAGCGCACGCTGCCGTTCGGCTTCCGGCTTTTGCATGAACCGGTCCGGATGCAGCTCGCGACTCAACTCATAGAAGCGCTTTTGCAACTCGTCGAGCGAAAGATTCAGACCGCGCGGGATTCCAAACAGGGCGTAATAGTCCGTCACGCCGAAAATGACGTGCCGCAGCCGCAGCTTTTCTTGGCGTTCGGATTGTCGAACTCGAAGCCGGAATGAATCAGCGAATCCTTCCAATCCAGCGTCATGCCGTTCAGATAGAGCATGCTCTTGGGATCCACGAAAACCTTCACATCGTCGTATTCGTAAACCGTGTCGGTCGGCCGCGGCTTCACATCGAACTTGAACAGGTAGCTGAGGCCGGAGCATCCGCCGCCCAGCACGCCCAGGCGCAATCCACCCTGAACGCCATGCTTGGCGAACTGTTCGCGGATCTTCGCGACGGCCTTGGGTGTTACGGTAACCATCACCTATTTAGATGCAACACTGGACGTGACAGCTTCGGTTTTACCTGCCACCTTCTGCTTGTAATCCCCGATAGCGGCCTTGATGGCGTCTTCCGCCAGCACCGAGCAGTGAATCTTCACCGGCGGCAGGCTCAGCTCGTTGACGATGTCGGTGTTCTTGATTTCGAGCGCCTCGTCCACTGTCTTGCCCCGCAGCCATTCCGTCGCCAGCGACGAACTCGCGATTGCGCTGCCGCAGCCGAAGGTCTTGAACTTCGCGTCTTCGATGATGCCGGTCTCGGGATTCACCTTCACCTGCAGCTTCATCACGTCGCCGCACTCCGGCGCGCCTACCATGCCGGTGCCGACATTCGGATCGCTCTTGTCCATTGAGCCGACGTTCCGGGGGTTGTTGTAGTGGTCGATTACTTTGTCGGAATAAGCCATGTTAGTGTCCTCTTCTTATTTTACTTTCCGCTCCCTCGTGGTCGCGGCTCTGTTTAATGAGCGGCCCACTGGACCTTCGATAAATCGATTCCCTCTTTCGCCATCTCATACAGTGGCGATAGATCGCGCAGCTTTTTCACCACGTCGATCACTTTGGCCGCGACATAGTCCACTTCTTCTTCGGTGTTGAAGCGGCCCAGACCGAAACGGATGGACGAGTGCGCCAGATCGTCGCCCGCCCCCAGCGCCTTCAGAACGTAGCTCGGCTCCAGCGTCGCCGATGTGCAGGCCGAGCCGCTCGATACGGCGATATCGTTGATACCCATCAGCAGCGACTCGCCCTCCACATAGGCGAAGCTGATGTTCAAATTGTTCGGCAGGCGATGCTCCCCGAGGCTTTTCTCATCCATAATCCCATTGATGTAGGTCTCATCCAGCTCCGCTTGCAGCTTGTCGCGCAGCTTGTCCCGTAAATGCCCCAAGCGCTTGGACTCTTCGGCCATCTCGGCCTGGCACAGCGCGCACGCTTCACCCAGTCCCACGATTCCCGGAACATTCAACGTGCCCGACCGCATGCCACGCTCGTGGCCGCCGCCGTCCATTTGAGCAGTGAGCTGCACGCGCGGGCTCTTGCGGCGAACATACAGCGCGCCAACGCCCTTGGGTCCGTACATTTTATGGCCGCTCAGCGACAACAGGTCGATGTTGTCCTTGATCACGTTCACCGGCACCTTGCCAACCGCTTGCGTAGCGTCCGTATGCAGCAGCACGCCCTTCGATTTCGCCAGCTTGCCGATTTCCGCGATGGGCTGCAGCACGCCGATTTCGTTGTTCGCATACATCAGGCTGATCAGGATGGTTTTATCCGTGATGGCGGCCTGCAGTTGCTCCATGTCGACTAAACCGTTGGTCTGTACCGGCAGATACGTCACGCGGACGCCATGCTTTTCCAAACGCTTGCAGGTATCCAGGGTGGCCTTGTGCTCGGTCGCCGCCGTAATGATGTGGTTGCCCTTCTCGGCGTACATCTCGGCCACGCCTTTCAGCGCGAGATTGTTCGATTCGGTGGCGCCGCTGGTGAAAACGATTTCCTTCGCCGTGGCTCCGATCAGGCTCGCGATCTGTTTGCGCGATTTCTCCACCGCTTCCTCCGCCTCCCAGCCAAAGCTGTGATTGCGGCTGGCGGCGTTTCCGAACGTCTCCAGAAAATACGGCTTCATCGCCTCGAACACGCGCGGGTCCATCGGCGTGGTTGCGTGATAGTCCATGTAGATTGGCAGTTTCATGCTCGGTTCCTCATTCACATCGTCTTCAGCGGCGGCGAAACATCGTACAAGCTAAATTCCGAATTCTTGGATTCTGAATTCTTGGACTCTGTCTTGGACGAATCCGCGGACATATCTGAGATGCTGATGCTCGCCAAAAGCCGCAGGATTCCTTCGTGCACCTTCTGCAGTGGATCGCGCACCGTGCATTTGTCGGTGTGGACGCAATAGCCGTGCTCGGTGAAGCAGGCCGTCAGAAAAATGGGACCGTCGATGGTGCGAATCACTTCGTACGCCGTGATTTCGCGCGCGTCCCGGGCCAGCTTGTAGCCGCCGTTGGTTCCGTGCTCGGAGCGCAGAAAGCCGTTCTTCACCAGCTTCTGCAAAATCTTCGAAAGCAGCGCCGCCGGAATTCCATAGGTCTCGGCGATCTCCTTGGCGCTGGAGCTGGCCGGCGCATTCACCGCCAGGTGCTTCAAGGCGATAAGCCCGTAGTCCGCTTTTTTGGTGAGCTTCAGCATTCGGAATCCGGATCTCCGACCGGATCGGTCCTACATCCATTATCTACGATGGATATATCGAATTGTCAAGTAGATAGATATCTGCGACCGGAAGCGTCGCACATAGGCATTGTGGCGCACCCACTCTTGGGTCGCGTCGCTACTCCTGGCGACGCCAAACGTCCTGAACCTGTATCCGCTCACGCCCCCGGCTTCCGCCGCTCGGCGGATTTGCGCTGCAACCGGGCGCGGGCCTTGGCCGGATCAACCGTCTCGCCCCGATCAAGGGACGCTAGCCGTCGGCCAAGCTCGCCGTTGAACTCGGCTAGCTGGACCGCGCGAGCGGTGTCATGTTCCTCCAAAAGGCGAAGAGCTTCGCGGACCACTTCACTCGCCGAGTTGTAACGTCCCGATCCGACTTTGGCGCTAACGAACTTTTCCAGTTCCGGGGTGAGCGATACGTTCATCAAGATATCCTCCTTCACCCTTAACCTAGCGGCAATAACGAAGAGTGTCAATGTCTGTTATTGACTCCAACATCGCGGATGCGCTCCGGCCGCCGGGAACTATACTGTCAACAGATCCGCTCGTTTCAAAAAAGGCGAACGTCATGAAGGTTGCGGCGATCCTTGCGGTCTTGACGATGGCTGCCGGAATTCTGCGTGCCCAGGCCCTGGCTGCCAAGCTCGGCGGCATCGACGGCGTCGTCACCAATTCAGTGACGGGCGAGCCGGTGAAAAAAGCAGCCGTCACGCTCCAGGGCATGCCGTCCGCCCAAACCATCGTCGGAACAAACCAAGCCGCGAATTCCACCGCCATCACGGATGCCCTCGGCCGCTTTCATTTCGACAACGTCGCTCCCGGCGGCTATTTTATGCTCCCCGAGAGGAACGGATTCATGCTGGCCATTGGCGGGCAGCCTCAGCAGGTAACGGTGGCCGAAGAGCAACGCGTCCAAGGCATCGCTCTGAAACTCGTGCCGCTCGCGACAGTAAGCGGGCACGTATTGGATGAGGATGGAGAGCCGCTCCGGCGCACCCCAGTCGCCGTGCTGCACTACTCCTACGGTCTGGGGCGCAAGCGGCTGATCCAAGCGGGCTGGGCCCAATCGAACGACCTGGGAGAATTTGAGGTGCTCAATCTACCGCCCGGACGCTATTACTTCCAGGCCAAGCCGTCGCCACCGCAAAACATTCCGCCGCGCACGCGCTGGTCTCGTCCCGAGGAAGCGTATCCAGTCACCTTTTATCCCAACGCCCGCGAAGCCGGCCAGGCCACGGCCACCGATATCGCGGCAGGCGCTCATGTGAGCAATATCGATTTTCGGCTGCGCAAAATGCCCGCCTATCACATCCGCGGAATCGTCAACGACGAAAATGCGCGGCCGGGCGCCGGGGGCAGAGTGGAAGTTGCGACTTCGGATTTGACATTCGGGGAAAACATCGCAGGGGCACCGATACAATCCGACGGGAGCTTCGATCTGCGAGGCTTAGTAAACGGCTCCTACACCGTGTCCTATTTCAATTTCGGCGCCGAAAAGGTGTTTAGCAGCGGCCAGACGGTTCTCTTGTCCGACGCGGATGTGAACGGACTGGGACTTGCGCAGAAGCCCCCCATGGACGTGTCAGGAACCGTCAGCGTCGAAGGCTCGCAGCCTGAGAAGCTGGAGGTACAGCTCGCTCTTTCATCCGCGCAACGCGGGGGTTGGAGCGCCGCTCTGGGCGCTGATGGAAGTCTTACCATCAAGGGCGTTCCTCCGCAGATGTATCTGCTCTTTATCGAAAACGTGCCTCCCGGCAAATACGTGAAATCGATTCGCCTTGGCGATCGCGAATCGAACAGCGGCGAGATCGATCTAACCGAGCGCCCTGGCGCGCCTTTGAACATCCTGTTGGGCGAGGACGGCGGCGAGGTGGACGGAATGGTGCAGACCGCGGATGGCCAGGCTGCGCCGTCAACCCTTGTGATGCTCGCGCCGGCGCAGGAATTCGACGGCCGCTCGGATCTTTTGAAACGCGCGGTCACCGATGCTTCCGGCAATTTCCAGATCAAGGATGTGGCGCCCGGCGAGTACAAGGCCTTCGCCTGGGAAAGCGGTGCGGATGACAGCACGCAGTCCGCCGAATTCCGCAAGCCGTTCGAGAGCAAAAGCGCCGCGGTTAGCGTTGGCCCGAAAGACAAGGCGTCAGTTCAACTGACGGTCATCACCGCCGCCGACCTGGAGAAGGAGCGCGGTAATCTGCCATGATCTCGATTCTCATAGCACTGGCGCCCTTGCTCGCCCAACAGGTTTCCGCACCCGTTGAAATCAAGGCTCGCGTCGAAGGCACCGTGATCAATTCCTTGAACGGAGAAGCCGTCCGCAAGGCCACTGTGATCTTGCGCGCGCGCGACAAGGAGCATGGGCAAAGCTACGCCGACGAAACGGATGGCAACGGCCATTTCTCGATCGATGATGTCGAGCCGGGTGAATACTCCGTTTTGGCCGAGCGCCCGGGATTCAGGTTTCGGCCGGAGGGCGCCACGGGAGCTCCTGCGCCCAGGGTGAAGGTTGAAATTGGTCAACAGATCAACGACCTGAAGATTCGCCTGACCCCGCTCGGAGTAATCGCCGGACGAGTGTTGGATGCGGATGGCGATCCCGTGCGCGGAGCAAGCGTGTCTGCTCGCCGCTACGTTTATTCGGATGGCAACAAAGAATTGAGAACGATCGATCAGGTTCAAACCGGCGATAAGGGCGACTTCCGTCTGTTTGGACTTGGTGCCGGGACATTCTATCTGACTGCTACTTACAATCGCCAGAGTTTCAATGGGGCGCCCGAATCTGTATCGACCTTTTATCCGAACGCGAAAGATCAGGCCCACGCCGCGCCGGTTGAATTGCGGGCCGGCGCTCAGCTGGAAGGCTTCGACATTCGCATGCAGTCCACCGGCGTCTATTCGATACGCTTCGAGCTGCGGGAAGGAGAGGTGCCAAGCGGCGGCGGATTTGCCTCTTTTCTGGTCAGCGAACAAGGAGTCCAGCAATTTGTATCGACCAACGTTTCCGACAACGATCTTGTCTTTCAGGGAGTTCAACCGGGCTCCTATGAGGCGATGGTTCGCCTGGATCATGGGGAGCAGCAAAGTTACGCCATCCGGCGCGTCGAGGTGGTGAGCGCGGACGTAGAGGGAGGTCCGCTGACGTTCGTTCCAGCCGTTGACGTTACGGGGTCGGTGCGCGTGGAAGGCGGCGCGTTCACTGCCTTCGAAAAGCTACACATCAACCTCCAAGCGGACTACCGAAGTCCGCTGGTGGGTAACTTGAACGCAGAGCTGAAACCGGATGGGTCGTTTCAATTCAAGAATGCAGCTCCAAGAGCCTACGATCTCGTCATCGCTAGGACTCTCGGCGTCTATCTAAAATCAATCCGCTCCGGCGATAAACAACTTGCCGGCCGGCGTATCGACTTATCGTCGAAAATCGAGCCGTTGACCATCGTGCTTGGCGCGGATGTCGGCGAAGTGGAGGGCTCCGTGCAAAACGCCCGGGGCGATCCGGTGGCACGCGCGCGCGTAACTGTCATCCCTGACGGGGATCGCTCCAAGCGTCTGGATCTCACTCGATCTGGTTTCACCAACGAAAAAGGCGAGTTCAAGATCAAGGACGTGCCGCCGGGCGAGTACAAAGTCTTCGCATGGGAGGACGTGCCGCCAGGCGCGCCGCAGGATCCGGATTTCCGAAAGCCGTTCGAGAAGCAGTCGGCCGCCATCCGGATGGCATCCAACGGGCATGAGAAAGTGCAACTCACGGCTATCGCCAAGGCCCTGGTGGACCGTTCATCACAATGAAAGCAGCCGGTTTATTTGCGGCGCTTCAAGGCATACTGAAAATTCATGCGAGCCGCCGCCACTACCACGGCACAGCCGCCGATCATCTTCACCTCATACAGCCAGGACGCGCCCTCCGGCGGAACGAAGGCCACCACCAGCGCCAGCGCCGTGACGCCCAGCCCGCTTGCGGCGCTCACGCGCCAGCCGGATTTCCACCCCGCGGCGAAGATATAAACGAACGGGAACAGCGTAGTGACGGTCGTAAGATCCACCAGAATCTGGTAGCCGCCGCGCAGGCTCTCTCCCGTCATCATGATCACGATCGCAACGCTCGCGAACGCCGCTTCCGCCAGCAGCGCGACGTAGGGCGTGCGCCAGCGTGGATGGAGCCGCGCAAATGCCGGTGGCAGATAGCGATCGATCCCTATCACAAACGGCAGCCGGGCGCAGCCGCTCAGCCAGGAGCCGAACGCGCCCACCGCCGTGGCCAGAATCAAAAGCGCGATCAGCAGCGGGAAGCCCGGCCATCCCAAGCGCGCGCCCGCGGCCTGGGCGGCTTGCATCAAGCCAGAGATAATGTCCACCTGGCCCGCAGGCACCAGCACCAGCAGCGCCAGCGTCCCGCCCACGTAAAACGCGCAGATCGCGAGACCCGACATCCAGGCGGCGCGCGCGATGGTGCGCTCCGGGTCGCGAATTTCTCCGGCCATGACGGCTCCCAGTTCCAAGCCGGTCAATCCCAGGGCGATCTGCGACCAGAAGTTCAGCTTTTCCCAGTCCAGCCGCGGTACCAGGTTATGCAGTGGCGTTGCCGACCCTCCATGCATCCACGCGAACCAACAGGCTGCAATCAACAATGCGCCCACCAGAATGGTGGCGATCCCTCCCATGTCGCTGGCCCATTTCCCCAACTCCGCTCCCAGCAGGTTCAGGATTGCCACCGACCATAGGATGGCCAGCGCCAGGCCGATCATCAGTCCTTTGTCCTGCGAAAAGCCGAACTGCAACGCCGCGATCGACAACCCGTACAGAAGCACCACGGGCAGAAAGAACAGAGTGCTGACGACATAACACGCGCCGCACAAGAACCCGTGCCACGGTCCGAAAGCTTCCCTGGCCCACACGTACAGGCCGCCTTCTTCGGGATATCGCCTGGAAAGTCCGGCCACCACCAGAACGGAAGGAATGAAAAACAGCAACACCGCCGCAACCCACAGCGTGATCGATCCCGGCCCGGTGCGCGCCGCCGCGGCCAGCCAGCGGACCCCCACCACCACGGTGACGTTGAACAGCACCAAATCGGGCAGCCGCAGAACGCGGCGCAGTTGCTCGGCACTGGTGGGAAGGGTCACGCGAAGTAGGCAGTGTAGCAAACAAGATCAGAACCCCGGAACATTTTCAGGATTCTTACGTCCATGCTTATTAATCATGCTGAGTCACGACCTCCGACATTCGCTGCGCAGCTACCGTCAGAATCCCGGTTTCACCTTGACCGTTCTGGCTACACTCGCGCTGGGAATTGGCGCCAACACCGCCGTATTTTCGGTGGTCAACGCCGTCTTGCTGAAGCCGATTCCCTACCCCGACCCGGACCGCCTGGTGATGTTCATGAACACTTCGCCCGAAGGCTCCGGGCCGGCATGTTCACCGGCGAAATTCCAGCATTATCGCGAGCAGGCCAGCGTGGTTCAGGACGTGGCGGCGTTTCGCTCGGGCGTGGTCAACCTCACCGGAACCGCGTTCCCCGAGCAGCTCAAGTCCGGCCAGGTGAGCGCGGACTATTTCCGCTTGTTTGGCGCTCCCATAATTCGGGGGCGCACCTTCTCCACCGACGAAGACGCCCCGCATGGACCCCTGGTCGCAGTGCTCGGCGAAGGGCTCTGGAAGCGGCGCTTCGGCGGCGATCCAAACGTCATCGGAAAAGCTATTTCCTTGGGCGGCGAATCGTATGTAGTGATCGGAATCGTCGGAGCCAATTTCGACACCAGCGAACTCGAGAGCCCACCCGAAGTTTGGCTGCCCTTCCAGCTCGATCCCAATACCACCGATCAGGGCCACTACTTCCAAGCTGCGGGACGATTGAAACCGGGCGTCAGCCTGGCCCAGGCGCAAGCCAAACTGAAGCTCTCCGCACAGGACTTCAGCCGCAAGTTTCCGCAAGCCCTGGAACCCAATAACGCATTCTCGGTCACGCCGTTTCAAGAGGCCTTCGTGGGCGACTCTCGGCCCATCCTGCTGGTCTTGGCCGCAGCGGTGGGCCTGGTGCTGCTGATCGCTTGCGCGAATGTCGCCAATCTGTTGCTGGCGCGCGCCACGGCGCGACGTCGCGAAATTGCGATTCGAGCCGCCATTGGCGCCGGACGCGGCCGGATCATCCGGCAATTGCTGACCGAGAGCGTCGTATTGTCCGTGGCGGGCGGCATCGCCGGGCTCGCGCTGGGGTTGATCGGAATTCGAGCGCTGCTCGCCATCAACACCGCCGACCTTCCCCGGCTCGGCGACAGGGGAACGTTGGTTGGCGCGGATTGGCGCGTGCTCACGTTTACGCTGCTGATTTCGGTGGGCACCGGAATCCTGTTTGGCCTGATTCCGGCTCTGCAAAGTTCGCGAGCCGATCTGAGCGCCACTTTGAAGGAAAGCAGCGGACGGACCGGCAGCGGATTCCGCCAGAACAAAATGCGATCCGTGCTGGTCATCGCCGAGGTTGCGCTCGCTCTGGTTCTGCTGGTGGGATCCGCGCTGTTGATCCGCACCTCGCTGGCGCTGGGCGGAGTAAATCCGGGTTTCGATCCAAAGAACGTGCTCACGATGCGAATGTCGCTGGCCGGTCCGCGTTTTCTCAAGGCCGGCGCGGTGGAGCGGCTGGTGCGCGATGGCGCTGCCCGGCTACGCGCGCTGCCGGGAGTAGAGCTGACCAGCGCCACCTGCTGCATTCCGCTGGAAGGCGGGTACGGCCTGCCCTTCAACATCGTGGGACGCCCGCCGGAAAACCATTCTCCCTACACGGGAGGTGGAGGATGGAAAACCGTTTCGCCGGGATATTTTGAAGTCTTCAAAGTCCCCGTGAAGCGCGGCAGAACGTTCGCGGAGACCGACGACAAGACATCCCGGCCGGTGGTAGTCATCAACCAGGCCATGGCGAAGAAGTTCTGGAAGGACGCCGACCCGCTGCGCGATCAAATCCTCATTGGCGGAGGCGCCAAGAACATGCACGAGTTAGCCTCCGAGCCCCCGCGCCAGATCATCGGCGTGGTGGCAGACTCGCGCGATGATGCACTCAACCACGATCCCGAACCGCAGATGTTTGTCCCGCAGGCTCAGGTTACCGACGAGCTCAACGCGCTGAACGTGGCGATCACGCCCCTGGCCTGGGTGGTGCGCACCAGCCTGCAGCCGTCGTCTTTGAGCAGCGCCATCCAGGAGCAGTTGCGGCAGGTGACCGGCCTGCCCGTCTCCGACGTGCGCACGATGAATGAAGTCGTTTCGCTCTCCACTTCGCGCCAGCGCTTCAACATGCTATTGATGACGATTTTTGGAAGCTCGGCTTTGTTGCTGGCCGCCATCGGAATCTACGGTCTGATGGCCTATGCGGTGGAGCAGCGAACGCAGGAGATCGGGATTCGCCTGGCGCTGGGGGCGGAAACAGCCGCCGTGCGCAATATGGTGGTGTTGCAGGGCATGCGTCTGGTGCTGATCGGGGTTGCCATCGGGACCGGCTCCGCCTTCGGCCTGACGCGTTTCATGGCGGCCTTTTTATTCGGCGTGAATGTTCGAGATCCCATGGCTTTCACCGCGATTCCACTCGCGCTGGGCTCGGTCGCCCTCCTCGCCATTTGGCTGCCGGCCCTGCGCGCCAGCAAGTTGGACCCGATCCGAGCGCTACGATACGAGTAGCAAAACGTGAGCAATTCATGGATAGCCGAATGGAGCACCCTGCTGTCGGTTGAGGCTGGCGCCGCGGCCACGCTCATGGGGTTGGTATTTGTCGCGCTCTCCATCAATCTGAATAGAATTCTGACCGTCCCACACCTCCCGGGGCGCGCGGTTGAATCGATCATGCAATTCCTCCAGGTTTTTCTAATATCCACCGTCGGTTTGATCCCGCGCCAGTCCGAGCGGGCGTTTTCCATTGAGGTCCTGGTGATCGCCGCTGCCTCTTGGGGCGTCCAGGCCGCGGTGCAAATTCGCTATCTCATGTCGAGAAACGGCCAACCCTGGGCCTGGTTCGTCAGCCGGGCCGTGTTCACCCAGTTCGCAACCATCCCCTTCGGAGTGGCGGGAATCGCTCTGCTGTTGGGAGTGCCCGGAGCAATCGGTTGGCTGGTGCCGGGCTTCGTATTTTCGTTTGTAGCCGGCGTGGTGGGCGCTTGGATCCTGCTGGTGGAGATACTTCGGTGATGGAAAATCCAAACAAAGAGGTAACCGCATGGTGAAGCTAATGGTGATTCTGCGCGGCATGGCCCGCACGCCGGTCTTTTCCGGAATCGCGATTCTTTCCCTGGCTCTCGGAATCGGCGCGAACACCGCCATGTTTTCGCTGCTGGACCAATTCCTGCTGAGAACGCTTCCGGTGAAGAACCCCCAGCAGCTAGTGTTCCTCTATCATCCAGGACCCGCGCAGGGCCGCGTCTCCAACGATGAAGACGGCGGGCCCTCCTTTAGCTATCCGATGTTTCGCGAAATGCAGAGCGAGCTGCAAAAAGAGCCGACCCCGTTTACCGGCCTCGGCGGCGCCAGTTCCATGAGCGCCAGCATTGCCTTCCACAACACCGCGCTGCCCGGCACGGCGCACCTGGTTTCAGGCAATTATTTTGAACTCCTCGGCGTCCGTCCCGCCCTGGGACGGCTGTTCACCGAAGACGACGATCACAACGACGGCGCGGGCGGCAATCCCGTCGCGGTCCTCAGCTACAACTATTGGACCTCGCGTTTCGGAGCCGATGTTTCCGCGCTGAACCAGACCATCATTATCAACGGCTACCCGCTGACCATCGTCGGCGTGGCGCAGAAAGGTTTCAGGGGCGAGCGCCTGGGCGACTCGCCTGAGATTTACGCGCCCCTTTCGATGAAAAAAGCGCTGACCCCGGATTGGGACGCCTTTCAGGATCGCAGAAACTACTGGCTTCCTTTGTTCGCACGGCTCAAGCCGGGCGTCACGCTCGCGCAGGCGGATGCCGCCATCAACGTCACCTATCGCAGGCAGCTCGAAAAAGATGTCCAACTTCTTCGGCATCCCAGCCAAACTTTGCTGCAGCAATTTCGCGCCAAGAAAATCGTTCTGCGTCCTGGCCAGTTCGGGCGCGGCAGTCTGCGCGACGAACGACGGCAGCCGTTGTTGCTGCTGCTGGCGATGACCGCGCTGGTGCTGCTAATCTCATGCGCAAACGTGGCGAATCTACAACTGGCTCGGGCGGCGGCTCGAACACGCGAAATCGCGGTGCGCCTGGCGATCGGCGCTTCCCGCGCGCAGCTCATCCGCCAGCTCTTGCTCGAATCGACCATTCTGGCCTTGGCCGGCGGGGCCTTAGGACTGGGAGCGGCTTATTGGACTCTGCGCGCCGTCATCGCATCTCTTCCTCCATCCGGCGGCGAGCAATCTTTCCTGACCCCCAGCCTCGATCCGCGAGTGCTGCTGTTCTGCTTCGGCCTATCGCTTCTTACCGGTTTCGCCTTTGGACTTTTCCCCGCTCTTCAAAGTACGCGGCCCGACCTCGTGCCCGCGCTCAAGAGCCAGTCCGGCCAAACCGGATCCAGCGGTTCCGCCAATCGCTTTCGCAAATCGCTGGTGACCGTTCAGGTCGCCATTTCGCTTCTCCTTCTGATATCCGCAGGGCTGTTCGCCCGCACCCTGGCGAATCTTTCCCGCATCGATCTGGGACTGCGGGTGGATCATCTGCTCACTTTCTCGATTTCCCCGAAGCTCAACAAGTACACCGATCAGGCCGCCGCGCAGTTCTACGATCGTCTTGCCGAGCGCCTCGCGTCGATTCCCGGGACCAAGCTCGTTTCCGCGGCGGAAATACCCGCCATCGCCGGCGACACCAGTCGTACAAACATCACGGTTCCAGGCTATGCGCCGCCCACCGACGAAGCCGCCGACACAAACACCGACGCCGTAGGCCCGGATTATTTCCGCACCATGGGAATGCCGCTCATCGCAGGCCGCGAGTTCACGCCGGCGGACAACCTGGCGGCGCCGAAAGTTGCGGTGGTCAATGAAGCCTTCGTCCGTCACTTCCTGCCCAATCAAGATCCGCTGGGCCATTATTTCGCACAAGGCGGAGGCGACAAAGTGAAGCCCGACATCGAAATTGTCGGCGTAGTGAAGGATGCCAAGTACACCGACATTCGCGAGGTTCCGCCGCGCGCCCTTTACTTGCCTTATCGACAGAACAAGCAGCAGGGGTCGCTGTACTTCTACGTTCGCACCGCGATTGACCCGCAGCGGATCGCCGGGCAGATTCGCCGGGAAGTGGCCGCGCTCGATCCCAACCTGCCCATCCAGGATTTGAAAACCATGCAGGCCCAGATCGAGGAGAACCTCTTTGCCGAGCGCCTTCTTTCCTCGCTCACCGGATCTTTCGCCGGCCTGGCAACGCTGCTGGCGGCCATCGGATTGTACGGCGTCTTGGCCTACAACGTCTCGCGGCGCACGCGCGAGATCGGCATCCGCATGGCGCTAGGCGCCGCAGCGGGCCATGTGCGCGGGTTGGTGGTCCGGGAGGTCGCAATCATGCTCGGGATCGGCACCGCCATCGGATTCGCCGCCGCAGCCAGCGCCGGCACGCTGATTCGTTCCCAGCTCTATGGGCTCGAGTTTTGGGACCCTGCCATCTATGCTTCCGCCGCCGTGGTTCTCTGGCTGATCGCGCTGGCGGCCGCGTATATCCCTACGCGCAGAGCCACCCACGTGGATCCGATGATTGCCCTGCGAGACGAGTAGCTTGTCGCGATCGCTCTGCGATCACTCTGGGACGACGGGCAACCACACCGCGCTGGCTTGGCCGGCCGAATGGAACACGGTCTCCGTCGCCTTCACGTAATCCGACGGCTGCGCGAAGAAAATATTCGGCACGAAACTCTGCGGATTCCGATCGTACAGCGGGAACCAGCTCGATTGGATCTGCACCATGATGCGATGGCCCGGCTCGAACACGTGATTGGTGGTCGGCAGCGCGAAGCGATAACGCTCGGGTTGGCCGGCCGGAATAGCCGATGGATGCTCAAAGCTCTCGCGGTAGCGCCCTCGAAAAATATCCATGGAAACCGCCAGCTCGTAACCGCCCAGTTCCGGCTGGCTGGGTACCTCATCAGGAAAAACATCAATGAGTTTCACCACCCAGTCGGAATCCGTGCCGGTGGTGGCCGCGAAAAGGTCGGCCAGCGGCGCGCCGCTGATTCGCACCGGCGTGGTCAGCGCGGGCGATGCATATGTCAACACGTCCGTGCGGTCGGCCACCGAGCGCTGATCGGTGACCAGCCACGTCCTCCAGCGGTCCCCGTCGGCGAAACGAACCGGGCGCGATATATACGGAACCGGCTTGGCGGGATCGGAAACGTAGGAATCCGCCGCCGACGCGGAGCCGGTGGGAGGATCGAATCCCAAGCCGAAGTCCGCTTCCAGATAGAGCGGCTTCAACGGCGCGGCGCAGCCCTGCTGGCAGGCCAGCGGCCAATTCTTCAAACGATCCCAATGATTCTCGCCGGTGTTGTAAATGAACACCGGCGGCGTGTCCGCTTTCGGTGCATCCGTCTTCAGATACTGATCGAAAAACGGCTTCAGCACGTCGCGCCTGAACTCGGTGGCCGTATCGCCTTCCCACTTGAACGGGCCGAGATTATAGGCGTCGTAATTCACCTGGCTGTGCCTCCAGGGACCCATCACCAGATAGTTATGATCCCCCTGGCCGTGCGCCTTCAGCGCCATATAGCAATGAATCGCGCCCCACATGTCTTCCTGGTCCCACAGTCCCTGAATCCACATGGCCGGCACCTGCGGAGGATGTTCGGCAATCAATTTATCCAGCGCCTGCCCCTGCCAAAACTCGTCGTAAGCGGGATGCTCGATCATTTTCTCGGCCCACGGCAGTTGATCCAAGCCATGCAGACGAGCATACGCACCCGCCGATCCGGCCTGGCGGAAAGCTTCGTAGTCGTCATAGGCGCCGCGCGGTACGGACTTGCCTTCATCCCGCTTGGCAGTCTGGCCGGAGGTGTAATCGAAGTTGGTCTGTCGAAAAGCTCCGTAATGAAACCAGTCGTCACCCATCCACCCATCCACCATGGGACTCTCGGGCGCGGCCACCTTCAAGGCCGGATGCGGACCCAGCAGGGCCATCACCACTGTGAAACCCTCGTAGGAAGAGCCGAGCATGCCGACTCGTCCGTTCGATTCCGGCGTGTTCTTCACCAGCCAGTCGATAGTGTCGTAGGCATCGGTGACATGATCCGTCGCGGTCTGGTTCAGCGGACCGCGCACGGGCCGGGTCATCACATAGTCGCCCTCGGACTTATATTTGCCGCGCACGTCCTGGAAGACGCGGATGTAGCCGCCCTTGACGAAGACTTCGTCTCCCTGCGGCAGGATCGCCAGCATATGCGGGCTGTCGTTGCGTGAGGTGCGGCCGGCGGCGTTGTAGGGAGTGCGCGTCAGCAGAATGGGCGCGTTCCTGGCTCCTTTAGGCACTACGATGACGGTGTACAGCTTCACTCCGTCGCGCATCGGGATCATCACTTCGCGCTTGACGTAGTCGTTTTCCGCGGTAGGCGGGGTGAAGGTCTTCGGAATGTCGCTGTCGGCGCCGAACAACGTCAAGGCGAAAAGAGCTGCGAGTAAGGGTCCCTGCTGCATGCGAACATTTTAGCGTATGAGTGACGATCTTCAGAAGCGGTTCGGACCAATCGACATCTACCTTTTCGATCAATTGCTGCGCGGCAGGATCGCGCCTGGGATGCGGATTTTCGACGCCGGCTGCGGTTCCGGACGCAATTTGATCTATTTTCTCAGGGAAGGCTACGAAGTATTTGGCGTGGATGCGGACCCGGGGGCGATCGACGCGCTGCGCCATCTGGCTCGGTCGCTCGCGCCGGATCTTCCGGCCGGCAACTTCCGCGGGGAGACCATCGAAAGCATGTCGTTCGGCGAAGCTTTTGCCGACGTCGCGATCGCCAGCGCCGTCCTTCATTTCGCCCGCGACGACGGTCATTTTGACGCCATGTTGCGCGGCGCGTGGCGGGTGTTGAAGCCGGGCGGCCTGTTCTTTTGCCGCCTCGCGTCGTCGATCGGGATGGAAGCCCAGATACAGCGCATCGCTTCCGTGAACCCCGGCCGCCGCTTCCTGTTACCCGACGGCTCCCAGCGCTATTTAGTGGACGAAGCGATGCTCGTGAGCCTCACAAAAGATCTGGGCGGGCGATTGGCCGATCCGTTGAAGACCACCGTGGTTCAGAACCAGCGCTCCATGACCACGTGGGTGGTGCGGAAAGATGCCTGAGAACTACCCCAGGCCTTTTTTGCCCAGAAAATCGATCAGATCCACCACGCGCATCGAGTAGCCCCACTCGTTGTCGTACCAGGAAATAACGTGCACCAGATCTCCGTCCAGCACCTTGGTGAGGCCGCCGTCCACGATCGAGCTGTTCGGGTTGTGCAACATGTCGGTGGAAACCACCGGGTCTTCGGTATAGGCCAGGATGCCCTTGAGCGGGCCATTGGCGGCATCCCGCAGCGCCTTGTTCACTTCCTCGGCAGTGGTCTTTTTGGAGGTCAGCACCACCAGATCCACCACGGAAACATCCGGCGTTGGAACGCGCATCGCATAACCGTCCAGCTTGCCCTTCAACTCGGGCATCACCAGCGAGATGGCCTTGGCCGCGCCGGTGGTTGTGGGGATCATGTTCAGCGCTGCCGCGCGCGCCCGCCGCAAATCCTTGTGAGGAAAATCCAGCACGTTCTGATCGTTGGTGTAGCTGTGAATGGTGGTCATCGATCCTTTGAGGATGCCGAACTTTTCGTGCAGCACCTTCACCACCGGCGCCAGGCAATTGGTGGTGCAGGAGGCGTTCGAGATGACGTTATGCTTGGCGGGATCGTACATGCTTTCGTTGACGCCGAGCACGATGGTGATGTCCTCGTCCTTGGCGGGCGCCGAGATGATGACCTTCTTCACGGTCCCTCGCAGGTGCTTGGCTGCGTCCTTTTTATCGGTAAAACTTCCGGTGGATTCCACCACTACCTGCACGCCCAGCGAACTCCAGTCCAGTTCGGCCGGATCTTTCACGGCGAAAATCTTGATGCGTTTCCCGGCCACGACGATCGAATCGCCATCCACTTTCACGTCTTCGTGAAGCTGGCCGAGGATGGAATCGTACTTCAGCAAATGCGCCAGCGTTTTCGTGTCGGTGAGGTCGTTAGCGGCCACAAAGTCAATGTTGGGATTATGCAGGCCCGCGCGAACCACATTGCGGCCGATCCGGCCGAAGCCGTTAATGCCTACCTTAATGGACATATCTCTCCAGATTTTCTTCGGCCCAGTTTCGTTCGGCCAATCTTGATAGCAACCTACTTGACGATCAGAGATGGTGCGGTGGACCCGCCAATATCGGCGTAAGCTTCCTTGATCCGGGTGACCTTGGAGCCTGTGAAAGTCACAAAGGTAATCTTACCGGGAGGGTCGCCATAGATCCAGTCCTCGTTTTCGGCGCCATTGCTCGAGATGTTGCGTTCCTTGTGGCGCGGCTTGCCGATGGCCAGCAGAACCTGGTCCCGATCCATGCCCAGAATAACTTTATTCGCCTTGATGGCATTTTGGATGGGCTCCGGCAGCTTCTCCACGTAATTGTCGGTGGCAGTCTGGGTGTCGAAATTGAGAACGGGCGCCAGAATCTTCTTGATGTCGTCGGCTTTAATGGGAGGAACCGGCCCATTGAACAACAGCGCGATCGAGGTTCCCCCCGGCGCGTTGGAGTTTTGCTGCGGCCGGTTGATGGGCGCAACCCCGCCGACGCCCACCTGCACGTGATCTTTCCAGCTACCCCGGTTGGCGCCTCGCATACCGCCGTTGATCTCGAACACGATCTTGTCGTTTTCAATGTTCAAATGCGTAACCTGCACCAGATCCCCTACCCGAGCGGCGGGACCGAATTCCCGATCGGCCTGGTCCCAAAAATCCTTGTCCCAGTTGCCGGTGCTATCGAACGGCAGCGGCTTCTTGGAACGCGGAAGAAGCGTCTTCACAGTGGCGTTTTCCGACAGCATGCCGCGCAGAATCTCAACCCGGTCGTCGTCCGTGAGCTTCTGGGCGCGAGCGCTCGAGGGCCACAACGCGCATAACAGGAGGCCGGCGGCGCAAGGTGAAATGCAACAGAACGCTCGGCGCGTAAGGATCATGCTTCCTCCTGGGGATCCTGATGCTGGATGGGGGACTTTGCGACGTAGAAGAACAAGCCGATCGCCACCGCCGTTGTGAGCAAGCCGCCCTCCGGGCCGTAGGCGCCTCCGCTCCAGCGTGCTCCCAGTTTCCAATGCATCGCGTAGCCTGTGACATCCATTGTAAACCCGCTGAGATTGACCCCGAGCAGCGGCAGGGCCCAGTTCCAGCCGAAGTGCAGTCCGATGGGCAGCCAAAGGCCGCCGCTCCGCAGGTAGGCGTAGCCCAGCACCACGCCCCACAGAATGGTGTTGGTGAGCGCGAGCGCGCCGAAGTTGAGGTTTTGCGAATGGGCCAGGCCGAACAGCACGGCCACCGGAAGAATGGTGGCGAAGGGGCCAATACCTTTCACCAGTACCTGAAAGCCGTAACCGCGAAACAGCATTTCTTCGCCCACCGCGCCAAACAGCAGCAGGATGGAAACGAAGAGCATGGACGGCCAGCGGAAATGTTCGTTCGGAACCGACTCCAGATCGGCCCCGCGCAGCGCCAGCGGAATCACCACCACCACCAAGGCCGCGCCAATCCCGCCCAGCATCCCGAGCGACAGATTACGGCGTGACGCGGGGGACCAGCCCAGCCCGATATCGGCCAGGTTACCCCGTTCGTAAATGCGCAGCGCGAGGGCATTCGCGACGGCCGCGGCGGCGAAGGTGCCCAGGGTGGAAATGACTAGGACCGGCGCGCCAATGAGGGCGATGATGATGGGAAAAACGAAATAATAGCCCAGTGCCGCGATCAATGCGAACACACCCACACGCAATGCCAGACCCAGCATCTTTTGGCGCTGGGCGGCGGCGGTGGAGACTGGCGGCGAGGGTTGCAAGTTCTCAGGGTAGTTGAAATGTTACGTGAATAGCGAAATGCCTGCGACGCCGGCCGCTCCGGCAGCGATGCAAGCCGCGCCGTTTTCACGCGTGACCCCGCCCAATGCGTAGACCGGCAGTTGAACCGCCGACACGGCCCGCCGGAACACGTCCAGCCCCATGGGCGTAAGCGATTTGGTAACGCTCGGAAAAATCGGGCCATACACCGCGAAATCGGCGCCCTCGCGCTCGGCCGCGCGCAATTCCTCGATGCTATGGCAGGAGACGCCGATCAAAAATCCCACGGGGGCGATCCGGCGGATGACTTCGGGCGCCATCGAACCGGCGGGCAGATGAACTCCCTGCGCGCCGCAGGCCAATGCGATATCGGTGCGCGTATTCACCAGCACCTTACTCCTTTGTGCAACTCGCCCGACCGCTCTCACCAAATCACTCAGCTCCCGCCCCGAAAGTTCCTTGGCGCGAATCTGAATCATGTCGACGCAATCGCGAGCGGCGCGAGCGGCGACGTTGAGCGAATCGGTAATGCAATAGCGCCTCACAAGGTCCCTTTGTGGCGCACGCACTCTTGCGTGCCGAGTTCCCCCGCTTTAGCGCCGCACTCATGCCAACGCTTCTTGCGGCGTGTCTGTTCGTCCGCTTTTTCTATGACCCTGAACCGGTTCACAAAATCCGCAGATCCCGGCTGGGAAACTCGATCACCCATTCCTTCACGCCGTTATATTGTGAGATCTCTTCCGCCCGCACCTCCACTGCAATTTCGCCGGAAAACTCCAGCCGCAGGCGCTCCGGCTTTTGCACCGTCCGAAGCAGCGTGGCGGGGATCTGATTGAACGCCGGCCGGCCATTCTGAGGCGCCACGGAAAGCTGATCCGGCCGGACATACAAACAAACCTGGTCGCCAATCAGGCGGCCGGGGAAATAGGGGCCGGCCAGCTCGAAATCCCCAAAGCGCAGCCGGCTGGTATTGCGGCCCGGATCGAGCGACCGGATTTCCACCGGCAAGACATTGTAGAGTCCCAGCAATCGCGCGACATCCGCATTGGCGGGCCGTTCGAAAACCTTGCGCGGCGTCCCGGTCTGCACCGCGCGGCCGTCGCGCAGCACGATCATTTCGTCGGCCAAAGTAAAGCACTCTTCGGTGTCGTGCGTCACCAACAACATAGGCGTTCCAAACTCCTGCCTCACTTGGCGGAGCACGGAGTAAAGCTCGGCTCTAAGCGGGGCATCCAGACCGCTGGTGGGTTCATCCAGCAACAGTACGCGCGACGCGCCGATCAATGCCCGCGCGATGGAACAACGCTGCTTCTGCCCGCCGGAAAGCTGATAGGGCCGGCGCCCGGCGACTTCGCCCAAGCGGAACTTTTCGAGCATTTCGGTCACTTTGCGATGCCGACCGAGACGGGGCGTGCGCTCAGCGGCGAATTCCAGGTTTTGCCGCAGCGTCATGTGCGGAAACAACGCGTAGTTTTGAAAAACGTAACCGCAGTGCCGCGATCGGGGCGGCAGATGCACTCCGGCCGCGCCGTCGAACAGGATCTGATCGTCCAGCAGAATGCGGCCTTGGTCGGGGCGCACGAAGCCGGCGATGGAATCCAGCGTGAGGGTTTTTCCGGCCCCGCTCGAACCAAACAGCACCGTCACTCCGTCGGCCGCCCGAAACTCGACATCCAGCGAAAAGCCGGCCGCATCGGGACTGGGCGGATACTGCTTGCGAATCTTCGCTTGGATCATGGGGCTTGAATCATGGCGCTTGGATTCACAACGCGGTCTGGCGCGGCCCAAAGGGATTGGAGGTGAGGCGGTTGGCCAGCGTCAGAATAAGGAGCGCCACGGCGGAGATAATCAGCACCAGGATGCGGGCCGCTGCTCCGTTGCCCGCTTCCACGGCGTCGAAAATCGCGATCGAGATGGTTTGCGTGCGGCCTGGAATATCGCCTGCGATCATGAGCGTGACTCCGAAATCGCCCAGCGATCGGGCAAAAGCCAGCGCGGCCGCCGCCAGAATCGAACGCCGTACCAGCGGCAGCGTCACGCGCCAGAACAGCCGCAGCTCGGTGGCGCCCAGATTGCGCGCCGCCCGCTCATAGGATCGATCGACATTTTCGAACGCGGCTCGCGCCGACTTTACCAGTAGCGGCGTGGAATGAAACAGCGAAGCCACCACCGCCGCCTGCCAGGTGAAGACCAGCGGTCCACCGAAGAGCAATTCATAGAGATGACCGACGGGACTGGCGCGGCCGAGCAGAACCAGCAGATAGTAGCCCAGGACGGTGGGAGGCAGCACCAGCGGAAGCGTGATGGCCGCATCCAAAGCCTCTTTGCCGCGAAACGTTCGGTTGGCCAGAGTCCATGCCAGCCACAGCCCGACCGCCAGCGCGATCGCGGTGGAAATCGCGGCCACGCGCAAGCTGAGCCAGAGCGGGAACCAGTCGATGGGCATGAAGATATTTCATGTTAGCGCAGGGTGAGATGAAACATCCCAGTGGATTTACGTTCTAAAGCCGAGTCGCTAGACGATCACGTCCTGGATGTGCGTAGCGATCCACCACTGGTTGCCGAACGCGTCTTCCACGCCGGCCATGCGGTCGCCATGCGGCTGGTCGGCTGGCTCGCGAACCAACGTCGCGCCAGCCCGGATCGCCCGCTGATAGACTGCGTCAACTTCCTCCATATAGAGGTGCAGCATGCCCGGAAAGTGCTTACCGCCCGGCCCTGCCTCGCCCATCATGATGAGCGAATCGCCGATCTTGATCTCGGCGTGCATCACGCTTCCATCCGGCCGCTTGAATACGCGGACCTCCGCGGCGCCGAAGGCCTCCTTCGTAAATTCAATTAGCTTGGCCACGCCGGGAACCACCAGATACGGGGTTACCGTGTGGTAGCCCTCGGGAATTGGTTTTACTTTCGCCATGCAGCCATTGTGCGCCGAATCTCGGACCGCCGTATTGTAAGAAATTGCCCCTTCGTAACTTCAATCCAAGGGCACGTGATTCCGATGCGCCGTCCGTTGGGCGAGATAGGAGGAAGGATTGAGTCCGGAAAACGCCCGGAAATCGTGATTGAAATGCGCCTGGTCGAAGTAGCCGGAGTCTAATGCGACGCTCGCCCACTCGACCTGCCGGCCGGCACCCATGCGATCCAGCGCCTGTTGGAAGCGCCGGATGCGGCAAAACACCTTGGGCGTGAATCCGGTTTCATCGCGAAATACCTGGATAAAGCGCTTGGGGCTGAGGCCGATCCGTTCGCTCACCGATGCGATGGTGGTGGTATGCGGCGCGGCCGTGAACTGGCGCAGTGCGAATCTAACGGCCGCGTGCCGATCGAATCCTCGCGCCAGTTCCGCCAACAGGGCTTGCTCCAGAATCCGGAAACGGGCCTGGTGCGTCGCGGCCTCCAGCACTCGTTCTCGAAGATCCACCCCCGCCCGGCCCCACAGTGCGTCGAGCGATACGTCGGTGTCGCGCAGCTCGCCGGCCGGCATTCGCAGAAATGGGAACGCCCCACCGGCCCGGAAGGCCACGCCCATGACAGAGACCTGCTCCGCGGTGTCGATCACTACGTATTCGGAATGAGCGCCGGAGAGCAGGGCCCCGCGGAACTGGCGGCATCGCTCCAGGTCAGCGCGGTCGTAAACGCAGGTGCGGTCCTCCTGCAAGTTGATCACAATCTGCATTTCGCCGGTGGGCAGAACTCGCTCCTTGGCGTGCGGTTGCGTGTAGCCTTCGTATAGCCACAACAACTTCACGAATTCAGAAAGCGGAGGTGGCGGAACGTACTTCAGGACGATCATTTCCGGCCTCTTCATTTTCCCAAACTGCTCCGAGTCCCGGGGAACTTTTCACGGCTCGCCAACGTACCACGCTCATGGACCAACTCAGGCAGGTGTTTCGAAGGCTCAGCCGGGCGCCAATGTTTACAGCCGTCACCCTGCTCACGCTGGGCCTTGGCGTGGGCGCCACTGCCTTGATCTTCAGCGTTGTGGAAAACGTATTGTTGAAGCCTCTGCCCTATCCCCACGCCGAGCAGTTGATCGGCGTTTGGTACACCGCGCCGGGCGTCGGAATCAAAGAACTCAACATCGCCCCATCCGTCTACTTCATCGATCGCGAGCAGAGCGCCACGCTTCAGGACATCGGCGCCTACGATCGCGACTCGCTCAGCGTAACCGGGGTGGGAGAACCGGAGCATGTCGCCGGGTTTGACGTCACTGATGGCACGCTGCGAATTCTGGGCGTGGCGCCGGCCCTGGGCCGGTTGTTTACCCGCGAGGACGATTCGCCCGGCAGTCCGGCAACCGCGCTGCTGTCCTACGATTACTGGCGCCGGAGATTCGATGGCGCGGCGTCGGTGATTGGGCGCTCGATCATTGTCGATGGCAAGCCGCGCCAAATCATTGGGGTGTAGCCGCGGGGCTTTCAATTTCTCGATGATACGGATGACCCGGCGCTGTTCCTGCCATTCCGGTGGGATCGCAATAAAACGAATTTGGGCAATTTTAGTTACAATGCGCTGGCCCGCTTGAAGCCCGGTGTCACCATGGAGCAGGCCAGCGCGGACATGGCGCGGCTTCTGCCGGTGGTCATGCGAAGCTTTCCCGCACCGGAGGGGTTCAGTGCCAAGTTATTCGAAAATGCGCGTATTTCTCCCAACCTTCGGTCGTTGAAGCGGGTGGTGGTCGGCGACGTGGGTAGCGTGTTGTGGGTCTTGATGGGCTCCATCGCAATGGTGTTGTTGATCGCTTGCGCCAACGTTGCGAACCTGCTGCTGGTGCGCGCGGAGGGGCGCCGCCATGAATTGGTGATTCGCGCGGCTCTAGGCGCGGGACGGCGGCGCGTGGCTGCGGATCTGCTGCTCGAGAGCCTCGTCCTGGGCGTGCTCGGGAGCCTGCTTGGATTGGCATTCGCCTATGCCGGACTGCGCGTTCTGCTCGCAATCTCGCCCGCCGGTCTTCCGCGCATCCGCGAAATCGGCATCGATATTCCAGTGCTGCTCTTCACGCTGCTACTGGCGCTCCTCTCCAGTCTTTTAATTGGCTTGATTCCCGTCTTCAAGTACGCGGGCGCTAGTTTGAACAACACCCTCCGCGAGGGAGGACGTTCCCTCAGCCAAAGCCGCGAACGGCATCGCGCGCGAAACGCTCTCGTAATTCTACAGGTTGCGATGGCGCTGGTTCTGCTGATTTGTTCGGGACTGATGATTCGTACCTTCCGGGCCCTGCTGCATGTGCCGCCCGGATTCACGGCGCCCAACACCATCCAGACGTTCCGCCTGTATATCCCGGAGACACAAGTGCCGGATTCCCAGCGTGAGCGGTTGGTCCGCATGGAACAGCAGATGTTAAACAACGTCGCGGCAATTCCCGGAGTTTCCGCCGTCAGCTTCGCAAGCTCCATGCCGATGGACGGAAGTTCCTCCGCCGATGTTCTGGTAGCCCAGGATCACCCGAACAAAGAAGGCCAGCTTCCGCCCATACGACGCTTCAAATTCATTTCGCCGGGATTTTTCGCGACGCTGGGTACTCCGCTGGTGGCCGGACGCGATCTGACGTGGACCGACATCTACCAGAAGATTCCGGCCGCAATTATCTCCGAGAGTTTTGCGCGGGAATATTGGCGTGACGCGCCGAGCGCGCTCGGCAAAAGAATCCGCGTCGCCAGTACCGACGATTGGCGCGAAATCGTCGGCGTCGCCGGCGATACCCACGACGACGGGGTCAACCGGCCGGCGCCTGCTTCCGTGTACTGGCCCATCATGATGGACCACTACGAGGGTCAGAAGGAGATGCTGCACCGGGGCATCGCGCTGGCCATTCGCAGTCCGCGGGCCGGTTCGCAAAACTTCATGAAGGATATCCAGCAGGCGGTGTGGTCGCTCGATCCGGATCTGCCGCTCGCGAGCGTTCACACGCTAGGCTACTATTACACCAAATCCATGGCCCGGACCTCCTTCACGCTGGTGATGCTGGGCGCGGCCGGAGGCATGGCTCTGCTGCTTGGAATCGTGGGCATTTACGGCGTCATCTCCTATTCGGTCTTGCAGCGCACGCGCGAGATTGGCATTCGCATGGCGCTGGGCGCCGAAAGGCATGCCATCACCGCAATGTTTGTGCGCGATGGGTTGCTGCTCACCGGCATCGGCGCGGCATGCGGGCTGCTGGCGGCTTTTGCCGCGATGCGTCTCATGTCGTCAATGCTGTTTAACGTGAGCCCGGTCGATCCCCTCACCTACGCTGCGATCACGGCCGGCGTGTTCGCCGCGGCCTGCCTGGCCTGCTATTTCCCCTCGCGCCGCGCGGCCACCGTCGACCCGGTAACGGCCCTGCACGCCGAGTAACCGGCCGGGGGAGCTTGCCTGGCCGGTGCCCCAGCAGAGGCCTTTGGTATAATTTAAGGCAGATGTTTGCTTTTCCTCCGCCCTCGCGGATGAAAGTTCCCGTTCTCGGTCCCCGCTTGAACCGCGCTGTCATCCTGGAATGAAACTCAGCGTTCAGATCACTCGCGGCATCGAGTCCCTGTTCGGCACTCGCGACGAAAACATCCGAGTTCTCGAGAGCGGGCTGAAGGTCACCGCCAGCCTGTTGAACGACTCGCTCGAAATCGAAGGCGCCGAAGCGGATGTGATTCGCGCCGCCGGCATTCTCGAAGATTATGTCGCTTTAGTGAAGGAAGGCCTGAGCTTCGCCAACGGCGACCTGAACAGTTATCTGCGCGTGGTTACGGCCGACCCCGAAGTCACTTTACGCAGCCTGGTCCACAGCGGGCGCCAGCGAAACTTCGGAAAGAAGACCCTCGCGCCCAAGACCGTAAACCAGCGCCGCTATGTCGAGGCCATCGAGCGGCACGACCTGGTTTTCGGCGTCGGACCGGCGGGCACCGGAAAAACATATCTGGCCGTTGCCATGGCGGTTTCGGCGCTGTTAAGCAAGCGCGTCTCACGCATCGTGCTGACGCGTCCGGCCGTGGAAGCCGGCGAACGCCTGGGATTCCTGCCCGGCAATCTGCAGGAAAAAGTGGATCCGTATCTGCGCCCGCTCTACGACGCCCTGTACGACATGCTGGAAGCCGACCGCGTGGAGAAGCTGCTCGAGCGGGCCGTCATTGAAGTGGCGCCCATCGCGTTCATGCGCGGCCGCACACTCAACGACAGTTTCATTATTCTCGACGAAGCGCAGAACAGTACCGCCGAGCAGATGAAGATGGTGCTGACGCGCCAGGGCTTCAACTCCAAAATGGTGGTGACGGGCGACCTCACCCAGATCGACTTGCCTTCCGGAAAGCGCAGCGGCTTAACCGACGCCGTGGAAGTGCTGCGCGGCATCGAAGGAATCAGCTTCGTTTATTTCGACGAACGCGACGTCGTTCGCCATAGCCTGGTGCAGAAGATCGTCAAAGCCTACGAGCGGCATCAGGAAGCCATCGGCGCCGGACGCCAGCTGGCTTTGCGGCTCACTGAAGCGGCGTCGGAAGGCGCCATTCCCGGCGGTGAACCGCTCCCCGTTGCGCCCGTGGAAAACCGCGAGATTCCGCTGGTCTAAAAATTCCTGCCATGCCCAACGAGCAGACCACTCTGCTATACCATCCGGCCACGCCGGGCCTGGCGCGGGCCTTTTCACGGAAGGAAGCTCGCGCATTTGCCAAACGTCTGGAGCTGGAGCTTACACGCGGACGTCCATTCACCTGCCTGATCGCGGGCGATCCCGAGCTGCGGCGGCTCAACCGCGATTTTCGCCGCCAGGATCGCGCCACCGATGTGCTCGCTTTCCCGTCCCGGCAGTCGCTCGGTTTCCTGGGCGATGTTGCGATTTCATTCCAGCATGCCAGGCGTCAGGCCGCCGAGTTCGGACACCCTGTGGGCCGTGAAATCGAGATCCTGATGCTGCACGGCGTTCTGCATTTGCTGGGCTTCGATCACGAGCGGGACCGCGGCCAGATGGCGCGCGCGGAACGCAAGTGGCGCGCAACGCTGGGACTCCCCAATGGCCTGATCGCACGGGTGCGAAGATGACCCCGAGGCCTTTAGTATGACCTGGTTTGCCGTCGGCGCCACCATCGTCTGGGCCGTCCTGTTGTGCGTCATCACGGTGGTTCAAGTCCTGTACATGGAATCGCTGCGCCTGCGCTCGCGCGATTTGCCCGCGCTGCAATTCTTCAAGGAGACTCTCGAAGACCGCATCGGGGTGCGGGGCGACGACGGCCTGCTCGCGTTTTCCCTGATCAAGCACACCTTGATCCTGCTGTTAGGCGTATGCTTCCTGGCCACCCGCGAAGGCGATCCGGGGCTCTGGCAGAATCTTTTCGAGGCGGCGCTCTTCGCCTGGCTCACCATGCTGCTCTCCACCTATGTGCTGGCCCAGGTGCTGTACCGCAAGACCACCGGACGCTGGCTGCTTCCGCTCGCTCCCCTGCTGCGCATATGCGCGCTGCTGGTGCGCCCGCTCACCGCGCTGTTGGGCTTCTTTCAATCCCTGGTGGAACTCTCCGAGACCGCCGCAACGGCAGAGGAGAGCCCCAGCCCGGCACAGGACATCGAGGCGCTCATCTCGGCCGGCGAAGAGGAAGGCCTCATCGAGAAGGACGACCGCAAGCTGATCGAATCCGTGGTGGCCTTTGGCGACAAGACCGTCCGCGAAGTGATGACGCCGCGCCCCAAAATGGTGGCCATCGATGCCAACCGCTCGCTCGAGGACCTGCGCGAGCTGGTGATTCACGAACAATATTCCCGCATTCCGGTTTACGACCAAACCATCGACAACATCATCGGCTTCGTGCACGTGCGGGACATGTTCGAGCTCGACGAAGCCGACCGCCAGGGCCGCCGCGTCCGGGAACTGGCCCGCCCCATCCGGCTGATTCCCGAAACCAAGCCGGTAAACGATCTGCTGCGCGAGATGCAGCACGATGGCGCCCACATGGCCATCGTTATCGACGAGTACGGCAATACGGCGGGTCTCGCCACCATGGAAGACATGGTGGAGGAAATCCTGGGCGAGATTCACGACGAGCACGAGCCCGAGCGCGACGTGCTGAAACAGCCCGACGGCAGCTTCGTGGTGGCCGGCAGCCTGGATCTGGACCGTCTGGACGATCTGCTGGAGTTTCGTCCGCCCGAAGAGACCGAGTCCACTACCATCGGCGGCCTGGTTACGGAATGGTTGGGGCACGTGCCGCGCATCGGCGAGGTGATTGAGCGCGATGGAATTCGTCTGGAAGTGCTGGCCGGCGACGAGCTGAAGGTGGAGCAAGTCCGGGTATCGAAAGTGGCCCGGGAAACCGTTCCCGAGACCCGCTCATGAGCGAATTCCGGTCGGGGTTCGCTTCTCTGATCGGCCGGCCCAACGCCGGCAAATCGACGCTGTTGAACGCGCTCATCGGCGAAAAGCTCGCCATCGTTTCCGACAAACCGCAGACCACGCGCACCACCATTCAAGGCGTGGTTAACTTGCCGGATGCTCAAATCGTTTTCATCGACACTCCCGGCATTCACAAATCCACCACGCTGTTGAACCAGCGCATGATGCAAACCGTGCGAACCGCGTTGGCCGATCGCGACGTGCTCCTCTATGTGGCGGACGCGTCCATTCCTTTTTCCACCGAAGATGCCGAGGCCGCCTCCGTGCTGAAGGACCTGTCTACGCCCGTCTTTCTGCTGGCCAACAAAATCGACCGCGTCCAGGACAAGCGCAAGCTGCTGCCGTTCATCGAGCAATTCAAAGCGGTCCGTGAATTCGACGAATACATCCCCGTCTCAGCCTTGACCGGCGAGGGTCTGGACCGGGTGCGCGAGCGAATCGTCTCCAGCCTTCCGGAAGGCCCGGCCTACTTTCCCGCCGACCATTTGACCGATCAGCCCGAGCGATTCATGGCGGCCGAAATGATCCGCGAGCAGATCCTTCGCCACACACGCCAAGAGGTGCCGCATTCCGTGGCCGTGCTGATCGACCGCTGGGAGTCGTCGCCGCGCAAGGGATCCAAGGAAGGGCTCACCAAAATCGCCGCCACCATCTACGTCGAACGCGACGGCCAGAAGGCTATCGTCATCGGCGCGGGAGGCGCGGCTCTCAAGAAAATCGGCACGCTGGCGCGCTATGAAATTGAAAAGATAGTGGGCCACAAGGTATTTCTGGAACTGTTCGTCAAAGTGCAAAAAGGCTGGCGCGAGAACCCCGAGTTTCTCAATGCTATTGACTGGCGCTCCATGCGGGGGGAAAATTAAACTCGGATGCGATTCCTTTCCCTTGCGATCCTGTGCGCTCTGGTCCTGACGCCGCTGCTGGCTGAAAAAGACAAGACCCCGGTCACCGACGACATCATCGTGGATCAAGTCCGCGTCAGGTTGGCCGACGATGCCGAAGTGGGAGGGCAGCCCATCCAGGTGGATGCCCATAGCGGCACCGTGGTGCTTACCGGCAAAGTGAATAACGACAAGCTCAAGGAAAAAGCCGAAAAGCTAGCCAAGAAGGTAAAGGGCGTGGTGGGCGTCGACAACAAGCTGGTCATCAGTCCGAATTGACGTTTCTTGACACTGCGTTGGTAACCGTCGTCTGTACTGAGTCGCCGAGTAATAGTGATGAGATTGTGGACCGGATCGCTCGGTGTGTTGGCCGCTCTGTCGGTGGTCCTGGCCCAAGCTCCTCCGGCGCTGAAATCGGTGATCGGCGAAGTGACCGCCATCGATGGTACCGGCAAGCAAATCAAGTTGAAGGGTGATGACGGCGCTGCATACACCGTCACGCTAAGCGACAGCACGTCGTTTCTCCGCATCCCTCCCGGCGAAAAGGATCTCAAGAAAGCCTCCAAGATCGCTTTTTCGGATGTCGCCGTGGGAGACCGCGCGTTGGCCCGCGGAGTGATCGAGGATGCCACCAAGACGGTTCCCGCGCGCGTCATCGTTATTATGACGAAAGCCGATCTGGCGCAGAAACATCAGCACGACCAGGCGGAGTGGCAGACGCGCGGCGTGGTTGGTACGGTGTCGGCGCTGAATGCCGCCAATAAGGAAATCACCATCACCACCCGCGGCCGCGAGCCCAAGACCATCGTGATCGACGCTGCGGCAGCCGATTTCCGGCGTTATGCCGCTGACTCGGTCAAATTCGCAGATGCCAAACCGAGTTCGTTTGCCGATTTGCAGGCCGGCGACACCGTGCGCGCTCTCGGTGACAAGAACGAAGACGGAACGCGCGTGAAGGCCGAGGAAGTTCTTTCCGGGGCCTTCGAAACCCTGGCCGGGACGGTGGATTCCGTCGATCCAGCCGCCAATACGGTGCAACTCACCAACCTGCAGACCAAGAAGCCGCTGGTGGTTCACATCAACGCCGGCACTCTGCTGCGGCGTCTGGATCCTGCTGTCGCAGGGATGCTGGCGCGGCGGCTTCGCCCGGACTCGGCCGGTCGCGGTGGAGCAGGCGGGCCGGAAGGAGCCGCACCGCAAAGCCCGTCTCCAAGCCCAGCGGGCGGATTTCGCCCCGGCGCGGGCGGCAGCGGCGACCTGCAGCAAATCCTGGAACGCATGCCTCCGCTATCGCTTGCGGAATTGAAAAAAGGCGACGCAGTGATCGTCTCCAGTTCGAAAGGACCCGACGAATCGTCGGTCACCGCCTTTGCTTTTGTCGCGGGCGTGGAACCGTTCCTCGCCGCGGCTCCGCGAAACACTGGTGGTCAAGTGAATTTAGGTTCCTGGAATCTTGATATGGGCGGCGCACCGGAACAATAATCGGGCTGGCCGATAACATAAGGTAGGAAATGAAAGCCCCACTGCTCGCGCTCCTGTTGCTGTTCGCCCTCTTACCGGCGACCCACGCCCAATCGTCCGCCAACGCGCCCTCCGGCGCCGTGCACGGCGCGGTAACCGACGAATCCGGCGCCGTGATCCCAGGGGCGAAGGTCACCGTATCCAACGCCGCGGGCGCGGTGAAGTCGGGAACCGCGGGCGCGGACGGCAACTATTCCATCACGGGCCTCGCGCCCGGCCAGTATAGCGTTCAGGCCGCTTCGCCCGGGCTCCAACAAGCTAAGCCGTTGGCCATCGATCTGTCGGCATCGCCAACCGCCACGGCCAACTTACAGCTGCAGGTAGCCGCTGAAAAACAGGAAGTCACTGTGCAGGAAAACGCCGCGCCCGCCATCAGTGTCGATCCTTCGCAAAATGCCGGCGCGCTCGTCCTGCGTGGAGCGGACTTGCAGGCGCTGTCGGACGATCCCGATGATCTTCAGGCCGATCTGCAGGCGCTGGCCGGACCCTCCGCGGGACCCAGCGGCGGCCAGATCTATATCGACGGCTTCACCGGCGGCACATTGCCGAGCAAGGATTCTATCCGCGAGATTCGGATCAACCAAAATCCGTTTTCTCCCGAATACGACAAGCTGGGCTACGGACGCATCGAGATCCTCACCAAGCCCGGCACCGACAAGTTGCACGGCAACGTCTTCGCCGATTTCGGCGACGCTATCTGGGATGCGCGCAATCCCTACGCCGAGAAGAAAGCGCCGTTCCTGCAGCGCAACTTCGGCGGGTCGCTCAGCGGCGCGCTAGGCAAGAAGGCGTCTTTCTTTCTGGATGTTCAGGATCGCGATATTGACAACGGAAACATCATCAACGGCTACAACGTGGGGCCGGCCCCGGAGTACACGGTTACGCCTTTCAACACCGTTTTCCAGGCGCCGCAAAATCGTCTTCGAATCAGCCCACGCATCGATTATCAACTGAGCACCAATAACACGCTGACCTTCCGCTACGGTTACACGCGCAACAATCTTCTGGATCAGGGCGCCGGGAACCTCAGTCTCCTCAGCACCGCTTATCATGGCCTCGAGACCGACCATACCGTACAGCTCATCGAAACGGCCGTGCTGAGCGCCAAGGTGATTAACGAGACGCGGTTCCAGCTTTACCACACTCAAAATAATGAGATCAGCAATGGCGCTTTGCCCGGGGTGATCGTATCCGGCGCGTTCAATGGCGGTGGGTCACAGGTGGGAACTACCACCGACACTGAAAATCACTACGAGCTGCAGAACTACACCACCGTCTCCGGCGGCGCGCACACCTGGAAATTCGGCGTTCGCGTTCGCGCCGTCACCATTAACAATTTCTCGCCCACCAACTTCGGCGGAACGTATCTGTTCGACGGGGGCGGCTACGGGGGGTTGCAGTGCGTTGTGGCCACTCTTGAGAATTGCTCCCAGCTTACGTCCATCCAACTGTACAGTGACACCCTAATCCTCGAACAAGCGGGCGACACGCCGGCCCAGATACAGCAGCATGGCCTGGGACCATCGCAGTTCAGCATCACTCGAGGGTTCTCCTTGGCGAACGTCAATCAAGTGGATGTCGGCGCGTTCGTTGGCGACGACTGGCGCGTCAAACCCAATTTCACTTTGAGCCTGGGCCTGCGCTTCGAAACCCAAACCAATATTCACGACTGGCACGATTGGGCGCCGCGCCTGGGGTTCGCCTGGGCGCCCGGGCAAAGCAAGAACAATCCGCGCCCCAAGACCGTGTTTCGGGGCGGTTTCGGCATCTTCTACGACCGCGTCAGCGAGCAACTCACCCAGACTGCGGAGCGCTTTGGATATTTGCAGCAGCAATACGTGATCGCGCAGAGCGCCGCGAATCCAATCCCGTTCGTTCCCAACCCGGCAACGGGAGTTCCCGATCCGGGACTTCCTACCGGCCTAAAGCTATTAGCCCCGCACACCGTCGAGCTGCTCGATTCAGACTTGCACGCCCCCTACATCCTGCAGGAAGCGGTCACCATCGAACGGCAGTTGCCCAAGAGCACGACAATTTCCGAGTCTTACGTGAACTCGCACGGCTTGCATGAACTCATGTCGAACGACATCAACGCTCCTCTGACCGGCACCTACCCCGCCAACCCAGTCTATCCGCTCTACTCCCAATACCGGACCAATCCCGTGCTGTTGATGGAATCTTCGGGCTTGTTCAATCAGTGGCAGTTGATCACCAACGTCCGCTCGCAGCTCAACAGGCGAGTCTCGCTCAACGGGTTTTATATGTATGGCCGCGCCTATAGCAACACCGATGGCGTGGGTACGTTGCCCGCGAATCCTTACAGCATGGCGGGAGAATATGGACCTTCCTCGTTGGACGTTCGCAACCGCGTATTCGTCGGAGGAACCATCGCGGCGCCCTGGGGGTTCCTGCTGGCGCCCTTTTTTACCGCGAATTCCGGCGCTCCATTTAATATCATCACCGGCACCGACCCCTACGAGCCCGGCCTTTCCTCGACGCTTTTCACTGCGCGGCCAACCATTGCGCCCGGGCCAGGTCCGGACATCGTTTGCAGGAAGGGCCTGCCTTGTCTCGACACAATTCCACAATCGGACGAAGCGGTCCTGCCCCGCAACTTCGGCCGGAGCCCCGGGAGTATCAGCCTCAACTTCCGCATCGCGAAAACCTTCGGATTCGGTGGAACGCGCGAGAGCGGGGCAAACAGCCAGAACGCCGGCGGCGGTCCTCCTCCCGGCGGTGGAGGACGAGGTGGCGGCGGATTCCAGGGCGGTCCCGGTGGCGGCCCGGGCGGCGGTCCAGGAGGATTTTTCCGCGGCTTGAACGGATCCACGAGCAAGAAGTACAACCTGACGCTGTCCGTCCAGGCGCGCAACCTGCTCAATCACGTCAATCCCGGGCCAATTAACGGCATCATAACCTCGCCTCTGTTTGGAGAATCCAATAACCTGGCCGGCGGCGTGGGCGCCTTCGCGCAAAGCGGCCTGAACCGCCGGCTCGATTTGCAGGCCCGATTCACGTTCTAACCCTGTTAAACTGAATCGAGCTCATGGCAATCAGCAAGGATTTGCTCGACATTCTGGTCTGCCCTCTCTGCAAGGCGGAATTGGAGATGAAGCCCGACCAAAGCGGCTTGAAATGCGTGCAGTGCAAGCGCGTTTACCCGATTCGCGAAGACATTCCCGTCATGCTGATCGACGAGGCCAAGGTCGAAGAGTAGCTGGCCGTCTCCAATGACTACTGTGCTCGACCGCTTGCCCGAAGGCGCACGGGTAGCCGTGATTCGATTGCGGTCGCTGGGCGATAGCGTGCTGACCACGCCCGCGCTGGCTCTGGCCAAACAATTCCGGCCCGACCTGAGAATCAGCGTGGTGGTGGAGGACAGATTTGCCGCGGTCTTCACCGGCAATCCCGATGTGGATCAGATCCTTTCTCCGAATGCGGCCAGCCTGGCCCGTTTGCGGCCGCATCTGGCGCTCAATTTGCACGGCGGCGCTACCAGCGTGCGCATGATGCTGGCAGCGGCGTCCGGCCTGCGCGCCGGCTTCGGTCATTTTCGCTTCCAGCCGATGTACAACATCCGAATTCCCCGCGCGCAGGAGATCTTACGTGTGGACCGCACGGTTCACACCGCCGAACATCTCGCATCCGCCATGTTTTACCTGGGAGTGCCCCAGGCCCAGATCCCGCGCGCTCGATTGTTTGCCGCGCCCAACGCACGGGGCGGCCCCTATGCCGTCTTGCATCCGTTCGCTTCGGCTCCGGACAAAACCTGGCCGCGCGAAAACTTCCTGGCGGTTGCCGGACGCCTGCGGGACCTGGGGATTGAACCGCTGTTTATCGCGGGCGCCGAGGACGATCTGTCCGGCTTCGGTGAATATACCTGCTTCCAAGGCGCGCCGCTCGAGGAAGTGAAGTCGCTGCTCGCTGGAGCCGCGCTATTCCTCGGAAACGACAGCGGTCCGGCGCATGTCGCCGCGGCGTTCGGCCGCCCCGTGATCGTTCTTTTCGGAGCGTCTGAGATGGAAAACTGGCGGCCTTGGCGCACCGAAAACGTGGTTTTCGCCAGCCCGCTCGGGATCCATGCGGTCGAGTTATCCCAGGTCCTCGAAGCCATCGGCAGTCTTTCCCCACAACCCAGATGACCGAACTCCGCCGCCTCCTCCAATACGTTCGGCCATACACCGCGCCGCTGCTGTTTTCAGTGATCTTGATGGTGCTGGTAGGGGCCGCCCAGGGCTTCACCGCCGTCCTGATCGCCCCGGTTTTCGACCGCGTGCTCAATCCCGCATCGGCCGATTCGCCGGTCCCGCTCTTCACCATTCCGCTGTTTCAGCACACCGTCTATCTTCAGGAGTTTTTGCCCGCCGCCATTCACAACGTCTGGACCATGGTGGCCGTGGCCATCGTCGCCACTTTCGTCATCAAGGGCGCGTGCGATTACTTCGGAAACTATTTCATCAACTATGTCGGCATCTCGGCGGTAACCGACTTGCGGCAGACCGTCTTCGATAAAGTGCTCCGCCAAGACGCCCATTTCTTCGAATCCAACTCCACCGGCCGCGTGATGTCGTCCATCATGAACGATATCGAAAAGATCCAGGTGGCCACCTCCCACATGCTGGCGGATTGGATGCGCCAGACCTTTACGGTGCTGTTCCTGCTCTGCGTGGTCCTGCAAAAAGACTGGCGGCTGGCGCTGGTTAGCCTCACCGTGCTGCCGTTCGTTCTGGTGCCGACGCTGCGCATCGGGCGGCGCATCCGCCGTACCACTCGCAAGGCGCAAGACGAAGCGGCGGATCTCAATCAAATCCTGCAGGAGACCATCAGCGGCCATCAAGTGGTGAAATCGTTTGGAGCCGAAGACGTGGAATCCAACCGCTTCCTGCTGGCCGCCGCGCGATTCAAGTCCAGCAGTCTGCGCTACATTGCCCAGCAGGCCCTCTCTTCCCCGCTCATCGAATGCTTCGGCGCGCTCACCATCGTCGGCCTGCTCAGCTACGCGCGCATCCAGATCAAGAGCGGGACATTAACGGCCGGCGAGTTCACCAGCTTCGTCTTCGCCTTGCTGATGCTGTACGAACCGGTGAAGCGCCTCACCGGCATTCACAACATCTTCCAGCAGGCACTGGGGGCTTCGCAAAAGGTCTTCGAGTATCTCGATCGCGACCGGCAGATCGTGGAGAAAGCCAACGCGGCGAAACTGGGCAAGTTCCAGCATGCCATCGTGCTGGATCGCGTCGACTTCCATTATCAAAACGCCCCTAACGGCTTCGCTCTCACCGGCGTTCAACTGGAAGTCCGCGCCGGCGAAGTAGTGGCGCTGGTGGGCCCCAGCGGCGGAGGAAAGACCACCATCGCCAACCTGGTTCCCCGTTTTTACGACGTGACCGGCGGCGCCATTCGCATCGACGGCAAGGATATCCGCGATCTGCAACTCGCTTCCCTGCGCAGCCAGATCGGCATCGTGGCGCAAGAGACTTTTCTGTTCAACGACACCGTCGCCAATAACATCCGCTACGGCCGTCCCAAGGCTAAGGACGACGAGATTCGCGAAGCCGCCCGCAACGCGCTGGCCGAAGAGTTCATCGAACGGATGACCGCCGGCTACAGTACCGTGATCGGCGAACGTGGAGCCAAGCTCAGCGGCGGCCAGAGGCAGCGTTTGGCCATCGCGCGCGCGTTGCTGAAGAACGCGCCCATCCTGATTCTGGATGAAGCCACTTCGCACCTGGACACCGAATCGGAGATCCTGGTGCAACGCGCACTGCAGACTTTGATGAGCAACCGGACCGTGATCGTCATCGCCCACCGGCTCTCCACCATCCGGCGCGCCGACAAGATCGTGGTGGTGGACCGCGGCCGCATTTCCGAGGTTGGCACGCATGAGGAGTTAATCGGCCACGGTGGCATCTACCAACGTTTACACGAACTCCAGTTTTTACCGGCCGATCCATTACTCAATTCATGAGCGCCCCTATCCGCAGCATGACCGGCTTCGCCCGAGTCCAGAAAAGCACCGAGCATGGCGACATCTTCGTCACGCTGAAAAGCGTCAATCATCGCGGCCTGGATCTGCATTTCCACTTGGGCCTCGAGCTTGACCCGCTCGAAAACTCGATACGCGCCGTCATCAAGCGGTCGGTGCTGCGCGGCCACATCGACGTGCGGTGTTCGGCTCTCGGCACCCCCAACGGCGCTTCCAGCGGCCTCAATCTGCCGTTGCTGCGCTCGTATCTCGCCGCCTTTCGCACGGCAGCCGCCGAGGAAGGCATCCACGACGCTCAACCGGACTTGAACCGGATTCTCATGTTGCCGGGCATGTTTGGCAGGGGCGCTGAAGGAGAGCCCGATCGAACGTCGGAGAGCGCGATCTTGGCGGCAGTGGAAGAAGCTGTCCAAAACCTCAACCAGTTCCGTGCGCGTGAAGGAGCGGAACTGGCCGAGTTTATCCGCGAACAGAACGCCGGTATTCGCCAATTCGCCCAGGAGATGGAGCAAATCCGCTTGAAAGCCATCCCCGCGTTCCACAAGCGCCTGGTGGAAAAACTGCAGGAACTGCTGGGAAGCTCCGCCCTGGACCCGCAACGGCTGGCGCAGGAGGCCGCTCTGCTGGCAGACCGGGGCGACATCGGCGAAGAGATTTCGCGCCTCCAGATTCACTCCCGCCAGCTCGACGAAATCCTCGATTCGGGCGGCGAAGTGGGCAAGCGCCTCGACTTCCTGTTGCAGGAGCTGAACCGCGAGACCAATACCATCCTGTCCAAGACCAGCGGGATCGGCGATCTGGGCCTGCGCATCACCGAACTGGCGCTGGCTTCCAAGGCTTGCATCGAAAAAATCCGCGAGCAGGCTTTAAATCTCGAATGACGACCGTCTTCATCATCTCGGCGCCATCCGGTTCGGGCAAGTCGACGCTGGTGCACCGGCTGCTTAAAACGGTCCCCGGCCTGGCCTTCTCCATCTCCTACACCACGCGCCCGCCGCGCCCCACCGAGACCCCGGGGGTGGACTATATCTTCATCAGCCGCAAGGACTTCGAGGATCGCGTGGCGCACGGCGAATTCCTGGAATACGCCGAGGTTTTCGGCAATTATTACGGCACCAATCGCGAGACTTTCGAGTCGGCCACGCATCAGGGCCAGGACCTGGTACTCGACATCGACGTTCAGGGTGCGAGACAATTAAAGGTAGCGATCCCGCAGGCCATCAGCATTTTCGTGTTGCCGCCGTCGCGTGACGTTCTGGAGCAGCGGTTGCGCTCGCGGTCCCAAGACAGCGAAGAAGTGATTCAACGCCGGTTGCGGGGGGCCGCGGGAGAAGTTCAGAACTATACGCAGTACGATTTTGTTCTGATCAACCGGGATATCGAGGAAGCTTCGGCTCGCCTCGCCACCATCGTGAAAGCCGAGCGGCTGCGCAAGGCCCGCATGGAAGAGGAAGTCCGGCCGATTTTGGAAAGTTTCAAAGAGATCAAGTGAGGTAACCGTTATGGCTGAAAGAATGAGAAACAACGCGATGTACGCGATTCCCGATGACGACGAGAACAGCACCTATCGCTTCATCATCGTGGCCGCCAAGCGCGCCCGGCAGTTGCAGAATGGCGCCCGGCCGTTTCTCCCCACTACGTCCAAGAAACCGACCGTAACTTCCATGGAGGAAGTTCGGCGAGGCCTGGTGAAGTATACCGACCTGATGAGAGTCTCCGCCGAGGAATTTCCGCCCGCGGAGTGACGTCCGAAAAGAACTGGCATGAACGTCGTGTTAGGCGTGGGTGGCGGGATCGCCGCTTACAAATCCGCGGAATTGGCTCGGGCCTTGATGGAGCGCGGCATGCGCGTCCAGGTGGTGATGACCCAGGCGGCCTGCCAGTTCATCACGCCGCTCACGCTGGCCAGCCTCACTGGGCGCAAGGTGATCACCAATCTGTTTTCCTCCGGGACCCCCGAGGAAACTTTATCCAGCGCCATCGAGCACATCGGCGTGGCTCAAGATCACGAAATCCTTGTCATCGCGCCCGCCACCGCCGATCTTCTGGCGCGTCTTGCGCACGGATTGGCCGACGATTTTTTAACCACCCTGTACCTCGCATTCACTGGACGCGTGATTCTTGCTCCGGCCATGAACAACAACATGTGGATGCACCCGGCAACGCAGGAGAACCTGGCGATATTGCGGCAGCGCGGCCACGTCATCGTGGAGCCGGAGGAAGGCTGGCTGGCGTGCGGGACCACCGGCCCGGGACGTCTGGCTGAGCCGGAGAAAATCGCCGGGACGGTAGCGGGCTCTAGCTTCCGCGCGCGCGATCTGGAAGGCGAGACGGTTCTCATCACCGCGGGTCCCACCCAGGAGCCGCTCGATCCGGTGCGCTACATTTCCAATCGCTCCAGCGGCAAGATGGGCTACGCGCTCGCGGAAGCGGCCGCCGAGCGTGGCGCGCGCGTCGTCCTGGTTTCCGGACCGGTGCTATTGCGGGAGCCGCGCGGCGTGCGCGTGGTGCATGTGCGGACCGCTCGCGAGATGCACGACGCCGTGATGGAACATTTGTCGGAGGCCGGCATCATCGTGAAAGCCGCCGCCGTTGCCGACTACCACTTGTCCCAGGTTCCGCGCAACAAGGTCAAGAAAACCGCCATGCGAATGTCGCTCGATCTGGATCCCACGCCCGACATTCTGGCGGAACTGGGAAAGAAAAAAGGCGACCGCCTGTTGATCGGATTCGCCGCTGAAACCGAGAATCTGATCGAGAGCGCCCGCCAGAAACTTCGCTCGAAAAATTGCGACATGGTGGTTGCTAATCTGGTTAACCAGGAAGCCACCGGATTCGAGTCCGATGAAAATGAAGTGGTGCTGGTGCTGAGCACCGGCGAAACCATTCCGTTGTCGCGCGCCCCCAAGCGCAATATCGCCGATCGCATTTTCGATCAGGTGTTGAAACTTCGTCTGGCTCTGCACGCCGCGCAATGACGAAAGACGAGATTCGCCAGCGCCTGGAGTTTTACCAGGACCTCGGAATTAAAACCATTTACCTTCGACCAACAACTAACAACCAACAACCAACAACAGTGTCGTTACCGGCCATCGAACCTTCGCAGGATTCCCTGCTTCAGATCCTCACCGACATCGGCGATTGCAAGCGCTGCCGATTGCACGAAGCGCGCCACAAGATCGTCTTCGGATCGGGCAACGAGCAGTCCAGGCTGGTATTCGTCGGGGAGGGTCCGGGCGCGGACGAGGATCAGCAAGGTTTGCCCTTCGTCGGACGCGCGGGCCAATTGCTCACGCAGATGATCGAGGGCACGGCGGCGAAAGAAGGCATCCCGATCAAGCGCTCCGACGTTTACATTTGCAATGTGGTGAAATGCAGGCCGCCCGAGAATCGCACGCCGCAGCCGGACGAAATGGAGATCTGCGGACAGTTTTTGTACCGCCAGTTGCTCGCGATTCGTCCTAAGGCCATTTGCGTTTTGGGCGGCACAGCGGCAAAGGCTTTGCTCGGCAAGGAAGGCGTCACGCGGCTGCGCGGCAAATGGGATCAGTGGCGCGACATTCAAGTGATGGTCACCTATCATCCGTCCTATCTTCTGCGGCCCTACAATCAAAACGCGAAGAAAGAAGCATGGGAGGATCTGAAGAAGGTCCTGCACTATGTTTACGACTAGGCCTGGCCTCTTCATCACCTTCGAAGGGCCCGACGGCAGCGGCAAAAGCACCCAAGCCCGGATGCTGGCAGCGCGCCTGCGCGGCGAAGGGCGGAAGGTACTGGAGAGCGTGGAACCCGGCGGCACGCCGATCGGGCAGCAGATCCGGCGCATCCTGCTCGATCCCGACAACCGCGAACTGACGCCGGTGGCCGAAGTACTGCTGATGTTCGCCGCGCGCGCCCAAAATGTCGAACAATGGATTCTGCCGGCGCTGGCCGAAGGCAAGGTTGTGATCTCGGACCGCTTCACCGATTCATCGATCGCCTATCAAGGCGCGGGCCGGGGCCTCGGTTGGGAGACCGTTCTGGAGCTCGATCGCATCGCGTGCCACGGCCTGGTCCCCGATTTGACGATCTGCATCGACATCGACAGCGAAACCGGACTGGCGCGCGCTCTGGCGCGAGGCGGCAAGGAAACCAGGCTGGAAGACCAGGCCATCGAATTCCACCGGAAGGCGCGCGAAGCATATCACGAGCTGGCGCGGCGGGAACCGCGGCGCTTTCATTTGATCGACGGAAACGCGACGCACGAAGCGGTCGCGGCCAAAGTGTGGGAGCAGGTCGCTCCCTTGATTACATGAACTTGATGCGTTGATTGCGCGCCGAGAACTCCATCAGCTTCTCCAGCCGCTTGAGGCGCGTCTCTTCCTTCTTCGCGCTGGCCACCCATCCGGCCGTGATGCGGCGATAACCCGGCGGAAAGTTCTGGTAATTCGCCCAGGCCGCCCGCCGCTTGCGAAACAGTTCTTCCAGTTCTCCCGGCAATTTTGCGGGGAGCGGCGGAGTTTCTCGCGCGGAGCTCGCATGATAGGCCTTCAGTCCGGCCGGCAGCATCTTTCCAGCGGCAATCAGCCGCTCCACGCGCTGGAGATTCGATTTCGACCACTGGCTATCAGGTTTCCGGGGCGTGAAACGGAAGGCATAGCTTTCGTCGTCCAGCTTCCTTTTCATGCCGTCGATCCAACCGAAGCACAGCGCCTCCTCTACTGCGTGGCCATAAGAAACGCCCGGTTTCGTAGCCGAAGTTTTCTTATAAAAGACCAGCCAGATCTCCTGGCAGCGCGCGAAATTTTTCGCGAGCCAGCGCCGCCACTCGGCGCGATCACTGGCGAATACGGTCTCCATCGCGATCAGCCGATCAATTTGAGTTCGTCGATGCGATCTACTTCCACCACCATGTCGCCCTTTTCATTCACCTTGAAGGCAGGAACAAACTTGGCGCCCCAAATCATCTCGTCATGCCGGTAGGAATAGCGCGAGTGAACCACCTGGCTGAACGTATCGTCGAATCCCTGAAGCAGAATCAACAATTCCGCCGACTGCTTGGCCAGATCCTCGCGAGTTTTTCCGAAGAGTGGGCTGTCCGAATCGATGGGATGCACGATGGTCCACGTCAGCGCGAAGAAATAGACGCCGCGGCGTTCGAGCGGCAGGTCCACGAAACTGCGCTTCAATATTCCGTCGCTATTTTCCACCGTCATCAACAGGACGTGGGCTTCCAAATTCATGAGCACGTTGCGGCGGGCATTGGTGACGCGGAACTGCAAGCTGATTCCGTCCTGGTAAGGAGCGACGATCGCGTTCTTGCTGTAAACGATGCGTGCCGTGGGCCTGGAAAAGCGCCCATAGAGGAGTCCGGTGGCGATGGCGAACACCATCAATCCGGTGGCGGCTTCGAGCGACGATATAACATTTGCCCCGGGGCCTTCCGGGTAGACGTTGCCATACCCGACCGTGGTCAGCGTGTGGACGCTGAAAAAGAACGCGTTCGCAAACGCTCCCATGTCGGACTCGAGTCCCCTGAGACTGTGAATGCCGATCATGAGGTAAAGGCACGCGAAGATCAGATTCACGAGCAGAAATCCGGCGACCACAACCAGAAAGAAGCGCGGCCAGGTAGTGTCGATCAGCATGAGATAGGGATTGGCGTCGCGCCACCGGAGACCCTCCCGGCGGACGTTGAAGCTGCCGTCCGAATTGATGGTCCGGCGCAGCTCGCCGCTGAACTGAGTTGTTAAACCGGGGTCGAAAGATTCCTTCTTCATAGTCGAATGACCCCAGAATAACCCAGGCGGAGAGGGTGGCTTAAGAATGGGCGCTAGCGCAGCAGGCCCATCTTATCGAGCGGCCAATAAATGAAAACGGCCTTGCCGTAGATGTAGCGGCGCGGAACCATGCCCCAAGCGCGGCTGTCGTTGGATGAGCTGCGATGATCGCCGAGCACGAAATACTCGTCCTCGGGAACCAGGCGCGCCGGCATGGAGCTTTGATCGCGAAACTCCGGCGGCACATAGGTCTCTACCAGCGCGCGCCCGTTGACGATCACCTTGCCATCGTCCACCGCTACACGGTCGCCCGGCATTCCAATCACGCGCTTGATATAGGACTTGGTGGGATCGCCGGGAAACCAGAAAACCACCGTATCGCCGCGATCGATATTGCCGAAGTGGAAGCGATAAACGAACTTGTTGATGAAAATGCGCTCCTGGTCGTCGAGCGTGGGCATCATGCTGGTGCCCTCCACCTTCACCGGCTGGTAAATGAACAGGATTACGAAGACCGCCAGGATCACCGAGATCATCAGATCGCGGATCCAATGCGCGAACGCGCCGAGCACCGAGCGCTTAGCCGTGTTCACCGCGGAGGGCGTATCTGGCTGGTCCATTTTTTAAGAAATCTTCAAAAGGGCGTTCTTATTCATTTTGACACCGCCGCACACCTTGCAGCAAGCGCTGCCTGACAAGATCGCGCTCAAGATTCAGTTTTTTCGAGCTCATGGAGTTTTGCCCAACCTCACGGACCCAAGGTCGTTCTCGGAGAAAATACAACATCGGAAGCTGTATGACCGGGACCAATCCATGGCGCTGTTCGCGGACAAGGAAGAGATGAAGCACCTGGTCGCCGCGTTGTCCCCCACCACACCATGCAAGCGCTCAGAAACGAATGCCGCCGCTGGCTCAAAGCTCAATATGGAGCGCACTACCGCGAGTGGGTATATCGTGGCATCCCACCGAGAATTCTGGTGGAAGAGATGCTGGGAGAGGGCGCTGCTCCCTCAGACTACAAGCTGTTTGTGTTTGGCGGAAAAGTGGAGTGGATTCAAGTGGACCAGGCGCGCTTCAAGAATCACCAGAGGGCCATTTACGATGCTTTCTGGAACAAGCTGCCTGCGTCCATCTTCTACCCCGAATCCGCGCCAGGAGATCCCGCGGCCGTCCGGCCTGGCGCCGATTTCGCCGAGGAGTTTTGATCTTGCGATGGGGGAAAAGTGGCGCGCGGCCCCGAAGTCAGCCCTATTTGACTGCGTTTCTCGCCAGTAGCACCGATCCCAGGCCCAGGATAGCGAAAGCCATACCAAGAATCCAATACAGACTTGCGTAGATGCGCGGTTTCACTTCCTGCACCTGAGGCTGGCCGCTGTCCTCGGCCGAGTTTTCCGGCTGTTGGAGGGTGCCGACTCCATCCACTTCCACTTTGAAACTGGCGTTCTTGATGCGGTAGATGCTGGCTTGGGTCTTGGGCTCCTGGCCCGCGAGTTCCAGATCGTCGCTCTTGGCAGTGACGCCGCTGGGGACCACCAGGTTGGATGACGCTTCGGGATGGATTTCCTTATCGGCGAAGATCATGGGATTGGCGGTGGGCACGTCGTAGTTGATGTCGAAGCGCGTTTCGCCGGGACGAACCGGGTAATCGACCTTGTAGATGTTGGGATCCTTGGTCTTCAAGGCGGGCCGCTGGATGGGCATCCCTCCGGCCGGATTCACCGTGACGCTGGTGAGCCCGGTGGCCTCCGGCGGAACGTAGAAGCGCACGGAGCCGTTGACGGGGTCGTAATAGGTGAGGTTGGGATCGCCGGTGTAGAGCAATCCCTCGCTGACGGTCATTTCCTTTTCGCCGGGTTGCAGCACGATGAAGTGCTGCGTCACTTTGGCGGTGCCCGCTTTGTTGGTGGAGGCAAACACCGGAATCTGAAGGCCGGTGGACAGCATGCCGGGCGGCACCATTTTGTTGTATTGAACGCCTTGGAAAATGGCTTGGATCAGGCGCGGGCCCTGCGCGTCGTTGTTGTCGAAGCTGAATTTCCCTTGCGCGTCGGTCTTGGTGGTGCCGAGGGTCTGCATGCCAGCTTGCGTGGGTTGAATCAGCATAACCACGGTGTTCGGCTGGGGCTGGCCGGTGGCGCCGTTGACAATGACGCCATCGACAGCCGCGAAAGCCGGCGCGATCGCGAGCAGGGAGCAAAGCAGGAGACGTCTCATGCCATGGCCTTTCCGCACTCGCCGCAGAATTTCATGGGCTGGTCGAACCGGGCGTTACAGTGCGGGCAGGTTTTGCCGTCCGGCTTGGCTTTGGGAGCGGGCTTTTTCGGAGCTGGGACTGCGGGCTGCACGGCGTCGATCTCGGCCAGCAACTTGGCCAGTTCGCGCTGCAGATCCAATTTGGTCTTCTGATAATCCTCGTCCGAAAGCTTACCCAAGCGGAATTCAAACTGAAGATCGCGCAGGTTCTCGTAGATTTGCGCCTTACGTTCTTCCAGGTGCGCGGTGGGCGAGACGGGCGCGGTTTCGGGTACATCCTGGGTACGCACTAGCAGGGTGAACAAAATGGTCCCCATGGCGAGGACAACGGCGGCTGTGAGGACCATCAATCGAGCTTATCCAATTCCTTCTCGATTCGATCATGATAGCGATCTAACAGAGGATCGTGCGGGACTCCGCCGGCGGCAACCACGGCTTCCTTGCGGCTTAGCTTCCGGATCACAAACACGACCAAAATCAAACCCAGTGCGGCGGCGGTGTAAAACGAAAGCGAACCCAGGATGCCGGGAGGCACCACCACCGTATTGGGGCCCATTTCCTGAGCGAACGAAGCCAGGATGGCCTGGTCCGACATTCCGGACTGCTCCATCTTGAGGATCTTTTTCTTGTTCTCCCAGCACATGCGGCAAGGATAGGGGTCCATGCGGCACGCCATGTTGGTTTTACATCCGCAGGAGCAATTCAGCCGGGTAGCGATGCGATTCACCGCCGGGCTTTCCAACTCTTCGGCCGATTGGGCAAAGGAAACGCCCGCGAATAACGCTACCAGCAGAAAACTAGTTCTGAACCGTCGCATGTTTCTCGGCAACTCCTACCACCTGCGTCCGGGCATAGGACAGACGCACTTTATTCGGGATTAGGCACACGATAGTTCCGAACGCGAGCACCCAGAATCCGATCCAGATCCAGGACACCAGCGGGAAGACGTAAGCCTGGATGACGGCGCGCTGGTTGTCCGCCGAGAGGCCGGCGAAGTTGACGTAGAGATCCTCGTTCAATCGTCTGCGAATCGACACTTCGGAGGTGGGCTGCTGGCTGGCCTTGTACAACCGCCGCTCCGGGAACAGGGGCCCTAGCGGGCTTCCGTTGCGCGAGGCTTCCACAGTGAGCCTCTGCCAGGCATAGGTATCGTTCTCGCCGGACTCGATGTTCAGCACGTGGATGTCGTAGCGCCCCAGGGCGAAGCTGGCGCCGGGGGCGACCTCCTTGGTGACATCCTGATCGAAAGCCGCGCCGGTGTAGCCGATAAACATGAACACGATGCCCATGTGGACCAAATATCCGCCGTAGCGGCGGGTATTGCGGTGCGTGAGAGCGATCGCGGCCGGAATGAGTCCGACGCCGTCCTTGGCGCGAATGGCCGAAGCGCCCTTCCAGAATTCGGTAACAATGGTGGCCGTCACGAACATGCAGAGCCCGAACGAGACCAGCGCATAGGGGTGTTCATAGACGCCCAAAAAGCCGAGCGCGATCATGAGCACAACGGCGGCGATGGTGGGGATAAAGAACGCGCGCCGCAAACTTTCGAGCGAGCTTCTGCGCCAAGCGATCAGCGGGCCAATGCCGGTGAGCAGCATCAGCGCCAGTCCAATGGGGATGTTAATGCGATTGAAAAACGGCGCGTCCACGCTGATCTTTTCGCCCGTGACGGCTTCCGAGATCACCGGGAACAGCGTGCCCCACAGCACTGCGAAACAACTGGCCAGCAGGATCAGGTTGTTGAACATGAAGCTGGATTCGCGCGAGATGACGCTCTCGAGGCGCGCTTCGCTCTTCAGATATTTCAGGCGCTCAAGAATCAGGATCACGGTGGCCGCGATGCCGACGGCGAGGAAGATGACGAAGTATTTGCCGATGGGCGATTGGGCGAAAGCGTGGACGGAACTGACGACGCCCGAACGAGTGAGGAACGTTCCGAAGATGCACAGGAAGAAAGTGGCGGAAATCAGGACCATGTTCCAGACCTTCATCATGCCCTTCTTTTCCTGCATCATCACCGAGTGCAGGAATGCGGTGGCGGTGATCCAGGGCAGCAAGGATGCGTTTTCCACCGGATCCCAGGCCCAATATCCGCCCCAGCCGAGCACGGCGTAGGCCCAGCCCTGGCCGAGCAGAATACCGGCGCTCTGGAAAAGCCAGGTGACGATGGTCCAGCGGCGGGTGGTGTGAATCCAGGCATCGCCGGGCTGTTTGGTGATCAGCGAGCCCATTGCAAAGGCGAACGGCACGGTGAATCCGACGTAGCCCAGATAGAGCATCGGTGGATGGATCACCATGGTCCAATACTGGAGCAGCGGATTGAGACCTTGACCCACGCCCTCGACAATGTTGCCGCGGCCGGCTTCGAGAATTCCAAAGGGGCTGAGCACGAAGCTGATCAACATCAAGAAGAACGCTTCAGTGGTCATGAGGACGGAGGTGACCCACGGCATCATGTCGCGGAACTTGCGCCGGTTCATGAAGACCACAATCGCGGAGTAGCTGGCCAATAGCCACGACCACAGCAGCAGCGAGCCTTCCTGGCCGCCCCACCAGGCCGTGAACTTGTAGATCTTCGACATGGACGCATCGGTATGCGCGGCGACATAGGCCAGCCGGAAATCGCCCGTGAGAAGGGAATAGATCAGAAGGCCGGCCGCGACACTCACCAAAAACCATACGGAGTAGACGGCGCGTTCGGCGCTGACGATGAGGAAAGAGTTCTTCTTGAGCTTGCCCACTACCGAGGCGATCACCGCATAAACGGTGAGGCAGAAAGCGAGCAGGATTGAGAGAGCGCCGATATTTTCCATTCGAGCTTTTGGTCCTCGAAACGGAGCGCGAGCCGGACTAGCTTCTGGCCTGGTTGATGGCTGGGGTCGCGCCCGTCTTCATTTGTGGCTTGGCTTCGTACTTGGACGCACATTTCGCCTGCACTTTGCTGGCATGAAAGACGCCATCCTGACCTAACTTTCCGTCGGCGAGAGCCTGCGCGTTGTCCTTGAAGGTGTCGGGCAGCGGATCGATGCCCTGGTACACAACCGCGAGCCGGACCGGGTCCTGGCTGAGGACGCCTGGAGTTTGATGCAGGATGAAGCTGACCTTGGCGCCGTCGCGCACGATGGAGCCTTGCTGCACGTAACCGTTCACGCGCAGACGCTGACCCTGGGCTCGATCGCCCAACTGGTTGACTTCCTTAATTTCTTTGTAGTAGGTCTTGCTCTCGTTGACGCCACCGAGCGCGAGCCAGGCTAATGCGCCAATGACGACCGTAACAACAGCGCCGAACTTCCAGTAGGTATGCATGATCTGCTCCACCTTAAAATCGCGCACAACGCAGCGGGCCGCGATTTTCCTCTCCACGATCGAGCGCGTCCCGCGCTGTGCGCTTCTTAAGCTACCAGTATAGCGCTCGGTACGCTTCGGGCGTTGGTAGGACGAACCAGAGGCGGCGTTTCATCCGGCTTTTTGGACCGGGTGGCGCATCAGGGCTAGTTTTGTGTTTACCCGCGTATTTTTTCGGGTTGGCGGCTGGGAGGCGCTGGGTCAACATGCTGATGGAAGAATAGCGCTTGCGATTGCCCCGCGTGAACGGCCAGGGGTAAAGCGATGAGCCAGAAGAGATGAAAGTGGTAGGCGAGAGGTGACCGGCGCGGTAGTGGTCCGATGGAACGTCGGGTACACTGAATTCACTGGCCGTGAGCGGATACGCGAGCACTATCGGCAACGTCGTTTATCGATTTGACGATTTGAAGACACTGCTGGCGAAGGCTTCGCCCGCGCGTTCCGGGGACGATCTGGCGGGAGTTTCGGCCGCGAGCGCCGAGGAGCGCGTGGCAGCCCGGATGGCGCTGAGCGATCTACCGCTGAAGACCTTTCTGAGCGAGCAGGTTGTGCCCTATGAATCGGACGAAGTCACGCGGCTGATTGTCGATGGGCACGATTCCAGGGCGTTCGCGCCAGTGGCCAGGCTGACCGTGGGCGAGTTTCGCGACTGGCTGCTCAGCGAACAGGCTACCGGCGAGATTTTGGCGGGATTAGCGCCGGGGCTGACGCCCGAGATGGCTGCGGCGGTATCGAAGATCATGCGGCTGCAAGATCTGGTGACGGTGGCGGCTAAGATTCGGGTGGTGACGCGTTTCCGCAACACGCTGGGACTGCCCGGGCGGCTGTCGACGCGCTTACAGCCCAATCACCCCACCGATGATCCCAAGGGAATCGCCGCGAGTCTCGTGGACGGATTGTCGTACGGCAGCGGCGACGCAGTAATCGGCATCAATCCGGTATCGGATAATCTGGAGAGCATCGAGAGGCTGCTGCGGTTGCTGGATCAAGTACGAGAGTTGTATGGGATTCCGACACAAAGCTGCGTGTTGGCGCACGTCACGACCACGATGGACGCGATGCGGCGCGGCGCTCCGGTGGATTTGGTGTTTCAATCCATCGCGGGAACGGAAGCGGCGAACGCCTCGTTCGGGGTGAATATCGCGATGCTGCGGGAGGCGCGCGGTCAGGCGCTGGAATTGGGGCGCGGCACGGTGGGCGATAACGTGATGTACTTCGAGACCGGGCAAGGCAGCGCGCTATCGGCGAACGCCCACCACGGCGTGGATCAGCAGACGTGCGAGGCTCGCGCTTACGGGCTGGCGAGACATTTTCAGCCGCTGCTGGTGAATACGGTGGTGGGCTTTATCGGTCCGGAGTATCTTTACGACGGCAAGCAGATTCTGCGCGCGGGATTAGACGACCATTTCTGCGGGAAGCTGCTGGGACTTCCGATGGGCTGCGACATCTGCTACACCAATCACGCCGAAGCCGATCAGGACGACATGGATGCGCTTCTGACCGTGCTGGGGGCGGCCGGCGTGAACTACATCATGGGGGTGCCGGGCGCAGACGACATCATGCTCAACTATCAGAGCACGTCGTTTCACGATGCTTTGTATTTGCGGAGCGCGTTTGGATTGCGGGCAGCGCCGGAGTTTGAAGCATGGTTTGAGCAAGTGCAGCCGGAGCTGCCGCAGATGGCGAGCTTGTTGCTGGAAGCAGGGTAAGGCCATAACCTTACAGCGACGATCTTCGCAGACGCAGGGCGCGCCTCGAAAGAACGGCAAATCCCAGGCTTAGCGCATCGGCGTGCTTCTCAAAGGCCGCTGCAACTAGTTCAGCCTTCCATTCTGCCTTCAGACCCGCGAGCCGAATGAGCACGACTCCGGAGTGAAGCAAATGCTGGCGCAATATGAGTTCGCCAAAGTCTTTGTCAGCAGTCACGAGGACCGCGTTCGACTCATGGCTCTTCAGCAGAACGGCATCATCGTCGATCCCGGGGGCGAGATCTGCAATAAACAAGACTTCATGACCGTCCGCGCGGAGCCGGTCAACAACTTGTCGATCGACGCTTTCGTCCGCGACAATCTTCACTCCGCAGTTTCTCGGCTGGGTATACAACGTCTGCCCGGAGCGCCTCAGCGGCGAAGGCGATCGCCGCCCGAATACTTAGCGCTGTTAACCGCGAGTGCTCGGACAGAATCTGCTCAACCGTTTCCCCGGCCGCAAGCTTTTCCAAGATCAGTTCAACCGTAATCCGGGTCCCGGCAATCGTGGGCTTTCCCATCATGATCTTAGGGTCGGAACTGATTAAGGCTTTTGGCATGGGAAATCTCGACTCACTCTCTCAGTCTACAACGGCGTTGGCGGGCGTTGATCTATGCTCGAAGTATGCTCCGGCTCCGAGACTACACGGCGGCTCGCGTGGACTTGGGCCGCGCAGGGCATAGCATTCCTACACGCGCGCTGCTCGAATTTCAGCTGGCGCACGCCCAGGCGCGCGATGCGGTGCATTTGCCGCTGCGTGTCAGTTCGCTGGCATTGGAGCTGAAGCAAAACAATATCGCTTCGATTGCGCTCGCGAGTGCCGCGCACGATCGCCCTGAGTACCTGAAGCGTCCCGACTTGGGCCGGCGCTTGAGTGACGCCTCGCGCGAACAACTGGGGGCGCTGGGAGGCGATTATGACGCGGCATTCGTAATTGCGGACGGGCTTTCGGCGCTGGCGGTGCATCGCCATGCGGCGCCGTTGCTGGATCTTCTGCTACGGGATCTCGATTGGCGGATCGCGCCGGTGGCGATTGTCGAACAGGGCCGCGTCGCAATCGGCGACGAAATTGGTGAGTTGCTGGGAGCCCGCATGGTGGTTGCGCTGATCGGCGAGCGTCCGGGCTTGAGCTCTCCCGACAGCCTGGGAGCGTATCTGACGTGGGAGCCGCGGCGTGGCCGTACGGACGCCGAGCGCAACTGCGTCTCAAACATTCGCACGGAAGGGCTGAGCTATGCCGTGGCTGCGCACAAACTGCGGTTCCTGATGAACGAATCGCGGCGATTGAAGCTGTCGGGGGTTCGGTTGAAGGAAGATGCCGCGCCAAGCCTAAGCGGCGACTCGGTGACTTACTCCAAGCTCTTCGGCGATCGCCGATAAACGCGGGTCAACAGTCCACAATTCCATTCCATCAACGATGGCCGAAGCCAGGAGATGAACGTCGATCCAACCTGCGCCGCGTCCATGCAGATGCCGGCGTTCGACGAAAGTAACAACCTCCGCGTGGGGAACGGTGACGGCCTGAACCATCCGTTTGTAGTCTGCCAGCAGGTTCTTGCGGCCGCCCCGGTCCCCGATCAGCAGTTCGCCGTAGACCAAATCGTGCCCGGCGACTTCATCGTGACTGAGCAGCCGATCCAACTCCTCCACAAACGGCGAGCGTTCCGAGAGGGCCCGAATCCACACCGACGTGTCCACCAGGACCATTACGCTACTTGGTGGTTCGCCGCCGGCTTTTCTCGCCGCCTGGGTACGTCTTGTGCGTCCGGTTCTGTTCCGGCAAGGGCGCGAAGGCGCTGATAAGCCGCGTGCCGGACGAGCGATTCCAAGCCCAAACGGACGGTTTCCGTGTCTGTGGTGGCTCCACAAGCGGCTTTGGCCTGTTCAAAGAGCTGGCCGTCAATGTTGAGGGTCTTCTTCATATGTACGATTATGCCGTATGAGTATGGGTGATGTCAATGGTAACTAAGGCAAAGTGGAGCCTGCAGCACGTCCCGACCCTCTAAGATGCTGATAATAGGCAAGATCGTTCCCGGTGAACATTTTCGTTAGAAGAATGATCTGCCCGGTGTGCTGCGAGAAGTGCTCGACAACGTGGGCGATAGCTTCGAGGACCGTGACGTCGTGACCCTGGGGCGTGATGCGCTCGGTCAGCCGCGCCGGGGGGACTTCCCGGATGATGGCAGCGGCCTCGGCGGCCGTGGCCTTGATTAAGGCGGACAGCTCGACCGGCGGCATGCCGCCACGCGCGTCGAACTCGGCATCGCGCTGGCGATGATCCGGCAGACCGGCGACTCCGGAACCGATCCACTGGCGCACGTTGCCTGAGAGGTGCAGGACAAGATTTCCGACGGCATTTTCGTTTTCGGAAGTGCGGGTCCAGGTTTGTTCCGGGGTCAGGCGCGCGAGGCAATCCTGGATGCGGCCGTGCAACTGTTCCAGCTTGTCGGCCGAGAATTTGGTGAAAATGGCTTCGGTCGTCACAAGACTTCTTCGGACCAATTTTCGAGAATGGACTTAACCTTTGCGGTGAATTGATCGGCCAGCGCGCCGTCGATCAAGCGGTGATCGAAGGTGAGCGCGAGATAGGCCACGGAGCGGATGGCGATGGCATCGTCAACCACCACCGGGGTTTTCTCCACGGCGCCGACTCCCAGAATCGCCACCTGCGGCTGGTTGATGACGGGCGTGGCGAAAACACTTCCGAAGCTGCCGAAATTGGTGATGGAGAAGGTGCCGCCCTGCACTTCATCGGGCTTGAGCTGGCGCGAGCGGGCGCGCGTGGAGAGGTCCACGATGGCGCGTTGAAGTCCAACCACGTTCTTTTCGTCGGCACTGCGAATCACGGGAACGATCAGGCCGTTTTCGAGCGCCACCGCGATCCCCAGATTGATTTCGTTGTGATAGATGATGTTGGTGCCTTCGATGGAAGCGTTCACGATGGGGTAATGACGCATGGCTTCCGCGGCCGCCTTGGCGACGAACGGCAGGAAAGTGAGCGAGTAGCCGTAGCGCTGCTGGAATTCGGCCTTATTGCGCTCGCGCATCTTCGCGATTCTGGTCATGTCGATCTTATGGACCGTGGTGACGTGCGCCGAGGTACGCTTGCTCATCACCATGTGCTCGGCGATGCGCTGACGCATGACGCTCATCGGTTCCACGCGGGCCCGCGGGGCTTCGGCGCGCGGCATGATAGCGGGGGTGGCGACCGGCGGAGCCGCGGGAACGGCCGGAGTGTAGACGGCAGGGACGGTGGAAGGCGCAATCGCGGCCGGCGCGCTAGCTTGGGCCATGGTCCGCGCACCTTGCGCCGACATATAAGCTTCCAGATCCTGCTTGGTGATGCGTCCTCCGCTGCCGCCAGTGCCCTTTACCTGGCGAAGATCGATACCGTATTCGCGAGCCATCTTGCGCACCAGCGGCGACAGGGGGCCCGCGGGCGATTCGGCTTCGATGGGAGGCGCGGGCTCTTCCACTGGGATGGGATATGGTCCCGCGGAGTGGGACACGGGTTCCGGGAGGGGTTCTGGAGCCGGAGGCGCCTTGGCGGCTGGAGGCGCAGGAGTTGGTTTCGGCGCCGGCTGCGCCGCGGGAGCAGCGGCTGCGGGCTTGGCGGGCGCCGACGCTCCGTTGCCCGCGCTTTCTTCGATGCGGCCAACCACGGTGCTGATGGCGACGGTCTTACCTTCCTCGACCAGCACTTCTTTCAAGACGCCGGCGGTGGGCGACGGGATCTCGGTGTCCACTTTGTCGGTGGAAATCTCAAAGAGCGGCTCGTCGCGATCCACGTGCTCCCCAGGCTTTTTCAGCCATTTCGTCAGGGTGCCCTCCACGATACTTTCGCCCATTTGCGGCATTACTACGTCTGTCATGAATATGTCTCCGTGTATGAAAGGCCGGCTTCCTGATGCTCGCGGCTCGGCCCAAACTGCTTGGCGAAGCTGGTGGACAGCGCGGCGAGCACTTCGGCGTGGCTGGAGTTCGAACCCAGTTCCTGCATGGACGTGACCGGCTTGGTTAGACCGCAGGGAACGATGTACTGAAAGTAGCGAAGATCGGTTGAATGATTCAACGCAAAACCATGCGAGGTGACCCAGCGGCTGATGTGAATTCCAATCGAGGCCAATTTCCTGCCATCGACCCAAACGCCGGTGCAGCCTGGGACGCGTCCGGCGAAAATCCCAAATTGCGCGACGGCATCGATGATGACTTGTTCGATCGCGCGAACATAGGCGCCCACGTCGCGCTTCCATTCTCGCAAATCCAGGATGGGATAGCCGACGATCTGGCCGGGGCCGTGATAGGTGATGTCGCCGCCGCGGTTGGTGGCGTGATACTCGATGCCGGCGCTCTCAAGCGCTGCCTGGCTGGCTAACAGGTTCGCGGCGCGGCCATTGCGGCCTTGCGTGATCACATGCGGGTGCTCGACGAACAAGAGCTGATCTGGAATGCGCCCCAGCTTGCGCTGCTCGACCAAATCCTCTTGGATGGCAAGCGCATCGGCATAGCGCATGCGCCCCAGGTCTTGAACTTCAAGCATTGATGGTGAGTCCGTAGACGTTGTTAAACGCCTCGCCCATGGCTTCGTACAGCGTGGGGTGCGCGTGGATGGTGCCCATCAATGTCTCGACGGTCGCTTCCGCTTCCATGGCCAGCACGGCTTCCGACACTAGTTCGTAAGCTTCGGGCCCAATGATGTGGACACCCAGGATCTCGCCGTATTTCTCTTCGGCTACCACCTTCACAAAACCGTCGTGACTGCCGAGAATGGTGGCCTTACTGTTAGCGGCGAAGGGAAACTTGCCGATCTTGACCGCGAATCCTTGCGCGCGCGCCTGTGCTTCGGTGAGACCGACGCTGCCGATGCCAGGTTCGGTGTAGGTGCAGCCGGGGATGCGATTGCGATTAATCGGCTTGGCCGGCTTGCCCGCCATATGCGCCACAGCCACCATGCCTTCCATGGTTGCGACGTGCGCCAATTGCGGGGTTCCCGCCACGACGTCGCCGATGGCATAAACGCCGGGCTCGGCGGTAAGCTGATGCCCGTCGACTTTCACGAAACCGCGATCAAGCTCGACCTTCAGCTTATCGAGGCCGATGTTTTCGGTGTTCGGCTTGCGGCCCACGGCGACCAGCAAGGTCTCGGCTTCCAGATCCTCGCGCTTTCCGTTCGCCAGCGCTGCGCATAGTCTGACGCCGTTCTCGGTGCGGGTGATGCTCTCGGCCTTGGCGCCGGTTTCGCAGCGGATCCCGGTCTTCTTGAAATAGCGCTCCAGTTCCTTGGAGATTTCCTCATCTTCCACCGGAACCAGGCGTGGGAGCATCTCAAGCACCGTGACCTTGGTCCCGAAGCGATTGAAGATGGATGCGAACTCGACGCCTACCGCGCCCGCGCCGATGATCAGCATGGTCTTGGGGATGACGGGGAGCTGGAGGATCTCGATGTTGGTCAGGATGGTCTTGGCGTCCGGCTCCAGGCCGGGAAGCATGCGCGCGTCCGAGCCCGTGGCGATGATGACGTTTTTGGTCTCGAGCGTTTGAACGCCGGTCTCGGACTTGACCTCGACCTGCAGGGCGCCACTGCCCGAGCGCGGCAGAATGGTTCCGTAACCCTTGACCCATTCGACCTTGTTCTTCTTCATCAGGAACTCGACGCCTTTGGCGTGCTTGGACACAATCTTGTTTTTGCGATCCAGAACCTTGGCGTAATCGAGCCGCGCGTTTTCGCAGGAGATGCCTTCGTCGGCGGGGTTGACAAAGTGCTCCCACAGGTCGGCCGTGTGGAGCAGGGCTTTGGTCGGGATGCAGCCTACGTGCAGGCAGGTCCCACCCAGCTTGGGGTCTTTTTCGATAATGGCGGTCTTCAAACCGAACTGGCCGGCGCGTACCGCCGCGGAGTAGCCACCGGGGCCGCTCCCGATCACTATCAAGTCATAGGTCATTATTTTTCAGGATAACATCTCGATCTCAGCGAACCGGCTTGGCGGCATCCTTCGCGGCGCGCCAGCGGCGGCCGAGGGCGGGAATGATGGCGCCTCCGATATTCGCGAGATTGGCATCGGGCAACGGCGGCCGTTCGGCCCTGGGGTTGACGGAGCGGAGCAGCGTGCCCATGAAACGCCCCAGCGCGCGCAGTTTCTCGCCGAGGGAATAGCGCAGCTTGCGGCCGTTGGCGCGAACCACCAACACTGTCACGTCGTCTTCGGACAGATTTTCGGGATAGCGAGTCTCGATTTCGGCGAGCAACGTCGCAGTGAGCCGGTCCGGCGCGACATCGCCCAGCACGCGCAGGATGCGCAGAATCCCGTCCTCGCCCAGCATCTCGCCGTCGGCGTCGCGCGATTCGATAAGTGCATCGGTGTAGCTGAGCAGGCAGTCGCCGGGCTGAAGTTCGACATCGAACTGTTCGTACTCGGCGGCCTCAAAAAGCCCCAGCGGGATGTTGCTGGGCGCGGCGCGGAGCGAGGGGATGTTGTTGCCGAGGAAATCCCATCGGCGTTCGGCGGCGCGATAGAGAATCGGCCGCGGGTGACCGGCGTTGCAGACCGTGAGGCGGCGGCTGGGCTCGAAGAAGGTGGTGACAACCGCGGTGGCGAATGCGCCGGTGCGCGGCAGAACCGAGAACTGCTGATTGAGCAGGCGCACGAACTCGGTCTGATCGAGGCGGTTGACGAAGCGGCGCATCAAAATGCGCAAATCGGCGGCGGTGTTGGCTACCGTGTTTCCGTGTCCGGCAACGTCGGCCAACAGCAAGCGGCTGATGCGTCCGGTGGCGCAACTGGAGGCGTAGTAGACGTCGCCGCCGGCGTGGGCTTGACCAAAGGGCTTGCTGTAGACCCAGGCGTCCAACCCGCCGAATTGAACCGCCTGCGCGGTGAGCTGGCTGCCGCCCCACACTTCCATGCATTGCATTTGCCGTTGCTGATCACTCATGTTGATAGCACTCATGTTGGCATGACTCAGCGCCGAGGACGATTTTGACATATAATCGCCCCGATGCTGTTAAAGACAGCCCGAGTGGGCTTGATGCTCGTTTTCCCGGCGCTAGCGCCCGTGCGGGCGCAATGGCTGAAACTGCCAGACAAAGGGATTCCGCGGACAGCGGACGGTAAACCGAATCTGGCAGCGCCGGCTCCGCGCAAAGCCGACGGCAAGCCCGATCTGTCGGGAATCTGGCTGGCACCCGGGCCGAAATATCTGGAGAACATTGCGGCCGACCTGAAGCCTGAGGACGTTCCGATGCAGCCCTGGGCGGCGGCGCTGACCAAGGATCGCTCGAGTGGCGCGCACGCGGCCGAAGAATCGGACGCTAATTGTTTGCCGCAGGGCGTGCCGAAAATCAACGTTGCGCCACTGCCGTTCAAGATTGTACAAAACCCGGACGAAGTCATCATTCTTTACGAGGCGTTCGGGCAGTACCGGCAGGTGTTCATGGATGGGCGCCAGTTACCGCAAGACCCGAATCCCGCGTGGCTGGGTTATTCGGTGGGTAAGTGGGATGGCGATGCGTTAGTGGTGGAGACGTTGGGCTTCAACGGCAAGACCTGGCTGGATCAGTTGGGCCATCCGGCGACCGAGGCGCTGCATGTGACGGAACGCTTTCGCCGGCCGGACTTCGGCCACCTGGAACTTCAGGTTACGATCAACGATCCCAAGGCTTACAGCAGGCCCTGGAAGGTGCTGGAGAGATTTCAGTTGTTGCCGGATACCGACCTCCTCGAATTCGTATGCAACGAGAACAACCGGGATCTGGAGCACTTACCGGCGCACTAGAGCACCGCTTCCTTACGGTCGCGGCTCGGAAGGACGGTCGCGGCTAGGAAGGACGGTCGCGGCTCGGAAGGACGGTCGCGGCTAAGAAGGACGGTCGCGGCTCGGAAGGACGGTCGCGGCTCGGAAGGACGGTCGCGGCTAGGAAGGACGGCGGCCCCAGAGACGCGTTGAAGCGAGATCGGCGCCTTGGCGGAGCGACTTGAGTTTCAACCAGACCACGGGTTCGATGACGTACTCGCGATTGGTGAAGGTGCCGAATCCGCAGTCCGCGCTGGCGATGACGCGCTCGCGATCGCCAACCACGGCAACGGCCTCTTCCAGGCGACGCGCGACCACCTCCGGGTGCTCGACGATATTGCTGTTGCTCTCGACGACGCCGGGCAGAAGCAGCATATGATCGGGCAGTTTGTTGCGGCCGAGAGCTCCAAGTTCGTGCTGGTGGCGCGGATTGCCGAACTCGATACTGAGCGCGCCGACATTGGCCTGATAGAGGACCGGCAAGATAAGATCGAGCGCGACATCGTAGAGATGGGGACCGTTCCAGTTGCCCCAGCAGCAGTGCAAGCGGACGCGATCGCGCGGGATGCCATCGAGAGCCTGATTGAGCGCGGCCACGTGCATTTCGGCGGCCTGCACGAATTCCCGGTCGGGCAGATCGCGGTAGAACATGGAGCGGTCCATGGCGAGATCCGGCGAGTCGATCTGCAGCAGCAGGCCGGCGCGATGGATGGCGGTGTATTCGTTGCGCATCTCGCGAGCCAGCGCGGTTAAGTACGATTCCTGCGAATCGTAAAACGCGTTCAGCATGGTGGTGGAGATGATGCCGGGCGAAGGCGCGGTCATAAAGGACTCGGCGAAAGCGCCCGCCGCCTGGGCATTCTTTTGAAACCGGGCGATCTCCTCCGCGATCGCGGACGCATCGAGATAGTGCAGCTCGGACTGCGCCTCGGGAGCGTTTTGCATGCGGCTGCGCTTGGGGAAACGGCGCATCAAGTCTTCGACCAAGGCAGGAAATTCTTCGAAGTCGCGCCCGCGCCGGCGTTTGGATTCACCCGCGAAACCCGACATGCGGCGGGGCACGTAGGTTTGAAAGCCCACGCGCTGTTGTTCGCCGTCGTTGCCGACGTCGATACCGGCCTCGGCCTGTTTGGCGATGACCTGGCGCACGGCGCGATCCATCTCATCGGCGAGCCGGCGTTCGTCGACAGGCTGGCCTTCCTCGCGGTCGATCAGCAATTCGGAAAGCGCTTCGCTGCGCGGGAGACTGCCGACGTGGGTGGTCAGGATGCGATCCCGACTGAGGATCATGAGAGAGTTTCGCCGGCTATATCTGAGCGCTGGTGAGCGCCTCGGCGACGTCCTTCAGAAAGGCCGCTGCCTGTGCGCCATCCACCACGCGGTGATCGCTTGATAGCGTCATGGTAAGGATGGGCCGGATACCGATCAGGCCGTTCACCGGCACCACACGATCGGCGATGCGCCCCACGGCCAGGACGGCGGCCTGCGGAGGCGTGATGATGGCGCTGAAAGCATCAATGCCGAACATACCCAGATTGCTGATGGTGAAGGTGCCCCCGAGAACGTCGGGCGGATGAAGACGGCCGGCTCGAGCGCGCTCGGCCAGGTCCTGCCGCTTGGCGCTGATGTCGGCCAGGCTGGCGGTGTTGGCGTTCGGAATCACGGCGCCCACCACGCCATCCTTGACCGCGATGGCGATACTGATGTTCACATGCGGATTGAACTGAATCGCGCTGCCGGTCCAGCTGGCATTCATCTTGGGATGTTTTACGAGCGTGCGGGCCACCAGCGCGACCAGCAGGTCGGTATGAGTAATGGCCTTGCCGTGTTTTTCGCGAGCGGCAATGAGGCCGCTGGCATCGATCTCTCGGACCAGGAAAAAGTGCGGAGCGGTGGTCCAACTTTGTGTGGTGCGCTCGGCCATCAGACGCGCGATGGAGCTAAGCGCGACGGGTTGTGTGGGAACTTCGATGGCTGGAGAAGCTGGGGTGGCCTTCGCGGCGGCCTCCACGTCTTCACCGCTGATGGTTCCGCCGGGGCCGGTGCCGCGAACCTTCGAGAGGTCCACGCCCAATTCCTTCGCCATGCGGCGCGCCTTGGGCGAGACCTTGGCTTCGGGAGCTTCCTGGCGGCTGGCGGGCGGCGCTGCGGCGGCTACTGGCGCGGGACGGGCTTGAGCGGTCATGGTTCGAGCGGCAGGCGCGGAGCTGGCGGCTTCGACGGGCGGCTGCTCGCCGGGGGCAACGATCCAGGCGATGGTCTGGCCTACCGGAATCACGTCACCTGCCGCTGCCTTGACGCCGGCGAGCACGCCATCGGCGGTCGCTTCCAGTTCGAGCACCACTTTGTCGGTTTCGATTTCAGCGAGCGCGTCGCCTTTTGCGATCGGGTCGCCTTCCTTCTTGATCCAAGAGATGATTTTGCCGGTTTCCTGCGCCATCTCGAGCGCGGGCATCACGATGCTGACTGCCATCTAACGAGAGACCACCTGTTCGGTTCGGGCGCTGGCTTCCACCATTTCGACGATACGTTCGCTGGGCGCCGCGTCGTGTTCGCGCGTGGTGGGAAGCGGGCCGTCGACCGTGAAGTAATGCGCGCCGGCGACCAGCAGCTTTTCGGCCGGGAAGCGCGTGATCACCTCGTGGCCGGTTTCGGTGACCACGATCTCTTCCTCGATGCGCGCCGCGCTCCAGCCGTCTTTCGACGGCCAGAAAGTTTCCAGTGCGAACACCATGCCGGGCTTGATTTCGTAAGAATGCTCGAGCGAAACCAGGCGGCTAATGACGGGCTTTTCCCAGATGGCGAGGCCGATGCCGTGGCCGAACTGCAACGCGAAAGCGGCTTCTTCGTTGGGAAATCCAAACTCCTGCGCCTTCGGCCAGACCGAAGCGATCTCTCCGGTGGTGCGGCCGGGACGGATGAGCGAAATGGCCGCGTCCAGATAATCGCGGCAGCGCTCGTAGGCGTCGATCAGAGCGTGCGATGCGTACCCGATGCTGAAGCAGCGGTAGTAACAGGTGCGGTAGCCCATGAAGGAATGCAGAATGTCGTAATACACGGGATCGCCGGGGCGCAGCACGCGATCGGAGAACACGTGGGGATGCGGATTGCAGCGTTCGCCGGAAATGGCATTGACGCCTTCCACGTATTCCGAGCCAAGATCGTACAGAATCTTGTTGACCAAGCCGACGGCTTCGTTCTCGCTCATGCCCGGCTTCATGGCGCAATAAAGATCGTCATAGGCGGCGTCCACCATCATGGCGGAGGTGTTGAGCAGCGAGATCTCATCCTGCGTTTTGATGATGCGGGCGTCGGACATGAGCTGCTGGCCATCCACGACGTTGATGCCTTCGCGCTGGAGGGCGAACAGAATGGGAGGCTCCACTACGTCGATGCCCAGGGGTTCCTTGTGCAAGCCGCGCATCTCGAGCTCGATCTTGATTTTCTTGGCGACATCTTCGGCGCGGCCCATCTCCGGGCGACATGGCGCCGCGCAATAGCGAGATGCCGGCGCGCGAACGCTCGCCCAGCCAGGGGCAATTCAATTGATGATGCTTGGCGGCCGAGCCGAAGTCCCACAGGATGGGCTCGTCATTCTGCGGCAGCAACGTAAAGCGGCTGATCTTGTCCTGCGCCCAGGTGCCGATGTGGGTCGCGGTGATGTAGCGCACGTTGTTCATGTCGAAACACAACAGCGCGCCGATTTCGGATTTTGCGAGCAACGCTTTGACGCGCGCCAGCCGCTCCTGGCGCAAGCGGTCCATGTCGACGCGCTGCTCCCAATCCACCGCCATGGTTCCGTGAGTTTTCAGTGCCACTTCATGCCTCCGATTCTAAATTCTAACTGGTCTGCGATCTGGCCGCGGCGAGTTCGACCGGCTTTCCGTGCGGCGTTCGCCGATAGGCCTGGGCCCAGTCGTGCTTGCGGTTCAGAAGCGCCGCCGGTTCGGTCAAACCCTTGGCCATGGACAGGCGCTCGAGCGCCGTCAGCCAATGCTCATAATATCGCGAGCCATCGTCCGGATCGCCCCGCTCGGTTGCGGCCTTGATTTCGGCGGCCAGCGCGTCTGCCCACTCGCTCCATGTGAAATAACCCTGCTCGGACAACCGAACAGCCAGCGCAAACGCCTGGGCCTGCCAGGGCTCGGCGAAGAGCGGGCCGTCGGCGGCGCGCGGGAACGCGGATAGATCTTCGGTTTGCGGCATGGGCTCAGGCGGGGTCAAGGTAATCGTCCCAAAGATCGAGATAAACCGCATCGCGCGGCGAAGCCTGCTCACCCCACAACTCGCGAGCGGCGAAACGAACCGAGTAGACGTGCTGGGGGTTCTCGTCGAGCGAGTGCGCAGTGGAATCCGGGAAAACATAAACTCCGTGATCCCGATCCACCGTTCCCTGCTTGTCGCGAGCGTAGCGAGGCAGGCGGGTGTGCCCGGTTGGATGGATGTTGCGCGTGCGAACGCTCTGTCCCGCAGTGAAGCGGGGAGCGACCGCCACGTCGCGGCTGGCGAGCGCGCCGCTGCGCAGCATGGAGGGCACCTGGGCGGCGGTGAGCGCCGGCGTGGCCTTGGACGAGCCCGGCGCAGGCTGGCCGCTTTCGACCTCGTCGCGAGTTACCAGGCCGCTCGCGACCAAGCGCTCGGTGACTGCGGTGAACCATTTCTGGTAGTAGCTCATGCGCAGGTAATCGGACGGCGGAATCAACTCGATCTGGTGACGCAAAGCATCCAGGCTCCATTTGCGCCAAGCGGAACAGGCGAGGTTCATGGCGAATGCCCGCCCTTCCCACGGCGCATGGAACACGGGCTCGTTCCGCTCATACTCGATTCGGCCCAGGCCATGCATGCCGCCCATATCGTGCACTCCGTTCACGCAGCAGCTCCCGTCGAGTGCAATGTCACTTTCGCGACGCCGATCATGGCATCGCGCGAGACCAGCGCCGCGAGCGCCTGCTCATCCAGTTTTTCCGTGCCGGCGGGGCGTTCGGGCAGGACCAGGTAGCGCAGTTCGGCGGTGCTGTCCCACACGCGAACTTCGGCTTCGTTCGGCAGTTCGAGCCCGAACTCGCGCAACACGCCGCGCGGATCGATGACGGCGCGCGAACGATAGGCCGCCGATTTGTACCATACGGGCGGCAGCCCAAGAACCGACCAGGGATAGCAGGAGCAGAGCGTGCAAACCACGAGATTGTGTATCCGCGGAGTGTTCTCGACAACGACCATGTGCTCGCCTTGCGCCCCGCCGTAACCCAGCTCGGCAATGGCGGCGGTGGCATCCGTGAGCAAGCGCTGCTTGTAGGCAGGGTTGGTCCAGGCTCGCGCGACCACACGTGCGCCGTTGCGCGGACCGATCTGGTGCTGGTACCGGTCGATCAACGCGTCCAGGGCCGCTGGATCGACCAAGCCTTTTTCCGTCAAAAGCGATTCGAGCGCTTTGACGCGCAGCGTAAGGTCCGACGGGACTACCTGATGATCGTGATCATGGCCGCTCATCCCGCGCCTTTAGGCTGCGCCGCACAGGACGCGCGCCGCTTCCGCCACGGTCTTCTCGGTGGGCACCGTTACATCTTCGAGCGGCGGCGAGAACGGGATGGGAACGTGCATCGCTCCCATGCGCTTGACCGGTGCTTCGAGATCGAAGAACGCGCCTTCCTGGACCACCGAGGCAAGCTCGGCGGTGACGCCATAACGGCCGTAGCCTTCGTCGATCACGATGACGCGCGAAGTCTTTTTAGCCGATTCGATCAGAGTTTTTTCATCCAACGGCCAGAGTGTGCGTGGATCCACGACTTCTGCGCTGATGCCGCTTTCTTCCAGCAGGCTGGCGGCGCCCAGCGCGATTTGAACCATGCTGCTGGTGGCGATGAGAGTAATATCGCTGCCTTCGCGTTTGATGTCCGCCACGCCGAAGGGGATGGTGTATTCTTCCTCCGGCACCGGGCCCTTCAGCCGGTACATCATCTTGTCTTCGAAGAACACCACGGGGTTGTCGTCGCGAATGGCCGATTTCAACAGGCCCTTGGCGTCGTAGGGCGTGGATGGCATCACCACCTTCAGCCCGGGAATGTGGCAGAACCAGGCGTGCAGAGATTGCGAGTGCTGGGCGGCGGAGCGGCGCGTTGCGCCCAGTGTGGTTCGCATGACTAGCGGCACTTTCCATTTGCCGCCGGACATGTAATGGATTTTGGCGGCCTGGTTCACCATTTGATCCATGGTGAGCCCGATGAAATCGCCGAACATGATGTCGACCACCGGACGCATGCCGGTCATCGCGGCGCCCACGGCGATCCGGTGAAACCGGCTTCGGAGATAGGCGTATCGAGCACGCGCTTGGGCCCGAATTCTTCCACCAGGCCGGTCAGCACTTTGAACGGATGACCGGCTTCGGCGATATCTTCGCCCAGAATAAAGACGCGCGCGTCGCGGCGCATCTCCTCAGCCAGGGCTTCGCGGATGGCCTGAGCGAGCGTGATTTCACGAACGGCAGCTGCAGTTTCAAGCGTAGACATCTTCGATCCACCTTGTCGGGACTGCGGATAAGGAGCGGCGAGAGCGAATTGCACGCCGCTATCGATCTCGACTTTCACTTCGGCGTGAATTTTGTCGAGCGCCGCGCGATCGGCGTGGCCTTGGGAAACCATCCATTCACCCAAGATCCGAACGGGATCGCGATCGGACTTCCATTGCTGCTCTTCCTGCTTGGAGCGGTAATATTCGCGGCTGACATCGCCGACGTGGTGCCCATGGTAGCGGTAGGTATTCACCAGCAGCAGCGACGGGCCCTCGCCAGCGCGGGCGCGCTCCACCAGCTTTTTCGCGACGGCATAGACCCCGCGCACGTCCTGGCCGTCCACCGCTTCGGAAGGCACCCCGAAAGCCGGGCCGCGCAAAAGAATGTCGCCGGCCGTGGTCTCCGAGAAATGCGTGTACTCGTTGTACATGTTGTTTTCGCAAACGTAAATCACGGGCAGCTTCCACAGGGCGGCCATATTCATCACTTCGTACAACACACCCTGGCCTAGCGCGCCTTCGCCGAAAAAGCACACCGCAACTTGACCGGTGCCCAGACGCTGGGCGGAAAATGCAGCGCCGGTGGCGATGCCGGTGCTTCCGGCGACGATGGCGTTGGCTCCCAGATTACCGGTGGCCGGGTCGGCAATGTGCATGGAGCCGCCCTTGCCCTTACAGTAGCCGGCTTCCTTGCCGAGCAGCTCGGCGAACATCAGATCCACCGACGCGCCTTTGGCCAGGCAATGGCCATGGCCGCGATGCGTGCTGGTGATGTAGTCGTCCTTGCGCAGCGCTTCGCAAATGCCCACGGCGACAGCTTCTTCGCCGATATACAGGTGGGCCAGGCCAGGCATCAGAGCGCGAGTGTACAGGTCGTTCACCTGATCTTCGAAGAGGCGGATCATCAGCATGCGCCGGTACATATGCAAATACAAGTCGGCGCCGGTTCGCGCGTCGGGCCCCGAATTCGGCCCCAAATTAGACGTAGACGGATTGACAGCGGTGGTCATCTTGAAACTCCAGACATTTTTGCCAGTACCTCAAATACTACTGCGAAATCCCGCTCCACGTAGCCCATGGCGCGGGCGGCGGTGAGAAACTCGTTGGCTGCGGCGGTGGTGGGCAAAGGGACATCGCCTTTGCGGCCCAGCTCCAGCGCCAGCAGCATATCCTTCTGCATCATGTTGACGTTGAACCAAGCCTCCTCAGGCATTTTAAGCACGAACGGGCCGCGATATTGAATCATGGGCGACGCGATGGCGCTGTGCGTGAGGACGTCGACGGCGGTCTCGCGCGCGATGCCGTTTTTCTCGGCGAGCAGCACGGCTTCGGAAAACGCCAGCATTTGCACGGCGAGGTTCAGGTTGGTGGCGATCTTCATCACCAGCGCCAAGCCGTTTTCGCCGACGTGCGTCACTTTGGGCCCAAGATCCAGCAGCAGCGGCTTCACGCGCTCGAAGCTATCGGCGCGGCCTCCCACCATGACGGCGAGTTTGTCTTGCTGCAACGTCAGCACGCTGCCGGAGACGGGCGCATCGAGAAGGTCGGCGCCTTTTTCTCTTACCTTGGCTGCTAAAGCCCGGCTCACCCCGGGACCCACGGTGCTCATGTCGATCCAGATCTTGCCGCTGCCGAGACCGGCCACGATGCCATCGGGGCCGCCGGCGATTTCTTCCAAAGCGGCGGAATTGGTCACCATCGAAAGCGTAACGTCGGCGCCCGCGGCCACGGCGCGGGGTGAATCCGCCCATTGCATTCCGCGATCGATCAGCCACTGGGCTTTGGATCGCGTGCGGTTGTATCCGGTAACCTTGTGACCCTTACCGAGCAACCGGTCCACCATCCGGCTGCCCATTACACCGAGTCCGACAAACCCTAAATTGGCCATTCTTTTCAGTTTACGAGCCGGCCAGTGATTCCGTATGCCGGATTCCTACTGGCATGAACAGATTCGTGCATCAGCGATTGTACCGCAACTATTTCCCGCGTTTGGCGAGTTCGAATTTGGCGATGGCTTCCAGATGCACTTCGTCCGGGCCGTCGGCCAGCCGCAGCGTACGCGAATTGGCCCAGGCCGAGGCGAGAGGAAAATCTTCGGAAACGCCCGCCCCGCCGTGCGCCTGGATGGCCCGATCCAAGACTCTCAGCGCGACGTTGGGCGCCACCACCTTGATCATGGCGATCTCAGCGCGCGCCATTTTGTTCCCTACGGTATCCATCAGGTAGGCCGCCTTCAACGTCAGGAGACGCACTTGCTCGATTTCTATCCGGGACGCCGCGATATCGGCGCGGATGGTCCCCTGTTCGGACAATGCGCGCCCAAAAGCCACCCGCGATTTTACGCGCTCACACATGGATTCGAGAGCGTGCTCGGCCACGCCGATCAATCGCATGCAGTGGTGAATCCGTCCGGGGCCGAGGCGGCCCTGTGCGATTTCAAAGCCTCGGCCCTCACCCAACAGAAGATTGCCCACGGGTACGCGCACATTTTCGAAGAGAACCTCACCATGGCCATGCGGAGCGTGGTCGTATCCGAAGACCGTCAGCATGCGCTTCCGAGTGACACCCGGGGCGTCCATCGGCACCACAATCATGGATTGCTGCCGGTGCTTGGGCGCGGCGGCATCGGTCTTGCCCATGAAGATCGCCACTTTGCAGCGTGGATCGCCCGCCCCGGAGCTCCACCACTTGTGTCCGTTGATGACGTAGTGGCCGCCGTCGCGCAAGATACTGGATTCGATGTTCGTGGCGTCCGAGGATGCAACGCCGGGCTCGGTCATGGCGAAGCAGGAGCGGATCTCGCCGGCGAGCAGCGGCTTGAGCCACTGTTCTTTCAGCTCAGGCGTTCCATAACGCTCCAGCACTTCCATGTTGCCGGTATCGGGGGCCGAACAGTTGAATACCTCCGGGCCGATAGGCGAGCGGCCCATGATCTCGCACAGCGGCGCATATTCCAGATTGGTTAGTCCGGCGCCATGTTCGCTGGCGGGCAGAAAAAGATTCCAAAGCCCGGCGGCGCGGGCCTTGGGCTTCAATTCCTCGATGACCGGCACGGGTTGCCACCGGTCCGGGCCTGCGCAGTGCTGCTGATATCTGGCTTCGCCCGGATAAATGTATTCCTGCATGAAGGCGGTTAAGCGCTTCTGAAGATCCTTAACCTTCGGTGAGAATTCAAATTCCATCAATTTCCCCGATGCTTTAGCGGTATGTCCGAAGTCCAGGTTCGCACAGGTGCGGGATGGCGTTAAAGGAATGCAGCCGCAACTCGCCCGGGCGCAACCGCAGCACTGTGCAGGATGCGTTGTGCAGCACGCCGGCCAGCCGCATTGCGCGATCGTCGTGAATTTCCATCGCCAAGGCCGTCCAGATTCCGATGGGGGTCGCGGAAGTGAAAACCACGATATTCGAGTCGTTCCCGGGCGATGCCAGCTTCACTTGGCATGCGGCCACACGCTCCCGAAATGCCTGCCAGGATTCACCGTCGTAGGCGTGCCTGCCGCGTATCCAGGCTTCCACCACTTTCACGTCGCAGGGTAGCCAGCGGCGGTTCACACTGGCCTCCGGTTGCTCGGCAGCCGCACGCGCTTCGGCCACCAGTTCCTGGTAGTCCCGCGCGAATTCCGGATCTTCCTGGCACAACCGCGGCGCCAGCGCCCGATACACATGCGTGAGATCGAATTCGTTCCAGCCTGGCTCCTGCACAATTTCCGGAAAGCAGCGGCCCGCTTCGCGATAGACGGATTGCACTGCGTCCGCGGTTTCCTGCTGCCGCACCAGCGCTCCCGAATAGGCGGCCGTGAAATGAATCCCCTCGGAGACGAAATATTCGCCCAGCAGTCGCGCCTGACGCCGTCCCAGATCGGACAACGCATCGTAAGCTTTGCGGGTGCCCGCCTGCCCGTGCCTCACCAGATAAACCCGGCTCACCTTGCTGGCTCTTTCTCGGTCAGCGATGCGGCCAGCCGGATGAGACCGCCCACCCGGCGGTCGAAAGCGCGAAAGCGCTCATCCTGCGTCTGCCCGCGGCGAAAGCGATAGTAAATCTGTTGCAGAATCACGGCCAGTTTGAAGATGCCGAGAACCTCGTGATATCGGACATGCGTGAGGTCGCGCCCGGTTCGGCCGGCGTATCGTTGGAGAAATTGTTCGCGGGTGTACCAGCCGGCTCGCGCGGTGACGCCGGGCGTGGCAGGATGTGGATCGTCCCGGGCGGCGACGGCAGCCCAAGTCCAGTAGCACATGGTCAGGCCCAGATCGGCCAGCGGATCGCCAATGGTCGCCATTTCCCAATCGAGCACCGCTTCCACCCGGTCGCCCGTGGGGCGCAGCATGACATTGTCCAGCTTGTAATCGTTATGCACGAGCGTCACTTCAAATGACGGGGGCAAATTGTCGGTCAACCATTGGGCGATGCCATCCATTTCTGGAAGATCCTCGGTCTTGGCTCGATTCCACCGTTCCGCCCATCCCCGCACCTGGCGTTCGACGAAGCCCTGGGGCTTTCCGAGCGAGCTCAGCCCGGCCTGTGAAACATTGATCGAATGCAGGCGCACCAGGCAATCGATGAAGGCTTCGCTCACCAAGCGCGGATAGTCGGGAATGGCAGCTAATTCGGGCGGCACGGCATCCCGAATGACAACTCCGCGCCGGCGCTCCATCAGGAAAAAAGTGCCGCCGATCACGGAGGGATCTTCGCACAACAGAAATACTTCCGGCGCTTCCGGGAAATGCGGATGGAGGGCGTGCAGCACGCGGTATTCGCGGGCCATATCATGCGCTTTCGGCGCCACCGGACCAAGCGGCGGACGTCTCAGAACATATTCGCGCTGGTCGGTTCGCAGCAGATAAACGAGGTTGGAATGACCACTGGGGAATTGCTGAACTTCGACACTGGACGCGCCTCCGGGCAGGTGTCGGTTCAGATAATCCGCCAACGCGGCGCTATTGAGCTCTTCGCCCGGCCGTATCGCGGAGGTGTCGGATGGAGACGCCACGAAGGTACTGGACTTAACCGGCGGCCGCTTCCGCTGCAAGATTCCTGCAGGCCGTTTCGAGGTCCACATCAAATTGAAGAACCTGGTCGGCGTGGGCGATCTGAAACACCCGCGCCACCGTGCCCTTGGCGCCGGCAACCCGCAGCCGTCCGCCGCTTTCCTGCATGCGGCCACCGCTAAAGATCAGCATTCCCAGTCCGGAACTGTCCATATAATCCAGTTGGGTCAAGTCGATCACCAGCTTGCGCGTTCCGCCCTCAATCAACCGGCTGATTGCATTTTCCGCGTAAGTGAGGGAATTGCCGAGATGCAGGCGGCCAGACAGCTCCACAACTGTTACATCCCCGATTTGGTGGGTTTTGTTTTCTGCCATAAGTTGCGGATGAAGCTAAGTTTACCTGATCTGGTCGCAAAAAGGCGCAACAAATACCGCTCGACCGCATCTCTCAGGTAGGAGTCTTGACATGACATCCACTGAATTGGTCGATTGCAACAGCCTGGTGCGGGGCTCCCTGATCGACGTGGAGACCAAAAGCCGCCATTACCGGATCGAGTGCCTGGGCGGGACGGCGGTCCGTGTTTCCGGGCATCCCGAATACTGTCCGGATCCCGTGCAGGCCGAACTGCGCGGTTCCCTGGACAAGGAAGGCAAATTCGAACTGGGGCTAATTGGGCGCGGAATGCGCCTGATGTTTCTGCTGAACGAGTGGCGTCCTCTCACGACATCGAAGGTGCTGCATGTTCACGTGGACCAACCCAAGAGCGCTCAGCCCAAATCGTCTCCGAGCATCCATTGATTCCTAGCTTCTTGAGAACCCTGTAGACTGGGCGCATGGAGCGAAAGATCTTCTGGCTCACTTTCACTATCCTCGGGCTGGCGGTCGATTTCGTTCTGCCCCTGTGGTGGGCGCTGGGAGCAACCATTCCTATCTTTCTAGTGAGTTGGTGGGTGGCGTATCGCAGCGGCTGGTTCTAGCGGCTGCCAATCCTTGCCGTCGAACTGAATCAGAAATAGCCGACCTTGGTCATGTTCGATCTCCGGTCGCGTCTCGAGAAAATCGATCCCGCGCCTCACCTCTCACGGCCGCTCTTAATCACGTAGTCCATTCTCGCGAGACAATCTGGCCAGCTTGCCGGGCCAGGATAGCCAAGACGCGCAGGGGTTGGGGTTGAATTTTGACGGGGTGGCCGTCGCGCAGAAGCCTTCCCCAGTGCGGATCGAGTTCGTACTCGGCGAACCGTAGCCGGACGTTTGCTTGCGCCTCCAAAACAAGGTCCTTTGGGGAATGAGTTTACACCCTCAGGCGAGATGAGCAAAACCCTCATGGGGAACTCATGCCGCTTTGGGCCAGGTTGCTGCTAGTTTCAGTGGAGTCCGGCAGCAGCCGGCAAAAGCCAGTAGGAGGATAGAATGACGTTGAAACAGTTCGTTAAACCCGCCACTGCCACGACCGTGTTAGCCGCGGCAGCTCTCGTGGGAATCGCGTTCCACGGCACGCGCGTGCGCGCCGATGATATGGGAGGCGATGTCTCGAGAATCCAGCGGGGTTTCGCAATCGCGCCGGTTCCGCTGAACCTGAAATGGAAAGACCCGGCTTTGGTCGGGCTTGGGAGCTACATCGTCAATGCCCAAGCCAGTTGCAACGATTGCCACACGCTCAGCCCGCAGGCGGAATACTCGCCCGGCGGGATTCCTTATTTCGGCCAACATCCAACCATCGTCGATCCGGCGGTGTACCTCGGCGGCGGCCGCGATTTCGGGCCGGTAGCCGGCCCGGGGACCCCGGACATCGTCTCGCGCAATCTGACGCCCGACAAGACCGGTCTGCCGGAGGGCGGTCACACCTTCGCGGAGTTTGTCGACATTATGCGGAACGGTAAGGACTACGACCACTTCCATCCCACCTGCGTCGACGGCGTGCTCACCGGTACCTGCCTGCCCGTTCCGTTTGACGGAGCGCTGCTCCAGATCATGCCGTGGCCCATTCTTCACAATCTGACCGACCACGATCTCCTGGCCATTTATGAGTACCTAAGCGCCGTACCCTGTATTGCGGGTCCCCCCGCCCCCAGTATTTTGCACAACGATTGCAAGTAGCCCCCGGGGTCCGGGCAAGGTGGGCATGAGCGATTTCATCGCCCCCCTTGACCGAACCGGTTCAACGGTGCATGGCTCGCCCTCGCGGTTGACTAGTAAAAGTTCTCAGCGCCGGTCTGGTCGGGCGGCGAGCTTCGTCTGAGCGCTCCGCCCGTGCTCGGCAGAGTCCTCCTCCTCGAACTGCCTCAGGTCCAGCCGTTCCACCATCTCGTGGATGAACACCGCCAACTATCGCGGTTCGGTGACCGGCTGCCAGTCCCTTCCGTCGAACTGAATCAGAAATAGCTGCTTGATCGGCTGATAATCGGCGGCGCTGGTGGTGACCCTGATTCCGGGACGCAGCATGCCGAGCTCGAGATCCAAGCTGGCAGCCTGCTTCATGACATTTGCGCGCGTCAGATCATCGCCGCATTTTTTCAGCACTTCCACCACCGTCTGGGCTACTTGATAGCCATACACGTTGTTGGCATCCCGAATATTGGCGTCGGAGTTGTACTTGCGCATCCAATCCAGGAACGCCCGCACGGCCGGGTCGTTGGTCGATTGTGGCCGGAGCCAGCTTTTGGATCGAGCATTCGTGATGATGCCGGCCGACTTTTCAAGACCGGCGGGCTCCAGGAAAGCGGCGATGGAAAGGGACGCATTGGGGATGAACTGGAGAGGACGCCAACCGATGTCATACGCAGTGCGAATGGCTCGCGTCGCCAGTCTCCCCACGGCCAGATTCATAAAAACATCGGCGCCCGAGTTCTTGAGCGCCCTAATCTGAGCGTCCAGCGCTTCCGGATCGGCATAGCCAAAGGAAACTTCCTTCACAATCATTGCCGTGGCTTTTGCACCCAGGCCGTCGCGGATTCCTACCAGCCACTCTTGACCGGAGGAATCATTCGAGGACAGTATCGCGATCCGGGCGCCCGGCCGGTTCTCCAGGATGTATTTGGCATAGACCAGCCCTTCGGTCCGCCTGCTGGGCTGAAACCCCATGGTCCATGGATAATGCGACGGATCGTCAAAAGCGGAATCAGTGGCGGCGACGAAAAGCTGCGGCACTTTTTGCTCGTTCATGTAGGAGCGAATCGCCAGGTTGGCGGAAGTGCCCCAACTGCCGGCGGTGAGCAGAACCTGATCCCGCTCGACCAACTGATGCGCCAGAGCAATCGATTGGCCGGTATCGGAGCCGGAATCGACGCTGATGAAATTGATCTTGCGGCCGTTGACTCCGCCCTGATCGTTGATCATCCGAAAGTAAGCGGCCTCGGCGCGCCCTGTTGAGCCGTACTCCGAGAACGCGCCGGTATAAGGCATGATGTTGCCGATTTTGATCTCGGTATCGGTTGCGCCGGGGTCGTATTGTTTTTGCGCCACTGCCAGCGTGGCGAGCGCTAAGACGAACAGTGCGCGGAAGACGGCAATTCTCATCCCATCCAATCCTCTAGCAGGATGCTGAAAAAGGCCGTCGGGGACCGACTCCCTGACGGTCGCGGTTCGGTAAACACCTGCGAACACGTAGTCGCCCTTGCGAGCCGCGCGCGTGAGCAAGCGGGTTTTCGCCTTTTTCAGCATCCTCTAGGAAACCGTCGGCGGCGATTTTGCTTCCGGGCCTGTAGAAGCGCTCGGGCCGGGCTCCGCTGAAACCGGAGCCGGCGGCGTAGTGTCTGGAGCTTGCGGATCTTGTTGTGCTTCCTGAAAGGTCTTTTTCACACCTTCCCAAAAGCTCTTGGTGAAGACTTCCTTCATTTCTTTCCTGACCTGTCCATCATCATCATATCCTCCACAGACAGTCCTGCGGGTTTGGTGTCCGGTTCCGGCTACGGAATTCGCAAAACCGGACATTGGTCCAGCGCCGGCCCGCGAAAATACGGGACCAATCCTGGCGATCCAAGTGCATAATCAACTTCAGACATGCGCGACTTTTTCTCCGATCTCCACTTCGCCCTGCGAACATTTGTAAAATCACCGGTCTTCACAGGCGTCGCGGTGGTCTCGCTGGCGCTGGGAATCGGGGCGAACACGGCCATTTTCGCGCTGCTCGATCAGGTACTGCTGCGCATGTTGCCGGTGAAGGACCCGCAGCAGCTGGTCCAACTCAGGTCGGAAGGGGCGCATCACGGCAGCAATATGGGTTACGCTGCGCTCTCCTACCCCATGTACAGGGATTTTCGCGACCACAACCAGGTTTTCAACGGCGTCATCTGCCGATATCCGCTAGAGCTGAGTCTGGGACTGAATGGGCGGGCAGAACGGCTGGATGGAGAACTGGTGTCCGGCAATTACTTTCAGGTGCTGGGCATCCAAGCCGCTCTGGGGCGGGTGATCACGCCGGACGACGATCGCATTCCGGACGGGGAGCCCGTGGCTGTGCTCAGCTATCGATTTTGGATGGAACGCTTCCACGGCGATCCTTCCGTGTTAGGCCAGAGCATTCTGGTGAATGGGCAGCGGATCACCGTCATCGGAGTCAGTCAGCAGGGCTTTGATGGCATCGAGGTGGGCTATTCGCCCAAGATCCGAATTCCGGTGGCCATGAAGAGGGCCATGACGCCGGGCTTTGAAATTTACGATCTCGAGAATCGGCGCAGCCGCTGGGTAAATGTCTTTGCGCGCCTGAGGCCGGGAGTCAGCATGCTCCAAGCCAAAGCGTCGTTGCAGCCCTTCTACCACTCCATGCTCGAAATGGAGGTGCGGGACAAAGGGTTCGAGCATGCCGATGCGTATACCAAGCAGCAATTTCTGCGATCGACCATCGATGTAATGCCCGGCTCACGCGGCCGCTCCACGCTGCGGCGGCAGGCGGAGGCGCCGCTCTGGGTTCTGATGGCCATGGTAGGACTGGTGTTGCTGATCGCCTGCGCGAATGTCGCCAATCTGTTAATGGCGCGGGCCACCGGAAGGCAGAAGGAAATCGCCGTGCGGCTGGCCATGGGCGCCAGCCGTTTGCGCCTGGTCCGGCAATTGATGGTGGAGAGCTTGCTGTTAGCGCTGGCGGGCGGCGCCGCGGGACTTCTGGTTGCGGCCTGGACCGACGATCTGCTCCTCCGGCTTATTTCCATTGGGAACAGTCCGCTGGAACTTTCGACGGCTCCCGACCTGCGCATACTGAGTTTCGCGCTGGCTGTCTCGTGTTTTACGGGAATTGTTTTTGGTCTGGTGCCGACGCTGCAATCCACGCGTCCCGACTTGGCCGGCACGCTCAAGGAGTCGGCCGGCGCGGTGATTGGCGGCCACATGCGGATGCGCAAAGCGCTGGTGGTGGCACAGGTATTTCTTTCTTTGTTGTTGGTGATTGGCGCGGGACTTTTCGTCCGTTCGCTCGCGAACTTGAACAAGCTCGATCCCGGATTCCGCACCCACAACGTAGTCGCCTTTTCCATCGGCCCCAGTTTGAATGGGTACAGCAAGCAACGAACCGGCATTTTCTATCGCCAGCTGCTGGACAAGCTGGGCTCGATGGCGGGGGTGGAATCGGCCGGCCTGGGTGTCGTTCGAGTGCTTGATAACAGCGATTGGGAGGAAACCATCGCAGTGGAGGGTTACCAGCCAAAGCCCGGCGAGGACATGAACCCGTATTACAACGCCGTCTCGCCCGGATATTGCGCCACACTCGGATTGAAGCTTCTGGCCGGCCGCGAGTTTCTGCCCAGTGACACCGCAAACTCGCCGAAGGTGGGGATAGTGAATGAAAAGTGGGCGCAAAAGTATTTCCACGGGCGGAGCGCCGTGGGACGCCACTTCGGTTTTGGCGGAGATCCGGGCACCAAAACGGATATTGAAATCGTCGGGGTTGTCCAGGACGCCAAGTACGACAACATGCGCGATGCAATGAGTGCGCAGAACTTCGTCCCGTTCGACCAGGCAGACCTCCTGGTGGCTGTCACGATGTACGTTCGTACCGCGCTCAAACCCGAACAGATGTTTGCGGCCATCCGCGGCGCCGTGCGCGATCTCGACGCCAACCTGCCGGTGTATGGCATGCGAACCCTGGACGAACAGCTGGATCAGTCGCTGGTTGCCGAGCGTCTGACCGCTTTTCTCGCGACGGTTTTTGGATTGCTCGCGACCTTGCTCGCGGCCATCGGCCTGTACGGGGTGATGACGTACAACGTCGGCCGCAGGACGCGCGAGATTGGGATTCGCATCGCGCTGGGCGCCCCGTCGCCAAGCGTGCTTTGGCTGGTGATGCGGGAAGTGTTGGTGATGGTCGGCGTTGGCGTGGCCGTGGCGTTGCCGGCGGCTTGGGGCCTGGCGCGGCTGGTGCAAAGCCAGCTCTACGGAATCGCGCCCAACGATCCGCTGAGTTTGGCCGCCGCTACGCTGTGCATTGCGCTGGTTGCGGCACTCGCCGGTTACATCCCGGCTTTGCGAGCCACGCGCATCGATCCCATTCGCGCATTACGCTATGAGTGAGCGCCGATCCATCGCACTCTAGCGAGAGAAATCGTCGGGGCCATTGGCGAGCGCGGCGCGGGTGTCCGAATATGGCTTCATCTGGTACTCCGGCGGAGGGATCGCGTCCGCCAGGTAGCGAACGAAGTAATCCCAACGCCGCCGCGTCATGTACTGGGACGCCGCCCCATAAGCGTGCGCGGCGTTCGGGATCATCAGAAGATCGAAGTCCTTGTTGGCTTTGATGAGTGCATCCACCACCAGCAACGTTTCGTTGGGCGGAACGTTGTCGTCCATGGTGCCGTGCGCGAGCAATAGGTGGCCCTTCAAGTTCTTGGCCGTTTGCTGATTGGCCTGCGAATCGTAATTGCTGGTGCCGTCCGGATTCTTCACCAGCAGGCCAGACCACTTTTCCGCCCAGTCGTCCTCATATTCGCGATTGTCATGATTGCCGCTCTCGCTGATCCCAACTTTGAAGAAGTCCGGATAATGGAACATCGCGGCGGCGGTCGCGTTGCCGCCCCCCGAGTGGCCGTAAATACCGGCACGATCGAGATCGATCCACGAATATTTTGCCGCGAGATCCTGCATGCCGGAGACCTGGTCGGGGATGGTATTGTCTCCAATATTGCCGTAGTAGGCTTCGTGAAAGCTCTTCGATCGCCAGGGCGTTCCCATCCCGTCGATACAGACTACGACGAAACCCAGCTCGGCCAAGGACTGCAGATCCCTTCGCGCCGCCTCGAAGCTGCGGCTGCCGCACGAGCCTGTTTGTGGCCCGGGATAGACATAATTGACGATCGGATATTTCTTGGACGCATCGAAATTCGTCGGCTTGAACATCAGGCCATACAGATCGGTTTTGCCGTCGCGCGCCTTCACCGTGATGGGTGCTGGTGGGACCCAGCCGGTAGCCAGTAATCTCGTGATGTCCTGCTGGGCGAGCTCCATCACGAGCATTCCGTGATTGTCACGAAGAATGGCGGTCTCCGGCCGCGCCGGCGTCGAATAGACATCCACAAAGTAGCGTCCGTCGGGCGAGGGCCTGACAGCGTGGTCGGCGTTTTCGGGGGTTAACAGCCGCATGTTCTTGCCGTCGAAACCGATGCTGTAAAAATGCGAGAAATACGGGTCGCGGCCTGGCTCCTTACCGACCGCCAAAAAATAAATCGTGCGCGCCTTCTCGTCCACGTTCAGCACTTCGGTGACATTGCCTTCGCCTCGAGTGACCTGGTTCTTGAGCTGGCCCGTCGTCAGGTCATAGAGGTAGAGCTGCCCCCAGTTATCACGTTCGCTGAACCAGAGAATTTCGTTGGATTTTGGCAAATATTTCCAGTTCACCTTGCCATTGCCGCTCTCAAAGAACTTGGGGGCCGTCTCACTCATCACTTCGCGCACGTCGCCCGTTTCTGCGTCGGCCACGCGCAGCCACTCCTGGCGGTGGTCCCGCGAGGTTGAGACGAATGCGAGATGGCTGCCATCGGCGCTCCACTCAACGTCATCCCAGGTGGCGCCCCGGCAAGCGACATCGTCGCACAGCGTAGAGCGGTGTTGGTCGGGCGGCATCTTCAGACGGATCACCTTGGCTGCATCGACATCGAGAATGACTCGTTCAATCATGGTAACGTCAGGATCGCCAACTAATGGATACTTCCAGGCTTTTAACGTTGGATGGCTATTTGTAACCGGAACCAGATACATTTCGCCCGTTTTACGCTGGTCCTGCTGAAAAGTAGCGATCTTTTTCGAATCCGGGGACCACAACAATATAGGGTTGTCGGTATGCTTCCAGCCGGCGTTGTCAGTAGCGTAACCGTAGTCCTTTACGCCATCGGTAGTGAGTTGTTTCTCCTGTCCGGAAGTCACATCTCGAACCCATAGGTTATAATCGCGAATAAATGCAACCTTTTTCTTGTCGGGCGAAAGAGGGAGCGAAACTTTGGGAGCATCGTCCGGCTTCGATTGCTCCTCTGAAGCGCCAGGAATCTTGACGGCCGTGCAGACGCCCGGGCCAGTGAGATCGCAACGGAACCGGTGCCCGTCGAAACTCACCAGAAGCTCCGCGTTGTGCTCCGGATAAGAAAAGTCGGTGATCGCGAGATGGCGAGCGTCGTCCTTCCACTGGGCATCGGCAGCCTTGAGAGCGTCGGCCAGCTTGGCCTGATCGAAGGCCGGCGCCTTAGTCTTGTTCGTCGGATCGACGATTATATAATCCCAACCATCGGACTTGTAATCGCGATACCAGAACCGGCCGTCATCCAGCCACTTCGCGCGAACGACGCCCGTGTACGCCAGAGGAGCGACGTTGTATGGCATGAACCTCTCGGCCTTCGCATAATCTTCTTTGGTGTATTGTCTCGGCTGCTGCGCCAAGCCGGCCATTCCAAACGCGGACACGAGGAAGACTGCAGTCCAGCGCGCAGAGGGCAAGGTGTAATCGGAAGACATGACGTATACTTTACCTCCGTCCGCTCTCTTGGCTGGAGAGAGCCGCACCGAGGCGATCGAGCATCCGGTCGCAGGCGGCCAACTGGCCGGTTTCGATGAATTCATCCGGCTGGTGCGCATTCGCAATGTCGCCGGGCCCGCACACCAGCATCGGAATATCGCAACGCTGCTGGTAGATGCCCGCTTCGGTCCCGAATGCGATTTTCGCTGGAGTCGCCCGCGAATCGAGCAGCGCCTGGACCATAGTCACAACTTCGGCATCGGGAGCGATGGATAAGCCGGGATACGAGAACAGTTCGTCGAAAACGAACCCACAGGAAGCATTCACCTTTTTCATCGCTGGTTCGATCTCGTCGGCCGCAAACCTGCGAATTCGCTCCACGATCGGCTCGGCGGGATCTTCCGGCAAATAGCGAATTTCGAAATCGAATACACACTCCGCCGGAATGACGTTGAGTACTGTACCGCCGTGCACCGTGCCGACCTGGAGCGTAGTGTGCGGCGCTTCGTATTGCGGATCGAAGGGACCCTGCAATTTCTTCTGTTCGTTCAGGCGACGGACGAAGACGATCAACTCCGCAGCGCACTCGACGGCATTGACGCCCGCGGATGGATTGCTGGAGTGACCCTCCTGGCCGCGCACCCGGACCCGGATGGCTACTTTCCCTTTATGCGCCACCACCAGGCGCATGGAAGTTGGCTCACCAACGATCCCCATCGAAGCCTTCACTGGCAGGCTCCCCGCATCCTCAAGCAGCCGGCGCAAACCAATGCAACCGACCTCCTCATCGCACGTAAATGCCAGATGAATTGGCGTGTGCAATGGCAGACCGATGAAGCGCGGCACGGCCGCCAACGCGCATGCGATGAATCCTTTCATATCCGCGCTGCCGCGGCCGTACAGACGGTTGCCGCGGCGGTCGAGCCGAAACGGATCGGTGGTCCAGGTCTGCCCGTCCACCGGTACGACATCGGTGTGGCCCGCCAGCAGAAACCCGGGCCGAGCGACGGGGCCGATGCTTGCGAATAGCGTGGCCTTGGCGCCGGAACGGTCCGCCACCAGGTTGCAATCCACGCGCTGTTCCGCCAGATAATCCCTAACAAAGTGGATTAATTCAAGATTGGAAAGCCGACTGGTTGTATCGAAGGAAACCAGCTTTCGGAGCAGGCGTTCGGAATTGTAAGTTTCCATTTCTTCAAGGATCTCCCGCCACGCCGTAAGCAGGCGCGCCGGCAGGAGATCGCGCGCGCTGGATGTATGCGTCCATTTGAGGCTGATACATCTCCCAAAGAGCGCAGAGTTCCTCGATGGGATGGTCCGACCAATCGACGCGCAAATCCACAATCGGCCAGGAGAGCCTCTCGGCCACCAGCACACCGGCGGCATGCAGAGGCCCGGCTTCGCCACCCGCCTTGAGTCCGGCGCACAACGCCTTCAGCAAACGCTCCGCAAGATGGCCGCGGGTCTGCTCGAAAGCCCGTGTCATCTCGCCTGGCACGGATGGATTCGCCAGCAGATTTCCTGCCGAGGCGCAATCGCGGCCGACTGATTCTGCAAACACTGGGAGCGTGCGATCGCCACTGTACACCGCGGGCGCGCCCGCTAGAGGGACGAGCACAATTTGCCGCCACTCCATAAAAGGCTCCTCGCGGCGCAACCACTCGATCACATCCTGCGCAGGGCTGCCGCCCTCCAACCGATCAAGCGCCAGGCGTCCCAGGTTGGGATCGGTCACATTCTGGCTGAGCGCCGCCCCGACGCCCGCTCTTACATTGGCGCAGCGGCTGGCAACCGCAATGCTCGAAGAGGACACCGCGACGCCCACCATGCCGGTTTCAGCGCAGCGAGCCGCGATGGACATCGTCACGTTCCCCGCTCCGGAGGAATCACGGCGGTGACGTCGATCTCAACCAGCCATTCCGGACGGGCCAGCGCGGACACAACCAGTCCGGTTGAAACCGGATAGACGCCCTTCAGCCACCTGCCGACTACGCGATAGACCGGCTCGCGGTATCGTGCGTCAACCAAATAGATCACAATTTTGCAGATGTCTTCGAGACGGCTGCCCGCCTCTTCGAGCAGCATCTTGATGTTCGACATGGCCTGCTCGGTTTGAGCTGCCACATCGCTTCGACCCACCGACTCGTTGGTGTCCAGATCCTGGCCTACCTGGCCACGCAGAAACACGAGGTTTCCGGCCACCACCACTTGGCATAGATCGTTGTCGAGCTGTTGCTCGGGATAGGTATCGCGGGTATTGAATTTGCGAATGCGCCGATGACTCATGCGTCTGACTTGGCCGCCTTTTTGCCAAGCACCCGCTCGGACAGACCCGCCGATTTTCGGACGAATTCCAGCGGACCGCTCCAGTCGAAATTGTTGTACACCGCGGCCAAGTGGGCGAATGGCGGCGATTGAGCGAACAGTTGGAACGTCAACCGATGGCCGGCATAATCGGAATTCAATAGGTCGCGCGCGAACGCCAGCAGTTTGCGGCGATCGTCGGCCACCCATTCCTCATTGACCGAATAGAACTTCTTCAACCACTGGCCGGCCACGGGATGGGCGAAGGAGGCCGCATCCGGAGTGATGCAAATCTGGCCGCCGCACAGCTCCCTGGCAATGTGCATCATGGCGGGCAGTTGAGTGCAAGCGAGCACGCGGCCGGTGTAAAGCAGCGACTGGTTGGGCATCAACAGACCGCCCGGACTGGGTTCGGCCAGCGCGATCGACGCCGTTAAGTGAGCGTGGATGCCTTCCCGATAACAGGCCAGTTGCGCGAGTTTCTCCTGCACCGCCTGCTGTTTATCCAGGCCGGTTTGGCGGGCATTAAACAGCGCCGCCCCAATCAGCATGTCCGCCACCCTCAGATTTCGTTGCACGAACGCGAAGGCGCTATAGCGATGCAGCGTGGAGCGGATAAACGTAGCGGCTCTGGTATGACGGTAAAACAGAACGTTTTCCCAGGGCACCAGGACGTCGTCGAAAATTACCAGCGCGTCGATCTCATCGAAGCGGTTGGCAAGCGGATAATCCTCCACCGGAGCCCGGCCCGCAAAACCGGTGCGGCAGATGAACTTCAATCCTGGAGATCCCAAATCGCAGATGAACCCGACGGCGTAATCCGACAGCTCGGAATTTCCCCAGTTCGCGATGGTCGGCTTCACGAACGCTTGGTTGGAATACGCGGCGGCCGTTTCGTACTTGGCGCCGCGAACCACGATTCCAGCATCGGTCTCCCGGACCAGATGCAGAAGCATGTCCGGATCCTGGAGTTGCGGGGGCTTGGAGCGGTCGCCTTTTGGATCCGTATTGGCGGACACGTGAAACAGATCCTGGCGCAAGACTCTGTCGATGTGGTTTCGGATGTTGGCCGAAAATCGCGGATCGACCTCGTTCAGAATATTCTGGCCATCGTAGAGAGACCACATTTCACCCACGGTCTCGTCGCCGACCCGCGTGACCACGCCTCCGATTTCGTCCATCACCTGGTCGGTGGCGCGGCGTTTATCCCACCAGTCCTGCTGCGTGTGCGGTAGTTTGAGCCCGATGGCGTGGTCTTCGCCCCGCGGGTCCGTGTAGACCATGACGGGCCGCGTGACGGGATCGTGCGCCATGTCGTAGATGCGCGCGCGGATGTCCACCAGGGGCTTGAAAGCGGGGTGGGTCACCACATCGCCGATCCGCTCGCCATTCAGATAAACTTCGCGGCCATCTTGAATCGATCGCCGATACTCATCTCCGGTGCGGATCACGCTGCCCGATATCCTACCATGCAGTCGAAAATCGGGACAGAACCAGAGAACGCCAGGCGCCCTGGATCAGCACTGGCCGGGAATCAGAATATGAACTTGGCTCCCAACTGAATATTCCGATTCTCTTGCAATGGCAAGAGCGAAGAACCTCCTACCGCCCCGTTGGGGGGAATCCCGTAGCTGTCGGTGATAAAGCCGGCGCCTCCGGCGATGTACGCGGCACCGGTGTTTACGTACAAGTTTGAGTGGTTGAGAGCATTGAACGCTTCCAGCCGAAGCTGCAAGGACATGCGCTCCGTGAACCGGACGCTCTTGTAAATGCCAAAATCCAGGTTGTAGACGCCGGGAGTGTGGAAATAATTGCGCCCGGTCATGCTGGATGGCCACGGACCGAAGTCGGAGGTGCCGGTAATGGGGCTAGCGTACTCGTCGACCGGAATTTTACTGAAGTCGATTATGTTATAGGAATTGGGGCCCGCGTACTGAAATTCGGTACCGTTCGCAGGGATGAACTGGTCGGGAATCACGCGGGTGGCTATTTGGTAGGCATTCGTAAAGTCGAAAATGCTGTATGGCGCGCCTGTGCGCGCGGTGAAGACAGGCGCAAACTCCCACCCGTCTAAAATGGCCCTAAAGGGGCCCTTCAAACCATGCGCGTAGGGAATTGCGTAGATCGCACTGACGGCAATGCGGTGCCGGTTGTCAAAATAGGCGTTGCCTTTGTCGAACTCAGGATCGAGGAGATTAGTGTAACCCAAGGTTTCCGTGTTGGCCCCGGAACTGAACGTATCGCTCAGATCATCAATGGCGTGGCTCCAGGTGTAATTGAGGCGCAGTGTGAGCCCGCTGTTCTTGATGTTCTGGATATCGTAGCGGACGTTCATCGCATTGTAGGTGGAGTGGGCGGCAGCGCCCCGGCGATTGATGGTTGAGTATTGGGGATTCAGCACAGCGGTGCAAGGATCCGGTCCTCCCGTGAGCGTTGAGGCGGGATTGCAGGGAATTCCCAGATAGTAGTTGCCCGATCCCGGCGTGTTCATATAACTAATGTCATACAGGTTTTCGCCGATCGAGGCGGAGTAATCGACTTCGAGATGCATGCTATTGCCGAACTGATGTTCCAGGGAGGCGCTCAGCAAGTGCGCATAGGCTTGCGGAATATTGGGTTGGACATAGCGTCCTTCGGCGGGGGGAAGGGCTACCGATCCGCTGGTTCCGGTCAACGGTCCGGCGTTGGAGACCGTTGCATTGAGGGGTACTCCGCAGGACATCTGAATGCACTCCGCAACCTCGAAGTTGGGGGGATTGAAGAGCACGTTGTAAGTCACGTTGCCGAAATTGCGTTCGTATCCGATGCCGTAACCGCCGCGGAAGGCCGTTTTTCCGTCGCCGAAAACATCCCAGGCGAAACCGACGCGGGGCGCGAAATTATGCCAGCTCGGTTTCCACAACTCGCCGATCGGACTGTTGGGGGTGGTCAGCATCGAGCCGTTTTCCATGCCCACAAACTCACCGGGACCATAGTCACCCTTAGCGCCGCCGGCGGGATAAAAATTGGAGTCGAGATTCGGATTGACGTTGTGCTGCACTCCGAAGTACTCCCAGCGTACGCCGAGGTTCAGCGTCACGCGGTGGCTGATTTTCCATGAATCCTGGGCATACGCCGCACCCTCGTGATAACGATTGCTGCGCTCAAAGGTCGGCGGGCCGACGGGAAGATTGACCGTGCAGGCCGGAGTCTGGACGTTGTTGACGCAAGGGAATTTACCATCAGGATAGATGGCGCCTTCATATTCATAGAGCTTGCCGGCCAGAAAATTGTCTAACCCCCCTCCCGTGGTTTCGCCGAAGAACTCTTGGGCTTGGTTGTAGGCGCCAAAGCTGCGATTATCGCGCATGTATTCAATCGAGCCCCCAAAACGGATCTCGTGCTTGCCTTTAGTCCAACTAAAGTCCTGATAAGCCTCACCGAAATTCTGCGGGCCGCCAAAGGGATAGCCGCCGTTGCCTGGAGTGAAAGAATTATCCCCCGGCAGCGTCACGCCATAGGGCCCGATTTCGGTAGCGCCAATGGTGTTCCCAAGGAAATAGGTGGGCACCACGCCATTCGTCGACAATGGATTCACGATGTTGAAACGGTTGAAATCCAGTTTGGACTGCGAAACGAAGGTCGGCGAGAAAGTGTGCGTCATCGAGACGATCAGGCTGTTGTTGAAAGTCGTCTCGCCGATGTTATAACCCGCATACACGTTGGCGGCTGCGCTGCCCGGAAAATCGTCCTCGCTTTGCACGGCGTAGCGCATATAAATCATCGTTTTGTCGGTCATGTTGTAATCCACGCGATTTACGTTGGACCAGGCGTTTTGCGGAACCCCTGCCCCCGAGTTCGTGGGCACGCTGTAGCCCATCAGGTCAAACATTGGCGCGTTGGGATTGTAGGCCGCGCATCCACCGGTTGGGGAGGAGCCGTTACACGGATCCGAGCCTACCGCCGCCAACTGATTTCGGCTGAAGGTTTGCAGGACGGAACTATTCGCAACCAGCTTGCCGTAAGCGGAAAATATGGCCTGCGTGGCTGGCGCGGAAGCGGCAATCAGCTGCGGGGCCGGAACGAGGTCGGTCTCGTTGGCGGCGCTACGCACGCGAGTCCACTCGGTGTTGGTGAAGAAGAATAACTTGTTCTTCTTGACAGGTCCGCCCGCCGAAAAGCCGAATTGATTCCGCACAAAGACGGGTTTGTCCAGGCCATAGGCATTGTTATTGAAGGTGTTGGAAGCCAGATCGGAAACCCGGTTGAATTCATACAAGGTGCCGTGAAACTGGTTGGTTCCAGACTTGGTGGTGACGTTGATGATGCCCGCGTCGGCGCGGCCGAATTCAGCCGTGAAATTGCTGGTGATGATGCCGATTTCCTGGACCGAGTCCAGGGGGGTGGTCTGGCCTATTGACCCGGTGAATTCCATGTTGTTTGCAACGCCATCCAGCATCACATTGGTTCCGGCCGAGCGCAGGCCGTTAATCGCCACGCCGGCGCCGCGCCCGGTAGGATCGTCCTCACTGACGTTGCCGGACGTGGCGACCAACGCATAAGGGTTACGGGTAAGAGTGGGCAGTTCGAGGATCTGCTGGGTACTGAGTACCTGTGCAATGGTCTGGGTCTCGGTATTCACCGAGATGGCCGCACTGGTGCCCGTGACTTCCACGACAGTTTCACTCTTGCCGACCTCCAGTTTGAGATCCAAGCCCACCTTCGTGCCGACGGTCACCGTAGTTTGTTGCCGGAGGGTATTAAATCCGGGCGCGGCGACGGTCACTTCGTAGAACGTCGGGTTGTAGATTCGGAAACGTAAAGCTGCCTGAATCGCTGCTTCCTTGCGAACGCTCGGTGCCAGTGGCAACCGACCGCACAGTCACTTTGGCGCCGGGAATGAGAGCTCCGGATGGGTCGGCGACGGTCCCAACGATTTGGCCGGTTTCCGCTTGAGGAAAGGCCTGGAATGCGCCGAAAGTCACCAGCGCGAGAGTGAATGCGAGCGTGAAGAGTGGTTTCATTTGACACACCTTGAGTTGAGCCAAAAACTTTCTGTACAGCCCCTGGGGCGTTCGCCCGTTTCTGCTCAAAGCCTAACTCAGGGGTGAGCAAACGCACAGGACCACTTTGCAATTTCTGGTTGGGCCACTTGCAATGTCTGGCGTCGTGAGAACATAGTCGTAACGGTATTTGGAATTTCCTTGGCCCGTGTTCCGCGCATGGGCCGCAGTGTGGGGGCGAAATTTTGAGATGAACCGCCGAGCCACTCCCTATCAATTGGTGTTGCCGCCAAGAACCGCGACTGTGCCGTCGTCTCACTGGCTCCGTGATGCCTTGCGGTCAGGCATCACTTCGGGAATGCTCGGGCGGGGCCAGCGCATGCCTGCGACGCGCGAGATTGCGCGGCACTTCGGCCTCGCTCGCGGAACCGTGCTGGCAGCCATCGATGACTTAAAGGCCGAGGGCTACGTGCGTGGCGTGCCAGGTTCCGGGACGTTTGTGTGCGATCTCCTGCCAGAGGAGCTCATGCACAGCAGAGCGCCATCGATACGCCGGAAACCTGCGCCCGCAGGTGAATTCCCTCGACTCTCCAAATACGCGATGCGAGTGAAGCCCGTCCCTTACTTCGCAAACCCCGCGAGTCTCGCTTTTCGTACAAATTTGCCCGCGCTCGATCTTTTTCCTACAAGCTTATGGGCCCAGGTTGCTTCCCGCCGGCTGCGCCGTGTTTCTGCCAGCGACCTGCTGGGCTGCAGTACCGGAGGATACGGGCCTTTACGAAAGGTGTTAGCGCAGTATCTTCGAACCGAGCGCGGGGTGCGATGCGAAGCAGAGCAGATCGTAATTGTGACCGGAATTCAAGAAGCGATCGATCTTGTAGCTAGATTGCTATTGAATCCAGGAGACCGGGTGTTAGTGGAGGACCCCGGCTTTCAAGGGGCCTATGTGGCATTTGAAGCGGCGGCGGCGAGTATAGTATCTATTCCCGTCGATTCTGAAGGCGCGGCGCCCGGCCGGTCCGATTTCCGTAATGCTCGATTGATGTATGTCACGCCGGGCCATCAGTTCCCTACCGGAATTACGATGACTCATGGCCGACGCGTCGAGATTCTTCGGCAAGCGCGCGAATCGGGAACGATCATTCTGGAAGACGATTACGACAGTGAATATCGTTATTCGGGGCATCCCATCCCAGCCATGCAGGGCATTGATAGAGATAACCTGGTTATTTTCACGGGTGGTTTTAACAAGGTGCTGTTTCCTTCGCTGCGGATGGGATATTTAGTGCTGCCGCCCGGTCTGCTCGATAAATTCTTGACGACCAAGGGCATGATTAGCCGGTATCACTCACTTTTCGACCAAGCCGTGGTCTGCGACTTTATCGAGCAAGGGCACTTCGGCCGCCATCTGAGGCGTATGCGAAAGGTATACGCAGAACGCTTGGGAGCGCTCTCGCATCACGCCAGCCAACATCTTTCTGGCTTCCTAACGCTGTCAGACATTGAAGCCGGCCTGCAAACCATTGGATGGCTAAGAACCGGCGTCGTGGCCGAGGACGCTGCTTTAGCGGCCGCGAGAAGAAAAATTGACATCGTGCCTCTGAGCAGATACTGCCGCACGTTTCGACTTAAAGAGGGGCTACAGATTGGATTTGCAGCCGTGGACGAAGCGGCGATCGCAAAGGGCATATCGGGTTTAGCCGAAGCATTCCAAAGTTTGGACCGATCCTACTAAGACGGTGAGGGACCGCTCCCTCGCTCTTGCGTGTGCCACAAATGCCGCCCGCCATTTTCCGTTTGACAAAAACGCCGAATTGGTGCATCCTCAAGATTCCACGAACCCAGTAAGGTCAGGAGAAAGGTTAGTCGCGTCTCACTCGGCTTAGCCTTCCCGGTAGTCGACTCCACCTAAGAGACCCGATAGAAGGAGATACTGCTGATGGGTCGCGTCCAAATGCGGCTGGTGCCGGTAGCCGCGGCTTTTATCTGGCTGGTCAATGCCCAGACCACTTCGCCGCAGGGCGACTGGCCTACCTATGGCGGGGACAAGGGCTTCAACCGATATTCCCCGCTGGATCAAATCAATGCCGACAACGCAAAGAATCTGTCGGTGGTATGGGGCCGGCCGGCAGTGGATCCTCGGATCAGGGACAAGTTCCCCGACCTCAGCCCATCCAATTATTTTCGCGGCACTCCGATCATGATCGATGGCGTGCTTTATGCGCCCGATGGCGTCGGATTGGTGGAGGCGTTCGACGCCGCCACGGGAAGGACCAAATGGGTCCAACAGCCGGTGGAGCCGACCTTGAAGGAGGCCTCCGGCCAGAGCACCCGCGGCGTTGCCTACTGGCGTAAGGAATCGGACGAGCGCATCGTTTCCATACGCGGACAATATCTTTACGCCACCGATGCCAAGACCGGCGCGCCGGAACGCGAGTTTGGAGAGAACGGCAGAATTTCGCTGAAACGCGACACCCCCGACAACGCGACTTACTTCGGATTCCCCGGTCCTTTTATCGTGAATGACGTGATCGTGGTGGGCGGCAACGGAGGCGGGAAGGCGGCGGGCGGCTACGGGGACGGCGGATACGATGCCGGCGCGAGGCCCGAGGATCTGCGAGGCTACGACATCCACAGCGGCGCGTTGCTGTGGACCTTTCACATTGTCCCCAGAAAAGGAGAGCCCGGCTACGAAACCTGGGGCAAGGGCTCGGCGGAATATGTTGGCAATATGGCTGCATGGGCTTCGCTCACTGCCGACGAGGAGCTAGGCTACGTGTACGTCCCCCTGAGCACACCGACGGCCTCCTACTACGGCGGCCATCGCCCCGGCATGAATCTTTATTCCGACAGCTTGGTGGTAATTAACGCGAAAACCGGGAAACTGGTTTGGTACTACCAGCTGATCCATCACGATCTTTGGGAATATGACGCTGCCACTCCGCCGGTGCTCGGCGACATCACCGTGGATGGAAAGCGCATCAAGGCAGTGATTGCGTCCAACAAAACCGGATTCTTATATGTGTTCGACCGGGTCACCGGCAAGCCGGTCTGGCCTATCGAAGAACGTCCCGTGCCGCAGTCCACCGTTCCCGGCGAGGAAACCTGGCCGACGCAGCCCTTCCCCACGAAACCGCCGCCCATGGATCGCCAGGGTATCAACGAAGACGACCTCATCGACTTCACTCCCGCGCTGCACAAGGAAGCCATCGAGTACGCCAGTCACTTTGTGATGGGCCCTCTGTTCACGCCGCCGACCATCGTCGGCGACCAGCCTGGCGGGAAGCAGGGAACCTTGGCGGTTCCGACCGACTGGGGCGCAGCGAACTGGAACACGGGCGCCTTCGATCCCGAGACCGGCATGTACTACGCCATTTCGATGAACCTTCCCACGGTTTATCAGCTGCGAAGAAACCCGAACGCCAACTCCCCCATGCTCTATGGTGAAGGCCCACCGCCCAGCGCGCCGAAGCAGCCCGGCGCAAAGGAGCGGCCGCCAGAGCGCTATCCCGAGTTGACCATTCACGACCTTCCATTGACAAAACCGCCTTATGGCCGCATTACCGCATTCGATATGAATCAGGGAACGAAAGTTTGGATGACGCCGAATGGCGATGGCCCTCGCGATCATCCACTGCTCAAGGACCTGAACCTGCCGCCATTGGGCAACCCCGGCCGGCCGGTGGCGCTTCTGACCAAGACTCTGCTCTTCGTCGCCGACAGCAGCAATGCGGTGATGGGGCAGGCCGGTATTGCCGGCCCCGCGAAATTCCGGGCTTACGACAAGAGTAACGGAAAATTGATTGCGCAGGTTGATTTACCCGTCGGCGCCACCGGCGGACCGATGACTTACCTGGCTGATGGCAAGCAGTACATCGTAGTGCCGGTTGGAGGAAAAGGTTACGGCGGCGGCTGGGTCGCCCTCGGCTTAGGCAGCCCCGGCATCTACTCGGAAGCGCAAGCTCGGCGCGGCCAGAATATTTATCGGGGAAAGTGCGCGGGCTGTCACGGAAGCGATCTTGGCGGAGAGCATGCTCCGCCCTTGAAGGGTGATGCGTTCTGGTCGGAGTGGGAGAAAGAGTCGGCGCGATCGCTCTACAGCAGAATCATCAGCAATATGCCTCCGGACGATCCAGGCAGCCTCCCCGAGAAAGATGTGGTTGACCTGGTGGGCTATCTTTTGCAAACCAATGGACTGCCCGCTGGAAGCAGGGCCATCGAAAACGCCAACGATCTGAACAGCGTCATGCTGCGGCGGCCTAAATAGAAAGTAAGAACGCGGACTGGGAGGCTTGACATGAAGTCTTTGCGAATTCGGTTTGTTCGGGGCGGCCTGCTGGCGATTGCGCTGCTCGCTCCCTTGGCCGGGCAGGTGTCTACCGGCAGCATTACCGGAAGAATCACTGATGCTTCCGGTTCGGTGGTGTTGGGCGCAACAATCGAACTAACCAGCATCGAGCGGGGGACGGTCTCCACGACAACCAGCAACGATGCGGGCCTCTATCTGTTTCCAACCCTGCAGCCGGGCGACTATCGGTTCAATGTTCAGAGGGAGGGCTTCAAACAAGCGCAATTGGCTAAGGTAACGGTCGACGTCGGAGCTCATCTCGAGGAAAACTTTAAGCTCGAGATCGGCTCGGTGAAGGAATCGGTAACCGTGGCGAGTGAAGCGAACGTGGTGGACACGGTATCTTCCACCGTCAGTTCGGTGGTAACCGGCGCGCCGATCGAGGACCTGCCTCTCAACGGCCGCGATACCTTGCAATTGGCTTTGACGCAGCCCGGCGTGCTGCCCTCGGCGATCAATGGCGGCAATGTCGCGGCGGGCGTCCCGGGAGGCCTGTTTACCATCGCAGGCGGACGGGACAACGCAATCACCTACCTGCTCAACGGCGGCGACAATACGTCGGTAACTTATGGCGTGCCGGTGGTTGATCCGAATCCCGACACGGTAGCGGAGTTCCGCGTCATCGAGAACAACTATTCAGCCGAGTACGGCCGAAGTAATGGAGGCGTGATTAGCGTGGTCACGAAATCCGGCACCAACCAGGTGCATGGGACCGCCTTCGACTATTTGCGAAACACGGACTTCAACGCCAACAATTTCTTCAATCAGAGCACGCCGGGCGAATTTCAGCCGCGGCCGATCCTGCGGCGCAATCAGTTCGGCGGGACCGTGGGCGGCCCCATCACACTGCCGAAGCTGGTGAACGGGAAAGATCGCTTCTTCTTTTTCTTCGGCTATCAGGGCCAGCGCCAGGACAGCGTTTTGGTAGGGCCGCAGGTAACCACCTACACTCCGGCGGAATTAGCCGGGAACTTTTCGCAGGCGGTCAATGGCGGCCCGCCACCGGGATTAGTGAGCTTCCTGCAGGCTCACCCTTACTATCAATCGAACGCGAGTTTGGCGGCGCAGGGCATTATCAATCCCGCCAGCATCGATCCAGTGGCCCAGGCGTACATCAAGAATGGCTTAATCCCCACCAGTCCAACCGGCACGCTGACTCCCAATGGCCCGGCCCAGGACAACCGGGATGAGTTCACCATCAAAACCGACTTCAACATCACATCCGCCGATCATCTCGCGATAACCCTGGTGCGATTCCACAACCCCCAGGCCTATCCGTTCACCGTCGCCAGCGGGTTTACCAGCGTTCCCAACGTTCCTGGGTATCCTGGCGCCGACACGTTTGACAACTACTTCGGGACCATCGCCTACACGAAGATCATTTCTCCCAGCGTCGTAAACGAATTTCATTTTACAGCTCAGCGCGACAATAACTCGCTGAATAATCCCGCCGCAAAATTGCCCATCCCCTCCCAGTTGGGGATAAACATTACTCCCGATGACGCCATCGGCCCGACGCAGATTATTCTGACCGCCAGCAACCTGGGCTTGGGTTTCAACATCAACGGCCCGGCGGACTACGCGGACACGACCTACGTCTATGCGGATTCTGTGAGCTGGATTCATGGAAAACATAGCTTCAAGGCGGGCGCGTCTGCCGGTTGGGTTCAGAACAATGCCTACTTCGCCTACCAATCGGTGGGCGGTTTCCAGTTCGATGGACCCTACGGGATTGGATCGGGTACCGATTTAGCCGATTTTTTGCTAGGTATTCCGGACATCTACAGCCAATACCCGAAAGCCTTTAGCGCTATTCGCAGTCATCAACTGGCTGGTTATTTTCAAGATGAATGGAAGGTGGCTACAAACTTCACGCTCACCCTGGGCGTCCGATACGAATACTCGTCGCCGAAAAGCGATCCGCAGAACAGGGTCTACATGATCATTCCCGGAGATCAATCCGTCAAGTATCCGAACGCTCCGCTGGGCTTGGTCTTCCCCGGCGATCCGGGCGCGCCTTCTACCGGCGTCAACTTCCCCGACCGTAACGATTGGGCGCCGCGGGTGGGGTTTGCCTGGGATCCGTTCCGCAAAGGCAAGACCAGCATTCGCGGCGGCTTCGGAGTGTTCTATGACGTTATCCTGGCTCAGGACAATCAGTTCCAGAACGGAACGCCGCCTTTCCATTCAGCCGCCTATATCGCATTTTCTCCCAGCGAGATCCCGGCCAATGGACCGGCTACGTTTCTGTCCGACCCGTTCGGAACTTCCGGCACCATCAATCCTTTCCCATCCAAGCCAATTTCGTCGAATCTCAACTTCGCTACAGCAGGATTCCTGCCATTTGGCGCATCCAGCGTTTTCATCGATCCGCACATGCGAACCCCCTACACCTATCAATACAACTTCAGCATCCAGCAGCAGCTCGCGGATGGGTTGGGGTTTGAAATAGGCTACGTGGGAAGCTCGTCCCACAAGCTGATCGCAATGCTGGATCAAGATCCGTTTATCATCGGCACCACTACGCGTATTTTGAATACGCAGCCTGGATTGCAGATCCCAGGAGCATACGATCAGATGTCCGGGACCTTCGGCAACTACGCAAACGCAAATTACAACGGCATGGTAGTTAGCCTGACCAAACGCACGGGAGATCTGCATGGTTTCGGGCAGGTGTTCTTTACCACTTCCTATACTTGGTCGCACAACCTCGATTACGCGGATGGATTCGCGCGCACCAGCGAACAGGTCTCCTACTACAATCACCGCCAGTTTTATGCTTCGGCCGACTCCGACATTCGCGACCGGTTCGTTCTGAGCGCTGGCTGGGAGCTGCCATTCGCGAAGCTGTGGTCCAGCGGCCCCAGCCGGCTGACCAAGGGCTGGATCCTGGACCCCATTTTCACGGATCAATCCGGTTTACCGACCTCCGTCACCGCGGGTCTTTACCAGGATGGCGCGACGCCCGGCCCTTCCGGCGACGGGGACCAATATCTGGTGATGCCAAATTGGTCCGGCGGCAGCGTCCAGACGTACAATCCTCGCCAGGAGCAAACCCTTTCTGTCGACGGGAGCACGGTCACCGGCCACTTTTTCTTCAACCCCAGCGGCCTATATCTGCCCGCCTGCTTCTCCAGTTCGGCGGCGCCGGGTACGCCCGGAGGATGTCCCACAGCCACCTACGGCACGTTGCAGCGGAATGCTTTCCGTGGCCCTGGCCGAGTGAACCTCGACTTGGCGCTTGAGAAGCGAACGAATCTCACCGAACGCGTGCAGTTGAATTTTCGAGCGGAATTCTTTAACGTTCTGAACCACACGGAATGGCAGACACCGGCGACTGCCATCCTCAGTTCACCGCTGCTGGGGCAGATCACGTCCACTTGGGATCCCCGCATCGGGCAACTGGCGTTGCGGCTCGTATTCTAGTGCTTCGAATCGCGTTCGCCGTTCTCGCGTTATCCTGTGCCTCACATGCGGCGGCGCAGCCCGTTACCGGAAAAGCGGACCTCCTGATTGTCAACGGCAAAGTCTATACCGCCGACGGCGGCGCGTTTCGAGAAGCCGTTGCGATTCGCGGCAATAAAATTGTCCAGGTCGGCAGCACGCAGGAAATCCTAACTCTGCGCGGACCGAAGACCGAGGTTGTCGACGCGCAGGGCAGCGCCGTTCTCCCTGGATTCAATGACATTCATACGCATCTCTTGCAAGGCGGCCTGGAGCTTGCGAACGTGCAACTAGATGGCGCGCGTACGCTTCTTGAAATTCAAAATCGAATTCGCACTTTCGCGAATGCGCATCCTGAGCGACCTTGGATTCAAGGCATGGGCTGGGGCTATGAAGCGTTTCCCGGCAACCTGCCAACGCGGGAGGAGCTCGATGCGCTGGTCCCGGACCGTCCCGCGGCGATTACGTGCTTCGACGGTCACAGCGTGTGGGTGAATTCGAGGGCGCTGGCTCTGGCTGGAATCACTAAGCAGACCCCAGACCCTCCCAACGGCTTTATCGTGCGCGATCCTAAAACCGGCGAGCCAACCGGCCTGCTCAAGGAAACGCCGGCGGTTGCCCTGCTGCAAAAAGTAGTGCCGGCGCCCACCAGAAAAGAACAATTGAGCGCCTTGCGGGCCGCTTCGGCCGAGGCACTTAGATACGGAGTTACCAGCGTCACCGACGCCGCGGGCAATCCAGAAGATTTCGAGGCCTATGCTGAGGCGACCCGCACCGGGGACCTGTCGGTTCGCGTGAACTACTCGCTGCTCGCGACTCCGGGCTTTACCGGAAAGGACGCCGACCGTTTCGATCAGGTCTGGCACAGCCATCCGGACAGCGCCATGCTCAAGACCGGCGTCATCAAAATGTTCATGGACGGCGTTATCGAGACCAACACCGCCTACATGCTGGCGAACTACGCTAATATTCCATCCCGTGGCAAGCCAAACTACAGCGTTGACGATTTCAACCGCATCATCCAGATGATGGATCGCCGCGGCTGGCAGATCATGGTGCACGCGCTGGGCGACGGCGCGGTCCGAATGACGCTGGATGGGTTCGAGCGGCTCCCGCAAGTGAACCCCTTGCCGGCTCGCGGGCGCCGCAATCGGGTGGAGCACATCGAAACCATCGATCTTGCGGACGTGCCGCGGTTCGGCAAGCTGGGCGTAATCGCGTCCATGCATCCGGGCGGCGGTTTCTTTCCACCCAGCCGCGCCGCCAGCACGCCCGGTTATGTGCTCGGGGTGTGGGGCCGCAATCTAGGCCCGGAACGCGCGGCCAGAGGTGGTATGTGGAAAAGCATTTCCGCCGCCGGCGGGCGGGTGATCTTCGGCAGCGACTGGCCGGTGGCATCGCTGGACGCCATGGGTCGCATCTACAGCATCACCCATCGGTTGCCTTTGCCCCAAGGAACGGATCAGCGCTTATCGCTCACCGCGGCTATCGGCGACTACACCCGCGAAGGCGCGTATGCTACGTTCGAAGAAAAACAGAAAGGCACGCTGGCCCCCGGCATGCTAGCCGACCTGGTGGTGCTTGCCACGGACGTGTTCTCCCGCGAGCCAACCTCGCGCGCCGATATCGCCGTGAAAGCCACGATTTTCAACGGAAAAATCGTGTATCGTGCCTCCAGATAATATGGATAGCTAATATGGACACCACGGCCGAGGCCACGATTCGAACGCGTCTGACGGATCTCTTTGGCATTCGGCACCCGATTCTCTGCGCCCCGATGGCGTTGGTCACTGGCGGGGATCTTGCCGCAGCCGTGTCTCGGGCAGGCGGGTTGGGAATCGTTGGTGGAGGCTATGCCGGCATCCTCGGCGACGAGCCCGATCTGGAAGTTGAGATTGCGCGCGCCAAGCCAGGACGGTTCGGCATTGGCTTCATCACCTGGGCCCTGGAGCGTTCACCAGCAACATTGACCAACTCTCTCAAACACTCGCCGTTCTGCGTTTTCCTTTCCTTTGGCGACCCTCGTCCGTTTGCGGCGGAAATCCATGCGGCCGGTGCTTTGCTCATCTGCCAGGTGCAGCTTTTATCTCAGATTGACCAGGCTCTAGAGGCTGGCGCCGCAGTGGTGGTGGTTCAGGGAACGGAAGCGGGAGGGCACGGCGCATCGCGATCGACCTTTCCTTTCGTGCCGGAAGCAGCCGACTATCTGAAGCAACGTTCGCCCGAAACTTTACTGATCGCGGCGGGCGGCATCGCCGACGGAAGAGGTTTGGCGGCAGCGCTGATGCTGGGAGCTGACGGGGTCTTAGTGGGGACGCGTCTCTGGGCCACAGCCGAAGCCCTCACTCCGAAAACCCACACCGACAAAGCTGTGTGCATGACTGGCGATTCCACCATCCGGACCAACGTGCTCGATGCGCTGCGCGGCGTTCCGTGGCCGCTAGAATACTCCTTCCGTTTCCTAAGGAACGGGTTGACCGACAAATGGGCCGGGCGAGAATCCGAGGCGCTCCAAGCATTCGGCTCGCTTTCCACGGAATACAGGCAGGCCCGCGCCCAACACGACCTCGACATGGTCGCCGTCGTTTGCGGGGAAGCCGTCGGTTTGCTCAAAGACCGTCCGTCCGCTGAATCCGTGGTGCAGGCCATGGCTTCACAAGCCGCGGATATTCTGCGAAAGGGCGGTCGACTCAACTTCACTTCACGCTCGTGAAACGGGTTGGGCCCGAGCGCTCATGGCGCCGTCCCCCGCATATTCATCATTTTCGCCAGCTTGGGCCAGCGCGGGCTGGCGCGCAGGGGTTTGAGGAATCCGGCAGAGGCAAATATCGCTGCGGTTGGTTGGCGCTGTTCGATCGCTCGTTCATACCAATCGATGGCGGCATCCATCTCCGAGCAAACCAGGTGATACATGGCCATAACTACCGGCTTGGTCCCAGGCACGGTTGCTGGCAATTTCTCTGCCAGGTCCCTGTCACCGGCCTGCGCCCGAAGGCCGGCCAGGAACCCTACGCACGCGGGGTGCCACGGCGCCAGGCGGAAAGCCTCTTCCGCCGGCTCCCGCGCTTCAACCAACTTCCCTTGGGAGAAGTAGCTCATGGCGATTACGTAATGAGGCCAAAAGCTCCTGTCATCGAGCTCCAGCGCCTTCTGTGCTTCGACAATTGCAGGTTCGTACCTTTCCGCGCAAAGGAGCGTAAACCCCTGACGCGCGCGCCACCTGGCGTTCAATGGGTCTTGCGTTATGGCCTTCGCACGCTCCTGGATCGCTTCATCGAATCGCCCCAAGGGCGACAAATAGAACAGAGCATAGAAATCGTGGACTTCCGGCGCGAGAGACTCGGAGGCCCTGACGAGTTTGGAGTGTTCCTCGGCCTCTGTCCAGTCGTAGTCATGCAAGGCCGCGACTGCGCCGAGCACAGCATGCGCCATGGGCTCGGATGGGAGAAGGTCCAGCGCCCTCCTAGCCTCTGCGCGCGCCAGCGGCGCCATTTCAATCATGGGGCGCAAGCCCACGGCCCCGAGCAGAAAATATTGATAGCCCAAGGCAGAATGAGGGCCAGCCCACTGCGGGTCCAGCGCACCCGCCTGTTTGAAGTAATCCTCGGCGAGCTCGAACGCATCGGGCGAGTACCTATAGGAGTGATGCCGGCCCTTCAGAAACGCTTCGTAGGCGGGCAGGTTGGGCTCGTGCAGCCGCGCCTTGGCTTGTCCGCCAGTCAGCTTCACCTTCAGCGCTCCGGTTATAGCGGCTGCGATCTCGTCCTGCACTGCGAACACATCCGTCAGCTCCCGGTCGTAGCGCTGGGACCAAAGCTGGGTGCCGTCGGCGGCATGGATCAACTGCGCACTGATGCGGAGGCGATTCCCCGCCCGGCGGACGCTGCCCTCCAAAACATTCGTCACCCCCAGTGCTTCGGCGATCCTGCGCACGTCCTCGTTCTTGCCCTTGAAGGCGAAGGCCGAAGTGCGGGCGATGATCTTCAATCCGGGGATTTCGGTAAGCGCGTTGATGATTTCTTCGGCCAGACCGTCGGAGAAATATTCGTCGCCCGCCTCGCGGCTCATATTCGCGAAGGACAGGACCGCAATGGACGGCGTCGTTTCCACTGGGTTTGTGGTCGCCGACTCGATCGCAACCCTCACCTCGGCGATGCTCTGGAACCGTCGCCCGGGCTGCTTCGCAAGGCATCGTAGCACTATATTCCCGAGCGCCGGCGGCGGCTTCGGATCGTCGCGCAGCACCGCAGCCATTCCATCGAACGCGCGTTTGCCCACCAGCATTTCATACAGCACCGCGCCGAAACTGAACACCTCGGATCGTACGTCGCAGGGCTTGCCTTCGATTTGTTCCGGCGCCATATAGGACGGCGTGCCGGAGATCGTTCCGTCGATTGTTCGCGTGGCGTCCGCGCCTATAGCCAGCTTCGCCAACCCGAAATCAAGCAGCTTCGCCGTTCCCTTCCCGGTCACCATGATGTTGCCGGGCTTCAAGTCGCGATGCAAAATCCCGCGGCCGTGCGCCTCCTCCAGCGCGCTCGCAATCTGCGTTGCCAACCGCACGACCTCTTCCAGTGGGAGCGGTCCTGCCAGTGGCTTCCCGTCAATGTGTTCCAGCACCAGATAGTCCGGCCCGATGTCGTAAATCTGGCAGATGTTGGGATGGTTTAACGCCGCAACTGCCCGGGCCTCCTGCTCAAACCGCTCCCGATGCGGGCCGTTCAGCTGCTTGATCGCGACCATGCGCCCCAGTCGCGTATCGCGCGCCTTCCAAACCTCTCCCATGCCGCCGGAGCCGATGGGCGCAAGGATTTCATAGGGGCCGAGTTGATCCCCCGCGGAAAGCGGCATATGCAGGGCTCAGCTAAGTTTATCTGATCAAAGCCGATTGTGCCCGACTCAGAGTTCAGCCGGCTTCGACGAAATCCCGGTAATTGAGGAAAAAAGGTAGTTTTTGGTCGGGGCGCGGAGATTCGAACTCCGGACCTCCTGGTCCCGAACCAGAAACCGGCGCATTTTCAAAGACTTAGCAAGAGGCACAGTGGTTTATCACTATTGCGCATTGTTGCTAGTTATCAAAGGCTTGGGCAGTTTTGGCGGCGACGCGCTAGCAATGGCGCATAACGCTTCTATGCGTGGGGGGGGCACAAAAATGGGCACAGTAAGATGGGGTGAACCCCTCCGTTGAGACGATCTGCAGTTGGCACACCTGCTGTTTGACCCGCCCCGGTTTTTGAGACAGGGTGGAAGTTGAGACTTGGACCTGGTGACCCGCCCCGGTTTTTGAGACAGGGTGGAAGTTGAGACTTGGACCTGGGATGTGATCCGCAGCCCCGTGTTTCCGGCCTGCTGTGGCCTAAAGTAACTCAATTGAACGTCTCCATCAAAACCGGCGATTCAGGAAGGCCCTTCGTTTTCATAACTGGTTCAGAAGGCATGGCCGCAGCCGCGTCAAGGGCGGGCGGTTTTTGCCCGGCGCCAGCGAACCCTTGACGCGGCTGCGGTTTTGCCTTATTTACGATTGGGAAAACGAAGGGCCGCGATCTTACCGCACTTACAAACTCTGCTGGCGTACGGTCGGCAAGTGCGCTGTGCGGGCGATTCTGGTTATAGTCGCTTCGCCAGTGTTCGATTTTCTCCCGAGCATCGGCGAGGTTGAAGAATACTTCCCCGTTCAGACATTCGTCCCGCAATCGACCATTGAAACTCTCGACGAAGCCGTTCTGAACGGGCCGGCCTGGCCGGATGAAGTCCATCTGCACTCCTGCCCCATAGGCCCACGCTTCCATCGCCCGGCCGGCGAATTCGCCGCCATTATCTGTGGTGATCGATTCCGGCGCTCCGCGCAAGGCAACCAGCCGTTTCATCTGCTCCACTACTTTCTCCCCCGTTTGGGAGCGGTCCGCAAAAGCACACAGGCATTCCCGAGTGTACTGATCCACCACCGTCAAAATGCGGAACCAGCGCCCATCGGCCAGCCGGTCGCTCACGAAATCCATGCTCCAGCGTTGGTTCGGACGAGCGGCCCCGGACAGTGGAACACGCACCTGCGCCGCACGTTTCGCTCGTTTCTTGGTTCGCACCTGCAACTGCTCCGCCCGATAGAGTCGATACACTCGTTTGGCATTCACCTTCCACCCTTCGCGCCGCAGCAACACCGTCAATCGCCGATATCCGTAGCGAGTTCGGCTGCCGGCCAACTCTCGCAGTCGCATCCGCAGCCCCGTTTGAGGATCGCGGCGGCTTTGATAGCGATTGGTCCAGCGGGTAATCCCGAACAGCCCGCAAGCGCGCCGCTCGCTCAGCCGATGCGCCTGCCGTACTTCCCGCACCAGTTCGCGGCGCACCGCGGGCTTCAGGCCTTTTTTGACAGCACCTCCTGCAGAATATGCTTGTCCAGCGTCAGGTCCGCCACCAGAGTTTTCAGCTTCCGATTCTCCTCGCGCAGCTGGCGTAGCTCGCGCAGCTCGCTTAATGCCAAGCCGGCATAGCGCCGCTTCCAGCTGTAGAAAGCCTGCTGCGATACACCCATTTCGCGGCAGATCTCGCTCACTTTCTGGCCCGCTTCGGCCTGCCGCAACGCCCGTACGATCTCCTCTTCGCTGTGCCCTTTCCTCGGCATGCTTCCTCCTTCTGCCTTCGTCCAGAGGATCACATCCCGGCCCCGTCCTCAACTTATCCGCTGTCTCGTTTTCGGGTTTTGGGT
>CAWGOZ010000015.1:0-28244 GCA_963824345.1 Bryobacterales bacterium
AGGCACAGGCGGGCCGAGTGGCTTCTTTCTTCAAGGTCAAGTGCATGCGCTCATGGCGGCCGTTCTGCTGCGGATGACCGGGACGGATGCGTTCGATGCTGATGCCCGACGCAGCCACCAGACCGAGAGCCTGGAGAGATTGAAAAGCCCGTTGGGCGAAGCGAAAGGAACGCCGTTATCGGAACGGATCGCTTGCGGTAAACCACGTTCTTTGAAAAGGCGCTCAAAGGCAGTAAAAGCGGTCTTTTCGGCATTGGATTCCAGGGCCTCGCACAGCAGCAAATAGCGCGAAGCGTGATCGGTGACCGTGAGTGGATAACAGTAGCGCCGGTCGCCGAGCATGAACTCGCCCTTATAGTCGGTGCACCACAGTGCGTTCGGTTGTAAACCCTCTGAAAGAGGCGTCCCTTCGGTATGGGTGCGCGATCGCCTGGCGCGGGTCACTAACCCATGACGATCCAGGATGGCGTGAATCGTGCTGCGTGCCGGAACCTTCACTTCGCTCGGCAGCCGTCTGAGGAGGCGCTCCCGGATCTTGCGGGCGCCCCAATTGGGTTTCTCGTGCTTGGCCGCTACGATGGCCGCTTCGATTTGCTCGGGCAGTTGGTTGGCATAGCGATGGGGGCGCCTGGCACGATCCGTGAGCCCCTCCAACCCGCATTCTTCATAGCGCTCGAAGATCTTGTAGCCGGTCTTGCGAGAGATCTGAAACTCGCGGCACAGCGCGGCCATGCTCTCGCCGTCTTTGAGCCGAATCACGAATCGTATACGTTCGTCCATAACAGAACTTTCCTTCCATGGCATCCCACTTCCCGCCCCCTTCCAGGCAAAAAAGTGTAACCCATGTCTCCGGAACGTTCTGTTACCTATGTCTCAGGCCGCACACTGTGTCCGACCCGGAGACATGGGTAACAGGATGTACCTACGAGAAATTGCTGCGCGTTAGTGCGGCTTGGCGATCCCGCTCCAAATCTTCGGAGGCTCTCCGGGCGACGGATTCAATTCCTTCGGATCTGGCGGCGTCGCGAGCGGCTGAAGGAAACGGTTTCGCGCTGCCTGCTTGGCTCTTCCTTTGTCCTTTAGCTTGGCAACCAGTGGATTCCAAGAATCCTTGCCATCAATTTCTCTGGGACGGTTCTTTTTCGCCTGGCCGCAAGGATCGGAGTGACTTACTTCTTCGGAAACTGTTGGTCCAGCGCCAGGTTGAGCTTGAGCACGTTGACTCGCGGCTCGCCGAGCAGTCCAAGATCCGGTGACTTGACGTATTGAGCAACGAATTGACCGAGCTGATCCGCGGAAATGCCGCGGGCTTTTGCTACGCGCGCCGTCTGCGCCTGGGCCGAGGCCGGGCTTATCTCCGGATCCAGGCCGCTGCCAGACGCAGTCAGCAAGTCAGCCGGGATTGGCCCACGATAGCCCGGGTTCTCTTTGTGGAACTTGTCCACCGACGCCTTCACGCGATCGATCAGCTTTTGATTGGTGGGACCATAATTAAAGCCGCCCGAAGCAGTTGGATCATAGCCATCGTTGCCCGCGGCCGACGGACGTCCCTGGAAATATTCGCGCTTGGTGAAGTTTTGCCCGATCAGTTCGGAGCCGATCACCTGGCCGTTCCGAGTGATCAGGCTGCCATTCGCCTGGCGCGGAAACAGGACCTGCGAGATGCCCGTAACGGCCAGCGGATATGCCACCCCCAGCAGGATGGTCAGGAAGATATTGATTCGCAGGGCGGGCCAAAGTTGCGACAGCATAATCGTTTGCTCCTAGCTTTTACTCTTACGCTAAATGAAACAGCACTAGTAATTGATCGATGGCCCAAATGCCGGGAAACGGCACGAGGATGCCGCCGATTCCATAGATCAGAAGATTTCGGCGCAGCAGGCTGGCCGCATCCAAGGGTCGATATTTCACGCCGCGCAGGGCCAACGGCACTAGCGCAATGATGATCAACGCGTTAAAAATTACGGCCGCCAGCACGGCGCTCTGCGGCGTGTGCAGTCCCATGATATTGAGCTTGGCGAGCGATGGATACGTCGCCATGAACATGGCCGGAATGATGGCGAAATACTTCGCAACGTCATTGGCGATGGAAAAGGTGGTGAGCGCGCCGCGGGTGATTAGCAACTGCTTCCCGATCGCGACCACTTCAATGAGCTTGGTCGGATTGCTGTCCAGATCCACCATGTTGCCGGCTTCCTTGGCGGCCATGGTGCCGGTATTCATGGCAAGTCCGACATCGGCTTGTGCAAGGGCCGGCGCGTCGTTGGTGCCGTCCCCGGTCATTGCTACCAGACGCCCTGCCACCTGCTCCTTCTTGATGTATTCGAGCTTGTCCTTGGGAGTGGCCTGCGCCAGAAAATCGTCCACCCCGGCTTCGGCTGCGATGGCTGCGGCGGTCAGCGGGTTGTCGCCGGTGATCATGATGCTGCGAATTCCCATGGTCCGCAGTTGAGCGATGCGCTCCTTCATGCCACCCTTGACGATGTCTTTCAGATGAATGATCCCGAGCAGACGGTGACCGTCGGCGACAGCGAGCGGCGTACCACCATTGCGCGCGATCCGATCGCTCATGTCCTGGAAATATCCGGGAACTTCCCCGCCCCGTTCCTTCACGAAGGTGGCGATGGCTTCGGTGGCGCCCTTGCGGAGTTCGCGTCCTTCAAAATCGACGCCGCTCATGCGGGTGTACGCCGAGAACGGAATGAAGCTGGCGGCATGCTCCGGAATGTGCCGGCCGCGCAGGCCGTACTTCTCCTTGGCGAGCACCACCACCGAGCGGCCTTCGGGAGTTTCGTCGGCCAGGCTGGACAATTGCGCAGCGTCGGCCAGTTCCTCGTCGCTGACGCCGGTGATAGCGAGAAATTCCACCGCCTGCCGGTTGCCGAGCGTGATGGTGCCGGTTTTGTCGAGCAGCAGCGAATTCACGTCGCCGGCGGCTTCCACCGCTTTACCGCTCATGGCCAGAACGTTGTGCTGCATCACGCGATCCATGCCTGCGATTCCGATGGCCGAGAGCAATCCGCCGATGGTGGTCGGGATCAGGCAGACCAGCAGCGAAACCAGCACGGCCACGCTCGGCACGGCGCCGGCGCCAGCCTGCGCCACGCTGAAGACGGCGTATGGCTGCAGAGTGACCACGGCCAGCAGGAAGATCAGCGTCAGGCCCGCGATCAAGATGTTGAGAGCGATTTCGTTGGGGGTCTTCTGGCGCTCGGCGCCTTCCACCAGCGCGATCATGCGATCCAGGAAGGTTTCGCCGGGGTTGGAAGTGATCCGAACCTTGATATGATCCGACAGCACGCGCGTTCCGCCCGTGACCGCGCTGCGATCACCGCCCGATTCGCGAATCACCGGGGCGCTCTCCCCCGTAATTACCGATTCATCCACGGTGGCGATGCCGTCGATCACCTCGCCATCGCCGGGAATCAGCTCGCCGGCGTCGCAGGTTACCACGTCGCCCGCGCGTAAAGCCGAGGCAGTCACCTCCTCGATCTTGCCGGAAGCGTTCAGCCGCTTGGCCAAAGCGTCGGTCTTGGTCTTACGCAGGCTGTCGGCTTGTGCCTTACCACGCGCCTCCGCCATGGCTTCGGCGAAGTTGGCGAATAGCACCGTGAACCACAACCAGAGCGCGATCTGGACTCCGAACTTCAGGCCATTAGCGCCGGAGATGATGTCGCGGACGACAAATACGGTGGTGAGCATCGCGCCCACCTCCACCACGAACATCACTGGATTCTTCGCTAGCGTGACGGGGTTCAGCTTCCCGAAGGACGCCCGGACCGCGCGATTGACGATCTCGGGATCGAACAATGGACGCGCGCGAGCCAGCTTCTTGGGGATCAGCGAAGTGGAATCTTCCTGCTGAGGCGGGTTCGGTGCGGCTTGCGGAGTGGTAGAAACTGGGGACATGGCTTAGCTCCCGAGCGGCAGGGAAATCAGAGAGAACAGCCTGCCGCTATGCATTAGATAATGTTCTACGATGGGCCCCAGCGACACCGCCGGGAAATAGGTCAGGACAGCGATGATGACCACCGTTCCCACCAGCAGCCCTACAAACAAAGGGCCGTGCGTGGGGAAGGTCCCGCTGGTGACGGGCACTTTCTTTTTGGCCGCCAGACTACCGGCCGCCGCCAGAATCGGAATCAGGAACAGGAAGCGCCCCAGCAGCATCGCGATCCCGAGAGTGAGGTTGTACCAGGGAGTGTTGGTGTTGAGTCCGCCGAAAGCGCTGCCGTTGTTGCCCGTGCCGCTGGTGTAGGCGTACATTATTTCGGACAAACCGTGCGGCCCGCTGTTGGTCATGTTGGCGATCGCGGCGCCCGCCGGGTTCCAGTAGCCCTTGGCGGCGAAAGTCGCTTGCGTGGAAATGCCGCTGAACACCAGGATGCAGGCCGAGGTGACGATGATGGCCAGCATCGCCATCTTCACCTCCTTCTGCTCGAGCTTTTTGCCCAGATACTCCGGCGTGCGGCCGACCATCAGACCGGCGATAAACACCGCGATGATGCAGTAAATCAAAATTCCGTACATGCCGGCTCCCACCCCGCCGAAGATGACGATGTCGGTCATCATGTTCAGCAGAGGCACCAAACCGGCGACCGGCAGCAGACTGTCGTGCGTATTATTGACGGCCCCCGTGCTGGTGTCGGTGGTGATGGTGGTAAACAAGGCGGAGTTGACCACTCCAAAGCGAACTTCCTTGCCCTCCATGTTGCCACCGGCCTGCGTGGCGCTTGCGGCGCCCTGAATCCCCAGCTTCGCGAGATTGGGATTTCCGGCCTGCTCGAATCCGTAGCAAACGAACACGCCCACCAGGAACATCACGGTGAAGGCGGCGAATATGGCCCAGCCTTGGCGCGTGTCTCCTACCATTTTGCCGAAGGTATATGTCAACGCGGCCGGAATCACCAGCAGCAACCACATTTCGAACAAATTCGTGAGCGGCGAGGGATTCTCGAAGGGATGGGCGGAGTTCGCGTTGAAGAACCCGCCGCCGTTGGTGCCCAACTCCTTGATAGCCTCCTCGGAGGCCACTGGACCCTGGGTGATGGTCTGCTTGGCGCCTTCCACCGTGGTCGCGATGGTGTTGGGCTTGAGGTTTTGAATTACGCCTTGCGAGCACAGAAATAGCGCGGCAATGAACGAAATCGGCAGCAAAAGATAGAGGGTTCCGCGGGTCATATCCACCCAGAAATTTCCCAGCGTCCTCACCTCATGGCGTGCGAAGCCCCGGATCACGGCGATCGCGACCGCCAGGCCCGCCGCGGCCGAAATGAAGTTTTGAACGGTGAGGGCGGCCATCTGGACGAAATAGCTGAGGGTGGTTTCTCCGCTATAGCTTTGCCAGTTGGTGTTCGTCAGGAAGCTGGCGGCGGTGTTAAACGCCAGATCCGGCGTGACATTGGGCGTACCAAAGTTCTGCGGATTGAAGGGCAGATAGGCTTGGGTCCTTTGCAGCAGGTACACCAGCAAAAAACCGAAAATACTGAAGGCCAGCAACGAGGCAGTGTATTGTGTCCAACGCTGCTCGACATCTTCGCGAACGCCGGCGGCCTTATAGGTCAAAACTTCCAGCCAGCGGAGCGCGGGGTGCAAAAAGGTGGGCCGGCCCTCGAATAAGTTCGCCATGAAGGCGCCCAGCGGCTTTACACACACCAGGATAAGCGCGAAAAACAGCAGGATCTGTAAAATTCCAGTGCTTGTCATAGGGGCTCCTCGTTAGAACTTCTCTGGGCGGAGAAGAGCGTAAACCAAGTAAATAAACAAACCCAGAGCCGTAAGGCCGGCGATGATATAGTCCATGGATTCTTCCTTTTACAGCTTGTCGCAAGCCTTGGTGAAGGCCCAGCAAACGGCCAGAAACACGCAACCGATTGCGACGTAGAACAAGTCGAGCATACCCCCTCATTCCCTTTCTGTAACAATTACTTCGTGACCAGCACTCCGCAGTTTATCAGCCAATCTTTTCTCCGCAGTCGGCCACCATCTCTTGCGGCTGCCGACGACCACCAGCGAATGGGGCTTCAAAACGGACTTCAAAGTCTCGACACGATCACGGCATAAGCAGATGCAAACGCGGGTTTCCACCCGGCAGCCGCTGGCGATCATCCGCAGCCGCCGTTCATTGAAGTCCACCTGAACAGGCGGGTTGCTGAGCGGCAGGGGATAGGGAACGATCTGCGGCACGAGCAGGGTGATATGGCCGCCCAAGCTGCGAGCCAGGTCGCGAGCTGCCTTCAGCGCCCCCAGCGTGGCATCCACCGATGTAAAGACGACCGACACATTGAGTTTAGAGTCGCCTTCCGAGGCGAACTGCCGTGCCGGCGCTCCAGTGACCGGCGCGGTGATCCTTTCCAGCGCGAGTGCCATTTGGATTCCGCCCTCCCATACCGAGCGTAGGATCTGGAGGCTGAAGAAGTCCTTAGAAAGCCATAAAAAAATCGTGAAGAGAAAACGGCACTCTAAACCAAGAAGCTAGCCGACGTGCGACGCCGTTTCCAGCACCGCCTGGAGCGCCTGCGACTGGAGCTCTTGCGCGGCCTCGGTGAGGTATTCCAAAGCCCGAGCGACGCCTCCGCGAGAATGCGGGACAGCAGCCAGCGCCAGGCCCATCTCGACACCGGAGAGCGTTCCGGCCAGCATCAGGTCGTTGAAGTCACCCAGGTGGCCGATGCGGAAAACCTTACCGGCCAGCTTGCCGAGGCCGCTGCCAAGCGACATATTGAAGTTCTCAAGCACCACTTTGCGAAACTCGTCCGCGTTGGAGGTCGGCGGTACAAAGACCGCCGTCACGGAACTGCTGTAGCGCTCGGGATCGGCGCAAACCGTTTCCAGTCCCCAGGCTCGGACCGCGCGGCGCGTCGCTTCCCCATGCCGGGCATGCCTGGCGAACACGTTTTCCAGGCCCTCTTCGTGCAGCATCCGCAGCGACTCGCGCAATCCGTAAAGCAGGTTTGTGGCAGGCGTATAGGGGAAAAAACCGTTCTTGTTTTGCCCCAGCATGGCTTGCCAATCCCAATACGATCGCGGAAGCCGCGCCGATTTCGAGGCGGCCAGCGCCTTCTCGCTGACGGCGTTGAAGCCCAGTCCGGGCGGCAGCATCAGTCCTTTTTGCGAGCCGGCGATAGCCACATCCACACCCCACTCGTCGTGCCGGTAATCCATGGAGCCCAGCGCCGAGATCGAATCCACCATCAGCAAAGCGGGATGCCCGGCGCGGTCCAGCGCCTTGCGGATGGCCGGCACGGAATTGGTGACCGCGCTGGACGTTTCGTTCTGCACCACTCCCACGGCCTTGATCGCGTGGCCGCGATCCTCGCGCAGGATGGCTTCCACCGCCCCGGGATCGGCTCCATGGCGCCAATCGCTGGGGACGAAATTCACGTCCATGCCAAGATTCACAGCCATCTCTTTCCACAGCGTGGCGAACTGGCCGGTCTCGAACATCAGCACCTTGTCGCCGGGCGAAAGGGTGTTGACGATGCCCGCTTCCCAGGCTCCGGTGCCGGACGACGGAAAGATCATGACCTTGCTTTTGGTCTTGAAGATGGCCTTGAGATCCTCCAGCAGCTCCAGCCCCAGCCTGGAAAACTCGGGGCCGCGATGGTCGATGGTAGGCCGCGCGATGGCACGCAGAACACGTTCCGGAACATTGCTGGGTCCCGGAACCTGCAGGAAGTGACGTCCACTGGTATTGGGCATAGACACTAGTCTCTCTCAAAACGCGCTTAAAATCATAGGGTATGCTCAATCCGGCCATTTTTCGCGAGTACGACATCCGGGGCGTCGCGGATATCGAACTCCTCAGCCCTGACGTAGAACAGCTTGGACGAGGCCTCGGGACATATTTGCGCCGGGCCAGCGGAGGCGCGAATATCAATGTCGGACGCGATTGCCGGCTCAGCTCCACGCGCCTGCGCGACGCCCTAGTCAAAGGCCTGCTCGCCGCCGGATGCAACGTTACCGACATCGGCACGGTTCCGACGCCGGTGCTCTATCATTCGGCGCAAAATTTGAACGCCGACGGAGCGATCATGATCACCGGCAGCCACAATCCGTCCGAGTACAACGGGTTCAAAAGCGTTTGCGGCGCGAACACGTTGCACGGCGAGGCCATTCAAGAGGTGCTCAAGATCATCCAGCACGCGGATTTCGAGACCGGGTCAGGACAATTATCCAGCACCGACGCCGTCAGGCCTTACGTAAACGAGATTGCGGCGCAGTTCAAATTAGATCGCCGCATCAGAGTGGTGGCCGATGCGGGCAACGGCACCGCCGGCCCGGTGATGCATCGCATTTTCGAAAAGATCAACGTGGACGCCACCGAGCTGTTCTTCGAAATGGATGGCCATTTTCCGAACCACCACCCCGATCCGACGGTCCCGGCGAACCTGGCTCACTTGATCGCTACCGTGCGCGAAACCCACGCTGATCTTGGCCTAGCCTTCGACGGCGATTCGGACCGCATCGGCGCGGTCGACGAGCACGGCAATGTCATCTATGGCGACCTGCTGCTGCTCATCTACGCCCGCGAGATCCTCCAGCGCAAGCCCGGCGCCACATTCATCGGCGAAGTGAAATGCTCGCAGGTGATGTATGACCAGATCGCGAAGCTGGGCGGCAACGGCATCATGTACAAGACCGGCCACTCCCTGATTAAAGCCAAGATGAAGGAGGAACATGCGGAGCTAGCGGGCGAAATGTCCGGGCACATGTTCTTCGCCGATCGTTACCGCGGCTACGACGACGCGCTGTATTCGGCCTGCCGCCTCATTGAAATCGTGGCGAAATCCGGCCGGCCGCTCTCGGCGCAGCTGGCGGGCGTTCCCAAAATGGTTTCGACTCCCGAGATTCGCGTGGATTGCCCGGACGATCTTAAGTTCGACCTGGTCCAGCGCGTCGCTGAGCATTTCAAGAAAAAATACAAAACCATAGACATCGACGGCGTGCGCGTCCTGTTTCCCGAAGGCTGGGGTCTACTGCGCGCTTCCAACACGCAGCCCGTGCTGGTGATGCGCTTCGAGGCCGCCAGCGGACATTTGCTGAAGCAATACCAATCGGAAGTCGAACAGGTTTTGGATGCCGCGCGCACCGCGGGAAGCGTCCGATCATGAGACACAGAAGCGTCATCGCGTTCTGCTTTGCGACCGTCCTGGCCGCCCAACCTGCGCGAACCATCGTGCTCCACGTGGGACGCTTGCTGGATGTCGAAACCGGAGCGATCACCGCACCGGGTGAAGTATTGGTGCAAGGCGATCGCATTGCAGCCGCGGGCGCCACGGTAAACCACCCTGCCGGCGCGCAGAGTATCGACCTGGGCGACGCCACATTGCTGCCAGGCTTAATCGACGCGCACGTGCACCTGTTCCTGCACCCCGGCGCGGAAGACTTGCAGACGGTTCAGGAATCTGTGCCGCAACGCACCATCCTGGCCACGCTGGCCGCCCGTGACGACCTGATGGCCGGCTTCACCGCCGAGCGCGACATGGGGACCGAGGGCGCGGGCGCCGCTGACACCGCCGTGCGCGACGCGATCGATCAGGGGCTCATTCCTGGGCCGCGCCTGCGCATCAGCGGCAACGCCATCAGCATTCTCGGCGGCCACGAGGACGCCATCGGCTACAACCCCGAACAGCGCGTGCTGCCCAACGCCACCTGGGCCAACAGCGCCGAGCAACTGGTGGCGGTGATCCGCGAACAGTTCAAGCTGGGCGCCGACTTCATCAAGATCTACGAAACCGGCAGCGACTCCCTCCGTGCCGGCAAGCTCACCACGCCGTATCAATACACCGAAGCCGAGATGGAGACCGCGGTGCGCGAGGCCGCTCGCGTGGGAAAGCGCGTCGCCGTTCACGCCACCGGAGAACCGGGCGCGCTGTATGCCGCCCGCGCCGGCGTGGTCTCCATCGATCACGCCTTTCAGATCTCGGACGAAACCATGCGCCTGATGCACGACAGGCAAATCTTCGCAGTGCCGACGTTCACCATCATCGAATACTTCAGCGAACACGCAGCCAATGCCGAGCAAAGCGCGCGCGATCGCCAGACGCAGGACGTTCACGTGCTTAATTTCGCGAAGCAACTTGCCGCCGGAGTACCGATCGTCATGGGCTCCGACGTTGGTCCCTTCCCGCACGGCACGCAAGCCCACGAGTTTGTGCTGATGGTGAAATACGGGATGACGCCGCTGGCCGCGCTCCAAGCTGGCACTGTGAACGGAGCAAAGCTGCTCGGATGGGAAGGCCAGATCGGGGCTTTGAAACCGGGCTACCTGGCCGATGTCATCGCGGTTTCCGGCAACCCGCTCACCGACATCGGCGTGTTGCAGAAAGTGACGTTCGTGATGAAAGGCGGGATCGTATTCCGAAAATAATTCCCAGCGCCGTCCTGCTTCTCGCGAGCCTTTGCGCGTCTGCCTTCGGCGCCGACCTCGCGGTCATTGGCGCCAAGGTGTTCCCATCACCCGACGATGTTCCCCTGGCGAACGTAACCATTCTCATTCACGATGGCAAAATCGCAGCGGTCGGACCCAGCGTCACGGTTCCAGCGGGCGCAACCAAATTAGCCTGCGCGGATTGTTTCGTCTTCGCCGGCTTCTGGAATTCGCACGTGCATTTCACCGAACCCAAGTGGGCTACGGCCGCCACCGATTCCGCTCCGGTTCTCACGCGCGAACTTCAGGAAATGCTCACGCATTCCGGATTCACCACCGTGATCGACCTGGCTTCCGATATGCGCTCCACTTCCGCGCTGCGCCGACGCATTGAGGCCGGCGACGTTCTCGGTCCGCGCATCTTTACCGCCGGCGCGGCGCTCTATCCTCCCAATGGAATTCCGTATTACCTGAGCGACCTTCCGCCGCAAATTCGCGCCTTGCTTCCGCAGCCGTCCAGTGCTGCCGAGGCCACTGCCATCGTCGAGAAGAATATCGCGGCGGGCGCCGATGTTCTCAAACTCTTCACCGGTTCCTATGTATCGCCCGGACACGTCAAGCCCATGCCGGTGGACGTCGCCCGCGCCGCCGTTGCAGTGGCTCACGCAAAACATCAGATTGCCTTCGCCCATCCGTCGAATCTGGAAGGTGTGCGTGTCGCGCTCGAGAGCGGCGTGGATGTGCTGGCGCATGCGCCTGACACCGTGGAAGGCATCGATGACGCGCTGTTAACCGAGCTGGTGGCGCATCAGATGTCCTTGATTCCGACGCTCCAGCTCTTCGCCGACGAATCCAGCATCCTGAGCATCCGCTCCATCGTCGCCAAGTTTCATCACCTTGGCGGTAGTCTGATGTTCGGCACCGACACCGGATTTTTGACGGATTACGATCTGACCGAAGAATATCGCGAGCTCGCGCTTGCGAACTTGTCGTTCAAGGACGTGCTTGCAATGCTGACCACAACGCCGGTGGCACGACTTGGGCTAAAAGATGAAGGCCGGATCGCGCCGGGGTCGCCGGCGGATCTCACGGTGCTGTCGGCGGACCCGTCGTCGGAAAACCTTTCGGCTTTCACGCAAGTGCGCTATACGATTCGCGGGGGCCGCGTGATCTTCGACAAGTCACAGACCACCGCGCCTTAGCTCGCTGCGCCCTGCATGGCTAATTCGGCCACCGGCTTGGCTGCCGGTGTCTCCTGGCCGAACCGCACCGAGACCAGTTTGGAAACGCCCGGTTCCTGCATGGTCACCCCGTAAAGCGATTGGGCAGCTTCCATGGTTCGCTTGGCGTGCGTAATGACGATGAACTGCGTCTCGGTCGACATTTCCCTCAGCAGACGCGTCAGGCGCTCGATGTTCGGCTCGTCCAGCGGCGCGTCAACTTCGTCGAGAATGCAGAAGGGGCTGGGCGTGTAACGGAAGATCGCCATCAACAGAGCCATGGCGGTCAGCGATTTCTCGCCGCCCGACAATAGCAGCACGTTTTGCAGGCGCTTGCCGGGAGGCGATGCCACGATGTCGATGCCGGACTCGGCGAGGTTGGCTTCGTCAGTCAGCCGCATTTCGCCCGTGCCGCCGCCGAACAGGGTTCGGAACATCTCGCGGAAGAAGCCGTTGACCGCTTCGAAGGCTTCCGAGAAGCGCTTCCGCGACTCCACGTCGATCTCGTGAATAGCCTTCTCAGTGTCGCGAATGGAATCCAATAAATCCTGCCGCTGCGCGTTCAGGAAATCGTAGCGCTGCTGGGCTTCCTGAAATTCTTCGAGCGCCTGCGGATTCACCGGCCCCAGCGCCTCGATGCGCGCTTTCACTTCCTGATACTTTTGCTCGGCCTCCTCTAAGCCGGCTTCATCCAGCACCAACTCTTCGCCGGCCGACAACTCCTCGGCTCCCAGGCCCAGTTCTTTGCGGCTGGTCTCATCCAGATACTTCAGCTCGGCTTGCTTGCGTACCAGATCCAGCTCGATCTGCGATCGCCGCTCCTGCGCGGCCTGCACGTTTGCACGCAGCTGCTTGAGGGCTTCATCCAGCGCCGCGAGATCCGTCCGCTGCGTGGTTTCGCTCGCGGCCAACTGTTCCACGGTCCGCTCGGCGGCGGCAATCGCTTCCAGCAACTCGCCCGCGCGGCGATCCAATTCGATGTTGTCCGATAACAGGCGGGCCCGCTCCACGCCCAGGCGCTCCATCTCCGCGGCGATCTCCTGCCCGCGAAGTTCCGCTGCTTGAATAGCCGCCTCATGCCGCGCTTGAGTGGCGCGTTCGGAACGCTGCCGTTCTTCGAACCCCGCCAGATCCGCCCGCAATGCGCCGTGCTCCTCGCCCGACTTGTGCGCGCGTGTTTGGAGCTCTTCGAAATCGGCCCGCGATTGCTCCAACACCTGCTCCTCGATGGATCGCGCGGTTTCGCGTTCGTCCAGCAGCTGCTGATCGCGCTCCTGCCGTTCCCTCGCCCGGCCGCCCTCCTGCCGCAAGCGCTCCAATTCCAGGCGCGCCACCGACAATCGCGTTTGCGCCCGCGCGAACTCCTCGGCCAACTGCCGATGCTCGTGATCGAGAGCCAGGGCTTCTTTCTCCTGACTTTGCTGCAACGAGCGCAGGCTCTCCAGATCCTCGCTCAGACCCGCGATCTCGCGCTCCAACTGGTCCAGCGCCGTCGCCGTGCCTTCCACCGCGCGCTGCTTCACTTGCGCTTCTCCGGTCAGTTCGCGGAGTTCGCGCTTCAGCGCCAGCGGGCCGGTGCCGGTCTTCTTTCCACCGCTGACGGCGTGCCCGTGGTAGCTTACGCCATCCGGCAAAAGGAAGAAGAAATCCGGATGATCGGTCGCCAGCTTCTGGGCCGCCGAGCGATCTCTCGCCAGAAAACAGTGCGCCAGCCGCGGCAGCAGATCGCGCGGCGCGGATGCGAACCCGTTGCTGAACCGGAGATGATCGCTCAGGCGTCCGATCACGCCTTGATCCGCCGCCGGCGCGTCCGGCGTCCAGGCCTGATCGCCGGCTTCCGGATGCACCAAAAACGTCGCGCGCCCGTCCAGATCCGTGCGCATGATGTCGATCCCGCGCTCGGCCTGGTTCCAGTTCTCGACCACCACGTATTCCAACTCTTCGTGCAGAAAATCTTCCGCGGCCTTCTCGTACGCCGGCTCCACTTCCACGAAGTCCGCAAGTACCCCGGCCGCGCGAAAACCTTCCGCTTCGCCGCGGTCGATGGCCGTAAACAGGCGCTTGACGCTCTCGGCCGTGTAGGCGCGATGCGACAAAATCTCCTCCAGCGAATCCTTGCGCGCTTTCAACCGCGAGGCTTCGGTCCGCAGGTAATCCAGCGTCTTGCGCGCCTCCCCGGCCTGCGTCCTGCGCATGGCCAGCTCTTCTTCCACGCGGCGCTTCCGGTCCGCGGTGGATTCCAGTTCCATCTGCCCGGCCGACATCCTGCGCGACAATTCCAATTTCACCGCCGCGTGCCGCTCCAGATCCGCAACGGCGGTTTGCTCATCGCGCTGGCAACGGCCTCGATCGCGATCGATGGCGGAGAGATATTCGCCAATCTGGACCAGTTGGTTCTTGAGGGCCGACGATTCGCCCAGCAATCGCAGCACATTCTGCCGCCCGGTTTCGAGCGTCCTGGCGCGCTCCTGCAGCGCCTGTTGCAGCTGTTCGCGCTCCGCCGACTTGGCCGCCATCCGCTCCCGCGCCGCCTGGATCTCGGCTTCCAGCGCGGTCACCGATTGCAGATGCGCCTCCAGTTCCTGACGCAACTGCTGGCGCCGCAGCTCCAACTCCCGCGATTCCGATTCGCCTTGTCCCAGCCGCCGCTCCATCGCGCCGATCTGTTGGGCTTGTGAATCCAGCCGCCCCCGCGTCCGCTCCTGCTCGATCTGGAGATTCGCCAGATGCTGCCGCGCCTCCGCCAATTCCGCGTCGTTGCGATAGCAAGCCTCCTGGAGCGCGCCGTGTTCCTGCTCGCGCTCGGTCACCTGCGTGAACACGCTATGGAAGTCGGCGTTCGCCAAATTCAAATCCAGGGCCGTCTTCGCAGCGTCCCGCTCCAGCATCCTGTAGCGCGCCGTCAACGATCCGCGCAGATACCCGATCATCTCGCGGGTTAACTCTTCATGGCGTTTCGCTTTGGAGGCCTGGCGTTTCAGCGAATTCGCCTGCCGTCCCACTTCTTCCAGAATGTCAAACACGCGCGACAGATTCTGTTTCGCGCCTTCCAGCTTTCCTTCCGCCAGCCGCTTCTTGGTTTTGAATTTGCCGATCCCGGCCGCTTCTTCGACGATGGCCCGCCGGTCCTGCGGCTTGTTGCTCAAGATCTGCCCGATGCGCCCCTGCTCGATGATCGCGTAGCTTTCCGGCCCCAGGCCAGTGCCGATGAAGAGGTCCTGGATGTCGCGCAGCCGAGCTAGTTTGCCGTCAATGAGATATTCGCTCTCGCCCGAACGAAACAAACGCCGCGTGATGGTGACTTCGCTCGGCTTGTGCGGCGCGTGACCGTTGCCGTTGTGCCCATTGTGATCGTGCTGCTCGACCGCTGCGGCCGGGTCCACCAGCGTCATCGTAACCGACGCCAGCCCCAGAGGCTTGCGGTCGCGTGTCCCGGCGAAGATGACGTCCTCCATCCTCGACCCGCGCAGGCTCTTGGCGGACTGTTCGCCCAGCACCCAGCTCATGGCATCGCTGAGGTTGGATTTTCCACAGCCATTCGGTCCAACGATGGCCGCGATTCCGGAACCGGGAAATTTCATCTCGGTTCGATCAACGAAGGACTTAAAGCCCTGTATTTCAACCCGCTTGAGCTTCAGCAAAGTTCGGTCCCCTTCCTATTATCATCTCGGGGGATGGGTCTATGGTAACCGGCCTTGCTGGGAAAGTAAAGCGGGTCTCTCACTATATCTTGAGGCTACTCGCAGAACCATACAATAAGTAGCCCCTGTAACGCGTCCGCGCCCTAAGACGACAAGCGGAAGTTCACGACGACGTTGGTCAGGACCTCGACGGGAACACCGTTCAAGTAGGTTGGTTTGTACACCCACTGTTTGACAGCATCCATAGCGGCCTGCACGAGCATGGGATTGCCGCTCACCAGGACCAGATGCTGAACCGTTCCATCTCGGCCTATGATCGCCGAAAGCAGCACTGCTCCGTTGATACGGGCCTGTCTGGCGAGCGCTGGATACTGGGGATCCACTTCGTGAATCAGAAGCGCCGCTTGCACCTTTCCGCCAATCCGAACGCGCTCCGGCGGCTTGGGCGCCTCCTTTTGGGGTGGTGGGGGCGGAGGAGGCGCGACCGCGAGAATTCCGCCGATAACACCGCCCACCACTCCGCCGGATACTCCGCCCGGGACTCCTCCCGGAACGCCGCCGATCACTCCGCTAGCCGACGAGGGCGCGTCCTCGAGATCCCGGATCATCGCCACTTGCTTCGGAATTGAACTGGGCGCTGTCAACTGGCTGGCGTCGAACTTCCGAGCCGCATGCATCTGTTTGGGCGCTGGGGTTGGAGCCGCGGGAGGTGGAGGTGGCGGTGGGGGAGGAGGCGGAGGAGCCAGCAACATAGCGGTGAATTGGGTCACTGGCGGGGCATCGATGAAAAGAAGTGGACCGGCCAACAGAATGCCGATAAGAAGCAGTTGGCCGCCAAACGCCACCAGAACTGTCCACCGCCGGCGGGTCTTGCCCTTGGAGAGGAAACTCTGTTCAAACATGAGTCCTCCTTCCTTCGTCACGCCAAATGCAATCCAGGTGCCGCTGATATGCGGGTGAAATCAGCCATTTTGGCCGGAATTGCGTGGCACGGCCCAGCCCGATTGCGGAATATCACTCAGGCTTCTAGATATTCTGGTGGTCATGGCTTGTGGCGATGAAACCAACCTCACGGACTACAGCCCGGACGGCGGACCTGACCCTGATCCGCTGGATGCTCTCACTCACGCCCGCTCGGCGCCTCCAATTCTTCGAGGCGCACCTGAACGACATAATTTCAATACTTGAATTGAATGCCGGAACATAAGGCATCGCAACACTGACGAGAAAAGAAAAGCGATGTAGATCAGACCTTACCCAATGCCGACATCGCGCGCTGCGGCGCGTCTGGGTCGCCCGTCCCCTTCGCTTTCGCAGCCTTGCCGAAGCGCGCCGTGAAATGAAACGCGCTGCCCATGCCGATTGCGCTTTCCACCCAGATTCGTCCGCCCAGCAGCTCAGCCAGCCGGCGTGAGATGGTTAGCCCCAGGCCCGTGCCGCCATACCCGCGCGTGATCGAATTGTCAGCTTGCGTGAAAGCGGAGAAAATCTCCTGTTGCCGCTCCACTGGAATACCGATCCCGGTATCTTCCACCGTGAACCGCAGCATGGCGTGCTCTGCCTCTTGCGATTCGTTTTGAACCGATAGCGTCACTCCGCCCGAGTTGGTGAATTTGATGGCATTCCCCACCAGGTTGACGATGATCTGACGCAAACGAACCGGATCGCCGGCCACCAGATCGGCGACTCGCGGATCCACCCGCAGATTGAGACTTAAACCCTTTTGTTGCGCTTGAACCGAAAGCGGCTTGAGGGTATGCGCCAAGGTTTCCCAGAGACTAAAGTTTACAGTCTCGAGATCCAGCTTTCCGGCTTCAATCTTGGAAAAGTCCAGGATGTCGTTGATCACCGCCAGCAACCCGTCGGCGGACTCTTTAGCGGTATCGAGATAATCGCGCTGCTCGGCATTGAGCGTGGTATCCAGCGTCAGTTCCAGCATGCCGAGAATCCCGTTCATGGGTGTGCGAATCTCATGGCTCATGTTCGCCAGAAACTCGCTCTTGGCTCGATTCGCGGCCCGCGCCGTCTCCTCTGCCCGCTTGCGCTCCGCCATTTCGGCTTCCAGTTTTCGATTCACGATTCGCAGGATTTCGCGCTGGAAATGCGCCTTCAGGGCCAGATGGACGACCACCCCAAAAATCACGGCGCCCAAAATTGCTCCGACGAGCATCAAGACCGACGATACGCCGCTGGGGTCCTTGCTCGAAAACGCCTGCCACCATCCGATTCTGGAGGTGGCCACAAAGACGCTGGCGCCGATGGGCACCCAGGCCGGCTCGCCACGCCCAGGCTGAAGCAGGCCCCAGGCCACGGCGGTGGCGCCAGTTCCCAACAGCAGGAAGCCGGCCGCGGTGTAAAAGGCTACGCGCGTCAGGTGGCCTAAAACGAAAGCGTCGCCGCTTCCCCACAGCATGCCGATGGCGCAACTGGCGCCCACTGCGGCAACCAACAATCCCATCACACCCAGCAGCGCCGATTTGTTGGGCAGCAGGGTTGTTTGGGCTAAAACAAAGCTCGTGGAAAGCATCAGAAACGTAATCGACGTGGCCGGTGCGATCCCGAGCGCGCCGCCAAACGCGGATCCAATCAGTGAGAACGCCGCCCAAACTGCCGTGCCACTCGCCGCGATCAACATGAGCCGCCGCTTGCCGATTGCGATCCCGAGGAGAGCAACCCCGCTCAGCACCAGGGACGCCGCCGTGCCAGGCTGCATCGGCGCCAGATTTGGCGCAAGTTGAATCATCATCGTGGAATGGACTGTCCATCCCAGCAGCACGGTTACGCCGAGCAAAATTGACAATGCGCCGCAGAGTGCTCCGGTGGCTTTAGACAAAGTCATCCTGATCTCCGGTAATCGACCGAGTACGCGCAAAACTTCAGCACTGGCCAAGGCGTTACCTTAGCCCCGACAAAGGTGAGCTATTGATGGACCGTCAGGACCACACTGGCTGGCGATGCGACGCCGCCGATGGTGGCCTGAATCGGCCAGTCGCCGTCAGGGATCGAGTCCGGAATCTGGATCGCGACTTGGTACAGACCGGCGAAGCCCGCTGCCAGAGCTGCGCCGTACACCTTCGCGGGAACCTGGTCGATGGTGACCTTGGGTAAGGTTATGGTCGAGTACGTGTCGCCACTCGGGACGGGAGCGCCGGCAGGAGCGATGGGGTTGGTGGGTCCGAACCCGGTGCCCCAGAGTACAATCGTTTCGCCGGGCTTGGCAGGCACGGTGGTGATGCCAGGGAACGTCCCGTTCTTGACTGCATCGGTGTAGTTTAGCCGCGTGGCGATGGGCTGGTTATCGGGCCATTGGAAAAACGCCGGGCCGTATTGGCTGGATGTCACCATGAAGGTGGGGCTGGTTCCACCCGCAGTGGTGACGGTCACCGGGAGCGATCCGAATCCGACGTCGGGCGCCACCAGGTTGATCTGGCCGGGCGAGATGAAATTGATGTAGGCGGGCTTGCCACCGATTGTCACGCTGACGCCATCCAGCTCGGTGGGAAATTTTCCATCGACGATCGCGTTGGCCCAATTGTCCGTTTTGGAGGCGAGATGGGTTCCCCCGATCGACACCCAGGAATTAGGAACGATGCCGGGCTGGAAGCTCGCGCCATTGACGACGCCGTTGTCGAAGATAGAGGGTGGCGGAGGCGGCGTGGTCGCCGCCGGCACTGCGAACAAGAGATCGAGGATCTCCTGCCCCTGGCAATTACCGGGCACGCAGCCGGGAGGTCCCTGAGGAATCTCGCTCTTATCGAAGGTCGCGCCGGCATCGGTAGAGACATAGAAGTTGCCCGTGTAGATGGAATCATTGACGAATACGGTGGATGCATCGGCTGGGTCGGCCCAGACTACCTCGCTGATGGTGGACAACCCATTCTTCAGCGGCGTCCAGGTGTCGCCGCCGTCGGTTGATTTGAGGACGGTTCCCCCCAGTCCCGCCACAGTCCCGGTGGCGTAAACCGTCGACGAAACGGCTCCCACGGCTACCGAACTCACATCGTTGCTCGGAATGCCGAGCTGGGTGAATGTGGTTGCGCCGTCGGTACTCTTGAACAAGGCGCTTGACACCGAACCGCCGGTAACGGCGTACCAAATCGAGTGGTTGTGCGGATCGACGTAGGTAGGTTTCTTAAACGCTTGTTGATCGACATCTCCATTCGTCCAAGTGTTCCCGAAATCCGTACTCTTAAAGAATCCGTATCCGTTGGCGGCCGGGACATATACCGTCCCCGAAACCGTCGGATCCACGAAGAAGGAGTCCACCGGTATGCCGTATGGATTTGAGCCAACCGGGTAATCCGGGGTGTTGGGTAAGATGAGCCGCGTCCAGCTCTTGCCCACATCGGTGCTCTTATACAGCGACTGATTGCTTTGGGTGTCAATCGCCGAAGTGTAAATGGTTTGTCCCGCGAAGTCCACACCCAAATGGGCCGGTTGCAGGCCGACAAACGGCGTGCCAGACCAGGTTGCGCCTCCATCCGGGCTGGCGTAGAACCCCGTGCCCTCCGACCCGGATGCTTCTCCGATGAAATAGATCTTGGAAGTGTTCTGGGGATCCATGCCAAGCCAATGCGGGCGCGCATATCCCGACAGCAGCGGGCTGCTCACGGTAACGTTGATCAAGTTCCAGGTCTTGCCGGCGTCGGCGCTCTTGAAGAGTCCGTAGCTCCCGGCCACGTAGACTGTGTCGGCCGCGCGCACGGTGCACGCCAAGATCAACAAGCCGAGAGTGGGAAAGAGAACTGCAAGACGTTTCATATAAGGCGGCCTCCTCAGGACGATATAATGACCTTCACCAACGCATTGCGCCAGAAGCCATCAGAAACTGTCATGCGCGATCAAGATTCCGGATCAAAAGCCGAGAAACGGACCCTCGATTATCTGTTTAGCGTCACCTACGAAGAGCTTCGGCGGCTGGCATCCACGGTCAAAAGGAGCGACGCCAGTGCCACACTGAATCCGACCGCGCTGGTGAATGAAGCCTGGCTGAAGCTAGTAAAATCCCCGCCTTTTGAAACCACCTCGCGATTGCATTTCAAGCGGATTGCCGCCCGCGCCATGCGGCAGGTCCTGATCGAAGCGGCCCGCCGCCGCAACGCGGGCAAGCGTGGCAGCCAAGCGGTCTTCGCCGACGTGGATCTGGCGGTCACGGAAGTAGCGTTGGGCGGCCAGGAACTGCTGGCGCTCGACGAGGCCTTGCAGGAACTCGAGCGTCTGGAACCGCGTCAGGCCATGTTGGTGGAGAGCCGATTCTTTGGAGGGCTGGACGTGCTCGAGACCGCCGAGCTGCTGGAAGTTTCGGAAGCTACAATTCATCGGGAATGGAGAGCCGCCAAGGCCTGGCTGAAACACCGATTGCGTCAATGAAGGCCCTCGAACACACACTCGAACACTATGGACACCGCCCGGCTCAAGCGAATTCAAAACCTCTTTCTCGAGGCTGCGGAGCTCCCCGATACCGAGCGCCGGCCGTTCCTTGAAACCGCCTGTGATGATGACGGAGCGCTCCGCGACGAAGTGCTCGCCATGCTCCAGGAAGATGCGCGCGGCGGTTCGCTGCTGGACGGCGACTTGTCGCAGGTGGCGCGGAACCTTCTAAGCGAGTTTCCGGACTCGCACCTTCCGAGGGAACTCGGCCCATATCGGCTGCTGCGAATGCTCGGAGAAGGCGGCATGGGCGTGGTGTTCCTGGCCGAGCGCGCCGATCTGGGCAGCCTGGTGGCCATCAAGGTACTGCGCGATGCCTGGCTTTCGCCCGCTCGCCGGGAACGATTCGCCACCGAACAACGCACCCTGGCGCAATTGAATCATCCGTCCATCGCGCGACTCTACGACGCCGACACGCTACCGGACGGCACGCCTTGGTTCGTCATGGAGTATGTCGAGGGCGTCACGATCACTGAGTACTGCCGTGCGCAATCCGCTTCGATCGAACAGCGGCTGCGGCTATTTCGATCCGTTTGCGAAGCCGTGCAATACGCACACGGGCATGCGATTATTCACCGCGACTTGAAGCCCTCGAACATCCTGGTGAAGTCCGGCGGCGCCATCGGCCTGCTCGATTTCGGCATCGCGAAGCAATTGGACGATCTCGGCCAGGCCGTGGATCAAACGCGGACTGAATTGCGGCTCATGACCCCCGCCTATGCGGCCCCCGAGCAGCTCCGCGGCGAGCAGGTCGGCGTCTTCACGGACGTGTACGCGCTGGGTGTCATCTTATATGAGCTTCTGGCAGGGCGCCCTCCATTCGACCTTTCGAATAAGACGCCCGCCGAAGCCGAGCGCATCCTGGTGGAGCAGGAGCCCGAGAAGCCGTCGGTGGCAGGCCGTCAGCGCGCTTCAGCCTGGGCCGATCTCGACGTGCTGTGTCTCACGGCGATTCGCAAGGACGTGGCCAGGCGCTATAGATCCACCGAGGCGTTGATTCGCGATATTGACCATTACCTGGCGGGCGAGCCCTTGGAAGCGCGGCCGGACACATGGCGCTACCGGCTCGGCAAATTTGTAAGACGAAATCGACGCGCTGTCGCCGCTACCGCCCTGGCAACCGCGGCCGTGGCGGCGCTCAGCGTGTTTTTTACGGTGCGGCTGGCCACCAGCCGCAACACTGCCGTGGCGGCAGTCGCCCGGATGGAGCGTGTGCAGCAGTTCATGCTCAATCTCTTCTCGGGCGGCGATAAGTCGGCCGGACCCGCCGAAGGGTTGAAGGCCGTGACGCTCATCGAGCGCGGCATCAAGGAGGCGCAGACGCTTCAGGGAGAGCCGGAATTGCAGGCGGAGCTTTATCTCACGCTGGGGGGCATCGAGCAGAAGCTCGGCAATCTGCCGCAAGCCGATATGTTGCTAAATGCGGCGCTGGCTCCGCGCAATCCGAAGAGCCTGATTGCGGAAAGCACGGTGGCACTCGGCTTGCTTCGCGTGGACCAGGCGCGATTGGACGACGCTGAGCGCCTCATTCGCGATGGGTTGAAAAACGCTACGCTGGCACGGCCGCGCGATGATCGCGCAGTTGCCAAAGCCACCGCCGCGCTCGGCAAGGTACTGGAGGCCAAGGGCTCTTATGATAAGGCAATCCCAGTGCTAGAGGAAGCGGTGAAGCTCGAGTCCGGCCCGGGCTCCAATCCTCTCGACACGGCAGCCACGCTCAAGGAGTTGGCCGACACTCAGTTTTATGCCGGTCACTACGACATCTGCGACAATCTGACCCAGCGCAGCCTGGCAATCCACCGGCAAGTATTGGGTGGCCAGCATCCGTTGGTGGCCGACGATCTCATCAACCTTGGCGCGGTTCAGTTCGAGCGCGGCCATTATATCGAGGCAGAGCGCTGGTATCGGCAGGCGCTCGATATCAACGAGGGTTGGTACGGCCACGAACATCCGGAGACCGCGTCCACGCTATCGATGCTCGGCCGGTCGCTGGTCTTTCAACACCGCTATGAGGAGGCCGCCAAGCTGGTGGAACAGGCGCTTCAGGTCCAGGAGCGCGTGTATGGCGCTTCGCATCCCAAGGTTGCAAATGTGCTCAATGAGCTGGGGACCATCGCCTTGCAGCGCGACAACTTCGACGAAGCCGCCGCGCGATTCCAGCGCATGCTTGACATCTACAGGGCCGCATACGGCGAGCACCACTACCTATACGCCTTGGCATTGTCGAATCTGGCGAGCGTTTATCTGGCGCAAAAGGACTATGCGCGCGCCGAGCCGATGTTCCGCGAAGTGATCCAGCGATACGGGGAAACGCTCTCGCCGAATCATCAGTTCCGAGCGATTGCTCAAATCAAGCTGGGCCGCGCCCTCACGGGTCTAAAGCGCTATGCGGAGGCGGAAAGTCAAACGCTCGCCGGATATAACACTCTGCTGAAACAAACCAGTCCGACGGTCAGTTGGCTGCAGTCCGCGCGCAAGGACTTGGTCACCATTTATGAAGCCTTAAACCAGCCCGGCCAGGCGGCACACTTCCGAAGCGAGCTGGCGGACACGGTAGCAAAGAAATAACCAAGAGAGAACTGAGCTGTGACCTAGGTGGCCCATCCGAGGAACGCGGCGATCACTCCAAACGTGTCGATGAACCCATGCGCCAGTATGCAAACCCAAAGATTGCGGCCCGACAAAACGTAGGCCGCCCCCAGCAGCAGGCCGGCCATGCCGGAGTCGATAATTCCAGATGGACCTTTGTAATAGTGTCCGTATCCAAAGAGCACGGCCACCAGCACCACGCCGGCCCAATCCGCGGCCTTCGATCGGCCGCCTACGTCCGCCGCGCGATTGAGCAGATAGCCTCGGTAGCCGATCTCTTCTCCGAACGCGGCGAAGGTCCAGACCAGCGCCAGCCAGCGGAGGGCCACCAGGGCATGGCCCGTGATTTGATCGGCGCCGCTCGGCGCGATGGCCGGCGGCCAGAAGTGGGCGGTAAGGGGATCCACCACCAGGGCGCTGAGCAGTATCCTGAGCGCGGCCACTCCCAGCGCGAACAGCAGGGTTCGCCGCCAGGAGACCGGCCAGCGCAAGCCCATGGCGGTCCAAGAGCCTTCCCGCAGCCGAAACGAAATCAGCCCCATCACAAAAAGGATGGGCACCTCGTTGGGAATGACTTCATAGACGTTGTGAGCGATCACAATCGCGCTTCCGGCGGCGAACTCGGCCAGCGAGAACCAGCGCCCGGCGGGAGATAGCTCTGTTGACATGCTTACCCTCGCGGCAGCGCGCGCGATTTTCGGTATTGGCGAGCGCACCAGATCGCAAAGCGCGTGGTCAACAGGACCAGCGCGCAGCCGGCACCCAGGCCAATGGGGATGATCCACCAGCCCAGCAATTCTCGACCGCTCCCGGGCACGCCTCCAAATCCAAGCCGAACGGAGATCTCAAAATCGTCGGCGCCATTGGGAAGAATCCACAACCCCGCGGTCCGCGGATGAAACGATTTCAACGCCGCCACGAGGATGAAAACCACGCCCAGGAAATATCCCACGACCGAAACCATCAGCACCAGGAACCCGGCCAGGCTCAGGCCTGCCCAGCTGAACAAACTCTCCAGTATCCGCAGCGGCGACCGGCTGACCTCGGCTCGGGCCAGCAGGTCGTCGGTCAAATACGCGCCGGCCAACTCCTCAGGACTCCCCAACGCAGCCAACGCCCGGTCAACTCCGGCGGATGTTACCTGTCCGCCCGCGGCGGCTTTGTCCTGGATGTGGCTGCGTAGTTCTGCCACGATCTCGCGGGCATCTTCGTCGTCCAGGCCGCGCAACCGCCGGCGCAACTGCGCCAGATAAGCTTCCATGCGCCGTTCCGCATCGTCAGCCATGGTCATCGAATTCCTTTCCCCAGCGGCGCCAGCAGCTTGCTCATACTCGCCGAGAATCGCGTCCAGATCCCGGCCATATCCTGCGCCCGCTTTTTTCCGGCCGGTGTCAGCGCGTAATATTTTCGCGGGTGCCCGGCGTCAGACTCCACCCATTCGCTTTTCACCAGCCCCAGCGCCTTCAGCCGGCTGAGCAGCGGATACACCGTTCCTTCCGAGACGATCAAATCGGAATCGCTCTCCAGCCGCCGCAAGATCTCGAGGCCGTAGAGCTTTCCTCCCCACAGCGCAGCCAGGATGGCCAACTCGAGACAGCCCTTGCGGAGCTGTACTTCCCACTTGTCTACCGTTTCCTGATCACTCGTGGCGCGCCTCTCATCCGATACATATCTTGCACTACAAGGTATCATGCTGTCAACAGCCAAAGAGGACTTGATATTCTGTCCAAGAGAATTAGTCGTCCCACAAGGAGGGAAGCATGGCTCGTTTTTCGGCGCTGCGGCGCTTATCGGTTGTTTCGATTGCAATGGGGGCATTCGTGTGGCTCGGGGCGGTAAAAGCCGAAGTCGACCCGAAAGTCGCAAGTTACCTGAACATCAAGGACGTCCAATGGAAAGAAAACCCCAACGGCTATAACGCAACGTTTATTGTGTCCGGCGACCCCAACAAAGAGGGCAGCCTTTACGTCGAGCTCATGAAGTGGCACCCGCATCACAACAGCATGCCCCACACCCACCCTCATGACCGGTTTATCACGGTCCTTTCGGGAACCTGGTGGGTGGGCACGGGCCCGAATTATGATATGAGCACCACCACTCCCATGAAGCCAGGCACCGTGGTAACGCACTTCGGAAACCAGATCCATTACGACGGCGCCCGGGACGAAGAGGCCGTGATCGAGATTGTGGGCATGGGGACCGCAGAGGCAACGCCTTTCAAACGGTAGGAAGAAAGAGTAAGCCGAGAGGCAGTTTCCCTGATGTGCCGTCATTCAGGCACAATGCGGTGTTTGATCGGCTAAACTTGGCTGCATCTCTCCATGGCGCTCTCCGTAGACGACAAACTCGGCCCCTACGAGATCGTTGCGCCCATCGGCAAAGGTGGAATGGGGGAAGTCTGGAAGGCGCGAGACACGCGCCTGGATCGCATTGTCGCGCTCAAAGTTTCCGATGCGCAGTTCAGCGAACGCTTCGAGCGAGAAGCCAAGGCCATCGCCGCGCTGAATCATCCCTACATTTGTACGCTGCACGATGTCGGCCCCAACTACCTAGTGATGGAGTATGTCGATGGTGCTCCTCTTAAGGGTCCTCTGCCGCTCGATCAGGCATTGAAGTACGCGTGCCAAATCTGCGATGCGCTCGACGCCGCGCACAAGAAGGGCATCACGCATCGCGATCTGAAGCCAGCGAATATTCTTGTCACCAAGGCGGGAGTGAAGCTGCTGGATTTCGGACTGGCGAAGATGGGGCCGGCAATCCAGGCCGGCGAAGGCACCATGACCATGGCGTTGACCGGCAGGGGAGAAATACTGGGAACGCTCCAGTACATGTCGCCCGAGCAAGTCACTGGAGAGGATGCCGGCCCGCGCAGCGACATCTTCTCGTTCGGCTTGATGCTGTATGAAATGCTCACTGGTAAGCCAGCGTTTGAGGGCTCGTCTCCAGCCAGTGTGATCGCGGCGATTATGGAGCGTCCCGCGCCATCGATAACGGATATCGCGCCCGCGGCTCTGGATCGCGTGTTGCGGAAGTGCTTGGCGAAGGATCCGGAGACCCGGTGGCAAACAGCGCGGGATTTGAAGGATGAGTTGGAGTGGATCGCAGGCGCCCCCAGCGAGGGAACGACCACAGCCGCTCCCTCAAGGTCGCGATTCAGCAAGGTTTGGCCAGGAGTGGCCGCGCTGTCTGTGCTGGTGGCCGCAATTGCGTCGGGGGTCGCGTGGAATGCGCTGCATCCTGTCTCTCGTCCTACAACAAGGTTCAACGACGATTTGGGAATGGAGCTATCCGGTACAGCATTCGGCGCACCAATCGCCATCTCTCCAGATGGCACGCGCCTTGCCTTCACGACGAGAGGCTCGGATGGAATCGCGCGCCTTGCGTTGAGGGTGCTTGATAGCTCGAAGAGCAGTGTATTTGCGTCCACTGAGGGAGCTGGAGGGCCTTTCTGGTCTCCGGATAGTCGATCGATTGGATTCTTCGCCGCAGGCAAGCTGAATAAGATCCCGGCGCAAGGGGGAGTGCCCGTGGTGATCTGCGACGCGCCCGCTCCACGCGGTGGAACATGGGTAGAGGACGGCACAATTATTTTTGACGGTAGAAGCCGCGGGCCGCTGCTGCGCGTGTCTGCAAACGGAGGAACCCCGCAGCCGATCACGAAGCTCGAAGGTGCTGATGTCACCAGTCATCGCTTCCCGCAAATGCTCCCACGGTCCGACGCCTTCCTGTTCACCATCGATCGCAGCGCGAACTACGATCTCGCAAGCATAGATGTTCAGTCGGTGAAGACTGGAGTCGCCAAGACTCTGGTTCAGGGCGCGTATTTCGCGAGGTATCTGAGCAGCGGGCATCTGCTGTTCATGCGCCGTACCACCCTGTACGCCGCCCCCATGGATTTGTCGCGCCTTGAGATCACAGGTGCGGAAGTGCCCGTGTTGGAGGACGTGTCCGGACGTATTGGAAATGCTCTTGCTTATTTTGACACCGGGCGTTCCGGGGACTTGATCTACGTTCCCAAAGAAGGCGAAGTTTCCGCCAACGCTCTTTATCGGATAGACCCAGATGGTGCGCTGCAGCGGATGCAACTGCCGCCTGGCCGCTATGAGAGCCCGAGTATCTCTCCAGACGGCACGCACGTCGCGCTGTCACTCACGGACGGTCAGGACTCCAATCTAGCCGATTATGAGATCGCAGGAAATCGCCTTGCAAAGTTGTCGTTTTTCAAAGGTCAAGCCACCAGTACAAGGGCGGTTTGGGCGCCTGATGGGAAGCACCTGGTGTTTGAAGCAGTGAGTGGCACACTGGACGGCCTCTATTGGGTTCGAGCGGATGGAGCTGGTCAGCCTCAACGCTTCCTTACCGGGAGGGACCATGCCCCCCGCTACTTTTCGAGCGACGGGAGACGTTTGACCTATGCCGATGTCGCGGCGCCTTATCAGATTTCCACCCTGCTGCTAGACTTCACCGACCCCGAACACCCGAAAGCGAGCAAGCCGGACAATGTCCTTTCCGTAGATTCCGAACTTGCGAACCCCGCTCTTTCACCCGATGGGAAATGGCTCGCGTACGTATCCAGCGAAAACGGAACGAGCGAATTGTACGTCCGTCCTGCTGACGGCCGCTCGAAAGGGGAAGGCCGGTGGCTCGTATCCAGCGGCGGTGGTGGGACTCCATTCTGGTCGCGCAATAGCCGTGAGCTTTTGTACCAACACCGGCCCGACGGCAGGCCCTGGGTGGTTGGATACAGTGTGAGCGGCGACATGTTCATCCCTGGGAAACCGCGCCCGTGGATGGAAAAGATGCCGGTGGCTAAGCTCCCGGACGGGGATCTTGCACCGGACGGAAAGCGCTTCATGTTTGTTCTGCCCGTGAATCCCGCGGAACAAAAACCGCCCACGCATGTGACGTTTCTTCTGAACTTCGCCGACGAGCTGCGGCGCAAAGTACCCGCCGGCAGATAGCAATTGAACGTAGCTTTGCAAGCTCCAACCT
>CAWGOZ010000016.1:0-437466 GCA_963824345.1 Bryobacterales bacterium
ACGGAATATGTCGATTATTAGGTGAATTAAACTGTTGCTTCTGGAGTTGCGAGCGCCGTAGTATGACGTAGGAGTCTTTCGGAGGTAACCGTGCCATGCACCGTGCGACAAAGTGGTTTCTTGCTCTTTTGACCAGCGGCTGCCCGCTGTTGCTGACAGCCGCGTCAGCGTCGATCGGAGTCATCCGCTCGAGTGGGGATTTCGAGATGGACGGGGCTGAAGTCCGGGGCAACGCCGCTGTTCTAGAAGGGAGTGCGGTGAAAACTGCGGCGGCTTCCTCCAAGATCCGGCTCACCGACGGAACTCTTATGACCATCTCGGCTAATTCGCGGGTCCAAGTGTATCGGGATCACATCGTGCTCGATCAAGGATCGCAAAGTATCAGGAACGGCCGGAAATATCATGTCAGTGCCGCCGCGCTGACGATTTCGCCGATGGGTCCGCAGACCGTGGCGGAGATTGCGTCGCAAGACAGCGACCGAGTTTCTGTCGCCGTGCTTAAGGGGTCGGTGGAGGTCCGGAATAACGCGGGAGTTTTGGTGGCCACGGTTCTTCCCGGCTCGCCAATGGCTTTCGACACAAAGCCGGCCGATGTAGCAGCCGCGGGCGGCGTGGTGACGGTAGGTGCGGCGAGTGCGGCAGCGCTGGCGGGTGCGGCGGGTGCGGCGGCGGGGATCTCCACCGGTCTAGTTGTCGCCGTCGCCGCCGGGGTTGCGGTTACCGGTAGCGTGGTCGGTTTGGATGCCTCGGGCACTTTCAGCGCCTCCGCCCAGGCGATCAGCCGGCCATAAGCCGGGATGCGATTGCTTGCTTCCCGCGCTGGCCAGCAGGGCGATCATCGCGACGATCCAAGCCGCCAAGGCTGGACGCGAAAACGGATAGTCCACCATGGCGTGCAGGAAGACTGCAACCACCCCGATGCCCCATGGCGAAGCGCAGCTGGGATGCAAGCACCATAAGAACACCGTGACCATCGCAAGTCCGAGCGGCAGGCCGCCGTCGGAGGTCCACTCCAGCCAGTCGTCGTGGGCCCGGTTGGCGAAGCCACCCGTATCGATGACGGCGTAGGCGGGGTATACCGTGGGCCAGGTACCCAAGCCGAATCCAACCCAGGGGCGGTCGGCAATCATCCGAATGGAAGAGAGCGCGAACTCGCGTCGGTTGGCCAACGGGTCTGGATTGCGCAGGCGTTGCCAGACGGTGCCCCAGCCCACCACGGTGGCGAACACGGCTGCCATTAGCACTACGCCCAGTAATGACGTCGCGATGGCGCGCAGGGAGGCGCGTCCTTGCAACCACAGCAAGGCTGCTACGAACACGAATTCCGCCGAGGCCAACGCAAATCCGGCCCGGGACGCCGACGCGATTACCGACGCATACATCGCGGCCGCCATAGCGGAATAGAGCATGGACTCCCGCCGGCGGCTCAGCGCCTCATACAGGGCCAGCGGCAGCGCGATTTCCATGAAGGCCGCGAAATGATTGTGGTAGAGGATGGGTCCCATTACGCCATCGGTGTACTGGGTTTGGAAGATCCAGAATACCTTGCCCCCGGCGGTGAAGGTCTGAAGCGTAGCCAGAACCGCAACCAGAAATCCGAACCAGAGCATGGCCGAGCGGAACCAGCGGTGAACACGGTCCTCTTGAAAGAATATCCAGCCGGCAATGAAAACGGCCAGCATCGCAGACCAGCGCGCCAGGGCGACTCTCGTCTCGAAAGGCGAGACAGTCCACCCTCTCCAGAGCTGAAGCAACCCCCAGAATACGGCAAAAGAAAGGGGCGCCAGCGGGTACGACAATCGAGGCGAAGTGCGGCGCCAGCGGAACATGGCGCCAATAGCCAGACCGAACACGCTGACCTCAAAAACGGCGACCGGCCAATATCCCGGTACCCAAAGGGTCAGAATGCCCAAGAATAACGCCGCTGCCAGCAGGTAATGCATCCGATTCGATAGTGCAAAACGAAGGGCGCGAGTATCAGCGCCAGAAACCGATATTACAAATGAGAATGCCAACCCGAGTGGGTCTGCTCGCAGTAGCCGCCGTCGTCACCGCGACGCTCACTCTCATGGGGGCGTGGACGGTCCGCATGGCTTTGGCGGACTATCAGTTCCGGCGCGATACTCTGGCGGGAACGCAGTCGGCCATCCGGCTGGAGCCGGATAACGCGGCCTATTACGTCCGGCTGGCGGCGGCGATTCCAGAGGAAGACCCGGCTGGATCCGGAAGAGCGCTGGAGCGCGCGGTGGCGTTGAACCCCTGGGATTCCAGAACCTGGGTCGAACTCGGTTTGCGCGCCGAAGCAGATGACGATTTCGGCCCAGCCGAGCGCTTCCTCCTGCGTGCCGCCCGCGTCGACCAACAATTTCTTCCGAAGTGGTCTCTGGCGAACTACTATTTCCGGCGTGGCGACTCCGGGAAGTTCTGGTTTTGGGCGCGCCAGGCCGCTGGGACGGCTTATGGCGACCTTGCTCCACTGTTTAACCTGTGCTGGAAAGTCTCAAGCGACGCCGCGCTCATCGAGCGACGGCTGGACCTACGTCAAGCCGACGTGGAAGCGAACTATCTGGCCTACCTGAGCGCTCACAACCGCATGGAGCCTTTGTTGGGGATGGCCATGCGCTTGCTTCGGTGGAACCGCGCGGTCGACCTGCCGCAGTTGCTGTCCACCAGCGAGCGATTGATTGCCGATAACCGCCCCAATCAAGCCGTCCAGCTTTGGAACGGGCTCGCTGAACTTCACGGAATCCCCTTCCAAGAGCTGGTGCCGCGGTCGGGTAGCTCCCTGACGAATGGCGACTTTATTGTCTTTCCGACTTCTCGAGGCTTCGACTGGCGGCTACCGGATGTCAAGGGGATAACGGCCAGGCTGGATGAGCGGCCCGCAGGCCTGCGGATTTCGTTCTCCGGAAGCGAGCCGGAAAGTTGCGAAATCATGACACAGTTTCTGCCCCTCATGGCGAACTCCAGCTACGAACTGCGTTTTCTCTATCTGACGGAAGGGATCTCATCAACAACCGGGCTTGGGTGGCGAATTACAGACATGATTGGATCAGAAGTCTTGGCTCAAGGCTCGATCTTGGCATCGGAGAAAGAGAGCCAAAGCAGGCTTCTGTTCCGGACACTGGCTGGCTCTGGGATGGTGCGCCTGACATTGGCCTATCAGCGCGTCCTTGGAACTACACGCATTGAAGGCTCTCTGGTTCTGCGCAAGCTGCGGCTGAAACTCAAAATCCTTGAGGGAGCCACGGCCCATTAGGACCACAAACGCGCTTGTCACCAACTGCGGCACTCTCGCGCATCTCTCTTCAATCGCTTTGCGGGAACCTTTCAGGTAAGCGCCCAGCTCGTCCCGAACTTTGCGAAAGGCAGCTTCATGGTGACCTATAAGAGGTTCGGAACAACCATAACGAAACAGCGGCGAAGCCTGGAGGTCAAGTGACTACAGTGACGACGATCCTTGGTGCGGGCGGCGACATCGGAAAATGAACTCGCTAAGATCCTGGCGGCCAGAAACGGACCCTTCCGATTGGTGGGCCGCAACCCGAAACCAGTTGCCGGAGGGGCACTGTTCCCAGCGGACCTCAACGATAAGGAGCAGACCATCCAGGCAGTCGCCGGCTCGACACTGGTGTGCCTCCTCGCCGGGCTGAAATACAATCTTGGGGTTTGGCAGGAACTCTGGCCGCGGATCATGGCGAATACCATCGAAGCGTGCAAAAGCTGATCTTCTTCGATAACGTCTACATGTCTGGGAAGGTCACAGGCCCGATGACGGAAAACACTCCGTACGGCCCCTGTTCGAAGAAGGGAGAGATTCGCGCAAAGATCGCAACAGCCCTGATGAAGGAGGTGCAGGCTGGCAGTCTAAGCGCAATGATCGCGCGCTCAGCAGATTGTTATGGACCCGATACCCAAAATGGTGTGCCGAACGTTCTGCTCTTTGAGCCTTTTGCGAAAGGGGCAACAGCATCGTGGCTGGTGAATGCCGCAGTACCTCACTCGCTGACCTTCACTCCTGACGCAGCGCGGGGCGTGGCAGTGCTGGCCGGCCAGGAGTCAGCGTGGAACCAGGTGTGGCATCTGCCGACGGCGCCCAATCCGCCGACCGGCGGCGAGTTCATCGCTATGGCTGCAAATGAATTCGGAGTGGCCCCAAAATATCGGGTGTTGAGCCGGCCAATGCTTCGAGTGGCCGGATGGTTTAACCCCCAAGTTCGCGAGTCCAATGAGATGCTGTATCAGAGCGATTCTCCCTACCTGTTCGACTCGACAAAGCTCGCCAACGAATCCTGCTGGCGTCGGCACGTTTGGTGGTGGCTCCCCGGCATGGATTCGAACCACGAACTTGACAAGATTTTGGAGTGCCGCAACTTATTGATTCTAAAAAGTCGCTCAAGTCGTCAAAAGCGTCAAAAGCAAGTATCTGGTACAAAATCGGTACAAAAAGTTTGGCGTCGTAAAATTGGGAGTATAGAGGAAGCTCCGGCGCCTGGGCTGAACCGCCGTGTCGACGACGAATGCGAGAGCCGTTCAAGCTGTTAGACTCCTTCATGGAGGACCCGCGATGCGCGTTTGTGGCTATGTTGACGGAATGAACTTTTACGAGGCTAGCAAACACAAAGCGTGGTATCCCGCAGGCTGGTGCAATTGGACGCAAACTCTAGGAGCGTGCTGCCCAGGCGCCAATGTGTCTGTCCGATACTTCACGACGCTTTACACGGGATCAGACCGGACCAGAGTGCGACGGCAGAAGCTCCACCTGCTCGCGATGGGAGAGGAGGCGAAAGCGGAAATCGTCTATGGCTCGCTCCGCTCACGCGACTTGCGGTGTCCACGCTGTAACGAAGAGCTGGCGTGCCATGTCTGCGGATGCCGAAAACGCTATGCAGAAAAAATGATTGACGTAAAGATCGCGCTTCGCTTGCTCGAAGATGCTGTCGATTCGCTGTTCGACCGCGCGTATGTCGTGTCGGCAGACGTTGACCTTGTCCCCGCCATTCGGTCCGCCCTCGACCGCGCGAGGAAATCACAAATTTTCGTACTGCTTCCGCCGGACACGGTTAAGGACGAGGAGTTTGCAAGTCTCGAACGTGACTATCCGGGTCGCTCGAAAGCCGAGCACCTGAACCTCAGCAGAATGATCCGATTTCCTGACGAGCTGCCAATGCGCTGGAAGATGCGCCTACCGGAGCATTGGCGCAAAGGTGCGGGCAAGCGCCCGGAGCGGCCAGAGCAGGAGATAATCACACAGCGTCCAAACCGCACAGCTTCCTGGGCGCTGGAGAGTATAGGGTATGGCTCAGAAAGAGTGCCGCATGGTCGGCATAATGCCCCTGACCAATCGACCACTCGGGCCAAGATACCTCATAGGTAACCAATCACCGAATCCGTATTGTATGGAGCCACACACCGCTACTCCTGAACAGGAAGTCCTCGAAACGGCACTAAGAGTCGCCGAAAGTACATCGACGCGGTTTCAGCCGCTGATGCCAACAAATCTCAAATGCCATCTTGTGCCGTTTTTTGGCTCCCTCGCTGGGGCGCGCGTCATTACGTTAGGTCTCAACCCCTCATCAGGCGAGTTCGCTTCTCGACGTACCTGGCCCTTGACACTTACTCCCGCCGATCATGCGAGCAGGCTCGCCAACTACTGGACGAGCGTAAATCCGGGGCCGCATCCCTGGTTCCAGCCGTGGTCAACTGTCCTGTCAGAACTGGGCGTTGCCTATCGTTTGGGCGAGGCAGCCCACATCGATTTATCACCACGCGCAACAAAAGCGGCAGGCCGATTCAAAACCGAGCCGCTGAAATCGCTGTTTCTGGAAATGCTCCAGGCTGACGCGCCGATCTGGGTTGAAGCCCTTCGTCGAGCGACACGGTGCTCGCTCATACTTGCGGCAGGCTCGGCCACAAACGCGTACTACATCAACGAATTCATCCGGGATAAAGTATCGCTGCCAGGAATTCGATTGGGAGGCGACTGGCGGCGGGGCGGCGCGGGCCAAACCGCATTGCATACGCTGTGCCTTCCTGGTGGACGCGAAATCCCGCTGTTCTTCTGTTCCACCGGTCCCACAAGAACTCGGGGCGCAGTGCTCATTAGTGCCTGCCGGGCGCACATGGATACCCTGAGGCGCCTGCTAGGCGACACGTAAGTCCAAGCTAGTGCGATTGGTTCTCGTCCTGGCATGGATTTCAAACTTCGAATCCATGCCCCGCGCGCCGCCTCTAGCGGATTCAATGAGTTCCGAAGGCCCACGCACGAACGGAACCAAGGCGTCGGTACAAGATTCGTACAAAAATGCGGTAGCTGACATCTAAAGTGTTGATTCTTGTGCGGCCTGAGACATAGGTAACAGAACGTTCCGGAGACATGGGTTACACTTTTTTGCCTGGAAGGGGGCGGGAAGTGGGATGCCATGGAAGGAAAGTTCTGTTATGGACGAACGTATACGATTCGTGATTCGGCTCAAAGACGGCGAGAGCATGGCCGCGCTGTGCCGCGAGTTTCAGATCTCTCGCAAGACCGGCTACAAGATCTTCGAGCGCTATGAAGAATGCGGGTTGGAGGGGCTCACGGATCGTGCCAGGCGCCCCCATCGCTATGCCAACCAACTGCCCGAGCAAATCGAAGCGGCCATCGTAGCGGCCAAGCACGAGAAACCCAATTGGGGCGCCCGCAAGATCCGGGAGCCCCTCCTCAGACGGCTGCCGAGCGAAGTGAAGGTTCCGGCACGCAGCACGATTCACGCTATCCTGGATCGTCATGGGTTAGTGACCCGCGCCAGGCGATCGCGCACCCATACCGAAGGGACGCCTCTTTCAGAGGGTTTACAACCGAACGCACTGTGGTGCACCGACTATAAGGGCGAGTTCATGCTCGGCGACCGGCGCTACTGTTATCCACTCACGGTCACCGATCACGCTTCGCGCTATTTGCTGCTGTGCGAGGCCCTGGAATCCAATGCCGAAAAGACCGCTTTTACTGCCTTTGAGCGCCTTTTCAAAGAACGTGGTTTACCGCAAGCGATCCGTTCCGATAACGGCGTTCCTTTCGCTTCGCCCAACGGGCTTTTCAATCTCTCCAGGCTCTCGGTCTGGTGGCTGCGTCTGGGCATCAGCATCGAACGCATCCGTCCCGGTCATCCGCAGCAGAACGGCCGCCATGAGCGCATGCACTTGACCTTGAAGAAAGAAGCCACTCGGCCCGCCGGCGCCAATCTGCTCCAGCAGCAAGCCAAGTTCGACGCCTTCATCGAAGAGTTCAACAACGAGCGCCCGCACCAGGCGCTCGACATGAAGTGCCCGGCGGAGGTCTATACTTCTTCCTGCCGCCCTTATCATGGCATCGGCGAGCCGCACTACCCGTTCCACGACAAGACCGTCGTCATCACCCACTGCGGCCGCCTGTGTCTATATCGCAAGAAAATCAACCTCAGCACTTGCCTGGCTGGCCAGGCGGTCGGCATCAAGGAAGTCGACGACGGCATCTGGCTCGTCAGCTTCATGCAATACGACCTCGGTTATATCGATCTGGAGGAAAAAACTTTGCAGCCCTTACTCAATCCCTTCGGGCCAAAAGTGTTACCTATGTCTTAGGTACATTCTGTTACCTATGTGTCCGGGCCGGACATCCAAAGGTTTGGCTCCCCGGCATGGATTCGAACCACGATTCACGGCTCCAAAGGCCGCTGTCCTACCATTAGACGACCGGGGATCTTTCGGAGGGATTGAACAGCCTTAGTGTACCATTCGCGCGGGCCTCAAGAATCTACCGGCTACAATGGTTGCAGTGCTATTGCGTGTGCACTTTTTCCCGGGGCTCTGCTTATTACTCCTCGGCCTCGGTCTTCAATTCCATATTCTCGGCTGGCTCTTACGTCGCTATTCCCAGCGCGGCTGGATTATCTCAGGTGCTTCGGCGTCTACCCTTCTGCTCGCGCTAGGTTTCGCGCTGGAGTTCCAATGGGCGCAGCGTATCACGCTGGTGAGCTGGTGGACCTGGATTGAGTGCGCAGCTTTAGTGGAAACCATTTGGCTCATCGGTTTTTCCGTGGCCGTGCTGGTGTGGAGCGGTACGCGGCAATTCAGTCCCGAGCGGCGGAGAATGCTACGAGCTGCGGGGGCGGCGGTCTGCGCCGTGCCCGTGATTGGCTCTGGCTTTGGATTTGTGCGGCGCAACCGCTTCCGCGTTTCCGAGCTCCCAGTCCCCATCCCCAATCTCCCCAAGGATCTCGACGGCCTGCGCATAGTGCAGATCACCGACGTCCATCTCAGCGAATTCCTGAGTGAGCGCGAATTTGCCGCCGCCATCGACATGGCCAACGAAACCCGCGCCAACCTGGCGTTGGTAACCGGCGATCTCATCACCCGCCGCGGCGATCCGCTGGATGCCTGCCTGCGGCAACTGGCCCGCCTGCGCGCCGATGCGGGCGTGTTGGGGTGTCTCGGGAATCACGAGGTCTACGCGGAGGTGGAGGATTACGTCACTGCCCAGGGGCGCCGCTTTGGACTCGAATTTCTGCGGCATCAATCCAAGCTGCTCCGATTCGGGAACGCCACGATCAATTTCGCTGGAGTCGATTATCAGAAAATGTATTCACGTTACCTGGCCGGGGCTGACCGGCTGATCGTCCCGGACGCGGTCAACGTTTTGCTCTCCCATAATCCGGACGTTTTCCCAGTGGCCGCGGCGCAAGGCTACCATCTCACCATCGCCGGCCACACCCATGGCGGTCAGGTAGATGTCGAAATCCTGCACCAGCACGTCAATGTCGCCCGCTACTTCACGCCGTATGTGCGCGGCCTCTATCGCCGCGGGGCTTCGTCTGTGTACGTGTCCACCGGCCTCGGCACCATCGGTGTTCCGGTTCGCATTGGCGCGCCACCGGAGATTTCGGTTCTTCGCTTGTGCGCTATCTAATTCTGAGCGACATCCACGCGAATTCAGAAGCCCTCGCTGCTGTTCTGAAGCGCGCCGGCTCGCTGTACGATCGCATTGTCTGCTGCGGCGACCTGGTCGGATATGGCGCCGACCCGGATGCGGTTGTCGAATGGGTCCGCGCGAATGTCAGCAGCGTGGTGCGCGGAAATCACGACAAAGCCTGTGCCGGCTTGGAGGACTTGGAGTGGTTCAACCCCGTGGCGCGCTTGTCGGCTTTGTGGACCCAAGCGGCCACCCAGCCCGAAAACATCCAGTTCTTGCGCGATCTGGCGCAGGGTCCGGAGCGCGTGAACGGTTTTCAAATCCTCCACGGCTCCCCGCTCGACGAGGATGAATATGTGGTCTCCGAGCAAGACGTGGCCCAAGTGGCGCCCTATTTAGATTGCAATATTTCCTTCTTCGGCCACACTCATTTGCAGGGAGCGTTCCTATGTCATCGCAACGGGGTAAAGCGCCTCATCACCGCTACCGCTTCCGGGCAGGAAATCCTGGAACTGGAAAACGACGTGAATTACTTGATCAATCCCGGCTCGGTGGGACAACCGCGTGACGGCGATCGCCGCGCTGCCTATGCCATCTACGATACCTCGGCACGGCAGGTGTCGCTATGCCGCGCTGAATATGATGTCGCTTCCGCGCAAAAGAAGATCCTCGACGCGGGCTTGCCGGAGTTGCTGGCCTTGCGGTTGAGTTCTGGAACCTGAGTCCCTTACGAAAGAACGGTCGTCATACGGGCTGCTGGCTGTGTTGTTTGTTCTCTCACGGCTGGGCTATTACGTGCTGGGCGTGCGCTTCGACGCGCGGCCCATTCTGCATTACTACCAGTTCGTCGATCCCGAGCTATTAAAGCACCGCCTCATCGAGAGCATGTACTATTTGCATGTCCAGCCGCCGGGCTGGAATATCTATAACGGTATTGCGCTGAAACTGTTTCCTCAGTCGTATCCCATCGCTCTCCATATAGCCCACTTACTCATGGGATTGGGAATCTGCTGGCTTATCTATTACCTGATGCGCGTTCTCAAAGTAAGCCGCTGGATCGCATTCGTCCTGGCCGGATGGTTCAGCGTGAGTCCCGGCGTTGTGTTGTTTGAAAACTACTTGCTGTACGAGTATGTCGTGGGCTTTTTGTTAGCGGCCGCGGCAGCGTCCTTATGGCGCTACGCCGCTCTGAATTCCGTCCCATGGCTGCTTTTGTTCTGTGTCTTATTACTGGCTCTGGTGCTCTTCAGAAACATGTTCCATCTCATTTACGTGCTCGCGATCCTGGCCGTGCTGGTTTACCTTTTCAAGGGCCGCCGTCGGAGCATATTGCTGGCCGGCGCTCTGCCCCTGCTCATCATCCTGGGACTGTACACCAAAAACTGGATTCTCTTCGGATCTTTCTCGGGCAGCACCTGGCTGGGTATGAACATGGATACCATCACCGCGCATCAACTGACCAGCCGGGAAGCACGCGACCTTCTGAACCGGGGCATCATCTCGCCGGTTTCATTACTCGATATCGGCACGCCCATCGAACCTTACCGCCCCTATATCCAGATGCCTGCGCGAACCGGCATCCCGGTGTTGGATGAATGCGTTACTTCCACCGGCGCGACCAATTTCAATTGCGCCCCATTTCTTCAGGTCCAGCAAGCTTACACGCGCGATGGTTTAGCGTTGCTGCGACATTATCCGGTGGTTTATCTTCGCTCGCTTGAGGCCGCTTGGTTCACCTACTTCCTTCCGGCGGGCGATTTTCCGTTCTTCGACTTGAACCGGCCGCGCATCCGCGCCATCGATCGATTCTGGAACGTCGTCTTCTTTGGCCAGTTCGAAGATTCGAGCGACCGCAAGCATCTGCGCCGGCTAGCGGATCGGGGCGCGCGCGCTTCTCTGGTGCTTCACACCGGAGTTTTCCTGCTGATTGGCTTGCCGGCGCTGTGGCTCTGGGGCGTGGTTTATCTGGCGCGCGGTGTCCGCCTCAGGACCATTGATCACGCGTCCGGGTTTCTCATCGGATTCTTGCTCTTCAATATCGCTTATCTGACGGCCGTCGCAAACCTGCTCTCCACCTTCGAAAACAACCGCTATCGGTTTCCGATCGACGCCTTCTACGTGGTGCTGCTGGGCCTTGCGCTACAACAGTTAATCCGGCGCTATGGGACCGCCACGGCCGCTGGCGCGCTCGTCGCCAGCACATTGCCAGTCGAATCCAAGCGGTCGACCACATAGTAGAGCACCCGGTTCGGCAAGCTCGGAATGGTGATGGTGCACATTGCCCCGCTGGCGCAACTCTGCCGCGTCACGGTTTCATTGGTGAAGCTGTAGGGATCGCCGGTGGAACTGGAAGGTATCTCGGTGGAACAGTCCTGCCCATACGCCGTGCAGCGCAGCAGGTCGCCCCCGTTCTCCCGGTACCCGAAGCGCGCACGGATGTTACTCGCGAAAGACACGCCCGGGTAAATCAGGGTCACTGGCACGAACGACGTTCGATTCACGTTGTCCACCGGGAATGCCGGTGGAATCTTATACGCCAGCCACTCCACGCGCACCCCGTCCAACCAGTAGCCTGGGCAGAACATGAACTGAGCATCCGCGGTTGGCCGGCAGTTGCTGTATTCATAGGCCGTACCGGGATGGCTGTGCACGTAGCCGAACTTTCGCGTAGTCAGGCCGCTGAAGTCGCCGCGGTCAATGCGGAATTGGATGCTTTGGCCGCTCCACGGCGCGGGCTGATAGAGACAGGGGATCGCTTGCGTGAATTGCGAGCTGGCGCACTGGGGAGACAAGTCCACCATCGGCAGGCTCATATACAGATTGCCCGCCGAAGAGCCTTGCACGCACTCGTTCGCGTTGAAGGCGCGGCAATAACTCCAACTGGGTAGGTCACCGGTATTTCCGGTCCCTGGATTGCTAACGTCGCGCGTAAGATAGCGCCCGGCGAATCCAGACAAGCCCAGCCGTTTATAATCGCTCGGCCCCGCGGCGCAACAATCTCCCGCTACCTGGAACGTCCGGCTGGTCCCGCTCACTGGCGTGAGCGACATGCTCCCGAACGCGGCGCCCCCGTTCGATTCAACCCCCCCGCCCCCCGACGGATTAAAATGCCGGTAGTCCACGAAGAACGGCGGAATGGGCGTATTCGGCGCATATGTACCGCTGTTGTAGGATTGCGCAAACGAATCGCTGGCGCCGTTATGGCTGCCCGCGAAAGCCGGCCAGGAAGAAGCCGTCGGCTGCATCGCGCTCCACAACAGACTCGGCACCGCGGTGTCGACCGAACCGATATAACGTCCGCCATACCACGACTGCTGATACGAGTAGGAACCCGCGCCGGCTCCGGGCGCCGCCGAACCATGCGATGAAAAGCGGAGCGGATTATTCTTGGTCCAGGTGTTACCCGCGTTCGAGGCGTCCAAAGCTGCGGCATTTGTCGCGTAGGTGGGTCCCATGGACAGCCACCATGGACTGGCGTGCGAGCTGTTGTTCCTGTCGTCGATGGATCCGAACAATGGATATAGGTAATTCGATCCCGCCCACCGCAATAGCCATAAGTTGATGTCGGTAGCGCTGAGGTAGGTGACCGAGAGCAGCACCAGGTTTTCGTTCTGATTCCCGGCATTGGTTAACAACCAGTCACCCGGCTGCATGTCCTGCAGCTTCGACCAATTCGCGTTGGCCGTTGCAAAACCCGGCGTGGTGCATGGGAACTCCTGTTTTTCCATGTTTCCGTCGGGAAACACGTAAGTCGCACTCGGATTCTGCTGGCAGGGCGGCGAGGAAACCTTCACCTCAATACAATTCGCCGTCGTCGAAAACGCCGCGTAAGGGGCAATCAGACCGGCCGGACACGTGTAGGCTTCGCTTGCGCCGATGCTGGTGCTCTGCTGCGGCCCCCCCGAACAGCCGCTGCAATCCCAAAGCGCGTTCGATCCCGAACCCGCGCGATTCACCTGGCTGACATTCATCTTGAAGGAGTCCGGAAACACCAGGTTAGCCGCGCCCGTGTCGGCCTGCGGATCGATCACCGCAAAGCGCCAAGTCCCCATCGTAAGAACCGGCGCATCGTGCAACCCGCACCAGCGGCAGTCGCCCTCATTCCAACTATTCCGGATGTTTCGCAGCACTCCGGCCGCTGTGTCAAACGAGGCCATGATGCCGATATGATTTTGCACGTTCCCCATGCTTGCCGAAAAATATCCGCCGTCGAAGCCAGCCACCACGGGACTGTTCATCCACCCCAGGTCAAAACCCGCATGCGGCGTCCCAACCGTTTGCCCGAGATAGTTGATACCGGCTTGGTAGGCGCTCACCATTTGGGACCGGACGTCGTATCCGCCGGTGGCCGGCGTCAGATTCGTCCATTCAAAGCAGTCGTCCGCGATCGCCGTGTTCGGATTGTAGTCTCCGTAACCGGGATAGGGATGAAACGCGACATACCCCGCGCATCCGGCGAAAGTCTCGTTGTAAGTCAGCTTCCACACGCGATTGTTGACGTCAATCGTGTACGCGGATGTCCCGTCCACGTTGTCGAAAGAATAGCCGCTGATGCCGGTTGGACCGTACGGCAAGCTATCGCCGCTGGTATTGAGGCGCAAGCTGGTAGCCGTCTTCGATCCCATCGCCAGCAGCCGGGTCTCGGCGCGAACCGACCCATCGCCGTTGAACGGTATCCACAACAGCAGCGCCTCCCCTCCCGCGCTATCCACGACGTTGGTCAGGTATCCCGTCAGTGGCGGGCTCAGACTCGCGGACCCGTCGGCTGTCATTGTCACTGACACGGATGCCTGATTCATCATGTCCGTATCCCCGTTGCAACAGGCGCTGGGCATGGTTGCGTACGCATAATTGACGCCCATGCTCACGCTGGCATTCGCTCCGCTATTTGATTTGGTGACCACGACGCCGAAGTTGGCGCCCACATACGGCACGCCGCTCAGCGTTCCCGCATTTTCTTGTAAGGTCAGGGCCGACGAGCTGGCGATGGCGTTGATGTGATAGTAGGTCCCATTGATCAGGATCGGCGTCCCACTGACCCAATCCGTATCGAAATAATTTTGCGTGCCGGTTGGATTCTCGAGAGTCACCGCTTGCCCCGCCACGTTCACCGTTCCCGATGGGGGCACCACCAGATGATGCTGCGGCGTGAATCCCCACGATAGGAATGGCGGGTTCACCGCCAGTTGCGGATAGGTCCCAAGCAGCGCGGGCGCGCCCACTGGACACGCCGCCGTTGTCACCGGAATTCCCACCACGGTTTGGCCGCCATCTATCGATAGCTGCAGGGTGATGGTGATACCGCCGGCGCCCGCGTTCCCGCAATACACGTCGAACGACAGATCGTCGATGGTACATTTCGGATACCAGCCTGCGAAAGTGGTCCCGGCGGGACAACTGAAATTGGCGAGCGGGATGAATGCCTCATCCGCCGGCCCGCCCGAGCCTACCGAGTAGCTGACCCCGTTTGATCCGATATTCGCCAGACCCGCCCACTTTCCGGTGCCGCTGGCGTCCAATGGGACCCCGAGAATGCCCGCATTTCCAGCCGCCAGATTGAGCGTCGCTGCGCTCATCATTCCCGGTGATGTCACCCGCCAGAACTCTACTCCGGTTACCGGATCTACATACGAAGTCTGCTGATTTGTCCAGTTGATCGGCGGGTAATCCATATTCCCGAACTTCGCCGCATTAAATGGAACCGGATCGGGCGCCGTATTACCCCACGCAATGGATCGAGTTACAAAAGTCGCCGCAACTTCCGCGTCCGAACCGCACGTAACTCCCACCCAATAATTGGCGGCCGCCGCCAGCGCATCGTTGCCCTTTCGCGTTCCTAACACGAACACGTGCATGTCGCCAGTGACGACGGACCCGGTGCGTGCGTCCGTATTCGCGTTGTCGGTGAGATCCGCTACGCTCGAGCTGAACGCCACGCCCCGCGATGCCCGATAAGTACAGAATCCCGCTTGATCGGTTTGGACCGTGATCTTGGCCTGCATCGCGGTTGGGTCAATCGAAACGATGGACGTATTTGCCAGGCAGGGAACGGCAGTCAAAATCCAAAGGAGGTTTCGCATGGCTCAAAAAGTGGATAGCGCTGCCCGTCCCCAAACATTCGTTCCAGTGCACAAATAGAAGAACGAGCCGTCGGTGGCCCAGGAACCGGCCGTACAAGCCGTGCTGGATGTAGGCGGGGCCGCAACCCGCAGCCCGATCACTGTCGTATCGGCGCTCAATTGTGTCTTGCCGGAAATCTCGGTGGTTGTGATACCCGTTCCCGCTGTCACACTTTTTGAACTGAGGAAGGCCCGTTGATCGGCGCCGCCGCTGGTATCCCACGTTCCATTCGTCGCTGACCAGGTGAACACCGGGATCGCGTCCGCCGGAAACGCGGTCGCGCTGCTCAGCGCCGTGCAGCCGCTGTTGCAGCTCGCGGTTACATTGGAGGCCACCGTCAGAACGCCGGCGCTTGAAACATAGACCAGAGCCAGGCCGCTACCGGCCGAAATCGTCGCCGTGGCTCCGCTCGCAAACGAATACACCAGCGCGCCGAACCGGACCAGGCACGGCGTGGTGGTGGAGCAGTTGGCCCCGATGGCCAGCGTGGTCGGGCTGGTTAACGTCACGGCGAAGTCACCCAATTGGCTCGCCATCGACGCGGCCTGCGGCCCTTGCTCCAGGGTCCACGAGTTCGCCGCCGTGCAACCATACACGTTCATCCCTGCCGGAGCATCCAGCCTGTAGTACATCGCGCCTAGCCCGCAGGTGGATGGCAGCCCGGTACCCGACTGGAACGGTTTGGTTGAGCTCGCCGCGGAAAAATCCACGTTGCGGCTCTGGGATCGCAGATCGATTTGTGTGAGCTGGCCGTCGAGCGCGCCCGCGCCCCCCAACGTCGCCAGGAGCAGCAAAATTCTACAATTAGGCATACCTACCAGCGTTCTCCTTTAGCGCCTACAGTCTCCCACGCGGTCTGTTCTGGCGGCCTCCGTGGGAAACCGCGGGATCCAGCCCAAACCTCTCCGTTCATTCTGTTTCCGCCGCTCACGATAATTCTTACGAGAAATGTGACCGCCCAACTTGCACTTACTCCCGAGACTGTGGAATCAATTTACTGCGCACCCGGCCACTCCGCCGTCAGCGTTCGGTTCAACGCGCCCGCCCGAGCTTTGTGCACGCCCCTGGCGACGGCCGGTTTCGTTCTGTTCTGCGTCTACCTGCTTTCCGGTTTCGCAAACGATTGGTCGCTGCGTTTGTTCGGCTCCCGAGCTTACCTTTCCGCGATCACGCTCGGCCTGCTGCCGCTGGCCTGGCTATTCTCCGGTAATGCTCTGCGGGGCTTCCGTACGCACACCGGACGTTACTGGATCGCCTTCTTGCTGTGGATGCTGCTCGCCTCGCCGTTCAGCATCTGGAGAGGCGGCAGCGCGGCGCTCCTTGCAAACTACGTCCCGCGGGCCTACCTAGGCTTTTTCTACACGTGCTCGTTCGTTACCTCACTCCGGCGTTGCCGGCAATGGATGTACATCCACATCGCCGCTGCGGCGGCGCTGTTGGTCAATTGCGCGTTTTTCGGCGGTCCGGGCGGCGATCCCACCGAAACTCGTTTCCGCATTCCGCACAGTCTGTTCTATGCCAACTCCAACGATCTCGCGCTCGCTCTGCTGCTCGGCATCAGCTCATTTCTGTACCTTCTCGCCCGTCCCAGCGCCGGTGCCCGTCTGGCCGGAGCGGCGGGCGTTGTGCTGGCCGCGTATTACGCCTTTCAAACCGGCTCCCGGGGTTCCGTCATCGCGGCCGCCAGCATGTTTGGACTGATCTTTTGGCTCAGCCGCCGTAAGTGGATGATGCTGGTGCTTGCCCTCTTCGTCCTGGCGGCGCTGGTGGCGGGCGGGATCGCGGGGGCCCCATCCAGCAGTCTTCATCGCTTGGCGCTGTTACTCGACGATCCCAAATCGCAACGTTTTGAAAGCACCGCCGATCTGGCCAGCGTCGCCTCTCAACAGCAGCGGCAGGAGGTTTTCGTTACCAGCTTGCGGTACACCCTGATGCACCCGCTTTTTGGCGTGGGTCCCGACCAATTCCCGAACGCCGTCCAGCAGGATGCCGTCCGCTCCGGCCAGCACGCCCCCTGGCTCGGAACGCACAACAGCTATACCCAAGTATCGAGCGAATGCGGGATCCCGGCGCTGATCTTTTATGCCGCCGTGATCTTCTTTTGCCTGCGCTCGAACTTCCGCCTCTATCGCAAGGCCCGCGATCAGCCGGCGCACCGCGAGCTGGCGGCGCTGAGCCGGTGTCTGCTGGCCGGCACGTGCGTCTATGCCGTCAGCGCGTTCTTCTTTCACATGGCTTACAGCGCGGATCTTCCGATGCTGGCCGGCTTCAGCACCGCCCTCCAACTCGTCTCACGCGGCACGGCTCGAAGCCAAACCCCCGTCACAGCCCTTTCGCTATAATGGCCGTAGCCCCCCAAGTAGGAGCCTCTAAGATATGTTTGATCTGTTTCGCAGCCGCGCCAAGGCCGTGCGCATCCTGTTGGGCGCCATGCTCGGCGTTATCGCGCTCTCCATGCTGGTCTATCTCATTCCCGGCACCGGCATGACCACTGCCGCGGACTCGACCGATCAGGTGGTCGCCGAAATCGGCGGGTCCAACGTCACCGTCGCCGAGATCCAGCAACAACTCAAGAATGCGTTGCAAAACCAGCGGCTCCCTCCCGATCTCGCGGCTACCTATCTCCCTCAACTGGTGGATCAGGCCATTACCGAGCGGGCACTGTCTTACGAGGCCGAACAGCTTGGCTTCCGGATTTCCGACCGCGACCTGGCCGAAACTCTGCGCTCGTTTCCAGCCGCCAACCAGGCGCCTGATTTGTACCGCCAGACCGTTGAGCAGCAATATGGAACCACCGTCCCGGATTTTGAGGACAACGTGCGAGTGAAGAGCTACGAGGATTCCCTGGTCAATCTCTCCGAGGAGGGCATCATCGTCACCCCCGCCGAGGCCGAAGCCGAATTTCGCAAACGCAACGAAAAAATCAAGCTCGACTACATCGCATTCGATCCATCCAAGCTAGCCCCCACTCTTAAGGCTACTCCGGAGGAGCTTAGCGCCTATTTCGCTCGCAATCAAAACTTCTACAAAATACCCGAGACGCGCAACCTTCAAATGATCGTGGCCGACCAGGCGAAAGTCGCCGAGTCCATTTCGATCACTGACGCGCAGGTCCAAAACTACTACAATTCGCACCTGGATCAGTACCGGACGCCCGAGCGCGTGCATGCGCGCCACATCCTTCTCAGCACCGCGAACAAGCCCAAGGATGAAGTGCCGAAGATTCAGGCCCAGGCCGACGACCTGTTGAGGCAGATCAAAGGCGGAGCCGATTTTGCCGCCTTGGCCAAAAAGGATTCGCAAGATCCTGGCTCGGCCCAAAAGGGCGGGGACTTGGGCTGGGTGTCCCGCGGACAGATGGTGAAGAACTTCGAGGATGCCGTGTTCGCGCTCAAGGAAAATCAAATCAGCGGCGTTATCACCACCGAATACGGGTTCCATATCATTCAGGTGCTTGAAAAGCAGTCGCCCCACGTGCAGCCGATCGACGAGGTGAAGGCCCAGATCGTTACTCTTCTCAAGAATCAGACCGTGTTCGATCGCATGCAGGAACTCGCGGATCAGGCCCATGCCGAATTGGTAAAGGCGCCTCACAACGCGCAGCAGATCGCCGCCAGTCTCAATTTATCCTTTGTGAATGTGCCCGAGTATAGTCACGGCCGGCCCATGCCGGATATGGGGAATGATCCGCAGCTTGCAGCCACCGTAGAGACCCTGAAGGCGGACGAAGTGAGCCCCGTGATGCAGGCCGGCAACAAGCTGGCAGTGGCAGTTCTGGTCGGAATCAATGCGCCTCATCCTGCCAAGCTTTCCGAAGTCGAGCCTCAAGTACGGGCAGAAATGATGAGGCTTCGTGCAGTCGACATGGTGAAGGCCAAGTCAGCCCAGGCCGCCCAGTTGCTAAAGCAAAACGGCGATATCAAGGCGGCTGCAAAGGCCGTTGGCGCGGAGGTCAAGAGCAGCGACTTTTTCGGACGCTCCGGAGCTGCCGAAGGCATCGGTCCCGCCAGCATCCTCACGGACGCGTTTGAAAAGCCGGTGGGCGCGATCATTGGGCCGATTACGGCTTCTAACCAAACGATTGTCGCGAAAGTCGTGGATCGCCAAAACGCCGACATCTCCAAATTCCAGCAGGAACGCGACACGATCGTGCTCCAGCTCAAGGGCAAGAAGGCCAACGAGCGCCTGAGCCTGCTCCAGGACAGCGTCCTCACCGATCTCATTCGCCGCGGCAAAGTGAAGAAGCATCAGGCCGTCATCGACCGGCTGATCGCGCAAAATCGCAGCTAGCCGTTATCCCGCATGCTGCATGCCCTGCTGGATTTCTTGCGGACGCTCACCACGCCCGAGGGGCTGATCCATCTGTTGTCTACCGCGCTATCCGGCTGGCTGGGCTATGCCGCGCTAACCGCAATCGTCTTCACCGAAACGGGGCTTCTCGTCGGTTTTGTGCTGCCTGGAGATTCCCTGCTCTTCACCATCGGTGTGGTGGCGGGCGCCGGCCAGCTCAATATCTTCGTGATGATCGTCCTGTTGACCGCTGCCTGCCTGACCGGGGATTGGTGTGGATATTTACTCGGCCGCCGTGCTGGCCCAGCCATCTTTAACCGCCCCGATTCCCGTTTCTTCAAACGAGAACACCTGCAGCGCACTCACGCCTTTTATGAAAAGTATGGCGGCAAAACCATCATCTACGCGAAGTTCGTTCCGGTGATCCGCACCTTCGCGCCCTTTGTCGCCGGCGTGGGAAACATGCGCTATCGCAGCTTCATTTCTTTTGATATTTTCGGCGCCGCCGGATGGGTGGTCTCGATGACCGTGCTGGGCTACCTGCTCGGGGAGGTCCCGCTCATCCGCCGCAATTTTGAAAAGTTCGTCCTGTTGATCGTCTTCGTTTCGCTGCTGCCCGTGGCCTTTCACGCTGCCCGCGGATTCCTGCAGCGCAAGCCCGGCTTACAAACGGGTGATTAAGCGCTCGACGGCCGCGCGCACCGCCGGATCCCGTTGCGCCTCCACCTCATCGCCTTTCGCCACGCCCAGCGCCTGATTGAAGATCTCCTGCTTCAGCCGGCTTTGCAACCAGCCGCGCTCGGCAGCCCATTCGCCGACCCGAGGTTGGATATCGTGCTCGCCGGCGTACACTTGAAACTCCTCAAGGATCGCGGGCGTGACATCGAAGTCCTCTTTCACGCTGTGTTTCTGTATAAACTCGGTGGCGAACGACGTAATCACACCGCTAGCGTCCAGTACCGCGCGCAGCCGTGTTGGCGGATCGGGGCCAATCGGGAGGTCCGGCTGAATGCCGCCTCCACCGGTGACCTTCCGGCCGGCGTCGGTACGAAACTCCTCGGCCTGTTTCTGGATTTCCAGATGTCCGCTGGGCAGCGGCTTCTGAATCGACCGGCCGCTCGGCGTGTAATAGAACGCCGTCGTTAGCGCCAGCGCGGTATTGCCCGTCAGCGGGAAGACGTTTTGCACCAGCCCCTTTCCGAAGCTCGGCTCGCCCAGCACCACGGCGCGATCGTGATCTTGCAAGGCGCCTGTCAGAATCTCAGCTGCGCTCGCGGTGTTCGCGTTCACTAGCACAGCCAGAGGGAAGGTGTAGGGAGTTGCTGTTTTGGGAACTTCTACCGATTGATCCTGGATGCCCCGCCCCTTCACGCTGAGCAGCTTTTGGCCCGGCTGCAGAAAAAACGACGCGGCTTCGAGGGCGGCCTGCACCACGCCGCCGGGATTCTCGCGCAAATCCAAAACCAGCGCTTTCAGCTTGTTCCCGCCCAGGTTCTCGATCGCGTCCTTGAGCTGGCGCGCGGTTTGTGGATCGAAGCCGTTCACGCGGATGTAGCCGATGCCGGGCCGCAACAGAAACCAGCGGTCCACGCTGGGCGAATCCAGCAGCTCCGGATCCAGCACGAACGGGAGTGGCCGGGCGTTTCCAGGACGGCGCACCATCAGTTGCGCGCGATGCTGGTGGCTTTCGCCGAGATAACCGACAATTTGATCGAACTCCAGCCGCGCCAGAACCACGCCATTCACCGCCACGATCTCATCGCCCGGCTGCAATCCAGCCTTGGCGGAAGGCGTGCCGGGCAGCGCCTGCAAAACGATTACGCGCCCAGGCAGCACCGAAACCACCGTGCCGAAGCCCTTGCGCTCGGAGTTTTCCATCTGCTTGAGCTGCTCGTTCTGATCGGGATCGAAGAAGATGGAGTGCGGATCCAGGGTCCGCAGCATGCCTGGAATAGCTCCCTGATAAACCCCCTGCTGCGTGTTCACGGGATCGGCGGCGTTGGTTTCCACGATGGAGAGCAGGTCCGCGAAGCGCTTCAGAGCGCTGTCCAGATCCACTGTGTCGGGCGGCGCCGCAAACAAAAACAAAAGTGGCAAAAACATTTGACTGCGAATCCGATTATTTCGAGTAACGCAAAGACCGCTTGGCTCGGTGCCGCTCCAGCGCCAGTTCAATCAGCCGGTCAATCAGCTGGGCCATCGCAACTCCCGAGTACTCCCACATCTTAGGGTACATGCTAATGGAGGTGAACCCCGGAATGGTATTAATCTCGTTGATGTACAATTTGCCCGTGGCGGTCTCCAGCAAAAAGTCCACGCGCGCCATGCCTTCGCACTCCACCGCGCGATAACACTCCACGGCCAGACGCTGGATTTCGGCGGTCTGCTCCGGCCGCAAATCGGCCGGAATCACGGTACGGGCCCGGTCCAGGAGATACTTGTCCTCATAATCGTAAAATTCGCGCGAAGGCAGAATCTCGCACGGCGCCGAGGCAACCGGGTCCTCGTTACCGAGCACGGCGCATTCCAGTTCGCGCCCCGTGATACCGCGTTCCACGATGACCTTGCGATCGTAGGCGCGCGCCAACTCCAGAGCGGCCTTCAATTCTTCGCGATTGCGCGCCTTCGAAATGCCCACCGACGATCCCAGATTGGCTGGCTTCACAAAAACCGGGAAATCGAAATCGTGGTTCCCCGGCACGACGACATATTCCACCACCGGCAGGCCGCGCTCGCTGGCCACGCGCTTCATCATCTCCTTGTCCATGGCGATGGAGGACGCCAGTACGCCCGCGCCCACGTACGGAAGATCCGCAAGCTCCAGCAGCCCCTGCATCGTGCCGTCTTCACCGAACGTTCCGTGCAGAACGGGAAATACAACGTCTATTCCAGGATTTCCGCCGGGCTCGGGCAGGATCGGCCGAGGACTCCATTTGCCTTCCTTCGAGATCACGTAACGGACCACTTCGTATTTCCGCGGGTCCATCGCTTCGATGATCGACTGGGCCGAACGCAGCGAAATTTCGTGCTCGCCGCTGCGGCCTCCGTAAATCACGGCCACTCTGGTCTGCATGCGCTACAGAATCCTCTTTCCCATGGCCGACATCACCAACTCAACCGCCAGAATCGCAGTCCGGTTCGCGTCGTCGATCACCGGATTCACCTCCACCACTTCCAAGGACACCACCCGCCCCGTGTCGCCCAACATCTCCATGGCCAGATGCGCTTCGCGATACGTGATCCCGCCCTGCACGGGCGTACCGACACCGGGCGCTTCCTGCGGATCGACGGCGTCCATGTCGAGTGAGACCAGGATGCCCGCGGTTCCCGCTCCAGCCACGCGAATCGCCTCCTCGAAAACCGAACGCATCCCGCGCTCATCGATATCGCGCATGGTGAAGGCATGAATCCCGGAGTGCTGCACGATGTCGCGCTCGCTGCCATCCACCGACCGGATTCCAACTACAGCGACGTTGGCCGGATCCACCTTCGGAGAGTAACCGAAGATGCCGGTCAATTCCTTGGGCCCTTGGCCGATACAGCAGGCCAGCGGCATTCCGTGGACGTTGCCGCTCGGGCTGCTCTCGGGCGTGTTCATGTCGGTATGCGCGTCGATCCAGATCAAGCCCAGCTTTTCTCCTTGACCATGGAAGTAGTGCGACGCTCCCGCCACCGTTCCCACCGCGATGGAATGATCGCCGCCCAGCACCAGGGGAAACTTACCGGTGCCCAAGGCGCGATCCACCATCTGGGCCACGAGTGTACAGGTTTCGGCGATCTGCGGGAGATATTTCGCGCGCGAATCCACCTCGGCCTGGCTCTCGCGCTGGATCACGGGCACGTTGCCCAGATCTTCCACTGCGTAACCCAACGCGGCGAGCCGGGCGTTGAGATTGGCCACCCGCACGGCCGAGGGTCCCATGTCGACGCCGCGCCGTCCGGAACCCAGATCGAGCGGCGCGCCGATGATCGCGATGTGCTTCGGACGCATGGCTGACTACCGAAAGGAGACCGGTTCCCTCACGGTCGCGGCTCGGTAAACGCGGTTCTGAGCCGCGAGCGCGAGCAAGCGGATTTTGTAAGGTTTCACCATCACTATGGCCGGGTGCGATACAGCATGCGCGGGAAGGCGATAGTTTCGCGAATATGCTCCAGGCCGCACATCCAGGCCACAAACCGCTCGATTCCCATGCCGAAACCCGCGTGCGGTACGCTGCCAAACTTGCGCAGATCCACATACCAATCGAACGCTTCGCGCGGCAGCTGGTGCTCTTCCAGACGCTTCAGCAACAGATCCAGATCGTGGATGCGTTGTCCGCCGCCGATGATTTCGCCGTAACCCTCGGGAGCGATAAAATCGACCCCCAGCGCCAGCTCGGGGCGCGCGCGATCAGGCTCGAAGTAGAAAGCTTTGATCTGGGTGGGAAAGCGATCCACGATGAGGGGCCGGTCCAGGCCTTCGGTGATCAGCGTTTCATCGGTTCCGCCAAAATCGCCGCCCCATTGAATCTCGCTGCCCTTTTTCTGCAATGCGACCACGGCATCGTCATAGCTCATGCGCGGAAAGGGCGATTGGATGGTTTCGAGCTTGCTGGTGTCGCGCTCCAGCTCCTTCAACTCGGCGCGCCGGTTTTCCAGCACGCGTCTCACTACGAACACCACCAGCTCCTCACCCACTCGCTTCACGTCCTCGAGCGTGGCATACGCCATCTCCGGCTCCACCATCCAAAACTCGGTCAAATGGCGGCGCGTCTTCGATTTCTCGGCGCGGAATGTCGGCCCGAAACAATACACCTTGCCGAATGCCATGGCGTCGGCTTCGTTATAAAGCTGGCCGGACTGGGTGAGATAGGCTTTCTCCTCGTCGAAGTAGTTCACTTCGAACAGCGTGGTGGTGCCTTCGCAGGCCGCGGGCGTAAAAATCGGCGTATCCACCAAGGTGAACCCGTGCGTGTCGAAATAATCGCGGACCGCGCGGATCACTTCGTGGCGCACTCGGATGGCCGCGTGCTGGCGCTTGCTGCGCAGCCACAGATGGCGGTGGTCCATCAGAAACTCGACGCCGTGTTCCTTGGGAGTGATGGGATAAGGATCGGCCTCCGGAATGCGCTGGACGATCTCCGCGCCTTCGACATCCATCTCATAACCACCGGGGGCGCGCTGCTCGGCCCGGATCTTGCCGCTCACAATCAGCGACGACTCCTGCGTCAGATTCTTCAGCGCTTCAAAAACAGATTCCTCCAGGTTCGCCTTCACCGCTACGCACTGCAGCGTGCCGGTGCCGTCGCGCAGCAGAGGAAAAACGATCTTGCCGGACTTGCGCAGGTTGTAGAGCCATCCGGCGATCTCCACGGGCGCGCCAAGGTGTTGCCCGGCGTCTTCGATTCGAATGCGGGAATAGGCCATCACTATTCCTTCACCGGCGGCCCCGGGATCTCTTCGAGCTTTTCAAAAATCCGCTGCACCAAATCGAGCGATTGCGGGAGCGGGAACTCGGGATAATCGCGCAGCTCTAGCAACAGCGGATATTGCTGAGGCAACGACCGCAGCAGGGCCATGGTTTCGCCCCAGTCGATAGTGCCTCCCTGCGAATGGAGTGGCCACAAATGACTGTCCTCCACGCCGTTGTTGTCATGCAGATGGGTGGACCGAATGCGATCCTTCAGGATGCCAAAAGCCGCTGCGACGCCCTCATTCATATTGGCGTGTCCGACGTCAAAACAGAAATTCAGTCTAAGATGAGTCTGCTCCAGAAATTGCACCAGGCGCTGGGCGCTGGACAATTGATTGGGCGTGTTCTCCAGCAACACCTCCACGCCGCGCGCGCGGGCAAACAGATTCAGCTCCTCCAGCGACGTGAAGGCTGCGTCCACTTTGCGCTCGTCATATTCCTCCTCGAAGACGCCGAGATGTTGAATGAGGTAGCGGAATGGAATCACTTCGGAGATTTCCAAGGCGCGCTTGATCTCGTCCAGCATATCCAGCCGCTTTGATTTCACCGGCTCCGTGATGTTGATGTGGGAGTTGGGACCCGATCGCCCCCACATTTCGTCGCTGTACATGGGCGAGTGCAGCGAGCGCAGCTCTAACTTGGTATCCCGGAACCAATGGCCAAGCTCGGCAATCTGGGCGCGATCGCGATAGTCCAGATGCTGGCGAGCGCAAAAAATCTCCACCGCCGGAATTCCGGCCTGCCAGATGCGATCCAGCCAAACCGTGTTCAAGCGATGATTCACCAGCAAGTGCGTCGAGAGAACGTGCTCCATGCGTCGATCAGTATCCTTCCGCTTTTCCGTTCCCCCGCGGATCTGACGCGCCCTGCAGCCAGCCGCCGGCGTTCAGGATCGCTTCCACGCGCGCCACAACGGACTGCGTGGATTCCAGCGGCGAAATCTGGTGTCCCATGGCGCGCAACAGTTCCACCGTATCCGGAGAGATTCCCTTCTCGACGTACAATTGGTCCGGCATCCATTGATGATGAAAGCGCGGCCAGTCCACCGCATCCTGCACGTTCATGTGGAAGTCTTCCACATTCAAAATCACCTGCAGCACTCCGTTGATGATGCGCGAGCCGCCGGGCGCTCCCAGGATCAGGAAGAGTTTTCCGCCGCGCGTGAGTATGGTTGGCGTCATGGATGAGACGGGACGCTTGCCCGGCTGAATCGCGTTGGCCTCGCCTTGAATCAAGTGGAACAGATTCTCCGCGCCGGGCTTGGCCGCGAAATCGTCCATTTCGTCGTTGAGCAGAAAGCCCAGGCCGGGCACCGTGACGCCGCTGCCGTATCCGTTGTTGAGCGTATAAGTAACCGCGACGGCATTGCCCTCGTTATCGACGATGTTGAAGTGTGTGGTCTCGGTGCTTTCGTGGGCGTTGAGTACGCCTGGACGAAGCTGAGCGCTGGGCGTGGCGTGCAGCGGATCGATGCTCTTGCGGCGGCTCTCGATATAGTGCGGGTCCAGGAGTTTGCGCACCGGAACCTTGACAAAATCGGGATCGCCGAAGTACTCGCTGCGGTCGGCGTAGGAGCGCCGCATTACCTCCGCGACGTAATGGATAGAAGCGGCCGAACCTGCGCCGGCTTTTTCGTAGCCCGAGCCTTCCAACATTCCCAACATCTGAAGCAATCCGACGCCGCCCGCGCTCGGCGGAGGCGAAGTGATGATCTCGTCGCCGTGATAGTGCCCGCGCAACGGTTCCTGTTCCACGGCTTGATACGCTTTCAAATCCGCAAGAGTGATCAAGCCTCCGTTGGACGCCATGGCCGCCGCCAGTTTCCGGGCTGTTTCGCCTTCGTAGAAATCGCTGGCGCCGCGATCGCGAATGCGCGTCAGAGTAGCGGCAAGTTCGGGCTGCACCAGCTTTTCGCCATAGCCGGCGCTCAGGAAAATCCGCTTCGACTCGGGAAACTGCGACAGGAGCTTACGCGCGCTTTCGTTTTGTAGCGAAGCATCGAAGGTATAGGAGACCTGAAAACCTTCTGTAGCGAGTTTCACTGCGGGGTCCACCAGGTCGACCCACGGTTTGCGCCCATACTTCTGGTGCGCCAGCTCCATGCCTCGCACGGTGCCGGGGACGCCAGCCGCGCGCCAGCCAACCAGGGTGTCGGCGGTGACGTTGCCTTTCGAATCCAGATACATGTTCCGCGTGGACGCCAGCGGGGCCTTCTCGCGAAAGTCGATGAAGGTGGCCCGGCCGTCGGCCATGCGCGCGAGCAGGAATCCGCCGCCACCGATATTTCCAGCGTACGGATACGTCACCGCCAGCGCGAAGGCGACAGCTACCGCGGCATCCATCGCATTTCCGCCCGCCTGCAGGACTCGCAGGCCAACGTCCGCGGCTATGGGCTCTTGCGCCACCACCATGGCGTGCCGGGCACGCTCGGGTTGATGCGCGAATAGACTGACGGAAAGGAGCAAGGCGCAAGCGGTTTTACTTCGCATGGACACTTCGATTCTACCGTGGCGTTGGAGCGGAGCACGTCACACCGTGGAAAGCTGCTGCTGGCGGTCGCGATGGTATTCGGCCAGCGCCACGTTCGCGGACTCGACGGTCTCCAGTTCCCGCGCGATTTGCTCCAGCGCGCTTCCGGGAATCGCAGCGTACAGCTCGTCGTCGCCGATGCCGGTGTAAATTCGATTGCCGATGCAGCCGGCGCTGGTGGTCATGCCATGCGCCAACGCGGCCGGAATCGCCATGCAGGTGGGCCGCGCGAGCAACGGAAGCTTGGAAGCGGCGCCCGCGCGAATGGCCGCCTCTTCCAGTAGCATGAGTTTTCCCGCCGGCGCCACGAAAAGCACAACGTCGGGATCCACCGGCGTGTCGCCAAGCGGCGCGAACACGATGTTCCTGGGCGTCTCGGGGAGCACCGGAATACCAGGCACTTCCTCCATCTTCAGGTAGCCCAGGTTGGTCATGGTTCCGAGAATGGCCGGGAGTTCATGGGCGCGGTTCTCCGGCAGCGGGATATTATGCGTGTACGATCCCACCGGGCAGTTGTAGTGATCCGAGGGCAGGGTGGCGATCGTCCGTCCTTCGGCCGCTAATCGCCAGAAGCTGCACCCCGCCGGTTCTGATCCCGAGAACCTCTCGGTTCCCTTGGGAACCTCGGCGGGGAACGCGACCGCGACGGGCCGCCGCTTCAGGTCCAGAATTTGTCGGAACCGCTGTTCGAGCGCTTGATAATCGGGCATGTATCTTCCATCTTGACACGTGCGGGTATCTTGGCACGCCCCGGCTTGCCGCATGTAAGAATCAGAAGGGATGTCTTCCGCAGCCAAAGTGCTTACCGCACGCCAATTCTTTTCGCGGCACGGCGTGCTGTCGAAATGGCACCCGCGCTACGAGTTCCGCGAGGGACAACTCGAAATGGCGGAGGCCGTGGAAGCCGCGCTGGCCGATAAGAAGCACCTGTTGGTGGACGCCGGCACCGGGACGGGTAAGACTCTGGCGTACCTGGTGCCCGCGTTGCTTTCCGGCAAACGCGTGGTGGTCTCTACCGGAACCAAGAATCTGCAGGAACAGCTCTTCTACAAAGACATTCCGTTTCTGCAAAAGCATTTCGATCGGCCGCTCCAGGTTTGCTATATGAAGGGCCGGTCCAATTTCGCATGCCGGCAGAAGATCTACGATGCGGATCGCGAGCCCATGCTCAGCGGACTGGAAGAGGTCGCCGATTTTCAAATCATCCGCGAGTGGGAGAAGACCACCACGACGGGCGACCGCTCCGAGATCAAGACGCTGCCCGAAGCCAGCTCCGCCTGGCAGAAACTGGACGCGCGGCGCGACCTGTGCACCGGGCAGAAGTGCCAGCAGTTCGAGCGCTGCTTTCTCACCGAGATGCATCGCCGGGCGCACGAGAGTGACATCATTATCGTCAATCATCACCTGTTCTTCGCCGACCTGGCGGTGAAGGACGAAGACTTTGGCGGTATCATCCCGGAGTACGCTGCGGTGGTGTTCGACGAAGCGCACGAGATCGAGGACGTGGCCGGGAAATACTTTGGCGTGGGGGTGAGCAATTATCAATTCCAGGAGTTGGGACGCGACATCGCCCTGGTTTCGCGCGCCAAACAGTTCGGGTCCGCGGAGCTGGACCGGGTGCTCGACACCTTGGACGATCGTTCGCAGCAGTTTTTCCTGCTGTTCGGCGAGTCCGAAGGCCGCGTGGCGTTCAAGAACCACGCGGCGTTTTTCGACCAGCATGGCGAAGCGCTGGAGAATCTGCAACTGGCGCTGGAGCTGATTACTACGCAACTGCAACTGGTGAAGAACGCGCCCGAAGACGTGGTCCCGCTGTTTCGCCGCGCGCAAGAGCTGCGGCAGCGTCTGGATTTTTGGCATAAGGGCGCGGACCGCTCCTACGTTTATTGGGTGGAGCGCCGCGGGCGCGGGTGTTTTCTGCAGGCCACTCCCATTGACGTCTCGTCGCTGCTGGAAGAAAAACTGTTCGACAAGCTGGACACCGTGATTCTGACGTCGGCGACGCTGGCGGTGGGTGAGACGTTCGAATTCACCGAGCGGCGCCTGGGCATCCGCCATACCCGATCGTTGGTTGTGCCCAGCCACTTCGAATACGCCAGGCAAGCGCTGTTGTATGTTCCCCAGCACCTGCCCGATCCGCGTTCGCCCGCGTTCCCCGGCGCCGCTGCCGGCGAAATCACGCGCATCCTCAGCCACAGCCAGGGGCGTGCCTTCGTGCTCTTCACCAGCTATCAGCAGATGCGGCTGGTGTACGATCGCGTATCGCTTGAAATCGACTATCCGACGCTGATGCAGGGCACCGGCCCGCGCAATGCGCTGCTGGATGAGTTTCGCGACACGCCGCACTGCGTACTGTTCGCGACGTCGTCGTTCTGGCAAGGCGTGGACGTGCAGGGCGATCAGCTGAGCTGCGTCATTATCGACAAGCTGCCGTTTGCGGTGCCGAGCGACCCGGTGGTGGAAGCACGCATCGAACGCATCCGCGACGAGGGCGGCAATCCATTCTATGACTACCAGATCCCGCAGGCCGCGCTGGCCCTGAAGCAAGGCTTCGGCCGGCTGATCCGCAGCAAGACCGACCGCGGCGTGCTGGTCTTGCTGGATAATCGTATTACCAAGCAGCGCTATGGCCAGGTGTTTTTCGACAGCCTGCCGCCGTATGGTTTCACCACCGAACTGAAAGCCGTGGAGAGATTTTTCGAGGTTTGAATTGAACGAGGTTTGATTGAAGCATGTTTGAAGTTACCGTGGAACAGACTTTCGCGGCCGGGCACGCGCTCCGCAACTACCATGGCAAGTCCGAGGAAGTGCACGGGCATAACTATCGGGTGCGGGTGACAGTGGAGGGCGAACAGTTGGATTCGACCGGCCTGCTGGTGGATTTCCTGGAAGTGAATCGGCTCATCAGCGGCGCGGTTGGGTACTTGGACCATCGCTTCATCAACGATCTTCCCCCGTTTGACGAAATCAATCCTTCGGCGGAGAACATCGCCAAGTACTTTTACGACAAAGTGAGCGTCGGACTCAACAACGCGATCCCGGTGCGCATCGCGGCGATCCAGGTCTGGGAAACGGATACCAGCTCGGCGATCTACCGTCCGTAGCGCGTTACCTGCCGAAGTATTCCGCGTTGAGTTTGGTAAAGCTGCCCCACTTTTCGGGCAGATCGTCCAGGGCGAAGATCGCCGACACTGGGCAAACGGGCACGCAAGCGCCGCAATCGATGCACTCCACCGGATCGATATAAATCATGTTGTGCTCGGCGAAATTGGGCTCGTCCTTCTTGGGGTGGATGCAATCGACCGGGCAGGCATCGATACAGGCCGTGTCCTTGGTGCCGATGCAAGGTTCCGCAATAACGTAAGCCATTCGTTTCTCCAGGGGCGCGGCCACAAAACGGGCCGCGGGTGGGGTAAGCGACATTATAGCGTGACTGCGGTTTTTCCCGTGCGGATCGGGTCGAAATGGCCTATTTACGCACCAGATGGAAGAAATCCGGGGGCGGCGCGCGCCATGCTATGCTTCCCACAGATGGCCACCAAAGCCGGGATCACGGCCGAGCAGTACCTCCACATGACGTTCGAACATGACGCCGAGTTCGTGCATGGCGAGATTGTCGAGCGCGCCATGCCAGACAGACTTCACTCCCTCATGCAGTTCCTGATCCTGATGGAGATCGGACGCTTGATCCGATCACATCCCCTGTTCCCTCGTCCTGAACTGATTTTGCGGTTGGAGCCTCGGGTCTTCCGCATTCCAGACATTTCCGTGTTCGATGGCCAACCGCCGCAAGAGGACGTACCTTCGACGCCTCCCCTGATTGCGATCGAGATTTTGTCCAAAGACGAGCGCCATCCGAACCTCATGCAGAAGCTCGAGGAATACCGCGTGTTTGGCGTTCCGAATATCTGGGTAGTGGACCCGCGCAACAAGCGCCTGGCATTCTATAACGAGGCAGGCTTGCAGTACGTGTCCTCGCTGGCTCTTCCAGACTACCCCCTCGAACTGACGCCCGGCGTCCTTTTTTCCGATCTCTAGACGACAATGGCTACTCAAGCGCAGATTACCGCCGAGCAGTACCTGCACATGACGTTCGAACACGATGCCGAGTTCGTTCACGTCGAGATTGTCGAGCGAGCAATGCCAAGCTATACCCATGGAAGAATCCAGAAGTTGCTATCGTCTCTATTCGAAGCCGTTCGAGCGCCGCATCGCTTGTTTGCCTGCTCGGACGTCCGCATGAAGCTGGCACCGGACCTGTATCGCATCCCGGATACCGCGGTGTTTGTGACCCCACCGAAAAAGGAGCTGCCGGAACAAGCTCCCTTGGTGGTTATCGAGATTCTTTCCTCGGACGACCGCTATCACGATGTCGTCGAGAAACTGGAAGAATACCGCGTTTTGGGCGTTCCGAACATCTGGGTAGTGGACCCCCTGTCCAAGCGGTTCGCGGTCTACACGGACTGGGGCCTACAGTACGTGTCCTCGCTCGCGCTTCCCGATTATCCCCTCGAACTAACGCCCGGCGTCCTTTTTTCCGATCTCTAGACGAGAACCCAACATGATCCCCAAAGTGCGCAAAGCAGTCTTCCCCGCCGCAGGACTCGGCACGCGATTTCTTCCCGCCACCAAGGCCCAACCCAAGGAGATGCTCCCGCTCGTTGACAAGCCTCTCATTCAATACGGGGTCGAAGAGGCCATTCATTCCGGCATACAGAACATCATCATCGTTACCGGACGCGGGAAGACCGCCATTGAGGATCATTTCGACGTCAGTTTCGAGCTGGAGCAAACTCTCGAGGCCAAGAACAAGAAGGAGCTGTTGAAGATCGTGCGCGACGTCTCCGACATGATCGACGTTTCCTACGTGCGGCAGAAGGAAGCGCTGGGACTCGGCCATGCAGTGCTGCGCGCCAAGGAATTGGTGGGCAACGAACCGTTCGCGGTGGTGCTCTCCGATGACGTGATCGATTCCGAGACCCCCTGCATTCGGCAATTGCTGGACGTTTACGAATTTTACGGAGCTTCCGTGGTGGCGCTGATGGAGGTGCCCGGCGACGCCATCTCCTCCTATGGCGCGGTGGACGCCGAACCGGTTTCGCACAACTCCGGCAAGGATCGCCTCTTCCGCATCCGCAACATGGTGGAGAAACCCAAGCCATCGGAAGCGCCCTCGAACCTGGCCATTATCGGCCGCTACGTTCTCACGCCCGAGGTGTTCGAGTCCATCGAAGCCGTGGAACCGGGGGCCGGAGGCGAGATCCAGCTCACCGACGCGCTGAAGCACCTGCTGCGCAACCGGCCCGTGTATGGCTATCGTTTTGAAGGCACGCGCTACGATGCCGGCGACAAGCTGGGTTTTCTCAAGGCCACGGTGGAATTCGCGCTGCACCGGCACGACCTGGGTGGTCCGTTCCGCGAATATCTGAAGCAGCTCAAGCTATGAGCCGGCTCGCCAGCAAGGTCGCGATCGTTACCGGCGCTAGCCGCGGCATTGGGCGATCCATCGCGGAGGTGTTCGCGCGGGAAGGCGCGGCGGTGATCGTCTGCGGCCGCAAGCAGGAGACACTCGATCGAGTAGCCGCGGAGCTGGATAGTTCGGCGGGGCGTGTTGTGCCGATGGCCTGCCATGTGGGGCGGGCGGAGGATCTGGATCGGCTGGTGGAGCGCGTAACCCGCGAATTCGGCCACATCGACATCCTGGTGAACAATGCCGCCACGAACATCGCGCAGGGGCCGGCCATCGAAATGACGGACGCCCAGTTCGACAAGATGGTGGAAGTGAATCTCAAGAGCACTTACCGGCTCACACGGCTGGTGGCTCCGGGGATGTGCGAACGCGGGTCCGGATCCATCATCAACATCGCGTCCATCGCCGGCCTGCGGCCACAATTCCACAGCCTGCTGTACAGCATGACCAAAGCCGCGCTGATCATGCTGACACAATCCTACGCGTTGGAGCTGGGGCCGAGTGGCGTGCGCGTGAACGCCATCGCACCCGGATTGGTGGAAACGGTGCTCAGCGAATACTACTGGAAAGACGAAGCACGTTTCCAACCGTTGATGGCGCAGCAACCCATTAAGCACCTCGGGCAGCCGCGTGAGATCGCCGAGATCGCCCTGCTGCTGGCCAGCGGCGATTCGTCCTACATCACCGGCCAAACCATCGTCGCCGACGGTGGACGCTTGTTATCCTCTATGTAGATGTTCCGAAGGCTAATTCCCGCGGGTTTGATAGCCGTTACGGCCATGGCCGGCGTGGTCATCGACGTGGAGACTGCAATGTCGCACGGCAATTTCCCGCTGGCCGAAGCTATCCTCGAAAACTATCGCTCCAAGATCGGCGTGACGCCGGAGTTTCTCGAGGCGCTGTCGTGGGTGGCGCGCGGCGATCTGATTACGCGGCAGTTCGACCAGGCGGCGATTCACGCCAGGGAGACTGAACAGATGGCGCAGCAGGCCCTCGCGACGAGGCCGCTAGACGCTGAGCCGCACCTGCCGGCCGCGCTCGGCGCCGCGATTGAAGTGGAAGCGCAGGTGATGACAGCCAATGGCGACCGCACTGGCGCGCTGGCCCTGCTTCGGAAGAATCTGGCGACGTACGGGAACACGTCGATTCGGACGCGCATCCAGAAGAACATTCATCTGCTTACGCTGGAAGGCAGGCCCGCGCCGGCGCTCGAGGAACGCGAATACCTGGGCGCGAAGCCCACGCCGCTGCCGGCGCTGCGCGGGAAACCGGTCCTGTTGTTCTTCTGGGCGCACTGGTGTCCGGACTGCAAACAGGAGGCGCCAATTTTAGCCGCGATTGAGCGCGAGTACGCACCGAAGGGTCTGGTGCTGATCGCGCCCACGCAGCATTACGGCTACGTCGGGAACGGCGAAGAAGCGGGGCCGGCCGCTGAGCTCAAGTACATCGAGCAGATCCGCCATCAATATTACGCGAACCTGCTCGGCGTGCCCGCGCCGCTGAGTGAAGCCAACTTCCGCAACTACGGCGCCAGCACCACACCGACGCTGGTCTTGATCGACAGGCAGGGTATCGTCCGGCTCTATCATCCAGGCGCGATGACGCTGGATGAACTGCGCGCGGCGCTGAACAAGGTAGGCTGAAACATGGCCGACGGAATTACGCGCATCGCCGTGGAAGGCTTCAAATCGATCGCCAAGCGGCAGGAGATCGAAATCGCGCCGTTGACGATTCTGGCGGGCGCGAACAGTTCCGGCAAGTCGAGCATCATGCAGCCGCTGTTGATGTTGAAGCAGACGCTGGAGGCAACGTACGATCCGGGTCCGCTGAAGATCGACGGTGAGAATGTCACGTTCACGGAGGCTAAGGAGTTCCTCTCACGTCCGAATGAGGAAATCCTCGACATCGAAATTGGAATTGGGGACAAAGCAGCCCTCGGCTTAATTTTTGAAAGGATCGCGCCGGCATCCGGGCTCGATATCGTAGAACAACGATGGACCGATGACGGCCAATCGGGCACGCTAAGGTCTGATCGGCCCGGAGTCGCGAGTGAGCGTTTTTTTCTGCGAGCCGACACAGGCGAGGATCTAAGCGAACGGGGGAGGGCGCTCCTCAAAGGCAAGGAGCCCCCTATTTCGTTGCTGCGGCAGCTGATTCAACAGGTGATTCATGTTCCGGGGCTACGAGGCATACGCGAGCGGCTGTATCCGGTGGCGAATACCGGTCCAATGTTTCCCGGAACCTTTGATCACTACCATGCCAGCTTGATCCTCTTGTGGCAAAAGGATCGGGGCACTGCCGGCCATCAGCTCAACCTCGACCTCCAGGCCGTCGGTGTGGCGAAAAGCGTATTCGCGCATCGGGTCGGAGACGTTGCCATTGATCTGAGGGTGGGGACTGTCGAACACCGCGAGGACAGTATCGCCGATGTTGGCTTTGGTGTATCTCAGGTTCTTCCAGTGCTCGTCGCCCTGCGCGCGGCTGAACCAGGACGCCTCGTTTACCTCGAAGAACCGGAGATCCATCTTCATCCGCGAGCGCAGACCAAACTCGCCGACATCCTCGCCGCTGCCGCCAAGCGTGGCGTCCTCGTTGTTGCCGAGACCCACAGCACGTTGCTTCTAACCGCTATCCAAACCCTCGTCGCCAAGGGCGAGCTTGGCCCGGACTTAGTCAAGCTCCATTGGTTCCAACGCGACCCCAAGACCGGAGTCACGCAGGTCACTAGCGCGGACCTTGATGAGAACGGTGCATTCGGAGACTGGCCAGAGGATTTCGATGCAGTTGCCCTCGACGCGGAAGGTGCCTACCTGGACGCGGTCGAAGGTCGCAAGGTTCCTTAGTGCCCGCTGGAGCTTCTAAAGACCTAGTCATCGATGCGTCCGTGGCGCACGCCGCCGGCTGGGGCGAACATCCCCACTCCAGTGGGAGCCGCGATTTCCTGAGGGCTGTACTCGAGATTTCCCATCGCATGGTCCTCACGCCGCCTTTAATCGACGAGTGGCGTCGCCATCAATCCAAGTTCACGCGAGAGTGGCGGAAGTCGATGCACGCAAGGCGCAAGATTCGCAGGCTGGAAGCCCAAGAGAACCTCGGGTTGAGGGAACGGAGTCTCGGTCCGGGTATTGAGGAGCCGCTGCGGCAAATCCGGGTCAAAGACCTTCCTCTCATCGAAGCAGCTTTGCGCGCCGACAACATCGTGGCCTCGCTGGATGAAGCGGCGAGAGAGTCGTTTCAGCTCCAGGAGTTGAATGTCATCATTTGGTTCAACCCCATAAAGGATTCCCATCGGATGAGGCCGTGGTTAGAGGAGGGTGCGCCCCATGTAGACGAGTGGAGACTCGGACGGCAGTAACCGCGCGACGCTCGCGGGCAATAAAAAAGGCCCCGATCTCTCGGGGCCGATTTGCATGAACCCTAACTGCTGCGAGCCCTCTCGGGGCGCCAAGGTCTTACTTCTTTTTCTTGGCGGGCGCTTTCTTAGCGGCCTTCTTCGCAGCCTTCTTTGTTGCGTTCTTCATCGATTGATTCTCCCTAACATCAGATTTGCGATCTTAGATCGCAGTGTGATTCATATATAAGGTTCTTTGAGGCGAAAGTCAAGAAAAAAATGCGGCACGGCCCGGCTCCCCCGGCCTCCCCACTGGCTCCCAACCCAAAAACCATTTGCGCCACGAATTGTTCTGGGACCTTCCGCTCCACAAACGCTCGATTTTGTTCTTGCCCGCGCGCCGCGCCACGCGCTACGATCGGACCAAATGGCCACTGGCCGATCCATCGTGATGTTGCCCGCCGCAGTGCCGGCCGCGATCTTCGCGCTGACGGTGGCGGGCCTGGCGCTGGCCGGTTGCGCGAAGAAGCATCCCCGCACTGCCGCCGCGCCTCCGCCACCACCCGCCGTCACCGGCGAAATCAGAAACGGGGAAACCGGCCTCGCAAGTTGGTATGGACATCCCTATCACGGCCGCCCCGCCGCGAACGGCGAAATCTACGACATGGAAGGCTTCACTGCAGCCCATCGCACGCTGCCTTTCGGTACCCGGGTGCGAGTGGTGAATCTCACCAACGGCAAAACGGTGGACGTCCGGATTACCGACCGCGGGCCCTTCGTCGAAAACCGCATCATCGATGTTTCGCACGCCGCCGCCGGCGCCATCGGACTCATTGGACCGGGAGTCGCGCGCGTCCGGCTGGACATCCTGTCGGTCCCCGCCACTACCTCCGCCCAGAGTTGGTACGCCGTGCAGGCCGGCGCGTTCCGGGATCAGGACCACGCCGAGCAGGTGCGCGCCACGCTTGAGCGCGAGTATGGATCGGCCAGAGCCGTGTTCCGTCCAGGCAATCCTCCTTTGTGGCGAGTGCTGGTGGGACGGGCGCCGTCCGAATCAGCCGCGTCTGTTTTGGCGCAGCGCATTCGCCAGGAAGAAGGCACGGCTTTTGTGGTGCGCCTGGATCCTGCCGATTAGCGCGATCGCCGGCCGCCCACCCGACAGTACTAAGGCTATACCCCCCAAATGAAGTGGCGCCGCTCCCCCAAATGACCCCGCAATCCAATACCGTGGGGTGTTGTCGAAATCCTAAAGTCACCTTAGAGTTTATGAAGGACGAAGGCACTCTCTTCTCTAACAGCTCAAAACTGGGGACTCTGAATCGAATGCTAGCGCAAGCCGAAGAATCCAAACCGTTGCTGGTTGGCCAGTCTCCACGCATCCGGAATGTCCTGCGGATGGTGGAAAAGCTGGGACGTTGCCGTTGGCCGGTCCTGTTGCTGGGCGAGACGGGCACCGGCAAGGAAGTGGTTGCACGATCCATACATAATGTCCAGGCCACCGGACCGTTCGTCACCATCGACTGTTCCTCCCTGGTCGGCCCGCTTATGGAAAGCGAGCTGTTTGGCCATGTGAAGGGTGCATTCACCGGCGCCGTGACGCCCAAGACCGGCTTGATCGAAATTGCCGATGGAGGCACGGCCTTCTTCGACGAGATCGGCGAGTTGCCGCTGGATCTGCAGGCCAAGCTCCTGCGCGTTTTGCAGGAAAAGGAGTTCCGGCCGGTCGGTTCACTGCAACAAAAGCGCTCCGACTTCCGCGTCATCGCAGCCACCAACCGCGATCTGGCGAAGGAAGTGGAAAAGGGAACCTTCCGCCAGGACCTGTTCTACCGTTTGAACGTGGTGAACCTTCGCCTGGCCCCGCTGCGCGACCGGAAAGAAGACATCCCGGCGCTGCTGGCGCACTTTCTGGCACGCCACGGCACAGGCCATAGCTTTACTCAGGAGACGCTGGAGGCCATGCTCTCTTACGATTGGCCGGGGAACGTTCGCGAGCTTGAGAATTGCATCCAACACATGGTGGCCATCAACACTGGGCCGCTGCTGCACGCCACGGAGCTGCCCTCGATGCTACAGAACCACCTGATCGTGAAAAAGGCTCAGGCGTTGGCGGTGGCGGTGGGCTTTCAACCCCTGTCCAAACCATCTGGAGAGGCGGTTTCACACGAGCGGCGGGGGGCGCCAGAATCCAACTACTCGCCGATCATTCCGCTCACCCAGATCGAGCGCCGGGCCATCCTGGAAGCGCTGGAATACACGAAAGGGGACCGCGCCATCGCCGCCAACCTGCTTGGCATCGGGCGCACCACGCTGTACCGCAAACTCAAGGAGTACCAGCTCGCTGTCTGACGGTTGAGACAAAACCCGTTTCCCGGCACTACCACAAGTGCCAGAGCCAAGAATCCTCAAAATTCTGCTGGTCGAAGACGACCCCGAAGATCAACAGCTTCTGGGTGAAGCCATCATCGAGATCGAGGAAAACCGCCAGTGGTGCAATTGGCGCGGTTCGAGTGTCGTGTCGGTTGAACAGCTTGGCGACGCCGTCGACTGTTTGCGCCGGAATACATTCGATATCGCCTTGCTCAACCTGAGCCTGCCCGATAGCCCGACCCTGCTCGATTCGTTCGTCGTCATCCATTCCAACGCGCCCGGCGTCCCCATCGTTGTGCTGGCCGACCAGGCCGACGAGAACCTGGCGCATCGTTTGATTCGCGAGGGCGCCCAGGACGTCCTGGTGAAGCCGGAATTGGAGTGCGCCCTGTTCGCTCGCTCCATTCGTTACGCCGTGGAACGCCAGCGGCGCGCCCAGCCGGTGCAGGCATCCGCGTAACCCGCTATGCTGGCTGATTGAAAATCGCCGCGAAGATAGGCTTAGACGCAACCTACAGCCTGGGACGCGATCTCTCCGGCGTCGGAGTCTACTCGCGCGAAATCCTGGATGGGCTGGCGGGCGCCCACCCGGAGGCGAGCTATCTGTTTTGCTACCGCCCGCATCGCTTTCTGCGCTCCTTCGCCGAAAGGCTTCCCCCGAACGCCCGGCGCCGCCTGTTGCGAGAAAATCACGCGCCCTCGGCCGATCTATTCCACGGCTTGAATCAGCGGCTCGGTTCCGGTCCATTTCGCCGCGCGGTCGCCACCTTCCACGATCTGTTCGTGATTTCGGGCGATTACTCCAGCCCCGATTTTCGCGACCGCTTCGCCGCGCAAGCCCGCGTCGCCGCCGAACGTTCCGATCTGATCATCGCCGTTTCGGCGTTCACCGCAGGCCAAGTGGAGCAGCTTCTCGGTGTCGAGCCAGCGCGAATCCGGGTGATTCACCATGGCGTTCGCCCAGTGGCGCTAACCACGCGGCCCGCGGAGCGTGAGCAGATGATTCTTTCGGTGGGCGCCATCCAGCGCCGCAAGAACACCACGCGCCTGGTGCAAGCTTTCGAGCAGCTGGACTCCGGTTGGAAGCTGGTCCTGGCCGGTTCGTCCGGATTCGAATCGCAGGAAACTCTTCAGTACATCGAGCGCAGTCCGCGCAAACAGGACATCCAAGTGCTCGGCTATGTGCGGGATTCGCGGCTCGAAGAACTTTACCGGCGAGCGGCCATCTTCGCGTTCCCGTCCTTGGACGAAGGTTTCGGAATGCCAGTGCTCGACGCCATGGCGCGCGGCGTACCGGTTTTGACCTCGAATGTGTCGGCAATGCCCGAAGTCGCAGGTGAGGCCGGGCTTCTTGTGGACCCTCGCGACGTGACGGCGATCGCCCAGGGATTACGGCGCCTGACCACCGAGAGTGCTTTGAGGGAACAGCTCAATCTCGCCGGGCTGGCGCGCGTGCGGGAATTCAACTGGGAAAAATCAGTGCAGGCAACCTGGAAAGTCTACGAAGAACTGCTGGGCTAAAACTTTTGCCCTAAGTTTTTTCTTCGTCGATCGCGATCTTCAAAGCCCTCAGGAATTTTTGGTCCTGCGAGGTGAGCTTGATCTTGCCGGTGGACTCGAACTTCCGCTTGGGGGGAGCTTCCGATTCTACTGCCTCGCCTTCCCCGTCCTCGGATTCGTATTCACCGTTCTCTTCGCGTTTGTTGAACCCGATGGTGGCCTCGAGCACCAGGAAGACGTCGTACCCAGCCCGCTTAATTTCTCCAATCGCGGCTGCAATGCGGTCGGAGTCGGATAGCGATTCGTTGATCGCATTCCCAAGCTCTTGCATCAGCTCTTTGAGTTTCTCTTCCACATTGCCCCTTTCTCCGTGCAGTTGGGCTCCCTCTTAGGATATCACTCTACCTTCTTGATGTTGCCAAGGCAAGCACAGTTTCACCAAAAGCTTAGTGGACCGCGGTCCGGGTTCGCTCTACACTGTATTATCGGTTCAAACCGCGATTCTCAGTAGCAATCGTTCGGCTTGGGGGCCCTTCACGACATGTTTCGGTACACTGGTACTGGTTATGTTTGCGACGGCGAAGAAGTTCGTGGCCCACGTGACGCCCGGGGTCATTCGCCCCATTCACATCCTTTGGAATCAGGTGATCGGCTTCTTTTTCATCGTTTTGGCGCTGCTGCCAGTCAACTACATCCTGAAAGACTGGAGAAAAGGCGCCGCCCCCCGCCTTGCGCTAGAGATCCCGTTCGCCCTCATTATGGCTGGGTTCGGCATCCACTCCTTTCTGCGCGCGCGTAAAATCTCCCGGTCATGAGCGCGGGACTCGGCGCCGAATTGCCCGGGCAGTATCCCTTCACGCGAGGGATCTATCCGGATATGTACCGCAGCCGCCTCTGGACCATGCGGCAGTACGCCGGCTTCGGAACCGCCGAGGAGAGCAACCGCCGCTACCGCTATTTGCTGTCGCAAGGCATCACCGGGCTCTCGGTGGCGTTCGATCTTCCCACGCAGATGGGAATGGATTCCGACCACGCGCTCGCGGCCGGCGAAGTGGGACGGGTGGGCGTCGCCATCTGCTCGCTGGCCGACATGCAGCGTCTGTTTGAGGGCATTCGCCTGGCCGACATCACCACGTCGATGACCATCAATTCCACCGCCGCGATTCTCCTGAGCTTTTATGTGCTGGTGGCGAAGAGCCAAGGCGCCGCGCTGGACAACATCTCCGGAACCATCCAGAACGACATCTTGAAGGAATACATCGCGCGCGGAACCTACATCTATCCGCCGCGTCCGGCCATGCGGATTATCACCGACCTGTTCGCGTGGGCCGCCCGCGAGCTGCCCGAATGGAACACCATTTCCATCAGCGGGTATCACATTCGCGAAGCCGGCTCCACTGCGATCCAGGAAGTCGCTTTCACGCTGGCCAATGCCATCGCGTACATCAGCGCGGCCATCGAAGCGGGCTTGGATGTGGATGCCTTCGCGCCCCGGCTGTCGTTCTTTTTCAACTCGCATAGCAACTTCCTGGAGGAAGTCGCCAAGTTCCGGGCAGCGCGCAGGCTCTACGCGAAAATTATGCGCGAGCGCTTTGGCGCCAAGAACCCGCGTTCGATGATGCTGCGTTTTCACGTACAAACGGCCGGTTCCACGCTCACCGCGCAGCAGCCCGACGTCAATGTCGTTCGGGTGTCGATGCAGGCGCTGGCGGCGGTGCTGGGCGGCGCGCAATCGCTGCACACCAACGCCAAGGACGAAGCGCTGGGCCTGCCCACCGAGGACGCCGCGCGGCTGGCCCTGCGAACGCAGCAGATCATCGCGCACGAAACCGGCGTCACCAATACCGCCGATCCATTGGGGGGCAGTCATGCCATCGAGGAGCTCACCGATGACATCGAGCGCGGCGCAAGCGAGTACATCCAGCGGATTGACGCCATGGGTGGCACCTTGGCCGCCATCGAGCGCGGATTCATTCAGGGCGAGATTCAGAACGCGGCTTACGCCTATCAGCAGTCCGTGGAACGTGGCGATGCGGTGGTGGTTGGCGTCAACAAGTTCCAACAGGACGAGAAGGAGCCTCCCGCCACGTTCCGTATCGATCCGGCGCTAGAAGCGCAGCAGATATCGAGGCTTCGCGAATTACGCGCCTCGCGCGATGCGCAGGCCATCGAAACCCGCTTAGGCGCGCTCGAAGCGGCGGCGCGCTCCGGCGACAACCTAATGCCCCACGTCATGGCTTGCGCGGAAGCTCACGGAACGGTCGGCGAAATTTCCGATCGCCTGCGGGCCGTCTTCGGCGAATACAAGGAACACTGACGGCTGCGGCGCCGCAGCTACTTGCCAACCAGGTGCGCGTCGCTCTTCTCGTTTTCGTTGCAGATGAACTCGATCAGGTCCGTATCTAGCAGCACGCGTTGTTTGATCAACACGGTCCAAGGCTTGGTGTACGCCTTGGGGTCCTCCACCGTGACCTCAATTTCCAGGTTTCCAAAATTAACCCGCCGGAAGCGCTCGGTCATCTTACCGGTGCCGGTGAGCGGGCTCCCTTCCAAATCCAACCACACGTCATCGCGGAAACCGATGGTCTCTACTACCAGCGTGTCGCCGTCCCAATGGCCAACCGAGTAGCCGTACCACCACGGCTGCGGATCGTTGTTCGGTAGCGGACGCCCGTCCATGAAGATCTGCCGGATACCGGTCTGGGCCTCATACAAAATCACGACCAACTTCGGACTCTGAATGATCTTTCTCGGCTGCGGATGCGTGTGCAGTTGCATCAGGCCGAGCGGCAGGCAGTGCGCATCGGGATTGTCCTTGCTCTCGTCCGCGAAGCGCTTGGCTCGCAACTCCTTCGCCCATGGCGTGAACGGCAGGCCATCTTTCAATGTCCACCCGATGTTGAAGAACTGTTCCAGGCCAACTCTGCCGGCGTCCGCTGGAGTCGGCGTGCCGGGCTTCGGCCGATTTCTAACGAATTCCCAGACCCCAGACAGGTCCGGATGCCCGTCGGCCGTTCTCGGCGCCGGCCCGGTTAAATCCGGCTTTCCATCCGGGCCCTTGGGAACGCCCGGCGTCGGATAATTCGGCCACTGAGCAAATAGAGCCGCGGGAAGTCCGCCGAGAACCACGAGTATAGCCGCTGTAGTAACAATCTTCATCTTCGAGATCCACCTATTTTACCTTTGGCGCCGCGCCCCTTGGTCCCTCCCGTTCCCTTCTTTTCCGCTGCGGCCGCCCGCCAAGCCGAGCGCAACAAATCCCGCATCGCATCCGGATGCGCGCGAGCCAGGTTCACCAGAATCCACGGGTAGTTCAGATAATGATCCGTGATGAAGTACGTCTCGGGATCGGCCGCCATCAATTCCTGGCGATCGTCGATGCTCATGCGGACAACCAGCGCGCCGAGGTCGTCCCGCAGCCGCGCCATCAGCGCTCCTTGCACCTTGAACGCCGGAGTTCCGTAGGATGTGCCCTCTTCCACGTTGTCCAGCGCCAGCGCAATCTTGCGAACGGCTTCAAAGGTCATCGCCATCCCAACACCATTACCACAATACCCGGCGACTCGCAGCTTGCGCTAGACTAAGATCACCGCGTTCTGAAAGGACATCTCTCATGATCCGCCCAGTAACCCGGTACCTTTTTTTCGCAGCCACTGCGCTTTCAGCTCTGAGCCAGACCGCCGTTCCCGGCGCCATTGCGGGAGCTGGATATCTAATCCCTACCCCTGTCAACGTCGCTCCCGGACAAGTGATCACGATATTTGCCTCGGGTGTGGGCAGCTCCCTTACTCAGCCGGTGTACGCGCCAGCCGGCAAGCTGCCGACTTCACTGGCCGGAATCAGTGTGACGATCCAACAGGGGACCGATATCCCAGCGCCGATCCTGGCAGTGAGCCCGGTCAACACTTGTCCGGGCTGCGGCGTTCTTACGGCCGTTACCATTCAGATTCCCTATGGGCTAATCACGGCCTGCAGTCCGTCCCTAGGCGTTTGCTCCGAGGTTGTGGTGTTAACCGAGTTCTTCGTAACGGAGAACGGCGTCGCGGGGACTCCCAGCGCCCTGAATCCTCTGCCCGACCAGGTGCATATTCTGACGGTATGCGATACCGTGTTACCCGGAGGCTTCGGTCACGGCCCCACCACAGGACTGCCCTGCCAGCCGGAAGTGACCCACGCGGATGGCACACTAGTTTCGAGCTCCAGTCCGGCCACGGTGGGCGAAGAATTGGTCGCCTATGCGGTGGGGCTGGGCGCCACCAAGCCCGCAACCCCGACCGGCGAACCGGTGACCAAGCCCGTGCCGACCGCAGAGTTTTTCCAACTGGACTTCAATTTCCACCCGGATGCTCTGGCCTCCAAGCCGTTCCCATCGAACGTGGTTCCAATTGGCTATCAACCCCCGGTTCCACTGTTTACGGGACTGACGCCCGGATACCCCGGCCTGTATCAGATCAACTTCGTCGTTCCAGGAGTGCCGGCCGGTTTGCCTCCGTGTGTTTCCGGACAAGGCCCCGGCTTGGTTGACACGAACCTGACGGTGAGCGTTGGAGGCAGCGCGTCGTTCGATGGCGCGGCTATTTGTGTTTCGCTGCCGGAGTGAGCTCCGGTCTCATCTCTTCTGCTCTTGGTTGTAAGCCTTCCAGGACTGCTCGATGACGTAGGCGTGAATCGCCTCCGCTTCTTGCGCGCTCATCTTTCTTTTGACGATGGGATAGCCGGGCGGATTGCCGAATCCAGGCATGCCTTGCTTCTGATGGCTCCCGCCCAACACCGTCGCGCTCCATAGCCGGTGAGATTCCGCGGGCAAATAGCGCAGATCGGGAATCGCCCCATCTTCGGTGAAGGCTCCGCTCCCGTCCGCATAAGGACCGTGACAGTCAAAGCAAATGTGCTTCACGTAAAGCGCCGCGCCCATTTGAATGGTCTCCTTGCTGAAGGTCTGTTCCGGCGGACGTGGCACGGGGGGCACCCGCACCGTGACCTCCGGAAATGGCGTCGTTGCTCCCAGCTTAAAGGCCAGCAGCCGCGCCGGTCCGCGCTTGGCTTCGGGCGTCGCCATCGAACTCCCCTGGCTGAACAATCTCGATCCGGAGCCCCAGCCCACTGGCGTCAGAATGTATTGCTCGCCTTGCACGGCAAAACTCACCGGCACGGAGTGAATCGCCGAGCCCGTTTTGATGGACCAGACCTTGCGCCCGGTGTCGGCCGCGTAGGCCGCGAATTCCCCGGTGCCCTGGCCTTGAAAGACTAAATTCCCCGCAGTTGACAGCACGGCCCCATTGGTCGCGATCGGCTCCGTAACGGACCATCGAATGGATTGGCTGCGCGGGTCCCACGCCACCAGTTTTCCTTCTTCCGGAAATTCGTTCGGTGAAAGCTGCTTCTCTTTCACGTCGTGCAATGGAAGATAAACCAGGCCGGTGCCGGGACTGTAACTCATGGGCCACCAGTTATGACCTCCGTCCAACGGCCGGGGGCCGTTCGCGGGCGCAGGCACTTCCATGGGCCGGCCAGTCTTCAGATCGATGGACGTCGCCCAGTTCACCTTGGCGACCGGCTTCGCCTCCAGGAGCAAGCCCGTCCGCTCGTCCAGCACATAGATGAAGCCGTTCTTCGGGGCGGTGATCGCCACCCGCCGTTGCTGTCCATTCAGCAACACGTCGGCCAGCAGGATGTGCATGTTCTCGGTGTGATAATCCGGCGCGCTGGTTTGAAAGTGCCAGACGTACTCGCCCGTGTCCGCGTTCACCGCGATGACGCATCCTGCAAACAGGCGGTCACCACCCACTTTTTTGTCGGCCTTGTCGCCGAAAAGCACTTCAGGCTCGGCTCCGGCGGTGCCGAAGATCACCAGACCGGTGGCCGGGTCGTAGGTGATGGGATCCCACACATCGCCGCCGCCCACGTCCCACCATTTGTCGCCGGACCAGGTTTTGGCGGCCATCTCGAGCGCCTTCGATTCGAACCCCTTGGCTGGATCTCCAGGCACGGTCCAGAATCGCCAGTCTTCTTTACCGGTTGTCGCGTCGAATGCCGCCAGCGATCCTCGTACGCCGATGTCGGAACCGTTGTAGCCGATGAACACCTTGCCCTTGCCCACATGCGGCGCGCCGGTGATGCCGGTTGTAGAACCATCGCAAACGGTAGATTCCCAGGCCTGTTGGCCGGAGGCAGCGTCGATCGCAACCAGGCGGCAATCGCCGGTCCCCACATACACTTTGCCCGCCCACACCGCCAGTCCGCGATTGCTGTGCGCCGACCACGAATTCCGCATCCGGTCCAGCCGAACCTTCGGATCGAACTTCCACAGCACCTTGCCAGAGAGCGCGTCCACGGCGTACACCCGCGATTGCGGAGCGCTCACGTAGATGACGCCGTCCACCACAATCGGCTCCGTCGCCAGACCCATGGCGCTAGGGATGTCGGTGGCCCACGCCAAGCCCAGTTTCTCGATATTCCGGTCGGTGATCTGCTTCAAAGGACTGAAATGCTGCTCATCGAAGGTGCGTCCGCCCACCATCCAATCGTTGCCCGCGGACGCATCGGCGATTACCCGCGCTTCGGTAACGTCGCCCGGCTTGGTCGGGCTGTCCGCAATTAACAGGCCGGCGGTCGCAAGGATAAAAAGTGTACGGTTCATCATGCTTCGAATTTCCAATCTCCGCCCACCATGGTGCGCTCCACCGGAATGGTGACCAGCGACATGGGATCTTCCTTCAGCGGATCGCGGCCCAACACCACCAGGTCGGCGAGTTTGCCCACTTCGATGGAGCCCTTCAGCTTCTCTTCAAATGATGCATGCGCGCCGTTCACCGTGGCCACGCGCAGAGCTTCGGCGACGCTGATTCGCTGTTTAGGTCCCCAAACATTTCCCGCCGTATCCGTGCGCGTCACGGCCGATTGCAGGAACATCATCGGCTCGAAGGGACCGGGCGGATAATCCGACGACATGGTGCAGGGAATTCCCGCGTCCAGGAAGCTGCGCAGCGCGAACATCGAATTCAATCGTTCGGCCCCATACGCCTTCATTTTCTCGCCATGATAATACACGTAGCTCGAGAACGGCGCCGGAATCACGCCTTGGGCCTTGATGCGGCGCACCAGATCGTCGTTGATGATGGTGCAGTGTTCGATACGGAAGCGCGGATCTGCCTTCGGCGTCTCGCGTTGCAGCCGTTCATAGACCCGCAACACGATGTCGATGGCCACGTCGCCGTTGCCGTGGGTGCCGATCTGCCAACCAGCCTTGTAAGGCTCGCGCGCCATCTCGAAAAGCTGCTCTTCATTGTTGACCAGGATTCCAAAGTCGTTCGGCCGTCCGATGTAGGGCACGGAGACGCGCGCATCCCGCTCCGAGATCGATCCATCGCAGAACATCTTCATGGCGCCCACCCGCACCCACTCGTTTCCCAATCCAGAATGGACCCCCGAAGGAAGCATCTTCTTGATATAGGGCTGGCTGATGAACGCGTAAACTCTTACGTTAAGGTCGCCAGCCGCATAGGCGTCCTGATAGGCGAGCAGGTCCTCGGGCTGGCCCATGGGATCGTTCACCGAAGTGATGCCGCTGCGCACGATCATCTTGGTGATCAGCTTGACGCCTGCCTCGCGTTCGGCGCGCGTCGCGGTCTCGGGAATTTTCCTCTGAAAAGGATCGTTTGCCGATTCCAGAACCCGTCCATCCAGTTTGCCGCCGGGCCCGCGCTCGAACTTGCCTCCCGGCGGATCGGGCGTCTTCTCGTTCACGTCGGCGATTGCCAGGGCCTTGGAATTGACCCAGGAGGTGTGGCCGCCGCGATGATTTATGAGTACGGGATTGTTCGGCGCCGCGGCATCCAGATCCGCAATGCTAAGGGCGCGGCCGTCGGTGGTCTTGGTGTCGTCGTACTTAAACCCCAGCACCCATTGGCCCGGCGGAGTTTTGGCGGCGCGCTCGCGGATGGCTGCTTGGATGGCGGCGATGGATCGCAAATCGCAATCCACTTCCTTGAGATGCCGCAACCCGGAGGACGCCGTGTGTAAGTGAGCGTCGATAAATCCGGGAAGCACGGTGCGTCCCCCCAGATCGATCCGCTTGGTTTTCGCGGAAGCCAGGTTGTCGATTTCGTTTTTGGCGCCTACGGCGAGGAAGTGTCCACCATAGATGGCGACAGCGTCGGCTGCGGGGTTCGCGGGGTCCATGGTGTGAATGTTGCCGTTATAGAGGACCAGATCGGCCCGAACGGTTGCACCACGGAGCGCCGTGGCCGCTCCCATGATTCCAACAAATTGCCGGCGGCTGAATCGCATGCGTGTCCTTTTTTGAGACAAGCGCCCATGGCTCAGGCGCCTTTCGTTGAAGCTTGCAGGATTTTTGCAACCCTGTCAAGTCGCGGACTGGAACTTCGCAAACGGCTAGTACTCGCGTTCCTAAGCCGGACATGAATACCGTGCATTCCAAGGGGTTAAGGGTTATCCTACTCACTAGAGCGTCCTCCCCGCGTGCAGCCATCGCTTTACCTGATCAATCCGCGCTCCGACGCCCCCTTCTATTTCGGCACGGAAGTGCATGCCGCCTGGGGTTTTGGCCCGACGCTGTTGCTCGCCGACGCCTCTGTCGCGACCGTTGCGGCGCTGGCGCCACCGGATTTTGCTGTCACCCTGTGCGATGAAGGAATCTCGCCGGTCGATTTCGACACCACGGCCGATTTCGTCGGAATCACCGGCAAAATCAGCCAGGAGCGCCGCATGATCGAGCTGGCCCGCGAATTCAGGCGGCGCGGAAAAATCGTCATCTTCGGCGGACCGTACGCCAGCCTTTCTCCCGGCCGGCTGCGCGGCGAGTGCGACATCCTGGTGCAAGGTGAATTGGAGAACATCGCGGATGAGCTCTTCTCCGATCTGCGGTCGGGCGCCTGGCAACGAGAATACATCGGCGACAAACCGGATCTGCGCGAGTCGCCGATTCCGCGCTGGGATCTTTACCCCAACCATCGCGCGTTGTCCGGAACGCTGCAAACCTCGCGCGGGTGTCCCTTTGAGTGCGAATTCTGCGATGTGATCCAGTACCTCGGCCGCAAACAGCGCCATAAATCGCCGGCCCAGGTTTTGGCCGAGCTCGACGAGTTGTACCGGATTGGATACCGGATCGTTTTTCTCGCGGATGACAATTTGACCGTGTATCGCGCCCGCGCGAAAGAGCTGCTAAGGGCGATTCGGGACTGGAACGATGCGCGCACCGAGGGGCGCGTCTCTTTTTCCACGCAGGTCTCCATCGATTGCGCCCGAGACAACGAGATGCTGAAACTCTGCTCGGAAGCCGGGCTGGCCACCATTTACATCGGCATCGAGACCCCCAACGCGGACAGCCTCAAGGAGACCAAGAAACGCCAGAATATCGGCGTTGACATGGCTGAGACGCTGGCGCGCTTTTCGGCCAACGGCATCATGGTGAGCGGCGGAATGATGTTGGGATTCGACTCGGACACTAGGGGCATCTTCGAACAACAATATGAGTTTGGAATGTCCTTGCCGGTTCCCATGTTCATGGTGACGCCGCTTTCCGCGCCCATGGCAACGCCGCTCTACAGCCGGCTGCTGGCCGAAAATCGCCTCGTGGAACATCGCAAGGAATCGGCGCCGGTTCTTCCCTGGGCGACAAATATAATCCCCAAGCAGATGACATATGACGAGTTAGTCCTGGGAGTGCGTTGGCTTTGTAACAGGTTATATCGCCCCGCGGCCTTTGAACATCGCGTAGCGCGCTTCATCGACCAATACCAGGCGCCGGAGCCCCGCGGAAATCCCCGGGGTCAGAATAACGCTCCCCAACGCAAAGTCGACGCCGAACGGGTGGAACTCGCCCGGCATGTCACACGGCTCGGGCCGGCCGAAGCGGCCATGGCGGCGCGGCTGCAGAAGCGGCTGATGCGCAAACCGGCTGCTCTTCCACTGGTATTGCTGGCGATGGGCTACTACATGCAGATGCGCCATATGTACCAGACCAGCGGCCTGTGGGACCCCGCTCTGGGTGCGCGGCCCCGGCCACCATTCGACAGGCCGGAAGAGTTGCCGCTCACCGTACCACCAGTACCCAGCCAAGTCTTCTCAATCCTATAAACGAGAATTTTACTTGTGTCGGCTACTCGACGCATATAAACTTGATCGTAACCCCCGATGAACAAGAATCGAAAGCAATCGCGACGCAACTCTCAGTTGGACAAGAAATTAGCGGCGTATAGTTTGGCCGGTGCAGCGGCCCTTATTGCTCCGGCCGTAGCGAAGGCTAACATTGTGTATGTCGGCAACGTTGACCAGACGGTAAGCGATCCGAACAGTTACGACTTCAACCTGAGCGGACTGTCGTCAGACGACATCACGATCACCGCGCAGAACTATGGGGAGATCGACGCCTCTACTGCCAACGGCGCTCAAGTTTTGATGGATACCGTTAACAGCGATGTAGCGGCTCTCGCTTTTGGCGCGCTTATCGATCCTACCAGCGCGACCAATTGGGGTACTGGCGGCAAGATGGCCAGTTCGTTTTCCGCTGATCCGGGCGATTGGTCTTCCACTGGCGGTTCGTCGTATCTCGGTTTCTATTTTGAGAGCGGCGGCGAACCATACGCCGGCTGGGCGGACATTGCAACCACGACCAACGGCTCAACCTCATCCTTCGAAATATTGAGCTACGCTTACGAGACCACTGCCAACACGGCTATAACGGCGGGCGAAGGTTCGCCGACACCTGAGCCGTCCGCTCTGCCGCTGCTGGCCCTCGGCGGAGTTGGTTTGATCGCATTACGGCGCCGCCGCGGCGCGACCTCTATCTAGATGAACGTCAATCGAAAGCAATCGCCACGCAACTCTCAGTTGGACAAAAAATTGGCGGCGTATAGTTTGGCCGGTGCAGCGGCCTTGATTGCTCCGGCCGTGGCGAAGGCTAGCATAGTGTATGTCGGCAACGTTGACCAGACGGTAAACAATCCGAACAGTTACGATTTCAACCTGAGCGGATTGTCTTCGGACGACATCACGGTCACTGCGGATACCGAGTTCATCTACCCGCAAGTCACAGTATCTACTGCCAACGGCGCCGAAGTTCTGATGGATACCGCTAACAGCGATGTAGCGGCTCTAGCCTTTGGCGCGCTTATTGATCCCACCAGCGCGACCAACTGGGGTACTGGCGGCAAGATGGCCAGTATCGAACCCTATGCCCCAGGCGACTGGTCTCGCACAGGTGGCTCTGCCTATCTCGGTTTCTATTTTGAGAGCGGTGGCCAGTCATACGCCGGTTGGGCGGACATCGCAACCATGACCAACGGCTCAACCTCATCCTTCGAAATATTGAGCTACGCTTACGAGACCACTGCCAACACACCCATCACGGCGGGCGAAGGTTCACCGGTGCCGGAGCCACACGCTATGCCTCTCCTGGCTTTAGGTGGAGCCGGCTTGATCGCATTACGGCGCCGCCGCGCGGCGAATGCCTAAGGTTCTCCTCATCGGCTGGGACGGAGCCGGCTGGAGCCAGATTCATCCTTTATTAGATTCGGGCGCAATGCCCAATCTCGCCCGCATGGTCGAGAACGGCGTGATGGGCGATCTGGCCACGTTGACCCCTCTGTGCTCTCCTCTGCTGTGGACCAGCGTTGCGACCGGGGCGTTTGCCGATCGCCACCGGGTTCTGGATACGGTGGAACCCGACCCGGTTACGGGCGGAGTTAGGCCGGTGACCAAGGCTTCGCTCGAAGCAACCCAGATCTGGGACATCCTTGCGAGAGAGGGCCTGCGATGCCAGGCCTTCGGCTGGCCCGTCACTCATCCGGCCCAGGCTCCCTCCGCTTGCGTGTCCAACGGATTCGCGCACGGTGTGCCCGGCAGCGTTTATCCGCAGTCGCTTGAGTCCACGCTCCTGCCGCTGCGGTTTCATCCTCAGGAATGGACCGGAAATGAATTGCAGCTCTTTGTTCCCGGGATGGCGCGCATCGATCAGGATAAGGACAAGCGGCTGGCGCAACTGGCGGTGATTCTGGCGCAGGCGGTCAGCGTGCATGCCGCGGCCACTACTCTGATGGAATCCCAGGGCTGGGACTTTTCGGCTGTGTGGTTCGGCGCGGTAGGGCAGGCGTGCGAAATTTTTCCTTCCAGCACGGACGACATCTACAAAGAAGCGGTGAGCGGCATTTACCGGCTCTTGGATCTGTTTCTGGGTAGATTGCTCGCACTGGCTGGTCCTGAGGCGGTGGTCATGTTGGTCTCCGATCGCACGGCCGGAGAATCCGAGTGGCGCCCGTCAACCAGCCGCGGACCGGGAGGATTGTTGTGCGCGGCGGGTCCGGGAATCGAAGCCGACGAATTAACCTTTGGCGCGGGACTGCTCGACATCGCACCCACCATCCTTGGATTATTCGGCTTTGCGCCCGCGCCGGGAATGGCTGGCCGCGCAATCTCCGAAATTTGCGCAACCCCGCCCTCTCGCGCGGTTCAGAACGTCAGCTTCGCTCCGCAATCTGATTCACGCGTCGTGCAGGATTTCCTGGAGCAGGACCTAAGCGCCCTGGAGGAATTTGGCTATACCGACTCCATCGCGGCTGCCTGGAAGAACGAGGCCGAAGCTGCCGAAACGCGGCGCGATTTCCATCTGGCCCGTGTTTTGCTTGCGCAGGGACGTTCAACCGAAGCGATTCCACTCCTCGAGAAGCTGACGCAAAAGAATCCGGCACTGGTTGAAATGCGGCTTTTCCTGGGCCATGCGTATTTTCAAAGCTCACGGCTTACGGAATGCCGTGCGATCTGTGAAGCGCTGATCGCCGACGATCCCGATTCGCCTTTTGCCCCGGCGGGCCGCGCCTATCTGGCGATTGCCGAGGAAAAATATCAAGAGGCAATGGCTTATCTGGCTTCCGGCCAGAGGGTCTACGGAATGTTTGCCGAACTGGACGCCGTTGTTGGCGATACTTATCTGCGCATGGGCAAGTTGGACGATGCTGTCGCTGCGTTCCGTTCCGCCATCGAGACCGATCCTGGGTTCGCGGCTCCACACCAGGGACTTGCGCACGCGTATCTCACACAGGGCCAGCATAACGAGGCTGCCGAGGCGGCGCTCGACGCAATCAGGCTGCGCTACGATCTGCCCGTCGCCCACAATATCCTGGGCCGCGCGCTGAAGGCGCTCGGGAATAAACAAGCAGCGGCCGGCGCTTTTGCTAACAGCGAAATGTTGAGCAACCGCCTCCCGGTTGCATGAAACTTTGCCTACGGCCGCCACAACAGGACAATGAATGGCGGATTTGCCGCATGCTGCTGCCGGAAACGTTCGCGGACGCTTCCTACCGTGCCTATCTGCTGTGCGTTCGTGACGAAGCTCCGCGTATCGTCGCTGCGGCGTCCTTCCGGCCAGGACCGGAGGCCATTACACACTTGCGGTTGCACGTGATTCCGTCGTTTCGCCGCCGCGGGGTAGGGTCGCAAATCGTTGACGAGCTGGCGCGGACGCGGGCGGCATCGATGGAAGGCATTGTCGAGGTCACCAAAGAGCCCGCGGCTGTTGCGTTCTGCGCAAGAAATCGTTTTGAGCGCGTGGAAGCTCTTACCACGGTAGAAGCCGATATGTCCCAGATGCGGTACTATATGAGCCGGCTGCGCGACCGCATTGCCCCGTCCCGCCGCGCGCGTACGATTCCCCTTTCTCAGGCCCCTGTTGACCAAGTGGCGAATCTGCATGCGGAATATGTCGCGCGGGAAGGCGAACTGAACCGGTGGCGCGGGCTGGTGGCGCATACCTCGCAAATGGACATTTCGCCGGTGGTCATTATCGACGGCCGGGTCGCCGGAATTCTGCTGGGGTCACTGGAGGGGGCCACCGCGGTGGTCCGATCCAGAGTTGTAGCGCCGGGCTATCACGGCAGTTGGGTGAATGCCATGTTACTAGCCGAAGCCCTCGATATCGGCTGGGCCGCAGGCGCAAGACGAGCCCGCTTTTCCTACCCGGATTCCAATCGCGACACCGAGAAGCTCGCACGGCGCTTCAGGGCCGAAGTAACCAGCGTGGTCGCCCGGTTTGTACGCCGGTGATCCTGGTACTTGCGGCTTCCAGCCGCGTTTTTGTAACTGGTACACGCGGCTTCCAGCCGCGTTTTTGCCAAATCGGACGAGAAGGCGCCAGGGTCGGCTACTGCATCGGAGCGGCTCAAACGCGGCTGGAAGCCGCGTGTACCGAGCCGCGGACCTGCCCCAGCCCCAATCGACAAACCGGCTGGACCTGTATACAATCAGGTCAGTCACGCTCTAATACCCGCTCGGCTGGTGGCCGGGCTTCAAAAATAGGAAGGTTTATGGAAAGAACCTATCGAATGGCCAACTCCGTCTGGCTGTTCCCCGTGTTGCTGGCATTGACCCACGCGGCGGCCTTCGGCCAGGTGAATCTCGGCGGCGTCTGGAACAATCTCCAGATTCTGCACGAAGACCAGCCGGAACGCCTGCCTGGCCCCGAGTTGGGCGATTACCTGGGCGTCCCCATTAACGACGCCGCGCGCTACCGGGCCGACGCTTGGGATGCGTCGCTCATCACACTGCCCGAATATCAGTGCCGCGTCCACCCCTCCGACTACGTCCCCAGCTTCGCCGGCATGCGCATCTGGGAGGAATTCGACAAAGATTCGCAGACCCTGATCGCCATCCACACCCATCACTTCGCGTGGGGCACCGAACGCACCATCTGGATGGATGGCCGCCCGCATCCGCCCGAGTACGCGCTGCATACCTCGCAGGGATTCTCCACCGGCAAATGGGAGGGCGACGTTCTGGCCGTTACCACCACGCATTTGAAAGAAGGGTGGATCCGCCGCAACGGGCTACCGCGCAGCGATCGCGCGGTGGTGACGGAGCACTTCATGCGGCACGGCGACAATCTCACGATCATGACTGTAATTCGGGATCCGGCGTATCTCACCGAGCCGTTCATCCGCACGCGCGACTATCTTTATGAAATCGGCGGCCAGATCGCGCCCTATCCCTGCGAAAGCGTGGAAGAGATCATACGGCCGAAGGGTGTGATCCCGCATCATCTGCCGGGCGCCAATAAGTTCCTCGACGAATTCCCGGCAGCTCATGGCGTCCCGCCTCAAGCCGCGCGCGGCGGAGCCGACACCATGTACCCCGAATATCAAGACAAGATTCGCGGCGCTGCTCCGGCTGCCAAGGCGGACGCAAAATGAAAACCCTGGTTCCATTGCTAATCGCGGCCGGAGGACTGTTCGGAGCCTGCGGCGTGCTCTGCGCGCAAAATCAGGGTGAAGTCCACGTGCTGCCGGTGCAGGGCAACATCTATATGATCGTCGGCGCGGGCGGCAATATCACCGTGCAAACCGGCAAAGATGGCGTGCTGGTGGTCGACACTGGCCTGGCGCCGATGGCCGACCAGGTTCTGGCTGCGATCAGGTCCATTTCAACCGGTCCCATCCGTTATGTCATCAACACGCATTACCATGCCGATCACACCGGCGGCAATGCTAAAATCCGGTTGGCCGGCAGCACCATTGTCGGCGCCAACGTCACGGGCGATATTCAGGATGCGGGCGTGGGTGCGGCGGTCATTTCGCACATCAACGTCCTCAATCGCATGAGCGCGCCGACTGGTACCCAGGCCCCGAGTCCCGAAAAGGGCTGGCCTACCGACACGTTCCTGGGCGATCAGAAGAAGCTATACTTCAACGGCGAAGGCATCGATATTCTGCATCAGCCGGCGGCCCATACCGACGGCGATAGCATTGTGGTCTTCCGCCGCTCCGATGTCATTAGCACGGGCGATCTGTTCACCACCACCAACTACCCCATCATCGATCTTGCCGCCGGTGGCAGCATCCAGGGCACCATCGACGCGCTGCAGAAGATCGTCGACCTGATTATCCCCGTGTACGGACAGGAGGGCGGCACGATGGTGATCCCCGGCCATGGCCGCCTGTGCGATTTCGGCGACGTGCTCAACTTCCGTGAAATGACCATCATCATTCGCGACCGCATCCAGGACCTGATCAAGAAGGGCATGACGCTGGAACAAGTGAAGGCCGCGCGGCCGACTCAGGACTACGATCCTTTGTTCGGTTCCACTACCGGATTCTGGACCACCGACAAATTTGTGGAAGCCGTGTACAAAAGCTTGAAGGGCGAAAAATGAAAAACATCCGAATTCTAACCATCCTGGCCTTTGCGCCCGCTCTGTTCGCGCAATTTCCCGGAGGTCCGCCGCCGGGACCGCCCAAGCCGGCCAAGCAAGTGGCGCCTATCGATCTTACGGGTTACTGGGTCTCCATCGTTACTGAAGATTGGCGCTTCCGCATGATTGCCGCGCCCAAGGGCGATTGGGCCGGCGTGCCGTTGAACGCAGAAGGCCAGAAGGTCGCCAAAGAATGGGATCCAGCCAAGGACGAAGCCGCCGGCAATAAGTGCAAAGCTTACGGCGCGGCCGGTCTCATGCGCCTTCCCACGCGCTTGCACATCACTTGGCAGGACGAGAACACGTTGAAGATCGAGACGGATGCCGGAACGCAAACTCGCATCCTCCATTTCGGTCCGCCGCAAGCTCCCAGCGGTCCTCCGACGCTGCAAGGCTATTCAGTGGCACGGTGGCTAGGGCCGGCCGGGGGCGTCGGATATTTCGGAGCGGCATTCGATCCTTCCAAGGGTGGGTCGCTGGAAGTGAATACCAGCCACCTCACGCCCGGCTATCTGCGACGCAACGGACTTCCTTACAGCGATAAGACCACGGTTCAGGAATTCTACGACGTGATCAAGGAACCGGAAGCCGATTGGATCGTAGTGAAGACCATCGTCTCCGATCCCACCTATCTGTTCCGCACCATGATCACCAGCACGCACTTCCGTAAGCAGCCCGATGCCGCCGGATGGAAGCCGTCGGCCTGTTACGACCGGTGAGCAGCCCGTACTAAACGATCGCGAATGGCCGACCATTCTTCGGTGCGAGGCGGTTGTTCGATGGCGATCCAGTCGAATCCCTGAGCATCCGCTTCGTGTAATCTTTCATAAAGTACCGCCGCGTATTCTCGCGGATCGGACGGCATCTCAATACGGATTCCGCGGCCAGTTGTGGGAACTTGGCCACTCTCGATCAGGATCAGGGGCGTCCTGGGGCTATAGTGCCGCCGATGTAAACCGGGCGATGCATGGGGTCCCTCCAGCACCGGCCCCAGTACTTTCACCGGCCCGATGACTGCCTCGATATCCTGTTGCGTCACCATGCCCGGCCGCAACAATATCGCTTCGGGACCTGCGAGCGACAATACGGTGGACTCGATTCCCACGGTTGTCCTGCCCCCGTCCAGCACCATTGCGACACGATCGCCCAAGGCTTCTCGAACATGTTGCGCCGAGGTTGGTGAAAGCTCACCGAACGGATTGGCGCTGGGAGCGGCAATGGGAACGCCGGCCTCGCGGATCAAGGCCAGCGCGATCGGATGCGCGGGCATTCGAACGCCAACGGTGTCGAGTCCGGCGGTGACTCGATCGGGGACGTGCGGCCGTTTTGGCAAAACCAACGTCAGCGGACCGGGCCAAAAAATCCGAGCCAATTGGTCGGCTCGCTCCGGCCACTCGCGCGCCAGACTGCGGGCCATTTCGATGGAGCTGACGTGCACGATCAGCGGACTCGCTGCCGGCCGTCCCTTAGCTGCGTAGATCTTTTCCACCGCCGCAGGATCCAGTGCGTTAGCGCCTAAACCGTATACCGTTTCCGTCGGAAAGGCGACCAGCTCTCCGGCCTGGATCAATGCGGCGGCATTAGTCAGGCAAATCTTCTTTTCCATCGCCCGCCACTTTGCCGGTGTGTTTGTAAACCAGGAACGCGTGCATCAATCGATCTAGATCGCCGTCCAAAACGCGGTCCACGTCGCCGATGGAGAGCTTGGTGCGATGGTCCTTCACCATGCGATAGGGCGCCAGCACGTAGCTGCGGATCTGGCTTCCGAAATTGATTTCGAGCTTGGAGTCCTCCACCTTCTTGTTGGCTGCTTGCTTCTTCTCCAGCTCGTATTCATAGAGGCGCGCGCGCATCTGCTTCATCGCGCTGGCGCGGTTCTTGTGCTGCGAGCGCTCGTTTTGGCACTGCACCACGATGCCGGTCGGGATGTGCGTCATACGGACGGCCGACTCGGTCCGGTTCACATGCTGGCCGCCGGCGCCCGAGGCCCGGAAAACGTCCACCCGCAGATCCTCGGTCTTGATGTCGATGTTGATTTCATCATCGATCAGCGGATAAACGAAGACCGACGCGAAGGAAGTGTGACGGCGCGCGTTGGCGTCGAACGGGGAGATTCGAACCAGCCGATGCACTCCGATTTCCGATTGCAGCAAGCCATATGCGTTTTCGCCATTCATCTCGAGCGTAGCCGATTTGATGCCCGCGCCCTCGCCTTCCAGACGATCCGTGACCACCGCCTGCATATTGTGGCGCTCGGCCCAGCGCAGATACATGCGCAGCAGCATTTCGGCCCAATCCTGGCTCTCGGTTCCTCCCGCGCCGGGATGGATGGCCATGATGGCGCTCTTGGCGTCGTTCGGGCCGGAGAGCAGCATTCCGGTCTCCAGCACTTCCAGGCGCGCGGAAAAGCTCTGCATCTCGCGGTCCAGGTCGGCGGTGACGTTTTCGCCTTCGCGCCCCAGCTCGAACAGAGTATCCAGATCGGAGGTCAGGCGCGAGACCTCGGCTTCGTCGGCGATAGCCTGCTCCAGGCGCTTGCGCTCCTGCATGGTCTTCTGGCTTTTTTCCGGCGCTTGATTCCAGAAATCGGAATCGGAGATCTGCCGCTCGATGGCGGCTAGCTGAGCTTTCTTGTTGGTGGAGTCAAAGATAGCTCCGCACAGCGTCGGCCTGCTGGCGGAGCGAAGCGTACTCTCGTTCGTGTTCTTCGAAGGTCATGGAACTTTCATTTTACCAGGGGCGTCAACTCCAGCAAGTGGCCGCGCTTGCCGACGTTCCAGCCTTGGGTTCGCCCGATGGTGGCCTCGCGGCCGGCGGCTTCGTGGATGTGGCCGCAAAAAAAGTAAAGCGGCTGCTCACGCTGGATGAATTCACCGACTGCATCGCTTCCGAAATGTTGCCCCGGTCCGGCGCGATCGAGCGGGGTTCCCCTCGGCGGTGTATGGCAAATCAGGACCAGAGGATCGAGGCCCGAGAATTTATCGAGCCGCTCCCTCAGCTCCTGTTCGCTGTATTCGCCCGGCGTATGGAAGGGCGTTGGATTGGAGTAACCGAGACCCGCGACGTGGTAGCCAGCGATATCCATGGTCCGTCCGTGAAAATCGTGAAAACCAAACTCGCGGCAGAAGCGTGCAATGTCGGATTCCGATTCGTGGTTGCCCGGAAGCACGTACATGTGTTCGGCGCGTTTCTGAAGAATCGGCCCCATGGCGTCCAAACCGCGCCCGAAATTCGCCAGGTCGCCGGCGGCGAAGTAGTAATCCGCTTCGATGGCCATCAATTTCTCGAGCGCGGCCTGATCGCCGTGAATATCCGAAAAAATGAGCAGCTTGCTCACGCGCGTCAGTGGCGCCGGTCAGAACCGCAAGTGCAGCGAAAGCTGCAGGAACCGCGAGCTGCCGATCGTGTGCTGGATATAGCCCGCGCTTCCCAACGGAGTTGCTAAGGGCGGCGCCGAATAGTCTTCGAAGAATTGAGCATAGTTATTCGGCGCATCGAAATCCGGGTGGTTGAACACATTGAAGGCGTCGAAATTGAAGCGCAGCCGGAAGCGCTCATTGAGCGCAAACTCCTTGCCCAGCGACATGTCGAAGCGCACTCCAAACGGAGCGCGGAACAGATTGCGCCCAGTGTTCGCGAAGGTAGACTCATAGCTGTCGCAGCCGACCCCCGGTTCGCAGGGGGGGACGCCATTGGTTCCAGGCTGGACGAATTGCGGATAGAAATCATTAACGTTGAACACCGGCTTGGCTGGGTTCACGCCCGTGGTGCCTTGCAGCGTGGCCTGTCCCGATGTCACGCCCGGTTTCAGCGGCAAAATCGGATTGGAGATTTCGATGTCAGTTCCGAAATAAAGGCTCCCTACCGAGCCCGAAAAATCATACACGCTGTAAGGCTCGCCGCTTTGAGCCACGGTCTGTCCGCTGATGATCCAACCGTTCACTGCGGCGCCCAGAGCTTTGTTCGAGGTCAGCTTAGGAATCGTATAGCTGTAGTTCACCAGGAACACGTTGGGCCGATCGAAGTCCGACGACGCGTAGCTGGTCCTGGGCGTATCCGGGTTGTTGCCGGTCAAGAAGAGTCCCAGGCCGCTCTGCTCATCGAGCGAATGCGACCGGGTATAGGTTGCGGTCAGCTGAAGTCCGTTCGAGTAGCGCTTGCGAACCTGAAGCTGAAGGGCATCGTAGTTGGAGATACCTTCCGCCTCGTATAGCACGGAATTCATGTCATAGCCGATGTAGGGCACGCGAATGGGCGCGTTGCCGGAGTATTCGCCGGTCGAGATGGGCTCGGTGCTCAGATTTACATAGTTGCCTTGGGCGTCATAATTCGTGCCGCCATACGAGTAGATTTGCCCGTTCACCGGGTGCTGTTTGGTGGCCAGGATGGGCTCGTTAAACGGAATAGGCAGGATCTCGTGCTGGCCGTGATTACCGATGTAGCCGGCGCTGAATAGCCAGTCCTTGGCCTGGTATTGCAGGTCGAAGGTCCAGTTCTCGGTGTAAGGAAGCTTGTTGTGGATGTCGTAGCCTCCGAACACGAATGGGCCGAACGCGTTCCCCGCCGGGTAATTGCCGGAAATGGTTTGACTGATATTGGGCAGCAATGCCGTGAATGCGGCCGCGCTCCCCGCTGGCGCCGGCGGCAGACCACTTCCAAACGGATTCGCCAAGGTGGCGCCGCTGGCGGCGAATTCCGGCGACACAAAGGGCGGCGCCAGAGTGACCCCGAACGGTCCGTTGAATCCCGCGCCGGCGGGCGGCGACAGATAGCTAAAAAATTCGCCGCGGTCATAATACATGCCGAATCCGGTGCGCACCGTTAGCTTCGAGGTTGGCGACCAGGCGATTCCAACGCGGGGCGCCAGGCCCCACTGGCGCGCTTTCATCAGCGAGTCGCTGGCCCCCGGCGTACCGAAGTTCGGATTGTTGCCGGCGATTTCGAGTCCGGAATTGACGATGGTGTCCGTGGCCGCATCATAGGAATACAAGCTGGGGTTGAACGCGGTAAGTTTTCCGTACTTCTCCGAGAGCGGTCCGTCGAAGTCCCAACGCAGGCCGAGCGTCACGGTCAGGTTGCTGCGCAATTTGTAGTTGTCGTTGGCGTAAGCACCGACGGTGTCGGAACGATAGTAGCGGTTGGCCGAGCCGGCGAAAGCGGACGAGTAATTGCCCGGGCGCAGGTTGCCTTCCGCGAAAGTTTCGAAATTCTTGAACTCGATTACGTCCGTATTGACGTTATTGTTGATGATATTGAGCTGGGTATGATCCCAGGACAGGCCAAAACTCAAGGTGTGGCGGCCTTTCACCCAGCTCAGCGAGGTGCCATATTCCCATTGGTTTTGAAACATGCCTGCATCGCCGAAACTGGTGCTGGGTCCGAATTGGAGTTCATTGCCGATGGTCGGATCGGCAACATGGATCTCAATTTGCGGGAACTGCGTGGCTCCCCCTGGAAGAGCGATTCCAAACTGCCCCGGGGTGTAATTTTGGCTGGTATTCGAGTAAGCCCGCATGCGTGTGAAGCCGGCGCGCTGTTGCCAGGTCAAGGAGGGACTGAGAATCACGGTATTGTTCAGCGAAATCACCTGGCTGCCGGAAGACAACTGCTGTGGAAATCCGAGCAGTACACCGGCCGCGCCGAAGGGATTCGTGGTGGGATCGGTTTGGACGTAATATTTCACGCCCAGCCGGTCCTTGTCGCTGAGAACGTAGTCCACGTTCGCGATTCCCTGATCGACCTTGGATTGAGCGTTGGCCCCTTGCACCACCGCGTCATAGCCAAGTATTGTCGCGGTGGTCGGATTGGTGATTTGAGCGCTCGGAAACAGATACTGACCGTTGGCTCCCTTGGCCTGCAACAATTCCAGAGCCTGCGTGCTGAGCTGGCTGGCCGCCAGCGTTTTTCCGTAAGCGCTCTGAATGGTGTTCAGGATTCCCTGGGCGCTGCGGTCGTTGGTGAGACTGAGGGGAACGGTGACTTCCTTGGTGGAATCGGTGGAGTCGGCAATGCGGACTCCCTGATAGGACAGGAAGTAGAAAAGTTTGTCCTTTTTGATGGGGCCGCCGAGAGTTGCGCCGAATTGATTGCGGTTCAGGAAATTGGGCGCCAGGATGGGCGAGGCGTTGTAAAAGAACGGCTCGGCATTCATATAGCTGTTCTGAAACTTCTCGTAGATCTCGCCATGCAGGCCGTTGCTTCCGGACCTGGTAAGCACGCTGATGTGCGCTCCGCTATTGGCGCCTTGCGTGGCGTCGTACATGGCGGAATTGACGGCAATCTCCAGGATGGCCTCGGGAGGAGGCGTCGGCAGCGCTTGTCCAATTGCCCCATACACCGACGTGCTGGTCTGAATTTCACCGCCGGCGCCGAAGCTCTCGCCGATGTTGAACACGAAGCGGTCCTCGCCAACCTGGCTGGTGGAGTTTCCATTGAACAAATTGTTGGTGCTGATGCCATTGAGCGAAAAACTGTTGCTGGTGTCTCGCTGGCCGTTGGCGAAGATGGCCTGATTGCCGAGGCCGGAGTTGCTGCCGGCGCCGCCTAGGAAATCCGCGTGAACGCCCGGGCTCAAGATGGCCAATTGCGTGAAGCTGCCCGTACCGAGCGGAGTCTGTTCAATAGTGGCTTGATCCACTATATAGCCGGTGGTGGCATCGGTCTGGTTCATCAGCGGAGTGCCGACGACATCCACCTTGGTGGCGATGGTGCCGACCTTGAGATCGCCATCCACCGTGGTGGTGCGGTCGCCATTGACGACCACTTCGGTATGGCGCTCGGCGTCGAAGCCCTCTTTGGTAAAGGTGAGCTCGTAAGTGCCGGCCGGCAGGTTCGAAATCGAATACGAACCGCTGGCCTGCGTGCGCGCCGCGACAGTGAGGTTGGTTCCGATGTTGCGCGCGGTGGCGGTGACATCGGGCACGGCCGATCCAGTGGCGTCTTTCACGGTTCCGGTGATCGCGCCAAGAATCTGCTGCGCGTTCAAAGGCGAATGACAGGCGATGGTTAGCGCCAGAAGGGCGGCCATCCAAAAGGCTGGCTGCAGAAAGCGAAGGCTACTTGTCATAAGAATCCTCCTCATAAATTGGAACCTCGGACGGCTACCCGGCATGGCGCGCAGACGAGGCGCTGGCAGATTGATTTCTACAAGAATAACCGATTTCGCCACGCGGAAGAAAGCCACGTCACGGGTCCTGCCAGCGGCTACTTTTCCGTGCGCGGTTGCATTGTGCCGGAGGCGGATTGATTCGGTTCCCACAAAACTTCGGGAACGCCCAGTTCGTGGTTCACCCAACGGCTCCAAACGAAGAAAGCATCGCTCAAGCGATTCAAGTACTGAATTGTTTCGGGTGGGATCGGCTCAGCGCGCGCGAGGGCAACGGCCAAGCGCTCGGCGCGCCGGCAAATGGTTCGGCAGGCGTGCAGTTCGGTGTTCAAGCGGGTGCCGCCGGGAAGCACGAAGGAGCGAAGCGGGGCCAGGACGGCATTCATACGGTCGATTTCGGCCTCCAGTTGCCGGATTTCAACTTCGGTAACGCGCGCTTGGTGGGGATGCACATCCTCGGGCAGAGTGGCCAGGATGGATCCAAGGTTGAACAGCTCATGCTGGACGCGGCGCAGAATTGGCAGCAGGGAAGGCACGGATTCGGCGGCCGAGATAGCAGCCATGCCGGTGAAAGCGTTCAGTTCGTCGACGGTGCCGTAGCACTCGATGCGCAGGGAATCCTTCGAGACTCGCTGGCCTCCCGCCAGGTGCGTCTGGCCCTGGTCGCCGGCTTTGGTGTAGATCCGGTTCAAAGCGAGCCGGGGTGGATCGAATCTGGCATCTGGCATGGGAAGGAGCTCCGGTATTATTGTCCAGCATATTGGTTCAAGTTTTCGAGCCACTTCGCCGATAGAGAAGAAGGCCATCTATGCTCGTGCAGACTGTTGACAGCGAAGCCCGCCTGAACCGATTCAACCGCTTGATGGGGGAGCTGATCCGTGGGGCAATGAACCGTAACACGTTCCAGCCATGGGAGATAGATATCCTGCTCGACATCGAGGCGTGTCAAATCCTGGAGCCGGTCAAGCGCGAAACCCTGCGCCGCTACCAGAAAGCGGTCCAACGCTCGATGGAGAAGGGGGCGCAGATGCCCTTGCGCCTGTCCGAGTACCTCAGCGGCAAAAAGACCCCACCGCCTCCCGCCAGCGCCGAAGAGCCCGCTGCATCCGAAAAACGCCTGGCATAAGGCGGCTCATCCCCTCTGCTATCCTGGACCTTTAAGGAGCGTATCGCGATGGGTTGTGGAAGCAGCGGCATGGGCGGCGGTCCCAAGGTGGAAGAAACGGGAAAACGGACGGTATTTTGCGTGAAGTTTCAGCGCGACATGCCAGGGCTCGACGAAGCGCCCTTCGACGGTCATCCGCTGGGCGAGCGCATCTATGAGAACGTCTCCAAGGAAGCCTGGAAGATGTGGCTGGAGCAGATGAAGATGATCATGAACGAGTACCGGCTGAACCTGGGCACGCAGGAAGCGCAAGAGTTTCTGCTCAAGCAAATGGAAGATTATTTCTTCGGGGCGGGCGCGGCGCTGCCTCCCGGCTACGTCCCTCCGCAAGCCAAAAACTAACAACTAACAACTAACAACTAACAACTAAGAACTAAGAACTAAGAACTAAGAACTAAGAACTAATCACCGGCAGAGCGGCCGCTGTTTGGAACCGCAGTTGGAGGTGCGCGGTTCTGAGTGAACGCTCAACGGCGTCGGGCGATTCTCCGCGCGCGAAGATAAAGCCCAAGTAGCTGGCGCCCTCCGGGAGCGGGATCAGCTTTTGACCCGGCTTGGCGGTGATGATTACGTCTTCGATACCCGGCAGCGCGCGGGCTCGGTCCAGACCCTGGGTATCCACGTAAATCCCCTCGCGTGGAATCGGAATCATCATCACGCCATTGGCGGGCCAGGGCTCGGCGATGGAGCCTGGATCGTCGCCCGAGGCATGGCGCAGAATCAGATTTTCAAGTCCCGGCAGCACTCGCGCGCACAGGCCGCCGATCGGCCGCGCGGCCACTTCCAGCATCCAGACCCCGCGCGAATTGACGCGCATCTCGGCGTGTATCGGCCCGTGGCTAAGACCCAGCGCGTGGACGGCGTCCTCGGTGGTTTGGACGATGGCGCGCTGCGTCGCTGGATCCTCGCGCGATGGCGTGACGTAGATGGTTTCCTCGAAGAAGGGACCATTGAGCGGGTCGGGCTTGTCGAAAATCGCGAGCACGCGCAGCCGTCCCTGTGTGAGAAGGCCCTCCAGGGCGAACTCGCGGCCTTCGATGAAAGTCTCCACTTGCAGGAAGCGGTCCTGATCGTCGTGCAGGCGCGCGATATCGGGATCGGCCAGCAGATTTTCGATCCGGCGAAAAGCAGCGACGAATTCGCGGGGATTGTCGGCGCGAATGACGCCGCGGCTGGCGGATAGTCCCAGGGGTTTCAAGACGCAGGGATAGCGAGCTAGCTGCGCCGCGCGCTGGGGGCCTTCAGAGAGCGGCACGCGGAGGAATTCCGGCGCCGGCAATCCGGCGGCGCGAAAGCGCTCGCGCGCGAGAAACTTGTTGCGGCTGGCGTTAACGGACTCGGGCGAGTTGTAAGCGATGCCGAGGAGTTGGGCCGTAAGGGCAGCGATGTAAGCTGGACGGTCGCCCACAGCGACGATGCCGTCCACGTTCACTTGCGCGGCCAGCGTTTGGGCGGCGCCTTCCGGGTCCTCGAAACGCAGCGCGACGGCGCGGTCGCCCCAGGGGTCGTCCAGCACGTGACAGCGATCGGTTGCGAGAATCAACTCGAAGCCCAGGCGGTCGGCTGCCTCGGCGAAGACGCGCGTCTGATAGCCGGTAGTTGCGCCGATCAGGAGCAAGCGCTTCCTGGCCATGCCGCGGATCGCCTAGAACGTGACTTTGGGCGCGTTACGCGCGTCGGGCGCGGTTTTGAAGTACGCGTCGTTGCGTTGGAACCCGAACATCGAAGCGGCGATGTTGTTGGGGAACAGCTCGATGTCGGTGTTATAGCGCTGGACGGTCTCGTTGTACTTGCGGCGCTCGACGGCGATGCGGTTTTCGGTTCCCGCCAGCTCGTCTTGCAGGCGCAGGAAATTTTCGTTGGATTTCAGCTGCGGGTAATTTTCCACCACCACCAGCAGCCGGCTGAGAGCGCTGTCCAATTGCCCGTTGGCTGCAATCTTATCCGATGGAGTCCGGGCGCCACCCAGCGCCGCGCGGGCGTCGGTCACTTCCTTGATCACGGCCTGCTCCTGTTTGGCGAAACCCTTGACTGTCTCCACCAGATTGGGGATCAGATCGGCCCGGCGCTGCAACGCGACATCCACCTGCGCCCACGCGGCATTGACGGCTTCGCGCTCGGTGACCAGCGCGTTCCGCGAGCCCGCGGCCCAGCCAAAGACGCCCAGGGCGATCAAAACCAGCACTGCGATGACGATTAACGCAACTTTCATGGCATCCTCATTTCTCTATGCGATCGACATGTTGAACCAACGCCTGGATGGAACTGAGGTAGGCGGCGAACAAGGTTTCGGGATCGACATCTTTGGCTAGCTTGCTCTGATCGCGCAAGTCGAGCAAGGTATCGAACGGCGTTCCATCCACTCCGATATCCGGGAGATGCCGGACGATTTCGCGTTTCGTCCAGCCGGAGGGTTGCTCGGAAAGGAGCAAGGCATGCCGCGCCAGCACCAGGAAGTTCGGCGCCGAATCGATCATCAAGCGCAGCAGAGCAGGCTTGTCGGTGAGCACTTCGGCGGCTTTCTGCCGCAGCCGCAAAAGCTTCGCGCGCAGCTCCATCTCCACTTGGGCCCGATAAAACGTTTCCTCGATAACGAGATTCTGGATCAGGTCGGGGCCGAACAACACGCGCCGGCGCTCCTGCATATCGCGGAATTCGATGGGAAAGCAGTCGGTGGAAGTGCGCAGTTCCTCTTCGCTCAACAGCAGAGGCGAGGGATTACCCTGCTCGCGCCACCATTTGAAAATCGGCTCGGCATCGGCCAGCTCGGAGGGCGTCACGCGAGTAAGAACGCACAGAACGTTGATGTCGGAGAAGTGTTCCTTGTGTTCGCCGGCGGCTGCAGAGCCGTAGAGCACCACCGTGCGCAAGCGCTCGTGCTGGGCTTGTTTCAGACGATCGACGAGTTCCTGGAGTTTCTCTTCCATGATTTGCTACCAGCTGGTCCTACCAACTCCCCGATGCCCCGCCGCCTCCCGAATCCCCTCCCCCGAATCCGCCGAACCCCCCGCCTCCACCGCCTCCGCCAAATCCGCCGCCACCGCCCCAGCTACCGCCGCCTCTTCCACCGCCTAATAGATTACCGAGAATCATGCCGGCTAAAAATCCTCGGCCGCCGCGGAAGAACAGCATCAAAACAACAATGCCGATCAAGATCAGAGGCCACGGAAAACCTTCCTCCGGCGGCTGGCGCCCGCGCGAACGCGGGCCTGAACCGAGCGCTGCGCCTTTCGCGCGGGCAATTTCGGCGCCCATCTGCTGGGCAGCGGCGATCATAGCTGGCCCATAAGCGCCCTGCCTCAGAAGCGGCTGAATGCTGCGCGTGATGCCGCCGTCGAAGCCGTCGGGAAGGATCGGCTCCAGGCCATAGCCCACTTCGATGCGGTCGCGATGATCCTGGATGGCGAGCAGGAACATGATCCCCTCGTCCTTGCCCTTCTTGCCGACGCCCCATTGGCGATAGAGCGTATTGGTGACGTCCTCGATCGGCTCGCCGTCCAGCGACTTGATAGTTACCAGAGCCATTTGCGCTCCAGTCGCCTGCTCCACCTGGCCGCAGTAGGCTTCCAGCCGCGCGCGCAATTGCGGATCGAGAACGTTCGCGAAGTCGCTCACGTAGCCTTGCGGCTTGAGCGATTTCAAATCCAGAGCAAACAGCGATGCGGTAAGGGCGCAAAGAAGCAGCGTGGCTCGCGCCAGTTTGCCGGCCGATGGAGTTAGCAGTCGAGCTCCTCGCGTTTGATGCGGAATTCGCCCAGGTTGCCGAGCACGGCGAGAGTGATGCTCTTCGAATGGAAAAATTCCCGCGCGATGTCCCGAATTTGCTCAGCCGTCACCGCTTCGATCTTTTCGATCATTTCATCCAGGCTGAAGAAGCGTTTGAAGTGCAGTTCCTGCCTGGCCAGGTTGCTCATGCGGCTAGACGTGGACTCCAGGCCCAGCATGAAAGAGCCCTTGAGATTGTCCTTGGCGCGGCGCAACTCCTCTGCCGGCACCAGGTTCTGTTTGATCTCGCGCAGCTCTTTCACAATGGAATGGATCACCTGACCGGCAGTCTCCACCGCCGTCCCCGCATAGATGGCCATGCAGCCGGTGTCGTGATACATGGCGAGCTCGGAATACACGGCGTACGCCAAGCCCTGCTTCTCGCGGATATTCTGAAACAGCCGGGAGCTCATGCCGCCGCCGAGGATGGTGTTCAATGCATAGCAGGCGAAGCGCAGCTCGTGCGAAAACGGGTACGCGGGAACGCCCATGTACAGATGCGTCTGTTCGAGCGATGTTTTGTTGCGGAACACCAGACGCGCGTGCGGCACCGGCGCTATTTCAGGCGCGAGCGTCCCGTTCATGGGAAGATCCTCGAAATACTGGCGCGCCAGATCCACCAGGCGCCCGTGATTCAAATTGCCGGCCGCCGTGATCAGAATATTGGATGGGGAATAATAGCGCCGGTAATAATCGCCGATCATTTGGCGATCAAACGTGCGTATGGTGTCCTTGCTGCCGATGATGGGCTTGCCGAGTGGATGATCCTTATAGAAATTGCTGGAGAAGATATCGTGCAAAAGATATTCGGGGTTGTCCACGTCCATCTTCAGCTCTTCCAGGATGACGCTCTTCTCTTTCTCGATATCGGCTTCGCGAAACAACGGATTGCGCACCATGTCGGCCAGCACGTCGAACGCCAGCGGCAGATGCTCGTCCAACACCTTGGTGTTGTAACTGACCATTTCCTTGGCGGTGAACGCGTCCAGGCCGCCGCCGATGGAATCCACCGAACGTGCGATGTCTTCGGCGGAGCGGTTTTTGGTGCCCTTGAAGAGCATGTGTTCGATGAAGTGCGAGATGCCGTTTTCTTCGGAGGTTTCGCGGCGTGAGCCGGTCTTGATCCACACCCCCATGGAGACGGATCGGACGTGAGGCATCTCCTCACTGATGACACGCACCCCGTTTTTCAGGGTCGTTGCTTCGATATCGCGGAGAGTTTGAACTGCGCCAGCCATTTTACCTTCACTTCCATCTTATCGCGGTTCCGGCACGTTATATCGGCGGTTCCCGACCCCAGCCAGTAAGGTATACTGAAAAATGTGGCGCAAAGTATTGTAGGACTTGAACTTCCAGAACTACAAGAAGCCTTTGGGCCCAATCAACCAGCGTTTCGCGCCCGCCAGGTATACGACGCGGTATACCGGCAAAAGGTCTCGGAACTGGCCCAGATCACGAGCTTACCGTTAACACTAAGAAAAGAATTGGCTTCGAAGCTCTCTGTGGGATTGCCGGAGCTGGCCGCCGAATTTCAATCCAAGGACGGCACTCGGCGCTATCTGTTGAAACTAAAGGACGAGCGGACAGTCGAAGCGGTTCTGATGCCGGAGGAAGGTCGCGATACCATTTGCATTTCGAGCCAAGTGGGATGCCCGGTGAATTGCCAGTTCTGCCTGACGGCTTTGATGGGGCTGGAGCGGAACCTGACGGCCGGGGAAATCGTCGGCCAAGTTCTGTTTATCATGCGGGCGCACGGGATCTCGACCGCGAGCGATCGTTTGAACATCGTCATGATGGGGATGGGCGAGCCGCTGCTGAACCTTCCCAACGTGATCAAGGCCACCCGCTTGTTGGCCGAGCCGGCAGGCGTGGGGATTTCGCCCCGTCGGATTACGCTTTCCACGGCCGGAATCGTTCCCAAAATGGCCGAGCTGGGACGGGAGCCGGTACGGCCCAAACTCGCCATCTCGCTCAACGCGTCCAGTGAAGAGCAGCGGCGCGAGTTGATGCCCATCACGCGCAAGTATTCACTGAAGGATTTGCTGGCGGCGTGCAAAGTCTATCCGCTGCGTCCTTGGGAAAAGCTGACGTTTGAGTACGTGCTGCTAAAGGGCGTGAACGATTCCGACGCCGACGCCCGAAGAGTGGTGAAGCTGCTGGCGCATCTGAACGCCAAGGTGAATCTGATCGCGCTAAATCCCGGGCCGGGAATCGCGTTTGAGACGCCGGACGCCGAGCGCGTGCATGCGTTTCAAGCCATCGTGCGGCGTGCCATGCCATGTTTCGTTCGCAAGCCTCGAGGGCGGGATATCTTCGCGGCATGCGGCCAGTTGAAAAGAGAGGCGGCCCCGCAAGACCACTCTACGCTCGCAACGCTCGCACTGTAGCGACCGCCGCGCCGAGCAACGCTCCCGCGTGAACCGCGACTTTCTTGAGGGACCATTCTCTACCCCGTGGCCGCGCGGCGCCGTCTACATGTTCCGGACGCACGCCGATACCGACCAGGTATCCCATCGCTCGCTGCAATCCCGGCACGTGCGATACAGCCTTCACCTGCCAGGGAAGCTGGAACTCGCCGCTGGTTTGGAACACTCGTGCAATCGCCTTATGAGCATTCACCTGCAACGCCTGGGTCACGCGCGTGGGAAACTCCCGCCGCTGTTGCACTCGCGCCAGCAGCGCCTCGGTCACTTGTCCCTCTCCTAAGGATTCAGCTCGTAAGGATTCGGCCAGGATATTGGCGGTTGCCACCGCGTCTTGAATCGCCAGATTGATCCCCACGCCCCCGGCCGGCGACATGGCGTGCGCCGCATCGCCAATGCAGAGCAGGCCCGGCCGATACCACTCTTGGAGGCGATTGATCTGCACGGTGAGCAGCTTGATTTGCTCCCAATCCTGCAACTCGTTCACCCGATCGCCCAGATAGGGCGCGATGCGCCATATCAAGTCCTGGAACGCGCTCAGCCCGGCCTGTTTGAGATCCTCGAAAGAACCCTTGGGAATAATCATCCCGGCTTGAAAATAGTCGCCGCGATTGATCAGGATGATTGCCTTGCCGTAGTTCACATTCCCCAGCACTTGCTCCGGATCGCCTGCTCGCCGCGAAATGCGAAACCACAGCACGTCGATCGGCACGCCGAATTCCCGCACTGGGAGTCCGGCCGCTTTCCGCGTCGTCGAGTGCCTTCCGTCGCAGCCGACTACCAAGTCCGCCAGGATCCGCACCGGGCCCTCGGGCGTCCGCGCCTCCACTCCAGCGATGGTTTCACCGGCCCAAATCAGCCCGACCGCCTCGTGCTGCATCCGAAGTTGAAAGCTGGGGAATCGCTTGGCGTGATCGGACAGAAAATTCAGGAAGTCCCATTGAGGCATCAGCGCGATGAATTTGCAATGCGCCGGCACGTGTCGAAAATCGGCGGCTTCGACGCGGTAACCGCCAATCAGCGCGCCGGTGGACGTGAGCTCTTGATGCGGCAGCTTCAGAAATTCTTCCAACAGCCCCAGCTCATACATCACATCAAGCGTCGACGGATGTACTGTATCGCCGCGAAAGTCCCGGAAGAAATCGGCGTGTTTCTCGAGCACCATCGCCGGAACGCCCTGACGCGCCAGCAGATACCCCAGTAGCATGCCTGCCGGGCCGCCGCCCACGATGCAGCAGGTTGTTCGCATTTGGAAGACCGCTCTCGCACGCGCGCGGCTCAGAAGGTCCTTCCGAGCCGTGACCGTAAGGGAGCGGTTTATTTGCCTTTAGCGCGCGTTGTCGTGATGCTCGAGGTTGACGTAATGACCGGCGTCATTGTCGACGCAAGGGGGCACTTCGTCCAGCGTATCGGGTTGCAAGGTCAAGGTGCGGGTGATGGTCCACGGCTTCGCGAGAACCGTATCGTCGGCCGTCATTTGATACTGGATCGTATCGCCCACCCGCCGCAGCCGTTCCACCACGTGCAATTTGCTGGTGTGGAAAAGGCCGTTGTCGCCAAGCCACGAGTCATCAGTCAAGCGGGTCACATCGACAACCAGGGTGTCTCCGTCCCAATGGCCGGTCGAATCGCCGTTGTACGTTCCCTCTTCTTCCGGATTGGTACTGTGGCCTCGGCCATCCACCGGAATCACCCGCCAGTGATTGCCCGTCAAGTCCGCGTAAAGAAATACCACCTGCTTGGCCGTCTGCACTATTTCTTGGGGAGGGCCAATCCTCGGCACTCCCGGAGGCCCGCAGTGCAACGTACGATCTTCCTTAACTTGATTGTCACTCAGCATCTTGACCTTGGCCGCGTACTGCGGCTTGTATTCCGGCGCCGGATCGGGCATCGCTTTCGGCACCGGCGGACCGCCCGCAGTCGCGTGCGGCACTGATTGACCGAAATTGAGAGCAAAAGACTTTTCCCCTACCGGTGCTATCAGCCCGCCAAAAAAGTGATGCCATACGCCGCTCAGATCGGGATGTCCATCCGCCGTATGAGGCGTAGGCTTCGATGCCGCATCCGGGTATCTTGCGGCTTCGATGGCGTAGCTGGTGGCTGGAGGACCGTAATTCGCGGCCTGCGTCTGGCCGAAAACGCTTGCTGGGACCATCACAATCGTCGCAAGCCCGACGCTAACGGCGCCGAGGGGATGAGTGGTTAAACGGAATTGCATAAATTTCCTCCTATTTTGTCGGAGCCGCCGGTGCGGGAGACGCCGGGGCTGGCACTGCACCGCCCCCGAGGTTATAGAAATGTCCATCCGGATAGGCCAGCTTCAGAACGAACCCGAAGGCGTCGGTTCCGTCTTTGGCCGGATACGCAGTGACGGTAGCCTCGGAACCATCGAGTAACTTCTCTTTTGTGAGGCCGCTTCCGCGGAAGAACAGCGGAGGCACGGACTGCAGCCTCCAGGTGGTGACCTTTCCCGCGTCATCCTTCACATCCAAATAAATGAAGATGTGCGGATTCACCCAGTCCACCTTTGACACCACCCCTTTCAAGGTGATGACCTTGTCCGAGTTGAACTCGGCCGACACAGCGTGGTGCGCAACCAATGGCAATGCGGAGGCTAGCGCTGCGATTGCGGCAATCGCCAGACGATTTTTTGTTCTCACGTCCATCTCCTTCGTGACCCTTAGCATATAACTTTTGGCGCGAACCGTGTCAAGCCCCAGCCGGTCATGTTCCCAGCCGTATACGTCTGCGGAACAGGCGCCCTCCTCCGCGTTGCCTAAGACGGGCCGAGCCGCATCGATAACTCTACATCCGCCGCGAAGGGCACGGAGAGATATCCTCCAGCCGGCGAGCGAACCCGAGCGAGATAATCCGGGCACCAGTCGGCGTTATCAGCGACAATAAGCGCGCCCGCGCGCAAGCGTTTCTCGATCAGCGCAAGAACCCTTGGGTAAAGAGGCTTCGCGCCATCGAGAAGAACCAGATCGATGGTATCTGGCAGGTCGCTGGCGAGGGTTTCCAGGGCATCGCCTGCGCGAATCTCAACCAAGTCGGACAAGCCCGCGGCAGCCAGGTTCTCTCTCGCATGCGCGATCTTCGACGGTTCGAACTCGGTGCCGATCAGTCGTCCTCCGCCGTTGTCCCTGAGCGCGGCGGCGAGATGGAGGGTTGAAATCCCAAAGGAAGTACCGAACTCTACGATGGAGCTCGCGCCAATCGCGCGAGCCAGCATGTACAGCATTACTCCGGTTTCGGGGGACACCGCTAGGTGAAAGTCCTTCATGCGGGAATAGAGCGCCTGGTACTCGGTGGGACTGGTCCTCAGCTTTTCGTGCTCCTCTGGTGAAAACCGGGTCATTTGTTTACTGCTCGCCTCCGCGTCGGCGAATAGTCTTGATAGAAGAGTGGAGAGCGGGGGAGTGCTGAGAGTTGTCATATGAATCTCCGGCTATTGCTTTTCGAATACGCGGACAGAATAGACGGAGCCGTCGGCGTCGATAATGGATGACGTGAGGGTTTTCCCATCGCCGGACAAGACGCGTCGATACTTATACATCAGCGGACCTCCGGGCTTGTCCCTGCTCTCGAGTTCTTCGGTGTGATCGTCAATCTTCTTGAGGGAAACATAGGTTATGGCGCCGGTTACGAGATTTTTGTTGGGGTAAGCTTTACCGTCGAATTTTGCCGTATACACGGTCTTGAACAGGCTGCCATCCAGCTCCACTTCATCCACCGTGTAGTGCTCCTGGTCGCGAGTGACATGGTAGGTCAAGATCTCGCTCTTGGCGTGCGGCCCTGTCGTTACTTTGGGGTTCAGCTTCCAGGTCCCGTTGAAGCCCTGTATCTGGCTGCCTGCCGTGAATGCCGTCGCCATACTCAGCGCCCCGATGGCAGTGAACATTCTCAATGTGCGGATCAAGCGGCTAGTATTCTATCATGTTGAACATGCGCCATTTGATGATGCTGCTGTGCTTTTCCGCGGCGGCCACGGCAGCGGGAAATCAGGTCACATTCAACAAGGATGTGCTTCCCATTCTTCAGTCGCATTGCCAGGAATGCCATCGCCCCAATCAGACCGCGCCGATGTCGTTTCTTACTTACCAGGACACCCGGCCTTGGGCGAAGGCGATGAAGACCGCGGTGCTCACCAAGAAGATGCCGCCATGGTTTGCGGACCCCAACTACGGGCATTTTTCCGAAGAGACCGCGCGCAAGTTGTCACCAAGCGAAGTCGAGACAATCAAGGCCTGGGCCGACAACGGCGCTCCAGAGGGAGATCCCAAGGACAAAGCGGCGCCCCGCGAATTCCCGGCCGCCGGATGGAGCATCCAGCCTGACATCGTGTTCGCGATGCCGAAAGCCTATCCAATTCCCCCTACGGGAACCATCGAATACACCGAAATCGTGATTCCCACCGGTTTTACCAAGGACACCTGGGTGTCGGCGGCGGAAATTCTTCCGGGCAACCGCGGTTATGTCCACCATATGCAGGCCTACATTCGCCCGCCGGGGTCAACTTGGCTGAAGGAGGCCAAGCCTGGCGAGTTTTACGTGCCCACCATGTACAAGCGCGACGCGAACGGGTTTGCCACGGGCGTCTTAAATCCTAGTCAGCAGAATGATGATGCCGAGGAAGATCCTACTAGCAGATACTGGCAGCTTGCGGTCTACGTGCCTGGCATCGAGCCACAGAACTTCGCGCTGAGCGATTCGGCCTTACTCATTCCGGCGGGTTCGGATCTTGTGCTGGAGGTACACTACACCACCAATGGCACAGCAGGCAGCGATCTTACCAAGGTCGGGTTGGTTTTGGCGAAACATCCGACCAAGTATCGCTACTTAACCATGACCGACTACAACGCTAAGTTCACCATTCCGGCCGGCGATCCAAACTATGAACTCGCGGCGCAGGCGACGTTCGCCGTGGATACCCAACTGGTATGGCTGCAGCCGCACATGCATCTCCGCGGCAAAGACATGGAGATGCGTCTGATCTATCCGGATGGCCGATCGGAAACGATACTCAAAGTGCCTCACTACAGTTTCCTATGGCAACTGGGTTACGACGAAGAGCGGCCGCTGCCGATACCCAAAGGCACGAAGATGTTAGTGATCGCCCACATGGACAACTCACTGAATAACCCATACAACCCGAACCCGAACCTGGCCGTGCCGCACGGCGATCAGAGCTGGGAAGAGATGATGGAGGGCTGGTTTGCCGTGATCGTGGACAAAGACATCGACGAGCGCAAGGTCCTGGTTGACAGGCATGGCGCGGCTGGTCCCCACTCCGAGGCCGTGCTCAATCCATAGCCCCTGCACCACCCGCAACTGACGGAGAACGCGGAATTTCCGTCAAGAATGCGACCGGCCTTATCATAAGCCTCGTTTCAGTCGATAAAGGAAGATGATGCGCAGAGGCAACCTTCCGGCATGACGTATCGCGCCCAACAGCTATTGGCATTAGGCGGGCTAACCCTGGTGGCCAGCCTGGCATCTACGGCCAGTTTGTACTCGCTCGCGAAACGCCATTTCTACGACGAGTATCGGGCGAAGTTGCTGTCGATCGCGGCCACCGCGGCGGCGCTCACCGACGCCGGCAAGCTGACCAGCATCCATCAGAGTGAGGATGAGGCCACACCCGCTTACGCGGAGCTGCATCGCGCACTCAAGGCGGTTCGGGACGCCAACCGGAGAAAAGATACGGAGGTGCAGCGCGTTTTCGCGCTGGTTGAGCGGAATGGCTTGCTCACCATCGCAGCGGACGCTGAAGAGGATCCCGCGCTGATGGGCCGCGCAGGCGAGGTGTATCGGACTCAGGGCGCACCCTTGCAATGGGAAACCGCTGCGGCCGAGCAGGATTTCTCCACCGACGAGTTTGGCCGCTTTTTGCGCGCGCATGCCCCGGTGCGGGATCGCGACGGTAAGGTGGTTGGAGCGGTAATCGCCCAAGCTCGCGTGGAATGGGTGGAAGGCAAGCTGCGGCCCTTGAAGCTGGCCGGCCTGGGAGCCCTCGGTCTTTCGCTGATCCTTTCCATCCCAGTCGCGTTCTGGTTGAGCGCTCGTGCCAGTCGCCCGCTCATGGAGTTGAAACGCGTGCTGGATTCCATTGCCAAAGGCGATCTGAAGGCCCGGGCGAATGTTCGGTCCAAAGACGAATTCGGCGAAGTGGCCCGGTCGGTGAACGCCATGGCGGACGGGCTGGCGGAACGAGATCGCGTGAAGTCCGCATTTGCCCGCTACGTGTCCCAACAAGTAATGGATTCCGTGCTTACTTCCGATTCCGGAAGCCTGCTTCGCGGGGACCGGCGCAGGATCACCGTGCTGTTCTCCGACATCCGGGGCTTCTCGAAAATCTCCGAACACTTGGCTCCCGAAAAGGTCGTGCAGCTCTTAAACGAGTACTTCGAGCTGATGGTGGAAGTAGTGTTCCGCAATCAGGGAACGCTCGACAAGTTCATGGGCGACGGATTGATGGCTATTTTTGGCGCTCCCGAGAACGACCCGTATCAGGAAGAGCACGCCCTGAAGGCCGCCATCGAGATGCAGCAGGAGCTGGCTAAACTACAAGTCCGATGGGAGGCCGAGGGGATTCAAATCCGCATCGGCGTGGGCATCCATTCGGGCCCGGCAATTGTGGGCACTATTGGGTCTTCCAGGCGGATGGAATACACGGCCATCGGCGACACGGTCAACGTCGCGTCGCGCTTGCAGACTGCCACCAAAGAACTGGGCGCCAACATCCTGATCAGCGAGCACACCTATTACGGCGCTAAAGGCGCGTTTCCCTTCCGCAATATGGGAACCATCACAGTTCGGGGCAGGGAGGAACCTCTCACTGTCTACGCGTTGGATATCGCTGCGCCGTCGCCGGAGTTGGCTGTCGTCCAGGAGACGGCCCCCGTCGCCTAGCGCGCCCGGCACACAGCTCTTTCCGCTGCTCCGGCTTGGTCGAAGTGCGATACTGTCAATATTCGAAATGACGAATTGGCTGGTAATCTTTGTCACTTGCGCGGTCACAACCCAGGCGCTTGGACAAGAGAAAGAGATCCAGAATCCCTTGACGGGGGATACGTCGGCGATTAAGGAAGGGTCTTCGCTGTTCCGCGCCAACTGCTCGCCGTGCCACGGGCTGAGCGCCGGAGGCGGGGGACGCGGGCCAGACCTTCGTTCCGGCCTGTGGGTCCATGGAGGCAGCGACGCGGCGATTTTCCGCACCATCAGCCAGGGCGTTCCGGGCACGGAGATGCCCGCCAATCCATTCGAAGATAGCGAGATTTGGGCGCTGGTGGCCTACCTGCGTTCTGTCAGCGCCGGAACGAAAGCGCCCGTGGCCGGCGATTCGGCCCAGGGCGAGCGCCTGTTCTTTGGCCAGGCCGCGTGCGCGCAGTGTCACATGGTGAAGGGACGCGGAGGGCGTCTGGGTCCGGACTTGACGCGGGTTGGCGCCGCGCGATCAGTCGAGTACTTAACCGAGTCGATCCGTGAACCGGACAAAGAACTCAGTCTGGCAATGTCGGACCCGAATAACCACTACGGAATCCCTTCGGAGTACGACACCGTGACAGCGGTTACAAAAGAAGGAGAGCGAGTGATTGGGGTAGCGAAGAACGAAGATGCATTCTCATTGCAGCTTCTGGGTCAAGATGGCAAGCTGCACTTGTTTTTGAAGAAGGATTTGCGCGACGTGATTCACGAACGGCGTTCGCTGATGCCCGCCTACACGGAATCCCAGCTAAGCCGCCAGGAGTTGCAAGACTTGTTGGCTTATTTGAGCGGTCTCCGCGGAGAATAGAGATGAAGATTTTTGCGATCCGCGCGACATTGGCGGTAGCCGGCCTGATCACTGGTGCGATGCCCGGCCTCCCGCAGGTGACCTACAATCGCATCCTGAAGGCAGCCGAGGAGCCGCAGAATTGGCTAACCTACTCCGGAGGCTATAACAGTTGGCGGTACAGCAAGCTCGACCGGATTAACGCCTCGAACGCCGGGAATTTGGCCTTGCAATGGGCCTTTCAAAGCGCCGATCTCGGCCAGTTTGAAACCACGCCGCTCGAGATCGATGGCGTCCTTTACGGCACCGGCCAAGACAACCGCGCTTTCGCTTTAGATGCGCGCACCGGCCGGGCCATCTGGCGCTATCAACGCCGGCTGCCGGACAAAGTGCAAGCCTGCTGCGGCATGGTGAATCGCGGTTTTGCGGCGCTCGGCGAGCATCTTTTCATGGCCACGCTCGACGGACATGTGGTGTCGCTGGACATGCAGACCGGCAATGTCATCTGGGACGTCGAGGCGGCGGATTATCGTCAGTCCTACGTGTTTACGGTTGCTCCGCTGCTGGTGAAGGACAAAATCATCGTCGGTGTCGCAGGCGGCGAATATGGAGTGCGCGGCTTTATCGAGGCCTACGACGCGCGGAGCGGCAAGCGTGCCTGGCGTTTCTACACCGTTCCCGGTCCCGGCGAGCCGGGCCACGATACCTGGGCGGGAGACTCATGGAAAACCGGCGGCGCACCGGCGTGGATCACCGGCTCCTACGATCCCGAGTTGAATCTCATCTACTGGCCGACGGGCAATCCTTCACCAAGCAATAATGGCCTCGAACGCGGCGGCGACAATCTCTACAGTAATTCGATGCTGGCGCTGGACGCAGACACGGGAAAACTAAAATGGCACTACCAATTCACTCCCCACGACCTGCATGACTACGACTCCACCCAGATCCCGGTTCTGGTCGACGCACCTTGGCAAGGCCAGCCGCGCAAGCTGCTGGTGCAGGCGAATCGAAACGGGTTTCTCTATGTGCTGGATCGAACGAACGGCCAGTTCCTTTCGGCTAAGCCGTTCTTCGCGCGGCTCAACTGGGCTAAGGAAATCGGCTCCGACGGGCGGCCGGTTGTCATGCCCGGCAGCGAACCCACGGCCGACGGTACGCGAACCTGTCCCGGAGCGCTGGGAGCCACCAACTGGTTTTCGCCTTCCTACAGTCCACAAACCGGATGGCTGTATGTTGCGGCCGCCGAGGAGTGCGACATATTCACCAACGCGCCGCAGAAATACCACGAAGGCCATGATTTCATGGGGAGCGTCTATACGCCCGCGACCGGCGAGAAAACCTGGGGCGCCCTGCGGGCCTTTGACCCATTCACGGGAGAAAAGAAGTGGGAGTTTAAATACTTTACGCCTCCCAATGGAGGCTGCCTGTCCACTGCCGGCGGAGTAGTGTTCGCCGGCGATTCCGACGGCAACTTCATTGCGCTGGACGCACGTTCCGGGAAAGATCTGTGGCACATCCAGCTGGGCGCGGCGATTTACTCCTCGCCCATGACCTACGCGCTGGATGGGAGACAATACGTTGCGATCCCGGCAGGTGGAGCGCTTTTTGCATTTGCCTTGCCGTGAGTAATCTACCGCAAAGCCGCATCTTGCAGCCAGCTGCGCGGAACCCGAACCTTCATCTCAAGGGCGCGCTGGCCATAGGATTTACCCTGCGGGTCGATGCGCGCCGATGCCATTCCGCCGCCACCAAGCGCATTCTGAACGACGAAGTTGAACGCCGCTAGTCCGGGCGCTTCGAATCTCTCCACTGGGCCGTCGGCTACCGCGGCGAAATGTTCCGCGATGCGCTCTGCCGTCAGTTGCGTCCTCAAACATGGCATATATTCGGGCTTGCGGCAAAAGATGGCGATGTTCGACGAGTTACCTTTGTCGCCGGACCGTGCGTGAGCTACCCGAAGCAGCGGCACTTCCTCGAGCTCTTCCTCCCCGCGAACCTCGATATCGGGCTCCGCATTCTGGATTCTCGAATTTTGGATTCTGAATTCTCCTGGAATTTGCACTTGCACTGGTTCGTCGTGTCCGACTGTCACCTTGGGCGGCGGCAAAGTGGACTTATCTATAAAGAAGGTGAAAAGGCGGATCAGCGGGGTGGTATTCGGCCGTCCCCCAATGAGCCCCGCCGTACCCTGCGCGAAGCTGATTCCAACGGAGCCCGACTGTCTGGCAAAGATATCCAGGGCGCGGGCGTCGGTGTGGTCCACCACCAGGCGCAACACCACTTCGCGGGTCTCGCGGGATTTCGATTCGGGGCCGTAGGATGCTTCGGCCCCTAGGGCTTCTATGTGAGTGGATGAAAAATCCGGCAGGCCCCGCTCCTCGAACAGCATTCGAGAGCGGGCGATTAAAGCCTGTGCCGTGCGTTCCGCTTTGCGCGCTGCCTCAACGCCGATGATCACAATCAAGGCAATGGCCCGAAAGCCGTCCTGATAGGTGGCGGACACTTTGTATTGGGCGGTGGGCGGCTGCCCCCTGGCCCCGCTGACCTGCACGCGATCGGGACCCGCGGGTTTGAGCTGCAGCATTGAAAAATCGGCCGTGACATCCGGCAATAAATAGCGCGCGGGATCGCCAATCTCATACAACACCTGTTCGGCGACAGCGGCGGGGGATACCAGACCGCCCGTCCCCTTTGGTTTGGTGACGACGAACGTGCCGTCGGCGCGGCATTCGGCAATGGGGTAGCCGATATTGTGCCAATCGGGAACTTCCTCCCAATCGGTGAAAATGCCGCCTGTCACCTGGGGTCCGCATTCCAGAAGGTGGCCGGCCAGGCTGCCGGCGGCAAGCAGGCTGTAGTCAGTGGCATGCCAGTGGAACTCGTGCATCAGAATGCCCAGCACCAGCGCGCTATCCACCGAGCGGCCGGTAATGACGATATCGGCCCCGCGCTCGAGCGCGGTCAAAATGGGCAAAGCCCCGAGGTATGCATTGGCGGAGAGCAGCGTATCGGGAAGAGCGGCGCCGGACACAGCCTCGCGAATGCCGGCGGCACGCAGTTGAGGGACGAGCGGCATTAAATCGTCGCCCTCCACCATCGCCACCCGCAGGGACAGGCCGGCTTTCTCCGCCAGGGCCTCAATGGATTGTTTGCAAGCGGCCGGATTCATGCCGCCGGCATTGCTGACAACACGCACCTTGCCGTCCTGAATGGCTTTGAGATGAGGCGCCAGGTAGGCAACGAAGTCGGGAGGATATCCACCTTCGGGACTTTTCTTTTTTGCGCGGGCCAGCAACGACATGGTCACCTCGGCCAGATAGTCCATGATCAGATAGTCAACGCCTTCGCGCAGGAGTTGGCCAATAGCCATCGGGCTGTCGCCCCAGGCTCCGGATGCCCCGCCGATCCGAACCACTCGTTCGGTCATGCGGGGGTTTCGCCTTCCTTCTTCGCCACCCAGCTTGGGCTCCGTTTTTCGGAAAATGCAGCCAGGCCTTCCCGCGCGTCTTCGGTACGGGACATCAAGGCAATCTGCGTTTCGGCAAAAGCGAGAGCGCCGTCGAAACTCATGGACTCCATGGCTGCCATGGCATATTTACCGCGTTGGATGGCGCGAGGCGAGGCCAGCGACAGAAGTTCAACCAGGGCGTCGACGCGCGAGTCCAGTTCGGCGCGGGGCAAAACTTCGTTCACGAGCCCCATTTCCAGGGCGCGGGCTGCGCTAACGAGTTCTCCCGTGAGACACAGGAAATTGAAATGGCGCGGCGGTATCATGCGGCGCAAATACACCAGCACCTGCATGGGAAATACGCCGATTTTCACTTCGGGAAGGCCAAAGCGCGCATGGTCGGCGGCAATCGCAAGGTCGCACATGGCCATCAGCCCCATGCCTCCGGCCACGCAAGCTCCGTTGATGCGGGCGATCAACGGGATCCCGATGCCGCGAATCAGGCGCGCCAGCCGGCCGAAGTCGGTGGTGGGCTCATTGAGCGCGGCGGCGAACACGCCTGGTCCGCTACCGAGATCGGCGCCGGCGCAAAATGCTTTTTCCCCCACTCCCGTCAGGACGATAGCGCGGATGGTGTCGTCTCCGGCGGCGCCCGCCATGGCCTGATGGATGCCGGCGATTACGGCGGTGTTGAGGGCGTTTCTTCGATCTTCGCGATTAATCGAGATCCACAAAGCGCCGCCGCGCCGGTGCGTCAATACAGAGTTTTCAACGTTGGACATTTTTTCCTTACTGCTGTTTGGGCAGGCCAAAGTCCTCGTTATGTTCACCCAGGCGCGGGGCCAGATACCGTATCTCGAGAGGCGTGCGCGAGAAATTCAAGGCGGGACGAGCAACGGTGAGTGCGCCCTCCGTCGGGTGCTCCATTTCTCTGAAGAATCCGACCGCGCGAAGGTGCGGGTTATCGAAAAGGTCTTCCACCGAGTTCACGCGGCAGGCCGGAATGTCCTGGGAGTGAAACGCCGCCAGCCATTCCTCGGTGGATTTCCTGGCGAGCTCATCCGCCAGAACCTGGCCTGCCACCTCGGCATGGGTGGTGCGAGTCTGCATGTCGCGAAGCCGTTCGTCTTCGTCGATCAGGCTGGGGCGTCCAATCATCGCGCTAAATTTGCGCCAATGAGCGTCGGTATAGACCACCACGGCGACGTAGCCGTCGCTGGTGGCATAGGGCCCGCGGATCCTCGACAAAAGTCGGGCATAGCCGGTCTCGCCGATGGGCGGAGCAAAAGCCCGGCCGCCGATGTGATCGGACAGAACAAAATCAGCCATGGTTTCAAACATGGGCACTTCCACTTCCTGGCCTTCGCCGGTGACCTGGCGATGATATAGGGCCGCCTGAATTGCGATCACCGTGTAGAGGCCCACCACGCGATCGCACAGGTTCACGGGGGCGTAGCGCGGTTTACCGTCGACGCGCTGGAACATGCCCGAAAGGCCGGAGGCAGCCTGCATCAGATCGTCGTAAACGGCCTCGCCGGCATACGGGCCCCCTTGACCGTAACCCACCGCCGCGCAGTAAATGATAGACGGGTTGATTTTCGAAGCGGCCTTGTAATCGAGACCCAGCCGCGCCAGCGCCTGCGGCCGGATATTGGAAACCAGGACATCGGCGCCGGCGATGAGTTCCTTGAGCTTGTCGCTGCCGGCGGGAGATTTCAGATCCAGCACGATGCCGCGCTTGTTGCGATTGGCCTGCAGGAACAAGGGACCCATGCCGGGGCTGCGCATGGGGCCGATATTCCGCATGGAGTCGCCGCTGGCCGCTTCGATTTTGATGACGTTGGCGCCGAGATCGCCCAAGATCTGGGTGGCCGACGGCCCCATGATGACGGTGGTCAAATCGACGATGCGGACTCCCGTTAAAGGACCTGCCATGGAACCTCCAGAATTGCGCCATAGCGAAATAACTTTCGCCACTACATAATTTACACTGAGTCTAGTGCCTTCACAAGTCCTTTGGGCCTGGAATGCGAAGCGTGGGGAGGGCGCGCAGATTGTCGAAAATCGTTGACCGCACGTTGGATGTGTTCGAGATGTTCGCCGCCGAAAAGCGCCGCTTGTCGCTAACCGACCTGTCCCGGCTGCTGGCTATACCCATCTCCAGTTGCCACGATGTTGTGCGGGCGCTGGAGGCGCGCGGCTACATCTATGAGACGGCTCCCCGTGCGGGTTACTATCCAACCCGCCGGCTGCTCGGGATTTGCGAGACAATTTCGGCGCACGATTCTCTGGTGCAGCGAGCCGAGCCGCTGTTGCAGGGTCTCAAAGAGAAACTGGAAGAAACGGTGACGCTGGCCAAGGCCACCGGAATGCGCATTTCGTACCTGCTGGTGGCGGAGCCGCGGCATCCCATTCGTTATTCGGTAACGGTCGGCTCGGAAATTCGCAGCATGCACGCTACGTCGGGGGGCAAAGCATTTCTCAGCACCTTGCCCGAAGCCGAACTGCGAACGTTCCTCGAATCGGCGGCACTAAAACGATTGACCCCCAGGACCATTACCGGCAAGAGTAAATTGCTGGCCGACATCCGGCGATCGAGACAACGTGGATGGTTCCTCAACCGGGAAGAATCGCTCGAGGGCGTCCTTACAATTTCCTGCCCTTTTACGTGGAGCATGGGCGTGTATATCGTTACGGTAGCCGGGCCGCCGACGCGCATGGAGAAGAAGCTGAAACGCGCGGTGAAACTGCTGATCGAGACTTGCCGGGAGCTGAGCGACACGGACACTTAAGCCGCCGCCTTAAGCCGTATGCGCGGCGTCGCGGCGGATCACTTTCTCGGGGTCCTCTCCGTAAGGCGGAGCGTAAATCACCAGCAGCCGGATGCGATCGCTGATCACCCGCAGGTCGTGAAAAACCCCGGCGGGGAAGAATAACAAGTCGCCGGCCTTGACGTGATGGGTTACGCCGTCGATCTCCGCCGTGGCTTCACCCTCCAGGACATACGTGGCCTGCTCCATCTCGGGATGGGCATGGGCGACTGCTCCCTTCTGCCGTTCGATATCGCCATAGACGATCTCCAGGAATCGCGAGCCGTTCACCCCGGGCGCCACCAGGCGGTAATTTTTCGTGCCGGCGTGATTGGCGGGACTGTAAGGGGCCACGTCTTCGGGCCGCAGCACGTATTTGTTTTGCATTCTTCGCTCCTCAGGGATGATATGATATTCGCCGACACGAAGTAAACTTCGCCAGCGTGATATTTTAGATGGATCATGACCAACGACCAGGCTGTTCGAACGTCAGCCGCTGAACCGCCAGCCGATCTGCGGGACCTCGGCGCGCAGCGCAGGCGCGCGGTGGTGGCGGGCATTATCGGAAACACTCTGGAGTGGTACGACTTCGGCGTTTATGGGTTCCTTGCGACGGTGCTGGCCAGGCAATTCTTTCCGGCGTCTGAACAATACGTGGCGCTGCTGCAGACCTTTGGCGTTTTCGGCGTAGGGTTTGCAGCGCGCCCGTTGGGAGCCCTGCTGATGGGAAGGCTGGGCGACATTCTGGGGCGCAAGGCCGTGCTGGTGCTCACCATTCTGATGATGGCCACAGGCACCATCGCAATCGGCGCCATTCCCAACTACGCTCGCATCGGGATTGTTGCGCCCATCGTGCTGCTGGTTGCAAGGGTGCTGCAGGGTCTGGCGGCGGGCGGCGAATGGGGCAACGCGGCGGCGTTTCTGGCCGAATGGGCTTCCACGGGCCGGCGAGGCTTCTATGGCGGCATGCTACTGGCCAGCGTGTCCGGAGGCATGTTGCTTGGTTCGGGCGCTTCGGCGCTGGTCAGTACGCTGCTTACCCAGCAGCACCTTTTCGCGTGGGGCTGGCGCATTCCATTTCTGGCCGGAGCGGCTCTGGTTCCGGTGGGTCTTTATATGCGGCGGAAGGTGGAAGAGCCGCCGCCATTCCGGTCGCACAGCGGCGAAAGGAAACCGCTGCCCGCCGGTAATTTCTACGGCTTGTTGCTGAGAGCTTCGTGTCTTTGCCTGCCTCTGATGATCGCCTCCTACATGGCCACGGTTTACATGCCCTCCTATGCGGAGTTATATGGGCACATCGCACGTTCCAGCGCGCTATGGTCAAACACCTGCGCTCTCGGCCTCACCGTGATCGCCGCGCCATTTGTGGGAAGTTTGTCCGACCGGTACGGACGGCGGCGCCTGATTATCGTGAACAGCGCCGCGCTGATTATCTTTTCCTTCCCGCTGTATCTGTGGATCGCATCGGTTGTGCCGTTCGGCACATTCCTGTGCATTCAACTCCTGTTGACGATCATGGTTGTCGGCTGCAATGGTGGAGTTCCGGCGGCTGTGGCCGAAATTTTCCGGACTTCTTCGCGTTCCACCGGGGCCGCGCTAGCGAACGCCATTGCAGGGTTGCTGGGCGGATTCGCGCCCCTGATTTCCACCTGGCTGATCGGCCGCACCGGATCGGTTGTTTCTCCGGCGTCTCTGGTTGTTTTCGCCGCAGCGGCAGCGCTGATAGCCGCCGCGGGGATGAAAGAAACGGCACACGCCGAACTGACTTGAGGGCCGCAGGGCGTCTGCATCTTGGCGCGTTTTTCCGATGCTGCTAGACTAATTTCATGGAAGTACCTGCGAGGGCATTGGAGTGCTTACAATGCCATAAGAGCAGCCCGCCCGGGGCCTCGCACTGCTCCTCGTGCGGCGCATCTCTTGGCTCCGATAGTTCCGAAAACGAGACCGTGCTCAACGAAAACGAGACGGTGCTCAACACCTCCACCAGCGTCAATTGGTCTCGCGCCACCCGGCCGGAATCGTCCGACTCTAATCCAAGCATATCGCTCGAGATCGGGAGTGTCCTCGCGGATCGTTACGAGATCATGAAGATGCTGGGGGAAGGCGGCATGGGTGCGGTCTACAAGGCCAGAGACCGGGAGTTGGACCGTTTGGTGGCGGTAAAAGTGGTGCGGCGAGACCTGGCCGGCCATGCCAGCATCATGCAGCGATTCAAGCAGGAACTGATCCTGGCGCGGAAAATCACTCATCGCAACGTAGTGCGCATCTTCGATCTCGGGGTCGCCGACGGATTCCGCTTCATCACCATGGAGTTCATCGACGGGCGGGATTTGTCGTCCTTGCTCGAAGAGCGCAAGCTCACGCCCGAGGAAACCGTCAAGATTCTCCGCCAGGTGTGTACCGCGCTCGAAGCGGCGCATGCCGAAGGGGTGATTCACCGTGATTTGAAGCCGCAAAATATCATGCTCGAGTCCGGCGGGCGGGTGGTTGTGATGGACTTCGGCCTGGCCCGCTCCATGGAAGCCACCGGCCTGACCCAAGCTGGCGCGGTGATGGGAACGCCCGCGTACATGTCCCCGGAGCAGGCTAAAGGCATGCCGGTGGACGAACGCTCCGACATTTTTGCCCTGGGCATTATCGCGTACGAAATGCTGAGCGGCGTGCTTCCGTTCAAGGCGGATTCCGCGCTCGCCAGCTTATTGTTGCGGACCCAATCTCCCGCTCCGCCGCTGACTCAGATCGACCCGGCCATACCGCAGCCGTTGAGCGACATGGTCCAAAAGAGCCTGGCGACCAATGTCGCGGATCGCTACCAAAGCGTGGCGCTATTGGGTCAGGACCTGCAGGATTGGGAGCAAGGCACGCTCCATAAAGCCATCGTCACGCCGCCCATGGCGATGATGGCGCCATCGAAGACCGGCAAATGGATCGCAATTGCGGTGGGGGCCGCAGCGCTGCTCGCGGCCGGTGGATATGGCGGGTACCGGATGCTGAACAAGCCGGCCGCGCCGGTTGCTCCCATGACCGTGCTGATATCCGATTTCAACAACCACACCGGAGACGCGGTTTTCAGCGGCACGCTGGAGTCCACGCTCAAGCTGGCTTTGGAAGGCGCCTCTTTCATCAACGCTTACGATCGCACCCGGATGCGGGATCTGGGTTTGAAGCCCATCTCGGGCACATTCGACGCCTCGAAAGCTCAGGAGATTGCCGCCAGTCAAGGCTTGAACGTGGTGGTTTCCGGCTCGCTCGACCGGCGCGGCGCCGATTACCAGCTTTCGATGCGCGCGGTGCAGACCGTCTCGGGCAAAGTAGTTGCCAACGCCGAGGAAACCGCATCGAGCAAGGATCAAGTCCTGTTTGCCGTGACCAAGCTGGGGACCGCAGTCCGCAAGGCGTTGGGCGACATCACGTCGGACTCCGCGCAGAGGTTCTCCATGGAGACGCTGTCGGCGGCCTCTCTGGAAGCGGTTCACGAATACGCGATCGCGTTGGACGCCTTGTCCAGAGGCCAGTATGAGGATGCTCTCAAACACTTCTCGCAGGCCACGGATCTGGATCAGAACTTCGGCTTGTCCTATCTGGGCATGGCTGCCGCATCCCATAACATCTCTCGGCAACAGGATGCCGACAAGTACATTAAACTGGCTCTGAATCACATCGACCATATGACAGAGCGGGAACGCTTCCGCACACGCGCTTACTTGTATTACTTGAACGGCGACACCCAGAAGTGCGTGGACGAGTATGGATCGTTGCTCGAACGCTACCCGTCCGATACCGGCGCCTACAATAACATCGCGAATTGCCTGGTGCTGCTGCGCAACATGCCCAAAGCCCTGGATGAAGTGCGGCGGGCCGTGGCTATCCTGCCCAAACGCGCCACCTATCGTCTCAACGATTCCACCTACTCAGCCTATGCAGGCGATTTTCAAACTGCCTCCAAGGAGGCTGCGGTGACGCTGCAACTGGTGCCCGGTTTTAGTTGGGGCTTCGGAGCACAAGCTTTTGCCAACCTGGGGCAGGGCCAACTGACACCGGCGGCGCAGGAGTACGAAGAAGTCCGCAAGACCGACACCTCCTACGCCGCTGCGGGTTTGGCGGACTTGGCCATCTATGAAGGGCGCTACCGCGAGGCGGTGAAAATTCTCGAAAAGGGCGCGGCCGACGATTCCGCGGCAAAGAATCCGGATGCGGCGGCCGATAAGTTTTCGGCGCTGGCCTATGTCCAGCTATTGCGGGGCGACAAGGCCGCAGCCCTCAAGGCCGCGAACAGCGCGCTCGATCTTAACAAGGCCGTGAAGACCAGATTTATCGCCGCACGGACTTTTGCCGCGCTCGGAGAAACAGCCAAGGCTAAAGAATTGGCCGCCGGGCTCTCTTCCGAGCTCCAGACGGAACCCCAGGCTTACGGTAAATTAATCGAAGGCGAGATCGCCCTGAACAGCGGCGACAGCCACACCGCCGTGCAACTCTTCACACAAGGGAATAACCTGCTCGATACCTGGATTGGACGCTTCGATCTTGGAAGGGCCTATCTGGAAGCGGGAGCCTTCACGGAGGCCGATTCCGAGTTCGACCGGTGCCTCAAACGGCGCGGGGAAGCATTGGCGCTCTTCTTAGATGAAGTGCCCACCTACGGCTATTTCCCGCCCGTCTATTATTACCAGGGACGGGTGCGAGAGGGTTTGAAGAGTGCAGGTTTCGCCGAATCATACAAGCAATACTTGAACATCCGTGGAAAGGCGGGCGAGGATCCTCTGCTGGCGGACGCGCGGCGTCGCATCCATTAGTTAGTGAGTTGGATTCAGACGTGTATAGCGTTTCGGTACTATCAGTACCGAGCTTTTGACGTTTCTTCAAGTTGAAACCCGTTTACCATTGACGCGCCCTGCTGGGCTTAGCCATACTTATCAGGACCTTCATAATAATAGGACTCTGCATGTATTGGATCGATGTTCGACGCGCTTTTATATCTCTTTGCGGTCTCGCGTTCCTCGCGTTATTGGTGCCGGCTGCGAACGCCCAAGGACCACTCAACTACTTCCAAAATTACTTTGTTACGGGAGACTACGTGGTCGGCGGCGTCGGTCTGTATGGACAGGGCGCTAACCCCAGCGCCAGCATTAATTTCAGTGGCGTGCCTTGCACCAGCGGGCCCGGGCTATTTGCGAGCGTCGTGCCCTGCACCGCTAAAGGTGCGGTTCCGGCCGACATCGTCGCCGCATTTCTGTATTGGGAGACCATAGAGCCCACTTCATCGACGACGCCGACCGCGACTGCCGGCATCTTCGACGGTTCGGTTACGGTAGCCGGCAATTCCAGTCCTAATTCTGCCAATCCGATGTCCGGCCTTCCGCTGGGCAGTCCGCAGGTGCCGGCGTGCTTGGTTGGCGGTGGCACGGAATCAACGTCTTCCTACATGCGTGTCTACCGCGCGGATGTTCTCAGATATCTGGCCATCAATTCAACGGCGAACGTTCGAACCGCCAATTACACGCACACCATCGCATTTACCGGCAACCCGGCCGGTACGCAGTTCCTCGGCGCGACCCTGGTTGTGGTCTATCGGCTGGTGACTCCGGGGAATCCGAGGATTGCGCCGCTTCGATCCGTGGTTTTTTACGATGGCGCGTTTACCGGTGTTGCGTCCAAGAGCCCGAGCCTGAACCAAACCATCGGCGGATTTTATGAAGCGTCCACCAGCCCGAACGCCAAAATGACCCACATTGTGGGCGGCGGACAACCGGCCTTCAAGGAAACCCTCACCGTCAACGGCAGCATCCCTGCCGGGGTGCCTGCGAATCCGTTCTTCGGCGCGCAGGGCCCCGACTGGGACAACTACACGTTCAACTATAATCTCGCCTCCAAGGCTTCTTCTGTGCAGACCGAGGTGCAGAGTTCAAGCGATTGCCTCTCATGGGGCGCAATCATTACCAGCACTAACGTGCAGGACTCGGATTTCGACGGGCTGCTGGACATATGGGAGACGTCCGGACTGTATTTGAACCCCGGAGTCCGGAACGATGGCACGACAACTCCGCCAACCGCCGCCACGTTTGGCACCTGTCCGGCACCGGCTGGTTCCCCAACGCCTTGCGTGAACTTCCCCGCCATGGGAGCGAACCCGTCGGTCCCCGATATTTTTATACAGATCGACTGGATGGCGGGCAACTACAGCGCGCCCCATGTCCATAACCCCCAGCTCGCCGCCCTCGAGATGGTCGGCTCCGTCTTTCAGTCTCACGGAATCAACATGCATTTCGACGTAGGCGGCAGCAGCACGTATCAGGGAGCCAAGGCGCCGCTCTCGCCCTATATCATTCCTGCGGCCTACGCTCAGGGCGGCAACGTGATTCAGGAATCGTCGGTTTTGTGCGTGCCTGGCACTGTAGCAACCCCCACCTGCAACTTCCCTTCTCAATCCGATGAATACTCAGTTTTGGGCTGGAAAACCGGCTTTAGCGCCATCAAGGATGGAGATTCGAGTTTTCCGCAACCCAATGGTCAGGTCGGTCTGCCCCAGCTATTTGCGACCAACCGGAAAGACACTTTCCACTACGCGCTGTTCGGCCATGCCATAGCGGCGACCACCGCGTTGAGCGCGCCCTTAGCCGGCAGCATTTCAGGCGTAGGCGACCTGCCGGGTGGAGACTTCATGATCACCCTGGGTTTGTGGCGATCTGACAATCCCGCTGTCGATCAAGTTGGGACGGAGCTGGAACAAGCCGGCACTCTGATGCACGAGCTGGGTCACAACCTGGGTCTACATCACGGCGGTTGGACCGACACGCCCGTATGCATGCCGGACTATCCCAGCGTAATGAATTACTTGTACCAGGTGTCAGGATTGACGGATTCGTCGGGCAACGAGCACATCGATTATTCGTACGGATTAGAGCTGCCGATGTCGGAGGACTTCCTCTCTTCTCTGATCCCCATGGGTATTCAGAATTATAAGGTCCGCTATTTTGGCCCGCTGAATAGCGCTACCGAGACCGCCTCCCAGGCTTCCGTGGTTTCTTGCAACGGCCAGTTGCCGAGCACCTTCACGACCCAGGAAGGGCCTTACGTCCGTTTGCAGGGGGCTTCCGTTTCCACGCCGGATTGGAGCAACGGTACGATTCTTCCCCTGGGAAAGCTCATCACGAGTGGTCTGGATATTAACTACGACGGTACGAACGGCCAGACGTTCTTTGATTCGCCCGACTGGCTCAGTGCGAATCTCCAGCAGGTGAGCGCTCGGGCGAACGTTGACGGGGCGTCCTTGGACCTGGGCAAATCCGACATTGGTAAATCCGACATCGGCAAATCCGATATCGGGACCTCCGATCTGGGTAAATCCGATATTGGCACGGCCGCATTGGGCCAAGACGCCTTAGGCGATGCGGACTACACCTCCGTCGTCTTATCAGGCGGCACTCCCATTAGTGGCCTGACGGCAGTTGTTACTCCTTCTAACTCACCGGGCACTGGTAACCTGTTGAGCTGGACGCCTCCCAGCGCTGGGCAAGTCACCAAGTACAATATCTACCGCTGCAATGCTTCGGCCGGGGCTTGCACGCCGGTGCCGCCTGCGATAGGAAGCGTACCCGGAGGTACCACCACGCCGACCTATACGGACACGGTCAACAATTTTGTTCAAGGCGGCGCGAGTTGCCCCGCCACTTCCACTTGCTACAACACCAATTACACCTACGACGTGACATCGGTTGTTACGATCACGACCTCGATCGGGAACGTTTCCAATGAGAGCGGCCCATCGAACACGGCCAGCAGCGAGGTGAACCACCTGTTCGTCCTCGCCAACAACCAGACCGTGGCTTACCTCTCCCCGGACCCGACTCCGACTTATACGTTGTATGGCAACGGTGCGACGTTTTTGTCCGGCGTGACGTGCGTTTACACGCCTGCAGTTCCCAAGAACGGCGGCAACTACCCCATCACTTGTTCGGGCCCAGCCAGCGCGGGAACCGCTGGGATCGTTGGAGTGACCTACAACGCTCCCTATCTCACATACACCCCAGGCACCTTGACCATTACGCCTCGAGCCATCACGGTAACGGCGGTGGCCAGCAGTAGAACCTACAACGGCTCGACTAATTCCACGGCGACACCCATGATCACGTCGGGTAGTCTGGCGCCTGGCGACGTTGGCAACATAACTTGGTACGAGACCTACGACAACAAAAACGTCGGCACAACCCACGTGATGACTCCGGCGGGAGTCGCGACCGGGACCAGTTCGCTAAGCAGCTACGCCATAACGTACGTCACCTACACCGGCGGGGTGATTACGACGACCGGCCTGACCATCTCGGCAGCCACCAACACGAAGCCTTACGACGGCACCCCGAGCGCCGCGGCAATTCCGACGACCTCTGTCGTCTGTGCCGGGACCACCGTCAACGGGCCTCCTGTCTTGTGCGGCACCGACACGATCACGAATCTGACGGAGGCCTACGGCGGCCCGAACGCCGGTTCAGGCCTAACGCTCTCTGTGTCACCCGGTTACACGATAAGCGATACCAACAACGGCCACAACTACACCGTCACGCTCGTCACGAACAGCAGCGGTGTGATCTACACGAAACGGCTGACGCCCACGCTGACTGCGGCGAACAAGGTATACGACGGAAACACCACTGAGCCGAATTCCATGAGCTGCACGGTGGCCACGGTGGTACCGGGGGACACTGTGACCTGTGCGCCCTCGGCTGGCACCTTCAACTCGAGCCAGGTTTCCCAGGCCAACACCGTCACCGCAACGGCAACGATTAGCGGCCCATCAGTGAGCAACTATACGTTGGGCGCCGCCATGACGACCAATAGCGTTACCTCGACCAGCGCGACAGCTAGCGCCAATATCACAACGAAACCGCTCACCGCGAACCTCACTGCGCAGAACAAGGTATACGACGGAACCAACACGGAACCGAATTTGAATATGACCTGCGCGCTGGTCGGCGTGGTATCGGGGGACGTCAGTCTGACGACCTGCACGCCCTCGGGCGGCACCTTCAGCTCGAGCCAGGTTCTCGCAGCGAATAACACCGTGACTGCAACGGCTACGATTGGCGGCACAGCAGCGAGCAACTATACATTTGGTGCTACCGGAACGAGCGTCAACTCGACCAGCGTTATGGTTGGCGCCAGCATCACCCCTGAGCCGATGACGGCGACGGCAGGAAGCCTTAGCGGCACCTATAACGGATTGCCGCAGTCGCCCTCCGCCTGCCTGGTTACGCCGAACGTCCCGAATGCCTACATTGGCACCGTGACTTGCGTGAACAACCCAGCCTCGGAGACGAACGCGGGGTCGGGAATGGTCACTCCCACCACGTTTGCCGTTGCCGCCAACGACAGCCTGAGCAACTATTTCATCACGCCCGCGAATGGTTCCTGGAGCATCGCGCCGGCACCCCCGATGACCACCGTGATGTGCCTAGCGGGTCCGTTCACTTACACTGGCTCGCCGCAAACACCCTGCTCGGCTAGCGTGTCGGGTGTGGGGGGCTTGAGCCTGACGAATCTTACGCCGACCTACGTTAACAACATAAACGCGGGCGTGAACACAGCTTCAGCAAGCTACACATACCTCGGCGATACCAATCACACAGGCAGCATGGGCTCGGCGACCTTCACGATCGGTCAAGCGAGCGCCACTACCACGATAAGCTCGGTTTCGCCCGAGCCATCGATCAGCAGCCAACAGGTGACCGTCAGCGTCACAGTGGCGCCAGTGGCCCCAGCCACCGGAGCACCGACCGGAACCGTGACGGTGACTTCCGAAGGGGGCTCGCAGACATGTACCGTCATGCTCGCGACTCAAAGCAGTTGCGCGCTGCCCGCGTTTACGACCCCGGGAACCAATACCGTTACCGCGACCTATAGCGGCGACACCAACTACACCGCGGGTACTGCGGCGACCGATAGCAATACGCCTGGCAATGGGAACGGTGTCGCGGTGAATCCGATGACGAACACGATTTATGTCTCGAACTACAACGATCAGACCGTCTCGGTTATTAATGGAAACACGATCACAGCGACCATTCCGGTCCCAGGGTACCCTGCTGGCATAGGAGTGAACTCCACTACGAACACGATTTACGTCGCGCTCGGGGCCAAAACCGGGGTTGGCTCATTGGCCGTTATCAATGGCGCCACGAACACCGTCACGGCGACCATCCCAGTGGATCAGGCTCCGTTTGCCGTTGCGGTGAATCCGACGAAGAACATGATTTATGTCACGAACAATTTCGGAGCCGTCATGGGTAGCCCCAACAACGGCACGGTTTCAGTGATCAATGGTTCGACGAATACCCTCGCCACCACCTTCCACGTTGGTGTGAATCCGAGCGGCGTGGCGATCGATCCGGCAACAAGCTACCTCTACGTGACGATCTACAATTTCAACGGTTCGGGGACGACCTCCGTGGAGGTGCTCGACGGCGCCGCGGGCACCGTTCTCGGCAGTATGACCCCCTCAGCTCCGCCCTGGCTGATCGACATCAACCCAACCACCCACCGCGCCTATGTTACAGAAAGTGGCCCGTTCGGGGGGAACAATGTAGATGTGATCGATATCACCACTGCTAGCAGCCCCACCCTCGTCGCCACCGTGCCGGTTGGTAACGACCCTTACGGTGTCGCGGTAGACGCCACAGACGATCTTGTTTACGTCTCCAACTATGGCGACAATACGGTCTCTGTCATCGATGGGTTGAGCAACACCGTAAGACAGACAATACCTGTCGGCTCGAATCCTCAAGGCGTAGCGTTCAATCCGGCCGGCGCCAGCGCCTACATCGCGAACGGCGGCAGCAACACCATGTCAGTGATCGTCGTTCCGACATTGACGTCCATCGCGGTCACGCCATCGTCGCCATCTATCACCGGAACAGGAGCCCAACAGTTCACCGCCACCGGGACCTATTCGGACATGACCACGCGAAATCTCACCAATTTGGTGACTTGGGCTTCGTCGGCAACGAATGTTGCCACCATTACCACCGGCCCGGGCGCAGGCGCTGGTCTGGCCACAGGCGTGTCGCCCGGCCCGACGACTATCTCAGCGGCCCTGAATGTGAACGGAAGCACGCAATTGACTGTGAATCCGGTCGCGCCCTCGATTACGTCTCCGACGACAGGCTTCAGTACGACTAGTCCCGTGCAGGTGAGTGGAACCGCGCTCAGCGGTGCGACGGTGACGATTTACGACGGGGCGACTCCGGTGACTTCCGCCATGGCTACCGGGGGCGCCTTCAGCGTGAGCGTGTCGCTGTCAGTGGGAGTCGGTCATTCGCTCACCGCAACTCAGACCCTCAATGGCGCTACCAGCGCCGCCAGCGCGCCGGCCATCACCGGAACTGTGAATCCGGTCGCGCCCTCGATTACGTCTCCGACGACAGGCTTCAGTACCACCAGTCCCGTGCAAGTGAGTGGAACCGCACTCAGCGGTGCGACGGTGACGATTTATGACGGAGCGACTCAGGTGGCTAGCGCCATGGCTGCCTCCTTCGGCACCGGCGTGAGCGTGCCGCTGTCGGTGGGTGTCGGTCATTCGCTCACCGCAACTCAGACCCTCAATGGCGCTACCAGCGCCGCCAGCTCGCCGGCCATCACCGGAACTGTGAATTCACCCACTCCCCCGAGCCTGACGCCGGGATCGTTGCCGAATGGCCAATTCAACTCGCCCTATACGACATTCCCGCTGACAGCAACCGGCGGTAATGCGCCGTACACGTTCTCACTGGGAGCAAACGGCGTTTTGCCTGCTGGCATGACGCTGGATCCTTTGGGATCGATCTGCGGGACGGCTGGATCGATCTGTGGAACACCCTCCCAGGCCGGTAAGTGGAGCGTGCCAATCACCGTGACGGATTCTTCCAGTACGCAGGTGACGACGAACCTGCCGCTGACCATCAATCTGGCGACGGGCTATGCCGGCGGAAGCAATTGCTACATGCCCTATCCCGCCACGCCGCTCTATTATTCCGGCGTCACCCAGTTCGGGATATCAGGCGTGTCCTTGGTTTCCAACCTAAGCCAGACGCCGTCCGCCGCGTCGTCCAGCATAATCGTTTCGCAACTGGCTGTTATCCAAAACAACGTGTTAACGGGCTGCCTCACCGGCAACGGAAACGGCGCCGTTACCAGCGGTGTCTACACGCTTACGCTCAGCCTCAACGGCAGTGGTCCGTCTACCCTCCCGCTGACGTTCACGGTGGTTGGACAGGACAGGCAGGATAATGGCGCCGTTAATGTCAACTCGGAAGGCATTGGCGCGGATGTGGCCCCGAACGGGAATCAGGAGGGCGTAGTCACCACCGGGACGACGTTCACCTACCTGCCTGCTTCCTACGCCGCGGATGCTGGTAACTTCACTGGCGACTTCGTGTTCGGACTAAGCGGTGTGACTCCGCAGATCTGCGACGTCCCCGCTAACATAAGCAACGATGGTCCGCTTACGGCGCCACCGCAAATGCAGGCTGGGCGCTACGATATCCTGTTCGACAGCGCTTCTAGCTGCCCCGCGGCCGCATTTCCAGCGAGTCCCGCGCCGATCGTATTCGAATCAGTGGACGCAATAGGCACCACGGTCTTAAGCCCGGCGACGGGCGGCGGTGCGACGATCACGAACGTTGTACTCAGCGGCTCGGGCGCGTATCAAGCCGCTAGCAATGTGCTGGAATTCGAGAGCGGCAGCTCGGCGACGATTCCAGTAACAGTGAACTTCAACTACACACTATTCACAACCGGATGCCCCGGTTGTATCAACCAAATCGCGGTTGGATTGAATAGCGACCCAGGTCCGCAGAGCTGCGCCTACGACGGTGGTGTGCCATCCGGAGGAACCTCCGGATCCGCATCGCTAACGATCAATGTCCCCAATGCTCCCGGCAGGTACTACATCGCGTATAATCGCTTCTGGGACTACAACTGCGGCCAAGCCCAAGTAAGCTGGGGCGGCCCGCCCCCGGCCTCGGCAATCCTCGGCGTGGTTAACGTCTGGCCGTATGTGCCGCCAACCTTGATTGGAAACGTGGTGAACTTTACCACGTCGGAGACAGGAGGGGTCGCAATTACGCCGCTCGGCGGACCGACATCTGAGACCGTCAACGGAGGCAATATATTCGGGTTCTGTGTTGGGACGCCAACGAACTGCTCGATGGGCTCCGGCGTGTCCGGTTCCGTGACCATCACCGCCAACCAGGTAAGCTTCACATTTTATGGGAGTACCGATCCGGTCGCGGGCACCTTCAGCATCCAGATCAGCGGCTTCACCACTGCGATCAACAGCGTTACTTTCAATTCTGGTGCGCTCACTTACGGCACTTTCGCGCTTGCCTCATTCACCTCCAATTCCATGACGTTCACTGGAACATCGAGTGGGAGCGGGTTTAGTGCTCTCGGTGGAAAAACAATTACGTTCAACGTGGCGACTACGCCTGCGACCTTCAGCGCCACCGGTTCAATGAACTACGCGCGGGAGAATCCGACTGTGACGCTGCTGCAGAATGGCCAGGTCTTGATAGCGGGCGGATTCGACGGCACTAACCCTCTGGCGACCGCGGAGCTTTACAACCCGAACACGGGCTTGTTCACCGTCACCGGCTCAATGAGCGCCCCGCGCTACGTTCACACAGCGACGCTGCTGCCCAATGGCCAAGTCTTGATCACTGGCGGACTGAGCACTGCTGGGGCCACTCTGAACATCGCGGAACTTTACAACCCGAACACGGGCATGTTCACCGTCACCGGCCAAATGACCACCCCGCGACAGAATCAGACAGCGACGCTGCTGCAGAATGGCCAAGTCTTGATCGCGGCTGGAAATAACAGCTCCGGTCCCCTGGCAAGCGCGGAGCTCTACAACCCGGCCACGAGCTCGTTCACTGCCACGGGCTCAATGCACACCTCGCGCTACGTTCCAATGGCGGCGCTGCTACCCAATGGCCAGGTCTTGATCGCGGGCGGCATCACCACTCCAAACCCCACCTATGTGGCGACTGCGGAGCTCTACAACCCAGCGACGGGGACCTTCAGCTACACGGGCTCAATGAGCACCGCCCGGGGCTATTTCACGATGACGGCGCTGCAGAATGGCCAAGTCTTGGCCGCGAGCGGATACAACGGCTACGCCCAGGTGACGACTGCGGAACTTTACAACCAGACGACTGGGGCCTTCACCCTCACCGGCTCACAGACCAACGTGCAGGGTGGCCCAGCGACGCTACTGGGCGATGGACAAGTCTTGTTCGCGGGCGGATACAACGGCTCCAGCCTGGCGACCTCGGAGCTTTACAACCCAACCACGGGGATGTTCAGCCTTACCGGCTCGATGAACACCGCCCGGAACGGCCCGGCGGCTGTGCTGCTGGCCAATGGCGAGGTCTTGGTCGTGGGCGGAGCCAACAGTTCCGGCGTTCTGGCGAGCGCGGAGCTTTACGCGCCTCCGAACTGACCCCCGCAATCGGTCACCGCGCAAGACATCGGCAGGACCCGAAGGCGTGCTAGTCCTGAGAGCGCGTCGTCTCTAAGCGCTTCCTGGTTGCGCAAAGAGCAACCAGGCCTAATGCTAAGGCGACAAGCGAAACGCTGGATGGCTCGGGAACGGGGCTGGTTGCGGCGGTTGCTTCGAAGTTCGGACCGAAGATGCCTCCACCGTCCGCCGCCGTAATATCGTCGGTATCGGTCGGAAAAGCCAAACTAGCGCCATTTGTGTACGCGTCCTGAATATAGTCGATGTTTGGGTTCACACTAAAGCCGGTCGTGTCGAATGTGTAAGTGCTGTTACCCGTTTCGGCCACGATAAAGTATTCCTGCCCCGCAGCCAGCAAGGTAGTCGGAACGGTAGCGTAAATGAAATCGCCGACTTGCGTGCCGGAGGTTGTAACCGTGGTTGAAACCAGCAGGGTGCCGGTGGAATTGTAGATGCCGACTTCGCCGCATCCTGTACAATCGTCCAACCCGACGTAGGTAGGGTTGACGAGATCGGCATCGAAGAACCCGAGCGCGGTTACGTCAATCGCGGAATTTGTTGAGAACTCAAATCCCAAGCTGTAGGAGCCGTTGGTAAACGTGTCGCTGGCATTTAGACCCGTGAAGCTGACGGCTGGAGCTGAACTCGCCGACAGGCCGGTGGGAAATAGTGCAGCCAGCAGCGCCAAAGCCCCAAGAAAAGAGATAGGCCACAATCGCATAAGGTGTCTCCCTAGCGAGCAATCTTAACATAACAATGCGGATGCAAAACCTTCGTTTTAGTCCCATAGGACCCATTACTACGGACGAATTTCGTTGATCTTTCCAGCCCATGCTTGTCTTATGGGCAACGCCGGCTGCCAATCCGGCCGAAGCTGCTGGCCCACGACATCCAGCATGAGACTGACCATGTAGTAATTCCCCATCACTGCAACCATTTCGACAAGTCCTTGTCTGCCGAACAGCTTTACGGCTCGAGCAAACGTTTCAGAGCTCATCTTCTTGTCGCGGAATAGCTCGCGGCCAAAGCGAATTGCCGTGGCGTCGGTCTCGGCTAAACCAGAGAGCGGCTTGTCGTACTTGATCACATCGATGATGGATGGATCGACACCCTCCCGCAGGGCCTGGGGCGAATGCGCGGCCCACTCGAACTGGTGGTTCATCTCGCGGCCGGCTACGATGATGATCAATTCAGTCATCCGGCGGCCGAGGATGCCCTGTTTGCGCAGATATTCGTTAAGGTAATGCATCTGCTCCGCGATGCCGGGGCTGTAGAACGAGATGCCGACGGGACCCAGCTGCGGAGTCTTCGCGTCGGGGCCCACCACGATGTCCCAAACTCTTTTCCCATTGGCATCCAGATCTTCACGCCGGATGGAAGGAAGACGGCACAGAGAACCGGGATCGACATCGGCGGGAAGCTTGGCAGGGCGCGCGAGAGGTTCCGTGAATTGACCTGGCATGCCAATCTGCGGTCCAACTCCCGCGGCCGGCGGAAGGTTGGATTGCCGCCCGGGTGGTACCTGTTGATCGACGGCCTGAAGCATGATGCCCACCATGGCGTAATCGCCCATCAGCGCGGCCAGTTCCAGGGTTCCCTGCCGCCCGAAAAGCTCCACGGCCCTGGCGAAGACATCGGAGTCGACTCTTCTTTGTCGAAACAGTTGACGGCCGAGACGGATGATCAGGGCGTCCTTGGCTTCCAAACCCGAGTAGTCTTTGTTGTAACGGATCACGTCGATGATGGAAGGATCGACGCCCGCACGGAGCGCGGCGGGCTCATGGCCGCTCCATTCATAGCGCTGGTCCAGTTCACGCGCGGCCACCAGGATCGCAAGCTCGGTGAGCCGGGGACCCAGGACACCGTTGGCCCGTAGCCAGCGGTACAGCAGTTCCAGAGGCTCGGCCGTGCGCGGGCTGTAGAGCGACAGCGCCGCGGGGCCCGAAAGCGGGGTGGTCCGGTTGGGGCCTGCGATCAGATCGAACACCCGTTGGCCATTCGTGTCCAGGTCCGTGCGCTTCACCAGCGGAAGGCGGGACAGTGAGTCGGGGAAAATATCGGTCTGTCCGCTGACATTGACAACCAGGCCGATCAGCAGGCCCATCCCGAGTGAGGTTCGCATATCGCCGCCTATTGTATCCCTAATGGCTTTCTAATTGGATAGACTGGTTCACTCAGAGGAGGAAAACATGAGAATTCTGGCGATTCGTTTGGCCGTATTGGGTGTGGTGGCCTTCATCCCCCAAGCCCGGAGCCAAAGCGCTACAGGCCCCACCATCGCAAACGAAGCGGACTTCCGCCGCGCCATGAAGGAGCTTTCCAACTGGGGACGATGGGGCGCGGACGATGAACTCGGCGCCGCCAATCTGATCACCCCCGCGAAGCGGAAGCAGGCCCTGGCTTTGGCCAAGGAAGGGGTGAGCATTTCTCTCGCGCACGACGTGGCCCAGGAGAAGGCTGCGGATGCGCCCTTCATTCTCGAAAGGACTTTGAACGAGGTTAAGGCGACGGGCACTACTGATCGCTACCAATACACGGGCACCTACCATGGCGTGGTCCATAGCCATCTGGATGCGGTGGACTGTCACGTCATGTATGAAGGCAAGGGATACAACGGACGGCCGATGGAAGACATCAAAGCCGCGGGCGGTTGTCCGAAAGGGAACATCAACACGTTGAAAGACGGGGTGGTGACGCGCGCCATTCTGTTCGACGCGACGCGGCTGCCGGGTAAGGCCACGGCCGAGGGCTGGGTTGAACCCGGAACGGCCATTCATCGGGATGACCTGGAAGCCTTGGAGAAGCTGGAGCATGTAAAAGTGGCTCCTGGCGACGTCATCCTTCTTTACACGGGCCGTTGGAAGCGGCGCGCCGCGAAGGGACCGTGGGGGATGGAAACGGGCTTCGCCGGTTATCATGCCAACGTCGCCTACTTTCTGAAAGAGCGCGGCGTATCGTTCATCGGATGCGACGGGCCAAATGATGTGGTGCCCTCCGGACTTCCGGAGTCGGTCGGAATCCCGCTGCATCAACTGGCGCTGGTTGCGATGGGCGTCGACATTTTCGACAATCTGGATTTCGAGAGGGCCGTCGAGCATGCGCGGCAGCTGAATCGCTATGAGTTTCTGTTCGCGGCCGCGCCGCTGCGGGTTGCGCTGGGAACGGGTTCGCCGCTGAATCCGTTGGCGATCTTTTGAACCTTACTTCTTCTCGGCGACCGCCGCGGTTGTCAAGGCCTGCGCAACGCCGGAAATCTGCGCGGTTGTTTCGGCGAAGGACGCCTTATAATGCGGCTCCTGACGGAGAAACTGATCGATCTTGGAGATGTTGCGTAAACTGATATCCAGTTTCGGATTCGACCCGGCTACGTAAGCGCCCAGTTGGATCAGATCTTCCGAGTTGCGATAGAGCGCCAGGGCCTCGCGCACCTGTTGCGCCAGGGCGCGCTCCTCCGGCGTCGCAATCTTCGAGGTTAGCCTGCTCACCGATTGCAGCAGATCGATGGCGGGATAATGCCCCTTTTCTCCGAGCTTGCGCGATAGGACGATGTGGCCGTCGAGAATGGAACGTACCGCATCCGAGATTGGTTCGTTAAAATCGTCGCCTTCCACCAGCACCGTATAGAGTCCCGTGATGGAACCACGCTGAAAGTTGCCGGCGCGCTCGAAGACCTTGGGAAGCAGGCCAAAGACGGAGGGCGTGTAGCCCTTCTGGCTGGGGGGCTCACCGGCGGCCAGGCCGATTTCGCGCTGCGCCATGGCTAGGCGCGTGACCGAGTCCATGATGAGCAGAACGTCCAACCCCTGATCCCGAAAATATTCGGCGATGGTGGTGCACGTGAGCGCGGCTCGCACGCGCAAAGGCGCCGGCCGGTCGGACGTCGCAACCACCACCACTGATCGTTTCAAGCCTTCCGGGCCGAGTTCGTGGTCGATAAATTCGAGCACTTCGCGGTTGCGCTCGCCAATCAGCCCAACCACCGTGACGTCCGCGGCATTGTGCTTCGCCAGACTGCCCAGGAGCACGCTTTTGCCAACTCCGCTTCCGCCAAAAATGCCGACGCGCTGGCCCTTGCCGATCGGCAGCATCCCATCAATGGCACGCACGCCAGTGACCAGGCGCTGGGTGATGTGACGGCGATCCATGGGATTGGGCGGCGGCGCTTGCAGCGCGTAGTGAACGCCGGATTCGACAGCGGGCAGGCCGTCGATGGGGCGCCCGTAGCCGTCCAAAACGCGTCCCAGCAGAGCCGGGCCAACCCGCACGCTGGATTCATCGGCGCGCGCAACGATGGAACTGCCCGCCACCAGTCCGTCGGTTTCCTCCAGCGGCATCGAGAGCAACTGGCCATCGCGGAATCCGACCACCTGCACCAGAATGCGGCGATTATGCGCCGATTCGATTTCGCACACTTCACCCACTGCCGCGAGGGGGCCGGTGGATTGTACGATCAGACCCGTGACCTCGGTGACCATGCCGGTGCGCCGCAGCGGATCGATGCCATCCAGGGCGCCCTCGAAACCCGCCAGGGCGGATTGGTTCGGGAGCGTCATGTTTCCAGACGATCCGCCAGGCCGCGTTCAATTTCGCCGAGTTGCGAATCGATGCTGGCATCGACGTTGCCCCGTCCGGTTTCGAAAATGCAAGCGCCGACCGAAAGCGTGGGATCGCCTGCAACCACAATCGGCCGCTGGTGCGAGAGACTCTTCAACCCCTCGTCCAGGCGCGCTGCCATGGCCGGATGCACTCGCACCCGATGCACTTCCTGACGATCGAGCTTATCGAGCACCACCGAGACGATGCTCTGAAGGATGTCCGGCGAGACCAGCAACTCGCGATGCACGATTCGCCGCGCGATCGCCATGGATAGCCGCAGCAGGTCGGCTTGGGCCTCCTTGTAAATGACAGCCCGCATCTCCGCGAGTCCTGCGATGGCGCGCAAAAGCTCGGCGTGGGCCGCTTTGGCCGGCTCCTCCAGCGCGGCGCGCGCGGCGGCTTCCCCTTGTAGGTAGCCCCTCTGAACGGCTTGCCGGAGTTGCTCTTCATCATGCTGCCGTGTCTGTATGGGCGCGGAAGAAAACGGCGACCCGGGCGGCAATTCGCGGGGAGCGCCCGCGTTCCAGTCGAAAGTGCGGAAGGAACCTGGCTGTTTGATGATTCGTCCCATGATCCTAACCTTCCTCGTCCAGGAGCCAGGTGCGCAGCAGCTGCGTCGCGGCGGCCGGATCTTTGCGGACTTCCTGCCGCAGGTATTTGATCAAAGCCTCGTTTTTTGTGGCCGAAAGCATGGGGGCCTTCAGCGAGTCGATCAGCTTTTGTTCCTCCGATAAAGCGTCCAAGGCCACGCTAGGCGATTCCGCCGCGAGCTGGCGCGGAGTGGCTGGAGGCAGCGCAGGCATCGTTTCGGTGGGTTCGATACGGCGCCCACGGCCCCGCAGCGCGAGCCAGATGCCCACGCAAATGACCAGCACTACGCCGGCCGCGCCGCCCGCCATGAGCTTCGGATCTTGCTTCAGGTACCAGGGCGCTTTATCCAAGCCGGCGGGCGAGCTCTTTTGGGCCCCCGGCTCGGCCGGGGGATCCTCGCGAATGGACCCATCAAAGGGCATCGTCTCCACCGTGAGTTGATCGCCGCGGGCTGCATTGATCCCGGCGACGTTGGTCACCAGATCCTTGATCACGCTGATCTTTTCCGGTGCCGGCGCGATAAACGTGCGGGTGTAATTGGCGCCCTTTTTCACCCACTTCATCTCTTGATCCAGCAGCACGGCGACGGTGACGCGCTTCACTTCTCCGCGCGGATGCTCCACATGGCGTACCGTCCGGCTGGTTTGGTAATTGGTGTTCTCGGTGCGGCGCGTGGTGCCGCTGGTTCCAGGCGGCGTGGCGGCGGGGGGATCGGGAAGATTGGCGGCAACCCCGGGAACGCCGGCATTCACGCGGCCCGCGCTGGACTCATCGGTGCGCTGCGACGAAACAATCGCGGACTTGGTCGGATCCAGCACCTCTTCGCTTTCGTCCACGCCCGAAAAGTCGCACTCCACCGAAACGCCGGTCCGGTAATTTCCGGCGCCCAATATCGGATCCAATGTTTCGTTGAGCTTCTTTGCCAGCTCATGCTCGACATTCACTTGATACTCGAACTGGCTGTCGGAGGCCGAACCCAGGGTGTCAGCGCTGCGAGGCTTGTTGAGCAAATCGCCGTGCGAGTCCACAATGGTGACCTGCTGTGGCGACAAGCCCTCCACGGCGCTGGCGACCAGATGCGCGATGGCTGCGACGTTCTCCGGAGCCAGAGACGCGGAGTGGCGCAGATTCAGCAACACGCTGGCTTTAGCGGGCTGGCGCGATTCGACGAACACGGAATCCTTTGGGAATGTGAGGTGCACGCGCGCCTTTTCGATCTCAGCCAGGGACGCGATGGTTCGTTCCAACTCGCCCTCCAGGGCGCGGCGGTAGTTCACCTGCTCGGCGAAGTCCGTGGTGGCGAAATTCGTTTTATCGAACAGCTCAAACCCGATGCGGCCCGATTTCGGAAGCCCTTCGCGAGCCAGCAGCAGGCGCGCTTCCGAAGCTTTACCGGTGGGGACCAGAATGGTGTTGCCGTCGTCCTCCAGCCGGTACTCGATGTTGCCTTCTTTGAGTTTCTGCACGGCCTGCGCGGCATCTTCGCCGGCCATGCCGCGATACAGGGCTTTGAAATTCGCGTCATGATGCCAGCTGGAGATTGCCAGGTATGCCCCTCCCGCGGCCAGCACGGCCACCACGATGGTGAGCCTTTGAAAGGCCGACATCGCGCTCCACACTTTTCGGAATTGCTCCAAACCGGCTCTCCCCTTTTATCCCAGCCTACTCGGGCATCTTCATGACTTCCTGATACGCCTGCACTACCTTGTTTCGGACCTGAACGAACATGTCGAAGGCCAGGCTGGCGCGCTGCACCGCGATCATCGTGGTGTGGGGATCCTCCTGTTCGCCCGAAATAAACTGATTGATGGATGTTTCCGCGTTGCCCTGTAACTGCGAAACATTTTGGACCGATTGCTGGAAGATGGAGCTGAAGGCGTCGGAGCCGGAGGCCCCACCCGCGAGCGGCGCGATGGACTCCGGAACGGGAATGTCCTGAATGGGTTGAAACGGCGTGATGGAGGGCATGTGCATAAATTCCCTCTTACTTGAGAATGTCGAGCGAGCGCTGGATCATATCCTTCACGGCCGATATGGCCGCTACGTTGGCCTGATAGCCTCGCGAGGCGTTCATCAGGTCGACCATGTCTTCGGCCGGATTGATGCGCGGGAAAGCGACATACCCGTCCGCGTCTGCGTCGGGATGTCCCGGAAGGTAGCGTTTCTCGGGGGCGCGCTGGTCCACCAAGACGCCCGCCACTCGGACGCCCTGGCCCTCCAGCGCGGACTGAAATTCACCGGCGAAGGGAGAATCGACGGTGCTGCTCTCAAATAGCACGTCCTTGCGCCGATAAGGTCCACCGCCCGGGGTGCGGGTAGTCTCCGAATTGGCCAGGTTCTCGGCGAGCACTTCGGCGCGCGCGCGCTGCGCCTCCATGCCGGAGGCGGAAACCGACAGACTTCCAAACAGGCTCATGAGGCGCGTCCTTCAGTGATGGCTTCGCGAATTTCGTGAATATTTCCACGGAGCAACTGGGTGCCGATATTGAAGCGGATATCGTTTTCGGCCAGCATGCGCGCTTGATGGTCCAAATTGACGTTGTTGCCGTCGTTCTTGGTGGGAAGGCCCTCAGGCTCGATGATGGCGGGCGAAGCGCCGGATGCCCGGTTTAGTTCGCTTCGAAAGTCGATGTCCTGGGTTTTATAGCCAGGCGTGTCGGCATTGGCGATGTTTCGCGCAACCAGCTTTTGGCGCGCGCTGAGAGTATCGAGATACTGCTCCAGCTTCGATGAAACCGTCCACCATGAAGCTTCAAGAAGGCAATTCTCATGCCATTCGGAATCGCCTGTAAATGAAGCAGCAAACACCGATGGTGAAGCCAAGATTTTGGATCAGGTGGTTATGGTGAGCATGTTTATCGGCATCCGTGCATCAGCGGTATTGATCACGCTGATGACTTCCGAGGACGCCTGAAAAGCCTCCTGATACTGGATCAGGTTGACGGATTCGTTGTCGAGGGAGACTCCTTGCAGTTGGGTGCGATTGGCTTGCGCCTGACTCGAGCAGACTCGTGGATTGGGTGAGCGACGACTGCTGGGCGTCAATGGCGCCGGCAGCGTTGGTCTCGGCGGTGCTAAGAAAGCCGGTGAAGCTTTGTCCGTTGATTTGGGTACCGGGCGTGGAGCCCGCGCCGATTTGAGCGAGATTCGCCGCCGCGTTGGGATTTGCCGTCAGCGCGTTCGAAAGATCGGTGGACGTGTAGGATGAACTCACGCTCAGCGACTGTGCGATGTCGGTGGGGCTTCCGGAACCATACTGAAACAGCGGCGTGGCGCCGCCCAACGTCGAGTTGACCGAATTCGCCAGGCCTTGGGCCAGTTGATTGAGCGCGCCCTGCTGGCTTCCGTTGCCGATCAGTGTCGGGGCAAAGTTGTTTATGAAGTTGATCAGCCCGCCAAGTTGCCCACTGGTAATGGAATTCGTAACATTCTGGCCCTGACCACCCGTGATCTCGAGCGTCGGGTTGCCCTGCGGATATGCAGCGCCCGAGGCCGGCGCCACAAGACTCGCTTGCAGGTTGAATTGGTGAACTCCCGAGAGCAGCGCCGTGCCCCCGTTCATGAGAATCGATATGCTGCCGTCGCTGGCCACCTGGGTGCTGAATGGAACCAGGTTGGAGAGCGATTCCAGCGCCGCATACGCCTGCGCCTGCGTGGTGGCGCCGGGCGTTACGCCCCCTGCGATCTGCTGGTTATACTGCTGGACCACTCCCACCAACTGGTTGATTTGCGTTACTACGTTCTGGGCCGCTGACTGCGCGTTGGTCACCGTCTGCTGCACGGTTTGGGCGGCGGTGTTGATGCTTGCGGCAAAAGCTTGTGCGTTCTCGATCACCGCGTTTTGAGAGGCGGTCGCGTTGGGTGAGGGAGCCAGGCTGGTAAAGCTTTGCAACAACGAGTTGAGAGTTCCCAGAATGCCCGACGATCCGGTGGCGTCGTTCAGGTCCATTACCTCGGCGACGGGGGAGGAGTTCTGAGTGAAGGCTTGATATTGTCCGGTCTGACTCTGTTGATACCAAACGGCCTGCTCGGCGAACTGGCTGCGGGTATCGCCGGTATCGATGTTGACGCCGCCGGGCAATCCGTCGGAGAGATTGAAGGCATCGCTCTCGGGCTCGACAGCCTGGGCGGCATATCCTGGCGTGGTCTGATTGGCAAGGTTCTCACCGGTAATGCCGATGGCCTGCGAGTCTTCATTGAGCGCGTTGGCGGATATTTGAAGAGCTGCGTTCAGCGTAATCATCGCAATTACAAAGCGCGTTCCAAGCCGGTGGGCGTATAGCCGAGGACGCATTCGGTGACCAACTGTTCGCGGGCTTGCTCAAACGCGGCAGCCTGGCGCAGCAGGGAGCGAACCAAGACCAGGCGCGCCCGCAAGGCCCCCAAGCGTGGCGCCATGTCGGGGTGAACGGCTAAACCCGAGCGTTCGCGGCAGGCCGATTCCATCTCGCCGATGAACTCCAGCAGGCCGCTGCGCCGCGGACTGAGCAGGACGGCGTGCGCCCTATCGACGGACGCTTCCACGCGATCCAGCCAGGCATTTGCGCAAGCTTGGGTGCGCTCTTCCACCGCAGCCCGCGGCGGGTTAGCAGCGGCTTCAAGAGGCATGGCCGGAATCCGTGTCTTCATTGACGATGGCTTGGCTCAATTTGGCGGGATCGACGATATATTGACCCGATTGGTAGAGCTGAGTCAGCTGTCCGACCTGTTGGGCGCGCTGTTCGCCCGTGATGCCGATCACCGCGGATGCGGTCTGCGCGACATCGGAAACGTCCACCCGGTCTAAACCGAATTGTTTCGAACTCAGATTCTGCAGTGCGCCGGGCGCCTGGCCTACGCGCGCAGCCAGGCTGGCATTCTGCGCCTGCCCGATGTTGTTGTCCTGTGTCCCTGGTCCAATTTTCATGCGAATCCCTTAGGCACCGCTAAAGTACACTTCCTATCTAGTCTTCGGCCACATTTTGCGTTTTCAGAAGCTTTTTTTGCAACCGGCGCCTAGATCACTGGCAATCCGAGTACCATTCAAAAAAACTTCCTGAATCCAGCGAAGTGCGGCGATACACTCAGTGAACGCAAGTGAGCCCAGAACGGGCAGCAGCGCTCTTAAACATTCGGTTCATAAAAGGAGAATCCAAAATGAGTAGTTCCGTATCTTTGTCGGCCGCGATGCAGGCCAACCTATTTTCCTCTGGATACTATTAATTCGCAAATCCAGACGGCGCAGGAAGACTTGTCCACAGGCAAGTCCGTCAACTCAGCCGCCGACAACGCCACGGCATTTTTTGAGGCGCAATCAGCCACCAACGAGGCCAGCCAGCTGGGCAACCTCAAAGACGCCATGAGCCAGGGCTTGCAGGTGGTGCAGACCGCGCTGACGACCATTTCCAGCGCCACCAGCCTCTTACAGCAAATGCAGTCCTTGGCGCAGCAGGCGGAATCCACCACCAACACCACTCAAATCACCAACCTGCAGACGCAGTACAACCAGCTGCAGGGTCAGTTGAACGAACTCACTCAGAACGATGCCAACTACCAGGGCACCAACCTGCTGAGCGGCGTGGCCGGCAATAACCTCGTCATCAACTTCAACGCCGACGGTACCAGCACCATCACCATCTCGGCAACCGATACGACCACGGCTACCTATCAGCCGGTGGCGGCCAGCGGCTGGACCACCAGCGCCACTAACATCCAAACGTCGGAAACAGCGGCATCCAGCGCCGTCACCGCCTACAACAGCCTGTCACAGACCCTGGGTTCGTACAGCGCTCTTATTACCACCCGTCAGAATTTCACGACGCAGCTGTAAAACATCTTCACCACGGGTGCGAACAACTTAACCAACGCCGACCTGAACCAGGAAAGCGCGGATTTGTTGGCCCTACAGACGCAGCAAGGGCTCAGCATCAGCGCTCTGAGCATTGCCAACCAGTCCAACCAGTCGATTCTGCGGCTTTTTCAGTAGTCTAATTGGTTTGGACAGCGATACCGGAGCCGAGGGAGGGGTAGGGATAACCACCCCTTCCAGCGGTTTCGACGCGAACACGCAAAACCAAGTGGCGGCGCTCAGCGCTACTTCAAACGAACAGAAATAAAAAAGGGGGCGGATATTTCTCCGCCCCCTTCTTGCATTTACGCGCGAAAAACCGCGCGTTATGGCTGGATGACTTGCAGCAGCTGCTGGATCAACTGATCCTGCGTGGTGACTACGCGCGATGCAGCCGAATAGCCGCTCTGGAAGTTGATCAGATTGGTGAACTCGGTGGCCATGTCGACATTAGACGATTCGAGGGACTCACCGAGAATCTGGCCCGTGCCGCCGGCTCCGGCCACCGACGGCGGTAACGCCACGGTGGACGCCGTGGCGGCGAAGTCGTTGTTGCCGATGCTCGTCAGTGAATTGGGATTCTGAACACCCGCCACCGCGAGCTGCCCGATCTCCTGTTGCGCGCCGTTACTATACGTCCCTATGATTTCGCCGCCGTTGGCAATCTGAACGCTGGTCAACGTGCCAGCCGATAGTCCATTCTGCGTAACGCTGGTAACCGCGGACGTCTGACTGAATTGCGTAAGGCCGGAAACGCCGCCGGTGGCGGGAGTGCCGGAGGGGGCTGTGGTCCAGGGGCTCCACGAAATGGTTGGTTGAGCCGGGATTCCGCTGGCCGAGGTGTAGGTGAGGCCCTTTATGCTAATGGCTGCCGGCGTCGAGCTAGACAACTCGCCGTTGGTGAAAGTAAGCGATGTGACCGAGAGCAATGAAGTAAGATTGGAGCCATTCGTAATGCTCGGGTCGGTGGAGCTGAGTGTGAGGTCCCACTGATTTGGCGTGGTCGCGTCTTTGGTCATGGTGAGCGTGAGCTGGTGGGCCCCACCCTCGGAATCGTATACGGTAATCGGAACCGAGAGCGTAGCGCCCGACGCAGCCGACGCGTTCAAGTTCGCTGAGATGCTCAATGTACTGGTGGCGACGCCCGGAATGATGGTTCCCTCAGGAATGGTGATGTTGCCGACGGGGCCCGAGGTATTTACCTCGCCAGTCGTCGGGTTCATGCTCCACCCCTGCACGTTCTCGCCGTTCGCGGTTTGCAGCGTCCCATCGGCGCCGACCTGAAAGGACCCATCGCGGGTGTATTGATAACTGCTGGGCGAAGGCGTTCCGGTCCCGGCGGGAGCCAGCAGGAAAAACCCGTTCCCGTCAATGGCTGCATCCAAAGGATTCGTAGTCGTGGTGAACGTGCCCTGGCTGAAGTCAGTCTCCGTGTAGGGCTGCTGCACGCCGTTGCCGATCTGCGAGTTATTGGCCGTGACGTTACCCATCACGTCCTCAAAGTTGACATCCGAGGCTTTAAACCCGGTTGTACTCATGTTTGCAAGGTTGTTGCCCACCGCGTCTATCGCGGTGGAGAAAGCTTGGAGAGCCGAAAGTGCTATGTCAAAAGATCCCATTGTTTCCTTCCTTGTTTGATATACCGATTTATTAAGTTACGTGTTGACTACCGTTCCGCTAGAGGTTGTCGTGTCAGGCAGATTCGTAAATGCCGGCGAGAGCCCCGCCGCTTCGAGCTCCGCATTGACCACTTCGGGATCCGATCCGGCATAAGCGATGAAGGCCGGAGTCTTTACCGAGCCGCCCTGACTCACCAGTTGACCACTCGAGAGTGCAGCCCAATAGCTGTTGAATTCAGCCTGATTGAATCCGGGTTCCTGTTCGGCATTCACCTCATTGAGGGTCTCGATATAGGTGCCATAACCGGATCCGCTCGGGCCGGCTTTCAAAATCGCAAGTTGCGCGGCGGTGGCGCCAGGGCCGCCAAAAGTACCGCTTCCGGGAGTGCCCGCAGCCGAAGCTGTCACTGCGGCCGTGGTGACGTAACCTCCTTGGCTGCCGACTTGGGTAGGATCGCTGTTTTCGATGGGAGCGCTTTGTTGCGCAGGAGCGGTTTGAGGAGCCGGAGTATCCGCCGTGTCAGTTGACGACCCCCCAGAAGTTGAAGTTGAGGTGGGAGCTGTAGTTGTGGCGCCGGGCAGATTGGTGAAGGCAGGTGGAAGCCCCGCCGCTTCGAGTTCCGCATTGACCACTTCGGGATCCGATCCGGCATAAGCGATGAAGGCCGGAGTCTTTACCGAGCCGCCCTGGCTTACCAGTTGACCAGTCGATAGTGCAGCCCAATAGGTGTTGAATTCAGCCTGATTGTATCCAGGCTCCTGTTCGGCGTTTACCTCGGCGAGGGTCTCAACATAAGTGCCGTAATTCGATCCGCTCGGGCCGGCTTGCAAGATCGCAAGTTGCGCCGCGGTAGCGCCAGGGCCGCCATAGGTGCCGCTTCCGGGAGTGCCCGCAGCCGAAGCTGTCACTGCGGCCGTAGTGACGTAGCCGCCTTGGCTGCCTACTTGGGTAGGATCGCTGTCTTCGATAGAAGCGCTTGGTTGCGTAGGATCGCTTTGTTGCTGCGTGTCCGTCACCGCGCCCATCACCTCGTGGAAATGAGCATCCGAGACCCCAGAGCTCGGGGTGCTTAGGTTGGCGGGGTTGTTGGCCAGTGCGCTAATCGCGCTGGAAAAAACCGGCAGAGCCGATAATGCTGTGTTAATGGATCCCATTTTTGCCTTCCTATTTATTTGATGTAGTCTTTCTGTTTCTCTGCCGCCGGCCCATCGGGTTGAGCAGAGTTTTCTGCGAAATGCGAGACCACCATCTTGGCCAGTCCCAGGCCGCCATTCGCTGCCAGCGCGCTGGCGAATTGCTGTTGGGCAATCTCCATGGCCTGCATGTTCGCTTGATCGTCGTCGTCGTCTCCGGTGCCGAACCAGCTCTTGTCCGGATCGTGCGACGATTCGAGCATCTGCTGCAGCATTAACGCTTCGAACTGCTGCGCCGCCGTAGCCAGATCTTCGTGACCACCGGCAGAAATGTTCGAATAGCCGCCATCGAGACTCCCCACCTGGGGCGTCAGGACGCTGAGCGGTAGAATTGTGCCGTCCATCTAAATGACCTCGAGTTCGGCATCCAAGGCACCGGACGCGCGAAGATTCTGAAGAATGGCGATGATGTCGCGTGGCGTGGCGCCAATTGCAAGTAGCGCTTGCGCAAGCTGTTCCACGGTAGCGCCTTTCTGCAATTGGACGCTCTTGGCTTTTTGTTCGGAAGCGTTGACGGAAGTTTCCGGCACCACTGTGGTAGACGCTCCCTGCGAAAACGGAGCGGGTTGCGATACCAGAAAATGCGTCTGGATTTCGACGCTGAGCGAGCCGTGCAGGATGGAGACCGGGGAAATGGTTACGTCGCCTCCGATGACAATGGTCCCGGTGCGCTCATTCACCACCACGCGCGCGGCCACATCGGCGTCGATCTTGATTCCCTCCGTCTGGGCGATGAATTCGCTGCTCCGTCCGTGATACGCCGCCGGAACCTTCACCAGCACCGTGCCACTGCTTTCGGCGATAGCGATGGAACCCTCGCCGCGCTGGGCGGCCTGTTGATTAATCTGCTCGGCGATGCGCTCGGCCGTCGTGAAATCGGCATGATTCAGCATCCAGCGCATGCTTTCGCCGGGCACCACGGAGGGCGCCGGGCGCTCCACGATGGCGCCTTCAGGAATCCGGCCGGCGGTGGGGTGATTCACTATTTTCGAAGCGGCCCCGCCACCGGCGACGAAGCCTCCAGTGACTACCGAGCCTTGCGCGGTGGCGTAGACTTGTCCGTCCAGGCTTCGCAACGGGCTAACAATGAGCGTGCCTCCCTGCAGCGTCCGGGCGTCGCCAATGGCGGAAACCAGCACGTCTACCTTCATGCCCGGGCGAGCAAACGGGGGCAGCATCGCGGTCACCATCACTGCGGCGGTGTTCCTCACCTGGATGGCGGTGGGCGACACGGTGACGCCCATGCGTTCCAGAAGATTTGTCAGGCTCTGCGCCGAAAAGATGGTCTGCTGGCTGTCGCCCCTGCCCGCCAGCCCCACCACCAGCCCATAGCCGACCAGGTGGTTATCGCGGACGCCCTCGATGCTGGCGAGGTCCTTCAAGCGAGCCGCGCGGAGGGGAAGGGTATTCGAGCATTGCAGCGCTAAAGCAATCGAGATCGGTAGAAGCTTCTTCATAAGGATCTTAGATCGGCAGGATGCTCATCAGTAGCCGGTACAGGATAAACGGACGATGGATCGCGTCGCCGACCACACCCTTGCCGTTCACCTGAACTTCCAGCTGCGCCAGGTTGCTGGACAGGACCGTATTGTTGGCCAGATCGGCGGGACGGGCAACTCCGCGCACTGTCACCACCTGTTTTTCCGAGTTCACTTGAATGTCTTTGGTGGCTTCGAGCACCAAATATCCGTTCGGAAGAACGTGCGTCACGCGCGCGGCAAGCGTGGTGGTGATGGTGGCTGTGCGGGTGGTGGATCCAGTTCCGGCAAGAGTGCTGGCCGAGCTGGCCCCGAGTAAATTAGCCAGTGCGCCGGTGGGCGATTTTATGCCAGCCAGTTGAGTGACGTTCGCCGACAAGCTGGACGACCGGTTGGATGTCAGTTGGCCACCGGACACCGCCGAAACGCTCTCCACCACTTGGATGGAGACCAGATCGTTCACGTTGCGCGAGCGGACGTCGCTCGCCAGATCGCCCAGAGTGGAGGACGGAATCCACAGAGACCCGGGAGACTCGGGCTTAATGGAGTCGGTGCTGTGCAGCGCCTCCTGGATGTATTTGTCGAGCGCGGAAGTGGGCGGTTGAGCCTTTTTCTTGCCCTTGCCGTCGGCGGCCACGAGCAGGCCGGACACAAGGCTGGATACCAGAAGGATGCTGATCGGGAGTTTCATGGCTTGTCCGAGGTGGTCAGAGAAGGAGCGCGAGACCCGCTTTCGATCAAGAGTTTGCCCTCGCCGGTAACTTGCGCGAGGAACGTCTTGTGGGTCTCCGGATTCAGCACGCGAATCACCTCTCCGATTCGTCCGTTGCGTTCGGGGATCACCGGAAGGCTGAGCTCGACGGCGTCGCTGCGGTACTCCGCAATGGCCTGCTCGCCCTTTAGCACGGATGCGGGCGCCTCGAGCATGGAGCGAACAATGGGAGTATTCGCCAACAGCGTGCGTGTCGCAACCTTGCCGATCACACTGCCGAGCCGGTCCCCGCAGCTTTCCGAAGGAAATCCGTGGTAGGATTCCTGGCGGAGCTGGGAAGCCGCAATCGGTTCCTCCTGCCGGATGGTCTGAGCGGCGACAATCCTGGTGCAGGGAACCGTGATTCGCACGACGGCCCAGATGGAGAATATGTGGTTCGCATCCTGCCTCAGCACGCCGCGCCAGCGCGCCGTCGATTGTTCCTCGGCCGGCGGCGCCAGTCCTTTCAAGTCGAATTCCACTTCCCCATCCGGAACCGGAAAGCGGCTCAGATCCACGATTTCGATGTCGGCGTCCCGGTAGCCCGGACTCCCGCCCAGAGCTTTGCGCATGGCGTTGATCACAGTTCCGCGATCCAGCGCGTGCGTGGCGGGAAATTGCGCGGCCAGCAGAAACAAGAGAGGAAGGTAAAACATTAGCGCTCGATGTTGTTGACGTCCTGATACATCTCGTCGGCGGCTTTCACCACCTTGGAGCTGGCTTCATAGGCCCGCTGCGCGACGATCAGGTTGACGAACTCGTCCACCACGCTGACGTTGGATTGTTCGACATAGCCTTGCAGGATGGTACCGTTGCCCTCATTGCCTCCGGGATTGCCGATGAGCGGATCGCCGGAAGCATCGGTGGGCTGATAGTCGCTGGCGCCCAGGCTGTTCAGCCCCGCGGGATTCGCGAAATTAGCGAGCTGGATCTGGCCGGCCTTTTGCGAGGTGGTTGAGCCGGGCGCCAGATAGCTGACCGTTCCGTCGGTGGCGATGGTGATGGATTGCGCATTGGAGGGAATCACGATGTTGGGTTGCAACAGATTACCGTTGCTGTCCACGATGCTGCCTGAGCTGTTTAACTGGAAGTTGCCGGAGCGCGTATACGCCAGTTCACCGTTGGGCAACTGAATCTGGAAGAATCCACTGCCTTGAATCACCAGGTCCAATGGATTGTCGGTCTCCGTGAAGCTGCCCTGGGTGAACAAAATCGAGTTGGCGGCGGTGCGCGTTCCCAATCCCACCTGCAGGCCGGACGGAACCACCGTCTGCTGTCCGGCGGCGGCGCCGGGCTGCACCATGTTCTGATACATCAGGTCTTGAAACTGGGCGCGGCGCGACTTATATCCGGTGGTGCTGGCGTTCGCCAAATTGTTGGCGATGTTGTCGAGATTGGTTTGCTGAGCGTTCATTCCGCTCGCGGCGCTGTAAAGAGCACGGATCATAATATTCCTTTATTTACGGGTTCACTTTTGCAACTTCCGAGATTGCTTGTTTGTCCATCTCGGCGCCCAGGGTGATAGCTTTCTGCAGCATTTCGAACTGGCGCATGACGGAGACCAGGCGTACGGCGCCCTCGGCCGGCCCAGCGTTGGATTCCTCTAACTGGCCCTGATGAACTTCGGTGGCGATGGCCGGCGTGGCGACAACGGCGCTGCCGGTGGTTTGAAAATAGCTTTGTCCCGCCTTCACCAATCCGCCGGGATTGGAAAACTCCACCAGCGAGAGCTGGGCCACGGTGTTGCCGGCTTGCGTCACCACGCCGCCGCGATCAATGTCATAAGGGAGCGACGGATTCAGTTTTACCGGATTGCCGTTGGCGTCCAGCACGGCGCGATCCTCCGCCGCCACCAGGTCGCCTTTAGAGGTCACCTTCAAACTGCCGTTGCGGGTATAGAGCGTGCCGGCGGAGCCGCGAACCGCGAGAAATCCTTTTCCTACCAAAGCAACATCGGAGGGATTGCCGGTCGGCGCGGTAGTCCCCTGGGAGAAATCCACCCAGGTGGACTTGATCCAAGGCAGCGTCTCCGGCCCGCTCTCACCGGAGCCGGACGCGTCCGCCGATGAATAGAGACTGTACATTTCGCGATCGGCCTTGTAGCCGCGGCTGGACGTGTTGGCGAGATTGTTGGCCAGAATATCCAGTTCTTCCATGCGAGCTCGCATCCCGCTTGCGGCAACGGCAGATAAGTTATCCATGGCTGAAGTGAAGCCAGAAGCACGCGGTGTGCCAATCGGTGATTCATGGAAATATGGGTATCTAGGCGATAAAGCAACGCGACAAGCGTAATTCCGGCGACGAGAATCGGACATGCGAATTCGCCCTGAAGCAAAATTACGTCCCGTAATTTGCGCACGTGTGCCGATAAGTAATGACTTCCTGTTGGTGCGTGGCGTGCATTCTCGGGGCGCGTGCGAATATCGATTCCAGCCAGCGGGGTGCGTCCATCGGCGGCCCCGGTTCCGCGCCCGGCTCCGAGGGAGCAGCAGGGCAGCGATGCCGGAGAATCTTTGCAGCCGTCCTGGGCCAGTGCGATGCGATCCGCTCGCACAACGTTGTCGGACTCCGGGCCGAGGACGGCGCCAAACCCGAATCCCAAATCGGGGCCGGCAAAAGAGAGCCCATCCGATCCCGAGCCTTCGGGAGATCCAGCTCCCAAACCCGGGACCAACGAGAGCGCCAACGGATTCGCGCGCGCAACGTCATCAGACCTGGGGCCTAAGCCGGGGAGCGGCAAGAGCGCCAACGCTTCGGATGGCGCGGCGGAGAAGTCGAATCCGGCCCCATTCATCGTAGCCGCCGACCCCACGCCCGTCGCCGATCCAGCCATCCTGTTGAAGGCCTTCGAAGCGCCGGCGATCCAGCCGCGTTCCAATCCCGAGCCGGCGACGCCCGTCGAGGTTTTCGTGCTGCCAGAGCCGGTGGCGCCCTCAGTTTCCATTGCGCCGCAGATCATCGCGACCCCGCCAACCGATTCCGCCGAGGGCGACGCGCCGACGCCCGGCGAGCCCGGCAATTTAGTATTTCAGTTGTCTCTCGACTCATCCGGGCACGCGCAAAAGGCCCAAACTGCTCCGGCGCAACCGGAGGAAACCGTGCCATTCCTCAGCAGCGAGGCGCTTCGATCCGATTCACAGACGCAGAACGGCGCATCCGGCTCGGATGCGAAAAGTGAGAATCAACAGAACCAGCAGCCGCCGTCTTTAGCGCTGCTTCCGGCAGCCGGGGGCGATGGCACCATCGCGTCGCAGTTCGGCTTTGAGACCCCTTTGTCTTTTGCCTGGCAGACTGCGGCGCCGAAAGCCGAAACCATCGCAGCGCCCGTAGCCCCGCGCACGGCTGAAACTGTCTCCACTCCGGATCTGCCCATGGCCCAGTCCATCGATCGCGTCGGCCTCACCATGCGGGGAGCGGACGACCAGGTGGTGCGCGTGGAGATCACTCAATCGGGAGACCTGGTGCAAGTCGGCGTGCATACCGGCAACAACGATCTCGCGAGCGAGCTGCGCGCTTCGGTTCCGGAACTGGTGCACCGCTTGGATCAACAAGGATACGAATCGCGAGTGAGCATGCCGGCGTCCTCGTTCGCGTCTTTGGCTCCGGCTGTGATTGCCAGCGCGCATGCCGAGTTCCGATCCGGCGCGGACGCAAATGGCAACCCTAAATCGAATGCCGATGCCGGACCGCAGGAGGAGCTGCGGCAACAGCGGCAGAGGAACCCGCAAAGGACCTGGCGGGAATTGGCATCCCAACTGCAAGAGGACTAGCATTCCTAAGCACTGAGAGTTTGAAAGGAACGTAACACTATGGCCAGTCCCGTCTCCGCCGTGACGTCCGCCGCTAACCCGGCTGCAACCGCTTCGAGTGGCAATTCCACAACAACCGCTGGCGCAAACCAGCAGATTAGCGAGGCTACGTTTCTGCAGCTTTTGGTTGCGCAGCTGCAGAATCAGGACCCATTGCAGCCCATGGACGGCATGCAATTTGTCACGCAATTGGCTCAGTTTAGCCAGTTGGAGAGTGTTTATGGCATTCAGAAAGACACGGACAGCTTGGTTGCCGACGCTGGCGCCGCGTCATCGAGCTCCACGAGCGGATCGAGCAGTTCCAGCGGGTCCGGTTCGTCCTCCAGCATTTAATGGATACGAATGCCGGCTCAATTGGAAGCACCACAGGCTAAACCAGCCGCGCCACCTGAATCTTTAGCGGTTCAGTCGGAGCCGGCTGCGGGGCATCTATCCGTACCCGCGTCCGGTCCAGCGCCGGAATACGCGCATCTGGCCGACATCCCGCTCCGGCTGGAAGCTGTGCTTGGCCAGCTCACCATGAACATGCGCGCTCTGGCAAGCCTCCAGGAAGGTTCGGTGCTCACACTGAACCGCGCGGCCGGGGACAATGTGGATCTTTTCGTCGCCGGAGTCAACCTCGCCTCGGGGGAGATCGTGGTGATCGAAGACGCCCTGGGCGTGCGCATCACGGACTTGCTGACGGGAGAGTAATGCATGCCTGACCGGGAAGTAATCCATGGATGATATGTACCGCCAGTTTTTAGGTGTCCTGCTGGTTTTGGGAATCCTGGCCGCTGCCCTCTATCTGTTAAAGCAGCGCGGGCTGGTGCGTTTCACAGGCATGCGGGTGCTGGGTGGACCGGAGCGCGTCATGAAGGTCTTGGAACGGGTTCCGCTGACGGCGCAGCACGCGGTGCACTTGGTTCAGATTGGCCAGCGGCGGGTCCTGATCGCTTCCTCGCCGCGTTCCTGCCAGCTCATCACGGAGATATCCGAGCGGGACTCGCCGCCACCGGACTTCCAATGAAGCGTCTCTTTCGCGGGGTGTTTTCAATCCTAGCGGCCAGCCCCCTGCTGTTCGCCGCAAAACAAGCCGGGCACGCGCCAGCGTCGAACTTCCCCAGCCAGGCCAACCTGAGCACGTCCATGCAGATTCTTCTGCTGATGACGGTGCTCACGCTGCTGCCGGCCCTGATCGTCTGCCTCACCCCGTTTCTGCGGCTTTCGATCGTGTTGCACTTTCTGCGCCAGGCGTTGGGCACGCAGACTGTTCCCTCCAACCAGGTGCTGGTGGGCCTCTCGTTGTTTCTGAGCTTGATCGTCATGCAGCCAGTGCTGTCAAATATGTACACCGCCGCGTGGCAGCCCCTGGAAGAAGGCAGCATCGGATATCAGCAGGCGCTGGAAGCCGGCTCGGCGCCTTTACGGCAGTTCCTGTTGCACTTCGCGCGAGAAAAAGACATCCAGTTATTCCTCGAAATCAGCAAGTCGCCGGCGCCCGCCACGCCCAACGACTTGTCACTCTCGATCCTGGGGCCAGCCTACATTCTTTCCGAGATCAAAGTTGCCTTCCAGATCGGCGCCGTGCTGTTCCTTCCGTTTCTGGTGATCGATATTGTGGTGGCTTCGGTAAGCCTCTCGGTCGGGATGGTGCAACTGCCCCCAGTGATGATCTCGGCGCCGTTCAAAATTCTTCTGTTTGTAGTGGTCGACGGCTGGACGCTGCTGGTCGGATCACTGATGAAAGGATTGACCCAAACATGACATCCGCACAAGTAGTGGAAGTGGTGCGCGGAGCCCTTCTGACGGCCTTCTGGCTGGCGCTGCCTCTGCTCGCGATCGGGTTCGTTGCCGGTATCATCATTAGCCTCACCCAAGTTCTGACATCCATTCAGGATACCGCCGTCAATTCGGTGCCGCGCCTGTTGGTCTTCCTGGGTGCGATCCTGCTGCTGCTGCCATGGATGGTGAGCCACAGTACTTCTTACACCGCCGACCTCATCACCAACGTCGGCCGGTATGCCCGTTGAAACATCCCAGCTTCTGGCGTATGTGTTCGGATTCGCGCTGGTCGCCACGCGCGTAACCGGAGCGTTCTACTTTGTGCCAATTCCGGGTATCGACCAGGTATCCTGGCAGGCGAAAACCCTGATGATTCTGGCGATCACTTTTTCGTTGTTCGCCTTGTGGCCCGCTCCCGATCCCAGGCAGAACGCCATCGTCGCGGTGCTGGTCAGCGGGATGATCAAAGAAGCCACCATCGGCATGGGCTTAGGCCTGATCGTGATGCTCTCCACCGAATGCCTGGGCTTCTGCTTCCATATGGTCGGCTTGCAGGCCGGCTTCACTTTTGCCTCCACCATCGATCCGAATACACAGGCCGACTCTCCGGTGCTGGAAGTGATGGGCCGCACTGTCGCCGGACTTTTATTTTTCGCACTGGGCCTGCATCATGCCGTGATACGAGCCTTTGCCGCCAGCCTGCAGGCGCATCCGGCGGGAAGCTGGACGCTGGGGCCGGGCATCATTGAACCGGTAATCCGCCTGTTTCAGGTCATGCTCGCCACCGGCCTCCGGCTGGCCATGCCAGTGGTTGCGTCCATGGTGTTGATCGATGTGGCGCTGGCTCTGATCGGCCGCGTCAACTCGCACCTCCAGCTCCTGCATCTGGCGTTTCCGGTCAAACTGGCGGCTTCCCTGGTTCTGGTGGCCTGGATCCTGATCGCGGTTCCCTCGGTATTCGGTGAACTCGCGACGCATGTGCTGGACGTGTTGCGGCTGGCTTTGGGAGCTTAAAACCGCGTGCCGGAATCGAATCAAACCGAGAAGCCGACACAGCGGCGGATCAAGAAAGCCCGTGACAAGGGCAACTTTCCGGTCTCAAGACACCTGCTGGGTGGGCTGCAATTCCTGGTAGCAGTCATTTTGATCTCGGCATTCTTCTCTCAATGGGTTGGCGGCCTCGCGCAGATGATGCTGGGAATGTTCCGGCGCGCGGCGGCCGGAGAGCTGAACGCGTCCGAATTGATCTACCTGGCGCGTCAGTGTCTGATTCTCGGCGTGGGCGGATTGGCTGTGGCGGGCCTCGCGATTGTAGGCGTGGTGATCGCAGGCCAAATGCTAATCACCCGTTTTGGCGTCAGTGTCAGTAAATTGACTCCCGATTTCAACAAGCTGAATCCGGCCGCGAAGATCAAGAACATGGCCAGCGCAAACCTGGTCACGTTCGGCCAGGCCGTGCTTCTCATCCCGTTCTTCCTCTACCTGACCTACCGGATCTCTTTGCAAAACCTGGATCTCTACCTTTCGTTTCCGCACATCAGCATCGCCACCGGAGCGGTCGCGGCCGGCTCGTTGATCGAATCGCTGCTGTGGAAGGCGGCTGCCTCGTTTCTGGTTCTGGGAGTGCTGGACCTCACCTGGGAGCGCCGGCGCTTCACGCGCAACCTGCGCATGAGCAAGCAGGAAATCAAGGAGGAGACCAAGGAGACCGAGGGCAACCTTGAAATGAAGGGCCGCATCAAGCGATTAATGCGCGCGCGGGGACGCCAGCGTATGCTGCAGGACGTCAAGACCGCCACTGCGGTTATCGTGAATCCCACCCATTACGCGGTAGCCATCTTGTACGAAGCGGACTCGCGCCGGGCTCCGCTGGTGGTGGCTAAGGGAAAGAACAGCCTGGCGTTGCGCATCCGCGCGCTGGCTAGCGACTGCAGCATCCCGATTGTCGAAAATCCGCCCCTGGCCCGTGGTTTGTACGAATCGGTGCAGGTGGGCCAGGAGATTCCGGTCCAGCTTTATCGCGCGGTAGCCGAAGTTTTGGCACATATCTACAAGCTGATGGATAGTTATCGACAGCGCCCCCCGCATACCGGCTTGTAAAAGCACCGGCCGATGTTGGCACTCCAATTGCCTCATCGGAGCGTGAACCACCAAAGTTCCGTTAAGGATTCGACTCGTTGGGCAGATTGCGAAATACCTTCCAGTTCCTGAACGTCGCTGAACTCGGCGTACCGGTCGCGGTCCTCATGATCCTGGTCGCGCTCATTGTTCCGGTGCCCGGCTGGCTGCTGGATCTTCTGATCGTGATCGACATCATGACCTCGCTGGTAGTCATGATGGTCTCCGTTTACATCACCCGGCCCGTGGATTTCAGCGTATTCCCCACCACCCTCCTCCTTCTGACGTTGCTTCGTTTGTCCCTCAACATCTCCGCCACGCGATTGATTCTTTCCAACGGCAATACGGGAACCAGCGCGGCCGGTTCCATCATCGAAGCCTTCGGGAACTTCGTGGTGGGCGGCAGCTTCGTGATCGGCGTGATCATTTTCCTCACCCTGATTGCGATTCAGTACGTCGTCATCAACCACGGCGCGGTGCGCATTTCCGAAGTCACTGCCCGCTTTACTCTCGATTCGCTGCCCGGCAAGCAGATGTCGATCGACTCGGACCTGAGCTCCGGCATCATCAATGAAAAAGAGGCGCGGGAGCGGCGCAAGATGCTCTAGCGTCGGAGTCCGATTTCTATGGCGCCATGGATGGCGCGACGCGCTTCACCCAGCGCGACGCGATCGCCAGTATTCTGATCACCGGCATCAACATCGCCGGCGGATTTCTGATCGGCGTCTTCCAGCACGGGATGCCGCTGGTAAAGGCGCTGGAGACCTATACCGTGCTCACCATCGGCGACGGCCTGGTCACCGTGATCCCGGCTCTGATGGTTTCGATTTCCGGCGGACTGATTGTCACGCGGGCCAGCTCGGAGGAACGTCTTAGCGCCCACTTCGTCCGGCAATTCTTCAGTAACGGAATGCCTCTCATGCTGGCGGCCGGGATGATTCTCACTCTGGCGATCATTCCCGGGTTGCCGAAGATCCCCTTTCTGCTGGTCGGCGGAGTTGCCGGGACCATCGGATGGCGGATCGAGGAGCGCAAGAAGCGCACCGCCGAGACGCCCAAGCCCGCCCACCGCGACGGAAGTCAAAGAGAATCTGGAAGGACTGCTGAAAGTGGATCCGCTGGCCGTCGCACTCGGCATCGGGCTGGTAAAGATGATCCAGGCCGGACCGGACGCGCCGATTCTAAAGCGTCTGAATGGCATCCGCAAGCAGTTGGTGCTGGGCCTGGGATTCTTTCTCCCGCCCGTACGCTTCATCGACGGCGCGAACCTTCGTCACCGGGAATACGCGATTTTGATCCGGGGGAATGAGGTAGCCCGCTATGAAATGGCCGCCGGCTGCGATCTGGCGGTGCCGAACGAAGAGAACGTTCCGAAAATCGCGGGAACGCCCACGCGCGAACCCAGCTTCGGCATGCCGGCCGTGTGGACCCCCGCGGCTAATTCGATGCAAGCGCGCAATTCCGGCTATACCGTGGTGGACCAGGTCAGCGTGATGGGCACGCACCTGATGGAAGTGGTCCGCTCCCACGCGCATGAGCTGTTCGGATTGCAGGAGATGAAGAAGCTCCTCGATCTGGTCGCCGCGGAACATCCCAAGGTGGTGGAAGAAGTGGTTCCCAAGCTGTTATCGCTGGCCGTAGTGCATCGCGTTTTTCAGAATCTGTTGCGGGAGCGCATTTCCATCCGCGATGCGGTCACCATTCTCGAAGCCGCGGGTGAAGCCTCGCTCACCACCAAGAACGTCGTATTGATTACCGAATATGCGCGCCAGGCGATTCGCCGCTCTATCGTCCAGCCGTTCCTCGATCGCGAGGAGAAGCTGCGCGCCTACGTGCTGGATACGGCGCTGGATGAAGCTGTCGTCAATTCAGTGCAGCACGGCGAGATTACGAGCCATTTATCGCTGGCGCCCAGTCTGGTCCGCGAGTTCATCAAGAAAATTGAAGATAAGGTGGGCAATCCAGCAGCCCCGGTAGCGATTCTGGTGTCGGCCGGCGCGCGCTATTTCCTGCAGCAGCTGGCTGAGACCGCGCTCAAGAACGTCTTCTTCCTGTCGCACAGCGATGTTCCGCCGACCACGCAGGTGGTCAGCGTGGGGTTGATACGCTAGGCGCCCAATTCGAGGAGAAATTATGTATTTGCAAACCATATTCGGCGCAAAAGGGAACAGACGGAAGGGGATCGGCGACGCGCCGCTGACTCCGGTGGCGGAGCTTGAGCCCGCGCCCTCGCTCCCTGCCGCGGCCCCCAAGCCGGTACGAAACACCCCTGCCGAAGCCCGGCCGGAAGCCGGCGGCGCTCCGAGGATCAAGACATATATCGCCGAAAGTGTTCCGCAAGCCATGACGCTCGCCCGCAGCGAGATGGGCGAGGACGCAATCCTGATTCAGACCAGACGCCGCGAGACCATCGACCTTTCGAAACAGTTCGAAGTGACCTTCGGCGTGGTGCCCAACGCGGGACCACCGGTGCGCAAACCTTCCGAAATCGGGGAAAAACCCTCCAGTGGTCAGACGGCGGCCGAGAATGCGGCAGCCGATACGGAAGTCGCCCGTCAACTCGGATCGCTGCGCCGCGAACTGGCTGCGCTGCAGGCCATGCTGCGGCAATCGGCCTTCGGGTACCCACCCGGGCCGCAGGACAACCCGGTTGCGTCGGAAGCCTACCAGGCGCTGCTGCGCAACGATGTCGACGCCGAGTTCGCTTCCGACCTGGTGCGCGGGTTCAATCCCGGCTCGAAATCGGCCGCAGAGGCCTTGCGCGGCCAGCTGGCCGCTCAGATTCGCACGGATTCCACGCTGGCCCAGAACGGCAAAGCCGTGATCCTGATGGGCCCTCCGGCTTGCGGCAAGACCACTGCTTTGATCAAGCTCACAGTCGAATACGGATTGAAGCTCGGCAACGCCATCGAAGTTTTCTCTCTCACCAAGGGCAAGACCAGCGCGGATCGGACACTGGAGAGCATGACCGCGCTTCTCGGCGTGCCTTGCGAGGCGCTGCCGGATACAGCGGCGCTGGAATCCACGCTGGCTCGTCCCCGCGCGGCGGGAACGCTGGTGCTGGTGGATGTCAATGGCTATGGCGCGGGAACCTCGGAGGACGAAATGGAGCTGGCCACGGCCCTGGCTTCGGGCGATTACGCCGATGTCCATCTGGTGCTGCCGGCGACCTGGCAAGGCGTCAGCATCCGGCAGACCGTCGACCGTTTCGAAATCTTCCAGCCGGCGCGTCTATTGTTCACCATGCTGGATCAGGCCGCCGTCTATGGCCCCCTCATACAGGAAGCCTGGCGCACCGGAAAGCCTCTGTCGTTTCTCAGCAGCGGGACAACGGGCAGGACTGTTTTGCGGCCCGCCGATCTGGGTTGGATCGTCACTCGCATGTTCGAAGCCGCGCGCGAAACGGGCGGCGAGCGCGATTAACATGCACTCCGCAGTCGCAGGATCCTCCGCCGCCGAGCAGCCGCGCAGTCTGACTACGCAGCAGCGCGAGGATCTGATCCTGGAGTTCATGCCGCTGGTCTATAGCATCGCCAAACGCATGATCGGCGGACTTCCGGCGGAAGCTTCCTTCGAGGATCTGGTGTCGGCCGGAACTGTGGGGCTGATCCATGCCATCGACAATTTCGATGCGGCCTATGACGCCAAGCTGGGCACCTACGCGGCGCATCGCATTCGCGGCGCCATGCTCGATAGCATCCGCTCTTCGGATTGGATACCCCGCCGCCAGCGAGCCCATATCAAACGCCTGCAAACCGCCGTCGAGAACGCGCAGAAAAAAGCTTACCGCCTGCACGTCACCGAACAGGAGATCGCGTTGGAGCTGGGCGTCAGCGTGGAGGAGTATCGAGAGATGCTGGCGGCGCTGCCGGTCACGCGCGTGGTCAGTATCGAAGAGACGGAGCGTGACGGGCAGAACGGCGCGGAGTTGATTTCAGATCCCGAATCGGAACCGGCCTCCGAGGTTTTGGAACGCGCGCAGTTTCTGGAGTTTCTTGCAACGGCCGTGCAACGGCTGGATTCGGAGGAGCAAGCCGTACTGAGCTTGTATTACCAGGAAGGCATGGGTCCGCAGGAAATCGCGCAAATCATGAACCTGCCCGTGAAGCGGGTCTATCAGTTGAAGGCGCAGTCGATCGTGCGCTTGCGCGCCTCGCTGCAGAGACGCACCATGCGGGACAGCACGCGGGACAGCTCGCGGGACATCACGCGGGACAAGAAATAGAGCGGAGGCGAACATGACGATCAAGCAGCCGGACGGGGCCCTCGAAACAGCGGCGGATTTGTTCCTGACGGCATTTAACGGAAAAATCTCCGGCGCCGGCGCGCTCGCCAAAGCCGCGGCGAAGGAAGAGCGCCTGGACCCGCAGGCGCGCTGGTTCCGCCAGACCTTCACTGGCCTGACGAATTTCGAACTCTCGGCCGGGATCTCTAGCGCGGCCGCCGGAACGCTTCCCGGCCAACTGCCGGAGTTGATGGACACCGTCTTTGAGAGCATGGCCCGTGCGCTCGGCACGGCCGCCGGCTGCGCGGTCACGCGCGGCATGTTGACCGAGGAACCGGCGGGGCAGGACGCGGAAACCGTCGCCTATAACCTGCGCCGCGAATCGAATTCGCTCGGCAGCGTGATTCTGGCCGTCCCGGAATCGGCGTTGAGCTTTCTCCGCCGCGTGATTCATAGCGCGGATTCGGCCCTGGGAGAGCGCTCCGTGCCTCCCAATTTGGATACGCTGATGAACATCGACCTGCCGGTCAGCGTCAGCTTCGGAACGGCTGAAATGGCGCTGGCCGACGTCCTCAGGCTCACCACCGGATCGATCGTCGAATTCAATCATCTCTTGGGCGAACCGGTGAACATTATCGTGAACAACTGCCTGGTGGCTCGCGGCGACGTGGTGGTGGTCGACGCCAACTACGGCGTTCGCATCTCCGAAGTGATTACCCGCGCTTAAAGATCATCGAGGACCGGCCGTCATGAGCAAACATATCGTCGCCCGTCTTTTGCAGGTTTGCGGTCCCTGCCGCGTGTTGCACGGCGGCGCACACGGCCCAGCCTTATTGGAGGACCTGCTCCTGGCGGGCTGTGATGCCTACGCCTTCGGGCCTGCCATGCTGTCGCATCCCCGCTGGATTGGCGCTCAAAGCGCACTTCCGGGCGGCGCGCCATGGGATGCCATGCTGGTGGATATTCCTTCCTCGGACCGCATACCGGGACAAATCCAGCATCTCTTGACGCGCTTCGGGTGCCCCCAGGTGCTGGTGGTTCGCGCCCCCGGACTGGATCGCAAAGCCATCGAAAACCACCTCTTCGGAACCGTCTGGCGCCGCCACCCGGCGGACCTGCCGTCGCACGAATATGAGGGGCTCAGCGAGGATGTGATGCGCGAGGTGAGTTTTTATGAGCGCATTCCCGAAGCGGCGCTCGCTCGCTGGCCCGTTTCGGCGTTATTGGACGATCGCCACTTGCATATGGACATGCTCCGGGAGAGCGGCTGCCGAGCCGACGCCCATATTGTGCGCTATGCGCTTGCCGCGCAGTACGTGCGGCCGGGCGATACGGTGCTGGATTGTGCCTCCGGCCTGGGCTACGGCACTTCCATTCTGGCATCGCTCTCCGCTGGCGCGGCCTTTATTGGAGTGGATCTGGATTCTGCAACCGTCGAATACGCCAGTCTGAATTACGGCCGTGCAGGAGTCGCCTTTCGTGCAGGGGATGCTTCCAACCTGAAGGAGATTCCGGATTCCTCTATCGACATAATCGTATCCATGGACACGATCGAGAAGGTGGCCGACTGGAATGCGGCGCTGCGTGAATTTCACCGTGTGCTGAAACCCGATGGCCGCCTGGTAGTCAGCGTGCCGGACCGCTGGGTGGACCAGACCGGAAACGACCCCAATCCTTATCATCTTCACGCGTTCGACTGGGCCACGCTTGAAAAAGGTCTCAACCAGCATTTCTTTGTGGAAATGCGTTATTCCCAGACCGCGCCCGGCGGCTTCAAGTTGACGGATGCCTGCCGCTCGCTGCGACCCGTGCCGCTGGATGCCGACATTGACACCGAATGGCTGATTGCGGTGGCCTGTAAGAATCCGCTGGAAGGCCAGGGCTACGTCGGTTTCAAACACCCCGGTTTCCACTCGTCTTTTGAGAAAAGTGGCGCGGCCATCGTCGATTTTACCCGTAGCTATGACAATCCCTATTTGTACCGGAGCATGGTTCAGATGGGCGAGCGAATCCGGCACGATCTTAAGCTGGCGACACTGGCCCATTGGGTGAGCTTGAATGCGCGCGCCGACTCCGCGGACCGGGGTGCGGCCATTTGCGTTTTCGGCTACCAGGTGCTGGCGAAGCGCGAGCTGAGGATGGCCGTAAAGGTGCTTGCTTGGATTGCCGATTATCTGCGCGTGACTGCCGGCGAACAGAACAATCCCCATGTGCTGCGCTGGCGGCTTTCATTGACCTTTCTGGCTGGCAGGGTTTGCGAACTGACCGGCGATCGGGATAAAGCCGCGAACTGGTATCACGCGGTACGGGAATGTGAGTGGCGTAACTTTTCACCTGTTCTGGCCACCAAGGCCGTTGCGGCCTGTTTCTTTGAAGGGCGAATCCGGCTGGCGGACGGCGACATCGAGCAAGCGCAGGCCTGTTTCGCGCATGGCTTGGGCGAGGCCCTCGCCGCCGTGAAGGGCGACCTGAACGATGTCGTCGGCAATCCCGAGCAGCCTATTCCTTTCGGCCTTACCGAACTCGCGGAAGTGATCGATATGGGCTCCCAGTGCGCCAACGCGGTGGCTCACTCGGCATTGTGGAAACGCGATCCGGGCCTGTTCTGGAAACAAGTGGACATCAAGCGCTTTGGCCTGGCGTCCTGGGCCATGGAGCTGGAACAAGAGAATCAGAGGCTCCGCAACGAGCTTTCCGGCTGGACTCAACCGGCGGGCCCCGCAGTGGCGGGCCCAACGAGAGTGGTTGCATGAAGCCATGATTTCGCTGAAAAAATATATCGATTCCAGCCCGGAAGAAGTGCTCAGGGCCATGTGCGAGTCCTATCGCGCGTCGTTGACGGTGATCGGCTCCAGCGCGACCCAGATATGCCCACATCTCGGTGAAGACGTCCAACACGATCTGTTCCATCTCCGCGACCAATTGTCCCCCGAAGGTTCCCCGGACGTGGTTGTGGAAACCGGAAAGCAGGTGGAACAGGAACTCGCGAAATGGGGGGAAAGCACCGCCAAATACTTTCAACAAACGGCGCAAGACATCAAAGAGATTATGTTGACCGTGGCTCAAACCTCGCAAGCTCTCGGGGAACGGGATCAGAGGTTCGCACGCGAGTTCAATGAGTTCGCCGGACAGCTGGCGGCGATCGGCAATCTGGGGGATCTGACAAAAGTCAGACAATCGCTCGGGAAGACCGCCCATCTGCTGAAATCCTGCGTGGAACAGATGGTGCAGGAAGGAGAACAATCCCTTTCGCACATTCGCGGGGAATTGTCCTCGTATCAGAGCCGGCTGGATGAAGCCCAGAGAGCGGCCACGCAGGACCCTGTCACCGGCGTCGCCAACCGGTACAAGGGTGAAGCACGAATCCAACTGCTGATGCAGCGTTCTCGTGAATATTCCATCGTGATCTTCGACTTGGATAATTTCAAACAGACCAACGATCATTATGGTCATCCCGCCGGTGACGAGTTGCTGAGACAGTTCGCCACCGAACTGAGATCATTTTTTCGGTCGTCGGACACCGTCTGCCGCTGGGGAGGCGACGAGTTTCTGGTGATCGTGGACTGCAGCGCCGACCAGATATCCGATCGTATCCAGCAGATCCGGCAGTGGGTGTGCGGCGATTACACCATTCAAACCGGCGGCGAACCTTGCAAGGTGAAAGTCAACGCCTCGGTTGGCGTGGCGTCCTGGCGTCCAGGCGAGACGGCCGCTGAGTTGATCGCGCGCGCGGACGCAGCCATGTATCAGGAGAAAGCCCGGAAGGGGGCGGCCCGATAAAGCCCATGAACTTCGTCGCGCGCTGGTTGTCTCGCACCGTCCTGGTGCTTGCCGCCATTTCGCCCACTGCCTTTGCACGAGTTGCGAATCCGCCGCCCAGGACAGCGCCCCAACCAAGGAAAAGACCTCTGGCGCAACGTGGGACGCCAAACGCGCAGAACGCTGGGCTGAAGACGAAAGACGGGAAAGACGAAAAGGCTCGGGAAAAAGCTCGGGAAAAAGCCGACAAGGAAGCACGGAAGCGCGCCAAGAAAGCCAAAAAGCATTCCAAGTAACGGCGGCCGGGGCCGCTGGCCTCAAGCGCCGAATCCTGTCGCCTTTTGCTCCAACATTCGCCCCACAGCGGCATAAATCCGCTCGACCGCAGGTCTCCGGTAGGCCCACTTCGGATCCGGCTCCGGCGGATTGACTACCATCGTGGCATTGGCCTCGAACAGCAGAATTTCGCCGTCCGCGCCGAGCCCAAAGTCGATGCCCGCGTAATCCAGCCCCAGCCGCGATTGAATTTCGGCCAGCGCCGCCATGGCGCGGGATCCCAACACGTCCGGCATATTTCCCAGGAACTTCGCGTCTTCGGCGCGGTGCTCGGGATTATCCGCCATTTCAGCGGTGAAATAGTGGATCTTCCAGTGGCTGGAGATGGCGACGTGCAGAGGGTACAGCCGGCCGTCAATCATCATGACGCGGTACTTGCGCGCTTTGCCATCGGGCCCGCGCGCGTCCAGGTAACGGAGAACCGTCAGATTCTCGCCGGGCAACTCGGCCAGTGCGGCAGGCAACTGCTCGGCCGCCTCGATCCTCAGGAAGTGACGCCCAGTGTGAAAGCCGGGTGTCCGGATCAGAAGAGGGAACTCGAAACCGTGGCGGACCAGTGTCGTAGCGGCGTCCGGGCCTTCCAGCAGCCCGCGCGGCAGCGTGACAGTGCGCGGCGTGATGACGCCCGGGATGCCGCACAGCCGTTGCGCGTTGTCGCCGCGCCCGGTTGCGGCCACAGCCGCGGGTGAATTGATCACCGGCGCGGCCGTGAGGGCCACCACGGACTGGGCCGCGGACAGCGCCGGACCGGCGCGATCGGCGTCTCCGATCGCATTGAAGACGAAGCGGTGCGGCGGCAGCGGAGTAGCGGGGTTGTAAAATTCCACGAAAACAAGAAAGGTCTGGAAAACCCGGTCATCGAGAAAATGGCGCATGGGAATGTTGCCGTCTGTCGATCCCGCCAGCAACAGAAGGGACACTGGAGGCCGATCGCCCCGATAAGGTAAAGCCACTACGGGCCGCCTCTCGAACTCCATTCGCCGATGCAGGGCGGCGCCCGATGGATCGCCGCATTCCTCCAGCACACAGGCCAGGCCCTGGTGCGCTCCTGGCAGGTCCGGCTGCAGGCGCAGAGCCGTTTCGTAATGTTCGCGCGCTTCTGGCCAGCCGCCGTCCTCACGCAGCGCATTTGCCAGATTGAGGTGGCTGATCGGGTCGACGGAATGCTTGGCTACGGCTTGGCTGTAGGCGGTGCGGGCCGCCGTGCGATATCCCGATTCATGCAATAGCATACCCAGGTTGTTCAACGCCTCGCGGTGCGAAGGTTCTCGCGAAAGCACATCCAGATAAGCCTCTCTGGCATCGGTAGCACGGCCGACCTCGGCCAGCAGGCAGGCGCGCTCGAATCGAATTGTAATCGTCGCGGCTTCCGATGCGATTTGCGCCTCCAGTTCCCGCAACCGGGATTCTCGCAGGCGCCGCGGCAACCAGTCCTGTGCTTCATTTGCCGGCGGCTGACGGCTGCCCAGCGCGCTATGCTCGATGGCGCGACCCGCCGCGACGGTCTTTTCAATCAGCGTATCGATCTCAGCCTGGCTTGTACGGTGATTCACGATGGCGGCGCGAATGGCCAGCCGGCCGTCGATCGACGTGGTCGACGGAGCGACCGCTCCGGACTCTTGAAGATCGGCGACAATCCGGGCATTGACGCCATGGGTATCGTTGCCGGCACGATAGCGGAAACACACGATGTTCAATGGCACCGGCGCCGCGAGCTCCAACTCGGGAGTTTCCATGACGCGCGTCTCCAGATAGCGCGCCAGCTCACAGGTGCGCGAGATCACCGCGCCCAAAGCATCGGCGCCATATACCTGCAGCGTGAACCACGCCTTCAGCGCGCGGAATCCGCGGGAGAGATCGGGTCCAAAGTCACAGGGCCAGGCTGACCCGCCCGCCAGTCCCCGTTCTTCGCGGCGCAGGTAAGCGGCGGAGGTAGCAAAGGCAGCGCGGTGCAGCAGGCCATCGCGCACCAGGATGAAACCGGCGTCATAGGGGACTTGGCCCCATTTGTGAAAATCGAATGCAAGCGAATCCGCGCGCTGGATTCCGTTCACGCGGGGCGCGAGATCGGGCGCCAGAACAGCCAGGGCCCCGCAGGCTCCATCGACATGGAACCACAAGTGCTCGCGGCGTGAAATATCGGCCAGCGCATTCAGATCGTCAATGGCTCCGGTATCCACGGCGCCGGCGGTGCCCACCAGCAGAGACGGCGTGAAGCCCGCGCGGCGGTCCGCCTCGATGGTTTTTTCCAATTCCGCCAGATTCATCCCGCAGCCAGGGAGGGCGGGAATTGGACGGAGCGCAGTGCTGCCGATGCCGGAGTAATCCAGGGCTCGTGCGATGCAGGTGTGAGCGGCGGCCGAGGCATAGGCGGTTAGCCTGTGAGAACTCGCGGCGACACCCGCGCGACGTACGTCGTTACCTAAAGCCACATCGCGAGCGATCAGCACTCCGATGAGATTGGCCATCGAAGCTCCGGTCACAAACAAACCAGTAGCGCTCTCGGGGAAATGGAAGATGGTCCGCATCCAAAGGACAATCTGGCGCTCCACCTCAATGGGGATGTGATCCCGGCCGCCGAGATTCGCATTGAGGCTGGCGGCCAGCATCTCGGCCAGAATACCGACAGGGGTTCCACCACCGTGCACCCATCCCATGAAGCCGGGGTGGGTGTTGCCAGTGGCGTAGGGCAGGATGTCCTGCAGGAATTTGCGATGCACCTCGGCGAGAGCGGAGGGAGCGCGAGGGATCGGATCGCGAAAGCGATCCCGAACCCCACTGGGGATTGGCTGCCAAACGGGACGCTCGCGTATGTGTTCGACGTAGTCCAGAGCATCGTCAAGCATCCGGTGAGCCTGCGTGCGGAAGGAGAGCCAGTCGGTTGGGTCGAGATCGGTCGCCATACTAATTCGCGCGCGAATTGGGTAATGAAATCAGACCCGCTTTGTTCAGGATCACGATGTCCACGCGCCGGTTCTTGGCACGGCCTTCCTCTGTGTCGTTGGTTTCCAACGGAAAGGAGTCGGCATAACCCACCACGGACATCCGGCTGCTGTCGATGGAGAACTGAGTATTCAGGGCCTCCAGCATCGCGATGCTGCGCGCCGCCGAGAGGTCCCAATTGCTTTGGAATCGCGAATTGTGGATGGGAACGGAATCGGTATGCCCTTCCAGGCGGATCGGATTGGGAATGTTTTCGAGCGTCGCCGCGATCTTGCGCAGGACCGGAATGCCGGCCGGAGACACCCGGTCGTCACCGGAGACAAAATAGGCTGCTTCCTGCAGGCTCACTACCAAGCCTCGGGTTTCGGTGTGGATAGAAATGCGACCCGCGCGAATATCTTCCGCCAGACTCTCCCGCAGTAAATCGCCGGTCGGAGAAAGGTCGGCAGGCGCTTGCGGGATCGCCGGTGCCCTGGCTCCGCCCGGACCGTGCAGCATTTTGTTCCCCTGGCCCACGTCATCCACGGTTCCACCCAGCACTTGCGACACCTTGGGCGGACCGTCAAAGGCGCGGCGTACCGATTCGGACGCTTTCAGGGCCTTGTGACGATCGGCCTGGGAGCTGGCGTAAAGAACGACGAAGAAAGCGAACAAAAGAGTGATGAAATCGGCATAGGAGACCAGCCAGCGCTCGTGCCTCTCGGATTCGCGCTCGGTCCAGGGCCGCCTCATACCTCAATGCGGGCTCGGACCGGAACATCGTTCGCTACCGAGGCCGGTTTCGCATCCGGATCGCCCGCCAGACTCTCCAACTTTCTGCGAATCATCTTCGGATTCAGGCCCTCCACGATGCCCGCCACGCCCTCCAGCATCAACTCGGTGAGTTCAATGCGCCGTTTTGCGCGTCCGCGGATTTTGTTCGCGACGGGCAGGAATAGAAGATTCGCCGCCCCAACGCCATAAATGGTAGCCACGAATGCCACGGCGATTCCGCGGCCAACTTCTTCGATATTCGCCAGGTTCTTCATTACCTGGATCAGGCCCAGCACCGCGCCGATGATTCCAATGGTGGGCGAATAGCCCCCGGCGCTTTCAAAAACCTTGGCCCGGCTGAGAAGGCGCCGCTCTTCCATTTCCTGGTCGAGTTGCATGGCGTGCTTCAATTCGGTCAGCTCCGCCACGTCAATGGCGAGATTGATGGCCTTGCGCAGAAATGGATCCTCGATCCGATCCGCCTCTTCTTCCAGGGACACAATGCCGTTGCGCCGCGCCTTGGTCGCAAATCCGATGAGCTGCTCCAACATGGCCTGCGAGGAAACGCCAGGGTCGAAGAATACGTACTTCAACTCGCGTATCGCGGCGATTACGTCGGCAAAAGGAGTGCCCACCAGCACCGCGCCCACCGTGCCGCCCAATACGATAAGCGCGGCGGTTCCCTGCGCGATATCGGCGAGTGAGCCTCTTTCGAGCAACAATCCGCCGACAATTCCGCCCAGGGCGATCAGCAGCCCTAGGACCGTTCCTTTGTCGATGGCGAGGCCCCCAGTCCCGTCCTTGTTTGCGGCAGCCAAGTTCGAATCACTCACTTTCTTTCGCGTTGCCATTGGGAATCCCACAGGAGATGCGCCGCCGGAACTCGATAATACGCGAAAGAATTTCGTCCGCGCTCTCCCGGACAAAAAGCCTCTGACCCGTGGTTAAGGCGATCGTGGTGTCCGGCACCGTCTCAATCTGCTCGATCAAATCTGAATTGAGCAGGATCGAATGATTGTTGATGCGCGTGACCCGGATCATGGCCGCTAAGCAACCGAGGATGCCGCTCCTTCATTTTGCTCGCCATCGCCCCACTCGTTCTCCACCTCGACTTCGAGCGCATCCAGCTTGGCATAGAACGTGGTGCGCTTCAGTTGAAGCAGAGTGGCGGCGCGCTTCTTGCTTCCGCCGGCGAGCCGCAATGCTTCCGATAACAGAGTCTTTTCGAACTGGCTCACCACCAGGTTGTAATCGATGCCCTCGCTCGGCATGGCGAACATGCGGGGATGATTCGGAGACCCGCCCAATGCCGTGAAGTCGGCCATCCGCAATGTGGCGCGGGCGCCGCTGAGCGCGATGGCGCTTTCAATCGTGTTTTCGAGCTGGCGGATATTTCCGGGCCATGGGAATTTGGTTAGCCAGGCGGTAATCTCGGCCGGGATCGCTTTGACCGGGATCTGCTCATTACGGCAGATCTTTTCGATGAAGTGAAGCACCAGGTCCGAAATGTCTTCCACGCGCTCGCGCAGCGGAGGCAGATGAATGGGGGCGACGTTCAAACGGTAATACAAGTCCTGACGGAACTTGCCTTGCTCTACGAGATTCGCCAGATTGGCGTTGGTGGCCGCGATCACACGGACGTCCACGCGCATCGTTTCGGACGAACCAAGGCGATGAAACTCGCGCTCCTGGAGCACTCGCAGCAGTTTAGCCTGGAGCGAAAAAGGCATGTCGCCGATCTCATCGAGGAATAGCGTGCCGCGATTGGCCTGTTCGAAACGGCCCAGGCGGCTCTGGAAAGCGCCGGTATAGGCGCCGCGTACGTGGCCGAACAGTTCGGCCTCGAGCAATTCACCTGGGATGGCATTGCAATTGATCGACACCATGGCTTGGCCGGCACGAGGGCTGGCGTCATGGATGGCGCGGGCGACCACTTCCTTGCCGGTCCCCGTTTCGCCCGTGATCAGCACCGTGGCGCGCCGCGGACTTACCAGCCGGACCAGTTCCTTCACCACGCTCATGGAGCAGCTACGACCGACCAGACTGCGGCTCCATGGCTCTGCCAGAACGCCCGATTCCGCGTTACCCGGTTTCTGCGATCCCTGGCGGCGCAGCTTCGCCATGGCGAGGGCGCTGGCGCGCTCCTCGAGCGAGGCCTGATCGGTGATGAATTCGTCCGCGCCCAGATAGCAGAGTCGAAAGGCCTCTGAAGCCAACGTCTGTTGTACCCAGGCGATTACTGGAATAGCGCCGAGAGATATTTGCTGGATGCTCCCCAGCAACTCCGTAGCTTCCATTTCACCGTGCGGCAACCTGGCGATGATGACGTCGGGCGGGTCATCGGTTCCCATGACGGCGGGCAGCTCGGAAACCCGGCTCACGATGTCCACGGCTCTTACTCCGGGAGTTGAAATCCAGAAATCGGCGGATGCGGCAGAGGTGTCGTCGGTGCAGACTGAGACTCTCATAATGTAAGCATTCCATCGGAGTAAACACCTTACAGGTTTAGCGTGATTCCACCGCAAAGATAGGGGGCCCCGTTACCCACAAAGGGGGGAATGAAATGCTTCCGTCCCCGGTCAGCCCGCGATATCCAATAATCCGGCCGAAGAAATCGGAGCTTCTTCCTGTTCTGTGGCGGAGGGTTCCGAGGTTACCTGCAAGGCCTCTGCGATCCGCTCGTTAACGCCGGCGATCGACAACAGGTCGTCGACGGTTCCTCGGCCCGCGAACAGATTGAAAATCCGCTTGTCGATAAACTTTCCAAGCCGCAGCAAATTGAGGCGCAACGTTTCCGGCAAGGCATTCGCGGGATCACTCAGCTCCGCCTGCAGAAACGACCATAGGCGCTGGTTGAATTGGAGGGCCTCGGTGAGGTTGTCGTCAAACTCAGTGGTGTGGTTGCTCTCCCAGGTCTGCGCACACCGCCGTAGTTTCTGCGCCCCGCGGAACAGGACTGCGGCCTCCAATCCCCGCCCTTCCAGCGTTTGCCGCTCGATGTCTTCGTAAATCTTAGTTGGTAGCATTGTTAGCCTTTCTTATGTCTGTCCGGCGATTTTCCGATTTCCCGGCGAAGATCCGACGCGACCCGATCGGCCACGGGTCTCCAATTCCGCAATCCGTTTTGACGAAACAATCGCATGGACGGATACCACGGCGTATCTTCGCGATCCTGTAGCCACCGCCAATCGTTACAAGCCGGGAGCAGCGTCCAGACCGGCCGGCCCAACGCGCCCGCCAGATGAGCCACCGATGTATCGACGGTAATCAGTAGATCGAGTTCCGCAAGACAACCGGCCGTGGCGGCGTAGTCGGAAAGTCCCGGACTCAGGTCGAGGATCGTTCTTGATCGCAGCCATTGCTCTTCCGCCCCAGTGGGATTGAGTTGAAGACTGAAGAACCGCGCGCCTTCGACCGCGGCCAGATCCTGCAATAGATCCAGAGGTATCGAACGATTGCGGTCATTGCGATGACTCGGATTGCCCCGCCACACCAGTCCTACGCGAAAGCTGGAACACGATGCCAGATCCCGGGGGGCTGTCGAATGCGGCAGCGGCCGCAGGTACGGCGTCTCTCCTGAAATAGAACCAGGAATCGAATCAACGCGCGTTCCGAATAATCGCGGCAGGCTCATCAGCGGTGCGTGTACGTCAAACTCCGGCGCTGGAACCGGGCCTGAGAAGACCTGCGCGACCTCCGGCATGCCTTCGAGAAGAGTCCGCAAAGATTCCTGGCAGTGCAACAAGACCTTCGCTCCTTGTTGACGCAGCAGCCGGGCATAGCGAACGAACTGGATCGTATCTCCAGCTCCTTGCTCGGAGTGCAACAGAATCGTCTTGCCTGCGATCAGCGATCCATCCCAGGCGGGCCGCGGGAGGGTCCGTATCTCTGCGCCAGGCTGTTTCCAGCGCCACTCGTATTCGCGCCAGCCTTCCTCGAAATTCCCGTGAAGCAACGAAACTAAAGCGCGATTGGTGTGGGCTTCGGCATACTCGGGATCAATGGAGATGGCCTTGGAGTAACAATCCGCCGCTTCGGCGGTGCGGGACAGCTCCACGCATAGATTCCCTAGGTTATTCCACGCAGCCGCGTAATTCGGCCGAATGGCCAGGGCTTTGCGAAGTTGGGCCTCCGCCCCGCTGGTTTCGCCGGCAGCGCGCAGCAGAAGGGCCAGATTATTCGATGCTTCCGGAAAGCGCGGCTGAAGGGAGATGGCCTGCTGAAGGTGACGGATCGCCTGCTGTTCCTGGCCCATGTCCGCCAGTATGCCTGCGAGCAGGAAGCGGCTGCCCCAATCCCTGGAATTGGCGGCGCACAGGGATTGCAATACGTTCCTCGCGGATTCTAACTGTCCCTCCGCGCGCAGCGCCGCTGCGAGCTTTTGACTGATCTCCCGATCCCCCGGAGCCATTAGCAGCGCCTGACGGCAGGCGATGGAGGCCGGCTGAAACAGCTTGAGTTGGAGGAGCGCGTCAGCCAGCGAAAGATACGCGGATTTGCTGCGCGGATCGATCTGCAGTCCCGCGACCCACTCCTGGGCGGCCTCAGCCAGACGGCCCTCGGCCTGCAACGCTTTCGCCGATGCGAAATGCCGGCCGACCCTCTGATCGAAATCCGTTACTGGCACACGATTTCTTCCTCGACCGCCACTTTGGAGTCTCCCACCTCGCTTCGGAGCGGACCGTTCCCGGGGCCCGTTTTAGACGCCAGCGTGAACAGCAGGTCGATCTGCACGACGCCCGTAAAATTGCGGATCTCTTCCACCCGGGCGATCACGCCTGGCGTCTCCGTCACCAGGAAGCCCCCATGGAATCCGGGGATCGCAGTCAGGCCGAAGGTGCCAAGTTCCGCCGCGGATTTTCGGATGACGCGTACCGGCTCGCCCGGACGGATGAGCCGGATGAAGATCGCTCCGATGGAGATGAAATCGCCCGGCTCGCCGAAGGAGAAGCCCAGCTCGAAAAGATTCGCGTCCCGAAACTGCAATGCGAACCGAGTCCAACCGGTGCGGCGGCTCGAAAGCAGGTAGCTCTGATCCGCGCGATGCGCCGCGCCGTCGTTCCAGAAGAAAAGCATGCGCCGGGGGTCTTCGGGACACTGGAACGATTCGGGCCGCGCCTTTCTCAGGAAAATGCTGCGCACGGCGTCGCCGATACCCGGATTGATGCGGTACGCCAGACCGAAGATCCAATACACGCTGGAGCTTTGGAGGCTGGCCAGCTGATGCGCGGACGCATACTCAAGATATTCCGGCTCTATGTCGGCGGCCAGCAGGGCGCGGGTTCGCGTGGAGCCCATATTCTCGTCGTGCACCCAGGATCCGAATGCCGCCAGTTCCGCCGGCGCCGGCTCGGTCAGCGAGCGGACCAGAATCGCTTCCAGAAATGGGCGCAGAGCCATGGCTCCCACGGAGGCGATGGAAGGCGCGGCGGTGAAGCGCCGGACAAAATCGAGCATACCCTGCTGCACGCGCGCGATCTCCCCAAGCTGGCGCGCCGGTAAATGCTGTTCGCCCAGCAGGGGATCGCCCTCAGCGCCGTATCCGGTGGTGCTGCCCACATCGCACATCAGGCATTGTTCCACCAGTTCGGGCGAGCGCATGAAGGAATGCGCGATGCGCAAAGGCTGCCCATTTTCCGCCAGAAATCCCTCGGCGCCCGTACCCGCGCGCTGGATTTTGCGCACGGCGCTGCCGGTCACCAGGTACAATCCATGGGTTTTTATCGGCACTTTCTCGTGGTCGAGAATTCTCTGAAGGCAGTGCTGAATGGTGCCCGAATAGCCCAAATCGACCACCGCGATGCGGGTTGCCTCGGCCGGCACGGTCTTTCGAAAGTACGCCATCAACCGGCGCCGGGCCTCCGCCGACGCTGCCACAGCCTGCGCCTTGAGCAGCGGATCCTGCGCGATCTTCAACGCGAGTCCTGCGGCATTTTCCGCTGAAATCAGGGCGTCGCCGTCCAGCCCCAAGGCTAACCAATCGATCCCCAGCGGCGCGCACAGCTCGCGGGCTCGCGCCGGTTGCGGACGCGCTAGGTAGCTCTGTATTTCCCCTGCCTCGCCGCGGAAAATGCACGCGCGAAGCAGTGCGTAACGGGAAGCGAAAAACTCGATCGTGTCGATCCCGGTTCCGAATTCATCCAGCACCCGCTTCAAAATCCGCCCCTCGCGCATCAGACAGAGCGTGGTGGAGATGCCTTCCGCCAGGGAGCGCTCGATTACCCACTTTCCAAAACCCGCTATCACGGGCCCCAGGAACAAGGCTCCCCAGGACCGCAGCGGATCGGTCCAGTTCTCCGCCGTGTCCACCGCTTGCGCTCGGACGGCGTTCAAACCGGCGTCTCCGTTCCCGGGGAAATATGCGGCGCGTTCCGAAGGGGGCCCTGAGAGCTCCCGATCCACAGCGCACCGAAAATCCTCAGGCGTCCGTGGACGCCACACCGCGGCCATCCCTAATTCGCGAGGCGCCTCAAAGTCGGCGCGCCGATTGTCGCCAATATGGAGGATCTGGCTGGCCTTCCATCCGGTCCGCCGCAGGACCTCGGCGTGCAATCCGAGCTCTTTCGGTTTCCGGTAGCGGCACGAATTGACGATCAGATGCGGCTCCCGCGGCAGTATCGCGCGCAGGTGATCTTCTTCAAAATAAGTGTCTGAGACGAACGCCGCCGGTATGCCCCGGGAAGCTGCATAATCGATCAGTCCGACGATCTCCGGGTCGTGAAACGTGGATTCGCGCTCCAATTCGAGTTCGGCTCGGACGAGATCGGCCGCAGTATGTCCAGCGCGCACTAAACCGGGCGGGAAGGCGTGGTAAATTTCCTGGAGCGTTACTTCCCGATCGGAGATTCGCCTTAGACGGGCGACTTGTTCGGCCTCCATGCGCTCCACCGCAAAGGTTGCCGCAGAGGTGGAAGGGAAGAGCCAGCCGCGTTCGATCAGCCTTGCTCCCAACGCGAAAAAGAGATCGGAAGGGGCAGGGAACGAGCGCCAGACGGTTGTATCGAAGATGTCCAGCGAAAGCAGCCGGATTTTGCCTGAATCGATGGTGTTCCGGGCCTCCAATAGGGGTGCGTGCGGCTGCTGCATCGGTCCCACTAGCTAAGGCAATTCGCGGACCATTTCGCCCCCTTGGCAATCGCTAACGATCCGGCGGCCATCAGACCGGATTTGTGACTTCAAGGTGGGTTTCAGGACAACTAGCTGGCAGTTGCGCGGCACTCAGGAGATATTTCTCGTACCGCAACAGACGTTTCATCTTTTGCAGGGCTTTGTAATAGTCTCCGGCGACGACCAGGCTGCTAACCTCTTCGAGCCGCGGAGCCATGCTCGAGGCGGCGGCCACCAGGTCGCGCGTGAGGTCCAGGTAGAGACGCATGGTCTCTTCCCGCCGTTCCGGCTGGATGTACAGAAGTTCGATGGCTAAGTAGATACGGCTACAGGGCGAATTGCTTTTCGATTCCGGCAGGATGTCCGGACAGCGGAGAATCGGCGTGTGAGTTTCAACCATCAAATGGGTAGAATGGGCGCTGTTGTTGCGGATCACTGTTCCGCCCAGGATAATCCGCTCTTGTGGTTTAAGTGTCAGAACAAGTCCCATGCAACGCCTCGATTCGCCGGGCGTCAGCCGCTTTTTGGTTAGCGGCCGCGCGCGAAATACAATTTTTCCAGTTCGCGGACGTCATCCCCTCGGCGCCGCCTTTCCTGCTCCAGGCGAAACCACACGCGGCCCAGCAGAAACAGCGTGGCCGGCTCCGGTTCGTCCTTCATGTGATTTAACGTAATACTCTGCATTAGCGCCAATTCACTATTGGACAGCAGATGCAAGGACGCCTCGGACTCCAGCGGTTCGCGTCCGTCCTCTATGTTCGTGATGTTGGGTGTCATAGCCTGCCTTCGGGCAAAGTATCGTCCCCAGATGCGCATCTTATGGGAATTTATTGCGGAGGCCTGAAATCTTGAGTTTTTTTTCACTAGATTCGCGTAGTGTGTCGATACCTTAAGTCGGAGAAGCGCCTGGAGCTCGCATGTTGAACGCACACCTTGCTGACCGCGCCGCCAAAGGCCAGGAGTCCTACGGGGCTCTCAAAGGTCTACCTCCATTTCCCGCCGTGGTGTCCCGCCTGCTGGGGTTGCTGGCTAACGAAGACTACGAGATAAAACAGCTGGTGGAACTGATCAGCGCCGATCCCATGTTTGCGTCCGAGCTGCTGCTGGCCACCAATTCAGCCAAGTACGGTTCGGGGAAGGAGGTTACCAGCCTCCGCCATGCGGCAGCTTTGCTCGGGAGAGAAACGCTGCGATCCTTTGCCGTGGCTGTTTCTCTCCGCATGTACATCGGGCGGGTGGCGCGTCAGGACCAACTCGCGAAAGTCTGGCGGCACTCTCTGGCTACGGCGGTGATATGCGATGTGCTGGCCGAATGTAACCCCGAAATCCGCAAAGGTTCGCGCGACGACGCGCCTTACGTCGCCGGACTGCTGCATGACATCGGTAGCCTCGGGCTGATGGTCGCACACCCCAAGGAATACGCCGAGGTGCTGGGTAACGCCATTCTCAATTCGAAAGACCTTCGGGAATTAGAGCAGAACGCGTTCCAACTGGATCACTGCGCGGCGGGGCATCGGATCGCGTGCGCCTGGAAATTTTCGCCCACCATCGCGGAGGTTGCGCTCAGGCATCACCAGGAGCCCTCCGGTGGCGAATTCACTTTGCTGGAGCTGGTGAAGGTGGGGGTCTTAATCGCCGACGCATTAGGCTACGAGGTGGTTGCTCCCCAGCAACCGCGGACCGTAATGGAGCTGGCGGAGCTTCTTCCAGGAGCCGGCCGGGTTCGTTTCGCTAGCCAAATCGACATGCTCCCGGAACGAATCGCGGGGCGCATCGGGTCATTTGAATTATGAGCTGGTATTACGAAAAAGGAAGAGCGGGGTCATGTTCGTATTAGTCGGAATTTTGGTAGTCTTCGGATCCATCATCGGCGGCTACCTGATCGAGAAAGGGAATCTGCTGGTCCTGGTGCAGCCGGCCGAGCTCATTACCATCGGAGGGGCCGCCATCGGCAGCGCGCTAATCGCCAATCCGCCTGCGGTGATAAAACGCATCGTCGGGGGGATGATGTCTTCGATCAAGGGATCTCCCTACACCAAAGCGACCTTTCTAGAGACGCTGAAGATGCTGTATGAATTCTTCAGTCACGTCTCGAAGGTCGGCATGCAGACCATCGAAGCCGAGGTCGACGCGCCGGACAAGAGCCCAATCCTGTCGAAATACCCGAAATTCCTGGCGGACAAAACCGCACTCGCGTTCGTGTGCGACACGATTCGCACCTATTCTTCCGGGTCCATGAGCCAGCACTCACTGGATCATTTGATGGAGATCGATCTGGAATCGGTGGAGCATGAAGATCAAACGCCGGTCTCGGCGCTGGCCAGCATCAGCGATAGCCTGCCTGGATTGGGAATCGTCGCGGCGGTGCTGGGCGTGGTGGTCACCATGGGCTCGCTCGGCGGACCGCCCGAGGAGATAGGCCACAAGGTCGCCGCGGCGCTGGTGGGAACTTTCTTGGGGATCCTGTTGTGCTACGGCCTGGTAGGGCCGATCTCGTCGAACATGACCAAGCTCAACGAAGGGCGCGCGCAGTATTACCAGTGCATCCGGCAGGGCTTGCTGTCGTTTCTGCACGGAAGCTCGCCGATCCTGGCGGTCGAGTTCGCGCGCCGGTCGTTACCGAGCGACCTCCGGCCGACGTTCAAGGATCTGGAAGATACCTGCCGCAATTCGAAGAAGGAATAAGCCGTGTCTTCCGCGACCAACGGGCCCGTCATCATCGTTAAGAAAGTAAAGAAAGGCCACGCCGCCCATCATGGAGGCGCGTGGAAGGTCGCCTATGCGGACTTCGTCACCGCGATGATGGCCCTCTTCATCGTCCTGTGGCTGCTCAGCAGCAGTGAGCGTGTGCAGAAGACGGTCGGCGGCTATTTTCGCGATCCCCGGGGCAAAGGCAGAATGGTCGGCACCACCGTTTCTGGAGCGGGTGAAGCTATGCAGGTCAAGATCGATGACATGGCCAACCTGAAAAAAAAGATCGAAAAAGCGATGTCGCGGGAGATGAAGGATTTTGACCGGCTCAAGGATTTCGTCAACATGACGATCACCGAGGAAGGCCTGCGTATCGAGCTGGTCGAGTCCGCCTCCGGAATGTTTTTTGATAGCGGCAGCGCGGTTCCCTCGCCGGATGGCGCGGAGATCTTCGCGAAGCTCGCCGAGGAAGTGGGTGCGCTGCCGAATCTGGTTGTGATCGAGGGCCATACGGACTCCAAACCATTCAATGGCCGCGCCGATTACTCCAATTGGGAGCTATCCGCCGATCGCGCCAACGCCGCCCGCCGGCTTATGATGAGCCATGGCCTGCGGCCGGATCAAGTCGCCCAGGTGCGTGGGTATGCGGACCAGCATCTGCGCAAGCCCAACGCTCCAGAGGATCCCTCCAATCGCCGCATTTCGATTCTGGTGAAGCGCGCGGAGCCCTCCCTGCCGGATGCGCCGCCGGAAGTCGATCCAAAATCGGCTGCGGCGCCTAAGACTCAGGCCAGTATGACGCGGTGACCGCCCGCTTTTGCACCGGCGCCCACGCTGTTCTTCAACCGATCCAACACCAGTGCGGCCGTATCTCCAGTACGGAACATCGTGCAGCCGATCGTGACGGTGACCTGGACCACTTCTCCCCACCAGCGAATGCTGGAGGCCGCGATCAAGGCGCGAATCCTTTGCGCTGCAATTCCAAGGTTATCGATCGCCGAAGCCTCCATAATCGCTAAAACCGAATCGTCCTCCCAGCGCCCCGAGATGTCGGTAAACCGAATGCAAAGCAGCGTCGTGCGGTGCACCATGCGAAGCAATTGGTCTCTCGCTTCGCGGCCCAAATGCCGTCCGCGATCCCCCAGATGGTCGATTTCGATCAACAGCGCTCCGGTGGCGATGCCGTCTTTGCGGAAATGTTCGAGTCTTAGTTCGAGCTGCATCGACATATACGCCCGCGACGCACTGCCGATTCTCTCGTCCCACAGCCCGTACTCGTCGAGCACGCGCGCGCGCTTTACCAAACCGGGGACGTCCCGGCTCTCGCGCAGGACTTCGCGCGCTCCAATGATTTCCCCGGTCGCCGAACGCAGCGGCAGAGTTTGCACCTCCACCGCGATTCTGTGTCCTTGCTTGTGGAGAAGAAACACGTGAGCGTGCCGCTCCACCGTATCGTCGAGCGTTTCTCGCAGCGGCACCATCGCCAGCGGCTCTCCCGATTCGCCGCAGTAGGAAAGGATATCGCTGAATGGAGCGCCCAGAACCTCGTTTGCCGTGAACCCGGTAATCGCCTCGGCGCGCTTGCTCCAGAATCTGACAATGCCCTGCCGGTCAGCGAACCAGACTCCGACGGGCAAGGAATCGAGCAGCTCTAAATGCAAAGGCGCAAGCTCCAGCGGTAGTGTCTCCAGTTGGCCTCGCACTTAATCCTCCTGTATCAGGCTATCGACCAAAAATGCCGTTTTGCCGCCGGCGCCGATAATCCGCCCTTCATACTTTCGCAGGCCATTCACCGTCAGAGTCATTAAGGCATTCGCCGGATGGTCCACCAGCATCACATCCCCCGCCTCCAACAAGACCAAATCGCGTATGGAAATCGAAGGCGCTTCCATGCTTGCCTCCAAGCGGACGGTTCCAGACCGTATTTTCTTAAGAATTTCAGCCCGTCTGGCCGGACCCGTCTCCACCTTGCGGGCCATCCACTGCTGGTCAAATTTTTGACGCATCATCTTGAGAATGACGCTCGGAATGGCTAGGTTCATCATTCCGGACACCTCGCCGATCCGCATTTCGATCCCGATAGCGACTACGGCCTCCTGTGGCGCCAGCACCCGAAACGATTGGGTTTCGGTTTCCACGGTTTCAACGGCGAATTCAAGGTTTGCAACCGTCTTCCAGGCGCCCTTTAAGGTCCTGGAGCATGATCCGGAACAGGCTTTGCAGCAGCTTCAGTTCGATCTCGGTGATTTCACGCGTCGAGCGCCACCGGCTGCCGTCCGCCCCCACCCAACAAAAGCTCGATCATGGGGAAGATCAGGGATGGATTCAGCTCCATCACCGCGTTGCCTTCATAGGGCTGTAACCCTAGGGAAAGTAAACAAGTTGGAGATGCCAATCCGGCGCTGAATTCGTGGAAGGCGAGCTGCTTGACGCTCACAATGGAGGCAGTCAAATAGGCGCGCAGATAGGCGGACAAACTGGCGCCCAAGTTGCGCGCGAAGGTCTCGTGAAGATTGTGAATGGCCCTCAATTGGGCCTTGGAAATCCGGTCCGGACGGCGAAAATCGAAGACCGGGTTCGGCTTGGTCAAATTACCGTCAGAATCGGCGGCGGCTGCCGCGCCCGTGGCCTCAACCGGGACAGGTTCGGATGCTTGCGACACGTGCTCTCCCTTCAAACTATCCCTTTCCGCAAAGCACGTACTCTGCCATTGAGCTTGGCATCAGACTTGCCTTAGAGATTTCCTCATGAGTAAACGGTTCACGTTTCCGCTCCAGAAGGCACTGGACTGGTATCGCCAAAGTTTGGCCGCGGAGAAGGCTTCGCTGGAGCGTATCCTGGGCGAGATCCAGGCGCTGGATCGTGTCAAGGAATCTCTGGAACGCCGCCGGCATACGGAGCACGAACAGATGCACCGCGCCGATCATATGCTCGGCAAGGATCTGCGCGGACTGGCCAATTACTCGGCATTGATCCGGGCGGATCTGGCCCGCCTGGCGGCCGAAAGAACCCGCAAGGAAGCCAGCCTGATGGAGCAGCGTCGGCGGGTGGGCGTGCTGCACCGGCGCGTGCGGGTGCTGGAGGAATTGGAGCAGCGCCGCAAGGCAGAGTGGGCGCGTGGGGTAAGCGTGGAAGAGGATGCGCTGGCTTCGGACATGTTCCTGGCGTCCATGTCCCGGGCAGCCACCCGCAGCGAAGATCCACGGAACGGAGAGCAAAACTCGTGATCACCAACATCCCCACCGCCGAAACAGTTTCTCCCCTGCGCAAGGCGGCCATCTTTCTGGTCACGCTCGGCGAGGAAGCCAGTGCCGAGTTGTTGCGCCATTTGTCCGGGGACGAGGTCCATCGGCTCTCACAAGAGGTGGCCCGGCTGGGGGCGCTTCCGGGCGAGCAGACCGAGAAGGTTCTGGACGAGTTCTATCAAATGGCCGTAGCCCGGCAGTACGCCAACCAGGGGGGCGTGGACTTCACGAAGAAACTGCTGGCGCGCGCCTTCGGCCCCGATGAATCGCGGCGCATGATTGAGGATCTGGTGCGCTCCATGGGCTCCAGCCTGGCCAGTTTCGATTCGCTGCAGCGCACCGATCCCCAGCAGCTGGCGCGTTTCATCCATAATGAACATCCCCAGACCATCGCGCTGATCCTCTCGCATCTGGTGCCGGCGCAGGCGGCTTCGCTGGTGGCGTCGCTGCCCGCCGAACTACGGTCCGACGTAGCGCTGCGCATGGCCAGCCTGGACCAGATATCTCCCGAAATCATTTCCAAGATCGCGGGCGTCATTAGCCAAAAGATGAAAAACATCGGAGGCTTCAGCCGCGAAGCCTACGGAGGCGTGCGCGCGGTGTCTGAAATATGCAATCGCCTGGACGGCGAAATGAGCAGGCAGATCCTGGAGGAAATCGACATGAGCGATCCAGCCGTGGCAGCCACCATCCGCAACCTCCTGTTCGTTTTCGAGGACATTCTGATGCTCGACGAATCCGCTATGAACGAATTGATCGCAAAGGTAGATCGGAAGGTTCTGATCACCGCGCTCAAGGGAACCAGCGAACAACTCAAGGATCATTTCACCCGGCGCATGTCGACGCGCGCCAAAGACATGCTGATCGAGGATCTGGACGCCCTCGGCCCGGTAAAGATCAAAGATGTCGAGGCGGCCCAGCAGCAGGTAATTAATGTAATCCGCCAGCTCGAACAACAGGGCGTCGTCTCGTTGCGTGGCTCGGTCGGGGAACAGTACGTTGTGTAGATTCGTTCTCGCGCTCGTTTCCGTTTCCTGCGGAGTTGCGCAAACGCCTGGGACGCAAAACGCCGCGCAAATCCGAACGCGCATGGAAGAGTCTTTGCGGAAGCAAGAAGAATCGGTGGCCCGGCAGGTCCAATCGATCAGGGTCCCGCAGGCCAGCGCTCAAACCGTGGCGCCGCCCGGCCCTCGCCCCTTGCGGCCACTGCTGAGCACACTGGGAGTCTGCGATCCGCTGCCGCCCGGTTCCTTCGATGCGCAGATTCGCGCGGAGGCCACTCGGCAGCGTGTCGCACCGGACCTGCTGCGCGCCGTTATCTCCACCGAATCCGCTTTTGTACCCTGCGCGATTTCCGATAAGGGCGCCATGGGGCTCATGCAGCTGATGCCCGGAACCGCCGCCGCCATGGGCGTTGCCAATCCCATGGACCCGGACGACAACCTGCGCGGAGGCGTGCGCTATCTGGGGCAGCTGCTGGAACGCTACGGAGGCGATCTCAGGCTGGCGCTCGGCGCCTACAACGCGGGACCCGCTCTGGTGGACAAATACGGCACTGTCCCGCCCATCCCCGAAACGCAGAACTACGTCCGCGAGGTCCTGAAGAAGCTTGCGGCTCCTCCGCCCGTTGCCCCGAAGCCGCCCGCGGCTCCAAAACCGCCTGTTGCTCCGAAACCATAAGGTCTATCGCGCGAGCCGCCAGAGTCCTGGTTCAAGCTCCGCGAATCCGTGATCGCGATAGATGTTGCGCACTGAGATATTACGAGGCGTTTCGATAATCCGTGCAGTGAGATTTTCCTGAACCTCGGCAAGGATGTGCCGAAGGAAACGGTGCTCCACTCCCGTGCCCAGCACTCGGCAACTCATCGCCAGCGCTAGGATCTCGCCGTTCACAATCACGGCGCCCCCACACAGTCCGTGATCTCCGAAGCGGTCCGAGACATCCAGCGCAAACAAGTGTGCCGCCGGATTTAAGAGCAGCGCGGCAAGTTCGGCCAGGGAGAATTTCCGTCCGGTGGTATTGAACTGTGTAGTGCGCTCAAACAGTTCCGCAAAACGCAATAGTCTTGAGTCGCTGATCAGCCGCTCTATCCGGCACTGAATTTGAAGCGAGGCTAGATATTGGTCCTCGCTCATGGTCTCGCGGAATTGCCGGCGCTCCAGTTGCGCTTTCACCAGATTCGTCCGGTCGGCCGATTCCTGGGTGACCATCGGAACTTGCAGGCGCGGATCGCTGAGCAACATCCGGCGAAGGCTGAAAGGGTCCTCGCCCCACACCTCCACTTCGGGAAGCCGCTGGCGCACGCGGTCGCGTTCCACCGGATGATCGTCGATAAACAGGAACGTATCCAGCGCAAAACCGAGTTCCTCGGCGATCGCGCGAATGTTAGCCACCTTGTCGTTCCAGTTCACGCGCCAGGTCACGAAATCGTCGGGCCCGAGTAAGCGGTCGCGCGGGTAATTGGCGGGATATTTCCACAGTTGGCGAACCGTCGTTTCGTCGTTCTTGCTGACGCAGGCCAGCACCAGGCCGCGCCGTTTGAGACAGAGCAGGGCCTCGTGCAGTCCGAAATAAAGGCCCACGTAGGAGAACGCTCCGCTGATCTCAGGCGTCCACGCAAAGGGGGCGCCGGTCTCAGCCAGGACACCCGGCCATAATGTCCCATCCAGGTCGACGATGACACATTTCTTGCGCCCTATGCCCAGGACGGTCCTGAGAGCGTCGATATGCGTGCGCGCCAGCGTGCCTTCCCGCAGGTAAGGATCGCCGCCCACCCAGTCCGCCAGCGCCGCCAGATCGGGGAAAATTCCGTGCACCGCGGCCTTCTCGCTTTCCGGCCGCTGCAACATCCAGCCGGGCGATCCGAAATGAGTGAAAGCCACCTGCCCGTCGTCCAGCATTCGTTCGGAACCGGCCGCACCGAGCGCCGCCGCTATATCGACCACATGCACGCCGGGCATGGTCCCAGCCATCTCGGCCAGCGCGACGTTGGCCAGGCGGAAACGCGCGCGATGCCCCGTAATTCCACGCTCCGCGAGCCCCAGCGGCTGCACGGTGGGCTCCGGCAGATTGTCAATCAGGATCGGCGCGGGCGTCCTTTGGCGCAGCTGCTCCACCAGCTGCCGTGCCTGCGCGAGATAAGCGGCGTGCGCGTGCTGGCCGGGGACGGACGGCCCGGTAATGAGATGCCGCGCTCGCAGTGCGCCGACAAAAATGGCGTCGTGCGGATGCTCGGCGGCGAAGCGCACGTCGTCAGGGAAGGTTGCCGAAACGCGCAGGTCGATGCCGTGCCGCGCTGCTTCCCGGCGCAGGAAATCCGCCTCCATCTGAATGTCGCAATCGCCGAACAACAGGACCTCGACGCGTTTCCCGGCGCCGCCCAGGTCCCGCAGTCCATAGCTGGCCCCCGCCGCCCAACCGGATTCGACGCCTTCCTTCACCTCGCGCCGGAAGCGTTCGAGCATCTCCGCCGGATCGCGCCCGTGCGTTGCGGAGAGTCCGGCGCCGGCGGCCGCCAGTTCTGCTTCCGGCGTTTGCTCGGTGAGGATCTCGCGCTCCACCAATCCGGCGATCGATCCGGCGATGACCTCGCGCGAATACGGAATCAGATTACCGATAGCGCCGCAATCGTCCGGGATGCGCCGTGGCTCGCCGAAATAATCGATCAGCACGCTGGTTTCACGGTCGACGGGGAGGCGCACGTTGCGGATCGCGTGGACCACGAGAAAACGGTCTGGCCCCACCGGCAACTTGTGGATAAAGGTGGAGCGGCGCAACACCATGCAGCGTCAGCCGCCCTATTCGGCGCGTTCGGGCGCGCCTTCAGGGTGCAGCAGATCCTGATCGGCCCGATAAGGCGCCTCTCCTTCGTGCAGCCGGGCGTTGTTCCGCAGGCGCAACTGAACTTCCGCCTCACTGTAGAGAAAAGGCAGGCAGGCGTAGCGCGTGCCTTTGGTGATCGGCGTAACCTCATGCAATGCGCCGCAGGAAAATACGATGGCGCCACCCGCCGGGGCGCGGTAGGTTCGCCTGCCAAACTCCGGGAACATCAGGTCGCAGCCTTCGTAGTTGCTGTTCAGATTGAGGGAGACGGCAAAGCGGCGATGCTCGGCGCCGGCGTTCAAATTGTCCCTGTGGCGGCGAAAATACCCGCCGATTGCGCTGTCGTAGCAGGAGACGGTGTAACGGTCGATCCGCGTGGCTCTAAAGGAGAAATAAAGCTCAATGGCGGGCAACAGTCGCGTGACGATGCGCTCCCGCATCCTTTGGCGCAACTCGGGTAGCGCGATGATCATGTCCTGGCGCCTTTTTTGGCTGTGAATCTTAACGGTCGCGGTCTTGCCGGAATGATCGACTAGAAATCCGGAATCCCGCCCGCCGATTTTTTCGTAGAGGCCAATCAGAAGTTCGCACAGTGGAAAATCGAAGACGCGCGGCACTATGAGAGCCGGGGCCGTCAACGGCACGCCTGCGGACCGGTCCACTGGAGGAAGATCCAGCAGCAGGCTTTCCAACATCGCGTCGTGTCCATCCGGATGATCGCAGGGGATGTCCGCGATGGCGCGCAGCATGGGATCCAGCACGATCGTGCGCGGCGTCTCGTCGGCGCCATAATGCCTGCCGATTGCGCCGTCATAGTCGGAGATAAACCGCAGGACCGGGCCGCTCATAGCCAGAAGCGGCTCCACATTGTACGGTGGAGTGGCCAGCACGGCATAAATGAGCATATGATCGTCGGAGAACGAAGCTGCGTGCTTCACCAGCGCCGCGAGCCTCGATTGCGCCTGAGCTCCGGCCAAAGATCCGAGAAAAGCAAGCAGGATCCAGCGTCCAGCGGAGACATGCAGATCCTCCCCGCCTCCGGAGATGTTGGTCGCCTTGAACCACGGGACCGGATCGCCCAGCGTGATTCCCTTTGTACTTGTCAGGGTCATGATAGCTCTTTATATTCCCGGAACCAAGCGCGCATTCCGTCTGCCATACTCCTCCATTGAAATCAAAGGAACGCGGGGCCACGTCACGCCGAGTTCATGACTTCCCAGTACGGGCAGTGACGCGCGGATGACAGCGATTGGATCTTGCCTGGGCGCTACCGGGATCGCTGATACCTTACGGCGCCGTCGATTATCGTCGTGTCGATCTTCAGATCCTTGAGCCGGTCCGGAGCGATTGAAAGCGGATCGGCGGACAACACGACGAGGTCCGCCAGCTTCCCAAGCTCCAGCGTGCCCCTGGTCTTCTCCTCGAAGCCGGCATAGGCGCCGTAAGTCGACAGAATCCGCAGCGCCTGCGTGACCGATACCGCTTCCTCTGGATGATAGGCGGTTCCATCCACGCTGGCACGCGTAACGAACATCGCCAGGCGCGCGATCACGTTCATCTGCCATGAATACGAGCCTCCGGTGTCCGAGTTGCCGGGAGGCTGGAATCCCATGGCCAGCAGCGTGCGATACGGAAAGAGGACAGCCCCTGAATCACCCGAGGGCGCCACGCTGCGCGACGATGCGAACGGCAAGGCGGGCTCGGTCGGCACCGGGATAATGCCCAGCCGCTGCATGCGATCGAAGCGGGCTCGGTCGAGCACTCCGCCGATGTGCTCGATGCGGTGGCGCGGGTCTGGCCTCGGGTCGGCCCGGAGCACGGTCTCGAGCGCTTCCAGCGCCATGTCCTGGGCGGGTTGACCAATGGCGTGGAGCCAGAGCTGCCAGCCGGCATGATGCAAACGCAACGCCGTATTGTTGAGCGTGGCCTGATCGCGCCGGATAAGGGGTACTCCGGCGCCCGCGCCATTGACGAACAACTTGGCGGGACCGATCCGCAGCCAGTCGTCTCCCAACCCGCTGTGAATCCCCATTCTTAGAAGCGACTCCAGATCAATCACCGGCTGCAGCGCCGGGTAAATCATGTAGCCGATGTGCAGGCGAACCGGCAGCTTACCCTCATCGTGCAGTTCCTGATACAAGCCGTTCGCCGGCTGGGTGACGCTCAACTCGTAGACCGTAGTGACGCCTTGCTTCAGGAAATCCTCGGTGAGCGTGGTCTCGAGCCCGTGCTTCAGTTCGGCGCGCGGATATGGAATCGGGAATAGCTCGAAACATTCGTAGAGCATGCCGGTCGGTTCTCCATCCACGCCCTTTTCGATCTTGGCGCCCGGCGGATCGGGCGTGAGTTTGGTGATGTTCGCCATCTCCAGCGCCTTCCGGTTTGCTACATACTGATGCATGCCGTACTTTACGACCACCGGATGCTGGGGAAACGCGGTGCTCAATTGGTCCGCCGTCGGCGGCACTTGCGGGCCGAAGGGACCCTCGCCCACCACCCACGTTCCGGCCGGGACCTGGGCAACGCGCTCGCCCAGCTTCTTCAGGATCGCCGCCGAGGAGTGTTCCGCGGGCAACGGCGGGCTATGCAGGTCGACCCAGAAGTTGCGAAATTCCGCTGTGCTCTCGGCGTGGGTGTGGGAGTCGATAAAGCCCGGCGTCACGCCCCGGCCCTGCAACTGGATCACGCGCGTCCGCGGTCCGCCCAGGCGCTCGATCTCGGCGTCGGTGCCGACCGCGACAATTCGGTTGCCGCGGATCGCGATCGCCTGCGTGACGCGATCGCTCGGGTCGAGCGTAATCACATGCCCGCCGACCAGCACCAGATCGGCCGATTCCTGCGCCGCGGCGGGCTCACTGCCGAGCGTCAGGATCACCAGGCAAACACAGAGGGCGAACGGGGAACCGAACCTCTTGGAGCTGCGCGCGGCGTGCATCGACTGGAGTATACACGGCGCAGGGGATTTAGTTCTTGACAGCCTTCCCTGGTTCGGAATAAACTTTACAACACCAAAACAAAGTTGCATAAATTTTGGGCTGCTTGATTGCTCGTTCATTGTGCTGGTGCTTCCTAGCTGCTGCCTGTGCCGCGGCTCAGCAGCCCGCCGACGAAATCACAAATCCACGTCCCGGGCCGGAGCAACCGCTTCCATACAGCCACAAAACTCACCTGAAGTTCGGACTGAAATGCGCCGATTGCCACGCGAATCGCGATCCCGGCCAGAACATGGGCATTCCCGAGTCAAGCAAATGCATGACTTGTCACGCCAGTGTCGCGAAGGACAAGCCTGCCATTCAAAAGCTCACCGCCTTCAACAAGGATAAGCGGCCTATCCCCTGGGTTCGGGTTTACGACCTACCATCGACGATCACCTGGAGCCACCGAAACCATTTGAAGGCTGGATTGACCTGTCGCATGTGTCACGGCGATGTGGCCCAACTCGACGTGATGACGCGGCTGATGAATGTCACTACCATGGATGGTTGTGTCGGATGTCATAAGGACAACCAGGCGGACACAAGCTGTGGGGTTTGTCATGAAGGCAAGTAAATCCGTGAGGAGGACGAAATAGCCTATGAACGACAAGAGTTCCGAGAACAACGGCGCGGCGCTCATGAATCGCCGCACTTTTGTCGGCGGAGTCGGCCTCGCAATTGGGGGTGCGTTGCTTCCGTCCGGGGAAGGCCTGGCGGCGAATGCAACGCCGGCGAATGGCGAATGGCGCGCTTACAGCGGCACCAACGCTAGTCTTAAGTACTCGCCGCTGGATCAGATTAACGCCTCCAATGTCAACCAACTTCAAATCGCCTGGCGGCGCCCCATGGTGGATGCGGCGTACACGGGAGCGAAGTATGAAGGGGTCTACGGCGCGCCAACCACCAATTCCTACCAGACCACTCCTTTGATGGTGGATGGAGTAATGTACGTGGCCAACGGGATCGGTCTGGTGGAAGCATTCGATGCTACCTCAGCCAAAACCATTTGGACGCAAGCCCCGCCCGGCGGAAAGACCGAGGGTCTACGGGGTGTCGCACCACGGGGCATCGCTTACGGCATAACCGCTTCGGGCCCCCGCATCTTCATTATCAGAGGCATGCTCCTCTACTCCTTGGATGCCAAGACGGGCAAACCCGCGCAAGAGTTTGGAGAAAACGGCAGCGTCAGTCTGAAAGAGTTCGGAGAAGGGGAGAAGGAACTTGGCCAGGGTGGAATTCATTCCATCTCGCCGCCGGTGGTGTGCCGGGACGTCGTAATCATCGGCTCTATGTCGGGCGATAATGCCCGCAGGAAGAAGGAACAGCCGGGCGATGTTCTAGCGTTCGATACGCAGTCCGGCAAACTAAAGTGGACCTTCCACGTCATTCCCCGTTTACACGAGTTCGGCTATGATACCTGGGAAAATGATTCCGCCTCATACACCGGCGCCGCCAATGTTTGGGCCCCTTTCTCGGCGGATGATGAATTGGGCTACGTCTATCTTCCAACTTCTACTCCGACGGCTGATTGGTACGGCGGAGCCAGGCTCGGCAATGGATTATTTGGCGAGAGCCTGGTCTGCGTGGATGTCACCACAGGCAAGCGAGTCTGGCATTTCCAGGGAGTTCATCATGGCAATTGGGACTATGATTTTCCCGCCGCTCCCGTGCTTGCCGACGTTACCGTGAATGGGAAGAAGATCAAGGCCGTTCTGCAAGTTGGAAAGACCGCCTTTCTTTTTGCTTTCGACCGCGTAACTGGTGAACCCATCTGGCCGATCGAAGAACGTCCGGTTCCGCAGTCGGATACCCCGGGAGAACGCTCATCGCCTACGCAGCCGTTCCCAACGAAACCTGCGCCGTTCGACCGCCAGGGCTTTACCGAGGACGATGTTATCGATTTCACTCCCGAGATCAAGGCCGAAGCTCTTGAAATGTTGAAGCAATACAGGCTCGGCCCGATATTCACGCCCCCTTCGGTTGTGACGCCGGAGCGCAAGGGGACCATCGTGCTGCCGGGTTGGGCGGGCGGCGCCAACTGGGGTGGTGGCGCATTCGATCCCGAGACGGGAATCTTCTACGTGCCATCGATCACAGATCCAAACGTGGATGGACTCGTGACGCAGACCGCGGACAAAGGCGACGTAACGTACGTCCGCCAGAAGGAAATCAGCGTGCCGGGACCCAAGGGGCTACCGATTTGCAAACCTCCTTATGGGCGAATCACGGCCATCGACATGAATCGCGGCGAGCATGTCTGGCAAGTGCCCAACGGTGACGGGCCTCGCAATCACCCCGCGCTGAAGGCACTCAATCTACCGCCGCTTGGATCGAGCGGAAGGGTGGCGCCCTTGCTCACGAAGACCTTACTCTTCGTCGGCGAAGGTGACGAGGTGATCGTTGCAACTCCCCCCACCGGCGGAGGAAAGAAATTTCGAGCGTACAATAAAGCGACCGGGCACGTGGTTTGGGAGACTGAGTTTCCGGGCGGGACAACTGGGGCCCCGATGACTTATAGCCATCTTGGAAAGCAGTATATTGTGGTGGCGATCGGTAGCCGGCGGCATGCCGCCGAGCTGGTGGCATTGGCGCTTCCGTCATAACTGAGTGTAGGTTTCCGGCAGACGCCGTAGGAGGGAAATATGTCTAACGAAGCTCGCAGTCTGGGAATGGACCGGCCCATTGCGCGGCGGGATTTCCTGAACGGAGTTGCGATCGGAATTGCCGGGGCGTCAGTGGCTTTAAGCGGGATGGAGGCCTCGGCTGCCCAAGCATCGGCGGCTGGCGAAGCCAACTACCCTCCTCTGCGCTCTGGTTTGCGCGGAGAGTACCCGTCTTCGGTCGCCGAGCTGGATAGCATCCGTCAAGGACGATATTCCCAGTTTCCGGTCCCTGACAGCGACATCCATGAAGAGTACGATCTGGTAATCGTCGGAGGCGGCATCTCCGGATTGTCGGCGGCCCACTTCTATCGAAGCGCGCTGGGACCCAACCAGAAGATTCTGATTCTGGATAATCATGACGATTTCGGCGGCCACGCCAAACGAAATGAATTCCGCTATCAGGGCCGGACTTACATCGGTTTCGGCGGCACCATGGGCATCGCAACGCCTTTTCCTTACAGCTATACCGCCAAGCAGTTGGTGAAGGAACTCGGCGTTGAGGTGACTCGCAGCTCCGAATTTCTGAATCATGAACTGGAAGAGAAATACGACCTGCGAGGGGCCACGTTCTTCGACCGGGAGCATTTCGGCGAAGACCGGCTGGTGACCGGTAATCCACGCCGGCCGGAATTCTTTGCGAGGGCGCCCTTATCCGACGCGGCTCGCCAGGATCTCATTCGGCTGCACGGCAAGAATGCGGACTACATGGCCGGCATGAGCGTCGAAGAAAAACGGGCCAAGTTGGCCAAGATGAGTTATCAGGACTATCTGCTGCACGTGGCTAAGATCAGTCCCGAAGCGCTGCCGTTCTTCTTGGGGGAGGGCGGCCGAAACAACAAGCGGTCCGACACCATGCCGGCGCTGGAAGCCGCCGAGCATGGCCAGGTTGGGTTTAACGGTCTGGGGTTGAACCTGGAAGAGGAATTCAACGAAGGCTCCTACGTTTTTCATTTTCCGGACGGCAACGCTTCCATCGCGCGCCTGCTGGTGAACAGGCTGATACCGGGGGCGATCCCCGGCCAGCAGTCGATGAATACGATCGTACAAGCGCAGGTGGCCTATGAGAAGTTGGACGAGCCCAGTTCGCCGACGCGGATCCGTTTGAGCAGTCCGGTTTGCCGCGTGCAGCACGATGGCGATCCGGATCACGCGCGCGGGGTGCGTATAGCTTATCTGCACTCCGGAAAAACCTACGCGGTTCGCGGACGGCATTGCATTCTGGCCTGCTGGAACGCCATGATTCCCTCGCTAATGCCTGAGATCCCCCAACGGCAGAAAGAGGCCTTGGCTTATCCGGTGAAAGTTCCCATGATGTACACCAACGTGCTCCTAAAGCGCTGGACGGCGGCTCGCAAGCTCGGGGTCTCGTCGGTAAACGCCCCTGGGATGTATCACTCGCATATGAATCTCGATCCTGGGACCACCATGGGAGGCTATCGCGGGTTGACGACGCCGGACGAACCCATTCTGGTTCACCTGGTGCGAAACCCAAACAAACCTGGCCTGCCGCGCAAGGAGCAGAATCGGATCGGCCAGCAAGAGCTGCTGTCGATGACATTCGCGGATTTCGAGCTGCAAATCCGGCGCCAGTTGGGGCGCGTGTTCGGGCCGGGCGGCTTCGATCCAGCCGAAGATATCGCGGCCATCACGGTGAATCGCTGGCCGCATGGCTACGCCTACACCTATGACACGCTGGCCGATCCCGACGTGCCACCGGAACAGCGCCCGCATGTGATTGGGCGGCAGCGCTTCGGGCGCGTGACCATTGCCAATTCCGATGCCGGCGCCGCGGCATTTACAAATCAAGCCATGGACGAGGCCAACCGCGCCGTCCAAGAGTTGCTGGTGCTGCAGGGGCTGACCTAGGCATGCTCGGAATTCGAGAACCTGGCCGGGTTCTCGCGGTGTGGCTGGTGCTTGCATTCGCTCTCGCCGGGCAGGAAGAAAACAAGCCGGTTCAAGCGCCCCCGGGTCCGGTGCAACCTCTTCCCTATAGCCACAAGACGCACCTGGCGCGAGGACTGAAGTGCAGCGACTGTCACGCCAACCCGGATCCAGGCGATCGTATGACGTTCGCTCCGGCTTCCAAGTGCATGACTTGCCACGTTGCCATTGCCAAGGATCGGCCGGCGATTCAGAAGCTCTCCGCGTACGCGAAGTCGAGCGAAGCCATTCCCTGGGTGCGCGTTTATAGCGTGGCTGCCGACGTGTACTGGAGCCATCGCGCCCACCTTGAGGCAGGCTTAAAGTGCGATGAATGCCACGGCCAGGTGGCCGAAATGGATATCATTACCAAAGTAAAGGATGTTACCACCATGCAGGGATGCGTGGAGTGCCATCGGCAGAAGCACGCGGAGACCGGTTGCGAGTTCTGCCATGCAGGTAAGTGACCCAAGGACGTAACCCATAGGACCAAACTTATGAACGTTGCCACCCAGTCTTCGATTCGATTGATTACTTCCGTTCCCGGACCGCTCTCGGTCGAACTCCAGAAGCGGCGCGAAGCCAACGTGCCGCGCGGTGTGAAGTCGGTGTTGCCGGTTTTTATCCGCAGCGCCAGCGGCGCCATTTTGGAAGACGTCGACGGCAACCAGTTTCTCGACTTCACCGGGGGGATCGGGACCCAGAACGCCGGCCATCGCCCTGCCGCCGTGACGGCAGCCATTCACGAACAAGCCGATAAGTTTCTGCATACCTGTTTCACCGTGTCTCCCTACGAGGATTATCTTCGCCTCGCGGAGCTTTTGAACACTCGAACGCCGGGAAGTTTCGCGAAAAAGACGTTCTTCGTCAACAGCGGAGCGGAGGCCGTGGAGAACGCCATCAAGATTGCCCGCCACTTCACGAAGCGCCAGGCGGTGATTGCGTTCGAGGATGGCTTTCACGGACGAACCCAACTGGCCATGAGCCTCACCAGTAAGTCGCATCCTTATAAAGCCGGTTTCGGCCCGTTCGCGCCCGAAGTGTACCGGATGCCCTATGCTTACTGCTACCGCTGCCCGTACAACCTGACGTATCCGAGTTGCGAAGTGGAATGCGCCCGCCGCCTGGAATCCACTTTCAAACGACAGATCGAAGCGGAAGCAGTGGCGGCGGTGATCTTCGAGCCGGTGCTGGGCGAAGGCGGCTTCATCGCGCCTCCGCCGGAATGGTTTCAGGTAATCGCCAGGATTTGCCGCGAGCGTGGCATCCTGGTGATCGCCGACGAGATTCAGACCGGATTCTGCCGCACCGGTCCCTTGTTCGCGAGTCAGCGATTCGGGCTCGATCCCGATCTCATCTTGACCGGCAAGTCCATCGCCGGAGGGCTGCCGCTGGCGGGTATCACCGGCAGGGCGGAGATCATGGACTCGCCGGGGCCGGGCGGTTTGGGCGGAACGTTCGGCGGGAACCCGGTGGCGTGTGCGGCGGCGTTGGGGATCTTTGAGTCCCTCGATTCGCTTCAACTGGCGGATCGATCCGAGCATATTGGCCGGCTGTTTGAATCCACTACCCGCGATTGGAAGCGCCGTTTCCCGCTGCTGGGAGACATTCGCGGCGTGGGCGCGATGCGCGCTCTCGAACTGGTGAAGGATCCAGCCACACGGGCGCCGGCCGATTCCGAGACGGCGCGAATTCTGGCGGCTTGCCATCGCCGTGGCCTGCTGATCATCTCTGCGGGCACTTTCGGAAACGTGATCCGGATCCTGGTGCCTTTGGTAGCGACAGACGCACAAATCGAAGAAGGACTCAGCGTGCTGGAGGAAGCCATCGCCGAAGTTTCCGGCTGACCGCTCTCGGGAGTTTCACATGCCCAACCGTGCATTCGTGCTCGCTCCGCTGTTCGCATTGCTTCTCGTTGCGGACGACAAACCGCCGGCGGAGCCGCTCTTCCAGGCGATTCAAAAGGCCGATGCTCCCGCGCTGCGTCGTGCGCTCGAGCGCGGGCTGGATGCCAATGCCCGAGATGCGGACGGCACGCCCGCATTGATGGACGCGGTGCTGTTCGGCGACTCGCGATCTGTCAAGCTTCTGCTCGATCATCGGGCCGACCCCAACGCAACCGACAAGTCGGGCGCCACCGCGCTGATGTGGGCCGTTCCCGATCTCGCCAAGGTCAAGTTGCTGGTGGCCGCCGGAGCCGACGTGAATGCGGTATCCAAGAACCTCGGGCGTACGCCCCTTCTGATCGCAGCCAGCTTTCCGGGATCGGTTGCCACGTTGCGGTTTCTCGTGGATCACGGGGCGAATATTCACGCCAAGGACCGCCGCGGAATGCACGCTCTGGGCAGGGCCGCGTTGTCGGCCGACGTGGATGTAGTGCGTTTCCTGGTGGAGCACGGCTGCGATCCGAACGAACCCGGCTATGGCACAAGCGTGCGCTACGCGCGCCAGTATCGGCCTACGTTGGACTACTTGCTCTCGAAAGGCGCGAACGCGGAGAAGGACGCGCTGGCAATGACGGCTCACTGGCAGGAGCCGAAACTGATCGACGCGTGGATCGAACGGGGAGCCGACGTGAATGCCCAGGCAGGCCCGTACAATCGGACTGCATTGATGACCGCCGTAGCTTCGGAACAATCGGGCGCGGCCCTTGTTAAGCTGCTGCTCGAAAAAGGCGCGGACCCGAACGCCGAGGACATTGACCGTGAACGCCCGCTGGATTGGGCGCTGTATCGCGGCGACCGCGAGAAGATCGCCGTGCTCGAAAAGTTCGGAGCTGCCCGTGGCCACGGACCGCGCCAGAAGACCTATCCGAACCCGGAAGCAGGCGGCATCGCCGATGCGCGAATTTCAGTGGGGCGAGCTGTGAATCTGCTCCTACCCACCGCGCCCGTGGGATACCAGAAACGCGCCTGCATCAGTTGTCACAGCCAGGCGCTGGTTGCAATGGCTGCGGCAGAGGCTCGCAAAAAGGGAATCGCTATCAACGAGGAAATGGCGCGGACCAATCTGGCCGAGATGGAAACCTCGTATCGAAGCGTCGGGGAAACGGCCATGCAAAGCGACCAGCCCGGCGGAAACATCATCGCCATTGGGTACGTGATGATGGCTCTGGCGGCCGAACATCATCCTTTCGATAAGACCATCGCGGAGCTCATGCACGTCTCGGCTGCCCTGCAATTGCCGGATGGATACTGGACGCCCAACGGTGTTTCCCGCCCGCCCATGGAAGACACTCTTGTGACGGCTACCGCGATGGGCGCGCGCGCGTTGACGCTCTATCCCGCGGCTACCGGCGAGCGCGAGCTCAACGAGAAAATCCGGCGGGCCCAGCGCTGGCTCATGGCCGTGGATGCGCGCTCGGCGGAAGACCGCGCCATGAAGCTGATGGGCCTGGTGTGGACGAAAGCGCCGCAGTCCGCCGTAGAAGCGGCAGTCCGGCAAGTGCGCGGCCAACAACTGGCCAACGGCGGATGGGCGCAGCGTGATGGAACGGACCCGGACGCCTACGCTGCGGGAATCTCTCTCTATGCGCTGCACGTCGCCGGCATCCCTGCAACCGACGGCGGCTACCTCAAGGGCGTTCGATTCCTGCAGCAGAATCAATATCAGGATGGTTCATGGCTGGTGAAAACCCGGTCCTATCCAACGCAAGTTTACTTTGAGAGCGGGTACCCGTTTGGGAACAATCAATTCATTTCGGCGGGCGCAGCCAGTTGGAGCGCGCTGGCAATCGCTTATACTCTGCCGGACGCGGAGACTGTCGCGCGTCGCTAGTACTTGGTCGCGAAATCATAGCACCGCTCCCTCACGGTCACGGCTCGGAAGGCCTTGCGGAGCCGCGCGCGTGAGCAAGCGGAGGTGTATACTCGGTTCATCCGGGTTCCATTAGGAGTTTCGATGCCGAATCGTCTTTCCATGTTGTTGCTGCTGGCGTGTCTGACTGGCATTTTCGCGCCAAGCCAGGGGAAGGCCGCCGAAGCGAAAGCGTCCGCTGGTAAAACCTGGGTTGCGCCCAAAACTCCCGACGGTCAACCCGATCTGCAAGGCACCTGGACCAACGCCACCATAACTCCATTCGAGCGCCCGGACGAACTCGCCGGCAAAGCGGTTCTGACTCCTGAAGAGGCTGCGGAGCTCGAAAAGAAGGCCGCGGCGAATCGTGTCGATAAGCCTCCCAAGCCGGGCGACGTGGGAGGCTACAACCAGGTGTGGTTCGACTCGGGCACTAAGGTGGTCGCCTCCCGCCAAACATCGCTCGTGGTGGACCCTCCCGACGGCCGCGTCCCGCTGACTCCCGCAGCCGAGGCGCAGCGCGACTTCAATACCGCTCACAACGCCGATTCCTACGAATATATGAGCGTATGGGATCGCTGCATAACGCGCGGCATTCCCGCGGGCATGTTTCCCGCCGGCTATAACAACGCGTACCAGATCGTGCAAACTCCCGGCTATGTCGTGATTTTGTACGAAATGATTCACGAGACGCGTATCATTCCGCTGGATGGCAGCCCGCACGTATCCGCCAATATTCGGCTCTGGAACGGCGACCCGCGCGGCCACTGGGAAGGCAACACGCTGGTGGTGGACACCACCAACTACAACAACAAAGGCTCCATCGGCACCAGCGCCGCCACCTTGCGTATCAAGGGCGTCCCGCAGAGCGAGGCTCTGCATGTGGTGGAGCGCTTTACTCGCGTAAGCCCGGACATCATCAACTACGAAGTCACCATCGACGATCCACCCATGTATACCCGGCCCTGGAAAGTGGCGTCGCCTTTGACGCGGGACGACAAGTATCGGATTTACGAGTACGCCTGCCACGAGGGAAATCACGCCGTAGAGAATATTCTCGGTGGTGGCCGCGTACTGGATAAGACCGCTGCGCCCCATTAACGGCGGGTAATGACGTTTCTCCCCCTGGTGCTTCAGGCGATTCTCGTTCTGATCGTAGTCCTGGCCGCCATCTATGATCTTCGTTACCGGAGAATTCCCAACTGGGTTGTTCTGGTTGGCCTGTTGCTGGGTCTCGGTGTCAACACGTTTCTGTTCAAATGGGCTGGGCTCGAGCGCTCGCTGCTCGGCGCGGGTGTTGCATTCTTGATTTATTTTCCGCTTTATCTCCTGCGCGGCATGGGGGCCGGCGACGTCAAGCTCATGGCAGCCGTGGGCTCCATCGTGGGGTGGGCGGATTGGTTCGGCATCTTTTTCCTTACGGCCATTGTGGGCGGCTTAGCGGCGGTTGCGCTGCTGGCCGGGAGAAGCCAGTTGCGGCGCGGCTTCTCTAACGCCGGCTATCTGGTGGTCCAACTTCTGTCCTTCCGGCTCCCCTATGCCCGCAACGAGGAACTGGATGTGAAGAGCGAGAAATCCGTCAAGCTCGCGCATGGCGTGACCATCGCTTGGGGATCGCTGTTGTTTCTGGCCGCAGCCTGGAAGTGGGCGCCGCGATAAATGTACCGCGAAAATAGCCCGGCGCTGGATGGTCGCGAATTATTAGTCCAGATATTCGTTTATTTACAGCTATTGGATTTCATTACTACCATCCTCGGCATTCGACTGGGCGCCGCGGAGGCTAGCCCTTTCATCCGCCTGCTCTCGCATTCCGCCTCCCCGCTGGCAGTGGCCTCGTCCAAGCTGGTAGCCCTTGCGTTAGGGGCCGTCTGCATCTGGTTAAAGAAGGATCGCATTCTGACCTGGATCAATTATTGGTACGCCGCTCTGGTGGTCTGGAATCTGTGCGTGATCCTGCGGGTCCTCGCGTTCTCGCATTAAATCGATGCCGGTGTGCCCGTTCCTGGCGGTCTGCCGGGAATGAATCCAGCGAAAATATTTAACAGAGCCGCGACCGTCAGGGAGCGGGTCGTTGGGTATTGTGGAGAACCTGTTTGGTTTCGGTTATGCCGGGTTAGGAAGCGGGGCATCGTTCTGCTAACGCTTAACGGAGCCGCGGGTATCACTCGATTTATCGGAGGCAGCGGCATTGTTATCCGTTCCGTATTAGGAGTTCTATAGGTCAGGGGTTAGCCGTTAACCAGTACATTTCAATAGGTGCAGGGCACATAAATAGTACAAAACCATTTGAAATAGTACTAAAACCAAAGTCACAATTCGGTCAAAGCAAGGTATACTGCTTCGGGTAGGTATTAAACCAAATGAAGACATACTTCCTTTCGTTCGGGATCTTCGCGCTGCTTTGCGGTGCGGCTCCGGGCTTCGCCAGCACCGCCAGCATATGCGACGGCGTGGCGGGTAACCTCGTCCAGAACTGCGGCTTTGAGTTTGGAAACTTCAGCGACTGGACGGTGCTCAATGACGATGGCAATACCAACGTTGAGGGCACCAGTTTCACGCTAGGAGGAGGCGTGAACAGCGGAAACTACTACGCCACACTTGGCGATGAGTCAACTACGCCAACCACGCTCGAACAGACCTTCTCCGACACTGTTGGCTCAAGCTTGACCTTCAGCTTTTACCTTGCCACAGACGGCGCCGCCAACGACTTCACGGTTGATTTCGATGGAACGACCCTGCTGGCGCTTCCCGACGCTCCCGCGCAAGGCTACACGGAATATTCGTTCGCCGTTACTGGTACCGGATCGGATACGATCTCGTTCAGCGTTCAACAGGCTGGTGGCTGGGCCGGTCTGGACGACGTTGTTGTGGTCGACCCCCCTTCTTCAGTACCAGAGCCTTCCTTCGGAATAATCGCCGCCGCCGCACTGGGCCTGACCGCGTTGGCCCGCCGTCGCTTGGCGAAGAAGTCAGTGTAACGACGCTCGTTCTGCCGGTTCGCGCACGGCCCCGAAACCCTCCTTCTGATCCGTTTACGTCAGAGAGCGGCCGCCCACCTCACGGCCCAACGCCGTACCCCCACCCGGCTTTGTCGACGCACAGGAACGAGAGGCCCGACGCGTGCGTCTGCGGAAACTCCGGTACGCAGGAGACACCTAGGTGGCCCGCTGGCAAAGAAGGATTCCAGCTATTCGACCAGCGCAACGATGCGACGCTTGGCGCTGGTTGGTGGCAGGGTTACGTTAATGGTCCCGCCTCCCTGCATCGATACTGCGCCCGTAATAATCTGAATCGGACCTTGTATCGTTCCGCCCCCCGTCTGCAGGAAGGCGCCTCTGGGCTGATACACAATCCCCTCAATTCCGGTACCTGCGTTAGCCTGCAAGGTCATTCCCTCCGTACCGGCTATGTGCGAGGGCTTAGCGCACGGATTGTCGATATTTCCGCAACTAGTGCTGACATTGCCGGTCGACGTGTACACAATCGTAGAGTTCGCCTGGTCTTGCCACAACACGACACCATCAAACGGCCCTATAGTGTTATTCAGATTTGAGACAAGAGTCGAGGGAAGGTTTGACGCAACAAGGCCCGTGACTGCGGCGCCGGTGTTATCCGCACCAGCCAGCAGCGACACGGAGCCGAAGTTCAGCATCGGGGCCGCAGTTCCATTTCGCGCCGCTTGTACCAGCAGAGGGATGCTATTGATTTGGTACGGGAGACCCGGATAAAGATCGTTATTTGCGTTACCGGCAACGGTTGGATTCGAGGTGGAGCACGGCGCTAGCGGGACCGTCGGTAAAGGGCTGCAGAGAAGGGCGCTGCTGGTACCCGTCATGATAAGTATGACGCCTGCGGCGCTGCAGCTAGATGGACTCGGGCACGAGACCTGTGAATCAAGGAACGCGCTGCTAGGCGCGACGAAGTCCGCCCCGGATTGACCCCCGCCCACCATCACAAACTGGCCCGCTCCCATGGTCATCGTTGTTCCTGGCGAAATCCTCAGGCCGCCATAGAAGAAAAAACAGCCAAACGTGCTTCCGGTTCCGGGATAGCAGGTCGGTGTCGAATCGCTAAATGTAGCGGACTGGGCGAGCGTGATTTGGTCGACCGTGTCCAGGCCAGCGGTGCTCATGCCCGGCGTGCAGGGTAGTGGGCTGCACGTAATCGGCAAGTAGTTTCCCGATGGGTAAGGCGGCGCGACCGCATTTTGAATCGCGGTTCCGGCCACCTGAAAGACGCTCCCGTTCACAAGATTCCCATTCACCACACCATAAGTCGAGAGGGACGAGTAGGTCGAGAGGGAGGAGCCGAAGACCGCAGCGGATGGAAGTATCGGCTGCGGTATGTCCCTATAGGGGTCGAGGAATACAGCCGAATCCCCGATATCGGTGATCGTCGAGCCTCCGAGCCCGGATGCGTTCCCTGGGTTCACGATGGTGATAGGGCCTGTTACCGACACACCGGAACCAGCGCTCGCGGACTGAGATGACATGAAAAGACCGCTCGGAACGATGATCTGACCACTTCCGCCTATGTCCGCTCCCTGCGGCAAACCCGACGCTGCTATTAGGTCGTTCTGGCGGTTGAGCGTGTGCAGCGCGCCGTTGATTGATACCCTCACGACAGCGGCCGTGGCGCGTGCACTTGAGATTCCAGTGGGATTGCCGAGAACCGCCGAGAACAGCTGTGGAATGACCTGGACCGCGCGTGCTGTCGCCCAGTAGTACGCGTTCACTCCGGGAAGCGAGGGTATTGAGCTTGGCTGTTGAAGGCCCGACGATGGCTCTGGCGCGACACCCAACGTCATTGAAGTGCTCCCTCCAAATGTCGGCTGTTGGGCGTACGCGCAGCCGTTGGAGAAGCCATAATCTCGCGCTGCCGATGCGCATGGGACGCTTGCGGCATACTCAAACTCGGATTGAAAGTTTTGGGTCTGCCCGATCTGGCCTAGCACGAAATACGCAGAGGCCAGCGCCGCAGCGTCCGCCGATGCCTGGGCCGACTTCTTGACGAAGTAGCCCCACCCCAGGTCAACGGCCAGACCGAGCAACCCGCACATAGCGATGAGCGCGAAGGTGACTAATAGGAGCGCTTGGCCACGCTGTGCACTTCGCTTGTCCGTCATAACGACTCTCCTAAAATTGCATTACCTCGGACGCCTTGGCCGGAAAGATAAACGAAGGGAATTGTATGCCGCCCTGGACGCCGGGCCAAAACATGAGGATGCTCGATTGAAAGGAAAAACTTGCGTTGATCGTGATGACCTGCCCGGCCTGATTGTCCACGACACTATTAACGAGGGGATTTTGAATTTGCCCCGCGAGGGTTCCTCCCGGCGGCCACGTGCCGGCGATTGGGCAAGAGTCGGCCGTCGCTATTATATCTGGCTGCGTTGCGGAATGAAAAGTCAGCGTTACCTGATGCGGTATCAGTCCTGGCCCTTGCTGCATGATGTATTGGCAGATAGGCGTCAGTGGCAAAGCTCCTGTGCCCCCCAGGGGGACTTGGTTGGGGCTGTTCTGACCACGCACTGCGGCGTATCGCGCGCCTTCCTTCACAGCGTAAGCGAGAGTGTGATACAGCCACATACCGCGAGCCATTTCGAAAGTGGAAATCAAAACGCACAGCAGGGGGATTCCCACAAGAGTGAACTCGATGGTTGCGTTGCCGCGTCTCCGTCCTCTTGCTCGCATATCAGTAATCCGCGCTAGGGTCGATTTCCATTTGCCATTTCCGATCCACTACGAAAAAACCCGCTAGCACACCGGGGACCGGGATCATCGGAATCGTTGTGTACTGGACTTCGACTTGAGCCGCGTCGCTGCTGCCATATGCATTCGGAAATGCGTTCGGCTGAAGCGTGGCGTTTACCACCAGCGGAGCGGCGTTGCAAGTGGGCGAGACAACCCGCCCATAAGCCGCCCACGCCATTTCGCTCAACACGATGGCGCAAGCGTCGGCTTGGTCGGTTGCCGCCACTCTGCTCTTGGAAGTCAGCAGCACCGCAGCTCGCGCGGCGTTCTCGGTCGAAATGAACGCATAAGCGTAAAATCCCAGATCCAGCACGCCGACGAATAGGAAAAAGATCCAAGGCGCCATGAGTGCCACTTCGATCACGGCGTTTCCTCTACAGCTTTTTCGATTCATGGCTTTCAAACGTTAGAGTACATGCGAATGCCCCAATCAGCGAGAAAACGGAAGTACTGGTAAGGACCAAACGTTAATCCACTTCACCATCCGAAAATAAGCGAGCCATTTGCGCATTCGCGCTACTTCGCGTGGGCTCGCTCGCGCCGGCTGAAGCCACGAAAACGGTGCTCATCACCGGCGAGGTCGCCAAACTGTCAGCCGGACTGGAGGCCGACCGCAGGCCCAACAGCGCCAGTTCAAAGCGGTCGCGGACCCCTACCTTTTCGAAAAGCCGCGAAAGGTACACCTTCACGGTCCCTTCGGAAATTTCCATCACGCTGGCGATTTCCTTGTTCTTCAACCCCTGTGAAACCAGTGTCATCAGTTGGTTCTCGCGGCGCGACACACGGACCGTTCTGCCGCTCAAAAACGTCTCGGTCAGCGTCTTTTCGAACCACAGCTCTCCTTCGTATACCCTCCGGATGCACTTCAGAAGCATGTCCGCCGGCAGGCTCTTCCGCAGGATGCCGCGCACGCCCCATTCCTTGGCGCGATATGCGGATTCGGGAGCGATGTCGTGCAGCCACAGCACCACTCGGGAAAGCGGAGATTCCCGATGCAGCAGATGCAGCAAGCCCCAATCCAATTGACCCTCCACGGACAGCAGAATCACGTCGGGCTTGTTAGCCGCCACCTGATTCGCGAAAGCGGGGAGATCGGCCACAACCGATGCCAGGAAGACCTCCGGACACGAGTCCAGCAAAGACGCCAGAGCAATCGCGTTCAGTGGCTCACTGGTATAAACAGCCAGGGAAATCATTTCGGCTTTATTGTAGCGACCTTGACGGAAAACACAAGTTATGTACCGTACTGGTAACTAACTTAGGTTAACGGTACTACGTTATCCTTTGCGGCCTTGTTTGCCGGGCGACTAACCTGTACATTTCTAACTGTCGCAATGGAACGAAGGCGTGGAGTGAGATACGAAATTCAACTAAGTTGCCGCATTCGACGACGCGGCGCTTACGAGATGTTAGACGCAATGACGTTAAATCTCGGCCGCATGGGAGCTTTGGTCGCTACCAGCAGTTCTGATTATGTAGATTCGAATTCAATACCGCGGCCCGGAGATCCAATACGTCTAGAAGTAGCCTTACCAGCACATACCAATTTTGGACAACGCTGTTTGGCGTGCGAGGCGTTAACGGTGTGGGCCACCAGCAGAGAGGGACGCTGTCTGGTGGCGCTTCGGTTTGAGCGCATAGAAATTCGAAGACTTCTATCCCGATCTGTCGCCGCCGACCGGCTGGGGGTAATGTGATGGCCTCGCAGGCTGCGGTGAGGAATAGCGGCGTCGGCTGGGGCTTGCGGCTGTTTCCGTCTTTGACCGACGTAGCGTTCCTGATGCCGATCGTTTTTCTGTTCACCCGCATGGACGGCGCCAAGTCGATGCTCGGAGATGGCGACACCGGCTGGCACATCCGCACCGGCGAATGGATTCTCGCCAATGGCCGCGTACCTCGGCAGGACATGTTCTCGTTCACGAAGCCAGGACAAGCCTGGTACGCCTGGGAATGGCTGTGGGATGTCTGCTTCGCCTGGCTTTACCATCACGGGGCTCTCGCTAGCGTTGTGTCCGCAAGCATTCTGGTGCTGTGCGTTACGTTCGCGCTGCTCTACCGCCTCACCCTGCGGCATTGCGGCAACCCGTTCCTGGCTATCGGTACGACGTTCTTAGCCTGCGTTTGTTCAGTGCTGCACTGGCTGGCTCGGCCGCACCTGTTCACTATGCTGTTCGTGGTAATTCTGCTCATGATCCTGGAGCGCGTGTACCAGGGTAAGGCGCGCTGGCTCCTGGCGACGCCGCCCCTGATGATCCTCTGGACCAATATACACGGCGGCTTTCTAGCCGGCTTGATTATCCTGGCCGGTTTTGCCGCCGGTGAGGCGTTGCGGGCGATGTTCGCGGCGGAACCCCAGGAACGCAGCTTAGCCATCCAACGAGCAAAGTGGTTTGGAGCGGCCGGGTTGGCAAGCGCTGCGGCGACGCTGGTGAATCCATATACATATCACCTGCACACGCATATTTACCGCTTTTTCTCCGAGCCATATCACCTTCAGAACATTGTCGAGTTCCAGTCCATCAGCTTCCACGAACCGGCAGCCCTGTACTTGGAAGTTGTGCTGCTCTTGGGCGCGGTGACCGCAGGCTGGTTCATCGCCAAGCACCGGAACTTCGTTCCGCTCGTGCTGATCGCCGGATGGGCGCATTTAGCTTTATTCTCAGCGCGAAATATTCCATTATTCGCCATTATTGCCACTCCATTTGTTGCACAGGCGTTGGACGAAACGCTCCGCGGGCTGGAGCGCGCTCGCGTAGCTGCCTGGGTTGGGCAAGTTGTCTCTGGTTTCCGGAAAACTGGCGCCGAATTCGCCCATATGGACCGGCCCTGGAGAATCCATGCTTTCAGCGCGGCAGTGATCGCCGTTCTCGCGATCCTGCTAGCCAGTCCCGCCGCGATTGGCAAGCTAAAGCCCGAATTCGATCCCAAGAATTATCCAACGCAAGCGCTCAGCGTCCTCCGAGCTAGCCCCGAGTCGCGCATTTTTACCGGCGACCAATGGGGGGATTACCTGATTTATGAGCTCTATCCGGCTCACAAAGTATTTATCGACGGCAGGAGCGATTTTTACGGTCAGGAATTCGAGCAAAAGTTTTCCGATCTGCTGAATGTAAAGTACGACTGGCAACAGTACCTGGACCAATACAGGATAGACACGATCGTGTTGTCTCCCACCACGCCACTGGCTAGCGCCATTAAGGAGTCCTGTCACTGGCGGGCGGTGTACGACGACCAGGTGGCGATTGTATTCCGGCGAGCGGATTTGCCAGAACATCCACGATTTTCCACAGCAGTCAGTGGGACGAACGATGATCCTAGGATCACGGAAGCCGGGCAACCTGATTTCAGGATGGCACCGGAACAAATAAGAAAGGGGGTATAACGCCAATCATGAATATTCTGAAGAACTTTATCAGAGACGAACAAGGACAGGACTTGATCGAATATACGTTGCTGCTGGCCTTCGTGGCTCTGGCATCGGCGGCGCTGTTTATCAACGCCGGCACCAGCATCAGCAACATTTGGAACATTGCAAACACGAGGCTTGCAAGCGCGGCATCGGCTGCCAACACCACTGGGAGCTAGGCCGGTAGGGTGCGTGTATAACTTGAGGCGAGCAGGGCTGCCATTTCCGGTAGCCGGCGGAGGCCGCCCTGCTCCTATTTTGTGAATGAGTTTTCGAAAATGAACAGTTTCTGCCAATGTCTGGTGGAATTCAAACGCGAGGAAACCGGCCAGGACGCCATCGAATATGCACTATTAGTGGCGTTCATCTCGTTGGCAGGCGCCGCGCTGTTCCTGGGTATGGGCAGCAGCACAAGTACCTTATGGTCGGTAGCAAATAGCAATCTCGCAGCGGGCAACGCAGGGAGTTAGGAAAAATGAATAAACGTCTCTTATCCGTTCTGGCTTTTGCACTCGTAATATCCGTCATTGCGAGTTACATCGTGTATCGCGTTATTTCAAGTAAGTTGGCCGATAACGCCAAGGGCGCAACCACCCAGCTCGCCGTGGCCACCCGTGACCTTGAGATTGGAACTCTTATCAAAGATGGCGACGTGAAGATCGCCGACTGGGGCGGTCCGCAGCCAAAAGCCGCTTTGCTCAAATCCGCCGACATCGTTGGCCGCGGAGTAGTGGCTGCCATTTACGAAGGCGAACCCATCTTAGATAGCCGGTTGGCGATCCGGGGCGCGGGAGCCGGCCTGGCGGCCACCATCCCCGTGGGGATGCGCGCGGTCGCGGTGCATGTCAACGACGTGGTGGGCGTGGCTGGATTCGTGGTGCCCGGCATGCGCGTGGATATTCTGATCGCCGGCAATCCGCCGCTGGCGCCTGTCAGGCTGGGAACGCAAACCAAGACGCTGCTGCAAAACATCGAAGTGCTCTCTGCCGGCCAGAACATTCAGAAGGATGCCGAGGGCAAACCGAACAGCGTTCAGGTGGTGAATCTTTTGGTCAGTCCGGAACAGGCCGAGATTCTGAGCCTGGCGAGCAATGAAACTCGCATCCAGCTTATTCTCCGCAATCCTCTCGATAACGACACCGTCAGGACTCCCGGTACGGCCATTGCAAACTTGTTTTCAGGCGATCTGGGTTTGCCGCAGGCGCCGCGACCCAGCGCCAGCGCCGGTGCCCAGCGTCCGAGAATGCGCTTGGTGGCGGTATCGAAATCGATCCCCGTAGCGCCCCGCGAACCCGCGAAGATCGTTATCCCGGTGGTGACTGTGGAAGTTTTCAAGGGAAGCAATCGCGCCGAGATCACCGTGCAGCCAGGGGAAGATCAGCAGTGAAAAATAGAAACCGCCCGGATCAGGTCAACAGGAGTTGGAGAAATTAAGTGTATCCCCTGACCGCCGGAATTGTTATCGAGACCAAGAGCATCTGGGATGAGTTGCAATCCTCCCTGGAGGATCTGCCTGTCCGGATCATCATGGAGCAATCCGAGATCGGCGATCTGGACACTTTGGTGGGCCGCGTGGAGCGGATGCATCCCGACGTGATCTTCCTGGATATTTCGGCGTTGCGGGACCCATTGGATCAAGTCATCCGCAAAATTCGCGCCAGCGCGGGCGGCTGCGCGGTTCTGGTTTTGAACACCACCGCCGAGCCCGCGGCGATCCTGGATGCCATGCGCTCCGGGGCGGCGGAGTACCTGTATCCTCCCATGCGGGAACAAGTGCGAGCGGCGCTCGAACGAATCGGCGCCGAACGCAGAAGCACGGATCAGAGGCGTCGTCCGGGCGCCCAGACCATTGGGTTCCTGTCCGCCAAGGGCGGCTGCGGCGCCACCACGGTTGCATGCCATGCGGCGGTCGAGCTTCCGAAATATACCAACTCCCACGTCCTCCTCGCGGATCTCGATTTCGATTCGGGGATGGTGGCCTTTCTTTTGAAGTGCAGAAGCAAATACACGATCGGCGATGCCGTTTGGAACACGCAGCGGCTGGATGAAAATTATTGGAAGGCGCTGGTTTCCAACGGCATTCCAGGGCTTGAAGTAATTACGGCGCCGGTTCCGACGGCCCGTCCGCCCATCAAGCCCGAGCAACTGCGCTTCGTGCTGAGCTTTGTTCGCACCCAGTACGACTGGGTGGTTCTGGATCTCGGCAGCGGCCTGACCCCTTCCACCATCGCAGCCCTGGACGAGATCGACGACCTGTATATCGTCACCACTCTAGAAGTGCCGGCGCTTCACCAGGCCAAGACCATCGTCCGGCGGCTGATGGACGACGGAGTTCAAGCAAACCGTATACACCTGGTGCTCAACCGCGCGCCGAAGCGTTACGAGATCACCATGCAGGAGCTTGAGAGCATGCTTGGGACTCCGGTATTCGCGGTTCTTCCGAACGACTATTCGGCGCTGAACGAGTGCTACGCAGACGGCAAGCTGCTTCCCGCGGGCAGCGCTCTGAACGGACATTTTGCGGGCCTCGCAATGAAGTTGGCCGGCGTGGAGCCGGCAGCCAAGAAAAAGAAATTCTCTCTTTGGGCAGGTGCATAACCATGGCTACGGCAACACAGTTGAAACAAGACGCGGGCTGGGTAGGCCGGCTTTTTAATGCGCCATCCTATGCGCCGGAATATCAGGAGATTAAGTTCGCGCTGCATCGCAAACTCCTGAATCGCATCAATCTGGAGGTGCTCTCATCCGTTGCGAGCGACCGCGTCCGCAACGAAATCCGCGCCGCGGTTGCGCAACTGGTCGAGGAGCAGAAGACGCCTTTGAGCGCCGTCGAGAAAGACCGCTTGATCGAGGAAGTCCTGGACGAAGTCTTCGGGCTGGGACCTCTCGAGCCGCTCCTGGCCGACCCAACCATCTCCGATATCCTGGTCACCACCCCGCGCCTAGTGTATGTCGAGCGCGCGGGCAAACTGTACCGCACCCCGGTGGAGTTCAAGGACGATGCCCACCTGTTGCGCATCATCGAAAAAGTAGTATCGCGAGTGGGCCGCCGCGTCGACGAGTCTTCGCCGCTGGTGGATGCCAGGCTCCCGGATGGATCGCGCGTGAACGCGGCTATTCCGCCGGTGGCTGTGGACGGTCCCCTGTTGTCCATCCGGCGCTTTGGGCGCGAACGTCTCACCGCTGCCGATCTGGTGAAGAACCTGTCCATGACAGCGGGGATGATGGAACTCCTGATGGCCTGCGTAAGGGCCCGGCTGAACATCGTGATTTCAGGCGGTACCGGCGCCGGCAAGACGACCCTGTTGAACGTGGTGTCCACCTTCATCCGCGACGACGAGCGGATCGTCACCATCGAAGACGCCGCCGAATTGAAACTGAATCAAATCCACGTGGCTCGCATGGAGACGCGGCCGCCGAACATTGAAGGCGCCGGCGCCATTAAGATGCGCCAACTGGTGATTAATGCGCTGCGTATGCGCCCGGATCGGATCATCGTGGGCGAGGTTCGCGCCGAAGAGGCGATCGACATGTTGCAGGCCATGAATACGGGTCACGACGGGTCGCTGACCACGGTCCACGCCAATTCACCCCGCGATGCGGTCAGCCGCCTGGAGGTGATGGTTGGAATGGCAAATGCCAACATGAGTGTCCACTCCATCCGCCAGCAGATCAGCTCGGCGGTGGACTTGTTCGTTCAGATCAGCCGCATGAGCGATGGTACCCGCCGCGTTAGCGCCATCACCGAATGCGTCGGGATGGAAGGCGAGCAGGTCACCATGCAGGATATCTTCACGTTTGAAAAGATCGGCGTGCTGGAGAGCGGCCGGGTGAAGGGGAGATTTCGCGCCACCGGCGTTCGTCCCAAGTTCTACGAGAAGCTTCAGGCCGCGGGAGTCAACATCCCCGCGACGGTATTCCAGACGATTGTCGAGATTTCCTAAGGATTTATGTCGACCGCATTCTTCTTTCTTTTCTTTTGTATATTAGCCATCGTCCTGGCTTCGGCGGCGTTAGGATTCAATTTCCTGGAATCGCAACGCAAGAAGCAAGTCAAGAGCATGCTTCACACGGTGGATGGAAATACGCCGGAGCAGGCGACGACGAAAATCCTGCTTGAGCCCGAGGACAAAGAAGACTGGATGGCCCAAACAGTCTCGCGGTTCGGCTGGGCTCAGGGCGTGGAAAATGTTTTGCAGCAGTCCGGTCTGAATTGGTCGATTGGCCGTCTGCTGGGCCTTACGCTTGCTGGCGCGGCAATCGGTCTGATCTTGGGCTGGAAGTTCAATTTCCTGGCCTTCTCCCTGTTGAGCTTGCTGGCCGCGGCAGCCGCTTGCGCCTCCCTTCCCTACCTCTATGTCCGCTACAAGCGCCGCAAGCGCTTCGCCGAGTTCGAAGAACAATTTCCCGAAGCGCTCGATTTCCTGGCCCGCTCCATGCGCGCCGGGCACGCCTTTTCAATCAGCCTGGAGATGATTGGCGACGAATCGCCAGACCCCCTGGGGCTGGAATTCCGCACCTTGTTCAACGAACAGAACCTCGGCTCGCCCATGGAGGTCGCCCTGGCGAACATGGAGCGCCGGGTTCCTTTGGTGGACGTGCGCTTCTTCATCTCGTCGATCATGTTGCAGAAGCAGACCGGCGGCAATCTCAGCGAAATCCTGACGCGTTTGGCGCACGTGATTCGCGAACGCTTCCGGCTGAGGGGCCAGGTAAAGGCGGCCAGCGCCCACGGGAGAATGACCGCCACCATTCTCACTCTGATGCCTCTTCTGCTCATGTTGGGACTCTTGTTCGTGGCGCCCGGTTATCTGGAAGGAATGGCCAAGGAGAAGGACGGAAAGTGGCTGATCGTGGCCGCCATTTTTGGCCAGCTTGTCGGCTACTACTTTATTCGCCGGATTATCCGGATCAAGGTTTAGGACGACACCATGGCTGCTTTAATTTCATTCGCACTATTCGCCGTACTGATGGGGGCTATCTCCATCTACGGTTATCGCCGCTACGCGAAACCGGGCCGCGTCTTTGAGCAGTTGGGAGGGCAAGCGGCGATTTCCAATCCCTCCGTCGACAAGATCGCGGACGACGAACCAGGTCTCACCGTAACCGTCATCGAGGAGGTCGGCAAGAATGTGCCGATTTCGCCGGAGGATGCGGCACTGGCGCGGCGCGAACTGATCGCCGCCGGGTATAGAAACGACAGCGCACTGCCGATATTCTATGGTCTGAAGATTATTGTTTGCGCCACTTTGGTAATTCTGGCGTTTATGTTTCGCAACAACGTCACCTCCAATACGGTGCTGGAAATCGTCCTTATGGCAACCGCCGGGTTCCTAGGGTATTACGGGCCGAATTTCTATCTGGATCACCTGGTGGATCAACGGCGTGAAAATGTGCGGATGTCTCTCCCCGACGCGCTGGATTTGATGGTGATTAGCGTGGAAGCCGGCCTGGGCCTGGACCAAGCCATTCAATACGTCGCTCGTGAGCTCGGAATAACGCACCCGGTCCTGGCCGAGGAACTGGGACTTCTGAATCTCGAGATCCGGGCTGGAAAACGGCGTGCCGAAGCGCTGCGCAATCTGGCCGATCGCACCGGCGAGAGCGAGCTTCGAAAGCTGGTCGCGATCCTGATCCAAACCGACAAGTTCGGGACCAGCATGGCCGATTCGCTGCGCACGCATTCCGACTTCATGCGCGTTCGACGCCGGCAGGAAGCCGAGGAGCGGGCGGGAAAAGTGGGCGTGAAACTGGTGTTCCCGATTTTCTTCTGTATTTTGCCGTCCATGCTGTTGGTGGCCGCCGGACCGGGCCTCCTGCAGGTCTTCAAGTATTTGTTCCCGTTAATGCGCCAGTTTAAAGGTTAAGTCTCAAAGAAAGGAAAATATTTATATGAATAACACAACACTCGATGCAGTCCTGTGGATTGCCGCTGCCGCCGTTTTGGTGCTCTATCTGATGAGGCGCCGGAAGCGCAGGTCGCTTCGCTAGGCGCTTCTCAGTTCTAGGCGCTGCTCAATTATATGACGCTCGCGGAAGCCCAGCTCCCGCTTGATCGCCAAGTTCCGTTGCAGCTTGGAGCTTGCAAGGCAGCGGCCTATTTCGCAGCCGCTGTCCTGCTGGCAGTGCCCTGTCTATGGCAGCAGCACATTCAGGGCAGCGACCTGCCGAGTCACCTGTATAACGCCTGGCTCGCGAATCGAGTTGCGGCTGGCGCATTGCCGGGCCTCTCGGTGGTTCCGCAACAGACCAACGTGCTCTTCGATCTCGCGCTGAGTTGGCTGCTCAAGAGTTGCAGCGTGGTTTCGACCGAGCGAATCGCGGTCGTCTCGGCAGTCCAAATTTTCTTTTGGGGCTGCTTCGCTCTCGTATCGGCCACGGGCGGCAGACCAGCCTGGCGACGCGCTCCGTTGCTCGCGTTGCTGGCCTATGGCGCGGTCTTCCGGATGGGCTTTTTCAATTTCTACATCTCCGTCGGCATCTGTTGCGGCGCGATCGCGCTGGTTTGGTGGAACCATCCCCGCGTGCGCTGGCTCGCCCTTGTGGTGCTGCCTGTGGCTTGGGTTGCTCATTTCGTGCCGTGTCTCTGGGCCGCGGCGATCATCGGTTACATCCTGACCGCCCGCTGGCTGAGACCCTCGCATCGCTGGCGATTGCTGGCCGCCGGCCTCATCGGTATCGCTGGTCTCGCAATTTTTCTGGCGACGCGAGTGCCGTCCTTTTGGGCGCCGGGTCTGCGGGTCGAATCGTTCTTTGGAGCCGATCAGGTCCTTACTTTCGGGGTGAAATACAACATCGTTGCCGCCGGCCTCCTGTGCTGGTTCGTTCTACTCCTGGTCCGCCGATTCGAACTGCCCGCCCGGCCGCTGAACGACACGGTTCTTCACCTGTGGCTCCTGATGGCTGCCGCTTGCGTATTGTTGCCGGACTCCATTTGGCTGCCGCTCTATACTGGCGGCCTTACCTATATCACGCTGAGGCTTTCGTTGTTGTCCGCCATTTTGCTGTGCGCGGCGGTTGCGCCGGTATCGCTGAACGTATTCGAAAAAATCGGGCAAATCGTTCTGATGGCCGCCTTCTTTTCCTTCTCCTATATGGATGAGGGCGCGTTCAACTTAGTCGAACAGAAAGTGGCTCGCGCGATAGCGGCACTCCCGCCGGGTTCGCGAGTGATTTCAGCCTTGAAAGATTCTCGGCTCTACGTCCCAGCGCTACAGCATGTCGTAGATCGCCCTTGCATTGGCCGGTGCTTTGATTTTGCCGACTACGAACCGTCCACCGGGCAGTTTCGTGTGCACGCGCAACCTGGCAACTCTTTCGTGCTCTCGGACTACGGCGATATCGGCAAACTGGAGCGCGGGCAATTCGTGTTCAACCGCACCGATGTCGCTTTGTACCGCGTATTCTCCTGCCACGCCGGACAGGAGATCTGTGTGGACCGTGTGCTCCCCAGCCAGCGGCTGGTCGAGGACGACCTGGCCCCGATGCAGTAAATGGGCGGAAACTGCTACGCTAAGAAGAGAAACTGAATTGAGGTGATTTTCGTTGGCTGAAGTTCAACTTCATGAGGGCGAGAGCCTGGAGAGCGCGCTCAAGCGCTTCAAGCGCAAGGTCCTGCAAGAAGACATCATCAGAGACATCAAACGGCACGCGTTCTATTTGAAGCCGGGCCAGAAGAAACGGGTGAAGGAAGCCTTGGCTCGCAAGCGCGCACGCAAAAAGCGGCCCAGAGACGGCGAGCCGGATCGCGGTCCCTCCTAGATCACCGATTAAATGAGCTGCCCGCACCCGCGCAGTAAGGCCGGGCAGCTCACACCCAACACAACGGCCGCAGCGAATCCGATATGACGATAGCGCGCAGGGTTCGCGTCCGAGGAATGGTGCAAGGCGTCGGCTTTCGTCCTTTCGTCTTTCGCTTGGCGCGCGCGAACTCGCTCACTGGATGGGTGCTCAATGAGCCGCATGGCGTGGATATTCATCTGGAAGGCGCCGAGCCGGCGCTCCAGGCATTCCTTAACGATCTCGAAAAACAGGCTCCCGCTGCCGCGCGAATCACCGCCGTCGAAGTAGACGCCACCGAACAAACCGGCTTCGACAAATTCACTATTCGCGAAAGCCAGGCATCTGGCCGGCCCACCGTGCGCATCTCGCCGGATCTTCCGGTGTGCGACGACTGTCTCCGCGAGTTGTTCGACCCCGCCGAAGCGCGCTATCTGTATCCCTACATCAACTGCACCAACTGCGGCCCGCGCTATACCGTGATCGAAAGCCTTCCGTATGACCGCGGCAACACCACCATGAAGCATTGGCCAATGGACGCACTGTGTTCGACCCAATACGGCGATCCGTTCGACCGGCGCTTTCACGCCCAACCCATCGCGTGCCCGAATTGCGGGCCGCAATATAGTATGGAGCCTTCGGCGACGGCTCAACTGCTCCGCGCCGGCAGCATCGTCGCCATCAAAGGGATCGGCGGCTACCATCTCGCGTGCGATGCCAACAACGCTTCGGCCGTCCATGCGCTGCGCGAGCGCAAGTATCGCAAAGAGAAACCGTTCGCGGTGATGGTGCGCGACCTCGACATCGCCCGGCGCATCGCCGATGTCTCGGCCGAGTCTGAAGCACTGCTTACTTCCACCGCCCGCCCCATAGTCCTCGCGCCGGCGAAAATCGAGCTTCCCGGAGTAGCACCTGGCAATTCCGAGTTGGGGCTGCTGCTGCCCTACGCTCCCTTGCATCACCTGCTCTTTGCGGCCGGCGCGCCCGAAGTGCTGGTGATGACCAGCGCCAATCGTTCGAGTGAGCCCATCGCCTACCAGGATGACGACGCGCGCAGCCAGCTCTCGGAAATTGCCGACGCGTTTCTCATTGGTGAGCGGCCGATCGCCCGGCGTGTTGACGATTCGGTGGCCCGAGCGGGAATTTTTGGACCGATGATCCTGCGCCGATCGCGCGGCTATGCGCCTGGCGCGGTGGCCCGGCTGCCCATCGAACGTCCGCTGCTGGCCGTCGGCGCCGACTTGAAGAACACCGTCACGCTGGCCGTGGATGGCCAGGCCTTCGTCAGCCAGCACATCGGAGACCTGGATCATTACTCGTCGCTCCAGTCCTTCGAGCAAACCATTCGCGATTTGGTCTCCATGTACGAAGTGCCGTGGGATGCTCTGTTGGTAGTCCACGATCTGCATCCCCAATATGCTTCCGCGGTCCACGCGCGCGGATTACCGTCGCCTGAAAAGCTCGCCGTCCAGCACCATCGCGCCCACATCGCCTCCGTGCTGGCGGAAAAAGAGGCGTGGGAACAGCGCGTCATCGGTGTAAGCTTTGACGGAACAGGCTACGGTGACGACGGCGCTATTTGGGGCGGAGAATTCTTCGCCGGCAATTTGATCGAAGGCTTGCGCCGCGTCATGCATCTGCGCAGCGCCGCGCTTCCCGGTGGCGATGCGTCGGCCCGCTATCCCGTGCAGTGCGCGGCCGGCTTCCTATCCCAGATGGATGGCCTCCCCACGCTGGCCGATCCGCCCTTCCGCTTTCCGCGTCGCTACCAGGATGCCTTGCAATTGATTGATAAAAAGATCCGGACATTCCAGACCACTTCGGTGGGCCGCCTCTTCGATGCCGCCGCGGCCCTGCTTGGTTTCACCCGCGAGATCAGTTTCGAGGGCCAGGCCGCCATGTGGCTGGAGCAGCTCGCGCGCGCGTGCATTAATTCCAACGCTTACCCATTCCCAGTGGACGGTGACACGCTCGACTTTCGCCCGCTGCTCTCGGCCGTGGTCCACGATCGATTGCTGGGAAAGGAACCTGCCGCCATCGCTCGCGCCTTCCAGCGCGGCGTCGCCGCAGGCTTGTGCACGGCCGTGAAAACGCTTTGCGAGAGCCACGAAACAAGCACCGTCGTGCTCTCCGGCGGCGTCTTCCAAAATGAGATGCTGCTGCACGACACAAAAACGATTCTCGAACCCGCGGGCATTCGGATCTGGATCAACGCCGCGGTCCCTCCCAACGACGGCGGCATCAGCCTGGGCCAAGCGGCGCTGGCCGTATTCGCACCGTCCCGGAGCACCGTCCAATGCATGAACTCTTACCCGCCCGAATCCGGGACTGAACGCCGACGACTGAGCCGCGACCAAAGGAAGCGGTCTACTACGACTTCCTGCCTTGCGCCAGCAACACAACGCCACCGATCAGCGCCACGGCGCCCGCGATGGGCGGCACCGGCACGGTGTGGTTCTTGTCGCGCGTAGCATGGATCGGTCCCACGTCGACAACCTTCTGTCTCGTTGTATAAGTGAAACCACCCCACGCCAGACCCGCCAGGCCCAGAACGATCAGCACGATTCCCAATGTTTGGTTCATAACTGTAAGATGCGTTCCGGCAGGATTTGTGACAGATTGGGAAGGCGATGAGGTACTACCGAAAGTTGGCGGATGGGCTTGTGATCGCCCAGGCTCGCCCGGAACACGCCGCCCAACTCGAAGAGCTGCAGCGCATCTGCTTCCCCACGCTGGCGGAGGAGCAGCGCTTCAAGCGCGTGCACTTCTTGAAGCACATGGAGTTGTTTGGCGACGGCCAGTTCGTGGCTCTGGATGGGGACAAGGTGGTTGGAGCCACGTCCACAGTGCGCCTGGATTTCGACTTCAATCATGTGGACCACACGTTCGCCGAAATCATCCAGGGCGGTTGGCTGACATCCCACCAGCCCGGCGGCAGGTGGCTTTACGGCGCCGATTTAAGCGTCCGGCCCGAATATCGCGGACGCGGTCTGGCGCGTGCCCTCTACGCCGCGCGGCAGGAACTGGTCTGGAGACTCAACCTCGAAGGGCAAGTCACGGCTGGAATGATTCCGGGCTATGGCCCTTTGAAAGAGACCATGACGGCCCAGCAATATTACGAGGGCGTGCTCGCGGGCCGCATTCGCGATCCAACGCTTTCCATGCAAATAAGCTTGGGGTTTGAGCCGCGCGGCCTGCTGGCCAATTACCTCGACGATCCCATTTGCGATAACTACAGCGTGCTGCTTGTTCTGGATTCCGACAAGAGCGTCCGCGGTGCATCACGTGGAGAAATCAGGGAGCAACTTATGTCCTATATCCGACTCAACACTGAAATCCCAGGGCCCAAAGCGAAACAGTTGCTGGCGCGCCGCGCCGCTGCCATCCCTTCCGGCTTGGGACGCGCCACCGACGTGGTGGTGGAACGCGCGGAAGGCGCGCTGGTTTTTGACGTTGATGGCAACACCCTTATCGACTTGGCGGGTGGCATCGGAATGCTGGCGGTGGGACATTCGCCGGCGCCGGTGGTCGACGCCATCCAAAAACAGGCTGAAAAATTCATTCATCCGTGCGCGTTGGTGACCACCTTCGAGCCCTACATTGCCTTGGCGGAAGTGCTCAACGAAATAACGCCGGGCGCCTTTGCGAAAAAGACCCTGCTCGCAAACAGCGGGGCCGAGGCCGTGGAGAACTCCGTGAAGCTGGCGCGCAAGTACACCCGGCGATCCACCGTGATCTGCTTCGAGGGCGCCTATCACGGGCGAACGCTGCTCACGCTGAGCCTCACCAGCAAGTACGGGCTCTTCAAATCCGGCTTCGGTCCGTTCGCTCCCGAAATCGTGCGGCTTCCCATCCCGAATGTCTATCGCACGCCGGCAGGGATGAGCGAGGACGAATATGTCGACTTCGGCATCCAGCAACTGGAGCAAGCCATGGTGACGCAAGTGGAACCCACGGCGGTGGCCGCCATCATCATCGAGCCCGTGCAGGGCGAGGCGGGCTTTCTGCCGGTGCCGGCGCGCTTTCTCCAGCGCATTCGCGAGCTCTGCGACCAGCACGGCATCGTCATGATTGCCGATGAAGTGCAGTGCGGATGCGGCAGAACCGGCCGGCTTTTCGCCGTCGAGCACTACGGCATCGTTCCCGACATCATTGTGACCGCCAAATCGCTGGGTGCCGGCATGCCCATCGGCGCAGTCACCGGGCGGGCGGAGATTATGGACTCGGCGCATCTGGGTGGCATCGGCAGCACCTACGGCGGAAGCCCCATGGTGTGCGTGGCCGCGCTCGAAGCGTTGCGGATGATTCGCCAGCCCGAGTTTCTCGCGCACGCGAACCGTCTGGCCGGCGTGATGCAAGAGGTGCTGCGCAGTTGGAAGCAACGTTATCCGATTGTCGGCGATGTGCGAGGGCTTGGCCCCATGATGCTCGTTGAGCTGGTGTCGGATCGCGAAACCAAAACCCCGCTGCTTCCCGAAGACACGCTCGCAATCATTCGCCAGGCCGTTTCCAGGGGCGTCGTGCTCATCCGGGCCGGCGTCTACAGCAACTGTATACGCTTCCTTCCGCCGCTGAACATGCCGGAGAATATGCTACTCGAAGCGTTGCAAGCCGTGGGCGATTCCATCGAGCTGGTGGCCCAGGAAAAGTTCGCAGCTGCTGCTTCCCGCGCAAATTAAATGGATACGCTGCTGTTCAACGGCAACGTCCTGACCATGGAACCAGCGGCCCGAGCCGGAGCGGTCGCTTTTCAAAACGGGCGCATCGCCGCGGTTGGCGATACCGACGCGCTCTTGTCGACGGCCGGCCCACAAACCGCCCGCTACGATCTTGCAGGCCGCACCGTGGTTCCCGGATTCATCGATGCGCACGCTCATATCTGGAAAATCGGTCACTTGTTAACGTCCATGCTCGACCTGCGTCGCATTACCAGCGTCCAGGATCTTTGCGCCGCGGTGCGCGAGCGCGACTCCAAGCTTCCGCCGGGTGAATGGCTACAGGGGCGCGGATTCAACGAAGCTGCGCTGGCCGAGCGCCGCAAGCCCACTCGCGACGATCTGGATCAAGCGGTGCCCGGCCGTCCCGTGGTCCTGACGCGCACCTGCGGGCACATCTTCGCCGTCAACAGCGCCGCGCTGCGGCTCGCTGGGATCACCGCGAAAACTCAGGCTCCCGTAGGCGGCGTGATCGAGCGCGATGAACGAGGCGACCCGAATGGCATCCTGCATGAGACGGCCATGGGGTTGATCACCCGCGTGATGCCGCCGCCAACGGCCGCGGACTTCGCGAAAATGATCCGCGCCGCGCTTCACCACCAGCTTTCTTTAGGCATCACTTCGTCCGCCGATTGCGGAGTGACTCCGGAGTTGCTCGAGGTCTACCTCGATCTCGACCGCCACGGCCAATTGCCCGCGCGAGTATTAGTGATGCCGCTGCGGCGCGTGGACGGAAGAAAAGATCCCGTGCCGTTGCCCGCCAAGCATGTGTCGGACCGCCTGCGCGTGGATACCGTCAAGTTCCTGGCCGACGGAGGCCTCAGCGGCGCGACAGCGGCCCTGAGTGTTCGCTATCGCCACTCGGATACTAAAGGAACTCTGCGTTTCCATCCGGAAGATCTGCGAGCGCTGTGCCGGGAGTCGCATGATCAGGGCTGGCGCATCGCCACTCACGCCATCGGCGACGTCGCTATCGACCAGGTTCTCGATATCTATGAAGGTCTGGGCCCGCATCCCGCGGGACTCGCGCACCGGATCGAGCATTTTGGGCTGCCGGACGCCGTTCAATTGAAACGAGCGGCAGCTATCGGCGTCATCTCCGTTCCGCAAACCATCTTCATCCGCGAACTCGGCCGAAATTTTCTGGAATTTGTGCCGGACCAGTTTCTGCCGCGCACCTATCCCATTCGCGCCATGCTGGATGTCGGGCTCACTGTCGCGCTGTCGTCCGACGCTCCCGTGGTGGAAGACGACAATCCAATAGCGGGCATGAGCGCGGCCATCACGCGCCTCTCGAAAGAAGGCGCGGCCATAGCCCCGGAACAATCGATTACGGCGCAAGAGGCGCTGTATGGCTACACCATGGCCGGCGCCATCGCGTCGGGGGAATCCGCCAATCGCGGCAGCCTCCGTCCCGGAAAATGGGCTGACGTGGCAGTGCTTTCCTCGGACCCCCTGACCTCCGATCCAGTGGCCTTAATGGATATTCAAGTCGAGATGACGTTTGTTGCAGGGAGCAAGGTGTACCAGAGATGACTTTCAAGTATCGGCAGCTGATTGGCGGCACGTGGCATGATGCGTCGAATGCCGGCACGTGGGATGTATTGAACCCAGCCACCGAAGAACTCGTTCGCACCGTGCCGTTCGGCGCTGCCGAAGATTGCCGCCTCGCCATAGAAGCGGCCGCGGTTGCTTTCCCCGCGTGGTCCCGCGCCACCGCGTACGAACGTGCCAGCGCGCTCAAACGTGCGTCGGAACTGATGCGTGAGTATAACGAAGCGTTGGCTCATACCACGGTGCTCGAAAGCGGCAAGCCCTTGACGCAGGCCAAAGGAGAATGGAGAGTGGCCGCCGATCTCTTCGAGTGGTTCGCCGAAGAAGCCAAGCGCGCCTATGGCCGGTGGGTGCCCGCTCGCGACGCGGCCCGGCGGCAGCTGGTGATCAAACAGCCCGTGGGCGTAGTGGGCATCATCACGGCTTGGAATTTTCCCGCCTACAACGTGGCGCGCGCTGCTGCGGCGGCGTTGGCCGCCGGCTGCACTGTCGTAATCAGACCCTCCGAATACACGCCGCTCACCGCCATGGAAATGGCGAACATTCTGCTCGAAGCCGGCTTGAGCGGCGGAATCGTAAATGTGATCAATGGCGAGCCCGAAAGCATGGGGCAGGAAATGCTTCGCAACCCCGCTTGCGCGAAGATTCACTTCACCGGCAGCCCGCGCGTGGGCCGAATATTGATGGACGGCGCTTCGCAAACCATCACCAGGCTCTCTCTCGAACTCGGCGGAAACGCTCCTGTTTTGATTTTTCCAGATGCCGACCTGGAGCGAGTGGCCGCCGGCGCGGTCACGGCAAAGTTTCGAAACGCAGGTCAAGTCTGCATTTCGCCGCAGCGCTTTTACATACACGCCTCGCGCGCCGAAATGTTCTCCGAACTCATCGCCCGGCACGTCGCCAAGCTGCGCGTGGGCGAAGGACTAGAGGCGGAAACCAATGTCGGCCCGCTCATCAATTCCCGGCAGCGTGACCGCGTGGAAGCGCTGGTGGCTGGGGCGCGGGACGGCGGCGCCCATGTTCTGGCCGGTGGGAAGCGGCCTTCAGACCGGCCTCGCGGATACTTTTTCGAACCAACCGTACTGACCAACCCGCCTCTGGACTCGGCGTTGTTTCGGGATGAGATCTTCGGTCCGGTCCTCCCCATTGCCTCCTTTGAAGACGCAGACCAGGCCATCGCGCAAGCCAACAGCACCTCTTACGGTTTAGCGGCCTATGTCTGGACCAACGATCTCCGCGCCGCCATACGGACCGCGGAGCGCCTCGAATTCGGCATGATCGGCGTCAACGACTGGGCCCCGCAGAGCACCGAAGTCCCGTTCACGGGCTGGAAGCAGAGCGGCATCGGCCGGGAATCCGGCGCCGAAGGCCTGGAAGAATATCTGGAAACCAAAACCATTGCTCTGGGCGGTTTCGGGTAGGTTGTAATATGCTAGGAACCGATGGCAACCAAGAAAAAGGCTGAGCAAGAGACCCCCGGGCAACAGAAGGCCGCACCGGAGAAAGTGGCGAAAGCGCCCAAAGAGAAGCCTGTAAAAGCGAAGCCCGCCCCTGCAGAACCGGCCGCGGAGGAGACCCCGCAGAAAGCCGCACCCCCGATCGCCGAATCGACTCCGGCGCACATGAATACGCCTCCGAAGAAGAAGATCCCAAAGCTTGTAAAGAAAGCCAAGAAGCGGCTACCGCGTAAGGCAAAGAAGCAGGCGAAAAAGAAGCTGCTTGCTGGTAAATGACCCGCCGAGCCCTGTTCATCGCTCCGCTCGCGCTCGCCGGCATCGTCGCCGCATCCATGCGCTGGCGTCGCGATTCGGAGGACGGAACCCCCGTCGTTGACCCAGGCGAGGAAGTAACAATCGTCGAATTCAACGACGCCGGGGTGAAGCTAGGCCCCACGCGGGTCGCCAAAACGGTTCGCAGTAATGCCGAGTGGCGAAAGCTGCTAAGCGCGGAACAATTTTATGTCACTCGCCGGCAGGGCACCGACGTCGCCTTTTCAGGGACCTATTACCAGATGCACGCCCCAGGTCTCTTTCGCTGTATTTGCTGCGGCGACGCACTCTTCAGTTCCGATACAAAGTTCGATTCCGAAACCGGTTGGCCCAGTTTTTGGGCGCCCATCGCCGAAGAGAATGTTCGCACGCGCACGGATATGAGCATGCTCATCAAACGAACCGAAGTCCGCTGCACGCGCTGCGACGCGCACCTCGGTCACGTGTTCAACGATGGCCCCCAGCCCACCAACTTGCGTTATTGCATGAACGAATCGGCGCTCCGGTTCGTGCCGCGCGCCTAGCCATGAAAATCCGCATCAAGAAACTTCACCCCGACGCTGTCCTGCCCAGCTATGCTCACGGCCCCGCCGAGGATGCCGCCATGGACCTCCGCGCGCTCCAACGCACCGTCCTGATGCCCGGCGCCGCGCAGGCCGTTGCTACTGGCATTGCCATCCAACTGCCGCCCGGCCACGAAGCCCAGGTGCGCCCCCGCAGCGGTCTGGCCCTCAAGAATTCCGTCACCGTGAATTTCGGCACCATCGATCCCGGTTACCGCGGCGAAATTCGCGTTGTGATGTTTAACCTCGGCCTCAACGATTACATCGTCGAACAAGGCGACCGTATCGCACAGCTCATCGTGGCGCCTTATGACGCCGTGGAGTGGGTAGAGGGCGACGACTTGACGGATTCCACCCGCGGCGCCGGCGGCTTCGGGTCGTCCGGCAGATAGACGCTCTTTGGTAGCGGGGTCTTGCGACCCCGCCATCCGCTCTTTGGTAGCGGGGTCTTGAGACCCCGCCATCCGCTCTTGGTAGCGGGGTCTTGAGACCCTACCATCCGCTCTTTGGTAGCGGGGTCTTGAGACCCCACCATCCGCTCTTTGGTAGCGGGGTCTTGAGACCCCACCATCCGCTCTTTGGTAGCGGGGTCTTGAGACCCCACCATCCGCTCTTTGGTAGCGGGGTCTTGAGACCCCACCATCCGCTCTTTGGTAGCGGGGTCTTGAGACCCCACCATCCGCTCTTTGGTAGCGGGGTCTTGAGACCCCACCATCCGCTCTTTGGTAGCGGGGTCTTGAGACCCCACCATCCGCTCTTTGGTAGCGGGGTCTTGAGACCCCACCATCCGCTCTTTGGTAGCGGGGTCTTGAGACCCCACCATCCGCTCTTTGGTAGCGGGGTCTTGAGACCCCACCATCCGCTCTTTGGTAGCGGGGTCTTGAGACCCCACCATCCGCTCTTTGGTAGCGGGGTCTTGAGACCCCACCATCCGCTCTTTCTCAGGCCCGGCCCTTAGCCCCTAAAGCGCTACCATAAGAGCAGGCCTATGTTGATCCGTAAATCTTCCGACCTCCGTAATTCCGACGTTACTCCCAAGCCGCTGTACGTCAACCGTCGACGCTTTCTCACGGGATCCATCGCGCTGGGTGCGTTCGGCGCGCTGGCGGGGACTTCCCGCGGCGCCAAGATCGAGGACTTCAAGAAGACCTCCTACAACGCCGGCGACGAAAAGGTCACGCCGCTCGAAGCCATCACGCACTACAACAATTTTTACGAGTTCGGCACCGACAAAGAGGACCCTGCCAAGAACGCCACCAATTTCCGCACTTCGCCCTGGACGCTCAAGGTGGAAGGCGCTGTGGCCAAGCCCATGGCCTTCGACCGCGATAGCCTGATGAAGATCGCGCCGCTCGAAGAACGCATCTACCGGCATCGCTGCGTCGAGGCCTGGTCCATCGTGGTTCCCTGGATCGGTTTCCCGCTGAACGCGCTGCTCAAGCAAGTGGAGCCCACATCCAAGGCGAAGTACGTGGCCTTTGAAAGCTACTATGATCCCAAGCAGATGCCGCTGGCGCGTTGGGGCGGCATCCAGTTCCCTTATGTCGAAGGCTTGCGTTTGGACGAAGCCATGCACCCGCTCGCGCTGCTGGCCGTCGGACTCTACGGGGAAGCCCTGCCCAATCAGGACGGAGCGCCCATCCGGCTGGTGCTGCCCTGGAAGTACGGCTTCAAGAGCGCCAAATCGCTGGTCAAGATTCGTTTAGTTGAGAAGCAGCCGCCCACTACCTGGAATCTCTCGGCGCCCAACGAATACGGCTTCTATTCCAATGTCAATCCAGGAGTGGATCATCCGCGCTGGAGCCAGGCCAAAGAACGCCGTCTGGGCGAATTGTTTAGACGCAATACCCTCATGTTCAACGGTTATAGCGAGGTCGCCAGCCTCTACGCCGGCATGGATCTTCACAAGAACTTCTAGAGGCTTTGAACAAGCTCGCTAAGATCCTGCGCAGCCCTTGGACCAAGATCGCGGTCTTCGCGCTCTGCCTGGTCCCCATTTCCTTGCTCGCCCGCCCGCTGTGGATGCTGGCCACTACCGGCTATTCGCCCGATCTGACCGCCAATCCCATCGAATACATCACCCACTACACCGGCACTTGGACCATCCGGTTTCTGCTCATCACGCTGTGCGTCACGCCGTTGCGCAAGATCTTCAACCAGCCGCTGCTGGCGCGCTACCGCCGCATGCTGGGCCTCTTTGCCTTCTTTTACGTTTGCCTGCATTTTCTGACTTGGTTCGTCCTGGACAAATTCTTTAGCTTTCCCGAAATGTGGGCCGACATTCTAAAGCGGCGCTACATCACGGTGGGGATGCTTGGTTTCGCGATGCTGCTGCCGCTGGCCGTCACCTCCACCGCCGGCTGGGTGCGACGCCTTGGCTTCGTGAAATGGCAGCGCTTGCACCGGCTCATCTACTTCGCCGCCCTGGCTGGCGTAATCCACTACTATTGGCTGGTGAAGTCCGATGTGCGGCTGCCCTTGATGTACGGCGCGATACTCGCGATCCTGATGCTGTATCGTCTTGCGGCGCGCCAGCTCGCACGCCAGCCTGCTGCGCCTCGCCCGGTTACCACTCCGAATACGGCGTCCCTTCCAGACTAGTCAGATCCGATCCGCTTCGCACGTCAAAAATGCCCGGCTGGGTCTGGTTCACCGTGTTTGTGGCGTCCTCCATGATAAGCTTCCAGGACTCGTTGCTGCCGGTGATCGGATCCATTGGCACTTGCCGCAAATATCCATCGCTCACCAGGTCCTGGAGCGTTTGCGGGGCCTTCTGCTTGTCGTAGGTGTATTCGTCGATCACCGTGCGCAGCGTGAATAGATTGTTCTTCAGCACGCTTTCCTTGGAGCGCTGGATCGATCGGGTGTAAATCGGCAGCGCGATGGACATCAATACCGCGATCACCGCCATCACGATCATCAGTTCGATAAGCGTGAAGCCGAAGCGGCGGCGCGTGGAAGCCCAACGCGACTTCATAACTCCCTCACCATTCGGCATAGGAAGTCCCATCGCGCGCCTTGTCCATGCTCTTGGTATACACGTCGAACACGTTCTGCCCGCCCCAGGATTGCGATGTCGGATCGTCCCGGTCGCTGCGGAGGCCCCACTCATAAGAGTTGGTCATGGGGTCCTTGGGAATTCGGCGCAGGTACTTCATCTTCTTGTCCACCGATCCGGTTGCTTTGATCCCGTCCACCAGTTGCTGTAGGCTCTCGGGATAATTGTCCGAATCCAGCTTCGCCGGCCCGATTTTTTGGGCGTCCATGTCATCCTTGAACTTGTCGATGGCGTTGCGGATCTGCACCAGCGCGCGCTCCAGATCCCGCTCCTTATCGCGCTGCACCTTATAGCGCGCCAGCGGAACTGCCATGCTGGTGAGCACCATCAGGATGGTGAACGCTACAATCAACTCCACCAGCGTCATCCCGCGTTGTCGCCTGTGCCGCATGCTCCCGCCGGGTTCCCTTACTGCACAGTAACCGGAACCACCGGTGCCTGCAGTGTTATCGGCTCCTGTTTCGAATTCTTCAGAGCCGCCTCGGTGATGGTCACGTTGGTAGTACCCTTGCCCACCGCCGTAAACGTGAACTGCAGCAGCGGACCGTTGCCGTTCACTCCGCCGGCGCCCGCTACTCGATTCACCTCCATACTGGCATCTCCCGTATCGTTCCGAATATCCAGGCTGGGCGCGGTGATCTTGCCGTCTTGCGCCAGCAGTGCTCCCGGCGAAATCATCTCCAGCCGCAAAACCTTCGGATCCCACCGCAACTTCACCGGTACTCCCGCCATATCCGTCAGGTTCTGCCCGTCCAGCGTGATCACAACCTGGTTGCCCACTCGCGCCTGCACCCTGGCTGGGCTGAACGCAATCCCGGCCGCTCCGCCAGGCGCTCCTGGCGTAACCACAACGGGTGTTGCCCCGGGAGATGTCACTGCGGGCGACGTGGCCGCGGGTGCGGCAGCCGCCGGAGCTGCGGAGGGGGCTTCCTCCACGCGCGGTGCATAGGTCAGCTTCACGGTTTGATCCGTGCCCGCCGCCACGCCCCGCAAATCCAGGCCGGTGATGTCGGGCTTACGCACGATGTGCGGAATCAGCGCGATCATCAGTTCTTCCTTCTGCTTGTCCTTCAACGTGTTGCCGAATAGATACTTGCCGAGAATCGGTATATTGACCAGGCCCGGAATCCCGCCTATCACACTTTGATCCTGGTCCGACATCAACCCGCCCAGCAAGCTCACTTCCCCGTCCTTCAACCGGATATCGGCCTCGTTTGCTTTTTGTCCGATTACTGGCTGGCTGAGGCCTCCCAGGTTGAGCGTGTTCGCGATATTCGTAATGTCGATTTTCGCGTGGATGGTAACTTCGTTGTCCCCATGTACGTGCGGCGTCATCTCAAGATTCACGCCAACATCGACGAACTGAAACTGCGTACTCACCAGCGGGCTGACGCCCACCGTGCCCACACCGGGCTGGAAGCTGCCGGTGGCGTACGGATACTTCTCGCCGATCTTCAAAGTCACCTTCTGGCCGTCGGATACGCGCACCTCGGGCGATTCCTGTATTTTGGTTCTCGAATCCGACATTACGGCCTGCAACATCGCACCCGGCAAACTGGTCGAAAAATCGCTCGATCCCAAGTGCCCCAGGCCTTGCGAGAGAGCCACGAAAGTCGATCCGCTGCTGGTTGATCCCGTCGTGGTGGTGGTGGTCGTGCTCGTGGTGCTGGTTGCGCCCGTGCCACCAGTCCCCGCTACCCCAGTGGAATTGTTGGAAGTGATCGGATTGGTCGGCGAAAACGAGAATGGTACAGCCAGCCCGTTGGTTCCGTTGGACACCAGGCCTGCCCCGATCTGGCGGCTCACGTCGCTGGATATGTCCATGACGATCACGTCAATCACTACTTCCGCCTTGGGCTTGTCCAGATCGTGCAGCAGCTTTTCCACCAGCGCCACCTTATCCACCGTGTCGCGCACCACGATCGCGTTCTCCGCGTTGAACTGGAACATCCGGCGCACATCCGTCACTGATCGTACCGCGGTGACCATTTCGGAGAACTCCTGCTGCGAGGTGGGATTCTTCAGATAGAAAACTTTCACCACTTCGTCTTCATAGTCGCGGCGCTTGGTGACGTTGTCTTCGGTGACAAAAATGGCGTTATTGCTAATGGGCTTCCAAAACGTTTTGGTGGACAACGCCAGGTAATCCAGCGCTTCCTGCAAGGTCACGTTGTTGAGCTCTATGTTCGAGTTTTTTCCCGGCTGTATTTGCGGATCGAACAACACATTGATGCCCGCCAGCTTCCCCACCGTCTCATACAGCACCTTGGGCGGCTGATTGTTCATCTTCAGCACGCTGATTTGGTTAGTTACCGGCTTCAGCTCCGGAACCGGCTGCATCGACGCGATCATGGCCAGACTTTCCTTCTGCGACTTCTCGGCCGACGTCAGCGGTTTTTCACCTGGGGCCAGACCCTTGGCCTTCTCTTCCAGCAATTCCTTCACCTGCTGGATGTTCTGTAGCGCGATCATCGATCCCGGATCGACGTTGAATGCCTTCTGATATTCAGCCAAGGCCTTCTCCAGATCGCCCGCCTTCTGCAGTTTATTCCCGGCTTCCATATGCGCCGTTCCTGACTCGAAACGCGCGCGCCGGGCGGCCAGACTGTAGGAGGTCTCTTTCGGATCTTCCTTCAAGGCTTCCTGATAGTACTCGAGCGCTTTGTCGTATTCCTTGAGCGCTTCTGCCTTGGCCCCCAACTTCAGCAGCTTGTCGCCTTTGCGCGTGCTCGCTTCCAAACCCCCGGCAGGCAGCATCAGCCACACCGCCAGGAACACCCGCAAAAGGCGTAACTTATTAAAAATAATCATCTTATTATCAAGTAAGGACCATGTTACAATAAACCGGACGAGGCCGGGGGCCTAGCCGCATAAACAATTGACGCCGCGTGCTTTCCTGGCGTTGACTAGAAAAGGGACATGGCGGAATCTGGAATCAAGATCTTGAGCGACAACCGCCATGCCGGGCACAACTATCACTTGCTGGAACGCCTGGAAGCCGGTTTGGCCCTTACGGGAACCGAGGTAAAAGCTGCCAAGGATGGACGTGTCCAGCTCAAGGACAGTTTCGCCGAGGTGCAAGGCAACGAAGCTTGGCTGCTGAACGCCCACATCGGCCAGTATTCCCACGGCAATCGCGAAAATCACGAGCCTACCCGCCGCCGCAAACTGCTTCTGCACCGGGATGAGATCGATAAGTTGCTTGGAAAAACCCGCGAAAAGGGTCTTACCATCGTTCCCACCAAGTTGTATCTTAAAAAGGGCCACATTAAGGTGGAGCTGGCGGTCGCTAAAGGCAAGAAACTGCATGACAAACGGGAATCCGAGCGTACGCGCGAGATGGAAGCTGAAGCCCGCGCGGCCATCGGCCGAAGGAGATAGCGCATGAACGTAAAACTCGAAACAGTGGCCGTTGGGCAGGTCGACTCAGACGCGCTGGTGATCATCGGATTCGAAGGAACGCCGCCGGAGGGTCTGGCCGCCGATCAGACCAAGGAGCTATACGACTCGGGCGAGTTCTCTGGAAAAACGCTGGAAACCGCGATTCTCCACCACCCCTCGGGGCTCAAAGCGAAACGGCTGGTGCTCGCGGGAGCCGGCAAGCGCGACAAATTCAACGCGGCCGAGTTGCGCAAACTTACCGGCGCCGTGGTCCGGGCGCTGAAATCCAAGGGTATTCATACCATCGCGTTGGCGTTGGACGAGCCGTTTCGCTCCGATGATTTCGCAGCCGCGGCCGTGGAAGGCGCGCTTCTCGCCGATCCCGAAAACGACCGCTATAAAACCGATCCCAAGAAGAACGAAAAGCACATCGACTCGTTTGCACTGCTGGGAGGGTCGCAAGCCGCTGTCGATCGCGGCCGTATCTTGGCCGAAGCGCAAAACTTCAGCCGCGACATCGCCAACGAACCCGCCAACGTCCTGACTCCCACCGTGCTTGCCGCCCACGCTAGGAAAATGGCGTCCCAATTCGGCCTGGAGTGCGAAATTCTGGATCAGGACCGCATGCGCCAGCTCGGCATGGGGGCTTTGTTGGGTGTCGCGCAAGGCAGCGCCGAGCCGCCCGCCCTCATCGTGCTGCGGTATAAACCCGCCACCACGCCGTCCACCAAAGACCACCTCGGCCTCATCGGCAAGGGCGTCACGTTCGACACCGGCGGCATCTCCATCAAACCTTCCGACGGAATGGAGAAGATGCGCTACGATATGGCGGGCGGCGCGGCCGTCATCGGCGCCATGCAAGCCATCGCGCAACTGAAGCCGTCCATCCCGGTGACGGCGCTAGTGCCAACGGTTGAAAATATGCCCGGCAGCAAAGCCCAGCGTCCCGGCGACATCGTTACATCATTGTCGGGAAAGACAGTGGAAGTTTTGAATACCGATGCCGAGGGCCGCCTCATCCTGATCGACGCGCTCACCTACGCCCAGCGCCTGGGCTGCACGCATCTGGTGGACGCCGCAACGTTAACCGGCGCCATTGTGGTCGCCCTCGGCAACGTCAACATCGGCGCCTTCACCAACAACGAAGCATTTCTTAATAAATTCCTGAGCGCATCCAAGGCCGAAGGCGAAAAGACCTGGCAGATGCCCATGGATGAGGAATACAAGGAGCTGCTGAAGAGCAACTTCGCCGATCTGCAAAATATTGGCGGACGATCCGGCGGCTCCATCACGGCCGCCTGGTTTATTCGCGACTTCGCAGGCGAAACCCCGTGGATTCACCTGGACATCGCCGGCACCGCCTGGCTCGACGATGCCAAGCCTTACATGTCGAAAGGCGCCACCGGCGTCGGTCTGCGCACGTTCGTCCGGCTGGCCGAAAACTGGTAGGCTTCTTCAATGAAGTCACTCTTGAAAATCGTTCTCTTCATTGCCGCCCTGGCCGGCGTCGCCCTGGCTGCCGACAAACCCGACTTCTCAGGCGAATGGAAACTCGATGCCGCCAAAAGCAATTTCGGCCCGATTCCACCGCCCGCCACCTACACCCGGAAAGTTACGCAAGCTGACCCCTCCATCACCTTCGAAGACACCCAAACCGGCACCGCGATGGGCGATCAGCACGATACTCGAGCCTATACCACGGACGGCAAGGAGATTTCCTACCAGGCCAACGGCGCCGATGTGAAGGCCGCCATGACTTGGGACGGCGATGCCCTCCAGATCAACGCCAAGGCTTCCGTCCAAGGCATGGAACTTACAATTACGGATAAAGTAACGCTCGCTGACGATGGCAAGACCATGACCGACACCATCCATATCGAGACGGCGCAGGGCGGAATCGATATGGTTTTAGTCTTCGACAAGCAGTGACGGAGATCGAGCGCCGCGTCCAGCTTCTGAATAGCGCGCCGTTCCGCCCGAGCGCGAAATATGTGCTCTATTGGGCGCAGGTCAATCGCCGCGTTGCATCGAACCATGCGCTGGCCTACGCCGTCGAGCTGGCCAATCAAGCCGGCCTTCCGGTGCTTTTCTACGAGGGCCTCACTTGCGATTACCCCTTCGCGAGCGACCGCCTGCACACTTTTGTTCTGGAGGGCGTTCCCGATACCGAACGGCAATTGCAGCGGCTCGGGATCGGCTACGTGTTCTATCTGCGCCGCACCCCTGAGGATCCCAATGACATTTTGTATCGATTGGCCAAAGACGCAGCCGCTTTGGTCACTGACGATTATCCGGTCTTTCTCGCGCCGACCTACAACGCGAGCGTGCCGCCCAAGCTCGACATCCCATACTACGCCGTGGATTCAAGCTGCATTGTTCCGATGTCGTGCTTCGACAAGCGCGAATACGCCGCTTACACCATTCGCCCGAAAATCAAGAAGCTGCTGCCCGTATATCTGAAACCGGTTCCGCCGATCCGAGTCAAGCGCAAGTTCCAAGGGGCGCTTCCGCGCTTTCCCCGGCATCCGATTTCCGTGGACCACACGGTCCGGCCTTCGCCGCTTTTCCATGGCGGTTCGGTGGCCGCGCACCAGCGCCTCCGGGAATTCCTGAAACACAGCCTGCATCGCTACGCAAATTCGAGCAACCAGCCTTCTGAAAACGCCACTTCCGGACTCAGTCCCTATCTCCATTTCGGACATATCTCTTCGCTCGAGATCGCGCTCGCGGTCCAAGACTACGCGCGCGCGCACCAGCTCCTGCCGGACGAATTTTTGGAGCAGCTCATCGTGCGCCGCGAGCTGGCTTTCAATTTCGCCCGCTTCACCCAGCATCCGGACTCGCTCTATGCACTGCCCGATTGGGCTCGCAAGACGCTGCAGAAGCATGCTCGCGATAAGCGCGATCCAAGCTACTCGCGCGATCAATTCGAACGCGCCCAAACGCACGACCCGCTCTGGAACGCCGCCCAAAAGGAGCTGCTCCTCACCGGCAAGATTCATGGATATTACCGCATGTATTGGGGCAAGAAGATCATCGAGTGGTCCCCAACGCCCGAAGACGCTCTGTCGTCCGCCATCTACTTAAACGACCGCTACGCATTGGATGGCCGCGACCCGAATTCCTATACCAATATTCTTTGGTGCTTCGGATTGCATGACCGCCCTTGGGTGGAACGGCCCATCTTTGGCCAGGTCCGCTATATGTCGCTTGACGGCATGCGCCGCAAGACCGATGTGGATGCCTACATTCGAGCCGTGGCAGCCGCGACGTAAAATGTCTGTAGTGAACGTTGCCATCACGGGCGCCAGCGGTCTGATCGGCAGGCGGCTGCTGGAACGGCTTCCCGCATTGGGTCACACCGTGCGTGCCATCCCGCGCGGGGCCGCCGTTTCCGAGTGCGATGCGATCGTTCACCTGGCCGGCGAGCCGGTGGCCCAACGCTGGACCGACGCGGCCAAGAAGCGCATTTACGACAGCCGGGTGCAGGGAACACGCCAGCTGGTCAGCGGACTTTCCCAACTGTCCCGCCGTCCGAACGTGCTGGTGTGCGCCTCCGCGGTGGGAATTTACGGATCGCGCGGCGACGAAATCCTGACCGAGAAATCTCCAGTGGGAAGCGGCTTTCTCCCGCGCGTGGCGATCGATTGGGAGGCGTCCGCGCGCACCGCCGAGCCGCTGGGAATTCGCGTGATCAGCCTTCGATTGGGCGTGGTGCTGGCCCGCGGCGGGGCGCTCGCGAAATTGCTTCCGCCATTCCGGCTTGGCGCAGGAGGCCGCTTGGGTTCCGGCCGCCAATGGATGTCCTGGATCCATATTGACAACGTCGTCAGCCTCATCCTGTCTGCAATGGAGAACGCCTCGCTGCAGGGCCCCGTCAATGCCACCGCTCCGGAACCGGTCACCAATGCCGACTTCACTCGAATCCTCGCGATGACGCTTCATCGGCCGGCTATTTTCCCCGTCCCAGCCCTTGCGTTAAGGCTGGCTTTGGGCGAAATGTCCCAGGTGTTGCTGGATAGCCAGCGCGTGCTGCCAGCCGCCGCCCAAGCGGCCCGGTTCACATTCCAATTCCCTCAACTGCGCTCGGCGCTGGAGAATCTACTGGCCGCAAGCTGACCCCCTTGACACTCCGCCAGCGCCTGCAGCAACAGGTCGGGCCGAATCGGTTTCGTTACATATCCGTCCATCCCCGCGGCCAGGCACCGCTCCTTATAGCCCGTCATGGCGTGGGCGGTCATCGCGATCACGGGCATATGAGCTCCGGTCTGTTTTTCCGTCTTCCGGATCGCCGCAGTCGCCTCAAACCCGTCCATGACCGGCATCTGAATGTCCATCAGCACCACGTCGAACGGTTGGGCGGCCAGCATCGGTCCCACCTGTGCTCCATTCTGCGCCACTTGCACGCTGTGGCCGGCCTGTTCGAGGAGGCCGCAGGCCACCAGCTGGTTGACCCCGTTGTCTTCGGCCAGCAGGATGCGCAGACTTCCGCGTCCGGCCCCGTCTCCGCGCGCAGGCCGCGTGCGAACCGTCTCGCTCGATTTAGAACGCTCGCCAGACGGTTTTCCTTCGGCAATCGCGGCGGAAATCGCGGCCCGCAGTTCAGCGCGCCGCACCGGCTTGGTGAGATAGGCGGCGATTCCCAGCCCTCGAGAACGCGCCAGGTCGCCCGGGTGTTCGCCGGAGGTAAGCATCAGAACGTGCTTGGCGTCTGGCGGACCCCTGCGCAGCTCTTCCACCAGTGCGAAGCCATCCATGTCCGGCATGTGCAGATCGGTGAGGATGACGTCGAAAGGCTCACCGCGATTCGTCCGCCGCCGGATGAGCTCCAGGGCTTCACGCGCGCCTGCGGCCGTTTCAGGCTGCATTTTCCAGCCCCGCAGCAGCTCCTCGAGAATGCGCCGGTTTGTCAGATTATCGTCCACCACCAGAACGGTTAGGCCTTCCAGCGAAACGCTGCCCGGGTGCACGCTTTCCTCCACCGTTTCGGAGACTGCCGCGACCGGTACCGTGAACTCGAAACAACTCCCCTTGCCAGGTTCGCTTGACACCTGGATTGCGCCGCCCATCGCTTTGGCCAAATGTTCGGAAATGGTCAGGCCAAGTCCGGTTCCACCGAAATTACGGGTAGTCGACCCATCGCCCTGGGCAAACGCTTCGAAAATCATCTTTTGCTTGTCCGCGGGAATTCCGATTCCGGTGTCCTTTACAGAGAAGCGGATGTTGAGATGATTGCCTTCCTGTTTCTCGCAACTCACTTCCACAGTCACCTCTCCATCGGAGGTGAACTTAACCGCATTACCCACCAGATTCACCAGAACCTGCCGTATTCGCGTGGCGTCGCCGATGACGGACCTGGGCACATCGGGCCGTATGCCGCCCGCCAGTTCCAGGCCTTTTGCGTGCGCCGTCACGGCCAGCGTTTTCATGGTTTCCTCCACCAGATCGCGGACGTTGAAGGGAGTGGGATCCAGTTCCAGCCGGCCAGCCTCGATTTTGGAGAAATCGAGTATATCGTTGATTACCGCTAGCATCAGATCGGCCGACATTTTGACGGTTTCCAAATAGTTCCGCTGTCTCGCGCTGAGGTCGGTGTCGAGAGCCAGATTGGTCATCCCAATGACGCCGTTCATCGGGGTGCGGATTTCGTGGCTCATGTTGGCCAGGAATTCGCTCTTGGCACGGCTGGCAGCCTCCGCCTTATCTTTGGCCAACCGCAGTTCCACGTTCGAATCCACCAGCTCGGCGGTTCGTGCCTGTACCTGTTGTTCCAGACTGTCCCGGTGCAGCAGCAACTCTTTATCCCGGTGTTCGATTTCCGCGAGCATTTCGTTGAATACGTCGGTAAGCTGTCCCAGGTCGTCGTCGGAGACCTTCACCGCGCGCGTTGAATATTTTTTCTCTTTCGAGACGATCTTGGCGGCGCGTCCCAGATAGGCGATCGGATCGAGAATCGTTCCCTCCAGCCGCGACGCCAGGGCCAGCCCGATCAGCCACGCACCCACCAGAATGCCGGCCATGATCCAGGCAAACCGGCGGAGGGTGGTATCCAGCTGCTCCAGATCCGATTCCAGATACATCGTACCCAGCCGCGCCCCACTCAACCTCACGCTTTGGAACGCAATCAGCCGGTGCGGTTCAAACCACACGCCGTCGGCTCGGATGGGGGGCATGGCCGACGGCGGAGCGGATGCGCGGTGGTAACTGGCCAGCGAGCGTCCACCGGCAGTCAGGATTCTCGCAGCCACGATTTCACGCTTCGCACTCAACGAAGATAAAATTTCCTCGCCCACTTTGGCGTCTTCGAAGCTGAGCGCTGCTGTGCTGTTGGCGCCCAGTATTTCCGCCATTACCGTCAGGTCGTTCCGCATGGAGTCGCGCTCGGTTATGCGGTCATAGACCAAAACCGCCGCGCAGGCCCACAGCAGAGCCGCTGTAAGCGTGGCCATGATGATCAGCCGCAGCTTTTGCCGGACGCTCAGGTTGTTGTATCTGTTAGCCAGGCTCATTCCCGCCGGGCCTCACTTCTTTCCGGATTCGGCCAAACTCAGTAATTTGGCGCTGATATGCAGTCCGGCGCGCTTGGCGGCCGCCGCGCTGATTTCCATTCTGACTCTGCTATCCTCCACCCGGAACTCGATTACACCACCACTCGCAATGAAGCCATTCGATTCCCCCACCGTCAGCACGCTTCCGCCCTGTACAGCTTCCAGTAGCGCGTGGATCCGCCTCCGCTCGGACGTGCTCACAAAGACAATCTGGCACTGGGCGGCTTGCTGCGCGTCCGGGATTTGGCGCACCGTGACAGTGCGGTTTTCCACTACCACTTGCCGCGCCGCCTGATCCAGCGCGGGGGTGAACGGACTCGTTCCCAGCACGCAAATCGTAATCGAATCCCCGGGGCCCTTGAAGGCTTGCGCCGGCCACTCCACGAATTTGGCGAAGTTAAGCAAGAACGCCCCTTTGACGCGATACTCTTCGGCTGGCACGTCCGCCGCCGAAGTCTGGGTTAGCGCTGCGACAAGCGCGAATAGAGCGAGTTTGGGCCGCACAATCTTTTCCGGCACCGTTCACCAACCTTGCTTCTCCTAGAGTTCGACGCCCGGACAGACCGTCCTGCCCCGGATCACTCGTCGGGCGCGATTCATCAGCCTACACGTGACGGACACGAGCATGTCCTACGTATCGGCTGGCGACATTGTTGTATGAGCGGAGGCCGGACCTGAGAGACAATGGAGGCGATATGCGTGGTTTGCTGATTGTCTTGACCGCCACCTTGTTAACGGCCGCCAGCGAGATGAATATGACGGTTGCTCAGCTGCGGATGTTCATACGGTCATCGGTGGAACTCAAGCAACCCGACAACAAGGTCGCCGAGTACTTGCGCCACGTAAGACTCACCGACAAGCTGGACGACCGGACCATCGAGGATTTGCAAAGCCTGGGCGCGGGCGCAAAGACAGTCGCGGTCCTGCGCGAGCTGGGCGACGCTTCGGCCTCGCTGCCTCCGGCTCCCCCGCCCGCGCCCAAGCCGGTCTACGTTCCTCCGCCGCCGCCCGATTCCGTCGAGCAGGAGAAGATCATCGAACAGGCCCGCGATTATGCGCTGAACTACACCAAGCAGCTGCCGAATTTCATCTGCGTTCAAGTAACCCGGCGCGATTACGATCCTACCGGAACCGGCAACAACTGGTATCACTCCGACACCATCACGGCCCGCCTCAGCTACAACGGCGCCGAGAATTACGAAGTCATTCTGCATAATAACCAGCCGGTCACCAACGCCAACATGCGTCAATTCGGCGGCACGACATCGGAAGGCGAATTCGGGAGCATGATGGATCAGATCTTCGAACCGGAAACTCATACACAGTTTTCCTGGGACCACTGGGGCAAGCTGCGCGGCCGCAAGACCTACGTGTTCGCGTACGACGTCCAGCAGGAGTATTCGAAATATCATGTGGAGGCGGACGACGATAAACTCTCCATCGTGCCCTCCTATCGCGGCCTGGTCTACATCGACGAGGACACCAAGATGGTGGTGAAGATTGTCATGACCCCGTATGATATGCCGAGCACGTTCCCGATCCGCGAGATCACGTCGTCGCTGGATTACGACCTGGAAACCATCGGCGACCGGCAATATATGCTGCCGCTGAAGTCGGTCCTGACCTCTAAGCGGACACGCCAGATGACCAGGAACGATATCGAGTTCCGGCTCTATCGCAAGTTCGGCACCGAAAGTACCATCAAGTTCGAGACGCCGGACGCGCTTCCAGACGACCAGATGAAAGAGAAGCCCGAAGACAAGCCTCAAAAGTAGCCAGCAATTCCGCCGCGCTCATTTGCCCGGGACGGAGGATTTCGATCCGGCCCGCACCGGTCGGTTTCCAGCGCTGAAACATACGCTCGGAAACGGCGCCTTCAAAAATCGAGATCAGCGGAATTCCACAGGCCGCCGCGGCATGCGCGCCAGCGGAGTCATAGCCCACGAAAAGCCGGCTGCGCTGGATGTGCGCCGCGAAGCCGGCGAACGAGCCCTCCCACATCACGATGCCATTTCCACCCGCTTGGGCCACGGCACGCTCCACGCGCCCGGCCTCTTCGCCGCCCGCGCCCTTGTCGATCAGAATCGGCTGGGGCAATCGCCGCAGCAGCTCCGCCTCGAATGGATCGGGAACCCGCTTGGCCGGATTCTCGCCGACTCCGAAACTGACCGTCGCGGCAAACTCCGCCGCATCCAATCCGGTCGCGATATAGGGACGGGCATCGGCGACGCCGAAGACTTCGGACACCCAGCGGCGCGCCAGTGCCGGCAATGACTCATTACTCTGGGCTCCATAAGCGCGGCTTTCGAACAGATAATAATCTTGCTCCTGGCAAATCGGGAGAAGGCCGAGCTGGGTGAGACGGGAATCGGGATCGATAACGATACTGTGCGGCACACATACGGCCTCGCGCAGCTCGGGCCAAACCGAGAGCCGTTCATCAATGGAGCCGCCGCGGCCATAAGCGATCGCGAGATGCCGGAGGCGCTGATCGGCCGCGAACAGCTCCCAGCTTTTGCGCGGGCCGGCGAACCAGATGCGGGCGCCCGGAAACTTCTGTTTCGCGGCGTCGAGAATGGTGCTGGTTACGGCGATGTCGGCGCCTAGCGTGACGCGTGAAAGCACGAAGACATCCCGGACGGATTCAGGATCGCGATCGAACACGCGGGGTCGCCGGACGCGTTCATAGCGCGCCGCCAGATGATCGGCGTGCAGGCCGGGGATGCGCCGCGCGATGACTTGGGAGAACAGGCCGGCGTACACGCGGCACAGCGCGGGCTCGAACAAATCGGCCAGCCGCTCCACCACGATGCGGAACAGCTCCCGGTCGCCGCCCTTCGCGATCAGGTCATCGAGCAAATACTCGGGCCAGGGCCGCGCCTCGAGGCAGTGATCCAACAGTTGTCGCGCAAGCTGCTCAGAGATATTTTCCAACCAATAACTCCAGCTTCTTGCGCGTGGCCGCGGGCACCGTCTTCGGATCGGTGATCAGCGCGTGCGCCAGCGCCGATCCGCATTTGCATTCGCGGGCCTCCGGCATGCTGGCTACCGTGGCCGCCACCACTTTACAGGCGTTCTCGGCGTTCTGGCTGAGATTGGCCAGGATATCGGTTACCGTCACGGCGTCGTGCTCCTCGTGCCAGCAATCGTAATCGGTCACCATGGCGATGGTGACGTAACAAATCTCGGCTTCGCGCGCGAGCTTGGCCTCCTGCAGATTCGTCATGCCGATGACGTCCATCCCCCAACTGCGATACATATTCGACTCGGCCTTGGTCGAAAATGCCGGTCCTTCCATGCAAAGATAGGTGCCGCCGGCTGCGACGTTAACGCCGCTGCGAACACAAGCCTGGTGGACAACGCTCGAGAGCTGCGGGCACACCGGATCCGCGAAGCTGATGTGCGCGACCAGGCCTTCGCCGAAAAAAGTGGAGACGCGGCCGCGGGTCCGGTCGAAGAACTGATCCGGAATAACAAACTTGAGCGGCGGATGTTCTTCCTTCAGCGACCCGACGGCGCTCAACGAGACGATGCGATTGACGCCCAGCGTCTTGAATCCGAAAATGTTGGCGCGAAAGTTTAACTCCGACGGCGAGTGCCGATGGCCGCGGCCGTGCCTGGATAAGAACGCCACTTCCTGGCCCGCGAGCTGGCCGACCACATAGGGATCGGATGGTTTGCCCCACGGGGTGTCGAGTGTCACTTCTTCGTGCGCGGTGAAACCGGGCATAGAATACAGCCCGCTGCCGCCGATGATTCCGATGGTTGGTTTCTTCATTCTTGTATCAGCTCGAGCAAAACGCCGCCGGTGGAGGATGGATGGACGAAGACGTAGAGATGGCCGCCTGCGCCGGCGCGTGGCTCGTTGAGCAATCGCGCTCCACGCGCTTTGAGTCGCCCCACCGTGGCAGCCAGATCCGGAACCTTGAGCGCCACATGATGCAAGCCTTCGCCGCGCTTATCGATAAACTTGGCGATCACCGAATCCGGGGTGGTGGCTTCCAGCAATTCAATGCGCGGGCCGCCGGCCGGCAGCATGACGACGTTGACCTTTTCCCGATCCACGGTTTCGCGCGCGCTGGCCGTGAATCCGAGCTGCTCTTCATAGAACGCGAGCGCGGCGTCGATCGACCGGACCGCGATGCCGAGATGATCAATGTTGAAATTGTCTGAGCCAGTCATTTCTTGAGCCAAGCGTTGGTAATCGTATATGGGTCCGAGCGCCGCGCGGCTACTTCCACCGCGGCAGCCTGAAAATCAATGTTCGCAAATTGATCGAGCAGCCGTTCGCGCAGCATCTCGCGCAGGCGCAGGCTCCAGTTGGCGACAGCGCGGTCCTTGGCATCGGCGCGGGCTAGAAACGATCGTATCGCGGCCAGCGTTTCGGCGATTCCCTGGCCTTCAGTGGCCACTGTGCGCACAATGGGCGGAACCCAACCCGCGTTCCCTGGCGCGGCGCCGTGGGCCGGCAAACTTTGGAGGGCTAAGATTTCGCGCTCCAGGCGATCGGCGCCCTCCTGGTCCGCTTTGTTGATCACGAAGACGTCGGCGATCTCCATGATGCCGGCCTTGATGGCTTGCATATCGTCGCCCATGCCGGGCACCAGCACGACCACCGTGGCATCGGCGAGTTTCGCGATCTCCACTTCATCCTGTCCGACGCCGACGGTTTCGATGAGCACCACGTTCTTACCAGCCGCATCCAGCAGCAGAGCCATATCGGTAGTGGCCGCCGCCAATCCCCCCAGGTGGCCGCGGGTGGCCATGGATCGAATAAAAACGCCAGGGTCGGCGTGGTGGCTCAGCATGCGAATGCGATCGCCCAAAAAAGCGCCGCCGGTATAGGGACTGGTTGGATCAATCGCGAGAACGCCCACCGCTTTATCCTCGCGGCGAAGTTCACGCACCAAACGATCGGTGAGGGTGCTCTTGCCCGCGCCGGGAGCTCCAGTGATGCCGATGACGCTGGCGCGCCCCGTATGGGGGAACAATTCCTTCAATAATGATTCGGCGGCCGGGGATCGGTTTTCGATGGCCGTGGCGGCGCGAGCGAGCGCGCGCGGATCGCCCGAAAGGATTTTACGGGCCGGCTCCGTCATTCACTCTTGAGTAACTGGCGCGCGATTACCAGGCGCTGAATCTCGCTGGTTCCCTCGCCGATGGTGCACAGCTTGACGTCGCGATAGAACTTTTCGACCGGATAATCTTTGATGAACCCGTTGCCGCCGTGGATCTGCAGCGCCTCGTTGGTCGCACGCACGGCGATCTCGGAGGCAAACAGCTTGGCCATGGACGACTCCTTGGTGACGCGCTGCCCGCGGTCCTTCATCCATCCGGCGCGATAGGTGAGCAGGCGCGCCGCGTCGATCTCGGTGGCCATGTCGGCCAGCTTATTCTGGATGGACTGGAACTCCGAAATGGGCCGGCCGAATTGCTTGCGCTGCTTGGAGTACTTGAGCGCGGCTTCATACGCGCCCTGCGCCGTGCCCACCGAGAGCGCGGCGATGGAGATGCGTCCGCCGTCCAGAATGCGCAGGCTGTCGACGAATCCTTCGCCCTGCTTGCCCAGCAGTTGCGATTCGGGCACCCGGCAATCGGTGAAGAGGACTTCGCCGGTGGAGCTGGCTCGCATGCCGAGCTTGTTTTCCTTCTTCCCGAATTGAAAACCGGGAACGCCGGTTTCGAGAACAAAGGCCGAGACGCCGTGCTGCGAGGAAGCACGATCGGTGACGGCCATGGCCACGCAGATATCGGCGTAGCCCGCGTTGGTGGTGAAGACCTTGCTGCCGTTGATCACCCAGCACGGGCCGTCCTTCACGGCTTTGGTGCGCATGCCGGCGGCGTCGGAGCCGGATTCGCTTTCGGTGAGCGACCAGGAGCCGATCCATTCGCCCGTGGCCAGCTTGGGAATGTACTTGCGGCGCTGCTCATCGCTGCCCGCGACATAGATGTGATTGGTGCACAGCGAATTGTGCGCCGCAACGATCAGGCCCACGGAAGGATCGATGCGCGACAACTCCTCGATGATGATGGAGTATTCGATATAGCCCAGCCCGGCGCCGCCCAGGTCTTCCGGGAAAATGGCTCCCAGGAAGCCCAGCCGGCCGGCGTGTTTGACGACATCCAGGGGGAAGATTTCCTCTTCGTCCCAGCGCAGAACATGCGGGCGGATTTCCTGCTCGGCAAACTCGCGGACGCTTTTGCGAAGCTGGATCTGCTCCGTGGTGAAATCAAATTCCATGGGGGTCTGGGAGGGGTCCCTGATCCAATGTTAGCTTAGTTCCTTATATCGGAAGCAATCCACCACATGATCGTTGACCATGCCGGTGGCCTGCATGAATGCGTAGCAGATGGTGGAACCGACGAACTTGAATCCGCGCTTCGCAAGGTCCTTGCTCAGGGCGTCCGACTGCTCCGTGCGAGCCGGCAGGTCCTGGGAACGGCGACGGCGATTCCGCAGCGGCCTTGCACCGACGAACTGCCAGACGTATTGATCGAAACTGCCGAATTCCTTTTGAATTGCGAGGAATGCCTGGGCGTTCAGCACCGCCGCCCGAACTTTCAGGCGGTTGCGCACGATTCCATCGTTGGCGAGCAGGGCCGCGATTTTCGCCTCGTCGTAGCGCGCGACTTTGCGGGGATCGAAGCGGTCGAAAGCGGCGCGATAGGCCGAACGCTTCTTGAGGATGGTAATCCAACTCAGCCCAGCTTGCGCGCCTTCCAGTATGAGCAACTCGAAGAGGCGGCGATCATCGTGCTCCGGGACGCCCCATTCGGCGTCGTGGTAAGCAACGGAGAGCGGATCCTGAGCCCAAGCGCAGCGGCGAACGGCGGCGTCCGGCACGCGCTAGTGTCCCGCAAGTTCGTCGGGCGTCTGGAAATCGTGCAATAACTCCTGGTAGCCGTTCATTGTTAGGCGGCAAGCCAGTTCGGATCCGGCGAAACGCGCGCGATGCCACATCTGCTTGGGCGCGTAAACGACGTTGCCCTGGGCGGCGATGAAGCTGGGAAGCGAACCGATTTTGTATTCCATTTTGCCGAGCAGGATGAACCAGAACTCGGCCGATTCCTCGTGGAAATGGCCTTTGTCGTTGTCGGCCACGGGACGCTGCTTTTGAGGATCGCCGATGATGATGTCGGCGGCAGCGCGATCGTCGGCCACGAAGCGGCGCTGTTTTTCGGTTCCGGCCACCACCGCGTTGAAGTCGATGTAGGGCTTGTTGCCTTGATCGTACTTGCCTGGACCTTCGATCATCTTGACCTTAACGAAATTCAGGCCGTCCGATGGAACGGGCTTTTCGTCGATGGGATACATGGTCTGCGCCCCCGCGATGTTCACCTCCAGCCGCAGCGAAGGCTTGTCGCCCACCGTCTCAAGGCTGTAAACGGTGCGGTAGGGCACCTGCACCAGATAGCCTTTGGAAGCGACGAACGGTTCCTGCCCTTCGATGCTGAATCGGATCTGTCCGTCCTGGACGATCCACCACTCGCGCGTGTCAGGGTGCAGGCGGCGGGGCGTTTTCGCGCCAAGCGCCATGGAGATGTAATCGGCGTGAAAAAGGGCATCGCTGATCACGGTTTGGGTCCAGTCCGGCTGGCCCTTGTGTTGCGCGAGCAGTTCGGCGAGCTTCCATAGGGGCCGGTTGGGTGGGGCCCACGCGGTGGGTTGCGCGGGAACGGGCGCCCAGGCGAGGCGGCTGTTCTCTTGAGCCGCCAGCGGGAGTATCAGGGCGAGTGCCGGAAAGAGGAACTTCATCATGTTGGGCTACATGGGCTACACTATCACCCTGCGAAGGCCTTGTAAACGAGCTTGCGCCTATGCTGGATGTATGCAAGAAGGAAATAAAAAGGTCGCGATAGTCACTGGTGGGAGCCGCGGAATCGGCGCGGCCATCGCGAAGCTACTGGGAGCGAACGGATACAACGTCGCCATCAATTACGCGAACGATCAGGCAGCGGCCCAAAAGGTGCTGGATCACCTGACCGCCATCGGATCACGCGCGGTGGCCATTCAGGGCGACGTTCTCGCGAGAGGCCGATGTTTTGCGGATTTTCGAGATTGCGGAGCGCGAACTTGGGCCGGTGCGCGCGCTAGTCAACAACGCCGCCATCACAGGAGGATTCGCACGGACTGACCAAATCGACGCCGCCAAGGTTGCGCAGATGCTGGCGGTGAACGTCGCGGGACCAATGCTGTGCGCGCGGGAGGCGGTGCGCAGGATGTCGACGCTGCATCGAGGCCCCGGCGGAGCGATCGTGAACATCTCTTCGTTGGCCGCGCGAACCGGCAGCGCGGGCGAATGGGTTCACTACGCGGCGTCGAAGGGCGCGGTGAACACATTTACGATTGGGCTGGCGCGCGAAGTAGCTGACGAAGGAATTCGCGTGAACGCTGTCGCGCCCGGTTTGGTTGACACGGGGTTGCACGCGGCGAACGGCGAGCCCGGACGGATAGGCCGATTGAACTCCACGATCCCGATGGGCCGGGCGGCGACGGCGGAGGAAATTGCCCAGGGCGTTCTTTGGCTGCTTTCGGACGCGGCGTCTTACGTGACGGGGACGATACTGGAGATCGGCGGTGGGCGATAGCGGCTTAGGTCAAACGATGCATTCCGTGCGCGGGTCCCAACGCACGGTACGCCCCTGATGAAAACTTTCGAGAGCCATGCGGCAGGCGATCGAGACCCGGTAGCCGAGCTCGAAGGGACAATTGGGTTCCTTCCCGGAGCGAATGCAATCGACGAAATTCCGCATGTGGGTGTTGGGGAGGCTGACGGCCTGGCCAGGGACATCGACGCCATCGGGGCGGTTCACCTTTTGGGGAACGTAACGAATGCCGGCGGGAGTGCGCGAAATGGCGCCGTCGGATCCGAGCACGTCCTCGGTGATGCCGAGCTGGTTGTTGCCCAAGCCGGAATCCCAACTGATGAGCATTTGCTCGGGCTGCTGGAAGGTGACGTTCATGGTATCGGGCACGTCGCGGCCGTCTTTCCATACATAGAGGCCGCCGGTCATGGTGGCGGCTTGCGGGATCTGGAGGTTGAGCGCCTGATACCAAAACGCCAGCTGGTGGCTCAGATTCTCGTACACGTTGCCGCCGGAATATTCCTCGAAAAAGCGCCAGTTGATGAAGCGCTGTGGATCGAAATCGCGTCGGGGCGCGTCACCGAGGAAAGAATTCCAGGCGATATTTTCGGGCGTCATATCGGGATAGACGGGCCGCGCCCATTGCGCCTTCCCATGGGGCGTGTTGCGGTACCAATGCATGCGGATGGCGGTGATTTTCCCGACATCGCCGCTGGCCAGGAAGCTGGCGGCGTCGCGTATCTGGCCGGACGAGCAGGCCTGATGGCCGACCTGGACCACGGCATTGGGCGCTTGCCGGTACGCGGCGCGCATGCGCCTGGCGTGATCGAGCGTGAAGGCCAACGTCTTTTCCTGATAGATGTGTTTGCCGGCGTCCAGAGCATCCACGAAATGCTCGCAATGCAGATGCTGCGGCGTGGCGATGATGACGGCGTCGATGGATTGATCCTCGAGCAAGCGACGATGGTCGCGGAACGCAGCCGCGGTTGGGACGCGGGTATGGGCGTCGTCCAGGCGCTTGCCGTAGATATCCGCAAAGGCTGCGATTTCGACGTTGGGGCAAGCCAGCGCTTGGTGCAGGAGTTCGCTGCCGCGCTGTCCAGCGCCGATCAAGCCAAGACGGACGCGATCATTCGCCCCCAGCACCCCACTTGACGACGACGCCGAGGCCAGCGTGGAGGCCAGGCCGGTGGCCATTGCGCCGATGAATTTGCGTCGGGAGCCCATTTAGATCGCTTGCAGACCCGCACGGATTTCCTGAATTTGCGCGGTGTGGCGGCGGCCGTGGCCGGCGATGAAGATCAGCCACTCGACGCCATTCACAGTTCCAAAACGCGGGTGCTCGGAGGTCAGGTAGTAAAGATCGCCAGCGCGATCTTGGGCGAATTGAATGCTTCGCTCGCGGCGGGTGTTGAAATGCACCAGAGCTTCCGCCAGCGTGGCAAAACGGCCGCTGGGCCGGACCATTTCTGGAGCGTGGCGGCGCGTGGAACGATCCGGGAAGCCGGCCATGAGGCGCGCCTCGTGTTCTTTGTTTATGCGCGGGGCGTCCAGCTTTTCGGCTTTTTCGAGCTGGGCGAAGAAGTACTCCTCGACAATCGTGATGTGTTCCACGCATTCCAGCACGGACCAGCGCTCGGCATCCGGCCGGGCCTTGGCTTGCGCCTCATCCATGCCGCTGAGCGCGGCTAGCAACTCCTGGCGGCTGCGCTCCAGTTCTTGAACGATCTCGGTTCTTTCTTCGGGTGCCATGCTGGTTTACCTCAGGCTTTCAATCCGCATTGCCAAAGAGCGCACAACGCCGTGTTATAGAGCGCGAGCGCCGTGGTGATTTGTCCCAGATGATTATCGTGGGTGGAGATATAGGCGGCGCGCTCGGCCACTTCCGGGTGCAAGTCGCCTTCGGTGGAACAGTCGATCACAACTGCCCCGAGTTTGATGTCGCGGATCAGATCGGATTCTGAAACCGCGGGGAAAGCCGTCACGACAATGTCGGCGGTTGCCAGAAAGTGGCGCCGGTCTTCGGGCCGGGTCTGGGGATGGACCATCACGGCGGTGGCGCCAATCCGCATCAGCATACTCTGCAATGGAATGCCGATGCGGGGCGAACCATTGAAGATGACCGCCGTGGGGCCGGGCTGGCTGGGGTCGCGCGGGAACATTTTCTTGATGGACTGGTGCTGATGGAGCAGCGTCAGGATGGCGCGCGCGGTGCAGGGAACCACGCCCTCGTATTTCTCTTCCTCGTCCACGGTGCGGATGTTGAGCGCCATGCGGCCGGTGTTTTCGACGGTGAGGCCTTCGATGTCCTTTTCGGGCCGGACGCGGCGTAGAAAATAATCTTCGCTCTTGCCGAACGGGGCGGGGAAGAAGACGAAGCTGCCGTAGATCTTCTCGTTGACTTGCGCGCCCATCAGGAGCAGTTCCAGAGCATCCGCGCTGTAGGCCTCTTCAACGCGGAAGTCCAGACCGTGCTGGCGAAATTTCTTACCCATGTAGCTGGCGTAGCGGCGGGAGCCGCGATCGGGCGGCAGGTCCGGCAGGCGGGGCATGAAGGCGGCCACGCGGATCAATTCGCGATCCAACCCGGTTCGCTCCACGTGACTGAGTTTGCGCTCGGCCTGCGTGAAAACGTCGGTGGCCACCGCTATGCAGTCCAATCGTTTTGCCGCTGGAATGTTCTTGGTCCAGCTCATGTCCGGCAAGAACGAGGGCGCCGATGGCGCGCCCGGGTTTGCGCCCGGCAATTCGAGTGTGGTCATGGGCTAGATTGATTATCGCCTGGACCGGGTGCGGACGGCGTTGCCGGGTTCGCGAGGGCTCGGCTGGCGCCGGTTTAAAGTGACGCCCCGGTCGCGCGAGCCGGCGGCTGCATGTAAAAGCGCACATGTTCGATCTGGCGGGATTCATTGAGGCGTATCAGGCGCTCGGCAAACGCTTCGACCTGCTCTCTTGAAAAAACGAAGCCATGATCGGCAGGCTGCCAGGGAACTCCTTTGTGTTTGTGGAGTTCGAGGAGGGCGGCGGCGTCTTTGAGGTCGCGCCGCTCGCGCTGGGCGCGGTCGGTCTGGATCTCGCGGAGCTTGTCGACGGCCTTTTGAAACTGGCGGGAGAGCCGCTGGTAGTGCAGGCCGAGGGTGGCCAACTGCGGGACTAGGGTTTGAGGGCTGGGGGCATTGGCGAGCAGCCCGGCGGAAAGCAGATCGGCTTCGAGGAGTGGGATGCGGTTCATCCGCCAGGCGGTATCGGCGAGTTCGATGACGAGCTGGGTTTCGGTGGGAGTGGCGGGTTTGTATTCGTCGAAGAAGCCGCGGCGATGGGCGTCGTAGGCGGCTCGGTCTTCGGAGGGGAGGACGGCGCAGGCGGCCGTTAAGCCGTGGCGCAGGGCGTTGAGCGAGGAACGCTGTTTGCCGGAATCGGTGCGTGGTCCGGTGGAGTGGTTGGTTGTTGGTTGCTGGTTGTTGGTTGTTGGTGGCTGGGGATGGGGAATTGGTGTAGCTGACATTTGGGGACCTCGGAACCGGGATAACACGTGGTGCTGTTCTCAGCGGGCCGAGATGGGCGCAGGTTGCTGATAAGGCGGCGAGGATGGCGGGAGGGAGGCGTGTGACTGCTAGCGGTTAGTGATCGCCGCCCGGACGGGCGCAAGTTGTATCATCGAGCCTGAGGCTATTTTTGACTAATCAAGCGAGGAGAACGGAATGAAAGTAGTGTTGTATGGCGCGACCGGCATGATCGGGAGCCGCATTTTGAAAGAGCTGCTGTCGCGGGGACACGTGGTGACGGCGGTGGCGCGCGATCCATCCAAGATCGCGGCGCAAAAGAATTTGACCATCGAGAAGGGCGACCTGCTGGATGCCGACAGTGTCGCCAAGGTGGCCAAGGGAGCGGACGTGGTGGTGAGTTCGTATCAACCACCGACAGGCCCGCAAGGTCCCCTTCCCGACAAGCTTCACCTTCTTGTGGACGCCACCAAGACGCTGATCGCGGGAGTCCGGCGGGCGGGCGCGCCGCGCATCATCATGGTGGGCGGCGCTGGGAGCCTGGAGGTTGCACCAGGACTGCAGATTGTCGACTCGCCCGGATTTCCGGAAGCGTACAAGGGAATCGCCCTGGCGCATCGCGACGCCATGCACGTGTTGCGCGATAGCAATCTGAATTGGACCTATTTCAGCCCCGCCATGATGATTCAGCCGGGCGAGCGCACCGGCAAGTTCCGGCTGGGCAAGGACGCGCTGGTATCGGACGACAAGGGCAACAGCTCGATTTCCGCCGAAGATTACGCCATCGCGCTGGTGGACGAAGTGGAGCAGGGACGCCACACCAAACAGCGCTTCACCATCGGCTACTAGGCGCGGCCGTTCAGCCTATATGGACCCGCGCCAGCAATTGAAACAGGCCGCGGCGGAAGCGGCGGTGGCGCTGGTGGGGAGCGGAATGATCGTGGGCCTGGGAACCGGCTCGACCGCGAAGCTGGCGGTGGAGGCGCTGGGCAAGCGCGTCCGGGGCGGATTGGACATCGTCGCCATTCCGACCTCCGAGTACACCGAACGGCAGGCCCGTGGATTGGGCATTCGCATCTCTTCGCTGGCCGATCACGACGAAATAGATCTGACCATCGACGGCGCGGACGAAATCCAAATCGGGACGCTGGATTTGATCAAAGGCGGCGGAGGAGCTTTGCTGCGCGAGAAGGTGATCGCCAGTTCCAGCCGCCGTTTGGTTATCATCGCCGACGACAGCAAGCTGGTGGACCGCTTGGGGACGCACTTTTCCGTTCCCGTGGAGGTGGTGCAGTTCGAGTGGCAAGCTACCGAGCGGAAACTGAAGAAGCTGGGCGCGCAGACCAAGCTGCGGCCCGATCCGGCCCAGCAAGATCCGGCCAAGCCGTTCGTCACTGACAGCGGCAACTTTATTGTCGATTGCAATTTCGGCCGGATCGAAGCACCCGCGGAGTTGGACCGGCAGTTGAACGGCGTGGTGGGAGTGGTGGAGCACGGGCTGTTTCTGAAGATGACGTCCGAGGCGATTGTTGCGGGACGGGATGGCGTCAAGGTGTTGCTGCCCGCATAGCGGGGCCGGTGGGCCTCCGCAAACGCCCGAGGGTTGGGAGCAGCGTGAGGCCAGCGAACAGATCCAGCGCGGGCATGAACGGGAGCGTATAGCGCGGCGAACTGCTAAGAACGGGAAGCGTCGCCAGTATCATCAAAGCGGCGAACAGCGACACCGGGTAGAAGCGCGAACGGCTCCGCAATCCCAACAACAGGGCCAGCACAATCAGCGACCATTCCAGAGGCGACTCAAAGAGGCGCGCGCGCCACGTTTCGATGAATCCGATATGGCCCCACGGAGCTTCACGCATCAGCGCCAGATACGTCATCACGGCGTAAGCCTTCACAAAGGACAGGCGAAGCAGCGCTGCCGGCCACACGGCCAGGACGGTGGCGAGAAAGAGCGCCAGCGATTGTGCGGCGAACCGGAGATCGGCGCGCAATGTACGGCGTTCGAGGAAGCCGCAGATGGAGACGGTGAGGATCAGAACGAAAGCGACTTCGAGCGTGCAAAAGGCCAAGCCCATCGCGACGACGCAGGCATACCAATAAGCTCGCCGTCCGGTTGCGATGGCCTTCGCCAGAAGTATAAGACACACGAGCGAGCAGAGAGCGAACAACTGATGAGGAGCGAGTTCGGTGGACCAAACCACCGAGTGGCTGGTTAGAAATAGTCCAGCGGCCAGGAATGCCGAGAGAGGCGCTATGGGCCCAGGCAGGAGCCAAAGGCATCCGAAGTAAATCACGGCCAAGCTGGCGGCGGGAATCGCGAGCATGGTCATCCGTGCGGCGCGCTCGCTCAGGCCGAGCCGGGACACGGGAATCAAGAAAAAGTGATAGAGCGGACCGTGGAAGTGGCGATAGAACAAAACGTCATGGCTGCCGCGAATGCGATCGGAGAGCGCCTTGGGACTGCCGGGGTGAAGTCCCGCGCGCAGGAAATCGGCCATTGAGAGGGACGGCGTGTCGGTCCAGTTGGCGGCGAAGCCGAACGACGCGGCATGCATGTAGTCGGCCTCGTCGTAGCCATAGGGCTCCGGCGAAACGTTACGGGTGATCAGCATGAGAAACAGCGCGAGCAGCAATCCAAAGACAAGGACTTGCGCTATCCGGCTGGCGCCACGGCGCCTGGCGGTATGGCAGGGCGACTCAGTTATGGCAGGTATACCTTATAAGCATGTGGAACATCAGGCAGAATTTTCGCTACACAATTCGTCAGTTGCTCAAATCGCCTGTCTTTGCGATCGTTTCTATCCTGACGATCGCGTTGGGAATCGGGGTCAACACCGCAATCTTTAGCGTAACGAATGCTATTCTGCTGCGTTTTCTGCCGGTGCCCAATCCACGAGAGCTGGTTTACTTTCATCTCAGGAACCAGCCGCTCAGCACTTCTCAGACCGGCTATGACGACACGTCGATGTCGCTGCCCGTTTTTGAAGCGATGCGATCGCGCCGCGAAGTTTTTACGGATGTAATGGCTTTCGCGCCACTCGCATTTCAGAAAGTGTCTGTGCGCGTGGGCACGGAGCCGGAGCAAGCCTATGGCGAGATGGTAAGCGGCAATTTCTTTTCCGGCCTTGGCGTTGAGCCGGTTCTGGGCCGCGGTTTCAGCATGCAGGATGAACTGAAGCATACGCCGATCGCCGTGCTGAGCTACACCTGGTGGAAGCAGCGCTTTGGCGGCTCACCGAGCGTCTTGGGTCAGACCCTCTACGTGAAGGGCGTTGCGTTCACGGTGGTGGGCGTAGCGCCGCCAGGCTTTGGCGGGACGGACCCCGGACACCCGAATATAGACTTTTGGGTTCCACTGCAAAGCAGGCCCGAACTGAATGCTTGGGGATTGCCAGCCAGCGATCATACGTTGTTTGGCTCACCTGACTGGCTTTGTCTCTTAATGGTGGGGCGCCTGCGGCCAGGGCTTTCGCCTGAAGAGGCAACATTACAGTTGACTCCCCTATTCCGCCGAACGCTGGCAGAAGCTTCGCCCGCTGATCCGAAGGGGCCGAGGCCGGAGCTGATGTTTTCGGATGTTCGCGGAGTTGGAAACTTGCGAGACGATTACGGACGGCCGCTCGGTTTCCTGATGGCCATGGTCGGTCTGGTTCTGTTGATCGCGGTCGGCAATGTGGCCCTGCTGCTGGTGGTTCGCAACGCCGCGCGGCAGCGTGAGTTTGCGCTGCGGAAGGCGCTGGGAGCGAATGCCCTGGCCTTGTTCGCTCAATTGATTTCGGAAAGCTTGCTGCTGGTGGCCGCTGGATCCGCGCTCGGTTGGCTCTTCGCGGTGTGGGCCACGGAGGCCCTGGCGGCGTGGGCAAAGTTGGACGTTATGGTTGCGCCGGATCGTCAAGTCTTGTTATTTACGCTCGCGATCTCGGCGGTGGTGGCGCTCGTGTTCGGATTGGCGCCCATGCGCGCCGCGAGCGGCGTCCCGCTGGATCAAGGCCTGAAATCCTTGGCTGGAACCTCGAATACCGATCGCCATCGTTCCTGGGGCCGCAGGCTGGTGGTCACAATGCAGATCTCGTTCTGCGCGGTTCTATTGTTCTCGGGAACGCTGTTGTACGAGACGCTACGCAATCTAGAGTCGCGCGACCTCGGAATGCGTACGGCGGGGGTAGTGGTGTTTGGCATTACGCCCCAATCGACGATTCGAACGGATGCCGAAGCCGTTCGTTTCCATCTCACGCTCCTGGAGCGGCTGCGTGCTTTACCTGGAGTTGACTCAGCCACCGTATCGGAGAATCGCGTAGGCGCGGAAGTAAGTGACAATGACGGTGTATTGGTGGATGGCCGGAACCCGCTCCCGGCCCAGCCAATCGCGCCGATGCGGGTCAACCTGGTGGGTCCCGCGTTTTTGCACACCCTGGGGATTCCTCTTCGTCTGGGTCGCGACTTTGAGGACGCCGACCTGACGAGCGCACGCAAAATCGCGATTATCAATCAAACGTTCGCGGACCGGTATCTACCGCACATGAATCCTCTGGGCCATCAGATTTCGTCTTTCCAAAACGGAAAGGCCGGCTACACGATTGTGGGCGTCGCTCAAAATAGCCGCTATACCAGCGTAAAGGAGACGGACCGGCCAATAGCCTATTTTCCGTTTACTCAAGCCCCGGGGGGTTCGATGCAGTATGAACTCCACACGCCGGGGGACACACCGGAACAATACTGGCTGAAGCTGCACAGGTGGTGCGCCGGATCGATCCCAACCTGCCTGTGGAGAAACCCATCACTCAGAGGGAACAGTTCGACGAGACTATTTCACAAGAACGTCTCAGCGCTATTTTATCTGCGTTCTTCGGCGCACTGGCCGCGTTTCTGGTAGCGGTCGGGCTGTATGGAACCATTTCCTACAGCGTCAACCGGCGGACCATGGAAATCGGTTTGCGTATGGCGCTGGGGGCTCAACGAAAAGAGGTACTTGGAATGGTATTGCGCGAGAGCCTCATCCTGGCCGCTGTGGGTCTGGCCATTGGGGCGCCCCTGGCATTGGGCGTGGGCCGCGCGCTCAGTTCGATGCTGTTTGGCTTAAGCCCCGCGAATCTGACGGCATGCTTGCTTGCGTCGATCGGGATCGCTATCGTGATTGCGGTGGCTACGTTCTTTCCGGCTCGGCGCGCGGCGTCTATAGACCCGATACGCGCGCTGCGCATGGAGTGATTGGTTGAGGAGGCTTACTGAATATCCAGAGTGACCCGGACGTCCACCGTGCGCGGCGGCAGGCACTCCTTGTTGTTGCAGGCCTGATAGCGCAGCTTGCCGTTCATGAAAGCCATCCCGGGCATGGCCGTGGGCGGGGCTTTGAAGCGGGTTCCAATTTCAAAACTGCCGGTGTACACCGAGATCGGGTTGGGCGAGAACGATAGCTTCTCCATTTGCGGCTTGGGATAGGTGACCTGCTCGGCTTCGAGCGGCTCTTTGTTCCAGGTGAGCCGGATGGGGATCAAGTAATCGTCGCCCGGCATATTACTATTGACGTGGAAGCCCGCCTGAAGCTCCGCTTTCAGAGAGAAGTCGGCCGTGGCCCCGCGCTGGATAGTGAGACGCGAGGAGGGCGCCAGGCTGAGAACGGCGTTACCGGGAGCCTGGGCTTCTAAACAGGGCCAGGATGCCGCGAGCGGCAACAGGAGCGCTAGCGCTGGGCGAGCGAAGCAGTTGAACGATGGCATTCTTGAATTCCTCTTTTCCCATGGACACGCCTTCGTGCACGGATGCAATGTCGCCGGCTCGGTCGATCAGCAGGGTGGTGGGCAGCGCGTCCAGCCCGCCGTAAGAGGCGCTGACTTGATCGTTGCCGAGAAGCACCCGGTAGTTCATCTTGCGATCCCGCACGTAGGGCTTGATGGCGGCCCACCCGTCTTCGTCCATTGACACGCCGAGGACGGCGAAACCCTGATTTTTGAACTCGTTTTCGAACTCCATGAACCACGGGATTTCGATTTTGCAAGGGCCGCACCAGGTGGCCCAGAAGTCCAGCAGGACGACTTTGCCTTTATAGTCTGAAAGGTGCACGGTCTGTCCGTCGGCGTCTTTCAAAGTGAACTCGGGAGCGGCTTTGCGGTTCTTGGCGACGGTTCGCCGGGAGCAACCGATTGCGAAGACGGCGCACGCCAGCAGCAGCAAAACGGCCAACAGGGAGGCAATCTTCGGTAAGCGCATCTCAGAGATCATTATATCGGGATTTCACGGCCCTGAAACGCGGCGCGAAACCATTCCGCCCGGCGATCGCGATGTCGCGCGGCGAGGGTATATTCCGGATGCCGGCGGACGCCTGAATAGAGCCAGGCGGCGGTGTCGCAAAAGCTTTCGCAAAGGTAGTCGCGCCAGCCAGGAGAGCCGTGGGCCGGCGAGGATTGGCCGTTGAGACCGCGTTTCCGGGACTCGGCAGACCAGCCCAGCTCGCCTCGCGCGCGCTGCTTCCACTCCCGGCGCAGCATCGTCTCATAAGATCGGCGGGCTGGGTTGCCCAGCCGCACCCACGTGAAATGGAACAGCTCGTGGATCAGGATGCGAGCCAGCTCGCGGGGTTTACCTTGGAGTTCGCGATCCAGAACGATCTCGCGTTTGCGGATAAAGGATCCAGCGAAGACCGGCTGGCCGTAAGGGCGATTGGAGTACAGCTGACGCCGGCCGGCGGTGAGAGCGGGCATGAAACGAACCCGCACAACGCGGCCTTGGAGCAGGGCCAACCGCTCCTCGATGGCCTTAATGAACTTGCTGGAGCTGGGCGGGCGCCCGCGGAGCAAAATAGGCCTGGTTTTCAACTTTTACATTGTATTGGGCCTGCATGCCCTTCAGCCACTCGGCATACTTGGCCTGCCGAACCGCTTGGTTCACTTGCGGGAATACTTCGTCGTACGGCCGTTGACCCACTTCCTCGGCGCGGATGAGGTAGAAATCGCTGGGCTGCTTGATGGGAGCGCTGAGCTCTCCTTGTTTCAGGGCGAAAACGGCGTCTTTGATTGGCTTGGGATAGGAACTATCCTGCGTGATCACTCCAAAGTCGCCGTCTTTGGCGGCGGAGGCTTGATCGTCGGAGTTTTCGCGGGCCAGCTTGCCGAAATCGGCGCCGCCCTGGATCTGCTTCGCCAGATCCTCAATCTTCGCCTTCGCCTCGGCTTCCGTCGGTAGTTTCTTGCCATCGGCGGGAGCTTTCCCTGGCGTGGCGTCGAACTTCACGGAAATGACCCGGACTTTGACTTCCTTGTATTTCTCGGGATTCTCTTTGTAGTACTTTTGCAGCTCTTCGGGTGGAATCTGCAGGCTGTTGTTGACTTGGGTAAGCTCGGCGGTGGAAAGCAACTGAAGCCGATAGGCCTCGAACTGTTCCTTATAAGGCGATTGCTTATCGAGCCCGGCTTTCTCGGCGTCCTGAGCCAGCCGCTGCATCAAGAACACCTGGCTCAGGAGCTGCGGACGCGCCCGCAGGGCCTGCTGATTATTGGGCGGGAAGCCGGCGATCAGCTTATCCAGCTCGGCGGCCGTGATCTTCTTTCCATCCACTTCAACCACCACGGTGTCGGGAGCTACCGGTGGAGGTGGAGTAGCAGCTTGCGGCGCTTCCGCCGGAGCCTTCACAGCCGGTACGCCGGGCGCCACCTTCACCGGCTCCTGAGCTTGACCGCGGAGTACCGCAGTGACCAAAAGAGCGATTGACAGAATTTTCATTGGAATGCTTCCGCGATCGGAAAGCACTCATTTTATCATGTGAACGTCCCGGCAAGTCTCGGTCGTGAGCGTAGGGGTTCGGAAAAGGCCGCGTAGGCGTACGCTGGGTCGTGGGTCGGGTACACGGCTTCAACCGCATTTTTGCGCGGCGCGCGACGAGGGCCAGTGCTGCACACTGCCGCACACTCCGGCTTTCACTGGATTGTTTTCGATGTACTCGGGGGACGCAGTGGTACACGCGGCTTCAAGCCGCGTTTTGGCTGTCTCTTGCCTAGAATCGCGAGCCGCTCCGATGCAGGAGCCGATTGGCTGCCTGTGCGCTACTGCCTTATGATGCTCCTGCCCGCCGGGGCGAAGTCCTGACCGCCCCGGGGGCGAAGTCCTGACCGCCCCGGGGGCGAAGTCCTGACCGCCCCGGGGGCGAAGTCCGACCGCCCCGGGGGCGAAGGCCTGACCGCCCCGGGGGCGAAGCGCGACGACCCGGCAACGTCGCGCCGCTCCAGCCATCTGGGTCCGGTCGACACCGCGTCGAGGAGCTGGTCCAATTCGACACGTCCAGCCGCCAGGTCACGAAGTACGCCGAGCCCGGGCGCCAGGTATGTTCCAGGCGGCGATGGAATCCATAGCCAATGAGTGGTTCAACCATAAGAACTTCTCAGGCGGAACGCGGCTGAAGCCGCGTGTACCGCTGAAGCCGCGTGTACCAGCGGCTAGTGGCTGGTGGTTGGCGTCTCCGCGCCGGCGGCCTTCACCTGGACGCGCCGCGGCGGCGTCTTGGCAGCGGCGTCAGTGGAAACTTTGATGTTATTGGTGACTTGAATCGCGCCGGCCGCCTTGGCCATCCGGGTGGCTGCGCCCTTGTGCTGCATCACGCTGGTGGTTCCGGTCCAGGTGGCTACGCGGTCCTTGACGTGGACCTGAAAGCCTTCCTGTCCGATCTTGGATTTCGCGAGTTTCGCTTTGATGGTGGCTTCAATCTCGGCGTCACTGAACTTGCCTTCGCTATGAGACTTACTGAGGGTGCTGGCAGGCAGTGACAAGGAGCAGGCCAGAAGGCAAAGAATAAGCAGGCTTGTTTTCATGCCGATTCAGTGTGCGGAAGGAAGCGGAATTCGCAGGCAAAATACGACCGGGGCGCTACTCGGGTTTCAGCACGCGTGCCGCGATTTGGCCGTGGGCCAATCGGATGCGGACGCCGGAGTCCGCCGGAGCGTCCGCCGGATGTTTCACGATGCCGCCGCCCTGATTGGTGACGATGGCGTAGCCGCGGTCGAGAATCTTGAGCGGGCTGAGCTGGGTGAGGTGAGCGATCAAAGGATCCAAACCTGCGTGGGCACTGGTCAAGCGCAACCGAATGAGCTGGCTGGCGGCGACGCCGGCGGATTCCAGACGACGGCGGGATTGGGCGAAGCGCAGGCGCAGATCCAGCCGGCTGAGACGGCCGGTCAGCTCCTCGAGACCTCTGCGACGGGCGGAAGCAATGCCCCCGACGCTGCCGCGCAAGCGATAGTCCAGTTCGTCGACGCGCTGCTGCCATCGGCCGACTTTACGGTGCAGGACGGCCGACGCCCGCTCCACCCCGCGTTCATGCAGAGCGCGGGCAGAAATGGCCAGCCGATAGCGGACGGTTTGCAGCAGCTTGTGATCGTAGACCGCCAGCTGATCGAAGAGTTGATCGCGCGGGCAGATCACCAGTTCGGCGGCAGCCGAAGGCGTGGCGGCGCGAAGATCGGCCACAAAATCGGCGATGGTGAAATCGGTCTCGTGGCCTATCGCGGAGATCACCGGCGCCTGGCTCCCTGCGATGGCGCGAGCCACGGCTTCTTCATTGAATGTCCAGAGATCCTCGATCGACCCACCCCCGCGCGCCACAATCAGGACCTCCGCCCAGCCGGAGGCGTTGAAGTATTCGATGGCCCGCGCAACGGCTTCCACCGATCCCTCGCCCTGGACCAACGCCGGGTAGATGCGCACGTGGAGCCCCGGAAAGCGGCGTGACAGGATTTCAGTGATATCGCGGACCACCGCGCCGGATGGGGAGGTGACGATCCCGATGCGCCGTGGGAGACGGGGGAGGGGGCGTTTGCGCGCCGCATCGAAAAGACCCTCGGCCGCCAGCTTCTTCTTGAGTTGTTCAAAGGCGAATTGCAGGGCGCCGTGACCCTGCGGCTCGATGGCCTCCACCAGGAGCTGATACTCGCCGCGCGCTTCGTACACGTCGATGTGTCCGCGAGCCAGCACTGCCATGCCGTCCTGGGGCTTGAATTTCAGGTACCGAAGCGATTGGCGAAAGCAGACGCAGCGCAGTTGCGCGTCGCGGTCCTTGAGGGTGAAGTAGCAATGGCCGCTGCTGGCCATTTTGGAGCCCGAGATTTCACCCGCCACCCAAACGTCGTCGAATTCGTCCCCCAGCAGGGTGCGAATACGGGCGCTTATTTCAGCCACGGTGAACGTCTTGCGGACGGGTCCCCAGGCTAAGGCGAGTTGCTCCATCTGACCATCATAGTAAGCCGATTCCATTACGAAGCTTTATCCTTCGCCCGCGAGTCGTCGGGAACCCCAATTGCCTGAATGATTTCCGCTTCAGAGAACGCAAAGGATTGGCCGGACGATTAGCCAATTTCGAGGCAATCTTTTGGGCAAAATCCGCGTAGACTGAACCGGTTTACCACGGTGCGGCACCCGGGCTTTAAGCATGTTGTTGGAGGGAACTAAGCTCTTGGCCCGATTTCACGTACCGGATTAATGGGACATGATAACCATGTGGGCGGGGAGGTCCGAGGAAGGAAAATGAAGAAAATCTTCGTTATAGCGTGGAAGTTGCGGATCTGGACCGAGACTCACGGCCAGGACCTGATCGAGTATGCTCTGATGGCCGGATTTGTGGCGGTTGCGGCCGGCGCAATTATGCCGGGCGTGGCAACCAGTGTCAGCAGGATCTTCAGTAAAATAGGGAGCGTCATGTCGGCGGCTTCCACCCAGAGCTAAACCGCTCTGAACCGCACGGTCTGTTGCACGTGAGCAGATGTTGACGTGAACAGCCTCCCGAGTTCTACCGGCAAGTGAAATTGGCGGCGTCTTCGATGCTTCCCGAACCCGTGTAGCGCGATTGTGCCGGATATGCGCAGAGCGGTCTGGTGCGGCCCGGCCAAGGCGTCGCCGCGCCCGCTGTCGCCACGATCTTGTCGGGGGGCACGGATTTCTCGGTCCAATTAACCAAAGCGGCAAACGCGTCGAACTGGTCCGTGGCCGGGCCGCCCGCGCAGTGATTCATGCCGGGTACCGCGAACATGCGCACGAACTCGGCCGCCCTACCCTGGTTCACCTGGTTCAACTGCTCGTACCAGTGAATGGTATCGTTCACCGAAAAGATAGGATCGCTCACGCCATGCACGATCACAAGCTTCCCGCGGCGGGCCTTAAAGCGCGACAGATCGGTGGAATTGGCCATGAAGTAACTGGTGACGGACACCGGGTAGAGCGGGGTTTCGGCGTCCAATTTAGCCGCGTCGCGATCCAGATTGACGGCTAGTAGCGCCTTCATCGGCCCCCCGTTGTCCGAGCGCGTCGGCGTCGGCGGCGTGGTGAAAATCGAAGTCACGGATAGCGCCCCCAAAGAAGTATTGATCGAATTGTTGGCCGGTGCGTCGTAGACACCCATCTTCCAGACACGCCACCCCACGTTGTAAGCATCCGGCGGAGCAGTTCCGCCCAATCGGCCGCCCAGGCCTCGGTCCCAAGCCCAATCGGAGTACAGAATCTCACCTTGGGAATTCCGCGCGCCTGCGTAGATCTTCTGGATTGCGGTCACCTGACTCGGGAGCAGGCAAGTGGAACGCTTCGGCCCCTGACAGGTGACCTCCGCAAGTTTGGCGGCCACCAGATCCCCAGTACAAGCGCGGAAGTTATCGACTACGCCGTCCGGCAAACCATCCAAAGCGTCGCATGCCCCGAGCACGGCGCCGGAAATCATCGCCAGATCCTCGTCGGTGAAGGTCTTGTTCAAGAACGGCATTCCATCTTTGTCATAGATCCCCAGCTTCACCGCCAGTTCGGCCAGCGTCTGCGTATCCCAGACTTCGCCGAACAGCGCCGCCTTGGGCAACTGGAATCCCGGCGCACAAGCCAGGATGCCGTCGAAGTAATCCGGGAACCGTTGCGACACGAGCATCGCCTGGCGTCCGCCTTCCGAACAACCCACGAAATAGGAACGCTCAGGCCCACGCCCATAATGGATGCGGATCAGAGCCTTGGCCACTTGGGTCACTTGATCGTAGGAGTTATAACCATGATCCAAGCGCGCTTGTGGATCGAACGCGTGCGTGAGCGTGCCGTTGCGCTCTGGGTCGTTGTTCACCGCGTTATCGTGTCCGGAATCCTGTGAGACCACGGCGTAACCCAGGCCGAGGGCTGCGTTGCGCTGCTGGCCTTGCAGGTTTCCGTAGGCATTGCCCACGAAGCCATTCGATCCGCCGCCGCCCTCGAAAAAGAATTTGCCGTTCCACTGCACGGGGAGCCGCATGTGGAACTTGATGGCATAGTGCTGGCCGTTCATGCCCTCCCGATCGTTGATCCGGCCGAACACCTCGCAATGTTCGGGGAGCGCCGGCACGGGCGCGCCCGCGGGTCCCGCGGCAGGATTGCCTGGTTTAGCGTCGCTGGCCGCGTTGACGTGAGCCGCCGCGATCACCGTGGTGGTATTGGGGAAACGCTGCCGAGCGACCTTGATTAGTTCCGCACACGGCGTAATGGCTGGTGTGGGGGCGGGACCCGAACTTTGGGGGGCAGCCAAATCAGCGACCGACAACAGAGCAGTGGCAAAAAGGATTTTTGAAAGCGGACGGAATAGGGCCAACATTCCCCTAATTTTACGCCCGGCAAGGCCGTGTTTCACGGTCTCGGTTCGGATAACATGCAAAGAGCTTTGTTCGAGCGTCTATGAACGTCCGTATTCTTTTGTGGTCGATCACGTCCTCCCTGGCGGGATTTCTGTTTGGATTTGACACAGTAGTTATCTCCGGCGCCGAACAAACCATTCAGAAGTTGTGGGGACTGAGCGCCGGGATGCATGGGATTGCGATGGCTTCGGCCCTGTACGGAACGGTATTGGGCTCGCTGATCGGCGGGTGGCTTAACGAACGATTCGGACGCAAGCCTACGCTGCTATGGATCGGCATCCTCTACCTGGTTGGCGCTGCCGGATCTGGGCTCGCAAATAACGTTGCGGTTTTCATTTTCGCGCGTGCCCTGGGCGGTCTTGGGATCGGGATGTCAACCGTGACAGCGCCGCTGTACATCTCTGAAATCGCACCACCCAAGTACCGCGGCCGGTTGACGGGTATGTTTCAGTTCAACATTGTTTTCGGTATCTTGGTCGCTTATTTATCCAACGCCTCGCTGGCTGGCTTTGGCCAGGATGCCTGGCGCTGGATGCTTGGGGTAGCCGCGTTTCCGTCGATTGCATATTCCCTGCTGTGTGTTGGCCTGCCGGAAAGCCCTCGCTGGCTTCTCGGAAAAGGGAATGATCGGGAAGCGGGCATAAAGGTTCTCAGGCTGATCGAGCCCGAGGTCTCCGAAGCTCGGATTCAAGCGGATGCCAACGCGATTCTGGCGGCGTCGGCTCAACTAGCATCGAAGGGCAAGTTCTGGACGCGGCAGCTTCGCATTCCCATCCTGCTGGCCTTTCTTATTGCGTTCTTTAACCAACTTTCTGGCATTAATGCGATTCTCTATTTTGCGCCGCGTATTTTCGAGCTGGCTGGCCTGGGGGCCAAGGCGGCGCTGCTCCAATCGGTCGGCATTGGTGTGACAAATCTCATCTTTACGTTTGTCGGACTCTGGCTGATTGACCGGTTGGGCCGCCGAACGCTGCTCTTCATCGGTTCATTCGGGTATATCGGTTCGCTGGGCCTCACGGCATGGGCGTTTTTCACGCAACACTACCGCATTGTGCCGGCCTGCATTTTCGCGTTCATCGCGGCGCACGCGGTCGGGCAGGGGGCCGTGATCTGGGTGTTCATCTCGGAAATTTTCCCCAACCGCCAGCGTGCCGAAGGTCAAGCGCTGGGCTGTTCCACGCACTGGATCTTCGCCGCGTTGCTCACCACGTTTTTCCCAAAGATGGTGTCGGCATTTCCACCCGGCTACGTCTTCCTATTCTTCTGCGGCATGATGGTTCTGCAACTATTCTGGGTGAAGCTCATGGTCCCAGAGACCAAGGGCGTGCCTCTGGAGCAAATGCAGGAACGACTCGCAATTGAATGGTAGGCCGAACGAGAGATAGCGGGTGGCTTGGCATGATCGCCGCCCTATGCTGGGGTGCGATACTTGCAGCCGCGCCGCCAGATCCGCCCGGCTACTATTCGGAACCCTTCCGTCCTCAATTTCATTTCACGCCGGAAAAGAATTGGATGAACGATCCGAACGGGCTGGTTTATTACGAGGGAGAGTACCACCTCTTTTATCAATACAATCCGTTCGGCAACACTTGGGGGCATATGAGCTGGGGCCATGCTGTTAGCTCCGACCTGGTGCATTGGAAACACCTGCCGCTGGCATTGCCGGAAGCCGACGGCGTAATGATTTTCTCTGGCAGCGCAATCGTGGATTGGGAAAATAGCAGCGGTTTCGGGAAGAACGGCAAACCACCGATGGTAGCGATTTACACCTGCTATCGCCCATCGGATCGCATGCAGTTCCAATGCATCGCCTTTAGTAACGACAAAGGCCGGACCTGGACGAAATACGCTTCGAACCCGGTTATAGATATCCACTCCACGAATTTTCGCGACCCCAAGGTCCAATGGTATGAGCCAGGCCGACATTGGATCATGACCGTCTCCTTATCGGCGGAGCACAAGGTCCTTTTTTACGGCTCGACCAATCTCAAAGACTGGACGCTGTTGAGCGAATTTGGCCCGGCAGGTGGAACGGCCGGTGTTTGGGAATGCCCCGATTTATTTCAGTTGCCCGTGGAGGGTACTGGCGAGAAGCGGTGGGTTCTGGTCGTGAATATCAACCCCGGCAGTGTCGCAGGCGGCTCCGGCGGACAATATTTCATCGGTCAGTTTGACGGAACTCGCTTCGTTGAAGATCCAGGCTCCAGATCCGCGGCCGGCGTGGAGGGTCAAGCTGCGCTATGGTTCGACTACGGCCCGGATTACTATGCGGCCGTTTCCTGGAACGACGTTCCCCGCGCCGATGGACGCAGGCTCTGGCTGGGCTGGATGAGCAACTGGCAGTACGGGCAGGACGTACCTACGACGCCCTGGCGCAGCGCCATGTCCATAGCACGCGAAGTAGGATTGCGACAGACGCCCGAGGGGATTCTTTTGGTGCAAAGGCCGGCCAGAGAGAATCAAAAATTACGGGAGAAGCGGTTTCAATTCCAAGGCGGCGACCTGGCGCGGGCGAACGAATGGCTGGCCCAAAATCACGTGCAAAGCGCTCAGCTGGAGCTGGTAGTCGAGTTCGAACGTCAGAACAAAGGTGTTCAGGGTGTAGAGGTTCTGAAAACCTCCCAGGGCGAGACGGTGATCGGCGTAAATTGGGATCGGCAGACCGTATTTGTGGATCGCACGAAGTCCGGGAATGTGAATTTCAACCCGAAGTTTTCGGGCCTTTACGACGCGCCACTATTGGCCCCCGGACGAAGAGTGAACTTGCACGTTTTCATAGATGCCAGTTCGGTGGAAGTATTCGTGAACGACGGAGAGCGGGTACTTACGGCGATATCGTTTCCCTCCGGCGAGAGCCGCGAAGTGAAATTAATTGGGCCACAGGATCATGCGAAGATCGGCGCGCTGGATATTTGGAGGCTCAAGTCGAGTTGGAAATAGCGGCGAAATCGGCCAACGCAAAGGCGGAAAAGTCCGATCGGGTCAGCCGGCGTTTCGTGCTATCTTTGAAGCCGTGCGGGCGTGGCGGAATCGGCAGACGCATCGGACTTAAGCGAAAACTTGGGTGCCCGCCGGGAAACCGGCGATGGTAGAACTGCTCAAAGTCGGGGAACCCTCTGACATGGCGATCCCGAGCCAAGCCCGGCCGGAGCAATCAACGTTCCGGTTGGGAAGGTGTAGAGACTAGACGGGCAGCGCCTGACACCCGGAGCCAAATCCGGGCACGGTGAAGGGATAGTCCAGACCCCAAACCCTGCGGCAAGACAGTAGGGGCGGCGAAAGCCGTAGACGGGTAAGAAAATCCGTTGGGCCGCAAGGCCCGTGAGGGTTCAAGTCCCTCCGCCCGCACCAACACTAGAAAGTCGATCGCGTCGACCCGCTGAGTCGGTCCGCGAACAATAGCGTGCAGCGGTTCCTACTTTTGTCTTTCGTTTCTGCGTCCTCGTGATGGTTCCCCACTTGCCTGTGCAGCGGTACGCGGAATCGCTGACAAGGAGAACGAACATGAAAATTCTGATGGTTCTGACGTCGCACAACCAACTGGGGAACACGGGGCGCCCGACTGGTTTCTGGCTGGAGGAATTCGCGGCCCCCTATTTCGTATTCCGGGATGCCGGCATTGAGCTGACGCTCGCCTCTCCGAAAGGCGGGCAGCCTCCGCTCGATCCGAAAAGCGATCTGCCTGAAAATCAAACGCCGGCAATGGCGCGGTTCAAGAAGGACGCGGCGGCGCAAAAGGCTCTCGCCAACACGGTCATGCTTGCGGACGTAAAGGCGGAAAACTTCGACACCGTTTTCTATCCCGGCGGGCACGGCCCGATGTGGGATCTGGCGGAGAGCCCTACGTCGATCGCCCTTCTGGAGGCCTTCTACAATTCCGGCAAGCCAATCGCATTGGTGTGCCATTCGCCCGGGGTGCTTCGCCACGTTACCTACCAGGGCGCTCCGCTGGTGAAAGGAAAACACGTCGCGGGCTTCAGCAACGGCGAGGAAGAGGCGGTGCAGCTCACGAAGGTTGTGCCGTTTCTGGTCGAAGATGAACTGCTGCGGCTCGGCGCCATTTATGAGAAGGTGGCGAACTGGCAGCCTTTTTCGATCACGGACGGCCGTCTTATTACTGGCCAGAATCCTGAGTCGTCGACATCGGCGGCTCAGGCGCTCCTGAAACTCCTGACTGCATCGAAGGTGGACTCGTCAATACAAGGCGTACAAATCGGACAGAAGAGCTATGAGATGCCGCCGCGGGAAGGAATCAGCATCGCGCATTTTCTCACCGTCGCCAACGTCGACCGATCGGCTCGCTTCTATGAAAAGGTCTTCGACGGTCGCATCCTGAGCAAAGGCGACAGCGCCGGCGCGCCGGCTTACATTCAGATCGCGAATACATGGCTGCTTGTCAACCCCGGGGGCGGGCCGACCCCTGACAAGCCGACGGTAACGCTTAGCGTCCCCGACCCGAATCACATCAACAGCTTTATGAACATCCGCGTTGCGGATATTCAAGCTTGCTACAAGTTATGGAAAAGTCGAGGGGCTGAGTTCATCACGGAGCCAATACCCAAGTACGGCGAGATTCGCTGCTATATCCGCGATCCTGACGGTTATATTATCGAGGTCGGACAGAGCACCGCCCTCAAGTACGGTTAACGCCCGGCCCGGACCACCATGGTGCACTTAAGGAGACCACGCGCATGACCGCCCCTATCGCGTCCAACACCCTCGGTGTGAACGTTTTTACGGCACCGGGAAAGGTAATGGCAGGCGAGCGGCCCAAGCCCTTCGGCGAAGCGCTCGGCTTTGACCCGATGACGTCGACTTTAATATTCGGCGAGTACGACGCAGTGCTGGTGGACGCAATGACGACGGTGGCTGAGGCCGAGGCTCTCGCGGATTGGGTCGCTCTGCACAACCGCAACCTGGAGACCATCTATATAACGCACGCCCATTTCGACCACTTCTACGGCCTGAGCGTTCTACTCGACCGTTTCCCGAGTGCACGGGCGATAGCAACGCCCAAAACGGTGAACGCCATGCAGATGTCTTTCACTCCCTCAGTGGAGCGGTTGGCTCGGCGGCTCTTTCCTGGGCAATTGGCCACTAAATTCGTTGCTCCTCAGCCCTATGAGCACGGCACGTTCACTCTCGAGGGCCAGGAATTGCGCATCATCGAGCAGGGCCACACCGACAGTGCCGATACAACGTCTCTCTACGTTCCATCGATCGGGCTGGTTGTCGCAGGCGACGTGGTGTACAACCAGTGCCACATGTACGTCGGCGACACGACCCCGGAGAGCCGAAAGAATTGGGTCGCGGCGCTGGACCGGTTAGCAGCGCTGAACCCGGCCATGGTCGTCGCCGGTCACAAGAAGCCTGGCGCGCCCGACTCTCCCTCGACGATCCAGGACACCAAGCGCTATCTGCTTGACTTCGATCGGTTGCAGAAAACCGCGGCGTCCGACCAAGAGCTGTTCGATCAGATGACCGCGCTGTACCCGCATTGGGTAGCCAATCAGTCGTGGTTGATGTTCGGATTCCCGAGCGGCTGATGGGATGCACTTCAGCGCGCCTGGGTCCGGTCATCTTTCAAACGCGGTTTGATCAGTGGCGCCAGTTTTTCCGCGAACAAAGCTGCCATTCTCTCGGCCCCCTCATTCGTGAAATGGACGAAATCGGCAAAGTAGCGGGGGCCGGGCGGCACCTGGGGGGCTGCATCCACGAGCACCGCTCCATGTTCGCGCGCGACATCGCGAACGGCCTGGTTCATGCGGCGCTCCAGATCCAGAAAGCCGTCTTCCTGGAGCTCCGGATAGAAGCTTCGCCAGTAGACCAGCCAGCCTTCCTCACCGGGGGAGACCCGGTCACCAAATCGCTGGGCATGCGTGGCCAGCAGGACGGGCACACCGCGGGTCTGGAAGAATTCCACTAACGTAACAAGGTCGCTGCGGAACATCCCAACGGTCTCGTCCGGGATGCGGGACACGGGCCGTAACCGATTGTCCCGCACGAGAGCGTCGATCTCCCGGCGGCGCCACCAGATCAAAACTGGGGCGGGTACCGAGCGGGCGGTCAATTCTTCGATCCTGCCCTCGATTCTGAACTGCCTCAAATCCGGATATCGGATCTTGCGCCAAATGTTCTGGCTAAGCGCCAGCCATCGGGAAGGAACCCAATGGTGGATCTCGCGGACCATTTTTCCCCAGAGACGGAGCCATAACGTTGGCGGCGGACCCACAACGGCAGCCGCGATCTGGGTGGGACGGATCAAATAGAGGTAGACCAGCGGGTTCGAGTAAAGGGTCACAAAGTCCGGATGATATTGATCCATGATCTGCGGCAGGCGATGAACAGTTTGGTACAGCTGGGAACCAGGCATCCCCAAATTAATCACTTCAACTGACCGCGTTCCCAGCGCCTGGTTCAGCCGCTCCTCGAGCTGGCGCGGATATTCCCGGTTATCGTCTTCGGCAATCCCGAAAGTTTCGGAGGCGCCCAGAGTGACGATGCGGATTGTATCGGATCGGGGCGCGGGACCTCGAAAGCCCCAGTTATTGACCTTCAATCGCATATAGCGGCCGTTTGGCCGTCCGATAATTCCATACTGATCGCGCATCGTGATTAGCGAGAAATCATAAACTCCCCAAAACGGCGCGCCATACTGCAGATGGTCATCCAGGCGAGTAAGCGCTTCGAGAGTGGCAAGAAAGACGACTACGCAGAAAACAATCCGTAAGAGTGTGATGGTCTTCCTCATTAGAATTGGAAGTAGATGAACGCCCGGGGAGGGCCTCCGTGGAAGAGAATGAAGTAGACAAAAGTCGAATAAACCGCCGCTCGCAATTCGGCTGGAACCCAGCGGAAGTCAAGGAACGAGAGTTTACCGCTGAGACCTTGAATGCATTGCACCACCAGCAGTGGCGCAGCCAGGGTGGCGACCCGGATCAGGAGCGGCATATCGGTGATATGAATTCCATGAAACAGGCTCGCAAGCATCCCCGCGAGGGCGGCCGTGGAGCCGGCGCGGAAGATCAGCCAACCCAGGCAGGTAAGCTGAAACATGAACAGCACTCGAACTGCTCGCCATGCGCCTTGGGGTATCGCCGAAACGAATGTAATGCGACCCAAGACTGGTTTGAGAAGCCGGTGCGCCGCCAATAGGACGCCGTGATATGCGCCCCATAAGACAAAATGCCACGCCGCACCGTGCCACAAACCGGCAATGAGCATGGTCACCATGAGATTGACGTAGGTTCGGGCCGTGCCTTTGCGGTTTCCACCCAGCGGTATGTACAGGTAGTCGCGAAACCAGGTGGAGAGGCTGATGTGCCAACGCTCCCAGAATTCCTGTGGATTGGCCGCGAAGTAGGGAAGGTTGAAATTGAGCATGAACTCGAAGCCCATCAACTTCGCGATGCCCCTGGCAATGTCGGTGTACCCGGAGAAATCGCAAAAGATCTGAACGGCAAACGAATACATTCCAATCAAGGTCAAGAAGCCGGGCGGATTGGGAAGCGAATAGATCCAGGAGGTCGCCGCTCCCACGTTGTCGGCGATGTAGACCTTCTGAAAATAGCCCCAGAGTATCAGATGTAGGCCTTCGATCAGCTGGTCGCGCCGGATCTTGCGGGGCAGCGCCACTTGAGGCAGCAGACTTCGCGCACGCTGGATGGGGCCCGCCACCAAGTGTGGGAAATAAATGACGCACAGCAAAAAATCCCAAAAGTGGCGGGTGGCATGGATCTCTCCGCGGTACACGTCGATGGTGTAGCTCAGCGCCTGAAATGTATAGAAAGAGATTCCGATGGGTAAAATGAGCTGGAGAGTCCAGGGCTGTATGCTCCAGCCGAGTTCGCCGAACAGGCGCTGGAGAGAGCCCGCGAAGAAGTCGAAGTATTTGAAGAATCCCAGCAAACCCAGGTTGGTGACCAGGCTCAGGGCCAGGTATCGCTTGCGCGCGGAGGGGGCCTCGCCCCGCAGAATCGAGCTTGCCATTTGACGGGCGCAAAAGTAGTCGATAGTAGTTGAGAACAGGAGAGGCGCCAGAAACCGCCAGTCCCACGACGCATAGAAGAAACAGCTGGCCGCCAGCAGAAACCAATTCTGCCCACGGTGGGGCAGCAGGTAGTAGACGGCCAGCACCACCGGTAGAAATACTACGAATTCGCGCGAATTGAAGAGCATTATGCCAAGTGGCTTGCGAAGAGGATCGTCGGATCAGGATTTCCGGCCGTCTTCTTCAAAATCCACGCTCCACTCTAACTTGGGCCGTGTCACGGATCCGATGTAGCCGGTGAATTTCCCCCGCGCCGTCTCGTTGCCGTAAGTTTCCACGGCCTGAAAACTCACGGCGTCGGGCTCGCGGAAATGCTCCACCCGCGGAGCCAGCGAGTAGACCGCCGCGGTGATGGTCATCGGGCCGGCCGACATGAAGTTCCCCGGCACCCACGCAATCACACGGAAGCGGCCCATTGGCCGTGGCCTGCCGTGCCATACCGTGTCCACATCGGTGGACCACAGCACCTCAGTGCCCCACTCGTTAAAAACGCTGAGGACAGGAAACAAGACCAGGGAGGAATCCTCCACCTCGATCTCCATTTCGATTCCAAATTCCTGGTTCAGTTCCACCGTCGTCAGCGTCTCACCTTCGCGCGAGCGAACGCGGACACCGCGGAGTCTGGCGACGCTGTCGCCGGGAGCATAGGGACCTTCCGGGTAGCGCCGTTCTCCCCGGTTGCCGCCACCCACGCGCAGGTACGCGGCCGCGACGTCAGCCACCGGGCCTTGCTCGACCAACCTCCCCTGCTCGATCAGCAAAGCGCGGCTGCAGAGCCGTAGCACAGCCTGCATGTTGTGCGAAACGAAGAGCACCGTCTGGCCGTGTTTACCCACTTGTTCGATGCGTTGCATGCATTTCTTCTGGAATTCGGCATCGCCCACGGCTAGAATCTCGTCGATGAGCAGAATTTCCGGCTCAATGTGGGCGGCCACCGAGAACGCCAGCCGCATGTACATTCCGGTGGAATAATTCTTCACCGGCTGATCGAGATACTGGCCGACGCCGGCAAAGTCCACGATCTCGTCGAGTTTGTTCACAATCTCGCCGTGCCGCATGCCGAGGATAGCGGCGTTGAGGAAAATGTTCTCGCGGCCGGTGAGTTCGCCGTGAAACCCGGAGCCCACTTCCAGAAGGCTGCCCACCCGCCCTTGCAATTCGACGCGGCCAGAAGTGGGCCGTAGGATTCTCGCCAGGATTTTAAGCAAGGTTGATTTGCCGGCGCCGTTGCGCCCGATGATTCCGAGGATTTCTCCGGAGCATGCGTCGAAGCTCACGTCCTGGAGAGCCAGGAATCGAGCGGCGGGTCCAGCCGCAGGTTCGCGCGGGCCACGGGAAAACCACTCACGCATGGTCCGATAACGGCCTCGGCGGTCGCCCAGTTTGAACTCTTTCGTCAGACCGCGGACCGAAACCGTCTTCACACCCGCTCCGCCAAGTCGGTCTCCAGATGGTGAAAAAGCAACGCGGCCGCGGTCGCAATCAAGACCCCGGAGAAAGCGGACATGGCCAGCAGGGTCCAGTCGACGGGGGTTCCAAACAAACAACTACGGCCGGCTTCAACCACGCCAGCCATCGGATTCAAGTCTACGGCCCAGCGGAATCTTGGAGGCACCAGTGTGACTGGGTACACCACTGGAGTTGCATACATCCAAAGCTGGACCAGGAACGGAGTAACGTGCTTCACGTCGCGATATAGCGCCATCAGAGAGGCCAAGGCGAGTCCAACCGCCAGCGCCAGACTGGCTGTGACCAGGGCAATGACGGGCAGCCAAAGCCACTCAACAGACGGGCGGAACCCGCGCCAAAGCAGCATGCCCAACAGGAAAACCTCGCCGACCAACAAATCGACAACACACGCGGCCACAGCCGCGCCCGGCAGAATCGCGCGTGGAAAATAAACTTTATTCAGAAGATTGTGATTGGTCGCGAAGGTTTGGCTGGCCGCGTTTATAGCGCTGGCGAAAAACGTCCAGGGCACCAAACCGCTCAACGCAAACAGCGAATAGGGGACAGGACCGGTTTCCGGGCGGAGAACGCGCGCGAAAATCACGGTAAAAATCAACATCGGCAGTATTGGTTGCAACACTGCCCAAACAACGCCCAGCAGCGTCTGCCTGTAGCGCAAAGTTATGTCGCGAAGCGCAAGAAATACGAACAAGGTGCGGTACTGGCGATACTCGGCGATCTTCCGCGCCAGCGAAATGCCGGTTTGGTCGATTACAGTCATCGTGTGAGTGGTTGAATCGCGGATCATCCCCGTCCAGCCATCCTGGCGATTCGTTTGCCTAGCGCGGAAAAGGCGACGCGGCCGAGGTCCGTGAGCCGTGGAAGATTGTAGTGCAACTGAAACTGGCGGGGTAGCGAGGCCAGGCGAAGGACCGGTGGCATGTCTCGATTGGCACGGCGATGCCGTTCCCAATTCTCAGCAAAGATTTCCGGACCGGTTCGGTCGAGCTTGGTGAGCCTCGCAAAGTAACGCCGCTCCGAGGCATCTGCGCGGACCGCGGCGAGTTGCACGAGCACGCCACCGGGTATCGGGGTTGGAAACGTATCCCGGAGGAAGCCCAAGGTAGCAGCCAGGGGTATGCTCACGCGGAGACGTTCGGCCAACTTCACTAACCGGTCCCAGTCCACTGGGCTGGTCCGGAGTATTGTGAGAGCGTCCGCAATCCAGCGAATTGGAGCAACCTCGTTGACAGTGAAGCCATGCACGCAGGCATGCAGAAGCTGGTCGGTCGGATTCAACGCGCGGGTCGCAATCGTATCCAGCCGAAGCGGGATGCTGGCGTCCCAGAAAGCTCGATCCGCGCCTGGAAAGGTGGCCGCGTGCAACACGTGCCAGTGGAGATCGAACACTCCGTGATCGGGATGAGTTAACGACGTCGCGTGAATATGCCGGTAGAAGTAGGTGTTTTGCGGCGCCTCGGAGCAGTAGGCCTCGCTAGACCATCCATCGCCGAGCAGCCTGCCGACGACATCGCGAGCCTGGTCTTCGGGAACGAGGATGTCGAAGTCGGCCATCGGGCGAACCCCCTTGTCGCGATAATGGAGCACGGAAAGCGCGGCGCCCTTGAGGACCATGGTGGGGATGCCATTCGCCTGGAACCATGCCAAGCGCTCGTCCAGCCTCCGGAACAGCTTTTGGTTATCCGCCCAGTAGCCGATAGAAACCTGCCGCAGTGTTCTGCGCAGCTCGGCGGGAAGGGCCTCCTTGACGTTGCGGTACACCAGCGGAAGCAGCCGGCGAGATCCTTGTTCCAGGCAGCTAAATCCCTGCCCAGCCGCGTCCTGGTTGGTGGCGAACCATTCTTCAGCGGCTTCCGCCGCCGCGGAGCCTTCCAGAAGAGCCGCCCGCAGGAGCAAAAGCTGGGATGATGTCGCGAACTGAAGCGGCAAAGAGCCCCGCGCTTCCAGCATCTCTCGATTCTAACTTTTCAAAAGGCTTGCATTCCTCGGAGTGCCTTTAAAAAGGACCAAGGGGACAGGACTACGTACTAGTACCGCTGCTGGGAGTGGGTCTTCGCCGGAACAAAGGCGCGTGGTACAAGGGGATATCGAAGAACTGCTGCAAGCACTGTTGCTACCGGAACCGCCGGCGCGGAGGCAGGCCTGGGACCGTTGGCGCGGAGGCGTGGATATTGACGCTCTCCCGTACGATTGCCAGTTGCTGTTGCCGGCGCTGAATCCGTCGCTCTCCACCTGGCTGGCGGATGATCCCGCAGCAGGTATTTTCCAAGGCATGATTCGACTGATCTGGACCCAGAACCAGCTACGCTTGCGCGACGCCTGCGATGTGGCGCGCCTTTTGCAGGATGCAGGGGTCCACAAGCCGGCCATAGTTGGGCCGCTGGCATGGGCGTTACAAACCACCCCGCCAGCCATCCGTGCCATTCCCAAGCACTTATCTTTCCTGGTTGCGCGCGAAGATATTGGCAAAGCATACCGGGCGTTCCTCGGCGCCGGCTGGCTGCCCTACTCCGATTCACCCTCCGGCGAGTGGCTGGACTGGAGCTGCCACGTATCTTTCGTTCGCGACGATTTCCAGTTGCATCTCTACTGGCGTGTGCTGACGACCAAGCCCGAGAATGCTCTCGAATGTGAAAAGGCGGTCCAGGCAGGGCTGCAACAGATCGAGTGGAATGGCATGTTTCTTTGGACAATTTCGCCGGAGGCGACCCTGCTGCACATTCTGCACGGGGGTCCGGAGACGGCCGGTTTGCCATGGCAGGCCGATGTGTTGCTAACCAGCACTTCCCAGATGAACTGGACCAAGTTTCGCAAGCTGGCGCTGCGATTCTCGCCGCCGGCTCTCGACCGGCTTTCGGAATTGCACGCATGGAACCCATCGTTGACGCCCGGATTCCCACCGGATCGCCCATCGCTGCTGCGGCAAAAATTCCGCCTGTTTTGGAGCGAATATCGGGCCACGAGCTACAGGCGCAGGGAACGGCCGGGTTGGCCAGGATTTCTTCGGTATCTACAGAAGCGCTGGAACGCCCCGTCTATCTGGCGGATGCCCTGGGCTGGCGCAAGACGCGCGTTCCATTATCGCCGAACCCTGCTGCGTTAAGATCCAGAGCCGGGAGCGATAGTCTAGAAATCGGCCCGGGAAGGCGGCTGCGTGCTGGCGTGCAGCCAGTAGCGTTCCCAGGGACAATCCGTATTGAACGGATTGGGGACCTCGCGATATCCGGCTGGCTCGAGGATTTCGGTCACCGAGCCCCACATGGAGTAATCGCACTCCATCGATACGGCGCGGAAATGATATTTACCGAACGGGAATGAGGACAACACCTCCAGTTCGCTGCCTTCCAGGTCGAGCGCCGCATAGTCGATCAGGGACGGAGCCCTATGCTTGCCCAAGAGATCGGCCAGCGGTGTTCCCGGCTTGGCGATTTCGCGGCCTCGCAGAACCACTTGATCGCCCCCGTTTTTGTACTGGAGCAGGTTTTCCCGGATGCCGGAAAGATGCGGATCGAGGGAACCCGGCTCGCCGGCAATGAATCTCACGCTACGCGAACTCGCGGTAAGACAGACATTCTCGTGAATGCTCCGGGGACGACTTTTCGCCAGTTGGCCGAACAGAAGATTATTCGGCTCCACGCAAATCCCGCGCCAGCCGAATTCCCGCTCAAGGATGTAACAACTACTGCCGTTGAAACCGTTTCCGGCGCCCGCCTCGACGAAATAGCCGCCGCGTAGTCCCGGAAAGACACATTCACGGATCCACAAGTCGTTTTTCTCATCGTTCAAGTAAAGGCGCTGTTCACCGGCTACTTTCAGACCGTGAAACATGGGCTCACCGGATCTGCCGAACTCCGGTGGCAGCGGAATCCGCAGCGGCTCTGCGAAGGTCCAGCAGCTTCTTCAACACCAGCAAATTCTCTCGCCGCAGGTGCCTGTGGGTGCGCTGGAAGTTGGCCAGGTGAATTCGCCGATGCACGAGAGTATCCGGCAGCATGTGCATGTTGAGGTTCCCAAGGGTGGCGCGGCCGTACCAATCCAGAAAGTCGCCCATCTTTCGTTCCTCCGGGAAGGGCCCTACGCGCTCGAACGAGCCGCGGCGGGCCAGCATGGAGCCTTGCAGCAGGCCGGGAAGGACGGTTGCATTGCACTTGATCTTGGCGCGCTCTTCTGCGGTGAGCTCGGGGCTAATAAAGTTTTGCATGTGGCCAAAAACCAGGTCGAGAGACGGGTTCGCCGCGAAAGCCTCGATTTGCAGCCGGAGTTTATCGGCGGTCCACAGGTCGTCGGCGTCCAGGAAGGCCAGAAAATCGCCCGTCGACGCAGCGACTCCGGCATTCCGCGCGGCGGGATGCCCCCGGTGTGGAATCGCGATCACTCGAACGGGAGGCCCATACCGGGCGGCTAGCTGGGGGCCTTCGTCGCTGGACCCATCGTCCACTACCAGCACTTCCAGGGGGCTACAGGTTTGGGCCAGCACGCTGTCTATGGCTTCCCGTAGGTACCTGCCGCTGTTGTATATGGGAATGACTACGCTGACTGAAGCTCGCACTCGCTCACCTCCTCTAGCGCTAGTTCGCGAAAGGGCTCCTGGTCGCCGATGTAGTCCTGAAAAACCTGGCGGCGCGGAACTGCCGGGTCCGACAATCCAGCTTTGATGCGTTCGATCCGGCGCTTGATCACCAGCAGATGCGCGGCGTGATTTCTGCCGCGGGTCATGTTATTCGCATGCCTGCGGTACAGCAGGGAAATTTCCGGAACGTGAACTTTAACGACGTCCTGCTCCCAACAGCGGAAGATGAGATCATAATCCTCGCCGTACGGCATACGCTCATCGAAAAGTCCGCACTGACGGAAAACGGTTCGGCGAAAAAGACAGGCGCCCAGGTAGGGCATGCGATAGGGGGCGGTCCGGAAACATCTTCCGCCGGGATCGATCCAAAACTGCCGCATCCGGCCCTGAGCGATGCCGGCTTCCGTATTTCCCTCGAGAGCCCGAAGCAATGTTCTGAGGTGGCGGCTGGTCCACAGATCGTCGATATCCAGAAAAGCGATAAATTCGCCCGTGGATTCCCGAATCCCGCGATTTCTGGCAGCGGCTGGTCCTTGCTGCTCCTGACGCATATATCTGACGAATTCGGGGCAGTGTTTCAGCTCCTGAGCCAAGCCGTCCGTGGACCCGTCGTCGATCAGCAGAACCTCGAGGTTCGGATAGTCCTGAGCCCGGATGGACTCCATGGCGGAGAGGACAAAAGGCCCGCCATTTCGAACCGGAATCACGATGCTGATCAACGGGTCTGGGTTCATCGCAGCGGAAGGATCAAACCGGCTCCCGAATTCCTTCGTCGAATGGCCACACGCTGCCGCCGATGTAGTCCCAGTATCTCACCTCGAGGGAACCGGGCCTAGCTGGTTTGATTTTGCCGGCGCGCAATCTATCAATGCGGCGCTTATAGATGGCTACGACGCCCATTTCCACCACGTTTTTCCCGTGCGTCATGTTATTGGCGTGCCGGTGATACAGCAGCGACAGCTTCTCGACATCCTGCTTTCGCATGCCTTGCTCCCAGCAGCGGATCATGAAATCGAAGTCTTCGGCGAAGCGCATGTTTTCCTCAAGAATACCGCATGTGTCGAAGACCGATCGGCGGAAAACCGCGCTCCCCAGATTGATAAAGCGGTAGGATCGCGAACAGTAGCATGGGCGGCCGTCATCGTCGAGCAGGAAATTGCGAATCAGGCCCTGCGCAATCTGGGAATCGGGGTGAGCCTGCAGAGCTGAGGACATTCGTTTGAGATGGCCGGGCGCCCAAAGATCGTCCAAATCCAGAAAGGCGATCAACTCACCGGTGGACGCCGCGATCCCAAGGTTGCGAGCGGCCGCCGGACCGCGATTGTCCTGGCGTATGTAGCGCAGGAACGGCGGACCTTTTTGGGCGCGCTCCGAAAGACCGTCGGTCGATCCATCATCCACCAGGACGACCTCGAGATTGGGATAACCCTGAGCCTGAATGCTCCCCAGCCAGGCCTCGTAAAACGCTGTCGCGTTGAAGGCCGGAGCGATCACGCTGATGAGCGGATCGGCACTCATCGGCTCAGTTGGCTCAGCAATTGTCCGATGGCGCGAGGGATCTGCGTCAGGTCGGTTCCAAGCTGCAGTCGAAAACAGGGGGAGCTGCGAACCAGTTGGGCGATCGCACTAAGATCCCGCGGCCCGCTGGCCGGCAGTTGCGCCATACTGCTGGGTCCCAGCGCCATTAATGCAGCGCCTTCACCGCACGCTTCAATCCGAGTATCTACTTGGCCTGTAATGGTGGGCACCAATATGGCTCGCAGCGGAAATTGCGGAATCAGCTTTTGCGGAAACGATTCGTTTAAGAAAATGGTAGCCTTCTCGTTCGACTCCCGCTGCGGATTCCAGACATGCGGGGCCAGGCTTCTAAACTTGACGAGATCGTTTTCTCCAACCAGTTTGGCCGTGTTGTAAAGGCTGTAAACTCTCCAGTGCTTCGAATCCGGAGCGCCCACCATGCAATAGTCGTCGCTAGCGTATTTCAGGCCTGAATCGAAGCATGCCAAAACGCTGGTGGACTTACCGGAACCCTTCTTGCCGACCAACAGCACGCCACCGGATTCGGTTCCGACGGCTCCTCCATGGACGAACTGAACGCCTTGCCTGCTCATCCACGCGTGCAACAGCCCGCGCATGGGGGAACCAGCTTCATAGTAAGGAAGCGGCGACAAATCTCGCTTCCAAAAAAACCCCACATCCTCTTCCAGATCGACAATGCTCAGGATGTCAGGGCCTGGATGATAGAAAGCCTGCACCGGCCCGCCATGCAGGTTCAGCAACTCGCCTCGGGGGCCCGTGTAATCCGGCCAATGATCCACCAACGCTTTCAAATAGAAGCGCAGCAGAGGGTTCCGCTGCGGCAATAAACCGTCCAAAACCGAAATTGTGAGTTGCCGGCGGCTTGGCTGGGCGGGCCCGTGGGCTCGAAGGTGGTCCAGGGCCTTGGTGAGTATCGCGGACCAATGGGCGCCCGCAAACCGCAATCGGACGACAAAGCCTCCGATCGAAAACGTTTTCTCTTCCAGTCCGAGTGTCGCGATGGATTGCTCGGCGTACTCCTGGAAGAGTTCAACGATAGCTTTCATGCTTCCGGAGAGCCGGGCGCGGCGCCGGGCCAGCCCTCTTCACCTACTTCATGCACCGGGTCTAGAAGGAAGAGACTCTGTAAGTCGCGATACGCTTCGAGCGTTGGAGCCACCAGGGGTAAAGCAGATCCTCCGCCAGCCAGTTGCAAGGGGCCGCGAGGCTTTCTGAACGTCTACCTGACAAATCAAATCTTCCTTCCGCAATTGCTCAAAAAACGGAGTGAGTGCGGCGTGGATGGCCTCGGGTGTGGCAGCGTATTTGGTGGCAAGCGCTTCGGCCACCTCCGTTTGCGTGGCTTCCTCCGTCAACAGCTGAAACGCGTCGGCTGCGGCGCTTGACAAGCTATGATAGACGCCCGTATCCAGATTGATGGCTACCAACTCATCGTCGAATTTCTCGTGGATGACCGCTGGCGCATTGATCCGAAAGCATATTTCCGGCATTGGAGCTTCCATTTTTGCCTACTGGGACGGATGAAGCAAGTTCTAGTACTGGCAGTATTGGGCCAGGACCGCAGTTTGCGAAACTGCTTAACGAACCCAAAAAGGAATGGCTGTTGTTTTCCCAGCGGCATGGTCCAACACCTCGTCCTGGCCAGATTCCGCACGGATATTAATCTGCTGACAAATGGGACGCTCTGGGATATTGAAGGTACGGCCGGTCACGTGTCCCCATCCGTGGCGTTCCAAACACTGAACAAACACGGTGTAGCACCCGGCGGCGGGGGCGTGGAAGTACACGGCCGTGTCGCAGCCGAAGCGGAACAGCCTTCCTGAAACATCAAAACGGGGTGCGCCGGCGGTACCCTGGCGAATGGAAATCCGCGCGAATTTGGAGGCTGGGTTCGCCGTAACTACCAGTCCCACCAAAATTTCGCTGTCCGAAGGAAATTGGAGTTCTTCTGCTTGGATCCATCCTTGTGCCCGGCTCATGGCCTGGTACTGGTCACACGTTGTGCAGGGAATCTCCGGGCGAGGCTCCGCCTTCCCCATCAGCATTCGGCGAGCGTATTCCAGTTTGGGACTTCGCATGCTTGCCGAAAGACCATCCGCAAAGACATTGCTCCCGAAGTCGCCCCAATAATTGACGCAGCAGCCCAGCATCTTGCCATCCCAATTGATCACCGGCGCGCGCCACAGTTGGTGGCAGATATCGCGAGTGTACTCGACACCCTTCTTTTCCCGGAATTCTTCGCGGCTGGCCACACCCAAACCGGTTTGAATTCGGACCAGATCCTGGTTGATTATCGGCGAATGATCCGCGCTCCAGGAGAGCCGGGGCATGAAGTGCATTCCTCGGGCGAGCGCCATGCCGCGGGCCGCTTCGATCTCATGTTCATTGTGGCCCATCGCCACAAACTGCCAGTCCAGCAGTGGAAACGCAGAGCCGCTGAGCCGGCGCAAATCCCGAATCCTGTCGACGTGCGCAAGCACCCGCTCCAAATGCCCGTTGACCCGGTAACGCGAGTAGGTCTCCTGGGTCGCTCCGTCGATGGAACACGTCAGGGCCCTGACGCGGTACTTCACGACCGCGTTGAGCGCGGCCTCGCTCGCGAAGTTCAGATTTACTCCGTTGCTGCCGCTCACCACAACTTCCCTGGCATAGGCGCAAGCCAATAAATCGGGGAGCTGCGGGTTCAGGAACATTTCGCCGTAGTTGGACAGCTCCACCTCGCGAATTTCGGGGTTGCGGTCCAGTAAGCGCTCGAAATCCGCGAGTTTCAAATGGCCCGCTCCCAGCACGGGACGGGCTAAGCCATTGGCCGTCGGACAAACCGGACAAGCCAACTGGCAATGCGAAGACGCGTCAATCTGAATTGAGCGTGGCGCGAGGAAGTCCATCGGAGCCCTAAGAATACCACCTGCGCTCAAGGCTGGACCGAATTGCCGGGTTGTTGTTTTGTGGTCTTATAAGAACTGACCTTGGCAGGAAGGACACCGTGACGGAACCCAAGACCATGTGCATGGTTCCCTGGTTGCACCGGTTCACCAATGAACAGGGCTTGCACCAACTGTGCTGCTCCGGAACGGGAGCCGCAAACATGCTCAGGGACCAACAGGACGGCCTCTCCATGTGGACCAGCAGCTTACGGATGCCGAACTCCTCAACTCCCCCGACGTAACGGCGGTTCGCCTGGCCATGTTGCGCGGTGAGTGGCCGGCCGCTTGTGAGCGCTGCCGCCTTTCCGAAGAAGCCGGCTCTGTCAGCAACCGCCACCACATGAACCGCCGATTCGGACATTGGAGAGCGGAGGCGTTGTCCGGCACCGCGGAAGATGGAACGCTGGGTCGGCCGCTGGTGCGATACGCCGATATCGGCTTGGGTAATGTCTGTAATCTTACCTGCCGGATGTGCGGTCCATCCGCCTCGCGTTTATGGGCCGAGCACTACAACGAATGTCAGCCCAAGGATTACCAGAGGCCGGTTCAGGAACTCGCTTTGCTTCGCAATCACAATTGGGTAAAGAGCCGGCCCATGGCATTCCTGATGGAGCAGTGCCTGCCCTGCTTGGAATCCCTGAACTTCGCCGGAGGCGAACCTCTTATTATTCCGGAAATGCTGGAGGCGCTCGATCTCTGCATCCAAGCGGGCCGGGCGGATCAGATCGATCTTTCCTACAACACAAATCTCACTGTCATTCCTGACCGGGTGGCCCGGCTATGGCCCTATTTTCGAAGTGTGTCGGTCCACTGTAGTGTGGATGGATTTGGCGCCATGAACGATTACATTCGGCGGCCTTCTAAGTGGAGCGACATTGACCGCAATTTGCAGCTTCTCGATCAAAACTTTAGAGAATGGAAACTGCGCCTGGTTGAATGTTGTACCACCGTCCAAACCTACAACCTCCTGCAGCTTGGCGAGCTCTTCGACTATCTTGCGGAAAGCTTTCAGCATGTTGCGCCGGCGCCGGTGCTCATTCCGTTGTATGAGCCGGCTTATTTGTCGATTCGAGTGCTGCCCGCGGCTGTCAAAGAGGTCGCACGCCAGCGATTGCTGGCCGAACGCGTGAAAGCCAGAGCCAGTAAACGGCCGATCCACAAAAATGTTTTGAGCACTATCGATGCGACGCTGGCATACCTCGATGAATCGTTGCCTATAAAGTACTTCATGGATTTTCTGTACTTCACGGAGAAATCCAATCGGCAGTTTGGCGATTCGTGGCGGCGCGCCTGTCCGGAACTGGCTCGGCTCTTACGGCCTAAGGAACGTGGGAACATGGTCTGATCCGTGATCCCGCAGACCGTACCCTTTGAACTGCTGAGCTGTAGCTGGCCTTTTCCCGCACCGCAACAAGCTTTCAACCCGGAATGGCAAGCTCCGCTCACGCACCTCCGGCCGATCCCAGAATGGCGGCGCCAGGGAGAACACGCCTATTGGAGTATCGACTGGGGGGAGTTGTTCCGCGGCGGCGCGAGATTCCTAGGGACGATGCGACAATTCGGCGTCGTATTTCGGATTCGTTTGAATGCCGACGGAAAGCTGGTGTTCACAAGTCCGGGCTGCTGTGCGATCCGACGGGGTGACTTATGCGTTTTTGAGGGGGCGCCCGAACCAGAGGCGCCCGTTGATGTAAGGGCTGGAGACATTCTCGAAGTCGCGGTGTCCCATGGACCTAACCAATGGAGTTGGGGAGCCAGAATCGAACCGGTGGCGAACGCCGGCTGGGAGCTGATGAGCGTTCACCTTCCCCGCGTTCTGGCCCGGCTGAGGGAACCAACCGGTCCACCACTGAAAATATTCACGGACGCGCGCGATCCTATTCGCACGGTGATCTCAATCTACAGCATGATCCTGAACGGGTACTCGCCTTCCCAGGTTTATATCTACGGCGACTACCAATGGAAACCGTTCGCGCAATCTTTGTTGGCGCAGTTTCTTCCATTCGCGGCGGTGGTCCCCCTACAAGATGTTCGGGACCAGATCGCGCAGGTGGCTCCTTCGCAGCTAGCCGACGTGGCCAGGGATAACTGGTTCGTCATGAAATCCTGCGTGTCGTTGCTGTGCGGTCCGATCCATTTTTGCATGATGGATGACGACTTATTCATTCTGAAACCGGTTAGCGGCGCTCAGGCGCTTTCGCTGGAACACGACTTCGTGTTTGTGCCCGAAAACGACAATGCGCTGCTCTATCGCTCCGTTTGGAGCGATGTGTTTCCAGAATCGCCGGTGACACGGACCGCGCGCTTGAACACCGCTCTCTATTGGCTGCGTATGCGGAAGGATCGCAACGCGGCGGCGGGTGCGATGCTGCGGGGACTCGGGAAACTGGAAGCCGCATGGGCGTGGGAGCAGGGTCTGTACGCTCATCTGTTCGCCAACGAGACAGTTCTGGAACTGCCCTCGGAACAATACTGGTATCCCTTCTTTTGCGGTCTTCCGGGCGGAATGCTGGGTTACGACTATGCGAACAATCCTTGCGGATTCACCATGGTTCACTTTGGCGGCGACGTGCCTAAGCCCAGCGACGGCGAAGCGCTTCAACTCATGCCTCAGATTTTAGGCCGGGATCCGCGGCCGCGATGATCCCGCATCGCGCCACCGCTTCGATAAGCTGATCCACCCGTGCGGACCAGTCGTTCCGCGCGGCGAACGCCTTGCGCGTGTGAATCTGTTCCAGCGTGGGAGGCCGATTCGAGAGCGTTTCCAGCAACTCGAAAGATTGCTCACGATTGCTATACGTGGCCAGCAGGCCCTGCTCTTCAAACGGCCGCATCTCCGGCAGCGCCGGTACCAGGACGTGCTTGCCGGCCGCCAGGTATTCGTAAATCTTCACGGCGTGCATGCTGCGCGTAATGGGCAGATCCTGAAACGGCATGGTGCAAACATCGAACTGGGCGAGATAAGCGGCCAGCGTCGCCAGGTCAGCTTGCGGCAAGACGTGAACGTTAGGAGCTGAAGTCGCGACGCGCCACCGCTCTCTGGCTTCCTGGCGCGCAAAGCCCTGGCTACCGATATAGACGAACGCCCAGGACGGAAATCGGCGGGCTGCCTCGGCCACCCAATCCAGATCCAACCAGTCGGCCAAAGCGCCGAAGAACCCGATCACCGGCCGGGGAAGATGATCCAGAAGTCCCTGCGATCCGGCGGCATTGAAAATACTATAGTCGGCGGCATTCAGGATCATGATTGCGTCCTTCCTGCGGATTACCTTGCTCCCGTAGAGCTGGCGCCCCGATGTCACCAAGACGTCGCAGGTTTGGGTCAGGTCCGCTTCATACGCCGCCGCCTCCTGGCCGTAAAGTTCGCTAAACGCGTATTGGTCGTCCAGGCAGTCGTAAACAATCGGCCATCCGAAATGCTGGCGCAGGCTTCGCGCCAGTGGCGTCCAACCGGGAAAGTTGACCAGCTGAACGGCTTGACCGATCCCACTGGCTTTTCGGAATTGGTCGAGGGCGCCGAGCATGAGTTCCAGCGCCGCGGGGTACCAGGAAAAATGATAGATGTCACCTTGGAATCCCGGTAGCTGAATCTCGAAGAGGTTGTCGGCAAGTTTTCGCGGGGCCGTGTTTCCGATAAAACCCTTGGCGGGAATCAGCGTCACGTCCACCCAGAACACGCGATATCCGCGCCTGGCGAGGCCGCTGGCGAAGTGGTGTGGCCGCTGAGTCAGATCGTTCCAACGCAGGATGTTCAAGAAAACGAAGTCGACGCTCCCAGACGCCGGCGCAACGTCTACCGGCGCCGCGGTTGAACGGGCCGGTGAAACAGATTTCCGCCGAAACAGGCGCCGCGCGCGATATTCCATCTCGTGACGCCGCACGATGAGGCTCTCTTCCCAGACCCCGCCTTTGACGGCCTTCAGGAAATCCAGCCGATCTTTTGCGGCCCCTTGGGAGGACACAGGGAAGGCATTCATTACCGACTCGGCATCAGCAGTGCTCTCCCCGCTGTCCCCCAGCCATCGGTTTCGCTCACAAGTCACGGCCGGTTCAAACCACACGTTCGTGGCCTGGCTTAAGCGCAGCGTAAAATCCCATTCGGCGAAGGACGGAAGGTCCGTCCGAAACCCGTTTCCTGGCAGGCACGAGCGATGCTGCATCCAGCACACCAGAGGCGCCCAAGCGCCGAGCGGCAGACGGTCCGGCTTCGCTTCAAATTCGGTAACCGCCGCGCGGCGCACCTGCGTCCCGGAGTGGATGGCCACACCCCAAGAGGTGTATGCAGCCCGGCACTTGTTCGCTTCGAGCGATTGATGCAGGATTTCTAGGTGAAAGGGGAAATAAATATCGCCCGCCGGCAGGTAGGCCAAAAAATCACCCTGCGAGGCCGCTATTCCAGCGTTCCAGATGGAACCCATCCCAGCAAGCGAGTTGCCCGGAACGGTCACCCGCCGGATACGCAGGTCACGAACCAGTTCGGCGGGAAGAGCGGGCAGTTCGTGCTCTTGCCCTGAGACGATCACGGTTTCAAAACCGGTGATGGTCTGGTTCGCGAGGCTGGTGAGCGAATCGATTAACCTCTCAGCTACAAATCCCCCATCTGTACTCGCCGCAACAGCGACGACAACGCTGGTCGAAGGCAGCGCTTTCTTACCGTGGGTCTCGGGCGATTGTGAGCGGGATAAAGAGCTGGCCCTCTCGAGGAAGATTTTTTCATTGCGAAACAACCACTCCTCGTGATCGATCCGATTTTCCTCAAAAGTCTTGCTGGCGTGATTGAATACAAAAACACCAGGATCGACGATCAGCGACCAGCCGGCCATGCGGGCGCGTAAACAGAAGTCGTCATCCTCATAGGTGCCCAATTGATAAATCTCGTTGAGGCCGCCCAGGGATTCCCAAAGTTCGCGCCGGATCATCACGCAGAAAAAGAATAGCCGCCTTGGGTCCTCAATCAAGCGATGGGCTGCGCCTGCTTCGGGCGGGCCTGCAACCAACTGAGGGCCCGGGCCGCAATGGTTGCTGACCGGGCTCGCGATGCCGATGCGTGGATCGGTGAGCATGGCTTCGAGCAACCCATCCAGCCATCCGTCCGTGACGGCTGAATCGCTGTTCAGCAGCAGTAGAAAATCGTGCCGCGCCTTGCGAGCCCCCTCGTTCACGGCTCTTGCGAAACCGAGCGGGCGATCGAAACTAAGAACGCTGAGCCTCGCCCGGCGCTCCATTTCCGAAGAGAGCCACTGAGCCACGTCCGGCGCGGATCCATTGTTAACAACGATCACTTCGAACTTGGCGCGGCTGGCCGCGCGGTACACGCTTTCCAGACATTGGCGGGCGTACTCCAGCGCGTTGTAAACCGGAATAATGATGCTGACGGCGGCCATCTACTCCGGCCGGCCCAGCATTTTGCTCAAACGGTCATGCAGGCGCATGCGCAGCTCTCGCGGAACATTTTCGCGAACGGCGCCTTCCAGTTCCTGGCAGCGCCGGTACAGGGCGAACATTGCGCCGCCGATTCCATGCATTCCGATTTTGGAGAACTGCTCCTCGTAACAATCGATGATGCGGCGTTTGGCAAGGAAACCGTCGCTGGTTTTGGCCAATCCGTCGGGAAGTTGCCGGTATTGATGCAGGTACTCGGGCAGGATATCGGTATCGAATCCGTGCATCGCGAGCCGGGCTTGCAGTTCCCAATCTTCATGGGCCGCCCCGCGCAGCTCGCGGTACCCGCCGATGGCTTCGAAGGCGGTACGCCGTATCAGGATCATCGGCCCGCCGAAAATAATCGGTTCGATCAAACCCGCGACTAGATTTGCGCCGATCGGCATGTACTGCGCGATCGTGTTGTAGGGGGGCTGGTCGCCGCTGAACAACACGCTGGCGCTTACCAAGCAGTCCACTCCGGATCGCACTGCCGCTTCCAGCATGCGCTCGATCGCTTGCGGCGGAATCAAGTCGTCGGCGTCGATGAAAAATAGATATTCGCTGTTCGCGTGGCGCGCGGCCCGGTTTCTAGCCGCGTCCACGAAAGCATTCTCCTGACGCAGGAACATCCACCCCAGACGCTCATATTTGCTAGCCATCGCGTCGAAAACATGCCTTGCCTCCGGATCGCTCGAACCGTCGTCCACAGCCACTACGCTGAATTGGGCGAGAGTTTGGGCCTCGAGACAGCGCAAGAGTTCGGGAAAGTAACGGGCTTTGTTGAAGTACGGAATACAGACGCATAGGGATGGGTTGGCGGCGGAGGTCGCGATTTTCTTTGCGCGCCCGGCACGTTCCAAAAAGCGGAGGTGAAAGGCCAGCCATCGATCGTTGGCGGCACTGAAGTCGTAAGGCCGGGCCGCTGGCTGGCTGGGTCCCTCCAGCAGCGCCTGATGTAATTTCGCCGCCAGCGAACTCGGCTCCGGATCGAAAAGCCGTCCATCGTCGCGGCCCGCGAGAACCTCGGGCGTCCCGCCGCCACGCGAGCAAATCATGGTCAGCCCCGGGATCAGCGACGTCTCAATGACCGCATAGGGGAAATTCTCATAGGCGCTGGCGATTACGGCAACCGCGCCCCGCGCATGCTCGCGCAAATAACGGCCCGCCTGTTCGCTATCCAGATTTCCTTCATGAACTACCCGCAATCCGGTTTTCGCCAAGTGACGCTTTATCGTTTGAACCGAGCCCGGTTCGTCCTCATGGCCCAGCAATACAATCTCTTCGATGCTTTGCGAGATATCGGGATGATCGCTCGCGAGCGCCAGCAGTGCTTTCGTGAACAGCGAGGCGCCTTTACGCGTCTCCAGGCGGCCAAAAAAAATTATCCGTTTTTTCGCTTGCTCCTGCGGCTTTATGTCCACTTGACCGGGCGGCAGGTACGGCAGACCCATCACAACCGGCTCGGTCCGGAATTTCCAGCCCTCGTTCTTCACCCATTCAAGAATGTAATGGCTCGGCGCAATCACTAAGTCGCTATGCTCGGCGCTGTAGCGCTCCACAAATTCGAGATGCAAATCGTTCACGATCTGCGGATACTTGCGGTTGCCGAGCCTTACCCAATTGGATGGTCCATGCAAAACCGTGATGCAGAGTGGCCCCGGCGTTGAGGAGAAGCGGTTGACTCGAACCGCGTGGAAAGCGAGATTCGCCCAGTCCTGAAAGTACACCAGGTCAAACCGCAGCAGGATCGGGTGCAGTTTCTCGGAAAGCCGCATGGCCCAGGCTTCCGGCCAGCGGTCCGGGCTCGGCGGATCGCTATGCAGCTCGATGAACTCAATGCCCCAGGACCGGTAGTTCGCGGCCCACTGCGCATCCAGGCCCGCCGTCTCGACCTCGGCGTGAGTCAGAATGATAGTGACTTCTTCGCCGCTCTCTTTGAGCAACCTGGCCCAGTGCGTAACAAAGGCCCCCACGCCCCCGGCGCGTCCCTGAACCGTTTGTACATCGTGAGAAACCAGGGCGACCTTGGCCATGCGCGATACTACGCCCGTTTATACCACACGTCGTCGGGATCTTCCGAGTACGCCACGCAGGTTTCCCCCACCGGCCGGATCGGCACTCCTTCTACTTCCGGAAGCGGCAGATGCAGGCGCTGATTGCGGCCGGGTTGCGCGGGACGCAACAGTGCCCTGACGTTGCGTGCTGCATCCAATAGAGGAGGGCGGCAGATGATACTCTTGTCGTCATGCTTATTCGGCCCGGTGCCGTCTGGCTGATTCTCCTAACTCTTCACTCCCTCTGTCTTCACGCTCAGCCCGCAGCTAAAACGGGTACACTCTCCGGGACCATCTTCGACGCATCCGGCGATCCCGTGCCACTGGCCGAGGTGACGCTGGTCATTCAGACTGGGCAGACTGGGCAGACCGGGCAGGCTGGGCTGCGGCGCTCTGTGCTGGCCAGTGAGACGGGAAGATATTTCGCGTTCGATCTCCCTGCTGGTTCTTATACTCTCGTGGTCACCGCCCCGGCGTTTGGCGAGCAGACTTCCACGGCCGTCGTGAAAGAAGGCGAGATCGTCGATGCTTCCGTCGTCCTGACTATTACGCCCTTGGCGCTCGATCCCCCGGCTCTTTACCGTTCTTATCTGGATTCGATACGCGACAACGCAGAAATCACGCCGGGCCAGGAGGGCGGCGACATCGAGGGCTTTGGTCCCTATGGAGCTCGCGGAAACTTAAGCCTCAACAGCTTCGGCCAGCGCGGCCAGGACAACAACTTCCTTGTGGATGGAATCGACAATAACGAGAACTGGATTCGCTCGTCCATTCTGGTTCCGTCGTCGGAAGCTATCGCCACTGTGAGTCTTGCCGATGGATATATTCCCGCCGAGTTCGGCCACGAAACCGGGGCTAGTGTCAGCGTGGAAACGCGCTCCGGTTCGAACCAGTTCCATGGAGACGTATTCGAGGATTTCGAAAACTCCGCCCTGGATTCCCGCAACTTTTTCGATGGTGCGCACAAGCCTGGCCTGGTGGGAAACCTGTTCGGTGCGCGTGCCGGCGGCGCTATCCGACCGAACGATTGGTTCTGGTTCGCCGATGCCGAATCGCGACGGGTGAACCAGGGGCTGACCGTTATTTCAACGGTTCCTACCAGCGCCGAAAAGTCTGGAGATTTCGGAAACATCGCCATCTTCAGCCCCCTCACGCTGGCTGAAACCGCCAACGGATTCACGCGCCAGCAGTTCTTGGGCAATCGCATCCCCGCCTCGTTGATTCCCCAGGCCTCGCAAAACTTGATCGATCTTTATCCCAGCCCGAACCTTCCCGGCAGCGCGGACAATTATCGTTTCACGCCCCGGGCAGTCAATAACAACGAACGCTTCGATCTGCGCTCCGACAAGCTGCTTCCGCTGGGAAAGCTGTTCGTGCGTATCAGCGGGGAACGCCAAGCCCTGCAATCGCCCGGCGCGTTTCCGCTATCCGGCGGCGGCTATGCGGGCAGCGACATTACCCAACAGGCTGACGCGGCCCAGACCAATACCACAGCCTGGGGCGTGGCCGTTGGGTACACCATCGCGCCGAGGCCGCAGCTGGTGAATGAACTGCGCGTGGGCGCAGCCGGCATCCATCTTCGGTCCATCGCGGACGACCAGGGCATCAATGCCTCGGCGGTCACCGGCATCCCGGGCCTGGGGTTCGACGGACTGCCAACCGTCAGCCCCGCCGGGTTCGCTTCAATGGGCGCGGCTGAGCCGGTCCCCCTGGCCATTCGAGAGACCAATGCGCAATTGGAAGATAGCGTCACCTGGATCAAAGGAAGAAACGCGTGGAGATTCGGCGTTCAGGCAATTCGCAGATTGACCGACGGCAGCGCCACCGAATTTACGGATCGGGGCACGTTCTACTTCACTCCCGATTACACTGGCGTGCCCGGCAGCGCGGAGGGCGACTCCATCGCATCGCTGCTGCTGGGCTATCCCACCGAAGCCCGGCGCGACGTTCAGTTCCAACCGTATCATCTTCGATCCTGGGAGTTGTCCGGCTTCGCGCAGGATCAGATCCAGTTGTTTTCGAGGCTCACGCTCCAGGCCGGGGTCCGCTACTCGCTGCTGCCTCCGCTCACCGAAGCCAATGACCACATGGTCAATTTCGATTTTGCCAGAGGCGCGGCTGCGCTCAACCAGTTCGCTGGCCAAGCCGGCGTGAACGATCACGCGGGACTCGAGTTTTCCAAACATGCCTTCGCGCCGCGAATCGGCTTCGCGCTGGCACTCGGCGGATCCACCACTCTGCGCGGAGGCTTTAGCCAGAGCTTCGATACAGGCGCGGTTCTCGCGCAAGGCATCCTGGCACGGAATCCGCCGTACGCAGCTTCGCAGGATTTCATCAATTCCACTTATGAGGTGGGACCGAATATTTCCGCCGGGCTGCCTGCGCCCGTGCCGGTAAGCTTGCTGAATGCCGCCTCGCTCAACAGCGCTCACGGATCCATCTACGCGATCCAACCACAGAAAAGCACGCCCTACGCCGACGACTGGAGTGTTTTCCTCGAGCACCGCCTGCGCCCCAAGCTGGCGCTCGACGCCGGCGTCAGCAGCTCGATGGGCGTGCATTTGTACGCCACCTACGACGCGAATCAACCGACCCCCGCGTTTTACGAAAACGTGAACCACTATCCTTATCAACCCTACACATCGCGCATCGAGTACCTGGCGATGGGCGGAGGATCAACCTACTACGGCGGCCAGATCAAGCTAGCCGGCGAATTGGCGCCGGGACTTCAGGTGTTGATGAGCTACGTGTATTCAAAAGAGATTGACGATTCCATTGCCCCCTTCACCAATCCCGAAAGCCGTCCGGATGGGCCGCAGTATTTATACAGTCCACGGGGGAACCGTTCGCCTTCTCCTTTCGACATCACCCAACGCGCGGTTCTGTCGGCACACTACGACCTTCCTTTCAAGCATGTTGCGGGCGCGACGGGTACGCGCTCGCTGGCTTCGATGCTGTTTGGCAATTGGAGCATCAGCGGGCTGGCCACCATTCAAACGGGGTTCCCCTTCACGCCCGAAATGGCCGTCAACAGCTTGAACAACGAAAATTACCAGCTTCCAAACCGCGTCGGTAACGGGGCTCTGCCATCCGGCCGACGTTCGTATCTCGAATGGTTCAATACCACGCTCAATCCATCCACGCCCAGCCACGCGTTCCAGGTTCCGGCGCTGCTTCAGTACGGCGATTCAGGATTCGACATTCTGCGTGGGCCCGGCCTGGCGACCACCGACATCGCGCTGGCCCGCGCCTTTCCGATCCACGAGCGTCTGCGCCTGGAACTCCGCGCGGAAGCGCATAACCTGCAAAATCGCACCAACCTGGCTCTGCCGGATCGGTTTCTGGGCGTGGAATCATCCGGTGTCATCAGCCACACCCTCGCGCCGGCGCGGCAGGTACAGTTCGGGGCGCGGCTGGCCTGGTAAATCGGAAAATTTGGATGCATCCGCCCCGAACGAGCATTGTAAAACGTGTAAGGAGGCAATCCCCAGAATGAAGAGTTTAGTGTATCGACCCTGGATGAACTGCGGAAGAAGAGCGACTAATTTTTAGCGCACGTCTGGTCTAATTCGCGCCGGTGTTCGCCGGCGGGCCCGAGGTCAGCTTTTTGCCGTCCGCCCAAGTCACTTCCCGCGAGTGCGCAAAGTTCGATCCGTCCCGCGCGCGCCATCCGAACACCGTCACCGTGTCGCCCAGCTTCATAGTGATGTCGCGCCTCCATCCTTGCCGGATGAGCATGTTGGGAGGAAAGCCTTCAAACTTCCAGTGGACGAGGTTGCCGCCGTCGTCCTTCACATCGATGTAGAAATGCATGTGAGGATTTTCCCAGTCCACTTTGGTCACAACGCCCGTGACAGTCACCGGCTTGTTCTCGTCGTACTCCGCCCCGAAAGAGTGATGCGCGAGCGCGGGGACCGTTGGAACAAGCAGGCCGACGCCCGCGGCAATCACCGCGCTGAGGAGACGAACTCGCATGTGTGTCTGGACCCTGCGTGACATTATATCGTTCGAGCCATACCGGCAGTATGATTCAATGAAATCGAGGCCACTTCATGCGCATCCTGACCAACACTATCGTTTGCGGCGCCCTGTTCGCCGCCGCCGTTTCCGCCGACGAAGGCATGTGGACTTTCGATCACCCGCCCACCAAACTGATCCAGGACAAATATCATTTCACGCTCACTCAATCGTGGCTGGACCACGTGCGCCTCGCCTCCGCCCGATTGAATGACGGCGGCTCCGGATCGTTTGTCAGCCCGCATGGGCTGTTGCTGACCAATCATCACGTGGCGCGAGGCCAATTGCAAAAGAACTCGACTTCGGAGCACGATTACATCAAGAACGGTTTCTACGCTGCCACGGCCGACCAGGAGATCAAATCGCCGGATCTCGAAGTGGATGTTCTCATTTCCTCCGACGACGTGACGGGCCGCATTCAGAGCGCCGTGAAGGGCGCCAGGAACAGCGAGGACGAATTTGCGCTGCGCCGCAAGGCGATCGCCGAAATTGAAAAGGAGAGCCAGGAAAAAACCGGCCTGCGTTCGGATGTCGTCACCCTCTACCAGGGCGGCGAATACTGGTTGTATCGCTACAAGAAATATACCGACGTGCGCATCGTTTTCGCGCCCGAGGAGCAGGCGGCTTTCTTCGGCGGCGATCCGGACAACTTCACTTATCCCCGCTTCGACCTCGATCTGGCGCTCTTCCGTGTTTACGAGAACGGCAAACCCATCGACACCCCGAATTATTTGAAGTGGAACCCCAAGGGCGCGGCCGACGAAGAGCTGGTGTTCGTCTCCGGCAATCCCGGAACCACGCAGCGCCTGGACACGCTGGCGCAGTTGGAGGCGGAACGCGACGCGGATCTGCCGAACATTCTCAAGATGCTGCGTGGGCGGCTGACCGTGATGAGAGACTTCTCCGCATCGAGCCCGGAGCACGCCCGCCAGGCGACCACCGAGATCCTGGAGCTGGAAAATTCCGTTAAGGCGCTGGATGGCGATTTTCGCGGACTCAACGACAAGCACGTCATGGACACCAAGCGCTCGGATGAAGAGAAGTTCAAGGCGGCCGTGATGGCGAATCCGCAGTGGAAGGCGGCATACGGGAGCGCCTGGGACGAGATCGCCGCCGCCGAGAAGAAATCCGAATCGCGCATCAAGGAGCAATTCTTTCACAGCACCGATTCGCGACTCTCCGGCCTCGCCAAAACCATCGTCGAGTATGTAAATGAAATCAAGAAACCCGATGGCGAGCGATTACCCGGATACCACGACGCGCAGCTCGATTCGCTCCGTTTCGAGCTGTTCTCCCCTGCGCCGGTCTATCGCGACATGGAAATCGCGCAGATTACCGGCGCCCTGGAACTGGATTTGGAGGAAATGGGTCCGGCCGATCCATTCATCAAAATCGTGCTCGCGGGCAAAACCCCGCGGGAAGCGGCCACGGCCCTGGTGAACGGCACGCACCTGGACGATCCCGCGGTGAGGAAGCAACTCATCGAAGGCGGACCATCCGCCGTCGAGGCGTCCACGGATCCCGAAATCGTGCTCGCGCGCCAGCTCGATCCGATGCGCCGCGAGTTCGTTAAATGGATGCAGGCGAATGCCCAGAGCGTGGTCGAGCGGGCCGGTGAAGCGCTGGGGAAAGCGCGCTTCGCCGTCTATGGCCGAAACGCTTATCCTGACGCGACGTTTACCTTGCGGCTTTCCTACGGCCAGGTAAAGGGCTACCCGATGAATGGCACAAAGGCGCCTTCCAAAACCACGTTTTATGGCCTCTATGATCGCGCCAACAGTTTCGATTTTCAAGGTCCGTTCTGGCTGTCGTCGCGCTATCTGGAGGGATGGGCCAAACTGGATTTATCGACGCCCTTCAATTTCGTCACCACCAACGACATCATCGGCGGGAACTCCGGATCGCCCGTAATCAACCGCGCGGGCGAAATCGTCGGCTTGATCTTCGACGGCAATATCGAATCCCTGGTGGGCGATTACGTTTACGATCTCGAAACCAATCGGGCCGTCGCCGTGCATACCGCCGCGATGACCGAGGCGTTGCGGAAACTCTACGGGGCCGAGAAACTATTGAACGAAATGCTCGGAAACTAGAGCGAAAATAGCTGCTCGGCGTTGGACTGGTACAGTTTCTTTTTGTCGGCGTCGCTGATGGGAAGCTGGTCGGTGACCTTCACTTCTTCGGGAACGAATTGGTAGGGATAGTCCATCGCATACAGCACTCGATCCACTCCCAGCACCGATTGCGCGTAGAGAATGGGGGGTTCCCAGGCCATGCCGCTGGTGGTGATCCACATATTTTCCTTGATGTAGTCGCTCGGCTGTTTCTGCAACTTCTGAACGGAGGGGTACCGGTTGGCCTTCACCATGGCGCGATGCATGAAATCGATACGGAACAACCAGTATGGTAAGCCTTCACCGAGATGTCCGGCGACAACGCGCAGCTTGGGGAATCGATCGAAGACGCCGCTGACGATCAAGCGCAGAAGGTGCAAACCGGTTTCGACGGCGAAGCCGAAAATCGCGCCATCCAGGCCGCGCTCGATGAATGGCCCGATCATGGACTTCGGCGGCGTGGTGGGATGGATGTAAACCGGCACGTTGAGATACTCGGCGGCTTCGAAGATCTGCCAAAATTTGGAATCGTTCAGATATTCGCCGCGCGTGTGACTGTTGATGATCGCGCCCTTGAGCCCAAGCCGGCGCACCCCGCGCTCCAGCTCCTGGGCTGCACCGGCGGCGTCCTGAGGCGCGATGGCCGCCAGTCCCGAGAATCGATCTGGATGTTTTCGAATCGCTTCCGAGAGTTGATCGTTGGACGATCGCGCCAGCGCCGTGGCCTCGGGCGCATCGAAAACCTGAACTCCGGGAGCGGTGAGCGAAAGGATCTGCATCGCGATGCCAGTGTCATCCATGTCCCGCAGCCGCCGGTCGCCGAGGTCTTGAATTCGCTCGGTCAGCGCGGTGGCGCGCGGCGTCGACCCCGAGTAGAATCCCCAGAGACTGCGAAACCCCGGATCGTCGTAGCCTTGCTCCAGCAGCTTTCGATAGCGCGCTATCAGCTCCGGCGGAGCGAAGGCTTCCTCGGTGGCGATCCGGCGGTACAGTCGTTCCATAGGAACCATGGTAGACCGCGCGCCGGGAAGCAAGAGCATGATCTGGGCTACAATGCTCGAACAGGAACGATGGAAGGTGAAGAATGCAGGTGACAGAAGACGTCGTAGCTAAGGGAAACGGTCACCCGGCCGGGCGGCCTGGTGATCCGTGCGTGATGGTGATTTTTGGAGCGTCCGGCGACTTGACGAAGCGCAAGCTCATTCCGGCGCTCTACAATCTGGCCAAGGACAATCTTTTGTCGAAAGAATTCGCGCTGGTGGGCTTCGCGCGCCACCCGATGACCAGCGAACAGTTCCGCGACGAGATCAGCAAGGAAATCGGCAAATTCGCCACCACCACCGTCGACCCCGACCTGTGGCATTGGTTTTCGCGGCGGATTTACTATCACGCGGGCGACTTTAGCAGCCCGGATGCCTACCAGGGCTTGGCACAGCTGCTTCAGCAGATCGACAAAGATCACGGCACGCGCGGCAATTATTTTTATTATCTTGCCACGGGCCCCACCTTCTTCGGACCCATCGTCACGCTGTTAGGCCAGGCTGACTTGCTGAAAGAGGATCACGGCTGGCGCCGCGTCATTATCGAGAAGCCATTCGGACACGATTACGAATCCGCGGTCGCTCTAAACAAGGAAATCCGGCAGGTCCTGGACGAGAAGCAGATCTATCGCATCGACCACTATCTGGGCAAGGAGACGGTCCAAAACATTTTGGTATTTCGCTTCGCCAACGGTATTTTCGAGCCGATCTGGAACCGGCGCTATATCGATCACGTTCAGATCACGGTGGCCGAGACAGTGGGCGTGGAGCTGCGCGGCGGGTACTACGAGCAGGCGGGCACCTTGCGCGATATGGTGCCCAATCACATTTTCCAGCTTATTTCGTTGACCGCCATGGAGCCGCCGGTCTCCTTCGATGCGGACGTGGTTCGCGACGAGCAGGCCAAGATCCTGAAGGCGCTTTCGCCCATGACCGACGAAGAGGTGCTTACGCGCACGGTGCGCGGCCAGTATGGCGATGGGATGGAGGGCGACCAAAGAGTTCAGGGCTATCGTTCCGAACCCAAGGTGGCGCCGGACTCTCGCACCGAAACGTTCGTCGCGATGAAGCTGTTCATCGACAACTGGCGCTGGGCCGACGTGCCGTTTTATCTCCGCACCGGCAAGCGCCTGCCGCAGCGCGCCACCAAGATCGTAATTCAGTTCAAACGCGCGCCCTTCGTGCTGTTCCGCAAAACCGCCGTGGATCAGCTGGAGCCCAACCGGCTCACTCTCCATCTGCAGCCGGATGAAGGCATCTCGCTCAGTTTTGGCGCCAAAATCCCCGGCCCTGTGGTGCAGGTCGGCGACGTGGACATGAACTTTAACTACACCGATTACTTCAACGCCACGCCGCAAACAGGTTACGAGCGGTTGTTGTACGACTGCATGCTGGGCGATGCGACGCTCTTCCAAAGGTCCGACATGGTGGAGACGGCCTGGCACGTGGTGGCGCCCATTTTGGATGTATGGGAGGCGCTGCCGCCGCGGCGGTTTCCCAACTACGCCTCGGGAACCTGGGGGCCGCATGAAGCCGACGAGCTTTTGATCAAGGATCATCGCCGTTGGAGCAACGAGTAATGATCCTGGCGGGCGATATCGGGGGTACCCACTCCCGTCTCGCGTTCTTTGAAGGAACGCCCGATCAGCTTCGCCCCACCGAGGTGGAGGTCTTCCCCAGTGCCCATTTTGCCGGGCTGGCCGATATAGTTCGCAAGTTTTTCGAGATGCACAAGCAGCCCGTGGAAGCCGCCTGCTTCGGATTGCCCGGCGCCGTGGTGAACGGTCGCGTGGAAACAACCAACCTGCCGTGGCTGGTGGACTCGTCGCAACTGGGCGCCGCACTGGGTCTCGCTGAGGTGCAACTGATCAACGATCTGGCTGCCAACGCGCACGGGATCGCGCTGTTGGCGGAGTCGGATTTTGTGGTTCTCAATCCTGGCCTTACGCACGCCTCGGGGAATCGCGCATTGCTCTCCGCGGGTACCGGTCTTGGCGAAGCCGGCTTGTTCGCCGATGCGCAGGGCGCCTACCATCCCTTTGCCTCCGAAGGCGGCCACGCGGATTTCGCGCCGCGCAACGATGTGGAAATGGAACTGCTTCGGTATCTGTTGGGCCGCTTCGAGCACGTTAGCTATGAACGCGTGCTTTCCGGTCCGGGATTGCATAACCTTTACCAATTTCTGCGCGATACCGGGCGCGGCCAGGAGCCAGCCTGGCTGGCCGAGCAGATCGCGCAAGGCGACCCGCCGGCCGCCATTTCAAAATCGGCGCTCGAAGGCACTTCCGAAATTTGCGTGCAGGCGCTGGATATGTTCGTTTCCGTGTACGGCGCGGAGGCAGGCAACCTGGCTTTGAAAATGCTTGCCACCGGCGGAATCTACGTAGGCGGCGGCATCGCGCCCAAGATCATTCGCAAGCTGAGCAGCACGGTATTCATGAAGTCGTTCACGGCGAAAGGGCGCAGCGCCGCGTTGTTGAAGGAAATTCCAGTGCGCGTGATCACCAACGACAAGACCGCCCTGTTGGGAGCGGGGCGAGTGGCGGCGATGTCGCTGCTGTCCGTAGCATGACGAAGAAGTGGAAGCACTGGGCCCTGTGCGCCGTTCTCGCCGCCGGAAGCGCGCTGGGAGCTGCGCTCCTGAGCGGTGTCCGCTTCTTCCAGATTCTCAATCTGAAGGCCTATGACGCGCATTTCGTGGTGCGCGATTTCCTGGGCCGGCGGCCTGCCATTACTGACATCGTCCTCCTGCTGGCGGACCAAAAAACTCTGGACGCATTTCCGGAACTGCGGATATTTTGGCACCAGCATTACGCCAACGTGATTCGCGCCGCCGGGCAGGCCGGCGCTAAGGTGATCGGATTGGATCTGGCTTTTGGCGTTCCGGTGGATAAGTACGAACCGGACTTCGATCGACTGCTGGGCGAGGCTGTGAGCACGTCGCCCGTGCCGGTGGTTTGCGCCTATGCTACTGAACTCAACACCAACCCGGAGGCGCAGCGGATTCCGATCAATATGCTGTCGGCCGCGCTCGGCTTGGCTGGCTTTGCGAACGTCACGGCGGACTCCGACGATTTCGTGCGCCGCCAGGAACTGGTGGAGGCGCCGGAGCGGAGCCCGAACGGACAGCCCAGCGACCAGGCTCCCGCGCATTCTCTGGCCCTGCGGGTGGCCGAGAAGTTCGCCGGAAGCGACGCCGTATTCCAGAACGGCAAATTGGTCTTCCAGGGCCACATCGTTCCCATCGCCCAGGATCGGACCATCGCCATCAATTACGCGGGGCCGCCGGACACGTTTCCCAGCGTGTCCCTAGCCGATTTCGAAGCGACCGCGAAAGCCGGAAATTTGGAGCAATTACGGAAATGGGTGGGCGGAAAAATTGTGCTGGTGGGGACCGACGCTCTCGACGACCGCCGCGCGACACCGTTCTTCACCTTGTTCAGTGGAACCAAGTGGCTGACGCCGGGTGTCGAGATTCACGCCAACACGGTCCGCACCCTGCTCACCCGAAGCTATCTGGTTCCCGCGCCGGAGTGGGCGCTGGTGCTGGCGCTGCTGCTAGCCACCGGAGTTACGGTTTGGATCACAACCTCGTTGGCGGCCAGCCGGGCGGCGGCGTTTATGCTGCTGGTAATCGTCTCCCTCCTGGCGGCAACTCACTTGTTATTCCTGGGCGACATTTTATTGTCCACGTCGGAGATTCTGCTTGCGACCTTCATTTGCCTGGTTGCATCCGTGGTTTACCGTTTCGCCACCGAGCAAACCCGCGGGAATCTCTTTCACCGCGCGGTCTCGCTCTTCGTCGGGGAGCAACTGGCCACATCGCTGGAGGAGTCCAACGCGATCGGCCTCACAGGCAAGCGGATGGAAATGACAATCCTGTTTACAGACATCCGCGGTTTCACGGCCTTCACTGAACAAGTTTCCGAGGAGCAAGGTCCTGAAGTAGTGGTGCAAATGTTGAACGAATACCTGGCTTTGATGGTGGGGATCATCGTGATGTATCAAGGGCACGTCAACAAATTCATCGGCGATGGCATTCTGGCCGTGTTCTCGGACGACGACGAAGGCGTCACGCCCGGCGATCATGCATTACGCGCCGTGCGCTGCGCCACGCGGATGGTGACTGCTCGCAGCCAGTTTCAAACCGGCGCTGGAATCCACACGGGCCCGGCGGTTGTAGGAAACGTGGGATCAGCCGCAAAAATGGAGTTTACCGTTCTGGGAGATACGGTGAACCTGGCTTCCAGGTTGGAGAGCCTGAATAAGGAGCATCACACGAAATTATTGATGACAGGCGCGACCGAGAGCAGGCTGGGAAGCGAAGTGGAGACGTTGCACTTGGGACAAGCACCGGTGCGCGGCAAGGCGCTGCCGATCGAGTTGTACACAGTGGCATCGCTGGTGGTGAAGGCCGCGGTCAACGCGTAAGACGCGGCGATAAAAAGCCCTGACGCTCGAAGAACTTCGGTTTGTCTATCGCCGGGTCCACTACAACGTCGAAGAAACCGATCATCATTTCTTCCCAGCTCTGTTGGCCGTAGCGGACCTCCGCCGCTGGATCGGGATTGTCGCGATTATTGGGCGAATTATCGAAGTAGCCCACCCACTCCAAGCGCGTGCCGGCCTTGATTGGCCGGGGCCCGGCAAGCCGGTAGTTGAGCTGCCATTGGAAATCGTAGTGATTCACCTTGAGCAGCGTCTCCACGCGCCCGTTCGGGCCGGTGATCAGATACTCGAATGCTTTGCCGCGCAGATGCATGTGCGGGAACATGCTGATCAGCAGCGCGTCGTTCGGCAAGGTGCCGGAAACTTGAACGCGATAGTTGGAATCGCCTGGAGGAATCACAAACCGGTCGTTGCCCATCTGCAAGGAAAGCACAGCCTGCTTGGGCGGCTCTTTCGCAAACACCATGCCGACCCGCGTGCGATCTTCCATAGCCTGGCCGCTGGCCGTGTAGTGCATCTGGAGCACCAGATCCGATCCTGCTCTGATGCGCTTCGCCACGCCGGGTTTCCACTCGTCGAAGCCATTTCCCGGTGTGTATACCATCAAAATATCGCTGGTGGTGAAACCCTTCGCCAGCGGCACGGAGAAGGTGGTCTGGCTCGGCTCTCCTTCCAGCCATTTAGAACCGGGCTCACGGATGTAAACCACCGCATGGTGAACACTGGAACGATTGCCCGGCCGCACTTCCACTCTTTGCACCCAGCGATCTTCGGTGAAGTGCGTGGGCAGGATCAGGTATTGATAATCCACGGCGCCATGCGCGGGAACCCGGAAAGCGCGCGGCATTTCGAAAACGGAATCGGGCGTTCCGATATTCCACCCCTGAGGCCACTCGCGCGGCGGCGGAGCATCCTTGGGATCGCCGGCAGGCGCGCCGGCGGTCACCCATTCAGCAATCGTGTCGATCTCCGATCGCGATAGCGAACGGTCATTCGCGAAATGCCCATAAGCCGGGTCCGCGAACCACGGCGGCATTTTCCGCGAGATCACTTGTTCGCGAATCGACTTGGCCCAGGGCCGGGCATCGGCATACGTGAGAAACGGCATGGGCGCAATCTCTCCGGGGCGATGACATTCCTGGCAATGCTTCTGAAGAACGGGAAGAACGTCTTTGTAGAAAAGCGGCTGGGCGAATGCAGTCGAAACGACTGTCGCCAGGCTAGTGAGCCAGGGAAGCAACGTATTTATCGCGGCAACTCTGTGAGCAGAAATGGAAGGTCTGGCCTCCCACTTTCTCCTTAAGGGAAGTGGCCGCGGCGATGTAGGTTCCACAGACCGGATCTTTCTTTAACTCGCCAGTGAGGGGCACTTGATTGGAGGAAGGCGCGCCCGGCGCACCAGAACCGGCCTTCATCGCCTGCGCGACTCCTTTGAGGAAGATTCCAACGATGCTCTTCAGCACGGAAATCACCACCACCGTGAGAAGAAGATAGAAGATAACGCGAAACATTCCGCTACCCCTATTCTATCTGAAGGGCGTCACTCTTCCTTGTTGACTTCCTTGCGAGCCGCGTCGATGCGGGCCTGCGCGTGGCGGGCGGCGATCAGCGCCGCTGCGATATCTATGCCAAGGGCGGGATTAATCATGGCGTCCTGCGCTTCCTTGAGCGCCTTCTCGGCTGCCGTGACGTTCGATCTCGTGACCCTTCTCCGCCACTTCGCTCAGCACGCGAACCATGTTGTCGTGAATCTCCAGGAAACCGCCGCAAATGGCGATGCTGAAGCGGTGGTCGTCGGGCGTAGTGAAAGTGAGTGCGCCGATTCCAAGTTCGGAAAGCAGGGATGCGTGATCCGGCAGCATGCCGATATAGCCGTCTTTAGCGGGGATCTGCGCGCGCACGGCTTTCTCGCGCGCCAGTAACCGCTCGGGTGTTGCAATTTCGATCTCGAACGTGTCGGCCATCGCTTAAGCCTAGCCCTGCTTTCTCAACTCTTCGGCGCGCTTCTTCACGTCTTCGATGTCGCCCTGCATGTAAAAGGCTTGCTCCGGCAGTTCGTCATGCTTGCCTTCCACAACTTCCTTGAAGCTGCGTACCGTATCGGCCAGCGATACATACTTGCCCTTGATTCCGGTGAACTGCTCGGCCACGTGGAAAGGCTGTGAAAGGAACTTCTGGATTTTGCGCGCGCGCGCCACCGTCTGTTTGTCATCGTCGGACAACTCGTCGATACCCAGAATTGCGATGATGTCCTGAAGGTCCTTGTAGCGCTGCAGAATCTGCTTTACTTGCTGCGCGACGTTGTAATGCTCCTCGCCGACGATGCGCGGATCCAGAATGCGGGAGCTGGAGGCCAGCGGATCGACGGCCGGATAGATGCCCTGCTCCACCAGGCTGCGCGTGAGGTTGGTGGTGGCGTCCAGGTGCGCGAACGTGGTGGCCGGCGCGGGATCGGTATAGTCGTCCGCGGGCACGTAAATTGCCTGCACCGACGTGATAGATCCCTTCTTCGTCGATGTGATGCGCTCCTGCAATTCGCCCATTTCAGTCGCGAGGTTGGGTTGATAGCCCACCGCCGACGGCATGCGTCCCAGCAGCGCCGAAACTTCCGAACCGGCTTGCGTGAAGCGAAAAATATTATCGATGAACAGCAGCACATCCTGGCCGCCTTCGTCACGGAAATACTCGGCCACCGTGAGGCCGGTGAGGCCCACGCGCAGCCGCGCGCCGGGCGGCTCGGTCATTTGTCCGTAAATCAGCGCAACCTTCGACTTGGTAAAGTCGTGCGGATCCAAAACACCCGACTCCTGCATCTCATGCCACAGGTCATTGCCCTCGCGCGTGCGCTCGCCGACGCCCGAAAACACGGACACGCCGCCATGTTTGAGAGCGATATTGTTAATCAGCTCCTGGATGATGACGGTCTTGCCCACGCCCGCGCCCCCGAACAGTCCGATCTTTCCGCCTCGGAGGTAGGGTTCCAGCAGATCGATTACCTTGATGCCGGTCTCGAACATCTGCAGCTCGGTGGCTTGCTCGTCGAAGGCCGGCGCCTGGCGATGGATGGGCCACCTCTGAGCGGTATTCACCGGACCCATGTTATCCACCGGCTCGCCGATGACATTCATGACGCGGCCCAGCGTCTCATTTCCCACCGGGACCTCCACGCCGTGGCCCAAGCTGACGGCCTTCATCCCCCGCACCATGCCATCGGTAGGTTGCAGCGCGATGGTGCGCACGCGACCTTCGCCGATGTGCTGCGCGACTTCCACCATCACGTCGATGGGGACCGACGTATCGAAGCCTTCACTGGTGATATGGATGGCCGTGTTGATGACCGGGATCTGGTGCTCGGGAAACTGAATGTCGACCGCCGGACCGGCCACCTGAATGACCTTGCCTATGACCTGCGTCTCTGTCGTTGTTGCCATAAATGCCTCTTTAATCCAGCGCCCGCGGCTCTAATCCAATGCCGCGGCGCCGCTCACGATTTCAATGATTTCTCTGGTGATACTGGCTTGCCGCACCCGGTTCATCCTTAGCGTCAGCGAGCTGATGACGTCGGTTGCGTTGGAGCTGGCCGCTTCCATGGCGGTCATGCGCGCGGCGTGCTGGGCTGCGTCCGATTCCAGCATGGCGCGATAGATCTGCGATTCGATGTAGCGCGGCAGCAGCGCCGCTAGCAGCTCGCCGGGCGGCTGTTCATAGATGTAGTCGATCTGCTCCTGCTTCTCGGGAAACTCCACCGGCAACAGACGCGCCGTCACCATCAACGATGCCAGCATGCTTTTGAAATTGTTTCCCACCACGTAGACCGAATCGATTTCCGCCTTGCGGAACAGTTCGATGACCTTGCGCGCGATTTCCAGCGCATCCTGGTAGCGCACGGCTTTCTGAAAAAGCGTGGTGTACTCTCCGGTGATTTTCGGGTGGCGACGCTTAAAGAACTCCCGGCCCTTGCGGCCGATTAGTTCCAGCAGGATTTCGGAATCGCGGTGCTCGCCCATGAATTTTTGCACGGTGCGGATCACGTTGGAGTTGAAAGCGCCTGCCAGGCCGCGATCGGCCGTGACCACCAGCAATAAAATGCGCTTCTCGGGGCGGCGGGCCAGCAGATCGATCTCTTCGTCTTCATTCTGTTCAGCCGCGGCTTGCGCCACATTCGCGAGCATGCGCTGGATGATCTGCGCGTAGGGCCGGGCTGCGATCACGCGGTCCTGTGCGCGCCGCAGTTTGGCGGCCGAGACCACCTTCATGGCCTTGGTGATCTGCTGCGTGTTTTTCACCGACCGGATGCGCCGGCGTAAATCGATCAGGCTGGGCATGGGCTAAGCGGTGACGAGGGCTTCCTTGTGCTGGGAAACGAACCGGTCTTTGAACTCCTTCAGCACCGCATTCAGCTTGGCCTTTACCTGGTCGTCCAGGGCCTTTTTAGTACGGATCTCCTGGAGCAGCGCGGATTGCGAGGAATCCAGAAACTTGTTTAACTCGGTTTCGAACCGGCGAATCTGCTCCACCGCCAGATCGTCCAGCAAGCCCGTGGTGCCGGCAAAGATGATCACTACCTGCTTCTCCACCGGGACCGGCTTATATTGCGGCTGCTTCAAAACCTCCACCAGCCGTTTGCCGCGCCCCAACTGCTGTTGGGACGCCTTGTCCAGTTCGGAGCCGAACAGCGCGAACGCCGCCAGTTCGCGATACTGCGCCAGATCCAGGCGCAAGGATCCGGCCACCTGCCGCATAGCCTTGATTTGCGCGCTTCCGCCCACGCGGCTTACCGACAAGCCGACATCAATGGCGGGACGAACATCGGAGTTGAACAGATCGGCCAGCAGGAAGATCTGGCCGTCGGTGATAGAGATCACGTTGGTCGGAATGTAGGCTGAGATGTCTCCGGCTTGCGTTTCGATGATGGGCAGTGCCGTAAGCGATCCGCCGCCCTTTTCGTCGTTCAGCTTGGCGGCCCGTTCCAGCAGCCGGCTGTGCAGGTAAAACACGTCGCCGGGATACGCTTCGCGGCCGGGCGGACGGCGCAACAGCAGCGAAATTTCGCGATAGGCCGCGGCGTGCTTGGAAAGATCGTCGTAGATGCACAGCGCATGGCGCTTGGTGTCGCGGAAAAACTCGCCCATGGCGCTTCCGGCGTAGGGCGCGATGTACTGCATGGGCGCGGGATCGGAAGCGGTGGCGGCCACCACGATGGTGTAATCCATGGCGCCGAAGTCTTCCAGCGTCTTCACCACCTGCGCCACGGTGGAGCGTTTCTGGCCGATGACGACGTAGATGCAAATCACGTCGCCGCCCTTCTGATTGATGATGGTGTCGAGCGCCACGGCGGTCTTGCCGGTCTGCCGGTCGCCAATGATCAACTCGCGCTGGCCGCGGCCGATCGGGATCATGGAATCGATGGCTTTGATGCCGGTTTGCAGCGGTTCCTTCACCGACTGACGATCCACCACGCCGGGAGCGATGGCTTCCACCGGGCGCGTTTCGCTGGTCACGATGGGTCCTTTGCCGTCGATCGGTTCTCCCAGCGCATTCACCACGCGGCCCACCAGAGCCTCGCCCACCGGCACAGCCATGATTTTGCCCGTGCGGCGGACTTCGTCGCCTTCCTTGATTTCCTGATACTCGCCCAGCAGCACGGTTCCCACCTGGTCTTCTTCCAGGTTCAGGGCGATCCCAGTGACACCGTGCGGGAACTCCACCATCTCGCCCGACATCACGTTTTCCAGCCCGTAAACACGGGCGATGCCGTCGCCCACCGAGATCACCGACCCGGTTTCGGAAACATTGATCGCTTTCTCGTAGTTTTCAATTTCACCGCGTAGCAGCCGCGAGATTTCATCCGCTTGGATTTGAGCCATAAGTCACCCCTAATTCAGCCCGGCTGCCCCGCTAGCTTCTTGGCCAACTGGCGCAGTTCCCCTCGGACTGACCCGTCATAAACTGTAGATCCGATTCGCGCCACCACGCCGCCGAGCAAAGCCGGATCGACGTCAAATCGCAGGCGCATGCGTTTCCCCGTGAGCCGGGACAATTCCGTTTCCATCCGCGCGCCTACGCCAGCTTCCAGCGCAGCCGCCGAAGTCACTTCCGCGCGCACGAAACCCAGCCGCTCGTCCACCTGGAGTTCAAAGGCTTCGCGAATTTCCCGGAGAATCGCGATGCGCCGGTGGTCGATCAACACGTAGGTGAAATTGCGGATGAGCGGCGAGCCTCCGCCGGTCTCCTCCAGCAGCTTCGCCATTACTGCCCGCTTGCGCGAGTTCGGAATGGCGGGCGTAAGCAGCGCGTTGCGCAGCTCGGCCGATTCCTGGACGATAGCGTCCACGGCCCCGAGTTGCGCCACCGCGTCCTCCGGCTTCAACGGCGAACCCGGCGCCATTACAACATCAACCAGGGCTCGGGCGTAACGGTTGGCGACGGCGGAGGCCATAAATCAGTTCGCCGTCCGCGGCGTGGCTCGTTCGCGCAGATCGTGAAGAAAGCTTTCCGCCAGGTTTTGTTGCGTGTCTGGATTCATGCGGAAGCGAATGCGCTCCTCGGCCAGTCCAATGGCCAGCTCGGCGGCGTATTTCCGCAGCTCGTCTTTGGAAGCGCGCGTCATCAGATCGATCTCCTGCGCCGCCTGCTCACGGATACGTTGCAGGTGATGCTCGGTTTCGCTGCGAATGCGTTGGCTTTCCGCGACCATTTCGGAGTGCGCGCTCTCGCGCAGCCGTTGTATTTCGTCTTGCAGATTGGCCAGCCGCGCCTCGATGCCGGCAGCGTATGCGGCGGCTTCCTCTTTTGCCTTGGCGGCTTCCTGCAAGGCGCTCTTGATTTCGTTGGATTGCTTTTGAAACAGCGGCGGAACGTTCTTGGCGATCAAATACCCCAGCCCGCCGGCAAGGATCAGGAAATTCGCCCACTTCCACCAGATCCACGGATCGCCTTGCTCAGCTTCGCTTGTTTTCGCTGTCGTCCGTTCCTGCGGCGCCGCGTAATACGCGAACGCCAGGCCCAGCGCGATAGCCAGGGTTGCTCGGCGCATCAGGCGGCGGTCCTTTTGAGCAATGTCTGCGCGATTTGATCAGCCAGCTGGTCCGCGGCGCCTGCCAATTGGCTTTTGGCGCCGACAGCCTCCGCGTTCAATAGTTGATTCGATTGATGGATCAGCTCGTGCGCCTGCTGCCGGGCCGCGTCCACTTGGTCGCTCTGATCGCCGAGCCAACCTCGGCGCGCCTCTTCCTGTTCCTGATAGATTCCTTCGCGCGCCTGCCGCAATTGGGATTCAATGGAAGCCAGCTGTTCCGCGGCCTTGACGCGCGTTGCCGCAGCCGACTCCCGCAGGCCATCCGTGGCCGCCCTCCGCTTGGCCAGCACCTCACCCATGGGACCGAAGAACATCCGCTTCAGGTAGGCATGCACGACCAGCAAAAGAAAAATCGTCGGGATCGCCTTTAGCAGGAGTTGACCCAGGTCGTGTAGCGTCGATTCCATGATGTCTTTTTAGAAGGGAACTTGCAGACTACGGCAAGGCGCCTGCATTCAGACAGCGCGCGCCCAAAAACGATGTCCCAAAGAGGTTACCCTAACATAGTTGATGCAATAAATTCAAGCGCTTCTCCCTGCAAGGAGGGACCATGGCCGAGAAACTTCCACAGTCGTACGCCAATCACGTGCGGTTCCAACCGCCGTTTCACTTCTTTCTGCTTCCGGGCACGCTGCTGTTGCTGATCCTGAGCATCGTCAACGTGGTTCGGCACCTTCACCGATTAGACGCGTGGATCCTGCTGCTGATCGGAATTCTGCTGCCGGTGGCAGTCCCCTTGATTCGGATCAATCCGCTGCGGGCGCAGGACCGCGTGATCCGGCTGGAGGAAAGGCTCCGGCTACAGGCGTTGTTATCCCAGCAGCTCAGCCCGCGCATCCCGGAACTGACCGAATCCCAGTTGATCGCACTGCGGTTCGCATCGGACGAAGAGCTGCCCGCCTTGGTGGCGAAGGTGTTGGCGGGGAAGATGGCGTCGAAGGACATAAAGAAGGCGATTGTGACCTGGCGCGGCGATACTTTTCGGGTGTGAGTGGTCGTTTGCCGACCCGGCGTACAATGGTGTTGCGTGAACGGCGAAACTGTCCTGAATCAACTCGCCAATAGCCAGCGCCACCTGTGGATCGCGCGGAAACGGCAATCCAGAAGCTGGCCGAAACGATGCAGGCTCTCGCCGACAGCCAGAAGCACACCGACGAAAAGCTGGCGGCCCTGACAGACCAGGTCGATGCTCTCGTGGACATCGTGCGGCGATGGTATGAGCGCCATGGAAACGGCAGCGCCCCCTCGTAACCAAACGTGCCGCTTCGTAACCAAACATTCAAACTCCCGCCCAGTCAAAAATTTACTTGCTCTGGACGCCGATTCCTAGCACACTGAAGTCTAGCCTTTGTCGCTGGAGGTACGTGCGAATTGAAATTGACTGAAGCCGCCGTCTTTGAGCCAACCGAGCGGTGGACCGTCACCGACGCCAGCGAACTCTATGACGTTGCCAGTTGGGGCAAGGGCTATTTTTCCGTCGGCGCGAACGGGCACCTGTGGGTGCACCCCAGCAAGGAGCCGGCGCGCGGAATCGACCTGCGCGAGTTGATCGAAAAGCTCGAGTTGCGCGGAATTGGCCTGCCCATCCTGATCCGTTTCGCCGAAATCCTCAAACATCGGCTGGGTGAAATGTATCAGGCGTTTCAAAGCGCCATCGCCGAGCACAACTACAAGGGCGATTACCGCTGCGTCTATCCCATCAAAGTAAATCAGCAGCGGCAAGTAGTGGAGGAAGTGTTCCGCTTCGGCCGTCCCTATCATTTCGGGCTCGAGGCCGGCTCCAAACCGGAGTTGCTGGCGGTGCTGGCGGTGGCCGACAACGAAACTCCCATCATCTGCAATGGCTTCAAGGACGACGAATACATCGAGATGGTGATGCTGGCCAAGAAAATCGGCCGGCAGATCATCCCGGTGGTTGAAAAATACACCGAGCTCGACCTGGTGGTGAAGCACTCGCAGCGGGTAGGCGTGCGGCCCACCATCGGGCTGCGGTTGAAGCTGGCCAGCAAAGGCTCGGGACGCTGGAAATCTTCCGGCGGATATCGCTCCAAGTTCGGCCTCACCGTCAGTGAAGCCCTGCAGGCGCTGGATCAGATGAAAGCCGTCGGCATGGAGGATTGTATCGAGCTGTTGCACTTCCACCTGGGCAGCCAGATCACCAACATCCGGCAAATCAAGGCCGCGGTTATCGAGGCGGCGCGGATCTATGTGGAGCTGAAGCGCGCGGGCGCCGGCTTGAAATACCTGGATGTCGGCGGCGGACTGGGCATCGATTACGACGGTTCGCAAACCGATTTCGAATCCAGCGTGAATTATACGCTGCAGGAATACGCCAACGATGTCGTGTATCACATCGAAAACGTCTGCGACGAAGCCGAGGTGCCGCACCCCACCATCATTTCGGAAAGCGGACGCGCCATCGCCGCGTACCATAGCGTGCTGGTCTTCAACGTTTTGGGCGTCAGCGGATTTGGCGAAGATGCATTTTCGCCGGTTCCGGAAGACGCCGAGCAGCCGCTCGTCGACCTGCAGGAGACCTATCGCTCGCTCAGTTCCAAGAACCTGCTCGAGAGTTTTCACGACGCCCAGCAAGCCCTGGACGCGGCGCTGAACCTGTTCAGCCTGGGCTACCTGCCGCTGGCGCAACGCAGCCAGGCCGAGACGCTGTATTGGGCCATCTGCCGCCGCGTGCAGCGCATGGCCAAGGAGCTCGAATTTTTTCCCGAAGAGCTCGAAGGTCTGGATGGCATGTTGTCGGATACTTATTTCTGCAACTTCTCGCTGTTCCAAAGCATGCCCGACAGTTGGGCGGTGAAGCAGCTTTTTCCCATCATGCCCATTCACCGGCTGGACGAGATGCCTACCCGCAGCGGCGTGCTGGGCGACATCTCCTGCGATTCGGACGGCAAGATCGATCAGTTTATCGACCGCCGCGACGTGAAGCGCACTCTGCCGCTGCATCCCTTCAACGGCGAGCCCTACCTGATGGGCGCGTTTCTGGTGGGCGCTTACCAGGAAATCCTGGGAGACCTGCACAATCTGTTCGGCGATACCAACGCCGTGCACGTCAGCTTGGGTGAAAACGGCGACGTGATTCTGGATGCCGTCATCCGCGGCGACACCGTGCGCGAGGTGCTGGACTACGTGCAATTCAACTCCAAGGTTCTGCTGGAAGAGTTCCGGCGAGATGTCGAAACCGCACTGCGCGAAGGGCGCATCGGTTACGAGGAATCCGGCCGCCTGCTCAAATTCTACGAAGAGGGGCTCAACGGCTACACGTACCTCGAGCAGTAGCGGCGAATCGGCCAGGCTTCACGACGACCTCCGCGTGATTCTGGTGGCCCCGCGAAATCCGCTCAATATCGGCGCTGCCGCGCGAGCCATGAGCAATTTCGGATTCCGGCGCCTGCGCCTCGTAAATCCCTACCAGGTCGCGTTTCAGGAAGCCCGCTCGGCGGTGCATGCGCACCAGATCCTGCGCGAGTCCGAGCAGTTCCCGACGCTGGCCGAAGCCATTGCCGATTGCAGGCTGGTGGTGGGAACCACTTCGCTGGGCCATCGTGAGCTGCAGCACCCCCTGCGGTCGCTCGATCAAGGCGCGCGTCTGATCCGCCCGGCGCTGGCCGCGTCGCCGGTCGCGCTATTGTTCGGTTCGGAAAAATTCGGCTTGTCAAACGACGACATCAGCTACTGCCATTGGTTGTTGCGCATCGGGACCGAAGGCTCCATGAATCTCGGACAAGCGGTCGCCGTCTGTCTCTATGAACTGGTGCGCAAGCCTACCGCGGCCAAACCCGACCGTCGCAAACCGGCCACCGCGGACGATTTGGATCGCCTCACAACGCTGTTGACGGGCGTTCTGGAAGCATCCGGCTACCCGCATTCGGAAAATTCCCCAGCGAAAATCCGCAGGCTTGTCAGGCGCCTGAATCTCGCGGGCCATGACGCCGAGGTATGGCTGGGGATGATCCGGCAAATTCAATGGAAGCTCAAAGGTAAGTGATATCCTGAGATCTTCGAATGACAAAAGTCCAGCTTGAATACGATCTCATTCGCCCGCTGACGGATCAAGACGCGGCGGCCGTGGCCGACGTTCACAGTTGGTACGGCATCCAGCGCGTGCAAGTGGCGCCCTCCGGAGACCGGCTGCTGGTGGAATACGACGCCTCCCGCCTCTCGGAAAAGGACGTCGAAGCGGGACTGCAGCGGTTTGGATTGCCCATTCAGCGCAAGTGGTCCGTTCCATGAATTCGCGTCCCGGTCTGGTCCGCGCGCGCGACTATCTTGCGGCGAACTTCCATCAGCGGATCTCTCTGGCCGCTGCGGCCGCGCTGGCCGGATTGTCTCCCTTCTACTTCCGCCGCCTGTTCGCGCAGGCGTTCAGCGAAACGCCCCATGAATTTCTTACTCGCCTGCGGATCGATCACGCCAAGAAGCTGCTGCTGGCCGGCAATCACACCGTCACCGATATTTGCTTCGACACCGGCTACGAAAGCCTGGGCTCTTTCAGCACCCGCTTCCATTCGCTGACCGGTCTTTCGCCGGCGGCCTTCCGGCGCGAATCGCGGCTCGTGTTCGGCGCGTCCGGCCGGAATTGGCCGCTGTACTATATGCCTGCCTGCTTTCAGCATTTCTTCCTTGGTTCCTGACCCAGGATCGCAAGATCCGAGAAGCATTCTCGCCCGCCTTCGACGGACAACGGGTTCCGCTGGCTCACCGTGAGTCCCAAAGGACAACCGGAACTACAGCTGATCCTGATGAAGGTGGATGGTCCCAACATCAAGCCGGAGGTCGCCGCGGTTCTCAAAGGCCTGGTGGAGCAGGGGCGGATCAATGGCGGAGTGCTTCAAACCGACGACACCCGCGCAACGTACGAAGAGCTGAAGGCGAAGGGCGTCGAATTCCTTTCTCCGCCGGTAGATCGTTTCTACGGCGTGGAGTGCGTGATGAAGGACAACTCCGGCAACTGGTTCAGCCTGAACCAGGCGAAGTGATTTAATAGTCTGGTGGCCAGACTTCTGGGCGTCTTCCTCCTGACGGTGCTGCTCTACGCCTCCGGCCCCGGCTTCCGCAGCCCGGAGAAACTCGACGAACACTACCAGAAGCATGGCCACGAATTCGGGGCCATCAGCAAAGCCGACTACCTGCGTCTGGCGCAAGAGTTGAGAGACGCGCCCGTCGGCGGCCCCATCCTCGAAGCGCGGCGTCCCGGGGGCGAGTTCAGCCGCTTCGACAGGCGTCGCGGCTACTTTGGCGCCTACAATCGTAACGGAACCATTCGCACGTTCTTCATCCCCAACGCCGGGGAACGATATTTTCGGCGGCAAGCCCAACGCGAACATGACTGACCAGGAAATGTCCGCCTATCTCCGTGAAAACGGCTACCCCGAGCACGTCGTGCGCGCCGGGCGCAAAGGTTTGATCGAGCGCTGGGCCAAGTTTGTCGCTGAAGTGGAGCGCGGGTACAAGTTCGGCCTGGAAGACTACCGTAACGATCTCGATTTACGGGGGATCATCTCCATGCTGGGCATGGAGGAGGAGGTCACGGAACTGGATAAACGCTTGGAGGCGCTGCTCAGCCATCGAGACAAGCGGGTCTGGGAGAGCTCGGCGGCCGATCCGTTCTGGGATTTTGGATATCCTCGCAATGCAGGGGCGCAGCTCTTGGAAGATCTTAAGAATGAGCGGCTTGCAGTCTAATATCTCTATGTCAATAGACATTCTTAGGATTGCTTTGCTACACTGCTTATGATGTCGCAGCTCGGCCATCTTCGCCTGCTGGAAGCCGAGAGCATCCACATTCTGCGCGAGGTGGCTTCCGAGTTTCAGCGTCCCGTGATGCTGTATTCGATTGGCAAGGATTCCTCGGTACTGCTGCGTCTGGCGCAGAAGGCCTTCCATCCCGCTCCCATTCCCTTCCCTCTCCTGCACATCGATACCACCTATAAGTTTCGCGAGATGATCGAGTTTCGTGATCGCTACACCGCTGAGGTCGGGGCGAAGTTGATTGTCTACACCAATCGCGAAGCGATTGCCGACGGCGCCAATCCGTTCCGGCTCGGTACGCAACGCTGCTGCGGTCTGCTGAAGACCAAGGCGCTGCTCGACGGCCTGCGGCAAGGCGGATTCGACGCCGCGATCGGCGGCGCTCGCCGTGACGAAGAAAAATCGCGCGCGAAAGAGCGTATCTTTTCGTTTCGCGACGACAAGGGCCAATGGGACCCCAAGAACCAGCGCCCGGAGTTGTGGAATCTGTTCAACAGCCGCATTCATCCAGGCGAAAGCCTGCGCGTATTTCCGCTGTCGAACTGGACGGAAATGGATGTCTGGCAGTACATCCATGCCGAAAAAATTCCCATCGTGCCGCTGTACTTCGCCAAGGAGCGGGAGATGCTGGTGCGGGGCGATTCGTTGATCCCGCTGGAACAGTCGTTCATCCCGCTGCTGCCGGGCGAGAAGCCGCAAATGGTGCGCTGCAGGATGCGGTCGCTGGGTTGCAGTCCATGTACCGGCGCCATCCGGTCGGACGCTGACACACTCCCGAAAATCATCGAAGAGCTGGTTTCGTTTCGGAGATCGGAACGCGAGAATCGCGTCATCGATCACGATCAAGAGGGCTCCATGGAGATCAAGAAGCGCGAGGGCTATTTCTGATGGGTGCGTTGGCCGATCACCCGCCCGCCTTCGAGATCGAAGATTTCCTGGCCCAGGAGCAAGCCAAGGATCTGCTGCGCTTCACCACCGCCGGAAGCGTGGACGACGGTAAGTCCACGCTGATCGGCCGCTTGCTGTACGATTCCCAAAGCGTCTACGAAGATCAACTGAAGGCGGTCACCAAGGCGACCGTGAATCAGTCGGCCGGGCCGATCGATTTTTCGCTGCTGACGGACGGCCTTCGCGCCGAGCGCGAGCAGGGCATCACCATCGACGTGGCCTACCGCTATTTCGCAACCGCGCGGCGCAAGTTTATCATCGCCGATACGCCGGGCCACGAGCAGTACACGCGCAACATGGCCACCGGTGCGTCCACGGCCGATCTGGCCGTTATTCTGATTGACGCGCGAAACGGCGTGCTCCCGCAATCGCGCCGGCATGCCTATATTACCTCGCTGCTAGGAATTCCGAACTTCGTGATCGCGGTCAACAAAATGGACGCTGTTGGCTACGCCGAGCCCGTTTTTCGCGCTATCGAAGCCGAGTTCCGCGGATTTCTCACCCAGCTGGTGGCGCAACAAACGGCTCCCTACGTGTACTTCCTGCCCATTAGCGCGCTGCGCGGGGACAATGTGGTCGAGCGCAGCCGGAACATGGACTGGTTCGCCGGGCCAAGTCTTTTGGAATTTCTGGAGACCGTTCCGGTGCATCATCGCGCCAGGACGCTGGCCTTCCGTTTTCCGGTGCAGCGGGTGATCCGCCCCAACCAGGATTTCCGCGGCTACGCCGGCCAAGTGGTTTCCGGCGTGATTCGTCCGGGTGACAGTATTCTGGCCCTGCCCGCCGGACGGCGCTCGCGCGTTAAGACCATCGAAACTTTCGACGGGCGCCTGGAAGAGGCGGTGGCGCCGATGTCGGTGACGCTCACGCTCGAGGACGAACTCGACATCAGCCGTGGCGACTTGCTGGCCTCCGGACAAAAGACCCCCGAAGTTGCGCGCCTGTTTGACGCCAACGTGGTCTGGCTGAGCGAGCGGCCGCTCGATCTGGGCCGCCGCTATCTGCTCAAGCACACCGCGCAGACCATCCCCGCCGAAGTGAAGTCCGTGCGGCATCGCGTGAATATCAAGACACTCCAGCATGAAGCCACCGACCGGTTGGAGATGAATGCCATCGGGGTGCTGCGCATCGAGACCAGCCGTCCGATTTATTTCGACGCGTATCTGCTGAATCGTTCCACCGGCAGCTTGATCCTGATCGATCCCGAGACCAATGCCACGGTCGGCGCGGGCATGATTCTGGCGCCGGTAATCGCGGAACGGGACCGCCTCAGAGCTGCTGCGTTGGATCTCAAACACGAACGCGTTACGCCGGTAGAACGCATCCTTCGCTACCGGCATGGCGGCGGAGTAGTTTCCCTGGGCGATCGAAAAGGCGTGGCTTGGCTGGTGGAACGAAGACTTTTTGACCGCGGATGCTCGGTAGCGGTGGTCGAGCGGGCGTCGGCTGAGACCATCACAGCCCTGGAACAGGCCGGCGTGCTGGTCTTACTTGTTTCGGACAAGCCGCCGGACTGGAACTTGCCCGCCGATGACGCCGAAGCTGCGATTTTCGTGGTCACGACCATGGAAGAGACCGAGATCCTGCTGCGCAAGGAATCGCTGACCGGCGGCGAAGGAATTTAGTGGTGACGCTGGAGCAAAAAATCGATAGCGCGACCGCGTTGATCCACGGCATTTTCGCCCAGCCCGGCGCCGCCGCCTGCGTCACTTGCAGCTTCCAAACGGAATGCATGGCGCTGGTCGATCTGGTAACCGCGCAGCAGCCCGGCATTCCCGTGCTCTTCCTCGAAACCGGCTATCACTTTCCCGAAACGTACGCATATCGCGACGAAATGACGGAGCGGATGCATCTGAACCTCGTAAACCTTGCCGCTAAAATCTCCGTGGCCGAGCAGGAATCTGAGTTCGGCATCTTGAATCAGACCGCGCCCGACCGCTGCTGCGCTATTCGCAAAGTGGAGCCGCTATTCCGGGGCCTCGGCGATTATGGCGTTTGGTTCACAGCCTTGCGCCGCGAGCAATCGCCGACCCGCGCGAACCTGGCAGCCGTGGATCATTTCAAATTGCCCACCGGGCATCAATTGCTCAAAGTGAGCCCGCTCGCCGATTGGACCAACGCCGACGTGTGGGCCTACCTCAAGCGGCGCGGCATCCCCGTATTGCCGCTCTACGATCGGGGCTACACCAGCATCGGCTGCGCGCCCTGCACCACTCCTCCCATCGATCCGAATAATCCGCGCTCCGGCCGCTGGCACGGCCAAAAGGTCGAGTGCGGCATTCACATCCAGAGCGAGTAAACAGTGGAAATCGTTCTCGGCTTCATCATCGCGGTTGCCATCGGCGTTACCGGCGTCGGCGCGGGTGTCATTACGGCGCCGGTTCTGATTCTGTTCATGCACATTCCGGCCGCGCGCGCGGTGGGTACCGCCCTGGCATTCAGCGTCGCGGTGAAGCTGCTCGTAGTCCCCATGCAGATTTACCGCAAACAGGTGGATTACCGGGTCTTGGGCTATTTGCTCGCGGGTGGCATTCCAGGCGTGCTCATCGGATCGTACATTTTGGCCCGGCTCAATACCAAGGGCTCGCAAGGAGTTTTGTACGCGGCCCTGGGATCCACGGTGGTGCTGATGGCTGGCGCGAATCTTTACCGCTTGTGGCTGCATCCGGCGCGCGGCGACTCGCGGGATTGGACGCGCTGGCTGCCGGCCATCGCTCTGCCCATCGGCGCGGAAGTCGGATTTTCGTCTGCGGGCGCGGGTGCCGTAGGATCGCTGGCGCTCCTATGGCTCACTCCGCTCTCCGCCGCCCGCGTGGTGGGTACCGATCTGTTCTTTGGCCTCTGCCTTTCGCTGGTCGGCAGCGGATTCCAACTGAGCGCGGGCAACTATGATTTGGCCATCTTGACGCAACTCGTGATCGGCGGCGTTTTCGGCGCTTTCGCGGGAACATACCTGGCCGCTGTCACCCCGCAGCGGGCATTCCGCATTGTGCTTTCGGTGTGGCTCATCACGCTCGGAATCCAGTTGTGCTGGAGCGGCGTAAGGCAGCTCTAGGTGCATCGTGGGAAACTCCCCGAAGTGTTTGACAGACATGCGGTGGAGCTCCCGTATGTTAAAATGAGGCCCGGTGGACAAGCTTACCCGCAAGGAATTAAAGAGCGACAAATTCGCTCTGGAAGTACAGCACTCGGTTCAATACGTCTCCGGCCATCGGCAGCAGATGCTCCGGTGGGGTGCTCCGGCTGTAGCCTTGGTGCTGATCGCATTAGCGGTATTCTACTATCGGAATTACGAACATGCCGCCCGGCAGGAAGCGCTGCATGAGGCCATGCGCGTCCAAAACGCCGCGGTCGGCCCATCTCAAAGTGAATTTGTGCTTTCCTTTCCCACCCCTGGAGCGCGCAAGACGGCGGTCTTGAAATCCTGGCGAGAGTTGTCCGCGAAGTATCCTGGGACCCAAGAGGGCAAAATTGCCGAGTTTTTCCTGGGCACCAACGCCGCCGACGACGGCAACATGGCGGAGGCCGAGAAACATTTCAAGGCATCCATCGATTCCGGCAACGGGCCATACGCTTCGCTTGGCAAGCTGGCCTTGGCGCAAGTTTACGGCGCCGAGGGGCGGGTGAAGGAAGGGGAGCAACTCCTGCAGTCCTTGATCGACCATCCCACGGTACTGGTCTCCAAAGAAACCGCCATACTCACGCTGGCGGACCTGCTGAAGAGTACCGATCCGCAGCGAGCCAGGAAACTGGTGGAGCCGCTGCGCACCAGTACCCGCAGCGCGATCAGCAAGGCTGCGATCACCGTTGACAGCGATCTGTCCGGGAAGTGACCCGGCTGGAGCGCCTGCGTTTTCCAGTTGAACGGAGCCGCGGCCGGGTCTACCCGGAGCTTTCGCACCCCTATCGCAACGAATTCCAGCGCGATCGCGATCGGGTAATCCACTCGCGGGCGTTTCGCAGGCTGGAGAACAAGACGCAGGTTTTCCCGGCCGGCATTTCCGATCACTTCCGCAACCGGCTGACGCACACCATGGAAGTCTCCCAGATGGCCCGCACGGCGGCCGCGGGGCTGGGTCTGAACCAGGACCTCACCGAGGCGCTGGCGCTGGCGCATGACATTGGCCATCCGCCTTTCGCGCACGCCGGGGAGGAAGAGCTGGATCGCCAGATGAGACGCTTCGGCGACTGCTTCGATCACAATCTGCACGCTCTCAGGATCGTCGAGTCCTTCGAGCATCGCTATGTGCGCTTTCCGGGTCTGAACCTGACGTTCGAGGTGCGCGAGGGAATCGTAAAACATTCGCACGATTTCGAGAAGGGCGACGATCCCGCGTTGGAGGCGTATCTACCCGGGCTGCGGCCGCCGCTTGAAGCGCAGTTGATCGACCTGGCCGACGAGATCGCCTACAACACCGCCGATCTCGACGACGGGTACTCGGCGGGTCTGTTCAAAACGGTGGACGTGTGCCAGTGGGTTCCGGAGTTCGGGCGGCGGCTGGAGGAAGTAGAGTCGCAATTTCCCGGCGCGTCCGAGCGCGAGCAGTTTCAAGAGGTGCTGCGGGGGCTGGTGGATTGGCTGGTAACCGGGTTGATGCAGGGCACCATCGAAGCGGCGGAAGCGTCAGGGGTCGCGAGCATCGACGAGGTGCGCGCCTATCCTCGCCGCCTGGTTTGTTTCACGCCCCCGGTCCAGTCCACCAACCGCGCTCTGAAGCAGTTCTTGCATCACTCCGTCTATTACTCCGAGCCGATGGTGGAAGAACGGCGCCGCACGGCCGCGCAGATCGGCGAACTGTTCCAGTTCTGGGTGGCGCACCCGGAGAAATTGCCCGAGCATCACGTGAAATTACTTCCCGGTTCGCCGGTCCACCGCGTGGTGTGCGATTATATCGCGGGCATGACGGATGGTTATTTCGAGCGCTGTTTCCAGCAAACGGACTTGCGAGCGAAATGAGACTCAGGGTTTGCCCGGGTCGCCGGGGCCGCCATCACCAGGCGAGCCGCTATAAAAGGTCCGGCCGTCGCTGAGGGTGATGCGACGCGCGTCCATCAGGCGCGAGCCGTCTTTCGCTCCATAGCCGTCGATGGTGAGGGTATCTCCCAGCTTGATGGCGTTGCGCGTGAAGCCCCGGCGCGATAAAGTGTTCGGAGCGCCGCCCTCGCACGTCCAGGTGACTAAGTTTCCATGCTCGTCCTTCACGTCGATGTAGAGGTACGAGTGCGGATTGGTCCACTCTACTTTGCTGATCACGCCCGTGATGCGAACGGCTTTGCTGGCGTCGTATTCGGCCGCGAAGGAGTGATGCGCCGCAGCTGGCAACACGGCTGCTGCCAACGCCATGCCCAGGAATGCCGCTGGCTTGATTTTCATAACAAGTCTCTTGCTATACTCTAGCATCAAGATGAGAATAACGGTGATTAGCTTTTGGCTTGCGGCCATCGTTACCGTGCCCGTTTGGGCTCAGGTTCCGAAGACCGCCGACGGGCACCCGGACCTGAACGGATATTGGAAGGGGACGCAGGATACTAAGCCGGTGGGGAATATCGCAAAGGATCTGCCCGGGCTGAAGCTGCCTCTGACGCCAGCGGGCGAAGCTGCGTGGAAGCACAACACCACGGCGACGGTCGATCCGGAGGCCATCTGCATTCTGGGGGGCATCCCGCGCCACAACGCCAGCGGACTTCCGTTCATGGTTCTTCAAACTCCGCAGTATGTGGTGTTTCTTTACTTCTACAGCTACTACCGGCTGATTCCCACCGACGGGCGCAAGCATGAGGAAGATCCGGATCCTTCGTTCTTCGGCGACGAAGTGGGGCACTGGGATGGCGACGCGTTGGTGATTGATTCCGTCGGGTTCAAGGACACGCAGGTGTGGGCGGATGAAAACGGCAGTCCGCATAGCGACGCGCTGCATGTGATCGAACGCTGGACACGGCCCGACGCCAAGCACATCCACGTGGACACGACCATTGAAGATCCGAAGTTTTACACCAAGCCCTTCAAGTACTCGCGGAGCTGGGAGGCGGGCGAGCCGGGCCAGCGTCTGGCGGAATACTCGTGCGCTGAAAACCCCGTGGACCGCGAACACCTGGGATTCGGCCCGGGACCGATTCGTCCGGATGGAACGCGCGGGTATGTCGACCCGGCGCCGCTTCCACCACCACCTCCGCCGCCGGCGCCGATCAAGAATTAGCTTCCCGTTGGAAGGAGATTGTATGTTCATTATGCGAAGAGCGACCTGTTCCCTTTTGCTGCTGGCGTTCGGGATTCTGCCGTTCGGCGCGGTGCGCGGCCAACAAACCAGCCAGCCCTACATCGTCGAGTGGGTTTACAAGGTGAAGTTCGGCTATCAAGATGAGTTCTGGCAAATCTTCCAGAAGTATCAGATCGCGACCTTGAACAAGGAGAAGGAACTGGGCGGCGTGCTGAAGTACGAAGTGTTCCGTCCCGGGCTTCACACCAGCGAAGATCATCGCTGGGATTATCGCATCGTGATCTACTACAAGGACGTTGCGTCTTCGTCGCAAGGCAGCCGGGTAGAGAAGCAGCTGTTTCCCGATCAGGCCAAGATGAAGCGCGAGGAGCAGCGGCGCTGGGAACTCACCGAAGTACACTGGGATTTGCCGATCCGCCAGATCGATCCGAACGCGGTAGAGTAGCACTGCGAATGACAGTCAACCCTAGCGGCGCGGCACTGGCGGCGGACATTCACGATGTCGAGCTGAAAAGTTTAAGCGATGGGGCCTTCGCCGAAATCCACCGCGCTTGGCTGGACCATCTGGTGCTTCGGTTTCGCGGCCAGCAACTCTCGGTCGATGATCTGGTTTCGTTCAGCCGCCGCTTCGGTGACCTCGACTGGGCGCCGGTGCAGGAGACCGGCCGGCGGTTTGTCGAAGGCCATCCGGAAATCTACGTAGTTTCCAACGTGATTGAAAACGGAGTTCCCATCGGCAGCCTGGGCGCGGGAGAAGCGCTGTGGCACACCGATATGTCGTATCTCGAGAATCCGCCGAAGGCCAGCATGTTGTACGCGCTGGAGGTTCCTCCGGCGGGAGGCGACACGCACTTCTGTAACATGTATCGAGCGTATGATTCGCTGCCGGATGTGCTGCGGGAGCGAGCTTCGGGTCTCGCCTTGAAACATGACGCCACTTATAACAGCGGCGGCTACGTGCGCCAGGGGCTGGCAGCGACCGACGATCCGGTGTCATCGGAGGGCGTCTATCATCCGCTGGTTCGCACTCACCCGGAAACCGGCCGCCGCGTGTTGTATCTCGGCCGTCGCCGCAATGCGTACCTGTGCGGGCTGCCGCTAGCGGAATCCGAAGCGCTGCTCGATGAGCTATGGTCGTATGCGACGCGCGAGGAGATTTCCTGGAAAGCCGAATGGCAACCGGGCGACGTAGTCTTATGGGACAACCGTTGCACCATGCATCGGCGCGACTCATTCGATCCCAGCTCCCGCCGGATCCTGTATCGCACGCAAATCAAAAGCGCGCCCAGCGTGCCGGCGTGAGTCTGCCGGAGTGAGCCTGCCGGAGTGAAAAGGATCAGCGCTCCTCGAGTTGTCCTCGCACTGCTGTGCCTGCTGTACTTGATCCTGTTTGTGGACCGGGTGAACATCGCAACGGCCGCGCCTTTGATGAAGGCCGATCTCGGGTTGAGCAATACGCAGCTGGGACTGGCATTTTCGGCTTTCGCCATTCCATACGCGCTGTTTCAGCTCATTGGCGGCTGGATCGGCGACAAGTTCGGACCGCGCCTGACACTGTCGGCATGCTGCGCCCTGGTGGGCGTCTCCACCATGCTCACCGGCGCGGCGAGCGGCTTCGTATCGCTCTTCGCTTTGCGTCTGGCGCTGGGATTCGCCGAGGGCGCGGCGTTCCCTACGGCCACGCGCGCGATGTCCGCCTGGGTACCGGTTCAGGACTGGGGCTTTGCGCAAGGAATCACGCATTCCTTTGGCCGAATTGGAAACGCATTGACGCCCCCGCTGATGGCGGCACTGCTGCTATTCGTATCGTGGCGTCGGTCCTTTGTGATCCTCGGATTCGCGAGCTTGGCCTGGCTTTTCCTTTGGGTCGCGTATTTTCGGGACGACCCGCGCCGGCACTCCCCCATGACGTTCCGCGGATCTCGCGGCCCTACCCCAACCCGCAACTCACGGCCGTACGGCGATCCCCTGGCTGCGCCTGGCGCGGCGCATTCTGCCAGTGACCTTAGTCGATTTCTGCTACGGCTGGACCCTCTGGTTATTCCTCACTTGGATTCCAACCTTCTTCCTCGAGAACTATCATTTGAAATTGCAAACCTCCGCGATATTCTCGGCCGGCGTGCTCTTCGCGGGCGTCATCGGCGATACCGCGGGCGGTGTTGCAACCGATCGACTGCTTCGCAGGACCGGCAGTTTAGTCTCTGCGCGGCGCTGGGTGCTGGTGGTGGGATTCTTGGGCGCAGTGGTCTTCCTATTGCCCGTGCTGCTGTTTCACCGTCTGGCGGTAGCGGCGGTGTGCCTCTCGCTCGCCTTCTTTTTCGCCGAGCTGATCGTCGCTCCCATCTGGGCCGTGCCCATGGACATCGCCCCGCATTACGCGGGCTCGGCCAGCGGCATGATGAATTTCGGCTTCGCCGTGGCTGGGCTGGTATCGCCTTCCAGTTTTGGCTATCTGGTGGATCGCACAGGCAGCTGGGTTTTCCCGTTCATCTGCTCGATGCTGTTGCTGCTGGTGGGAGCAGTACTTGCTTGGCGCTTGCGGCCGGACATCCCTTTTGACCCTGCGTGACCAATACTAGATATTTCCTATCGACAATGGTATGATGTCCCAGGAGATCCCTTGCTATGTCTGATTATGCCCACCCCGAAGTCCTGGTCAGCACGGAATGGCTGGTCCAGCACCTGGCCGACCCCAACGTTCGAGTCATTGAAGTCGATGTCGACACGGGCGCATACGACAGCGGACATATCCCCGGCGCGGTGGCCTGGTCCTGGAAAACGGATCTGTCCGATGCCGTTCGCAGAGACATCACGCCGTGGTATCAATTTGAGTCTCTGTTGACGCGCTCGGGAATCGAACCGCAAACCACCGTCGTCATTTATGGCGACAACAACAACTGGTTCGCCGCATGGGCCTTCTGGCAGCTGAAGATTTATCGCCATGCCAACGTCCGGTTGCTCAATGGCGGGCGAAAGAAATGGCTGGCGGAGGGGCGCGAGCTGACCAACGACATTCCGCGGTACAAGACCACGCAGTATCCGGCCCCGCGCGAAGATTTTTCCATCCGGGCCTACCTCAGCGATGTACAGGCGGCGGTGAAGGCGAAGTCGAAAGCGCTGGTGGACGTGCGAAGTCCGCAGGAGTTTAGCGGCGAGATCCTGGCGCCTCCGGGCCTGCCGGAGACTTGCCAACGGGGCGGCCACATTCCCGACGCGCGCAACATTCCATGGGGCAAGACCGCGAATGACGACGGCACCTTCAAAACCGCCGAAGAGATCAAGGCGATTTACGATGCCGAAGGCGTGAAAGGCAACAAGCCAATCATCACCTATTGCCGCATCGGGGAGCGTTCCAGCCACTCGTGGTTTGCGCTGAAGTATCTGCTAGGGTACAAGGACGTGGTGAACTACGATGGTTCGTGGACCGAATGGGGCAACCTAGTAGGCGCGCCGGTGGAACGGACTGCGCGTAGTCAAGCCGCTTAACGGGGCTGGTGTCGTACACTGGTAGGACCAATGGCCAATGAACCAGAAGTGCACAGCGCTTTAGGCGACGTAGCAGCTAGACAATTAGCAAACGCCACAAAGACCGCTCCGCAGATGGGGCGGATCACTCCGCGCTGGCTCACCCATCTGCTGCAGTGGGTGCCCGTGGAGGCCGGCATCTATCGATTGAATCGCGTGAAGGACGAGTCCAAAGTCACGGTGGACTGTTCTGATCGCGACGAACGCGTGTTGCCGCAAACCTTCGTGGACTATGAGTCGCCGGCCCGAGAGTACATGCTGACCGCGGTGAACACCGTGGTGGATGTGCATACCCGCGTGTCGGATCTTTACAGCGTTCCCTACAACCAGATCAGCGAGCAATTGCGGCTGACGATTGAAATCGTCAAGGAACGGCAGGAAAGCGAACTGATCAACAATCGCGAGTATGGCTTGCTGCACAACGCGGCCGCCAAGCAGCGCATCAAGACGCGCACCGGCGCGCCGACCCCGGATGATTTGGACGAACTACTGGCGACGGTGTGGAAGGAGCCTGGATTTTTCCTGGCGCATCCGGCGGCGATCGCGGCTTTTGGACGGGAATGTACTCGGCGCGGCGTCCCCCCGCCCACGGTTTCTCTGTTCGGATCGCAATTCGTAACCTGGCGCGGCATTCCGCTGATTCCTTCCGACAAGCTGGCAGTGGAACGTCACAAGACGAATATCCTTCTCATCCGCACCGGCGAACGTAAGCAGGGCGTGGTGGGGCTTTTCCAGCCAAATCTCCCTGGCCAGCAGACGCCGGGGCTCTCGGTGCGCTTTATGGGCATCAATTCCAAGGCGATCGCTTCCTACCTGGTGTCGCTGTATTGTTCTCTCGCCGTTCTGACGGAAGACGCCCTGGGCGTTTTAGAAGGCGTGGAGACGAATAAATACCATGACTACACCAAGCGGGGCTGATGGCTTCGGCCTGCCTGATGTCGAGACTCTGACGCGTCTGGCCAACCAGTTTTTTAGCGAGTGGCCCGGCGCCGAGTTGCCTGGGAACGCTGCGCCTGCGCCGGGAGTGCCCGATTGGGAGCGGGACGTTCCCTTGGGCCGGACGCTCGGGCCATCGGTCACTCTGCCGGGCGAAGCGGAATTGAAGGCATTGCTGAATTCCCTGTGGCCCTCTGCGCCGCCACAACCATCGCCATCTGTTCCGGCGTTCGGAGCTCCGTTCAACGTCAATCTGGTGCGCCAGGATTTTCCGATTCTGCGGGAACAGGTCAACGGCCGGCAATTGGTATGGCTGGACAACGCGGCTACAACGCAAAAGCCGCAGGCGGTGATCGATCGGCTGAAGTATTTCTACGAGCACGAAAACTCCAATATTCACCGGGCCGCGCATGAGCTGGCCGCGCGCGCCACCGACGCCTACGAGGCAGCTCGCGAGAAGGTGCGCGCGTTCCTGGGCGCCTCGTCGGTGAAGGAGATCGTCTTCGTCCGCGGGGCGACGGAAGCCATCAATCTGGTTGCGAAGAGCTGGGGCCAGCAATTCATCGGCAAAGATGACGAGATCGTGATTACGTGGCTCGAACACCACGCGAATATCGTGCCGTGGCAGCAGTTAGCAAACGAAAAAGGCGCGCGGCTTCGGATTGCTCCGGTCGATGACAACGGCCAGATCCTGCTTGACGAATATACCAAGCTGCTGGGCTCGAAAACCAAGCTGGTGTCGTTTCCTCAGGTTTCGAATGCCCTGGGGACGATTACCCCGGCGAGGCAGATCATCGAGGCAGCGCACGCCGCTGGAGCCAAGGTTTTACTGGATGGCGCGCAGTCGGTCTCGCACATGCCCGTCAACGTTCAGGATCTCAACGCCGACTGGTTCGTCTTTTCCGGTCATAAGATTTTCGCGCCCACCGGTATCGGCGTGTTGTATGGCAAGGAAGCGCTGCTCAACGAAGCTCCACCCTGGCAGGGCGGCGGCAACATGATCACCGACGTTACGTTTGAGCGCTCGCTGTTTCAACCGGCGCCGGGGAGATTCGAAGCCGGCACCGGAAATATCGCGGACGCGGTCGGCTTGGGCGCGGCGCTGGATTACGTGAGCAAGCTCGGGCTCCCGCGAATCGAAGAGTACGAGCATCAGTTATTGATCTATGCAACTAAGTTGCTCAACGAAATCCCCGGACTCAGAATCATCGGCACCGCGCCGGAAAAGGCTGGGGTGATCTCGTTCGTTTTGGATGGCCACAAGACCGAAGATATCGGCACCGCGCTCAACCGTGAAGGCATCGCGGTGCGTGCCGGGCATCACTGCGCGCAGCCGATTCTCAGGCGCTTCGGAGTGGAGAGCACGGTGCGGCCCTCGCTGGCCTTTTACAACACCTGCGAGGACATTGACAGATTGATCGCGGCGCTGGGCAGAATCGCAACGTACCGAGTGCCCGTCGGATACTAAGCCACCAGCGCGACGCAGCCGGTGACAATCAGCGCGGCGGCCCACACCAGATCGAGATTGAACCAGGCTTTCCGCAACAGAGCCAAGCCGAACTTTCGATAAACCAACAGCGCGACCAGTGCCGTGACGCTTAGATAGCCTAGCGTGTGAACGAGCGTGGCGGCGATGCCTGTCTCGCCGGCCATGTCCATGTGGCGGTGTTCCATTGGCATCACGATGGGTAGCACCATCAGTCCCGCCCCGTGCGCGCTGGCCATCAAAAACGACCAAAAGGTCAGGTCTAGAAAACCTACTTGCATTCCACCCCAAGCGAAATGCCTGCGCCGCAAGATGCGCAGGATGCCCAGCGAAATAAGCGCGCCCGCCACAACCAGCTTGACGTAGCCGAGCGGCAGCACGATCTGGATCAAACCCGCCAGCGCGAGAACCAATCCGATGGATAACGCATGCCCCAGGGTGATCGGCACCAGCGCGCGAGCAACCGCTTTGGTGGCGTGCTCCTGCATTCCACGAGCCACCGCGAACAGCCATCCCATGCCGGGATTAATACCGTGGTATGCGCCTAGCAGAAACAACGCCGGCCAGCCCCACGATGAGACTGACTTCATGAATAACAGTAGGAATCGGACGAAGTGTCGCCGCCTTCCAGGCGCACTTGGTGCAGCCGCAGATCGCCCGACTCCAGGAAAAACTTCGGATCCAGTTCCATCCCGCCTTCGGGTTTTGCGTCTACTTTGACCATCCAGCTTCGAACTCCTTCGGGATAAAACTGCGCGTCCCACGGCGAGTACAGCGAGTTTGTGAAATAGATGCGCTTGCCGTCGCGGCTCAACTCCACCATCTGAGGGCCGCCGTTCAATTCCTTTTTCGGGTCTTGCGGATGCGCAGCGTGCCGCACGATTCCGCCGAGATGGATAGAGCCGGTCTTCTTGGGATGGAATGGATCGGAAACGTCGTACTGCAGAAACTCGCCGGTGCCCCAGCAGGAAACATAAAGGAAGCGGTCGTCGAGCGAGAGGTTGATATCGCTGATCAACGGCGGCACGGCCTTGAAGCCTTGCAGCAGCGGGGGCAGCTTCTCGGGATCGGCCGGCTCGGCGGGGATTTCGATTATCTTCTTCGCCCCCCACTTGCCGTCGTCGCGATGCCACACCCAGATGGACGCCGAAAGATCCTTCAGCGAAACCACCACGCCCAGGAAGCCGTAAGCGCGAGTTGGATCGTGCGCAGGGCGAAGCTCGAGCGCCATTTGATACTCGGCGCCCAGATCGATCTCCTGCAAATGACGCCGCTTCCGCAAATCCCAGCGGTGGAGTTTGTGCCCATACCCGCCCTTTAATAGAATTTCGGGATTCAGTCCGTGCTGAACCATGTTGGGTGTGCCCCATTCGCTGGTGATCACGGTGTCGAAGCCCAGGTGCCACCAGAAATCGTAAGCCAGGTACTGAGGGCCGCGATCCAGTTCCCATTTGCCGAGGATGTCGAAGCTGTCGTGATCGATAACGAAAATGCCGCCGGGCCCATCGCCGTTGGTGGCGCCCAGGGCGCTGGTATAGATTCCTTCGGGGCCGCAGTGAATGGTGTGGGGCGACGCGTAGCCCGTGCGGGCGGCCAGCGTTTCCGGCTCGATCACTTTGACGATTTGCGGCTTCTTCGGATCCGGTTTGGTGTCCACGATGTGGATGCGCGAAGAATTGATCCCGGGCACGATGAGATAGCGCCGCTCGATGTGCGGGTGAGGCGCATAGGGGCACAAGCTGGCGCTGCAGGCGTTCCATCCAAAATGGTGCAGCTCGTCGCCGACATTCGGCATGTCCAACTGGCCGACCAGGCGCCCGTAGGCGTTGGACGCCGGATCCACATCCACCACTCCCAGTGCGTCCGGCCGGGCCTTGCCATTGGCATTGAGCATGGCGACGTAGGCCAGCTTCTCGGGAGGCGCGGCCATGGCCATTTTAGGGGACGGATAAAAGGTCGGATCAGGTCGCCAAAGGCTCATGAGAGCTCCTTCTCCAGAGGATTCTATCACAGGGTCCGATGGATACCAGATTTAATCTATCGACAATTTCTTGCGCGGGACTGGGGCGCGGTTAAAGTTCCAGCTTGCCTTGGAACTGCATCGCCTCAACCAGGAAGTGTTGTGAAACTTGAAGCCGACCGATGAGCGCGCTGAATTCAACCACGCCGTCCTTTTTGCCGATCTCCGCCGACAGCGGGAACAGGTACGCGACCACTACGCTGTTTTCCAATTCGAAGACCTCGACTCTGGATGGCGGAATGTCTTTTTTCCCTTCGCGCTTTAGGGCAGCCGATTCCTTGAGAGGCTTTCCCAGGCTGGTTGGATCGCCCTTGGCGAAACTGGCCGGAACGCCGTAGACAGCGATCACGTATCCGTCGTCGGAGAGAACGGGCGGCGGGGGCTCATGCGCCTTGAGCTCAGCGACGCGAACCGGAAGCGCGCTCTCCCAGCGAACCAACAAACGAATGGTGGGCGCGGTGGAAGGGAGCGGCTTTCCCGGGATGAGAGGATTGCCGATCTCTTCTTTCAGGGACCTTTTTTTGTCCTCCACGCCGTCGTACCCGACGCCTTTGGGCTGGCCCATCTGGCCGCCTTCCCTGAGTTCGTCTTCGCTGCGCCGGCGGGCGATGCCGGCGACGATGGTCTTGGCCCACGGTGAGCTCTCGAGAACCTGATGGGCATCCGCCTCGGACCAGTCGGCGATGGCTTTGGTCCTCCAATCCGGTTCCGCGGCCAATAACAACGCTGCGCCGCCCAGGATCAATGAAAGGGAGCGTACTTGGATCACTTTAGAACTTCACCATGACTCCGAAGCCCAGCGAAGACGTGCTTTCGCGAAGATCCGGGTACCATACGTCGTTGGCGCCACCGCACGTTGCTTGCGCGGCGGCCAAAACAGCGGTTCCGGCCGATGTTCCGTTCAAGCACGTAAAGTATTGCGGCAATCCATTGTTACCGCCCGGAGGCGTAATGCCGCCGCGTCCGGAGAAGTACGGCACGTTCGAGTGACGATAACCAAGTTCCGCCCACCACGTGATATATTGCCTCGGCATATATTGAAAAGTAAGAGTGCCATCGTACATCTTAGCGGGGAGGCCGGCATATTCGGGGAAGTAAGCGCTGCCAACCGCGGCCCAAGCTCCGTCGATGGGCGGCAACAGGGTGAGATAGCGCCCGGCGTTGTTCATCTGGCCGCCGCCGATGGTGACTGCAAAGATGTCTTTGTCCCACCAGAAGCGTTGGTATCCCATCCAGCCCAGGAACGAGCTCTTATTGGGGCCTCCATGACAAGTGATTCCACCGCCGTATTGGCACCCGGCGTCGGCGGTGAAAGAGAACGCCATCTTATCGAGGCCGCTGCTCTCGGGCTTGTTGTAGTACCTGACCTCGATACTGTCGTCGGTATGGATGCGTTGCGTCTTGGGAAGGCCCAGATTATCCTGGCCGAATCCATACTGGTTCCCTACGAACTTAAACCATTCCCTGGGCTCCCACAGGAGCTGCCCGCCAAGGCCCAAATGACCGTTGTACTTGGCATAGGATTGCCAGCCATTGATAATCCATGGCTCGATCTTCAGCTTGTTGGTAGGAAACCACTGAATACGCAGGCCGTTGAAGAACCATGGCGTGTTGGACGACACATACGACGGTTGATAAACCCAATTATCGAAATTGTAGTAGCTGAACAGGCCGATGTACGACACGAAAATGCCCGCGTCGACGTTAATACCATGCTGCACGTTGAAGTGGTACCCTCCATACGCTTCCGACACGTACTTATACGCGCCTTGGAGGTCCCACTGACCGACTCCGCCGGTATTTCCCGGCTCATTGCCGGTCGCCGAACTGGCGTCGTTACGAGGCGTAGTGACTGCGAACAGGCCGTCCATGAACATGACGCGGCCCCGGACGTTTTGCCAGTGGAAATCGCCGCCGATGCCGATGTCCTCTACCTGAAATTCGCCGTTGCGGAACTCCTCGGTGGACCCGCCCATGGTGTGATCGATCGGCTGGTTGAAATCGTTGATGAAGTTCGTATCGAAGCGAATTTCCGGAGTAAAGAATGGCGTGTCCAGTGCCACGTCCTTATTCCGCGGCGTGCCGTTGAGCCAGGTGAAGTCGGCATAGGCGAAGGGTGTTTGGTTGTCCACGGCTGGTGTCGCGGCAGGAGCCGGCGCCGGTTGATTCTCTTGCCCGGCCGGCGCGGAAGCGGAGGCGACGGCTTTGCGCATGTCAGGCTTGGCGAGCGTGGCCGGGACAATCGGGATGGCGCTAGCGTCCTTGGTTAGCGTAGCCACCAGATCGCCGCGTGTCGCCGGCGCAGGCCGCTGTTCGGCGACGGTCTTCTGCTCCGCGGCGGTTTTGCTCTTCAGCTCGGCTTCCAGTTGTTCAATACGCGCCTCCATGGCCTCCAGCTTCCTCGCAAGGGCCGGACTGATGCCGGCGAGAGTTTCCGTGGGTGCAGCCAGCGCCAGATCCACTTTGAGATCCTGGCGCTCCGCCAGAACCACGCTGGCCGGCGGACTCTGCAGCTCACCTCGGCTAGCCTTTACTTCGTATCGCCCGGGCTTCAGATTGCGGACCGAGAACGCGCCGTCGAAACCGGTGACAACCGTAAGGTCGGCAGGGTCGTCGTCCCGGTGTATGACCACTTGAGCCGCGGCGATCGGAGTACCTTCGGCGTTCGCTATAACGCCATGCAGCGTTGCGAGGGCCGGCTCGGCGTGAAGGGGAACAAGATTGACGGCCATCCAAAGCGGTGCGGCCGTCAGGATTAATAGTCGAATCGATGGTCTTAGTCTAAAGGTCGGAAACATAGTCGTAGGTTAAGTGCGGTGAGGCGAAAAATTGTCGCCCGTCTTGGCTGACCTAAAGATACCGTAAGGTCCATGAAGAAGTCGTTAACAAGGTCTAAAGATAGAAGAAAGATCGGTGCTGGCACGAGGCGCCCCACGGCTGGGGTAAACTAACCTTTTGACCCCATGAAAATTCATGAATACCAGGCCAAGGCGATCTTGGCCAAGTACGGAGTCCCTGTGCCTCGGGGCGAAGTTGCATTCACCGTGGACGAAGCGGAAGCGGCGGCGAAGAAGATCGGCGGCAGCGTGGTCGTCAAGGCGCAGATTCACGCGGGCGGCCGCGGCAAGGGCGGCGGCGTCAAAGTAGCGAAAAATTCGTTGGAAGCCGCCGAGATCGCAAAGAAGATGCTGGGCATGCGTCTGGTGACGCATCAAACCGGACCCGAGGGCCGCATCGTGCAGCGTTTGCTAGTGGAAGAGACGCTGCCGATCGCGCGCGAGCTATATCTGGGTATCGTGCTGGACCGCGCGCAAGGCAAGGCGGTGTTCATGGCTTCGTCGGCGGGCGGGATGGACATCGAAGAGGTGGCGGCGAAATCGCCCGAGTCGATTCTGAAGGAACTGCTGGAGCCTGGCTACGGGCTGGCAGCGTTTCAAGCCCGCAGCATGGCGTTCGGGATGGGCGTGGAGCCGGAAAGCGCGAGCGGCGCGGTGGCAACCATGATCGGACTGGCGAAAGCATACCAGGCGCTGGACGCGACGCTGGCCGAGATCAATCCGTTCATTGTGAGCGAGAACGGCAAGGTGTACGCGTTGGACGCCAAGCTCACCTTGGACGACAACGCGCTGTACCGGCACAAGGATTTGCTGGACCTGCGCGATTTGAACGAAGAGGACCCGCTGGAGGTGGAGGCCTCGCGCTTCAGCCTCAACTACATCAAGCTGGATGGCGACATCGCGTGCATGGTGAACGGCGCGGGCCTGGCGATGGCCACCATGGACATCGTGAAGTACGCCGGGGGCCGACCCGCGAATTTCCTGGATGTCGGCGGCGGCGCCAACGCCGAGCAGATCAAGAATGCGTTCCGCATTCTGCTGTCGGATGCGGGCGTGAAGGCGGTGCTGATTAATATTTTCGGCGGCATCCTGCGCTGCGACGTGCTGGCCACCGGCGTGGTGGACGCGGCGCGAGAGCTCAACGTGAAAGCGCCGGTGGTGGTTCGCATGGAAGGCACCAATGTCGAGAAGGGGCAAGAAATCCTGAGGGATTCGGGTCTCAACTTCACTGTCGCGGATGGGATGCGCGATGCGGCCGAGAAGGCGGTGCTGGCGGCCCGGGGAGTGAAGGTATGAGCGTTCTGGTGGATCAAAACACGCGCGTTCTGTTTCAGGGCTTCACCGGGCGGGAGGCCAGTTTCCACGCGCAGGCGTCCATCGACTACGGGACCAAAGTGGTGGGCGGAGTGACGCCGGGCAAAGGCGGGCAGACGCATCTGGGGCTGCCGGTGTTCAACACCGTGGCGGAAGCCGTCAAACACACCGGCGCCACCGCTTCGGTGATTTTCGTCCCGCCTCCGTATGCCGCCGACGCGATCATGGAGGCCGTGGACGCGGGCCTGCCGCTGGTGGTGTGCATCACGGAAGGAATCCCGACCGAAGATATGGTGCAGGCGCGCGAATTCATGCAAGGCAAGCCGTCGCGCTTGATCGGGCCCAATTGTCCCGGCATTATTTCCCCCGGGAAATGCAAGATCGGGATCATGCCCGCGCCGATTCACAAGCCGGGCCACGTGGGCGTGGTGTCGCGCTCCGGCACTCTGACGTACGAAGCGGTGGGGCAACTGACCCAGCTCGGGATCGGCCAGTCCACCTGCATCGGGATTGGCGGCGATCCCATCATCGGCACCAGTTTCCTGGATGCGATCCAGCTGTTCAATGCCGATCCGGACACGCACGCCATCGTCATGATCGGTGAAATTGGAGGGAACGCGGAGGAGACGGCCGCCGAGTATATCCAAACGAAAGTCAAGAAGCCGGTGGTGGGTTTCATCGCCGGCCAGACCGCGCCGCCGGGCCGCCGCATGGGGCATGCCGGAGCGATTATTTCGGGCGGGTCGGGAAAAGCAGAAGACAAAATGAAGGCGATGACGGCGGCCGGGATCACGGTGTGCGCCACTCCCGCTGAAATCGGAGAAAAGGTCAAAAGCCGCCTGTAGCCGGTGATCCGGCCGTGGCGCGCAATATCGAATATGGCAATCGAACAGACATTTGCAATCATCAAGCCGGATGCAGTGGCGGCGGGTCACGCCGGCCAGATTCTGGCGATGATCGAAAAGGCCGGGTTTCGCATACGCGGCCTGAAAATGACACGGCTTTCCAAGCAACAGGCGGAAGGTTTCTACGACGTGCACCGCGAGCGGCCATTTTTCACCGGGCTGGTGGCGTTCATGACCGAGGGCCCGGTGGTGGTGCTGGCGCTGGAGCGCGAGGACGCCATCAAGCAGTGGCGTGAGTTGATGGGCGCGACCAATCCGGAGAAGGCGGCGGAAGGCACCATCCGGAAGAAGTTCGCGCACAACATCGAGCGCAACGCGGTGCATGGGTCGGACGCGCCGGAAACGGCGGCGATCGAGATTCCGTTTTTCTTCAGCTCGGCGGAGTTGCTGTAAGGTCAAGCAGAAGTGTTTCCGCCAGGATCCAAGAACCTGGTGATCATCAACGCCACCAGCACCACCACCACGCAGCCGATCACGTTGTACCACAGGAATGAAATCCGGGTGAACAGATTGGCGGCAAAAATAGCGGCTTCGCCGGCCAGCACTCCGAAGAACGCGCCGTTTGCGCCGACGCCGCGGAAGAAGAACGCCAGCACGAACACGCCCAGCAACCCGCCATAAAATAGCGATCCGATCACGTTCACGGCCTGGATCAAAGCCCCGAAGTTTCTGCCATACTGCGCGAAGCCCATCGCAAAGCAGCCCCAAAAGACGGTGGCGAAACGGGAGGCGATGAGATAGTGCCGGTCGGAAGCTTCGGGCTTGACGTGGCGGCGATAGATGTCGATCACCGTTACGGTGGCGAGAGAGTTGATCTCGCCGGAAGCGGAAGACATGGCGGCGGAAAAAATCACGGCGACGATCAGGCCCACCACGCCGGCGGGCAGATAGCGCGTCACGAAGGAAAGAAAAATGTAATTGGTGTCGTCGAATTCTTTTCCCACCAGTTGTTCGCCCGCGGTATGGGCGTCGTTGAGCTCCTGCTGCGCCGCGCGATAGTGTTCGATGCCGGCTTGGCGGCGGGAGCGGTCTCCGGCGTGGTTGGCCTGGAGATATTCATCGGCGGCTGCTTTGCGATCCGCGTAAGCCTGCTGGAAGCGGCGTTGCACGTCAGGGAAACGCGAGTCGTGCTGAACGTTTTTCAGCTCCACCGGCTGAAACAACACCGGAGGCTTTTCATAAATAAAGAAGACATACACCATCGCGCCGATGAAGAGGATGAAAAACTGCATGGGAATTTTCGCCACGGCGTTGAACAGCAGGCTGAGACGGCTGGCGGCGATGGATTTTCCAGTGAGGTAGCGTTGCACCTGCGACTGATCGCATCCAAAATATGCCAGCGCCAGGAACATGCCGCCGATCAGGCCGCTCCAGACGTTGTAGCGATCGTCCCAGTTGAAGTCGAAGGTGACCGGATTCAGCTTGCCTGCGGCTCCGGCCAGCGACACGGCATCGGCGAAAGAGACGTTATGCGGAAGAAGATGGATCGCCAGCACCAGGGCCAGCACCAGTCCGCAGAGGATGAGCGACATCTGCTGAACGTCGGCCCAGGTGACGGCTTTAATGCCGCCGAACGAGATGTAGGTCATCACCAGGAGGCCCATCACGATGGTGGTGGCGCGATCGGGCCAGCCCAGTATGATGGAGAGCACTACGGCGGGCGCGTATAACGACAGGCCCGCGGCGAGCCCGCGCTGGATCAGGAAAATCAGGCTCACCAGCGAGCGTGTCTTCGCGTCGAAGCGCTGCTCCAGATACTCGTAGGCGGTGTATACGTTGGCGCGATGAAAAATCGGGACGGCGGTGGCGCATAAAATCACCATGGCTATCGGAAGCCCGAAATAAAATTGCACGAAGCGCATGCCGTCGGTGTAGCTTTGACCGGTGGTTGAGATGAAGGTGATGGCGCTGGCCTGGGTGGCCATAATGGAAAGCCCCATCGCATACCACGGCATGGATTTGCCGGCCAGCAGGTACTTGTTCATGGTGCTGCTGCCGCGCCCCCGATAGAGGCCGTAGCTGACAATGAAGACCAGCCAGCAGAACATCACCACCCAATCGAGCGGTCTCATGCCCGAACGACTCGACCGAAAATGTAGAGGGCCAGGATGAGGAACGCGAGATAACAGAGGACCAGGATGTAGATGCGGCGCCACGCGCCGAGAATTGGAGGCGGTTCTTCGTCGGGCGCGCCGCTCACAATGTTTTCCCGGCGCTTAACAAATTCGCAAAAATGCGGAATGCGCCCGGAACGCCTGCCGGCAATTCGCGGAACCAGGATAGCGCGGTGAACACGTAGGCGCCTTTACCGTAACGCGTGTAGAGCGTGCCGCCGGCTTGGGGCTTTTGCCCGGGATCGTGCGTCTCGAACAGGGACTGGTAATGATCGTCCCATTTCGAGGCGAAGTAGAGTCCGCGCTCCTGAATCCATCCGTCGAAATCGCGCGCCGTAATTTGGTTGGGTTGGTGCAGCAAGGGGCTCGCGGGATCTGGAAACTGAACGGGAGCCTCTTCCACCGTCACGCGCTCCGTACCTGTGGTGAGCGGATAGGGGCCGATATTCGCAAGCAGCGTGGTAGTTCCCCCGAAAGGGTTTTGACCGTCAGCCACGTTGTACTGCACCACCAGCGTTCCGCCGTTTTTGACGTAGTCCATCAGCCGGCTTTGATTGGCCCGCAGATCCGGCCGGACGTTGTATGCGCGGACGCCGGTCACTATGGCGTCGAAGCGGCCGAGATTGCCGCCCGCCAGTTCGTCCGGGCCCAGCAATATTACATCCGCGCCCAATTGCTGCAATGCTTGCGGCACTTCATCGCCCGCGCCCACTACGTAGCCGATGATCTTGGGCAGCAGCCGGACATCGGCGCGCACCAGCTTGGCGGAAGCCGGAGGAAACAGAACCTGCGGAGGGATATGCGGGTAGCTGATGGTTTCCATCCCGGTGGTGATGGTCTGATCGCCCAGCTGCGCGCTAGCTTGAAGAACACCCTGCGCATCACCAGCCGGCGGAGTGAGCTGAAACGAAAGTGCGCTTTGCTGGCCCGCGTCCGCCAGCTGAAAATGCTCCGAATTCGCCGAGATTCGCCAGCCGGGCGGCGTCTGAATTCGCACATCTCCGTCCGCTTTTGCGATGTTGGCCTGCACCTGCAATCCGGCCGTTTTCGCCGCGCCTTGCGGAAACAAGATGGCCGCCTCGGACCACTGCAACGCAATTGGCGGCTCAACGATTACCGGGCGGGTCAATTCGCCCTGAGCCCGCTCGATGTAGCGATACTCGATGGGGCGAACCACTTCGACGTTCTCGGACTCGATCCGCAAATGGAAGTGGGCCTTGAAAAGCGGCGGATTTTCGGGGAGACCGACCTCCAACTGATTTGGGATCGTGTAGGTGTCACCCTGCTTCGGCTCGACCAGCCAATAGGGCTGCGATAACGGCTGACGCTCCCCAATGGTGGCGGTCAGCGTGAATACCTGCGGATCGTTGAAGGGAAGCACTTCGCCGAATTTGGATTTGGTTGCCGCGGGGGCGATAGCAGGTGCGATACCTTCGATGTCAATGGACGTGACCTGCACCGCAAGCCGATTGCGGTTAACCGCCGTGGCATCCAGTTTAATTCCGCTTCCGGGCGTCACGGCGTACTTGTCCGCCGCCGCGTCCAGCCACAAGCCGGAGCAGAGCGCGATGGCTTCACTCAAATCTTTTGGTTTTCCTTCCGGCAGCGGCTTCGGCAGCGACGCCATGGCCTTTTGCGCGTTGAGCAGCAATGGCACAACGCGATCGGGGTTCTCAGGATCGAAACTCTTGGCGGCCTGGGCGAGCATAACGCCGACCGGCGACCCCCCGGAACGCGACTCCAGCTGATGTCGATGCCATCGAAAATATCGTGCGTGGCAACCGGGCCGGCTTGCGTGACCAGGGAATCCTTGGCCGAGCCTTTGCGCTCCGCCGCGCCCATCCCCTGGCTGCGATGCATGCTGCGGGACATGCCGGCAATCTCGGCGTAGGAATGGCCGAGCACAGGATCGTACTCGCCCGGATCCACGACGATGCGGTTGGGCATCTTCTCGACCTCTTCCCGTTGCTCCTTCGTGAAAGCGCCCGGATTCCACATCAGACGTTTGGCCTGCCAGGGCTGGACCCACTGCAGTTGCTCGGGAAATCTCTTGGGATCGGCGGCGGCCGTGAATGCTTCCCTGCCGAGGATGGCGGAGACCTGGTGCTGGCCATGGCCATCGCGCGGCGTGCCGCTAAAGCGAAGGATGATGACGTCGGGACGGAAACGGCGGACTACCCATACCACGTCGCTGAGGATTTTCTCCCGGCCCCACTTTTGAAACGTTTCTTCCGGTGTTTTGGTGAAACCGAAATCGACGGCGCGCGTGAAAAATTGCTCGGCGCCATCGATGCGCCGGGCGGCCAGCAGTTCCTCGGTCCGGATGATGCCCAACGCATCGCCTTGCTCGGCGCCAATCAGGTTTTGTCCGCCTTCGCCGCGAGTGAGCGACAGATAGCCGGTGCGAACTTTGCGCCCGCGCGACAGATACGCGAGCAGCGCCGTATTCTCGTCGTCCGGGTGCGCCGCGATCATCAGAACGCTGCCGACTACGTTCAGACGATCGAGGGCTAGGCGGGCTTCGGCCGATCCCGACAGCTCGCGCTGCGCGGAGGCTGGGGTGACACACGTGCCGAGACACGCGCCGGCGAGAACGGCTAGGATAGACGTGCGCACAAAGTCCAAAGAAATATGATACGGGACGGGCAACAGGGTTGGGGATTGGGAATGGGGGATTCGCGGCGTAGCTCCGCCTATGTCTGTTTGTCCCTGCTCGCGGTGGTGGTGCTGTTCTTCCATAAGCCGCTGTTCAGCGCCGAATACATCTTCCCTTGGGATTTTCGCGGCGTGCAGGTTCCGCTAATCACGGTTCTTCGCGACCAGCTGAGTGAGAACCATTTCTCTCTTTGGAATCCGTACACCTATTCCGGATATCCCATTTACGCGAACATCCAGGCCTGCTTTTTTCATCCCTTGGTGTTCGCGAGCGCTCTGATCAGCAGCCGGCTGTCGTGGTCGAGCTTGCCACTCTTTCTGGAATGGGCAGTGGTTTTGCAGGTCTGGATCGGGGGTGTTGCGGCGTTTTATCTGTTCCGGGCGTTCGATCTGCGAATCGCCGCAGCTTGGACCGGCGCTGTGATGTTCGAAACCGGCAGTTACTTTGCCTCGCGAGCCGAACACATCGATTCGATGCTGGCGGCCGCCTGGCTGCCACTCGCATGGCTGGCGGTTTGGAAATTGGCGGTGAGCGCCAAGTTGCGGTTGGATTGGCTGGCGTTGCTGGCAGGCGCGCTGGGGTTGTCGGTGTGGGGCGGATTTCCTCAAGCAACGGTAGCGGTATTTGGTTCAACCGTGATGTTCGCGGTGCTTTTGGCGGCGCTGCGGCTGGCGCGCGCGCGAGTGATCGCATGGACCTGTTGTGGTTGCGTGTTGGGCGTGCTGCTCGCCGCGCTTCCATTCATTCCCACCACCCAGCTCACAGAATTGAGCGTGGCGAAATATCGCGTGGATTGGCTGGGCACCGGCGGCGGACTGTATTGGCAGAGCCTCGTGTCGCTGGTGGCGCCGAACTACTACAACATATTCGATATCAGCCGTTTCAAAGGCCCGGGCGATCCTACCTTTCTTTATCTGTACAGCAGCGTGGGAGGATTGCTGCTGGCGATATTTGCCTTGGCGGCGCGGCGTGGCCGCACTACTGCGCTCCTGGCGCTGATGCTCGCCTTCGGCATGTTTTGGATGCTGGGCGATAAGACCCCCGTTTGGCGGGCGGTTTTTCCGCTGTTGCCGGAGCAGGTGCGCATCGGGGTTCATCCCGAATACACCTACTCGATCTTCAGCTTGGCCATTGCGGGGCTGGCCGCGATGGGGCTGGACCGTATTCTGATTCACAATGTGGCTCGCTGGGCGATCGGCGTGATCATTGCTCTGGACCTGTTCCTGGTTGGGTCCGGACGGCCGATGAACAGTTCATCGATCCAGCAGGATCCAGGCGTGACGCGGAACACCTTCGACGGCAGCGCTGCCGTGCTGAGCGAGGTGCGGCGTTACGTCGATCAGAACTTTCCGCCATGGCGGATCGATACCGTTGACTCGAGCCTGGAGTGGACCTACGGCGCGCCGGTTCTTCAAGTGCCCAGTGCGAGCGGCATCAGCCCGCTGGCGCTGGAAAACAGCATTCAGCTGCGCCTGTTTCTACACGACGGGAATCGAGCGGGCTGGTATTATCCGCTGGAGAAACTGGATTCGCCGGTGCTGGATGTGATGAATGTGCGTTACGTGCTGACGCGCGCCGCCGACTTTTCGCGCTTCGCCGCGCTTGCGAAATTCCGGCATGTTGCGAGCCTGCCCGGGACGGAGGTTTTCGAAAACACGGCCGTTCTGCCGCGTTTCTACTTCGTGCGGCGCGCCAGACAAGTGGCCTCGCTCGCGGAAGCGCACGACTTGATCGAGCACCACCGGATCGATCTGCATGAAACCGCGATTACGGAGCAGCCGATAGATCTTCCGTCCGATGACGGCTCAGAAGGCATCAGGGAGGTGAAAGTGATGCGATACGAGCCAGCGCGAATCGATTTATCGCTGCAAACTCCGCGCGCATCGCTATTGGTTCTTTCCGAGACGTACTATCCGGGATGGAAGGCGTGGATCGACGAACAGCCCGTGGCCATCCACTGCGTGGATATCGCGTTGCGGGGCGTCGTGGTGCCGGCCGGCGCGCACCGGCTTCGCATGGAGTTTCGCCCGGCGATCCTCGCGGTCTCGCTGGGCATCTCACTCGCGACCGCAATTCTATTGGCGATTACCGCGTTTCTGTACAGGATCAGGGCCAGACCGATACAATTGAGATGAATGTCGACTCCCGCGTCCACCACCCACATTCGCGTCCTGGTTGCCGACGATGAAGACAACCAGCGGGCTGGGCTAGCCAAGATGATCCAGTCCTGGGGATTTGTCGTGGAGACTGCCGTGGACGGACAAGACGCCTTGGAGAAGTTCAATCGGACGCCTCCCCAGGTTCTGATAACGGATCTGATGATGCCGCGCATGGATGGGTTCGAGCTGTTGAAGCGCCTGGGATCGCTGAACATCCTGCCGCCCACGATTGTCCTGACCGCCTTTGGGAATATAGAGACCGCGGTGCAGACCATTCATGACCTGGGCGCCTATTGGTTCCTGGAAAAACCCATCCAGCCGAGCGCCTTGAAAGTCTTGCTGGAACGCGCCGCGACGCAGAGCCGCCTGGCGGAGGAAGCTGAACGGCTGCAACGGCAACTGCAGTATCAGGGCGTGCTGGTGGACCTGGTGGGAACTTGTCCGGCCATGCAGCAAGTTTTCTCTCTGATTCGGCAAGTGGCGCCATCCAAGGCCGCGGTGTTGGTAACGGGCGAGAGCGGCACCGGTAAGGAGTTGGTGGCGCGCGCGATCCATCATCTGAGTCCGCGGCGGGACGGTCCGTTCGTGGCGATCAATTGCGCCGCGCTGCCCGAGACGCTGATGGAGAGCGAACTGTTCGGCCATGAAAAAGGAGCGTTCACAGGAGCCGTGGAGCGCCGTGCGGGCTGCTTCGAGCTGGCGCAGCACGGGACGCTGCTGCTGGACGAAATCGCCGAGATGCCGGTTGTCACGCAAGCCAAACTACTGCGAGTGTTGGAGGATTCCTGCGTCCGCCGGCTGGGCGGAAAAACCGAGATGGCGGTGGATGTTCGGGTGATCGCAGCCACCAACAAGGTGCTGGAGGACGCTTTGCGCAAGAACGAGCTGCGCGAGGATCTCTACTACCGCTTGAACGTTTTTCAAATTCCACTGCCGCCGCTGCGCCAGCGCGAGGGTGATCTGGGAGTGCTCACCGAGGCGCTGATCCAAATGCTCAATCGCAAGCACGAAACCCGCGTGGTGGACGTCAATTCCGAAGTGCGGGAGCAGCTCAGGCGCTATTCCTGGCCCGGCAACGTGCGCGAGCTGCGCAACGTACTGGAACGCGCGGTGATTTTGGCGGGCGAAGGGACCATTACCAAACATCATCTCCCGCTGGGTTTTGGATCGCCCTCTGGAACGCGTCCCGTGCAGCAGGAAGCGGAGCCGGACACGGTGCGATTGCCGGTGGGCACCACCGTGGGAGAGGCTGAGAGGGCGCTTATCCAGATGACGCTGCAACACACCCGCAACAATAAGACGCGAGCGGCTGAAATCCTCGGCATCAGTTTGAAAACTCTTTTCAATAAGCTTAAGGAATACGGCTCCGCCGAGGCGGAGGCCGGCACCGGCTCCTAGATGTCCTTGAAGTCCAGGCTGCGGCGTCCGATCATAGCGCTGGTCGCGCTGGTAGTGGTAGTGATGTCGTTGCTGTATCTGTCGGATTTCACGCGGGTGTCCTTTAAGGGGGCCGCGGATCGGGCCGATCTGGTTGCGGAGCAGTTTGATCTGTACCTGGAAAACCATCTCAACCTGGAGATGGTTAGGCGAGGCCTGCAGCCCGCTTCGGAGGCCGGTTGGGAGGAAGCGTGGACATCGCTGATCCGCACCGATCCGGATATCGGCGAGATGCTCAGCCACACGCTGGCGAAAGCGGATTTGGCGCTCGCCATCCTGGTGACTGACGCGCGCGGGAATGTCTTGGCGGCGTCGCCGGCAGCCACCGAGAAAAGCGTCCTGGCCGGCGCCGACGATATCCACGACATCCAGCGCCGTTGGTGGGCCGTGAATCTGTGGGACCTGATGACGCGCCGCGAGAACTATCTGATAACCCGGCCGATCGGTTTCGAGGGTAGGAAGCAAGTGCTGTTCAACGTGACGATCGTGATCCGATCGGTTCTTTTGAAGCATGAAGTAGAGCCGGCCCTGAAGAGCCTGGTCCTGGCCTTCGCGCTGGCCCTGTGCGTCGCGATTTTCCTGGGCGCCGTGCTGCCGAATTTGATCATCGATCCCTTGCAGCGCGTCAGCCGGAGTATCGATCTGATTCGAACGGGCGAGTTTGGCGCTGCCACCGCACCGGACCGCCGGGAAGCTCGCGAGTTCGCCGACGTTCACTCGAAGCTCAGTCTTTTGGATGAGCAATATCGCGGCGCCAAGCAGGACGCCAGCGAGCTGCGCACCAATATCGAGCAGTTGCTCGAGCGGCTGGAAGAGAGCGTGCTGCTTTTCGACCATACCGGCCGCCTTCTGATGGCCGGCGAGCCAGCCGAACGCGTGCTCGGAAAGACGCGCGATGCAATGGCCGGACGCACGCTGGAAGAGCTGTTTCCACCGTCCACGGTATTGGGCGAGATCATTGGAAGCGCGGTTCGCAACAAAGAGTCCGTGGGTGAGCGGACGGTCGCCGTTCCGAGGGCTGGTGGAGCGCCCCAACGTCTCTCGGTGGGCGTGCAGATTCTGCGAAGAAGCATCGGTCAGGAGACCATGGGCGTATTGATTACGCTGCGCGACGTGGAAAGCCGGCGGCAGCTCGAGCGCCAGCTTGATTTCTCCACGCGGCTGGCGGCGATCAGCCGTCTCACCGGAGGCGTGGCGCACGAGATCAAGAACCCGCTGAACGCGATGGCGCTGCATCTGGAAGTGCTGAAGGGCAAACTGACCGGGCAACAGCCTGAGATCGATGTGATTGGCCGGGAAATCAAGCGTCTGGATTCCGTAGTGAAGACATTCTTGAACTTCAACCGGCCGGTGGACCTGAAGTACAAGCCAATCGATTTCAGTGAGCTCGTGCAACAGATTCTGGCGCTGGTCTCCATTCACGCCAACGCCAAACACATTCAACTGGAGACCTTTTTTGAAGACAAGCTTTGGATCGACGGGGACCCGGATCTGCTAAAACAGGCGATTCTGAACGTGATCAACAACGGCCTGGAAGCAATGCCGGCCGGAGGAACGCTAACCACGCGCACGGTATGCGACGGCGATGAGTGTTTACTGACGGTCCGCGATGGGGGTTCAGGAATCCCATTGGAGATCCAGAACCGGGTGTTTCAGCTATATTTCACCACGAAAGAGCATGGCTCCGGCATCGGGCTGGCCACCACTTTTCGGGTGGTTCAGTTGCACAACGGAAGCATCGACTTTAGCAGCCAGCCGAATGAAGGCACCGTGTTCCGGCTGCGCTTTCCAAGGATGGCCGATCACGAACGTGAAGCCCTCACGTCGGCCACGGCCACTTACTAACCGTGCGACGTTTCCAAACGGGGGTTATCGTGTTGCTGGCCCTGGAGCTAGGGTGCCGCAAGAAGCCAGTGGTGGTTCCAGCGCCGCCAGCACCAGCCGCCGCGAGTCAACCGCAAGCAGCCCAACCAGCGCCCCCAGCGCAACCGCCGGCCGCAGCGCCTCGCAAACCGGCTCCCGCAGCTAATTCGCAGGGGCCACCGCCCTCCGCTCCCCTGCAGGCTCCTCATCTGAGCGACATTGTGACGCCGGATCAGCAGCGCCAGTTCAACGCCGCAATCGACCAGAGCCTTTCGCGAGCGGAAGCCAGCTTAGCCGCAATCGCAAACCGGCAATTGAGTAAGGATCAACAGGGATTCGTTGAGCAAATCCGGAACTTCATGAAGCAGGCGCAGGCCGCTCGAACCTCCGACCTGCCAGGGGCCAAGAGTCTGGCCCAGAGAGCGGAAGTGCTCGCCAAAGATCTGGCCGGCAGCTTCCGCTAAAAGGCTGCGATGTTTTTACTGCGCTGGGCTGCTAGCCACGGGGACGTTGGAGGCTTGTGCTTGGCCACCGGCGATGTCCAGGCTGTAGATCTTGACATCCACCCGACGGTTTTCCTTGCGCGCGGCGCGGGTCTTGTTATCGGCGTCGGGAAAGTCGCTGCCGACACCCAGTTCGCGAATGGATCGCAGGGGAATGTTGTGCTCGACAGCCAGGTAGTGAACTACGGCATCGGCACGCTTACGGGCCAACTCGCGATTCGCCGCTACATTTCCCGTTTTATCCGCAAAGCCTTCCACTTCCACCAGGTAGCCCTTCATACCCTGGAGCTTCTGAGCGGTGTCATCCAGCTTGGCTTGCTCGTCTTTGGCAAGAACGCTCTTGCCCAGACCGAAATAGATCGGAGAGGTGCTGATCAGCTTGTAGTTGTCCAGGTTCCGGATGGTTGTATCCAGCTTGGTCCCGGTTTGTTGCGCGAGAGTAGTCGCCGTTTGAGCTTGCTGTGCGGCGGCGGCGGCGGCGCTATTGGCCTGGGCTGCTGCTGCGGCGGCTTCGGCAGCCTTCTTGCCGGCGTCGGTGGCTTTTTCATCCGCCGTCGCTACCTGGCGGTCCAAATCACCGATGGCCTGATCGGTCTGCTTGTTGTGGGCTTCCGTCTGTGTCTGCAGCGTGCCCAGTTGGGCCTGAGTCTGATTGGCTTGGTTTTGTACGGGCGCGATAGCTTCACGAACATGTTTTTTTGTAGCGCAGCCCACGCTTCCAACCATTAGTACTCCTAAGACCCCTAGAAACGCGGGTGCATTGCGAAGTGACATTTAGCGATCTCCTTCTTGGTCCAAGATAGCACGTGTCCAGCCGAAAGCGCAAACTAATAGTACTTTCATACTAGATCTCTCCTCCCATAATAGTACTCGGGAGCTTTCCGGCCTGGTACTTGGCTCCCTTAGCCTTTTGACGCGATTGACATCCGAATGTGACCCCGCTTTGGTGCGATTTCCGGGTACCCTGCGCTACAGTGGTTCAACGTGCAAAGTTACGATCTGATCGTCATCGGTTCCGGCCCGGCGGGCCAGCGCGCGGCCATCCAGGGGGCCAAGATGGGGAAGCGTGTAGCGCTCATTGAGCGGCGCGAAGTGGTTGGTGGTGTTTGTGTTAACACCGGTACGATCCCGAGCAAGACCTTCCGCGAGGCGGTCCTGCATCTGTCCGGCTATTACTATCAGAACATCTACGGCGTGAACTATCGCGTCAAGGAAAAGATCAGCATGTCGGACCTGGCGTTTCGGGTCCAACACGTGATCAAGACCGAAGTGGACGTGATCCATGCGCAGTTGTCGCGCAACAATATTGAACTTATCCTGGGGGTCGCGACCTTCATCGATCCACACACGGTGCGCGTCACCAGCTCGCGAGGGGAACAGACTTACCGTGGGGATTTCTTCGTTGTCGCCACCGGGACCAAGCCGGCGGAAGCCACGAAAGTGCCAATCAACGGCCGCAACATCATCGACAGCGACCAGGTCCTGGAGATGCCGGAAATTCCAAAGAGCATGATCGTGGTGGGGGGCGGGGTGATCGGGGTGGAGTACACCTGCATGTTCGCGGCCTTGGGCGTCCGCGTCATTCTGGTGGAAAAACGTCCGCGCTTGCTCGAATTCGCGGATTCCGAGATGGTGGAGGCGCTGTCTTACAATTTGCGGGATCATCGCGTCACGATGCGCCTGAACGAAGAAGTGGAGAGCGTGGAAGAGACGGCCGACGGAAAGGTAACGGCCAACCTGGAAAGCAAGAAGAAGCTTTCCGGCGACGCGCTTCTGTATGCGGTGGGCCGGCAGGGCGCCGTCGTGGAACTGAACCTGGAGGCGGCCGGCGTGCAATCCGACGCGCGCGGACGCATTAAGGTGAACGCTGAATACCGCACCGAGCAACCGAACATTTTCGCGGTCGGAGACGTGATCGGCTTCCCGAGTCTGGCGTCGGTTTCCATGGAGCAGGGCCGGATCGCGGCAGCCGGAGCGTTTGGCAAGGCCGTGGTATCGAATCCGGCGAGTTATCCCTACGGCATTTACACGATTCCCGAGATATCCTTCACTGGGAAAACGGAAGAGCAACTGACCGACGAGGACGTTCCCTACGAAGTGGGCGTGGCGTATTATCGCGAAATCGCGCGTGGGCAGATTCGCGGCGACACTACCGGCCGGCTGAAATTGATATTCCATCGCGAAACCAAACAGGTGCTGGGGGTGCACATCATCGGAGAGGGCGCTACAGAATTGCTGCACATCGGCCAGGCCGTAATGATTCTGGGCGGCACCGTGGAGTACTTCATCGACACGGTTTTCAATTACCCGACCTTGGCGGAGTGCTACAAAGCAGCGGCATTTAACGGGCTCAACAAACTGGCGCAACCTTAGCGCGCATTTACCAGGTGGCCGCCAACCGAGCCGCGGCCGTGAATGGTTCCACGTGAGAATGGAGGCATCGCAGGCACGTCCCTGCGGCGAAACATGAGCCGGACAATTGGAGTCACCACCGCCGAAGGCATCGCCACCGGGCTAGTGGAGGGTGAGGAGCTGGTTGGCAAGCTGCGCATGCACGAAGAGGAACCTGGGGCCGAACCGCTATTCAGCACTCCGCCCGCGGGAATCGCGCAGCGTCTAGCCCAGGAAATCGCGGCTGTGGCGGCAGGTAGCTCCGTGGATGCGATTGGAATCGGACATGCCCGGAATCATCCAGGACTGCTTCATTGAGGAATCGCCCAATCTACGCCAGCTCAAAGGCGTCAATATGCGCGACCTGGTGGTGGAGGCGTTGCGCGAATACCGAATCACCGCGCCGGTGTACGTCTACAATGACGCGAATGTGCTGGCGGCGGGTTTGGCGGCCACGCGCGGAATTCTCGACCGCTTCATCCGGGTGTGGACTCTCGGCCACGGGATCGGCTTTGGAGTGTATCCTCCTCGTCCGGGGATCTGGGAAGGCGGCCACATAGTGGTCTCGCTGGATCCGCGCGAACGCTATTGCGGCTGCGGTGGGGTGGGACATCTGGAGGGAATCATGGGGTATCGGGCGATGCGGCTGCGCTTTCTCGACATGGAGCCGGATGAGATATTCGACAACGCCCGGAAACGCGACCCGCGTTGCGTGGAATTCGTCAAGCTCTGGCATCGCGCGCTGGCCGCCGCAACCGCGACCTCCATTCACCAGGCGGGGCCCGGGAAATTCTTCATCTCCGGATTCAACGCGAAACATCTCGACCTCAACCTTCTGCATCAGTACCTGAGCGAGATGGTGAAGATGAGCCCGTTGCAAAGCTATGTTTTGGAGGTGGTCCCAAGCAGCGACGAGGACGCGGTGATTGGAGCGGCCGTCAGCGCGGCACAAAGCGTTTCGGCAGCCTGAACGCGGTACGTTACACTCTTAATTTCCATGCATCAGAAAATTTCACCCGCCCGTAGTTTGAGCGGAGCGGTCCTGCTGCCGGGCGACAAATCCATCTCGCACCGTTACGCGATGCTGGCGGCGATCGCCGAAGGCCCCACCAAGATTACGAATTATTCGAGCGGCGCGGATTGCCAGTCGACACTCGGGTGCGTAGGTGCATTGGGCGTGGGTGTGGCGAAGCAGGACGGCGTTGTTCACATCGACGGCCGCGGACTGGAAGGATTGCGGGCGCCGGAGGCAATGCTGGACGCGGGCAACTCGGGTTCCACCATTCGGATGTTATCGGGCATTCTGGCCGCGCAGCCCTTTACGGCCGAAATCGGCGGTGATGAGTCTCTTTCGCGCCGCCCGATGGAACGCATTATGAAGCCGCTTGCTCAGATGGGAGCCCGCATCCAGGCGCGCGACAACCGATTTCCGCCGCTGACCATTCAAGGCCGGAAACTTCATCCCATGGAGTACACGCTGCCGATGGCGAGCGCGCAGGTGAAAAGCTGCGTTTTGTTGGCCGGTCTGTTCGCCGAAGGGCGAACCACGGTGCATGAGCCGGTGCGCACGCGCGACCATACCGAACTGGCTCTGCGCGAATTCGGCGCCGAAGTGGAGATCGAAAGGCGATCCATCACGGTCACGGGACGGCCCCGCCTCCAGGGTCGCGAACTGCACGTGCCCGGCGATCTCTCGTCGGCCGCATTTTTCTTGGTGGCCGCTCTGCTGGTTCCCGAATCCAGCCTGACGATACACGGAGTGGGATTGAATCCAACCCGGTCGGCGTTGCTCGATTTCCTGGCGGAAATGGGCGCGCCAATCACCATCCTGGGCGTGACGTCCGCGGGCGGCGAACTCATGGGCGACTTGCTGGTTCGCAACTCACGCGTCCGAGGAGGAGTGCTCGAGAAAGCGCGTACGGCCGCCTTGATCGACGAGATTCCAGTGTTGGCCGTGCTGGGAGCCGCTAGCGACGAGGGCCTCATCGTCCGCGATGCCGCCGAATTGCGCGTGAAGGAGACGGATCGAATCGCAACCATCGCGGAGAATTTCAAGCGCATGGGCCTGGCCATCGACGTTCGAGAGGACGGCTTCGAGATCCCCGGACGCCAGACCTTCCATGCCGCGGAACTGGACTCGTTCGGCGATCATCGCATCGCGATGGCGTTCTCGATAGCGGCGCTGGCGGCCGATGGGCCGTGCACTATTCTGGACTCCGGTGCGGCCTCCGTGTCTTTCCCGGAGTTTTTCGCTACACTACAGCGAGTCGCCGAGTGAATCCATCCCGAGGGGGTGAGCCAATATGGCTGTCGCAGACCTGACGCTGGAGGGTTTGGTGCACGATTTAAATAACGTGTTTCAAACCATCTCGGAGAGCGCCGAATTATTGGAAGACGACCCTCGGTGGGAGAAACTGGCGCATACCCTGCAACGCAGCGCAGACCGGGGCCACCGTCTGGCGCGTAGCATTCTCGAAACCAATCGCTCGCCCATCGAGCTGGCTCCGATTATCGAAAATGCGTCTCAATTTTGCCAGGATTATCTGGAATGCGCGAACCGGCCAAAGCTGGAATTCTCGTCCGAAATCGACGCGGATTTTCGCCTCAAGGGCGATGCGGCCGGCTGGGAACGCGTGTTCGTCAATCTGTTTTTGAATTCGGCGCAGGCGGGCGCCAAGAAAATACGCCTTCGCGCGCACGGAAACGAAATCGTGGTGAGCGACGACGGACCCGGCATCGCGCTGGAGCTGCTCCCCAGGATCTTTCAGCCGCGCGTCTCGACGAAATCCATTATCTCGGGGCTGGGATTGTACGTGGTGCAATCGATTGTGGAGCAAAACGGCGGTTCGGTGATGGCCGCTAACGGACCGGGAGGCGGCGCGGTTTTCACCATGGGAATTTAATTTGGTTCTTTTCCCCGATACGCTTCATCCAAGATCTCCACCACGTGGGCGACGCGCTGGCCTTGTCCAAACTTCCGGACGCCGGCTCTCAACTGCAGCATGCATCCCGGATTTGAGGCCGCGATGACGACCGCTTCGGTGGCATTGACGTGCTCCATTTTCTTCTTGAGCAGCGCCATGGACATGCTGGTGTGCAGCACGTTATAAACGCCCGCGCTCCCGCAGCACAGATCCGATAGCTGCATCTCGCGCAGTTCGAGGCCGGGCACGGACGCCAGCAGTTTTCTTGGGGCCGTGCGGATTTTTTGACCATGGGCGAGATGGCAGGAGTCCTGATAGGTGACCGTCAGCGGCTGCGAGCGCATTTCGGGATTAAGTTCGATGGACGCAAGAAATTCGTTTACATCTTTCACCAGCGTCGCAAAGCGCCGGGCTTTTTCCGCGTACTCTGGATCGTGCTCCAACAGCTCCCCATATTCCTTCAGCGTGGAACCGCACCCGCCCGCGTTGGTGATGATCGCATCGAAGCCGCCCTCCAGGAGACCATCGATGTTTCGCCGGGCCAGCATACGCGCTTCCTCGCGAATTCCCGCGTGGACGTGTAAAGCGCCGCAGCAGCTCTGATTCGCTGGTATCGAAACTTCGCAGCCGTTCTTGCGCAATACCCGGACGGTGGCTTCATTCAGGCGCGCGAAGCTGATGTTGGCAATGCATCCTCCGAGCAACGCTACCCGATACCTGCGCGCGCCCTCAGCCGGCAGAGACTTGCCGTAATAGGCGAAGAAGAACGGCGTTTCAATCTCCGGCGCCAGGTTTTCCAGCTCGCGCAGCCGCGCAGGCAGAAACTCGAGCATGCCGGCCAGCCGTTTCAAACCGCTGGCTTGATAGAGGTAGAGCAGCGCGCCGGTAATCGCGAGGTTCGGCCTGGATGGCAGCAGCTTATCGAACACCAGCCAGCGCAGCATCCGCTCGCGCCACGGACGCTGGATCCTGTTTTCGATTTCAGCGCGGGCGGCCTCCACTAATCGCCCATATTGGACGCCCGACGGGCACGCCGTTTCGCACCCGCGGCAGGCCAGGCAAAGGTCGATGTGTTCCAGGTAGGAAGGACTGATCGGCGCGCCGTTCGCCACTTGCACCATTTGGTAAATACGTCCGCGCGGGGAATCCATTTCCACGCGGAGCTCGCGATAGGTGGGGCAAGCGTTCAGACATAATCCGCAATGCACGCAGCGGTCCAGGTCGGCTTGCCGCGGTTTGTCCAATGCGATGAGATCAGATGCGGCCATACAGCCTGCCGCGATTGAGAAGACCCAACGGGTCGAACATGTCCTTGATCTTCTTCATCATCGCAAAATCGTTTCCGGGCCGCGGCCAGAGCTCGTTGGATTCGCGAAAAGCCGCTGGTGCAAACTCCGCCACGCTGGTTCCTGCCGGCGGATGGCGCAGAGCGTCGTTTAGATCGGTCGCTTGTTCGAAATATCCGTAGCAAACGCCGGATCCGGCGCGAGCCGAAGCCCGGGCCGGCAAGGAATCCAACACGCGTCCAACGTCGGAAAGCTCGCACGAAACGCGCAGCACCGCGCCCTGCTCGTAGTCACGGAGAAATTGCGGTGTGGCCTCCCGAATGCCGCGCCAAAGCACATCTTCTTCCGCGCCCTCGCGGACGCGCGCCCGAGCCAGCTCGCGCGAATAGCGATCCAGAACGGCGGGGCTGCCTCCGGCTTGGATGGCGAGCCGATAGCCTCCGGGCAATTTGATGATGTCGACCGCCGCGGGCAGCAATCTGCTCTGCAACACTTTGTCGCGCGCGGCCACCACGCCCGCCATCTGCTCAAAATCCTGGACGAACGTGCGAGTCCGGGCGGGCATCGGGTGCAACCGGAAATTCAGGCTTGTGATCACGGCCAGCGTGCCGAACGATCCGATCATCAGCTTGCCTATATCGAGACCCGCGACATTCTTCACCACCATCCCGCCGGTGCGGATCAGCTGGCCTTCCAGCGTTGCGAAGGTCATGCCGATCACCATGTCGCGAGCGCTGCCGTACAGCCTGCGGCGCGGACCCGAGGTATTGGCCGCCACGATTCCGCCAATGCTGGCGCCGTCCGAGTACGGAGGATCGAGCGGGATCATCTGCCGGTGCTGGGCTAGAATGCCGCTCAACTCGCAATAGGAGATGCCGGCGCCAACGCTAACGGTGAGGTCGCGCGGATTGTACTCCAGCACCTGGTTGAGCGCGCGAGTGGAGATGGTAACGTCGGACGGAGCAATGGGGCCACCCATGCGATCCTTGGTGGAATTCCCGCAAATCGTAACCCGGCGATTTCGCAAGGCTGCCTCCGCCAGACTCTCGGCGAGCTCTTCCGCGCTGCCTGGAACGATCGTCATGAATTAGCTATCGTATCAACCAGCAGTGTCCATCTTCAGCCCGAGCGATCTCTTCGAGCTTTCCCTGGCCGCGCTGTTGTTGGCATTCGCTATCGTCACGGGCCCTTTCATCGAGCCGTACGCGCGCCAGGTCGCGCCCAAGACCGGGCGGTGCATGTTGCTTCTCGCGCTGCTCCCGGCCGCGCTTCGTCTGGCGTTGCTGGCGCATCATCCGGCGCCGGCGCCCGTCGTCTACGACGAATTCGGCCACCTGCTGGTGGCGGATACGTTGCGGCACTTGCGTCTGGCAAATCCACCGCATCCGCTGCACCAATTTTTCGAGACGTTCTTCGTGTTGCAGACGCCCACGTATGCGTCCATCTATCCGCTGGGGCAAGGGATCGCGCTAGCAATTGGCCGCGCGATCTTTGGTTTGCCCTGGGCCGGAGTGCTGCTTTCTTCCTCCGCTTTTTGCGCGCTGTGCTATTGGATGTTGCGTGCGTGGGTCACGCCCGAGTGGGCGCTGCTCGGCGGCTTGCTCGCGGTGCTCGAATTTGGACCGCTCTGTCCATGGATGAACAGCTATTGGGGTGGATCGCTGGCCGCGGCGGCCGGATGCCTGGTCTTCGGCGCTCTCCCGAGATTGCGCACATGCGCCCGTGTGCGCGATGGCGTCTTTTTGGGCCTGGGCCTGGGAATACACTGGCTCACACGACCGTACGAAACTGTCTTTCTCGCGATCGCGGTCGTGCTGTTTTTCGTGCCTCCACGTCATTTGCGATCCATCGCCAAGCCCGCTCTGGCCGCGGCTTTGGTGCTGATTTCCGCCGTCGGCCTTTCGCTCGCTCAAGACAAGCAAGTCACCGGCAGTTGGACGACGCTGCCGTACATGTTGAGCCGCACTCAGTATGGCGTGCCGGCCTCTTTCACCCGGCAGGCCAACGCGATCCCGCACCTCGAGCTCACGCGCGAGCAGCAGCTCCAGTACAAGATGCAGACTTCGTTTAGACCAAACGGACCCGAGACCGTCACGAGTTACTTCCAGCGTCTGGAATATCGCGTGCGATTTTATCGCTTCTTCTTTCTCCCGGCACTGTATGTCGCGCTTCCATTCTTCGTAGCGAGCTTGCGCCAGTGGCGCTACGCCTGGGTTGCACTCGCACTGCTGCTGTTCGCGCTGGGGACCAATTTCTATCCCTTCTTTGAACCTCACTTCATCGCCGCCGAGACCTGCCTGTTTGTGCTGGTGAGCGTGACAGGACTTCAGCAGCTGAGCAGATGGCCGGGCGCCGCGCGGATGGTCGTTTTTTTGTGCGTCGCGCACTTTGTCTTCTGGTATGGGAGAAGCTTCTTCGACAATCCGATTCCCGACCGCCGGATCGCGGTCGAGCAACAGCTCTCGCAAACACCCGGCAAACAACTGGTGTTCGTGCGTTATTGGCCGCAGCACATTTTTCAGAACGAGTGGGTTTACAATGCAGCCGATATCGACCACGCCCGCATCGTCTGGGCGCGCGATCTCGGCGCTTCCGAGGATCAAAAGCTGCGAGATTACTACCCGGATCGCACCGCCTGGCTGCTGGAACCCGACGCTACTCCACCCGCGCTGAACCCCTACCATGCGGAAGAAGCGCCAAAACCGCCGCCCGCTCCAACCAAATCGGTCCCCAACACTCCACCACCTTTACGTTTCGAACAGGTTCATTGAGCAATGTATATCTTCCACCTGTTCCGATCCTTCCTCCCCAACCTGAATCCCATCGGTTTCACGGCGGCGGACTTCATCGAACTGTTCGTCACACTCCTATTGGTCCTGTTCGCGAGCGCGGTTCCGCGGAAGTCCCGCCTCCCCCAGAAGACCGGTTGGTGCATGCTGCTTTTCTTTATCCTGCCCATTGCGCTCCGGCTTGCACTCCTTCCGCAATATCCAATTCCGACGCCCTATGTTTCCGACGACTTCAGCTACCTCTTGAGCGCGGACACCCTCCGGCATTTTCACTTGGCGAATGCGCCGCATCCGCTGCACCAGTTCTTCGAGACCTATTTTGTATTGCAGACGCCTTCCTATAGCTCGATCTTTCCGCTCGGACAGGGCCTGGTGCTGGCTCTCGGCTGGACGATCTTCGGTCATCCGTGGGCCGGCGTGGCGCTGAGCATTAGCGCATTGTGCGCGCTGTGCTACTGGATGCTGCGAGCTTGGATGACGCCGGGATGGGCGCTCATTGGAGGCCTGCTGGCAGTTATCGAGTTCGGCCCGCTCAATCAATGGATGAATAGCTATTGGGGCGGCGCCGTGTCGGCCTGCGCGGGTTGCCTGGTGTTCGGAGCGCTGCCGCGACTCAGGAAGTCAGCCGGAATTCGAGACGCCGCGTTGCTGGGCCTTGGCCTCGCTCTTCAGTTGCTCACTCGCCCGTTTGAATCGCTCTTTTTGCTCATCAGTGTGCCATTGTTTTTTCTAGGGGACTTGCGGCGCTTGGCGCGGCCCACGGCCATCGCGGCGCTGGTTGTCGCGCCCGCCATCGGGCTCATGCTGCTGCAGAACAAGCAGGCCACCGGAGCTTGGACCACGCTACCTTACATGCTCAGCCGCTATCAGTATGGAGTGCCTACCACCTTCACAGTGCAGCCGCTTCCGGCGCCTCATGTGTTGCTGACTCGCGAGCAGCAACTGGATTACGAGGCGCAATCGGAAGCTCACGGCCCGGGCACCGACACATTCGGGTCCTATTTGACGCGCTGGGCTAACCGTATCCGCTTCTATCGCTTCTTTATGCTTGCGCCTCTGTTTCTGACGCTGCCCGCGTTTTTCGTGAACTTGCGAGAGTATCGATTTGGGTGGGCTCTCCTGACAATCCTCATGTTCAGCCTGGGAACGACGTTCTACCCATATTTTTACTCGCACTACATCGCGGCGCTTACGTGCTTGTTCGTTCTGATCCCACTGACAGGCCTGGAGCGGATCAGCCGATGGACGATTCGCGGGAACGCCGTGGGCGAAGAATGTGCCCGTATCCTGCTCTTTCTGTGCGCGGCGCATTTCATCTTCTGGTATGGGTTGCACGCCTCGCGGGACGACGAACTGATCGCCGCGATGGCGCCCTATGAGACCTGGGACAACATCAATCACGGCGATCCTGAAGGCCGCATCGCCATTCGCCGCGCACTTGCGGCGTCGGCGGGCGAGCAGTTGGTTTTCGTGCGTTACTGGCCGCAGCACCAATTTCAGGAATGGATCCACAACGCGGCCGATATCGATCACGCACGCGTGGTTTGGGCGCGCGATCTCGGTCCGGAGGAGAATCAAAAGTTGCTGCGCTACTATCCCCAGCGGACCGCATGGCTCCTGGAGCCGGACGCGCACCCGCCCCGGCTGAGCCACTATCCGTAATGTTGAGCGTTTAAGCGGGATGGCGCACAAGAAAGTCCCGCAGCCATCGCAGAGCTGCACTCACCTGCTCTGGGTTGTATTCGGCGTCCTTGCCGTGCGCTGCTTTGTCGCTCAAGTCAAGCCCAGCCGTTACAGTTTCTTGATCGAGCTTGGAATAGACTGCCGCGGCCCCGAGTTCCGAGTTGATCGTCCCAGCCTTCTTCAAAGCTTCTCCGCTTTGGAGCATGGGTGGACTGCTCTTCAGAGCCAGCTTACGGAGGTGCGCTTCCAGGACGAAGCCCACCATCATCGCGGCCGCTTCTTTGTACCCGCGCTCAAGCAGATCGTCGGCCATTTCCAGGAAGTCGGCCTGCTCCATGCGGTACAGAATCTCGGTACTCGACTGGTTCATTTGCTCGGGCATTCGCTTGAGTGGCGCGGGAATCACCGCCGCCAGTCGCGCAGCCTGCTCGCGGCTAAGGCTGGACGCGGGCAGGCGGTAATAGCTTTCCGACGCCGCTTCGGCTCCGTAGATACCGGGGCCCCATTCGATCACATTCAAGTACAATTCCAGAATTCGATCTTTGGTCAGAAAGGCTTCGGCCAGCGGCGCCAACGCGAACTCGGCGCCCTTGCGTACAAAGGACCCCGCCGTGGTTAGAAACAGATTCTTCACCAATTGTTGCGTAATCGTTGAGCCCCCGGGTCCGAATCGGCGTCGCTGAATCGAAACTTCGAAAACGTCGCGCATCGCGGTCCAATCGAACCCATGATGCTGGCGGAAGCGGCCATCCTCGGCCGCGACGACGGCCTGCTGCAAACCGGGCGAAATGTTCGAGAGCAAAACAAAGTGGTAGCGTTTCGTGTAAGGCTGATGTTCGTAGATCGCCTGCAGCCGCCGTTCGATCTGCACCGACGTGGTCCAGGGGTTGATCCAACGCAGCATGAAAATCCCGGCCCCGCACAAAACGTACAGCCCAGCCACCAACAACAAACAACCAAGAACCAGCTTGCGCGCTATCATCGAACTTCCGACATGTCCCACGTCTCTCATCTGGAGTGTAGCGTTTGCGGCCTGCGCCGCGAAGCAGGAAGAGTGCATACCCTGTGCGAGTGCGGTGGCCCGCTGCTGGTCCGGTACGATCTCGAAAAAGCGAAGCGCGCGTGGAGCCGCGACCAACTGGCAAAAGCGCCGCCGACAATGTGGCGCTATGCGCCGCTGCTTCCGGTCCAGGATTCCAAGCATATTGTTTCCCTGGGTGAGGGCCTGACGCCAATCATCAAAGCCGATCGGCTGGCGGCGCGACTGGGCTTAAGCGACCTTTGGGTGAAGGACGAGGGCGCGAACCCGACTGGTTCGTTCAAAGATCGGGGCATGTCGTGCGCCGTGTCGATGTGCGTGGAACTGGGCCTACCCAAGATCGCCGTGGCGTCGGCGGGCAATGCCGGAAGCGCGCTGGCCGCCTACGCCGCCGCCGCTGGAATGGAAGCGCACATCTTCGTGCCGCGCGACGTGCCGCGCTCGAACTATACCGAGTGCCGGGCCTACGGAGCCCACGTCGTATTAGTCGACGGACTGATCAGCGATTGCGGACGCATCATCGCCGAGCGCAAGCAGGCGGAGGGCTGGTTCGATATCAGCGGGCTCAAGGAGCCGTATCGCATCGAAGGAAAAAAGACCATGGGCTACGAAATCGCCGAGCAATTCGATTGGACCTTGCCCGGCGCGATCCTGTATCCCACGGGCGGTGGAGTCGGACTGATCGGAATGTGGAAAGCTTTCGGCGAATTGGAAGCGCTGGGCTGGATTTCGGGCCAGCGGCCGAAAATGATCGCCGTGCAGACCGCCGGTTGCCAGCCCGTGGTGCGGGCTTTCGATCGCGGCGACGCGAAGACCGCCTATTGGGACGACGCGCATACCGTCGCCGCCGGGCTGCGCGTGCCGAAACCGCTGGGCGACGTTCTGACACTGTCCGCGATTCGTGAAAGTGGCGGTACGGCCATCGCCGTGAGCGACGAGGAGTTGCTGGACGCGAGCCTGGAAATGGCCGCCGCAACCGGCATTTTCGCCGCGCCCGAGGGCGGCGCGTGCCTGGCGGGACTCAAGAAACTACTGGCGAACGGCTTCCTCAAGCCGGACGAGCGTATCGTGCTTTACAATACCGCCACCGGATTGAAATACTTAGAAGCATTTTCGACGCGATTCCCCCAGAGTTCCGCCTCCGAGTACGACAAACTTGGGGGCCTTATAACGCCTCGCTAACGTCCGGCGCACCGGTTTGCTTTGACACTGCCACTTGACATTTGGCAAACTATAGAGGTGTTTTGGGAGTCAGCCCTTCCTCCCGGTTTCGGCCCTGCTGGTGATCTCGAGTCCGCGGTGAACCTGCCTCTTCAGAAAGTCAAGGAGCGTTCTCAATGAAACTATTTGTAGGAAATCTCCCTTATGCGGCTACCGAAGCCGACCTAACGGATTTCTTCTCGCAAGCGGGTGTTGCCGTGGATAGCGTCAATGTGATGCGCGATCGTTTTACCGGCGAGGCGCGCGGGTTCGGTTTCGTCGAAATCAACGACGACGCCGCTGCCAACCGCGCCATCGAAGCCTGCAACGGCAGGGACCTGCTGGGACGCGCGCTGGTGGTGAACGAAGCCCGTCCGATGGTTCCACGCGAGGGTGGCGGCGGCCGTGGTCCCGGCGGTGGGGGCGGACGCGAGCGCCGCGGCGGCCGGCCCGGACGCTAGAAGCGTTTGGCCCGGACGCTAGAAGCGTTTGGCCCGGACGCTAGAAGCGTTTGGCCCGGACGCTAGCTTTATCCTTCCAATATTTTCGCGATTGCGTCTGCGTCGTTCGGAACAACAACCGGACGATTGGCGAAGCGTGCCTCAATCGCACGACCGTCGGGATCCTGTAACTGGCCAGTGTGGTACTTGTAAATGTAATCCGGATCCTTCAGTACGTTTCCCGTTAGCACCGCAACTACGTCTTCATCCGCGCGCATGACCCCGGCCTCTGTCAGCTTACGAATTCCCGCCAGCGTCGCCGCCGAGGCTGGTTCCGCGCCGATGCCGCACTGCCCGATGATGGCTTTCGCGTCGGCAATCTCTTGTTCGCTCACCTTTTCCACGGTTCCGTTGGTGAGCGTAATTTCATGCAGCGCCTTGGGCCAGGAGACGGGATCGCCAATGCGGATGGCAGTGGCCAGCGTGCGCGGTTCCGGAATGCGATGGAATTCGCCCTTCTGCTGCATGAACTCGTAGAACGGTGCCGCCCCTTCGGCTTGGATCACCGCCAGGCGTGGCAGCTTGCGAATGAAACCGAACTGGCACAGCTCGCGCAGCGCCTTGCCGAACGCGGACGTATTGCCGAGATTGCCGCCCGGCAGCACGATCCAATCCGGCGGGTTCCAATCGCGCTGGTCCAGCATTTCGAAGATGATCGCTTTCTGGCCTTCGATGCGAAACGGATTGATGGAATTGAGTAAATAAATGCCCAGGCGCTCGGCCAGCACACGCACCAGCGCGAGGATCTGATCGAAGTTCGCTTCCACCTGCAGAGTGCGCGCCCCGTATTCTAAAGCCTGCGCGAGTTTGCCATACGAAATGTTGCCGTGCGGAATGAAGACGACGGCATCCAGCCCGGCCGCGCTGGCGTAGGCCGCCATGGACGCTGAAGTGTTGCCGGTGGAGACGCACGCCACTCGCTGCCGGTCTAATCGGATTGCTTGCGTCACCCCACACGTCATGCCGTTGTCCTTGAAGGACCCGGTGGGGTTGAAGCCCTGGTGCTTGAACATCAGTTGATCCAAACCGCCATAGCGCGCCGCGCGGGGCGCATCCAGCATCGGAGTGTTGCCTTCGCGCAGCGTAACCACTTGATGATGATGGCCATCGAACGGCAGCAATTCGCGGTAGCGCCAAACGCCGCTTTGTTCGAGCGCGTCGTTGGAAGCGCGCCTGGAACGCCATAAATGTTTCAAAGCGGGCGCATCCGCGCGCTCCTCGGCGAAGACCACTTCGAGCAGGCCGGTTCCACACGCGGGGCAGTTGTAGATCGTCTCGTCGATCGGAAAGCGTGCGCGGCAGTGCTGTTCGAAACACGCCAACTCAGCTAGCATGATTAAAGTATCCTCGATATGCTCGCGGTTTGTCTTGAGAATGGCGCCCTCTCGGTGCGTCCGCGCGCCCGGCCCAGGCGTCCTGAAGGCTGCGCGTTGATCCGCTTGCTGTTCGGTGGAATCTGCAACACAGACCTGGAGCTGAAGCGCGGTTATTATGGCTTTCGCGGCACGCCTGGCCACGAGTTCGTCGGTGAAGTGGTGGAGGCGGATGACCGCCGGTGGATCGGGGAGCGCGTGGTTGGCGATATTAATCTAGCCTGCGGAAACTGCGCTTGGTGCGCCCGCGGTTTGGGACGCCACTGCCCCACCCGCAAGGTGCTTGGAATCGTGAAACAGCCCGGTGCGTTCCGCGAGTTCTTGACCTTGCCCGAGCGCAATCTGCATCGAGTGCCGCGCCAGATTCCGTCGGAAGAAGCAGTGTTTGTGGAACCCTTGGCCGCGGCCTGCGAAATCCTGGATCAAGTGCGCATTCCGGCAGGCACGCCCGTGGCGGTGCTTGGTGATGGAAAGCTGGGGTTGCTTGCCAGCCAGGTTTTGCAAGCGCACGGCGCCAAAGTTCATCAATACGGCCGGCACGCCGACAAGCTGCAAATCGCCGAGCGAGCGGGCGTCAGCACGGAGGTCGCGAAAATATTGCCGGTGGCGAAATACGAGTTTGTGGTGGAAGCCACGGGATCGAGCGAGGGCCTGCGGCAAGCGGTACAGATGACCCAGCCGCGAGGAACGGTGGTGATGAAATCAACGGTCCACGGGCTGGTTTCGATCGATTCAGCCCCGGTTATCGTCAACGAGATCACATTGGTGGGATCGCGCTGCGGCCGCTTCGAGCCGGCCTTGCGCCTTTTGAAGAACCGCCAAGTCCGCGTGGATGGGATGATATCGGAAGTGCTTCCATTGAAAAATGCGTCGCGGGCATTCCAGGATGCCGCGAAGCCAGGGGTGTTGAAGGTGCTTCTGCATGCTTAAATTTCGAATCGCGTGCGGCTTGGCGGCCGCCGTTCTCACGGCAGTTGCGCAAACGCCGCAGTATGGATATCAAGTGATCCACGCCTACCCGCACGACCCCAACGCTTTCACGCAGGGCTTGGAATTTCGCGCGGGCTTTCTCTACGAGAGCACCGGACTGAAGGGCCGTTCCTCGGTGCGGAAGGCAAAGCTCGAAAACGGCCAGGTGCTGCAGGAAATCGATATCGATTCTCAATATTTCGGCGAAGGCATCACGATTTTGAATCAACAGATCATCGAGCTGACCTGGCAATCGGAGACTGGCTTCGTGTATGACCAGCCATCGTTTCGCCGTCTCAGAACCTTCAACTATCCGGGCGAAGGCTGGGGACTGGCCAACGACGGCCAAAACATCTACATGAGCGACGGCTCCGCCCAGATTCGCATTTGGGATCCAGCGACGCTGCAGGAGAAACGCCGCATTGCCGTTCGCGATCACGGCCAGCCAGTGCTGAATCTGAATGAACTCGAGTATGTGCGCGGAGAGATTTACGCCAATGTATGGCAGACGGATCGTATCGTGCGCTTCTCGCCGGCCGATGGCCGGGTACTGGGATGGATCGATCTCGCGGGCATCTTAAGCGCCGCCGACCGCACCGAACAGGTGGATGTTCTCAACGGAATCGCCTACAACGTCTTGGGCAATCGGCTGTTTGTGACCGGAAAGCTCTGGCCCAAGCTGTTCGAAATTAAGGTGGTTCCGCTTCATCGAAAAGAGCGGTGAACCCGGTCTCTGAGCCTCGCGTACCAGGAGCGCTTTGGCTCGGGCGGCGTCTGATGCGCCAACTCCCGCGCATCCGTTTTCGCCGGCGGCCGTTCGATCTCACGCTTCACCATACGAATTCGAAAACCCTCGAACGAGTATGTCTTGCGGTAGCGCTGTCCGTCGTTCCCCTCCAGCACGACGGAAAAGCTGGGCGATGAATCGGCCGTGCTCACTTGCACCGGATAGTAACCCACGACGTTGCGCTCAATATAGGCTGTCTCGTAGCGATGATGTTTCAGACTCCAAACGAACACACGGAAGCTATCGAACTCGTAGGGCTCGCCGCCCTTCGCGATGGTGGTCCAGAGCCAATTGTTTTTTACCGCGTCGCGATCGCGCACTTGCCCAAGAACGAAATATGAGGTGATGCGGTGCCCCTCGGCATATTGCCCCACTTCGTCGGGAATCGCCATGTTTAACGGGCGAGTCAAGACCCATCCCACTTTGCCTTCCTGAGTGCGAACCAGGTTCCAGTCATCCATCGGAACTTCTTTGACCGCGAGCTCGGGCGCGGGCGGAGGAACGGGAGGCGGCGGCGATAGCGTAGCGGCTTTAGGAACCGAGAGAGTCAACCAGTCTCCGGGAGGCTGCGGCGCGGGTGGGCGCGGCGGCGGACCTACCCGGGTTTGAGTGGATTTCGATTTGGCCCTCTTGCGAGGCGGCGGAGGCGGTTTGACCGGCGTCGGCAACGGACTCTCGGCGCCCTGGACTCGCGGCGTCAGCTTATGCCCGATCACATCCAGTTTTCCGTTCTCCGGGATCTGTCCAAAACTTGGGGATGTGCGGCTGGGCTCGGTGTGCAAATTGAGCGCCTCGAAAACCGTGGCCGATCCTTGCGAAGGAAAGCGCGAAGCGCTGTCGGCCATGGCGCGAAGTTCATCCATCTGCTGGGGCGTTAAAAGCTGCCGCGCGTCGGTCCATCCCTCGGCGCCTTGCTGGGTCCGAACCCTTACCAGGCGATGCCGGTACTCGATTACCGCAAGCTTGTCTCCATGTTTCACTGTCGCGGAGACGGGCGACTTCAGCGCCAGTTCCCGGCGCAGAGTGAGCGTGCTGGGGCCGACGTAAGCGTCACCCAGAGAGTGCACCGGAGGCGGTTGATCGCGGCAGGAAACAAGAAGGGTGAGCGAGAGGAAGAGTAAAGCGCGAGTCAATGTCACAACGCTTCTACTGTTGTTAGTGTATCAGTAATGGCCGAAGAGAAAAGGGAGGAAACCGAATTATATTGTCCGCGCTGTCACGCGGCCGTAACCGATCCGCTGGTGTGCGGCGACTGTTCGGCGATCATTTGCCGGGTTTGTGGCACGCCGCTGGAGCGGGTGGACGAGCTGGGGTTCGGCTGAGCCGCGACCGTAAGGGAGCCGGTTCAAGGCACCCAGGTGCGCAGGAATTTCACGGGGCCTTCGGGCTCGATGGAAAATGGAGCGCCGGCGGCGGGAATCAGCCAGGCTTCGCCTTCGCGGAACGGACGGCCCGCGATGGTCCCCATGCCGCTGGCGAAGATTAGCATGTGAAAGCGCCCCAGCTCTGGCTTATACAACAAGCTGGACGAGGTCATGGCCAGCTCGGTGTGGAAATACTGGCAATCTATCGGGAGCATCACGGATCTTGGCGCGCTGGCCTCGGTGAAGGCCACCTGGGCCGCCCTCTCCAAGTGCAGTTCGCGCGGACGGCCGTAATCGTAGAGCCGGTACGTGACGTTGGAGTGTTGCTGTATTTCACAGATAGCGAGTCCGCCGCCGATGGCGTGAACCGTGCCGGCCGGAATGAAGAAAGCATCGCCCGCTTGCACTTCCACCCAGTTCAGCAACTGCTCGATCTCGCCGCTGAGCGATGCGGCTCGCAGGCGCTCGCTGCTGATGGATTCCCGAAATCCTATGGCTAGCTGCGCGCCCGGGTCGGCTCGCAGCACGTACCACATCTCGGTTTTCCCGCGGGAATTTTCGTGCGCGGCGGCGAAATCGTCGTTGGGATGCACCTGTACTGATAGCCGCTCGGAGGTGAACACGAACTTCACCAGGAGTGGCAGATCGGCTTCAAACCACACTTCGCCGATTTTCTGCTTCGACTGCGGGTACCAGGGCAAAAGATCCGTCGCTCCCCAAACCTTCTCGAGAAACCGCGTGGTGAGCCGGACAGGTCCCCTACCGCTCACTGATAAAGCGCTCGATCCGATCGAGGCCCCGCTCCAATTCTTTCAGCGACGTGGCGTACGAGATCCGGACGTGCTCGGTGGTGCCGAACGCTTCACCCGGCACGACGGCCACGTGCGCCTCGGAAAGTAGTTTCTCCGAAAACTGCAACGCAGACGTGATGCCGCTGCGGAAAGCCACGGAGACGTTTGGATAGGCGTAAAACGCGCCGCGCGGCTCGGCGATCCGAACGCCTGGAATCGCGCGCAGGCGCTGGACCACGTAATCGCGCCGCTTGCGATATTCCGCCAGCATGATCGGAATCGAATCCTGGGGCCCGCGCAGAGCCTCGATCGCGGCCTTCTGCGTCACCGAAGTCGGATTCGAGGTGGTGTGGCTTTGCAGCTTCATCATGGCATCGATCACCGGCTTGGGCGCCAGCGCGAATCCGATCCTCCAGCCGGTCATGGAATACGTCTTAGAGAGCGACCCCGCGATCAGGACGTGCTGCTTGGCGTCCGGCATGGACGCTATCGAGAACGGCTCGCTGTCATAGAGGAAGCGGCAGTAGCATTCGTCGGTCATCAATTGAATGCCGCGTTTCACGGCCAGGTGATAAATCTTCTCGAACTCTTCGCGGCTCAGCACGGCGCCGCTCGGATTACACGGCGAGTTGATGATCAGCAGTTTCGTCTTGCTGGTGATTTTGGGAGCGATGTCATCGGCGGTAAAGGTGAAGCCATTCGCCTCATCGCTCTGGACGAAGACGCACTTGCCGCCCGCATAGTTGACGACGTCCTTGTAGGTCACCCAATACGGCACCGGGATCACCACCTCGTCGCCTTCTTGGATCAGGGCCTGCATGATATTGAAGATCGCGTGCTTGCCGCCCACCGTCGCCAGACATTCGGCCGGGGTGTAGGAAGTTCCATAGTCGTCGTGGTGCCGCGCGCAAATCGCCTGTTTCAATTCCAAAGTCCCGCCCGTGGGCGTGTACTTGGTAAAGTTGGCGTCAATGGCTGCCGTGGCAGCCTGTTTGATGTTGTCGGGCGTCGGAAAGTCCGGCTCGCCCGCGCCAAAATCCACTACGTCGACGCCTTCGCGGCGAAGACGGTCGGCATCGGCGGCAACTTTCATCGTGGAGGACTCGCTGATGAGCGAGATTCGATCGGCTAATCCCGAGGTGGCTTGCGTAGCTTGCATGGAAAGTTTACTCTTCTCCGTTTTCTTCGAGGAGTCTTCTTTTTAGTCTACCTTCAATTGACGGCGGGACAAGGTCCGCGATGTTGCCTCCCAGCCGGATCACTTCTTTCACCAGGCGCGAGCTGATGAAGGAGTGCGCCTCGCTTGCCATCAGGAACACGGTTTCAATCTCCGGCCGCAGCCGGCGATTCATCAGGGCCATCTGCAGCTCGTATTCATAATCGGAGACGGCGCGAATTCCGCGCAGGATGACACTCGCGCCGCGCTCGGCGGCATAATCCACCAGCAGGCCGCCGAACGATGCTACCGACACGGTAGGAAGGTCGCCGATCACATCCTGCAACATCTCAATCCGCTCCTCGACGCTGAACAGCGGGCGCTTCTCGTCGTTGCGGAGTATGGCGACGATTAGCCGATCGAAGAGGGCCGAGCCGCGCTGGATCAGGTCCAAGTGGCCATTTGTAATTGGATCGAAGGAGCCGGGGTAGAGGGCCACGACCGTGGCGGGTTTCGGTCTCAAGGGGGCAGTGTATCAGATTAACGGCGGGTTTCAATGCTACAAAAGAATCAATGACTGCAACCAATCCGAAGTCCGGCCAGCCGGCTCATCTGTTCGCGCCTTTGCAGATTCGCGAGGTGAGCTTACGGAATCGCATCGGAGTTTCGCCCATGTGCGAGTATTCCAGCGCCGACGGGTTCGCCAACGATTGGCACCTGGTGCATCTGGGCAGCCGTGCGGTTGGAGGAGCGGCCATGGTGATGACCGAAGCCGCCGCCGTGCTCGCCGAAGGGCGCATTAGCCCCGAGGATCTGGGCGTGTGGATGGACGATCATATCCCGATGCTGGCGCGCATCTTCCGCTTCATCGAAGAGCAAGGGGCGGTGCCGGCGATGCAGTTGGCGCATGCCGGCCGGAAGGCCAGCACTGCGGCGCCGTGGGACGGGGGCGGAGCGTTGAATGAGGCAGAGCAAGGCTGGCGGCCGATTGTTGCTCCCAGCGCGATAGCGTTTTCACCGGCGTCGATAACGCCCCAGCCGTTGGACGAAGCAGGAATTGCGCGCGTGGTAAAAGCATTTGCGGACGCGGCGCGGCGGGCGCGCGAAGCGGGCGCCAGGATTGTCGAAATCCACTCCGCGCACGGCTACTTGCTGCACGAGTTTCTCTCGCCGTTGAGCAACGCGCGCAACGATTGCTACGGCGGCTCGTTCGAAAACCGCACGCGCGTGCTGCGTGAGGTGGTGCACGCGGTCCGCCAGACCTGGCCTGCCGGTCTTCCGTTGTTCGTCCGTATTTCCGCGACCGATTGGGCCGAGGGCGGTTGGACCATTAACGATTCAGCTTGTCTTGCGAAACAACTCCAGCCCCTCGGCGTGGATCTGATCGATTGTTCGTCCGGCGGCGCCGTCCCTAATGTTCCAATCCCCGCCGGTCCGGGATTCCAAGTCCCCTTCGCGGAACGCATCCGCACCGAAGCCGGGATTCCTACCGCCGCCGTCGGGATGATCACGTCGCCCGAGCAAGCCGATCATATTCTCCGCACCGGTCAGGCCGATATGGTCCTTCTCGCCCGCGAGCTTTTGCGCGATCCGTACTGGCCGCTGCGCGCGGCGGACCAACTGCACCAGAACGGCCCGTGGCCGAAGCAGTATGTGCGCGCCAAGCGGGCTTAGGCGGATCACGGCTTTAGCCTTGCAAGTCCCAGCCGGCCGAGGCTCTCCTCGCGCGGCTTGTGATCAAACCGAATACCTTGGTCTAAGGTAGACCGATCTTACGTCGGCAACTTTCTTGAGCCGGGCTCCAAGTTTCAGGGCCGGCGATGGACCCTGCTACCGCCATCCCAGCGCTCTTCGCAGCGCGCCGAGCCTTAGCTTTAGCCAGATCCACCACCGTCACTTCCAGGTAGACCTCGCGCGGAATAGTCACCTGGCCGTAGAATTCACGGAACAGATCGAGCTGCCGGGCGCGGGATAGCGTGATGAGGGGAGAGGAGTCGGAGACAACGATCACGAACGAATGCGCTGAAGCGTCCGCCGGTCCTCGTCCAGATCCGAGAGATCGTAATGTATCGGCACTTCGTGGCGCCCTGCAAAGACCATGAACGCCTCAACCGGAGTTTGGGACAACTCCGCCGCCCGCCCCAGCGATATCTTGTTCTCCCGATAGAGCTCGAGCGCGAGGAGCATGGTAGCATCCCTGGATGCGTCAGCGGGATTCACGCCAGCGGCCTCCAGTAATTCAACTGGCAGAGTGACTTGAACTCCATCCATATGTCTTAGGTTACCTGTTCTGGCCGGCTGCTTACGATTCGATGCCCATCTGCGACAAACGATAGCGCAGCGCGTTGCGCGTTAGTCCCAGCAGCCGCGCGGCCTGGCTCTTGTTGCCGTTGGCGCGGTTGAGCGCCTCGCGAATAATGGACTGCTCGTAGCTATCCAGCGTCATGCCATCGGGGAGAAAACCATCCGCGGAACCGAGCCGCGGCTTGGGGGCCATATCGATCCGGATGTCGGCGGCTTCCAAAATATCGTCCGAGGCCAGCACCAGGCTGCGCTCGATGGCGTTCTCCAGTTCGCGCACGTTGCCCGGCCAATGATATTCCATCAGCCGCTCAATCGCGCCGTCGGAAATCGATTCCACCCGGCTGCCCAAGTCCTTGCTCAGCTTCCGCACGAAATGCCGGGCCAGGTAGGGAATGTCTTCCTTACGCTCGCGCAGCGGAGGGATGTTCATCGGGAGGACATTCAGCCGATAGTAAAGATCTTCGCGAAACTCACCCTGTTCCAAGGCCGCGCGCAGATCCACGTTGGTGGCCGCGATCACACGCACATCCACATGCCGGACTTTGTTGCTCCCCAGGCGCTCGAACTCGCGATCCTGCAAAATGCGCAGCAGCTTCACCTGAATCGCGGGCGGCACATCGCCGATTTCATCCATGAAAACGGTCCCCGTATCGGCCTGCTCGAATTTTCCCGGCTTGCTGATGTTGGCGCCGGTGAACGCGCCTTTTTCGTAGCCGAACAGCTCGCTCTCCATCAGGTTCTCGGGAAGCGCGCTGCAGTTGATCTTGACGAAGGGCTTGTTGTCGCGCGGCGAATGATGATGAATGGCGCGGGCGATCATGTCCTTGCCGACGCCGCTCTCTCCGCACAGCAATACCGTGGCCCGCGTGGGCGCCACGCGCTCGATGGTGGCGAAAATCTCCCGCATGGCCGCGCTGCGTCCGATAATGTTGTCGAACTCGTAGCGCTGGCTCAACTCGGCGCGCAGCTCGCGGTTTTCGTCGCGCAGAGTCCGGACTTCCAGCGCCTTGTTCACCACCGTCATCAGGTGATCCAGTGAAAACGGCTTGGGGAGAAAATCCACCGCGCCGGCCTTCATGGCTTCCACGGCGGTTTCAATGCTGCCAAACGCGGTCATCACGATCACCGGCGTACGCAGGTCCTGGCCGCGTAACTGTTGCAGCATTTCTAGCCCGCTCACCCCGGGCAAACGCAGATCCGTGATGATCACGTCGGCCTGATCGGCCAGCTTGAGCGCGGCTTCCGCGGTTCCGGCCTGTTCCACTTCATAGCCCGCGGTTTTCAGCTGCAGCTCGATCACGCGCCGCAGTTTCTCTTCGTCCTCCACCACCAGGACCGTAGCTTTCATGAACCGTTCTTTCCCATTGGAAGAAACACGCGGAACACGCTGCCCTGGCCCACATCGCTTTCCACCGTAATTTGGCCACCGTGCTCATCGACGATTTTCGAGACGATGGCCAGGCCCAATCCTACGCCGCTCGACTTGGTGGTGAAGAACGGATTGAAAATGCTTTCCCGGTCTTTGGGAGCGATGCCAGAACCGCGATCGATCACGCTTATCTCCACTGTATCGCCAAGCTGGCGCGTCTTTATCGTGACACTGCCCTGCGGGGGGCTGGCCTGCGCGGCGTTCAAAAGCAGATTGTACAAAACACGTTCTACCAACTGGCGATCGAAAAAAAAGGCCGGAATTTCAGGCGAGTAGCTCTTATAGATACTCACATCCAAAGGCGGCGTATGCTTTTCCACTTCGGCAACTGCTTCGTCGATCACTTCCGTTACCTCCGTTTTCTCCAGGCGCAGCGCCAGCGGCCGCGCGAAATCCAGGAATCGCGTGACCAGCGCGTTGGTCCGGTCCACTTCGCTCGATATGAATCCCGCCAGCTCGCGCGACACCACACCATCGGCGTCCACGTTCTTGAGCAGCATCTCGGCGGAGCCTTTGATGGTGCTCAAGGGATTACGGATTTCGTGCGCCAAGCCCGCCGAAAGCTGTCCAAGAGCTGCCAGCCGTTCGGTGCGGCGCACGGTGGCTTCCGCCTCGCGCAAATTCCGGTTCGCTTCCGCCAACTGTTCCGCCGCCAGTTGCGCCTTGCGGGTGGCAGCTCGATTGGCTTCCAGCAGTTCGTAGGTGAGGAAACCCGCGATCGGAAACGTCGCCGCGTTCAGAATCACGTAGGGCCACTGATCGGCGGGCACAACTTGATCCGGCCGAAGAAAAAGGACCAGGGAAAGGTATGCGCCGCAAGCCAGCGCCACGGCCGCCACCAGTCCGATCAGCCCCAGAGAAGTGGCTGCCGACATCACCGGAAGCAGCATGAGCCAGTAGTAAGGGCTGGCGATGCCGTCGGTCCAGCCCATCAAAACGTACCAGAGAGCCAGCTTGATGAGAAACGAAAGGACGCTGCCATCACGCGAGCCGAAAAACGGGATCTTCGGCTCCATGATTTGCATCAGGCCGAGCCCGATCAGAACCACCCTCGGCTCCGGGTTCAAGTCCGGCCCATAAATCGCCAGTACCGCGAAGAGCGCGATCCACACGATGTCTTGGGGCCGAACGATTTGCCGGAAACGGCTGCGCTGCTCCACGTTGTCATCTTATCCCGCGTTTGTGACACAATGGTTTACGCCCAAGTTTCATGGAAAACCGATTTGCCCCCGCAATTCCCGTTCCGTCCGCTGTGTCTGAAGACGATCCCCGGCCACCCGAAGAAAACTCGTTCGCCGATATCCTCTCCGAATTCGAGCAGCAACACGGCCGAGCCGGCAACGAAGCTCTGGAGGGCACCGTGGTTTCCATATCGCCCGAATCTGTCTTCGTGGACATTGGACGAAAGATGGATGGAGTGTTGCCGGTGGAGCTCTTCCGCGACGCCACGGGAGCCTTGGCGGTACGAATCGGCGACAAGCTCCGCGTCACCATCACGGGACGCGACACGGAAGGCTCGTACACGCTTTCGACGACTAAAATAGAACGGCCCAAGGACTGGAGCGCGCTGGAACGCGCCTTCGCGGAAAAACGCGCGATCGGCGGCGTGGTTACCGAACTGGTGAAGGGCGGCTTGCGCGTGGATGTGGGATCCAGGGCTTTCATGCCCGCCTCGCGCAGCGGCGCGAAAGATCAACCCGAGCTGGAGAAACTGGTGGGCCAGGAAATCCAGTGCCGCATCATTAAGCTGGATACCGCCAGCGAGGATCTGGTTGTGGATCGCCGCGTGGTGCTGGAAGAAGAAGAGGCGCAAACCCGCGCCAAGAAATTCGCCGAGCTCGAAGAAGGCGCCGTGGTGCGGGGAACGGTCCGCAGTTTGACCGATTTCGGCGCGTTCGTCGATTTGGGCGGCGTGGACGGGCTGCTGCACGTGGCCGACATGGCTTGGCATCGCGTGGCGAAACCCGCTGACGTCGTATCCCCCGGCGATTCCATCGAGGTGAAGATCCTCAAAATCACTCCGGAAGGCCGGCGTATTTCCCTGGGATTGAAGCAACTCGCCGCCGATCCATGGTCCACCGCGGCCGAGCGTTTTCACACCGGCGATCGCGTGCAGGGCAAAGTATCGCGCCTGGCGGATTTCGGCGCTTTTATCGAACTGCTGCCGGGCGTCGATGGTCTGATCCACGTGTCAGAAATGTCCTGGGCCAAGAAAGTCAAAAAGCCCAGCGATGTGCTGAAGACCGGCGAAATGGTGGAGGCCGTCGTGTTGGGCGTGAATGCCGCCGACCGGCGCATTTCCTTAGGGTTGAAGCAAGCGCTTGGCGATCCTTGGGAAGACGCGCTGAAGAAGTACACGCCGGGCACGGTAGCCGAAGGGCCCGTCACCAGCCTCACCAATTTCGGATGCTTCATCGATTTGGGCGGCGGTATTGACGGCATGATTCACATCTCCGACATCACCAGCGAGAAGCGCCTGAATCATCCGCGCGAGGCTCTTGCGACCGGACAAACGGTGCGCGCCGTGGTGCTGGAGGTGGATCGCGAGCGCCGCCGCATCAAGCTCGGCATCAAGCAACTGGAGCCGACCACCGCCGACGAATACATGGCCGAACATCAGGTGGGCCAATCGGTGACCGGCCGGATTGTGGATACCGGCCAGGGACGCGCCAAAGTGGAGCTGGGCGAAGGCGTCTTCGCCGAATGCCAGGTCCGCCCGGAAACCGCGCCAAGCGCGACCATGCCCGAGCCTGCGGCCAAGGCTGATTTGACGTCGCTAACCGCAATGTTATCAGCCAAATGGAAGCAGGGCCCTGCGGCCGCATCTCCCGCCAGCGAGTCTCCCCGCGCCGGTCAGATCCGGACTTTCCGCATCTTGAAGCTGGACCAGCCGAACAAGAAAATCGAAGTCGAATTAGCCGGCTGAGGGCAACCGGCTCCCTCACGCTCGCGGCTCGGTAAGGCCGGCGTGACGTTTTTGCTTTTCTTCCGTCTATCTCAGTGTTGCAACAGGCTACCGCAGTGCAGGCAGCCGTCAGAATGGACGAACCGGAGCTGATTCGGGCGGCCCAACAAGGCGATCAGCGCGCCTTTGAGCAATTGGTGCGCTCCTACGATCAGAGTGTCTTGCGGCTGGCGACCAATCTGTTGCGTTCGGCCGAGGAAGCCAACGACATTTACCAGGAAGCGTTCCTGCGGGTGTACAAGAACCTGCACACGTTTCGATTCGACTGCAGCTTCCATACCTGGCTGTATCGGATTGTGAGCAATTTGTGTTTGGACGCGCTGCGGAAGCGGAAAGTGCGGCGCGAAGAGAGTTCCGTGGTGGAGACCAGCGACGGGCCGTTGGACCGCATGGACGCAGTGCCGGAGCGCCGCGCCGACAGCGATCCCGAACGGCGCATGGAGAGCCAGGAACTGAAGCAGCGGATTCGAGAAGTTCTGGGCGGCTTGACGCCGCGGGAGCGGGCGGTTTTTGAGATGAGACATTATCAGGGCATGCGGCTGCGAACTATCGGCGACGTGATGGGCACGTCGGAGGAAGCGGCCAAGAATTGCCTGTTCCGGGCGACGCAAAAGATGCGCGCGGCTTTGGGAGATTTCGTATGACCTGCGAGGAAGCAAGAAAGAATTTAGCGCTGTTCCTGTATGGGGAACTCTCCTTCGATGCGGAGGAGCTGGTGGAAGTTCACATGGACGAATGCTCCGCGTGCCGGACGGCGTTGGCTCGGGAGAAGGCCATGTTTCGGGCGTTGGATGAAGCCGAGATGGTTCCGGCTCCAGGCGCGTTGGAGGAATCGCGAATTGAATTGCGCCGCCAGTTGGCGCTGGCCGGCCGTCCGGTTCGTGGCGCCGGCTGGTGGGACAAAGTGCGCGAAGGATTCACCATCAACTTCCACTTTGCGCCCGGCATCGCGCAAGTGGCCGGCGCGGCCGCGATGCTGGCGCTCGGTTTCCTGACGGCTCGCGTTGCGCCCAGCTCTTTTCTCGGCAACTTCCATTCGGCGGGCATGGTGGATCCCGCTACATCGCGCGTGCGCTACGTGGAGCCTTTGGCGCCCGGACGCGTGCAAATCGTCATCGACGAAACGCATCAGCGCGTGCTCTCGGGCAACGTCGGCGATCAAGCCATCCAGCGCTTGTTGCTCACGGCGGCGAAAGACCCTTCCGACGCCGGCCTTCGGGTAGAGTCCGTGGACTTGCTCAAGAACAATCCGCAATCGGCCGAGATCCGCACCGCGCTGGTCTATGCCCTGCAGCATGACCCCAACGCAGGGGTGCGCTTGAAAGCGCTGGACGGGCTGAAGCAATTCGCGGACGATCCGGACACCCGGCAGGCTTTGACCCACGTGCTGCTCTCCGACGACAACCCCGGCGTGCGGACTCAGGTGATCGATCTTCTGGTCCAGCGGCATACCGATGCCATGGTGGGAGTGCTGCAAGAACTGCTGGAAAAGGAAGACAACGGTTATATCCGCATGCGCTGCCAAAAAGTATTGCAGGACATGAACGCATCGGTGGAGACCTACTAAGGATTTTGCTACTGAGGTTTCGAATGACGCAGCTCGTATCAATCTCGACGCTGGTGCTGGCGGGCGCGGCTTTACTGATCGCCCAAAGTGAGCCGGCTCCGGTCCGCGAGGGTGGTTACTGGACCCGCACGGTCCAAGGCCAGGTGGAAACCTCCGGCTCGGCGGGTTTGCGCGTGGAAACAACCGGCAACGTTCAAGTGCGCGGATCGAGCGATCCCCGGGCTGGTTACTCGCTGAAGTTGCGAGTGAAGGCGGCGGACGCGCGCGAGGCCGACACGCTGCTGCGTGGATTTATCGTGAAGACCGGGAGCGAGGGCGGCTGGGCCTATATCAAGGTGACTCCGCCCCGCCAGGTTTCCGGCGGATCGGAATTGACAGTGACCGGGCCGCGAGCTTTACGGGACGTGGTTGTGGAAACCCACGGCGGAGATGTGCGGGCGTCCGACTGGGACGGCGGGCTGGAAGCGCGCTCGGCCGGCGGGCGGATCGCGGTGGATGGCATTCGCGGCCGCAGTGAACTGCGTACCGCCGGGGGCGACATTCAAGCCGGCAATGTAGGCGGACCTTTGCGGTGCGTATCGGGCGGCGGCGCCATTCGAGTGGATAGCGCGGGCGCCGAAGCGTGGCTGGAAACGGCGGGCGGGGAAATCGTGCTGCATCAAAGCGCTGGCCCGGTGCATGCCGCCACAGGAGGCGGCAATATCCGCATCGATCGCGCCGCCGGCACTGTCTTCGCACGTACCGCCGGGGGCCTCATTCAAGTGGGACAGGCCGGGGGCGCGGTGACGGCCGAAACCTCGGGCGGCGCGATTCAAGTGGATGCCGCCAACGGAGTCCGCTGCGAGTCCGCCGGCGGGGCCATCCGGCTGCGGAATGTGGCCGGCGCTTTGCACGTCTCCGCCAATTCGGGAAATATCTTGGCCCAGCTGATCTCCGGCCATCCCTTCGCCGATTCGCTGCTCAGCACCAACGCGGGTGACATAACCGTTTTTGTTCCGTCCAATCTTGCGTTGACCATTCAAGCCACGAATGAAACCGGCGGGATCGGCCGTATCGTTTCCGACTTTACGGAGGTTCCCGTGCAAACGGGCGCCCATCCTGGCATGGGACCGGTGACGGCCCAGGGTGCGCTGAACGGAGGCGGCCCAGTGCTGCGCTTGAACGTGGCAGGCGGCACCATTTATTTGCGGCGCGAGAAATAGATTGGGGGATCTCATGAACTTTAACGCAATCAGAAACGCACTATTCGGCTTGACCCTATTAGGGACGCCGGCGGCCGCGCAGAACCAAGATCCCCTAGCACTGGCGCAGGTGCAGCTACGCGAACTCACCGGCGGCACCTACCTGGGCGTCAGCCTGGCCGAGATCGACGCCAATCGCGCCAAGGAGCTGAAGCTCAGGGAGGACTACGGCGTCGAGATCACGCGCGTCGAGGAAGGCAGTCCGGCGGAGAAAGCGGGAGTGAAGCCGGGCGACGTGGTGCAGGAATACAATGGGCAGCGCGTGGAAGGCATGGAGCAGTTTGGAAGAATGGTGCGAGAAACGCCTTCGGGACGCGAGGTGAAGCTCACCATCAGCCGCGACGGCGCATCCCAGACCCTGGCTGCCACGCTCGCTTCGCGCAAAGTGCGCGGGCTCCCGGAGAATTTTCACTTTGAAATGCCGGAGATTCGCATGCCGGACATTCCCCAGATCTACACCACGCTGCGCACGGCCCGGCTGGGCGTCGAAGCCGAATCTCTCAGTGCGCAGTTGGCCGAGTATTTCGGCGTCAAGGAAGGCGTGCTGGTTCGTTCGGTGCGCGAGAATACGGCCGCGCAAAGGGCCGGCATCAAGGCCGGCGATGTGATTACCAAGGTGGATGGCATGGCGGTTACATCGCCGAGCGAATTGTCGGGCGCGGTGCGGTCCGCCAGTTCCAAGAAAACCTATGCGGTGGAGTTGACGCGGGAGCGTAAGTCCCAGGCCGTTACTGTTACCGTGGACGATGGCTCGGAGCGGCCAGCGCGGGTCCGCGCGGTGCAAAACTTCGTGAACTAACCTCGTTCCATGGGCCAGCGTTTCTCTAAACTGGAGCGCAAGCGCAGGATGGCCTGAGACTTCAATTGCGAGACGCGAGACTCGTGCAGATTCACGACCTTGGCGATCTCCCGCAGCGTGAGCTCCTCATGATAATAGAGGCTGATCACGATGCGCTCGGTGCGCGGCATTTTTTCGATCGCGGCCGCCAGCAGGCGCTGCTCCTCTGATCGCTCCAGCAGCCGGGATGGCCAGCTTTCCTGATCATCCGAGATGTACTTCAGAAGATTGCGGCTGTCGTCGTCCGGCGCCGAGGCTTCCAGGCTGCCTAGATTCACGCCGCGAATATCCACCAGCCACTCATGATATTCCTCCAGCGATAATTCCAGCTGGCGCGCCACCTCGTCCTCGGTGGGCGCACGGTGCAGGCGTTGCTCCACCGCCGCGATGGCCGCTTCCACTTGCTTGGAACGCCGGCGCTGCTGGCGCGGAGCCCAGTCCAGACTTCGCAGACTATCCAGTACGGCCCCCCGGATCTTGTATTCGGCGTACGTCTTTAGCTTGACGTTGTGGCTCGGATCGAAGCGGTCGATGGCGGCAATCAACCCGATGGTTCCGGCCGAAATCAGGTCGTCCAAGTTGACGCTTTCGGGAAGACGTTCGTGGATCCGCCGCGCAATCAGCCGGACTTGCGGCAGATGTTCGAGAATCAGGCGCTCCCGTTCTTCGCTGGCGCGGTCCTCGCGTCTTTTCGCGGCCCCTGCCGGAATATTGGCTGTGCCTCTTGCTGCATTCACGCCTGGAGAAAGGCAGATGGGTGGCCAATCGCGGGCCGTGCAAGTTCAAGGAGTTGGAAAAACGCGCCCTGCTACAAAATTGCCGTTCATCGGTTTACGGCAAATTTTTGTCGCGACAGAAGCTGGCGAGCAAACTTGTCAGGCCAGATTCAGGACCCGCATGGTGGTCCCTTTTTCCGATTCGATCTTTTTCTGCAGCAGCATGATCGCATAGATCAACTGCTCCGGGCGCGGCGGGCATCCGGGCACGTAAACATCCACGGGAATCACCTGGTTCACCGGAATCAACGCATAATTACTGAAGACGCCCGTCGAAGTGGCGCAGGCTCCCATGGAAATCACCCATTTCGGCTCTGGCATCTGTTCATACAACCGGCGGATGACCGGGGCCATCTTATTGGAAACGCGGCCCGCGATAATCATGAGGTCCGATTGGCGGGGCGACCCGCGCATGACTTCGGCGCCGAAGCGGGAAATATCGAATCGAGAACCGATCATCGACATCATCTCGATGGCGCAGCAAGCCAGGCCAAACGACATGGGCCAGATGGAATTCTTGCGTCCCCAATTGATGGCCTTGCCGATGGTGGTGGTGAGGATACCTTCGGGAACCGCCGCGGCATCCTCGTCGTCAATGCGCGCAAACAGCTCGCTGGGAAGACTCGGTTGAAACTTGGGCTCTCGATCCACGATCCTATTATCACATGGCCGGGTCATCCGAACAGCTTTCCAGTAACACGGCGCCCGATCCGCTGGCGATCGAAAACGCCGCCCGGGCGTGGGGCGTGGAGACCGAGTATTGGGATATCTGGGGCCAGCAGCACCACGCGTCCGTGGAACTGGAGCGAGCGATTCTCCGCTCGCTCGGTGTCGACACCAGTTCCATTGCGGCGCTTGGCGAGGCCATCGAACGGCACAACCGGCGCCAGTGGCGCGCGCCGTTCGCTCCCAGCGTCTTTCTCACCGCGGGGGGCACCCCGCACGAAGTCCCGGTCTCGCTCGAAGCCAAGCATGCCGGCTCACAGGCGACTGTCCGCATTGAACTGGAAAATGCGGGCAGGATTGAGTTGGATATTACACTCGGAGAAATTCCGCGGAGCCTTCGTCTCCCCGATGATCTTCCGCTGGGCTATCACCAGTTGTCATTGCAGATTGCCGGCGAATCCTGGCAGCCCTCGCGGCTCATCGTTTGCCCGGCTCGCGCGTTTGAACCGGCTTGGCTCGCGGCGGAATCGAACGGCGGACGCTCAGCCGGCCTGGCGATCAGTCTCTATGGCTTGCGCAGCCAGCGTAACTGGGGCTGCGGCGACACCACCGATCTTTGCGGTCTCATCGATTGGGCGGCCGAGCGCGCCGGAACCAGCTTCATCGCCCTGAATCCGCTGCACTCGATTGCCAACCGGCAGCCTTACAACACCAGCCCCTATCTGCCCAACTCCATCTTTTACCGGAACCCGATTTATCTGGACGTGGAAGCCATTCCGGAATTCCGTTCCTCGGCGCGGGCCATGGCTCTCAGGCAATCGCAGCCGGTCAGCAAGGAAATCGCCGCGCTGCGCGACGCCGAACTGGTGGAATACGCGCGCGTCTACGCGCTCAAGCTCCGCTTCCTGAAACTGCTGTTTCAAACTTTTCTCGAAAACGAATGGCGTCGCGTCACGGCGCACGCCGCCGACTTCAAAAACTATATCGAGCGCGAGGGCGATCTGTTGCACCGCTTCGCGGTTCACTCCGCGCTCGACCAGGCGATTCACAAAGACTGCCCCGACGTTTGGAATTGGCGTTCCTGGCCCGAGCAATACCGGGACCCGGAGTCGCCCGCCACGCTCGCCTTCGCCCGCAAGCATTGGCGCAGCGTTTTGTTTCACAAATACATGCAGTGGCAGCTGGATGCCCAGCTGGCCGCGGCGCAGCAGCACGCCCTCGAACGAGGGCTCGGCATCGGCCTGTACCACGACCTGGCGCTGGCTACCGACCGCTTCGGGTCCGATCTTTGGGCGCATCGCGAGTTTTTCGTCTCCGGTTGCCGCGTGGGCGCGCCTCCCGACGGGTTTTCCCCCAAAGGCCAGGATTGGGGCTTTCCGCCGCCCGCTTCCGACCGGCACGACGAGGACGGCTATCGTTTATTCGCCGAGTCCATCCGCAAGAACTGCCGGCACGGCGGAGCGTTGCGCATCGATCACGTGATGCGCTTCTTTCGCCTCTATTGGATTCCGGACGGCATGCCGGCCACCGACGGAACCTATGTGCGCGACCGCTACCAGGCACTGCTCTCGATTCTCGCGCTGGAGAGCGTGCGCAATCAGGTGGTCATCATCGGCGAGGATCTGGGCACGGTGCCCGACCACGCGCGCGAGGTCCTGCATCGATTCGGAATCCTGAGCTATCGCTTGCTTTATTTCGAACAGGACAACGGGAGATTCCGCGCGCCCGAGGAGTATCCCCGCGACGCCCTGGTGTCGGCCACCACGCACGATCTGCCCACTCTGGCCGGCTTTTGGCTGGGACGCGACATCGACGCGCGCCATGCCGCCGGGCTGCTGGCGGACGAAAGCGCTTATCAGAGCATGCGCGCCGATCGGGCGCGCGAAAAACAGAAGCTGCTGGATCTGCTGTCGCAATTGAAACTGCTGCCGGATTGGTTCCCGCGCGACGCCGCCCAGGTTCCGGAGCTGACCGGCGAGCTGCACAACGCCATCGTGGGATTCCTGGCATCCACTCCGTCCAAGCTGATGCTGTTGAACCAGGAAGACCTGCTAAAGCAGGCCGAGCAGCAAAACCTGCCGGGCAGCACGGACCAATACCCGAATTGGCGTAGGAAAATGAAGTGCACAGTCGAGGAGTTGTGGACGTCGAACGAGGTTACAGACTTCGCGCGCATGTTCCGTTCCTGGCTGGAGCGGACCGGCCGGGTGAATGCGCCCAGCCCGCGCGGAGATCAGGCGAAATAATCCTTCACTTTGTCGAACAAGCCCTTTTCGTGCGGTTCGTTTTCCTCTGGAAGAGTTTCTCGCAGTTGCTCGAACAGCTTGCGCTGCTCACGCGTCAGCTTGCTCGGGACCTTGACATCTACCTGAACGAATAGATCTCCCCGGCCGCTGCCCTGCAAGCGTGGTACGCCCAGGTTCTTCAGCCGGATGCGCGAGCCGGTCTGGACGCCCTCGGGGATTTTGACCGTTTCCAACCCGTCAAACGTCAGCAGGTTGAGCTGCGTGCCCAGCGCGGCTTGGGCCAGGTTGACGGGAACGATGCAGAACAGATCGTCGCCCTGGCGCTCGAAGATGGGATGCTCCTTCACCTTCACTACCACGTACAGGTCGCCGGTTGGCCCTCCGTTCAGGCCCGACTGGCCTTCGTGTGCCAACTTCAGGTGCGTGCCGGTATCGACGCCGGCGGGAATGGTGACCTTCAACTTTCGCTCGGTGCGCACCTGCCGCTCGCCGCGGCATTGGGTGCAGGGCCGCCGGATAATCTGGCCGCGCCCGTTGCATTGCGAGCAGGTACGCCGGATCTGCAGGAAGCTTTGCTGATAGACTACCTCGCCGCGTCCGTGGCACATGGGGCAACTCACCAGACCGTCGCTCTTTTCCGCCCCGCTCCCCTGGCAGCGCGAGCAAAGGTCCATGCGAGGCACCTGGATCTCGACGCTGAGCCCCCGAATGGCGTCTTCGAGCGACATCTCGAGGTCATAGCGCAGATCTTCCCCGCGCGCCGCGCGATTGCGGCCTCCAGCGCGCCTGGCTCCGCCTCCAAACAGATCGCCGAAACCGAACAGATCGCCCAAAATGTCGCCAAAATCGTTGAAGGTGGAAGGATCGAAGCCTTGACTGGCGCCCAAGCCCTGCAGCCCCTGATGCCCGTAGCGGTCATAGGCGGCGCGCTTTTGGGGATCGCTCAGCACGCTGTAGGCTTCGGCGGCCTCCTTGAACTTCTCCTCGGCCTGCTCGTCATTGGGATTGCGGTCGGGATGATATTGGAGCGCCAGCTTACGATACGCGCTCTTCAGCGCCGGGTCGTCGCAGTCGCGGTTCACGCCCAGGATTTCGTAATAATCGCGTTTCGTGGCGTTCATCTCTGAGTTACCGCGCTCATTTCTTGGTTACCGCCACTTTCACCATGGCCGGCCGCAACAGGCGTCCACGAAAATTGTACCCAGGGTGGTATTCATCGAGAATGGTTTGTTCCTCGACATCGCCGCTCTCCACCATATCGACGGCGTGATGGATGTGCGGATCAAATTTCTGCCCTTTCGTTGTAATCGGCTCTAATCCCAGCTTCTTTAACGAGTCCAACAGTCGCTGGTAAATCAGCTGCATGCCGTGGGCGTATACTTTGTCGTTGGTCGGAGTCTTCAGAGCCCGCTCGAAATCGTCCAGGATCGGCAAGATAGCCCGGACGCTTTCGGTATTGGCGAATTCAAGAACATCCGCCTTTTCACGCTCGGCGCGCCTGCGGAAATTGTCGAATTCGGCCTGGCGGCGCAGCAGGCGGTCCAACAACTCGTTCTTCTCGTCGAGCAAGCGATCGCGCTCGGCCGTCAGGGCACTTCCGCCGGCAGGTGGATCCGCCGTTCCGTCTCCGCCCGTGGCAGCGCTCTCACCGGCATCGACAGTGGGTTCCTTCATTTCCATGCTTCCATTTTATAGGGTCTGTCAAAACGCGGCTGACAAAATGTCAGACCAGCATGTCAAACTAGCAGGCTTCCGAAGGCCTGCCCAACATGATAAACGGCTGACATGGCTTTTCCGTAGTTCATGCGCATGGGCCCCAGCACCGCGATTTTCGCGGATAAACCGCCGGCCAGTGAAATCGAGATCCCGATCAGCGACAGCTCCCGCATGCTGGGATGCAGGTCCGCCAGGCCCACCTGGACGGCCAACTCGCCGGCGGGCTGCTCCAGGAAGCGATCCAGCAACTGCAAAATGCGCTTTTTCTCTTCCAGAGTGTGAAACAGCTCCCGCAGCTTCTCGCGCGTCAAGTGCAGATCCAGCCCCACCAGATTGCTGGCGCCTTCCAGGTGAATCTCGGGCGCGACTTCAATATCCAGCAGACCCTTGGCGTACAGCTCGTTCAGACGCTTCAGAATCGCATCGTAGGCCGCGCTCTGCTGTTCCAGCCGCCGCTCCAACTCCGCGTGGATTTCAGAAAGCATCCAGCCGGTGAAGTTGCGATTGATGTAGTTGCGGATGGACGCCAGTTCGTCGGCCGAGACGCCTTCATCCACCGCCACCACTCGATTGCGCACCATGCGATCGCGCGTCACCACCACCATCAGCACCCGTCGATCCGCTAACGCGATCAATTCGATCTGATGCAGTGTCTGGCTGGAGGCCGGGATGGTGGCCGTGATGCCCACGCTGCGGGTCATCTCGGTGAGCATGTGCGAAGACCGTTCGACGCGAGCTTCCATGGTGCTCAACTGGCTCAACTCGGCCCGCAGCCTCTGTAGCTCGGTTACCAGAACCCGGCCGGGCGCCAGCGACTTCACATAGCTGCGAAATGCCTTTTCGGTCGGAACCCGCCCGGCCGAGGTGTGGGGCTGCGATAGGTAGCCTCCCTCGTAAAGGTCGGCCATGACGTTGCGAATTGTCGCGGGGCTCAGGTTGTCCTTGCGTTGCCGAGCGATTGTAGCCGAGGCTACAGGTTCGCCGGTCTGTATGTAGGACTCGACGATGGAATACAGCACGTCCTGTTCGCGATGAGTCATGTTTTGTAACCGCAACCCCAGGCGACCGGGCCCAAGACCATGCCCTACTGATTTGATTGTAAAGGGCTTGACGCCCCTTGGTCAAGAGCCGGGTCACGAGCGTCCCGTTCCCTGGCTGTAACAAATCAGTGCGGCCTCAGGTTTTTCTCGAACAGATCGAAGATGCGTTTGTACTCGTCGGCCCAGCTGGACGGCTCCACGAACCCGTGGTCCTCTACCGGATAAACCGCCAGTTCCCAATTTTCCTTGCGCAGTTCGATCAGCCGCTGCACCAGTTCCACAGTGTCCTGGAAATGTACGTTCGTGTCCGCCATGCCGTGGCAGATCAGCAGCGCGCCCCGAAGACCTTGGGCGAAGTAAATTGGTGACGACCGTTTGTAGGCTTCCGCGTCCGTCTGCGGAAGATTCAATATATCCGAAGTGTATCGGTCGTTGTAGTTGGCCCAGTTTGTGACCGGCCGCAGCGCCGCCCCGGCAGCGAAAACATCCGGCTGCGTGAACATGGCCATCAAAGTGATGAACCCGCCATAACTGCCGCCGTAAATGCCGAGGCGCTTGGGATCGGCGCCGTACTGGGACACTATCCAGCGCGCGGCATCGACGTTGTCGTCCAGATCCTTGCCGCCCATGTGTTGATAAATTGCCGTGCGCCAATCGCGTCCATAGCCAGCCGATCCGCGATAGTCCACCTCCGCCACCAGATATCCGCGCTCCATCAGGAGCTGATGAAACATGTACTCATGGGCGTAGTAGGACCACTTTCGATCCACGTTCTGTAAGTAGCCCGCGCCATGCACGAACAAGACCGCCGGTCCGCCCTTGCGATAATTCGCCGGCTTATAAACATGCGCCCGCAGCATCGCGCCGTCGCGCGCGGCAAACGTCACGATGGGCGTGTCCAGCCACGGATACTCCCAGAATTCCGGCGCCGGCGCCGATGTCAGCTTCTTCACCGCGGCGCCCGGGCGCGCTTCCTGCACGTACAACTCCGGCGGCTGGTTGGTGCGCGAATACACGTCGGCGAACCAGCGCTCGTCCGGAGACGGAACCATCGAGTGGCCGCCGGGGAGCGAGGTCAAGCGGCTTCGCGAGCCGCCCGCGGCGCTCATTTCGTAGACCTCCTGATCACCCGGATCGCCTTCGTTGGTCACCAGGAAGAAGCGGCTCTTATCCCGGGAGAGAATCGCGCTCTCCACTTCCCACGCGCCGGACGTGAGAGCCTTCGCCTCACCGCCCGAGAAGGGAACCGTATACACATGCGCATATCCGCTGCGCTCCGATTGAAAGTAGACGTCCCGATCGCCCTGCATCCAGCCCAGGGTACGGCGGCCCGGCCCGCCCACCCACGCATCATCATGATCGTGAGCGACCTCGCGAGTTTTAGCGGTGTCCTCGTCCAGCGCCAGAATCCAGCGGTCTTTGTTGTCGACCGCGCGCGCGTTCACCACCGCCTTGGTCCCATCCTCGGACCAGATCGGCTCCGACAACTGCACCTCGCGTTCGGGAGCCTTGTCGTCAGCCGCTTTCTGGCCGTGATCCACCCACTTCGCATCGCCCGTCTCCACGCTCAAGATCGCCAGCCGGACTAGACTCTGCTTGTCGCCCACTTTTTCGTACGACGGGATTTCCTCCGTGTAGCCCGACTCCGTCACAAAGTTCGGCACCACCGTGTGCTTGGCGCCCGTGGCCGGCTCATGAATGCTGGCGATCACATACTTCTCGTCCGGCGTAAGCCGCAGCGAAGCCACCGTTTGCCCGGCTTGCAAAGTGAATGGCTTCCGTGGATGCTCGCGCTTTCTCCGAGCTTCCGATTCCTCGCGCTCCTGGGCCCGTTGCCGGATCGCTTCAAAGAGATCCTTCTCTTCTCTCTTGAGCGCTTCCTGGCTGGCGGTGACTTTCTCGTCCTCGGGCGCCGCGGGACTTCCAAAGGGGCGGATATCCGTCAGTTCCTCGATGGCGCCGCTATCCAGCGCCATCACATAAAGATTATTCGCTCGCGTGAACGTGATGCGCTTTTCGTCGCGCGTGAAATGCGGGTCCGTCTCCGCTTCGCCGGTCTTGGTGATTTGGCGCATGCTCGCCGAGGCAGCGTCGTAAAGAAATAAATCGCCGTCGCGCGTGAATACGGTCCGCCGGCGGTCTCCTGTGGCATCGCCGGACGCAGGCGGCGCGGCTTGGGCCTCCGTATCCGATAACTTTCTCAATCCCGCGCCCTCGCGCTCCACCACGTAGGTGTCGGGCTGCTTCAGGAGCGGATCGTTGGCCTGTTTCCATTGAAAGTAGATTCGCAGGCCGTCGCCCGACCAGCGGACTTGCTCCGGCTCGTAGCCGTACAGCTGGGGCCCCCGCATGATGCTGTCGATGGTGAGGGCGAACTTGCCGGCGGGATTGGCGTGCGACGCAAACAGGATCGCCAGAAGCGCGAACGTAAATCGCTTCATTCCTCACATGCTAACGCATGTCGGCTTATTTGCGAACGAAGTACAAGGTAGCTTCCGCGTGCTGGGCCTGAGTGGAAGTCTCCTGTATCTCCAGGGTCATGTGCTTTCGATCGTCGGAGAGCGTATGCACCCAGTGCCCCTGCACCTGGTCGCCCTTGATCTGCGCGGTCCAATCGGTCATGAGCTTGTTCCCATCCATACTGCTCTTGAACTTCGCCGTAAATGGCCCGATCTGGGTCTCCCTTTCCTGGCCGTCCGTATTCAACTGGACCTTCTCCGCCATGATCCCGAGATACAGCAACGGGACCACGCCATTCTTGGGCTCCAGAAACGTGGATTCCATGCTGAACCCGGCATTGTCCTGTTTGATTTTCGTCTCGAGTTCGTTCGGCGCGTCGCCGGGGCGGGGGCTTTGTTTGTCCAGCACCCACTTTCCGGAAAAGCTGTCGTTTTCCTTGGCGCCCGCCAAGCTGAAAGTTACGAAAGCAATTGTAAATAAAAGTGTTATCGATTTGGCCAGTCTCACGACAAGTTCCCTCGCTAGTAGGATGCGCGGGACAGCGAACCATTACATTGAGTTTAGCTTTTCGTCGGCTTTTGATAGACTCCAAGCATGAGCCGGGTTGAGGAGATCGAGGCCGCTATTGATGGCCTGTCCCCGGACGACTACCGGCGTATCGTCGAATGGTTTCGTGCGCGCGAACAGAGGCGATGGGACGACCAATTGGACGCCGACTCTAGCGCGGGCAAGCTCGATTTTCTTTTTGACGAAGCTGAAAGAGAATCCGCGAAGGGCCCTCTTCGCGACTGGCCGCCGCGCAAGTGAAATCCGTCGCCACCTCGGCATCCCCCACGCCATTTTCGGCGTTTGCCAAACCCTAATGGCCAATCCCTAACTCCGCCCTCCGTTATACTTGGGGGCGTCCCCTCATGTTGTTGACCACCGCGGCTTATTTCACCTTCCTCGCCGCCGTTTTCTTCGCCTATTGGCTAGCCGCGCGCTATCGTCTGGGCGCGCTCGCCGTGGTCTTGTTCGCCAACTATTTCTTCTACGCGCGTTGGGATCTCGCTTACCTCGCCATTATTCCCATGGCGTCCACTTGCGATTTCTTTATCGGCCGCGCGCTCCATCGCTTGACCAAAAACGGCTTGCGGCATCTGCTGGTGACGCTGAGCATCGTGCTCAACATCGGGCTCATTGCGTCGGTGAAATACGTCCCCGTGCTGCCCTGGGTGCTGCCGCTCGCGCTTTCCTTCTACGGCTTCCAGTCGCTCACTTACACCATCGACATTTACCGCCGCGACGCGAAACCGTCCGAGAGCTATCTGGCGTATCTGGCGTCCGCCAGCTTTTTCCCTACCACCGTCGCGGGACCCATCACACGCCTCTCGACACTTTGGCCGCAGTGGTCCAAGCGCGAAATGCTCAGTGCCGAGGACGGCGGCAAGGCGCTCTTTCTGATCGGCCTGGGCCTGATAAAGAAACTGTTGATCGCCGACTTCCTGGCCGAAAGCCTGGTGAATCGCGTCTTCGATTTGCCCAAACTGTACTCGGGCGCCGAAGTGCTTGCGGGTGCTTACGGCTATGCGCTGCAGCTTTACTACGATTTCTCCGGCTACACGGACATCGCCCTGGGTTCGGCCCTGCTGCTGGGCATCACGCTTCCGCCCAACTTCAATCGGCCTTACGCCGCCCTAAACATTTCCGATTTTTGGCGTCGCTGGCACATGTCGTTCTCCCACTGGCTGCGCGACTATTTGTATTTCTCTCTGCCGGGCCTGCGCTCGCGCTGGAAGGTCTTCGCGTATTTGAATCTGGTGATCACCATGATGCTGGGCGGCCTGTGGCACGGCGCCGGTTGGACGTTCTTAGTTTGGGGCGCCTGGCACGGCGTGGGTTTGGCGGTGCATCGCGGATGGCAAACGATGCGAGGCAAGCGGACTCCATCGCCTGCCGCGGCGGCTCGCTTGGGCCGCGGGCTCCTTACGTTTCACTTCGTCCTGATCGGCTGGATCTTCTTCCGCGCGGCCAACCTGGACACCGCGCGCGATATCCTCTACCAAATCACGTCCGGAACAATCTCGTTCGCGAACATTACTCCGGTATTCGTCTTGGTGGCCGTATTCTCCGCCGCCGCGCATTTCGTTCCCAAGCGCTGGTACGATGGCGGCCTGCGGCTCTACTGCCATTCGCCCTACTACGCCCAGGCCGCGGCCATCGCTGCCGTGGTGGTCGCAATTCGTTATGCCGGAGGCGCTAGTTCCGCGCCGTTCATCTATTCGCGATTTTGAGCATGCCGCCCCCCATGTGGCCCAAGAAAGCTTCCCTCGCGATTATCACCTTCGGTGTGTTGGTATTGCTGCTCGAGGTCGCGAAACTAGCGCGGCCGTTCACGCCAGCCGATGCCTTGGATTTCCGGCCGCGTTATATGCCAGCGCTGGAATCGCCCGCGCCGATTCCGAAATTTACGTCCCCAGCCGCCGCATCCAGGCGCCCCATTGTGGAGCCCAATCTCATCGATCCCCACGATAATCTGCGGGCGTTTTACCTGGCCCTGTGGCGAACCGAGGTGGGTGCGCCGGGCGCAGTCACGCGTGTGCTGCATTATGGCGATTCTCCCGTGACTGCCGATTCCATCACCGCCGACGTGCGTGCGCTTCTGCAGCAGCATTTCGGCGACGCCGGCCATGGCTTCGTTCTTGTCGCCAAACCCTGGGCCTGGTACGGGCATCGCGGCGTGGATGTGCAAGGCAAGGGCTGGCAGATTGCGGCCGCCACCCAAACCCGAGCGCGGGATGGGTTCCACGGCCTCGGGGGCGTTAGTTTTGAAGGCGGCACAGGCGCTTCTTCGCGGCTCCAACTGGCCGAAGATCACGCCACAATCGAAGTTCAGTTCCTGCGCCAGCCAGGCGGAGGTGTGCTAACGGTGGAGGCGGCCGGGCAGATGCTCGGTAGTGTGGAAACCGAAGGCCCGGCTAAGGAACCCGGCTACCAAACGTTTCCATTGCCGGCCGGCGCCCGAACCATTCAGCTCTCCGTGCAACGCGGCCCGGTGCGCCTCTTCGGAGTGAGTTTCGAGAGAAACACGCCAGGTGTGATTTACAATAGTCTTGGGTTGAATGGCGGTCAAGTGCAAGCCGTGGTCCGCTATTTCGACAAGCCCCAGTGGGCCGAAGAGTTGCAGCACCAGCATCCCGATCTGGTGGTGATCAATTACGGAACCAACGAAAGTATCTATGCCGACTATATCGAGCGCTACTATCCAGGCGAGTTGCGGCAAGTGATCGCGCGCGTAAAGGCGGCCGTCCCTGGTGCGTCGGTGCTGATCATGAGTCCCATGGATCGCGGGCAGCGCGGCGCCGACGCCCGCATCACTACCGTTCCCAGCCTGCCGCGCCTGGTGGATATCCAGCGTCAAACGGCGCTGGAAATGAACTGCGCGTTCTTCAATACGTTTCAAGCCATGGGCGGCGAAGGAACTATGGCGCGCTGGTATGACAGCCAGCCCAGGCTGGTGAGCGCCGATTTCACGCATCCTCTGCCGGCGGGCGCGCGCAAGGTGGGCGTATTGCTGGATCAGGCGCTGGAATCCGGCTTCCGCCAGTTTAAGGCACGCGAGCAGCAGCGGAGCGCTCACAAGTGACCAAGCTCGTTATCATTTTTGCGGCCTGGGCGGCGCTTGCGCCCGCGGCAACCCCGGCAAAGGCGCCCGCGGCAACCCCCGCAAGGAAGAAGCATCACAAAAAACACGCTCCAGTAGCTGTGGTTCACGTTTCGCCAGTGGTTCGAGGAGCAGCCTTGCGCGCCATTAGCGAACGAACCACCCGGCCCGCGAGCGTTCTCGAAGGCGCCGGAGCCTTAGTGCCGTTCTTTGAGCAGCTCTCGCATCCTCCGGAAACCGGATCGCTTCATATCTTGCAATATGGCGACTCGCACACCGCCTCCGACGACTGGGCGAATCAACTGCGTCAGGAATTTCAGGCTAAGTTTGGCGCAGGCGGTCCAGGCTATACGCTGCCCGGCCATCCATTTCTGGGGTATCGCCGCTTCGATAGCCATGGCAGCAACTCGCGAGGCTGGTACACGGGCGGCATCGTGACGCGCAAGGACGACGGAATCGACGGACTGGGCGGAATCAGCCTGACCGCGCAATCCGCTGGCGAGACGGTTACGCTTACTGTCGAGTGCCAGCAACTCGAACTGCATTACTTGCGCCAACCCGGCGGCGGGCAAATGGAATTTTCCGTGGATGGCTCGCCCTTTGGACTGATTGACACCGATGGCGAAAGCGCGCCGGGGACTTATCAATACGCCGCGACGCCCGGCGTACACCAATACACGCTGCGGACGCTAAGCGCCGCGCCTGTGCGGCTGTTCGGGTGGGTGGCTCAAAATCAAGCGGGCGTTACCTACGAGACGCTCGGGATCAATGGCGCGCAGGCCAGCCTTATGCTCGAATGGAACGCGGCCGTACTGGATACGGAGCTGATGAGCCGCGATCCGGCGCTGGTCGTTCTGGCATACGGAACCAACGAAGCCCTCAGCCGCACCTGGACTCCCGAGGATTATCACGCCGGACTCACCGCGATTATCCAGCGGCTGCGAGCCGCGCTCCCGGTCGCGAGCATTCTTCTGATCGGTCCGCCCGACTGCGAGCATCGCCTGCGCGGCCGTCTGACGCCGTTTCCGCATCTGGATCAGGTAATCGAAATCCAGCGTCAAGTAGCCCGCGAAAATGGCTGCGCCTTTTGGGATTGGCGTGCCGCGATGGGCGGGCCGGGGTCCGTGCGCCAGTGGGTGCAGGCCGGCCTGGGCCAAGGCGATTACACGCATCTTACGGGCGCCGGATACCGCACCATCGGGGGTACGCTCTTTGAAGACCTGATGGAGCAGTACAACCGCTTCACCGCGATCCGCGCCGAAGGAACGCATAGCCAATAAAAATGGACAATCGAGAGCGCATTCTGGCGATCGTGCGCAAGGCCTCCAATCAAGCCATCACGCCCGACCCGGAGGAGTCGCTGTTCGACTCCGGTTTTCTGGATTCGTTCGCGCTGCCCGACATGGTGGGCGAACTGGAGCGCGAGTTCGGCATCAAGATTCCCGATGCGGATTTGAATCCCCGTAAATTCGAATCCGTCGCTAAGATCCAAAGTTATATCGAGAGCAGGATGTAGCCAGTGGCGGCGATTAAGGCGTTCGGAGCCTATTTGCCGTCGCGCATCGTAACCAACAGCGAGCTTGCCGCGCGCTTGGACTGCGAAGCCGGATGGATCCTGGATGTTTCCGGAATCGCGGAGCGGCGCTATGCCGGTCCCGAGGAATCGGTGGCGAGCATGGGCGTGGGCGCGGCACGCCAGTGTCTGGATAACGCCGGGCTGCAAGCGAGCGAGGTCGGACTGATTCTGGTCTCGTCGGGCTCATCCGAACGCCGCTTTCCCGGACCGGCGGCTGAGATCGCGCATGCTTTGAACGTGGACGGCATTCCGGCAATCGATCTTCCAATCGCCAGCGCGGGAAGTTTGTTCGGCATGGCGATGGCCGCGCCGCTTTCCAGGGTGTACGGCGCCGTGCTGCTAATTGCGTCCGAAAAAATGTCGGTCATCGCATTGCGCGAACCTTTGGAGCGCGGCGTTGCGCCGCTGTTTGGCGATGGCGCGGGCGCATGCCTGATTACCGCCGAGGGCCCCGTGAACATCCTCGACTCGCTGCTGCATTCCGATGGCGCTTTCGCCGGCGATCTGCGCCTGGATTTCGATGCCCCGCTCGCCATGAACGGCCGCTCAGTGATTATGCAGGCCTCGCGCAAGCTTCCGTCCGCCATCGGCGAGGTGCTCCAAAGGAATGGAAGAACGGCAGGGTCCGTCAGAGTGTTCCTGATGCATCAAGCCAATCAAAACCTGATGGATCGCGTGGCGCGCGCGCTGGACGTGGAAGCAGCGCGGTTCTATTCCAACATCCGGCGCTATGGCAATACATCATCGGCGTCCATGCTTATTGCCGCCGCGGAATGGTGGCTGGATCCAGGACCCGCAGCGGGCGATCTGATCTGCTTCGCTACATTCGGCGCGGGATTCCATTGGGGCGCGCTGCTGGTTGAATCGTTGCGCTAATCGCCGGAGGCGCGCTGCGGCTCGTTGTACGGGAAATAAGACGCGAGCGCGTCGCGCAAACTGCCCCAGCGCGTTCGGAGCACGGAAATCCCGATCATAAGCAGGATCACGATCACCGCCGCCATGCCGCACTGCAGGTTGCTCAGCGATTCCTTCCACGAGCCGAACCAGCGGCCGTACACCAATTCGATGTGCACCCAATACACCAGCAGCGATGTGGTGCCGAGCTGCCGTACCCAGCTCCAGGAGGCGGCCAGAGGAAACGCCGTCCAGAGGTACGCAAAGCCGATCACCAGCAGTACGACGCCCAGTTTGATCACGATCAGGCCCGGGCTGTCCAGCCAAAATTCGGATTTCGCATACACCGAGTACGGCAGGTTGGAGAAATACTCGCCACCGGCGATCAGGCCAAAGCCGAGCAAGCCTCCCCACTGCATCACGCGATTCATTTGATCGTGCTGGACCAGGCGCAGCACGCTTCCGATGCTCAGTCCGAAAGCGATAAACGATGCCCAGGGGAAGAAGGCGAAGTATTGATAGCTGGGAACGAAGTACGCCGAAACACCGGGTGGAAGCCAGCGCCAGTCGATCGCCGAGATCAGCGGCGAGAGCACCGCAATGGCGACACCCAATCCAGCGCTCAAGCGCACGCGCTGGGCGGTGGTGAAGATGGCCATCACTGACATCAGGCCGATCGCGAATCCCATGCAATTCAGAATGTCGACCTTGAATAAATCGGTCCACGGACTCTGGCCAAAGGCGAACAGCCAAAGCTGGAGACGGAACAGAAAAGCCAGCAGGAACAGATAGCCTGCGCGCCCGAGCGCCGCTTTCCACCGGCCCAGGACCGGGAGGCCTTGGCGTTCGCGGCGGTCCATCAGAAAAGCCAGCGTGATTCCGGTGAGAACCAGGAAAATCGCCGGACCGATGCCGCCGAAAAACTGCGAGAGCATGAACGGTCCTTCGGGCCGCAGATCCATTCGATTGAACGAGTGAAATACGTGGCCCTGCAGCATGACCACGACCGCCGCGCCGCGCGCCCAATCCAAAAAGGTCAGCCGCTCGAATCCGTCGCGAGTAGAAGCCGGTAGCGTCATTTTCCTGGGTGCTCGATTTTTACGCCTGGTGGAGGCTTGAGTTGCAATGCGTCCGCGGCGAGCGGCGGATTGATTTTCAGATCGCTGTAAGTCCACAGGATATAGTCGCCTGACGGCTCCGTAATTTTCTCGCGCAGGGGATACGGATCACCTTGCTCGGGGATCCATAACTCCACCTTTACGAAGTAATGTTTCACCTCGGGGCTTTTGGGTGTGAGCTGAAGGTGCTGCGGCCCCAGGATCGTCACGTCATAGTTGGCAGCAATTTCAGTGCCGGAAGTGCCGAAGCCGATCATCAGGAATTTGTCCAGTTGCGGGCCGTGCTTATCCAAGTCGTACTCCTGCAAGGTATTCATCTTGGGAAAATATTCCTGGACGCGCCGTTTTTCAATCGTGATGATCTTGGGGTCGGGCGCGGTAAAATCGACGCGCCCCTGCATTTCGCCCGGCTGCACCTTTTTCATTATCAGGGCGCCGGTTTCTTTCGTGTCCTCGTTGAGAACATCGACGTGCGTGACGTGTGTAACCTGCGCGGTCATCGCTTTGAAGTCGGCGGCAGCCTTGTCCATGCGCGACAGCACCTGCTGCAAGCTGTTGTCCGCCGCAGCCACCGTCGCTGGTCCGGCCAGGGTGAGACACACTAGGAAACCGCGTAAGAGCGTTTGCATCAATGAAGTGATTCCAGAAAGCTTTGAGCTAGGGCGTGGTGAACGCCATGAACCCCTTGATTTCTTGCTCAGAATCGACGATCGGCTCCAAACGGGAGACATGGTATTTCTTCCCGGTTCGCGCCTGAAGCAGGGCGCCGGCCTGCATGGTCCGGGCCGCTTCCGGGGTGTTCGAAAGCTGCTCGGCATCCATCCAGAAGACGGTTTCGCCGTGCTCGGCCGGCAGCATCACGATGCTGTTGGCGCGCGGCTGATCGCGAAACCACTCGCGGGGCGTCAAGAAAATGAAGGCCACGATGAGCCCAACCATGACGTCGTATTGCCACCCGGCGCGAGGATAATCCCAAAACAGAAAGCGTTTCACTCCGCTCATGGGGCTACTCATGCGACCACCAGTTTATCATGCGGCCGATGCCCGCTACTTGTATTTTCTTAAAACGGCGAGCACGCGGCCCTGGATCTCGACGGCTTCCGCGTCGACAATGATGGGTTGCATCGCGGCATTGGCGGGCTGCAAGCGGATGCGCCCGGCGGGTTCATGATACAAGCGCTTGAGCGTAGCTTCGCGCCCATCCACCAGCGCCACCACGATCTCGCCATCCTGCGCTTGCGAGGTCCGCTCCACCAGAACATAATCGCCGCTCAAGATGTGATCCTCGATCATGGATTCGCCGCTGACTTGTAGCGCGAAAGTATCGCCTCGGCCCGCGAAATCGGCGAACTGCAAAGTGTCGTGTCCCTGGATGGCTTCGACAGGCGAGCCCGCGGCGATTCTGCCGGCCAGGGGAATCTCGCCGGATCTACCGTTGGCGCGGCTCTTGCGCCGTTCCTGAACGTATTTCGGCGCGACCTCGATGGAACGGCTTTGGTTGAACAGGCGGCGCAGATAATTGCGCGACTCGAGCGCTTGGATGTGCTTATGCACGGTTGCGAGCGACGCCAGGTTCAGACCGTGGGCGAGTTCCTCGTAGCTGGGGCTGTAGCCGTTTTCTTGGACGAAGTCCGCGATGAAGTCCAGAACCTCTTTCTGCCGCTTGGTGAGAGCCATGCATTCATTTTGAGGCGAACAAAAGGAGAAGTCAAGAAGAAGCGGGCGGCCCAAAGGAGTAAAATGGTTTCGCAGGCAAAAAAGTGGGCGGCTAGCTCAGCTGGGAGAGCGCTGCGTTCGCAATGCAGAGGTCGGGGGTTCGATCCCCCCGCCGTCCACCAAACCTCCTCGTTTTCTCTCGAATCTCCCAATCGCGCCCTGTGGTAACTTGAATCTCTATGGTTTTGTCCGATGTGGACATCCGAAACTATTTGGCGCAGGGGAAGATAAAGATTTCTCCCCAGCTTCCGGCGGAACAGTTTGGTAGTTGCTCGGTGGATTTCCGCCTGGGCACCGAGTTCAATGTCTTCGAGCACAGCCGCTACGCCTTCATCGATCTGCGCGAGAGCAAGGGCATCGAAGGCATCATGCGGAGCGTGGAGGTGCCGGCGGGCGAGCCGTTCATCCTGCAGCCGCGCGAGTTCGTGCTGGCCATCACCGAAGAGACGCTGGAGCTGGCTGACGACGTGCTGGGACGCCTGGAAGGCCGGTCCAGCCTGGGGCGCATCGGCATCATCGTGCATGGCACCGCGGGTCTTTTCGATCCCGGCTGGGCGGGCAAAGCGACGCTCGAGTTGAGCAACCTGGGCCGCATGCCGGTGGCGCTATACCCGGGCATGCGCATCTGCTCGTTCACCTTCGAGCAATTGTCGACGCCATCGTCGATGCCTTATCGCAAGAAGGCCGGCAGCAAGTACGCCGGACAGACGCGTCCGCTCGCCAGCCGGCTGGCGGGCGAGTTCAAAGGTTGATGAAAAGTTCCACGCCCCGGCGCGTAATCACGCTGTCGCCACTGCCGCCGGAGAAATGCGCCTTTGCGCTGGCGCGCTACAGCCGCTCGCCCGATTCGATCCGCGACTCCCTCGACTGGGTGCGCACGCACGATTCGGCCAAGTTTCTGGAGAGCTTCTATTTCCAATATGGGCACGCCTCCATCGCGGACCTGGGGCACGTCGTGTTGTGCTTTGAAGGCATCTCGGAGCTGGCCGCCACCGAGATCGAAGACGAACAGCTGTGGGACGGGCAGGCGCGCTCGTCGCGCTACCAGGATTTTTCAAAATCGGGATTCGTGACCCCGCCGGAATTCGATGCCGCGCAGGCGGCCGCGTATCAAGAGGCGGCGGCGGGGCTGCTCGCCGGATACAACCAGGTCCACGCCCAAATGTCGGACTATCTCGCGGGAAAATTGCCGCGGCCGGAAACCATGAAACCGGAAGTGTACCAGCGCAACATCAAGGCCCGGGCTTTCGACATCGCTCGCTATCTGTTGTGCCTGGGCATTCCGACCGGAGTGGGACAAGTAACCAGCATTCGCACGCTGGAAAGACAAGTGCGGCGGCTGAAGGCATCCGATTACGGAGAACTGCGGAGCCTGGCGGCGGAAATCGCGGAAGCCTGCGCCGAGCAACCGTGCTTGCGATGGAATGAGGGAGGCGCGGACGAAGCGGTTGCGCCGACGCTGGCGCGGCATCTCGAGGCCGATGAGCACTCACAACGGAGCCGCGAAGATCTGCGCCAGTGGGCAGCGCAGAACCTCTCCGTGTCGGGGACCGGGTCGCCTGCAGAAAACGTCGATTTGATCAAGCCAGGTGATACGTTGGCCGATATCGTGGCGACATTGTTGTATCCGGTGACCGATCGGCCCTATCGGGAGCTGTATGAAACGGTCGTTTCGTGGACTGGGGCCCGCAGGAATGAAGTGCTGGACGTCGCCTTGCGATCGCGCAGCCGGCGCGACGATTTGTTGCGGAATTTCCGTGCCGCGCCATATGTGTACGACATCGTCATGGATATCGGCGCGTATCGCGATCTTCACCGGCACCGCCGTTGCCAGCAGTTCCGGCAGAGCTACTCCGCGCACCTGGGCTTTGAGACGCCGGAAGCGATTCGAGAGTCCGGACTAAGCGCAACCTACGAGGCGCTGATCGATCAAGCCCGGAATGTTTTTGCTGCGCTGCCCCAACCGGCGGCCGAGTATCTGCTTCCGTTCGCGGCGCGTTCGCGATTCCTCTTCAAAATGGATTTTGCCGAAGCCGAATACATCGCCCGGTTACGGTCCGGCGTGAAGGGGCACTTCAGCTATCGCAAAATCGCCTGGGAAATGAAGCAGAAGATGAGTGCGCTCGAACCCGAACTGGGGCGGCTCATCGAAGCCACTCCTCCTTGGGAAGAAGACCCGCTCCAACGGTAACCGAATGTTAAAGGCTGAGTCGAAACTTGGTCAGGGGGCGGCTACCGCTCGTCACTCGCGGTAAAAGTTTCCAGGTTACAGAAGCGCGGATTCCGAGCGATCTCGCTGAATTGAAACGATTTCAGTATTTGGCACGCAAGCTGCGAGAACTTGAAACGTGCAATTGGCAGATTTCAAATAAGGAGTCAATATGAAACCTATAATACTCGCAGTGGCATCCATTGGATTGCTCGGAATCGCGTTCGCGCCGAGCGCGCCGGCGGATGAATGGAACAAGAAAACCGTTCTCACGGTAAGCGACCCGTTCTCGGTTCCTAATATGGTTTTGCCCGCGGGCAAATATGTGATCAAGCTGCTCGATTCACCTTCGGACCGGCATATCGTCCAGATTTTCAATGCCGACGAAAGCCACTTGTTCACGACGATTTTGGCAATACCGAACTACCGGCTTCAGCCCACGGGCAAAACCGTGTTCACGTTCTGGGAAACGCCCCCCGGGCAGCCAAAGGCGCTAAGAGCGTGGTTCTATCCAGGCGACAATTTCGGCCAGGAGTTCGCGTATCCGAAGTCTGCTGCGACGCAAATCGCGGCGGTAGCGCATCAAAATGTTCCGACCACCGAGGCCACTGAGGCCGCGGATCTGCCGAAGGCGGAAGTGACGCAGACTCAGCCCGAGAGACAGCAGCCACAGGAAGTTGCGCAGAATACGCCGCCTCCGCAGCCGGAAGCCGCACCCACTCCAGAACCGGCTCCGACTCCTTCGCCTGCTCCCCAGGAGCTGCCCAAGACGGCCAGTCCCTTGGCGTTAATTGGTTTGCTTGGCGCACTCTCGCTGAGTCTGTTCGCTCTGGTCCGGGCGTTTCGGTTGTCGTAACATAACCTCGGGGACCGAATGACCCGCAGCCGCGAAGTGGTTTGGCCGGTGAGCTTGCTAGTTCTCGCGAGCGTGCTGGGTTGGGGTCAGCCGAAGGGCCCAACCAGCGCGCAAGCAGAAGAACCACGCGATTTCACTATCCGGACCACGTCGCGGCTGGTGCTTTTGGATGTCAGCGTGAAGGACGCATCCGGAGGGTTCGTATCCGGACTTTCCAAGGACGACTTCAGGATCTACGAAAACGGCAAGCCGGTGGACATCACACAGTTCGCTAACGCCGACATTCCAGTGACGGTGGGGATCGCGGTGGATGAAAGCGGCAGCATGGGGCCGAAGCGCGCGGAAGTGATCACGGCAGCGCTGGTGTTTAACCAGGCCAGCAACCCCATGGACGAGATGTTCATCATCAACTTTAATGAGAGAGCCCGGCGTGGCTTGCCGGACGACGTGCTTTTTTCAGACAAAGTGCAGGAGCTGAGGGCCGCGCTGTGGCAGGGCAAGCCGGAGGGGCGCACGGCGCTCTATGACGCAATGATGATGTCGCTCAATCAGCTCCAGTTTGGACGGCGCGATAAGAAGACGCTGGTGGTCATCAGCGACGGCGGGGACAATCACAGCCAGCACACGCTGGAAGATGTGACGAGCGAGGTGCTGATGTCGGCGGCTACCATTTATACGATCGGCCTCTATGACGAGGACGATCCGGAGAGCAACGAGGGCGTGTTGAAAAAGCTGGCGCAGGTCAGCGGCGGCGTGTTCTACCACCCCCTGAAGCTGAGCGAGATCGTACCTATTTGCCAGCAGATCGCGAAGGACATTCGAACCCGTTATACCATCGGGTATGTGCCGTCGGCGCAAGGCAAGGCCGAGCGGCATATCAAGGTAGTGGCTTCGTCGCCGGATCATGCCAAGCTGTTGGTGCGAACACGGACCAAGTACGTGTTTTCGCCCGACCAGGCGCCCCAATGACGGTGCGGTTGATTCGGGGGGAAACGCGCGTCCTGTTGGCGGCCGAGTGGATCTTCCTCCTGATGGGCCTTGCGGCGCTCGACTTTTTCGTGTGGAGCAACACCAGCAGCGTGTTATATCAAGCCTACCAAGATTGGGCGTTCGACCAGAGCTTGCGGGGATTGACCCCCAGCGCCGGCGGCTTCCTGAGTGCCGAGATGCGCTGGTTATGGGCCGGGCGGAGCGAGAGTGCGCCTCAAGCGGAATCGGCCCCGACCTCGCTTCCAGTGCCCAGTGAACCGCTGAGCGAGGCTGCCCCCGCGATGCGGTCGGTGATAGGCCGGCTCGAGATTCCGAGGCTGAACTTGTCCGTCATGGTGCGGGAAGGCGCCGATGAGGGCACCTTGAGCCGGGCGGTCGGACATATTCCAGGCACCGCGCTCCCCGGCAAAATCGGGAACGTGGGATTGGCGGGGCACCGCGACACGTTTTTCCGCGCACTTCGGAATATTCGAGAGGACGACGCCATCGAATTCGAAACCGTCCACGGCGCCTACCGCTATGTCGTCACCTCCACCAAGATTGTCACTCCACGCGATGTCAGCGTGCTCGCGGCTTCCGGCGGCGAGAACTTGACGCTGGTGACTTGCTATCCGTTCTACTACGTCGGCTCGGCTCCGAAGCGCTTCATCGTGCGCGCAGCGCAGGTAGCCACTATCCCGCTGCGCCAACAGCAACCAGGCTCTTGAGCTTGGCGGTAAGCGTGGTCCGTTTCAACCCCAGCAATTCGGCCGCCAGTTTCTTGTTGCCGCGGGTCTTTCGCAAGGCCTGTTCCAGAATGTTCAACTCGATATTGCCCACGGTTCGTTCGAAGTCGAGACCCTGATCGGGAACCGCGATCGAGGAATGCGCCCCCGGCGGATAGGCCGGCGGATGCCGGCGCGGCGGCAGCGGAAAGTCACCGGGAAGAAGGACCGAACGTTCCCCGCTGAGCACGATGGCCTTTTCGACGGCGTTTTCCAATTGCCGGACGTTGCCCGGCCAGTCGTGCGCGGCCAGGCGGCCGAGCGTCTCCAGGGAGACCTGTTTGGGGGCCAGCTGCTCGGCGCGGCAAACTTTTTCCATAAAGTGCTGGACCAGAACCGGAATGTCGGAACTGTGCTCGCGCAGCGGCGGCATCGCGACCGGGACCACATTGAGCCGGTAGTACAAATCCTCCCGGAACTTGCCTTGTTTGACCAACTCCGCCAGGTCGCCGTTGGTGGCGACGATGACGCGCGCGTCCATGCGAATGGTTTCCGAGCTTCCCAGCCGCTGGAACTCGCGCTCCTGGAGCACGCGCAGCAACTTGGCTTGCAGGCCCAAGGGCAGTTCGCCGATTTCGTCTAAGAAAATGGTCCCGCGATGGGCCTCTTCGAACCGCCCGATGCGGTGGTTGACAGCCCCGGTGAAGGCGCCCTTCACGTGGCCGAAGAACTCGGCTTCGAGAAGCGCTTCGGGAAGCGCGGCGCAATTGACGGCCACTAGCGAAAAACGATTGCGTCCGCTCCAGGCGTGAATGGAACGCGCCGCCAATTCCTTGCCAGTTCCAGTCTCGCCCGTAATCAGAACAGTAGCGCGGCGCCCGGCTACCAGGCGGATTTCCAGGTCGATCTGCCGCATGGCACGGCTTTCTCCGATCAAGAACCGCCCCCTATCGGACTCCGCCGGAACTGCGCTGGCTTGCTGCGCCCACTTGGAATTGGCCGCCAGATACAACAGGCTGATGGCATCCCCTTGCGTGTACACGTGGAACGCGCCCAGCCGCAGCAGGCGAACCGCCTGGGTAGCGGATGCCAGCGGATCGCGCAAAACGACCGGCGTGCCTGGTTGAGCTTGCTGCAACTTTTCCAGCAAGCTGACGGGGCAAGCACAATCCGGCAGTGGAAGGCTCACCCATACGACATCGAAATCCTGCTGGAGAAGAAGCTCCAAAGCGTCCTCAGCGCGCTTTACCACTGTCGTGGATTCCGAGAGAATTCCGCAGGAAAGCTCCTCGGGGAATTCCGTGATGCACAGGATTTTTGGAGTTAGCATCGGGGAAAGTACCTCGTTGATCTTCCTTCGGCAGATTGCCTGAGGAGGAATCGTGAAAATGCACTTAGTGCTTGGAATCCGGAGGAATAGTGCTCGCAGAGACGTTGGGCATAGAGGGCGAAACTCAATCTCGGGCTTTCGCATCCAGATGAACCGTCGCCTCGACGGACATACCCGGGCGTAACCTATTCAGGTCGCGCTGGCCGGGGTCGAGCCTCACCCGGACAGGCAGGCGCTGCACTACTTTTACATAATTCCCGGTCGCGTCCTCGGGCGGAAAAAGGCTGGTCCGATCTCCCGTCGCGGCGGGCATGTACTGGACTTCCCCCTGGAAGGATTCACTGAGCGAATCCACCTCGATGGTGGCGCGCTGGCCGACGTGCATCTTGCGGAGCTGAGTCTCCTTGAAATTGACCGTCGCCCAAACGTTTTCGGTTTGCACAATCACTACCAGCTGCTGACCCACCGAAATTCTGCCCCCCACTTCCGCGGCGCGCTGGGTGGCGATCCCATCGACAGGTGCAAAAATATGGCAGTAAGTAAGATTGAGAAGCGCAGTGTCCAACTGCGCTTTGGCGGACGCCACATTGGCTGCGCTGGATTTGTCGTTGGCCTGTCGGATGGCCACCTGACGGGGCGCATTCTGCGTGTCCTCCTGCAGCTTGCTTTGCTGCTGTAACAACTGCGCGCGCCGTTGCTCAACCATCTTCTGCGAGGATGCGGCGGCTGCGCGGCTGGCATCCACGGCAGCCTGTTCGGAGCCGGCGTTGGCAAGATATTGGTCGTAATCGGAGAGCGAGATCTCATGCTTGTCGACCAATTCTTTATAGCGTATGAGATCGGACTGGCTCTTCCGGTTGTTGGCTTCCGACTCGCGCAGCTTGGCGACGCTGCTGTCATAGTCGTACTGGGCGCTCGAAACCGCTGCCTCCGCATTCAGCACGGTCGCCGAGTCGGAGTCCACGGCCGTGCGGTTCGAGGTCTCGGTGATCGGCACGTTGGGATTCTGGGCGGCCAGTTGGGCCAGGGCCTGTTGATACTGGGCACGCGACTGCTCCACCTGCACCTGGTAATCGCGCGGGTCCAGATCCACCAGGGGCATTCCGGCCTTCACCGGCTGATCGGCTTCAACGTATACCGCCTTCACCGTTCCAGCTACGCGCGAGGCGATCGGGTTGAGGTGTCCATCGATCTGTGCGTCGTCGGTGGCTTCGTAAGTGCGTGAATAGAGCCACCAAGCGATCCCTGCGACCAGCACAACGATGCCCACGGCCACGCCGATGAGGATTCGCTTGCGCTTCGTCGCGGGGTCGAGGGGTTTCTTTTCGGCATCGTCCTTCTTGGCTTGGTCTTGCCCCGGTTCCTGCTCGTCGACTGGCATGTTCATTTTCCTTTCAGCATGCTTGGAACGAATTGCTCGGCCTGCCCGCTTGCTTTGGCGAGGCTGATGCGGGAAAGATTCAACGAGAAGAGAGTGCTGATGTAGTCCCGTTCCGCTGCGGCTACCGTCTCCTGGGACTGCACCACCTCGACGGAGTTGGTGACGCCGGACGCGAAGCGATCCACGGACTGCGTCAGCGTCTCGGCTGCGAGTTGGCGATTCTCCCGCGCCACCTTCATTTGTTCGGCGGCCACCTGCAGATCGACATAAGCTTGCCGTACGTCCAGATCCACGGCGGCCTTCAGATCGTCGTACTGGGCTTGTAATTGACTGAATGCGGCATCGGCCTGATCCACGTCGGCCCTGACCCGCCCGCTATCGAAGAGATGGATATTGAGACCCGCTGAGACCTGGTACGCGGAGACGCCCTTGTTCGGGTTGATGCCTTCCAGGCCATAGTCGCCGTTGAGGCTCAGGGAAGGAAGGTACTCGGATTTGGCCGCTCGCCGGGCCTCGTCCGCGGCCTTCAACTGCAGCCGGGCGGCCTTCAGGTCGGAGCGTTCATGGAGCGCAACCTTGATCCCATCTTCTAGCGAAACGGCGTCTGGAACCTCGACCGGCAGATCTTCGCTTAGAATCAACTGTTGGCCGGCTGGAAGGCCGATCAACCGCGCGAATTGCATGATTTCCTTCAACAAGTCGCCGCGCAAGGCGCTGAGTCTCTGCTGTTGGGTACGCAGCTCCACCAGACTTTTGTTGCTGTCAATGATGGTCTTGGTTCCCGCCTGATATTGGTCGGCGGCCAGTTTATAGCTCGCGGCGGCCTGCTTGACCTGGGCCTCTTGCGACACCACGTTGGCCTTGTTCGCGATCACGCGAAGGTACGTCCCGCCGACCGCCAGGACGATTAGCTCCCGCGCGTTGGCCGTGCCCATCCGGGCCGCCTGGAGCGATGCCTCCGATTGGCGGATATTGTGAAGAGCGGTGAAGCTGAGGTCCTCGCTGACATTCCCCAACGCAGTGTAGTAATGGAAAGGGCCAACCGTGGTTGGAACGGAAACGTGTCCACCGAATGCAGAAGCCGTGAGGCCCAGCGTCTGCAGGTCGACCTTGGCGCCGGTCTCGGTCAACGTCCCGTAGATGTTCGGCAGCATCTGGCTTAACGCCGCCAGCCGCTGGGCGCGCGCCTGCCTCACCGCCATATTGGCGGTCACGTCTCCCAGGTTGAACTGAAGGCCGCGGTGTATCGCATCGGCGATGGTGAGGGTAAGCGATCCCTGGGGCGCATTCGGGTCCGGGATGCTTCCTCCGAAGCTGCCCGCGACCTGGATGGTGCTGTTGAGTGTGTTCACGCTGGAGGCGCTGCCTGCGCTGCCGGCCGTGGACTGCTGCGCCTCCACGCTTCCCGCGCTCTCGGACAGCGGAACCTGTTGTGCTTTGGGTGTGGCTGGCGCCCCTTGCTGGGCAAGGCTTTCCCGGCACACGAATCCACCGGTCAGCACGAGACTCAGAACGAGTAGCTGCTTTCTTAGCCGTCTGGTTTTCATATTCTCGCTAGCCCTCCCCCGCGGGCGCTCCCTCCCCGGGCTTGTTCTTATTCAGCAGAAGGGCGCACAGGAACATGCCGGCCGCTAGCCAGGCGAGTAGGCGATAGATATCCATATAACCTTCACCGGCGGCCTGCCGGTTCAGTTCCCGGTAGATTGAGCCGCGCGCCATTGCCGCCGCTCCCGGACCGCTGGCGACTGCACTATAGGCCCGGGTAAGCGCGCTTAGGCGATGGGCGTAAATCGGATTCGAAGGCTGCATGTAATCCGCCAACCGGGCTTCATGGAAGAGCGTTCGATTGGTGACGATGGCCCCCGTGCCGGCGATGAAGATGCTGCCGCCTATGTTGCGGACGAAGTTGATGATGCCCGAGACCTGATTGCTGGCCTCCTTAGGGAGACCGACATAGGCGGCGTTGGTGATCGCGATAAAGCACAATGGGATGGGCGCCACCTGTAGCACCCGCAGCCATGTGGCGAAGCCAAAGCTCATGTTAAGAGTTAGGTGTGTGGAGGTGTAGTAGAACGCCCCCACAAATAGGGCGAACCCGCTAGCGGCAATGTTCCTGGCGGGGAATCGGCCCGCGGCGAAACCTGCCAGGGGCATAACCACCAGGAGAGCAATCCCTCCGCCTGTGAGCGCCTCTCCGGAAAGGGTGGCCGTGTAGTGCAGAAGCGCTTGGGAAAACTGCGGCTGAAGCACGGTGGTGGCATTGAGAACGCCGCCCACCAGAATCATCAGCAAGGCGCAGACGGCGAAGTTCTTATGCTTTAGGAGTTTCAAATTCATGATGGGGATCTTGACCCGCCACTCCCGCCAGACCAGGCCGATCATCCCGACCACGAACAGCGCGCCGAAGACTAGAATAAAGCGGGAGGCAAACCACGCGTCCTCCTCACCCTTGTCGAGCATGATCTGCATTCCGCCCATGGCGATGGTCAGAAAACCGAAGCCCATATAATCGAGCTGCTTCAGGTTCCGCCGGTCTCCTTTGATCCACGGCGGATCGTCGACGAAGCGGCTCACGAGCGTCAGCGCTAAAATTCCGACCGGAATGTTGAGGTAGAAGATCCAGCGCCAGGAGTAGTTGTCAGTGATCCAGCCACCCAAGGTTGGTCCTATGGATGGCGCCAATACGGCCACCAGACCGTACAGGGCAAAAGCCTGGCCGCGCTTCTTTACTTCGAACGAGTCCGCCATAATGGCTTGCGCCATGGGCTGCATGCCACCACCACCGGCGCCCTGGACGACACGAGCTAGAAGCAAGAGAGGCAGTGATGGCGCGATGCCGCAACAAAAGCTGGCGGCGGTGAAGATAATAATGCAAAGCATGAAAAACCGCTTCCGGCCAATCACGCTCGAAGCCCACGCGCCCATCGGCAGAACGATCGCATTTGAGACCAGGTAGCTGGTCAGGACCCAGGTGCCTTCGTCGGTGCTGGCGCCCAAATTGCCGGAAATATGCGGCAACGCAACATTGGCGATGGAGGTATCGAGAACCTCCATGAACGCCGCCAGCGCCACTGTGGACGCAATCACCCAAGGATTGACCCTCGGCTTCCATTGCTCATCGGCGGGGCCAGCGGCCATCGTCATCTCCTGATCTCGCGACGCCAATCATTCAATCGGGTCGCTCGGCAACGGGCAGCCAGTCTTCTGTTGGAGGGCCTGCAACGAAGGAGGACCCTTCAATGTTCGCTCGTTTGGGCGCACAAAGCTGGTCCCAATTGCTCACCCTGGCTTCAGCGGTACATGCGGCTTCAGCCGCGTCTTGACGCGGTATCGACCGGACCGAGATGGCTGGAGCGGCGCGACGTTGCCGGGGTCGTAGCGAACGCCCTCTGGATATGAATTGGGCGCCCGCGTGGGCGACTGCATCGGAGCGGCCCGCGTGGGCGACTGCATCGGAGCGGCTCGCGTGGGCGACTGCATCGGAGCGGCTCGCGATTCTGGGCAGGAGATACGCAAAACGCGGCTGAAAGCCGCGTGTACCACTGCGTCACCCGGTAGATCGAAAGCAATCCGGTAATAGGAACTTTGAAGTCGCACCCCGGGCTCTAACATGGCTCCGGTACACTAGAGCTTATGACCGATTCCGAATCCATGTCGCGGCCGCTTTCCTCCGTCGACCCGGAGATTTACGACGCGATCCAGCACGAGACGGAGCGCCAACACAGCCGTCTGGAACTGATCGCCAGCGAAAACTTCACCTCCGAGGCCGTCTTGCAGGCCACTGCCAGCGTGTTCACCAACAAGTACGCCGAAGGCTATCCCGGCAAACGCTATTACGGAGGATGCGAGTTCACCGATGTCGTGGAGACGCTGGCGCGCGAGCGTGCCAAGAAGCTTTTCGGCGCCGAGTACGTGAATGTGCAGCCGCACTCGGGATCGCAGGCCAACCAGGCGGCGTATTCGGCGGTGATCCAGCCGGGCGACGTGATTCTGGGCATGAATCTGGCGCACGGCGGGCACTTGACGCACGGCCATCCGTTGAATTTTTCGGGCAAGACGTATCACGTGATCGCCTATGGCGTCACGAAAGAAGACGAGCGCATCGATTATGCGGAACTGGCGCGCCTGGCCGAGGAGCACAAGCCCAAGCTGATCATCGCGGGCGGCAGTGCGTACCCACGGATCATCGACTTCGCGCGCTTTCGCACGATCGCCGATTCGGTGGGAGCGATCTTTCTGGTGGACATGGCGCATATCTCGGGACTGGTGGCCGCGGGCGTGCATCCGAATCCGGTTGAGTATGCCGACATCGTTACATCCACCACGCACAAGACCTTGCGCGGTCCGCGGTCGGGCATGATTCTTGCCAAGGCGAAATATGGCCCGGCCATCGATAAAGCATTGTTCCCCGGCATCCAGGGCGGTCCGCTGGTGCATGTGATCGCGGCCAAGGCAGTGTGCTTCCTGGAAGCCATGACTCCCGAGTTTCGAACTTATTCCAAGCAAGTAATCGCAAACGCGCAGACGCTGGCCGCGGGCTTGCAGCAACAGGGCTTCCGCATCGTGTCGGGCGGAACGGACACGCACTTGATGCTGGTGGACGTGTTCGCGAAAGGAGTACGCGGCAAGGAAGCCGAGACGGCGCTGGACGAGGCCTACATCACCGTAAACAAGAATGCGATCCCCTTCGATGTGAATCCGCCTCTGAATCCCAGCGGCATCCGGTTAGGAAGCCCGGCGGTGACCACGCGTGGATTCCGGGAGCCGGAAATGCGGCAGGTGGCGGCGCTGATCGCCGACGCCTTGCACGACGTCCAGTCGGCTGAGGCGTTGCTCGCGGTGCGCCGGCGCGTGACGGAATTGGCGGAACGCTTTCCGCTCTACGCCTGGAAGCTGGCGAGCACCACGGCGTAAGCGAGTCTTGCCGGATGCCACTGCAGATCGCGCTGGACACCCGCCGTATCGCGGATTTCGGCATCGGTACTTATATCCGGAACCTGGTGTGGGCGTTGGCGCGGATTGACGCGGACAACCAGTACGTCCTGATCACCACCGAACAGGCCGTGCGGGAGTTTTCCGACCTGCCCTCCAATTTCCGCACGGCCATCTTTCCGGGCCAAAGTCGGACAGGCCTGGCACAGTTGGGCTACGGGCTGTTTCTCGGAAAGCTCGGCGCCGATCTCTTTCACATTCCGCTGAACGCAGTGCCGCTCCTGATGCCGAAGCCGTATTTGGTGACCATCCATGACATGAGCACGCTGCTGTTTGCCAGCCAGTCCGGCTACCGCAATCGCTTACGGCACTTTTATCTGCGGCGCGGCCTGTTGCGGGCTGATCGGGTGATGACCGTCTCGATGGCTACTTGCCGCGACGTGGAGGACCTGTTGGGGATACCGGCCAGCCGCATTCGGGTGGTTTATAACGCGCCCGATCCCATCTTCCAGGCGCCGGAGCCCCGCCCGGGCGACGAGTCCCGTAATTCGCCCGAGATTCAGCGAGTCCTGGACCGCTACCGCATTCACTCTCCGTTCCTGTTGTACGTGGGACGCACCAATCCGCAAAAGAACATTCCCCGGCTGGTGGAAGCCTTCGCGGTGCTGCGAGGCGAACTCCAGGACCATCCGGTGTACCGGGATCTGAGGTTGCTGATCATCGGGGATGAGATCTCGCGCTACCCGGCCCTGCGCCACGCCGTGATTCTGAGCCGCGTTGAAGACACGGTACGGTTCCTGGGCTTTGTGCCGATCGACACGTTGCGGTCCTTCTATCAGGCCGCCTCGGCTTTTGTGTTCCCGTCCTTGTATGAAGGTTTTGGGCTGCCGCCGCTGGAAGCCATGGCGTGCGGGACGCCGGTGGTGTGCTCCAATGTCAGCTCGCTGCCTGAGGTGGTGGGAGAAGCGGCGGAGATCGTGAATCCCGAGAATGTTTTCGATATCGCGCGCGGGATGCGAGAGGTGCTTCTCAACCCCGAGCGGCGCCGGACGCTGGTGAAGCTGGGCTTCCAGCAGAGCCGGCGCTTCAGTTGGGAACGCACCGCCAGGCAGGTGCTGGAAGCCTATGAGGAAATAGGGGCGTATAAGAAACGGCCGCGCTGAGCGGGTGCGTCCCGGTCGCGTTCGCGGCCGATCCACAGGACGCGGGCTTTCACGGCGGCGGCGAGTTCGGACGCGGAGACCGGAAAAGGGTCCCAGTCGATCGGAGTATCTAAAGTGGCATCGGTCGCCAGGTAATAGCGATGCATGCCAGGCCGGATGTAGCGGATGACGGCCTGCATGCGGGCGTCTTTGCCCAACTCGACGACGAAGAGACCCTGCGGGGCGAGAGTGGACGGGCGGATCGGCGAGTTATCCAGAAGGGCGACATCGGAGGACCCGAGCGTGGGCAGCATGGAGGGATCGGCAATCAGGCTGGCCATCACCAGGTTCGCAGGCGCCTGCAGGGAGGGGAACGGCAGCGGGTAGCTCTTGCGGGAATTCACGCGGGCCGGCCAGGGCATTCCAGGGCCGATAGGGCGGTCGAGGAATGGAACTTCGGCGGAGCGTTCCGGCTGGCGGCGACGTTGAAGATACCCATCGAGCTCCTCGGAGGGGACCAAGTCGAGCAGGGTCAAGTGAAGGTATTTCGCAATTATCCCTTCAGGACAAGGGCGAGGTAAAATGAATGTGGCGTGACAGGCTGGCGATCTACGGAAGCGAGAGCGGATTTACAAGGCGGCATGGATTCATATATCCGCTCATTGTCTTTGCGTCCTTCGCAGGCTGGTCCTACTGGAACGGATTGTTGTATATGAACAACAGCACGGTTGTCCGTGGGTCGTATGCTGCATACGCAGGAAACGGGGTTGTGGCGGGCAGTTCTGCGCGTCTAATCGGCAGCAACGCTCCGGGTTCCAAAAGCAACGCTTCGTTCAATACGGCAGCAAGTGTATCAGCGGCCCAGGTGGTCCGACTGTCTGCTGTACGTTCTACATTGAATCTCATCCCAACGAAGTTAGCGCAAGGTAGAGATATAATTGCCGAATACCAATGGGCACCTAACAACTGGCGGCCAACCTCTTGCGACGTTGCTTCTCGCTCTACTACAAAGGGATTGTTTTCATTTCCGATACCGGCTTCGGGCCGCGCTTCGACCCCTGGCTCGCTGCAAGTCACCACGAGAATGTGTTGCTTTTGGAATGCTGCCAATCGCAGATCATCGGCGATGCGAGCTTCGTGTATTAACACGTTTCGGGGTCGGCGCTTGCGGGTATCTAGATCCAATCGTTGTTCTACGGATCTCGATAACGAAGTTGCCTTTTCTAACTCGTCAGTAGCCATAGCCAGACGCGCCTCCGTCTCGGTGGATTGTTTCCGAAACTTGGCATTGATCCGCTGCTCGTCTTTGAGTAATCGGCCAAGTTCTGTCGCGCTACTGGCGACATCACCGGCTTGCGCGATCGCTGTTGCGGCAGATTGTTGGGCGATCACAACGCGGACATTGGCGAATTGGCGAACTGTGCTTTCGGCTCGCGCCCCCAAGAACTCAAACAACCCTTCGCCGATGATACTGGCCACTGCAAACCAAAACCCGAGTGTTCGCAGCCCGTTCTGCAACCGACCTCTTCTTTCGTCCTCCAATACGCTGCCATCGTTGGTGATTAGGTATCTCGTAGGCAGAATACGTTCTGCCCGTTCGTCCAAGAGAATTCCGACGAAGAGTGCGACTGTGGCGATCAGAAGCCAGATAAACCACACGTCCGCTTTGTGCTCCAACCATACCCTGATGATCTCCAGCATTACTGATGGAGAAAACGGCATAGCAGTCAGCCCACTCATGGCGGCTCGTCAGCGGCGCGAGAGGATAGAGAACGTCGTAATCACTTGCCTAATTGTAGCGGTTGTTATTGCCGCAGCGGATTCGATTCAGCGCTCGTTCCGTGGGTAAGTGTTAAACTATGAGTGCATGCCAGGAAGCCCGCGAAAGCGACCAGCTAGAAACCCTCGCAGCAAGCCGACGCCGGAAGTTGCCAAACTTCTTCGCGAATCTCCAGGGATCACTCAGAAGCAATTTGAGGGGATGCTTGGACGGCTCATCGCGCCGATCTCGAAGTCAACTATCAAGACAACCTAAGGACCGCATGTCCTCGCGTTTTTAAGCCTGTCTGTAGATTTGGTTCCTCGGACCGACTGCCGCGATTAGCAGAACGTCTTTGTCGTCTGCTTTTGTGACCATGAATAGAAGCCGGTAGCTTCCAACTCGCGCACTTCGCTTGTCGCTTCCCTTTAGAGGTTTTGAGGTACGTATGTTTAAAGGATCTTTGGCCAGTTCTTTGATTTTGTCTGCAATTCGATTGCGGGTGACCTTGTCAAGAGCCTGAATGTACTTCGTAGCGTCATGCGACAGCCGTGGCTCATACACGATTAGTTGTAGCTTATTTTATGCTTGCAAGATCGAACGTTTCACCACGTTTGAGTTCTCCAGCAGCGCGGGTGAAGATATCCTCAATGCTGGGTTCTCTGGATAGTTGCACGGACTCTGCGATGTCTCTCAAATCATCGCTCCGCACACGAATGGAGTTAAAGACTGTGCCGACCAAAGTTCGATTAGTGAGCCCCTTAGCTTTGGCGGACGAATACAGTTCGTCGATCTTACCGCACAGCTCAAGGAGTAAACTAACCGCCATATCTACCTTTTCAGGAGAGACCGGTTCGATTGTTTTCCTGGAAGCATCTTTGGCAGCCTCACGGTAGAAGGTCTCCAGCATTTCCTTGAGCGCTTTATCGACATTCCAGAGACGCCGAGTAAGGTCGATCATGCTGAGATGACTGTTAACTGCTGCCGCGACGCGAGATGAAACGCCGTACACTTGGGAAGCCGCGCTAAACGCGACTTCGTTCCAAGTGTCGGTTGCCAACGCGAGAGGCATGGCCATTGCGGACATTAGTCACCTGTACCTGTGGGATGCGATCCGATTTCTCTTCCCTACACGTTTAGTCGTCAGCGGGCGTGGGTTTTATCACACACCCCCCACAAGCTATAGCGTATCACAGCCGTAACTATATGAAAACAAGAGTCAAATACAACACGATAAATTGTGATTATGTTTGAAGAGTTCTGACCGACGTGACTGCCCGCTTCGATACCTCAGCCAAGATCGCGTGGAAAATTAAGTTCCCCTGATCGCGTCGGTTATAGCGAAAGCTGTACTCATCCAGGTAGGTCTGCAAGTACTTATGGCTGACGGAGTGGTACACGCCACCGATGCCGCGCTTGATAAGGCTCCAGAAGCCCTCGACCGTGTTGGTATGGATATCGCCCATGACGTAGACCTTGGCCGCGTGGTGGATGCGCCTGTGGGTGTAGCCGAGATTCTGGCCGTCCTTCTTCAGCTTCTCCAGGGGCTTGTACGCCGCATACTCGTCGGTGTAGATCGTGCTCTCTGGCAGGATGTGTTCCGCCGCCAGTTTGAGCAGTTGATTGGTGCCAGTCTCGATTGCAGTCTTGGCAACTACTTTGCCTTTGCGCTCCACCATGCCGACGATGCGAGTTTTGTTTTTCAACCGCTGGCCTTTGCCCTGCCGGAGCCGACCGCCAAAGTAGGTCTCATCCATTTCCGCTGGCCCTTCAAGTTGCAACTCTTCGGCAAGCAACGAGCGAATCTGTTTGAACATGCGCCATGCGGTTTTGTAGGTAACCGAAGTCTCGCGCTGAATTTGTTTCGCGGAGATTCCGCAGCGGGTGGAACCCATCAAGTACATCGCGTAAAACCACGTTCTCAGGCTGGTGGTGGTTTTCTCCAGGATTGTTCCGGCCAACGGGTAGATGTGCCAGCCGCAAGTCTCGCAAGCGTACGCCGTGCGTCCCGTAACCCGGTGATGCTTCTTTTCGTCCTTGCACGTCTCGCAGTATGTGATACCGTTCGGCCAGCGCTGCTCTTTGATGTGCTCCAGGCAGGCATCGTCGTTCGGGAACTGCCGGAGGAAATCGTTAAAGCTGTAGCGCAGTGCTGGCGGGATGCTTTGCTTGACCGCGATGTCTTTTCTTCCGGGCATGATTCATTATGCCGGAAGCGTTCCTTGTGGTCAAGGGATAATTGCCAGGTATTTTAATGCCAGATCGAAAATATGGGGTGAGAGATTTCTGACGCCTTTCAGCACATTATGGACATGAGGCTGCGAGATACCGATCAGCCGGGCGAATCCTCTCTCCGTCAATTCGCCATTACGAATTTGACTCCGGACGTACGCCAGCAACCTGAGCTGAGCGTCCTGGTAGGTCAAATTGACGTCTCCTCGTATTTCAGTTTGAAATAGGCTCCAGCGGGAATAAGAAAAAAGCGGGAGCTGGGAAGCATACACCTAATAAGTGCGCTCTTCCGGCAATCCAACATAAACAAATGACCGCCTTAGCCTTGTCGGACTCTCTCCCTAGCTGCGGACGTTTATTTTTCCTAGCCGTTGCGCCCTGGCGCGTTGACGTGACTCGCGAAGGCCGTGAGACTGGAAGAATCACCCCTATAGAACGACTCGGTTGCTAATCCGGGTTGGAAGCAAAAGGAAGAGGACGAAATGGAATGGACACGATCGGAAACGTTGGCGCTGGCCGCGCCGGCGTGCAACATCTGCCTGGGCTTAGGATTGCGAATCGGCCGCAGTGAGGCGACGCATCCGTGCAATTGCGTGCTACGAGCCATTTTCCGGGCATGTTTTGATCGCTTTCGCGACTGTGTGAGCCGTGAGAAGTACATGAGCCGGGTAACCCTGGATCCGTTGCCTGGCAAGGAACGGCGAGGGACCTGGGGACGCAAGGACGAGGAATATTCGGCCGACTTTTGTCTGGTCAGCAAACGGGCTCTGACGGAACTCGAACACCGCATTTTCCGCTATCACTTTCTGATGGGCGCGGACTGGAAGCTGTGCTGCCACAAGTTGCAAATGGACCGCGGTAACTTTTTCCACGCCGTGTACCGGATTGAGCAGAAGCTGGGGCGGGTGTTCCGCGAATTGGAACCATACGCGTTGTTTCCCGTCAACGAGTATTTCCATGGACCCTCCAAGGGTGTTTCCAGTTGCCTGGAAGAGCGCGTGGTGCCGATCCGGCGTCTTTGCGGGCACCGGATTCATGCTCTTACGCAGCGCACGGCGTAACCAAATCCCGGGCAGCCTTGGGCGGCTGGGCTGCCCTTTTCTCATTCGAACTGCTTTTGGAATCCGGCGAATTGCTGTTTCAAGTCTTCGAGCTCACGGCGCAGTTGCGTGATTTCGGTTTCCAGGGCGCCGATGCGGGCTTGAGGGGGCGCGCCGGGTTGCATCACGGCGGACTCCGTCGGCGCGCTGGAAACTGGCGGCTGCCCTGAAAGCAAATGCGCGTAGCGGGTTTCTTTTTCGCCTGGACGACGCGCCAGCTTGGTGACCAACTCGGGCAAACGATCCAGCACCGATTCCACCTCCGCCAGGTCCGCGAACGCGTGCATGCGCTCGGCTCGCGTGCGCAGCTCGCCCAGGGTCTCGGGACCACGCAGCATCAATTCGCAGAGGATGGCGAGCTCGCGGCGGCCCAGATTGAACTTTTCTGAAAAGCGATGACCGTACTTGGGAACGCGGCTGCCGGCGCCGGTGATGCTCACCAGCAACCCTTTGTCGCGCAACGTGTGCAGGGCGCCTTCGAGTGTCGCCTCGTCGTAATGGACCACCGGGTCGCGATTCGATTTCTGATTGCAGGCGTTCAGCAGACCGTTGAGGGAGAGCGGATAGTATTCCGGGGTGGTGATCTCTTTTTCGAGAAGCGATCCCAGGATGCGCACTTCTTCCGGCTCGAGCGTTAAATCCATCGCTTCAGTTTTGCATGTTAGACCGGGGGCGATGGACCAGCGCCGCGCGCAGTCCCGGCGCCTGCGATCTTTGCGCGAATGGTCTAAACTGGAATTACGCGATTAGATCGTTCCCGCCACTGCTGAGCTGGCAATGGGATCGGCGCTTACCAGCGTGCGAGATCGAATCGGCGGCCCAGAATCGTCTGCGGAAGTACACCCGCGAGCCAGACCACGCCGTGGGACCCAACCACCTGTAATCGTGCGAATTCGATTCCCAAAGAACGGGACCGGTAACAAGCATGCCTGCACGAATTTTGATTGTCGAAGATGAGAGGATTACGGCCGAAGATCTGCGTGAGACTCTGACATACCTGGGTTATACGGTGACGGCCTCGGTTTCGAATGGCGCGGACGCTCTGGCGCAAGCCGAGGAAAACGCGCCGGATCTGGCTCTCATGGACGTTCGCATCCAGGGAAGCATGGACGGAACAGAGACGGCCCGCGTCTTACGGGACCGGTTCAACATACCCGTGATCTATTTGACCGCGCACGCCGACGGCGCTACGGTGGCGCGAGCCAAGGACGCGGAACCTCTGGGATACATCACCAAACCCTTCCACGCAGCGGCGCTTCACGCTAGCATCGAAATCGCCCTGCACAAACACGGCGAAGAGCTGAAATCGCGCGGGAAGGAAGAGCTGCTGACATCCACTCTGCGGGCCATCGCGGAAGGCGTGATTTCGGCGGATACGTCCGGAACGATTACGTTATTCAACCCGGCGGCGGAGGCTTGGACGGGAAGGCCCGCGCGCGAAGCACTGGGGCGCCCGGTGAGCGACGTGCTGCGAGTGGTGTCGGCCGCAACGGGCGAGCGGCTGGCACTGCCCTGGGGGCAGGTGTTCTCGGGCGGTGCGTTGTGTGAGCTGCCCGACAACGCCGCGCTGGTTTTGCCCAGCGGCGAAAAGCGAAGCATCAGTGGGAGCATCGCTCCCATCCGCGATCACCGCGGAGCGATCGCCGGAGCCGTTTTGGTATTTGGCCGGGCCCCGGAACCCGTTGAGCAACGCGCCTCGAGCCGCGCCGCGGATCCCAGGGAGGCGGTGGACGACAGCTTGGACGATCAGGGCATAGGGATGGGCGGGTTCAAGATGGTGGCGGCATCCCCGGTCATGAAGCAGGTCCTCAAGTTCGCGAGGCGGATCGCGCAAAGCGAAGTTTCCACCATTTTGCTGGAGGGGGAAAGTGGGACCGGCAAGGATGTCCTGGCGCAATTTCTCCACTACCACGGCCGCCGTCATGAGGGACCGTTCGTTGCGCTGAATTGCGCCGCCATTCCGGAAACACTGCTGGAAAGCGAGTTGCTGGGCTATGAGAAAGGCGCCTTCACGGATGCGCGCGCGGCCAAGGCGGGAATTCTGGAGATCGCTTCCGGAGGGTCCATTTTCTTGGATGAGATCGGCGAGATGCCGCTGACGGTGCAGGCCAAGTTGTTGCGCGTTTTGGAAGAGCAGACCTTCCGGCGGCTGGGAGGCGTGCGCGACATTCAAGTGGACGTCCGGGTGATGGCGGCCACCAACCGGAAGTTGACGGAAGCCATTCACGAGGGCAAATTCAGATTAGATCTGTACTACCGGCTTAACGTGATTCAAGTGTCTTTGCCCGCGCTGCGGGAGCGCAAAGAGGACATCCTGCCGTTGGCCGAGCATTTCGTGCGGCTCTACAACGCCAAATTCAAACGCGACATCCAGGGCATCTCGCATCTGGCCGGGAAGCTGCTGTTATCGCATGTCTGGCCGGGAAACGTGCGCGAGCTTCGCAACGTAGTGGAGCGCGCCATGGTGCTGGAGGATGCCGACCGGATTCAAAGCGCCAGTTTGCAGATTAGCTCGAACGGCGCGGGAATCCCCGAAGCGCTGTACGCCACCGTGGGGGAGACCGATGCGCCGTTCCAGACCAGCCTGGAAGAGGCCGAAAAGAACCTCCTAGCGCGGGCCCTTAGGAAATCGGGCGGCAATCAAACCCGCGCTGCCGTCCTGCTCGGCATCACTCGCGATACGCTGCGCTATAAAATGAAGAAGTTTAGCCTGCACTAACCTCGCGTGGCGAATTTCGTTACTCGGTAACCGATCTCCTCGCGGCTGGTCTAACGGAGGGGGTGGATGTGATCTATCGCCGATTGGGTAGAACGGGCGAGACGGTTTCCGCCATTGGGTTGGGGGGATTTCACCTGGGCCTTCCGAAAGATCCCGCTGACGCCGTCGGAATCGTGCGCAGCGCTATCGATCGCGGCGTTACTTTCATGGACAACTCGTGGGATTACAACGCCGGCGAAAGCGAGCGGCGCATGGGCACGGCTCTGCGCGACGGATATCGCGATCGAGTATTTCTCATGACTAAGTTCGACGGGCGCACCAGGAAGGCGGCCGCCGAGCAGATCGACGAATCGCTGCGGCGCCTCCAGACGGATCACGTGGATCTCATCCAATTCCACGAGAACATCCGGCTGGAAGATCCCGACCGCTTCTTCTCCTCAGGCGGCGCGCTGGAAGCGCTTTTGGAAGCGAAAAAGACGGGCAAGATTCGCTTCATTGGATTCACCGGCCACAAAGATCCATTGGTTCACCTGCGGATGTTGGAGGTCGCAACCGAGCACACGTTCCATTTCGACACCTGCCAGATGCCGCTCAATGTGATGGACGCGCATTTCCGCAGCTTCTCGCACCATGTGCTGCCTAAGCTGGTGGAGCAGGGAATCGGAGTGTTGGGGATGAAGCCCATGGGAGATGGCCATATCTTGCAATCGGGCGCCGTGACCGCGCTGGAGTGTCTGCACTACGCTTTGACTTTGCCCACCTCAGTGGTGATCACCGGCTGCGACGGCATGGATCGCCTGGACCAGGCCATCGACGCCGCTGAGAGCTTTCGGCCGCTGACGAACGAGCAGGTGACGAACCTGTTAGACAAGGTGCAGCCCTACGCCAAGAGCGGCAAGTATGAGCCGTTCAAGACCACCTCAGCTTTCGATTCCACGGCGCGAAACCCGGATTGGTTGGGCGAAGCGGAGCGGATGTGAGGCGGGATCGGTTCAGTGGGTCATCGAATAGACGACATAGTTCACACCAATGCGAATGCCGAGCGCCGAGTACTTTTCCGGATACTCCGGATCGTCGGCCCACTCCCAGGAGTCGCCGATGTCGGAGTTGAACGACATGGCCACCATCACGCGCCCGTGGTCGTCCAGAATGCCCCGCCAGTGGGGGGTTGCGCCATCGTTGCGGTAGGTGGTTCCGCGGCGAATGGCCCACTCGCCAGGGACCTGATAGCGGTCGTCGAGATCGTAGACCGTATGAAAGATGGAGTCGGCGTCGGGGATTTCAATAATGGGCCGATCGGGAAACACCAGGCGCATACTTTCGTAGAAGCGCTCCCACTCCTCGGTGCCCCAGAAGTCATCCAGCATCAGGAATCCGCCGCGCAGCAGATAGTCGCGCAACTTGGCCACCTGCGGGAGAGTTAACTTCCAATCGCCCATTTCGCCCGCGTTCAACCAGGGCCAATTGAAAACGTCATCGCCATCATCCAGATTCACGGGCTGTTCGACGGAGCGGACTTGGATACGAGTCAACCGCCGGAGCGCCAGGGAGAAATGGCGATCGGCTCTCGGATAGTCCTGGCTCCAACTGGTGCCGCCCTCCAGCCACGTGGAGGCAGCCCCGAATCCGTAATACCGGCCGAAGCGCGCTTGGGGATGTTGCGGATACATCAACCGGGCGAAGACCCATTCGGTTTTATCCTGGTAGTCCGGCGGCAGCTCCACATTGTCGTAGGGCTCCAGGCTTCGATACACGCGAAAAGGCATCTGGAATCCCCATAAAACGGCCGCGAATGAAATTCCCGCACCCAGCCACAGCGCCTTCCGGAGATTCATTGGACAACCTACTGCGAGAATAGCACCGCTAACCGCGGGGGCAATTGCCTCCGGCGGAAAGATTCCGCGCCCGGGCCGCCGGAGGGCACCCGATTGTAACGGTGTGCGACCGCTTTCCAGGCAGAGCACCGCTTACTTACGTGCGCGGCTCGGCGGGAGCCGCTTAGGTGTTTTCGATCCCGTCCAGGTAACGGTCCAGGTTATAGGCGGCGCTGATCAGTGACAGATGTGTTAGCGCTTGGGGGAAATTACCGAGTGCCTGGCCCTGGTGGCCGATTTGTTCCGCGTAGAGACCCAGGTGATTGGCGTAGCCCAGTATCTGTTCAAAGAGGAACCGGGCCTGGGGCAATCTCTTGGGATCGGAATGGCTGGCGCGGGTCATGGCCTCTACCAGCCAGAAGGTGCAGAGGTTGAAGGTTCCCTCGGTGCCTTTCAACCCGTCCGGCGTCTTCCCTACGTCATAGCGGAACACTAGTCCATTGGAAACCAGCCCCCCATCATTGGGAGCGCGATTGATGGCATCAATGGTCTGGAGAATGCGCGGGTCGGTAGGGGAGACAAAGAAGACCAGGGGCATCATCAGGGTTGAAGCATCCAGCGCCTCGCCGTCCAGCTGCTGAACAAAAGCTTTACGCTGATCGTTCCATCCGCGCTGCATGATGGTTTCATAGATCTGGTCGCGTGTGCAAGTCCACGCCTCGCGCTCGGCGGGAAAGGAACGCTTGTTCGCCAGCCGTAGCGCGCGATCGACGGCGACCCAGCACATCACTTTGGAATACACGAAATCGCGCGGTCCTCCGCGCACCTCCCAAATGGCTTCGTCTTTATCCCGCCAGTGTTGACAAACCCAATTGGTTAACCGGCGCAGGTAAGTCCAGAGCTCGTAAGAGATTGGCGTGGCGTGTTTGTTGTAAAGATAGAGCGAGTCCATCAACTCGCCGTAGATATCGAGCTGCAGCTGCTGGGAGGCGGCGTTTCCAATACGGACGGGCCTGGAGCCTTGATAGCCCTCCCAATGATGGAGCTCAAGCTCCGGCAACTCGTGACGCCCGTCAATCCCGTACACCGTCTGGAGTGCGCCATCCGGGGCCATCTCGTGGCAGCGGGCATCCAGAAACGCTACAAACTGCGTGGCTTCCTCTGCAAAGCCCAGCCGAAGAAGGCTGTAGACCGTGAAAGCGGCATCGCGGATCCAAGTGTAGCGGTAGTCCCAATTCCGGGAACCGCCGACGCTTTCCGGCAGGCTGCAGGTTGGGGCCGCGACGATAGCGCCGGTAGGTTCAAAGGTGAGCAGCTTAAGCGCCAGCGCCGAACGATGCACGGTCTCCCGCCAGCGTCCGCGATAAGTGCATTTGGAGATCCACCGGCGCCAGTATCGGATGGTCTCGTGAAAAAGCTGTTCGCTCATTTGTTCCGAACAGCCGATTGATTCGCTCTGGTGGGGATCCAAGGCGCGGAATTGGAAGCTTTGGCTCTGTCCTTCGTTCAGCGAGAATTCGGCGCTTACGCCGGTTTCAAACCGCGCCAGTGGAACCGAAGACGCGAGTCCCATGTATAATCCAGGCGAGTGGAAGCGCGCCCCTTCCGCGAGGATTTCTGTGCTGTGCGTGTCGCGCCCATAGTTAAACGCAGGGACGCACTCGAGGCGGAACTGCATTTCGCCGCGCACCACCCGCACCCGGCGGATCAGACCGGGATGCGAGGGGGCATCCCGGGATGCCGCCAAGGACTTGGGTGCGCTGAGCGGCATGTAGTCGATGATCTCGCCCACACCAGCTTCGGCTAGGAACCGGGTGATCAAGACGTTGGTATCGGGAACGTAGACTTGTTTGCGTGAAATCTCCGCCGAAGTGGGTGATATTCGGAAATGGCCGCCTTTTTTGTAATCGAGAATGGCCCCGAATACGCTGGGCGAGTCAAAATGGGGAAAACACAACCAATCGATGGAGCCGGTTTTCGCGATCAAGGCGGCGGTGCGGAGATTACCGATGATTCCATAGTTCTCGATCGGCTGATAGGGCATGGGGGCCAGGGTACCCGGTATTCTCGTCGGGCCCTAGAGCGTGACCTGACCCAACAGAAGTAGCGCCAAGAAGATCACTAGAATAGTTCCCAGCACGCCGCTTGGGTAGTAGCCCCAGTTGCGACTGTATGGCCAAGCTGGCGTGGTGCCGATGAGTAGAACGATCACGATGACAAACAGGAGTAGCATAGAGGTCCTCCCCTCGCGGCAATCATATTGGCAGTTTTCGTTCCAATGCTCGCCCGTGCCTCCGAGGGGGGCGACCGGCGCCGAAATCATTCAGCCGCCTGAACTTATATGAGGATGACGGAAACTTATCGCTGGGCGGTCGCCGGGAGATCCTACGCTCCCCGGTAGAGCGGTGCAAATGTTACGCACTTTCCCGCGCTAACGGCGGGAGCTGGTTTAGCCGATGAAAGCTCAAAGTGGGACATATCGTGTCGTGCTACCGTAGAAATTTGAGAAGTTTGCAGGCTATGTTTCGGGAGTACCAGGGCCAAGGGCTCGGCAAGAAGATAAAGATGGCAGCGATGGTGCTTGCCGCCATTTGCCTGTTAGGCTGCGGGAAGAGCGCGCGGGAATACGTTGATCGCGGGAATCAACTATTCGGGGCCAATAAATACGACGACGCAGTTCTCAACTATCGAAACGCCATTAAAAAAAGTCCTTCCGGCGAAGCGTATTATCGGCTAGGGCTGGCCTTGTTGAAACAGGGTAAGGCATCGGACGCATACCAAGCCCTCAGCAATGCCGTGAGGCTGGATCCAAAGAACAATCCCGCAAAAGTTGATTTTGCAAATCTTTGCCTGGCAATTTATGCGCGCGATCCCAAGCGTCCGGCGGTTTTGTACAAACAGGCGCAGACGCTGGCCGATCAACTGACGGCTCCGGGCGGCAACCCAGCCGAGGGGCTTCGTTTGAAAGGCGTGATCGCGCTGTCGGACAATCATCCGGGGATGGCGATCGACTTGTTTCGTCAATCGTTACGGCTGGCCCCGGACAGTCTCGGGTCCGCGGCTGGACTGGCCCAAGCGCTGTACCGTGACAATCAACCGGAAGAAGCCGAACGGCTGGCACGGGAGACTCTGGAGCGCCATCCGCAGGCGGACTCGGCATACGAAATGCTGTACGCCTACTACGTCTCGAAACAGAGTTGGGACGAGGCCGAGAAGCTGCTGCAGTTGTGGGTGGCGAAGAACCCGAAGGAGCCGGGTCCCACCATGCGTCTGGCTACTTTCTACTACGTTCGCAAGCGGTCCGATGAAGCCGAGAAGACCTTAAAAACCCTGCTGGACCGGCCCAAGGATTTTCCGCAGGCGGATTTGCTAGTGGGAGATTTCCATGCGCTAACGCACCAGCTGGAGACGGCGCTGGCGGACTATCAACGCGGCGAGTCCACGGATCACGAGCGCTTGTCGGCCTATCAAGAGCGCATAGCGAACACGCTTTCTCAATTGGGGCGGCGCGAGGAGGCTCTCAAGGAGGTCGAGATCATACTTGCCAAGAACCCAAAGAATCAGTTCGCCGGCACTCTCAAGGTGGAGTTGCTGGACCAAATGGGCGGCCCTCAGAATCTGAACACAGCGGCGGCCTTGGCGGAGGAACTGGCGAAGGCCGCCCCCGCCAACCCGAAGCTGCAGTTGCTGGCCGGCCAAGCTCTCCTGCTGAAAGGCAATCTGGACCAAGCCCTCACGCATTTCCAGGATGCGGCCAAGGCGGACCCCCGTTCACTTGTTCCTCAAATCGCGCTGGCGCGCGTCGAACTGCTGCGAAAGAACTATCCAGCGGTGATGCAGCACGCCGATAAGGCTCTCGAGATCCGGCCAAACAACCTCGACGCGCGCTTGTTTCGAGTCATTGGCCTGGCGGGAACGCATTCCTACGTGCAAGCCAAGGCGGAAGCCGAACGGTTGGCCAACGACACCAAGGACTCGCCGCAGGTTGAGATGCAACTTGGGATTATCGCTTTGGGCCAAGGCCGTTACCCCGAGGCAGAGGACTATTTCCGCAAGCTATACAAAGAGGGTTCCTCGGATCTTCAACCGCTGACTGGCTTGGTGGATACCTACGAGGCCGAACACCAGCCGGATCGCGCGCTGGAGTTGATGCAGGCGGAAGTTCAGAAGGCTCCGGATTCGACGGGGAAAGCCGAGCTTCTGGTGACCGCCGAAGAGGCCGCGGGTAAATCGGACCTGGCGCTTGTCCAGCTCCAGAAGCTGGTCGCACAGCACCCTACGTCGGCGGAATTTCAGGTCAGGTTGGCTCAGCTGCAAATAAAACGCGGTCATCTGGAGGAAGCGCTGCAGGCGCTCCAACGGGCGCAGCAACTCGCGCCGGATGGCAAGGGTCTGGATTTTGTTATCGGCAACGTGCTAGATCAACTGGGCCGGAGACCGGAGGCGATCGCCAGCTATCGCAAGGCGCTGGCGAAGACGCCGGACGATCCCATGCCGTTGAACAATCTTGCATTTTTGCTCGCGGAGACGGGCGGCAATCTCGATGAGGCGCAGCAAATGGCCAGTGCGGCAATTCGCAAGGCGCCCAAACTGCCGCAGTTGCAGGACACGATGGCGTGGGTGGAGATCAAGCGGCACCAGGACGCGGCGGCGCTGCAGATTCTGGCGAATCTGACCAAAGAGCATCCCGACGACGTGACATTCCGCTACCACTACGCCGTGGCGCTCATCGACAGCGGGAATCGTTCAGCGGCCAAGGATCAGGCCGAAACTGCCCTGTCCAAGAAGCCGCCGGCCCAGATGGAAACGGCGCTTCGCAACCTGCTGGCCCGGGCAAAATAGCTGTCTGCGTTTTCCGCCCGCCGCCGGCCGTGGTATTTTGGTGAGTTCCCAAACGATGTCAACCAATGCCCCCATCAGGTAGTGGCTCGAGCTGGACGCCGGACAATGATGCGTCGCAGCCGCTGGTCGGCATCATCATGGGCAGCAAGTCCGACTGGGAAACCATGCGCGCCTCAGCCGATACACTGGCGCGGTTCGGGGTGGCGCATGAAGCCAAAGTGGTATCGGCGCACCGCACGCCGGGCTGGATGGTGGAATATGCAACCGGCGCCGAGTCGCGCGGGATTCAAGTGATCATCGCGGGCGCGGGCGGCGCGGCGCACCTTCCAGGAATGGTGGCAGCCTATACGCTGCTGCCCGTGTTGGGCGTGCCGGTGGAAAGCGCCGCGTTGAAGGGCATGGACTCGCTGCTTTCCATCGTGCAGATGCCGGGGGGAGTGCCCGTGGGTACTTTGGCGATCGGGAAGGCCGGCGCGCAAAACGCGGCGCTGCTGGCGGTGGCGATTCTGGCGAATCATGATCCGGCGCTGCGGGAGAAGCTGCGCGCGTTTCGCAAGGAACAAGCCGAGAAAGTTCGCTCGGAAGAGTTGGCGTGACGAAGCCGATACTGCCTGGCGCCGCCATAGGCGTGCTGGGAAGCGGGCAGTTGGGGCGAATGTTCGCGATCGCTGCGCGTCGCATGGGATATCGGGTGCACACGTTTTCGCCGGATCAGGATACGCCGACGGGTCAAGTGGCGGACGTGGAAGTTACCGCGTCGTACGACGACTTAGATGCGGTTTCCGGGTTCGCGCGTCGAGTGAGCGTGGTTACGTTCGAGTTTGAAAATGTTCCGGCGCCAACCGCCCAGGCTGCGGCCCGTTGCGCGCCGGTTCGCCCCAGCGGATCGGTCCTGCACACCACGCAGCAGCGCATCCGCGAGAAATCGTTCCTAAGAAATGCAGGGCTACCGACCACGCCGTACCGCGAAGTGCGTTCGCTCCAGGATTTGGATCGGGCGGCCGCGGAACTGGGCTGCCCGGCGGTGTTGAAAACCGCCGAGTTCGGCTATGACGGCAAAGGCCAGGTGCGCCTCGAATCACCGGGGGGTGCGGCCGGGGCCTGGCATGCGATCGGCCAGCAGGAAGCGGTGCTGGAGGCGTTCATCGATTTCGATCGTGAAATTTCGGTGGTGGCGGCGCGCGGCGAAGACGGGCAGTTCGTACACTACGGAGCCATCGAGAATCAACATAGCCGGCATATCCTGGACGTGTCCATCGCACCGGCGCGGGTGTCGCCCAAGATCGCTCAACAAGCGGTGGAACTGGCGCGCTGTGTTCTGGAGAAACTGGGCGTGGTGGGCGTGTTGTGCGTCGAGTTTTTCGTCGCGCGGGATGGGGCTCTCATGATCAACGAGCTCGCGCCGCGGCCGCACAACTCCGGGCACCTGACGGTGGATGCGTGCGTCACCAGCCAATTTGAGCAGCAGCTGCGCGCGGTCTGCGGACTACCCCTCGGTTCCACCGAGATGCATCGGCCGGCGGCGATGGCGAATCTGCTGGGAGACCTATGGGCGAGTGGGGAGCCGGACTGGCGTGCCGCGTGCGCGTACCCAGGCGTGAAGTTGCACTTGTATGGAAAGCTGGAGCCTCGGCCTGGCCGCAAGATGGGGCACTTGACGGCGCTGGATCGCGATCCGGAAGAGGCTTATCGGACAGTGCTGGCAGCGCGGAAAAGTTTGACCCGCGCATCGTAGGGTACTCTGAAGTTGATGCATGCCGTACGCGAATGGCTACGCGACGCGTCTTCGATTGCCGTGCTCACGGGCGCGGGAGTATCGGCTGAAAGCGGTGTGCCCACATTTCGCGGGAATAGCGGCTTGTGGAAACAGTATCGCGCCGAAGAGCTGGCCACGCCCGGTGCGTTTGCGCGGGATCCGAAGCTGGTTTGGGAATGGTACGACTGGCGGCGATCGCTGATCGCCCAAGCCAAACCCAATCCCGGCCACTATGCGCTGGCGGCAGCCGAAGCGCGAGCGGCGAAGTTCACCTTGATCACCCAAAACGTGGACGGCTTGCATGAGCTGTCCGGAAGCCGTAACGTGCTGCGCTTGCACGGAAGCATCTGGATGCTGCGATGCCTGGAGTGCGGGCGAGAATGCGAGGACCGGAGAACGCCGCTTCCCGAGCTTCCGCCGCGCTGCGAATGCGGGGGCATGCTGCGGCCGGGCGTGGTGTGGTTCGGCGAGGCATTGCCGGCGAAAATCTGGCGGGAAGCGGAACAGGCGGCTCGCCAGGCCGACTTGTTTCTGCTGATCGGAACGTCGGCGGTAGTGTATCCGGCGGCCAGCTTGGCGCCGATCGCTAAGTCTGCGGGCGCGCGGGTGGTGGAAATCAATATCGCCGAAACCGGTCTTGCCGAGGGGATCGACGAATTTCTGCAAGGGCCCTCGGGCGAGCTGTTACCGCAATTGATCGCATGAATATTTGTTACCTGGACGCGTTCTCCGGAATCAGCGGAGACATGACGGTGGGCGCACTGATCGACGCCGGGGCCGGCGCAATTCAGCTTGTGCAGGCGCTGGAAGAACTTGGCATGGGCGCCAGGTTCGAAGTGGAGAAAATCAAGCGGTGCGGTATCGCGGCCTCGAAGTTTCGCGTATTGGGCGGCGATGCCAGGGGCCACCGGCATCTGAAAGACATTCTTGAAATCATCGCGCAGTCGGGCCTGTCGGAACGGGCGAAACGGAACGCCTCGGCTGTGTTTCAACGCTTGGGCGAGGCCGAGGCCAAGGTCCACGACATTGCTCTCGACAAAGTGCACTTCCACGAAGTGGGCGCCGTCGATTCCATCTGCGACATTGTCGGCGCCTGCGTCGGGCTCGACCTGCTCGACATCGGCGCGGTGTATAGCTCGGCGGTAAACGTCGGCAGCGGGACCGTCAAAACCGAGCACGGCGTGCTGCCGGTGCCTGCTCCGGCCACCTCCGAACTTCTCACCGGCAAACCCATTTATGCGCGCGGCCCGACACTGGAATTGACCACTCCCACGGGCGCGGCCATCGCCACCACGCTGGCAGTCGGGTTTGGAGCACTGCCGCCGATGCGGGTGATGGCGACCGGATATGGCGCGGGCGACTACGACTTCCCCGAGCACGCCAACGTGCTGCGGGTGCTGATCGGCGAAACCAGCGGCGCCGAGGAGTCCACCACCGTAACGGTGCTGGAAGCCAACATCGACGATTCCAGCCCGCAAGTGCTCGGCTATGCCATGGAGCGACTGCTCGAAAGCGGAGCGCTGGACGTCACATTGACGCCCATGCTGATGAAGAAAAACCGTCCCGGCACGCTGCTTCGCGTGATCGCGCGCCCCCAGGACAGCGAGACCCTGGCGCAAATCATCTTCGCGGAAACGTCCACCCTCGGGTTGCGGCTCTACCCGGTGGAACGTCGCGTGAAGGAGCGCCATTCGGTGGAGATCGCGACGCCGCACGGAACGGTGCGAATGAAGATCGCCGAGAACGGATCGTTTGCGCCCGAATACGAGGATTGCCGCAAGCTGGCGCGCGAATCCGGCGTGCCGCTGAAGCAAATTCTGGCGGAGGCAACTCTCGCTTACCTGAAAAACTCTCGATGAAATACTACCTCACCACTCCGATCTATTATGTCAACGCGGCCCCGCACCTGGGCACCGCCTACTCCACGTTTGTCGCAGATCTTATCAAGCGCTTCAAGAAAATGGAGGGCTACCATCCGGTGGTGCTCACCACCGGGTCCGATGAACACAGCCGCAATGTGGAGCGGGCCGCGCAGGCGGCCGGAATGAATCCACTGGCGTATACAACCAAAATGTCGGCCGAATTTGTCAGCCAGTGGGCCAAGCTCGGCATCGACTACGATCACTTCATTCGCACCTCCGATCCCAAACATCACGAGACCGTGCGCTGGTTGTTTGAGCGCTGCGAGAAGAACGGCTACATCTACAAAGGCTCCTACACGGGCCAGTATTGCGTGAATGACGAACTTTACATCAATGACGCGAAGCCGGGCGATCCGTGCCCGCAGTGCGGCCGGCCAACCGAAACGGTGACCGAAGAGAATTATTTCTTCAAGCTGTCCGCGTTTCAACAGCCGCTGCTCGAGCTGTTCGAGAAACATCCGGAGTTCGTTAAACCCGATCACCGCCGCAACGAGATGATCGCCTTCGTCCAGCAGGGCCTCAACGATTTATCGATCACGCGAACCAATATTCAGTGGGGAATTCCCGCTCCGGTGGCGGGCCATCACGTCTTTTACGTCTGGTTCGACGCGCTGATCTCGTACATGAGCGCCGTCAAGGGCGAGGATCTGTGGCCGGCAGATCTGCACCTGATCGGCAAGGATATCCTGCGATTTCACGCCGTGTACTGGCCGGCGTTCCTGATGGCCGCCGATCTGCCGCTGCCGAAGAAGGTTTTCGCGCACGGCTGGATTTTGCACGAAGACAACAAGATGAGCAAATCGCGCGGGAATGTCGTACGGCCGGGCCCGATCGCGGATGTGGTGGGGGCCGACGCGCTGCGCTACTTCCTGCTGCGCGAGATCACTTTCGGCCAGGATGGAAGTTTCAGCTACGATGCGTTGATCCAGCGCTACAACGCGGACTTGGCTAACGGTTTGGGGAATTTGGCCAGCCGCACGTTGACCATGATCCAGCAGTATCGTAACGGTGTGATTCCGGATTCTCCGGGATCGCCCGACATCGCCGAAGCCGCGCGCCGGGCGACCGAGGAGGCGATGGACGCCTTTCAGGAATTCAATTTTTCGAGAGGCTTGGAAACGCTATGGGCGTTTATTTCCGTCATCGACAAATTCATCGTGGAACGCGCGCCTTGGAAGCTTGGCAAGGACACGTCGGACTTCGCTCAAAAAATGCTGAACGAGGTGTTGTACAGCGCGGCGGAGGCGCTGCGCATCCTCAGCGCGTGGATCTATCCGGTGATGCCGAACTCGGCGCGCAACATCTGGATCCAACTCGGCATGACGGCGCCGATCGAATCCGTCACTTTTGCCGATCTGCACTGGGGCAAACTGCCGGCCGGACAACAAATCGGATCGGTTGCCGCTGTCTTTCCCCGCTTGGACGCGAGCGCCATCGTCAAGATGGAACATCTTGAAGTGCAGGAGAAAGCGCGGCAGGCGGAGCTTTTCGGCGCTGCCAAGGCGGCGGCGAGTCCGGCGGTCGTCCCCGAGGCGGCTAAAATCAGCATCGACGATTTCGTGAAGGTCGACTTGCGGGTTGGCCAAGTGATTTCAGCCGAGCGCGTCAAGGGCGCCGACAAGCTGCTGCACATGAAGGTGGACATCGGCGAAACCGCTCCGCGGACGATCGTCGCCGGCATCGCGGAAGCGTACCCACCCGAACAGATGGTCGGCCGCAAGGTGGTGATCGTTGCCAATCTGGCTCCGCGAAAGTTGCGCGGCATCGAATCGAACGGCATGATCGTAGCGGCATCGCTCGAAGGCGGCAAGCCGGTTTTGGCGGGCTTTCTCGAAGAAGTGCCGGTGGGATCTCGCCTCAAGTGATCGACTCCCACTGCCATCTGGACAGTGCGGAGTTCAATGACGATCGCGACGCCGCGATCGAGCGCGCACTTGCCGCCGGCGTCGAGCACATGCTGGCGATCGGGACCGGCCATGGTCCGCCCGATCTGGAAGCGGGTTTGCGCCTGGCCGACAAATACCCGGCTTTCTACGCGACCGTGGGGGTGCATCCGCATGACGCCACCAAGGCCACTGCGGACGATTTCAAGCGCATGGCCGATCTGCTCACGCATCCAAAAGTGCTGGCTATCGGTGAAATCGGTCTTGACTACCACTACGATTTTTCGCCGCGCGAGGTTCAGAAAGCGGCCTTCATTCGGCAAATGGAAATTGCGGCTCGAGCGAAGAAGCCGATCGTGATCCACACGCGCGAGGCGTGGGACGACACGCTGGCGCTGATCGAGCGGCATTGGACTCCGTGCAAGATTGGTGGAATCATGCACTGCTTTTCCGGCGGCCCCGAGGAAGCCCGCCGCGCGCTCGACTTGGGTTTTTATCTGAGCTTCGGCGGCATCGTGACGTTTCCCAAGGCGCTGGCGGTCCAAGAAGCGGCGAAGGCGGCGCCGCGTCACCGGATTCTGATCGAGACGGACGCGCCGTATCTGGCTCCCGTGCCGAAACGCGGCAAGCGCAACGAGCCGGCGCTGATTGTTCACACCGCGCACAAGCTGGCCGAATTGCGCGGGGAATCCTACGAAGAACTTTGCAATACCACGGCGGAAAACTTCCGCAGGCTGCTGCTGCTAAAATGAGGGATTCTCCATGGGACTCGGCAGGCTTGGCCAAACTTTAACCGCGCTAGAGATCTTCGAGCTGGTCAAGAAGGACCTGGAGCGGGTGGAGCGCGAGATCAGCCTGGAATCGGTGGCCAGTGTCGATGCGGTCACCACCATTGCGCAGTATCTCCAGGCTGGCGGGGGCAAGCGTTTGCGGCCCATTTTGGTGCTGCTGGCCTCCCGGCTGGTGGGCGGAGTCAGCGACGGCAGCGTTCGTATGGCCGCGGTAGTGGAAATGATTCATGCCGCGACGCTGGTGCATGACGACGTCATCGATATCGCCAAAACGCGCCGAGGCCGGCCGTCCTCGAATGCCATCTGGGGCAATCACACCTGCGTTCTGGCGGGTGACTGGCTGTACATGCAAGCTTTTCAGGTGGCGCTGCGGGAGCGCAATTTTCACGTATTGGACTTGCTGATCGCGCTCACGCAGATGATGGTGGAGGGCGAGCTGTTGCAACTCGAGCGCATCGGAAAAATCGAAATCTCCGAAGCCGATTACATGGAATTGGTGGATCGAAAGACCGCCAGCTTGTTTTCGGCCTGCGCGCGGTTGGGGGCCGTCATGGGAACAACGCCGGGCGGCGCGAGCGAAGCCACCGAGACGCGGCTGGGCGAGTTTGCGTGGAACCTGGGAATAGCGTTTCAGTTGGTGGATGACATGCTCGACTTCACCTCGCATGAAAAGGTGCTGGGCAAGCCGGTGGGCAGCGATTTGCGCGAGGGCAAAGTCACCCTGCCGCTGATTTACGCGCTGGAAGAGGCTACTGGGGACGAGCGGCAACTGGTGGCCACCGTTCTGAAAGACGCTAATTACGACAACGCCCCGTTCCAGGAGATTCTTCGCATGATTGAGCATCGCCATGGTTTCGATCGGGTGCGCGAGCGCGCGCAATCCTTCACGGAACGGGCGCGCGCCATCCTGAGCGAATTTCCCGATTCGCCGAATCAACGCGCCATGTACGCGCTGACCGAGCTGGTCACCGAGCGCGATCATTAACATGCCCCGGCTTGTCACCAGCGCGGCGCGCATCCCGGTTCCAGGAAACAAACAGATCGAAGAGTACGTCGGTCGCGTGAACACGAAGGATACGGCCGTCAGCATCGCCCACATGCACAGCCCTTCCGGCTGGAGCGAGCCCGGGCAGCAGCCTGAATTTGACGAGTACACCGTGGTTCTCAAGGGATCGCTGCGCGTGGAATCGAAGGACGGAGCGCTGGAAGTGAAGGCCGGACAGGCCATCATCGCGCCGCGCGGCGAATGGGTACGCTACAGCACCCCGGGGCCGGAAGGCGCCGAGTATATCGCGGTCTGTTTGGCCGCCTTCGATCCCGCGACGGTGCACCGGGACGAATCTGGGCACGCCTGATTTGCGTTGCATGCAGCCACCAAAGTAAACTAGAGAATTAGTTGCATAATCAGGAGGTTCATAGGTGTCAGAGAAGATTCGTCATATTTTTACTTCAGAGTCCGTCAGCGAGGGCCATCCCGACAAGATGGCCGATCAGATCTCCGATGCGGTGCTGGACGCCGCGTTGGCGGTGGATCCGTTGAGCCGGGTGGCTTGCGAAACGCTGGTCACCACAGGCATTTGCGTGGTAGCGGGCGAAATCACCACCAAGGCCATTCTGGACGTTCCCAAGCTGGCCCGCGAGGTGATCGCGGATATCGGTTTTACGGACGCCAAGATGGGCTTCGACGCCAAGACCTGCGGCATCCTGAATGCGATACAGACCCAATCCCCTGACATCGCGATGGGTGTGGACACCGGCGGCGCGGGCGATCAGGGTCTCATGTTCGGTTTTGCGACCGACGAGACGCCCGAGTTGATGCCGCTTCCGATTATGCTCGCGCATAAGCTGGTTCGCCAGCAGAGCGAGATCCGCCGGACGGGCAAGCTCACCTACTTGCGGCCGGACGCCAAGAGCCAAGTGTCGGTAGAGTATGTCGGCAATAAACCGGTCCGCATCGATGCCGTGGTTCTGTCCACGCAGCATGACGACGATGTGACCACCGAGCAACTTCGCGCCGATGTGAAGAAGTACATCATCGATCCGGTGGTAGGCGGGAATCTCGTGGATTCGCATACCAAATATCACGTGAACCCAACCGGCCGTTTCGTCATCGGTGGACCTCATGGCGACACCGGTCTGACGGGCCGCAAGATTATCGTTGATACCTACGGCGGCATGGGCCGGCACGGCGGAGGGGCGTTCTCGGGCAAGGATCCGACCAAAGTAGACCGTTCGGCTTGCTACATGGCGCGCTACGTTGCGAAGAATATCGTTGCTTCGGGCCTTGCGTCGCGTTGCGAAGTGCAGTTAGCGTACGCGATCGGCGTGGCCGAGCCGGTGTCGGTCATGGTGGATACATTCGGAACCGGCAAGGTGGATCAAGAGCGTCTGGTGGAACTGGTTCGCCAGAACTTCATTCTCACGCCCAAGGGCATGATCGAGACCTTGAAGCTACGCCGGCCGATCTATCGCAAGACTTCGTTTTATGGCCACTTTGGCCGCACCGAAGAGACCTTCACTTGGGAAGCGACCGACAAGGCCGAAGCTCTCAAGGAAGGCGCCAAACTCACCGCTGCAGCGAAATAAGTTTCCCTCCCCAGGGGCCCGGCTTATACTAGAGGCTGGGTCCTCGACAGGCCCCTCGTTTTCACTCCATTATGCTAGTCGTTTCACTCCATCATGCTAGTTGAAGGCTGCAAACACGAACTCGAAATCGTCGTCCCCGTGGACGAGATCGACCGCGAGACCGATCGCGTTGTCGCCGATATCCAACAGAAGGCCAGACTGCCTGGCTTCCGTCCCGGCAAAGCTCCCGCCAGCTTGATACGCACGAAGTTCTCAAAGCAAGTTCGCGAAGACGTTCTCGAGAACCTGCTCCCGAAATATTTCAAGCAAAAGGTGGAAGAAGAACATTTGGAAGTGGTGGGCCGGCCCAACGTGAAGGATGTGCATTTTCATGCCGGCGAGCCGCTGCGTTTCAAAGCGGAATTCGAAGTGGCGCCGGAGATCGAGTTGAAGGATTACCGCGGCGTAACCATTCACTACAGCGAACCGCACGTCAGCGACGAGGATATCGAGAAACGCTTGGAAGAGATTCGCGAACAGAAGGCGCAGTTCGTGAACGCCGAACCGCGCGCCATTGTCGACGGCGATCACGCGGTGGTTACGCTCGACAGCCTGTCCGGCGTGGATCAGGCCATCCATCAGGACGAAGTGGTGCTGCACGTGGGCGACCCCGATACGATGACGGGATTTTCCGAAGCGCTCCGGGGCATGTCGCCGGGTGAAGAGAAAGAGTTCGAGGTTACTTATCCGGAAGATTTTGGGCAGGAGCGGCTGGCGGGCAAGACCGTGCGCTTCCGCGCGAAACTCGATACCATCCGCACCAAGGAGCTGCCCGAACTCAACGACGAATTCGCGCAGGATTTGGGCGATTATCAGACGCTCGGCGATTTGCGCGAGGCCGTGCGCAAGGCCATCTTTCACGAGCGCGAGTACGCTTCGCAGCAGAAGGCGAAAGACCAGTTGATCGACAAGCTCATCGAGGCGCACGAATTTCCGGTACCGGAGGCATACATCGAGCGTCAAATTGAGTCGCAACTTGAGACACAATTTCGGGAACTGGCCCAGCGCGGCATCGATCCGGCGAAACTGAACCTGGATTGGGCGAAGCTGAAGGACGCGCAGCGCCCCAGGGCATTGCACGATGTGAAAGCCTCTCTATTGGTCGACAAGATCGCGGAGCGCGAAGCCATCGCGCCGACCAACGACGAAGTGGACGCCGAGGTTCAGAAGATCGCCAAGCAACAGCGCGAGCCGGTTGCGGCCGTTCGCAAGAAACTGCAGAAAGACGGCATCCTCAGCCGCATCGCGTATCAGATTCGCAGCAATAAAACGCTGAACTTCCTGTTCGAGCACGCGCGCAAGGAAGCGGGCGAGCCGGAACCGCCGGAAGAACAAGCCGCAGAGTAGCCCCATTCATCAGAAAAAAGTTCCCGTACATCTATTGGCGCTGAGCGTCGGCGTTATCGTCGCGAACATATACTACGTCCAGCCGCTCCTGGCTACCATGGCTCGGACATTTTCCGTGACCGTCAGCATGATCGGCTTAGTCGCCATGCTCACCCAGGTAGGCACGGCTTTGGGAATGCTGCTCTTCGTTCCGCTGGGCGATAGCCGCGACCGGCGAGCGCTTCTCACCGCGCTTTTATGCGGCGCTTGTGTGGCGTTATGCGGCGTGGCCACCGCGCGGAATCTGATCTGGATTTCGATTGCGAGCTTCGCGGTGGGCGCATTTGGGGCCGCCGTGCACGTCATCGTGCCTTTCGCCGCGCAGCTGGCTCCTGAACAGAGCCGCGGCCGCGTGTTGGGCGCCGTTTTCAGTGGGCTACTGATCGGAATTCTACTGGCCCGCACGTTCAGCGGAATGGTTGCGTCGTTCCTCGGATGGCGCGCGGTGTATTGGATCGCGGCGCTCGCCATGCTGGCCTTACTGTTCCTGCTACGCGCGCGATTGCCTAGACTTCCGCCGCAAAACTCACTCGGGTGGCCGGTTCTCATGCGGTCTCTGGTGGACCTGGTTCGCGACCATCCCGCGCTGCGCGAATCGGCGTTCTTAGGCGCATCGCTGCTGTGCGTATTCAGCGCATTCTGGACGACGCTGGTGTTCTTGCTCCAAACTCCGCCCTATCACTATGGAACTTCCGTGGCCGGACTCTTTGGATTGGTCGGGGCAGCAGGCGCTCTGTGCGCGCCGCTGGTGGGGCGTTTCGCCGATCGGCGGGGGCCCCGCTTCACCATCCTTCTCGCGCTGTTGACTACACTGGCGTCGTTTCTGGTGCTCGGCGCATTTGGAAAAATGATGGCCGGGCTGATCGCAGGCGTAATACTGCTGGACGTCGGCGTGCAATCGGGCCACGTAGCGAATCAAACGCGGATTTATGCGCTGGATGCGAACGCACGCAGCCGGCTGAATACGGTGTACATGTTTTGCTACTTCACCGGCGGTTCGCTCGGCTCCTGGTTGGGTGCCATTTGCTGGGAGTACAAAGGTTGGACGGCAGTTTGTGCGCTCGCCATCGCGGTAATGGCGATTGCCCTCGCAGTGTTCGCGCGCGGTGTCAAGAGTCGTCAAGCGTTACTTGTCGGCAACCGCTAGGAGCGTTTCAAAATGCGGCGCGACTTCCTCACTATGCACCACCGACGTCTCTATATTCTTGAATCCGCCCTGGCGCAGAAATCGCGTGAGCTCCACTTCGGTGAAACCCAGCCATAAATCCGCGTACATTTCGCGAGCTTCTTCGTAATTGTGCCGCAGTAGATCCAGCACCACGATCCGGCCGCCGGGTTTTAAGATGCGCCACGCTTCCCCGACAGCCCGCTCGGGATGTTGCGCGTGATGCAGCGCCTGGCTGAAGAACGCGAGATCGACGGTCGCGTCCTTGATGGGCACCGCCTCGAGATCGCCTTTGCGGTATTCCAGATTCTTGACGCCGTGTTTCGCCGCCAGTTCGCGACCATACTCCACCATTTTCTCGGAGTTGTCGACGGCAATCACTTTCTTCGAGCGCCGGGCCAGCAATTGCGAAAACGTTCCTTCACCGGCGCCTAGGTCGGCAATCACCATGGGCGGCATCAACGTGAGCAAAGTCTCGGCCAGGCCCTGCCAGGAACGCCCCGGAACGTAATTGCGCCCAAACTTGCCGGCCAGCTCGTCGAAATACGCGCGCATCTTGTCCTGTCTACGGCGCAATGCCAGCCGCAGCGCTTCTGAATCTTCGCCCGCTTCCGGAATTTCGGCCGCCGCCTGCCGAAGTACGCCGAGCATTTCCGCGAAGCCGTTGGACTGCGCGCCGGGTCTCAGCCGGTACAGGATGCTTTTTCCGTTGCGGCGGTCTTCCACCAGGCCGGCCTGTTTGAGCTGCGCCAGATGGGTGGAAATGCGGCTCTGGCCCATCCCGAGGATCTCCTGCAGTTCGGCCACGGAAAGCTCTTCGCGCTCTACCAGCAACAAGATACGAAGACGGCTGGGGTCCGCCAGCAAGCGCAGGGTTTTGAGGATTGACGCCATGGGATCGTTTGTATTATTATATCAACATATGTAGATTGGTAGATATCAAAATCACCCACGGAGATCGAATGAGCACAGCAACTATCCCGAACGTCGCCACCGAGTACAAAGTGGCCGACATGAGCCTGGCCGAATGGGGCCGCAAGGAAATTTCCATCGCCGAGTTTGAAATGCCCGGCCTGATGTCGATCCGCAAGAAGTACGCGCCCGGCAAGCCGCTGAAAGGCGTGCGGGTCACCGGGTCACTCCACATGACCATCCAGACCGCGGTGCTGATCGAGACCCTGGTCGACCTGGGCGCCAGCGTCCGCTGGGCGAGCTGCAACATTTTCTCGACACAGGATCACGCTGCCGCCGCCATCGCCGCCGCGGGAGTGCCGGTGTTTGCCTGGAAGGGCGAATCGCTCGAAGAATATTGGGAATGCACCTACAAAGCCATCAGCCATCCGGATGGCAAAGGCCCCGAGCTGGTGGTGGACGACGGCGGCGACGTTACGCTGCTGCTGCACAAGGGCTACGAGCTGGAAAACGGCGACGGATGGGTGAGCTCGCCATCGTCCAGCCACGAAGAAATGGTGATCAAGAACCTGCTGAAGAAGGTGCATGCCGAAAATCCCAAGCACTGGCACACTATCGTGAAGGACTGGCGCGGCGTCTCCGAGGAAACCACCACGGGCGTCCACCGGCTGTACAAAATGCAGGAACAGGGCAAGCTGCTGGTTCCCGCCATCAACGTGAACGACTCGGTGACCAAGTCGAAATTCGACAATCTGTACGGCTGCCGCGAGTCGCTGGCGGATGGCATCAAGCGCGCGACGGACGTGATGGTGGCTGGCAAGGTCTGCGTCATCTGCGGTTATGGCGACGTTGGAAAAGGATCGGCGCACTCGCTGCGTGGCATGGGTGCGCGCGTGATCGTCACTGAAATCGATCCCATCAACGCGCTGCAGGCCGCGATGGAAGGCTTCGAAGTGACCACGGTGGAAGACACGCTGGGCCGCGGCGACATTTACGTCACCTGCACCGGCAACCTGGACATCATCACGCTGGAACACATGAAGCACATGAAAGACCAGGCCATCGTCTGCAATATCGGCCACTTCGACAACGAAATTCAAGTGGACGCGTTGAATGGCGCGCCGGGCGTGAAGCGGACCAACATCAAACCGCAGGTGGATATGTACAACTTCCCGGATGGCCACGCCATCTTCATGCTGGCCGAAGGACGCCTGGTGAACCTGGGATGCGCGACGGGCCACCCGAGCTTCGTGATGAGCAATAGCTTTTCAAACCAGACGCTGGCGCAGCTCGACTTGTGGAAGAACAAGGACACCTACAAAGTGGGCGTGTACACGCTACCGAAGAAGCTGGACGAAGAAGTGGCGCGGCTGCACCTGGAGAAGATCGGGGTGAAGCTGACGACGCTGAGCAAGCAGCAGGCGGAGTATCTGGGGGTTGCGCTGGAAGGTCCGTACAAGCCGGATCATTATCGTTACTAAGCTGGCTGGACTCTAGTGGGCAAATCGAGAGCCGGTCTCGTCAAGGGGCCGGCTTTTTGTTTGCAACCTTCGCGCCCGCTGTCCCCATCAGGCCGCTTTTCGATGTGCCTTCCCACCAGCCGCGGGTCTTTCCTGGCATTCAGCTATCGATAGAGAATTTGGCCGTTGAGCAGGGTCCCGTCATCGGCGAGCTCTATGTATTTCCAGATGATCCAATCTAGGATCTTTTCGTCGGTGTGTTGCTTTGGGTCGAGCTTAGCGCGAAAAAGCTCGATCGTCGACGCGCTCCTTTAGTGGCATGTCGCTCGGTGGTGCTTGAAACAGGAAGAACCTCGCCACGAATGAGTCGCAGACAGGCAAATGTGGGCTCAGAGCATGGAGTAGCTTCGCGTAGCGAATGAGAATTGGAGCGTTCGAGCCCCGTTGCGGCGGACGGAGGCGTCATACAGGCGCTGGCACAGATCCCCCAGTGGAAGTGCCGTGCCTTCCTTCAAGATCTTGAAATAAAGTGCATAGAAATCGCCGCTCAATTGGGCTACATTCATCGCCCAGAAATTTCGGTATCGCCGTTGGTTTCCAGACTAAGCTCAGCGATGTACGGGATAAAAGAAACCGACGTACCTAGACTTGACAAAACCCTCGTCCGAATCGAACGCCCACCGCGCCGAACGTCTGACCCGGCGGTGTAAAATGCAGGTAACGAGGACGTTCTATGAGCCCTGCCGTCGAGAAGATACTTGCGGAGATAAGTACCCTTACTAACGCTGAGCAGCGAGAGCTCCGGGGGCTATTAGGCCAAGAACGGGCTGCGCCTCTTCGACCGACTGCTCAGTTGGTTAACGAGATCAAAGGGAAGTACTCCTTCGTCGCCACGTCAAGTGAGGCCTTTGCGGCTCGAAAACAAGAGGAAATAGACCTCGAAGACCGGCACAACGGCGATAGACGGTGATTTACATCCTGGACGCAAGCGCGATTATCGCGTACTTGCGAGGAGAGCCAGGCGCGGATGCCGTTTCCGTCATACTTGCCGAACCGGCCCACGAGTGCCTGGCGCACGCTTTGAATCTCTGCGAGGTCTACTACGATTTCTATCGGGCAAACGGTGAGATAGCGGCTCGGGATGCGATCAACGATATATTCGCTCTAGGCGTTGAAATCCGCGATGATATTTCGACCGAGTTCTGGCAGGCAGCAGGAGCGCTAAAAGCAACGCACCGACGCATTTCCCTGGCGGACTGCTTCGCGGTAGCTCTCGCCCAGACAGCCGCTGGTACCGTGCTCACTTCCGATCACCATGAGTTCGATTCTCTCGCCGCGCGCGGCGTCTGCGCAATCTCGTTCATTCGGTAGGACGGCCGCAGGGCCCGAGGCTTCCAGCGGAAGTACCTGCCAGTACCCAGTCGGGATTTTGCCGGGGCGGATTCGGGGGCCTTCTGTTATAATGGGGTTTCAGCTGGGTCAGAGCTGGTAGTGTACAGTCTTAGACGACGGGAGATTCCCTGTGAAACGTGCTGGTGCTGATGACGCACTGCGTTGTTCGTTTTGTCATAAAAGTCAGGACGTAGTCGGGAAGTTAATCTCCTCCCCCAACGATTACCCCCGAGCTTACATCTGTGACGAGTGCATCGCCGTATGCAACTCGATTTTAGAGGATGATCGCCACGATCAACCGTATGGGGCGCCGCACAAGCTTCCCAAACCATTGGAATTAAAAGAGTACCTTGATCAGTACGTGATCGGCCAGGACGGCACCAAAAAGAAGCTCGCCGTGGCAGTCTACAACCACTACAAGCGCATCCAGATGAATAAGCAGCGCGGCGCGGAAGTGGAGCTTTCAAAATCCAACATCCTGTTGATCGGGCCCACCGGCACTGGGAAGACGTTGCTGGCTCAGACCCTCGCGCGGATTCTGGACGTCCCCTTCGCCATCGTCGACGCCACCACCTTGACCGAAGCCGGCTACGTGGGCGAGGACGTCGAAAACATCATTCTGCGGCTGTTGCAAAATTCGGATTGGGATGTGCAACGCTGCCAACAGGGCATCATCTATATCGACGAAATCGACAAAATAGGACGCAAGGACGAGAATCCCTCTATCACACGCGACGTTTCGGGCGAAGGCGTCCAGCAGGCGCTCCTGAAAATCCTGGAGGGCACGGTGGCGAACGTTCCGCCGCAGGGCGGCCGCAAGCATCCTCATCAGGAATTCACTCCCGTGGATACCACCAATATCCTGTTCATCTGCGGCGGCGCTTTCGTCGGTCTGGAAAAGGTGATTTCCAAGCGCGTGGGCACCAAGTCCATGGGTTTTGTCCAGCAGGAAGAACATCGGCCGGAAGGCGCGCTCCCTCGCACGGCATCCAACCGGCGCGACGTCGATTTGCTCGATAACGTGCAGCCCGTCGATCTCATCAAGTTCGGCTTTATTCCGGAATTCATCGGGCGCATGCCGGTGGTGGCGGTTCTGGAGGATCTGAGCAAGGACGCTTTGGTTCAGATCCTGACCAAGCCCAAGAATGCGATCGTCCGGCAGTACCAGAAGCTTTTCGAATTCGAAAATGTTAGACTGAAGTTTAGCGACGACGCGCTCGAGGCCATCGCTGCGTTGGCAATGGAGCGGAAGGTTGGCGCGCGAGGGCTGCGGATGATCCTTGAGGATCTGATGCTGGACCTCATGTACTATCTCCCGTCTTATAAGAAAGTTCGCGAGTTCCTGGTGACCAAAGAGATGGTCATGACGCAGAAGATTAATATGGCCTTGTTGGAAAAGGCCGGTTAGCCCCCGTTCGCTGCTGTTTTTGGTTGTTGGTTCGAGCGGTGACGGAGCGGGAACTAAGTAACCCGACAACAAATCCCCATGCTTACCTCCAAAGAAAAGTCCGACACACGACGCCTACCGATGATGCCGATCCGGGATGTGGTTATCTTCCCGTATATGATGACTCCCTTCGTGGTGGGCCGCGATTCCAGCGTGCGTGCGCTGGAAGAGGCGCTGGCGTCGGACAAGAAGATTTTTCTGGCCACGCAACACGACGCGTCGGTGGACGAGCCGCGCCCCGACGAAATCTATAACGTCGGCACAGTGGCCAACATCGTGCAGAGTCTGAAGCTGCCCGATGGCAACATCAAGGTGCTAGTGGAGGGCGTAGAGCGCGGCAAGATCATTTCCGTCAGCGAGGATGAGGGCTACTTCCGGGCTGCTGTCAAAACCTTCAATTTCAAGGTGGACACGGGGCCTCAGCTGGAAGCGCTGGTGAGCCGCGTGACCGGTCTGTTTGAGCAATACGTGAAGCTCAGCCAGAATCTGAATTACGAGACCATGATCGCCGCGATTCGCGTGGATGAGCCGGGCAAACTGGCCGACACGGTGGGCGCGAATCTGCAATTGACCATCGAGGAAAAGCAGGAGCTGCTCGAAATCTTCGATCCGGTGGACCGGCTGACGCGCGTCGCCGAAATGCTGGATATCGAAATTGAGAAGCTCAATGTGGACCGCACCATCCAGGGCCGCGTAAAGCGCCAGATGGAAAAGGCGCAAAAAGAGTATTACCTCAACGAAAAAATCAAAGCGATTCAGAAGGAGCTCGGCCGCGGCGAGAAGAGCGAGTTCGATGAGCTAAAGCGCAAGATCGATACCGCCGGCATGACCAAGGACGCCCACGAGAAGGCCATCGCGGAGCTGCGGCGTCTGGAAAATATGCCGCCCATGTCGGCCGAATCCACGGTGTCGCGAAATTATCTGGATTGGCTGCTAGCCGTGCCGTGGAAGAAGAAATCCAAGGAAATCCGCGATCTGAATCACGCGCAGGAAGTGCTGGAGTCGGACCATTACGGCCTGGAGAAGATCAAGGAGCGCATTCTCGAATTTCTGGCCGTACGGCGCTTGGTACAAAATCCCAAAGGATCGATCCTGTGCTTTGTCGGACCTCCGGGTGTCGGCAAAACGTCGCTCGGAATGTCGATCGCCAAGGCCACCGGCCGCAAATTCGTGCGTCTTTCACTGGGCGGCGTGCGAGACGAAGCCGAAATTCGCGGCCATCGTAGAACCTATATCGGCGCTCTCCCGGGCCAGGTTCTGCAGATGATGAAGAAGGCCGGCACCAAGAATCCTGTTTTCATGCTGGATGAAGTAGACAAGATGTCGATGGACTTCCGGGGAGATCCATCGGCCGCGCTGCTCGAAGTTCTCGATCCGGAACAGAACTACATGTTTATGGATCATTATCTGGACGTCGAGTACGACTTGAGTCAGGTGTTCTTCATCGCCACCGCGAATGTGCTGCACACGGTTCCTCCCGCCCTTCAGGACCGCATGGAAGTGATCCGGCTCTCCGGATACACGGAGCTCGAGAAGCTGGAAATAGCCAAGCGGTTCCTGGTCCCCAAGCAGATGAAGCAGACCGGACTCAAAGCGGGCGACCTGGACTTCACCGACGACGGCCTGCAAAGCTTGATTCAATCCTATACGCGCGAGGCTGGCGTGCGGAACCTGGAGCGCGAGGTGGGGAACGTCTGCCGCAAAGTGGCTCGCAGCGTCGTAAACGCGCAGGTCGGAGCCAAGCGCTCCGATTCGGCCAAAATTCCACAGGCGGTGCTCAGCGGCGGAACTGTTTCAGAGTACCTGGGCCCGCAGAAATTCCGCGACCTGCAAGCCGACAAGATGAACGAAGTGGGTGCGACGGTCGGACTAGCATGGACGGAAGTGGGCGGGACCATCCTCACAACGGAAGCTGCCGTGATGGAAGGCAAAGGCAAACTCCAAACCACCGGCAAGCTCGGCGACGTGATGCAGGAATCGGCCCATGCCGCCATGAGTTATGTGCGGTCGCGCGCGCACCTGCTCGGCCTGCCGCGCGATTTTTATCGCAACGTCGATATTCACGTGCACGTGCCGGAAGGCGCCATCCCGAAAGACGGGCCTTCGGCCGGCATCACCATCGCCACCAGCATCTGCAGCGCTTTGACGAATATTCCGGTGCGTTGTGATATCGCCATGACCGGCGAGATTACCGTGCGCGGGCGCGTCCTGCCCATCGGCGGGTTGAAGGAGAAAGTCCTGGCGGCGCATCGGCAGGGAATTCGCGAGCTGGTTTTGCCGAAGGATAATGAAAAGGATCTTCCCGACATCCCGGACACCATCCGCAAGGAGATGAAGCTCCAGTTTGTGACCTCCATGGATCAGGTGTTGAAGATTGCCCTGGAGCGGGAATTGGTCGCGCTGCCATTGGCGGCCACTACGCCTCCGGTGGAGTTGGTGCGAGGAACATCGGAAGAGCGGATTTCTGTCTAGCAGGATGCCGAAAGATGCCAAAGTCCGCTTGCTCACGCGCGCGGCTCAGACTCGGGACTGTGTGTTTGCAGGTGCTTACCGAGCCGCGACCGTGAGGGAGTCGGGCTAAAGCATTCAGGGCCGGATGGACGCGGAATTTATGATCAGTGCCGCCCGGCCGGATCAGTTTCCAGCCGAGACGCTGCCTGAGATTGCGTTTCTCGGGCGAAGCAACGTCGGCAAGTCGAGTTTGCTGAATTGCCTTACGGGTCGCAAGGGATTGGCGTTTACGAGCGCAAGGCCCGGATGCACGCAATTGATCAATTTCTATCGGGTCGGCGGCGAATTCAACTTCGTCGATCTGCCGGGGTACGGGTACGCTCGGGTCCCGAAGGACATACAATCCCAGTGGAAAGAGCTCATCGAACAATACCTGCTGCAGCGGGATTCGTTGCAGTTGTGCTTCATGATTCTCGACGCGCGTCGAGGCTGGATGGACAAGGATCTGGAGCTCAAGCAGTGGTTGGAGTTCCATAACCGGCGATACCTGGTGATCGCCACCAAGACGGACAAACTGAAAAGTCAGAACGATCTGCGGCAGGGTGTAGCGGCGATCCGGAGCCAGTCTCCGGAGAGCGAGCCCTTGCCGTTCTCGGCCGTAGACTGCCGAGGAGCGAGGGAAATTTGGCAAGCGATTTCGACAATCAAGACCCAGCGGCAATAGCCGCTCCCACCCCCGAGGAAGACAAAGGAGCGGACCCCAAAGCCGCCGAACCGAAGCCCTCGGCCGATCAAGCGGACGCGAAAGCCGCGGACCCCAACGGCAAGGCGGAGGCTCCCGCCGCCCCAACTGGTGGACGCAAGCGCCAGGGCGGAGCTGCGCCTCAAGCCAATCAAAAGAACGGCACGCTCGACCTGGTGGAGCTCAAGGACATGAGCATCCAGAAGCTCAACCAGATCGCTAAGGACCTGAACGTTACGGGCACGGCGGGATTGCGCAAGCAAGAGCTGATCTTTAAGATCCTGCAAACGCAGGCCGAAAAAAGCGGCCTAATCTTTTCGGAAGGCGTTCTGGAATGCCTGCCTGACGGTTTCGGGTTCCTGCGCGCGCCCGAGTATAACTACCTGCCCGGCCCGGACAACGTCTACGTTTCGCCGTCCCAAATCCGGCGCTTCGATCTGCGCACCGGCGACACCGTATCCGGCCAGATTCGCCCGCCCAAAGAAGGCGAGCGTTACTTCGCACTCATCAAAGTGGACGCGATCAACTTCGAGCCGCCGGAAGAAGCGCGCAACAAAATCTTTTTCGATAATCTTACGCCGCTCTATCCCGATCAGCGGCTGAAGCTGGAAACCACGCGCGACAACTACTCGGGCCGCGTAATGGATTTGTTAACACCTATCGGCATGGGTCAGCGCGGTTTGATTGTGGCCGCGCCGCGCACCGGTAAGACGATGCTGCTGCAGTCCATCGCCAACTCCATCACCGCCAATCATCCCGAAGTATCGCTGATCGTCCTGCTGATCGACGAACGCCCCGAGGAAGTCACCGACATGCAGCGCTCGGTAAAGGGCGAGGTTATCAGTTCCACCTTCGACGAGCCTGCTTCGCGTCACGTGCAGGTGGCCGAAATGGTGATCGAAAAGGCCAAGCGGCTGGTGGAGCACAAGCGCAACGTCGTCATTCTGCTGGATTCCATCACGCGCCTGGCGCGCGCTTACAACACCGTGGTTCCGCCGTCCGGCAAGGTTCTATCGGGCGGCGTGGATTCGAACGCATTGCAGCGTCCCAAGCGCTTCTTCGGCGCCGCTCGCAACATCGAAGAGGGCGGTTCGCTGACCATCGTGGCCTCCGCGCTGATCGATACCGGAAGCCGCATGGACGACGTGATCTTCGAGGAATTCAAAGGCACCGGTAACATGGAAATCCATCTGGACCGCAAGCTGATGGACAAACGAGTTTTCCCCGCCATCGACATCACCAAGAGCGGCACGCGCAAGGAAGAGCTTCTGGTGCCGCGCGAAGAGCTGAATCGCATCTTCGTTTTGCGCCGCGTTCTCAACCCGCTATCGCCCGTGGAAAGCATGGAGCTGCTGCTGGATCGTCTCAGCAAGAGCAAGAGCAACGGCGAATTCCTGGCTTCCATGAGCACCTAGCGGTAACCGCCGCATGGGCCGAATCCGCGTTCTCTCCGATACCGTCGCCAACAAAATCGCCGCCGGGGAAGTGGTGGAACGCCCGGCCTCGGTAGTGAAGGAACTGCTCGAAAACTCCCTCGACGCCGGCGCCAGCGATCTTCGCATCGAGGTTGACAGCGGCGGCCGGCGCCTGATCCGTGTGGCCGATAACGGCAGCGGCATGTTGCGCGACGATGCGCTGCTGGCCTTCGAACGTCACGCCACCAGCAAGTTGAGCGACGTGAAGGACCTGCTTTCCATCGCAACACTGGGGTTTCGGGGCGAGGCGCTGCCGTCCATCGCCTCCGTCTCGCGGCTGCTGCTTGAAACGCGGGCCGGGGAGGAGACCACCGGCGCAGCGGTGGAAATCGCGGGCGGAACAATCCTGCGATGCGACGAATTTTCGCGCCCCACCGGAACCACCATTACCGTGCGCGACCTGTTCTACAACGTTCCGGCTCGTAAGAAGTTCCTGCGGTCGGATCAAACCGAACTGGCCCACATCGCTTCGCTTGTGACGCATTACAGCCTGGCGCACCCGAAAAAATCGTTCCAACTACGCCATGGAGGGTCGCAGTTGTTGGACGTGACGCCCGTCGAAACTCTGCGCGAGCGCGTGTATCAGGTCTTCGGCAGCCAGGCGCTGGAAGAACTGATCGATCTGGACTACGTGGAGCGCGAGCTCGAAGTTGTGGACGCCGAGGATCGCACCACGCGCGTTTTTGCGCTGCGCGGATTCGTTTCCGGCCCGCAGGTGCAGAAAATGAACCGGAATTCGATTTTTCTGTTCGTGAATGGCCGCCTCATTCGCGACCGCCTGCTGCTGCACGCGCTGTCTTCCGCTTATCACAATCTGATGCCGCCGGCTTGCTACCCGTTTGCGCTGCTGTTCGTGGATTGCGATAGCGAAGAAGTGGACGTCAACGTTCACCCATCCAAGACTGAAGTCCGATTCCGGCACGGCACCGTGGTGCACGATTTTGTGCGCGATTCCATTCGCGAACGCCTGATCGCCGCTCGTCCCGTCTCCAGCATTCCCGGTCCCACGCAGCCCCAGGCCGCCGCCGATCTGCCTTTTTCGGACTTCACGCAGCGCATCGAAAATCAACGCTTCGAGCCGATGCCAAGCGCCCAAACCGGCATGGAGCGAATAGAAGACCTGCCGGTTTACACTCTGCGCGCAACTGCCGCGTCTGAGCCGCGCTTCGACTTTGAACCGGTACGATCCACCTCAGTCCCCGACACGCATGGGCCGCTCCTGCAGTCCAGTACAGAGGCGCCGCAGAGTTTGAGCGCCCTTATGGATCTCCGCCCGCTCGGCCAGATCCACGACAGCTTCATCATCGCGGCCGGACGGGACGGCCTGTGGATCATCGACCAACATGTCGCGCACGAGCGCATTTTGTTCGAGAAAGTGCTGCGCCAGCAGGCCGAAGGGCGCGTGGAACGGCAACAGCTGTTGATGCCGATTCTGCTCGAATTGACTGCCGCTCAGCAGATTGAATATGCGCGTATCGCCGGTGAGTTGGAACGCGCGGGCTTTGATTCCGAGCCTTTCGGCAACCGGACCATCGCTGTGAAGGGCGCGCCGGCGGGCGTGGGTCCGGCGGACATCGAGCGGTTGGTGTTCGAGATTTTGGAAATCGCCGAGAGCGAGCTCCGCAAAGTCTCGCTCGATGATTTACGCCGCGCCATGGCCGCCAGCATCGCCTGCCGCGCCGCCATCAAGATCAATATGCGTCTGGATCAGACCAAGATGGAGTGGCTACTGAACGAGCTCGCAGCCACCGACTGTCCCATGAGCTGCCCGCATGGCCGCCCGATCGCGCTGCGCTATTCCACGCGCGACATTTTGAAAAGTTTTCACCGCATCTGAATCGCGACCGTAAGGGAGCCGGCCGCCGTCACTCCCACTCGATGGTGCCGGGCGGCTTGTGGGTTAGATCGTAAAAGACGCCGCAGATGCCATTCACGGAAAGAAGTTCGTGGGTCATGCGGTGCAGCAGTTCATTCGGCATCCGGACCACCCGTGCGGTCATCCCGTCGACGGAATGGATGGGCCGCAGCACTATGGAATCCGGTTTGTCCCCCGCGCCGATTGGAATCAGCACCACCGGAAACTGCCAGACTTCCCGCTCGAAACCGCTCTCTTCCGACCACTGCCGCACGATCGCATCGGCCTGTCGCAGCCGTTCCAGGCGCTCTCGAGTGAGCGTGGCGCGGCTCGATCGCATTGCCCCGATTTCGGCGCGGGCGTGCACCAGGCCAACGACGCGATTGATGTCCAGCATCGCGTTCACCAGCTCGGTGACAACGTCGCCTTCCGGCATGTTGTCGAGAGCAAGCACGGAATGATAGCTTCGTGAATCGCCTTTGACACCGACCGACCGAATGGGCAGCAGCCAGCCGGGATCGCGGCGCGTCACCGCTGCGGCTGTGTCGGAGCACAGGCAGCGAATCGCCAAGCCAGGTCCAGGAAAGGGATGGCGATGCAGGAACTCCGCAGGAATTCCCAGCTCCTCGCCGATCTCACGCACTTCGTCTTTGTAGAACGACGCCAGCGGCTCGATGATCCGGCCCGACTCGATGAGCTTCTGGATGCCCGCCACGCGATTGTGGTGAGTCTTGATCACGTCGGCTTTGGCGGTGCCGCCCGATTCGATAGTGTCTGGGTAAATCGTGCCCTGGCCCAGTATCCAATGTCCATCCAGAAAGTGGCCGGTGCTCAGGATGCGTTCTTGCACAATGACAAATTGTTCGCCGATGATGTGCCGCTTGGCTTCGGGATCCGATACGCCTTCGAGAGCCCTCAGAAATTCCGCTTCTGCTTCCTCGACACGAAAATCGTCTGCGCCCAGTTGCTGAAACAAGCGCCGCACATAGTTGGTCTCACCCTCGCGCATCAACCCGGTGTCGACGTAAATGCCGAAGACGCGCTGGGGCCCGAGGGCCCGCAAGCACAACGTGTATGCCACCGTGGAGTCGACGCCGCCGCTGACGAAGAAGAATACATTGCGGTCTCCAGCGATGGCCTGAATTTCTTTTTCGAGCGGCCCGATGCGGTTCTTGGGATCCCAATCCTTGCTGCAGCCGCAAACGCCGAAAACAAAGTTCGCAAGAATCTGATGCCCTTGTTGGGTGTGCGCGACTTCCGGATGGAACTGCAAGGACATCAGCGGGCGGGTGCGGTGGGCGATTGCAGCTACGGGACATGTAAACGTGCCGCCCAGGACATCGAAACCCTCGGGAGCCGATTCCACCTGGTCGCGATGATTCATCCAGACCTGCAGCTCGCCGTTCAGGCCGGCGAAGAGGGCATGTTGACGATCCACGTGGAACTGAGCGAATCCGTACTCGCCCTTCTCACCTTTGCGGACGTGGCCGCCCAACACTTGGGTCATGAGCTGCTGTCCATAGCAGATGCCGAGCACCGCGCTGGCGCTGGCGAGAATCTTCGGATCGATGCGCGGGCTGCCGGCTTCGTAAACGCTGTCCGGACCGCCGGAAATGATAATGCCCTTGCGGCCAGCTAACTCCGCGGCGGGCGTTTCGCTGGGCTGAACGTCGGCATACACGCCTAGATCGCGAATTTTCCTGGCGATCAGATGACAGTATTGGCCGCCCGCATCGAGGACGGTAATTTGTGGCGTGCTCAAAACCTTCGCTGCTATCGGAATGCCCGCTTCCTTACGGTCGCGGCTCAGTAACACCGCTAGGGCCGGCGCGGGTCGTCGCGCTGGATGCGCTCAACAACCAGCTTCTTCGCTTTATCGAGCAGCGCTCTGGCGTCGGGCATCGCGTCTATGGCCTTCAGTACCTCGGGATCGGTTTCAATGGCGACCTTTTGAGAATCTTCGTAGCTGAACGCAGTCGCGTACATCTCGCGCTTGAGCTGCTGCTGGATCCAAGTATGGTGCTCGGTCCAGTCGGCTTCGGTAAAGGGCAGCGTTTGTTTCAACAGGTACTCGTGAAAATCGTTGATCACGCCGGCATCCGGCTCCCAGCCCTTGTTCAAGTGGGCCTGCGGATGCGAACCAAACCACTTGGCCGTGAAATTGAAAAAGGCGTACTTGGTCAGCAGTTCGGTCTGGAACTTGTCGTACTTGGGCGGTTCGTACTTTTGGTCGGGCGTAATGCCGCCGCCGCCATACACCGTTCTACCGCTGTCGGTGCTCTTCACATCCTGAAGATTCTTCTGCTCGGTCCGTTTGCCGTAGTAGTAATCCAGAAACGAGATGTTGGAGTAGTCGCGCTGGATCAAGCGTCCGCTGGGGGTGTAGTAGTGAGCGGTTGTCAACGCCAGGCCGGTATTATCTTCGAGCGGATACACGGTTTGAACCAATCCCTTGCCAAACGTCGTCTCGCCGAGAATCCAAGCACGGTCGTGATCCTGCAGAGCGCCAGCGACGATCTCCGCCGCGGAGGCCGAGTAGCGGTTCACTAAAACCACAACCGGATAATTTTGTCCGGAGGCGCTGCCGCGAGCCAGGTAAGGCTTCTCGGCGGATGCACGTCCGCGATGCGATACGACAACTTCTCCTTTTCTTAAATAGTGCCCCGCGACGGCGACACCTTCATTCAGAAGACCGCCGGGATTCTCGCGCAAGTCCAGCACCAGGCCCTTGATATTGGCTTCGCCGAGACGCTTGAAGTTGTCTTCCATCTCCTGACTGGTATTTTCATTGAACTGCGTGATCCGCATGTAAGCGATTCCGGGACGAACCCAGAATGCGTCTTCCACGCTGGAGCGGGAAATCTCATCGCGGACGATGTCGAAGGTCAGCGGCTTCTCGGAGCCCTCGCGGCCGACGGTCACTTGGACGTGCGTTGCCCGCGGGCCCTTCAACAGATCGGCGACTTCGGTGGTGGTGAGCGAGTCGGTCTTTTTGTCGTTGACTTGGAGAATCACATCGCCGGGGTGCAACCCAGCCTTATATGCCGGCGATCCGCCGAACGGTGCGACTACGATGGTCTTGCCATTGCGCGGGGCCACCTGCATGCCCACGCCGTAGTAGTGCCCGCTCTGATCGTCGCGGAGCGACTGAAAATCCTTGGGATCGAAGAAATTGGAGTGCGGATCCAGCGTCCGAAGCATCCCCGGAATCGCGCCTTTGTAAATGCCTTTGTCGGAGGTGACCTTGTCGGCGAAATTGTTCTCCACCAATTCGTAGACCTTGGTGAATTGCTTGATGTTCGTCTTCAGGTCTTCTTCTGGGCCGCTGGACGCCGCCGAAACACCGGCCACACCCGGCCCAAAGATGCCCCCAAGTGCAGAGCAGACAACCACGACTAACGCGGAAAGAAGAATGGACCGGCCCCAACGCGGCATTTGCACCTCGCTCTTTCAGTATACCGGAGTTTGGCTGCCGGGCTGATCCCACAAAAGGGAGGGTAGTGTCTGAAATGTGCGTTGAACGAAAACAGCGAGCGATTGCTTTCCGACCCATCCCGCCGTACCGTTGAAGTATGGCATCTGACCGCGCTTCACTCGTTGCCCTTCGTGAACTGATCGCCGATACCGATCTTACCCTCGAAACGATCCCCGATCTTCCGCAGAACCGCACAGCGCATTCAGCGCGATCAGCAACACGCTGTCTGATCGCGTAGACTTCGCGCGACTCATCAAGGTCTATCGTGCGACTCCTGAAGGCGAGCGCCGGTACAGCCCCGCTGAAGTGGTGAGCACGGAGGTGGTCCCAGTTATCGGGCGACCCGATCCCGCAAGAATCTGCACGTCCCATGTCGAGCGCCAAAACCTCACGATGCGTATGTCGATTCGCCGGTTCACTCGGCTAACGAACGGCTTCAGCAAAAAGTGGGCGAACCACTGGGCCGCACTCGCGCTATACTTCGCGTTCTATAACTTCTGCCGGATTCATTCCAGCATTCGCGTCACGCCTGCGATGCAAGCGGGCATTACGGATCACGTCTGGGAAATCTCAGAACTGCTGGCCTAGAATAGTAGCGTGAAAATCCTTGCAATAGCTTCGTTCGCTGTAGCGGGGCTAAGTGCGTGGGCTGCTTTCAGTGATCCGACATTCAAACGCGCCCTCACCGTGAGCGAACCTTTGAGTTGCGTCTGGCTCATACTATTGCTTATCGCGGTCGTCCGGTTTCAGAAGCGTGGTTTGTGGTTGCTGATCGGAATGCCCCTGGCGGCTTTGGTGCCAGCGCTTCATGTCACTCTTTGGGCGGCGTGTTATTTTGGCGGTCGCTTTAATTGCCCCTAGTCTACTTGCCTCCAAAATGCCTCAACGCACATTTCAGACACTACCAAAGGGAGCGACCGGAACCTAAGCGCTACGGACGGAGCGGCGCGAACCCGCCGAAGCCGCCTCCGCTTTTACCGGCTTGCGTTGGGAGGAATCGTCGAGCCGCCGGACTTGGTCGCTGACGCACACCAGAAACATGGGCTGCTTGGCGTTCTTCAGGATGTCGATGATCCGGTCCTGCTGCTCTTCCAGATAAATGGACTTGCCGTCTGTGACCAGGTGCAGATCCGACTGGGATTGCACAACGTCGCTGAGCCGCTTGCCCATTTCACGTTGCAGGAAGCGCAGAACACGCCGGATCTTTTGCAGCGAAAATCCCTTGCGCCGCAGCTCGGCAATGACCGTGATTTCAATCACTTCCTCGGGCTGGTAGACGCGCTTGTGCCCCTCATGGCGCGGCGAAACCACCTTGCGCTCATCCCACCACTGCAATTGACGCAAGCTGACCTGGGCGATGCGCGAGACGTCGCTCGAAGCAAACGTGCGTATGCTGTCTTCTGATTCAGAACGGCTTTTCTTTGTTTTGAACATGTCACCCCGCTAACGTTTGCAACAAGAGCGCCTCTAAATTTTACCTGAGCCAATACGCCTGTCAATAGGCAAGTGGGATCCCGACCGCCCCCAGCACGACCGCCCCCTAGCCTCCGCCCACAAACTGTACGATCTCTAACGTTGCGCCTGGACCCACGCCGGCGTGATCCCAGGCCTGACGCTGGACGATGGACCGGTTCAACTCCACCGCGACGCGCTCGGAATCCACCTCCAGCCAAGCCAGTAATTGCCCCAGCGTGCAGCCTTCCGGCGCCAGACGAACCTGTCCGTTTACAACAATTTCAATCTGTTTTGTTACGGGTGCCGCCATGGCCCATTTCCTGTTTCCGAAAACCAAAGTTGCGGCCCGAGGCCGGATCTCATTATAGTCGAATGTTAGGGCCTTGAGTCCACAATCCAGACAACCGAATGCCGACCTCCTATTCTGATACTTACTTCCCCGTGCTGGTGCAAGTCATCATTGCTCTGGCGGTAGCCGCGGGGCTGGTGGCGATCTCCTTTTTGCTGGGCAAGCACGTGAAGAATCGGGTGAAGGACACGCCCTACGAATCCGGGATTGCGCCTACCGGCTCGGCGCGGGAGCGCTTCAGCGTCAAGTTTTATCTGGTGGCCATCGTCTTTATCCTTTTCGACATTGAGGCGGTGTTTCTGTATCCCTGGGCGGTGGTGTATCGCGAGTTGAAGCTGTTCGGGTTTTTCGAGATGCTGATATTCGTGGTTCTGATCCTGGTGGGATTTTTCTACATCTGGAGAAAGGGCGCGCTGGATTGGTCGCAAGAGTCTTCGGAAGCCAGTCCTTACGACCTGGAACGGGCCCGGGTAAAAAAGAATGCTGCCTGACCAATTGAAGGACCATGCGGTAGCCTCTGCGTTGGACGCGGAGTTTCCCGGAGCCATCACGGGAGGCCACGCCGAACACAATGAGCCGACCCTTTGGGTGACTCCGGCGCGCATCGTGGAAGTCTGCCGTTTCTTAAAGGACCGGCAGCGGTTTGTTCGCTTGAGCGCGATCACGGCAGTGGATTGGCTGCCCGCCGACCCGCGTTTCGAAGTGGTGTATCTGCTGCATTCGCTCGAGCATAATCAGCGTCTGCGGTTAAAGTGCTGGCTTGCGGAGTCCGCATGCGAGATCGATTCCGTCAGCGGAGTTTGGCGCACCGCGAATTGGTACGAGCGCGAGGTCTTCGATCTGTTTGGCGTGCGTTTCCGCAACCATCCCGGTCTCACCCGGATCCTGATGCCGAGCGACTGGGAAGGGCACCCGCTGCGCAAGGACTATCCGGTACACGGACATAAATACAGCTATCAGGACGAGCACTAGCACATTGAACAAAGTGTCCCATGCGTGAATCCACACTCCATACCGATTCGATCACCGCGGCCGACGCGACCAACGAGAACACTCCCGAGATCGCCGCACCAAGCGGCTACAAGCGGATGATTTTGAACATGGGGCCGCAGCACCCCTCCACGCACGGCGTACTGCGCATCGTGCTGGAACTGGACGGCGAGACGATTCTGAAAGCCGTGCCCGACATCGGATTTCTGCACACTGGAATCGAAAAAAACTGCGAGGTAAAAACCTGGCAGCAGGTAGTGACGCTGACCGACCGCGTGGATTACCTATCGAACCTGTCGAACAATCTGGTCTACGCGCTGGCGGTGGAGAAGCTGATCGGCGACATCGAGATTCCGCCCAAGGCGCAATGGATGCGCGTGATGTTGGCGGAGTTTCAGCGGCTGAATAGCCATCTGGTGTGGCTGGGGACGCATGCGCTGGACATCGGCGCGATGACCATGTTCTTCTATTGCTTCCGCGAGCGCGAGGACATTCTGAGGATCTTCGAGATGTTCTCCGGGCAGCGCATGATGACCAGCTATATCCGCATTGGCGGGCTGGCGCTGGAGCCGCCGCGCGGCTGGCAGCAGGCCGTGGGTAAATTCATCAACGCCTTTCCAAGCAAGGTGGACGAATACGAAGAGCTGCTGAACAACAATCCGATCTGGAAGCGCCGTACCCAAGGCGTGGGTTTCGTGCCGCTGGAGGATTTGCTGGATCTGGGCGTCACCGGTCCAATGATTCGCGCCGCCGGCATGAAGTGGGACGTCCGCAAGGATGAGCCATACTCCAGTTACGATCAGTTCGAATTCGAGGTTCCCGTGCATACGGAAAACGACGTGTTCGCCCGATACCGCGTCCGTTTGGAGGAGATGCGCCAGAGCGCGCGCATCATCAAACAGGCGCTGGAAGGGATGCCGGAAGGGGCTTGGCAGGCCAGCGCGCCCAAGATTGTGCTTCCCGAGCGCGAGAAGATGAAGACCCAGATGGAAGCGCTGATTTATCACTTCAAGATTGTGACGGAGGGCTTCCGCGTTCCGGCCGGCGAAGTTTATCAGGCCGTGGAATCGCCGCGCGGCGAGATCGCCTACTATGTGGTGAGCAACGGAACGTCCAAGCCGTACCGGGTGTATATGCGCACGCCCAGCTTCGGAAACCTGCAGGCGCTGGCGCCGCTGCTGGAAGGCCGGCTTCTGGCGGATTCCATCGCGTCGCTCGGGAGCATGGACTTCGTATTGGGAGATGTGGATCGCTGATGACCTTTTCGCCGGAACTGGAAGCTCGATTCGCGAAGCTGCTGGAAATTTATCCGCCCGGCCGGACGCGCTCGGCCGTGGTGCCGATGCTGCTGTACGCGCAGGATGAAGTGGGTCATATCTCGCCCGAGCTGATTGAAGAAGTCGCCCGGCGCTGCCAGGTGAAGCCGCTGCAGGTGGACGAAGTGGTGGGCTACTATTCGATGCTGCATCGCAAGCCGCTCGGCAAGTGCCACGTTCAGGTGTGCACCAACATCAGTTGCCTGATTCTGGGCGCGGATGAGCTGTATGAACACGCTTCGAAGACGCTCGGCATCGGGAACAAGGAAGTGACGACGGACGGGCAGTTTTCACTCGAGGAAGTGGAGTGCATGGGCGCGTGCAGCTGGGCGCCGGCGGTGCAGCTCAATTACGATTTCCATCACCAAGTGACGCCGGAAAAGCTGGATCAACTGCTCGCGGAAGTGAGAAAGGCGCAGTAAAACCAATCCGATGCTCTATAACGAACCCAGCCCGCTCGAAGTAAAGATCCTGACCAGGCGCTTTGGTCTCGCGAATTCGGAATCGCTCGATACCTATCTCGCAACCGACGGGTACAAGGCCTTTCTCAAGGCCATGGAGATGACGCCCGAGCAGATCATCGACGAAGTGAAGGCATCGGCGTTGCGGGGACGCGGCGGCGCGGGGTTCCCCACCGGTCTGAAGTGGAGCTTCGTGCCGCGCACTTCGCCCAAGCCGAAATACGTCATCATCAATGCGGACGAGAGCGAGCCGGGCACTTGCAAAGACCGCTTGTTGATGGAAAACGATCCGCATCAGTTGATCGAAGGCATTCTGATCGGCGGACGCGCGGTCGATTCGCACAAGGGCTACATCTATATTCGCGGCGAATATCGCTACCTGATCGAAGCCATGGATCGCGCCATCGCGGAGGCCTACTCGCGCGGCTACCTGGGCAAAAACATCCAAGGCACCGGCTTCGACTTCGATCTCTATACGCATAGCGGCGCGGGCGCCTACGAGTGCGGGGAAGAGACGGCGCTGCTCGATTCCATCGAAGGCAAACGCGGCATCCCGCGCATGAAGCCGCCGTTCCCGGCGGTAGTGGGCGCCTGGCAAGCCCCCACGCTGCTAAGCAACGTGGAAACGTTTTCGGCCATCCCCGCGATTATTCGCGATGGCGGCGCTGCATTCGCGGCTTTGGGGCCGCCGAAGAACGGGGGCACGCGTCTGGTCTGCCTCTCCGGACACATCAACAAACCCGGTGTCTACGAACTCCCGGTGGGTTTCAATCTGCTGCGCATGATTTATGAAGTCGGCGGCGGGATGCGCAACGGCAGGAAGCTGAAGGCCGTGGTGCCGGGCGGCTCCTCCTGCCCGCTACTGAAGGCGGACGAGTGCGACATCTCCATGGACTTCGATTCGCTGGCCAAGGCCAAGAGCATGCTCGGCTCGGGCGGCACGGTTGTGCTGGACGAAGAAACCTGCATGGTGAGATTCGCCCAGCGCATCATGAAGTTTTACGCCCACGAAAGTTGCGGCTGGTGCATTCCGTGCCGCGAAGGCACCGCCTGGCTGAAAAAAATGCTGGACCGCTTTCACAGCGGGGCTGGCCAGAAGAGCGACATCCCGCTCATTGGCGAACTGTCGAAAAACATGCTGGGAAGAACCTTCTGCGCGCTGGGCGACGCGGCCGCCATGCCGACCATTTCCATCGTGGAGAAGTTCCCCGAAGATTTCGAGGCACATTTGAACGGCAAGCCGTGCCCTTATCAGCACTCGGCGGAACTGGCGATGGCTTAACTCATGAGCGACCAAATTCATCTCACAATCGATGGCAAAGCGGTGACGGCCGCTCCGGGAACGTTGGTGATCAACGCGGCGAAGCAGGTGGGCATCGAAGTTCCGTCGTTCTGCTATTACGATGGCTTGTCCCTGCAGGCCGCCTGCCGGATGTGTCTGGTGGAAGTGGAAAAAACGCCGAAGCTGCAGGTGGGCTGCACGCTGCCGGTGGCCGAAGGCATGGTGGTCCACACGGACTCGCCGCAAGTGCACGAGGCGCGCAAAGGCACGCTTGAATTTCTGCTGACGAACCACCCCCTGGATTGCCCGGTGTGCGATAAGGGGGGCGAATGCGAGTTGCAGGACATGACCTTCCGCTACGGCATGGGCGAAAGCCGGTTCCTGGAGCAGAAGCAGCATACCGACGAAGAACAATGGTCACCCGTTGTGTTCTACGACAAGCCGCGCTGCATTTTGTGCTATCGCTGCGTGCGCATCTGCGACGAAGGCATGGGGGTGAAAGCTCTCGGCGTCGGAAATCGCGGCTCGGTATCGGTGATCGAGCCCAATCATTTCGACCATCTGGAGTGCGACGAATGTGGGATGTGTATCGACATTTGTCCGGTGGGCGCGCTTACCAGCGGAACGTACCGCTATAAGACGCGTCCCTGGGAAATGCACCACGTGGGGACCATTTGCACGCACTGCGCCGATGGCTGCAAGACCACGCTGGGGGTGCGCAACAACGAGATCATTCGGGGCAACAATCGCGACCGGTCCGGAATCAACGGCGAGTTCCTGTGCATCAAGGGACGTTACGCGGCGGATTTCGTGAACAGCGCGGAGCGACTGCAATCGCCGCTGCTGCGCAGGAACGGGCGCTTGGAACCGGCGTCGTGGTCGGAGGCCTTGACGGCCGCTGCCCGCAAGCTCACCGAAGTGAAGGCGCGCGGCGGCAAATTCGCGGTGATCGGCTCCAACCACACCAGCAACGAAGAAAACTATTATCTCCAGAAGTTTGCGCGCGAGGCGCTGGGCACCAACAATATCGACCACCATCGCACGGGCGACGTGCCCACCCTGTTGGACGCTCTGAGTGGCAAGCAGGATGCTCTTGCCACCACCGCCGATCTTTACGATCGCAAGGCCATTCTGGTGGTTTCGAGCGACCTTTCTCAGCAGCATCCATTTCTCGCTTTTCAGATCAGAGCCAATTACCGTCATCATGACGCGCACATCTACACCGTCACGCCGGGTCCAGTCCGTGAGCAGAATATAGCGGTGCGTGGGATCGTCACCGCGCCGGGCCGTGAACTAGCTGATGTAGAATCGTTGCGCGAGCAGCTGAAGAGCGAGCCCGAGCTTGTCATTCTTTTCGGCGACGCCATCAAGGGCGATTCGATCCGGAAACTCGTGGCGTTTGGCGATTCGCTCGGCATTCCGGTGAAATACGTTTGCCTGCTGGACTATTCGAATTCGCGCGGCGCGTCCGATATGGGCTTGAGCCCCGATTATGGTCCGGGGTATCAGCCAGTGAGCCGGACCGGCCTGGCTTATGACGAAATCCTCGCGGCCACCGATCTTGATGTGCTGTGGGTGGTAGGCGCCAATCCCCTGAAACATGCCTCGCTCGCGTCAAAAGGCGCCTTCGTGATTCTTCAGGAAATGTTCCTCACCGAAACTGCCCAGCGCGCTGACATCGTGTTTCCAGCAGCCTCCGCTTATGAGAAGCATGGGACCGTGACCAACGTCTGCGGAGAGGTGCAGCGTTTGAAAGGCGGTGTGCAGGTGATGGGCGCCAAGCCCGATCTCGAAATCCTGGGGTTGCTCTTAAAAGAGATGGGCGTGAATCTCGGCATCTGGTCCGCCGACAAAGTCCTGGAAGAGATTCGCAAGAACGTGCATGGTTATAATATTCCTTTGCCCGTAATCGCAACAGGGGGAGCAGCGCAAACCGCGCCGGTGAATGGCCGCGTGCCCGCCAGAGGGCGGCCGGATCTTATTCAGTCCGCCCGCGACACCCTATTCACGTCCGGCACCTTGGGCCGGTATTGCAAGAAGCTGAAATCCACACTCGAGGCGCCGGGCGCGTTGTATTCAGAGCCGCGACCATAAGTTCATCCATGAATTTTTTCATACTCAGCCTCATCAAGGCCGCGCTGGTGGCCTTCGTGCTTCTTACCACGCTGGCCTACTTGCAGTGGATCGAGCGCAAAGTGATCGCCCACGTGCAGCTTCGCGTCGGCCCGTACCGCGTTGGCCCGCACGGATTGCTGCAGCCCCTGGCCGACGTGGTGAAGCTGATTACCAAGGAGGGGTTGATCCCTTCGCATGTCAACAAGTTCTTTTATCTGCTGGCCCCTTTCGTGGCCGTCTTCCTGGCGCTGATTTCCATCGCCGTCATGCCGTTCGGACCTGAAATCAAGATCGGCCCGGTGACTACCTGGATGCAGCTTACCGATCTGCGTATCGGAATTCTGTTCGTCATCGCGGTGTCTTCCATCGGCGTCTACGGCGTGGCGCTGGGAGGCTGGGCTTCCAACAACAAGTACTCACTGCTGGGCGGTCTTCGGAGTTCCGCGCAGATGATCAGCTATGAGCTGCCCCTGGCGCTGGCAGTGGTTGCGCCGCTGCTGCTGGCCAATACTCTTAGCTTCCGTGACATGGTGAACTATCAAAGCGGGTACTGGCTCGGTTTCATCCCGCGCTGGAACGTAATTCCGGAAATCGTCGGCTTCATCGTTTTCATGATCGCCTCGTTCGCCGAAACCAATCGCGTTCCGTTCGATCTTCCCGAAGCGGAAAACGAGCTTGTGGCGGGCTTCCACACCGAGTACAGCAGCATGACGTTCGCCGGGTTCTTCATGGCCGAGTACGCCAACATGGTGACCGTCACCGCCGTAGCCACGCTGCTGTTCCTGGGCGGATGGCAGCCCCCGTTTCCGGAGCCTTATTCGGACGCGATTCCGATTCTCATCTTTGCCGTTGCCGGGCTGATCGCGGTATACCACGGGGTCCACCCCGCGCGGCGCATGGATAAATTTACGCTGTCGGCCACTGGGCTGTTGTTCCTGGGGATCGCCGCGATTTTTGGGCTCTCCCTGTTCTTGCCTATGCTGAAAGCGATTCTCATGGCGCTGTTCTGGTTTTGCGGCAAAATCCTCGTTCTCCTGTTCGTGTTTATCTGGGTGCGCGCGACTCTGCCGCGTTTCCGTTACGATCAGTTGATGCGCTTCGCCTGGATTTTCCTGTTTCCGCTGGCCATGCTCAACCTTTTGGTCACCAGTTTCATCGTGGCCCTGACGTCCAAATAATCTATGACTGCGCTGATCTTCCTCATCTTCGCCGGCATCGCGGTCTTCTGTGGTATCAGCCTGGTCGTGCAGACCCACCCGATCGCCAGCGCGCTTTCGCTCATCGGCGTGATGGGATCGCTCGCGATTCTATACTTGCAACTCGGCGGCGAATTCATCGCCGCGGCCCAGATGATTGTCTACGCGGGCGCCATCATGGTGCTGTTCGTCTTCGTCATCATGCTGTTGAACGCGGGCGCGGAAACCACCACATTTCAAGCCTCCAGCTTCGTAAAGTATCTCGGTATTGTTCTGCTCGTCGCGTTTCTTGGGCTCATCAGCTTTATCATTCAAGCGACGCTGCCGAAAACCCAAGGCGTTATCTTCGGCAATTTCCAGGGCACCGCGGCCGACATCGGCCGAAAGCTGTTCACCGGTTACTTGCTGCCGTTTGAAGTGACCTCGGTCCTGATTCTGATCGCCCTGGTCGGCGCGATTGTGCTTGCCAGAAAGGAAGTCTGATCATGTCGAATGCCGTCCCGCTGAGCTGGTACCTGATCCTGAGCGCGATTCTGTTTGGACTTGGAGTAGCCGGCTTCATCTTCCGCCGCAATATCATCACGGTATTCATGTCCATCGAGTTAATGCTCAATGCGGTGAATTTGACCTTCGTGACATTCTCCTATCAGTTCAGGCAAGTGGACGGCCATATTTACAGCTTCTTCGTGATGGTGGTGGCCGCGGCCGAAGCAGCCGTGGGATTGGCCATCATACTTACCGTGTTCAAGAACCGCCGTACGCTGATGATCGATGACGTAAATTCGATGAAGTACTGAAATTTCGATGAAGTACTGAAAATTATGAGTCACTCTCAATGAACCTCTGGCTGATTCCAATTTTTCCGCTGCTCGGGTTTCTCGCCAACGGCCTGTTCGGCAGGCGTATTCCGAAAACGTTGATCAATGCCATCGCCATCGGTTCGGTTGCGCTCTCCTTTGCGTGGGTGCTTAAGACGCTGGTGGGCCTGAGTCCCATCGAGACCAAGTACGTTGAGCACTACTTCTCGTGGATTCAAAGCGGCATCCTGAACATCGGCGTCGATTTCGCAGTGGATCGCCTCACCGCCATCATGCTGATGGTTGTCACTGGCGTTGGGCTGTTGATCCATATCTACGCCGTCGGCTACATGGCGCATGAAGGCGGTTACTATCGCTTCTTCGCGTACCTGAACCTGTTCATGTTTTTCATGCTGGTCCTGGTGCTGGCGCAGAATTACCTGCTGCTATTCGTCGGCTGGGAAGGCGTGGGTTTGTGCAGCTATTTGCTGATCGGATTCTACTTCACCGAGCAGTTCGCCACCAATGCCGGCAACAAGGCGTTCATCGTGAACCGCATTGGCGATTTCGGTTTTTCTCTGGCGATATTCTTGATCGTCCGACAATTCGGAACGCTCGACTTCACGAAGGTGTTTGACGCCGCGAAAGGGCTGCCGGCGGAAGCGAGCGCCGGAATCCTCACCACCATCACGCTGCTGCTGCTGGTCGGCGCCACGGGAAAGTCGGCGCAGATTCCGCTGTATGTATGGCTGCCGGACGCCATGGCGGGCCCCACTCCCGTGTCCGCTCTCATCCACGCCGCAACCATGGTGACGGCGGGTGTCTATATGATCGCGCGCTCCGCCACGCTGTTCACCAAAGCTCCCATCACCATGGATACGGTGGCGGTGATCGGTCTTGCTACCGCGTTTATGGCGGCCACCATCGGCCTGGCGCAAACGGATATCAAGAAAGTCTACGCGTACTCCACCGTGTCGCAGCTTGGCTACATGTTCCTGGGCGTCGGAGTGGGCGCTTTCTCAGCCGGCATCTTTCACTTGATGACCCACGCCTTCTTCAAGGGCCTGCTCTTCCTGGGCGCGGGCGCTGTGATTCACGGATTGCATGGCGAACAGGATTTGGACCAGATGGGCGGCCTGTTCAAGCACATGAGGATCACCGCGATCACGCTGTTTTGCGCTTCGCTGGCGATCTCCGGTTTTCCTTTTACGTCGGGCTTCTTCAGCAAGGACGCCATTCTGGTTGCCGCTTACGGCCGCGCGCCCTGGATGTATTGGGTGGGCGTGCTCACCGCCGGGATGACCGCGTTCTATGTCTTCCGCGCCTGGTTTCTGGCATTCACGGGCGAGTATCGCGGACACGCCCATCCACACGAATCGCCCCTGGTGATGACAGGGCCATTGATGATTCTTGCGGTTCTGTCGATTTTAGGCGGCTTTATCAACGTGCCGCATATTCTTGAACCGATGTTCGCCGAGGGGCCAGAGAATCAGTTCCTGGCATGGGTTTCGGCTGCTGTTGGCTTGCTGGGAATCTTCCTCGCGTACGTGTTCTATGTGGCTAAACGCGGCTTAGCCGATTCGTTCGCCAAGGCTGCCGGCGGGCTGTACACGCTGGTCTACAACAAATACTTCGTCGATGAAGCATACGATGCGACGGTGGTGGAGCCGTTGATCGAAGGTTCTCGTACCGTGCTCTGGCGCGGCGTGGATGCCGGCTTGATCGACGGCACGGTCAACGGCGTCGGCCGGCGATCGCGCGGAATCGGCGCCGTATTGCGCCTGGCTCAATCCGGCAACATTCGAAGCTACGCGGCCTGGGTGGTGCTCGGTTCGATCATTGTGCTCATAGCCGTCGGATTCGCGGGGGGCCTTCGATGACTCTGCTCAACGCGGTCATTTTCCTGCCGTTGGTGGCGTTCTTGATCATTCTCGCCCTCCCGAAAGACAAGCCGGGGGCCATCCGCGTCTTCAGTCTGATTGCGTCGCTCGCCGTCTTCGTGGTCTCGCTCGGCCTCATCGGACCCGTTTGGTCCAGCGCTCCGGGCAAGTTCGCCATCGAAACCAATCAATCCTGGATCCAATCGCCGGCCATCAATTATCACGTGGCTCTCGACGGAATCAGCCTGTGGCTGGTCATGTTGTCAACGCTGCTTACGCCCATTTGCGTGCTGCTCTCGTGGCGGTCCATCGACAAACACATCAAACAGTTCTTCGCGTTCCTGTTGCTGCTCGAATTCGGATTGGTGGGAGTCTTTTGCGCGCTCGACTTCTTCCTTTTCTTCGTGTTCTGGGAAGTCTCCCTCGTTCCGATGTACTTTTTGATCGGCATCTGGGGTCACGACCGCCGGATTTATTCGGCCCTCAAGTTCTTCGTATACACCATGGCTGGATCGATGATGATGCTGGTGGGCATTATTTATCTCTATAATCTGGCCGGCACCTTCGACTACACAACCATCCTCGCGGGCCTGCAAAGCGGCGCCATTGCCCTCAGCCCGCTTGAGCAGCTCGGCCTGTTCCTGGCATTTTTCATCGCATTCGCCATAAAGGTTCCGCTGTTTCCGCTGCACACCTGGCTGCCCGACGCGCACGTCGAAGCTCCCACTGCTGGCTCGGTCATGCTGGCTTCCGTCATGCTCAAGATGGGCACCTACGGGCTGCTCCGCTTTTGCGTCCCCATGTTTCCAAACGCCGCCCGCACCTGCGCTGGATGGATTGTCGTGCTAGCTATCATCGGCATCGTGTATGGCGCGCTGGTCGCGATGGTGCAGCCCAACATGAAAAAGCTGGTGGCATATTCATCGGTCAGTCACTTGGGATTCGTCGTGCTGGGGATCTTCAGCTTCACGCAGCAGGGCTTCGATGGTGCGGTCTACCAGATGCTGGCCCACGGCGTCTCGACCGGCGCGCTCTTTATCCTGGTTGGCTTTCTTTATGAACGCCGCCATTCACTCGAAATCGCGTCCTACGGCGGAGTCGCCACGCCGGCTCCCTGGCTTTCGACAGCCTTCATGATCACCATGCTGGCCAGCATCGGGCTTCCCATGCTCAGCAATTTCATCGGCGAGTATCTGGTGCTGCAAGGCTCGTCGCTGGTCTACTTCCGCTGGACTGTGTTCGCCGCCCTGGGCGTGATTTTGTCCGCCTGCTACATGCTGTGGCTTTACCAGCGCGTGTTCTTCGGCAAGGCTTCCGAGGATTTGACGCATCATATGCCCGATCTTGGGGTCCGCGAATACGCCATCATCGTTCCGCTGATTTTCCTGATGGTCTGGATGGGCACATACACCCAGAGCTTCCTGACGCCGATTTCAGCGTCCAACGCCGTTCTGCTGGGGCCGATTGACGCACGCCGCGAGATTCACGTCAGGGCTGTGCCGCGTCCCTCGCCCGTCCTGGCAGCCCCAGGGGAGCTTGCCAATGCCCGCTAACTTCATGCCCACGGGCACCGATTACCTGCGAGTTCTGCCCGAAATCATCATGACCGTGGCCGGCGCCTTGATCATGCTGCTGGAAGGCTTGCTGCGGGAAAACAAGAAGAGAAATCTCTCGGCGCTGACTTTCGTTGCCTTCGCCGCCGCTCTAGTAAGCGCCGTCGCCGCCAACGCCGATCCAGGGCTATCGTTTTCGAACATGCTGATCGTGGATGGCTTCGCGACGTTCTTCCGCGTGCTCGTTATCGCGGTCGGCATCCTAAGTCTGTTATCCGCCACGCAATATCTCAAGCGTGAGCACGCCGAGTCTTCCGAGTATTACGCTTTGTTGCTCTTTTCCGTGACTGGCCAGTGCATCATGGCCACTGCTAACGAGCTGATCATGATTTTTATTGGCCTGGAGATCTCCTCCATCGCCACCTACGTTCTCGCGGGTTATCTTCGCGACGATAAGCGTAACAACGAAGCCGCCCTCAAATATTTCTTGCTTGGATCGTTCGCCACAGCTTTCCTGTTGTATGGCATCGCTTGGATTTACGGCACCACCGGCAGCACCAACCTCACCGCCATTCGCATCGCGCTGCTCACGCCCGGTTCGGAGCGCAACGTCATCCTGGCCGGCACCGCGGCGGCGCTGATGTTCGTCGGATTCGCGTTTAAAGTCTCAGCCGTGCCATTCCAAATTTGGGCGCCCGACGTGTACCAAGGTGCGCCGGCGCCGGTGACCCTCTTCATGTCAGCCGGCCCCAAAGCCGTCGCGTTCGCCGTCTTCCTGCGCGTATTCATGACGGCCTTTGGACCGATCACCAGCCGCTGGGAGCCGTTCGTATGGGCCTCGGCTCTGCTCACGATGATCATGGGGAACTTCGCCGCGCTGATGCAGAACAACATCAAGCGGCTGCTGGCCTACAGTTCCATCGCGAACGCCGGCTATATCATGGTTGCGATTGCCGCCCACAGTCCAGTCGGCGTTGCTGCCGCCATGTTCTATCTGGCGGCCTATTCGTTCATGAACATTGGCGCCTTCGCCGTGGTCACGCATTTCTCGCGGCAAGGCGAGAAGTTCGTCAATGTGGAAGATCTCGCGGGGCTCGGCTGGAAGCAGCCAGTGACAGCGGCGCTGTTCTCCATTTTTCTGCTCTCGCTGATTGGCGTGCCGCTCACAGGTGGATTCTTCGGGAAGTTTTACATTTTCAAAGCCGCGCTCGATGCGAACCTGGTGTGGCTCACTGTGCTCGGCTTGCTGAATAGCGCCGTGGCCGCTTACTACTATCTCCGCATTTTGGTGGTGATGTATATGAAGGAGCCCGGCGAGGCGACGCTTTCTCTGCAACCCGTAGGCATGGGTATCGGTGCAACTCTCTGGGTTGCGGCGCTAGGAACCCTGGTGCTCGGGATCTTCCCGTCGGTGGTGTTGAATTTCGCTACGGCTTCGAGCGCGCTGGTAAAGTAGCTTCGCCTTCGAGAGTCTTCGCCAGAAACTGCCCCAAACCGTATTTGAGGTTCTCAATCCCTTGCCCGGTCACGCTGGATATCTCATAAAACGGCAGATGCTTCGCGGCGGCTAAAGCCCGCAGTTTTTCGATTCGCGCGGGATCCTGCGCAACATCCACCTTGGACGCCACCACAAACATCGGCTTTCGGACTAGATCCGCGTTGAAGCCTTCCAACTCCTCCATCACGACCCGAAAATCATCGGCCGGATCGCGCCCCGTGGCTTCGGAAACGTCCACCAGGTGAACCAGTAAACGCGTCCGCTCGATATGCCGCAAAAACTGGACGCCCAGGCCGTGTCCCAGATGAGCGCCCTCAATCAGGCCCGGAATATCGGCCACGACGAACGTCTCATCGCCTACGCTGACCACTCCCAGGTTCGGTTCGAGCGTGGTAAAAGGATAGTCGGCGATCTTGGGCCGCGCGGCCGAGATCCGCGAGATCAGCGTCGACTTGCCGGCGTTCGGGAACCCCACCAGCCCAACATCGGCGAGCAGCTTCAGTTCCAGCCGCAGCCGCTTTTCTTCGCCCGAATGGCCAGGCTCGTGCTCGGTGGGGGCTTGATGGGTGGACGTTGCGAAGTGCTGATTGCCGCGTCCGCCCCGGCCGCCGCGAGCAATGACGAAGCGCTCGCCGGCGTGGGCGAAATCATGCAGCAGTTCGCCCGTATTGTCGTCGTAGACCACGGTCCCCACCGGTACCGGAACGTCCTTGGACGCTCCGTCGCGGCCCGTGCGCTGGCTGCCTTCTCCATGCCTTCCCCGCTCGGCCTCGTGCTCGGGATTAAAACGAAAATGCAGCAGCGTGTTGTGGTGTTCGCTCGCGACAAAAACTATGTCGCCGCCCCGCCCTCCATCGCCGCCGCTCGGTCCGCCCCGCGGAACGAACTTCTCGCGCCGGAACGCCAGGCAGCCATTGCCGCCGTCGCCCGCCTTCACGCGGATACGTACTTCATCAATAAACATGGATTCGGGCCTGTTCAGCCCCGAGGCTGCGATGGGAAGGACTATTCGGCGGCTTGGATGCTGATGAACTTGCCAAAACGGCCGCGATCGCGAAACACCACGATGCCGGGCACCTTCGCAAACAGCGTGTCATCCTTGCCGCGGCCGACGTTTTCGCCGGGCTTAAAGATGGTGCCGCGCTGCCGCACCAGAATCGACCCGCCCGTCACCGTTTCTCCGCCGAATCGTTTGACGCCCAGACGTTGGGCATTCGAATCGCGCCCGTTCTTGGAACTGCCTAAACCTTTTTTATGCGCCATATGAAATCTCCGCCGGAGGCTATGCCAGAATCTCGCTGACCTTCACCTGCGTATAGTTCTGCCGGTGGCCGATGGTGCGCTTGTACTGCTTCTTGCGCTTGAACTTGAACACGATTATTTTGTCTCCGCGGCCATGTTCGGAGATGGTGCCTTTCACCCGAGCGCCGGCCACGGCAGCGCCAGCCGCCACTTCGTTGGCATCGTTCACAACGGCCAGCACGCGGCCGAACTCGATCTCCGCGCCCACTTCGCCGGGTAGAGTTTCCACTTTCACAAGGTCGCCCGGCGCGACGCGGTATTGCTTCCCGCCAGTCTCAATTACTGCGTACATAACTATCCTTCAAAGGTTCTTAAATGTGGATTCATCAAGCGGACACTCCAGCGATTTCTACTGGGGCCGCAAACCTTAATAATACAGCATGTTGCGCTCATTCTGCAAACCAGCCCAGCGTACGGTAGAATCTGGTGTGGATTGGAGGACCGGCTGCGTTCCGCCTCCGCCGTCCCGTCGCGCCTAATGAATCTCGACGGCATTCGCGTCCTTCTGGTGGAAGATAACCCCGGCGACGCGCGCCTATTCACGGAGCTGCTTCGCGATGCCGGAGCAAGCCAGTTGCGAATGGTCCAGGTGGATCGTCTGGCGGCCGCGCTCGATCGCCTGAAGCGCGAGCCGTTTGACGTCATGCTGCTGGATCTCTCGCTTCCGGACGCCAACGGACTCGATACGCTGGAACGCGCCCACGCTCAAGCACCCAAGACTCCCATCGTCGTTCTTACCGGACACGATGATGAAGCGCTGGCCGTCCGGGCCGTCCGCGCCGGCGCTCAGGACTACTTGGTCAAGGGGCACATTGATGGCCAGCTGCTGGTCCGGTCCATCCGGTACGCGTCCGAGCGCGGCCGCGCGATCGAGGCGCTGGAACGCCGGGAGCAGCATTACCGGTCCCTGATCGAACATTCGCTCGACTTGATTAGCATCTTGAATCTGGACGGAACCATCCGCTATGCGAGTCCTTCGCACGAGCGGCTGCTCGGCCACCATCTGGACCAATTGGTCGGTAAGAACGTGCTGTCGTTCGTGCATCCCGACGACCAGGCCCGCTTTGAAGCCGCGCTCCTCGAAGGCACTAACGGACCTCCGGTAGAGTGCCGCGTCCATCATAGTGACGGATCGTGGCGCGTGCTCGAATCGTTTTCGCGCGATCTGTCGCACGTTGCAGGCGTCAATGGAATGGTGGTGAACGCGCGCGACATTACCGAGCGCAAACGCCTGGAAGAGCAGCTCCATCATTCGCGCCGATTGGAAGCGGTGGGACGCCTGGCGGGCGGCGTGGCCCACGACTTTAACAACCTGCTCATGGTCATTAACGGCTACTCGCACATGTTGCTGGACGCCATGCATGCCGGCGATCCGGCGCGCCTGGATCTCGAACAGGTGGTCAAGGCCTCTGAACGCGCTACCGATCTTACGCGCCAATTGCTTGCCTTCAGCCGGCGGCAAGGAGTCCGCTCTTCGCTGGTCGACCTCAATGCACTGGTGCGCGAAATGGATCGCATGTTGCGCCGCATGCTGGGCCCCGATATTGAGTTCACGGTTCTGCTGGCGCCGGAATTGAACGCCGTGCGCGCGGATCCCGGCCAGATTGAGCAAGTGATCTTGAATATGGTGGTGAATGCCAGGGACGCTATGCCCGGCGGCGGCAAGCTGCTTCTTGAAACCAGGAATGCGGGCACTCCGGCGCGCGACACGGTCGCTCTCTCTATCAGCGATACCGGCATCGGCATGGACGCACAGGTGCTCTCCCGCATCTTCGAGCCGTTCTTCACCACGAAAGAACAAGGCACGGGACTGGGGCTTGCTACCAGCTACGGAATCATTCAGGAAAACGGCGGAGACATTCGGGTGGAATCGACGCTGGGCCAGGGCACCACGTTCCGCATTGAACTTCCGGCGGCGGCTCAGTCCGCCGATGATCTCGAGCCCCCCTCCGCGAGGAATGTAGCGAGCGGGACCGAGACGATACTCCTGGTAGAAGACGAAGACAGTGTGCGGCGCGTAGTGGAGACAATGCTCAAGCGGCATGGCTACAACGTCCTGTCATCCGCTTCGCCCAAGGACGCTCTAGCGGCGGCCGGTGGGCACGACGGAACGATTGACCTGTTGATTACGGATATAGTTATGCCCGGGTTGAGCGGCCGCAAGATGGCCGAGTGTCTGGCGGAGAGCCGGCCGGACATGAAAGTTCTGTATGTCTCCGGCTACGGGGATGCCAGCTTATCCCAAAACGACGCCCATTTCTTACAGAAGCCGTTTTCGACCGACGAGCTGGCCGCCAAGATCCGTGAAATGCTCAAGTGACGTTCGATCTCGAGGCCTGCCGGTTGCACTGCGCCGCGCGCGATGCCATTCACTTTCCACCCGGACAAGCCGGCAACGTGCTGCGGGGCGCGCTTGGGATCGCCCTTCGCAAGATCGCGTGTGCGGAGGACTACGCGCGCATCTTCGAGCCGGCATCCGCTGCATTAGCGGCCGGCACGGGGCCCAGTGGATTGGCCGACTGGCCGCGACCCTTCGTGATCCGCGCGGCGCCTCTGGACGGGCGAACCATCGAGCCGGGTCAGCGGTTTTGCTTCGGCCTGCACTTGTTCAATACGCGCGAACCGGCGCTCCATCACTTCACCCGTGCCTTTGGCGAGTGGGCTCACTTGCTCTCGGCAGAGCGCTCACGGGTGGTGGTTGATCTGAGCCCTGGAAGCGCGCCGGTCTCCCGCATCCGAGTGGAATTTCAAACACCCACGGAATTAAAGACCGCCGCCGGCGTTGGGACCGCCGAGTTTCCGGCGTTATTGGCGCGCGCGCGCGATCGCCTGAGCACTTTGCGCAGCCTCTACGGCGCGGGACCGTTGGACATAGACTTTCGCGAACTGGCTGAACGCGCACGATCCGTGAAGACCGTGCGCCGCGAGTTGCACCGCGTCGGGATCGAACGGCGCAGCAGCCGCACTGGACAGCGCCACGGCATCGGAGGTTTCATCGGCATCGCTGAATACGAAGGCGATCTGGCCGAGTTCCTGCCTTATCTCGAAGCGGCACACTGGACCGGCGTCGGCCGCCACTGCACCTGGGGAAACGGCCAGATCCACACGGACATTCTGGCGTGAGGCCGCTTGCATCACCGCGGCTCGACGGTCATGCGCAGCCCGCCTTTTACGCGGAGCGTGATCAACGGCAGCGGCTCGGCGCGCTGGCCGGGCGCCAGGCGCAATTTCCACTTCTGCGCGATGGCTGCCATCACGATTACGCCCTCCATCCAGGCGAAGCGTTCTCCGATGCATACGCGGGCGCCTCCGCCAAACGGAAAGTACGAGAACTTCGGGCGTCCCTCGCGAGCTTGCGCCGTCCACCGGCCGGGGTCGAATTTCTCGGGATCGTCAAACCAGCGCGCATCGCGCTGCACCAGGTACGGGCTAAGAATGCAAATCGATTTCGCCGGAATTTCAAAGCCGCCTAATTCAAACGGGCCCACCGCCATGCGGCCAATGGCCCAGGCCGGCGGATACAACCGCAGCGCCTCGGCGAGAACCATTTCGGCGTAGCGCAGCTCGGCAACGTCGGCCAACTCGGGTGCCCGGCCGCGGAGCACCTGGTCAATCTCGGCGTGCAGGCGGCGCTCCACCTCGGGATGTTGCGATAACAAATACCAAGTCCACGTCAGCGCGTTCGCCGTGGTCTCATGGCCGGCCAGGAACAAGGTCAGCGCCTCATCGCGCGCTTCCTCATCGCTCATACGCGCGCCGTCTTTCTCCTCGTCCTGTGCGAATAAAAGCATCGACAGCAGATCGCCCGTGTCCTTTCCGCTGGTGCGGCGCTCCCGAATCAACCCGTAGATGGTGGCATCCAAGCGCGCCCGCGCCTTCTCGAAGCGGCGCACGTAGGGCAGCGGCAGCTTCTCCATATACTCGGAGAACGGCAGCAGCAACAGGCGGAACATCTGGAGAACAGTGGTCATGGCCTCGCCGATTTCCGAGGCTTCCGATTGCACATCCGCGCTGAACAAAGTTTTCGCCACAACCGACAGCGTCAAATGCGGCATTTCGGTGGAAATATCCAGAGTGCTTCCAGCTTGCCAGCGCTCGCGCCACCGCACCGCGCATTCGCTCATGGCCGCGGCATAACCCGCCAGCCTTTCGCGATGAAACGCGGGCTGGACTAATCTTCGTTGTCGGAGGTGGTGTTGTCCTTCGCTGGTGAGCAATCCTTCGCCCAGCAGCACCTTGGCGCGCTGCAGCGCCCGGCTCTTGATGAAGTTGCCTTGATTTGCGACCAGAATCTCGCGAACATAATCCGGATGATTCACCAGATACATATGCTGGCGCACTACTCGAAAGTAGACCAGATCGCCGTACTCGCGCACCGCTCGGGTCAAGAATCCGAGCGGATTGGAGCGAAAAGGACGCAGGTTTCCGACGATGGGCGCGTTCTTCGGCCCGGGGGACGTCCGCTTACTGCCTGCACAGCAGCACCACGGCCTGCGCCTCGGCTGAGAGCCCTTCGCCTACCGGCCCCAGGCGCTCGGCGGTTTTGAATTTCACCGACACCTGGCCGGCATTGAGGCCCAGCGTCTCCGCCAGCTTCGCGCGAATCGGCACGCGATACTCCTTCAACTTGGGACGTTCCAGAATCACGGTGGAATCGACGTTCGCGATCCGATACTCATTGGCGCTCACTAGATCGCGGGCGTGCCGCAAGAACATCAGGCTATTGCCGTCCTTCCAGCGCGGGTCCGTATCGGGGAAGTGCATGCCGATGTCGCCCAGCGCCAGCGCGCCCAGCAGCGCATCGGTGATGGCGTGCGAAAGAATGTCGGCGTCGGAATGCCCTTCCAGTCCAAAATCCGAAGGAATCGCCACGCCGCCCAGAATCATCGGACGGCCTGGGACGATGCGATGGACATCCCAGCCCTGGCCGATTCGAAAATCGCTCAACTTTCTACTCGCACCGTCATTTCCTCGGCCAGAAACAGCCGCGCAAGGTCCATATCGGACGGCTTGGTGATCTTCAAATTGCGATCACTGCCGGGGACTACGCTCACTTCCACTTGATCCAGGCGTTCCACCAGGCTGGATTCGTCGGTGCCGGCGAAGCCATCCTCGCGCGCTCTGGCGAACGCAGTCTTCAGCAGATCGAAACGGAACACTTGCGGCGTCTGCGCCAAAATCAGTCGCTCGCGCGGAATGGTCTGACGGATTTTGTTGCGATGCACTTGCTTGACGGTATCCACCGGTACGATGCCGACGATAGCGGCGCCGGTTCCCTCGGCTTCGGCGAATACTTTCTCCAGAACGCTGTGTTCGATGAATGGCCGCACGGCGTCGTGCACCGCCACCAGCTCGGTGCCGCTTCCCAATGTAGCCAGCGCATTCTCCACCGATGCCTGCCGGCTGTCGCCGCCTTCCACCACGCGTACCGGCTTGGCGAATTTTTCGACGCGCAGGAGTTCGCGAACCCAGTCCATATCTTCGGCTCGCAGCGCGACCACGATTTCAGCCACCGCCGGCGACGAGGCAAACTTCCGGATGGTGTGCAGCAGGATCGGCGACCCGTCCAGCAGCATGAACTGCTTGCGGCTGGTGCCCGCCTTTTCGGGGACGGCTCGCCCCATGCGCGTTCCCAGCCCGGCGGCTGGAAGAATAACGGAAACTTTCATGCCAGTGCTCGTTTAGGTTGCCGCTCCGACGCCCGATCCGCGCGCTTCCGCCGCCTGCGCTCCGGTGGGCGCAGTGTGCTCGCGAGAAGCGCTCGCGCTGCGTTCCGAGTGGCTCCTGTCGTGAACCGTATGCACGCGATCGTCAAAACGGCCAAAGATCATTTTACCCGCGGTGGTCTGCAAGACGCTGGTCACCGAAATGTCGATGGTTCGCGAGATCATCTTCTTGGCGTTGTCCACCACCACCATGGTGCCGTCATCCAGATACGCCACGCCCTGGTTGTACTCTTTGCCTTCCTTCAGGATAAAGACGCGCATGATCTCGCCGGGGAGCACGATCGGCTTCAACGCATTAGCCAGTTCATTGATGTTCAAAACCTCCACGCCGTGTAACTGCGCAACTTTGTTGAGGTTGAAATCATTCGTCACGATCTTGCAGATATAGACCTTGGCCAGCTCGATCAGTTTCATGTCCACTTCGGGCACGGCCGGAAAATCGTCTTCCAGGATTTGCACATTCAACTGGGTCATCTTCTGGATGCGCTGCAGAACGTCCAGGCCGCGGCGGCCGCGATTGCGCTTGAGCGAATCGGCAGAATCGGCCACCAGTTGCAGTTCACGCAGCACGAATTGCGGGATCACCAGTGTGCCATCCAGGAATCCGGTCTCGACGATATCGGCGATGCGGCCATCGATGATCACGCTGGTGTCCAGGATCTTGAACGATGAGCTCGACACCTGCTCGCCGCCGAACAATCCGCCCAGCGCGCCCAGGTTCAACATCTCGCCCTTGCTCGCGCCCACCATAAGCCCCACGTAGGCCATCCACATCAGAAGCAAAATCTCCAGAAAGGAAAGCGTGGATGAGCTGGTGGGGAACGCGCGACCCAGAATCAGCGAGATCAGATACGCTCCAATAATCCCGAGTAGCGATCCGAAAGCCGCGCCGATCAGCCGTTTCAGCGTAGTTTTCCGGACCTGCGCCTCGAACAGAACGATGACCAAACCGAATGCCAGACCGGCAGCGGCGCCGTATGGGGCAGGCAGATCAAATGGAGACAAGAACCATGCGGCTGCGGCGAGCAACACCACGAAGGAGACGCGAATGATTAAAAGACTACTCACGAAGCCACTCCCGGCGCGTGCCGATTGCAAGCAAGCGGCGCCACTGTTTGTTAAACAGGTGCCATTGAGTATACCACTGATAATCGAAGCGATGTTTGGCTGAGGGAGAACGGTTACAGGTAGGACTGAAACAGGGTCTGCATCGAACCCGCGCCAAGCGCAGTTCCGAAAGGCTTAGAGAGCTTTAGCTAGTTCTTCGGCGAAGGCGCTGGGCGGACCCTGCGGACCGTTTTGCTGCGGACGTTTGTGCTTCTTCCCGCCCCGCTCGCGGCGTGGCGCCGGCGCCGCGCTCCGATTCATCTGGCCGCTGGGTCCTGGGCCCGGACCTTTCGATCGGGGCGGCTGGGCTTGATTGGCCCGCAACAAACGATCTTCCAGGGGCGCGCGGTCAAACCGGCGAATGATCAGGTTCATTTCTTCCGAGTTCGGCGTGTCGATGAACGCGAATCCCTTGGACTCCTGCGTTTCGGGATTGCGGATTACTTTTACGTCGTCGTACACCAGGTTTTCTGCGTTAAGCCAGGACTTGATGTCGTCCTTCGTAACCCAGACAGGCAAGTTTCCAAGGAATACTGTGAAGCTCATTCGAGGTCTGTCGTTAACTCCGTTTTTGGGGATTTTGCGGAACTACTTCGCGGATGCGATCCATGAAAGCTAATATATCGTATCACAGCGCACACCGGGAGCGCGAGGGCGAGTCGAGGTGTGCGGAAAAAAGAAACCCGACCGTAACGGTCGGGTGCACGCGGCTTCAGCCGCGTTTTGCCTGCACATTGCTCAGAATCGCAAGCCGCTCGGATGCTGCCGGCGCCTGCCCTAGCGCTGGCTGCGCTGTGGATCGAAAATTGCCCTGTTTCTGATCCGCGCCGACGATATCGGCGCTTGCTTCAGCCGGTGGTGATGAAGGAACGGGCGCTTACCGGATTTGAATCGAGCCGCGAGAGTGGCGTCGCTGGTTGTTCCGACCTGCAATCCAGATTCGACGGTGTCGGAATCCGGTCCTCCGCCGGAATTGACGCCGGCCAAGATCTCTAGCGCCGCCGGACCCGAGGCTACGCCGGCCGGTACCGTGAAGTCGATCTGATAGAGTCCGGCGAATCCAGGAGCAAGTCCGGAATACACAACCGTAGCCTGAGTGCTGTTCCCGGATGCATCGTCGACATAGACTGAGGGAGCGTTGTCGGTGGTGGTGGTCGAAGGGGCGGCAGCGCCGTCTTTGACGGTAGTCGTCAGCCCGCCCAGTCCGGCCAGGTAAAGCGCTACTGTATCCCCAATTTGCGTCGGATTGGATGGCCCGATCGTGGAGTAGCCGAGCGTAACATCCTGCGCGTCTGCGTTACCGATGCCGCCCACCGGATCGTAAGTGAAAACGCCTGCTGAGCTGGCTCCAACGAATTGAGTGACGGTGTTGGAGGCCATGCCATTGTTGGTCACCTGGATTTGCGCCACGGATTCGGTGGTCTCGAAGGGAACCACCACCGAAATCTGCGTCGGACTCACATAGTTGATGGGCGCGGCGATGCCATTGATCAAGACTTGCACACCGTTCAAGTTGTTCGGAAGCGGAAGCGAAGGCGCAGAAGCTGCGCTGGCTGCCAGACCGGAGCCATACAGCGTAAGATACTCGCCGGGCGATAGATGTGCCGTGAACGGCGCCGAACTGGCGGCATTCACCATGCCCTGCGGACTCAGAAAAACTCCGGAACCGGTCTGAATTACGGTTTGCAGCGCTACGTTGATCCCTATCTCGTCGTATCCCTGGGCAGGGGCCGTGCTATATCCAATTCGAATGGTCCCGTCCGCGCTGCTGAAGTATTCCTGGCCGAAGTCGATGTCGGTGGAACTGCCATCTCCGTTCAATCCATAAAAGTCAAAGTAGGTGTAATCGGCCGCGCCCGAGTAGATCAACTGCGCGTTCAAGCTCTGATCGCCGATGATGTAGCCGTTATATCCAGAGGGGCAGGGAATCGCGGTCGAGCACGAACCCACGCTGAGAGCACCGTAGTAGCTGTCGAGCAGCACATAGCCATCGGCAGCGCCGGTTTGGTCCAGATCGAGCCCCGCCTGGTAATACAGACCATTGTAATTGGTGGGATTGCTGGTCGCCGAGCGGACTCCCACGAACATGTCGAAGCCGTTATACGCGCCCCCAAATACGAAATTGCCATCGGGCGATATGTATAGCAGTTCCGTTCCTTCCACCAGTGCGGTGTTACTTCCGCCGAAGTTGAGCTGCGCCGCGCCGTTGGTGAAGGCGTAAGTGACTCCGGTCAGGTTTTCCGTGCTGGCGGAGCTGTTGTCGGAAATATAGCCGGTCACACTGGCGTTACCGATGTTGCCTTGCCCGTCGGCAGAGAAGGTGATCAGCGCATCGCCGCCGGGAAGATCGCTGGTTGTAGGGAAATATGTCGGATCCATATACGCGATCTGGTAGCTGCCGCTGAGTGTGGCGTTCGTGGCTTCTGGCGAGCCGAGTGGTGCGGCGATCACCAGGTCGTTATAACCCAGCTCGTTCGCTTGCGTGTTCTGGGTGCTGCTGCCGATAAAAATACCCGTTGGGGAGACCATGCCGATCATGAGGTCCGTGGCGCTCAATTCCGGGTTGATCGCGGTGATGTACCCCATGCCGCTGGCCGAAATCACGTAGGTGCCGGTGCCGCCGGAAACCTGGGTCGGGGTACTCGAACCGCTCGCGGAGTCCAAGTACGATCCGTTGAAGGTGTAATTCCCGTTGCCGTCGAAAGTGATGTTTCCGTAGGTGCAGATGGCTTCGCCCACGGTTCCTTCCGGCTGTTCGGTATCCTGGACCAAATAGATCACTTGCCGGATGTAATACGTGCCGTTCAACATACTGTTGCCGCTCGAGTCATAATTTTGAGCGGACGACCGCCAAGGGAAGGCGGCGAGAGCGAGAAAGAAAAGTGTCGTCGTTTTAATGGAGCGCATGTTCGAAAAGGCTGGCCTCTTTGAGATTGACGCGGGAGCGGCTTAACTGGTTAACCGGGTCTTGGATGAATTTCCGACGGGGCCGGCAACCAGAGCACTCTCAAACATTAAAGCACCGTCGGGGGTCTGGTTGCTCTGTGCGCCGCTTGACTCTGAACGGTGGGGCCGGAGAGATCCACGTTTCCACGAAATCAGAATCCCCCGTCCTCGATGACAATGCCATGTGCCCGAATATCGCCTAGGAATCGCGCGCCTGAGCGGATATAAACTATGTCGGCGCCCTCGACATTGCCTTGCAGAAACCCATGGACATCGATTTCCTTGGCCTTGACGCTGGCGTGAACTTTACTGCCGGCAGCGACGGTGAACCGATGGCCGGAGACGTTGACGGTTCCCTCCAGTTCGCCTTCGATGGTCAGCGGCTGACGGCTTCTGATTTCTCCGCTAATCGCAACCTGCTGCGCGAGAACGGCGTTGGCGATCATTGTTTCCGGCATTTGGAGGATTAATGGCTGCTGGCTTGAGTTTGACTTTC
>CAWGOZ010000017.1:0-7746 GCA_963824345.1 Bryobacterales bacterium
ACTTTCGCCCCGTCGCTGTGATCTTCGTCTATCCCCACCGTTTTGGAACCTGGCAGCGCTGCACGCATTTTCTCACACACCGCGATTCAAATTACGCAGGGAATCCGGACGTATTTCCGCCTGTCCCGCTTCCATCTTTCGATGGATCCAGGCCCAGTCGACTCTCCGCGTCCCGCGATCAGTACACCCGTTACTTCGCTGGTATGCCATAAGACAAAAGTTGCAGAGGGTCGCCGCCGCTTCACTGTCACAATCGAGCGGGGAAGTTACTTATCCACTAAAGAAGATTCCGTATATCGAGGTAAGCAAATGTTCGATTTGCCTCAACTTTCCGGCGCATGCAACGCAGCTCGGGTCGCGCGCCGGTTCGCTCTTCCGCTTGCGGCTATTCTCGTGTTCGGCATGGCTGCGCCGCGTCCGTCGGCCGCGTCTCCGGTTCCTTTGTCCACAGGCTCCAACGCTCTGGACCGTGTTCTTCCCGAAACGGTAACCGCTGCCAGCATTTCGGTTGCACCGGCCAGCGTGAGCCTGCGTCCCGGCGGCAAGGTCAGCATCACAGCAGTGCTCTCTGGCGGCTCAGGCGTCAAATGGACAACCGACGGCGGTGTCATCACAGGCACGGGCAGCACAATCAGCTATAGCAATTCGTCGCCTGGAATCTGGCATGTCACAGCCGCCAGCAACGCCAACTCCGCGCTATCGTCCACCGCGGACGTTCTCGTTCTTCCCGCCGGCCAAAGCTATCCAGCCGTCCCGTTCCCCATCGCGGCGCATCCGCGCCTCTGGATCACTCCCACCGACGTCACGCGCCTGCAAGGCTGGGCTGTCGATTCCAACAAGGTTTACTCTGAAGGCCTGCAGCCCGTTCTCAAGAACGCAATCAGTGTCTACAAAACCAAATTCTTCCCCGGCGGCACGGCCAATCCTGACTGGCCCGATCCCGGCGATTCGCAGGGCTACACCGGCTATCTCAGCGAGGAGTACGCGGTCATCTTCGCGCTCAACTCGCTCATCGATCCAAAGCCGGCCAACCGCATCCTCTACGCGCAGTACGCACGCAATCTCATCATGCCTGGCCTCACCCAGGCGGCGATGGGGCACCAGCCCAACGCACCATTTCGCGACCCCACCTTTGCCATCTACAACCGCGCCAGCCTCTCGGGCGAAGAGTGGCCTCTGGTGGTCGACTGGATCTACGACGCGAAAGACTCCAAGGGCAATCCGATCCTCACCGCGTCTGACAAGGCAACCGTCCGCAATGTCTTCCTGATCTGGTCCGCTGACTGCCTCAACGCCGAAACCACCGGCGGAGACAGCCCCGAGCCGCGCGGAGTCCTCAACAACCATTCGCTGCTCCCCGGCAATCAGCCCTACCGCATGGCCGCGAACAATTACTATCTGGCGCACGCGCGCCTGCTCACCATGATGTCGCTGGCGATGGACCCCAGCGACGACCCGCTCGTTGTGCCCACCATGCCGGCCACGCAACTCGGTAACTCCCTGCGCAGTTATCTCGCCGACGCGACAGGTGCGTGGCTCTATCAGGAATTCGCCATGTTCTCCGACGCCGCCGTCTCCACCAAGGCCTACGACATCGCGAACACCAAAGGATTCGGCCTGGCCAGCGGCGGACTTCCTCCCGAAGGCATGCTCTACGGTGAGTCGTTCGGTTACGTTCTCGGCCAGTTGCTCGCCCTGCAAACCGCCGGATTCAACAATGCCGAGTACGCGAAGTTCACCGGCCCGCAGATTGGGCTGATCGACGCGCCTGTCTGGGACCGCTGGGTGCATGGAATGATCACTTCGCTCATTCCCACGAGCTTCGTTCCGTCTTCAGAAACCTACCTGGGCCCCGTTTACGAATTCGCCAGCTATGGGGATATGCTGCGCCTCTGGGTCACTCCCGACAACGTGAATCCGTGGACGCTGCTCAACCTCCTCGAACACGAAAACGGCCAGACCACGCATCAGGCCGACATCCGGTGGTTCGTCGAAAACGCGCTTCCCGGCGGCGCAGCCGGAATGAGCACGCGCATCAATGACTCGGGTTCGTGGTCATGGCTCGAAAGTCTGGAGTACTTCCTGCTCTTCGATCCCGCAGCCGCGGCGGCAGCCGATCCGCGCCCCGGTTTCCCTGAGGAGTTCTACGATCCCGGCGCATCGCGCATCGTCGCCCACAGCAAGTGGGGAGCCGGCAACACGATGTTCGACTACCACGCAAGCTGGGAGTCGATCAATCACCAGGACGGCGCCGCGGGCGAATTCGAGTTCTATCGCAAAGGCGCATGGCTCACCAAGGAGATGAGCAACTACGACAACAACGGCGTCGGCCTCACCACCTACTACCACAACACGCTCGCGCTGCAGAACTGGTGCCCCGCGGGCACGCCCAGCCTGGGCTGGGAAGAAGTGGGCGAGTGGAAGAACGGCAGCCAGTTCATTTGGGGAGAAAGCGCCGGCGATCCAGTCACGCTCACCAGCAGCGGCAAGAATTATGTCTATGCGGCTTCCGATCTCACCAGGCTCTACAACCGCCCCGACATTTGGGACGCGAGCCAGAGCGCAGTCGATATCACCCAGGCCCAGCGCTCCATCTTCTGGCTCAATGACGACTACATCGTCATCTACGACCGCGCCGCGTCGAAGAATGCCGGCCTCTTCAAGCGCTTCAACCTGAGCCTCATCGCCAATCCAAACATCAGCGGCCACACAGCAACGGAAACCATGGCCGATGGCCAGCGCCTGTTCATCCATACGCTACTGCCCGAGAACGCATCGATCACAGCGCGCGAAGCCGCAACGGACCTGAGTCCGATCGCCGACCTCGAGCCCACGAAATACGTCATGACCGTCGAGGACGCGAGCAATCCCACCACGATCCGCTTCCTGCACGTACTTGAAGGCGCCGACCATGGCGTGAATGCAACGCCAGTGAGCAGCATTTCATCCACCGGCGGAACCGCATTCGACGGCGCGCAAGTCGGTACGTCTGTGCTTCTCTTTATCCATAACTCCGCTCAGACCGCGACCTTCGCCAACACTGTTTTCTCGGAATCCAACACGGTGAAATCGAATTATGTCGCCGGCTTAAAGCCTGGCGCTGGTTATAAATTCACGAAAACCGTGATCGGAAGCACAATCAGGGTGACCATCAGCAGCGGCGGAACAACCTTGGCCGACGCCGCCGGCGTGCTCGTTTTTTAAAGTGTGTGGCCACATGATTTGGCTGCCGCAGACTAGATAAATCGTCCAGGAGGGACGAACCGAAAATAGGCCGGAGTGAAGTCCGCGCCGGCGGACGAAAAACCTGGGACCGGATACATCTCGACCAATCTCCTGAAACGTTTGAACTACCAAACTCCACACGCGAAAAATGGGCAACCATCTCAAGAATGATTGCCCATTTTCTTGTGTCCACTTCGGCTGGCTTCACCGGTAACTAACTCGTCCGGAAACAAGCCACACTCTAAGCTTCGCGCTGGCTGAGTAACTCCACCCGCTCGCCGGGAGCCTCGCTTGAATTTGACGGAGTTAAATCTCCGGATGAAATCGGGCCCTTCGGGAACTAATAGCGGCTGCGGCTTCTTCCAGCTCCGCCGCCACCACCGCCGCTGGAGCCTTTGCGCGCCTGGTAACAGTCACGGCAAAACACCGGACGGTCGCCACGCGGCTCAAATGGAACGGTTGTCGGTTGGCCGCACCCCGAACAAATCACTGGAGTTCCCGTAGCTGGAGCCGCACGATAACCGGACCCGCCTCCCCCTTGATCGTTCTTTTTGGCCTGGCGGCACGGTTTGCAGCGCTTCGGTGTCGAGTACCCGCGCTCCTGAAAAAATGATTGGTCGGCAGCGGTGAAGGTAAAGTCCTGCCCGCAATCGCTGCAAGTTAGTTGGAGATCTCCAGCCATGGTTTTCCTCGTGTGGAGATTGTACGGCACAATTGGACTTTTTCGTGCAAGGATTCTTAATCGAATCCATAAAAGTCATAGATGGACCGGATATGTACTGAAGTAATCTCGCCTCTCTGGACGGCTCCATCGGTTATATTTCATCTTTTGGAAGTCGCGCCTGGAAGACGCGCCGCGCAAACGTTTCCAGCACGCGACCCGCGCCGGTGAATCATGGTATCGCTGAGCACTGAATCCGAGGTCGAGCTCATCCGCCGCATCCTTGCCGGCGAGCGACATCTGTTTCACCAACTAATCCGTCCCTGCGAGCGCTCTATTTACTTCCTGCTTCACTCCCTGCTGCGCAACGAAGCCGAAGCCGAGGATGCAGCCCAGGAAACCGCCATCAAGGTCTATCTCAACCTCCACTCCTATCGCGGCGACTCGCAGTTCCGCACCTGGGTGCTCTCCATCGCGCGTAACGAAGGCCTTGGCCGTCTGCGCAAACAGGCCACGCGTCGCGAGGACTCGCTCGACGCTGAAAGCGACGAACAGACCGGCGACTACACCCCCGCCATCCTCACCAGTTGGCGCGAAATCCCTTCCGACGCCGTCGAGCAAAGGGAGCTCGCCACTATCCTCCGGCAAGCCGTAGACGGCCTGCCGGAGATTTACCGTAACGTAGTGTTGCTGAGGGACATCGAAGAAATGGATGGCAAAGAAACAGCCGACGCGCTGGGCATCACCGAGGGAGCGGTAAAAGTCCGCCTGCATCGCGCCCGTGCGCTTCTGCAACGCGCACTGGCGCCGCAATTGAAAGCGTTTGCACCCAAGCCGAAAGGCCTGTTTGGACGGCGAGCATGAGGATCGACTGCAAACACGTCTGGGAACACATCTCGGCCTACATCGACGGCCAGGTGGACGAGAAACTGCGCGCCGACATCGACCGCCACTTGGAAACCTGCGAGATCTGCTCCGCCGTCCTCGACTCCACGCGCAATGTGGTCGTGCTGATGGCTGACGACCGCGTCTTCGAACTTCCCGCCGGCTTCAGCGCCCGCCTCCACGCCCGCCTCGACAAAGAACTGGAACTCAGCAAGCCATAGCCTGGCGCTGGATGCGGTCCGCGGGGAAACTTTCGCGCGTGAAAGTCTCGGTAAGCAGGCCAGGCAGCCCTTCAGCCCCTTAGCAAGAGCTCTTGGCATTCGGTGAAATTTCTCGATGGTGAGTGGCGTGCGGCGCGAAGCGCGAGCGAGGGCTTCCTGCGCGAGCGAGGGCTTCCTGTAAGACCCCGCCCACAGACTCCTACGAAGTGATCCCGCACGCTTTCGCCTCGGCTGCAATCTGAGTCTGCGGGTTCGGGGCTGAGTTCCAACTGGATCGTCATAGCGTGCCTCTTCGATTCGTGATCCGTCTCCGAGACATCCTGTCTGCTTACTGACTCTCAACCCGCGTTCCCGCCGGCGGCGGCCCCGTCCGATGCACCATCGGATGGGTCCAAGTCTCCAGCCCCACGAGCACCAGCGTCAAAATCGCCAGAGCCACCTGCAGCCGCTCGCTCCGCTTCTCCTTCGTGGACAGCTCGCGCCGCCTCCACTGCGCCGCCGGCTGGTTGCGCAAATGCCGGATCCACATGAGGACAGCCAGGTTCGTAATCGCCCCGGCCGCCGCAAGAATCAGCATCGGAATCCGGATAGCATCCTGATGGAAACCCTTTGCAGGCGCGTAGATCCCGCTCGCCGCCGCCAGCGCGGTCAACCCAATCGCCACGCGAACGCCGCTAAGGGTCAACACCGCCGTGCAAATGCTTTGCAGCACTGCGAAAAGTAGGCTTGTGCCGCCCAACCGGGGCGCTAGGCGCGTCCATCCTGAGGTGTCTCGCGGGTTCGAAGGGTCGGCGGATTCCGTCACGGCTCCCTCAGACTACCGCAAGAACGCGCTTCCCGACCGGTCACCCAGGCGCGCCATTCCCCCAAACCACTCTCCAAAGTCCACCCCCAATCCGATTGCCATACGTCCAACGTACTCGTCACAAGAAGGGTTGGACCGATGGAATTTTGATTTCCACTTCTACGGTCAAAGCTGTAACCTTTCTTGCGCGCACCTACTCTTAGGTGGCGTGTCACGGTTTATGCGGGACGGAAGCTCAGCCGCCTCGCGGGTCAACAACCGGCGGAGAGTCCTCCGTCCCAACTCCCCAAAACACGAGGTTAATGAACTATGAAGAACTCCTTGAATGCTCTTCTCCTCACGGCGGCTCTCTCCGGCCTGGTCGGTGGAACCTCCGTCGCGGCAGCCCAAACTGCTTCGGCAAGCCAGCCCACCACCAAGGTCTCGGCCAAGGTGCTCAAGGCCGGCTACAACTTCGGCGGCCAGGACACGCCAGCAAAGCACTCCTGTAAAGGCAAAAACTCGTGCAAGGGCCAGGGCGGCTGCAAGACCAGCGACCAGGGCTGCAAAGGCAAGAACTCCTGCCAGGGCAAGGGCGGTTGCGCCACCGACGGCTCCAAGCCACCCAAGGCCGTCTAGTAGCGGGGATTACGAGGGAACAGAGAGCAGGAAACCGGGACCAGTTGCGCGCCGCGCGAGCATTCAGCTCGCCTTCTTTTCAGGTGCCAGGTGATCCACGAACCGAATCCCTGTTCCCTGATCCCTGTTCTTCGTTCCCTCGCATCGGCATTCTGGGAGTTCCCCGTTGCAACGCACTCTCGACTCGCGCCGTTCTTTCTTCGCCCTCGGAACCGCCCTCGCTCTCGCTGCAGTTATTTTTCATCCCGCGGATCTTTCCGCAGCCGCGCCAGCCCCCGCCGTTCCAGCCCCCGCAGTTCCAGACTCGTCCCACACTCCCGGCTGTACTCGATGCCCGGCGCGAAGCGGATCAGCCATTTGCGCGAGCCGTCTCGGTGACCAGCCGTTCGACAATTTCAGGCCGCCCCAGGGTGAAGCGATCTTCCAACGACGCGCGGTCTCCTTGGCGATGTCGCTCATGGCGGAAAATCGGCGATCCCGAAGATGCTGCCACCCAGCGCCAGATCTGAGCCGCCCGCATCTTCGCCTTGGCGGGATCGCAAGCGCCGGTCTGCCCAGCGTGGCCTTGAGCTGGTCCGCGTGTCAAGCCCCGCCAGACTAAGCGTTCCTCCTGACCGGCCTCCGACCCGCGGCGCCGCGCGCTGAAGATCGAGGGTCACGCCCAAAGCGGGACCTTTCGAAAAGGTGGTCATCCAGACACAGATGTGGTTGATCTAGCAGAAGGCGAGCTTGGACGTTTGGGAGTTCGAGCGTGAAAAGGAGCCCCATGACCTACCGGCTATTACTATTGGCCCGGCATCCAGGGCGCGGCGAGTTCGTTCGCCTCGCGCTGGAGGAAGCCGGCGCCGAGTACATCGACGTGGCCCGGCGCCCGGTGAGCGAAGGCGGCGGCGCGCGCAACCTGGCGCAGCTGATGGACGAACTGCGCGCCGGCCGCCATTCGCGCCGCCGATCCTGGTGCGGTCGAAACCCTGGTGATCGCCCAGACCGCCAATATCCTGCTGTTCCTCGGCCACCGTCACAAACTGGCGCCCGAGGAAGAGATCGGCCGGCTCTGGGTGAACCAGCTGCAGCTGACCATCGCCGACCTGGTGGACGAAGCCCACGACACGCACCACCCGATCGCCAGCGGCCTCTACTACGAAGACCAGAAGGATGAAGCCAAGGCGCGCGCCGGGCATTTCCGGCGCGAGCGGATCCCCAAGTACCTCGGCTACTTCGAACGCATCCTGAAGGGCGGCGGCGAGAGCGGCGCAGGGCTGGCCGGGCTAGCGCTGACCTACGCCGACCTGTCGCTGTTCCAGGTGGTGAAGGGGCTGCAGTACGCCTTT
>CAWGOZ010000018.1:0-5391 GCA_963824345.1 Bryobacterales bacterium
GAACCATTTGGCTTAGAGGTGAACCCGAACAGAAACTGGTGGCTGCGCAGCCAGTGAAAGTCCATGTCACCCTTGGCGGCTGCGATTGCATCGGGACTGCCGATAAGCGGAACGCCTTCGAATCCGCCGAGAGTGCTGGGATCGTTCGAGGCGAGCATGTTCTTCCAGACGCGGATGGCGAGCACGCCGGATTGCATTGGTCCGAGTCCGTAAGTCTGCGCGGGCACGTTGGGGAAGTAAACCGGGTGGGGCGGCATGGAGCCGAGATGGCCGATCAGTGTTCCGTTCCAGTAGATTTCGTAGGCGTCGTCGATGGCGGGGATGAGGAGCGCGAAATCGGGTGAGGCGCCGGGAGCGGGCGTGACGCGGAGGGTGCGGCGATACCAGGCCATTCCCTGGTAGCTGGGGTGGGTCTGGCTGCCCCATGTCTTGTCGGCCGAGAGCTGCTCCCACTGGGAATCGTCGAAGGCGGGCGCGGCCCAGGACAGGTCGTCGCCGAGATGGAACTGCCAGGCGCCGTCGAGCGGAGCAGCGCCTTTGCCCAGGCCGTCGAGTACCAGGACGCGATCGGCGGGCGCCGCGGGAACCGAGGAGCCCGCTGCTGAAAGCGGTACGACGGCTGCGGCAAGCGCAAGAAGGCAAAGGCCCGGGAGGCGCGCGGGATTGCGAGGCATGCCCCAAGCATATCCTGCGCGAGGCGCGATGAGACAGGGGAGATTTGCGTGGATTTGGATGGAGTGTTCAGTGCGCGCCGGCGGGGGGCTTGGCGTTCTTAGGCGGCTTATTGAAGAGCCAGACGGCGCCGGCGCAGAAGAAGGCGAGCAGGGCGGTCCAGCGGAAGACGTCGACGTAGGCCTCTAGCGCCGACTGCTGCTGGAGGAGGTCGTAGAGCAGTCCCAGCGAGCCGGTTCGGCCTGCTGACGGGCCGAGGCGATGACCGAGGTAAGCGCCGACCATGGCCGACTTTTGCTGCAGCGCAAAAGTTGAGGCGGTCACGTTGGCGCCGATTTCGGTCTGGTGCAGCGCGGCGCGGCGGATGAGCGCGGTGGTTGCCATGGCGATTCCGATCGATCCGCCGATGTTCCGGAGCATGTTGAAGAGGCCGGTGGCGTTGCCCATCTCCTGGTTGCTCAGAGTGGAGGTGGTCATGGTGGCCAGCGGCACGAACACAAAGCTCAGCGAAAAGCCGGTGACGAGGATGGGAATGAGCAGCGTGAACGGGCCGATGCTCAGGTTGACCGTGCCGAAGATCAGCGAGCAGACGCCGAAGCCGATGAATCCCAGGGAGAGCAGCTTGCGGTTGTCGATGCGTGAGCCGAGGATGCCGATGACGGGCGAGCCGATGAACGAGCCGATGCCGCGGGGTCCGACGACGAGTCCGGCGGTGAAGGCGGTGTAGCCAAGGACCTCCTGGTAATAAAGAGGCAAAATGGCGATGGTGATGTAGATGCACATTCCCAGCAGAGCAATGAGGAAGCAGCCTGTGCGGAAGTTGCGGTTCCTGAGCACGTGCAGGTCGACCAAACCTTGCGACTTGTGCCAGGAGTGCCAGATCCAGCCGACGAGGGCGAGGATCAGAGCCGCGACGGCCCAGCGCACCCAGATGGCGCCGAACCAGTCGTCTTCCTGGCCTTTGTCGAGGACGACTTGCAGGCAGCCGGTCCAGACGATCAGCAGGCCGAAGCCGAGGTTGTCGAACGGGCCGACTTTGGCATTTCGGATGTATGGAGGGTCATGCACAAACCGGCTGATGAGTACGACTGCCAGGATGCCGACCGGGATGTTGATGTAGAAGGCGTATCGCCAACTGAATGTGTCGGTTAGCCAGCCGCCAAGGGTGGGACCCAGCACTGGCGCGACGACGATTCCGAGGCCGTAGGCTGCCATGGCCATGGATCGCTTTTCGACCGGAAAGCTCTCGAGGAGAATCGATTGCGAGAGCGGCTGCAGCGCTCCGCCGCCGGCGCCCTGCATCACGCGCGCCAAGAGAATGACGGTAAGCGATGGCGCCGCTCCGCAGAAGAACGACGCAATAGTGAAGATGACCACGCAGGTCAAAAGAAAGCGCTTGCGGCCAAAGCGGCGGGCGAACCAGTTCGATGCGGGCAGAATGACTGCGTTGGCAACCAGATAGCTGGTCAGCACCCAGGTGGCTTCAGAGTTCGAGGCCGAGAGGCTGCCGGCGATATAGGGCAGCGCCACCGAGGCGATGGCGGTGTCCAGCACCTCCATAAAGGTGGGGAGCATGACCGAAACCGTCACCAGCCATGGGTTTACGCCCTGGGACAGCGGATAGCGCGCCTGGGCCTGCGCGGCGGTCATCTTGAACGGAAGTGCCTGGGCGGTGCTCATCGGACGGACTACTGAGACTAACCGATGAACGAATCCGCCGCCAGTGACGCGGACCGCGGAGGCTTGGATGGCTGGCTTTCGGGACTATGTTGAAGAGCTCAACAGCAGCGGGATTCCTATGGCTTCACTGTGATGCTGTGCGTGACTTGTGGGGCGGCGGCAAATTCCGCATCTCCTGCCTGGTTCGCTGCGACCACGATGGTGCCCGCCTTGAGGACGGTCAAAGTGCTGCCGTTCTTCCCACTCACGTTGCCGGGGCCTGAGACTACGCGGAAGGTCACCGCCTGGTGCGAGGTTGCGATCGCGGCAAGATTAATGGGTTTGGCGCTCAGAGTCACCGGTGTCTGGGGCTGCGGGAAGTCGATGGTCTGGGTGGTGACCACCTTGAACTGCCAGACGTCGTTTAGGCCAGTGAAGTAATCCACCGCGACGCCCTGCGCTCCGTAGCCGCCGCCCCCGAAGAGCCAAAGATTGCCGCTCTCGTCCACCCAACTCGTTCCCACCTCGCGTCCCCCGGGAAAATTGGCCAGGGCAGGTTCGTACTCGGTCCCGTAGCTGCCGAAGCGGCCACAGACCCCATACCCGTCATATTTCGTCGACGGACAGGACTTCGGCAGGTGGCCCCCGCCGCCCATCCATCCCCACTCGCCATGAGCGCCCGCTGCCTGATCGAACTCCCACAGATCGTTGAGAATCCCCTCGGTTCCGTCCGCGTCATAGCCCTGCCCGCCGAGTAGCCACAGGTGGCCTCTGGTGTCGGTCCAGGAAGTGCCCCACACTCTCCCTCCGGGATCGCTCGCGGCGCCGAACTGGAATTGCGTGCCGTAACTGCTCGCGCGGCCGCACCAGCCATACCCCGCCGTGCAGGAAACCGGCACCGTATCGCTTCCTCCCATCCAAGCCCACTCGCCATGCGCACCCTGCGCCGGATCGAAGACCCACAGGTCGTTCAAGTAGCCCTCGTGTCCGGCCGAATCGTAGCCCTGCCCGCCAAAGAGCCAGACCTTGTTGCTCTTCTCAGTCCAGGCAAGGGCGCTCGCGCGCGAGCCGGGCATGTTGCCGGGGGCGAACTTGAATTCGGTTCCGTAAGTACCGCTCGTTCTCACCGTCGGACTACCGCCCATCCAGGCCCACTCGCCATGTGCACCCTGCGCCGGATCGAAGACCCACAAGTCGTCGAGAATACACTGCACCCCGTTGGTGTCAAAGCCGGCGCCCCCGAACATCCACAGCCTGCCCTCCTGGTCTGTCCATGAAACGGCTTCCCAGCGCCCGCCCGGTCGGTTCGTGGACGCAAACTGGTACTCGGTGCCGTAGATGCCGGGCAGGTCGGTGAACGAGATTTTGTTTCCGCCCATCCACGCCCATTCGCCATGCGCGCCCTGCATGGGATCGAAGACCCACAAGTCGTTGGCCTCGTTCCAGGTCGTTGCCGTGGGAGACACGGCGCCGCCGAACAGCCACATCCTGCCGTCCGGGGCGCTCCAGGAGACGGCGTTGGTGCGGTCGCCGGGAATATTGCCGGCTGCGAATGCGTACTCTTTGCCGTAGACGCCTAGCGGATCGCAGTCCCCACTCCCGCAGTTCCCGGGGTTGCTCCCGCCCATCCACGCCCACTCGCCCCGCGCGCCTTGTGCCAGATCGAAAACCCAGAGGTCGTTGCTATAATTGCCGCCGAAGATCCAGAGCCTGCCGCTTCTATCGGTCCATTCCGATGCCCACGCGCGACCGGCGGGAAGGTTGGCCGCGGCGAACTCGTACTTCGGTCCGTAGGTGCCCCACTCGTCAGATCCGTTGCCTCCGCCCATCCAGGTCCACTCCGGAACCCTGGTTTGGGCGTGGCCGGATGCCAGCGCAGGAGCCATCAACCCCATAAACAGCAATCTCGCTGCAAGGCTTCGGGCACTTAGCCGGTGAGCCTGTCGCGAGGGGCATCGCCTCAAGGTCATGGCTTAGGTCCTCTTGGCCGATGGGGGTGCGGTTGCTCGGCATCATAGCTCGGCACGGCTAGCGCTTGCAAGGCATGGCGGTCAAAGCATTCCAGAGTGATTTATGGGTTTACTATCAAATAAAGTTGACACTAGTTGACTCAATGCTGCATCCTATATAGCGACACAGATTCCTCTGTACAAGGCAGGTTTACAACAACATGGCAAAGATTATCGGAATTGACCTGGGCACGACCAACTCGTGCGTTGCGGTGCTGGAGGGCGGCGAGCCCAAAGTGATTCCAAATGAAGAGGGTGACCGCACCACGCCCTCGATTGTCGGCTTTTCCAAGACTGGCGAGCGGCTGGTGGGCAAGGTTGCCAAGCGGCAGGCTATCACCAATCCGGAGAACACCATCTTCTCCATCAAGCGCTTTATGGGCCGGCGCTACAACGAAGTGGACACCGAGATGAAGATGGTGCCCTATAAGGTTGTCCAGCAGGGCGACCACGTGGCCGTGGTGGCGCAGGGCAAGGAGTACACCCCGCCGGAGATTTCGGCCATGATCCTGCAGAAGCTCAAGAAGAGCGCCGAGGCCTACTTGGGCGAGACCGTGACTGAGGCCGTGATCACCGTTCCGGCCTACTTTAACGACGCGCAGCGCCAGGCGACCAAGGACGCGGGCAAAATTGCCGGCCTGGACGTGAAGCGCATTGTGAACGAGCCGACGGCGGCGGCGCTGGCCTACGGGCTGGACAAGAAGAAGGACGAGACCATTGCTGTTTATGACTTCGGCGGCGGCACCTTTGACATTTCGATTCTGGAAGTGGGCGAAGGCGTCATCGAGGTGAAGTCGACCAACGGTGATACTCACCTGGGCGGCGACAATCTCGACCAGCGCATTGTGGATTGGCTCATCGCCGAGTTCAAGCACGAAGAGGGCTTGGACCTGGGTTCGAAGGGCAACGAGATGGCGCTGCAGCGGCTGAAGGATGCCGCTGAGAAGGCCAAGATCGAGTTGTCGACGACCGTCGAAACCGAGATCAATTTGCCGTTTATTACTGCCGACGCCAGCAACAAATACCAACCGAACGAAGCAACAGGAACATA
>CAWGOZ010000019.1:0-3045 GCA_963824345.1 Bryobacterales bacterium
GGGAGTGTCGGGTGCCGTGATCTTCTTCTTCCAGAGTGGTTTCTTCCCACAGCGAGCGATCCCGCAAGAGGCGGGAAACCAGGGCGGTGTGCATGGCGTGGCCGGCACGATCGGCGACGACGTTGCCGAGGATTTGCCTGCCCAGCAGGGCCAGGTCGCCAATCAGGTCCAGCACTTTGTGGCGGACGAATTCGTCGTTGAAGCGCAGCGGGGGATTCTCCATTCCGGTGCGCGTAAGAATGATGCAGTTCTCACGCGAGGCGCCGCGGATCAGGCCCATGTCGCGCATGGCCTGCTCATCTTCCCGCGAGCCAAAGGTGCGGGCGGGCGCGATCTCGCGCAGGTAGTTTCCGTCCTCGAGGTCAACCCGGAAGCTCTCCTTCCCGATCAGAGGGTGCGGGAAGTTGATGGTGTAGGAGACGGAATAGGTGTCGGCGGGATAGACGGCGATAAATTTGTCGCCTTCACGCAGCTCGAGCTCGCGGCGGATGCGCAGATAAGTTCGGGCACGGCGTTGTGTACGAATACCGGCTTTTCTTATCAGTTCCACGAAAGGCCGCGCGCTGCCGTCGAGGATGGGAAGTTCCAGGTTGTCGAGTTCGACGATGGCGTTATCCACGCCGGTACCGATGAAGGCGGAAAGCAGATGCTCGGTAGTGGAGATCAGCACGCCCTTTTTCATGAGGCTGGTGGCATAGCTGACACGGGCGACGTTGCGGCCAATGGCCTCGACTTCGAAACCGTCCAGGTCGGTGCGGCGGAACACGATCCCGGAGCCGGCGGGAGCGGGCAGGATGCGCAGCTGAACCGGGGCGCCGCTATGCAAACCCACACCAGCGCATTCCACGGCGGCACGAATTGTTTGCTCGTGTTTCAGAGGCAGATCTCGCTATCTATGGCGGTATGAATAGATTACCGCTGACGGGCGAAATACTGGCTGTGGCAAATTAGCCACAGTCCGTGGGGATTTGCCGACCTTGGAGCGGTCGCGATTGTAAGCCTCAAGAGCACAAGGAGTTGGCTGGCAAGGCAGGGGAGTTACTTCCGAGGAGCGGGTTTGGTGGGACCGTAAGTCACGCTGACGTTGAACAGGGAATCGCTCAGGCCAGTGTTGTAACGGATGGAATTCAGGAAGCGCTGGCCGGCCATGTCTCCGTTGTAGAAGCGGGTGACGCTGAAGGGGGTCATGACGCCCTCGACCGGGCGATAGTTGTCATAGATGTCTTCTTCCAGGTTGCGTTCTTTGTCGGTGGGATCGCGCCAGGAAAAACTCTTTTTCACGGGAAGATGGGTGGCGGTGTCGAAGTAGAGAGTCACGGACTCGTTGCGGGCGTTTACCAGCGTGACCTGCTGGGTGTCTTTCTGCGCGGCTACTTTGGCGCCGTCATAGAACAGGGCGACACCGGGTTCATGCAGCCACCTGCGCAGGACCCAGTCGAGCGAGTACTTGCGGCGGCGAACAAAATCGGTGACTGACTTGGGATCATCCGCACGCACGCCTTTGTAGGTGATTTCGAACCCGTCGTCTCCGCGATAGACGTAGGCGACATCACGTTTCTTGGTGAGTTCAATGCGCTCACTGTCGGGGAAGCGGTAGAAGCGCCAGAACAGACCACCGGCGCCGCTGGGTTCGCCGTGATGGAAGCTGTAGGAGCGGCCTTCCTGAGTCATGTCGGCGATGTTGAGGTATGCGTTGCCACCGAGAGCTTCGATGGCCTGGTCGATCAAGGCGCGGGCTTTGGCGGCGTTTTGCTGGTCGACAGGGATGGACGCAGCGCCGGGGTCGGTCTGCGCAGCGGCCACTGCGGCGAACAGCAGGATGGAAAGAAAGCGCTTCATTCTTTTAGGTATGACGCGCGAAAGCCCATTGTAGCTGCCTGCGCGGGTCGGCATTATCTAGCCCACCAACACGGCGCCGCCGTTGACGTTAAAAATCTCGCCGGTGATGAAGCCGGCGTGCGGCGTGCATAGAAACAATATGGGGGCGGCGATCTCCTCCGGCTTGGCTACACGGCCGATGGGAATGCTGGCGAAGATCGGGGTGCGGGTCTTGGGGTCAGCCAGGGCGGGGGCGGACATATCGGTTTCGACCCAGCCCGGAGCCACGCAATTCACATAGATTCCGTCTCGCGCCAGTTCGGTGGAAAGGCCTTTCACCATGCTGATGAGCGCGCCTTTGCTGGCGGCGTAATCGCAGTGGAAGGCTTCGCCGCGCTGACCGGCGGTGGAGCTTACAAGCACGATGTGCCCGGATTTCCCCTGCTTCTTCATTTGCGCGACGGAGTGTTTGATCAGGACGAAAACGCTTTCGAGATTGACGGTCAGAGTGCGATGCCATTGGGCTTCGGTCATCTGGTCGACGGGGACGTCGGCGGATTCCCAGATGCCGTGATTGGCTACCAGAATGTCGAGATGGCCAAAGGTTTCGATGGTCGCGGCCACGAGCTTGGCTGCATTCTCCGGGTGGGAGAGATCGGCGGCAAAGGCGGCGCAGTTGGCTTTGCCTAGTTCATGGACGAGTTGCTGGGCTGGAGCTTCGGCTTTCTGGAAGCTGAACATCACCCCAGCGCCGGCGGCTACGAACATGCGGACGGTGGCGGCGCCGATGCCGCGTGAACCGCCGGTGATCAGGGCGACTTTGTTGCTGAGCGAGAGGGAGACTGGCATGGGAAGACAGTTTCCGGCTTTCGGAGGCTGGTTGCAAGGGGTATCGGGATTTTGGGGTGCGGAGGTAAAACCTTAGAACGCAGAGAGCGCAGAGAACGGCTGCAGGGAACAGATGCGGGGAACAGCCGCGGGAACGCAGTAACGTCAGTCTCCCAGACTGGGATGGGTGCGTTCACTTTTCAATTCGTGGAAGAGGAGGCGCACCAGCAGTCCGTCGTAGCGGATGCCACTCAACCTCTCCAGTTCCGCCAGGGCCTGTTCGTTACTCTTGGCGCCGGCGAAGGAACGCTCGGTGGTCATGTTGACGTAGGCGTCGGCGATGGCGAGGATAGCAATACGTAACTGAGCGATTCCAGAAAGGTAAGCAGGCACATAGCA
>CAWGOZ010000020.1:0-501333 GCA_963824345.1 Bryobacterales bacterium
GTCATCGGCCTGCCCTGACTCCCACCTATTACGCCTTCAAAATGTACGTACCGTTCCAGAACGCCACATCCGTGCCGGTGACTTTTGATGCTGGTTGGTACACACATGGGGCCGTGGCGGTGCCCCGAGTGGACGCGATCGCAGCGAAAGACGCGAACGGCAAGTTGTGGCTGGAGATTACCAATCTCGATCCCAATGAACCGGTCGAAATCGAGGCAGGCCTGGAGGGCATTACGGCAAAAGCAGCGAGCGGCGAAACTCTGACCGCGCCGAAGGTGGACAGTGTCAACACCTTCGACGCACCTAACACAGTCATGCCGAGGCCGATCTCAGCGAAGGTTCAGGGTGGCAAGCTAACTTTGAAACTGGAGCCTAAGTCTGTCACCGTCGTTTCAGTTGAGCAGTGATCCAAACCGGATCCTGCGACCGCAACCCCGAACCTAACGAAAAGGTATCGCTCGACGGTGCTATGGTTGACACTCGATGGCAACGAAGGAGAACAACATGCGGCGATTCGCAATACTGGTCCTCTTGTCTTTGTGTTTTTGTTGGGCGCAGGAATCACACAGTTTTCAGCCCTCTACGACGAATGTCTGGGCAGCGGAGTATCCAAGGGTTGACAGCGCCGGCAGAGTACAGATTCGCGTGAAAGCTCCGGATGCTACGAAAGTCCGACTGAACTTCTGGAGCGGTCCGAAACTGGATATGGAGAAACAGCAGGATGGATTCTGGACCATCACCACTCCGCCGCTTGTTCCCGGGTTCCACTATTACACGCTGGTCATCGACGGTGCCGAGGTCAGTGACCCCAACACTCACGCCTTCTTCGGAGGAGGCAAGCCGGCGAGCGGCGTGGAAGTTCCGGACGACGCCCTGGTTGGATAAAAAATAAAACACCTGGCGCATGTAGTAGGTTCCGTTCAGCAGCGTGTCGCCGTCCGGATTGAAAGCGGGTTGTGCGGCAGACTGGAAGGCGCACGCGGTGAGGAGAAGGACTGAAAAGTCGTTTTTGTTTTCATGAATGGGAAGCCGGAACGGTCGGTCTCTCACCAGATTACAACACGAAACCGGGGAGCGTTATAGCTGCGATGGTTTGTAAAAGTTTGTCTGCCGGCGCCGGGAGCGGTGCTTGAATGCGTCAACCCAGTAAAGTGCCAAGCCGATCCAGGCGGCGCTCCCACATCCAGCGGCAATTGCCGATCCATTGTTCCGCTGCACGAAGCCCGCTGGGTTCGATGCGGCAAGTCCGGACCCTTCCGGCCTTCTCGGTTTGTACCAGCCCGCTTTCCTCCAGCACTTGCAAGTGCTGCACCACCGCTGCCAGTGTAATGGCCAGCGGTTCGGCCAAGCGCGAAACTGTGATCGGTCCCCGGCTGAGCCGGGCTACGATGGCCCGCCGCGTTCGATCGCCGAGCGCGTGGAAGATACCGTCGATATCCGGCTTCATTCCGCTGTGCATGCGCCGGTCAGTTTGGCGAGCAGCTTGCGCCAGCCGTCTTCCCGCATTTGAGGTCCATCGGAGCCTTCGAAGAATGCCGCCTGGTGTGTGAAGACCAGCTCGGTGCCGGTCCCGGACGGCAAGAACTCGAACGTCGCCAGGGAGGCCGAAATGCGTCTCTCGCCCAGGCTCATGGTGGAAGCCATGACAACGCGGTGGTTGGGAACGATGTCCAGATACAGGGTGTCATTGGTCAGCGCAGTGCCCGGGAACGGCGTCCCCTCTTTGAAACGAGAACGGGCGCGCTCGACGCCGCCTACGCGAAAATCCAGCTCATAAAGTTCCACGTCATGGTGCTCGCCTTCGATAAACCAGCGGCGCTTCTTGGCTGGGTCGGCGAAGGCGGCGAACACGCGGTCAGGCGCGGCTGGATAGGTACGTTCGATCACGAAGGTATTGTGTATTACGGAGGGTTCCGGCATGGCGAGGTCTGCCTTTCTTGGTTAAGTAGTGACTTGAGTATTATGCAGCGGCGGATATAGTCAAGTCAAGACTTAAGTGACGGAGGCCAGCGCCGTTACAGCTCGATGCGCGTTCCCAGGACCCCCAGGAACTGTGAAAGCCAGGCAGGATGCGCCGGCCAGGCGGGCGCGGTGACGAGCTTTCCGCAGGTGTGAGCTTCGGTCATCGCAAGATCCACGAAAGTGCCGCCCGCTTGGGTGACGTTGGGCGCCACGGCTGGATAACAACTGCAGGATTTGCCTTGGAGCACGCCGGCCGCGGCCAACAGTTGCGCCGCGTGGCAGATGGCGGCGATGGGCTTGTCGGCGGAGGCGAAGTGTCGGACGATTTCGAGGACACGCGGGTTCAGCCGGATATACTCGGGAGCGCGCCCGCCCGGAATCACCAGCGCGTCGTAGTTTTCCGGTTTGACCTCGTCGAAGGTGGCGTTCAAGGCGAAATTATGGCCGCGCTTTTCGCTGTAGGTTTGATCGCCTTCAAAATCGTGAATGGCGGTGCGCACCGAATGCCCGCGCGTTTGTTCGGGCACACTGCGTGGACCGCATGCCCCACCATCGCGAGCGCCGAAAAGGCACCATCACCTCGTAATCCTCGACGTAATCGCCGACCAGCATCAGCAGCTTTTTCGCGGGCATCGAACCTCCTCGGAATTATGGTCGCACGCGGCGCGCGCGTTCCTGCATGTAAAGCTGAACCGCGGTTTCCAGCGGCGGCAGCGGCTGGATTCCCGAGCGCTCCATTTTGGCGTTGGACAGCGCCGAATATTTCGGACGGCGCGCGGCGGCGCGGAACTCGCGTTCGTTCGTGGGCTTGAGCTCGGGATGCAATCCGGCCACGCGAAAAATCATGGCCGCGTAATCGAACCAGGAAATCGCCTGACCCCCGCCGGCATGAAAAATGCCGGTCAGATTGCGATCCACCAAGTCGGCTGCGCGAGCGGCCAGGAAGGGCGAATAGGTGGGCGAGGCCACGTGATCGTTGAGCACGCGGATTGGTTGGTTGCTCGCCGCCAGCCGCAGCATCGCTTCGATGAAATTGCCGCGCGCGGTAGCGAGGCCGCCTGGGCCGAAAACGCCCGATGTACGAATGATCAGCGCGATGTCCAGATAAGCTTGCGCGTAAAGTTCACCGGCCAGTTTAGAAACCGCATAGGCGCCCAGCGGCCGGGTGTCTTCTTCGGTGTACTCACGGCCAGTCGCTCCGTCGAACACATAGTCGGTCGAAAAGTGGACCAATCGGGCGTCATGCTGGCGGCAAGACATGGCGGGATTCCGGACCGCGAGGCCGTTAGCCATCATCGGGACCAGTGGTTCCCTTTCGGCGATGTCCACCTGGTTGTAGGCCGCCGCGTTGATAACGATCGCGGGATCTACTCCGCGAAAACCTGCGCCACTTGCGCGGCATCGCCGATATCGATCTGCGATCGCTCGAACCCGGTAACCCCATAGCCGCGCTCGCTGAACTCGCAGACCAGCTCGATGCCCAACTGGCCGCGGCATCCAAACACCGCCGCTTTTTGATGCCTAATCTGCATGCGCTACATCTGCCAGCGCCACAGGTTCGCGCCGACCGTGTAACCGGCGCCGACCGCCGCGAACAGCACCAGGTCGCCTTTCTTCAGCTTGCCGCGCGCACGGCGTCGCGCGCGGCCAGAGGAATGGTGGCGCCGTGGTATTGCCATAGCGCTCGATATTGATCACCACCTGATCGCAATTGATCCCCAGCCGTTCCGCCGCGGCGGCGATGATCCGCGATTGGCCTGATGCGGAATCATCACTGACACGTCGGCCCGTCAGACCATGGCGCTCCAGCAGATCGCGGCAGCATTCGTACATCTTGCGCACCGCGTATTTGAAAACCTGCTGGCCGTCCTGTTTGACGTAGTGCAGGCGTTGGGCGACGGTCTCGGCGCTGGCGGGCATGCGGCTGCCGCCGGCCGGCTTCTTCAAATAATCGCCGCCGGAGCCGTCGATTTCGTTCAGGAAATCGATGAAGCCTCTCGCCCTCTTCGGCCGGCTCGACCAGCATGGCGCCCGCGCCGTCGCCGAACAGGACGCAGGTGGAGCGATCGGTGTAGTCGATGATGCGCGACATGGTGTCGGCGCCGATCACCAGCACTTTCTTGTGCGAGCCGGCCGACACCAGGTGCGCGGCGGTGGTCAGTCCGTAGACGAAGCCGGAGCAGGCGGCCACCAGATCGAATCCCCACGCGCCTTTGGCGCCCAGGCGGTCCTGCACCAGGCACGCGGTGGAGGGGAACATCATGTCGGGCGTGACGGTGCACACCAGGATGGCGTCCATCTCCGAGCCGTCGATGCCGCGCTGGCGAAGCGCGATGGCGGCCTCCACAGCCATATCGGAAGTGGCCATTCCGGGCGGGGCGATGTGACGCTGCGAAATGCCGACGCGCTGCAGGATCCATTCGTTGGTGGTGTCGACCATCTTCTCCAGATCCTGATTGGTCAGTACCCGGGCGGCATGTAGCAGCCGAGCGCCGTGATCTTTGCGTTATACACAGAGGTCTCCCGATCGAGAATACGACAGTGAGAAATCAGAAGTCAGAATTCAGAATGGCGAACCAGGCGTCTATGGCTTGAAGCGAAGGGCCAGCCTTCCGGCCGGTCCTTTATAGTGCAGCTCTAAATCCTTGGGCTTGAGCTTGCCCACCATCTGAAAATACAACAGGCCCGAGACGGTGTCCGTTATCTCTTTTTCAGGCAGTATCTTGGCCGTGAGCACTGCAAGCAATGGATTCGGGTTGTCATCGTGCGAGGCCTGCACTTTGAGATCGGGGTTCTGTGCGCTGCTGCCGCCGTTACCGATGCCGCCTCCCAGGCCTCCGATCATGAGTCCAGTCTTCCTGGTGGCCTGTTTGGCGCCGCTTTCAGTGACGGTGAGGCTGTCGGCGCCCGCGATCTGGCCGGGCTCATAAGGCTGGGAGCGCTGGCCGTCCTTGGAAGAGATGAGCAGAAAATCGTCGTGGCTCACCTGGATGGGCTTGTCGCTAACGGTGTGGAGGGTGACGTGGACCAGGGCGATATCGGGCCCCAGGTCGTAGCCGAGCTCCTGTTTGATCTGGTCGCGATCGAGCGTGGCGGTGGCGGTGATGGTGACGAGATCGTTGGTGGTTTCCTCGATGGGGAGCTTTTTGTCGGCGGCGGCGAAGAGGCTGGAGGCAAGCAGCGCGAAGGTGAGGATGGCGCGGGCGGAATGCACGGTGCTGATTGCATTATACGGCAGAGGGGCGAGGATCACGGCGGGGGCCTTGGCCGGAGCGCTGCACTCGCTGATCTTGCGGTCTGGCGGTTGCGCACTCTTCATGACTGCCACGGGGAGACGGTCTTGCTGGGGTTGGGACTACTGTGATCTTGCCGAAGCCACTGTAGGTAAAGCGGGCTATCCGGTGGAGCGTCTGTCGGACCGCCGCCTCCGCCACTCGACGACCTCAAGCACTGCGACCAAAACAGCAAGAGCCCTAAAATTCCAGGCAAAAATACCCGAGGTCCCACCGGCAGAGCGCCGACCAGAAGCTCCAGCTTTCTCCTTTGCGGACATGGCTGTCACGATTGCCGCCACAACATATATCCCGGTCCGAATTGCCGAAGCGCGAGTTCCTGGGTGCCCGGCCGCGGGGGCGAGTCCGCCTCACAGCCTACGCCTGAGCCAGAGCCCGACCAGAAGAAACGAGAGGATCAGGACGGCCAGCAGAATCCACAGAACCCACCGTATTTCACCAGGCGCGTTCCTCGTTAGAATGAATCCAGACGCCAAGAAAAAGGCCGCGATCACGGCGACCAACGCTGGCTTAGGCCCCGGGGCGGCCTTGCCTGTGTGGTGTTCCGTTTCCGGCAACAGTGGTGATGATGCCGGTCTTGGCATCAATGCGCCGTATCCGGCTGTTGGCGTATTCGGCGATAAACAGGTTTCCTTCATGATCGATGGCCAAGCCGTCGGGCGAAATGAGCGCCTTAGTGGCCAAGTCTCCGTCTCCGCTGAAACCGCTCTGTCCCGTCCCGGCAACCGTTGTAAGGATGCCAGAACTCCGGTCTATGCGGCAGATTCTCGCTTCCGTCAGGAAGAAGAGATTCTCTGTCCGATCCAAGGCTATTTGGTTGACCAAGCCTACCTGCGCCTTCGTTGCTGGGCCACCCTCGCCTACAAAGGTCCCGTCGCCAGCGCCCGCTATGGTCTCGACCACGCCGGTCCGGCGTCGACTCGCCGAATGCGGTGGTTTCCGCTGTCTGCGATATAGAGATCGCCACTCCGGCCCACTGCCAAGCCGCTCGGCCAATCGAACTTGGCGTCTACGGCCGGGCCGCCATCCCCGGCATAGCCGCGCCGCCCATTTCCGGCAATCGTGGTGATCGTTGTCGCCTTCCGATCCACCGAAGTATGCGTTGGTGTCCTGAGTCAGAGAGGAAGATGTCTCACCATCATCGAGCGCAAATCCCATCGGGGTGCGGAGGCTCGGGCTCGCCGCTCCGCTGTCGCTGCCGTCTCCACCGCCAACGATGGTGAAGTACTGCCCCGTGAGCAGGTCAAGTTCTCTGAGCCTGTTGCCAGTCGACTCTGCCAGCAGGAGCCTTCCTGATGAGGCAGCCTCCATGTGGGTAACGGACGACGCCAAGCACTCCGGCCGTGGTTTCTGCCAGGGTGCGCCGCACGCAGTCGCAACCGTCTCAATCTTCTGCGTTGAGGCGTCAACCCTGCGAATAGAGCCGAGGACGACGCCCGCCTGGCGAACGCCCTTCCATTCGTCGGCCTGCTGATAGATGTAAAGGTTACCGCTGCCATCAATGGCGACCCGCATCGGGCCGTCGATTTGAGCTTGGATGGCTGGCCCACCGTCGCCAGTCGTGTTGTGGGGGAGGATTTCCGGCTGGGCCGGTGCCGGAAACATTCCGGCCATTGCCAGAAGGAGAAACGCTGCATAAACCAGAATCGGACAGCCACGAAAGCGGGCACGATACATACCTTGCCAGGGTAGCGCTTTAGCGGAGTGGTCGCCGCGGAGCCGCCCCTCTTCCGCCGGCCAGCCTGTTTCCAGGGCTCTGGATTGCAACCTAAAGCCCACCCGTACTAAGGCCGATATGGTGTGTGGTGCCGTCTATGAATCGTTTTTCCTTATTATTGCTTCTGACCTTCGGCGGGATGTGCTTAGAGGCGCAAGTCACTAGCACGATTACGATTTCCACGAGTCCGGCGGGTGCCAGCTTCACAGTGGACGGTACCTGGTATTCGACCGCGGTGTCGTTTAACTGGCCGCAAGGAAGCGAGCATATTGTTGCATTCGTGTTGGACCCGACGGTGCCCGGGCAAACCACCAACATTCAGACCTCCTCGGATGGCCGAACGCAATATGCGTTCTGGGGGTGGGTTGACAACTTAGGGCTGCTGCAACCCACCACAGCTCCGGTTCAGGTGATCACAGCCAATCCGGCCATTACCTCGCTGACCGAGGATGGACTGTCTCTTATCAGCTTCACTTGCTTTATGGATTTTCCGGCTCCGGTTCCATTCCTCCCACCTGCGCCGCGCCCGGCGCCCTTCCGCCCCGGGTGCTTCAGCCTGGGGTGGTATACGTGGACTCGCAATGCTATTGGTCGTCGGTGAAGCTGTTTGAGCCGGCGAATAGCGTCATCACTCTGAACGCGTATCCTTACCCCGGCTTTGTATTTGTCGGATGGTCGCTGGGTTCGGCGCCCACCTCGTTCCTGACGCAGTTCGTTCTCAATGGGCCGACTAACCTTACGCCTTATTTTGTACAGGGCGCGGAGGTGTCCTTTGAAACGTCGCCGCCCGGGCTGGAGCTGGTGATCGACGATACGCCGATCCAGACCAGAACCGTCAACGACGCTCCGCTGTGCCCGAACAGCGAGACTCAGGCAGAGCCGGCGGGAGTGGGTTTTCCACCGATTTGCCTTGGAGATTTTTATTTCGCGCCGGGGTCCAAGCACACCATCGGCGCCGTGAGTCCCCAGCGGGACCGTAATGGCAACTGGTGGGTGTTTAACGAGTGGAGTAATGGACAAGGTCAGAACGCGACGTACCAGGTTGCCAACAACTTTACACCCGTTATCCTGACGGCCGAGTACGTGGCGGGGGCGGAAGTGTCGTTCGCCACCTCGCCGCCGGGTTTGCAATTGACCGTCGATGGCCAATCCGATCTGCTATCGTACAACTTCATCTGGGGGTTGGGCAGCACGCACCAAGTGTCGGCGCCGGCGACTCAAACGGGCCCCAACGAACGGGATTACACGTTCCAGAACTGGTCCACCGGAGGCAGCGCGACCTCGCAGTCGTATACCGTCACGCAAGCGGCGGTGAGCGGCGGATATCGCAGCACGGCAAATTACGGCGAATTAGACCGCGTGGTGATCCAGAGCTCGCCTTCCGGATTGGCCTTGATCGTGGATGGCGCCAGCTGCGTGACCCCGTGCAATGTGGATCGCCAGAGCGGCGCGAAATTCCAGGTGACTGCGCCCACACAGATTTCGACCGGAAAAGGCTCGCGGGTCGATTTCGCTTCCTGGTCCGATGGGGGAGCGTCCACCCACACCCTCACGGTGAGCCAAAACGAAGTCACCGTCACTGCCATCTACAACAACTTCTACCAGTTCAGCGCGACCTCGAATCCTGCCACGTTCGTCTTTCAAATTCTCGCCTGCCTCGAGCGATATGTTCTACCTGCGGGGCACCAAAGTGACCGTAACCGCCGTTCCGAATCAAGGCTTCCAGTTTGGAGATTGGGCCGGAGCCTTGTCAGGTAGCCACCCCTCGGGCACGCTGACGATGTCGGCTCCCCAGGCAGTGATCGCGGAGATGATCACGGTTCCCTACATCGCGCCGGCAGGCATCGCCAACAGCGCCGGACAGACGCACGGCGGAGCCGGGCGTCTGTCCGGCGCTGTTGGCGATGCCTGCCGGCGCGATGTAGGGAACCGTGATCATCTCCGCGATCACTGCCTGGGGAGCCGACATCGTCAGCGTGCCCGAGGGGTGGCTACCTGACAAGGCTCCGGCCCAATCTCCAAACTGGAAGCCTTGATTCGGAACGGCGGTTACGGTCACTTTGGTGCCCCGCAGGTAGAACATATCGCTCGAGGCAGGCGAGAATTTGAAAGACGAACCGTGGCTGGGATTCGAGGTCGCGCTGAACTGGTAGAAGTTGTTGTAGATGGCAGTGACGGTGACTTCGTTTTGGCTCACCGTGAGGGTGTGGGTGGACGCTCCCCCATCGGACCAGGAAGCGAAATCGACCCGCGAGCCTTTTCCGGTCGAAATCTGTGTGGGCGCAGTCACCTGGAATTTCGCGCCGCTCTGGCGATCCACATTGCACGGGGTCACGCAGCTGGCGCCATCCACGATCAAGGCCAATCCGGAAGGCGAGCTCTGGATCACCACGCGGTCTAATTCGCCGTAATTTGCCGTGCTGCGATATCCGCCGCTCACCGCCGCTTGCGTGACGGTATACGACTGCGAGGTCGCGCTGCCTCCGGTGGACCAGTTCTGGAACGTGTAATCCCGTCCGTTGGGGCCCGTTTGAGTCGCCGGCGCCGACACTTGGTGCGTGCTGCCCAACCCCCAGATGAAGTTGTACGATAGCAGATCGGATTGGCCATCGACGGTCAATTGCAAACCCGGCGGCGAGGTGGCGAACGACACTTCCGCCCCCGCCACGTACTCGGCCGTCAGGATAACGGGTGTAAAGTTGTTGGCAACCTGGTACGTCGCGTTCTGACCTTGTCCATTACTCCACTCGTTAAACACCCACCAGTTGCCATTACGGTCCCGCTGGGGACTCACGGCGCCGATGGTGTGCTTGGACCCCGGCGCGAAATAAAAATCTCCAAGGCAAATCGGTGGAAAACCCACTCCCGCCGGCTCTGCCTGAGTCTCGCTGTTCGGGCACAGCGGAGCGTCGTTGACGGTTCTGGTCTGGATCGGCGTATCGTCGATCACCAGCTCCAGCCCGGGCGGCGACGTTTCAAAGGACACCTCCGCGCCCTGTACAAAATAAGGCGTAAGGTTAGTCGGCCCATTGAGAACGAACTGCGTCAGGAACGAGGTGGGCGCCGAACCCAGCGACCATCCGACAAATACAAAGCCGGGGTAAGGATACGCGTTCAGAGTGATGACGCTATTCGCCGGCTCAAACAGCTTCACCGACGACCAATAGCATTGCGAGTCCACGTATACCACCCCAGGCTGAAGCACCCCGGGCGGAAGGGCGCCGGGCGCGGCGCAGGTGGGAGGAATGGAACCGGAGCCGGAAAATCCATAAAGCAAGTGAAGCTGATAAGAGACAGTCACATCCGCGGTCAGCGAGGTAATGGCCGGATTGGCTGTGATCACCTGAACCGGAGCTGTGGTGGGTTGCAGCAGCCCTAAGTTGTCAACCCACCCCGAGAACGCATATTGCGTTCGGCCATCCGAGGAGGTCTGAATGTTGGTGGTTTGCCCGGGCACCGTCGGGTCCAACACGAATGCAACAATATGCTCGCTTCCTTGCGGCCAGTTAAACGACACCGCGGTCGAATACCAGGTACCGTCCACTGTGAAGCTGGCACCCGCCGGACTCGTGGAAATCGTAATCGTGCTAGTGACTTGCGCCTCTAAGCACATCCCGCCGAAGGTCAGAAGCAATAATAAGGAAAAACGATTCATAGACGGCACCACACACCATATCGGCCTTAGTACGGGTGGGCTTTAGGTTGCAATCCAGAGCCCTGGAAACAGGCTGGCCGGCGGAAGAGGGGCGGCTCCGCGGCGACCACTCCGCTAAAGCGCTACCCTGGCAAGGTATGTATCGTGCCCGCTTTCGTGGCTGTCCGATTCTGGTTTATGCAGCGTTTCTCCTTCTGGCAATGGCCGGAATGTTTCCGGCACCGGCCCAGCCGGAAATCCTCCCCCACAACACGACTGGCGACGGTGGGCCAGCCATCCAAGCTCAAATCGACGGCCCAATGCGGGTCGCCATTGATGGCAGCGGTAACCTTTACATCTATCAGCAGGCCGACGAATGGAAGGGCGTTCGCCAGGCGGGCGTCGTCCTCGGCTCTATTCGCAGGGTTGACGCCTCAACGCAGAAGATTGAGACGGTTGCGACTGCGTGCGGCGCACCCTGGCAGAAACCACGGCCGGAGTGCTTGGCGTCGTCCGTTACCCACATGGAGGCTGCCTCATCAGGAAGGCTCCTGCTGGCAGAGTCGACTGGCAACAGGCTCAGAGAACTTGACCTGCTCACGGGGCAGTACTTCACCATCGTTGGCGGTGGAGACGGCAGCGACAGCGGAGCGGCGAGCCCGAGCCTCCGCACCCCGATGGGATTTGCGCTCGATGATGGTGGAGACATCTTCCTCTCTGACTCAGGACACCAACGCATACTTCGGGTGGATCGGAAGGCGACAACGATCACCACGATTGCCGGAAATGGGCGGCGCGGCTATGCCGGGGATGGCGGCCCGGCCGTAGACGCCAAGTTCGATTGGCCGAGCGGCTTGGCAGTGGGCCGGAGTGGCGATCTCTATATCGCAGACAGCGGAAACCACCGCATTCGGCGAGTCGACGCCCGGACCGGCGTGGTCGAGACCATAGCGGGCGCTGGCGACGGGACCTTTGTAGGCGAGGGTGGCCCAGCAACGAAGGCGCAGGTAGGCTTGGTCAACCAAATAGCCTTGGATCGGACAGAGAATCTCTTCTTCCTGACGGAAGCGAGAATCTGCCGCATAGACCGGAGTTCTGGCATCCTTACAACGGTTGCCGGGACGGGACAGAGCGGTTTCAGCGGAGACGGAGACTTGGCCACTAAGGCGCTCATTTCGCCCGACGGCTTGGCCATCGATCATGAAGGAAACCTGTTTATCGCCGAATACGCCAACAGCCGGATACGGCGCATTGATGCCAAGACCGGCATCATCACCACTGTTGCCGGAAACGGAACACCACACAGGCAAGGCCGCCCCGGGGCCTAAGCCAGCGTTGGTCGCCGTGATCGCGGCCTTTTTCTTGGCGTCTGGATTCATTCTAACGAGGAACGCGCCTGGTGAAATACGGTGGGTTCTGTGGATTCTGCTGGCCGTCCTGATCCTCTCGTTTCTTCTGGTCGGGCTCTGGCTCAGGCGTAGGCTGTGGGGCGGACTCGCCCCCGCGGCCGGGCACCCAGGAACTCGCGCTTCGGCAATTCGGACCGGGATATATGTTGTGGCGGCAATCGTGACAGCCATGTCCGCAAAGGAGAAAGCTGGAGCTTCTGGTCGGCGCTCTGCCGGTGGGACCTCGGGTATTTTTGCCTGGAATTTTAGGGCTCTTGCTGTTTTGGTCGCAGTGCTTGAGGTCGTCGAGTGGCGGAGGCGGCGGTCCGACAGACGCTCCACCGGATAGCCCGCTTTACCTACAGTGGCTTCGGCAAGATCACAGTAGTCCCAACCCCAGCAAGACCGTCTCCCCGTGGCAGTCATGAAGAGTGCGCAACCGCCAGACCGCAAGATCAGCGAGTGCAGCGCTCCGGCCAAGGCCCCCGCCGTGATCCTCGCCCCTCTGCCGTATAATGCAATCAGCACCGTGCATTCCGCCCGCGCCATCCTCACCTTCGCGCTGCTTGCCTCCAGCCTCTTCGCCGCCGCCGACAAAAAGCTCCCCATCGAGGAAACCACCAACGATCTCGTCACCATCACCGCCACCGCCACGCTCGATCGCGACCAGATCAAACAGGAGCTCGGCTACGACCTGGGGCCCGATATCGCCCTGGTCCACGTCACCCTCCACACCGTTAGCGACAAGCCCATCCAGGTGAGCCACGACGATTTTCTGCTCATCTCTTCCAAGGACGGCCAGCGCTCCCAGCCTTATGAGCCCGGCCAGATCGCGGGCGCCGACAGCCTCACCGTCACTGAAAGCGGCGCCAAACAGGCCACCAGGAAGACTGGACTCATGATCGGAGGCCTGGGAGGCGGCATCGGTAACGGCGGCAGCAGCGCACAGAACCCCGATCTCAAAGTGCAGGCCTCGCACGATGACAACCCGAATCCATTGCTTGCAGTGCTCACGGCCAAGATACTGCCTGAAAAAGAGATAACGGACACCGTCTCGGGCCTGTTGTATTTTCAGATGGTGGGCAAGCTCAAGCCCAAGGATTTAGAGCTGCACTATAAAGGACCGGCCGGAAGGCTGGCCCTTCGCTTCAAGCCATAGACGCCTGGTTCGCCATTCTGAATTCTGACTTCTGAATTCTCACTGTTGTATTCTGGATCGGGAGACCTCTCTGTATAACGCAAAGATCACCGCGCTCGGCTGCTACACTCCGCCCGAAGTATTGACCAATCAGGATCTGGAAAAGATGGTGGACACCACCAACGACTGGATCATGCAGCGGGTCGGCATCTCGCAGCGCCACATCGCCCCGGCCGGCGTCGCCACCTCGGATCTGGCTGTCGAAGCCGCCAAAATCGCGCTCCGCCAGCGCGGCATCGATGGCTCCGAGCTGGATGCGATTCTGGTCTGCACCGTCACCCCCGACATGCTGTTTCCCGCCACCGCCTGCCTGGTCCAGGACCGGCTGGGAGCCAAACACGCCTGGGGCTTCGACCTGCTGGCCGCCTGCTCCGGTTTTATCTATGGACTCACCACCGCCGCGCACCTGGTCTCGGCCGGTTCGCACAAGAAGGTGCTGGTGATCGGCTCCGACACCATGTCGCGCATCATCGATTACACGGATCGCTCCACCTGCATCCTGTTCGGCGACGGCGCGGGCGCCATGCTGGTCGAACCCACCGCAGAGGGCGAGACCGGCTTCATGGGGTTCGTGAACCAGATCGACGGCTCCGGAGGCGACTATTTGAAGCAGCCCGCCGGCGGCAGCCGCATCCCCGCCAGCGCCCAGTCCGTCGCCGAAGGTCTGCATTACGTCAAGCAGGACGGCCAGCAGGTTTTCAAATACGCAGTCCGCAAGATGGAGGAATGCTGCCGCGATCTACTGGAGCGCAATCATCTGACAGTGGCCGACGTGTCCGTGATGATTCCCCATCAGGCCAATCGCAGGATCATCGCCGGCGCGGCCGAGCGGCTGGGGATCAATTGCGATCGCGTGGTGATCAACATCGATCAATACGGCAACACCACCGGCGCCACCATTCCCCTGGCCACGCGCGACGCTCTGCGCTGCGGCAAGCTCAAGAAAGGCGATCTGGTGCTGTTCGCCGCCGTCGGCGCGGGATACACGGTGGGCGCGAACCTGTGGCGCTGGCAGATGTAGCGCGCCCTGATCTCATGCCATCCAAAAAAGTCGCCGTGTTCGGATGCCGCGGCCAGCTCGGCATCGAGCTGGTCTCCGAGTTCCAAAAGCGCGGTTATGACGTTGCCGGCTTCGAGCGATCGAAGATCGACATCAGCGACGCCGCGCAAGTGGCGCAGGTCTTCGCGGACGTCGATCCCGCTATCGTTCTCAACGCCGCCGCCTACAACCAGGTGGACGTCGCCGAAAGGGAACCGCTGGTCGCGATGCAGGCCAACGGACTCGCGGTCCGCAATCTCGCCATGGCTTGCCGGCAGCATGACGCCCGCCTGGTCCACTTTTCCACCGATTATGTTTTCGACGGCGCCGCCGGCCGCGCCTACACAGAAGACGACGCCACCCGGCCGCTGGGCGCCTATGCCGTGTCCAAACTGGCCGGTGAACTGTACGCGCAAGCCTATCTCGACAACGCTCTGATCATTCGCACCTCGGGCGTGTTCGGCCCAGGCGGCCTCGCTACCGCGCGCGGCAATTTCATCGAAGCGATGCTGCGGCTGGCGGCGAGCAACCAACCAATCCGCGTGCTCAACGATCACGTGGCCTCGCCCACCTATTCGCCCTTCCTGGCCGCTCGCGCAGCCGACTTGGTGGATCGCAATCTGACCGGCATTTTTCATGCCGGCGGGGGTCAGGCGATTTCCTGGTTCGATTACGCGGCCATGATTTTTCGCGTGGCCGGATTGCATCCCGAGCTCAAGCCCACGAACGAACGCGAGTTCCGCGCCGCCGCGCGCCGTCCGAAATATTCGGCGCTGTCCAACGCCAAAATGGAGCGCTCGGGAATCCAGCCGCTGCCGCCGCTGGAAACCGCGGTTCAGCTTTACATGCAGGAACGCGCGCGCCGCGTGCGACCATAATTCCGAGGAGGTTCGATGCCCGCGAAAAAGCTGCTGATGCTGGTCGGCGATTACGTCGAGGATTACGAGGTGATGGTGCCGTTTCAGGCGCTCGCGATGGTGGGGCATGCGGTCCACGCAGTGTGCCCGAACAAACGCGCGGGCGATTCGGTGCGCACCGCCATTCACGATTTTGAAGGCGATCAAACCTACAGCGAAAAGCGCGGCCATAATTTCGCCTTGAACGCCACCTTCGACGAGGTCAAACCGGAAAACTACGACGCGCTGGTGATTCCGGGCGGGCGCGCTCCCGAGTATATCCGGCTGAACCCGCGTGTCCTCGAAATCGTCCGACACTTCGCCTCCGCCGACAAGCCCATCGCCGCCATCTGCCACGCGGCGCAACTGTTGGCCGCGGCCGGCGTGCTCCAAGGCAAATCCTGCAGTTGTTATCCAGCCGTGGCGCCCGACGTCACCCAAGCGGGCGGCACTTTCGTGGATCTTGCGATGACCGAAGCTCACACCTGCGGAAAGCTCGTCACCGCGCCCGCCTGGCCGGCGCATCCTGCCTGGCTTTCACAGTTCCTGGGGGTCCTGGGAACGCGCATCGAGCTGTAACGGCGCTGGCCTCCGTCACTTAAGTCTTGACTTGACTATATCCGCCGCTGCATAATACTCAAGTCACTACTTAACCAAGAAAGGCAGACCTCGCCATGCCGGAACCCTCCGTAATACACAATACCTTCGTGATCGAACGTACCTATCCAGCCGCGCCTGACCGCGTGTTCGCCGCCTTCGCCGACCCAGCCAAGAAGCGCCGCTGGTTTATCGAAGGCGAGCACCATGACGTGGAACTTTATGAGCTGGATTTTCGCGTAGGCGGCGTCGAGCGCGCCCGTTCTCGTTTCAAAGAGGGGACGCCGTTCCCGGGCACTGCGCTGACCAATGACACCCTGTATCTGGACATCGTTCCCAACCACCGCGTTGTCATGGCTTCCACCATGAGCCTGGGCGAGAGACGCATTTCGGCCTCCCTGGCGACGTTCGAGTTCTTGCCGTCCGGGACCGGCACCGAGCTGGTCTTCACACACCAGGCGGCATTCTTCGAAGGCTCCGATGGACCTCAAATGCGGGAAGACGGCTGGCGCAAGCTGCTCGCCAAACTGACCGGCGCATGCACAGCGGAATGAAGCCGGATATCGACGGTATCTTCCACGCGCTCGGCGATCCAACGCGGCGGGCCATCGTAGCCCGGCTCAGCCGGGGACCGATCACAGTTTCGCGCTTGGCCGAACCGCTGGCCATTACACTGGCAGCGGTGGTGCAGCACTTGCAAGTGCTGGAGGAAAGCGGGCTGGTACAAACCGAGAAGGCCGGAAGGGTCCGGACTTGCCGCATCGAACCCAGCGGGCTTCGTGCAGCGGAACAATGGATCGGCAATTGCCGCTCGATGTGGGAGCGCCGCCTGGATCGGCTTGGCACTTTACTGGGTTGACGCATTCAAGCACCGCTCCCGGCGCCGGCAGACAAACTTTTACAAACCATCGCAGCTATAACGCTCCCCGGTTTCGTGTTGTAATCTGGTGAGAGACCGACCCGCTTCCGCTTCCCATTCATGAAAACAAAAACGACTTTTCTTGTCCTTCTCCTCACCGCGTGCGCCTTCCAGTCTGCCGCACAACCCGCTTTCAATCCGGACGGCGACACGCTGCTGAACGGAACCTACTACATGCGCCAGGTGTTTTATTTTTTATCCAACCAGGGCGTCGTGGACGTAACCGTCAACGTCCAGGGCAACATTACGTTTAACGGCGCCGGAACTTACAGTTTTGCGGGATCGGTTCTCAATAGCGCCATCAGTACCACCAAGGTGTCAACCTTTACCTCCACCGGCAGCTATGCCGTCTCGGCGAATGGCGAAGGTTACATCACACCGGTCTATGGAACCATTGCTAGCGGAAACATCATTGGAACGGTGTCGCAGGGCATTTTTATCGGCAGCATTCCTGGAACCAACGGCGCAAACTCGCTCTTCATCGCCGCGCCGCTCGGCTCCGCCGAAGCCACCAACTCTACGCTCAAAGGCTCCTATACGGTCGCGTATTTCGATCCGACTTTTCTTCCCAGCTCCACCTCCACCGCGCTACCGGGGGGCGACGCGCTGTTCAGCATGACTGCCGACGGTCAGGGCAACATCGGGAGCATCAATGCCACCACCTATAGCGGAAACAGCACGTCGGCGAGCAGCCAGTCGCTCAGCGGAGTAACCTATGCTTTTTCCAACGGGGCCGCGAATGTGAAATTCGGAGGCAAGACCGGCGGATCGGACTTGATCGCCGGAACGCACTTGCTGTATATCTCGCCGGACGGCAATTTCATCTTCGGCGGCAGCTACAGCGGTTACGACATGTTCGTAGGGGTGCGCGCGGCAACCAGCACGCTTTCCAATTATGACGGCCTCTACTATCAGGCCGGATTGGATCTCGACCAATCCACGGCCGGCAGCAGCAGCGGCTACCCTCTGTTGAACAGCTATTACGGGTCGTTCCTGGCATTTTCGGGGAGCATTATCGGACACCAGTCGTTGAGCAGCGTATCGCTGATGAACTACCAGGGCCTGAGCCAGCTACTGGTGTTCGGCGGCTCCAACGATTTCTCATATGTCGACTCCTACACGCTGCATGGCGACGGCAGCTCCGACGACAGCGCCTTTGGCCAGCATTATGTAAGCAGCGCCGACGGGCTCATTCGGATCGGATATGGCATCGGGCCGTACTTGTCGCTGAACGTAGCCATCCAGGCCCCAACTTTCAGCGCTTCCGGCGTGTATCTCAATCCGGCGGGGGTGGTGAACGCGGCCAGCTCCGCACCCTTTACCGCCCAAGTGTCACCGGGAGAATATCTCACGCTGTACGGCTCCGGCCTCGCGCCCAGCAGCGCTTCTGCGCCGTCGCTTCCACTGCCGAAAATCTTGAACGGCGTGCAGGTGCTAATTAACCAGGTTGCCGCGCCCATCAATTATGTGAGCCCGACGCAGCTCAACGTGATCGTACCCTACGAGGGCGCCGGAACCATCGCGCACATTCAGGTAGTGAACAACGGCGCCAGCTCCAACGTCGTCACGGAGTTGGAAGGATTGACTTCCGTGGGGGTCTTTACCACCACTCCGGTGGGTGGCATCGGGTACGCCGCCGCGCGGCATTCCGACTACTCAGTAATCACCGAATCCAGCCCCGCGCAAATTGGCGAAACCGTTTCCGTGTATCTGGCGGGGATGGGCGTAGTAAGTCCGTCCGCGCAGGATGGAGCGGCGGCGCCCAGCAATCCCCCGGACGTCACTTCTGCGGCGCCCCTGGTCTACCTGCTGGATACGGCGGGCCACTACGTACAAGCCACGGTCGGCTTTTCCGGCTTGGCGCCGGGATTCGCCGGCTTATATCAAATCAATTTCACCATCCCAGCGGGCCTGGTCTCCGGCAAGACCACGCTCGAAATCATTGGGCCGGACTCGGATACGTTCGAGGCGCTGCTTCCAGTCACCGCGCTGTAGCTTCATTCCACCTTGGCAACAGAGCCAGTGGCTATGAACGCGGTAAAGAAGCCTTCATTGAGCCCGGGCGATCCCGCTACCGTGAAGTGGCTCTCGGCAACTCCGGCGACTTGAAGGCTGACGCCCTGCACGCCGAAGGCTCCATAACCGTTGGTGGGAAGCAGGTTGAGAATCGCGGACGGAATCGTGAACGATCCTGCTGAGGCGTCGGCGGTGCAAATGAACTCCACCCAGGAGAAGTCCGTAAAGGTCACAGGAACAGCCGAGTAACCGAAGATGGTCACAAACGGGAATGCCGAGCCGCCGGTCCAAGTGACGGTAAGATCCTGCGCACGATTGACGCTGGCTGGGATGTTCGGAACCACGGAGGCCGGCAGCGTCAAATCCCAGGTGAATGTGTCCACGCCGGAGCCGCCGGGGCCATTTGTGACCGTGTAATTTCCCGGTGAAAGATAAAATGGCGCGGCACTGGCCAGGATGTCGGCGTAAATGCCGGTGGAAAACGCCGGGACATTCTTGGCGCCGTCGGGTCCGGTTAGTGTCAACTCCGCGCCAGTATTGAGCGGGGTGGGCAGAATCGGATCGGTGACGCTCAACGTCGGTGCGTAGGTCTCGTAAGCGATACAGTAGCCGATGGATGGGCTGGTAGTGCCTCCGAAGGATCGGATCAGGCTGTTCAGGGGGAAGCTGACGAATGCCGCGCCCAGCGTGTCGTTATGGCCGGCCACGTGCACCAGTTCGATACCCGCCAGGTTTAGCGACCCGCTCGAGGCGGCGGTTTGCAGATTGGCGGCCGTCAACGCGTTGAAGGTGTCGCCGCAGGTGGTTTGCCCCTCGGGAGCGATGGAAATGGTGGTGACATTTCCCGTGATGCCTTTTACTACGACGGCGACCGGTACTTTGCAGCCCGTAACTCCGGCCGGGACCGTGAAGTCGATCTGATCTTCGGCCGGAAACCCGCTCCGTCCGGCATAAATTGGTGTGACCAGTTGGTTTCCAACCAGGACCTGTACGTGTCCCACGTCCAGGTTTCCGATCGGCGACGCCCCGGTATCGGGTGCCGAAATCGCGCCCAGGCCGCTACCCCAGATCACCAACGTCTGTCCGGGATGCGCCGCGTTGGTCATCGTGATCACGTGATACGTGAGGTCGGTGAAGATGCCCGGGCCCGACCCGTCCTCGTTCAACGCGAATGTGCCGAAGTTCGCACTCACAACCTGAATCGCAAAAGTATCCGACGCACCCTGGTAGGAAAGCGTGAGTGTCCCAGTACCCACCGGCGTGGGCGATGGAAGAACCGCAGCCACCTGCCCGGCGTAGCTGTAAAGCATGGGGCAGGTTTCGACGACGCCGTCTACCGTTACTTTTACGATGGTGCCGGCCAGCCCCGCCGTGGTGGGCAACGGATAACCCTGTGCCGATTGCAAAGCGGAAGGCCCGAGCCCGCTCCCGCTCACGATGAACATAGCGCCTTGCGCAATTCCGGAATTAGGCAGCGCCGTTGGAAGCCAACTGGCGGCGTTCACCACTCCGTTGATGGCGGGCGATGCGGCGAGCGTGGCGACGCACGCCAAAACGAGGGCGGGCAGGCTAAGTAATCGCATAGTCCTTATCTTATAATGACTACGGCAATATGACACACGATCAATTGGTGGTGGCCCCGGGCAGCGCCAGTGTTCCCTCCCCGCTGACGCAGCTCAGCGAAGAGGAAACTTTATTCCAGGCATCGGTGCGCCGGTTTGCCCGCGAGCGCCTGGCGCCGCACGTGCGCGCCATGGACGATATAGGCGTATTTCGCAGGGATTTATTGCAGGAATTCTTCGAGCTGGGCTTGATGGCCGTGGAAGTCCCGGAGGAATTCGGAGGCCAGGACGGCACCTTCTTCCAGTCCATTTTGGCGATCGAGGAATTGGCGCGCGTGGACCCGTCGGCCGCGGTGATCGTGGACGTTCAAAATACGCTGTTCCTCAACGCGATCCTGCGCTGGGGCACGGCCGAACAGAAGCGGCGTTGGCTGCCGCGCGCGGCCAAAGACACGGTTGCGAGCTACGCGTTGTCCGAAGCCGGCTCGGGCTCAGACGCTTTCGCGTTGGCTACGCGCGCGGTAAAGGACGCCGACGGCGACGGCTACAGCCTCACCGGCCGCAAGCTGTGGATCACCAACGCCGCCGAATCGGGGTTCTTTCTTTTGTTCGCCACCGTGAATCCCGAGCAGGGTTACAAAGGCATCACGGCCTTTCTCGTCGAGCGCGACTTTCCGGGATTCCAGGTGGGCAAAAAGGAAGACAAGCTGGGAATCCGCGCTTCCTCCACTTGCGAGCTGATTCTGGACGGCTGCCGCGTGCCGAGGGCCAATGTGGTGGGCGAGGTTGGAAAGGGATACAAAATCGCCATCGAGACGCTGAATGAAGGGCGCATCGGGATTGGCGCACAGATGCTGGGGTTGGCGCAAGGCGCGCTGGATCACGCGTTGGCCTACGCTCAGCAGCGCAAGCAATTCGGAAAATCCATCGCGGAGTTTCAAGGCGTCCAGTACGAACTGGCGGAAATGGCCGTGGATGTCGAGGCCACGCGGCTGATGGTGTACAACGCAGCGCGGCTGCACGATGCCGGCCGTCCGTTTCTCACCGAAGCCGCCATGTGCAAGTATTTCGCCTCGCAGGTTGCCGAGCGCGTGGCATCGCGCGCCGTGGAGGTTCTGGGCGGCGTTGGATTCACCAAGGATTATCCGGTGGAGAAGCTGTATCGCGACGCCAAGATCGGCCGGATCTACGAGGGCACCAGCAATATTCAAAAAACCACCATCGCGAAACAGATCCTGGGAAAGCATCCCGGATAGGCCGGCGCCGAAAGAGCCTCATGACCGGCCTGATGATGGATTACCCGCTCACGCTCACGCACATCCTGGAGCGCTCGGCGAAACTTTATCCGAACCGTGAGATCGCAAGCCGCGTGCATGATGGCAGCATGCACCGCTATACCTATCGCGATTTTCACCGCCGCGTTCATCGCCTGGCGCACGCGCTCGCGAGTCTGGGAGTGGAAGCCGGAGATCGCATCGGGACGCTGTGCTGGAACAGCTCGCGCCATCTGGAGTTATATTTCGCGATTCCCTGCTCCGGCAGCGTGGTCCACACGCTCAACCTGCGGCTAGCCCCCGATCAGTTGGCCTACATCATCAATCACGCCGAGGACCGCGTCATCTTTGCCGACGCTTCGTTGCTGCCGCTTCTTGAACCCATTCGAAGCCAACTGAAATCAGTCCGGCACATCGTGGTCATGGATGACGAATACGAAGCCCTGCTCGCATCGGCGTCCGAGGGCCCCTATGCCTGGCCGAGGCTCGATGAAAACCGGGCGGCGGCCATGTGCTACACCTCCGCCACCACGGGCGATCCGAAAGGAGTGCTCTATAGTCACCGTTCCCTGTTCCTGCATAGCTACGCCGCCTGCATGGCGGACACGTTCGGGTTGAGCGAGCGCGATACGATTTTGCAGCTGGTCCCTATGTTCCACGCCAACGGCTGGGGGTTTCCCTTCGCCGGAATCATGACCGGCTCGCGTCTGGTGTTCAGCGGCCGGCATCTTCAACCCGCCGACATTGCATTGCTCATCGAGCACGAACGAGCCACTTTCAGCGCCGGCGTGCCGACGTTGTGGATGACGCTCTACAGCTATCTGGAATCGCACCCGCACGATATCTCGAGCCTGCGCTTGGTGGTGGTGGCGGGCTCTGCGCTGCCGCGCCAGTTCATCGAGCTTTACCAGAAGAAATACGGACTCCATCTGGTGCTGGCGTGGGGCATGACGGAAATCACGCCGATCGGAACGGTCACTGCACTGAAAAGCCACCTGGATTCGCTGCCGGAGGAACAGCGCTTCGATCTTATGGCGCGGCACGGGCTCCCGCTGGCGGGCGTGGATGTTCGCATTGTTGACGCGGAAGGCAAGGAACTGCCGTGGGACGGGGTAACCGTGGGCGAGCTGCAAGCTCGCGGGCCATGGGTGGCGGGCGGCTACTACAACGACGCGCGCAGCCTGGAAGCGTTCATGGACGGCTGGCTGCGAACCGGTGATGTTGCCACGGTCGATGCCGAAGGATACATCCAGATCACGGATCGCACGCGCGATCTGGTGAAGAGCGGCGGCGAATGGATCTCGAGCGTCGATCTGGAGAACGCCATCATGGCGCATCCCAAGGTGGCTGAAGCCGCCGTGGTGGGCGTGTTCCATCCCAAGTGGCAAGAGCGCCCGCTGGCCTGCGTAGCCGCGCTGCCGGAATATCGCGGCCAGATCACCAAGCAGGAGATCCTGGATTTTCTGGCGCCGCGCGTCGCCAAGTGGTGGCTGCCCGATGACGTGCTATTCATCGAAGCGGTTCCCAAGACCAGCGTGGGAAAATTCAACAAGCGCGCGCTGCGCGAGCAGTTCAAGGATTACAAACTGCCCGGCGCGGGCGCGGCTGCGGGCCAGGATTGAAGCTCGATTCTATCTCGTCCGGCCAGTTTCGAAGAGGAACCAGATGCGGCGCTCCGTTTGGTCGATCCAAACCTCCAGTAGGCTGGTGGTAGCTACGTCGTTCTCTTCCGACGTCAGATCGTGAGCCGCTCGCATGCTGGCCAGGATGGCCCGATTGTCCTCGCGCAATTCGGCGAGCATATCCAGCGGATCGACATAGTCGGCGTCGTTATCGCTGATGCGTTGCAGGCGGCCAATCTCTCCGATCGACCGGATGGTGGTGCCGCCAATCTTGCGCACGCGCTCGGCGATGTCGTCGGTCATCGCAAAAATCTGATCCGCGTGTTCGTCGAGCAACAAATGGTAGTCGCGAAAGTGCGGTCCGCTCATGTGCCAATGAAAATTCTTGCTCTTCAGGTAGAGGGCGAACACGTCGGCCAGGAGAGCATTCAGCGCGCCGCTGATGTTCTTGACGGCGTTCGCGCCCAGGTCGCTGGGCGTCGCAATGGCGCTCCGGCGTCGTGCTTCAACTTTGTCTTGCGTCGTTGGCATTTTTCAAAACTCCTGCATCCATTATGACCGGAGTTTCAGACCATCGTGTTACAAAGAGTGAAGCATGGAAACCTCTTACATCTGGATGCCGAGCCCAGTGGGGAAGTTGCTGCTGGTGGCCGATGAGGAAGGGTTGCTCGAGATTGCATTCGCCGAAGGACGAACTGCGCCGGTAGTCGATCCCGCGTGGACAAGCGGCGGTGGAATGTTGCGGGAACCCGTGCGCCAACTGGAGGCCTTCTTTGCGGGCCAGCTGCGCGATTTCGATCTGCCGCTGAAACCGCGCGGGACTGCGTTTCAACAGCGCGTGTGGAAGCTGCTGCGCGCGATTCCTTTTGGCGAGACCATTTCCTACGGCGAACTGGCGCGCCGCGCCGGCAATCCAGCGGCATCGCGCGCCGTGGGGCTGGCCAACGGTTCGAATCCAATAGCCATTGTCATTCCGTGCCATCGCGTGATCGGCAGCAACGGCAAACTCACCGGATACGGCGGCGGGCTAAAGAACAAGCGCTGGCTGATCGATTTCGAGCGCAGCCAATTATTCGGCCAGCACCTGGTGGACGAACTGTACAGCCATTGATCCTTCGCCCACCGCGGAGGCGACGCGCTTCACGCTGCCGGCCCGGACATCGCCCACGGCGAACACTCCCGGGCGGCTGGTTTCGAGCAGATGCGGGGCGCGGCCGAGCGGCCATTCCGGGCCCAGATCCACGCCGGTTTTGACGAACTGTTTCTCATCCAGCGCCAAGCAACCTTGGAGCCAGCCTGTGTTCGGGCGGGCGCCGGTCATCAGAAACAGGTGCGGGATGTCATAAGTATCGGCGGTTCCGTTTTCCGCCTGGCGCCAGCGAACTCGCTCCAGGTGCGAGTCGCCTTCCAACGCTTCGATCTCGGTTCGGGTTCTGAGGGTGATGTCCCTGCATGCTTCGATACGCGAAATCAAATACCGCGACATGGTCGCCGAGAGATCTGGACCGCGGACCAGCAGATGAACGTGTTTGGCGTGCGCCGATAGAAACAGCGCGGCTTGGCCAGCCGAGTTCCCTCCTCCCACCACCGCGACCTCGTCATTAGCGCAGAGCTGGGCCTCCACCGTGGTGGCGCCGTAGTAGATGCCGACGCCCTCAAACTGAGCCACGTTGGGCAGATCCAGTTTTCTATATTGCGCGCCGGCGGCGATGATGACGCTGCGGCCCTGAATGGATCTTCCGTCGTCCAGTTGGACGGCGTAAGGCCCACGTGCGCACCGCAGCGCGCGAGCGGCACGGGCGACTGCGATTTGCGCCCCGAATTTTTCCGCCTGCACGAATGCGCGGCCGGCCAGCTCCTGCCCGGAAATCCCGTTGGGAAAACCGAGATAGTTTTCGATGCGGGAACTCGATCCGGCTTGTCCGCCCGGCGCGTTACTCTCCACCACCAATACTTTCAGCCCTTCCGACGCCCCGTAGACCGCGGCTGCCAGCCCGCTGGGGCCGGCGCCGACTACGATCAGGTCGTACACCTCGCCCTCGTCGATTCCCGCATTGAACCCGAAACACTCGGCCGTTTCGGGGTTGCTTGGATTTCGAAGCACCAGTTGGCCGCGGCAGATCAATACCGGAATATCGGTAACGCGAACGCCGAACTGATCGAGAACGGCTTGGACACCGGGATCGCGCTCCACATCGATATAGGTATGAGGGTGGCCGTTACGCGCCAGGAATTCCCGAAGACGCAGCGTGTCGCCGGAGTGGTTGGATCCGATCAACAGCGCATCGCCAACATGATGGCCGATGAGATAAGTGCGGCGCAGCAGGAAAGCCCGCAAGAAAATCTCGCCGAGCGTGACGTCGGTCTGGAGAATGTGCCGCAGATTCGCCCGTCCGATTTCAAGCAGCGAACTCGCTTCGCGCGCGCGGCACCGGACCAGGCTGCGCCGCCCGGAGAGCAGGTTCACTTCACCGGTGAACATCCCGCGCCCGAGCGTCCTGAGCACGACGTCGTCGGTGCTCGAAACGCCGACGACTTCGATGCTGCCATCGAGTACTAGAAAAACTCCGTGGTTCTCGTCGCCCTGCTCGAAAACGATTTCACCGGGGCGCACCTGGCGCTTTTCGCCGAAGGCCTGCAGCCGGGCAATTTGCGCGTCGTCCAGGGCTGGGAACATCGAATCGTTTTGTTCGGGAGTCTCGGGCATGGCGTTTCCAGGTGGCGCTCAAACTTGCGCGGTTCCCCCGTCGACGAACAGTTCGATTCCGGTAATGAAGCTGCTGTCGTCCGAAGCAAGGAACACGGCTGCGTGCGCGATTTCGCCGGCGCGGCCGAGACGTCCCATGGGAACGCTGGCCTTCAAAGCTTCCTTGCGCCGCGCGCTCTGTTCCGCGGTCTGGCTGGCAGGGCTCAGCAGAGGAGTGTCGATGGGACCTGGGCTGATGGCGTTCACGCGAATTCCGCGCGCCTTTAAGTCCATGGTCCAAGTGCGGGCGAAGGAACGGACGGCCGCTTTGCTGGCGCTATAAACGCTGGTGGTGGGCAGTCCCTTCGATCCGACCACCGAGGCGTTCAGCAGAATCGATCCGCCGCCCGTAAATAGGGGCAGCGCCTTCTGGACGGTGAACAGAAGAGCTTTCACGTTGATGTTGAATATTGTGTCGAAGTCCTGCTCGCGAATCTCGCCCAGCGGAGCGCGCGGCGTGGAGACTCCAGCGTTGGCAAACAGGACGTCAATGCGGCCCTTCTGTCGTTTCACCGTCTCGTACAAACGGTCGAGATCCGCCAGGTTCGCAACGTCTCCCTGGACCGCGGTGACGTTCCTTCCGATTTCGGCAACGGCCGCATCCAGTTCGCTCTGGCGGCGGCCGGTGATAAAAACGTACGCTCCTTCAGCCACGAACTCTTGAGCGGTTGCGAGGCCGATGCCGCTACTGCCTCCCGTGATGACCGCGATTTTCCCTTCGAGTTTTCCCATTGTAGTTTTCGCTATGACATTTTTCCTATTCGATTTTTCCGCCCGCTCGCTTGAACGCCAGAAGCTTGGCCGTAAACACGTACACGGGTTCCCCGCTCTGGTTGAGCATGGTGTTTTTCACGGTGACGAAGGCCTGATTGGGTTTCGAGCGCGACGGCACAATCTCCATGATCTCGCTTTCCACATGCAGGGTATCGCCGGGCCGGGTGGGACGGGGCCATGCGATCTCGCCACCCACGCCGATAATGCCATGCGCGAAGGGCAGGCCATCCACCAACAGGCGCATCGCCACGGCCGCCGTGTGCCAACCGCTGGCGGCGAGCCCGCGGAAGACGCTGGCCTGGGCAGCGGTTTCGTCCAGATGAAACGGCTGCGGGTCGAACTCCGCCGCGAAGGCTTTGATACGGCTTTCGTCCATGCGAAAAACTCCGGAGCTGAAGCGCTGGCCTACTCGCAAATCTTCCAGATACAGATGCCCCACGATTTGGCGAGCCTGATTCATTACGAGTCCGTCTCTTATTATGGTGGATGCATGGAAGTAAGCGCTGGATGCACCAGGTCAGGCGGGGCGGATACCGAAGCGCTGCGGGAAGGGCGCCGTTTCGCAACCGCCATTGTGGGAGGAGGTTGCAGCGGATTATTGGCCGCGGTGCAACTGTTCAGAAATGGATTTAGGGAGCGCGTCACCGTAATCGAACCACGCGAGCGGTTGGGCGCGGGACTAGCGTACTCCACTTCATTCGATCAGCACCTTCTCAACGTGCCGGCGGGACAGATGAGCGCTCTGGCCGACCAACCCGCCCATTTCCTGGAGTGGCTGCGCGCCCGGAGTTGGCCCAACGCGAGCGCCGCTTCGTTCGCTCCGAGAAAAATATACGGCGAGTACCTCGAAGATCTGCTTCAGGAAACGATCCGCCCCATCGCCCGCGGACAATTCAGCCATATCCGCGCCGAGGCAATCGGCGCCGCAGCAGATGGAAACGGCGCCCATCTGGCACTCAGCGACGGCACAACGGTTTACGCGCAACGAGTGGTGCTGGCCCTGGGCAATCCGGCTTCGTGCGCCGCACCCGGCCTGTCGATGCACGGACTGGAAGATTGCTGGCGCCTATCGCCATGGTTGGGGGACACGTTGCGAGTACGTTTCCCGGGTGAGCGAATCCTGCTGCTGGGAACCGGACTCACCGCAGTGGATTCCCTGCTGGCGTTGCAGAGTCAGGATACGGCCTGTGAAGTCTTCCTGCTCTCTCGCAGAGGGCAGCTGCCCGAAGTCCACGATCTTGGGGTGCGCGCACAAGCGCCGCCTGTTTTGACGAACCGGGGCAACCTGCGGCTGTTGTTTCGGGAACTGCGCGCGCACATCGAAGCCGCGGGCCAGGCGAATCGATGCTGGCGGTCAATTATCGATGGCTTGCGTCCGATATCGAATGACGTTTGGCGAGAGCTTCAAGTGGCCGACAGGCTTAGATTTCTACGTCATCTGAAAACATATTGGGAGCCGCATCGGCATCGGATGGCTCCCGAAATCCGAGCTCGGCTGGATGAATATCAGGCCAATGGCACGGCCCGGATTATCGCGGGAAGACTACAAGAGGCGTCTTCGCGCGGCGGTAAAACTCAAGTTCGGATTCTACTCAAATTGGGCGGAGAGCGGGTGCTGGAAGTGGACCGCATCATCAGCTGCACGGGCCTGCACGAGGATTACACCGCTAGTCCGCGGCCTCTGATTCATTCCCTTGTCGAGAATGGACTGGCCCACGCGAATGACGTAGGTATCGGGTTCCACACCGATGGACATGGGGCGTTACTTGATGCGAAGACGAACCCGTCATCGGTTTTCTTTACGCTCGGCCCGCCGCGCCGTGGAGAACTTTTGGAAACCACCGCCGTGCCGGAGATCCGGTGTCAGGCCGAGGCTCTGGCGCGTTATTTAGTACTGGGCGAGACTGAGAGTTTGCGGTAGTACTCGGCGACCGAGTTCTGATAACCGGGAGGGATCTTAGCCGGGTCGGCATTGCGAATGGTGCCGCCCTGGCGTTCATCGAGTTGGCGGCGCAGTTGCAGCTCGAGCGCGTCCACGTTGCTGACGAGCTGCTGGTGCATTTGCTCCACCAAGGCGGGATTGCCGGGGAAACGCTTGGGATCGAGATTGCGCATTTGATCGATCAGAGACTGCAACTCGTGCCGGGCCTCGGGGCTATCCTGGACCGCGGCGCGAATCTGATTGAGAAGATTCAATCCCTGGTCAATCTGGCGCTGGGTATCGGCGGGGTTGGGACCTTTTTGCGGGGCCGTTGCCCGGCCAGAAATCCGGGTGTTGCCGGTGTCGATGCCGCCCGTCACGTTGCGATCGCGAGTGGCTCCGCCGGCCGCTGCTCGGTTGCCTACTGGACCGGCCTGTTGGCCGTTGCCGCCCGAACCGGCTTGCTCGCGCGCGCGGGTGAGCGTTCCGTCGAGTTGATCGCGCAGACGGGAGAGATCGTCCATGGCGCGGTTGAGCGCGGCGTCCTCCGACGCGGGTTGGGCATTACCCAGGGCGTGGGCCGCGTCCGCGACTTGGCGACCCAGCTTTTGCAAGTCGCTGGTGAGACCGGTTTCGGCCGAATCCGAGAACTCGCCGCTGCGCAGCTGGTCGGAGCTGCGTTGCACGCGCGTGCCAAGATCGCTTTCGTCCATGCCTTCCAGCGCGCTCCGCAGCTTGCTGGAAGCAGCCGCTTGCGTGGACGCAAGCTCGCGGGCCGCATCGCGCATTTGCTGGGTGAGCCGCGCCAGATCGTCGCTCAAGCGCTGGCGATCGTTGACCATCTTCTCCACTTCCTTCGGTGAAGGATAAGTCATCGGCTTGCCGGAAGTGCGAGCGGCATTCTGCTGGGCCATCAAGTCGCGCACGTGATCGGCTTGCTGCTTTTGGCGGCCGGCCAATTGGTCGGCCGTTTGGGCCATCGAGTTGAGGCGGCCAGCGGCGTCCTGCTGTTGCAATCCGCCCAGCGCGTCGGTGGCTTGGCGCAAGCGGTCGGCGGCACGGCGGGAATCGGCAGCGCTCGCATTCCGAGAGGCCGCGCGACGCATATCTTCGTTGGCTTGCCGCAAACGATCGAGCGCCTGTTGGGCGGCCGCTTGTTGGCCCGATTGCTCAGAACTGGATTGCCCGGATGCCGATGCGTTCGAACTGCCCTGTTGCCCCGGTTGCCCGGGCTGACCTGGTTGCGAAGAGCTCGACTGCCCCTGCCGGCCATTCTGAGCGAGTTGTTGTTCCATCTGCTGCTGGAGCTGCTCCGCCTCGCGCTGCAACATCTCTTGTTGCCATTTTTGCTCGGCAGTCTGCTGTCCATTGCGTTGCTCGGCGGCCAGATCCTCCTGACGCTTGGCGAGTTCGTCCAGCTTCTTCAGCGCATCGTCTATTTCCTTGGCCTTTTGTTCGGCGCTGGTGGACGCGGATCGCGGGGTCTCGTATTGATTTTTCTGAGTATCGAGCTCGAGTTCGAAAAGCTGGGCCAGATCGCGCGCCGCTCCACCCCCGCTACCGCCTCCACCCTGGGCTCCAAACGCAACCTGAATCTGGCGGAAGGTGGCTTCGGCGCGCAGGAGAAACTGCAGCGCCTTCTGCTCGTTCGGGATAGCCTCCTTCCACTTCTGCTGCTGCAATTGTTGCGCGGCCGGCGCCATGGCCTGCGAGGCGGCGAGCATATCTTTCTCGAAGTCGCCGATGGCCTTCACTTCATCGGTCAACTCACGAGCTTCCAAGCGGCCCGAAAGCGTGACGGCCTGATCGTGCAAGGTGGATTGGGATTGAGACAGAAGCTTGGCAATGTCGGCAGCCTGCTGTTGGGTGGCATTCTTGTCGCCCTGCTGTTTGAAAGTCTGGGAGATGATTTCCTTTTCGCGCAGCGAGATCTCCTCGGACGGATCGCCCCCGCCCCCGCCCCCGCCTCCACCCCCACCCGATGTTTGCGATTGCGAAAACTCGCGCTCAAACGGATCGGCCTGGATGAACATCATGTCGGTGTGGGCTTCGGCATTGCCATCCTTGGCGGTGGCGTAGACGCTGACCAGGTCACCGGGAACCAGTTTGAAATTTTCGAGCGCGAGCGTGGCGGATCCGTCGGCTTGTTTCGCACCATTCTTGTGCGGCAGATTCACCGTCGTCTCAGAGCCGCCGTTGACGGAATAATGCAGCGCGACATCATGGAGTCCGTACTCGTCGGTAACTTTGGCGGCGACGGTTACCTCTTCGATGGGGCTGGCGTGGTAGTCGTGGCCGGGACGCGCCAACGAAATCTGAGGCGGGTTGGCTTTGCGGGCCTCGATAAAAAAGTCCTCGCTAACTCGAACGGGCTGGCCCTGTTCAACGCCGGCGACGTGATAGACGCCGTCGCGATCCATCTTGACGGCGCCGTGGTAGACGCCATTCTGGCCTGCGGTAAGTTTGATCTGCTGCCCGTTGTCGAGCTGGAGCTGGCTGCCTGGAAGCGGGCGGTCGGTGGAGACTTCGAGCTCGGCTTCGGTGCCGATGACGGCGCGCAGATCGCCGCCGCGCTCTTCCACTTCGGACGGCATTCCGGTCCAAGCGGGGTAATGATACGTGACGCGAATCTGTTTCACCGAGGGGAGATCGGTGACTCGAATATTGAAGTGCTTGGAGGCCATGGCTCCCGCGGTGACATAATACTCAACGTTCTCAGGCAAGCCGGCAAAGAGAAATTCGTAGCCGCCCGCGAAACTGCCGGCCGCTTTGGGCAGCATCGCGATCTCTTCCCATTTGGAAGAGCTCTGAAAGCGGGCGTGCACTTTGACGCTGGGCGCGGTCAGGCCGGTGGGAAGCGCGGAAATCATCTGGTCGGCGTGACGGCGCACGACGGCGTCGCCAGGAGTCACGCGCAGATCGTAGAGAGCGGGCTTATCGCGATGGGGGCCAGTCCACAGCAGCGACGCGCCGTAGCCGAGAAAGCTTGGTCCAGGAAAAGCTGGGCCCGCCGCGATCATCCAAAGCAAGATGACGAAGGCGCCGACGCCAACACCGAGCGAGATCCAAAGGCGGCGGTCGGTGACCAATTGCTTGGGCGCGGCGGATTGCGCGATGTCGAGGGTGTCGCCTGCAAGAAGTTCGATGAAGGGATCATGGCCATCGCGCTCGGTGAATGTGGTGAGGCGCTGCTGAAATTGCGGGAAGGCGGCTTCTGCGGTTCCGATGGCCCGGCGGCGAGTCAGCCGGAACAAGGGCAGCGCCAATCCGGAGGTAACGGCGACGACCAAAATCAAGATGAGTGCGAGACGGGCGGATGTGACGCTGCCTTCTGAAAATGCGAGCGCGTTGGCGATGGTGACCAGCACGAGGGTGGCGAGCAATGCGCCGCCGGTGAGGATGGCGATGCCGCGCAGCACGGTGCTCCAGCGCAGGCGTTGTTCAAGCTGGGCGACGTAGGCGTGAAGCTGTTCGCGGGCAGTCATTCAAGATCCAAGGGCCAAGATCCAACGGTGCGGGCCGTTGTTATTTGAAGGATATCGCATTGGCAGTGGCGTGGAGAGTGGGGCAAAGCAGCTTCGCGAAACTACTCGCTGCCGAATCCCGCTTTAAAGCAGGCCCGCACTGATTCCCAGTCCGAGTTCGAAAGTCGCCCGATTCAGCGAACTTCCCGCTGTGGGAAAGGTGAATGGAAACAGCCTGAAGCAGGATGCCGTGTGCAGCCCCGTTTGCTTCCAATCAATCCGCGCGCAGTCGGAGGGGCTAAAGGCTTCAGAGCCTGCGTCGTGATCAGGCCCATCGCAACGTCCGGCCGGTGTCGATGGTAGTCCTCATCAAGCCGGTGCTTGAGGCGAAGCGTCGACGCTCCGATTCGAGAAGAACCTGGATCATTTCGCTTATTTCTGCCATGATCGCCGTGTTGGGCATTGCGGTTGCGTTCTGGACTGGGAAATAGTTACGTGGACGGGGTAGATCATGACGCCCGAACGGGAACTGCGCCGTAAGTCCACTGAGCGATCGGAACCCGCTTGCGGCGAAAGTAAAGCTCGGCAACAACGCACGATTCTGTGGGTCATGCACGTAAAGGCTATGGTTCGCCAGCTTCGAGGAGGCTCTCGAGTTCGGCAAGGGTGATCAAATCCTTAGGTCGGCTCGTGGCGCGTTTTGCACGAATAAGCGCGGGAAGATCGAGGGTCGCGATCTGGCGTTCGAAGGCTTCCACGATCATCGAGTGTCGCTCCACCTCGTCAAAAGAACCCAGACCCGTGACCTCGGCCAAGAGATCTATTTCGCCGACATCAGTCTGAAGCGTGAACACGGTTCCGTTGCGCAAAGTCGCGTCATCCCAAACGAAGGGAAGGCTATCGGGAATCCCCCGCGGCCTGGGGTGGAATGGGGCTAAAGCTAGGACGAGACGGCGCAGGTTGGCGGTAGCCCGGGAGTAGCAAATGTCCAAATCGTAGGTCACTTGCGCGCTGCCGTGGAGGGTGGCTGCAAGACCGCCGATTACAACGAACTCGACACCTGCGTCACACAGCGCTTGAACCGCTGTCTCGAATTGCATTAAGAACGACGGCGCGCGGTTCCGCGCACTTGTTCCAGCACCTTTGAGGCGCGTTCCAGCTTTCTCGCGCGTTCGGCGGGCGTCAGCCGCAATTGCTCAACAAGCAGGGTCAAATCTAAGCCATGGTCTCTGGCCGCCTCGATTCGGCTTCCGCGCGCTGGATGAAGAAGACAATCTTCCGCACGCGCCAACTGCTTCGGCGTCAGTGGGCGAAGCGTCTTCATGCCTCTATTTTAGCGCCACTAAGAGGCGCATGCCGCGCGAGCGGGCGGCTGCGTGTAGCAAAGAGCATATTCGATAGGACGCGACTGGTTGAGGCGCATCAGGCGTTGGGTGAAGGCTTCGACCTGGTCCTTTGAAAAAACGAACCCATCTTGAGCCAGATCATAATGGAATGCCTTTGCGTTTATGGAGTTCCAGGAGGGCGGCGGCAGACTTGAGCTGGCGCTCCTCCTGGTGGCGGCGCTCGGATTGGATTTCGCGGAGCTTGTCCACAGTATTTTGGAACTGGCGGGAGAGCCGCTGGTAGTGCAGGCCGAGAGTGGCCAGTTGCGGAATCAGGGCTTGGGGACTGGAGTCTTGCGAAAGCAGCGCGGCTTCAAGGAGTGGAATGCGAGTGAGTCGCCAGGCGGTGTCGGCGAGTTCCTGGGTGAGCTGGGTTTCGGTGGGAGTGGCGGGTTGGTATTCGTCGAGGAACTGGCGGCAGTGAAGCTGATAGGCAGCGGGGTCCTCAGTAGCGAGGACGGCGGAGCGGCTGGCTGCCGGTTGTTGGTTGCTGGTTGTTGGTTGTGGTTACGAATTGGGGTGGGGATTGGGTTTGTCATCAGAAGACCTCCAGTCCGGTTGTTGCATGGGCGGATGGCGATCTTGCGTGCCACATTGCGGAAGTTAATGGGCCGCAGGCAAAGATTGACTTGAAAGTGGCGTGACGCTCACCCAGCATCGCCACGCCACCGCAAGCACCAGCAGAAAACGCGCTTCTGCTCAGGCCAGAGCTTTTCCGTACAGCGCGAGCAGGCGGCTCCAGGCCTTCTCGGCCTGCGGCTCGTTGTAGACTTGCGTGTCCGGAGGGCACCAGCCATGCGCGGCTCCCGTGTACACTTCGATTTCCGCGGGCAGGTTCACCTTGGCGAAGGTTTCCTTCAGAACGTTCTTCTCGTTGGGCGACCGCATGTCGTCGTTGGCGGCGATCGCGATGAGGAACTGCGCCTTGCTCTGGGAGGCTTGCAGGTGTGGACTGTTGGGCATATCCGTCACGAGTCCGCCGCCATGGAAAGAGGCGACCGCGCCGACGCGACCGGGCACCGCAGCCGCGGTACGAAACGCGATCGGGCCGCCCATGCAATACCCCTGCGTGCCGATCTTTCGATTTTTGGCAACCGACGATTGCTGGTCCAGCCATCCGATGAACGCTTTGGCATCGGTCATCTGCGTGGTCTCGTTCAGAGCTTGCGCCAGCGGTATCAGGCTCGGGATCGGGGTTGCGGCGCCGGCGTCCGCGGTGGGGGCTTTCTTGACGCGGTAGAACGGATTCACCACGAGCACCGAATAGCCGGATTCGGCGAGCCGTTTACCCATTTGGCGGAACGCGGGACGCAGTCCGAAGATGTCCGGCCAAATGAGCACGCCGGGGGCTGTGCCGCTGGACGGATGCACGAAATAGCAGTCGGCGGAGCCGTCCGGCGTCGTGACCGTGACATCCGACTCGGTCACTGCAACGGCGTTCGCCACTTGGGGCAACAGCATGGCCACTCCGGCTCCCAACATCATGCCGAATTGTTTTCGTGTCACTAACCCGAGAGCCTCGAACTCCTGCCGGTCGCTCTCAAAATGATCCTGATCGCACATATTCGCTCCTTATCAACGCTCAGTTGGAATCGACGCGCGGCGCCCGATGGAGCCGCACGCGTAAAGGATATTGTATATCCATTTGCGGCTTCCTTACTTACTGCAGCCTTTTTTGGTTTCCTCGAATCCGTCGAACAAGCGCCCGGCATTGGCGCCGGCCAGCGTTTCCATGCGGTGCGGCTGGCCCTTCTCGACGGTATAGCGGGCCACCGTACCCATGGAGCGCAGGACTTCGGCTTCTTTCTGCATCTCCGGGTGCCACATGTATTCGTCGTTCTCGCCGACGTACATAAAGACGCACATCTTCGAAATCGCCCGGAGTTTGGCTGGCGTGGGTTCCCACATATATCCGGGGAAGGCGGTGATGGACAAAAAATATTGAGGGTTCGCGGCGGCGACGTGGAAGGCGGCGATCCCGCCGTTGGATGGTCCGGCGATGTGAAACTTGTTGTCCTGTATTTTGTAATCGGCCAGGATCATCTTTAGGAACTCGGGGAAGATGCGAGCGCCTTCCTCGAAGAACAGCTCACCGTCCGGAGCGGCGGGAGCCACCACGATATAGCCCCGTTTTTCAGCCTCCGCGCGGAAGTTGCGGTCGAGAATATTGTCCACCATCTTCATTGCTTGCGGGCCTCCGCCGAAGGCCAGGATCGCAGGATAAGCCTTGGCTGGATCATACCCGGCAGGAAGGACGACTTTATACTGGACTGTGACACCAGCAACTTTCTTGGTTTTTTCCAGCAGCTCGGCGTGGGCGGGTTGGGCTGCAAAGATCGCGACTACGGCTGCTGCGGAAAGCAACGGCATCCAGTTCTGCTTCGGTTGTTTCATATAGCAAGATTCTATACGAGGAGGCGGCATGGCAACCGGAGGGGCGAAGCCCAAGACCGTCGACGAGTACATCGCATCGTTTTCACCTGAAGTGCGGACGATCCTGAAGAAGATACGGTTGACAATCAGGAAAGCCGCGCCGGGCGCGCAGGAGACCATCAGCTACAACATGCCAACATTTGTGCTGAAGGGCGTTTTGGTGCACTTTGCCGCGTTCAAGAAGCACATCGGCTTCTATCCGCCAGTGAGGGGTGATGCAAGGCTACAGAAGGCGCTCTCAATCTATGCGGGAGAGAAGGGCAATCTCCGATTTCCATTCGATCAACCGATTCCCTATGGCCTGATCGAAGAAGTTGTGAAGCTCAGAGTGAAGCAGAACAAGTCGAACGACACCTAGGATTCGTCGCGCTGGGTGCCGAGGTAGCGGCTGGCGAGGGCCGATTCGGTAAGGGCGGCTACGAGCACCAGTAGCATGATGTACCACCAGAATCTCTCCGGCGTCCGATTTTGCGATGAAGGCGCGGGCGTCGTCGCAGGGCTGGACGCCGATGCAGCTTGCGAAGACTGGCCGCCTTGCCAGAGGGCGAGCACGTCGGCAGGGATGACGTCCAGGTTCGATTCCTTGGGATCGGGATTGACGCCTACTTCATCCTGGCGGCCGTCGGCGAGGCGTAGCTGATAATAGCCGGCTTCGGTGAGCTGGAACGATTGCGCGGACGCGGCTTCGCCCAGGGTGAGCGGGCGCTTGCCTTCCGGGTCGGTGACCTGGACGCTTTGGGCATTCTCGCGGGCATTGCGCAGTTCGAGGAACGCATCAACAGTTCGCGCGCCGCCCTGGCGCTCGCTGCCCGCGAGATAACGCGCGGTCTGCTCGATGAAGGGGACAAAGGACGGATTTAAGGGGAAATCGTTGGTGAGGTTGTCGAGCCCGGAGGTGAGCAGCACCACGCGGCCCTCGCCGATGCGCTTCTCAAGCAACAGCGGCGTCTGGTCGGCTAGACGCACGATCACGCGAGCGGTACCTTGATCGACACCGGCACCGCTGCCGGGATCGACATTCAGAGCGTAGAAAAACTTGACGCCCGGCCAACCGCCGGCTTTGGCAACGGCGGGGTAGGAAGAGTCGCTGGAGCCGACCCCCATGTACCGATCGGGAACGCGCGTGTAGTCGCGGGTCTCGATGATGTGCGCGCCGAAAATGGGGATCTGCGAACGGGCGCCGGCGGAGGTGCCGGCAGCGATGAAGAGACTGCCGCCGGAGCGCACGTAGCCGGTGAGCGAATTTTCGAGCAGCGAAGGCAGCGAATTAAGATCCGAAAGAACGATGAAGGCGTAATTGGACGGCTTCCGGTCGGCCGCTTCGTTGACGTTGATGGATTCCAGCGTGAAGGCCGATTGCGCGGCGGCCGAGAGCGCTGCGCCGACGTAGAGCGGCGAACGGTTGTCGCCGTAATTGTGAATCAGCAACGCCTTTTGCGGATCGGAACGCTCAACGGCAAAGCGGCGGAGGTCGTCGGCGGGGAGCGAGTCGACAGAGTCAATCTTGATTTCGCAGCGGTTGAAGCCGTAGGGCACTTCGAGCGCGGGGAAATCGACGGTGGCACGTCCGTTGGCCGGGACCGGGACGGTCTTGGTGGCTGTGGTCTTGCCATTCACGACCAGCGACACGGTGCGTTGCGCGGCGGGAGTCCCGTAACCGGCGATCACTGCTTGCACGCGAACCGGCTTGGCGTCTTTGCCCCAGACTTGCCCGGGGGCATCGACGGATTCGACAGTCCAGTTTGGTTCGGCCTTCGTGACCACGGCATGCGTCACCAGCGTGACGTTGGAGGGCAGCGCCATGTCGGAGAAAGTGGTGGCCAGATCGCCGCGCTGCATATCGCTGAACAGATGAAGCTCGATGGGGGTGTGAACCGATTCGGCCATGGCGCGCACGGCGCGGGCCAGTTCGCCGAAGTTGCCGTGGCTATCGCCGGGCTGAATGGCTTGCACCGCGGCACGCAACGCGGATTGATCTTCGATCGGCTGCGTCATGAAGCGTAGCTGCGGAGCCAAACGCCGCCACTTGAGCGCGCGCGGCGCCCTTGGCGGAAAGCACGCGGATGGCTGCGTCCTTGGCGTCGGCCAGGCGAGTGCCAGCGCGCATGCTGAAAGAATTGTCGATCACCAGCAGCACCAGACGGTTGCTGGCGAGAGCGGCCGAGTTGCGATTGATGAAGGGATTGGCGAAGGCCAGAATCAACAGCACCAGCAACAGCAGCCGCAGCGAAAGCAGCAGGAAATAGCGGAGGCGGCGATGGCGGGTCGAGCTTTGCGTGCGCGACTCGAAGAACATCAGCGAGCGCATCCGTTTTGGCGTGGATTTGCTTCTTCAGCAGATGCAGATAGAGCGGTAGGGCGAGGCCGGCCAGAGCCGCCAGGAACCAGGGGGCGAACAGGCCCATTTTAGTTGGGGCCTCGGCGCGCGCGTTTGAGCTTCGGAGCCGGGACCGTGAGGGACCGGTTGTTCACGCCGCACGCTTTCCACAGCTTTTCCCAATTCCAGATCCCGGACGCGACTTTGCTCGGCAGCGGAAATCCGAGCTGATGCGCAAGCATGCACACCTGCCCGCGATGGTGGGCTTCGTGAGCAAGCATGTAGCACAGCATTTCCGGGCCAACCGGCCAAGGCCGAGCCCAGCCATCTCTGCGAAACCTATCGACGCGGCCCCCATCACCACCGAGCGCTTCGGCGAGCATCTCCGCGCAACGCGCGGCGCTCTCGGCCAATCCTCGACGAGCCTGCTGCGGCGTGCAGTGCGCGCGGTTGAGCTGTGGCGGAACCTTCAGGTGCGGCGTTGTAAGCCTGATCCACTTGGAGCGGACATTGTGCATATGCGTGAAGATGGCCGCAATAGTGCGGACGTTGCCGGGCGGTTTGGCTTTCCAGGCGGTAGGGTCGAGATGTTCGATGATCACCTGGTTGATGCGGTCATTGACGGCAAAGATCTCGACCGCGGCCCGGCCGAGTTGAGTGTGAACCTGGAGTTGAGGCGTGGGCACGGCTACGTAATCCTTGACCTATGATACTTCCGGACCGGCGGCCGACCGCACGGGTTCACTAGTCCCTATTCAACCTGGTCGCAGCTTCAAACAATGCCCCACTTCCGCCGCAGCCACCACTCGGAAAAGCGCAGCAGCAGCAACACCAGGAAGACCAGCGGCAAATCCCACAGATCCTTGGTCTCGCGCATGGTCACGCCAGCTTCCGAAAAAGGAATGGCGGCGGCGAGTTTGCCGAGGTCGGCGGGCTTCCAATATTGTCCGCCGGTTTGGGTGGCGAGGCGTTCCAGCAGGTCGCGATTCTGTTCGGTGTGGAAATTCTCCGCGACGCCGTCCATGCGCTGAAAGGTTAATACGTCGCGGCCCAATTCCATTGCCCGGCTGCGCGTTGCGCCGTGACCTCGGTCAGGTACGCGCCCGTCTTGGGAGCGGACCAGGCGGCTTGGAACTGGCCGGGATTATCGGGCACCGGCGACATCTCGACCAGGGCGCTGACGCCGCTCGGGCCCAGGATATGCGCTTCCACTTTGGCATCGGGCAGCGGGGTTGTACTGCTGATCGCGAACGTCGGCGGTGATAGTTACCGCGCCGTTGTCGAGCAGCATCTGAGCGGGGACGGAAGCCGCCACGTGGCCCGGGGTATCGGAAACCAGCCAGCGCAGGAGCTGCTGCCAGAACAAATCGTGAGCGGTGTCGCCCAGAGGCGAACTCATCTGCCAGCGCCAACTGCCTCCGGTGGCCATGATCGCGGTGCGGCCGCGGCCGAAGTTTTCGGTGATCAGCAACGGCAGCTTGCGGCCTTCGGGCGTAATCATGTTGGCGAGAACGGCCGCGCCCGGCTTGGGAGTGCCGGGATCTTCATAGTCCATCAGGTAGGGCAGCTTCTTCCACTTGGCGGCGTTGGCGGCGGGGTCGTCAACCAGGCGGGTGATGATGCTGTCCACGCCGGCGGGCGCGAGTTCGGCCGTGGTGTGCGTGGTGCCGTTCCTCGGATCGGCCTCGCGATGAAACGTGCCCGCCTGGGTTGGCAGCGTGGTCGGGCAGCAGGTCGGTAAGGTTCGAGGCGTTCCAGCCGCCATCGGCCAGCGCGAACTGGCCGCCCAGCAGCAGCAGGCCGCCGCCGCGGCGATCCACGAACTCGCGGATCAATTCCTGCTGGCCGGGAGTGAAATAGCCGGCTTCCACCGACCCGATGATCAATCCCTGGTAGGCGAAAAGATCCTCCGGGCGGGAAGGAAAGCCGTCGGCCAGCTCTTTGGGATCGGCGATTCCCTGGCGGTAGATCTTGTTTTCGCTGGTGCGAACCATGGAGGCGATCTGCACCATGCGGTCGTCCTCTTCGGCCTGGCGGATGAACTTGTACTCCCAGCGCGGCTCGCCCTCTATATAAAGGATGCGGCGCGGCTCGGAGCCGACATTCACCACGCGGGTCAAGGTATTGTTGGCCGTGTTCTCCTCGCCCGGCAAGCGGAGCCGGCGGCGATTTGCAGCGTTCTGGCGCCGGCGCCGCCGATATCGAACATCAAGGTCTCGGTCTGGAGATTGCCGTCCGCGCCCAAGGTGATGGTGCGGGCAGCGAGGATCTTGGCTTGGGCCGTGCTGACATCGCGCACCGTCAGGTTGATCTTGGCGCCGGCGTATCCGCGTTGATGCAACGTGATTTTGGCGGCGAGGCGGGAGTCGGCCAGCGCGCGCGGGGCGACCGACGACATCGTCCAGCTCCACATCATGCGCGGCGCGCTCGCGTCCGAAGCCCACGGTGTGAACGGGAATGTGGCGGGCGCGCAGCGCGCTGATGGCGTCGGCGCTGATGCCGCCGGTGTTATCGTCGCCATCGCTGAGCAGCACCACGGCGCCGATGGGCAGGTCGGAAGTTTCTTCGCTCAATTGCTTGAGGCTGTCGCCGATGCGCGTGGAGGGGGCGGTCGGGTTGCAGATCCTTGAGGCTATCGATGCGGGCGGGCACGGCATCGACGCGGTACAGACGCGTTTGAAATCCGTGGTTGAGGCTGGTCGAGGACGCCGTTCTGAAGCGCCTTCACGGCCTGGCGCCTGGCGGGTGACACCGTCCTCGGATATGGCCATGCTGCGCGAATCGTCCACCAGCACGGCGATGATGTTTTGTTGCGGCTTCAGCTCGGCGACGGTGATGGCCGGCTGCCACAGCAGGACCAGGATGAGCGCGGCCAGCAGCGTCTGCAAGCCCCAGATCACCCAGGCTCGCCAGCTTCGCATGACCGGCGCGGCTTGCGCCAGACGGGAGCGGATCAGCCAGGCCAGACCGGCGGCCGCGGCCAGGATCAGCGAGCACGAGCACCCACTTTGGCCACGCTCCCAGAAGGGCGAATTGGCCGCGTGCATACACGGAGCGCGGATATTTAAAGAGGAACTCGAACACGTGGGCTTCTAGACAACCGCTCCCTCACGTCACGGCTCAGAATCGGAGTAGTTCTAATGAGTCATGGAGTAGGTAATGTAGTTGAGCACGATGCGAAAAGCAAGTCCGGAAAACTTCTCGGGGTACTCGCGGGCTGTCGGCCCACTCCCAGGCGTCGCCGAGATGCATGTTGGCGCAGATGGCGACCATGATGCGTCCGTGGTCGTTGCGGATGGCGCGCCACTTGGGCACGTAGCCATCCTTCTCATAGGTGCGGCCGGTGTTGACGTAGACCTCGCTCGGGATCTGAAATTTTTCGTTGATGTCGTACAGGACGTGGTAAATCTCGTCGTCATCCTTGAGATCTTCGACAGGGCGATCGGGCAACACCTGGCGCATGCCGGCCATGAAACGCTGCCAATCGTCGGTGCCGTGGAAGTCGTCCACCATCAGGAAGCCGCCCTTCAAAAGATAATCGTGCAGGCGCTTGGCCTCCTGGTCGGTGAAGGTCCAGGTATTCACGTCGACCGCGTAGATCCAGGGATAGTCGAAGAGATGGTCGCTATCGAGATCGGCGACGTTGAGCGGCGAAGGCGAGTTGATGCGGGTCAGCCGGCGCAGTGCGATCAGGCAATCGTTGTCGGCCTTGGGATAATCGCGCGACCAACCGCCGCCAAAGAAGCGAAAGCCGCGGCTGCCTCCCGAGGAAGTGTATTGGAGCCGGCTCCAATAAAACTCGGAGGGCACGTTCGATCCGGAGGAGTAGTCGTATTGGTATCCGCGGTAGCCGCCGAACTGCATGGCGTAGAGGCCGAGGGCGACGAAGAACAGGAAGGGCCGCGCGAGCTTCATGGGTGGTTGCCTCGGACTCGATTAAAGCGTAGCAGAAGAGCGGAGGGGGCGGCGCCGGACAGCTGCGGTGAGCACAGAAAGTGCGGAATCGTGGGCTGCCATTCTCTGAGAAGGTTGTAATCCGCCTCATTGCGATCCTGCTTCGCCTGCGAAAAAGTTTCCGCGATGGTATAGAGGTGATATTTGATCGTGCGCTCCGGACCTTCTGGCGGCCGCCGATCGACGAAATCGTTCAACTCCGACAGCTTTCTTCCAGATGCTTGCTTCATGGGGCCGTGGTCAAAGACTCGGGCGAGCGTTGCCTGAAATTGCGGATCGGTGCAGTTGGCAACAGCTTCCGAAACCAGCAGATGAAACAGCGCGTAGTATCCAGTGGATACCCCACGGCGCAAGCTGGCTCGGTTTGCTTCGTCAGGATGAAGGTTTGCCATCTCCAGAGCAAGTTGAAGCAGGTCCTCCGGGTAGGCCATTCGCTCAGACCCAGCTCGGCTCCTTCATTTTGGCGCGCTCGCTCTCGGTGAGGAAATCGAAATAGGGGACAACGCCCCATTCCTCCAGAGGCCGGATTTCCTGAACGATGGCCCATGAGATCTGCTTGGTGAACGCGAGGAGTTGGGGCCTTGGGACGGCATTGTCGGCCACTATTACTTGAAAAAAGACGGCGGAATCGCCGTTCCAGTCCGTTCCTAGCGCTGGAGTGACGCTCTAAACCTCGGGCGGCAAGGCCACTTGGTCAATGGCCTCGAAGAATTGAGTTTGATGAGCATCCGCCCTGGCAATATTCACGCTTTCCATTATCTCTCGAGTTGACGTCGCGGTCGGGGTTCCGAGGGGACCGGTCGTGACACCCCGCTTTGGCAGCCGAACACCGCGCGGATGCGCTCCGGGCGTTTCCAGGTTATACTAGAATATAATCTCATGCACACAACCAATCTGCGCAAGGTCGGTGGCTCAATCATGCTGGCCGTACCGCCCGCGCTGCTCGATATTCTGCAGCTCCGTCCCGGAGCGAAGGTGGGACTCGCGGTGCGAAGCGGACGGCTGATCGTTGAGCCCCAGCAGCGGCCGCGCTACACGCTCGATGAGCTGCTGGCTCAGTGCAATCCGAAGGCGCCGCGCGGCAAGGCAGAGCGCGAATGGCTGAGCGACGGGCCCGCGGGGAGCGAGTTGATTTGATGCAGCGCGGCGAAATCTGGCTCGTTGGGCTGGATCCCGCGCAGGGACACGAGCAGAAGGGCCGCCGTCCCGTCCTGGTGGTGTCGCCGGAAGCTTTCAACCGAATCACGAAGGTGCCTGTGGTTCTGCCAATTACGAGCGGCGGGAATTTCGCGCGGACGGCCGGATTTGCGGTGAATCTGGAGGGCGCTGGAACGAAAACCACAGGGGTAGTCCGCTGCGACCAGCCCCGCGCCCTCGATCTCGGCGCGCGCGGAGGGAAGAAACTGGAAAGCATTCCCGATGCGATCATGGATGAGGTGCTGGCGAGACTGGCGCCGATCTTCGAATAAATTGACGTCTCATGGAACGACGAGACTTTCTTAAGCTGGCCGGCCTAGCGGCTGCGACCACGCGGCTCGGCGCGCAGACTTCGTTTCTCGCGCCCTCCGGTCCGCAAGACATCGCCAAGACCGATTTCACCTTGCAGATCGCGCCCATCACCGTGGAACTGGCGCCCAATCGCATTGTGAGCACCATCGGATACAACGGCACTTCGCCGGGACCGCGGCTGCGCATGAAGGAGGGCGTGCCGGTGACGGTGAACGTGGTCAATGACACGGACGTGCCGGAGTATGTGCATTTTCACGGACTGCTCATCCCATCTGAGGTGGATGGATCGGAGGAAGAAGGAACGCCCGTAGTTCCTCCGCACGGAACCCGCAGCTATCGCTTTACGCCCACGCCGGCCGGCACCCGCTGGTACCACACGCACACCATGTCGATGGACGACCTGCATCGCGGCAGCTTCACCGGGATGTTCGGTTTTCTGATCGTCGAGGGAGCCAATAATCCCGGCAACTTCGATCAGGAGCATTACCTCGCGCTGCGCGATTGGGAGCCGTACTTCACCAATCAATCCATGGATAACGACGATCTCGATCCCGCCGGGGCGCAACCGGAAAAGCCGGCTGTGCTGGATACGCGGCAGCCGGGGATGGAAGTGGCGGCCGATATTTTTTCGATCAACGACAAAGCGCTAGGCGCCGGCGAGCCGATCCGCGTGAATCCCGGACAACGCGTGTTGTTTCATTTTCTGAATGCCAGCGCCATCGAGATCCGGCACCTGGCTCTGCCCGGTCACAAATTCAACGTGATCGCGCTGGACGGAAATCCCGTGCCAACGCCGGCGGCAGTGGACGTATTGATGCTGGGTCCGGGCGAGCGCATCGATGCCTGGGTGGAGATGAACCAGCCCGGCGTTTGGATCCTGGGCGCGCCCGAGGACGCGGTGCGCGAAGGCGGCTTGGGTGTCGTTATCGAATACGCCAATCAACACCGCACGCCGCTGTGGACGCCGCCGCCCAAGTCCGCGTGGGATTATACGGTCTTTGGCAAGGCACCCTCGCAGCCAGCGCCCACCGAGCGCTTGGACATGATATTCGAAAAGGTTCCGCGCGGCGCAGGAAAATTCAACAGCTTCACGGTGAATGGCAAGTCCTACCCGCACGAGCAGGAGTTTCTGCTCAAACAGGGCGCGCGCTACCGCCTGACGTTTCACAATCGTACCGACGATTCACATCCACTGCATGTCCATCGGCACCAACTGGAGATCAGCGAAATTTACGGCAAAGCGATCTCGGGCGTGATCAAGGACACGGTAGTAGTGCCCACCTACGGGCGCGCCAGCGTGGACTTTACCGCCGACCAGCCGGGAGCGACGCTGTTTCACTGTCATATCCAACAGCACATGGATTACGGCTTCAAGGCTCTCCTGCGGTATTCGTAGGAGCGAGGCGGCACGGAATACTGAAACAGTTTTCGGTCTGGCGGGTCATCATTCTGTGCCTCCGAAACTCGTCCGCTTCGGCAAGAGCCGGTGATTACCGCCGATTCTTTCGAACCAGCGGTCTCTCCAGCGGTAGTTTGTCCAAAATGCCGCTGGGCGTGCGCGTATCGCTCCTGGCGTCGAGCCGATCTCGACTTTCTGGCGGCGCTGCTTTTCCTGCGGCCATTCCGCTGCCGTTCGTGCGGTCGCCGGCACTACCGTTTGTCGCTGAGTTAGCCTCCGGCTGGGCGGCGTCGGCTAGCGCCGGAGCAGCTCCAATAGCGCCGACGACACCGTTTCCGGCCTTTCGCGCGGCAGAAAATGCCCGGCTCCTGGAATAACGCGGCGCGCCACCAGTGCAGGGAACACGGCGCGCTCAGCGGGCGTCGCATTCGCCGGCGGGCGCCGCAACGGATCGTTGGCGCCATACAGCAGGATGGACGGCGCGGCGATCTTGGGAAGTTGCGCGAGCTGCCGCTCCATCGCTTCAAAGCGCTCTTCGCCCGGAGCGTTCCCGTAACGGTGCCGGTAAGAATGAATCACGACATCGACGAAATCGGGATTGTCGAACGAAGGTGCGGTGCGATCATACGTTGCGTCGCTGAAGCGCCAGCCGGGCGACCAGGTCTGCCACAGCAGCTTGCACAAGCCGCGTCGATTGGCGGCGAGTCCCGCTCGCCCGCGCTCCGTATTGAAATACCACTGATACCAAAGCTCGCGCTCCACATCGGGCGGCGCCGGCTCTGGCCCAGCGAAAACATCTTGGATGGTGTAGCCGCCGATGATGACTGCCGCGCGCACGCGATCGGGATGGAGGGCCGCCGCGATGGCCGCTGCGCGTCCGCCCCAATCGTAGCCGGCGACGGCCATTCGCTTGAGCCCCAGAGCGTCGGCAAAATCGATCAAATCCTGTCCAAGAGCTGCTTGCTCGGCCGTGCGAGGTGCCTTTGGATCGAGGAATCGCGTGGGCCCGTAACCGCGCAGATAGGGGACCAGCACGCGATGTCCGGCCTTGGCGAGCGGCGGCGCTATTTCGTCGAAGGCCCGAACGTCGTCCGGGAAACCGTGCAGCAGGACGATCGGGAAACCTTGCGGATTGCCGCTTTCTTCGTATGCAATGTTCAGTACCGGAGTTTGAAGCGACCGCACGGACTGCCCTCGGGCGATGGACGCTATGCCGACGCAGGCAGCCCCAAGGAAGCCGCGGCGATCGAGGATCATGGCGCTTCCATCGGTTGCAGATAGAAGTTGTTGGGATCGCGCAGAATGATCGCGCGCTGACCTTGCGGCAACGTCACCGGCGCGCCGCCGGTGGTGACTACCGAAAATCCAGCGCTCTTCAACGACGCCGCCACCGCATCGATGTTGCGCACGAATAAACGAAGCATTCCCTGGCCCGGCGTGGGGAAGGGAACGTTCAGGCCCTTGTGGCCCGCCGTAGTGAATCGGATTTGGTCCGATTTTAGTCCAAGCATGCCTTCGTAAAGCGCCGCCGCCTTGGGCGCATCGGTGACGCTGATCACGAGGGCCGCTCCCGCGATAACGGACGGTTCCACTTCCACCGTGAATCCATCGGGGTCGTCCAGTGTCGTGCGGACTGCACCGGGCCGGCGAAGCATCAGGGTGACGGCTGTAGGTCCTGCCTGGGGCTTGCGCGCCTCGCCCCACTGAACCAGCTCGATCCCCATCTGCGATCCGGGAATCTTCAGCACTGCGGCGCGAAATTGCCGGCCCGGAACCCCGTACAAATTCGCCACCGGAGGATTGTCGGTGAACTTGTGCTCGCCCGGAGGCCCGGAGAGTTCCAGACCCAAAGTGTCGTGATAAAACGCCAGAGACTGATCGAGGTCCGAGACGATGTGCAGGAACGGCCCGACGCCAACAATCGAGCCTGCGGGCGGCGCGGCAGTCTGGGCGAACATCACGGCCGTGGCAAAAAATCCGGCCATCCAACGCGCGGCAAAGGTGGTCATCGCCTATGCAGTATATCGGATGGGTAGCTGGAACGCAGGCCTGCCTTGCTTCCGAGGACTCGCAATGATAATCTCGGTGGCCATATGGCTAAGAGAAACGAATCCCCTTCGCGCCGCGGAATCCTAGCCGGCGCCGGCCTTGGTCTAGGTTCCGGTCTGCTCGCTGGACTAACGCAGGCGCAGGCCGCCAAACCCGCCGCGCGGGCGGAGTCCTCCGCTAAAATCTGGAGCGGCGAATATTGGGCCAAGAAGGGCGACGTGTCGCTCTACATGTTTCGAAAGCGCCTGGGCGCGCCGGCGGCAGGACAAGCAGCGCTCCCGGTTCTTTTCCTGGTGCACGGCTCGTCGATTTCCTCGCGGCCCAGCTTCGACCTCACGGTTCCGGGGCACGGCGAATACTCGGTCATGAACACGTTCGCTCAATACGGATTCGACGTGTGGACCATGGACCATGAGAACTACGGCCGATCCAGCCGCACGGAAGGCAACTCGGATGTCGCCAGCGGCGTTGAGGATCTCAAAGCCGGAATGGAAGTGGTGATGCGCGAAACGGGCCGGTCGAAGATTCATATGTTCGGCGAGTCTTCCGGCGCGCTCAGAGCCGGGGCCTACGCTATGGCGCGGCCGGAGCGCATCGATCGCCTGGTCCTTGGGGCCTTCACCTATAAAGGGACGGACTCGCCCACTCTCGCCGCGCGAGCCAAGCAACTGGACTACTACCGCACGCACAATCTCCGGTTGCGGGATCGCGACATGATCCGCAGTATCTCCACTCGCGATAAGGCGGGCACTTCCGATCCGGCGATCGGGGAGTTCCTGGCCGATCAGGAGCTCAAGTTTGGCGATCAGGTTCCCACCGGCACCTATCTCGACATGACCGCGCACCTGCCTTTGGTGGATCCGGCCAAGGTGCTGGCGCCCGTGTTGCTGATTCGCGGCGAGCACGACGGCATCGCGACCGTCGACGACCTGGTGGATTTCTTCAGGCAGCTCCCCAATGGCGACCGCCAGTTCATCATTCTTCCGGGCATGGCGCACTCGGTGGTTTCCGGATTGAACCGGCAGTTATTCTGGCACGCCATGCGGGCGTTTCTGACATTGCCGGCGCCGGTGGCATCGGCCTAGCTCGGTTTGGCGACTTGAGGAAGACACCGAGCTTCATCATCGGCATGCTGGCCGGGTGCATGTCGATGGCCGCGCAGGTGACCGCGATTAAAGCCGGCAGCCTGATCGATCCCGATGCGGGCGCAGCGCTAACCGATCAGGTGATCCTCATTCGCGCCGGCAAAATTGAAGCGGTCGGCCGAGGCCTGGCAATTCCTTCCGGCGCCGCCATCATCGATCTTTCGAATCTGACGGTGTTGCCGGGCTTGATCGACTGCCATACGCACCTGGCGGACGGAGCGCACGGAGGCGGCGACCCGATTTCTCAATTGACCAAGAGCGCTTCGCGCGTGGTTCTGGAATCGGTGCCCAACGCGCGCGTGACGCTCGAGGCCGGATTCACCACGGTGCGCGATGTCGGCGTGTACCGGGCCTTGAACGATGTGGCGCTGCGCGATGCCATCAACCGCGGGGATATCATCGGGCCTCGTATGTTTGTGGCGGGAGCCTACATCACCATCGCCGGCGGCGCGGGCGCGATGACCGGCTTTGCGCCCGACATTCAACTACCCTGGGATTTCCATTACGGAGAAGCCAATAGCCCCTGGGAGGTTCGGCAAAAGGTTCGCTTGCTGGCGCACGATGGCGCCGACCATATCAAAGTGCTTTCCTCGGGCGCCGTATTGACGCATGGCAGCAATCCCAAGTCGCAGGAGTTTACGCTGGAGGAGTTGCAGGCCGCAGTGGACGAAGCCGGTCATTTCGGACTGCGAGTGGAATCCCACGCGCATTCTCCGGATGGCATCAAGAACGCAATTCGCGCCGGCGTCGCGTCGATAGAGCACGCCACCATGATCGACGACGAAGGGCTCGCCCTGGCCAAGCAGCGCGGCACCTACCTGGACATGGACATTTACGATGAGGAATGCATTCAGGAAGACGGCAAGAACGGGAAAACTCCGCAGGACTTCCTGGAGCATGACCGCCAGCTGGGACAACTGCAGCGCGACAATTTCCGCAAGGCAGTGAAAGCCGGGCTAAAGATGTCCTTCGGCACCGACGCCGGAGTGTGCGCTTACGGAGAGAATGCCAAACAGTTCGCTTGGATGGTGAAGTATGGGATGACGGCCATGCAGGCCATCCAGTCCGCCACCTCGGCTGCCGCCGATCTGCTGGGACGCAGCAGCGAATTGGGGTCCATCAAGCCGGGCAAGTATGCGGACGTGATTGCCGTGTCCGGCGATCCGCTGCGGGATATGAGCGTTCTGGAGCACGTGCGGTTCGTGATGAAGGATGGGAAAGTCTACAAGCAATGAGTGCGCCGGGCGGCACTCACTGGCGCAACGCGCGGACCGGGTCAGTGCGCGCTGCCCGCCACGCCGGCAGGATACAAGCCGTCAGCGCTGCCATCGCCATCACCACGAAGGCCGATCCGAACGCCAGTGGATCGCGCGGGCTCACGTTGTAGAGCAGGTTTCCCATCAGGCGCGTCAAGCTCAGCGCCGCGGCCGCGCCAAGCAGCACCCCACCCGCTGTCAACGCGAGTCCATGGGACAGCACGAGCCCCAATAGATTCGATGTGCTGGCGCCCAGAGCCATCCGCAGCCCCAACTCCCGGGTCCGCTGCGAAACCATGTACGACAGCACTCCGTACAATCCGATGGCGGCGAGCAGCAACGCTAATCCGCCGAATACACCCAGCATCATCACCGCGACGCGCTCGACCGCCGTGGTCCGGTCCACCTGCTCCTGCATAGTGATCACCTCGCTTGGCGCAAGGTTCGCGTCCAGGGCATGGATCTCGCGGACCAAAGCCTGGGTCATGGCTTCGGCCGAGAGCGATGTTCGGATGTTCAGATTCAAGCCGTTGGAATTCTGGCGCATCGCCATGTAGAAGAATGGTTTCTGAGCCTCCGCCAGGTTCCGGTACTTTGACATCTTCGCGACGCCCACCACCTGCATCCAGCGTCCTTTCACCTGCAGGCGGCTGCCCACAGGACTACGCCCGCGCCAGTATTTGGCCGCCATAAACTCGTTCACCACCGCGCGCAACGGCGCGGTTTCGTTGTCCGCGCGGGTGAACTCGCGGCCCTGGACCAATGGGATGCCCATCGTAGCGAAATACCCGGGGCCGACCTCGTTGTACTCCACCGTAGCGTCCTCATCCGGCGCAATTACGTAACCGTCAACGGCGATGGGAGCGGAAGAATAACCGTTATAACCGAACAACGTCACTCGCGCGAACGCGACCGATTGCACACCACCGAGTGATTGCAGGCGATCCGCCAGCGCGTCCTGAAAATTCCTGGCGCGCTCGGTATCGTATCCAGCGGCCGTCAAATCGACCGAGGTAGTCAGCACCCCGTGAGTGGTGAAACCGGGGCTGGTGTTTTGAATCGCGCGCAGACTCTTGAGCAGGAGTCCCGCGCCGACCAGCAGAGCGAAACTCAGCGATACCTGCACGACGATCAGACCCGCGCGCAGTACCGCTCGACGGCTTCCGCCCACTACCCCGCCCGATTCCGCCTTCAGCGCCGAGACCAGGTCAATCTTGCCGCTCTGCATCGCGGGCACCAGTCCGAAGAAAACGGCCGACATCAGGCAAACGCCCGTGCTCAGCACCAGCACGCGCCAATCGATCTCGCCGGGCAGCCTCATCATCACGCCACCTCGCGACGGGAGCAGCAGCGGGAGCAGGTTGCGACACCAGTGTGCGGCCAGGAGTCCGCACGCCGCCGCGGTTGCCGCGAGGATCAGTCCCTCCGTGAGCAGTTGTTGCAGCAGGCGTCCGCGTCCGGCGCCGACCGCTATCCTTATCGTCATCTCATGCCGCCGTCCGAATGCTTTTACCAGCAGCAGGTTTCCGACATTCGCGCAAGCGATCAGGAGCACGAAGCACACCACCGCCAGCGCGACAGAGAGCGTGGGGAACATGGTGCCCGCGTTGTTGAACGGAGTCTTCCACAAAGGGAACAGTCTCGCGCCCCGGCCGCGGTTGGTGGCCGGATAATCGTGCTCCAAGAGGCTCGCAACCGCGGATATCTCCGCCTGGGCTTGCTGGGGGGTGACGCCCGGCTTGAGCCGCACGAAACCCTCAATCCAGGGCGCACCTCGGTCTTCGAGTTGGTATACACCTCCAGTGAATCGTTCCTGCATGGATACCGGGACCCAGAACTGCATCGCCCAGCCGACGAAAGTTCCATAAAAGCCTTCCGGCGCGACGCCAATAATGGTGTGCGGCATGCCATTGAGCATCTGCGCTCTGCCGATGATCGCCGGATCGCCATGGAAGCGCTCTTTCCACATCTGATAGCTGATGACAACCACGGGATGAGCATTACGGCCGGAATCTTCGGCGGGTTCGAACCCTCGCCCCAGGATGGGGCGGACGCCGAGCGCGTCGAAATAGTTGGCCGAAACAACGCTCCCTCTGGTACGATCGGCGCGGTCGCCGATGGCTAGCGTAACCCCGGTGATTCGATCCACGATGAAGGCATCGAAAAGCTTGCAGTTCCTCTCAAAATCCTGGAAATCGGGCCACGATAAATCGGTCGAGTCCCCGGGCGCGCCGGAAACACCGCGAAAGGTTCCGGCCACCGCCATCATCCGCTCCTGATGCGCGACACCCGGAAACGGACGAAGCAGAACGCCCTCGATCCAACTGAACACTGCGGTCGTTGCGCCAATGCCGATGGTCAGACAAAGAATGGCGAGAATCGAAGAGCCCGGATTGCGCCGGAGCATGCGAGAGCCGAAGCGCAAATCCTGCCAAAAGACCTGCAAAAACGGCAGCGAGTGAGCGTCCCTGTAGGCTTCCTTCATCTGCGAAACCCCTCCGAACCGACGCCGGGCCGCTGCCAGCGCATCGTCTGGGCTCATCCCCCTGCGGAGGTTTTCGGCTACTTCGTTTTCGAGGTGAAACTCGAATTCGGCATCCATGTCGCTCTCCAGGCGCTCGCTTCGAAAGAGACCGCTAAGCCGCCTCAAGAATACGCGGATGGCTGTCATAGGGATTCCTTGGATGGTTTGGGCAAACGCGACGGCTTGAGAAAACGGCCGAGAATGTCAGAGATCCTCTCCCAGTTCTCGGCTTCCGCGGCGAGCTGCTTCTTACCGGCCCGCGTGATGGAGTAGAATTTTGCGCGGCGATTATTATCGGAGGTGCCCCATTTCGAGGCCACCCATCCCATTTGTTCCAGGCGCAGCAGCGACGGGTAGAGCGTGCCCTGATTCAGCGCCAGCGCATCCCCGCTGATCTGCTCGATGCGGCGCGCGATTCCCCACCCGTGTTGCGGGCCCAAGGTGGCCAAAGTCCGAAGCACCATCAGCCCGAGAGAGCCGTGGAGGACATCAGCCTTTTCATGGTCCATGCAGTGACCTTTTGGTAGCCTACAGGAGTGTATTACGGATACCAGCCTAGCGTCAAGGAGGCAGGGAAACCGAGTCTGGCAGGCGGTTCCCGAGCCATGCGGCCTTGTAAAGCTTACAAGCAATGAGCGCGGCCCGAAGGCTTCGGCGATTCAGGCAACACGATGACGTCTCCGTTCTGCACTTCGTTGGTGAGCGAACGCGGCAATTCCAATTGGTCCGGAGTGACGAATCGTTCATAACCTAGATGGAGCAATGTCTCGACCAACGCCGTTTTCGTGGTGGCCGCGCCGCGCATCGCACTAGGATTTATCTCCAACATGAGCGTAGGGGCGGCGGCCCGTATAAGTTGGCGGGCGCCGAGAAGACAGGACAATTCGCTCCCCTCGATGTCGAGTTTGATAAAGGTTCGGCCGGTTAGGCGTCGCCAATCGATCAACTCGTCTAGCGTGCGCGTCGCTACCTGAATACTCCTGTGATGACACCGGGCGGAGTAATCGGGGAACAGACTAGCGGAGCCCGACGTCGCCGCGGGAATGTAAAAGTCCGCTGCATCCCGCGAATATTGGCCGCAGGCCATTTGATGAACTTGGAATCTAGAGGGACCCTGCGCGAGCAATTTCCGGAGAAGGCCGGCCAGCCTCGGTTGCGGCTCGATGGCGACCACCAGACCTTCCGTGCCCACCAGACCGGCCGCGACAATCGAGAACGTGCCGTGGTTGGCGCCAGCGTCGATGAAGGTGTCTCCCGGCTTAAGGAAGTAATTTAGAAGCCGCGGCGTTTCGCTCAGTTCAAGCGGAATCCGCAGAAAGCGCGGATCCCAAAGGTCCAGGAACACGTTAAATTCGCCGATATGCAAGGGGATGATTCCATCCCGCAGCGAGGTGAGCCGTTCCATCGCGATGACGCCGCGCAACAGCGCCTCGGCGCCGATCGGATGATATCCCGGTGCGGCGCAGTAACAGGCAAAAAGACGATAAAGCCGCGGTAATTGCCGGATCAATGCCGGATCGGACAACCACGAAAGCGACGCGCGCCGGTAGAGCCAGGAACCGGGCGTACATAAGGGCATGCTACATTTTAGGAAAATGCACGTGGTTCCGCGGATTCCGGAGCTCGCTACGACAGCCTCGGAATCCGAGAGACGCGCAAGCAATCATGCGCGCGAACTCCTTCGCGCTTTCTGGAGCACGCCGGGCGAAATCGATTTTTCGCTGGTAATTCCGACGTACAATCGCCCCCGGTTGTTGATCCAGTGCCTGGAAGCAATTTCCCAACTGACGTATCCCGCGGCGCGTTTCGAAGTTATCGTAGTTGACGACGGCGGCGAGGACAGCTTAGAGGCTCTGCTGATTCCCTATCTTGGCCGCATAAACCTCACATTGCTGTGGCAGGGCAATTCCGGTCCAGCACTGGCCCGAAACGCCGGCGCTGCCGCCGCCCGTGGGCATTACGTAGCTTTTGTAGACGATGACTGCCGTCCCGACCCAAGTTGGCTGGATGCCCTGGCAAGGTGCGGTGCGGCGCATCCAGGCTGCGCAATGGGGGGCCGAACGCTCAACGGGCAGCCGGGAAATCTGTTTTCCACTGCCAGCCAGTTGGTGGTTCAGTACCTATATCTTCGTTGGAATCCGGACTGGAATGACGCATTCTTTATCGCGTCAAACAATCTGGCAGTTCCCAGAATCCGCTTTCTTGAGATTCGTGGCTTCGATACCAGATTCCCTTTCGCTGGCGCCGAGGATCGCGAGTTGTGCTCGCGCTGGCGGCGGCAAGGCGGCCGCATTGTCTATGCGCCGGATGCAATCATGCATCATTTCCATGCGCTGACCTGGCGGGCATTTCTAGTTCAGCACCTCGATTATGGCGGGGGTGCATTCATTTTTAACGAAATCGCGCGCGGCGAAAAGCGCGCACCAGTCTCGGGGTGGCCGTTCTACCGGGACATGCCGGGGTACGTGCTAGCCCAGGCTCGCGGCTTGCGCGTTGTTCCGCTCCTGCTCTTGGTGGGGCTGTCTCAGATTGTCGCTCCAGCGGGCTATCTGCGCCGCTGGTGCGCGCGCCCCTGGATCCGAGCGGCACCGCAACAAACGCACGAGGCCCGATCTCGAAACTGATGTTTCTGATCCGCCGATTCGTCTACGCCTTGCGCATCTGGTGGTTCGATTTACTTTTCCATCCGCTGGTAGGGTGGCCTGCCTCCCTGTTATGCTTCGCCCTATCCAACGTCCTGAGGCATTGGAGGCCTGCATGGTCCCTCTCGCTGCTATGCAGGTCCCACTGTATCCTGTTGCGGATCGGGCAGAGCCGCGGCCCTTTCGATGTAGGGCTGAACAGGCTGATTGAGCGGAGTCTGAAGCGGGCCATTGCGCCCGCTGAACTGGTGGAGTCCCTCGCCGCCCGGCAAACTTGTGTCGAGCGGATTGACCTCACGGCCTCTCAAATGGCGGGACTGGTGCTGAAAACCCCTCGATATGAGGGCGGCCGCGTCGTGGAAAGAGGTGCACTTCTGCTCAAGAACACGGAGCGTTTGGATTCGTTCCGGCGCTGCGCGAAAATGCTCCCAATCCTGGAGCGCTACAACCTGATCTTGGAGCCAAGCTGGTCCGCGTATGCAAATCGCAAGCTGCTGTCATTCTGCATTTTTCGCCAGCATCCCATAATCGTGCTGGCGCCTTGCCAAGCGGACTATCGGTTTCTGGTTGTCCTGAACTCGAACCTGCGGCCTTTCCCCGCCGGCGCCGGCGATTGGGTGGACCCCAGGATCTTTCGCCCTCTGGGCGGACGGGAAAAGCCGTTTGATGCTGTGATGGTGGCCAGATGGACGCTGTTGAAACGCCATCATGTGTTGTTGCGCGCGCTTCAGCGCATCGGCGATCCGTCCTTTCGAGTGGCCTTCGTTGCTCCCAACATACCCGGCGACACCGATCGGGAGCCGATCCTGGCGGTGATGCGGAAACTCCATCTCGGGCGCCAGGTAACCGTATTCGAGGACCTGGAACCAGCGGCCGTTAACGAGGTTCTGAACCAGTCCAAAGTCAACGTCCTGTTGTCTCGTCAGGAGGGTAGCAATCGCTCGCTCTTTGAAGGGTTCTTCGCCGGCGTGCCCGGGCTGGCGCTGGAGAATCACGTTGGCATTCCGCTGACGCACTTCACTCCACAAACCGGGCGGCTGATCGCGGAGCATGACTTAGCGGATGCATTGCTTTATTTCCGGGCGCACTGGTCTCGATTCGCCCCCAGGGCGTGGGCGCTGGGCAACATCGCGCCTCACCTGACAACGCAAAAGCTGAATTTTGTTCTTCAGAAGCTGGCGGAGGAAAGACGCGAACCGTGGACACGGGATATCGTCTGTAAGTGCAATTGTCCGGAGTTACGCTATTACCCCGACGACAGCGCGGGACGAGGACTCTCGACAATGGCAGACCTTCTGGCGCAGTGACCAAGGCGCGCCGGCTGGCGCGCTCGCTGCAGCCTGCCGATCGGTTTAATGGGCCTCGGCGTAGATGCGCTGGACCAGGCCCGTTACGTTCGTACTCGGCCAGTCCGCATATTTGTTCTTTAACTCGAGGCTGAGCTCTCTGCCGGCATCCTCCGCCGAAGTGCCTTGCCGCTGGAGGGCCAGCGCGCGCGCCTGAACATCGCTGAGAAAGCTCCGCTCGGAAGCAATCAACGAGCCGTCGCCGGCCGGGCTGTGATCCGGCAGAACGTACCGCACGTTAAGCGCGGCGAGTTTGTCGAGAACGGCGATCCAACTGGACGACGTTCCTCCATCGGCGGCAATGCCGGGGACCACTTTATTCTGCACGATATCGCCCGAGACCAGCGTTCGGTCGGGTTCGACGAACGTCAGCTCGTCGCCCTTGGTGTGGCCTGCGCCGAGCCACAGCAGCCGAGCCGTTACGCCGCCGCCCAGATCGAGCTTGGCTTCGTCCTGGAAAAGAATGTCGGGAGTACGAAGGTGAAGATCCTTGAGCAATTCCGCGTTCTGCGCCGACATGTTACGGAAGCGCTCGACGATTTCAAGGCCGTGCTGTTCCATTTCCTGCTGCTGCACTGTATTGCGGATCAGAATGGTACCCGCCGGGAAGCCCGGTTCACCGCCGGCGTGCTCGGGATGAAAATGCGTGGTGGTGAGGAAAAGCTTGGGACCCTTGGAAAGCCTGACCGCCACGCGCGCCACCGTGGCTCCGTTGCGCGGCCCGAGGCCGGTGTCGACCACCAGCGCGGCGCGATCGCCCACGATAATGGCGATGTTAGGAAATCCCATGATGGCCCAGACATGCTCGGATATTTTGACTGTGTCTTCGCTTAGGAGAGGCTGCCGCATCTGGGTGGCAAGCGGCAGCGGCCCTTGCGGCGTGGCGGGGCCGGCAGCGACGGAAGTTTGATAGCTCAACGTTTCCATCCAGCTTCCATCGCGCTTGACCCACACTCGAGTAACGTGCAGCGGCTTCCCCCGATCGGGCTGATGCTCCGAGGTCATCAAAACCACGTCGCCGAAATCGAACATGCGGGCCGCCAGAAGCGGCGTGGGAGCAACGCCCGCCATCTTCGAGTGGTCGAAGTCTTCCATCCGGCCGCGCTTGTCGTAGAGTTTATTGCTATTCGAGCTTGCCGCCACGAACTCATCCGCCACCAGCGTGGCGAAGACCGCCGAATTGTGGGCCATGGCCGCCGTCTCCAGTTTCGAATACGCTGTCACCACTTGCCGCTCGGCTTCGTTCTTCGGGTGGTACGGGACGGTCTTGCAGGGGTTCTCGCACTCGTTCCCCGCTCCTGGCGCGAAGGAAGGCGGCGCATCCAGCGACAACACTTCCTGATAGACCATGGCCGTCCAGCCTGCCGGGCGCTTCGCCCAAACCCGCAGCACGTGCGTTCTGCCGAGGTTCGCTTGCACATCCCCGAGTTCGCCATAGGCGTATTGTTTTAGCTGAGCTTCACTCTGGTTGACGATCGCGAGCTTAGGCGGATCTCGCAAAACGTCCGCTTTGGTCAGGGTCTTTCCGTCCGAGTCCGTCCAGGTAAAATCCGAGTCGAGAAGTTTTTCGAGCGCGGCCTTATCCGCGCGTGCCGCGGCCCGGACAAAGGCGCGATCGGCCTGAAGCATTGCCTGATCCGGCTGGGCGGCGCAAGCCAGCGTTGCCCATAAAACAACAAGCAGAACTCGCATCAGAACCAATATACGCTGATAAGCTAGAAGTTCCCTACCAATGAAGCCTTCTCAAATTCCTAAGAATCCCTGCTTTTCCTCCGGACCTTGCGCCAAACGGCCTGGTTGGAGCCTGGACGCGCTCAAGGACGCGGCGCTCGGGCGATCGCACCGCGCCAAAATCGGCAAGAACAAACTCGCGGAGGTGATCGAGCGCAGCAAGAAAGTGCTGGGCATTCCCGGTGCGTACAAGCTCGGCATCGTTCCCGCGTCCGATACGGGCGCGGTTGAAATGGCGCTGTGGTCGCTGCTCGGCGAACGCGGAGTGGACATTCTGGCTTGGGAGGCATTTAGCAGCGGCTGGGCCACCGACTGCAAGAGCCAACTCCGGCTGAAAGACCTGCGCGTTTTTCACGCCCCTTACGGCCAGCTTCCCGATCTCAGGCGAGTGGAGTGGACACGCGATGTGGTCTTCGCCTGGAACGGGACCACTTCCGGCGTGCGGATTCCAAATGGCGACTGGATCGCCCCAGATCGCACCGGGCTCGCCATCTGCGACGCCACTTCGGCGGTCTTCGCGATGGACATTCCGTGGGACAAGCTGGATGTGGTCACCTGGTCCTGGCAAAAAGTGCTGGGCGGAGAAGGCGCGCATGGGATGATCGCGCTGAGTCCCAGAGCCGTCCAACGCCTGGAGAGCTTCACGCCGGATCGGCCCTTGCCGAAAATTTTTCAGATGACGAAGGGCCACGCGAAAGAGCCTGGCAAACTGATCGAGGGAATCTTCGAGGGCGAGACCATCAACACGCCTTCCATGCTCTGCGTGGAGGACGCTCTGGACGGTTTGAAGTGGGCGGAATCCATCGGCGGTTTGCCGGCGCTGATCTCGCGTTCCCAAGCCAACCTGCACTGTCTCGAAGAGTGGGTCGCGCAATCGTCCTGGGCCGCATTCTTGGCCGAAGAAAAGGCCAGCCGGTCGAGCACTTCCATTTGCCTCACGATCAAGGATCCGGCCTTCACCTCGCTCTCCGCCGACGATCAAAGCGCGCATGCCAAGTCCATCGTGTCGGCGCTGGAGAAAGAACGCGCCGCTTACGATATCGGCTCTTATCGCGATGCGCCGGTTGGTCTGCGGGTGTGGGGTGGCGCGACGGTGGAGACTTCCGACATCCAGACGCTGCTCCCCTGGCTCGATTGGGCGTACGCTTTGGCCCAGGAATCCTTCGCGCGTGCTTTATGATGGTGTGTCATGAGAACCATCCTTCTGCTTTCGGCGTTAGCTGGCATTGCCGGGGCGCAGACGCCCGATTTGATTCTGATTCACGGCAAGATCCTGACCGTTGATGCGAAGGACTCGGTGGTTGAAGCTGTCGCCATCGCTCAAGGGAAGATTGTCGCGGTAGGGTCCACAGCGGAAATTCAGCGGCGCGCCGGCCCAACGACGCGCGTAGTGGATCTTCACGGCCTGACCGCGACTCCCGGATTGATTGACACTCATGGACACTACGCCGCCAGTGGCGTGGACGAGCTGTACAGCGTGGTGCTGAACGACGTTCAACGAGTGAGCGACGCAGTGGAGAAGATCCGCCAGAAGGCCGCTACGTTAAAGCCCGGCGAATGGCTGGTGGGCGCCGGATGGGACGAAGGCAAGCTGGCTGAGCGGCGCTACCTGCTGGCTTCCGATCTCGATAAGGTCACGCCCAACAATCCGGTATGGCTGATGCACACCACGGGCCACTACGGCGTCGCCAACAGCTATGCCCTGAAGCTGGCGCACATCACCGCGTCCACGCCGGACCCACCCATGGGAACCATCGATCGCGATGCCCAAGGCAACCCCACCGGCGTGCTGAAAGAATCGGCCAAGGACATGATGGTGGCGCTTACTCCGGCCCCGACGCCCGAGCAGTGGCAGCGGGGAATCTTGCATTCCATCGAGGGCTTGCATCGCGAAGGCATGACCGCCGTCAAGGACCCGGATCTCAACCCGCCCATGTGGGATGCCTATCGCGAGCTGCTGCGCCAGAATAAATTGGATGAGCGCGTCTTCGCGCTATGGCACGCGGGCAGCACCCTGGAGTCGGCTCGGCAGGCGCTCGCGATCATTTCCAAACTTCCCAAGCCTCCTGGCTCTTTGGGCGATGGCCTGTTGCTTTCCGGCGGCGCGAAAATCTATATGGACGGCAGCGGCGGCGGGCGAACGGCTTGGATGCACCAGCCTTGGAATAAGAACCGCACGGAAACCGACGGAACGAACGTGGGCTACCCGGCCACCGATCCCCAAATCTATCGCCAGATGGTTCGTTTGTTCCATCAGGCCGGCGTTCACGTCGGCACGCATGCCATCGGAGACCGCGCGATCGACTGGGTGGTGGATACCTACGCCGAAGTTTTGAAAGAAAAGCCCACGCGCGGACTGCGTCACAGCATCATCCACTGCAACCTCCCCACCGACCACGCGATCCAAGTGATGGCGTCTTTGCAAAAACAATACGACGCCGGTTATCCCGAGGCGCAAGCGCCGTTCATGTGGTGGATCGGCGACAACTACGCAGGCAATTTAGGACCCGAGCGCTCGCTGCATCTGGAGCCCATGAAGACCTGGCTGGCGAAAGGCGTGCGCTGGACGGGCGGGTCAGACTATGACGTCACTCCCTTTGCCGCCCGCTATGGAATCTGGGCGTCACTCGAACGCGAAACGCTGAAGGGCGTATATGGCGCGCATCCCTTCCGAACGGCCGAAGCCATCAACGTCCACACCGCGCTCCGTTCCTACACCGCCTGGGCCGCGCGGCAGTTGTTTCTCGAGGACAAAATCGGCACCATCGAGCCCGGCAAGCAAGCCGACATCGCGGTCTGGGATCACGATCTTTACAGCATGCCCGCGGCGGACATCAAGAACCTGAAGTGCGAGCTGACTCTTTTCAACGGGCGCGTCGTGTATCAGGACGCCGCCTCGCCGATCGCCATTCATCCACCCCTGCATTAAAGGCGGCGCTGCACTAAAGACGAGAGGCATCCATGCGTTTCGTTGCAACTTTCCTCCTGCTATCAGGTTCGGTTTTCGCCGCGACCGCCGGCGACCCGAGCCCGGATCAAGTTGAAGAGATCAGCGCGAAGTTCGCAGCCAAGGAGGCCGACTTCGCCCAAGCGCGGACCAACTACACGTACCGCCAGACGGCGCGGGTGATGACGCTGGATGATGGCGGCAACAGCACCGGCAAGTGGGAAGAGGTCACCGACATCGTGTTCACGGGTTCCGGCCAGCGCATCGAAAAAGTGGCCTACGCTCCGATGAGCAGTTCGTTCTCACCACCGCCGAGTGCCGGTGAAGCCGAAAAAGCTGGAGCCGGGCAAATGCTATTTCGAGGGCGAGGTTTGGGTGGATGATCGCGACCTGCAAATCGTGAAATCCAGGCATGGCCGCACCCGAGGCCATGAACAGTCCGATAACGAAGCACGTTTGCATGGTGCCGCCAGTGGGCGCGACTATACACCCACGGCATGCGTCCACTACGCCGAGGCTTCCCTCCCCACTTCATCGGGACGCTCCGGACGGTTCCAATGGACGCTTGGCTTCATCCCCGTGAGGCTGCGATACCTTTGCCGGTCGGCCGCCATGGTCAGGTGGCGAACCGCACGGTACGTTGGAAACGACAGGATGTAACCAGCCACGGCCGCCACCAAGGCTGCCGACAAAAGAACGGCGAGAAGCCGCGAGATGTCCGCAACCCATCTTTGGTGGTCCTGGAAGCCGATATACTTGAGAGCCCAGTCGAAGGCCGCGCCAACCCAGCCCGACGTTGCGCCGGCCAATACGCCGTTGATCCAATTCTGCGCCAGCATAAGCGCGGTTGTGTCCTTGGCGAAGAACCACCACAGCGACGCACTCCAGGCAACCGCCCATAACAAGAACACAGGCGCGACAAGGTAGGGGTATTTCTTAAGGCAACGGATCAGAAACACCTTCTGAGCTCCCGCTTCCAGCTCCTTGCGAATCCGGTCGCGGTTCTTCGTGGTAGCCAGCGCCGGGGGGGAGAACAGCGGGGGCTCCGCCAGCGGAAGCGCGTGCGATGCCGGATACGCCTCGCGGAGTGGTTCGCAGTACTCGCGAATCTGGGCATCGATGAGCGTATAGCCGTGATACATCAGCGCTTCGCGCTCAATCAGACTGAACTGGTCCAGGTCCGTACGAATGCGGGCGACGGCCGGAATGATTTCAGACGGAAGCCGCTGATCGACGCCCCGGTCCTTGAGATTGAGGAACAGATGCACAAAACCAAAATAGCGGGCCAGGCCGCCGTCCTTATTCCACTGCACCAGGCGATCGAGCAGTTTGGAACGCACCTGGAATTGAAGGATGCTGTTGACACGGCCGAAAACCGTGGCCTCACCGGAGCTGATGTTGTGAACGGCTTCCAATTGACCGGACGCATCGCTCACCAACAGAACCTTACCGGCGGAGGTCTCATCCGCTAACCGCTCATGTTCGAGCAGCGCTTCGATGCCTTGGTTGTCGGCGACCCCACCGTCCACGAGCATGTTGCCGAAAATGTAGGTCGGCGGAAAAAGCACCGGAACACCGGAAGAAGCACCTACCACGCGGGAAAGCGGCAGGTTGTTTTTGTTGGAACACTTCATTTCCGTCATGCCGGAATTCGGCTCGCGGGAGAATGAAACGCGTTCTCCGGTAAGCAAGGAGGTCGTGTTCAGGATGATACGAGGACCGTACAAAACCTGTCCGCCGGCGTGAGATTTCTCCGGCGTCACGCTCGGAAGCTGATCGATCGTGTGCCCATCGTAAAACCATCTGTCATATTCCCGTTGGATCAACTCGGACCGCGCACCGCTCCGAAATGCCCGCAACACCAGGGTCTTGATAAACAAGATCGGATGGAAAAACGGGGTGAAAATGAGCGCGCGCGTGCGCAGATTGTGGTCCACCGCCTTGAGGAAATCCTTGGCGATCGATTCGAAAATCGCAACACGCGTCTCCGGATCCCGCCAGCGGCTGGGCTCCTCCAGGCGGAGCCGCGTTTCCATCTCGCACACGTAGTACGCCGCGACGATGGAACCGCCGGAAACCGAGGAGATAACGTCAACGTCCTTCATAATGCCTAACTCTTCCAATCTGCGGATGACACCCAGATGGAAGATGGCCGCCCGGAACCCGCCGCCCGAGAGCGCGAGGGCAATACGGAACTGCCCACGAGTGCTTTGTCCCGACCTTTCGTCGGAAATCGTGACCTCAGGAGTCATACGATTCCCTCCTTTTTTAGAGAATGACGGAGATTATATCAATCATCAAGCTCCTCGGCACGGCTCACGGCGCGGCTACCGCCTAATTTCGAACCTTGATCAGCGTTCTTTTCTGTGTAATTAGCCCGCTGTGGGCCGCTGCGATCGGCTGGCCGCCATCGGCAGGAGAGGACGGTATGACCACGTTAAATTGAAACTCTGCCGGTGTCGACGTTGGCCCGAAGCCGTTGGGATGGATCAGCGCGTCTCACCCGGTTTCGCGGAGTAGACCCATAATGCGGTGTTCGAAGGCGCGGATTGTGCCATCCCGACGGCTCCGCAGAGAACTGCGACCGCCAACCGCGCGCTCGAGAGACGGCCTTTGGTGCAACTCATTTGCGTGGACCTCCAGGAAGGAAGGTTACCATCCGCGACGGCAACGCTACCAGGCGCAACCGGCCCGCAAACTCCGGCGCTACACTAAAAGACGAGAGGCATCCATGCGTTTCATTGCAACTTTCCTCCTGCTATCAGGTTCGGTTTTCGCCGCGACGGCTGGCGATCCGAGCCCGGATCAAGTGGAAGAGATCATCGCGAAGTTCGCAGCCAAGGAGGCCGACTTCGCCCAGGCGCGGACCAACTACACGTACCGCCAGACGGCGCGGGTGATGACGCTGGATGATAGCGGCAACAGCACCGGCAAGTGGGAAGAAGTCACCGACATCGTATTCACGGGTTCCGGTCAGCGCATCGAGAAAGTGGCCTACGCTCCCATGAGCACGCTCACCGCGATTCAACTCGATCCCGGCGACATGCAGGACCTCCGCGAAGTGCAGCCCTTCGTCCTGACCACCGCCGAGCTGCCGAAATACTTCATCCGCTACCTGGGCCGCGAGCAATTGGATGAAATCTCCTGCTACGCCTTCGCGGTGAAGCCGAAAAAGCTGGAGTCCGGCAAACGCTATTTCGAGGGCGAGGTTTGGGTGGATGATCGCGACTTGCAGATCGTGAAGAGCTACGGCCGCGGCGTCGGCATCACGCACGGCGATTATCAATATCCGAAGTTTGAAACTTACCGCGAGCAGATCGACGGCAAGTATTGGTTCCCCACCTACACCATCGCCAACACCACGCTGCACTTCAAGGATAACGACCAGCGCATCAAAGAAACCGTCAAGTACGAAGACTACAAGCAGTTCAAGAGCGACATCAAGATCAAGTACGATACCGACGATCCATCCAAAACGCCCCAGCAGCCGCCCGAGAAGAAGCCCTGAGGTTGGTGGGAAAGGCCCCACTCCCCATCGACAGCCTGCTGCCGCGAATCCGCGAATCGCTTGGCAGTTCGCCGAATTTGGTTATCGAAGCTCCGCCCGGCGCCGGCAAGACTACGCGTGTTCCCCCGGCCTTGTTGGACCTGGTGCGCGGAAACGTGCTGGTTCTCGAACCAAGACGGTTGGCCGCTCGCCTCGCTGCCCGCAGGGTGGCGCAAGAAATGTCCGAATCGCTCGGCGGGACGGTTGGGTATCAGATCCGCTTCGAGGAAGTGACGGGACCGCGAACGCGTCTGCGTTTTCTCACCGAAGGCATTCTGACGCGCCGTCTGATTTCCGATCCGCTGCTCCCAGGCGTGGACGCCGTGGTGCTGGACGAATTCCACGAGCGGCATCTGGAAACCGATCTCGCGCTGGCCTTGCTGCGCCGCTTGCAAAGTACCCGGCGGCCCGATCTGCTGCTGATCGTGATGTCGGCCACGCTCGACGCCGCGCCCATCGCGCGCTATCTGGGCGATTGTCCCACCCTGCGTTCTGAAGGCCGGTTGTTCGATCTCGCGATCGCGTACCAGCCCTATACGGCCGCGCCGCTGGAAAAGCAGGTAGCTTCAGCCTTGCAATCGATCCTCGACCAGTCACATGACGGAGACGTTCTCGTCTTCTTACCGGGCGCGTCTGAAATTCGAAAAGCTTACCGGGAATGCCAGCCACTAGCCACCAGCCACGATCTCTTGGTCCTACCCCTCCACGGCGATCTCTCGTCCGACGAGCAGGATCGCGCGGTCTCCCCCGCCCCGCGCCGCAAAGTAATTCTCTCCACCAACGTCGCCGAAAGTTCCATCACAGTCGAAGGAGTCACGGCGGTCATCGACAGCGGCCTGGCGCGGATGGCCAGCGATTCGCCCTGGACCGGCTTGCCGACGCTCGATATCGCGCGCATCAGCAAAGCATCGGCCACGCAGCGGGCCGGACGCGCCGCGCGCACCGCGCCCGGGAGAGTGATACGGCTTTATACGCTGGATGATTTTCACCGCCGCCGCGATCAAGACCCGCCCGAGATCCTGCGGCGCGAATTGTCCGAGTTGTGTCTGACGCTGCGCGCCATGGGAATCACGAACCCGAGGGATCTCCTTTGGCTGGACGCTCCACAGGAGACCGCCATCGCGCGCGCGGAAGACTTGCTCGAACGCCTGGGCGCGACCGGTGACCGTGCGCGCCGCATGGCCCGTTACCCCCTGCATCCGCGATTGGCACGCATGTTGATTGATGACCTGGGCGAAGAAGTCTGCCGGGCCGCGGCGGTTCTCAGCTCGGGCGCCCGATCGCCGAATTGCGATTTGATGACGCTCCTCGATTCGCGATTCGATCCGGTAACACAACGGCACTTCGAACAGATTCGCCGCATCGCGCGTCCCTCGAAGAGTTCCTCTCGCGCCTTGGGTGTTGCGATTCTCGATGCGTTTCCGGATCGCGTTGCGCGGCGCCGCAAAGACAATCAATTGCTTCTGGCTCCCGGAGGCGCGGCCGTGCTGGCCTGCGAAACTCGCACCGAGTTTCTAGTGGCGCTCGACATTGAAAGCCGAAGCGAGCATGCGCTTCCGCTGGTTCGTTTGTTCTGCGGGATCGAACCGGATTGGCTCATCGATAAGATGACCGAACGGTCGGGAGTGGAGTGGAACCGCGCGGCAGAGCGCGTGGACGCGGTGAGTGCATTGATGTACGAAAGTCTGGTAATCGAAGAGACGCGCAGCGGTGCGCCCGACCCCGATCAGGCGGCGGCGCTGCTGTTCGAACGCGCGATTGAAGCCGGAATCGAACGCTTTGTCGATCGGGATGAGTTCGATCAGTGTCTCGCCCGCATTGCCTTTGCATCCGAACATGCCTCGATCCCGAAGGCGGATGTCGTGGATGCCTTTCGCGAGCTATGCCGAGGCCTCAAGAGCTTCGCGGAGTTGAAGAGCGTGGGCGGGTCGCTGATAGCAACCTTGGAACAGCGCGCGGGCGCGAAGCTACTAAATGACGTTGCGCCCAGCCGCATCCGCCTCCCCGGCGGCCGTCAAACCAAGGTGAATTACGAAGCCGGAAAGCCACCCTGGATCGCTTCCCGCTTGCAGGATTTCTTCGGCCTGCGCGAGACGCCGCGCATCGCGAACGGGCAAGTTGCGCTGGTCGTGCACCTGCTGGCGCCGAATAAACGCCCGGTCCAAACCACCACCGATCTCAGCGGCTTCTGGCAACGGCTCTATCCGCAAGTGCGGCGGGAATTGAGCCGACGCTATCCCAAGCACGCTTGGCCGGAGGACCCCCTACACTAAGCACATGCGCCGGGTCGTGGCAGCACTATTCTTGTTCGGCATCTCGTTCGGCTACGTCGAAGCCGCCGTGGTCGTTTACTTGCGAGTGATCTATGATCCCATCCGGCAGCGGATTCATCCAGAACGCCGTCCGAACGATTTGTTTCCGCTGATCACCCCGCGGCAACTCGCCAATGCCGGGCCAGAGAATCCGCGCCGTCTCGCAATCGAGCTTGGGCGCGAAGCCGCCACCATGCTGATGCTAGCGGCTGTCGCTCTAGCAGTCGGGCGCAATGTGCATCAGTGGATCGCGGCCTTCGCCATCGCGTTCGGAGTCTGGGACATCAGCTTTTACGCGTTCTTGAAGCTGCTGATTCATTGGCCGGATTCGCTCGCCACCTGGGACATTTTGTTTCTGATTCCGCTGCCATGGGTGGGACCGGTGTGGGCGCCGCTGCTGGTGGCGCTCAGCATGATCGTCTGCGGTCTCGTTTCGCTCCGCTCGGACGGTCTGCGCGGGACCCCGCTGCAATGGACCGGCGTGCTGGCGGGCGCGGCGGTCATCATCATCGCCTTCGTATGGGATTTCCGGAACACCACCAGCGGCGGCTGGCCAAATCCATTCAACTGGCCGCTCTTCTTGATCGGCGAAGCGATTGGACTCAGCGCGTTTCTCGCTGCAGCAAGGACTGCAAAATATCCGGGATCTCGAAAACCGCGCGGTTCGTAATCGCCGCGGCGTTAGCTCGAAATCGGGCGGGGTTGGATGCATCCAACAATTCACGCAACCCGGCGTCGATCTCGCGGAACGATTTCAGCACCACTCCTACTTTCTTTTCGAGAATCCACTCCGTGTTGTAGCGCTCCTGCGGAAGCGTCCACGAATTGCACTCCACCACTACGGGAAGGCGCATGGCGATGGCTTCACTGATGCTTCCCGGTCCCGGCTTGCCGATGAAGAAATCCGAGAGATGCATGTAGTAGGGAATCTCACTGGTGAATTCCTCGACGTACTTGGGAAATTTCGTGGACAGGCCGCGCAGGCGCTCGGCCAGCTTCTTGTTGCGCCCGCAAATGAAGATGAACTGGGCATTCAACTGCGGGACGGCCGCCACGCGCCTGGCAATCTCCGGCATCATGTTGGACCCTTGCCCGCCGAATAATACCAGCCCGGTCGGCAACTCGGGATCCAGACCGAGCCGCCGCCGTTCAGCCGCGCGATCGGCCGTGATTGGCTGATAGAAACTCGGTCGCAAAATCATTCCCGATGTCGCGAAGACGTGGTCGGCGGAATGCCCCAAAGCCCGCGCCTGCTCAACCGCTTTCTCGGTGCCGCAAATGAAAAATTGATTTTGCCGCTCGATCCAGAAATGCGGCGGATAATCCGCCAAATCCGTCAGTATTGTCACCAGCGGCGTTGCCGGCAGACTATCGCGCAGCGCGCGATTGAAATTCGGAATCAGCGAAACCACCAGATCGCGCTCGCCCTGTTTCCAGAATTCAGAGAGCAACCGCACCTGGCCGCCATGATAGAGCCGGATCAGCCCATGCATCAGCACGGTCATTTGCGCCGACCCGAGGGTCCAGCCTTTTTGCAACAGTACGTTATATACGTCCTGCATCCGGATACCGGTGTACTTGCGAAAAATGTCGAGAGGATCGAGGATCTCCTGCAGATTCACCAGCCGGATTTCCCAGCCGCGCCCCTGCTGCTCGATCACGGACTTCAAGGCATTGGCGGCCGCTCGATGCCCGCCTCCCGCATCGAAGAACACGAAATCCAGGCGCTTCGTAGGTTGCAAAGAACAGTTTGTCACAGTTACGTGCCGCGTCAAGAATGTTTTAAATAAAAGCGCTCACATCCGTCCGAAATCATTTCTTCAACAGAATGTAACCAGCGGGGCGCTATAGTCAATGTAGGATGGTGCGCAGCCTAATCACGAAGGGCGATCACAGTGTCATGCGCCGTGCCAACAACTGGGAGGCGCCGCGCTGGGTGCGCCTTTACGTCCGTAGCGCCACCTTCGTGGGCGATGGATGGCTGTGGTACGCCATGGGCTTCGCTATTCTGCTCTTTGGCGGCGAAGCGCGCTTTCAAGCCCTGGGAGCCGCAGGACTCGCAGCCGCGCTCAGCATTCTGCTCTTCGGTTGGCTGAAGCGGCTGACCGGCCGCCGCCGTCCCTGCCACATTGAGCCGCACTGCTGGGCTACGCTGCTGCCCCCCGACCAGTTTTCCTTCCCTTCGGGTCACAGCATGACGGCCTTCGCCGTTGCCACGCCGCTGGCCTTGTTCTATCCGACGCTTGCGATCGGGCTGTTCTTCTGCGCTCTCAGCATCGCGATGTCGCGCATCCTGCTCGGAATGCACTTTTTGAGCGATGTGGTGGCGGGCGCGCTGATCGGCGCCGGACTTGGATACTTGGCTTTCTTCGCCTTCCAGTAACCGGAACGCGACGGCGTTCTGGCCCTCGCCGCATAAACGCTATCATCAGGATGACAGCGCATACGACAGAAGCCGAAGTCACCCGTGACCTGCACACCGTTCTGGAGAAGGTCTGGCAAGGTGTGGAAGTCATCATCGAACAAGACAGCCGCCCGGTGGCCGTGATGAAGCCAGTAGTCTTTGCTCGTAATATCGAAGAAGGTATCAAAGCGCACCGGGAGCCACGGAACCCGCCGGCCTGGGAGTAGTGCTCGATTTCTAGCGCCCGTCCGCGCGCGACACGGAAGCGCTCCCCTCAGGGTTGCGGCTCGGATTCCAGGTCACAGCCACACGCTATATTGGAAACACAGGCCCGATCCATATTCACATCCCATGCTCGTAGTCATGCAAGAAGGCGCCGAAGAAGCGCAAACACAGAACGTCATCGACCGCCTGGTCTCCATGGGCTTCATCGTCCATCGCTCGTCTGGCATGCTGCACACCGTGCTCGGCGGCGTGGGCCCAGTGGGCGACGTCGATCCCCTCACGTTCGAAGTGATGCCGGGCGTCAAGGAATGCCACCGCATCGTTTCGCCCTACAAACTGGCCAGCCGCCATTTCAAACCCGCCGGCACTAGGTTCAAAATCCGCGACGTCGAGATCGGCGGCGATCAGGTGGTCGTCATGGCGGGGCCGTGTAGCGTCGAAAGCCGCGATCAGATCAATCAGGTAGCCGAAGCGGTCGGGGCCAGCGGCGCAAAGGTTCTGCGCGGCGGCGCGTTCAAGCCACGAACGTCGCCCTACAGTTTTCAAGGCATGGGCGAGGACGGCCTCAAGCTGCTGCGTGAAGCGGCCGACCGCAACGAGCTGCTGCTGGTGAGCGAAGTGATGGATCAAACCCAAATTCCTCTGCTCGCTCAATATGTCGATATCCTGCAGGTGGGCGCCCGCAATATGCAAAACTACAACCTGCTGCGCGAGCTCGGCACTTTGCGCAAGCCGGTGCTATTGAAACGCGGCATCTCCGCCACCATCGAGGAGCTGCTGCTCAGCGCCGAGTACATCCTCTCCGGCGGGAACTACGAGGTGATCCTGTGCGAACGCGGCATTCGCACCTTTGAAAACTCCACGCGCAATACCATGGACATTTCCGCGATCCCGGTGGTGAAAGCGCTCTCGCACCTGCCCATCGTGGCCGACCCTTCCCACGCCACCGGACGCCGCGACAAAGTCCTGCCCATGGCTCGCGCCGCCGTGGCGGCGGGCGCCGACGGTTTGCTGGTGGAAGTGCATCACGATCCCGATCACGCCTTGAGCGACGGCGCTCAATCGCTCTACCCAGCCCAGTTTACGGAACTGATGAACCAGCTCCGCATTATTGCCCCGGCCGTCGGGCGCTCGGTGTAGGCGGCGAATCACATGGAAACAGTCGCAATTTTCGGCGTCGGCCTCATTGGCGGATCGTTCGCGCTCGCGCTGCGCAAGGCCGGGTTCAAGGGGCGCATCATCGGCGTCAGCTCAGACCAGACCATCCGCGCGGCTCTGGATCGCGGTGTGATCCAGGAAGCGCTGCCAGCCCCCCAGGCAGCAGGCCTGGCCGATCTGGTGTACCTGGCGCAACCGATTCACAAGATCGCGGATTGCCTGGAAGAGCTCGATGGCTGGGTCCAGCCCGGAGCATTCATCACCGATGCCGGCAGCACGAAAAAGCTCATTGTCCAAACGGCTAGCCAAAAGATTGCCCGGGGCCGGTTCGTGGGTGGCCATCCAATGGCCGGCCGGGAGCGCCGGGGCGTGGAGGCTGCCGAAGCAGATCTATTTCAAGGACGGCCTTATGTGCTGACGCCGCGCTCGGCCGCTGATCTCGATCATCCGGCCGCCCGCGATTTTCTCGACTGGATCCCGCGCATCGGTTCTTTCCCCGTCATCCTGGACGCCGAAACCCATGATCATACGGTGGCGTTCACCTCGCATCTACCGCAACTTGCGTCCACCGCGCTGGCCGCGCTGCTGGAGGCCCGCCTGGCGCGCCCAACGCGCGTTTACGGGCCGGCCCTGGTGGACAGCACACGGTTGGCTCTCAGCTCTTACGATATTTGGGGGGATATTTTCGATACTAACCGGGAGGCCGTACGATTGGCCCTGGAAACATACATCGCAAAACTCCAGGAATTCCGCGCCGCTCTGGACGGTCCGCTGGACGGAAGCCCCGACGGACAACGGCTACGACGCGGCTTTGACGCTGGCTCGCACTTCGCCGCTCACCTTCGCGACGTTACGTGACATGACAAAACTTTCTACATGTCATCCAGACGAATAGCATTTTGTATAACAATTCAATTGACATTGGGACTATAATGATCAGGATCAATGAACTCTCAGTACAACTCAATGGCGGCCGTCATCCGCAATGAATTGATCAATACGGATGGAGTCGCGAAATTTTCGCCTAACCGGCGCTTCGCAACCGTGTACTCGGAAGGCGGTCCGTCGGACTCGCTATTCTTTCTCGAGGCCGGTCTGGTGAAGATTCTGAAGCGGGGTGACGATAACAAGGAAATCATCCTGCAAATTGTGTCGCCTGGGGAGCTGTTCGGCGAACAAGCGCTGGACCCGGAAGCAGGCCGCAGCGTGGCCGCCGAAGTGTTGCAAGAGGGCGTCATTTACGTAATCCCCCGCGATTTATTTTTGCGCGCTTGCGCCGACCATCCCGAGTTGTGGCGTGAAATGGCGATTCTGACGGCCGCGCGCAAACGCCAATTGGAAAAGAAAATCGAGCTGCTCTGTTTGCGGGATGTGGAGTACCGGATTCTCTATTACATGGCCGATCTCGCCAAGACGTTCGGCGCCAAATCGAGCAGTTCGGAATATTCGATCCCGCTCTCGCAAGGCGAACTGGCCAGCCTGATTGGCGCCACGCGCGAAACCACTTCCACTACCCTCAACGCGTTGGCGCGGCGCGGTGTCATCCGCCTGGGACGCCGCCAGTTGATCGTTCCATCCATCGACGGCGTGCTCGAAGCGGCCAATCAGCGCAGCCAGGCCGCGAAAGTATCCTAACCGAGCCGCGACCAACCGAGCCGCGACCGTGAGGGAGCGGTGTTACACCTGTGCCGTCACCGCACACGTCTTTTGCCACAAACGGTAATGTTTCCAGCCATTTGAAGCTGGAACTTGGATTGCTAAAATGCCCGCCATGAAGCTCGTTCTGATTCCGGTGCTGGCCGTCGGCACGCTGTTTGGGCAGTCCATAACGCCCGCCGCAGAACCCGCTTCCGACCTCAACGTCAATTCCCGCTACACCATCGAGAGCGTCAACTTCATCGATCAGCGCGATTATAAACTCAGCACTTCCGCTCTGGAGGACATCCGGCGGCTAATCGGAGCCAAGGTCAACACGCAGGCTTTGGACCTTCTGGCGCAGCGCATCCGCTCCGAGCTGCGCGCCCACGAGGTCACCTTCAAGCTGACGCGTGGCGCGGCGCCTGAAGCTGTGAGGGTTCTTATTCACGTGGACCGGGCCGCCGGCGCGGTAGAGGCCTCCGTTCCAAAGTTGATCTACAACTCGCAACTCGGCTTTACGGGAATTGCAGAAGTCACCGCCACCTTGGGCTCCAACGTCCTGACGTTTCAAATGCTCCGCGACGGCGATACCCTCATCGAGACCGCGTCCGGCATCCAGGCGAAATATGACCGCATCCCGCTCGATGGCGGACGCATCCGCCTGGGCTTCGAGTTCGATGCGTATGACGATAAGTATGCTCCATCGACGTTGACTGCCCTCGACACGGCGTCCCACCCTTCTTCCCTTGAAGCCGGCCTCCCGGCCAGCCTCGGCGCTGGCGCTTATGGTTCTCGTCTGAATTATGAGCCCAGCGCTACCTTTGTATTAGCAGCGCCTTTGACGCTGACTGTCGGCCTCGGCTTCGAGCAGCTCGACCATGTGCCTTCGGCCGCGCGTCCGGAGTCGGCCAACGCGGTGATCGATACTCTGCGCTTTCACCAGAGTTGGATCGGTTCCGGCGGCAACAAACAGGAGTTGGACGCAGGTTACAGCCTGCGCGCGGCCACCACGCTGCTCGGCACAACTCTTGCCTACACGCGGCATCTCGCGCACGCCCGATATTGCTACTCGCGCAACGCTCAGTCCGTCGAAATCAGCATCGTCGCCGGCGCCATCTCCGGCCGAGCGCCACTGTTTGAGCGTTTCTCTCTCGGCGACAGCGCCATGCTGCTAGGCTGGAACAAGTACAATCTGGACCCGATCGGCGGAAACCGGCTGGCGTACGGGTCCGTCAAATATGGTTATCACATGATGCGCGTTTTCTACGACACCGGATCGGTCTGGGACCCGGGCAAGGCGCCGGAACCCAAACAGTCCCTCGGCGTCGGAGTGTCCAGCGGTCTGGGCGTTCTCGAGAAGGGCGCATTCTTGCTGGCGCTGGCCTTTCCTCTTCAGGATAGCCACGTCATTCCGGTATTCATCGCGGGAATGAATTTTTGACGGCACTCCCTTACGGTCGTGGCTCAGTAAGAGTTTGGCTAGCGGTAGCGGCGCTGCTCCTTGCGATGGAGCTCGGAGCGATCAGCGTGTCCTCATCGGATCTGGTGGCGCACCGCATCGCCGGTGACCTTCGCGTCACCGCTTCCAATCTGCATTTCCTGTCTGGCAAATCTCTATCGCGTCTGCACGATGGCGCGGCAGTTCCGTTCGATTTCCAATTGATCATCACATCCGGATCGAAGAACAACGTGGTGGCGCGGGCTCTGGAACGGTTCGTGGTCAGTTACGATGTGTGGGAGGAAAAGTTTTCGGTGGTTCGCGTGCGCGATTTTCGCAAATCCGGCATGCGACTTTCGGCGCATGGCGCGGAGTCCTGGTGCCTGGAAAATCTCCTGGTCCCGGCGGCTGGCCTGCCTGCGGGCCGGCAACTTTCGGCACGGCTGGAAATACGGACCGTGGAATCCAAGGATCCTCTGCCCGTCGATTCGGGCGTCAACCTGGCCACTCTCATTGAAATCTTCAGCCGCCCATCGCGCTCCCAGCAGGATCGCTGGTCCCTGGAATCGGCTCCGTTCCAGTTGACCGATCTGAAGCCATGAGCACGCTGCGCAGCCGGCTGATTCTGATCTTTGTGGCCGCCACGCTCGCACCCTTGTGCTTGATCGGATGGCTTTCGGTGCGCCTGCTGAACTATAGTCTCGAACTGGCGCCCACCGCCGAGCTGGATCAGGTTTCGCGGTCGCTCGAAAAAACCGGACATGAGCTCTACCGCCGGGCCTGCGAATCATTGAAGCAAGACGCGCTGACCTTGAAACGCGTTCGGCCGCAAGAATTCCCGGCAGCTTCCCGCGCGACCTGGCCTCCCACGGTACAGGAGTTTTTTTCCAGCGGCGAAGCTGAGAACTTCATCCTGGCCGGCAGCCAGGGCGACCGCGTCGAGTATCTGGTCCGGCGTGGGGATGGCGTTGCGATGTACACGGCATCTCTCAACGGCGTTGCCATGCAGCAGCTTTCCGATCAATACACCGGGGCCCGCGCTCTGGTGGCTGCCGCGGGCACGCACGACTGGCGCCGCGGCTTCACCTACACCTACCTGCTGCTCGCCGCCGCCATCTGGCTGCTGACGTTTTTGGCGCTGCTGTACTTCGCGCAACGCATCAGCCATCCCATCCAGGAGCTGACCAAGGGACTCTCGGAGGTTGCGGCCGGACACATGGACTATCGCGTTCCCCAAGGCCGCACCGACGAAATAGGTTCGGCCGCGCGGGCCTTCAACCATATGGCCGACCAGCTCAAGCAATCGCAGGAGCGCCTGGTGTACGTCACGCGCCTGGAAAGTTGGCAGGCGCTGGCCCGCAAAATGGCGCACGAAGTGAAGAATTCCCTCACGCCTATCCGCCTCACGATGGAAGAAATCGCGGTAAGGCAATCCGAATCCGGCAGCGAATTCTACCAGCAGGCCGCGCAGATCGTGGTCGACGAAGTGCTGAGCCTGGAGCGCCGCGTCCGCGCCTTCTCGGAATTTTCAGCCGAGCCGCCGGTTTCGCCCAAGCCCATCGACATCAATTCCCTGCTCCAGGAGCGCATCGCATTCTTGCGAACCGCGCATCCCGACGTGGTTTACAGCACGCGCCTGTCGCCGGATCGTCCGCGAGTTTTCGCCGATGAGGATCTAGTGAAGGGAGTGCTTACGAATCTGCTCGAAAATGCCGCGCAAGCGGTGAGTCCCGGCGGAACCGTGCTGGGCGTAACCATCAGCGCGGGCGGCAAGATTACCATCGAAGTGCACGACTCCGGGCCCGGCGTCAGCCCGCAAGCGCGCGGCTCCCTATTCCAACCCTCCATCTCGTTCAAGCGCGGCGGCATGGGTCTGGGACTGTCCATCGCCCGCAAGAGTGCGCTGCTGGCGGGCGGCGATATTCAGCTGGTCCCGGGCGAGCTGGGAGGAGCAGCCTTCCGTGTGTTGCTTCCGGTGGCGTAATGTGGCGCACCGATCTGTGGCGCACGCACTCCTGCGTGTGCCACATCGACATTTGAACCATGGCCGCCAAACGCATTCTCGTTCTCGACGACGAGCCCAACATTGGGGCCTCCCTGCGCTTGATCCTGGAGCGTGAAGGCTACTCGGTCTCGCTCGCGCGAAGCATCGCAGAAGCCCGGCCCGCGGCCGAGCGCGCCGATCTGCTTCTGCTCGAACGTCCGGCTCCCGGACGGCAGTGGAATCGACTTCCTGCGCCAGTTGCGCGAGCGCGAATTCACGGCGCCCGCCATCATGATCTCCGGCCACGGAACCATCGCCGAAGCCATCGACGCCACCCGCGCCGGCGCTTTCGATTTCCTGGAAAAGCCCCTGGGCCGCGACAAAGTTCTGCTGGCGCTGAAGAACGCTCTGGAACAAGTCAGCTTGCGCCGCGAGAACGAACGGCTGCGCGAACTGGTGGCCGCCAGCACCCAGATGATCGGCGCCAGCCCGGCCTTCCTTCGAGTGGTGGAACAGGCCAGCATGGCCGCGCGCTCCGACGCCCGCATTCTGATCATCGGCGAATCGGGCACCGGCAAGGAGTTGCTGGCCGCCCACATCCACCACGAAAGCCCGTTCGCCCACGGCCCGTTCGTCAAAGTGAACTGCGCCGCTATTCCATCCGATCTCCTTGAAAGCGAGTTGTTCGGCCACGAGAAGGGCGCGTTCACCGGCGCCATCTCCATGCGCAAAGGCAAGTTCGAGCTGGCCGATGGCGGCACCATCTTTCTGGACGAGGTGGGCGATCTGCACGCCGCTTCGCAGGCCAAGCTCCTGCGCGTCCTGCAAGAGGGTGAGTTCCATCGCGTGGGAGGCGAGCAGCCCATCCGCGTCGCGGTGCGCGTGGTCTCCGCCACCAACCGCAATCTTACCGACTTGGTGGCCCAGCAAAAGTTCAGGGAAGACTTGTACTATCGCCTGTGCGTGGTGCCGATTCGCGTCCCTTCGCTGCGCGAGCGTCCACAAGACGTAGTCGCGATGGCGGATTATTTCCTGGCCGATTTCTGCCTGCGTAACAATTTTCATTCCAAGCAAATCGAAGCCGAAACTTATGAGATTCTTGAATGCTATGGCTGGCCCGGCAACGCGCGCGAACTCCGTAACATCGTCGAGCGCATGGCGATTCTGACGCCCGGCAACCTGCTCACGCCCGACTCGGTTCCGGTCGAAATCCGGCTGGCTGGAGAGGCCGGTCCGCGATCGAATATCAAGGAAGCCCGCGCGTCGGCCGAACGCGAGCACATCCTGCGCGCTTTAGAAGAAACCAGTTGGAACGTTTCCGGCGCGGCGCGGGCCCTGGGGATGGAGCGCACAAACCTCCACAAACGCATTCGGGCGCTCGGACTAAGCCGCACAAAATAAATCGCTATTCCGATCCCCAGGAAAGCAGCCCGAACAGCACGAACGCCGCGGCCGTAACCAATTGCGCAATCACTAATCCAGCGCGCTGCCCCAGCAGCCAGCGGTTGATGGCCAGCAATAGGAAACCGCCGGCAATCATGAAATACCACCAGGCGAACATGCGCGTGCGCAGAGGATTCTTCACCAGCGTCCTCGACCCCCAATCCCATGAAACCATATGCGTTTCCCTGTTGCCGAGCTCCTCCGGACCTGTGATATCATAGTCCCGTTTTATCTTAAGACTGTGCGCCTAAGTGCACAGGCATCAGAAGTTAGGAGAATGTAGCAGTGAGAGAAAAAGGGACTGTGAAATGGTTTAACGCCGCCAAGGGCTATGGCTTTATCCAGCGCTCGAACGGCGAAGATGTATTTGTTCACTTCAGTGCAATCCAGATGAACGGCTATCGCACTTTGGAAGAAGGTTTGGAGGTGGAGTTCGAGGTGAAGCGGGGCCCCAAGGGTCTGCAGGCCGAGAATGTAATGAAACCCTAACAGGGATCTTCCGCAAATTTTGGAAGGGGGGCCGTCCACCGGAGGCGGCCCTTTCTGTTTCTATCGTGAATTTTCTGTTACTCACGCACGGCGCTGGATCGAACCGCAATGCTCCCTTGCTGGTGGCTCTCGCCGATGCGTTCTCGGAGCACGAAGTCCAGGTTCTGCGCTACGATCTGGCGTTTCGGCAGGAGCGCGCGAAAGGTCCGCCAAGGCCCGGCGATGCGGCGCGTGATCGGCAGGGTCTTCGCGAGCAACTTTTCAAAGCCCGCGAGAAACATCCGGCGCAGATTTGGCTCGGCGGGCAATCTTATGGCGGCCGGCAGGCGAGCATCCTGGCTGCCGAAGAACCGGGGCTCGCGGATCGCTTGCTGCTGCTGTCCTATCCTCTGCACGCGCCTGGGAAACCAGCGCAATTACGAACCGCGCATTTTCCGAAGTTAACCGTTCCCACCCTGTTCGTGCACGGCTCGCGCGACCCGTTCGGGTCGCTGGAGGAAATGCGGAGCGCCATCCAACTGATTCCGGCACAGGTCAGCTTGATGGAAGTGGAAGGCGCGGGCCACGATCTCGGCCGCAATCACGCCGCGCTGGCGCGCAGGATCGTGGATCAATGGGCTTTGATACGCCCGTGATAGTTGTAAATCAGCAGCGTCAGGATTCCAAACGTCATTCCCATCAAGGCCAGCAGGGCGCCATAGGGATACCCGGCAGTCAACGAGAAGCGGATCAGGATGGTCGAGATCACGAACGCCGCATTGCGAAACACCAATTCGTAGCGATCGGAGACCACCAACGACAGAATCACGATCAGCACATCGGTGAAGATCATGACCATGAAGACCTGAGTATAAAAAGACGCGTTTGAATCGGGCCCCGGCGTCCCGTTTCCGTACATCACGTTGAATACGTCCACCAGATAGTCGATCACGCTCCGCACCGCCAGCGCTAACAACAGGATCGTCAGCCCCAGCGCGATGATCTTCTTCCTCGAGACCAGCGCCGCCACTTCCGCCGATTCCGATTGGGACCCGGCCGGCTTTCCCTGGTTCGCCGCATGCAGAAAAATCGTCACCAGCAGGAACATCACGAGTCCAGCGCTCAAGTTCAGGAACACCGGTACGACTTCGGGCGACAGGCTCGTGATTTTGCCTATGGCAGGCAGCTCGGCAATGGCATGGAAGAAATTCCGGATGAAGATCAGCGAGACGATCTCGTACTGTTTCGCGATGGACCTCGTAGTGGATTGCGGCAACGCCACGATCAGCATCAGTACTTCGTAAAAGAGGATGTAGCTGAAGGGCGTATAAATGGCCGCCAGATAGTTGGTTCCTACCGCGGCGATCAGCGGAGGCGGTGAGGGGAGGTTGGAAGCCAAGGACACCAGCCCCAGGTGAACAATGAATCCGGCGATGCTGACCCACACCACCAGTCGTTCCAGAAAGGCAAGGCGAGGCTCGTCGTAGAGATGGTCGAAGGCGGCGGCCAACCGGTTGAGGTTCATGGAAGCGCGTGCGGCTGGGCTTCAACCGCCAACAGAACCAGCGCAATCCACAGAGAATCGGCCAGCAGGAGGTGCGTGATCTGCATCCAAACGGGCGCTAGCAGGATCACATTGGTGGCGCCGGCCGCGAGTTGCGCGAGCGCCAGCATTAGAACCGAGATCGCCAGTGGGGATTGGCGCGCCCGCAGGGCGACGATTGCAATAGCCACGAAATAGGCCGCTGCCAGAACCGCGAACACCGGATGCAGCACGCGCAGCCGCAACAGGAAATTGGCAGCGCCCGAAAAATCCTGGTGAAAGCCTTCGGCTAGCAACGTTGCCGGAAACAAAGTATCGCCCAATGCCGCAATCGCACCAGTGACGCTGACCAGCATCGCGATCGCTAGCGCCGCCAGCACCAGCCCGGACGGCCTAACCGCCCGCGGCATTGGCTCTCTAGAAAACCAGGCCGTCAATGCCAGCGCCCCCAACAGCAACAGCGTATTTACCAGGTGCAGTGAAAGATAGAAAGCGCGCCCGACAGACGCGTCCTTGTCGACATAGTTGAACAGCACCAAACCGGCGCCAAGCAGCGCTTCGGCAATCAGAAACACCACCGAAGCGAAGGCCATTTTGCGTACCCGGCCGCCGCGCGCAAAGCTTTTCCGGCTCCCCAGCCACAACGCAACGACGGCCACCAAAGCCCCGCCGCTCATCAAGCGATGCGTAAATTCGATGATGGTTTCTACTCGCGGCGCTACGGGAACTACCTGGCCGTTGCACAGCGGCCAATGACTTCCGCATCCGGCGCCCGATCCGCTGGCCCGGACATAGGCGCCCCACAGCACCACCAGCATGTTCCACCCCAACACCCCCCAGGCAAAGCGCTCGAAACTCGCGCTGCGCGTGGGAGCCCGGTGTGCAATTGTCGCGGCCAATCTTAACTCTAGCAACCCTGTTAGAATCGTGTGTCGAAGCTGTAATGCAATTCCTTCGCGATCTCTTGTCGTCGGCCATTCTGCTCAGCTTTCTCGCTGGGAGCGGCGTGGCGCAAAATCCGAAGCCCAATCCCGACGAGGGCTACATTCCCGTGCTGGCGCCCAAGGACAAAAAGAAAAAGAAGGGCGACGAGATCAACCAGGCCCTGCCTCCGCCGCCGGAACTGCCGGCCGCCGTCACCGCCGAAACCGGTCGCCTCGCATTTCAGGTGTCGCCGCTGTCTTCCAAAGGTCTCCTTTCACAGCAGGCGCGCGATGCTCTGAAGGCTCTATTGCGGTCCAATCGGGGAACCATCGTGAAACTCCGGGCGTTCGTCGCGGGGTCGGGCGATTTGCGGCGCATCGGTGAAATTACCGGCGAAATGTTCCAGGAAAAACATCTGCCGCTGCCGGCGTTGAGCGTCGCGCAAGTGGGCGCGCTGCCGCTGGAAGGCGCGCAGGTCGTCATCGAGGCCACCGAAGCCGACCGCAAGCTGGTGAATCCCTCGGGCATTGCTTTTCTCTCGGCGCAGCCGGCTCCGAACGTGGCCGATTCGCTCGCCAAACTGAAAAGCGTGCTGGCCGCCGCCGGCGCCGAACCCTCCGATGCGCTGCTCGTTACGTGTTTCGTCAGCTCTCTGGATGACCACCGCGACGCCCCGCAAGCCATGGCCGCCGCCTTCCCCGGCGCCGCGCTCGACTATCTGCAAATGCAGCGCGCGCCCGTAATTCCCGCCGCTGACTGCGAAGCCACCGCGCGCCTTTCGAAGCCGGCCTCCTCCAGCAGCCCGCAAATGGCTGCCGTTTCGAGCCCTCAAGTCGTGATCACGGGAACCCAGCTCGCGTTCGGAACCCAGGACGGCGATTTCAAGCTGGCCTTCCAGCGCTTGGAGAAAACGCTGGCAGCTTTCAAGACTCGCTTCGATCGCGTCGTGATGGCGCATCTTTATGTGACGGCGAGTGGATTGAGCAGCCGCGTTCTGGCCATCCAATCGGCGCAGCCCGGGGCAATGACCCTGATCCCCTTGGAATCGCTGCCCTCGCTGGATGCGCTGTTTGGAATCGACGTGATCGCGGTCCCGTCTCTCTCTCCTTGACAGCTTAGGGGAGTCCGGATATACTCCTAACTACATTAGGAGTGTTTATGTCCGGCCAAGCCCAGCTTCTTCCAGGAACGCTCGATCTGCTGATTCTGAAAGCGGTTTCTCTCGGTCCGCTGCACGGCTACGGAGTTCTTCTGCGCATCGGGCAAATCTCCGAGCAAGCACTGCTCATCGAACAGGGAGCGCTCTATCCGGCCTTGTTCCGCCTGGTTCGCCAGGGGCTTCTCAAAGCCAACTGGGGCATCTCGGAAAACAATCGCCGCGCGAAATTCTACGAACTTACGGCGGCGGGCCGCAAGCGTTTGCGAGAGGAAACGGCTGGATGGAACCGCCTTGCGGCGGCCATGAATTCCGCGCTCGACGCCCAACCGGAGGAAATATGAAACTGCTTGCCTACTTCCGCTCCGTCGCAGCCCGGTTTTTTCATCGCGCCGCGACCGAAAAGGACTTGGATGAGGAACTCAACCACCACCTGCAGCACCGCGCTGACGATCTGGAAAGTACGGGCCTGCCTCGCGCCGAAGCGGAACGCCGAGCGCGCCTCGAGTTCGGCGGCCCAGAGCGCGTCAAAGAAGAAGTCCGCGAAGCGCTGGGCGGCAATGTGATCGAGACCTTCATCAGGGATCTGCGTTTCAGCCTTCGCTTGTTGCGCAAGTCTCCCGGATTCACAGCCGTCGCCGTCCTGACATTGGCCGTCGCAATTGGCGCCAACGCGGTTGTGTTTGGCGTCTTGAACACTATGATTTTGCGCCCGTTGGATGTGCCGCAGCCGGAAAACCTCTACGGCATCGAGCACGCGAACGAACATAACATGTACGAGTCGTATCCCGACTACCTCGATCTACGCAATCGCAACCGCAGCTTCGAGGATCTGGCGGGCTTTTTCATCGCTCAAGCAGGTTTGGACACGGGCGAAAATCCATCCAGCGCCTGGGTCTATGAAACCAGCGGAAACTACTTCGACGTATTGCGCATTCAGCCCTTTCTTGGCCGCGTCTTCCATGGATCCGATGAGCACGGACCCAACAGCGCGCCCTATATCGTGCTCAGCTATGCATATTGGCAAGCCCATTTTCAAGAAGATCGCGGGGTGGTCGGCCGCACCGTTCGGCTCAACAAGCACCCTTTCACCATTCTCGGCATAGCGCCTCCGGATTTTCATGGAACCCTGGTGTTTGGCGTGCCCGATTTCTTCGTGCCGCTGGTGAACCAGGAGCAGGTGGAGGGCAGAATGGCCCTGGACGCGCGCGCCACCAGTTCGGTATTCATGACGTTAGGGCATCTGAAGCCGGGAGTCACTCCGGAACAGGCGTCCAAGGATCTGAACTCGATTGGCGCATACCTGGAAAAAACCTATCCCACCGATCACGGCGCGACCACCTTCGTATTGGCTCGTCCCGGTCTCTACGGCAACTTGATGGGCGGTCCCATGCGGGCCTTCGTCACAGGGTTGATGCTGCTGGCCGGCTTGATTCTTCTGGCGGCCTGCGCCAACCTGGGCAGCCTCTTTGCCGCCCGCGCCGCCGACCGTTCCCGCGAAGTTGCTTTGCGGCTTGCGCTGGGAGCGAGCCGCAACCGAATCTTGAGGCAATTATTCACCGAAGCCTTGCTGATTTCCCTCGGCGGGGGGGCGCTCGGGCTGTGGGGCAGCATCGTGCTCATGCGGGCGCTCAGCGTGTGGCATCCGATATCCAAGTTCCCTCTTATGATCCCCGTGAATCCCGACGCGAAGGTTTATGCAGTGGCTCTGGCGCTGGCTCTGGTGAGTGGTCTGCTGTTCGGCATTGTCCCGGTGCGCCAGGTGCTGCGGACCAATCCCTACCAGATCGTCAAAGCGGGCCCCAGCGCAACCTTCGGGCGAAGGATTACGGTTCGCGACGTGCTGTTGGTGGCGCAGGTCGCCATTTGCGGCGTGCTGGTCACTGCCTCTTTGGTTGGGGTACGCGGACTGGCCCGCTCGCTCGACAGCAATTTCGGCTTTGAGCCGCGCAACGCTCTGCTGGTGGAGACCGAATTGGCCATGGCCGGTTACCGCGGCGATCAAGTGCTCGCCATGCAAAAGCGCATGATCGATTCGCTGGCGGCGATCCCCGGCGTCGAGTCCGTGGGATTGATTGGCCGGCCTCCGCTCGGTGGGGGTGGGTTTGGCGCGGCTGTCTTTACCGACCAGACCACGGACCTCAGGCCATCCAACGCCCTCGCAACCGCATTCCGGCTCAACATATCTCCCGAATACTTGCACGCCGCCGGCACGGCCCTGTTGGCCGGCCGGTCCTTTTCCTGGCACGACGATAAAGACTCGCCGCGCGTAGCCGTCGTCAACCGGGAATTTGCCCGGAAGATCTTCGGCTCAACCAGCAACGCGGTAGGCCGACGTTTCAAGCTGCGGGATGGAACGCGCGTACAAGTGGTCGGTGTCGTTGAAGACGGAAAATATATCAACCTCACCGAAGATCCGGAACCAGCGCTGTTTCTCCCGGCGCTCCAGGCGCCCATGAGCGAAACCACTCTGGTAGTGCGCACGAATCGCGATCCACGGCAACTTTCCACAGCCATCCGGACCACGCTGCGCGGCCTGGATAGCGGCTTGCCCGTCTTCCTTGAAACGTGGAATCAGCAACTGCAATTAGTTCTGTTTCCTGCGCTGACTGCAACCGTGTCGCTGGGGGTGCTGGGCGGGATGGGCGCGATTCTGACCATCACCGGCATTTTTGGAATGGCGGCGTACTCGGTGAGCAAACGGCTGAAGGAGCTGGGAATTCGTATCGCGATCGGCGCGCATCCCCGTGAAATTTTGCAGGCCGCCCTGGGACGAGCTTTGAAATTGCTTGCTTGGGGTTCCGCGGCCGGGCTGATTCTCGGAGTCCTGGCCACCCGAGTGCTGGCTTCCATCGTGTATCAAGCCAATCCACGCGATCCGCTGGTGCTCGTCGGAGCTGTGCTCGCCATGCTCCTGCTGGGGCTACTGGCCACCTGGATTCCCGCCCGCCGCGCGCTCGCGGTCGATCCTTTGACACTGCTGCGCGAGGAGTAATCGCGATGGTACAAGCGGCTTTCAGCGGTACACGCGGCTTCAGCCGCGTTTTGCAAATCGGGCGTGAAGGCGTCTGAGAAGTTTTCATGCTTGAACCACTCATTGGCTATGGACTTCCATCGCCGCCTGGACCATTCCTGGCGCCCGGGCTCGGCCTACTTCGTGACCTGGCGGCTGGACGGGTCGCTTCCTGTCACAAGGGTGACTGACCTGTGGACCAGCGACGGACCCAAATTCGTTGAATTGGACCACCTCCTCGACGCGGTGTCGACCGGACCCAGATGGCTGGAGCGGCGCGACGTTGCCGGGGTCGTCGCGGATGCCCTCTGGAAGGGAGTGCGGGAGTCCAGATATGAATTGGGCGCCTGGGTGCTGATGCCCAATCACGTACACATTGCGCTTCGCCCCCTGGGCGATCAGGACCTCGCCGCCGCAGTCAGGAGCATCAAAGGCAGTAGCGCCCACGCAGCCAATCGGCTCCTGCATCGGAGCGGCTCGCGATTTTGGGCAAGAGATTACTTCGACCGCAGAATTCGCGACCGGGACCACGAGGGGCGCGTCACCCGGTACATCGAAAACAATCCAGTGAAAGCCGGACTGTGCGGCAGTGTGCAGGACTGGCCCTGGTCGAGCGCCGGGTAAAACGCGGCTTGAAGCCGCGTGTACCACTGTGTTACCTGGTACATCGAAAACAACCCAGTGAAAGCCGGACTGTGCGGCAGTGTGCAGGACTGGCCCTGGTCGAGCGCCGGGCAAAACGCGGCTTGAAGCCGCGTGTACCACTGTGTCACCCGGTACATCGAAAACAACCCAGCGAAAGCCGGACTGTGCGGCGGTGTGCAGGACTGGCCATGGTCGAGCGCCGCGCAAAACGCGGCTTGAAGCCGCATGTACCACTGTGTCACCTGGTACATCGAAAACAACCCAGTGAAAGCCGGACTGTGCGGCAGTGTGCAGGACTGGCCATGGTCAAGCGCCGCGCAAAACGCGGCTTGAAGCCGCGTGTACCACTGTGTCACCTGGTACATCGAAAACAACCCAGTGAAAGCCGGACTGTGCGGTAGTGTGCAGGACTGCCATGGTCGAGCGCCGCGCAAAACGCGGCCTGAAGCCGATGCCCCTGGCAGGGCACGTGATAACATGGCCAAGCACGTCATGCGGCTGGGGACCCGCTGACAATCACGCACCGCAATGGAAATGCCGTGAGCTTCAGCGACTGGATCGAGGCTGGCATCCGAGCGAGAGAGGCCTCGGCGCCCGGGCGCCGGTTCTCCCATCTCGAGAACGCAGCCGCCATCGCCAGCATCGCGTTGCGCGAGCGCTCCATTCCTTATTGGCCCATCGCCGGCATTGAAGCCTTGCAGCGCCGGCGTATCCGTTCCCTGATCCGCCACGCTTATGAAACCATCCCGTTCTATGGCAGCGTCATGCGCGAGCGCGGGCTGCAGCCCGACGACATCCAGACCGCCGATCAGCTGAGTGCGCTGCTGCCCCTGATCGACGGCAACGATCTCGCCGAGGATCCAATGCGCTTCGTCTCCGCTCCATTCACACGTTCCGGGCGCGAGGTTTTCAAGACCAGCGGATCCACCTCGGGGCTCCGCAAACCAATTTTTTGGGATCACGCCTCCCTTCTGATCCGCGCCGCTCGCGGTGAGCGGGATCGGGTGGTAATCGCGCGTCTGGCGGGCGAGCGCTGGACGGGCCTGATCGCGCGCGAATTTCTCACCAACGAACGCCGCCTCACGCTGGCACGCCTGTTTGGAGTGGACATCGAAGGCCACCGCCGCCTGTTGATCTTGCCGGCCGATTTCTCCAGCCGCACCCAGCGCGTGATCTGGAACGAGCGCAGCGGCCTGCCTCGCAAGCCGATCCACTACCACCATCTCCCGCCCGCCGTCCCTTTCCCAGTGGCGGCCGCGCAAATCGCCGCCATCCGCCCGCGCGTGGTTCTTTCCTTCGGATCCTGGGCGGACCAGTTCTTCCGCTACCTGGATGCCTCGCGAACCACCATCCCGGCCCCTCGTCTGTGGATGTACATCAGCGACCGGCTCTCGCCCCAAGGCCGTGCGCTGGCCGAAAACATGGGTTGCACCGTATACTCCGTTTACGGAGCGATGGAGGCCGGCACCATCGGCTTTGAGTGCGAGCAGCGCAACGGCTTCCATTTGAATATCGACCTATGCGCGGTGCGGATCGTCGACAACGAAGGCCGTAATGTGGCGCCGGGAACGCCCGGCAATATCGTGATCTCGCCTCTGGATAATCGCGCCATGGCCCTGTTCAACTATTCCCTCGGCGACCGCGCGGTCCTTTCCGCCGAACCCTGCCCGTGCGGGCGCACATTGCCCATACTCGCCCGCCTGGAGGGCCGCCGCTCGGAGATGGTTTCCCTGGCCGATGGCCGGCAGCTCTCCTCTTTGACCATCGAGGGCCTCTTTTCCAAAGAGCTCCGCCAGACCATTCAGGCCCAGATCGAACAGCAGGCGCCCGGCCGCCTGCACTGGCGCATCGTCCCGTTCTCGGGAGTCGACCGCGATGCGCTGCGCGACGCATTGGTCATGCGCGGCCAGCAGGTGCTCGGTACCGGGACCACCCTCACCGTGAACTTCGTCGAGGTGATCGCCCGAACCCAGGCCGGGAAATTTCTGCGGGCTGTCATGTCATCGCGCGAGAGCGCAGGCGAAGGTGGCATTGGCGGAAGTTAATCGCGAAACGGCGCAAGCCCGCGCCCGCTACTGGGACCGCGTCGTCGACTCCTGGATTCAGCGGCGCCCCGATGCCCTCTGGCGTGCGCACAGCGATGCCCTCAATTCGGCCTTGCTCGCTCGGTGGCTGACGTCCCTGCCCCACGGCCGGCTGCTCAAAACCGATCTGTTCGATGAGGCCGTCGCCGAAGGCATGTACCCGCTTTTACAGCGCCGTGCCCGGACCATCGTGGGAATCGATGTCTCGCCAAAGGTGGTGCGCGCTGCGGGCTTCCGCTATCCGCTCTTAGGCGCTGTGGCCGCCGATGTGCTGCAACTCCCCTTTAGAAGCGGCCAGTTTGATGCCATCGTTTCCATCTCGACGCTCGACCACTTCGATTCGCTCGACAAGATCGGCGTAACGCTGACCGAGTTGTATCGCATTCTGGCGCCCGGCGGCATCTTGATCGTCACCCTCGACAATGGGTCGAATCCGTTTGTCGCGCTCAGGAACCGGCTGCCCTATCCACTGCTGCGAAGCCTCCGCATGGTGCCCTATCGGATGGGCGCGACGTATACGGGGAAGAGCTTTCTCGGCTTGCTACGTTCCTGCTCGTTTGAGATTCTGGATGTCACTTATACCGTTCACTGTCCCAGGTTCGCCGCCGCGGTTACCTCCCGCGTTGTACAACGATTCGCGAGCGTCCAGACTCGTGCGCGGTTTCTGGGCTGGCTGGGCAAGCTCGAACGATTGGATCAATTACCCACTCGCGCCCTCACCGGGCATTTCGTCGCAGCGTTAGCGAAGAAGCCATGAACGTTTGGGAATACGCTGCCATAGTGGCGGCCAGCTTCGCCGTTGCGCTGGCCGCGTGCGTAGTGGTCACCTCGTTTCGGATACGGAGGAGCGGGCGACCCGGTCCGCTGCGGCGCGCCGACGCGATTGTGGTCTTTGGCGCGGGACTTTGGCCGAACGGCCCCAGCATTTCAATGCGGGTGCGCGTCGCACGCACACTGGAGGTATATCGCGACGGCTGGGCGCCGGAAATCCTGTGTTCGGGAGGACCGAGCGGAGGATCTTCCGAGGCTGGCGTCATGCGTGCTCTGCTTATCGCGGAGGGCGTTCCCGCCGACGCAATTATTCCCGACGACGGCGGCGTGTCCACCCGTCGGACCATTCAATCGGCGCGCGCGTTCGGTAAGCAGCGCGGCTGGAGCCGCGTGCTGGCCGTGAGTTCGCCATATCATATGTGCCGGATCGAGGACGAAGCGCGCCGCCAGGGACTCGATATCATCCCTTGTCCCTCCGCGCCGCGCCCCTGGCCCAGAACCCGTTACTTGTTCATCTTGGCTCTCCGCCAGCACCTTCGCGAAATCCTGAAGGTCCTGGGGTATGCGTTCCGATCCCTGATGCAAAGGACCATCTTGCGCGGATGGGGCGGCCCATTTCGCAGGCTCAGTCATCACGCCGTCAGGCGGTTGAGGTGGTTCCTGGTTGAGGCCGACGAAGTAGCCGAAGCCGCCGAGCGGATCGGCGAAAGAATCAAGAAGGAAATCGCGGGTTTCTCGGATGCGGTGTCGGTCACCACGCCGGCCGCCGCTGCGCTGGCCTGGCCCGTTCCCGGAGAAGTGATTAGCCGTTTCGGGATCCGCTACCGCCGCCTGCACTCTGGCGTTGACATTCGATCCGGCTATGGAGCTGCCATTCGCGCCGCCGCTGGTGGACGGGTGCTGCTGGCCGAGTGGTTCGGCCCGTACGGCAATCTCAGCGTGATCGATCATGGCGGCGGGCTGGCCACACTGTACGCGCACCAGGCGGGACTGGTGGTGCGAGAGGGAGAAACCGTCCAAGCCGGGCAACTGGTCGGCTTCCTGGGCGATACCGGGCGGAGTTCCGGCCCGCACCTGCACTTTGAAGTGCGCGTGCACGGCACGCCCGTGGACCCCCTGGCCTACCTTGGCGATGCGCCGCCGCATCGGATAAGCTAGAAGCACGCCGGGACGAAAACGATCACGTCCGGCCGACAGTTCGCCAGCCCAAAGGAGGCCATCGTGAAGACTGCAGCGTTGCGGATTCTCGTAACCGGTGTCGGAGTGGTGCTGCTCACCTCCGCCTACACCCGCATCCATTCCGCGTCCGTGATGACGGATGCCGCTAAAGCGTTTCTTACCTCGCTCACGCCCCAGCAGCGCGCGCAGGCCACTTTCCAGTTTCAGAACGACGAGCGCTTCGACTGGCATTACATCCCCAAGGAACGCAAGGGCATCTCGCTTAAGGAAATGACGCCGGAGCAGCAGCAGCTTGCCCACGCCCTGCTGGCCGCCGGCCTCAGCCAGCAAGGCTACATCAAAGCCGTCAGCATCATGAGCCTGGATGAAGTGCTCAGGATTCTCGAAGCCGGGAAAGGTCCGCACCGCGATCCGGAAGGTTACTTCTTCACCGTCTTCGGCGAGCCTTCCGCCACCGGAACCTGGGGCTATCGCGTGGAGGGCCATCACGTCAGCCAGAACTTCACCATCGTGAACGGCAAGGTGCAAGGCGCACCCAGTTTCTTTGGGACCAACCCAGCCGAGATTCGCGAGGGCCCGCGCAAAGGCCTGCGTATTTTGGCGCGCGAGGAGGATCTGGGCCGGCAGCTGGTGAAGTCGTTCACGGCCGATCAAAAGAAGACCGCCGTCCTGAGCGCGGAGGCGCCCAAGGAAATTCTGACCGAAGCCTCGCGCAAGGCCGCGCTGAACGGCCAGCCCAGCGGTTTGGAAGCGTCCAAAATGACCGTGGCGCAGCGGGCGATATTGCAGAGCTTGCTCGACGAATACTGCCAGAATATGACCGACCAGATCGATCAGACCCGCGAAGAGCAGATCAAGAAAGCCGGAACCGATATCCACTTCGCCTGGGCCGGCGGCGAGGAGCCCGGTCAAGGTCATTACTACCGCATTCAAACGCCCAGTTTCATGATCGAGTTCGACGACACCCAGGACAACGCTAACCACATTCATTCCGTTTGGCGGGACTTTGAAGGCGATTTCGGGCTGGACCTGTTGAAGGAACACTACCAGACCAGCCATCGTTAGCGCCAGCTTGATCGTTACCCGCCGCCGTCTCATTGCGTCGCTTGCCGGTTTGAGCGGCTGCGCTTGCCTGGCGGCCGATAAGCCGGGGGCCTATCCGTCGGAGATCAAGCGTTACGTCGACGAAGCCACCGAGTTCAACGTCTTTCGCTTGACCGATCCCGCGCATCAAAGCTGGCTGCCCGCGCCCTACAACCGCGCGATTTCGAAGAAAACCGAGTTTCTGATTCATTCCAGCGACCGCTCCGGATCGGTGCAAGCGTATCGGTTGGATTTAAAGAGCGGGCAATCCCGGGTTTTGACGCAAGCCACGGAGCTGGTCACCGCTTCGCTGACGCTCGCCCCTGACGAGCGCGAATTCGCGTACCTGGACGGAGGCCTGCTCTACCTGGGACGCACCAATGGCGTGCACGCGCGCGAAGTGTATCGGGCCGAAGATGGGTTTCAGTTCGGCGACGGCTTCAGCCTTTCCGACGATGGCCTGGTGGCGGCGCTGATCGAGGAGAAGCCGGGATTGAGCCGTTTGCGCCTGATCACCATGCGGACCGGAGCGGCGGCCACGCTGCTGGAATCGAACCAGCCGATTTCCGATCCCCAGCCCCGCCCGAAGCGCGCCGCGTTGCTGTACCGGAAAGGCATGGAACCGAACAGCGAGCTCTGGATGGTAAATTACGATGGCGCGCAAAACCGCAAGCTTCGGATCGCGCCCGGGGGCCTCGGGACCGCGCTTTGGTCCGGCGATGGCAGAACCATCGATTATCTGAACTTCCCCCTGGACCGCAAACAACTGAATAACATTCGGGAGTTGACCCCCGATACAAATGAAGACCAATTTGTTTCGGCCACCACTCAGTTCGCAACCTTCAACCACAATGCCGACACCAGCGTCTTCGTCGGCGCTAGCGGCAGCAAAGCTTCGCCCTACCTGTTGCTGCTGGTGCGGTCGGTGAAGCGGGAGCTTACGTTGTGCCAGCACCGAGCCGGCGATCCGCGGCGGGTCACGGCGTTTTTTTCTCCCAATAGCCAGCGGGTGATTTTTCAGAGCGACCGCGACGGGAAGATGGCCCTCTATTCGATCGCGGTAGACCGTTTAGTGGAAGAGACGGAAACCGAAGCGCCTTGATCGAAGATCCTAGCGAGCTTTTCACGAGTCGTTCGAATGTCGTGCTTCTCTTCCATTTTTCGCCGTCCCGCCGCGCCCATCTTCCCCCGAAGCTCCGGCTGATCGAGCAAAGCATGGATGGCGCGGGCGAAGTCGGCGGCGCCGGGCCGCTCCACCAGGATTCCGCAGCTCGCATCGATGACTTCCGGAATCGCGCCCACGTTGGAAGCTACTACGCATCGCGCGCTGGCCAGTGCCTCCAGCACCACCAGCGGCACGCCCTCGCTGCGCGAAGGAAGGATCACGACGTCGGCGGCGGCGTACAGCGGAGCGAGGTCTGGGACGTGGCCTCGAAAATCGAAGACCGCTTCCAGTCCAAGTTTGCGGACGCGCCGCTCGAAGCGTTCTTTCTCCGCTCCGTCGCCGGCAATGCTGAACCGAAAGTCGCGCTGCGGCCGAAGCCTGGACAGTTCCATGGCTATATCGGCAACCAGTAGAGGCCTCTTCACGGGATCCAGGCGCGCCGCAAAGAGAATGTTCTTTATGGACCTGTCGCCTGCTATGGAATGGTCGCCGGGCGGAACCGTCGGGCAGAAGCGCTCCAGATCCACCCCGTTCGGCGCCAGCAGGATCTCCTCTTCCGGTATGCCCAGAGCAAGCAATCGATTCCGAACCGATTCCGACAGCGCGACTCGTAAGTCGATCTCGGCCGCCACACCTGAGATGGAACCCATCTGATCCCAGGCCTCATCCACCGAATGAATCACGTCCACGATTTTGATTCCCGGCAGCAGCTTTCGGATATGCGGTAGCGCCGCGTAGCCGTATAGGCTGTTTTGGACCACCAGAGCATCGCAGCGCCAGTTCGAGATCACCGAGCAAAGAGCCGCGATCATGCGCTCCGGTGGAACTACTTGCGCCAGATCGTAGATATGCTCCACTCGCCCCCGCCATTGGGCGCGCCAGCGATCGTCGCGCGATTGCGTCGCAAGCAGCAACATCTCCAAATGTTTGGAACATAGAGCGGACGCGGTTTCGTAGAGAACCGATTCGGCGCCTCCCGGCCCCAAGTGGGGAGTGACCAGCGCCGCGCGCTTTCGTCCATGCGCAGGTTTCGGATAGTAGCGCAACGGCTCCATCACGCTATTGCCCAGCGGCACGGAATTGGGCTGAAATTGCAAGTAAAAAGACAGATCGAACACAGCCCGTCCCAATGCGGTGTTGACCTTTTCCTTCACCCGCAGCGGAATCAGGCGGACGAGCGAACGGGCCGGATGCCGGATCCACGATCCCATCGAGAGAAGCTCGGCGTTGAGCAGGTGCCGATGCAAACGATTTCGCGCCCCGGTCTGGGCCGGTTTTCGAGCGGCTCCTCCGCTCCAGGCGGCCAGCGCGGCCAATTCAGCGGCCTCGGGCTCCAGACCCTGGACCGCCGTTATAATGGCCGGCGCCAAAGCCGATTCGCCCGGCGCAATGAACTGAATATCTTCGATGGTCTGGTTCCCAAGTGGCTCGCGGGAGATGATCGAAACCGCCGGCGACCAGCGAGCTTTGATACGGGCGCGGTTTTCGTATTGGTACAGTTCCGGATGCTGGCGCTCAATGCGCGCAACGATTTCCGTATGATGGGCTCGCGCCGCCTCATAGAGCGACGTGCCGTGTTTACGATAGCCGAAGAGCGCCTGAGGGGTATACCGGCCGAACCGTCCCAGGGATCCCAAGCGAAGCCAGAATTCCCAGTCCTCATATCCCAGCCGCATCGATTCGTCATACCCGCCCGCTTCAAGCCAAGCCGTCTTTCGAATCAGCGCCGAATAGCTAAGATAGTTGCGATCGAGCAATCGGTACAAATTGTATTCGCCCGGCCGCTCCGGATAACTCTGCCTGCCAAACACCCGAAAATCGGTGTAGGCGAAGGCGGCATCGGAGTCGCGCAGTGCGTTGAGGCATTCGGCCACGTAGGCCGGCTCCAGCAGATCGTCGGCGTCGAGCGGCACTACGTACTCGCCCCGAGCGGGGCCAAATCCGGCGTTGCGCGCCGCGGCAACACCGCGGTTCGGTTGTTCCACGTAGGTGCTAACCAGGCGCGACGCCTGTGCAAGAACTCCCAGGCTTTCTTCTTTATCCGTCCCGTCGTTCACCAGGACGATTTCCAGATTAGGGTGCGTTTGCGCCGCTGCCGACGCGATGGCCTCCATCAGGTAGGAGGCCGGATTGTAGGCGGGAATGACGATTGAAACCAGTTCGTCCGGCAAATTTCAGTGTATCGGAACAGTCCCCACCAAGCCCTTCAGTTCTAGGCGACAATGGACGATGGAACTACGGAGGATTCCAGACCATGAAACATTTGATTGGACTAACGTTGTTGCTGTGTGGCAGTGCCTGGGCAGCGGATTTTCAGGCGTTGGACGTGAAGCCGGGCCAGTGGGAAACCACAGTGACCGGGCAGATGACCGGTGCGCCCGCTATTCCGCCTCAAGCGCTGGCTCAATTAACTCCAGAACAACGCGCCAAAGTGGAGTCCGCCATGGGCGCTCGCGGAGCGAAACCGATCGTCACTACCAGTTGCAAGACCAAAGAGAAACTCGCTCAGGCGTGGAATACGGGGCAAGCCGCCATGAAGTCTTGCACTACGTCCGTGGCAACCTCTTCGTCCAGTAAACAGGAAGTTCATCTGGAATGCAATGAAAACGGAACCAAGGCCACCGGCAGCGTGAAGGTGGAGGCGGTCGACTCGGAGCACATACGGGGATCTTTTCAGCTAACTACGGCGGGAGCCGGCGACCACCCGATCAACATGAATTATACGTTCACCTCGAAGTGGCTGGGCGCGGCCTGCACCGAGAAGTAGCTATTCCAGCGTTCCTAGATAATTCTCAAGATCCGCCGGCAATGACGCCGCAACCACGATTCGCTTTCCCGTGCTCGGGCTGCTGAAGGTAATCTGGCGGGCGTGCAGAAAATAGCGTCCGAGCGTGCCGGCGGGAGCGCCGTACAGTTTATCGCCAATCACCGGATGCCCAATGCTCGCCAGGTGCACGCGAATCTGGTGCGTGCGCCCCGTGCCGATCTTGACTTCCAGAAAAGTGAATTTATCGAGGCGCTTCAGCACTTGAAATGAAGTGCTGGCTGCGCGTCCGCGGGCCAGGCGCGCGGTCATGCGAATCCGCCGGATGGGATCGCGCGCGATGGGCGTGGTAATGCTGCCCTGCTCTTTCTCGAAGCGGCCATGCACCAGTGCCAGATAGATCTTCTCCACCTGGCGCGAGGCGAATTGCGCGGCGAGATTGCGATGCGCTGCGTCGTTGCGCGCGATCAGAATCACGCCGCTGGTGAAGCGGTCCAGACGATGCACGATGCCCGGCCGCTGTTCGCCCCCCACGCCCGAGAGCTTCCCAAAACGATGCAGAACGGCATTGACAAGCGTGCCGGAGTGCTGCCCGGCGCCGCTGTGGACCACCATGCCGGCCGGCTTGTTGATCGCGATGACATCGGAATCTTCGTAGAGTACATCCAGCGGAATATCTTCGGCCGTGGCCCGCAGTGGAACCGGGTCGGCGGGCTCAACCTCGATGCGCTCGGCGCCCTTCAGCAGGAACGAACGTTTTTCCCTCGAACCGTTGACTAAAACGCGCCCCCGCTCGATCCATTCCTGAAGCCGCGCCCGGCTGTATTCCGGCAGGCGTTCGCGCAAAAACTGGTCGAGCCGTTTCCCTCGATCCGCGGGCTTCGGTTCCAGACACAAGTCACCAGCCACTAGCCACAGTTATATTCAATAGGTGATTCCGAACGCAAACGTATCCAACCGGCTTGTGCTCGCGCTTCTATTCGTGGGACTCGCCGCCGCGCGGCTCTGCCACAGCGGGATCGTTTGGGTGGAAGAGGCGTATCCGGCGGCGGCAGCTATCCAAGTCTTAGATGGAAAATCGCTGTATCGCAACGTCTGGTTCGATAAACCGCCGCTCTCAGCGTTAGTGTATTTGCTGTGGGATGCGCGCATGGGAGCGCTCCTCAGAATCGCCGGCGCGGCCTTTGTCTTCGCATGCTGCCTGATGTTATGGCGATTCGCGCGCGATCTGTGGGGGCCGCGCGAAGGCTTGGCGGCTGCGCTGCTGCTCGGGTTCTTCCTCACTTTTGGGATTCCAGCGGCGGTGATGGCGCTGGCGCCGGATTTGCTGATGGTGCTGCCGCATATCGCCGCCATTTACCTGGCGTGGCGCGGAAGGCCTCTGCTCAGCGGATTCCTCGCCGGCGTCGCACTCCTGGTAAACGCCAAGGCATTTTTCGTTTTGGCGGCCTGCATCTTTTTCGCCTGGCGCGCCGCGGCATGGCTCCTGGCAGGCTTTGCGATTCCGAACATCGTGGCGCTGCTTTGGTTCGGACGACCTTACGTCGATCAAGTCTGGCGGTGGGGAGCCCTGTATTCCGAACAGACGTTCTCGCTTGCCACCGGGATCGTCAGGACCGCAAACTGGGCAGGGTTTCAGTCCGCGCTGATCGTGGGAGCCACGTTTGCCCTGTGGAAGGAAGACCGCGGGCGATGGAAAATGATCGCCTGGCTGTTGGTATCGCTGACGGCAGTGGCGGCAGGCTGGCGATTCTTCCCCCGCTACTACTTTCAACTGCTGCCGGTGATGGCGCTGCTAGCCGCGCGCGGGTATACCTTATTGGGCCGATGCCGGGTGGTGCTGCTCGCGCTCTTGTTGATCCCCCTCGTCCGCTTCGGACCGCGCTACGTCATGCTCGCGAACGATCTGGTGCACGACCGGCAAAGCACCTGGAGCGATCTGGCATTGAATCGCGACAGCCTGACGGCGTCGAACCATATCGAACGCGTGGGAACACTTTTGGTCTGGGGCTATCGGCCGGACATTTTCACTTACACCCGCATGCCCGCCGGCAGCCGGTTTCTGGATTCGCAGCCGCTCACGGGCGTGTTGGCGGATCGTCATCTCACCAGTTCGCAGGCGATGGCCCCGGCCTGGGCCGCGCGAAACCGGCGCGAGCTGATTGCAACCGACCCCACCTGGATCGTGGACGGGCTCGGCCCGCTCAACCCCGCGCTCGCCATCACCAACTATCCGGACCTGCGCGAATGGCTCGCGAACTATCGCGAGGTTGGCAGGACGCGGTTTTCGATCATTTATAAGCTCAAGTAGGCGCTTTACTCTCCGCTCCAGCACGCCACCCGTTTTTCCAGGAACGCCGAAATGCCCTCCTGCGCGTCGTGCGCCAGCGAGTTCATGGTCATCACTTCCTTGGCATACGCGTAGGCTTTGGGCTGATCGAGATCAATCTGCGTATAGTACGCCTGTTTGCCCAGCGCGACGGTGAAGCTGCTGGCAGAGGCGATCTTGCAGGCCAGATCACGCGTCGTGGATTCGAGTTCGGCGGCGGGCGTCACCCGATTCACCAGCCCCCACTCGGCCGCTGTCGAGGCATCGATCAACTGGCCGGTCAGCAGCATTTCCATGGCGCGTTTGCGGCCGACAGCCCGGGTGAGCGCCACCATGGGCGTGGTGCAAAAGAGGCCGAGCTTGACGCCGGGCGTGGCGAACGCGGCTTGGTCGCTCGCAACCGCCAGATCGCAGGTGGCCACCAGCTGGCATCCGGCGGCCGTGGCAATGCCTTGGACTTGCGCGATCACCGGCTGCGGGATGGATTGGATCTTGGCCATGAGCTCCGTGCAAACGTCGAAAAGGCGCCGGTAATCGGCCACCGTGCGCCTCACCATTTCGCTCAAATCGTGGCCCGAGCTGAAGACCTTGCCCGCGGCGGCGAGTATAATGACGCGGATGTCCGCCGCGGCGGCGAATTCGTCCAGGCACGCGATCAGCTCCAGCATCAAAGCCAGCGAAAGCGGATTGCGGCGTTCCGGCCGGTTCAGCGTGATTACGCCGAGCGGGCCTTCGGTAGACGCGATGAGGTGTTGGTAGGGCATAAGCAATAGAGATGTCCCTCTGCGGCCATCGTTTCATCGCCGGGCGCGATCGCCGCCCCGGTTTCGACGTGTCGGATGTCCGTATACCCAGCGTCGCACAGAAAAGCGATCATCGCGCGCGCCCTCGAGCGCTTCTCGCGCATTGTCTCACCGTGCATTTCGAGAAACAACGCCGGATGCCGTGCCGCCAGCGTTTCGCGCGCGCCCTCGAGCGCTTCCATCTCCCAGCCTTCGATGTCGATCTTGATCAGATCGGGCGCGGGTAACGCCAAGGCGGCGATGTCGCGATCGAGCGTGGTAACTTCAACGGGTAGCGCAACGGGACCCGAGCCACGCGCGTCGAGCGTCCCGCCACCCGCCATCTCTGGAGCGTAATGCAACGTAGCCGAACCGGGCTTCGCGCCGACACCGAGCGGGCGGACCTGAACATTGCCAAGGCGGTTCAAGCGAATGTTTTCCGTCAGGCGGGCGCGATTGATTTCGTTGGGCTCGTAGCAAATCACTTGCTTGCATCGCGAAGCGAAGAACATCGTGAGAATACCGTGGAATGCGCCCACATCGTAGACCACTATCCCGGTCAGAGGCAGATCGCGCCAAAACAGTTCTTCCTGGGTCTGTGCACTCGCCGGCACCCAACCCAAGCCGCCCTTGCGGCGCATGCCGCGAATCAGGCCGTGCCGCACCGTGTAGGTGCAGCGGTCAAACACACGGCGGCTGATCCACGCGATAGCGCGGTGTCGGAGCGAGTAGTGACGGAAGGGGAGGTCGTCAGCGGCGAGCGATTCACTGCGGCGGAATATCGTCCCAAGGCTCCGGGATTGCATCCGCTAGAGAGTCGAATTCTTTCTCGATTTCTCTCAGCTTGGGATCTTGTTTAGCGATTTCACAAGCGCGAACGAGCCGCTTCTCCCGCTCTAGACGCTCCCTCGTGAAGGTCGCTCCCCGACTTCCCATACAGTCATGCTACCACGCATCGTGCAAATTATAATTCCTTCACCCTTTGGTTGCCCGACGACTAATCAATAGGTTACGGGAGCTCTGGATAGATACTTACGATGGAAGGCGACGATTGCTAAAGAACGATGGGCAATTAACAGGCAGATGAGAACCATAATCATCTGCGTTGTCTTGGTTCTTGCGGTCCTTGTCTATGCGCTCCGCGAGAAAGGCGACGTTTCCATCTCAATGTCAATTTGGAGAATTTTGGAATTCAAACTGGATGCCAAAGAGAAGCGCGGGAAATCTTCGGAAACACCGCGCCAGTGACTTAGTCGTCGTCGCTGTCGCCCACCTTCAGCACTGCCAGGAACGCCTCTTGCGGAATCTCCACCCGGCCCACCCGCTTCATCCGCTTCTTGCCTTCTTTTTGCTTTTCAAGCAGCTTGCGCTTGCGCGAAATATCGCCGCCGTAACACTTGGCCAAAACATTCTTGCCCATGGCCTTGATGGTCTCGCGCGCGATCACCTTGTTGCCGATCGCGGCCTGCAGCGCCACCTCGAACATCTGCCGCGGGATCAGCTTGCGCAGCCGCTCGATCAAAATCTTGCCGCGGTCATAAGCGAATTCCCGGTGAACGATCATCGACAACGCGTCCACGGGCTCGCCCGCCACCAGCACGTCCAGTTTCACCATCGGCGACACTCGATACCCCGCCAAATGATAATCGAGCGACGCATAGCCTCGCGAAGCCGACTTCAGCCGATCGTAGAAATCCAGCACGATCTCATTCAGCGGCAGCTCATACAGCAGCAGCACGCGCCCCGTGCCGATATATTCGAACTTCTTCTGCGTGCCCCGTTTTTCCTCGAGTAGCTTCAGAATCTCGCCGACATACTCCTCGCGCGTGATCACGGTGGCGTCGATGATCGGCTCTTCAATCTGCTTGATCACCGATGGATCCGGGAACTTGCTCGGATTATAGACTTCGATCAGCTCCCCGTTCATCGCGGTCACCTTATAGCGCACACCCGGCGCCGTGGTGATCAGATTGATTTGAAATTCGCGCTCCAGCCGCTCCTGAATGATCTCCAGGTGCAGCAAGCCCAAAAAGCCGCAGCGAAAGCCGAATCCGAGCGCCACCGAATTCTCCGGCTCAAAGTTAAAGGCGCTATCGTTCAACCGCAGCTTTTCAAGAGCCTCGCGCAACCGCCCGTGCTCGTGCGATTCCACCGGATACAGGCCCGCGAAAACCATCGGCTTGATTTCCTGGAAACCCGGCAGCGCCTCGGAGGCGGGATTCTCGACACCGGTAACGGTATCGCCGATCTGCGCGTCGGAAACGGTCTTGATGTTCGCGAACAGAAACCCGGCTTCACCGGCCGAAAGCTCGTCGCAAGGCACCGGCTTGGGCGATTGATAGCCCACGCCGTCCACTTCGCACAGCGCCCCGGTAGCCATCAGCTTGATCTTCTGGCCCACTCGCAGCGTCCCGTCCACCACGCGCACCAGAATGATCACGCCGCGGTAAGGATCGAACCAGGAGTCGAAAATCAGCGCGCGCAATGGCGCTTCGGGCGACCCGGTGGGAGCCGGCACCAGATGCACCACTGCTTCCAGCACATCCTTGATACCCACGCCTTGCTTAGCGCTCACCAGGATCGCATCCTGCGCCGGAAGCCCGATCAGTTGCTCAATCTGCTCGCGAATCTTTTCCGGTTCGGCCGACGGCAGATCGATCTTGTTGATCACCGGAATAATTTCGAGATTGTGGCTGAGCGCCAGATACGTGTTCGCCAGTGTCTGAGCTTCCACGCCTTGCGAGGCGTCCACCACCAGCAGCGCTCCCTCGCAGGCTTGCAAGCTGCGTGAGACTTCGTAGCTGAAGTCGACATGACCGGGCGTATCGATCAAGTTGAGCTGGTAAAGCTGGCCGTCATCGGCGCGGTAATTCAGCCGCACCGCATGGGCCTTGATGGTAATGCCGCGCTCGCGCTCCAGATCCATGGTGTCCAGCACCTGCTCCATCATTTCGCGTTGGGAAAGCGCGCCGGTGGCTTCCAGCAATCGATCCGCCAGCGTGGACTTGCCGTGATCGATGTGCGCGATGATAGAGAAGTTCCGAATGAAAGCGGGATCCATGCGGTAGAATGGGGCCTGAACCTCAAGTATCCCATATCCCACCCAAGTGACCGAAGGAAAACCGATCGAAGAAAATCTCGATGCGCGCGGCATGAAGTTCGCTGTCGTGTGCGCCAGGTTCAATAGCTTCGTCACCGACCGGCTGCTGGAGGGAGCGCTGGATGCGCTGAAACGCGCGGGAGCTACCGACGACCGATCCGTCGAGGTCGTAATAGTGCCCGGAGCTTGGGAGTTGCCGCTCGCCGCCAAAACGCTCGCCGAGAGCAAGAAACCCCACGCGATTATCGCGCTCGGAGCCGTGATTCGCGGCGATACGCCGCATTTCGATTTCGTTGCCGGCCAAGCCGCCGCCGGACTTGCAGCCGTGCAACTCGAATCTGGAATCCCAGTCGCGTTCGGCGTTTTGACCACCAACACAGCCGAGCAGGCCATCGATCGCGCGGGTGGGAAGGACGGCAATAAGGGTTATGACGCCGCCATCACCGCGATTGAAATGGCGCACCTCATGCGGCGGCTGCGACAATAGTTGCAGTAATGGCCGCCCGTCACCGATCCCGCCAGCGAGCTCTGCAGGTTCTCTATCAGTGGGACATGACCAAGCGTCCCATGGAAGAAACCATCCACGCCTTTTACGATACGCTGCGCGCAGAAGGTGCGCCCGAAGCCGCCGAGGAACCAGACGACGAAGACCCGCCGAGCGACGGCCGCGATGCCTTCATGGAAGAACTTGTGAACGGCGCCTCCGCCATGGCGCCGGATATCGACCATCGCATTTCGGAGAAATCGGCGCATTGGAAGCTGGAGCGCATGCCCATTGTCGATCGCAACATTCTGCGCCTGGCCATTTACGAAATGAGCCGCCAGGACACGCCGGCCGCCGTCGTGATTGACGAAGCGCTGGAGCTGGCGCGCCAGTTTTCAGGCGACGAGTCGGTAGCGTTCATCAATGGGGTGCTGGACGCGGTTCACAAGGAGAGCGTGCTCGACGCGGTCCACAAGGAGAGCCAAAACTGAAGATCCTGATGGTGGCCTCCGAGGCCACGCCTTTCGCAAAAACAGGTGGACTGGCCGACGTTCTAGGCGCTCTCCCCGCGGCGCTCGCCGGACGGGGCCAACAAGTGGCTGTAGTGATCCCCGCCTATCGCGAAAATCGCTACCCGCAGCCTCCCCGGGAAGTCTATCGCGGCCTGTTCATCCCCATTGGCCCGGGCTACCGGGTCAACATCCTCCAAACCTCGAACAACGGCGTCCCCTACTACTTCGTCGAGTGCCCCGCCCTGTACGATCGCGCGGGAATTTACGGCTCTGGGCGCGCCGATTTCCCCGACAATCACCTGCGATTCGCGGTGCTCTCGCTGGCAGCCATCGGCGTGGCGCGGCACTTGTTCCCGGCCGATCTCCTGCACCTGCACGATTGGCAGGCCGCCCTCACCCCCGTTTACCTGCGCGAATATTTCCGCGGCGATCCGGCCTTCCTCCGCGTCAAATCGCTCATCACCATTCACAACCTCGGCTATCAGGGCATTTTCGGGCCGCAAGTGGTTCCTGAAATCGGACTGGACCCGCGCTGGATGAACCCTGAGCAACTGGAATTTTTCGGAGACGTGAATTTTCTGAAAGGCGGCATTGCCTGGAGCGACGCCGTCAGCACCGTCAGCAAAGGCTATGCGCGCGAGATTCAAACCCCCGAGTACGGTTTTCGGCTGGACGGATTTCTCCGCAAGCACGGCCCCATCGCCGGCATCCTGAACGGCGTCGATTACAGGCAGTGGAGTCCCGAGCATGACCCGCATATCGCGCGGAATTACTCGCCCGCCGATCTCTCGGGCAAGCGCGAGTGCAAACGGGCCCTGCTCGCACAGTTCGGACTGCCTCGCGATACCCTGGACCGTCCCTTGCTGGCCATAGTTTCGCGCTTCGCATCGCAAAAAGGCTTCGATCTTCTCGCCGCCGCTGCGTCGCGACTGCTCCTTGAAGATCTCGGTCTGGTGGTTTTGGGTTCGGGCGACCCGCACTATGAGGCCATGTTTCGCGCGCTGGCGCTGGCGTACTCCGATCAGGTGGGCGTCGAGGTGGGCTATGACGACGCCCTGTCGCATCGCATCGAGGCCGGCGCCGATATCTTCCTGATGCCCAGCCAGTACGAACCCTGCGGCCTCAACCAGATTTACAGCCTTAAGTACGGCACCGTACCGGTGGTTCGCGCCACGGGCGGCCTGGATGATACCATTGATGCGGGTACCGGGTTTAAGTTCCGCGAGTATTCCGGCGACGCCTTGCTTGAGTCCGTGCGGTTGGCCCTAAAGGCCTTCCAAAATAAGGACGATTGGACGCGCAGGATGCGGCGGGGCATGGAAAAGGATTTCTCGTGGAGCGCCTCGGCGGGCGAGTATGTGGAGCTGTATCGGCGCCTGACGGCGGGCTGAATCCTTTCGCCGGCGCCGGCATCTATTTTAATTGGGGAGACCGACAACATTATGGCTGGTGCGAATACACTGACATTTACCGACGCGACCTGGGATAAGGACGTTCTGAATTCCGAAGCCCCGGTCCTGGTGGATTTTTGGGCCGAGTGGTGCGGGCCGTGCCGGATGATGACCCCGACCGTGGATGCCATCGCCGAGGCGTATGCCGGCCGCGTCAAGGTGGGCAAGCTGAATGTCGACGAAAACGGCGCCACCAGCATGCGCTACAACGTCCGCGGCATCCCCACGCTACTGCTGTTCAAAGGCGGCCAGGTGGTGGAGCAAAAAGTGGGCGCCGTCGGCAAAACCGACGTCCAGAAGATGCTGGACGCGCACGTCACCGCAGCGTCCTGACACAATCCAGCGCTAGAACGCCGCGCGCTCTAAACTGAGCCGCGCGCGTGAGCAAGCGGTAGTGTAAAATCGGGCATGCCCGCCCGACTTCCGGTTGCCCTTTTCTCTCTCGCCGCGATCGTTTTCGCCGGCGACTATACCTACCAGCAGCCTCCCAAGGAAGTCCGCGACGTCCTGAACGCCCTGCCCACGCCGGCCGTTTCAGTCAGCCCGCAGCGCGATTACGCCATCTTTCTGCAAGCTGTTCGATACCCGCCCATCGCCCAGGTCGCCCAGCCGTTTCTGCCGCTGGCAGGCCTCCGCGTGGATGCCAACACCAACAGCCTGCACATGGCGAATTATTTCATCTCGTTCGCGATCAAACGGCTGCCCGGTGGAGAAGATGTCGCCATCGCGTTGCCGCGCGATGGGAAGTTCGGCGCTCCCGTCTGGAGTCCCGACGGCAAGCAGTTCGCCTTCACCAACACGGTAGCCAAGGGCGTCGAATTATGGATCGCGTCGCCATCCACGGGCCAGACGCACCGCGTCCCCGGCATTATCGTCAACGGCGTTCAAGTCGGAAGCCCGGCAATTCAATGGCTGGGCGACAATCGCACGTTGATCGTCAGTTCCGTTCCCGCCAACCGCGGCCCCGGTCCCGTCGAGCCTGCCATCCCGGTGGGTCCGCATGTGCGCGAGAGCGCTGGCAACGCGGGTCCCGCCCCAACCTTCGAGGATCTCCTCGCCACGCCTCATGACGAAGATTTATTTGATTACTACGCCACCTCGCAGCTTGTTTATCTCGATGCGGCCAGCGGCAAATCGACGCCTCTCGGCAAACCGGCCATCTATACTTTGGTCCGCCCGTCTCCCGATCAGAGCCATCTGCTAGTGGGCTGGCTGCACAAGCCGTATTCCTACCAATTGACGGCCCGCGAGTTTCCGCAAGAAATCGAGATTTGGAATCGTAACGCGAAAGTTGAATACAAAGTCGCGAGTCTTCCTCTGGCCGATCGCGTCCCTCTCGCGGGCGTTCGCGCCGGTCCACGGTCCTATCAATGGTTGCAAGATAAGCCGGCAACGCTGGTTTGGGCCGAAGCTCTGGACGGCGGCGATCCCAAGGCCAAGGTCCCCAACCGCGACGTTCCTGAAGATGATCGCGGCTCCTTTCAGCGGGCAGCCGAACGAGATCTTCAAAACCCAGGAGCGCTTCCGAAGCTTGCAGCCGCTGGCCAACGGCAAAGCGCTGGTGGAGGATTACGAACGCCTCAAGCGCATCGTGCGCACGTTCGAAATCATTCTCGACCAGCCGAGCACGGAAGCTCGCCTGATCTTTAGCCGCAATGAACGTGACGCCTATCACGATCCCGGCGATCCCATTCTCAAAACCACGCCCGACGGCCGCCGCCTGGCGATCCAATCCGGCGATGAGATTTATCTGGCGGGCGAAGGATCGTCGCCCACCGGCGACCATCCCTTCCTCGACCGTTTCAATCTCGCCACCGGGAAATCCCAACGGCTTTTTCAATCCGACAGCAGCGCCTACGAAACCATCGCCGCCGTCCTCGACGACAGCGGAACGCGCCTGCTGACGCGCCGCGAAAGCCCATCCGATCCGCCCAATTACTACCTCCGCAGCGGCTCGGATTTGAAACCGTTAACGCACTTTCTCGATCCAACGCCGCAGACCGCAGGAATCAAGAAGCAGCTGGTCACTTACAAACGCGCCGATGGTGTGCCTCTCTCGTTCACGCTGTATCTTCCCGCCGATTATAAGCCCGGCGCGAAACTGCCCGCGCTTCTTTGGGCTTACCCTTTTGAGTTCAGCGACGCCGATACCGCGGGTCAGGTGACCGGGCACGCGGCGCAGTCCTTCCGCCAGCTCAATTACCACCAATTGGTCGTGATGCACGGCTATGCTCTGCTCGACAACGCGGCCATGCCGATCATCGGAGACGCCGAAACCGTCAACAACACTTACCTGGACCAACTCGTCATGGACGCGCAGGCCGCCGTGGATAAAGCCGCCGAGATGGGTGTGGTGGATCGCGAGCGCGTGGGCGTGTTCGGGCACAGCTACGGCGCATTCATGACCGCGAACTTGTTGGCGCATTCCAAATTGTTTCGCGCGGCGGTGGCCGAAAGCGGAGCGTACAACCGGACGCTGACGCCGTTTGGCTTCCAAACCGAGACCCGAACATTTTGGGAGGCGCCCGACGTTTATACCCGAATGTCGCCATTCTGGTACGCCGATAAGATCAAGACGCCCATTCTGCTCATTCACGGCGAGGCCGACGACAACACCGGCACGTACCCCATTCAATCCGAGCGAATGTTCGCCGCCATCCGCGGCAACGGCGGCACGGTACGTTTAGTAATGCTGCCCGGCGAGGCGCACGGATATCGCGGAAAAGAATCGCTGGAGCACGTGCTCTACGAAGAGCTGACTTGGTTCGACAAATACCTGCAGTGACGCGTTCTTACGCCGGCCCGGTCAACGCGCCTTCGGACGCCGATCCAACCAACGCTACGTATTTGGCGAACACGCCCGAGCGATAGCGCGGTTCGGGCGCTTTCCATTTTGCCAGCCGCTCGCGCAGCACCTCTTCCGGCACTTCCAGATTAATAGTGCGGTTGGCAATGTCGATGTGGATGCTGTCGCCTTCGTGAACCGCGGCGATGGGGCCGCCCACCGCGGCTTCCGGCGCAACGTGGCCTACGCAGAATCCTCGAGTGGCCCCGCTGAACCGGCCGTCGGTGAGCAGCGCGACGCTGTCGGAAAGCCCCGCGCCGACAATGGCGCTCGTAACGCCGAGCATCTCGCGCATTCCCGGACCTCCGCGCGGTCCTTCATAGCGGATCACAACGATATCGCCGGGACGAATCTTTCCACCGGTAGCCGCCGCCATGGCCGCTTCTTCGTTCTCAAAAACGCGGGCCGGGCCGCGCTGCTCGGTCCGCTCGATGCCCGTAACCTTGATCACGCAGCCATCCGGCGCCAGCGAGCCCCGCAAAATTACCAGGCCGCCGCTTTTCTTAATCGGCTTGCTCAGCGGATGAATCACCTCTTGACCGGGCGTTTCTTTCGCATCGGCCGCTTCCACGGCCAGCGTCCGGCCGGTTACCGTCATGGCTGAGCCATCGGCATAACCGCCCTGCACCAGGCGCTGCGCGATCACTCCGATGCCGCCGGCTTTGTCGACATCCACCGCGACGAATTTTCCAGCCGGTTTCAAGTCCACCAGCAGCGGCGTGCGCTCACTGACGGTCTGGAAATCGTCGATGTTCAGCGCAATACCTGCCTCGCGCGCCATCGCCAGCAGATGCAATACCGCGTTCGTTGAACCGCCCGTCGTGGCCACCGATGCGATGGCATTGTCGATGGCTTTGCGCGTGACGATATCGCGCGGACGCAAGTTGTTCTTCACCAGATCCAGCACCAGCCGTCCGCAGCGCGCCGCAACCCCGTGCTTGCGAGCGTCCACCTGGGGCACCGCGGCCGTCCCCATCGGCGATAGCCCGATCAGCTCCATCACCGTCGCCATGGTGTTGGCCGTGAATTGTCCGCCACACGCGCCCGCGCCGGGACATGCGGAATTCTCGATCGCCAGAAATTCTTCGTCCGACATTTTCCCCGCCGAATTCGCGCCGACGGCTTCGTAGACGTCCTGAATCGTAAGGTCGCGTCCGTTGTGCCGGCCCGGAAGAATTGACCCTCCATATAAAATCAACCCAGGCGTGTTGAGCCGCAGCAGCGCCATCGCCGCACCCGGAATTGTCTTATCGCAAGCCACCAGCGCCACGATGCCGTCGAACATGTGGCCGCGCGCCACCAGTTCAATCGAGTCCGCGATCAGGTCGCGGCTCACCAGCGACGCCTTCATCCCTTCGGTGCCCATGGTGATGCCGTCGCTGATTGCGATGGTGTTGTACTCCATGGGCGTTCCGCCGGCTTGCCGAATCCCTTCGGCGACATCCGCGGCGAGTTCGCGCAACTTGAAATTGCACGGCATGGTTCCGATCCAGGTGTTCGCGATACCGATGATCGGCTTCTTCATGTCCGCGTCGGTGAGGCCAATGGCTTTCAGGAACGCGCGTGCGGGAGCGCGGTCCTTGCCCTGTGTGATGGTATAGCTGTTTAGTTTCATGGAAACCTCTAGTGTATATGATGAAGTCGTGACTTCCGCGCAAATCAAGCGCCTGGCGCGCGAATGCGGTTTCGAACTCGCTGGAATCGCGCGAGCCGAGCCTTTGCCGGACGACAGCCGCCGCTATCTCGATTGGGTGGAGCGCGGGATGGCGGGCGCCATGGGCTATCTGGCCGATCGGCGCGCGACCCTCCGGACCGATCCGAAGCTGCTGCTGGCCGGTGCGCGGTCCATCATCTGCGTCGCGAAACTCTACAACAGGCCGGAACCGCGTTCGATCGAAATGAACGATACGGCACGCGGCTGGGTATCGCGCTACGCCTGGGGAGACGACTATCACCACGTCATGCGTCGTGGCTTGGAAGAACTGGCCGCAAAGCTCGGGACCCATCACGATTACAAGGTTTGCGTGGACACCGCGCCGCTCCTGGAACGCTCCTACGCGCGCGAAGCTGGACTCGGCTGGATCGGCAAGAACACCTGTTTGATCAGCCAGGAAATCGGTTCCTGGATGTTCCTAGGCGAGATTCTCACGTCACTCGAGATCGAGTCCGACTTCCCTCCCCCCGACCGTTGTGGCAGCTGCACGCGCTGCATCGATGCTTGTCCCACGCAGGCCATTGCGCCTCAAGGCTACGAAATCGACGCCCGCCGCTGCATCCCCTACTTCACCATCGAGCTGCACGGAGCGGCGCCGGAAGAGCTGCGCCCAGGCATCGGCCGGCATATCTTCGGCTGCGACATTTGCCAGGACGTGTGCCCGTGGAACGGGCGCGCCCCAATGTCGCGGGAACCCGCGTTCGAGCCTCGGCATTTTGCGCCGCCCCTGGAGGCGCTGGCCGGATTAAGCGAAGACCAGTTTCGCGCCATGTTTCAATCGAGCCCCATCCAGCGCGCCAAATATGCTGGTTTCCTGAGGAATGTCGCGATCGCGATGGGCAACAGCAAGCTGGAGAAATTCCGCGAGCCTCTGGAACGGCTCGCAGCGTTCCCGAACCAGCTGGTCGCCGAGCACGCCCGCTGGGCGCTCGGGCGCCTGGCCTAGACTCGCGATTGAATGCGCGAGCGGCCCCGTCGTATCGTAGGTCTTGGATAAATATCTCGTTGTCCTGGCCGGCGCTGGACTCGGCGGGCTCGCCCGTTACGTCGCCAGTACCTGGATCATGGAAAAATACGCCGGCCGCTTTCCCCTGGGCACCTTCTTCATTAACGTAACCGGCTCTTTCCTAATCGGCGTGCTGATGGCTCTCTTCCTGGAGCGCTGGCAGCCGCATACGAATTGGCGCTTGTTTCTGGTGGTCGGCGTTCTGGGAGGCTACACCACTTTCTCCAGCTTCGAATACGAAACCTACCAATCCATCCGCGACGGCGCGCGTTGGATGGGATTATTTTACGTGCTGGGCAGCGTGGTTCTGGGCTATCTGGGCGTCTGGCTGGGCGCAGCCTTGGCGGCGCGCCGTTGACGAGCGGCCCGCAGTAGCAAAAATTTGAAACAAAAGTTACAGCGCTTGAATCCATCGAACAGGGGATTCCACATGCGTTTGAAAATTTCTGCTCGTTCACTTTTGTTCGCGCTGATGATGCTTGCTCTGCCAGCCGCATCGTCTGCGCAGATTATCCTTTCTATCGGGATCGCCCCGCCGCCGCTACCCGTATATGAACAGCCGATTTGCCCCGGCGATGGCTACATTTGGACTCCAGGATATTGGGCTTATGCCGCTGATGGATACTTCTGGGTGCCAGGCACTTGGGTATTGGCGCCGGAGCCCGGTTTTCTCTGGACCCCTGGATACTGGGGCTGGGGCGATGGCGTGTTCCTGTTTCATGAAGGCTATTGGGGCCTTCACATTGGATTCTACGGCGGCATAAATTACGGCTTCGGATATGTCGGCGTCGGATATGAAGGCGGATATTGGAACAACGGAGCTTTCTTTTACAACCGGTCCGTGAACAACGTTACCAACATCACCAACGTCTACAACAAGACGGTGATCGTGAACAATAACGTCCGGGTAAGCTTCAACGGAGGCGCCGGCGGAATCACGGCTCGCCCAACCCCCCAGGAAGAAGCAGCCGCGAATGAGAGACATATTTCGCCAACCCCCGTACAAACTCAACACGTGCGGGCCGCCAGCACAAACCGCCAGCTCTACGAGTCGGCCAATCACGGCAAGCCGCCGGTCGCCGCGACCGCGAGACCTGGTGAGTTCAACGGCGCTGGCGTAACGAAAGCGAAAGAGGCGGGCCCATCCTACAAACCAGCCGCTGCTCGCACGGCCGCTCCGCCAGCTGCAGGCCACGTCGCTGAGAGACCCGGGGTCGCGGTCCATCCGAACGAGCTTCCCCCGGCCGCACGACCGGGTCCCAACACAGGGAACCCTCGCGAGGACGAAAAATACCGGCAAGAGCAGGAAAAGCTGAGCGCGAGCCAGGAACGGGAGCGACAGCAACTCCAGCAGAAGCAGGAACGGGAGCACCAGCGACTGGAGCAAAAGAAAGCCAGTGACGCGGCCAGGAACCAGGTCGAGCAGAGGCACCAGAAGGAAACCGAGCAACTCTCGCAAAGGCATGCCGTGCAGCAGCAAAAGTTACAAGCCAAGCATACCCCAGCGGCCCGGAAATAGAAGTCCTATGATATAAGGAATGTCCGTCGAAGAAGAACTCCAAGAATCCATCGAAAAGGTCAAGGAACCTTTCGAAAAACACGTGGCCGCAACCATGGCGATCCTGGCCGCGTTCCTGGCGGTGGTTTCCGTGCTGGGCCACATCATGACCACCGAGGAGTTGCTGCTCCAGCAGAAGGCTTCGGACCAGTGGTCGTATTATCAAGCCAAGTCCATCCGCCGTTACGACTCCGAAGTAGCTCGCGATATGTTCGCCGCGATGAAGTTGCCGACCCAGAGCACGCAATACCAGAAGAACGCCGAGAAGTACCGCAAGGACGACGAAGACATCCAAAAGGAAGCGCAGGGCCTGGAACAGGAGAGCCATCTGAGAGGCCGGCAGGCGCTCGGATTCCATTCCGGCGAAGTGTTTCTCGAGTTTTCCATCGTCTTAGCGTCGCTGGCGATTCTTACCAAGCGCCGGCTGCTCTGGTTCGTAGCCATCATCGGAGGAACGTTCGGCGCAGTCCTGGCGGCGACCGTATACTACATACCGTCGCTGGCGGATAAGTTTCAATAAGCTTCAATAGAGTTCGATGGTTGAAAATATCACTCCGGGCATTTCCGCCCGCAACGCCCGAGTCGTGCTCTTTGACTTCGACGGGACTCTGTCAGTAATCCGCTCGGGATGGATGAACGTGATGGTCCCGATGATGGTGGAGATCCTGGCCGATCTGAAGACCGGCGAATCCGAAGAACAGTTGCGCGGCTTGGTGGAGGAGTTTGTCTGGAGGCTCACCGGCAAGGAAACCATCTACCAGATGATCGCTTTCGCCGAGGCTATTCAGGCGCGCGGCGGAAAGCCGCTGGAGCCTTTGGCATACAAGCAGATGTATCTGGATCGGCTGTGGCAAAAGATCGAAAGCCGCGTGGAGGCGTTGCGCAAAGGCCAGGCCGATCCGCAACAATATCTCGTGCCGGGCGCGCTGGATTTGCTGGATCGCCTGAAAGAACGCGGGCTCAAGATGTATCTGGCCAGCGGTACCGATGAAATCTACATGAAGGAAGAAGCGCGTCTGCTGGGCGTCACGAAATATTTCGACGGCGGAGTGTATGGCGCGCTGGACGACTATAAGAGCTTCTCCAAGGCGATTTTGATCCAGCGCATTCTGTCCACGGCGGAATTTCAAGGCAACCAGTTCCTCGGCTTCGGCGACGGTTACGTCGAAATCGAGGAAGTAAAAAACGTGGGCGGAGTAGCCGTGGGCGTGGCGAGCGAAGAACCGGCTTGCGAACAAGTGGATCAATGGAAACGCCAGCGCCTGATCGGGGTGGGCGCCGACTACATTGTTCCCAATTATCTGTGCGGTGAAGAGCTTATCTCTTCCCTGTTTCCGGCGTGAGCACGCTCGCGATCGACATTGGCGGGACGAAGTTTTCACTGGCGGTCTTCGACGGGGATCGCATGCTGCAACGCGAATCGCATTCGACCGACGAATCCATACTCGATCGCATTGCCGTCATCATCGAAAACTGGAAATCGAGCTTCCGTTTCGATCGCTGCGGCGTCGGCTTCGGCGGCCCGGTCAACTTCGAGCGCCAGCGTGTGGTCCTGTCCACTCACGTGCCCGGATGGGATGACTTTGATCTGCCGCATCACATCGAAAAGCTGATCGGCCTTCTGCCCATAATGGACAACGACGCCAACGCCGGCGCGCTGGGCGAAGCGTTGTACGGCGCGGGGGTCGGGTTTCGGCCGCTGTTCTATATGACGCTTTCCACCGGAATTGGCGGCGGCATCATCACGCACGACGGCCACATCTATCGCGGCGCTGATTCGTATGCCGGTGAGATCGGACATCACACCATACGTCCGGATGGTCCCGCTTGCTTGTGCGGGTCGCGCGGATGCTTGGAGCGGATGTGCTGCGGATTGTGGCTGGAACGCGATCACGGACGCCCGGCCAGCGATCTGTTGCACGATCCCGCGTTCGTCGAGCGCTATGTGGTCGACCTGGCGTTGGGACTGAAGGCGGCGATCATGCTGCTGAATCCGGCGCGCATTGTGATCGGCGGAGGAATCAGCAAGGCGGGCGATCGATTGTTCGTTCCGCTGCGGGAGGAACTCGGCCGGCAGATCACTGCCTGGTCGCGCGCGCGCATTGACGTGGCTCCCGCGGCGCTCGGCGACGACAGCGTGTTGTACGGCGCGATGGCGCTCGCCGGCCGGGGCACCGCATGAAACTGCCGGCCTTTTATCCGATTGTCGATGACGTTGCAGCGGCCGAGGCGCTGCTGGAGGCGGGCGCGCGTATTGTCCAATTTCGGCATAAAGGCTTCTTTTCGCGACAAGCTTTTAAAGACGCCAGCCGGATCTCGGAACTTTGCCGGCGGGCCGGATCGTTGTTCGTCGTGAATGATCGCGCTGATATCGCAAAGTTGCTGGATGCCGCATTGCACCTCGGTCAAGACGATCTAGCGCCAGCCGATGCCCGGCGAATCCTACCGGCCCCGGTCATCATCGGATTTTCGACGCATAACGAACAGCAATTACTGTCAGGGAATCTGGAGCCTGTGGATTACCTGGCTATCGGTCCGATCTTTCCCACTCGATCAAAAATGAATCCGGATCCAGTAGTTGGACTCGATCGATTGCGAGCGGTGCGTAGGCTGACGTCAAAACCTCTAGTCGCCATCGGCGGCATCACGCGTGAGTTAGCGCCCCAGGTTTTCGAAGCCGGCGCCGATTCGGTGGCCGTTATTAGCGATCTGTTTCCGCGGCCCGAAGAATGGATGGCTATTTGCTCGCGTAGGTAACGTTGACCGCGGTTTCATCGTGCCCGGCGCCAATCACCACCGTGACGGTATGATGTTTGGCCTGATCCTCCGCCGTGATCACTTGACTGGCGCCGGAGGTCACGACAGCGGCAACCGTGAGCCCTGAGCCCTCCAATTGCTCGCGATAATACGTGGCTACATGATCGGCGGAGTCCCTGGTCTTAAAAATGAATGTACCGCCTCGGCCTTCTCTACCTTGCGCGGAGAAGGCGGACTGCGGACTGGATCCGGGATAGTCCGGCAGCCAGCTCGGAATCTTCGCGGCGCCGCCGATTTGCACGGAACTGCCGTCAGCGGACTTCATCTCGAAATGGCCTTCTTTGACCTTGTGAGCCAAAAACAGGCCGCCCGCCACAACCACCACTACGATCAGAAAGAAGAATCCTCCCACGCCCAGCAAGACCCAAAGAAGAACGTTACTCTTTTTCGCCGGAATGGGCGGGACAGGCGGAGTCATGTTTTCTCCTTGATCTAGTGTTGATGTTCGTGGTGCTGGTGTTCGTGAGGCGCCGTGAGGAGAATCGAGCAAGGCGCGTCCGATAAGGCGCACTTGGCGTGCTCGAATTGAATGGTGGAGTGACGGATTTCAAACCCGCAGAGCACATCGTTGAGGCGCTGCAGGATGGCGTTGCTTTCCGATGGCGGCATGTCTTCGATCAGCACATGGCAACTCAAAGCGTGCGCGGCCGAACCCAGGCTCCAGATGTGCAGATCGTGAACGTCGATAACGCCGTCGATCTGCCGCATGGCGCCGGTGACCTGGTTCAGCTCGAGGCCGCGCGGCAGGCCCTCCAGCAGAACATTCAGCGATTCCTGAATGATGTCCCACGCGGTCCAGACGATGAGAGCTCCAATCAAGACCGACAGCACGGGATCGATCACGGCGAGGCCGGTGAAGTGAATCGCGACAGCTCCCGCAATAATACCGACCGAACTGACGGCGTCGCCTAACATGTGAACAAACGCGGCGCGAATGTTCAGGTCGTGATCCTTGTCGCGATAGAGACCCCACATGATTCCGCCGTTGAGCGCGAGCGCCGCGACGGCCACCCAAAACATGGTCCATTCTTCGATGTGCTGGGGGTGCAGGAACCGCTGCCAGGCTTCATAGAAAATGAAGAGCGAAATGCCGACCAAAGTAAGAGCATTCGCGAACGCCGTAAGCACGCCGGCACGGTGATAGCCGTAGGTCTTGACGCTGTCGGCGGGCTTGGATTGCATGTACACGCCCACGCTCGCGAGGACCAAAGCGAGCGCGTCGGTAAAATTGTGGCCGGCGTCGGAAACCAGCGCCAAACTGCCGGATCGAAAGCCCGCAATAGCCTCCACCACGACAAAGAGGATGGTGGCAAAAAACGACCATTTCAGGATGGTCGCCGTCCCGTGCTGGTGGCCGTGATGATGCAAATTGTGCCTTCGCCTTATTTTACCTCTGAACGGTAGCCCGCTTGCTTACGCGCGCGGCTCGGTGGATTCCGGGCGGGTCAAAACCGGGTGACTTCAGTAAAGTTGAAATTGCGGATCTTCATGGCCGGGACTACCATATCGAAAGTCTCTTCGCCGGAGGCGCGGACGGCGGGCGAAAGCGCTTCGACATTGTTCAACAACTCGATAATGCCTTGATTGAAGCGGAAATTACGCAAGCCGCAATTTACGCGGCCGTTTTCGATCAGGAACGTTCCATCGCGCGTCATGCCGGTCATGATCTTGTCATAAGGCTCCACTTCGCGAATGTACCAGAGCCGTGTGACGAGGATTCCGCGCTCGGTGGACGCGATCATCTCGCCGGTGGATGTTGAGCCGCCGGCGATCACGATGTTGAGCGGCGCTTCGCCGATTTCGTTGGGCAGAGGGAAGCCGTGGCCGGTGGGCTGGACGCCCGCGCGATGGGCGCTGGACCGCGAATAAGCCAGCTCGCGCGGAACGCCGGCGTCGACCAGCGTGAGTTTGCGCCGCGGCACGCCTTCGCCATCGAAAGGCACGCCGGCCTGGAGCGGATGCGCGACATCGTCCGAAATATGGATGTTATCGCCGAAGAGTTTCGTGCCGAGGCGATCGGTGAGGAAGCTTCGGCTATCGTCGACCGAGGTGGCGCTGAAATCGCCCATCATTTGTCCGACCAGATCGAGCACGGCGGCTGGTTCCAGGATCACGGTATAGCGGCCTGGGGCGATTTCCTGCGGATCGTTCGACAGGCTCGCTTTTTCAGACGCGCTGCGCGCCAGTGCGACGGGATCGATGCCTGAATGCGACACCGCCGAAGCCTTCGCCCAACCGGAGCTATCGCCGGCCATGGCGGTGATGGAGAACTGCGCCATGGTCTCCGCGTGCCAGGCTGATACGCCTCGAGAGTTGAAGATTGCTTCGATGCTTTGGCCGGTGGAATAAATGCCGGCGGCGGTTTGTCCGGCGCTTTCGACGATGCGAATGGCTTCAGCGACGGCTTGTCCGCGATGCGCCGGAGTGGCCGCGGCGGTGTTCTGATCGAATCGCTCGGTGACCGAGATCAAGGATGGTTCAGTGAGCGGCAGCAGATCCGAATTGGGGGCGGAAGACCGGGCCAGCGCGAGAGCCTGCTGGACAGCGCCGCGAATGGAATCCGGATCGAAACGATTGGTAGTGGCGCGCGCGGTTCGTTCATCGAGCGCCACGCGAATGGAGAGCCAGCGATCCTGTTCGGCGACGTTTTGATGGATGGTATTGTTGGCGAAGCGCGTGAGAGCGGCACAATGCGCGCCCAAGAGCGCCTCGACATCGGAGATGCCGAGCGATTTGGCGGCTCGCTGAACGGCAGCGAACAGCTCGCGGCATTCGCTTTGCGACAACATGGGGGCGGGATCAGCCGCCATACGCGGCTCCCACTTTGATGTCGTGGAAGCGCGCGGGGCTTGCGCCGTGGCCGGTGCCAATCACTTGCTCGGGCTGTCCCTTGCCGCAATTCGGAACGCCCCACAGCACCCAATGATCGCGATTGGCGACGGCCGAGCAGGCGTTCCAAAACTCGGTGGTGATGCCGCTGTAGGTGGGGTTCTTGAGCATTCGCACGCGCTGGCCGTCCTTGATCTCCCACGCGATCTCGCAGCCGAACTGGAAGTTGTAGCGCTTGTCGTCGATGGACCAGCTGCGATTGGTCTCCATATAAATCGCGTGGCTGACACCCGAGAAAACTTCATCGAGAGTCTGCTCGCCGGGCAGCAGGCTCACGTTAGTCATGCGGATGAGCGGTAGCCGCGCCCAACTGGTGGCGCGCATGGTGCCGTTGGAGCGCTTTTGGCCGATGGCGGCGGCGGTTTCGCGGGAGGTCATATAGCCGACGAATTGCCCGTTGCGAATGATGTCGGCGGATTGCGCGGGAACGCCTTCGTCATCGAACGCGAAGGTGCCCATGCCAGGGCCGTGCTCGATGCGCGCGTCGCAAACGGCGTTGACCAGATCGGATCCATAGCGCAGATGATTCAGCTTGTCGAGCGTGAGAAAGCTCATGCCCGCGTAGTTGGCCTCCGAGCCAAGCACGCGATCGAGCTCGATAGGATGGCCGATGGATTCGTGAACCTGCAGGCCGAGCTGGCTGCCGTCGAGGATGAGATCGAAACGGCCCTCAGGACAATGATCGGCCGAGTGCAAAGCCACGGCCTCTTCGGCAACGCGCGGGGCGTGCTTGAGGAGATCGAGCTGGTGGATGAGCTCGTACCCTTTGAGCTGGTGCTGGCCGCCGAAGGAATTCGGATAAGAACGCTTCTGGATCTGATCGTCCTTGAAGCAGTAGGCTTCGAATCCAGCGCCGCTGGTGGTGCGGGTTTGATCGATGACGCTGCCGATGGAGGAGACGAAGATCTGGCGGCTGCGGTGAAAGGTCATGGAAGTTTGCGCCAGCGTGACTCCGGACGCCCGGCGCAGTTCGTCGTCGATGGAGGTGAGGAGCGCGAGCTGTTCGTCGACGCTGACCGCGAACGGATCGATCTGGCAGGGCGAAACCCAGGTGGCTTCGTGCCTGGCTTCGGGCGCGAGCGTGACGTCGTGTTTCTTGGCGAGGGCGCTGGAGTGTGCGATGTCTCGGGCGAGCGCGGCCGCGGATTGGATGCCGGCGCGGGTGAGATCGTCCGTGGCGGCGAATCCCCAGCAGCCGTCAGCGAGCACGCGGATTCCGATGCCGGCCGATTCATCGCTGGAGACCTGGCTGGGCTTGCCGTCCTTGGTGCCGAGCTCGCGGTCGCGACTTTCGACGATGCGAACGTCGGCGTAGGTGATGCCGGGGCGCCGGGCGGAATCGAGCGCTTCGAGCGCGAGCTGCTTCATAGGTCCAGGATAGCTGCCGCCGCTGGTCGTTGGTTATTGGTTCTTGGTTGTTGGTGGCGGGCGGCCAGGTGGCGCATCTGGGGGTGTTTTGTGCGCGCGGTGGTGTGTTTTTTCAAATTTGACAAAACGAACCCACTTTTTGTGCGCGGAATTGGCAGGCATTATGCATCGGGTCCAGAATATCGCGAGAAAGGCGCGCTGTATTGGGTGGGCCGGGTAAGTGGTTGGAGGAGGAGGGCAGAAAGATCTGAAGAAATCGTGACCCATGCGTTTTCCAGGCCAAGCTGAGGCTAGCGCCCGGATTTGACGCGTCTAAGGTCTGGAATGCTCGGAGCGGCACCCACGTTATGCTGTATCTCATGATCCGCACTGTCGCTGTCCAGGGTTATCGATCATTGCGCGATTTATTACTGCCCCTGGGACAACTCAGCGTCATCACTGGAGCGAACGGGAGCGGGAAATCAAGCGTCTATCGCTCGCTACGCCTGCTCGCGGATGCCGCGTTAAATTCGGTCGTGGCATCCCTTGCGCGCGAAGGTGGGTTGCCGTCGACTTTCTGGGCGGGTCCGGAGACTATCGCGCGCGGTGTTCGCCAGGGAACCTACGCGGTGGAACCCCTCGCGAGGAGGAAAGGTGCCAGTCTCAAGCTTGGCTTTGGCAGCGATACCTACGGTTACAGCATCGATTTGGGTTACCCTCCGCCGCCTTCGCCAGAGACGATGTTTAACCTTGATCCCCGTGTGAAGCGCGAGTGCATCTGGCATGGGCCGGTCTACCGGAAAGCTTCTGCCCTGGTTGATCGTAGAAACAACTTCGTGTGGCTCGCCACAACGCGCGATGAAGAGCCGGTGATGCTGACGCAGCACCTCACTGACACCGACAGTATGCTCGCCAGTGTCGCCGACCCGCAGCGAGCTCCGGAGATGCTGGCGGTTCGCGAAGCTGTTCGTGGCTGGCGATTCTATGACCATTTCCGAACCGATTCCGAGTCGCCTGCGCGTGCTGCGCAGGTTGGCACTCTTACGCCCGTACTTCACCATGACGGCAGTAACCTCGCCGCTGCCATCCAGACAATTCTGGAGACTCGGCCAGACGAAGCGCTCACCATGACTCTTGAGGACGCGTTTCCGGGCAGTCGCCTTTCAGTGCAAGAGCAGAATGGGCGCTTCGAACTGCTCTTGCAGCAACATGGACTCCTTCGGGCACTTTCCGCAGCGGAGTTATCGGATGGAACGCTGCGCTACCTCTTATGGGCTGCTGCTTTGCTTACTCCGCGCCCGCCCGAACTGATGGTGCTAAACGAGCCCGAAACCAGCCTGCATCCGGATCTGCTTCCGGCGCTTGCAAGGCTGATACTCGCCGCATCGAAAAACACGCAGATCATTGTGGTTTCGCACGCACAACAACTCATCAAGGAACTGACGGCTGCGCCCGTTTGCGCTCGCCTCAATCTACTAAAGGAATTTGGAGAAACGAAGCTAGAGGGAGCGACGCTGTTCAACACACCGAAATGGAACTGGCCTGCCCGGTAACGCCAGGCCTGATCGTTCGAGATTTGTCCGAAGTCGGACACGCATTAGACGACTGGTCGGAAAATCGCCGATATTTACGGAAACTCCTCCGGTCATTGTACTTCTCGCCCGTTCGGCTACGGATTCGATCAGCAGCTATTCTTGCTCCCTGGTTTGTCCCTCACGTGTCGCTTCAAAACCGGCGGCGACCAGGTCCGGCATCCTGAAGCTGCCGCCGATCGAAGGCATAAAGCACGCGGTACGGCCGTCCCTCGTGCTGAATGCGGTCAACGGTATATTTTGTGGATGGAAACGGAGGCTGGGGCCAGTTTCTCGGACGGCAAGTGTTTGATCCATTCGAGCTGCTCCGGCGTCTCTGGAATGGTCAGTCCACGGGCGACGCTTACTATGTCGATTGCTTTCTCGACGCCCAGTCCGGACATCACCAGCAAGCCGGCTGCTATCAGGCTCGAACGCCCGATCCCTTGGCGGCAATGAACGGCGACTTTTTGGCCTTGCTCCAGGGCGGCTGCGATGTTGCTCAAGAGTAAAAGTGCCTCACGAGATGATGCTGGAACTCCGCGGTCGGGAATCGGGAACGACATGAACCGGAGCCCGGCGGATTCGACGGCGCTGCCTTCGTCAGCCAGGTCGAGTTGAGCGGCTTCGTCGTTCTCGAGGAGTGAAATGACCGCACCCAGGCCGGCTTTGCGCCAAGCCGCCACTTCGTCCTGCAGCCAGTCGCCACCTCGGGGGCGGGCGGCTACGGCCATGCGGCCTTGCCAGGGCCCGGGTATCCAGCATAGGTCAGGCTTCATGGCTCCTTCTCTATTATCTCGCGTGGAAGCTGATCGATGTCTACGCCGCGTTCGGAAAGGACGCTCAGCCGGTGATGGCCGTCCAGGACAGTTCCATCCGTGCGAACCCTCAGGGAACCGCGCTGGCCGGGAGCCAGTGAGAATATCAGTTCGACTGTGGAGAGGCGACGAAAGACGTTGAGCTTCACGTTATTCAACCCGCCGTGAGAATGCAGAAATTTTAGGGGCGGGGCTCCTTGTGGGTCCATAACGTGCTTGGAATGGTGTCCGCGAGGGATTGGTGCTCTCGACAAAACCCAAAGGCTTCAATTGTCGGAGCGGCTCGCGGGGTCCATCTTTGCCTGGAGTTCTTTGAAGTTGCGTGCCATGTGTTATAACGCTCCCTGACGGTCGCGGTTCAGTAAGGTTATTTCACTTCTGCAACGTCGCTTGCGCCGGCACGCTTGGCACGGCGAACCAAGGAGCGATCAAAGGACATGAACGCGGCGCCGGGCGGCCGGGAGGCGAGGTGCAGGGCGTCGGCCAGTTCGATTCCGCGCGCGGCCAAATCGAGAGCGCGGGCTACCGACGATTCGTCCTCGGCCTGCACGTTCTTGAGGCCAAGCAGTTTCGTGAAGGCCTCCACGATTGCCGCGTCCTCGAATCCGTAAACGCTGCGCAGCACCGAGTTGGTTTCCAGGAATATGGCGATCCAGATTGGCCCCCCGGCAAAAAGCGACTGCGCGGCGGCGACCTGCCGCGGGTGATCGCCCGTGAGCAGGCTCACCAGCACGCTAGTATCGACCGCGGTCATGGCGCCGGGCTACCTCGCGGCGAATGGCGGCGTCCATTTGGGCTAGAGTCTTCGCCTTTCCCTTGTATCCGAGACAACCGGCGACGTCTTCAAGGCGCGTTGCGGGGAAGCGGCCCGACGCGCGCAAAAGGATCCCGTCCTTAGTTTCTTCGACGGTGAACTCGGTACCGGGGCCCCAGGCCCGAGCGGCGCGGATGTCATTAGGCAGGAAGAGCTGTCCCCTGGTGGAGAGCCGGGTAGTTGACAAGAGTAAGACTCCCGTAAGATTGTCGCACGAGGCGGCCTGCTGGTGCGCCGCCAGGCTCGGTTATAATGTCCAGATCGAGTTAGCCGAAAGAGAAAACCATGGCCGAAACTGATCGCACTAAGTACCTGAGCGTTGCTTTGCTTCTGGTGGGCTTGATCTTCATTTTTGGGATCTACCCGCTCACCATCCTCTGGCCGTCCGGCTGGGCATGGCACACCAGCGGCCACTCGGATTACCTTCAGATGATTCTCGGGATTTACGCCACGCTCGGGATCTTCCTGGTGGTCGCGTCGCGAAACCCGCTGGCGAATCTGAGCCTGATCTGGTTCACGGTCTGGTCGAGCGTGGTGCACGGGGGCATCATGGCCGTGCAAGCGCTGGTCAACACTGAGCACATGGGGCACCTGTGGGGCGACGTGCTGGCGCTTTTTCTGGTAGCGGCCGTGCTTGCTCTCCTGACGCCAAAAGGCGCTGCCGCTAAAACGGTCTGACGCCGACATTCATCATTGTCAGAGCATGGCTGCTCGACGACGCGCGAGCGCCATTTGCGCTTCCATCCAGATCTCGCGGGGCAACCCGATTGCGCGCCTTACGGTCCCATAGGCGTGGCTCACGCGGCGCAATGCGCTGACTTCCCCGGGGGCTATGGCATGTTCGCGGATCAGCTCATCGAATCGTTCGCATCCGATACCGTAGAGCTCGCGATCGAGAGAATTCGCACGTTCAATGGCCGCCACTGTCTCCGAAGATATCCGCCCGAGGGCGGGCCGCCAACGATTGACGTTGACCGGACGATAGATCGGGTGGCGCCAGCCGAGAATTGCGCGACACAACAGCAGCGATTCGTCCAGGCGCTCGCTGATTCCCACCATGGCTAAGCGGTCGAGAAGATTGGCGGCGGCGGACTTCAGCAACTGGCAGGAACTCGCTCCCCGTGGCGCCCCCGCCAGCATGCGAGTTTGCGTATTATGAACTTCGGCCGACATCTCACTATTGACGAACTGATCCAGCGTGACGCGTTCGCGGGTCAGCACGGCATGGAAGTTTTCGCTGGCGTTGCGCAGATTGAAGTAGTATTCGGATATCACGCGCTCCACGGGATCGCGCAACATCGTAAAGCAAACGATCTTACGGGGAGCGAACAGCTCCGGCGCATAGGGCAGATGTCCGCGAACGCATTTTACAATCGCACGGTGCTCCGGGGGCAGCGCATTCCATTTTTGGTTGGCCGCGTCGACCGATGGCGCATTGATGTTGATGGCCTGTCCGCGGCGGAACTGCCGCCACATCACGTGTGAGACCGTGGTGCCCGCGGTTTTGCGCAAATGCACGAATACCAGTAGCGGTTCATCGCCGGCGCTCATATCTGCCCGGCCCCCGCCGCGCGGAATCGAGGGCTCCCGGCCGCGCCAATATCGCTCAACAGACCGTAATAGCGGCGCAAGTGCGCGGGCGGCGACCATTGCTCCAGACAGGCGCGGTAGCCGCGCTCCGACATGGTTTGGCGCAAAGCGTCATCCAGGCGCAATCGATTGACGGCCTCAACCAATTGATCAACGCTGTCGAAGAGCAGACCTCCGCCGCTTTCGTTCACGATCTCCCGCAGCCCGCCGACGCTACGGGCGATTACGGGCGTTCGATGGGCCAGGGCCTCGATTGCGGTCAAGCCAAACGGCTCTTCAAATCGCGAGGGTACGATGCAACCGCGGGCATGGAAGTAGAGGGCCGCAAGATCGGGCTGCGAAACGTGGCCGAGAAGTTGAACGCGCGAGTCGCCCGCGATGCGGCCCTGAATCCGCCCGAACTGGCTGCCGTCGCCGGCAATCAGAAGATCCAGTTCGCCGACGCGCTCCCATGCCGCGAGCAGGTCGTCGAGTCCCTTGAGCGACTCCAGTCTTCCGACAAAAAGGAAGTAGGGCCGCTTGTGGGGCCGCGGCAGCGCGTCGAGTTCGCGCTGGGCGGGAACTTCGGTGAACAAGGGGAGATAATGCGTGGGCCGGCGAAAGCCGCGTTCGGAATGGATTTCGGCCACGGCATGGCTGGGCGCAAGAAAGGCGTCGACGTGCAACGCCATCCGATCGATCAGGCCGGTCGATCGCCACAGCTGCGGCGGCCGCCCCTCTCGAATCACGCATTGCAGGCATTGTTCCGACTCGCACGCCCACTTTCCAAATTTCCACAACACGTGGCGCGGGCATACCAGCCAGTATTCGATCATTGTGAACAATTTTATGGGGAGCGCCCCGGCGGTCTGAAGGGCAAGAATCCCCGGCCCGAACATAGAAATATTGTTGAAATGGACAACATCATACTGCTTATCTCGGATGGCGCGAGCAATTTGCGAACCGCGGGCAATGGGAAAACCGGTTTGGTGACTTGCGAGAGACACCAGCAAGGGGAAGGAACTATGCAGGGGATAAATGCTTACGCCAGGGTGCGAGGACAACGACGGCGCCAAAGGCCGTTTGCCGGCCAGCGTTTCATAAGAATCGGCACAGTGGATCACATCCACCAAGTGGCCGTCGGCCGCGAGGGCGTTGGCGAGCCGCCAGGCATAAATCGCGTCCCCACCGAAACTGTAGGGCGGATAGAACGTGGTGACGAGGAGAACCCTAAGACGCGTTCTCATCGGGTTCTCGCGTTGAAACCTCGGGCGCTTCCAGGCCGCGCCAGAACCGCCTCGAAGATTTCCATCAGCCGCATCGCGCTACTCTCCCAGCTGAGGGCGGCGGCACGCTCGATCCCGCGCTCGCGCAGGGTGTTCCGGCGATCGACGTTGGCCAGAAGGCCGGCCAGCTGTTCGTAGAGAGCGTTTTCATCGCGCGGCTCGAAATAAACGGCGGCATCGCACAGCACTTGCGGAAGAGCGCTGGAACGAGTTGCGATGAGCGGCGTACCACAGGCGGCTGCTTCCAGTCCGGTAAGTCCGAAGCCTTCTTCCAGCGAGGGTAGCACTGCCAGCGTGGCGCGATTCAACGCCAGCGTGAGATCGTAATCGTCCAGCACGCCCGCGAATTTCACCCGGTCCAGCCCAAGACAGATGGACTGAAGCGCATGAAACTCTTCCCGGCTGGAACCGTCCTGTGAACCGGCCAGCACGAGGTACACGTCGGTAAAGGTGGGTTCCAGGCAAAGCTTGGCAAACACCCTGGCGAGCATGCGCAGATTCTTGTGCGGCGCCAAAGCGCCGTGATAGATAACCATCCGCGCCCCCGCCGGAATACCCAGGCGCTCGGAGATGGCCGCCAGCGCCGCGCTATCCTCACGCGGCCGGAAGATCGCAGCCGGCGCCTCGCCGACTATGCTGATGGAGCTCTCGGCCAAATGGAAGTGTCGAGCGATGGATGTGCGCGCGTGATGGGAAACCGTGATCAGGTGGCTCGCCTGCTGGACCGCCAGCCGCAACTTCATGCGCCATGCCAAGCGCCGTGCGAGGGATGGAAAGATCAGCCGCGGATAGCTGAAGGGCATGGTGTCGTGAACGGCGACCAAAACGGGCACACGGGCCAGGACGGGAACGAAATGCAGCGGGGACGGAAAGAACCACAGGTCTGTTGGGATGCGCGCGATGGTCCATGCTTGGCCAAGCAGCTGGGGTACCGTCCGCATGGCAGAGCCGGCATGTCGACCGCGAGGGCAGCGGACCACTTCTACGCCCGCGGGCGGGTTGGTGTCCGGCTCAAGCAATAACGTAAAAGAGTAGCGGATCGGTATCCGAAGCAGCGCGGAAACAATCTCGCGGCAGAACCGCCCATACCCGGTGTTGTCATTCCAGGCCAAAGCGTCGATGCCGATACGGATCGGCCCGCCGCGGATAGAGCGGGCTGGCAGATTTGCGGGCGCCTGCTCCAACTCTACTAGACCCGTGCTAATGCGCGAAATATCTTGCACCTTCGATCAGCCCGAAAAGCATTCCTTTGGTCCGGCTGAGATGGAGCCGATAAGAACTTTTCTGGAAAGTCACAATTGCCCATATAAGTTTGACGGACGCCCTTGCCAGCAGATCCGCGTACACCCACATTGCCGCGTACTGTTTACGTTCCACGATACTTTTCGCAATGACGGCGCCAAAACCGCTGGAATAGCTGAAAACCTTGCTGATGGGGAACAGATCCGATCGATCATAGTTTATTTCATGATAGACAGTTATGGAGGGCAAAAATGTGCCCTGATGTCCAAGCAGAATCAGCGACAGAATGAGGTCGGTTTCTTCACCGGAACCCCATTTCGTCCCGGCTCCCAGCCGTTCGTCGAATGCGGTTGGGCTTTCAATCAGCGAACGGTTGATGAAAATTCCAACCGATATCGGAAAAGTGAATGCGTTAGCAACGGATATGCCCACGTCGTTTTCTGACGTTCTCTTATGACCGAAGGGAAGATTTCTTACAGGATCGACAACCGCGGCGCAAACAAATGCCTCCCGCGAATGACTAGCGAAGCGTTGGCTGATCCTGCTTAGGGTATCTGCCGCATACCAACAATCATCGTCCGGAAACCCAAGTATAAGCCCGGCGGCGTGCTTGAGCCCGACGTTTCTTGCAGTGGAGATGCCGCAGCGCGCGGAGGGGATGTGTTTGATACAGAAACGTTCTTGATACTCCGGCAACAGAGCGATTACAAGGTTGCTACAATCCTGGCTCACCACGACAACTTCAATGAGTTTGTAGTCCCCCTCGCTGAGTGATGCCAGAAATCGATTGAATTTGTCGATTCTGTCCTCACGGGTGGTTACAATCAACGATATCAGCACGGGCTGACTCCGCCTTCTCGCATGGACCTGCGATAGATCCTGATTTGGATATCTTTGATCGTCCGGCTTAGACGCAGCTACCCTTACTGAACGTCGCTGACTTTGCCGTCCTTGAAGGTGACCTTCATATCTTTGAACACGTAGATTTTCTTGGCGCCCAAATTGACGATGCTCTTGGGCTGGCCGAGCGCGGCGGTGACTTGATCGATGGTCTGGCCCAGGTCGACGCTGACTGGAGGAGCAGCGGGAGCGGCGGGCGCAGCCGGAGGAGCTGCAGCACCACCATCCGGAAGAGTCACCTGGCCGGCCACTTCCTGCTCGGCCTTGTCGGCCTCTCCCCAGGATTGGTTGATTTGAGTGGCGGCGGTGGCGTCGGGCGGCGGAGCATCCATGGCGAAGGCAGCTTTGGTCGGCGGAGCGGCGGCCGATGGCGGAGCCGCGGGCAACCCACCCTTGCCCTGCTTGGCTTGCAGCTCACCCATACCCTGGTCGATGGTTTCGCGCATGTGATTCTGCATATCCTGCAGGTCCGCAAACGCCACCGAGACGGTGTCCCCCTTCGGGCATTCCTTCTTGCCCTTGCTGGCCAGCACGGCCAGAGTGGCTGCGTCGGCGTTGGCGGCCGAGGGTCCGGTATACTGTAGCGCATCACCTTCGCTGACGGCGCATTCGTTGCCGGCTGCGTCTACCAGGTCGAGATCCTTGCCGACCACGAATACGTGCGGGACATTGTCGGTGAGCATGCGCTGAATTCCGCTGGATGCGGGATCCTGGACGGCGCCGGTCTTGGCGGCCTGAGCCTCGGAATTTTCAAGCGCGATCTGGCGCTGAACTTCGGCTGCGATCTGGTCCTTGACGGCAGGCGTGAGCCCGGCATCGGCCGCCGGAGCTTGATCCTGGGCTTGGCCTTGGGCCTGAGCCTGGGCCTCCTGCGCGGCCTGATACGATGCGGCCAGACTTTGGGAAACAAGGTAATCGGTCAACCAAAGCGATGCGCTGGCATAGACCGGGTAAGGCGTGAAAAATCCGCCGTAGAATCCGAACCACGGAGTTCCCGCCCAGCCCCAGGCGGCCACCGGATAGGCGATAGGCGCGGCCCAGGGATTGTAGGCCCAGCCATAGAATCCAGGCCCGTAATAATAAGCGGGCGAGTACATCTCGACGTAGGCGCCGTGATAATAATAGCCGCTGTAAAAACGATCGTAGGATCTTCCGTTCGCGTAGTAGGTGCGGTGCGCGAACTCATGACCGCGATAATTGTACGGATGCTGCACGTAACCGCGTCCGCCACGTTCGGCGACGATCCGCGAATGGTCCCCGCGCTCCACCGAGACGCGTTTGCTTCCGTTCAGCCCGTGATGGACATCCATGCCGCGCTTCGCATCATGAACGTCGGCCTTGCTTCCGTTGGCACGGGTGCGGACTGAACTGCCGTTCGCGGCTTTGGCGGTTTTAGATCCGATCGGAGTGTGCGCGGCAGGCTTGGCTGCACCCGCGGATGCGCCACCAGGGCGACCACCTGCGGCGGGCGTAGCGGAACGAGCGCCTGGAGCGGCGGCGGCAGCTCCACCAGGACGAGCGGCGTTGGAAGCACCCGGCTTTGCAGCTGAACCAGCTGCACCTCCGGGACGTGCGGCGGCTGCACCTCCGGGTCGTGCGGCGGCGCCGGGCTTAGCAGCGGCAGCGGGCTTGGCAGCAGCGGCGGGTTTGGCAGCGGGGGCGGCCGGCTTCTTGTTGGTCTGGGCGCTGGCGATGCAAGCTCCCAGGAACAGCACAGTCATTATCCCCGACAAATATCGGAGCAAAGAAGCTTTGGAAATTTTATACAGATTCATGACAACGTCTCCAACTGATTACGGGCTTAAGAGAGCGGCTATTGTACGTCGCTGACCTTTCCATTAACGAACGTCACTTTGAGATCCTTATAGAAATAGATCTCCTTGGAGCCAACTTTGGCGGTTCTTTCAGGCTGTCCAAAATTGGCGACCACCTGATCCTTGGTCATTCCCAGGTCAACGGTTTTAGGCGGGGCTGGCGGCTCGTCGGCGGGCGGCGGAGGCGGCGCGATGGGTGGAGGGGGCGCGTCGGCTTGCTGCTGGGGCGCGGCAGCAGCGGGTGCAGAGGCCGCCGGGGCCCCGCCAGCAGGCTGTTTCGCGTTGGCGTTGGTATCATCCGGAGGCTGGATTTTGAATACCTGATTTATGACTGCGTCGGCCGCGGCCAGATCCGCGGACCCCACCGCGCCCTTGGGAAACTGAAACCTCAGCAAGCCTTTGTAACGTCCGGCGTCTCCGTAAGAATCGGAGATTAAATCGAAAATAATGCCGTCCTTATTCCGATCGACGGTGATTTGAGTGACGTAAAGCTTCTCTCCGTTCACGAAGTCCCGGGAGCCTCCCGCAGCGCCCGCGGCAGCACCCGCGGCGCTACCAACACCCGGTATGCTACTGATACCGGGAAGGCCACCGAAGCGCCGAACCGCAGTAGCGGCGCCGGACTTGATTTGTCCGTCCTTATACGTGTTCATGGTGGCGACTTTGCTGGAGGCCGCGCCGGCAGAGAAGCCCTTCTTTTGCAGGATCAGGATGGATCCGGTGGTTACCAGGTCGGTGTTATCAGCGGTGGGGGTGGTTATCTTGTACTCGGATTCCAATTGCTGCTCGAGCGTTCCCTTTTGGGCCTGGGCCGGAGCCAGGGACAACGCAGCAACCAGCACGGTGATGCAAGAGCCGGAGACCTTCATTATTCGCATTGGAAATGCCTCAGTATATTCGGAACGCCTGTCGCCGTCAAGCGCAGTGCCCGTCTGCTCTCTAAATGAAGTCGTGAGAGGAAAACTTGCAAAATTCTGAAAGCAATCCCTGGAGGACCGCATTACCTTCTTTAGGATCAACGGGGTCCATTGAAAGAGGGGGAAAATGAATTGCAAGAAGATTGTTCTGCTGGTCGCCGTGACGGTGGCCAGCGCCAACGCGCAGTGTTACAAGTTCGCCGGTGCGGGCGCGTCGCTTGAAATCAACATTAGCGGTTTCACCTTGAAAAACGGGCCGAACTTTACCGGCGGCGGAGCCTACATGACCAACGACCGTTTTGAGGGCAACAACACCCTTACGGTGGGAGGCGCGACGAAAACATCGCAGAGTACCGCCAATGAGATCGGCACCGTGACCTTAGGTTATTCGGCCGGCGCCCTAACCGTCTTCACCATGACGGTTCCAACCAACACCGAACCGTCGCAGGATTACTGGGGCATCAGCCTGGGCGGCTCGGGCAATCTGATCCCGACCGGTCTGCTGCCTCAACCGGCCGCTTTTCCGCCCATCTCATCGTGGACAGCAAACGCCGAGATTACGGTAGCCGTAGGCGGGTCCTTGGCTGAATACCCGATCAGCTCCATCGGCGCTTGCTCTTCCAGCACTTCCGGCGGTGGTTCGGACATTACGACCGTTACGATCAACGGCAATCAGGGGCCCTGGGAGCAAAGCCTCAATCCGAGCTTCAATTACGGGGACGCCACCAACACTCCTCCGACAGTTGTCAGCGCCTCCAGCGGTATTCCCTTTACGCCGGGCGGGACGGTGACGGTTACGTATGCAAGCGGCCAGGTGAACGTCTTCCCCGAGGGCGGATTCACTGCCACCGATGCGAATGGCTACTCCGGCGACGCGACGAACAACCAGGTGGTTGCGACGTATGGGAGCTATCCCAGCTATTTCATGAACTCCAGTTCGTACCCGGTCTACGCGTCGGAGCTGGTCGGCACCTTCGCGAACAACGGAGTGATCGTGGGGACTCCGTTTCCGATCGGCGACGGGCCTGCCAGCTTCGTGATACCGGCGGGCGCCAACCAGTTGCTTTTGGGCGTGGACGACAACGATTACGCGGACAACACGGGATCCTGGATACTCAGCGTCTCGTATGCGCCGCTGGTGGTCTCGCATGTATTAAACGGCGCAAGCTATCAGCCCGGGATTGTTCCCGGGTCGTGGGCGACGATTTACGGAACCGGCCTCTCGACGGTGACAGACAGTTGGGATAAATACATCGTCGATGGAAAATATCCAACGACGTTCGATGGCGTGACGGTGACCATCGGGGGCGAGCCTGCGTATCTGTCCTACATTACTCCAGCCCAGATCAACTTCATCGTTCCCGATGTTGGAGCGGGGACACAGCCGGTGGTGGTCAAGAATTCGGTTGGAACCGGCGCGGCGTTTTCGGCCACCGTCGGCTCCGCTGGTCCGGCATTTTTCCTGTGGCCGAATAACCAGGCGGTGGCGACGCTGCTGAATTACAGTTTCGTGGCGGAAAGCGGCACGTTCGCGGGCCTTGCGACGGCGCCGGCCAAACCGGGTGATGTGGTGGTCCTATGGGGCACTGGATTCGGTCCCACCAATCCGTCGGCCCCCCCAGGCGAGGAGACGCCGGGTACGGGCACCTATTCAACCACTACGCTGCCAACGGTAACGCTCAACAACATTCCGGTCATGGTGTATGGCGCGGCGCTCGCGGCGGGTGACGGGGGCCTCTATCAAGTTGCAATCCAGGTACCGAGCACGATGGCGAATGGCGAGTGGCCAGTGCAGGCGACCATCAATGGGGTGAAATCGCCCGCGGGAGTGGTGCTGGCGGTACATCAGTAGGGAGTCACTGCAAGAAGAGCTGCTTGGGCAGCGGCGCCGGGTCGCCGGAGAGAATCAGCGGCGCCCAATATAAGAAGCTATTGGTCCCGGGCGTTCGCATCATTTGCGACATTACTTGCAACATCGCTTGGCGCAAAGCTTCGGCGCGATCTTTACCGGAGCGTAGCTCGGTATAGAAACGGACCATGAGCGCGCGTTCGGTGGAGTCGGAGACATTCCACAATGGCGCGACGAAAGTCTTCACGCCGGCGATGGCGGCGGCGCGGCGCATGCCATACACTCCGTCGCTTGACGATGGAACTCCGTCGGCCATGCGGCACTGGGAAAGCACCAGCATCTCGGTGCCTTGAAGATCCAGAGACTCCAGCTCGAGCGCGGTGAGCAAACCGTCCTGCGGCGATCCGGCTCCGCGTCCGTAAGCCTCTTCCAGAACGATGGCCGAAAGGTTCATGGCACGCGCACCAGCGTCCAGGCCGGAGAGCGCGCAGCTTGGATCGTAAGAGCGGCCGTCGCCGGTGCCGCAATCCTCGTTTCCACGCACCAGTCCATGGCCAACGATGTGCAGCAAGGCCGAGCGATGCAGTTGCTTCACTCGCTGCTCGGTGGCTTCGCCTTCGGCCAGGAGCTGCGAGCGCGGAAGGAGCGCTTGCAAGGATTGGGCTTCCAACCGGGCGCCGTCTAAACGTTCCAGGCCCTCGGCGCGGAAACCGTTCGATTGGGCCGCGGACGCGCGCACCTTGAATTCCGGACGCCTGGATTGAGAGCCTGGACTCAAGGCGATCACGGGCGGTCCCGCGGGTGGCACATCTGTGACAGGAGCAGCCAAATCGCGGCCGGCGGACAGATAGCTGATGGCGAAACGCTCGATCAAGAAGTGTCCCGGCGGGCCCGAAAGCGCAGCGAAGGGCGCCAGGGTCAGCAAGCCGTCGGGAGCGATGCGCAAGCGGCGCACTGTTTTGTCCTGCTCGAGTTGGGCGCGAAGCGGAGCGAGTGCCTGGGACAATTTTCCAAGCGCCTCGCCGGCAGTCTGGCGGGATGCCGTGGCCGATTGCGTTTCATGCTGCGCCAGCGAGGTGCTCCAATCGTTGGCGCCCGCGATCAGATCGCGAACCGCGGAGTCGATCGGCTGGGCGCGGCCCAAGCCGACCCAGCGCAAGCGTCCGGAGTGATCCAACAGAAACGCACCGTATTGCTTTTCGTAGGCGACCACTTCGATGAGCAGCTCGTCCGGCGCCAGGCGCGCGCGCATGGCATCCAGCGTCACCGGTTTCGCGTTCGAAAAGCCGGGAACATCACGGCTCAGAACTGTTTCAACGGCATCGGTGCGCTCTTTCAGCTCGTGTAATGCCACCAGAGCTTGCTTACCCAGCTCCGGGGTCCATTTAGCGCGTAGATCCGAGAGCAAACGATCGTAACGGCCTTCCAGCGCGGTATCTTCCAGGCTGCAACTTCCCGCCGCGGCGGCCTTTAGATCGCGATACCCCAGCGCGGTGGTCAGCGACGCTTGGCACTCCAACATGGCCTGCCACTGATCCAGGCGCTGGCGGACGGCGGTATCTGCATTGGCCCGCAGATTCTGGCGCCAATCGCGCACGTGATCCAGAACGCGCCCCTTGCGGCGCGCGACCGCTTCGAACGCGAGAAATCGGGCTTCCGGAAACTGGTCGCCGGCCTCTTGCTGGAAAGCCAGCAGCGCGGGGAGCGGGTCGTCCAGATTCGCGAGTACGCCGGCCTTGGTGCTCTCCGAACCGACGTTCAGGATGTCGCTCAACACGCGGTCGTCGATCTCAAAACTGCGGCGGTACAGCGGCGCCGCGTCGGCGTACTTGCCCTGCGTCTGGTAAAGGCTCGCGAGGTCCTTGAGATATACCGCCAAGTCTGGGTGATCGTCTCCCTGGATCTCGCTGACGATCGCAATGGCCTGGCGCAAACCCTTTTCGGCATCGGCATATTCGCGCGCGGCTTGCTGGACCAGTGCAAGGTTGCGGAGCGCGCTGGCGTACACCGGATGATTGGTTCCCAGTCCTTGGGCCGCGACATCCAGCGCTTTCTGAATGGTCTCGCGCGCGGCTGGAAGGTCGCCACGCTTTCGCTCGGCTTCGCTCAGAGCGAGCAGCGTATTGGCATACTCGAACGCCGGACGGTTGGAAGAATCCGCGTAGATCTCCACCGCTTCGCGCAGCAGTTTCTCGCCCTCGGCGGCGTTGCGCGCGTACACGAAACGGCCATAATTGCGCAGCGTGGCGGCCACCAGCACGTGCTTCGGTCCAAAGATCTTCTTGCGCAATTCGAGCGCCGTCTCATAGTCGGATTCCGCCCCGGCCCGGTTGCCCATGGCCTGGTAGAGGGCCGCCCGGCTGTCCAACAACTGGACGTACATGGGATGCGTTTCTCCCAAGGCACTTTTCAAGAGGGGCGCTGCTTCGTTGTACATTTTTTCGGCGGAGGAATAGTTGCCCAGCGCCGTTTCGAGATTGGCGAAGCCGATCTGGCTAGTGGCATAGATGGGATGAGCGGGACCGATGGTTTTTCGCAACACATCCAGCGCGGTCTCATAACCGGTCTCGGCTTTGCGGTATTTTCCCAAGCGCTGATAATTTCCCGAGAGATTCACCAGCAGAGTGCCGTACTCCGGCGGGGCGGGATTCTTGGCATCGATGCGGGATTCATAAATGGCCCGGGCTTTTTCGAACGTGGCAGCCGACTTTTCGTATTCGCCTTCGCCGGTATAGATGGAGCCGAGCGTCTCCAGCGTTTCGGCCAGGGAAGGATCGTTGGCATTCAAGATTCGCGATCGAACGGCAACCGCTTCTTCGGCCAGCGCCTGCGCTTCGGGAAAGCGGCGGGTGTCGCGGCAAAAAAGCGCCAGATCGTTGGCGCTTTGTGCATAGTCGTCGGTGTTGGGACCGAGCTTCTCGCGCCGCAGGTCCAGGCTCTGACGGAGAAATGTCTCGCCATCCTTCAAGTTGCCCGAATTGTAATAGAGGAAGCCGAGACGGTCCAGACTGCGGCCGGTTTGCTTTGGGTTCGAAGCCGCATCGAGCGCGAGCTTGGCTGCGCTGACCGCACCCGGCAGGTCACCCTTTAAGTAGAGTTGTTCAGTTTGTTGATCGAGCGCTTCCCAATCGGCCTTTTGCCCTTGCATCAGCATCGGCCCGGCCGCCAGCAATAGCGCGAGCGATGCTGCTTTCATGGGTGCTTCAAGTTTCGAAGACGCGTCAAGTTGGCTTGCGAGTGGGCTCGAGTGTAATTATCGCGCGCCTTGGCCAAGTCGCCATTCAACTCTGCCAGGACTCCCTGGTTGTTCAGGATCTGGGCGCGAAGATCGGGATCGATGGCGGTCATGGACGCCGCCTGGTTGAGCGGTTTTTCCGCGCTCCGTGGATCGCCGCGCAGCAGATAGAGCGCGCCAAGACTGTTGAGCGTGGCAGCTTGCTCGGATGGGCTGGCCGCGGGCGGCGCGTAGAAATTGTTTGCAGCCGCTTCGAAATGTTCTCGCGCGGCATCAATTGCGCCCGCTTGGTAGTCCAGTGCGGCTAGCCGTTCCAGAAGCGATCGAGTTTCGCCGGACGCCCCGGCGGCAAGAGCACTTTGCGCCAGTGCGCGGGCTCGTTCCAGATCGCCCGACGAAACCAGCGCGTCCACCTGCTGCAGGACCGCGGCGATGTGCAGCGCGGGTGGAACTTGTACGCGATCGTTCACCTGAATGGAAGCGCCGGCTTTAACTTTGCCGCGCGCATGATCGCGAAAGACGGTGGTGATCACGAGAGGGCCGAGCGCGGTTCCTTCGGAGAGTCCATCGAGCGAGCCGAGGTTCACGGTCGCTTCGCCGCCATCCAGCGCGGTGATCCTTCCGCTGGATTGCGGTGCACGGCTAGGCGCGCTGTCGCCGCGGAAAACTGGTGGGGCACTGGACCGCGCGGGGCGGAGATCGCTGGCCAATAAAAGCGGACGGTTGCCCGCGGCCTGGAGCGAAGGAAGAACGGCGGGCTTTGAAACTATCGCGCGAGCTTGCTCGGACGGTTGCGGAACCTGCCGCGAAGGACTGCGCCACAAGAAGAACGCGAGCAGGACCGCAGCGGCGGCCGCGGCATACATTGCGGTCCTCGCCCACGGCAGACGCCGGATCGGCCGGGAAATGGCCGGGCTTTCTAAGCTGGCCTCCACCGCGCCGCGCGCTACCAATGCATCGAACAGCTCCGTATCGTCCAGCGCTTGTCGTGCGATTTTGCGCGCCTCCTGAGGCGACAACTCACGGGTGGCAATTTGATCGATGTTCACTGTGTCACCTCCCAGTTGCGTGATACTGCATCCGCCGCCGAACGGATTGCGCCAATGTTCGGATGCCCCGGCTCACCCATGTGGCAACGGTGTTTTCGCTGACGCCCAGGCGCGCGGCGATGTCTCCGTATTTCAGGCCACTAGCGCGCATCTTCAGCACGCGCCGATAATCGGCGTCCAGCGCGGGCAGGCAGTCGATCACGATCTGCTCCAATTCCCTTTGGATAAGGGCGTTGAGCTGATTGGGCGCCGGGTCCGGTGGATCCAGCCGACTCTCGGTGTCCCCCTGGCGCGCCCATCCGGCCAGCTCGCAGCGGTTGCTGGCGCGATTGTGCTCCTCGAGAACCACAAAGTGCAGTACGCCGTGCAGCCAGGCCATGAGCTGATCGAGTGGCCAAGCTGGAGGTCCGGCATCGGGCGGCAGATCCTCGCTGAAATAATATTCGACCGCCGGCTGGGACATCGTATTTTCGAGCGAACGCTTCAGCGCTTCCTGCGCGGCGCTTTCCGGATCTCGCGAACCCATGCGGCGGGCGCGCGCTTCCAGCGCGTTGAGCAAACGGCGGTAGTCAGTGACGGCGTCGCGCGTCTCACTCAAGGTAGACCGGCCTCCCGCGGAGAAATCGGGATTGTTCATGCGAGACTTCCATTTTCCCTTAAATGCGCGGGCTGTGCAAAGGGTTGCGTGATGGGGACGTTGTTATCATGGATGCTAGCCCGTACATGCCCACCAATGCGCTTGACTACATCACCATCAAAGGATTCAAGAGCATTGCTTCGATAGAGAAGCTGGCGCTGGAGCCGATCAATGTGGTTATCGGGCCGAACGGTTCCGGGAAGTCGAACTTCGTCGGAGTTTTTGAGTTCCTTCACGCCATCAGTGAAGGTAGGCTGCGGAACTACGTCACCGCCGCAGGCGGCGCCGAGAAAGTGGTGCACTTCGGCTCTCAGAGAACGAAGGAAATTGAGCTAGGCCTTGATTTTCGCCGCGTCGATGGATGGCCCTACGGGGCGGCGGGTTACAAGCTGATACTCTCGCCTACAGCGGACGACGGCCTGTCCCCTTCGGCTGAGGCAACCTATCTCAATGGCCCTCACCTCACTGGCCTCAGCCCGCGAGAACAGCGCCGGGAGGCGGGCGTCAGCGACCCAAAGGCAGAACATGTCGCGAAATGGGTGCGGGCCCACCTGCTGAGCTGGCGACTCTACCACTTTAGCGACACGAGCTCATCTTCGCCAATGCGCAAGACGGGTAGGGTGGATGACAATCGCTTTCTCAGGCCGGACGGGTCCAACCTAGCCGCGTTTCTCTACTACCTCAGAGAGAAGCACGAGGCTTCGTACTGGCTCATTGTTCTCACTGTGCAGCGTGTGGCTCCCTTCTTTGATGATTTCCTATTGGAGCCGCGGGGTCTCGAGTCGGCTGATGTTCGGCTAGAATGGCGGCACAAGAGATCGGACCAGTACTTCGATGCTTCGTCACTGTCGGATGGAACGCTGCGCTTTATCGCGCTTGCGACGCTTTTTCTTCAACCCGAGCAATATCGTCCGTCGGTGATCCTGGTCGATGAACCGGAGCCGGGACTCCATCCCTACGCTCTTGAGGTACTCGCAGCGCTGGTTCGTCAGGTGTCCGTCACCACTCAAGTGATCTTGTCCACTCAGTCGTCGTTGTTGTTGGATCATTTTCAACCGGAAGATGTTTTGGTGGCCGATCGCGTGGATGGCGGCACGCAGCTCACTCGTCTGGAGTCACCGCTGCTCGCGAAGTGGCTCGAGGACTACAGTCTCGGGCAGCTATGGGAAAAGAACGAACTCGGAGGAAGGCCGGTTCCTGGCTGATCCGCGATGGCCAGGTTAGTAATCCACGTGGAAGGCCAGACCGAGGAATCTTTCGTAAACGAGATACTTCGGGGTCACTTGGTGTCCAAAGGCTACCATTCTGTCGACGCTCGAATTATGGGCAATGCTCGTCTCCGTCACCAGCGCGGCGGTGTCCGCCCTTGGCCTTCCGCAAGAAAGGACATCATCAATCACTTGCGGGAGGATCAGAACTGCATCGCAACGACCATGGTTGACTATTATGGTTTGCCTCAGGCGGCTCCGAGAGAGTGGCCCGGTAGAGCGCGATCCAGCGGCATGAGAACTATTGATGAGAAGGCTCGATGCGTGGAGGATGCGGTACGGGATGATGTGGCCACGGAGATGGGTAATCGCTTCGACTCTGACCGTTTCATTCCTTTCGTTGTGATGCATGAGTTTGAGGGGCTGCTCTTTAGTGACTGCGCAGCCTTCAGCCGTGGCATCGAGCGTCCCGATTTGGAGATTCGCCTACGCGAAGTCCGAGACGGCTTTGCGACGCCCGAGGAAATCAACGACTCACTGGACACGGCCCCTTCCAAACGCGTTGAAGCTCTCGTACCTGGTTATCAGAAGCCTCTGCTCGGCGTACTTGCCGTCTTAGAGATTGGCTTGGCTCGTATTCGGGAAGAATGCCCGCATTTCAATGGCTGGCTTCGCCGACTGGAATCGCACGCAGGGTTGAGGTAGCTCGGACGGTGCTCTCCTGGTTGTGTCCTCCCCTCAAAACATCATCTGTCCCTGCCGTCGTAGTTACAAGCGCTGCACTTATCGCCCAGCATTCTGACGCTATAATTAAACATGCTAAAGCCCACGGCAAAGATTTGGCATGAAGGCCGTTTCATCGATTGGAACGATGCCCAAATCCACGTCCTCTCCCACGTCACCAGCTACGGCAGTTCCGTTTTTGAAGGCGTCCGGTGCTACGCCACCCCCTCCGGTCCGGCCATGTTCCGGGTGCGCGAGCATCTCCGCCGCCTGCTCGACTCGGCCAAGATCTATCGCATGGACGTCAAGCACACCATCGACGAGCTCGCCGGCGCCATGGCCGAACTGGTGCGTCTGAACAAGCTCGATTCCTGCTACTTCCGCCCGCTGGCGCTGCGCGGCTATGGCGATGTCGGCGTTCTGCCGTTTGCGAATCCTGTCGAGACCTACATCGCCTGCTGGGAGTGGGGCCAGTATCTGGGCGAGGAAGCGCTGGCCGAAGGAGTGGACGTGTGCGTCTCCAGTTGGACCCGCATCGCCCCCAACACCTTACCCGCGCTCGCCAAGGCCGGCGCCAATTACATGAACTCCCAGCTCATTCGCATGGAGGCCCACTTGAACGGCTACGCCGAGGGCATCGCGCTCGATACCTCGGGCTACGTGAGCGAGGGGTCCGGGGAAAACATTTTCGTGGTCCGCGATGGCAAAATTCTAACGCCGCCGCTGGGAGCTTCGGTGCTGCCCGGAATCACGCGCGATTCCGTCATCCAGCTCGCCGCCGCGCTCGGCATTCCCCTAACAGAAACTTTAATACCGCGCGAAATGCTTTATATCGCCGACGAAGTCTTCTTTTCCGGAACCGCGGCCGAAATCACCCCGATCCGTTCGGTGGATCACATCGTGGTCGGCAAGGGCTCCCGCGGACCGGTAGCCGAAAAGCTGCAAAAGGCTTTCTTCGGGATCGTGCATGGCGACGCGCCCGATCGCTTCGGTTGGCTCACGCCCGTCAGCAAGAGCGGAGCCTTTAAAAAGAACGAGCCCGTGACTGTTTGAGCCACGGGCTGCAAAGCTTCTCCGGAAAAACTTCGGACGGAACGGAAGGACGATCCGCAAGTGCGATTCCGACGGCCACCTCCCCCGAGATTAACCGCCGCAACCGCACTTGCGAGGGATCATGCAACTGTTTTAGCAGGCGTTTCTGTTTTGCGCCACACTTATTTCTCGTGATTTCCTCGGTTTTCAACAATTTTCTCGGCTCAGTGCCTCTTACACTTAGCTTGTGAAGGCTGTGGGAAACTTGTGCATAAACCGGCGTAGCAGAGAAATGTCAGAGACATGAAAGTTAGCGGCATAGACCTTTCCAGTGGCGCGGCGGTTGAGATTTCCTTCGACCGCGCCATCACCGTGGTCGATCAACTGATTCGGCCGCCGGAAAATCTGGCATTCATCGCCCCCGGCTGGATCGATCTGCAGGTCAATGGCTTCGCCGGCGTGGATTACAATTCGGCCTCCTCCACGCTCGAACAAATCGCCGATTCCATCCGTGCCATGTTTGCCTGCGGGGTCACGCGCTTTTTCCCCACCGTGATCACCGGCTCTCCAGACCATATGTCCGTGGCGCTGCGCCACCTCGCGAATGCCAAGGAGTCCATTCCCGAAGGTCCTGCGATGGAAGCAATCCATCTGGAAGGTCCCCACATTTCTCCGGACGACGGCCCGCGTGGCGCACATCCGGTGCAGTGGGTCCGGCCGCCCGATCTCGAAGAGTTCCGTCGTTTCCAGGACGCCGCTCGGGGAAACATCCGCCTGGTCACGTTATCGCCCGAGTGGCCCCAAGCTCCGCGCTTCATCGAAGCTCTGGTTGAGCAGGGCGTGGTCGCGAGCCTCGGCCACACGCGCGCCACCGCAGCCCAAATCTCCGACGCCGCCAGTGCCGGCGCAACGCTTTCCACGCACCTCGGTAACGCCGCCGATGCCGTGCTCCCCAAGAATACAAACTATCTCTGGGATCAACTGGCCGACGATCGCCTGGCGGCCAGTTTCATCGTCGACGGTTTTCATCTGCCGCCGTCGTTCTTGAAGGTCGCGCTGCGCGCCAAGGGTCTGGAGCGGTCGCTCCTGATAACCGACGCGGTGATGCCCGCAGGCTGCTCGCCCGGTCCCTATCGTCTTGGAGACGAGGTTGCCGTCGAGCTGCATCCCGACGGCAGCGTGCGTCTCACCGGCGGTACGCGACTGGCGGGCTCCGCGCTCAAGATGCACCACGCCATCTCCAACGTGATGAAGACCGCCGGCCTGAGCCTGCGCGACGCCGTCTCGCTCGCAACCCGCAACCCGGCGCGCACCGGGCGCATCCCCTATCGCCAGCGCGGCCTCAATCCTGGCGACCGAGCCGACCTCGTCCTGTTCCGTCTGGACGACGCCGGACATCTCAACATCCTCGAAACGTACCTCAGCGGCCAGCTCGTGTTTACCGAGCCGCGCGCGTGAGCGATCGGTTTTGCCTAATCGCTCCCGGCCGGCTCCGAATTCAACACCGCGACATACTTCAAATTCCGATATAGTTGCTGATAGTCCAGCCCAAACCCCACCACAAAGCGGTCCGGAATCTCAAAACAGCGATAATCCACCGGAACCTGCACAATGCGCCTCGGCGTCCGATCCAGCAGCGTGCACAACGCCAGCGACTTCGGCCTGCGCGCCTCCAGGTGCTGCAGCAGATACCGCGTGGTGAACCCGGTGTCAACAATGTCTTCCACCAGCAGTACCTCTTCGCCCTCGATGCTGTCGTCCAGGTCCTTTGCAATCCGCACCATCCCCGGCGCGCCCTTCTGATTGGCGAAGCTCGATATGGCCAGAAAATCCACCTTCACCGGCACCGTCAACTCGCGCGCCAGCGCCGCCAGAAAGAATACCGACCCTTTCAGCACTCCCACCAGCTTCAACTCCCGCCCCGCGTAGTCGGCGGAAATCTTGGATGCCACGCGCCGTATCCCGCGCTCGATCTCTTCCTCGGTGAACAGAACCCGTTCAATCCCAGGAACGCTCATAGTGATGGCATGCTCACCGCGCCAACCGCTCCGGCAATCCATATTTCGTCACCAGATCCTGAACGTCCTTCTGATAAAAGACCTGGATGTTCACATGCGGATAAATGGCGCGCAGCAGCCGGATCTTGCGGTTCTTCCTGGTGACGTTGGCTTGCTTCATGGTGGTTAGCTCCACGTACAGATTGAACTCGGGCAGGTAAAAATCCGGCGTGAAGGCTTCGGCCACCTTTCCGTCTTTGTCCCATTGCAATGGAAAGCTGCGCGGCTCGTAGTCCCAAGCGATTCCATAAAAGTCCAGCAAGTTGGCGAACACCTGCTCGCTGGGGTGACCAAACTGACGGCCCAGCTCCTTGCGCTCCAGATCCGGCCGCTTGGGAGCCACGATGCCAAAGCGCGCCAGTTCCAGCCGCACTCGAAACTGAAGTTCGGCCACCTCCCCCACCCCGAGCGGCCCTGCATCCAACAGCCCCTGCGATTTCACGGCCGCCTCCAACAGATCCACCATCTCGGACGGACTCAGGCTCCCGGCGTTCAGCACCAGGTCAAAATCCGTCGGCCGGCTCATCTTCTGCCCGAAGCGCCGTTTGCGAACCAATCCCCGCGCCGCTTCCATCTCCCGCAAACGCGCCTTGGCTTGGGGCTTGTTCAGCCCGCAATCCTGCATCAGATTCGCCAGCCGAACCGCCTCGGGCGCCACCACGTGCAGCCGAAGCATGGCGGTTCCAAGGTGGCCCGATAATAGCTCGGCCCCCGTGCTCGATACCACCACGTGCCGCTCGGCTCCCAGACTGGCCAGAATCGAAACCGTCAGCGGCCGCCAAGCCAGGTCGGGAATCCGGATCGAGTCACCAAACTCGGCCGCAATCATTTTCGCCAGGTCCGGTTCGGTCACCAGCTCGCATTCCAGCCGCTGAGCGGCCAGGCGCGCCAGCTCCTCGTGTCTGCAACCCGGTTCACCCGAGATGGTGATAAACGCCATTCAGTTAAGGGCGCAAAGGGTGCGGCGCGCACCACAAGACCGGCCAGACACAGCTTCGCGCCGCACTACGTTTTGCGTCAGTTCCTCAGTTAGAATCGTAGCGCAGCAACTATAGAATTTGCCCGAATGGGCCGATCAACTCTGTAGTACTCTTTGGAGATATGTTATCTATCTTACTACTACCCGGGAGAACTCGCCCTTGACCCCGGCACTCGGCTATTGTAGATTCAGAGTCTGACTTTTAATAGACCATTACAACTTTACGGATCACTCGGCTTACGATGACCCTTCGTCACCGCCCCTCGGCTCTGGCCGCCGCCCTCACCATCGCCGGTGCACTGCTCTACAGCGGTTGCGCAGCCAGGCCCCAATCGTTCAAGCTATCCTTCCTCCCGTCCACTCCGCTTCGAATCGAACCCAGCTTTGAGGAGCCGCCGCATCTCGGGCCGAACTTCTACTCCAGCGACACACCTGACCAGGTGCAGCGCGCCCTGGCCGCTCTGCCTCGCCAGGCCGAGGCGGAAAGCTTGGTGGCCAAGGCCCGCATCCATATGGAAGCCGGTAAGCGCTTCTATCAACAGGGTGACATCGAAAGTGCCCGCCAGGAGTTCGACGCCGCCGTGGAAGTGCTGCTCTCGGCGCCCGACAATCTGCCGGACCGCCCTCGTCTGGAAAACGCCCTGGACCAGATGGCCGACACCATCTACCGCTACGATCTGGAAGGCCTCGGCAGCGCTTCCGGCCAGTTGCCGGAAGTGGTCTACGACAAGTCGCCGCTGGATGGCATCCTGGACATGACCTTCCCGACCGATCCCAACCTGCGCCCTAAGGTGAAGGAGGAGATCGAGGCCACCGTTTCGCAGCTTCCGTTACAGGAAAATGACGCCGTCCTCAGCTACGTGCATTATTTTTCGACTGATCGCGGCCATAAAGTACTAGCCGGGGGCCTGCGCCGCTCGGGCCGTTATCGCCCCCTGGTTCAGCGCATTCTCGATGACGAGGGCGTGCCTCAGGAATTGATCTATCTGGCGCAAGTGGAGTCCGGTTTCCTGCCGCGCGCCCGCTCCAACAAGAAGGCCGTCGGCATGTGGCAGTTCGTCCAGTTTCGCGGCCGGGAGTATGGCTTGATGCAAGCCCCCGGCACTGACGATCGCCTGGATCCCGAAAAGGCCACCCGCGCGGCTGCCCACCACCTGCACGATCTTTACGCCACTTTTGGCGACTGGTATCTGGCGATGGCAGCCTACAACTGCGGCCCGGGCTGCGTCCAGCGTGCCGTCGAGCGCACCGGTTACGCCGATTTTTGGGAATTACGCCGCCTGAACGCGCTCCCCAAGGAAACCGCCAATTACGTCCCGCTGATTCTGGCGCTGACCATCATGTCCAAAAATCCCAAGGACTATGATCTCGACAAGCTTGAATTCGACCGGCCCATCGAATACGAAACTCTGGATCTGGACACGCCCACCAGCCTGCCGCTGGTGGCCGATGCCGCCGATCGGCCCGTGTCGGAGATCCAGGATCTGAACCCGGCGTTGCTGAAGCTCACCGCGCCGGCCGGCTATCAATTGCGGGTTCCCAAAGGAACGTTGCCCGGCATCATGACCGCTCTCGCTCTGGTCCCGGCCAGCCATCGCGCGGATTGGCGCATTCATCGCGTGTTGCAGGGCGAGACCCTGGCCGAGATCGCGCACCGTTATGCGGCCCCGCTCGCTTCGCTAACGGCGGCTAACCAGCGGCCGAATGCCGAAGCGCCTCAACCGGGGGATTTGATGGTGGTCCCCACTGCCGGGCGCATCCGGCCAGTGAGCCGGGCCGTCGCTACGCGCCGGACCCCAGTGCATCGGACCCGCCCCACGTATCACACCGCCAGCCTGGCCTCCAAACATCGCGCCGCATCGAACTAGCCGAGCCCCAAAACCGAGCCCCTCGCCTCCGAAATTCGTCCCCCAAAATTTGCATAGTTCGCTCTTGCCTTCCGATGAAAACGAGTTATTCTAGGGTGTGGTTAGCCCAACAGGAGGCATGAATAATGGTTGATAGCTTGCGCTTCACCGCTGACGACGACCTCGATGATTTCGGATATGAAGAGGAACAGATCGACGTAACCACCGAAGTCGGCGAATACGGTCCAGAGGATGAAGACGAAGACGAACTGACTCGACCGGCGCCCGCACCGGTTCACTCCACTGCCGTTCCACCTCCCCTTGCTCCGGCTGCCGAAGCGCCGCCGCAAAAGAAGCCCGTAAAGAAAGCCGCTGCCCCCGCTGCCAAGCCGGCTGCCGCCGTGAAGAAGGCGGCTCCGGCCAAAAAGGCTCCCGCGAAGAAAGCCGCGGCCAAGAAAACCGTGAAGAAAGCCGCCGTCAAGAAAGCCGCCGTCAAGAAGACCGTGAAAAAGGCCGCCAAGAAAGCGCCAGCCAAGAAAAAAGCCCCTGTGAAGAAGACCGTCAAAAAGGCGGCCAAGAAATCCAAGAAGGCCGACAAGAAAGGCCACAAGAAAGCCAAGGGCAAGAAGTAAACCCACCCGCCGCGGCCCCGGGCACGACACTCGTGTCTTTGCTCGGGGTTCCCTACTTTTCCTTCTTCACCGCAGTCCGGCACCGCTCGAAGAGCCCCAACAGCGCTTCGGCGTACTCTTCGGGCGTCTTCGATCCCTTGCCGGCGAACCCGGCCGCGCTCCCGCCCTTGCCGTACCCTGTCGTCACCGCGATAAACTTCATCATCTCCAGGGCAACCTCATCGCTGTTGCGCGCCGGCGGGGCGGCGTTTGAAATATCTTCAGGCATTCGTTGTCCATTCCTCCCGTGCATCGCCGCCTCGGCGGCAATTCTCTAGTGTAGACCGTCCAAGCTCCCAGCACATAGAATGATCTTTGCCCTTCATCCATGCCCGTTGAAGCCATACGCCTGATCCGCAAGATGCGCGGAGGGGCGCAGGCACATTTGTTGGAGTGTGACGACGGCCACTTCTATGTCGTTAAATTCCTGAATAATCCCCAGCACCGGCGCATTTTAATTAATGAATGGATCGCCTCGGTTTTCCTCAATTATCTGCAGATCTCCGCGCCGCCCGCCGCCCTGGTGAATCTCTCGGGCGAGTTTCTCGCATCCAACCCCGAAGTCCACATCGAGCTCGGCTCGCGCCATCTGGCCATCCAGCCCGGTTGGCATTTTGGATCCCGCTACCCCGGCGATCCAGCCAAAATCATGGTCTACGATTTCCTGCCCGACGCGCTGCTCGACAAAGTAGTGAACGTCGGCGAGTTCCGGGGCGTGCTGGCCTTTGATAAATGGATGGGAAACGCCGACTCCCGCCAGTCAATTTTCTTCCGCGCGCGGCTCCGGCAATGGCCGCCCCCGTCCTCAGAACAAGCCCCCCGGGCCGGTTTTGTCGCCCAAATGATGGACCACGGTTACGTCTTCAACGGCCCGCACTGGATCTTTCCCGATTCCCCGCTGCAGGGCCTCTACTTCCGCCCCAGCGTGTATCAAAGCGTACGGTCCTGGGATGATTTCGAGCCTTGGCTCGATCGCGTGGTGCACTTTCCCGACGAGGTGGTCGACGACGCGCAGAAGCAGCTCCCGCCGGAGTGGCTGGCCGAGGACGCCCCAGCGCTGGAAGCCATGCTGGTCAAGTTGATGTCCCGGCGCAAGCGCGTCCCGGACCTGATTCGCGAGTCCCGGCGCGGCCGCGTGAATCCGTTTCCCGGCTGGAAATAGCGGCGAGCATCCCTTCCGTGTGATAGGTTGAAGGGTTGAAACCGAACCTGGACGTTCTGAAACCCGAGATTGAAACTTACCTGGAGGAGATGGGGCTGGCCATCTTCTACGGCTACTCGCGTCCCCTGGATGCGGCCCCGGTGGTCTATTGGGATTGCGAGCAGTATCCCGACTACCGGCTGTTCGTCCAATCCGCGCGCGCCGTGGGCGCCAGCATCATCGTGTTTCACCAGCGTGAATTTTTCTCCGATCAGGTGGACGACGCCGTCGAATTGCTGAACTCGGCCGAATTACCGGCCCAGGAATCCCAAAGCTTCGAAGAGCGCTTGAGCGAGGCGCGGGCCCATGAAGGCTCGGTTTGCGCCATCGAGCTATCTTTCGATCATCAGGGGCGCGTCTTCCTCTTCGATCTCCGCACGGATTGGTTCGACGAGTTTTCCGACTTGCTGGATGAGATTCAGCTGCTCACCGCCGAGCCCAATGAGGGCGACGATTCCCCCATCACCGGCTACTTTTCGAGAAACTGATCTGTTTCAAACATGCCAAGTTTTCGCTGGCTGATTCCCGCCGCGGACCCGGACGCCGCCGCTGCGCTGGCCGCGAGCTTGGCCGTGCAGCCCGTCACCGCCGCCGTATTGCTTTCCCGCGGCATCACCGATGCGTCCGCCGCCCGGCGCTTTCTCGCTCCCGATCTCGATCATTTGCTCGATCCGGCCCTGCTTACCGGCATGCACGACGCCGTCCGGCGTCTGAAGGCGGCCATTCAAGCCCACGAAAAAATCCTGATCTACGGCGATTACGACGTGGACGGCACGGTGTCCGTTGTCATTTTGAAGAAGGCCATCGAGATGGCCGGCGGCGAGGCCAGCTTTCACGTTCCGCATCGCCTCCGGGATGGTTATGGCATGCGCGCCAACGTCATCGAGCGTGCCGCGGCCATGGGCGTCTCACTCATCATCAGCGTCGACACCGGAATCCGCGCCTCGGTGGTGGTGGAGGCGGCCCGCGAACGCGGCATCGACGTCATCGTCACCGATCATCACTTGCCCGACGCCGAGCTTCCGCCCGCACTCGCCGTATTAAATCCGAACCGGCGGGACTGCCCGTATCCCGACAAGAACCTGTGCGGCGCGGGCGTCGCGTTCAAGCTGGTCCAGGCCCTGCTTCGGACGCTCGATTGGCCGCCTAAGAAGCTGGCTCGCGTCCTGAAGTCGTTCTTGAAGCTGGTGGCCATCGCAACCGTGGCCGACGTGGTTCCCTTAGTGGGCGAAAATCGGGTCATCGTCAAACACGGCCTGGAGGGCCTGCAGCAAGCCCGCAATCCCGGGCTGCGCGCATTGCTGGAACTTTCGGGAATGCTTAATGGCCGGGCGCCCAGCGCGCGCCAGGTGGCTTTTCAAATTGCGCCGCGCATCAACGCCGCCGGCCGGATGGACGACGCGCAGAACGTGATTCGCATGTTTTTGACCGACGATCCGGAGCAAGCGCGTACCCTGGCCTCCCAACTCCATTCGCTGAACCAGGAGCGCCGCGACACCGAAGCCGAAATCGTCAAGCTGGTGCTGGCCGAATGCGCGGGCGTTCCCGTTACCGACGATCAATGCGCGCTGGTATTTTCGGGCGCCAACTGGCATCGCGGCGTGGTCGGAATCGTCGCCAGCCGTTTGGTCGACCGCTTCTCGCGGCCGGTGTTCGTGTTGAGCGAAGAAAATGGCGAGGCGCAAGGCTCCGGCCGCGGGATCCCGCCGTTCCATTTGCTGGACGCCCTGGAATCGATGCCCGATCTGTTCACGCGCTTCGGCGGACATCGCCAGGCGGCCGGCGTCAGTCTCCCCACTGAATTGGTTCCCGAGTTTCGCCGCCGTTTGAACGCCTACGCCGGAGCGCGGCTAACCCCCGCCGATTTCCAGCCGCAATTGCAGGTGGACGCGCTGGTCACGCTGCGCGAGTTGACCACGGGCCCGGCCGTTCAGGAATTGCTCGCGATGGCTCCGTTCGGGTTCGGCAATCCGCCGCCCGTGTTGGCTGTACTAGGCGCGGAAATATCCGGCGCACCTGTGGTGATGAAGGAGAAACATCTGCGCGTCCACTTGCGCCAGGATGGCCGCAGCCTGTTTCCAAAGGCGTGGAACTTCGCCGACCGCGCCGCCGATTTCCCCCTGCATACGCGCCTGGACGCCGCTTTCTCGGTGGAGGAAGATGCTTACGGCGCGGATCGTGGATACGCTAACTGGGCCGCAATCCTGCGCAACGTCCGTCCGTCAGCTTCATAAGCGCATTCACTTCGCTGCGGCCTCTATCCTGGTCGACGGACCTATGCCGACGATCTCGATGGTGAGACCCTCCGGCCCCGTGCCGTCGAAGTGCATCTGATTTGCGATATCCCGGACCACGCTGCCAGGTCCGAGTGCAACGGTATTGTTGGGATCGAATTTGGCCCCGGTGCCGATCAGCATCGTTCCGCTCAGGACGGTGATGAATCGATCATTGGGGTGAGAATGCGGCTGGCTCCAATCGTTCGGGCCCCGTCTGAGAAGCTGGACATACAAACCGGGCTTGGAAGGATCGCCAAGCAGAATCGCCGTTTGGCTGGTGCTTCCAGGACGACCCTTCCATTCGATTTGGTCCGGCAGTTTGAACTCTCTCGCATTGCGGTCGATCGTGACGGCATCAGCTCCGTAGATTGCCAGCGGATTGTTCGTTTTTGCATGCGGGCCCGAAAGAGCAGCCAGAGCCAAGATACCCAGTGCCAACCTACCCAGTTGGGACATCGTCATAAGAATCTCCTTTACTCGAAGAAAATCCGAATCGCTGAATTTGCCACAGGTATCTTACTACGCGCGGGTTTTACGCTGCTAAAGTGGGTCGAGGAAGTTTTGACAAAGCAGAAGATTCTGGTCGCGGGGGCCTCAGGGCTGATCGGATACGGCGCACTGCGTCATTTCGCGAAACTTCCCGAATGGGACGTCGTTGCGGTTTCGCGCCGTGCGCCGCCTCCTATCGCGGGCGTCGAATTCATATCCCTTGATCTTCTCGACGCGGTGCAGTGCCGCGAGATTTTCGGACGGATGTCCGATGTGACGCATCTCGCGTACGCGGCGCTGAATGAGAAACCCGGCCTCTTCGAAGGATGGGTGGATCGCGCGCAGATGGAAGTCAATCTCGCGATGCTGCGCAATCTGTTTGACCCGCTGGAGGCCGCGGCCAAGAGTCTGCGGCACGTCTCATTGCTTCAGGGAACCAAGGCATATGGAGGGCACGCCGGGGCCGTGGTTCCCATTCCGGCTCGGGAGCGCGCGCCGCGCCATCGGCATGAGAACTTCTATTGGCTGCAAGAGGACTATCTGCGCGGCAAGCAGGCCGGCAAGAGTTGGTGCTTCACGATCTGGCGTCCGCAGATCGTGATCGGCGAAGCAATTGGCGGCAACCTGAGCATGATCCCGCCGCTCGGCGTATACGCCGCCTTGCTCCGTGAAGAAGGCAGCCCGCTGTACTTCCCCGGAGGGAACTCTTCTACGGTTTTCGAACTCGTCGACACCGATTTGCTCGCGCGAGCCATGGAATGGTCGGCCACCAGTGACAGCGCGCGCAACGAGACCTTCAACATCACCAATGGCGACGTGGCAACTTGGGAGGACCTCTGGCCGGTAGTCGCGGATGCCTTCGGAATGGAGGCCGGGGCGAGCAAGCCACTTTCGCTCGCGCAGGAGATGCCGAAGCGGCAGGCGGAGTGGGCGGCCATCGTGAAGAAGTACGGCCTGGCGGCGCCCGCGGATCTTAAGGCATTTGTCGGAGAGTCATTTTATTTCGCTGATGCTCTCTTCGGTCACCGCCCGGAGGGAAGCGCCGCATCGGCGGACAGACCGTGGCTGGTAAGCACCGTCAAACTTCGGCAGGCCGGCTTCCACGATTGCATCGACTCGGCCGACATGCTGCAAAAGTGGATTCGCCAGTTCCAGCAGAACCGGCTATTGCCTAGGTGACCGCCCCATATTCCGCTGTCCGCTGAGCTATCGCGGCTGCAAAGGCTTCAAACAATTTTCGATCCGCCTCGCTCACCGCAACCCGATCTTCGGGGTGCCACTGGACCGCCACGGCGAATACCGCGTTTCCGGGTAGCTCCAGCGCTTCAACCACGCCATCGTCAGCGATCGCGGACGGAACCAAACCGGCTCCCAAGCGGTCCACGGCCTGATGATGCCGCGAGTTCACTTGGTGCTCGCCCGCGCCGACGATCCCAGCCAGCCTGGTATCCGGCTTCACGCGGATGCCGTGAACGGCCGGATGCCTGGCCGGCTCCTTGTCGCGCGCTTTCACCCGATGCGTATCCACGTTCGCCACATGCTGGATCAGCGTGCCGCCGCGAGCCACGTTGAACACTTGCATGCCCCGGCAAATGGCCAGCACCGGGAGATCGGCCGCCAAAGCTTCCTGGAGCAGCCTGATTTCCAGCTCATCGCGCTCGTCATCCGGCGGCTCGCTCTCCGCGGCGCGCGGCTGGCCATAGAGCTTGGGATTGACATCGCTGCCGCCCGTGAGCAATAGCCCGTCCAGCCCTTCAAGCGAGGCCGGATTCCGCACGGATTCGATACCGGCGCCCTTGAGAGCCGATTGGTACGGCGCTAAATTTGTTGTCTTCCCGGAAGTTACCGCGACTTTATATGGCATGTGACAAAACCGACTCCCTGACGGTCGCGGCTCCGTAAAACCGATCTACCAAACGCGCTGCACCTGCCGAGCCGCGCACCTTAGTAAGCGATCCTTGTTTAAGCTTAACAATTGTGGTTCTCGTACGTCCTATACACAGGAGCTAAACTAGTCTTATCTATGCGCACAGCCGTACTCTCCGTGTTTCTGGCGGGTTCTCTCTTTCTACAAGCCCAATCCCAGCCCAAGCCACTGCGGATTCCGATCCAGCAATTCAAGCTCGATAACGGCTTGAGGATTGTCCTCTCGGAAGATCATTCCGCGCCCACCTACGCCATTTCCATCACCTACAACGTCGGCTCGCACAACGAGCACGCCGGGCGCACCGGCTTCGCGCATCTGTTCGAGCACATGATGTTCGAGGGCTCCGAGAACGTGGGCAAGGGCGAGCACATGAGCCTGGTGGAAAACAACGGCGGCAACTTGAACGGCACCACCACCGAGGATCGCACCAATTACTTCGAGACCTTCGCATCCAACCAGCTGGATCTCGGGCTGTTTCTCGAATCCGACCGTATGCGCGCGCTGGCGGTGAACCAGGCCAATTTGGATAATCAGCGCAATGCCGTGCAGGAAGAGCGCCGCCTGGGCGTGGACAATCAGCCCTATGGAGAGACCGCCGAAGTGCTGCAAGGCCTGATCTACGACAACTTCGCCAACAAGCATTCCGTCATCGGCTCCATGCAAGACCTGAACGCCGCCACCATCAAGGATGTCCAGGAGTTTTTTCGCGTCTACTACGCACCCAATAACGCCGTGCTGACGCTGGTGGGCGATTTCCAGACAGCCGACGCGCTGGCCAAGATTAAGAAGTACTTTGGCGGCATCCCCGCGCAGCCCACGCCCCCGGTTCCCGATCTCGCGGAACCCCAGCAGACCGCCGAACGCCGCAAGACCATCGAGGACCCGTTCGCACGCACGCCTCGCCTGGATATCGCTTTCAAAACGCCGCCCGGCAATACCAGCGATGTGTACGCGCTCGACGTTCTTTCCAGCGCCCTGGGCGCGGGGCAGGCCTCCCGGCTGTATCAAGCTCTGGTGAAGGACAAGGAACTAGCCGTCAACGTTTTCTGCTACGTCGAAGAGCACCGCGGCCCATCCACTTTCAACATCGTCGTTCTGGCTCGGCCCGGCAAGGATTTAAAGGAAGTGGAGCAAGCCGTGTACGCCGAAGTGGAGCGCGTGAAAGCCGAGCCGATCGCTGACTGGGAACTGGAGAAAATCCGCATGACGGACCGCCGCCAGACCGCACAACAACTGCAAAGCACGCTCTTCCGCGCCTACCAGATCGGCGAGCTGGCCACTATTTTCGGCGATCCGAATCTCATCAACACGCGCCTTGACAGGGAACTGAGAGTCGGCAAGCAGGACGTCCAGCGCGTGGCCAAGACCTATCTCACCGAAGAGAATCGCACCGTGGTGACGACGCTGCCCAAAACGAAGTCCGAAGCTGCTCTGAATGCGGCCCACTAGGAACACACGCATGCATATCAAATTCAAGTTTGTCGCGCCGCTGGCTGTTTCGGCGGCTTTATTCGCGCAGGTCCCTCAGGACCCGGGCTCCAAGGCAATCCCTCTCAGCAAGGTGGAGCGCAAGAACAAAGCGCCGGTCTCGAGCGAAATTCTTCGCGTCAACCTTCCCAAACCGGTATCAATGACGCTCCCGAATGGACTCACTGTGCTGGTGCTGGAAGACCATCGGCTGCCGCTCGTCACCGCGCGTCTCACCATACTTGGCGCGGGCGCGCTGAACGACCCGGCCGATCTCCCGGGTCTGGCCAATATCACCGCGGCCATGCTGAAGGAAGGTACGCCCACGCGCTCCAGCAAACAAATCGCCGAAGAGACCGAAAAACTGGGAGCCACCATCGGAGCGGCGGCGCCATGGGGTTCGGAAAGCGCCACGTTCACCGCCTCCGGGCTCAGCGACAACGCGCCCCAATGGATCGCGCTCGCCTCCGACGTGCTTCTGAATCCCACGTTTCCAGCAAGCGAGCTGGACAAGCTGAAAGCGCGCATGAAAGTTCAGCTCCAGCAGCAGCGAGGCACCGCTGGCTTCCTCATGCAGGAGCGCTTCAATCGCGCCGTGTATGGCGATCATCCCGCCGCCATCACTTCGGCCACCGAACAAGCGCTCGACAAGATCACGCCCGCCATGCTGGCCGAGTGGCATACATCCAGATACCTTCCGGAAAACGCCATTCTCGGCATCGCGGGCGACGTAAGTCCCGACGCCGTGATGCAAATGTTCGGAGCCCTGCCTGGCTGGAAGGCGGGTGCCGGCAAGGCCGCGCTTCCGGCCGCTACAACTCCCGCCCGTGGGCGCGGAATTTTTCTGGTGGACCGGCCCGGTTCGGTGCAGACCGATGTCGAGATCGGCAACATCGCGATCGATCGCATGAGCGGCGACTACGTGCCGATGGTGGTAATGGATCGGATCGTCGGCGGCGGAGCCTCGGCGCGCCTGTTCATGAATCTGCGCGAAGTCCACGGCTACACCTACGGCGCTTATAGCCAACTGGTGGCCCGGCGCTACGCGGGCCCCTGGATCGCGCAAGGCAGCATGCGCACCGACGCCACTTCCGGCGCCATGACGGAGTTCATGAACGAGATCAACCGCATTCGCGACAAAGCCGTTCCAGAAAACGAACTGGAGGAAAGCAAACGTTCCATCGTCGCAAGCTTCGCCCTTTCGCTCGAACGTCCCAGCGAACTGTTGGACTACGCCATCACTCTCAAGATCTACGGCTTGCCCGCCGACTACTGGGACAAGTATCCGGCCAAAATTATGGCCGTCACCGCCGAGCAGGTGCAGCGCGTGGCGCGCAAGTACATCGTGCCGGACGATCTGCAGATCGTCGCGGTGGGCGATGCCGCCAAGTTGAAACCCGTGCTCGACAAATACGGCGCCGTGCAGGTGTTCGATACCGGCGGCAAGCCGAAAACCAATCCCTAGCGTGGAATATCGCCTGGATCGCGACAGCATGGGCGAAGTGCGCGTCCCCGCTCATGCGCTCTATGGCGCTCAAACACAGCGCGCGGTAGAGAATTTCCCGATCAGCGGATGGCGTTTTCCGCGAGCCTTCATTCGCGCCCTCGGGCTGTTGAAGAGCGCCGCCGCGCGCGTGAACGGCGAAATCGGTCAATTGCCGCCGGAACTCGCAGCGTCCATCGCCAAGGCCGCCGATCAAGTGGCTGCCGGCGAGCATGACGAGCAGTTCGTGGTCGATATTTTCCAAACCGGCAGTGGCACGTCCACCAACATGAACGCCAACGAGGTGATCGGCCATCTGGCAGGTGCGCATCCCAACGACAACGTCAACCGCGGGCAATCCAGTAACGACGTTATCCCATCCGCCATCCACATCTCCGCCGCGCTGCTGGCGAACGAAGATCTGTTGCCCGCCATGGCTGAACTGGCGGCTGCGCTGAATAACAAAGCCGGCGAGTTCGCGGGCATCGTCAAAATGGGCCGCACCCATCTGCAGGACGCCGTTCCCATGCTGTTCGGCCAGGAATTCGGCGGCTATGCGGCGCAAGTGGAGCAGTCTGCTGCAAGGGTTCGCGCGGCGCTCCAGGGTATTTACGAACTGCCGCTGGGCGGAACCGCCATAGGCACCGGCCTCAATGCCGTGCCCGGTTTCGCTCGGGCCGTGATCGCTGACATTGCCGCCGGCACCGGGCTGCCTTTTCGCGAGGCCTCCAATCATTTTGAAGCGCAGGCGGCCAAGGACGCGGTCAGTTTTCTGAGCGGCGCGCTCAAGACCTACGCCGTCGCTCTCACCAAAATCGCGAACGATATCCGTTGGCTGGCATCCGGGCCGCGCAGCGGATTGGGCGAACTCAAATTACCGGAGACGCAGCCCGGATCGAGCATCATGCCGGGAAAAATTAATCCCGTGATCGCCGAGAGCCTGCTGATGGCCTGCGCGCAAGTGATCGGCTATGACGCCGCCATCACGTGGTGCTGCGCGGCCGGCAATTTCGAGCTCAACGTAATGATGCCGGTGATGGCTTACGATTTGTTGGAATCCATCGCTCTGCTCGCCGCAGTGTCGCGCAACTTCAGCCGCCGCGCGATCGCAGGCCTCCAGGCGGATCGCGAGCGTGCGTCGGCATTCGTCGAACAGTCGCTCGCCATGTGTACCGTGCTTGCGCCCGTGATCGGCTATGAGAAAGCCGCCGCCATCGCCAAGGAAGCCTATCGCAGCGGACGCACGGTGCGCGAGGTGGCGCGCGAATTGAGCGGCATCCCGGAGGATCGTCTCAACCAACTGCTCGATCCGCGCAGCCAGACCGGCGCGGTGTTATAAAATACAGTTCTGTCGTCCTCCGCTTCCAGCAACGCCCCGCACGGCTGGCCGGCCCTTTTGGGGGGCTGTCTGATGAACGTCGCCATCGGCACGTATTATGCCTGGAGCGTTTTCGTTCCACCGCTCGAGCGCGAATTCGGCTGGAGCCGGTCGCAAACGTCGCTCGTGCCGACCATCGACATGGTGATGGTCGCCTCCATGTTTTTGCTGGCGGGATTCCTGCAGAGGCGCATCGGACCCCGCCCTATCGCCGCGATCGGAGGCGTCCTGTACTCCTCCGGGCTGCTGCTTGCCAGTTGGACACAGTCCCTGCCGATGCTCTATCTCACCTGGGGCGTGATGGTCGGCGCCGGCATCGGCTTTGGCTACCTGGCGCCGATCACGGTTGTCTCGAAATGGTTTCCCCACCATCGGGGACTGGTCAATGGCGTGGCCATCGCGGTCTTCGCCGCCGGCTCCGGCATCTTCGGCCCGCTGTCGGCCATTCTGATCGAGCGGATCGGGTGGCGCGAAACCTTTCAGGTTTTGGCCGCGCTCTTCTTCGTGCTGACCATTGCCGGCGCTTACCTGCTGAAGGATCCGCCCCACGGATACGCCGGCCCGGCGAGAAAATCTACCGGTGCGCGCTACCCTGGCTCGCATCAAGTGGATGTACCCACAGGGCAAGTGCTGCGCAGCCCGGTCTTTCTGGCGCTGTGGGGCGCGTACGCGCTCGGCACCACGGCCGGAACCATGGTCATCAGCCAGCTGGTTCCCTTCGCGCGATTGGCTGGCTTGGGCGCGAAAACCGCCGCATTCGCCATTACCATGGGGGCCATCGGCAGCGCATCGGGAAGGTTTTTCTCGGGCTGGCTGTCCGACCACCTGGGCCGCCTGCATACCTTGCGAGGCGTCATCCTGATCTCCATGCTTGCCACGCCGCTGCTCTATGTTTTCCGCGCGGAGACACTGCCGTTTTATGTCCTGCTGTTTTTTGTCTACTATTGCTACGGCACCCAGTTGTCCGTCTATACCGCTCTGGCGGGGGACTTCTGGGGCGCGAAGTATCTGGCGACGAACTATGGCTTGCTGCTGCTGGCATGGGGGGTTGCAGGCGTGATAGGACCGGTGCTGGGCGCGCGCGTTTTCGTAAGCACCGGCGCGTATCAGTATGCCTTCTTCGGTGCGGCGGTACTCGCGTGCGCCGCGCTCGTCATCCTTAGCATCGTTCGCGCCCCGCAACCCGCGAGTGTTGCACGCACTCCCGCCATGGTCCTTACCGAGCCGCGACCGTGAGGAAGCGGTTGCAGCTCCTGCTAGAACTTCGGCAGGCTTCTCAAGAGGCCGTAGCTGGAGCCGCGCTCCGAATTCACCGCATCCACCGGATGCCAGCTCCAATCCATCGCTCCGATATAGCGCACATCCGCGCGCTCTCGGCCCATGAGAATCACATACAGTCTGCGCTGCGGATAAGCGAGCAATTCGAATTGCCCGGCGTCGGGCGCGAGCGAGTTCCACCGCTCCGACGCCGGCGGTCCTAACTTACGCACCACCGCCGCGCGATCGTCGGACGGCCCTAAAGGAAGATCCAGTGGAAGTGCAGGAGCATAGAACGCGCGCGTTGCAATCACTCCGCCGCGAAACAGGCTGATTGCCAATACGCATCCCGCCACACCCAGCGCCACGCCCGCCAGCACCAGCTTTCCAACGCGCGAGCTGGTGTCGCTCTCCAATCGGATTCCAACCACTACCGCGCCGTCCGCCGGCGGCCGCGCCAGGCGTGGCCTGGGTGCATCGTTCACCGCGCGCGGCATTTCAATCACGCGGCGCTCGGCCGGCCAGACCGCGCAGGATCGGTATTCCAGCTCCGCCAGCAAACCCACGATCATCACAGGCGCATCCACGCGCGAGATTTCGCCCCAATACCGCCGCGGCACCGAAACTTCCTCGTTGGTTTTCGTGTTGCGCACTAGCACTTCCGACCATGTGGCGCTGCGATAAATCCATTCGTTGTGCCCCGCGTTCAAGATTGCCGGGTAAAACGAAAACGGCCGATTTCCGAGCTGCGCAACGGGCGGCGGAATCGGAGGAACGGCCATTGGCTCTATCTTAATCCCAGTGCGCCTAGGGTGACCGGGGAGGCGTATGCGGCTTGCGGCGAAACTTCTCACGAATATCGGGCCAGAATTCGGGCAAGAGATTGGAAAGAGCCGTGGCCACCGCGCTGGTTGCAAATCGATAGCCCACCTCACCAGCGCTCACGCTGCTGTCCGGATAATACGCGTTTGAAAGCGCGATGCCCGCGCTCATTCCAAAGATCCCCGAAAAGTTGAAGCGGTCCTTGCCCGCGTCCGTGCGCGTCACCACCACTCGGCTTAGCGCGTAGCCCATGCGATACCACACGCCGAACTCCGGGCCTCTGCGGAAATAGCGCGGGTCTTCGTGAAACAAGGCCGCGAGTAAAGCGTCTTGAAAGAAATTCTGCGTAGCGATATCGGCTGCTGCCGCGCCAAACCGCTCCCCGTACGGGCCCGCGCCTTCGCCATACTTGGGATTTTGATTGTCCACCTGCGAAAGCGCTGCTCCGGCGCCCGCGGACAGAACGGTAAACGGATCGAATGTCTCTTTGGCGAATAATCGGAACTTCTCCTTCACGCTGAGGGGCGCGACATTTTTTGTTGGGTTTTCCACCGTCAGATAATTCGGGATCACGCCCAGAATTCGATCCCTGTCATCGGTGGCCGGGGAGGTATCGACAGACACCGGGGCCTCGATGGACGCCGGGGCGTCGGCGGAGGCTGAAGGTGCGAGTTCGGCTGGAGCTTGCGCGGCTGCGCTGGAGGTGAGGATGAAAAAGAATGGGAGGAACGCCGCGGTATTGGTGCGTCTCGCGCGGTCAGTGAAAAGTTTCAAACATCCTCCACCGCCAGAATCCCGTCACCATTGTACATTGGGACCGATGCCAAGTCTCCACGGTTACAAGGAAAGTAATAGAATAAGCGGTCATGATAGCTCGGCCCGCTGCATTGTCCCCGTCTGCATCATCCGATAGGCAGTTGCGAGAGCGCCGCAACTTTCTCAAGTTTCTCGCCGCCAGTCCCTTGTTCGCCGCGCTTCCGGCGGGCGCGTGGCAATCCCATACTTTGGACGAAGTGCTGGCTAATCCAAAGGATGCGTTGGACGTTATGGACTTCGAAGCCGCCGCCCATAAAGCCCTGCCGCCCGCGCACTGGGGTTACATGGCCTCCGGCGTGGACGACAACCTGACGCGCGACGCCAACCACGAAGCTTACAAACATATACAACTTCGCCCGCGAAAATTGGTGGATGTCTCCAAAATTGACACCCGCGTGGAGCTGTTCGGAACCAGATGGGACAGTCCCATCTTCTTTTGTCCGGTGGGCGGGCAAGGGATGTTTCACCCGGAGGGCGAGCTGGGGACGGCTCGCGCCGCTCAAGCCAAAAAAACGTTGCAGATTCTCTCGACGGCAAGTTCGCATAGCGTCGAAGACGTCATCAAGGCGCGCGGCGGGCCCGTGTGGTATCAGCTCTACGCGGTCTCAAACTGGGGACTGACGGAGAAAGTGGTCAAGCGAGCAGAAGATGCCGGTTGTCCCGTGGTGGCCTGGACGATCGACCTGCTGGCCGGCCGCAATACCGAGACGGCTTCCCGTTTCCGGCGCACCGACACCCGGGACTGCGCCTCCTGCCACGGTGAACCGTTCAGCTCGCACCGTCCCATGCTGGACGGCATCGATATGAAAACCGTCACCCTCAACTCGCCGGCGTTCAATTGGGAGCACGTGGATCGCCTGAAGAAGGCGACTCGCATGAAGCTGGTCCTGAAAGGAATCGAGACCCGCGAAGACGCCCGCCTGTGCGTCGAGCATGGCGTGGACGGCATTCTGGTATCGAATCACGGCGGACGCGCCACGGAAACGTATCGCGCAACCATCGAATGCCTGCCCGAAGTGGTGGATGGCGTGGCGGGCCGCATTCCGGTGCTGGTAGATGGAGGCATTCGCCGCGGAACCGACGTGTACAAAGCCCTTGCGCTGGGCGCGCGCGCTGTGGGCATCGGGCGTCCCTACGTCTGGGGACTGGCCGCGTTCGGCCAGCCCGGCGTCGAAAAAGTGATCGACATATTGAACGCCGAATTCGCGCTCACCATGAAGCAATGCGGCGCGCGGTCGCTCGACGAGATCACACGATCGACCGTGACGTAAATTGTGGCTCGTGAACGCTAGAATAAATCAATGCCCGAAGAGAAGCCCGCGGCCAGCTTCGAGACTGGACTCCAGCAGCTGGAACTGATCGTCAAGGAAATGGAGAGCGCGGACCTGCCGCTGGAGCGCGCCCTCGAGTTGTTCGAAAAAGGCATGCAACTGAGCGAAGCCTGCCGGAAGCAATTGGAAGAGGCTGAGACGCGCATCGAGCTGCTGGTCCGCAAGGGCGACAAGGTCCAGGCGGAACCGTTCCGTCCCGATAAAGCATGAGGCTGGCCGACCAAGCATGACGCTAGCCGAGTACGTAACCCGGCAGCAGTTCCGCATCGACCACGCGCTCGAGCGCTGGGTTCCGCCCGAGTCCGCGCTGCCCCAATCCATCCACAAAGCCATGCGCTATAGTTTGTTCGCCGGCGGCAAGCGCATCCGTCCAATTCTGTGTCTGGCCGCGGCGGAAGCGGTGTCGGACGCCCCGGCGGGGATTGAGTCGGCTGCCTGCACGTTGGAGCTGGTTCACACCTATTCTCTGATTCACGACGATCTGCCGGCTCTCGACAATGACGACTTGCGGCGCGGCGTTCCCACCTGCCACAAGGTTTTTGGCGAAGCCATGGCGATTCTTGCGGGCGATGCGCTGCTGACCCTGGCATTTCAGGTTCTGGCGCGGATGGACGGCGCGTCCGACCGCAAAGTTGCCCTCATCGCCGAGCTCTCCACCGCCGCAGGCACCGTGAACGGCATGATTGGCGGCCAGGTGTGTGACCTCGAGGGCGAAGGCCAGCATCCCAGCGCCGCGCTGCTCGAAACCATCCATCGCGCCAAGACCGGCGCACTGCTCAGGGCCAGCTTGCGAATGGGCGGCATCTACGCCGGCGCCGATCACACGCAGTTGCACGCGTTGTCCTGCTACGGCGAGCATGTGGGCCTGGCGTTTCAAATCATCGACGACGTTCTGGACGTTCGAGCAGTCTTCCGAAGCTCTTGGCAAGACCGCCGGCAAGGACGCTCAACAGCACAAGATCACGTTCCCCGCCGTGTACGGTCTGGAGCGATCGCGCGCTATGGCCGAACAGGAACGCCTGGCTGCGCACCTGGCCTTGCAGCCCTTCGATGAGCGTGCCGAACGTTTGCGCGAGCTGGCCGACTTCATCGTGCACCGCCGTGCCTAAGCCCTCTTTCGTGAAAGCCCGGCAGAGGCTCGATCTTCTGATCGTCGAGCGCGGCCTGGCTGCATCGCGCGAAAAAGCGCAGGCGTTGATTCTGGCCGGACAGGTGCTCGTCAACGGGCAAAAGGCCGACAAGGCCGGCGCCAACGTCGATACCGGCGCCAGGATCGAGATGCTCGCGCAGCCGCGCTACGTGGGCCGGGGCGGATTGAAGCTCGAAGCCGCACTGGATCATTTCGGAATTTCCGCGGCTGGCAAGATCTGTCTGGACGTTGGTTCCTCCACCGGCGGATTCACCGATTGCCTGCTCCAGCGCGGCGCCGCGCGCGTCTACGCCATCGACGCCGGGACCGCGCAGCTCGATTGGAAATTGCGCAACGATCCCCGCGTGATTGTCCACGAACAAGTGAACGCGCGTTATCTCACCCGCGACCAAGTACCGGAGCCCATCGATCTCGGCGTTTGCGATGTCAGTTTCATCTCCATCACAATGATCTTACCGGCCCTGGCCGATATTCTCGCCAGCCACGCGGAAATGGTTATTCTGGTGAAGCCTCAATTCGAGCTGGAACGGCAGCAGGTGGGCAAGGGAGGAATTATTCGCGATCCCGCTTTGCATCTGCAAGCCTGCCGGCGCGTGGAGCAGGCCGTTCAGACGTTGGGCTTTCACACCCAGATCATTCCCTCGCCGGTGCTCGGCGCGGAAGGCAATCAGGAGTTTCTTTTGCATGCCAGACATTAAAGCGGTGGGCGTCATCGCCAAGCCGGGAATCCCGCGCGCATCCGCGATCGTGTCGGGCCTGGTGGCCTGGTGGCGCGAGCGCGGCGTGGAAACGCGGCTCGATCACGAGGCCGCTCATTACATCGCCAGTCCCAACGGGCTCGCGCGGGAACAAGTCCCCGAGGGAACCCAACTGGTGATCGTCCTAGGCGGCGACGGAACCCTGCTGGCGGCGGCGCGCGCCATTGCCGGCCGTGAGATCCCGCTGTTTCCCGTCAACCTCGGCGGCTTGGGTTTCCTGACTGCCATTACTCTCGATCAGCTATATCCGGAGCTGGAATGCGCCATCGGCGGCGAACAGCGCGTGGTGACGCGTAGCATGCTGCATGGCGATGTGGTGCGCGGCGGTAGAACCGTCGCGTCATATGAAGCTCTCAACGATATCGTGATCGGCAAAACGCAAATCGCCCGCATGATCGATCTGGAAACATATGTGGATTCGCAATTCGTCAGCACCTTCAAGGCGGACGGGCTGATTGTGTCCACTCCGACCGGCTCCACGGCGTACTCGCTCTCGGCCGGCGGACCAATCCTGTTTCCGGCCGTGGCCGCGCTCTGCATCACTCCCGTCTGTCCGCACATGCTCACCAACCGGCCCGTTCTGGTTCCGGATACCAGCGTCATCGAGATTATTTCCAAGGCGCCCGGCAAGGAAGCCTATCTCACCGTGGATGGGCAGGTGGGCGAACCGCTGATCGAAGACGACCGCGTGGTGTGCCGCAGCTCCGAACACAAAATTCACCTGATCCGGCCTCCCAAAATGTTCTTCTTCGATGTGCTGCGCGAGAAATTGAAGTGGGGAGAAAGGTGAGAAAGCCCTCGCTGACAGCGTGGATTTTCATCGCCATGCTGCTCGGCGTCGCCGTAGGCGCGCTCTTTCCGAACCTCGGAAAAGCCGAGTGGATGGGCGCGCTGGCCAATGTCTTCCTACGCCTGATCAAATCCATCATCGCGCCGCTGATCTTCGGCACCCTGGTCTACGGCATCGCCGGCACCGGCAGCGTCAGGACCATGGGGCGCATCGGCGTCAAAGCCATCGTATATTTCGAAGTTCTCACCACCATCGCTTTGGTATTGGGATTGGGCGCCGTTAATTTAGTGCGGCCCGGCGCGGGCATGACGCTCGAACGGGCTGCGGGCGAAACCGGAGTGTCTCAAGCCGGTCCCACGTTTCAGGGCACGCTCGAGCACACCTTTCCAGCCAGCGTGATCGATGCCATGGCGAAAGGCGACGTGCTGCAGATTGTGGTGTTCTCATTTTTGTTCGGAGCGGCCTGCGCGGCCATCGGCTCAAAAGCGGGACCAGTTGTTGCGTTCTGCAAGTCGCTTTCCGAGGTGATGTTCCGCTATACCAAGTACGTCATGTACCTCGCGCCCATCGGCGTCGGCGCGGCCATGGCGAGCACCATTGGAAGCAAGGGGCTGGGCGTGCTTCTGGGACTTGGAAAGCTGGTGCTGACGTTGTACGGGACGCTCGCGATCTTCATCTTTGTGGTTCTGGGCGCAGTGGCTCTGATCGCGCGGATCCCGCTCGGGCCTTTCATTCGCGCAGTTCGCGAACCGTTCATCATTGCGTTTTCCACCGCCTCAAGCGAAGCCGCCCTGCCCCTCGCGCTCGAAAACATGGAGCTAATCGGTGTGCCCGCGCACATCGTCGCATTCGTTCTGCCGACCGGTTATAGCTTCAATCTGGACGGCAGCACTCTGTATCTTTCGATGGCGTCGCTATTCGTGGCGCAGGCCGCGGGCGTTCACATGGCTTTCAGCCAGCAAGTGATGATGATGCTGACTCTGATGCTGACGAGCAAAGGTGTAGCCGCGGTGCCGCGCGCCTCGCTGGTGATCCTGGCCGGGACTTTGGCGACATTTGGCCTGCCGCTGTCGGGCGTCGCGCTGCTGCTGGGCGCCGACGCCGTGATGGATATGGCGCGCACGTCGGTCAATCTGCTCGGCAACTGCATGGCCGCCGCGGTGGTGGCGCGCTGGGAAGGCGTGGACCTTTCCGCCGCAGCAGCTTCCGACCAATTGAACGCACAGGTCTCAATCTAATGCTAGCTGGCAAGAAGATCGACTGGTAGGGTTGTCCGTCAGTCGAGATCAACCCGAAAGTGCACAGCGGCGCTCCCGTGCTACGCGGTACGCGTTTGCCGGTTAGTGCGATCATCGATAATTTCGACTACGGCCTAAGCGTCGCTGAAATCGCGGAACAGTTTGAAATTTCTCAGAGCTCCATCGAGACCATCTTGACCTACGCCGGTCGCCGCCTGCCAACAACTAACAACCAATAACCAGCCACCAATCACGCCACCTTCGCACTCCACGGCTTGGCCGTCTTAATGGCCGCATTCACGGCTTCGATATTCTTCACGCCCTGGGTCGAGAGCCAATCCTCCAGCGCTTTCACGCCCTGCTTGCCATAGATCGGCATGCCATCTTTCCAGGTCGCGCGCCCGCACAGCACGCCCGAGTAATCCGTTCCCGCTTCGGCCGCCATGTGCAACTCCTCGACGAACTGCGCGTTACCCACGCCGGCGCTTAAATAGATGAATGGCTTCTTCGCCACGCCGGAGGCCTTGCGAAATAGATCCAGCGCCTCGCTGCGCGAATAGGCTTTCTGCCCCTTATAGACACTGCTGCCTTCCACGTAATTCGCGTTGATGGGGACTTCCACTTTCAGCACGGTCACGTTGTATTGCGGCTTCGAGAATTCCTCCATCGCCCCGATCACAACCTTGGGCTTCAATTTGGCATACTCCAAACCCTTTTCGTCGCCGCCCTTGGGATCGTAGCCGACGAATTCAAGAAAGAACGGGATATCGTGATCGTCGCATTCGGCGCCGATGCGTTCGATGAACGCGTGCTTGATGTCGTTCACCTGCGGGTCGTCAAAGGGCGAATAATAAATGAGAATCTTCACCGCGTTGGCGCCCCAATCCGCAATGCGCCGGGCGGAGACGTGCGGCAGAAGGTCGGGCAAACGGCCGGGCTTGGTGTTGTCGTAGCCGCTTTCTTCGTAAGCCAGCAGCAAGCCGGCATTGGACGACCGCGCCTTGGCCGCGGGAAGGCCATATTCGGGATCCAGCAAAATCGCGCTCGCATGCGGCGTCAAAACCTTCGACACCGCCACCTTGAATTCGCTCATCATCTCCGGCGTCACCTGATCCTGCGGAACGCCTTTCGCGCCCGCGATAGCCTTTTTCAAACTGCCCCGCTGATCCATGGCGGCCGCCGCGATGATCCCATCTTTGTTCGACAGCGCTTTCAGATGGCGCAGCTTTCCTTCCGATAGACTCATACCCTGGCTTCTCCTCTTCTTCTTGATTCTCGCGCATTCGGCGTTAACGCGCCGCCGGGTTTACAGTAAGAGCGCCCAGCCTCCGGAAATAAGTTTGCGCGCGCCCGACATCCCGCAGGATCTGCGCCTTTAGCGCTTCCGGACTCTCGAATTTGCGCTCCTCCCGCACCCGCCGCAGGAACTCCACCGAAATCTCCTCCGGCGGCGCTCCGTCAAGCGCGGAAAGCAGGTACGTTTCAATGGTGCGTTGTCGGCCGTCAAACGTGGGCCGATAACCGACGTTGGTGATGGACGGCCATTCGCGCTGATGTTTACCCGAGGTGTCACGCGTCCGCGTCACGTAGACGCCGTCGCCCGGCACAACTTCCGCCCCGGTATCCAGGTTTAACGTGGGTACGGTTTGCTTGGACCCGATCCCTTCGCCGCGCACCACCCTCCCATGCAGCGTGTGCGGCCGATTCAACATCCGGCAAGCCGTGGAAACGTCGCCCGCCACGATCAGCCGCCGGATTTCGCTGCTCGATATCACGCGCTTGCGCCAGACCACCGGCGTGATGATATCGGCCTCGAAGCTATACCGCTCGCCGAGTTGCTCCAGCGTCGCGGCATCGCCCGCGGCGCGTTTGCCGAAATGGAAATTGGCGCCCACCAAAACCGCGCGCACCCCCAGCTTGTCCACCAAAAGCTCGCGAACGAACTCCTCAGGCGTAAGCGCCGCCACTTCCAGGGTGAACGGCAGGATCAGAATCCGGTCGATTCCCTGCTCCAGCATCAACCGCGCCCGCTGTTCCAGCGTGGTGAGTAAGCGCGGAGCGCGCTCCGGCGACAGCAGCTTCGCCGGATGCGGATCGAAGGTGAGTGCAGCCGCCTTCCAGCCTTCCTCGCGCGCCAAGGCCGCCACGCGCCGCAAGATCTTGCGGTGCCCCAGGTGCACTCCGTCAAAATTTCCGATGGTAATGGCGCACGGACCGAAGTCCCGCGGCGTTTCCGCCAGGCTTTTATAGATCATGCCGCGCTCTCGTCCACTTCAATCTCCAAACCGTCGTACGCCAGGCGGACGTTCGGCGGCAGACTCTCTTCCGTGCGCGCGTGCCCAAGATCGTGGCAGATGTGCGTGAAGAACGCCCGGCGCGGTCCCAGTTTCTGCACCGACTCGAGCGAGCGCTCGACGGTGGAATGCGTGGGATGCGGGCGATGCCTTAAGGCGTCCAGGAACAGCACATCCAGCCCGCACAGCAACTCCATGGATTCTTCGGGAATGTCGCTATGATCGGTAAGATACGCCGCGCGTCCGAATCGAAAGCCGTAGACGGTGCCCTTGCCGTGACGCAACCGGATGGGCCTGAATTCCACTCCGAATAGTTCGACGGGCGCGCTGTCGAAAACATGCGTCGTCAGCCGAGGCCGTGACGACTCGGTGAATCGCTCGTCGAAAATGTAAGGGAACGACCTGCGGATCGCGCCGATGGTTTCCTCCGATCCGTGAATGGGGATCACGCCGCCCTGTTGGAAGTTGAACGGGCGGACGTCGTCCAGCCCCATCACGTGATCGGCGTGGGAGTGCGTAAACAGGATCGCGTCCACGCGTTCGATCTGCGCGCGCAATGCCTGGTAGCGGAAATCGGGCGTCGTATCGATGAGCACGCCATGATCGCCAAATCGAATGTGCACCGAAGGCCGCAAGCGCTTGTCGCGGGGATCGTCCGAACGGCATACTGCGCAACGGCAGCCGATCATTGGGACGCCCACGCTGGTGCCCGAGCCGAGCACCGTGATCTTGAGTGACTCCAGCCCCATCTACTGGCCGGCCTGCTCTTCGGGCTTGGTTTCGGCATGAGCCTCGGTCGCCTCGGGGACTGCCTTCTTTCCCTGGTTCTCCATGGCCTGCACGAAGCGGAATCGCAGTTCGGTGAGTGCGTTGTCCACCAGCCGCTGCTCCTCCATGCTTACGTTGCCGCGCGTCTTGTCCTGCAGCATCGCCAGCAGATCGATGGTGTGGCGCGCAATGCGGAAGTCTGGCTCGGGCCGATCCTTTTCATCGCCAAAATGCAACATCCCGAGGTGCATCTCGGTCTGCGCCTTCAGCGAGAGGATCAAGAATTCAAAGGTTGCCGGGGGAAGTGGGTATTCCTGGTCGCTCATCCTAACCTCATTCTAAACCGTGGAAAGACCCTATATTATAGGCATTCAAAATATTGATTGGACCGCCAGCGCCTTTTCGTTTAATCTCAAGTTGTAAGACACTGCCCCGTGGGCGCAGGCTTGCTCCGTGGGTTTCAGCAGCAGTCCTCGAAGACATCTCTTTATTCCTCGGTGAAGTTTTCCTGACGCCAAGTCCGTTTCGGCGCCGCCCCTCTTGTTTGAGCATGGGCAGGCGCAGGGCGCTCAGGCCACCTACATAACGAATCACGACTTAAAAGGAGTCTACAACATGAATGCTCGATTTCTGACTATAGCTTTCCTGGCGAACGCGCTTTTCGCGTCTGCCTTCGCGGCCGGCCCGCAATCGGGGGTTGCCACGGCCAGCGTGCCATTTGAATTCGCGGCCGGCGGCGCGATGATGCCGCCCGGTGAATACACGGTGGATGCGCCGATTTCCGGCGTGATCGTGCTGCATGGATCCGCCAGCATCTCGATCACGCTTTTGACCGTCGATTCCGGTCTGGCAACGCCCTCCGGAAAAGCCAAGCTGCTATTTGAGCGGCGTGACGGCATGGCCTTTCTGGCCGGCGTGGACTGGCCCAATCAGAGCGTCAGGCTGGTACAGCCCATGCGCGTCCCGAAGGGAGCCGCCTCCGCTACATTGCGTTAAGTTCTAACCATCATCCGTGGCCGGCCCTCGCACGGGGACCGGCCCTTTTTGTGTCCGAAGCGCGACCGCTGCTAAACTGAGGTTTCCACCTCCGCCGGAATGCCACAAGATCCAAGCACAACTGGGGAACGTTTTGAGCGCCTGGTCGGGATCATGGCGCGGCTGCGCGCTCCCGGCGGTTGCCCCTGGGACCGCGAACAAACTTTCGACACCATCAAGCCGTATCTGCTCGAAGAAGCCTACGAGGTTTTCGACGCTGTCGACCAGCGCGATTGGCCGGGGCTGGCCGACGAACTCGGGGACCTGATGCTGCAGGCCGTCTTCTTCGCTCAGATGGCCTCCGAAGAAGGCAAATTCCGGATCGACGATTCACTCGACGCCATCGCCGAAAAGCTGATACGGCGCCATCCGCATGTTTTCGCGGATGGTACCGCCAACACCTCGGAAGAAGTGAAGCGCCGCTGGGATGAGATCAAGGCGGACGAGAAAAAGGACAAGGGCCAGCCCCAGCGGGGACGCCTGGATTCTGTGCCACGCAATCTGCCGGCGCTGGTGGAAGCGCAGCAGATCAGTTCTAAAGCGGCGGCCGTTGGCTTCGATTGGGAGTATCCCGGCCAAGTGCTCGACAAGCTGGATGAAGAGCTGCGCGAGCTGGCAGGTGCGCGCGAAAGCGGCTCGCAGGCGGACATTGAGGGCGAGCTCGGCGATCTTTTGTTCGTGCTCGCGAACCTCGCGCGATTGCTCAAAGTGGATCCCGAGCAAGCCCTACGCAAGACCAACGCGAAGTTTCGCAAGCGCTTCGCGCATGTCGAAAAGAACGCCGCTCTCCCGGGCGCGACTCTCGATGAGATGGAGGCCCTGTGGCAAGAGGCTAAGGCGCATGATTGAAATTCGCGCGCTCTCCGAGAGCGAAGATCTCAAAACGGTGGTGCGCCTGCAGCGTGAAATCTGGGGCTTCGAGGATGTCGACCTGATCCCCCTCCGGCTTTTCGTGGTGGCCACGAAAATCGGCGGGCAGGTGTTCGGCGCCTTCGACGGACGGCAAATGGTCGGCTTCTGCGTAGCCATCCCAGGGCTCAAAGCCGGCGGCAAAAGCTATCTGCACAGCCATATGCTCGGCGTGCTGCCGGAGTACCGGAATTCGGGCGTGGGCCGCGCACTCAAGCTGATCCAGCGTGACGACGCGCTGGGTCGCGGGGTCAGCCTCATCGAATGGACCTTCGATCCGCTCGAAATCAAGAACGCGTTTTTCAACATGGAGCGGCTGGGCGCCATCGTGCGCCGTTACGTGCCCAACCAATACGGGACCACCAGCAGCCCGCTGCACGGAGGGCTGCCAACCGATCGCTGCATCGCCGAATGGTGGATTGCGAGCCCGCGCGTGAACGCGATCGCCTCAGGCCAACCGTTCGAACGCGGACCGGTGGAGGCCCGCATCGCGATTCCATCGGACATCGCAACCATTCGCGCCAAGGACCCGGTGCGCGCCAGGGGAATTCAGGAAATGGCCAGGGATCAATTCCGCGCCGCGTTCGACCGCGGTCTCGCGGTGATCGGCTTTGAGAAGACCGAGCAGGCCGGCACTTACTTACTAGGAACATGGGAATCCGTTTAGAACAAATCACGCTCCGCGAAATCCGGATGCCGCTGGTGCATTTCTTCGAGACCAGTTTCGACCGGATCACCGCGCGCCGTATCGTCCTGGTGGAAGTTCAGAGCGGCGGAGTTTCGGGCTGGGGTGAAGTCACCGCCGGAGAAAATCCGTTCTACAACGAAGAGTGGACGGAATCAGCCTGGCTGATTTTGCGCCACTTTGTCGCTCCGCGCGTTCTGAATCAAACCTTCGAGTGCGCGGCCGAGGTCGGTGCACGCAGCGCCCACATTCGCGGGCACCTGATGGCTCGCGGCGGATTGGAAGCAGCTGTGTGGGATCTGGAAGCGCGCATGCTCGGCAAGCCCCTCTACCAGCACATCGGCCAGGGAGCCCCCGCAAAACCCAACGAAGGAGCCAGCCGCCGCGAAATCCCCTGCGGAGTATCCATCGGGATCCAGGATTCGGTGGAGCAGCTGTTTCAGAAAATCGAGACCGAACTCGCCGCCGGTTATCAGCGCATCAAGATGAAGATCAAGCCCGGCTGGGACGTGGAAGTGGTCGGCCAGGTGCGAAAGCGTTTCCCCGGCATTCTGCTTATGGCCGATGCCAATTCGGCTTACACGCTGGCCGATGCGCAGCGGCTCAAGCACCTGGACGAATTCAACCTGATGATGATCGAGCAGCCGCTGGCGCATGACGAAATCATCGATCACGCCAAGCTGCAAGCCCAATTGAAGACACCCATCTGTCTGGATGAATGCATTCGCTCGGCCCACCAAGCCGAACAAGCCATCGCAATGGACGCCGGGCGAATCATCAACATCAAGCTCGGCCGCGTGGGCGGGTTCGCCGAGGCCCGGCGCGTGCACGATGTCGCGCAGAAGGCCGGCATTCCAGTGTGGTGCGGAGGCATGCTTGAGTCGGGGATTGGCCGCGCTCACAACATCGCTCTGGCGACCCTTCCGAATTTCACGCTCCCGGGCGACGTTTCAGCCAGCCGTCGCTACTGGGCGCGCGATATTATCGATCCGCCGGTGGAAGTAACGGCGCGCGGAACCATCGCCGTGCGCGACGAACCAGGATTCGGCTACCAACTGGACCGCAAATTTCTCGATTCAATCACAGTCCGGCGGGATTCCCTCTCTTAGATGTCCGATTTCTCCGACCTCCTGAGGACCAATCGGAACTATCGCTGGACCTGGAGCGGCCAAGTGGTCAGCGAGATCGGCGATCATTTCAACAACGTCGCCGTCTTCAGTCTGGCGCTAGCCAACACCCGCTCCGGACTGGTGGTGACGGGAATCATGCTCTCGCGAGCCATTCCCGCGGTGCTGGCCGGGCCCGTGGCAGGCGTGGTGCTCGACCGGCTGGATCGCAAACGCATCATGATCGCGAGCGACTTGATCCGCGCCGTTGTGGCCATTGGATTCATTCTGGCGATTCCGCGCTCCGATACCTGGCTATTGTATTTGCTCAGCGCGCTGCTGATGTTCGCCTCGCCGTTCTTCACCAGCGGCCGGTCGTCCATCCTGCCGACCATCGCGAGCAAAGAGGAACTGCACACCGCCAATTCGCTCACGCAAACCACGCAGTGGATGACGCTGACCATCGGAGCCTTTCTGGGCGGAACAACCGTCATGCAGTTTGGCTACAAATGGGCATTCGGCTTCAATGCACTGTCATTTTTATTCTCGGCCGCCTGCATTTCCCGGCTGCGCGTCCAGCGCGGCGGATTCCGCGCGGCGCGAACCGCGCTCGCAGAAGACAAAGTGGTGCGGCCGTGGCACGAATATAAAGAAGGCCTGCGCTACATGCGCTCGTCGCCGTTAATCCTGGGAATCGCGCTGCTCGCGGTGGGATGGGCATCCGGAGGCGGCGCCGCGCAGATCCTGTTCAGTCTGTTTGGGGAACTGGTGTTCAATCGCGGACCTGCGGGTATCGGGTATCTATGGGCCGCGGCCGGCGTTGGATTGATCGCCGGCGGATCGTACGCGCACTGGCTGGGCAAGCGAATTTCGTTCGCCAACTACAAACGGACCATCAGTATTTGTTACGTCATTCACGGCGGTTGCTACGTGATCTTCAGCCAGATGCGCGATTTCCAAATGGCGCTGCTTTTCCTCGCGATTTCACGATCGGCCATCGCGGTCAGCTCGGTACTCAATATGTCGCAACTGCTGCGGCACGTCTCGGACGAGTTTCGCGGCCGCGTCTTTGCGACCATGGAAACAATGCAATGGTCCACCATGATGCTTTCGATGGCGGGCGCCGGGGTCGCGTCAACGAATTGGAGCCCGCGCACGATCGGCGTGGTTTCCGGATTGCTCAGCTCAAGCACCGCGTTCTTCTGGCTGTGGGCGAACGGGACCGGCCGATTGCCGGAGCCGGCTCGCGACGGAGTAGCGCCCGAAGAGATCGAAGTTCACGGCGATCCGGTAGTCTAGGCGAGACGATCCGAATGGAAAACAAACCCATCATCTTAGTCACGGGCGCTGCCCGGCGCATCGGGCGCGTGATCGCGATTCGGCTGTATCAATCGGGCTATCGCGTGGCGATTCACTATGCGACATCGGAGCGGGACGCGCGCGCCACCGCGGAAGAATGCGGATCGGCGCCGCTGTTCCAGGCCGATCTGGAACAGGTGGACCAGATCAAGCGAATGTTTCGCGAAGTGGAAGAACGGCTCGGATCCTTGTACGGTCTGGTGAACAACGCCGCGCGGTTTCGGCGGCGCGATCCGCTCGAACTCACCGAAGCCGATTGGGACTTCATCCATAGCGTGAATCTCAAGGCGACTTTTTTCTGCTGCCAGCAGGGGGCGTTGCTCATGAAGAAGTCCGGCGCGGGACGCATCGTGAATCTCAGTTCGCTGGGCGGCATCCGGCCTTGGGATATGTACGCGCACTATTGCGCATCCAAGGCCGGCGTGATCATGCTGACCCGCGCGCTGGCAAAAGCGTTCGCGCCCGAGATCACAGTGAACTCCGTGGCGCCGGGCGTAATTCTCGCGTCCGACGAAGATCCTCGCGCGCAGGAGCTGATCGCGGCCACTCCGGCGAAACGCTCCGGCACGCCTGAAGAGGTTGCCGAAGCCGTGCTCTATTTCATGAAAGCCTCCAACTTCGTAACCGGCCAGGTGCTGGCGATCGATGGGGGCCTCAGCCAGCGTTAATCCGCCCGCGCGACCGCGGCCACGGGTTGGAAATGTTCGCGCAGCAGCTTGGCGATGTGCTTGGCGAGGTCGTTGGTCACACCCAGATTCTCGCCGAAGAAATGCACTTTGCCCGAAAGGCTCTGGTTCAATATCACCCTGCCGTCGCGCCCCTCGATGGTGGTGGTTACGTCCATACTCGTCCAACCGACCAGGTTGAGCAGTTCACGCAGCAACTGGTTGCCTTGCCTGAACCCGGATACTTTGGTTCGAAGGATCACCAGGTCGGCAATCTCGTCCGCCTGCCGATCGCCGCTGCGGAATACCTTTTGGAATTCGCCGTCCTGGCGAACGCGCTCGATCAGGCGTTCATAGCCGGTGAAAAGAAACTCCGCTGGAATGCTGACGGATCCTGCTTCCGGCGGCTCGATTTGAATGCGCCTGCCGGAAGGGTTCAGCGGGCTGGTTTGGGGCGTGGTTTGAACCGCGGCCAGAGCGAGGTTCGGCAGGGCGGCGCGGGCGCCGGCGGCGATCAATTGTGTCCGAATGCCGTCCGCCTGGCCTTGCGGCAATGCGAAGACCGCGCTATGGACGCCCCCATTCTCATCGCGGTACAAAACCGTGAGGACGTCCACCTTGGTCCACATCAAGACGCTCAAGAATCGGCCGGTCTCATACGGAGCGGCTATCGCGGCCACCTTAAACACTTTTCCGGTCTTCCCGCCAGCCTGCGTCGTTTCAGAACCCAGGAGGATGTCGTCGATCGCCGAGACGGCAATTTTCGCCTGTGAGTTGCGGGAATCGAACACTAGTGCGCCGCTCTCGACACTGAGCTTCCCCCCACTTTGGGCTTTGACGTTCTCCAGTCCGATCACGTGCCGAGCCGATATGGGCGCGTCGGCGGAAGGTGCTGCCGCAATCAAATTTGTAGCCGCCAGCGCCGAGAATGACGCCAGTCCAAAAACCGCCCGCGTCAGCCTATTCGACGGCAATTTTGGCGCCCTTCGGATTGTTTTTCGAGAGGTGCTCGATGCGTGCGTCCAGCATGCTCCGGATCCCCTTGAGCATTTCGAGACGGGCGTTGCGGAAATGCTCGCGCGTATCTTCCGGCCAGGCATGGCCGAGGAAAGCCTCGATCTGAGGCCCTGCGACAGCGCAGAAAAAACAGCCCTGAGGATGCTGCGCCCCGCTCGGTTGAGAGGTGCTTGGTTGTTCGTCCATGTTCAGCCTTCTTTCATCTCTACTGTCAATATCTTATTCTGAAGCGACGCCCGCGTGGGCGTGAGGGCTGCCATGGAGGTGGGCAGTCCGATATGGCGGCGCAGGGTACCGATCTCGACAACCAGCTCGTCTCCCTTTTTGAACAGCCCGACCTCGCCCTTCACCGCAAACGGCAGCCGCAGCCGGACTTCATAGTGCGAGTTGTGTTTCTCGAAAGTGTAGGGCGCTTCGGTCCGCACCACCAGCGCGGGATCCTCGTCGCCATACAGAACGTTGGCGAGCTCGATCAAACGCTCGCGGCCCAGCACTTCATGGGTGAACAAAGGGACGCGTTTCATCGCCACCGGCTGAAAGTACTCCTCGATCTCGTCCAGGATTTTGGATTGCGAGGCGCGCCACTGATCGAACCAGGTGTCGGTGACAGCTTCCGGCAGCACGCGATTGACGATGATGCCGTCGACCGTGAGACCGTGCAGCGAAAAATAGACGAACGCGCGTTGGGTTTCCCGCAGAACCATCTTCTCGGGATTGGTTACCAGTCGGACGCTGGTCACCTTCGGATTCTCCAGCAGCTCGGCGATGCCGTCCAGGCGTCCGAACAAATTCTGGATGTTGGCGAAGTAGCTGTCGGGGGGAAGCTCCACCGGCGAAATGCGATTCGCCACGGGCCGAACGGCCTTCAGCAGTCCGCGTTGGAATGGGAAAACGTGCTTCATGTACCATTCGAGCGTAGTCGGCATGCTGACGAAGCGCATGGACTCGGCAGTGGGCGCGCAATCCAGGACGATCACCTGGTATTGCCCCTCGCGCCGGTACTGATTCACGTACATCATGGCGCTGAGCTCTTCCATGCCGGGCAGGATGGCGAGTTCTTCAGCCTCCACGTCGCTGATGCCGGTGGTGCGCAGCACGGAAACGACGTAGGTGGAGATCTCGCGCCAGTGCCGCTTGATCTCCTTCTGGATGTTGACTTCCTGGATGGAGAGATGATCGTCGATGGGTAGCGGATCGTTGGCGCGGTCCTGGAAAAGAGTGCTTTCGATGTCGAAGGCGTCGGCCAGGCTATGGGCCGGATCGACGCTCATGACCAGCGTGGAATAGCCGAGCCGCGAAAGTTGAAGTCCGGTGGCTGCGGCAATACTCGTCTTGCCCACGCCTCCCTTGCCGCTAAAGAGCAGGATGCGCATGCTCTTAGTGTAAGCGACCGGCTTTCACGGCCTGGACGCTTTCGATCCAAAGACGTCGCGAAAATGTGTTACAGCCGGCGGAGTGGTATCGAATACAACATTCACGACGTCGAATCGAACCTTTTGCCATGGCACGGAAGCTTGCCTTGCGTATTCACGGCCGGCGCGCAGGAGGCTGGATTGTTTTTGGGCGCCGATGGCCCGGTCCGGCGAACCGTGTTCCTCCGTCTGGCGAGATTTGACTTCGACAAACACCAGGGTATCGCCTTCCCAGCCAATCAGATCCACTTCACCGGCGCCCGAGGCCATGCGGTAATTGCGATCCACGACGATAATTCCAGAGCGTTGTAGAAACCGTTGGGCAATGTCCTCGCCGCGGCGGCCGAGGGCGTGATCGTCCGTCATGTGCTTGCGGCGGGCGTGCTGCCGGAGGAGGTCCGCGAATTCGAAAAGCTTTCCGACCATGTGGCGATCTGTGGCTTGAGAAGAAGTGGAAGGTGGGAGCGAATGATCTCTAGCAATACAAGCGTGGTCGAGCCGTAGATTGTCGCCTGAGCGATAATTGATTCAGAGATGAGCGAGACCAGTCTCCTTACCATCGCCTTGGCCGCCGTGCCGACTATGCTCGCAGTTCTGGTGGGCATCCTGATCAATAACTCACGCCTAACTGATTTACGCGGCCACATGGATACGCGGTTCAACGACGTTGACCGGCGCTTCGACGAAATGCGCGATCTATGGCGCTCCGAGCTGTATCGGGTGGAGCAAGTGATTGACGCCCGGCTGAAGCATCTTGAAGAACGCGGATGATGAACCATTCCGAGATGAGTGACTAGGCCGTACGCACGCCCGTCCACGGCCTCCGAATCGTTGGGTAATCGAGAAAGTACGGATTATGTTTAGGCGATACTGGATTCAGTAGATGAGTGATACCAACGTCCTTTCAATTGCCTTGGCCGCCGTGCCGACTATGCTCGCAGTTCTGGTGGGCATCCTGATTAATAACTCACGCCTGAGCGATACCAATGCACGCATAGGCGACCTGCGTGCTCAGATGGATTCGCGTTTTGCTGATGTGGATCGGCGCTTCGATGGAGTTGAGCGGCGCTTCGACGAAATGCGCGATCTATGGCGCTCCGAGCTGTATCGGGTCGAGCAAGTGATCGACGCCCGGCTGAAGCATATCGAGGACCGCGGCTAGAGCGGCCTACTTGATCGCCTCGAACTCGAATTCCATTACCTTCCCCCGCACGACATAGCACAAATAGTGCTCCCAAAATTTCCGGAAGCGCAGGAAGTGATTCACCAGAAACTCGAAACCCAGCCAGCGCCAAAGAGCCAGCAATCTCACGTGAACTTTCACCTGGCGGAATCGCACGCCGCTATAGTAGCCGAAGCCGCCATGGTTCTCGCCAAAATAGCGGAACGAGAAGCTGTTCAGGTGCCAGCGGTGGGTAGGGTCGCAAAACGAACTGAAGTCGGTGTAGTGCGGCGTCGTAAGGTGCACTCGGCCTCCCGGGACGACCATGCGATGAAACTCCTCCATGGCGCGAATCACGTCGGAAACGTGCTCGATCACATGGATGGCGCGTAGCTCACCGAACGAGCTGTCGCGAAACGGGTAGGGAAACCGGTCCAGGTCGCACAACACGTCGGCGCGAGTGTTGGGGTTGCGATCAACCCCGATCGCGCCGGGATATTTGTTGATCCCGCAGCCGACGTCAAGAATACGCTTGGCGGCGCTTAAGCTACGTTTCTTCGAGGCAGCTACGCCACCGTTTTCAGGCATTCCTCCAGTGTATCCACAGCGAAATCGGCTTGATCGCGCGTGATCACCAGCGGAGGACAAAGTCGAATGGCGTTGCGTCCGGCGCCCAGCACCAGCAGGCCGCGCTCGAAAGCCATGGCTTGAATGCGCTCTCGCATCTCCGGGGCGCGCTCCTTGGTTTTTTGATCGAGCACAAGCTCGAAACCGATCATGAGTCCCAGGCCGCGGACGTCGCCGACATTCCTGAACCGCTTAGGCCAATGGCGCATGCGATCGAGAATATGGCCGCCGACCGAGGCCGCATTGGCGATTAATTCATTCTGGAGCAGGTCGATGGTGGCGAGCGCCGCTTCCACCGCCACCGGATTGCCGCCGAACGTGGAAGCGTGGGCGCCCGCGGGCCAATCCATAATTTCAGCGCGCGCAATCATGGCGCTCAACGGCAACCCGCTCGCGATGCCTTTTGCGGTGGTGAAAATATCCGCTGCCACGCCAAAGTGCTCGGCGGCCCACATCTTGCCGGTGCGCCCCATGCCGCACTGGACCTCGTCGAAGATCAGCAGGATGCCATGCCGGTCGGCCAACCGCCGCAACTCTTCGTGAAAAGCCTTGGGTGGGATCAAGTAACCGCCCTCGCCCTGGATGGGCTCCACCACGATGCCGGCCACTTCTTCGGCCGGAAGGATGGTGCGGAATAGCTCCTCCTCGATGAAGCGGACGCAGCTAACGGCGTAGTCGTCCGCGCTAACGCCGTGGGGCCGGCGGTACGGATCGGGAAATTGCGCGTGGTAAACGCCGGGGACCAGCGGTCCAAACCCTTTGCGCTGGATAACCTTGCTGCCGGTCAGCGATAGCGCACCCATGGTGCGGCCATGAAAAGAGCCCGTGAAGGCGATGAATTTGTCGCGGCCGGTATGATGGCGAGCCAGTTTCAGGGCGGCCTCGGTTGCCTCGGTTCCCGAGTTTCCGTAGTACACGCGATGCGCACCCGCGCCTGGAGCGATGGAGGCGAGCTTTTCGGCCAACTGCACCATATTTTCGTAGTAGAAATCGGTGCCCGACATGTGGATCAGCCGGTTGGATTGCCGTTCGATCGCGGCAACCACCTTGGGGTGGCAGTGGCCGGTGGAAGCCACGGCGATTCCAGCGTTGAAGTCGAGGAAGCGGTTTCCATCGACATCCTCGATCATGGCCCCTTCACCGCGCGCGGCCACCAAGGGATAACAGCGAGTGTAGGAGGGCGACAGGACTCGGGCGTCGCGCTCGATGACGGCCGCAGCGCGGGGGCCGGGTAGTGCGGTCACGAGATGTGGAAGGTCCAAACGGACTTCTTGGGAAACGGCTTCTTGAGTGAGCATTAAGATCTCCTTCTGTCTACGGGCAGTTAATCTGTGGAAAGGAACGACAGGAAGGGGAAACTAGTCGGAACCGAACAGGCTGGGGCGGGATGTGGCCGGTCGCGACATGATGACTGCTTTCATTCTAGCATCCTAACTTCCGATTTGGTCCTATTTTTCAGGGCGTCCGCAGACGCCTGATGACCTCCGGCCCGCATTGCGCATAGTGGCGGCCGTTCCATGTAAAAATAGCTTCCGCCTTAGCTTTGATGGCACAGTGCGCCAGCATGGCGTCGTAGATGGCGCCGCCGACGGTGCCCAGCGTGGCCGAGACTGCTAACGCAGCGGCGTATTCGTCCCCGTCCAGGGCGATCATCGAAAGTCGTTCGCGAATGCTGCCGATGAACAACATGGCCTGCTCACCGCTGATGCGGTGTTTGCCCGGCATCCTAGTCAGTGTGGAGAAGACCTCGGCCAAGCTGTGCGCTCCACAGCAGCCTGTGGATTTGTCAAATTGAACGAATAGATCGAGGCTGGCTCGATGATGAATGTGGTCCCCATAGAACACCGGGACCAGCACGGACGTATCGAAAAACGCCTTCATTTATCCTTGCCGAGGTTCGATAGGTCGCGTTCCTCGCGGATGTGGCCAAGCATCTCGTCGGTGGTGGAAGCGGGCAAGGGCTGTCCCGTACGAAATACCCAGACGCCGTGCTCCTTCGTGAGCGGGCCTGTCCCGCGGACCGGGCGGAGCGTGATTTGTTCGCCGACAGCCTCCATCTCCAATGTGTCGCCGGGTTCCAGATGCAGCTCTTTGCGGAGCGGCTTCGGGATAACAACGCGGCCCGCTTTATCAACAGTGAGGCGGATGGCCATAGTGGCACAGCCTTATGGATCAACCCAATCAGCAATACCATTGTACCAGCATTGAGTCGAACAGATCCCTTCAGGCGGGTGTCTAACGAGTGGAGGCTACGAATCGTGAAAAAAACTTTGATTATATTGGCGATCAGCGGCTTGGCGGGGTTCGCATTCGCCCAGGACACGGCCAAGGACGACCTGAAGAAGTCCGGCCAGGAAACCAAGGACGCAGCGAAGGACGTGGGCAAGGGAGTTAAGAAAGGAACCAAGAGGGCAGTTCACAAAAGCGCAAAGGCGACCAAGAAGGCCGCCAGCAAGGTGGAGGACAAGACTAGGCAATAGGGCAGCGGCCAGAGGCGCGCGACTGGCGCGAGTAACGGCTGCGCTTTCCTGGCCACAGGTCGCCTATTGCTCCGGCGCCGATGCGGGCGGCCTGGGATGATGCATTTCTATGATGCTCGGTTCGCCCTGGTGCCCGAACAACTCCGGATGGATGTAGTGGCCCTGATCCCGTGGGGCCTTGTCGACTTCCACCTGGATGCGATGGGCATTGGCCCAGGCGTCCTGACGGACACCGGTCACCTGCCAGGAGACCTTCACACCTGATCGGCTGGTCTTGATGGTGAAACTGCCATTGGCAATCTCCGTCGCAACGATGGCTTGCGCAAACTGGCCGATCACTGTGAGCTGATAGCGGAAATCCGTATTGAGCGCCTCGAACCACGCGGGCATGCTGACGATGGCCGTGCCGCTCGAGTCGGTGACGACATTGCCGTCGTAAATGTTCTTCATATCGGGCGATTCCACGAAGGAGTGGTAAAGATATTTATTTGCCGGATCGAGCGGATGATCTATTTTAAAGCTTCCGCCGGATTTGGAGATACTGCCACTAACGTCAATATTGCCATCGAAGGCGCCAGCATAGGCGGGGCTCTCGGGCGTCTTATTACCGGGCACGGCGTAAATTCCGTCGCCGCCAGCTCCTGTTCCATTTCCCCCTTGGGCAAAAACGCCAACGCCCCCGATTAGGCCGCCGTTTCCCCCAGTCGCTATTACGCCTAAACCACCGCCGCCCATGCTACCCTTGGTGTCGCCCCCGTCAGCCACCACGCCGCTCCCCCCGTAATCAGACTCGTCGATGCCAGCTCCGCCCAGCGCGTAGACACCGGATCCGCCTTCCCCGCCATTGGAGGACCCGCCGTATGCGCCCACTCCCGCACCCCCAACGTAGTCGTTTCCGGAGAGCGCTTGTGCGCCGTGGCCGGCAATAGCGGAATGGGCGGTCGACGTGTTGACGATGTTGAAGACGGAATTACTGGTGCCCGCCGCGCTCCCGTTGAACGGCAACGCAACCGTTCCTGCCGGACCTTGTGGACCAGCCGGACCCTTTGGACCCTCTGGACCCGTCGCGCCCGTCGCGCCTTTTGAACCGGCCGGACCGGTTGGACCCGTAGCACCCGTAGCTCCTGTAGCGCCGGCTGGACCAGTTGGTCCCGCTGGGCCGATGGCTCCGTTGGTAACGTCGAACACTCCTGCGCCCACGGTCAGTTGGAACGATCCGGCTGCCAACCCTGCCGGCAAGTCCGCGACAATCTTGGTGCTGCTCGAGGAGACCAGAGTTAACGCCACCCCATCCAGATCCACTACCGGCGAACCGGAGGCCGGCAGCAGATTCGTGCCGACTATAGTGATCTGTTTGGTCGTGGAATTGATAATCGCGCTCGTGATCACCGGCGTTGCGCCATAGGCGATCGAGGAAGCGAACACCGACAGAACAGCCATAACTACCGTCAGTTTCGAGGCTCCGAATTTGCAGCGCTTCATAGAATCCTCCAATAGTGAGTGCTCAGTTCTGGATGCTTCCCCACGCCGCAAAGACGGCGGCCGGTCCACCACAGGCGGCCGAGTGCGCCTCAACCAGCGGGTGGAAGCTACCATCGGAGTCCGTCATCACACTGACCGTCGGATAGCAACCATCGGCGTACTTGGTATCCGAATTCGGCGTCCAATGAATGCTGGTAGGAGTGGTTCCTCCAGTGCCGTAGTGCATGACCCCAGTTCGATACATCAGCGATCCGGTGCCGTTCTTTTCCTGATGGACTTCAACCACCATAAGATCGCAGCCGAAGGTGGCGCCACCGCCGGAGCACCATTGGACCGACGCCGATGGATTCCATCCGGTGTCGTACTTCGTCTGGGGCCCCCAGGTGATGGTGCCCTTAGTGGTGTCTACGGACCCGATCGAATACCACATCTCGCCACTGGGCCCCTGCGCCATCAACACGGCGACACCCCGAGCGACCGAAACCGTGGGCGCGTAGCCAGTGAATCCCGTGGAGTGAGAACCGTCAAAGCTGGCGCTCGGGGAAGTATCGCTGTAGGTCAGTTTGCCGACGTGGTACCACAGCAAAGAACTATCTATGGTGGCCTGGTGCACTTCGACAATGGTGGTACTGGTATCGGTACCACCGCTTTGGTCCAGCGCGACTGTGGGATTGAAGCCGCTATCATAGGAGTGGGAGTTGGCCCAGGTGGTGCCGTAACCGGTATCGACACCGCTTCGAAACAGTAGTTTCGCCCCGGGATCCTGACTTGCCTGATGCACCTCGATGACGTCGGAAGCATAGCCCGGATAGCTTGTGCACGAGGGGATTAAACAGTCCACCATGGCGATTGAGGGTGCATGGCCGGCCTCCTTGTTGGGTTGTCCGCTGCTGGTAATGTCGTAAGGGCCGTCCCAATAAAGATAGTTGATGTCCGAGATGACCATCTGGCCATCGAAATAGTTGAATGTGGCGTCGCCGCCGGTAGCGGTCTGGTAGATGATGGCGACATTCCCGTCTTGTCCGTCGGAAGCCGCCTTGGGGATCCACCCTTCACCTGACGGCCAGCCGGTCACCGCCCACTGGATGGTGAGATTCTGGGCACCGGCCGCGTTCGCGAGCAGCAACGCCCCGAGTAACCCGATTGCGAATCGAATGTTTTTCATTTGAATCCTCCCTTTGACTTTCCTCTGCTATCAAAACCGGGAGTAAGTATCGAAGTCCCTAATTCCGCGCTTAATAATCCTCAAAAGATGTGAACGCTCGGTAAGCGTCTGAAAGTAAACCTTTTGCGGAATCAGCGAGCGGACTTGAGGGCGCTATATTCCTGGCGGGCTTTTTGCAGGACGGGGAGATCGGGGTCGGCGGATTTCCATTCATCGAAGAATCGCTCATACTGCTGGATGCTTTCGCCTCGGCGGCCCTCGTTCGATAGCGCGCGGGCGAGCCCCAGATACGCCAGCGGATATTGCATGGAAAGAACGTCTATTCCGGGATGATCCACGATCCGGCGATACTCGTTTTCCGCCTGAGCAGGCATCCCCGCCTCCAGGTAAGCTGCGCCCAGCAACGACGGAATATGGAAATCCCGCATGGCATAGGCCAGGGCCGGACCCAGCGCCTGGATCGCTTGCTTCGGATCATGCCGGCGGAGCGCGGCTGCCGCTCGCACCTGCGGTGCATATACATATTCGAGGAGCGTGTCGGCCGGCCGCTCACTGACCAGCGCAGCCAGTGCCGATTCGGCTGGTCCCGCGTCTCCCACCAGCGCGGACGCCACCAATCCATTCGACAGATCCGTCGCCACTCCCTTGTTCTCCAGAAGCGTGCGCGCCTGGCCGCCGAGCCCAACCTGCGACAGCAGGAAGGCGTTCAACGCATACAGCGATTCGAAACCTCCTAAACCACGCTTCTTGCCTTCTTCCACCGCCCTCGCCATGTGGGCCGACGCGGCCCCGAATTGACCCTTGCGGAGAGCCAGCGCCGCCGATTGCATCAGCATCACACGCTCCGGAAGCCCGCTGCGCGACCACTCCAACTGGCGCGTCACTTCGGGTTCGTCCCGGCTCACAAACGCGATGCGCAAGAACATGACGTGCAGGCCCGGGCTGTCAATCCCTCGGGAAATCGCCCGGCGGCAGACTTCCGCGGCTGCGCCGAAATTGCCCACGTGAACCTGTGCGCGCGCGAGGGTGGTGAGCACCGCGGCATTGGTCGGCTGCAATTTTGCCGCCCGCTCGGCCGATTCCAAGGCCTGTGGAAACTCGCCCAGGCTCTCTTGCAGATTGGCCAGGTCATTCCACGGGACGGGTTCCTGCGGAAAGGTCGCTGCCCAAACCTGATCGTTACGAATCGCCTCGTTCAGATCGCCGGTCGCGATCGAAAAATACTTACCCAACAGCGGAAACCGGTTGCGCTCGCCGACTGAATCCCGCAGCGCGTAAGCCTTCGTAATATTTTGGACCGCCAGGCTATGCTCGCTCATGTTGTCGTAGAGCCTGGCCAGATCGGCGTAGGCCAAAGCGAAATTCGGATCCAGCTCAAGCGCGTGCTTCAGCGGCGCCATGGCTTCATCGGTCCGTCCGCGGTTATAGAGGTCGGCGGCCTCCGAGTATGCTCTGACGGCTGCAAACGACAACGTCTCCACATCCATCAAGGGCACGCTGAACCGCTGGACCGAGGCCGCCGATTCCCCCAGACGCTCGCGCATCTGGGGTACCACCCGGTCCAGGCTCTTCAGAACGTCTTCCTTATTGGATGGTTCAGCCCGCGCGCTGGCCAGTGTCTTTCCCGTGTTGCAGTCCAACGCCTCCAGCGTCAGCAGGTATCGGCTGCCCAGGTTCGTGATGGCGCCGCCGACCAGTACGCGGCTGTTGCTCCTCTGGCAGATCTCGCGCCACAGCGAGTCCGTCAGCTTTTCATCCTCGTGCCGCTTCATCAGCGCCAAAGTGTTACGGACTTCCGCCCTGCTCAAAACGGCGAAATAGGGGGATTGCCCCAGGTCGATCGATAAAGCACTGGAAAGCGCCAGATCGAACGAAGAATCGCCCGTCCTGTTTTCGAACGGCGACACCACGATCGGAACCGCGGGGCCACCAGGCGGACGATGCGTTGCACGCCAGGCCCAGATCGCGAGCCCGGCAAGCAAAATGGCGAATAGGGGAACGGCCGCCACGGTTCGCAATCGAGAGCGGCGAGCAGCCATCAAAACGGCTGGCCGATGTAGAATTTCCTCGGTTATGAATGTGCTGCGCTCGCGAATCGTCTGAACCACGATTTCCTCAGGCACGTCGAGGGTGCCGGGCGCAACAATCGCCAGCGGAGCGTCCGACTCGACAACGGCCGAGAATTGATAGCCTTGGCCGGGCACGGTAACGATGTACGGCGAGTCGTCCGTCTGAGGCTGCAGGACCTTTCGGAGGCGGAACACATGTTGCGTGAGATTGCTTTCTTCGACGAAGGAATCGGGCCAAACCGCCTTCAACAGTTCGTCCTTGGTAACCACCCGCCCCGCGTTCGCCACAAGGTACAGCAGCACTTCAAAAGTCTTCGAAGGCAACGGAACGACAGCCCCATGACGCAGCACCATCCGCGGACGAACCCTCAGTTCGTAATCCGCGAACCGGTACAACTCTTTGAAGCCGGGCATCTTCCCGCTCCCTAAATTGCCGCTTCCGCGGCCTGTTAAGAAAGATTCAGAGGTCTTAACCGCGATTTTGAGGACGGCGGCAATGTTTGAGTGCGATCCTGAGACACGAAATTCCCCAATTCAAATGGAACCAGCACCAGATAGTTTACCGGCCCGGCCCGGCCCGGAGCAAGAATCCGGCGAAGCGGTCGAGATCGTACGGCGCGTCGAAATCACGCTGGAGCGCGAGATCACGACAGTGATCCGGCGTCACAGGAAGGGATTTTCCGAAGCCGGCGTCCCTGGGAAACCGCCGATCAACGCCGATCAATGAGGAGAGGGAAACCAAAGACTTCTGAGTGACGATATACGCGGTGCCTTGCTAGTCTCACGCAACACGCCGGGCGGCTCGCGCTACAATTGGATTTTCCCGCCCATGGTGAAAGCGCTCCCGGACATCCTGGCTCAAATTGTCGACCAGAAGAGGCTCGATTTGGCGTCCCGCGAGCCCGGGGTTGAAGAGCGCGCAGAGCAGTCGATTCCCGGGCGGCGCGACTTTCTGGCTGCGCTCACCAGCCGGGCGCCGGCGGTGATCGCGGAAGTGAAGAAGGCATCGCCGAGCAAAGGCGTGCTGGCTGACGAGTTCGACCCGGCTTCGATCGCCCGATCGTATGAGAATGGCGGCGCGGCCGCGCTATCGGTGCTAACCGACGAAAAACATTTTCTGGGTAGCTTGTCGCATTTGGAATCGGCCCGCGCGGCCGTGCGGCTGCCGGTTTTGCGCAAGGATTTCACCATCGACACCTATCACGTGCACCAGGCGGCGGCCCATGGAGCCGATGCGATCCTGTTGATCGCCGCTCTACTCTCGGAGCGCCAGATGCGCGATTTCCGGGAGCTTGCAGAACGTTACCGCATGGCGGCCCTGGTGGAAGTGCATGCGGAAGACGAGCTAGGGCAAGCGATTACATCCGGCGCGCGATTGATCGGCGTCAACAACCGGAATCTGCACACCTTCGAGGTAAATCTAGGTACCGCGCTTCGATTGGCGGACAAAATTCCCGCGGGCGTGGTGCGAGTGGCCGAGAGCGGGATCCGTTCCGCTGCCGACGTCGAGCGCCTGCGCGCGGCCGGTTACCAGGCGTTCCTGGTGGGCGAGCATTTGATGAAATCCGGCGATCCAGCCGCAGCATTGCGAGAGTTGCTCTCATGATGGTCAAGATCTGCGGCATCACCAATCGCGAAGATGCGCTGGCCGCTGTCGACGCCGGGGCCGATGCCATCGGTTTCAATTTCTACCGCGAAAGCCCTCGATACATTTCGCCCACCGGCGCAGCCACGATTGGAGAAAAGATCCCTGCCAACGTCTGGAAAGTCGGCGTGTTCGTGAATGAAGCGCCGGAGACCATCGCGAAAATCGTTCTCGACGCCGGGCTCGACGTTGCGCAGCTGCATGGCAGTTCGGACGCCCGAGGAGTTCGCGTCTGGAGGGCCATGTCACCTTTGGATCCAGTAGCGCTCGCATTGTTTGGGGACGTGGAGGCCGTGCTGATCGATTCGCCGGCCGATGGCATGTCGGGCGGAAGCGGCAAAACCTGGGACTGGTCCCAAGCACCGCATCTCGAACAGAAAGTCATCATTGCCGGCGGCTTGGACGGTGACAACGTTCAACTCGCCATTGAACAAGCACGCCCCTGGGGAGTCGACGCTTGCTCCCGCATCGAAAAATCCCCCGGGCTAAAGGATCACTATAAAATGCGCAAATTCATCCTGGCTGCTCTCGAATCGTGACGACGCCATCCCCCGACTCCGGCGGCCACTTCGGCCCGTACGGCGGCCGCTATGTTCCGGAAGTGCTGATGGCGCCGTTGGAGGAACTCGAGCAGGCCTATCTCACGGCTCGGCACGATCCGGCGTTTCAAGCCGAGTTGAAGGACCTGCTGGCCAATTACGCGGGCCGTCCCACGCCGCTCTATCACGCCAAGCGGTTGAGCGAAGCCTACGGCGGCGCCAGGATTTACATCAAGCGCGAGGATCTGCTGCACACCGGCGCGCACAAGATCAACAACTGCCTGGGCCAGGCCCTGCTCGCACGGCGCATGGGGAAAAAGCGCATCATCGCCGAAACCGGCGCTGGCCAGCACGGCGTCGCAACCGCGACGGTGTGCGCTCTTTTTGGGCTCGAGTGCATCGTCTACATGGGCGAAGAGGACATGCGGCGGCAGCGGCTGAATGTCTTTCGCATGCGCTTGCTCGGCGCGAAAGTGACCAGCGTCACCAGCGGCAGCCGGACCTTGAAGGACGCCATCAACGAAGCCATGCGCGACTGGGTGACCAACGTCGATTCCACCCATTACCTGCTTGGCTCCGCCCTGGGCGCACATCCTTACCCGATGATGGTGCGCGATTTTCATAGCGTGATCGGAGAAGAGACCCGGCGCCAGATCCTGGAGCGCGAGCGTCGCCTGCCGGATTCGATATTCGCCTGCGTGGGCGGCGGTAGCAACGCGATCGGGATGTTTCACGCGTTCCTGGCCGACGAAGGCGTCCGCCTGATTGGAGTGGAGGCGGGTGGAACAGGCGCGCAGCTGGGCGCGCATGCCGCGCGCTTTTCGGGCGGATCGCCTGGCGTGCTGCACGGCGCGCACAGCTATCTTTTGCAGGACGCCGACGGGCAGGTGGCGCTGACGCATTCCGTCTCGGCTGGTCTGGATTACGCATTGGTGGGACCCGAACACGCGTGGCTGCACGATAAGAAACGAGCCGAGTATTGCTCGGTCACTGACAGCCAGGCGCTGGACGCCGCGCGCATATTGGCGCGCACCGAAGGGATCATTCCCGCGCTTGAATCCGCGCATGCCGTGGCTGAAGCGTTGCGGCGCGCCCCCGGCGCCAAAGGCGAAATGTTCATCATTAATCTGTCAGGACGCGGCGACAAAGATACGGACATCTATCGCGAAAATTTGAAGGAATTAGATGACCCGCATTAGCCGCCTCTTTGAACGGCTGACCGCCGAGCATCGCCCCGCACTCATCGCATACATCACCGCAGGCGACCCATCGCCCGGCACGACGCCCGGCATCGTGGCTGCTCTCGAACGCGGCGGCGCCGACTTGATCGAGCTGGGCGTGCCTTTTTCCGACCCCATCGCCGACGGCCCGGTGATCCAACGCGGCAGCGATCGCGCGCTTAAGGCCGGAACAAAGCTCGCCACCGTGCTGGAAATCGCGGCGCAGGTCCGCAAACGGTCCGAAATTCCGCTGCTGCTGTTCACCTACCTGAATCCGGTGCTGCGGTTCGGGCTGGAGCCGTTGGCTAGCGCGGCGGTGGCAAGCGGAATCGACGGCTGCCTGCTCACGGACCTGAGCGTCGAAGAGGCCGGCCCGTATATCCAGGTGATGCGCCAAGCGGGTCTGGACACGGTGTTCCTGGCGGCGCCCACCAGCAGCCAGAGGCGCCTGGAACTGGTGGCGAAATACTCCACCGGTTTCGTCTATTTGGTTTCGCGAACGGGGGTGACGGGTGAGCGATCCAGCGTCTCCCATGGCGTCCAGCCGCTGGTCCAGGCCATGCGCCGCGCCACCGATCTTCCGCTGGCGGTCGGATTCGGCATTTCCACCGCCGAGCAGGTTCGGGCCGTCGGCGCGATGGCTGATGGCGTGGTGGTAGGCAGCGCCTTCGTCCGGGTTATCGAACAGAACGCGTCCGATCCTCAGCTCCCGGCCAAAATGGAGGCTCTGGCTCGGGAGCTCGCCAGTGGTTTACTATCGAAGAACCAATGAGCCCGAAAGATCATGAGCATTGAGAAGCTCGCGGATTGCCGCCGGCGGATCGACGCGGTGGATGTGAAGCTGGTGGAGCTGCTCAACCAGCGCACCGCAATCGTGCATGAAATCGGCCGCATCAAACGCGAATTCTCTTTGCCCATCTACGAGCCCAAGCGCGAAGACCAGGTGTTTCAAAACGTCAGCAGCCACAATCCCGGGCCGCTGACTTCGGAAGCCCTGAAGCGGATCTTCGAGCGGATCATCGACGAGATGCGGACCATCCAGCAGAAGAAGACAAGCTAACGGGTGAGAGGATTCGCCACCGCGAGGTACAATAGGAGCGTCGATGAGTAGCCTTCAGTTCTATCTCGCGATCGGCATCCCAACTCTGGCCGTACTGATCGGGATTTTGATGAACACCGTTCAGTACACCTTCCTAAACGCCAGATTCAACAGCATTGACGCCCGATTCAGCAGTAATGACGCGCGATTCAACACCCTGGAGACCCGCATTAGCAATCTGGAGACGCGCTTCGACGCACGGTTCAACAACCTTGAGGTCAAGTTTGACACTCTGATCGGCAAAGTCATCGACCTTGACAACTGCGTCACCCGCATCGAAGCCAAGCTCGACATCCGATAACCCACCACCCCCTGCGGCCTGCATGGTAAAACTGTGTCTAGTGATGCGCCTCGATCACCAATTCCTGTATAAGGAGATTGGGTCCCGGGAGGGAATGTAGATGGTCAACTGTCCGAACTGCGACGCCGTCATCGACGTGGACGAGGACGATTTGGATGAAGGTGACTCGCTGGTCTGCGAGGAGTGCGGCGCCGATCTCAGCGTCACCGGACTGAGTCCTCTGGAACTGGAAACTCAAGAGGACGAGGACGAGGAGGACGAAGAAGAAGACGAAGACCTCCATTACAGCGAGGATGAAGACGATGATGAGGACGAAGAAGAAGAGGAAGAAGAGGATTGGCACTAGCCTGACTGGCACCCGCCTGTTTGGGACGAGCGCGGTGCTGCTGATCGCTGCACTGCTTCCGATTGCGGCAGCCGCTAAAAAGAAACCGGCGCCCGAGAGCTATGCCCTGATCAGCGGCAGCGTTTTTCAGGAGTCCGGTTATGCGCTGCCTGACGCGGCTGTAACCTTGGTCGCGCAGTCCTCGTCCGGGAGCGCGCCGGTGAAAGCGCAAAAGACGGAAGCGGTTTCCGACGCCCGGGGCGAGTTCATCTTTCGCGTCCCGCCCGGTCCCATGAACTACGACATCGTGGTGGCGGCCAAAGGCTATCAAAGCGTGCGGAAATCCGTCAGCGTGGAAGGCCAGGAGCGCCTTGAGGTAAGCTTCCAGTTGGAACGCGAGCCGAAATAGGTGGCCAAGACCAGACCAATCGGAGGGGCCTGCATCGCGATTCTGCTGCTGGGCGCCGGTCTCAGCGCGCAGAAGAGAAACCAGGACCCCGGCACGCGCAATCTGGAGGGCTTTGTGACGGACGCCGCCGGGCAACGCGTAGCTAAAGCCGTGGTGCAGTTGAAGAACACCAAGAATCTGCAGATCCGTTCCTTTATCACGCAGGAGGACGGCAGCTATCATTTCATGGGGCTGAGCGCCGACGTTGAATACCAGGTGAAGGCCGAGCGCGATGGCGCAGCCAGCTCCTGGAAGAACCTAAGCGTCTTCAATAGCAAGAAGACTCCTCTCATCAACTTAAAACTGAAGGTGAAGAAGTAGCGCGAGCACGCCAGGCGCGTCGGGTTTTCGTTTCCCGTTTACTAAGGATGCCGACAACGTCGTGGCGGACCGCTTCGACGCGAGCAAGGTATCCTGAAGCATGATGCGCCGCGCGATCCTTCTCTTGCTCTGCTGGCCCTTGTTCGCGGCCGGCCCGCTTCCCGGCACGCTGATTCCCGTCAACGAGGCCGGATTCCAAAGCCTGGTCAACTCCCACAAAGGCAAAGTTGTCGTGTACGATTTCTGGGCCACCTGGTGCGCGCCCTGCCGCGCCGAACTTCCGCAGCTGGTGAAACTGGAAGCTAAGCTGCGCTCACAAGGCGTGGAAGTGATCACCATCTCGGCGGATGAGCCCGAACAGAAGGCAGCCGCCGAAAAACTCATCCAGCAATTCGGAGTGTCCGGCCCGACTTACCTGAAGCACGCCGACGACGACGATCATTTCATCAACGCCATCGATCCGAAATGGAGTGGCGCGCTTCCGGCCCTGTTTCTATACGACAAGTCAGGGCACAAAGTCCGCTCCTTCATCGGCGAGACCGATATGTCTGCCTTGGAAGCCGCCATTCACAAGCTGCTGTAGCCGACCGCCCAAAGCGTTATAATCGTTTGAAGCATTATAATCACCCTAGGCGTTAGAATGACCCTGAGGCACTATAATCATTTGGAGAGGTGCAACAATGAAATCCAGATTCTATGTTTTGGTGGCGGGCCTTGGTTTGCTGGCGACCGCCGCGCCCATCCTGGCGCATCATTCCTTCACGGCCGAGTATGACGCCGCCAAGCCCGTCACACTCACCGGCGCCGTGACCAAAGTGGAGTGGATGAATCCGCACGCGCGGTTCTACATCGATGTGAAGGACGACGCCGGCACGGTCACCAACTGGGAACTCGAATTGGGAAGCCCCAACGCTCTGATGCGCCTGGGATGGACTCGCAATTCGCTAAAGCCCGGCGAAGTTGTAACCGTGGAAGGCTCCCTGGCAAAGGACGGCTCCAAGCTGGCCAACGCCCGTAAGGTTACGCTGGCGGACGGCCGCAAAGTATTCGCCGGATCGGCTGCCGACAGCGAGACAAAGTAAGAGCCCGCGGCCCACGCGCGGCAGGCTGTTATGGAACCGTGATGACGATCTTGCCGACCTGCTGATTGGATTCCAGGTATTGGTAGGCCTGGACGGTTTGCGCCAGCGGGAACGTCTTAGCGATCTTGGGGACAAAGCGCCGGTCCGCAAGACGGTCGAAAACGTATTTGTGGGCCTTGGTCATTCCCGCGGGGTCCCGCCTGATTTCCGTCAGAATGTAACCGCGGATGCTCAATGATTTGCCCAGCGCGCTGAATAGCGGGAACGGCGTGGGCTCGGGCGATAGAGCGCCATATTCGAAGATGGTGCCGCCGATGGCCGCCGCGGCAGCTAGCTTCTCGATAAATGGCCCAGCCACGGGATCGAAGGTGAGCCGCACGCCCTGGCCGGCGGTGATTTCCTGCACCCGCGCCACGTAGTCTTCTTCGTCGGTAACGATGACGTGATCCGCGCCCAAGGCCAGCAGCTCGGCGCGTTTCTTGGAAGTTCGCGTCACCGCGATGGCCGTTGCGCCTTCGGTCTTCGTGATTTGAATCGCAGCCAGGCCCACGCTGCTGGAAGCCGCCGTGATGGAAACGAAATCACCCGCCTTCACCTTGCCCACCGGCACCAGCGCCCCGTAGGCGGTCAGATACTGCATCCAGATGGCAGCCGCTTGCGCAACCGAAAGATTCGCTGGATACTCTCCTAACGCGCTGGCCGGCACAATCGCCTCTTCGCCCAGCCCACCGTAGCGGTGCATCGAGTAACCAGGGAATGTCGCCACCTTTTTCCCGACCCAGCTTTTGTCCACTCCTTCGCCCACTGCTTCCACCACGCCGGCAACTTCGTAACCGATGCGCGACGGCACTTCAGTCGGCTCGATATACATGCCGTGGTAGTACATGGATTCCGCGCGGTTTAGGCCAGCGGCCTGGACTCGCAACTTGGCCTCTCCTTCTCCCGGCTGCGCCGAAGGGGCATCTTCAAGCTTCAGATTTTCCGGACCGCCAATCTGATGGAAGCGAATAATTTTGGGCATCAACTCTCCTTGCAGCTTTGGATGATACCAGGATCGCCAAGGATGCGGCGGAGTGGATTGCCCGCCAGCGCTGTTATAAACTAGGCACGGTCATGAAATTCAGCAAGAAGCTTCAGCAGATAGCGATTCCGGGGTCCGCGCTCGTAATCATGGGCACGGTGATCGCGCTTCGCGGGCAGGCGCAGACGTTCACCGCCGCGCAAGCCGCCGAAGGCCAGTCCGCCTATGCACAGAACTGCGCGGGCTGCCACGGCGTGAATCTGGACGACGGGGAATTCGCGCCGCCCATCAAAGGCACGGCATTCTCCGAACAATGGGGCGGGAAGGCCCCAGGCGAGCTGCTCAATTACATCAGCGCCAAGATGCCGCCGAGCAACGCGGGAGGGCTGGGCGACGCTGCCTATCTTCAGATCACGGCTTTCATTCTGCAGTCCAACGGCGTCTCGCTAACCGCAAAGAACCTTCCGGGCGCGGCACCGGGCGCGGTCAAGAACAAACCGAGTGAACCCGCTTCTAATTCACCCGGCGGCGGCCTCTCGCCCTACGCCAGCCTGATTCCGGCGCCGCCCAAGTCCAATCCGCTCTATAAAATCACTCCCGTCACCGACGCTGAACTCGCAAACCCTCCGGCCGGCGATTGGCTCACTTGGCGCCGCACCTATGATGACTCGGGCTTCAGCCCACTCAAACAGATCAACCGAAGCAACGTCGCCGAGCTTCGCTCCAAATGGACCTGGTCGCTGCCGCCGGGCGCCAACGAAGCGACCCCTCTGGTTCACGATGGCGTGATCTTCGTACACAGCTACGCCGACCATGTGCAAGCTCTGGACGCAACCACGGGCGACCTGCTGTGGCAATATACGCGACAAATTCCCAAGGGCGCTTTTTTCCTCTCCATGGTCAAGCGCGACATCGCGATCTACGGCAACCACCTGTTGGTTGGCACCTCCGATATGCACGTGGTCGCGCTGGATGTGAAAACCGGTGAGGTGGCGTGGGACCACGAGATCCTGGACCCCGCCAAGAATCCCGAGATGATGCTCACCGGGGGCCCGCTGGTGGCCAAAGGCAAGGTGATCGTTGGAACCGTGGGCCGCTCCAAGGGCGGCAACATCATCGTCGCGCTGGATGTCGCTACCGGCAAGGAAGCCTGGCGCTTCTACACCATCGCGCGGCCGGGCGAGCCCAACGGCAATAGCTGGAACGGTCTGCCGCTCGAAAAACGCAATGGCGCCTCGGTATGGACACCCGGCAGTTACGACCCGGCTTTGAATCTGGTCTTTTTCGGAGTGGCGCAGACCTACGATACGGGTCCGCTGGTGCATCCATCCACCGAACCCGGCGTCAACAACGACGGGCTTTACACCGACACCACTCTCGCGTTCGATCCCGACACCGGCAAGCTGGTTTGGTATTTCCAGCACGTGCCCAACGATCAATGGGATCTCGACTGGGCGTTCGAGCGCCAGCTGATCAATCTCCCGGTCCAGGGTGGAACCAAGCGAGTGGTAGTGACCGCCGGAAAAGAAGCGATTTACGATGTACTGGATGCCGCCACCGGCAAGTATGATTTCTCGATGGATCTGGGTTTGCAAAACGTGGTGACCTCGATCGATCCCGTGACCGGCGCAAAAACAATTAACCATCAGGTTGTCATTGGCGACGGCGAGACCAAAACCGTGTGCCCGCACGCGGGCGGCGCCAAAAGCTGGATCCCGGGATCTCTGAATCCCGAAACCAAAATCCTGTATGTGCCGTTGGTGGAATCCTGCATGGACCTGATTCCGGTTGGTCCCGGCGAGCGCGGCGCGCTTTCCTCCGGCCTGCGGTTTACCATTCGGCCGCGTCTGGATGGCGACGGCAAGTACGGCCGCTTTGAAGCCATCAATCTCGAGACCCGCAAAGTGGTGTGGACCGATCGCCAGCGAGCGCCGCAAACAACGGGCGCGCTCGATACCGCCGGCGGTATCGTCTTTGACGGCTCACTGGACCGCTATATTCGGGCCTACGACGACTCCAACGGCAAAGTGCTGTGGGAGACGCGGCTGAACGACGTGCCGAGCTCCTGCCCGATCACCTACAGCGTCAATGGCAAGCAGTATGTCGCCGTGGTGGTGGGCAATGGGGGCGCGCACGCCATCACCTGGCCGGTGCTGGTGCCGGAGATCCAGAACCCGCCCGGCGGCGGAGCCCAGTTGTGGGTATTCGAGCTGCCCGAGAAGGCCGCCAATTAGCCGCGCTCTTCGATGTGCTTCAAGCGCGCATCCAGCACTTCTTCCACGCGCCGGAGCTCGGCTCGCCACAGATCCCGCATATCGTCGAAGCGCTTGTCGATGGCGTCGAATCTGGTCCTGAAGATGCCGATAACAAGCCCGATCAAGGCGGCGTTGAACAATATCGGAATTCCGATGGTGAGATAGAGCTGTTCGTTGGTCAGCAAAACAAGTGCGCCCCGCCTGCGACTATTTTCCCACAGGGCAGCGCTGCGGCAAGACGCAGGCGCGGTTCAATGGCGCTCTTCGATGTGCTTCAAGCGCGCATCCAGCACTTCTTCCACGCGCCGTAGTGCGGCTCGCCACAGATCGCGCATATCGTCGAAGCGCTTGTCGATTGCGTCGAAGCGCAACTCCAGGCTGCCAAACCGGGCATTGATGTAGGCAACCACAAGCCCGATCAGCGTGGCGTTAAACAGCATCGGAACGCCCACCAGGATATAGAGCTGTTCGTTGGTCACCGAAAACAAGTGCGCTCCGCCTGCGACTATTCTCCCACAGGGCGGTGCTGCGGCAAGACGCAGGCGCGGTTCAATGACGCTCTTCGATGTGCTTCAAACGCGCATCCAGCACTTCTTCCACGCGCCGGAGCTCGGCTCGCCACAGATCGCGCATATCGTCGAAGCGTTTGTCGATCGCGTCGAAGCGCAACTCCAAACTCTCGAATTTCGCGTCGGACCTGCCAAAACGGGCATTGATGTAGGCAATCACGAGCCCGATCAACGTGGCGTTAAACAGCATCGGAATTCCGATGGTGAGATAGAGCTGTTCGTTGGTCACCGAAAGCAAGTGCGCTCCGCCTGCGACTATTCTCCCACAGGGCAGCACTGCGGCAAGACGCGGGCGCGGTTCAATGGCGCTCTTCGATGTGCTTCAAGCGCGCATCCAGCATTTCTTCCACCCGCCGGAGCTCGGCTCGCCACAGATCGCGCATATCGTCGAAGCGCTTGTCTATAGCGTCAAAATGCTGGTCAATGCGCGACTCCAAGCCTTCGAATTTTGCGTCCGACCTGCCGAACCGGGCATTGATGTAGGCGATCACAAGCCCGATCAGCATAGCGTTAAACAGCATCGGAACGCCCACCAGGATATAAAGCTGTTCGTTGGTCACCGAAAACAAGTGCGCTCCATTTGGAACTATTCTCCCACAGGGGATTTCCGCTTAAGATCCCGAGGCCATTTTCAAAGCACTCCTGAGGAACGTGAAGCGATCCGCCCATTCGTCGATTTGCTTGGTGGTCGGTTTCCCCGCTCCATGCCCCGCGCGGGTCTCGATGCGAATCAAAATCGGCGCCGGACCCTCCTGGGCCTGCTGCAGCGTCGCCGCGTATTTCAAACTATGCCCCGGCATCACGCGATCATCGTGATCCGAAGTCGTGATCAAAGTCGGAGGGTACTCCACGCCCCTGCGAATGTTATGCAGCGGCGAATATGCCCGCAGCACCTTGAAATCCTCGGGATTATCGGCCGACCCATACTCGCCTACCCACTGCGTCCCGAACCCGAACTTCTGGAAGCGCAGCATGTCCATCACGCCCACCGCGGGCATGGCCGCGCCGAACAGATCGGGCCGCTGGTTCAGCACCGCGCCGATCAGCAGGCCGCCGTTGCTGCCGCCAACAATCGCCAGCTTCGGCGTCGAAGTGTATTTATTCGCGATCAGCCACTCGCCGGCCGCGATGAAGTCGTCGAATACGTTTTGCTTCTTGGCGCGCATACCCGCTTGGTGCCAGGCTTCGCCGTATTCCGATCCGCCGCGGATGTTCGCCACCGCGTACACCCCGCCCATCTGCATCCATTCCACTAGCGCCGGGCGGAAGTTGGGCGTTTCGGCGATATCGAAGCCTCCGTAGGCGTAGAGCAATGTCGGATTCCGGCCGTCCAGCTTTAAGCCCTTCCTGTAACTCAGAAACATGGGAATGCGCGTGCCATCTTTGCTCGAATAAAAAATCTGTCGCGTTTCGTACGCGGACAGATCCACCGCCACTTTGCTCTGCCGGATCAGCGTGCTCTTTCCGGTCTCCAGATCCAGCCGGTAGACGCCGGGTGCGATCGTAAAGCCGTCGAACCCGAAGAACATCTCCTTGTCCTGGAGCCGCGCGTCCGACCAGGCGGCCGTCCCAATCCCCGGCATCGCAATCTCGGTGGCCGCCTTGGCATCCCCCCTGGCATCCAACGTCACCAGCCGAGCCGCCGAATTCGCGTCCTGCATGTAGGACAGCAGCAGTTTGCCATCGGCGATCCGCGCGCCATCCAGCGTCTCCGCGCGCTCCCCAACGATCTCCTTCCAGTTAGCGCGCTCCGGATGTTCGATGTCCATCGCAACCACCCGGCTGCGCGGCGCGCCGTCATTGGTCTGCAAATACAGTTTCGAACCGATCACCGCAACCGGGATGTACCCGTATTCGGCTGATGGAATCAGCATCACCGTGCGCGGGTTCGCCCTCTTCAGGTCTTGATACGCCAACAGATTCTTTCCCGGCACGCCGGTGTATATGTTGAGCAGCAGATACCGGCCACCCTCCATCACCAGCGGATCGATGCCCCAGTTGGGATGGTCGGGCCGCTCGTAGATAAGCCGGTCCGCCGATTGCGGTTCGCCCAATTTGTGGAAGTAAACCTTCTCGTCCAGCGCCGCCACGGTGAGCAGTTTCTCGGGGGGCGGTTCGGCATAACGCGAGTAGTAGAACCCGCGATCGTCCGCGGCCCACGAAATGACGGTCCCCTTGGTCCACTGGACAAGATCGGACGTATCCTTGCCCGTGACCACATCGCGGACGTGCCACTCCGCCCAGTCCGAGCCGGCCTGCGCCACCGCGTAGCCATACAGCTTGCCGTTCCAACTCACCGCCTCTCCGTCCAGCGCCGTGGTTCCATCTTTTCTATAAGTGTTGGGATCCAGCAGTTCGCGCGCCGGCCCCGTGAGCGAATCCGTCACATACAGCACCGGCTGATTTTGCAAACCCGAATTGCGGAAATAGAAATAACGATTCCCGGCTTTCTCGAAGCCGCCGAATCTCTCGTAATTCCACAGCTCTGTAAGCTGCTTTTTGATGGCCTCGCGCCCCGGCAGCTTCGCCAGATAGGAGAACGTCAGCTCGTTCTCCTGGGCCACCCATTTTTTGGTGGACGGCGCATCCGCATTCTCCAATCCACGATAGGGGTCGGTGATCTTGACGCCATGATAGTCGTCCACCTGAGCGCCCTTGGGAGCGGCCGGATAATTGAGCTTGGCAGTATCGTCGGCGCCTAGAAAAAGCCACGCGCCCGCGAGCAGCAGCAGAATGTATTTCACGACTGGACCTTTCGGCTCCATTGTCGCAAAATTGCTTGCGGGCGCCTCCTCGGACCGCGCCTATTCCGCGGGCGACGCCACAAACCGGTAGCCCACGCCGCGCACGGTCAGTAAATGCCGCGGGCGCGTGGGATCCTCCTCAATATAACGCCGCAACCGCACGATGAAGTTGTCGATGGCGCGGGTGTCGGTGTCCTCGTGCAGGCCCCACACCTTGGCGAGCATCGCCTTCCGCGACACGCGCTGGCCTTCGTGCTCGATGAGATACCGCAGAACGTTGGCTTCCATCAGCGTCAGAGGAAACACCTGATCGCGCACATGCAGCTCCAGCCGGTCGAAATGCACCGACTTGTCGCCAAACTCGAAAATGTGTTTCGATTCTTCCCGCTCATTCAGCGAGCCCGTTGGCACGGCCGCCGAGGATCGCAGCCACTCGCGGCGCCGGAGCAGGCCACGAATGCGGGCAATCAGTATCGACAGTTCAAAAGGCTTGGTGAGATAATCGTCCGCTCCCGATGCGAACCCGCGCAGCACGTCGTCGGGATGGCCGCGCGCCGTCAGGATCAACGTGGGTACATATTGGCCTAACTCCCGCATCTGCGACACTACGTCAAAACCGCTGATCCCAGGCAGCATGACATCCAGAATCACCACGTCGAACGCCGGAGCGTCCACCTTCAGCTTTTCGAGCGCCGCCTCGCCCGCATCCACCAGTTGCACCTGATAGCCTTCGGCCTCGAGGTTAAACCGCAGCCCCTCGGCCAGGTGCTGCTCGTCTTCCACGACTAAGACTCGGCTCATCTATTTAGCGATGGGAAGCTGCAAGATGAACGTGCTCCCCTGCCCCGGCCCGTCGCTCTCCGCCCACGCTCGCCCTCCGTGACGCTTGGCGACCGAGCGGACGATGAACAGTCCCAATCCGGTCCCTTTCACGCGGGTGGCAAGCGGACCCGGAACGCGGTAGAAGCGCTTGAAAATCTGTTTGAGCTCCATCTTGGGTATGCCCGGGCCTTGATCGTGTACCCGCACGGACACGAACTTGTCGTCCACCGCCTCGGTCTCCACCAACACCTTTACCGCGTTGCCGGAGTACTTCACGGCGTTGTCGATCAGGTTCGACACGGCGGCCCGCACCTCTTCGGGATCCCCCATCACCGTCACCTCCGGACCCGGCCGGTACTCCACCGCCTCCACCGGCAGCCGGTGCAACGCAGTTGTCCGCTCCAGGCATTCCTCGATCACCCCGTTGAGGCTGATGCGGACCAGGTGCAGTTTGCGGCGGCTGGTGGATCCGATGCGTCCGGTCCGCAGAACCTGTTCGATGGTAGAGAGCAGGCGGTCGCTATCCTCCACCATCGTGCGATAGAACTCCGGCGCTTGCATCTCGTCCACCGGTCGGGTTTGCAGGGTTTCCAGATAGAGTCGAATGGACGCCACCGGGGTCTTCAGCTCGTGCGTCACCGCGTTGATGAAAGCGTCGTGCTGTTCGTTGCGCCGGATTTCGCGGACCAGAAACATGGTGTTGAGAACCGCTCCGAAGATGATCACCAGCGCCAGCAGCGAGCCGAGGAATAGCTCAATCCCGGTGTGCCAGCCCAGCAGCACCCAGCCGATATACAGCAGAACGATAACCGAGATCAGCCCGATGCCGAGCACGATAAAGAATGTGATCGACCTGCGGCGTCCGGCGACAACCATGCTTCCAGGGTAACTGAAGCGAATTCCGAATTCTGACTTTTGACTTCTGACTTCTGAATTCTTGTCGAACTAGGCCGCTTCGCGCTCCGGAATCGCCGTGTGCACCTTCGCGACGCGCACCGCCTTGGCGATGCCCAGGAACTTCAGGATCGAGATCTGAATCCAGGAGAGATCGATCTCATACCACGCCAGGCCATGCCGCGCCGAAGTGGGATGTGCATGATGGTTGTTGTGCCAGCCTTCGCCGAAGGTGATCAGCGCGACCCACCAGTTGTTGCGCGAATCGTCGCGCGTATTGAAGCGCCGCTGGCCCCACATGTGCGTAGCCGAGTTCACCATCCAGGTGGCGTGCAGGCCGAAGACCAGACGCATGCAGATTCCCCACAGCAGCAAGGGCAAGCCGCCAAATACCAGCAGCAGCACCGACACCACCACGATCGGAACCCAGTGATAGGTGTTCAGATACGTGTAGAACGGGTCCTTCGCCAGGTCCGGCGCGTATTTCGACATCAGCTTGGTGTTGTTGTGCTTGGACTCGCCCAACAGCAGCCATCCGATGTGCGACCACCAGGCGCCGTCGTGAGGCGAATGCGGATCGCCCGGCCTGTCGGAATACTGATGATGGATGCGGTGCGTCGCCACCCAGAAAATGGGTCCGCCTTCGAGCGATAAGGTTCCGCAAAACGCCAGGAAATATTCGAGCGCTCGGGGAAGCTGGTAGGAACGATGCGTGTGCAGCCGATGGTAGCCCATGCTGATGCCCAGCCCCACGCTGACCCAATACAGCAGCACCGATATCAGAAAAGCGCGCCAGCTGAACATGAACAACGCCGCAAAGGCGCCGACGTGCAAAAACACCAGAACGCTGACGATACCCCAGTTCAGTTTCCGGTTCTCGTAGATATTTTGAATGTCGCTGCTCACGAAGTCTCCCCGTCCTTTAAGTTCCAACCTAACAGGGATTTCTCTCGCGCTTTGTAAGACTTGTGTAATATCGCTTTCACCGGTCCACGCGCCCAGGGCCGCTCAGCTGTTTCCCTTAGGAAAGGCACATAATCAGAAGATGCCAGTCGCCGTCGATACTCTCCGAATGCAGCTCGATTATTCCGCCTGGGCTACCCAGCGCCTTTTGGACGCAGCCGCCAAGCTTTCGCCCGAAGAAATCACGCGCGACTTCGGCACCGCCGACAAGAGCGTGCTCGACACCCTGGTCCACGTCTACGCGGCGGACCGCATCTGGCTGATGCGCGTTCTCGGGGAACCGCGAGCCACCTTTAGCGACCCCGAGGATCGGGATCTAACCCTGCTCCAGACCGAATGGCCTGCCTTGCACCATCGCTGGAAGCTCTGGCTGCGCGACTTCGGCGACGGGGACGTACTTCAGATCATCTCGTACCATGACCTCAAGGGCCGCCCTTATTCCCAGCCGCTTTGGCAGATCCTTCTGCACCTGGTGAATCATGGGACCCATCATCGGGGCCAGATCTCGGGTTTCCTGCGCACCATGGGGCACACGCCTCCTCCCCTGGACATGATCGCCTACTACCGGACGCTTTGAGGGGGGAGCACGCACTCTTGCGAACACTGTGAATAAAATCCCGTGCGCCCCCCAGGAGTGTGGCGCTAAAGCGGGGGACGCGGCGCTAAAGCGGGGGGACGCGGCACACAGGGTGTGCGCGCCACGATTTCTACTCTTTGGCTTTTTTTACTTCCGCCACCAGCGCCGGAACTACCTCGAACAAATCGCCCACGATTCCGTAGTCGGCCACTTCGAAGATCGGGGCGTTGGCATCCTTATTAATGGCCACGATGGTTTTTGCGCCCTTCATCCCCACCAGATGCTGAATCGCGCCCGAGATTCCCACCGCCAGGTACATTTTGGGCGAGACCGTTTGACCCGAGCTGCCAACCTGGCGCTCCATGGGGAGCCAGCCGTTGTCGCAAATCGGCCGCGACGCCGCAAGTTCGGCGCCGAGCGCTTTCGCCAGCTCCTCGACGATCGGGATATTGTCTTTTTCCTTAATTCCACGCCCCACCGAAACGATGATCTCGGCCGAGGTCAGATCCACCGCGCGCGCCGATTCGCGGAACGGCTCGAGCGGCTTGGCGCGGATCGCGTCGGCGGCCAATTCAGGCGTAAACTGCTCTGCCTCAGACCTTCCGGCTTCCACCTGATCGGCGCGAAACGCCCCGGCTTGGATCGATACAAAGTGGGGCTCCGAGCCACCGGGCTTCACGTCCGCATTCAACTTGCCTTGGAACAGCTGGCGAACGAAGATCGGCGAGCCTGATTCCACGCGCAGGCCCACCGCATCGCTGACCAAAGCCTGATCGAACCTGGTGGCCAGCTTGGGCGCGAAATCGCGAACCTGATAGGTGTGTGGAAAGAGCACAAAAGAGGGAGCTACCTTGCGGATCAATTGTTCCAGGGCCGCCGTGAAGCCATCGGCCGTGTACCTGCTCAGCAGCTCATGCTCTACCGCGTAGACCCGATCGAGTTTTTTGCCGCCCAGTTCCCCCGCCAGCGCGCCTATACCCTGGCCGACGACAGCAGCCGACGCGGTTTGCCCCAGTTGCCCGGCCAACTGCTGTCCTGCTGCCAGGGTCTCCCAGGACATGCGATGCCAAACGCCGCCATTCTGCTCCATGACGACCAAAACCCCGCTCATAGGACCCGAGCCTCAAACCGCAGCTTCTCCACCAGCTTGGCCGCGGCTTCCTTGGCATTGCCTTCCATCAATTGCGTCTGCTTGCTGCGCTGCGGCAGGTACACTCGTTCGATCACCGCCGCCGGCGCCACCGAAATTCCCAGTTCCGCGGCAGTCAGCCGCTTGATTTCCTTGGTCTTGGCCTTCTTGATCCCCATCAGCGTGGCGTAGCGCAGCTTATTGATGCCGGATTGGATCGTCAGCACCGCCGGGACCGGCATCTCGACATTTTGAAACCAGCCATCTTCCAGCTCGCGCTTCACCCGAATGCCCCGGTCGATTTTTTCAACCGCCATGATGATGGTCGCGTGGGGCAGCCCAAGGAGCTCCGCCATGACAACACCCGTCTGCCCGTATCCCAAATCGTCGGACTGTAAACCGGTGAGGATCAAGTCGGGCTGCTCGGCGGCGGCGGCTTTGGCCAGCAATTTGGCGACCCCCAGGGTGTCGAAAGCGGCCAGGTTCTCTTCTTCGATGTGAATGGCGCGGTCGGCGCCTTTGGCCAGCGCCTCGCGGATGGTCTGCGAAACCCGCGCCGGTCCGGCACAGAGCGCCACCACTTCGCCCCCCTGCTGCTCCTTCAGACGCAGCGCCTCTTCCAGCGCGAATGCATCCGGCTCGTTGGTTTCGAAGCTGAGATCGCCTTCCTGAATCCAGCGCCCGCTCGCATCGATGCGCAGCTGTGAATCGCGCGCCGGGACCTGCTTAATAGAGACCAGAATTTTCATGGGATCACCGCATCACTCACGGCAAGTCAGCAGTGTACCGCTTGAAAATCAGGCAGCCGTTAGTGCCACCGAAGCCGAAGGAATTCGACAGCGCGTAATCCATTTTCATGGGCCGGGCCTGATGCGGCACATAATCCAGGTCGCACCCTTCGCCGGGAACGTCCAGATTAATGGTAGGCGGAGCGATCTGATCGCGCAGTGCAAGAACCGTAATCCCGGCCTCTAAACCGCCCGCGCCTCCTAACAGATGGCCGGTCATGGATTTGGTGGAGCTGACGGCCAGCTTGTAAGCGTGATCGCAGAAGACGCGTTTCAAGGCCGTAGTCTCGATGCGATCGCCCACTTCGGTGGACGTTCCGTGCGCGTTCACATAGTCGATCTGTTCGGGCTGGATGCCGGCGTCTTTGATCGCCAGCCGCATCACGCGAAATGCTCCGTCGCCGTCTTCCGATGGGCTGGTGATGTGATAAGCATCGCCGCTCATTCCGTAGCCCACGATCTCCGCCAGGATGTTCGCGCCTCGCCGCTGGGCGTGTCCGAGCTCTTCCAGGATCAGAATGCCGGAGCCTTCGCCTACCACGAATCCGTCGCGCTCGGCATCCCAGGGACGGGAGGCTTTCTCAGGTTCGTCGTTGCGCTGCGAAAGCGCGCGCATGGCCGCGAAGCCGCCGATGCCCATGGGAGTTATACATGCTTCGGCGCCGCCGCAAATCATGACATCGGCGTCGTTGCGTTGAATGATTTTGAAGGAATCGCCGATAGAATGCGCGCTGGTGGTGCAGGCCGTGGCGGTAGCGGAATTGGGGCCCTTGGCGCCCGTGCGGATGGAAACATAGCCCGAGGCGAGATTGATGATGGTGGCCGGGATGAAGAACGGCGAGATGCGGCTGGGACCTTTTTCGAGCAGCGTCCGATGCTCGCGCTCGATCACCTCGAATCCGCCGATGCCGCTCCCGATCACAACGCCCACCCGTTCGGCATTGTGCGCATCCACCTTCAAGCCGGATTGGGCCAGCGCGAATCCCGAGGCCGCGATGCCGAACTGAATGAAGCGGCCCATCTTCTTTATTTCTTTTTTCTCGATGAACTGCGTGGGATCGAACGTCTTCACCTCGCCGGCGATCCGGCACGCAAACGCAGCGGCATCGAATTGTTCGATTCTGGAAATCCCGTTCCGCCCCTCGCGAAGGGCCTTCCAGCTCTGGTCCGTACCAATGCCGAGTGGGCTCAGCAAGCCGACTCCTGTGACTACTACTCTGCGCGGCAACAATGGCTCCAGATGGCTCCCGGCGGCTTACTTCTTTTTCTTGTTCTCGATATAGTCGATGGCGTCTTTTACGGTTGCGATTTTCTCGGCGTCTTCATCGGGGATATCAATGTCGAACGCTTCTTCGAACGCCATCACCAGCTCCACGATATCGAGCGAGTCCGCGCCAAGATCATCCACGAATGAGGCGTTGTTGTCCACCTGGCTCTCGTCCACGCCCAGCTGCTCAACGATGATCTGCTTCACTCTCTGTTCAACCGACATGAATCCTCCCCACGGATATCAGCAAAAGATGTCTACAAACTCATTGATTCTAGCGATGGTAGCGGCTGGCCGCAACTAGGCCGGGCCGCAAGGTGCCGATCAGATCAAGAACGCAGGCCTTTCCTGCCTCCCCAATTGTAGCCCAGTCGGTGGCGTTTGCACCTTGCGCCGGCAAACGCGGGCGCGCGAAACTGTACCCATGACGAATGCTGGCGGACTTGCCGCCCTGTTCACGCGCGACCTGACCAGGCTCGTCCAGGAATTGCAGGCGTTTCCCAGCGACCAGACCTTGTGGGAGCGCCCCGCCGGTGTGAAGAATTCGGCCGGGAATCTGGCGCTTCATCTGGAGGGCAATCTGCGCGAGTACGTCGGACGGCAATTGGGGCGAACGGCGTACCGCCGCGAACGGGACCTGGAGTTTACCCAGACCGGCGTCTCGCGAGAGGATCTGGTCCAGCGCATCGAGCAGGTCAGGGATCTGGTGGCGACGGTCGTGTCCCGGCTCTCCGATTCGGAGCTGGCGGAGACGTACCCCGAGAAGGTTCTCGAAACGCCGCTTTCCTCACTCGATTTTCTAGTTCACGTGCATGGGCACCTCAATTTTCATTTGGGGCAGATCGACTACCTGCGCCGGATTCTGACAAAAGGCTCGGCTGTTGCGTTCGCGGGCCTGTAGCAGCACGCGGATGCCTCGTTTCATCTATCTGCATGGCTTCGCGAGCAGTCCCGGTTCGCGCAAGGCGCGTTTTTTCGCCGAACGCTTCCAGCAGCTCGGCATCGGGCTGGATATCCCGGATTTAGCCGAAGGCAACTTCAGGAACCTTACTCTCACCGCCCAATTGAACGTGATCGCACGCCTGTCGCGCGACCAGCCGGCGTCGCTCATCGGCTCCAGCATGGGCGGATATCTGGCGGCGTTATACGCGGCCCGGCACCCTGGGCAAATCGAAAAGCTGGTTTTGCTGGCCCCGGCGTTTTCCTTCGGCTCGCGCTGGCCGGAAACTTTGGGCGGCCGCGCCATGGAGCAGTGGAAGCGCACCAACACCTTGAAGGTCTTTCATTACAGTGAGGGGCGTGAAGTGGAACTCGGCTACCAGTTGGTGGAAGATGCCCTGCAATACGAGGCGTATCCCGACGTCCAGCAGCCGGTGCTGATTTTTCACGGCCGCGGCGACACCGTTGTTCCGCCCGATTACTCCGTGAGATTCGCCGAGCAGCATTCCAACGCCCGCTTGCGCCTGCTCCATTCCGATCATGAACTCGGCAACGTCCTGGATACGATGTGGATCGAGACCGAGGAATTTCTATTCGGGAGCAAACTCGATCCGCTCGTAGATGGCGGCCAGCGGCACTGACACTCCGATCGACGCGATCATGAGAACATCCTCCGCGCGTCGATAATCACGCAGCGTCCAGGTGTTCTCGCCGCTTCGGGTGTAGTGCTCAATGTTGACTTGGTCCTGAGCCACCAGGACGTAGTCCATGAGCGATTCGATTTCCCGGTAGCTCCGCAACTTCACGCCGCGATCGTAGTACTCCGTCGATGGCGAGAGAACTTCGAAGATGACCGTGGGATTCAGCAGAATGTCTTCGCATTGGTCAGCGAACACCGCCTTCCCGCACACGACGGCGAGATCCGGGTACGTGTACATGCGAGGGGAAACCCGCACCCGGAGATCGGAGTCGAAAACCCGGCACGAAGTACCGCGCAACGCCGTCCCAACCGCAATGGTCAGATTGACCTTCAATCCGGAGTGGCGCGCGCTCCCGCCCGACATCGCGACGATTTCGCCATCCAGAAATTCACTCCGGAACTCCGCCGCGCGATCCAGCGCCAAATACTCCTCGGCGGATACTTTTGTGATTGGATTCGACGCCATGGCCTACTGATGGCAGTTTAACACTCTCAAACCTCCACCCATCCCCGCTTCCTCGAGCTCTCCGCCACCTTCTCCAACAGCCGCATCCCTAGCAGGCCATCCTCGAATGTCGGATACTCCACGGCCGCTCCGGGATCCGCCACGCGTGCGTAGAAACGCTTGAACACCTGCTTGTGCGTGTCGTTGTACCCCTCGCTGTGGCCGCCGGGAAGATCCGCAAACGCAGCCGCCCGCGGATACATCAGCGCCGGATCTTTCAACAGGATTTGGTTCGGGCCGTCCCTCCGCCCAATCCACAACTCGTCCGGGCGTTCCTGATTCCATGCCACGCCGCCCTTGGTCCCGAAGATTTCCACAGCGAACTGGTTCTTCCTTCCGGCTGACATCTGGCTGACAGTAAATGCGCCGCGCGCGCGGTCGCCCAAACGCAGCAGCACCGACCCAAAGTCCTCCGTGTGCACGCGTATATTTTCGTAATCGTTCGATTGCAGCTTCTTGCCCGCGAATGTCTCCACCGATTCTTTAGGCTTGCGCCGCGTTTGGTGAAACTTCGCCAAGTCAGCGCATAACTCCGTTATTCGCAGCCCGGTAACGTGCTGAATCGCATCCATCCAATGCGATCCGATGTCGCTCATCGCGCGCAGCGTTCCGCTGTCCTCGGAATCCACGCGCCAGTTCCAATCCGTTTCATACAACAGCCAGTCCTGTGAATAAGTGCCTTGCACGATCAGGATTTCCCCTAAATCACCGCTTTCAATCATGCTGCGCATCTGTTGGACGAGTGGATAGTAACGGAGATTGTGCTGGACGCAATTTGCGAGAGAAGTTCGAGCGGCAAGTTTCACTAGCTCCCGAGATTCATCCAGCGTCATGGTGAATGGCTTCTCACACAAAACGTGTTTGCCTGCTTCAAGAGCCGCGCGGCAGATTGCGTAATGCATCACATTCGGGGTCACAACATGCACTGCGTCGATGCTCGAATCTTCCAGCAGTTCGTGATAATTTCCCGTCGTGTGGTTGACTCCAATGCCGTTACCAAATTCTCTCGCTCGTGCGTCGCTCGAGCCCGCCACTGCAGTAATTTCCACAGCGGGAACGCGCCGCAAGTTTTCCACATGCACTCTTCCCATAAAGCCGGTTCCGATAATCGCTGCTCTCATTTTTTTCATAAATAATTGGCCGATTTTTTTGATATAGGCGTTAGACTGTGATTCTAGCGGAAGCGATCCGTGCATGGTCGCTCATGCTTGGTAGTAAGTTCGAGCCTCATTGGTCGTAAGGCTTTTATGGAATGCTCGTAAGGATACAGCTTCACTCGGAAGCTAGGGTGCGCCAGAAGCGCCGCAAGAACCAGCACGTTGCGTTGGCACTGGCGTCGTTGCTAACGCCTGCCGCCGTGATGGCGTGCGTGCTCGCGTTGTGGCGCTTGGCTGCGGACCTCAATGCCACTGGACAATTTCCCATTGGCAGTGGACTGTTCTCGCACTGGCAGGTGTGGCTGGCTGTCTCCGCCACGCTGCAGTTCTCCGCGATTCTGCTCAACCGTTATGGAAGGACACAGGCGGTCGTGCCGGAGACGATAAACGACGCCGATCGCAAACTCGCTGGCTCAGGATACTGATCGAGAATCTTGTGGCGGCCCGCCACACCGTGTGCACCCGCACAACGCAGTTTCGCTCCCCGTCGAATGCGGACGCCGGTGCTAAACGATAGTTGGGACAAAGCCGCCCGTCTTCCCATCGAATCGCGAAACTTTGGCCGCTCTCGTGCATCTGAGAAATCAGAGGCAGTATCGAAATGGGTGCTTTCACGATTCAGACTACCGAGCGTCCCGTGGCGCACGCTATTGCAACCCCAGCGCTGGCGCTGGCGCGTCAACTTCCCAACATCGCTGTCGCTCTGCTGACACCCGCCGCGCTGGTCGCGCTGGCCATGGGACTGTGGCGCCTCAGTGCCGATTTGGATTGGGCCGGCCTCTTTCCAATCACCGCGGGATTTTTCTCGCACTGGCAAGTCTGGATCGCCCTCTCGATTGCGCTGAAAATGTTGTCGTCCGCTCTGCTCGCCTGGGATGGCAGAGTCCGCAGAGGGTGGGCGACATCAAAGTGGAATGGCTGAATCCAATACCCTGGTACACGCGGCTTCAAGCCGCGTTTTCGCCAGTGGTACACGCGGCTTCAAGCCGCGTTTTCGCCAGTGGTACACGCGGCTTCAAGCCGCGTTTTCGCCAGATCGGCCGCTACTGCATCGGAGCGGCCCGCGATTCTGGGCGACAGATTACTTCAACCCCAGGTTCGCGACCGGGACCACGAATGGCGCACACCCATCCGCAAGATTTCGGAACAAAACTCCGCGATGTTCTGATATTCTGAGTCTTAGGCGGGTCTTCGGGTCATGTCCTTACGCAGTCGCACGCGAGTCACCGGCGCATTCTACATTCCGGGCTTTCCGAAGGGCGTAAAGTGGCTGCTGATCTCCAACGTCGCCATCTTTATTATTGGCTACTTTGCTCAGCTGGCCCATCTCGACCGGCCCCTCCGTTACCTGCCGCTTGTTCCGGCTGACGTCGTAAAGTATTTCGCGATCTGGCAGCTGGTCACCTACGCCTTCCTGCACGGCGGCTTCGGCCACATCATCTGGAATATGCTAGCGCTCTGGATGTTCGGAGCCGAGCTGGAACGGGTGTGGGGAACCCGCCGCTTCATGCGCTTCTACTTCTTTTGCGCCGTGGGCGCGGGTATCTGCGTGGTCGTCGCCAATTACATTCTGCCTTGGGGCAACCCCAACATCCCCAACATCGGGAGCTCCGGCGCCATTTTCGGCATCCTGCTGGTCTACGCCATGCTGTTCCCCGATCGCGAGATCCTGTGGGGATTTTTGATACCGATCAAAGTCAAATACTTCGTCATGATTGTCGGCGCCATGGCGTTTCTCAGCTCTTTCCAGGTCAATACCGGAGTCAGCAACTTCGCCCACCTGGGCGGTCTGCTGTTCGGCTATCTGTTTCTCAAGACGCCCAACCTGCAATTCGATCCGATCGCACCAGTGCAGCGCCAATATCGCGACTGGAAACTGCAGCGGGCCAAGAAGAAGTTTCAGGTGTACCTTCGCAAGCAGGGATCCGGGCCCGGTCCGAAAGTGCACTAAGGATTACAATAGCGGTGGTGCCATGAAAAACTTCAAAGCGGTTATGGTCAGCGCCGCGGTGGCGGTTGCCATCGCCCTCCCCTTTGCGATCGCACAGCAGGGACCCACTCCCGAATCTTCGGAGACCGTCGCCAGGCCCAGAAAGAAAGCCGCCCCCCCGCCCGACGAAGTCACCGACACAACCACGAACGACTCCACGAATTCCACCAGCCCCACCACAACCGCGCCCAATCCCCCGCCCGCCGACTCCACCGACTCCTCCGACCAACCGAAAATCCCTTCCAAGTTCAGCAAGAAGGACAAGGTCGATGTGCCCGAAGGCGCTCCCACCTTCCATAGCGACGTAACTACCATTCAGTTGGATGTGGCCGTCCTGGACAATAAAGGTCATTTTCTCCCCGGCATCCCGCGCGAAAAGTTCCGCGTACTCGAAGACAACGTCCCCCAGAAGATCACCACTTTCAACGTCAACAGCGATGCGCCTCTGACCATCGCGATGGTGATCGAGTTCAGCAATCTCTTTCAGAGGTACTATTCGCAAGGCTGGTATGAGACCCTGGTGGCCTCCTACGGATTCGTCGAGACTCTGAAGCCGGAGGATTATGTCGCAATCGTGGCCTACGATCTCAAATCTGAAATCTTGTGCGATTTCACAACCGACCGGCAAAAAGTTCAACAAGCCATGCAGCGTTTGCGAATCCCCGGATTTTCCGAAGCCTGCCTGTTCGACGCACTGGTGGATACCGAGCAGCGCATGAGCAACATCGAGGGACGCAAAGCCATTTTGCTGGTCGCCTCCGGCCGCGATACTTTCAGTAAGCTTACCTACGACAAAACCAGGAAGGCCGTGCAAGAGGCCGGAGTTCCCATCTACGCCGTCAGTATGCTCCAGGCCATGCGCATTATGGCCGAGCAGTACATGAGTTCTAACCAGCGGATGGATTTTTTGCAAGCCGACAACGAGATGAAAACGTTCGCCGCCGAGACCGGCGGCCAGGCCTATTTCCCCCGCTTCATCGGCGAGTTCCCCAGCATCTACCAAAGCATTTCGGGCGCTCTGAGAAATCAGTATTCCATCACCTACCAGCCTTCCAATCAAGCCAAGGACGGCAAGTTCCGCAAACTGAAAGTGGAACTTGTGGATCCCCAGACCGGCGACGCGCTGCGCATCAGCGAGAATGGCAAGCCGGTGAAGTATTCGGTGGTGACGAAAGCCGGATACACGGCGCCGCGCGACGTCGAGTAAGCTTCACCGATACATTACTAGCGCACCGCGCGGGACGCACTCCCAACGGACAACAGACCAACCGCAGCCCGCTGCCTTGTGCGCGATACGGGAAGCGCAAAGGGTGCGGAGTGCACCACACCCTTCATAAAACTGTTTCGCTCCGCACTCCGTTTTGCGCGATACAGGAAGCGCAAAGGGTGCGGAGTGCACCACACCCTTCATAAAGCTGTTTCGCTCCGCACTCCGTTTTGCGCGATACAGGAAGCGCAAAGGTGCGGAGCGCACCACACCCTTCATAAAACTGTTTCGCTCCGCGCTCCGTTTTGCGCGATACAGGAAGCGCAAAGGGTGCGGAGTGCACCACACCCTTCATAAAGCTGTTTCGCTCCGCGCTCCGTTTTGCGCGATACGGGAAGCGCAAAGGGTGCGGAGCGCACCTCATCATTCGTAAAACTGATTTCGCTCCGCACTCCGTTTTGCGCGATACAGGAAGCGCAAAGGGTGCGGAGCGCACCTCATCATTCGTAAAACTGATTTCGCTCCGCACTCCGTTTTGCGCGATACGGGAAGCGCAAAGGGTGCGGAGCGCACCACACCCTTCATAAAACTGTTTCGCTCCGCACTCCGTTTTGCGCGATACAGGAAGCGCAAAGGGTGCGGAGCGCACCACACCCTTCATAAAACTGTTTCGCTCCGCACTCCGTTTTGCGCGATACAGGAAGCGCAAAGGGTGCGGAGTGCACCACACCCTTCATAAAGCTGTTTCGCTCCGCGCTCCGTTTTGCGCGATACAGGAAGCGCAAAGGGTGCGGAGTGCACCACACCCTTCATAAAGCTGCTTCGCTCCGCGCTCCGTTTTGCGCGATACAGGAAGCGCAAAGGGTGCGGAGCGCACCACACCCTTCATAAAGCTGCTTCGCTCCGCGCTCCGTTTTGCGCGATACAGGAAGCGCAAAGGGTGCGGAGCGCACCATACCCTTCATAAAACTGATTTCGCTCCGCACTCCGTTTTGCGCGATACAGGAAGCGCAAAGGGTGCGGAGCGCACCACACCCTTCATAAAACTGTTTCGCTCCGCACTCCGTTTTGCGCGATACAAGAAGTCAAGCTCTCGATCTTTTGAATTTCCAACCTGATAGAAAATGATTGACAGTGCTGTTACGCCTCTGTTAACTTCGATGCGTCCTTTCGATGGCAAACTCCACTTCTCAGAATCCGCGTGGGCGGATTCTCCTGGTCGACGACAATTCCTTAGGTCTCACCGCTCGCCGTAGCGTACTGGAAGAGTTGGGTCACAAAGTGCAAACTTCGGGCACGCCCGCCGAGGCGCTCGATTTGTGCGGTAAGCAACGCTTCGATGTGGTGGTCACCGATTACAAGATGCCGAAGATGGATGGCGTCGAGTTCATCGCTCGCCTCAGGAAGCTCGATCCCGCCAGCGCCGTGATCCTCATCTCGGGCTTCACCGACACATTGGGCCTCACCGAGGCCAACACCGGCGCTGACATAGTGATTCAGAAGAGCAACCACGAGGTCACGCACTTGGTTCGCTCCGTGAACCGGCTCCTGCGCCGGCAACAACAACCCCACAAGAAGCCGCCGTCCTCGCAGGGCTCTCGCCCGGATAAGCGCGCAGATAAAAAGACGCGCTAGTTGCTTAGCCCCAGCGCTCTCACATCCATGGAGCATTGACATGTTCTGGAGCGATGTCAAATACACGGCTCGCATGATGCACCGTGCGCCTCTATTCACCGCCGCCGTTGTATTGACCGTCATGTTGGCAATCGCAGCCAACACCACCATCTTTAGCGTCGTGAACTCGGTGCTGCTCCGGCCATTGCCGTTCCGCGAACCTGCTCGGCTGGTGCAGCTCGCCGAAAAAAACGACAAGCTCAATCTCCCCGTCTTCGCCTCGTCCGTCCTGAACTTCCTCGACTGGCGGGAGCAATCCAAAAGCTTTGACGATCTCGCTGCAGTCGGTTTTGCCAACTACACGCTGACCGGTTCGGGCGAACCGGAACAGTTTTCCGGATACCGCATCAGTCCGGCCCTGACGCGCCTGCTCGGGATTCCGCCGCTTGCAGGCCGCGCCTTTACCAACGAGGAAGAGCAGCCTGGCCGAGCCCCCGTGGCCATGCTTGGAGAAGGCTTGTGGAAACGGCGCTTTGGCGGGGACCGTGGAATCGTCGGCCGCACCATCCTTCTCAACGGAACGTCCACCACCGTGGTCGGCGTTGCTCCCGCCGCTCTCAGCCTCAACGCCATCGGGGGAGCTGACATTTACACTCCGCTCACCATCGATCGCTCCAAGGAAATCCGTCTCAATCATCTGATTTTCACGGTCGGGCGGCTCAAACCCGGCGTTTCCATCGCACAGGCCCAAGCGGAGATGAACGGCATCTCGGCGCGCCTGGGAGAACAGCATCAGGAAATCCGCAATTGGGGCATCCATCTGCTGAGCATGTTCGACACCTTCGTCAGCGCGGATCTGAAGAACGGACTCGTGATGCTGCTGTGGGCCGTTGTCTTTGTGCTGCTGATCGCGTGCGCGAACATTGCCAACCTTCTGCTGGCGCGAGCAGCCGCGCGGCGCAGTGAAATGGCCATGCGCACCGCCATCGGAGCCAGCCGCGGCCGGCTTGTCCGTCAATTGCTGGTCGAGAGCCTGATGCTCTCCCTCATCGGCGGCTGCGCCGGGATTTGTCTGGCGTTCTGGGCAGTCCGCGCTATCAATCATTTCTTGCCCCCCAACACCCTTCCCGTCTTGATCGAAATGGACGCCACGGTCTTGTCGTTTGCGCTGGGGCTGATCGTCATTACCGGGCTGCTCTTCGGAATCGTGCCGGCCTGGCGCACGGCCACCGTCGATCTCAACGCCGTTCTCAAGCAAGGCGGGCGCGGCTCCACCGGTCGAATGTCTGCCGGGCTTCGCAATGGTCTGGCAGCCGCTGAAATCGCGCTGGCCACGGTGCTGCTGATCGGCGCGGGTTTGTTCCTTCGCAGTCTGGCGAATCTGGAGCGAGTCCGCCTCGGCTTTGAGCCCCAGCGGTTGATGACCTTCCAGCTTGCGCCGCCGCCCACGCAATATCCCCTGGCCACCAAAGCGCCGGTGTTTTATCGCAGTTTGTTGGACGCCCTGCAAGCCATCCCCGGCGCGCGCGGCGTCGCGGTCTCATCGGGGATTCCTTTCGGGGTCGGCACTTACAGTACGCACCCCATGATCACTACCGATCATTCCGTTCTTCCGGCCGACGCAGCCGTCCCCATCGACTGGCGTATTGTCAGCCCGGGCTATTTCAAAACTCTGGGCATCCCTCTGGTCGCCGGGCGCGACTTCACCGACGCGGACGGTCCCGCCCCGGCGCTGCCCGTCACCATCATTAGCCGGGCCACCGCCAGGAAGTTTTGGGGCGACGAAAATCCACTGGGCCACACGCTGCGCCGTTCGGCTGACCCCAGGATTGCATTCACCATCGTCGGCGTCGTCGGCGACGTGCGCAGCACAGCCCTAACTCAGGAGTCGCCGGCCCTGTACTATCCTCTGGCCAGCCGTGTATGGCCGGTGATGGATGTCGTCGTGCGAGCCAATGGCTCGCCCCAAGAGTTGATACCGCAGATTCGCCAAAAGGTCCATGAGCTCGACGCGGAGCTGGCGCTCGCCAACGTGAGGACCATGGACCAGTGGCTTTCGGCCAGCTCGGCCCAGCCCCGGCTCAATACCGTGCTGCTGGCCGTGTTCGGATTCGTGGCCTTGCTGATCGCCTCCATCGGCATTTACGGCGTGCTGGCCTATTCGGTGAGCCAGCGCATCGGCGAAATCGGTGTGCGCATGGCCTTGGGCGCCACACCCAGAGGCGTGTTGCGCTTGATTGTCGCAGAAGGAATGACCGTGGCCCTCATTGGGATCGCAACCGGACTCGGTGCCGGTCTGGCGCTTGGCAAGACCGTGTCTAGCCTCGTCTTTGGCGTGCCGGTGCGAGACCCGCTGACGTTTTCCTGCGTCGCCGTGGCGCTGGCCGGTGTCGCGCTAGCGGCAAGTGCGATTCCCGCGCTGCGAGCCTCGCGCGTCGATCCCATCGGCGCCCTGCGCTAGCGCCGAAAGCTACAGAGGATCCGGAAAGTGCGGCTCAATTGATTGTTACTGAAAGACTGTTCGACGGCGTCGCAGAGCAGGTGCTATGCACCGTCAACGTCCACGTCCCCGCAGCCAGCAGCCCGCCCAGTGAAGCGTTAATCTGGCCAGTAGTGTAGTCCCAGAAATAAAGGCCGTCTGTTTCGCTGAGCACCACGTTCTGATAACCGGCTCTCTGAAAGACCAGCGAATTCCCGCCCGATTCTGTAAACCCTTGACCCCAGACCAGGATCGTACCCGTGCCCGAAAGCGTGGCGCCGTAACTGTTGTTCGTCACCGAAGTTAGAACCGGAACTGCATCCACCACACATCCGGATGTCGGGCCGCTAACCACGCCGTGGATCAACTGCGACCCAAAATGAACCGGCGCACCGCCTTGAAATTGCAGCGTGACGTTCGAGAACTCCACGGTCTTTCCGCCGCTGACGGTAACCGACAATGTAGACGCCGCGAAGGGCGCTGGGCTCCCATCTTTCGTGATGCTCGCCGGGCCGGTCAGTTCGAAGCCTCCCGTAGCAACTTGCGCGACGCTGCCCCCCTGGATGGTGATGTGGTGCGTGTGCTGCATACGGGAGTCCGCGCCCGAACGTCGCATCCACATTCGAAGAGTTTCGCGTGTAGTCGGACAATTCCATCGTAAGAGCCGCCGAAAAATCGCCCTTGCCGGTTCCGTCCAACGTGAGAGTCCAGGAACCGCGCATTTCCCACGGACCCATGGGCATGACGGTCGTCGCGGGCGAATAGTCGTGGATTACCCCGCTGAATTGCAGGGGCGTCGAGGTTTGAGCCAGAAGGCCGGTAGCTACGCCCAGCATAAGTACCGCACAGCAACAAGTCCAGTTTTTCATGAATCAACCTCCAAAATTGAGAATCTCCTTGCCGGTACAGAATCGGTCTGCCGATGCTCCAGGGTCAAACAGCAATGCGCGGAACCAACCACTTGCCGTCAAATGCCGCCTTTTGCAGTTATCCGGCTAGGGCGTTACAATCGAACGCGGTGGGCCAACCAGCTCCAAATACGCCACCGTCCGAGAAGCCGTCCGAAGACCGCCTGGATTCTTGGAAGGCAATCGCCTTATACCTCGGCCGCGATGTCACCACGGTCCAGCGCTGGGAGAAGCGGGAGGCGATGCCGGTGCACCGTCACTTGCATGACAAGCGTGGCTCCGTTTACGCCCTGGCTCCCGAGCTGGATGCATGGTTGAAGAGCCGCAGGCAGACTTTGGCCGAAGAAAACAACGGGAACGAACCAAAGCTCGAGGCTCCGTCAGAAAGCGATGGCCCTGGACCGAGACCGCGGGAACGCTGGTGGCTCGCTATCGCAGCCGTTGGTCTACTCGGGCTGATGGCTGCCGCTTACGTGACACCCTGGGGACGCCGCCCGGGGAATGCGTTGCAACCGAAAATCGGATCTTTAGCGGTGCTGCCTTTAAAGAACCTCTCTGGAGATCCAACCCAGGAATACCTGGGTGACGGGATGACCGACGCGCTCATCGACCGCCTCTCCAGAATGCACAATCTTCGCGTTATATCCCGCACATCCGTGATGCGATTCAAAAATCCGCAGCTCTCGGTGCCCCAGATCGCCAGAATGCTGAACGTGGACGCCATTGTCGAAGGATCCGTAATGTAACAGGGAAATCGGATTCGCGTCACGGCCCAGTTGATTCGCGGCTCGACCGACGAGCACTTCTGGTCGGAAATCTACGATCGGGAACTGCGGGATGTGTTTACCGTCCAGAGCGAGCTGGCGCAATCGATCGCCGAAAAAATCCAAGTCACGGCCACCGGGGTGGAACACCAGAGACTTACGGCAGCACGCAGGGTCGCGCCGGAAGTTTATGAGAGCTATCTCAAAGGCCGGTCTGCTTACTACAAAAGCAACAGCCGGGCTGACATGGAGGAAAGCATCGGTTATTTCGAGCACGCGATAAAGATGGACCCGACGTTTGCGCCGGCTCATCTCGGCCTCGCAAATGCCTACAACGACTTCGGCACGGCTCTTTTCGGCGCTCCTCCCGGCCAGACGCGCCCAAAAGTTGTCAGCGCGGCCCGAAGAGCGCTGCAACTCGACCCGGACCTTGCTGAAGCGCATGTCCTGCTCGCAAACGTGCTGCGGGAACAGTGGCACTGGGCGGACGCTGAGGCTGAAACAGAGACGCGCCCTGGAATTGAACCCAAACGAAGCTCATGCGCACAACGTCTTCGCTCTGTGGCTAGTATGCCAGGGACGTAAAGACGAGGCTGTGGCCTGGGCAAAGCGTGGGCGGGAGCTCGATCCTTTTGCCGTCTCCGGCCTTAACGTAGGGTGGATTCTGTTTGAGTCTCATCGTTACGAGGAGGCCCTACGGGAGTTCCGCAGCGCACTGGCAGTGCAACCGGACGACGCAAGCGCACTTTCACTCCTTGGATTCGCGCTGGTCGCCAACAATCAACCCGCGGATGCAATCCCTCTTCTAGAGAAAGCGATCTCTGTCTCGAACGGCAGCCCGGCCGCTAGCGGCGTGCTGATTCGGGCGTATTCCCACGCCGGGCGGCGCGGGGATGCTCTTCGGCTCCTCGCGGAACTGCAAAAGCGTAAAAGGGCGGGTTACGTTCCCGCAGGCCCTTTTGTGAACGCTTATTTGGGTAACTATTTACTTGACAGACTAAGCTAGCAGGCGCATAATCATTACATGGAAGCGCCAAAGACCTTACAAGAAGCCATTCTCCACTTCGCCGATTTCGAGAACTGCAAAGCGTTCATGATCTCGCTTCGGTGGCCCGATGGCGTTGTGAAGTGTCCGCGCTGCCAATCCGAGAAAGTCTTCTGGATCGAGAAAGAGCGCGTTTGGAAATGCTATGGCAAGCACGATCATGCGAAGTTCTCATTGAAGACTGGCACCCTGATGGAAGATTCGCCCATCAGCATCGATAAATGGCTCGCAGCGTTGTGGCTGATCGTGAATTGCAAAAATGGCGTTAGTTCCTGCGAAGTGGCCCGCGACCTTGGAATCACTCAGAAATCCGCTTGGTTCTTGAATCACCGCATCCGTATGGCGCTCCACAACGGCTCCATTGAGAAGGCCAACGGCCACGTCGAAGCCGACGAAACTTTCATTGGCGGCAAAGCCCGCAATATGCATGTTGCGGAGCGCAAGCGCCGCATTACCGGTACCGGCGGCAAAGACAAAACTCCTGTACTCGGAATCGTTGAGCGCGGCGGCAAAGTGCTTACCATCGTCATTCCGAACCGCAAGAAGAAAGCGCTTCAGTCGGAAGTCCGCAAGCACGTTGAAGCCGGAGCCGCACTCTACACCGATGCGCTGCTCTCCTACGAAGGATTGGCCACTGACTACGCGCATCAGGTCGTAGACCACGCCGTTCAATACGTCGATGGGAACGTCCACACTAACGGTCTGGAGAACTTCTGGAGTCTGGTGAAGCGGCAACTGCACGGGACCTACATCAGCGTCGAGCCGTTCCACCTGTTCCGCTATCTCGATGAACAAACCTACCGCTAAAACAATCGCAAGATGAGTGAGTTCGACCGCTTCAAGATTGCCGCGCTACAACTCGTTGGCAAGCGTCTCACTTGGGATCGCCTCACTGGTAATTTGGCCGACGAAGAAACCTGGTTTAACTAAGCAGGAAGCGAGGCGTCAGGGGCGCGGGAAGAAACGTTCACTTTGACGCATTGGTATAAAATGGCTTCTCGCCTCTCAGGCATTGGGAGCCAAGAAGATGAGACCATCGCTTCCCGTCGCAGCTAATGTCGATGTCGGCGCTGGATATGATTTCAAGGTACTCTCCGGTTCCAAGATCGGTCGAGCCGTAAACGGCCCCCTTATCGTTCCGTCTCATAAACTTTGGGCTGTTGCAGCGCTCTTCGGTTGTTCCATGTTTGCCCGCGGAACCTCCGTTGTCGCCCTCGTGAGTATCGACAACGCCATCATTGCGACGGATAGCGTCGAAACGGTTGTAACGGACGGAGTGAAGAGCTTCGCTGCGGTTTGCAAAATACACAAGCAAGGGCAGACTTTCTATAGCGTTGCCGGTGACTATGGAATACCTGGAACCAAGACTGATATTTGGAACATTGCGGAGAACGCCGTAAAAGCCTCGGGTACCACGGTCGGAATATTCGACGTTGTTGAGCCAGAGATATTTAAGGTGATTCCAGACATCCTGATTGCCAACAAACGCTTCGACCCGGCGACGTATGCACGCTGGCTGCGGGGTGACGCTGTAGTAGAGCTTGTTTTTGTTTCCTTCGAAAACGGCGGTCCCGTCGCGGTTGGCTTGTCTTTTGGCATCGACAGTTCGGGGACACCACAGCATGCCGAGCCGCACATTTTGCGCGGGGTCGAAGGAAGCGTCAACACGGCCCGACTGGGTCAACACATAGCCATGGACGCCACCATTATGTCTACGGCATGGCATAGCAAGTTTCTGTTCGATCCTATTGGAGCAAGTCAGGAGTTGATTCAGGTTGAGATCGAAGCCGCCCAAAGGGAGGAGAGAAAGGATGTTGGCCCTCCGATACCTGTACTCCAGATCACGAAAAGTGGAGGAGATTTCGTTCCTGAACACAAGGGCATTTGTCCATAAACTAAACGCGAGAAGCAAAATACGAAACATGGTTTAATGGAGACCTAGCGTTGAAAAGGAAAGGATGCAACCTATGAGATCCGTGCTCGCCGGACTAGCGATTGCTGCGCTTGCATTTTCACAGTCGACACCCGCTCCCGACATGAAGTCCATCCACAAGGTCTTCATCGACAAGATGCCGAACGACCTCGATCAATACTTGCGCGCTGAATTCAGCAAACAGCTAAAAGGAAAGGTGACCGTCGTACTGAAGAAAGAAGATGCTGACGGGATCATCACTGGCATTGACGAAGAGACTAAAGGGACTGGAGCTAAGATCACGGGGCGTTATCTGGGCTTGCACGATACTGCTACTGGAACAATTTCACTTCTGGACGGCACCGAGAGCAATATCCTTTGGTCCGACGAAGCTGGCGACAGACATCTGTTATTGAACATCATGCATCGGGGCGGTGAGCGTCAGGTCGCCGCTCGACTCGTGGAGAAGCTCAAAAAGGCGATGGGTTACTGAGCACGTTTCTTGCTTGCTCTTGATTTCCTGCTGGCCTTCGGTTTTGAAAACGGATTTGGTATCTCGCTCTTGGGAACTGAGAGCATCTTCTTGGCGGCGTCGCGGAACCGCTCCCACGCTTCGGGACCTTCGATCATCTCAGGGGTCGCTGGCATCTTCATGGCTTAAGTTTATACTCAACGCCATCGACCCTGCGCGTCATGATGTCCCTCAGCGTCGGCGTTGTTCCGTGTCGAGCAACCCAGTTATTGACTGGCACGGAAAACATCCTGATCCCGTCAAGCGGTATCGCTATGGTCTTGTGCGGTCGCTCCCCGTCTTCGCGCAGAACATTCGCCAGAGGCTCAAACCCTTCTGGCAAAGCCCCTTGCAGTTGCGTCTTGCGTGATGCCCACGCGACGGCATCAGCCGCTTGCAGGGGGGGAACATCATCATCCGCATCTACCGCTAGTGAGCCCGTGTGTCTTTCTCCACCCAGCGCGATTTCAAAATCCACGATTAGCTTATGGGCTTGATTCAGTTGGTACTGATGACCAAAGCCGCGATCCACCAAGTAGGCGGCCTTAACAGGCCCCCCGCTCTGCTTTGTAGAGAGTGTTTGATGTGCTAGGACTAGGGAAAAAAATGCGAACCCATACGGACCCATTAGCTGCCTGCGTATGTCCTCGCTCAGTTCGCTCTGGTACTCAATCTGAGAAATCGCTATCGACAGACTGTAGAGCTTGTGGTCATTTATGATGCGTGCGACATCAATAAACAGAGTTCTCTTAAACTCGGGCCGCAACCCAGCGTACTGGCCAGCGCCAGTGAAGTCTGACATGTGGAGCGGCTGCTCGAGGGTGTAGCCCGCGAACTTGTGTTTGTAATTCTCGAACAACTCAGCCCAGCGACGCGAGAAGTGTTTAAAGTTGATTCGGTCCATCGCAAGACCGCCGCACGTCACCAGGAGCGATCCATCATCACTTCCGCTGTCGTCGAGGTACCACGATAGACCTAGCACCACATCACCATCGTCTTCTGAATGGTGAAGCGTAAACCAAAGATCGTCGACGTAGTCTTCGACTGTGTCGATAGCCGCAACTTGAGCGCAGTCTACCATAAAAGTAGTCGGTCAAGTAAATAGTTGCCCTTATTTGGGACTGGGCGAAAACGACCAGGCTTTCGCTTGGCTGGAGCAGGCCTACAAGGAGCACTCGGAGATTCTGCAATACCTCAAAGTACATCCCTACTTCGACCCGATCCGCGCCGACCCTCGATTTGCGGACCTGGTCCACCGCGTCGGGCTCGACTAGATTCACGTTGCCCGCCCAACGAAGGGTATCCTGAAAGAATAGAGGCCGAGCCAATGAACGTCAGACAGGAGATTGCAAAGCAAGTGGAGAGGCCGCCCCTTCTGAACAATTCGCGGCCGGCAGAACGATTATCGCCTGCGACCTCGAAGTGAAGCCCTGCGTGCGGCCACTCGCCACTCAGTGAGTGGCGGGAAGCCCAACGACGATGAGAACCGCGTAGTCCTGCTTGCGGCAGCCGTTCACGACGGGCATGGCCGCCCCTGGATTCACCGGAAAACCTGTGGTCCGAACATTCGCGGGCGAGCACGAGTTGTTAGCCGTCTCCGGCGTATAGCGTGCGGAGCGGCATCCGAGATGCGTGACATCGTAGAGGGTGGCGCCGTCGGCGAGTTCCCACCGCTGATTGCCGTCCTTATCCTTGGCATGAATTGTCAGTACGGTCGTCACGTTGCGGTCGCCCGTGACGAGGTATTTCCCAGGGGGCAGCGGAAAGGTCGGCTTCTCCATTATCAAGCCGTGTTCCTCCAGCCACCAGTCCTTAGCGTCGAATTTCCACTGTGCCGGCGCAACGCCGCCGGCCGCCTTCAACTGGGGGTAGTGGTCCAGCTTGCAAGCGCGCGGGCCCGGGTCCTGGTTCCAGAAGCCCCATGATTGCGCGCCGTTGCCGGAGGTGGCCCCGGGGTCTCCCAGCGCCGCGATGAACTGCGGCTCGATGGGCGTGAACTTCGAGAGGTCTGCGCCTGACGCGTGAACCGGCTGCAGGCCGGCTGCCAGAATGAGCGATCCCACGGACAGGAGCCAGCGGCTCACGGACGGCACGAGGTAGCGGATATTCATGTGATTGCTCCTTTGGACCACCTGATGACATGCTACACCAACGCGCGCCCCCGGAGCTGGCCTCCTCGTCGTGGATCTCAACCTCGGCACGGCCTCCGGATTCCTCGCCTCACGGTGCCGCGCGGTCGTGCCAAGTCGAAGCGGTAACCGCACCGCGCACGGTGATAATATAATCCGCGAGCCTTTCACTGCCGTACGAGATCACCTGAGGCTGCCGATTTCGCCTCGATATATTCGGGAGATTCGGCCCGCAGATTTATGTCATCGTTCTCGCAGGGGACAGAGGACCCCATGCACGCCAAAAGCACTTACATCGCCTCTTCATTATTGCTGACGTGCTGCCTGGCCCTCTCTTTGGCGAGCTGCCAGAGTTCCTCCTGGCATCTGGCGGCCAGCAAAAAGGGCGGTGCCGTCGAGCTTTGCCTGTCGCACGGAGACGAATGCCCACAGGCCGGCGGCGTATCCCCCAGCTCGATTTCCGTTTACCGCTGGGACAACATGCACGACAACGAGCTCGTGTGGGACACAGAGCCGAAAAATCCGATTACCGCTGCCAATATAAGCGGCGTCGTCACCTACGGGGTGGCGCCTAAAGACTGGATCAACAAGCTGACGCCGCCCGCCCTGATTTGCGGAAAGGCGTACCTCGTTAATCCGGGAGCCCATTACTTCGCACTGAAATGCGAGGGGACCGTCGTCGTATTCGATGATCCGCATCTGGAAGAGTTTTTCAGGGAAAAGACACCCGCGGAGCCGGGGAAAATAAAATCTGAGGACCCGCAGACACTACGCACGAGCCACTAGCGAGAGGTAGTGTCCACGATTCTGTGTAAACGCCTCGCCAACTCCCCAGTCACTCGCTCCGCCCCGCCATCTTTGCCGCTCTGTCAGCAACCTAAGCCAATCCCGCCCCGCCGCCGGCCGACCCGCGTGTTATCCCGGTTCCGAGGTCCCAAATGTCAGCTACACCAATCTCGCCCCGCACCGCCATCAACCGCCGCAACTCCCGGCACTCCACCGGCCCACGCACCGATTCCGGCAAACAGCGTTCGTCGCTCAACGCGCTGCGCCACGGCCTGACCGCCGCTTCCGCCGTCCTCCCCTCCGAAAACCAGGCCGCCTACGACGCCCATCGCCGCGGCTTCTTCGATGAATACAAGCCCGCCACTCCCACCGAGTCCCAGCTCGTCATCGAAATCGCCGACACCGCCTGGCGTCTCAACCGAATCCCGCTTCTCGAAGCCGACCTCCTCACCCGCGCCGCCCATCCGCCCACCGAGCAAGCCGCCATCGACTTCGACATCGTCGATGCCCATCGCCTCCTCGCCTCCCTCGGCCTGCACTACCAGCGGCTCTCCCGCCAGTTCCAAAAAGCCGTGGATCACCTCCGCGACATCCAAACCGGCCGCGCCGAGCGCGAGCGTCGCGAACTCAAGGACGCCGCCGCCCTCCTCGAACTCCACAGACACAAAGGAGTTCCCTGGGAACCCTCCGATCATGGCTTCGTTTTTGCGAAATGCGATGTCGAACGCTTCGCCGAGCGCCTGATGCGCCTCAACGAATCACGCCCCATAGAACATGTGCGCTTCTACATGCCGCCAGTCACCAACCGCCGACAACCAGCAACCAATAACCAACAACTAGCCACCAGCAACCAACAACTAACAACTGCTTCGCGCTAAACTGAAAAAGGATGCTTCTGCTGCGCGCCTGCATCGCTCTCGGATTGTGCATTCCGATCATCAGCGCCGCCAGCCTCCCTAAGCGCAGCACCGACAAAACCACACCCGCCTCGGTCCGGCAATTGATGCGCTCCATGACCCTGCGCGACAAAGTTGCTCAGTTGATCATCATGCCGGTTTATGGCGAGCACGCCAACACGCGTTCGGCCGAGTTTCGGAAGTATCAACACCTCATCCGGGACCTGCACGTCGGCGGCGTTATCGTCACTGGTCATTCGCTCAATGGCGGCATTCGCAACGCCGAACCGTACGCCATGGCGGCCTTGCTCAATCGTCTGCAGAAGATGGCCCGAACCCCGCTGTTCGTCGCTGCCGATTTCGAGCGCGGCGCTTCCATGCGCGTCAACTCCACCACCGCTTGGCCCTACAGCATGGCCTTTGCAGCCGCCGAGGATTTGACGGCCGTTGGCGAGGAAGGCTCGGATACCGCTCGCGATGCGCGCGCCATGGGTGTCAACTGGTTGTTCGCGCCCGTCGCCGATGTCAATAACAATCCCGACAATCCCATCATCAATATCCGATCGTTCGGCGAGAATCCGGCCGAAGTCTCCAGCTTCGTCCAGGCCTACATTGCAGGCGCGCATTCCGATCGCAAGAATCCCGTGCTGGTGACGGCCAAACATTTTCCCGGCCACGGCGACACTACCGAAGACAGTCACATGGCGCTGCCCCGTCTGGACGCGGATCGCGACCGCATCGAAGCCGTCGAGCTGCAGCCCTTCCGCACCGCCATCGCCGCCGGCGTGGATGCCGTCATGACCGCGCATCTCGCCGTCCCGGCGCTCGAGCCGGAAAACATTCCCGCCACAGTGTCGTCCAAGATCCTCACCGGCGTGCTGCGCGACGAATTAGGTTTTCACGGCTTGGTGGTTACCGACGCAATGGATATGCAAGGCCTCGCCGCCCTGTTCGACACCGCGGAAGCTTCCGCCCGAGCCATCGAAGCGGGCGCCGACGTGCTGCTCATGCCCAAGCGCGCCGAGGACGCCATCCGCGGCGTGGTGGCAGCGGTTGAGAACGGCCGCATCACCCGCCGCCGTCTGGATGAGAGCGTCGCCAGGGTGCTGTCGGCGAAAGCGCGGCTGGGCCTCACGCGCAAGAAGTTGGTGAATCTCGAAGACATCGCCGATGTAGTCGACTCGCCCGAGTCCGAAGAACGCGCGCAGTCCGTCGCCGATCGCGCCGTCACGCTGGTCACCGATACCAAGGACTCGCTTCCGATTCGCCATAGCGCGAACACCTGCCTGATCGCCATGACCGAGGGCCGCCGCAGCCAACAGGGCATCCGCTTGATCGATGAAGTGAAAAAGCGTGCGCCCGCCATCACCACCACCGTGCTCGATCCCGCCATGACCAAGGCCGATCTGGACCAGGTGGCGGAGAAATCTTTGAGCTGCGGCCAGATTATCGTGGCCGCCTACGTCAGCGTAAACGCCTACCGCGGAAATGTCGCGCTGGCCGGCGGCTATCCCGATTTTCTGAATGCCTTAATCGCTGGAAACGCGCCTGTCCTGCTGGCCGCCCTCGGAAATCCCTACCTGGCCCGCAGCTTCCCCAACGTCGCGGCTTATCTGACAACCTACAGCCCCACTCCCACCTCCGAGATTGCGCTTGCCAAAGCGCTCTTCGGCGAGATTGCCATCACTGGCCATCTACCGGTCACCATTCCCGGAGTTGCCAAATATGGGGATGGCATCCAGGTTCCGATGAGCTCCCCGGTTAAGGGTTTGTAAACGGCACCCTGCGATAAAATAAAAGTAAATGAGGCTTTTGATCGTCGACGACGACGTGGAGTTGTGTTCGCTGCTCAAGGAATTCCTGGAGCGCGAAAGCTTCGCCGTGGAATGTGTCAATGAAGGTCGCGCCGCGCTCGAAGCCGCTCAACAAGGCGGGTTCGACTTGGTGGTGCTGGACGTCATGCTTCCCGGCCTCGATGGTTTCGAGATTCTGAAACGCTTGCGCGTTACCAGCCGCGTTCCCGTCCTGATGCTGACCGCGCGCGGCGAAGACGTGGATCGCATCGTCGGCCTGGAGTTGGGCGCCGACGATTATCTCCCGAAGCCTTTCAATCCGCGTGAACTGGTGGCGCGCGTGCGTGCCATCCTGCGGCGCACCGAGAATAAGATAAACCGCGGGCGCGTGGAGATCAACGGCGTGGCGCTGGACCCCGGCACGCGCGAGGTCACCTCCGACGGCCGAGCCATCGAGGTCACTACTCTTGAATTCGATATCCTGGAACAGCTCATGCGGAATGCCGGCCGGGTAGTTTCGCGCGATGGGCTCATGGAGAGCCTCTACAACCGGAAAGCCACGCCCTTCGATCGCTCCATCGATATGCACGTGAGCCATCTGCGCCGCAAACTCGAAAGCAGCCGGCCGGTGATCAAGACCATACGCGGCGTGGGCTACCAGTTCTGTCAAAGCCCGGAAGATGCGGTGATCGCGTGAAGGCTCCAGCATGAGATCGCTCTTTGCCAAAACGCTGCTCTGGTTTCTGGCGACAACCGCGGTTGCGATCGGCGGCATCATCATCACCACCGTCGCCACCTTCAGCTCCACCGAGCCCCGTGGACCCTTTGGAATGCTGCTGAACGTTCAGGTGGAGCAGGCCAAGCGCGCTTATGAGACCGGAGGACGCGAGGCGCTGGCCGGAGTACTGGCGAGATTCCAGCAGATCGCACAGGTCAAAGTCTTCTTCACCGATTTCAACGGCACCGACCTGCTCACTGGGAAGGCTCACCCGGAGCTGGTGCGCGTCCCCAAGCGCAGCCGTTGGCGCCTTCCCTTCCCCTACGGCGGCAGGCCGCCCATGATTGCGCGCGAGGATTCCACGCACCGCTACCGCCTGTTCATCATCGATCAGCGCCGCAACTTGACCGCCTTCTTCTTCCTCCAACCGCAGCATTTGTGGATCGTCGGCTTGGTAGTCCTGCTGTGCTATGCGTTCGCTTACCATTTGACGTCGCCCGTGCGTCGCTTGCGTTCCGTGGTGGATTGCTTCGGACGCGGCGATTTCTCCGCTCGCGCGCCCGCTTCCCGAAGGGATGAGCTGGGGGAATTGGCGCGAAGTTTCAACGAAATGGCCAACCGCATTCAAACCCTTCTGGCGTCCGAGCGGCGCCTGTTGCTGGATATCTCGCATGAATTGCGTAGCCCGCTGGCCCGCCTGGGCGTGGCGGTGGAACTTGCCCGCTCCGGTGAAGACCGTGAGCACTTGCTGGACCGTATTCAAAAAGAGGCCGACCGGCTCAACGAGCTGGTGGGCGAGCTGCTGCAAGTCACCCGAGTGGAATCCGATCCGTCCAGGCAGAAAAGTGATCCCGTGCATTTGGACGAACTGCTGGGCGACTTAGTGTACGACTCGCTGCTGGAAGCCAAAGCGAAGGATTGTACCTTGCTGCTGAAAGCTCCAGTGCCGGTCATTTTAGCGGGCGACGAAGAGCTGATCCGGCGGGCACTGGAGAATGTGATCCGTAACGCCATCCGCTACGCTCCGCGGAATACATCGGTGGACGTAGATCTGACCAGAACCGCCGATGCCGCGCAGGTGAGCGTTCGCGACTACGGATCGGGAGTGCCCGCCGAGGCGCTCACGCGCATCTTCGATCCGTTCTACCGTGTGGATTCCGATCGCAACCGCGCTAGCGGCGGCCTGGGACTTGGCCTCGCGATCGCGCGCCGTTCGGTGGAACTGCACAAAGGCAAGCTCTCCGCTCAGAACGTGAATCCGGGATTGCTGGTCACCATCCAACTTCCGCTGGCCCCCGCGCAGGCGCCGCAGCGTGGCTCCAAGCCGGCAGCCGCCGCTACTCCGGTTTCAACAGTTTGATGCTGGATGGCAACACGAACAAATCGCTCGAAAGCTTGGAATCGTTAACTTCCACCGAAGTCGAAAATATCTCGTAGATCTTCTCGCCGTTCCGGTCGCGCTCAATCGCGAAGGGCCACTGCACTCCGCCTCCCGCATCGCGATACTTCGTGAAGTGCGTAACCTCTTCGTTCTTGTCCTTGGTTACGGCGTCGCGGCGATAGAACACCTGGCGCACAGGGAACTTGGTGATGTGGTCGAAATAGACGGTGGTGGTGCGATTGTCGGCATCCGTCAGATCGACGATCTCGACGCCCCGATTCTCGATAACGTCGGCGCCTTTGGATTCGACGATCCAACCTGGCTCATGCAGCCGCACGCGCAGGATGTAAAACACGTCGTGCAAAGTGGTGTCGGCGTAACGCGCAAAGCGGTCTTCGGGCAGTGGCCGCGCGCCCCGGAAGGTGATGTCCCAGGCTTCCTTGCCGGTGAAGAGGACTCCGTAATCCTCTTTCTTCCCGTAGTTGTCGCGTTCGTGCAGCGCCAACTGATGCGCGGTATCGGCGATGCCCGAATCGTAACGCGTGTAGATCTTAGCGATACTCAATCCGGTGAGGCTTTCGCGATAGAACGAGTACACACGGCCGGATTCTACGCGATTCTCCATATTGAGAAACTGATCGCCTCCCAGGGCCTGCACGCACTCTTCCACCACGCGTTTGCCCCGTTGCGCGGGAGTTTCGGCGCGCAACTGGTACGCGCCGGCGGCGATCAGCGCTGCGCATACCAAGCTTTTCATGGCTTCTTGGCGAGGGCTTCCGGCGTGAGCCCGGAGTTGATCTTGTAATCCTGCACCGTCACGCCGGCGAATTTCTTCCCGCCCTGCATCACAGTCCATTGAAAGGGGAGGCGGATTCCATTGACATCGCGCCAGTCCGAGAAAATTTCCTCCACCGCACTTCCGCCTTCCGCCGCCGACTGCTGATAGGCGAACTTCATCGGAACGCCGGTCTTTTCATCCACGCTCAGGCGGACGCTTTCGCCGTCTTTGCTAGAGATATCGATTACTCCGTCGCCCGCGTAGTTCACGGTGCGATCGACATCGCGATCGCTCATCGCCAGCTCCGGCCACAGCCGGAACGCTTCGCCACGAATTTGTTTGAGAACGGGCGGTGTCAGATTTTGCACTCCCTGCATCCCCGCCAGCCATCCGGAACTGCCATCGGAATACACAGACTGCTTCAGAAACGGAAGTTCGTTGTCCTGACGCAGCGTCCAGGGCGCAATGAAAGAGTTGGTCTGCTTCACTTTCATGGAAGCGCCTGGGGTAAAGACTTCCAGGTTTGCGTGGAATTGCATGTCCTTCACGGCGGCGAGTTGATCGGCGCCGCCGAGAGCCTGCTGCACGCGCTGCAACAGCTCCTTGCCTTTGGCCAAGGAAGCCGCATCGGGCGGCGGCGTCTCCGGCTTGGGCTCGGGAATCGTGAGATCGATCGGTTCCACTTTCATCCCCAGGCTCGCCAGCGGCGTTCCGAAATCCTTGGGATTGCCCACCGCGACGTAGGTAAGATTCTTCGGTTGGAAATACTGTTCAGCCACGCGCAGGACATCGGCTTTGGTAACTCCGGCGATGGCTTTCTGATATTGAAAGATGAAATCCTTGGGATATCCGTAGTATTGGTAGATCATCAGGCGATTGATGGTTTTGCTGGGCCGGTCGAAGTTGAAAACGAATCCGTTGAGCACCGTGTCTTTGGCGCTTTGCAGTTCCTGATCGGTGACTTCGACGGTCCGAATTTTTTCAAGTTCCTCGCCGACGGCTTTCAGCGTGTCCACGGTGTGAACCGATTGCGTGCTGCCCGAGATGATGAACGTCCCGGGATGATCGTAATTGGCGTTCCAGGAAGCGGAGATGCTATAGGCCCAGCCGTGCTGGGTGCGAACGTTGCGGAACAGGCGGCTGGAGAACCCTCCGCCCAGAATCTCGGCGGCCACTTCCAGAGCCGGATAGTCTTTGTCGCGCAGCTCGCCGCCCAGCTCGCCGACATTGAAGAAGGTCTGCGTGGTGTCGTCCTTCGACGCTAGAAAGACACCCGGAGTGGCCTTGTCAATCACCTTAGGAAATGCCGGCACGGGCGGCTGCGCGTACTTCCAATCGCCGAGCAGCTCTTCGAGCTTGGTCTTGAGGTCAGCGGCGGAGAAATCTCCATAAACTTCCAGCGTGATGTTGGAAGGGAAATAATAGCGCCGGTAAAAGTCGATCAAATCCTGACGCTGGATATTGTCGATATCGGCATACTCAATGCGCCATCCATAGGGGGTGTTGCGGCCGTAAACGATGTCGCTGAATTCGCGCTCCGCGATGCCATCCGGATCGTCGTTGCGCCGGGAAATTGCGCTGCGGGTCTGGGTCTTGGCCAAATCCACTTTATCCTGGCGGAACTCGGGCGCGGTCAGCAGGTCTTTGAACAGCGCGAGCACCTGATCGGTGTTGTCCTTCAAGCACGAGAAAGAAAGCGTCGCGGTGGATTCGCCAATCTGGCTTTCGATGGCTGCCGCGACGTTCTCCAGATCCTGATCCAGTTGATCGCCCGTTTTTGTCTTCGTTCCGCCCGAACGCAGAACCTCGCCGGTCAAGCCAGCCAATCCCTTCTTATTGGATGGATCGAACAGGTTTCCGGTGCGAATGAGCGCCGCGCCGCTCACCAGCGGAAGTTCGTGATCTTCCAACAGCAGAACCTTCAGGCCATTGGACAGCGTCACTTCCACCGGTTCCGGCACCTTGAGGGGCGGAAGGGGCGGGTACTTCAAATCCTTATAGGAAGGCAAGACGACTCCGCGCCTCACTTCGGTTTGTGGGGTGGCTAATCCCGCGAACAGCAGCAGCGAAAGGACGAGGGCCTTCATTGCCCGGCTCCTTCCGGCTTGGCGGACTCGGTCTTGGCAGGCGCGGCGGGCTGCACTGTATAAGCTACGGTGCGCTTCTCGGGAACCAAATACTGCTTCGCAACGCGAACGACATCATCGGCGGTGACTCTGTCGATGTCGTCAATGCCGGTAAACATTTTGCGCCAATCGCCATAGTTGACGTGATAGAACGTCAACGCGTCGGCCATGCCCGCGTTGCTATCGAGGCGGCGAATCAGCGAAGCTCGCACCTTGGTCTTGATCCGCTGGAGAGTCTCGTCGCTCACCTTCTGAGTCTTCAAATTCTCGATGATCTGGTAGCACTCCTTCTCATTTTCCTCCACCGTGTGCCCGCGATTGGGCACCAAAAAGATGACGAAGAGGTCGGGATATTTTCCTCCGGGGTCGGTCGCTTCGGCGGCGGCGCCCAGCGCGATTTTCTTGTCGCGAACCAGATCGGTGAACAGAAGACCGGTACGCTCGCCGGACAGAATCTCATTGAGAACGTCGAACACCGGGTCGTCCTTGTCATTTTGATTCGGACGCTTGTACGCGATGGCCATAAAAGGCTGCGCGGGCGATTCCACCTGCACGCGCTTTTCGCCTTTCTGAGGCGGTTCGACGGTGCGCGGGCCGCTGGGCAGCGGTCCGGAAGGCAGGATCGAAAAATACTTGTCGGCCAGACGCCGGCATTCCTTGGGATCCACGTCGCCAGCAATCGCGATGGTGATGTTCGCCGGAATATAGTATTTTTTGTAGAATGCGATGGCTTCCGTCAGCCGGAAATTCTCGATGTCGCTAGCCCAACCGCCCGGCATATTGCGATAGGGATGGGCTTCAAAAGCGGTGGCAAGCAACGCCTCGAACAACTGGCCTTGCGGGCTGGATTCCACGCGCATGCGGCGCTCCTCGCGCACCACGTCGCGCTCCTTGTAGAATTCGCGAAACACGGGGTCGTAGAAGCGCTGCGACTCCAGCAGGAACCAGAGTTCCAGGCGGTTGCGGGGGAAATTGTAGAAGTAGTTGGTGGCGTCTTCTCCCGTGCCTGCGTTTAATCCCACGCCGCCGTTCTCTTCGATCAGCTCCGGATAGGCGTTCGGGATCACATAGCTGTCGGCTTTTTCCATGGCGGCTTTGAGCTGCTGCTGCAGATCCGACAACGTTTTCGGATCGGCCTTTATTCCCTTGTTTCGTTCGGCGTCGTACTGGTCATAGATATGTTCGACCTCGTCCATGGCTTTGCGCTCGAGCGGGTAGTTCTTGGTGCCAATGGTTTCGGTTCCCTTGAACGCCATGTGCTCGAACATGTGCGCAATGCCGGTTTCGCCGCCCGGATCGTCCACCGAGCCCGCGTTGACGTAAGAGTGGAAGGACACCACCGGGGCTTCATGCCGCTCGAAAACAATGAAGTGCAGTCCATTGGCGAGGGTGAATTCGGTGATGCGTTTTTCGAAATCCTTCAGGGATTGCGCCGCTAGCAGGAGCGGGCACAGAAATAGAAGCGTGTAGCGGAACGTGGGGGATCTCATGCGGCTACTATTATTGTAACTGGGCATGCCCATACCTGGGCTCATGCCGTGACTGCATTACGCGGCTTCGATCACGCGCAGACGACCTTGGCGGCGCCTGCGTGGAGATGCCTTGACGATGATTTCCACATCCCGTCCAAGCGCGTTGAGCCAACTGGCAAGCCGGTCTATGGTGACGCTCTCCATCCGGCCACGGAACACTTTGGAAAGCGTCGGCTGATCGGTGCCACACAGCCGCGCCGCTTCCTGCTGCGTGAGTTTACGCCGCTCGATGGTATCCTTGATGGCTATTATCAAGCCGCTCTTGGCGGTGAGTTCCGCCGCCTCGGCTGGCGTGAATCCAATATCGGCAAACACGTTGCCGCTGCTTCTCTCAAAGGGAATTTTGGCCATGTTCAGTCCTCCATATCTAACTCTCGTGCGCGCCGTAAGCGTAATTATGGCAAATCTGCCATAATGCTGTCAAGCCTCGGGGGACCAGATGGACGCCAGCGCGCGGCGGAAATTTCCGCCCAGGATCAGCTCGATGTCGGAGCTCAAGTATTTGCGGCGAACCAGGCCCTCGGTGAGGTCGAAGATCTTTTTCGCGTAGTGGATGCCGTCCAGGTCATATCGTTTGCGGGGACGAATGCGGACGTCGCGGCCGTCGAGATCCACGTCGCTGCCAATGCCGACGTGCTCCACGCCGACGAGGCCGGCCACGTGATCGATGTGGTCCAGAACATTCTCGATGGTGGCGTTGCCGGAGGCCTGCACAAAATTCCGAACCATGGTGACTCCCAGCACGCCGCCCTTCGAGGCGAGGATCCGGATGGCCTCGTCGGTCTTGCAGCGGGCGCTGCCCGGAACAAGAGCCCGGCAGTTGGAATGGGTAACCAGCGCCGGCGTGCGTGAAACGCAGAGAGCGTCGAGCGTGGTCCGATCGCTGCAGTGGGAAACATCCACGGCCATTCCGAGAGCGTTCATGCGGGCGATGATGCGCGCTCCGTATTCGGTGAGACCAGGATCAGCCGGGTCCGTGGAGCCTCCGCCGAGTTCGTTGTCGTCATAGGTGAGCTGCGAAACACGCTGGCCGAGACGGTAGAATTTGTCGACATCGTCCACGGTGCGAAAATGCCGGGAGTTCTGCTGGCCGATCATGATCCCGATTTTTCCGGTGGCCTTGGCCAGTTCGAGATCGGCGGCGCAATCGACGCGGAGGAATTCGCTGGCATGGGCGGAGATGAATTTATTCCAGCCTGCGATGTCGTGCAACGAACTCGCGTAGACATCGCTGCCGGTGAAGCCGACGGCGGGATGAAATACGGTGATGCCCGACGCTCGAAGCTTTTCAAAATCGTGCCGAGCGAAACAGCCCGGTTGATCGATCCAGGAGCAAAGTTTGGAATAATCGAGCGTCAGCAGGCCCAGCATGTCGATGACGGTGGAGCGCTGCACCAAGTCCAGGGTAAGAGTGGAATACGCAATTTCGCTCTGGGCAAAAAGGCAAAAACGCCCTCGTTGAATCAGCGGCGCGGAAGCAATAAAGCGTCCAGCGCCTTTCAGTAGAGTACGGCGTGAAACCACAGAATTACGGAAACCTGAGTGTAGCACCTGCGCAAGCGGGCTGTTAGGCAATAGGTAGGATTTTCCAGGTCGGAACCGCTTCCTCACGGTCGCGGCTCAGCAGCACCGGTCGCGGCTCAGCAGCACCGGTCGCGGCTCGGCAGCGCAATCACTCTCGGGGCGCTGTTTCGAGTTGTTCGAGAAGAACGAAGATCCGGCCGGCCACTTCGGCGTGTCGCCCGAAACGGAGTTCGTTATAGGCGCTGGTGAAGTCTTCAACTAACAAGGAGAGCTCCGGTTCCTCGACCACGCGAGCGAACTCGCAGGGAGTGAGCCAGGCGGGCTTTTCGATTCCGCGCCGCCGCAAGGCCTTCAGCATCCGTTGGTAGAGGAGGGTGGCGTCGGAAGCGTCGGCCGATCCGCGCTGGACTTTCAGCATGCGCTGCCGCGCCCGCCACCAGCGCCATCCGTCGCGCCCGAAAAACATGGTCATCAGCAGAAGCGCGAAGACACCCAGGGCAAGAAATCCGAAGCGGCGCGCGAGCACTTTCAGCGCGCTTCCGATGCGTGCTGCCAAAACGCGGGGACTTTCCGACCAGTTCAGCCCCATGTGACGCCCGGATTCGCCGACTCTGGAAGCCAGTTGCAGCTGCCGGTCGAGGTTGTAGTTGAGCACCCAATCCTGCCAGAAGACGTCGACGGCGTCGGCGTAAAAGCCAAGCCGCGTCCAGGCGGAGACGCGCTGGGATTGCGGATCGGGCGGCGTGGGATCGAACGTCACCCATCCGCGCCTGGGCAGCCAGGCCTCTACCCAGCTATGCGCGTCGGAGGTGCGGATGAGCTGCGAGCCGCTGATGGGATTGTAGACGCCGCTCTGGAAACCAGTGACGACGCGCGAAGGAATCTGGAGCATCCGCAGCATCACCGCCATGGAGGAAGCAAAGTACTCGCAGTGTCCCTTTTTGCGGTGGAACAGAAAGAACGCTAAAGGATCGGCTGGTTCAGACGGCGGAAGTTCCAGCGTGTATTCGTAGTTCCTGCGAAGATAATTTTCGACCAACTGGGTTTGCCGGGCAGGCGACGATTCGCCGGCCACGATGTTCTCGGCAAGCTCGCGAATGCGCGGGTCCGTGCGGGGCAGCTGGAGATAAGCGGTGCGCTGCTCGGCGGGTAACGGTTCGATCGGATTCTCGCCACTGGCGGGAGGCGCCTCCATACGGCTATAGACTTGATAGGCGACGGTTCGGGAATCGGCGAACTGCGCGCTGTAATTGCCAAAGGGACGGCGGACCACCAGCGAATCGATGCGGATGTATTGCGGGGTTCCGGCGAAGAACAAAGCGTCCTGAGCCAGATCGTTCAAATAGACCGCGTAGGAAATGTAGCGGCCCTTGCCGTCGTCCGGCGTCAAATGCAACTGGCCGCCGCGATCGGGCTGCAGGATCTGTCCGGCCGCGGGACGATTGAACCAGGCACGGCCGTTAAACTCCGCCAGCGCGGCGCCGCGCCATTTGAGCGCCAGCGAGCGGTCTTCGGGGTGATCCATGCGCACGTGCATGACTAAGACGTTCTCTTTTTTGACTTCGCCGATTTCGCCCAGCATCACGTGATTGGAAAACCCCACCAGGTGATAGCGGTGCGATACGAAATGCTGGAACGCCGCGCGCGCGGTGCGAGGCAGAAAGAAGAACAAGCCCGCGGTGATGATCAGGATGGAAAACGAAACGCATAACACGACGGCGATCAAACGCGCGGGCACGCCGGCGCCGGCTTGCCTGGGGGCCAGTTGAGCACGCTGGCGCGATTGCCGAATTTCGCTGCTGGCGAAGGTGGCCACGCCGAGCACCAGAAACAGCAGCAGGAAAACGAAAAAGTTGAAGCTGGCCGAGACGATACAGGCGGCCAACAGTTCCAGAAACGCGATCACTTTGAGGAACAGATAGTCGCGATTGGTGCGCCCCGTCAGGATCTTGACGATGGCCACGAAAAAGACCAGATGAATGGCGGCGGGGATGAAGGCGCGCGAGAGGAAAAAATAATCGACCGGGTAAAAGCCGATGTATGCGAGAGTGACTGCGGTGACGATGGCGGGGGGTGGATCGAATTGCACGAGGCCGGCTACCATCAACGCGCGTACGATGAGCGCGGCCGAGGTGAGAAAAAGGGTGGGCGCGTCGAGATAACCCGAGCCAGCGACGGCCAAAAAGCCGCTGGCGAGCAGGCCCAGGAGCGAAAGCTCGAAAAATTGGTCGACCGGAGACAGGACGCCGGCGGGGCTTCGATCCATACTCATATTCTACGTCCGGTATTCTACGTCCGGCCGATTGATACCATGAAGGCCAAGGAGCAAAATTGAACACATCGGCAACTTCGCCCGAACCGCACGCCATCGATCCAGCGAAGCGGCGCCAGTCGATTTTGATCGTGATTTGTTGCACGTTGCTGGTGGCCTTCAGCCAGTATCTGATCAAGCTGGGCGCCAATCGCCTGTCGCATGCCGGACTTGGGGCCACGCTGGTGGGAATTTTCACTATTCCACCGCTTTTTGCCGGGTATTGCTTATACGGCGTGTTCACGGTGCTTTTCGTTTACGCACTGCGCAGCGGCGAGCTATCGATTTTGTACCCGCTGATCGCGCTGAGCTACGTTTGGGTAACCATTACGGGCGTGATGGCTTTTCACGAGGCGATGAATCCGTTGAAGCTGGTCGGGCTGGTGGTGATCGTGGCCGGCGTGGCGGTGCTGGGTTGGGGTGGTGGGAAGTGATCACTCCGGTTTCATCCATGCTTCTGGTGCTGGTGGGATCGGTGATCGGATCCATCGGAGCGATATTTCTGAAGTCGGGCGCGCACGCGGTGACGCGGCAGTGGACCAGCATCGCTTTGAATTGGAGGCTGGCGGTGGGGATCGGGACCTACCTGGTTTCGTCGGTGCTCTTCGTGAAGGGGATGTCGAACGGCGAACTCTCGGTGCTGTTTCCGCTGGTGTCGCTGGGATACGTTTGCACGCTGGCCTGGTCGCGCCTGTTTTTCCATGAGCCGATCACGAGGGTGAAGCTGGCCGGCGTGGGGCTGATTTTGATTGGGATTACGTGCCTCGGCCTTGGCGGGCGGTAGCGATTACTTTTCCACCAGCCGGTTGTACTTCTTCAATACCTGCCGCAAGCCGTCATGCGGCAGGGCGTCCACTTTGTGTCCGTCCACGCCCACCATGGTCTCAGCCCCGACCATCGCGTTTATGATCGCCTCTTCAGTGGCTTGAACCGCAGCTTCGAACACCGGGTCAAGCGTGTCGTTCGGCAACATGGAGACGTTGGTAGCGCTGGTTGCGGCGGCCGCGCCTGGATTGACGTTGGAGAAGGCGATGAAAATATCGCCGGATCCGTTGCCGGACACCGATCCGGTTCGTCCGAGCCCCAGCGTGGCGCGGCGCGCCAGACGCTTAGCCTGATGCGGAAGCAGCGGCGCGTTGGTTGCGAGCACGATAATGATGGACCCGGTGTCTTCGCGGTAAGGCGCTCCGAGGCTCGCGAACGGGGGCGGCGCGGACGCGATCTCCTGGCCAACCGGCAGGCCGCCGATCCGCAACTGGCTGCGCCTCCCGCAATTGCACTGCACCAAAACGCCGACGACATAACTCGCGGAGCCCGACGTCACCACGCGCGAAGACGTTCCGATGCCGCCTTTGAAACCGTAGCAAACCATGCCGGTGCCGCCACCCACGTTACCTTCCGCCACCGGGCCTGCGCTCGCGGCATCCAGCGCCGCCGCAACGTCGTCCGGCTTCACATGAAATCCGTTGATGTCGTTCAGAAAGCCGTCGTAGGTTTCGGCCACGATGGGATAGGTGTAGAAACCGCCCGGGAACACGTTGGTTCCGGGACCGCGTTTGTTCCGCACCAGCCAAGCGAGGTATGCGTCCCGAACCACGCCCACGCTGTGCGTATTGGTGATGAGGACGGGCCCATCCAGAAAGCCCGACTCTTCGAGCCAATGCGTGCCGGTCATGTCGCCGTTGCCGTTTTGCGAGAAGAAGCCGCCGAAAACCGGATCGGAGGATTGTTTGCCGCGCGGCCAAACTGCCGTCACGCCAGTGCGAATATTATCGCCGGAAATTAAGGTACGGTGCCCAACCTGGACGCCAGGGACATCGACGATTGCGTTGAGCGGCCCGGGGGTGCCTTCCAGCGGAACGCCAAGATCGCGAGCGCGCGGTTTGGTCTGACCCAAGAGGGCGATGGTGGTCATGGCAAACAGGGAAATCAGGAGCGGGAATTTCATTACGAGAGGGATGGTATCACGGCTCGCTGGATACCGACTCCCTTACGGTCGCGGCTCGGTTGGTCGCGGCTCGGCTAGAAAGCGATTGATTCCTTCGGCGGCTTTGCGTCCTTCGGCGATGGCCCAGACCACCAGGGATTGGCCGCGCCGCAGATCGCCGGCCGCGAACACGCCGGGCACGTTGGTGGCGTAATGGGCGTCGGTAGCGACATTTCCGCGGGCATCGAGGGCCACGCGAAGATGCTCGATCAAGCCGCTTTTCACGGGACCGGTGAATCCCATGGCGAGCAACACGAGTTCGGCATCCAGGGTGAATTCGGTGCCGGGGATGGGCTCGAACTTCGGAGCGGGGCCAACGCGAATTCCGTGCAGCTTGGCCACGCGGCCCTGCTCATCGCCTGAAAAAGAAGTGGTGGCCATGCTCCATTCGCGGACGCCGCCTTCTTCGTGCGAACTCTCTACGCGCAATTGCAGGGGCCATAAGGGCCAAGGTGTTTGCGGCGCGCGGCTATCGGGCGGCATGGGCATGATCTCGAACTGATGGACCGAAGCGGCCTTCTGGCGGTGCGAAGTACCCAGGCAATCGGCGCCGGTGTCGCCTCCGCCAATGATAACGACGTTTTTGCCGGTAGCCAGAATCTGGCCGGGAATCTGGTCGCCCTCGCAGACTTTGTTTTGCTGCGGGAGAAACTCCATGGCGAAATGGATGCCGTTTAATTCGCGCCCCGGCACGGGGAGATCGCGCGGCTGCTCGGCGCCGCCGGCGAGCAGGATGGCATCGAAGTCCTTCTGTAGCGCGGCTGCGGCGATGGTTCGTCCGATGTGCGCGTTGGTTTGAAACTCGACGCCTTCGGCGATCAACTGTTCGAGCCGGCGGTCGAGCACGCGCTTTTCCATTTTGAATTCGGGGATGCCATAGCGCAGCAGTCCGCCGATGCGATCGGCTTTTTCGAAAACCGTGACTGAGTGCCCGGCGCGATTCAATTGCTGCGCGGCGGCCAATCCGGCCGGACCCGATCCTACGACGGCGACTCGTTTGCCGGTGCGCCGCTCGGGCGGTTCGGGCTGTATCCAGCCTTCACGGAAAGCATGTTCGATGATGGTCTTTTCGATCACCTTGATGGCGACCGGCGGTTCGTTGATACCGAGCACGCAGGCAGCTTCGCAGGGCGCCGGACAAATGCGCCCGGTGAATTCCGGAAAATTGTTGGTGGAGTGCAACACGCGGATGGCCGCGCGCCAGCGATCCTGATAGACCAGATCGTTCCAATCCGGAATGATGTTGTTAAGCGGGCAGCCGGTATGGCAAAACGGCACCCCGCAATCCATGCAGCGCGCGCCCTGGGTGCGAACTTTGTCCTCTGAAAAATCCTGGTAGACTTCGAACCAATCGTTGATGCGCTCGGCGACCGGGCGGCGCGCGGGTGCCTCGCGCGCGTATTCGACGAAGCCGGTCACTTTACCCATGCGCGGCCTCATGATGCCGGAGGGCGGCGGCGGCCGGGAGCACTGGTGATGGATGCGCCGCTTCCGCTTTGGCGGGCTGAACCCGGGGGATTCCGAGCACGCGCTTGTATTCGTGCGGGAACACCTTGACGAACTTGGGAAGCATCTCTCCCCAATTTTCCAGAATCCATTTCCCGCGCGGGCTGCCGGTGGCTTCGACGTGCCTGGCGATCAGGTTCTGCAGTGCCTGCATGTCGGTGGGGTCGCTGACCGGCTCCAAATCCACGCTGGCCCGATTGCAGAGGACGCCGGCAAATTCGCCGGTCTCGTCCAGCACGAACGCGATTCCTCCCGACATTCCCGCAGCGAAGTTGCGGCCGGCGCGTCCCAACACCACGACCAGGCCCCTGGTCATGTACTCGCAGCCATGATCGCCGACCGATTCCACGACAGCCGTGGCGCCGGAGTTGCGCACGGCGAAGCGCTCGCCCGCCATTCCGTTGAAGAACGCTTCGCCCGACGTGGCGCCATACAGCACCACGTTGCCTACCAGCATATTTTCTTCGGGAAGAAACGTGGAAGTGCGCGGCGGATAAACTATGAGACGGCCTCCCGAGAGTCCCTTACCCACGTAATCGTTGGCATCGCCTTCGAGCGTCAGCGTGACGCCTTTGGCGAGGAAAGCTCCAAAGCTCTGCCCGGCGGATCCGGCAAATTGGAACCGAATGGTGTCGTCGGGAAGGCCCGCCGATCCGTAGCGCCGCGCAATTTCGCCGCTGAGCATAGCGCCCACGGTGCGATGCACATTGCGGATGGGCAACTGGAAGTCCACCGGAGTGAGGTGCTCCAAAGCGTCTCGGGCATGCTCGATGAGCTTATAATCCAGCGCTTCTTCGAGTCCGTGATCCTGCGCGATGGTGCAGCGCCGGCCGACGCGCCTGGGGACTTGGGGATTATAGAGGATGGACGAAAAATCCAGACCGCGGGCCTTCCAATGGTCCAGCGCGTGGCGCATCTCGATGCGGTCCACGCGTCCGATCATTTCGTCCATGGTGCGGAAGCCAAGTTTCGACATCCACTGGCGGACCTCTTCGGCGATGTAAAAGAAAAAGTTGATGACGTTTTCCGGCTTGCCCTGGAATTTTGCGCGTAACGCCGGGTCTTGCGTGGCGATGCCGACAGGGCAGGTGTTCAGGTGGCACTTGCGCATCATGATGCAGCCCATGGAGACCAGCGGCATGGTGGAAAAACCGAACTCCTCGGCGCCCAACAGGGCAGCGATGGTGACGTCGCGTCCGGTCTGCAGCTTGCCGTCAGTTTGTACGCGCACGCGGCTGCGCAGATCGTTCAACACCAGCACCTGCTGGGTTTCGGCCAGCCCCAGTTCCCAGGGAATGCCGGCGTGTTTGAGCGAAGTGAGTGGCGAAGCGCCGGTTCCGCCGTCGTGCCCGCTGATCAACACCACGTCGGCGTGCGCCTTGGCCACGCCCGCGGCTACCGTTCCCACGCCGACTTCGGCCACCAGCTTGACCGAAATCCGCGCGCGCGGATTGACGTTCTTCAAGTCGTAGATGAGCTGGGCTAAATCTTCGATGGAATAAATATCGTGATGCGGGGGCGGCGAGATCAAACCCACTCCCGGGATGGAGTGGCGCACGCGCGCGATCATCTCGTCCACTTTGTGGCCAGGCAATTGGCCGCCCTCACCGGGCTTGGCTCCCTGGGCGATCTTGATCTGGAGCTCATCGGCATTCACCAGATAATTGGCGGTGACGCCGAAGCGGGCGGAAGCCACCTGCTTGATGGCGCTGCGCCGCCAGTCGCCGTTGGGATCGCGCGCGAAGCGCTCTTCGTCTTCCCCGCCCTCGCCGGTATTGGATTTGCCGCCGATCCGGTTCATCGCGATAGCGAGCGTTTCATGAGCTTCTTTGCTGATGGACCCGAACGACATGGCGCCGGTAGCGAAGCGCTTGACGATTTCCGAAGCCGGCTCGACCTCCTCGATGGGAACCGCCTTGGCATCCGGACTGTCATCGAGCTTGAACTGCATCAGGCCGCGCAATGTGCAGAGTTCGCGGCTCTGGCTGTCGACCAGCGAGGTGTACTCCTGAAAGGTCTGGAAGCTTTCCTGCCGCACGGCGTGCTGGAGTTTGCTCACGGTGGCGGGATTCAGCAGATGATATTCGCCGCGCACGCGGTATTGATAGCTTCCGCCAATATCCAGCTCAGTGTCGGCTTCCGACACGGGCTGCAGCGCGAAATCGTGCTTCATCCTGGCTTCGCGCGCGAGAACGTCCAGGCCGACGCCTTCGATGCGCGAGGCAGTTCCAGTGAAATAACGGTCGACTAAGGCCTTGCTCAAACCGATGGCTTCGAAGACCTGCGCGCCGCGATAACTTTGCAGCGTGGAAATACCCATCTTCGAGAAAACCTTGAGCAGTCCCTTGTTGATGGCCTTCTTGTAATTCTTCAGCGCCGTTTCGAAAGTCATCCCCGCGGGCAGATGGCCGCGAGCGGCCTGATCTTCCAGGGTTTCGATGGCCAGATATGGATTGACGGCGCTGGCGCCATAGCCGATCAACAACGCGAAGTGCATCACTTCACGCGGCTCGCCGGATTCAATGATCAGGGCCACCTGCGTGCGCGTTCCTTCACGGACCAGGTAGTGGTGGACGGCCGAGAGCGCCAGCAGGCTGGGGATGGGAGCATATTCGTCGTCCATGCCGCGGTCGGTGAGAATCAGCAGACTATAGCCGGAACGAACGGCCAGGGACGCGCGGCGGCACAAGCCGTCGAGAGCGCGCTCCAGTTCTTTCTCGCCACCCGCGACGCGGAACAACATGGGAAGCGTGTTGGCCAGCAGATCGCCGGTGGAAACGCGGCGCAGTTTCTCCAAATCGCGATTGGTCAGGAGAGGCTGCTGCAGTTTCAGAGTGTGGCAGTGGAGCGGGGTCTCTTCCAGAATGTTGCGCTCGTGCCCGATATAGCTGGTGAGCGACATGACCAGCTCCTCGCGGATGGGATCGATGGCCGGATTGGTGACCTGCGCGAACAACTGCTTGAAGTAATGGAACAGGAGCTGCGGCTTGTCGGAAAGACAGGCCAGCGGCGTATCAGTCCCCATGGAGCCGATGGGCTCCTCGCCCTTCTCCGCCATGGGCAGCATCAGCACCCGCAAATCTTCGTCGGTGTAGCCGAAGGCCCGTTGTCGCTGGACGATGCTGTCGAGTTCGGAATCGTATACACGCGGCGGCTCCGGCAGGCTGTCCAAGGTGATCTGATTGGCTTTCAGCCACTCGCCGTACGGCTGCCGGCTCCACAGGCGCTGCTTCAGCTCGTCGTCGGGAACGATGCGGCCTTCGGTGGTGTCCACGAGCAGCATGCGGCCGGGTTGCAGGCGGCCCTTGAACTTTACTTCTTCCGGCTTTACCGGGAGCACGCCGGTCTCCGAGCCCAGGATCAGCAATCCGTCGTGCGTCACCAGATAGCGCGCCGGACGCAGCCCGTTGCGATCGAGCGTTGCGCCAATCGCGCGGCCGTCGGTGAAGGCGATCGCGGCCGGACCGTCCCAGGGCTCCATCAGCGAGGCGTGATATTCGTAGAATGCCCGCTTCTCTGGACGCATGGTGGTATCGGCGTCCCAGGCTTCGGGAATCAGCATGGCCATCACGTGCGGCAGGCTGCGGCCGGCCAGCGTCAGCAATTCCACCGCGTTGTCGATGGAAGCCGAATCGCTGCCGCCGGGCGCGATCACGGGTGAAAGCTTTTTCAAATCCGCGCCGAACAGGTCCGATACCAGAACCTTTTCGCGGGCGTGCATCCAATTGACGTTGCCGCGAATGGTATTGATTTCGCCGTTGTGGCACAGATAACGATAGGGATGGGCCAGCTGCCAGGAGGGGAAAGTGTTGGTGGAAAAGCGCTGGTGCACCAGGCACAGCGCGCTCACGGCATCGGGGTCGGTCAGTTCGGTGTAGAATTCGGCGATCTGGTGCGCGAGCAGCAGCCCTTTATAAACGATGGTGCGGGAGGACAGCGACGGAATGTAGAAGAAGCTCTTGTCGGGGAGATCGGAAGCGGCGATTTCCGATTCAGCGCGCTTGCGGACGATATAAAGCTTGCGCTCCAGCTCGTTCTGAGGCATTCCAGATGCGCCGCCAATGAAGATCTGCTCGATGTAGGGCTGGGAGGCGCGCGCGATGCGGCCTATGGCGTCGACGTCGGCCGGCGTGTCGCGCCAGCCGAGCACGGTGAGCCCCTCTTCACGGGCGATCCGTTCCAGAATACCCTCGGCGAGCAAGCGATGGGAGGGTTCCACCGGCAGAAAAACCATGCCCACGCCGTACTCGCCCTCGGGCGGCAAGGTGAAGCCCAAGGCCGTGCATTCGCGAGCGAAGAATTTATGTGGAATCTGGATTAGAATGCCTGCGCCGTCGCCGGTCTCGGGATCGCAGCCGCAAGCGCCGCGATGCGCGAGGTTGATGAGAATTTGCAGACCCTTGGCGATGATGTCGTGCGATTTTTGGCCCTGGATATTGACCACGAAGCCGATGCCACAAGCGTCGTGTTCGTTCCTGGGGTCGTAGAGACCCTGCTCGACTGGGAGTCCGGCCATGCCCGAGTATAACAGCGGACCCCGCCGCTAGCAATATTAGTATTGTGAAAATCCTATTGACGTAACATTAGAGAATCTAATATAATTGCATACCGGATGGACTTTGATCGCCTCAAACTTTTCAGAGATATAGCCCAAGCGCGCAGTGTCAGCAAGGGAGCTGCGATGAATGGCATCAGCCAATCGGCCGTCAGCCAGTATCTGCAGGATCTGGAAGAGCAGTTGGGCATCACGCTGCTGGACCGCGGCACGCGTCCGCTGACGGTGACGGAAGCCGGCAAGCTGTATCTCGATATGTGCCGCGACACGTTGAATCGCCGGGACCAATTTCAAGTAGCGCTGGATCTTCTGAAAGGTCACGTGGAGGGTACCGTGCGCGTGGCTTCCATTTATTCGGTGGGCTTATCGGAGCTGTCGCGCCTGGAGCAGGAATTCTTGCGGCTGTACCCGGAGGCTCGCATCGAAGTGCAGTATCTGCGTCCCGAAAAAGTGTATGAAGCCGTGGTTACCGATCACGCCGATATCGGATTGCTCAGCTATCCGGAGGCGACCAAGGAAGTGACGGTGCTGCCGTGGCGGCAGGAGCAAATGGCGATCGCGGCATCGCCCTACCATCCTTTGGCGAAGGATTCCGAAGTGAGTTTGCAGGATCTGGCCGGGGTAGATTTTATCGCGTTTGATGAAGACCTGCCGATCCGGAAAGACATCGACCGGTTCCTGCGCGAACATCACGTGCATGTGAACGTGACGCTGCATTTCGATAATATCCAGATGATCAAGGAGGCGGTAGCGCACGGATCGGGAGTCAGCATCATGCCGGCGCGGGTGATGGAGGAAGAGGTGGCGCAAGGACGGCTGGTGCCGATTCGGATCGCGGGTTTTGAGTTGTTTCGACCGGTGGGCATCGTGCACCGGAGAAAGAAGCGCTTCCATCGCGCGGGGCAAGCGTTGCTGGAATTACTGCAAGGGTCGCCGGTATCGTTTACTCCGGCGTTGACCGAAGTCTGAAGCGGTAGACGATCGCGCCTAAGGCCACGGTAAGCATCGCCAGGCCGGAGACGGCGGGCCGAAGCATGACTCCCAGAATGGTCATCCAAATGCCTATGGCGACGAAAAATACCGGCACCAGCGGATACGCGAAGCTGACGACGCCTAGTTTTTGCCAGCCTGGCCGGCGGCGGAATATGAACAGGGAACCCACGGAGAGCACCGCGAAGAAGTTGAGCAGCAGTCCGATGTAGAGCAGCAAGTTTAGAAACGGGCTGACGGTCATTAAAATCGAGCACAGGCCCTGACAAAGGATGGCGATTATGGGCGTATGCCAGCGCGGGTCGACCTTGGCCGCCACGCTGAAAAACGCGCCGTTCTTGGCCATGGCGTAATAGACTCGGGGACCGATGGTTATTTCCGCGTTCACAGTGGCTAGCAGCGAGAGCGCCATCGCGGCGCTGAAGACGCCCGCTACGGCCGGTCCGAAAAGGTGCCGGGCCGCAAGCGCTCCCACCGCCACCACGCCCTTCATTTCATCCAGCGGTACGGCGTAAATGAACAACACGTTGAGGGCGATAAAGAGCGCTGCGACCAGCGCGGTTCCGTAAGTGAGGGACCACGGAAGCGTGCGAGCCGGATGCTTCAACTCCTCCGCCACGTAAGTGGCCGCGTTCCATCCGCTGTAGGCGACGTAAATGTAGAACAGGCTCAGGAAGAATTGCGAGAATATCGGCGTCACCGAAGTGCGCACGGCCGGGTGCGAGAAGTTATCCCAGCTCCCCTGGCCGGAGGCGAAGCCGGCGACAAGGAACGCAAGAAAGATGAGAACTTTCAGGGACGTGAGCACGTTCTGCACTCGCGCCGTGCGGCGAATTCCGAGGCAATTGATGAGAGTGAAGAGCGCGATGATGGCGCTGGCTAAGAGCTGAGGAGCGCCTAACCGCGTAGTGCCCAGCCGGAGGGGGCTGAAGAAGTGTCCGAGATAATCGGAGAACGCCAGAGCGGCGGCGGCGATGGGCGCGGAAAATCCGGCAAAGAACGAAATCCAACCGGTCATGAAACCCCAGGTGGGACCGAAGGCTTCGGTGAGATAGACGTACTCGCCGCCGGAACTGGGGAAATTCACGCCGAGCTCGGAGTAACAGAACGCGCCCGCCAGCGCGCATACCGCGCCCACGCCCCAGACCAAGAGCATCAGCTGCGCCGAGCCGAGCTGGCCGGCAAGAAAGCCGCTGGTGGTCAGGATGCCGATGCCGATCATGTTGGAGATGACCAGCGCCGTGGCACTGCCAACGCCGAGCTGGCGCAGAAGGTTGGTGGCTTTGGGCTTCATGGCGTCTTCGACCAGGGGCGCAGGACGCGGTATTCGGGCGTGGCCGTGGCGGATTCCCGGTGGACGCTCACCAAGCGGCGGCGGACCAGGCGGCGTATGCCGGCCTGCACCGCGCTCTTCGACAGGCCGGTGGCGCTGGAGACCATTTGATGGCTCAGGCGCGCGCTCTTGGCGCGGCGGCCGGCGGTCTGGCTCCAGAGGTGCAAGTAGACCAGATAGGCCGAGGGCGAATGATCGTGACCCACCAGGTCGCGCATGAGCACATCGAAGATGTAATCATCGATACGCAGCATCGATCCAAGCCACTATATGTTTAAATACTATAGCAGGCGAAAATAGATTGCAAAGGCCGGCATTGTCCTTTAGCCTGATTCCATGATCAAAGCGGTGAAGTTCGTAAGCATTCCGGTGAGAGATCAGGGCCAGGCGCTGGATTTCTACACCCAGAAGCTGGGATTCCAGATCCTCACCGATCAGCCCATGGGCCAAGGACAACGTTGGCTGGAGCTCGGGATTCCAGGCGGCGAAACCAAGGTGGTGCTATTTACGCCACCCGGGCACGAAACACGCATCGGAACATTTTCGAATATCACGTTCATGAGCGACAACGTGGAGAAGACCTACGAGGAACTATCCGCGCGCGGGGTCGGTTTTGAGCGGCCGCCGAGAAAGGAACAGTGGGGCACGTCGGCGGTGTTCAAGGATCTGGACGGGAACATGTTCTTACTATCTTCCAAGTAGCGCGTCATCGGCGTCGGCAACCGGCTCCCTTACGGTCGCGGCTCGGTAAGCATCTGCAGCGACCTGCTACGAGGTCTTCGAGGTGAGAGCCTTGGGGTAGACCATGACGCCCGATTCGGTATCGTGGAAAATTTTGTACAAGATCTGGTTGGTGGGCAACTGGCTTTCCAGATAATCGACGCCTTCGGCCGCGATGATGAAGCTGCTGCGATCGTCCTGAAGCACGTAGCGTTTTGCGCGGAGATACCACAGGGCAAACAACAGCCGCTCGCGGGGAAATGCCATGATGTTTTCCATGTCGAGCAGGGAGAGCGCCGCATAATCCGGATTCGCGCGACGTTTGCTGTAGAGCAGACACAGCACGCCGATGCGAATCAGCGCCTCCGAGTCGATGCCTTCGGCGAACTCTTTTCCGAGAAAGATGGGCAGCGGGCCGGCCGGATTCACTTCAAACTGCCGGTCGTATTCTTTGCGCTTCACAGGATCGCGCAGCAATTGGTAGGCGTCGTTGAGCGTTCGAAATCGCTCCGCGTCGCCGGTTTGCTGGTTGTCGGGGTGGTAGCGCGAGGCCAGGATGCGATAGACGCGTTCGATGGTTTCGATCTCGGCCCGGGGGTTGATTTGGAGCAGGTCGTAATAGTTGACGGGCGATTGCAGGCTCATCCGGTCTAATGATCGGCAAAATGGCGGATGATGTGAATAGGGTCGTTAACTTAGGAAAGCCCGCTTGCTGACGCGCGCGGTTCAGTTAAGCTGCTGCAGGACCTGCTCTAGGGATTCGACGAAAAAATACTCGCCCCACATGACCGATTCATCCACGCCCAGTTCCTTGGGCAGATGATAGACGCCGCCTTTCAGGATGCCTTCCCATTTCTTGTCCTTGCGCGCCAGATGCTGCTCGCAGAGGGTGCGCAGGATGCGAATGGCGGTGGACCAATAATGATGGCCCTTCACGGGATCCTGCAACAGGCGGCAGAGGCGCAGCAGGCCGGACGCGGCGATGGCGGCGGCTGACGTGTCCAGCAGCCGGCGGCTCTCGGGCGGCGCGTTGAAATCCCACGGCGGCACGCCGTCGCTGTTGGAGTGGGTGATGAAATAGTCGGCGCAGGCTTCCGCGGTTTCCAAGAATCGAGGGTCGCGGCTGTATTCGTAGGAAAGACTGAAGCCGTACAGCGCCCAGCTCAATCCGCGCGACCAGCAGGAGTCGCCGCGGTAGCCCTGCTGCGTGCTCTGCCTGAGAAATTCGCCGGTTTGGACATCGAAAATGCCTTCCTGCGCGGTGGAGCCGTCGCCACGGACCAAGACCCTGCGAGTGGTGAGGCAATGACGCAGCGCGATGTCGCGCAAGCGGCGGTCGCCGGTTTCGCGAGCGGCATAAAAGATGATTCCAACGTCCATCATGACGTCGACGAAGACGGAGTTTTCGCCGATGAAGGAGCGCAGATACTGGCCGTTCTCCTTGAATCGCAGCGCCTCGGTTTTGCCGGCCGCGATGAGCGCGTCCTTGAGCTTGGGATCCTGCGTCATGCGATGCCAGCGATAGTAGGTGGACATGAAGATGAAGCCAAGGTCGTGAACCTCGCCATTGTGCTGGCGCGGGGCGAGCGGCGTGGTATAGCGAGTGGCCTGCTCCAGCCAATATTTATCGGCCGATCCGGCCGCCAGGTTGCGCTTGTGGAAGATCCACATCATGCCGGGGAGGAACCCGTCGCACCAACTGGTCCAGACCTGTCCTTCGTGCTTCCAGCGGCCCTCCACCGTATACATCGGATAGAAGTCCGGATGATTCTCGATCAACTTGCGCACCTGCTGCTGCGCGAACTGGAACGCGTCTTCAAACAGTTGACGGTCCGTTTCAAGGACAAACTGAATCATGCTCTCTGGATTCTATCAGTCCGCGCTGTTACCATCAGGGCATGGGGTCAACCAAGATCACGGTGAATAACAACGGGGCGATTCGCATTGAAGGCGATTTCAGCATCCATGACGCCGAAGGCAAAGAATACGGACTGGGCGGGCGCACCATTATTTCGCTGTGCCGCTGCGGCCACTCGGCGAACAAGCCGTTCTGCGACGGGGCACACAAGGCGAATGCTTTTGAGTCGGTTTGTCCGGCGCGGGATTTGCCGGTGAAAGTCTAGTTGTTAGTTGTTGGTTGTTAGTTGTTGGTTGTTAGTTGTTGGTTGTTAGTTGTTGGTTGTTAGTTGTTGGTTGTTGGCAAGCGCTCCCTTATGGAGGTCCGGAGACAATGGAGCTTCTTGCCAACTAATTCAGCTTGCGCCAATGGCGCGTTCGTATCCATGTACCCGAGCCTGCTAGCAAACTCGAGTTGAGTTACTAGTTCGGCCAGGGAGCCTAGAGAAAACGACAGAAAGTGAAGGAACTCTTTCGACGAAGAGCGGGCTTGACCTTCGGCGATATTCGAAGGGATGGAGACTGCAGCCCGTCGCATTTGGGCGGCTAATCCATAGATCTCATTTTCCGGAAACTCCGAGGTGCAGCGATAAATCGTCTCCACCAACTCCAGTCCGAGACGCCAGACTTCCAGGTCGCGGTAGCTCTTGCGCATTCGCCCGGTAGTGGTGGAGAGCTCGGACTTTTCTCCATACCACCAAGAACCAACAACCAACAACCAGCTACTCTTCCCCCAAAATGCAAATATCCTTCAAATTCCGATAGTCCTCCGCGAAGTCGAGACCATAGCCGACCACGAACTCGTCCGGGATCTGGAAACCGACGTAGGACACGTTGACGGGGCGCAGGCGGCGCTCGGGCTTATCCAACAAGGTGGCAATGGCGAGCGATTTCGGACGCCGCTGCTCCAGCAGGTTTAACAAATAGGTAAGCGTCACGCCGCTATCCACGATGTCCTCCACGATCAGAACGTGATGGTTCTCGATGGAAACGTCCAGGTCCTTCGTAACGCGCACCTGGCCGGAGGATGTCTTGCCGCGTCCATAACTGGAAATGCCCATGAACTCGATGCGCGAGGGGGTACGGATGGCGCGCGACAAGTCCGCCAGGAAGATGAACGCGCCTTTGAGAATCGCGATCAGATAGATGGGGCCCTCGGGATAATCGGCGCTGATCTGGTCGGCCATGGCCTGCACGCGCCTTTGAATTTGCTCGGCGGTGAGGAAAACGCGCGGGACCAAAGCCATGGGCTAGCCGGCGCTGTGGAGGCGGGCAGCCAGCCGGGTGCTTGCGGGGCCGATATGGATGTGGGCCGCGGTGGCTTTGCCGGGGATGGCATGCGCGAACGCGTAGTAGGGAATCTTGTGAAGTTTTAGATATTGGCGGAGCCAGATGCCTTCGGGCTGGCTGGGATCGACGGCCACGTCCACGCGTCCGCGATGATCGAAGCCGAGTGCGCGATGCACCTCGGTGTCGCCTTCGGCGCTGATGGGCAGCGGATGGGCGAACCGGCTGGCGAAAGCGAACTGCAAAGGCGCGAGCTCGCGCGACTCGTCGAACGCGCCGTCGCCTTCGTAATGCTGCATGCCTTGCTCGAACAGATCCATGTCGTCGGCGGCCGATTCCTGAGTGGTGGCGATCGCGGGGGCGGCTTTTTGCGCCGCATATTGCGCGATGAGCTGCGCGCGCAGCCGGGACAAATCGAGACTGGTCTGGCGGATGGTCAATTCTTCCTCGATGGGCAACAAATAGGATTGCGCCGCCACACCCGCAGCGACGATCTCGCGCGCATGTGCCAGCCGCGCTTGCTGGCGATCCACGCGCCGTTGGGCGGCCGCGAGCATTTCCTTGGATATTTCCGCGCTTTCGCTGGCGGCCGGAAGGTCGCCGAAAAGGGTTTGTTGGAGAACCGCCGCATCCTGGGCGTCCTCCAGATCTTCCTGAGCTTGTTGCAAGCGGACACGCGGCAGCGCGCCGGCGGCCACCAGACTGGTGATCCTGGCAAGCTGGATTTCGGCCAGCGCGACGCCTTTATCGTTGGCGGCGGCGTCTTCGGCCGAACGAGCGGGAAAGCCAGCCATGAAAACCAGCGCGCCCAAAGACAATACGAGCGTCAGGATTTGCCGCATTGGAAATTCCAGTGTACCATACGGATAGGAGAACTTTTTCCTTATTCGAGAACAACGTACTACATTGGTTCAACCCTCAGCCGTTCAATCCATTGCACCGCTGGTTACCACTCCACCGTGGCTCACTGCAGTTCGAGCCGCCGAATCCAAAAAGGCCCTGGACATTCGCGTGCTGGATTTGCGCGAAGTCACCTCGTTCGCCGACTTCTTCGTGATTTGCAGCGGAAGCAACCCCAAGCAGATCCAGGCCATCAGCGAAGAGATCGGGCTGGAGCTTGGGAAGCAGGGCGAATATCCGGTGAGTGTCGAGGGATTCTCAAACGCGGAATGGATCCTGGCCGATTTCGGCGATTATCTGATTCACGTCTTCTCGCCCAAAGCGCGCGCGTTTTACGAACTGGAGCGGCTGTGGCGGCACGCCAAAGTGGTTGAGATTCCGGCCGGCGTTTAGGACTCCTGCGCCTTGGCCTTGTTGCAGGAGCGGGATCCGTTCCTGGCGATCACCGGCTCCAGAATCCCGGTAATTTCCTCGAAGATGTAGCCGGGCGAGCGATCTCCACGAATTTGATGATACATGCGGTCCTGGTAATAGGCCAGCACCGGCCGCGTCAACTCATCGTAGGTGCGAATCCTCTCGGACACCACCTCTTCGCTGTCATCCTTGCGAGTGACCAGCGGCGTGCCATCGTCGTCGCAAATCCCGGGAGACTTGGGCGGCTGATGCAGCAGGTTGTAAATTCGCTTGCAGGTGGGGCACTGGCGGCGCGAAGTGAGCCGGCCCACCAACGCATCCAGTGGAACATCCAGGTGCAAAACGATGGGCGATTGGAATTGTTGCCGGGCCAGCAGTTGGTCCAGATACTCGGCTTGTTCCACGGTTCTGGGGTAGCCGTCCAGCAGAAAGCCGTGCGCGCAGTCCGGCAGAGACACGCGTTGCGCGAGCATGCGGTTGACGAGATCGTCACCCACTAATCCCCCACCGGACATAATGGACTTTGCGGCTTTCCCCAACGCCGTTCCGGCCTTGATTTCCTCGCGCAGCATATCGCCGGTCGAGATAGCCGGAATGCCCAACCAGTGTGAGATTTTTCCTGACTGCGTTCCTTTGCCGCTACCCGGAGGTCCAAAGAGCAGAAGGACCAAACCACCCTCCGTTCCCGATCATACTACTGCAATAGGCTGACACAACTCATTTCCACAGTCAGCGATTCCCCACGAAAAGACTATCACTATTTTGTCCCGCGCGTACCACGAATGGGGCACGCGCGGTTCCAGTACCGGGTCCCGATGCGAGATCAGGACTTCTTACAAGCCAGCGTGACGCCATCGCGAACCGCCAGCATACTCAACCAGACCCGGTCATCGGCCTTCAATTGCTCATTAAAAGCCCGGATGGCGCGCGTGTCCGGATCATCGACGGATGGATCGATCACGCGGCCATACCAGAGTACATTGTCCACGGCGATCAATCCACCGGGCCGCAGCAGGACCAGCGCGCGCTCGTAATAATTTGCATAATTGGTCTTGTCGGCATCGATGAAGACGAAATCGAAGCGATTGCCCTGGCCACTCGCGATGAGGTCGTCAAGGGTGTTGAGCGCCCGTCCGATGCGCAGATCGATCTTGCGGTCGACGCCGGCCTCGCGCCAATAGCGCCGCGCCACGGCCGTCCATTCCTCATTGATGTCGCAGGCGATGATGCGGCCGTCATCGGGCAGCGCCTGCGCCACCGCCAGCGCGCTGTAGCCGGTGAAAACGCCGATCTCGATGGTGCGGCGAGCGCCAATCAAGTGCATCAGCAGAGCCATGAACTGGCCCTTCTCCGCGGAAATCTGGAGGTTCGAGTTGGGAAGCTGGGCGGTTTCCTCGCGCAGCCGCCGCAGGACGTCGGGCTCGCGCAACGCGACGCGCCGCATGTATTCCCAGAGCGGCTCGCCGATGGTGAGGTCTTGCATGGACATTCCCTTCTATTGAACATCAGCCAAGCGTGCGAGAGTTTCAGCCAGGACAAGTGTCCCTAGCGCGATGGCTTCGGGCGACGCATATTCGTCCGGGCGGTGACTCAGGCCGGCGCGGCACGGAATAAAGAGCATCGCAGTGGGCGCGATCCGCGACATAAAGAGCGAGTCATGATAAGCGCGGCTGATCATGCGCTCGATCCGCAAGCCGTGCGCTTCCGAGGATTGCACGAGCGCGTCCACGATACGCGGATCGCAGTGCGCAGGCGGGTCGGCATTCACAAGTTCCACTTTGGCCTGGACGCCGCGCCTGCGCGCGATCTGTTCCGCGGCACGCTGGATTTTCTGCAGCACGGAATCGCGGCGGGCCTGGTCGATATCGCGAATATCCACCTCCATCCGTGCGCGACTCGGGATGCTGTTGACGGCGCCAGGAAAAATATCGCAAACGCCCACAGTGGCCACCGTGTCGGGCGAGCCGCTGGAGCGCGCTCCATGCTCCACCGCGAGCGCGATCTCGGCGGCGGCGAGAAATGCATCGTGGCGATCCAGCATCAGCACCGCGCCGGCGTGTCCGCCTTCGCCCTGGATGGCGATGTTGAGTGTGGCCGGCCCGGCGATCGCGGTAACCACTCCCAACGGCACATTGTGTTGCTCCAGAAGCGGTCCTTGTTCAATGTGCATTTCAATGAATGCCGCATAGGTTCCCGGCGGAAGCCGCACCGATGACAGTGGGCCATCGAAACCGGCCGCGGATCGAGCCTGATCGAGCGTGACTCCGTCGCGATCTTTGTACTGAGCCGCAGCGGCGGGGTCCAGAAGGCCGGATAACAGCCGGCTTCCCATGCATCCGATTCCAAATCGCGTGGGTTCTTCCGATGTGAAGACGATCAGCTCGATCGACCTGCGGGGTTGGTAGCCGGCACGCATCAATGCGCGGATCGCTTCCAGGCCGCCCAGTACGCCCACAGTTCCGTCGAAACGCCCGGCATTGGGAATGGCGTCGATGTGGGAACCGGTTGCGACCGGTGGAAGATCGCTTTCCAGACCGGCCCAACGCGCGAAAGTGTTTCCCACCGCGTCTTCTCGTATCGCGAGCCCAGCGTCGCGGCAGAGGCTCTTGACGAATTCGCGGCCGCGCACGTCCGTTTCCGTGAAGACCACGCGCGTGACCACGGGAGGAGCTTCGGCGGAAATCGCGCTCAGAGCTTCCAGTTCGGCCTCCAGGCGCTCGTGATCGATCTCGAGTTTCATCGATTCCAATCTTTGTAGATAAGGTATTTGGCGGGCGTCTTGCCGAGCGCCCCGAACCACTGCGGACAGAACGGCGCCATCCAAATGAAATCGCCTTCCGCCACCGGATACCATTGATCGCCGAGGCGGTAGACACCGCCGCCCCCGAGCATCAAGAGGCCATGTTCCATGACATGCATCTCGACCATGGCAAGCGTTGCGCCGGGAAGATAGGTCATGGTATTGACCGCAAAATCGAAAGAGGGATGGTCGGGAACAAGGGCGCGAACTTCCAGCGCGGGGTCGCCCATCAAAGGCGTGGCGGCGATGTCTTTTTCATGGCCGATGGTGAACGTGGGCGCCGCTACGCCGGGCAAGAGCTGATACGGCTTCTCGATAATCGCGGCTCGCGCGGGATTTGTCGCGGAGATATTGGCGGCATGCCGCGGCGGGAAATACGCGTAGCCGCCACTGGCCAGGAGCGCGCCATCGATTTGCAGCTCGCCGTCCAAAACGTACACGAAGCGTTGCGCGGAGGCAGGCTCCAGCGATCCGCCCGCCTCGAACTCAGCCGTGTACTCGGTGAATCGCGCGCCGAGAGCCGGCGCGGCGTGAACGATGGCCGTGGCCTTCTGCATTCCAGGCAGAGCGGCTCGAACGAACGTATCCGGAGTCTGGAGAATATGATCGGCTCGGCGAGCGCCGCGGGTTTGTCCTAAATGGTGCATAAATGTTTTTAGCGAATGGGCCGCACGAACTTTCCCTGGCCGCGCGCGGTGATTTTACCGGACGCAAAGATGGTTTCGCCGCGGCGTATCGTACGCTCCACGCTACCTCGAAAGGTAGACCCGAGGTAGGGGTTCGTCGAAGGGTGCCGCTGCATCAGATGTTCGGGACGCAATTGGACCGATCGAGAGACATCCACGAGCGACAGATCGGCGTCCATGCCGACCGCGATACGGCCTTTGGCAGGAATTCGAAATCTTCGGGCTGGTTCGGCCGCGATGAGCGTCGAGATACGTTCGAGAGTGAGTTGACGGCAATGATGGCCGCGATCGAGCAGCACTGCAAGAGTGGATTGCACGCCGGCGATGCCGCCCCAGGCTTTTGCGAAATCTCCGGATTTCATGTCGAGCGGCGCGGGCGAATGATCGGATGCCACAATGTCGACCGCTCCGGCCAGTAGTTGGCCCCAGAGACCATTTTGTTCCGCGGCGTCTCGTAATGGGGGCGCGCATTTCGCGACGGCTCCCAACCGTTCCACGTCATCTTCGGTAAAGAAAAGATAGTGTGGGCAAGTCTCGATAGAAACGTCCGTTCCTTTTGCGCGGGCCTCGGCAGCGAGCGCGACGCCTCGCCCGGAGCTGACGTGAACGATGTGCAGTTTCGCGCCTGCCTCGCGGGCGAGCAGCGTGGCGCGCTGGATGGCTTCAAGCTCAGCGATCACGGGACGCGAGGCCAGGAACGCCTTGATGCTACCGCCATCCTGCGCGGCCATTCGCCCGGTGAGCTCCTGACTTTCCGCGTGCACCGCCACGGGCAGGCCAAGCCGGGCTGCTTCGCGCAATCCATCGAATAGAGTCAGATCGTCGGCGCGCGGAAACTCAGGCAATCCGGAATCGCAGAGAAACGCTTTGAAGCCGACGACGCCGCGGTCGGCCAGTTCCGCCATCTGAGGAACATTGCCGGGAATCAGTCCGCCCCACAGCGCGAAGTCCGTAATTGAAGAGGCGGCCAGCGCTGCGCGTTTGTGATCGAACGCCTGGGCAGTGACAGTGCAAGGCGTCGAGTTCAGCGGCATGTCGAAGAACAGCGTTCCACCTCCAGCGGCCAGTGCCCGGCTGCCGGTGGCGGCGCCCTCCCAATCCGTTCGACCCGGCTCGTTAAAGTGGAGATGCACGTCGATCAGTCCCGGAAACACGTGCCATCCTCGCGCGTCGATTTCTTGAGCCGCGCCTGGGAGCTGGGGCCCGATCGTGACGATCTTGCCGTTTTCAATTGCAATGTCCTCGGTATCGCCTCGCACCACCAGGTCAGGCATGGCGGATCTCCAATTCTTCGAGGAATCGCATTCCAACTTCAAGAGCGGCGTCGACGTCTTCGGCGAGAACCGATTCGTCGGGGTGATGGCTGATACCGCCGGGGCTGCGAAGAAACAGCATCGCAGCGGGCATACGGCGCGCCATGATCATGGCGTCGTGCCCTGCGCCGCTCGACATGCGATGAACCGGGCGGCGAGAACTCGTCACGGCGCGCTCCAGCATCTGCACGAAGGTGGGGTCCATCGCGACAGCGGGTTGATCCAGACGTTGCTCCCATGAAACTTTGAGGCAGCGCGAGGCCGCAGTCTGCTCGGCGCATCGCAGCAGTCGTGTGACCAAGTCGTGACGAATGGGGTCGATCGAGTGCCGGACATCCAAACTGGCGCTAACAGAACTCGGGATCACGTTGCTCGCTCCAGGAGACACACTCAAGCGGCCAACGGTGGCGACTGCACCCGGAATCGCGCGCGCTTCCCGTTCCACGGCAGCGATCCACTCTGACGCGCCGGCTAACGCGTCGCGCCTAAGGTTCATGGGCGTAGTCCCGGCGTGGTTCGCGCGGCCTTCAAAGAGCACGTCGAAACGAGTTTGGCCCGCGATGGTTTCCACAATGCCGAGCGGCAAGCCAAGAGTTTCAAGCACGGGACCCTGCTCGATGTGAAACTCCAGGTATCCGAGAGCGTCGGCCGCCGTGCGCGCTTCGTTGACCCGCTTCGGATCTAATCCGAACGCGGCAATCGCGGGCGAGATCGTTTCGAGCAACTGATGATCGATGTCTCCGATCAATGCTCGGCTTCCGATGAATGGCACCCCGAATCGCATGCCTTCCTCTTCCGAGAATCCGATGACTTCAATCGCAAATGGCAGGCGGCGTCCGTCGAGACGCTCGATCAAGGCAACTCCCAGCACCACACCTAAGATCCCGTCGAAGGCTCCCGCGCGTGGAACCGTATCGAGATGAGATCCGATGAACAGGCGTTGCGCGGAGGGCCGCTCAGATGAGTAAAGGCCGCGCAAGTTACCCGCATGATCGATGACTACGCTCATGCCGGCGCGCTCCATCCAGCCGCGCAGGTGCGCGTGCACCGCGTGCATCGGCTCGGATAAAAAAGTCCGCGTGGTTGCGCCGGCCTCCTCGCTGAACTGAGCCAAGACGCGGCATCGTTCGATTACATTCATCACGAGCCCCGATATGTGCTGTAACCGTACGGATTCAGAAGAAGCGGCACGTGATAGTTGCCATTTGGATCCGCGACTCCAAAGCGAACGACGACGAGATCGAAGAACGGCGGGTCAGCGAGCGCAGCCCCCATGGCCCGAAAATAGTCGCCGGCGTGAAAGGTCAACTCGTAGACGCCGGTTTCAAGGCGATCGGCGGAGATCAGTGGCGGGTCCGTCCGGCCGTCGCTATCGGTAACCACCGATTTTATGAGCTTAGAGCAAAAGTGCAGATCGACCTTCACGCCCTGCGCGGGTCTGCCGCGCGAGGTGTCAAGCACATGTGTGGAGACGCGGGCCATTCTATCTCTTCAAGCGTAAGCCAAGGATGCCGAACGGAGGACGCGCTTCGGTGTAGACGCCGAGTTCCTGGCCGCGCTCGGCGATGGTATCCCAGGTCCGGTTGTTCGCTTCCAGATGCACTTCAGCGATACTCGGAATTTCCGCAAGCATTTTCGTACCGATCTGATAGATCACCTGTTGGATGCTTCCGGACTCGAATCCATGAAAGACCTCGCGGACGACGCGCCGTACAGTCGCCGTGACGGCGCCTGCACTCAAGCCGCGGGAAGGTTCAGTGTACAGCCACTCCAGATCCAGCCACATATGCAAGGGGCGATTGGCGATGTCGGGCAGCGTGGTGTATTGATCCCGCACGAAGCCGTGGAATGCGCTTCCGCCCAATCGCAAAAGCTTGAAGCCGGAGATGCCGGAGGTGAGCTCCAGAATTCCGTTGCGATCGAGTTCCAGGCGCGCGGTGGCGCGGTCCGGGCCTGCGGGCGCGAACGCAACATCGCTATCCGGAAGGGCCGCGTACGGAATCTCGACGGCCGACATTTGCAAGCCTTGTACTTGCGGATATGTATCGAGGAATTTTGTTCCGAGGAAGCGGCAACAATCCTCGAGATCCGATCCTTGGAAGTGGAGCATCTCACGCTGCACGAAGTTCTTCATGGAGTCGGTGGCGATTAGACCCGTGTTATCGCCGGTCGTATAGGTTGGCCAAAACGCGTCGCCATACACCAGGATCGCGATATTGGCGCCGAAAACGGGGCTGGCGCCGGGCGCGCTTTTGCCATCCCGGTTCAGACGGTACACGGTCACGTCGCCCTTGCCGTAGTAACTTCGCTTCCACCCGCTCGCAAATTGTCCAATCACGATGTGATCAAGCCCTCCAGGCGAAATCGCGCGATCCGATACACTTGCCGGAGCGCCTCGCGGAATTCATCCTCTGGCGCAGATTCCATTCTCGCCTGAAGCGCGCGCAAAATATCGTGCGTGGTGCTGCCCTTCACGGCCAGCAGGAAAGGAAATCCGAAGCGGGCGCGATAGGCGGCGTTGAGTCGCTGGAGTTGCTCGAATTCGCTGGGCGTCAGGCGGTCCAAACCGACGCCGGCCTGCTCGTTGGTGGACGCCGGGCTCAGGCGCGCGCGTGCGCCCAGATCCGGATGCGCTTTCAACAGCGCGAGCCTTTCGGCGAAGGTGGCGTTCTCAACTTTTTCGGCCATGATGCCGTGCAGAGCGTCCAAGCTGGCGAATGGCCGTGCATGGAAGGCGCGCTCAGCCACCCAGGGAGAATCTTCGAAGATCCAGCCGACGGCCTGGATGAAGCCTGCCTGATCGAGAAGATTCAGTTCGGCAATTGTCATCGTGTCTCCGCGCCGGCAGAACGGTAGACAACAGAACCTCCCACCCGCACCTCATGGACGCTCTCCGCGCCGGTGAGGGTGAGGATGGCAGCCAGCGCGCGCTCCGGAGTCTGTGCTCTTTCAAGAACGGCGGCCAGCGGACTACCGGCGGGCGGACGAAGATACACAAAGTCGGCGGACTTACCGGTGCGAAAGTCGCCGGTTTCATGACTCAATCCAAGCGCCTCGGCTCCGGCCAGCGTGGCTAGATAGAGCAACTGGGCAGCGTCCAGCAGCATTCCATCCGGCGCGATGCGCTGCAGCAGGTAGGCCTGCAGCCCTTCCTTGAGCAGGCTGAAACCGGTGCCGGCGCCCACGTCGGTCCCGAGAGCGCATCGCACGCCGGCGTTCATGTGCCGCCTGAATGGAAAGAGACCGCTGCCGAGGGCGGCGTTACTGCACGGGCAATGCGCGACGGCGGCGCCACTGGCAGCCAGGCGATCCAATTCGGAATCGGTGGGATGAACGTTATGCGCCATGATCGCGTTTGCGCCGGCGAGCCCGAAACGTTCGTAGACGGCCAGATAGTCGGACGCCCAGGGAAACAGTCGCACGACCTCGGCAATCTCCTGCGGGGTTTCGTTCAGATGGGTTTGGAACAGCAGGCCATCGTGCTCGCTCAATAGCGATTGGCAAACCTCGAGCATGGCTTCGGAAGTAGAGACAGCGAAGCGCGGAGTGACGGCGTACAATGCGCGGCCGCGCCCATGAAAGCGCTCGATCAGCGCGCTACTCTCGCGATAGGCGCGCTCCGGAGTCTGGTGCAATTGGGGAAGCAGCAGCCGGTCCGAGAGCACTTGACCGGCCGCGATCCGCAGGCCCACTGCGTTTGCAGCTTCAAACAGCGCCGCCGTCGCGGGCGCAAAGTGCGCGCCAAACACTAAAGCAGTGGTGGTTCCGTGCGAGACCAGCGCGTGCACGAACTCGCGGGCGATCTGGCAGGCGTAGGAATGGTCCGCCATGCGCGCCTCCTCAGGCAGGGCGCAATTTTCCAACCAGTCCATCAGCGAGCGTCCCAAGCTACCCAGGATGCGCAGTTGAGGGAAATGAATGTGGGAGTCGATCAAGCCAGGCAAAAGCACCCCTCCGCGGAGGTCCACGGTGGCAACGCCTGGATTCGCGTCGCGAAGAGCGCCGTAATCGCCACAGCCGGCCACGCGCCCTGCGCGGATCAGCAAGCCGCCGTCCGGGTAGCTTTCGAGCGCGCGGGCGTCTCGAAAGGGATTACGCGGCGTGTGGAACAAGGGCGCGCGCAACAGTTCGCCCCCTGGGGCGGGAATCACTGCGGGGCACCAACCGAAGGTAGCAGCGCTTCCCGCTCGGCTCGGGCCCGCTGCACGGCGAAAAACACGCGCTCGGGGGTGGCGGGACTTTCGAGCGAAATCGGCCCGCCCGCGCCGAATGCGGCAATGGCATCGCGGATGGCTTCGCGCACGGAGATGGCCAGCATCACGGGTGGTTCGCCCACGGCTTTGCTACCGTAGATGGTCCCCGGCTCCGCGGCACGCTCCAGGAAGTTGACCTCGAATACATCCGGCAGCTCGGTCCAGGATGGCAGTTTATAAGTGGACGCGCCCGCGGTGGCGAGCCGGCCGCTCGAATCCCAAACCAGCTCTTCCAGGGTCAGCCAGCCGACGCCCTGAATAAATCCCCCTTCGATCTGCCCGCGATCCACCAGCGGTGAAACAGACTCGCCGACGTCTTCCAGGATGTCGGTGCGCAAGAGACGAGTATCGCCGGTGAAACCGTCCACTTCAACTTCAGAGACTGCGGCCGCGTAAGCGAAATAGTGGAACGGCTGGCCCCGGCCGGTTTGCGGATCGTAATGAATGCCGGGCGTGCTGTAGTAACCTTGCGCGAACAGCGGGACACGCTGGCGATAAGCCGCGTCGCAAACGCGCGAAAATGCGATGGCGCGATGTTGTTCGCCCTCGGGGAAAATCATTCCGTGCGAAAATTGGACGGCTGCAACATCGCATCCAAGCAGGCCGGCGGCAACGCCCGCTAAGCGCTTGCGGAGTTCGGAGCATGCGTTCGCCACGGCGGCGCCGTTCAAGTCGGTCCCGGCGGACGCGGCGGTGGCGGAGGTATTTGGAATCTTGCCGGTGCTGGTGGGCATGACGCGCACTCCTTCGAGATCGAGGCCCAAGCTTTCGGCCGCGATCTGCTGGATCTTGGTGTGCAGGCCTTGTCCCATTTCCGTACCGCCGTGATTCACTTGCACGCTGCCATCGCGGTAAATCAACACCAGCGCACCGGCCTGGTTGAAAAACGTCGCTGTGAACGAGATTCCGAACTTCACCGGAGTGATGGCGAGCCCGCGCTTGAAGTGCGGATGCAGCGCGTTCCAGCGATCGACTTCCTCGCGCCGCCGGGTGAACCCGCTCGATTCCTTGAGCTGACGCCAGATCATTTCGATACGGTCCGCATGTTTCACCGGCTGGCCGTAATGCGTGGTATCGCCCTCGCGATAGAAATTGCGCTCGCGCACCAGCTCCGGCGGCAAGCCCAGGCGGCGCGCGGCCTGATCCAGAATCTCTTCGATCACCAGCATGCCCTGCGGTCCGCCGAAGCCGCGAAAGGCCGTCTGCGAGGTTTTATGCGTGCGGCAAATGAGGCCGGTGAGTTCGGCCGCGGGCAGCAAGTAAGCGTTGTCGCAATGGAACAAGGAGCGGGAAAGCACCGGTTCGGATAGGTCCAGGCTCCAGCCTCCGTCGGAATAGAGCGCCACGCGCACGCCGCGCAAGCGGCCATCCTTGGTGAATCCAGCCGCGTAGCGAGCCAGGAATGGATGCCGTTTGCCGGTAAGCGCGAAATCCAGCGCACGGGTTAGCCTAAGGCGCACCGGGCGCCGGGTTTTCCAAGCACCCAAGGCCGCGATGGCTGCCCAAGCATTGGCTTGCACTTCCTTGCCTCCGAAGGCGCCGCCCATGCGCAAACATTCAACCGTCACTTTGTTTTTTGACATTCCCAGGACGCGAGCGATCACTTCCTGCGTTTCACTGGGGTGCTGCGTGGAAGAATGCGCAGCCACGCCGCCGGTTTCGTCGAGCCAGGCGATTGCGCATTGCGTTTCAAGATAAAAATGCTCCTGTCCGCCGATCTTCAATTCGCCTTCGAACTGCAATGGGCTGGATTCGATCGCAGCAGCGTCGCCGCGGGCCAGCCGCAGCGGAGCGGAGTGAAAACTGTTTGCGGCAATCGCTTCTTCGATGGTGAGGATGGCCGGAAGCGGTTCGTAGTCCACCGACACGCTGCGAGCGCCACGCTGCGCGGCTTCGAGAGTCTCGCCCAGGACCCAGGCGACAGGCTGGCTATGATACAGGACCTCGCTTGGAAAGAGCGGCTCGTCGTGCCGGTTCGATCCAGAATCGGCCTCGCCGGGAACATCTTGGGCGGTAAGAACCGTTGCGACGCCGGGCTCCGACAAAGCCGCGGAAAAATCCAAAGCCTTCACCAGCGCGTGCGCGTGAGGCGCAATCACCGGCCAGGCGTGCAAGGGGCGCGCGAAACGCAGCAGCAGGTCGTCGGTGTAGAGAGCGTCGCCCGTGACGTGCTCGCGCGCGCTCTCATGCGGGACGGCGTGTCCGGCAATTCTCAAGCAGCCGCCTCCCGACGCTCCCACAGAAATTTGGCGACCAGGCTCTGAGCGACCGCCAGCCGGTATTCGGCCGAGCCCCGGTGATCGCCAATCGGATGGAGCGTCTGCGCCAGTACGGCTTGCACGCGCTCGACGGCGGCATCGTTCCATCGGACGCCAATAATTGTCGCTTCGGCCGCGAGCGCGCGCACTGGAACCTCTGCGACACCGCCAAATGCAAACCGCGCCCGTGCGATTCTGCCCGACGGGTCCCAATCCATGGCCATGGCGGCCGCAACGGTGCTGATGTCGTCCATGCGGCGTTTCGCCACCTTGTAAAAGCGCACGAACTCGGGCAGCGGCTTGGGAATTTCGATGGCTTCGATCAGTTCGCCCGGCCGAAGCGCCGTGCGCCGGTAGCCGGTAAAAAACGAAGCCAGCGGAATCGTACGCCGTCCGTGCTGGCTTGCCAGGCGCACTGCAGCGTCCAGGGCGAGCAGTAGGGGCGCGCCGTCGCCGATGGGCGAAGCCGTGGCGAGGTTCCCGCCGAGAGTAGCCCGGTTACGGAGCGGAGGCGATGCGAACAATCGCAGCCAATGCAGAACGGCCTCGGGCGGTTTGTTCCAATGCACCGCGATTTCGCTCAGTGGGAGTGCCGCGCCGATGCTGATCGAATCCGGGCTTTCGGAAAACGCGCGCAGTTCCGCGATGGCCTCCACGCTTACCAGATGGTTCCAGCGCCGCGCACGCAGATTGGATTCCACCACCAGGTCGGTACCACCGGAAATCAACCGGGCTGCGGGATCGGCGGCGAGGATGGACAAGCACTGGTCGATGCTGCCGGGACGCGAGAATCGCGCGCCCGCGTTTTCGTATTCGACGTCGTATTCGATGGATGCGAGCCGCGGCGCCGGCCGAGACAGGCGATCCAGAAATCGTCCGGAGGGGGGCGGACCGAGTGACAGCGCGGCGTCGCGGATCGGCCGATAGCCGGTGCAGCGGCACAAATTCCCGCCAAGTTCGTGGGGATCGCATGGGCCGGCGCGTCCGGGCCGGTACTGCTCGGCGAACATGCTCATCACGAAGCCTGGCGTGCAGTAGCCGCATTGCGATCCTCCGCCGGCGGCCATGGCCTGCTGCACGTCGGCCAGTTTTCCATCGGCCGCCAGCGCTTCCACCGTGTATATTTCGTGTCCGGCCGCCATGGCCGCCAGCATCAAGCAGCTATTTACGGCGCGGTATTCGCATGCGCCGGCTCGATCCGCCACCAGAACCACGGTGCATGCGCCGCATTCGCCTTCCGCGCAACCCTCCTTGGCGCCGGTGAGGCCTTGCGCGCGAATGTAGTCGAGAAGCGTCGTCTGAGGGTCAATTTCGCGGACGGACACAGGCCGATTATTCAACAGGAAGCCGACGGACTGCGAATTATTATTGGCCTTCATTCCCAACCTAGATACTTTGATCGTACAGCCGGGCGGGCGGTCCGCGCTTAAACCGCCGGGTCCAGAATCCAGTGGGCGGCCTTGCCGGCCAGACGGTCAAGAGCTTTCACCGACATCTCGAGGTGGGCTTCCTTGGTGTCCTCAATCTTGTTGTGACTGATGCCGCGCAAGGATTGCACGAACATCATTACTGCGGGTATTCCAGCGCGCGCCACTTCGGCGGCATCGTGCAGCGGGCCGGACGGCAGCCGGTGCGCCGTTCCCGAGACCTCCCGAACGGCCTCTTCGCAAAAATCGAGCAGCGCGGGGTGGAACGCGATCGGCTGAATGCTCCAGATGCGCGACCATTCGACGGTGCATTTCTCCTCGCGAGCAAAGCGGTGGCTGGCTTCCTGGGCCTCGCGATACATGCGGGCCAGGATTTGCGCGTCCAGGTCGCGCTGGTCGAGCGTGGTTTCGCAGCGCCCCACCACGGCCGTCACAATCCCCGGGAAGGTCTTTACGCTGCCGATGGTGCAAACGGCGTCTTTATGTTTCCCCGCGATGGATCGGATTTCGAGCGCCAACTTCGCGGCGGCCGCCAGGGCATCGTGGCGCGCATTCATGGGCGTCGATCCCGAGTGCGCCTCCTGGCCGACGAAGGTGACCGCATGCCGCTCCACGCCTTTCGTTCCCAGCACGACGCCCAGCGGCAGATCCATGCTTTCCAGCACAGGACCTTGCTCGATGTGCAATTCAATGTACGCCGCCGCGTTCTTCTGCTCTCTTGTCGCTTCGGGAAAACGGTCGATCGGAAAACCGCAGCGTTTCACCGCGTCTTCCAAGTGGACGCCATCTTTATCGGTGCGGCCGCGGTCGGCTTCGATGCTGGAAGTGCCGGCGAACGCGGACGACCCCAGCAGACTACGTCCGAAGCGCGCGCCTTCTTCGTCGGCCCAGTCTACTAATCGGACGGTAACCGGTGGACGGCCGCTGAATTCCTGCGCGAATCGGCGCAGCACTTCGAGGCCGGCCGTAACTCCGAGGGATCCATCCAGCCACCCGCCGTTAGGCACCGAATCGAGATGGCCGCCGATGATCAAAGTTTTTTCCGATGCGCCCGGGAGCGTGGTCCAGCTATTGCCGGCGGAGTCATAATGATGCTGCACCGGCAGGTGCTTGATCTTGGACTGAAACCACTCGCGCGCCTGGAGCCAAGTGTCCGTCCACGCCACGCGCTGCGCGCCTTCATCGTCGCCAGTCAACGCGCGCAATTCCTTCAGATCAGTGACCGTTCGTTGTGGGTCCAGACTCATCACTCGCTGTGGATATTGTAGCGGCCAAATGGACGGAGCGGGCTTTCTTTGGTGGACCTGGAGGTCCGTCGTTTGGTAGACCTAGAGGATGGGCGCAGCCATCCCGTTCGCATTTCAGGACAACGCGGAGGTTGCCCGCCGCTTCCCGGATCTGCATCCCGCCTTCGACTCGCAGGAAGCGTTGATCGAGGCCAACCGCTGTCTGAATTGCTTTGACGCACCCTGCGCGGCGGCCTGTCCCACGCACATCGACGTTCCGCGCTTCATCAAGAAAATCACCACGCAAAACCTGATGGGTTCGGCGCTGGCGATCCTAGACGCGAACATATTGGGTGCAAGCTGTGCGCGCGTGTGTCCGGTGGAAGTGCTGTGCGAAGGCGCCTGTGTGATGCTGCGCTATAACAAACAACCCATCGCGATCGGGCGGCTGCAAAGGCACGCGACGGACCATTTTATGCAGCGCGGCGGGCGGCTGCCGCGGAAATCGACGCGGAAGCGCAGCCAAAGGATCGTGTGCATCGGAGCGGGTCCGGCATCGCTGGCCTGCGCGGCCGAGCTCGCCCAACGGGGATTCCCCGTGACCGTGATGGAGCGGCGCGCGCTGCCCGGTGGTTTAAACACGTTCGGCGTGGCGGAGTACAAGCTGCGGCCGCCCGACAGTCTTCGCGAAGCGGCCATGATTGCCGAGTTGGGCGTCGAGTTTCGCTTCGGAGTTGCGATCCAGGACGAAATTGACCTGGCCGCCCTGGAACGGGAATACGATGCCATCTTCATCGGCATCGGGTTGGGCGCGATGCAGGAGTTGCGCATTCCTGTCGCCGGTCACAATGTAAACGTCGATCACAAAGTAAACGTCATTGATGCGCTGGAATTCATCGCAGGATACAAGACGGCGAGCAATCTCACGGTGGGAAACAACGTGGTGGTGGTGGGCGCGGGCAACACGGCTATCGATGCCGCCATTGCTGCGCGGCGCATGGGAGCGGAGCGCGTCACTATCGTGTACCGCCGGACCGAAAATGATATCTCGGCTTTCGGCTTCGAATATGAGCACGCCAAACAGGAAGGCGTCGTGTTTGAGTGGCTGGCTCAGCCGGTGGCGATTCACTCCGACTCACTGGAATGCACGCGCCTGGGTTCAACTTTTCATCTGCCGTGCGACATGCTGATCCCGGCCATCGGTCAAACGCCGCTCTCTCTGCTGGAGCGCTGCCACGGTCCGAAATATTATTCAGGCGGCGACTGTGTGAATGGAGGCCGCGAGGTGGTGGACGCGGTGGCGGATGGAAAGCGCGCCGCCATTGCCATCGCGCACTCGTTCGAGGACCGGCATGCCTGATCTTTCAACGACGTTCGCGGGCGGGATCCGCTGCCCCAACCCTTTTTGGCTGGCCTCCGCGCCGCCCACCAATTGCGGTGAGCAGGTGATGCGCGCCTTCGACGCCGGATGGGGAGGCGCGGTGTGGAAGACCATCGGCGAGCCCATCACCAACGTGTCTTCGCGCTATTCGTCCGTGGATTGGAACGGCCAGCGCATGATGGGCCTGAACAATATCGAGCTGATTTCGGACCGGCCCATCGAAACCAATCTGCGCGAGATCGCGGAAGTGAAAAAGCGCTACCCGAAGCACGCAGTGATCGCTTCGTTGATGGTGGAGTCCACGCGCGAAGCCTGGCACGACATCGTGCAGCGGTCCGAAGACGCCGGCGCCGACGGCCTGGAGTTGAACTTTGGGTGCCCTCATGGGATGAGCGAGCGCGGCATGGGAAGCGCGGTGGGGCAAGTGCCAGAGTATACCGAGATGATCACGGGCTGGGTGAAGGAGAAGGCGCGGACGCCCGTGCTGGTGAAGCTGACTCCCAACATCACCGACATCCGCCAGATAGCGCGCGCGGCCAAGCGGGCCGGGGCCGACGCGCTTTCGGCCATCAACACCATCAATTCCATCACAGGCATCGATCTGGATACTTTCGAGCCACGCCCAAATGTAGACGGGCTGTCGTCGCATGGCGGTTACTGCGGGCCGGCGGTGAAACCGATCGCGCTCAACATGGTGCATCAGCTGCAATCCGACGAAGCCTCGCGGCTCCCGATCTCGGGCATCGGCGGCATCGGGACATGGCGAGACGCGGCCGAGTTTATTCTGCTGGGCTGCGGCACGGTGCAAGTGTGCACGGCCGCGATGCATTACGGCTATCGCATTGTGGAAGACATGATCGACGGACTCCAGAATTGGATGCGCGAGAAAGGTTTCGCCGGCGTTGAGGATTTTCGCGGGCTGAGCGCGCCAAGAATCACGGACTGGAATCACCTGAACTTGAATTTCAAAATCGTGGCGCGCATTCACGCAGAGAAATGCATCGGCTGCGAGTTGTGCTATATCGCCTGCTGGGACGGGGCGCACCAGTGCATTCATGTGGATGGTGGGCATTCCGCGCCGCCAGCGATTGAAGCAGCCAGCCGCGCGCGCATCGCCCGGACGCCGATCCCCAAGCTCGACCGTGGCGCTGCGCCGCAGGCCGCTCTGGGGCGGGTTCCGAGGGTGGATGAAGACGAATGCGTCGGCTGCAATCTCTGCGCGCTGGTTTGCCCGGTGGACGGATGCATCACAATGGAGCGCGTGGACAATCATTTGCCGCGCAAGACCTGGGAGGATTTGGTCCATGGGACTCCTCATTCGTAACGGGACCGTTGTATCCGCGGATAAGACCCTGGCGGCGGACGTGTTGATCGAGGGCGAGACCATCAAAGAAGTCCGTCCCGGCATTCCGCTGGAGCCCGGGCACGAAGCGCTGGACGCAGCAGGGATGCTGCTATTACCCGGCGGCATCGACGCGCATACGCATCTCGACATGCCGTTTGGCGGAACAACCTCGAGCGACGATTTCGAAACCGGGACGCGCGCGGCGGCCATCGGCGGCACCACCACTATCGTCGACTTCGCCATCCAGGCGCGCGGAACCAAGATGCGCGACGCTCTGGACACCTGGTGGAAGAAGGCGGAATCGAAGGCGTGCATCGATTACGGCCTGCACATGATTGTCACCGACCTTCCCGAGGCGGGTCTCGAAGACATGGACGACATGGTGCGCGAGGGCGTGGCCAGCTTCAAGCTCTTCATGGCGTATCCGAACGTGCTGATGGTGGATGACGCAACGATCTTTCGCGCCTTGCGGCAGACGTCCAAGAATGGCGCGCTGATTTGCATGCACGCCGAGAACGGCAGCGTGATCGACGTCATCGTGCGCCAGGCGCTGGCCGAAGGCAAGACCGCGCCCATTTATCACGCGCTCACCCGTCCCACGCTGGCAGAGGCCGAAGCGGTGCATCGCGCCATCGCGCTGGCGGAGATGGCGGGCGTGCCCATCTACATCGTGCATCTGTCGTCGGAGGACGCATTGAACCAGGTGCGCGAAGCGCGCGACCGGGGCTTGCCCGCGTTTGCCGAAACCTGTCCGCAGTATCTACTGCTCTCCATCGACGACATGAACGTCCCAGGCTTTGAGAGCGCCAAGTATGTCTTTACGCCGCCGCTGCGCGAGAAGGAGAATCTAGGGAAGCTGTGGGACGGCCTGAAGACCGATAACCTGCAAGTGGTCTCCACCGATCATTGCCCGTTTTGTTTCGAAGATCAAAAAGCGCTGGGCAAAGACGATTTCACGAAAATTCCCAACGGCGGCCCCGGCATCGAGAATCGGCTGCAGCTGCTGCATCATCACGGAGTGAACGCGGGCAAAATCACGCTGAACCGCTTTGTCGAAATCGTATCCACGGCGCCCGCGCGAATTTTCGGGATGTGGCCCAAGAAAGGCGCGATCGCTGCGGGGAGCGACGCCGACATTGTGGTGTGGGATGCCAAAGCCGAGCACCTGATCAGCGCAAAGACGCACCACATGCGCGTGGATTACTCAATGTTTGAGGGCTTCCAGGTGCAAGGTAACGCCCGCCAGGTGTTCTCGCGCGGCGAGCTGATCGTCGAGTACGGACGATACGTCGGGCGCGCGGGGCGCGGACAATATTTGCGCCGTGCAGCGCGGGGAGGGGCATGGACCTAGCGCAGCAAGAAGTCCTTCAGCGCGAATCGAGTCTTTACAACAAAGACCTTGCGCCAGTGCCCATGGAGAGGCGCACCTGGGGCATTTATAACTACGCCTCGCTGTGGGTGGCCATGAGCGTGTGCATTCCCACTTACATGCTGGCCTCCGGGCTGATCGCCGGCGGCATGAGCTGGAAGCAGGCCATTGGGACAATTTTGCTGGGCAATATCATCGTTCTGATTCCGATGATTCTTAACGCGCACGCGGGCGCCAAATACGGCATTCCGTTTCCGGTGCTGGTGCGGGCGTCCTTTGGAGTGCGCGGAGCCAACGTGCCGGCCGTCCTGCGAGCGCTGGTGGCTTGCGGATGGTTCGGAATTCAATCCTGGATCGGCGGCCAAGCCATTTATACGATGCTGCAAGTGCTGTGGCCGCGCGCGGCTTCGAGCGTGTGGACCCCGTGGGTCTGCTTCTATTTGTTTTGGCTGCTCACCATGGCGGTGATCTGGCGCGGCATCGAAACCATCAAGTTCCTGGAAGGCATCGGCGCGCCGTTCATGCTCGCGGTGGGCCTGCTGCTGTTGTGGTGGATCGCGCGCAAGGCCGGCGGACTCGGTCCGGTGCTGCACACGCCGAGCAAGTTCCAAACCACCGGCCAGTTCATGCACTTCTTCATTCCATCGTTGACAGGCATGGTCGGATTCTGGGCTACGGTGGCGCTGAACATTCCCGACTTCACTCGCTACGCGAGATCGCAGAAGGCGCAGATGATCGGCCAGGCGCTGGGGCTTCCGCCCGCCATGACCATTTACTCGTTTATCGGGGTCGCGGTGACGTCGGCGTCGGTGATCCTGTTCGGCCAGGCGATTTGGGATCCGGTGGCGCTGCTGGCGCGCTTTCATGAACCGGTGATCGCTTCCATCGCGCTGGTGGCGCTGCTGGTGGCTACTTTGAACACCAACGTCGCGGCCAACGTGGTCTCGCCATCCAACGATTTTTCGAACTTGAATCCGCGGCTGATTTCCTTTCGCACCGGCGGACTCATCACAGGCGTGGTGGGCGTGCTGATGATGCCCTGGAAGCTGCTGACGGATTTTCAAAGCTACATTTTCGGATGGCTGGTCGGATACTCGGGCCTGCTTGGACCCATCGCCGGAATCATGATCGCGGACTATTTTCTGGTGCGTCACACCCACCTTGACGTTGGCGAGCTCTACAACCCGCGCGGCATTTATCGCTACGGCCACGGCGTGAACTATCGGGCCATCGCCGCACTGGCCGCCGGCGTGGTGGTGGCGTTAATTGGCCTGCTGGTCCCTGGGCTGCGTTGGCTGTACGATTACGCCTGGTTTGTGGGATTCCTGGTGGCTTCGTTGACCTATTGGATTTCGATGCTGTAGCCGTTAGGAAACCAGCCCGTTTTTCCTTGACAAAGCCGTGAAAACGGGCAAAACTTACTTTAATCCGCTCGGGTTTGTTGCTGCCGGATTGAAGGCTGAACTTTGTGCGTTCGGCGTCAAGGGGATTGAATGCTCATCAGATTGTGGACTAGCGCTCTTGTTGTTGGTTTTCTTACCTTCGCTGGGGTTTCGTCGGTTTACGGGCAAGCCACCGGAAGCATTTCAGGAACGGTGTCGGACCCTTCAGGCGGTGCCGTGCCTGGCGCGAAGGTAACGATCACCGCCCCAGCCACGGGGCTGTCCCGGACTTCCACCACCAATGAAAGCGGCGAATACATCGTTCCCCTGCTGGGCGTCGCCAACTACACCGTGCAGGTGGACTTACAGGGCTTCCAGACCGCCAAGGCGGAAGACATCCGGCTGCAAGTGGATGAGCACCGGGAGTTGGATTTCAAGCTGACGCCAGCGTCTGTTCAGACTTCCGTGGAGGTGAACGCGACTGCCGTCTCGATTCAAACCGCGGACGCCACGCTGGGCCAGGTGATTAGCACCCAGCAGGTCGCCGATCTTCCTTTGAATGGGCGCGACTTCGTACAGCTTGCGACGCTGACGCCGGGCGTGAGCCAGGAAACCAATCCGAGCAGCTTTTTTAACGGCGGTCCCAGCAGTGAAGCATCCGCCCGCGGGTCGTATTCTCTATCGGTAGGCGGATCGCGCGCCAACAGCACAGACTGGCTGTTGGATGGCAACGATAACAACGAACTGAACGTCCGGCGCGATTTCGATTCTCTCTTCCATCGATTCCATCCAGGAGTTCAAGGTTCTCACCTACAACTACTCGGCGGAATGGGGAACGCGCGGAGGTCCGACCGTTCTGGTCACCACCAAATCGGGAAGCAACGCGTTCCATGGAAGTCTATTCGAATTCCTACGCAACACCGATCTGGATGCACGCAGCTTCTTCGCCGCCAATACCGAAAAGTTCAATCTGAACCAGTTCGGCGCGTCGTTCGGCGGACCCATCAAGAAAGACAAAGTCTTCTTCTTCATGGATTACGAGGAGAAGTATCAGCGGCACGGGATTCCGTTCACGGGCGTGATGCCCACCGTGGCCATGCGCAACGGCAATTTCACCGACAATGCTTTCGGGCAGCCGAACACCATCCAATTGAACAACCCGACACAAAGCACACCGACGCCTTTTATGTGCAATAGCGCGGGCAATCCATTGCCCACCGCCGCGAATGGAAGCCAGCAGCCAGGCACACCCTGCAACATAATTCCGCAGAGCCTGATCAGTCCGATTGGCCGGGAATTCACCAACCTGTACCCTCTTCCCAACACGAACAATGCAGCGCTCGGGTACAACTACGTGAGCGAACCGGTGAGGAGCCTGAACGAAGGAAAATTCGACATCCGGCTGGATGAGAACCTTTCGGCAAAGGATAGCTTCTTTGCGCGCTTCAGCTACGATCAGGCCGAGTCTCACGTTCCCGGCGGGGCTCCGGATTTGGCCGAAATGGGGTCTTTTGCCAGCAATCAAGGCATTATCAACCATGCCCGTAACGCGGTCATTTCCGAGACTCACCTTTTTTCGCCGACTACGGTGAACCAGATCAGCTTCGGCTACAACCGCATCTTCGACTACATCACGTCGCAGGGGCAGGGTAGCTACCTAGCGCAGGCCTTTGGCATCCCCAACGCCGATCTCGGTGGCGCCGTTAGCACGGGCCTTACCTCGGTGGCAGTATCAAGCCCCTACTGGTCCCTGGGCGATCGGGGTTACACGCCGTTCGTAGGCGGCACCAACGTCTGGACTTTCTCGGATTCGCTGGATCTGGTTCGCGGCAGCCACGATTTCCGTATCGGCTTCAATCTCCGCGCTAATCAATTGAATGCCGTTGCCGTTGGATTTCCCAATGGATACTGGGTGGTGGACGGCCAATATACCGGGGATGCGGCGGCTGACTTGTTGACTGGTTCGACCTTCATCGGGCTCCACGACCAGGAGTTCGGCGGCACCGTTACGGGCCGGCGCTGGAAATTGAACCGTCCCTTCGTCGAGGACACTTGGCGCGTCGGCAAGAGTCTAACGTTGAACCTCGGGTTAGCGTGGGCGCTGATGACTCCCCAAACCGAGGTGGGCAATCGCATGTCGGATTTCGATCCTGCCACCGGACAGTTCCTCATCCCCGGTGTAAACGGAATAGGCGCGAGCGCCGGGATCAGGATGGATTGGACCGCTTGGGAACCTCGCGTCGGCGCTGCCTGGAAGCCCTTCGGCCGCGGCAATACAGTGGTTCGCGGCGGCTACGCCATCTTCCACGACTCCTCGTGGAACCAGGGCGATCAGGGCTTGTGGCAGAATCCTCCGTTTTACGGAGAATCGTTCGAGGAAGGCGGCAACATGTCGCAGGGCTTTGTCACGTACAGCAGCCCTCCCGTTCCGGCCGATTTTGAAGGCACCATCCTATCGCAGGACCGAAACTTCAAACAGGGTAGAGTTCATCAGTTCAACGTCAACCTGGAACAGCAGATCCCGGGACAAATCGTGCTGACGGCAGGCTATGCCGGATCGCGTGACTCGCATATTCTGGGATACGGCAACGACATTAACGTAGGATCTCCGAGCGCCTGCGGAACGGTGAGTGGATACACGCTCGGCTGCGGTCCCGGCGGAGCGGCCTTCGGCTACCCTTATTCCGCATTTCCTGGCTCCGACATTCAGGAGATTTTCGACGCTGGGAAGGCCCACTACAATTCGCTCCAACTTAAGGCCGAAACTAAGAGCGCACGCTACGGCATCTACGCGCTCGTCAGTTACACGTATTCGCGCTCTTATGATACCGGCTTCAGCGACGGTCTGAACACCCTCATCGGCGCCACCTACTTCCCTCTGCCGAATTGGCAAAAGCTGGACTGGGGACTTTCGCAGATCAACCTGAACAACAATTTCACTGGGAGCATCATTTACCAGCTTCCCTTCGGCAAGGGCCGGAAATGGGGCGGAAACTGGAACGGCGTCACCAACGCGCTGGTAGGAGGCTGGGAAACCACCGTGATCGAACATGCCACTTCCGGCTTTCCCATATTCGTAGTCGACAGCGACAACAGCTCCGGCGCGGGTTTCACGAACGGGAATTTCCAATCCCTCATCCGCCCGAATATGACCTGCAATCCCGTGCTGAGCCATCCCACGCTGTCCGACTGGTTTAACGCAAGCTGCTTCTCGCAGCCCGCGGACGGAGAACTCGGCAACGCACCGCGAACCCCGCTCTCCGGCCCGGGTTTCGTGAATACCGATTTCTCCGTCATCAAACACTTCGCGTTGCCGCGCGAAGGAATGCGGCTTGATTTTCGCGCCGAGTTCTTTAATTTGTTCAACCACCCGCAGTTCGGCGCACCCGGCGGCAACAACTACGGGGCGGATTTCGCCGCTCTTTCGACATTCAACGTCGTCAACTACACGGTGAACAATCCGCGCCTGGTTCAGTTCGGCCTCAAGCTCGCGTTCTGAAGTTTGAGTTAGACTCAATTGATGACGCGGCTCGCGATTGCGCTGCTGCTGGTATGTTCCATCGCCTGGAGCCAGCCGCGCCGCAAAATCATTATCAACGAAGATTGTTCCGGACCCGGCGGCAGCAACATGCAGACGCTGGCTCTGCTGATCCAGTCCCCCAAGGTGGAAGTGCTGGGCATCACCGTGGCCAGCGGAGACCAATGGCGCGACGAAGAAGTTGCGCATACGCTGCGACTGCTCGAGATCATGGGCCGCAGGGACATTCCGGTGATGAGCGGCGCGGCGTTTCCCTTGGTGCGCACCCGCGAAGAGGCACTCCAGTGGGAGGAACGCTACGGACGGGTGTCCTACACGGGCGCCTGGGACCAGCGCTGGTGGCACGAGCCGTTTGTGGTGCCGGCTCTTCCGGAGGGTTCGCCCTCCACCAAGCCTTCTGACGAAGACGCGGCGCACTTCCTGGTGCGGATGGTGCACAAGTATCCGCACGAAGTCTCCATCTATGAGGGCGCGCCTATGACCAACCTCGCGCTGGCGATTTCGCTGGATCCGCAATTCGCCGCGCTGGCCGAGGAGCTGGTCTTCATGGGCGGCAGCCTGAATCCGCAGACCAACGATCCGGAGTTCGCAAATAACCCGCGTCACGAATTCAATTTCTGGTTCGATCCGGAAGCCGCGCACATCGTGCTGCGGGCGCCCTGGCGGAAGATCACCTGCACGCCCGTCGACATTTCGATCCAGGCCCGGCTATCGCCGGAGATGGTCAAACGCATCAATACCAGCGGGACCCCGTTGGCGCGCTACATCGCTCGCTATTATGTGGAGGGCCCCGGCTACGACTATATGTGGGACGAACTAGCCGCGGCAGCGTGGATCGATCCGTCGCTGATCACCCGCCAGGAGACCCGCTACATGAGCGTGGACATCGACCATGGAGCCGGATACGGCAACACGCTGACCTGGACCGAAGCCGAAAAGCCAAAAACAGCGGCGCAACCGGTTGCAATCCAAGTGGATTTAGATAAGGAAAGATTCTACGAAATGTTCGTGAATCTGATGTCCGCAGCACACTGACGAATGAGCGGATAGAATGCAGCACACTCCGATGACTCTCCACGCGGTAACGGCCAACCGTTTATTTGTGTTTGATATGGATGGCACGTTGCTGATGAGGACGACGGCGTGTATCGAGATTGCGAAAGTTTCGGGCACTCTTGACCAGCTTCATCTTTTGGAACGGCAGTTTGCCGCAGGCGAAATAGACGCATTTTGTTTCGCCCGGAGTATCGGCGCGCTGTGGGGGATGGTGGACGAACAACTTGTTCGGAGGGCGTTTGAAGCGACGCCCAAGCTGGGTAATATAAAGACCGTCACCAGCCTAATACGAAGCGGCGGCGGGAAATCCTGCCTCATCACAATGTCACCGGATTTCTATGCACGTTTATTTTACGAGTACGGCTTTGATTTCATCGCAGCCTCTGAATTTCCGACGAGTCCCGGTGAGGAAGTAAGACGCGAGAATATTCTGAGCCCCAAGGACAAAGCAACAATCGCGCGGGAGTGGTGCGAGCGCCTCGGCTTCGAGTTGAAGCAGTGCGTGGCTTTCGGGGACTCCATGTCTGACTACCCGCTGTTCAAAGAGCTCGATCACACCATCGCAATAAACGGCGACTCGACGCTGAGGAACCTGGCTCGCTACTGTTACGACGGCGGCGATTTGCACGATGCGTTCTTAACTATTTGTCACGCTCTGATCTGATGCTTGCGGCGGCAAATTTCTGGATGTGTTTGGCGGGGCTGGTCTATCTTGCCGCCGGGCTTTTTACCCTACGAAAAGAGATCGGCGCGGTTCGCGGCTGGGACAAGCTCATAGCCTTAGGCTGTGTCTTCGTCGCCGTTTCGCTCGCAGTATTCGCGCCCGAGCATTTCCGCGGCCCCGACTTTGTCCAGAATATGGTGCCGGCCTGGATGCCGGGGCACTCGTTCTGGGCGTACTTTGTGGGATGCGCGCTGCTGGCGGCGGCTACCAGCCTTACTGCTCGGAAGTTCGTAGGCTGGTCGTCCACCCTGCTGGGATTGATGTTCTTTCTTTTTGTATGCATGATCTACTTACCGTCCGCGCTCAGGCATCCCACGCATCGATTCGCGTGGGCCTACGCGCTCAGGGATCTCTCTTTCGCCGGCGGCGCATGGGCTCTCGCCGGATTACAAAGCCGCACTTCGTCGCCGCGACAATCGAAATGGATGATTCTGTTTGGGCGCGCGGTGGTAGCGATTGCCGCGATCTTTTTCGGCGTGGAACATTTTCTTCATCCAGAGTTTGCTCCCGGCATTCCTTTGGAGCAAATGACACCGACGTGGGTTCCATTTCGGAGCGTATGGGGATACCTGGCGGGAGCGATCCTGCTGGCCGCCGGAATCGGATTGACCCTGAATAAACACTCTCGGATAGCGGCAGCCTGGATTGGCGCACTGATGACCGTCCTCAGTCTATTCCTCTATCTGCCTATTTTGATCCTTGCCTTGGGCGGATCGGCGGCAGAGTTCAATGACGCGTTAAACTACTTCTCGGACACGTTGCTCTACGCCGGGGCAGCGCTTGTCCTGGCATCGGCGTTGCCGCGCGATGCGTTGCATGCGGCGGGTTAGGGGCCGGCCGCGCAGCCGCGCTCTTCCAGAGCCTTGGTCAGGCAGTCGCGGCACAAGCACCCTTTCGCGCCGGCGTCGGGAAGCGGTAAAATGTTCGGAAGTTCCGCGCACCAGCAGCCCTTTTCCGGCTCACAAGACATGGGCGCTTTACATCGCGAGCAGAGAATCTCCACGCCACTATTATGCTTACTTCCAAAGGTGGAGCTGCATCTCCATTTGGATTGTTCTCTCAGCTACGGCGCGGTCTCGCGGCTGGCTCCGGGGGTCACCCGCGAAGAATACTATCGCGACTATGTGGCGCCCTCCCGCTGCACCAATCTCGCGGATTTTCTGGAACGCGCGCCAAGAGGCTTCCTGCTGATGCAGGATGAAGCGGCACTGCGGCTGGTCACCGAAGACCTGTTCTATCAACTCCGGGCGGATGGAGTGGTCTACGCCGAGATTCGCTTCGCGCCTTTGCTTCATATGCAGGCAGGTCTGACGGCTGAGCGGGTAGTCGAAATTGTGAACCATGAGGTTGAACGCAGCAGCCTTGCAACCGGCGTTGATGCGCGCCTGATCTTGTGCACGTTACGGCATTTCGATGCAGAGCAGAGCATGACGACCGCCAAGTTGATTGAAGCTTACCGAGGCAGCCGCGTGGTGGCGCTGGATCTGGCCGCCGATGAAGCAGGGTTCCCCATCACGGCGCACGTCAAGGCCTATGAGTATGCTCAGCAGCATAATTTATTCCGGACGGCGCATGCTGGCGAGGCGCTGGGGCCTGAAAGCATGTGGGAAACGCTGCGGTTGTTAAACCCAACCAGAATCGGACACGGCGTGCGCTCGATCGAAGATCGGGAGCTGGTACAGCACCTGCGGCAGAAGCGCATCCATCTCGAACTTTGCCCATCTTCGAACGTCCAGATCATTCCGTCGATTGCGGACCTGGAGCACCACCCCATCGACCAACTGTTTCGCTCGGGTGTTTCGTTGAACATCAACACCGATACGCGAATGCTGACTCCCACGACACTGACGAGGGAGTACGAAGAGGTGTCGCGAGTGTTTGGCTGGGGGTGGGCGGAGTTCTATCGAACGAATAGGATGGCGGTGGAAGCGGCGTTTGTGGATGAAGCGGTGAAGGCGAGCTTGCGGCATCGAATTGGAGCGCCGTTCGCATCGGGAGGGGATGGCGGATGACAGCTACGGCGTACGACGTAGTCGTGATCGGGATGGGCGCGGCCGGGCTGTCGGCGGCCGTGAGCTACGCGGAAACTGCGGCGGCACAGGGCGGAGGGGCGCGGATTGCGGTGCTGGAACGGTCGCCTGAGAGCGAGCGCGGGGGAGCTACCAGATACACCAGCGCCTGGTTCCGAGTGACCGAGGACCGGCAACTGGACCCGAAGTTCGTCGAGACGATGGAGTCCGTCTCGGGCGGGCTGGCCGACCTGGACTACTGCCGGACGCTGGTCCGCGAGGCGCCAAACTCGCTCCAGTTCCTGGACGAACACAATGTCCAGACCACTTACTTCAAGCAGCCGCTTCCAAACCGCAACACGGGCGGAGGCCTCGGGATGCCAGTGGGCGGCGGCGCGGCGATCGTCGCAGGGCTGGCGGGGATCGTGGAACGCACGGCCGGATCGGAAATTCTCTATGAGACCGAGGCGGTGCGGCTGAGCGTTTCTGAAGAGGGGCGAATCGACGGCGTCGTAGTGCGCGGGCCTGACGGCCTTCTGCGGCGGCTCCGCGCCCGGTCCGTCATCATTGCGAGCGGTGGTTTCGAAGGGAACCGGGAGATGCTGACGCAGTACCTGGGAGAGCGCGCCTGCGACATGCCGGTGATTGCGCCTGGCCCGCGCAACAATCGCGGAGACGGCATCCGGATGGCGATGGAATTTGGCGCGGACACGGCCGGCCAGTTCGACATGTTTCACGGCGAGCCGGTGGACTCGCGCACCGCTAAGCCGGACGCGGTGATCTACCCTTATCCGTACGCGATTGTCGTGAACCGGCATGGGCGGCGCTTCTTTGACGAAGGGAAGAACAGCTTCGACTCGACCTTCGAGGAGCTGGCGTACGAAATCTGGCGGCGCCAGGAACAACAGGCTTTTTTGATTGGCGATCAGACCAGCCTCTCGGTGCGGGGCTTCACGGACGTGACATTCACCGACCTGCCGCCGGTCACTGCGGACACGATTGGCGGGCTGGCTGCGCAGCTCGGCCTGGACCCGAAAACGCTGGAGTCGACTGTGGCCGAGTACAACGCGGCCATCGGGCCGGGCAAATTCGATCCGTACGTTTTCGACGGCAAGAGCACTATTGGCCTGACTCCGCCCAAATCGAACTGGGCGTTCCGGCTCGATTCGCCGCCTTATATCGCCTACCCGCTGACCTGCGCGATCACATTCACCTTCGGCGGACTGAGGACCGATTCATCGGGCCGCGTGGTAAGCCCAGCGGGCACTCCGATTCCGGGGCTCTATGCGGCGGGCGAGGTGACCGGACTCTATTACCATGCCTATCCGGCCGGCACGTCGGTGATCCGGGCGGTCACCTTCGGCCGTCTTGCGGGAGCCCACGCCGCAAACAACGAAGCGAGGCAGCCGTAATGAGGCAGGTGTAATATGGTTCGGGAAGAAGCTCCCAAGAAGGAGGCTAGGATGCAGCGAGCGACCGTTCTTTCATGGGTTGTAGCCATGGCCGTGTTGTCGCCGGCTCTTGCAATAGCGCAGGCGCAGAACTCAAATACGCTGGAGGTTTATGTCATCGACGTGGAAGGCGGCAATGCCACGCTGTTTGTCGCTCCGTCCCACGAGTCGCTGCTCATCGATACCGGAAATGCAGGCGCCGCGGCCGCTCGCGATGCGGGGCGCATCGTGGAGGCGATCCAGGACGCCGGACTCCAGCAGATCGATCACCTGATTACGACGCACTGGCACGGCGATCATTTCGGCGGCTTAGCCGAGCTGGCCTCCAAAGTTCCGATCAAGGAGTTTATCGATCATGGCCCGAATGCCCAGCCGGGCGAACTTGCCGATACGTTTCTGCAAAACGTTTATCCGCAGCTGTATGCCAAGGCGAAGCACACGGTGGCGAAAGCCGGTGACAAGATTTCTATGACCGGCCTGGACGTGCGCGTGGTGACTTCCGCCGGTGAGACCATCAAGACGCCGTTGCCCGGCGCTGGAAAGCCGAATCCTTATTGCGCCAATTTCAAGCCCGCTGACAGCAATGCCGAAGATCCGCAATCAGTGGGGGTGTGGGTGAAGTTCGGACAATTTCGCACGCTTCATTTGGGGGACTTGACCAAGAACAAGGAATTCGCGCTGATGTGCCCCAACAACCGCATCGGCGTTGTGGATGTGCTGTTGGGGTTGCATCACGGACAAGCCAGCTCCAATTCGGAAGTGCTGGTTGACGCCGTGCATCCCCGGGTTGCCATCATGAACAACGGCACTCGCAAAGGCGGTGAGCCGGAAGTGATGAAGACAGTGTATTCGTCCCCTGGATTCGAAGATCTCTGGCAACTTCATTTTTCACTGCTGAGCGGGCAGGAGTACACGGCGCCAGGAATGTTCATCGCCAATGGGATTGACGAGCAGCCGTCCAGCATGCCCATTGCTCCGATGCCGGCGCCAGCGCCGGGGCCGGGTGCGCCGCCTCCGCCGGTGCATAACGGCAAGGCCTATTGGATCAAACTGACCGCCCAGCAAGACGGTACGTTTACCGTGACCAACGCGCGCAACGGCTTCAGCAAGACCTACCGGCCCGGGCTGTAGGTGCGATGAGCGCGTCGCGCAGGGTTCCAGTGATGGCCGGCATTGTTGTACTGGCCGGAGGCATGCTCTCGATCCCCGCGGCCGCACAAAGCGACATCGTCGGCTTTTGGGACCAGCCGGCAATCGGGACGGTTATCGGGCCGGGCATCGCGGCGCTGTTTGGGTTCGAAGAGGATTCCACCGAGCGGGCCGACGGTCCGGCGTTAGTGGATTATATCGGGATCCCGTTGAACGAAGAGGCGCGCGCGCGGGCGCTCAGCTATGAAGGCTCGATGCTGGAGGTGCCGGAGCATCAATGCATGCCGCATCCGGCCACGTATTCTTTTTGGGGGCCGGCGGAGCTTCGAATCACCGAAGAGCTGGACGACAATCTCGACCTGGTTGCATATCACGTGGGAGGCACCTTCCGGCGCGCGGACCGGATCATCTACATGGATGGCCGGCCGCACCCGCCCGAGTACGCGCCGCACACCTGGGCAGGATTCACCACCGGCGTCTGGAAGGGCAACACGCTGGTGACGACGACCACGCACATCAAGTGGGCCTGGATCCGGCGCAACGGCGTGCCGTCCAGCGATCAGGCGATAGTGACAACGTTTTATACGCGGAACGGGAACGTCCTGACAGTTACCTGGATGGTTCACGATCCCTTGTATCTGACCGAGACTTTCACTAAATCCGCCGACTTCATCGCGGCCGTCCGGATTCCGACGGCGCAGTACGACGTGGCGCCAGCCGGCCAAGCGGGCGCCATCTTCTTCAAATGCTTTCCCGGAGAAGAAATCGTGCGCGACGATCCGTACTTCGTTCCGAACTACCTGCCGTGGGCGAACCCCTTTCTGCACGAAGTGGCCGACAAGCTGCACGTGCCGCTGGAGGCGGTGTTGGGCGGGGCCGAGACTGCGTATCCGGAATATCAGGATCGATTGAAGACGGGCCGATGAGCCAGCTAGTGGAAATTACTGCGGCTTCTTCGCGAGCAACATTTGCTTGAGAGACTCCGCGTTGGCCTGGAGTTCCGCGCTTCCGGCGGGGTAGGCGTTCCGCTGCAGGAGGTAAGCGACGATATCGATCACGGTGGGCGCCTGAAGCGTTCCACGATCATCGGCCGGCATCCAATCGCGGATGTAGGTAAACAGATTGTTGAGATCCTTGCGGCTCAAAAGGCGGTCCCCGACCAGAGCTGGCGCGCGTGACGACGGATCCAAGCCACCGCTAAGATTTTCTCCGTGGCAGGACTGGCAGAACACCTTATAGCTGGCTTTGCCGCGGTCCGCTTGAGCAGCGGAATAGACGCCATCCCACAGGTTCAGGGTGTTGTTTTGCTGGAGGGCCTGGGCGGGTTTGGGCGCTGCCGGCTGCGCTCCATAGGCCACGGTTTGAGTGTCACCTGCTAAACGCGCGAGCAAGCGAGCCGCTGGGCCGCTGTCTTCCACGCGGTTCAGGATTTGACCTTCACCGGCACGCGCCATCTCCAGCGGCGTTCGACCCCGCTTGTCCTTGACGTCCAGCCTGGCCCCGCGTTCGACCAGCAGCGCGATAATTTTCTCGCCGGTCCCGTTTCCAGTGCCTTGGCCGCGCTGAACCGCGCCATGCAGGGCCGTGAGTCCCTGATCGTTGGCTGCATTGATATCGATTCCGCGATCCAGCAGCATTTTGATTATTTCTATCGAACCGTCTTCGGAGGGATGCAGCAGGCTGGGATCTTCGCCGCGCACGGCGGCCAGGTTGACTCCGGCGGCGAACATCAAAGCGTTGGTGCCGTCTTTGGTGGTTAGCTTTGGATCCGCGCCACGGGCCAGCAGGACCCGCACCAGCCTGGCATCGCCGTAGCGTGCCGCGCGCATCAGCGGAGTGGCGCCTTCGGTCAGGATTCGCTCCTGTAGAAAATCATGATGCCGCTTGAGAATGGCGCGCTGCAGGCGCGGATTCGGATTCGCGCCATGGTCGATCAGCTTGTTCACCAGTCCTGCGGCATCATATTCGGCGTTGGACTCGAGCGCCGGCGCTGGCCGGCCCTGAATCCAGCCGAGCGTGTCCATGTTCGCCACTGCGTACAACGCGGTCATGCCCGTCTCGTCGGCGATGTTTGGGTCTGCGCCTTTGTCCAGCAGCAGCGCGGCGGCATCGTAGTGCAAATTGATGATCGCCAGATGCATCGCGGTGGCGCCCTGCGGATCCTGTAAGTTCAGATTCGCGCCCTTGTCGGCCAGTACCGCGAGAGCCGCCGTTGCGTTTTGCCTTGCCGCATACATGGCCGCTGTCCAGCCACCCCTGGGGAACGGCATGTTGGGCCCGCCGCTTTCGGGGAAACCAAGAATGGGCGTATCGGTTACCCAGGATTTCTGATCGAGATTGGCTCCTCCGGCGATCAGGGCCTCCACCACGGCGGCATGGTTTTCGGCTGCGGCCCACATCAAGGCGGTTTCCTGCAGCCACTTCTCCTTGGCATTCACGTTCGCTCCGTGAGCCAGCAGTATTTTCACGGCAGCCAGACTGCCGCTGCGCGAGGCTGTCATCAGCGCGGTCTCGCCGTCCGCATTGGCGGTGTTCGGATCGGCACCGGCCTTGAGCAGCGCTTCGACCATGGCGGGGTCCCCAGCGGTGGCGGCGAGCGACAACGGCTGGACGCCATAGCGATTCGCGGCCATGGGATTCGCGTGGGCGTCCAGCAGCAGACGAACCGTTGCCAGGTCGCCACTGCGCACCCCCCAGTGCAGCGCGGTAGTGCCGTCCGCTTCCGGCACATTCACGTCGGCGCGGGCTTTGATCAGCCTTTGCAAAGCCGCGCTGTCGCCCTGCTTCACGGCTTCCGCCACTTCGGGGGCCGATGCCATAGCGCCGCCGACCAGGCAGAGCGCCAGCGCACCAGCCAGACTGAGCTGCCCCTTCTTGGTCCCCGTCATCCCGTGCTCCTTAAAGATCGATGCGACCGGTACTGGCGGCGAAGGTGTCCATCTCGACGCCGAATTTATTGCCGAGTGTGAGCCAGGCGTTGGCGAGCGGCTGGGTGGGAGTGTGCATCAGGTGCCGGTTGCCCTGCACCAGATTGACGCCCCTGCCCGCCACCAGCAGTGGAAGGTTCTTGGGATCGTGATTGTCGCTTTCGCTCATTCCGCTGCCGAACAGGATGACGCTATGATCGAGCAAACTTCCGTCGCCGTCCGGCGTTTGCTTCAGCTTGTCGAGGAAACGCGAGAACATTTTCATCTGATAGGTCTGGATGGTGATGAGGCCGGCGATCATCTCGGGCTGCATGCGGTGGTGCGACATGTGATGCCAGGGATCCATGAGACCCAGCTCAGGGAAGTTCTTCTGGCTGACCTCGCGCGCCAGCATAAACGTGAATACCCGCGTCATGTCGGTCTGCAGGGCGATCTTCAGCATGTCGTACATCAGCGTCAGGTGTTCCTCGTAGGACTGCGGGATCCCGACCGGCTGATTGGGTTCCTCGACACTCACTGCGTTTTGTTTCTCGGCTTTCTGGATGCGCTGCTCGATTTCCCGCACGTCGTCCAGATACTCGTTCAAGCGCGACTGGTCCCGGGGACCGAGCCCCCGTTCCAGATCCTTGGCGTCGTCACGGATGGAATCGAGAATGCTCGCATTCTGCCGCCGGCGCGCCAGCCGTTCCTGTGGCGTACCGCTGCCTCCGAACAGCCGCTCGAACAGCACGCGCGGATTCACTTCCATGGGCAGCGGCGTGGTGGGCGTCTTCCATGAGATGGTGTTGATATACGTGCAGCTATAGCCAACGTCGCACGCGCCGATGTAGCCGGCCACATCTTCAATGGCCACTTCGAGCGATCGGAACTGCGTGTCGCCGCCGATTTTTTCGGCGATCACCTGGTCCAGCGAGATGCCGGCGCGAACATCTTCCGCTTCGGTCTCCTTGATGTTGGCGCCCGTCAGCCAGGTGGAGCTGCCGGAGTGCGCACCATGCGGGGGACGAAACAGGTTAGATACCACAACCAGCGAATCACGATGGGTTTCGGCCGGCTTCAGCAGGTCGGTGAACTCAAAGCCGCTGCCGGTCTTGGACGGAGTCCAGTGGTCCATGCGCGCGCCCAGGGGAACGAAGACCGCGCCAAACCTGCGAATGGCCTCAGGCGTGGCCGTTTGCGCCGGGATCATGGCGTCAAACATCGGCAGGGCCATGCTGACCCCCAGGCCCTTTAGAAAAGTGCGCCTGGGCAGGGACCGCTTTGGGATGAACATCGTGATCTCCTTATTTACAAGAAACTATATCCTTTACAATCGGCCAAGTCTAGCCACTCCCTTACGGTCGTGGCTCAGTAGGTCTTGGCTCGGTACGCCGCGGCTGGGTCTGCGCGGTTGACACCTCCACCGGAACGGGCTTCATGCGCATCTGAAACGGCGTACTGTTCACGATTCCGAATACAATCGAGGAAAATGAGTAATTGCTAGCGGCGGACCCACGAACAATGGCCCGAACGGCGGGCATGTCCTGGGCGCTCAGGCCGCGGCCGAGGGCGTAGATCATCAATTTTTCGGTGAAGGTCTGCACAAAATCTTCCGGATGGCGCAACAGGGCCCGCCGCAGTTCCACCGGACCATTCACTTTGGTTCCGTCCAGCAATTCACCGCTCGCGTCGATCACCGGACCCTTCTGCTGGATGTTGCCCGACTCTCGCGAGCGCCACGCGCCCACCGCGTCGAAATTCTCCAGCGCCAGGCCGATGGGGTCCATCATACGATGGCAGCCGGCGCATGGATTATTCTTGCGATGTTCCTCCATCTGCTCGCGCATGGTGAGCGGAGCGGCTCCGTTCCTCTCCGGCAGCGCGGGAACATTGGGAGGCGGCGGGGGGGGTGGCGTGCCGAGAACATTTTCGAGGATCCATTTTCCGCGCTTGACGGGCGAGGTGCGGTCGGCGTTGGATGTGACCAGCAGGAAACTCCCCTGGCCCAGAATTCCGCGACGGGCTTCATCGGTGACGGGAACGCGCCGGAACGAATCGCCGTAGATGTCGGGTATGTGATAATGCTTCGCCAGCCGCTCGTCGACGAAGGTATAGTCGGCCGTCAGGAATTCGAGCACGCTGCGATCTTCGTGCATGATGTTTTCAAACAGCAGCTCCGTTTCACGTTGGAAGGAGCGGCGCAGGTTGTCGTCGAAGTCGGGAAATACCGTGGAATTCGGTTGTTGGGTGTTCAGATTTCGCAGATACATCCACTGGCCGACAAAGTCGCTAACCAGCGACGAACTGGCCTTGGGGTCGGCCAGCATGCGGCGAACCTGCTGCTCCAGCACCACCGGGCTGCGCAGTTTACTCTGTTGCGCAGCGTCTAAGAGTTGATCGTCCGGAATGCTGCTCCACAGAAAAAACGACAGCCGCGACGCCAGTTCCAGATCGCTGACGTTATACACCATGCCAGCCGGCCCATCCGGATCGCGCTCGACGCGGAAGGTGAACTTCGGGCTGGCGAGCATGCGCCGCAGTCCGAAAGCCACGCCTTGGTCGAAGCTTCCGCCCTCGTTTCGGCCAGCCTGATAGAACGAGAGCAGCCGCTCGAGATCGGCATCGGTGGCCTGGCCGCGATAGGCGCGGCGCACCAGCGTCGCGAGAATGGTTTTGGCGCAAGCCGCTTCGTCCCGCGGCGCAGTCGGATGGCATACGAAGATCCGCCGGCGGCTGGGCGTCTCGCTGACTCCCGTCACGTTCATGGGACCCGTGAGCGTGACGGTGTCCAGGTGCGGATATCCGCCGAAGTCGATCGTATCGACCGAGCTCCTCGCGAACCGCTGCAGCCGCCAGGTGTTCTGAACGTGGCTGCGCTCGAGGAACGCGACCGTGATGGTGTGGGGGCCGGCCGTGAGCGGAACCGTGACCTTCAGCCGCGCATCCACGGCGTTGCCGGTAGTGGTGGGATTGGCGCTGGATGCGGAGACTTCGGCGTTGCCTCCGAATTCGCCCAGGTGCACGCGAACTCCGTCCACGGCGACTTCCAGGTGCTGCTGGTTCTCCAGGCCGCGCATGGTGCCGAGGTTGGTGCGAAACAGCTTGGGCTCGATCCGATATTCGCCGTCGGCGGGCAACGTGGTTCGAATCGCCAGGCCTCCAATGGTTCCGAGCGGCAGTCCTTCGATATGCTGATCCTGCGACGCGTCCTGCCGCACGTGGTAAACCTCGCCAGTGGGAACCGCCTTCGGATCGCCGATCGCTAACGCTGTGATCTTCAACGCCGCATTGAGGTAGCTTTCCAGCAGTAAGGGCGAAACGCCGAGGACGTCGGTGACGTTGTCGAATCCGTAGCCGGAATTATCGGGCGGCAGAAGCGAGGAAACGTCCACCTGGACATCCAGCAGGTCGCGGATCGCGTTGGCGTACTCGGCGCGGTTCAGGCGTTGCAATAGCGGTCGGCCAGGATACGGATGCAAGGCGGCGGCTTGATCCAATGTGGTGCGCAGCCACGCGACCAATCCATCCGCGGTAGCCTGGTCCGGGCGCGGCAGGCCGGGCGGAGGCATCATTCCAGCGTGCACCTTCCGGATCACCTTTTCGAGTATTTCGGAATGCGTGGGCGCCTGCGTGAGATCCAGCGTCTGCAGGCTCAAGCCGCCGGTCTTCAGTCGGTCATTGTGGCATCCGACGCAATACTGATCGAGAACGGCGCGGTAGGCGGCAGCTTGCGCGGTTGCATCCTGGGCGAGCAAAGCAGACGAACACAGCGCAGCTCCAGCCAAGAAAACGAGACTCGTCGCTGTTCGGCCTGCCATTTGCCTCCCGCCTTGAAAACGGCCCAAACCAGTATAAAACGAAACCGTGCTGGATCGTCTCCCTTGGGGTGTGCGACACCAAAGTGGAATGGCACGCGGCTTGAGCGGTACACCTGGCTTCAGTGGTACACGTGGCTTCAGCCGCGTTTTGCCAAATCGGGCGAGAAGGCGCCGCCTGATTTTCAAGCGCGGGCTGGAACATTCCTGGCCAGGGCTCGGCGTACTCGTGACTTGGTGGCTGGATGGGTCGCAGCCTGTCACAAGGGTGACTGGCCTGGTCGCGCGCCGGAAGAAACGCGGCTCTAAGCCGCGTGTACCCGACACCGCGTGTACCCGACACCGCGTGTGCCCGGCACCGCGTGGACCCGGCACCGCGTGTACCCGACACCGCGTGTACCCGGCACCGCGTGTACCCGACCGCGTGTATCCGACCCGCGTGTACCCGACCGCGTGTATCCGACCCGCACTCTCCGAACTCCGCCGATGTATAATCCTTCGGTGAGCGACTTCGCCCCAGGAGATGCAAGATGCTGTTGAAAGTAACCGCCGTGAGCGTAATTTTGATGGCCGCGATGTGCACCACGTCGCAGGCCCAATGGAGGTTTAAGGATCCGAAGATTCCGCGCCTCAAGAACGGCGAGGCGGATATGAATGCCCCAGCCCCCCGCCGCGCGGACGGTAAACCCGACCTGACTGGCATGTGGCTGGCAGACCCGCCCAAGCTGCGTGACGCGAGCGTCGGCATGCCCGGCGGGCTACCCATGCTGCCAGCGGCCCAGAAGCTTTTCGATGAACGCAAAACCGGCGCGCTTTCCGCCGAAGACCCGGATGCCAATTGCCTCCCGCAGGGAGTGCCGAAGATCGACTCAACGCCCCTTCCGTTCAAAATTTTCCAGGAGCCGGGCGCCATCGTGATCTTGTATGAGGCGTTCGATCAGTTCCGACAGATTTTCATGGACGGCCGGAAGCTGCCAAAGGATCCGAATCCTCAGTGGTTCGGATATTCGGTGGGTAAATGGGACGGCGATACTTTGGTGGTGGAGTCCACCGGCTTCAACGGAAGAGCGTGGCTGGATCAGTTGGGCCACCCCTCAACCGAGTCGCTGCATGTGATCGAGCGTTTCCACCGGCGCGACTTCGGACACCTGGAAATCACTTCGACAGTGGACGACCCAGGAGCGTACACGAAGCCCTGGACTTACACCCAGCCGCTGCTTCTGCAGCCGGATGACGAGCTGCTGGAGCTGGTCTGCACCGAGAACAATCGGGACCTCCCGCACCTGAAAGGGAAATAGCGGGAGGCGCGGGCTTCCTCAGGCGGCGATTACTTCGTGGGTCCGCCCTCGGTTGCGGCGGATCCGGCGAAAATCTTGCGCCCGTCGCTCATCGTGACGGTTTTGGCGTTCACCAGAGCTGAGCCGTCCTTGGCAAGAAAACCTTCGACGGTGACCACGTCGCCCGGTTTCAGGGAATTCCGAGTCCAGCCGCGCCGGATCAATGCGTTCAAGGCCGCCACTTCGAACTCCCAGTTCTTCACGGCCCCGGTCTCTTTGTCCTTAATGTCGAGGTAAAAATGGGCGTGAGGATTCATCCACTCCAGCTTCGTCACGGTGCCCGTAAGTGTGACGGGCTTATTGTCGTCGTACTCGGCGGCGAACGAATGATGGGCGGCCAGCGGCAGCGTTACCGCCAGCAGCGCGGCGCTGACCGCGAGAACAGGGAAGAATTTACCTTTCATAGCGCACCTCCATACTTGCGACAGCCTATCATATTCGCGGGCCGCGCGGCCAGCCGGATCTTGACGATAAACTGATCCCGGAACAGGAGACCATGACCCGCGAGCAACCCGGGAAGTTGCGCCAATATGGGTGCCTGCTGCTCCCGTGCGCGGCGATTCTGGCGTATGCGCTTCCGATAATCGGGGCGCTGCTGCCAAACAACTTCGATGAGCTGGATGAGTCGTACGAGCCGGTGAACACGCTGGCTCTGTTGGTCGGGTCGAATCCTTCTGGGTCGCACTGGGGCCCGATGCCCAGCTTTCTGTACGCTCCGGTCTATGCTCCCTTTCTCTACACATGGCATCGACAGGGGGACTTCCACCGCACCAGCGGAGGTTACCCCTACGGATTTCGCCGCCCGTTCGAACAACAGGGAATGCTCATCCTGCTGGCAAGGCTCACGGGTTTGGGAATAGGGCTGCTCGCAACCGGGTACTACGGCATCGCGCTGATCCGAGCCAGCGGGTCCCGTTTAGCTGCCGTTATAGCGCTTACCGTTTGTATTGCCACCGGGCCGGACATCGTCTACAAATTTGTTTCGACCAAGCCGGACGGGCTGATGCTGGCATTCCTGGCAGTGTCCATGGCGGCGTACGCGGCAATTGTGACGGAAGGTCTTACGTTTGGGCGGGGAGCATTGCTCGGGGTCAGCGCCGCAGCCTCGGTGTCCTGTAAGGAGGGGACGGTTCCGGCGTACGTCGCGATTTTCCTTTGGATTGCCCTGTGGGCGCTGCGCAACTACCCAGGGGGCGCGCGGCGGCGTTTCTTTGGCCGCTATGCAGCGACGTTAGCTGTGGGAATCGGCGCGTATGCGGTGATCGACGTGGTCTACGCCCCGGCGGCGTGGTGGGCTCATATCCGGTACTGGACCGGCAGCGCGACCGCCGCCGCGATCTGGGCCCCAGCCTCGTACCCTTTGCCAGCGTATTTCGCGGACGTGGTTCGAGGACTGCTGTATAACCTGGGACCTGGGGGCTGCGCCAGCGTGGTGGCCGCCTTGTTCGTCAGCATCGTTTGGAGGCCGAAGGGAATCCTGCCGGCTTGGATTGCAACCTTTGGGTACTTGGTCCTTTGGGTGTTGACAGTACGATACACGGGAAGAAATTTTATGGCGCCGGTTAACATTCTGGTTGCTTTTCCCGTTGCCCTCGCGTTTGCGCAGGCGCAACGAAGCCTGTCGCTTTTTGCGCCGCTCTATATAAGAAGATTTGCCATTGCCGCTACTGTTCTGCTCTGCGCAGTCAGCCTCTGGGCGGGCAACATGGCTTGGGTTTGTCTGGATCAGTTGCCGCCCGTGTTGGAGGAGCGGTACAGCGCCGGACAGATAACAAAGACTGAATCGATTCACCTGGCCAACATGTGGACGCGGCTGCCAGGATCGAGCCGGCTTTCGAATCTTGGTTTCCGCGTCGATGACCGGCCGCTAGGCGCGCTGCTCCACCGCCCCGCCGATTTTCCGGATGTGATTCTGATCGATGGGGCGGAAAAGACGTGGCTGCGCGGGTTCAAAGGAGAGTCCGGCGCGCGACGAATTTTTCAAGGCTACCGGGTATTCCTACGCCGAATTTGATGGATTCGAATCGTTGGGATACCGGCGCGTGGCGGTGATCCAGCCCCCTGCGCGGCGATTCATGCACCCGATCTGGCGGATCTGGCCGTGGTACCGCCCGCCGGCCGCTTACGCGGTGCTGTTCGTCTATCGAAGGGCCGGTTCCATCTGGTAAGCTACGCGACGGGGGCGCTGGTGCCTCCGGGGGGAAGAGCGAACTTTGGGATTAGCATTGAAAACTCGAATCACTGGGGTAGCGGTGGTCATTTCCGCGTGTGCCGTGATGGTAGCGGCGCCGTACACAGCCGAACAAGCCTCGGCGGGACGCGCGGCATATCAATCCAACTGCGCTGCCTGCCACGCGCCGGATCTATCGGGTCGCGAAGGGCCGCAACTGGCCGGCGCGAACTTCATGGGTCAATGGGGCGACAAGACTGCCGGGGACTTGATCGGTTTCATGCGCGCCACCATGCCTCCCGGCGCCACCGGGTCGCTTCCGGACCGGACTTACGTCAATCTCGCTGCCTTCATCCTGGATGCGAACGGAGCGCGGCCGAGCGATCAAACGCTTAGCGCGGAATCGAGCGTTCCGATCCGCAGCGTGGCGTCCGGCCAGCGTGCGGCATATTTGCAACCCGGCACGGCCGCGCCCCCTCCTGCCGCTCCCTCTGAACCAGGCAGACAAGGCGCAACAGGCCCGCTGGCGCCGCGAGGAATCACTGTGGCGGGTGAAGTGAAGAATTTCGTTCCGGTCACCAACGCCATGCTGCGCAATCCGGATCCAGGCGACTGGCTGATGATCCGGCGCGACTATCATGCCACCTATTACAGCCCGCTGAACCAGATCACCGCCCAGAACGTCAACGAGCTGCGTCTGGTGTGGAGTTGGGCCATGCAGGAGGGCGCGAGCAATGGAAACCAGCCGGCTCCCCTGGTGCACAACGGCGTGCTTTACGTGAATAACGCTGGCATGGTGCTCCAGGCGCTGGACGCCAAGACCGGCGAATTGATCTGGGAGAATCGTTACGGCTCCACTCCCAACGCCCCCGCCATGCGAGGCATCGCGATCTACGGCGATAAAATTTTCGTCGCCACCGGCGAAGCGCATTTGATGGCCTTCGACGCACGGAACGGCAAGATGGTTTGGGACACCACCATCGGCGACCGCTCCAAAGGCGAGTACGCGGCTTCGAGCGGGCCGATCGTGGTGAACGGCCGCGTGATTCAAGGGCTGGGCCGCGATTCCTGCGCGGCGTATCGCGAAGAGAAATGTTTCATCAGCGCTTACGACGCCAAGACCGGCAAAGAAGTGTGGCGCTTTCGAACCGTGGCGCTGGAAGGCGAACCCGGAGGCGATACCTGGGGAGGGCTCGCGAACACCTTCCGGGCGGGTGTGGAGACGTGGATCACGGGAAGCTACGATCCGGACCTGAACCTGACCTACTGGGGGACGGCGCAAGCCAAGCCGTGGATGCGGGTGAGCCGCGGCTCCGGAAACGGCGCGACGCTGTATGCCAACTCCACCTTGGCGCTGAATGCCGATACCGGAAAGCTGGCCTGGTATCACAGTTACGCGCCGGGCGAGACGCTCGATTTGGACGAGGTTTTCGAACGGGTGCTGGTGGACGATCAGGGTCAGAATCTGCGTCTTCAGCGCGGGCAAGGCGGGCATCTTGTGGAAGCTCGACCGCAAGACCGGAAAGTATCTGGGTCACAAGGAAATGGTGTTCCAGAACGTCTACGATTCCATCGACGCGCGCACCGGAGAGCCGCACTATCGCAACGACATCGTGGAGCAGCGCGTGGGCGAGTGGGTGACGGCGTGTCCGTCGACGGAGGGCGGCAAGAACTGGCCGTCGATGAGCTACTATCCGCCGGGGAACCGGCTGATCATTCCGTTGAGCCAGAGCTGTCTGGCGATGAACGGGCAGGCGATCGAAAAAATCGCGGGCGGCGGGAGCGGCAACGGCGCTCTGCGGCGCTTCTATGAGATGCCGGGGTCCAACGGCAACGTCGGCAAGCTGGCGGCCTACGATGTGCGGACCATGCGCGAGATCTGGAAATACGAACAGCGCGCGCCGTTCCTGACCGGCGTAGTCTCCACCGCGGGAGGCGTGGCGTTCGCAGGCGACCTGGACCGCATGTTCCGCGCCTTCGACGCCGGCACCGGCCGCATTCTGTGGGAGACGCGGCTCCCGGCCGCGGTGCAAGGCTTCCCGCTGACATTCACCGCGGGTGGCAAGCAGTACCTGGCAGTAACCACCAGCAACGGCGGAGGCAGCCCGCGCGGAGTGCCGGCCGTGGTCGGCGAACGGAACTGCATTATCCGGCGACGGGCAACGCGCTCTACGTGTTCGCCCTTCCCGACAAAAAATAAGGAGTCAGCCAAATGAGACCAACCAGACCCAAACTGCCGAGCGAGGCCATTGAACTTTACAACCTCTATATTCATGGCGAGATCAGCCGCCGCGATTTTATGGACGGAGTGCAGCGATTTGCGATTGGGGGTTTAGCGGTGGCAACCATCATCGAAGCGTTGATGCCGAACTACGCCTTGGGACAGCAGGTATCGAAAACCGATGAACGGATCAAAGCCACCTACGAGACCGTCCCGTCGCCCGAAGGGAACGGAAGCATCAAAGGATATCTGGTCCGGCCGGTCAGCGCCGATTCACGATCCGAGACGAAGGCGAAGTTGCCGGGGATTCTGGTGATCCACGAAAATCGCGGGCTGAATCCGCACATCGAGGACATCGCGCGGCGGCTGGCGCTGGCTAACTTCATGGCGTTCGCGCCGGACGGACTCACTTCGGTTGGCGGCTTTCCCGGCGACGATTACAAAGGCGGGCAGCTATTCAGCAAGATCGATGGCAAAAAGATGGCCGAGGATTTCGTGGCGGCCGCGCTGTGGCTGAAATCGCGCCCAGACTGCAGCGGCAAGATCGGCGCCACCGGCTTCTGTTACGGCGGGGGCATTTCCAATGCGCTGGCCGTCCGGCTGGGGCCCGATATCGGGGCAGCGGTGCCGTTCTATGGGAACGTTCCCGCCGCGACGGACGTTGGGAAGATCAAAGCGGCGGTGCTGGTGCATCACGGCGAACTCGATACGCGGCTGGCCTCGACATGGCCGGCGTATGACATGGCTTTGACGGCAGCCAACGTTCCGCACGAAGGCTATATCTACCCGGGCGCCGTTCATGGTTTCAATTGCGATGCGACGCCGGAGCGCTACAACAAAGCGGCGGCGGACTTGGCGTGGCAGCGGACGATCGACTGGTTCAATAAGTACGTGCGGGTGTGATTCGCCCCCCCCAATTACTACTGAGCTTTGTGAAACACGAATAAGAACACGGCCACGCTGAAGGCGCCAAACGCATAGATCAGCGATGAGAACAGAACCACGGCAGCAACAAGTCCCCGCGCGACGTTCAGCACATTCATGATCAAATCCCACGTCAGCAGAGCCGTTACGAGAATCGTTCCGATGAGTGCTAGCAGTGCCGCATTTTTGAGAGTCATGCTCGGAGTATGAGGGTTCGCGGCGCCGTGAGCAAGCGCCGGCTTGTTTCGCGATTGGCGGAAGCTAGTGGGAGTCGAACCCACCAGCGGCACAAAGTGCCGCACAACTGGTTTTGAAGACCAGGCCCAGCACCGGCCAAGACTAGCTTCCAGCCGTGATTCTAACATTCGGAGCCGCGGCGCCCTCCCCGGCATCCTCCTCAAGCCCAGGCGCGAAATCGGCACGTAACTGGTAGACTTTGTTTTTGGACACCCGATCGAAAATCATCTCGCCCCACCAGATCCAAACACTCGAAGATCGCACAGCCCGCTGGATATCCGGCCATTTCGATCCGCTGCTCGCAGAGCATGTCGCGCGTCTGCGCCAAGCGCGCCAACCGGGGAGCTTGCTGGTGGTTGAAGTCACGAATCCGGCGCGGCCTCTGTTGTCGCAGCGCGCCCGGGCCGAGTTGGTGGCTGCGCTCGCGATGGTGGATTATGTCGTGATGTCGAACGCGGACGCCGCCGTCGGATTGCCCGCCGGACCGCCCATCGACGCCGGCCTTACCGAAAGTTTCGTCGAGCACGTGCTGGAACGTCATCGTGAGGAGTCCGGCAAATGACCGGGCCGCGCATCCTGGTTGTGCGCTTAGGGTCCATGGGCGATGTGATTGCCGCGCTGCCCGCAGTCGCCAGCCTGAAGCACAGCATTCCGCACTCCAGGATCACCTGGGTGATCGATCCAAAATGGAGCCTGTTGCTGGAAGGCAATCCGTATGTCGATTCCGTGGTGCATCTGGACCGCCGGACTATCGCGGGATTGCGGCAGGCGTGGCGCGAGCTGCAGGAGGCGCGCTTCGATTTTGCCGTGGATTTTCAGGGCTTGGTAAAGTCGGCGCTGGTGGCCACGCTGGCGCGGCCGGAACGCATTTTCGGATTCAATGCCGGGTCCGCGCGCGAATCGGCGGCGTCCTGGTTCTACTCCACCAAGGTACCCATCCGCGGATATCACGCGGTGGAGCGCAACCTGGATCTCGCGGCGGCGGCCGGCGCTTCGAATATTTTGCGCACGTTCCCGCTGCCGCCAGGGAGGCCGCAAGCGGAATTGCCGGAAGGCGACTTTGTGCTGGCCAGTCCGCTGGCCGGCTGGGGCGCCAAGCAGTGGCCACTCGAATACTTTTCGCGGCTGGCCGAGCGGCTGCGGCGCGAGTGCGGAATGCCATTGGTGGTGGACGCGCCTCACGCGCTGCACATCGAGCCGGCCAAAACGCACGTCTCCGGGTTGCCCGGCCTGATCCACGCCACGCGGCGCGCCACGGCGGTGGTTGGATTGGACAGCGGCCCGCTGCATCTGGCGGCGGTGCTCGGAAAACCTGGCGTGGCTATTTACGGCCCTACCGATCCGGCGCGGCATGGCCCCTATGGCGGAACGATCGAAGTGCTGCGCAGCCCCCGAGCGCTGACTTCGTATCGCCGCACTCCCGAGCCGGACCCGAGCATGCGCGAGATCACGCCGGACCAGGTGTTTGAAGCATTGGCGCCGATCCTTGCCACGCCCAAAGATCGCTGAGCCACGTTGATAGCGATGAGTTTTTTTCCGAAGCCCTACGCCGATCTGGTGGCGCGCCTGCGGGTCGCCTGCGGTTTTGTTCTGGTGGCGGCATTCGCCTGGTTCTCGCGGCCGGATTTGCAGTCGCTGACGGCGGGCCTCCCGGTATCGGCGCTGGGGCTGTGGCTGCGCGGCTGGGCCACTGGCCATGTCGAGAAAAATATTCGGCTGGCCGAAAGTGGACCGTACGCGTACCTACGTAATCCGCTGTACTTGGGGACGCTGCTGGTGGCGGCCGGATTCGTCATCGCATCGCGCCGCTGGTGGCTGGCGTTCCTGTTTGGCGCAGTGTTCCTGGCGATCTATTTGCCTGCGATCGAACTCGAAGAGCAGCACCTGCGGAAGCTGTTCCCGAATTTCGCCGCGTACGCCGAACGAGTCCCGGCCTTGTGGCCGACGCTTCACCCGATGCGAGGCAGCGAGCGTTTCCGTTGGAGCTTGTACGTTCGCAATCGCGAGTATCAAGCCCTCATCGGTTTTGCGCTGGGCGCCGCGCTGCTGGTTGCCAAAGTATTGGCGCCTCGGATTCCGTGAAAGTTCCTGATGGGGGGCGCGTGGCCGCTACCATCGGTGGCAGGATGCCAACGATCAGTACGTTCTATGGGATCTTGATCCGAAATGTTCTTCAATGATCACGCGCCGCCTCACTTTCACGCGCGATATGGTGAATTTGAGGCCACCATCGACATCGACACCCTAAACGTCAGCCAGGGCGAGCTACCGGGCCGGGCTTTGAACCTGGTCCAGGAATGGGCGATTATACATAGAGAGGAGCTGCTGGAAGACTGGCGCCTCTGCCGAGAGAACAGCTTGCCGGCAAAGATCGAGCCGCTGTCGTGAAGAAAGCATTTTTATGTATTGGGACGTAGTTGAAGTGAGACCGGAGTGTGGCTACCGACTCTTTGTCCGATTTAAAGACGGGCTAACGGGACATGTGCAATTGCGGCCGGAAGAGCTAACGGGCGCGCTCGCACCGCTCCTGGATGCTCAGTTTTTTGAACGGGTCTTCATCGATTGCGGCGCAGTCGCTTGGCCGGGGGACATCGACCTTGCGCCGGACGCAATGTACGCAGCGGTCGCCAGTGACAGTAGTGTCGATGCGAAGGTGCGGTAGCCAAAAGAAAGAGCGCGAAGGGTGCCCAATCGTGCGTTTGATTTCTGGGTCCAAGGACGAGAAGCCAGACCTCAAACGCTTGCATCAATACTTTGAAGTGCTGCCCGGCGCCTGCGTCACTGCCAGCGCCGTGGTTCGCTTAGCGCCGATTCTGCTATAGGCATGCGACACGGTGGAATCGAAGTAGATGCAGGAGTTCAACTATGACCAAAGGAATTCTGGGATTGATCCTGGCGTTCTTCACCGTGTCCGCGGCGACACCAGTCGCCCGGTTGGCCGTGGGCGATCCGCTGCCACCCCTGCGCGGCGAGTTCCTCACCGGCAGTCCCGCGCTGCTTCCCCAGGCTGCGGCCAGCCGGGTTGCGCTGCTGCTGCTCGGATTCACTTACGATTCCCGATTTCCCGTGGAAACTTGGACCGGGCAGTTTCGTCACGAGTTCAACAACAATCCGAACGTGACCTTCTACGAGATCCCGCTCATCGGAGGCATGGCGATCATGGGCAAATGGTTCATCGACCGGGGCATGCGCCAGGGAACTCCGAAAGCAGATCAAGGGAACGTTATCACGGTGTACGGCGGAACTGATCCCTGGAAGCAGCGCGTAGGCTTCAGCGATCCCAAAGGCGCTTATCTGATCCTACTCGACAAGAGCGGCAAAGTTGCCTGGCAATATGGGGGCGGTTTCGATGCGGAGCGCTACCGGGAGCTCTCATCGCAGGTAGCCGGGCTGCTGGTTGCGCGATAAGCCGGACCATAAGCGCCGGACCTTGAGCGTGCGATCCACGACCGCATTCCCTGTATCCTAGTTACATGTGTGGCATTGTCGGCTATATCGGGACCAGAAGAGCGGTCCCCATCATTCTGGATGGCCTGCGCCGGCTGGAATACCGGGGATACGATTCGGCGGGGATCGCGGTCCTCAACGGCGACAGCCATCTGGCGGTGCGCCGCGCTTCCGGAAAACTGCGCAACCTCGAAGACGCGCTGCGTATTAGCCCCGTCGACGGACCTTACGGTATCGGCCACACCCGTTGGGCCACACACGGGCGTCCGAGCGAGGAAAATGCCCATCCGCACCGCGATTGCACGGGCGACATCGTGGTGGTCCATAACGGCATCATTGAGAACTACCTGCAGCTCAAACAGCAGCTCCAGCTGGAGGGCCACAAGTTTGTCACCGAAACAGACACCGAGGTGATCGCCCACCTGGTGGAGAAGTACAACGAAGGCAATCTGGAAGAAGCGGTTCGCCGGACCGTGCGGGAACTGACCGGCGTGTTCGCGCTGAGCGTGATCGCAAGCTCGGACCCCAATAAAATCGTGGCTGCCCGTATGGGGCCGCCGGTGGTGATCGGCCTGGGCGACGGCGAGTATTTCGTTGCGTCGGACGTGCCTGCGATCTTGAGCCACACGCGCGATATGTTCTTTTTGGGCGACGGCGATATCGCGGTGCTGACTCCCGACGGCGTCCATCTGACCGACTTTAACGGCCGCCCGATCAAGCGTCAGATCACCCACATCCTGTGGGATCCCATCATGGCCGAAAAAGGCGGCTACAAGCATTTCATGCTCAAGGAAATTTTTGAGCAGCCGCGCGCGGTGCGTGATACGGTGCTGGGCCGGGTGGGTCAAGAGACTGGCCGCGTTTTCATCGACGAGATGGACATCAGTCCGAAGGCATTCCGCGAATTCCAGTCGATCAAGATCATCGCTTGCGGAACAAGTTGGCACGCTGCGTTGGCGGGCAAGTTCATGATCGAGAAGCTCGCGCGGATACCGGTGGAAGTGGATTATGGAAGCGAATTCCGCTACCGGGATCCCATTATCTCCAAGGACATGCTGACGGTGGTGATTTCGCAATCCGGCGAAACCGCCGATACGCTGGCCGCGCAGCGCGAAGCCAACCGGCACGGTTCCAAAACATTGGCAATTTGCAATGTTGTGGGGTCCATGATCACTCGCGAAGCGTCCGGTACGCTGATGACGCACGCGGGACCCGAGATCGGCGTGGCTTCCACCAAGGCTTTTACTTCGCAGCTCACGGCCCTTTTCATCCTGGCCATGTATCTGGGGCAGGTCCGTGAAACTCTCGGCGCCGAGGAGTCGAGCAAGCTGGTGCAGGAGCTGGTGCGCCTGCCCGGCAAGCTGGAAACGATCTTGAGCCACGAGTCCATCTACGACGAGCTGACGAAGAAGCTGTTCCGCTCGACCGACTTCCTGTTCCTGGGTCGCGGCATCCATTTCCCGATGGCGCTGGAAGGCGCGCTGAAGCTGAAAGAAATCTCCTACATTCACGCCGAAGGCTATCCGGCGGGCGAGATGAAGCATGGGCCGAACGCGCTGATCGACGAACATCTGCCGGTGGTGGTTATCGCTACGCGCGATCCGGATAGCGCCGACAGCCGAATTCGTTACGAGAAGACGCTGTCGAACATTCAGGAAGTGAAGGCGCGCGAAGGTATCGTGGTCGCCGTGGTGTGCGAGCAGGACGTCGAGGAGGTTGGCAAAATCGCCGACTATACCCTCGCCATTCCGGCCACGGCCGAACTGTTGCTGCCGATCCTGGAAATCGTGCCGCTGCAGCTGCTGGCGTATCACATTGCCGTGCGCCGGGGCTGCGACGTGGACCAGCCACGCAATCTCGCCAAGAGCGTGACGGTCGAATAAATCGCCGCGTGCAGCAGTTCACCCATCAGCTCCACGTGGCGACGCGTGGCAAGCGCTTGTACGAATTTACTCGGGAAATCGAGGCCTGGGTCAGCAAGCACGCCATCCAGACCGGCCTGCTCACCATCTTCTGCCAGCACACCTCCGCTTCGCTGGTCATCCAGGAAAACGCCGACCCCGACGTGGTGGCCGACCTGGCCGATTTCTTCTCCCGTCTGGTTCCGGAAGACACGCGCTTGTACCGGCACACGGCCGAGGGTCCGGATGACATGACGTCCCATATCCGGTCCGCACTGACGCAAACGCAGCTTTCGATTCCGATTCACCATGGTAAGCTGGCGCTCGGAACCTGGCAGGGTGTCTATCTGTTCGAACATCGTGAGCGGCCGCATCGGCGCAGCATCGTGCTACATCTGCTCACCGATTAAGTTCAATCCGCGCTTCGAAATGCATTGGCAGCTCGGAGCGCCGTCGCACGCGCAGCATCGGCGACCGATGCTTTTCGCCGAACGCGGTAGATCGCCAGCTTTCGACAAGCTCGGCATCATCCGGCAAAACCAACTTCGCTCGCGCCTCTAACGACCCGAGATGCCAAAACTGTTCTATATCGTGCAGCCCCGCAGGCCCGCTCACGTCGTCGGTGATCAGAAACACATCCGGCTTCCGAAACTCCACGCGCCGGCGATGCCTGAAACCGGCGTAGCGGCATTCGGCTTCGAGAATGTCGCGTTCGTTGTTCGTCCGCCACTCTACTATTCTCACCTCAGGTTTGGAGTCCCATCGGAACGGGCCGCGCGGTACGGCCTGATCGCGGCCGTCGATGCAAACGGTGTTGTGCGCACGCGTGCCCCGGAACCAGTCGCGCCATTCGGGCTCACCGGTGTAGGCGTAAGTTCCCGGGTCGATCAGAATCTCGGCGCCACCTGAGCGCAGCACGATGCTCAAGGTATCGGAGTGGCTGTGCCCGGCGTGCAGCGCGCCGAACGGACCGGCATCGACGATGGCGTGCGTGTCGCCACAGGTCATCACCGCCAGACCAGCGTCAGGGAAGAGTTTCGACTGCCAATTCCCTGCCCTGCTCGGCCGTTGTATGGGAATCAAGGATAGACATCCGCCGTCATCGTCGCCCAGTAACGGCAGGCGACCAGACGGCCCGGCGATCGCGTGCAAGAATGCCCCCATCTGTTCCAGCTTGGCGCGGTACCCAGGGCCCGGGCTTGCCAGGGCCGCGTGCAATGAAAACATGTCCAACAAGTACGCCTGATAATAAGTCGATTGCTCGAAGCTGCTGCCGTCGGTGCGGATCTGGCGATCCATCTGCTCGCGCATCATGCGAGCGCCCAATTGCTCCCATTGCCGGGCACCCGGAAGACCCGAAAAAAACAGCCCCAGCGCGTGCAAAACCAGGGCCTCGCCGACTAAATGATTATTTGGCGAGTAATAGAACGAGAGATTGTTGGCCAGATGGCAACCATGAAGATAAAGCATATGCAGCCATCGCGCGCGGAATGGAGCCGGCATCGCCCGGCCCACGAAATGATCCACCCAGATCCAGGAGAGCGCCCGGATCGCCACCTCCAGCGCGCTAGCCCAATTCGTCCCGCGATGAAACGGATTCTCTGCGATCCAGCTATCGAGTTGCGCGCAAATCTCGTCCAGATTTCCCAAGTCACCCGAAAGCAAGTACGCTTGCGCCAGGACCACTAGGTGCTGATGCCGGTTCAGCTCCCAGATGATTTTGTGGTCGCCCGCTCTGGGCGTATCCAGGAACGGAACGCGCCGGAAATATACAAGACCGGTCTCGATCCCGCGCGTGTAATCCCGGCGCCAACGTATTTCGGGACCGGTTTCGATGGTCCGGCCAAGGATCGGGAATCGATGCGCCCGGATCGCTTCAGCGAGCCCCGCCACTGCTGGCGCATATTCGCCCGTAGCCGGCAACTGCAAGACCGGAATGAAATCGCCGCCGATTTCGGGCGCGGGAGGTAAGGCAGTGAGCCACAAGTTGACCAACTCCTGGCGGAGCCGGAATCCGATCTGGCGTGGCGTTCGCAAAAACTTCCTCAAAAGCTTATGTGCGGAATAGCCGGATATTTTCTGCGGCCCGGAAATACCAAATTTCCGGATCTCGGCTCGATGTGCGATCAGATCCTGCACCGCGGTCCGGATGACGAGGGCTATCACGTTGAAACCGGCCCCGGCATAAGCATGGCTCTGGGCATGCGGCGGCTCAGCATCATCGACCTTGTCACCGGCCGCCAGCCCATCTGCAACGAAGACGGCGCCATTTGGGCGGTTTTCAACGGCGAGATTTACAACCATCGCGAGCTGCGCGCCAGCCTGGTTCGCAGCGGCCATCGCTTCCGCACCAATAGCGACACGGAAGTCCTGGTGCACCTGTACGAAGAGGAAGGCGTGCATGGGATCCAGCGGCTGCGCGGGATGTTCGCCTACGCGATCTGGGACTCGCGCGACCGATCGCTCCTGCTGGTGCGCGACCGGTTCGGGAAAAAGCCGTTATATTACGCCGTGCTCCCCGAAGGCCTGTATTTCGGAAGCGAGCTGAAGTGTTTGCGCGCGGCCGGCGTTCCTCTGGAGCACGACCGTGAATCGCTGCAGCTCTATTTCCTGCTCAACTACATTCCCGATCCCTGGACCCCCTATCTCGGCATTCGGAAGCTGACGCCCGGCGGATGGTTGCGTTATCGCGCCGATGCCGGCACCGAGGACGCCCGAGTGGAACAAGGCCGCTATTGGAGGCTTCCCGCCTCCACCGAGCAACCCTGCCGCGAATTGAGCGAAGCCGAGGCGCATGAATCCGTGCGAAACACCTTTGACCGCGCGGTAAAGATGCGCATGCTGTCGGATGTTCGTTTAGGCGCATTCCTGAGCGGCGGCATCGATTCCACGTCGGTGGTTGCGTCCATGTCTCTGCAAAGCCGGCAGCCCGTGCAAACATTTTCCATCGGCTTTGAGGAGCCCGGCTTCAGCGAACTTCCGCTGGCAGCCGCCCTGGCGCGGAAATATCGCACCGAGCACCACGAGCTGATCGTGCGTCCGGATTCGGTCGAACTAGCCGGGAAACTGGTGCGGCACTTTGACGAACCTTTTGGCGATTCATCGGCGATCCCTACCTACCTGGTTTCCGAGTTCGCCTCCCAGCACATCAAGGTGGCCCTCAGCGGCGACGGCGGCGACGAACTGTTCGGCGGCTACGAGAGCTTTCTCCAAGTGCAGCGGCTTCGCCGCGCGGACCATGTGCCTTCAGGCGTGCGGGCGCTTCTCTCGCGCGCAGCCGATCTGCTCCCTTACTCGGCCTATGGAAAGAACTATCTGCGCATGATCAGCCGTCCCTCCGCCCTCGATCGTTATTTTGAAAATGCTTCGCCGTATTATCTATTCAAACGGCTACTGACGCCGGAGTGGGCGCCGCCGGCGGACGCCGCGTTTCTGACCCAAAGAATGTCCCACTGCCTGCTCCCGGCGGGCGCCGACATTCTTACCCAGGCCATGTACTTCGAAGCCACGGCCAAGCTCACCGGCGACATGCTGGTCAAAGTGGATCGCATGTCCATGGCGAATTCGCTCGAGATCCGCTGTCCGCTGCTGGATCATGAGCTGGCGGAACTGGCGTCGCGAATCCCGCACGCCTGGAAGCTGAGGAACAAGCGTGGCAAGGATGTTTTTATCCGGGCTCTGGGGCATCGCTTGCCGCCGGCTCTGCTCCATCAGCCCAAACGCGGTTTTGGAGTGCCCCTGGCGTTGTGGTTCCGCGGTCCGCTGCGCAGCTTCGTGTTCGACCACCTAACCAGCCAGTCGTTTCTCAACCGCGGCATGGTTTCGCCGACATTTGTCGCCCAACTGTTGGACGAGCACGACCGCGGACGCCGCAACAACCATCACCATTTGTGGAAACTTTTGATGCTGGAGCTGTGGTTTCGGGAGTTCTCCGCCACGGCGCTCGAGACCTGCGCGGCCTAGGCATACTCGATGCCGGCCGAACTCATCTTCTGGATTGCAAGCGCCACGCCTCTCTACGCCTACCTCGGCTATCCGCTCGTATTGATCGGCCTGCGTCGGATCATTCGGCGCCCCGTGCAGAAAGCTCCGAGCGAGCCCTGGCTTTCGCTGCTGATTCCCGCACGCAATGAAGCCCGCGTGATCGCAAGCAAGATCCGGAATTCGCTGGCGCTGGATTACCCCCCGATCGCCTGGAGATTGTCATCGCATCCGACGGCTCGACGGATGAAACCGAGGCGATCGCGCGGGGTTTCCAGATGGACGGCCGCGTGCGCGTCTTGGCCTACGCAAAGAATCGAGGCAAGATGGCTGTACTCAATGCCACCGTACCGGAGCTTCGCGGCGAGATCGTGGTCTTCTCGGATGCCTCCGCGATGCTCGCTCCCGATTCGCTGCGGCGGCTGGTGGAGAATTTCGCCGATGCATCGGTTGGGGCCGTTAGCGGCCGCTATCGCGTGGCGCGGCCGGCGGAAGTGACCATCGGCGCGTCCGAGAATCTGTACTGGAAGTACGAGGCGTTTCTGAAAACCCAAGAATCGCAATTGGCTTCCACGCTCGGCGGTCACGGCCAACTGCACGCCATCCGCAGGACGCTGTATCCCTACCCGCCGCCCGAAACAATTAACGACGATTACGTGATTCCCCTGTCCGTTCTTGGGCGGGGCTTTCGAGCGGTCTACGAGCCCGCCGCGATGGTCTTCGAAGAAGCCCGCGAGATGACCGGCTTCGCCCGGCGCATCCGGATCATGGCGGGAAACCTCCAGCAACTTCGGCATCTCCCGCAACTCGTGAGGCCGTTTCAGCCCCTGCCCCTGTTCTTCTTCCTGTCGCATAAAGCAATTCGCCTGGTGGCGCCGTTCGCCATGCTCCTGGCCTTCGCCGCCAATCTGTGCTTGATTCGCTCGCCCGCTTACGCCGCATTGTTCTGGCTCCAGATTGGCTTCTACACACTCGCGGCAATCGGCCTCACCGGACGGCTTCGCCCCAGAGCACTGGCTTTGCCGTTTTACTTTTGCATGCTGAACGCAGCAGCTTTCTTCGGCCTCTATCACGCCTTGACCCGCCGCAAGAGCATGGCATGGAAGTAAGCCTGATCGTGTGTCTTTTGACACGCCGTGTTGCGGGCGACACGCGACAGGTCACGTTATCCTCTTTTGTTTCTTTCCTTTAGCCCCCGGCCACGGGCTTGCATTCTGTGGGGCCATGCAGACCGTGAAATTCTTAGCGATCCTGTTCGCCGCCAGCACCGAAATTTTGGCCGAGGACGCGCCTTCGCGCCGGCTGATCGTCAACATCGCCGCCCGCAAGATCGTTCTGATGGAAGATGGCAGGGTGCTCAAAATGTATCCGGTGGCCGTTGGCAAGCACAGCACGCCGAGCCCGTCCGGGAGCTTTCGCATCGCCAGCCGGGTTGCGAATCCCACGTACTCTCAGCACGGCAGAGTCGTAGTGAAGCCGGGACCGTCCAATCCGGTGGGCACGCGCTGGATGGGCCTCGGCTACAAGGGCTACGGCATCCACGGAACAAATCATCCAGAGTCCATCGGTCACGCGGCATCGCACGGCTGCATCCGCATGCGAAACCAAGATGTGGAGGAATTGTTTGAGCTGGTCCGCGTGGGCGACGAAGTGGATCTGGTCATAGACGACACTGCCATCGCCCAAGTGGCAGGGAGCACAGCCACAATCGGAGGCCTGCAATGACGATTTTCAAGTTTCTCGCGAGCCTGCTGAGCCGCGAACAGTATAATGTGACCGATGCTCCGCGTCGCGTGCGCGCTATTGTTTGGAATGGTGACGGTGACCGCTCAGCCCGTGACGGAGGCGGAGACGGCCGCGCAACTGGCCTCCCGTACCTCCTCCCTGCTGCCGCGCCGCCCAACCGTTTCGCTCGAGCTGCAAAATCTATCGGCGCTGCCGGCCGGGGAGTGGTCGAAATTTCGCGGCCTGTTCGAAGCCGAACTGCGCAAGGCGGGCGTCGAGACAGCGCCCCGGACAGCCGCTGAGCCGCGCGTGCGCATCACGCTGGCAGAGAGCGCCCGGGGACTGTTGTTCGTGGCGGAAATCATTTCCGGAGACAACCGGCAGATCGCGATGCTGCCGTGGAGCCCACCGCCTTGGTCCGAAGAAAAAGCGCGAGCCACTCTGACCAAGAACGTTCTCTTTGGGCGCAGCCGGAACCGATCCTGGACGTGCTGCTGCTCGATAACGCAATGCAGATGCTGGTGCTCGACACGAATAAAGTCGCCAGATTCCGCTTCTCCGGCGGGAAGTGGATACCCGGCGCCACAGCTTCCCTGGTGCTTCCAAGGCCAATCCCTCGCGATCCTCGCGGGCGCATTGAAGCCGTTCCGGAGGGTTTTCGCGTCTTCCTTCCCGGCGCAACGTGCACCGGCTCACTACAGCCCGATCTCATAATGGCGTGCGCGCCAGGAAACGAAACCTGGTCCGATGGGCAAGTTCGCTGGGTCACCGACAGAAATATGCTGGAATCCGACGCCGCAAAAACGCCCTTTTACACCACCGCCCGTGGGCTCTTCGGAGGAACCGAGGGATGGGGCAGCGACATCGCAGCGGTGGATGATTCTTGCGCTGGAAGTGGCGCGGTGATCGCGACTAGCGCCGATCGAGACAACGTCCGCGCGTATACGCCGCAAGCCACGCCCGCGAGCGACGCGCTTCGGTTGCCCGGTCCCGTAATCGCGCTCTGGCCAGCGGAAACACGTAGTCAGGTGACGCTGGTGGTCCACAACTTGCAAACTGGAGAGTATGAAGCGTCCCGCCTGGGCCTGGCTTGCTCTCAGTAGCCTCGCGGGCGCACCCTCGCACGCGGCCACGCGTCCTCACTACGGCGGCAGCCTGACGGTGGAGCTGTCGTCGGCGTGGACCGCCCCCGATTCCGAATCGTCGGCGCTTTCTATCCCCATTACCGAAACCCTGGTGCGGCTCAACAGGCGGGGCGCTATCGAGCCGGCTTTATGCGTCGCGTGGCAGCACGACGCCGATTTCAAGCGCTGGCGATTTTCGCTGCGCCCCAAGGTCACCTTTCACGATGGCCAGCCGCTGAACGGCGCGAGTGCCGCACCTTCGTTGCTCGGGGCGCTGAAGAAGAAGTACGGCGACGTGTCCATCCAAGCTGGCGGCCAAGCGATTGTCATTCAATCCAGCGTTGGCATGCCGGATCTGCTATCCGACCTGGCCGAACCGGGCGCCGCCATCTTTCGCCAGGGCGACACCAACCCACGCATTGGAACCGGGCCGTTTCGCGTGACGGCCTGGGAACCGGGCCGGCGTTTCGTGGTCGCGGCATTCGACGATTACTGGGGCTCGCGCCCCTATCTGGATTCCATCGCCATCGAATTTGGCAGCGGACACGCCCGCCCGGATATTTTCGATATTCCGGTGGGCCCGGCCCGCCGCATCCTTCCGGAAGGCATCGCCACGTGGTCGTCCGCGCCGCGCTCGCTGGTAGCCATCACATCGACCAATGCGAACCCAGGGCTGCTGGAAGCGCTGGCGCTTGTAATCGATCGCGCGCCTATCGTCAATGTCCTGGCACAGCACAAGGGCGAAGCCGCGCTCAGTCTGCTGCCGCAATGGCTGACGGGCTACGCGTTTCTTTTCCAGTCCTCGCCGGATGTGACGCGCGGCCGGCAAATCGCCGTTGGATTGCGGCTTGGGCCGGTCAGTCTCAGCTATCCGGCGAACGATGTTTTTCTACGATCCGTCGCCGAGCGCGTTGCCTTAAACGCCCGCGACGCCGGGATCACGATTCAGCCTACACCCGGCACCCTCAATAAGCCAGGCGCCAATCTGCGCTTAACCGAATGGCCGCTCGGGTCCTGGGACGCCGCAACGGAGCTAGAGCGTATTGCAGCGGCGCTGGGCGCGGGGCACGTCGATGCCAGCAAACCCGAGTCCTTATACCAATTCGAGCGCTCGCTTCTTGATCGCGTGATCCCGCTCGTCCACCTGCGCGAAACTTACGGGATCGCTCCTCGAGTCCACTTCGAGTCTTCGAAGGCCGATGCGTTCGCTCTGCACTTGGACGATGTCTGGTTACAACCGTGAGCTTCCGCGCCAAGGTCTTCCTCAGCATCGCAACCACCGCGATCGTGTCCGTGTGGATTGTCGCGGCCGTGGTTTCCACTTTGGTCACACGATCCTTCGAGCGGCGCGATGCGCAGCGCACGGCCGCGCTGGTCAATCAATTTCAACGCGAATTCGATCGACGAGGCGTTGAGGTGGCGCGCCGCATCGACGCGGTTGCCGATTCCGACGCCGTGCAGCGCCTGGCTTTGAATCTCGCGAGCCAAGCCGATACATCGCCGTACGTAACCGAGGCTCAGACGCTCGCCCAGGAACAATCGCTCGATTTCCTCGAACTGGTGGGGCCAGATTCCAAGATCATCAGCTCGGCCGAGTGGCCGGCGCGGTTCGGCTACAAAGAAGATTGGCTCACGGAAAGTCCCGATTGGAAACCGCAAGGCGTGTTCTTGAGGACGGAGGAATTGGCGGATGGCGAGGCGCTGGGATTAATCACGGTGCGAACCGTGAAGGCCGGCGAGGGCAGGTTATACATCGCAGGCGGCCGCCGCCTTGATCAGGAATTCCTCGATTCCCTGCCCGGCGCTGAGGGCATGCGGGTGCGGCTTTACCGACAATCGAATGAAGCTGCACCGGTCAACCCGGACGCCACCATCACCACTCTCCCGCTACGCGGGCGCGACAATCAGCTGCTCGCCACACTGGTGATTGAAAACTCCCGCGCGGACCTGGTGGCTCTCAAGAAATATATTCAGGGAACCGCGGCCATCGTGGGCGCCGCCGGCGTCCTGCTCGGGCTCTTGCTCAGCTTCTGGACTGCCTCGCGCGTTACTCGTCCGCTGCGTTCATTGACCTCCAGCGTGCGGGAGGTCGCCATCGGAAACTGGGACACCCGGGCCGCCGTCTCTTCCTCCGATGAAATCGGACAGCTGGCGCACGATTTCAACGCGATGACCGAGCAACTGGTGGAACAGCGCGACCGCATGATCCAGGCCGAGCGCGTGGCGGCCTGGCGCGAACTGGCGCGGCGTCTGGCTCACGAGTTGAAAAACCCGCTGTTCCCGCTGCAAATCACCATCGAGAATCTGCAACGCGCGCGCAAAGCTTCGCCCGAACAATTCGACGAAGTGTTTCGCGAAAGCACTTCCACGCTGCTGGCCGAGCTCGGCCATCTGAAGACCATCATCGGGCGCTTCAGTGATTTCGCCAAAATGCCCGCGCCGCAGTTGGAGCCGGTCGACATTAATCAAATCGTACATGAAGTAATCCAGCTCTTTGAGGCGCAGCTCCATGCTCCCGGACTGCCCGCAGTGGAGACGAAGCTCCTACTCGGGGAGGACGTAGGCGCGCTAGCTGCTGACCCTGAGCAACTGCGGCGCGCCCTGCGTAACTTGGTCCTGAACGCCCTGGACGCCATGCCCCAGGGCGGCCAACTCACGGTGAGTACGTCACGCTCGGACAGCAAAATCGCCGTGGAAGTCTCAGACACCGGAGAAGGCCTGACGCCCGAAGAATGCAATCGCCTGTTCACGCCTTACTACACCACCAAGCAGCATGGCACCGGACTGGGCTTGGCCATCGTGCAGGCGGTTGTAAGCGATCATAAAGGTACCATCACTGTGCGAAGTGAACCCGGAACAGGCGCGACCTTCCGCATCGAGCTGAAGGCATGAGCAAATTGCTGCTGGTGGATGACGACGCGAATACTCTGGCCTCGCTGGCGCGAGCTTTCCGCCTGGCCGGACACGAAGCGGTGGTCTGCGATCAAGCCGATCGCGCGCTTGAACTCGCAAAAACGCAGCGCTTCAACGTCATACTCTCCGACGTCGTAATGCCCGGCAAGGATGGCCTCACGCTGCTGGCTGAATTGAAGTCCGCCGGTGTTGCAACACCCGTGGTGATGATTTCAGGACAAGCCAGCATCGAGATGGCGGTGCGGGCCACGCGGCTGGGCGCGGTCGATTTCCTTGAAAAGCCGCTCTCTACCGAAAAGTTGTTGGTCACCGTGGAGAACACAGTCAAGCTCTCGAGGCTCGAGGACGAAAATCGGCGGCTGCGGCAACGCGCGGGCAAGCAGGAACTGATCTGGAGATCGGACGTAATGCAAAACGTCATGGCGAAAGTGGAGCGCGTCGCGCCGAGCGAAACACGCGTCGTCATCCTGGGCGAAACCGGCGCAGGCAAGGAGCTGATCGCGCGTACGCTGCACGAAAAGAGCGCACGCCGCAACGGTCCGTTCATTACGCTCAACTGCGCGGCCGTGCCTGCCGAGTTGATCGAATCGGAACTCTTCGGCCACGAGAAGGGCGCTTTCACGGGAGCGGCCACGCGGCACGCGGGCAAGTTCGAGCAGGCGCACGGCGGCACGCTATTCCTGGACGAAATCGGCGACATGCCCGCCTTGATGCAGGCCAAACTGCTGCGGGTTCTGGAGCAGAAAGAGGTCGAGCGCATCGGCAGCGACCGGACCATTCCGGTGGATGTGCGAGTGATCGTAGCCACGCACAGGAATCTGGAGGAACTGGTGCGCAAAGGCGAGTTCCGCCAGGACCTGTATCATCGCGTCTTCGTCTTCCCCATTTTGCTGCCGCCCCTGCGCGAGCGCCGCGAGGACATCCGGCTGCTGGTGGATTTTTTCGCGCAATCCGTCGCCGAACAAAACGATTGGAAGCCGCGTGAAATCGCCCCCGAGGCTTACTTCGAACTGGAGCGCTACGCGTGGCCAGGCAACGTCCGGGAGCTGCGCAATGTGGTGGAGCGGCTGCTGCTGTTGGCTGACGACCGCATCGATGCAGCCACAGCCCGTCTCGCGCTTCCTTTCGACTCCAGCGCCCCAGAGCTTCCAACCGCAGCCGGGCCGCTTTCTGAACGGATGGACGCTATCGAGCGCGACATCATCGTGGCCGAACTCAGGAAGCACAACTACAAAATGACCGACACCGCCAAGGCGCTGGGGCTTGAGCGCAGCCATCTGTACAAGAAGTGCCAGCAATTGGGCATCGAGCATCGAAGCACGGCAGGGTAACAGTTTTCTGGCAGATCAATTAAATCTGCCAGATTTGGTAATATTGGCAGCATGGAACACTTTACTGTAAAGGTTGACGGCTCAGGGAGGATCCTGCTTCCCGCTAAGGTGCGCAAACAGATGAATCTGCGTAAAGACTCGACACTGATCGCCAGATTGGAAAAACAGAAGCTGGTGCTCAACACGCGCGACGAGGCACTCCGCAAAGCGCAGGAATTCTTTTCTAAGCTTCGCCCCAAGGGCGGCAAGCTCCTTTCGGACGAACTGATAGAGGATCGTCGCCGGGAGGCAAGACGTGAGCTCGAAGATTGAGTATGTCCTGGATTCGGCGGCTGTTATTGCCTTGCTGCATCTCGAGCCCGGCTACCAGCGTGTCGCTGAACTGCTGGAGAAGTCCGTTATTAGCTCCGTAAATCTTGCCGAGATTTTCAACAAGCTCGTCCAAGAGGCCTCGGCCGAAGAAGTCCGGGAGTTCCTTCGGCCGTTGAAACTTCAAGTCGAAGATTGGACCGAAGACATGGCTTATCGGAGTTCGGAGTTTTCTTCATTGAGCAAATCGCACGGCCTCTCGCTCGGCGATCGGGCCTGCCTTACCTTAGCGAAGCAACTTCGCGCCACCGCCGTTACCAGCGACCGCACCTGGCGTCGCCTTCCTTCCTTAGGCGTCCGTATAATGATCTTTCGATGAAAATCGGCGTCTTCACTCCGCTCCTCAGCCATCTTTCCCTAGTCCAGGTTCTCGAAAAACTACAGGGCTTGGGCATTCATACCGTGGAACTCGGGACTGGCAACTATCCGGGCGATCCGCACTGTCCGTTGTCCATGCTCACCGATCGCAACGCTCTGCGGGAGTTCAAGCTCAAGCTCGAAGATCGCGGATTCACCATCAGCGCGCTAAGCTCCCACGGAAATCCGCTGCATCCGAACCCGGCGCTCGCGAAGGCGTTTCAAGAGACCAGCCGGAAGACCATCCGCTTGGCCGAGCGGCTAGGCGTCCCCATCGTGATCGACTTCTCCGGATGTCCCGGCGATAGCGACCGCGCCAAGTATCCCAACTGGGTCACTTGTCCGTGGCCGCCCGAGTATCTCGATCTGCTCGAATGGCAGTGGGAGAAAAAAGTCGCGCCTTATTGGACCAAGCACGCCCAATTCGCAAGAGATCACGGCGTCAAAGTTGCGATCGAGATGCATCCCGGCTTCGTCGCCTACAGCCCGGAGACGCTCTTGAGGCTGCGCGGCATCGCCGGCCCGGCGCTCGGCTGCAATTACGATCCCAGCCATATGTTCTGGCAAGGCATCGACCCCATCCAGGCGATTCGCGTTCTGGGCGATTCCATCTTCCACGTCCACGCCAAGGACACCCAGCTCTATGCCGCCAATCTTCCGCGCGCCGGCGTGCTGGATACCAAGAAGTACACCGACGAGCGCAACCGTTCCTGGATTTTCCGCACCGTGGGCTATGGCCACGGGCAAGGCTGGTGGAAGGAATTCATCTCCACGTTGCGGATGTACGGATACGATTACGTTCTGTCCATCGAGCACGAAGATTCGATATTGTCGCCCGAGGAAGGTCTGACAAAAGCCGCGGCATTGCTCAACGCAATCGTGATCAAAGACCCGCCGGCCAAAGCCTGGTGGGTTTAATGCGGGCGCTCCGACAAGTTGCGAAACTTCGCGGGCGTCAGGCCGGAATACTTCTTGAAGAGCGAGCAGAAGTGGCTCTGATCGGAAAACCCGCAACTGCTCGCGATCTCAGCCATCGGCATTCCCGAATTCGACAACAGTCCACTGGCATGTTCGATGCGCCGCTTGCGTATGTATTCTCCAATGGTGATGCGATAACGCTTGCGGAACTCGCGCGAGAGATGCACTGGATGCACGCCGCCCACGGCCGCTAACTCGGCCAGCGCGGGCGCCATGAGATACGATTCGTCCAGCGCTTCCCGCACACGCCGCAGCCAGGTTGGAGCGGATGATCCCGAGCCTTCCTCGCAGCTCCGCGCGCTCTCGGCCAGCAACTCCAGCAGGACGCCTTCCATGGCCAGCGGCGCCACGTCGTCTTGCGCCCGGAATTCGCGCAGCACCCGGTTCGCCAGCCATACCGATAACGGCCCACAAATTTCGCGCGGCTCCGACAAAGCACACCGGGAGTCGTCGCCCAAGCGCTCGATCGCCTGCGGTTCGATTTTCACGCGCAAACAGCGCACCGCGGTTGCGAACTGATTTTCGTGACGCTCGCCGGCCGGCAAAAGATGCAACTTACCTTCTTCCCAGAGGAACTCGCGATGCGTATTCTTCTCGCTGTACCGGCCCGAAAGAACCAGCGTGAGATAGGCGTTCCCGTGGCAATGCCGGCCGAGAGAAACACCGGCGGCATACACGGCCTCCGTAAGAGAAAAACCCGCGATATCGCGGCGGCGAATGGTGCTCCCCGCGGCATCCGTCATTGGGCACGCGGGACACGCGCCACTCGGCTTGTTGCACATCTGCTCACCGGCCTTCATAAAATCTTGTACGCGCGCCGGGTTGGTTTCGTTTGCACAAAATTGCGCTCCGAAACATAATTCCCACAAGAGGACACCCGGTCCCACAACTGGACACGGCTTTGTATGAAGTTTTGGTGAAGCGGCCTGACGCTACTTGATTTCCGGGCTGCTGGCGTTGGCCGGTTCCGCCGACCAATTCTGATGGTAGGTCATGGTCTGATCGGTATAGAACGTACGCCGGCCTGAAGTATTGTATACCTTGGGATTCGCATTGATGGTATAGCCGGAGGGCGTCGCCGTCATGGTGAAAATGTACCCGTCCTTCTCGCCGGCAGCGAGCGAGGAGGGAATCAGGTCGGCCGCTTGCGGACCAGGCCCGCCGCTGGTGGGGGGGCCAAGTTCGGCCAGCGTAGTCGCAAACCTTCCGAATTGAGACATGTACTGGGTCTGCATGGTGTTGATGGTCTGCAATTCCTTGTACACCGCCATTTCGCTGGCATTCATGCGGGCGCTGCCCAACTTTGGAACGGCGATCGCCAGAATAATCAGAATGATCGCAATCACGATCAGAAGTTCGATCAGCGAGAAGCCGCCTGCGCGGCGTTTACGAAGCTGCTGCATGACATTAATTATGACGCGAAACAGCCTCCCGGCGTGCAGACTGGTAGTGGGGTCTTTAGACCCCACTATCTGCAGACTACTTGGCGCTAAAGCGCGAAGCCGCAAGCGCGATGGCGCCTAGTACACCCGCGCGCATCCCGAGTTCCGGGGCCACGATCTGGGGAGTCTCCACATATTGATTGAGTAATTCCGCCACTCGGACACGCACCTTGGCAAGCAGTTCGGCGCGACGTAGTACCCCGCCGCCCAGTATTATCCGCTCCGGCGCGAGCGTGCACGTCCAGTTCACGATGCCCAGGGCTAAGTATTTCGCCTCCAGATCCCAAGCCGGGTGACCATCCGGGAGCAGGCCACCTGCCCGGCCCCAGCGCGCTTCGAGGGCTGGTCCCGCTGCCAGCCCCTCCAGGCAATCGCCATGATAGGGGCAGATGCCGGGGAACGGATCGCGCAGGCGGTCGTGCGGGATGCGAACGTGTCCCATCTCGGGATGCGGGCGTCCGTGCAGCAACCGGCCGTCCTCGATTGCGCCCCCGCCGATTCCGGCGCCAACCGTCACGTAAATAAAACTGCCGATCCCGCGGCCCGCGCCCCACTGGAGTTCGGCCCACGCCGCGGCGTTGACATCGGTATCGAAGGCGACTGGCAGGCCCAAGGCCCGGCCGACCGCGCCGGCGAAGTCACAATTCCTCCAGGCTTTTTTCGGGGTGGACGTGATGTAACCAAAGGTGGGCGATTTCGGGTTCGGATCGATTGGCCCAAAGGACGCAATTCCGACGGCCACAGGTGCATGCGGGCGCAGAAAATCGACGGCCTGCCCGATGGTTTCAGCCGGTTGGGTGGTTGGAAACTCGACCGTCTGGACGTCGGCCGGACCGCTTCCAACGGCGCAGACGAACTTGGTCCCTCCGGCTTCGATTCCTCCAAAAAGCGGCACCGGTCCAGTGTAGCCGGAAAGCTGGGTCGTGTCTGGAAAGCTGCGCCTGGAAGCGTAACGGGCTACAATAAGGTATCCATGAAATTCTCCGTATTCGCCCGTTTAATTGCGTTTTCCGGCCTTGCCGCCGGCGCAGTCGTGGTCGCAGTTGCCCAGCCGCCTGCGGCCCCCGCCACTCCCGCAGCAGCCCCCGCGGCGAGTAATCTGGCTCCCGACGCCGTGGTCCTCACCATCGGCGAAAGGAAAGTCACCCGCGCTCAATTTGAGCTGTTGCTGGCCTCTCTGGCGCAAAACGGGCGTCCCGCTATGAGCCCGGCCGAAAAACGCAAAGTTGCCGAACAGTACGGCGAGCTGGAAAGCATGGCGCTGGAGGCGCGCAAGCGCATGCTGGACCAAAGCCCGGAGACCAAAGAGATGCTCGCGGTCCAGACCGACAACGTCCTGGCCAACCAGCTGGCCAAGAAAATCACTGAGGAGGCGAAATTCACCGATCTGGATCTGCGCGCCTATTACGATGCGCATAAGGATGAATTCGAAGAGGCCAAGGGAAGCCATATTCTGATCCGCTTCAAAGGTTCCAAGGTTCCCTTAAAACCCAGCCAGACGGATCTCACAGAGCCGGAGGCGTTGGCGAAGGCGCAGGACATTCGCGCCAAGATTGTTGCGGGCGCCGACTTCGCTGCCCTCGCCAAAACCGATTCCGACGATACCGGTTCCGCTGTCAAGGGCGGCGATTTAGGCAGCTTCAAGCATAAACAAATGGTTCCCCCTTTCGATCAGGCGGCGTTCTCTCTGCCGATCGGCGAAGTGAGCGAGCCGGTAAGAAGCGATTTCGGTTATCACCTCATCAAGATTTCGGCGCGCACCACCAAGACCTTCGAGGAAGCCAAACCCGAGATCGAAAAGCAGATGAAGCCCAAGATCGTGAAAGCGGAGATGGACAAAATCAAGGCCCAGACACCGGTGACGCTGAACGACGAATATTTCGTCAAGTAGGGCGCCGGCCTTACTGCATCCGTTCCACCCAGTCCAGATAGCGCCTCAGGTCCGCGCGATGCTCCCAGGCGAAGCGCCAGAAATCCGCACAGCCGATGGTCTCGGCCGGAGGGCCCCAGTAGGTTTCCACGCGCCAGCGCAAATAGGGGCTGGCCCAGGGATGCAGCCGGTAGCCCCGCGTGGCGCGCCACAAAAAGCGCAGCATCAGTGCAGCAGGCTCACGGCCTTTTTGGGCGAGGAATCCTCTGCTTTCTTGGGGCCGGCATCGGGAGTCGCGAAGTAGCCGGTCCGGGTGCGAACCGTCGGGCGCCCCGGCCCGCTCACCGTAACTTTGATCTGGCGGAAGCTGCCGTCCATGGCCGGGACTAAAGGCGAATACGCGATGGTGTACTGATTCCGGATTTCGTGCGCCACCTGCAGCGCGATGGCATCCACGTCGGACGCGCCCTTCGGATAGAACGAGAGGCCTCCCGAATCGTGGCTGATGGAATCCAGGGCGCGCTTGGCCAGCCGCGCCTCGCGCCGCTCTTCTTCGTTCAACAGACCAATGGAATACACCAGAACTTCGTTCTGCTGAGCGCGGGTGACCAGCTTTTCGAGACTGATGCTGCTGGCGTTGTCGTTGCCATCGGTGATCACCAGCAACACTTTCTTCTGCCGCTTGCCTTCCTTGCGCAGGTAATCCATGGACATACCGATCGCGTCGCGCATGGCCGTACCACCCCTGGAATCGATGCGCGCGATGCCGTCTTCCATCTTCTTGATGTCGTTGGTGAACGGAACGTCGAGAAACGCGTCGTCGTTGAAGTTAACGATGAAAACTTCATCCTGCGGGTTGGAGGCTCGCACTAAATCCAGCGAAGCAGCTTCCACCTTCTGCCGCTTCTCGCGCATGCTCCCGCTGTTGTCGATGATGATGCCGAGTGAAATCGGCACATCTTCCCGGCGGAATATTTTGATCGGCTGCTCCACCCCGTTCTCGAAAACCTTGAAGGCCTTTTGCTGCAGATCGGTCACCAGTTTGCCGCTGTGGTCCAGCACGCTAACCGGCAGCACCACCAGGCGCGTGCCCACGCTAAAGGTGGGCGCTTCAGACTCGGCGCCCGAAGGTGGCGTGGCGTTTTGCGCCGAAAGGACACAGCAAAAGAGCAGGATGCTACTGAGTCGGCGCATAATAGCCGAGGCGGAAAAACGCTTTGAGCGGAGGCAGCCCGCGCGGCTGGGCCAGCTTGACGGTAACGTGCCGGTACTTGCCGTCGCGCGCTTGGTTGGTGGAGCTGTAGTACAGCACGTATTGATTGCGAAGTTCAATTCCAATCTTGGCTGCAATATCGGCAAGTTCGTTCAGATTCTCCACATTATAACTGCGGCCGCCCGTCAACTCGGCAACCTCGCTCAACAGCCCTGGACCGCCCTGCTCTTCCGGAGTCCGTCCACGCGATCCGATCGGCTCGAAGATGCCGATCCCATAGATCTGCACATCGGCTTCCCGCACCGCGTTCTTGATCTCACTCTCAGTATAACGGCTGTTATTGTCTCCGCCATCGGAGATGATCAAGATGGCCTTGCGCGGATTGCGCGCCTTCTTCATCTGGTTCATGGCCATGTAGACGCCGTCCAGCAGCGCGGTTTTTCCCTTGGATTGCGCGAATTCCAGGCGATTCTGTATCTCCCCGGTGTCGGCGGTAAACGGAACCACCAGCTCCGGACGGTCGTTGAACTCCACCAGGAAAAATTCGTCCTCCGGATTCGCGGTTTTGAAAAACTGCACGGCGGCTTGCCGGGACTTCTGCAGCTTGGGCCCCATGCTGCCACTGGTGTCGAACACCAAGCCAATGGAAAGCGGAGCGTCCTCGCTCGAGAAGTCCAGGATCTTCTGCTCGACCTTGTCCTCGAACAAGCGGAAATGTTCCTTCTCCAGGCCCGTGACGAAGCGGTTCAACGGATCGGTGACCGTCACATTGATTTGCACCAAGGTGGTGTCGACGCGAATCCGGTCCGGCCGCGCGTCCACCGGTTTGGGATCTTTGTCCGAGGTCTTCACGCGAGGCGCGGCTGCGACGGCCGGGTCGTCCGCCGATCGGGCTTGCGGAGCCGCAAACAACAAGCCCATCAGAACAAGACAGGCCGGAGCAATATAGGAAGGAAGAAGGCCGAAACTGCGGACCCGAACTAAGCGCTGCGCCACGTAATTCACCGCCCAGTTACAACTCTTTACAAGTATACCATCGGCTTCTGGAACGCTGGCCGAAAGTTTGCCCGCCTGCCCGCCCGCGTGAGGAACGAATCTCACACATAATGAAAGCTGGAGGCTGGCCGGGAGGATTGTCGCCATGACGAAACTGAGTTTGATCCTACCGATTTCCCTCGTTCTCGTTCCCGCAGCTATGCGATCTCAAGCTCCGCCGTCATCGGCGCCGGCCGCGAGTGGAACCCCGATCTTTCGCGTCACGGTGGTTGAGCGAACAACCAACGCGGTCAGTTACCGGCATCGCAGCGGCTGGACGAAAGTGGATCTGCGCGGCACTCCGCTCGCCCCCGACGCGAATGGACACGCCAACGTCAACAGCCGCCCGGGGTACATCGAAGTGAAGACTGAGATGCACAAACTGCTGCCGGCTTCCCAATACGGCCCCGAGTTTCTGACCTACGTTCTGTGGGCCATCACTCCCGAGGGGCGCTCCAAGAATTTGGGCGAAGTGGTGCTGGAGGGCGGGAACTCGCGCTTGGATGTCACCACCGATCTGCAGGCCTTCGCGCTCATTGTAACCGCGGAGCCGTACTTTGGCGTATCGCAGCCGAGCGACGTGGTGGTGATGGAGAACGTGGTCCGAAAAGACACCCTCGGCAAGATCGAGGAGACCAGCGTCAAGTACGATTTGCTGCAGCGGGGCACGTATGTGATGAGCGGAACGCCGGGCAGATTCCACGCCGTGAAGACCGACAAGGCCGCGCCGCTGGAACTGCGGGAAGCGCAGAACGCAGTCCAGATCGCGCAAGTCGCCAACGCAGACCAATACGCGAAGGACACCTTTGACAGCGCCGACAACCTGCTGCGGCAAGCCGAGGCCTACCAGGCGCGCAAAGCGGGCTCCAAGCCGGTGATCATGACGGCGCGCGAGGCGGTGCAAAATGCCGAGACAGCGCGCATATTGTCCTTGAAACGCCAGGAAGACGAACGCGTCGCGAGAGAGAAGCAGGCCGCGGCGGATCGCGAAGCGGCGGCTCGAGCGGCGGCGGATGAAGCCGCCCGCCAAAAAGCCATCGCCGACGCGCAGGCTGCCGAATCTGCCCGGCAGGCAGCCGAAGAAGCTAGAAAAGCGGCCGAGGATCGCGCCGCCGCCGCATCCGCTCGCGCTCAGGAACAGGCCGCGCGCCTGCAAGCGGAACAGGCCAGGTTATCGGCCCAGCAACAGCAACAACTGGCCGATCAGGCTCGTTTACAGGCGCAACAAGCCGAGCAAAAAGCCCGGGAAGCCGACCGTTTGCTGGCTCAGGCCGAACAAGCCCAGCAGCAGCTTCGCCGGCAATTGTTCGAGCAATTCAACCTGATCCTGGACACGCGCGACACCGCCGGCGGCTTGATCGTGAACATGTCGGACGTCTTGTTCGACTTCAACAAATCGTCATTGCGCCAGGCGGCGCGGGAAAAGCTCGCCAAAATCTCCGGTATCATCCTGTCGCATCCCGGCCTGCTGCTGGAAGTGGATGGCTACACCGACAGCATCGGAACCGACGAATACAACATGAAGCTATCCGAGCAGCGTGCCGGCGGCGTGCGCAGCTATCTGATCGGCGAAGGCATTTCGCCCGACACTATTTCCGCGCGGGGCTTCGGCAAGGACAATCCGGTGGCTTCCAACGAGACTGCCGCCGGCCGCCAAAAGAACCGGCGCGTCGAAATGGTGGTCTCGGGCGATATCATTGGAACACCCATCGGAGGAACGCCCATCGGATCGCCCGTCAAACAGGCCCGGTAGGCGAAATCCCAATAACGCGGAGGGTCGTTTGATTTCATTACGCACTTTGGTTGTCTGTCTCGCCATTGAGAGCCTTGCCCAGCCCAGTTTTGCGCAATCATCCGGTCTGGCCGGCTACTCCTCGCAATCCTCCCAGGCCGAGCGCGACTGGGAGCAGAAATTCCGGGCAGGCATTGTCCCCGAGAACCTGCGTCAAAATATGCAGCTCCTCACCGCCCACCCGCACCACGTGGGTTCGGCTTACAACCAGCAGAATGCCGCATGGATGCTCTCCAAGTTCAAGGAATGGGGATTCGACGCCCACATCGAAACCTTCCAGGTACTTTTCCCGACGCCTAAAGAGCGAATTGTTGAAATGATCGAACCGACGAAGTTTCGAGCCAAGCTGGAGGAACCCGCCGTCCCCGGCGATCCGACATCCAATCAAAGCGCCGAACAGTTGCCGACCTATAACGCCTACTCGATCGACGGAGACGTGACCGCGCCGCTGGTCTACGTGAACTACGGCAATCGCGAGGACTACGAGCAACTGGATCGTCTCGGAATTTCCGTCAAGGGCGCCATCGTTCTCGCGCGCTACGGAGGAGGTTGGCGCGGCATTAAGCCCAAAGTTGCCGCCGAGCATGGCGCCATCGGCTGCATCATCTACTCCGATCCCAAAGACGACGGCTTCTTCAATGGCGACGAGTATCCCAAGGGCGGCTGGCGGCCAAGCGGAGGCGTGCAGCGCGGCGCGGTCACGGATACTGATTATCCCGGCGACCCGTTGACTCCCGGAGTCGGCGCCACCGCCGGCGCCAAGCGGCTGGACATCAAAGACGCAAAGGTAATCACCAAGATCCCCGTGCTACCGATTTCCGCCGCCGACGCGCTGCCGCTGCTTTCCGCCTTGCAGGGCGAAGTTGCGCCGGAAGCGTGGCGAGGAGCCCTGCCGATCACCTATCACGCCGGCCCCGGCCCGGCCAAAGTTCATCTGAAAGTGACTTCGAACTGGGACTTGAAGCCGGTGAACGACGTGATTGCCACCCTGCGCGGGTCGGTCGCGCCCGACGAATGGGTGCTCCGTGGAAATCACTACGATGCCTGGGTCAATGGCGCCGATGACCCGATCTCGGGGATGGTCGCAGTTCTGGAAGAAGCTCGCGTGCTCGGCGAGCTGCATAAACAAGGCTGGAATCCCAAGCGGACCGTCATCGTGTGCGCGTGGGATGGCGAGGAACCGGGGTTGCTGGGCTCCACCGAGTGGGTGGAAACCCATCGCGACGAACTTCAAAAGCACGCGGTTGCTTACATCAATTCAGACAGCAATGGGAGAGGCTTCTTCTACGCCGGGGGTTCGCATGATCTGGAACACTTGATCAACGATGTGGCCAGGGAAATTCAAGATCCTGAGAAGCACATCACGGTCCTGCAAAGGCGGCGTCTGTCGCAAATATCGGACGCGCACAACGCCGAGGAACGCTCGGACATCAGAAAACGCAGCGATCTGCGGATCCGCGCGCTGGGGGATGGCTCCGATTACACGGCATTTTTGGATCACGTCGGCATCTCCGCGCTCAACATCGGTTACGGCGGAGAGAGTGACGCCGACGCCTACCACTCCATCTATGACGACTTCGCCTGGTACACCAAGTTCGTGGATACCGATTTCTCCTACGGCCGCGCGTTGGCTGAGACCGCCGGCAGCGCGGTGATGCGACTGGCGGACGCCGAGTTGATTCCCTTTGAATACAGCGCGGAGGCAGAGACCATCGGGCGTTACGTGAACGATCTGGAAAAGCTGCTCAAGAACAAGCAGGAGGAAATCACCGAGCGCAATCTGGAGCTGAAAGAAGGCATGTTCACGGCTATCGCCGACCCGCGCAAAACCTCCGTTCCCCCTCCCGCCAAGCCGGTGCCGCCGTTCATGAATTTTGCTCCGCTGCTGAATGGGGTGGAGGCCGTCAAGAAAAGCGCGGAGCGTTATCAGGCGGCGTTTGCCAAGTGGCAGGCCGGCGGAACCGATCTCACGCCCGAGACCGCCGCAACTCTAAACGCAGAGCTCATGCAGATTCAGAGAACGTTCCTCACCGAGAAAGGCTTACCGGAGCGGACGTGGTTCAAGCATCAGGTTTACGCGCCGGGGGCGTACACCGGTTACGGCGCCAAGCCGATCGCCGCGGTTCGTGAATATATGGATGAAGAGAAATGGAAGGAAGCCGAGGCCCAGGTTCCCATGGTGGGTCAGGTGCTGGAAAATGTCGCCGCGGCCATCGACAAAGCGGCGGACGACCTGGAGAAGGCGCAGGGGCCAGCGCGGTAGATCCGAACAGCCTAGGTCCGCATCCGAGTGAAGAAATACATTCCCGCCATCGCGAACAAAACGTCCGGCGACCACGCCGCGATCACGGCCGGCAGCAAGTTCACGTCGCCCAGCTGCTCGAACAATCGGCCAATGGCCCAGTAAGCGATGGCGATCGCGAAACTCACGCCCACGCCAGCCATCGCGCTGCGATTTCCAGTCAGAAACGCGAACGGCACCGAGATCAGCGCCATCACCAGTGCGAACAGCGGCAGAGCGAACTTACGGTAGAAACTCACCTGCAACGTAATGGTGTCGATGCCGCTGCGTTTCAAGTCGCGGATGTAGGCCGCCAGTTGCTGGTAATTCATCTGCTGATCCTGGAGAACCTCCTGCAGAAAATAATCCGGACGTTCGTCGATCTCCTCAAACGTGGTGGCCTGGCCCGCGAAATTCCTGAACAGCTCGCGGCGCCCGCCGGGATCCTCGCGGCTCCATCCGTTCTCGAAAATCCATCGGCGCAGAGTGGGCTCCCAACGCGCCTTCTCCGCCGAGATATGTTTGCGAATCCGGAAATCGGCTGGATCCAGCTCGAAGACCTGCACCGAAGTGTTGTCGCCGGCCGGCCCCTGCATCACCTTTTGCGCGCCGTCGATGTACTTGAAATAGAAAACGCGCGGGTCGTTGTGCGGGCCAGGGTCGAAGACCCAGTGCCTGTCCGGGCGCAAATACGTCTGGACGGGCTTGCCTTTGATCTCCTTGCGGATCGCATCCTGCCTGCGATTGGCGTCCGGAACGTAGTAGTAGGCGAAGGCAAACAAGGCCAGGCTCATCAGCAGCGCGCCCGCCAGCACCGGCACCGCCAGCCGGTACAGACTGACGCCGCTGGCCTTCATGGCCGTGATCTCGTTGTGCTTGGTGAGGACGCCGAACGTAATCAACACCGCCACCAGCACGCTAATCGGCGCCGAGTCGAAGATGAGCTGCGGAGTCAGGAAAAACAGGTACGTGAACACCCGGAACATCGTGATGTGATTTTTCACGATGTCGCTCAGCAAATCGAAGAAGGTGTAGACATGCGTCATCAGCACGAAGCCGATGAGCAGCAGCACGAACCAGAACAGGAAGCTTCTGAGAACGTAGCTGTCTACCACCTGCGGCGCCAGAAACATGCGCCAAGCCCGGCGGCGCGAACGCAACTGCCCCGCGGCCAGAGGCAGCTTTCCGCGCAGGCCGCTCCAGGCAGCGCCGATCCAGCCGCTGACGATGGCGATCAAGTCCCGGTCGCCGGGGCGCTCCATGCGCGTGAGCAGAAAAACGCCGACCACCGCGAAAATGGCGTTGGGCATCCACATCGCGATACCCACCGGAAGCTTTTGTTGCTTCGCCAGGCCGTTGGCGGCGATCAAACCCATCCAATATACGAACGCCAGCGCCGTGGTGAGAACGAACGCGCTCGATTTCCCGCCCTTGCGCGAGGAGATCCCGAGCGGTATTCCCATCAGAGCCAGCAGGAAACAGGCCGGGGGCAAGGCCAGCCGGCGGTGCAGCTCGATGCGGGCTTGAATCACGCAATCGCGATCCAGCTTCTTATTGCGATAGGCCAGCCGATACAGGGGAACCGTGTCGATTTCGGTGTATTCCTTGGCGTGCGCGTCGCTGGGCTTGGTGGCCTCCAGAACCTGGTCGCCCCCCTTCAACTGCTTTTCGTAGTACTCCGCCGGATCCTTGCCGACATCGTAATTGATGGCGTCCTGAAGAGAAAGCTGGATCTGATTGCGAGCCACATCCGGAATTGCGGTGGCGTGCGCGGCTACTGTAACGGTAGGCCCGCCGCCGCGATCGTGATCGGTTTTCTTCTGCTCCTCCGGCGGGGTGGTGTCGGCGATAAATACGTTGCGCCAGTGCGTTACCGCGCCCGGGGCCACGTCGCTGATGTAAATAATCCGATTGGGAAACCCCTCGTCGAAAACCTGGGGCTGCACTTCGGAAGTCAACTCCGCCGCCGCCAACTGATTCAGCACCTTGTAGGTTTGCCAGGTGGCGTAAGGCGTAAACCAGAGTGACGCGGTGGCAGTCACCAGCATCGCCAAAGTGGCGAACAACAGCACCGGCCCGATCGCCTTGGTGCTGGGAACTCCGCAGGCGCGCATGGCGACGATCTCGTTGTCGCTCGACATCCGGCTGAGCGCGATCAGCACACCCACCAGCACTCCGAGCGGGACCGTGAAGGTAAGCGTGAAGGGAATGGCCAGCGCAAAGAGCTGGATCACGGTGCGCGGCGATGCCGAACTCCGCACCAGAATTTCGAACAGCTTGCCGGCTCTTTGCAGGAACAGGACGAAGGTGAACAGCACCCCGCCGAACAGCGCGCTTTTAGACACCTCGCGGAAAATCGAACGGGAAATCAAGCCCATGCCATGCCTACCTGCCCAACACCGCCGCTGTTACCGTTTGTGCGGCCGCCGCCGTGGGCGGCATTACGCCCAAGCTCGGAGGAGGAACGATCGGTGGCTTCGGCGTCTCTTCCTCGATCGGCGCCAGTTCCAGTTCTTCAAACAGGACCGCGGGGGCGATCACCGACGCCGTGCTGATGAAGTTGCCTCGAGGATTGCTGTCGATCAAATCCAGAACGTAATTCTCGTCCGAAGCCGAGACGATATCCTTGAAGGAGCGCGTTGAGACGCCGTGAAACTGCAGGCTGCGCACCAGCTCCTCGCGCCCATCCGGATACACTCGGTACGCCAACAGGGGCGAGGCCACGCCATGCGGGCCGGACGCCGAGCCGGGAGAATCCAGCTTGCGAATCAGAATCCCGTAGGGCTTGTTTCTCTCTTTGGACATATCAATCAGCTTCTGCTTCAGGGCGGCCGCGGGCGTCGTCTGAGATGCGCGGATGAACAAATTCCCGAAGCCCGGCGCCGCATCGCCGAACATTCCGGTAAAGCGCGCGTGCCCGTTCGAGCCGGGGAAATCCTTGAACACCGGCGTGCGCGTCAGCAGGAAGGTCTTCAACACGCCTTTCTCCACCAGCGTGACCGGCTGGGGCGCCACACCTTCCAAGTCGTACAAGTAATGCCCTAGCAGCGTGTGGCCGGCAAACTTGGTTTGCGTGGAATCGTCCACCACGTCCATCCAGTCCGGCAGAATGCGCGATCCAACGCGATTCTCCAGTTCGCTCGATAGCAGCGAAGGAACCCGGCCCGGATCCGCGATCGGCTTGCGGGTCAATTTGAGGTTGTCTCCCAGCAATTGTTCAAAGAGCTGGGCCGCAGCGGGAGCTTCAAACAGAACCGGGCCGTCATAGGACTCGCCCGCAGGCGCCTGGCTGAGCGCCACCACGTGCTCGGCGATCTCCTTGGAAGCGCGCGTCAGTTCCTGTTCCCCCGGCAGATCGGCCGCTTCGAAAGCCTGAAAAGTCTGGGAGTCGTGCACATCCGTGCCGTCCGCCGCCAAGCCGCGCGCCGTCACGTGAATGTAGGACAGATCCTCTGGAAGCCGCAAGACGGTGCCTTCCGAGTTCAGCACGTAGTTGGTGGATTGCGAGGTCTGTAGGTCTACTCCGGAAGACAGCACCTCCGGGTACGCGCCGAACAAGGCCGAGAGCTTGATAATTTCGTTCCTCCATGCCTCCAGCGCGACCGGCTTCCGCTCGATCGGCAAAATCAATTGCGCTGCCGGAGCTTTGGAAAAATCCGGAAGCGCGTCGGGCAGGCTCACGTTCTTCAGCGACGAGCGCTTGCGAGCGATAGCGTCCTCGGCGGTTTTGAAGGCGCGATCCGTGGCCAGCCAATATACCTCGCGAAACGCCAGATAGTCGTCGTCCAGCGAAAGACGCTCCGGATCGTAGCGCCTGCCCGCGTAAGCTTCAGAATAAATGTGGTTGGTATTGTCGAACTCGTAGCTCCCCACCCGCACTCGCACACTGGGAACGCGATAGGCGCTGTCCACCGTTTCCAGCAGCGCGCCCAACGTAGCGCCGATGCCGTGCGTCACCGTGTCTTCGGTACGGTACTCGATCAGGTACGGGGCCACCAGCCCCAGATGGGACAGTTCGCTCGATCGCTTCAACTCGTCCTGCATGGCCCGCAGCAAAGCATCGTTGGGTTGATTGGGCGGAGCTTGGGCGCTCAGAGAAACTGCCGCCAGCAGTACGCACCAGCCTGCCCGCATCACCGCGCTACTCCCAAGTCCACCGGACGGCCCAGGAACGGCGGCCGATCCTGGGAGTGCTGCTTCTTCTGAATTTCAATTTCGGACACAAGAACCGAGGGCGAAATGGCCGACACCGGAACCTGTCCGGACTCGGCGCCGCAATAGCCGTTGAAAACTTGCGGTGTGTCCGATGTCGCCAGGATCTTCGAGAAACTGGCCAGCGGCGTGCCGACGATGTCCACCCCGCGCACCAGTTCGTCCGGACGGCCATCCGGATATACGCGATACACCATCAGCGGCATCACCGTGAAGGCCTGCAAGCCGCGGCGCTGCGTGGTGGTGTAGCCGCCCGTTACCTGGTCGAACAGCAAACCATACGGCTTGTTCTGACGCTTGATCTCGGCCACCAGCAGGTCGCGCAAAGCGGGTTCTGAAACCTGCTTGGCCGATTCCACAATCAGGTTGGATTGCCGCGACACCACTTCCAGTCCGGGCTGCCGCCGCCCATGCCCGTTGGAATGGTCCACGCCCTGGATGGGCGAGCGCGAAGTCAGGAACGTCTTCAGCACTCCGTTGTCCACCACCGTAACCGGCCTCGCCTTGACGCCCTCGTCGTCGTAGGTGTAGTAGCCGTTGAGATCCACGCCCCCCAGCGTTCTGCGCGTCGGATCGAACAGGACGGATAGGAAGCTGGGCAGAACCGGCGTGCCCACCGCTTTGGTGAAGGTTTGCCCCTCGCCTTCGTCCTTCTGCCGATGGCCTTCGATGCGATGACCGAAAATCTCGTGGAAGAACACCGCGGCCGCTCGTCCGGAAAGGATGGCCGGACCCACGAACGGCTCCACAGCGGGAGCCTGCACCAGCTTGGATAAATTCTCGCCCACCCGGGTAGCCGCGGCGTCGATCACCGCTTCCGGCGGCAGATGCGCCAGATCGGCGGCCTGAAAATCCTCCAGATCAATCAAGTCCATGCCATCGGTGGCCTTGCCGCGCGCCACGATGGACAGGCCCACGAAGTCGCGGCCGTGCAGCAGCCGCGTGCCCTCCGTGCTGACCATGTATTTCGACACACGCTCCAGCGACAAATTCACGTTCGAGTACAGAACGTCGCGCGAAGTGGCCAGGTTGGCCGACCATTTGCGCGCCCGCTTCACCCATTGCGCGTCAAGGGCTCCCAGCGCCGGCGGCGGTTCCTGATACACGGAAGGCGGCTCGATTGAAAAATCGGCCGAGTCGTCGGCGTCCTTGACCTTGGTCTCCTGATTGGATTTGATCTCGATCAGGCGCCGCGCGGCTAGCTTGTAAGTGCGATCCGTGTCCAGCCACACTCGGCGCCGGATGGCGTCCGGAACATCGTCCAGCGGCAGCACGTCGCCGTGCGTGAATCGCCCGCGCTGCCCGTTCACCTGATGGTAGTTGTCGAGTTGCTGCGAGCCCACCCGCAGCGTAATATCCAGAAACCGCAAACGGTTGGCGTGTTGCGATTCGATGGTTCCCATGCTGGCCGACACCGATTGGCTTTCTTCGTCGGTAACCGTGTAGTCCATGTAGTAAGGCGGCGGGTCCGCCTTTTCCTTCAGGGCGCTGAAGTTGCGCTGCAATTCGTCGCCCAGAATATCGAGCAGCGAAGGAGCCGTGGCGGAGGCCAGCGGGAGCGGCCAACTCAACGCAAGCGCCCAGCAAAGGGCAGGGACAAGTGGGACGAGAATGCGGCGCACCAACCATCAGGATAGCAAGGCAGACGATCCGAATCCTAGCCGAAACGGGGTAGCCGGCCGGCCCCGCCTCCATTGCTCGGCCCATTGTAATGACTTGTCCCCGATGGTAAACTGGCTCGCGAGCTTTCGCCCCGCCATAAATTCGCAGGCTCGTCGGGGGTTTATGTTATCGATTCGATTCATTCGGACATTTGCACTTGTTTCTATCTGCGCGATCCTGGCTGGACTGCCGCGAACGTTGCTGGCGCAAGCCGATCGCATTGCAGGCCCGGTGGATGCCACTCGCCTGCTGCCAGTGCCCGGGAATGTAAACCCGCGCGCCACCGCGGCGACGGACGAAGGGCCGGTCGATCCCGCAACCAAGCTGAATTACATCCAACTGGTACTGAAGCCTTCCGCGGCGCAACAAACCGATCTCAACAACCTGCTGAGCGACCAACAGAACCCGCGATCGCCAAACTTCCGCAAATGGCTGACGCCCGACCAGTACGCCGACCGCTTCGGCGTCAGCCCGGCCGACATCGCTAAGATCACCGAGTGGCTGCGGTCGCAAGGTTTCAACGTCATCACCGTCGCCCGCGGCCGCAGGTATATCGCCTTTAACGCCACCGCGCAGCAGATTCAAAGCGCGCTGAAAACCGAGATTCACCATTACCGGGTCGATGGCGAACTGCACTTTGCCAACGCTACCGCACCTTCCGTGCCGGCGGCCATCCAGCCGCTGGTGCTGAGCTTCTTGGGTCTGAATGATTTCCGGCCCAAGCCGGCCCTGCACGGCAAAGCTGTCAAACGACGCTACACCGGTCCGGGTGGAGGCCATCTGGTTTCGCCTGGGGATCTCGCGATCATCTATGACCTGACCCCGGTGTACCAATCCGGCGTCACCGGTTCCGGGCAGTACATCGCGGTGATCGGGCAAAGCGATGTCCAGCTCTCCGATATCGCAACCTTTCGCTCGGACTTTGGTCTATCGCCAAATGCTCCTCAGCTGATCCTCGTTCCCGGCTCTACAGATCCGGGACTTGTTTCCGGCGACGAGGGCGAATCGGACCTGGATCTAGAATACGCGGGCGGAATGGCATATGACGCCACGGTACTATTCGTGTATTCGACTGGCGTGTACAAGTCCTTCAGCTACGCGGTCGACCAGGCATTGGCGCCAGTCATCAGCTATAGCTACGCGGGATGCGAACCCAACTATGACAGCTCCACCGCCCAATCGCTGGAAACGTTCGCGCAGCAGGCCAACGCCGAAGGCATCACTTGGCTGGTAGCCTCGGGCGACGATGGCGCGGCCATGTGCGATACCACCCAAGCCACCCACGGCCTGGCGGTCAGCCTGGAAGCGGCGCTTCCGGAGGCCACCGGAGTGGGCGGAACGATGTTCACCGGCGGCAATAGCTACTGGAGCTCCCAAAATAACTTTAACCAGACCTCTGCGCTCTCCTATATTCCCGAGACGGTGTGGAACGAGTCGACCAACTCCCAACTTTCGGCGGGCGGTGGCGGCTACAGCATTTTCTTTGCGCAGCCGGCCTGGCAGGTTGGTCAAGGCGTTACAGCTGGAAATCCGCGCGGTGTGCCGGATATATCTCTGACTGCCGCGCCCAATGACGATCCATACGCGGTAGTCGAATCGGGTCAAGACGATGAAGTGGGCGGGACTTCTGCGTCCACCCCGGTTTTTGCAGGGATGGTTCTTTTGCTGAATCAATATCTGGGAACCAATGGCCTGGGAAATATCAATCCAAGCTTGTACTTTATGGCAGGGAGTACTCCGAGCGATTTTCACGACATCACCACCGGTAACAATGCGGTTCCGTGCGTAGCCAACAGTACCGATTGCAGCTCCGGTTTTATCGGCTACAACGCAACCCTGGGCTGGGATCCAGCCAGCGGCCTGGGCTCAGTGGACGCCACCAATATGTTTAACGACTGGAGCGTAGGCGCGGGCAACCCGCAAATCGTCAACGTACTCAATGGAGCCAGCTTCACCAATACCGGCCTGTCGCCCGGCCAGTTCTTTACAATCTTCGGCGCGAACTTGGGACCCGTTGGCGGCCAGGGACTGGAACTGGATCAAAACGGAAACGTGGCCAGCTATCTGGCTGGTTTCACCGTCTTGGTCAACGGGACCGCCGCGCCGTTACTTTACGTCAGCCCCACTCAGATCAACGCTATCGCGCCGTATGAGATCGCCAGTAGTATTGGGCAGTATGCCTCCGTGCAGGTCTACGACAACAATATCTCCAGCGGCGCATTCAATGTAAAGGTTGTCGCCGCTGCGCCGGCCATCTTCCCGCTGGGCAACGGCCAGGGCGCGATTCTCAACCAGAACTATACTGTCAACGGTCCCGGCAACCCGGCAGCCCGAGGATCTCTAATTTCCATCTACGGCACCGGTCAAGGCCAGACCAATCCGGCGGGCGTGGATGGACAGATCAATGGAAGCAGCCCGGCCAGCCTGCCAGTTCCGGTGGGCAACGTTTCGGTCACCATAGGAGGCGTGAAGGTGCCGGCCAGTAAGATCCTGTTTGCCGGAGATGCTCCTTATTCGGTGGATGGTTTCTTCCAAGTGGACGTCATTATTCCTTCAAGCGTAGGGTCGGGTAACCAACCAGTGGTTCTCAGCATCGGGGGCGTAGCCGGTCCTGCGGCAAACGTGGCGATCCAGTAATTCTCTTAGCCAGCCGCCACTACCGCTTTCCGCGCCGACCCCGCTACAATGGTGACTTAGGTCAGTCACTTATGCCAGTGCCAGTCTCGCAAATGTGGACCGTAGCAACCTACGTCCTCAAGCAGCGCCTCAAACGCCGCCAGCGCTACCCGCTGGTGCTGATGCTGGAGCCCCTGTTCCGCTGTAACCTGGCTTGCGCCGGCTGCGGCAAAATCCAGTACCCGGCGCACATTCTCAAGAAAAATCTTTCACCCGAGGAATGTTTCAAAGCCGTGGACGAGTGCGGCGCCCCCATGGTCTCCATCCCCGGCGGCGAACCGCTGATGCATCCGGAAATCGACAAGATCGTCGAGGGGTTGGTTGCCCGCAAGAAATATATCTACCTTTGCACGAATGCTCTCCTCCTCAAGGAAAAACTTTCGCTGTTCAAACCGAGCAAGTACCTCACGTTTTCAGTTCATCTGGACGGCCAGCGTGAGCATCACGATTTTTCGGTCTGCCGCGAAGGCGGCTACGAGATCGCGGTCGAAGCGGTTCGCGAAGCGGTCCGCGCCGGCTTCCGCGTCACCACCAACAGCACGCTGTTCGATGGAGTGGATCCGCAAAGCGTGCGCGCCTTCTTCGATGAAATGATGGATCTGGGCGTGGAAGGAATCATGGTGGCGCCGGGCTATTCTTACGACAAAGCTCCGGACCAGCAACATTTCATGGGCCGCGCGCGCACCCGCCGCACCTTCAAAGCCATCCTTTCGAATCGGAAACGCAACTGGCGATTCAATCAGTCGCCGCTGTATCTGGAATTTCTGATGGGCAAGCGACACTACAACTGCACGCCCTGGGGCATGCCCACCTACAATCTATTCGGCTGGCAGAAACCCTGCTACCTGCTGCAGGATGGGTACGCCGACACCTTCGCCGAGCTGATGGAATCCACCGCGTGGGAGCAGTACGGGACTGAATCGGGAAATCCAAAGTGCGCCAATTGCATGGTGCATTGCGGCTTTGAGCCGTCCGCTGTCCATGACGGTTTCTCTTCGCTGCGCGGGTTTGCAGCCATGGCTCGTTCTTACCTTTTCACCGCTTACCCCGATCAGGACGCCCAGCGTCTCCTCCAGGAGCCAGTGCGGCCGGTGCATGCTCACAATCCGTTCGTCAATATTCAGCTGGACTCTTCGGCCAGCGAATCCCAGCAGGCATGAGCGAAATCGAGAATCCCGAAATTCTGGAAGTGGTTCCGGGTTTTTCGCACGACCAGCTGGAGGGCTGGATTCCGCCGCTGGCTACCGAGGAAGAAGTTCGCGCCGCGCTCGAAAGGGCTTTCGACTATCGCGGCGACGTCACCGTTACGCTCAAGAACGAGACCCAGGTGGAGGGCTATATCTTCGACCGCCAAAACGGGAAGACTCTGGCCGATTCGCGCGTCCGCGTGATGCCGAAAAACGGCGACGCCAAGATCGCGATTCCTTATTCGGAGATCCAGGCGCTGGCCTTCACGGGCCGCGACACCGCCGCCGGCAAGAGCTGGGAAGCCTGGCTGCGCAAGTATTGGGAGAAGAAGACCGCCGGTGAACACAATATCCAGCGCGATCCCGAAGCGCTCGAGTAGAGCGCCGTGGGAGGCTTGTCATAGTTAAGATCTGCGTTCTCGCCAGCAGCAGTTCGGGAAACTCCGCCTTCATCCGCACCGAAAAAACGCGCATTCTGGTGGACGCCGGTCTCAGCAAGCGCGACATTCTCGCCCGCCTCGTCCTCATTAACGAAGACGCTGAAAAGTTGGACGCGATCCTGATCACGCACGAGCATTCCGATCACGTCAGCGGCCTGGTGGCTCTGGCGCGCCAGTTGAGCGTGCCGATCTTCATCACCCGTCTCACGGCTCCGGCGATCCCTTGGGGCGAGTACACGCCCCGCCTGGATTGTTTTCAGGCCGGCACTACGTTTTCGGTCGGCGATATCGAAGTCGACAGCTTCACCATTCCGCACGACGCCATCGATCCAGTGGGCTTCTGTTTCCGCGCGCACGGGATCAAGGTGGGGCTGGTCACTGATCTGGGTTACGTCACCGATTCCATCAAATTCCATTTGCGCGGCGCCGATCTGCTGGTGCTCGAATCCAATCACGATCTTGAAATGCTCAAAGTCGGCCCGTACCCCTGGTCCGTCAAGCAGCGCGTAATGGGCCGCCGGGGGCATTTGTCGAACGACGTGGTGTGCGACTTCATCCGCGCCGATCTGGATTCATCCATCAATACATTGGTGCTGGGCCATCTGAGCGAGCATAACAATCATCCCGAGATCGTCCGTAACCTGGCTGCTCGCGCACTGGATGGAGCCCGCCGGGCGCTTTTCACACGGCTGGTGGTCGCCGAGCCGAAACAACAAACCGAAGTGTTTACCTACTAAGAGGTCTAGCGATTCCATGATCGACCGCTACACGCGCCCGGAAATGGCCCGCATCTGGAGCGACGAGAACAAATATCGCCAATGGCTGGAAGTGGAGTTGGCCACAGCCGAAGCACTGGCCCAAACCAAGGACGTGCCGCAGGACGCCGCGCGCGCGCTGCGCAAACACGCCAGCTTCAATCTTCAGCGGATTCAGGAGATCGAGCGCGAGGTGAAACACGACGTTATCGCCTTCACCACCGCGGTGTCGGAAAGCCTGGCCGCCGCCGGCGAGGCTGCTGCGTCGCGCTGGCTGCATTATGGTCTCACTTCCAACGATGTCGTCGATACCGCGCAGGCCCTTATGGTCCGCAGCGCCTCGGATCTGATTCTGAGCGGCATCAGCGATCTGGCCGGGGTGTTGAAAACCCGCGCGTTCGAATTCAAAGAGACCGTGCAAATCGGACGAACCCACGGCATGCACGCCGAACCAATTACCTTCGGTCTCAAGCTGGCCCTTTGGTACGACGAAGTGCAGCGCAATTTCACGCGTCTCTCGGCCGCCGCGGAGGGCATGCGCGTGGGCAAGATCTCGGGCGCCGTGGGAACCTTCGGACATATCGGGCCACAAGCCGAAGAGCGGATCTGCCAGCGGCTTGGACTGCGGCCCGCCCCTATCGCCTCGCAGGTGGTCTCGCGCGACCGCCATGCCAACTACGTCGCTGCGCTGGCGCTAGTGGCGGCTACTCTCGAAAAGATCGCCCTCGAGATCCGGCATCTCCAGCGCACCGAAGTCCGCGAAGTGGAAGAGCCGTTCGCGGAGGGCCAAAAGGGATCCTCCGCCATGCCGCACAAGCGGAATCCGGTAACCTCGGAGCAGATCTGCGGGCTGGCCCGCGTGGTCCGATCCAACGCCCAGGCGGCCTTTGAAAACATCGCGCTTTGGCACGAGCGTGACATTTCGCATTCCTCGGTAGAGCGCATCATCCTGCCCGATAGCACGTCGGCTGTCGATTATATGCTGGCCCGAACCATCTGGCTGGTCTCCGGGCTGCGCGTGTCGCCCGCCAGAATGCAGCGAAACCTGGATCTGACCCGCGGCCTGGTGTTCTCCGGGCAGCTCTTGCTGGATCTCACGGCGGCGGGGATGTTACGTGAGGAAGCTTACAGATTGGTCCAAAGTCACGCCATGAACGCCTGGGAGCAAGACGGTGATTTCCGCAAAGCCATAGAATCCGATCCGGCCATCACCCAGCGCCTGACCCCGGCCGCAATCGAGTATTCGTTCTCTGTTTCCAGGCAGTTACGGAACGTCGACCAGATCTTCCAGCGCGTATTCCCTACCTGATAGAACGGCCTACCATAAATCTGTGCTTCCATTTCTGCAGTGTTCGTTTACACTATACCTAGGACGCGGGTGGCGCCGAATGAAAATCATACACGAACACGAAGCGAATCGGTGCACGCAGCTTGAACTCGCTCGAGTGCTACTGGTAGACGACAACCCTACCTCTCGTTTAACTCTGCAGACCGTTCTTGAAGCTAGTGGATATCATGTAGATTCAGCAGCTTCCGCTGCCGAAGCTATACCAATGCTGGATGCTCAGGAATACGAGCTGGTTCTGAGCGACTTGCAAATGGAATCGCCTGAAGCAGGTCTTAAGGTGCTGGCGCACGCCCGTATTATGGATTACAAACCTGCGACGGCGATTGTAACCACCTACCAGAACGCCAAGGATCAGAACGCCCGGCCGCAAACGCAGGCCCGCATGCTTATCACACCTGAGGATATTCCCGGTTTGCTCGGGAAAGTGGCCAACCTGATCAGCCAGCGCGCAGCTCGCAGGGTACAGCGCGAAATGCGGCACGCTACCAGCTAGTGGAGGCTTACTCAGCCCCGACGCGATAAATCGCGTCCTCGAACTCATCCAGGGCTCCGCTGAAGAAGTGATTTGGAGCCTCGATCCAGATCAGTTCCTTAGGTTCCTCTAACGCGGCGAAGTAGGTCTCCATGGCAGGGACGGCGCAGAACTCGTCGTGGGTGCTGACGACGAACACTCGCGGCACGGAGCACTTTCCCAGAGTCTGGTTGTCGGATAAGTTGGCTGGAAATCCAACCGCGATCAGCCGAGACGGGCCCGGGGTTTCGCAGCCCAGTTTCAAAATGACGCGTGAGCCGAACGAAAACCCCGCCAGCGAGAATGGAAGTGCGGGATAGCGCGATCGCAACAGGGCCAGAGCGGCGCGGGCGTCTTCGGTTTCTCCGATGCCTTTATCGTACTCGCCCGCACTCAGGTTGACGCCGCGATAGTTGAACCGCAGCACCACCGCGCCCGCCCGGCGCAGCCCGCGCGCGATGCGGTAAACCACTTTGTTGTGCATGGTGCCGCCGTGCAGCGGGTGGGGGTGGCAAACCAGAATGGCGTGCCGTGGTTCCTGATCTTCCGGTTCTTCGAGCAGCGCTTCGAGCCTTCCGGCGGGCCCGTCAATGAAGAGACTTTCGATGCGGCGGGGCATCAATTAGAGCGATAGTTGGTGAACTGCATGTCGATGCCGAAGTCGCGGCCGCGCAGCAGGGCTATGATCTCCTGCAGAGAATCGCGATCCTTGCCGGAGACCCTCACCAGGTCGCCCTGAATGGACGCCTGCACTTTCTTCTTGCTGTCCTTGATGGTCTTGACGATCTCGCGCGCCTTTTCGGCGGCGATACCCTGTTGCAGCGTGATCTCCTGACGGACGGTGGATCCTCCGGCCGCGATGATCGGGCCGAAACTCAAACCCTTCAGCGGTACGCTGCGCTTCACCAGCTTCTGTTGCAGCACGTCAGTGACGGCTTTCAACTTAAATTCATCCAGGCTGGCCAGCACCAGCTTGTTGTCCTTCTCGTTGAGCTGGATGTCGGATTTGGAATCCTTCAAATCAAACCGCTGGTGAATTTCTTTCAGCGCCTGCTGGACGGCGTTGTTCACCTCCGCCAGGTCGATCTTGGACACGATATCGAATGTATTTTCGGGCATGTGCTAATGACCCAATGCTATCAAGACTCGCTCGGTAATTTCCTGGATCATGGCGGGCAAGGCGGCATCGAGGGCCAGCGTGATGGCGGCGCGGACGCGTTCGGGATCGATTTCGGGGGGGGGAGGTTCCGGAGGTTGCGGCGGTTCGGCGGGGGCCGCGGGCGGAGCGGTCGCGATGATGTCCGCGAACAGGCCGCGGGCCAGTTGGGCTTCCTTAACCAACGGATCTATGGTGCTGACCAATTTCGAAGCCTCGAACGGTTTCTTGAGAATGGCGTCGCAGCCGGCTCGCCTCGCTTCTTCTTCGTCGAAGGGCTCCAACAGGCCGGCGGTCAGGACCACGCGCACGTGTTTGAAGCGCGGTTCACTCTTGACGTAACGGCAAAGATCAAACCCGGATTTTCCGGGAAGAAAAACGTCAGCCAGGATCACGTCCGGATCGACGTCGGGCAGGCGCAGCATGGCTGCATCGCCGTCGGTGAGGCTGACAACTTCGAAACCCTCCTCGCGCAGTATCCGCTCGCCCATGCGCTGGGCGTGCGGGCTGTCGTCAGCCAGGAGGATCCGGCTCAATTGGCTGGCGCGGCGGGCGTCGCAGCGGCGGGCGTAGCAGTCGCAGGCTGAGCGGTGGTGGGAGCCGCCGGCTGCTTCTTGTCCTTTTTCTTTTTCTTCTTGGCGTTCGGGTCGGCCGCGGGCTGATCCGCAGCGGGCTTGGCCGAATCTGTAGAGGCAGCCGCGGGGCCGGCAGCCGGGGCTGCGGCATCGCCTTGGGCCGGCGGATTGGCGCGCGCATCCGGCTTGGTATCGAGCGCGTTCGAAGTTACCGGTGTGGCGCTCACTTCGCCAGTGAACGCGCCGCTTGCTCCGGCGGGCTGCGGAACCAAGGGCGGAACCGAAGGCCGTAGGTTAGTCATGGCGGGATCGCCCGAACGAGCGGCCGCGGTCATATCGGGACCGCGTTTGATCCATTGAGTGCTGCGCACTTTCAGGCTGGCTTTCTCTTTGTGATCGGTCTCGTACTGCATGCGCGCGACGGCGGCTTTGTCAGCCTCCGGCACTGGGAGTTCCAGCTCCTTCAGCTTCGCGATTGCATCGTCGGCATAATCGCTCAAAGGGTAATCGCGTACGATCCTGGCATAGGCATCGCCTTGCTGCTTGCGGAAACGATTGCCCAGCTTCCCATAGGCCTGGCCCATTTCCCAGAGCGCCAGGTCCGCCTTGCTATACAGAGGATACTGTTCCACCACATGGCCCAGCCGGTTGGCGGCCGCGGAATTGTCGCCGCGCTTCAAATAATAATTGCCGACCAGGTACTCACCTTCCGCGATGGATTCCTGGATGTTGCGCAGAAGCTGCTTGGTCTCGTCCACATACTTGCTATTGGGAAACTGCGTGACCAGCGCGCGGCATTCGTCCTCCGCGCGTATGGCCTGGCTTTGGTCGCGATCCGACTTGTCCATTTGCTTGTAGTGGATCATGCAGATCTTCTGCTGGGACTCGGCGGCTTCCTCCATGGTGGGATAGAAGAGGATGAAGTCCTTGTACTCGGCCTCCGCCTGGGCCAGACTCGCGGCGCCGCCTTCCCGAAACCAACTGTCGGCAATGGCCAGCTTCGCCTTGGCGAGAAACTCGCTCTGATCGTAGGTGTTGATCAGGGTGTTGAGCGTGATTCGAGCGATCTCGTAGCGGCCGTGCTCGATGTCGCCGACGGCACGATCGAACAGGACCTTATCCGGTTGTTTGGTGTCCTTGGTGATCGGGTCGGCGTATTTCTTCGCGCGGAAGCCGCAGGAGGTCAAAAGACCCGCTCCTGCAATCGCGATCAATAGGTATTTTGCCATAGCAACCTTTTATTTTAAACCTTAACGAGCACGGCCTCGCGCGCCGCGCGCTGCAATTCGATAAACGCCTGGCCGGGGTCGGGAGTGTGAAAAATCGACGACCCTGCAACCAGCCAGTCACACCCGGCGCGAGTGATCTCGCCAGCTTTCTCCGGAGTGACTCCGCCATCAATCTCGATGGCGAAGTTCAATCCTAACTCTTTACGGCGCCACGCGAGCGCCTGAATCTTCTTGAGGGCGTTGGGGATGAAAGCCTGGCCCCCGAACCCGGGATTTACGCTCATGATGAGCACGTGATCCACCAGATCCAGCACCTCGCTCAGCATGCTTATCGGAGTGGCCGGATTCAGCACGACTCCGGGGAGCCCGCCCAGGTCGCGGATGTTGCGGAGGGTACGGTCCAGGTGCGTGCAGGCCTCCTGATGCACCAGGATGTAATCGCCGCCGGCACGGATGAATTCCGGGGCGTATTTGTCAGGGTCGGAAATCATCAGGTGAATGTCGAGCTTGAGGCGCGTGGCCTTGCGAATGGACTCGACTACCGGGATTCCGATGCTGATGTTCGGAACGAAGTGGCCGTCCATGACATCGACGTGCAGCATGCTGGCGCCGGCCCGCTCCACCTTGGCGATTTCTTCGCCCAGGCGTGCAAAATCAGCCGAGAGGATACTGGGGAGTACTTCGATCATGCTTGGAACTTATGAACGATGTTAGCACGGGAGGACCGGGCCAGGGCCAGAAATGGAACTTGGCCGCAACACTTTAGCAGCCAAACTTGTCAAAAGGTTCTTCGCACCCCGAATCGCGCCTGAATCGGCTCGACGGGGTGGAAAACGTCTGTGAATGCCGCATCGCCCGTAGGCGTTATGCGGGAGGTATAGGCGTAGTCAATGTCGTGGTCCCTGCGGTTCAGCAAATTCAAAGCTTCGACGAAAACACTCCATTTCTCGGTAATCCGATAACGGACCTCCGCATTGAGCAAAACCGTTGCATTCGAGCGGTAGATTCCGTCGGATGTCAAATCGCGCGGGCCAAAGGCGCGCAGGCGCAAACTCGCCGAAAAACGTTTGTAATCGTGCATCGTGATGCCCGCCGAGGCTACCACCCCAACCGCCTCGGGTACGCGCGTGCCACCCGGGCTGTTCGGCGCTGCATCAGCCGCGTCGATTTCGGCAAAAAAGGCTCTGGAATCGGCAAAGTCAAAATCAAAAGCCCAATGTTCCAGCGGAGTGTAGTAGTTCGCCCATTCAACGCCATACCGGTTGCTCGGCGAAGCCGAAGCAACTGTCCCTCCGGTATCTCCATCCTGCTGCAGTTCCGAAGCGCTATGGAGATACCAAAGTGAAAACGTGCTTTGCAGATGGGAGAAGGCCGAAGTGCGCACGCCGATTTCGGCCCCCTTGGTAGGGACCAGCGCGGGGATTCTCGCAGTGGCCGTGGGAAACGGATTGTCCGGCGAAATCGGTTCCTCCCTTTGCGTTGCGCCGCGCGCGTCGTTGCTGTGAAAACTGAATCCGCCCTGTACATAGAACTCAGTTTTGGACCACGGTCCGAAAATCAAACTCGCTTTTGGCTGGGGCAGGAATTTGGTAGCCATGCCGGAATTGGCGGCCGCGAAGTTGACCACCGGAGCGCCAGGCAATTCGGTGGCGACATAACTGGGTGTCAAGCTGGTGACGTCATAGATCGCTTCGTCGCCGCGCACGGCCAGGACCGTGCGGAATTTATCCGCCCACTGGATTTTATTCTCCGCATAAAAACCGATCATCGTGTCGGTGAATTTATTCAAATCCGTGTCCGCCGGCAAGACCGCTACGAGGTTCGGATTCGTGTTGCATGGGTCGATGGGCTCGTCATTGCAGGCGTTGCTGTCCTCCTTGTCCGTGCGCACGCGATTCTCCGTCCGGTAAAGGCCGTTGTGGACCCAATCGTTGCGGACCTGCAGTCCGAAGGTATTTTCCACCTTGCGGCCGAACCAACGGCTGGAAATCGTGTGGTGTGCGTCCAGCCCAAACACCCAGCGCTTGTCCCGCTGTTCGAACTGATCACCCTTAACGGGGTCATCCAGGTAGTACGTGAAATCGGAAAACAAATCGAGGTCGTAATAAAACCCGTAGAACGTGATCTTCGTCTTCGATTTTGCGCGTTCGCGGTGCCATTCAGCCTGCAGACTGTAACGCTGTGAATGGCCCCCGTCTGTCGGGTTCAGTGCGCCGAAGGAACCGACCAGAGGCGTCGCTGTAACGGGGATCTGATCGCTCGAATTCCATTTTCCGTGGTAAGCGCGCGCCGTAATGCTGAAGCCATCGGCGTCGTCGCCCTGGCTGTAGGTGAGCAGGCCGTTGAATTTGGCGTAACCATCCGGATGCGTCCATGGGCCGTCATCGTAATATGCTTCTCCGCCGTACAGCAAATTACCCGAACCGAGCTTCTGCGATACGCCGAAAACGGCCCGCCCATAGCCATACATGCCGCCTTCCACCTGGAAGAAGTTCTCGGGCAGAGTCTTGAAGAATTCCAGATGGGCCGATCCGGCCGAGCCAAAGTCGCCCACATCGGCGTAATACGGGCCTTTCTCATAGTTCACCCCCTGCACAAATTCCGGGATGACAGTGTTCATGTCCGCGTACCCCTCTCCGTGGGCGTGCGACGGCAGGTTCAGCGGCATATCGTCGAGGAAAACGCCGAAATCAGTGCCATGGTCAAGATTGAAGCCGCGTAGAAAATACTGGTTGGCCTTGCCGCCGCCGGCGTGTTGAGTGATGATGACACCGGGAACCGTCTCCAGGACTTCTCCCGAACGAAGAATGGGACGATCTTGGATTTCCTGTGCGCCCACCGTCCCTTGAGTAGCGGAGCTCGCAACGCCGACCAGGTCATCCTGTCGGCCCTGCACGTTGATGGTGCTGCTCAAGCCGCTCACGGCCAGAGTGATGCCCAGCGGGGCTGGCGGCTCGGTGGTCTCTATCGTAACGGGAATTTCCTTGGTTTCAAAACCGGGACGAGACACGACGAGTAGATACTTGCCTGCCGGGAGCTTGGTAATAATGTAGGAGCCGTCCGTGTCCGACCGGGACGTTGTTAGCACGGTACCGTTCGCGCTTTGAACCTGCACGGCGGCGCCGGCAATCGCCGCGCCTGACGTGTCAACGACAGTTCCCGATAGGGGCGCGTCCGCAGCCCAAGCACACCACATTGTTGCGAATAGGATGGAAGCGATGACGACCGGGCGTTGGGCCATGGACTCCTTTCATCTGTGCTACCGACGTGAGATACGTGCTACTGGTCTAGAAATGGTAGCACTACTCTTCAAGAGGTGTTACGAAGTAGCGGGTGCTTCGGATTTCACGCCCGCCGGACAGGAGATCGAAACGAAGGCTAGGAGCCGAGGCCCGGAGTCCTATAGAATCGGTGCTGTATGTCTGACTTACGGCGTTTTGGCGTGGCGATCGAAGGTGAACTGCTGGACCAGTTCGACGAATTGATGCAAAGGAGAGGCTATACGAACCGATCCGAGGCCTTTCGCGACCTGGCGCGATCGGAACTTGTTAAGGAGAGCGCCGAGAGGCCCAACGCAATCGTGGTTGGAACGGTAACCATCGTCTATGACCACCACGTACGGCTGCTGAGCGAAAAGCTTACCGAACTCCAGCACCAACACCACAAGAACGTTGTATCGGCCATGCACGTCCATCTGGATCATGACAATTGCCTGGAGGTAGTGGTGCTGCGTGGCAAAGCGCAAGACGTCCGGCAAGTGGCCGATTCCCTGATCAGCACCAAGGGCGTCAAACACGGCCATTTGATCGTGGCGGTGGCCGGTTCGGCGCACAAGCACTAAGCTCCGCTACTTGTTTGGCTGCGGACGAGGCTCGGAAGCGGGTGGAACGATATTCTTGATCCGTAAATAGATAACCATGCTTCCGTAAATCTCGTTGTTGTGGGCGTAATTCAAAGTCATCAGCCCCATGCGCAGGTAGCGCGTTTGGCGGCCGCTTTCCTGGGTGATATCGAGCACCTCGGCGCCGGAGGCGTCGGTCAGCGCACTGTAGGCGCTATCGCAGTAAGCAAATGCGTCGTTCAACACTTTCAGGATATCGGCCTTAGAAGTCAGCTTGTCGAGGTTCCCTGGATTGGGATTCTTTTCACTCTTGGCCTGCGAACACCACAGGAAGTTGAAGCCGGCCACGTGCGTCACCTGCTGGCCGAACGTGCGCACTTCCGTTTGCGTTCCAGGGCGCATTCCATAATTCTCCTCGGGCATTTTCTCCGCTAATCGCATAATGCCCTTGCTATTCCTGGCGTAGGCATCGCGCAGCCACGTTGACATCGGATTGGACGGGGCGTCGGGAGCCGCAGGTTGGGCAAGAACGGAAGCGATGCATAGGGGAAGCAGTAGGATGAGCTTGGTCACGGTTGTCTCCTCCCATAGCTTAACCCCAGGCGAACCTCTCCGGACCCGAACAGCGCTTTACAATCGCCCTTACAATTTATGGATGGACCATCATACGGTTGCTTCCATCAGCATCGCCGGCAGTTGCCTGGATGTGCTCGGCAGCCTGTATCTGGCGTACGATTTGCTGGGCGGCCAGCACGGTCCGCTGCGGCTTCTGACCCGAGCGGTGACCTATTCGATTCTGTTTGGCCTGGGCTACGGTCTCGGGCTGGGGCTGCTGTTCGGCGTGGCATCCGGGCTAGCGACCGGAGTGACCGTCGCGATCGAACTGAACCGGATGTCGAAGCGCCAGGACCATTATTCGCTACTGTGGGAAGCACTGTTCGCCGCGATTCGAGCAGGGGCTTTCAGCGCGGCGCTATCGCCTCAGGTCGGCGTACGTTTCGGGGTTCTCTACGCTGCCCTGCTCACGGGCGGGCAAGTATTTGCGTACTCACGGGGCGTGCGTCCGGCGCTGTTGTATTCCACGCCTCGTCGGCCGGCCTTCACGCCGGTGCTGGTTCGGGCGACCCTGCTTCGAACCGCGGGCTACATTGCGGCAGCGCTACTGTGCAGCGCGGTCGTGCGGCATATAGACCATCCCTGGCTCTTCGCGACGCGCTTAGGAGTAGTGACCGGACTGGTGACGGGAGCGGGCATGGCATTGAGTCCTTACGTGGAACACTACGCCGACCATCTGCCTCAGCGCCGTATGGGAGTGGTTGGAATCGGACTAATGTTCTGCGGTTTTGCGCTGCAATCGCTTCAATATTGGCTGGCGGTGTTCGACGTAAAGATCAGCTAGCGTGAAAACGCAGCGGCGAAAAATCCATCCCCGGCGTTGAGGCCAGGCAGACGCTCGGTAATCTGCCAAGCGGCGGGGGCTTGCTGCGAGGCGATTTCTTGGATGACGAGTTGGTTCTCTTCCTTTTCCAGCGAGCAGGTGGAATAAACCAGACGGCCGCCGGGGCACAGATGTTGGAGCGCTTGCCGGAGGAGAGCCACCTGTTTGGCGTGGAGGCCGGTTAAATCGGATGGCTTGAGGCGCCACTTGATCTCGGGATTTCGGCCGAGGGTGCCGGTGCCGGAGCAGGGGGCGTCAACCAGGATCCGGTCAAACTTGGCGCGAAACGGCAGCGCCTGGGTGCCATCCAGGACAACCAACGGGCAGTTGAGATCGCGCATTTGCTTCGAGCGGTGCAGGTGGATGTCGCAGGCGATGGCGCGAACGCCGCGCTCCATGGCTTGCGCGGTTTTGTTGCCGGGTGCGGCGCAAAGATCCAGGAAGGTCTGGCCCGGGCGCAGATCGAGCAGCGGCACGATGGACTGCGCGCCGATGTCCTGGATGCGGCCAGTGGCCGCGATGTAACTCTGGGCGGGTTTTAGGAACGCGGTGGCGATTCGATCAGTTGTATCGCGGCCGAATTGGCGATCCCATTTTTCGAGCAGCCAGGCGGGCATGGACAGTTCGGTCGCGCGATCGGGCCAGGGGACGGGAGTGCGATCCGTCTTTCTCAGAATGGCGTTGACCAAGCCCGCTGCCGGCGCTCGGCCCAGACGCTTCACCAGCTCTACACTTTCGCCGACGGCGGCGTGCGGCGGGATGCGATCGAGATAACGCAGCTGATAGATGCCCATGCGGATCGCGATCAGGACCTCGTTTTCGGGCGGCCGCGGAACGCGCCGGGCGATCAGGTAGTCGAGCTGGGCTTGATAGCGGAGGCATCCGAAAACGATTTCAGCGGCCAGGCCGGCGTCGCGCGAGTCCAGTTGCGCGGAGCGCTGCAGCAGGAGGTCGGAAGCATAGCCGCCCTGGCTGACCTTGCGGAGAATATCGAAGGCGGTCTGGCGCGCGGGAGAGATCAAGTTCTATTTTAATAGGGAGTGCTCCAGAGCAACGGACGGTATTGCGACGGCTGCGGGCAGAAGTTGCCGCCTGGGTCGCGGCTATCGCTGCAGTCGGTGTCGAAAGAAGAGGCGGAAGCAATGGGCGCGGCGCGCGTGGAGAATGCCGACGGAACCGTGACGATCGATCTTTGCCTGAATTGCCGGGTGCAGCGGTCGAACCGGATCAAGCACGGGCAGGCTTGACCTAGGTTTCAAGCAGACGATCGACGCATTCGATAAACATCCGGGACGAAAACGGCTTGGTGAGCGCTAAGGAGCGGCCGGGAATTACGGCGCCGTTCAGCGGCCCAAGCGAAAGCGAGAGGATCTTGAGATCGGAATGGACCGGAGCCGCCGCCGCATCGAGGAGTGAGTCTTCGATAATCAGCAAGTCCACTCGCCGCTCGCGCAGTTCGGCCGGCAGATCCTCGGGCTTGAGGACCTCGTACGTGAAGTATCCGCGGCGATCCAGCAAACGGCGGAGCAATTTGCGGATGGACGGATCGCTTTCCAGGATCAGGATGGATCGCGGACGCGTCAAGCGCACCGGCTGGGCGTCAGCCGGTGGGTCGGCCATGCTGGGCGCAGGATGCTCGGGCCAAGTGCGCGGCAGCAGTGTGAGCAGGTCCATGGGACTCTCGGCGGGATCCTTGAAAGCTGGGCGCCAGACCTGCAAGAAGCGCGCCCGGCACGCGCGGCAACGGAAGGGCAGGAGGAAAAAGCAAGCGAAGACGAAGTCGAAGAAACTTCGGCGGCGCGAACGATGGACTTCAGCCGAACCGCACGCGGGGCAGGACGCGGCGGCCCCGGCCACTCTCCGCACGGCCCGAATCAGCTGGCCGAAGGCCTGTTCCCGTGGAACGATATTTGGAAGGATCGCCATGCTGCGCGAAACACTCGGTGAGTCCGATCATATGATTGTAGTTGTATTCAAAATGAAAAGTTGGTTCATCGCACTGTTGGCGGCGGCTGGGATTGTAAACCCTGGAATCGCGCGCGGGCAAATCGTTCCCAGCGAATCGGCTGACTTGGTGTTGCGCAACGGCAAACTGGTCACGCTGGAGCGGGACGCGGCGGAAGCGCAGGCCCTGGCGGCCCGAGGCGGCAAGATCGTTGCGATCGGCACGAACCAAAAGGTGGCCGCGTTTATCGGACCGTCGACGCGGGTGATCGATCTGAAGGGCCGGCTGGCGATTCCGGGATTTATCGAAGGACACGGGCATTTCACGGACCTGGGCGCGTCCAAAATGATGCTGGATCTGCGCGCGGCGAAGGACTGGGACGAAATTGTCGCGATGGTGGCGGCAGCGGCGCGGAAAGCTAGACCTGGCGCCTGGATCCTGGGGGACGGCTTTCATCAGGCCAAGTGGAATCGGCCGCCGGAACCGAACGTACGTGGATTTCCGGTGCATCAAAGCTTGAGCCGCGTGTCACCGCGCAATCCCGTGTGGCTGACGCACGCCAGCGGTCATGCAGGATTCGCGAATGCGGAGGCGCTGCGCGAGGCCGGGGTCGATAAGGATACGCCCGATCCGGCAGGTGGCGAGATTTTGCGCGACCAACAAGGCCATCCCACCGGGCTGCTGAATGAACGCGCGCAAGAGTTGGTGGAGCGCGTCCTGGATTCGCATCGTGCGCGGCGGTCGGAGGCCGAGGCGGATGCGGAGAGCCGGGAACAGATCCGACTGGCCGAGCGCGAATGTCTCTCGAAGGGGATCACCACGTTTGAGGACGCGGGTTCGCCGCCCGGGACGGTGGATTTGTTTCGGACTATGGCCGAGCACGGTGAACTCGGGTTGCGCCTGTGGGTGATGTTGCGAGCGCCAGCGTCCGAGCTAGCGGCGAACTTGCACCGTTATTACATGGCCGGCGTGGGCAACGATCATCTGACGGTGCGCGCGATCAAGGAATACATGGATGGCGCATTGGGGTCGCGGGGGGCGTGGCTGCTGGCGCCGTATTCGGATCTGCCCGCGAACGCACCGAATCGAAGCGGAATCAACACGGAAAATCTGGCGGACATCCGGCAGACGGCGGAGTTGGCCATCAACAATGGCTTTCAGCTTTGCACCCACGCCATTGGGGATCGGGCGAATCGCGAAGTCCTCAATTTGTATGAGGCGGTTTTTCGAGAGCATCCGGAGCAGAAGAACTTGCGTTGGAGGATCGAGCACGCGCAGCACCTGGATCCCGCCGATATTCCGCGCTTCGCGAAGCTGGGTGTGATCGCCGCGATGCAAGGGATTCACTGCACTTCGGACGCGCCGTTCGTGATCGCGCGGCTGGGGCTCGAGCGGGCGCAGGCCGGCGCCTACGTCTGGCAGAAGCTGATGAAATCGGGAGCGGTGGTTGGAAACGGGACCGACACTCCGGTGGAAGACGTGGACCCGATCCAGTGTTATTACGCTTCGGTGAGCCGGCGGCTGAAGGATGGCACGGTGTTTTTTCCGGATCAGCGCATGAGCCGCACGGAGGCGCTACGTTCCTACACCATCAACAATGCGTACGCGGCTTTTGAGGAAGGCAGCAAGGGATCGCTGAAGTTGGGGAAGTTGGCGGATGTGACGGTGCTTTCGAAGGATATTTTGAGCGTGTCGGAAGACGCGATCCGGTCGACGAAAGTGGACTACACGATTGTGGGCGGGAAGGTTCTGTTTGAGCGGGAGCCGAAGTGAGGATCACGAACGGGATGCGAGGCCGCGGTTATGATCGACGTTTCAGTCTTTGAGCCGGATGTGCAGGAAGCTGCCAGAAGCCTTGCTGTCGTTCCCGACATTCACCCGGAGGATTTCATCTTTCAATTCCTCGTCGAGAATCCATCCTTTCAGAGCACGAAGGACGCCGTGAACTACTATTTTTCGGATGGGCGCAAGTCCGCCGAAAAGTTCGAATCTCTGGTCACCGATTACCTCGGGTCAAGGAGCGGCCGATCCAGCTTCTGGAGTTTGCCTCGGGCTTCGGGTGCGTGTCGCGTCACCTGGCGCGGTCTCCGGCATTCCCTGTAACCGCGTGCGACATTCACCAGAAGGCGATCGATTTCCTCTCGAAGAAAATGGGTGTCGAGACGGTTCTCTCCAGAAGCAAACCTCGGGATTTCGTTCCGGCTCGCAAGTACGACGTTTGTTTTGCCTTGTCGTTTCTGAGCCACATGCGCGAAACGTCCTGGGGCCCGTGGCTCCACAGGTTGTATGACCTAGTGAATCCAGTCGGCCTGCTCATTTTCACGACGCCTGGTTACAGGAGCAGGCGATTTCTTGGGAGCCCATCTCTCAACCGTGTCGGATATTGGTTCACTGGCAGCAGCGAGCAGAAAGACCTGCCGACGGCCGAATACGGGCAGACGATTGTGACGCCGGGATATGTCCTCAGCCAGATTCAGCTGATGAACCAGACCCCGAATCGCGCCGGCGCGGATCTGGTGCTCATGCAGGAGGGTTCTGGTGGTCGCACCAGGATACTTACGTTCTTCGTAAGGTAGCACCCGGCGTTCTTGCGAAGCCCTGGTCGGAAGTTTTATAAGAAAGCAGTCTCTTCGATCGCGCGGCCTTCGGCAAAGCGTTGCACGTTCAGATGCTGGGCGTCGATCACTTGCGTGTGGCCGTGTACGATCAAGTCGGCGATAATGCGGCCGGTGGCCGGCGAATGCATAACGCCGTGGCCGCTAAATCCATTCGCGAAGTAGAATCCGCGGACTTCGGGCGCCGGGCCGAGAATGGCGTGGTGGTCGGGCGACATGGTGTAAAGGCCGGCCCAGCAGCGGCGGGGATTGACAGCAAGATTCGCGAAGTCGGGTACGCGGGCGGCGGCGTGCGTGAGAATTTTCTCGATGAACGCGGGATCGAAATCGGCCCGAAACCCGGGCTGCTGATCAGGGTCGGCCCAGGCCATTAATACGCCGAGGCCCTCCTGTCGGAAGTGCCAGCCAGTGGACATATCGATGATCATGGGGAGCCGCACGGGGAGTCCCGTGAAGGGTTCGGTGAGTACCAGCATGCGGCGCAGCGGCTCAACCGGGAGATGAGCTCCGGCCATGCGGGCGACGGCGGCGGCCCATGGCCCTGCGGCATTGACGACAATGGGCGCTTGGACATCCCCGCCGCTGGTACGCACTCCGGTGATGGCGGAGCGATCGATGCAAATGCCTGTGACCTCGGTCCCGCGCCAAAGTTGGGCGCCGCGCTCGACAGCACAGGCCATGAAACCAGTCATGACGCTCTCGGGATCCACAAATCCGTCGGTGGAACACAAACTGCCGCCCACGATATCGTCCGAGCGAAGCTGAGGGAGCACTTTGCGAATGTCGTCGGGGGACAACAGTTCAACGTCCTTCAATCCGAGCGCCTTTTGCCGCGCCGTATTTTTGCGGAGATAATTCATATGCGCGTCATTGGTGGCCATGAAAAGATACCCGCGCGGTTTGTAGCCGGAGGGGCGGCCGGTGGCCTCTTCGAATCGCGCGAAGAACGGAATCGAATACAGGGACATGCGGATGTTCACGTCGGTGGCGAACTGCGCGCGCACGCCGCCCATGCTCTTGCCGGTGGAGCCGAGGCCCTGCCGCGTTTCGCGCTCGATGACCAGCACGTCGCGCATGCCTGCTGCGGTGAGATGAAACGCTATGCTGGAGCCCACGATGCCCGCGCCAATGATGACGGCGTCCGCCGATTTAGCCATGAGACTTGATTCTATCCGAGCACCTGGGAGATCTTGAAATTCCACGCGGGCTGTGTTTCCCTAAGTGAATGGCAGAATCCGACGCATTACGCCAGCATCTACTGGATTTGTTGCGGGGCCGCAACGCGCACGCAGACTTTGACACGGTCATGGCGGACTTTCCTTCGCGCTTGCGCGGCGTCAAGCCACCGGGCGCGGCCCATACGGGCTGGCAGCTGCTGGAACATATGCGCATCGCGCAGTTAGACATCGTGGAATTCAGCCGGAACGCCAAGCACAAATCGCCTGCCTGGCCGGACGGATATTGGCCCAAGACAGAAGCGCCGCCGAGCGCCGCATCGTGGAACAACAGCTTGCGCAGTTTCCGAGCGGATCTCAAGGCGATGGCGAAGCTGGTGGCGGACAAGAAGTCCGACTTATTCGCGCGCATTCCGCACGGGAGCGGGCAGACCATTTTGCGCGAGGCTCTGCTACTGGCGGATCATAATTCCTATCATTTAGGGCAAATCGTAATATTGCGCCGTTTATTAGGCGCCTGGAAAGCCAATTAAGAGCTATTCTTCGCGCAGGATCTCGAGAGGCTTTTGGCCCAGGATAGGGAAGCTGGCCATCCAGCCGGCGGCGTTGGCAATAAACGCGGTGGCGACAACCGACAGCAAGATCGGCAGCGCGGGAAACGAAGTCTTGGCGTCCAGCATACGCTTGAGCAGCAGATTCGCGAATCCGCCGGCGAGCAGGCTACCCATCAATCCGGCGACCGCGCCGAGCACCAGAAATTCGACCGAGAAGATGCGGCTGATGCGCCAACGAGTGGCGCCCAAGGTTTTGAGAATCACCACTTCACGCATGCGGCGGAAGCGCGTGCCGGCGACGCTGGAGGCGAGAATCACCGCGCCCGCTAAAATCGCGAACATCGAAATGAAGCGCACCACCTGCGAGATGCGATCGACCACGCCTTGAACGATCTGGAGCACGTCCGCGATGTTGACCACGGTTACGGTGGGGAAGCGCCGGTACAGCGCTTCCTGCAGCGCAGCGACATCGGAAGGCTGCGCGCGCAGGCTGCCGTAGTAGATTACCGGGAAGCCCTCGAGCGCGCTGCTGTTGAAGATAAATTCAACGCGGCTGGAAAGATGTACCGAATCGATGCTCAGGATGCAGGCGACGCGTGTTTGCACTTCCCTGCCCGAGATGGTCCAGCGCACCTCGGACCCTGGCTCGATGCGCAGGATTTTGGCGGCATCTTGATCCACGCAAACTTGCGGAGCGCCGGCAGACGCGCCCCACCAGCGGCCGCGCACCATATCGATATAGTCCGGCATTGCGCCGGCCCCGGTAACGGATCGCGGAGTCCGGTAGCGGCGGTCAAAACCTTTCAGGTCCATCTGGTCCACCAGCCTTCCGTCCACGCTCGTTATCTTAGCTGCCACGGTGCCGATCACCTCCGGCGTGCCTTGCACCCCGCGCTGCCGTTTCACCAGATCGAGCACCGCGTCTCGATTTTTCGGCGCAATGTCAATCAAGAACACGTTGGGCATGCCGGGCGGCGAACTTCGATTCATCTCGGCGATCATGCCGTGCTGGACCAAATAAACGGTGAGCGTGAACATCACGCCAACGCCCAGGGCGACAAGCACGGATTGCGCGTGTGCGCCGGGGCGATACAAGTTCGCGATCCCGTGCCGTACGGAAGCAGGCAGCTTGCCGCGGCTCGCCATCTTGAGCAGCCGCAGCATCAACCAGGCAACCGCGGACAGAGCCGTGAAGCTGATGACCAGCGCGCCGGCGAAGTATTCGCCAGTTCTCCAAATATCGCGTGGCGTGCCGCTGGCGAAAGACATGGCGATACCCGCGAATCCTGCCAGGATGATCGCACCCGCCAGGATGGACGCCCTCGCTTGTGCGAAGCGAGTGGGCCAATCCGGCTTGGTCTCCTCCATCTCGCGGCGCAGGATCAAGCTGGGCCGGATGCGCCGGATGCCAATCAAGGGTGGCAGGGTGAATAGCAAGGACGCCAGAACCGCAATCCCGATGCCTTGGGCGGCGGTGACGAAATCCCAATGTGCAGTGGGTTCCAATTGGAAGTAGCGTGCCAGAAACGACGGAAAGACCCGCTGGACGACGAGCCCGAAGGCCACACCGAGCAGTCCGCCGGCCAGCCCCAGGGCAATGGTTTGCAGCAGGTAGATGCGCATCACGTGGCTCGATCGGGCGCCGATGCACTTCATGATCGCGATGGAATCCATGCGCTGCTGGATGTGAGCGCGCATGGCGGTGCCGACGCCGATGGCGCCGATGATGAGCGTGATCAGGCTCACCAGGCTTAGGAATGTGGTGGCACGATTCAGGGCTTGCGTAACCAGCGGGTGCGACTCGCGAAAGTCGGCGATCAGGGCGTCCGGAAAGGCCGCTTTCAGGCGCTCGCGTGTTGCTTCAATGCCGGGTGAACTAGGCGAAAGGCGAAACAGGTAACGCTCGGCGGCGCGGCTGCCGGGCAGGATCAATCCGGTGCGTTCCAATCCGTCGCGAGTGATCATGACGCGCGGGCCCACGTTCAGGCTGCCCAGCATGCGGTCGGGCTCATAGGCGACTACGCCGACGATCCGAAACGGCTGGCCGCCCAGGCGAATGGAGTCGCCGGCCTGCAGTTTGAGGCGCAGAAGCAAGTCGTCGGAAACCGCCACGGTATCGGCGGTCAAGGCGCGCGAGAGTGGCGCGGGCGGCGACAAACGAATCTCGCCATAAAACGGATAATGTTTAGGATCGACGGCCTTCACCGAAACCAGCATGGGCGGTTTCTCCACATCGGCCGACGCCATGGTAACTGTTTCGGTGATCAATGTTCGGTCCACCCCGAGGCTAGCCAGCGCGGCCAGCGCCTGATCCTGCTGAGGCGTGGGGAGCTCGAATACGCGCAACGATAGATCGGCCGCCATCAGCGTGCGCGCTTGGGTGAGGAGCATCTCACGAAACGCGCGGCTGAATCCGCGGACGCCCGTGAGCGATCCCACGCCTACAGCCACGGCGAGAATCACGAATAGGAATTTGAAGGATGACGAGCGCGATTCGCGCCAGGCGATCTTGCAGGCAGTGATCCAGGAGAAGTGCATCGGATAAATTCCTAGCCGCGTTCATCGGCCACGACACGGCCGTCCCGCAATGTGATTCGCCGCGCTGCCCGGTTGGATAGGGCCGGGTCATGCGTCACCAATACCAGCGTGGTTCCTTCGCGCTGATTGAGCGAGATTAGAAGCTCGAGAACATGCTGGCCATTCTGCGTGTCCAGGTTACCGGTGGGCTCGTCGGCCAATAGAATGGGCGGCCGAACCATGAACGCGCGGGCGAGCGCGACGCGTTGCTGTTCGCCGCCGGAAAGCTGAATGGGATAATGATCGCGGCGATCCAGCAGGCCAACGCTTTCCAGCAGTTCGCGCGCGCGCTGGGGACCCTCACTCATACCAGGGCCGCCGTTGCCGCCGGTCAGTTCATAGGGCAGCAGCACATTTTCTTCCGCCGTGAGCGTGGGGAGCAAGTGGTAGGACTGAAACACGAATCCCACTTTGCGGCCACGCAGCAGCGCCATGCGGTCCTCATTGAGACCGGTGATGTCCTCGCCGTCCAGAATGATCCGGCCCGAAGTCGGCGTGTCAAGACCTGCTAGAAGCCCAAGCAGCGTGCTTTTCCCGCTGCCGGATGGTCCCATGATGGCGACGAATTCGCCCAGCTGAATCTCCAGGTCGATGCCGCGCAGAATATCGACGCGATGCGTGGCAGTGGGGATGCTTTTCGTGAGACCGGAGACCTGGATGGCAGGCGGGCGAGCGGCGGGTCGAGTCGGAACTACTTCCAATTTCTTATTATGGCATTGGGTGAGGATCATCTCAGTAGTAACGGTGGCGTTTGGGTTAATGCTGCTCGGATGCAGAGGGTCGCGGCCTGCTTCATCGGCCACCGAATCTGCGCCTGCGGAAAATGCCACTTCGGTAGCTCCGAAGGAGCGGAACACAGCTAAGGAGCGGAACACAGCTATAGATACGAGGCCGGCGATCGTCGCGTTCGGCGATAGTTTAACGGCCGGATTCGGCGCCGATCCGGGCAAAAGCTTTCCCGATTATCTGCAGAAGGACCTGGATCAGGCGGGATTGCATTGGCGAGTGGTCAACGAGGGCGTCAGCGGCAACACGACTACCGATGGCGTGGAGCGCCTGGGTGAAGTGCTGGCGTACAAACCTCGCGTGACTATCGTCGAATTCGGCGGCAACGATGGCTTACGCGGACTTCCCATGGAGACCACGCGGGCGAACCTGGAGCAAATCATCCGTGCGCTACAGGATTCAGGCTGCGCGGTCATTCTGGCGGGGATGACTCTGCCGCCGAACTACGGTCCGGACTACATTCGATCCTTCGAGCAGGTTTACAAAGACTTGGCGAACAGATACAAAGTGCCGCGCATTCCGTTTCTGCTGGATGGCGTGGCGACCCATCCAAACTTGATGCAGCGGGACGGCATTCATGCCACGGCGGAAGGCAATGAGATCGTGGCGAACACTGTCATGCAATATCTGAAGCCGCTGCTGCATGGCTCGTGATGTGTCCCGTTCCGCTGAACTCGAAAAACAGGAGGTGCGCATGAGCGAACAATTTTCAGGACAAGTCGTGTTGATCGCCGGGGGCACCGGCGGGTTAGGACGAAGCGTCACCGCGGCGTTTCTGGACCAGGGCGCCGCTGTCATCGCTACTTACCGAAAACAGGACGAGTTCGATGCTTTGCGTCAGGCTTCCGGCGCTCAGGCCCCGCGTCTGGAGGGACTCAACGTCGACGTGACGAACGAAGCGGCGGTCCTTCAACAGGTCACTGCGATTGCCGACAAGCATGGCCGGCTGGACGTTCTGATCAACGCCATCGGCGGCTACGCGGGCGGCCGCAAAATGTGGGAGATGGACGCCAGCGTTCTCGATCAGATGCTGTCCGCGAACTTGCGTCCCGGTTATGTGCTGTCTCGCGCCGTCGTTCCGATCATGCGTCGCCAGGGACGCGGAGTGATTGTCAACGTAGCTGCTACCGCGGCCGTCGATCATCCCGCTTCCCTGGCGGCATATGCCGCATCCAAAGCCGCGGCAGTGGCGATGATCGATTCACTCGACGCGGATCTGAAGGGCACCGGGGTGCGGGCGAACTCGATTCTGCCCAGCATCATCGACACCGAAGCGAATCGTAAGGCCATGCCGAACGCCGATTACGGCAAGTGGCCCAAGCCGCAAGATATTGCGCGGGTGATCGTATTTTTGTGTAGCGATGACGCCAGGCTGCTTCATGGCGCGTCCATAAAGATCTAAATCATCCGGGTCTAAAATCATCCGAGTCTAACCCGCCGGCGCTTGCGAAGCTCGGCGGTGGCCGTTCGATGGCACTTCAGGCACAGCGTCCGCAGGTTTTCGAGATCACACTCGCCGCCGCCTTCCACCACGGGAACGATGTGGTCGGCATCCCACAGGCTTTTTCGCGATCCAGGCCGCAGCCCCCAATCGAGAAAAGCTTTCAGGCGAGCCGTGCCGCGCAGGCGTTTCAGTTGCAGCGCTGCGTGCAGGCAATCGATGCCACAAGCCGCGCAGATACCCCGGTCGCGCTCCAGCACCTTCTCGCGAAGATAGCCAGGATCGCTGCGCAGACGCCATTCCTCGACACACCAAGCGGAGCAAAACGTGAGGCGTCCTTTGGGAACTTCCAGGCTGCACCAGCGGCAGAGATGGCGGCCATTGGGACCCCTGGGGAGGTTCTCACGGCGGGCCCAGCCGCCGGCCATGGATCGTTGCGTGCTCACTGGCTTGTCTATTTATAAGTTAAACTAGATGCCAAGCGGAACAAGAGGCGGTTGGGCGGCATCTATATCCGTGAGGGAATTTGGGACACCGGCGGGGACGCTTGCGGAGATGGTTCGGATTCGGATATACTCCGCAAGTGCACGAACTCCAGGTTTGAGGGAGCTGTGCCATGGTTTGCGGTCCAGTTCTGCTGGTCAATCGCCCATGAATTCGGTCCAATTGGGAGGCGGGTAGTGTCCGTTCAATCATCGAAGTATTTGCTCGCGATCATACTGACTGGGGTGCTGGGGCCGATGCCCGCGCGGATGTTCGGACAAGGCGCCGCCGCGCCTTCCTCCACTGCGCCACAGAAGAACTGGAAGGATCGTGCCGAGTTCGATTTATACGACTCGATCACCAAGGACACGAATCCCAAGACCAGATTGGAGAAGCTCCAGCAATGGGAGAAGGCATATCCCATGACGGAGTTCATTAAGGAACGCCGGACGCTGCTGCTCACCACCTACGTCGCGCTGAACGACGGCAAGAACGCCGTGGATGAGGCCAAGCAGATCCTGGCCGACGATCCCAAGGACTTCACGGCGCAGTACTACACCATGCTCTTCACGCAAGGTTTGTACGGGCAGAACCAGTCGCCTGAGATTCTGGATCAAGGCGAGAAGGCGGCGCAGGCGATCCTGTCCAGTATCGACACGCCTCCGCCCGGAGTGGCAGCGGATCAATGGGCCAAGCTGCGGCCGGCCGTAGAGGAGCTGGCGCACGTGAATCTGGGCTTCATTGCCATGCAGCGGAAAAATTGGGATGGCGCCGAGGGCGAATTCCAGAAGGTCCTGATGTTGAATCCCAACAACGCTCAGGTCGACTTCTGGATGGGTACGGTGATTGCTTCCGAGAAGAAGCTGGATAAGTTGCCCAAGGCCATGTTCTATTTCGCGCGCGCGGCCACCTATCAAGGGACGGGCGCGCTGGCTCCCGCCGCCCAAAAGACTGCCTTGGACTATGTGCAGAAGCAGTACAAGAATTTCCATGGCAGCGATGAGGGCTTCAACGATAAGCTGCTGGCTGTAGCCAAGAGCAACGCCACGCCGCCTGAGGGTTTCACTATTAAGAACGCCAACGAAATTGCGCAAGAAGGCGCTGCCAGTGAAGAGGAGTACAACAAGGCTCATCCTTCCGAAGCGCTGTGGGCTAGTCTCAAGACAGCGCTCACGGCTCCCGATGGCGCGAACTACTTCATGATGATGAAGGGCAGCGAGGTGCCGACGCTGAAGGGAAAGGTGATCAAGCTGGAGCCAGCCGTAAAACCGAAGACCATCTTGCTGGCGATGGAAGACAAGAGCAACAACACCACTACCGCGGACGCGACGTTGAAATTCGAGATGCCGCTCGCCGGCAAAGTGGAAGAAGGCACGGAGCTTACATTTGAAGGCGTCGCGGACAGCTACACGGCAAGTCCCTTTATGCTGGTCTTCGAAGTTGACAAAGATAAACTGCACGGCTGGACGGGCAAGAACGAGCCTGCCGCCCCGCGCCGAAGGCCCGCTGCCGCCCAGTAAGTTCAGGCCAGCGCTTTTTCAAGTTCTGAAGCGAAAGCCCGCATGCTCCGTATTTGTTCGGGCGATGCCGGCTGCTCGAAGCCTCTGCCGGTGAAAAACGCTTGATCGCCACGCCAGATCAATGCGGCGTACCCTTGCTCGGTCATTAAACCAGGCGCGCCGATATTGCCGAAATCATCTTCACGCCGTTCCACGAAGGCTACGAACCCGTCGCGTTCCAGGATGAAGTGGGAAGTGATTTCCGCCGGGATGATCTGAATGCCGGCCGCCGCCAGTTTCTCCAGCTTTTCAATCACATCTTGTAGCGGCCAAGATCCTCGTCGTCCAGGCTCTCGAGCCAGCGCCGTTGCTCTTCCTCGCTGGCTTTGTCGGCGGCGGCATTGGTGCGCTTGGAACTCTTGAGCACCGATTCGTCCACATAGATGGGGCAATCCAGGCGCAAGGCCAAAGCCAGAGCATCGCTGGGCCGCGAATCCACGCTGATCAACTCGCCGTCTTTGTCGAGCCAGATCACGGCATAGAAGGTGTCGTCCTTAAGCTCGCTCACCACCACTTTGCGAACCCCCGTTCCCAAGCCCAGCAGCAAGGTTTTGATCAGATCGTGCGTCATGGGGCGCGGCGTCGAAACCTTTTCGATCTCCAGGGCAATCGCGTTAGCCTCGTAGATCCCCACCCAGATTGGCAGGATGGCGTTCCCATTAATGTCCTTCAGCACCACGATCGGCATGTTGGTGACGGGATCCATCATCAATCCGCGGATTTTCATTTCGACTTCCATGCGGCCCTCCCTTATTTCCGAACTCACAGCACCACCTCACCCGCCAAAGAATTCGCTCCGGCGCGAGTCACGCGAACGTTCCACCAGGTGCCGGCCAAATCTGTGCCTTCGCGAGGGCCGGCGTGCCGGGGATGAACGAAGTTGAGCGGCCGATTTTGCGAAGTGCGTCCAATCCACTGCCCCGTGGCCTGATTATAACCCTCCACGAAGGCTTCTTCGACGGTCCCCAGCGCGGCGGAATTACGTCGCATCTGGATGGCGCGCTGCTTTTCCTGGAGGATGGCCAAACGGCGGCTCTTTTCTTCCTCGGGAACGTGATCGGCGAGTTGCAGCGCCGAAGTGTTGGGCCGCCGCGAGTACTTGAAGCTGAACAACGAATCGTACTGCACTTCGTCCAGCAGAGCGAGTGTCTGCTCGAAGTCGGCTTCGGTCTCGCCGGGGAATCCAACAATAATGTCGGTGGTGATGGCGATGCTGCGGCGCGCCTGCTTCATCCATTCAATGCGGCGCATGTATTCGTCGCGCGTGTAGAGCCGCTGCATGCGATCGAGCACGCGGGAAGACCCGGACTGCACCGGAAGATGGACGTGATTGCAGAGCACCGGATTGTCGTCAATGGCGTCGACGATATCCTTGACGAAATCGCGCGGATGCGAAGTGGTGAAACGCACGCGGCGAATGCCATCCACCTTTCCGACGGCGCGCAGCAGACGCGCGAAATCGAAGCCGGCCGGCGAAGGATCGCGATAGCTATTGACGTTTTGCCCCAGCAGCTGGATCTCGGCGTAGCCCATGCGCGCCAGCTCGGCGGCTTCGGCGAGGACGCTCTCACTCGTCCGGCTGCGCTCGGGACCCCGCGTGAACGGAACCACGCAATAGGCGCAGGCTTTGTCGCAGCCTTCGATGATGGTGATGTAGGCGCGATGCGGATTATCGCGTTTGGTGAACGGCGTTTCGAACGCCTGATCGTTATCCAGGCTCAGGCCGGTAACACGGCGTCCGCCGGCTTCCAGTTGCACCAGCATCTCGGGGAGCTTGGCGTAGCTGGCCGAGCCGGCCACCAGGCTGACATGCGGGGCCCGGTCGAAAATCCGCTCGCCTTCCTGCTGCGCCACGCAGCCCAAAACGCCAAACACCTTGCCTTTGTGGTCTCGCTTAAATTCATCCAGGCGATGAAAGACCTTCTGTTCGGCCTTGTCGCGGATGCTGCAGGTGTTGTACAAAACCAGGTCGGCCTCTTCCGGTTTGGCCACTTGCCGGTAGCCTTGTGAAAGCAGCGTTCCGATGACCTTTTCGGAATCGTGCGCGTTCATCTGGCACCCGAAGGTCTCGATGTAGAAGGTCTGCATGCAGTGTTACGATTCCATTGTACTGGGTTTGCGGTCGAGGATAGACCCAAGCCGAGAGGCGTCGCGGTGAGTCATGCCCTGCTGTTGGCCGTCTGCTCAGTAACCACCCTGGCCGCATCGAACCGTGTGGCGGATGAAGCGGCGATCCGGCAGCGGTTTGCAATATGCACAGAAGCGCGCAGGGTCAGTTTCCCGTTACGCGTTCTCGTTGACTTGGTCAAGCATGAGGGCGCTTGGTTGATCGGAGCGGCGCGGATCGCGCGCACGCAGGCGCCCTAGTCTTCGTCAGGCACGGTGCGCGCAGTTGCGCGAGCCGCCGATCCACTCCATCGTGTAAGCTGAATTGTTTCGCGTGGGGAAACTGAATAGGCTGTTACACTCCATCGTTCCAGAGCCGATGTACCGCGGCAGAACCGCGTTTCCCCCGTTATCGCGCGCCAGCCAGGAACTCGATCGGTGCACGAGCGTGGCGGCCGCAGTGGACATTTTGAATCGCGCCAAGCCGGATCTCTGCCAGCGTTTGCTCCCGAGCTTTCCCTCGCCGCTCGCCGAGGCGTTGACCCTCAAGATTCTGAACCTCCTCCTGGCCCGCTACCACTTCCAGGCGCGCAGCACCTCGCTGCTGTCGCGGCCCTTCGGGCTGGTGGTCGATCCCTCCAACGTTTGCCAGCTAGCCTGCCCGGGTTGCGTGCACTCGGAACGCAGCGAGGCTCTGCAGCTATTCGATTGGCCCAAAGGGACGCTATCGGAAACCCGCCTGTCCGCGCTGTTGAAACGCTACAGTCCCTATACAATCGGAATGCTCTTCTACAACTATGGCGAGCCTCTGCTGAACCTCAACACGCCCCGGCTCATCCGCATGGCTAAATCGTGTCTGATGGAAACGTCGATATCCACGACGCTTTCGGTGCAGCGGTTCGACGCCGAAGCTTACGTCGAATCCGGACTCGATTTGGTGAATCTCTCTATCGACGGCGCCACGCAGCCCATTTACGAGCGCTTTCGACGCAATGGCGATCTGGAGCTGGTTCTCGGCAATCTCCGCAAGCTAGTGGGCGCCAAACGGCGGCTGCGCAGGCACTATCCCGTGCTCGCCTGGAACTTCCTCGCATTCGAGCATAACGTCCACGAGATTCCGTTGGCCGCCCGCATGGCGCGCAAAATGGGTGTCGATATATTCCGCGTTGTCGAGCCGTTCGACGTAAGCTGGGACGATTCCCAAATTCGCCCGGCGGCGCTCAAAGCCGGAGTGGCCAACGTCCGAAGGTTGAATTGGCTGGCCCTTGCTACTCGACCTTCCAACTGGAACCCCTTCCCGGATAGCGTGGACGGCCGCGCCATCCTGGAGGCCTACGAAAACCCTTGGAGCGGGCCGGCCGACGACCACTCTCCGCCGAATCCGGGCCATAGCTGCCACTGGCTGTACAAGAACATGGTGATGGACGCCACGGGCAGGATCATGCCCTGCTGCGGCAGCCCGCGCCCGGACGTCAATCTAGTGTTCGGCGAGTTTGACGGTAATGGCGGCGATCCATTCAACTCCGAGAAATACCGCCAGGCGCGCACCTGGTTCTCAGGCGATGTTGCTCCCCGCCTGGATGCGCCGCACTGCACGCAATGCGTATGGGACCACACCGCCGTCAACGTCGGCAGCGCCAGCATCCGCCGTTATTTCGAGTCCGCGAGCCGAGTTTGTTTCGATCGCCGGAGTCTGCGCATACTTTCCGGCTGGTGAGCCTTCGGACGGGTGGGCCCGGATCAAAGCGGCGCGGCGCGATTCCGCTCGTCCTTGCGCATTACGAAGACATCCAGGTACTCTCCGGCGATGCCTCTGGCGTGATCGCGTAGCACATAGTCGGAAACGACGTAACCCGCCCAAGACATCAGCAGATCGTCGAAGTCCGAACCATAGTCCCAGGTAACCAGACTGCTTCCGTCGCCGATCGGGTTGCCGTGATATTCGGCCGGCAGAAGGTGCTCCACCGTGCCGTCTTCGCGCAACCTGGCGCGCCGGCAGCTCCGCGACAGATGCTTATGTTTCGGTGCCGTAAAGACATGCACTCCCTGCGGCTTTAGAACTCGCATGATTTCCCTGACCACGCGGTCCGGATTGAAAACGTGCTCCAGGACATCCTGCGTGATAAACACATCGAAGGTGCAGTCCGCGAACGTCAGGGATTCCAGGTTTTCACACAAGTGGCCATCTTTCCGCGAGCCCGGAGGGACACCTTCAAAGTAGAATGAGTACGTGTAACCAGCGCACTGTTCGGCGTAGAAATTGATGCAAGGGGAGCTCTCGTGGATCGTCAGGCCTCTCCACCCGGGCCGTACCAAGTTCAAGACCTCGGCTGTGGCGCGTTGCCTTGGAATGGTGCCGCAGCGAGAGCACAAATAATGATCCCGCAACCATTCGTTACTGGCCACGAAGCGCGCTTCGCTCTGACAGATTGCGCAGTGTCCATCGTTAACCAGAACGTGCATTCGGGACTATTCTACAAGTTCCATTCAGGCTTGAGCGAGCGCGGGCCTGCATCGTGTAAACTGGTTGTTTTACGGGAGGTGCGTCTTCAGCAGTAGTTGGCTAGCGCGAAGTGCATCAGCTGAGTTAGCGCCGTTCCGTGTTCAAACGATCCCCGCGGCCCTTTTTTCTTTTCTGTTCCCCGACGATTGCAGAATCTGCGATCAACCCTTGACGGATCTCTCGCGCGTGCCGGTTTGCCGGGCGTGTCTTGCCAAACCCGAGCCGCTTGCAGCGGAATATTTTTGCGTCCAGTGCCGATCGCCTTTTCTGAGCCGGTTCCCGCTGGACGAACAGGGCCGTTGCGCGCTGTGCAGACGCGGTGTGCGGGGCTTCGACGCCGCGTATTCGTTCGGATTTTACGAAGCCGAGCTGCGCCAGCTGATTCATCTGTTCAAGTACGGCCGCGTTCGGACCTTGTCGGGGCCGCTGGGCAAACTGCTGGCACGGGCGCTGCCGCGCGAGCAAGCCTTCGACGTAATCATCCCCATGCCGCTGCACTGGCGGAAGCGCTGGCAGCGCGGATTCAATCAATCGGAATTATTGGCCCGCGAGATCGGCCGCCGTACTCATACCCCGGTGGAGAACGCTCTCCGGCGCGTGCGCAATACCGCGGCACAGGCAGGATTGACCAGCGCCAAGCGGCGATTGAACGTGTCGGGTGCTTTTCAGGCCAGCAAACCCGCCGCCATTGACGGCCGGCGCGTGTTGCTGATCGACGATGTAATGACTACGGGCGCCACGGCGGCGTCCTGCGCGCGAGCCTTGAAACGAGCCGGCGCGCGGCAGGTGACCTTGTTGACCTTAGCGCGGGCGGACCGCCGGGTGATGTCCGATCCCCTGCTGAATGATCCCAATTTCTCCGGGAGATCCGAAGATGCCTAGCCTCGACCGTTTGCATAGACCGGTACTCGTCTTGAACGCCAGTTATGAGCCCATCAACATCTGCGCCGCTCGCCGCGCGTTGGTGCTGGTCCTCAAGGGCGTCGCTTCGGCCGAAGAAGAATCGCAGGCGCACGTCCACTCGCCGCGCCATTCCATTCGCGTACCATCCGTGATTCGCTTGCTGGAATATCGCCGCATCCCGCATCAGACCCGGGCGCTTTCGCGCAAGAACATTTTGATGCGCGATCGTTACACCTGCCAGTATTGCCATCGCACCATGCCATCCGGAGAGCTGACGCTCGATCACGTGGTCCCACGTTCCCGCGCCGGCGAAACTACCTGGGAAAACCTGGTAGCCTGCTGCCATCCCTGCAACAATCGCAAAGGCAGCCGTACTCCGGAAGAAGCCGGGATGCGGCTGGCGCGCGCGCCGCGGCCCTTCAGTCTGCACACCAGCCGTCACTTGATGCGCCTGCTTGCCAAGAGCGACGACCAGTGGCGGAAGTATCTGTTTTATTAGGAATTCTAGGAAGACGAGGAATACAAGGAATTAGTGCGCGGTGGGCGCCTGACCTGGTTCCTTAGGCTTGTCCTTGGCGGGCGCCGTCGCCTTAACCGGGCTGATGATGACATGTGCGTTGCGGCCTTCCAGCCGCGGCTGACCCTCCACCTGCCCGTGTACCGCCAGATCCTGCGCAAAGCGCAGCAGCAGCTTCTTGCCCAGATCCACATGCGCGATCTCGCGGCCGCGAAACTGCACCACGGCCTTCACGCGATTCCCCTCGCCCAGGAAGCGGATGGCGTGATTCTTCTTGAACTCGTAGTCGTGATCGTCGGTGTTGGGGCGGAATTTCAGCTCCTTCACTTGAATCACGTGCTGTTTTTTCTTGGCCTCGTGCTGCTTCTTCTTGTTCTCGTACTGCCACTGGCCGTAGTCCATGGCCTTGGCAACCGGAGGCTCGGCGGTGGGCGCGATCAGAATCAGATCCAGACCCATGTCTTGCGCTTTGCGGACTGCTGCCAGCGTCGGCATGATCTCCACCGATCCGTCGGGAAACACCGCGCGAACCTCACGAACGCGAATGGCCTCATTTACATTTTCCCGGACCCTGGGACGGCGGGGCGGGTAGTTTCTGGGAGGAATCATCGATAGGCAGGGGCGGCGTGGCTCGAGGTTCGTATCATCAATACTGATCGTACCAGAATTTCAGGCCCGCGGTGCTTCGCAGCGGCAGCATGATGGAGATTGCGGCCCTCTATTGCAATCTAACCACTAGTACTGTGCGCTATTGCTGAGTGCGGCTGGATGTGATTTTTGTTGGAATTATGGTACCAACGAACTACGTAGAAAAGGCGAAAGCGCTCATGCAGAAGACGGCGCGCACTACGGCGCTCATTATTGTCCCGCTCGGCGCGGCGGTGTCCGCTCATGCCACTACTGTTCTTCCGACCTCTGACTTCAGTTGCACCTACACCAGCAACGGTGAATCGGGAGGCTGCTCGGGCGGGGCGACTCAGCTGGCCGCCTCCGGTGGCGTCGAAGGCGTGGGGCTATACACCGACGGACCGATTTACCTCAGCACGAGCAGCGGCAGCAGCACCATTACTTTGTCTACCGCAAACTATGACCTTACCGGCAGCCTTAGTGGGGGTACGGTTCTTCCCGTGTCTTGGGACTTCATTCTCGGCGCTACCGTGGATCCCAGCTGGTCCCTCACTTTCACCATCTATAATTCCGGCGCGGCCATCGGGTCCTTCACCACATCCGGGTCGGGACCGGCGGGTACGATATCGGGCTCTGGTGACTTATCAGGCCTTATTTATGGTGGTATTGAAGGATGCTGCAACGACATCGAGTTGCAAGTACAACTCACGACTGACGGCGCCTCCAGCGTAGACATTCCTTCGGGGTTGACGATGAACTTCGTTCCCCCTGCGACCAGCACCGTGCCCGAGCCTGCCACCACAGGGCTGCTCGCGGCCGGACTTGCCTGGGTGGGCTGGCGTTTGCGTAAGGTCCGCCGGCGTTAACCTGTTTCCATGAAGCCGCGGATCTTGATGGCGTTGCCGCAAATGCCTCAGGATCCTGCCAGCGGCGCCGCTCGCACCGCGCAAACCGCCGCCGAAATGGCCGCTGCTGCGGGCTTTGAAGTCCACGCGCTCGGCACCACCGCCACGGAGCGCAGATCCAAAGCCGATCCGCTCGAATACCTGTGTAGCTCGGGACTCAACGTCGCCGTCACGCCCGCAACCTCTGGAAGCTTTCGCCAGTTTCGCTTCCGCCAGCGCCACGTCGAATACACTATTCTCGATACCGGACGCTTCGGCATGACCAAATGGGAAGCTTCGCACGGCCGTCAGTTCGACCGGCTCTTCGACCTGGAACTGGAAACTTTCTCGCCCGACATTTTGTTCACCTACGGAGGCTTGCCGGGAGACGTGCGCCGGCACAGACGCGCCCACCGGAAGGGCGCGCGGATCGCCTTCTGCGTTTTCAATCTGGCGTATTTGAACGCCGATTTCTTTCGCGATCTGGATGCCGTTCTCACCCCGGGCGAATGGATGGCGGAGCGCTATCGCACCGCAATCGGAATCCGCAGCACGCCGCTGCCAACGCCTCTGGATCTGGAGGACGTGCTCGCGCCGCAGCGCGATCCCATCTTCGTCACCATCGTCAATCCGTCCATCGAGAAGGGATTGTTCTTTTTCGCCCGCCTGGCCGAAGAGCGTGGAACCAGGCATCCCAACATCGCGGTCCTGGCCATCGAATCGCGCGGAACGGCCGGGATGGTCTTCCGGGCGGGACTCGCCGGAGGCTTCGATTTGCGCCGCCATGAGAGCATCATGATCGCGGGCGCCGTGCCCAAACCTCGAGACATTTTCGAAAATACCCGAGTGCTGCTGGTTCCCTCGGTGTGGGAGGAGCCCTCCGGACGCGTGGTCGCGGAAGCCTTGGTCAATCATGTTCCGCCCATCGTCAGCGATCGCGGCGGCCTGGCCGAAAGTTGCAACGGCGCCGGGTTTGTACTCCCGCTTCCCGCCGGCCTGACCACGGCCACGCGCCGTCCGGTCGACCCGGAAGCGGTCGAGCCCTGGATCGATGTCATCGTCAAGCTGGCGTTTGATGAGGGTTTTTACGAGGATGCAGTCACTAAAACCCGCGAGGCGGCGCGCATGTACGATCGCGCCACGCTGGCGCGACGTTACGCCGGCTTCTTCGAAAGTGTGCTCGCGTGAGCCCGCAGATCCAGGAGGCAATCAGGACGCGCATGCGGCGTTTTGTTTGGCCGATCTCTTCCAAATAAGCCGACGCAGGACGTGCCCTTTCCACATCCACAATCCCGAAAGGAGCATCACGGGAACGACGACAAATCGAACGCGGGAGGCGTACTTTGGAATCTCTTCAAACGGACTATAAATAGAGCCCAGTATCGGGATGCTGAACACGATGTGAATCCAGCGAAGAATGGAACGTTGGGTGGCCTCGTTCATGATTACTTTGTCCTCCAATCACGATTTTTTCGCCGACTGCGACGGCCAGTTGGGGGCTTCCATACCGAACTGCGCGGCGTACTCCGTGGTCAGCCGCTGCCAGTCGAATTTTGTCGCCTCGCCGCCAACGATTCGGCCGATCGGCGTTCCACTGAGAAGGCGATCCAGAACATCGAAACTGATGTGCCAGCCGGCGGCACCCCACGATACGAAACGGCGATCGATCTTGTGCCACAGCGTCAGGCGCGTGCCGTCACCGAAGGCTTCGAGTTCCCAGCGCATATCGCTGTACTCCAGCAACTTGGGAGCGTCGGCTCGCTGCACTATTGTTTCGAGTGGCGTGGATGTGCCCACCCAGGTAAGGTTCACCGTGGTTCCAACTGTTCCCAGGCTCCCATCGGCCTCAAAGGGCGCCCACTCGCGCAGATGCGCTGGGTCGGTGAGCGCCTGCCAGACTTTTTCCGGGGAGTGGCGCAATTCCCTGACCAGAATGAGAGTCCACTTCTCTCCGTCTTTTCGTACCTGCGCGCCGCTGGCCGGACCCGGCTTGTACTGCTCGCGATTGGTCATTTTCTCCTCCTTGTCTTCCTTTGCGTTGGTGTTGGTTTCCTTGGTGCTGAATGCTCCATTCGGTCCAGGTGGCGTTCGAGAGCATCTACGTGAGCCGACCAGAAACGGCGGAATGGAGCCAGCCAGGCATCGATCTCCTGCAGCGGTTCCGGTTTCAGCCGATACAGGCGGCGCTGTGCGTCCACCGTGGATTCCACGAAACCGGCCTCTCGCAGCACTCGCAGGTGCTTTGACACGGCCGGCTGCGGCATGCGAAGTTGACGTTCGATATCTCCAACCGACTGTTGTGAGGAGACCAGCAGGCTCAATATCGCGCGGCGGCTGGGCTCGGCGATGATTTCGAAAACGGATTCCACTTGCTTAATATACTCTACGGAGCATATGCCTGTCAAGGCATGTACGAGGGTGGGACTTCGGTCAGGCCAAAATCAGGGCTTTGCGGCGCCAAAAGCGGCCCGGCCGGCTTCGGTGAGGATGGCATCGTTCTGCGGCGTGTGGATGCGGCCGCACAAAACGTCGCGATAGTGCCGCTCGAGTGGATTGCGCCGGTCAAGGCCATGATTGCCGGTTAGTTCTATGGCCTTCTCGACGGATGCGATTGCGTTGTTGGTGACCGTGAATTTCAGCAGATTGCCTTCCCGCACGCCTAGCGGTTCCCCCCGGTCTATCGCGTCGATGGCGCGGTCGAGCAAGGAACGGTTGGTCCACAGCAGAGCTTCGATGCTTCCCAGGGCTTCCTGAAATCGAGGCAACGTGGATAGAGGCGCGCTCAGGTTGCTGGGCACGCGCGTTGTTGCAAACCGAATCAGCCAGTTACGACCGGCTCGCGCCACGGCATTATAGAGCTCGGCCAACAATACCGACATCCATATGTTTTGGTGGCCGGCCTGAATTCCCGTCCACTCCGACGGCGGACGCACATCGACAGCGTGGTCTTCCGGGATGATGACATTTTCGAAAATCACTTCGTGACTTCCGCTGGCGCGCATGCCGAGATGGTCCCAGCTCTCGATCACTCGAATTCCGGGCGAGTTCCGGTGGATCAGAAAGAAGCCGGTGCGAGGTTCGGTCTCGTCGGTGCGTCCCCAAACCCCTAGCCAGGTCAAAATAGGAATCCCTGTCGAATACAGTTTGTGTCCCGCGATGCCCCAGCCTTCGGGAACGCGGCGGGCCGTGGTCGCCGGCAGGCCGCCTCGCGCGGGCGTTCCCAACTCTGGTTCCACGCGGAGTGCGTTGATCAACGCGCCGTTTTCGACGGCGTCCCGCTGGACGATTTCGCGGACGCGCAGCGGCCAGCGCGAGTTCTGAACGATGCCCAGGTGAAAAAGATATTGCATGATCACCACCAGCGCCGTGGCCGGCTCGGCCTGGGCGATCACGCGGATGACGCGCGCGGTGGTTGCCAGATTGGCCCCGCCACCGCCAACGTCGCGGGGAATGGTGAGGCTGAGCAATCCGAATTCATGCAACAACGAGAAATTCTCGAATGGAAAGCTTCCGTCGCGATCATGCTCTTCGGCGCGTTCCGCGAACTTAGTCTGCAGCACCTCCAATGCTGCGTCCAGATGAGACATTGCTTACGTTGCGGCGGCAACTTCCGAGTCTAAGAATGGATAGTCCGTGTAGCCGGCCTCGCCGCCTCCATAGAAGGTCGAACGAACCGGCTCATTCAGCGGCGCCCCTCTCCGAAACCGTTCCGGCAGGTCCGGATTTGCGAGGAACGGAACGCCAAACGCCACGGCATCCGCCCCGCCGTCCGATAGAAGGGCGTTGGCGCGGTCTTTGTCGTATCCGCGATTGGCGATCAACACTTGGTTCCACGAGGGCCGAAAGTGTCGTGCATCCAAGGAAGGGCCATCCTCCACAAGATCCAGGAACGCGAGCCCAAGACGATTGAGCTGGTCGATCGCGTAGCCGAAGGTTTCCGCCGGTGTGCTGTCGGCGATATCGTTAAACGGATTGAGTGGCGAAAGACGGACGCCGACCCGATCCGGGCCCCAGACACTCACCAAGGCTTCGGCCACTTCGAGCAGAAAACGCGCCCGGTTGGGGATCGAGCTGCCATATCCATCGGTGCGCAGGTTAGTCTTGTCGCGTAGAAACTGGTCGATCAAGTAACCATTGGCCGCATGGATCTCAACGCCGTCGAACCCTGCCGCCCGGGCATTCGCCGCGCCGGTCCGGTATTGCTCGACGATGCCGGCGATTTCCCCGGTTTCGAGAGCCCGCGGTGTTACGTAAGGCTTCATTCCTTCAGCGGTCCACGCTTCACCCTCCGGCCGCACAGCCGAGGGCGCCACAGGCAGTTCGCCGTCCGGTTGCAACGACGGGTGCGAGATGCGTCCGACATGCCAAAGCTCTAAAAATACGCGTCCGCCCCTGTCGTGAACGGCAGCGGTGACTCGCTTCCATCCTTCCACTTGCGCGGGAGAATGGATGCCCGGCGTGTTCGGATATCCGAGGCCCTGCGGCGAGACTTGCGTCGCTTCGGTAATGATCAGCCCCGCGCTGGCACGCTGGGCGTAATACTCCGCATTGATAGCCGTTGGAGCGTTGCCAAAACCCGCGCGATTGCGCGTCATCGGCGCCATGATCAACCGGTTTGGCAATTCGTATGGCCCCATTCGGACCGGTGTCAAGATGTTTACCATAGTTTCCCCGCGCTAGCTTCGTTGAAGGATCGGTCGAACGCATCGCTCACAATAAAACGCGTTTTGATCACGCCGGCCCTTGCATACAGGTCGACGATGGATTGTTGATTGGCCACTAAAGCATCGTCTATCGCCACCCCGTGGATCTGCGCGCGAGTGAACCAGCGCTTGGCAACCGCCGGGGAATTGCCCGTGATCTTCGCCCAGCCATCCGCGTATTGCTCCGGGTGCTCGAGCGCCCACTGCCGCGCTCGATTCAGACGGCGCGAAAAATCGGCCAGAGCAGCTCGCTTTTCGTGAATGGCCGCGAGCCCCGCCACCAGATAGCTGGTGTTGGCTGGGAATCCATTGCCATCCGCGATGCGCCGCGCTCCATCGGAAAGCTCGATCATCGATGTGTAGGGATCCCAGGTGGCCCAGGCGTCAATCGCTCCACTGGCTAAAGCCGCGCGCGCGTCGATGGGCCCCAGGAACACGAGATGCACGTCTTCCATCCGCAGGCCCGCTTTTGCGAGCACCGCAAGCACCAGGTAATGGCCAATCGAGCCGCGGCCGGTCCCGATTCTGCGGCCCTTGAGGTCGCTTACCTTTTGGATGGGAGATTTCGCCGGCGCCACGATCGCCAGACCTTCCGAATTTTGGTGCACGGCGCTGATGACGCGCGCGGGCACGCCGCTGGCATACGCAAAAAAGAATGGAGCGTTGCCCACATAGCCCACATCAATGGCTCCCGCGTTGAGTGCTTCAAGCAGTGGAGCAGCGGCTGGAAATTCGCTCCACTCAATCCGATAAGCCAGTCCGGCGAGTTCCCCCGAAGCGCTGAGCAGCGACTGGTTTCCACCCTTCTGATCGCCGACGCGCAGCGTGACGCCCGCAACGGCCTGCGCCGTCAAACATGCCAGAACCGCCGCTATGGCAATCCAGCGCCTCATCTCGCCGTTGCCAGCACAGGCTGAGATTGACGCGCCCGTTGTGCAGCCTGCTCCCGAACCAGAGGAATCAGTTCGCGGCCGTAATTGATCACATCCTCGAGGGGGTCGAATCCGCGGATCAGGAAGGTGGTGACACCCAGATCGTAATAATCCAGCAGCGCATCCGCCACTTGCTCCGCCGTGCCGACCAGAGCTGTCGTATTACCGCGTGCGCCGGTCAGTCGCGCAATGGCGGTAAACAACCGCTTGTCCACCACATCGCCTTGCGCGGCGGCGTCGAGAAGACGCTGCGACCCGGTGTTGGCAGGCGCGCCCGTCCCCGTGTGTGCTCCCAGGGCCGCTTTGCCGCGGATCTGTTTGACGGTTTCGACAATGCCGTGGGCGCGCTCCCAAGCCGCGGCTTCGGTCTGGCCCAGGATGGGTCGGAATGACAGGCTGAAACGGATCGACTGCGGGTCGCGTCCATGCCGCTCCACCGAATCGCGCACCTTGCCGATCGTCTCGCGCACTTGCGCGTGCGTTTCGCCCCACAGCGCATAGATGTCGGCATGTTTGCCGGCCACCTCCACCGCGGCATCCGATGAGCCGCCGAAATAGATCGGCACATACGGCTTCTGCACGGGTTTCACTTCGGCGAAGCCGCCTTTCAGGCGATAGTAAGTGCCGGCATGATCGATCGGCGTTTCACCGGTCCAGATCTGGCGTAAAACATGCAAATACTCGTCCGTCCGCGCGTAGCGTTCATCGTGACTTAGAAAATCGCCATCTCGCTGCTGCTCGCCGTCGTCACCACCGGAGATCACGTGAATCGCAACGCGCCCGCCGGTAAGCTGATCGAGCGTGGCGAACGCCCGCGCGGCCACCGAAGGCGAGACAAAGCCGGGGCGATGCGCCAGCATCAATCCGATGCGCTCGGTCGTGAAAGCGGCGTACGATCCCACCAGCACGGTGTCGGCGTCGTGAGAATAATACGGAACCAGAACGCGATCAAATCCCGCTTGTTCGTGGGCCACGGTGAATCCGCGGATGTAGTCGCGATCGACCACCGGTCCCGTTGGCGGGTGGATCTCCGAAATCTTTCGCGCCGAAATCATTCCTATGAATTGTACGGACATGTCACTCTCCTGCTCATCGATTCCCTTCCAGCAGTCGTGCTAGAATTTCTCCCTCAATCACGCACAGGCGGGCATCGCCGCGCACGCGCGGACGCCGCTGCTCGATCTTCTGAACCAGCGGCACTGTACCCCTTTCGAGCACCACCACCCAATCCGCGAGCGCTACGGCCTCGCCAACGTCATGCGTGACAAGTATCGCGGTGAACTTTTGCTGACTCCAGACCTGCTCGACTAGCCGCTGCATATCGAGACGGGTCAGCGCGTCGAGCGCTCCCAGAGGTTCATCAAGTAAGAGCAGCTTCGGCCGCGAAACTAATGCCCGTGCGAGCGCCACTCTCTGCCGCTGCCCCCCGGAGAGAACGGCCGGCCAATCGCCCGCCCTGTCTGCCAGGCCCACTTGATCCAGCGCCTCCAGCGCCGCCGCTTTCCATTGTCCATGCAGCCCGATGCCAACGTTCTCGATCACGCGCCGCCAGGGCAGCAGCCGTGCGTCCTGAAACATGATGCGCGCTTCCGCAAGCTGCCGGGTCACCGGCTCGCGATCCACGATAATGCCGCCTTCGCTCGGAACATCGAGGCCGGAGATCAGACGCAGCAGCGTGCTTTTTCCGCAGCCGCTGTGGCCCACGATCGCGACGAATTCTCCCGGCCGGATATCCAGGTTCACGTCGGTCAGCACGGAGTGGCTTCCGAACCGCTTCGCTAGGTGCGAAATTCGGACCTCCACGCCGGTGTCCGCCGCCAACACCCGAGGGCGATCCAACTCTTCGACTTCGCGGTCCTGGACTGTCACCGTGTTTCCGCTCCTGAAACCGCGCCCTCCACCGAAAATGCAGGATGCCAACCGAGGCAGCGTTTCTCAACCCACACCGTGGCGACATCGGCCAGCTTGCCGAGCAGCGCATAAATCAAGATGCCCAGCACGACTACGTCGGTTTGCAGAAACTCACGGGCGTTCATCGTCATGTAGCCGATACCGGATGACGCCGAGATGGTCTCGGCAACGATCAACGTGAGCCAGGTGATGCCGAGGGCGAACCGCACGCCGACCAGAATCGACGGCAAAGCACCGGGAAAGATCACTTGCCGAAACAGCTCGGCGCGCGTCAGGCCGTAGACGCGCCCCATCTCAATCAAACCGGCCTCCACGGTGCGCACTCCATGATAGGTGTTGAGATAGATCGGAAAGAAAACACCAAGCGCGACCAGGTACAATTTGGCCCGCTCGTCGATGCCGAACCAAAGAATGAATAGCGGGATCAGCGCCAGATGCGGCACATTCCGGATCATCTGGAACGAGCTGTTGAGCAATCGCGCTGCCGTATTCGATACGCCATTGAGCAGCCCAAGAACGAATCCGACGGCGCCGCCGAGCGCAAATCCGGCCGCTGCTCGCGCGCTGCTGACAGCGATATGACGGAAGAGTTCGCCCGTCGCCGCCATCCGTATGGCCACCGCCAAAACATCGCCCGGAGCGGGTAGTACACGCGTTGAAATCAGACCGCTGTGCGTCGCAGTCTGCCAGATCAGAAGCAGGCAAACGGGAAGTACCCACGGCAGCAGGCTGCGAATTGTTCGGGAATCTGCCTTCTTCAATACGTTTGATGCTTCCTCTCGGTAAGCCACTATTCTATCTAGTCCATGGAGAAAAAGGAATCGTTCTCTGGCAGCGGTGTACTCACAAGTGCATTGCGACCGTCTTTAATATCTCTACCACAACAATAGACTGTTTTGCACCACCGAATCGGGGATCGATTAAGATCAGATCATAAGATCAAAGATGACCAAGGTGGCAGTTCTGGATGACTGGCAGGGTATAGCCCGGAGCAGCGCCGACTGGTCGCCGCTCATGTCGCGCGCCGAAGTAGTTTTTTTCGGACAGGCGTTCCGGGATGAAGACGATGCCGCTCACAAGCTGGCGGACTTCGAGATTATCCTGTCGATGCGGGAGCGCACGCCGCTTCCGGCCTCGCTCATCAACCGCCTGTCCCAGCTGCGCATGCTGGGAATAACCGGCGCCCGCAACGCGTCGCTCGATACTCAAGCCTGCACCGCCCGAGGCATATTGGTGTGCAACACGGGGGCCGGAGCCGGCAGCCAGGCAGCCACCGCGGAGCTGGCATTGGGTCTGCTGCTATCAGCGGCACGAGCGATCCCTGCCGCCGACGCAAATATCCGCGCCGGGCGATTTCAGGAAGGCCTGCCCATTGGCGTCAGCCTGGCAGGCAAGACCATCGGGATCATCGGACTTGGCCGGCTCGGATCATGCATGGCCAATTACTGCCGGGCGCTCAACATGACGGTGCTGGCATGGAGCCAGAACCTGACCGAGGAGCGGGCACAAGCCGTGGGCGCTGCGTTCGTTTCGAAACAGGAACTGTTCTCGCGCTCCGATGCGATCAGCATCCATCTGGTTCTTTCGCCGCGCTCGCGCGGGCTGATCGGCCCCTCCGATATCGCAAGGATGAAGCAGGGGGCGATCTTGATCAATACCTCTCGTGGTCCCATCGTGGACGAAACAGCGCTGCTGGATGCCGTGCAATCGCGACGCATCGTCGCGGCTCTGGACGTTTACGACCGCGAACCGCTGCCCGCCGGCCATCCGCTGCGCAACGCTCCAAACACGGTGTTGACGCCGCATCTCGGTTATGGCGTACAGGAGACTTGGTGGGAGTTTTACAGGCAGAGCGTCGAGAACGCGCTGGCTTTCCTGGACGGGAAGCCGGTGCGGGTAACGAACCCCGAGGCGCGGTGAGCACTCTGCGCCTGGAGCGTGTCAGCAAGGACTACGTCGCGGAGGGAATCTCCGTGCCCGCTCTGCGCGAAGTTAGCCTTGCATTTCGCCCTGGGGAGTTCGTGGCGCTGGTCGGGCGCAGCGGATGCGGAAAATCCACGCTGTTGAATCTGGCAGGCGCCATGGATTTTCCGACTTCAGGAACCGTATGGCTGGATGGCGTCAACACGTCGTCATTGAGTGATGCGGCATTAACCCGCATGCGCCGCGAAAAGGTGGGGTTCGTTTTCCAAAGTTTTCAACTGCTGCCGACTCTGTCCGTGATCGAGAACGTCGAACTGCCGCTGATGTTGGCCGGGCAGAAACAATCGCGCGCCACTGCTACCGAACGTTTGCGTTGGGTGGAGATGGATTCGTATTCCAACCGCATGCCTTATCAGCTTTCCGGCGGCCAGATGCAGCGCGTGGCCATCGCCCGCGCCCTGGCGAACTCACCATCCATACTTCTGGCGGATGAGCCGACGGGCAACCTGGATACCGCCACCAGCGAAGTGATCCTCGCTTTGCTGCGGCGCATCGCCGATGAGTTGGATACAACCGTCGTGATGGCTACCCACAGCCTGGAAGCGATTGGGAAGGCGGACACCATCGTACGATTGCACGACGGGCGGGTAGAAGGCCGCTCATGACTGCGCTACACCTGTTCTATCGCTTGATCCTGAGGCCGCTGAAGCGCGAGCGGTTGCGAACCGCGCTCACCGTGCTGGCCGTCGCTCTGGGGGTCGCGGCCGTTTTGGCGATTGAGCTGGCAGGTCAAGCTGCCACCGGCTCCTTTCGTTCGTCGCTCCAGACCTTGACCGGAAGCGCCAATCTGGAAGTAACCTCTGCCGGCGGAATCCCTCCCGAGGTGTTCGCTCGCCTGGCGACATTGCCGTACCCGCTGAAGCTTCATCCGCGCATTGAAGACTATGGAGTAATCGACGGCGCAGTGCGGCGCACGGTCCCGATCATCGGTATGGATCTGCTTTCAGAGGCTGGGATTGACGGATCCGTGCCGCAAGGGCAACCTGGTGCTTTTTCGGATCTTCCCTTCAACGACTCGGTTTGGCTAAGTTCGACGTTAGGTTATAAGACCGGCGATCACATTCGCTTGCTGACCAACGACACGGCGTCGGATTTTACCGTTCGTGGGTTTCTGGACGATCAGGCAAGTGAAGCGATCCTGATGGACCTGGCGCCGGCCACGCGAATACTAAGCCGCGGCGGAAGGCTCGATCGCATCCTCATTCAAACTTCCCCGACGCGGCTGACTGAGGAATGGGAGGCTCTTCTACGCCAGAACCTTCCCGAAGGTGTCGCCATCGCGCCGCAGGGCGCCGAGACCGCCGAGAATCGGCGCATGCTGGAGTCCTTCCGCTGGAATCTTCGCGTTCTCAGCTATGTTTCGCTGGCCGTCGGCGCGTTCTTGATCTACAACACCATCTCCGTATCGGTGGTCCGGCGGCGCTTCGAAATCGGCATTCTGCGCGCTTTGGGCACGCCGCGCGGGGTAATCCTAACTGGGATTTTAGGCGAGGCAAGCTGCTTCGGACTGCTGGGCGGCGCGGCTGGAATTGTTCTTGGCCGCGTGATGTCGGAAGGCGCAGTCAAGCTCGTGGCCTCCACGGTGGCATCGCTGTATTTCAGTAGCCGCCCGGCGCCGATAGCGTTGACCTGGAAAATCGCCCTGTTGGGAATTGCGATGGGTATCGGAGTCTCGCTGGTTTCCGCTTTGGGACCCGCTTGGGAAGCGTCCCGCGTCGCGCCTTTGGAGGCGATGGCCAGGGGCAGCCGCGAGCATCAGGTCCGGGTGCACCGCTGGAGGTCGGCCGGTTTCGCGGTGATTCTTGCCGGCATTGCTTGGATCGCCTCTCGCCAAAACGCAGTCAATGGAAAACCAGTTTACGGCTACCTTTCCGCCCTGCTCGCGATTCTGGCGTGCGCGCTGGCAACTCCCGCGCTGGTCTCCGCTGTCACCGTCGGCACCGCGGGGTTGATCTTCCGCATCTTCGGAGTGGAAGCCATGGTTGCCACGCGCAGCCTGGCTGGATCTCTGCGGCGGACTTCGGTTTTGGTCGCGGCGCTGTCCACCGCGATCGCCGTGCTGACGGCCGTCGGCATTATGGTGGGAAGTTTTCGCGAAACCGTGTTGGTGTGGATGGACGATGTCTTGCAGGCGGATCTGTTTCTCAGTCCCGCGGTCCCGGCCGGCGCCGACCGCCATCCCACCATGTCGTCGGACATCCCAGCGCAGCTTGCCCGGCTTCCAGAAGTGGATGCCGTCGATCAATTGCGCACTTACGAAATACGGTATGAAGGACTGCCAGCCACCATCGGCGGCATGGATGCCCGCATTGGAGGACGCCGGCAGAGGCGCTTGTTCCTTTCCGGAGCGGCGGCAGCCGGCGTGTTTCGCGAATTGATCGGACATGACGCAGTGATTATCAGCGAGCCGTTTGCCAACAAGCATCGGGTCCGCGCGGGCGACATTCTCAAACTCAGCCTGGGTGGAAAAGTCGGATCATTCCGCGCGTTGGACATTTACTACGATTACTCGAGCGAGGGCGGTGTCGTTTTGATGGATCGAGGAACGCTGTTCCGATACCTCCCGGACGCCGACCCGAGCAACGTCGCAGTATATCTGAAGCCCGGTGTGTCGGTGGACCAAGGGCAACGCGCCGTGGAGCGCGTGATCGCAGGGCGGCGCGTGGCAGTGGCACGAAATCGGACGCTGCGAGACCAAGCCATTCAGATTTTCGACCGGACCTTCGCTATCACCTATGTCCTGGAAGCCCTGGCCGTATTTGTGGCCGTCACCGGCGTGGGCGGCGCGTTGCTTGCTTTGGTTATCGACCGCCGACGCGAGTTCGGCTTGCTGCGTTTTCTTGGCGCAGCCAATCCGCAAGTCCGGGGCATCATTCTGTTCGAGGCCGGATTGCTGGGCGCTCTCGCGAACTTCGCGGGCGTGGCGCTGGGGCTGGTTCTTTCGCTGCTATTGATTCATGTCATCAACAAACAGTCCTTCGGGTGGACCATCCAGTTTCACTGGCCTGTTCTGGTGCTCCTGAGCGCGCTTTCCATCGTGTACGCGGCAACCATTCTCTCGGCTCTATATCCGGCCAGGATCGCAACGCGGCTGGTACCCATCGAGGTGATTCATGAGGAGTAGACGGTTGCTCCTTTGTCTACTGATCCTGGGGCTCGCCGAGAGTGCGCCGCTACCGAGCGACGCGTATCGTCTGGCGCTCCCAAACTACCATTTTGAATTCCCACGCGACCATTTCAACCACCCGGAGTTTCAAACCGAGTGGTGGTACTACACGGGAAATCTTCGGACCGCGCAGGGCCGCCGTTTCGGCTTTGAGCTCACATTTTTCCGCCGGGCCGTCGTGCCGCAAACGGATCGCCAGCCGGCTGCGAATGTTTGGGATTTGAAGGATGTCTGGATGGCGCATCTTGCTTTGAGCGACATCGACGGACGGCAGTTCCTGCACACCGAGCGCTTCAATCGGTCCGGTCCAGGCGTCGCCGGCGCGAATCTTGAACAAGCTCGAGTGTGGAACGGCAACTGGCAAGCGCACTGGACCTTCGATCCGGCCGTCGCGGGTGGAAGCACGCAAACATTGCACGCCGTCGCGGACCGCTTTTCCTTTGAACTATCCTTGAAACCCGAGAAGCCTCCCGTAATCAATGGCCAGAACGGCGTGAGCCAGAAGGCGGAGGGCCCTGGCAAGGCGTCGCACTATATCTCCTTCACGCGGCTGATCACTACCGGCCTGATCGTTCTGGATGGCAAGCAATTTTCAGTGCAAGGCGCCAGCTGGATGGATCATGAATTTTTCAGCCATCAGATGGACGCTAGCCAGAGCGGTTGGGATTGGTTCAGCTTGCAGCTCGACGATCGATCCGAACTGATGCTGTTCCGTCTGCGGCGCACCGCGGGATCCATGGATCCTTTCTCGGCTGGAACTTTCGTGGATGTGCAAGGACACGCCCAACATCTTGCCGCCGGTGATTTTACGGTAACACCGGGGAAAATTTGGACCAGCGGGGCAACCGGCGGACGCTACCCGGTGGAATGGGCGATCGAAGTCCCATCCCTCGGCTTGAAAGCGGTGGTTCATACGCCGCTGGTTCAGCAGGAAATCACCGGCTCTACAAACTATTGGGAAGGCGCGATCGACATTGCCGCAACAAAGCTCGGTCGCCGGCTGCAGGGAGTTGGGTATCTGGAAATGACTGGGTACGCAGGGCACATTGTCGGTTTGGATTGAATCGGGCCGCTGCTTGCATCCCCTGCGGAGTGCGGGGGCTTAGGAAGTGGTTTAAAATCAAGGGCAGGTGTAAACGGGCGGTTAGCTCAGCTGGTTAGAGCGCCTGCCTTACAAGCAGACGAAATCGAATTGGCGTGTGTTAACCACTGTTGCTCACGGCAGTTAAGTTCTTCTCTAGGCTGCTCACGCTCAAGGACTTCGCCAAAGTCCTCTCATCTTAGAACTTGCGCATGCTTGCGCACTGATACTCACGATTGCTGGCTGTAGTCCCCACGGAAGTCCCCACGGTCTACGCCGCCACTTTGAACCAGAGTCCCTGTGAAAGTCCCTGTAGTAAAATGCTCGGCAGAAGTAAGACCGCCCGCGAGGCGTCCGTACAGGGCCGCGCGATTGAGGCTGTAGCCGTAGCTCTGCTCGAAGAGGCTGTCCATCCGATAGCTGCACCACCTACTGCGTCCGCCGAGGCGACTTCGCCGGGGGACAGGACTGGCCAAGCGCTCATCGACGCTTTCGCCGAAATTCGGGGTTTGCTTACCGACGAAGAAATTGACCAGATGTTCACGCGCAGCCCCTCGACCGCCCGCCCTGTGGACTTGTCGTGAACGGGGGCTTTCTTCTCGACACGAACATGCTTTCTGAGTTGATGCGGCCCCGCCCGGAAGCCAAAGTGACGGGTTGGGTAGCGGCACAGAACATCGAGACGCTGTTCTTGAGCGTGGTTAGTATCGGCGAATTGGAAACTGGGTTCACGACCATGCTGGATGCTCAAAGGCGCGCTCGGCTCGAAGCATCGCTTGAACGGCACATGGCGCTTCTGTTTCCGGGGCGCGTGTTGCCTATTGAGGTGGACCCCATCGTTTGGACAAAAAATCGGGCGTCCTTAGGTGGTGTGGCGGGCTGACCAAGACGGCGGCCGGCCTGGTGAAGGAGCTGAGGGTTATCGAAGTAGAGGGCTGCGAGGATATCACCGCAGTCGGTACTTTGCATTCGTTTTGCTTTCGTACCCTCAACCGCCTGGAAGTTTTTGAGTTTTCTGGGCGAGTACCACGGCCCCTAGTCACATTTCTAAAATCCGGTGTTCTCCAGTTTGAAGCTGCGCCGCTTCTCCAGGACATCTATACCGATGGAAAGCGCAAAGATACCAAGCGTATCCGTGCCTTTGAGGCCGCTTGGGCCCGGCTGCAATCGGATCACCCTGGATGGCCACAAGATGCCTCTGACCGCGAGTTTCATGAGGCGCTGATTCAATGGCTTATATTCCATCGCGCCATGTTGATCGGCGAACTCGTTCCAGAGGTGCTGAAATATCTCAGGAACAATCCGGCCTGTGTCGAGCTTTCCGCGTTCTCACACGTCATCGTGGACGAATATCAGGACCTCAACCGCTCGGATCAGGTCCTTCTCGATCTACTCACCTCCGGTAACGGGGTCATTGTCGGCGATGTGGATCAGTCCATTTATCGTTTCCGTCACGCACATCCGGAGGGGATCAATGAGTTCAGTGCGACCCATGATCCCACACACGACGAGGATCTCGATGAATGCCGTCGCTGCCCGACTCGGGTCGTCGAGTTGGCAAACAGTTTGATCATGCATAATCATCCCGGTGCACGAGCGCCGCGGCTTCGGCCAAAGCCCGGTAATCCGGAAGGCGAAGTACACATTGTCCAGTGGCACTCAATGGAAGAGGAGGAGACTGGAAGTGCAAAATATATCAATTGGTTGATTAACGATCGAGGCTATCTCTCTGGGAGATTTTGGTGTTGAGTCCGCGCAGGCAGCTTGCCTATAAGGTTCGCGATGCGCTTAAGGATTTTGAACATCGCCGCTCACAGCTTCTATCACGAAGAGGCACTCGAAGCGGATGCGGCGCAAGAAGCGTTTGCGTTCTTGACTCTTCTGGGCGAGCCGGAGGATCGCGTAGCGCTCAGATTCTTGCTTGGCTTCGGCTTCGGCAGCACCTCATGGCTTGCCGGGCAATACGCGAAGTTAAGGGCTTATTGCGAAGAAACCGGCGTTTCTCCGAAAGAGGCACTCGACAAGCAGGTTGCCGGTGTAATCGCGATCCCAGGTATTGGTAAGCTTCATGCTCGATACCAGATGATCGTCTCACGCCTCGGAGAGCTGCGGGATCGCGTCGGTGAGGAATTAGTGAACGTGCTTTTCCTAGAGGATTCTGACGATACGAAGCTCTTACGGGACTCGGTAATGTCAATCGTCACCGACGAGATGAAGGCGGAGGCCATGGTTGAACGTCTTCGGAATTTACTCACTCTGCTGCGGCCGAAGGGTTGTAGGTTCGAGCCTTACCCGAGGAGCCAAACTTCAAATTTGGGTCCAACCGCCGCCCAGCGCTTCGATCAACTGGACCGCAGCTACCATTTGCTGCGCTCGAAAATTCACCTGGGCTTACTGGTCGCTCAACAACGCGGTTTTCATTTCACCCGGCGAGTTTAGCAGAGGCTCATCGGCTTACGGAGTTCGTTAAACGTTGTTACACTTCTTCTTGTTCTCAACCGATCGCAGCGGATCGAGGAGCGGCCTGATGGACCAAAGAAGCGGAGACTACAAGGCTGGCCCTCTGCCTGGCGTCGCAACTGACTCTGCCACGAACAAGGGCCGTGACCTGCGCATTAGCCTCATTCTGGCCATCGTTGGCCTAGTCGTTTACAACGCAAATCTCCGTTCGATCAGCGCAGCTGATACATTTGGCGCGCGCTATCTCCCGTTTGCCATGTGGAGGTATCACACCATCCTGCTGGATCCCGTTGCGACCATCGCGGCACAGGGACGTCCGATTCCTACAAAGCCGGACCAAGGGTACGCCGCCTTTTGGATCGTGCGAGTACGCGGCGGGCACAAGGTCTCGCTTTATCCCATCACTGCCCCTCTGCTTGTCGCTCCGCTATACCTTCCGGCGGTGGCCTACCTTGACGTCAAAGGCTGGGACCCAATGGATCTGGATCGCGTGGCACGCATCATGGAGAAACTGAGCGCGTCGCTTCTAGCTGCTATGTCCACCGCGCTCCTCTACCTTCTCCTCAGAAGAAGGGCAGACCCGCGGTTGTCGTTTCTACTTGCGCTGGCCTATGCTCTCGGCACAACCACCTGGATGATCGGAAGCCAGGCACTCTGGCAGCATGGCATGGCGGAACTGCTGATTGTCGCCGCAATGTTTGTCCTGACTGGCTCTTGCAACGTCCGGCGCGCGATCTTAGCCGGCATCCTTTGCGGACTGATCGCGTGCAACCGTCCACCCGATTCGCTGATCGCGGCCGCCCTCGCAATATACGGTCTCTGGTGGGCCAGACGTCTGGCTCCTTTGATGGTGGCAGCGTCAACGATACCAGCGGTTTTCCTGCTCGTTTACAATTTCGGCGTCATAGGCCATTATGCCGGTGCTTACGGCTTGATCGGTAAGGCCAGTTTCTTTCAACATAACGCGCTGTACGGCTTGGCGGTGTTGCTCTTCAGCCCGTCCAAGGGACTTTTCGTTTTCTCTCCATTCTTGCTGGTTATTCCCATCTGCCTGCCACAAGTGTTTGCCGATCGAAGGACTCGCGCAATCACAACCGCCGTAGGTATCGCTGGAGTCGCTCTATTGTTGGTGTACTCAAAAGCGGATTGGAGGCAGGGCGCTTCCTGGGGACCACGCTGGCTGACGGACCTGCTGCCAATTCTGTTCTGGATGCTGCCGCCCGCAGTCAAATCCCTTAACCGCATTGGACGCGTGGCGTTCGTACTGGCATGTTGCGTGGCCATTGCGATCGAGGTTATAGGAGCATTCTGGTACACAGGCGTTAGCGATATTGCGATCTACGCCGCATCGGCGCAACCGAGTGGCGTGGCGGCTATCTGGAATTTTCGGAATGCGCCATTTGTGGCCGAGTTGCGGCACCCGCGCGCACCAGCGGAGCTGACCGATAGCCTGCAAGGCAACTTCGACACAATGTCAACACACGATGGTGTGTTCCAAAGCATCGCCACTGGAGGACCGATCACGGTGGAAGGTTGGGCCTTATTCGACGGCCATACGCCCTACGAACTGAGAGTCCTTGTGGACGGTAAAACGGCCGCAGTTACAAGGGACTTCTTGGCGCGTCCCGACGTTACCAAAGCCCTCGGCTACGCCAGCCCGAGCGGTTGGAGAATCACGATTCCAAGGCCCAGTTTCAACCCCGGCCAACACACCATCGCAATCGTGACCAGTGCGAAGGCGGGCGGCGATATGCGCTACTTGGTTCAGCGCCCTTTTAAGGCGTTGGAGCGGGCCCGGGGAAACGACCTCGCTTTAAGCGCAGGGATCGCTGCGGCGATTTTAGCCAATCGGCAGCGACCAGAGGGATACTGGCTCACGGCGTTCAATAATGGAGTTCATTTCCGGCAACTCGGACAGGAGCTGAACATATTTGCCATCGCTGCAATTGTAGACCTTCTGAAGCCGGTGGAGGCCGATGCCGGCCTGGCGGAGAGCGTGCGGCTCGCCCGCCGCTTTCTTTCGGAGCAAATCGAGTCGAATGGTCTGGTTCGCTATCACGGAAGGCCGGACGCAGCCACGATCGGGACGCTAGGATGTGCCATCACGCCGGATTCCGATGATACGACACTGGTCTGGAGGATCGCCCCCAGCACTCATTCCCAACTCCTTCCGATGGCTCTCGCGACTCTCCAGATGTTCCGCACTCCGCAAGGCCTTTACCGCACATGGCTGGCGGCGCAAGACCATTACCAGTGCATCGACCCAGGCCACGACCCGGACCCTGTTGACGCGACAATCCAGATGCATGTTCTGATGCTGTTGTCTCAAACCAATCCACCCGCAGCCCGTGCTCTGTGTCAAGCATTGCAGCGATCCATTCAGGATGAGCGGATCTGGGTTTACTACCGCAAGGCTCCCTTACTTCCGATCTTGCGCGAGGCTGACCTACGACAGGCGGGGTGTCCTGTAGAGGTGCCCGTAGAGCGGATACGAACCGCGCCGCCAGAGCAGCACACGTGGATCGCTGCCGCCGATCAGTTGGAACGCATGTTGGGAGCCGGTGGTCCGCCTCCAACCGACGTGGAGACGCACAATCTGTTAGGAATGCTTGCTAACGACGATTTTTCAGCGCTGCGTAACACGCCACCGCTCCTTTATCACAACGATCTTACCGCCTCGGTTACCCGGTACTACTGGTCAGAAGATTTTGGATTTGCACTCTGGCTTCGGCTCTACTTCGAAAACATGCGGCGCTCTTCTGACCGGGCGTGCGCGGGACAGCACGGGCCGGCAACGTGCCATACGAACTGATGCAACCTGCTAGCGCACGGACTGCCACTCATCGTTTGAGCACGCCGCGAGCACTTTTCCGCTTGTTGTCATGTATTCGATTCTACGAGGTGCTTGTCCTGCAGGGCGCTCCTTTGCTCGGGGCCCTCTTCTCCGTTGGGAAATTTACGGCTTCCAAGGCCGTCGAGGTGTTCATACTGGTCTTTGGTAGCTGCCTGCTGGTAGCGCATGTCTTCGTTCTCAACGACTGGTCGGGAATGAGTGCCGATCTTCAGGATCCGAACCGGGCTTCCAGTGTTTTCGTTCGCAGAGGCGTCGGGCGCGCCGAAGTGGGCCGCCTGTGGATCACTTTGCTGGTGTGTGGTCTTCTCATATTTGTGATGCTTGGATGGCAGCCGTTAGCCATCGCACTCTCCATATGCATCGCTAGCGCGTTGTACTCCGCTCCTGTATCGCATGCCAAGGGCATTCCCCTACTGAATTCCTTCCTGCACTTGATAGGCGGCACCTTGCATTTTCTGCTTGGTTATTCGGTCTTTCACTCGATGGACGCACGCGGCATTGTAATTGGCTGTTTCTTTGGCCTCACATTCATGGCGGGGCACCTGACCCACGAGGCACGGGACCGCGAGGGCGACCTTGTGAACGGGATTCGAACCAACGCCGTGACTTTCGGCGCGTTCGCGAACTTTGTCGGCAGCGTGGCCCTGTTTACCAGCGCCGACGTTCTATTGTTGATCTTGGCGTTTCGTGGAGTTGTACCCCGCCTGTTGATGATCGTCGCACCGCTTTACCCACTCCATCTTTACTGGTCGCTCCGCGTATTGCATAGAGGCCTCAACTTCGAGAACATTCGACAGCTGCAATTACGATATCGCGCTCTCTACGCCGCGATTGGATTGACCATGGCGCTCGCGGTGTTGCTGTCTCATTGAATCGTCACTTTGTCGATGGGCCCAAACCGCGGAGCCATCAGATGTTCCCCTGTTGCTCCGCGACAATTTGGTCCAAGCGATCCACGATCTTTTGCGCGGCGTGATCCCAAGTCCAATTCTGGAGCATGTCGTGCGACGCTCTTTGTCCTTTAGCTCTGGCCTCGGCCTGGTTTTCAAACACGTGACGCATCAATCGCCGCAAGTGATAATAAGAGGGCTCTGCCCATTTGAATCCCTGGTAGTAAGGACACTTGGCCTCAGCCGGGACCAGCCGATCCACCGGTAAAGGGTAGGCATTCTCTGCATTCATGAAGTCGCAATGTGCACTCCAATCCGTGGCGATCACCGGCAAACCGCAAGCCATTGCCTCTATCACGGGCATGCCAAAGCCCTCTCCTCGCGTAGGAAGCACAAAACAATCCGCTGAGCGATATAACGAACCTAATTGGGGCGTCGGCAGAACTTGGTTTAGCGAAAGATGAATCCGCGTTGCCATGCTCCCGAGATCCAAGGCGTCGATCTGCGCGTGGACATCAACATCGCCATCTGAGTTCAACGTCTTACAGATCAGCACCACGGGTTCATCGGGCCGAAATTCGTCGCTGAAGGCCCGCAACAGTATCTCAGGCGTCTTCCTTTCGCCCCATTCAAAAATGGACAGGAACGTGTAGAGACCAGTAAGCGGGTATCGGGCTAGTTTCGGATTGAAATAACTGGGATCGATGCCCAGCGGAATGACGAAAATGGGCCGGGAGACGCCACTCTTTTGAAATGTCCAGGCGTTGAAGCTGGATGGGACCCAGACTTCATTCATCCGATTCGCCTGGCGGACCCATTCCGCTGGAATTCCGTCGGTCTCGAGCATTGTGAACCCGACTTTGTACTTACCGAAATTCGACTCTAAGACGTCGCCTTGTCCATAGACTACTTGGACGCCGGACCCATCGAGCTTCCGTTCTCGGATTACATTGACCATGTAAGTATCCGACAACGCCGGCTCGTTCACAGGAACCACGGTCCCCGGCCCGTAAACATACCGATAGGAAACCAGCACGGCCTTTCGATCCAGGGCGCAGGCCAACTGGCGCGAACTGATCGCGTAACCAGTCGGAAAGTTGAATAACGAATGCCAACCCAGCTTGCGGGTATAGCGCCGTGCCTTGAGCTTCGTTTCCCATTTGCGGCGAAAGACTTTTTGGGCGCGGAGAAACATCTTCTTTTGTGGTACCTGATTCACGGTGGTCGAAACATGTTCGTGATGCACCACTGTTACTGCGCCGCAACAGACCACCCGATAGCCCTTTTCGATGGCACGGAAGCAATAGTCGGTGTCTTCGAAATAACTGACGTATTCCTCATCCAATAGCCCGATCTTTTCAATGGTCTGCCGCTTAAGATATGCACAGGCGAAGACCACGCCCTCCACGTCGCGATCTTCGTTGTATTGGTTTATGTCCCTCTCCTGGCTCCCGACCTGCTGTCCCCAAAATGTTTCGATTGGCATGTATGTGCCCGCATGCTGCAAAATACCGCCCGGATTGACAAGGCGGCAACCGACCACGCCGATATCCGGCGAGCTATAAGCGGTAGACTGCAGGCGTTCGATCCAATCTCCCTGATGAATTTCGGTGTCGTTGTTCAAAAGTATGATGTCGGACGTTGGATCGCATTGGGCGATCGCTCGATTATTGCCCCTTGCGAAGCCGAGATTACCATTGTTCGAAAGCGTCGTCACCGAGCTTTGGGAGCGCAAGTACTCCAGCGTGCCGTCGCTGCTGCCGTTGTCGGCCACCAGTAAGCGATAAGCGGGATACGTCGTCGCAGCGCGTAACGTGTCGAGGCAGCGTTTGGTGTAACTGAGCGCATTCCAAGTGAGTACGATCACCGTGACCTGAGGCCGAGGCAGCGCGGCCAGCTCGTGGTGAGAGCTCAAATCCAGAGCGGCTTCAGACATGGAAGCTGGATATCCATCTTGGTAAACCATCGAGCTTGGTAAACCATCGAGCTTGGTAAACCATCGAGCTTGGTAAACCACCGAGCTTGTTAATCCATCGAGGGTCCAACGCATCAAAGAGATTCAGCATGGACCCCCTGTAGACGCGCTAAGCGGCGTAGCGCTGGCCGCTGCGGGGGCCTCACCAGCTCGTTCCAGCAAGCCGGGCAGCGTTAGCCAAAACCTGCTCAGCGCGGGCGGGGTCCCCTGCTTATCTGTGTGAAGCATGGCGGCAATACGATTCCAGTGCTGGTCGAGAGCGGCGAGAGCGGCGAGAGCCGCACCGGACGGCGCCTTCCTTCCCAAGCGCGCCAAGAACCAATCACCATCCACGTGGCCGTCCGGGGGCAGGCGAAAAATTGTTTCGAAGTCCTTCAAGCCGCTGAACTCTCCAGTTCCAAGAGCGATTCGCCGGAAGACAGGAACGCCGACGGCCAACGCGCTGATCGTGCAGTGCAAATCGTCACTCAGTGCACCTTCTGAGCGACCGATCAACTCGGCGGTGACCAATGGATCCGGCCATTCCTCGAGCAGGATCCCGCCAGGCACAGAGACTCCCGCGCTCCGCGAATCATCAAATTTCGGCCCGCTCGGCAGCACTAGGAACTTAAATTTGTCGAAACGCTCGGGCTGATTTTCGATCATGTGAGCCAGAGGTTCAAAGCCCCGCGCGGGCTGAAGGACGATGTATGGGCTTTCCAAGCCGTATTTCTTTGCAATGCGAGCAAACTCCACCGAGGGCGCACTGCGGAGGTCCACCAGGTTTGGAAGACCGAACGCGGTGTCCGGAACCAACGCGATCGGCCGGCCCGCAAACGGCTGCAACGTGGCCCGCGAAAGATCATCACGCACAAACAAGTAGGAACTAAGTCCCAGGGCCAGTTCAAGGAGTGGCTTTGCCCAATCCGGCGGGTCGCCCAGCTTGGCGCCGACGGGATTCCAAGCCAGCGGCACATTATTCTGCAACGCCATCAGGGCGGGACTTAACCAAGAATCCGCCGCGTGATACATGCCCGACTCGGGAGGCGACCCGCCACCGATCAAGAAGCCGTCGAGGCTTGGAAGAATCTCGGGTAGTTCGGAAATCGCAGTAACTTGGTATGGCCAAGAGGGAAGCGTCTTGGAATCGCAGGAAAAATGGCGCAGCGTAACATCACCGAGACGGCGATTGAGTTCGGCCTGGGTGATCGGTGGAAACAGCAGATCGCCGTAGTTATGAACATCGAACGTGCCGAAGATGCCGATCTTCCAGTGGCGCTTCCCTTGAGTCGACCAGCTTTCACGAGACGGCGCGCGACTGCGTCCAGCTTCTACTTCCCGTCGATAATCACTCGACTGGATCTGCTGAATGGCGATTTCCAAACGCCGGCAGCTAGCTTCCAGTATGCGAAATTTCCTTGCGCTCTCTTCTACTTCGGCGCCGAGCGCGCGCTCCCTGGCTGTTGTCTCCGCTGCCAGCGCAACGGATAACTCCCGCACCTGCCCATCAACACGGTCCAAGAGCTGCTTTGTTTGCTGGCCCTTCCAGATCAGATTCGCCAGCGCGCTGGATTGTAGATCGCTCGTTTCCACAACCGACGAATGAAAATCGTCCAATCGGCCAGTGAACCAGAACAGGCTCTTGCTGACTATTTTCACGAGAACGCCGCCTAGACGGGCACGCAGGGTGGGGGGAGCAGGCGGTGTCTGTCCCACCAACGATTTTCGGAAACGCAAGGATCGACTTGCTCTGGCTAGCGACGCCAAGTCTGGTGCAGTTCTCGGCGACGCATGGGGTACGCCTTGGTCCCAGGTTGCACCTCGTTCGAACTGCTCCCTCGCGTTTTGTATCAGCTTTTCAACATCTATCTCTTGCATGGATTATCTCTTGCATGGATTATCTCTTGCATGGATCTCAAGTCTTCATACTTGTTAGCTTCGTCCGGCCGTAATGGTGCGGATGCTGCCCGATTCGCCCTCTCGCCGCTGGATCAGTCGAAGCCTTTCCCCCATGGCGGCGCCAACAGCCGCGCACGAGAATTTCGCTTCGATCAGGGTGCGCCCTGTTCCAGCGCGCTGCGCTCGCAGGAATTCGTTCTCGTATACGATTCGCATTTGATTTGCGGCGTCATCAATACACGGATTAGCCCAGAAGCAGTGCTCGGGATACGGAGGGTTTTCGGGCCCCACGCGTTGGAGTGAATAAGAAACCAGAAAAGCAGTACTCGGCGTAGTGAAGTCAAGATTACCGGAGTAGCCGGTGGCGATCACCGGCTTCCCCAGGAGCATCGCCTCAGCCATTACCAGGCCGAATCCCTCCGAGCGGTGGAGAGAAACCACGCAATCGGCGCAGCGGATAAGAGCCTCCACATCGCCGTGACGAAAGGTATCGTCGATCACCCGCACGCACTGTCGGGATGCCTCTGCCCGCAAACGCCGCAGGCCCGCGGGGTTCGAATGCGCGTGGTTTACCTTGACGATCAACTCGCAATCCTGGTGTCCAGCGAACGCTTTTCGAAACGCTAGCATCGCCGCGATCGGATTCTTACGGCCCAACCCGCTACGCATGTCGAAAACGCTCAGAAAAACAAATCGATGTGGATCGATACCAAAATCGAGCCGCGATTTATGGCTGCCCTCGGCCGGCTTGACGCAATAAGGAATGCGGATCACCGGCACTGGTGAGCGCGCCGCAATCGCCGCCTGACAGAAACTGCTCGGCACCCAAATCTCGTCGTAAACGTCGAAGGCCCGGTCCCATTGGTGAGGCAGCTCTTCCAAATCCCAGCTCCACACGCCGATGTTATGCTTCCTTCGGGACGGGCGTCCACGGCCGTGCACGGATTCAGTTTGGTCCGCATTGACGAAGAAAATACTGATCCCGTAGGGAGCGTCCACGGAGAACGAGGCAACCGACGTATCCAGTTGGCTGTGATGTGCCGCCGGAATATTTCGAAGAGCTCCCTTGATTCCGACGGCGGCCAGGGCGCTTACAGCGTTCCGCGCGGATTGCCCCACGCCGGTTTCGGCTCGAAAATAGCCATATACGTTTACCCCCGACGACTCCACCGCGGCATCCGTCGTGCGCGCCGGCAACGCCGTAGCACGCCATTTTGCTCGTAAGTTCTCTCGGAGCGCGCTTTTGCGCGCGGTCTGAACCAAAGGACTCAGCTTCCTGGCCAGCTTAAGTACCTTGCAGTAGAGACTTAAACGAGTTCTCCTGGTGAACTTCAAATCGGCCCGAATCAGACGAAGCGACTCGCGCAGGGGCGCAAGATATTCGTCGTTGAGGCTATAGGTCTCCCGCCCGTAGTACAACAGCCACGCAAGGTAAGCCGCTTGATCGCGCCCCTGGGGATCCGGAAATACGCGCTGAAGATCGGGCCGGCTGTCGTAAATGTGACGCGCCAACACAGTAAGGTGCGCCGATCCGCTGGCTCGTTCCGGCCGGCGTAATGCGGGTGAGGCGTTCAGCTTCTCTCGCAACGTGAGCAGCTGCAATGGCGGCCCGTTGGTTTCCTCGATCGGTTCAGTTCGCTTCAACGAGGCGTCTTCGCCTGCGGGGAAGTCTTGTGTGCCACCCGCTTTCGAGCTCGATTCGACGGCAGCGCGAACGTTGCCAAGCAGCGGTTCACTCAACAGATGTTGATGTGGCGCCTGGGAGAGCATCCATTTCAGAAAACGGATATAGTCCCTTCCAAAAATGTCCGGCATCGCGGCTTGCACGTCTTCTTGCAATCGATATACACGATAGGCGAGCTTGGTGACGCCGGGGTGAACATCGGACGACGGCGACACCGGCGCGTTCCAAAAACGAACGATTTTCTCATAGCCGGCGTCCGAAAAAGGATCGGCAATCTGTTCCAACAACTCGGGCGCTTCATCCAGCAGGTGCCGGCCGACGTCGGGAATCGGACAGCCATTCCGAAAGCGGCCGTGGGTGTAAGGCCACCGGCTACAATCGGCGTATCCCTGCTCAAATAATTCGCGGCGATATTGATCGCAAAGTGTTCTCAGATCTTCTCGATACTTGAACTGCAAGCGATCCTGGTGCTTGGAGAAGCGCTCCGGAGAGTTGGGATCGTACCCGCTGAAGTGGAAGAAGAAAAGGGGCTGATCTCCGACCATCAGTTGTTCCTGTCGCTGGGTGATTCTTCTGCCAGGCGCGTTCCAATAGGCGACGTTGTAACCCGGATCTTGCAAAATACACACGGCGGAAAACATACCGGGAACTAAATCGATCCAGCGTTGATCTACGAAAAGACCACGAAGCAGATCCACAGCGCAATGATCGTAGAGGTGCCCTTGCCACCATCGCAGGAAGCGCTCGACTTCCGGATCGCTTCTCAGGGCTATGAATCCCAGGTTATATGCGCCTGCTCGCAGAATCTGCAGTTCTGTTGGCCGCCGGTCATCTTCCAACGGACCAGTGAGGTGCGGGGTAAGCACTATGTTGAAAGTTTCGAGCCTTGCTTCGATGCCGGCCAATGATGCGTAAACGCGAGTGTCAGGATCCAGATAAATCACTTTAGTGAAGCCGCACTCACAGAACAGCCAGTTCAGGAAGAACGGCTTGACGGCGGTGGAAAGCTCCAAAATGGAATATTTAAAGTGAAACCAGTCCGGATTCGCGATTCCGAGCTGGTGAGAAAAAACGACCGTAAAGTTTTCGTGAGTGGCGTCAAAGTAGTCTTCGGGATCGTCAATCAACAGAACCAAACGTGCAACGGGTGGATCCGTTTCGTGCACCGACTTCATCAACACTCTGGCTTGTGCCAGACAGTTCTTGGCGACGATGGAAACGACTGCTGTGCGCCGAATTTCGTGCGAGGATCCCAATGGGAATGATAGCCCAAGACGTTGCATTCGCGGAAGGGTGCAGCCCCCGGAAGGCTTTACGCCAGATCCAGCGCCTCTCGGAGCTGGTCAATGTAAAATGCGAAATTATGCTTCGCCAAATATGCTTTGCGGGCATCCTGACGCGCCTCCACCGGCCTTCTGTTTTCCCACAACGTTGCGAGTTGTTCAGCCAACGGCAACGCGGACCTGTGGTTGTCAACAGTCCGTACGTATTCAGGCGCCCCGCAAGAATCTGCCAGGTTTCTGGTCGCTATGGACGGTAAGGCCGCACTGATGCAGTCCCCCAAAGCAGCCGAATATTGTCCGAACCCATAACTGCGAAGTTGGATAGCGGCGTCAGCGGCGACCAGAAATCGGCGATAGGTGCTTTCATCGACAAAGTTGCGCGTCCAATGAATGTGCCCGGCCACACCACATTCGCTGGCGATGCGCTCAACCTCGGGGCCTTCATCCCGAGCGCAACCGACAAAATGCAACTCAGCCGGCACGTTCCAGCCGCGCAGCATCCCAGCGGCTTGGATACAGGCCTCGAAACCTTTCACCTTTGCCATGAATCCGAAACTGGAGATGAGAAACGCGCCGGGAGATATGCCCAGTTGATGCCGCGCGTTAGTCCGCGACGCGCTACTCAATTCTTGGTCGGAAAACTGCATCGTGGGGCAGCACGGGAGCACCTCGGCGTTCACTCCGTACCGTTCGCGCAGCTGTCTCTGAAAATCCGGGGTGTGTACGATCAGGGGACGCGCGCGCTCGATGATAGGCTCGACGAATAATGACGGAAGATCTTCGTCGTGAACCCAGACTTCCACTTCGGCTAGGGTGACATGACGACCGAGTAGGGCGCCGGCGTGTTCCAAAAAGCGCTGCGTCCCGTGCCTCAGCAAATAAATCTGTATTAACCGGGAATCATGCAGAATACAAGGCCCGCCCAGGCGTTCAAAGACCTCAAAGATCGGGATGTGAAAGTCAGAGTTTCCGATCACGGAAATGACAGCGTCATAGGCCCCTTTTACGAAGGGTGAGCCCCCGATTGCTCCTGCGTCGTGGAAACCGCTTCCGGCAATGGGGCGAGGGGCATTCGTGTACAAGTCGACTTCAAGGGACCGCGCAGCGGCTTCAATCGTCAGTTGGGAGTAGCGGGCTACACCCGTTTGTTCCGGCGGGTACGGAGTGAGAAAGGCGACTTTGGGCCTCTTCAGCCTCAGACCAGGGCCACGGGCAAATCCAGCGGAGCGCTCTGCCAGAGCGTTCCAGAATCTTGCGCCAACCCGGCTTTCTTGGAAGTCCATAGCGGTTTTCTCTTGGGCAGCAAGTATTTGCGAGCGCCAGCCGGGATCTTGCACAATACGCTCCAATCTGCCGGTAAGATCCTGATGATTGTCCGCGGCGAAAGTCGCCTCAATGGGCGTGATTAGCTCCAGATGAGCGTCGCAGATGGACGCTATCACGGGCGCGCCGCAACCAGCGGCTTCGATCACCGGCAGGGAAAATCCTTCGATGTAGGATGGCACAATGGTTGCGATTGACCCTGCATAGAGATGCGCCAAGGTATCGTCGTCCACGCCGCTCAAGAACTCTAAGAACCCTCCACCCTCGGCGTGTCCCGCGAGGCTGAAAAGTTCAGACTTGTAGGCGCTTTGGTAATCACCCACCACTTTCAATCGAATTTGTTTCGCCTGGGTTTCGTTCAGTTTGCGCACCGCCAATATTGCGGCCTCGATATTCTTCCGGCGATCACCGCCGCCCAGAGAGAAGAAATAGGGATCTGGTCTGTCGTACGCCGACGGTGCGAGCTGACCGCGGTTGCACGCCCTTAAAAGCGAATTACGAACCGCAACGCCGGTCACGCAAACTTCCGATTCGGAGATGCCGAGTATCTCGGAGAGACGCCCGGAGGTGTATTTGGAAATGGGAAGATAAAAATTGAAATTCCGCAATCTGGCGAGCTTGAGAAGATATCCTGTCCGGGAGGCCTGCGTGGGCAGATATCCCGGCCGATCGAAGGGAATGAAATCGTAGACAATCGCGGCCTTCAGGATGCCACCATTGGACGTGAGGGAAAGGCTAAACCGCGGATCTTGCGTCATCGGGGAACAGTCGAGGTAGATCGCTCTAGTTTGCGGAATCGGCGCATTCGCCGGCTGCGTGATCCCGTCAACCAGCGCCGCATACTCGGGCGGTAAATCGGCCAGCGCTTCGTCAACGAGTCCTATCACGGTCCAGGCGGAGTTGCCGCTTTCCCTGCGAGATCGCAGTAGCGACGCGACGTGGTTCCCGATACCGCGCCGCTCGAAGCAAGGCTCCTGCAAACAACGCAGATCGGCATACACTACGCGTGGCATAGCGGTCTAGCCGATCTCGCCGGCGCTTGGTGCTGACTCTATGGTTAAAGCGTGCTGGTTATTCCTGTCGATTTGAGTACTGCTTGGATTTGCCATGCGAGCCAGGACTAACTGTTCGATGGCAGCCCACTGGGCAGCATTGGCCGTGCAAGTCTCTGCCTCGTGTTTCTTATGCTCGGACGCCAGGACGGCGCGCATTTCTTCAATCGCGCGGGGAACTTGCCGGTCCCCCAGCATCGTAACCACCAGTTGCTCCAGAAGTTCTGAAGTTTCGCGTTGCACCGCTTCGATCCGCGCAAAACGTCTTTCGCGCTCCTGCTCGATTTCCTTGCGGTTGTTAACCAACGCCTTGCATGCCCTGATCCACGAACCAAAAACGCGATACGTTGGGCTCCAGAACCAGATGTATGGCGGCCTGTCAAGAAATGTTGCCAACGCGCCCACCCCGCATGACATCGTGCCCCGCGGGTTGTGCCGCGAAGCTCATCAAAAGCTGGAACCGCTGCCCAACGACAACTCAATCCATTTCAAGCTAAAAGCATAACGGGCGCGGAGCACCCAGCGCAAGTGAATGTGACTCTCAGAGAAGCGCTGTGCAACCGAAAACGCAGAGACCTTTCATTGTTTCCGATTACCTTTAGCAGCCACAAGCCAGACTGAATTGTCTATGTCTGCCCCACACGATCCATCGGCGATGCCATTCCGATCGATCCATTGGTGAAGATTGCTAGCGTAATCGGGACTCTGCGGGATGTTCAAGCCCCAGGATTCGGGTTGAAGACCACTGTAGCCGTTAACCGTAGGCAAGTTGTTTCGTTGGGCAAGGAACATAATATCGAGCTGAAGACCGATGGGATGGATGGACGATTGAGTCGGGACCAAGAACACGGAACGGCACGACAAAGGCGCTGGGGGCATCTTTCCGAGCCTAGAATATTCATGCTTGCGGCTGATTCCATGTACCGGCGCCCAATTAACTTGCTCCAGCACAAGCGCTGCTATGAGCAAAGCCAGAAGAACCCGGCGTAGTCTGGGGTGCGGTCCGCCTAATCCGGCCCGGCGCATCATCTCGGAAACTCCTCCGATGGAAATTATCGTGATGAAGGGGCTCATGAAGATAAACAGTCTGGGGAGAACGCGCACGGTCCTGGCGCCAGGCAGCCAGCACCAAAGATAGTACCAGAAGAGTTTTTCGTGATACTTGATGGTCGCCGACAGAAGGAAAGTTGTCGCGAGTCCACTCGCCAGCAGTACCGCATGAGGGCTGGACAATTGTCCTCGAGCGCGTAGCCGGAGGAGCCACACAATCGTCCCAATGAAGACCACAGCCAGGATCGGCGGCACACCGTAAGCCATTGCTGAACTGCCGCTCGGGTCCAGCAACAATCCCCAGACCAGATTGCCCTTTCCAGGATTTAGAACGTTCCCAATCCCCATCGCTTGGGCAAGAAACTGCGAGAATTCCCAGCCGTGGTTGGAGGCGATGCTCGAACCATACACGAAAAAGAACGGGATAAATCCAACCGCGAGGCCGGCACAACATGCCATCGCAACACTGAGCCGTGGCATGGCCTGGCGCCAGGACAGTGGGGCGAGAAGTAGATAAATCACGAGCGCCAGTAGAAACAACAGACTGAAGGAATAGGCAACGTAGAAGTTAGAGAAATACAAAATTGACAAAAGCGCACAAAAAGAAAACGCAGTGCGTCAACGTCTCGCCGCTGCGTTCGGAGAGTCGTCCGTTAACTGGAGAAACAGAATCAGGAGCCATGGGAGGAGCATGACAGTGTACGTCTGAGCGCTCACGATCCACAAATGGATGACGTTCGATATAGCAAAGATCGCGCCGCCAGCGATGGACAGTAACTCGCTTGCGTTGAGCCATCTCCTTAAGATGAAGATCATGCTGACATATCCGGCGAGAGTGGCGGCAATTAACGTCAGCTCGAAAGAAACGTAGGGATCGCAACCAAGAAAACGGAAGAGCGCGTAAGGCAGAGACCCCACGAACATCGTTTCGGAATAACCCAAGACCCCGTGAGCCGGATAGAAGAACCTCGGGTCGTCCCACGCTTCCAGGCCGCAAAAAGCTCGGAACCAGTGCTCAAGAAGGAAAATACAAAGGCGATTGTCCCCGAAATTCCCTCCTATCCGGTCCAGGCCACTGAGGAGAAAATCCTTGAGCGAAAGCCAGGAGAGCGCAAGGTAGACGGCAAATGCGATAAGCCAATAACGAGAATTGAGGATCTTCCACATTAGGGCTCGCGCCACCAGCTATGCGCTAGGGAATTGACCACAGGCTGCGGTTTTCGCCCAGCCGAGAAGCCAGACTCGGACATCCTTTCTGCTTTTTCGCCTCTTAGACTAAGGTGCAATCAGCACGCCAGCGACGCGCTATCTTGGCCTTGTCTATCACCGCGTTCATCTGCTGCCCTGTGCGGCTCCGCGCGCAGCGTGCTCCACAATCTCCGGCTGTCTTCCGGCGGCACACAACAAGCCTCCTGCACTCCATACCCCAGCGAAGCAAAAACATCGGGATGAACAGCATGAATCCGATGCGCCAGGTGTTTATCGATCAGCTTTGACCAAAGGCCCGGTTGACCCTGCCAAAAGTGGTGATTTTCTGAAGAGGAACGGCTCTTTTGCAATGTATTGCCTTCGATCACATCCGGAAAAGGCCGAACGGGCTCCGCCCCGAAGCGGCACAGAAAGTTCTTGAGTTCTGGTTCCGTCTTCGCCACCAGTTCCTCAAATCGAATGTGCGGAACCTGCTGATCCATCCATGTGGCGGAAACGGATAGCAATGCGGCTGCCCGCGGACCCGTAGCATAAGCGGCAAAAGCGTGGTCGGCCGGATCTTTGCCTCGAATCGAGGCTTCGTCGCCCCCTTCACCACCCAACCAGTAATTTGTCTCGAGTTCGAAGTTACAGAAATGCAGTATGGAGATCAGGACATCAAGCGGATGCCGCACGATCACAATGGGCTGAAAACCAAAATCTCGGGATATTTTCCAGACATCCTGTTTGACCCTCCAGTGCATTTGAACGATGCACCTTGGTGGGAGTTGGGCCCAGTTCAGCTCGCACGGCCGGTGGACGGCAAATTCCTTTAAATCGAGTGCTCCGCATAGCAATCGCCGGAACCAAGTATTCCCTGAACGGGGAGTGCTTACTAGCAGCAACCTCATATCTTCCAAGCGACCTGCCTCATTTCTCTCCGCCATAGCATCTCAATAGCTCCCATCCAATTTAGCTCTTCTGTTACCCATCTCGAGTGGGTACTCGCGGTCCGTATCATCTCTAGCAATCGTTTGTATCATGTGACTGTCAGCGATCCAAATCCGGTCCTTTCGATGAGTGCGCCATATCTGCTTGCAACCACAACCCAAACCACTTGGCTGTTAGATCCTGCTTCTGGAAAGGTTCGCTGCTTGGATACAGGTCGGGGTGTCTATTACGGCATCACCTTTACTAGTGAGACCATCTTCATTGCTTGTCGTCAAGCGCCCGTGGGAGCTGATCGTTCATCACAGAACAACATTATTTTGTGCTTCGACCGTAACTTACAACCGCTCGCCGAGCTGCGCGGCCGCTGGCCCATTCGCGACGTTCATCAGATATTCCAGTACGAAGGCACCCTCTACATTTGCTCAACGTTCGACGATTGCATTATGGAGTATTCCCTCGCACACCAGACCTGGGACAGATGGTTTCCCTTTGGGGACCATGGTGAAGCAAGGGACGTCCATCACATGAATTCGATCTTCGTCGATAAACAGGGCTTTCTGTTGGCAGGCACACAGCCAGAAGGTTGGTTCGCTAGGTTTGATTGTAATAAACGATTGTGCGGCACCGGGAAGCATTCGTTAGGAGTGGCCACTCACAACGTGTGGCGCGCTGGCGGCGACATTTCGGTGTGCAGTTCGAATGAAAGCGCCATCGTTTCCAGGAGCGGAAACTTTCAGAAACCCTACGAACGCGGTTGGCTACGGGGAGTGGCGCAACTCGGCTCCTGCTTATTTGTCGGCATTTCCCAGAACCTAGTTCGAGATGTTCGCGCGACCTCAGATTGCATGATTGCACGTCTTGAAGCAGACGGCTCGCCTTCGCGAGTTTACTCATTTCGAGGCATGGGAATGCTGCACGACATTCGCACGTTAAATGTCCCGGATGAAACACACAACGGCGTAGTGTTTCAATGGCACGGCACCATTTCCCAGCACGACGCCCTCGTATGTTGCACCGATCCGGACGCTATTGGTCTTTGATCGGGCAGCCAGTCGATTCCATGGCCTTCGCTGGGAACGATGAAAACATGTTGCGTTAGCCGCACGATGGCGCCACGACCAACGCTGTGAGTCGAAAAGCTTGCGCGCAGGTCCACGACATCCCACTAAGGGAGACTCGCTCAACGACCGGTCGACCACCCCATCCAACTTGCGTCTATTCGGACGCCCGAAACCCCCGGGACCGACGATGGCGACGAGTGAGTTGCGTTTATTCTGGAGCCGTTTTTGTAAGTCTCGGACTTCGTCCTGGCGCGCAATAAGACCGGTGATGTGGTGATCAAAAGTACTGGGCAGATTGTTCGGGACGTTCGAGGAGCGTTGTTGAAGCCATCCATCGGGCGGCGTCGTCGTCAACCGATTCTCAGTTGCACAGGCGAAAAGCATCGGATACTTTGTGGAGACGAAGCTGCTCAATACAAGAATCCGTGGCAAGGGCGGCCATTCGGTGCCAGTAGCACTCAGGGACGGGTCGATTAGGGTGGCAGACGGCATTTCTCACTTCAAAGGCGTCCAAGACTTCGACTAGCGTGCGAAGGCGCGCAAGCGAGTCACTCTCAGAGCGATCTTTGGAGGCGGCAGTGGCTAGGTTACACGGGCACGAACCCAGCGCCATTGATCCGTTTTTCTATCTCTGCCCGCATGGCCAGGGGCAAGGATTCTGGCTGAGGCATAGCTTGGACTACGAAGGTGCCGAGTGCCTCCTCCAAAGCGAAAAGGACCATCGCACTCTGAATGCGATGCTGAGGCTACTGGTTTTCGGCGCCGTTCGTCGCGGTTCCTGGCCGTTCGTCTTCCGGTGCCATATGCCAGTGCTTGACAACGCTAATTACCTATTATGACCAATCAATTCGCGCTCGTGGAATGGATCGAACGTATCCGTCCGACCAACCCAGGTTAGTTTCGAGAGGCGGCCCAACGGGCGGGGGTGAGATAGGCGACTTGTGACAGGTTTCGCCGGGCCATGCAGTACGGACCCTTGCAGACGCGGTTGCTGTTTTCTGGGCGCTCGCTGTGCGCGCAGCCTTGCGCATGCGTTCCGCAGCCGCAGTGCCCCCGAAATCTTACCAATCAATTCGGCCCTGTTCTCGCAGGTGTTCTTAAAGCTCCCACGCACGGGCCACCGGGACCAAAACGAGCGGACCACTTTTCCAAGGGAGACGGAGTACTTTATGTCTATACGAGTGGACGTGAGAATTTCTGGAGCCAGCGGAGAGACTTACCGGAGCAACTGGAGGTCTGCACGCGTTAGAAGCCCAGCTATCGTTCCATGTTACGTGACGGATAGCTCAGGCAAATTGCATCACATCGAACTAATCAGTTCAGCGGTCCTCCGCTTCTTGAGCCTTCGTGCTATGATCCCGCTCAAATGGGACCTACCGTTCTCTTTGACAACTTCCCCGTCAACCCGCGCTATTGTCGCCTAGCCGCATAAGTTTCAACGACTCGAAAGAAGCACACGCCAGCGACCGACCGTCTCAAGCATAGTGCCGATTCGGTGTCATGCAGGTTTCCATTCCACTGCCTTTGGCGAGGCCGTCGGCGTATTCGACAAGATTTTCGTCTTCGTGCCGGTCGCTGATGGGCAGTAGACGTGTCAGCTCTATCCTTGATTTTTGGAACTTGGGTTGCCATGGGTTGCCATTGGTGCCGGGCAGCTTCCCCCTGAGGATACGGAGACCTGACCGTGTCGATCCACGAGTAACGGGCTAACTGCCCCTAGTTGTTGCCAACTCTCCGGATCGCTTCGCCGGCTGTACCAGCAGCTGCTCGAGGCCGGGCAGGAGTTTCGCCCACGAGGGAATCGAGAATCCCACTATGCAGCGAAAACGCGTCGATGTTGTTGACTTCAGGAAGCGCCAAGGCAGTCCCGGATTCCACGGGGGATGGAGCCCTCACTCCGCTTTCTCCACACCGCCTGCCGGGCACTGCTGCCCTCACGGTCATTTCCAGCGGGACCGTCGAGAACTCACCGCGGTGATTTGCTCTCGACCCCCATCCAGTGGGGCGGCAACTATCTACATGATCGGTCACGTCCTGAGCCCGTCGGAGATTGCTTCAGTGTCCGAGATCGCCTCACTGGCGAACCGCTGACGCTCTCGGCGTAGATTCCAACGCCCCCATCGCCCGAAGAGGGTCCCGCGCCCCCAATCGCGTCGATGCCGTCGCCGCCTTCGAACGCACCGGTCCCCCCAGTAGCAAGGACGCCAGCCCCGCCCACGGAACTGGCATTGCCTCCATAGGCTGTGACACCGGGCCCCCCGAAATCGTACTCGGGCTCGTGCCTACCCCCAAGCGCATAGACGCCGGGCCCGCCAAAGCCGTGGCCAGAAGAGGAGCCGTTGGAAGGTCCGCCAAGCCCTGCAACTCCAGTACTCCGGTGTTGGGGCCGGAGAGCGCCTGCCCGCCGCTACCCTGAATCGCGGCTTCTCCCGGCGTTGAATTGGCGAGGTCGAGCAGCGGGAGGTAGGGGCCGCTCGCGTAGGACGCGAAAAACGACAACGCAAGAGTTCCCGCCGGTCGATGCCTCCGCTCCACCGATAGTGCCCTTTTGGCCAGCGCTGCCATTGCAGAAATCTCGCCCGCTCGTTTGTTGGGAGAGCTATACAACTTAAGAGGCAATTTCTTGTTGTCTCCGTCCCAAACTGAGAGTCTGACTCGTCGTTTCGAATTCATAACCCCGATCCTTAAGCTGCGGAATGAGCAATGCCACGGCGCTGAGCATGGCGGCGATGTCGGGCGAGGGCCGCGTTTCAAAGCCATCGTGCAGACAAACGATTCCCCCATGGACGGTGCGATCCAGGACAAGTTGTGAAATGCGTTCCGCGGGCCACTTCCAATCTCGTCCAATCACTGTCCACATCACTCCCATAAGGCCGAGGCTTTCCTGAACGCGCCGCAGACCATACCAGCGCACACCGAATGGAGCGCGGAATAGGCGCGGCGCCAGCCCGGTGAGAGAACAAAGAGTTTCTTGGGCTAAGGTGATCTCTCGGTCAATAAAACCGGGAGAGTGAAACAAAAGGTTCGGATGGGAATCAGTGTGATTGCCGATTTCATGTCCTGCAGCAGCCACCGCTCTTGTGATTGCGGGATACCGCCGCGCGTTTTGGCCACACATAAAAAATGTGCCACGGACGGAGTGCCGATCCAGTAAATCCAAAAGCCTGGGCGTGGATTCGCTTGGGCCATCGTCGAATGTGAGGGCAATCACCCGCCTGGACGGTGCCCCCCGGTACGCCGACGGACCAAAGATTCTAGCGGACTTTCCGACCGCCCCATAGGTCATCAAGCCGCCCCCACCCAACGCTGCTGTGCCAATAGCGGCAGCTGCGATCTCAATCATAAGGACCCATGATAACTTGACGATCGCTCTTGACTCACGGAAGCTCCCGAATCTACAGGCCTCACTCGAACGGCCGAGAGATATTTCGCCAAAGTGCTATCATCCTTCGATTGACCGTAAGGCGCATCAAGCCGATCTTGGAGTCCGTTACAAAACAATCATGAGTGATACGCTTCTCACCCTCTTGCGCCGAACTGTGGAACACCGGGGCACGGAGCCGATTTACCGGTTCTTACTTTCGGGCGACGCCGATGGACCTCAGCAGAGTCTCTCAGCGGCTGAACTCGAACGCGACGCACGAAAAATCGGCGCCTCACTGCGGGCGCACGGAAGCCACAACGCGGATTCCAAGCCGCGCATCGTGATCGCATGCGCGTCTCCGATTGAGTTCGCGCGAGCTTTTTTTGGCGTTCTCGCTGCAGGTGCTCTGCCGGTTCCGGCGGATCCTCCCCTTCCTCGAACCGGGGCGGGCTTACAAGCATTTAGAGCCATCCTTGCGGACGCTCGCTCCAGATTGCTGATTGGCGACGCAGAAACGATTGATGGCCTCCAGAAACTGTTTCTTGCCTCGGATCAAAAAGCTTCCGGTTATGCGTTGCGCACCGTTGAGGAACTGATCGCAACGGCGAACGGCGAATATTATGCCGACGCCTTTCCCGAAGACTTGGCATTTTTGCAATACACGTCCGGCTCCACCGCGTCGCCAAGGGGGGTTATGATCAGTCACGCCAACGTCCTGTCGAACTTGCGCGCCATTGAAAAGGCGCTCAGCCCACCTCGTCACGCTGTGGGAGTCAGTTGGCTGCCCTGGTCGCACGACCTGGGACTGGTGGGCAATTTCCTGTTCGCTCTGCACGCGCAATCAGGCCAATTGGCCCTTCTAACGCCAACGGCTTTCGCGCTGCGGCCGATCCGCTGGCTTCAGGCGATATCCCGTTTCAGAGCGTGGGGCACCGCAGCTCCGAATTTTGCGTTCGCTTTATGCAACCGCGTGATCAAGAAGGCCCAGCTCGAGAACCTGGATTTCTCCTGTCTTGAATCTGTGCTGTGTGGTGCTGAGCCAATCGATGCCGCGACGATGCGGCGTTTTTCCCGGCGCCTCGAGCCGCACGGTTTTCGGAATGGCAGTTTACGTCCGTGTTATGGCTTGGCGGAAGCCACCCTCTTCGTCTCAGCCGCTCTGAGTTGTGTCACGGCGAAGATTTTCGATATTGATGCTCAAACGGCCGGGCGGTTAGAAGAGAGCTCTTCGGAATCTGGGCGGAGTATTGTGTCGTGTGGAGTAGTTCAGGACAAACTTCAGGTTGCAATAGTGGATCCGGAGGACGGACAACCACTTGCCGAGTGCGAAATCGGCGAAATCTGGATTGCCGGACCGTCCGTCGCCAAAGGGTATTTCGGCTGGCCCGAGAACAGAAACGAGCCTGTCTTCCGCGCCCGCCTGCCTGGAGGGGACCGCCCATACCTTCGGACAGGCGATCTGGGCGCAATTTACGATGGTGAGCTTTACGTGACGGGCCGGCTAAAAGATGTGGTCGTGATTCATGGAAAGAACTACGATGCACACGAGCTCGAGCGAACGGCGGCGGCGGCTCATCCGAAGTTGCGCGCTGGCCAGGTCGCGGTGTTCTCTGACTTCGAGCAAGCCGAATCGGTTATTATTCTCGCGGAAACCCCCTCGGGCCAACACGAGAATGAGTATCGGACCATCGCGCGCCGCATTCGAGCACGACTGGCTGGCGCCCTAGGAATCCAGCCGGACAATGTAGTCATCGTCCCGCTGAAAAGTGTCGCGCTGACCCCGACCGGGAAAATACGGCGAGGCGAGACTCGGTTGCTGTATCAATCAGGTTCGATCACTCCATTGTTTGCCGACACATCACATTCTTCATCGGATGACAGTGCGCTTGGGCCCAGGAGTAGCGGGGCTGGTGCGGAAATCGTCGAGCAGATTCTTTTGACGGAAATTCGGATCGCCGGTCGGTTTGGGGAGCAGGAGCCAGTGGCGGAAGATGTTCCATTGTCCGAACTCGGTATCGATTCTCTTGGCATGGCACAGCTGGCGGCGGCCCTGGCCGAATTCATGGAACGCGATACCGCGGCGACAATTATCAGCGACAATCCGACGCTTTCCACCTTAATCCGCCGGGTCCGTGAACAGGATCGGGGCGAGGCATTAGGCGTTCTGCACACGCCAGCGGAATCAGCATCAGAGGATGTCTTCCAACCAGCCCGCCGATTCAAGCTATCGGATCGGATGCGCGCGGCGGACCTCATGCCTTTTTATCTGCCGTTCTCAAACTGGGAAGGGACCCATGCCTGGCTGCACGGCCAGCGCATTCTGATCTTGAGCTCGTTCGATTACCTAGGACTTTCCAATCACCCACGCGTCCGGGATGCCGCAGCCCGGGCCGCACGCGAGAACGGTACCGGCCGATCGAGCTCCCGTGCGCATTCGGCGACATCTCCCGAGATCTTGGCCATGGAAGAAAGTCTTGCGCGTTTCCTGCAGCGGCAGGACGCACTGGTCTGCACAACGGGCTATCAGGCAACGGCAGGGGTGGTGACATCGTTCATGAACAGTCGAACGACCCTGGTTGTCGACGAACAAATTCACGCGTCTATTCTCGACGGGGCAGGGATTGCCCATTGCCGCGTGAAGCGTTTCCGCCATAACGATGTTGTCGAGCTGAAAGAGATTCTGAGACAAACTCGATCCGCGATGGTCATGGTAGAGGGGCTGTACTCCAACAGCGGCGATCTTGCTCCATTGCCGGATATCCGCGAGATTTGTTCTCATTATGGGGCTCGTTTGGCGCTCGACGAGGCCCATGCGTTGGGAGTATTGGGCGATACAGGCCGGGGAACCGAAGAACATTTCGCCTCCATCGGGGCCTGCGATATCGTTGCTGGCACGTTCTCAAAAACTTTGGCGTCGACCGGCGGCTGGATTGCCGGGGACCACGAGGTGATCGAATATATTCGCTACCATGGGCGGCCAGTTCTATTCACCGCCGGGATTTCGCCGCCCATGTTGGCGGCCGCTTCCGCTTCGCTGGATGTTCTTGTGGAGCAGCCGGGACTTGTAACCCGGTTGAGGGAGAACGCCCAGTGGTTTCTCAGTGAACTCAAGCGTCGCTCTGTTCCTGTGACGGGTGAACAGGGCCCGATTTTTCGTCTCCCTGTTGGCGACGACGAACTCTGTGTGCGCCTGTCGCGGGAGCTGCTGAGGCGCGGAATCTACGTCCACACAGTAGTGCATCCCTCCGTGCCGCGCGATGCCGCCATGCTACGCTTCAGCGTTTCCGCTGGGCACGATCCAGCCGAGCTTGGCCGCGCCGCAGAAGAAATTGCCAAGTGCCAAAGTCTTTTTGCTTTAGGGGGCCAATTCTGACTGCAATTCGTATCGTCTTAGCGGCCGTAATACGCCGCTAGCAACTTCGCGATGATCGAATACGGGAGAACTCTTTTCAGCCATACCGCCGTGCGTTGCGCAACTGGGCCAGTGGTGTAGCGCAGCCTTGGGTTAGGCAGGCTGATCACCTTGTGAACTAATCGCGCAACGCTCTCCGGTCCGGGCCCGCGTTGTTCATCGGAAGCCATCCGTTGAATCGCGCGTTCGAAACTCTCGCGGTACGTGGCATGCCTTGAAGATTCTTCAGTAAAGCCACGATTTATGGAGAAGGACGTCCGGTGATCGCCAGGTTCGATCAGCACAACCCTTATCCCAAAGCGGCTCACTTCCAGCCGGAGTGATTCTGTCAGACCCTCCAGCGCGAATTTTGAGGCGCTATAAAGACCCTGATACGGAATGGCGATCAGGCCTCCGATCGACCCGATGTTCACGATGTATCCGGAACGCTGATTGCGCATCACAGGCAGGACTGCGCGAACTGTTCGTAAGATGCCGAAGAAGTTCACATCGAACTGACCGAGCGCCTCCGCAACGGACGTGTCCTCCACCGCGGCGGCAATTCCCTTGCCAGCGTTGTTGATCAGCACATCGACCCTCTGCTCCAGACGCAGGACGTGCTGCAGCGCTTCTCGAACGGATTCGTCAGATGTGACATCCATGCGGAGCGATACCAGGCCGGGCGGCGCATTTTCAGGTAAATCAACTCCGCGGCGCGATGCGCCATAGACGCGATATCCGGCGCGGCACAATAGTTCAGAGCAACTTTTGCCGATGCCAGAGGATGCTCCAGTTACCAAAACCACTCGCTGGGTCGCCGCCACAATCTTCTAAGACCGTCTCGGCTTCAACGCACCTGCGCAGTGCGCATCATGTAGGAGTTGTGCGACGGTCGCGCATATGCTGGGACTATTGGTTTGCCGATATGTCGAGTCGGGTGGAAGCTCTCGCATCAAAATTCGGTGGGCTTCCGGTAGCGAATGGTACGGCAAAGATGGAAGCATATGGTGAAGAGAATGAAAGCGCAATCCAACCGGACACAGCAGTTCGGTAACAAGTCCTCCGTCGGCGTGATTCACAGAGTCTTGAATCTGTTCGAGGTAGCTTATCGTCCGGCCCGTGTTGCGGAAGCGGTGTGCCGCCAAGGTGCGTATTGAATTGAGGAAGCTTACTGTTCCCAAGGACGCCGCAAATACCAGAGGCCACCGCCACGACAGACGGTGAGAAAGAGCGGACCATACGATAATGTTGATCCACAAAAACGCCCCAGCTTCTTGGATGCGCCAGTTGCGAAGATCGCCACCACTGGGGATCGTGCGGTGGTGCGTTCCATGTACCACCAGTGCGGACGCTCGCTGCTGAACCCACCGGCGAAGAGCGGGTATGATCCAGCTGGCCGGCGTCAGAAGTCCGAACCGCAGGAGAGCTAAGCAAGGTGCACCGACGCTCGAAACCGAAAATGCCAGGATGTGACCCGGATGAGCCGCTCCCCAAGGCGTGTATTCGCCGTCTTCGCGCGTACCGTACATCTTCTTGGAGTGATGTTGCAAATGAGTCGAATATAAAAATGAAGGACACAGAAACGGAATCCCGGCGAGCAGATTCCAGGCAGAAACAAAGGCTCGCATTCGGTGTGGCTGAAAGTGCACCAGCTCGTGAATAAAACTGATCGACCTGTACCACAAAAGTACACAAGCGATGAAAGCAAAACAGCGCCACGGCCGAGACACTAGAGGCGACGCAGCAAGATAGAAGGCGGCCCAACCGGACAAATGCGCAAGAAGAAAATCGATCCAATAGCGAGTAGGGCGAGGTCCCTCCAGGTGGCGAGTTAACTTCCGTGCAGATTGCACAAGATCGGGCGTATCTGTGAGCGCACCCTGCATACTCGCTGAGAGTATCTACTCGGCCGGTGGCGCGTCAAGCGCGCATCAGATGCGCTACGCTCTTTATAGCGATTGATGCCAATGAATTATAGAATTCGCCCACTCTCGGAAGAAGGTTTTGGAATTGGGCTAAGTCGAACACGGATAACTGGTTTAACGGTTGCTCTACAGATGCTCGGCTGCAAGCATTCAATGGCCCACGATAATATCACCCACCGTGAGCTGACCGCTTATCACTCAGGACGGGCCGCCTTTCGTTTCTCAATTGCCGAAACCTTCGACGCCGTCACCGATACACCGGTCGCCTCAGTGTACCGCGAGTTGTCTCACGTATATTCTGAATCTCGATTTGTGCTCATTCCGCGGTAAGGCATCGTGGCTGGAACCTTGTGCTGACTTTTTTAAGAGATAACTCGATCAGAAGATACGTGGCTGGGGTATCGTGGGTACTGCGCTATCATCAGACGTAAGCTCTATGGGCGGACGGTCTGAGCCGATGCCAAGGCGACTGCTGATCATGGACATAACTGCGGGGGTAGTTTTTATGTGCTGATGCCCTCACAGGCTGTTCCCGCTCAAGAATCGTCGGCGGTTTTGAAAGTAAGACGGTGGACCCGTTTCCATGAGGGGAGCTCGCCTTTTTGTAACTCACGTTTGGTCTGATGAAATAGAACAGGAATTCCGTAAGCTAAGTTCGTGTAACGACAATGCGGACTGTTGGCTGGTCCTAGACTCCCGACTTTCGCACTTGGACATTGTTGACCGATATCCGCTACATCATATCTTTAGCCAGGAATCGCTCGCGACACTTCCCTACAAGAGAATGGCGACGAAGGGCCTGATCGGTAATGGACATTTCCCCGTGCTCGAATTCTATCGGCGGCACCCCGATTACGACTTCTACTGGTTTATCGAATACGATGTACGTTACACGGGGGACTGGTGCGACTTCTTTGCACGCTTCGATTTCACCGGACATGATTTCACCACGGCTCATATCCGGCGATTCGCTGAAGAACCATTCTGGTGGTGGTGGCCTACTTTGGGCCACCCGTCGATTCGCCTCTCACCCCTTGGGTGGCTACGATCCTTCAACGTCATCTACCGTATTTCTAATTGCGCCCTGGAATTTCTTGATCGCGTCCTGCAGAGCGGCTGGCGCGGACATCATGAGGTCTTGCTGGCTACAGTACTATATCGCAATCGTTTCAAGGTGCTCGATTTTGGAGGGCATGGAAGTTTCGTTGAGGCAGGCAGTGTAAATTCTGTGTACACTTCTAGCGGCTCGAAGTCCGGTTATCTGAGTCCCCTTGGCACCATTCGAGATCGTCCACCAAATATCACAGCGGGGACTGAGGCGAATATGCTTTACCATCCGGTTAAGCCTGTTCTCACGGGGCGAATCCTTGAACTGTAGCGAGTGTGTTACGTTACCTTTGCATGCAGGCTGGCTCAACGATAGCAACGGGACCACGAGTGGAGATCGTCCCCGTTGAAACGCGCGCAGACATGCGCCGCTTCCTGGAATTTCCCTACCAGCATTATCGGAGCGATCGTCGCTGGGTAGCGCCGCTTCGGTCCCATCAGAAAGAGATTCTAAACCCCTCGAGGCACCCGTTCTACTCCCACGCCGAGCTGCAGTGTTTCCTCGCGTTGACCCATGGCGAGACATGCGGACGGGTTGCAGCGATCGTCGATCACGCCTACAACTCGGTGGCGGGTGAAAAGTTGGGTAACTTCGGATTTTTCGAGTCGATCGACTCTCAGCCGGTGGCTGCTGCGTTGTTGCGATCCGTAGGAGAATGGCACGCCGCTCGGGGTCTGACGGCCATGCGAGGCCCCTTGAATCCGTCCATCAATTACGAGAGCGGTTTGTTAGTGGAAGGGTTCGACACATCGCCCTGCGTGATGATGGCGTACAATCCGCCCTATTACGAACGCCTGTTCGCCAGCGCGAGCCTGAGGAAAGCGATGGATCTATTCGCTTACCGGCTAACGCGGTCTTCAGGTCAAACTGCGCCGCTGGAACGCGCCGGCCGAGTCCTTTCTGCGCCCGGAGTGCGAATCCGCTGTGCGCAGATCGATCGCTTCGCGGATGAAGTTGAAACGATCGGAAGGCTTTACAACACAATGTGGCGCGACAATTGGGGTGCCGCGCCGATCAGCAAAGAAGAGATGCTTTACCTGGGGCAAACTCTAAAGCCGCTCCTCAATCCTGAACTCGTGCTCTTGGCCGAAGCAGGCGATGAGCCTGTCGGCTTTGCTATGGCCGTGCCGGACATCAATCTGGCGCTGAAACGCGCGAATGGATCCCTCTTTCCGCTCGGATTTTTCAAGATCCTGGCTTCCAAACGAAAAATCAAGATGCTTCGGGTTTTAGCGCTGGGGGTCGTCGAGGCGTACCGTGGGTCGGCCGTCGCGTCGCAACTGTACTTGCAACTCATTCAACGAGCACGCATGCTGGGCTACATTGAGGCGGAATGCTCGTGGGTCTTGGAAAACAACCGTAGCATGATTCGTAGTCTTGGGATTATGGGAGCTGAGCGATACAAAACTTATCGCATTTACGAGAGTAAGGTCGGCGATTTATTGGCCGCCAACGGAAGCCATTGAAGAAGGTTGTCGTCGTCTATATCGACGCCGGGGAGGGACATTGGGCCGCTGCAACGGCGCTGGCTGAGGGCATCCGGCTTCAAAATAAGGCATGGCGGGTGGAACTGATCAACGCCGATGAGGTTCTTCAGCCCGCCGACCCCACCTTCTGGTTCCTGGGAGTCCGAACGAATTATATCTATAATTGGCTAGTCGGGCGAGACTTAATCATCGCGACCAGACAACTGATTCCGATCCTGCATTTCTTATTTCGGATCTTCCACCCAGTCATGGTGTTCTTGTTCAGACGCTGTTGGAGGAGGCTGGATCCCGACTTGGTAGTGTCCGTGGCTCCCCACCGCAATCGCGCTTTATACGAGAGTCTACGAAAGGAAAAACCGCACATTCCGTTCGTGACCATCTTGACGGACCTTGCTGACTACCCACCCCGTTTCTGGATCGAGCGAGAACAACAGCAACACTTTATTTGCGGGACCGCCATGGCCCTCCAACAAGCTGAACGGATCGCCCCGCTTGCCGAGCGCATTTGGCCCGTATCGGGAATGGTTGTGCATCCTAGGTTTTATGAGACGAGGTCCGTCGATCGAACTGAAGAGCGCCGCAAGCTAGGCCTCGACCCGGATTTGCCTACCGGATTGGTGCTTTATGGTGGATACGGCTCCCGAGCCATGCTGAAAATAGCCAAACGGATCGCGGAGGCGGCGATCCCGCTCCAAGTGATTGTTTTATGCGGGCGCAATGCTGCATTAGTTCGCACGCTTCGGTCCCTGAGTCTTCCAAATCGTATGCACGTACAGGGATTTACTGAAAATGTCGCGTATTTCATGGCGCTCAGTGATTTCTTGATCGGAAAGCCCGGGCCTGGTGGGATCAGCGAAGCGCTGGCTATGCGGCTGCCCGTCATCGTGAATAACAGTTGGACAACCATGGTTCACGAGCGCTTCAACGTGCGCTGGATCGAGGAACAAGGCGTCGGCATGGCGATCAAGCGCATCCAAGATTTACCTCGCGCTATCGAGCAACTGCTGGAGCCAGCGAACTATTCCGCAATGCGTCGGCGAATCGACGCGTTGAACAATCGGGCGGTTTTCGAGATTCCATCAGTATTGGAGCAGATTCTCGGCGCCCGATCGATCTCAACTCTGCCGTAGTGTGACGAACGGCCGTTCCCGAATGACGCGCATGCAGGATAGCGAGCCCGCCGCAGCGCCAAGGACGATTCCTGAAAGCATTGCCAACCCCAGGGCACTAAGATGCGGGATCAGGATCCGCTTCTGCAATGACAGGCTGAAAAAAGCGTTTATCAGAAGGATGCCGGCCAAACCCCCTAAAGATCCGGCTATTGATCCAAGAGCACCGAACTCGCAGATCATCATGCGCAGGACAAAAAAACGGCTTGCGCCCAGCGCACGCAGGATGGCGATTTCCCCTGCGCGTTGACGCGCGGAAGCGGCCATCAATCCTGCCACTACGACCGCGCCAGTGATGATCGCAAGCAGCGAAACGAACCTGACAAGAGTCGCGCCGGTTCCGACGACGTTTGTAATCTCTGCAAAGATTTCACGTGGCTTCACAACGGTTAACGCTGGATAGCTGGCGCCCAGTTCCCTTACGACCTCGGGTATTTCCCGCTCCGGCAGCCTTAAGCCGGCGTAATGAAACATCGTTCGGTTATCGAGCCCGGCACAGGGGATAACAATGGAAGACCAGGCCCGATCCGTGGGAGCCAAGTCGCGAACCGTCCCGACGATCGCATCGATCTTGGCCGCCTCATTCTGGTATAAACTTAGTGTGGACCCGGGATGAACGCCGAAATGCCGCGCCACACTGGTGTCAAGTACCATCCCTGAACCAGCCGGAAGTTCTGTCGAGCATGCCACCATGGACGGCGGCAACAAAAGAGGTGAATCGGCTGGCTGGTGGACAGAAGTTCTCGTGCCTACGCGGAACCACAGGAAGGTCCGAATTTCATAAGGCTTCGCGATGTCCGGGTGGCGGTCAAGAATAGAGCGGATACCAGCCAGCTGCCCATGCGAGAAGCCCATGAGATAAACATTGGCCTGCGACATAGGAAGACTTCGAGCGACCTCGCGGACAACCATGCCTTGGCCCAAGGCGGCGATAATGGCGAGCGCCGCAACCAGTGCGGCGATCGCGGTTGTGACCCCGTTACTCGATTCGATGCGCAAAAAGTTCTTCAGACCGTGCCGGATGCTCAGCGGAAGACCAACCATGGAACGTTTGGCTAGCGCGCGCTGGGCCAGCCGGAAACCCATTTGGAATAGGTAATTGAGAACCAGTAACGTGGCGCCCAGCGCTGCGAGTAAGGGCGCAATGTCCATCCAGCCCTTACCAATCAACAAGACGGCGGCCGCGCAGAAAACCACCCAAGAAACCAGATTTCGAAGCGGAATCGCGGCCGAGCTGAACGCCTGATCGGTCTCGCGGTGGAGCAGAACGGCGGGCCTCTGCCGGACGGCTGGCAACACCCAAGCAAACCCCATGATTTCTGGTAACGCAACGCCGATCAATATCGCTTCGGAGGCCAGAAACCCGATTCCATAGGTAGCGGACGGAGTGCCGATTCGCGCCATCCATAGCAACGGCCGGCGGGCCAGAAGACCTGCGCAGCAGCCCGCAACGCCACCCATGGCTCCAAGCAAGAGAAGCTCTATGGCAAACCACGTAAAGGCGCCACCCTTCGCCACGCCCAGGCACTTCAACGTGGCGAGGGTGTCCAGCCGGGTTTGCACGTGAAGATGCGTCGCCACCAGAACACCACCGGCTGCCAAGGCTAATGCCAACCACGCCATAATCTTAAGGAACTCCGACACAATCTCGGACGTGTCCGTCTCCGGCGAGGCGCTATCGCTAGTGCCGAATACATAAGCTCCCTCAAATATTTCTCCCAGGCGCAAGCGCATGTCAGCTAGGTTCCGCCGATCTGGAACGGCGACGGCGAAGCGAAACAGAACAGGAGCACTGGACCGAAGGATGCCCGTCTTCTCTAAAGTGTTGTCGCTGACAATGGCGCGTAATGGACCCGCGAAGGTTCCGGCGAAGCGGTCCGGCTCATGATCGATGACCGCCGTGATCTGACAGGCCTTACCGTTGACCGTGAGCAGGTCGCCGACGGAGAGCCCCAACTCGCTCAAAAGCTCGCGCGAGACAACCGCTGAACTTCCAGCGATGGCTCGTGCCAGCGGCTGGGCCGGAACTAGCTGCAATTCCCCATAAAACGGGTAAACTTGCGGATCGACTGCTTTCACTACAGCAGCAACCGGGTCGGCAGCCTGCTTGGATCTGGCTGGGAACATGGTCGAGGTCACTAAGGTCCACTTGGCTCCGAGTCGACTGAGAGCTTCTATTTGGCTGGGTTGAGGATTTTCGCGCAGCTCGACGGAAAGATCACCAACAATACCGGCGCGTTCAATGTTGCCTAACGTTCGCACGAAGTCGTCGGACGTCGCGCGAATCGCGGTGTTAGCCATGACGCTCAGGCCGATAACCGCAACAAGCCACACCGAGCCTCGCGGAGCACCCAGGAGATCGCGCCAAGCCAGTTTGGCCCAGCCCGTCAGGCGCATAACATCTGCGTTTGAAATTTCTCGGTCACGGGTCGTACCATTTTAGGATGTTTCGATTCTTGATCGGGTTTGTTTATGCGTCACCCCTGGTGGTGCATGCGCAGCCCCCCGCAATCGGGCAGAATGGCGTGGTAAACTCGGCCAGCTTAATTCCGCCGACGCTCGAAGGTGGCACGCTAGCCCGAGGCGCCCGAATACGCATTCAAGGAGTGCGAATGACTGGTTCCGAGCCCACATCGGTGATCTTAATCCGGGGAACGGTGTCTCTGAAGGCCCAGATTCTTTCGGCAACACCTCTTGCGATTGAGGCCATTGTTCCGGTCGACGCACCGCTAGGACCGATAGAAATCCGCGTGCGGCGAGGTTCCGAGACCAGCGCGCCGTTCCCGGTTACGATCTCAATGGCTAGTCCCGGGCTCTATAGCCGGAATGGTTCCGGGTGGGGACCCGGTCGCATTCAAAATCTTCAACCCAACGGCGGCGACAACTCCATGAATGATCCGGCGCAGCCGTCGACGCCAGTTGCGATCTTGGCTACCGGCACCGGTGGCGTTCCCCCGGACGTCTTCGTGGGATCGAAACGAGCCAGGGTCTTGAGAGTCGAGCGATCCACTGGACCGGGCAATGAAGTCATCGTCATCGAAATTCCCCGCTCCGCGCCGGAAGGGTGTTTCGTTCCAGTCTACGCTCGAACGCGAGAGGCAGACGCTCCGCCCAGCAACATAATAACCGTCTCGGTTCGACGCGGGGCGGGAGCTTGCCGCTTGTCGCCGGAGTTTCCCGTCCCGCTTGTGGGCTCCCGGACAACCGGAATGATTGTGATCTCAAGAAGCTCAGGGCTCTCACAAAACGGGCTTGCCAAATGGATGGATGATGACGCTGTTGCGGCCTTCGTCAGGACGGATGGCTCACCACCGAACACACCGCTTCTCCTGACTCCCCCCGTTGGTACCTGCACTGTTTATACCGGAAGTTCTCAGTCTCCATTCCAGATGCCTTTGACAATTTCGGACGGCCTATTGACGGATCTCGGCGGCGAGGGCTTGGATGCGGGGCCTGCGCTGAACCTAACCAAGGGCCAAGAAATGCGCGTGGTTCCCAGTCGGCGAGGAGCAATCGGGTTTTATCGCGCGCCTTTAGGAAGCAGCGAGTCGCGACGCCGCTCACTTTTCCTCAACCCCGGGGCCATTACCCTAGCATCGCCAGGAGGGCACGATGTGGGCCCTTTCGATTTAACACTCCAACTCACTCCGGAATTCACATGGTCGAACCGCGAGGTTATCGTCGAGATCGACCGGCACCGGCCGCTCACGCTGACGTGGACCTCGGTGAGTTCCGCCCGGGTGAAGCTGATTCTCGCGATCAGCGTCGATCAGCTGACTACTGCCAGGGCGATGTGCTACTGCGTGGCCAATAGCGCGGCTGGCAAGTTCACAATCCAACCTGACTTCCTCGCCAATTTTCCCGCGACCCGCGACATTCCAGGTGAACCGCTCAACCAACTGATGATTGCAGCGCCAACGCCCCACTCTCCCTTGACTGTACACGGCATTGAACGACTGCAAGCGATGACGATGTTCGTAAACGTCCGTATCGTCCGCTATCGATGAGTGATAGAATCATTGAAAACGCGGAGGTGTAAGATGTACAGAGTTGCTCTGTATCTCACGGCCGGTACCCTCGTCTCGCAGATCCATGGCGCAGTTTTGCATAAAGACTTACTGGTACTGCGGCCGTTCCATTTTGAGGAGAACCAAGGCCAGATTCCTGGCGGAACTAGCTTTGTCGCACGCGGCTCGCATTACTTGCTCGAGATTCAAGCCGGGGAAAATCGGCTCACCTGGAGTGATACAACTTCTAAGCGAACGGGGACTGTTCGTACGCGGCTGGTTGGCGCGAATCGAAACGCCCGGGTGGAGGGGCGTGAACCCCTCGAGTCAAGAACTAGCTATTTTCTGGGAGCATCCCAGAGCAAATGGCGTCCCGGAGTGCCCAACTATGGGCGAGTACAAGCGACTGGAGTCTATCCAGGCATTGACCTGGTGTTTTACGGCGTCGCCTCGGGGAAGCTGGAGTACGACTTTGTCGTAAAGCCGGGGGCTAATCCGCGATCAATCCAACTCGACCTTGACGGCATTCCCAACGTTTCGATTGCCCCGGATGGGGACCTCGTTCTCGAAAGTACCGGTGGCGAGGTGCGTTGGAAAAAGCCTGTGATTTATCAAAACGTGGGGGGAAGTCGGAAGGTTATTTCTGGATGCTTCAAACTCACAGGTAAGCGGCGTATCGGATTCCAGATCGACCCATATGATGCTTCCCGCGATTTGATCATCGACCCTGTTATGAACTATGCGACCTACTTTGGAGGGGGAGGCAACGAGGTTGCGCGCGCGGTCGGAACGGACGCTGGTGGTAATGTGTACATTGCCGGCCAGACGAGTACGCAGGGTCTTAAGACTACACCTGGCGTCGTTCAACCTAGCTATGGCGGCGAGACGGCAGACAACTATACTGGCGATGCTTTCATCGCCAAGTTCACGCCTACCGGGAGTTTGGTATACGTTACTTATCTAGGCGGCTCCGCTGACGATATTGTAACCAGCCTGGCCGTTGACGCCAGTGGAGATGTGTATGCCACAGGCATGACGAATTCGCCAAATTTCCCAACGACAACAGGCGCCTTACAGCCCAAGTTTGCCGGTCGTGGCGACATTACATGCAATCCTCTCGGTGATGCTTTCGTCGCCAAACTCAATCCCTCTGGGACACAACTTATCTATTCAACCTATTTGGGCGGAAGTCTCGATGACGCCGGCACTGCAATAACAATCGATGCAGCCGGAAATGCCTATGTGGCAGGCACGACTTTGTCCATTAATTTCCCGGTGACGCCAGGCGTGGTTCAGAAAAACCTTGCCGGCGGGGGCGGCGAGCCGGGCAAGCCCATCTGTAACGGCCTGCCCGATGTCGATAGCGGAGACGCATTTGTCGCGAAATTAAATCCTAGTGGCTCCCAGCTTCTGTTCTCCACCTATCTCGGCGGCTCCCTCGATGACGCGGCTCTGGCAATCGCGATTGATTCCTCCGACAATGTGTACGTTGCCGGGGCGACCCTGTCTTCCGATTTTCCCGTTACAGCGGGGACCTTCCAGAGGACATATCAGGGAGTCGATCCTCAAAATGAGTTTTTTCACACTGGCGACGGATTCATTACGAAGCTGAATAGTACGGCAACTGCGCTGCTCTACTCGACGTATCTGGGGGGGGCTGGGGACGATATTATTTATAGCATTACAGTCGATGGTGAAGGGGACGCCTACGTTGCTGGTTCAACAAGTTCTAGAAATTTCCCAGTTACCGCACGGGCGGTGCAACGGACTTACGGCGGCTATTATGGTTTGCCGTTTCTCGTGGAACAGAATGTCGGTGATGGATTCGTCACGGAGCTAAATCCGTCGGGGACCGCACTGTCATATTCGACATATTTGGGCGGGGCCAACAATGATGTCGCCTATGCTGTCGCGTTAGATGCCGCAGGTTTGATGTATGTCGCCGGTTCAACGGATTCGCCGGGAACGGTTTTGCCGCCTTTTCCCGTGACACCGAATGCCTTCCAGTCTACCTGGGGCGGTGACGGTGGTCAGTCGCCTTATTGGCCAATTGGAGATGGGTTTTTCACCATCATTAACCCCAACTTGACGACACCCGTGTATAGCACCTTCTTTGGTGGCAGTATGGACGATCAGTTTGGGGGCTTGGCTTTCGATCCGTCTGGCAACCTATGGATCGTCGGGAACACCATGTCCTACAATCTGCCTGTTACGGCAAGATCGGCGGCGCAGCCGGCTTATGGAGGCTTGCGTGCGAGCGATAGCGACAAGGGCGATGCCATGCTTGTCGAGTTCACCGGTTTGCCTTCAGCCACCTCGGTGACCAGTTTGTTAAATGGTGCAAGCTTCGGGACCGCGCCGGTGGCCCCAGGCTCCCTGATTACGATTTTCGGCGTCTTTCCTGGAGTTGCCACAACATCCGCACCGGGCTTGCCGCTCCCCAACAGTTTGGGCGGGGCGTCGGTGACGATTAATGGCTCACCAGCACCGCTAAACTTTGTGAACGGAACGCAGATCAACACGCAGGTTCCCTGGGACGCGGCGCTGGGGCCGGCGACAGCCGTTGTGACCTCGGGCGGTGTCGCTTCGACGCCCTTTAAGTTCACAGTCGGTCCTACGGGTCCGGGAATATTCACCTACGGCGCGAACCTGGCCGTGGCGCAGAATGACGACTACTCTCTGAACACCGCTCAAAATCCGGCCGCGGTGGGCAGCTTTATTATCGTGTATATGACCGGAGGAGGAGCTGTAAATGCCACCATCCCAACCGGAGCCGCAAGCCCATCCACCCCGGTGGCTTCGGTAAAGGCGCCTGCCAGCGCTACCATCGGCGGCAAGGATGCCGACATTCTATTTCTGGGCATGGCGCCCTACTTTGTCGGTATCGTCCAGGCGGATGTGAAGATCCCCGACCTAAGCACGGGCACGTATCCAGTGGTGATCACCGTCGGAGGAGTGCAAAGCAACGGCGCCATGGTTGGCGTGTCGGCGAAGTAGGCGCAGGCGGATCTGGGTTGTCGGCATGGGCTTAGGTAACAGTTTCCGACTTCATTTCCGGCCAACCGAGCACATAGGCAAGGATCTCTTCCGTTTTTTCAAAAACCGCCCACGCCAGAAGCCTGTGCAGGCCGTCGAGGTTCATGACCTTCGTACAAAGCCGCTACCTCAAGTTAGTCCGATGAGTGGCTCTTCCGTGGACCCGTTGGGTCAAATAACTCATGCGGCGCGGCCATAGTACTTCAGCAGACCTCCGAGCCGGTGGCGACACTCAACGGTGCGGCCTCGCTGTTTGGGTTCATCGCCAGCCTCTGGGAAAATTCAATTGGTTGCCTTTCCCTTGATGGTTTCTTTCGCCGTGATAATGAGCGCTGAATTCGGCCAGAGCCCGCGACAGAGGGCGCTCGCCGAACAGGATCAACTTCGACAGGCCGTTAGGTCAAATAACTCATGCGGCGCGGCCATAGTACTTCAGCAGACCTCCGAGCCGGTGGCGACACTCAACGGTGCGGCCAGCGCTGTTTGGGTTCATCGCCAGCCTCTGGGAAAAGCAATTGGTTGCCTTTCCTTTGATGGTTTCTTTCGCCGTGATAATGAGCGCTGAATTCGGCCAGAGCCCTCGACAGAGGGCGCTCGCCGAACAGGATCAACCTGGACAGGCACTCCTGCTTTGCGGAGCGGACCCAACGTTCCGCAAAAGCGTTCAGATTTGGGCTTCTAGCCGGAAGCCGGAATGGCTTTCACGCCGCCCGCCGCCAGCACGGACCGAAACGAGGCGCAGAACTTCGTGTCGCGATCATGGAGAACATAGCGGCAGGGATGAAGATAGCCCCAGGTCTCCTGGGTCGCGCTTCGGGCGATCTGCTCCATCCACGCTTGATCCGGATGTCTGGTGATACCCGCCACGCTGACGCGGCGGCTTTCCAGATGAATGAAAAACAACACGTAGTAAGTCACCAAGCCCCGCCAACTCAGCACCTCCACGGTGAAGAAGTCAGCGCCGGCCAGGACATTCAGGTGGGCGGCGATAAAATCCTTCCACGACGTCGTCTGGCTTCGCTTCGGAGCCGGAGCAATGCCGTCGCGTCGCAGAATGTTTCCCACCGTCTGATCGGACAAGCGGTGGCCTAAATTAGCCAGCGCTCCGACGATGCGGTCATATCCCCAGCCAGTATTCTCACGCGCCATTTGCACCACCAAAGCTTCCACTTCGGGTTGGACCTTGGGGCGGCCTGGATATGGTCGGCGTTTGGAGCCGTCGAACTTCTTGGCGATGAGCCGTCGATACCAGGCCAAGATGGTGTCGGGTTTGGCGACGCAGGCGACCTCTCGAAGCGCTTTGCGTCCCACACGCTTTCCGATCTCAGCGAGCGTAGCGCGCTCGGGATCACTCAACCGCAATCTCGATGGCAGCTTCGCCCTCAGAATACGATTCTCCGCGGCCAGATATTCATTTTGCAGGAGAAGCTCTTGGTTCACCGATCCCTTCACGTACGCTAGCAGTCGCACCCACTTCTTGTTCTTCATGCCGACTGACCATCTTACTCTGGCCACCGGTCGTTTCAGTTATTTGCCATGCGGCAACGATTTCGTAAAGCTCGAGTTTCGAGCCTGCGGCCAAGCGACATGATGATCAAACAAGTCTAAGGAGGGGAGTCAGAGTTGGGTCAAGTCCCGCATCACGCGCTACCGTTCCACCATTGAGAATCGGTGCGTGAACTCAGATTCCAATCACTGTCACGGCGTGAAATGACTTGAGAGGGAGAGTGCAAAGTCATTGAAAACCGTGCGTGATGGCCAGCACGGGAGCCACCGTGGATCGCCAAGTTGTTCGAAAGCATTAAATACTCGTCAGCGCCCCCAATGGAGTTCTTCTCTTTGTCTTGTCACGTGGTCACGGTCTCGGTATTGTAATTCAAGAGAGATGCTTGCAACGTTTGAACCTCGGTTGGATATTTTGCCCGAATCTCAACGCCAGCTGTGGCCGGAACTGGATGCGATACCATCGGACTTCGTGCTCTATGGAGGGACAGGTCTTGCACTCCAACTGGGCCACCGGGTTTCTGAGGATTTCGACTTCTTCTCGTCGTTAAGTTTCGATCCGGATCGTTTACGTTCGAGGCTGCCCTTTTTCCGAGACTTGGACCCAACCGATCCGGACGCCTGGGTGCATCGCAAGCGCGACAACTTGGAAGCATTCGTGAATCGCGGTGGTGCTGTTAAGATCGCTTTTTTCGGCGGTTTGGACACACTCCAGCGGGTTGAAGACCCACGGCGGGCTGCGGGTTCGCGCGTGCAGGTTGCTTCGCTAGTGGACCTGGCTGGCATGAAGATGCGGGTGATTCAAGTGCGGGCCAACTGGAAAGACTACGTAGACATTCACACCCTCGTATCGCACGGGATCGATGTCCCCACAGGTTTGGCTGCAGCCAAGGCGATTGACAGGAGTTTCGATCCGGCCACGAGCATCCGAGCATTGCAGTTCTTTGGCGATGGGACTTTGAATCGCGTTCCAGTTCCTATGCAAACGGATCTGACGGGGTGGGCGAAAGCAGTCAACTTGTCGAAGCTACCGACATTTCATTCGCGTCCTAATCTGAGTCCTGGAGGTTTGGAGCGATGATCCTCACACCCCCGTATCCGGCGGAATTACTTCGGGTGGCGCGAAAGGTGGTTTGGTACGACAGTCCAGACGATACTTTAGCTGATCTACCAACGTTTCTGACACATTTGATGGTTTACGGATCTTCGACGGACATGAAGGTGGTCGAGCGATATGTTCCATTGGAAGAGTTCCGGAGGGTGCTTGAAAATCCTCCTACCGGGGTGTTCACGAAGGAAGTTTGGATGCGCTGGCATGAAAGATTTGGAATGCCGGTACCACCGCTTCCGCGGCGACGCTTCCCCGACGGCTCAGTCGGGCCTGAAGCCGGTGAATTCTGCGGACGGTAGGCAGCCCCAGCGCGGCACCGCTGCGGTCTTTGATCGATTTCGCCTCGCAGACTCCAACCAGCCGGATGACATCATCCAAGCCGCCCTTACGGAGTCCCTGTGTCGGATCTCATCCTTTCTCCGTTGCCCTGGCTAACCAAGTCTCGCATCGCTACACGTGAATCGCTGCCCATCGCCTGCCCCGCGTTCTTTAACAATCGCGCGTGTCGGCCTTGAGCTTTGGCAACGGCTGCTTCCAACGCCAGTCCGTCCGGCTCGGGAATGCACGTCAGCAAAACCTTCGCTAGGCTGTCCACTAACGCGAACATAGCTTGCTGCGCTCGCCCCAGAGGTATCACTGCCTGCCGGAGCTGCTCGATGCCGGCAGCCAGCCGCTCCTCGGCCCCCACCAGTTCTTCCCCAAGCCCGGATAATTCCTGTTCCACGGCATGGCGGATGAAGGCCGTTGGCGACGAAAAGCGGCGCTTCTTGACCGCTTCACGGATGCCTTTGTCGGTCGCCTCTGAGAATCGAATCGCTCGCTGAGCCATTACAGGTGCCTCTAATTTGTAAGGGAATGGCAGAGGCACTTCGGGACAACAAAAATCGCTCAAAGTGGGGGCGCATCCCCAGTGGGATGCGCTTTTGCGAAATGCATCCCGCAAAAAGTGCCAGCTCAGCAACCAGAAACCATCCAAAACGCGCAGTGCGCATCCCAATCCTTTATGTTCCACTAAGGAGTTTTGGCTGTTTGTGAGCCGTCTTTTGGAGCGGCCAGTGTTGCAATCAGTTGCACTTTGTTCACAAACTGTTGCACCCCACTCCGACGGCCCCCAAGAGTTGCACTTTGTTCACAAACTGTTCACAAACTGTTGCAGAACGCGAAAATCTCTAAATTCGATGTTTCGATAGGTTTGTGCCTTTTCCAATTGCTATTTTTCAGCCGACGCCAGGCGGGGTGCGGTTGAGGCGTTCGTTGCAACAACAAATAATGTCCCGAAGTGCCTCTGCCGTTCCCTTACAAATAGAGGGGCGCTCCACGCTCAGAGGTGAAATCATGGTCAATCTCATGACAGAACATGAAGTTTCCAAGCGGCTCAACGTCAGCATCGCTTCGCTGCGTAGGTGGCGGCTATTGCAGCGTGGCCCGGTGTTCGTTAAGGTCGGATCGTTGGTCCGCTACTCGCCCGAGAAGCTTGAGGCTTGGCTCGCCGGGCTACCGACTGGTGGGGCTGCCAGGCCTGAGCAATTACCGGCTGGACAGTCGATCCGTCAAGGCGAGTATCGCAAATAGAAGGCTGGCCACAAATCTAACGTAAGGTTTATCATGGGTTAGATGGAACCGATAAACGAAGCAGCCAGTTTGATGGGCCGGCGGAGCGCCGAGGCCCGGATTAAGCAATGGGGCAAGAAAGAGTTCGTCAAGCGGATGCAGGAATGGGGCAAGCTGGGCGGGCGCCCGAAGGGCAGTACGAAAAAGACGAAAGAAGCGAAGAAAGGCGGCAAGTGATGGCGGTCTACCGACCCAAATACAAAGATCCTAAGACTGGAGAATTGGTGAGCTCCGCCGTCTGGTGGTACGAGTTCAACTTCGCAGGCCGTCGCGTGCGGGAATCGAGCAAATCCACTCGGAAGACCATCGCTACCCTTGCCGAAGAGAACCGCCGCAAGGAGCTTCAAAGGGCCTATGCTGGTCAGGGTGCTTCAGAGGCTCCGGCACAGCGCGTCCGCACGGTCAGGAACGCGCTAGCCGCGTACCAGAAGACCTACCCTATCAACCACCGTCCTAAGTCTGTGGCCGTGGTTAACGAGCGCGCTCCGCACATTGAGAAGCATCTCGGCGGTCTCCTCATGCCGGATCTCACAGAAGACCGCATCAAGGCGTACATTGCCGCTCGCAAATTAGAGAAAGCGAGCAACCGCACGATAAATATGGAACTCTCCGTGCTTGCCCGCGCGGTAGGGTCTAAGTTCCAAATCCTGTGGCCCAGGCTCAAGCACCTTGAGGAGAACCACGACGTGGGCAGGGCGTTGGAGCCCGCCGAAGAGAGAGCCATCCTGGAGACGGCCGCCAAGAATTCGTCGCCACTGATCTATCCGTTTCTGTACACGCTCGCCTGGACTGGGATGCGAAGCGATGAAGTGCGTTTGCTGCGCTGGTCGCAGGTGAATTTCGAGAGCGCCGAAATTGTGGTGGGGAAGGCGAAAACCGAGGCTGGCAGGGGGCGCCGGATTCCAATGAGCGCGAATCTGAAGGCCGCTCTTTCTCAGCACAATGCGTGGTATACGAGGCGTTTTGACGCAACTCACCGGGACTTCTATGTGTTCCCGCGAAGCAACCGGAGAGCGCCAACTGACCCGACGCTCCCCGTAGGGTCGCTCAAGAAAGCCTGGGAGAGCGTCCGGAAGGCGGCCGGCGTCAAGTGCAGGCTCCATGATCTCCGGCACTCGTTCTGTACAAAGCTAGCCGAGGCCGGCGTACCCGAGAGCACCATGCTTGATATCATGGGACACGTGAGCACGGCCATGCTAAGGCGTTATTCGCACATCCGGGCACAGGCCCGCAGGGATGCTATCGACGCGCTCGAATCGCGCGAGATCTCGAATGGGGTCCCCAAAGATTCCCCCAAAGTGGACGATTCAGTCATGGCCAAAAACAGTCGTAACTCACTGAAAGGGCGGTTAGCTCAGCTGGTTAGAGCGCCTGCCTTACAAGCAGGAGGTCCGCGGTTCGAGCCCGCGACCGCCCACCATTTCATCCTTTCGATGCCCCTTTTCAACCGCTCTACAAGCGGGATGTAAGATGAGTGCATGATCCCTTTCCGCCGCTCGATGCTGCTCGGATTATGCGCAGGCTTTTTGGTTTCCGGACAGACGCCCCCAACGGCGCCTCGCGTCGAACATCGCGAGCTTCGGCATGGGGCCAGCGTGGGCGACGACTATTTCTGGCTGCGCGAAAAGTCCAATCCCGAAGTGACTCGGTACCTGGAAACAGAGAACGCCTACACCGCCGCCATGACCAAGGAACTTCAGCCCTTCAGCGACGCGCTCTATGCGGAGATGCTGAGCCGCATCAAGCAGACTGACCTGTCGGTGCCCACGCCGTTCCGCGGCTATTTGTACTATTCGCGTACTGAGCAGGGCAAGCAGTATCCCATCCGCTGCCGCCGCAAAGGAACCATGGAGGCTCCCGAGGAGGTGCTGCTGGACCTCAACGAACTGGGCAAGGACAAGAAGTTCGTCGGTCTGGGTAGCTTCCAGGTGAGCGACGACCAGAACCTGGTGGCCTACACCATCGATTACGTCGGATTTCGCCAGTACACGTTGCAAGTCAAGGATCTGCGTACGGCACAGACGCTGACCGACACCATCGACCGCGTCACTTCGCTGGCTTGGGCGGCAGACAACAAGACCCTCTTTCTGGTGACCGAGGACCCCGTCACCAAGCGCAGCGACAAGTTATGGCGCCACGTGTTGGGCGCCGCGAAGTTCGAAGAAATCTACAACGATAAAGACGAGCTCTACGATATCGAGATCGGCAAGACGCGCGACCGGCAGTACCTGTTGCTCGAAAGCGAGTCCAAGAATACCTCCGAAACCCGTTACCTGCGCGCCGACCGGCCGGGGGACGAATTCACCGTATTTCTGCCGCGCGAAAAAGGCCACCGTTATTACCTGGACCATCGCGAACGGCTATTCTACATCCGGACCAACAGGAGTGGCCGCAATTTCGCCGTGATGACGGCGCCGGATAACGACCCGGCGCCAAAAAACTGGAAGGTGTTTGTGGCCCATCGCGACAACGTGCGCCTCCAAAATATCGACCTGTTCAAGGACTTTGCCGTGTCGGTGGAGAAAGGCAACGCGTTGGATCACCTGCGCGTTTACGACTTCAAGAACGGCACGTGGAAGGAAATCGCATTTCCGGAACCCGTCTATTCGGTCTTCCCTGGCGGCACGCCGGATTACGAATCGCATACCTATCGCTACAACTACCAGAGCTTTCTGACTCCATCGAGCATTTTTGATTACGACGCCATGACAGGCGAATCCAAATTGCGAAAGCAGCAGGAAGTATTAGGCGGATACGACCCGAAGCAGTACGCCAGCGAGCGCCTCTGGGCTACCGCACGGGACGGGGTCAAAGTGCCGGTTTCGATCGTCTACAAGAAGGGGTTTGCGCGAGACGGGAAAGGGCCGCTTTTTCTCTACGGCTACGGAAGCTACGGCTTCGGCACGCCACCTACGTTCTCGAGTGACCGGGTGAGCCTGCTGGACCGCGGTATGGCTTTCGCTATCGCTCACATCCGCGGCGGCGACGAGATGGGCGAGGAGTGGCGCGAGGACGGCATGCTTATGAAGAAGAAGAACACGTTCTTCGACTTCATCGATTGCGCCGAATTCCTGATCGAGCAGAGGTTCACCTCCAAGGACCGCCTCGTGATCGAAGGCGGCAGCGCAGGTGGTCTGCTGATGGGTGCGGTGGTCAACTTGCGGCCGGACCTCTTTAAAGCGGTGCACGCGGCCGTGCCGTTTGTCGACGTGATCAACACGATGATGGACGCCACCTTGCCGCTGACCGTGGGCGAGTACCTGGAGTGGGGCAATCCCAACGACAAGGCCGCTTACGATTACATGAAGACCTACAGCCCTTACGACAACCTGGAAAAGCGCGCGTATCCTGCCATCCTGGTGACCACCAGCTTCAACGACAGTCAGGTCATGTACTGGGAACCGGCCAAATATGTAGCGCGGCTGCGCACCTTGAAAACGGATTCCAATCCCCTGCTTCTTAAGATCAAAATGGACCCGGCAGGCCACGGCGGCGCCAGTGGGAGGTATGACCGGCTGCACGACACCGCCTTCGAGTATGCTTGGCTGCTGAGCCAGGTGGGCATAACCAAATAGCTGACGCAGATATGTAGTGGTGCCACCGGAACCGACTCCCTCACGGTCGCGGCTCGGTAAACACCTGCAAACACGTAGTCGCCCTTCCGAGCCGCGCGCGTCAGCAAGCGGGTTTCGCCTTTTTCAGCATCCTGCTAGGGAAGCCAGACCCTTCCCTGCGCTCTTTCAAACAAGTAGTGCGAAACCAGCCACTCGGCGCCGCCGCGATAGCCCCACAGTTCCGCGCATGCCATGAAGAAGGTGCGCCAGCGTACGAACCACTTCAGAGCCTCCTTCTTGCCATAAACTTCGGAGAACAATTTGAGCAAGGCCTCTCGACTCTGGTCCATGTTGACGAGCCACGCCTCGGCGGTCTTCTGGTAGTGTTGGCCGTTCACCACCCAGTGATCGCGGATCTTGACGTCGTCCTGGAAATACAGCAGCAAGTCGTCGCTGGGCATCTGGCCACCAGTGAAAAAGTGTTGCGCCATCCAGTCGCTCGCATCGCGGACTTCGAAGGGGTAGGCAAATCGATGATGAGTAAATATGTGGACGAACAACAAGCCCGCCGGATTCATCCACGAAGCAACTTTGTGAAGCAGCCGCTGATAGTTCCGCACGTGCTCCATCATTTCCACCGAAACGATCCGGTCAAACTGCCGGCCAGCTTCGAAATCGTTTATGTCCGCGGTGACAATGCGGAGATTGGTAAGACCGCGTTCGACAGCCTGGTTCTCGATGTACTGGCGCTGGGAGTGCGAGTTCGATAGGCCCACGATGGTACTGTTCGGGAAGCGAGCCGCGGCGTAGAGGGAAAACGCGCCCCATCCGCAGCCCAGGTCAAGGATGGTGTGCCCATCCTCAATGCGGGCGCGCTCCGCAGTCAGGTCAAGCATGCGGCGCTCGGCTGAGTCGAGCGAGTCGCCCTGCTGCCAATAGCAGCAACTGTATTTACGATGGCTGCCTAGAACCGAGGCAAAGAACTCCGCCGGCACTTCGTAGTGCTGTTGATTCGCCTTTGGCGCGTGGATGGCGATCGGGCTGGCCTTTAGTTGCTCGACATAGCTCATCAAGTGAGCCTGCTGCTTTTCCGGATCGCCTTTATCTTCGTCGCGGAGACGCTGGGCGACAAGACGCCGGATTCCGGCCCGCAAAATCCAATCGGGCACAAGATCGCGCTCGACCAGCGCTTCATACCAGGCGGCCTTGGGTTGGCGAACGCTTTGTTCGCCAGTGAGTGTGGAGGCTTCCATTACGTCTTCTTCTGCAAAACGGCCTTCGGAAACCACGGCACGAAGGCGCTGGTGGTCCGTTGATAGCGCCGGTACTCTTCGCCGCGTGTCCTGACCGCCTGAGCTTCCGTCGCCGGGATGCCCGTGACGCGGAGCACGAAATACAAGATGAGGACAGGCGAAAGAAGTCCCCAGAATCCGCCGGGGGAAGCCAGCGCAAACATCGCGAACGCGACCCAGATCAGCCATTCGAAGAAATAGTTCGGATGGCGCGAGAAATGCCACAATCCCACCTGGCAGGTGCGGCCTTTGTTGGCTGGGTCGGATTTAAACCTGTTGAGCTGCGCATCGGAAGCGGCCTCGCCGGCCATGGCCAGAGTCCAGAGGGCAACGGCGGTCCATTCAAGCGGCGATATTCGCAGGTCCGGGTTGCGGGCGGCCATCAGAAACGGCACAGCCAGCACCACGCACAATAGCGCCTGGAATTCGTAGAACAGTAGAAACTTGAGCGGTATATTCGTCTTCCACTGGCGTCGCATCTCCTGATAGCGTCCCTCCTCCGGATGCCCGATGATGCGCGTGGCGACCAGGTAAATGGCCAGCCTGAGTCCCCAGATTGCCGCCATTGCACCGATCAGCGCGCAGCGAAGCCAGTATCCACCAGCCCAAAACAGCATAGAGCAGCCCCAGCAGAGCGAGTCCCCCCGCCCAACCAGCGTCAACAATAGCGGCGTTGCCGGTTCGCAAATGGATCAACCACAGCACCAGCATGAGAGCCGCTACGCTCGCGGCGCCAATGAGCACCAAGGTGAGCCCGTCGATCATCGCCCCGCCTCTCGAAGGAGCAGTGCCTCCACGGATTGCTCCGGTTTCAGGCGGAAGAGCTGGATGAGGACGTAGAGCGACATGGCGATGTTGCCCAGGCCAAGAATCAGCATCAGCCACAACAGACGCGACCAGAGCGTGTTTTCTTTGTAGGCCACCCATACCCAGAAAGTGATGAAGCCAAAATACGCGTCGTAGAGCGTCGCCACGGCCCAGGGATTGGCGGCGAAGGAATCCCATGCGCTCCAAAGGCTGACCGCCAGACTGGTGCGGATCGTGAGCACGGTCATCCACAGGAAAATCGCCGCGAATAGAAGCTTGAGCACCGTCTTCATAGGTCAGTTTCTCCAGCGCCGGCACTCGTTTTCGAGAGCCGGAAGATCCTTAATCCATACAGTCTTGCGCACGAAATGGGTGAGGTCCAGATCGGCAGTGCCCGCGCCGCCGACCCACAGTTCGGCCTCCTCCGGCATGGCTGCTGCAAGGGCGTTCAGCTCCGCCTGCGTAGTTTCCGACGGGAATGTGATGCTCAGGGCAACCACCTGCGCGGACGTCCTCCGCGCGGCATCCGCAATCTCGCGCGCCGGCAAGTTTGGCCCCAGGTACACCGGCTCAACTCCCGCCAGGGACGCCAGCATCGCCGCCGCCAGGATGCCGAACTCGTGCGATTCGCCGGCAGGTGTTGACAGAACCATTGTCATCATTGGGTTCGGTGGCCGGAACAGACGCAGCATGCTTCCCAACAAGGTACGCAGCATTTCGCGAGACCAGATGTTCCTGAGCGATGGCCAGCGTTCCGTTGTGCCAGCGGATTCCCACTTCGCGCATCAGTGGAACAGCAACCTGGTAGACCAAGTCGCGCGGGCTAAGAATGGCCGCCAAACGGCTGAGTTCGTCGCTCGCATGTAGAGTGTCGAAACTCTCAATCGCCGCCGAGAATCGGCGCCAGCATCTCAGCCCGTGGTGTCGGCATGAAGACTGGTTGGCTGGGCTGCTGGTTCAGAAGATCTCGCAGCTCTTCGTCGGATCGTGAAGCGATCCCGCCGATCGCGTGACCCTTTTGCACCAGCTGGTTCAGCAACAGCAGCCGCTCGATGTCCTCCGGGCCGTACTGGCGTCCGCGATCGGAGCGTTCCGGCACCACCGCTTTATACCGCCGCTCCCACGCCCGTAGCGTATCCAGGCTGATCCCCGTAATTTTTGATACGGCTCGAATCGGATAACGGGTCTCCATTCGTAATACCTAATGTAGCGGGAGTGCGTGATAGTGTCAAATCTTTGTCATGGACAAATATTTGACAAAGAGAGTCGGATTACGATAATAATCAAGCAATAAACCGTGCCGAAAGCGAAATATCAGTTCGGGGCGGTCTTTTTTTTCCTGCTGATTCATCTTGGCGTACTGTTGGTGTGGTGGACGCCGTCCAACTTTCTCCCTGCTGTTGTGGCTCATGGCGACTTACTCCATCCGAATGTTTGGCGTGACGGCGGGTTATCACCGTTATTTCGGGCACCGGAGCTATAAGCTGGGCCGGGTTGCCCAGTTCGTAATGGCCTTCCTGGCGCAGAGCTTCGGCGCAAAAGGGCGTCCTGTGGTGGGCGGCGCATCATCGCCTGCATCATCGGGAGTCGGATCGGGAGCGAGATGTCCACTCGCCTAGCCGCCGCGGCTTCTGGTGGGCGCATGTGGGTTGGGTTCTTTCCAACGACTTCGACGAATACGATCCGCGTTCTGTGGGTGAGTTTCTCCGGTTCCCGGAGATCCGCTGGCTGGACCGGCACCACTGGGTCCCGACGGTGGTGTTTGGCGCTGCGCTCGCCTTGATCGGCGGATGGCCGGCGTTTCTGTGGGGCTACGTGGTTTCCACAGTGGTTCTGTACCACTGCACTTTCGCGATCAATTCGCTGGCTCATTTGTGGGGCACGCGCCGCTTCGATACTCCAGACGAAAGCCGCAACAACTTTTGGCTGGCGCTGGTGACATTCGGCGAGGGTTGGCACAACAATCACCATTATTCGCCTGGAAGCTGCCGCCAGGGAGAGCGCTGGTGGGAACTCGACATCACCTATCTGGTGCTGAAAACCCTGAGCTGGTTCGGCATTGCGCGAGACTTGCGGCCCGTTTCGGCGAAGGTGGCCGTGCGGCGTTATGAAGCGCATCGCGGTGGTCGGTTCCGGCATCTCGGGATTATCGGCCGCGTATTATCTGAGCCGCCGGCACGAAGTACACGTCTTCGAACGCGACAATCGCCTGGGTGGCCACACTCACACGGTGATGGTGGAGATCCGACCAGGGACCAATTCCGGTGGACACCGGTTTTATCGTTCATAACGACCGCACCTATCCAAATTTCTGCCGGCTGATGGCCGAACTGGGCGTTGAGACGCAGCCCAGCGACATGTCGTTCGCGGTAACGGGGCACGACGGAGCCTTTGAATATTCGAGTCGCGGGCTGGGCGGCTTTTTCGCGCAGAGGCGCAATTATTTTTCGCGCGACCATTACACGCTTGTTGCGGGAAATCCTGCGCTTCAATCGCGAGGCGCCCAAGGTTCTCGCCAACCCGGCTGCGGAGGGCATGACGCTGGGCGAGTTTCTCGACGCGGGAAGGTACTCGCCGGTTTTCGTGGATCGATATCTGATTCCGATGGCGGGCGCGGTCTGGTCCATGGCGCCCGAAGCGATGCCGATGTTTCCGGCAGTGACGCTGATCCGCTTCATGCAAAATCACGGCATGCTGGGGATCAACACGCATCCCCAGTGGAAGGCGATTCGCGGCGGAAGCCATTCCTACTTGGCCCCGCTGACCGCGCCCTTCCGGCAACGCATCACCAAGGACGCGACGATCACTTCTATTGACCGTTCCGATCCCGGGGTGACGCTGCGATTTCAGAACCAGCCCGCCCAGCAGTTCGACGAAGTGGTTTTCGCCTGCCACGGCGATCAGATCCTGCCGCTCCTCGCGCAGCCAACCGAGGCGGAACGCGAAGTCCTGAGTTGTTTCACCACCAGCCGGAACGAAGCGTGCCTGCACACCGATGCCGCTCTGCTGCCCAAGCGGGCCGCGGCGAGGGCTTCCTGGAATTATCTGCTGGGCGATTCGGGCAAGGTCACCATGACCTATCACATGAACCGGCTGCAGTCGCTCAATACGCCCGAAGACTATTGCGTCACCCTGAATGCCAACGGCCACGTCAATCCCGAACGGGCGCTGCGCAGGATGGTTTACGAGCATCCGCTCTATACGCGGGCGGCGATTCGCGCGCAGGAGCGGTGGACGGATATCAGCGGCAAGAACCACACGCATTTCTGCGGGGCGTACTGGTTTTACGGCTTCCACGAGGACGGCGTGCGGAGCGGCATGCGGGTGGCGGAAGCCTTGGGAGTTTCTTGCCAATGATTCCCGAACCTGGCCTATATACCGGTACTCTACGCCATCGCCGGTTCCGCCCGCGCAAGCATGAGTTCACCTACAAGCTCTTCATGGCGTGGCTCGATATCGACCGGATTCCCGAGCTGATGGCGCAGTCGCCCTGGACCAGCTACAACCGCTTCAACTGGGCTAGCTTTGAGGAGCGGGACCACTTTGGCGACCCCCGGCTCTCCTTGCGCGAGCGCGTGGCGCAAGACGCCCGCGCGCACAACGTTCCGTTGCCGGATGGCCCGATCTTTCTGCTGACCCACCTGCGCTATCTGGGTTATTGCTTCAATCCGATTTCGTTTTACTTCTGTTACGGCCGCAGCGGGCGCCTCGACACCATCCTGGCCGAGGTGAACAGCACGTTCGGCGAGAGCCGCAACTATTGGCTGTCGACCGCACAACCGTGCAGCCTTCAGCGAACTGCGATGTGCGATACCGCTGCCCCAAGACCATGCACGTGTCGCCGTTCATGGGCATGAATCTGGATTACGAATTCGTGCTCACCGAGCCCGGCGAGAGAGTGGTGGCTCACATGAATACCATCGAGCGCGTCCGGCATCCCCTCAACCTTTCTTTGATGCGACGCTTGTGCTCGAACGCGAGCCCTGGACAGCGCGAAACCTCGGTCGCGTCCTGCTGCGTCATCCTTTGATGACTGCCAAGGTGATTGGCGCGATCCATTGGCAGGCGCTGCGTCTTTTCTTGAAGCGAGTCCCCGTGTTTACCCATCCGGCCCGTTCAGGAGGTGACGAAACGAACATGAGCATGAGTTTTGCGCGGAAAGCTGTATTCCGGATGCTGGAAAACGTGCGCCACGGCGCACTGGAAGTGATCTGCCCGGAACGTACTTACCTGTTCGGCGAAGCGGGCACGGGCTTGCGGGCTGCCATCGCCGTCCACGATGAACGTTTCTTTTCCCGAGTGCTGTGGGGTGGCGACGATGCCGCCGGAGATTCCTACGTGGACGGCGACTGGTCTTCGCCAGACCCGGTCGCCGTGGTGCGCCTGGCCGCGCGCAATCTTTCCGAGTTGGAAGGCGGCAATCCTCTTCTTTCGTTCGCCAACCGCCTCTTCCACCGGATACGCCATCGGATGAATCGCAATACGATCGCTGGGCAGCCGCCGCAATATTCAGGCGCACTACGATTTGAGCAACGATTTCTTCCGCCTGTTCCTGGATCGCAACATGGTCTATTCGAGCGCCGTCTATCGGGACTCCAGCGATTCGCTCGAAGAAGCGCAAATCGAGAAACTGGACCGGGTATGCCGCAAATTGCGTCTGGGACCCGACGATCACGTGCTCGAAATCGGCACCGGCTGGGGCGCTTTTGCGCTGCACGCTTCACGGAACTACGGATGCCGCATTACCACCACCACCATCAGCCGCGAGCAGCACGACGAAGCCCGGCAGCTTTTTAACAGTGCCGGCGAAGCCGGAGCCCGGATCAAGCTGCTGCTGGAGGACTATCGGAATCTTCAGGGCTCGTTCAATAAGCTGGTGAGCATTGAGATGTTCGAAGCGGTTGGCTTAGACTACTATGACGCTTTCTTCTCGACCTGCGATCGCCTGTTGACGCCGGACGGTTCGATGGTGATGCAGGCCATCACGATGAACGAACACCGCTTCGATGCCTATAGGAAACAGAGCGACTGGATTCAGCGGCGCATTTTCCCGGGCGCGCAGTTGGCCTCCATTCGAGAGATTCTCAGCTCACTGGTACGCTCGACGCGGCTTTCCTTATATAACGTCGAGGACATCGGGCTGCACTACGCCTACACACTGGCGGAGTGGCGGCGGCGGTTCCACGAATCGATCGACGAAGTTCGCGCCCTGGGATTCGACCAGGCATTCTGCCGGATGTGGGACTACTATCTGGCTTACTGCGAGGGCGCCTTCCGCGAACGCCACATCAGCGACGTCCAGTTGATGCTCACAAAGAACGCCAATCCTGCGATTCTCTACGGCGAGCCATGGAAACATTCGGCGGAAAGCGGAGTGGAGCCAGAGTTGGCTTCCGCGCAATGACAGGCGCGGACTACGTACAGAATTCCAGATGGCTTAAGCCCTTCATCCAACTCCTGCGCCAGGGTGTCTCGCCGGAGAAAATTGCGCTCACGATCGCGTTAGGTATTATTCTGGGGGTTACGCCGGTGCTGGGTTCCACGGTGCTTTTATGTACTCTGGCGGCGATCGCGCTGCGGCTGAATTTACCCGCAATTCAGTTAGTCAACGGAGTGGTCTATCCGCTGCAGTTCATCCTGCTGATTCCTTTCTACCGGCTGGGTGCGTGGATGTTTCGAGCGGACGCTTCGACAATTTCGCTGGGCGCCGTCACTGCTCTGATCCGGGAAGGCGTGGGGCACGCGATTCGCACTTTGTGGGTGGTCACCATGCACGCACTTCTTGCCTGGCTGGTGTCGGGGATGGTTACAGTCGCCATTCTCTACCCCGTGCTCGTTCCTTTGGTGCGTCGGTTGTGGACAAGAGTCCAGCCAAACGTGAGTTCGCTGGGACCGAGCCCAGGGTGACGAAAAAGCCCGCCTGGGGTGCACTCGCACCGCCACAAGACGACGCACTCGACGCCCTAGCCTGTTTGTCCCGCGCCGAAATGAATAAGAACAGGTACGGAATCATCGGGGCCCGGGGGAAGGCGTCGAACGGCTCTCCAGGGCGGCTCCTCAGGCCGCTCGCATTGGCAAGTTGCCGGGCGCTATTGCTTGTCCCAGACGATCGTAAAGGTTATCGGCTGGCCCTTCGGGTCCGCTCCGTTCGCGGTTAGCGTCAAGGTCTTACCGTCCTTTGACACAGCCGTTTTGTTCGTCATGACAACTTGCCCGGACTTCTTGAACTGGCCCCCGTAGACGTGGGATCCGGCCCTCCTCAAGGCCACAGTTTCTGCTCCGCCCAGTCGCTGAGGTCGAGATGAACCCGATAGTGGGTAATCCTTGCCATCGTCGAATTTGGCGGTGTACTCGTACCCTGTGTGGCTATCATCGGCTTCGATTTCTTCGAGGCTTGTTTTAACGCTGTCGCCCTGCGCTTCAATGACAAGGGTCGCGCTCTTTGGCGGCGGGCCGGGAGAAAATTTGGATTTTGCGACATTGAGCTTCCAAGTGCCCGTCGCCGGATTATCTTGCGCTCCGAGGAGTGGTAAAAGCATTACGGCCGTGAGTACGCAAATCTGTTTCATGTGAACAACACCTCTTGTGATCGTAATTTTCGTTGGGATGCCGGAGCTTCCGGCTGGAAGTTCCTGATTCCCTGAAGAAGCATATCACGTTTTTGGTTTGGCATAAAAAAGATATAAAGATCGACGCCGGGTTGGCCAGCGAGCGTAACGACCGGCCTGCACCCCCGAGGGCCGTTTCGTGTTGCAATGAAAGGGCCCGATTCCACGGCCTTCCTTATGACACGTTCTTACGCCACTCGGCGCCTGACGCTACCACTGGCCACGCTACTTTTCATCCCGCTCGGCGTCGCGCAGAATTCGCCCGCTTTGAAACCGGGGTTGTATGCGATCTTCAACACCAGCGAGGGCGCCATCACAGCGCGGTTGTACGAAAAAGACACCCCCGGCGCGGTCGCCAATTTCGTGGCTTTGGCGCAAGGGACCAAACCTTGGCGCGACCCCAAGACGGGCGCCATGGTCCGGCGTCCGCTCTATGACAACATCACTTTTCATCGCGTGATTCCCGGGGAAGCGATTCAGTCCGGAGATCCCACCGCCACCGGCGCGCACAATTGCGGAGTGACCATTAGCGACGAATTTCTGCCGGGACTGCGCTTCTCCGCGCCCGGGCGACTGGCTCTTGCCAACAACGGCAATCCGGATAGCGGCGGGTGCCAGTTCTTCATCACCGCTCAGCAGATGCCGTTCTGGAACGGGAAGTACACCATCTTCGGAGAAGTCGTCGCGGGATTGGATGTGGTTGCTAGGATCAGCCGGATGCCGGTCAAAGGAGAGAAGCCAGTGGATCCGGTGAAGCTGATCAACGTCTCCATCCAGAGGGTCGATAAGCCCAAGTAAGGCCAAACCTACTGTTTCCCCAGATGAGGCCGGTCCCTTTCGTTATCGCAGAAGTCTTCAAAGATGTCGGCGTCGGCCAGCAGATGGTGCGGGATCGTAATCGTAAAAGGTTTGGTGTACGTCTGGGGATCGTCGAACGTCATTTCGACATCCATGTGGCCGAAGTCGCGGCGGTGGAAGCGTTCCGTGACGTGCAGCGCTTCGCTGTGCGGGTGCCCAGCTTGATCCAGGGAGGTCTTGTCGTTGAAACCGGCGGTCTCCACCACCAGAGTGTCCTGCTCCCAATGACCGGCCGAATAGCCCAGATAGGCGGGGAAGTTGACCTCCTTGGGAAGAACGCGGCCATCGGTGTAGATCTGACGGCGTAGGTTTTGAACCTCGTACAAGATCAACGTCAGCCGGGGCGCCTGTACGATCTTAATCGGTTCGGACAGCAGACCGGCCACCGGAAATCCAAAGACGCCCGCGCAAACATTGGCAGGGTCTCGGTTTGCAACCCGGCGGCGAAAAATCTCGGCGGCTTGGGGCCGCAGCATGCCTTCTTCGGGCTTATAGTCCACCAGAATGTCGAAAGCGTACTTGTGCTGGGTGCCAATCTCCATGCCGGGCGGAGCCAGCGTAATCTCGGCATCGAAGCGATTGCCGAACAAGCGCCGCACTTCGGCGACGGTGGTGGTCTCATGCATCCAAACGCCGGAGAGATCGGGCTGGCCGTCGAGCCCGCGCGGCGCCGCAGCCGTAAGGTTCGGCTTGCCATCGGAGGTGCGGGGGGTTCCAGGCGTCGGAAAATTCAACCATTGCGCCTGCATGCCAACGGCGAGCAGCGCGACTAAGACGAGCAGACGCTGACAACGCATCTTCAGACCTCCACCTGACGACATTGCAGGCATCTTGACAATGCTAGCACTTGGCCGCAAGCTGGATGAGGAATATGGCATTACAGGACTTTGTCGAGGAAGTACAAGTGCTGGGACGGGATCTGGTGGATAAGGTCAAGTCCCTGATCCATGAAGGCAACGTGCGCCGCATCATCGTGCGGGATGAACACGGCAACACATTCGTCGAGATTCCCGTCACGGTGGCTGCGGTTGGCGCGGTCCTGGCCCCGGTCTTGGCTGCACTGGGCGCGATTGCGGCGCTGGTAGCGAAGTTCACCGTTGTGGTGGTAAGGACCGAAGAGAAATGATGCTCCAATGGCCCGAGATTCTGAATTTGGCAAAGAACGGCAATCCCGCGCCGGATCGCAAGGTTGTAAAGACGGACGCCGAATGGCGCGCCCAGCTCAGTGACGAGGAATACCATGTCACCCGGCAAGCCGGAACCGAGCGCGCCTTTAGCTCGGAAATGTGCAGCCTGTTTGAGCCGGGAATCTATTCCTGCCTGTGCTGCGACACCATTCTTTTCGATGCGTCGGAGAAATTCGAGTCCCATACCGGCTGGCCATCTTTCACCCAACCCATCCAGCAGAATGTCATTGCTTACCGCTTTGACGGGCCGGCGTTTTTGAAGCGCGTCGAAACCATCTGCAATACCTGTGACGCTCACCTGGGTCACGTCTTCCCGGATGGCCCGGCGCCGAGCGGCCTGCGTTACTGCATGAATGCCGTGGCGCTTCACAAGGCCGCCAAGGTCTGAGGCCGGAACTACGCAACAGTTGCTTGGGGACCGATGCCTGGTACACGCGGCTTTCAGCCGTTTTTTTTTGCCAAATGGTGCGATAAAGACGCGTTGCCGGTACATCGAAAACAATCCAGTGAAGCCGGACTATGCGGCAGCGCGGAAAAACTGGCGCTGGATGAGCGCCGGGAAAAACGCGGCTGGAAGCCGCGTGTACCCAACCTGCGCCCAGAGCCAACGCTTGACCTGGTCGAAACGGTCGGGTACAGTTCTAGTCAGTTAAACGGCGCTCCGCCAGGGTCTGTCTGGGAGGTATCGCGATGAGGTCCAAACGAGCGATTTTGATTGCGGCCGCGAGCTTGCTCTTCGTGCCTGCGGCGGCGCTCGCGCATCATGCGTTACAGGCGCAGTTCGACTTGCAACAAACCATCACCCTGACAGGCGCAGTCACGAAGATAGACTGGAGCAATCCCCATGTGCGGCTCTATCTTGAAGTCAAACATGAGAGTAAGACGGTGACTTGGGAGCTGTACATGGGCAGTCCGAACCAGCAAATGATGAACGGCTGGAGGATTGACACCTTCAAACGCGGTGACCACGTGAGCGTTGAAGCCAATCCGGCCAGGGATGGATCGAGGATCGGATTCGCAAAGAAGATCACCGCTGTTTCATCATCGCTGCCATAGGATATGAGCGGATTCCAGGGGAACCGCGACCCCGGAGCGCTGCGGTATCGCACGCGCTGTATAGTCCGTCGCTGGACGGCCGCTGGGTACGGTCGCGCGATAGAGGCGGCCGCCTGACGCGTCGGAAGGCAGTCCGGTCCACTTCATTTCCATGCGCGCCGGATCGCCCCCGTCCACTCCGTCTGCAAACAGCTCCACTCGAATCGCATTCGGGTCCAGATCGTTTAGAAACAGTTCGGCTTCAAACACTGAGTGGTCCGCGTTAGCTTCCACCCGTACGTCTCCGAACCGCAGCGAGCCCCACTTGCGATCCACCGCATGCTGCCAATCGACTACCTGTTTACCCGCCGCGCCCTGGTTTGCGGCGCGCTCCCGGTAGTGAGCCGCAGCCGGGAGATAGTGGCGCTCCGCATACTCGCCCACCGCGCGGCTGGCAGAAAAGCGCGGCGTCAGCTGCGCCATGCTTTCCCGCATCCGCTTGACCCACGCGGTAGGGATGCCATGCTCGTCCCGGTTATAAAACTCCGGGATCACCTCGCGCTCGAGCAAGTCGTAGAGCGCGCCGGCTTCGGCAGCGTCCCACGCAGGATCCTCGCCATGTTCCCGGCCGTCTCCCAGCGCCCACCCAACCTCCGGCGTATAGGCTTCCGCCCACCAGCCATCCAGCTCGGATAAATTGATGCCGCCATTGACGAGCACCTTCATGCCGCTGGTCCCGCAAGCTTCCCAGGGGCGCCGTGGCGTGTTGATCCACACATCCACCCCCTGCACCAGCTCCTCGGTCATCAGCATGTCATAGTCGCTGAGAAAGATCGCGTGGGGACGGGTCTCCGGCTGCCGGATGAAACGGATCCATTCCTGAATCATGGCTTGTCCGGCCTGATCCGCCGGATGCGCCTTTCCGGCGATGATCAGTTGCACCGGACGCTCCGGATTGGTCAATATACGAAGCAGCCTCTGCGGATCGTGCAGCAATAAGTTCGGTCGCTTGTAGGTAGCGAAGCGTCGCGCAAAGCCCAGCGTCAGGGTGTTGGGATCGAACAGATGCTTCGCAACTTCCACCGCATCGCCGGACGCGCCTGCGGCGGCCAGCTCCTTGGACAATCGCTGGCGAGCATATTCCACCAGAGACTTGCTGGCGGCGATACGAAATTGCCAGAGCTTGGCATCGGAGACGCCGCGCATGTCCTGGTCAACGGTTGCTGCCGTCCCCAGCCAACGTCCTTTGCCACAAGCCTCCGTCCACAAATCGTCGGCCGGCGCCGAGTCCCAAGTGGGCATGTGGACTCCGTTGGTCACGTGTCCGACCGGGACTTCGTCCTCCGGCCAGTGCGGAAAGAGTGGCAGGAAAATATGCCGGCTCACCTTGCCATGCAGCCGGCTCACGCCGTTGATCTGCCCGCTCCCGCGAATGGCCAGATACGCCATATTGAAAGGCTCCGCCGAGTCGTCCGGGTTTTGCCGGCCAAGAGCCAGCAAGTCCCGGAGCGTGATGCCAAGCTTCTGCTGCGCGTATCCACCGAGATACTGCTCGATAAGGCCCGCGGAGAAAACGATCGAATCCGGCAGCAACCGCGGTGTGGGTGGTAAAGAGATTGCCAACACGGGTCGCGGCGAGCGCTACTTCAAAAGGATGCGCGGTCTCCTCCATGAAATTGCGGGCGCGCTCCAGCACCGCGAAGGCCGCATGTCCCTCATTCAGGTGACAGACCTCCGGCTGTATCCCGAGCGCCCGCAGCAAACGCCATCCCCCGATCCCGAGCAGCAGTTCCTGCTTGAGGCGCAACTCCGGGCCGCCGCCATACAGTTCGCTCGTGATGGCGCGATGAGCGGGGATGTTCGCGGCGTCATTGCTGTCCAACAGGTAGAGCTTCACTCTGCCGACCTGGACTTGCCAGGCGCGCAACCAAACCGAATATCCAGGCAGTGGGATCTCCAGGCGCAGCCACTCGCCGTTCGGCTGACGCAAAGGCGTGACCGGCAACTGTCCCGGGTCGTTGTACGGGTAGAGGGCTTGCTGCGCTCCATCTTTGTCGATCACTTGGCGAAAATAGCCTTGCTGATAGAGCAGCCCTACGCCCACCACCGGCACGCCCAGGTCGCTGGCGGCTTTCAGCTGATCGCCAGCCACATTGCCCAGGCCCCCGGAGTAAATGGGCAGGGCCTCGCTCAGCATAAACTCCATGCTGAAATAGGCGCAGCATGTCAGAGCAGCGTCCGGATGATTCTGTTGAAACCATGCGGGCGCCTGGGTTGCTTGCCGGCTGGCTTCCAGCAGTCCGTCGATCTTCTGTCGGAAAGTTGGATCGGCTAAGGCGCGTGCGATCCGGTCGCGCGAAACCGTCTGCAGGACCACCCAAGGATTGTGCGTGATCTCCCAAAGCTGGGGATCGAGATTCCGCCACACCTCGTCGGTAGCGTGATTCCAGGACCAGCGCAGATCCAGCGCGAGGTCCGCCAGGGAATCGAATCCCTGGATGTCGTGGGGTAGAGCGTTTATGGATTGGCCCATTCTGCCTTGAGTGCCTCGTTTACGCCATGGACTTGGTGATTACCGTTTTTCGCTTTTGACACTCATCCACGCTTCGGGTCGTCGATCCGGGTAGCCGCCGACAGCACGAGCAAGCTCGAGAAAGAGAATGCCACAAGCGCGGAAGATATTTTTCTCACGATCCTGCTCTCTTCTGTCAGGATAACCGAAGTGTCGTGAGTCAAACTTCCATCGTCTCGTCGAAGATCTCGGGCCGCAGATGGATGCCCGCCGTCGCCAGTTTTTCGTCGAACTTGGGGCGGATTCCCGTCGCGGCGAAACGGCCGACCACTCTGCCGTCGGGATCGATGCCGCGTCTCTGGAACACGAAAATATCGTCCAGCGAAATGACGTCGACTTCCATCCCGGTCACTTCGGTGATGGCAACCACCCGGCGCTTGCCGTCGCTCAAGCGCGCCGTTTGAATCAGCAGTTGAACGGCGCTGGCCACCTGCTGGCGGATCGCGAGCGGTTGCATGTTGGTGTTGCCCATCGAAACCATAACCTCCAGGCGCGACAGCGTATCGCGGGGCGAGTTGGCGTGGACCGTGGTGAGCGATCCTTCATGGCCGGTGTTCATGGCTTGCAGCATATCCAGCGCCTCTTCACCGCGAACCTCGCCCACCACGATGCGGTCGGGACGCATTCGCAGACAGTTGATCAACAGTTCCCGCTGGTGCACCGCGTTCTGGCCTTCCATATTGGCCTGGCGGGTTTCCAGCCGCACCACGTGCGGCTGTTTGAGTTGCAATTCGGCGGTATCTTCTATGGTGATAATCCGCTCCTTGTGGTTAATGAAAACCGAGAGCGCATTGAGCAGCGTCGTTTTGCCGGAACCGGTTCCGCCGGAGATGACGATATTGAGCTTGGCCCGCACGCAGGCTTCCAGCAGTTCCATCATGCCAGGCGTCATCGATTTGTGCTCAACCAGGTCGGCCGGCATCAGTTTGTCGGTTGAAAAACGGCGGATGGATAGAATGGGACCGTCCACCGCCAATGGTGGGATGATGGCATTCACGCGCGAGCCATCGGAAAGGCGCGCATCCACCATCGGCGAGGTTTCATCGATGCGGCGGCCCACGTGCGTGATGATTTTGTCTATGATGCGCAGAAGGTGTTGATCGTCGCCGAAAACGACGTTGGTCAGCTCGAGCAGGCCGCCGCGTTCGACGTATACGTGCTTGCAGGTGTTGACCAGGATATCGGAGATGTTGGGGTCCAGCAGCAGCGGCTCCAGCGGACCAAGGCCGAAGACTTCGTCCAGCACTTCGTCGTTGATCTGCTTCTTTTCCGCGGAGCTGAGTAATATCGGCTCGGCGTCAATCAACGTGTCCAGCGCCTTACGCACTTCGGCGCGAACTATATGGTTGTCAAGAGTGGACAAGGCCTCCAAATTAATGCTGTCCACCAGCTTGCGGTGAAGGGTTAACTTCAACTCCTGGTGTTCCTGGCGCAAGGCGGCCTTGTCGCCGGAGCCCTTGAGCACTCTCTCCTGCCAGGAGGCTCGCTTGGCGGGCGTGTAATCGTCGTCTATTGGAGCAGGCATAAAAATCCCTAACAGAACCGCCGTTGCGCCGACGCCGTGCCACTAAAGGGGCAGCTTAGGTGCGCCCAGGTTCGATCGTCCTGTGGGTTTAGTTGCTTGGTGCTTCGTACGCAGCCAGAATCTCTCACAAAAAGCGCCCGCGCCTCGGGAGCGCCGACCCGTTCTAAAAGCTCCTGAGAGTTTTCCTCCGCCGATACACAATACTCCCGGCAGAAATATTGGTGGTAGTCTTCGCCGTCTCCGGTTCTGGCCTCGGCGTCACCATGGCAACCGATTGACTCATGCGCACCATACTCGTCGTACCTGACCCGGCGCTGAACCGCGACCTCGTGGCGGCTCTCGCCGCGTTTCCGGAGCTCAAGGTCGTTCGCCAGGCGGCGGCCTATGCGGCGCCCAACGATCTTCTGCGGATCATTCGCGCGCACCAGCCCGACTTCGTGTTCATTTCCGCGGAGGATTTCCCGCGATTCCAAGTCCTGGCCGCGGCCATCGACGCGCGCATGCCGGGGCTGCCGGTGGTCGCCCTGACCCACGTTGCGGACCAGTTGGAGGTCATCCCCAAGCTCATGCACCTGGGCGTGCGTCAACTTCTGATCTCGCCCGTGACGCACGAGAAGCTGGGTGAAACCATAGACGCCATCACACGGCAGCTAGCCCTGAATCCTCCGCCCGTGGCGCGCCTGGGCGACCTCTACGCTTTCTTGCCCGCCAAACCTGGCGTCGGCGCTTCTACCATCGCGGTGAGCACCAGTTGCGCGCTGGCGGACGAACTCCACGTCGGCACTCTGTTGCTCGACTGCGACTTGATCGCCGGCGTCACGAAATTCCTGCTCAAGCTGGAAAACGTCTCTTCCATCGTGGACGCCTTGGAGCACGCCGATACTTTGGAATTGGAGTTGTGGGCGCAGATGATTAGTAAATGGGACGAGCTGGATGTGATGCATGCCGGCGAACTCAACCCTCCTGCTACGCTGACTCCGCTCAACATGGAGGTGTTGCTGGGGTTCGCTCGATCTCAATACGACACCATCTGCGCCGACCTGGCCAGCAGCCTGGATCCGCTGACGGTCCAGGTCCTGCGCGAAGCGCGCCGTATTTTCCTCGTCACCACGCCCGAAGTAGTGCCGCTGCATATGACGAAGCACCGGCTGGCGCGCCTTACCGAACTTGGATTGGCCGACAAGGTGAGTCTGCTGCTGAACCGTAAGAATCTTCCGCATCGGGGAACCAGCGAGACCGAAATCGTGCGACTGATCGGTCTCCCGATTGAGCATGATTTCACCAACGATTATTCGGACGTACAAGACGCCACGCTGAAGGGCGTTCCCGTACCGCAGCAGTCAGGACTCGGCAAAAGCATCCTGGCTCTGGCGCAATCCATCGCGCCCGCCGTCGCTCGGCGCGATCTGCCGCCGAAACACCGGCACAAGTTTCTGGAGTTCTTCCACGTGCCGTCGGAGCACCAAAAGCAGGCGGCCTGGAAGGACTGACGATGCGCGCCATCACTCGCCGTGCCCGCGCGTGCTCGCATGCGGCTAGTCAGATCGAAGCAGCCCCGGGAAGCGAGGGGCGAATTGGAAATGTTAATAATAGCGGGGTAGTTGGTCGGGCTGCCGGGATTTGAACCCGGGACCTCCTGCACCCCAAGCAGGCGCGCTAGCCAGGCTGCGCCACAGCCCGAACCCACCATTCTACCGCACCCGGGACCCGCGCCCGCTGCTGCGCTCTGCTATACCTGAGTGCTGATGCTCATTCTCAGCGCCAGCCTGGCGATTTTCGTCTATGGCATGACCGCCGCCACGCTCGGCACCATACTGCCTGAGCTCTCGGCGCGCTTCCACTTATCGCCCAAACAAAATGGGACCATCGCGTTCTGCCAGGCTTTAGGTTTGGTGCTGGCCTCCATCGGCGTTGGCCTGCTGATCGACTATGAAGGCAAGAAGGTCGGATTGGTCGGGGGGCTGGCCCTGATCGCGCTGGCAGTCCTGCTTCTTCCCCGATCCAATGGCGTGCGCGCCATCGCATCGGATCTGTTTTTGCTGGGAGTGGGCGGCGGCATCGTCGTGACCGCGGCCAATGCCCTGGGCAGCGACGTGGCGCCGGCCCATCGCGCCACCGTCCTGAATTTCCTGAATATCTTTTTCGGAGTGGGCGGGTTTGCCACCCCGTTCGCCGCGGCCAACCTGCTCGGCAAGAGCTCCACGCGCCTCTGTCATCTGATCGCGGCGCTGGCCCTCGCGGCTGCCGCCGTTAGCTTCCTCGCGCCGATACCGCCGCCTGCGCATGTTCCAAGCTTCCTTTTCTCCGAGGTTGGCAGTGTATTCGGCCGGCCGGTGCTGTGGCTTTGCGCGCTGCTGTTGTTCCTCTACGTGGCATGCGAAGTGGGCGTCTGGAATTGGCTGGTGCAACACCTGATCGCGCAGGGCGTGTCGCAAGGCCGCGCGCTGAATGTTCTCTCGTTCGGCTTTGCGCTGGGAATACTATTCGGGCGCGTGGGAGCTTCAGAAGTGTTGATCTCGGTTCGCGGGCTCAACGTCACGCTGGCCGCATCCATCCTGATGGCGGTGTTGACGTTTCTGATGCTTCAAACTCGCAATGCGAGCCTGGCGTGGGTTCTGACGTTTCTCGCGGGAATGGCGATGGGCCCGGTATTCCCCACCACGGTCGCCCTGGTTGGCGATGAGTTTCCTCGCATGACCGGGACGGCAATCGGTATCGCGATTACGTCCGGGTGGATCGGTCTGGCGGTCAGTTCGCGGGTGATCGGCTTCATCGCCGCGGGCGATTCGGCGCGCCTGAAAAAAGCTTTGCTGATTTTGCCCGCAATGTCAGTGGCGATGATCGCAATCAATGTGGCCCTGCGCTATTTTGCGTAGAGGCTGAGGCAGTTGTCGCCTTGCCTGATGATCCGATAGCGTTTGAGGCTCCCGTAGGCGTCTTCGAGTTTGGCGCGCGATGAGTGCTGGACAATCACGAGAGGCGTCTCGGCTCGCTTCAAAGCGGACATCGTGGACTCGTATTCCTTCGCCATCTCATACGGCGGATCTAGAAACGCAATATCGGCGTGCGCGTGTTCCAGCACCCTCGCAGCTTGGCCGGTGAAAACTTCGGCCCGGCTTTCCAGACCCAGCGTCGCCAGGTTTTCGCGAATCACTTCCACGGCCCCGCGGTTTTTCTCGATGAACACCGAGCGGCGCGCGCCCCGGCTTAAAGCTTCAATGCCGACGGCGCCAGTTCCGGCGTAGACATCCATGAAGACACTATCGGGAAGTTGGGGCGCCAGCACATTGAACAGCGTTTCGCGCAGACGATCCGGCGTGGGACGCGTCTCCAACCCAGGCAGGCTCTTCAACCTGCGGCTGCGAAACTCACCTCCGATCACTCTCATTGACCGGCCCGCACTATCCCACCTGAACCAGGCCGTAACGGCGCTGCCAGTGTTCCCGCAAATAAGTTACCGCGCGCCGCAATTCCTCCTGCGATGGCGGATTTGTGATGAAGGTCTGGGCTTCTCCGCGCGCCAGCTCGAGAATCTCTTTATCCCGGATGATGTTGGCGATGCGCAAGGCCGGAAGGCCGGATTGCTTGGTTCCGAAGAACTCGCCCGGCCCGCGTAGTTTCAAATCCATTTCGGCGATGTAGAAGCCGTCGCTCGAATCCACCAGGGTGCGAATGCGTTCCCGCGCGGCGTCGCCCAGCTTGCCCGTCACCAGGATGCAGTGGCTCTGTTCGGCTCCCCGCCCAACGCGGCCGCGGAGCTGATGCAGTTGCGCCAGTCCAAAGCGCTCCGCCTGTTCGATCACCATGACGGTAGCGTTCGGGACATCCACGCCGACCTCGATCACCGTGGTCGCCACCAGGATCTTCACCTCGCCGCGGCGAAACTGTTCCATCACCGCTTCCTTTTCGTCCGCCTTCAGCTTGCCATGCAGCAGCCCCACGCGAACATCCGGAAAAACCTTCTCCGACAGGTGCTGGTACATCTGCTGCGCGGCTTTCATGGCCTCCGATTCCTCGATCACCGGGTACACGACGTAGGCCTGCCGTCCTTGCGCGATCTGCTGCTTCATAAAGCTGTAGACGCTTTCGACGCGATCGTCGGCGACGTTCCTGGTCTGGATGGGCCGGCGGCCGGGCGGCAGCTCATCGATGATGGATACGTCCAGGTCGCCGTAAATGGTGAGCGCCAGCGTGCGCGGGATGGGAGTCGCGGTCATCACGAGAACATCCGGGTGTTTGGCTTTGGATGCCAGCCGCATGCGCTGCATGACGCCGAAGCGATGCTGCTCATCCACGATGGCCAGGCCGAGCTTCTTCCATTCCACATCTTCTTCGATCAGAGCGTGCGTGCCGATGCCGATATGGATAAGCCCTTCGGCCAGCAGCTTCTTTAACTGGGATTTTTCCCGCTGGGTATTCGATCCGGTAAGCAGCGCGGGCACGTAGTTCATTTTCTGGAACAGATTCTTGAAATAGAAATAGTGCTGGCTCGCGAGGATTTCGGTGGGCGCGAGCACCGCGGCTTGATAGCCATTCTCAATCGCAATCACCGCGGCTTCGGCAGCCACCAAGGTTTTTCCGCTGCCTACGTCGCCTTGCAGCAGGCGGCTCATGGGATGCGGCGCCTGCATATCTTCCGCGATTTCCTTCAGCACGCGCTTCTGCGCGCCGGTGGGCTTGAACGGCAGCATGGTCTTGATCTTTTCGCGCACGCGCTCGTTCAGCTCGAACGAAATCCCCGGCTGCAGCCGCGCCTTGGCGCGCTTCAACGACAGGCCGCATTCGAGCCAGAAGAATTCTTCGAAGATCAAGCGCCATTGCGCGGGCGTGCGGTAGTTGTTGAGCAGCCGCAGGTCGGAGCCCGGTGGAGGGAAATGCAGCGAACGGGTGGCGGTCCAGCGATCGGGCAGCTTCAGCCGCTCGCGCAACGCGGCCGGCAGGTCGTCTTCCAGGGGCGCGATCGATTCCAGCACGCGATGCACCAGCGACCGAAATGCGCGCGTCGTCACTTTGCCTGCCGCTTCGTAGACGGGCACTACGCGCCCGGTATGCAGCGCGGCGTCGCCATCCGAATCGTCGCTAGTGAGAATTTCGAACTCGGGGTGCATCATCAGCAGGTCGCCCGTGTAATTGTCGAGCTCGACTTTTCCGTACAGCGCGGCCCGCACGCCCGGCAGAAACCGATCCACCAGGTAGCCGCCGTGAAACCATTTGGTGAGCAGACGCTGCTTGGATGCGTCCTTGAAAATCGCCTCGAAAAGTCCGAGATTGCGGCGTCGAAAGCTGCGCAGATGCGCGGACTGCACTTCGGCCACCACGGTCGCCATCTCGCCCGGCGCAAGCTGCGCAATGGTCTTGATGTTGGTGCGGTCCTCGTAGCGGAACGGAGCGTAGGCCAGCAGATCCTCCACCGTGACCAGGCCCTTGGTCTCCAGCATCTCCGCGCGGGCGGGTCCCACGCCTTTGACGTACTTGAGCGGAGTGGAAGTATCTAACCTCGAACTGCGGGGCTGCAAGTGCCAGTGTACAATGGCGCGCGTTTTACTGAGCCGCGCGCATTACTGACCCGCGCGCGTTAACCGCGTGGCGTAGCGAGTTCGCTGCCGTGGCCGTTTTGCAGCGCGTTGGCAAGCTGTGCGGTGCCGCTGGTTGCGGCAGCTTGTTCCAGCAGCCGGGAAACGGCGGCTTTACTGTCTTCCGACAGCGATTTGGTGCTGAATATCGAGCAGCCTTTGGCGATGTGCTGCACATCGGCCATGTCTTCTTCCACCACCATCTCGTGTTCCACCCAACTGGATAGCGGGATATTGCGGAAGAACAGCCGCTCCTGCAGAATCATGGATTTCTGTCGCGCCGCGACGGATTTATTCTCGCGGAAATAGTGGCGCTCTTCCACGCGGAAATCCTGCATGAACTCGTCCAGCGCGCGGCGCCGGGCTTCTTGCTCGGTTGCGCGAACGCGTTCTTCCATGGTGTTCTTTTGCAGGCGTACCTCGGCGCGAGCTTCGGCGATGACTTCGCGCTCCTTAGAGACCGCCACTTCCATACGCGCTTGCATGATGTAGTAAGACAGCAAGGCGGAACCCGCGGCAATGAAGACGGGCAGGAGAATCCACAAAACGGCGTCTATCTGCATACCGATTATTTATCGGCAGTAGGCTACCGAAACGTTAGGTACTGGCCAGGGCAAGACCGGGCGCAGGCGAGCGAGCGATTTCACAAAATCGCGGACTGGGACCCGTCTATTTTGCCGCCGGAGATCAGGGCCGCGAACAGTGGGAGCCGGAAAGTAAAGAGCGCCTTGAGGATACACTTGATCCGAAAGAGCAATCCGGCCATGAAACCATAGTGTTTGGCAAAGAATACGGCGGCGCCGTGGACGCGGTCCGCGGCAAGAAGAGTGCGGGCGGATTCGGCGTAGCCCACGCCTGGAGTGTAAAGTGCCGTAACCTGAGGCAGCGCCAGAGTCTTGCGCGCCGAGCGCTTGATCTGGTAGCAGAGCTCGGCGTCGGCCCAGGAATCGCCGTAGCGTTCGTCCAGGTAATTGAGACCCTTCACGAAGAATTTGCGAACCAGGAAAGCCTGAAACGTGGCATACTCCACGGGAAAAACTTGGGCGGTTGTATCCACGATAACCGGAGTGAGGTCCAGCCCGGTGGCGGGCGTGGGCAGCCGGAAGAACTGCGGCGCCAGCCGCGTCTCGGTGTCCAGCAGCAACGGACAAACGGCGACGGCTTCCGGGTTAGCGTCCAGTTGAGCCAGCAGGGACGGAATGGTGGTGGGGAGCACCTCCACTTCCGGGGTCATGAAGAACAAATATTCTCCGGCGGCGGTACGAGTGCCGATGTTGAGAGCCTTGGTGCGGCCGAAGTAGCGGGGCAGGCGGAGCATGGTGACGCCGGAGAACTCGGAATCGATCTGCCCGCTTTCATCGTGCGAGCCGGAGTCCACCACCAGAATCTCGATGGACGCCCGGTCGTTGGAGCCTTCCAGCGCAGAGAGACAGCGGCGGAGGGCGGGCGCGCTGTCATACGAAAATATAAGCGCGGTGACACGGATCGCGGGCGGAACATCTATCTCCTCGAGCCGCGGCTCGGGCTCGACGGCCATGACGGGCGCTTCCTTTCGCGCCTCTACTCTGCGTTTGCTGGCAATGGGCATGGGTTGCTCACTGGTCTCACTTCGATATCGTCATCAGGCAGTCGCTGGCCGCCAGCGTCACTTTCGTGGGCGCCGATCGCAGCGGCAGGGAAAACGGCGCCGGGTCGCTGCCGGTGGCCAGCCAATAAACAGTACTCTTGCTTCCGCTTTGCACCTCCACCGGCACGAACGCGGCGAACGAGTCGTCGACGTCCCGCTGGGCTAACGTTCCGGACAGCGTTCCGACCAATTTCACGGCGCTCCAGGAGTAGGACAACTTCACGGCGGGGATGCCGGTTCCATAAACCCAATTGTCGAAAAAGACTTTGAGGTCTGGATCGGGCGAAGCCGGCGCATATTGGCTTGCCAGCTGGCGGAACTGGTCGGTGCCGATGGTAGCGTGGTGACTGCAAATGTCCCGCAACAGGCTCAGGAATTTCTCGTCTCCCAGGCGGCGGCGCAGCATATGGATAATCCAGGTGCCCTTCTCGTAGGTCACCGTGCGCCAGGCATCCGGCGCCAGAGAAGATTCCAGGCGATATCCCCAAACAATCGGCCCGGCGGATTCCAGCGACGCGCCGCTGGAGGTTTTCGACAGCAGGTGGTTCCGGTATTCGTCCAGCACGGCGTCCAGGGCTTTGCTGCCTTTTTTACGCTCCAGCAACAGCAGCGCCGAATAATTGGCTAAAGATTCAATGAGCCAGTCATCGTGATAGCTTGCCGGAACCACCATGTTGCCCCACCATTGGTGGGCAACTTCGTGAGCCTCCAACAGGTACGAAAAGAAGGTCTCCTGGCCGCGCTCGCGAAGCTGGGGAGGACGCTGCCCCGGATCCAGATAGGCCAGCGTGGAAAGATACACCAGGCCCGGAAAACCTTGACCGAAGCCGCCCGGAATGGGCGTGATGGCGAGGTTGCGGATCGGAGTGGGGCCGAATTCCTCGGTCATGAAATCGATGGTATCGACAACGTTGCGAGTCAGGTTTTCCATCCGGGGCGCGGGATCGGGCGCTTCGGTCGCCGGGGCAAAACCATCCGCCGGATTGCGTTGCCGCTGATAGGAAGGGCTCAGCGGATCGGTCATGGCCAGAGGAGTTGGTTTTGGCGCGAGCGCGCGTTCCAAACGTCGATTCGCATAGAGATTGATGCTGTATCCGTTCCGCTCCAAGGCGACGGACTGAAAATCGCCGAGATTAAAGCCGGCAAAGCGAACCGGAGTATCCGTCTTGAAACGGGTTACGCGCCAGTCGCCATCGGTGCGATCCTCCAGAAGCTTCCCGGTGGCCGCCACGGACAACGCTTTCGGATAGCGGAACGTCAAATCGTAACTAGCCTGATCGCCGCCCGTGCGCGGGTACCAGGTGCCGCGCGAGCCAACGTAGTAGATATCGTTTCCCGCGTTATGAATGACCGCGCCGGCATGCCGGATCTCAATCTCATGCGGCGTGGAAGGATCCAGGCCGGATTCGGAAACCAGCAGAAATTGGCGATCTTCCCGGTTGGAGATAAGATCGGAACGCATGGACTCGCGGTCGAACACCTCCACCGGCTGGCCGTCGATGCTGGCGGCGCTAATCTTCATGTCGGGGGTGAGACTCAAGGGAACCGCGGACCTGGGACGGTGGTCATCGTCTTGAAACCGCAATGTGCCGCGCGTGACGGCCTGCATGCTGAGGTCAGGCGCGATGGCAGCCTCGATGCGAAGGTTGTCCAGCACAACGCCGGCGACGCGCGGATGGGCGCCATTCCGAAACGAACGCGCCTGAAAATTGGTCCACGTATCGAAATACATGCGATGGTCGCGGTCGGCTAGCTTGCCCACCAGAATCTGGTCCTGGGCCGCGGGGTCGTACAACACATCGAAATTGTGCAGCTTGTCCCCGGAAACGGCCATGTAAAAGAGGCCGCTATCCTGGTGGTCCGACAGGATATCGAAGACCACGCGGGTTTCAAAACTGGCGACAAGATTCGCCAGGACGGAGTTCCAGCGGTCGGCGATGAGGCCGCCCATATCCGGACTTTTCTTCGCCGCGGGATTGCTCTTCAGCTGCGCGAGCAACTGATCCCCGGTCCCGTCGGTGAAGATGAATGCCGCCACTTTGAAGTGCTCTTCCAGCGTTGGCGAGTTGGTGAACTTCGCGAGCGATGAGCGCTCGCTGCGAGTGGGCGGCATCAGCAGCAGGTCGGCATCGCCTGCTTCGGCACTGGTAACGAAAATGGCCCCCAGGCGCGCCGAGCCGACCGGCCGGGAGAAGATCAGGTAACCGGAAGACAGGTATATTTTGATATCTTCCTTGGCGAAGTCGAGGTCCAGGACGCGGTAGCATTCGTCCGCGTCGAGCGAGATGTGCTCCACTTGATCGCCCACGCGGGCTGCGGCGCTGGCCCCAAGGGCGCAGCGTGCTATTGCTGCAACCAGAAGGAGGGCGACCGGGACACGCACATTCTCAGTGTAAGCGAGCGGCTGGCAGCGCAGGTTTTCGGGAAGGCCAAAGCCAGTCTTGGACTTGGTGACACAAAGTGGTGGTACACGCGGCTTCAGCCGCGTTTTGCCTACGCATTGCCCAGAAATCGCGAGCCGCTCCCATGCAGTAGCCGATTGGCTGCGTGTGCGTTACCCTCATGAGAGGAAGCGACCCTTTTCGGGTGTCGTCTCCCCGGATTTGGCAAAAAACGCGGCTGAAGCCGCGTGTACCGGATTTGGCAAAGACGCGGCTGAAGCCGCGTGTACCGGATTTGGCAAAAAACGCGGCTGAAGCCGCGTGTACCGGATTTGGCAAAAACGCGGCTGAAGCCGCGTGTACCGGATTTGGCAAAAACGCGGCTGAAGCCGCGTGTACCGGATTTGACAAAAAACGCGGCTGAAGCCGCGTGTACCGGATTTGGCAAAAACGCGGCTGAAGCCGCGTGTACCGGATTTGGCAAAGACGCGGCTGAAGCCGCGTGTACCGGATTTGGCAAAAAACGCGGCTGAAGCCGCGTGTACCGGATTTGGCAAAAACGCGGCTGAAGCCGCGTGTACCGGATTTGGCAAAAACGCGGCTGAAGCCGCGTGTACCCGTTAATTGGCGCGCGTCTGGATGCTGATCACGTGCCCGTTGTCCAGGCGAATCGTTCCCAGTGCCTGTCCTTTGGACCAATACTGGCAGATCTCGAGCAGGTGACCGCCGTCCTCTGGGATGATGACACGCGATTCCGGTGGGCCGAGGGTTGCTTTCAGGTCGTTGAATGTGGCGCCCACCGGAACGGAGGCGACTTGTTCGACGGAGAGTTCCTTGACCGCCGGCACAATCGGCGCGATCGGCGCAATGGGCGGGGGAATGGGAGCGAGATCGCCGGATTCATCAGGAGCGGGCGATTCGTGCCGTCGAGCGCGGCGGGCCGAGCCAGACGAGGGCACAGACGCGACGGGCGATCCCCCCGTTCCAGTCACGAGTGGGGGCGCTGGAGCGAGCGCACCAGCCGGTTCAGGTTTCGGTTCGGTTTTCGGCTCAGCGGGCTTCACCACGGTTGTACCGGCGGCTTTGGAGGTGTCCTTGTTCATGTTGCCAAAGATATTGCCGAGCGCAGTGCCAAGCGGCTTCCCCGCAGCCGTGCCAACAGTGGCGCCGGCAGCGGCGGCGGCGTGTTCAGCCAGGCTTTGACCAGGCAAACTGGCGGATGCAATAAGACTTCCAAGTGCGATGAGCGCGAGCGAGCGCATGGATGTTCTCCCTATTCCCATGCTAGGAGCTTCGAGGGAGTAAGACCAGAATTAAAAGACCTTAGTTCTCGCCCGAAAATGGTACTACTCAGGGCGCGTCAGAATTAGTTAAGCTGAACTCTTGATAGAGACGGATGTATTGATCGTTGGAAGCGGACCGGCCGGCTCATCGGCGGGCCTGGCGCTGAGCACGTACGGCATTCCGAACGTGATAGTGACCAAGTACGGCTGGCTGGCCAATACGCCGCGCGCGCACCTGAACAATCAGCGAACCATGGAAATCCTGCGCGACCTGGGCATCGAGCAGCAGGTGATCGCCAAGGCCACCCCGCAGGAACTGCTGGGAAACGCGGTTTTCTGCACCAGTTTGACCGGTGAAGAATTAGGACGCCTGCGTATGTTCGGGACCGAACCGCGGCGGCGTGCCGATCATATACTCGCGAGTCCTTGCTCCATGTGCGATCTGCCGCAGAACCTCCTCGAGCCGATCATCTTAGGCGCGGCCGCGGAGCGAGGAACCAAGGTTCGCTTGAACAGCGAATATCTTTCGTGCCGGCAGGATGCCGAGGGTGTCACGGCGGAAGTGAAGGACCGCGTCTCGAACGAGACGTACCAGATTCGCGCCAAGTATCTTCTGGGAGCCGACGGCGCCAACAGCAAAGTGGCTGAGGACGCGGGCTTGCCCATGGAAGGGAAGATGGGCGTGGCGGGGAGCATGAATATTGTCTTTGGCTGCGACCTTGCCAAGTATGTCGCGCATCGTCCCAGTGTTCTTTATTGGGTGCTCCAGCCCGGTTCCGATGTTGGTGGCGTGGGGATGGGCGTCATTCGAATGGTGCGGCCCTGGAACGAGTGGCTGGCCATCTGGGGCTACGACATCCATGCCGGAGCGCCGCAACTCACCGACCAAGCCGCCGAAGCAATCGTTCGTAATCTGATCGGGGATCAAGACATTCCGATACAGATTCGTTCCCGTTCCTTGTGGACCGTGAACGATATGTACGCCACGCGCTACTCCACGGGCCGCGTGTTTTGCATGGGCGATGCCGTGCACCGGCACCCGCCCATGAACGGCCTGGGGTCCAATACTTCCATTCAAGACGCTTATAATCTGGCTTGGAAGCTCGCCTTGGTATTAAAGGGAAAGGCCAAGCCCGGACTGCTGGAGACTTACGACGAAGAGCGCGCACCCATCGGAAAGCAGATTGTCAAACGAGCCAACAAGAGCATCGGCGAAACCGGTCCTATTTTTGAAGCGTTGGGGCTTCAGCCTGGCATCGAGGTGGCCCAGATGTGGCGCAACATGGAGGCTCGCAAGAGCGACACGCCTCTGGCCGCGGCGCAGCGTGAAAAGTTGCGCCGGGCCATTTTGCAAAAGAATTACGAGTTCAACACGCACGGCGTCGAGTTGAATCAGCGTTACCGTTCCTCGGCCGTGGTTTCCGATGGGACGCCCGAGCCGCGTTTCGAGCGCGATCCGGAGCTTTACTTCCACCCCACCACGTGGCCGGGCGCCCGCCTGCCGCATATCTGGTTACAGAAGGACGGCCACCCAATTTCCACGCTGGATCTCGCTGGCTCGGGAAGATTCGTAGTGCTGACGGGCATTGGCGGCGATGGCTGGATCGAGGCTGCCCGAAAGGCGTCGGCCCTGCATGGGATCCCAGTCGATGGCTTTGTGATCGGGCCGGGCCGCGATTTCACGGACTTGTATGGGGAATGGGCCGAGGCGCGCGAGATCGGCGAAAGCGGATGCCTGCTGGTGAGGCCCGACGCCCACGTGGGCTGGCGCGCGGCGGAAGCCGGGGATGAACAGAATCGCCTGGGCGCGGCGATCGCTCGCATATTGGGCTGATGATACACTAGGCCCAATGTCCGACGTCGTCTATCGTTCCAACGTTCGCATCGAACGCGTGAAAGGCCCCATCCGTAGAGCGTACCTGCCCGCCGAGTCCACGCCCGTGATCTTCGGCGTTCACGGCGCGGTAGCGGAGCATTACAAGGTCCCGCCGAACGTGCTGGAACCGCACGCCACCACTCTGGACTACGTGGTCGCGGCGACGGCCGGTTGACTTACGGGAACCTTCGGGGGCGCGCTGGAGGCGCGTAAAATCGACGCATCGAACGAGCGGCTGATCTCAGACGCCGTGGGCGAGGTGGAACTGGAGGACAATGTCCTGGTCATCAAACGTGTTCACGTCCGGCTGCGGCTCAAAGCGCAAGAGTCCGAGCGAGATACCGCGCAGCGCGTGCACGGCTTCTATGCCGATCATTGTCCGATCTATCGCAGCCTGAAAGCCGCAATTCAAATCACGACCGAGTTAATTTTTGAACCGCTGCCCGTCGCGAGCTAGCGGTGACGAATATCCTCGGGCGCTCTTTGCCGGTCCAGCGGCGAGACGTGAAGCTGCCATTGAACGGGAACCGAAGCCGGCAAAAAGCACTCCTTGCTATCGCAGGCCTGATAATTGAGCTTGCCCGAAATCGTCACGGTTTTCCCGTCCGTGCCCAGCGAGCTGCTAAACTCCGCCGCTGAGCTCACCTTCACCTCCGCACGAATGCGGAACATGCCTTGGAAAACGGGTACCCGCTCCTGGATCGCCGGCATGTAAAGCACCTCGGCCCGTGGATACTCGGGCTCCAGGATCTCCAGTCCGGGCACGGAATCAATTACGAGACTCACCGGCTTATAGCCCGTGGTTCCGGGTGCGTACACGTGAACATCGGTGGGCAACCGCACTTCGGCCGTCACGGTAATGCGGCTTCCGGGAAGACCGGCGCGATCCGATTGTTCAAGAGCAACTTTCAAATGCGGCGCTTCCGCCGTGCCGCTGACTTCTTCCCCCAGCTCCGGGAAAAGCTTGGCGATCAGGCTATTTCCGGAACGCCGCTCCCGGTATTTCGCGTCGAAAAACTTCTCTCGAATGATGCCCTTCGTATCGATGAAGAAATACCCCGGCCGCGCCATGCCTTTGAACTGCCCGACGGCTTCGGTGTTCAGTAGATGGTAAACCTGGATGACCTTGGAATCTGGGTCGGCCAGCAAGGGAAAATCGATCTTGCGGCGGTCCGCGAAATACTTAAGTATTTCCACGCTGTCGTAGCTGATCGCCGCCAGCTTGATACCCTGGCTCTCGAATCGCTCTTTCGCATTTTGCAGCTCGACCAGCTGGCCTTTGCAGTAAGGTCACCAGTCGGCTGAACGGAAAAACAGCAGCACGGTGCCGTTTTTGCCTTTCAGCGTTGCCAGACTTTGGCGGCGTCCGAATTGGTCGGAAACAGAAAAATCCGGCGCCGTCTCACCTACCGGCAGTCCGATGCCGGTCAGCAGCTTAATGGATGCCACCTGAATCACGTCACCCTGCAGGACGCCGTTGACCGTCACGCTGTCTCCCAAGTGGCCGCCGGCTTGGTCCTGAGGTTCCAGGCCGTAAATCTGCCGGGTTGTGTCATTGTAGAAAACCAGCTTGGCGCCCGCGCCCCGGTTCTGGAAACACTTCGCGGACTCTGCAAAGGCCTCGTCCGCGGTACAGCCGCTATTGATGATGATTCCCGACCAGGTGCCAGGGTTTGACATGCTTTTTTGGGCGAGCGCCAGCCAACTCAGACTCGCAAACAGAACAATTGCCCGCGTTAACAAGTGCGCCGTCACATCCCACCTCACCGCGACTATAGCATGGAACTCGACTGCCGCTCCTGCTAGACGGAATGTCCTCGCGTTCCCGGTTGCGCTGGTCCGAAGGGGACAGATTGTCACTAGGGCCTCGCCTGCTTCCGTCGAGTTAAGTAACCATCGATCAATAGCATAGAGCATTTCGGCGTTTCGGAGTTCCGCGTGCATTCCGGGTATGCGTGATGATACGCAAATATGGATTTTGTTTAGCGCGAACAGCCGCGGTTCTCGGCATTGCGCTGCTGTGTGGGTATCAGGCCTTTGGAGCCGCGGTGAACGGAATTCAACGGCCCAAGTCCGGCGAAACCGTGGAAGTCCTGGTGCAATACGCGAACCAACCTTCGGAAGAGCAATACCGTAGGGTAACCGATCGCAACGGCCACATCCGGCACATGTTCCAACACGTTCCGGTGGCTCACTACGATGTGACTCCGGAGGCGCTGGCCGATCTGGAAGCCAACCCCGACGTGGTTTCGATCAACCCCAATCGCACCGTGAAGGCGAGCGACGCCTACGCGACCATGAGTGCCGATTACAACCCGCTTGCCAACTACTACAACGGACTCGGCCTGAAGATGGGCACGGGCATCGGCATCGCGATTATCGACAGCGGCATCTACACCGCGCACCCGGACTTCACGCGATTCGGGAGCTCAACGAATCGGGTGGTTTACAGCCAGTCCTTCGTCGGCGGCGACACCAACGACGAGTACGGTCATGGCACCCATGTGGCGGGCATTGCAGCCGGCGCCGACAACGTAACCGCAGCCGCCAGCAACGTCATCATGTCGTTCTACGGCGTCGCCATCGATGCCAACCTGATCAACCTGAAAGTTCTCAATGCTGCCGGCAGCGGCACGGACGCCAACGTGATCGCCGGCATCGACGCAGCCATCAATTTGAAAAATACCTACAACATCCGTGTGATCAATCTTTCGCTCGGCCGCACCATCACCACCTCCTATTTGTTCGACCCGCTGTGCCAGGCCGTGGAAGCCGCCTGGAGGGCCGGGATCGTCGTGGTGGTGGCGGCAGGAAACGACGGCCGAGACAATTCCAAAAGTACCCAGGGCTACGGCACCATCAACGCGCCCGGCAACGATCCCTACGTGATCACGGTGGGAGCGAGCAACGACCTGGCCGACTTAGAGCGCGCCGACGACGTGATGACAACCTACAGTTCGAAAGGCCCCACGTCCATCGACCACATCGTCAAGCCGGATCTAGTGGCGCCCGGCAACCGCATCGTGTCCTATGAATCGCCCGGTTCGTACCTGGCGACCACGTACCCCGGGAATCAGATCCCCATCGATTCCTATATTTCCGGCGGCTCTTCGGCCTATTCGCCCTACTACCTGACGCTGTCCGGCACCAGTATGGCTGCGCCGCTGGTCTCCGGTATTGCGGTGATGCTGATCGACCAAAACCCCGCGGTTACGCCGGATCAGATTAAAGCCCGCCTGATGCAGACCGCATGGCGCGGTTTCCCCGCCACCATGTCTCTCCCTGTGGCGAACTCCAACGGGACAACCACCACCTACACGGCGCATAACGACATTTTCACTATAGGAGCGGGCCAGGTGGACGCTTGGGCCGCCTACAACAACACCCAGGTTCCAGCTGGGAGCGCGGCTTCGCCTGCCGCCTTGCTTTACCCGAACGGCACTGTCCAATTGCTGCTCAACCCCATTTTCGGCCTGACCGCCATCTGGGGCACCGGTTCATCGTTCGCCACTACCGCGATCTGGGGAACCAATGTCAGCGGAACCACGGCCATCTGGGGTACCACGGCCATCTGGGGTACCACCGCGATCTGGGGCACCACCGCGATTTGGGGTACGTCCACGCCGGCGGGCACCGCAGCCGTCTGGGGTAGCACCGCTATCTGGGGCACCCAGACTCCGGAGGCGGAAGCGGAGATCGCGGTTGCTGTCACTGGGGAAAACTAACCCAGAGGAATCTATAGGGAAACGAACATGCGAAAAATCAATTCTTTGTCAAGACTGATCGCAGTCGGCAGCCTCGCACTGCTAGCCGGGTTCCCCGTCTTTGGAGCCGTAGAAACGGGAATCAAAAGGCCGAAGGCCGGCGAAACGGTCGAGGTTCTGGTCCAGTACGCGACCCAGCCGAAGGAAGAGCAGCACCGGCGGGTGACCGAACACAACGGCCGCATTCTGAATGCGTTCGAACACGTTCCAGTAGCGCACTACGAAGTAACGCCGGAGGCGCTGGCGGACCTGGAATCGAACCCCGAGGTGGTTTCGATCAGCTCGAATTTGCCGGTGGGAGCGAATCTCGACCGCGTGACGCTTTCGTCGGACTATTGGCCTCTCAACTCTTACTATATGTCGCTCGGCCGCGGCAAAGCACCGGGAATCGGCGTGGCCATTCTGGATAGCGGCATCAGCTCGACAAATCCAAATTTCAATCTTTGGCACACCGGCAAGTCGCGCATCGTTTATAGCCAGAGTTTCGTCGGCGGCGATACCAACGACGAGTATGGCCACGGGACGCACGTCGCCGGCATCGCGGTCGGAACAGACAACGTGACCACGGTGATCGCCAACAGCACCCGCGGTTTTGGAGGTGTAGCTCCGGACGCCAATATCATCAACCTCAAGGTTTTGAATGGGGCCGGCAATGGGACCGATGCATCGGTAATCGCCGGGATCGACAGCGCTATCTCGCTCAAGAGCACTTACAACATTCGCGTCATCAACCTGTCGCTGGGGCGGCCGATCACGCAATCTTACAAGACCGATCCTCTTTGCCAGGCAGTGGAAGCAGCCTGGAAGGCCGGGATCGTGGTGGTGGTGGCGGCCGGCAACGACGGGCGGGACAATTCCATGGGCACTTATGGCTATGGCACCATCACCGCTCCGGGCAACGACCCTTACGTCATCACGGTGGGCGCCAGCAACGACAACGGAGACTATGAACGCTCCGACGACATTATGACCACGTATAGCTCCAAAGGACCCACCGTGATCGATCACATCGTGAAGCCGGACCTGGTGGCGCCAGGGAATCTGGTGGTGTCGGCTCAATCCACGGGTTCCATGTTAGTCACCGAGTATCCGAGCAACCAGATCCCGACCGACGACTATAATCCGGCAGGTTCATCCGCCTCGTCTCCCTATTTCTTCACTTTGTCCGGGACCAGCATGGCGACTCCGGTGGTGAGCGGAGCGGCGGCCATGTTGATTGACGGAAATCCGTCCCTGACGCCGGATCAGATCAAAGCCAAGTTAATGCGAACCGCCTGGCGCGGCTTCCCCAGCACGATGACAATCTCGGTTACGGTTCCTTCGGTGGCCACCTTTACCGAACACGCTGATATATTCACCATCGGGGCAGGACAGGTGGACATCTGGGCCGCCTATAACGATACCAGCCTGCCTTCCGGCTCGGCCGTATCGCCGTCGGTGTCTGTTAACTCTAATGGAAACATTCAGTTGCAGTTCAACACCACCTCCGCCACCAACGTCATCTGGGGCACCGGTTCCGCGTTCGCCACCAACGTGATCTGGGGAACCAACGTCTCCGGCACGAATGTAATCTGGGGAACTAATGTGATCTGGGGAACCAACACGCTGGCAGCCCTCAATGTGATCTGGGGAACCAATTCTCCATGGGCGCTATCAACGCCCGGCGCTGAACTGCTTACGATCTCGATCAATGGGGACAACTAAGGCGATCCGGCGGGTAATTGTTTCCCCTTTATCCGCCGAAGTGATAAGGGGGCAAGCCGAGCCGCTGCGTTCCCGCGGGATCGCGATAGGCAGCGAAAACGAACGGCGGAATTGGGACGAATAGGACACCGGTCAGGGAACGCTCGAATGTCAAAATGGGCAAAAGCGTATTGGCTTGCGGTGGTGCTGGCCGGCTTTTGCCTGTCTGCGTTCATTCTGGCGGGATGGCGCCCGCACCTCAACGACTTACCCAAGTTGGGCCTTTACCTGATCGCTGCGTCAGTGGCCTCGGTTTTCAAGGTCCGGCTACCCGGAATCGTATCCACCCTGTCGATGAATTATGTTTTCGTCATCGCGGGATTGTTGGATCTTGGTCTGGCGGGGGGAATCGTGATATCCGTCGCTGGATTGATCGGGCAAACCTACTATAAATGTACCGAGCGCCCGAAGTGGCGGCATGTGCTGTTCAATTTCGCCACCGTGTCACTATCGGTGGCGGCGGCCGGCTGGTGCAAGGACTTGGCCTTTATCGCGTCGACCGACCGTTTCGGCCTTTTCTCGATCGTCAGCGCGTCCCTGGCTTACTTCGCCGTCAATACTCTGGTTTTGTCGGGAATTATCGGCCTGACAACCGCGCAACCTGTTGTGGGAGTGTGGCGAGATTCCTATTTGTGGACCTTTCCGCAATACCTGGTGGGCGGCATCGTCGCAACCTGTTTCCATTTGATGATCATGTCCATCGGGTGGGCGGGCATGTTATTCACGTTCCCGGTGATCTATCTGGTGTATCGCTCCTACAATATCTATCTGACCAGGGTGGACGAGCAACAGAAGCATATTGCAGAAATGGCGCAGCTGCATCTGCGCACCATCGAAGCTCTGGCTCTGGCCATCGACGCGAAAGACGACACCACCGCCGCCCACCTGCGCCGCGTTCAGGTGTATGCGTCGGAGGTGGGCAAGGAACTGGGGATTTCGAAGCTGGACATGCAGGCGCTGGAGGCGGCGGCATTGTTGCACGATATCGGCAAGTTGGCGGTACCGGAATACATCATCTCCAAGCCCGGCCGGCTGACGCCGGACGAGTTCGAAAAGATGAAGATTCACCCCATCGTCGGGGCAGAAATACTGGAGCGGGTGGACTTTCCCTATCCCGTGGTGCCAATCGTCCGGGCGCACCACGAGAAATTCGACGGCTCCGGTTATCCCGACGGATTGAAGGGAGAGCAGATTCCCATCGGCGCGCGGATCCTATCGGCGGTGGATTGTCTGGATGCGCTGGTTTCGGACCGGCAATATCGAACGGCCATGCCGATCGACGACGCCATCCAGGTGATCGTGGAGGAGTCCGGCAAAAGCTACGATCCGCAGGTGGTCAACATCATTCACGCCCGCTACCGGGAACTGGAGGCCAAAGCCAAGGTCGAAAAGGTGGAGAAGGCCAAGGTGTCGTCGAATATCAAAGTGGAACGCGGCGCCAGTCCTGCCACCGGCTTCGCTTCCGTGCAGGCGCCGGACGTGGAAAGCCCCCCCTTGGACAAGAATTTCAGCATGCGAATTTCGGACGCGCGGCGCGAGTTTCAAATGCTGGTGGAGGTGGCCAACGATTTGGGAAGTTCGCTCAGTCTGGACGAAACCCTAGCTCTATTGGCCGTCCGTCTGGCCAAGAGCATCCCGCACGACGCCGTGGTTATCTTTATTCGCCAGCAGAATGAACTGGTGCCGCGCTACGTAAAAGGGGAAAGCTTCCGTCTGTTCTCGTCGCTTCGGATTCCGGTCGGCCAGGGTCTGTCGGGGTGGGTGGCGGAGAACCATATGCCGATCGTCAACGGCAATCCGGCGGTGGAAAGCGGCTATCTGGCGGACCCGAGCAAGGTGACAGCGCTGCGTTCGGCGATCGCGGTGCCCTTGCATGGCCGCGATTCGGTGGTTGGGGTGCTGACGCTCTACCAGCTGCAAGCCGATGCGTTCACGCTAGATCATCGCAGAATTCTCCTCAATATCAGCGCCAAGGCCGGCGTTGTTGTAGAGAACGCGCTGAAGTTCGAGCAGGTGCAGGACGAGGCGCGTTCCGACGAACTGACCGGTCTCCTGAATTCCCGCTCGCTGTTCGATCAACTGGAACACCAAGTGAGGTCCTGCGTGGAACGGAACGGCACTTTGGCCGTGGTGGTGCTGGATCTGGACGGCTTCAAGACGGCCAACGACGAACATGGGCACCTGGCGGGGAACCGCGTGCTGCAACTTGTGGCGGCTGGTCTCAAGGAGTGCTGCCGCGCGCACGACCTGGTTGCCAGGCTGGGTGGAGACGAGTTTGTGCTGGTCCTGTCCGAGCCTGGAGACTTTCCTGCGACGCTGATGCCTAGAATTTCCGATATGGTGGCGCGGGCCGGTGTCGAGATCGGCTGCAAGACACCCATGTCCATCAGCGCCGGCTACGCGGTGTATCCGCACGATGCGCGGGATGCGGAAGGTTTGCTCGAAAAAGCCGACGAGCGCATGTATGAGAATAAGCGCCAGCGTCAGGCCAACCCCGCGCCTGCCAATATCGTGGTATTTCCAGCGGGCGCGGCCAAAGACTCCGACGGTCCAAGGCCCAAGAACCAGGCCCTCGCATAGGGAGCGCTCGTCACGCTCTGAGCAGAGCCGCCAGCGTGCGCGCGTCGGGGATCTCTTCGAATTTGCGGATGGCCGCGATGATCGCTTGTATTTTCTCCGCCGGCCATCGGGCGAAGCTGGCGCAATCCTCGAATTTGGCGGCGACATCGTCGAAGCCCATGGGAAACATCGGGCTGCCCTTCCCGAAGTCGGCCCGGCCGGAAATGGTGCGGCCGTCTTTGAGATGCAGGTCGAGAATGGTGGTCATCTTGTTATAGCCCGCCGCTTCCGCAATCGGATTGACACCGAAGTGGACGCGCTCGATCATGGCCTGAATTTCGGGCCGCCGCACCACTTCGTCGCGGAACTGGTTCAATCCGGCCTTTCCGTAGACCAGCAGCGTGGCCATGCAGAATTCCATGCTGAACTTGGCCTGCAGGGCGTCCGTGGGCTGGTGATGGATCAAGGCCGTGGGCATGTACTGGTTGGTTCCGACATCCAGGCGCTCCACCTGTTCAGGCCGGACGTGGTCGACGCGAAGGATGCGTTCCAGCTCCGTCATGCCCGGATGGGTCAGCGATCCAGAGGGAAACGGCTTTATGGAGACACCCGGAGACGCGAACGTCCAGGGTTGGCCGAGCGTGAGGGCGCGCGCGTCGTAGCCGCCGCCCGCCGCGCGGAAGAATCCGCTGGGAGCCTCAAGAATGCGCTCGCTCGCAGTCCAGCCGCGCAGCACCAGATCCGCCGCCACAACGCCCGATTGGGAGGCGCGTCCGGCGTGGAACGGCTTGGTCATGGTGCCGAAATTTTCGCGCAGGCCGGCGGCCTGGCTGGCGGCGAGCCCCAAAGCGCGCGCCATGGCATGCGGGTCGGCGCCGTTCAGTTTCATAACCGCCGCAGCCGAGCCGAAGGTTCCGACGGTGCCTGTGGAATGGAACCCTTCTTCATAATGGCGTGGGAAGATAGCCTCGGAAATCTTGGTCTCCACTTCCACGCCCACCTGATACGCCAGCATCAGATCGCGGCCCGAAGCTCCCCGGCTTTCGGCCACCGCCAGCGCGGCGGAGAAGCACGGCGCGGTGGGGTGCGTCAGCAGTCCGTAGACGCGGTCGGGAGCGACGGCCAGCTGGGTGTCGTCGTAATCTTCGGAATGAATCGCGATGCCATTGGCGAATGCGGCGAATTGCGCCGGGACCCGTAGCGATGTTCCGATGACGCTGGACTCGGTGTTCCCGAACTTCATGGCTTCCAGATACGCTTTGACGATCTTGCCGGACTCGTCCAGGGGTCCGACCAGGGCGAGCCCGAGGGCATCCAGTATCGATTTTTTGCCGAGATCGATCACCTCGGCCGGGATGTCCTCGTAACGCGTGCGCAGGGCGAATTCGGCCACCCGCTGGGTGACTCCCTCGGTACCTGTCATACCGCTGCGATTCTGCCCGCTTGCGAGTGCGGCGCCTGACGCCAGAGCCGCCATCCGAGCCATTTGTCTGCGCGTGAGTTTCGTCATGCTTCCTCTTAGAGAACCATTGTATCGAGCGAGCCCGTTGTTCCCGCGGGCCTTGACATGCCTCCCGCACTTTGATGAAATACTAACGATCCGTTACTAATTGTACGAGGCGCTATTTTGGACGTCGACCAATCGAACCCGCTGACCAGGCTGGTGGGATTCAATCTCGGGACGGCGTATCTGAGGGCCAGGCGGCTCTTCAAGAAGCGCATGGCCGCGCTGGAGCTGAGCCCGCTGGAGTATTTCATTCTCGCGCTGCTCGGCTCCAAGAGCATGCATCAGGCGCGTATTAGCGGGGCGCTGGATATTCCGATGCAGAACCTCACGGTGCTGATGGAGAAAATGGAGGCGCGTGATTTGGTGGTGAGGGTGCGCAGCCAGCGCGACCGGCGCGCACAGGTGGTCCGGCTGAACGACCCCGGCGTCCGCTTGTTGCGGCGCGGGCGGAAAATCATGCTGGCTCTGGAGCGGGAACTTCTGGAACCGTTGAGCGCCAGCGAGAAGAAAATATTCCGGCAGTTGCTGGATAAACTCGCAGGCGCGGCAAATAAGCCCACGAAGGCAACTTTGTAACATGCCGCTGACTGCCCAGGTTTTGGTAGTGGGCGCCGGGCCGGTGGGGCTGTCGGCGGCGCTGGCATTGCGGAGCCTCGGCCTGGATGTCCTGGTGCTGGAATCCGAGGCGCCCGATCGCACACGCCCCGGGAGCCGGGCCATCTTCGTCCATCATGAGCCGCTGGCCGTACTCGATTCCTTTCATCCCGGCATCGCGAGGCGCGTTCTGGATGAGGGCATTCTGTGGACCCGGCGCCGCTACACCTACCGCGGCCGGCAGATTTACCTGCGCGAGTACACGCATCCGCCGCAAGCGAGTTTGACTTATGGAACCAGCCAGTCGCAGCGGGAAACCGAGCGCATCCTGATGGAAGCGGCGGTCAGCGTGGGCGTGCGGTTTCAATGGGGAACTCCGGTGATGGGGGTGGAGGCGTCGCCCGATGGAGTTGCAGTAAACACCGCGCCCGGAGAAGTTCTGCGCGCGGCCTACGTCATCGGCGCCGATGGAGGACGTTCCGCGGTACGCAAGTCGCTGGGAATCGCGATGGAGGGAAGCTCCTCCGATGTTCCATTCGTGGTTGCCGATTTCGGCGAGTTGCCGGACCATCCACTTACTTCGGAACTGGCTTTTCACTACGAGCATCCCGCTCTGGGTGGGCGCAATCTGCTCATGGTGCCCATGAAAGGCGCATGGCGCATCGATGTCCAATGTCTACCGGGCGATGATGTCGGAGAGTGGAGCAGTGAAGCGGGAATTAAGCAGTGGCTTTCGAAAGTAGTTGACCCGCATTCGATCGGCGAAATCCAGTGGGTCTCCACATACCGCTTCCACCAACTTGTCGCGTCCCGGATGGCGGATGAAACACGGCGGGTATTGCTCATCGGCGAAGCGGCTCACCTGTTTGCGCCGTGGGGAGGCCGCGGATTGAACTCCGGAATCATGGACGCAGCCAGCGCTGCGAGAGCCATTCATTCGGCCTTGGAAGCCAAGACTGAAGCGGAAGCCCGGCAGGCCATCGACGAGTTCTCCGAAGACCGGCGCGACGCGGCGCTTTTCAACAAAGGGGCAGCCGCTTACGGATTGGAACTGCTGGCTCCGGCAAGTTTGCGGGCGAAGTTGAAGCGGCGCATCGCTGGAATGGTGGCGCCTTATTACCAACCCGCCGGGCATTGGCTGTCCACTGGCCCGAACGGCGGCACCGGGCGCGGCCGCCCGGGCAAAGCAACATATTAACAATGAACTCTCTGCTGGCAGCACCTGGGGTCTCGACTCTGTTTGAAGCGTTTCAAGTAGCCGCCGCCCAACGATCGCCTTTCGCGGAGGCGATCATCGCGGGGGAACTCCGGATCACTTATGCCGAATTGGCCGCGCTGGTAGAGAACTGCGCCGACGCTCTGGAGCAGCGCGGCGTTCGTCCAGGCGATCGTGTCGGTATCCTTTCCCCGCCCCGCCCTGAAGTTCTGATTACCTTGCTCGCTTGCGCCCGCCTGGGTGCGATCTATCTCGGTCTGGGACCGCGACTGTCGCCCAGCGAGCTGGATTACGTCTTGGCGGACGCTACTCCAGCGGTCGTCTTTGTAGTCCGCGAATTCCAAGGGCGCAACTACGAGCAAGACGTGAGCGAACTGTGCCGGAACGCCGGTATTGTCGTTTGTCCCATGACGTGGCCAGACGGCCAACTTTCGCCGGAGTTCCAAGCCTTCCTGCATGCTGAGGGACTGCGCGCTGCCAGGCCCGAGGTGAAGCCCGACGATGGCGTTGCGATCATCTATACTTCGGGGACCACTGGCCCGCCCAAGGGAGCGCTGATCAGCCATCGCGGCGTGATCACTGCCGTGACCGGCGTGCTGGCCCGCCTCAGACTGTCGCGATTTCACGCGCTGGTCACCCTGCCCATCGATCACGTGGCTTTCCTCACCAGCGAAGCCGTCATGGCGATCCTAACCGGCGGATCGGTTGTTCAACTGCCGAAGTTCGATCCGGTCGCTGTTTTGGAAGCGATCCAGCGGCACCGCCCCACAGTGTGGTTCGCGATTCCCACCATGCTGCAGCGCTTGGTTGCGTCGCACAGCATCGACTCGTATGATCTGTCGAGCTTGGAGTTGATCTGGTGGGCCGGTCCTGTGCCGAAGCATGTGGTGGACGTGCTGCGCTTAAGATCCCGTCACCTGGGCGTCAGTTATGGCATGACGGAGGCTTCGGGCGGCATCACGGTTTCCGATCCCGATATCGACGAGGAGCGGCTGCTCGGCACCGTCGGACGGCCGCACGAAAACATCGAAGTCCGGCTGCGCGGTGATGAATCGTCCCAGGGGGGCAGGCCCGGCGAGATTTTGATTCGCGGCCCGCAGCTCATGTCCGGCTATTGGAACAAGCCTCGGGAAACGGCCGAGGCCTTCGTGGATGGCTGGTTCAAGACCGGCGATCTCGGCATCCTTCGCGATGGCTATCTCAGCATCGTGGGGCGCGAGAAGGAACTGATTCGGTCGGGCGGCTACAACATTTCGCCAACCGAAGTGGAGAACGTTCTGGCGACCAATCCGGCGGTGGCTTTTGTGGTGGTGCTCGGAGTACCAGATCCCGATTACGGCGAGGCCGTGCACGCCGTGTGGTCGCCTCACCCCAACGTCGAGATTTCAGATGGCGCGCTGGAGCGGCACGTCCGGGAGCGCCTCGCCGGATACAAAGTGCCGAAGCGGTTCTGGCGCTGGAGCGAACTTCCGCTGCTTGCCAACGGCAAACTTGACCGGCGCGAATTGCGGAACAGGATTCAGTCCGAAGCCGGAAATTAAGGAGAGAAAATTATGCCAATGGTTATTGAAGGAATTGAAGGCTTGAAGAAACTTGCCGGCCAGAATCTCGGGAAGAGCCGCTGGATCGAAATCACTCAGGATCGCATCAACCGATTTGCCGAAGTGACCGAGGATTGGAATTGGGTGCACCTGGACCAGGAGAAGGCCAAGAACAGTCCTTTCAAGGGCACCATCGCGCATGGTTTTCTGACCATGTCGCTGATCATTCCGCTGGTTCACGACATCTACCGGCTGGAAGGCATTGGCATGGGCCTGAATTACGGGTTCAACCGCCTGCGATTTCCAGCGGCTGTCCCGGCCGGTTCGAAGATCCGCCTGGATTTGACGCTGCGCAAGGTCGACGACGCCGGCGATGGCGTGCAGTTGACGTGGGACTGCATCATTGAATGCGACCGCATGCCCAAACCGGCCATCGTTGCCGAGTGGCTGGTTCGGTTTTATCCGTCGCCGGATTCCCGATTGTCCTAAGCGCGGAGTAGCCTGCGCCCTAACGCTTGTCGACGACGATCTTGCCGCCCTTCACCACCACCTTCGCTTTCAGCATCGGGTAGATGTTCTCGAGGGGATTGCCCTCCACGAGAACGATGTCGGCCAGTTTGCCGGGTTCCAGTGTTCCGATCTGATCCGACATGTGAAGGTATTCGGCGCTGTTGGGACCCATGATGCGGAAGATGTCCTGCATGGAGAACATGACGCTGTACGATTTCAGTTCGTGCTCGAGAACCGCGGTGTCCGCGTAGTTCTGATCGGTGCAGAAACCGAGCGCCATCCCACCGCTCGCATCCCAGATGGTGCGCGCGTTCACGATGGTGTAGCCCGCCTCAGTGCCCATAGCCTTGCCGTTGGCGTCGCGGTTGGCGCCGGCAATCGCCTCGGGCCACGGCTTGCCATCGCGGAATCGCGGCGAGTCGTCTCTTGGAAACACAACCGGCGCGGGTGGCGGAGAATCCCGGTCGATGATCGGCGCGCCGAACGCGACCAGGCCTAGGACGATCGAATGGGTCTCAGCCACTTTCGCGGCCGCCTCCCGGCTGGTCCAATCCTTGTTGGGCAGGTGCACCAGGCGGCGCACACCGGCGTCAATGGCGGCCACCATCGCAGGCGTACTAACCGCATGCACGTTCACCTGCACGCCAACCTTGGCTCCTTCGTCGACCACTGCCTTAAGAACCTCAATCTCCTGCGGCGGCGGTCCCGGCTCAGGCGTGAGCGCGATCTCGCCGGTGTGTTTGATACCCTTGGCGGCCATGGCGCGGATCGCGGCCCGTGCCTCTTCGGGAGTGCCCTTGAGATTGATCCGCTCCGAAGGAATGACGCGCGGACCATTGATCATTCCCGACTCAATGTGATCCCGCAGCGCAAGGCTGCCGTCGCCCGGCCCGCCGCCCGATAGGACCGTGGTGTAGCCGGCCTCCAGCAGCGACTGCATCTGGGCTTTCTCGTCGGGCCCGGTATTAATGTGCTTGTGGGCATCGATGAAACCTGGCAGCGCGGTCATGCCCTTGGCGTTGATGGTCTTGCCGCTGGCAGAGGACGGAGCGCCGGCCGCCACGGAGGCGATCTTGCCGGCGCGCACCACGATGGATCCGCGCTCGATCACCATTCCATTCGCTCCGATAATGCGCGCATTGGTTATCGTAAGGTCTTGCGCCGGCAGCGCAATCGCTCCCAAGATCAGGCAGCTAAAAGTCGTCAAGGCATTTCGTTGCATATTCATTTCATTTCCGATCCTCGCTCTTTCCGCGGAGCAGGCGCGTGAATTGCGAAATCTGTTTCACCTGGTCGAAGTCATGAATCATATTCAAGATCTCCTCGACGCGGCTGGCGGGCAGTCCGGAGTCAGGCATCAGCGCGCGGTATTTGGCGTCGATATCGCTCCACTCGATGCCCCGAGGCCCCGACGCTCGCGGCGCGTCGACGGTGCTGGTATAGCGCGCTCCAGACTTGGTGACGATGGTCACCGTGCCGCCCCAGTTCCAGTCATAGTGGACCGTGGGCGGAGCCGGGTCGCTCTCAACCAGGCCGATCAGCCGAACGACCACCGGGCGGTGGATCTTCTCCGGCGTAATGTGCACCCACGAAAAGTCCTTATCAGCCACGGCGGACGCGACGAAATAGGGCAGGCTGTGGATGGCTTCGATCATGTCCTTGGGGGGCTGCTTGTTGTAGGTGATGCTTCCTTTCCGAGGCCCTGACAACAGGATCTGCGACACATCTTCCGGCGGCACGTTCGCCTGACGGGCGGCGTTCACTGCGGCTTCCACCGAAGGATGCAGCGCATGAGCGCCAGGCACCAGCTTGATAGCCAGGTACTTCACGATGTCGCAGTCTGCGCCCATGGCACGGGTCACGCCAGCGATATCCGGCGGGCCATCACCGTAGATCTCAAGAAAGCCGCCCTTGGCCTCCAACAGATCGTCGCTGACGGCAAAACCGCGTCCTGCCGCTAGTGCGGCGTTCACCGCGCAGAGGGCCGCGTTGCCGGCCTGATACTCGCGGGCCCAACTGTTGGTGCCGATTGAGATGCCGCCCATGCTGACGGCGGTCAGCGAGATCGCTTGCGCCATCTGCTCCGGCGTAAGTCCCAACAGCTTGGCCGTTGCCACCACTCCACCAAAGGCGACGATCATGGAGGCGTGCAACCCCGGTCTGCCATTGTGCAGCGCCTCGCCGATTCTTCCCGCAGCCTCGTAGCCGGTCACGATCGCGCACAACAGATCCCGGCCGGTAGCGCCCCTGCGCTCGCCGATCGCCAGGCCGGTTGCGGTGAGTGAAGTACCGGTATGCGCTACATTGCGCAGGTCGCTGTCATCGGAGGCGGCGGAATCGCTCAACATGGCATTCACCCTCGCCACCTCGGTCACCGGAAGCTTCGCCGAGTCGTACCAGACCGAAGCCTCGGGCCGCCCCCCGCGCTCCTTGGCAAGCTCGCGGACGATGCGGGCCGAATCGATGCGGGAGCCCGACGCCGCGCTGGCGAGTGTACTTGCTATGATGATCTTGGCGTGCTTGATGGCTGTCGGCGAGAGGTCGCCAAAGCTGGTGCGGCAGAACAACCGAGCCAGCGCGAGAGCAAGATTCCCAGAAACGGCGGCCCTGGCCAAGCCCCCGAATGCCAGCGTGCTTTGCAACAACGTGCGCCGCGTCATCGGGGTACCATTCCTTGCCGCCAGATCCAAGCCATAATCGTGTGTCCCTGTTTTCAGCGGTTACTGATTGCTTTTCGCGGCGTCCTGCCGCCGGGCGCCCCGCAGAATATCGCCGAGCGCGTAATTGCCTTCGTGACAGGCATATTCGTAGATCGGCTTATTGATCGCCGGCCAGGTATACTCCCCGGTCCAGGGCCGATCCCACGTCTGGGGATCCTCCACGGTAAACCGATACAGAAGTGTTCTGTCGTCAACGCGCGTCAAGCGCTCGGTGACGTGCAGGTTCTCGGTCGATCCATGAAAACGGGTTTTGTCGGTGAAATTCGTGGTGTCGATAACCAGCGTGTCGCCCTCCCACCGGCCCACCGAATCGCCCATCCAGCGGCGTATGTTCTTCGGAAGATGCTGTGCGTTGATTCGCACGATACGTGCGTCATGCACCATCTCGGTGAGAATCATGATCGAGTCTGGAGTTTGCACAATCTGGTGCAGATCGTTATAGAAATAGTCTGGAAGCGCCGGCGGACCGGAAGTGGAACCGAATCCGAGCAGGCAGCGCTCGCCGAGCGGCCGCTGCTCCGGGTTATCGAAGGAGCCGGGCGGCTCGGCCGTAGGATCCTGGCTCTCGCGCGCGTCCGAGGTTGGCGTTGCTTCGGCCGCCGCCAAGCGCTTACGTGCGGCCGCATTGTAGGGAGGGATATGGCCGTCCGGCGGATCAACGACGATCGATGTTCGAATTTGTCCATCCACCACAGTGAATGCGGTGCCCTGGTGCAGCCAGAAATTGTTGTAGCCGCCGACGGTGCCGCCTCCGGCCCTTTCCAGGATTTCAAAGAACGATTTTGGGGTGCTAGTGTCGCCACCCACCGGAGGCGCGGGGCGATCGGCCGGCGAGGGCCGGTTGATTTTAGCCCGGCGCGCCACTTCGGCCTTCTGCAAAGCTTCCGCATTTTCCTTTGTCAAGAAGGGCGGATCCCCAGGCAACCGCTCCAACGGCGTCATCATGCTCAGGTCGTAGGTGCCCTGCAGGTCGGGATGTCCATCGGACGTGCGTGTGCGGGCCGGAGCTTGGGCCGCCAACGGAAGCACAAATACTAAAGCGCTCGCCGCGCATATCCATCGATTTCGCATATCCGTGTCTCCTTGATTATTTGCTCAGCGGATGCTTTCGGTATTGGCCATACAGCAGTTCCTCGACAAACTCCACGCATTTGAAGTCCAGCAGCTGCGCGTTCTTTTCCTGACGCCGGTAAAGCGGCATGCTCATCTTCCATGGCCGCGTGAACACGTTCGGATCTTCGATGGTCGCTTCGTAGGCGATCACATCCGGGCTGGTGCGCCTGTAGCGTTCCACCACATGCAGCTTATCGCTATGGAAGTCTCCGGCGCGGTCAAACCAAGTCTGATCGTTGAAGCCGGTTACATCGATCACCAGCGTGTCGCCCTCCCAGTGTCCCACCGATTGGCCCATCCACGAGTCGGTGGGCGCAGGGCCGGGGTCTTTGAGAAAAATGTTTCGCACCGCGCCGGCGTACTCATAGATGAACGTGAGCGCGCTGGCGCTTTCGAGAATCTGGAACGGGTACGGCATATAGGTGGCGCGCGGCACGCCAGGCAGATAGCATTTGATCTCCGGATCCAGGTTCAACCAATCTTTTTCGTTCTGCCTTTTTATCGCGAGGGCCTCCGGTTTATAGGGAATTTCGCCGCCTTCCACCACGCCCAGGCCGGGCGGCACCGCGCCAACGGCGCCAAGCGCGATCACCCCGGGCGCCGGTACCGGACCGTAGGGCCCGCTGCGAACTGCCAGCGCAGGGCTGGCGACATGCGCCTCAATATCATAGTTGGCTTCGTTCAGCGCCTGCCAGATTCCGTTCAGGTCGGGTTTCCCGCCAGGCCCGCGCGGCGCGCGATAAACTTGTCCCGCCAGCGGCATGCCCAGGGCTACGATTACGGCCACCGCGAATCTCGTGCTTAGTCCGCGAAGGGTTTTTTCCATGCACCGATCCTGTTTCCGTTCCATTATCTACCCATCCGCGTGGACGCGCTTGCCCGCAACTGCGCGAAACACGTATTCTGGCGACCGAGCCTCCCTCCCGCGGACGTGCGATAGACTTGGTCGTTGACTCAATCGAGTTTCCTCATCGGCCTCATCGGCGCAGGGATTCAGGCCTCGCGCACACCGGCGATGCATGAGCGGGAAGGCGCCGAACTGGGTCTTCGCTATCTTTACAAGCTGATCGATCTCGACAGCTTGCATCTGGGCGCGGATGCTCTCCCAGAGCTCCTGACTGCCGCCGAGCGCATGGGTTTCGATGGGCTCAACATAACCCATCCTTGCAAGCAATCCGTGCTTCCCCATTTGAGCGAACTTTCCGCTGAAGCCGGCGCGATCAGTGCGGTCAACACGATCGTGTTGCGAGATGGACGACGCATTGGGAGCAACACGGATGCCGCCGGGTTCGCGGAAAGCTTTCGCCGCGGCTTGCCCGGCGCAGCCCTTGATCAGGTGGTACTGCTAGGCGCAGGCGGGGCCGGGGTAGCAGTGGCACACGCGCTGTTCCGTCTGGGCGTGGAGCGGCTCGTCGTTTTCGACTTGGATATGCAGCGCGCCGAGTCCCTGGCTGCCAGCCTGTGCACCCGCTTCGGCGAGGGACGAGCTTGTGCGAGAGTTGACTTGGAAATGACCATGGCTGCCGCCGATGGGCTAGTCCACGCAACTCCCACCGGGATGGCAACTCATCCGGGGATGCCTTTGCCGGAAAGGCTGTTGCGTTCTGGGACCTGGGTGGCGGAAGTCGTCTACTTTCCATTGGAGACCGAGCTTCTGCGAGCCGCAAAACGCCGGGGCTGCCGCATCCTGGATGGCGGCGGAATGGCTGTTTTTCAAGCCGCGGAAGCATTCCGCCTGTTCACCGGTATCCAGCCTGACGCGGAGCGTATGCGCCGCCATTTCATTTCGATGGGAGAACGTTGAAGCCGCTTATGTCTGGTAAGCTCCAGCGCGTTGAGGTTCCCGCTCGCGAAACTACCGCGCGCCAAAAGCCGTCTTCGCACTTTCGCTGGTTGGTGCTGGTGTTGCTTGCCGCCGGCACCATGATCAATTACCTGGATCGCACCGTGCTGGGAATCGCCGCTCCCGGCTTGTCCAAGGATTTCGATCTGTCGCCGGCCCTGATGGGCGTCCTGCTCTCGGCATTTTCGTGGGCGTATGTCGCTGGCCAAATCCCTGGTGGAGTTCTGCTGGACCGCTTTGGCAACAGACTCACATACTTCGTCGCGGTGACTCTCTGGTCGCTATTCACTTTGCTGCATGGCTTCGCGACGAATCTCTACGGACTGCTGAGCGTGCGTCTCGGGCTGGGGGTGAGCGAGGCGCCGTGCTTTCCCACCAATGCCCGCGTTGTGACGGTTTGGTTCCCGCAACAGGAGCGCGCGCGCGCAACGGCCATCTATACGGTCGGGGAGTACCTTGGACTGGCATGCTTCGGTCCGACACTTTTTTGGCTCACCAGCCACTTCGGATGGAGGTCCATGTTTGTCGTAGTGGGCGCAGCCGGCATCCTGTTTGGGCTGGTCTGGTGGAAGCTCTACCAGGATCCCCGGACGGATGCGGCGCACATCCCGCTGCTTGATGCCGTGCCGTTTTCATGGAGTCAAGTGCGCCAACTCTTGCGAGTACGGCAAATCTGGGGGGCCTGCCTGGGGCAGTTTGGAGGCAACTCCACGCTGGTTTTCTTTTTGACCTGGTTCCCAACTTATCTCGCAACCGAGCGCCACATGGCATGGATTCGAGCCGGATGGTTCTCGGTTTTGCCTTTTCTTGCCGGTGCGGCGGGCATTTTGTTTGGCGGTTGGCTGTCGGATTTTCTGCTGCGCCGAACAGGCTCCGCCAACCTGGCGCGAAAGCTTCCGATGATCGCCGGATTGCTGGGAGCGTCGACGATTGTCGGAGCAAATTACGCCGCGACGGATAATATCGTCATCGCAATTCTGTCAGTCGCTTTCTTTGCGCAGGGCATGACCGGCCTCGGTTACGCGGTGATTTCAGATATCGCCCCGACGAATCTCATGGGCCTGACTGGCGGAATGTTTAGTTTGGCGGCCAACCTGGCCGGGATCGTCACACCGCTGATCATCGGGGTCATCATAGCCAGGACCGGTTCTTTTACCTACGCTCTGGGTTACGTCGGCGCGACCGCCCTGCTGGGTGCGGTGGCGTACATATTCATTTTGGGCGATGTACACCGAGTGGAGATTCAGCGTCCGGCGCGCAGTGTGCGTCCCTGACCGGGTTGGGCATCAGGCGCTCTTAAACATGTCGAATGGCTCGAACTCTCCTTTGAGGAGTGATCTCGTGTCCTTGAGTCCTAACCATCCCGCGATCATGGTTGCGTACACCCGGCGAAAGTCAGTCGTGAAGAGCAGATTATCGCCCGTATCCAGCTTGCTCAGGCTGGGCACGCTTCCGTATTGCCCGCCCTTCACCTGTTTTCCGGCGACGAACATCAGGTTGGCGGCGCCGTGATCCGTTCCTAAGTTAACGTTTTCGGGAACTCGCCGGCCGAACTCCGAGAACACCATCACGACCACATCGCCAGCGCGTCCAATTCGCTCTAAATCCCGCAGGAAGGCCGCGACGGCATCGGAGGCGTAGGTGAGCAGACGCTTGTGCGTGTCGTTCTGGAAAACATGCGTGTCGAAAGCGTTGTTGCGATAGGCCGTGTAATAGAGGCGTGTGGGCATGCCCGCTTCAATCAACGCGGCGACCTTGGGCAGGTCGAGCCCGACGACTCCGTAATCCACCGGCGAATGATACTTCGCCCAGGCCTCGCGAACCAAGGCCGAGGCTTGCCTGGCGCTCTGCGCCGTGTCCAAGAGAAACCGCCGCGCTGGGTTGGCGATTTGATCGGCCATCGGCTGGCTAACGTTGGCGGATGGCAGCGCCTCGCGCTCGTCGAAGAAGACCTCTTGCGAAAACTTGTTGGGGTCGTCGAAGACCACCGGCACATGGCGGTGGCTGCGAACGGCCAGCGATTGCCGGGAGTCGATATTCACCAGGAAGTTCGGAGGCGCGTCGGGCGCCATCGCATCGGCCAACCGTCCTACCCATCCGTACTGCTCGCCGCTGTTGGGCGCGGCGGTGTGCCAGTAGGCCATGGACGTGAAGTGCGAGAACGACGGGTTCTCGTAACCACACCCGTGCACGATGGCCAGCTTGCCGTCTTTGTACAAACGCTCGAACCCGGCCATGCCACGACTGAATCCGAAATGGTCGTCAATCGGCCGCACGTCCTTGCGCGGAATGCCTATGTGCGGCCGGTGCCGATAGTATGCATCGTCGCCATAAGGGACCAGCGTGTTGAGCCCGTCGTTGCCGCCCGAAGGTTCCAAGACCACTAGAATCTTTCCATTCGCGTTTGCGTGGCTGGCGACTGCCTGCGCGAATAGAGGCATGGGAAGCGCGGCCGCGCTCACTCCAATACCGTACATGCCGAGGCGCAACAAATCGCGCCGGCTAGATTCGGAAAAAGAAAAATGATTCTTCTTCATGCTCGCTCCCAATGGCCAGGCTTCTCGGCCGCCTAACCCAATTGATACTCCGGCTGGCTCATGATCAGGTGCAGGACCAAGCGCAGTGGATCTTCCAGATAGGTTTGAGCGGCGGCAACGTCCGTTGTGCCCAGTTGTTTATTTAGAAAGGCAATCATTTTTTGACGCGCTTCGTCGCTGGGCGGCACCCGCATGAAGCGGTGAAGCATGTAGTCCACTACCTGTGTGGTGTTGCTCAGATGTTGGTCGAGCACCATCCGCGATAGATTAATCCGCGCCGTGTCGCGCGGAATCGGTTTCACGCGCTCGATGGCCATCTGCCAGCCTCGGAAACTGCCGTAGCGGGTGTTGAAATCCTCGTCCCGATCGGCTGCCATGTTCGATTCCGCCAGGTCGCCGCTCTTGCCATCCGGCTTGGTCGCGGAGCTAATGTCCATGCCCTGCCGGAGGCGATCGGCGACGCGGCGCACCTCGGGATCTGGGTTGAACCGATCCGGTGGAAGGAAGTTGATGTCGGGAAACAAAACGTCGCGGCCAAAATTGGCGCGCTCCAGCAGCAGTCCCGGAGTGATCCAGCTGGTGCCCCCGGCCCAGCCCGCCACTGTGGGCGGTGCGAAAAGCCGCTGGCCGAGGGCGCCCGTTGCCAGGTTGAAATCAGGGACGCCCGGAACTGTCCCCAGGCCGAGTTTGCGATACGTGGAAACCGCCAGCCGCACCGGGCTCTTGATCTGGGTGCCCACCGACGCAGGACTGTAAAAATCGCGCGACAGGAAGATTGTTTCAAGCAACGGCGCGATCTGATAGTCGTGATCGCGCAGCACCGACCCCAGTTGCTTCTGAAGCTCCGGCGAGAGATCCTCGCGCACGAAGTAACGATAGATCTTGCCCGCGATAAAATCGGCCGTGGCCGGTTGTTCTAGGATGATGTCTATCACGTTGACGCCATCGAAGCGGCCAGTCTTGCCAAGAAACGTTTTTTCGCCGTCGTCGTGCTGATCCTTGTTGACGACGAATTTTAGATCGACGTAATTCCATCCGGTGAAGGCGCGCGCCGCTTCGCGAATATCCTTCTCCGTGTAATGGCCGACGCCCATGGTAAACATCTCCATGATTTCGCGCGCGAAGTTTTCGTTCGCGGCGCCCTTCACGTTGACGCCCGCATCCAGGAAAGTCAGCATGGCCGGATCCTGGGCAACAGCCACCATCAAGTCCCGAAAGTTGCCCGTCCCCTGGCTCTGGAATAGTTCCAACTGATCAAGAAGCTTGCGATAATCGCGGACCTTGGCTTCGTTCACGGCGAAGTGCCCGTGCCAGAACAGCGCCATGTTCTCGCGCAGCGGCCGCGGGCTCGCGATCATGCGATTCGCCCACCAATAGGAGACGCGGTTGGTCTCGAGTGCGCTGGCTCGGAGCCAATAGAAAAATTCGTTGACCACCGGTTGCATCCGCCGGCTGCCCTCAGGCTTCACTTGGATGCCGAGAGCCTGCCCGGTTTGCTTGGCTTGATCGGTAACGGCGGGCCGGCTGGGAGGAAACGGCTCGAGCCCAGGGTCGTGGATTCCAGAGTGATCGAAGGGCGGCAAATGGCTGGCGTCAGTTCCCTCGAAGCGAACTAAGCGAGCGACCGCCTGAGCGGGTGTCAGTTTTGCGAGCGCCTGGATTTCGTCCGGTGTCCCTCCGAAACCGGCGCGTTCAAGCAAGTGCGCGGCGAAATCGTAGTTCCAATCCGCGGGCGCAATGGGTTTCAGGTCGTTTTGCCACGCAGAGGGTCCGGTGGTTTGGGCGGAGGCCACGGGCGGATGGATCGCGATTGCCACGACAGTCGCGATGAGAACACCGACGGCCTCGGCGCTTCGAAGCATGTGACTCTCCTAAACAACAGTTCTTAGAAGATGTTCCCACGAATAGCGGAGGGATGCCAGGGTCCGCGGAGCCGCGCCCTCAAAGCGAGGCTCGTCAGAAGAAATCGCGGGTTGATGCGGGCTCGGGCAGCTCGCCAAGTGAGTGATACAGGGGCAATGCGGCATACTTGAAATTCGATAAGGAGACTTTCCAATGAAACACAACACCATGTTGACCGTCGCATCTCTGCTCTCGCTTCTCTTCCTGACGCTTCATATTACGGACGACATCGTTCGCGGGATATCGAAGGCAGAGAGCTCAAACACCGCGCTGCTGGTGCTCGCGGTCCTCCTGTACGGGACACTCGTGCTCTCCGAACGGCGATCGGGTCACGTCATCATGCTGCTCATTGGATTGATGTCAGCAGCCATGCCCGTCATGCACATGAGGGGGGCACGCTACGGCGAAATCGCCCAATCCCCCGGCGGCTTTTTCTTCGTCTGGGTACTCTGGGCGCTCGGCGGGCTAGGAGGCTTCACCGCGATCCTCTCGGCGCGCGGGCTGTGGGACTTGCGAAGGAGGCGGCCCCGGTAGTCCAGGGCAATGACGGCGTGGCGTTTACCGGCGAGATCCAACTGGTTTCGAAAGGCAACTGATGGCCGCTCGAGTTGACTCTTTCTATCGTGCCGCCGTCCGCGTGGCCACGCCGGCATCGTATACGATCCTGCCCCCCACCATCGTCAGCAGCGGCTTGATGTTCCTGATCCGGTCCGCTGGAACGGTGAGGTAGTCGCTGTCCAGCACCAGCAGGTCAGCCAGCTTGCCGGGCTGAATCGAACCCAAGTTGTTTTCCTGAAACACCAGGTACGCATTCTTACGGGTGTGCGCGATCAACGCGTCCTCCCTGCCGATGCTCTGCCGATTGACCTTGGCGCCGCCTACCATTTTGCCGGTAATCGCGAAATACAGCGTCGTGAAGGGCAGGTATTGATTGGCCGCAGTCCCGTCGGTTCCCAGTCCCCATTGGATGCCGCTGTTCTGGATCGTGGCGAGAGGAGGCATGTCATAAGCGCCGTCTCCAAACTCTTCGTGCATGATCGCTCCGTTGATTTCGGCCCACGGATGCACGGCGGCGTACATTCCCAGCTTCTTCATGCGCTCGAGCTGCGGCGCGTTGATCTGGTTGACATGGGCCAGAGTCCAGCGCATGCTCTTGATGGGATGTTCCTGATTGACCGCCTCGATCTGATCGAGGAACGCATCAATGGTGTCGTGCAGCTCCGCATGCACGTGCAGGGGCAGGCCAGCCTTGGCGATCTCCATAGCCATGCGGCGCCACTCGTGGAGCTGATCGGGTTTTGGATCGGACTTCAGCGCGAACATGGGGTCATGCAGCGGCCCGTAGACGCTTTCCCCAAAAAAAATGTTGTCGATAGAGCTGTCACCCTGAAAGAGCTTGATCCGGGGAATTTGCAGCAAGGCCTGGTCCACCTGGTCCGGAGTTCCAGCCGCAATGCCGTCGATACAAAAAATCCGGACATTGAGTTGACCCTGCGCCTTCCACTTTTGAAATATCTCTAGAACATCGGCGTTGCAACCAGGCACGGCGACCGTTGTAAGGCCCGCCCGATTCATGTCCTGGACCAAGGCCCGGCTGCTCGCCCCAAGCTGTTCCGGCACTACTCTAGGAAGTCTCGTGGCAACGGCGCGAGTGGCTGGGATGTCGCCGCGGATCACCCCCGTGGGCCTCCCGCGAGCGTCGCGCAGAATCGATCCGGGGACGAAGCCTTGGGGGTCAGGCGCGTTCTCTCTAATTCCCAAAGCTTGCAACGCCCGGCTGTTCAGAAAGATTTGATAGTACGATTCCTGGAGCGCCACCGGATTATCCGGCGCAATGTGATCCAGCTCTTCGCGCGTGAACGGCCGTGGATCGTCCACGAACTGCTGATGGGCCCAGCCGCCGATGTTGTAGACCCATTGCCCAGGCCCCACCGCTTGCGCCCGGGCGCGCAGCATCTTGATCGCCTGCTTTCTCGACTCCACCCCATCGAAGCGGAGTTCCTGCAACCACGTCGTCGCCGCGCGCAAAAGATGCATGTGGTTATCGATCAGCCCGGGAATGACGGCCCGGCCCTTTAGGTCGATCCTCCGGGTGTTCGTACCGGCAAGCTGAGCTATCTCCTGGTTGGAACCCACGGCCACGATGCGGTCGCCTTGGATCGCCACTGCCTGGGCGATGGTGAAGCGCTCGTCGACAGTGATAATTTTCCCATTCGAGAGGATCAGATCCGGCGCCGGCTGCTGCGCACCGAGCATCGCCGCTGCACCTGCGATCGCGAGCCGGAGTACGAGTCTGAAATTGGCGCGGTGCAACATCTCCATGGTTCGCCCCCCTGCCTCATGAGCATACATGAAGCACGGTATACTTCATCCGATATGAAAAGGCTCGCTCTGTTCGCGGCATGCTTGTCAACGTTCGCTCTCTCAGCCCAAGTCCAGCCTGGTTTCGAAGTCGACCCCACCTGGCCCAAGCCGCTGCCCGAAAAGTGGATTACGGGCCAACTCAGCGGGGTGTGCGTGGATTCGCACGATCACGTGGTGGTGGTGAATCGGCGGAATATCACCAATGAGGAAGCTGAAACTTCCATCAACGCGCCGTCCATCATCATGTTCGACGCTGCCGGGAACGTCTTCAAGTCGTGGGGCGATCCGAATGTAATTCCCAACTCGATTCACGGCTGCTCCTTCGATACGGAAGACAACGTTTGGGTCGCCTCAAACGGAGATGGCATCGTCCAGAAGTACAGTCACGACGGGAAACTTCTGCTGCAAATCGGCACGCGCGGCGTGGTGGACTCCTCCGACGGCACCGGCACAGGCAAGCCGTTGAACTCGGCTCGCGACAAGCTCTTCCATCCGGCGAACGTGGCCGTCGATCCGGGCGATGGCGATCTCTACATTTCCGACGGCTACGGCAATCGGCGCATCGTGGTCTTCGATAAGAATGGCAAGTTTCTGCGCCAATGGGGTCGCCAGGCCACCACGGAACAAACGCAAGCGGGCGCGCCTGGCGTGTTTGCGCAGGTGGTGCATTGCGTGACGCTCGGCAACGATGGCCTGGTCTACGTGTGCGACCGCCAAAGCGACCGCATTCAGGTGTTCGATAAGCAGGGCAAGTTCGTAAAGAACATCTGGGTTCGCACCGGTACGCCGGAACTGCCCGATCCACGCGGTACCGTTTGGTGGGTGTCCTTCTCACGCGATCCACAGCAGAAGTATCTTTACGTGATGGACGGGCGCGCCGAGCAGGTCCGCATTCTGGATCACGAGACCGGCCAGATTCTTTCCAGCTTCGGCCGCCCCGGTCACCAAATCGGCAACTTCACCCACGGGCACACCATGGCAGTGGATTCGAAAGGCGACATCTACATCGCAGAGACGGACATCGGCCGGCGCGTGCAGCGCTTCAAGCGTGTCTCGCCGTAGAGACGGTAAACTATACCCAGTCCCTTGGCACCACGCTCATTGTCGGACCATCCCGACGACACCATTTCGCCCCTCGCAGGCAAACCGGCTCCCAAGGAAATGCTGGTGGACGTGGCGCGCCTGGAGCGGGACTATTTTGAGCGCCACCCCGACCTGAACGATCCCAACCAACTTGTCAGCTTCGGCACCAGCGGGCATCGCGGCTCGCCGCTGCGAGGCACATTCACCGAAGCACACATTCTGGCAATTACGCAAGCGATCTGCGACTACCGGCGAAAGCAGGGAACCGGCGGACCGCTGTACATGGGCAAAGACACCCACGCGGTTTCCGCCCCCGCGCAGCGCACCGCACTCGAAGTGCTGGCCGCGAACAACGTGGAGACGGTGATCCAGCCGGACAGCGGCATAACTCCCACTCCGGTTATCTCGCGAGCCATCCTGGTTTACAACCGCGGCCGTAAGGAACACCTGGCTGACGGCATTGTCATCACGCCTTCGCACAACCCGCCGGAAGATGGAGGCTTTAAGTACGACCCCACCAACGGGGGTCCCGCCGATACCGAAGTGACGCGCTGGGTGCAGGATCGCGCGAATGAGCTGCTGCGAGCAGGGAATGCAGGTGTGAAGCGAGTTGCGTTCGCGACAGCGATTCGCGCGGCGTCCACGCACCAGGAAGATTTCCTGCTGCCGTACGTTCGCGATCTCGAAAACGTCGTCGATATGGACGCAATTCGGGGCGCCAAGCTCAAACTTGGCGTGGATCCCATGGGCGGCGCCGCGCTGCCTTATTGGGAACCGATCAACTCCATTTACGGGCTGGACATCGCCGTCGTCAATCCCATTATCGATCCCACGTTTTCGTTCATGACCGTCGATCATGACGGTAAGATCCGCACGGATTGTTCCAGTCCCTATGCCATGGCCAGGCTCGTCGCCTTGAAAGAACGCTACCAGGTATCTTTCGCCAACGACGCCGACGCGGACCGGCACGGGATTGTCACTCCGGTGGACGGATTGATGAACCCGAACCATTACCTCGCGGTGGCCATTCGATATTTGCTCAGCCATCGCCCGCAGTGGCGCGAGGACGCCGCGGTTGGAAAGACCGTAGTCAGCAGTAGCATGATCGATCGCGTTGTTCAAAAGCTGGGACGCGCGCTGCTCGAAGTGCCGGTGGGCTTCAAGTGGTTCGTGCCGGGCTTCTTCGATGGCTCGTGCTGTTTCGGTGGAGAAGAGAGTGCCGGAGCCAGTTTTCTTCGCCGGGAAGGTACGGTGTGGACCACCGATAAAGACGGTCTCATCATGGATTTGCTGGCGGCTGAGATTACTGCCCGCACGGGTAAGGATCCCGGTGAGCACTACCGCGAGCTGACAGCAGAGTTCGGCACATCGTATTACACGCGCATCGACTCACCCGCCACTCCCGAGCAAAAAGCGAAACTGCAGAAGCTCTCGCCGGATGCCGTAAAGGAGTCGGACCTGGCGGGCGAACCGATCACTGCAAAGCTAACTCAGGCTCCAGGCAATCATGCACCCATCGGCGGCCTGAAGGTAGTGGCTGAAAGCGGCTGGTTTGCAGCCCGGCCCTCGGGCACGGAGAACATCTATAAGATCTACGCCGAGAGCTTCAAGGACCAAGGCCATTTGCATGCGATCGTAAGTGAAGCCAAAGATATCGTGAGTAACGCGCTGCGGGGTTGACCACTGCCAATGAAAATCAACGTCTTTGCGGATGACGAGTCAGCCGCGCGCGCGGCCGCGGGGATGATTGCAGCAGACGCTCGCGCGGCAGTCACGGCGCGTGGCCGCTTTGTGATGGCCGTCAGCGGCGGCCGTACTCCTTGGATCATGCTGCGCGCGCTCGCCGCTGAGCAAGTGCCGTGGGAAAGCATCCATGTAGTCCAGGTGGACGAACGCGTGGCGCCGGACGGGGACCCGGATAGAAACCTTACGCATCTTCAAGAAAGTTTGCTCGATCACACGCCCATCCGCCCGGAACAGATTCATGCCATGCCCGTGGAATCGCCCGACCTGGAAAAAGCGGCCAGGCAGTACTCTTCCACCCTCAACGAAGTTGCGGGTTCGCCGGCGACGCTCGACCTGGTCCACTTGGGTCTCGGCCCGGACGGGCACACTGCATCGCTGGTCCCGGGCGATCCGGTGCTAAGCGTCACGGACGCGGATGTCGCTGTGACGGGATTTTACCAGGGGCGGCGGCGCATGACTTTGACTTACCCGATCCTCAATCGGGCCCGGCGCATTCTGTGGCTGGTGACCGGCAAAGAGAAAACCGGCATGCTCGAGCGCTTATACAAAGGCGACCTGACCATACCATCCGGCCGGATTGCCCGGGAGCAAGCCGTGATTGTCGCCGATCGCGCAGCGGCCGGTGATTTGAATGCTGCTTGAGGGAACCGCCCGAGCGTCGGAAGAGAAGCGGCGGAGCAATTGTCACCCGGCTGCGGGAAAGAAGGAATGCGTGAATATTGTTTTGCTGGGCGCTAGCGGATTCGTCGGTTCCAAGATCCTGCAGGAGGCGCTGAATCGAAGTCATATCGTGACCGCCGTTTCTCGCGCGCCGGAGAAGCTTCCAAAACATGCAAACCTGCGGACGGCACAGTCAGAACGTCAACGACGTAGCGGCTCTAACCGATCACTTTCGCGGGCAGGATGCGGTGATCCATTCGTACGCCCCGCCGGCGGACCCGGAAGCGAGAGCATTCGGCCGCGGTTTCAAGCATCGCGTTCGGTTCGTTTCTGCCCCGCTACAAGCGGGAGACCAGAGTAAGGAGACTGTGAGTTACACGCCCCGTGACGCCGCCGCGCACGAGGCACATGTAAAGAGTCGCATCGAAGCGCAAACGTCAGGTACCCGTTCCATCATCGGCGCGGCAAAAGCAGCCGGCCTCAAGCGTATTTTGGCGGTGGGTGGCGTGGGAACGCTGCTCGTGAACGGAGTGCGTACCATGGACCGTCCGGAATTCCCCTGGGCCTTCGAAGGCGGCGCTAAATCCACCGCTGTCGTCAAGGAGCTGTTGCAGCGCGAACCTGGGATCGATTGGACCGTGCTTTGTCCTCCCATGACGATTGCACCCGGCCAGCGCACCGGCAAGTTCCGGATCGGCCTGGACGATTTGCTGATCATGCCCGATGGATCGAGCGAAATCTCACTGGAAGATTTTGCCATGGCAATGATCGACGAACTGGAACAGCCGCGGCACACCGGCCAGCGTTTTACGGTTGGCTACTAACCAAGCAGTGCGGTTGCCGGACATTTGAGCGCTGCTTGAGGGAACGCTCATGGGTTCTTCATTCGCCGGTCTTCTGATGAAACCATAGCCGGTGGTGCGTTCTCGCCCAATCCTTCGAAACAAACCCGTGCACCATCGCCGCCACGCTACCGGGTACCATGAATACACTCATATAGACGTGGATGATGAAGGCTCCAATCGTGATCAGCGCCGCGCCTTCGTGTACGAAAATGACTACCGGGCGGACCCAACGCCAGTCGAACGAAATGTATTCGGGAAACCACAGGAACACGCCCGAGAGCAGCAGCAGAAATGCGCCGTAGAACATGGCCCAGTAGTAGAGCTTTTGTCCGGCATTGTATTTCCCCTGCGGTGGAACTTTTTCGTCCTGATTGGTGACGTAGTATTCGACTTTGTCGAGCCACTCCCTGTCGGCCGGACCCATGCTTACGTCGCCCCGCCAGATGTGGTGCATCCACATTTGCGCGCCGAAGAATACGAGACCTACAATCGGATGCCAGAATCGCGAAGTCGGCCCTCCGCCGAGCGTCACCGCGAGCCAGAAAAGATACGGCGAGTAGAACGCCAGCCCAGTCCCAAGGCAGTATAAATACGCGAACCCGGTGAGCCAATGGCAGAAGCGCTCGTGAAATGCATAGCGCTCGATCATTTGTCATGCTCCAAGTGCTTCGGCCCTATACGCAGATAATGCAGGGCGACGCCCAGGATGCCGCCGGCCATCGCCAGGCTGCCGATCCACTTCATCGGGCCCTTCCAGACGCGGACCAGCAGCGGAATGGTCGGATTTTTCGGTAGCCCTCCGTAGCGTTCCGGATGCTCGATGTCGTGCAACACATACATGACGTGCGTTCCGCCGACTCCGGCAGGATCGTAGACCCCGGCGTTGGTATGACTGGTGTGTTCGCGAAGCTGCGCAGCGCGCTTTTCGCCGAGCTCCTTCATGTCGTCTTTGGTGCCGAAGTGCAGGCAGCCGGTGGGACAAGCTTTAATGCACGCCGGTTCCAACCCCGCCCCCACGCGGTCGGAGCACAAGGTGCACTTGTGAACTTTTTTCGTTTCCCGAATTGAACTTCGGAATGTTGAACGGACAGCCCGTTACGCAGTACTGGCAGCCGATGCAATGGTCCTGCTGGAAATCGACGATGCCGTTGGCATACTGCACGATTGCGCCATCGGAAGGACAAGCGCGCAGGCAGCCCGGATCGGCGCAATGCATGCAGCCGTCTTTGCGCATCAGCCAGCTTAGAGTGCCGTCTTCATTTATATGCTCGTTGAAACGGATCAGATTGTAGTAATTCCATTCCAGTGTCCGGCATGGTCTGGTAGGTGTTGTCGAAAACGGTTTCGCGAAAAGGATAACCGTTCCATTCCAGGCAGGCCACCTCGCAAGCTTTGCAGCCGATGCAGGTGGTGACGTCGATCAGCTTGGCGACGCTGTAATCGCGCGACGTATCGAAGCCGGCAACCGGACCGGCATGTCCGGAAATCGCTTTGATCTGGAGGGGTCCGTTACTCATCACACTCTCTCCAGCTTCACGAGAAACCCTTTGAATTCGGGCGTGTGGGCGTTGGGATCGGTCACGGTGGGGGTAAGTGAGTTGGTGAGCGATCGCGCCGTTCTTCCGGCGTCCTCCTGAATGCCCCGGTAACCGTAATGAATGGGAATGCCGATCTGATAGACCTTCTTGCCGTCAATGGTCATGGGCTTGATGCGATGGGTGACCATGGCCTTGGCCTGATAACTGGTGCGCGCGCTCGATACCTTCACTTTATCGCCGCCTTTGATGCCGAGATCGGCGGCTAGCTCCACCGGGATTTCGACGAAAGGCTCGGGCACCAGTTGCACGTTCATCGGATTGTTCTTGGTCCAGTAATGATAGTGCTCGGTCAGGCGATAGGTGGTGCAGACGATAGTGAACCCCTCCGCCGGCGTGCCGTATTTATCCATCGCAGTCTTGAACCGCTCGGCCACCGGATTCTTGGAACGCTTGGGATGCAGAGCGTTTTCGACCGGGCTTTCGGCGGGCTCGTAGAATTCGGGAAACGGTCCGTCGGCGAACGCCGCGAGTGGAGCGAAGATGCGGCCCACCCCTTCGGCGTTCATGATGAACGGACCCATGTGATCCTTAGGAGGCGAGTCGGCCTTGAAATCCACCACATCGTTGCCGACCCATTTCTTTTGCTCCTCATTCCACCAAACCAGAGCGCGGGAAGGATCCCAAGGCTTGCCGGACACGTCGCAGGAAGCGCGATTGTAGAGCACTCGGCGGTTCATGGGCCACGACCATCCCCAATTCGGATGGAGTCCGAGGCCGGATGGATCGGCGTTGTCGCGGCGCTGCGCCTGGGAGCCGGCTTCGGTCCAGGAGCCGCACCAGATCCAATTGCCGCAGGACGTCGAGCCGTCGTCTTTCAACGCCGCAAAGCCGGGTAGCTGCTGGCCTGTGTCAAGCGCACGCCCGTTCAATTCCCTGGCGACCTCCGATAGAGAGGGGTTCTCGGCGACAGAGTAGTTCCAGCTAAGGTTCAGAATCGCATCCGGGAAAGCCCCGCCTTCTTTGCGGTACAACTCGCGGACCTTCAAGAAAATGCGCGAAAGGATTTCCTGATCGAGCTTGGCCTCGCCTGGCGTGGGGACCGCGGCCCATTTCCATTGCAGCCAACGAGCGGAGTTTACAAACGTTCCGTCCTTTTCGGCGAAGCCCGCTCCAGGCAGGCGGTACACTTCGGTCTGGATCGCCTTGGTTTCCTCGGGCGTGATGCCCGGGGCCCGCCAGAAATCGCTGGTTTCCTCCGGATAGAGGTCGCAGACCACCAGGAACTTCGCCTTTTTCAGCGCGTCGATGTTTTTTTGCGAATTCGGGCCGATGGCCACCGCGTTCATGCCGAAGGCCATCAGGCCTTGCACCTTCCCTTCGTACATTTCGTTGAAAATGTGGGTCCAGGAATATTCGCGGTCTATCTTCGGCAGGTAATCGAACGCCCAACCATTTTCTTTTTTGGCAGCCGGGCCGTACAGGGCTTTGAGAAGCGAAACGGCAAACTTCGAGGTGTTCGAGTAGTAATTCCACGAGTCCCATTCGGCGGGCTTCGATGCGGTTGGAGTGGTCCGCTTGATCCAGGAATCGAAATCCTTATCGTCGACGCTCGGAATCTTCAAGTAGCCCGGCAAGCTGTCGAAAAGTCCGGCCATGTCGGTGGCGCCCTGAATGTTGGAGTGCCCGCGCAGCGCGTTAACGCCTCCGCCGGAGCGGCCCACGTTGCCGAGCAGCAGTTGGAGCATGGCGGCGGTGCGGATGATCTGCGTGCCGAAGCTGTGCTGGGTCCAGCCGACAGCGTAAATGATGGTTGCGACATTTTTCATGTCGCCGTTTTTTCGGATCGACGTGAACAGATCGGCGGCTTTCAGGAACTGTTCTTTCGATATGCCGGTAATGCGCTCGACCATCTCCGGCGTGTAGCGCGAGTACTGCCGCTTCAGTTGTTGATACACGCAGCGGGGATGTTCCAGCGTCAGATCGGCGGCCACATTTCCGGGGAGCGTGTTGGGCGTTGCGCGGCCGTCGCCGGATTCGTAATTCCAACTGGAACGGTCGTAGCTTTTCGATTCTTCGTCGAATCCTGAATAAAGGCCGTCTTCAGGAAGTTTGAAACCTTCCTGCACCAGAAACGCCGCGTTCGTGTAATTCACCAGGTATTCTTTAGCGATGCGCTGATTTTCTATGGCGTAATGAATCAGGCCGCCCAGGAACGCAATATCGGCCCCGGCGCGAATCTGGAGATGCATATCCGCGGTGGCGGCGGTACGGGTGAAGCGCGGATCGACCACGATCATTTTGGCGTTCCGCTCGCGCTTGGCCTCAATCGCCCATTTGAAACCGCAGGGGTGGTTTTCGGCCGGATTGCCGCCCATGATCAACATCATGTCGGTGTTCTTGATGTCGACCCAGCCATTCGTCATGGCCCCTCTTCCGAACGTTGGCCCCAAACTGGAGACCGTGGGGCCGTGTCAAACCCTGGCCTGATTTTCTATATACGTCACTCCCATGCCGCGCATGGTTTTGACTACTAAATAATTAAACTCGTTGGTATCCGTGCAGCCGCCGATAAAGGCGACGTTCTCGAAACGATTGACGGTGCGGCCCTTCGCATCGGTGGCGACGAACGATTGGTCGCGCGCGCTCTTGATGTGGCGTCCGATTTCTTCGAACGCCTGATCCCATGGAATGGGTTCCCAGCGATCGGATCCCGGGCGGCGGACCTCGGGCCTCAGCAGGCGGCGGTCGTTGAGAATGTCGTGATAGAGAGACGATCCCTTGGGACAAAGCGTGCCGCGATTGGTAGGGCAGTCGGGATCGCCTTCCACGTGCACCACCTGCGCGGTGACGTTCTTGGCTTGATCGCCCAGCGTGTGAATGATCACGCCGCAGGCCACCGCACAGTAGGGGCAGGTGGAGCGGGTCTCGGTGGTCTTCGCGATCTTCAGTTCCTGCGCCTGCGCATAGGCGGAACGAACATCGAAGCCAAGAGCAGAAGCCACTACGGCGCCAGTGGCAGAGCGTAAAAACGTCCTTCTCGTTACCTGCATGTGGATGCCTCCGTCTCGACTGCTTTAGTCTGTACCGGCTCCGAGCATGTACCGCACCGTAGGCTAGTCTAGCGCAGTTGTTTAACCAACTTTTTCGGCAACCTGGGACAGCGCGTAATCTTCCAGGTGCCGGGCATCGCTATTGAATTTGCGGATGCCTTCGGCCAGCTTCTCGGTCGCCATCGCGTCTTCGTTATGCATCCAGCGAAAAGTCTTTTCATCCAGGTGCAGCTTTTCTTCCTTAGCCGCCTCCGCGTTGGCCGGATCGAGTCTGCGCACCAGGTCGCCCTCGGTTTTCTCCAACTGGTCCAGCAGCTCGGGACTGATGGTGAGCAGGTCCGATCCAGCCAGCCAGAGGATCTGGTTCACGTTACGAAAACTCGCGCCCATCACTTGGGTCTTGTATCCGTATTTCTTGTAGTAGTTGTAAATGCGGGTCACCGACGCGACACCAGGATCCCGATCGGCGGGGATCTCCGCGCCTCCGCCTTCCTTCTTGTACCAGTCGTATATGCGGCCGACGAACGGCGAAATCAACGTCACGCCAGCTTCGGCGCACGCTACCGCCTGGGCGAAACTAAACAGCAGCGTCAAATTGCAATGGATGCCTTCCTTCTCCAGAAGCTCCGCCGCCCGAATTCCCTCCCAGGTGCTGGCGATCTTGATCAGGATGCGCTGGCGCGCCACACCTCTGTTGTCATACAGCGCGATGAGCTTGCGCGCCTTGGCGATCGTACCCTGGGTATCGAAGCTCAAACTGGCCGCGACCTCGGTTGAGACCCGGCCGGGGATCACCTTGAGAATTTCACATCCGAACAGGACGAAAAGACGATCGATGAACTCTTCCGCCATCTGTTCGCGGCTGCCGCCCCTTTCCTGTGCAAGTTCGGTGGCCTCATCCACCAAATGCCGGTAGGCCGGCATCTGGGCGGCATGGAAGAGGAGCGAAGGATTGGTGGTGGCGTCCTGCGGCTTGTGCCGGGCGATGGCCTCGATGTCGCCGGTGTCCGCCACCACGATGGTGTATTTCTTCAGAGCTTCAAGCAGCTTCATAAGATGGTCTCCTGATTACGCATTTTCATTCGGGTTACTTGCGACAGGTGAAAACCAGAGCGGGCGGAAGGTTCAGGAACACCGGCTTCGCGCTGACGCTCGGGAAGTACCTTCTTAAGAACTCGCCTTCCTGGAATCGCCGGAACTGCCGCTTGGACAAATCCGGGAGGGGAGTGAGCAACGTCACGTACTGGAACTGCATCATGATTCCGGCCGGGGCCAGACACGCTTCCGCTTGCCGGACAATCCGCCCACGGTGCTCGGAGGTCATTCCCGTCAGTCCGAGCGAGGAGATCACCACGTCCACCGCCCCTGCGTTGTGCGCGGCCAGCTGATTCAGCAGATCGGAAGCATCCACGTGCAGCACCGTTAACCGCGGATCGTGGCAACAAATCCGCAAATGCCGGACAAAATTACGGTTGATCTCCAGAGCGAACAGACGGGAGTCCGGCGTCATGCGCCGCAGCAGTTCTTGCGTAATGGCGCCGGTGCCGGATCCAAGTTCAACCAGGTTGCGAACGTTGCGAAAATTCACCTGGTCCAGCATGGCGGTGGTCAGGAAGCGGGAGCTGGGCAGCACCGAAGCGGTGACGCGGATCTTGCGGAAGGATTCCTTCAGGAAAAGTCGATACGCCAGACGGGTTTTCGTGCTGCTGGACGGAACGTAGCTGGGTGCGGGCATCGAATTAATCGTCTGGTCCCAACTCATGATACCGCCGCATCGCCCGAGCAAACAAAAGATGCTAAACTAAGGTTAATGCAACACCGTCACCACACGGATATCACGGACTCCTTTCACTGCAAGCGTTCCCACTCCGGTGAGGTAGTTCACGTTTATAACTCGAACAACTACCTGATGGCCGAGTACACCATTCGGACTGGCCGCACCAGCTGGCAGCGGGTGGCTGCTCTGACGCAGAGAGAATCGGTCGAGAAATGGTTGCGAAACAACTATCCTCCTCTGGCCGGGCCGAAACCGGCAACCGCGGATAAACCAAAAGTGCGAGCGGCGGGCCAATAGCCCGACGGTCCCCTGTGCCGCACCCAGCGGCACTAGAACGACTCGCGCACCAATTTTGTAATTCGCTTGGCGAGATCGTTGGTGACGCCCAGATTCTCCCCGAAGAAACGCACTCGGCCGGTGATCTTCTGGTCCATGATCACGTGCCCGTCTCGAGCCGTCACCGACGCTGTAACGTCCACCTTGGTAGCTCCGAATACCGTGGTGAGTTCGCGCTTGGTTTGACTGCCTTCCGTGAAGGCTTCCACTTTGGTGTGCAGCGTGACCAGGTCCGGGATGCCATCGGCGGCCCGATCGCCGCTGCGGTAGACCTTTTGGAAAGCGCCGGACGCGCGAACCCGCTCCACTAACCCCTCGTAGACCGCAAAACGAAATTCCGCTGGAATCACAATGTCGCCGGCCTCGACCATCGCGATCTGAATGGCCGACGCAGAAAGCTTTGGCTTGGCGGATTGGGCCCGGAACGTGGCCGGCATCGCAAGCACCGCCAGCGAGGCAAGAAGTACGACGCCTCCGCGGCTCGTCACGGCTTGCTCCCGGCGCCGGCTTGTTCCTCGGACGGACTGGCGTGCGCGCCCGCCTGAATCAGCTGCGAGCGCATCGATGCTGCATTGCCGATCGGAAGCGCGAAAATGGCCCCGTGCAGTGCGCCACCAGGCTCGTGAAACGAGACGATGAGTATGTCGACCTTGCTGCGCATCATGATCGTCAGCACCTTCCCGCTCCCGTAAGGTGCGGCTATGGCTGCTGTCTTCACCGCGGTTCCCGTCTTGCCTCCGCTCTGCGTGGTTTCCGTGCCGACGAAGATGTCATCGATGGAAGAGACCGCCACCTTGCTTTCGGCCTGGCCTGCCTTGAACTCCAGGGAATCGCCCTGAACCGTTAACTGGCCGATGGCGTTCCGCTTTATGTTGTCGAGGCCGATAATATGGCGGACATTTGGATTCGCCGCGGTAGCTGCGCCGGGGGCGCTGGATGTAGACGTTTGCGCCGGAGCGATCCCTGCCGCACTTAAGGCAACGATGAGGGTTGTGGTCAGCTTCACAAGATCCTTTCCGCCCGTTGCGCCGCGAGCTAAGAACCCAAGACTAGCATAAAAATGTAAAATGTAAGCCGAAATGAAAATCAATCGGAGAGTTGCGGTTCTGGTGATGGGAATTGGTGTTGGCGGGTTCGGACTCACGCTGGCCGCGCAAAACGGTGAAACCTTCAAGGCACGCCTTTCGGCGGTTCCGGCCGACGCCCGGACGCGCGCCGATCTGGCCGGTTCAGGTTCCGCCTCGGCGGTTCTCACTGGGACCAAGCTCGTCATCAGCGGATCTTTCGAAGGCTTGCGCGCAGCCGCAACAACAGCCGGCCTGCACGGCGGAGTGGCCGCGGGAGTGGCTGGGCCGGCCATTGGCGACCTCACGATTTCCAAGTCCACCAGCGGAACCATCAGCGGATCAATCGAACTCACTCCCCAGCAACTGACCATCCTGCGCAAAGGCGGGCTGTACGTCCAGATTCAAAGTGAGAAGGCCCCCGACGGCGTTTTGTGGGGCTGGCTTTTGAAGTAGGAGGCGAAGCATGCTGAAGATTTTTCGCGCGGCCTGGATCGCGCTGGCCGGTTACTCACTGTGCATTGCGCAGCAGACCGCGGGAGTTTACACGGCGGCTCAGGCCGCTGCCGGGCGCGCCACTTATCAGGCCAACTGCTCCAGTTGCCATGGAGCGGATCTGAGCGGGGAAAACAGCGCGTCTGCCTTGGCAGGCGGGCTCTTCATGAGCAGTTGGGGCGATCGCACCGCCAACGACCTGGTTACGTTTCTTGAAGGGGCCATGCCACCCGGAAATCCCGGCGGCCTGGGCGAGCAGGCGTATGTCAACATCGCGGCATTCATTCTCGATTTCAACGGCGCTCACGCGGGAAACCAACTTTTGACGGCTGCCAGCCGAGTGGCCATTCGGTCAGTGGCTACCGGCCAGATCAAATCGCAAACCGCCGCGCCGGCCGCCCCCCAGGCCGATGCCGGCGGACCCCTCGGTGGCCGAGCCGAAGCTGCGGCTCTTCCCACGCCCCAAGGTCTGGTGGTGGCCGGCGAGGTGAAGAATTACGCGCCGGTGACCGACGCCATGCTGCGGAATCCCGATCCTAACGATTGGCTGATGATCCGGCACGACTATCACGCCACCAACTACAGCTCGCTAAATCAAATCACAACGCAGAACGTGAAGGATCTCCAACTCCAGTGGGTGTGGGCCATGAATGAAGGAACCAATCAGCCCGCGCCCGTGGTTCACAATGGCATCCTCTATATCAACAATCCCGGGAACATCGTACAGGCGCTGGACGCGCGCAAAGGCGAGCTGATCTGGGAAAACCGCCTGGGACCGAAGCCTGCGGGCGCGTCACAAAGGGGCCTCGCGATTTATGAGGACAAAGTGTTCGTCACCACCAGCGACGCGCACATCTATGCGTTGGACGCGCGCACCGGCAAGAATATCTGGGACACCGTGATCGGCGATCGCAAGCAGAGTAATTACTCCACCAGCAGCGGTCCCGTCATCATCAAGGGCAAGGTCGTCCAAGGTTTGGGTGGCTGCGCGCGCTATCAGACCGAGAAGTGCTTCATCAGCGCCTACGACGCTTCAACCGGCCAGGAAGTCTGGAGGTTTTACACCATCGCGAAGGAAGGCGAACTCGGCGGCGACACCTGGGGCAAGCTCCCGAATCTGTTCCGCGCGGGCGGCGAGACCTGGATCACGGGCAGCTATGACCCGGATCTCAATTTGACCTACTGGGGCGTTGCGCAGTCCAAGCCCTGGATGCGGGCCAGCCGCCAGTCGGGAAATGGCGCGACGCTGTTTGCCAACTCCACCGTGGCCCTCAACGCCGATACCGGCAAACTGGCCTGGTACTTTTCTCATGCGCCCGGCGAATCGCTGGATCTTGACGAAGTGTTTGAACGCGTTTTGGTGGACACCGACAACGGTCAGAAACTGGTTTTCAGCGCCGGTAAGGCGGGCATCCTGTGGAAGAACGATCGCAAGACCGGCAAATATCTCGGGCACAAAGAGACGGTGTTTCAAAATATCTACGATTCGTTCGATCCCGAGACCGGCGAGCCGCACTATCGCAACGACATCGTGGAAAATCAGATCGGCCAATGGATTCAAAGCTGCCCGACGTCGGAAGGCGGCCACAACTGGCACGCCATGAGCTATCACCCGGGAACCGGCCAGCTAATCATTCCCTTGGCGCAAAGTTGCCAGGAGATCAAGGCGAACAATGTGGAGCTGGTGGATGGGGGAGGAAGTGGGGCCGGCGCCACCCGGCGCTTCTACGACTCGCCCGGTTCCAACGGCAACCTCGGCAAGCTGGCGGCCTACGACGTGAAAACGCTGAAGGAAATGTGGAAGATCGAACAGCGGGCTCCGTTCCTGACCGCCGTATTGTCGACGGCCGGCGGGATCGCCTTTGTCGGCGACATGGACCGTGCTTTCCGGGCCGTCGACGTAAAAACCGGCAAGGTCCTTTGGGAGACGCGCCTGGGAACGTCGGTGCAAGGATTCCCACTGACCTTCAGCATCGCGGGCCGGCAGTACATCGCGGTTTCGAGCGGCTTGGGCGGCGGCAGCCCACGCATTGTTCCCGCCGTGTTGACTCCCGAGGTCCACTATCCGTCTTACGGGAATGCGCTGTACGTGTTTGCGCTGCCCGAGAAGAAATAGCGCAGCCTATTTGACGCCCTTCAGTTGCGAATACACCATGCGGACAAAGCGGTCCGCGCTGGTCCCCGCGCCGGCAGGCAACAGTCCCCCGGGAACATGCGCGTCATAGGGCTCCGTCACTTTCGCCGCCAGCACTTCCTGCTCGCTCTTGCCCTCGCTGATCATTTGCTGCACCTTGGCCTGCACGCCCAGGATCATATCGCGGTAGGGAACGATGTCGGTTCGGTTGATGATGGTGCCGTGGCCCGGGATGAGCCTGGTGTTCGGACCGGCCAGCTGCATGGTGGACTCGAGCGCTTCCAATGCGCCCTTCAACGTGCCGCCGTTGTTGGTGTCGATGAAGGGGTACCCGTAATTCCGATAGAAGTCGCCGATCATGATCACATCGGCGTTTTCAAAGCGGATCATCGTATCGCCCCCGGTATGAGCTGCCCGGACCGGAATCAAGTCGACGATTTCTCCGTTCAGCCGGAACTTCACGGGATCGCCCAGGCCGTAGGTCACCACGGGAAGCCGGGCCGGATCTGGGCCAGGGTTGCCACGCGCCATTTCCTCGCGTAGCTCTTCCCGCGCAAACAGCAGCGCGCCCATGCGGACGAAGTTCGCGTTTCCGCCCGTGTGGTCGACATGCAGGTGTGTGTTGACCAAGAAACGAATCGGCTCGGGGCTGATTTTTCTGATCGCCGCCACCACCTTGTCCGTGATTTGTGCGTACTGGGAATCCACCATGAAAATGCCATCCGGGCCGGCCAGCACGCCGATTCTGCCGCCGGCCGCATCTTGGTGCCCAGGATCGGCTCCAGAGGAACCGGAGAGTAAATAGAGGTTCGGGGCGATTTTCTCAGTCAGGATTTCGATCTTGGCGTAGTCGATTCCCGGCCCCTGCCCCCAGGTGTTCAAGCAGGTGGTGAGGACCGCCATCACGATGAAAGATTTTATGGCTAGTCGCATGGTTGCTCCTGTGCAGCGGAGTGCCGCTCGTCCATGCAGTGTATCGCGACTGGGGCGAACCAGTTTCAGACCGCGCGGGTCCAACGGGCGTAAAGAAGGTCGGTTACGATTCGAACTGCATCCTTCATCTTCTGACCCTTCGCCAGCGAGTACTCCGTGTAGTGGACAGTCACGGGCGCCTCCGCGAACCGCAGGCCGAGCCGGCGAATCTCGGATAAAATCTCGGAAGCGTGCGCCATGCCAGGTTGCGAAATTCGGATGCGCGAAGCGGCCGAGCGCGTGAATAACCTGAGCCCATTGTGCGTATCGGTGACGGGCAACCGCGCGTGCATCCAGGTGAACAACACGGCCGCTCTTAGCAAGAGCCTTCGCGCGCTGGGGATGTTCTTCGCGTCTCCCATGGTTCGTGACCCCAGCGCCACGTCCGCGCCGGTTGTCTCCAGCCTGGACGCCAGCACCGCGAGCGATTCCGCCGCATGTTGTCCGTCGGCGTCGAACGTGAACACGAATTCGGCGCCTTGCGCCAGCGCGTATTCGATCCCGGTCCTGAGCGCCGCGCCCTGTCCGAGATTCACTACATGCCGCAGTACCGTCGCGCCCGCCGCCAGCGCTTCTTCTGAGGTTTCATCCGACGATCCGTCGTCCACCACCACCACCCGCGGCGCCACCTGCCGCACTCCCTGCAGCACGCGCCGCAGAACCTTGGCCTCCTGGTACGCGGGGATTACAACCCATGCTTTATTCAGGATTTCGGACAAGCTTCATCCCCCGGCCGCATTGGCTTGAGGAGCGCCAATTGCCGCACAATCGCGATCGTTACTTGTTCCTGCTGCTTAAACCGGAAGTAGAAGTTGGCTGCCACCAGGACCCCGCACAACACCGCGAAGTACAGCAACAAATCCGCGCCGCGTCCCACGCGTAGAACGGCCGCCGAGCGGTTCGCCAGGTCGGGCCAGACCACCATTACCGCTCCCACGCCGAAGAACGCGCTCACGAACAGAAACTGTACTTTCGAAAGATGGCGATGGCTGCCGATATACGCCAGGATCAGCGCCAGCCCGATCAAGAGTACGGGGACAATCATTCTGAACGCCCAGCCTTCGCCAGCTCTTGCTTCCCGCGCAGCGCTTTCTGCGAGCTGGCGTATGCCAGATTGTTGCGGGCGAGTTGAAAATCCGGCTTTAACCGGATGGCATGTTGCGCGGCCTCAATGGCTTCATCCCAGCGGCCCATGGATTGGTATGCCGCCGCGATGTTGTTGTACGCTTCGGCGTAGTTCGGGTGAAGCCGCAGGGCTTCCCGGGCGGCATGAACGCAATCCTGGAATCGTCCGGTTTGGCAGTACACCAGCGATAGATTGAGGTAACGATCGGCGGAGGGCGCGGCTGCCGCCAATGGGCCGGCGGGTGCAACCCGAGCCGGCGGATTCTGAGCGAGCGACCAATAACGGCGTGCCTCTGGGTCCCCGGGCGCCAGCTTCAGCACTTCCTCCGTTACTCGTTTTAGCCCGGGCCAATCCGCCTGCTGGGAATAAATCGCCATCAACGCGTAGCGGGGTTCGAGATCCGCTGGATTGAGCTCGGCGGAACGGTTCAACATCGCGATCGCCTCCCCGATTCTGGCTCGTCCCCGCAGCCAGCGGCCGAAAAACGAATAGGATTGGGAATCTTGCGGAGCCAGCGTGATGGCACGGCGAAAGTGCTGCTCGGCTTCCGCGTCGCGGCCCAGCGCTCCGGCAGCCACTCCGAGGTTGATCTCCAAGGTGGGGTAGTTGGGCGTAAGCGCGCTCGCGCGCTGGAAATACCCGTAGGCCCCGGCAGTATTGCCCTTCTCCATCTGCGAGAGGCCGTAGTTCATCAAACCCCTGCCGTTGTGCGGGCTTTTCTCGGTGACATCCAGCCACAGCGACTCCTCCGAGCGCCACACTTCATTGCGAACCCGCGTACCGTAAGCGAACGCGGCCAGAATACACAGAGCTGCGCCTGCGATGGCCAATCGAGCGGCTCGGTTTTCCGTCCACCGCGCTTTCCGTTTTTCCAGAAACAGATACGCCCCCCACGTTACTGCCAGCGTGAGGCCCACGAACGGGAAGAACATGCGATGATCGTTGTCCGGCTCCGCCAGCGGAATTAGCGAAGTGGGAAGCAGAGCGATCAAGAACCACAGCAATCCAAACGCGGCCGGCCGCGTCTCGCGCCTGCGCAGCAAGGTTCCTGCCGCCATCAATAGAGCGCACAGAAAAACAAGACCAATCACCGACCCTTCGCTAAACACATTCGCCACCAACGGGCGATCGGTGTCGGCGCTCAGCTCGGTGGGCAAATAGAACGACTTGAAGTAGTGCAGCGCGACGATCGGTTGCGTCTGCCAGTATTGAGCGCGGGAAACAGCGCCCGCCACGAACGTCTTCGGCGTCATGGCTGTCTCGAAAATCGCCAGCGCCACCGAAGCCGCCGCGGCCGGCAGACACCGCAGGGCGGCGCGCCGCACTTGAAACCAGTTGATCAGGTCGTTCGAGCTCTCAAACAGCAGCGAGTAAACAAAGAGAAGCGCGGGAAACACCAGCGCGGACGGCTTGGCAAGCGCGCCCAAAACCACTGGCGCCAGATAGACTCCCCATTTCCGTCCGCCGGGCCAGTAACCATAGACCACCAGTCCCGCCACCACGCCCAACGTGGAATAAAGATCGCCGCGCTGTATCACATAGTTGACGGTTTCCGCGTTGGCCGGATGCAGCGCGTAACAAGCCACCGCGAAGATCGAAAGGTACGCGCTCTGGCGCTGGGCCCCGCTGTGATCCATGATCCGTTTGAACAGCAGGTACATCAGTCCTAACTGCACCACATACCAAACGAACGTGGAAATATGAAACCAAAGCGGAACCAGACCGTTCCCCAACCGGTAATCCAGCGCGAGCGAAGCCGAAATGAGCGGGCGATAGGAATAATGCGATGGGAGCACGCTGAATGTGCGGGCATCCAGGAAGAAGCGGGGAACGTTGGCCAGGCTGCGAATCGCCGGATTCTCCGTGATAGCGTGGAAATCGTCGAAGTGGAAGGCGTTATGGAAATGATTCCAGTAGGTTGCCAGCAGCGCGAGCAGCAACCCCGCCGGCAGCGTCCGTTCCAAAACCCGTCTCATCCATCGTCTAATCGGGCTGACCCGACATGGACTTTATACCTTAGAAGCGCCTTTTTCTTGGCTAGCGCGCTACCGGCCAAACAGAACGCGGGCTCTCTGAAACGGACGCGGGAGAAATGCCACGATGGCGGTGGCGTAGGCCGCGGCGCTGGATGTGGTGAAGGTGGAAGAGTACGTTCCAGTCCCGCCGGGCAGATCGTAGGCCGAAAGCAGCTCCTCATTTGCGGACTGGCTCATATTAACGAAGCCGTTGGTTGGCCCGGACGAATACGTGCCACCACTCGCCCGGTCGGCGTAAATGATAAGGTCGTTGCGGTTCGTGGTGGTCACGCTGGCACTGGTCTGGGTAGCCGACGAGCTTCCACTGGTGCATCCGGTTTGACTATTATCGATCGCGGTTCCCGACAATGGCAGCCAGGACCACTCGCTGACGTTGAACCACCAATCGGCGATGTTGTTCAGAACGACGGTCAGGCTAGTCGTTCCGGCGGGGACATTGAGAGCGTAATAGATTTCCGCAACTCGTGTTGTGGTGCAGGCGACGGCCTGCACCCAGGTGCAGCCCGTGCAGGAGACGCTGGATATCGTAGCGTTGGTGCTGGAGCCGCCTCCGTAAGTCATAATCAGGGCGCTCCCCGCTTGAGTCGGCTGCCACTGGAATCGTTACCGTGGAAGAGTTGACGCTGCAGGGAGAGGTGGAAGTGTAGTCGCATACCACCTGTTGGATTGGACTGCTTCCGAAAATCAGGAAGGATGAAACGCTGTAGAAGGTGGAAGGACTGGACTGGTTGTTGTACTCCGCCAGAATCCAGGACGCAGAGCGAACGACATTGGAGATCCTGAACTCGTCGATGCTCCCGTTGTGATAGGGCGGTCCATATTGGTTGGCGTATGGATACGCGCCCACGATCAGATCTCCGGTCACCGTGGAAGACGCACTGTTCGCGGATGATGCGGCCACGGCTCCGTTGAGATAAATCGCCTGATACGTGTTTCCGGAACCGGTGGACACTAGCGAGACATAGGTCCAGGCGTTCAGATAACTGCGTGTAAGTGGCGCTGAACCCGGCCAGTGCCGGTGCTGTTGGCGCCATAGTCCCAGAACAGTGTCCCGCTGCTCCAGGGAACGGACGCGGCAAACCGGTGAGGATCGGTGGCGGCGCTGTTGCCGACCGTGAATGCAAACGAGTTTTGTTCTTCGGCCGAGGTCACATAGTTCCAGAAGGAGACGGTGACGGCGCTGGTTCCGGTCCAGGAAAACGAAGAGCATTCGGCGTCCTGATTCGATCCGTTAAAGTGTACGCCTCCGCCAATCTCTCCGGTGACAGCGGTCGGGCGAGTTGGCCGGCGTTGCGTTGCATGCGCCCGAGGACGAATCGTTGGTGCTGAGCGTGGTTCCGTTCGGAAAATGGTAAACCACTTTGGTATTGGAATCGAAGGCTGAGCCCGCGGACGCCTCCCTGAAAAGTGGTGATGGCCGGGTTGCCGGCGCAGGCAAAAATCAATGTATCGGCGGTGACGGAGAGGGTGGGGACGATGACCCACGCGATGATCTGGCCCGTGGCGGCGGTGTACGATTCGAACTCCCAGCCGGCCAGAGGACTTGGAACAGGCGGCATCGCTGGTAAAGACCAGATCGGCCGGGCAGGTGATCGAGTTGACGCCGCAGGAGACCGTATTCTGCACTTTGCCGCCGTTGGCGGTGGTGGCGAACTCGGCATAGGTTCCGGAGATCAGAACCGTAAAGTTGGTTGAGTTGGCTGTCCCGGTGAGGGTGTGGTTGATGGTGAAAACGCGGAATCCGGCGTATCCGCCGAAAGCAGGGGCGCAACAGCAGAGAAGCGCCAGGCTGGCTGCAAGCTTGGGAGCGAACCTCATCAGTCGCACTCCACAACAATGGAAGCGAAAGTCGCCGTGGAAACGGTCTTTAGATTGATGCCGACAATATCGTTGGCCGACACCGAGGTTGTCCAGCCTGTCAGCGTGGTGCTGTGAATCGCCGTTCCGGTCGAGATGGCAGGTTGAGCCGACGCCGTAATCGAGTTAGACGAAGTTGGTATTGCGGTTCCCGTGGCAACCTTCCAGATATCGAATGTCGCCGTTCCCGCGTTCACGGTGATGTTCCACGCCGCGATGGTGCAGGCGTGTGGCACCGTGATGTAAGCCGTGTCGGCTACGAGCGCGGGCGAGCCGGAGGCCACGCTGCCGAACGCGGCGCCGAATCCCTGGTTGGAGCCGGTGGAACCGGTTGCGCCGGTGGGCCCCGTCGCCCCGGTCGCGCCCGCCGCCCCGTTGCTGCCGTTGGTTCCGTTGCTGCCGGCCGATCCGGTGGCCCCGGTGGGTCCGGTTGGGCCAGCCGTTCCCGGCCGGGTCTCCACGCCGAACAGGAACAGGCTGTACGTTCCGCCGGAAGCGTTGGTCGACAGCACGAAGCCCAGCACCTGATTACTGGTCGGATACGTCGCGCCCGCGTCGTGGCAGTTTCCGGCCGTGCCGGTGCTGGCTTGCACATAATCGCCCGCCGTGGTGGCTCCGTCGAACACGCAGGAGGCAGTCCCGTAAACATTCACCAGCACCGCGCTGCCCGCCGAAACCGTGCTCGCGGCGATTCCGATCAGTCCGGTGGTGTTGGACGTGGTTGCGTTCACCGCGCGCGAGGCCGATGACACCGTCGTCAAAACTTGCAGCAGGTTGATGGTGCTGCCGTTGGATGTATAGCTGACCGTCGACGGCCCGGTGGCGCCGGTCGACCCGGTGGCTCCCGTGGATCCCGTCGCGCCGGTTGCGCCGGTTGCTCCCGCCGCCCCGTTGCTGCCGTTGGTTCCGTTGCTGCCGGCCGATCCGGTGGCTCCGGTGGCGCCCGTCGCTCCCGTGGCTCCGGCTGTCGGCCGGATCTCCACCCCGAACAGGAACATGTTGTACGTTCCGCCGGAAGCGTTGGTCGACAGCACGAAGCCCAGCACCTGATTGCTGGTCGGATACGTCGCGCCCGCGTCATGGCAGTTTCCGGCCGTGCCGGTGCTGGCTTGCACATAATCGCCCGCCGTGGTGGCTCCGTCGAACACGCAGGAGGCGGTCCCGTATACATTCACCAGCACCGCGCTGCCGGCGGAAACCGTGCTTGCGGCGATTCCGATCAGTCCGGTGGTGTTGGACGTGCCGGCGTTCACCGCGCGCGAGGCCGATGACACCGTCGTCAAAACTTGCAGCAGGTTGATGGTGCTGCCGTTGGATGTGTAGCTGACCGTCGACGGCCCCGTGGCTCCGGTCGACCCGGTGGCTCCCGTGGATCCCGTCGCGCCGGTTGCGCCGGTCGCGCCCGCCGCCCCGTTGCTGCCGTTGGTTCCGTTGCTGCCGGCCGATCCGGTGGCTCCGGTTGCGCCCGTCGCGCCCGTGGCTCCGGCTGTCGGCCGGATTTCCACCCCAAACAGGAACATGTTGTACGTTCCGCCGGAAGCGTTGGTCGACAGCACGAAGCCCAGCACCTGATTACTGGTCGGATACGTCGCGCCCGCGTCGTGGCAGTTTCCGGCCGTGCCGGTGCTGGCCTGCACATAATCGCCCGCCGTGGTGGCCCCGTCGAACACGCAGGAGGCGGTCCCGTATACATTCACCAGCACCGCGCTGCCGGCCGAAACCGTGCTCGCGGCGATTCCGATCAGTCCGGTGGTGTTGGACGTGCCCGCGTTCACCGCGCGCGAGGCCGATGACACCGTCGTCAAAACTTGCAGCAGGTTGATGGTGCTGCCGTTGGATGTGTAGCTGACCGTCGACGGCCCCGTGGCTCCGGTCGACCCGGTGGCTCCCGTGGATCCCGTCGCGCCGGTTGCGCCGGTCGCGCCCGCCGCCCCGTTGCTGCCGTTGGTTCCGTTGCTGCCGGCCGATCCGGTGGCTCCGGTTGCGCCCGTCGCGCCCGTGGCTCCGGCTGTCGGCCGGATTTCCACCCCGAACAGGAACATGTTGTACGTTCCGCCGGAAGCGTTGGTCGACAGCACGAAGCCCAGCACCTGATTACTGGTCGGATACGTCGCGCCCGCGTCGTGGCAGTTTCCGGCCGTGCCGGTGCTGGCCTGCACATAATCGCCCGCCGTGGTGGCTCCGTCGAACACGCAGGAGGCGGTCCCGTATACATTCACCAGCACCGCGCTGCCGGCCGAAACCGTGCTCGCGGCGATTCCGATCAGTCCGGTGGTGTTGGACGTGCCCGCGTTCACCGCGCGCGAGGCCGATGACACCGTCGTCAAAACTTGCAGCAGGTTGATGGTGCTGCCGTTGGATGTGTAGCTGACCGTCGACGGCCCCGTGGCTCCGGTCGACCCGGTGGCTCCCGTGGATCCCGTCGCGCCGGTTGCGCCGGTCGCGCCCGCCGCCCCGTTGCTGCCGTTGGTTCCGTTGCTGCCGGCCGATCCGGTGGCTCCGGTTGCGCCCGTCGCGCCCGTGGCTCCGGCTGTCGGCCGGATTTCCACCCCGAACAGGAACATGTTGTACGTTCCGCCGGAAGCGTTGGTCGACAGCACGAAGCCCAGCACCTGATTACTGGTCGGATACGTCGCGCCCGCGTCGTGGCAGTTTCCGGCCGTGCCGGTGCTGGCCTGCACATAATCGCCCGCCGTGGTGGCTCCGTCGAACACGCAGGAGGCGGTCCCGTATACATTCACCAGCACCGCGCTGCCGGCCGAAACCGTGCTCGCGGCGATTCCGATCAGTCCGGTGGTGTTGGACGTGCCCGCGTTCACCGCGCGCGAGGCCGATGACACCGTCGTCAAAACTTGCAGCAGGTTGATGGTGCTGCCGTTGGATGTGTAGCTGACCGTCGACGGCCCCGTGGCTCCGGTCGACCCGGTGGCTCCCGTGGATCCCGTCGCGCCGGTTGCGCCGGTCGCGCCCGCCGCCCCGTTGCTGCCGTTGGTTCCGTTGCTGCCGGCCGATCCGGTGGCTCCGGTTGCGCCCGTCGCGCCCGTGGCTCCGGCTGTCGGCCGGATTTCCACCCCGAACAGGAACATGTTGTACGTCCCGCCGGAAGCGTTGGTCGACAGCACGAAGCCCAGCACCTGATTACTGGTCGGATACGTCGCGCCCGCGTCATGGCAGTTCCCGGCCGTGCCGGTGCTGGCCTGCACGTAGTCGCCCGCCGTGGTGGCCCCGTCGAACACGCAGGAGGCGGTCCCGTACACATTCACCAGCACTGCGCTGCCGGCCGAAACCGTGCTCGCGGCGATTCCGATCAGTCCGGTGGTGTTGGACGTGCCCGCGTTCACCGCGCGCGAGGCCGATGACACCGTCGTCAAAACTTGCAGCAGGTTGATGGTGCTGCCGTTGGATGTGTAGCTGACCGTCGACGGCCCCGTGGCGCCGGTCGATCCCGTGGCTCCCGTGGACCCCGTGGATCCCGTCGCGCCGGTTGCTCCCGCCGCCCCGTTGCTGCCGTTGGTTCCGTTGCTGCCGGCCGATCCGGTGGCTCCGGTGGCGCCCGTTGCTCCCGTCGCGCCCGTGGCTCCGGTGGCTCCGGCGGTCGGCCGGATCTCCACCCCGAACAGGAACATGTTGTACGTTCCGCCGGAAGCGTTGGTCGACAGCACGAAGCCCAGCACCTGATTGCTGGTCGGATACGTCGCGCCCGCGTCGTGGCAGTTTCCGGCCGTGCCGGTGCTGGCCTGCACATAATCGCCCGCCGTGGTGGCTCCGTCGAACACGCAGGATGCCGTGCCGTATACATTCACCAGCACCGCGCTGCCGGCCGAAACCGTGCTCGCGGCGATTCCGATCAGTCCGGTGGTGTTGGACGTGCCCGCGTTCACCGCGCGCGAGGCCGATGACACCGTCGTCAAAACTTGCAGCAGGTTGATGGTGCTGCCGTTGGATGTGTAGCTGACCGTCGACGGCCCCGTGGCTCCGGTCGATCCCGTCGGTCCAGTCGCGCCGGTTGCACCCGCCGCCCCGTTGCTGCCGTTGGTTCCGTTGCTGCCGGCCGATCCGGTGGCCCCGGTGGGTCCGGTTGGGCCAGCCGCGCCCGCTGTCGGCCGGATCTCCACCCCGAACAGGAACAGGCTGTACGTTCCGCCGGAAGCGTTGGTCGACAGCACGAAGCCCAGCACCTGATTGCTGGTCGGATACGTCGCGCCCGCGTCGTGGCAGTTTCCGGCCGTGCCGGTGCTGGCCTGCACATAATCGCCCGCCGTGGTGGCTCCGTCGAACACGCAGGATGCCGTGCCGTATACATTCACCAGCACCGCGCTGCCGGCCGAAACCGTGCTCGCGGCGATTCCGATCAGTCCGGTGGTGTTGGA
>CAWGOZ010000021.1:0-497933 GCA_963824345.1 Bryobacterales bacterium
CCAAATCCGGAACCAACGAGTTGCACGGTGGCGTGTTCGAGAACGTTCAGAATACGGATTTCAATGCGGCCGACACCTTCGCGAATAGGGTCACCGAAGACAAGCTGAATAACTTCGGGATCTACATGGGCGGCCCGGTGCTCTTCCCGAAACTTTACAACGGCAGGAACAAAACATTCTTCTTCGGAAGCTTTGAAGTGCTTCGCCTGCCGAAGACGCAAACTTATGTGAACAGCGTTCCCACGGAGGCCATGCGGAATGGCGACCTGTCCGCGTATCTGAGTGCCGCAAATGGCGGGTCGGCTAACTTGCTAACTGGTTACCAGAACAACCAGATTCCATCAAGCCAGTTGAACCCATACATGCAAAAGATCTTGAATTTCCTTTATCCACTGCCTAATTACGGCCCCCCCGGCGCTATCGCGAACAACTTTCTCGGCACTTATGCCGTTCCGATCAACAGTACCCAGTTCGATGTTCGCCTCGACCAGAGTCTCGGCCCCAAGAACATGATCTTCGTGCGTTATACACATAAGAATCGCCGAATCACGACACCGCAAGGACAGGGCTTTTTTCCCAGCAACCCGAGCACGCCGCTGCTCGGGGGTGTATCCCGGCCGGAGATTTACAATTCTCTCGCGACTTCCTACAACTGGGTGATCTCCCCGAGCCTGGTGAACGAGCTGCGGGGCGGATTCAGCGTCATCTCTCGCAATGTGACCGATGGCGTAACGTCGCAGCAAGCCGAGAACGCGCTGGGACTGACGAATGGCCCGGGAGCATTGCCGGGTCCCGTGCCTCCCTCGGATGACGCACCGACTATTTTGCTCACGGGGTTCATGGGATATCAGGCTCAATCCAACGACACAAACCCGCATGAAGGCACTTATGAGGTAGCGGATAGCTTAACGTGGACCAAAGGCAAACACACTTACAAGTTTGGCGGTGACTTCCGTTATCTCAGCAGCCTCCAAACATATGTCTTTAACGATTACACCATGGGCCAGTATGCATTCAACGGCTCGGTGATGAGCGGATTACTTGGGCCGGGCGCAGCCACCCCAATCGCTTCTTTTCTGCTGGGATATCCGGACCTGACCACCATCGCGACCGTGATCAACCCTGCTACGGACTCTCGAGCAGGGGCCTATGCGCTGTACGGGCAAGACGACTTTAAGCTTTCGCAATCCCTCACCATCAACTATGGATTGCGTTGGGAATATCATCCTGGTTTCCATGACCTGAACAACAACATGGTCAATTTCGATCCCTATTATCAGAATATTGTGAACGGCAGGAATACCGGCGCGGTCATCGCGGAAGACGAAGGGGCGTTAACCACAAACCTGAATCCGGGGTTTGTACAATCCATCGCGCCAACTCCGATCATCCTGGCATCGAAAGCCGGCCTGGGCCCAACCTTGCGCAACGCCTCCCACCTGGACTTCGCCCCGCGCGTGGGCTTCGCCTGGCGCGTCTTCAATACCAATAAGACGGTTTTGCGTGGCGGATACGGACGATTCATTGAATCCCTGTTGAGTAGCTCGGCCATCAACGGCTGGTCGGTGGGCGCCAGCGATGTCGGGAACTTCTCCAATTCCATCAGCAATGGTGTGCCGGCTTTCACGGCGCCCTACTCTTTCCCTTCCAACATCGCCCAACCGGGTACCCAATTTTTCGACGTAGCTACCGAAATTAAATTCAAAGATCCGATTGTCGAGGAATGGGACCTTACGCTGGAACAGGACCTGGGCAAAGGAGTTGGCCTGCGCGTTTCCTATGACGGAAACCATGGATACAACATCCCGGTTCAGATCAACGGGGAGCAGCCTCAAGATAACACGGTGGGCTTCAGCAACCTCCCTTCTTCCGCAATTCCTTTCCCGATTTTGGCGTACATCGCCAAGCAAACCAATTTCGGCTTTGCCAATTACAACGCTGGAACCATTTCGGTGAAGAAGCGCTCGGCGAACTTCCAGTTCGAAGTCAGCTACACGTACACGCGCGACCTGTCCAACGTGAATGGAGCGCCTGTCTCCCCCACCAGCGCCTTTGCTACCGAGCTTGGCTCCATTATTTCCGACCCCTATCATCCCGGTGTCGATTACGGGAATGTCCCGTTTGCCCGCCGCGAACGCGTTCTGGCGACTTTTCTCTATGAGCTGCCGTTTGGTAAAGGCAGGACATTCCTGAACAACAACTCGCTTCTCAATACCGTCGTCGGCGGGTGGGAGCTCAGCGGAGTGATGCTGTTCCAGAGCGGACCGTTCATGTCGGCGGCGGTAACGAGCGATCCCTCCGGCGCGGGTTTCAACTTGAACGGCAATTTTTCCGGGCTGGGCGGCCGAGCTGACACGGTATCAGGGGTGAGCCCCTATGCGGGACAATCCACACATAACTGGAGCAGTTCCTCCTACATTAATGAAGCTGCCTTCGCCGATCCGGGCAGCAACATCGGCAGGTTCGGCGATGAAAGCTCTGGCTCCATCGTGGGTCCCGGCACGCAGGCCGTATCGATCTCGCTGATCAAACGCTTTACTTTCAGGGAACGGTTTCACATGGAGGTTGGCATGCAAGTGGCAAACGCTTTCAACCACCCCAACTATGCTCCTCCCAGCACTCTCACCTTGGGAGTGGCCGGCTTCGGCCAACTCACCTCGATGCAAAACGCGGAGGGTGCCGGACCACGCCAGATCCAGTTGACTGGGCGCTTTACCTTTTAAATCGCCCATTCGATCCATCCCCGCTGACCGGTACTGACCGGCGGCGGGGCGAACGGTGGCGTCGCTCGACAACGCAGCGTCACCATCGGCGACGGGAAGTGCTCGAAGAGGCATACATTGTGCTATATTATGCCTGAAACGAGCCCTAGTCAGCGCGATGGACTCTAACGGATTCAGCTAAATAGCTGATTTGACAGAATGCGGGAGTAATTCAGTGGTAGAATGCCAGCTTCCCAAGCTGGACGTCGTGGGTTCGAACCCCATCTCCCGCTCCACCGTCCGCCCGCTCAGCCATTTCCGACTTGAATGACGCTTGAACTTTCCGGCCGCAAACTTACGCTCGATGAGATCTATCAGGTTGCCAGCGCTCACGAGACTCTGGGCCTTGCCGGCGATGCGCGCGAACGCATCCAGCGGTCACGTGACGCAGTGGAACAAGTGCTCAGCGATGATCGCGCGGTCTATGGCATCAACACCGGCTTCGGCAAATTGGCTGACGTCCGGATACCCGCATCCCAGCTGAACCGCCTGCAGTTGAATCTTGTTCGCAGCCACGCCTGCGGCCTCGGGCAACCGCTGTCGGAAGCCGAAACGCGGGCCATGATGTTGCTCCGGGCGAATGTGCTGGCGTTGGGTTTCAGCGGCTGCCGCGTGGAAATCGTCAGCACGCTTCTGGCCATGATGGAGCGCGGCGTGCTTCCCAGAATTCCGGAGAAGGGCTCGGTTGGGGCAAGCGGCGATCTGGCGCCTCTGGCGCATCTGGCCTTGTCCATGATCGGCGAAGGTTTCTCCCAATATCAGGGCTCCTGGATGGACGGCGCACAGGCTCTTGCCGCCGCGCAAATTGAGCCGGTGCGCTTGGAGGCCAAGGAAGGTCTGGCGCTATTGAACGGTACGCAAGCGATGGCCGCGGTTGGCGCGCTCGCGTTGTTTCGCGCAGAGCGCGTAACGTCGCTGGCCGATCTCGCCGGCGCGATGACATTGGAAGCGCTGCGCGGAACCCCGGTCGCATTCGATGAGCGCATTCAGGCAGCCCGGCCGCATGCCGGCCAACAGGCTTCTGCCAGGCATTTGCGCGAACTGTTGCAAGGCAGCGAAATTCGTGAATCGCACCTGCAGAACGATCCACGCGTACAGGACGCCTACAGCCTCCGATGCATCCCGCAGGTGCATGGCGCCGTGCGCGCGTCTTTGCGTCACGCGCGCGAAACCGTGGAAGTGGAGAGCGGCTCCGCCACCGACAATCCCTTGGTCTTCAGCAGCGGCGAGATCCTGAGCGGCGGCAATTTTCACGGCGCTCCACTGGCGCTGGCGTTTGACTACGCCGCCATCGCCCTCACAACCTTGATGAGCATCGGTGAGCGGCGGATCGACCGGCTGGTGAATCCCGATCTCAACGAAGGACTCCCGCCGTTCTTGAGCCCGCACGCCGGCCTCTCTTCGGGATTCATGATCGCGCAGGTATGCGCGGCCTCTTTACTCAATGAGGCGCGCGTTCTGGCGCACCCGGCCAGCGTCGACAATGTGCCCACATCGGGAGGAAAGGAAGACCACGTCTCCATGGGAATGACATCCGCCCTGAAGTTGAGGCAAATTGTGGAGAATGCGGAGAACGTGCTCGCCATCGAACTGCTGGCCGCGGCGGAGGGTCTGGATTTCCGCGCGCCCCTTCGATCCTCCCAGCCGATTGAACGCGCACGCGAGCGCATCCGCGCCTTGGCTCCGCCCGTTACCGAGGACCGGTCGCTTTCCCCCGACATCGAGCGGATTGCCGCGGCCATTCGCTCGGGCGAGTTCGACGAGTTCCGGTAGCGGAAACTGTGCGATGCCTATAGACAAAGTAGTAGTATCCTGCGATCGAGCCGTTGCCGACATTCCCGATGGCGCCAGCCTCATGCTGGGCGGATTCGGACTGTGCGGAATACCGGAAAACCTGATCGCGGCTCTGGTGCGCCGGCGCGCCCGCAACTTGCATATCATCAGCAACAACATGGGAATCGACGGCTTCGGACTGGGCTTGCTGCTGGAGGCTGGGATGATTGCGTCGTTTACCGGCAGTTATGTTGGCGAGAACCGGCTGCTGGAGTCGCAGATGATCGCCGGACAAATCAACGTAACGCTGGTTCCGCAGGGAACGCTGGCCGAACAGATTCGGGCTGGAGGCGCGGGGATTCCCGCCTTCTACACTCCGGCGGGCGCCGGCACCGTGGTGGCCCAGGGGAAGGAGGCCCGTATCTTCGACGGCCGCGAATATCTGCTGGAGCGCGCGCTCACGGCCGATTTCGCACTGATCAAAGCCTGGAAAGGCGATCGAATGGGAAATCTTATTTATCGAAAAACGGCGCGCAATTTCAATCCCATGATGGCCACCGCGGCCAGGATCACTATCGCGGAGGTGGAGCAGCTGGTGACGCCGGGCGCAATCGAACCGGACTTGGTGATGACGCCCGGCATTTATGTGAAGCGCATCGTGCAGGGCGTCGCGTATGAGAAAAAGATCGAGCGGAGAACCATACGTGAGCGGGCCTGACAAAGGACCTGATAAAGCAATGGACAAGCGGGAACGCATCGCGCGGCGAGCCGCCCTGGAACTTCAGGATGGCTTCTACGTAAATCTTGGCATCGGTCTACCCACCATGGTGGCCAACTACGTTCCGCCGGGCGTCGAAGTTGTCCTGCAATCGGAAAACGGCATGCTCGGCATTGGACCCTATCCGATCGACGGCCTGGAGGACGCCGACCTGATCAATGCCGGCAAGGAAACCGTGAGCGAGGTTCCGGGCACTGCGTATCTTTCGAGCGCCGATGCCTTTGCGATGATTCGCGGCGGTCATATCGACCTGAGCATTCTAGGAGCGATGGAAGTGGACGAGAGCGGCAACCTCGCCAATTGGATGGTTCCCGGCAAGGTGGTGAAAGGCATGGGCGGCGCGATGGACCTGGTGGCCAGCGCCCGGCGCGTGATTGTCGCCATGGAGCACACCAGCAAATCGGGAGCGCCTAAAATTTTGCGAAACTGCACGCTGCCCATCACCGGCGTCGGGGTGGTGGATACGATCGTCACGGAACTCGCCGTGATTCGCGTGACGCCGCAGGGTCTGCTACTCGACGAACTCGCGCCCGGCGTGACCGCCGACCAGGTCCAAGCCGTTACTGAGGCGCGGTTGATCAGAAACTGAGCGCGAGCGCCCTTTCAATTAAGGCTGCGGGCCTCTCCAGGCCGCTCCCGCGTTCTCCACTACCGGACGGCGCGGCGTCTTCTTTTTGAGAGCGGCGAGCGCCCGATCCGCGGCCCGCTTGTCGGCCCAGGCGCGCATCTCATCCTCGCTGAACGTCAAGGCGTGCTTGGGCAAGGAATCCCGTTCGCCGCTTTCGTCCTCGCGAGGGCCGCCTTCGTCCTGGCGGTCCAGCAAGCTACGGCAGAGCAGCGGCAGATCCTGCATGGCGATGCCATAACGGCGCGAAAGAGCAAGATCGGCTCTTACAGTAAAGACCGTGCGAATTTGGCCTACCACGACGCCCTCGAATGCGAAGACCCGGAATCCCGTCTCTTGAGTGAATCCTGTAAGAATGAACTGCATCGTTGTGCTCCTTCAAATCCTTTTCATGCTGCTCAATGAGGTTTTGACATTCTCGATTTTGCCGCCCGGTCCGTGATCTGCCGCAAACGCTCCACCAATTTTTTCCCCACACTCAGCTCTCCGGGATTGAACTTGAAACCGGGCATCTTGGGATCGATGAACTCCCGGCGAAATAGCTGATCGGCCGCCAGATTGGTTAACAAGCCAAGTTCCACGTCGGTGAGTTTCAAGGTGATCAGGCGCATGCGATTATTTCCAATAGCTATTTCCATCGATTAGCAGCCGTCCGTGTTCTCTTCCCAGCCCGCGCCGTCTGAATAGCCGCCAAAAATTGAGCGGGCCGCTCGAGTTCCTCATGGGCCAGCGAAGAACGGCGGTTCTTGAAGTTGCCGGGGGCGGGCTGAGAGGTTTGACGCTCGGGCTGAAATTAGCTGAATTCATGGACGGAAACTCGCTTTGTTTGCCAGCCGGGCTTTTTCTTGCTCAATTTGGTTGTCCGCCGCTTGCTTGCTGACACGCTCGGCTTCTTTTTGCGGAGCCTCCAAGGCGTCCAAACGTGCCGCCTCCAGGATGGCTGTCTGCGCGCGAACGTCCAGCGCTTTCGAATAGAGCACCAGCGCGTAGGTGGATCGATCTTCAGCCCGGACTAAGTTGTAGGAGTATTCCGAATCCTCCCAGCGGGCAAGCACCGGAGCGCTCTCGGCGTAATAGGAGTGATAGGCGATATCCGCCTTGGGCCTGGTGGCTGGACCATAGAATGCCGAAAGCGCTTGGACCATATCGTCCGCCGTCATGCCATCCACTTTATAGCGGTCGTAAACCGCAGCCATCCGAAACAGTTCGCCGTTCAGGAAGCTGAAGGTAATTGTGGACACGGGATCGCCTTTGGCGATTGCGCTATGAAACAGACTGGGCTCGAAGTCCAGGACTTGGATCATCGCGGGCCTCCGATTCTCCAATTTTGCTTCGCTCGGTTTCATCCCAGCCAGTTCCGCCGCTTGCGAAAGGGGCATGCCGAAGTGGAAGCCACGATAAGTGGAGAGATCCGCCCCTGGAAGCAAACGGGCACCGAGTACTGCAACGAGAACGGGAAGTTTCAACACGTTAGGGATGGTCATTTTCTTCCTCGCAGGGGATGCCCTCGGATATTTACTATTATCAGTTAAGTCAACGGTTCTGTCAAGGTGCTAAGGGCGAGGACCGAGCTTGGAAGTTGACTATTTATGGTTAATTGTAGGAAAGCTATGCTTGCGCGCCGGTCGCATGGGACAATGAACGTATGAAGAACACGACATTTGAGACGCACGACCTTCGCATACGCATCGAGGACAACATTGTGCGAATTGACCAGCGCCGTCTGGATGGGGAACTATGGCGTGAGATCGATCATAGCGATTTACCTGTATCGCAGGCTTGGCTGACGAGTCCGATACGGACATCGCCGCTCAGGGTTGCTCTGAGCGCTTTTGAGCGCGAAAATCCCGGCGATATGACGCTGCGAAAAGCGCTCGAGTCGTAAATAGCAAAAAAGGCGTGGGCAAACCCACGCCTCTTCGTCTACGTCCTTGTAACCGTTACCAGCGCTTGTTGCCGCCGCGCTTACCGCCACCACCACCGCCGCCACCGAATGAGCGCTCGGTTTTCGGGCGAGCTTCGTTGACATTCAGGGCTCTGCCATCCAGTTCTCTGCCATTCAACTCCGCGATGGCGCGATCCGCGTCCGCGTTGGCACTCATCTCGACGAATCCGAACCCTCGGGGCTGCCCGGTGTCACGGTCTGTCACAATGCTGACGCGCTCGACGGCGCCATACTGCTCAAATAGGGACCGAACCGCATCCTCGGTTGCTCCAAAATTGAGGTTTCCTACAAAAATATTCTTCATTTTCTTCCTTTTGACTTACAGATTGGTAAATCGGGGCAGGTTCGAACGAGGGCGGACGGGCCGGACGAATGCGAAGATGCCAAAACACTTCAGACTCTTCAACTCTACCACGGAAGCCGGCCTGGTAATTAGAAAATTAATCAAGCGGTCTGGGAAAGCGGCTCGTGCGGCGGATTTGGATCCCGATGACGAGCTTGAAATGTCAGCCGGACTTCGGTGCCCCCCTGCGAGCGGATTTCCAGAGTGCCCCGCAATTGCTGAGCCAGGGCGCGCAACAGCCGCAAGCCGAGCGAGCGCGAGGTATTCCAATCGAGCTCTCGCGGCAATCCGATGCCATTGTCGGAGAGCACCAGTGAGATGCTGGTTTCCGAATGCCGGCGCAACAAGACGGATACCTCTCCGGCGCGGCCTTCCGGGAAGGCGTGGCGCAGCGAATTGGAAACAACCTCGCTGATGAACAGACCGAAGGGCAGGGCATCGTCGAGCTCGAGCGCCAGATGGTCGAGCTCGGTTCGCAGGCGAATCTGGCTCTCGTCTACTCCGCAGGACCGAAACAGGTAATCCACCGTGCGCAACACGTATTTCGGAAAATCCACCACGGCCAGATCGTCGGATTGATACAGGATTTCGTGCAGCAACGCCATGGATTGAATGCGGTTTTGATTGTCTTCCAGCACCCTTCGGGTTTCCGGATGCACAGCTGCGCGCGCTTGCAGACTCAGCAGACTGGACATCACCTGCATGTTGTTCTTGACGCGATGATGAGTCTCTCGCAACAGCGTTTCGCGCTGCTCGAGCAGGGCAGTCTGGCCCTCCAACGTGGCTCGTTGCTCCTCCACTCGTTCGTTGCTCTGCTGCAACGCGCCTTGCGCCAGGGACCGCTCGCGCCGCGTTCGCACATCCCGCAGCTCGCGCTCCACCGCGGGGGCCAGGCGTCCCAGATCGTCTTTGAGCAGATAATCCTGAGCGCCGGATCGCATGATCGCCAAGGCCACCTCTTCGGCGATCGCCGCCGATACCACGATGAATGGAATGTCCTGGCCGCTTTCGTGCAGCAGTAACAAAGCGGCGGGTGCGTCAAACTGCGGCAGGCGATAGTCCGATATGATGACATCCCAGGGCTGATTCGCGAGTGCGGCCCGCATTTCCGCTGCATTCACCACGCGTTCACATTGCAGCGAGAAGCCGGCTTTCGACAGAGCGCGTTCGCTCGACGAAGCGTCAAGAATGGATCCTTCCACCTGGAGCACGCGCAACAAGTCGTTCATGGGAACCTCCGAAATGAGATCCCCGGATTCGGCGAATCCGGGGCGTTTCCCACGGCGGGGGCTTTCAACCCGATCATACAACAGCGATTCCGTCAGCGGCGAAAACGATCTCGCCGTCCGTCAGCCGGTCCGACTCGGTAAACGCCATGCCAGCCGGGCCTGAATTGCCAATAACCGTCAATGAACACGTAGCCAGGTCCAGGACAGGGAGGAGCGGCCACTACTACTGGCGCCGGAGCAACCACTACGGGAGCAGGGACGCCAATCCCGATTCCAAGAGAAATCCTCGGTGCGGCAAACGCCGCGCTACCCGCCAGCAGCAAACCCGCCAGAATCTTCGTTTTCATTTTCTTGTCCTCCTTACGCCCAGTAGGAAAGCAAGTGAATTGCCACTCGTAAGTGATTCAGTTTGCGCGAGAAGTGCCAGAGCAGCCGGCTGCGTGGCACCGAGGGGGTGGTTTTCAGCCGTTTCGGGCGAAGTTCTAAGCCGCTATTCGCGGGACCACCAGGTGGAAGAGCTTGAGCGATGAACCGGCGGTGGCTTGAATGGTGGCTGATTCCGATGGTCCCAGATAGACGCCGGCGCCGCGCGAGACATCGTAATCCTGATTGTCCAGACGGATTTGGCCGCTGCCTTCCAGGAGGTAAATAAGCTGGTGCTTTTCGAGTGGACCGGCTTGAAATTTCTCGCCAGCCGAAAGCCAGCGCAGCGTCCCCAGAACGTTGCTGGCGCCGGCCAGCTGCTGATTCAGAATCTCGGTGGCCTCGCCTTGCGAGGTTTTCACGCGCGGCAGCTGGTTGGTATCGATGAAGGTGAGGGTTGTCGTCACGGGAGCTCCGCTTTACGTTTGCACCCAGACCCGGCCGTCCACGCGGTTCCATCGCAGATCGTCAGGCGTGCCGTCCAGGATATGGGTCCTGAAGCGATTGGGCGCCTGGAATTCGAAATAGAACAGGCCGGTTTCGGTGGCGCGCAGCCGATGCCTGGCCTCCGCCGGAATGAAGACTAAGTCACCCGGCCCCACCGGCCGCGTTCCCTCTTCGGTTTCCACGCTGCCACGACCCTCAATGATGAAGTAGAAGTGCTCGCAAACCTCGTGATAATGGTAGGGCGAAGAGCCGTACGCCTTATACTCCATCACCCCGGCCAGCAGGTCGTCGGTGTTGGCAAGTTCCTTGTTAACGAAAAAGGTGCGCTCGCGCCCCGGAACCACCGCCACCAGCTTCGGAAGATCGTCCTGGTGAAAGATGTATGCCATCGTTGGTGGCCGCCGGCCCCGGGGCCGCGCGCTGCTACTTGGTCGCGTTCGGACGCGGCGGATTGATCACCGCTTCGTCCCAGTGTTCCTTGATGTGGCCGTTCTCCACCCGAACCACGTCGTAGTGATTCCACTTGTACGTCCTGTTCGGATCGTCGGGATCTTTGGACATGTCCGGTCCCACATCATAAAGGAATACGGGCCGTTGATCAATGTCAAGACGGGCGGGTTGATCCATTCCGGCTTGATCGGCTTGGCGTCCTCCGGCCGGCGTCCGGGGATGCGGCTCATGAAGGCTTTGAAGCCATCGCGACCCTGTGGGACGTTGGGATTGTGCTGGATGTATCCGGGGTCCATGGTCTTATCGGCCAGTTCGAGATGGCCGTACTGCAACATGTCCTTCAATTCTTCAGTGGCCATGGCGAGGGTTTGTTCTTCCTCTTTGGATAGCTTCCCGGTGTTCCACTCCGATGGCGGTTTGGGAGAGACGCCGGTGGGCACATTGCCCGTGCCGGGCATCTTCATCGCGCTGTCCCAGTGCTCCTGGATCTTGCCGTTCTGGATGCGGAGAACGTCGAAGCTGTTGGAATGGTAGGTATTGGCCGGATCACGCGGGTCCTTCGATTCCTTTTCAAAAACCAGCCACACGTAGTCCCCTTTTGCGCCTACCAGCACAGGTGGATCGTCCAGTTTCGCGGGGATTGGATTCTTCGGCTTGCTGAACTTGGAGAAGAACTCCACGAATCCTGCGCGGCCGGTGGGGACGTTGGGGTTGTGCTGGATGTAGTCCTCGGCTTGGTACTTGGGCGCCTGATCCAGGTGGCCGCCAAAAAGCACCACACGCCACCACTCCAGCACCATATCCAGGTTTTTCTTTTCCTGCTTATTCATGGGGGCGGTTTGCGGCATGGTGGGCGGGTTGATGGACTCAGCCGACAACAGCCCTGCACCGGCAGCCAGCACAAGCGCTCCTGCGAATAAACTTACTTTTGAAGATCTCACGGGGATTGTTCTCCTTTTCAAAACGCGGTCGCTGCTTCGTTTGGTTATGATACTACGTTTTTCGGATGGGCTGTATGCAGGCTGGACGCTTCGTAACGTGGAACGCTAATGGTCGTCGTGATCGCGAATGGCCTCGAATTCGGCGACGGCTTTATCGCGCTGGACCTTGACGCCGGCGCGGCGGGCGCGGTCGATGTTGGTTTGACGAACGGACGCCGAATCCACGCTGAACAGGGAGATGAGTTGTTCCAAACGAGCGCTCTGGCAGGCCGGACAGGAGGGCGTGTTGGCTTTTAGAACCAGCACCTCGAACTGCTCGCCGCAATCCAGGCATTTGAAGTCGTATAAGGGCACGGCCGGAATCCTCTCAAGCCAATCTTACGTTAGTTGATGGCCGTGTAGCCGTCAGCCCTCCACGAATGTCTTCAGGCGATGCAGCGCGGCATCCCACTGGGAGGAAATGCTGTCCAGGCACCGGCGGGCGGCGGCCAAAGGCTCGGGGTGGAGTTCCCAAACGCTCTCGCGGCCGAGACGCGAGCTGCGGGCCAGGCCGGCACTCGCGAGCACGTGGAGATGTTTTGTGACTGCTTGGCGCGTGACGAAGGCGTCGCGCGTCAGGTGCGCGATGGACATCGGTCCGCCGGCCGACAGTCGCGCCACGATGCGCAAGCGAGTTTCGTCACCGAGAGCGGCAAAGATCGGCGCGGTTCGATTGGGCCTAGGCGGTCTCGCAGACATGCTTCTCAATCGCCTTCATCTGGATGGACCAGCCCTGCTCGTTGCCGCGATACGCCTCCAGCCGGCGAGTCAGCGGAATCCCATCGAACCCCGATTCGACAAACGTGAGCAGCGTGCCTTGCGGGGCGTCGGCGAGCTGGAACACGACCAGGGTGGTTGGCTCAGCGGAGTAGTCGGCCTGGGGGTCCATGGCGTGCGGGTGCCAGCGCCAGGAAAGGAGACGTTCGGGTTCCATGCGCTCGATGGTGATCTCGAAAGAAATATGTTCATAGCCTGGATGGGTGACCTTTCCCCGCAACCGAGCTCTCGGAGCGAACGGTCCGCTGAGCCGAACGCCGAACCATTGGCCAAATTCCTCGGAATCCGCGAGGGCGCGCCAGACGCGGGCCCGGGGGGCATGGAGAAGGACGCGTTTTTCTATACGGTCCGGATCGCCCATATATGCAACCTCCTGGTTGCAGTTTAGCAAGCCCGAAGAACTTCTCGCGCCGGGGTAATCGGAAGGCATATGCCGCCGCTTGAGCTGAACCTATACCTCGGTGAGGTACTAAGTCCGATTCCTTCGAAAATCGACGGGAACGCCGTCTGGAAAATGGCTGCGGCATACCTTAAGGTTGAACTGCACGCATGCATCGCTTCAAACAGCCTGCTCCGACTTCGATCCGGCTCTATGCATTGGGAGCGATCTTTCTAGTGCCGCTGTCGATCGGCGTATTGCTGGTGTCGAGCAACGCCAGCCAGAACGACAATGCTTATCAGATCAGCCACGACGTTGCCAGCATGTACGCGCAGGGCTTGAATTTCTCGGAGCGGGCCAACCAGAACATCGCTCTCAGCGTGGCCGACGCCAAGGGAATTGACGTGCGCGGCGGCAAAGGCGTTTTGATTCTCAGCAAGATCCGGGTGGTGCATCCTTCCGATTGCCCAAGCCCCGCTGGAAAATGCGAAAACAAAGGCTATGCCGTGGTGACCGAACGCTACGTGTTGGGAAATCAGGTGCTACGGGCCAGCTCCTTTGGGACGCCCGCGGCCGTGGATCAAACCAGCGGCCGGGTCCGGGACTGGGTCAACGATCCGTCGGCGCGCGCCGCGGATTTTCCAGCGAATTTGAAGCCTGGCGAGGTCACCTACGCGGCGGAGTGCTATCTGACCTCGCCTGAATCGGGCAGCGGCGTGTATTCGCGCACCATGTTCTAGCCCGCGCGAGTTCCTGCGCTATAACAGAAACGTGAACCGAGTCAACATCGCTCGATGCTTCGTTTTCTTGACGTGCCTGGCTGCTACCGCTCAAGTGCTCCAGTTGGGGCCCGGTATCGCCGCGCCTTTTGTGGTTGCGAAGGCGAACCCCGAGTACACCGCAGAAGCGCTGTTGGCAAAGCTGGAAGGCAGCGTTCTGCTGTCGGTAGTGGTAGACGCCGCCGGCCAGCCTGGGGACGTACACGTGGACCGTCCGCTCGGGCTCGGCCTGGATGAAAGTGCGGTTGAAAACGTGCGCCACTGGCAGTTCAAGCCGGGAACAAAGGCAGGAACCGCTGTGGCCGTGCGGGCTAGCGAAGAAGTGTTCTTCCGTACCGAGCGAAATCTCTGGGATTGGCATGCGGTGCGGGTGGTATTCGATGTGCCTGCGGGCGCGGCGCGGCCGGTGCTTATCGAAACGAAGTTCCCGGCGGCGGTGGATGAGGAGCAGAACGCCTCCGTGACGATTTCATTTGACATCCCCCGCAACGGCGTTCCAGCGAACGCAAGCGTGGTGAAGTCGTCCGATCCAAAGTGGGAGAAGGAACTGCTGGCAGCGCTGGGCGAAGGCTGGCGTTTTCGTCCGGCAACGCAAAACGGTAAGCCGCTGCCGGTGCGCGCGTGGTTTGAATTTGTGCGCGGATCGCACTCGCCGATCCCGCCGGCGCGAATCCCGGGAGCCGTTCCAGCGCGCTAGGCTTCGGCCGCTTTTTGGATTCTCTCTTCGATAATGCGGCCATCGAACAGCGTGATGGTGCGATCGGCGCAGCGCGCGTAGCGCGGATCGTGAGTAACCATGCAGATGGTGGCGCCTTCCTGGTGCAATTCGCTCAACAGCGACATTACGGCTTCGCCATTCACCGAATCGAGATTGCCGGTCGGCTCGTCGGCCAGCAGAATGGACGGGCGTCCGGCCAGCGCCCGCGCCACGGCCACACGCTGCTGCTGGCCCCCGGAAAGCTGCGATGGATAATGCTTGATGCGGTGCGACATGCCTACGCGTTCCAGCGCGTCCTTCACCAGCTTCTTACGCTCGCTGGCCGGCATGTTGCGGTAGGTGAGCGGCAGCTCGACGTTCTCGTAGACCGTGAGATCGCCGATCAAATTGAAAGCCTGGAAGATAAACCCGATCTCCCGATTGCGCACCCGCGCCCGTTGCGAGAGCTTCATCTGATCCACGCGCGTGTCGTTGAGCACGTAGGAGCCGTCGGATGGCGTGTCCAGCAGGCCCAGAATCGCCAGCAGCGTGGACTTCCCGCACCCCGACGGGCCCGAGATCGAAATGTACTCGCCCTTACGAACGTTCAGCTCGATGCCCGCGAGCGCGTGTGTTTCAACTTCGTCGGTAGTGAAAACCTTGAAAACGCTTTTCAGACTGATCAGTGCCGGCGCGTTTTGTTCCACGGCAGCTCCTTCCCGAGCGCCTGTGGGATGGAAGTCCCGCGCTCAGCTCTGATAGACGTACGATGCGCGCAGGCGTTAGGTTCACGAAAAAATGTTCAGCGCTTATTGCCGGCGGTGACTGAAAAAGACACTTGGCCGACTGGAGCCTCAGCGGGCCTGGCCCGGCGCAACCTCCGGCGGACTCTTTGGGCGAATGCGCGGGTACGGTCGAAGATCAGGCTCAGCAGGAAGCGTAGTCCGCGCAGCAGGGACTTGCCCAGCCGCAGCAAGCCGAGCCCGCTGGCGGCAAAAACGCTGGCAACCACGAGCAGGAGAAAGGCCTGACCGGTAGGAGATAAATGGTTGACCACTTCAACCGGCCCCTCGAATCGGATAAAGCCGAGGTTGACCAGCTTGTCCCACAGTTCCGGCAGGATGACCCGAATCAGCGCCAACGATATAAAGGACGCACCCACCAGCAGAAAGCTGCCCGCCACCATGTAGTACGCGAAGACCACGCCTGCCAGCGCGATCAGCAGGCCCACCACCACGGCCGCGCCGCCAAATCCCAACGGGATGCCGAACCAGGCAATGAGTATCCCGGCTGCAATGTACAGCGGCAGGTTGCGCTTCGCGCCGGAGCGTACCATCGCTTTCGGCAAACGGTCCGCCACCACTTCGGCGGGTTCGCCGAGGTTTCGCAGCACGGCCAGGATTCGGGCCACGTCGTCGGGGCCCGTCGTCTGCTGGTAGGCCTCATGAATATGCGCCTGGATCTCACGCAGGAACTCGTCCTGTTCACGCGCTGGAACAAGGCTGAGCTGCGTCTTGACGCGTTCTAAATAGTCGTTTGCAATCGTCGCCACTGCTTCCGGATAGTCATTCATTTGTCTTATGCCTTTTGGACCACAGTTTTTCCGGGCTCGCGCACCAGCGAATAGCCGCAGTGAGCATACGCTGATGCTAGGTACCGGGTTCCATCGAAGTAAAGCCTTTTCGCGCCGTGACTTCGATCTCGATCTTCATGCGCGCATCCGAAAGCCCGGCCGCGATCATGGTAGCCGCCGGCCGGGTATCGCCGAAGTATTTGCGCAGCACCGGCCAGCACGGCTCGAAATCTTCGACTTTCGGAAGGATGTAGCGAACCCGGACCACGTCGGAGATCCGGCTCCCGGCGTCGAGCAGGGCCTTCTCGAGATTGATGCAGCAACGCTCGGCTTGCTCGACGACGTTGTCGGAGATGGTCATGGTTTCGTAATCGAACCCGGTGGTGCCCGAAACGAAGACCCAGCCGCCATCTACAACGGCGCGCGAATACCCGATGTCACGTTCGAAAGAGGAGCCGGATGATATGAGCCGCCGCATGCTCCCATGGTATCCATTGGAGTTAAGATCGTGGGAGCGATATCTGTGACAAAATTTACCCAGGAGGTTGGGATGAAAGCTGCTCTGGCCCTTTTGGTTGCGGGAATCGGTCTGCTTTCGCCGGCGGCTCTGGCGCACCATTCGTTCGCCGCCGAGTATGACGCAAAGAAGCCCGTCACCCTGAAGGGCACCGTCACAAAAGTTGAATGGACCAACCCGCATGCCCGTTTTTATGTGGACGTAAAGGACGAAAGCGGCAACGTCACAAACTGGAATTTTGAACTTGCCAGTCCCAACGTGCTGACGCGCAATGGATGGACCAGACACTCTCTGAACGTGGGAGATCAAGTGACGGTGGAAGGGGCCCAAGCCAAGGATGGATCGCAAATGGCGAATGCCCGAAGCGTGATCTTGGCCGATGGCAAGAAGGTCTTTTCCGGCGCTGCGGGCGACGCACTTCCGAACCAGTAGACCCAAGGAGAATGACTCTGAAACCCAGTCTGATAGCTCTGGCGGTTGCATGCTTATGGACTGTGAGCGCGACTGCGCAAGCACCGCCGCCCGTCCCAACGACCACCCCGGCGAAGTCCCTGACCGCGGTGGAAGCAACGTCTCCGGCCGGCGGCAGCGCGAATCCCGACACTCCCAAGGCGCGCCCGCGCGACGCCGCGCCGCATGGTCCAACGCCGCGCCTGCGGGATGGGCGCCCGGATCTTTCCGGCGTCTGGTTCGGCGGCGGTCCGATCGGCGATCTGGCGCAAGGTCTGGCTCCGGGCGAAACTATTCCACTGCTGCCGGCGGCCAAGGCCATCATGGATCAAAGGCAATCCAAGGACGATCCGGAGGCAAATTGCCTGCCGACTGGGATTCCAAGGATCGCGCCTTATCCGTGGCGAATCGTGCAGGACGCCACTCATTTCTACTTCCTGTTTGAGGGCAACATTCACAGCTACCGGCAGATTTTCATGGATGGCCGCAAGCATCCGGCCGATCCCGATCCCACTTGGTACGGGCACTCCATCGGCCGTTGGGACGGAGACACGCTGGTGGTGGACACGGTGGGATTCAACGACAAGTTCTGGTTCGATTTTCTGGGCCATCCGCACACCGAACAACTGCACACCATCGAGCGCTACACGCGCAAGGATTTAGGAACGCTCGAAAACAAGGTCACCATTATCGATCCCGGTGATTACTCCAGGCCTTTCACGCTGACCTTCACGGCTAACCTGCGGCCGAAGGAGGAGCTGATGGAATACATCTGCCAGGAGAACCAGCAGGACACCGAGCATCTGAAAGGCGCAGCGATTCCGCCCGCGAATCCGTAAGCCGGTGGGCGGCTCGCACCTGGATACGGAACATTCTGTCGCTCATGGCCCGGCAAACCCTCGTCATCTTGATCGCCGTCATCGCGTTTGGGGTGCTGGTGCCCTTGTATAAGGGCTTCGCCTTCCTGGACCCGCGCATTCTAGCCGCCTACGCGTGTCTGGCGCTGTTGTTCGTCGCGCCCGCGAGTGCGGAGCTGGCAGCCGCGCACGGAAGGAGTGGAGCGCCTGAGCCCTCCATCCTCGGAAAGATCGCGTTGATCGTCGCTTGGGGTTGGGGCATAACGGTGGTGATTCTTATCACCGCCATCGTGACGCTGAACCTGATTGCCCGCGGTGGGGGCTTTTTGGCGCCTCCCTGGGGATTTCTGGTAGCGGTGCTGACTTTCAGCCTCATTGCATCTCTAACAATTGCGATCTTAGGCGCCATTCTCACGCGCCGCTTCTCGGCCGCCGGCGTGAAGAACATCCTGCGCAGCGCCTTTTTGGCGATTCTGCTGGCCTTGGTATTCGGCTCGCGCGTGCTTCCAGAACGTATGCAGCTCGAGATTCTCGATCATTTTAATACCCGGCGCGCGCTCACCCGCCTGGCGTGGGATTCGTCGATTGTTTGCGCGGTGATCGCGGCGCTGCTGTTGATTCCGCTGTTGCGTCCAGCGCATAAAGCAGAGCCTCCAACGTCGTAATCCCAGGATTCCTGATCGTCATAATTCTTACGATGGAGAAGCTGCACTCACGGCCTGGCTGGAAACACATTCAAGAACAGTTCTTCACCACAGGCCTCGCTGCTCCGGTACTGGCTGGACTTTCCGGCCTAATCGAGGAAATGACCCGCGAAGCTTTTCAGGCGTCGTTCGCAAATTCCGTCGATGCCGGTGTCTGCATGCTTGCGGTAGGCGGCTTCGGACGCCGCGAGCTCTTTCCGTTCTCCGACGTAGATGTCGTGATCCTGATCGAACGCGAATCCCAGGCCGCCGCGATCCGGAACGAGATTGCCGAATTTGTCCGCCTGCTCTGGGATGCCGGGCTGCGCCTGAGCCATTCCGTCCACACCGTGGCCGAATGCGCGGAAATCCACCAGGGCAACATCGAGCTGACGATCAGCCTGTTAGACCGGCGGCTGCTGGAAGGCGCCTCCGATATTTACGCGAAGCTGGAAGGCAAGCTGCCCCCTTTCTTCCACCGGCAACGCCGCGCCCTGGCGCGCCACCTCTGCCAGCTTGCGCGCGAGCGGCACCAGAAATTTCAAAACACGTTCTATCATCTGGAGCCCAACGTGAAGGAGACTCCGGGAGGCCTGCGCGATCTGCACTTGATCGGCTGGCTGAGCAAGCTGCGCGAGCGGGACGAGGAAGCGACCGCCCGCCTGGGTGCTCCCACCGCGTTTCTGCAATCCCTGCGTTGCTTCCTGCACTACCGGGCCCAGCGCGATCAAAATCTGCTGAGCTTCGATGCGCAGGAGGCGCTTTGCGCGTGGCCTTATCTCGAATTTCGTGAACCGGCCGAGCTGATGCGCGAGTATTTCCGCAACGCGCGGGTCATCTTCAGCGAGGCGCGGCGCGCTTTGGATTGGATCGAAAAAAATGAGACCTCACTGGCGTCGCAGTTTCGAGACTGGCGCTCTCGGCTCTCCAACGCCGAATTCACGGTCTCAAACGGCCGCGTCTACCTGCGATCACCCGCCCAGTTGACCGGCGATCCGGCGGTCATCCTGCGCCTGCTCGAATTCATCGCGCGCCACGGCGTGCCCCTGGCAGCGGAAACCGAGCGCCGTCTGGAACACGTAGGTGCAGCTTTCGCGGCTTACTGCGCAGCTCCGCCTCAGCCGCTATGGCCTTCGCTGCGTGCTATTTTGTCGCTTCCGCATTCCGCCGCCGCGCTCCGCGCCATGCACGACACGGATCTCCTGCAAGCCATGTTTCCGGAGTGGAAAACCATCTCCTGCCTGGTGGTGCCGGATTTCTATCATCGTTACACCGTCGACGAGCACACGTTGGTGGCCATCGAGAAACTTGCCGAGCTCGCCACCAATTCAGACCCGGCGCGGCGCCGCTTCCAGGACCTTTACTCGGAGATCGATGACCTGGCTTTGCTGCGCTTTGCGTTGCTTTTCCACGATTCCGGCAAAGGCGTCCAAAGCGGCGATCACTCGCGTCTCTCGGTCCAGCTCGCGCATGCCGCCAGCCAGCGCATCCAAATGCCCGCGCACGAACAAGGCGCGGTCGAGTTTCTGATCGAACATCACCTGGATCTGTCGGCCGTCATGAATTCTCGCGATTTGTACGATCCCGCCACCGCTCGCTTGCTGGCCGTTCGCATCGGCACCCTCGAGCGGCTGAAGCTGCTCACCTTGCTGACCTACGCCGATATCTCCGCCGTGAATCCCGCCGCCATGACGCCCTGGCGTCTCGAACAGCTCTGGCAAACCTATCGCGTCGCTCACCAGCGCTTGCTGCACGACCTGGAAGCCGAACGCATCACGGATCTTCCGAGGGAGCTCCCCGCCGGACTGGCCGACCCCTCGGGGTTTCTCAAGGGCTTTCCGTCGCGCTACCTTCGCACCCATACTCCCGCCGACATTCGCGCGCATCTTCAGCTCTACGAATTCAGCCTCCAGAGCGGCGTCGCCGTGCAACTCGATGCGTCCGCTGGCGTTCATCGAGCCACCATCATTGCGCGCGATCGCCCAGTTCTTTTCGCGTCGCTGGCCGGCGGACTTTCCAGCTTTGGAATGGACATCCTCAAGGCCGAGGCGTTCTCGGATGAGCAAGGCCTGGTGCTCGACACGTTTGTCTTCGCCGATCCCAAGCGCACTCTTGAGCTGAATCCAACCGAAAGCGATCGCTTGCGCGAGACTCTGGAAAATATCGCTCTCGGCCAGATCGATGCCGGGCAGCTTCTCGCCAGCCGTGTTGCTCCCGCCCGCCAGAGAAAGCGCACTGTCGAGCCTAGCGTGCATTTCGATGCCGACGCTTGCGATACCGCCACGTTAGTCGAAATCGTCACGGAAGACCGCCCGGGTCTGCTGCACGATCTGTCGGCCGAATTCTCGGCCGCAGGCTGCAACATCGATGTGGTGCTGATTGACACCGAAGGCCACAAAGCAATTGACGTATTTTATGTTGCGACCAATGGGAGCAAGCTCGCATCCAATACCGTGGAACGGCTAAGTCATGCATTGCTCAGTGTTTGCAAGGTCTAGGGCTGGCCGGGTAACCTTTCGTCTTGTTGCAACGACTTACTAGTGTGTGGGTTGCACGCAAGAAACAACCACACTCCTCGTAGAGCTCAACCACACGCATTAAAAAAATCTAAGGAGTAAATCACATGAAGATGTTGAAAACCATGCTCGGCGTAGGTGTATTTTCTTTAGGCATCGCCACAGCTGCCTCCGTTTACCACGTGAAGATCGCTGATCCTACGTGGGTTGGCCAAAATGAACTGAAGCCGGGAGAGTACGTCGTTACATTGGACGATGCCGGCAAAATCACCTTCAAGATGGGCAAGAACGTGATCGAGGCGCCCGCTAAAGTAGAAACCAGCACGTCCAAGTTTTCCGGCACCCAGATGAACACCACCAGTGTTAACGGCCAGTCGCAGCTCAAGGAGCTCGACCTGGGTGGCACCAAGTCGAAAGTCCTGTTCACCAGTGGTTCCCCTGTCGAAGCCGGCACCCGGTAAATAGTCGACAACTTTTCCGCGCCGGGACGGAGGCTCAGGCTTCCGCTCCCGGTGTTGCATCAATCAAACCTCTAGCCTATGCCGAACGCACGAGCAATCAGCTCGTACGAGCGCTTGCGCGCCCCGTGATCGTGCATGATGTTCACCACGAACACCTCCTCGGCGCCGTAGTCCTTTGCCACTGCTTCGATGGCCGCTCGAACCTTTTCCGGCGTCCCGACCGTGATTCTGCGCCCCACTGGCAGCGTCTCCGCCGCCACGCCCTCATTGGCAAGGAACTCCAGCGCGCGCTCCACCGAAGGCACCGGAATCAACCGCCCACGATACAGCATTAGCATCAGCATCCGCATGCTGGACGCCAAGCGCTGCGCTTCTTCATCGGTTTCGGCGCAAATGGCCCAGGTGGCGACGCCCACGCGCGGCTCCTGCAATCGCGCCGACGGCTGAAAATGGTCGCGATAATACGCGGCGATCGCTTCGCCGTTCGGATTGATGAAATCGGCAAAGACATAAGGCAGCCCCAGTTCCGCGGCCCAAATTCCACTTTGCGCCGACGATCCCAGGAGCCAGGGCTCCGGGCTTTCAAAGTGCATCGCGGCGGTCTGGCGGAACGGTCCGTTCTGGGGGCCGCGATTTTCCAGATACGCCAGCAGTTCCTCGAGCTGATCGTGAAAATCGTCCGGCGCAGCGTGCCTTCGGTCGCGTTGCAGCGCATATGCGATACCGGCGCTGGTTCCCGCCGCGCGTCCCAATCCCAAATCGATGCGCCCCGGATATAAAGCGCTCAGCATGCTGAATGTTTCAGCCACTTTCAGCGGGCTGTAGTGCGGTAGCATCACGCCGCCGGTGCCGACATGCAATCGCGAGGTGGCCGCCGCCACTGGTCCCACCATCACTTCGGGACTGGCGTCGGCGAGCCCGGGCGTGCCATGATGCTCGGCCAGCCAGTAGCGGTAATACCCCAGCTGTTCGGCCCAACGCGCCAGGTCGATGGTGTTGCGCAGCGCGTCACCGGCGGTGGAACCCTCCGCAATCGGCGATTGATCCAGAACGCTCAGTTGCATTCGCCTATCATTATGCACGAGCCTGGAATCGCAACCCACATGCTACAATCGGGCGTTCATGAATGGCACTCTGCTCCCGACCTCGCTGGTAGGCTCTTATCCGCAACCCGATTGGCTGATCGATCGCGCCCAACTCTCGCACCAGTTGCCGCCGCGCGTTCGGGCGGCCGGCCTGTGGCGCGTCGCTCCGGAATTTCTGGAACAAGCCCAGGACGACGCAACTCTTCTGGCTATCCGAGCCCAGGAGCGCGCCGGCCTGGACATCATCACCGACGGTGAGATTCGCCGCGAGAGCTATTCCAATCGCTTCGCCACCGCGCTCGAAGGAATCGATCTGGATCATCCGGCGCAAGTGGTGGCGCGCTCCGGCAAGTTGAACCTGGTTCCGCGCGTGGTTGCGAAGATTCGTCGCAAGCACGCCGTCGAGGTTCGCGATATCCAATTTCTGCGGGCCAACACGGACCTCCGCGTGAAAGTGACCGTGCCCGGCCCTTACACCATGTCGCAGCAGGCCCACAACGACTTCTACAAGAGCGAAGAAGAGATGGCGCTGGACTACGCGGCCGCCGTCAACGAAGAGATCAAGGATCTGTTCGCGGCCGGCGCCGACATCGTGCAAATCGACGAGCCGTACATGCAAGCCGTGCCCGATAAAGCCCGCCAATTTGGATTGACCGCGCTCAACCGCGCGCTGGATGGAGTGCGGGGCGAAACCGCGGTTCACTTGTGCTTCGGCTATGCGGCCATGGTGGCTAATCGTCCGTCCGAATATCAGTTCCTCAGCGAACTCGCCGGCGCGCGGGTGAACTCCATCTCCATCGAAACGGCGCAATCGTCGCTGGATTGTTCTGTGCTCGCCAAACTTCCCGGCAAGAATATTATCCTGGGCGTTCTAGATCTTTCCACGAACGAAGTGGAGACTCCTGAAAAAGTTGCCGCCCGCATCCGCCGCGCGCTTCCTTACATCGGAGCCGAGCGCCTCGTGATTGCTCCCGATTGCGGAATGAAATATCTTCCCGAAGACGTTGCGTTCGGCAAACTAAAAGCCATGGCCTCCGGAGCCGGCATCGTCCGCAAGGAATTAAGCGATCGCCACTTGGTTTCTCAAACCGCCTGACGGGTGTCTTCGCCCTCGTTGATCCGTTCGATCGACACGTACATAGGGCCCACGCCCAGCGTGCCCACCAGAAACCAGGTGAAACGTCCGCCGCGATTCACTGTCTTGAATCGTGCGTGCTCGCCGGGCGCGAGGTTGAGCTCGACGGTCTTCCAGTTCCAAGTGTTGTCCACTTGCAAACGATGCCGCCCGGATTCCACCGCGCGCGATATTTCATCGCCGTGCATCAGCTCCCCGAGCCGCTTCCCATCCAACTTCACGATGACCTGACGCTGCTTGATGTCGTCGGGCGAAGTACGGCTCACCGTGATACGGCTGGTGGTGACGCTGGGCTCCACGCTTCGAGTATAAGTGTCTTTCGGACCATTACCGAGAAGCCGCGACCGTCAGGGGGTCGGTAGCGGCGGGCTTTTCAGTATCCGGTTAGAGGAGGGGTATCCTCATGTGCCTAGGCTCTCCTGGGTCAGGAGAGAATACGCAGATGCCCATGATCCGCAGGTCGATGGATACCTTCACCCGAGGATCGGCGATTAAATTCGTCCACGCTCTTCGCATGCCGGGCGACCAGGAGATATCGTCAAACACCAGCAGCGCTGTTGGCGCAAGAAACGGCAGAATCTGGCGAAAATACCGCAGGGTTGCCAGTTCGTCATGATGCCCGTCGATAAACGCGTAGTCGACAGTCCTTTCGTTCCGCAGAACGCCGTCCAGCGTATCTTGAAATCTACCGGTCACCACGCTGACGTTATCAAGAGCCAGCTCGGAGAAGTGATCTCGAGCGAGTGAGGCTAACGACTCCGCGCCCTCGAGCGTAATCAAATGTCCTCCCCCGTTGAACTTCAAGGCGGTAGCTTGAAACGAGGCTGAGATGCCCAGGCACGTTCCCAGCTCCACACACGAGGAAGGCTTGAGCTCCCTGATTAAGTTAAATAGCAGCAGCGACCAAAAATATGGCTTACTGGACGCCTTGCAAGTTTCGCCAACCGTCGTGTTGACCCCTGTCGCGCTCTTACTACCCGCTCCGTAGTCCGTTTTCACGAGTGGTTCCGAGGAAGAACACAATCGATTCCTCAGATCCTCGATGCGTTGTATGCTCGCCGACTCGTTGGGACTTAAGGAGCCGTGGAGCGTTTTTCCGAGGGCAGTTCCCAAGCACTTCAACAACTTGTCGGGTGCGTTGCAAAGACGAGCGACCCCAAGGCTTGCCCTTAGGATGAACAGCCGTTTGAGCGCTGGCTGTGCCAAGTCTTGTAGGAGCACTCGGCCACTACTGCTCTTTCACCTTCAGTACGAAATACGTGATCTGCGCGCCTGGATCGAGCAGCATCTGGTGCGGCGTCTTCGGTGGAATGTGAACAATGTCGCCGGGTGAAAGCTTCTGCCGCACGCCGCCCTCGATGGAAGGCGCCCGCACTTCGCCCGCGGCCGTTGTTTTCGCGCCGGGCATCGTTCCGCCCACGATCAACTCCGCGTTGCCTGTCACGATGACCATCAAGTCCGATTCGGTCTCGTGCAACTCGGCCACGCCTGAGCCTTCCCGATGCGTCACCAACGCGTGGTCGTTACCGTAGTTAACCAGATTTTCGGCGGACGTCTTCGCATCCGCTTTGCTCGAGAGGGGCTTAGTCAGGCTCTTCAATTCCGCCGCGCTCCAATACTTATAGCCGGCAGGCTCGGCGCCCGCCAAAGGCAACACCAACAGCAGGACAATTAAGTTTTTCATTGGATACTCCCTGACTATTGTACGCAAGCCGTCCGGAGCCCCTAGCGCGAACCGGCAGCCACTCGGTACAATCTCTACTTGGTCGGAGGAGATTGAAAACAGCGCCCATGAACATCTCCGTGAAGGGCGAATATGCCTTGCACGCAATCTTCGATCTGGCTCTCCAGAAGGCCGGTGAGCCGATCAAAATCGCCGAGATCGCCAGGCGGCAAAAGATCCCGCAGAAGTTTCTGGAGCTGATCCTGTCCGGACTAAAACAGGGCGGTTTCGTGGAATCGCGGCGTGGCGCAGAGGGCGGTTATCTGCTGTCCCGAACGCCGGAGACAATTACCGTCGGACAGGTGATGCGCTACGTGGAGGGCTCCAAGAGCAACAAACCCGCCAGGAAGCTGAATAGCGCCGATCCGTTCGGCGAGACCTGGCAGCGCGTCGATCAAGCCGTCTCCGACGTAATCGACCAGACCACCTTCGCCGAGCTGGTTCGCAACTGGCGTGACCGGCAGTCTCATTACGTACCGAACTGGGAGATTTGAAGTGTTTTATCAAGACAATTCGCTAAGCATCGGACGGACCCCGCTAGTCAAGCTCAATCGCGTCGGGGAGGGAGCCCCGGTGACAATATTGGCCAAAATCGAGGGACGGAACCCCGGCTATTCTGTCAAGTGCCGCATTGGAGCTTCCATGATCTGGGATGCCGAAAAACGTGGCTTGTTGGGGCCTGGCAAAGAGCTGATTGAGCCCACCAGCGGCAACACCGGAATCGCGCTGGCGTTCGTCGCTGCCGCTCGAGGCTATCCCATCACGCTCATCATGCCGGAGACTATGTCGTTGGAGCGCCGAAAAGTCTTGCGCGCGTTCGGCGCGAATTTGATCCTGACCGAGGGCACGGCAGGCATGCAAGCTGCCATCGCGAAGGCCGAAGAGATGGTAGCTTCGGATCCGAAACATTATGTGTTGCTGCAGCAGTTCCAGAATCCGGCGAATCCTGAAATCCATTTCAAAACCACCGGCCCGGAGATCTGGGAAGACAGCCAAGGGGCCGTCGATGTATTGGTATGCGGGGTGGGAACCGGTGGAACCATTTCCGGCACCTCGCGCTATCTGAAGACCGTTCACAAGAACAAGAAGTTCCTTTCCATCGGCGTCGAGCCGGCCGGAAGCCCGGTGATCTCACAAACCTTACGCGGGCAGCCCCTGCAGCCGGGACCACACAAGATTCAAGGGATCGGCGCCGGTTTCATCCCGGGGAACCTGGACCTGAGGCTGGTGGATCGCGTGGAACAGGTAACCAACGAAGAATCCATGGAGATGGCGCGGCGATTGGCCCGCGAAGAGGGCATTCTCTCGGGAATATCCAGCGGCGCGGCGGTGTCCGCGGCCGTGCGCATCGCGCGCGAACCGGAGATGCAGGGAAAGACCTTTGTGGTTGTGCTCCCCGACTCAGGCGAGCGCTATCTCAGCACGCCGCTGTTTGAAGGAATCTCAGGAGAATAAGTGGCGGACGCTCCTGGGGTGATTGGTTGAAGCGTCCGCCGTCGTAACGGGGATTTGAATAGAGAACGTTTTTCCACTCCTCGAAGTTACCCTACGGTCTGACTTTTCCTGGCGAAGAGTGCCTTTCGAGGCTAGCTCTTTTGAGCTATCCCCAAGGGCTGTAATGGGTTGGCATGGCCGCTTGATTTTCGCCTTTTATTCCCTTATACTGATAGCGAAGAAAAGGAGAAGCCATTAGCCCCGTATGTCCCTCCCCCGAACACTCTATTGCGGCCCTTCCGGATGGTCGTATTCACACTGGAACGGCATCGTTCATCCCAGGTTGAAGCCGCGAAACTTCCATGCGCTAGAAGACCTGTCCAAGTATTTCGACGCAGTCGAGATCAACACCAGTTTCTATCAACCTCTTCGTCCGGAGCTTTCGAGCATTTGGGTCAGGAAGGTGGCTCGCAACCCGAAGTTTCTCTTCACGGTGAAGTTAGGCCGCCGATTCACACATGAGCGAGCGCTCAGTCCCGCCGGCGTCGCGGAGTTCAAAGAGGGGCTGTGGCCATTCCAGCGCGCGCACAAGCTCGGCTGCGTGCTCATGCAGTTTCCCTGGGCTTTCCGATACACCGAGGAGAATCGGCAGTTCCTGATCGCCCTGCGCCGCGCATTTCATGAGTTTCCGCTGGTGGCCGAGATGCGGCACTCCAGCTGGCAGCATGAGGAAGCGCTGGGGACGTTGATCGATTATCACGTGGGGTTCGCGAATATCGATCAAGCGCCGTACACGAAAGCGATGCCGCCATCGGCGGTGCTCACTTCACGCATCGGATATGTGCGGCTGCACGGTCGAAATCCGCAACATTGGGAGCGAGAGTTCGGCCGCCCGGCCGGGGCGACGGCAGCCCACGATTACCTTTACACACCGAAGGAGTTGCTGGAATGGAAGAAGCGCATCGAGCAGATCCAGCAGCACGCCGCGGCGACGTTTGTATTCGCGAACAATGACGCGGGGGGGAAATCGGTCGTGAACGCGCTCGAGCTCAGCCAGATGCTCGGCGATGATCGCCGCCTCGCGCCCGCGACGCTCATCGAGCAGTTCCCCGAAGAGCTTTCCCAGTTCCGCTCTGAAGTTCCGGTCCAAGACGCGCTCTTCGCCAACTACGAGCGCCGCGCCGTCGCTTAGCAAGCCCCAGGAGGCCCGCGGCCAGTAAGAGCGCCAATGCCGGTTCGGGCGTTGCCACGGTAGCACTAAATTAAACTGGCTTCGAGCGTGGACCAAGTGTCGGGAACAAGCACCGCAACGTCTGGCGCGAGAACTCGGCTGCTGCCGTAGTCTGCGCCATTGATGTAAACGGGGTTCGCCGATGCTGCGATCGCGATGAAACCTGTCAGCCACAGGAGATTGCTCGGGGTGATTTTGACGGCCACGCACCCTGAGTGCTTCGGCACAACTACTCTTCTCCGAATTTTTCGATTGGGCCGTGCCCAGTCTGAGTTAGCTATACAAATTCGGCGCCGTCAAGCTCAGCTCGGTAGCCAGGACAGCCACTCGAACGGTTTTTGGCGCGTCCCCGTGGAACACCACGTGTTGCACGCCGGCCTTCCAGACCCTGGCCAGATCGGCGCTCGCTTTGGATGCCACCACGACCAAGCGCTCCCGTCCGCTGGCCAGCACTCCGGATGTCTCCAGAAGGTCCAGATCCATGACGATGACGCCCTGGATGGACAGATTCGGCCGTTCTACCAGGTGAACCTGATGCGCGCCGTCTCCAAGGAGCAGATCGCGAAGTGACCGCGCGTGCTCGGAATCGCGCATAGCCAATTGGACGGTTGTCATGGCGTTGGTGGCTTGCTAGCAATTCGAGCGCCAGCGGCGTTGGCGTCGCAAATCCAATGGCTGTTAATCGATGGGCGCTATGTCAGATCGCATTTGGCTGACAATGTGGGCAAACCTGCGTGCCAGTTCCACAATCCACTCGGGCTCCTTGGCCTTGATAGCTCGGGGGGGAATCAGATGCGCACCGATGCCTATCGCGGCAACACCCGCCTGGATGTAGTCACCCGCATTTTGTTGGTTTACTCCTCCAGCGGCAATGAAGGATACATTGGGAAACGGAGCTCTGAGGGCGCGAAGGTAAGCCGGGCCGCCAACCGGGGCGCAGGGGAAAATCTTGACGAAATCGGCACCCGCCTTTACTGCCGCCATGATTTCGCTCGGAGTTAAGGCCCCCGGCAGAACCGCGACATTTTGCTTGGCTACGAACTCCACGGTTGCGAGCTCCAGTCCGGGACTGGTGATGAAACGCGCTCCGGCGTCCAGGCAAGCACGCGCCGTTTCAACGTCCAAAACCGTGCCGGCGCCCACCACCATGTTCGGATGCTTCTCCAACAGATGTGCAATCAGCTCCGCTGCCTTGGGCACTGTCATGGTTAGTTCCACGATCGGTATGCCGCCGCGCGATACCGCTTCGGCCGCCAGCATAGCGTCTTCCGGCGTAGACACGCGAACCGCCGGAATCAGGCCAACACTCCGGATCTTGGCGCAAACCTCTTGCTTGGTCATGGTTCGATCAAATTTAGCACGTGGCGCGCTGGTTCTTAGGACTCATCCCCCGGGGCTTCCGGCGCCGGCAGGACGTTGCCCGAGCGCGCCACCCATGCGTACAGCGTTGGCAGCAGGAAAATACTCAACAGGAGTCCGGAGATCAAGCCGCCCACAATGACGATGGCGAACGGACGCTGAGAATCGGAGCCGATGGCGTGCGATAGCGCAGCCGGCAGCAAGCCCAGGGTCGCCACCATGCTGGTCACCATAATCGGCCGCAATCGCAGGACCGCTCCCTCCACCGCCGCCTCTTCGATGGAATGCCCGCGCGCGCGCCGTTGATTGATGTACTCCAGCATGATCACGCCGGTCTGCACCGAAACACCGAATAGCGCGAGAAATCCTATCCCCGACGACACGCTGAAGTGGGTGTGCGTCGCAAACAACGCCAGCATCCCGCCCAGCGGCGTCATCATCACATTGACGATGATGAGGGACGCCCATTTGAGCGATTTGAACATGGTGTATAGGATGACGAAAATGATCAACACCGTGAGCGGCACGATGATGAACAGGCGCGCCGCCGCCCGTTTCTCGCTTTCGTATTCGCCTTCCCAATTGATGTGATAGCCGCGGTCCAGTTTCACTTGCGAGCTTACCTTCTGGATGGCCTCTTCCACGGTGCTTCCCAGATCGCGTCCACGGACGCTGAATTTCACCGCGACGTAGCGCTGGTTGCCCTCGCGATAAATCTCGGAGCCGCCGTCCCGCACTTCGATTTTGCACAGTTGCGCGAGAGACACCCGCTCGCCGGAGGGCGAAAGCAAGCGGATATTGGCGATCGCTTCGCGCGTGTCGCGGTAGGGCGCCTGATAGCGCGCCACCAGATCGTAGCGCTGTTCGCCTTGCAGCACCTCGCTCAGCGCGTTGCCGCCCACCGCGGTCTGAATGGCGTCCTGAACGTCGGCCACGTTGATCTGGAAACGGGCCGCCGCCTGACGATCCACCGTTACGTTCAAGTTGGGCTGGCCGAGCAGGCGAAACACCCCCAGATCCTCGATGCCGGGAACGCTGTGCATCACTTTGAGCACCTCGTCCGCTTTGTCTTCCAAGGTCCGCAAATCGTCGCCGTAGATCTTGGTGGCCAGCTGGCCCTTCACGCCGCTCACGGCCTCTTCCATGTTGTCCGCGATGGGCTGCGAGAAATTCCAGATGGCGCCCGGAATTTTCTCCAATTGCGCATTCATGGCGGCGATCAGCGCATCTTTGTTCTGATGGAAGATCGGACGCCACTGCTCCTTGGGCTTCAAGTCCACGCAGTACTCGGTGTTGAAGAAGCCGGTGGTATCGGTGCCGTCGTCGGGGCGTCCCACCTGGCTGGTCACGATGGTCGTTTCCGGGAACGCAGCCAGGGTTATGCGCGCCAGGTTCGCCACGCGCACGCCCTCGGTTTGGCCCGTGCTGGGCGCGAAGGTTCCCCTCACCCACAGCGAGCCCTCGTCCAGATGCGGAAGAAACTCGGAGCCGATAATGCCGCTCAACGCCAGATAAGCCGTCGCGCCCAGCGCCAGGACCGCAACCGACAGTACGGCCCAGCGCTCCCGAATGGCCCAGCGCACTGCTTTGCGATAGCCCACTGTCAGATGCCGCATCACGGGATTGCGCCACTCCTTGGCCCCGCGGCGGAACAGGAAGCTGGCCAGCACCGGCGAGACGATGATGGAGAACAGCAGCGCGCCTAGCAGAGCGAACGCCACCGTCCAGGCCATCGGTTTGAAGAGCCGCCCCTCCACGCGCTGCAGCGTGAAAATCGGAATGTAAGCGGTAATAATGATGGTGATGGCATAGAACACCGGCCGCTGTACTTCATGGGCCGCGGCCCGAATCTGCGCGCCGACTGGCAAGCGCTGGCCTTCACCGGAGGGCGTGTGCAGGTGCCGCACGATGTTCTCGATCATCACCACCGCGCCATCCACCACCATGCCGAAATCGAGCGCGCCCAATGACAATAAATTGGCGGGAATATGCCGCAAGCTGAGGCAGATGGACGCGAAGAGCAGAGAGAACGGAATGGTAACCGCCACGATCAGCGCCGCGCGGGTGTTGCCGAGAAAGAGGAACAGGATAATCACCACCAGGATGATGCCCTCGGTGAGATTGTGCAGCACGGTGTGCGTGGTGAACTCCACCAGTTCGCTGCGATCGATGAACGGAACCACTTTTACTCCGGCCGGCAGAATGACGTTGTTGAGTTCCTCCACCTTGGCGTGAATGGCCTTGAGCACATCGTCCGAATCGGCGCCCTTGCGCAGCAGCACGATGCCGGAAACCACGTCTTCGTTGTCGACGATTTTACCGTCCTCACGCCGGATGGCCCGGCCGAATTGCCCCAGGCGTATCTTGGGGCCCTGCGCCACCGTGGCGATATCGCTGACGTGCAGGGGCGTCCCGTTCTGCGTCTTGATCACCGTGCCGGCGATATCGCGCACATTGTTCGCCATGCCGACTTCACGAACATTCACCTGCTGCAAGCCGGCCTCGATGAAGCTCCCTCCGGCGTTCGCGTTATTGTTGGTCAGCTGCTGTTCCACCTGGCTGATGCTCAGTCCGTACGCAATCAGCTTGTCCGGATCGATGCGCACTTGATACTCGCGCGTGGGACCGCCGAAGCTGGCGACGTCTACCACGTTGGGGACGGACTTGAAGTTCTTCTCGATCACCCAGTCTTCCAGCGACTTCAACTCCATCACGTCGTATTTCGGATTCCTGCTCTGCAGCGTGAAGAAATAGATCTGGCCCACCGGGCTCCAGTCGGTCCCCATTTGCGGATTCAGACCATTGGGCAAGGTCACCTGCGCCAGCCGCTCCAGCACGCGCTCGCGATTCCAGGCATTGTCCGATCCGTCCTCGAAGATCAGCTTCACGTCCGACAAACCGAACAAAGAAAACGAACGCAGATGCACCACGTCGGGAATCCCATTCATGGCGATTTCCAAGGGAATCGTCACCTGTTGTTCGATCTGCTCGGCGGAGATCCCCGGCCATTGCGTAATGATGTCGACGTAGTTGTTGGCCACGTCCGGATACGCTTCCACGGGCAGGTTGTGGAACGAGACCGCCCCCCAGGCCAGCAGCAATACCGCGATGGCCAGAACCACGAAGCGGTTGTTCAGGGCGAAATCGACTACCTTGCGGATCATTATTGTTCCACGGTGGATTGCAGCACCAGGGCGTTGGATACGACCTGCTGCCCGGGCTTGATTCCCGAAACAATCTCCTGCAGGCCGCCCGGCAACATGTTTCCACCCACCACTTCGATGCGCCGGAACTGTTTGTTCCCGTCCGGAGCATATACCCAGTCGCGATCATGCAGGTGCAGAATCGCATCCGCCGGCACGGTGGCGTGCTTCTCGGTTTGCATCCCGTGGAACGTCGCGGTGACAAACATGCCAAAGCGGAACAGCCCGGAATTCTCCAGCTCCAGCCGCACCTTCTCGGTGCGGATGTTGGGGTCCAGCGTGGGGGAAATATTGGCGATGCGCGCTTTGAAAACCAGCTTGGGATAGGCCGCCAGACGAATGTCGGCGTACTCGCCCAGATGTACGAACGACATGTCGTTCTCGTAGACGTCGCAAATGACCCATATTTTGGACAGGTCCGAGATGGTGAACAGGTTCGGAGAATTATCCAAGGTCTTTACGCCCGCCGCGGCGGTCACCTGCTGATCGGTAATCACGCCCGAGACCGGCGCACGGATCTCAATAATCGAACTGGGGTGCTCCGGGTCCGCCCCCAGTACCCGCAGGTGTTCCACCGCGGTCTCGGTGGTCACTTTAGCCTTAACCTCGGCGTCCTCGGCCACTTCCTCGTCCTTCTTCGCGATGGCGCCCTTTTCCAGCAGCTCCTTGGCCCGGTCTAATTGCGCCTTGGCCAAAGTTTCGTCCGCCACGGCTTGCCGGTAATCGGAAAAAGCCTGCGCGATGTCCTGGCTTTGCACCTTGAGAAGCAGCTGGCCCTTGGTGACCGAGTCCCCCAGCCGCGCGTCGATTTCCACGATTCTGCCCGACGCGAGCGAGATCACCGGAATATTTCGCGAGACATCCGCGCTCACCGTACCCGTCGTGTTCAGTTCCGGCGTCGCGCTGCGCTCACCGGCGGTCGCGATCGGGAACTGCTCGGGATGCTCGACCTGGAAGACGCTGCCGTCCGATTCGCGAATCACGTTGGCGGGCGGCGGCGCACCTTCTTTGGGGTTGGCTTCGACCTTGTCGCCGCAGCCGGAGAGCGCCAAACTCAGCGCCAGCACCACGACGGCCAGGACCGCGACATTTCTGACCGGCTCCCTTACGGTCGCGGCTCGGTAAGCCGAATGCCGATACCGAGCCGCGCGCGTAAGCAAGCGGGTTTTGGGATTCATTGGATAACCTCCTGGCCAACCGCCATATTCACTTGAGCGGCCGCCGTCAGGTAAGCGCCAACCAAGTTCAGGTAATTCAACTGCGTGCTGCGATAATCCTGTTGGGCTTGGAGAAAATCCAACAGCGAAGCTCCGCCTCGTGTATAGGCGAACGACACCGTGTCGCGCACCTCCACGGCTTCTTTCAAGTAAGTTTCCTTATAGGGACCGAGCAGCGCCAGATTGCTCTCGATGGTGGCGTAGGCCGAATCCACGTCGCTGAACACCTGCGCCGTGGCCGCATCGCGCAGCCGCTCATTGCGCGCGATGTCTTCCTGCGTTCGAAGCTTTTCGCCTTGATTCCGGTCGAAGATGCGTAGCGGAATGCTGACGTTCACGCCCAGGTAGGCCGGAATCGGAGGATTGCGCGCGAGGTCCGCTCCAAAGGTCGGGTCCGTGGATCCGTTCGCCACCGCCAGCTTGTGATCGGTCGAGGCCTTCTCCACCGCCTGCGCCGCCGCTTTGAGATCCGGCCGGTTGTCCAGCGCCAGCCGCCGCAGTTCCTCGAGCGGCTGGACTTCGCCTGAAAAATCGAACGTCCCGGTCACGTCAAACTGCTCTATCGGTGTGCGATCGTTCAGCAGCATCAATAGTTGGATCTTGGCCGTTCGCAGATTCACCAGGGCAGTCTGTACGTCGGTCTCATACTGCACCCGCTGCAGCTCCAACCGTTGATAATCCACCTTGGCGATGTCGCCGGCCTTCAGGCGTCCGTTGCTCACCGTCAGCAGGCGGTTATAATACGCCAAGTTCTCCTGCGCCAGGTCCAGCACGGCTTTTTGCTGAAGCGTTTGCACGAACGCGCTGCGTAAGTTAAACAGCAGGTTTCGCTCCTGATCGGCATACTGGGAAACGGAGATCGCGGTCCCCTGTTGCGCGCTCTGCTTGCGCAATTCCCGTTTATGCTGCCGCTCGTGCAGGTAGCTAATGGAAGAAGACGGAAACGCATAGGCGAACGGGCTATAAGCGTTGGGTCCGCCGTTGGGCGGAGGTTGCGTGGAGAATGGATTGATCTGGTCCACCGAAAACGAGAAGTCTGGATTGGGCCGCAGATACGCGGTAATCTCCTGCGCCCTGGATTCATCAATGCTGATCGCCGCCGCCCGCAGCGTCGGATTGCTGGTTTGAAATTTGTCGCGAAGCTCGGGCCACGTGAAGCTGTGGGTTTGTGCGAAGGCCTTCGGCGCCAGCACAGCCATCGCCAACAACGTGATTTTCGTCTGCAAGTGGCTCATGTAACGGATCTCGATTCTAAGCCAGCACGTCTCCGAGCCGCGGCAGTTCCGAGCGGCGCACGTTTGGAAGCGAAGCCCTCTTTCAGCCCGACCAAAGCCGGACTTGGGCATGGAAGCGGGTCTAAGATCTACACTAAAGGTAGCTGGGAGGACAAACGCGAGTCCAGTATCGTTCGGTCATCCGGCGCCACTATCTTTCGGCCAGTGCTTGGGCTCTTTATGCTATTATCCCGCGTAACCCTTGCGCATGGGAATGGTTGCGTGTCTAGAATATGACTAAACCGGCGCTAGTCCCCATGCTTTCTGTTTTTCTTCGCGGCGGCAGCAAGTCCGTCCTGCTCAAGGCGGGACTGCTGATCGCCGTCATCGCGTTTGCAGACTGGCGCGCCGACAAGGATGTCACGCTGGGTTTCCTGTACCTGTTCCCCATGCTGATGGTCGGCAGCGTTCTGAGGCGCTGGCAGATTGGAATCGCCGCGGCACTTTGCACCTTCCTGGCCGAGGAGTTCGACTCTTTCGACTGGCGCCCGGCCGCCGGCATCCCGCGCGACATTCTGATCTTCGCGGCGTTCCTGGGCATGGGCCTCTTCGTCTACGAAGTGGTCCGCAGCCGCCACGCGGCCATGCTCCACTTGCTGCAGATCGAAGCCGAAAGCGAAGCCCGGCGAGCGGCCGAAGAACAGCTCAAGGTTCTGGTGGACAGCAGTCCGGTGGCCATCTTGACGGCCGACTCCTACGGCATAGTGCTGCAGGCCAACGAGGCCGCACATCGTCTGTTCGCCGTTTCGCCCGCCTCGCTTGCGGGCAGGTCCATCCGGCAGTATTTACCGTCGCTCGAGAAAGTGCCGGCGCCGGAACAGAATGGCTCCGTGTTCCGCACCGTGATGCAGTGCCGGGGCCAGCGCCAGGACGGTGAAGCCTTTCTCGCCGATGTATGGTTTTCCACCTACCGCACCAGCCAAGGCTCGCGGCTGGCCGCCATGGTGGTGGACACTTCCGAGGATCTGCGCAATCGCGAGGAGTTTAGCCTGCACCAGCTCCTGGCTGCGTCCCGCATCCTGGTGGGCGCCGTCTCACACGAGGTTCGCAACGTCTGCGGGGCCATCGCGGTGGTGCACGAGAGCCTGGCGCGGAACAGCGCTTTGGCCAGCAACAAGGATTTCGAAGCCCTCGGCACGCTCATCCAGGCGCTGGAGAAGATCGCCGCGCTCGAACTGCGCCAAACCGCCTACCAAGCCGCCCGCATCGACCTGGCCGCGTTGCTGGAAGAGCTGCGCATCGTCATCGAGCCGGCCCTGCGCGAGGAAGATATCGCGGTGGCGTGGGACATCCAACCCGGCTTGCCGGCCGTCTGGGCCGACCGCCAGACCCTGATGCAGGTGTTTCTCAATCTGACCAAAAACAGCCAGCGCGCCCTGCTCGATCAGGCGGTCCGCGCGCTCAAAATTACCGCCCGCGCCGAAGGCTCCCGCATCGTGGTTCGCGTCCAGGACACCGGCGGCGGCGTCCTCCATCCGGAGCGTCTGTTCCGGCCCTTCCAGTCGGGCGCGCAAGCCACCGGCCTGGGAGTCTATTTATCGCGCGCATTCATGCGATCCTTCCACGGCGACCTGCATTATGAACCCGGGCGCCATTCCGGCAACGGCCCCGGGGGCGCGACCTTCATCGTCGAGCTCTCGCCGGTCCTGGAGGGTAATCTGGCAGGTAACCTGAAAGAGAGCTATGGCACAGGAAATCCGGATCCTGCTGGTGGACGATCACAGCCTGTTCCGCGACAGCCTCAGCCGGTTACTGCAGACTGAGCCGGGCTTCCGCGTGGTGGGCTCCTGCTCCTCGGTTTCGGAAACGCTCGAAATCGCGGCCCGGGAGCGGCCCGACATTATTCTTCTCGATTATGACCTGGGCGAGGAACAGGGCACGGCCGCGCTGGCGGAAATACGCAAGAGTGGATTTCAGGGGCGTATCCTGATGGTAACCGCGGGGATGAGCGACGCCGCCACCGTCGGCGTGCTCGAAAATGGATCCGAGGGCATTTTCCTCAAGCACAGTTCTCCCGCTCAACTGGTGGAAGCGATCCACAAGCTCGTGGCCGGCGAACCTTGGCTCGACGCGCGCGCCATGCGCTCCCTGATTGCCGGCGCCACCGGCAGATCGGAGGAACAGCGCGCTTCACAAGCGTTGACTCAGCGCGAGCGTTTGGTCCTGCAAGGCGTCTTTGAAGGGCTCACCAACAAGGAGATTGCCGCGCAACTGCAGATTTCCGAGGGCTCCGTGAAAGCCGTATTACAGCAGTTGTTCGACAAGACCGGCGTACGCACCCGTGCTCAGCTGGTTCGCATCGCTTTAGAACGGCGCGCCCAGGATTGGCTCACCGGCGACTCGGGCGCCTAGCCGGGTATCCTCGGGAAGTTATTGTCTCGGATTTTCCACTTAGTACACACTTCAAAAATGTACTTAAGCCCAGTACGGCAGTAACTTTCACAATGAATAATAGTCTTAATTCAAGAAAGTTGGTCTCCGATGTCAAACCAAGTCAATCCTACGGCTCCCATCGCCGAGCACCGCCGGGAAGCCCGCTATCCCACCGAGGATCCGGCGGAACTCGAAATCCTGCCGGGCCCGAGTGTGCCAATCTCGGGCACGGTACTGGACGTTTCCCGCTCCGGTTTGCGCGTGGCCATCAGCACGCGGATCAGTCGCGGTGAGCAGGTGCGACTCAAGCTCCTCCGCAGCGTGATCTTCGGCGAAGTGCGCTACTGCCGGGCAGCCTCAGCCGGATTCCATGCCGGGGTCAAGATACAAGATGTGGTCCCCGCGCCCGGCCGGCAGAATGACCATATCGCCGAGGACCCGCTCGGACTGTATGCTGCCGGTAAGGGCTTGTCGGTGGCCGAGGTGATTGAGGTCCGCCGGCATCTTGCGCAATGCGAGACCTGCCGTGCGCGCCTGGCCGCGTTGGCGCGCCCTAAGCGCTGGAGAACCTGAACTTCGCGAGCAGGCGGACCACCCACAGCCGGAATCCATTCGGCGCCGGCGCTCCGGCCAGGTGCTCCATCCCTGGGTACGGTTTCATCCGTTCGCCAGGCACTTCGTAGAGAAGTAGCGATGCCTCCTGGTGCAAGAGCCGGCCGCGTTCGAGAATGATCGGCGCATCCGCCGGCGCGACCACGTAACTCACTCCGAACCCATCGATCAGATCGCTTCCTAGCGGTTCACCTCGATAGAAGCGGCTGGCCAAGCGCCGCTGGGCTTCATAGGTGACGCTGAACAGATCGTGACTGCCGAAGCTGGGCATCGGAATGGCCGCCACCCAGGGCGCCATGGCTTGCGGCGCAAGTACCAGCCGGCCGCGCGGTAAGTTGGCTTTCATCCATGCGATCATGGCCACCTCACCTGAGGGCGCCACGCCCGAGAGGAACTCCGGATCCGCGGATTTGCCATCCTTCCAAAACTGCGAGTAGACGGTCCCGAGCGCCAGTATCGAGACAGCCGCCCAGCCCGCCAGCGCCCACTGCATCGTTCTTCGATGCTCGGAAAAGAGCCTGGAGAACAGCTTGTCGGCTTGGGCTTTTCTCACCAGCAGAAAGCCGATCCCATACACGTATCCGTCGAAAGTATGCATTGCGCTCGGTACGAAAGGGATCATCGGCAATACCGCCGAGCACAGAAACCAACTTTGCAGGATTTCATCCTCGGGAGTTTCTACGCGGAAACGAAGTAGCATCAGCCAGCAGATGAGCATCGCCGGCAAGCCGTACACCAGCAGAACCCAGGCGGGCGAACCCATGCGCCAGGGCGACATCTGCGAGAGGTCGCGCAGCCAGGCGAATCGCAGGGTTTCGATCACATAGGGCAGCATCCCGGCGCCCGCCGCGGCGAAAAGCCACAGGGATTCGCGCTTGCGGGACGCCTTCCAAAGCGGCCACAGGGCAGCCGTTGTGATCGCGAAGATCTCGAAAGGGTGAAACAAGCCGTCCAGGAACACGCACAGCAACAGCCAGTAATAATGGCCGCGCCGTCCGTCGGTGATGAATTTCGCGAGGTTGACGAACGCAAACAGCATCATGGCCGTTCCGAAGGTCAGCAGCATGGAGTTCGACAAGCCGCCGCGCACCAGCCCGTCGGCCGTCTCGTAGCCGTATTCCACCACGCCATAACTCAACACCAGTTGCACCACGGCCGGCAATCCGAGCGCCTTGGCAACCGTCCAACCCAGCAGGCGCAGCGGCAGCGCGCCCAGCACCACCAAAGCCGCATACAGCATCGCCCGCCGCGTTTTCAGGAACGTCTGAGCCGCAAGAATCAGCGCGTATGCAGCCAACCAATACAGCAGCAACTGCAATCCGTAGTAGGAAACGATGGTAGGGAGGCCGGTGCGCGCCGCAATGGTGAACATGGGTTGAAACAGCGCCGGCTCCGTCTGCCAGGGCGCATGCCCGTTGGGCAGCAGCCAGTGGGTCTTGGCGAGTTCGATCCAGGTGAGATATTGCGGGACATCGAGATTGCGCAAATAATACGCCGGCTGATATCCGGGCGGCGGGTCCAGAATCCCCGCAATGATGCCGATATGGTTGAGCAGGCAAAGCAGCGTGCCCAGCAAGACGGCGACAGGCAAGCGATTGCGCTGATACATGTAACTGTAAGATCGGCAGCTAGTTGGGGAAACTTTGGCACCGCTGTGCGAGAATCGGCTTTGACCGCCTCTACGCTGGTTCTCTTCCTTTCCTTGGCTGTTGGCGCTCCCGCACAAGTGCGCGGCCTGGTTCGGGACTCAACCGGGGCGCCGGTCGCGGGCGCTCGAATCGTCGCTCATAACACCGCCGGAAACCCAGGCGAAAATGTCGATCGGGAATTTGTGAGCGCCCAGGACGGATCTTTCGTAATGGCTGACCTGAAGCCAGGCCATTACCAGTTCAAAGCGTCCAAACTCGGATTCGTCGCGTCACCGCTGGTGGAACGCGATCTGGTAGCTGGCCAGGATCTGACCCTGAATCTCACGCTCGGCGCACGCCAAGGGTTTCTGAAAAGACTGTCGCAAGCCTATGTCGAAGATTGGCGCGGGAGCGGCGCCGGCGGCCCCGAACCTCCCCGCCGGGCATTGCCGTCTCCCTTGAACTCGCCGCCGTTTCCCAACTCCGACTGGTCCTACGGCGGATCGCCCGAGATCGGCGCACCCGACACCAACGTCCCGCCGCTGATGGAAGCTCTCTACGGCGGCTCAAACGGCGATGCCTGGGAGCGCAGCCGGGTGAAGGTGTACGGTTGGCTGGAAGGCAGCTTCAACCTCAGTACATCGCACGATTCGAATTATCCGGCCGCCTACGACATCTTCGCCAACCGGATCGAGCTCGACCAGGCGGTCCTCTATGTCGAGCGCATTCCCGACTCGGTCCAAACCGATCACTTCGACTGGGGATTCCACCTCACCGGATTGTTCGGCACCAGCTATCGGTTCACCACCAACCTGGGCTACTTCAGCGGGCAGTTGCTGGACGACCATCGTGAGTACGGCTTCGACCCGGCGCTCGAATACCTGGACCTGTATTTCCCCCAGGTGGCCGAAGGGCTCAACATCCGCGTCGGGCGCTTCATCTCGATTCCGGGTATTGAAGCACAACTGGCGCCCAATAACTACGTCTACACTCACTCGCTGCTGTATGCGATTGATCCGTTCACCGACACGGGTATCCTCGCCACCATCAAGCTCGATAACCGCTGGCTGGTACAGTTGGGACTCACGGCGAGCCATGACGTGGCTCCCTGGACCCCGGATGCGCGGCCGTCCGCGACGGCCTGCATCAGCTACACGTTCCATCAAGGCAACGATAACGTGTATCCTTGCGTGAACGGTCTCAACAACGGCAGATACGCGTACAACAACCTCCAGATGTTCGACACCACGTGGTACCACAAGTTCAACGACACCTGGCATATGGCCACCGAGGCCTGGTATATGTACCAGCTGGACGTACCCAGCGTCTCGGGTCCTATATTGCCGGAAAAGGGAACCAACGGCGCGTTCTGTCCTACGAGCCAGATCCGATGCACGGCGCCGGAATGGGCCATGGTGAATTACGTCGAACGGCAGCTTTCCCCAAAGAATTACCTTTCGATTCGCTCCGACTATTTGGATGACATGCGCGGCCAGCGAACCGGCGTGAAGACCCGCTATGCCGAGGCGACTCTGATGTGGGGCCACTGGGTGGGCAGCACGGTTTTGTTTCGTCCCGAGATCAGATTTGATCGCGCTCTCGATCGTCCGGCCTATGACAATGGAACCCGCCAGAACCAGTTTCAACTGGCGATGGACGTAATCTTCAAGTACTGAGGACGTTTCTAAGGGACCATGCAGGTTGCCAAAGTTTTGATCGCATTGTGCGGTGCGGCCGGGCGCCTGATGGCGCAACCCAGCCGGATCAAGTATAAGTATGTCTCGACCGCGCCCCAGGTTGCCCCGTACAGGCACAAGGAATAGTGAGTCCCGTGGCGCCAGGGACGGGGAAGATAACCATTACCTAGGGGCCTTCGAGCTCGAAGTCCCGGTTACGGTTAGGAAGAGCTGGCGATGACTCTTAGCGCCCTATAGAACCTCAGTCAAACGTCCGAATAGTTAGGTGGAAAGGCCTGAGGCAAGGGGGGTACTGCGGGTGGTGATCGGGATTTTGGGCGGAGGGTTGGCTGGCCTCACCATCGCGGCGCATTTGGACCACGATTGCGAGGTGCTCGAGAAGGAAACCCGCGGCGGCGGCCACTGCCAGACCGTCGAGGAGCAAGGCTTCACCTACGACGCCGGCGGCCCGCACATCATCTTCTCGCGCAATGAGGAGATGGTGGATTACATGGTGTCGCTGCTTGGCGATAACGTCCATCGCGCGCGCCGCAACAACAAGATCTTCTATAAAGGCCGCTACGTCAAATATCCGTTCGAGAACGGCCTCTTCGATCTCGATCCCCAGGACCGCTTCGAGTGCCTCTATCACTACATTCAGAACGACTACCCGCCGCCGCGCACTAATTTCAAGGAATGGATCTACCATCACTTCGGCAAAGGGCTCGCCGAAAAATATCTGATCCCGTATAACGAAAAAATCTGGAATGTTCCGGCCGAAGAGCTGGGGCTGGAGTGGGTGGAGGGCCGCGTTCCCAAGCCGCCCCTGGAAGACGTGATCAAAGCCGCGGTGGGCGTCGAGACTGAAGGCTACACGCACCAGCTTTATTTCCATTATCCCGCGCACGGCGGCATCGAATCGCTTCCCCGCGCCATGGCTGCTCGGGTTCCCAACGTGATCTCGGATTTCACGGTGGACCACATTCGGCGCGAAGGAGACCGCTGGTGCGTTTCAAGCGGGCTTACCACGCGCCGCTACGATGCTCTGGTCTCGACCATTCCGATTCAGGAGCTGGCAGCGTCGCTGGAAGGCACCCCGCCCGAGATTCTGGCCGCCGTCAACGCACTCCGCTACAACTCGCTGGTCACCGTCTCCATCGGTCTCGACTCCGCGCGCCTGCCCGATTACACCGCCATCTATGTCCCCGATCCGGAGGTCCGCTTCCATCGCTTGTCTTTCCCGGCCTCCTTCAGCCCCTACAACGCCCCGCCCGGCCGATCCATCATCCAGGCCGAAGTGACCACTAATCCCGGCGACGGCACGCACGAACTCACGGACGAGGAGTTATTGGCCGATGTGATCAACGACCTGCAGGATATGGATCTGGTTCGCCGTTCCGAAGTTTGCTACTCGCGCGTGCTCAGGACCCAGTATGGCTACGTGGTGCAGAACGACGATTGCCGCCGCTACCTGCAGCGCGCCAAGACGTACTTCGAGCAGATCGGCATCCCGCAGTGCGGCCGGGTGGCGGAATTCGAATACATCAATATGGACGTCTGCATCGAGCGCGCCCGCAAAATCGCGGATCGGCTCAATCGCGCAGCGGTGGCCGCCCCGTTGCCCGTGGGAATTTCGGTATGAAACCTTCCCAGCGCCCCTACTTCGAGATCGCCAATCCGGAAATTCCACGGGTCCTCGAAGGGCTTCCGCGCGGCCTGCGCGTGCTCGATGCCGGATGCGGTTCGGGAGTCCACGGAGCGGAACTGTTCAGACTGCAGGGCCACCGCGTGGTAGGAGTCGATCTTTCCGAGGCATCCATTGCGAAAGCCAGGACGCGTCTGGCCGAGGCCTACGTCGCCGACGTGACACAGCCCGAGCGTTACCCATTCTATGGCCGCCAGTACTTCGATGTCGTTCTGTTCTCCGACATGCTTGAACATATGAGCGATCCTCTGGACGTTCTTGACGCGGCATTATCGCCTCCTGGCGCCCGGTGGGCAGGTGCTGATTTCAATTCCCAATGTGGCCATCTGGAATGTGCGCCTGGCTTTGCTTCTGGGCCGGTTCGAATATGGCGACACCGGCACGCTGGACCGCACCCATATGCGCTTTTTCACTCGCCGCAGCTTTGGCCGTTTCCTTGGTGACGCGCGCCTCACTGTGAGCCGTAGCCGTATATCGCCTGGGATACTGCGGCCGTTTGTGCCGCTGGTTAAGCGGCTCTACGGGAAGGGATCGGGGACGGCCCAGCGGAGCGATTCGCCGTCCATCATGGATTCGGCGCCTTATCGCTTCTATATGCGGTGGCTCTATCCGCTGGAGCGGGCCATCTGCGGTCCCTGGCCTGGCCTGCTGGCGTTCCAATTTGTGATCCTGGCAAAACCGAATCCAACTGCGCGTCTTCTTAGCGAGCCTCTTTCCGATCAGTCCGCCGCTGAAGTAGGCGTGTAAAGACAACCTCAAATGTTCATCGCCAGTTTCCGTCTGAAGACTTCGATTCAAAGATGGCTCTATACATTGCAGGATTTTTGGGATTTCCCGCGCCTGCACCCGGCACGGGAACTGAAGCGGCTGGCGCTCGAGGAGAGCGTCCAGTACGCCCGGAAGCAAATGCGCACCGCCGTTGGCATGGAGAGTTCTCGCGAGGTTTTAGAATCGGCCCTCAAGAACGTCGCCGTGGCGGGGCATTATCTGGAGTTTGGCGTTTACAAAGGCGGCACGATCCGCTTTATCGCCGAACGCGCCGGGGCCGGGCAACCGGTCCACGGCTTCGACAGTTTCCGAGGCTTGCAGGAACCCTGGAGCGGAGATCGGTTCGCCTTCAATGCCCACGGAACACTTCCCAGGGTGCCCGCCAACGTGGCTCTGCACCCGGGCTTTTTCGCCGCTACTCTGCCCGGCTGGCTGGAACAGCATCCCGGGCCGGTGGCTTTCATCCACGTTGACTGCGATCTCTACGAATCCACGCGCTGCGTTTTGGAGCTCCTGGAAGACCGCATCGTCCCTGGGACCATCATCGTGTTCGACGAGTATTTCAACTACCCGAACTGGCAAGAGCACGAGTTTCGCGCTTTCCAGGAGCTGGTGGCGCGCCGTCACATGGAATACCAGTACTTGGGATATGCGCGCTTTCAGGTGTCGGTCAAAATCAACGCTATTTCGGTGATTTCCGATTTCCCACGACCACAGGATCTCGCCGCGCTCGAGAATCTTTCCGCCCAGTAAACGTATGAGCCCAATGATCTCGGTCGCAATGATCACGATGAACGAAGAGCGAGCCGTGGCGCGGGTGATCGAGGACATTCGCGGGGCCCTGGCCAACCGGCCGCACGAAATCCTTATCGTCGACAGTAGTCGCGACGCGACGCCCAGGATCGCGGCCAGCTTGGGCGCCCGGGTCATACGCCAATTCCCGCCGCAGGGCTACGGCCGCGCCATGGCCCGCGCGCTCCAGGAATCCATCGGCAACGTCATCGTCACGCTGGATTGCGACGGCACCTATCCGGCATCGGAAATTCCCGTGATCGCCGAAATGGTCCTTTCCGGTCGATATGATCTGGTGAATGCGTCCCGCCTGGAGCGCCGGCCGGCCAGCATGCCGCTGGCAAACTATCTCGCCAATTGGCTGTTCGCCTTCTGCGGCTGGCTACTGGTCGGGGTAAGGTCAACCGATCTGCACTCCGGCATGCGAGCCTACAGCCACCGCTTGATCCGGCAGGTGGAATTCGACCCCCATGGCCCCGCGCTACCCGTGGAGTTGCTGCTCAAACCAGCGCTGCAGGGTTTTCGGATCCACGAAGTTTTCATCCCCTATGGCGAGCGCATCGGGGAAACCACCCTCCAGCGCTGGTCTTCCACCATCTGGACTTTCCGCCGGATATTCCGATTGGCGCTGTCCCGCTTCTCGCCCCTATCGAAGAGCCCCGTTTCAGCCGATTGAAATAGCAGGAGTAGGTGCGCCTTGACCAGTCTTACGGGGCTTCAGGAAGCTCTCAAACAACCCGTCGTAAACGTTCCGGCTGACGCGCCCACAGGTTTCTCAGCGGTATTCATCGCGGAATCGGTCGAGATCCTGCTGAATGTGGATCTCGCCGCCATCGAACGGATGGCCCTGGGTCTGGCGCGGGTTCGGGAGCTGGGCGGGCGTCTCTTCATCCTGGGCGTAGGCGGTTCGGCCGGGCACGCCGGCCACGCCGTCAACGACTTTCGCAAGCTCTGCGGTTTTGAAGCCTACGCGCCCACGGATAACGTTTCGGAGCTTACCGCTCGAGCGAACGACGAAGGCTGGGACACCTGTTTCGCCGGCTGGCTGGAGGGTTCCCGCATCGGCCCGCGGGACGGCGTGCTGGTGTTTTCGGTGGGCGGCGGCAGCCGCGAGAAGAACGTGTCGGTGAATATCGTTCGGGCGCTCGAAACCGCGGTTGGCGCGGGCGCTCACATCTTCGGCATCGTGGGGCCCAACGGCGGATTCACGCGCCAGGTCTCCCAGGAATGCCTGGTCATTCCGGTCCTCGCGCGCGATCGCGTTACCCCGCATACCGAGGGCTTGTGCGCCGTGCTTTGGCACTTGCTGGTGAGCCACCCGCTGCTGCAGCGCGCCGCCACGAAATGGGAGTCCATCCGATGACCGACCGCCGTTACTTCATCGCCGGAGGCGCGGGCTTCATCGGCAGCCACTTCACCGATCGCCTGCTGTGCGAAAAGGACACCGAAGCGGTCACCATCTACGACAATTTCTCGAGTGGCCGCGAGTGGCACTACGCGCATCACGAGCACGACCGGCGGCTGCGCGTGATTCACGGCGACCTTAAGGATCTGCCCGCGCTCGAGCGCTGCATGGACGGTCATCACACCGTCATTCACCTGGCTTCCAATCCCGACATCGCGCGCGCCATGGTGGAGCCGGACATCGATTTTCGCGAAGGTACTTTCCTCACCCAGCAAATCGTCGAAGCCATGCGCCGCAGCGGCACGCCGCATCTGCTGTATGCCTCCGGGAGCGGCGTCTACGGCGATCTGAAGGACTACGAGGTTCAGGAGGATTTCGGGCCGCTCATCCCGGCCTCCACCTACGGCGCGAGCAAACTAGCTGGGGAAGCGCTCATCGCCTCCTACTGCGCCATGTTCGATTTGCGGGCCTGCGCATTCCGCTTCGGCAACGTGGTGGGCGCGCGGCAAACCCACGGCGTGGGCTTCGATTTCATTCGCCGCTTGCGCGCCCAGCCCGATCGCTTGCGCATTCTCGGCGATGGCCGACAGAGTAAATCCTACATTCACGTAGACGACGTAATCGATGCCGTGCTGCTGGCGTACCGCGCTTCGACCCAGGCGACAGGAAGGCCCTTCGAAGTCTATAACGTCGCCACCGGCGACTACATCACCGTCACCGAAATCGCGGAGCTGGCCGTTGAGCTCGCGGGTCTAACCATGGATCAAGTCCGCCTGGAATACACCGGCGGCGATCGCGGCTGGAAAGGCGACGTGCCGGTGGTCCGCTTGAATACCGATCGCATTCGCGCGCTGGGCTGGAGCTCGAAGCGCAACACGCGCCAGGCCCTGTGCGTCTCATTGCAAGCGCTGGCCGTCGACGCCCGGCTGGGAAGGATATAAGCGTGCGCCGGGCCGTGTTCCTGGATCGCGACGGTGTCGTGAATCGCGCCGTCCTGCGGCAAGGTAAACCGTATCCGCCCGCGACCCTGTCGGACTTGCGGTTGTTGCCCGGTGTTCGCGAAGCCTGCAACCGGCTGAAGGAGGCGGGATTCGCCCTGATCCTGATCACCAATCAGCCCGATATCGCGCGCGGCCTGATTACCGCCGAACAGGTCTCCGAGATGAACCGCCACTTGCAGCGCTACCTGCAACTGGACGGCGTCGGCCTCTGCCCGCATGACGACTCGGCGCGGTGTGCGTGCCGCAAACCGCAACCCGGCCTGCTGCTGGAAGCCGCGCGGGTCTGGAACATCGATCTTGAATCGAGCTACATCGTGGGCGACCGGTGGCGCGACATCGAAGCCGGCCATCGCGCCGGTTGCCGCGCCATCTTCGTCGACTACGGCTACTCGGAACGGCGTCCGGACGGTCCGTTCGTTCAGGTTCGCTCGCTGCGCGAAGCCTCGCAATGGATTCTGCGGGCTGCCCGCCAAAGCCAGTATTTGGGAACGCCGCGCTATGCCTGATATCGCTTCGTTCCGCGTCAAGATCTTCGCCGATGGCGCCGACCGGGCTTCTATTCTGGAACTCGCCGGCAATCCCTGGATCCGCGGATTCACCACCAATCCCACGCTCATGCGCAAGGCCGGAGTCACCGATTATGAGGCCTTCGGCAAGTCACTCGCGCACGCCATTCCGGAGCGTCCGTTTTCGTTCGAGGTGCTCTCGGACGACTTCGACGAAATGGAAGGACAAGCTCTGCGCATCGCCTCGTGGGGCCAGAACGTCTACGTCAAGATCCCCATCACCGATACGCGCGGCCGTTCGACGGCGGCGCTGGTCGCGCGCCTGGCCGGGCAGGGCGTGAAGGTGAATGTCACGGCGCTGATGACTATCGAGCAGGTTGACGCTGTCGTTCCGGCCTTGCGCCACGGACCGCCGAGTTGCATCTCGATTTTCGCCGGCCGGGTGGCCGACACGGGCCGCGATCCGCTGCCGATACTGTGCGGCGCGCTGGCGCGCATCCGCGCCTATCCCGAAATCGAGCTGATTTGGGCCAGCCCGCGCGAGCTGTTCAATATCGTCCAGGCCGACGAAATCGGCTGCCATATCATCACTGTCACGCACGATCTGCTGCGGAAGTTGTCGCTGCTCGGCTACGATCTCAACGAATATTCACTCGACACGGTGAAAATGTTCGTCTCCGACGCTCGCGCCGCGAATTTTACTTTGGAAACATCGGCCGCGCTCGGCTTGGAAAAGGTTTAGGCCGCCTCTTTTTCGAGCGCCAGCGCGCGCTCGCGCTGCCATTGCAGCTTGTCCTGGTATTCCTGATACAGCGTCGTGCAGCCGGCCCACCAGTAACCCGCCACGAACAGCAGCAGGAACGGAACCGCCAGGAAATTCCAGGTCTCGATGGCGTACGCAACCATATAAGCGAAGTAGCCGCCGGCGGCCAGCTCGGCGTAAGGCATCCAGCCGCTACGCCGCCGGTAGCCCGCGTTCTGAATTTTCACTTTGCGATCGCCCAGCGCGTATTTCGGCGTGCGCGCGAATGCCGACTTGATTCCGAGCAGCGCTTCGACCACCGCCTTAGTGTTGATCAAAGTGAGCGCAATCCCGGCCGCCATCAGGGCCGGCATCAATACGATGGCGCGCTTCCAATTGCGCGGATACAGCTCGCGCTGCGCCATTAAATAAAACGCCCAGATGGAGCAGAACGAAGCCAGGATCAGCGGCAGATCCACGGTCAGCATCTGGAACACGCCCATGTAAAACCGCACGATCATCACCGGCAGCATCAGCGCCGACATGATCAGCATCAGCGGATAGGAAATGTTCGGCGTCAGATGGCAGAAGGCTTCCAGCTTCACGCGCCACGGCTGGTTGGACCGGAGAATCCTGGGCAGCAGCTTAATGGCTACCTGCGTCAGCCCCTTGGCCCAACGCGACTGCTGCACTTGGAACCCGTAGGTGTCCACCGGCAGTTCTGAGGGGCAGTCCACCTCGGGAACGTACACGAAGCGCCAGCCCTTCAGCTGCGCGCGATAACTCAGGTCCGAATCTTCGGTAAGCGTATCGTGCTGCCAGCCGCCCGCGTCCTCGATGGTCTTGGCGCGCAGGATGCCGGCGGTTCCATTGAAATTGAAGAACAGGCCGCCGCCGAAGCGCGCGCCGTGCTCGATGACGAAATGGCCGTCCAGCAGCATGGCTTCCACTTCGGTCAGCAGGTTGAAATGACGGTTGAGATAGCTCCAGCGCGTCTGCACGACGCCTACGGAATGGTCGGTGAAGTAGTGGACAGTGCGGGCCAGGAAATCGGAAGGGGGAACAAAATCGGCGTCGAAAATCGCGATCAGCTCGCCGGTCGCGGTCCGCATGCCGGCCTGCAGAGCGCCGGCTTTGAACCCGGCGCGATTGTCGCGGTGCAGATACTCGATCGGCAACCCGGCGGCTTGGTACTCCCGCACCAGCGCTTCGGTGAACGGATGCGTTTCGTCGGTGGAATCGTCCAGCACCTGGATCTGCAGCAGTTCGCGCGGATAGTCCATCTTGCTGACTTCCTCGATCAGCCGCTCCACCACGTAGCGCTCGTTGTACAGCGGGAGCTGGATGGTCACGCGCGGAAGCTGGGCCCAGCGGGCGGCCGGCTCTGTTGTCGGCTTGGTCTCCCGGCTCGGCCGGTGCTTGAGGTATTTGCGGATCATCTCGAAGCGGTGGCAGCCGTAAAACGAGAGGATCAGCAGGACCGTGAAATACGGAATCAGCAGAACCCAGTCGAACAACTCCAGATGATGAATGCCGGCAAAAGTGTCGTCAAAAAGCGAACGCACCAGTTGATTGGCGGCCGATGTCGCGAAAAGCAGAGCTAGTGGAACTGTCGCTATCACCATTAGGGTCGTGGAACGAACATGCTTGAAACCGACGTAGTTAGACGCCGTGGACCGGACGGCGTTACTTCTTATTATTCTAGCGCATGCCGTTACAATAGACGAAGTGCAGCTGCCTGGCCTGATTCCTGCGATTTTTTTTACCCTGTGCGCTCTGTGCGCCCAGTCTGCCCAAGGGGGTCCCGCGCCGGAGTTTGTTTGGCAGGGCCAGGTGGACGGCGTCGCTATCCTGCATCTCAGAGGCAAACATCTGGAGGTGCAAATCCAGGAAGGCGCGCCCGTGGAGCGCCAGCAGTACCACTTTTCCGATGCGCTGCCCGACAGCGGGCAAAAAGTGCGCGTCGAGGTGCTGCAGGGCCGGGGATACGTGCACGTGATCGATCAGCCCGGCATCGAGAACCGCTACACGTTGGCGGTGGGGATCGAGGATCGCCAGCCGGGCAGCTCGTTTTATTCCATCGCGCTGTATTGGGATACTTCGAACAATGCGTACGATCGCGGCGCGGCCAAGGCCGACAAACTGACCTGGAGCGGCCGCGTGGAGCATGCCGCCGTCATCGATTGCCGGAAGCAAACCTGCGTGTCCCGCTCCGAACATGGAACACCGGTTGCGAACGAACATTTCAAGTTTTCCAAACCCCTGCCGGGTCGCGATACCGAGGTCCGGCTGGAGGGCCAGGACGGGCGCGGCGAGATCCGCTTAATCGAACAGCCGCGCGAGAGCAATCAGTACACGGCGCGGGTTGCGATTCACGATCCTTTGGCCGGCGCGACGGACTACTCGTTCACTTTGGCGTGGAATCGCCTGAACGCCAAAGAACCCGGACCGATTCCCGAGCCGGCTGGGCGCGGACTTCTGTGGACCGGGAGGGTGGACGGCCGCGTGCGAATAACGATACAAGGCGGCGCGAGTTTTTCCGAGGCATTGGAGGGCGAGCGCGTGGGTGCCGAACACGCCGAGATGTTCCGGCCGCTGCCGGCGCGGTCCGATCTCATGCCCACCATCCGGAAACTGCAGGGACGCGGGCAAGTGGCAATCGTCGATCTGCCTTCGGAAAAGAACAATTACCAACTGGTTTTTGAGATCGACGATCCGGAGCCGGGCGCGGACGATTACGAGGTTGAGCTGGACTGGTGATGTGAAGCCTATCTCCGCTCTCTGAATCCCTGACAATAGAAGTTCATGTCCGAACCGGGCGCGTTCGCGCGCAAGAGGGAAAGCACCGGGCGGCTCGCGTTTCTGGTGGCTGCGGGTATTTTCCTCAGCCGCGTCGTCGGCCTAGTGCGGCTGCGCGTGTTCTCGCACTACTTCGGGTTGCGTTCCGATTCCGCGGATGCCTTCAACGCCGCGTTCCGCATTCCGAACTTTTTGCAAAACCTGTTCGGCGAAGGCGTGCTCTCGGCGTCGTTCATCCCGGTGTATGCGCGCTTGCTGGCCGAAGGCGACGAGGAAGAAGCGGGCAGGGTAGCCGGCGCGGTGGGTGCGACGCTCGCGCTGGCGGTTGCGGTGTTATGTTTCGCCGGAGTGCTGGCCACGCCCTGGCTGATCGACATCATCGCCCCGGGATTTTCGGGCGCGAAACGGGAACTGACAATTTCGCTGGTCCGGGTGCTGTTTCCGGGCGCCGGTTTGCTGGTCTTTTCGGCCTGGTGCCTGGGAATTCTCAATAGCCATCGGAAGCTGTTTCTTTCTTACGCCGCGCCGGTGATGTGGAGCGCGGCGATGATCGCGACGCTGGTGATATTCGGCGGCCGTCACACGCTGCCTCGGCTGGCGATGGATCTGGCGTGGGGATCGGTCGCGGGCAGCGCGCTGCAGTTCGGCATCCAGTTGCCGGTGGTGCTGCGGCTGGCCCGGCATTTACGGTTCCGGCTAGATCTGAATTCCGGGCACGTGCGCACGGTGGTCCGCAACTTCGCGCCGGTGTTTGTTAGCCGCGGCGTGGTGCAAATCAGCGCGTACATCGACGCCTTGCTCGCAAGTCTACTGCCCACCGGCGCGGTGACCGGATTGATCAACGCGCAACTCATTTACGTGCTGCCGGTAAGTCTGTTTGGCATGTCGGTGTCGGCGGCTGAATTGCCCGTGATGTCGAGCGCCATCGGGAGCGAGGAAGAGATTCACCGGGCGCTCGGCGGGCGCTTGGAATCGGGTTTGCGGCACATCGCGTTCTTCATCGTGCCGTCGGCCGCGGCGTTTCTCGCGTTCGGCGATCTGATCGCAGGCGCGCTACTTCAAACCGGCCGCTTCACGCACACAGATGCGGTATACGTGTGGGGCATTCTGGCGGGATCGTCGATCGGCTTACTGGCGTCCACCATGGGGCGATTGTATTCGTCCGCCTACTACGCGTTGCGCGACACTCGTACGCCGATGCTCTATGCCGTGGTCCGCGTCGCGCTCACCACCGTTCTGGGGTACATTTGCGCCAAGCCGGTGCCGGTCTGGCTCGGGATCGATGCGCGCTGGGGCGTGGCGGGATTGACGGCATCGGCGGGAGTCGCCGGATGGGTGGAGTTTGCGCTACTGCGTCGCGGACTCCACCGCAGGCTGGGAGCGGGGCGTCTTCGAAATGTTCCCTCCATTTCCGGATTCATCGCCAAGCTTTGGCTGGCGGCGGCGCTGGCGGTGGCGGTGGGCAGCGCGGGACGGCTGCTGCCGTTTGTCGCGCATCCAATTTACGGCGCACTGGCGACACTGGGGCCGTTTGGAGTGGTCTATCTCGGCATCGGCGCGACTCTCGCCCCCGAGGGACGGCGGTTGGTGATGCGATTCGTCCAGCGACAAAAAAGTCAAGATTAGGTGCACTTTGCCGATCTGACATCTGTGGGCAATGAATCGATAGCGATTGGCGAAAACGACCCAAGGCTAACATGAGCTCGGAACCGCCGCGCAATCCGGAGGTCGTGTCTGTCGAGGAGATCGTCAGCAACGCCGTTCGGGAGCAACTGTTGGTGCTGGATTGCGATTTCAGGGTTCTGGCGGCCAGCAAGTCGTTTTACAAGGCGTTCCAGGTGGCGCCCGCCGACACGGTGGAAAAAAAGCTCACCGATCTGGGTAACGGGCAGTGGAACATTCCCGCCCTGCTGGCTCTGTTAAGAGCACTGCCGCCGCAGGACGGCGCTTTTGACGATCTCGAGATGGAACATGCTTTCCCGGCGTTGGGGCCCAGAACCATGCTAGTTAGCGCGAGACGACTTTCGGACGGCCACACTCCAGGCCCAATGATCCTGCTCTCCATCCTGGATATTACCCGGCAAAAACAGGCCGAAGCCCAGGCCATGATGCTGGCCAACCGGTACCGCACAATCCTGGCCAGTATCGGCAATTTCGTCATCGTGGCCGACCCGGAGAGCCGCGTCACGTTTATGAACCCGGTGGCCGAAAAACTCTCGGGCTGGAACCAGAACGAAGCGTTGGGCAAGGACCTGACGGAGATCTTCCATATCGCGATTGAGGGATCCTCCCAAACGCAGGAGGGCCTCATCGCCCGCGTGATCCAGGGTCGGGCGGCGGTCGATTTGCCGGACTCGACATTCCTCATCGTGGGCGAGAGCCGCGAGTGTCCCATCGATGGCAACGTCGCGCCCATCATCGACGCCGCCGGACGGCTTACTGGGGTGGTGCTGGTTTTCCACGACGCCAGCGATCGACGCGAGGAAGAACAGAATTTAGGGATCTCCGAAGTCCGCTACCGCCGCCTTTTTGAATCGGCGCACGACGGCATCATGATCCTGGATGCGAGGACCGCCAAGGTTCTGGACGTCAATCCGTTCATGGCCGATCTGTTGGGCTATCCCAAGGAATATTTCCTGGGCAAGGAACTGTGGGAAATCGGAGTTTTCAAGGATGCCGAAATGTCCAAGAAGGCCATGGAGGCGCTGCAAAGAGATGGCCATATCCGCTACGAGGATCTTCCGCTGGAGCATGCAGACGGCCGTCACATCCCAGTCGAATTCGTCAGCAACGTTTATCGGGAAGGCCGGCGCAACGTAATTCAGTGCAACATTCGCGACATCACCGAGCGCAAGCGACTGGCGCACGCCCTGACGACAGCCACGGAGGAAGCCGAGAGCGCCAACCGGTCTAAAAGCGAGTTTCTGGCGAACATGAGTCACGAAATCCGCACGCCCATGGGCGCCATTCTGGGTTTCGCGGACATGTTGCTGCACCGGAGCCCGGAGGAATGCGCGCAGGCCGGCTGCGTCCAGATCATCCAGCGGAACGCCTCGCACCTGCTGGAACTGATCAACGAAATCCTCGACCTTTCCAAGGTCGAAGCCGGGCAGATGAAGGTGGAGCGCGTTTCCTGCGACCTTCCGGCCCTGCTGTCGGAGATCGTCTCGCTCATGCGTCCCAGGGCGGCCGAGAAGGGGCTGGCGTTCGGAGTTACGTTTCAAGGTCCGATCCCGCGCCTGATCCAGACGGACCCCTTGCGGCTGAGGCAGATCCTGGTCAATTTGCTCGGCAATTCGGTGAAGTTCACCCAGTCCGGCAGGATCGACATCAGGATTGCGGATCGAGGCGCGGGCGGTCCGAACATTGTGCTGCGGGTGGATGTGATCGACAGCGGGATCGGCATGACGCCGGAACTGGTGGGGCGGCTGTTTATCCCGTTTACCCAGGGCGACACGTCCATCACCCGCAAGTTCGGCGGAACGGGCTTGGGTCTGACCATCAGCCGGCAGTTGGCGAAGCTGTTGGACGGCGACGTTAGCGTCACATCCCAACCGGGCGTTGGCAGCACCTTCACGCTGCAAGTGGATGGGGGTCCCTCGGCCGACGTAGAGCGATTGGAGGGTTTAACCGAAGCCACGCTGCCGGCTGCGGCGGATCGGCATGAGCGGGCCCGGATTCGACTGCGCGGCCACATTCTTCTGGTGGAAGACGGCGCTGACAATCAGCGGCTGCTACGGATGCAACTAGGCGACGCCGGAGCCTCGGTGGCCAGCGCCCTGGACGGCCAGATCGCGGTGGATCTTGCAAGTGCCGAGACCTTCGATCTGATATTGATGGACATGCAAATGCCGGTGCTGGATGGTTATGCCGCCACCATGGAACTGCGCCGCCGGGGGCTGACAGTGCCAATCATCGCGCTGACCGCCTATGCCATGGCGGAAGACCGCGGAAAATGCCTGGCAGCCGGATGCAGCGGCTACCTGAGCAAGCCTATCGACGAGGAGACACTGTTGAAGACCGTAAAGGAGCACCTTGGAGATGGCCCGCTGCCCTCCGATAGCGCCACCCACACCGCCACCTTCGAGACCATCAAGAGCAGCTATTCCGCGAATCCGCGGATTATGGCGATTCTCCCGGATTTCGTGGCCGGGCTGCCCGGCAAGGTGCGCAGGCTGGCCGATCTTTTGGAACACGACGATCTGTCCGGGCTGCAGGCGCTGGCCCATCAGCTCCTGGGGACCTGCGGCGGATATGGTTTTGCTCCCATCTCCGAACCCGCCCGCACGGTCGAACATTCGATCAAGGCCGGAGGGACCTTACAGTCCGTGACCCCGGAACGTCAGGTCCCTGATCGAGGCCATCCGCCGGATTGATGGATACGACGAAGCTAAAGAGGCCGCCGCCGGGGAACTCGCGAAATGAATTTGCACTGGGCCGCGGGCCCGCAAGGCGCACGCGACCAAGCCGGCTATGCTATGATCGATTGTGCCAACGAGAATTCTGGGCGTGATCCCCGCCCGGTTTGCCTCCTCTCGTTTTCCCGGTAAATCCCTCGCCATCCTTGCCGGCAAGCCCATGCTCCAGCACGTTTACGAGCGGGCCAGCCAGGCGCGCTATCTCACCAAGTTGATCGTTGCCACCGACGACGAGCGTATCTATAAAGCTGCGCGATCCTTTGGCGCGGCGGTGGTGATGACGCGCGCCGATCATCTGTCCGGCACGGACCGCGTGGCCGAGGCTGCCTCCGGCGATCCTGCAAGTGTGATCGTTAACATCCAGGGCGACGAGCCGTTGATCGATCCTTCGGCGATCGATGCCGCGACGCTAGGGCTGCTCGACGATCCCGACGTTTCCATGGCCACGCTCAAGAAGGCCATCGAAGATCCGCGCGAGGTCCAGGACCCGAACGTCGTCAAGGTGGTAACCAACTTGGCCGGCGACGCCATCTATTTTTCCCGCTGTCCGATTCCATTCATGCGCGACGACAGCGCTGGCGTTCACTATAAGCATTTGGGGTTGTATGTGTACCGGCGCGACTTCCTGCTCGCCTACTCCGGTCTTCCGGTGGGTCCCCTGGAGCGCAGTGAACGGCTGGAGCAATTGCGGGCGCTGGAGAACGGGCATCGCGTCCGTGTGGTGGAAACCGAGTACGAGTCTCTAGGAGTGGACACGCCCGAGGATTTGGAGAGGGTGTCGGCGCTTTTTGAGCCGTCGCTAAGGATGCGCTAGGCAAAATGCGGGGAGGGGAAGGATCATGGCCAAATACATTTTCGTAACGGGCGGTGTGGTTTCATCGCTCGGAAAAGGCATTGCGGCGGCCTCCATTGGCTGTTTACTCGAAAGCCGCGGATTGCGGGTATCGCTGCAGAAGTTCGATCCATATCTCAATGTCGATCCGGGCACCATGAGCCCCTTCCAGCACGGCGAGGTTTTCGTGACCGACGATGGCGCGGAGACCGATCTCGATCTGGGTCATTATGAAAGGTTCACGCACGCCAAGCTGACACAGAGCAACAATCTCACTTCCGGCAGGATTTACGAGCAGATCATCCATCGCGAGCGGCGCGGCGACTATCTCGGGAAAACAGTGCAGGTGATTCCCCACGTCACCAACGAGATCAAGGCGGCGGCGCGAAAAGTGGCGGCGGACGTGGACGTGGTGATCGTAGAGATCGGCGGCACGGTGGGCGACATCGAATCGCTGCCGTTTCTGGAAGCGATCCGTCAACTGCGGCACGAGATGGGGCGCGACAACACTGCCTTCGTGCATGTGACGCTGGTGCCCTGGATCGCGGCGGCGCAGGAGCTGAAAACCAAGCCCACCCAACACAGCGTGAAGGAGCTGCGGGCGCTCGGTATTCAGCCGGATGTGCTGTTGTGCCGCAGCGAACGCGATCTGCCGCACGACATGAAGGAGAAGATCGCGCTGTTCTGCGACGTGGACGTGGAAGCGGTGATCACGGCCAGCGACGTGAACTCGGTGTATGAAGTGCCGCTGGTTTTCGCCGAGCAAGGCGTGGACGAAATCATCCTGCGGCTGCTGCGCATGGACGCCCGGCCGCGCGATCTCAGCCGCTGGACCGGAATGCTGGAGCGCATGCAGAATCCCGAGGATCAGGTGGACATCGCGCTCATCGGCAAGTACGTGGAGTATGAGGATTCCTACAAGAGCCTGAAGGAAGCGTTGCTACACGGCGCGCTGGCGCACCGGCTGAAGGTGAACATTCATTGGATCGAATCCGACAACATGCGCTGGCCCGACTGCGCGCGCGAGTTGGAGCAATTCGACGGAATCCTGGTGCCGGGCGGATTCGGAAAGCGCGGAGTGGAGGGCATGATCGCGGCCATCCGCTATGCGCGCGAAAGTAAAGTGCCGTATTTTGGAATCTGTCTCGGCATGCAAACCATGGTGATCGAATTTGCGCGCAACGTCTGCGGGCTGGAGCACGCCAATTCGACGGAATTCGATCCAGCGGCGCCGGACCGCGTCATCTATAAGTTGCGCGAGCTGAAAGGAGTGGACGAGCTGGGCGGCACCATGCGTTTGGGGGCATACCCATGCCTGCTGGCCGAAGGCAGCTTTGCGCGCCAGGCCTACGGCGAAGCCGAGATCAGCGAGCGCCATCGTCATCGTTACGAATTCAATCGCGAGTACGAACAGATTCTCACGTCCGGCGGACTCCGCATCGCCGGGCAGACGCCGGATGGGGTGTATGTCGAGATTTGCGAAATCTCCGATCATCCCTGGTTTCTTGGCTGCCAGTTCCATCCCGAGTTCAAGTCCAAGCCGCTGGAGCCGCATCCTTTGTTCTCCGCTTTTATCGCGGCGGCGCACAAGAATCGCAAGAGCCGCCCGAAGTCCGCTCAGCGCGCCCGGTCCGAGCAGTACACACACGCCGATTGAGCACCCTGCCTCTTATTGGCCGCGGACAACCGCTGGTGTTGATCGCCGGTCCCTGCGTGATCGAGAGCGAGGAGCACGTCAGCTTTCTCGCGGCCGAGATTCGAAAGATCGCCGGACCGTTCATTTTCAAAGCGTCTTTCGATAAGGCCAACCGCAGCAGCGTGTCCTCGTATCGCGGGCCGGGATTCAAGGAAGGGCTGCGCATTCTTTCGGATCTTCGGAAAGACGGCTTTCCTGTGCTCACCGATATCCATCAGCCGTCGCAAGCCGAGGCTGCCGCCGAAGCCGTGGACATACTGCAGATTCCGGCGTTCCTGTGCCGCCAAACCGATCTGTTGGTGGCCGCCGGGCGCACCGGCCGCGCGGTGAACATCAAGAAGGGCCAGTTTGTTTCGCCCCATGATATTCGCCACGCCGCCGACAAAGTAGCGTCCACCGGGAACAACAATATCCTCCTCACAGAGCGCGGCTCTTCATTCGGCTACAACAACCTGGTTGTGGATATGCGAGGCCTCGATATTATGCGCGCCTTTGGATGGCCGGTGATTTTCGACGCCACGCATAGCGTCCAGATTCCCGGCGGTTTGGGCCACGCTTCCGGCGGGGAGCCGCAATTCATCCCAACGCTGGCCCGCGCGGCGGTGGCGGCCGGAGTGGACGGCGTGTTTCTGGAAGTCCACGAGGATCCCGAACGCGCCTTGTCGGATGGCCCCAACGCGCTGCGGCTGGACCGTCTTGCCGAGCTCTGGGCGAAGTTGCGCGCGATCCACAACCTGGTCGCCTAACTCCGCAACTTCTGTGTTATGTTTGTGTAAAGTTTTTGATTGAACAATCGCGACGCTAGTCGCGGGATAGCGGGACGATTGAAAATCTTACTCGGCGGAAATCTATTCAGGCATTCCTATTTCGTTCGGCTCGGCCTACTGGCGCTGAGTATCGCCGCTTGCGCGCTCGCGCAGGTGAGCGTGCTCAACGTGAACTACGACCAGCAGCAGACCGGGGCTAATTTGCAAGAGACGGCTCTACAGCCGGGCATCAATTGGACCAACTTCGGAAAAGTCGGCACGTTCGCCGTCGACGGACAGGTTTACGCTCAGCCGCTCTATGTGCCAGGCGTCATGATCGCGGGCAAAAAGTACAACGTCTTGTATGTAGTCACCCAACATAACAGCGTCTACGCTTTCAACGCGGACACGCCGCAATCGTCCACTCCCCTCTGGCAGGTAAATCTCGGCCCCATCCTGCCAAACGGCTTGTACAACTTCAGCGATATAGTTCCGGAAATTGGAATCCTGGGCACGCCCGTCATCGATGCCGCGAAGCAAGTGCTCTACGTCGTCTCGAATACGCTTCCACCGGACTCAACCACCGTTCCCATATTTCAATTGCACGCTTTATCTTTGGCGGACGGCCATGAGGTGATCAAGTCCATTGGCCGAGAACTCTTTGCGGCCCCCGTGCTCATTTCGGCCTCAGTGAAGGGCGACGGCGCGGGCAGCAGTGGAGGGTCCGTCCCGTTCGATGCTTTCTGGCAATTGCAACGGCCCGGGCTCATGCTTTCCAACGGGCTGTTGTACGTCAGCTTTGGTTCGCACGCCGACACCGGTAACTATCACGGATGGCTGATGGCATATGATCCGTCCTCGCTTCGATTGAAGTATGTTTTCAACACTTCTCCGAATGGCCGGCAGTCGGCGATTTGGCAATCCGGACGCGGGCCGGCCTTCGATACCAAGGGCGACGTTTATGTCGCCACTGGGAACGGTGATTTCGATGGCAAAGTCAATTTTGGCGAATCGATTTTGCGCCTCTCGGGCTCCGACCTTGCGCTGAAGGATTGGTACACACCCGAGGATTGGAGCGCCCTGAATGAGAGCGATCAGGACCTGGGTTCGGCCGGGGCAATCTCGATACCCAACACCGATCTTCTGCTGGTGGGCGGGAAATCCGGCATGCTGCATCTGGTTCAGACCTCCTCGATGGGGCACGTGGGGCCCAATAACACCAGCACGGTGCAGAGCGTGCAAGTGAATTCGTGGGGTATTTTCAGCATGGTGCTGTGGCCCCAAGCCGATCCCATCGTGTATGAGTTCGATCCCGGCGGCACTCTGAAGGCCTTTCAGATCGTCAACAACCAGATCAATTCCACGATTCTGTCGCAGTACACGACCCCGGTTGCTCCGACCTACTGCGGCCTGTCACTCTCCGCGAACGGCACTCAAGGCGGCATCGTCTGGTTGACCACGGGCGACACCGATGTCGCCGGCGTCCCCGGCACCCTGCACGCCTTGGATGCCACGAATTTGGCCAATGAACTATGGAACAGCGATCTGGCCGCTGGGGACCGGGACACCTTAGGCCGGCTGGCGAAATTCGCAGTGCCGACGGTAGCCAATGGCCGTGTTTATACGCCGACGTTTTCAAACACAGTGGAAATTTATGGCGTACTCGGTAACGCCACGCCATCCAGTACGGCGGTTATCAGCTCAGTGGTCAACAGCGCCAGCCTTCTGGAAGGCCCGGTGTCTCCGGGAGAGTTAGTGACAATTTTCGGCGCCCATATCGGGCCCATCGCGCAGGCCAGCGCGGGTGACACCGGCCAACCCATCTCCACCACTACCGGCGGCAGTAGCGTTCTGTTCGATGGCCGGCCGGCGCCAGTGCTCTCTGCTTCTTCCGAGCAGATTCAAGCCGTGGTTCCGTTCGAGGTTTCCGGTCCCACTACGAAAATCGAAGTTGTTTATCAAGGAAAGACGGTGGCGTTCACTACCGCATCCGTGCAAGCGGCGTCGCCTGCGATCTTCGCGGCGAATGGCAGCGGTGGCGGGCAGGGGCAAATTCTGAACCAGGACGGCAGCGTCAACTCCAGAACGAATGGCGCCGCTCCCGGATCGGAAGTAGCAATCTTTGCCACCGGGGGCGGAGCCACCACTCCCGCCAGCCAGGATGGCGTAATTGCGGCTTCACCGTTTCCGTCGTTCGTCCTCCCGATATCCGTTACGATTGACGGACGGCCCGCGACGGTCAAGTATGCGGGTCCTGCGCCAGGTCAGGTCGCCGGTATGATGCAGATTGACGTAATTGTGCCGCAGGCCGCGTTTGCTGCTTCCTACGACCAGGTGATCCTCACGGTTGGAAACTTCGTCAGCCCAACCGGTGTGACGATCACAGTGCAGTAGTTATAGTGGACAGATGACGGAACGACAGCCCTTTCGCCCCTTTGTACCGCCCAACATGCGAATGCGCGAGTTCACGCTGCGCGCCCTGTTGTTGGGGCTGGTGATGACGGTGATTCTGGGTGCAGCTAATGCGTATCTGGGTTTGCGCGCCGGGATCACGATTGCTGCCACGTATCCTGCGGCGGTGATCGGGATGGCGGTGCTGCGCACGGTGAATGGGTCGATTCTAGAAGAGAACATCGCGCGGACCGCGGGGTCGATCGGGGAGTCGGTGGCGGCCGGCGCCATTTTTACGCTGCCTGCGTTCCTCATCTCGGGCGCCTGGGCTTCCTTCAATCCAAAGGACGCCTATTGGAAATCGACCGCGCTCATGGTGGTGGGAAGCATCATCGGCGTGTTGTTCGTTTCGCTGGTGCGGCGGGTGATGGTGGAAGATCCGGACCTGCCATTTCCCGAATCGGTGGCGGCGTCTGAAATTCACAAGGCCGGACGCCGCGGCGCCGAGGCTGCCAAGTTTCTGTTTTACAACCTGGGGCTGGGAGCGCTCATTCAATTCCTGGCCGAGATTCAGCTCTTCGCCAACGACAAGGACTTTATCATTCGCGTTGGGCAGTTGGGAAAGAGCGTGGTGAAATTGGGGTCGCCTCGGCAGGCCTTGAGTGCGGGCGGCGTTACGCTGGCCTCGGGACCAACCGTCAGCCCTGCCTATATTGGCGTCGGCTACATCATCGGGCCGGAACTGGCCTCCTTGAACTTTGCGGGCGGCGTGCTGGCCTGGGGATTTCTGGTGCCGCTCCTGATATTCTTCCTGGGGCCGCAACTGCAATCCTTCCTGCCGGCCGGATCCTCGGATGGAACGTGGATCGGCCTAATCAACGCCGTCTGGCGTTATATCGTGCGCCCCATTGCGGTGGGTGGCATGATGACGGGCGCCGCGTACACCTTGTTCCGCATGCGGAAAGGCCTCTTCGATGGTTTGCGGCGCGCGGTGGCGGATCTGGGCGCGGGCGCGCAGCCGAAGGAAACCAGCCGCACCGAGCAGTACATGAGCTCCAAGGTGGTCTTTAGCCTGATCGCGGTGATGTTCGGCTTCATGGTCGCGCTCTACATTTACCTGTCTCACCAGGTGCTGGGCGGCGTGGTGGCCGCCATCGTAATGCTGATCATCGCGTTCTTCTTCGCGGCCGTGTCCGGCTATTTGGTTGGCACCATCGGATCCACCAACAACCCGATTTCCGGATTGACGCTGACCACCCTGATTATCGCGGCGCTGCTCATGGTGTCACTCGGCGTGTCAGGACCGGGCGGGGTAGCGGTGGTGTTAGGCGTCGCGGCTGTGGGCTGCGTCTCCTCGGCCGTGGCCGGCGAACTACTTCAGGATTTCAAAGTGGGCTACATTTTGGGTGGCACGCCGCGCAGAATTCAGATGGCTGAATTGATCGCAGTAGTAGTTGCCAGCGCCGCCATGTATTGGCCGCTGTACATTCTGCAGGCGGCCAACATCAAGAGCGGCGGCATCGGATTTGGCGATCCCAAACTCTCGGCGCCGCAAGCCGGACTGATGGCAACTCTCGCGCAAGGAATCGTGGGCGGCGACATGCCGTGGCCGTTAGTTGTGGTGGGAGTATTGTTCGGCGTGGTGCTGATCATGGGGCGAGTGAAGAGTCCCATGCTGGTCGCCGTCGGCATGTATCTTCCGATCAACACCACGTTCGCGATTTTCCTCGGCGGCGTTTTCCGCTGGATTACAGACACCAGCCGCAAGCGGGCCGGATTTAACGAAGGGCAGCAGGCGCGCGTTGAGAACGTGGGTATCCTGATCGCGTCCGGATTGATCGCCGGCGAAGCCCTCATGGGCCTGGTGATCGCCACATTCCGCTTCATGGAATGGCCGCTGCCCAAAATCTTCGCCGAGCCCTCTTATCTGATTGGCTGCCTGGTGATCGTGGGGTTGGCGGTGCTGCTGGTGCGTTTGCCGCTCTCCAGGGCCGGCAGCCCGGATGAACCCGCGCCCCCCGTGGCCATGATGTAGGTTTGGCCCGGCGTGGATGTAGCAACCCCGGCGCCACATCCTCCGTCACAAGCTGTAGGGAAGAAGGATCGGCCACCGGCGTTGCCGTGTATTGTTGCGCGCGTCCGGTGGCCGTTACCTGCGACCAACGTGCGCGATCCTTTACCATTGAATATTGCCCCGCATTAGCTCCTACGCTGAATCCGTCAGGACCAAATGGCCGCAGCTCTATTTGGGCGTCGCGTTTACCACGCTGGCCACGTTGATTCTGGAGTTGTCGCTCACGCGGATTTTCTCGGTGGTCTTTTATTACCATTTTGCGTTCCTGGCGATCTCCATCGCCCTGTTCGGATTAGGCGCGGGCGGCCTGTTTTCCTACGTTGTCGCTGCTCGCCGCGAGAACATCTTCTACCAACTGGGTGTCTTGGCATTGCTGAACAGCCTGGTGGTGCTGGCCTCACTGTCCTACATTCTGACCCGCAGCGGGGAACTCGGCAACCTCGCTCTGGCGGGAGTTTATTTTGCCAGCGCACTTCCGTTCTTCTTCTCGGGCGCGGTGGTTTCCATCGCCGTGGGGGAAGCAATCCAGCGTGTCGACCGCGTGTATTTCTTCGATCTGTTCGGCGCGGCCGGCGGATGCCTTCTGCTGGTTCCTTTCTTGGACTACTTCGGCGGACCCAACGCGGTCATCGCGGTTTCGGTTCTGTTCGCCGTCTCGGCGGCCATTTGGTATAACCTGGCGGCCCGGCCGCGTGGACGCGCTGGCGCCGTCACTCTCGCGCTGGCGTTCGTTGCCCTGATGGCCTTCAATGGCAAGAACCACTGGATCGATGTCCGATACGCCAAGGGTCGTCGCATTGGAACAGAAGAATTCGTCCGCTGGAACCCGATCTCGCGCATCGCCCTTCTGAATCCGAAGGGCACGCACGATCCGGAAATCGTGATCGACGCCGATGCATCCACTGGAATCCCGGAGTTCGATCTCGATCATTTGACCGCGGCCGAACGGGCCAACCTGCTTCAAGAAGGCCCGGGATTTCCCTATCTGCTGCGGTCGGGCGCGAAGACTCTGGTCATCGGCCCGGGCGGAGGTTGGGACGTGGCGCGCGCAATCGCCGGCGGAAGCAAGGATGTCACGGCGGTCGAGATCAATCCCATCATCGCCCGCACCATCATGCAGCAGCGCTTCCCGGACTTAAGCCACCGCCTCTATTTTCGGCCCGAAGTGCATCTGTTCGTCGAAGACGGCCGAAGCTTTGTGCGGCGCAGTCCGGAGAAGTATCAAGTGCTGCAAGCAACGCTAGTGGACACCTGGGCGTCCACGGCGGCCGGCGCGTTCGCGCTTTCGGAAAACAATCTTTACACTACGGACGCCTTCCGCGATTATCTGAATCATCTAACTGACGACGGATTGATGGTGTTCACGCGCTGGGGGTTCGATCCGCCGCGGGAGTCGTTGCGGTTGCTTTCGCTCGCCATCGCGGCGCTTGGAGAACTTGGCGATCGCGAAGCGTGGAAGCACGTGGTGGTGCTGCGCGATCGCGCGCAGAATGTGAATGCTTTTGGAGCGCTGGACACCGTGATCGTCTTTCGCCGCCCGCTTGCGGATGCGGATGTTGCCCGCGTGAAGACTTCGCTGAGCCAGACCAAACTGCGCTCGCTCTATTTGCCAGGCGACCTAGCATCCAACGCGTTCGGCGAACTTCTGAAGAGCCCGGACCCGGCCGTCTTTTGGCGGAACTATCGCTACAATGTTGCGCCGGTGGACGATGACCGGCCGTTTTTCTTTTATACCGTTCAGCCCCGAGACATCCTGCAATTCCTGAAACAGGGTGGTCAATCGGCCGACTATAAAATCAATCGCGCGGTGCCGTTATTATTTGAAGTGCTCGGAATCAGCCTGCTTGCAATTGCGGTAGTGCTGGCATTTCCACCTTTGCTGCTGGGCTCCCGGCTGCCGACGGAGCCAGGCGTGCGAGCGTTTCTGCTGTATTTCGTCTGCATTGGCGCCGGCTACATTTTGATCCAAGTCGCATTGATCCAAAAGTTCATTCTCTTTCTCGGCCATCCAACCTATGCATTGACCGTAATCATCTTCTCGATGCTCATTTCGAGTGGCCTGGGCAGTTATTTTAGTCACCGCCTGATGCGCAAGCTGCAAGTGCAGTTCGTTCTGCTCGGGATCGCCGCCGCGGTAACCGTGCTGGCGTTTGTGGCGGCTCCCATCAGCCAATTTGGGGCCGGATGGCCGCTTCCATGGAAAGCCGCTGTAACGGTTTGCCTGATTGCGCCGGCCGGCTTTCTGATGGGCATTCCATTTCCCACCGGCCTCACGCGCTTGGAGCGGCGGTTCCCGCAGGCCGTTCGATGGGCCTGGGCGTTGAACGCGGCGGCCAGCGTGTTGGGATCGGTCGCGGCTATTTGTCTGGCCATCTACGTCGGGCTGCGAACGACAGTGCTGATGGGCGCGCTGCTGTACCTGTGCGCCCTGGTGGTTGTGTCGCTGCGCAAGAAGGCGATTCCAGCCGCCGCTGAGGCCGCGGCCGTGGTTCGTTTATGAAAATCCCAGTCGTACCGGCGCTTCTTCTGCTCAGTTGGCCGCTGCTGGCGGCGCCCTCCCTGGAACCTCCGAAGCTGCGTCTCGATGGCTCGGTTCAGCCGCTGCGCTATGCCGCTGAATTGACCATTGTGCCGGACCGCGACACCTTCCAGGGCAGCATCGATATCGACGTCGATGTTCGGACTCCATCCAGGATCATTTGGTTGAACGCGGTTGGTCTCAGCATTGAAGAAGCGGGCTTTCGCCCTGCCGAGGGCGCGCCCCTGCCCGCGAAAATCGTGCCTGGTGGCGATCAGTTTACTGGCTTCTCTTTCGACCGCGAGATTTCGGGTAAAGGCGCTCTGCACGTCGTCTATCAGGGCAAAATAAGCCGCAACAGCAGCGCTGGAGTTTTTCAGTTGAAAGAAGATCGCGATTGGTACGTCTACAGCCAGTTCGAACCCACCGATGCGCGCCGCGCCTTTCCCTGTTTCGATGAGCCTGGTTTCAAAGTTCCGTGGCAAATGACTCTGCACGTACCGAAAGAGGACATGGCTGTCTCGAACACGCCGGTACAATCGGAATCGGCTGAGCCAAACGGGATGAAGAAGGTGCAATTCAAGGCCACGCCTCCGCTGCCTAGCTATCTGGTCGCGTTCGCGGCCGGGCGCTTCGACGCCGTGGATGCCGGACGCGTCGGCACAACGCCCGTGCGTGTGATCGTCCCCCGCGGCAAGGGCGCCGAGGCGGCCTACGCCGTCACTGCGATTCCTCACTTGCTGAAATTGCTGGAGGATTATTTCGGTATTCCGTTCCCGTACGAAAAGCTGGATTCGGTGGTCATGCCGGTGAGCGATTTCGCCATGGAGAACGCGGGCATGATCACCTATGCGGAAAGCACGTTGCTTGCCGATCCGGCGCGCGAAACAATCAATCACCAGCGCGAATTAACCGGAACTTGCGCGCACGAGATGGCGCACCAATGGTTCGGCGATCTGGTGACCACCGCCTGGTGGAACGACACTTGGTTGAACGAAGCCTTCGCCACTTGGATGGAGCGCAAGATACCCGGCGAGTGGCGTCCGGAGTGGCACTTGGATGTGGCGGCGGTGAACGCGCGCGTCGGCGCGATGCGCCAGGACCAGCTCGCTTCGGCGAGATCCATCCGCCAACCGATCGAAAGCAACGACGACATCGCCAATGCGTTCGACGACATCACCTATGAAAAAGGCGCCGCGGTGATCGAGATGTTCGAGCGCTGGATTGGGCCCGAGAAATTTCGTTCCGGGGTCCAGCTCTATCTCAAGCAGCATGCCTGGGGCAATGCCACGGCCGCCGATTTCGAAGCCGCCGTCAGCAGCGTGGCCGGCCAGGACGTTGCTCCAGTTTTCAGCAGCTTCCTGGATCAACCAGGCGTGCCGGAAATCTCGGTTGCACTGAAGTGCGGGGCCAAGCCGGTCCTGGAGCTGACGCAAGAACGTTCGTTGCCTGTGGGGTCGCACGCCAAGCCGCAAACCTGGCAGATTCCGGTCTGCGTCGCATATGAAGCGGATGGCGTGGTCCACCATCAGTGCTCGGTTTTGGCCGAAGCGAAGGCGGATATGGAGCTGGCTGAAGCGCAAACTTGTCCAGCGTGGCTGCTGCCCAACGACGGGGAATCCGGCTATTATCAGGTCGCCTATGAGGGCGATCTCCTCAAGCAGGTGCTGGCCGGCCACGCCGCACATTTGAACGTGGCCGAACGCGTTGGCGTGCTTGGCGACGTGGATTTACTGGTGGGCGCCGGCGAAACACCGGCCGGAGTCGCGCTGGCGCTGGTCCCGGAGTTCAGCCAGGATCCCGCGCCTCAAGTGGTGCAGGCCGCGGCCAATATCGCCGGTCTGCTGAAGACCGAAAGCGTGCCCGGCGATCTGCGCGAGAAAGGATCGCGCTTCATCAGCCGGGAGTTTGGCGAGCGGGCCATGGCCCTCGGTTGGCTGGCCAAACCCGGCGATAGCGAGGACACGCGCTTGCTTCGCCAGAAGCTGGTCCCGTTCGTGGCAAGCGTTGGAGAGCAGCAGACTCTGATCCAGGAAGCCGAAAAACTGGCGCGTGGCTGGCTCAACAAAACGCAGAACGTCAGTCCTGAGATGTTGGGGCCGTTGCTGGAAGTGGCTGCACAATTCGGTAACCGCAACCTATTCAACTTGCTTCGGACCGCGGCCGTTCAGGAGCACGATCACGCGCTGCGCGAGCTTCTGTTGGCGGCGCTAGGCTCATTTCGGGACCCTCAGCTGGCGGCAGCGTCCATGGATCTGCTGCTTTCCCGGGATTTCGATTTGCGCGAATCCTTCTATCCGCTGCTGTTCGGTCCCTTGGCTTATGCGGAGACTCGCGACGTTCCTTTCACATTCGTAAAACAGCATCTGAACTTGCTATTGAAGCGTCTTCCGCGCGAAGTGGGAGAGGACTATGCCGCCGCGCTGCCTAGCGTGGGCGCGAATTTTTGCGATGCCAAGCGCCGCGACGAACTGGACTCTTTCTTTCGCGATCGCGTGAAGGACTACACCGGAGGCCCGCGCGCCCTGGCTCAGACGCTGGAAGGAATCGACCTCTGCATCTCCGAGCGCCAGGCGCTTGCGCCCGAGTTAACGGCTTTTCTCAATAAATATTGACAATCTTACTGAACCGCGACCTGAGGGAGCGGTCCCCTCAAGCCAGTGCGATCGGCCGAATCGGCGACCCGGTGCCGCCTCGAATTTTGAGCGGCGCGGCCACGAATGCGAATTCGAAGATCCGGTTGCGCGACAGATCTTCCAGATTCAGCGCTTCAATAATGTGGATGCCACTGTCCACCAGCAGATGCACGTGCACCGGCATGCTCGCGGCCGGAACCTTCTCGAACGCAATGGTGTCGGAGCCCGCCGCGAAGACGCCGCGCTCGCTCAACCAACGTGCTGCTTCTAACTCGGGACCCGGGCCGGTCACCGCGTGCCCACCTGGTTTACCATCGTGCCCGCCGGTAACATAGCGCGACGCCTCCGGGAAAAAGCGCGCCCAACCCGTGCGCAGCAGAACGACGTCGCCCGGTTCGACCGTGGTCCCAGCAGTCTTGAGAGTCCTTTCCAGATGCTCCGGCGTAATCGCGAAATCCGCCGGCAGCGTGTCACTGTTCGTCTCGAGCCGCATTTCGGCGGCAATGTCCAGCAGTATGCCGCGCCGAAGAATTGGCGCCACGGTGTCGATACTGAGTTCGCTGAATCCGCCATGATCGCTTTGCACTGCCGACGCTTGAATTCCACCGTGCAGTTTACCGTCGCACGAGAAGTGGCAGAGCGCATCGATGTGCGTGCCAACATGCCCGCCCAAAGCGATGGCCTCCGCCGACGAACTGGCGTTACCTTCCAGCAGCATGTCGCCGTGCTTGCGCGTCAGGCCGAACAGATAGGGCGGATGCGTCGGAAAATGCGGCATGCCGACGAAATAGGGCTGCGCCAGATCGTACACCTTGCGCCGGCGGATTGCGTCCAGTAGTTCCTTCAACGGCGGCGGCCCTCGACCCGCTTCCTGGTAGCGTGACGCATGCGCGATTTGCCCGGAGTTGCCAGGGCATCCTTCGCGGCCCAGCGGCCTAAGCTGTAGGTCCGCTGATAACCCGCCGAAAGATTCGCGATGGTTATCGTTACGGTGCCGCTCGCGTCGATGGAATAGGCTTCTTCGATCTCTTGCGATTGCGCGGATGCCGAGTGCTCCACCGGCGCGCTGTCGGCATCCTGCAACGTGGGATCGAAGGGAAATTGAATTTCGTCCCAGACCGTCACGTCTCCGCGCGGCTGGCATTCGCCGTCCAAATGGCTGCATTCCAGATAGCGAAAATATCCGAAGTTGTGGACCGGCCGGTAACGGCGCCGGATTTCAAGCGGCCTTTCGCCGGGGCCCGGCAGAGCGGCGCCTTTTTGGAACAGTGCATCGAAAATAATCCGCCGTCCCGCATCGCCTTCGCGCCACACGCCAAAATAGCGCGTGAACTTCTCCCGCAAAACATACCCCGCCTGCGCATCGGCTTGAATGGCAAGCCCCAGCGCCGTGGCCGATCGGGCATGCACCGACCGCTGGACGCGTTTGCCGAATTGCTCTCGTAAAACGCGGCCGACAATCGGCAGTTCGCTGCCTCCGCCAGTGACGTACAGCGCGCTGATCCCGGCGCCGGCCCCAACGTTCCCTTGTTCCTCCAATAAGTCCTCCACTACATGCAAGGTCTCGTCCACCAGCGGCCGGCAGCGTTCGTAATAATCGGCCACTGGAACGGTCACCGTGCTCCAGCCCTCGCGCACGTTGGCCAGATCGATGACGATGCGTCGGGTGTTTGGACTTAGCGCTTCCTTGCGAAGACGGCACTCCTCGAGCAGATGAAAATGCTCACTCTGCGAGAGGGAATGCCGTTGGTCCGCGGTAGTAGCCAGCTCGGCCAGGACTTCATCGAAATCATCGCCCCCCAAGGTCGCGATGCTCTCGGTCCCGAGCGGCCGGTGAGTTTTCTCGCCCACCTCCACCAGCGATGCGTCGAACGTTCCGCCGCCCAAATCGTACACCAGGATCACGCCTTTGATTTTGTTCTTGTGGCCGTACTCGATGCTCGCGGCGGAGGGCTCGTTCAACAGGCCAATCACGTCGCAACCGGCGGATCGAAACGCCTCCACGGTGAGAAAGCGCTGGTTGCTGTTGGCATTCGCGGGCACGCCAAGCATGACTTCCAGCTTCTCCGGCGGCAGTAATTCTCGGAGGGCTGCCGCCATTTCCCACAGCACTTGTGTCAGCGGAAGGCGCTGATCGGCTAACTCCAGAATTGTGTTGGGACCCGCATCCTGCAGTACGCGCTTCAGCGAACGGATGATGGTCCACTCGGGATACTGTTGGCACGCCCAGGCCTGCCATCCATACCGGCGCTCGCCGCCCTGCACTGCCACCAGCGAAGGAAACCAATCGGCGTGCGCGCCCTCGGGGGTTTCAAACGAAAGCAGCGGATAATTCCCGCGATCCACCGCCGCCACTACTGTGCGCGTTGTACCGAAATCGATTCCTAATCTCACGTAGCCTTCACCCGCGATTGTAGCTCAGCGGGCTGTGGGAAACTGAAGGGTTGTCATTCGAAAACTTCCACGGGAATGCGAAGCTCGCCGCTACTCTATTCGCGATGACGCGGCAGCAGCGCATCCCCCAGACCATTCTTCTGGACGGCCCTGAGGGCGTAGGCAAAGCCACGCTGGCCCGGCGCTTTGCGGCGGCGCTGATAGGCGGGGCCGAGAACATCGAACAGGATGATCTCAGCTCGCAGGCCAACGCGGATGTGATCGCGGAGCGCGAGAAATGGCCCGCCGATAAGCGCAACGAAGATCCGCTGCTCTTCGCGACTTATCCGGACTTCCTGACGTTTCCTCCCGACGGACCTCTGCGCCAGATCGGCATCGAACAGATGCGACTGCTCAAGGAACGCGCACAATTCAAGCCGCTGCACGGAGCGCGCCGCGTTTTTCTGATCGACCACATCGACCGCGCCAACGAGCAGGCGGCCAACTCGCTGCTCAAGATTCTGGAAGAGCCGCCGGAGCATCTGGTGCTGCTGCTGGCCGCCGAGAATCCCTATGACCTGCTGCCCACCATCCGCTCGCGCGCCGTTTCGTTCCATCTGGCGCCGTTGTCGAACTCGGAGATGAAAGCCTTCGCCGGCTCCCGCGGTCTCCCCGACGTGGAGCGCAGGATCGCGCTTGCCGCCGGCTGTCCGGGACTGGCGGTGTCTATGGATCTGGACGTGTATGACGAGCGCCGGACGGCCATGCTGAAGCTGCTCCAGGCCGGCGCCGGCATTGCTCCCTTCGCCGAATGGGCACAGCACGCCGAAGCCATGGCGCCGCGCAAGCTGGAGAAATTGGACGCGCTATTGAAGATTCTTTACGTTCTGCTGGAGGACGTGCTGCGGCTATCCCAAGGCGCCGGCGTCCGCGATGTCGAGATCCGCAATGCCGATATCCGACGCGATCTGGAGACGATCGCGGGCCGCGTTTCCTTCCGCTGGATACGCACAGCGGTTGGGCGCGCCGACGAGTTGTCGGCTCTGGTGCGGCGCAATATTCAGAAGAGCATCGCGCTCGACGCCTTAGTCGTCGAGTTGCGCGGTCTGGCGGTGTAACCAAGTTTCGGCCTTATTGCAGAGCCTCGGGCAGTGTGGTTCAATGTTCTTAGTTGAACGTCTAATCCTCCGAACGGCCCCGCCCTGGATCTATGTTTTGGGGCCTGACTGGGTTTTCGGGCCTGACTGGATCATCTCGAACTATGGAGCGTGCCGTGGAGTCCGGGAACCGCAAGTTAATCCGTCCGTCTTTGAATGAAGTGAAAGACCAAATGAATCGCCGCCCCACCAATAACCACCAGAAGAAAGTGGCTCCTCCGGACCAGACTAACGCCGAGAATTTTTATTATATGAAGCAGATGCAGGCCAAAACGCCCATGGTATTTGTCATGAAGGACGGCGAGACCATCGAAGGCGTCATCGAGTGGTACGACAAAACGTGCCTGAAGGTGAACCGCGACGGCCATCCCAACCTACTCATCTTCAAGCCCAACATCAAATACATGTACAAGGCCGAATCGGGCGACTGACCTGGGTCAGTCCGTTTTTTGCAGCGCCTTTTCTCGCATCGCCAGACGATACTTCCTGCGTTCCTCGGCCTCCGCAAAGCGCCTTTTCTCCTGGTCTGTTTCCGGGATCACGGGCGGAATCGGGATGCGCTTTCCGGTTTTATCCAGCGCCACAAACGTAAGGTAGGCTGACGAAGTGTGCTGGATGTGTCCGGTGAACAAGTTTTCCACTTCCACGCGCACGCCGACTTCCATGGAAGTTCGAAACACCCGATTGACGCTGGACCGCAGGACGATGAGTTGTCCGATATGCACCGGATGCAGGAAACTCATTTGATCGACCGAGGCTGTCACCACCGAACAGCGGGCGTGACGAACCGCGGCCAGCGCCGCCGCCAGATCCACCAGGTGCATCACTTTTCCGCCCAGCACGTTGCCGAGCGTGTTGGCATCGGTGGGCAGAGCGAATTCGGAATACTCCGAGATGGATTCACGCACGAAACGTCCGTTCACGCTTGGCTCCGCCTTCGGTAGCTTTCCAGGAACGCGTCGGCTTGGCGTTGCAACGTGGCGCACGCACTCTTGGGAACGGTTCCGTGCTCGCCCGGCCAGCAGTCCTTTTCGAAAACGTATTGGATCTCGATCAACTCGCCGGCCTCTTTGGCAACATGGAAGCGAATCGCGTCGGCAGCGGATTCTGGCGGGAAATGTCCGCAACGATCGCGTCCATACCCGAAATTGCAAATCTCCCGGACGTGCGTTTCATCCGGCTGCGCGGAGCTTCCAGGCGCGCGGCACTCGCCCGAAAAAGCGTCGCCCAGCGGCAGCCGCGGCGGCACGCTCCAGGGACTGGTCTCGAATCGCGCCACGGGGTAGAAATACGGGCACGCCATTGCCCGGTATAGTAGCACGTAGGTACACAACAAAAATCTCATGTCGACAAATCGATTGGAAGTTCTCAAAGCCATGCTGGCGCAGAATCCGGCGGACGCTTTCGCGCGCTACGGCCTGGCCATGGAGCTGATCAAAGGTGGTGAGCTCGGAAACGCGGCGGCCGAGTTCCGGGTCCTGCTGGAACACAACCCCAATTACGCTGCCGCGTACTTTCATGGCGGCCAGGTACTGGAAAAATTAGGCGACTTGGAACAGGCGCGTGAGCTTTATTCGAAGGGCGTTGAAGTGACATCGCGCACCGGCGATCAACACGCGCGCAGCGAGTTGCAAGCTGCGCTCGATATGTTGCCGATTTAGCGTGCTAGCATGCGGAGAGTGAAGAAGTTCCTGTTACTAATTCCTATGCTTGCCGCCATGGCCGCCATTCCGGATCTCGCGCAACTCGAAAAAATGATCGCGCGTTTCAAACCCACTGAAATGCGCGTGGACGTTTCCAAACTGTCGCCGGGCGACCGCCAGGCGCTGCCGAAATTGATCGAAGCAGCGCGCGTGTTGAACGACCTTTTCCTTACGCAGATGTGGAGCGGCAATCACGCGCTCCACGCCCAGCTCCGCCGTGACAGCACGGCGCTCGGTAAAGCCCGGCTGGATTATTTTTGGCTCAATAAGTCACCCTGGTCCGAAATTGATGGCCATGCAGCGTTTCTTCCCAACGTCCCGCCGAAGAAGCTGGAAGGAGCGAATTTCTATCCCGAAGACATGACTCGCGAGGAATTCGAAGCCTGGGTCAAAACGCTTTCGAAGCCCGAGCGTGAAAAGGCCGAAGGCTTCTTTACCGTGATTCGTCGCGAGGCCAGCCGCAAGCTGCACGCGGTTCCCTACAGCCAGGAGTATCGGGCCGATCTCGAGAAGTCGGCGAAGTTGCTCGATCAGGCGGCCGGGTTTACCGACAATGCGACGCTCAAAAACTTCTTGACCACTCGCGCGGCCGCGTTCCGCTCCAACGACTATTACGACAGCGACATCGCATGGATGGATCTGGACGCGCCCATCGATATTACAATCGGTCCTTATGAAACTTACAACGACGATATCTTCGGCTACAAAGCCTCTTTCGAGGTTTACGTCAATCTGCGCGACGATGCCGAGACCGCGAAGCTGAAGTTCTTCGCCGATCATTTGCAGGAAGTGGAAAATAACCTGCCGATCGATCCGAAGTATCGGAATCCCAAGCTGGGAGCCAGCTCTCCCATCCGGGTGGTCAACGAGATTTTCGACGCGGGCGACGCAGCGCACGCAGTCCAGACCGCGGCTTACAATCTGCCCAATGACGAGCGCGTGGTGACGCTGAAGGGTAGCAAGCGAGTGATGCTGAAGAATGTCCAGGAGGCCAAGTTTCATTCCACCCTGGAGCCGATCGCCAAACGGGTGCTTTCCCCGGCCAGCCAGAAGGATTTGAGCTTCGATTCATTCTTCACCCACATTCTGGCGCATGAGCTCAGCCATGGGATCGGGCCGCATCAGATCACCGTGGCCGGCCGCGCTACTTCGCCTCGCCAGGAGCTGAAGGAACTTTACAGCGCGATCGAAGAAGCTAAGGCCGATGTAACCGGGCTGTTCATGCTGCAACATCTTTACGACCGGAAGCTGATCCCAGCCGGCCCGGATCGGGAGCGCCAGTTGTACACCACGTTTCTCGCCTCCACGTTCCGCACCTTGCGTTTTGGGCTGAACGACGCGCACGGCAAAGGGATGGCGATGCAGGTGAACTATCTCACCGACCAAGGCGGATTCGTCGCGCATGCCGATGGCACATTCGCTGTGAACTTCGATAAGATCCGCGCAGCCGTTCGCGACCTGGATCACGAGCTGCTGACGGTGGAAGCAACCGGGGACTATGCCCGCGCCAAGCAGATGTTAGACCAATTGGGAGTAATCCGCCCGAATATGCAAAAGGCGCTCAGCGGATTGGAAGGCATCCCGGTGGATATCCAGCCGGTGTTCGTGACGGCGAATGAGATCGCGCCGGAGCGTTAACCGGCTAGTTTCGTTATATCGTTGTAGAGCACGAACGCGATCACGGCCATCAAGAAAACGAACCCTAGTCGAAAAGCCGCCTCCTTCACGCGCAGGCTCAGATCGCGCCGCATGAACATCTCCACCAGGAGCATGAAAATCGTCGCGCCGTCCAGGATCGGGATGGGAAGCAGATTGACAACCGCGAGATTCAAGCTCAGGCTGGCCATGAGCCAAAGATAGGCCATGGGTCCCTCGCGAGCTTCCTCGCCGGACATCTGCACGATGCGAATAGGGCCCTGTAGCGATTTCGGCGACATGCGCCGCTCGGCAATCCCCCGCAGGAACTGATAAATGAAGGTCGCGCTCTTGGCGTTTTGCCGCGCGGATTCGGCCAGCGCTTCCGGAAACGGCAAGCTGACAAAGACCACGTGCGGCTCCAGTCGCACACCGATCATCCATTCCTTGGCGCCGTCGGTTTCCGAAACCGTGGGCGTAAGACGCGCGGTTGCGAGCGTTCCTTTGCGCGTGTACCCAACATCCACCGGCTTGCCGCCCTTGCCGTTGATGATGTCGTGAACCTTGGGAGTGGAATGGATGGGCTGGCCGTCCACGCTGACAATGATATCGCCCGGCTGCAAACCGGCCTTAGCCGCGGGAGAGTTCGGCAGAGCGCTTGCGATTTCGATATCGGTCTGCTCACCCCATCCTGCAAAGCCCGCGCCGGTCTTGGGATCCAGCACCGGAGTCACCGGAATCAGCATGCGTTCGCCATTCCGCACAATCCAGACGCTCACCACATGGCCGGCGCTGGCCACTTCCTTCATGTTGATGTCTTCCCAGTTCGGGTTAGCCGTGTCGCCGATTTGAACGATACGGTCGCCTTCATGCAGTCCGGCCTTGGCGGCCGCGCTATCCGGCACGATATAGCCGATTTCAGGGGACGGCGTCGTGGGGATTTTGGGGAAGCGAACCATGAACAAGCCCGTAAGCACGATCACCGCCAGGAGAATGTTCATTGCAGGGCCCGCAAACACGATGATCAAACGCTGCCAACGGGGCTTGCACGAGAAACTGCGCGGATCGTTGGCGTTTTCGTCGCCAGGCTGCTCGCCCGCCATCTTCACGTAGCCTCCCAGAAGAATGGCGGAAAAACGAAAGTCGGTCTCGCCCCTCTTGAAGCCAAACAGGCGAGGGCCGAATCCGAAGCTGAAGGTGTCCACCTTAACGTCAAAGAATCGCGCCGCCCAGAAATGACCGAGCTCATGAATCAGGATCATGATGCCGATCATGACCAAAAACCACCAGATGTTTTGTAAGAGGACGAAGCTCATAAAAACCTAGGCCCCAACCTGCTGCCGCGGTTGAGGAACGTTCCCGGCGCGCTCCTGTACAATCCTACGAGCCGCGGAACGCGATTGTTCATCAATGTCCAGTATCTCTTGAACCGATGCGGCTTGGCGAACGGCTACGCGTTCCAGCGTCTCTTCCACCACCTCGGCGATGGCAGGGAAGGAGATTCGTTCCGCCAGAAACGCCTCCACCGCGATTTCGTCAGCCGCGTTCAGCGTGCATGCCGCCGATCCGCCCGCCCGCAACGCTTCGTATGCCAGGCGGAGCGCTGGAAACTTTACCCGATCGGGCGCCGAAAAACTCCAGCTGCGGGCTTCGGTCCAGTCGATCCGCGCAACCGGAGCCGGATCTCGCCCCGGATAGGTGAGCGCGTATTGAATGGGCATGCGCATATCGGTAGCCGAGATCTGGGCAATCACGCTGCCGTCGATGTATTCCACCATGGCGTGCACCGAAGACTGGGGATGCACCACCACATCCACCTCATCGGCGGAAAGACCAAACAACCAGCAAGCCTCGATCACCTCAAAGCCTTTATTCATCAGCGTGGCCGAGTCGATGGTAATGCGCCGCCCCATTTTCCAGGTCGGATGCTTCAACGCCTCGGCGGGCGTGACATCCGCCAATTTGTCGGCCGGCGTATCGCGAAAAGGGCCCCCGGATGCCGTCAGGATCAGCCGCGCCACTTCATTACGCTTTCCGGCTCGCAGGCACTGGTGCGCGCCGTTATGCTCACTATCCACCGGAATCAACTCGGTGCCGGACTTCCTTGCGGCTTCCATCACCAACTGACCGCTAGCCACCAGCACCTCTTTATTCGCCAATCCTACCCGTTTCCCGCGCCGGATTGCCTCATAGGTGGCCTCCAGACCAGCTACGCCGACGATGGCGGACATCACAAAATCCACCTCGGGATCGATTGCTACGTTTACTCGTGCTTTCGCTCCCCAACTCAGCTCCGGCCAGACTGCCTGCGATAATCCCGAGTCACGCAGCCTACTAATTAGACTCGCCTGGGACTCCTGGGTTGCGGTAACGACAATTTGGGGGCGAAACCTTTGAATCTGCTGGATTAACAGGTCCACATTCGAACCCGCAACCAACGCGCGAATCCGATACAATTCCGGGTGCCGTCCAACCACGTCCAATGTGCTGACGCCGATGGACCCGGTGGACCCAAGGAGGGTGAGCGTCTTCAATCGCTCCATTATAACGTTTTGTTTACGAGACCCAAACCCTTTCGGGCGCCGGAGAGGGTTGCTTCAGGGGTCTTTAATGAGGTTAGTCTCGCTTTGGTGGGAGTTGCCTCCCCGGCTTGATTCCAATACTAATATATGATTTTGCGGAACGCAACAGTTTTTTGTATTTTTTACTTTCCTTTGACTTCCACTCCGGCCCAGCGCTCCATCACCTTGATGGTAGAGCACAGATCGTCTTCCCCGTAACCATCTGCAATTGCAGCCTGAAAGATCTGTTCTGTGAGGCTGGTCATGGGCATCGGCAGGCCAAATTCCTGCGCCGATCCAAGCGCCAGCCCGATGTCCTTGTGCATCCATTTTGTGGAAAAGTTGGTGGTGAAGTCCCTACGGAAAACGAAAGGCGCCTTAAAAGCGATGAGTCCCGACTTTGCGGCGCTGTTGTTCAGGATCTCCAGCATCAGCTCAGGCTCGATGCCGGCCTTGGTGCTCAACACCACGCCTTCGTTGAATGCTTGCATCAAGTTGGCCAGAATCAAGTTCTGCGTAAGCTTGGCCTGAAGGCCAGAACCAGGCCCGCCACAATAGTAAAATTGCTTGCCCATGGCTTCGAAGTACGGTTTGGTTCGTTCGAACACGCGCTGATCGCCGCCGATCATGAAAGTGAGCGCCGCGTTGATGGCGCCGGGTGTGGAGCCGGTACACGGGGCGTCAAGAAACTGAATCTCTTTAGCAGAGAGCTTGTGACCAATCCCGCGGCTGGCGGCCGGAGAGATGGTGCTGGCATCGGCGACCACAGTTCCAGGCTTCGCGCCGTCGATCACGCCATTTTCGCCGGTCAAAACCTGCTCTGACATCTCCGTGTTACCGACGCAGGCGAAAACGTAGTCGGCCTGTTCGGCCACCTGTGCGGGAGTATCGCAGGCGACGGCCTTTTCTTCGGAAGCGAGCTGCTTCGCTTTGCTCGCCGTGTTTGACCAAACGGCCACCTGATGCCCGGCTCGCGCCAGATTCCGCGCCATCGGATAGCCCATGAGACCCAGTCCTAGAAATCCAAGCTTTGCCATACCAGGAAATGATAGCAGTGCGGGCGGGCCGCGAAAAGTCGCCGTTCTGTGGAAGAGTTCCCGCTACTGAAGCGCGCAGCTCGGAAAGAGATCGCGTGCTTGAAAGGAGGGGGCTATTCGACCGAATCCGCGGGCGCGGCCGTGCCTTTTTGACCGGCCAGGATTTTGAGGACCAAAAGGTCCGAGGGATGAAAGCTCGCCACTGCTATATGGTTCAGGTCTTCATCGGTTTGCGCAATATGGCTGCGGATCAAAGTGCGCAGTTGCTCCACCGTCACTCCTAGCTCTCGAGCTGCTTCCACTTCGGAGTATTGCGTCTGGTTGAGTTTGGTAGTGACCGTGCCGGCGTTCATGATCCCTAATGAAATTCTACGGGCACGCACACTCCACCCCAATCGGGTGGACAACCTATCTGTAGTCTTAGTATCTCTTATCCACTTTTGTACTAAGGTGATGCAACCGAGGTACTGCTTCCGTCAAAAGCCGGGCTGCTGCTATCCAATGTCGGGTGTGTTGAGGAGCGCGTCATTGAAGCGATTGGTGAAGTTCGCCATGGAAATCGCGAGCGTCAACTCCACGATCTGATCTTCGTTGAAATGCTGCTTCAGTTCGCTAAGGTCGCTGGGACGAATGCCCGCCGCGCCGCGCGTCACGCGCTCGGCATAGAGCAGCACCGCCTTTTCCTTCGCATCGAACGCCGGACTGCGGTGAAAGAACGCCAGCCCCTGAAGCTGTGCGTCGCTGACTCCATTTTTCTTTCCCGACGCCGAGTGCGCGCGGAAGCAGTACTCGCAGCCGTTGATCAGCGACGCTTTCAGATAGGCCAGCTCTTTGTACTTGCGCTCGACTGTTCCGTGGTCGATCACTGCGCTATAGAAGGGCATAAAGCTGGCGAAGGCTTCGGGAACTCGCGCCATGGTGCCGAAGAACGTCGGCACTTTTCCGAAACCGTGCGTGAGTTTGTCGAGAATGGGTTGGACTTCGGGCGCCGCGCTTTCCTTGGAAATCGGGCTGATGGCTGGTGCAGAGTCAGTGGCTATTGGCATGATTCGTCCTTGGCCCGACTTTAGCAAAAAATCCATCAAAGGTCACGGGCCTGATCACTTCGGCATGAAGCCTAGAACCGGACATCCACCGTAATCGGGAAATGATCCGAGCCGTCGACCCCGCGCAGTACCTCCGCGCGATCGCTTTGGATGGGGCCGCGCATGAATACCCAGTCCAGGGCGCCGATGAACAGATGTGTCCGGATGCGCCGGTCGCCGAATGCGCTGCGATAGCCGGCCTGGCGTAGGCGGGGCATTAACGCCGAATGAGCGGTTTTGGTATTGAGGTCGCCCGCGATAATCACGGAAGTATCCGCCGGATACTTTTGCGCGTCCTCCAAAACCTCTTCCAGTTGCTGCAGGCGCAGCTGATCGTTGCCGCGGCTCTCCAGGTGCAGGTTATAGACCACCAGCGGCTTACCGCCGTTATCGAGTTCAGTGATCAGCGCGATGCGGCCGCCCTCCCGCCGTTGCCATAGCGGCAGCGATGAATTCAGCATCTTGCGCGGCTTCCAAAATCCCGACTGATGAACGAATCGCAGCATGCGTGACGAGCGGATGGGAAGTTTCGTGAGCAGTGCCTGGCCATGATAGGCCCGGCACTCTGGCGTGCCCTGGCTGAGCTCTTCAAACTCGGGCGCGAACACGTAGTTCATCTGGAACTCCCCGGCCAGTTTCTTGGCCACATCGATATCGCCGCTGCGGCGCGCGTCCAGATCTACTTCCTGAAAGATGCACAGAGCGGGCTCGAGCTGCCGCATCTGCCCTTCGATATCGCCCAGGTTCTTGCCGCGGTCGATATTCCAATCCAGGATGGTGGCGCGCGCCCGGGCCCCCGTTTCGCGCGCAAAGGTGCCCGTGCGGAGGGTCTGCAAGGCGTCCGGCGCGGGTGGCGCCGCGAAACCCGCGGAAAGCGCCAGAAACGGCCAAAGCTTCCCTAGCGCCTGTCTCAGTCCAGCAAATGCCACTGCCTTTAGTTTATACTTGGAGGCGAACTCGCGTACGGATTCGTATGACTATTATCCTCACCATCATCCACGTCCTGGTCTGTTTCTTCTTAATTGTGGTGGTGCTGCTGCAAAGCGGCAAAGCCGCGGATCTGGCGGGAGCCTTCGGCGGCATGGGATCGCAGACGGCCTTCGGGCCGCGCGGTTCCGCCACGTTGCTTTCCAAGGCGACTACCTTCGCGGCGGCGCTGTTCATGGTAACGTCGCTTTCGCTCGCGATCCTGGCGACGCGCGGCGCGGCATCGTCGGGCAGTGTGTTGGAGAAAATAAAAACTCCGGCGAACAAGACTGCTCCCTCCAAACCCGCGGCTCCAGTGCCGGTGGCGCCGGCGCCCCAGGCGCCAGCCAAGAAGTAGCGAGCTTTCTCGAATGCGGTCGTGGCGGAATTGGCAGACGCACTAGCTTGAGGTGCTAGCGGGAGCAATCTCGTGGAGGTTCAAGTCCTCTCGACCGCACCATAACATCGATCAGTTGTTGCAAGCAAGGGATGACTTGCCTTCATCCAATGAGCGCGTGTATCTTCGCCCGCACTTCCCCCAGTTGTTCCGGCGACACCCGGCCCTTCGGTTTGGCATTCCGGCTGCGCCAATCCACGCTCTTCACCTGGTCTGCCAGCACCGCATTCGGCGGCGTTCCGTCGATGAAAACCTCAAACGGATAGTTCTTGATCTGAGTCGTCAGCGGACAACAGATCATCAGGCTCGTCTTGCCGTTGTACGCCGCCGGACTCAGCACTAGTGCCGCACGATGTCCTGACTGTTCATGGCCAGCCTGCGGCGTGAAGTGAATCCACACAATCTCGCCGGCGTCCGGCACGTACCGCTTTGCCATCACCAGATCTCTTTGCCTTCCCCAGATCCCAAATCAACCGCCGCATGCAGGTTCTTCGCAGTGATGCCCTTCAGCAACTCGTCCAGGGCGTACGTTTTTTGGCGCACCGGTTCGATGACGATTCGGCCTTTCTCCTCGCGCACCTCCACGGCCTCGTCGAGATCAAGCTGTACCGCCTCCATCACGGAGGCCGGAATCCGCACCGCCGCGCTGTTCCCCCACTTCCTCACCGTCGATTTCATGGTCGCCCTCGCTGTATAAACCGTGTATATACATCATTGCATCCCGATTCGATATGTGTCAACAATGTTGAACCATGTCCCCGCGGCCACTTCTCCATCTTGAAGGCGCAGCCGTCTTCATCGCCAGCCTATTCGCCTATCATCGCTTCAACGGAGGGTGGGTTCTTTTCGCCGCGCTCTTCCTGGCGCCGGATCTTTCGATGATCGGTTATCTTGCCGGCGCTCGTGCCGGAGCAACCGCCTACAATGCGATCCACACCTACCTTGGCCCTTTCGTATTGGCTGGATGGTCCTTCTTGACGGGACACCACACCTCCTTGCTACTCGCGCTTATCTGGATCGCCCACATTGGCTTCGATCGCATGCTCGGGTTTGGGCTGAAATTCCAGACTCGATTCAAAGATACCCATCTGAGTGCCGAACGCTACAAACAGCTATACTAATTTTCAATCGGGTACCGCGACGCGCCCCTTCCACGGAGCTTGTATGAACAAAGCAATGCGGAATCTTTTTAGAAATGCCAGTTCGCTGGTTTTCCTTTGCGGGCTCTTGGTCCTGCCCGCGGCTGCGCAATGGCTCGACTATCCGACGCCGGGCACACCGCGCACCCCGGATGGCAAGCCAAACCTTTCGGCGCCTGCGCCGCGCACAGCCGACGGCAAGCCCGATCTCTCCGGTCTTTGGCGCGTGAAGCAGGCGTCGGCGGGCGAAACCGACAAAGCTATGCACAACATAAAGCCCCAGCCCTGGGCGGAAGCATTATCCAAGAAGCGCAAAGAGGACCTGGGCCGCGAAGACATGAGCGTCTTGTGCCTGCCCTTCGGTCCCCGGGCCGGCTCGGGCGTGGACAAGATTATTCAATCGCCCGGGATTCTGATGATGGCTTTCAACGATCTCACCTACCGCATGATCTTCCTGGATGGCCGCCCGCTTCCCAAAGATCCCAATCCCACCTGGATGGGTTATTCGATTGGGCATTGGGATGGCGACACTTTGGTGATCGAGAGCGCGGGCTTCAACGACCGGACCTGGCTGGACGGCGATGGCCACCCTCATACCGAGGAACTGCGTGTGACGGAACGCTTGCGGCGCCCCGATTTCTGGCATCTGGAACTCGAAAGGACTCTCGATGATCCAAAAGCTCTCATGCAGCCGTGGGTCATCCCCATCAAGTTTGAGTTCAATGCCGACACCGAGATGCTCGAGTACGTTTGCGCCGAGAATGAGCGCGATCGCAGCCATTTGGTTGGCAAGGCCGCCGATGATCAGAAGGCCGAGGTCAAAGTCGCTCCTGAGATCTTGAAACAATATGTGAGCGCCTATGAGTTGAGGTTGCCGCCGCACCCTGAGGACCCGGTTCGTGTCGACATTAGCTTGGACGGGCCGCAGTTGATGGCCGCACTCAGCGGCGGAGCGAAGTTGCCCCTCACCGCGCTGTCGGAAAGCAAGTTCTATTTTCAGGGCGCCCATCTCGAGTTCGTCAAGGATGACCACGGCGCAGTCACGCACATGTTGGTCCAGACCGTGGAAGGCGATTTCAAAGCGCTCCGGAAGTAGCTCCGAATGCTCGCCAAACTGTAGTACTTTTCGCCTTCTTCGCCGGGAGCCAGTACACTCCACTAGGGCAATTTTCTTCTCCTGAAATCTGCGTCCTGATTGGTACAGAATCCGGGGTAGTTCCAGCCGTAAGCTCTTATCTCTTTTGTAATCAATAAATAAGTGCCTCGTTAACCGCTTCTTATTGCTCTAGTACTAGGGTACCTACGCCGTCTTGACGCCGAGTAGACTTCGAGTAATAGTATTACCAGTACCTTGAAGGAGGACTGGTTAATGAAGAAGACACTTCTATTGTTCACATTGGTCTTGGGCACGAGTTTCGCGGCCTGGGCTGGCAGTTGCGCCACTGCCACGCTGGCCGTTTACGACGCCCCTGGCTTTTCCTGCAGCATTGACGACATCACCTTTAGCGGCTTTAGCTATGTGCCTTCCGGATCCGTGATCATCTCGGCTTCGGATGTCTCGGTTACTCCCGAAATTAGTGGAAGTGAGCTGGGATTCCAGTTCAACGCTCCTTGGTTTGCGCTTCCCGGTGGTTTTTTGGATTCGTTCATCGATTACACCGCCACGTGCGACGGATGCCAGATCGATGACCTGGTATTAAACATGGCGGGCGCAGGCGCGGGTACCGGGGGGATCGTCAGAGTCGACGAGAACTCGCCGGCCTTGACTGGCACTCTGACGGTGGGAGCTGCCGGAGCAACCACCATCCTTTCGGATTCGGCGACCTTCGCTCCGGTCGGCTCGCTTACGGTGTCCAAGGATATTCTATTGGGCGGCGGAACCAGCGGGCTTGGCTCGGCGGTAAGCTCGGTGACCAATCTATTCTCTACAACCCCGACGGTAGTGCCCGAGCCGTCCCTGCTGGTGTTATGCGCCGGATTCCTGGGTTTGGCGCCCATGGCCCGCCGCAGATTCGTGCGTTGATTCTTCGCTGATTCCAGCGCGTACTCACTTCCATTGTTCACTGTCGTGTGCCGAGGGGCTGACCGCCCCTCGGAGCTCAGAGGGTAAGTTTGTCTTCACTTGTATTGGAGGATTTTCATGGACAGCAGCATTAGAACAGCGCGGCTGTGGGTTCTGGCCGTCTCGCTCGCGGTTCTTTCCGCATGCAGTGCGTCCAAACAAAGCTATCTCGTGAAGGGAAACAAACTCTTCGCGGCGGGCAAGTATGACGAAGCGGCTCTGAACTATCGCGCCGCCATCCGCAAAGATGCCGGCTTCGGCGAAGCGTACTACCGGCTGGGGCTCACCGAGGTCAAGCTCGACCAGGCTCGCGACGCCTACAGCGCTTTATTTCGGGCGGTTCAGTTGCTGCCCGGCAACGCCGCGGCCCGCGCCAAGGCCGAGAAAGAGCTGGCCGGCGTCTGTCTGAGCCTGTATCTGGCGGACCCCAAACATCCACAATTCCTATATACGCAGATCGGCAATCTGTCCGACGAGTTTCTCGCAAACAATCACGATCCCTATGAAGGTTTCATGCTGAAGGGCTATCTTGCCTCGACGGACAGAAAGCCGAAAGAGGCGATTGCATACTTTCGCCAGGCGATTGAAAAGGACTCCTCGAACGCAGGGGTCGTCACCGAACTTGCGCACCTGCTGCTGCTGGACGGTCAGGTTGCCGAGGGCGAAAAGCTGGCGATGGATCTGATCACGCGCCGGCGGACCTCGTATGGCCCTGCCTACGACCTTATGTACACCTTCTATCGCAACGCCAACCGGCCCACCGACGCGGAAAACATCCTCCAGGCGAAAGTGAATTACAACCCGAAGAACTCCGCCTACTCCCTTCAGCTGGCCCGGCATTACAGCGCCTTACACGACACCGTGAAGATGAACGGCGTCCTGCAGCGTCTTCTGAACGATCCCCAGGATTTTCCCCAAGCGCGCCTCTGGGTTGGCGACTTCTACGCGGAACTTCGGGACTTCCCGGAGGCCATCGGCTATTACCAACAGGGCGCGGACGCGAGTGCGGACGCCAAGATCAAGGTCACCTACCAGATGAGAAATGTGCTTGCCTTGTTGAGCCAAGGGAAAAAGGATGAAGCCGTTCGCTTCGCCGAACAGGTCAGGAACGAGCATCCCAAGGACAGTGGGGCGCTTCGTCTCCACGCGAACATTTTGTTGGATAGCGGTCGGCCAGAAAGCGCGGATACCGCCGTGCGAGAATTCCAGGCGCTCTCCAGCCAGAGTCCGAGCGATGCGACTTTGCGGCTGCAATTGGGCCGGGCGTACCGGCTGAAGGGAGACTTGGAAAGTGCGCGAGCCCAGTACATGCAAGTGATTCGCCAGGGGAGCGACGTCCTGCGCGCGCGCTATGAACTCGCGGAGATCGGTTTGATGCAGCATCGGCCGCAAGAGTCGGTGCAGCAGGCTCGTGAGATTCTGAAGATCGAGCCAGGCAGCCGCCGGGGCCGGCTTCTTTACGCCGCGGGCCTGATCGGAATTGGCGACGGAGATGCATCGCGTGCCGTACTGACGCAGTTGGCTAAGGATTTTCCGCGGGACGCCGAGCCGCAGGTGCAGTTGGGGCTTTTGGCGCTGGCCGAACGGAATTTCGGTCAAGCCATCGAGATTCTCAACAAGCAGCGCGTGACGGGCGACGCCAGAATCTTCGCGGCGCTCGGCAGCGCGTATATCGGCGCGCAGCAGCTCGACCGGGCTTCCGCGATTTTGACCGAAGGAGTGGGCAAGTGGCCAGGTTCCCGGGATCTTCTGGAGCAACTCGCGCGCACCCAGGTCCTCTCTGGACATTACGATCTCGCGCGGGACCAATTCCAGAGTTTGCTGGCCGCCGATCCGAAGTCGGTCGTTCTCCGGCGCCATTTGGCCGAAGTGTGCGATCTCCAGGGCGACCATGAACGCGCCATTGGTTATTATCGCGAGGCGCATGACTTGTCCCCAGACGATGTCGCGGTGACGGTGAGTCTCGCCGACTCCCTGGCGCGAGCCGGCCGGATGGAAGAAGCCGGAACAATCTATCAAGGCCTGGCGAAAGCTCATCCGGAGAACGCGCCCGCTTTGAACAATGTGGCCTTCTTTCTTGCCGACACCGGCGGCGACCTGGACCAAGCGCTGCGGCTGGCAAAGAAAGCCCTGGCGACGATTCCGGGGCAGCCCAGCTTTTCCGACACCATCGCCTACATCTACCTCAAGAAAGGAATGCTGGATAGCGCCATTCAATCCTTCAGCATGCTGTCGCAAAAGTATCCCAATTCGCCCGGTTTCCGTTACCACTTAGGACTGGCATTGTTCCAGAAGGGCGACAAAGCCGTTGCCAGGAAGCAACTCGAAGCCGCGCTGGCCAGCCACCCCTCCCCACAGGAGACGTTGCGAATCCGGGAGCTGCTCAATGCGATCACCTAAGCTTCCAATCGCCCGCTGATCGAAAGGACAAACTCGTGTATCTGATCATCACATTGGGCGCCCTTTCTATCCTTCTGGCGTCGCTCCTAACCCCGATCATCCGGGATCGTGTTGGAAAGTTCGGGTTCCTGGATCATCCGGACGGCGTTCGCAAGAAACACGCAGCGGCGGTACCGCGCGTGGGCGGCATTGCGATTGCCCTGGCCTACGCCGGCACATTCGCCATCGCCTTTGCATTGCCGTTCAGCTACACCTACCTCTTGCGACGGGCGCTTCCGAATATCCTGCATCTAGCTCTGGCGGGCTCGGTGATCTTCGCCACCGGTGTGCTGGACGACCGGCTGCGCTTGAGCGCCTGGAAGAAGCTGGCCGGCATCACCGGAGCCGCCGTGCTGGCTTACGCTGCCGGAATTCGCGTGGATGTGCACATTCTCCATAGCCTGCCGGCGTGGCCCGGGTTGGGATTTGCGCTGACCGTGATCTGGCTCATCGGCTGCTCCAACGCGTTCAATCTCATCGACGGTATGGACGGGTTGGCGGCGGGCGTGGGCCTGGTGGCGGCGGTGACCATGTTGATCGCGGCGCTCACTCAAGGCAATTTGCCGCTGGCGCTGGCAACCATGCCGCTGGCGGGCTGCCTGCTTGGATTCCTGCGCTATAACTTCAACGGGGCTTCCGTCTTCCTGGGCGACAGCGGCAGCCTCCTGATCGGTTTTCTGCTGGGCTGCTACGGCGCGCTATGGAGTGAAAAATCGGTCACTTTGGTGGCCCTCACCGTTCCGCTGCTGGCGGTATCGATTCCTCTGTTGGAAGTTGTCCTATCGATCGTCCGCCGCTATTTGCGCTGCCGGCCGATCTTTGAAGCCGACCGCGGGCATATTCACCACAAGCTGTTGGAGCGGGGCCTGAGCCCCAAGGGGGTGGTCCTCACCATTTACGCGTTCTGTGGCGTAGTGGCGCTGTTGTCGCTGCTGGCCAGTTCTCTTCGCAATGAGTTCAGCGGCCTGATCGTGGTCGTGTTTTGCGCGGCCGCGTGGATGGGCATTCGGCACTTGGGTTACACCGAGTTCGCCACGGCTGGCCGGCTGCTTCTGCGCGGAGGATTCCGCCGCATCGTAGATTTCGAAACTCGACTGGAGGAGTTCGAGAACACGCTCGCGCGGGCGCCCGGCATTGAAGAGTGCTGGATACGAATCCGTTCGGGGAGCCGCGAGTTTGGATTCCAGGGGGTCCGTATGAATTTTGAAGGCGTAGTCTTCGAAGACTTTGAGCCGCGCGATCCCGGGCGGCTGTGGGAATTGCGGATCCCGCTCACCGATGCGCAGAACGTGAACTTCTTCCGCGATCTGGAAAACGAAACCAGCCCGATTGTCTTGAGCGCGTTCGCGGCTGCCGTGGAGCACGGAATGAAGACTTGCATCCAGCGCCACCTCCAGGAAGCAATCGGCGACAATGCCGAAGTCGTGCGGATGCCTGCCATCGTTAAGCGCTACTATGCTCCGAGCGCGGCGGCAGCGAGCGTTGGGAGCCCTGGCTCATAGTCCAGGCCCTGATTACGGCGCGAAGTAGCCGTTGATATCAATCACCAGATCCGTCGCGTCGTAGACAAACACGCTGATCGCTCCGGCACTGCCTGCCGGCACAATCGCCGCGTTCGCCTCAATGGCTCCGCTCAGATCGTTCAGTGTCGACACGGCTGGCATGGGCTGTCCGGTGGGCCAAGTGGTTATATAGGTCAGGGGACCAGGGGGTACCACCGTGAAGTTCAACGAATAAGCTTGCGCTGTTGCGGGAATGCCGCAGGAGCTGGAGGGAATCGGAAAACTGCGGCTCGAGCCTGCCGTCATTTGCGGTGGACCAAATGCCCCCGTCAAACCGCTGCCGCCCACCGCACGGGTGTCCGCCACCCGGCACGGCGTCACAGGATGGAAATACAGCGCGCCTGGATTCCCCGGCGGCGCGAAATAGCCATTCGTGTCGATAATCAGATTGGTGGCGCCATCCACGAAGACGTCCACCGCACCATTGGTTCCGGCCGGCACAATCGCGGCATTGGCCAAGGTCGCGCCGCTCAAGTCGTTCAAGGTTGACACGCCGGGTATGGGCTGACCCGTGGGCCAGGTAGTCAAGTAAGACATCGGACCCGGCGGAACCACTGTCATGTTCAGCGAGTAGGCCTGGGCCACCGGCGGTATAGCGCAGGAGCTGGAAGGGAGGGGGAAACTGCGTGTCGAACCCGCCGCCAGTTCCGGCGGCCCGAAGGCCCCGCTAAGACCGCTGCCGCCTACGGTGCGCGTATCCACCGCCCGGCACGGCGTTGTTGGATAGAATGCCAGAGCCTGGGGCGCCGTGGGGGGCGCGAAGTAGCCGTTGATGTCGATGATCAGATCGGTTGCATCGCTGGCGAACACACTGATTGCGCTGTCGGTTCCCACCGGCACGATGGCCGCATTGGCCAGAATCTGGCCCTCCGTCGCGTTCAATGTGGACACGAGCGGCATGCTCTCTCCTGCAGGCCACACGCTTAAATAATGCAGAGTTTCGTGCGGCACCACGGTAAAGTTGAGCGAATAGGCCTCTGCGGCTGCCGGCACATTGCAAAAGCTGGCCGGAATCGGGAAACTGCGCGCTGCGCCGCCCGCCAGGTAGGGAGGACCGAACGGTCCGGTTTTTCCACTCCCGCCCACCGAACGCGTGTCGGCGATGCGGCAGGGCGTCAGCGGAAAAAATGCCATGCCGGCGGTGGTCGTTTGGCCGGCTTGCGTGACCGAGAACAAGTGGCTGGCGATCACCAGATCCCCCGTCCGGCTGGTTCCAAGATTTGCGGGAACCGTGTATGACACCACGCCAGACCCGGTTCCGGACGCCCCGCCTGTTACCGTGATGAAGTTCGAAGGATTGGCTACGCTCCAGGAGCAGCCGCTGGACGCCGTCACGTTGACTTCATGTTCCCCCGCGCTGGAGGCCAGGCTGGCAGAGTTCACGTTGATGCTATAGGTACAATGCAGAGGGCCGAAAACACCCACTCCATTGGTAGTGCCAACGTACACCTTCCCGTTCGCCACCATCGGAGTGATGTATTTATTTCCGGCGCCGAAGTGGTCGCGGGAATTCGCCGCCTGATTACTGTTGTACAGTTCGGTCGAAAGATTCGTCGCGGTGTACGCGTGCAGCACCGCCGGCGATGAGTTCTCCGCCGCCCACACAATTCCATTAGCCGTTCCGTTGGCCGATATGGATGGCGTAGCGCCTGGCCACTCATAGCCGATAGAGCTGTGCGATGAAGGCGTAGCGCTGAATGCGCCATTCGAGAACGGGAAGGCCTGCAGCGGCGCATTGGCGGGTCCATAGTAAAGCGTGTTGTTGAACCATCCCGGGCTGGAAAATACGCCTCCGCCCAACGAGAGTTGCTGGAAGACGGCGTTGCTGCTGGAGTGGAACTTGCCCATGTTGTTCCGGTCGACCACGTAGCCGTTCCCATCTTTTCCGGCTCCAACCGCAAGCGCGCGCGGGTTCCCTTGCGAATCGGTCAGCGTTGGAAAAAGCATCTCGCCGCCGGACCCCAGGTCGACATCGCCGTTCGATTCCGATACCGTGTTGTCCATGGTGAAGTAATCCTGCACAGCCAGTCCGGAGATGGTGGAAAGGTTCATGAACGCGTTTCCGTAATCCCCCATAACCGGAAACCCGGCTGCGGTTAAGTTGGTATCGAAGGTCCCGTTAGCCAACAGGAAATATAGGTTTCCGCCAGCATCGGCTGCCGGACCGGCCCCGGCTTGCCATACCGAGCCATCGTTACCGTCGGGCGTAAGATCTACCACGCTGACTTGGGCCAGGGTGCTCTCCTTGTATCCCATGATCCAAGCTGTGTACGGCGGGATGTCGCAATGGGAGGCGAACGAAATGTACACAATCCCGTAAGAAATGAGCAGCGCCGCGCGGTCCTTATACTGTCGTGGATTGAACGTGCTGATACCGTCCGAGCTTCCGGCGCCGCTGCCTGGAAATGTGGCTTGGACCAGCATCGGGCCGCCAAATTCTTCGCCACCCGTGGTCAGATCCAGCGCGTGCAACCGGTGATGCACATTGCTCGAGCCATCGATCGACATTGCGACGGCATACAGGGTCCCGTGCGGGCCGCTCGTCAAGTCGATCGCCGGCGTGGAGGTAACCCCGATTTCCGGGACCACTTGACCGCAATTAGCACTGTCGTTATAGGTCTGTTCTCCGCTTAATAGCAGCGATACCTTCCAAAGTTGGGTTCCCGTATCGGCATCGAACGCATAAACGCTGTCGTGCTCAGTGGCGACATAGAGCACGTTGTGCGTTCCTTGCGAAGGAATCGCGAGCGACGGCACATACAGCGGCTCAGCGTCCACTTTCCCGTCCACCGACAGCGTAAAGAGCTTGCCGAATTCGGCGGAATTCACGTTGGCCGGTGTTAAGATCGTCTCCACCAGGTTCTGGCCGGTACGAGCCGCGTCGTTATGCCAGGTAAGAACAGCGTCTTGAGCCCGCAGGAGTGACGGGAACGCCAAAATCGCGCCGCCCGCGACGGCCAGCCACAATCGGCATAGATTCGAACAGAACTTCTGATCAAGCATAGTGTTGCTGATTTGATCCTACTTCCGCTGATTTGTTTCTACTATCCATGGTGGGCCTCAGTTAACGCCGCAGAATACCTCAGGTGGCTCCCAATACCTCTACCACCCAATGGTGCGTGCTACTTCGCCCCTGCCGCCTTTTCCTTCGCTCGCGCGCCCGACAGAATCCCAGCCAGGCCGTAATTGCCTTCATGACATGCATATTCGTACAGGGGGCTTTCCGTTTTTTCCATGGGGAATTCCACAGTCCAGGGTTGGGTGTAAACGCTGGGATCAATTACGGTTGCGCGATAGGTAATAGTGCTCGGACCGCTACGGGTCAGGCGTTCGATGACACGCAGGTTTTCGTCGCTCATGCCGTCGTATTGGACGCCGAAACGGCTTTGATCGCTGGCACGGAAGTGAGTGGTTTCAATCACCAGCGTTTGCCCTTCCCAGTGCCCCACTGAATCGCCTTGCCACTGCCGAACGCTCGGCGGCAGGTGCGAACCCGTTTCCGTCCCCGGGACCAGCGGCCCTTGGATTACTGGAATGACGCGCGCCTGGTGCCCCATTTCCGAGAGAATCGCGACCACGCCCGGAGCCTGGACGATTTGATAGTAGTTGTTGTAATTCCCGGGAAGGAACGGCGGACCGGATTGCGAGAATACCAGGCACCGGTCGGGCAGCATGCGCGTTTCGGGACCGTCATCGGCATGCTGGGCAAGCCAGGCGTGCATTTCCTTATATTTTTTCGCCGCGGCGGGCGTCATGGGGGGGAACCTGCCATTGGGAGGATCGATGAGCCGCGAGGTGCGCCGATCGCTGGCCAAGTGCGCGCCGCGGTCGTACCAGCCCTCGTTATAGGCGCGGCTGAGATCGGCATCGGCTCCGCCGTCGCGGCGGTCGCGGTTGAGTTCCTTGGCGCGAGCCTTTTCGGACGCCGCAATTTCTTCCGGGGTGTAGAATTCCTTGTTGCCCAGCTCCACGGGACGCTGCAGCGGAGTCAGGCTGGCCGCATCCCAAACGCCCTCCAGATCCGGCTGATGGTCGGCCGGCGTCTGGCCGTAAGCCCCGGCAACCGTAGCCAGAGCCAGCGCGGCAGCCAGCCACCAGTACGGTAAGTAGCGATTCCTCATCGAGACCCTTCTTTCACCACTTATTTTACTGCCCCCGATCCAAATCCCGCCGCGGTCAAACCGCTAAGAATGAATTGAACCGCAATGGCCATCAGCAGCAGCCCCATGAATCGCGTCAGGATGCGGATGCCCGTATCGCCCATGCGCCGGCCCACGCGGTCGGCTGCGGCCAGAATCCAATAGGAAATCAAGGCCGTCAGCGCCACCACCACGATGATCGACACGCTGTGCTGCCAGGTGGCCGATTGCGCCATGAGAGCCATGACGGTGGAGATTGACCCCGGTCCGGCCAGCATGGGAACGCCTAGCGGAATGATTCCAACGTCCTCTTTTTCCATGGCTTGTTCGGTCTCCGATGGGGTCTCCTTGGTTTGCGAGCGGCGGGCCTGCACCATGTCGAGCCCGATCAGGATCATGATCAATCCTCCCGCGATGCGAAACGCCGGAAGCGTGATTCCAAACATCTTAAAGATCAGCGTGCCACCCAACGCGAAGCCCGACAACACCAGGAAACAGGTCCAGGCCGCGCGTCTTGCCATGTGCCGCCGGCGGTCGACTTCGTCCTCGGCCGTCAGCGCCAGGAAGGTCGGGATGCATGCGATGGGGTCGACGATAAAGAATATGGAGCTCAGCGCCAACAGAAGAAACTGGATGTGTTCTAGGATGGAGCCCAGCATGGCTTCCAGTGTCGCATTCCGGTTGAAAAGACCGCTTGCTTACGCGCGCGGCTCAGCCAGTTGGGCGCACTACCGAGCCGCGACCGTAAGGGAGACGGTCCCAGCATGAAATACAACTTTCTGATCGATAGCTACGCCACCGAGCGGGTGAAAGTGGTGAGCGTGTGGAGCATGTTTCACGACCACGAACTGGCGGTTCGGCCGAATCCGCCGTCGAATCCGTCCGACGCGCGCGGGCGCAGCGTGCACGAACAGATGGTGCATCAATGCGTGAGCGAGGACTTTTGGTTTCGGACCATTCTCGGCGTGGACGTAAATGCGCCTCCCTTGCCCTCTCGCGAGGCTCGGTGCGAGTTCATGGCGCAATATGCCGCCGATAGCGCCAAACGCCTGGCCATCCTGCAAGCGGCCGCCGAGCCTTGGTGGGAAGAGGTGGTGTCGTTCTTCAATGTGCGCCGCTCCCGCGCCTGGGTGTTGACGCGCCGCATGACGCACACCGCGCAGCATCGCGGGCAATTATTGGCCATGCTTCGCATGCTCGGCCATGACCTGCACAGCACTTATGGACCCACTGCCGACACCGGAGGGCTGATGCAAAACCACGCGCCGACTATCTACGCTTATTCGACGCTCGAGGCGCTGCTGGACGCGGAGCCGGGCGGCGGAAAGAAATCCGTTCTTCCACCGCGCCCTGACCGGCCGGTCACGGAGCGCCCGGCGGAAGGCAAGTGACCGTTCAGCGCAGCAACCGATAGACCAGAGCGGCTGCGGCGGCCAGCCCCAGACCGGTCATGGCTACCACTGCCGGAGTCCAGGTGGGCCGGGTTCGGCTTTGCGCCGCTTCCGGGTTGCATGAGGCAGAATCGCGGATCGCAAAGGCGTTCGGCAGGTATCGGTCCGTCGCGCTTGACAGCAACGCAAGGGCTTGCTCGGGCTGTATATCCGATTTCTCGGAGCTGAATTCGCTCAACCTCTCTTCGATGCGCTGGAGCAGTTGTTCCGGCGCCAACGTGAGGCGTTCGCGGGCGCGCGGCGGCAATTCCGCGAGTACTTCATCCACGCTGGATGGGGCTAGCGGCTTGACGACATCATAGCCCAGAACGTCGGCCAGCCGGCACGCCACATGCACAATGCGCAGCAGGTCCAGTTCGGCTCCTTCGCTGGGATCGTGATGACGTCCCGCGATAACGGCCATTTCCGGGGGTAAGCCCCACCGCTCGGCCAGCATCCGGCCAGCCTCGGCGTGGTGCATGCCGAAGGTCTCTTGCTCAAAGTCCAGCACGTCCACGCAACGCTCCGCCGAGTCCCGTATGACGCGCTCGTACTCGCGCGGGAACGCGGCCAGGAGGCCCAGCCGCCCTATATCGTGCATGATGCCGGCCGTAAACGCCACGTTTGCGAACATCTCGCAGGCGGTAGCAATTTCTTCCGCCAGCACCGCAGTCGCGACCGAGTGTTGCCACGAGCGCCGCAGGGCTTCGGTCTTGAGCGCGCTTCCGGCATAGGCGGCAGTGGCTTGGGCCAGCGTGATTTTCCGCGTGAGATCCAGGCCTAATAGACCAACCGCGCGCCCCACGCTGGTGATCTCCGACACGAAACCGAATTGAGCCGAGTTGGCGCGCCGCAGCAGGCCGGCAGTAAACGTCGCATCGCTGGAGATCAGGTCGGCCACCTGGCCAGCCGCCACCCCAGGATCTGCCAGCAGTTCCAGCAGTTTAGTAGCGATCGGGGGAAACGGCGGGACTTTCCGCAAACTGGCCGAAATGGTCGCAGTGGACCTTTGCATGTCGATTCTGAACCTTTATTCTTCTATCGTCGGTTGGAAGACGCGACATTAGGCTCCTTACTTCGATGGCAGAATCAGTTCGCAAGGCTCGGGGTCCCATTTCGATCCATCCGGCTCGCGGCGATACTGGTTGCTCACCACCCAGGGCGCGTCCAGATAACGCGGGTCTTCAAGAATTTGGGTCTGGACCAGATACTCCGCGTCGCCGCGCTTGTGAATGTCGTAGTATTCGGTAAGCACCGCGTCGGCGCTGAACGGTACACCATTGTTGCGGAGGTACCCCGGCTTGATGCGGGTAGTCACAACCTTCAACGTTCCGCCCAGCTTGCGCGTGTCCGGTGGTGGCGGCGGCGAGGCCATGCTGGCGGCCGCGAATCCCGGTGTGTTGGGATCTTGCGCGGAGATCTTCGATGTGGCGGCTCGTATCGATTGCGGGGTTTGCCATTGTGCGCTCGAGATCCCTTGTAGCGTCGGTTCCGCCGCGGGCGCGGCCGCGCCGAACCGAAACAGGCGCGTCTGCTTACCGGCGTCGATCTCCACTTTCAGCGTGGCATCGTTGACCCTGTCGTTTATCCAGGTGATATGCAGTCGCGCCGGCGCCCGCATGATGTTGGGAGCGCCGTAACTGAGGCACTGCTTGCCCTCCGCGATGTCCTTGGCCGCATCCCAGGTATCGGCCACGCGCCGGCCCTCGGCATTCAGCGGGATGCTGTAATAATCGCCCTTCGGAGCGGTCAACATGCGATACCGCCAGTCTTCCGTGACCAGGGAAACCCAGTAGCCGGTGAGATCGATCGGAGCAGTTGCTTGCGTTTGAGCTTGGAGCCCGAATCCTGCAAGGGCTAATACAATCGCAGCCCATCGAAAAATCATTTCGCTGCTCCGAGGCTCTTGATAAACAGCCTCCACGAACATCTCTCCGGTCCATGCGCTGGTGCTGTACCGCCGATCGTAGTCACGGCTCAAGCGCGCCGCCCGCACCTGCTCCAGCGTCTTGCCCTTGCGCAGCATGTCCTGAACGCGGTCTCGAATAATGGTCAGCATGTCCCGGTAGTCAGTCACATCGGCTTCATCGCACAGGCGGCCGTGGCCGGGAATCACCAGCGTGCCTCCTTCCTGCATGGAGCGCGGCACGGTCAAGTCCAGAATGTGATTCAGGGCCTGGATCTCTCCCTGAATGCTCCCGCCGCGTTTGAGATCGATGACCGGGTAGCCGGTTGTGAGAAATATGTCGCCGGCCGCGATCACATTCGAGCCGCGAAATAAAACGATGCTATCGCCATCGGTGTGCGCGTTCTTCTCGGCGATAATCTGAATCGCTTCGCCATTGAACGCGAAGCTCTTCTCATCCAGAAACGTCAGCGTGGGCCAGGCGCCCGAGGAAACGCCCGATCCCTCGCGGCTGAACCGCTGCAGCACGTTATCCTGCGCGAACAGCGCGATTTCCGGCTGTGTCTGGATGCCCCGCGGCGGCGGCGCTTGCTTTAAGAGCGCTTCGTTGGAGCCGTTGTGATCCGGGTCCGCGCTGGTGACGATCATGAAACGAACCGGCTCGGCGGACAACTTGCGGATCTCGGCCAGAATGGTATCCCGCAGCTTGGCGGGTCCCGTGTCCACCAACAGCACGCCGTCGTGGCCCGGGTCTTTTCCCACCTGGATCGCCATGTTTCCCAGCGTGCTGGCGAACATATATACGTTGCCCTGCACATGCCGCACTTCGTATGGAACGTCCTGGCCCCAGACCACGGACACCGCCAGCACAGCGACAATAGAGGCGATCCTCATGGCTTCTTCCGGTGCTCCTGCTCGAACTGCACCTCAAACACCTTTGGGCGCGGGATGGCCATCTGCTTCAACTTCTTGCGATACTCCGGGTACATGGTTTCCGGGCCGCCGCGGCTCGCCTCGTAGGGCACTCCATATTCTTCGGAGAATTCCCGAAGCACCGTGTTGGTTCCCGGCAAGTGGTGCGGAACCCAGCCATACGGACGCGGAATCTCGGTGACGGGCAGGCAGGAGCCGTAACCGGCGATCGGCGCGAAAGCCTGGTAGGGATTCCACACCCAGCTCTCGGTTCGCACCAGCGGCTCGGTCAAATAGACGGGGTCCTCGGTGACGGTGGTTAGCGTCAGATACTTGTCGTGCAGGTCGAAAAATTCGGTCAGCGTGGCTTCATCGGAAAACGCGATGCCGTTGCGCCGCAGATAGCCGGCTTTGATGTGCGTGGTCTCGATGCGCAGCGTGTCGCCCTCCCAGGCGCCCGTCGAAAAACCGGCCCAGGTATGCGGCGCGAATTGCGACGGATGCTCGCGGCCATCCATCCAGATGGTTCGCGGGCCGGTATAGGTCCCATCGATGATGAACGCGATAATTTGCCCTGACACCGGATCGTTCACAGTGGAAATCTTCAAGCCGGACGGCCCGCGCATGGCGTAAGGAGCCGAATGCGGAATGCACTGGTGCTGCAGCACCGAAACGGTATCGCCGTCCCATGTATCGGCGCGAAGCCGCTCATCGTCGTTAATCGGGATGCCGAGGTAATCGCCCGGGGCCGGGCCGGGATCGGTGCGCTCCAGTTCGTCCTCGTGGTACATCGCGGTCCACATGCCTGTCGGATTGAATCCCACGCCGCGCTGCGCGAACGCCGGCAGGCTAGTCAGTACGGCGGCTGCCCCCAGCCATTTGAGTAACGATGCAACGGCGGCGGCGACTCGGCCCATGGATCTCGATACTCCTTCTTCCAAGCGCGTATTGTATAACAGTCGCGCGAAACACGGAACGAGCTTGGCCTCCTCAACGTAGCTTTTCAATAGCGAACTTTGTCTCCGAACGCGTCCAGCGATACTGAAAGAGACTTATGCCTACCCGATTGCAAAGCGCGGTCCTAGTCACGTTTTTGCCTCTGTTTTTTGCGGCCGGCGCCGCCGCACAATCCGAAATCAGCGTGCAGCCGGCCACCGGAGGGCTCGGTTGGCTGACGCACCCCTACCAGCCGAGAAACATTCCGCCCATTCGACTCGCCAATTCGCCCCGTTTGGATTCGCTGATCCGCGCCGGCAGCTTGTACCTGACCGCGCCGGACGTGGTAGCGCTGGCGATCGAAAACAACATCGATGTCGAAGTGCAGCGCTATGGGCCGCTACTCGCTAAAGAAGTCCTGCGTCGAGCCCAGGGCGGCGGAGCGTTGCGCAGCGTGGGCGCGGCCGTGGCCGCCGGACCGCAGAGTGTCAGCCTGCAGGGCGTCAGCGTGAACAACTCCGGCTCGGTGGCGCTTTCTTCCGGCGCGGGGGTTAGTTCGGGCGGCGGCATCGTCACCCAGCTCGGCCCCAACATCCCATCGCTCGATCCATCGTTGTTTGCTTTGGCCAGTTTCCAGCACGCCAGCATCCCGCAAAGCAACACTTTCCTGACCGGGACCGACGCCCTGATTCAAGGCACGCGCGCCTTGCAATTGCAGTATGCGCAAACCTGGGACTTCGGGTTCACCATGCAATGGACCTACGCCTACAGTCACTATCACGTCAACAGCAGCCTGTTCAGTTTGAATCCGTATAGCTCGGGCGACCTCGATCTTCAGATCACGCAAAACCTGTTGCAGGGCTTCGGAAGCGCAGTCAACGGGCGCAATATCCGGGTGCAGCGCAATAACGTGAAGGTCAGCGATCTGCAGTTCAAGCAGCAGGTGATCACCACCGTCGCCGCGGCGCTGAATTTGTATTGGGATCTGGTGGCCTTCGCCGAAGATGCGCGGGCCCGCCGGCAGGAGGTGTCCACCGCGCAGCAGTTGCTGGAAGACAACCGGCGGCAGGTGCAGATCGGGGCGCTGGCCGAAATCGAGATCACGCGCGCCGAAGCGCAGCTCTACTCCAGCCAGCAAGACCTGGTGGTCTCTCAAACTAACCTGCAGCAACAAGAGATCATTCTCAAGAACGCGCTGTGCCGCAACGGCATCTCGGCCGCGGGTCTGGACAACATCCGCATCGTGCCGCTGGATAAGATCGAGGTGCCCGCGAGCGACGAAGCCCGCGCGTTGAAGGATTTGATCGAGGAAGCGCTCGGCAAGCGCGGCGAAATCGCCGAAGCAAAGCTCAACATCGATAGCAATGAGGTGAATCTGGTGGGTATCAAGAACTCTTTGAAGCCGACCCTGCAAGCTTTCGCCGAATTAACCAGCAACGGCCTTTCCGGCGAGCTGACGGCCTTGGGCGCCTCACAAGCTGGAGTATCCTACCTAGCCGGCGGGTATGGAACCTTGCTGGCCGAGATCGCCCGGCGCAATTTTCCAAACTACTCGGCGGGATTGTCGCTGAGCATTCCCCTGCGTAATCGCGCGGCCCAGTCCGATTACGCCACCAGCCAGCTCGAGCTTCGCCAGAACCAGCTCAACTTACGCAAGAACATGAACCAGGTTACGGTGGACGTGCAAAACGCGGTTATCGGATTACAGCAGGCCCGCGTGCGCTACGATTCGGCAACCAAGTCGCGCCAGCTACAGCAGGAAACCCTGGCCGCCGATCAGCGCCGCTACGCACTCGGCGCGGCCACGGTCTTCCAAGTGATCCAGGACCAGCGCGATCTGGCTACCAGCGAGAGCAGCGAAACGCAGGCCATGGCCAATTACACGCACGCCCGCATCGCCCTCGATCAAGCTTTGGGGACCACGCTGGAGGTGAACCATATTTCGCTCAATGAAGCGCTGGAAGGGCAGCTTTCGCGGCCATCCGAGCTTCCCGCGAATCTTCCCGGAGGCAAGCAATGACGCCGGTACTGAGCCGCGCGCGTAAGCAAGCGGGCAACATGCTCCCTCACGGTCGCGGCTCGGTATGCGAGCAAGCGGCCGTTCTGCTTTGTCTGGTCTCTCTCACTTGGGCCCAGGATGTCCCAACCATCGAACCGGCGCGGCCACAGGCGCCCGTGATCATCCGGCCGTATATGCCCGTCACTGTTCCGCCGGTGCGTCTCGCGAATTCTCCGCGTCTTCAGGAACTGGTGCGCGCCGGGACCCTGTACCTGACCGTGCAGGACGCCATTGCGCTGGCGCTCGAAAACAACATTGACATCGAAGTCAGCCGCTACAATCCATTCATAAGCGCGTGGCAATTGGAGCGATCGCAGGCGGGCGGCGCGTTGCCGGGCGTCCCCAGCAGCGCCTCGCAGGCTGGATCGGTGGCCACCGGCCAAGGCGTTGCCGGAAGCCAGGCCGCCGCGGGCGTCAGCGTGCCCGGCGCGAGTTCCAACGTCAATAAAAACACCAACGCCACCATTTCGCAAATCGGCCCGGTCACGCAGAACCTGGACCCCATCTTGCAGGAGACCAACACCTTCAGCCATACCAGCACGCCGCAGCCCGACCCGGTGCAAAGCGAGGTGCTCAGCCTGGTGCAGAATACGCGCGGATACACCGGAACGTATCAACAAGGTCTGCTGAGCGGTGGCATCGCCTCGGTTAGCTACAGCGAGCATTACTTGAACGAAAACGCGCCCAGCGATGTGCTGAATCCCACCGTCGCGCCTAGCGTCAGCGTGACCATCCAGCACAATTTCCTGCAAGGCTTCGGTATTGCGGCGAATGCCCGCACCATCACGGTCTCACGCATGAACCTGAATACCGCGGAGCTGAATTTCAAATCGCAGGTGGAGAGCGTCGTGAGCCAGGTTCTGGATGTCTACTACGCCTTGGCCGGCGATTATGAAGATCTTCGCGCCAAGCGTTCCGCGTCCGAAACCGCGCAGACGTTCCTGCGCGATGTGAACCGGCAGGTGGAAATCGGATCGGTGGCGCCCACCGACGCGATCGCCGCTCAAGCCCAGGTTGCTACCACCGCACAGGCGGTAGCGGATTCCGACGCCGCGTTGCGTCAACAGGAAATATCGCTCAAAAACCTGATCAGCCGAATGGGCCCCGCCGATCCGGTGCTTGCGAACGTCCGCATTGTGCCCATCGATCCCATCGAAATGCCACCCTCCGACGATCTCCCCTCCCTCAGCCAAATGGTCCGTCAGGCGCTGGCCGGGCGCGCCGATCTGGCAGCCGAACTGGCCGGCGAAAAGGCCAGCGAAATAAACGCCCTCGGCACCCGCAACGGCCTTCTTCCCACGCTGCAGGGCGTTGCGATCGAAAGCCAGGCCGGATTGGCCGGCGCGCCGAAAACAGTCGCAATCGATGGCATCGTCGAACAATCGTCCCCGAAATTCCAGGGGGGCATGGGGACCGCGCTAGCCCAGGTTTTCGAGCGCGATTTTGCCACCGACATCGCCGCCGTCGTCTACCAGGAGCCCATCCGCAACCGGCAGGCGCAAGCCGACTTCGCCATCGATCAGCTACAGCTCAGGCAAACCCAGCTCGGCAATCGCAAGGATCTGAATCAGGTGGAAGTGGATGTCCGGAACAATGTGGTGTCGTTGCAGCAGGCCCGAGCGCGCTACGAAGCGGCGCTCAGGAACCGTGTGCTCCAGCAGCAACTGTTCGACGCCGAGCTGAAGAGATTCCAGCTCGGTGCGTCCACGCCCTATAACGTGGCTGTCGAGCAGCGCGACCTGATTTCCGCGCAATCCTCCACGGTAGCGGCGCTGGTGGCCTATAGCACGGCCCGTGTGGCATTGGATCGGACCTTGGGGGCAACACTCGAGCGGAACCACATTGGTATCGAGGCGGTCAAAAGCATGCGGTAGTATCGTGGAACCAGGCGGCAAAATCCACCGTATTAAGACTGTAGCCAAACACTGAGACCGACATGGAACTTCGCATCGAGAACCTTTCCAAGACCTACCCCAACGGCGTTCGGGCGCTGGACAACGTTTCGCTCACCATCCCGCGCGGCATGTACGGCCTGCTGGGGCCCAACGGCGCGGGCAAGTCCACGCTGATGCGCACCATCGCGACGCTGCAAGAGCCGGACAGCGGCCAGGTTTGGCTCGGCAATGTCGACGTAATACGCCAAAAGGACGAGGTACGCAAGGTTTTGGGGTATTTGCCTCAAGATTTCGGCGTGTACCCAAGAATCTCCGTGCGGGACATGCTGGATCATCTGGCGCTGCTGAAAGGCTTCGTGAATCGGCGGGAGCGCCACGAACTGGTAGAGTCGCTGCTGGTCCGCACGAACCTGCATCAAGTCCGCAAGAAAGCCCTGACCGGATTTTCCGGCGGCATGCGGCAGCGTTTCGGCATCGCGCAGGCGCTGATCGGCAATCCGCAGCTTCTGATTGTGGACGAGCCGACGGCGGGCCTCGATCCCGGGGAGCGCAACCGCTTCTACAACCTGCTTTCCGAGATCGGCGAAAACGTCATCGTGATTCTCTCCACGCATATCGTCCAGGACGTCATGGAGCTATGTACCAACATGGCGATCATCCACGAAGGACGCGTGCTCTTCGCGGGCGTTCCCGAGGATGCGGTCGGCGAGCTGGCCGGGAAAATCTGGAAAAAATCCATTCAAAAGCCCGAAATGAAGCAGTACGAAGAGCGATACCGCTTGATATCGAGCAAACTCATCGGCGGCCGGCCCCTGATTCACGTGTATAGCGCGGAACCACCCGGAGATGGATTTCAGCCCGTGCCGGCGGATCTGGAAGATGTGTTCTTCTCGCGCATTACCGAGCCGCGACTTGCCGAGCCGCGACCGTAAGGGAGCCGGTGCCTGCATGCTGATCCATTTCCTAACCTTCGAGCTCCGCTACTGGCTGCGTTCCTGGATGCTCTGGATTTTCCTGCTGATTATCGCCTTGCTGGTTTTCGGCGCCACGGCGACGGATCAGGTCACCATCGGTCAGGCGCTCGAAAACACGTATCGCAACGCGCCGTTCGTCATCGAAAACTACTACTCGATTCTAGGCCTGCTAACGCTTCTGATGACGGTGGCCTTCGTGAATTCGGCGGCGTCCCGGGAGTTCGCCTATAACACCCACCAGATGCTGTTCACCACGCCACTCAAGAAGTTCGATTATCTCGCCGGGCGCTTCTTGGGATCCGCGCTCATCGCCGTGATTCCCATGCTGGGCGTCTCCATCGGGATTCTGGCCGGGAAATGGATGCCGTGGGTGGATCCGGAGCGCTGGGGTCCGGTCCACTGGATGGCTCACCTGGACGGCATTCTGGTCTTTGCCATTCCGAACACGCTCTTCGTCGCCGCCATCATCTTCGCCATTGCCATCCTCACGCGCAGCACGGTGACGTCGTTCATCGGCGGTCTGGTGTTGCTGACTGGCTATGGAGTCGGCCAGGCGCTGACCACCGATGTGCAGCATGAAACCTGGGCCGCCCTGCTGGATCCTTTTGGCATCCGAACATTCACGCTTGCGACGAAATACTGGACCGTCGCCGAGAAAAATACTCTCGCCATAGGATACAGCGGCCTCCTGCTGTGGAACCGGTTGATCTGGCTGGCGGTAGCGGCGGCCATCTTTGCGTTTGCTTATTCGAGGTTCCGTTTTGACGAGCGGGCGGGACGCGCCCGGAAGGCCCGCGATAATGCCGAGCCGGCCGGCGCCGTTGCCGTAAGTCTGCCCGCGCTGCACCAAACATTCGGGGTCGGTACACAATGGGCGCAGTTTCGCGGAGCCTTCAAAATAGAGTTCCTGGGGCTGGTAAAGTCCACGTCGTTCATTGTCATCACCTGCGCCGCGCTCTTGAACGTGATTCCCAGCCTGGTGCTAAGCGCGTCTGAAGGCTATGGCAACACATCGTTCCCTGTCACCTATCACCTGGTCGAAATCATTCAGGGCACGCTCTATTTGTTTCTGATCGGCATGCTGACTTACTACGCCGGCGTCCTGGTCTGGAAGGAGCGCGACGCCAGAATGGACGAAATCGAGGATGCGACGCCGCATCGCGATTGGCCCTCTTACGCATCCAAACTCTTGGCTCTTTTATGCACGGTGTTCCTGATCGTCTGCCTGGCGGGAGCGGGCGGCGTCCTCACGCAGGTATTCAGCGGCTATCACCGCTACCAGTTTGGATTGTGGGCCACCGAACTGCTTGTGATGGATTTCACCACATTCATTTTCCTGGCGGTGTTGGCGTACTTCGTACACGTGATTTCGCCTAACAAGTACGTTGGGTATTTCGCATTCATCGCATTTCTGATCGCCAACCAGTTTGCGTGGCGGCCGCTGCACGTCGCCACGCGGCTGGTCCAGTTCGGCTCGCAGCCCGATACCACTTACTCGGACTTCTTCGGCTTCGCGCCCTATTGGGAAAGCTGGACCTGGTTCACGGCGTACTGGCTGGCATTTTGCGGATTGCTGGCGGTGGCCAGTGTTTTGCTGTGGCCGCGGGGCCGCGAGCGAGCCTGGAAGCTTCGTTTCCGGGATGCCGGCTTGCGTTTCACCGTGCCCCTGCGCGTGCTGGCCTGCGCGGTGCTGGCCGTCTTCCTGGGAACTGGCGCGTGGATCTATTACAACACCAAAGTCCTGAATACCATCCTCAGCGAGGATGATCGCGACCGGCTGGCCGTCGATTACGAGAAGACCTACAAGAAGTACGACAAGCTCCCGCAGCCGCGCGTCATCGATTTGAAATACGCCATCGATCTGTATCCGGAGCGCCGTGCCGCAACCATGCACGCGGACACAACCATTCAGAACAAAGCTGACAAACCCATCGCAGTGCTGTATATGAACGATCCAGGTCCCGACTTTCAGACTGAGGTCCAAATCGATGGAGCCCGGCTAAAGCAGGACGACCAGCGGCTGCATTTCCAAACCTATGAGCTTGTTCCACCCATGCAGCCCGGCGAAAGGCGGAACCTCCGGTTCACCGTAAAGCGAGATCCGCGCGGGTTTGAGAATTCGGTCAGCGTATTGCAAGTGGTGCAGAACGGAACGTTCTTTAACAATATGGCGGTGTCTCCGCAGATCGGCTATCAGCCACAGCGCGAACTTGATAACAGAAATAAACGCAAGAAATTCGGGCTGAAGGAAAAAGATCTGATGCCGGCTCTGGAGCGCAACTGCACCGCCGATTGCATGGACACCTATCTCAGTAACAATTCCGATTGGGTGAACGAAGAAGCCGTCATCTCCACATCGCCCGGCCAGATTGCCGTGGCGCCCGGCTCCTTGGAACGGCAGTGGACCCAGAACGGCCGTTGTTACTTCCAATACAAGCTCGATCACTTCGCCGACAATTTCTACGCGTTCCTATCGGCGGACTACGAAGTGGCGCGGAAGGAATCGAACGGAATCAAGATGGAGGTGTACTATCTCAAGGAACAGCCCTGGAACGTCCCAAAGATGTTGCGATCGGTGGAGAAGTCGTTCGAATATTACACCAAGAACTTCGGGCCTTATGCGCCAAAAGAGGCGCGGATCATCGAATTCCCGCGAATTGAACGCTTCGCGCAGGCTTTTCCGGGCACCATGCCCTATTCGGAGAGCATCGGATTCATCGCGAATCTGAAGGATCCGGAAGACATCGACATGGTCTATTACGTGGTGGCCCACGAAATGGGGCATCAATGGTGGGCTTACCAGGTTTCGGGAGCGAATATGCAGGGTGCGACGCTGCTTTCGGAAACGCTCGCTCAGTATTCGGCTCTCATGGTGATGGAAAAGGAATACGGCCGGGACATGATGCGGAAGTTTCTGAAGTACGAAATGGACAACTATCTCCGCTCGCGCGGCAAGGAATTGCTGAAGGAGCGTCCGCTGCTCAGAGTGGATTCCAATCAGGGATACGTACACTATCGCAAGGGCAGCGTGGTGATGTATTACATGAAAGAGATGATCGGCGAGGAAGCAGTGAACCGCGCTTTACGAAAAGTGTTGCACCAATACGGCTACGCGCCGCCGCCCTATCCGGTGTCCTACGCATTGGTGGACGCGCTGCGCGACGAGACGCCGCCGCAATATCAATACCTGATCCAGGATCTGTTCTACGACATCACCCTGTTTTCGAATCGCACCCTCTCAGCCAGCGCGAAGAAGCGGGCGGATGGCAAGTATAACGTCACCATTCAGGTGGATGCCAAGAAGTTCAAGGCCGACGAAAAGGGGCAGGAGCGCGAAGTGCCGGTGAACGACTGGATCGAGATCGGCGCATTCGCCAAACCGCCCAAGGGCAAGAAATACGGCAAGACCCTTTACCGGGACCGCGTTTTGATGCAGACCGGCGCTGCCACTTACACGTTTACCGTGGATGAGGCGCCGGACAAAGCCGGCATCGATCCTTTCCTGCTGCTGATCGACCGCGTTCCCGACGACAACACCAAGACCGTCGATATCGCCGGCTAGTCCTATACCCTGCATAGAAACTTTGGATTGGTAATGGTCTGAAAGCTCGCTTACAATACGCCTAGAGTCTAAGTCGGCTCATCGTTTTCCTCGTTTGTAAACCCACAATCCTCGTCCGTGAATTTCACCGATAAGCATTTCAGGAGGACGTGTGTCTACCAGTCTATTCTTGGCAATTCTCTGTTCCGCGGCGGCGCTGTCCGCTCAAGCACCACCGGCCGATCCTTTCCATGTCCAGTGGCACGAGGAATTTGGTCCGGTAAACGCCGGGTCAACGGCGGACGTGTTGCCGGCGGTTACCGACTGGCCGGCGCCCTCTCTACCAAACCCCTCTCCAGCGAAACCCATTTCTGGCGTCGTATCGCTCGGCGAGCTCCAACATCCGGTTCCTGAAAAGGCCCGGCAGGCAGCCTATGAAGCGCAGGAATTGGCGCGCGCCCACAAAACTCCCAAGGCCATTGCGAAACTCGAGAAGGCCCTTCGCATCGATCCTTTGTATCGCGACGCGCATTGGAACCTGGGTGTGCAGTACGCGCGGGCCGGGCGCGCCATCGACGGGCGCACCGAGCTTCAAAAGGCCCTCCAGATCGGCCCGCCCGCCGCAACGCTCTACGCCGATCTGGCCGTTGCCTCCGCCGCAACGGGCGAGCTCGTCAAGGCCCAGGAGTTCGCGCGAAAGGCCCTCGAAATGGATCCTGGAAACAAGGCCGCGCAGAGGCTTCTGAAGCAAGATCCGCACTAGAATTCGCCTATTGAATTCGAACGAGATTCGAGTGGTGCCGGGGGGCCCAAACTGGTAAAATAAGGATTGCGAAACGCACTGGTTATCGAGCGCTTCGCCCCCCTATTTTCCAGGAGTTAACTAGTTGGCAGATCCTCAAGACCCCACGAACCCGCCGCCTCCCTCTGACCGCAGCTCGCAAATGCCGCTGGGAGGCGATGGCAAGCAGAACCTGATCCCCATCAATATCGAAGACGAGATGCGGCGTTCGTATCTCGACTACGCCATGAGCGTGATCATTGGGCGCGCGCTGCCTGACGTCCGCGACGGCCTGAAGCCCGTCCACCGCCGCATTTTGTACGCCATGTCGGAGATGGGCCTGGCATTCAACCGAGCCTATCGCAAGTGCGCCGGTATCGTGGGCGAAGTGCTAGGCAACTTTCACCCGCACGGCGACGCGCCGGTCTATGACGCATTGGTTCGCATGGCGCAGGACTTCTCGCTGCGCTATCCGCTGGTGGACGGCCAGGGAAATTTCGGCTCCGTGGATGGCGATCCGCCCGCGGCTTATCGGTACACCGAGGCCCGGCTTTCCCGCATCGACACGGCGCTGCTGGAAGATCTGGACAAAGAAACCGTCGATTTCCGGCCCAACTTCGATGAGCGCCGCGTCGAGCCCGAGGTGCTGCCGACGCGCGTTCCCAACCTGCTGATCAACGGATCTTCGGGCATCGCGGTCGGCATGGCCACCAATATCCCGCCGCACAATCTCACCGAGATCATCAATGCTACCATTCTGCTGGTTCAAAAACCGGACACGCATCTGAGCGAGATCGTGAACCTGGTGCAGGGCCCCGATTTCCCGACCGGCGGATTCATTCTCGGCCGACAGGGCATTCTGGACTACTTCACCAAGGGCCGCGGCACGCTCAAGCTGCGTGCTAAGGCTGCCACCGAGAAATCCGGCAAGGATCGCGAAGCGATCATCGTCACTGAAATTCCGTATCAGGTGAACAAGGCACGCTTGATCGAAGCGGCCGCCGGCCTGGTCAACGACAAGAAGATCGAGGGCATCTCGGAAATTCGCGATGAAAGCGACCGCGACGGCATGCGCATCGTGTTCGAGCTCAAGCGCGGCGAACAGGCCGAAGTGATCCTGAACAATCTGTACAAGCACACCCAGCTACAGATCAACTTCGGCGTCATTATGCTGTCCATCGTCAACGGACAGCCGCGCGAACTGGGCCTGGCCAACGTCCTGAAGCGCTTTATCGATCACCGTATCGACGTGGTGCGGCGGCGAACGGATTACCTGCTGCGCAAGGCTCGCGAGCGCGAACACATCTTGCTCGGCTTCCAGAAGGCCTTGGAAAATCTCGACGCCGTTATCAAACTCATTCGTGGATCCAAGACCCCTCGCGAAGCCCGCGATGGTTTGATTGGTACGTTCGAGTTCAGCGAACGGCAAGCCCAGGCCATCATCGAGATGCAGCTCCAGCGTCTGACCGGCATGGAGATCCAGAAAATCCTGGATGAGCTGGCCAATATCCAAAAGGAGATCGCCGAGTACCTCGAAATCCTGGCCTCCGACAAGAAGCTGCGCGGCATCATCGTGCAGGAGTTGAAGGACGTGCAGAAGGAATTCGGCGACGAGCGCCGCACGCAGATCATCGAAGATACCGGCGAGATCCATCTCGAGGATCTCATCCAGGTGGAAGACGTCGCCGTCACCGTCACGCACGGCGGTTATTTGAAGCGAACCGCCGTCGACACCTACCGGCGGCAGTCCCGCGGCGGCAAGGGGCGCATCGGCATGGGGACGCGCACCGAGGATGTGGTCGAGCACCTGGTGGTTGCCTCCACGCACGCCTATCTATTGGTCTTCACCACCAAGGGTCGCGTTTTCTGGCTGAAGATATACGAGATTCCCGATGCCGGAACGACAGGCAAGGGCAAGCACGTTTCCGGTTTGATCAACCTCCAGCCGGACGAAGCAGTGAAGACCTTCCTGGCGGTGAAGGATTTCGTGCCCAACCAGTACATCGTGATGGTCACCAAGCTGGGCGTCATCAAGAAATGCGAGCTCACCGAGTTCGATAATCCCATGGCGCGCGGGATCATCGCGGTTTCACTGGATGAAGGCGATGAGTTACTGGCGGCGCGGCTCACCGACGGCGAGAATTACATTTTCCTGGGCACGCGCGAAGGCAAGGCGATCCGCTTCCGGGAGAGCGACGTTCGCGCCATGGGCCGGCCCGCTCGAGGCGTCCGAGCCATGGATCTGGCGGAGGGCGACGCCCTCATCGGCGCCGAGGTGGTCGAGAAAGACGGCCTCATCCTGTCGATTTCCGAGAACGGATTCGGCAAGCGCACCCCGCTGGTGGATTATCGCCTCACCGCGCGGGGCGGCAAAGGCGTCATCAACATGAAGCTGACACCCCGGATCGGCAAAGTGGTGGCGATCCTGTCTGTCAAGGAAGACACCGACCTGATGATCATCACGCGCGATGGCAAAATCATTCGCCTGGAATCGGGCGAGATTCGTCAAGCCGGCCGGTCCACCCAGGGTGTGCGCCTGGTACGCATGGATGAAGGCGATCAGGTGGCGGCTGCTTCGGTAATTCCGGAGGAAGCCGAACCTGGCGCTGGACAAAACGACCTGCCGCTGCAGTAACCGAGCCGCGACCGTGAGGGAGTCGGTCCCTTACGGCCGCGAGGCCGGCTTGGAAAGTGACGCTTGCGCTTGCGCAGTGCCGTCCAGTTCGGCCGCGCGCCGCTGATCTTCCCGGGCACCGGCAATATCTCCCAAGGCTCGCTTGGCCACCGACCGATTCAAGTACGCATTGGCATACGCCGGATTCAACCGGATGGCTTGGCTGCAATCGTCGACGGCTTCCTGATAATGGCGTAAACGCAGGCGCGCATAACCGCGGGCATTCAGCGCCAGCGCCAGCGTGGGGTCCAGTTGGATGGCCTGAGTGTAAGCCTGCACCGCTTCCGCGAAATTCTCCTGCTCGGATAAGTAGCGGCCCTGGCGATACAAGCGATTCGCGTCATGAGGGGTCCGCGCTTCCCGATTGACGACCGCCGCGAGCACTTGTGGAGGCACGGTGACGCGGTTCGGAGCAAGCTGCGGCGGTCTGACGCTGAGCAGCGGACTGGCGGCAGTCAATTGCGGGGCCGGCGCCGCTGGGGGTGCGGGCGCCGGGGTCTGCGCTTGCGCCACTGCGGCTGGAGCTGGTTGGGGAGCGGACGCCTGTTGGACGGGCGCCTGCGGCGGTTGCGGGGCTTGCGCCTTGGCGCCCACCATCTTGCGCGCCTCGCTCAGCAAGGCCACCGCTTCGTTGGGTTTCTGGCCGATCAACATGGCGCGGTTGATGTCTTCCAGCGCCGGCTGCGCGGCTCCGGTGGAAAGGTAATACTGAGCCCGGCACACATACGCCGCCGTATCCGCGGGATTGAGTTGGATCGCCTTGTAGCAGTCGGCCAGAGAATCCTGCACTTTGCCGTGAGTACGCAACACCGCGGCGCGGCCCAGATACGCGCGTTCGGACTCGGGGGCCTGCTGGATGGCTAGCGCGTAATCGTTCAGCGCCTCGCCGCCTCTTCCCAATTGCTCATGTAGGTTCGCGCGCAGAAGGAGATTCTCGGGATTGCGGGGATCTCTCTGGATGGCCTGCTCGACGTCCGCCAGCGCTTCCGCCGCCTTGCCGCTGGCCGCCAATGCCGAGGCTCGCATGGCGTAGGCGCGCGAGTTGTGCGGCTGCAGGGTCAGGGACTGGCCCAGATCCGCAACCGCGCTCGTATAGTCGCCCAGATAATAGTGCGAGTATCCGCGATGCAGGAACGCCGAGTCGTTCTTCGGATCCAGTTCGATGGTTTCGGTAAACGCCTCGATGGCCGGCCCGTAGGACTTCAGGTCCTCCGCACGGCGGCCGCGCTCGAATGATTCCTGCGCCTTTTGCCAATTCGGCGCCGCCTGGGCAGTGAGGTCTGACGCCGGAACGGCCGATGGGGCCTTTGAACCGTTGCCGCGAGCCGCTTTCTGCTTCTGCGCGTCCTTGGCGTCCTTGGCCAATTCCTTCACCGACGATTGCAGATCTTTGATTTCATTTTGCAGCTGAGACAATGTTTGCTGCAGATTCTGCACGGCGCCCAGCAAGTCAGGTTTCGGAAGGTCGTCGCTGTACAGCCATCCACCGACGCCGAACAGCACTACTAACGGAAGTATGTAGCGAAGACGAGCCAGCATTTCCAACCCTCTACCCAAAGGAAATTGAGTATAACACTTCTGGCATCCTTGGAGGCATAAGCGGGACACCTGTCAGGCCGGTGCGGCCACGAGGCTCCCCTAAGGTGTTTACCCCGTCCGCCATGCCGTCTCCCCAGTACGTGGCTACGGTGTGCCATAATTCTCTCGGAACCGAAGGAGCAGGATGGGACAAAATAGCAAGACCGTCGAAGCATTCTACGCAGCTCTGGGACGCGGGGACATCCCGTTCGTTATGGGGAGCCTCGATCCGCAAGTCGTGTGGAAGGAGGGCGAGAATTTCGTTTACGCCGACAAGAGCCCCTACATCGGCGTGGATGCGGTGCTCAGTGGCCTTTTTGCCCGGCTAGCCGGGGAGTGGGATGGGTTTGCGGCCGTTCCGCAAGAGATTGTCGACGGCGGGGAAACCGTTGTCGCGCTGGGGCGTTACGGCGGAGTCTTCAAAGCCACCGGCGTCAAGATCGACGCCCAGTTCGTGCACGTGTTCAAATTCAAAGCCGGGAAGATCGCGCACTTTCAGCAGTACACCGATACAGCGCAGTTCAGGGACGCCGTCCGCTTGCGGGCCAACGCTTAATCTCTCGTTTACCGAGCCGAGGTGCTGAGTTCGTGACGGATTTCCGCGGCCACCGCGCGCGCTCTTTCCACCGCTCCGATCTCGAAACTGATGGCTCCCACGCGCGGGTGCCCACCGCCGCCGTAGCGCTCGCAAATGGTGGCCAGATTGTGTTCCACGGGCTCCTTGGACCAGGGGTTGGACCCCACCGAAACCTTGGTCCGGAAGCTGGAGGTGCTCACAGAAACGGTGTAAACGGAATCCGGGAACAGATAGTAGGGAATGAACTTGTTGTACCCCTCCAGGTCGTCGCCCACCAAATCGAAGAACACCACTCCATGGCCGGTTTCGGCGCGTTTCTTGATGATGTCGATGGAGCGCAGGTGGCGCTGGTACAAAGGAGTGTACAGTTGCTGGATCTCGGGTTGCTGGACGATCTCGCTCAACTTGCAGTGCCGCATCCAGCCGATGATCTTGTGGATGATCTCGGAGCCTTTCGCGCCTTCGATTACCAGTGTCAGCTGCATGGCCGGCGCCTTGAGCTCCACGGCTTCCCGAGCGTTCGGGTAGCGGGCGCCGTCGATGATATCGGCCCACTTCACCAGCTCTGCAAGATCGGGCGCTTGATATCCAAACCGTTCGCGCGCCACGTCGGCGATGAACATAGTGCAAGAGCCGTAGGATGGATCGTACAGTTTGTGGCCGCTGTGATCGTGGCGGAAATGCTCGGCGTCCTCCGGGCTGAGGAACGCGCTCTGGTGATGATCGAACCACCAGGTAAGCCGGGGATTCGGCGAATATTTGAAATCGACAATCGCGTTGACGTCGCCGTCGAACAAGCCGTCTTCAAACAGCTGCGAAGCCTTGTGCGCCAGGCCGGTGAATTCAAAATGGGCATCCGGAGCGAATTTATCGCCATAAAATCGGCTGAAGTAGGCAGCCGACGCCGCACCGTCGAAACAGTGATCGTGGTAAAGAACCCTCACCAGCATGAATTTGTATCCGCCAAGGGGAAAACTATACAGCTTGCCTTAGTTGAGGGGGCAAATGCAAGTTTCGGAATCCTCAAGCTGGGAAATTCAACTCGCGGGAGAGCGATTCCGTCACTTGCTGGAGCGCGGCCTTCGAGGGAAGACTGCCTTGCGCGAGCGTGGCGTTGCCGCCGCCTCGTCCGCCCGCGGCGCCCAACATGCGTTTGAGCGATTCGCCGCAATTGACGCCGCTGTCTTTCGAGGCAGCCAACAGAACCGCAGGCGGGTTTTCGGCGAAGGCCAGGAAAATAGCGGGACCGGCGGTGGTGAAGCTTTGGGCCTCGGTGCGCGATTCCTCGGCCAGCGACCCTTCCAAACGTCGCAGGCGCCGGATGCCGTCGGGGCCGGCAGCGGTTTGCGTGTAGAGTGTGCGGCCGCTGGCCTGAGCGAGTTCGGTTGCCAGGCGGCGGCGCGTCCGTTCCGATTCCTGCAGTTTTTCGCGTTGCGCCTCCACCAGCCCGGGAGTTTCATCGAGAGGCGAGGAAAAACCGCGCGCGATTTTGGAAAGCGCGTCAAAATCGGCGCGGGCGCGCGCGATGGATCGCCCGCCGCACAGAAACTCGATGCGCAGGTTTCCCCGAATGCGATCCAGCTTTCGCAGCAGGATCGGGCCGATTTCGCCGGTGGCTCCGACGTGCGTTCCACCGCAAGCGCTGCGATCCAGGTTCTCGATTGAGATAATGCGAACCAGTCCCTCGCGCTCGGTGGGTTTGCGCAGCCCCAGGTCCTGGGAGGAATCCTGGAAGCTTACGGTAACGGGCCGATTTTCGAAGACGATTTGATTCGCCCGGCGCTCGGCCTCGCGCAACTGCTCCGGCTCCAGGGACCCCGTGACGTCGATGGCGCAAGTTTCGGCGCCCAGATGAAAACTGACCGTGGCGGCGCCGAACAGATCCAGAAGTACGGCCGAGAGCAAATGCTGCCCGGTGTGCTGCTGCATGTGATCGAAGCGGCGATCGCGATCGATTCGGCCGACGACTTCGGTGTCTGGGAGCGCTGCGGCCAATACGTGCGCGATGCGGTCCCCTTCGTCGGCCACTTCCAGCACCGGCCGGCCGCCCAGCTCCCCGGTATCGAACGGCTGGCCGCCGGAAGTGGGATAAAAGGCAGTGCGGTCCAGATAAATGCGCTGACGGTCCGGACTCGCGGCATCCGGACTCACGTCGACAACGCGAGCCCGGAATTCGGTGAGATAGCTGTCGCTATAGTACAGCCGCTCCGTCATTGCACCAATATCGGAACAGGCGTGCTCTCGACGTTGTCCACCAGAAACAGGAGAATCTGGTTGTTCGCCGACGTGAGACCCTCGGGAACCGTGGCGGTGATTTGATAGAGCGCCACCGCATCCGGCGTCAGTCCGGTGAAGGAGGCTGTGGCGCAAGGAGCCTGATAGAAGGGCGTTTCGCTGCCGAAACAAACCTTGGTGGTTCCGGGCACCGTCGCCAAGCCCGGGCTGCCGGGCGACGCGGTTCCACTGGGGACGGGGGGCGTCGTTGGCCCCAAGCCAATAGCGTAGATGACGATGACATCTCCTGCCTTGAGCGGCTGCGTACTGGGAGTGCCGGTCAGCGTGGCGCCGTTGGATTCGGTGACCACGCCGTAACCCCCGCCGTATACGATGAACCGCGGCACACGGGCGTTGATCTCGACGGAGATCAAGTTGCCGGCCGTCCCGTTGCGGACAATCTGGATGGTACCGTTGCCGGTAGCGGTATCAATCGGCACTTCGAAATTGATTTGTCCGGCACCGACGTAAAACAGCGGCGCCGCAACGCCGTTCACGAGCACCTGGACACCGTTGATCTTGGTCTGGAGCGGAAGGCTGGTTGCTCCCTGGGCATCGCCGTACGTGAATTGACTGCCAAATACCGCAACGATATCGCCCTGGGCGAGCGGCTCGCCGTTTGCGAAGGTTCCATTGTTGACGGCGCCTCCGGCGAATGCGAGTGGCGGACCTTGGGCCACCACGGTGAGCTCAACGGAGATCACTACTTTGCCGTTCGCGGCGTTGCTCGACACAGTCACCGTGCCCGAATAGGTGTCGGGCGTGAGACCGGCTGGATTGGCCGTGATAGAGACGCCGCCGGTGACGGAATCGGCGGTAAGCCAGGCTCCGCCATTGGCCGCGGACGCGGTTACGCCGGAAACAGTCAGGGTGCCTTGTCCGGCGTTGGTTATCGCGACCGGCGTACTCTGCTGGTTCGCGCTCTGCGGGATGGTGAATGAAACCGCGCTACTGCTGGGCCGCGCAATGGGCGCAGTGGTGACGTTCAGAACCACCGAAACCGTTTTGTTGTCGGGCGCGAACTTCGAGCCGGAAATGGTGACGGTTCCGTCGTAGGCCTTCGCGGCCATGCTCGAAGAGGCCTTGGCTTGAACGGTCAGCGTCGTCACGCCCTGCGACTTGGCCGAGGTGACGGTGAGCCATGAAGTGCCGGCGCTCAACTTGTATGTCGCATCATCGCCGACGGTGAAGCTGGCTGAGGTGGACCCGCCAGGCGCCAGGTAGAATACCAGGTTACCTGGGACATCGCCGCCCACCTGGACCGTCACGGTAATAGTCTGCGGCGAATCGATTGCGTTGGCATCCGAGAGCGTCAGGATTCCGGTATAAACTCCGGTGGCCAAAGAAGCGGTATTGAGGGCGATCGTCAACGGGTAGCAGCCGCCCAAAAGACCACATACCTGATCGGCGCCGATGGTGGCGCTCAGCCAAGTGACATTCGAGGTAGCAGTCAGGTCCAGCGTGCCGCCGCCAATGTTGAACGCGTCGATGTATTGCGAGGGACCGTTGGAACCCTGGACCACCGGAACGGTGATGGAAGTCTGATCGAGGCTGAGTTGGGGGGGCGCGCTCGCGCTCAGGGACTGGAACAGAAGCGGTAGGGCCAGAAACGGCACAAATCGCGCACTGAGAGTATTCTTGAGAATCAACGGAAGCTCCTTGCCTAGGTTCAAGTCTGGACAGCTGGGACGCGGGCAGCGTTGCCAGCCAATGCAGGCCGCATACCATTGTCGCAAATCATGACTATGCCATAAGACGTGACCAGGGCTTGACGTGTTTCGCCACAAGCAGTGAGGCAATCGGGAACATTTCAGAATCGTGACTACTGCGCAGGCTCGGTGATTTCGAAATCCGCTTTCAAGAACTGCCAATCCGGCAACTCGTAAACGCGGAGCTTGATGGGCACTTCCACCGACACGTCCTTTAGCTCGCTGGGTCCCAGCCGGGACACCTGAGCGGGAAAAGTGATGAGCGGAGGATCACCCGGTTTGGCGGCCGTGGTGCTCAAGTTGACGGTCATTTTCACATCGCCAACGTCGGCTTCCGAGTGATTGACCACGCCAAACTGAACGATCAGATGTCCGGCGCTTCGCTCCCTGACGCGCAAGCCAACCAGCTCGATGTACTTGGCGATGGGATTCGAGGTGTTGCTGGCCGTGAAGTGCGGCGGGATGGCCACCCCTGCCGCCTTGCCTTGCTTGTCGGGCGGGGTGGACGAAGAGCAACTAGTAAGAGAGAGGACAAGCGCCGCCAGAAAGAGCCAACCGAGCCGCATCGAACTTATCATAACCGACGTTCGGCAAGATGTTTGCATCCCCCGGACCGGTGAGATAATCAAACCTAGGCAGCAATGTTTCGAGCCGTCCGGGAACAGATCGAGACCGTTTTTCGCGGAGACCCTGCCGCCAAGAGCGCGCTGGAGATCTTTTTCTGTTACCCCGGGGTGCATGCCATTCTGTGGCACCGTGGCGCGCACAAGCTGCACACCGCGGGCTTTCCGTTGCTGGCCCGCATCATCTCGCAGTTCAACCGGCTTCTGACGGGAATCGAGATCCATCCGGGGGCCACGATTGGACGGCGGTGTTTTATCGATCATGGGATGGGCGTGGTGATCGGCGAGACTACCGAGATCGGCGACGACGTGCTGTTGTATCAAGGCGTGACGCTGGGCGGGACCGGCAAGGAGAAAGGCAAGCGGCATCCGACCATCGGCGACAACGTGGTGATCGGAACGGGCGCTAAGATCCTGGGCAATATCACCATCGGCAGCCACACCAAGATTGGCGCGGGGTCGGTAGTGGTCCGCTCCGTGCCGGACAACTCCACTGTGGTCGGAGTGCCTGGACGCGTGGTGCGGGCGCGGGTGGACACGGGCGATTATCTGGAGCACGGGACACTGCCGGATCCCGAGGGGCAGCTGATCGACGATCTCACCAAGCGTATCGAACAACTGGAAGCGCAGATCAAGCTGCTGGCCGCGGACGGTCTGGCGGAAAGACGATGAACGGGCTCTTGCGCGTGCTGGCGATGTGTCTAGCGGCTTCCATTCTGCCGGCTGCGGCCCCGCAACAGTACACCTATTGGGTGCAGCCGTGCACCGACGCCGCATCGAAGTGCCAGCCTGACGATCCGCAACTGGCCCAGTGGGCGTTCGAAGCGTGGCAAAAAGCATCGGGCGGGGAACTCGAGTTCACGCGGGTGAAGGATCGGGAACACGCGCGCATCCGCTTGTACTGGGCTTCCGCCGAACAGGGCATGTACGGCGAGACGCGTCCGGCGGTGTTCGAAGGACATCTGGGCGCGGAAGTTTATGTGCGGCCTTCTCCGCTGCCCGTGAATGGCGACCGGCTGCTGCGCGACACCGTCGTATATCTGACGTGCCTGCACGAATCGGGACACGCGCTGGGCTTGGCGCACACGGCGGTGTTCGAAGACATCATGTACAGCTTCCAGTACGGAGGCGACTTTAATGAGTACTTCGGGCGCTATCGAAGGAAGTTGGAAACGCGCGCCGACATAGCGAAGAATCCGGGGATGAGCGCGGCGGACCGAGCCCGGCTGGTGGAAATCTTGAAGCGCTAGTGGCCGCTAGGTGTTTCTTCGGGCTCGGCCTTCAATGGAAAATGCGCGCCTTGCGGAATGGGCGCCAGCATATTCTCCTTGCGGTAAATCAATGTGGAAACGTTATAGCTGGCGATCTCGAACCCATGGCCGTGCGTGATGGCGTCGGTGGGGCAAGCTTCGACGCAATAGCCGCAGAAGATGCAGCGGCTATAGTCGATGTTGTAGACCTTGGCGTAGCGCTCGCCGCCGCTGATGCGCAGGGTGTCGGTGTTTTCCGCCGCTTCGATGTAGATGCAATCGGCCGGGCAGGCCGCTGCGCACAGAAAACAAGCCACGCATTTTTCGAGTCCGTTTTCGTCGCGCTGCAACACATGCACGCCGCGGAAGCGCTCCTGAAATTTCGGCGGCTGGTCGGGATAATCCTCGGTGATGGTGGGATTCAACATCTCGCCGAAGGTGACGGACATGCCCTTGGCGATGGCTGCGGCGGAACCGAGGGCTTCAGTAATTTTGGAGGCCATTTGTATTTTTATTATCGCAGGCTCCGGACCGGGCCTAGTTTTTAGAGCCTCAACCCGCTTTCCACTCGGGCACGTGATCCTCGGGGCTAAACGGCGCCACGCCAGCGCGCGCACCGAGCTGCACGAAATCGCGTTTCGAAAATCCCGCAAAGGCTCGGCTGATAATTCCGTCGGGCTCGATCACGAACAAGGTCGGAACCGAGCTGATGCCGTAGGCGTTGCTGGCCGGATAGTCGTCGGCGGAAGCATCGAGCAGCAGGGGAAAGGTAAGGCCGAAACGGCCGGCGAACTCACTCGTGGCGCGGGCGTCGTCCTGCGAAATCGCAATTACCTGGAGCGCGTCGTTCTTGGCCAGACGCTCCAAATAAGGAACGGTGAGCTGGCAAACCGGGCAACTGATTTTGAAGAATGCCAGGAGCGCGGGGCCGCCGGCCAGGATTTTCTCCAGCGAGCGCGGGGGGCCGGCCAATGCGGCCAAGGAAAAGGAGGGCGCTGGCGCTCCCACCGCAGCCAATCCTTTCGCGCGACGATGCCCGAACATGCCCAGAGCTAGGCGCCTTCCTTGTTCTGTTGAACGAAGGCCAGAATGTCGAAGTGCTTGATCTCCCGATCGGGAAAGAAGCTGTTGATGGCTTCCTGCTCTTCGTTGAAGATCTGGAAGACCGTGGACAGTTTCGTGAGCAGCACCAGCTCCAGGTTGCGGCGATTGAGATTCACCAGCTTTAGCGCGCCGCCGGCTTTCTGAACCGACATGAAGCAGATCACCATGGTGCCGAGGCCCGTACTATCGATGGAGTCGACTTGTTTTAGATTCAAGATCTGCTGCAGGAACCCAGCGGACGTTTCCGCGCTGACCCTTTCGCGCAGATCGGAAGCGGCTCCGACGGTCAGCTTCCCGTTCAGGTCGAGGATCTTGATGCCTTCCTTGTCGCGTGAAGTGATTTCGATTTGGGCCATGTGTTCTTAGTGTACCCGCTCGGCGACGGGCGGGGCCGGGGTCTCCGGCGCTGCGTTGACTGGCGATTTCGGCGACCAGCGGCCAACCGGCAGCAGAACCGTGAAGCGCGTCCCCTGGTTGGGCGTGCTGTCCACCGTGACAGCGCCTCCATGCGCTTTGGCGATCCAAGCGACGAAGCTGAGACCGAGGCCGAGGCCTTTTTCCGGATCGGCGGAGGGGACGCGATAGAACCGATCGAAGATGTGCGGCAGATGCTCCAGCGATATGCCCACGCCGGTGTCTTCGACGATCAGCTTCACGTTATCGGACAGAGGAACCAGGCTGACCTTCACTTTTCCGCCGGCGGGCGTATATTTGATGGCATTCCCCAGAAGATTGGATACCAGGCGCTCGATCTGAATGCGGTCAGCGCTGAGCATGCAGCCATTGGGCAGATCCGCGCTAAGAAGCACTCCCTCGGCTTCGGCGGGAATCTGGTGCTGGTCCACCAAATCGCGGACCAGGCCGCTGAGGTCCATTTCATTTTTTTGGAGCACCAACTGGCCGGATTCGGCTTGCGAGAGCATCAGTAGCGCCCGCACGATGTTGGACAATCTCTCCACGCCTTCCAGGGCGTCGGCCATCGCCTCGCGATATTGCTCGACGGTCTGCGCGGTGAACAACGCTACTTCGAGCTGGCCACGCACCACCGTGAGCGGAGTGCGCAACTCGTGCGATACGTCGGTGGAGAATTGGCGGATCTGTTCGAAGGAGCGATTTAACCGCGACATCATGTGGTTAAAAGCTTCGATCAACCGGTCCAATTCATCGCCGGTGTTGCGCGCCGGGATCTGCACGTCGAGATTGGAATGCGTGATGCGCTGGGCGGCGTCGGCCACCGAATTCACGGGATCGAGCGCTCGGCCTGCCAGAAACCATCCGAGCAGCCCGCTGATCACCAGCACCATGGGAACCAGGGCGAAGTAGTTCCTGGTGAAATCTCGGATGACTTTGTTGTTGTAGTCCACCGCGCGGCCGATCGCCAGGTAGTATTTATGGCCGTCATGATCCACCCACAATCCGGAGCGGATCATGTAGGGGACACCGCTCGAATCGTTACGGACGCGAATGGCCGGTTTTCCGGACTGAAGAATGTCGCGAATCTCGGCGGGAGGGTCGATGCCGATAGAGTCGTAAATGTCGGAGTGTTGCAGCGGGTGGCCTTGGGTGTCGGCCAGCATATAGACGCGCTGCACGCGCCGGACCGCGAAACTTTCGTCGGGATCCTTCTCGTCGTAAAACCAGTTCGGACCTTCGGGCCCCGTGCGGAGATAACCCTTGGCCGCGCCCCATTCTTCGTCCAACACACTTTCCATTTGGGTCTGGAAATTGCCGCTCAAGGTCTGGCGAAACAGGATGCCGAGCAGCACCAGCAGCACGGTGAAAAACAAAACGTAGCTGAGGGCCAGACGGAAACGAAGGCCGCGCGTCCATCCAAAAGCTCGCGCCGGTGTGATCATGTGGCCTGTTCGACCTGCGTCTCGGCCGCTTTTTCGGGCGTGTCCAGCATGTAACCGATGCCGCGCACGGTGTGGATCATTTTGACCGGCCACTTGTCGTCGATCTTGCTGCGCAGGTGCCGTATATAGACATCGACGATGTTGGTGAGCCCATCGTAGTCCATGTCCCAGACGTGCTCGACGATCATGGTGCGGCTGAGCGGGCGGCCGCGATTGCGCATCAGATATTCGAGGATGCTGAACTCCTTGGGGGCCAGCTCGACGTTTTCGTTCGAGCGCGTCACCTTGCGCCGGATGCAATCGAGCAGCAGTTCGCCCACCTGCAAGCGCTCGGGCATGGGCTGTCCGCGCCGCAGCCGCGCTCGCACGCGGGCCAACAGCTCGACGAACGCAAACGGCTTCACCAGGTAGTCGTCGGCGCCGAGCTCCAGTCCTTTTACGCGATCGTCCACGGCATCGCGCGCGCTCAGGATCAGGACCGGCGGGCTGGTCTTGCGGTTGCGAATCTTTTGCAGCACCGAAAGCCCGTCCATGTCGGGAAGCATGAGGTCGAGAATGATGAGGTCGTACTCAGCGCCATGCACCAGCTCCACGGCGGTAGCCCCGTTGCCGGCTACGTCTACGGCGTAACCCGCGCTTTCCAAGCCACGAGATAAGAAATCCTGAATCCGTTTTTCGTCCTCGACTACCAGTATTCTCATAAGCGTGGGCGGCGGGCCCCACCTTCATTAAACCGCGTTCGGGGGGAACTTGGGATTGGGGGTTGGGGAGTGCGGATTGCCGGTGTCGGCAACGTAATAAATTTGTTAGCGTCTTATAGGCGGGAGGCGCGCATGAAGACCTGGATCGGAGTGATCGGCATTGTTGTCGGACTGGCTGCCGCGCCGGGATGCAGCCGCCGGGATGCGGATCGGGCCAAACGAGAGGGCCGCGAAGCGCAAGAAAAGGCTCGCATCCAGTTGGATGAAGCGAACCGGAAGCTGAAGGAGCAGTTGAAGCGCGCGGACGACCAAACGCGCGAGGACCTCTACAAGGCGCGCGATCAATTGCGGCAGGCGCTGAGCGAATCGGAGAAAGATGCTAAGAAGGCGCGGGACCGGGTGCGCGACCGCGCAAAGGACGACGACAGCCATCAGTAGAGGTTGACGCCGTCGGCCGAAATTTCCGGAGCAGAGGTCACTGCCGCTCTGAGGTGGTGGTCCAAGTGATGGTTTTGCCGCCGTGGCCCGCAACTTCCCAGTGTCCCGTCGCGGTTCGTCCGTCGGCGGAATACGTGGAGCGGGTTTTTCCCACATCGACACCGCCTTTTCTCATCTTGGCCTCAAAGCCATTCTCCAGGCGCCGAAGGCTAAGGGAGTCTGTCACAAGACTGCCCGACACCGTGCACCAACTGCCGTCCAAGGTAAGCACAGCGCTAGCATTTGATTTCCGGCCGTCCGACCAGACTGTGTCGGCGCTGTAGTGAATCGCGTCTTTTTCCTGAGTGAACGTTGTAACTCCGGACGTCGGGTGAGGCAGGTCCGGGTGTGAGGATTCACATTTCGTGAGCTTCCACGTGCCCAAGAATGGGAGTGGGGCTTTGGAAGGTGTCATTTGGTTCGCTCCTCTGCGAGCGAGCCGAGTGTTTCACGTTATAACCCGGAATGCAAGGGTATGGTCGAGCGGGATTACAGCAACGCGGTGTCGCGCCGGGTGAAGGCGATGATGACGTTCTCAATGGCGGCGCAGCCGAGCACGCTGGCTTTCCCGCACCGCAATGGCCAGCCGACTGGCTGGCGGCAGGGCGATCCACCACAGTCCAGAAGCGCCGCGATCACGACTCCCAGCGCACTTGATGCCGCCAGGCGTCGGGGGTGATTTGCGTCTAGCCGGCCACGGTTGATAACATGCTCGACATGTTAGCGCAGGAAGCTAACGCCCGCTTGCCCCCCGACAGCTCTGACGGCACCGGAGCTCGCCGCGACCCATGGATCTGGCTGATTATGCCTGCAGCTCTTTTCCTGGCTTCCGTTGCCGTGACACAAGCTCCGTTCATGGGCGATTCCATCTATTACGTTGCCGATATCCATGCCGTCCGGAGCGGCTCCGCAGCGCACGAAACACTGTGGGAATTCGGCCATATCTTATGGCGCCCCTTGGGATACTGGTTTTCAAGCTTATTCGTGGGCTGGATCCCTAATAGCGGGCTTTCCACCACCGTCTGACAGTCTATTCGAATTGCCTGGACTCCACAGTTGAAGATCCTCAGCGGGCTGATGTTGTTCAGCCTGATCGCGGGCTTGGCCGGGACCTTGCTGATTTACACGTTGAGCAGACGGCTTAGCGGTAGCCGGCTGGCTGCGGTGGTCGCGTCGATGCTTTTCGTTTGGGGCGATGCCGTACTCGCCTATTCCCAGAGTGCAACACCTTATATCCCAGCTTTGGCGTTGTTGCTCGCCGGGCTCTGGTGGCAGCTCACTTCCCTCCAGCGTGGAGGGAGCGGCGTAGCGGGACCACCTTGCCTGTTTGGTATTGCAGCGCTATTTTGGTTTCCCTTTGCGATGGCCATTCCAGCCGCCTCGTGCGCGGGCCGGTACATAGGGCTTCCGGGAGGCGTAAAGCGGGGGATGTCCTGGCGTCAATGTGTCCTCTCCTGCGTGATAGCTGTCGCAGTGTTGTCGGCGGGAATCATGGTGGCGGCTTGGCTGGCGGGGATACGTTCCGTGCCGGAAGCGGTGTCGTGGGTCGCGTCCTCGGGGCACGGAATGCGCCAGAACAGGCGATGGATTCGAGCCATTAGCGGATTCTCCCGGCTGCTGATCGATCTGGACCAAGAGGGAGTTTATTTGAAACGCCTGGTGTTTCATGACCCCTTCTATCCCGTCACCGTGATCGAAGCATTCCGATCCGGTTTATGGAAAATTGGGGCCTTCTATTCCTTCATAGGGGGCGTCGTGTATCTGGTATGGCGATCGGCGGAAAGGAAGTCCTGCATACCGCTCGTGATCGGCTTCGTAGCCGGAGTATTTGCAGCGGTGGTCGTGTTCGAGCCCAGTTCGCCTGAACGTCTTTTACCAGTGCTTCCGTTCCTCCTGATAGCGTTGAGTGCCGGTTGGAGTAGTTCGTGGCGATGGGCAGCGCCGCTTCGCGGCGGCATCGGGGTATTTGCGATACTGCTCGCACTGTTGAATTTTCCGAACTTTGAATGGCAGCGATCCGCCGATCATCGTTGGGCGCAGGCTCAAGCAGAGGATTTCCGGAAGCATGCCAAGCCTCGTGACCTTATGCTGGTAACCACCATGTCGGAGCCTGTCGTGCGATTGCTAGAGAGCCCATTCGACCCGGCCAATCGTCTGGGCCCGATCCGATACTCCTCGATTCTCAACCCGGTCGACAAAGACGCGGCTGCCTGGCGCCAGACAGTGGCGCACACCATTTTGAGGAATTGGGGACTTGGGAACGACGTTTGGGTTACCGGTTCCGTCTTTTTCGACCGTCCGAACAAGGGATCGCTGTGGACGGAAGGCGATAATCCCGCAATACATTGGCGCGATGTCCCGGCCTTTTTTCGCACTCTGGAATTCGATGCCGGGACTGCGGCCGGGGACCCCTTCGCGCGTCTTCGACAATCGCCGGCAAACCGTGAGCGGTTGGCAAGGGAATAAGTCCAGATTTTTCTTCCCAGCGCGATATTTCGGCTCAAGACCGCCTTTACGGATTTCACCGGACGTCACGCGGTGGCGTTGTTCTAAGACTCGGACTTGCGGCGCGTTCAGGTTACAGCAACGCGGTGTCGCGCCGCGTCCAGGCCTTGCCTTTCTCCTTGGAAACCGCTTCGACGTCTTTGACGTAAGCTCCGGCCTGCGTGAGGATGTGATGCAGATCGTTGCCGATGCTGATGAAAGGGAAGCCCTTCTCGAGGAACTCGCCGACGCGCGAAGTTCCGAACAGGAACAGGCCCAGGATGACGTTGTTCTTCTTGGCGGCGGCGCGCAGTTTGTCGGTGGCGGCTTGGAGCTCCGGGGACGTGTACATGTCGGGGAACTTGTATTTTTCAAAGAGCCCCATCGACATGCAGAGATCGTTCTGGCCGAGAAACAGCAGGTCGACGCCCTTGACGGCCGCGATCTCGTCGATATTCTTGATGCAGTCGGCGGTTTCCACCTGCAGGGCGACGATGACGTTGTCGTTGGCGGCGCCGGCATAGCCGAGCAACCCGGCTTTGTTCATGCTGCGCTGCGGGAAATAAACCGACCGCGTTCCGGTTGTGGGATAGCGCGCGCAACTGACGGCTTGGCGGGCTTCCTCGGCGGTATTGATGTATGGAACGAGAACGCCGTCGGCGCCCAAATCGAGAGATTGCTGGATGCCGCCGCGATCGTGATAGCCGGCTACGCGCACCAGCGATTTCGCGCCGCCGCTGGATATTCCGGCCAGCATGGCCGACAATTCGACAAAACCCATAGGCCCATGTTGCGTGTCCACCAGCAGCCAGTCGTAGCCGGTATGAGCCAATTGCTCCGCGACTGTCGGACTGTGCGAATTGACGAACAGGCCCAGCTTGGTCTTTCCTTCGCGCAGTTGCTTCTTAAACTCAGCTCCACTGAGTACTTCGCTCATCCGTTATTTTCTCCTGGATTGCAGTATACACCGTGAACGGAACTTGTTCCCAGCAGCGCAGCTAAACCGTGGCGCGCAGCTAAACTGAAATACGAATGCGTGGCGCGCCCGTCGAGTTGCAAGTTCTCGTGAATGGCGTCGAGCTCGTGCTGTGGGAGTGGCCGGGCGAGGGGCGTCCGGTGCTGTTTTGTCACGCGACTGGATTTCATGCGCGAATTTGGGACCAGGTGATCGCGCACATGCCGGAAACGCGGCGCTGCTACGCTTACGATGCGCGGGGCCATGGCGGCAGCAGCAAGCGGCCGCCGCCGTATGCCTGGCGAAACTTCGGCGCCGACGTGGCGGCTGTAGCCGAGGGGCTGGGGCTATCGGGCGCGCTCGGCGTCGGACACTCGATGGGCGGGCATGCCATCACGCTGGGAGCGGCGCTGCGACCGGGCGCGTTTGGGGGGCTGCTGTTGATCGATCCCGTGATTCGCCCGAGGCATCAGTACGTTGGACCTTGGACGCAGGCGCAGTTCGTCCGGAAGCGCCGCAATCGCTGGAGGTCGCCCGAAGAGATGTTCGAAAGCTTCGCGGGCCGTCCGCCGTTCGATGCCTGGGACCGTGCGGTGCTGCAGGACTATTGCCGCTACGGGCTCCTGCCGATGGGCGCTGATTACGGCGGCGATTACATACTGGCGTGCCCACCTGAAATTGAGGCTGCCATCTATGAGGCGAGCCCGGCTGTGGAATCGAACATTTATCCCGAGATCGCGACGATTACGATCCCCGTTCAGGTGGTTCGATCCGGGCGATTTCAGGATCCTGCGAACGTGATGGGTGTGTCGCCCACCGCTCCGGATCTGGCCGCGAGTTTCGCGCGCGGGACCGATACGTTGATCGCGGAGCATTCGCACTTCATTCCGATGGAGTCGCCGGAACTGGCGGCGAAACTCATCGTGGATGCGCTGGCCCTGCTCTAATGAAGAAGGTGGCACTCCAGAGCACAGCGGTCGACGAACAGTTGACGTACTTGAAGAAGGGTCTCGCGGATCTGATTCGGGAAGAGGATCTGCGCGAGCGGCTGATCCAAGCCCGGAAGAGTGGCCGGCCGTTGCGCGTGAAGGCGGGCTTCGATCCCACGGCGCCCGATTTACACTTGGGACACACGGTGCTGCTTCGCAAGATGAAGCACTTCCAGGATCTGGGTCACCGCGTCATTTTCCTTATCGGCGACAATACGGCATTGATTGGCGATCCAACCGGCCGCAACACTACGCGCCCGCCCATGACGCGCGAGGAAATCGACCAGAACGCCGAAACGTACAAGACGCAGGTCTTCAAAATCCTGGATCCCGAGAAGACTGAAGTGCGGTTCAACAGCGAATGGCTGGCGCCGCTGGGTTTCGCCGACATCATCCGGTTGTGCTCGAGATACACCGTGGCGCGCATCATGGAGCGGGACGATTTCACCAAGCGATTCAAAGACGGCATCCCCATTTCAATGCACGAATTGTTGTATCCGCTGGCGCAAGGCTACGATTCGGTGAAGTTGGAATGCGACGTGGAGATGGGCGGCACCGATCAGCGGTTCAACCTGCTGGTGGGGCGCGAGCTGCAGCGAGACTACGGCCAGCCGCCGCAGATCGTCGCCACGGTTCCGCTGCTGGAAGGTACGGATGGCGTGGACAAAATGTCGAAATCGAAAAGGAACTACATCGGCATCACCGAGCCGCCCAAGGTGATCTTTCGCAAGGTGATGGGGATCAGCGACACGTTGATGTGGCGCTATTGGGAGTTGCTGACCGACCAGAGCATGGCGGAAATTGCCGCTATGAAGGCGGAAGATCCCATGCCAGTGAAGATGCGGCTGGCGCGGCAAATCGTGACCGATTTTCATTCGGCGGCGGCGGCCGATCAGGCGCAGGCGGATTTTGATCGCGAGGTGAGGGAGGGGCGTGAGCCGGACGATATGGAAACCGTTGTCTTCGCAGGGGACAGCTTGCCTAAGATTTTGCTCGGAACGAACCTGGCTGAATCACGGTCCGACGCCGAGCGGAAGATCAAGGCCGGAGCAGTCGAGATTAACGGCGTTAAGTATACAGACCTAAAGTTCGAGAATCCGCCCGAAGGCTCTGTTTTCCGCGTCGGCAAGAAGTGGAAGCGGATCATTCCATGATCGCTACTCCGCGACGTCACTTTGTGTGGAAGCTGGCCGGCCGTGAACTGCTGCTCGGCGAGCGGACCTTGTTGATGGGCGTGCTGAACGTGACGCCAGACTCGTTCACCGATGGCGGTAAGTATCTCGATCCGGACCGTGCCTTCGCTCGCGCCATCGAACTGGAAGAGCAGGGCGCGGACATCATCGACATCGGCGCGGAATCCACCAAGCCTGGCTCCGAGCGCGTTTCGGAAGCCGAAGAGCTGCAACGTCTGATCCCCGTGCTGAAGCGGCTGCGCGGGAAATTGGAAACGCCCATTTCGGTGGACACCTACAAATCGGCTGTGGCGGAGAAGGCGCTGGAGCACGGGGCTGCGCTGATCAACGATCCCTCCGGTCTGACGTTCGATGCGCAGCTTGCGCGCGTCGCCGCCAAGCACGATGCCGGCCTGATCATTACACACATGCGCGGAACGCCGGAAACTTGGGCCAAGCTGGCGCCGCTCAAGGATGTGATCGGAACTATCCTGAAGGACTTGGATGCTTCCACGCATCGCGCCGTGCGCTCGGGCGTGGATCGAGCGCGGATTGCAATCGACCCTGGCCTCGGCTTCGGCAAACGCAAGGAGCAGAACGCGGAGATTCTGGCGCGGCTGAGCGAGTTGGCGGCGCTCGAGTTGCCGCTGGTGTTGGGGCCGTCGCGAAAGTCGTTTCTGCCGCAACTGGAGAAGCCTTCCGAGGATTTTCTGCAATGTGCTACGGCGGCTGCCGTGACGGCCTGCATTTTAGGCGGCGCGCACGTGGTTCGCGTTCACGACGTTGCCGGGATGAAGGCGGCGGCGCTCATGGCCGATCACATCCTCAGCTTCGCTGGCACTTCGGACAGTAGTGCGTTCCGCGCTGTCCCACCACGATCCGGCGGATCGGCGTTCCGCAAGTAGGGCAGGGCTCGCCGGCGCGTCCGTAGACCTGATGCTGTTGCTGAAAACTGCCGCGTTGGCCGTCGGCATCGACGTAATCGGAAATCGACGAACCTTTCAGCCGGATCGCAGTGGCCAGTATGTCGAGCATGGCGCGATGCAGCCGTCCGGCGCGCTCCTTGCTCAAACCGGCGGCGTTGGCGCGCGGATGAATGCGGGCTTCGAACAAGGCTTCGTCGGTATAAATATTGCCCATGCCGCGCAGGAAACGCTGATTGAGCAGCAGCGGCTTGATGGCGGATCGCCGGGCCTTCAACAACTTCCGAAAATCCTCGAACGAAATGTCCAGTGCGTCGGGGCCCAGCGCGGCGGCGCGATCCGGTAGCTGCGCACTCCACTCGATACGGCCGAAATGGCGGACGTCGTCGTAGACCAGCAGGCCTTGATCGAGCTCGAAAATGGCGCGCGCGTAGGGTCCGGGCTCGGCGTCGAGCAGAAGCTTACCGGTCATGCCCAGATGAATCACCAGCACGCCCTCATCCAGCGTGAGAACGATGAACTTGCCGTGCCGGGTCACGGATTTTACGAGCTGGTTGCGCACGAGCCGCCGGAGTACCGGGAATTTCTGGCGCACCACATGCCGCGAGGAGAAGCGCGCGTCCAGGATGCGGCGCCCGGTGAGTTTTGGCGCTAGCGTGCGAACGACGGTTTCGACTTCGGGGAGCTCAGGCACGAGCTTGAGGATCGATGAGAATGTCTTGGCCCTCGGTCTTTACAGGGAAGCGATCCAACTTCACCGTAGGATCGAAGTCGTTCTCACCAGTGCGGCAATCGTATGCCCAATCGTGCCACGGACAAATCACCAGGTTGTCCAGGAGGTTGCCCTGCCCGATGGGGCCGCCGGCGTGGGGGCAGATGCCGGCCAGCGCGTGCAGTTCGCCGTTTACGTTGCAGACTGCGTACGAATCATTTCCGAGAGTCACTTCCGTCACAGAGCCGGGGGGCAGGGAGGCGAGCAAACCGACTTTCACGAATGCCATAACAAATGTTCTACCATGCCCGCGCAGTGAACGGCCGCGAGAAGGGACGGCTCAACCATAAGCTACAATGGTCCGGGTGAAGTCTAGGGGACGAGGATTGCATGGGAACCGCTATCGCTAACGCAGACACCAAAGCCGCAACCGGCACGGAGACGATTTCGGGCGGCCAGATTGTCGCCAAAATGCTGAAGCAGGAAGGCATCCGGCACATTTTCACGATTTCCGGCGGCCACATTGTCGATATCTACAACGGTTGTATTGACGAAGGGATCGAAATTGTGGACGTGCGGCATGAGCAGGTAGCGGCACACGCCGCCGACGCCTACGCGCGTATCACCGGGCTCGGCTGCGCAGTGGTTACGGCCGGCCCTGGAACAACCGACGCGGTCACCGGGATGGCGAACGCGTTCCGCGCCGAAAGTCCGATGCTGCTGATCGGCGGAAATTCCCCGCTCAAACAATACCGCATGGGCGGTTTGCAGGAGTTGCGTCACACCGAAATGATGACGCCCATCAGCAAATTCGCGTCGCTGGTGATGACCACCGATCGCGTGGCGGAAATGATGGGAATTGCGTTTCGCGAGATGTATAACGGTGCGCCAGGGCCTGGTTTCCTCGAGATCCCGCACGACGTAATGGATGGCAAGGCGGACCGATCCAAGGTGCGCTATCCGAAGAATTTCCGGGTGCGCGGCGCGGATGGCGGAGCGCCGGACTTCCTGGGCGACCCCAATATCGTGCAGCAGGTGGCGGACTTGCTGGCGCAAGCGGAGCGCCCGGTGGCGTTGTTCGGAACGCAGGCGCGCACCTGCCGCGCGGATGCCGCCATCGACCGGTTCGCCCGGCATTTCAACATCCCGATTTATGTCAACGGCGCGGCTCGAGGAACGCTGCCGCCCAACCATTCCCACGGTTTCATGCCCTCGCGCAAGACGGCGTTCGACAACGCCGACGTCATTCTGCTGGCCGGCACGCCGCTGGACTTCCGCATGGGCTACGGCCGGCGCCTGAACCCCAAAGCCAAGATCGTGATCATGGACATGGATTACAGAAACGTCGGCAACAACCGCGACTTCGATTTCGGCTTGGTCGGCAACCTGAAAACCATCGTGAATGCGATGTGCGAAGCTTCCAGCGGCGACGTCTTGCGGAAGCACGATCCGTTTCTGGCGATGCTGCGCGCCGACGAAAAAGCCAGCCAGGGCAAGAACGACAAGATTATCGCCGCTAACGAAGTTCCCATTCATCCGGTGCGGCTATGCCACGAGATCAATGAGTTTCTCCAGGATGACACGGTCTACATCGGCGACGGGGGCGACATTGTCACGTTCTCCGGTTCCATTGTGCGGCCGCATAAACCGGGCGGATGGATGGACCCCGGCCCGCTCGGCACGCTGGGCGTCGGAACCGGTTTTGCCATGGCATCCAAGCTGGCGCAACCGCAGCGCGATGTAGTGACGCTGTACGGCGATTGCTCGTTTACGCTGACGGGCTTCGATTTCATCACCATGGTGCATCGGAAACTGCCTTACGTGGGCGTGATCGGCAACAACTCGTCGTGGAATCAGATTCGGTTTGGCCAGGAGGCGAAGTACCCGGGCCGCGGCGACATCGGCAACATCGTGGGCGACGTTCGCTTCGACCATTTAGCGGAAGCGATGGGCGGCTTTGGCATCCGCGTCACCAAGCCTGAGGACATCCGGCCCGCGCTCGAAAAAGCGCGAGACTCCGGGAAACCAGCGTTGGTGGACGTGGTGATCAATCGCGATGTCTATTCGTCGGGCACTTCGAACCAAACCATGTACAAGTAATCCGGCACGCCGCTCGGCGCGGGCTGGGGGCAAACAGGAGATAGCTAGTCGATATGGAAGCACTGAAGGGAATTCGCATCCTGGACATGACGCACGTGCAGGCGGGCCCCACCTGCTCGCAACTGCTGGCATGGATGGGGGCGGACGTAATTAAGGTGGAGTCGCCCGCCGGCGATGCCACGCGCGGCCAGCTGCGGGACGTGCCGAACGCCGACAGCCTGTATTTCACGATGTTGAACTGCAACAAGCGTTCCATCACGGTCAACATGAAATCGCCCGACGGCAAGGCGATATTCGTCGAGCTTCTGAAGAAGAGCGACATCCTGATGGAGAATTTCGGCCCCGGCGTCCTCGACCGGCTGGGCTTCAGTTGGGAGAAAGTCCACGAGATCAACCCGCGCGTATCGTAATGGGTTCGATCAAGGGCTTCGGTTCGTCCGGCCCGTACGCCGACTTCAAGGCGTATGAGAACGTGGCGCAGGCGATGGGCGGCGCCATGAGCACCACTGGCGTTCCCGAAGGCCCGCCGTATGTCACCGGCGCGCAGATTGGCGACTCGGGCACCGGCCTGCACCTGGCGCATCGGACTGCTGGCCGCGCTGCAGCAGCGCCACCGCACCGGCGAGGGCCAATACGTGGAAGTGGCCATGATGGACGGCGTGATGAACCTGTGCCGCGTCAAATGGCGCGATCACCAGCGCCTGACGCGCCAGGAACTGTCCGAGTATTCGGTGCCGACCAAGGGCCTGACCAAGCACGCCGCGCGCGGGCAACGATTCCGGCGGCGGCCAGCTCGGCAACGCCATCAAGTGCAAGCCCGGCGGTCCCAACGATTATATGTACGTCGTGGTGCAGGAAGCGGTATGGGAGCGCGCTGGCCAAGCGAATCGGGCCGGATGTTAGGGCAGCCGGATCTGGCCACCGATCCGCGTTTCGCCAAGATCGGCGACCGGCGCAAGAACCAGAACGCGATGTGGCCGCTGCTCGACCGGTTCGCGTCGAACTACACCAAGCGCGAATTCATGGGGATTCTGAATGAGCTGGATGTGCCCTGCGGCCCGATCATGTCCACCGAGGATCTGGCCAACGACGAGCACGTGCGCGGGCGCGAAATGTACGTGGAGCTGGATCATCCCGCAGCGCGGCAAATGGTACAACGTCGGCATGCCGATCAAGCTTTCGGCGTCGCCGGCGAAGATCGAACGCTCGCCCACTGTTAGGCGAGCATACCGATGAAATCCTGAAAGAGATGCTGGGATGGAGCGATGCGGAGATTGAAGCCAAGAAACAGGCCGGCGCCTTTTCTCTGCCTCCCAAACCGGTGGGCGCGCGGGCGGAATGAAAATCGCCATCATCGGGCAGCAGGACTTCGGTAAAGCTGTGCTGGAAGCGTTGCTCGCGCGGGGCGACCAGGCTGTGGCGGTGTTCTGCGCTCCGGAGAAGGAAGGCGCGCGGCCGGATGCGCTGCGCGCGGCGGCGCAGAAGAGGGATCTGAGAGTCCATCAGTTCAAGTCGCTGCGGGATCCCGAAGCCACGCTCGCCATGCGGGAATCCGGCGCCGACATCGGCATCATGGCCTTCGTGACGCAGTTCGCTCCACAGGAATTCGTCACGCTACCCAAGCACGGCACCATCCAGTATCACCCCTCTCTTTTGCCGAAATATCGCGGGCCCAGTTCAATCAACTGGCCGATCATCAAAGGCGATACGGAAACTGGTTTGACCATCTTCCGTCCTAGCGACGGGCTGGACGAAGGGCTGGTAGTTCTGCAGAAGAAGACGCCGATTGGACCCGACGACACGCTCGGTAGCGTGTATTTCGATCGCCTGTTCCCGATGGGCGTGGCAGCGATGTTGGAAGCCGCGGATCTGGTGCTGGCGGGTAAACACACAGAGACTGCGCAGAATGAGGCGGAAGCAAGCTATGAGGGCTGGTGCCGCTCGGCCGAGGCGAAGATCGATTGGGCCAAGCCCATCGATCAGGTTTACAATCTGATTCGGGGATGCAACCCCGCGCCGGGCGCGTGGACTACGCTCGATGGCAAGAGATTACAGATTTTCGATGCCCGGAAGGTTGTTTTCCGGCGCTTTGCGGAGGTGCCCGGCAAGATCGGCGAGGTCACCGGCGTTACCGCGCAGAGCTTCCAGGTGGTCGCGCAAGGCGGCCTGGTCGAAGTGCTGAAAGCCAAGCTGGAGGACGGCAAGAAAATCAGCGGCGGTGAATTGGCACAGGCCGGCGGCGTCTCAGCCGGGAGCCTGCTCGGAAGCTGAGAACGCGCCCGCCGGTGACGGTTCGTGGATCTGTTTTTTCGGGAACGGCATTTTGATGAATAGCAAAGCTCCCAATGCCGATAGCAGCGCCAGTGCCGCGCTGCCGTAGAAGGCGTAGCTCCAGGATCCGGTATTCTCGAAAAGCTTGGCCGCCAATCCCCCGGCCAAAATAGAAGCGAAGCCTTTCGTGCTGTAGAGAAAGCTGTAGTTGGCGGCCGAGTTGCGGGCGCCGTAGATATCCGTCAGCACTGCGGGAAACAGCACATATAATTCGCCCCAGGTGAAGAAGACCAGAGCGGTTGCGGCCACAAACCAAATAGGGCTTAAGCGTCCCACGGTGACGACGCTCACCAGGAACAAAGCCTGTAGCGAGAAGGCCAGAAACATGGTCCGCTCCCGGCCCATATGGTCCGAGACCCAACCCCAAAAGATGCGTCCTCCTCCATTGGCCAGAGGGTTCAATGACAGGGCGATGGTCAGCGCGGTAGCGCCGATCCCGAAACTCTTGGCGACGGGTCCGATTTGCGCGGTAGCCATCAAACCGCCGATGCCAATCATCAGCATCATGACGAACAGGGCGTAGAAATTCGGCGTTTTCAACATTTCCAGCGAATTGAATTCTTCGGTATGCCGCCGGACTTTGGCCTTGGCGGGGGCTGCCGCCGGTACCTCACCCGGAGCCGGATTACTCAGAAACAGACCGGCGATCAGGATGAATATGCCTTGCACAATTCCCGTTTCCAGCAGCGTGGTGCGGTATCCGCTGGTGCGGATGAGGTACGCAAAAATCGGATTGAACAACGCGGCGCCCGAACCGTAGCCGGCGGTGATCAGCCCGGCAGCCAATCCGCGCTTATCGGGAAACCATTTGAGCGCAATAGCGACGGCGCCGCAGTACACAAAGGCCACGCCAAAACCTGCGATCGAGTACAACGTGTAAAACTCGGTGAGAGTGTGCGAATAGCCCATGGCGCCCCAGCCGAGGCCACACAGCACGCCCGAGATCGCGATGAACAGGCGCGGCCCCAACTTGTCGATCATGACGCCTGAAAGCGGCATGGCCCAGGTGCCCAACGCGATGAAGAAGGTAAACCCCCACTGCACTTCGGAGAGCTTCCAGCCGGTGGCCGAGATGATGGGACTTACGAACAAGGTCCAGGCATACTGCAGATTCCCAATCAGAATCATCGCGACAACGGCCGCGCTTAAGCGGATCCACCGGTTCAATGCCGTGCCCTCCTTGGGTTCAACCTCAGCCATGATACTATGCCGGCCGCTCAGAAAGTCATGCACGCCGAGTCGTGCGCGGAGCCTGGGTGAACATTGGAAACGTTACACTGGTGGCTGGTTTATTTTTGCCGAAGATCGGCAATAATCAACGGAACGCCACCCTAGCTCAGTTGGTAGAGCGGCTGATTCGTAATTCCTACCTTTTGAGCTATGCTATTCAACCTAAGGTCGGCTACGACTTCCTTCTGTCGGCATATTCGGCCTCTCGGGCGCTGCTTGAATCCGATTTTAAATCCAACCTTCGTCCTTACGAACTGCCACAGATTTCACTGGCGCGGTTCGCCGTGGATCGGCGATTCGCAGGCCGGGGACTTGAACACGCACTGATTTCGGAAGCGCTCCGCATTAGAGGTCCGCCTGGAACTTGGCCTTGCGCCGCGGACGACCGTTGGAGTCTCAATCCGCGTTTTCTGAGTCTTCAGAGCCATTTGCGTACCTTCGGGTTCCGAGACTGTCTGCACGCCCGTATACTCCGGTTTCTGCCTGTATTGGAGTGTAATCGGATACTCACGCCCGAGTGCTTAAGGCCTGATCCGCACGGTATGGGATGGATGCAGTTGCCGGGAATCGCGCTGCCGCCTGCTAAGCTGATGGGTTTCCAGCCCAGGAGAGCGTTGTGGCCCAGTCCCGAGGGCGCTGGCCAAACAGGCGCCCGCCCCGTCCAGGTTACTGGGCGGTGAACTTTCCGAAGTCTTTGGTCTCCACATGGGGCAAGGCTCCCGCCACAACCTGTCAAAAAAGAAAGCTCGTTCGGCAAAGCAAAAGGAGAAGCCGAAGCAGGCGGCTTCAAAACAGCGCCGGAAGCGATTGGCGGAGTGATCGAATTCGCCGTCAATCAATTCGCCTTGAATCCAGGGGACTTCATTCGCGAATTCTGAGACTCATGGGCAAACCGACAACATTGCTCGAAGATTTGTGCGGTTCCGCAGGGTTACTTGGCGCTCAGTCTATTATGGTGGAGTACAAGGATAGACGGGAGCGGGTATTCGCCCATAAAGAGGGCATGGCGTCGCGATCGCGAACTACAAAAGCTCTGACGCCGATGCGCAAGAGTTACGGCGGAATCTCCACGTGCCAAAAAGGCCAGTCCGCACCTTAATTGGCGGACAGGTCCACATTCTTAGAGTCAAAATCTTTCGAGAGTTTTGGCGAGGATGCCTTCCTGGTCAACCTGGATCCGGGGCCAAAGCTTGATCCGTCAATTGCACCGCGATTCACGGAAAAACAAGGTCAATATCTGACCTTCATCTACGACTACCCAAGATCCTCCGCTGAGCTCACGCGGAGTCGGACTTGGAGGGCGACTTCCAGGTTCCCCCGCTCGCGGTTCACGATATCTCAGTCCGACCGATGAAGCGAGGCAGAAACGCTTGTGAAAATCCCGTGTAGCTAAAACAACGACGGCTACCAGCCTAATCGCTCGACGGTGCCGAATCTTTCGAATTTACGAACAAAATCCAATTAGCTCAGACCACTCATGTTAACTTAGAGTCAGGGTGTTTCTTTCTCGTAGCTATTTCAACTTGAAATGTGAATTATTATGATCGTTAGGAAGTCGCTGCGAAAGCGGGATCGGGCGGGAATGGTAGGACGTACCGCGCATCGTTCTAAGTCAGCCGTTATGCTGCCCGTCGCAACGGTTCCGATCGTGGGTGTCGGCGCGTCCGCGGGCGGCTTGAGGGCTTTCGTGGAAATGCTGAGCGCTCTGTCGGCGGACAGTGGCATGGCGTTTGTCCTCATCCAACATCTTGATCCGAGTCGCGAAAGCATGCTCGCTCCGCTGCTTGCCCGGAAATCGGTTCTTCCCGTGAGCCAGGTGACCGATGGAATGGCAGTTGAACCGAACCGCGTGTATGTGATTCCCCCCAATACCACGATGGGAATTTACAATGGTCTGCTGCGGCTGACAGAGCGGAACGCCGTGGGCGAAAGCATGCCCATCGACCATTTCTTTCAATCGCTGGCGGCATATGCCAACGACGCCGCAATTGGAGTCGTTCTCTCAGGCACCGCAACTGACGGAACGCTGGGGCTCCAGGCCATTCGGGCTGAAGGCGGCATTTGCTTCGCCCAGGATGAAGAATCAGCTAAGTACGCGGGAATGCCAGCTAGCGCGATTGCCGCGGGCTGCGTGGATTTTATTCTGCCGCCAACGAAAATTGCAGCGGAACTGTCGCGGATTGCCCGCGAGCGGTGTTTGAACGCCCTAGTTAACACGTCGGGAGATATGCTCCCCGCGATCAACGCGCTCGATCTAGGGAAGCTGTTTCTCTTGCTACGACACACAACGGGTGCGGATTTTAGCCGTTACAAATCCAGCACGATTCATCGCCGCATCGCAAGGCGCATGCTGCTAAGGAAGACTGCGAACTTCCCGGAATATCTGCAATCGCTCCAACGCGACGGCACCGAATTGGACGCTCTTTACCAGGACATCTTGATTCATGTGACCAGTTTCTTCCGCGAGCCGGAAGCCTTTGAAATTCTCGAAAAACGGATCATTCCAAAGCTGATCGAGAGCCGACAGGAAATTAAGGAACTGCGAGTATGGGTAGCGGGATGCTCGACCGGCGAGGAGGCCTACTCGATCGCGATGGTGCTCGCCGAGCACCTTGGTGACCGCCTCGAGAAGCTTCCGGTGCAGATCTTTGGCACCGATCTGAACGAGTCATCCATTGAGCATGCTCGTGCCGGCGTCTACAAAGGCTCCGCGCTAACCGAGGTTCGCCCGGAGCGCTTGGAGCGGTTCTTCGTGAAACAAAACGATGGGTATCGGGTGACCCAATCCATTCGGGACATGTGCACATTCGCACGACAGGACCTTACGCAGGACCCAGCGTTCTCGCGTATAGACCTGATAACTTGTCGCAATGTTCTGATCTATCTCGAACCGCTTCTTCAAAGGAAGATACTGGCGTCCTTCCACTACGCTTTGAATAACAAAGGGATCCTGTTGTTGGGTAAATCAGAGACGTTGAACGCGTTCCCCGATCTTTTTACCCGAGTGGAGAGAGGGGGCAACTTCTTTCGCAAGAAAGCGGGGGCTAACTTGGTACACTTGCGGCGTTCGGCTGCGGTGGATCTTACCGGGCAGCCCGGCCGACCCCCGAAACCAAGCATGGCGCCTTCGAACTTGCCAAGCGAAGCTGACCGCTTGATCTGGACCCACTACCGGCACGCGGGCGTGATCGTGGACGATAACCTCCACATTCTGCATTTCCGTGGCGACGTTAGTCCGTATCTGTCGCCGACCTCGGGAGCGGCTAGCCTGCATCTGTTGAAAATGGTTCGAAGTGAGTTGCTGTTGGATCTACGCGCCGTATTCCATAAAGCCAAGAAAGAGAACGAGCCAGCCAGATGGGATGGTTGCCGTCTGCATTTCGGCGACCGTGTCCGCGAGATCAGCGTGGAGGTGATCCCGCTCTCGTCCCTGGATGCGGCCGACCGACAATTCCTGATTCTGTTCGAGGAGGTCCGGCCAGTCCTTGCCGAGCCAACCGGAACATCTAAAGCCAGCCCTACCGTGCACCGGAAACTCCGGCAGGAAGTGAAGGCTACGCGGGATTATTTGCGAGCAATTATCGAAGAACAGGAAACCACTAACGAGGAGCTGAAGGCTGCCAATGAGGAGGCGCTTTCCAACAACGAGGAGTTGCAGAGTTCCAACGAAGAACTGGAAACCGCCAAGGAGGAACTGCAATCCACCAACGAGGAACTAGGTACGTTGACTGAGCAGCAGGCGGCTCGCAATATTGAACTGACGCAGCTAAACGACGATCTGAGAAACGTCTTCGAGGGACTCCAGATTCCGATCCTACTGCTGGATGGTGTTCGGCGTGTCCGGCGGTTCAACCGGTCGGCGGAACAGGTATTCAACCTGCTCCCCACCGATGTAGGCCGGCCGATTCAAGACCTCAGGCCGAATCTGGACGTGTCTGACTTGCAGCCGCTGATCTCAAGCACACTAGAGACGCGGGCTCCACAAAGGCAGGACGTTCGGGATCTGGATGGTCGTTACTACACGATGAGCGTGCGGCCGTACACGACCTCGGACGGTAAAGTGGACGGCGTGGTTATCAAGCTGCTGGATATCGACACGATCAAACGGAGCCTTGTTGAGGCAGAGCGGGCCCGTGACTACGCCAATGCGATTGTGGAGACGGTCCGGGAGCCTTTAGTTGTGCTGGATTCCGCTTTCCTTCTGGTAACCGCGAACCGTTCATTCTGCGAAACTTTCCAGGTTTCTCGGGAGCAGGTGGGTAAACGCAGCATTTTCGAGATCGCCGAGGGCGGCTGGGACAACCCAGAACTCCGCGAACTGCTAGGGAAAATTCGGCTTGCTAAAACTCGCTACGAGAATGTCAGGGTGAGTAGCGTGTTCCCAAGAGTCGGGCAGAGAACGCTGGTGTTAAACGCACGACGGCTCGAATGGGAGGGTGATGGTCTGGGCATGATCTTACTAGCCATGGAAGATCTTACCGAACAGGAGACGACGAATGAGTCCCTACGGCAAAGCCACGAACGCCTGAGGTACCTTACCGGCAGCTTGCTGGACGCTCAAGAGGAGGAGCGCGGGAGGATTTCGCGGGAATTGCATGACGATTTCAACCAAAGGTTGGCGATGGTTGCTGTCGAGCTGCAAAATCTGGAGAAGACTCCGTTTCTCCAGTCCGCTCAGCTGCCCCGGACCATGGTTGCGTCCCTTCGGACGCGCACTGAAACCATTTCGGACGATTTGCGTAAGTTGGCCCATCGACTGCATCCGTCCGTGGTTGAACACCTGGGCCTGTCGGCAGCCTTGCGGTCTTTGTGCGAAGATTTCAGAAATCAAGAGCACTTGCAAATCGAGTACCGGGAGCGAGGCCTCGAGGACCTGAAAACACCCCCGGATATAGCCTTGTGCATCTATCGTGTGGCGCAGGCAGCGCTGCACAATGTGGTGCGCCATTCCGGATCGAACCGGGCCACTGTCACGCTGAGCGGCCGCACTGATCGCATCCTGCTGTCTGTCAGCGATTACGGGGCCGGTTTCGACCTCACGCTGGATAGAGTTGGAAAGGGATTGGGAATACTCAGCATGGAAGAGCGTGCGCGGTTGGCAGTCGGGGCGTTCACGATCCATTCCAAGCCTGGCGCGGGTACACGGGTTGCCCTGGAGATCCCGTTGGTCGACGCCGTCTTGAGCGAGGAGGCCTCATGAGCCGGACCCGTTTGTTGATGGCCGACGACCATACTATTATCTTGGAAGGAATCGGCTTGCTGCTGGCCGACGAATTTGATCTGGTGGGGACCGCCGAGGACGGCCGCGCGGTTTTGCGGGCAGCCGAGCAATTGCGCCCTGACGTGACCTTGCTGGACATCTCCATGCCGTTATTGAACGGGATCGATACCTGCCGCCAATTGGTTAAGTCGCTTCCTAGATCCCGCGTCATATTTCTGAGCATGCATGCGGACCGGATATATGTAGAAGAGGCCTTCCGAGCCGGAGGTATGGGTTATCTCCTCAAGCGCTCTGCAGCTTCGGAGCTCAGCGGCGCCATCAATACCGTAATGCGAGGCGGCAAATATGTGACTCCACTAATCGAGTGGAAGGGATCTTCCAAGAACATCTCCCAAACTGACGAACAGACCCCAGCATCCGAACGCCTAACTGCGCGCCAGCGCGAGGTGCTGCAGTTGGTTGCAGAAGGACGCGCCAACAAGGAAATCGCAGCTCTTCTGCATATCTCGGAGAAAACCGTAGATTACCACAAATCCTCCATCAAACTCGCATTAATGCTCGAATCAACCGCGGAGTTGACTCAGTTTGCCATTAAGCACCGCATGATCGGAATATAATGGAGATTGTTGCCTTTTGGCCCAAGCGGCGCTTCGTAACCGCCAGCAGATCGAGTCGCACAGACCTGCCTCCGCCTTCAGAACTCTGGGTTTCGGTCAGACGTGATCCGACGAAGATAATCCCGCATCTTCCGGTTCTCGTGGGCTGAGCTTCGTGCTCTCAACGCCCGCGCAATAGCAACGACGGCAATAAAGCCGATCAACCATCCGAGGCCGATCAGCATAGACTCCACCCTATCCCCGCTGGCGGCGGAAAACGGGAACCAGGCCCAATAATCCGGCGGTAATCAGTGAAACGTAAGCCGGCTCGGGAGTTACCAACGGTGTCACCTCAGCACTCCCGGCAAATCCGTGGCCCGCCGCGATAGGGTGAATTTCGAACAGATACTTGTTTGGGGCGTCGCAGAACGTGCCACCCGAATCGTCGACTTCCTCCATTAGGCACGGCGCAGGTACATCAGTGAAACCGTACCTCGACGGACTCGCAACAATCGAATCGACCAAGATATCGAACAGATCATTGCTGCCGATCCAGATCGTGTAGAGTGCAATTGAGTCGGGGGTCGGGTGTGCGGCTTCGAATTTCCCTATCTGGCTCCGCGGTCCTCTAAGGTCCGTGCCGCTGACTATTTGGACCCGTGCTGCGCCGGTTTCCCATACCGGCCCACCACTAAACTGGCCGTTGGCGTAAGAATACGCGGATGCGGCATCGCTGGCCACAATAGTGTCGCGGCCATCCGACAGGCGTTCTCGGAAAGCAGGTATTGCCCTCATCGTTGAAGCGCTGGCGAAGGGTGACAGTCCGCAGACCGCCAGCGCTATCAGGGCCAGGTTTCGGGTGCTTGAGTTGAAAATCCGCCTGGTAAGGATCAGGAGCATTTCCATGATTTAACCTCAGCCATGATCCTGAATCTGGTCAAAAGTGACCACAAGACAGTCGCCGACGCAATTGGTCACTAGCGATTCGGCAACCAGTGTATTGCCCTCTGGCTGCTAAATTTCAGGCCCATCGGGTAAGACCCGTTCAGCCGACAGTGCGTTACGATGGTGTCTCTTTTGCCGACCGATAGGAAGGAAGAAGAACACAAACCAGCGCTATAGAATTCCGACGACGCGGCCTTCCAGGAAACGCTCTGGATCGTTCTTCTTCTCGGCTTTAGATTCAAATCGAGAGAGAACGTTTCACAAAAGCTTAACAAAGAGTTCAATGTGGTTTGGCTGAGACGGCGGGAAGCAACGCAACTGCCGGCAGCGAGCAGAATGGGTTGTTGTGCTGTGTAGTCCAGCTTCCCGGTATCCTGACACTGCTTCTTGCGCATGCCAGCCTTCAGGATGGACTCATGCTGAAGCGCAAACAAGCCGCTGGTTAACCCTTAAAGGTGGTCTCTACAAGCTTAATTAGGACGAGCGGGACCTCGGAAAACCAGGTTGTAGGAAAATGATGTGGTGAGCTGGCAGTCCTTGCGAGTCGACGCTTTCAAACCGACAGTCACGTGCTTTGACTTGTTCACAAGAGGCTTAGAGGCCTCCGAATCGGGAATTCCTCAAAGGGCGGCCGGAGGATTTCTGGTCAAACCGGGTTGCCTGCCGTTCGCCACATTCATAACAGTTGACTTATGCACAGCGGTTGAGCCGTATCGCGCCGCCTGACTGAGAACCCCACTTGGGGACCCCGAAAATCCTGATGTAAAACAGAAGAGCCGCGAGGGCAAACTTCGCGAGCTGACTTTCGGGAGTCACCCAAATGGTGATCAACAAAACGGAGCATAACGATAAAGAGCCGGCCAAACAAGGGGCCGGAGAAGTTATCGGGGAACCCAATAGAATCGGGGCTTCCACACCGTATGACTTCGAAGCGAAAAATCTGACCGCCTATGGTGGTCTGTTACCCATCGCAACCATGCTGGAGAAACTGGGATTCCAGCAACTGGTCGAAGAGACGCTAACGGTGAAGCGGGTCACGCGGGCCATGTCCATGTATCAGTTCGTGCTGGGCATGGTGTTGGCGGCTTACGTTGGTTTTGCGCGGCTGCATCATCTGCGTTTTCTGGAACGGGAGCCGATGCTGACCGGCATCCTGAGGGTGTTGCGGTTGCCGCCCCAATGCACCTTCTGGCGTTTTCTGGCGTCGCTGCATCTGGGCATCGCGCGGCAACTGCTGGAAGTACAACGGCGCATGCGAGAACGAGTGTGGGAGGCCGCGCACGTTCAACTGGCGGCGGTCACGCTGGACACCGACACGACGGTGCACACCTTGTTCGGCAGCCAGATGGGCGGGCGCAAGAGCTACAACCCCAAGAACAAGGGTAAGAAGAGCTACCAGCCGATCCTGACGTTTCTAGCGGAGACCAAGGAGTACATCGGTGGCGAGTTGCGCAATGGGGATCGGCCTACGGGCGCGCAGATCGCCCGGCACCTGGAAGGCGTGTTCGCGGCCCTGCCGCCACAAGTGAAGACGATCTATGCCCGAGCCGATTCGGGCTTTTACTGTAGGGAGGCGGTGGAAGCTTACGAGAACCAGGGTGTGCAATTCATCGTCTCGGCGCGCAAGACCTCCCGTTTGGTCGAGGAGTTGAAAGCGGCGGACTGGAAGCGCTCGCCGCGCACCGACGCCGACGGGCAATGCGAGTTTCGCTATCAGCCGGAGGGCTGGGGGAAGGCCTATCGGTTCATCGCCCTGCGCTACCAGAAGAAACCCCAGCCGAAGGAACCGGACGAGCCGGAGCAGTATCAGTTGTTCGACACGCCGGAGTACAGTTATCGCGTGTTCGTGACCAACATGCAGGACCGGATCGACGTGCTGGTGTGGTTCTACAATCAGCGTGCCGGGGCGGAGAACCTGATCAAGGAAGCCAACAACGACGCCGGTCTGGCGGCGCATCCGTCGGGTCGTTGGACGATGAACTGCAATCATTTTCAAATGGCGATGCTGGCCTACAACCTGAACTGCTGGCTGATGCTATTCAATCGCGAAGACGAGGCCAAAGTGGAAACGCTGCAGCACACCACCCTGGCGACAGCGCGTTTGCGGTTTCTGTTTCTGGCGGCCAAGATCTGGCGGCATGCCGGGAGAGTCGGTGTCAGCTACGGCGAGCACTACGCCGAGCAAGGAATCTTCCGCCGGTTAATGGATCGGCTGCGGGCCATCGCTGCCGACGGGCAACGCTTCAGGCCGGTGCTGGCGACGGCGCTGACGGGATGAGCACAGAGTGCATAGAATTTTATGCAGCAGCGACCCAAGCAATCCAACGACATGGCAAGAAGGTCGAAAAAGAAGAGAGCGATCAGGAGGGTAATACTTAATAAAGAGAACCGCAGAAGCCCATCAATCGCACCGCATCACATGCAAGGCATGCCTCACTTCGTGCATAATTCAGGTAACATAAAAGCAATTTGAGCATCATTCTTTCAGGCGCGCTGACGGGGATAGCGACTAACTTATGCGCCTGATTGACAACAAGTTTGTTTGGCAACCGTGTTCGGTCTCGTGCTCTTTCAGGGCTCTACGCGCGCGATCAAATGCCAAGCGTGCTTTTTCTACGCGTCGATGGGCTATCTCAAAATCCTTGGCTGTTAGGCCTGCGTCTAAGCAGAGAACTGCTTCTTCGTAGGCTCGCACTTCTTCTTGGTACTCCTTCAGATGCACTTCGCGTTGGAGGCACATCGTGTCAATCATGAAGGCCTGCCGAAACATATCACGAGGCGAAACGTGGTTGAACTGGACAAATGGGCAGGGTTGATGAAGATTTGTCCTGGTCAGTATCGGCAGAGAACGCTTTTAACCATGTGCTGGGAATGGACTCACATATTCACCAGTCAAGTGGTGGAATTGGCAGGAGTTTGACTGAGCGCGATGTCGATAGAATAAACAATGACATGACGTTTGGTTATCCGTTGATAAGTGGCATCGGGTAAATAATGATATAGGTGTTATCAAACTAATTCCGTTCGAGGCCCAAGCGCGCATAATTGGGAGTGGTACCAAAACCTTGTGACTCTCGGCCACCCCGTCGGATTGGCCGATCGGTAGCATCTTGCTGCGATTCCGGCTTGCGCCCGCACCCGGGTGCAAGGAGCCATCTGTACTCTTCGCGGAGGTCATGAGGGACGGTCTGAAGCGACATCTGTTGTCACGTCCGCTGGCAGGAACAGGTCGGCGGCCTCCCCAGGCGCCTCAGGCACGAAATCAAGTTTTCTGAGAGCTGTGTTAGCGCCGGTTTAAAACGGCGTCGATTACGCCGGTTTTGACGCTGTTTTGGCCGCCGGTTTCGGCGTCGGCAGACACCGGTGCGTAGGCGGCAACGACGAAGCCGGCGCAGCCGCCGCCTAGTGCGAGTTCGAGACCGGCGAGAGTTTCAGCTCACGCTAGACCCTCCCGCGCCGTCAGCAGGAACAGGAGTGGTGGAAAGCCGCTCGTGCTTAGTGTCCGGCTTGACCGATTCGATCACCAGGTAGAGAGTACCGGCGCTGTTGACCTTGCCTGCCACGCAGTAGGGCCGATTAGGCATGAGGCGGAGGCGTTTGGTGAAGTCGAACAGTCGGTATACACGCTGAGTGTCGCGGTCCAGCAGAGCGAACACCGCGCACGAACGATATTCCGTCCGCGAGAGCAGAAACAGATGATTGGCGCTGAAGTTGAACATGGAGTTGTCAAGACAGAAGGAGCGGGAGCGGAAGCCCCCGCCGCCTCGGCAGCGCCGTTGTGGGGTTAGCCGGCGGACTCCTCCGGCCGGGTTATCATCACAGCGCGGCGCATGATCGAAGCCGGCTACTCGGCCGGCGGATCGGGATTTTTGTTGGCTTTGCGCAGACTATCGCCTCCCAGCAGGAAGATCTCGGAGTTCTCGACGAGCCGGTCGGCGATGGCGGTGGCGATAGTCGTATTAAAGAGGATGTTGCCCCAGTCGGAGAACGGAGTGTTGGTTGTAATCACGGTCGAACGTTTGTGGCTGTGGCGGGTGGAGATCACCTGATAAAAGAGGTTGGAGGTCTGCTGGTCGAGCGCGAGATATCCCATCTCATCGCAAAATGTTCAGCTGAACATTTATCGATTAATGTGAAGTTTCCAGAAATGTGGAGTTGACGCGCGGAAGCCGCGGAATCCGTTCTTGCACTCGTTTTCAACTCCACATTTAAGCGCTAGCATCGGAACGGCCACCGTCCGGGGGTCAATCCATTCTTATCGAGGTTCCGATGCTACGCTCCCTTCTACCGAAGGCTCATCACAAGTTTCTGTCACTGCCGCTGTTGGGGCCAATCACTGATGGTTTTGACGATTGGCTCGCCACTAGCGGCTACACGACCGGTTCACGCGAGTTCGCGATCCGCACGCTGCCGCACGTGGATGCTGATTTGCGCCGCCGCCGAGTTCGTGATGTCGCGAACCTAACCCACGCGAAGCTTCACGCATGCTGGCGTGGCCTCATCAAGGTCTTCCCGAGCAACGCGGGTACCGTGCGGTCACTCGAGAGATATCTCGAGACTACAGGCGTGATCGCCGCCGGCGGAACTGATACCGCGGGGACGGCCGCCCTGAGGAATCTGAGCGAGGAGTATGCGGATCACTTGCGTGAAGTTCGTGGATTCGCAGCCTCGACCGTCTGCCACCATCGATACGCATCCCAGTGCTTTCTGAATCACCTTAAGACGAGAAAGATCACCCTCGGTTCGATCCAGCCCAAGGACGTGGAGACATACGTCAACCAAACCGGCAAGCGCCTCAGCCGGGCCAGTCTGCAACACGACATCGCTGCCCTGCGTGGCTTCTTGCGCTTTCTTGCAACAGATGGGAGGACTCCCACCGGACTGGATCGCCGGATCGACACCCCGCGGCTTTACCGGCTTGAGCAACTGCCGCGTGCCCTCCCATGGGATACAGTAACGTCGCTACTGAGATCCATCGATACCACGTCGGCCATGGGACTCCGTGACTATACGATGTTTCTCTTGATCGCAACCTATGGGCTCCGGGCCAGCGAGGTCGTTGCTCTTAGCCTTGACGACATCCGTTGGCGGCAAGGCGTCCTGCGAATCCATCAGCGCAAGACCTCGTCACCTTTAGAACTTCCACTCACCAATGAGGTCCTCGGCGCCATGGTGAGGCATCTCAAACGGACGCCGCCACCTGCACCATATCGGAGGGTCTTCTTGCGAATGCGCGCTCCCATCGGTGTGTTGAAGCCCACTGCCGTAACGGAAGCTTTTCAAGCACTGGCTCGAAAAAGCGGTTTCAGCATTCCCTATCAAGGCCCACATTGCTTGCGCCACTCGTACGCCCTCCATCTCCTGAAGAATGGAACTCCTCTTAAGACAATCGGCGACATCCTGGGGCATCGTACCGCCGAGAGCACGTCCATGTACCTCCGATTGGCGACCGGGGATTTGCGCGAAGTAGCCCTTGCGGTTCCGGGTGGGCGGCACAGCCGAAAGGATGGGAATCGATGAGACGCGGACATTCGGTTTTCACTCCGGTATTTTCATCTCGCTTGGCGCCCGTGTTCACTCGGTATGTCGATCTGAAGCGGGCTTTGGGACGGCGTTTCGATCTTCCAGCTCGCACGCTGCAAGGCCTGGACCGATTCCTCTGCGATCAACAAACAAGATACCCGGACCTCAATGCCGCCGCGTTTCACGCATGGTGCCACACGCTCGAACATGTTACTTCAGGCGTTCGGCGGGTTCGCATGCTGGAGGTTTGCGCCTTCTGCTTGTACCGTCGCCGGACCGAACCGCAGTGCTTCGTTCCGGGTCCCAGCTCATTTCCGCCATATCATCAACGGCTCAAGCCGCACATTTTCTCCGAGGCCGAAGTGGCAAGGTTACTCAGTGCGGCTTCAGGCTTGAGACGGAGCCCGCTCTCGCCACTGCGCCCAGAGGCCATCCGCCTCGCGATCATCTTGTTGTTCACCACAGGAATCCGGCGTGGGGAACTGCTGAACCTGATGATTGGTGATTACAACCAGCAGGAATCGACTCTGCACATTCGCGAGACGAAGTTTTATAAATCCCGCTTGCTTCCGATCAACGGCGGGATTGCCGATGAGATTGATCGCTATCTGCATACTCGAAGCCAGCGGAAACTCTCTGTTTCTCCGGATATGGCCCTCATTTGGAACCCTTCCTGGGGTGGCGGGGCTTATAGCGGCACAAGCTTGCGACGCTCTCTTCAGCCCTTGCTACAAAAGTGCGGCATTGTCACCGCGAAGGGAAAGCCCCCACGGATTCACGATCTGAGGCATAGCTTCGCCGTGAATGCCCTGCTGCGATGGTACCGAGCCGGCGCCGATGTCGACGCCAAACTGCCCTTGCTGGCCACCTACTTGGGGCACGGTTCAGCAGTGTCGACGCATTATTACCTACACTTCATCGAGCCGCTCCGCACCGCTGCCAGTGAACGGTTTGCGAAACATTACGGCGCGCTGATTTCTCCACTACCGCGGGCGCCCCGGAGGCGTGGATGAAGACCGAGCTTCCGAATCTACTCGGCGCAGTAATCCGCGACTACTTCCTGGATCACCTTCCCCGCCTTCGCGGAAGTAGTCCACACACCGTCCACAGCTACCGCGACAGCATTGTTCTGTTGCTGCGGTTTCTATCCCGACAGCGGAGTAAGCCAGTTACGGGTCTTGATCTGACGGATCTGGACCCGCCCGGGATTCTCGCGTTCCTGGCCCACCTTGAAGAGGAACGCAAGAATTGTGTGTCCACGCGAAACGTGCGACTTTCGGCCATTCATGCGCTTTTTCATTTTGTGGCCTCGCGTAATCCAGAGCATCTCGAACTGGCACAGCGAGTCCTCGGCATTCCCTTCAAGCGCGCCCGACAACGAGCCATCGACTACCTGGAATATGAGGAGATCGACGCGGTTCTCAAGACCATCAACCGGACCACTGCGCAGGGAAGCCGCGACTACGCGCTGCTGGCAATGATGTTCAACACTGGGGGCCGCGTCCAGGAGATCGCGGATCTGCGCGTGTGTGACCTCCAACTGACCAAGCCTTTTCAGGTGAGATTGTTCGGGAAAGGGAGAAAGGAGCGCTACTGCCCGCTGTGGCCGCAGACGGCCGCACTGTTGAGAGCATTCTGTCAGCAACGGCATCTGGACCTGCGCTCAGAATCTCGCCTCTTTCTGAACCACCGCGGTCATCCATTAACCCGTTTTGGAATCCGCCATATCCTCGCCAGGTGTCTCGGACTGGCTTGCGCCAGCGCGCCGAACCTCCGCAAAAAGCGGTTGCACCCTCACAGCGTTCGGCACAGTACGGCCGTGGCCCTTCTGAAATCGGGTGTTGATCTGTCAACAATCAGTCATTTGTTGGGGCACGCCAGCCCGACCACGACGAATCGTTACGCCAAGGTCGATCTCGAGATGAAGCGCCAGGCTATCGCCAAGGTTAAGCCAGTCCCACGCCGGTCCCGCACGCCTTGGAGCAAAGACCGCACTATCCTTGACTGGCTGGAGTCCCTCTAGGCCCCCAGAAATGTGGAGTTGAAAACGAGTGCAAGAACGGATTCCGCGGCTTCCGCGCGTCAACTCCACATTTCTGGAAACTTCACATTAATCGCAGACCAGGAGTGAAGGCTCGGTGTAGGTTTTGAGCTTTCTCACCAGAGAGTGATCGACTTGGGAAGCGAGCAGGTGATTGAGCATGTCCATAGCGGTGGTGAACAGGACGCGCTGATTGGCCTGGCAGGCGCGCCAGGCGATCAGTTTCGCGAGGAATGTTTTGCCCACGCCTGGATTTCCGATGAGCACGATGTTGGTTCCTTTGGCGAGGAAGGAGAGATCGAGGAGGCGCAGGAGGCGGGGTTTGGCCTGCAGTCGGCTCTTGTGATGCTGGAAGTGAAAAGCGTCGATGCTGGGCTGGGCCTGCAAGCGCGAGAATCGGAAACGCCGTTCAATGGCACGTTGGGAGCGCGCTTCGATTTCCATGTCGGCGAGCCATTCCAGTGTGGCCGCGGCGCTGAGATTCTTGGCGGCGGCATCAGTCAGAGTGGTCTCCAGTTGGCGGCTCATAGTGGACAGGCTCAGTTGGTTCAGCTTCTGTTCGAGGGGTGTCATCGGGTTCCTTTCCAGGTTTGAGGATGAAGGCGTCGTATTCGAGCAGCGACAACGGATCGGTGACGAGTTCGTTGAGCAGCGGATCACGTAGCACTAGCGGTGGCTGCGGGCGGCGTGGAGATTGCTGCTGGCGAAGGATGTTGGCGACGTAGTCGGCGCCGAAAGCGCGCGCCGCTGCAGCTTTCTCGATCGCGCCCGCCACTGCTTCCGGTCCATACTGACGGATGAGTTCGAGCAGTTCCGTCAGTTGGCGTGACAGCGCGCGGTCGGTGTCGGCGATGTCGCGCAGATAGGCTTCCAGCATGGCCCGGGAACAGAGGCCATCGAGAAACTGGAACAGGCGTTGCTGCGCACGGGACTTCCGAGCCGCTGGGCGCAGCTCGGCGACTTCTGCTTCGAAACGCTCCGCGCCGAAGGTTTGACCACGCCGCCACGAGCGTGGATAGCTGACGATCTCGTTCACGCGGTCATAGAGAGTGACGGAGCTGGAATCGGCTTTGACGATTAAGCGGCGTCCCACATAGCGTTGGGGCACACAGTAGCGATTGCCATCGAACTGCACGCGGAGATCTTTGTGCACCAGCGCTTCGATGTGATCGCGATGATCGTAGGGAATGACCGGCAATGGTCTCAGCGCGGCGGGTTGAAAACGCTCTAGGGGTCGCTGCCGTGTTTCGCGATGCTGCCGCAGGTTGGCTACTTCAGAGAGCCACTGGCGGACCTGGCGATTGACATCGTGCAGATCGGTGAACTCGCGCAACGGCCAGAAGCTTTGACGTGCGTACCCGATGGCGCGCTCCACTTTGCCTTTCTCCCAACCCGCCGCCGGATTGCAGGCCCGCGGGTAGAAGCCGTATTCACGAGCGAAGGCGAGAAAGCGCGGAAGAAAACGGACTAGCCGGCCATCGTGCTCGGCCACGGCAGTAGCCAGATTGTCGTAAACGACCTCACGCGCGACACCACCCAAAGCAACAAAGGCATGCATGTGACAGCGGACGAAAGTTTCAAAGCTCTGGCTGTGAGTGAACTCCAGATAGAGCATGCGACTGTGAGCATCGACGAGAGCGAAGGCATAGAGCTTGCGTTGGTCGCCGGAATAATTCAGCACGCCGAAGTGCCCCCAATCGACCTCGAAACGCTCGCCTGGCGCTGGTTCCATGCGAATGAAGGCGCGATTCGGTTTGGATTTGGGGCGAGTCTGTTTCAGGTAATGGCGCAGGATGGTGTGGCCGCCGGTATAGCCGAGCGGCCGTAGCCGTTGTTCAATCACCGCAGCGGAGACAGTGGCATCCTTCTCTAGCCATTCGGCGATGGTGGCCTTAAACGCATCGAGTTTGCCAGTGCGTGGCCGTGCCGCCGGACCTTGCGCCGGCGCATCGAGATATTTCCGGATAGTGTGCCAGCCCATGCGCAGATGGCGTTCGATCTTACGGATCGGCCAGTGCTCGGACCAGTACAGCCGATGCAGGTCGTTGATCTGTTCGGTCGAAAGCACGGTTCGCTTTCCTTTATCCGGCAGAAACCGCATCGAGGCCAGAGCGTTGTTGTTGGCAAGATTCCATCTGCGGGCTGCGGCGAGGTGGAAGTGCTTCCAGAACCCAGATTTGCACCTGAGCTGAGTTGTTGTTGGCAAGATGCTCCAGGCCAGGGCCCATGAGCCAAACCTGTGCGGCGGAATGTTTTAGATCGAAAGCTGAGTTGTTGTTGGCAAGATCCCGCAGCCGCCGCTTCTGATCCCGGACTCGCTGCTTTTGGCGGTTGACTTCGACGACGGCAGGATTGCCCTCGCGTCGTCTCCGCCAGTAGTCGGGATGGCTGGTCCGCCACTTGCGGCAGCTATCCTGACAAACCTGCCGGTATTCCGGGTCCGAGGCAATCTTCTGACGGTGATTATCGGCGCGGCGCCGTCGCTGACATTCAGGCCCACTGCAAACGGACTGATCGGGCTGAAACTTCGAGGGCTGGAAGACCTGCTCACAATAGCGACAACGCCGTTCGACCATACCCGCGTTGTCTCACTGAATGGGATCGGGGGAAGAGTTTTAGAAACTTTTGTAGAGTTGGTACCGCATCCTCGCCGATGGCTATTTCTTCCAACTACACAACCGGCGAAACTGCGGTTGTTTTATTCCGGCGTTGACAAGAGCTGGAGGATCTGGCTGAGAAACCCAAGATTTCACCAGGGATTTGTAGGGCAACATCTGACGATAAGAACCACAAAGCAAGATTTCCGGTCGTTGCGAGCCGCCGGAGTGCTCCGAGCAGATGAACAACCTATGCCTACCCCAAAACTACACACCACCAATATAAAGAGACCGGCCGGGCTTCCGAAATGCCCTACGGGGATTCGGGGTCTCGACGAGATCACTCAGGGAGGACTACCGCGCGGGCGGGCCACTCTTCTCTGTGGCGGGGCCGGCTGCGGAAAAACGATGCTTGGGGTGGAGTTTCTCGTCAGGGGAGCAACCCAATTTGGTGAATCCGGCGTCTGTTTCTCTTTTGACGAGACCACCGAGGAACTGATCAGCAATGTAGCCTCCCTGGGGTTCGACCTGGCCGAAATGGTGAAGCGGAAAAAGCTCGTGATCGATCACGTCGATTTAGAGCGGAGCCTGATCGAGGTGACGGGTGAATACGACCTGGAAGCGCTGTTCATCCGGCTGGGTCACGCGGTCGATTCGATCGGAGCCAAAAGGGTGATGTTCGACAGCATTGAAGTCTTGTTCGCCGGATTCCAAAACGAATCGGTGCTTCGGTCCGAACTTCAGCGGCTGTTTCGGTGGTTCAAGAAAAGGGGTCTCACCGCCGTTGTGACCGCCGAACGCGGCGAGGGCAAGTTAACTCGCCACGGCATCGAAGAGTACATTTCGGATTGCGTCATTCTTCTCGATCACAGGGGAAGCGATGCGGTACTAACCAGGCGTCTGCGAGTGGTCAAGTACCGCGGCTCGATGCACGGAACGAATGAGTTTCCATTTCTCATTGAGAGCGACGGCGTTTCCGTGCTGCCCGTCACCTCCGCCGATCTGAAGCATGTCGCATGCAATGACCGGCTTTCGACCGGTGTTCCCGCTTTAGATGGCATGCTGGGCGGCGAAGGCTATTTTCGGGGCGGCAGCATTCTCGTGTCCGGCACGGCGGGTACCGGAAAAACCAGTCTGGCCGCACATTTCGTTGACGCTGCCTGCGCGCGCGGAGAGAAAAGTTTGTACCTCTCTTTCGAAGAGTCACAACACCAGATTGTTCGCAATATGTTGTCGATAGGGATCGATCTGGGGCGTTGGGTGGACAAGGGCTTGTTGCATTTTCGAGCCTCCCGGCCGACCACCTTTGGCCTTGAAATGCATCTGGTCGAAATCCATAAGTTGATAGAAGCGATCCATCCCGACGTTGCGGTAGTGGATCCCATTACGGCGCTGCTGAACTCGGGAACGGCGACAGAAGCCAAGTGCACGGTTCTGCGCCTTGTCGACTTTTTGAAATCGCAGGGTATCACGGCGTTCATGTCGACTCTGACCGGAGATTCAAACACCGCGGAGCGAACGGATGTAAACATCTCTTCCATGGTGGATATGTGGCTGCTGTTGCGCAATATCGAGAACGGGGGAGAGCGCAACCGGGGCCTATACATCCTCAAGGCCCGAGGCACGGCTCATTCCAATCAGATTCGCGAATTCTTGTTGACCGATCAGGGCGTGGCGCTACGCGACGTGTATCTGGGAGAAGCTGGGTTGCTCACCGGGTCCGCTCGCGTGTTTCAGGAGGCGAAGGATGCGTCCATCGCGCTGCTCGCTGGGCAGGAAATCGACAGGAAACAACTTCTGCTTGAGCGCAAGCGAAAGGCGCTGGACGCTCAGATTGCCGCTCTCACCCTCGATTTGGAGACCGAGGAACTGGAGTCCCGGCAGCTCATTGGGCACGCCGAGCTAAAGATAATCAAACGAGATAAGGATCAAAACGATATCGCCAGGAGCCGGGGCCTTCTGCAACGCAAGGTCCAAAGCGCTAGGGTCGGGAGCGCGGGCGCCCGTGGAGGCCGAAGGTAATGAAGAAGACTTCGAAACCCGGCGCAACTAAAAACGCACGCGCGGAGTGGGAGTTGACGCTGTATGTGGCGGGACAAACCGCAACATCCCTGCTGGCATTCGCCAATCTCAAGAGGATCTGCGAAGAACACCTGGCCGGCCAATACCATATTACGGTCATCGATCTGAACAAGCGCCCACGATTGGCGAGCGGAGACCAGATTCTGGCGCTGCCAACGCTTGTCCGCAGCCTCCCGGAGCCGGTCAGGAAAATCATCGGCGATTTGTCTAACACAGAGCGGGTCCTGGTCGGACTCGATCTGCGCGCACGGAACGCGAGGGCAGGCGCATAATACCCCCAACCAGGCTCCGCCGGCGCCTCGAGAAATCGCAGGAAAGCTTCAACCCCTGACTGACAACACTTGAGTCTCCGGAGCGGCGGAACTCGGATAGCGTCTTTACGCGGCCTCGAGCTGGAACCAGTCAGGCTTTGAGGCGAGTTTCGAGCAATAGTCTGGCGGTGGAACGATGCAGGCTCATTTTACGGCTGCCTCAATGTAGCCGCGGTTGGCTGTCAGCGGTGAGTACACGGCGAATGCAATACCCTCAAACGCGGGATCGTACCCCTCCAAGGCGGCCTATACCCTCAAAAGAGTTTGAATTTACCTCTATTTCTCCGAGTACGTTGGCTCTAAACTTGGATACCTACGGTGATGCCATAGAGAATTGGACGATCTCATGCAGACTCAGCACATTCCGACGACCCCGTCTACGGGTGGGATCCTTTGGCGCAAGATGGCCGCGAGAGAAATTAGGTTCGCCACCGAGGAGTGCTGCGCCCTTGTGGATGGCGCCTTTCCGATGCGGATCAATACTTCACCCGGTATCGCCATTGCCGCCTCCCCCAATTGTTCTTTCGCTAAAGCCGGCCGGCGAGTGGCTTCGGACAAGAGCTCGCCATTTGTCGTTAAGACGTCGCGGTTAGAAGAAGTAGTCTCGATATTCAAACCGAACGGGCCGGCGCTTCAGGCTCGACCCATTCGTGCGCCATCCGCGGTGGTGCTCTCTACGGACCCTGCCGGTGGTAAGCGCGCCTGCGAATCGTTTTACAAGATCATGTGCCAGCGTTTGGAGCGACTGGGAATGCGCGCCAACCACGTGCTCGCCTGTCCCGAAGAAGAAGTCCTAGCCCAATCCCTTCTGGGTCTTCTGCGTGTTGGACCTGCGTTCGTTTTGATCACCTCAACGACTGCGTCCTCGGGCACTGGCAACGCTGTGGGGTGTGCTACGTTGCGCACGGGATGTCGAATGGAATGCTTTTTGGCGCCCGTCGATCCCGGAAGTCATCGCTGCTGGCTTACAAGGACGATATCCCTATTCGTCGGCTCCGGGATGTTTCTACTCGATGAAATTGAACGTTTGGGGAAGGCGATGCAAGGAGCGGGCAGCTCAAGTAGGACAACACCGAGGCAATCACAATGACGAAGCATGTATTGAAGGACTTTCGAAACGTTCTAGAAACAAAAGAGGCTGAATCGGCAAACGCGATTCGCAACCGCGATGCCATTGCGATTGAAACGACTCCGATGCGCTCGACCAGATCCAGCATGCCACGGAGCGCGACTTGGAACTGGTCCGGCTCGAGCGGGCATCAAGCCTGCTTCACGATGTGCGATCCGCAATTCGCCGCATCGACAAAGAGACGTTTGGGCTGTGCTTGAATTGCGAACAGGAAATCAGTCCGAAACGGCTCGCCGCAGTACCGTGGGCAACGTTTTGCATCACCTGCCAAGATGCTGCGGATAACGAGATCGAACATCCCCATGACTCGATTGGGTACCCCTAGGGCCACGTAAAATCGAGGGTGTAAATTAGGGTCTTGACAGGCCAGCCGCTGCTGGCTCCAGTGGAAGTATCCCGACTTTCACAGAAGGAGCTAACAAGCGGATGGCCAAAGACAGAATAGAGCGAGACGAGCTGGCAAGCAAGCTGATTGAGACGGCGAGCGGCGCCGAGGACCCGCTGCGGGCGATGGCGGAGTTACTGACCGATTTCGTGATGGAGGCGGAGGTAACGGCCAAAGTAGGCGCCGAGGTGCATGAGCGGAGCGACGCGCGAGTGACGCATCGGAACGGACATCGCGAGCGGCGCTGGGACACGCGGCTGGGAACGCTGCAATTGCAGGTGCCGAAGGTGCGAGAAGGCGGCTATGTTCCGAGCTTCATCGAGCACCGCAAGCGCAGCGAGCAGGCGCTGATCAGCGTGATCCAGGAAGCAGTAGTGAAGGGGGTTTCGACGCGCAAGATCGAGGCGGTACTGGAGGAGTTGGGCATCGCGGGTGTGTCGGCAGGCCAGGTGAGCCAGTTGTGCGCCGCACTGGACGAGAAAGTACGGAAGTTCCGCGAGGGCCGTTGGGTGAGATCCGTTATGTGTGGGTGGACGCGCTGTATGAAAAGGTGCGTGTGGACGAACGGGTGGAATCGATGGCGGTAGTGATCGCAACAGGCGTGAATCTACAGGGTCGCCGCGAGGTGCTGGGCTTCGATGTAATTCCGGCGGAGAGCGAGGAAGGCTGGGTGCAGTTCTTCAAAAGCCTGAAGGAGCGAGGCCTGAGCGGGGTGAGACTGGTGATCTCGGATGCGCACACGGGATTGAAAGCCGCCGTGCGCAAGGTGCTGAAGGTGGAATGGCAGCGCTGCAAAGTGCACTTCTATCGCAACGTGCTGGTGCATGTGCCCAAGCGCAGCCAGGCCGAAGTGAGCGAGGCGATGAAGGCCGTCTTCGTACAGCGCGACGAAAAAAGCGCCAAGGCCAAAGCCACGGATCTGGTGCGGCAGTTTCAGGCGCGCTTCGCCAAAGCGATGGAGATCTTCGAGGCCGGCATTGACGACGTGCTGAGCTATTTGCATTACCCTCAGCCGCACCGCACTCGGATCAGTTCCACCAATCCGTTAGAGCGCCTGAATCTCGAGATCCGCCGCCGTACGCGCGTGGTCGGCATTTTTCCTCACGCGGCCGCCTGCCTCCGCTTGATCGGAATGTTGCTGGTGGAGAAGAACGAGGACTGGCTCACCGACGACAAGGCGTATCTGACGTTTGACGATGCGCCGGTCGAAGAACCAGCAACCAAGGTCGTGTCGATGGCGGCAGCTCAATAAAAGGAAGGAGGCTTTTCTTATGCGAGGGCTTGGCCCTCGCGCTCCCAGGATTTATCGCTTTCGCGCCAGAATGGCTCGCGGTGCGGGGCGGCTTACGCCGCCCTCGCCATTCCGGCCTCTGAGTCGGCGCTCCGGTCGCTTCCCAGCGTTGCCGTATCCTCCGCTCAGGTAATTGCAATCTTAAACCCGACCTCTGGAGTCGGCGGCGAATTTACACTCTTCTATTGACACGGGCACCCCTAGTCAGACACGGATGCATAACCCAGAGATGTCCCTAGGTATCTTGAGACGTTCTCATGACGATAGAAGCTCACCGTCGGTTGGCGTATCGACAAGGAGAGCCCGTGGAAGTTGCAGCAAAAACATCATCTAGTAGTTCAAACAGACTGCCTTTCTCGAAACACACGCACACGACGCGGCTACGGTCTCCGATGGCGCCTCACATTTGCACGTTTACGCACCCGCCGTTGATACCCTTGATGATGCCGGCTCTCAACGGTCTTCAGGGTGAAAGGACAACTTGTGATACTCCTAAGGCGCCGACGGACCTCAAATGCGGAAGTCAACTCTTCATTGAACATCTTCAGCTTATAAGGGCGTAGCTGCTGGGATGGGAAAAAACCCATGTCACGTACTCTGTACGCCGCATTCGCAGCACCATCCGTTGCCTCCGGAGGCTCGACCATGCCCCTTGCGGGTTGCGCCGAGGGCCTGAGCAGATAGCCATCTGACCGCAAGCCTCAAATCGAAGCCCCAAAGAAATGGTGCTCGTGGAACAAGATAGGGGTCAACTTGGCTATAGCTAGTTTGCGGCAGAAACGGCTTCATTTACGGAGGGTCGTGTACTCCAGGCCTGAGAAAAAGGAGGGATTTCTGAATCTCGATGTTCCATGTGAGTTGGACGTCCATATCGATTCGAGCACGGATCGGGCGCAACTCCGTACAACGCTCTTGACGCCCTCTCACTTTACGGGAGCGCCATCGAAAGGTAATGATGCTTTACCGTTGGTGGGATCTGCACATGGCGAGGATCGCAAACTCTTGGACTTCACGAAAGTGTGTTTCCCAAATCCAGTGAGGCCTGGAGACTATGAGGGCGGCCCTTCGAGCAAGGGGGATTCGCATCAGCACCTAGTTCTTAAGCTAGGCGTGACTGCCGGGCGTGCCGGCCGCCGGACCCGGACGTACCACCATATTACGGCTGAGCTTCGCTCGTCCAAACTACCATCATCGTGATCGATATTCATTCCCACATTCTGCCAGGCCTTGATGACGGGTCTCCGGCATTCGACATCAGCTTGGATATGGCCCGCATGGCGCATGACGCCGGGACCACCGACATCGTTGCCACTCCCCACGCGAACACGTCCTTCTGCCACGAACCCGTGTTGATCGCCGAACGCATAGCGGAATTGCAGAACGCCGTGGGGACCGGAATCCGGATCCACCGGGGTTGCGATTTCCATCTTTCACCTCGAAACATTCAAGCCGCCTTACAGGACCCGTCCCGGTTTGCGGTAAGCGGTTTAAGCTACCTTCTGGTGGAGTTTCCGGAGATCGTCCTGTTTCAGGGAATCGAGCAAGTGTTTAGCAACCTTCGGGCCGTGGGATTGCGGCCTATCGTGACCCACCCAGAACGCAACCAGTATTTGGCCGCGGACATCCCGCGCCTTCGGCGGTGGGTCGCGAGCGGAATTTTTCTGCAAATCACGGCGCAGAGCCTGCTAGGGAAGTTTGGCCTGGCGCCGGCGCAGTGGTGTGTAGAGATGCTGAACGAGGGGCTTGTGCACTTTGTGGCCAGCGATGCGCACGACCTAATCAACCGGCCACCCCGGCTGGATGCAGCGCGAGAGTTCCTGCTAGAGCAATTCGAGGAAGAACGTGCGGACCTACTGCTTGAAGTTAACCCGCTAGCCGTTATCGAGGGGCGGGCACTCGAGATCGGCCCGCTTCCGCTTCGTCCGAAAAAGCGTCGAAAGTGGTTTTCGTTTAGGGCTTCCCGCAGCGATTGAAGGACAACATGCTCGTCGCACGGACGGAACCAGCCTCACCATCTGAAGCGCGATAGTGCTGTGCTTGGAGTGCGGACTGACTCAATTCCGCAATGGATCCAATCTTAGTCCCGCTGCTCTCCGGACCCGCTCCTCCTCAACGTTCCAGCCTGAAACTCGGCAGCTTCAAAGTAGCGGCGCCTTGGGATTTAGAACCTCGCTGATAATCGCTTGAACACCATTACCTGGCTCACAAAACGCGAACCGGCGTCCGCGGGGCGCTACTGTCGTGTCCCATAAGTACTAGGTGTCATATCGAAGTGGCTTTGCGCAGCGACATGTTAATCGGTCGCCCCCAAAACTTAGATTGTTCTGAGCGAGGAAGAGCGAACTCTTTGTCCACTCTTGTTTAATACCGCACGCTGCTCGCGCTTTTGCCGGCGGATGGGGTGGCCCCTGGGCCGAGAGAGCAGTTAAGACACTGGTTACCGGAAGGTACCAGCACCACGGAGATCGCGTCTACAGCTTTCGACAAGCTCCTAGAGGTTTCTCCAGTGCTTTCGTTTAGGCGGTATGACGATATTAGGCTAGACACCGAAAGCGCGGCTGTTAATAGTAAGTGTAATCGATAGGTAAATGGGTGGTTTAGGCGCGAAGCGTCGGAAAACGTAAACTACACGCTAACGCTGACCGGCTGCGCTGTGAACAAACTTCATGACTAAATACAAGTACTGCGTCTCCGTTCCGGAATGCGAAAACGCCGGCGAAGCGTTTACTTCAGGCCAGGGGCGAGCGTATTCGGGAGGGCTGGGACTACCGGGCCGAGATGACGAAGTTATGTACGTGCCGACCCGGCCTGACATGGAAGGGCATCATTCCTTCCAAGCTAATCGGCCCTCGCGGGCCTCATGGTACGGCGCGCGCGTACGATCTAATTCGGAGCTGCCAGTATGCGCGCTACTTGCCGCGAAGGACGTGGAGTGCTTTGTCCCTTGCTTTCGTCAACGGAGGGCGTATTCCGACCGCGTCCGCGAGGTGTCCGTCGCGGTCTTTCCGGGCTATGTATTCTGCAAGATTGAACTAACTCAGAAGAGCTGGGTTCTCAACACCGCTGGAGTTCAGAGTCTGGCGGGAACCTCTCAGGCCCCGGAGGCTATTGATGACGACACGATTTTGACTTTGAAAAAGGCCTTCTCACTTTCAGATCGCGTAACCCAGGTGCCTTATCTTCGATGCGGCGACATCGTAAGAGTCCTGGATGGACCGATGACGGGCGCCACCGGGATTCTACTCAGAAGCAAAGCCAAGCAGCGACTGGTTATTTCGCTACATTTTCTTCAACGATCCGTGGAGGTTGAAGTCGATGGAGCGAACGTAACCTTACTTTCGCGATCCCGTGCAGATCCCCAGTACGATGTCGTATAGGAAGCTGTTCCTATCTTCTTAACTGGCCGTAGTCGCCGAAATTGCTCTTTCTTCGTCTCGATCAACTTAGCGGACGCACCGCTTGCTTCTTAGGACCCCGACAGGATGCGGGAGAATCATGACCCTTACTCTTTTGATGTTTTCTCTTTTGTTTTTTCAAACGCCGCCGGATGACGGGAAGCCCCTCCAGGGAGATTCTCCCGCCCCTACCGCAGTTTCGCAGCCCAAGCAATCTGGCCAACCCTCTGAAATACCGTACGCGCTTGGAGCAGGCGATCAAATCATAGTGAGGGCTGTTGGTGTTGAAGAATTCGATGGAAAGACGATCCCTATCGATGCGCGAGGCAATATTGCTTTGCCCAAAGTGGGCAGGATTCTAGCTGCTGGCCTCAGCACCGAGGAACTTGAAGCCGAGATCGAACGACGATTGAAAACATATGTGATTGAACCAGACGTTACGGTGTACATCACTGAACTGCGCAGCCAGCCAGTCTCCATCCTTGGGTACGTACAGGCGCCAGGCGTCCACCAACTGCAAGGTCAGAAGACGCTGTTCGAAGTTCTTTCAATCGCGGGGGGGCTTCGTCCAGACGCCGGAAGCAGCATTAAAATCAGCCGGGACGTGCGTTGGGGGCGCATCCCTCTTGCTAACGCCAAGGACGATGCCACCGCTCAGTTTTCGGTGGCATCCGTCGACGTAAAGGACGTAATGTCGGCCACCAATCCCGCTGAAAATATCTTTATTAAACCAGACGATGTCATTACCGTGCCAAAGGGCGACATGGTGTACGTGGTGGGAGCTATTAAGAAGCCGGGCGGCTATCTTCTTGGCGAGAACCTGTCTATCAGCGCTTTGCAGGTATTGGCTCTGGCCGAAGGTCTCGACCGTTCGGCCGCCACTCGAGACGCGAAAATCATGCGTACCATTCCCGGTAGTGATACGCGGGCAGAAATCCCCGTCGATCTCTCGAGAATTCTGGCCAATAAGATCAACGACCTTCCCCTCAGAGCAAACGACATTCTATTCATTCCGACCAGCGCTGCGAAGGCGGCCGGGGTTCGAACTCTTGAGGCTTTGATTCAGGCCGCCACGATGACGGCCTACCGGATCCCCTAGAAAGATCGCCTACATGCAGCAACTGCTCAATCCGTTTAACCCGGGCGGCGAAAACCTGCCGGCTCCCACCGTACGAAAGGAGCCGCTGTCTGGAACCTATACGGAAATGCCGGCGACTGGAAGGGCGCAGGCGAAAGCTGAACCGGACACCAATCTGCTGGAATATTGGCGCATTCTGCGCCGGCGTAAAGGAACTCTAATCCTTATAGCAGCTGTTGGAGCAATCATAGGATTTCTCATCACGCTTCCTCAAACGCCCATCTATCAAGTGCGTACGTCCCTGGAAATCGTCGGTTTGAACCAGAATTTCTTGAACGTCAAGGAAGCCGACCCGCTCAATGAGGGCGGCTCTATGGTCGACGCGACGGATATCCAAACTCAGATAAAGATTCTCCAAAGTGAATCCTTGATTTCAGCGAGTTCTGACCAAGCTCCATAGCGAGGAAGATCCGTCTGACCGGCCCGCTTCTCCCCACAGCTGGCGCGGGTTGCTAAATCTCCCTGGCCCCAGGATTGTCAGCCCACGGGAACAAGCGATCGAATACGCCAAGAAGAACTTCAAGGTCCGGGCGTCCGGCCAGACACGCATTATCGAAGTCACCGTGGATTCGATCACTCCTCAAGTTGCCGCGGCCTTTGCGAACACACTGACCAACGAGTTTATCGATCAGAACATCGAGTCCCGATGGAAGACTACGGAACGCACAGGAGTGTGGCTCACGCGGCAGCTCGACGACATCCGCATCCGTCTAGAGCAATCGGAAGATCGGCTGCAAGCTTATGCCAGGCAGGCAAATCTAGTCTTTACGGAAGACGCTAAGAACAACGTCTCCGAGGAAAAACTACTAGAAGTCCAACAGGCTGTTTCAACGGCTCAGACCGATCGGATCACAAAACAGTCGCGTTGGGAGATGTCCAACTCCAGCCCCCCAGGCGCGTTACCAGACATACTGAATGACCCAACGCTACGCGATTATCAAACCAAGTTGACAGACTTGAATCGTCAGCTGGCGGACTTGCGAGCCACTTTTACAGCCGATGAACCGAAGGTCAAGCGCGTTCAGCTTCAAGTTACGGCGGTCCAAACCGCCTTCGAGAGAGCTGGCGAGGATATCCTGAGGCGCATCAAGAACGAATATGATGAGGCGGTTCGTCGTGAGAGCCTGCTTACCGCGGAGTACACAGCCCAGCGCAGTGTGGTCACTGGAGAAGGCGACAAAGCTGTCCAATACAACATCCTCAAACGCGAAGTCGAATCTAATCGCCAACTCTATGACGCAATGCTGCAGCAGCTGAAACAGGCATCGCTGGCTTCGGCGCTCCGCGCTTCCAACATCCGTGTGGTCGACCCCGCGCAGGTTCACAAGACACACAAGCCTTACAAACCCGATATGCCATTGAGCGCGTTTCTCGGTCTTCTTAGCGGGCTTCTCATGGGATCGGCCTTCGTGATTATGGAGGAGCGGGCCGACCGCAGCATCCAAAGCCCGGGTGAGACCGCGTTCTTCCTCAATCTCCCCGAACTTGGAATTGTTCCTGTGGATCAAACTGGGGTCCGGGTGCGAGTGCGTATCGGGAGCGGCAGGCGGTCCAGCGAGTTTGGCGGCTCCGTCTCGAATCCCCACGCTCCTGGAAAGCAACGGGGTGTAGAAATGGTCACCTGGCAGCGCAAACCCTCGGTCATCGCCGAGTCGTTTCGTGCAACTTTGGTCTCCATACTTTTTTCAGGCGAAACTGGCCACCATCCCAAGGTGATGGTGATTACAAGCGCCAATCCGAGTGACGGTAAGTCGACCGTCGTGAGCAATCTTGGAATTGCGATTGCCGAAGTTAACCAGAAAACCTTGTTAATCGACGCTGACTTGCGAAAACCACGACTGCACGACATCTTCAGTCTAACAAACGACCGCGGTTTAAGCGATCTGCTCAGGACCCCGGATCCGCTGGCAGCCCTGGAGAATCCGCCCATACAAGAGACAGGAGTTCCGAATCTCTATGTTCTGACCAGCGGATCCAAAACTAGTGCGGCGACTAGCTTGCTTTATTCAAATCGTATGCCTGAACTTCTTAGCGAGCTCCGCACTCAATTCGAGACCATCTTGATCGACACCCCGCCAATGCTTCAGATACCCGACGCGCGCGTGCTGGGGCGCATGGTGGATCGGGTCATTCTGGTAATTCGCGCGGGCAAAACAACCCGAGACGCAGCGACCGCCGCGCGCCAACGCTTCTTTGAAGACGGGACGCCGATGCTCGGGACCATTCTAAACCAGTGGAATCCTAAGAGGTCCCCCAATGGCTATTACGGATACCAAGACAACTACTACTCTGGACACAGGGGTTACCACAAATATGGACTCGAGGGAAGCAAGTCGTGATGCGGCTAACGACGAATAAAAAGTGAACGACCACCCCATAGGGCTATTTTGTCTGATCACCACGGCGAATCTTGGTTTAATGGCCTACTATCTATATCGCTATTCGCTATTTTCAGCTGAGGGATTGGCTTTTGGATATGTTTTTGCGTCGATGTTATCCGACGCGATCGGTCTGCTTTGGTTGGCCGTAACGGAACCGGGAAGCTTGCGGCTGGGTATGCAGGAATTCGAAATGCGAATTTATCCCGGAGTCATTCACCTGTTCGGAATTATATCGCTAGGGTTGGGGCTTCAAGTGGTAAATCCGCGGCCGAAACCGGTCCGCCGTAATCTTGCGGGCTCTTTGCGCAACCATCTGTTTCTTTCCGGTCTTCTGATGGCTGGATGCGGGTTTGGGTTATTTGCTATTGGGGTCATCCTGGTTGGAGCGACCAACGTCGCCTCCTTCTATGCAGTAGTAGATCAATTTCGAACCGAGGACCTTTCGTTCGGCGGCTTCTGGTATCGAGGCCTCGATATTGCACTGTTCGGATTAGTGTTGACGTTGGTTAGCGCCGAACGCTTCGTGGTCCAAGCAATTCTCACCTTAGCGATCTTATGTACGCCACTGTTTCTTTCCAGCAATAAAGGGGGGCTTGAGAAGAGTCTTATTACAATTGCCTTCCTGCTCTATGTGTTTAATTACGAGAGTTTTCTCAGACTGGCGAAGGTGCGCATCCTGGTCCCGATTCTATTGGTGTTGGTCATAGCAGTGGGCTTCAAAAACGGGCTTCTTCAGTCCTCTCGCCAAGGAAGCGCGGCGGAAAGCGCCGCGAGCGGACTTTCGTTACAGTCCATCGCGGAAAGCGGGATGGCCTCCATTTCGGGTCGTTACTCCAATGAAGGTCTCTATCGCGGGTACTGCATGATGGTCACTTATATGCGGGACGGATTAGCCTCCTATTATGACGGAAGAATCCTCGCATACAGCCTGAACAGCTGGATCCCTCGAATCTTGGCACCAGACAAGGCGGATCATCCGTTCCGCGGCATCGGCTATATGATCAACGCAGACGGCCACGTATACCTGCGTGAAGCTTCCGCCCCAACTTTGGTGGGTTACGCATACGGCGATTACGGCTTGCGAAGCACGATCGCCTACCTATTCGTCGGAGGCTTACTTACGAGCCTGTATCGTAAATGGGCGATTTCAAGGACAGCTCTTTTCCCCGTCGTCGCCTATGTATTCTTTTCGCTCCTTGGGGGCGTTTCGGCGGAGGGCGGATATGTGGGAGCCATATATACGCTTATCATGGTGCTCCTGTGTTGCATTCCCGTCGCTATTATGGATGTTCTCTATCTTTCTCCAGCGCTACACCCTCAGCTGTCGGTACAAACACGGCACTGGTTCCGTCGGGAAAGTTGGAAGGATACCGTAGATGCCCCATCAATCACCTAACATCTTCATCACATACAAATTCAAGAAACAGGTTCTGGGTGGCGACGTCTACGAACGCATGGTGGTGGAGAGCCTAAGCGGAACCTTCGACGTAATCCCCCACGCGATCGTCAGCGGAGGAGGAAGCCTTGGAAGCGTTTTCAAAAGTCCGGCCCTTGCCTGGCGCCTTGCAAAAGCTAGCAGCATGGCTGCCCAACGCTGCCCAGTGGGAATCTTTAGCGCCGATGCCTTCCTGCTACCTTTTCGTTTTCCTCGCGCCGTGATCGGGATCGTCCACCATGTTGGTGCTTCGTCTAACGCGTTTTTCGCGGCATTTGAGAAGAAAATGTTCACTCGACTCCAGAGAGCCCACCGCCTTGTTGTAGTGTCTGAATACTGGTGGCAGTACTTTAGCGCACTTGGTTTTACAAACCTGGAATTGATCTACAATGCTTTCGCCCTGAACGATTACGAGATCTCCCGTTATGCTACGGACGACTTTAAGGCGCGCTATGGGCTGACTGAGAAGCCGATCATATACTTGGGCAACAGCGGTCCGCTCAAGGGAGTTCAACGTACCCGTGCCGCGTTGCGTGGCATTGACGCGCATTTCGTGAGTTCCGGTCGCAATTGCAAAGCATGGGAAGATGTGATAAGCCTCCGCCTGGATCGCCGGGATTATTTGCGGTTATTGGCCGCGTCCGACGTCATAACCACGATGTCAGAGTTCGACGAAGGCTGGTGCCGCACCGCGCACGAGGGCATGCTTACGAGAACTCCCGTAATTGGATCCGGAAGAGGCGGGATGCGCGAGCTTCTGGTGGGGGGAAAGCAGATAATCACAGAGGAGCCGCGGGAGCTTCGACAAGCGGTTTTGGGGTACTTAAGAGATCCTAACAGGCGCGCGGGGGCGGGCCAGCAAGGTTTTGACTACGCCGCGACCTTTACCTTCGAGCGATTTCAGGGAGCTTGGCGGGGTTGCGTCGATCGGGCGATCCGGGCTCAATTGGCGGGATTGCCGGCGGTACCCGCTCCTAGCTTCGTGTAAGCGGCACTACTTCTATGTGCGGAATTTTTGGCGCCATCAATACATCGAGCTATTTTTCACCGCGCGATTACTCCATTTTCGTGCAGCGGACCGACGCAGTGCAGCGACGAGGCCCAGACGCGTCCGGCTATCGCCGTTTGTGCTTTAAGAATAGGAACGAGTCGGATGACCAGCGTTTCGATATTTTCCTTGGTCATCGCCGGCTCTCTATTATCGACTTGAGTGGCTCCGCCAATCAGCCCATGCAGGGATCGCGGAATACGTGGATCACTTTCAATGGGGAAATCTACAACTACCCGGAACTCCGTCAGGGTTTTCCTGATTACCCTTTTCGCAGCGCCGGCGACACGGAAGTCATCCTGGCGAGTTTCGAGCGTGGCGGCACCCGGACATTTCGAGACTTCAATGGAGATTGGGCTTTCTGCATAGTCGACCTGGACCAGGGTCAAGTCATCCTAAGCCGGGATCGCTTTTCAATCAAACCCTTGTATTATTTCCGAGCGGATGGAGTGTTGTATTTTGCGAGCGAAATCAAACAACTACTGCCGCTGCTTCCCACGCGCGAGGTCAACGCTCAGACCATCCAGCTTTATTTGGGGCAGGGATTGGTCGATGCCAACGATGACACTCTCTTCCGGCAGATCCACAAAGTCCCGCCCAAGCACAACCTGATTCTTTCACTGATCGATGGCTCGATTCGGAAGGAACAGTACTGGGATTACAAGCCATCTGTTGTCCCCGCCACGTCACAAGATGCGATCGCGGGCTTTCGAGAGCTGTTCCGAGACAGCGTGCGCCTGCGGCTGCGAGGTGACGTTCCCGTCGGGGGCCTGGTGAGTGGCGGATTGGACTCATCGAGCATCGCGGTGACCGCCAAGAGCCTGCATCATGAGGAATTCAAAACCTATTCCGTGGTGCCATTCAGCCCTTCAAATAGCGAGCTACCTTTCATTCATCAACTTGTCGCTCAATGTGGGCTGAGTAATCGAAAACTGTTTGTCGACGAATCGAACATCATCACGGCGCTCGAAGACACTATTTTGCGGAATGATGAGCCTCCTGGTGGCTTCAGTGCAATTGCCCACTTCAAGATGATGGAAAAGATCAAAGCGGAAACTGGTGTCAAGGTGCTCCTGAGCGGACAAGGCGGCGACGAGATTCTGCTGGGATATAGGAAGTTTTTCTTTTTCCTCTTGAAGTCCCTCACTGCGCGAGGTGATTATCTGAGCGCGGCGCGGCAGATACTGGGATCCCTCGCGACGCGAACCACGGTCTGGCAGTTCGATTCCGGAGAGGCCCGCAGATATTTGAAGGGAAAACACTCAAACTCGCATTCGTTCTTGGTCGGTCCTGTCGCCCGTATGCCGCTGGGGAGCGATGGTGGACTAAAAGAACGCCAGATCGCCGATTTGGATCGGTACTCGGTACCCAACCTTACTCACTACGAGGATCGAAATTCCACCGGGTGCTCGCTCGAAATTCGGCTACCCTTCCTGGACCATCGGCTAGTCGACTACTGCCTCGGACTACCGGATGAAATGAAAATTAACAATGGCTGGTCCAAGTACGTGTTGCGTGCCAGCATTCAAGAACTTCCGAAGTCGATCCGCTGGCGGAGAGACAAGCAAGGTTTTATACTGCCGGAGAAACACTGGCTGCAAACCGAACTGGCGAGTCTGATCCGAAGCCTTTTCAAAAATAGCGTTCTTGCTGAAATGGGCTTGATCGACTCCGGGAGGTTCCTGGCTTACTACGACAAATTTCAGAACGGCTCAGAGCCTATTTGGTACACCGATATATCCCGCGCCCTTATGGCCGAATTATGGGCCCGGATTTACTTCATCCCGCAGCGGCCATCTTCGGAACTGGAACCGACAGGGATGGGACAAACTACTTTATGAGCGCTCCCTCCGTATCGATCGTGATTCCCTGCCGCAACGAGCGGGGATTTATCGCAGGTTGCGTGGAATCCATCGTTGCAAATGGATACCCTCTCGAGGATATAGAGGTATTAGTGGTGGATGCGATGAGTACGGATGGGACACGGGAGTTGTTGGCCGGCCTGTCCGCGCGTTACCCATTTGTGAGGGTTGTCGATAACCCTGCCGGCGTTACGCCCGTCGCCCTGAACTTGGGCATCCGGGCGGCACGAGGGACGGTCATTGTGCGGATTGATGGTCACGCCACAATCCAACCTGGGTACCTCGTCAAATGCGTCACCGCTCTGCGCGCAGGCAAGGCCAACAACGTGGGAGGGGTGATGCAGATTGTTCCCCAAAACGCTTCGCTTTTCGGTCGAGCTGTGGCGGCATGTCTGGGTCATTCGTTCGGGGCCGGTGGACCGCGTTACCGCACTGGAAGCCGCGATCCGGTGCTGGTGGACACCGTGCAAGGCGGGTGCTACGACAGGTCGATATTCGAGGAAATAGGCTATTTCAATGAGAGGCTTCGGCGAAGCCAGGACATGGAATTTAACCGAAGATTAAGAATGCATGGCGGACGCATTCTGCTGCTTCCAGATGTGGTGTACACTTACTATTCCCGTTCATCCTTCGTAGTTTTCCTGCGACACAACTGGACCAATGGCGTGTGGGCAATCTTACCTTTTCTGTATAGCGATGTAACTCCGGTCTCGATTCGCCACCTGGTTCCACTTATGTTCGTGGTCGGGCTTACCGCAGCGTTGGGTCTGTCGCTAGCGTTGCCATCCGTCGGCATTTGGGCCCTAGCGCTTGTGGCCGGTTCCTATGCCGTTGTTTGTCTATCTTCGGCGATTCAAATGCTTTGGACGCGCCGGCAGCCGCTTGTGGCTCTTGTGGCTCCCTTCGTGTTTTTCAGTATGCATCTTTGTTATGGATTGGGAAGTTGCTGGGGAATCCTTAAGGCGATTGGGATTTCGGTACGGCGAGTGACTACCCCGGACGAAACCAGCTCCGTGCAGGCGAGTTAGAGGACGAGTGATCCTAAGAGGCCATGAGTAACCCGGACTTTTCGGTAATCACGGAGCGGCCCGACACGCGCGCGTCGCAGCTCCAGTTGAGTATTCTGCGAACACGTTACGACTTCGCCGTTCGCCACTCGTTCGGACGCGTCGTTTTAGAAGCGGCCTGCGGTGCCGGTGTAGGGTTAGGACTGCTTGCCAGCACTTCCGCCTATGTGATCGGGGGAGATATCGACCCGCGGAATTGTCAGAGCGCTCGAGAGACGTACGCGGGACAACAGAAAATCGCCGTTGCCCAAATCGACGCCGTGCGCGCACCTTTTCGGGACGGGTTGTTTGACGTTATCATCCTTTTCGAGGCTCTGTACTATCTGACCGATGCCCCCGCTTTTCTCAAAGAGGCGCGCCGGTTAATCGCACCTGGCGGCGTGCTGCTGGTCTCCATGGTGAACTGTGAGTGGCCCGAATTCAATCCCAGCCCCTTCAGTACCCGATACTATACCGCGAGCCAGTTTCGTTCTCTGGCGGCAGAGAACGGGTTCCAAGCAAGTCTATTAGGGGCCTTCCTAGACGTCAAAACTAACCGGTCTTCCACCGTCGTCGGCCGCATCAAACGACTGGCTGTGAAATGCCACCTTGTTCCAAAAACCATGAAGGGGAAAGAATGGCTTAAGAGGGTCTTCTATGGGAAACTCCAAGCCATACCGCGGGACCTGGCCGGGTTGACGCCTTCTGCGGAGCCCATGACGCCGTTACAACCGGAAGATGACGGGGCACCCTACCGCATGCTCTACGCAGTTTGCGTTGGCGCCTAGATCGCTGCTTTCGCAATCCTCAGTTCCACATCTATAAAGTTATGACTAGTTCTCTTGCTCGTTCGGTTCCATTTTTTAAGTACCCGCATGTCTTCCTGGCCCACGAAGAGAGTTTTCTTGAACTCTTCAAGAGTGTCGGGCGGCGGGGCGCCTTCATTCTTCAAGAGGAGCTGTTGGAATTCGAACGACACATGGCTTCTTACTTAAGAGTGAAACACGCTTTGGGAGTCGGGAATGCGACCGACGGCCTAATTCTGTGCCTGCGGGCGGCAGGAGTGAAGCCGGGCGATGAAGTGATCCTGTCATCTCACACCATGGTCGCTACGGCTGCAGCGGTGCATTTTGCGGGCGCCATACCAATTCCGGTGGACGCTGGCTCCGATCATCTCATCGATCCCGAGGCGGTGGAGTCGGCGATCACTTCGCGCACCACGGCAATCCTGCCGACCCAGCTGAACGGCAGGGTCTGCAATATGGAGCGCCTGGGCGATATAGCCAGGCGACACGGCTTACTCATCGTGGAAGACGCTGCTCAGGCTTTTGGCGCAAAGTATCGCGGAAAGGCTGCGGGAACTTTCGGCGCGGCGGCGGCTTTCAGCTTCTATCCGGCGAAGGTTTTGGGATGCTTCGGCGACGGCGGCGCCGTGGTTACCAATGACGATTTCATTTACGAGCAATTATGCCGGTTACGGGATCACGGTCGTGACGCCAGCGGCCAGATCGTATCGTGGGGATTGAACTCTCGCCTTGACAATTTGCAGGCCGCGTTCTTGATGTTCCAGCTCTTGGAGTACGACCGGGTGGTGCACCGGCGCAGAGAGCTTGCGTTGGCCTACACGGAACTGCTCGGGCGGGTAAAGCAAGTTTCCCTTCCTCCGGCGCCTGGCCTTGATCCCGATCATTTCGACGTGTTTCAGAATTTCGAAATCCAGGCCGACCGACGCGATGCCCTAAAGAGCTATCTCGCTGAGTACGGCGTAGGCACGTTGGTGCAGTGGAACGGTCAGGCGATTCATCACCTGAAATCCTTAGGCTTTACGCAATCCCTGCCTAAAACCGACCGGCTGTTTGAGCGGCTTCTGATGCTTCCTTTGAATATGTCGTTAACCAACGAGGATGTGGAATATGTCTGCGATCTCATCGTTGACTTCTACCGCGGCTGAAGAAGCAAGTCTGTTCGGCCGAGTGCATGGCGATACGCGCACACTCGCACGGAAAATAAGGCGTCACGCGCTTGATATGACCAGCCGGGGAGGGAGTTCGCACATTGGAGCTGCTTTATCCTGCGCGGACATTTTGGCGGTGCTGTATGGTTCTGTGATGAAGATTAATCCTTTGCAACCCCAGGCGCCTTGGCGAGACCGGTTCATTTTGAGTAAGGGACACGCTGGTTGCGCTGTGTATGCCGTGCTGGCCGAATTAGGCTTCTTTCCTGTGGAGCGGCTTCTCACACACTACCAGGACGGATCCACTCTAAGCGGGCACGTTTCCCACAAAGGAATCCCGGGAGTGGAAATCTCCACGGGCTCGCTCGGCCACGGACTGTCGATAGGAACTGGTATGGCGTTTGCCGCAAAGCTCGACCGGCGCGCGCATCGAGTGTTTGTTGTGCTCAGCGACGGCGAGTGCGACGAAGGGTCTACATGGGAAGCAATCTTGTTTGCCGGGCATCACAAGCTGCAAAACCTGGTTGCAGTGGTCGACTACAACGAAGTCCAAAGTCTTGCGCCGATTGCGGAAACATTGGCCCTCGAGCCATTTGCAGAGAAGTGGCGAAGCTTTGGGTGGAGCGTGAACGAAGCAAAGGGGCACGATCACGAAGATCTAGAATGCACTTTCCGGCGGGCGCTGAGTTCTCCAGATCGTCCGAGCGTGGTTATCGCCCACACTACCAAAGGCAAGGGAGTGTCGTTCATGGAGAACAGCGTTCTGTGGCACTACCGCACGGCCAAGGGGCTTGAATATGAAATTGCCCGCCAGGAGTTGGAACAGACATGAGAGACGCGTTCATCGAAGCGTTGACCAGCCTGGCCGAAGGCGATCCCCGTATCCTGTTGATCACCGGCGATTTGGGTTTTGGAGTATTAACGGAGTTTGAAAGACAATTCCCTTTGCAATTTCTTAACGCCGGCATTGCGGAGCAGAATATGACTAGCCTCGCCGCGGGTATAGCACTTGAGGGCCGGACTGTCTTCACTTACTCGATAGGGAATTTCCCGACCCTTCGCTGTCTGGAGCAGATCCGAAACGACGTTTGCTACCACGATTCGAATGTTAAGGTTGTCGCCGTCGGCGGCGGAATGAGCTACGGTCCTTTGGGTATTTCCCACCATGCGACAGAAGACCTCGCGATCATGAGAAGCATTCCCAACATGCTGGTGTTGGCCCCAGGAGATCTTGACGAGGCGAAGGCAGCTACACATGCAATCGCAGCGCTCGACGGTCCGGCTTACCTTCGGTTGGACAAATCCTCGGCACCACCGACGGCCGATGCGGAACCTTTCCAACTCGGCAAAGCCAGAAGGCTGCGGGAAGGAAAGGACGTCACCTTGGTTTCAACGGGCGGAATTACCGGCGAAGCTCTTCGCGCCAGTTGCAACCTGGCCGCACTGGGAGTCTCGTGCCGCGTCATTAGTATGCACACTATAAAGCCGCTGGATACGGCTGCTCTTTCCTTAGCGGCGGCTGAGACCGGTGGAATTGTCACCATTGAAGAACATGCGGTAGACGGCGGACTCGGAGGCGCCGTAGCAGAGGTTCTTCTGGAAGCTACCACAAGACCCCGCTTCTTCCAGCGGATCGGACTGCGCGCGGGCTTCTCCTCCGTGGTCGGGAGTCAGGAGTATCTGCGGCATGTGTACGATCTTGACGCCGATGCGATAACGCGGAAGACACTGGCATGCTTGAACGGAATTAATGCTGAAAAGGCTAGTTGACGTCACGATAGCAGCGGCCATTCTGGCGCTTTCGAGTCCCTTGCTGGCAGCGGTACTGATTGCCGTCTGGCTGCAGGACTTTCATTCTCCGTTTTATCGCGCTTCACGCTTGCGTGCGAAGGGCCAGTCCTTTACAATGCTGAAAATTCGGTCCATGGTGCTGCATGCGGATAAGAACGGGGTCAACTCGACGGCCGGCAACGACCGGCGTATCACGCCGCTGGGCAAGTTCATCCGGTCCTACAAGATCGACGAGCTATCGCAAGTGTGGAATGTCCTGAAAGGCGATATGAGCCTTGTTGGACCGCGCCCACAGGTTAAGGCCGATGCGGATCTTTATACGGATCAAGAGAACGGATTGTTGACCGTGCGGCCGGGTATCACCGATCTGGCGTCCATAGTGTTCGCGGACGAAGGCGAGATCCTGCGGGGTAGCACGGATCCGGATGCGCGCTACAACCAGGTCATTCGGCCATGGAAGAGCCGACTGGGGCTGCTATACATTCGCAATCGCACCCTGGCGACGGATTTCAAAGTGCTCTTTCTGACGTTGGCCGGCATCTTTTCCAGAGAAACAGCTTTGCGTGGGGTGCAAAACCTCTTGACCCGCTGGAAAGCCGATGAGATGTTGATTCGAATGGCATCCCGTAGGGAGCCCCTCCGCCCGTTTCCACCGCCTGGAGCCCCGTCTGCTCCGTTATCCGAAGTCTAGTATCAAGAGTCGCCCACACAGGCGACTTGAACCCCACCAACCAAGTTAATTCTTATCGACTGACCATTTCTTGGAGTTCGTCGTCTTGTCTAATATTCAATGCGTCCTCACCAAGCTCAATAAGATAGCGCGTGAATGGGCGCACACTGGACCTTCTCATCGGCGTCTCTTGATTCAGGCCACGAATACGATAGTGTTTCTTGTGTCTGGACTCTTGGCTTTCTTCATTCGCTTTGAGTTTAGGATTCCGGCTGAACACAGAACTCACACTTTCTACGCGATCGGTACATGGATGATCGTTAAGCCGGCTGCGGCGCATTTCTTCCGCACGGACAGGGGCTGGTGGCGCTTTGTTTCTGTGACCGACGTTGTCAAGATCTTCTCCGCCAACCTCACCGCATCCCTGATTAGCGCGGTCTTTCTGACTGTGGTAGCGCCGCCGGGATTTCCACGTTCGACTTGGTTTCTCGACTTTACGTTCTGTCTGCTTGCAACCTGCGGCATCCGGATATCGGCGAGGATCTTTGTTGAATCCCCAGGGGTCAATCTTCCGACAGGCGGAACGAAGGTGTTCCTATATGGAGCCGGCCATGGCGGAAGAATGCTTCTCAGGGAGCTTCGCAGCGGGAGTTCGAGGGAGTTCGAAGTATGCGGATTCATCGACGATGCGCCCAATAAGCAGGGACGGGAATTTCAAGGTGTCGCCGTGCTGGGGCCCGGGGCATCTTTGCCAGAGTTAGCAATCGAATGCGAGGTTAAGGAGGTCCTGATTTCTATCCCTTCCGCGAGCGGGGAAGAGATGACTCGGATCCTCTCACACTGCCGGGCTGCGGGATTACGCTCCCGTACGGTTCCGTCACTGAGCGAGGTGATCCAGAACCGGCATTACAGCTCGCAATTGCGCGAAATCGCGCTTGAGGATCTCCTGGGCAGAGTAGCGGTGAGGTTGGAAGAAAAGGAGATCGGCGAGTATGTCCGCGGGAACGTGATGCTGGTCACCGGAGCTGGGGGTTCAATAGGCTCGGAGATCTGCCGGCAACTTGCCCGGTTCGGAGCGAAAACGATCGTCGCTGTCGACATCGCGGAAACCGCGCTCTTCCATCTTGAACGTGAGATGCGGCTGGCCTTTCCGGATCTCCACTTCTGTCCTGAGCTGGGCAACGTGCAGAACTCCACCAGGATCGACGAAGTGTTGCAGCAATATGCTCCGGATGCGATCTACCACGCCGCCGCCTACAAACATGTCGCAATGACCGAAGGTCACCTGTTCGAAGCGGTGGAGAACAACATCTTCGGCACGTATAATGTGGCGCTGGCGGCGGAGCGAAACGGAGTCAAGCGCTTCGTCATGATCTCGACCGACAAGGCCGTGCGTCCGACCAACCTGATGGGCGCCACTAAACGAGTGGCAGAACTGACCGTTCGATCCTTACAGTGCCAGAACACGAAGTATGTATCCGTGCGATTTGGAAATGTGTTGGGTAGTAACGGTAGCGTCGTGCCAATATTCCTGAAACAAATCGCCGACGGCGGGCCGGTGACGGTTACGCACCCAAACATGAGACGTTTTTTCATGACCATACCAGAGGCCGCGCAACTGGTTTTGCAGGCCGCTTCTTTTGGAAAGGGCGGCGAGATCTTTGTGCTGGACATGGGAGAACAAGTAAAGATCGTCGATTTGGCCCATAAGTTGATTCTGCTTTCGGGACTGCGCCCGAACGTGGATATCCAAATCGTTTTCACCAGCCCTTGTGTGGGAGAGAAACTCTACGAGGAGATCAACCTTCACTACGAAGATCTTCGGCCTACTTACCACGAGAAAATCCGAATTTTCGACGGCCCCGTGTTTTCTGCCAGCCAGATAAGCACGCATATCGAACTTATGAAAGCGCTATGCCGACACCGCATGGGATCCGAGTTGCTTCTAGCAATCGGAAAGATCGTTCCCGAATACTTGCCCAGCCCGGAAATAAGCGTACGGTACCAGAAACAAGAAGCACCAGTCGGTGAGGCAGAGCACTCGACTATGTCGAAGGCTTTGTACAGTCTCCATTTCGCCGCTGAACGTAATGACTAACTCCGTCAATTCCTTAGCGGCAACCCAGAAAGCAGTCGCTCTCATTCCTCTGCGCGGCGGATCCAAAAGAATCCCGGGCAAGAACCTTAAGTTGATTGGCGGAAAACCGCTGGCGTACTGGGTTTGTTCGGCGGCCGCCCGCTCCAGACTGATCAGCCGGACCTATGTGTCAACGGACTGTCGGGAGATCGCGGATGCCGTTGAGAAGTTCGGCCTTGGTATCGACATCTTGCACCGCGATACGCAATTGTCCGGCGACCAGGTTACGACCGAGGCTGTGATGCTCGATGCCATGGACCGCATGGATCCTTTCGAGATACTTGCCACGATTCAGGCCACTTCCCCGCTCACCTCCGAAGACCACCTCGACTCTGCCATCGCGATGATGATCGATCAGAGTTTGGATGCTTTGGTCACGGGAACTCCGCTCAAGCGTTTTGTCTGGTCGCTGGAGGGACTCCCTCTAAATTACGACTTTAGGCGCCGCCCCTTCTCGCAGGATTTCAAGGGATCCGTGGTAGAGAACGGGGCATTCTATCTAACCAGGAGACAGGTTCTCGAAAAGCACCGTTGCCGTTTGGGTGGCCGGATCGGCGTGTTCCCGATGCCAGAGGCGGCGTTTACAGAATTGGATCACCCAGGAGATTGGCCTGTAGTCGAGACTCTACTGCGAAAGCGAAGCCCCTCCCTCTCCAAACGTTTGTCTAAGATACAGGCGATCTTTTCCGACTTTGACGGCGTGTGGACCGACAACGCCGTCTTCGTGGACGACCGGGGGCGAGAGAGCCTCCGGTTCACGAAAGACGACAGTCTCGGCCTGGATACCTTTAGGGAGCGCCACGCCAAACCGGTGATCGTTGTTAGCAAAGAACGCAACCCAATTGTCGCGGTTCGCTGTCAGAAATTGTGTCTGCCACTCTTGCAGTCGGTGGACAACAAGGTAGTGGCTGTGGAGTCGCGGATCGCGGAAATGGGTCTGCAATGGCGCAACGTCTGCTTCATTGGCAATGACGTCAATGACCTCGACTGCCTCAAACGGGCCGGTTTCAGCGCTTGCCCCGCCGATGCTGCGCCGGAAGTGACCCGTATTGTGGATTTCGTGCTCAGCACGCGCGGGGGCCAGGGTGCGATGAGAGAGCTTTTTGATCTATTTGGAGAAAGCAAACATGAACCGTGAACAACCAATTCTAATTGCGGAGATCGGCTGCAACCACAAAGGGGACTTTGCCCTGGCGAAAGAGATGGTGATGGTGGCAAAGCTTTTTTGCCAGGTGACCGCCGTGAAGTTCCAGAAGCGCAATCCTCGGGAGCTGTTGACACCCGAGCAGTACGACGCGCCACATCCTGAACCCTATCACAGCTATGGCAAGACGTATGGCGAACACCGCGAATTTCTCGAGTTCAACGTGGATCAGCACATGGAACTCAAGCATTATTGTGAGGGGTTCGGTCTCGGCTACTCTACGTCCGTTTGGGACATGCTTTCGACACGTCAAATGGTCGAGATCAATCCCACACAGATTAAAATTCCGTCGGCTGCCAATCTTAGGGTGGACATCCTGCAGTACCTGGTGGATAACTTCGGGGGTGAGATCCATATTTCCCTCGGCATGACCCTGCGTGCTGAAGAAGACCGCATTGTCAGGTTTCTCGAGAAGTCGGGTCGCATCCGCAACGTCGTATTGTACGCCTGTACTTCCGGCTATCCGGTGTCTTTCGACGAAGTGTGTCTCTTGGAAATTGCACGCCTCAAAACAGAGTATGGACGCGACGTGAAGGCCATCGGATTCTCTGGCCACCATCTTGGTTTCGCGCTCGACCCAGTCGCTTACTCGCTGGGAGCCCAATATATCGAGAGGCATTTTACGCTGGATCGCACGTGGAAGGGCACGGACCACGCCGCTTCTCTGGAACCCGACGGGCTGCGCCGTCTGGCCCGCGATCTCAAGGCTGCTGCCCAGGCGCTCACTTACAAGGAGACCGAAGTGCTCCCAGTGGAGGCGGAGCAACGTAAGAAGTTAAAACGAATTCCTGTTTCCCCGGGGTCGTGTGTCAGCGATTCGACGAGCGAGTCCCTCTCGGCCATTGCATCGGCCCTGAGCGACCTCTAACCCGGAAGCGAGCGCATATGAACGATTTGGGAATGTTCAACGATAGTCTGCCAGGATTTTGGGGCACTTTCGGAGTTGCTCCCGAAGGAAGCGCCGGCTCGCCTGAAGCGCTAATCCAAGGCGCCCCGATCTGGGCGTTGACTCGCCCTTTCTTTCAACTTCATGTTGGTCGCGCGTTTCAGGCGTCTCTGAACGCATGGAATAACCCGGACACGCGCGGCCAGCGGCCTTCTGTGTTCGTGACTGGTTCGCTTTATCTCGGAGACGACGCCGGTTTCGGAACGCACACTCGTGTCAGTAGCTTGGAACTTTCCGAAGCTCCGGCGCGGATCGCCGACTTGTACGAAAAACATGGACCCGACGGCTTCGCTTATCTCGATGGCGAGTTCAACATTGTTCTCTCCGATCCTCGATCCGGCGCTGTCTACTTGGCTACTGATAGATGCGGTTCCCACGATATCTATTTCAGGCAAGAAGGCGACGTAATCACTTTCGGATCTCATCCGCTTTTGTTGTGTAGCCCGGATGAGCGTTTCGATCCGCAGTCGATATCTTTCTACCTGGCGCACGAAGGCTTCTTCCCTTCGCCGTTTACGGTTTCTCCCCGGGTGCAGGGGGTTGGCAGAGCGCGGTTTCTCCGAATCGCACTGGGGAGTGGGCGGACTTTAGAAAGGCAGGCGAAACGCTATGGGCGGCCCACCGCGGAGAAAATTGGTTCCCGCAAAGAAGCGGACGATACGCTCCACCGCTTGCTCAAAGATGCAACGCGAGTAAGATCCACGGACAACTGCGCGGTCCTACTTTCTGGCGGCGTTGACTCATCGCTTCTCGTAAATCTAGCGGCCTCAAATCCACGGACCGTGGTGACCGTGACAGGAACCGTCAAGGGCTGGGTCCAGGGAGAGCGCGAAGTTGAGAACGTCCAAGAAACTCGCGGAGATGCTCAGTCTAGAGCATCACGCAGTGGTTTTAGACCCGCACGATGACTCGTTGCCTGACGAGTACGCCGAGTGCGCGATGTCATGGATGAACGGCTCACGCCTGACGCTTCCGCTTTGGCGTCGATACGCAGCTCGAATCCGGGAGAATTTGGGGGACGGATACCGCGTCGTCGCCGGCCAGACCGCTGACACCCTCGCGGACAACAACTACACGCTGCCATCCATGGGCTACACGATGCGGCGAGCCCTGTTCTCCTCCTGGATGCTGAAGATGTTGCCCGCGATCTCAACGATCTCCCCTCGGCCGGGGGAGGGGAGCGCAAGGCTCTCGGGCCGCCTGCTGTCTGCTCTCGGGGGCGGGCGGGTAGCAGCCATGTTTGGCAACCTGCTCGACGGGTTATCGAGCCGCGAGCGATTCTATGGCGGTCGTGTACTAGGATATGGCGAAACGCCCGGCTTGAGCGGCGCCTATTTCCCAACGGTGACCCCGGAAGGCTTTGAAGCCGTCACTCAGTTCTATATCGACAATTTTGTAAAGCCCATCACCAGCCGCATGACCCCGCAAACCTTTTACCGGGACATGATCGAACTAAGCCTGGACATGAACATGTTGCATCTTGACTCGAGATTGCTCTTTCATGTGTACCGTATGGAGGGTGCTTCTGCTGCTTTACCTTTCATGGATGCGCGAATTATCAATTTCTTTGGAAATATTCCTTATTCGGCTCGTCCTATCTGGCGCGAACCGAAGCACTTGGTGCGGAATCAACTTCGGAGGCCAGGGATGACCTACGTTCCCCTGCCACCAATGCCGGAACCGAAATCACAGGAACAGTTGCTCCTAGAGGGATCGTTAGGGTCCTACCTCAGAGACGTGACCCGAAACCTCACTTTCCTCAATAGAGCGCCCAGACTGCTTGATTTTATCGACCAGCGCTATATGGAAACCCAAATCAAGGCGTTCATCGCTGGCGATACTAACGTGAACGCGAAGCTAATCGCCAAGCTCTCTGCCATCGAGCATTGGTCAAGAGCCATGGATCGAGTTGGACGCGTTCGCCGGCTGCCTTCGCTGACCGTCTGTCCCAGTTGAGCATGGCTTTCATCGCCCCTACGTCCGTACCCGCCTTGGCGCCTCCGCTGGAAGTCCATATTTCTTACCGGCGATTCATTCGGGATATGTTCTTTACGAATCTCCCTCTTCCAGTGATGAAATTCAGGTCCTATTTGTGGTTGACGATGCTGTCTCGTTCCCTGGGGCCAGACGGATATGGAGCTTGGGCCATATTCCTGACAACGCTCGATATTTCGATTTCGATCGGCAGCATGACGCTGGGCGGTGCCATGCTTCGCTTTCTCAACGGGGAACGGACCAACGAAGGCAGGAACCTGGTGCTTTCGTCGGTCTATTCAGCAAACGTGACTGCGGGGGCGATCATCGCGCTTTTACTTGCCTGTCTGTCCGGTACGCTAGCGAGGGTTCTATTTCATGGAACTCAGTACAGAACAGTGCTGCTTTCCGCAGCAGCGATCCTGATTTTCGATCTACTGTACGAGCAGACGCGAGGCTTTCTTAGAGCGCGGAGATTCAACCGGGATTGGGCATGTTTCACGTTATCCCGGGCAGTTCCCGAAATGCTTGCGGTGGTGATACTCGCTGGCACGTTGAAGATAACGGCTGCCCCCATTGGCGCATATGGAACTTGCTCGGCGATTGCCGCAGCTTCCGGCCTGGTGTATCTCTTTACGCGGCAGCAGTTTCGTTTCGTCACCCCATCCTGGACTATCCTGCGCAAATACCTGAAATTTGGTTTGGCCCTGGTCCCCGGTTCTATTGCTGCGGCGCTGTCATTCAGCGCGGACAAATATTTGGTTAGCCACTATCTGGGCCTCACACAGGTAGGCATCTATAGCGTCTGTTTTACGATATCTGCGCTCGGCTTCTTCCTGGTGGGACCTGTGAATGACGTCCTTCTCCCGGAGTTATCTGGCCTTTATGAGAAGAGAGAGTGGATGGTTTTTCACCAACGATTCTCGGGCATCCAGAAGTTTGTCTTCGGCACCGCAATGTGCGGTAGCGCCTTATTGGTCTGTTTTCCCGCTCAGATTCTTCGCCTAGTCGCAACAGATAAGTTTTCGACGGGTAGCTCAACCTTGGCTCTTTTGGGAATGCAGGGTGTCTTCATGAGTCTGGTAATGCTTTACGAGGTGCTTCTGAAGGTGTCTCTGCGAGCCTGGAGCAGTTCCGCGATTTGGGCTGGGATGGGCATCATGATCCTGGCGGTGGACCTTCTCTTGATTCCCCGTCTGGGCATCCTGGGTGCCGCGCTCAGCCAATTGCTCTCTTCTGTTGCAGGAGCAGCCGTCGTGATCGGCCTGTGTTGGCAGACTTTCCGCCGTACGTTTCAGTTTTCGTGGGCGGTGAAGGCTGTTTCGGCGTTGATTTTACTGTGGATGGGGGCAAAGATCGCGCTCCAGCACCCGTGGGCCAGCGCGGCCCCGATCCCCACTGTGATTGCAGGCGCCGGCCTCTACGTTGGTCTGCTGCTTGCCAGCGGATACACTAGCCTCCCCGAGCTTCGATCGGTTGTTAAGGCGGTAGTTCGTTAGTTTCGAAATTTCACGATTCCATTCATGTAACGATTATGAAAGTTCTCTTAGTTTGTAAGGGCCAATACCAGTTTTGGTTTCCTCAGGTAGCCGAGCTTCTGCGTTCCACCTACGACCTCCAGATCAGTGCCATTTCCTTCACCACGGCGATGACGGAGCGGCTTGAGGGAACCGGGACTTTCGAAAAGGTCTTTTCAATTCCTGGCTTCCTGAAAGATTCCGCTCCGAAGTTATCGGTTGAAGATGCCATCCGCGTGCTGCAGGACGCCGACCGTTCGCGGAATTACGCAGCGGTCAACACCATGGTCTACGCCGATCGAATTATCGGCCGCTATTCCCCCGACGAAGTCTGGAAACTTATAGCCGCTCTATTTCTCTTTTGGCGGAACGTCTTCTCGGATTACCATCCCGATCTTGTGGTGGGCGAGGTTGCATCCGGAGCCGAATGGGTGGGATGGGAGTTAGCGAACGAGCGCCGGATCCCTTATCTGATACCGTACAACGCCCCTTTGCCGAACAGGTTTTATCTACTGAAGACTCCCGCAGGAGGCTGGGATTCCGCGAAGAGCCACTACGAAGCGTCCGCGGAGTTTGGGCTGTCGGATGTCGATCGCCAATCGGCAGAAACGTTTATTAACAAATTCCGTCGGGATCGCGTCCGTTCCCCAATTCATATGTTCGGTTTTGAATCCCCCTTTGCGGTGAACCTGCCGGCACTGCTGGAGCGGATCGGCAGAATCCCCGCGCGTGTCCGGGTTTACAAGGAAGATGGTCATTATGACGTTGGGTCCTACGACGGCACGCCGCCCTGGGAGTCCGTTTGGAGCGATTGTTCGCGCCTGCTGCGATACACGCTGGCGGAGCGGCGAATGCATCGCACGATACCAGGGCACAGCCGGCTCCTTTACTTCGCGCTGCATATGCAGCCTGAGTTCACAACCGATGTACGGGCTCCGTTCCTGACAGACCAGTTGGCGCTGATCCACTACATAGCGAAGAGTTTGCCGCCTGGCCACGAGCTGATGGTGAAGGAACATCCGGCAATGAAGGGCTACCGTGAGCTCTCCTACTACCGCCGCCTCACTCAGATGCACAACGTAAGGCTGATGTCTCCCGGGGCCGACAGCCACGAATTGATCAAGGCGTCCGCAGCGGTTCTTACCATCACGGGAACAACGGCGTGGGAAGGACTGCTCTACCAGAAGCCCGTCATCGCATTCGGTCCGCTATGTTACGGCTTCGCGGACGGGATCTTCCACTGCGACGACCTAGCGCAACTGCGCTTTATCATAGATCGCGCATTGAGGGAATACCGGCCAGACCAGGAAGCGTTGCTCCGGTTGGTGGCTGCGGTACTGAACACGGCGCACCCAGGTCAGTGGCATAGTCCATTGAGCACCCCGGGAGTCTTGGAGCCGGCAAACCTGGAGCTGATAGCGGAAGCCATCTATCGGGAACTGAGCGAATTGGCCCCGCCCCAAACGCCGCCTTCCATGGCGCGATCGCAAACGCATGTGCTGGCCCGCTGACACTCTTCAAGCTAAGAAAAGGATAAAACAATGAAGAACCTTGAGTTAAAATGCCGCGCCGGCAATCACCGTAGGAGCGGGTCGTGACTTCTCCCGCGTTAACTGAAAATGTCCTGCGGCGCACGGCTCGTACCTGGGAAACCTGGGCCCAGAAGGATCCCTACTTTTCAATTCTCTCGGAACCCAAAGCGGTCCGGGGAAAGTGGAATCTGGACGAGTTTTTTCAGACGGGACTCGAGGAGATCGATCTGTTCTTTGCACATTGCAAAGAGGTGAGAGTCGAACTGCCCAAACGCGGCACCGCTCTGGATTTTGGCTGTGGCGTCGGACGCTTGTCGCGCGCACTCGCGACGCGCTTCGATTCCGTGATCGGAGTCGACATATCTCCACGAATGATCGAGTTGGCGAAAGAGCACAATCCGGGTTCGCGGTTTCAGTTCGTGATAAATCAATCCACCGATTTGAAATTTGTCCCAAATGAGTCGGTCGATTTAGTTTACTCGAGTATTGTCCTGCAGCACATTCCTCCGCCCGCCGTGAAAAAGTATGTCTGCGAGTTGTATCGAGTGTTGCGACCGGGCGGAGTAATGTCGATCCACATGCCCAATACCAGCGCGAAGCCCGGCAACAGGCCCAAAGATATAATTCGGCGGCTGATGGGACGGCGCAACTATGATCGGCTTTGGGCGATTGCGCATGGTACCACCGCGATTGTTGAGATGAACTTCATCCAAGAGGCGGAAATGCTGGAGTTGTTGAAACAGCTAGGTGCAACCGTCCTTCGAGTGGAGGCGCTTTTTCCCAATCCGTTTCGGGAGCATCGCCGATATATCCTTCGCAAGTAAACTGCAAGACGACGGTTAAGAAAAACAGGATTCTTTGACAGGCGCGGTTGGATGGTCGGATTGACGAACCATAAAGCCGCGCGGGAGTAATCATGCACTGGCGATTCAAATCCGCCGTTCAACGCGCTTGTTCTGCCTTACCATTCGGCTCGGAAGCGATCTATTACACAATTCAACGTCACTTTGGGAACCTCAAAAATCCAACTCCGCCTTGGGTGAAATTAGAGGCTGCGGCCGGTATCGGTACTTGGCTTTCCGAAGTGGGCGCTTCCCTTGTGGGTCGACGTGTGATAGAGGTTGGCACGGGCCGAGGGCTCGATTTGCCTTTAGGCCTTTACCTATCAGGCGCGGCATCGGTAGACACCTTCGACCTACATGGCTATTTGAAGCCTGAGCTGGTTAGCCAAGCTGTCGATTTCATCCGCCAGGACAAGAAGAGGGTTGAAGATACTTTGCACGGTTCCGGCGATATCGAAGCCTTACGGACCCGCCTGAAGGTGGTTTGCGAAGCCCATGACGTGCCAGATCTCATGCGTAAGACGAATATCCGCTATCATGCTCCGGCCGATGCAGCCGCCACGGGGCTCCCTGCAGGCAGCATCGACCTACATGTCTCGTTCACTGTTTTCGAGCACATACCGGCAGAAGTCTTAACGGGCATTTTTAGAGAGGCTCGCAGAGTGCTCTCTCCGCAGGGTCTGGCACTATACTACATCGACCTGTCCGATCACTTTTCTCACGACGACCATAGCATCTCTGCCATCAATTTCTTGCAGTTTTCCGACGAACAGTGGCATTCTCACGCCGGCAATCAGTTCGCGTACCATAATCGCCGGCGCAGTCCCGAGTACAAAACGATGTTGTGCGACTATGAGATTCTCCGTTGGCAGGAGAGAATCGACAGCCGCTCGTTAAAGCTGTTGGAGACGCCGCACCCGGTTAGCCCCCAATTCGTTCAGTTTTCAAGGGAGGAACTCTGTTGCACAGATATTCGTGTACTGGCGCGACCCCTGCCCTGACCGCCAGCGCGCTACTGAACCAACGAAGCAAACAGAGATGCAATTCCGCGCTGCGGATGTAACTTGTCCTTGAGGACGAAGAAGTAACGAAGCCACTGTTTATCGTACTAACCCCGCGCTTCCAGAGAGGACGAAATACACGAATGACTGCAACCGAGACCTTTAAGCACGAATACAAAGATAAGTGCCCACGTGGGCTTCTAATGGCATATCGCTTCGCGCGTCCATCGGAGAGAGGGTCGCTTGTACGATTCATTCGAGATCGCAATGTTCAGCTTACCGTCCGCCAGCGTCTCCTGCTGCTTGCCCGGTGGTATCGCGTCACCCACGCCCTGGAGTGCGCTCACGCCGAAAGTGAACTATTGCCGGCGCTGACCGCCATCCTGTCGATTCCCCAATCTACGCCTGGCGTGGTCATCGAGGCGGGATGTTTCAAGGGCGGCTCCACTGCGAAATTAAGTCTTGCTGCAGCGGCGGCCGGGAGGAAGCTCGTTGCATTCGATTCCTTTGACGGCATTCCCCCGAACCACGAGGTGAACGAGCAGAATATTCACGGAGGCCAGAACGTGATTTTCAAATCCGGCGACTATCGTGGGACGCTGGACGAGGTGTCACGAAACGTAAAGAGGGCTGGACGGCTAGACGTCTGCCGTTTTGTGCGCGGCTGGTTCGAACAAACCCTGCCACAATTTCATGAGCCAATTATCGCGGGCTACGTGGATGTGGACTTGGCCTCGTCTACGAGAACCTGTATCAAGTATCTTTATCCGCTCCTGGTGCCAGGCGGATCACTATTCAGCCAGGACGGCCATCTTCCTCTGGTTATTGCTGCACTCAAAGACGAAGGCTTTTGGCGCGAAGAAGTCGGCTTTCCGAAGCCACCCATGGAGGGCTTGGGAACTAGCAAGCTGGTAACAATATCGAAGCCGGTCAGCTCTTCTTGAAAGCGCCTTCCGCCGGCAAGTTCCAAGACTTTCAGTGGAAAAGATTGATCCAGCAAGGAAAGCCATGAGTACTGCACAAACCATAGCCAGGAAGCTAACACGAAACAATCCGGTCTTAAAAACTGTATTATCTGCCACACACGATGTTCTGATGGATCGTTCTGTTCCCGTGAGCTACAGAGTAATGCGGGGCATTTGCCGCTTCGACTCCTTACGCCGGATGGTTTTAGCGTTCAAGCGCGAACGGATCGATTCCGGATCTCCGAGTTCGGAAATCATCCGCGGAGGCAGCCAGGCGCAAATCAGTGCGGAGCTTCAGCGCGACGGACTTGCCCTGGGGCTTGCGATCGACGAGTCCATCCTGAATTCCGTCCGGTCCTATTGCGCAACGTCGCCCGCGGTCACAGATACGGGTGAGGCGGTGGTTATCGCGGAAGGCGCGGAGCATGCCCCCATCCCTGGCCGCTTTCTCTATCGATATAAGGATCTCCACAAGCACGTTCCGGCCGTAGCGGCTCTGGCGACAGACCCATTCCTGACGGCGATCGTAACGGAATACCTCGGGATGAAGCCTGTACTGCTGGGTTCGCGGGCCTGGTGGTCCTACCCGCCCCCTCCTTCTGACTCCGCGTCGGGACAACCGTGCGAGTTCGGCTTCCTCGGGGGTCGGGCAAAACCGGCCAATCAAGGTCGGGTGAAAACCGGCCAAAGGGGAATGCACTCAGGACATTGAAAACGGGCGCGGAGGACGATTCTCCGCAACGTGAGCAATGTCTTGAGCGACGAGAAAAAGCAACAGGTTATCGCCCTGGGTCAGCTCGGCTGGCCGCTGCGGCGCATCGAAAGGGCCACCGGAGTCCGCCGTGAAACGGCCACTGGCTACTTGAAAGCGGCTGGCATCGCGGTTCGTCCGCCAGGCGGCTGGGGCAAACTGCCGCCGGCAAAACCGGCCAACAACCCGACCACCGCCCCCCAGCCCGATTCAAAACCGGCCAACGAGGTGACCACCGACTTCGGCGCGGGTTCCGGCCTGACTGCCGGTGATGCTGCGGGTTCTCCCGGCCCATCCAGCGCCTGCGATCCGTACCGCGAAACGATCGAGCTGGGTCTGTCGCGCGGCCGCAATGCCATGGCCATCTGGCAGGACCTGGTCGATCAGCACGGATTCGCTGGCGGCTATCAAAGCGTCAAACGCTTCGTTCGCAAGCTGCGCGGAGTCCAGTCGCCGGAAGCCCGTGCGGTGATCCTCACTAAAGCCGGTGAGGAAACACAAGTGGATTACGGGACCGGCCCCATGGTGCGCGATCCGCACAGCGGCAAGTATCGGCGCACACGGCTGTTCGTGTTGACCCTGGGATTCAGCCGCAAATCGGTTCGGCTGCTGGTGTTTCGGTCCAGTGCTCAAACCTGGGCTCAGTTGCACGAGCGAGCGTTTCGACGGCTGGGTGGAACCACGCGCGTGGTGGTGCTCGATAACCTCCGCGAAGGCGTGCTTTCGCCTGACATCTACGATCCAGCACTGAACCCATTGTACCGCGACGTGCTCGCCCATTATGGCGCGGTAGCCATGCCGTGCCGCATTCAAGATCCGGATCGAAAAGGCAAGGTGGAGTCAGGCGTCGGCCATGCGCAGAAAACGCCGCTGAAAGGGCTCCGCTTCGAGAGTCTGGAAGAAGCGCAATCCCATCTGGATCGCTGGGAAGAACGCTGGGCCGATACGCGGATTCACGGCACCACCAAACGGCAAGTCACCGCGATGTTCTCCGAAGAGAAACCGGCGCTCCAGCCGCTGCCACTGGAACCGTTTCGCTATTACCAGTATGGCGAGCGAACGGTACATCTGGATGGGTGCGTGGAAGTGGAAGCGGCCTATTACAGCGCGCCGCCGGGCTGGATCAGCCGCCGTGTGGCAGTGCAGTGGGACGGCCAGCATGTCCGCCTGCTCCATCCGAAAACCGGACAGTTGCTGCGCGAGCATCTCCGCCAGGAACGCGGCCGGCATCGGATCAAAGACGAGGATCGGCCGAAACGAACTCCGCTCGGTACCGTGCAACTGCTGGCGCGCGCCGAAAGGACCGGGTCGCACATCGGCACGCTGTCTCATGCGCTGCACCGGCTGCAAGGGGAGCCAGCTATCCGCCGCATTCAAGGATTGCTAGCGTTCGCCAAGAAGTATGGCGTCGCGCGAGTCGACGATGCCTGTGCCGTTGCATTGGAAGTCGAGGCCTACGACTTTCGCTTCGTGCGCCGGTATCTGGAGCGCAACTCGCAACCTCCTTTGAGCCTGCGGCAAGTCGATCCACTCATCCGCCAGCTCCATCTCTATCGCGATCTGATCCAGGAAAGAACCAAGGAACCCAACCCATGAACATCTCTGAACTCGAACGCTCTTTACGGCAACTCCGGCTGGGCGGCATGGCCGCCGTATTGGAAAACCGCTTGCGCCAGGCGCAGGCCGAGCCGATGGCGCCCATCGACCTAATCTCCTGCCTGGTCTCCGACGAACTGTCGCGGCGCTCGGACCGATTGCTGGAACGCCGTCGCAAGCAGGCTCGCTTTCGCGATCCCAACAAGACGCTCGATAACTTCGACTTCGCTTTTAACCCGAAGATGAATCGCAGTCTGATCTTCGATCTGGCTACCGGGACCTTTATCGGCAAGCGTGAAGATGCCTTATTCCTTGGTCCGGGCGGCGCCGGCAAAAGTCATCTTGCCCAAGCCATCGGCCAAGCAGCCATTCAGCAGGGCTATCGAGTGTTGTATCGCGAGACACATGTCTTGCTCGATGAACTCGCCGACGCAGTGGCCGAGGGCACGCGCAAACAGTTCATGGAAACACTGACCACCGTGCCGCTGCTGATCATCGACGACTTCGGCATGCGCAAACTGCCGCTCACCGCGGCCGAAGACCTGCTGGAGATCGTCATGCGGCGCTACGAACGCGCCAGCACCTTGCTCACTTCCAACCGGAAATGCGGTGCACCGCATTTCCGGTTTAATGCGGAGTCCAATTTTATGCGGACTCCGCCTTCTATGGAAAGCCCGGCCGTCATTTCGCCGTCTTTTTACTCCGCATATTAGGAGCAGCCTTCAGCAACTCGATTAGTTTGTCGGTCGCCTTGAAACGGCCGGTCCGTAACTTCGGCGCTATCACGGATTCCAAGGCTTCGAGCTTCACGGACGGGTCGGCACGAGTGTAGATCTCCGTCGTCTGCATGCTGGAATGCCCGAGCCAGAGAGACACCTTCCGTAGATCCTTCGTGGCTTGCAGGATGGTCAGAGCGCAGGTGTGCCTTAGAACATGTGGTGAAACATGTTTTGATGAGAGCGTTGAACAGCGTGTCTCGGCGGTAAGGACATGCTTACGGAGGATGTACTCGAAACCGGCGCGGGTCATGGCATCATTGCGAGCATTGGGGAACAGTTCTGGAACACGGACTTCACCGCGAACAGATAGCCATGCACGAACCGCGGATGCCGTTTCTTTCCACAGCGGCAAGCAACGTTCTTTTCGGCCTTTGCCGTGGATTAGAACGGTGGCTTGCGGTTGAAGCATCATATCCTCTGTTCGGAGTCCCACCAGTTCAGAGACCCGCAGTCCACCCGCGAAGCAAAGATGAAGCATCGCCCGGTCACGGATGCCGTCGCGAACAGTTGGGTCAGGGGCGTCCAAGATCGATTGCATTTCCTGGGCCGTGAGGTGCCTGACCAGTCGGGTATCTGTCTTTTTCGCGGGGATGGCCAGTATGCGTCGGATCTGCTCTAGCGCCGAAGGTTCTCGATATTCCATATACCGCATGAAAGATTTGATGGCTGCTAGCCGGATGTTCCTGGAGCCAGCACCATTGCCCCGGCTTGACTCCAGGTGATTTAGAAAGTTCACGATCAGCGGAGCGTCCAGTTGCTCCAGATGCAGTTGCGAAGGTGGAAGTTTGATGCAATCCGCGGCATATTCGAATAGAAGTCGGAAGGCGTATGCATAGGACTCGCAGGTGTTGGGGCTGGCTCGCCGTTCGATAGGTAACCGCTGCTGGAGAAAAGCCGTAATGTGCGGGGCGAGAAGAATCATGGCCGGCCTCCAGTGAAGAAACTTTGGCACGCATCTGCGATGTTCCTCATTAGCTCCGGTGTTGCCTCCAGATACCAGTACGTGTCGGCGACCTTGCTATGACCAAGGTAGGTTGACAGCGCCAACATATGTTTGGTGATACGGTCCCGGCCATCAGGGCAGGTTTCCAGCGCCCTCACTGCGAACGTGTGCCGCAAAGAATGAATCGTGGGGCGCGGGAGCCCAAGTCCACGAGGAAAACCGATCTTTTCGACTACATCGCGGAAGGCGGTTTCGGCGTCCCGCAGAAGTAGCGCGCGCCGCCGCAAGGAAACGAACACGTGATCATCCAGTGGAGTATAGGCACGCCTCCGCTGGAGGTATTGTTCCAGGGCAGCCTGAGTGGTCTCGTGAAGGGGAACGAGACGGCTCTTGCGGAACTTTGAACAGCGAATGACCAGACCGTCTGCGGTGAGGTCCTGGAAACAAAGATGGATTGCTTCCGACACACGAAGCCCAGTGCATGCCAACAGGGCGAAGAACGTGCTGTAGGTGTGCCCGCGAAAGGTGTTGCGTTTACCTAACTGAGATGCGGCTCGGATGATGAGCTGGATGTCATCCCTGGAAAAAATATAGGGAACAGGACGCGGCCGATGCTCACTGCCGAACACCGTGGGCGGTATTTCGTGATGTTGGTCTTCGGCACGGATGTACCGTGCAAATCGAATCACCTGGCCAAGCCGGCGCGCTCGTTGACCCAAGGATGAAGCCGACCCAGCCCACTCAATGGCGGTTTCAGAGCTGACATACTGTTTGCCCGCCGAATCAGAGAACGCTGCAAAGCTCTGTAATGAGCTGCCTTCGGACCGGAATGCGAATCCCGTGGCTCGGCGCACACCGATGTACGATGTTACGGCTTGCGTCAGCATGATTTCACCCCCGGCCAGGGCTGCGCAATCTGTCGCAAGGTCAGGACATCTACTTTGGCGTAGATCTCTGTGGTGGCGATGGAACGGTGCCGGAGAACGCCAGCAATCTCCTGCAGCGAGGACCCTTGTCGGAGCATAGAGCTTGCCACCGAATGGCGAAGGACATGGGCCGCACCACGGCTTGGGCAAGTAACGCCAGCGCGCCGCATCGCCTGGGCGACAAGCATTGAGATGGCACAGTGATTCGCGAGGCCACGAAAGGGCGCCCGTGATCGAATGAACAGCGTATCCACGGTAGTCTGAGGCCGACCGTCTTTGATGTAGCTGGCGATTGCATCGCCAATCTCCTGAGTCAACGGCATCAGTGTCTGACGTCGGCCCTTCCCTGAAACGCAGATCCCCGCCTCCTTCCAATCAACATCGCTCAGCCGAAGTTGCATGATGTCGCCGGCACGAAGTCCCAAGCGAGCGAGTAAGAGCAAAATGGCTCGATCCCGTTTGCCCATTGGCGTAGCAGGATTACACGAAGCAATCACCCGTTCAACGTCATTTGATTGCAAATACCTCGGCAAAGACGAAAGCCGCCAATGGGCGAGAACGGGAATCGATGCATCCAAACCTGCAGCGCACTTGCCCTCGGCGATAAGAAAGCGCAGAAACATGCGGAGAACCGTGGTACACTTCTTTGCCGTCGCCCAGCCACATCGTCGACTTGTGTCCAGGACAAACTGCCGCAGGCTCTGAGCATCAAACCTATCCGGGTCCTCTCCCAGGTTCTTCAGCAAATCTCGCACATGCGCGCTGTAATTGCGGAGCGTGACATCACACGTGCCACGTTGCTTGCGCATCCAGCCACAGAACGAAATCACAAGGGCCGGATCCACAGTGACATCCTTTACGACTCTAGTTGCGATGAGATCGGCAAACCGCGTATAGCGGAGGAACAGACACGCACCATTCCGGAGGTCACGCCGGTGTGTGTGTCCGTATCGGGGGCATCGGCACCGATTCAGGTGCTGAACAAACTCATCGATCATCCGTTCGTCCAGAGCAGCGACGGTTCTGCCTTTCCGACCAATCCAATAAATCAGGTGCTCGGCCGCTCGAATATGCCGTCGAGCCGTTATCTGTGCATAGCCCGTCTGGCACAACTCCTGAGCAAACATCTCAAGCCGGTGGCCACCTGGGCCATCGTGAAGCTCTTGAATACGTGAAGGTGACTCGAAAAATTCCGACAACATGACATCCTCCTTTAAGGACGTCATGATTATGCAAAGTTACGAGTTCACGGCAGGGACGACTTTAGCCGATCTGACACGCCTGGCTCACCTGCTATAGTCGCTCGCTCAGCATAAAAGTGGACTCCGCATTAAACCGGCCAGTAGAAGACTGGGGGAAACTGCTGGGCGACGTGGCCTCCGTCAGTTCCATGCTCGATCGCATGCTCCACCACGGCCATGTGCTCAAGTGCGGTCCACGCAGCTGGCGCACCAAGGCCATCACGACCGCGCCTGAAAAGGAATCCTAAATCTTCGCCTGCGGCAGCAAGGAAGCTTGATCTCCCCCTTTTCCGTTTCCCCCTCCGGGGGCAAACCGGGGCGGGCGGGTTCCCCCCACGCCGCGACACGCCGCATGCCAACCAAAACCGTTGTCACGCTTCGTGCGGCGGCTCCCCCCACAAGAGGGCTGCGCCCCCTTGTGCATCCCCGCTAGGAAGCGATCCTCGTCACACACGAGTTTCTTCGTGATTGGAGGCTCCCGGAAAATAACTCTTGCCGAAATGCCTGCCGCTAGGTTAAAAATGATCTTGTCCTGGGTGCATCCCTTTGGCCGGTTTTCACCCGACCCTCATTGGCCGCTTTTCACCTGACCGCCGAGGGCTTTCACTACGATATCGACGATTACCGGTTCATCAAGCTGTTCATCTATCTAAATGACGTGGATGCCGCGAGCGGTCCGCATGTCGCGATCTCGGGAACCCATCGGTCTAAGTCTCTGTTTGAGAAAATGAATCGCAGGATATCCGATGAGGTTGCTGAGAAGCGCTACGAAAATAGCATTTGCATCGTCACTGGCAAGGCAGGAACCGCATTCTTCGAGGATACCTTCTGCTACCACAAGGGTACCTTGCCCCAAAAGCCGCGCTTTATTATGGAGCTCGAGTTCGGAACGCGGATATTCCGTTCCGCTTGAGTCCCTTGTCCCTCTCTCGTAACCTTCCAGGCGTCACGAACGAGGAACCAGGGAGACCTGATAAACATGCAGGGTTCCTGCGATCTTGTTGTCGAATCTTTGCGAAGCATGCCTAGCGATTTGGATCTCCAACGCCTCGTTTCCAGGCGGTACTTGGAAATCCAACCTGATCCAGGACCGTTTCACGTCGCCTTTGATCTCCTCACTCTGGACATTCACGCCGGATCCTGACGGATTGAAAATCTGGAAATGCGGGCCCTGATCGGTACTCAACCCCTCGCCTTGAACTTCGGCGGCAAATTCATAACGGCCCGGCGGCACGGTAGTGAATTGACGAACTCCGGCAAATTCCGTGTTTTCCGTTCCGAGAAATTGGATTTCCACGCCGTTATGTCGAAGGATGCTGACTGACGACGTGCCATCCAGCGCAGCCCAATCCAAGGGGCTTCCGCTTGGTTCCTCTTCGAAGCGCCGGTTCGCGAGCCGCTGCAAATCGGGATAGCCATCCCGCGTGGGGCCGAGCCAATTGACCCAGAGGCCCTGGGCAGACCGATAGGATTTCCTATCCCAGAAAATCCCCGCCAGTTGGATGGCCGTGCTCCGATCAGACAACCGTTCGGCCTTCATCCATGACCAGGTCCCCAGCAGATCCTGATCGGACCCATACTTATTGAGCCAGGCAATCCAGGATTGGACGGCACGCCGATTCGCCGGAACTGCCGTTCCCAGGAAGCCAGACACCGGAGTTCCCAGCCCCGTCAGGTAAGAGAAAATGATTTCATCAAACTCCGAGGTTTGGTCGAGGATTCGATGGGAGAGGGCAAGCCCCTCGTCTTGATAGCCGTGGACGAAGTCGAAATTCGCGGCGCGAACCATCACCGGAGCCATTCCGGGACCGTACGAAATTGCGCGCGTAAACATTGTGTGCGCCTCGTCGTTTCGCCCCGCGGTGGCGAGGAGTTCCGCATAGGTACACCAAGCCGACGGGTTGGAAGGATCCAGGTTGAGCAGCCCGCCTTGGTTCGAGAGGTCGATTCCCTGGGAGTCCATCTCAGAGAAAACCTGATCGAAGCGGCAGAAGCCGTAAGCGCAAAGTCGCGAACCGGACTGCTTACTGGCGCGATCCACGAAGATGGAGCCTCCCGCGATCAGCAGCGCCAGAACTGGAATCAAGAAACGCATTAGCGTTCTTCAAGTCCTGGGCTTACTGCGAGTCCCCCAAGCCACGCGAAGACGAGCGCGTTGGCCGGGATGTACAAGTTGAAATCCGCGAGGCTGTGAAAACTTAAACTCAGCAGGGCGGCGAGCAGACCCGCGGCTAGTTCCCAATTCCTGGATCCACATTGCCGCAAAGCCGCAGCGGCCGCGCGCCACAGAATCCAGCCCAGTAACCCGGCCGCCAGCACACCGCCGATCAGGCCTAGCTCCGCTAAGATCTGCAAATGATCGTTATGCGCAAAATCCAATGTGTCGGTAGGCGCCACGGTCTTGTACCGATACATCGCTCTCTCATACGCTCCCAGCCCGCTGCCGGTCCACTTGTATGCCGGAACCATTTGCAGCGTATCCCGCCAAATATCCGCGCGATTATCGGTCTGTACTTTCATTGAGGCCGTGATGTCCGCCAGCCGCAAACTCAGTTCTCGTGTGGGGAGGAAAAGCAGGATCGCCACTGGGAGCGCGAACGGAATTATCCACTTCCAAGTGACTCGCCACTCCGTCTTCGGGTAGCGTGCCGACGCCAACAATACTAGAAGCGTGATTCCGGCTGCGAGCAGCGTGGAAAGGAAGCCCATGCGCGAGAGCGACACTACAATTCCTCCAAGCAGACACGCGCCCATTCCCAATAACAATGCCGCTTGCAGCGCCAAGTTCCAGGATTGCTCTGATCGAGCAGAAGCTCTTCGCCACAAGGAGATAGACCACATAAGAGCCAGAGGGAAGGCCAGCTCCAGCAAACCGGCGAAGTGGTTGCGGTTGACGTAGGTTCCGGTAGCCGAGCCTGCGTTCAGGCCGCTACCTCGCATGGAATAGAACTGGGTGAGCCCCAGCACGCTTTCCGCCCAGGCGACGACGACTATTGGCGCCACAGCGATCCACATCCGATCTCGCAACCACAATCCCATTTGGCGCGCTGCTATAAAGGCTGCCATTGATGGCAGCACGTCCAGAAGACGCTCGATGGAAGCCGCTGGTGCGAGTGATAGCGCCGCCCACTGAGTGGGACTGTGGCCCGTGGCCGCGCGTGCCGCCACCAGCGCCTGCCACCGGAAGGGCGATAGCAGCCTTACCAAACTCATAGGCAAAGGCACAACTTGACATGCCATCCATGCCAGCAACAAACCTACCAAGCCGAATGAAACCGCGGGCTCAAATCCACCGACCGAAAAGGGCGGCGAGAACGCCAGTAGCATTACCGATGCGGCCGTTATGCCGAGTGCACACCACTGCCATTGTTCCGGGTACACTCCGCCTTTCAGCAGTACCGCCGCCGCAAACGAGAGGCCCAGGAGATAGTAAGACAGCCAGCGAGTCATTTAGTGATTCCTGAGTCCCATCAAATCCGTGAAGAGCCTAAACACCTCTCTGCAGCATCATGGCGAGTAAAGCGATGGATGCGCCGAGGACGAGCAATAGAAAAGTCCACCGCACGATTGCGCCAGACTGTTTTTCCAACCAACTGTGGGAAGTGGATGATCTTCGTTTGGAAAGTTCTGCGGTCCCGCCTGCCACAAACTCGTTCTGCCAGCGCGTCAACCTGCGAATGGATACACCAATGTCTTCCCCGACGGAGTCAAGGGACTCGCCCTTTAGAAGTCGCAAGACGGCATCTACCTTTTGTAAACTCGTGAATCGTCCACCCGAGAGGCCTTGATTGGACTTCCCTTCGTTCATTTGTGAGAGATTACCTGTCAGATCGATTGGACTGCTCAGGGATCGATACCCTCAGCAGTTCACTTGATTCCTGCGGACTGTCCGTTCAGGTGACTTGCTGCGTCTAAACCAAGAATCGGACGAAGCCGGCAGAAGATTAGTGGCTGGGGCTAATTTGCGTACCACCGCTATTGGCGACGGCAGCCGAGACAGCCGAGACACCTGCGGCAGCCACCGTTGCTCCGCCGACGCTTGCAAGGAACGCCGCGTGGCCCGGTGCAGCCCAGAATCCGACGCCCGTACTTGAAGTGAAAGATCCATTTGCGCTTATAGGCTTGAAAAGTCTTTTGCCAGCGCGAAGCTCAATAGCCGTCAAACTCTTCAAAGAATACGTCGCGTTGCCGCTTACCAACTGGAAGACAGGCATTTGACCAGCCATGGTGACCTTGCCCACCGAGTTGGGCCCCAACGAGATCGTCGATCCGTCGGAAAAGGAAATCGGCGTGGACGCAGTGAGGGCGTTGATAGTGTCACCCTCGAGAACGGGCCAATCAGGTACGCCATTTCCAGGAGTAATGGTTGCGCCGCGTAACTGGAAAGCGGCAGCCGAGCTGACCGTCCCCATTTGCGGCACCGCCATCAAAGAACCCATAGCGGCAAGAGTCATCGCTGCCGCGCCAAGCAAGTTGCGCATTCGTAGGATACCTCGATAAATCTATCCGGCCTGTAGCATACAACGATTTGAACCACGGTTCAAGGAAACAAAGGCCCTACGGGAAATCCCCAGCCGTATTCGAATTGCGATTTAGTCTGTCACTGCATTCCAACCTTGAAGTTTTGGCCAGTAGGACTCGTGGGCAGTAACGGTATTCTTGGCAGCTGAACTCACTCAAGCGCATTGTCTATCGCTGGTCTATGAAAAATTTGCTCCTGCTCAATGTACTGCTGTTCTCGGCGTTGCTCCCTAGTGCGTTTGCTCAAGATCCGGTCCCCAGCGGGTCCCCAGACGCAGTTGTCACGCCCGGTCAGCAGTCGGCTAACACCTGAATTATGCACGAAGTGAGGCATGCCTTGCATGTGATGCGGTGCGATTGATGGGCTTCTGCGGTTCTCTTTATTAAGTATTACCCTCCTGATCGCTCTCTTCTTTTTCGACCTTCTTGCCATGTCGTTGGATTGCTTGGGTCGCTGCTGCATAAAATTCTATGCACTCTGTGCTCATCCCGTCAGCGCCGTCGCCAGCACCGGCCTGAAGCGTTGCCCGTCGGCAGCGATGGCCCGCAGCCGATCCATTAACCGGCGGAAGATTCCTTGCTCGGCGTAGTGCTCGCCGTAGCTGACACCGACTCTCCCGGCATGCCGCCAGATCTTGGCCGCCAGAAACAGAAACCGCAAACGCGCTGTCGCCAGGGTGGTGTGCTGCAGCGTTTCCACTTTGGCCTCGTCTTCGCGATTGAATAGCATCAGCCAGCAGTTCAGGTTGTAGGCCAGCATCGCCATTTGAAAATGATTGCAGTTCATCGTCCAACGACCCGACGGATGCGCCGCCAGACCGGCGTCGTTGTTGGCTTCCTTGATCAGGTTCTCCGCCCCGGCACGCTGATTGTAGAACCACACCAGCACGTCGATCCGGTCCTGCATGTTGGTCACGAACACGCGATAACTGTACTCCGGCGTGTCGAACAACTGATACTGCTCCGGCTCGTCCGGTTCCTTCGGCTGGGGTTTCTTCTGGTAGCGCAGGGCAATGAACCGATAGGCCTTCCCCCAGCCCTCCGGCTGATAGCGAAACTCGCAGTGCCCGTCGGCGTCGGTGCGCGGCGAGCGCTTCCAGTCCGCCGCTTTCAACTCCTCGACCAAACGGGAGGTCTTGCGCGCCGAGACGATGAATTGCACACCCTGGTTATCGTAAGCTTCCACCGCCTCCCTACAGTAAAAGCCCGAATCGGCTCGGGCATAGATCGTCTTCACTTGTGGCGGCAGGGCCGCGAACACGCCTTCCAGGTGCCGGGCGATCTGCGCGCCCGTAGGCCGATCCCCATTGCGCAACTCGCCACCGATGTACTCCTTGGTCTCCGCTAGAAACGTCAGGATCGGCTGGTAGCTCTTCTTACCCTTGTTCTTGGGGTTGTAGCTCTTGCGCCCGCCCATCTGGCTGCCGAACAAGGTGTGCACCGTCGTGTCGGTGTCCAGCGTGACCGCCGCCAGTTGAACGTGCGCGGCCTCCCACACTCGTTCTCGCATGCGCCGTTGTACTTCCAGCAGTTGCCGCGCGATGCCCAGATGCAGCGACGCCAGAAAACGCCAGAAGGTGCATTGGGGCGGCAACCGCAACACCCTCAGGATGCCGGTCAGCATCGGCTCCCGTTCCAGAAAACGCAGATGATGCAGCCGCGCAAAACCAACGTAAGCCGCCAACACCATGCCCAGCACGAACTGATACATGGACATGGCCCGCGTGACCCGCTTCACCGTTAGCGTCTCTTCGACCAGTTGCTGGAATCCCAGTTTCTCCAGCATGGTTGCGATGGGTAACAGACCACCATAGGCGGTCAGATTTTTCGCTTCGAAGTCATACGGTGTGGAAGCCCCGATTCTATTGGGTTCCCCGATAACTTCTCCGGCCCCTTGTTTGGCCGGCTCTTTATCGTTATGCTCCGTTTTGTTGATCACCATTTGGGTGACTCCCGAAAGTCAGCTCGCGAAGTTTGCCCTCGCGGCTCTTCTGTTTTACATCAGGATTTTCGGGGTCCCCAAGTGGGGTTCTCAGTCAGGCGGCGCGATACGGCTCAACCGCTGTGCATAAGTCAACTTCCATGAAACCTTTTGTAAGCGCGGGATGTTGCCATTGTTTTTTAAGCCTGTTTTCGATTGCTGTCAGACGGTGATTCAAAGAATCGGCGTTTTACAGCTTGAACTTCAGGACAAAGGAGCGATGCGGATCCGAGGCGCATGCCAAGCCCACTTAGAACGCCTCTATCTAAGCGGCGCGAGGGTAATGCGACTGCTGATAGGGAATCGGCTGCCGTATAGCGGGCGGCATCAGAAGCCCCCGTGTGGCTACCGGCTGCGCTCGTGTACAGCACATGCCCATTCAGGACGCGTCTCACCGGGTTGAGATCGCGGTTATGGTGGATGATCTCATCTGAAAATAGGCTCGATCCCTCACGGTTGGTCAGCAACAGCCCAATCTCGTGGAGCGGAATGATCGACCTTTGTGTGAAATGGCAAAATACGCAGCCCGTTTTCACAAAGCCTTCCAGTCGGAGGCTAACTGGAGAATTCACTAGGCATGTCACGGTAGAGGACGCCGATAGAAGTCCCATAGGGCAATTAGTAAACGGATCCAGTGAGCGTTGCTCTTAGTGACTACGGAGGAGAGTAGATGGATCGGCCAGACGAAGTGACGCCGGCGGGCAAAGAGACCGAATGCATGCGAGTCAGCTGCCATCTTCATGATGACGACTTGTTGCTGTTTATAGCGCGAAAAGGACTGACTGAATCGAAAGTTCTGGCTGTGCAGGATCATCTTCGGCATTGCCAGATGTGCACGGATCTGTACGTCGGCATCGCTGATCTTGCGAATCGCTTCGCCTCTAGGGCCGAGGAAACGGGCTCAAGCGTGGCCAACGTCAACTGAGGTGTCTTGGTAGCAGCGCGCACGGCAATGCGCTCGCGTTGCGTCACCAGCGGTAACTTCTCTCTAGCGGCCGACACTGATGCGCGACATCATTGGGGCGATTAATGCCGGTCGTCAGGCGAACCTTTGCTCTAACGGTGCGGAATTCTAAGGACGGACTAACGTTGTCGCTGGAACAAGGAACTCTAAAAGCGAGCCGGAAGAGGGGCGTTGACGCGCCCAGCGGTGGGATCGTTAAAATCCCGCGACGACCCGTCAAGATGATCGCTCCGCGGGCACCCGATGTCACGGCGATTATAAAACGTCGAGGGGAACGGAGGCTGTCAGGGAAGAGACAGCTGTTTTTGTCCGCCGAAATGGATCGTCCGATTCACCGCTTTTATCCCAATAGCGACGCGCCGGATCTCCAATCCGCCATCTCAAGCTTACTCGAGACGCTCGTCCCGCGAGACCGAGACGCCGAGCAAACGCTAGACTATGCTGCCGCCATCATTAGCAAGGTACAGCAACCCTTACTGGTGCTTACTCGGATCTACGGGTAGTGCAAACCCATCGCCCGTTCCGCGACACTCTTCGCGTTTCACGCGATGAAGCAAAGAATCGAGAGATCCTTTGTGGCGGGAGTAGAGATAACAGCGATGTCAGAGAACTGCTGGATCAGATTCTGAAAGAGAACAGCCACATGGCGCACCCTAAGTTCGCCGAGGTCTTCCCGCGAGTCGGCCAGCGAACGCTATTGCTGAACGAGCAACGCTTGGTTTGGCAGAGCGAAAAGTTGGTTCCCCTCCTGCTGGCGATCGAGGACGTGACTGAGCGTGAGTCACACACACGAGGACGAACGGCGGAGACTTTCCCGGGAACTGCACGGACTCTGGAAAAGAACCCTCTCGAATCCGCCCCGTCAACGCGCGGGTACCTTTCATCACTGCGGATACAAGCCGAAGGTATCTCCAACGACTTGCGAGACACTGCCCATCAGCTCCATCCGTCGGTGGTAAACCATCTTGGATTACCGGCCGCTTTGCGGTCGTTATGCGCCGACTTTTCAAAACAAAGGATAACGCAGGTTCATCTCCGCCAACGTTTCGTTGATATGCCGATCCCATCGACAATCGGGCCAGACCTCTTTCGCGTAACCCAGGAAGGGCTTCCTAATGTGGCTAAACATTCGGGCGCATGCCAAGGCATTGTCTGCCTGCTGCTCACAAACAGCCGAATCCTGGTCTCCATTCGTGATTTTGGCGCAGGATTTGATCTCGCATTCGTAGGGGCGAAGAAAACCCCTAGAATCACCAGGATGGAAGAGCGAGCGCGATTGGTATTTGGGACGCTAACCATGCACTCCACGCTGGCCGCCGTCACACGTGTCGTTGTCGAGGTCACCTTAACCAAGGACAAATTATGACTCTGCCCCGAGTCTTGATGGCTGATGATCACGACCTGGTGGTGGAGGGAATCCAGAGGCTCCTTGAAAGCAAATGCGATTTCGTCGGGAAAGTCGGTGACGGTTACGCGTTGTTAAGGGCAGCGGAACAAGAACGGCCGGACGTGGTCCTCCTTGACATATCCATGCCCTTATTAAACGGTATGGAAGCCTGCCGCCAACTGACACGCTCTCTACCGAAAACCCGCGTCATATTCTTGACAATGCACGCAGATACCGCTTACTTAGAAGAAGGCTTCCGGGCCGGCGGCTCGGGATATCTCTTGAAACGCTCTGCGGCCTCCGAACTACTGGAAGCCATCAGCACCGTAATGCGAGGCGGGCGATATGTGACCAGTCTGATTGACTGGAAACAATTGCCTGGCAGAAGCCGCACTGGCGAAAATAAGGCAGGAGCAGAAAGGCTAACCCAAAGACAGCGAGAGGTGCTTCAGTTGGTGGCTGAAGGCCGGTCCAACAAGGAAATCGCCGTTCTCCTGCACGTATCAGAAAAAACCATAGATTATCACAAAGCCGGCATTAAGCGCATGCTAAAACTCAGTTCAACTGCGGAGTTGACTCAGTTCGCGATTAAATACCGAATTATCGGACTCTAGGACCTCAACGTTGCCACTTGCTAGCTCGCGACCTCTTCGAGAATGGTCTGTTGTGGCGACGCCTAATTCGGCACCCAGGAGCAACAGTGTCCTAGTCCGATTCTGCGAAACAACTGGAGAAGTCACTAGGGATTCAAGACCGCGAATATGACGACCTAAGACTATAACAACAGTCGCCGGATAAACAGGATCACGGCGAGTTGCAGATGAGTAGCCGGCTGATTCGTGGCGCTTGTGTTTTGAAACCGGTTTGCGCCTTCGCAGGCGCACGACAAATCATTCAGTATCTGTCCGAGCAAAGGATGTGTTCTTGCTATGAGCATTGACGTGTTGCGGGTTCTGTTGGTGGAGGATGGTTCCGCGACTGTGGACCGCCGGATCGAGACCTTTTCAAAAGCAGGGATTTCGGTTGTTGTAGATGTTTGTTCGGCGACCGAGGATTTCGAGCGGAGAATCGGCGCGGCGGATTATGACGTCATTTTATCTGTGCATAACCAGACGGGTGGGAAGGGCACAGATGCTGCTGATATCCTGGGGCGTCTGGACCTCGCCACGATCAATGTAACTGGAGCTGTGGGCAACCAGTTAACCGTCGAGCCTTTCCGTGATTACGCCGCCAACTATATTCTTAAAGAGCCACCGGGCCGACTCCCCTTGGCTGTCCGATGGGCTATCTACCAGAATGTCTTGCAAGGTAAAACCGATCCTCTCGCGGCCGCCATCGTTAGTCATGGAGACGGAATTATGATTGCCGAGTATGCTCCTGAATTGTCGGGCGCAAAGATCGTGTTTGTGAACACAGCTTTCAAGCGGATCACCGGATTTAGCTCCGACGACCTGATTGGGAAGCCGCTCAGTGCTTTTCAGCTATCCGAAACAGGTGGCGAGCTCAATGCAATGTGCGAAGCAAAGTTGTCCGATCTCGATGGCGTGAAGGTCGAAAGCACTCATTCGCGCAAAGACGGGTCCTTATATGATGCGGAATGCCAGATGTCGCATATCCGTGATCATCTAGGCCGGATCAGTCACTATGTCGTTATGCTTCGCGACATGACAGCCACCAAGCGCAAGACCATCGAGCTAAAACGTTCCAACGAAGAGTTGATAAGCTATTCCGAGGAACTCAAGCAGACCGTGCTCCGCGCGGAAACTGCCAGCCGCGCCATGAGCGATTTTCTGGTGTCCATGAGCCATGAAATCCGGACGCCTATGAATGTAATCGTTGGGATGGCCGACTTACTTTCTGACGCACAGCTGACGCCGGGGCAAGCTAAGTATGTCGAGGTCTTTCAGCGGGCGGCCGAGGATCTACTTGTGCTAGTCAACCACCTGTTGGATCTCTCAAAGATCGAATCAGGCAAGTTCGAACTTGAACACATCGAGTTCGATTTAACCGCAGTTCTCAGGCAGGTAACTTCGCTCTTCGAAATCCCCGCCCGGGCCAAGGGATTGAACATTTCACTTCAAGTGGCAGGGGGCACCCCAACCCGGCTTATTGGCGACCCTTATCAACTGAAGCAGATCCTGACGAATCTCGTTGGCAATGCGGTCAAGTTTACAGGAAAAGGGGCCATCGTTATCACGGCCAGCCTCGCGGAGATGCTGGCGAGTTCTGAGTGTTGGGTTCAATTCACGGTCGCCGACACTGGCGTCGGAATATCCGATGAGAAGAAGGCTTTGGTTTTCGAAAACTTCACTCAGGCGGAATCCTCCTTCTCGCGGCTTTACGGCGGAACTGGTCTGGGTCTAGCGATCTGCCGAGCTCTAGTCGAAAAGATGGGAGGCACAATCATGGTTGAGAGCACGATCGGAGTCGGAAGCACCTTCCGGTTCGTTATTAAGTTCCGGCTCCAATCGGATGGTTCGACGGCGGCGCTAGAATCGTCGCCCCGAAAAGTTTTACTTTGCGAAGATTCTGATGACAACGCATTTGTCGTGAAGGCGTATCTGGAAGGCACTAAGTACCAGATCGATCGTGTGGCCGATGGCAAGGCAGGAGTGGACAGATTTAAGAGCGAGAAGTTTGATGTGGTTTTGATGGACATGCAGATGCCGGTCTTGGACGGCTACGCAGCCACGCGACAGATTCGCCAGTGGGAATCCGCTAACAGCAGAAGACCAACCCCGATATTAGCCCTGACCGCGCTCGCGCAGACAGACCAGGCTAGCCGATGCGAGGCTTGCGGCTGCACAGCTTTTCTGAGCAAACCCATCCGAAAGGCCGCGCTGTTGACAGCATTGGCGGAACATCTGTCTGAGACTGACCTTACTCGGGGGCAATCGAACCTGCCACTCGAGGTTCAACAGCTAGTGCCCGGTTATCTCTCACGCCAGCGGATGGACCTGGAGAAGCTCCGCGCAGCCATTTCGGCGGCCGACTATGCCACAATTTCGACCCTCGGCCATCAACTCAAAGGTTCTGGCGCCCCTTATGGATTTGATGAGTTCTCCCGCATCGGCAGCGCTATCGAGCAAGCCGCAAAGACACAGGATCTGGAGGAAGCGCGTCGCCAAGCGCAACAACTCGTCGGCTGCATATCTCTCGCTTTGGCTGCAAGTTCGAACATTCCGTGACTCATGGACAAAACTGAAGAGGTAACCCTTTGTTAACCAGCATCGTTGTCTCTCCGCATGCGGACCGCGCGGGTGATCTTTCGGCAGCTCTGAGTGAATTCGGCCAGGTCCGAGTCCTTCGGACTTTCGAACAATATCCTTCGGAAGAGGAATTGGCCCACTTTCTTCAGTTGGCGGGCCCAGCCATCGTATTCCTCGGTACTGAGGATATCGCTCGCACGCTCAGACTCGCACTCGCGATCGACCGCGCGGAAACCGGCGCCCAAGTAGTCGTTATCGGTAACTTCTCCGACCAGCAGGTTCTCCTGGAAAGCATGCAGGTGGGAATCCGCGAATTTCTATCGCTGCCGCTCGACGCCCGGCGGCTAAATGAAACCGTGACCCGCATCATCGAAATTCTTCAGCGCAAGCCGCTGACATTCAAGAGCACTGAATCCGTGTTCAGCTTTTTGCCCGCCAAGCCAGGGGATGGTGCTTCTACCGTTGCCGTCAACGTTAGCGCCGCGATTGCCCGGCGATCCCAAGGAAAAACCCTTTTGGCAGACTTCGATTTGAATCTAGGCATGGTCTCCTTTTTGTTGAAGATGACTAATGGCCGTACAGCTCTCGACGCACTCAGTCTTATTGACAGTTTGGACGAAAATCTGTGGAGCAATATTATCTTGAAACGGGACAACTTGGACGTGCTTTGTTCCGGACGGCTAGAACCGACCAGTGCAGTCGATCTCTCGGCGGCTGAAAAGGTTCTTCATTATGCCAGGCGGGCTTACGGTACCGTCTGCCTCGATTTGTCCGGCAGTATGGAACCATTCACCTTGGCCCTCTTGAGCCAGTCCAAAGAGATCTTTGTGGTTTGCACTACGGACCTTCCATCGCTTCATTTCGCTCGCACGAAGGCCCAATTCTTGCGCGATTCCGGATACGGGGATAGGGCTTCGGTGATAATAAACCGCTCACAGTTACGAACCCCGTTCTCCATCGGGGAGCTTGAAAAGGTGCTGGGACTCCGGGTACGGTTTTCGCTTCCCAACGATCCTCCGTGTGTTAGCCGCGCGATGCATGCCGGAACGTCGGTTGATCCCAAGAGCACCTTGGGCCGTCAATTTGAACTTTTTGCTGAGAGCATTGTTGGTGAGACCGACTCGAAGCCTGCGCGCAAACGCCGTTTCATCGATTTCTTCGCGATCATTCCGTCGGACTACGAAAACGAACCGCACAAACGACGTTGAAACGGCTCAGGATTCATGAAGGGTTTCAGGCCCCGACAGAAAAAGGACCATTTATGAACGAAACTGAAAATGCAAAGGCCCAGCGCGATGGTGCAGGCAAGGAACATCTCACCCCCGAATGGCGCGCCAAGGCCGCAAGAAGAGACCGGCTTCTCGTGAGAATGAACCACAGGATCCGCTCGGCCGTAAACGTAATACTCGGTCTTACAGACGTGATCCGGGAGGCGGATCTCAGCCCGGCCATATGTAACAGCGTGAGCGTCGTGCGGACAAGCGCCGAAAGCCTGCTCAAAGAGAGCGGGGAAATCATCGACCTTACGAGGGCGGAACTGGGTTGCCTTCAGTTGTCCTCGACAAGCTTTAGTCTTCATGACACGTTGCAACAGGCCATGGATCTAATGTCGATTCTGGCCAGCTGCAAAAGGGTCACAATCAGGTTTAACATCTCACGGAAATCGCCTCTTATCGTGATGGGTGATCCGGCGCGGCTTAACCAGATCGTAATCACGCTGGTTCGCGCGGCCATCAACCGAATGGATCAAGGCGAGATCACAGTTACGGCGGAGCGCGATTTAAGAGATACGGAGACAGTCGGGATCAAGTTCACTATAGCTGACAATGGCCCCCGTATTCTTGCAGAGACGCTAGACAGCATGTTGGACGGCGAACTTGATCAGGACGCCGAGATTGGCGGGCCCGAGGTTGGTCTCATACTTGCACGACATCTTACGAGGATGATGGGCGGCGACTTGTGGGCGGAAGCTGAGCCGCGCGCAGGCGCTGTATTCCACTTCAATGTGAAACTCCACTTGGCGCCAATGTCGAATGTCCAAAGTAAGGACCGCGCCGGAGCCCGCCAGGGACGGCGTCCCTTGAAAATTCTGGTAGTCGATGATTCTGTCGACACTGTCTTGCTGATTCGAGCTTTCCTGAAGAATGTGCCCTGGGAGATCGAGTCGGCCGATAACGGTCGGACCGCATCAGAGATGGCAATTAGCAAGCCGTATGATCTGATCGTGATGGATCTCGACATGCCGGTGATGGACGGGTACGCAGCTACGCGCCAAATCAGAAGTTCCGAGTGCCTGCATGGGCGATCTGCTGTGCCGATTGTGGCGTTGACGGCTCACAGCGAGGCGGAGGCCGCTTCGAAAAGCATCGAGGCCGGGTGTACAGCGCATGTCACCAAGCCGATTCGAAGAACCGCTCTTATCGATACCATCGAACGATATGCCGATGACACGCGAATGGACCTGGTCCGTCGCTAACGCCGCGTGCAGTTAGCAGATCCTATCCGGGGCGAGAAAAAGTTGGCGGTCGCAAACGCCTGTCCTAAGTGATGCCATCCGGAGAAACTGGAGCGGGTCATGAAACTGGAGTACCTGATTTTGAAAGCCCTGGTAGATACGGTGAACCACATTCGTGGTTTGGGGCAAGAATTGAACAAGGTTGGCGCGGCTGGTTGGTGCCTGTACGGCAAGCTGTTGCGCAAAAAGTATCTCAACAAGTAAATGCTGAAGGGCTTCTACAGGACGTTCCGGGTTCGCGGCACTTTGACGCCTGCCGGTACACAAGCTAATGCGTGAGCGCCGCGCCAGCGTGTTGCATTCGTCCATCCTCCGGGATATAGCAGGACCGTACGGCGGGACGGCCCGTGGTCTGCCCAGGCAATTGGAGATGCACCAGTTATGATTCTCGCGCTTTCGAGGTTCAAGGTGCAAAGCGGCTGGGTGCAAAGCGGCTGGGAAGACTCCGTGGCTCGCGCGTTCCAGGATCGCCCGGAGCTGGTAGAGCAAGCGCAAGGCTTCCTGGGCATGGAGGTATTCACAGACAGCAAGGACGCCTCCATCTTCTACCTTTCCACGCGATGGACCACGGAAGTTGCTTTCCGTCAGTGGCACTGTAGCGGATGCCACCATGCCTCGCACAAGGGCATTCCGAGGGGTCTCAAGCTCGATCCGGCATTCACCCAACTGGTCGTTCTTGAGCGTCTATGCGACTGAATGCGGAGGGACTGGCCGCCAGCGGAATCCTCAAGGAGCGCCGAGAGGCGATTGCCGAGCGCGTTACGAAACTATTCTTCGAGGTCCATCCGCAACTCGAGCAGCGCTGGAAAGGGGCTCGGCAAAAGACCACCGAAGATAACCGCTACCATCTCGACTACCTCTGCGAAGCTCTTTCTTTCGGGCGGCCCGCGCTGTTTACCGAATACGCCGTCTGGGCTGCGGCGCTGCTCGAGCGCCTAGGTATTCCCCGCGAAGCGCTGGCCTGCGATTTAGAGTTGATGCGAAACATTGTGGTTTCGGAGCTCTGGGAGGTCGGCGAAGCCTTAGCCTCCCAGTACTTGAGCACGGCGATTGCGAATATCCGAGGCGGCGTGTCGGCCCCGCCTACGCACATCGGTGGAACCGAACCGCTCGACGTTCTGGCCCGCGACTATCTAGCGGCCCTGCTGCGGGGAGAACGGAATGCCGCGAGCCGCCTCATCCTTAACGCGGCCGATGGTGGGACGTCAATCAAGGATATTTACCTCCTGATCTTCCAACGTGTTCAGCATGAGGTGGGGCGACTCTGGCACTCCAACCAGATCGGCGTCGCGCAGGAGCACTATTGCACGGCCTGTACCCAATTAATTATGTCGCAACTCTACCCGCGCATCTTCTCGACTGAGAGAAAGGGCCTACGGCTGGTATCGACTTGCGTGGGCGGAGATCTGCATGAAATCGGTGTGCGTATGGTGAGCGACTTCTTCGAAATGGAGGGCTGGGATACCTTCTATCTGGGCGCGAACACTCCAATTGCGGGTACGCTGCAGCAGTTGGTCGAACGGAAACCGCATGTGCTCGCGATCTCGGCGACCATGGCGATCCACGTAAAAGCCGTGGCCGATCTTATCGCCGCCACACGCGCCGCGGCAAGCCCGCCCCGCATTCTGGTCGGGGGGGCGCCGTTCAATTCCTTGCCGGGCTTATGGAGGGAAGTCGGCGCTGATGGCTATGCCCGCGACGCCGCCGAGGCCATTGCTGTGGCGGAGGCCTGGAGCGCGTGATCCCCAGGTCCAGCAGCGCGGCCGGAATCGCCCTGTTGTGCGGCACAGAAGGGCGAATTCTCGAGATTGTGGCCGACCAACTCGGCCTGACGGACCAATTTCCTGCTGGCCGCCTGTTCAACTCGTGCTTGGCGTCAGGCAGCGTGGCCAAAAGCCTGAACTTCCTGGCCGAGATCCGTTCCCACCAAGCCGCTTTTGAATGGGAGTTGCAGATCTCACCCGAAAATGATCCGGTGCGCACGCTTTGCTTCGCGGGCTGCATCGTGGACCACCGTCTGTTACTGCTAGGCGCGGCAACGAGCTGGGAACTGCTCGGATTTTTCGACGACATGATGCGCATCCAAAATGCCCAGGTGAACGGGGTTCGCCTGGCGCTCAAAGAGATGTCGCTGAAGGAGGCCGTGGCAGACCGGTCTCAACATGACTCCTACAACGAGCTCACTCGCCTTAATAATGAGATAAGCACCGCGCACCGCCAACTAGCCAAACAGAATGTCGAACTTGAACGCCTCACCCGCCTCAAGACCGAATTTGTCGGCATGGCGGCGCACGATCTGCGCAGCCCTATCGGCGCCATCCTCAACTTCAGTGGCTTTCTGCGCGAAGAGGCGGCCAGCGTGCTCACCGCCGAACAACTCGAGTTCCTTTCCATCATCCAAAGCTCGAGCGAGTTCATGGTGCAGTTGATCGACAATTTCCTCGACATCGCAGCGATCGAGTCGGGCCATCTGCGTTTAGACCGTCGCCTTCACGATCCCCGCAAGCTGCTGGAACACAATGTAAACCTCAACGCAGCGCTGGCGGAGAAGAAGCGCATTCCGGTTGAGCTTCTTATCCACGGCTCACTACCGGCGGTTCGGATCGATGCAGATAAGATCGCCCAGGTATTGAACAATCTGATCTCAAACGCGGTCAAGTTCTCGCAGCCTGGAACCACGGTGTCGGTCCGCGCCGTGCCTGAAGGCGGCGGGCTGAGGATTTCCGTTCACGATCAAGGCCCGGGGATTCCCGAGGGAGAGCGCTCCAAGCTGTTTCAGCCCTTCGGCAAGACCAGCGTTCGCGCCACTGCGGGCGAGAACAGCACCGGGCTCGGCCTGGCCATCGTTCGGAGAATAGTAGAAGGACACGGGGGACGCATCTGGGTCGAAAGCGAGGTCGGTGTTGGCTCGGTCTTCGCCTTCACGCTCCCGGAATGGATCAGCGCCGAATCCCGGGTCAGTTCGTCCGGCCCATAGAACTGGAGTATTCCCCAGTGGCCCGAAGAGGCGGAATCGACCGATGTTAGGAAACAGAATCCATTTTGATCGTTTGTTTGGCGTTTTTGGCAGAGAGCGGATGCGACTCGCTTTCCAAGAAAGGTTTATCTGATGCGTGGTGAACTAACAAGCTCGACAGCCTTACCCCTTCCGTCCGGTGAAAAGCCGCAAACGCCGAACTGCGAAGATCTGGCGGCCAGCTTAACAGCACTCTCTGCTTCCCCTGTGGAACGCCCGGTCGACCGCCTAGGCTGGCCGATCGGGCGCGCCCCCCTAAGTGAGGAATTTACATGATTTTCGAAAGGGAAGTCGTGGACTCCGCGCTCGGGCTAGCCAAGGTACAGACTGGAATAGCTGGTCTGGACGACATCACTCACGGTGGCTTGCCGGCGGGTCGGCCGACACTAATTTGCGGTGGCCCCGGCTGTGGCAAGACCATTCTTGGCATGGAGTTCCTGGTCCGTGGCGCCCGAGAGTTCGACGAACCGGGGGTCTTCGTATCCTTTGAGGAGACTGCGGAGCACCTCGTTCAAGATTTTCGGTCGATTGGGTTTGAAACCGAGGATCTCATCGCGAAAAAGAAGCTCAAGATCGTCCAAGTGTCTCTTTCCAAAGATGAGATCGTCACAGCCGGGTCGTTTACGCTCGATGGATTGCTGATCCTGCTGCGGCACACGATCGAGGAGATTGGCGCGAAGCGAGTGGTGCTGGACAGCCTGGATGCGGTTTTCTGCGCTCTGGACGAGACCGAAAATCTGCGCACGGAGATCGCGCGTCTCTTCCAATGGCTCAGGGACAGGAGCATCTCGGCTGTGGTCACTGGAGAGCGCGGAAAAGAAGATCTCACGCGGCATGGCTTCGAGAGCTATATTTCCGATTGCGTAATCCTGCTTGACCACCGGATTTCAGAGCAGAACTCGAAGAGAAGGCTGCGAGTTATCAAATACCGCGGTTCGGGCCACGCTACAGACGAGTTTCCGTTCTTGATCAGCGCAACGGGATTGTCTGTGCTTCCCATAAGCTCGCTCATGCTGGACCACGCCACAACCAACGAACGGGTTAGCACAGGCGTAAAAGACTTCGACGATCTGCTGGAGGGGCAGGGGTATTACAAGGGTACGACTGTGCTCCTTTCCGGAACGTCGGGCACGGGCAAGAGTAGTTTGTCCGCCGCCTTTGCGCTCGCCAGCGTCAATCGGGGTGAGCGTTGCCTCTACTTTTCCTTCGAGGAATCCGGCGCGCAGATTGAACGCAATATGAAGTCGTTGGGGATGGATCTCGGTCCTGGGCTGGCGAATGGCTTACTGACGATACGTGCGTTCCGCCCGACTTTTCGTGGCCTGGAAGAGCATCTGGTTTCTATTTTGCGAGAGACCGACAAGACCCTACCTTCCAGCGTCGTGATGGACCCGATCTCGAATTTCGTTAACGTCGGTGGGGTGGAAGATGTCAGGTCCATGCTCACGCGCGTTTTAGATGTTCTCAAACGCAGAGGCGTTACCTTGTTGATGACCGCGCTCACGAATGGCGGGGTGGGTAAGCCCAGCAAGACCGAGGTGCAATTATCGTCCCTGGTCGACACCTGGATCGAGGTCTCTCTTCAGCCGAAGGGCGCGGCACACCGCCGCACGGCCCACGTTATCAAATCGCGCGGCATGAACCACTCCCGGGAGATCCGAGAAATGACTATGTCTGGGAGCGGCCTGTCCCTCGTGGGGCCGGTCACCGAGGTGGTTGCGTGACGAACGGTTCTGAGCAGTGGACTCTGATCCTTTACATCGCCGGAATGACGCCGGCGGCGAAGCGCGCCCAAGCAAACATCGTTTCGATCTGTGAACAGCACCTGGCGGGGAGGTATTCCCTGGAAGTAATCGACCTTTTTGAACGGCCAGAAATGGCGGAGGGCCGCCAGATCGTTGCCGTTCCTACACTCGTGCGTAAGATGCCTCCCCCCATCCGCAAGATCATCGGCGATCTGTCGAACACTGAGAAGGTTGTGTGGGGGCTGGATATGGTCTGCAGACCGTGCTAGTGGAAGGCCTCCTCGTCTCCGCGGGCCAAGCGCGAAAGATTCTCACCAAATGACGAAGCGTCCATCCAACCCAATCCTGACAAACCGCGATCTCGCCAGAACAGTTATCCAACATTGCGTTGATGGGTTACTGGTGATCAATACGGACGGGATCGTTCAGTTTGCTAACCCGGCGGCGATATTGCTTTTCGCCGACAAAACCAGCGACCTGGTCGGGTTTCACCTCGGAACGCCGGCCATTCACGAACCGGTAGAGATCATCCTCCCACGCAAGGACGGCGTCCGGCATGTGGAAATGCGGTCGACTGAGATCGTTTGGATCGGCCAGCCCGCGAGTTTGGCCTGTCTTCGAGATATTACCGATCGCAAGCGCGTGGAGGAAGCAGCCAGAAAGCAGGCTGACGAACTTCTCGAACGGAATCGCGAACTCATACGCTTTAACCGCGCGGCTGTGGGGCGCGAACTGCGCATGATCGAGCTGAAGCAGCAAGTGAACCAGCTGTGCCTGATTCTAGGTCAAGCCGTGCGCCATCGGATCGCCGGAGACGGGTCCCTCCCTGCTCCGGTCGCGCCGGTCCAGAACGGCCAGCCGTGCAGCGACTGAGGCAGGGCAGGGGAGTTGGAACCTGGGTCACAGAGAACGGGCGGAATGTTTGAAGATATCGCCGTTGCCGAAATTGCGCGAACCTACCTGTTGGAGACAGCGCCGGTGCTGGCGCTTCGGATCGATGCCGCTGGGCGGCTGGTCGACGCCAACGCTCAGGCACGGCGTTTGTTGGGCGCTGAAGCGGTCGGCAGCCCATGGGCGGACCGGCTGGTGGATTTTTCCGGCACGCTCAATCTGGCGGCGCCGTCAGAGTGCGCTGAAGGCGTTCATCGCCTCACCTTGAGCACTGTGTCTGGAATGCTTGAGACGCTGTACTTCCGGTTCTTCCCGTTGCCTGAAGGGACTCTAGCTCTCGGAAGCGTTGATCTGTTGGAACAGCAAGTCTTATCCGGCAAACTCCTGACGTTGAATCGTGACTTGCGTGGCATGGCCGTGAAGTTACGTCAGGCCAACGCAGAACTGCGCGAGTTTGATGACTACAAAAACCCGCTCGCTCGCCAGATGGAAGAGCACACTAAAACGCTCCATCAACAAAGTCTTGCGGCCCTGAATCTGATGGAAGACGCCGTGGAAGCGCAACAGCGGGCCGAACAGGCGAATCAAGAAATCCGGGAGAGCGAAGCAAGGTTCCGCAGCCTGGTGGAAGGCTCGCCCGACGCGATTTATGTCGTGGACGAACTTAGGTTCGCCTACGTGAATGCGGCCGCCTGCCGCTTGTTCGGAGCAGATTCAAGCGAGCAGCTGGTCGGGCAGCCGGTGCTTGAGCGCTGCCATCCTTCCAGCCTGGGCATTTCGAAGACGTGCATGCACAAGTTGTTCGGTGAGCGCGAATCCGTCCCGACCATCGAACAGGCGCTGTTGAAACTGGATGGGACCCCGATTCCGGTGGAGGTAACCACGGTTCCCATCACCTACGCGGGAAAAGATGGCGCGGTGGCGTTCGCTCGTGACATGACGGAGCGCAAGAGTGCGCAAGAGGCGCTGCTCAATAGTGAAAAGAGGTACCGCGGCATCATGGAATCGGCGCCGGACCCGATGGTGGTCATCGACCAGGGCTCGAGGATCATCGTTGTCAACGCCGAAGCGGAGAAAGTATTCGGTTACCAACGCGCCGAGTTGCTCGGGCAATCTCTGGACCTGATCCTCCCCCCTCACCTCTATGGGTCGGGGAGAATCCACGAACGGGAGTTCACGGCGGATTCTTGGCGCGCGGCCTCAGCCAAGGGATATGCGGTTCGCAGGGATGGCGTTGACATTCCGGTCGAGGTCCGCTACAGCCCGGCGGGCGACGCAGGGCCGGACGTAATACTTTCTATTCGGGACCTTTCGGGTTTGCAACAAGCGGAGGCGAAGTTTCAACGGCTGCTGGAAGCGGCGCCGGATGCGCTTGTGGTAACGAACAGTGAGGGACAGATCGTCCTGATCAATACTCAGGCGGAGAAGATGTTCGGACATTCAAGCGGTGCGTCCTTAGGCCGCAAAATAAATTTTCTATTCCCCGAAAACTTCCGCAACGATGATGCGCGTGAGCGGCTTGGATTGCGCGCCGATGGCACTGAATTCCCAATTGAAGTCAATCTCAGCCCGCTTCAGACCGAGGAGGGACTGCTCACCGTTAGCGCCATTCGCGACGTTACTGAGCGGAAAAAGAGCGAACAGCACAGCCGCCAGCTCGTAATTATGGCTGCGGAAGCCGAGACCGCCAACAGGGCCAAGAGCGCGTTTCTGTCGACCATGTCTCACGAAATTCGGACCCCGATGAACGCAATTCTGGGATATTCGCAACTGCTGTTGCGGGATCCCGGCCTGAGCGAAGGCGCGAGAGCGAATCTAAACGTTATCAACCGCAGCGGCGAACACCTGCTGACCATCATCGACGACGTGCTCGACATGGCGAAGATCGAAGCGGGCCGAATGCTATTGGCGCCCAAGACGTTTAGCATCCACAGCCTGCTCCGCGACATCGAGTCGATGTTCCGCCTCCGAGCCGACGCAAAGCGAATCCGCTTCGAAGTTCTCGCCATTGGAGAGCCCATCGAATACATCGTGGCCGACGGAGGAAAGATACGTCAGGTGCTGATCAATCTTCTCGGAAACGCCGTCAAATTTACAGAGCGCGGACGAATCAACCTGACGGTCTCCCTGAATTACCGAAGCAGCGATAGCCTTTGGCTATCCGCCCAAGTCGAGGACACCGGCCCTGGCCTGACGGCTGAGGACCAAAGGGAGCTATTCCAGCCTTTTGTCCAAGGCAACGTAAGCCACACCCGCAACGGTGGGACTGGCCTGGGGCTTGCAATCTGCCGGGGAGTGGCAAGACTGATGGGCGGAGACATCACTGTCAGAAGCCGGCTGGGTTGCGGCTCAAGCTTTGGCCTGGAAATCCCGGTAGTTCCCGGGGACGGCCCCGCCTTCAACAACCAGTTCGTTAACCGTAGTCGGGTGCTTAGCATTCAGGCTGGTCAGGACATCCCCCGTATCCTCATCGCGGACGACCTGGCCGACAACCGTGAGTGGTTGAGTGGACTGCTGACCATCCTGGGCTTTTCAGTGCGCTCGGCGGAACATGGCGAGGCAGCCTGCCGTTGCTGGGAGGACTGGAAACCGCACCTTATCCTCATGGATGTACACATGCCCGTGATGAATGGGTTAGAGGCGGCCCGATTCATAAAATCTCGGCCGGGGGGACAAGAGACTGTAATCGTTGCCCTGACAGCCGATGCAACGGAAGACCAACGTCGCATTGTCCAGGACAATGAAATGAACGATTTCCTTTCGAAGCCCTGTCTCGAAGACGAGTTGCTGGACAAGATCCGAGCCCATTTGGGGCTTACTTACGTCTACCACCAGGAGACGATCAATCGGGAAAAGGGAGCAGACATCGTGGACACTCCGGCAGCATTTAGTCCGGAACAACTCGCCGAGTTGCCCATGGATCTGATCCATCAGTTGCGGGAAGCCACATTGAGTGGCGATAAACTTCTTTTAAACAAGCTTATCCTCCTGGTCGACGAGCGGGGAGGAAAGCAATCGGCGCAGTCTTTGCGTGAGCTCGCCAATGCCTACCGGTACGACAAGATCATTGAGTTGCTGGAGACTGCATGCCAGAAATAGAAACACGAAAAGGCGTCGAGGGAAAAATCATGGTCGTGGACGACAACCCCTCGAATTTAGTTCTACTGGAAGACATGCTGGGGCAGAAAGGCCACGTCGTGCGCTCATTTCCAGGTGGCGCAATGGCGTTGGTGGCGGCCGCCAATCAACCTCCGGATCTGATTCTGCTTGACATCAACATGCCCGAGTTGAGCGGTTATCAGGTTTGTGAGCAGCTAAAGGCGGACAGCAGCCTTGCAGCAATCCCCGTAATATTTCTTAGCGCCCTGGGCGAAACGGAAGACAAGGTGAAGGCCTTTCGGTCCGGTGGCGTCGACTACATCTCCAAGCCTTTCCAGTTCGATGAAGTCTACGCCCGCGTCGAAACTCAGCTCAAACTTCACAGCCTGCAGCGAGCGTTAAAGGCGCAGAATCAGCATCTGGAGGAGGCCGTGGTCGCGCGCACGCGTGAGCTCGCCGATGCAAACGCCCGGCTAACGAAGCTAGACCAGGCCAAAGACGACTTTTTGAGGATCATCTCGCACGAGTTTCGCACGCCGCTGAATGGCCTGTTTGGCGTCGGCGAGATCCTTTTTGACGAACTGGCCGCGCTTCCAGAAAACGACGACCTCCGTGAGTTGTTTGAGAGATCGCGGCACAGAATTATGTCGCTCTTGGATGACGCGCTGCTCTTGACTCGGATCGACCTCGAGGCCGTGCAATTCAAGTCCGCAAGTGTCTCGTTGAGTTCAGTGCTTAATCGCGCAATTGACCAGAGCTATGAGTTCGCGCAAACTCGCCACGTGAGAATACAGACGCCATCGGCCGATCTGGGTGTCATTCGGGGAGACGAGGATCTCCTGGCGGGAGCCATGCACGCGCTACTGGACACCGCCGTAAAATTCTCAGCACAGGGTGAGACCGTTCAGTTCACACATGAACTTGTTGACGGCCTACCCAAACTGACCATCCGGGGCAATGGTAAAGTTATCCCGAACTCTCTCATCGGAAAATTCTTCGATGTCTTCTCGATCAGCGAAGCCATCACACCAGGCGGGGATCTCGGATTAGGACCCCCGATGGCCTACCGCATCCTTTCCTTGTTCGGAGCTACGGTCGGGGTCGCGAATCAGAATCCACTTGGGATCCTACTGACCGTCGCGTTCTGACTGGATGCGAGATTTCCCTAGTGACATCGAAACGCCAGGATGACGATAGCAGCTTACCTGCCGACAGGCGTATTGATGTCAAGAGGACAAGAAAGCGACCGAGGAACTACCCCGTCTGAGGCAAGGCCTGTCGACAAACTTCTGGATAAACACAGCGACCCACTCAAGGCGTCGATGGACGTCGAACGCCGCAATCGAATAGTCGTTCGAAACCTCCATCTCGTGAAAGCGATAGCTGCGGGGATCAGGAAGAGTCTGCCAAATCATGTCGAACTGAACGATCTTGTGCAGACAGGAAACCTGGGACTGATCGATGCGGCCGAAAAATACGATCCGGACAAGATGGTGACGTTTTCCTCGTACGCGCGGCACCGCATTCGGGGAGCCATCTTGGATGGACTTCGGCGCCTCGACTGCGCGCCCCGTGGCTTGCGCAAACAGTATAAGGAAATGACCGCTACCACCGACGAACTCGCCGTTTCCCTCAACCGAGCTCCCAGCGAAGCCGAAGTAGCAGAAAAAATGGGAATCCGCCTGGTTCAACTTCGGAACCTTAGGTCCGATCTGCGTCGCGTATCGAATTCGTGCCAATCCCCGAACAACGAAGCGCCTACTAGCCTGGATCCCCCCTGTGAGGTCAAAGCCCAACCCGATTCGATTACCGAGTGCGCCCAACTCCGCACCGCGCTTCAAGAGGTGGTTAAGACTCTACCGACGCGTCATCGAAGGATAGTGATGCTTTACGATTATCACGATCTGCCAATGGCGGAGATCGCCAAACGGTTTGGACTCCACGAAAGTCGTGTTTCCCAAATCCGCACGGCAGCGCTTCGGCAAATGGGCAGAGTCCTGCGTGCCAGGGGCATCGACTCCAGCCGCATGTTCTTAGCTTAAGACCATAGCGGTTGCCCTCTCTCGTTTCTAGTTCTGTGTGAAGCCGGCGCGGCCTACCTCGGGTCGAACAATTGGAGAATTCACCAGGATCATGGAAGGAGGAGTTGGACGATACTTACAATAACGTCATTTCCAGTGGAACAACGGTTACGGATTATTGTTGATTGATTTCGTCTGACAAAGGTTTTCGAAATGCTTAGAAGTAGCGAAGTGATATGCCCATTGAACAAATACCAATAAAGCTCTTCGCCCTACCGACGGATGAGAGCATTAGTGAAGAAGCTCCGGCGCAGGTTCCCGTCCCAAAGGAGATGATCGAGAAACGGCGGGAAGCGCGATATGTGTGTAACGATCCTGCCGAAGTCCGTATCCTCTCAGGTAATCGCGGAGTGTTGGACGCGATGGTCATGGACATTTCGAAATCGGGGCTGCGCCTGGGCGTCGCGAGCGCCCTGGCAAAAGGCGAGAAAATTGAGATCACGCTGCCGAAGGAAGTCATCATTTTCGGCGAGGTGCGCTATTGCCGGCGAGCTGTTGAGAGTTATCATGTCGGCGTTTCGATAGAGGATGTGTTTTACGCGCGTCGCTCCGACATCGGCAGCCATTTGCATGATGACCAGCTAACTCTATATCTGATAAGAAAGGAACTGGCTACCCGGGACGTTCTTGGCGTGCGGGATCATCTTCTGCGCTGCAAAATGTGCGCGGCTCGCTGCCGGGCAGTGGGCAGGCTCCGGGAACGCCTTGGAGTCGGAGCGACGGCACGATGATTGGCCGGCCGCAAAGTGTGGCGCAGGTAGAAGCTTCAAGAAGGACGCTTTCGCCGATCTCGGTGCGGCTTTATCCGCGAAGGCGGGTACCGATTCTAATTATTCTCGCAGCGTTCCTCTCCCGGACGATCGGATTTGGTCAATCGAGCGATGTGACAAATTCGGCAGCCGTATCTGTTCAGGAGGCCTTGTCATCATTTAGGGTTGACGGCGCTCACTCAATCGCCAAACCAATCCAGGTGGTTGGCATTCTGACGTCCGAACCCGCCGACGTGGGTGATGGCGGGCTGCTAGCGTTTTTCCAGGATGCAACCGGGGGAATCTTCCTCGTCAGTAATAACGGCAGTTTACATTTCCGCGGCTACCGCAGAGGCGACGTTCTTCGTGTCACTGGTAATGCCCAATACCACTTGGGAACGGTGGAGATCCAACTTAGCGCGGTGCAACCCCTCGGGACGAGAGCCGTTCCGCCTCCGCGGCACATTACAGTTGCCGAAGCCCAAGCGGGGCGCCTTGTCGGAGAGCTGGTCAGTATTGATGGAGATCTTTCGGCTCCGCCGGCGCCTTCTGTTCTCCCACCGTCGCGCGAGCGCCCGTCCAATTGGAGGCAACCCATGCGTCTGCGCGACGCTACTGGGACAATCTTCGTATACCCTCCCCTGGAAGCACCTGTGGGGCCGGACATTTGGGCCCGTTGCCAGGGAGGCGCGCGCGCCACGATTACCGGAGTCCTCGGACTTCGGAGCGACGACGCCAGTTCCAAGCCAACGGTCCGGTTTTACCCACGCGATCCGGCGGATTTCGCATTTGCGCCCGTCCCTCCTTATGGAAAAATCTTGACGGGCTTCGCGACACTGCTTCTGGGAGGGGGAATGTTTTACTTTTGGCTGCGACGGCGGAATGCGGAGCAGAAGGCTGCCCATTTGTTGGCTCTCTCAAGCGAACTGGCCAAGGCGCGCGATGCAGCGATGCAGGCTTCCCGAGCGAAGTCCGAGTTCTTGGCCAACATGAGCCACGAGATCCGCACTCCCATGAACGGAGTGATCGGGATGGCCGGCCTGCTGCTCGATACGCGTCTTGATTCCGAGCAGCGGGATTTCGTTCAAACCATCCATCATAGCGCCGATGCCCTGATGACGATCATCAATGACATTTTGGATTTCTCTAAGATCGAAGCCGGAAAACTCGACCTTGAAGTCCTGGATTTCCAGCTGGATGTTAGTGTCGAGGATTCTGTCGTCCTGTTGGCGGAGCAAGCCCAGCGGCGAGGGCTGGAACTGGTGTCGTGGATCGACGATAATGTTCCGCTGGGTGTGCGAGGAGATCCGGGACGGCTGCGCCAGGTGCTGGTCAATCTGCTCGGAAATGCCGTCAAGTTTTCAGACCACGGAGAGATTTTGTTGCGGGTTTCTCTGGAACGGGAGGACGCGACCCACGCGTGGATTCGAATTGAAGTCAAGGACCAGGGCATCGGAATTGCACCCCAGACGCTCAAGAATCTGTTCGAGCCGTTTACTCAGGCAGATGGTTCAACCACCCGCAAATACGGCGGTACCGGCCTGGGGCTCGCGATCTGCAAAGCATTGGTTCTGAAGATGGGCGGCGAAATTGGAGCCGACAGTGCTCCAGGGGAAGGGGCGACCTTCTGGTTCACGGCGAGTTTTGAGAAGCAGGAGCGTTTCGTGCGAACAGTGCCGTCATCAGAGGGGCTGGTCGGCCTCCAGGTCTTAATTGTCGATGACCAACCAGCTAACAGAACCATCGTCCAGCATTATGTTCGAGGGTGGGGCATGCGGCCCGAGTGTGCTTCGAGCGGTGCAGAAGCGCTCGCTCTCATTGATGAACGCGGTGAAACCGACGCCTTTGCCTTAGCTCTCCTGGACATGCAGATGCCGGGTATGGACGGAATCAGCCTGGCGCAGCGCATCAAATTTGATGCCCGCTTGCAAATGCCCCTGATCCTTCTAACTTCGTTAAGTGAGTTAAACATTTGCAAAGGGGAGCGGCGGCAAAGACTCTTTGCGGATTGTCTTACCAAGCCCATTGCCAAGCTGCAGTTATTGAACTGTCTGCTTTCCAACCTGGCTCGGCCGGGCGATCTAGCGCCGCCGGCGGCCGAAGGGCCGGGACCGAGCAATCTCTCTACACGAGAGCTTACGCCAGAAAGACCGATCCGCATCTTATTGGCGGAAGACAACGCAGTCAACCAGAAACTTGCACTGCTGCAGCTAAGGCAGCTCGGCTTCCGTGCGGACGCTGTAGCAAACGGATTGGAAGTTCTGGAGGCTTGCCAGCGGGTGCCCTACGACATCGTCATCATGGATTGCCAAATGCCTGTCATGGACGGATACGAGGCCACTCGGAGGCTGCGCCGCCGAGAACAAGGACCAGAGCACATCACCGTGATTGCGATGACGGCAAGCGCGCGGCCGGAAGATCGGGAACGTTGCTTCCAGGCAGGCATGGACGACTATATGAGCAAGCCCGTTCACAAGTCCGATTTAGCTCAAGTTCTCGACCGCTGGGCTGGGACCGTCTGACTACCGCCAGTCCAGGGCAATCGCCCCAGGCCTGGAGTATTGTCCTGACTCTCCCCGCTGCGGGCGACACCTCGTTGAATAAAACGCGCGGAATTTTGCCGGCCGCCGTTTCCCGGCGACCATCGCATTCTTGCCCAGAATGGTATACACTAGCCTGCCAGGTGGAATTCCAATGTTATTGACCTCCATAAACGTGGTCAAGCAGGTCGATATATGACCGACACCGCCGTTCCATGGCGGTCAATATTCGAACATTCCACTCTTGCGATCGCTCGAGCGGAGGTTAGCGGCACATTCATTGAGGCGAATCGTTCCTATCACAGCCTGGTAGGATACTCTCCGGACGAGTTGCGTCAGATTGCATTCGGCGACCAGGTTCTTGAAGAGGACCGGTCCGCATATCAGGAACTTTTGGCAAAGCTCCGCAGCGGGGAGCGGCTGGACTTTCAATTCGAGACGCGTTATCGCCGCAAAGATGGCCAATTCATGTGGGTGCTTGACACTGTCTCGCTGATGGACGATCGCCCAACATCGCGCGGCTTTTTCGTTTGCATCGCTCAAGACTTGACTGCGAGGAAACATGAGGAAGCGGCTCTACGAAAGCAAAATGAAATCTTTGGAAAGATTTTCGAGCATGCTCCGGTGATGATCTCTTTTCTGGATGCGGACGGTCGAATCATGCTGGTCAACCCCGAATGGGAGCGGACCCTGGGCTGGACTAACCAAGAATTGATCGAAGGTAACCAGGATGCGCTTGCGCTCTGTTACCCGGACCCGGATACTCAGCGCAAGATCGTGAAGTCGATTGCACTTCCACAACACGACTGGGCCGAAACCACGACCCGTACCAAGGACGGCCGAATCAGGGAAACCGCCTGGGTTTGGACAAATTCGCTCGGTGACGGCACCGTAATTACTTTCGGAAGAGACATCACGGAGCAAAAACAATTTGAACGGCGCCTGCGCCGCAATGAAGCGTATTTAGTTGAGGCACAGAGGCTCGGCCACATCGGCAGTTGGGCATGCGATATTACCCAAACCGACATATTTTTGTCAGCCGAAATGCGGCGCATGCTCGGATTCGACCCGGACGACGGTACGATTTCAGTGCCTTCGATTCGCGAGAGGATTCACCCCGAGGACTGGCCGGCATTTGATCGGGCGATGGATTCCATGCGGAACTCTAAGGACGACTTTGGGATCTATCTGCGATTCGTCCTCCCGGATGGGTCGATGAAGCACGTTCATAGCATCGGCCACCCGATTTTGACCGCACAGGGCGATCTCGTTGAATTTACGGGTATCGTCGTCGACTTGACCGAGCGGAAGCTAGCTGAAGAGTCTCGACAACGCTCCTTCGACCAGTTGCGGGCATTGGCCGGACGGGTGCAGAGTGCCCGGGAAGAAGAGCGAACGAGGGCCGCCCGTGAGATTCACGATGAACTCGGTCAGGCTCTGACCGCCATTAAGATCGACTTCAGTTCGTGGCTGCACGAATTGACGGCGGAGCAGCGACAGCACGAGAAAGCGGCCTCCATTCTGAACCTGCTGGACCGCACGATTAAATCGGTGCGAAGAATCTCGTCGGAATTGCGGCCGGGAATTCTAGATGACTTAGGTCTCTCCGCGGCAATCGAATGGGCCGCCGAAGAGTTCCAGGTCCGCACCGGTATCCAATGCAGTCTGACGCTGCCCAAGATGGAATTCCGGCTCGACTCGGAGCGAGCCACTGCCCTCTTTCGGATCTTCCAGGAAACCTTGACCAACATCGCGCGCCACGCCTACGCGACCCGCGTCGACGTTCACTTGGCGCAAGGTCCAGCAGGTGTAACGCTGGAGGTTCGTGATAATGGCCGCGGCGCAACGCCCGAACAGCTTGCGGCGCACACTTCGCTTGGTATCCGTGGGATGAGGGAGAGGGCTCTGTTGCTCTCGGGTGAACTTCTCATTCGCGGTTCCGCCAAGGATGGCACGACCGTTACGGTAAGGCTTCCGAAGACCGCAGGCGGGCCAAAATAGGAAGCCCATGATCAGGATTCTGATTGCCGACGATCATGCCATCTTGCGCCGGGGCCTCAGAGAGATCCTGGTCCGAGACATGCCAGAGGTCAACTGCGGAGAAGCCGAAAACGCTTTGCAGGTCTTGATTGAAGTCCAGGCCCAGAACTGGGACTTGGTAATCTTGGACATCACAATGCCGGGGCGCAGCGGCCTGGATGTGCTGCGAGATCTAGTACGCTTGAGACCCACTCTTCCGATCCTGGTCTTGAGCATGCACCCCGAGGAACAATACGGTAAACGCGTTCTCCAGGCTGGCGCTGCCGGGTACATGATCAAAGAAAGCGCCCCGGAGGAACTGATCAAAGCAATCGGAAAGGTGCTCGGCGGAGGCCGTTACGTAAGCCCAGCGTTGGCCGAGACTCTGGCTTCGACCTTGCACGAACACTACGAGAGCGGCGTCCACGAAGCACTCTCCCCCCGTGAATTTGAAATTCTTTGTATGATCGGCTCGGGCAAAACCGTTGGACAGATCGCCAAGGAATTGGACATAGGCATAACTACTGTGAGCACTCATCGGGCACGCATTCTCAAGAAGATGAAACTCGCTACCAACGCGGACCTTATGCGTTACGGGCTACACAATCACCTGATAGATTGACGACGGGCAAGTAATTCATGAACGGTCAGACAACTAGAACGAACTATGATGTCTAAATAACTGTTCTGTCGATAGTGTTTGTAGTAGCAAAAGTGACACACATTAAGTACACTATTTCTGAAACAAAAGTGGATATCTGCAATAGTGTGAGCCAGAATGCTTTGGCATGGCTGCTGTTTTTGTCTTCTCCCAAACCTATTGCTGGCGAATCTCAAATTGGTGTATGCTTTTTTGGAAGTGACTCAGCTGCCAATTAGACTGAAGTCCAGCGCGAAATTTGACGCCAAGACATTTTTGGCTGAGGTCGGCAAAGGGATGGCGCGGAAGTACAGGAGGAACCGGCAGGTTTTCCTCCAAGGTGAACCGGCCGATGCCATCTTTTACATTCAGGAAGGCAAGCTAAAGCTCACGGTCGTCTCCGCGCAAGGCAAGGAAGCCGTAGTAGCTATTCTGGGTGCTGGCGACTTCTTCGGCGAGGGCTGCCTGGCTGGCCAGCCTCTCCGCATGACCACTGCCTCCACTCTGTCGGAGTGCCTGGTTATGCGGGTCGAGCGGGCGACTGTGGTCCGTCTACTTCGCAGTCATCCGTCCTTTTCTGACCTGTTGCTTCACCATCTGCTCTCCCGCAACATTCGGATTGAGGAGGATCTGGTCGACCATCTCTTTAACTCCAGCGAAAAGCGTCTGGCGCGCGTACTCCTTCTCCTGGCTAATTTCGGGAAGGAAGGTAAACCCGAGCCGGTGATTCCAAAAGTTAGCCAGGAGACTTTGGCTGAGATTGTCGGCACCACCCGATCGAGGGTCAGCTTTTTCATGAATAGGTTCCGCAAACTGGGCTTCATCGATTACAACGGCGAATTGGAAGTCCACAGCTCACTACTCAACATCATCCTGCACGATTGACGATCACAGGTCGTCGCTACCTACGTTTATATTGCAATGTTTCTCGCAAAGTGAGCAGTCTTGACCAGATTGTAGACACCTTACCCCACATAGTCTTAAGTGTTTACTTCCTGTTCCAGCAATGCAGGCCTGCTGACGCGCGAAGTTGGTCGGATTCACTGACCGTTGAGGAGGCGTCAGCCGAGGGGCTGTGTTGTTTTTGCTTCCTCCTCAAATGAAAGCGAGGAGAACAATGTCACGCGCCGCGAAAGCAGTTGAACCTTCCAGTCCCAAACAGACCCGACAGCTTAAGATTCTGCTGGTGCAGAGCAATCCAGCCGACAGCATGATGACTATGGAGGCATTCAAAGCTGCTGGGGTGACGGATGGCCTCCGTTGCGTGTCCGAAGGCGAAGATGCGCTAATGTGCATCGAAAGGAAAGGAAAGTACGCCGACAGCCCCCTTCCTGATCTGATTTTTCTGGACCTTTCACAGCCGACCGCATCGGGATTAGATGTCTTAAGGCGCATCAAATCCACTCCTGACTTGATGCACATCCCAATTGTGGTTGCCGCGGGTGCGGACGATCCTAAATTCGTAAGGTCCGTTTATGCATTAAACGGCAATTGTTTCATTCGGAAACCGGGCGAACTAGGAGAGTTCGTCCGATTCATCGAAACCTGCTACCGATTTTGGAACACCGTGGTTACGCTCGCCCCCAGACCATCATCAAACCGCCGCAAAGAGTCTTTGTGGTCCGTTTAGGGGATGCACGAGTTCCTGCGCAAATCCCCACGGAAAGGCCTTGACCATGATCTGCTCCACCGTTCCGCCCAGCGCGCCAAGGCGGTCGTCCAGGGGGATGCCGGTTCCGAAGGCCCGCTCCAAGCAGGGGCAGCCAAGCTTGGTCTTTTCCCAGATCCATGTTTTACAGAGATCTGTGGGGAACGCGCGTTTCAGTTGCGCCGGTAGGGCTGGAAAATGAACATCTGGGAGTTAATCAAGCAAAGCATATCGACCAAAATCAGCAACAATACTTTTGACAACTGGTTCTCTAAAGCTGTCTTCATCAAGTCGGATGGGGATCGATTGTGGGTAGGGGTCCCAGACACCGCAACCCGGGACTGGATACGGCAAGAGCATTCAGCGGACATCTGGCCGGCAATCCGGGAATTGAATTTGTCCATACGGGAGATCGTCTATGAGATTGGAGAGGTCTCGCAAGTGGGTCGCAATCAGATACCCGTGGGGGAATACCCGCAGGGACAGTTTGGACCATATCCCGGTCTGAATCCTAGGTTCACGTTTGACACCTTCGTTAAGGGCCCCTGCAACCAATTCGCGCACGCCGCGGCCAGAGTGGTGGCAACGAATCCAGCGCGCAATTACAACCCGCTTTTCATTTACGGAGGAGTTGGATTGGGCAAGACGCATTTGATGCACGCCATCGGGCACTCGCTCGTAACGCTTCATTCCAATATGCGGGTCGTCTACACATCCAGCGAGCGATTCATGAACGAGATGATCGCCTGCATTAAGAACGATAGGATGCGCTTTTTTCACCAGCACTATCGTTCGGCTGACGCGCTGTTGGTCGACGACGTTCAAATCCTCGCCGGTAAGGAAAGGACCATGCAGGAGTTCTTTCACACTTTCAGCGATTTGTTCGAGCACCAGAAGCAGATCGTCATCGCGAGTGACAACCACCCGAAAAATACGCCCGGCTTGGTGGATCGTCTGCGCTCGCGTTTCGAATGCGGCCTTATGGTCGACGTGCAGCCGCCCGATCTCGAGACCAGGATGGCGATCCTGGACAAAAAGGCAGAGGCCAATGGGCTCCGCTTACCCGAAGAAGTGCGGACCATTCTTGCCACAAAAACCACCTCGAATGTGCGGGAGCTGGAGGGCGCGTTGTTTAAGTTGTCCGCGTATACGTCCGTCACGGGCTCCCCGATCACTCTTCCGGCGGCCAAGCACGTGCTGAGGCACCTTTTGGTAGGTCACGAGCAAGCTATCACGATCGAATCGATCATAAAGGCGGTAGCGCAACAGTTCTCTCTGCAGCCGTCCGAGCTCCTACAAAAAACCAATGAGCAGAAGAGAACGTACCCTCGGCAGATCGCTATGTACTTGACGAAAGAGCTTACGCTGGCCTCACTGCCGGAAATTGGCCGGGCGTTCAGCGGGAGGCATCACACCACGGTGCTGCATTCCGTCCGGAAGATCGATCGCCTACGCAATTCAAATCCAGATTTGAACACTCTCATTCACAGTTTGACCGATTCGATCCGTTAGAGTGGAGCGGTACCACTTGAGAAAGGAGATCGGGAATGGCATTAGCGCGTTGTGAACAATGTGGAGTGAAGGGCCTGAAACACAGTTACCCTCACCTTCATATGCCGATTGGCTTTCCGAATGCTGCCGTTCTCTGTGGCGCTCCGTTTTGCATACGCCCTGGCTGCCTCTTGTTAACGGACGCGGAAGAACAAGAGTATCTGCGCGGCCTGCGCAGTTTCAAACTTTCAAACCGCGGTTCAGAAGTGCAGGTGAAATGAGGGGTTTTGATGAATGCCCTGTCACCCCGATCAGCTCTCCGGGAGCGACCGGCCATTGAGCGCGGCTGCCGATGCAAGGGATGGATGGCGCTGAGATATTCATAGATGGCGTCAAGATCGCTGTCGATCATGCTCGAAAATGTGGGCCAAGGCATTTCTTGGAGAAGATTACCGTCGACTGTGTCGCCAGGCGAAGTGGGGATGCAAATTGGGAGCGGGGTGTAGTGGACCCCATTTTTTGGACAAAAAAAGACCCTTTCTTAGATGGTGCGGCGGCATTGAAAATGAAGGAGAGTCAATGCCAAAAACCCGCAAGAGTCACCCACCCAGCCTGAAGGCCAAGGTCGCCGTGGAGGCCATCAAGGCGCACAAGACGGCGGCGCAGATCGCGCAGATGTTCGGGGTCCACCCGACCCAGGTCGGCGGCTGGAAGAAGCAGGCGCTGGCCGGCCTGCCGGATGTCTTCGGCAACGGCCGCGAGCAGGTGCGCCAGCAGGCCGACGCCGAGAAGGACGAGCTGTACAAACAGATCGGCCAACTGAAAGTGGAGTTGGACTTTCTCAAAAAAAGAGCTGGCCTCATCGACTGAGGACAAACGCCTATGGATCGATCCCGATCACCCGCGCCTGAGCATCCAACAGCAGTGCGAACTGCTGGGCGTGCCGCGCTCGACTTATTACTACCAGCCGCGGCCGGAGAGCGCGGAGAACCTGCGGCTGCTCCGCCGGCTCGACGAGCTGTACCTGAAGCGCCCGTTTTTCGGCAGCCGCAAGATGGCCGTCGAGCTGGAGGTGAACCGCAAGCGCATCCAGCGGCTGATGCGCATTCTGGGCATCGAAGCGCACTATCCCAAACCGAACTTGAGCCGTCCGGCGCCGGGTCACCAGATCTACCCGTACCTGCTGCGCGGCGTCGCGATCGAACGGCCCAATCACGTCTGGAGCACCGATATTACTTACATTCCGATGCGGGGCGGCTTTCTCTACCTGGTCGCGGTGATGGACTGGTTCAGCCGCTTCGTGCTCAGTTGGGAACTCTCCAACACGATGGAGACCGGCTTCTGTCTGGCGGCGCTGCGAGGCCGCGTTCCGCTTCGGCCAGCCCGAAATCTGGAACTCCGATCAGGGCTCGCAGTTCACCTCGGCCGACTTTCTGGCACCGCTGAAACAGCGCGGCATCTCGATCAGCATGGATGGCCGCGGACGCGCGCTCGACAACGTTTTCATCGAGCGGCTGTGGCGCTCGCTCAAATACGAACTGATCTATCCCGGCGACTTCGCCAGCGGCCTCGAACTGTTCCCGGCGCTGGAAAACTACTTTCACTTCTACAATCACCAGCGCCCGCACCAGGCGCTCGGCTATCAGACGCCGGCCGATCTGTTCCCGCACCGACTCCAAAAGGAAAAGGTCATCTTCCTGATGGGGGACGCTGTCCCCCAAACCCCCTGGGATTTATCGCTTTCGTTTTCCAGAATGGATGCTTTTCGCTTTACTGCGAACGGCACCTGCCGTACAATCGAAATGCTTGATAGGAGGATAGGGCAACGCAGGGATGCGACCCGAGCGCCGATGCAAGTCCGGAATGGATGGCGGCCTCACGGCCGCCGTCTTGGTCAGCCCGCCACACCATCTAAGGACGCCCGATTTTTTGTCCAAACGATGGGGTCCACCTCATGCGTCCCAGTGTCAGCGCTGCTAAACAGCGTGTTAACATGCTTCATGAGAGTTTGACGGAGGGCGCCGGAAAAGCGAGCGCCTGGGATGGCCTGCAGGCGGTGAACCTCGAAATCAGGCGATACAGCCGCCTGACGTTGGATCCGCCGACCTCAATCCGGTCTTGTTTGACAAGCACAACAACGTTCGGAAGAACCTGTCTTTCGTTTGGGCGGACTCCACCGCAGAGGAACGCTGTCGTCCAAACTGGCACTGAGTCCAAACTGGCAGTGATTAAGGCAGGCTTGCTCGGTGCAATGGCAGCGGCCGCCCACTTCAATCCCTGAGTCCTGGCCCACGTCTCAACGTCGTTGGCGGGCGTATCCCGAGATGCCAGTCAAACGCACACACCTATGGAATTCGGGGGTATGGCGATGCCCAACAAATTGTCGGACTCGGAATCCTGGCATCGAACCGCGGATGGTCTCAATTGCCGGGGGGACGGCGGTGGACCAAGTCGCCGCGCTGAAAGTCCTGCCCGAAAGCTGGCACCGGACCCAAAACTTTTGGAGCGCTCGTTTGTGACTGCCGGTGCCCATTCACCTCGGCGCGAAATTGCTCCCAAGTAATCTCTGGAATTCCGAGGAAGGCCTGAACCACCGCGGGATCAAACTGACGTCCCGCTTCCTCCGCAATTGTTTCCCGCGCCACTGAATAAGCAAGAGCGCGCCGATAGGGACGATCCGAGGTCATGGCGTCCAAAGTGTCCGCCACCGAGAAGATCCTCGCGCCTAAGGGAATCTCGTTGCCAATCAGCCCTTGCGGATACCCGGTTCCATCGTAGCGTTCTTGGTGCGCAAGAACGATTTGGGCGGCCCCGGCCAGGAAGGAAACCTGACATACCATCTCGTATCCGATACGAACGTGGGTTTCCATAATCGCCCTCTCACTTTCGTCCAGCGGGCCAGCTTTCAAAATGATCGCGTCGGGGATACCTATCTTCCCGATGTCATGGAGATAAGCGCCGCGGGCAAGATCTTTCATTTGCTCTTGTGTGCAATTCAGGGCCCTGGCAATTTCCAAGGAATAGCGGGTCACGCGCTGCGAGTGTCCAGCCGTCTCATCATCCCGCAACTCGAGCGCCTGGCCCAAAGCCTGCAGAGTTTCATGGTATGTGCTCTCGATCCGCTTTAGGGCTGTCTCAAGTTGTTTGGTTCGCTGCTGCACCATCTCCTCCAGGTGATGTCGATGGCGCTGCAGCTCCATATCTGAACTTTTCTTCTCTAGAGCTCGATTAACGCTGGATATTACTGCCCGTTTCTGGAACGGTTTGATCAGATAATCTGCGGCGCCGGCCTTCATAGCCAGGACTCCCAAGAGAACGTCGTCATTGCCAGTTAGCATCACGAAAGCCACTTGAGGAAATCGTTCGGTCACCTGAGTCAGAAGCTCCATGCCATTCATGCGAGGCATTTTCAGGTCCGATAGGACCAAATCATAACGTCGCTGCTCCAGCAACTCAAGCGCTCGTGCGCCACTTGTGCAGCGCTGAACTTGGCTGCCTTCCTGCGACAACGAGACTGCCAATAATTCACCCATGGCCGGATCGTCGTCTACGACGAGAAGGCGGGGATTCAAGGTGTCTTCCTCCATTTGCTGCCGACCATGCAGGTCGATGCCCAATTATTCAATCCAAGGTCTCTCACGTGAAATTCCATCGTAGGAGCAACGACGACCGTCTGACGCCGGCACGCGACGAAACAGTCGCGCTTCTTGTGTCCGCGTGTGATCGCAGTTAGTAAGATCCCCCGACATGTGATCTATCCGGTCTTCCGTCGAAAGCTTTGCCGAAGAAAGGCCACGCGGGAATATGAAGAGCTCGGCGCGACAGGGTTGTGAAATGTTTCGGCGGGAGATATGCGAATGTAGGAACACATACACCTCCGCTCATTTGAATGGGCATGGAAAACATCGCGCTCGTTTTGGGTTGCACCAAATTCTGTCCCATGTCGCCAGGGTCCATAAGGCAGCCTCTCGCAAACATCACAATAGTTGCTATCGACAATCCTGCCCCTGAACCTACCTAGTGAATTCCCCCATCGGCAGCCGAGTACTTCTGACGACATCGAGAAAAGTTTCATTCAAGCTTCCCGAAAAAGTGGGGCAGCTCTTAAACGAGTACTTCGAGCTGATGGTGGAAGTAGTGTTCCGCAATCAAGGGGCCAACGCAGTCCGTCTCTTTGCTCTTCTTGCCCGCGACCAAACGAAGTGTCGCCTGTGTCGTTGTCGTCAATAACCACGGAGTGCGGGCACGTTCATGTCCGTCGTCCCCTAGAGTGGTGATCACGGCTGCCCGCGGCCTGCTGCAACACGCCACGGATTAATGGGACCCCTTCGGGCGGCGTACGCCAGAGGTTATAATTGGCCTACGAAATCAGGCGTTGGTTTCGGACGAGCATATCGGACCTGTGCTGGGTTCACACTTTTCAGCCTTTTCGCTTCTGTCCATTGGGGGTCAGAAGATCCGTGCCGGTTCGACATCGGCGAATTTGACCCGCTGCGCGACCCAGGAGACTCGGGGCTTTCTTCATCCCTGTCGCTACGTTCTGCATGATCGCGCCGCGAAGCCCGGGGCCTCGTTCCGGTCGGCGCTGACGGCGGGCGGCGTGAGGGCCCATTCCGCTTCTGGCTAGAAGCCCGAATCTGAACGCTTTTGCGGAACGTTAGGTTCGCAAAGCAGGAGTGGCTGTCGAGGTTGATCCTGTTCGGCGAGTGTCCTCTGTAGCGGGCTCCAGCTGAATTCAGCGCTCATTGTCACTGCGAAAAAGAGAACATCAAGGGAACGGAAACAAATTGCTTTTCCCAGAGGCTGGCGCTGAACCCAAACAGCGCGTCCGCAACGTTAATTGTCGCAACCGGCTCGGAGGTTTGTTAAAGTACGGTGGCCGCGCCGCGTGGATTATTTGACCTCACGGTGACGGCGGCTAGGGTTGTCCTTCCGCGGTCGGAAAAAACACCTTGAAGGTGGTTCCAATGCCTGGTTCGCTGCGTAACCGGATGGCGCCGCCGATCTGTTGCACGATCCATTGCACGGTCGCGAGCCCCAGACCAGCCCCCGCGTTGGGATGTTTCGTGGTGAAGAACGGCTCAAAGAGGCGCGGCTGCGCTTCCTGGCTCACGCCTGTACCGGTGTCAGTGACGGCCAGCATCACATAATGTCCGGGCGCCAAACCATCTTGCAACTTATGATCTTCGCTGATGTGCATGTTCCGGAGCTCCAGAGTCAATTTCCCGCCTAGTGGCATGGCATCGTGGGCGTTCTCAACCAGGTTCCTGATTACCTCCCGAAGCTGGTCGGGATCCACCTTGACATGAGCCAGCCTCTTGTCGATGCCAGTTGACATTTCAACGTTCTCTCGCAGCAGGCGCCGCAACATGCAGTCCATTTCCTCGAGCGTGGAAGCCAAGTCGACCACCCTGGGTTCGGCAGTCTGTATTCGGCGGAACGCTAGAAGTTTGCGGGTGAGTTCCGCGGCACGTTGTCCGGCACTACGAATCTGATCGACTCTGCGAAACATCGGGTGCTGAGGCTCCAACTGGCCCAAGAGCAGGCTAGCGAATCCGATAATCACGCCAAAGTGGTTATTGAAGTCGTGGGCGAGACGTCCCGCTAGCCGGCCAATAGCGTCCATCTTCTGTGATTGGCGCAACTCTTCTCCCAGACGTTCGTACCTGTCGATTAGATGTCCCAGGCGACTCAAGATTTCTTCGGGGCGGATGGGCGTCAGGGGGTGCGGTAACGGCGGTCGGCCTCCGCTCAGCTGCAATTCGCCGTCGGCCTGGGCCATCAGCGATGCGATCTGTTCGCAGAGCCGGACAAGTTCCGTGTTAACGGTTGCCCCGGATCCTTCCTCGGCGGGTCTCTGCGGCCCTCCTGTGGGTCCTCCCATGAGGTGAACAGATTCCGTCACGTCCTCGACACGATGCAGGATATAAGCCACCTCGCCACGAGCATCCAGCGCCGGAGAGTTCACGTGTCGCCAGAACCTCTCTTCACATCCGCCGCTCCGCAAATCAGCGCGGCGAATGTCGCACTTCCGCACAGCCATGGTGTCTGCGCGCTTGCTGCGGAGCACTTGTTCGAGCGAAGCTCTCAAATGAGGCACGCCTGTGTCATTTCGATCCGAGGGGTCGTCGGGAAACGCTTCAAACATTTCAACGCCCAGGACCTGCTCCCGCGTTGTTGCCCTAGCGCGAAGGTAGGCATCACTAGCTGCCAGGATGCGAAAATCCGGTGTCAGAACCAGACAAAGATCTGCTCCGGCTTCCAAGAGAAGCCGAAAATCGGGCGCGTTGGCATTGGAAGACATCGAGCATACCTCCTATTCGTAGGAGCGTTGCCGGCTGACGGACGTGGACGCGACCACCGGCTGTCGAGGACGCGCGAGCTCGACTGGCCGGTAGCCGCCGCGCTGCCGGAAAACAATTGCGAGGCCTAGGAAACAAACGAACAGGGTCGACGGAAGGATGGCAATTGTCGCCAGCAAGGCCTGACTGGTTTGGGCAATGATTCTTTCCACGCAGGCTCTGTCCACGCCGGAAAGGGACCCGATTCTAGTCTTATCAAGTGGATGGAAATCGAAACCAAATCTTTGCTGCGCGGGTCCGGCTACGGCGGCGTGTAGCGCTGGGCTGACCCGGTGCAGGTTTCGGTCGAGGGACGCATCCTGCAGAGTGCCAAGGAAAGGCCCTCCAAGAATACCGACCGAGATCATCCCCATCGCCCCTATGGCGTTCAGGGTCAACGCGCCGCCACGAGGGAATTGTTCGGACGCCAGGCCAAGCGTGGTCGGCCAGAAAAAAGCAGTGCCGGCGCCGAAGAGCGTTGCCGCCCCGAAAATGAGGTGTGGAGCGCTACCCGCATGGGCGAGGCAGAGAAGCCCCGCCGACGCAATCACTGAGCACCCGATTAAGAGGCCGACCGGGCTGAACCGATGGGCCAGCGGCGCCGCGAAGAATCGAAACCCGAACATGATGAGGGACGTGTAGATGAGCACCCAGCTACCCGCATTAGCCCCGGAACCATTCAACACGGGCGTGAGCAGGTCGGAGATCCAGCTGTCGGTGCCCAATTCCGTCGTGGCCAGGAGTATCATGACCAGCGACAGAAAGATGAACATCGGGCGTCCCAAGGCCCGGAAACGGAAGGCGAAATAAAGCGTCGGGACGAGGGCGTAGCCGACCGCCGCCAAAAGGGAATAATGGTTAGGAAGAATGCCCCAGCCAAAGACCACGGCAACTTCATTGACAGCGTAACTGGCGAATGTGCAAACGATCAGGCTTCCGGCCCAACCGAATTCCTTCAGCATGTCCGCGTAGGAGACATCGGCGGCGACCCGTTCCTGCACAGGAAATTTCTGGCCGAGCATAATCAGCCCATAAACGATCGTAGGGAGCAGGAAGAGACCGATCTTCCAACGCCAGCCGAGATTGCTGAGCGCGATACCTATAAGACCACCGAGCACCAGCCCAGCAGCCCAGCCCGAATGGAGCATGATGAGGCGCGGAGTCTTGCTTTTCGGAAAGAGAGTGGTAGTGACTGGATTGGCGACTGACTCGATGATGCCGTTGGCCAGCGAAAATAGGAACGTGCCGACGTATAGCCCGGTGTAGCTCGAAGCACTGATCGTGACGATCGCCGAAATTACATGCAGAACCCAGGCGAGAGACATCGCACGGCCATAACCGATGCGGTCGATGATCAGACTAAACAAAATGATGCTCAGCGCGAATGGAAATAGGCCAGCCCCCTGGAGTGAGCCTTTCTGGCTTTCGGTAAGATCGAACGCGACGCCTAGGGTGTTGAGTAGCATCGCGCGCATGACGAAGCCAAAAGCCGTCGCAACCAGCGAAAGGATGCAGGCCGCGAAGAGGCGGTTTTCCCTCGTATGAATGGACCGCGAACGGCGGGACGGATGTTCACGAAGCGCTACGGCCATCTAGGCTTCTTCCAAGATCGCGCGCATGGTCTCCAGCAAGGTGGCCGCCGTGTAAGGTTTCGTCAGAGAGTATTTAACTCCGGGTTCCGGGAATCTGTTCCCACTGCCATTCGAAGAAAGACCGCTCGCTCTCACGATTTTGATCGCGGGGTTGATTTGAAGCAGGATGCGAATGAGACTCGGGCCGTCCATGATCGGCATCATCATATCGGTCAGGACAACGGCGATTTCATTCTTACTGTGAGCATAGATTGCCACCGCTTCCGCTCCATTACCGGCGGTCAAGACCCGGTAGCCGAAGGCCTCCAAGGTCTGGCAGGTGACGGTGAGGATAGCGGCCTCGTCATCCACGACCAAAATCGTCTCACCGTTCCCTCGAGGCATGCTGATTTGTTGCGCTTGTTTCTCGGCCTCGAAGAAAGTTTCCATCGCGGGCAGATACATTTTGAAAGTCGAGCCGCTTCCCGGCTCGCTGTAGACATTAATGATCCCCCCGTGGCTCTTCACGATGGCCATGACGGTGGAGAGTCCCAGGCCGGTGCCTTTATTGAGCTCTTTGGTTGTGAAGAAAGGCTCGAAAATCTTGTCGATAATTTCCAGCGGAATGCCCGTTCCGGAATCGGTCACGCTGATATTGACGTAACGCCCCGGCTTGGCCCGCACATTCATCGCGGCGTACTGTTCATCCAGAGTGCAGTTTTCGGCGCTGATAGTCAAATCACCGCCGTCCGGCATCGCGTCCCGAGCATTTACGCACAGGTTCAACAAAATCTGCTGCGCTTGCGTCGGGTCGCCCAGAAGTGTCCAGATATCGTTGGGAATGGAGAAACGCAACCGGATGTCTTTCGGGAAGGTGTCCTTGATGATGTTTTCCAGGTCCTTCAAAAGGTGTTTAGGGTCGACTTCGATCCTTTGCCCTTCGATACCACGGGCAAACGAGAGCACCTGCCGCACGATGTCTGCGCCCCGTTTGGCGCTCACTTCGATGGTCTTCAGAATCTTAAGAGCCTTTTCACTGTTTGCCAGGCCCTTGAGGATGTCGATGGACATCAGGATCGGCGCCAGGATGTTGTTCAAATCATGCGCTATGCCACCGGCCAGGGTGCCGATGCTCTCCATCCGCTGCGCGCGCAAAAACTGATGTTCGAGCTTCTTGCGCTCGCTGAGATCGAGCACAAAGCAGAAACCCTCGTCCGGGTTGTCCTCAAACATCGCGGGGCCGACAAAGCTGGGCACGCGCGAGCGGTCCTGACGAATGAATTCCTTCTCAAACGTCGGGCAAACTCCCGTGGTGGCGAGTTCTTTCAGAGCGCGTTGGTCTTGTTCGGCTAATTCCGGGGGCGTCATCTCTGCCCAGTTCATCCGTCCCGCGTCCAGGTCTTCGCGAGTGTAGCCGACCATGCGAAGGAAAGCATCGTTGGCTCCAGTGATCTTGCCGTTCATGTTCCAAAAAAATACTCCCTGGACATTCGAGTCGACCAGCCGGCGGAAGCGCGCAACCATCCGCTTCTGCTCGGTGATGTCCATGCACACTCCGAGCACTGCCGTCTCGCCCGTTTCGGCCAAGGTAAATGGAACTTTGATGGTCTGGAGGACGCGCTTGCGGCCCGACAAGTCTGTCCTCGGTTCCTCCGAGATAACCATCTTCCGCCCGGACCGGATGACGGCGAGATCGTCCGCCCGGTAAGCCTCGGCCTGAGCCTTGTCGCGCACTAGTTCAAAGTCGTTTTTTCCGATGATTTCTTCGATCGAAAGGCCCGAAAGCTCGGCCAACGCGGGATTGGCGAAGATGTGACGGCCAGCAGCATCCTTCGCGAAGATGCCGTGAGGCACCAGATTCGTGATCAGGCGCAGCCGCTCCTCGCTGTGCCGCAGCGCGTCCTCGGCTAGTTTCCGCTCGGTGATGTCTTCCGAGATCACCATCAGTGTCGTGATTTCTCCCCGGGGCGAATGCGTTGCCGAAACGCTGGCGCGTGCCCAGAGAACTTCTCCATTGTTTTTCAGGTACCGCTTTTCCATGAAAAAGTTTTCCCGCTGACCAGCGAGCAGCTCGTCCCGCAACTTGAGGTTGAGGCTGAGATCATCCGGATGTGTCACGGAGGCCACGTTCAAGGCCCGCAATTCGTCCTCGGTGTAGCCGAGCATCCGGCAATAGGCCGCATTCGCGCGCAAGTAACTGCCGTTCGGCGTGGAGACAGCGATGCCCGTGGCTGCGGCCGCGAACAAGCTGCGAAATCGTTCCTCGCTCTCGCGCAGTTTCTCGCGCGCCTCCTGCAACATACGGGAATCATCGCCGCGATTCAGCACCGCATCCTCGCCAGTCAGTTCCTGTAACCTCCGCTCTGTTTCCCGGAGCGTTTGCAACAGTGCGGCAATCTCGTCCTGGCGGATTCTTGTCTCGGATGCAACAGGCGTTTTCATGGAGTTGGACACGACTTTGGATACAAGTTCTAGACGCAACGATACGTGGCTTCCAGCCGCGCTCACTCATGACCTCCTATTTCGTGGCGACTCCATCCCGGGCGCGGATGCAGGGCCCGGGCCCGTTCGTTCCTGTCCCCGCTGTTACCTCGATACGCATACCAAGCGATGAATGGCCGTACTTAATTCTTCAACGCTGTTTGGCTTGTAGATGATTTCCCGGATACCGATCCGGCGTGCGTTCTCTTTCTGATCCTCCGTTATGTAACCCGAACTCAATACGACGGGAATCTCCGGCCTCAATCTCAGCACCTCGACAGCCACCTGCAGGCCGGATATTCCGGGCATGTTCAAGTCGGTGACGATCAGGTCAAATTGCTCCGGCGCCCCCCGGAACGTTTGCAGGCAATCCGCGGAGCTCGTGAATGGGGTGACGCGGTAGCCGAGGCCCTCCAGCAGTTCAGTAGCCAGAAACGCGAGTGGTTCCTCGTCGTCCAGATAGAGAATGTGCTGGCCGCGACCGCGCGGCGTGTCCGGTGGTTTTTCGCAGGGTGCCTCAAATGGTTCGTTGGGTGTGGTTCCTGGGGCTTGCTGGACAGAGGGGAAGTATAGAAACAAAGTCGTGCCTTGATTGAGCCGGCTGACAACCTTGATGCCGCTCTCGTGATCCTGGACTATACCCTGCACGCTGGCCAGTCCCAAGCCGGTACGTTCGCGAACGGGTTTGGTGGTCAAAAACGGTTCCACACCGCGTTGCCGCGTCGCTTCGTCCATGCCCTTGCCCGTGGCGCTGACAGACAGGCATACAAAATGGCCGGAACTAATACCATCCAGCGCGGCCGCTTGTGCGGCGTCCAGGAAGACGCTCTCGAGCCGAATTTCTATCTGGCCCGAATTGCCGTCCATGGCTCGCCAGGCATTTGTGCAGAGGGTGAGAAGAACTTGATGAATCTGCGTGGAATTCCCCCGGATCTTCGGGACGTTGCTGTCAATCGATCTTACGAGTTCAACGACCCCCGGAAGGGTTGAGCGCAAAAAACTGACAGCCTCGTCAATGATCGGGGCGAGCGAAATCACTTGTTGCTCTGGCGGCTGCCCATGGCGCTCTGCCTCAAGTAAACTGAGAATGAGCTTGCAAGTCTCCTCGCGCCTATCTTCTATACAGTCGGAGGGTGAAGCTTTCATGTCGGTTCGATAGAGATCACAACGGTCGATACCAGTTCGCCGGACAAAGTATGCTCCGCCTGGCCGAAGGATTGCACAAGCCTCAAATCGGCAGTAATCTCGCGGAAAGCGCCTAGTGAAATCCCCGGTTGAGGTCCATTGGCAAGGCACAAATCCAATCACGCTGACCAACCTCGAGATCGATGATTCGATTGGACCGCTCTTAAAGGTCAACAATTCGGAAACCTCACAACTTCACCACTACACCTCTGGATAAAACCCGCCTAGCCACCGATAAGTGGATGAGTGAATGCTGGGGCCTGATATGGCTCTCCGCCGGCCCGGACAGCGGCGGCAAGAACTGGAGATTATGCCGATGTCTTCCGATGCCAATCGCCGCTATGATCCTCTTCCTTTTGAATCCGGGTCTGATCTCTGTCTGGCACCGACGCGAAAGTCTGGGATGCTGAGTACGACCGACGCCTATCCTCGCGCCAGGATCACCGCGCAGGAAGAGATCCAGGGCACTGAAACCCTCGAAGCGTTTCCCGATAACGGTGCGGATCTGGAAGACAGGGGAGGGCTTCATTTTCACGGCGTGCTCGAACAAGCCCTCCGTGCGAGCGCGCAGCTACCACGGCGGTGGAAGTGCAACATTCGGAATCAAGGGCTGCTGGACGAAGCGCGCCGTATCCGCGGCGAAAAAGTGGGGAATAGGAAAACAAGCGGCGTCAGAATGCGCGCCACGAGCTGGATATCGTGGGCTGCATTAGTTGTTTCTTTGACCTGGCCGACCTGGTTGTACGGGCAGGCCGGGGTCGGAAGTATAGACGGATCAGTCACGGACCCGATCGGCGCCACGGTTTCGGGGGCGAGCATCGAGTTAGTCAACCATGCGACTAATACCGCGCGGAGGACGGTAACCGGTGGAAGCGGACTCTTCACTTTCGCGGCGCTGAGGCCTGGCGATTATCAACTGACCGTCGAACACCAGGGGTTCAAGATTACTAGGCTGTATCCCGTCGCAGTCGAAGTTGATCGAACGAGTTCGGTGTACCTAAAGCTGGAGATCGGAAGCATTATAGAGACGGTGGAAATTTACGCGGAGGCACAGCCGCTGCTCAACACCACCGATTCGTCCCTTGGAAACCTGATCGATAACAAGACATTGGAGACGGTCCCACTGAATGGGCGCGACCCCTTTCTCCTTCTCCAACTTAGCGCGAGCGTTGTACCGGCGAACGGCGCCCTCAATAATACGGGTGAAGCGGACCGCCCGGGCCTCGGCGTCTCTGCGTTCAGGATCAACGGTCTGCCCGAAGGAGCGCTTATATATATGTTCGACGGCAGCGCACTTAGCATTTCAGGCTACGGCGACTCGGCGACGTCGCCGGCCCTCACTCCTCCGCTGGACAGTATACAGGAGTTCCGGATGGAGACAAGTAGCACTTCGGCAACGGTGCGCAATTCGGGCGCCGGCGTGATGAGTATGGCGAGCAAGGCGGGCGGGAACGCGCTGCATGGCAGTGCATTCCTTTTCGACCGCCCGAACAGCATGGATGCCAATGATCCATTTATCAAGGCGAATCAGATCGAGAGCAGGTTCCCGAACAAACCGCCGGATTTCCAGCGCCGTCAGTGGGGCGGAAGCGTAGGCGGCCCCATCAAAATGGACAAGCTCTTTTACTTTGCCGATTACGAGAATACGCGGGCTCAAGGAATACAGACCGAGACCACAACTCTTCCGACCGACGCGGAAAAGACCGGTAATTTCGCCGACGTGCCCACCATCTATAACCCATTTGACGTGAATGCCGGAAGAAGAAGTCCCTTCGTCGGCAACGTGATTCCAAAGAACCTGTTAAGCTCCGTGGCGCTCAACATGCAGAAGCTGTATCCCGAGGCAGATCTTCCTGGTTCAGGTCCGTACCACAGCAATAACTACTTCGACGCGTCCAGCTATCCTGACGATGCTGACAAGTTTGACGTCCGGCCGGACTATCACATCGACGACAAACAACTATTGTTTGCGCGCTACTCGTTTATGAAGACCACGTTTGGTTCAGCCGACCACTATCACGACGGAGCGGACCCTCTCCATTACCTCAACCACACGGTGGGACAAAACGCGCTGCTTGCATATGACTATGTGATCAGTCCCAATAGCCTAATTCAACTACGGTATTCTTTCGCGCGGCACGCGGAGAGCCAACCGGCCCAACCGGGACTGCCAACTCTCACCGATCTCGGATTCCCTGCTTCGCTGCAGGCCGAACAAAGCGTTCCGGCGCTTCCGTACGTTGACATCTCCGGCCTGAACGGCGTAGGTTCTCAGACTTCCGCGACGGGTTTTCAGTTCATCGCGATGTATCACGACGCCGACATTCAGTTGAATGCAATCCATGGGCGGCACGATATAAAGGTAGGATTCGAATGGCGGAAGGATCTTGAAAATATAGGCCAGCCTATCGCGCCGAACGGATACTACAGATTCGATACCACCGCTACCAGCTCGCAGACCTTTGCAAACGATGGCTACGGTTACGCATCGTTCCTATTAGGTATGGGTAGCCCGTTAGGAAATTCGACCTCCTTCACACAGGATCCATTCCTGGCGATGGCGGCGCCTTACTATGCATCATTTATTGAGGACACTATTCATATCACTCCGAAGCTTACAGTAGTAGCCGGGCTGCGGTGGGAGGTGTTCGGCGGCCGTACCGAGCGCTACGACCGCCAGGAATATTTCGATCCGACGGCGAGCTACTCGGTCAACGGCGTGTCCATGACCGGCGGAGAAGTCTTCGTCAAGGATCACAACAGTCCCTATGCCAGTAAGCTAACGGACTTTGGACCTCATCTCGGCATCAACTACGGTCTGACTAACACCCTGATCGTGCACGCAGGCGGCGGGATCTTCTACGGCCCAAGTGCCCGCGGTGTTGCTCTGCCCTTCACGGATAGCGATTCGTTCATTGGCCAGACCGGTTGGGATGCAGTCAAGTACGATCGGTACGGCAATACCGTGATGCTAAATTCGCTCGATAATCCGTTTCCTAATGGCCTAATACCCCTCACCCAGGGATCTCTAGGGCTAACCACAAACCTAGGTCACCCGCTCTCCACCGTGGACCGGAATCAGCCTGATGCTAGCGCCTACAATTGGGACGCCGGACTCCAACATCGATTTGGCCTTAGCATTTCCATCTCTGCGGATTATGTCGGTAGCCGCGGTCTTCATGAAGCCTATGGCAACGGGGGCCTGGGACCACAGTTGAACGAGATGTCACTCGGGCAGATCGCGAGTTACAACACTCGGCTGGGGACACAGGTACCAAATCCATTTATCTCAGTAATAACGGATCCCACATCGCCGATTTATCACAGCCCGAGAATCCCTTTTTGGGAGGCGATGTCAGCCTATCCGCAATTTACCTCGGGTTCACCTGGGAGTGGTCCGACCTATGTAAGCGCTGGATTGCTGGATACCAACTACAATGCGCTCGTGCTGAAGGCCGAGAAAAGATTCACTTCTCACTGGCGCACTCAAGCCGCCTTTAATTGGAGCAAGACAATGAGCAATGGCAGCCTCGGCGGATATTGGTACCTGCTATCAAACACAGGCAACCAGGACTGGAGGAATCTGAACCTGGATTATTCGGTCGATGCCCAGGACGTGCCACTCTCCTTCATTGCGGCATCTAGCTATGATCTTCCCTGGCGGGACCGTCTTGTCCATACAGGTTCCCGCGCGTTGGATTCGATAATCGGCGGCTGGTCCCTTAACGCTATGGTGGCAGTGTCCTCCGGCGTTCCGATTCCGGTGAGTGGATCGTTTCCCAACCAGAGCACCTATTTCAATCAGCGGCCTGACCTGATTTGCGATCCAGGGAAAAACGCGCCGCATACCAGCGAGCATTGGTTTTTGCCGAACTGCTATGCCGCGCCCGCAAGTCCATACGTAGCAGGAGACTCGCCTCGGCTGCTCAGCAGCGTGAGAGCCGACGGAACCCACAATATCGACCTCTCACTGTTCAAGAACTTTCGTTTGGGTGGGGAAAGGGGCTTGCAGCTACGCATCGAATCCTTCAATTTCACGAACAGCGTACAGCTCGGACTTCCGAATTCGGTCTGGAATCCAAACAACTTGGCTAGTTTTGGCCAGATAACTTCGGCAGCCAGTACTCCCAGACAGATTCAGTTCGGAGCACGCTATACATTTTAGGGCGGCTTGTCACTAAGACACTGTCCTTTCGTCCGACGAGAATACCCCGTCGAGACTAAGAGCAATGAGAAAAGATCCAAGACGGGCGCTATATCTGTCCGGGGCTTACCCGGCGGAGATAGAACCCTTCGCCAAAGTTCAAAATCCAGGAGGGCTATTATGAGTTTTCTTCGAGACGTGATTTCGGGCACCGCCGTGGCGATCTGGCTTCTTGGAACGCCGGCGGGGCATACCCAGACTAATCAGGTTCAATGGCAGAGGAAGAGCAGCGCGAAAGGGGAACTACCTGTGCCGGGCACCTCTCGTCAACAAACCGGTGATCTTGCCGCGCGCCTCGATCCGGATTCTCCGGCGACGGACTTCGTGATCAGTGCGCGGTTGCCCGGGCCGGCGCTTGTATGGTATCGGCGCAAGGCGGACGGTTGGGATAGATATTTGATTGAGAATGACTCGCTCACTATTGAGTCCGGAGGTGCGGCCCAAGACATCGATGGTGACGGCGACCTAGATATTGTTTTCGGCGAAGACCGGTGGGGAGGAAATCTTTACTGGTGGGAGAACCCCTACCCGAACTTCGATCCTGATGTGCCATGGAAGCGGCACTTGATCAAAGAGGGAGGGCCGCACGGGCATCACGACCAGATATTCGGCGACTTTGAAGGGTTGGGGAGAGCGCAACTGGTGTTCTGGAACCAGACCGCTAAGACGCTTGATATCGCGCGCATTCCAGCAGAGCCGCGCCGCGCCCCGCCTTGGCCCTTCGCGCCGATCTTCTCTGGGAACGCAGGCGAAGAAACCAACAATGCCGCCCAGTATGCCGAGGGCCTGGATGCTTATGATATCGACGGCGATGGCAAGGTCGACCTGCTTGCCGGCAACTATTGGTTTAAGTATCTGGGCGATGGCAAGTTCAAAGCGATCAAAGTTGGCGTGATCGGCGGTCGCATCCGCGCGGGGAGATTCAAGCCAGGCAAGTACCCGCAGATTGTGATCGCGCCCGGCGACTCGTCCGGCCCGCTAATGATGTATGAGTGCTCCGACAATGCCGACCCGGCCGTGTCTGCTTCGTGGGTCGGACACCGCCTGATCGATCGCGACTTGATTCATGGCCACACTCTGGAGATCGCGGATATCGATCATGATGGAAACCTTGACATTCTGACCGGCGAGCAAGGGAAGTGGACACTAGATTCCACGCCGATGGATAATCCCGACGCGACTGCATGGATCTTGTATGGAGATGGCAAAGGGAACTTCCGTACCACGGTTCTCGATCACGGCGAAGGTTGGCACGACGGAAGAGTCGCTGATTTTGACGGAGATGGTGACCTGGACATTCTGCAGAAGCCTTATGCATGGGACGCCCCACGCGTCGATGTTTGGTTGAACAACGGCACCGGCAATGTACAGCAATGGGACCGGAAGACTGCTGCGAGCTACAGGTTAGGGCCGTTTGAAGGGCCAGTGGCTATGGAACTGTGGACCTACCGACGAGAGCTGCGACACGATCTGCCTGGGACCCTAGAAACGATTCGAAAATTAGGCATAGCTGAGGTAGAGACTTCCAGTTTCTATGGGCACACGGCGGCGGAGTTCGGTAAGCTGCTGGAGAGCGCGGGACTGAGCTGTGTGAGCATCGTGGTGCCTTACGAGCGAATGCACGATGCGATCGGAGAAGTGATCGCCGATGCCTCGGCGCTCGGTGCGACCTATGTGATCGTCTCCAACATTCCTCGAACAGGAGGGCTGAACGAGGATGAGGTCCACGACGCCGCGAAGGAGTTCAACAGCTGGGGAAAGGAACTGCGGGCTCACGGACTCCAGTTCGCATACCATCCGCACGGGTTCGAATTCCGACACGCACAGACAGGAACGCTATTCGATGTGCTTTTGCAAGAGACCCTACCGGATTTGGTGAGCTTTGAACTAGATACCTTTTGGTTTCGGCAGGGCGGTGTCGATCCTGCCCGATTTATCGAGAGATATCCGAACCGTTTTCATCTCCTACACTTAAAGGACATTGCCTTTGGAACTGAGCAAGATCTGAGCGGTGGAGCGCCGGACAGCGCCAGTGTTGTGCTCGGCCACGGTCAGCTCCATTGGAAGGAGATACTGAGGGCGGCAAGAAACGCCGGGGTTAGGGAATACTTCATCGAAGACGAAAGCGCCGAGGCGGCGAAGCAGGTTCCGGAGAGCATGAAATACCTCGGTCAAATACAATTCTGAGTCACCAGGACTGCCACTGCCGACGGGAGTTGGACAAGATGCGTCGCGGCGCAGCACGCTCGCATCCCTAGGCACGCTGGAACGTCACAGCCTCAAAGCTCACGGGGCTTGAACGAGCGCGCGGCTCCCAACATCGGTACGTTCACAACGATCTCTTCCTCTCCTGGATGCTGGGAACGCCCGGCAAACAGGTGCACCGGACCTCGGCACTTTTGGTCGCCAGTTTGAGTTCAGCTTTCATTCCGTCCCACCGTGACCTGAATGCCTGGCTATAGTCAGGGGATTCTCTAGTTTTAATTGTAAGCGTCGGACGCAGGTCGGTCTCCGAAACTCCAATTGAGCCTTTGAGTCTGTGAGCAATCCGCTCCAATGCCTTACCCTCGACGGGTTCGATAGCGGCACGGATCTCAGGCAGTTGGTCGAACACGCCAGAGAACCCCTGGATCTTCGGCTGCCGGAATCGGGACGCCGTCTAACGCCTGGGCCGGCTGGATAGCCGGAACGAGGTGGGCGATCGTCTGCAAGAGTTCTTCGATCCGCAACGGCTTCGATAAGTACGTATCCATGCCTGCCGCGAGGCAAAGTTCGCGGTCGCCTTCCATGGCATGCGCGGTTAAAGCCACAATTGGGATGTGGCCGGCGGTCGCCTTCTCGCGTTCCCGGATGGCCACGGTCGCCGCGAATCCGTCCATGTGGGGCATCTGGATGTCCATGAGGACCAGGTCCAGTGGCTGGCTCTCGAAGATCTTGAGCGCCTCGCGGCCATCGGCCGCCAACACCATGGTATGCCCGCACTTCTGCAGGATACGGGTTGTGACGTGCCGATTGATCTCGTTGTCCTCCGCGAGCAGGATGCGAAGGGATCGCTGTCGCGCTTCGGCCGGGCCGGCGGCGATGTCAGTCGACCTTGCTTCCTCCCGCGGCTCGGCGCCCAAGGCAATCAGAATAGCGTCGAACAACTCCGACTGGCCAATCGGTTTGCGAAGATAACGCGTTATGCCCAGTTTCCGGCAGCGGGCAATGTCGCCGCTGTGATCGGACGAAGAGAGCATCATGATCGCGGCGCCAGCCAGGTCGGGGTCGGCTTTGATTTGCTCGGCGACGGCGAAGCCGTCCGGTTCCGGCATGCGAGCGTCCAGCAGAACCAGCGGGAATGGATCGCCGGCAACAGCTGCGGCTCTCATCGCTGCCATGGCGGACGTGCCGTCGCACGCAGCTATAGGTTGCATCCGCCAGTTCGCGAGAACGGCTTCCAGCATCGCCCGATTGGTGGCGTTATCATCCACGATCAGCACCGGCAGCCGCTCCAAGTCGATGGAGCCCGTCAACGGGTTCTGTGCGGGTCCCGTAGATCTCTTGAGGTTGACGGTGAAATGAAAAGTGCTTCCCACGCCCACCTCGCTGTCCACCCAGATATCGCCGCCCATCAGAACCACCAATTGGGATGTGATGGCCAGGCCTAGGCCGGTGCCCCCAAACCTGCGCGTCGTCGAGGAGTCCTCTTGAGTGAATTTCTCGAAAATGAGACGCTGCTTGTTTGCGGGGATGCCAATGCCGGTATCGCGGATCTGAAAATGCAGGCCGATGGGCGATGGATCATTGACTGCGGGGACATCGGCGAACGGCTTGTGCGCACCGGTAGGACTTGACTCGCCCTTCATCGTTCCAACGTGGATAGTGACTTCTCCTTGCTCGGTGAATTTGATCGCGTTTCCCACCAGGTTGGTGACGATCTGCCGAAGTCGCATTGCATCGCCGATCAAGCCATCCGGCACATCATGGTCGATCTGACACACCACTTCCAGCCCCTTCACGTTGCCGCGCAGCCCCAGCGGCTTTAAGGCGGCGTCCAGGCTGTCTCGGAGGGCGAATGGAGTGGGGTCCAACTCGAGTTTGCCTGCTTCGATTTTCGAGAAGTCGAGAATGTCGTCGATCACCCTCAGGAGCGAATCAGCCGAGGACTTCACCATGCTGAGGTTATCCCTCTGGTCGCGGGTCAATTTGGAATCAAGGGTCAGTTCCGTCATGCCAAGAATACCGTTCATGGGCGTGCGAATCTCGTGGCTCATGTTTGCCAGGAACTCGCTCTTCGCTCGGCTGGCAGCCTCCGCGGCGTCCTTAGCGTGCCGCAGTTGAATCTCAACCCGTTTGACTTCAGTGATGTCCCTAACAACTCCGCCCACATGACGGGTAACACCATCGGCCGACTTCACCGGATAGTAACTCGCTTGCCACACTGGTTCGTCCGGGGAATCCTCAGACGTAACCCCGTGCCTGTACCAATCCAAGACCGGTTCCCCGGTAGCAAAAATCCGATCCACCACCTCCTGGATTTGAGGGGCGATCTCCGGGACAACGTCGTGCAGACTACGCCCGATGTGTTCATGGAGTGGCCGTCCACTCATCGCCGCAAGCCGCTCGTTGATGCGGATCACCACCAGATTACTGTCCAGCAATTCCAGGCCGATGGGAGCCGCCTTGTACAGTTGCTCCATCTCCTCCAACTGTTCGCGGTTGATCCGGTTTGCAGCGTCGGCCGCCTCCTTGGCCTGGCGCAGTTGAATTTCCGCCTGCTTTCGCGCTGTGATGTCCCGCGCGGACCCAACCACGGACTCAACCGTGCCGTCGGATGCTAAGACCGGCGAAAAAATATATTCATAATGTCCCGTAAACCCCGCGGGGTTTGTATAGGGCGTCCCGTCGGAAACGTTTACTTTCGTGTCGAACACCTCCTGCACTTGGCGTTGCAACCGTTCTGCCAGATCATCCGGGTATCCCAGGTCGAAGAAATTCCTGCCCACCGCCTCTTCCAGCGGGATCCCCCACAGATCAAGGAGCGGCTGATTGACAAACAAAAAGCACCCTTCCCGGTCGAAGATATACAGGAAGTCGGGGACCGAGGAGAGCAAAGTGGTGAGCAACCGCTCCCGCTGCGCGGTTCGCAGCGCCAGATCTTCCAACGCCTTTGCTGCACGCTTTTGCTCTGTGATGTCACGGGCGATGATGGCTACGCTGAGAAGCTCTCCGGTTGTAGGGTTGCGAACCTCGAAAACGCTCGAATTCGTATCGATCGGCTGGCCCGTTCGGAAATTCCGGTACTGCAGTTCTCCCTGCCATCGGCCGTGAGCCGTCACGGCTGGCCGAACCGCATCGGCGACGACGCGATTGCCCTCTTCGGTGTGGCAATCGGAGATTTTCACGGTTCGATCCAAGGCTGGGTCAAAACCAAGCAGTTTGTGGCCGGCCGGGTTCAAGTAGACGATTTCTTGTCCGAAACCCATGCCAACATAGTCGATGGAGTTCTCAACCAGGGAGACGAACTTCTGGCGCTCCTCGTCGGCTAGTTTGGCCGCAGTGATGTTCTCATGGGAGATGACTGCACGCGGGGGCAAACCTTCCAGCCGGGTACCCCGGGCCACGAACCATCGCTTTTGCGTGGGCGAGTGACAGGCATATTCCAGAGCGAAGTCCTTTTGCTCTCCTCGCAGCACGGCTCTAATGTTGGAGGTAAAGGGGGCGGGGCCGGAGGCGCCATCGCAGGTGTCCAGGTAATTAACACCAATGCCGGTCTCACCGCCTGCTGAATTGGCGTCGGCAAACTGCCGCCAAGCCTGGTTGGTGGCAAGGATGACCCCGTTCTTGTCAAGAATGGCGATGTGGGCGCTGAGCGCATCCAGGGTTGATTGCGCGAATCGCTCCGACTGGGCCAAAGCGCCCTCGGCATGCTTCTGTTCTGTGATGTCGATGTGGGCGCCGACCCACTCGAGGATTATGCCGTCCTCGCCCACGATCGGCGTGGCAGTCGCCAGCATGTGCCGGTATTCGCCGTCCTGACGGCGCAAGCGATTTTCCGCGCGGAAGGGTGACCCAGTCTCAAGGGCTGCGGACCAGGCGTTGGCTGTGTGCGCGCGGTCGTCAGGATGTATCGCATCCACAAAGCCCCAGCCTTGGATCTGTTCGGGGGTCTGACCCGTAAAATCTCCCCAGGAGGAAAAGTCGAATAGACTCTCCCCGGAGGCGGTCGTGTTCCAGATGACGGCGGTGCTCACCTCCTGTAGCGACCGGTAGCGCCGCAGCGTAGTCCGCAAAGCTTCCAACTCCAGATTCTTCTGTGCAAGCTCCTGCCGCAGTTCTGCCGAGTCGAGACCCGTGGACGGCCCCTCCCCTGGCGCGTCCGCGCTCATCTGGCTGTCGATTAGAGACCCGGATCGTGGCATGGCCAAGTGATTTTAATCTTTCCTGCTATCGCTTATCGTCGGAAGCGGGTGATTTGGCGCCTAGTGAATCCTCCAATGTTTCTATGCGAACTGTGTCTTATTTGTTTGTCCCGGCTCAGGCAGCCACCGCAGTTCATGCGGAATGACAGGCTTGGAAGGTTCCCGCGCAGGTTTACTGGACGACAGACTCACTTCCTCAGATCGTCCAGGAATTCCGATGCGGGTGCGACTCCAGTCACCAGCAAGTGATCCCGCGCTCGCGTACAGGCGACGTACAGCAGGTGCCGTTCCGTGTTGTAGACCTCTTCGAGATCGGCGTCGTCCGTTACCGTTTCGATACGCTCCTGGGAAGGAATCACTTCATCGTCACAGGTCATCACCACAACGGTGCGAAACTCCAGGCCCTTGGCGAGATGCATGGTGCTGATCGAAGCTCTTCCAGTGGTGGTCTCAACGTTATCGTCGAGAACCTTGTAGGCCAGCTTCGCCATCTCGACGGCCGCACGAGCTCGGTCCAACTCGGCCGCCGATCGGACGAATACGCCGATTTCGTGGGGTACGATGCCCTCGCTGGTCCTGTTCACTAACCATTTGCCGACTGCCTTAATCTCTTCCTCGGGAGTCGCCAGGACCATAACGTCCGGGGGCGGACCGTTGAAGGTTGAGATGGTGCCCTTGCGGTCTTCCTTATTGCCGTCCACATCGGAAACTTCAGGGCCAAGCAGTCGATCGGCCTGCGTTCTGATCTGATGCGAAGTCCGGTAGTTGATTCGCAGCGCAGACGAACGCCCGCGAATATCGACGCCGAGCGCTTTCCAGGAAAACGGCTGCTGGAAAATCCGCTGGCCCAAATCGCCCGCGAAAAAGAGACCGTTGGGGCGCCCGGCCCCCAGGGCGGCGAGAAATCGAAGTTGAGGAACGCTGATATCCTGAGCCTCATCCACCACGGCGAACTCAAACGGGGGATGTGCGATTTCTCCGAGCTTCACCGCTACACGTCCGAACACGTCCGAATATGTCACCAGACCGCGCCCATTCAGCGCCACTCGAACGCGGTCAAAGATCGACCAAAGCACGCGTCTCTGAGTCTCCTGTAACCGCGTCTTGCGCCCTAGCCGAGCCACGTCACGATAGGATTCCCAGGATTCCAACTGCCACGCGTCCACCACCTGTTCCCATTCCGTCAGTAGGAATTGCGGGGAGAATTTGTGACCCTCTACCGACTGAGAGGCTTCGCTCACAAGCTCTCGGATCACCTCGCGGGAAGCGATCTTCGGAATGCCTATATTCACTTCATACAGCCGCCGGCCGATCTCGTTCATCGAATGAACCTCAAGCCGCTCACCAAGTATCGGTTCGTTGCTGATGAGCCGCCGGAGCTTGGCCCTGAGCGCGTTCGCCAGTGTATCGGAGAAAGTCGTCAGCAGTACCCTGGCGTCCGGATTCGCGCGCGCCAGAAAGACCGCCCGATGCAGCGCAACGATGGTCTTGCCGGTCCCCGCCGAGCCTGCCACCCGCGCTGGGCCGTTGTAATCGCGGTCCACCAACGCTCGCTGCGCTGGATGAAGGAAGATGGTCCATTTGTCCCAGGGGTAGTCGAGGGCGCGCTCCAGTTCCTCGACGTTGGCCATCACGCGGAATCGGCGCTGGGCGTCGGGATGCGCAAACGGATCGGCCCCAATGGGCACGGGCTTGGCAACCTTTGGCGCAGCGCCGGTGGCCAGATCGAGCAACGCCTCGGCCGCCTCGCTCGGCAAGTGATCCGCCAATCCCAGCAACGTGTCCTCGGTGGCGCGGCGCACATCGGCCAGCCATTCCGCCGGTACGCCATAACCGAGCAACTCGTCTTCCGGGACGCCGGCGAACAAGGGCGGCTTCGGAAGCGCTGGCTGGACGACTTCCACATACTTGGGAATCGTGATCTCCTGCACGGTCTCGCGGACTTCCACAAACTGCGCCGCGCCGGTCTTGGGATGCGTCTCCAGCTTCCGCCGTTCGGCCCACTGATACGCGTTGTCGTGGTGTCCGACGTAGCACAGCAGCAGGCTCAACTCGGTCCTATGTACAATCAACCGGACGTCGCTCGACACGCGAATCGACCAGAAGCGGTGGTCCTTCGGCTTTCCGAGCCTATGGAATTGCAGGCTGGGATGCGCCGGGTTCAACTGAAGATCGAAAGCCGCCGTCTTTACGGCCTTCTGCTCCTCGCCAGTGAGTTTGGCAAGGCTATCCGTGAAAGTATCGGCGATGCGGAACTCCATGTGGGTTCAGCCTGCCTTTTCGTGTTGTCGAACTTCCTTCTCGAACTCTTCCGCGAACGCCTCTGCTTCGTCTTCGCGGATCAGTTCTGCCTTTCCGGGCATCTTCTTGAGAATGTTCTGCGCTTTGATGAACGTGCCCTTTAGCTCGCTGTCCGCCGGCGCACCCAGGAGCAGATGGATCTCGAAATTATCCGGGCTATCGTTCAAACTAGTCGCGCGACCTACCCATCGGTTTGCCTTCTCGACAATGGAACTACGATCCACCATATCGAAGGAGACGGGTTCGTACACATGCCACACGTTGTTTTTCCAGGCCCTCTGAAATTCGTACTCATAATTCGGCGCTACGATTCGCTTCGGCCTCAAGTACTCTGTGACGTGTCTACGTTCCAGAGGCTCTTTGAAAGTGCTCCGCCATACGTCTTCGTCGCGGCGGATCGAGTCTGAGGTTGAAGAGTAGCGGTCTACGTACCGCTCGAACAGGTCGGCCAACGTCTTCTCCAGGTCATGACTCAAGCCGACTCCGGCTTCGGAAAACTGCAAGGAGCTATCGTCCGGGGGCAACACCCTGGCCAGCAGGTCCTCGATCGCGAGCTTCGGCTCAAAAGGCAGCGCCGATGGCAGGCTGGCGCCGAATTCACTGATCTTCTCCTGCAGGTAAGTGGTCAACTGCCGGAACCGGTTGCCGTCGATCTTGGCGAACATTTGCGTGATCCGCGCGTAGTGAGTCGTGCATTTAGCGCGGAGGAATCGAGCTTCCCGCGAATAGACAGCTACGCCGATGTTGACGAACTCCTGCGTAACGGGGTCATGCACGTAGCGTAAAATGCTGAAACTATAAGGGGTTTTCATGCGAGCCTCCTCCTGATCTCTTCCGCAAACTCTCCCGCGTGACCCGCTACGGTGCGCAGGTGCCGTTCGATTTCGCTGACTCTTTCATTGTTCCACTCCGACGGCACTTCCGCGAGAATGGCGTCGAGAGGTGCTCCGGACAAAGCCGCTAGCGCCGATATGAATCCGTCTAGATCAATCGGCTTCTTCTTCAGTTGCCTATAGAACACGTGCTCGGTCACGTATGGTTGGTCTTCCAGCAGCCACGGCGAGCTGGACCTCGGGATCGCCTCAAGAAATGAAAATGCCAGTTCATGATCGTAGACGAAAATGTCGTCGCCGCGCGTGAATAAATTCTGATTGCTATAGCGGCGATCCGGGTTCTGGATGAGCGCGTCGAACGCGAAGATGTTCACTGCGGCTTGCCACATAGCTTCGGGAATCCACTTGTCCACCGGCCAGCCGGACACATCGGATAATTGGCGCGAGCCAAAGTTCAAGCCGATAGTGTTCCGCAAACGATTAGCGTGCTGAGGCTCCGCCGCGGCCACTAATTCCGCAAAGTCCACGTCCATCGACACCAGTGCGGGTTCCGCCACGGCGATGCCAAAGTGCATCGCGAGTCCTGACGCAACCAGTTCGCATAACAGTCCTGTCTCCCCGCGGTCGAGACCACCCCGCAGCTTAACGACGTAGTCATCCACTCTATTGCCCAGATCGTCCTCGCAACCGCAAAGCAGTGGCGAAGTGCGGCCGCTAGTCATGAACCTGTGGAACTGGGCGGCTGTAATGCGAGAGACCATACGCACTCGCGGGCGGCGGCCCTCTCCTACCTTATCCGGCCCAGTCGCCGGACAATTTTCGGGGGCGGATCAAAGAGGCCGAGCCGCCCCTTCAATGGCATGAACGGGAGTTTCTTTGGTCTGGTGAGTACCCAACCGACCGGTCCATGAAACCATTTACTTCGGCTCCGAGGGACGCAGTCTTCCAGTTGAACCACGCCGACAATTCCGCCCTGTTCCAAGACTTCGGGCACCTTAACCCCAAGCTTTCTCGCGAACAATCGGTTTTCGTCGAGTTCCCATTTGGGGGGAAGGTTGGCGCTGGCCTGAATCAGAAGCGTGCCGCGAAACTTAGTTTTCCAGGTCCGATTCTCAATGTCCTTGTAGCCATGGACAATCAACCACGCCCACGGCTGGCGAACCACCAGTACCTTCACGTCTTTCATCACTGAACCCGGAACACCTTCATCACTTCATCGCCCAGATGGTTGATTACCTTTACGGCAATCCGCCCGGATGTCGGCTTGTCGAACGGGCGCGAGGTGTCGCTGTTCAGCGTCGCCCAGGCTTCCTCATTGATCTCGGCCTTCAGCGTGGTCTTCAGCGACTTGTACGGATCGTTCGCGCCCAGGAAATAGGCATGGCGGACGAAGAAGCTCTCCTCGTTGTAGTCGGTGTCGATGAACCAGCAGGCGATCCCATCGGCCCCGTCGCTGCGAACCTCGCCCGTGTTGGGATGAAACACATCCACGCCGTTCACCTTCACCTGAATCTGGCTCCCGGCAGCATTCAGAATGTCGATATCCGGCTCGCCAAAGATCACGAACAGGTTGCCCTTGCCGGTGTTCTTCAGATCGTCGGCCATGTGCAGATCGGCGTTCATGCGCGCCTTGAGAATCGGGATGCGGCCGAGCTTGTCGAAATCCGTAGAACGCGCGTCGTAGTTGAACGCGCAAGCCACCAGGACATCGAAGGCGGCATCCCCAGCCTCTCGCGCAGCCTCCACCAGATCGGGACGAGAGACGGTGCCGAACTCCGGTCCAATGAAGACAGCGGCGCGTTTCTCGATTCCCTGCCCCGTGCCGCCCTCCAGATAGCGCCCCTCGGCGCAAACGAACTTCCCCGGCCACGGAGTGACGGAAGAGAACGTGATCTTGTCCTCCTTATGCGCCTGTTGCACGCCGGCGGTCTTCAGGTTTTCGAGAATCATGCGGACGAACCCCTGCTCGTTGCCATTTTTCGTTTTCGCGGCGCCGTCGATCAGTTCGTCATTCTCATCCACGCCCAGCACGCGATGCGGAGAGAGGCTCTCCACCGTAAATGGCCCCGCGACCCGCACCTTGTGCTTGTCATCGTAGGGTTTGTCGTAGAGATATTCGAAGTCGGCTTTGGCGGCGATGGACGCGTCGATTTCCTTCTGGCGCGCGATGCGCTGCCGCCACCACTCGGCGTGTAGCTTTTTGGCTTTGTCCGGCCATTTGGCGTCAGCCTCGCGCGGAATCTCCCACTCCTGCCATGTCTGTTTGAGCGCCTGATTCAACTGTTCGCGCAGCGGTTCGAGCGTGGTTTGAAACTTCTCCCAAATGACGTCGATCTCGGCGTTATTGGCGATCGACTTGAGCGTGATGTGCGGCACACGCTCATAGACGAAGCCCTGACGGAGATTGCCGTGCGTGGGAGCGTCGGACGGAATCGACTTGGTGACTTCGGCTTCTTTCTGTTGCCCGTCCTTGCTGTCGGCGAGCAGGTAGTAAGGATAGCGGGCGCCCATGACGCGGGCGCGCGCCAGCGCGAGCGCGACGCGGGAGGTGTCGATGGTGATCCAGCGCCGACCCCATTGCTCGGCAACGTAGGCGGTGGTGCCGGAGCCGCACGTGGGGTCGAGGACGAGGTCGCCGGGATCGCTGGACATGAGGATGCAGCGCTCTACAATCCGCTCGGAAGTCTGAACGACGTACAGCTTATCCATCGCGCTCCCGCTTTGCATATCGTCCCAAAAGTCAGTTGTGGGCAAAACAGAAAAATCATTGAAATAACGTTTGTAACGGATGTTCCGTCCACTTCGACCGATGCGCCCAGCCATCTTGAGCCTGTTAACGCCCGAAAGGGTCGTGGTCCACCCACGATTTCTCGCCGGCAGGTAGTCACTGCCCTCGAAGTAGATTGGGAAACCCATGGCTGACTCCGCCCCAGTGTCGCGGCCCTGTCGCTGGCTCGTCAACGTAATTAGCTGGAGAAGTCGGCCAGCACTGTTCTTGAGGCCCAGTCGCAATTGTTCAGGTGTGGCTGGCTGCCACGTTCCGTCCGCACCCTCTAGCAAGGTATATCCACCACCTTTTCCTTCGGGCTCGCGCTGAACGTAAACAGGCCGATACTTGAGTTTAGGCTGAGACTTCGCGTACCACAGAATAAAATCCGTCACGCCAGAAAGATACTGACTGGTAGCGCCTCCCGATTTCTTGACCTGGATCTGAGCAACAAAATTGTCTGCCCCAAACACTTCCTCAGCTAGCCCTCGCACTCGATGAACATTCTCGTCTCCGATTTGAAGAAATAATGAACCAGAACCGGCGAGCAGATCGCGGGCGACTGTCAAACGGTCTCGGAGATAAGTGAGATATGAGTGAACCCCATCCCGCCAGGTATCTCGAAATGCCTTCACCTGTTCCGGCTCCCGAGTAATATGTTCGACGTTCCCATCCCTTACGTCACGGCTGGTCGTCGACCATTGAAAATTGGAATTGAACTTGATCCCATACGGCGGATCAATATAAATGCACTGCACCTGCCCGCGCAACCCCTCCCTCTCCGCCAGCGACGCCATCACTTGCAGGCTGTCGCCGAGAATCATCCGATTCGTCCAATTGGCGTCGTGCTGATAAAACTCGGTCTTGGCGTTCCCTTCAGGCACGCCATTAAAATCGGTGAAGAGGTCGTACTGATCCTCCCCAGCCTTCTGTCCGGCCGCGCTCCGCCGCAACAAATCGTCGATCAGAACCTTGGGCTTAACCTTCTCCTGAATGTAAATCGGCGGCGCATGCGTAACCAGGGCGGACCAATCCTGCTCGTCCTTGCCGCGCCAGACAAGCTGCGGGTCCAGGTCGCGATTGCGGCGCTGCTTCTCTTGATCGAGCCCGGATACGCCGCGCTCTAGCGCAACGCGGACAGGGCTCTCCTGCTCCTTTTGCATCACGGATTGGAATTCGGCGGTGGGAATATTCTTACGCGAGGCCTCTTCGTGGCTAAGTGCCTCCACCGTCTTCTTTTTCTCGATTTTCGGGGGTTTCGCGGCCATATTGTCTTTAATCTAAACCGACTCCCTTGCGGCAAGCCGAACTACGGTCGCGGCTCGGTAACGCGAGGGAGTCGATCATTTTATTGAACGCGGACTCCACCTTGGCTGCGAAGTCGGACTGGATCTGATAGGCGTCGGTGAACTCGGCGAACGCCCAGCGGCCGTACTCGCCGTTGTTGTTCACTCCGGACACCCAGTAGGTATCCATGGTGGCTTTCTTCTCCTTGGCGTCTTCGCGCCGGTAACCTTTGATCTCGACAATCAAGTGCAGAAGGTCGCCGTCGCCGTGCCCGTCGTCCACCAGCACGATGAAGTCGGGAAGATACTTTCGCATTTCGGAGCCGAAAACGTACGGCACTTCCAGCCCAAGGTTGTGATTCTTCACATAGGCCTTCACGCGCGGGTGGGATTCGGCGACACGGCAGAACTCGCCTTCCCAGTCGCTGTCGAGGATCACCCAATTGACGTGGCATCGGCGGGAGTCGGTCTGCCAGCGATCCGTGCGCGATGTGTTGAATCGGACATGGGCCGTGGAACCGGTGGGATTGTAAGGATCAAGCACGGCTTTGATAGGACGGGTTCCCACCATAGAGCGTGTGATCGCAGTGCTTATGCGTTCGCAGGCCATATCGGCCAGTTGCGGATATAGGAGCTGGGCCGGGTAGGTCTCGCCCTTACAAACCAGGCAAGTGTCGAGCCATTGCTTGGTGACGCGCTTCAGTTGCCCAAACAGATGGAACTCGGGGTCGTCGCCGGTGTCGCGATACTTGATGGACAGCAGACGTTTGGTCAAGTGGAAAAGCAGCGTAGATCGCCTCATATCGCCCAAGTGTTCGAGTGTAAGCTCGATCCCCTCACCGATGATGCCCTCCACTTTAGTCACTGACGGGGCTCCCACCAGGTCGGGGGTCAACTCCATGACTGAATCGGCGTTGAAGGTATAAGTGATGCGCTCGCGGGGCAATTCCACCCGGTAACCAGCCACGCGCGGGAAGCGGATTTCGAGCGCATCGCGCTCCGGCCGCATGGCCTTCACTTGAATGGTTTCGCGAGGCGGTTGTATCGGGGCCACAACGGGCTGCGCCGTGAAATCGAATGGGATGCCCAGCACGTCCGCATATTCCACATTGAACAAGCCATCTTCATTGAGATCGTACGACTGACGTCGAAGCGCCCGCCCGATCACCTGTTCGCAGAGAAGCTGCGTGCCAAACGCGCGGACGCCGAGGACATGCGTGACGGTGTTGGCGTCCCAGCCTTCGGTGAGCATGGAGACCGAAACCACGCAGCGGATCGATCCGCCCAAGCGGCCTTCTTTGCCGACGGTGTTCATCACTTCGCGGAGCAGTGCCTGATCGGTGATGTTCTCGGCCTTCTCGCGATCGCCGGTCCGCTCGATGATCTCGCGGCGAAAGGCCTCGATCTCAGGGGAGGCCGCCGTGCGAAAGTTGCCATCCAGCGCTTCATCCGATTCGATCTGGATGCTATCGATCAAGAGAGTGTTCGGGCGGGCCAGCGGCGTGTCGTATTCGTCGAAATTGCGAAACAGCGCCAGGCGTCCGTTGACAATGTTGCTGGTTCCGTCCGGGTTGGTGCGCGGAAAGCCGGAGATGTAATCGTAAATCAGTTTAGAGATCGCGGTGTTTTGGCAGACGACGATAAAACACGGAGGAACCCGGACGCCGTGTTTGGCCCACTCCTCATAGGTCCTTTCGTAATGCCCGTAGAGCGCGTCCAGGGCTGTGACCAGAGTAGTCGGGAGGCTCAAGGGATCTAAGGACCCTGCCTTGGAGCGCCCCTTTCTGGAAAGATCCTTTCCGACATGCTCCCAGAGGTTGCGGAACGTCGGGAATTCGCCGCCCGCGATATTGTCGGCGACTGGTACCCGAGGCAGTTTGACAATACCGCTTTCAATGGCGTCCATCAGCGAGAAGTCGCTCATGGTCCAATGGAACAACGTTCCTTCGGCGTAGCCCGAGCCGCGCAGGAAGAATGGCGTGGCCGAAAGATCGATCACCCGCGTTATGCCGAGCTTGCGCTTGACGATTTCAAGCCCGGAGATCCAAAGCCGCGCGGCCTCGTTGTTCTTCTTGGCTTCCTCCTTTTCATCGCCCTTCAGATCGGCGATTTCATCAGCCGGCTTGGCGCGATAGCAATGATGCGCCTCGTCGTTGAGCACCAGGATGTTCTTCAGGCCCATCAGGTCGGGCATGACCCTCTGAATCATCTGGCCTTCGGTTTCCAGCGTTTTCAGCTCTGGTCCGCGTCCCCGAAGCAGCGCCTTGCCGACCGTGGATAATTCCAGCCGCTCGCGCAGTTTGAAGGCGTGATAATTCGTGATGACGATCTTGGCGCTCTCGATTTCACCGAGCATATCGCTCGGAACCAACTCCCGCTCTCTGTAGTAGCTATAGGGATCGTTGGGCTGGAGTACTTGGAGCCGGTCGCGAATCGTCAGGCCGGGCGTGACCACCAGAAAGCCTCGCGTGAACCGGCTGCTGCCTCGCTGGCGGACGGCGTTGATGGTCTGCCAGGCAATGATCATCGCCATGACGGTGGTCTTGCCTGCTCCGGTGGCCAGCTTGAGTGCCAGACGCAGCAGTTCCGGATTCGCGACGGCGCTGGCGTTGTCCAGGTGATCGAGAAACTTCTTACCCACATTTCCCAGCTGCGGCGCCACCTCCGTCAGCCAGATGGCGGTTTCCACGGCTTCGATCTGACAAAAAAAGGGCCGCACATCGCTGAACTTGTGATGACGCCAGTGCTGCAGCAGTCGCTGGGTGTCGGGCGTGACCTTCCAGTCATTGGGATTCGAAAAATTGCGCCATTGATTCACATGAAAGCGAAGTTCATTAATGACAGGCGATATCCCCTTGCTGTCGTCGATAGGCAGTGACCGCTGCTCCGCCGCAGCCTTGCGCTTCTTAGGCGGCGGAATCGGCGAGACAAACTCCGCTGGGCGGCGGCTCTCGATAATCCGCTGCGTGGGCTGGCCGCGTTGATCGAGCTCCCAATGTCGACTCGGGAAGTCGTAGGGGGAATTGAGAATCGGCCGCTCAAAGAAATCATTTTGCATGTCGAGGACGGTTTGTGCCGAAAATCGAGACGAAATAAAAGGATACCGGAAATCGATTGCGAATCGGAGTCGGCTGGGTCTCAATCCTCCATGTACGTATCGTGCGTTATCCAGGAGCTGAGCATGGCTGGCCTGACGGGTTGCGTCAGCTTACATCGAATCGTTCTTGGGTACAATCCGTTGGTCTGTGCCAAATGCCGATCCCTGTGGTGGCGCTCAAGCCGATTCTTCGATTAGAAAATGCTCGAACTCTCGCGAAAGCTCGCCGAATGCGGCTTCGATCTTGCTAGCCGGTTGGGGCTTGTGGATCAAGTAACCCTGTACCAAGTCGCATCCGGCCACGACCAGGGCCTCAAGCTGCTTCTCGGTCTCCACGCCTTCAGCGATCACCGTGAGGCCCAGATCGTGCGAAAGATCGACGATTGCACGGATGATTGGCAAGGTTTCCCGCGAACGGCCAGTTATGCCTTGGACGAAGGACTTATCAATCTTGACACGGCTAACCGGAAGCCTCTGTAAGTAAAAGAGCGAAGAGTAACCAGTTCCAAAGTCGTCGATAGCCACGGAGACTCCCAGCTCGCGTAGACCCTCTAAATGGCGTATAGCGTTTTCGAGATCGTTCATCAGCGCCGTTTCAGTCAATTCCAATTCCAGCCGGTGTGGGCTTAGCCCGCTGCGGTCCAGCGCAGATCGCACTCCGCTGATAAACCCCGTCTGGCCCAGCTGTCGTGCCGATATGTTGACCGCAATGCGCTCGATGGAAAATCCCGATCTGAGCCAAGACGCCGCTTGACGGCAGGCCTCTTCTAGAACCCAACTGCCGATTGGAACGATTAGCCCGCTCTCCTCTGCTACAGGAATGAACGCAACTGGAGTGACCTGCCCCAGGTCAGGATTGTACCAACGTAACAGCGCCTCTGCCCCTTTGAGACGAAGCGCAAGGTCGGTCTGAGCCTGATAGTGCAGTTCAAGCTCGCCTTTCTCGACGGCGCTTTCGAGGGCCTTTTCGATTGACATCCGACGGAGTAGAGCCGCGCCGAGTTCGGGCACGTAGGTCTGCCAGCCATTTCTAGCGCGCCCCTTGGCGTGGTACATGGCGAGGTCGGCGTTACGTATCAGCGTTGCGGGATCTTCGCCGTGATCGGGATAGACGCTCAGCCCTATGCTGGCCGATACGCTGATCTTGTGATCCATAATAGTCAACGGCGCTTGCAGGGCGCCCGCGATCCGGCGCAGTGCCTGCTCCGCCTCGGCAACGCTTTTCAGCGGATTAAGCAGCACGCTAAATTCGTCGCCGCCCATTCGAGAGACGGTATCCCTTTTCCGAAGGCTTCCCGCGACCCTTTTCGCTACCTCCCGTAACAGAGCGTCGCCGACTCGATGACCGAAGAGATCGTTTACTTTCTTGAAGTGGTCCAGATCGATTAATAGGACGCCCAACTTCTCTTGATCGCGCTTAGCGCGGAGAATCGCCTGCTCCAGACGGTCCTGGAACAAGCGTCGATTGGGCAAATCGGTTAGCGGATCGCGCGCCGCCTCGAACGCAAGTTGCTCGTACATGTCGCGGTGCTGGATTACGATTCCGGCCAGCTTTGCAACCCCCTCGAATAGCGAGGTCTGGGCTTCGCCTAACGCGGTGTCTTTTGCCAAATATACGTCTACCCTACAAATCTGATTGCCGGCGCTGGATGAGACTTCTTGAGACCAGCGGTTTGACCAGCCGTCAGCGGGAGCCTCGTCGCGGTGGTCCGTTGAGTTCATCCTACGCAGAGGTGCGCCACATGGATACGCCGCGTCGAGGAATGACTTAGGCAGGCCCGGAGCCACCACGCCGCGCAGACGGCCCTCATGAATAACGGAAATACAGACCACCGAAGCGGGAAACTGTTTTTCGGTGACTGAAACCAGCTCCTGTAGGATTTCCCGCAGGGGCTCGTTGCGTCCCGTCATTTCAAGAATACGGCCACGCTCTCGCTCGATCTGCTCCGCCCAGCTCTGGCTAGTCAGTAGTTGCCTTTGTGTGCGGCGGCTTAAGACCAGCACTGCGACAAACAATATCGCTGTAGCAGCCAGCGCGCCAAGCTCGGCGACCGCCTCCTTCAGGCCTGTATTAACGGTTTCCTGCTGCCGCACGGAAAAATCATCGAGGCTCTGCTGGATGCCTTGCAGGCTAGCTACCGCTCGCTCAAACGCAGTTTCGCAAAGCCCGGCCTCCAAAATTCGGGCTTCCGGAAGCCTCTTATCCAGCACCAGCGATAGTGTTCTTTCTCTCAGTTGAATATATGACTTCCAGCTATCTCGGAAAGCCGAAACCTTCGCCCGAGTGGCTTTGGAATGGTCGAGACGATCGAGCTCCTGGGACTGTTGGGCGATGCGAACGTCCGCAAGTCGGGCTTCCGTGATGTGCGCGTGCCGTACGGCTTCGTTCTTGGCCGCAAGAACCTCGATTACGGCCCTTCGGCTCGCCTCAGCGTCGCGTTGAATACCATTTAGTGCACGAGGCTCAACCGTCCGGACTGAGACCAGCACTCGCGCCGCCGTTACGGCTTGCTGGAGTGTTATTCCAGCCGCGCCGAGGCCTGCGGAGGCGATTAGTCCGAGCATGCCCATCAACACTTCTCTGCGATGTCGTGTCGTCATTTCACTCGAACCCGGGATCGACTCGTGGGTGGTTTTGGCCCAAGCTCAAGTCCACGGTTCTCCAGGATAATACGGCTGACGCTCTTCGAATGTCTATGTTCTCTGCGTATGAACTGTGTTGCTTGGGGAATCCGGGGTAAGGTGAACGCGATTCCGGGATGATTCCGAACGGTGTTCCGGGATGATCCCGAACAGGATTCCGGGATGAAGGTGAACACCGGTTCCGGGATGAAGCCGAACAAGTTGCTACTTGAAAAACGAATCGGCCCCTGTTTTTGGTGAAATCACCCCAATTGGTCATTGCAGTCGATTACCCGCTCTAACTCTATTCGGTAGAATTGTTGCTCTACTCCCCTGGGGAATTCTCCAATAGAATCCGCGGAACGAAACTCGATCACGGGGTGCGGGTGCGGGGAGAACAGCTTGTCGGCCATCGGAACGGCGGGTGGTCCGGGAACCGGCGGAGCGCCTGGACGGATTTGTCCGTTTGGCCCGTAGCTGCCCCAGTCTTTCGGGGAAAGGGCACGGATCAACCGGAATCGCCTATGCAGCGTTAGGGATTCGCCAATACCGCGACACCGATGAGCCACGGCCGCCAGGCACGTTCTGGCAGATTGTCTACTGAACCAATGCCGCTGGGATCAAAAGGCCGCGCAAAAGTCGGGCTTGGGCCACAAACGCTTTCAATTGCGAGAAAGGCATCGCTGGGGCAAAGAGGTTGCCCTGGTAGGTATAGCAACCCTCCTTTTCGAGAAATTTGCATTCTCCTTCGGTGTCCACTCCCTCGGCTATTATCGCAAGATTCAGACTTTTCCCAAGCGCGATGATCGTGCGAACGTGGGCCGCGGCTTTGACATCAGTGAGTACATCCTTGACGAAGCTCCGATCGATCTTAAGTTGATTCAGGGGTAAGCGCGCAAGACTCGACACGGAACAATGACCCGTTCCAAAGTGATCGAGCGAAAACCGGATACCGCATTCCCTGAGGGCAGTCATCTGAGCGAGAGTGTCACCTATATTCTCGGTCGCTGCCTCCTCCGTGATTTCGAGTATTAGCCTCTCCGGGTTGATCCTAGATTCGCGCAGTACTTCCCGCACGAGATTCAAGAAGCGTGAATCAAGAAGCTGCCGAACACTCACATTTACGGTCAGACCAAATAGTCCCATTTCTGGGCGTGCAGACCACTCTGACATCTCTGCGCAGGCAGTTTCTAGCACCCAACGGTCCAGATCCCCCATTAGATCGGCCTGCTTGGCCAGAGGAATAAATTGATTCGGTGGAACAATGCCGCCTCGGGGATGTTGCCATCGCAGAAATCCTTCGGCCCCCGTTACATTCCGTTTACGGTCGACCTGCGGTTGATAAAACAACTCAAACGCGCGGTTCTTCACCGCGTGACGCAAATCCGACAGCAGCGCGGCACGGGGTGCAACGAAGTTCTGCATCTCGGGATCGAAGAAGCAGATCCCATTTCGGGCCTGCCCCTTCATCCGGTACATTGCCAGGTCTAACCGTTTCAGCAAATCTTCCGCGCTGTCACACCAGCCCGGGAAGAGGGCGACACCGATGCTGGCTGTGCAATTGTATTCGAAGTTTCCGACCTCAAGAGCACGCCGAATAACAGCCAACAGCTTATCCCCAAATGCCTGTGCATCGGCAGTGGTCCTTACGGCATCCTCACTCAGTCCTTCCATTATTACGACGAACTCGTCACTCCCAAATCTGGAAACGGTATCACCGGAACGCCCGCAGGCTAAAAGGCGCTGTGCTATTTGCTGGAGTAATAGGTCGCCCTTATCTTGGCCAAGAGTATCGTCGAGCATCTTAAAGTCGTCGAGATCTATGAAGAAAATGGCGCCCATACACCCTTGGCGAACTGCTGTTCGGAGTGCCTTTTCCAGTCGCTCCAGCAGCAGCAATCGGTTGGGTAGCCCGGTCAGAGAGTCGAAGAACGCGAGGCGATGAATTTTAGTTTCCGCTGCTCTGCGGTCCGTAATGTCAGTACTGATGGACAGAATCGATCTCGGTTCACCGTCCTCTCCTCTCATTAAGGTGGAACGACTCTCAACGATCAGAGTGCTACCATCGCGATGGCGGAGCGATAGTTCGCTTCTCCATTCCCCAACTGGCGAAACAGAAGTTGCGCACTTGCTCATATCCACAATAGCGTCGCGAACGATCTCTACTAGCACTCGTCCGGTCATCTCGTCCGCCCTCCAACCATAGAGACGTTCCGCGCTCTTGTTCCAATAGATCACGCGACAATTTAGATCTTGGACGAGAATTGCGTCCTGGGCCTTATCGAGAACTTCAACCCGCTGGCGCAACTCGCCGTGCATTTCTTCACTTTTTGACCCTGACATGATCGCCTTCGAGGCATTCATGAAATGCAAGAACATCCCTTCTCCGGAAGCAGCCTGGAGGGCGGCCAGCATCGACTGAGAGAACATTTTAGGCGCCAGGTTCGCGACACCAGGGTTCGCCACGGTCTTTGATTCTGCGCCCCATTCCCTGCGCGCTGCGTCAATCCTATGGCCTCTGCTTCTGCGCAGCGCCAGCAACACCAGACGATAAACTTCGTCCGGATCGTCATCGATCACGATACGAGAAAGCACGTCGAGCTCCAGGTCGTTAAGCACCGAGTCGTAGTTAGTCAATAAGGCATTCAAATTCATGGTTTTCGTCGCCCTCCCAGCTTAGTTGCCGAACGCGGCCCTGAGGGCGCTCTTTGAGTCGCTCATAGTTTTAAACCGAAGGCGGTTGCATTAGACCGCATAACCAGTGCCGAAGACTCACTGTCATCGCCTGCATCAGCCAACAACGTTCTTTCTCAGGACTCCGTCGAACCTCTGCCCGCCAAGCCCTACGACTTACCACAGGCACCGACAGCCTGTTGTTTTCGACTTCCCGGCCGAAACTAGTGCCAACACTATAAGATGCGCGACCTAACTGATCTGGTCACTATTGCTCATTCTCTAGTCCCTTTTCGTCTTCGTTTCTGTGACATTGTCGGTTCGCCAGTACAGATGCGGGAGCCTCAAACATAGCACAACTTGTGGTTTTTAGATAAACGGCGGATCGTAATTGTTCAACAACGCGCGCCTTTTAATAGGTGATAACAAGGGTTTCTCCAAAGCGTTCAGATGAGGCTTATCATTGTTTTGACTACACACGTCCACAGTTATCAGCTTCGTCAACGCAGAATCCAATCGCTACCCGTTAAGAGGAATGTTTGCAAGTCCCGCAACATGTTTATATGGCAGTTTTATCCCCGTGGGCGCGCCCAGCAGTAGCCGCGCATGGGAACGGGATGCCTTTGTCTTAAAAGACGTGCCGGCCTGGAACGCTCAGAATCAAACCGATTTGCGTTTGAGATAAGTATTTATGGGCGTAGCCGGGTTGGGAGATCAGTCAATGTAAGAACAATTCGGCTGTGGCAAAAACAGCGACAACGGCAAACGCGGTGGTTCGATAGCATTACAGTTCTCACGGTTCCGGTTTTGTCTGCTTTACCAATAAATTGCTATTTGAGTTTGATTGCTCATGTTAGAGTGAAGTTAAGCTCAGCTTGTAGCGTGTAGATAGTTCTACTGGAAATGGGAGCGATTATGGTCGGGCACCAAGTGCCAGAAGAGGAGATAATCTGCTCAGCGTGCTTAAGTCTTGGCGAGCCTGTAATTCCGGGATTTCCGAGGACGCTGCAATCTGTCCTCTTTGCCGGCTACAGCGGTTAATTTCTCCCGCCCTTCCCCCCAGGCATATTTGGAATGTTGCCGTACTTTGCATCGCCCTGCTTGCCGTAGCGTCCCTCTCGCTGGCGGTAGGAGTAGTGCGGTACCGCAGTTTCCAATCGATCCGGAATGCGCGGAAGTCCATCGTCCGAACCAGTCCGAATATTGTCTATCGCAGGTCTGTCGTTCTAGTCCAGGAAACCCGCAAGGTATACCCCTACTCCATCGTGCCAGGCGGCGCGGCGAACGTGGAGGAAGCCAAGCTCGCCATGCGCAAACCCGGCGTGCGAGCCAACTACGCGAACGTGGACTTCGCGAAGCTGCATCAAGTGAAATTGAAAAAAAATCTGTCGGGATACGTCTCGTATCTCTACGGAGACAAGGTTTACTGGACTAAGAAGAAGCTGACACTCCGCGCCGGCGAGACCATCTTCACGGACGGTACGCACATTGTGCGCGGGCGCTGCCTCAATTGCTATTCAGCCGTTCCGATGTTGCCGATCCGCCCGAATGAGCCGCCCGAAAACGTGCTGAACTCACCGGTGGACGTGCCGGTTTTTGAGTACAAGTTTCCGCTGCTGCCAGTGGAAACCCCAACTCTGCCGCCGCCACTAGAAGCAATGACTCCCGGAGTTCCTATTTTGCCGGGCGGAGGACCTGGCAAAGGTGGTGGCGGCTTCTGGTTTCCGATCATCCCCATCATCCCGCCCATCCATCACCACCCCGGGAGTTCGCCTGTAACACCGACGCCCCCGGTGTCCCCGGTATCCCCGGTAACTCCGACGCCTCCGACGCCGCCCACGTCCCCAACATCTCCCATTTCACCGGCGCCGCCCACGTCCCCAACGTCGCCCACCTCTCCGACATCGCCCACTTCTCCAACGTCGCCCACTTCTCCGACATCGCCCACGTCGCCGCCGACACCGCCAGTATCCCCAACGTCGCCGACACCGCCGACACCACCCACGCCTCCGACGAAACCGACACCCCCGGCGACTCCCCCCACGCCGCCAAAGCCACCCAGGACTCCGCCCGTGCCTCCGATCGTCGTGCCGGAGCCCAATAACTTGTGGATCCTGGTGGCGGGATTGTTAGCCCTGGCCCTCACTCATGGCTTACGGCTGCGCGTGATGGTGAGGCTCCCGAACTTGTCTAAAGACAAGCGCCAGGCGGGCGGAACCAAAGTGGTCGAACCGTAGTCGAGGATGAGGGCCGGGCCGCGCTATGGCATGTTCGGCGGAGATGTTCCGCCGTTAAGCACTGCGGGGAAGAGTGTCCTGTTGAGGCCCTGCGGCCTTTGGGAGAACGCCGAATGCGAGTTCCAACGAAGCACTGGAGATGGATCAGAAAATAATTACTCTTTAGGCGCCCATACAAGCCATCCAGAGGGAGGTCGTGAGTGACAAGATCACGCCGCATCAATCTCGAACCCAGGCGATCCTCTATATCCTTCTAAAGACTTGATGTACGAGGCCAGGGAACTGTTGGCAACTTCGTATGTGCAGTGTCCTGTTGCAGCTCTCGACAACGATGTAGATTCCATTCTAAGTTGCACGTTGCATTTAGGCTGTGCAGATCTATTCTCACTGATCTGACTGAAGTGTCAACGTTCAGACTTTCAATCCGATGGATAAAACTAGAGAACTCCCATAGGAAGGGGCGCTAAAACCCGTCGATATAAAACTACAGAGTGAGTATTCCAGTTTTCTAACATAGCTTGACGACTGGACGAGAGAGCTAATTCAAAGGACACGTAAAATGCTTGCCACACTACCCTTGCAGGCCAGTGGGATGCCGCAGCCGTTATGGCCAGTGCAAAGTTTTATCTCCGGTTGCGCAGTTAACGATTATAGGTGTGGGTCAGCCGCGGTTCGCGCTCGGCCAGCCCTCCGTGGCTCCAATCTCCGCTGCTCCAAACACACAGTTTCGAGCGACGCGGGCTTAGCTCAGGTAAGGAATGTGAATATTATGCCCCATAAATCAATCTATGTTCTGTTATCTATTCTCCTCTTCTGGACCGGAGCGACAGCTAGAGCCCAACTCATTCCATCTACGGTCGTCGCGCCAGCGGTAGCGCCTGGGGGGACGCAGCAGTTCTCCGTTCTCGACCTCCCCGCCGGCGCCAGTGTCATCTGGTCGGTTATCCCCGCGACGGGAAGCATCTCGACGGTCGGGCTTTACACCGCGCCAAGCAACGTCGCGACGCAACAATCCATTACGGTCACCGCGACCAACGCTGCTACAGAGTCCATACTTGGGACGGCCAACTTGATTCTACAAGCTTCGCCTAGCGTTAGTCCCGCGACGGCTACCGTTGCGCCTTCCGGCACGGAGCAGTTTTCGGTTCTCAACCTGTCGTCCAACGTCGGTGTCATCTGGTCAGTTAACCCCGCGATGGGAAGCATCTCGACGGCGGGGCTTTACACCGCGCCGAGCACCGTCGCGACGCAACAAATCTTAACGGTCACCGCAACGAACTCTGCGACACAGTCCGTCCTTGGGACTGCCAGCTTGACTCTGCAAGCTTCGCCCAGCGTCAGTCCCGGGACGTCGACCGTCGCGCCTTCCGGCACGCAGCAATTCTCCGTTCTCAACCTGCCGTCAGGCGGAAGTGTCACCTGGTCGGTTATCCCCGCGATGGGAAGCATCTCGACGGCGGGGCTTTACACCGCGCCGAGCAACGTCGCGACGCAACAAATCTTAACGATCACCGCAACGAACTCTGCGACACAGTCCGTCCTTGCGGCTGCCAGCGTAACACTGCAGGCTTCGCCCAGCGTTAGTCCAGCGACGGCGGCCGTAGCGCCTTCGGCAACCCAGCAGTTCTCGGTTCTGAACCTGCCTTCCGGCGCCAACGTCGTCTGGTCGGTCAGCCCCGCGGTGGGATACATCTCGACTGCAGGTCTTTATACAGCACCCAGCAGCGTCGCGACGCAGCAAGCTCTTACCATCACCGCGACAAACTCTGCTACACAATCTATCCTTGGGGCTGCCAGCGTAACACTGCAAGCTTCGCCCAGCGTTAGTCCAGCGACGGTCACCGTAGCGCCTTCGGCAACCCAACAGTTCTCGCTTCTGAACCTGCCTTCCGGTGCCAACGTCGTCTGGTCGGTCAGCCCCGCAGTGGGAAGCATCTCGACGGCAGGCCTTTACACCGCACCCAGCAGCGTCGCGACGCAGCAGACCCTTACCGTTACGGCGACGAACTCTGCTGCACAATCTATTCTTGCGACTGCCAGCGTAACACTGCAAGCTTCCCCCAGCATCAGTCCAGCGACGGCGACCGTTGCCCCTTCGGCTACACAGCAGTTTTCCGTTCTCAACCTGCCGTACGGTGCCAGTATCACCTGGTCGGTTAACCCAGTAATAGGAAGCTTCTCGACAGCCGGGCTCTACACCGCACCCAGCAGCGTGGCGACGCAACAAACTCTTTCGATCACCGCGACGAACTCTGCTACACAGTCCAGTCTTGGGACTGCCAGCTTGACTCTGCAAGCTTCGCCCAGCGTCAGTCCGGCCACGGCGACCGTGGCGCCTTCGGGAACCCAGCAGTTTTCCATTCAGAACCTGCCTTCTGGTGCCACCATAACTTGGTCGGTCAGCCCGGCGGTGGGTAGTATCTCGGCGAGCGGCCTATTCACCGCGCCGAGCAGCATCGCGACGCCACAAACCATTACCATCGCGGCGACGAACTCTTCCACCAACGCCGTCCTTGGAACTGCCAGCGTGATATTGCAGGCTTCGCCAACGACAGCGACGATTACCCTGCCGATCGAGGTAGTGGGTCCGAACGGCACTATCTCCGCGGCAACATTCACGATCCCGTCAGGCACGAACCTGAGCGGACAACTGAAGCTTTGGATGCAGATCCATAACCTCAAATATGACACCGAGGCGAGTGTGCAAGTGAACAACTCCGCATGGTTGCCGATTAGCACCGGCAACGTAACGTTGCTGGGAAATGCGGCGGCTTTCGGAGGTATCGGCGGAGGATTCCACACGCTGCAACTGACTCTGAATTTGCCGGCCGGCGCCGTTACCACGGGAACGAACACCATTACCTTCCGCTTTAATGCAACCAACGATGTTGTGAGCGGGTACCGTGTTTTAGGCTTTAACATCCAGTCCGCGGGAAGTAACCTGCTTGCGGCGTCTCAGTTTGTCAACATGGATCCTAACACCTGGCAGTCTCCACTCACAGACGCTTCTGATATCGCCGCGGGCCTCGCGCTATATCAAGGGGCGTCTCTGACGTTACCAGCTTCCGGAGGCGCCCAACCGATCCAAGCGCATTGTTCCGATTGCCACACCGTCGACGGAAGGGATTTGAAATATTTCAATTATTCCAACAACTCGATTCAAGCGCGGACGATGTTCCATGGACTGACTGCGCAACAGGGCAATCAGATCGCCAGCTATATTCGCTCGCTCAACCTCCCCAACCCAGGTCGGCCTTGGAATCCGCCATACCAGCCTGGACCGGGGTTGGATTCGCAGACGGTCACCGATTGGTCGGCTGGCGCTGGATTGGACGCCGTACTCGATAACGACAGTCAAATGCAGCCTTACCTGATGCCGGGCGGCAGCACGGCAGGCTGGTCGGCCAGCTCCTATCTCAATGTGCGCGAGATGCCTATTACCATGCAGCTGCCTGACTGGAACTCCTGGCTCCCAACCACCCATCCGAAGGATGGCTTCGGCGCAAGCTTTACCACCAGTAACCTCAACCTGGATTATCCGGCCGTTCGGGCCCATTTGGTGCCCAACTCGCCAGCCGCCTATAACACCGCCGTGTTTCAAGACAGTGCGTTCACGAAGTGGTTGGAAGCCGCCGGAGTTTTTCTAGTGCCGATCGAGACCAACGCCACCAACAGCGGCACCTGGGATAGCGGCAATCTCCGTAGCAAGGTCTACTCGGTGGCCCAATGGCAAATGATCAAAATGTGGGAAGTCAACCAGGAATTCGGGCTGGAAGGGATGCCCCAGGTTCCTTTCGGCGCCACGGCCGATCTGCGTGGTTGGTTTGGCAACGCCGCTTTCTTCACGTCGCCCGATATGTTGCACATCCCGCCAGGCGCGGGCATTGGCAATGGATCCCAGTCTGTGCGAGATTATCTGACTTTGGCTTGGTTTCAGGAGCAACTCATTCTGAACGACGGTCAGGGCACGCAAGGCGGCCATTCTCCAATCGATTACGGATACGTATCCGGTTTCATCAGGAACGTCTTTGTCGTGGATGCGGGCTTGCCGGGAATTATGCTGGAGCTGCAATGGCAAGTCAAGGCGCTGCAAGAGTTCACTCTGACTCGGGCTTTACCGTCAGCTCCATACTCGGACGGCTGGAATCCAAATTTGACGTCAATGGAACCCTTGGTGGATTTCAATTTTGAGCCGCTCTGGTCAGCAACTTCTCCCGCCACCCAAACTGCGGCGCTGACAGCGTTCACGCAAGCCTGGTTCAATCAGGCCTCGCAATATACGCCACAAGAATATTACGCAGGTGGTTTCGCCAGCCCCACGGACAACCCGGCCAATCTCTCCTTTGACACGACTTTTGGAGGAAAGGTTTGGTACTCGCTCCCGAGGCTTCGTTTCTTCGGCGTAGACGCCAGCCTGACGAATCAGATCTCCGCGTGGGCGGCGAAGATTTGGCCGAACGGCAATTGGAGTAGCAACAACGCTGCCACCTGCAGCTCCCTTGCCCAGTGCACGTCGGGTTTCTGAAGGCATCGCGGCTCACTGGTGATAAGATTGGCGCCGATCCCCGTCCCCGCACCTCAGGGCTTGGCTGAAAAATGCGAAGGCGTTCCGATGGTCGCTATCATGGAGGTGTATAATCGCCTCGTTGCTGCTTGTTTTCCGGTGCTCAGAGAGGCACCCGGCGCCCTGGTGTCGCGCACCGCTCAGATCACAAAGCGATTTTCTTGGGTACGGTGTCGTAGAAAAGACGGGCAAGGTATATGGTTCACTAGTTAGATAGAGTCGCGATGAGCCGTGTCTCCAGATCTCGGGACGCTGAACTCGATCTAGGCAACAATCAAAGCAACTTGCGGAGGATGAACGCGGACTCGTCGCGCCAGACCGTCTGGCCCTAGCCATCTCCGAGTTCATCGAATGGCGAGCCTTTTCCTACTGGGGATGTCTGACCGTCGAGACCCAAGGAATTGTTTCTGACCCGACGATCGAGATCCTCCAGAAGCGCGGCTCTGGCTTTCTGGAATATGCAGCCGCCTATGCCAAGGCGCATCCACAAGAGCCGGAGTTTCTCTGGCTGCGCTTGCTCGAATGGATAGACGAAAAAATGTTGCGTGTCGCTACAACCGAGGTTGGCGCCCGTTGCCGTAACGCTCCGCTGGTTTTACGAGAATCGCTTCCTTCCGCAAAAGGAAGAACAGTGGAAAGTCACCTCTCGGCCCAAAACCGAGCGCTTCATCGAGAACTACCTCCTTAAGCGTTTCGGCGACGCGATTCTGGCCGACCTCCACAAGTTCGCTCTCCAGACGTACCTCAACGAACTGGCCCCTAATTTTTCCAAGAGTGTTCTCACTAAAATCCGTGTTTATCTCAACGAGATTCTCGATGAGGCCGTGGAACTGCCGCAAAGCTCGCAGTGCCGCGGCCGGGAAAGAAGGTAACGGGTGTACACCTTACGCGTGAGCAAATTCCCGTCGTTCTTTTCAATCTATGCGACCGCGATCGTTTGATCGTCCGCATGTTCCTGTTGCTGGGTCTCCGGTCGGGTGACCTTTAGCACTTCGCTGGAACGACAAGGTGCAAAACAGCCTTCGGATTGACACGAGTATCAGTGCGAATGTATGGCTTCCCGTTTCTGATCGAGACTGAGCTTGAATTGTGGAGGTCGGTTAGTACCGACGTTAGCCAAGCGGCATTCATGCTCCCCGTTAGCGCGAGGCACCGCCATTAGCACCAACAATTTCCTTTTCCGCGTCCTCAAAGAGGGTGGGCAGGCGGGCCGGTATCGACGGCGTGACGCACCAGATGCTCCGCCGCACCGTGCTCGACCTACATGGCCCGGCTCACGAGCGTCAAAGACGTGCAGCCCACCTACGCCACGCGAATGCCAAAACGACACTGGAGCACTACATCAAGTCTGTTCCCGAGAGCGTCCGAGTAGCTGTCGAATCGCTCGACCATCTGCTAAAATCAAATCCAGGAGCTGTTCAGGCGGTTAGGGCCAATTGAATCCAACTTCCTGGTCGCATCCTCCGCAAGTTGATAAAAACAAAAACGGGCCACCCTAGCTCAGTTGGTAGAGCGGCTGATTCGTAATCAGCAGGTCGCCGGTTCGATCCCGGCGGGTGGCTCCAGATAACTCTTTGACACTCATTGAATTGCGGGCGATTCTGCGATCTCTTCGGAAATGGTAGTTCTTGGAGTGTGCCCATTTTTGTGCCCACCCCTGACCTTTTCCATTGCCTCGAGAATGTCTGCATCGCTGGGGTGAACGTATCGCTTGGTAGTGTTCATGTCCGCGTGACCGGCCAAAACGTGAAGAGTGAAAGGGTCCATGTACTTCGCCCACCGCGTGATGCAGGTGTGCCGGAATGTGTACAGTACGAACGGCGTGACGCCCGATGCCTTTTGAGCTGCAGTGTGCGGCTTCTTTAGACTTGAGGCTTCGATATGCTCGCTCTTTGTCGAAGCGGGGAAGACCCACTTGGAGACTGTGCAGGCGCGTCGCATTTCCAGAATGGACAGAACCCGCTGAGAGCATGGAATCCGCCGACGTGAACCTCGACCTTTGCCGGTATGAATTTCGATTGCGCTGTCCCGGATGTTGTCCAGCCACTTCAAGCGGAAGCACTCGTCCGGCCTCATCCCGCAGTCAATAAGAATAGTTGCCACGTCCCGCAACAGGTAAGCATCCGGCTTTCGCGGCGACTCACCCCGCTGTACGGCGCGGATTCCTTCGAGTGCACGCCGATATGCTTCTTGAAGTTCATGCCCAAGGTTCGTAGCAGCTTCCAGGTACTTCTTCTCTTCTTCTGCAGTCAGGACACGTTCCCGGTGGTTCGCGCCCGGAAGCAATCGAACACGAGGAAGTGTGGTGGAAACCTTCCCCCATTCTAAAGCGAGATGGAAAATACGACGAAGCGCCGCCAGGTCCGCGTTCAGCGTTGAAACCTGGACTTTCGCCGTTTGCCGATGCGCCACGAAGCCAGTGATGTGCTCCGCCGCTATTTCGTCCAGACGCAAACTCGCCAGCTTCGAGTAGGCTTTCAGGTTCGAAACGCTATTCTCGTAAAAGCGGACAGTATTCGGCTTCGATGCCTTCGTCGTGCGGACAAACGGCAGGAAGTCCTCTCGCATGAATTTCTCAAGAGTAGGGACTAGCTTCCTCTCGCGAATACCGACTTCCCCCTTCGCAAGAGATGTTTTTTGCGCAGCCTCGATTTGTTCCGCGACCCGCTTATTCGTCTGCTTGGTGCTCTCCCGGATTGCTTCTCCCTTCCAGGTGAACCTGTACCACCAGACGCGGCCGCGCTTGTAGACTGCCATCGCTAGGCGTCTATCCTTTCCGGTCTGTCTTCGGCGCGGCGCCTATTCATCGCTAATCTGCTTCCGCTGACCATGTCGAATCGTATCCGCGGTAATCCGGCCCGATTGCCCGGTTAGGCCTTGCTCCAAGAAGAGCCGGTTGAGGGTCGCGGCCTGCCACTCGGCCCATGACATTACTCGCTCTTGCTTGCTCGCGCAGTCAACTCCAGATTGGATGCTCTCTTCCCGTTCATTTGGCGCCCCGGAATCTGGTTCTCCGGGGTGCGAGATTTCCTGATGGTCTCCACTTGGCCCGCACGAAGGAATGCGCTCAGGCTCAATATTGGCTGGAGCGACGGAGAGGGGACCTACAAAACCTACAAAACCAAGTTTTGAAGGTTTTGTAGGTTCGCTTCCAGCCGAATCCGCAATTGTTCGGTGGGTCGGTGTCCAATCCAGCCAGCGGCGATCAGATGGCGTCTGTTCTCCAGCGCTCATTCCCATACCCTCGGATTCACTTGGTATCGGAGGGATGGGCGGCCACCGGTCGACCCGGCGTCTGTGCTCAGCTGCCGAATCCAGCAGGCATCTTCAAGAACCTGGATTGCCACCCGAACCGCCTCCGGTGAATCCAAGCCACTCCAGCCCTTGAGGTAAACGTCGCGGCAACTGAAGAAACCATCAGCCCCGACCTTCCGCGCCTTGATCTTCTCCGCTAGTTCTTGCGCTGCCCGCATCTGTGGTGTCGTAACGCACGAATAGATTCGCCGGGCGTGCGACTCCAAATAGGTGCATAACTGCGCCGCCTGTTTTGCGTGTTCAAGGGAAACAAGAGGATTGGAACAATTGGTGAGTTCGCCGCCCCCCGCGGCTCGGTCTGCTAATTCGAAAAGCAGCGCGACAGCCGGCATCAGCTTTCGATATTTGCTCAGATGCGAAACAAGCGCTGGATGCACTTCGCTGCCACGCAGCTTCGCTTCAAGATCCGTCAGCCACTCGATAAACAGTTGTTGAGCGTCCGCGTCGAAGCGAAATCGAAGGGGATTCTCAGGGTCAAATTCCACCAAACCTTGGAAGATCCGTGTCACCCGTTGTTCTGTGGCGGCATCTGGCGGCCGATCCACGTATTCCCATGCCAGTCCGGTGTCTGGCCACACCATGAGCTGAAATCGCTGAATCAATCCATCGTTACTAGGGCCATCGTGCAACGCGTCTGCCAAGTAGGATCGAAGCCGACCTGGCTGAATGCCGCCAAGCATCGACATGCAGCACGCATCGACATGAACCGTACCGCGGCCGATGCGGTCGATTGTGTGGCCCGTGTCGCCGTTCCAGGCTTGCAGGCAGAATGCACGTTCGCCCTCGCGGCCGGCTCGATCCAAGGTGCTCCACCAGCCTGTGAGTTCATCGCGGATGACCAGGATGCCAGCCGAGTTTTCGCTCATGGTCTGATGGAGGGCTTCAAAGGTTGCATCGTTTACTATGAGCCGTCGCAAAATTGGCTCTTCGGGCTTGTCCGTCGGTTTTTCTGGAGTCGGCCTGCCGCTTTTCGAACTCGCTTTGTAGAGTTCCTTCCAGGCCGAGTGCCGAAGTTCGAATTCCTCCTTTGCATCCGCATGGCGCCGAAGTGCTTCGTCATGCTCGCTTCGCCATTTGTTCTGAATCTGCTTGAGCGGACGCGTCGCGGCTTCAATCACCGGAGATTTCATGAACCCGGGTGGCGCGATGATACCTCCCCAGAGGTTCGGCACGACTATCCATCCCGTGTCGTTTGCCTTCGGCTGGATCGTGGCTCGACGGCTGACGACTCCGGCTAGACATAGCAGGAGCACAACAGCCGGGTAATCCATCGGCACCTGCATTCGCTCCGATACATCCCGAACGAGCGAGCGGAACGACGTTGGCAGAAGGTCTTCGAGGAAAAGCTGGACCGCTGGCAGTTCACTCTGGAGAGGCAACGTAGGCGACCATTCAGCCGCTACTACGCCAGCCGTGGCGCCCGCGGGCGGATCTAACCATCGCATTGTCCATGCTCTGAGAGCGTCGGAGGTCAGTGGAGCCTGATCACGAACCAGAGCCTCGATTTCTTCTAGCGTTCCGCCCGCTCCCAACCAGTCCGAAGCGTCCTTGCCCCGTGGAGGCTCAATGATCCGCACTTCACAGTCGTGTCGCAAGAGACTCTCCGCGACAGCAGCAGCGTGCTGCTGGCCCTTGTAGTGTGGATTCCCATTCTCGTCCGTTGGCGGATCGTTGTCGGCTATGACTACGACTCGCCTTCCGCGCAGCGTCTCGGCGTACTCGTCACGCCATTTGCCCGCGCCCATCGGGTTGCATGTTGCCAGCAAGCCCAATCCTTCGAGGGCCTGAACATCCTTTTCGCCTTCGCAGATGTAAACGGTTTCGGTCTCACGGTTCAATAACTCCGGGAGCCGGAAGAGCGCTAGGCGGACTCCTTTGATGTTCCAGATCCATTCACCGTTGCCGTTCGGTCTCCGCTGTTTGAAGGTCTTTGGATCGTAACGAACAGTCTGGTGCAGTAAACGGCCGCGCGCGTCCACGTAATCGTAAGCAGCGATGATCCGGGGACATGGCTTTCCGCGGCTGCGATTTCCATTCTGGGGTTCGGGTCGGCCAACGATGCGGAAAATGGCGTCCCTCGCCTCGGCAAACCTGGTGCCAGCTAGCTCCTGTTCAAGGCTGATCATGTCCCAGCCTCGCCCGCATTTCGAATGACAAAATGCCTGGCCGGTATCCCGGTCCACCGCAAAGGAATGTTTCTTGCCTTTGTGAACGGGACAGGGACCGCGCAACTCCTTGCCTGCCGGGTGGAGGCCCGGCACTCGCGCCGCGTAATAGACCCCCACCTCAGCAGGTGAGAAATCGATCGCCACCTTAGCGCGTCTCCGGCGAACGCCCTTCACCACCGGTTGGTCGCGACGCCAGCCACGCGGTAATGTCTTCTCGTCGGTAGCGGACCGCGGAACCGATCTTCAGGTATTTTGGCCCCTGCCGTAGCAGGCGCCATCGTCGCACCGAGGCGACTGACAGCCCGGTGATACGCGCGACGTCGTGCTCATTTAACAGTGCTTCGAACGTGGTCTCAAAGGTTCCCATTTCGTACTCCTTCGTTGTGGTCTGTTACTACGCATTTGGAGTGTGCCCGAAATCGGGAGTTAGTGAAACACAAGTGATCGGAAATGTCGCGGAAGAAGCGCGGCAGAAAAGTGGAAAATAAACCGAGCTACTCCGGCTTAAGAAGCTCTTCTGGGGTCGTGCCCATCGCTCTTGCAATGTCCTCGAAGATATCCCGCCGCACCCTTCCCGTTTTCCGGAAGCTCCGAAGGGTCCGATCTGAAGTGTGAGACTGGATGGCGAAATCTGTTAGGTCCATCAACGGTTTAGATTCAAGATAAGCTTCCAATCGTCGCGCGGCGGTTGGGCTAGAAATCATAGATGTCAAACGTTTTGGGGGTGTCAGCCTTGGTGACCCATGTTCTTCAGGCCCAGCGTTCGCGTCGGAGTCTGTTTCGTCCTCGGCCTTCGCTTGGGGATCGTTTGCATTCGCCGCACGCGGTTTTTTCCCGTCGACATCGGTCGCTAGAGGCGTTGGAGCCTCGGCGCCTTCGGCTAATGCGGCGAGATCTCTCAGGTGCTGTTTCCAGCGCGCATCATCGGTGATAGTCCTCCAAAGCGCAACGCGGAAGCTCGATTTTGCATCTTCCGAGGACGATCCATGCTCACGGACGAAATAGAAATCACAAATGAAGGGCCACACGTGATCGATCGCATGCGAGGCTTGCTCTATACTCCAATCCCCTTCTCGGTGCGCGTTTCGAGCCTGCGTGCAGAATGCGAAAAACACGCTTTGGATCAGAACTATTACATGGAGTGGGTCATTGCCAAACTGCTGTTGATTTGGAAAGCGCTCCGCGCGGGTTGCGTACTCCAATTCTCGTCGGGCCTTCTCAGACTCAAAGGCCGTCTGGAAACGCGGGGGGAGTTCAGGTAGCTTCGTCGCTTCTTCAGGTTTACTGAGATTCCCGCGCGCGTGAAGGCCCGCAATACTTTGCATGTCTATAACGGGAGCTGGATGAGACTTCAAATGCCTTCTGGCCGCATCGGCGAGCCAATGAAGCTTTCTGGAACTAAGTTTTAAATTGACCCATGACATCACGTCTTCCCTCGCATGTGGAGGGAAGTCCTGTAGCACGGTAGTCCAAAAATTAATCGTCTTTTCCTCAGCCATGCCTAGACACTGCTCGTACAGCGGATTGATCGACGCCGCGTCGGACGAAACGGAGGTAAACAGCAGAGCTTGGGCGCAACTGTCAAAACGCTCCAGGCAATACTGTTTAAGTAGCTCAAGACCCTCGGGGCGCTTGGCATCGGCAAACCGCGACTGATAGTCACTGTCCAACTGTTGAAGCTCGGCGCGTATTTCGAGAGCAGAGCGTTCCACCAACTGACGCACCTGCTGCGGAACATCTTGGTAGCGAGCCCCTTCCGATTGGGGGCCATTCGATGCGAGGTCTGCGCAGAGGTCGGCAGACTCCTGGAACACGTGGGCAATTCCGCCGTCTTGGCTCAGGGGAATCCCAGATGTATCCGTGGCGCCTTGAGCCTCTAATAACCTTCTTGTCTCAGTCCACGTGCGAGGCTTCAACGCCTGCCGAAAACCACGCTTCTTCTTTCGCATGTGGTCAAGCCATGCATGCCAAGGAGCAACCTCATCCGAGAAATGGAGGATCATGCCCGCGATCCTCGCCGTTTCCTTGAAGAGGCGCTCAGCTTTCGGATCGGGTGGTTTCACAGGTTCGCCTATTGGGGCGTCGCGAAGCGTCCAGGTGTCCTGGCGTGATTCCCAATGAGCAGACAAGTCCGGATATTGATCCGCGCCTTGAAGAAATCTTGTGCGAACTTCCTGCCATGACGATAAGGTGTCCATCAAATTCGCCTACCGAACCGTTGTCTGGGACTAGCGACAATGAAGAGTCTTTAGCAGCAGATAACTCCATATATTACAGCATTTTGCAAACTCGCGAAGCTCTCCTATAATCGGTCGTGAAGCGAAGCGAGGTCATTTAGTCAAAGAGCTTGGACAGGGCGATAATGCCACCCGAAATCAATCTGGACGCCGGCCAATATCCCGCGACGCAGCACATCGAGATGTGGCTGATCGAACGCCTGGTCGAGTACCCGCGCAATCCCCGCAAGAACGACGGCGCCGTGGATCGCATGTGCGGTTCGATCCGAGAGTTTGGATTTAAGATCCCGTGTCTGGCCCGCAGCGACGGCGAAGTGGTCGATGGCCACCTGCGGCTGAAGGCCGCGCGGAAGCTTGGCCTCACCGAAATCCCTGTAATTCTCTGTGACGAGTGGACGCCGGCACAGGTCAAAGCCTTCAGGCTGATGGTGAATCGTTCGGTAACGTGGGCCGACTGGGACGAAGAGCTCCTCGCTCTGGAGTTGCAAGAAATCCAAGCATCGGACTTCGATCTCAGCCTCACAGGTTTTGATCCAGGCGAGATCGATGGCCTGCTCGCGCTTGATGACGAGGAAAAAGCGAACGCCACTCCGCCGTTGCCCGAAACGCCAGTGTCCCGCATCGGCGATCTCTGGCTCCTTGGTGCGCACCGGGCGCTCTGCGGAGACGCCACCAGCACAGAAGTGGTCGCCAGGCTGCTCGGCGAGCGCAAGCCGCGGCTTCTGGTCACTGATCCACCGTACGGAATCGAACTGGATTCGGAGTGGCGTGATCGGGCTGGGCTGAACGGCCACGGCCCGGCCGAGCCGAGTTACATGAAGAAACGCATCAAGGGCCACACGGAGACTGCGATCTCCGGAGACACCCGAGCGGATTGGTCGGAGGCCTTCGAGCTGGTGCCGAGTCTCGAGGTGGCGTACGTCTGGCACGCCTCCAAGTTCACGCGCGAGGTTCTCGACGGGCTACTGCGGATCGGGTTCCTACACCATCAGCAGATCATCTGGAACAAGGGCCGCACCGTGCTGACGCGAACGCATTACTGGTTTCAGCACGAGCCCTGCTGGTATGTGCGAAAGAAAAATGCTCCCTGGTTCGGCAAGGCCGGCGAGAACTCAACGATCTGGGATTCGCCGTCGCCCAAGTTCATCATGGGCGGCTCGGACGAGGACAAGTACGACCATCCGACGCAGAAACCGGTGGAACTGATGCGGCGTCCGATCTTGAACCATCTCCGGCGAGGGGAACTGGTATATGACCCGTTCCTGGGTTCCGGTACCACGCTTGCGGCCGCAGAGCTAACGGAACGCGTCTGTTACGGCATAGAGCTGGACCCGAAGTACATCGAGGTAGTCATCCAACGCTGGCAGCAGCTGACTGGTAAGCAAGCCACCCTCGACGGGAATGGGCGGACGTTCGATGAGATCGCGCAGGAACGCCGGGGCGGGGACGAGTGAGCACGAACTTAGTTCGGCGGCTAAAACGACTGGAGGCCGCGCTCATTCCGGCCGCGCCGCAAATACTCACTGTCACCGCCATCGCCTCGGCCACCGGCGAGATCATCTATGAGCGCCATCTGGTGATATACCCACCGAACAGGCGCGCCCGGCAAACAAGACACTGGGGAGAAGCCGCGAAAGTCAACCGACGATGAATCGAACTGCGGAAAGTAGGCCCAAACGAGAAAAGCCGCCGGGAGGATACCCGGCGGCGCGATGTGAAGTGCAGGTGCGGGAATCAGGCTTTGACAGAATAACTGCGCTCGCCGTCCTCGCCCTTGGTGGAGGTAACGGTCAGGCCCATCTTCTTGCCGATGGTGCCAGACAGGAACCCGCGGACCGAATGAGGCTGCCAACCCGTGGCTTTCATGAGTTCCTTGGCGGTGACGCCACTGGGCCGCTTGAGCAGGTCGAGCACCTGGGCCGTCTTGCTGCCGTCGCGGGCGGACTTCGCTTTCTTCGCGCCCTTGGGCGCTTTCTTGGCCGGGGCGGCCTTCTTGGCGGACTTGCCCTTCTTTGGCGCAATGTGGGCGCCCCGTGGCGCACGGCTGGCCTTTTGGGTGGCTTTTGGCTGCCCGCCTGCCGCTGGTGTGGGGCTGGCGCTGGCTTCTTCTGCAATCGATGTATTCACGTTTTCTCCTTTGGCGGTGATTACCGTCCACACATCGATCACTCCGGTCAACCAGGAAAGCAAGGTATTTCTTCGCCAAATGGCCGCGGCGATGAACAGGCGATGGCGCTGAAAAGTCTGCAGATGCCCGCAGATGTCCCCAGATGACCGGACATGGGGCAAAATTCGCACGCAAGAAAGAAGAGGCGGTCGCCGCGCTTCTCACGCATCGGAATATCGAAGAGGCTGCGGATGCAGTCGGGATCGCTCCGAAGACGCTCATCAGATGGATGAAGGACCCGGAGTTCGAAAGCTCCTACCGGGAGGCCCGGCGAGCAGCGTTTGGACAGTCGGTCGCACGGCTACAACAGGCTTCAGGAGCAGCTGTCACGACTCTACTCAAAGTCATGGTGGACTCGAACACACCGGCGTCGACTAAAGTGAGAGCCGCCGATAGCGTGTTGAACCATACTGCGAAGGCGATCGAACTCGATGACATTGAAGCACGTCTTTCGGAACTGGAGCGTGCCAGCGAAGCATCCAAGCGAATGCATAGGACCGAGGAGTCAGCATCGGGAGACCCTTCGCCCACGGAATGAGGGCTCATGGCACGTTTGGAAAGGCGCCTCCGAAAACTCGAAACACGACTGAGGGATCGAGCCAGCGGCCTGATGCCCTATACGCCGCAGTGGCTGGAGTATTGGACGGAGAAGCTCGACCGGGTGATGAGGGGCGAAAACATCGACGAGAAGATTCCGCTATCGGCCTACGACGCGATGAAGGGTGCGACAGTGGCTTCGGATAAAGTAAGCACCCAGTCGATAGCGAACGCATAGGGCGATGAAGGCTATCAGCAAGCGACTTCAAAGGCTGGAGACGTTGTTCGCTCCTCAGGCCGACAAAGAGGACGATTGGGGCGGTATGACGGGTGTCCGCGATGAAATGCTCCGCGGTGCTGCTTGCCTCGGTGAGCCGCGTTGTTCCGAAATCAGAAGGGAGCTGGACGCTCTCGGGCCCGCAGGCCTATGGTGCGAGGCCGTCCGAAGCCTTCTGGCCGACCACGGCTACGTCCAGGCCGGTGATGAAAGCTTCGCCGAAACAGTGGCGCGATCACTCGACATTCGCACGGATGAATTGCGAGGGTGTATCGCCCAGGGGCGAATCGGCTCCGCTCTGCTGCAGCGGTTTGAGGAGCGTGGGATCGCTACCGATAATACGTGATAACGTCCTTTATCATTCGCTACTGACTCGGCTAGCAGCGGTCGGCTCGCGGCTGAGTGGCCGACGTCGGTCTCCCACAAAGCGAACGGCATCGGCGGATTGGTATTTAGTTGGTTTTTCCGACAACGATTACCGCGTCTTCGTCCCCCTTGGGTTTCGTGTCCCGCAATATTGGGCCTTCACCCGTCGCCTGCGTCAGCAAAGCGACTATGACCCTCCCCAAATTGTCGTCTTTTGCCACGACCCTCACAGGATTCGCATCACACGCATTTGGGGTCTTCGCAATCCTCGTTACGAGCCCAGTAGATTTTAAAAAGTCGGCCAAGGCTGTTGCGAAGGAGACCGGCTCTGGGTCGGGGCACACAGTGAGTTGAATCAGTCTTCCGGAGAAAGGTTGCAGGAGTGGTCTGAAATGATCTCGCGTCGTCGTGTTGATGGAACGCTGCCCACCGGTGGCCGAAACAATAGCGGGGTTCGGTGCGTTTCGTTGATTCACGTGCCATCCGACGTATACCAGCACCGCCCCGAGTACGCCCAACCCGAGCTGGCGACGTCCAGATTGCAGGGCTGGAATCTCGATCCCAAAGGCCTTCAATCCCCCGCCAATGACGGCTGCAATAAGGCACGCGAGCCCGGCCGTGATAAAAGCAGTTACCATCTCCACCCCCAATTACCGCGCGGACGCCTGCTCTGGCAGCTTTCCTAATGTCCCAGGCTTCGCCAAGCCGGCGGAAAAAACACCGACCAAAGGGCGACCATAGAGCTTACATTATCACGAATTGCCCGGGCAAATAGTCGGGATGTGCGCTAAACCTTCAGCGCACTCTGAAATAGCGGGGGCGTAAGCGAGTGCGCTTCGCGGACTCAACCGCGTTCTGGGAGCTTGTCGGTGTCTCTGCCGAGTAGCGCGGCCGCCTGTACTCGGCCCGGGATCGGGATCCATCGATTTCGGGCTCGGACCGACCCTCTTTAGCTTGAGAGCTGGGGTGGTGGTGAATGATAAAGGAGGCTATCGCAAACATCCCCGAAGCGGCAGGCGGTGTTGGCCCCAAATTCCATCCCGCCAAAAGGAATTTGGGGTTGAATTTGGGGTTATTGATGTGAACGTTCTTTATCATTCGCTACTTTGGTTGGCAAGCGGCGAGAGGTTTCGGCCCACTTGACCGGAACGGCGCTCAACCAAGCAAAATACTTGCGACTGCCGGGGCCTATCCGGCCAGCGCGCACGCTCGTCCGAGTGCCCAAAAGAGACGGGCGGAGATTCCGTGAGCGCTCTCAGGAAGACTGCTCCCGACGATAGCAGCTAGGGTCTGTGGCGGAATTGTTTCACGTTCTCCATTTTTCTACGGCTGCCATGAGGTCGCGCGCGAACGGGGCAATGAATGTCGCTGCCGATCCTGACGATGAACGAGGTGACTACCTCCGGGGTATGTTCGCCAAGTGTCACGGCGATCTTCAACCGGGGCCTTATCTCGACGCAACACCATGCTACGAAGTAGAAGGAAGAGATTGGTAGATAGCCAACACCCTTTGCAAACTGCTTCCGCAACTCCGCCATAAGTCCGATAGACTTGGTTGCCATATGGCCAAAAGACTCGCAATCACCATCGCTGGTGCTGTTTCACTCGGCAGCTATGAGGCCGGTGTTCTTTCGGAGATTCTTGATGCAATCGCGCAGCACAACGCCGATTCACAAACCACGCCCGACGATAAAATCGTTGTTGATGTCATAACGGGCGCCTCCGCGGGCGGCATGACGGCCGTTATTCTCGCGCAAAAGCTTCTATATAGCGCTTTAGAGTTCAAGGGCCCCTACGATAATCCTCTCTACAACACCTGGGTGAAACGTATTTCACTTGCCGGGCTGCAGGCGACAGATCCCAACGAGAAGGCGACTCAGTCTATGTTTTCCTCCGATTTGATCGAGACTATTTCCGAGGAGACCTTGTTGGCCCGCTACGAGAATGTGCCCCCGGCCGCAGTCCCACATCGCGCTGTTGGAACGGAACTGCGCATCGGCCTCGCACTCACAAACCTCAACGGTGTTGTTCCCTACGGATACCAGGTTCACCCCAACGGAAGCTTCACCTACCTTGACTACAGCGACCAGTTAACCCGACACGTGGTCGCAGCCCAGTGCGACAAGCGGGACTTCTGGGAAGTCTTACGGCGCGCGGCCGTGGCTTGCGGTGCGTTCCCGTTCGCTTTTCGAACTCAGGGTATCCAGCGGTCCAAAGCCGACGATCCCGATGACTACACGGGCAACGTCCAGTGGAATGGCGCACCGACTACATTTACCTATTCCGACGGCGGCATCCTGCAGAACCAACCTCTCGGTATATCCAAGAACCTGGTGGACCAAATTGATAATCATGTTCACGAGAGGCGCTTCTATTTGTTTATCTCCCCCCATGCCAAGGATCCGACTTCCGCCGACATCGACCCAGACACTGTGAACATATTCGAGGAGCTAAGAAGAATTGTCACCCTCGTCATGGGACAATCCGGATTTCACGATTGGATTACCGCCCACGGAATTAACGAGCGTGTTCGCCTTCTCGACAAGCGGGCTCAAGAACTTGCCGCAAATATGGCCGGCGGCTCCATCGACAAGACGAGCCTCGCCATAACAGCTGGGTCCATCCTACAGTTATTCTTTCCTAATGGGACCCACCGTCCTCCGGGAGCAACGAAAGATGAAACGCTGCAAGAAGCCAAAACTCGTATTGCAAAACAATATGCTGCTGAAGCCGCGAACTCCGGGGCAGCCGCAGCGTTTCTGGATGCCGTGCTTGCCTTCGAGTCTGCCGCACAGTTGGGGGCCCGCGACCTTATGACTATTTACGGCATCACCGTCATCGACAACGAACTGGCCGGCTCGCCGTTGCAATCCTTCCTCGGCTTCTTCGACCGAAGCTATCGCGAGCACGATTACGACATTGGTCGCACCCATGCGCAACTGTTTTTGGCGGACCCCAATCTGGTTGCTGCTGATCAATTGGGCGCGCTCCGCTATACCCCAACTCAGGTCCGACCTATCGACAAGTCATTAAACGGTCTGCGGCTGGATCACGTGGATTCGGCAATCGTGACGCCTTTTCGCGACGGCCTGGAGCTGCGTGTCAAGCAACTACTTCACGAATTACCTCATGGCTGGGTATTGGCGACGCCCCTAGCTGAAGTCGTTGTGCGCGCAGTCATCCAGCGCGTGATGCCCGACAAATAACCATGGCCACAGTAAGTGCGCCGAGTACAACGGGCGGCCCCGCGGACGCGGCCGACACCCCCCGCCATCGCCGGACGGCGCCTTGTAATCGTATTTTTTGCGCAGATCCGACCGTATCGAATAATCCACAGCTCATCGTCGAGTTAGGTGCACCACAGAAGCGCCTTCTCGAGATTGGCAGCGATGGCGTGGCCTCCGTCAGTTCCATGCTCGATCGCATGCTCCACCACGGCCATGTGCTCAAGTGCGGTCCACGCAGCTGGCGCACCAAGGCCATCACGACCGCGCCTGAAAAGGAATCCTAAATCTTCGCCTGCGGCAGCAAGGAAGCTTGATCTCCCCCTTTTCCGTTTCCCCCTCCGGGGGCAAACCGGGGCGGGCGGGTTCCCCCCACGCCGCGACACGCCGCATGCCAACCAAAACCGTTGTCACGCTTCGTGCGGCGGCTCCCCCCACAAGAGGGCTGCGCCCCCTTGTGCATCCCCGCTGGGAAGCGATCCTCGTCACACACGAGTTTCTTCGTGATTGGAGGCTCCCGGAAAATAACTCTTGCCGAAATGCCTGCCGTTAGGTTAAAAATGATCTTGTCCTGGGTGCATCCCTTTGGCCGGTTTTCACCCGACCCTCATTGGCCGCTTTTCACCTGACCGCCGAGGCTGGATGATTTAGGCGCGACGATCTTCTTCCAACTGGTGAGCGCCCGCTACGAACGCGGCAGCATCATCTTAACTTCCAATAAGAGTTACGGAGATTGGGGCTCTATCTTCGGAGATCCGATCATCGCGACGGCGATACTCGACCGGCTGCTGCACCATTCGACAACCATCAACATCCGCGGCGAGAGTTATCGGTTGAAGGACCGGCGAAAGGCTGGTCTGTTCCCACGTCCGGAGGAGGACAGCGGACGATCGGCTCCCTTTCCTTCGCCGCAAAGCTTGCAGAACGGTCCTCGCCGTCAAGGCTCCGCTGCGCCGCGCAAAACCAGCGCGGCCTTGACCGCTCCGGTCCGTTCCACCGAATGACTGTTATGAAAGAAAGGGAGCCTCTGAACTTTGCCACGAGCACTCGCGCACCTCCCGTTGGTCGGCCTTCGGCAACATTCCGGGGTGGGGAATTTTCAACCGGCGGAATGGGGAATTTTCAAGCGGCGTTGACAAACCGGAGATGTAGATGTTTTCTGTTACGACTAATCGAGTGCTACAGGCCTAGCTTCGCTCGAACGCTTGCAATCAGAGGGGGAGGAATGTGGGAATACAGCCAACTGGATAAACCGACGAGCGTCGACAACAGGAGGGCCCATTTTACAGCTCTGTTCTCGATCAACGCTGCATTGTCGCGTTCCGGTCCTGGCATCCCGGTAAGGATGATTACTGTGGAACGGGACGTTTCTTCTCTCGACTCATATAAGGCGCACGCGGGCGCGTCGTGATCAATGAAACCTATCGGGCTTGGGCCTTCCTTTGTCCTCGGGTTCTCACAGAAATACAATTTCGGATCCTTCCCCATAGGCAACTCGAGAAAGTGGCGGCATGTTCTGCACTGGTTAGCTGACATTTTAGCTCCCTCTCATGTGCTCCCAGTTTGCTGCCAACTTGGTCCACTGTCCAGGTGCTAATGTTCGTCGATTTCAGCCATTCTGGGCCTTCTTGGCTAGCGTTCAAGGCAGAACCGGCGCTGACTAGGCTGGACGAGACGCAGTTGACCAAATACCAACTCATTTTGGCCATCTTGGGCGATATTAACTGACTGTACCGGCGCAGCGCAGCTCGATTAGCGTCCACATGGACGAGCGTTCCTCGATCAAAATGTTTTTGGAAAGCCATCAGATTCCCATATCCGGTGAGATCGCACCATCCCGGCAAGACCAGGCTTCAAGGCAAGAAGCTGTCTGACTTACGGCGTTGCACATTCGCAGGCCATCTGTGATGAACTCAAGCATGGCGCTAGTGTCCTTTGCCCTTACAGTTGCTGACAGGTCCGCCGGATTACCGAGCAGTATTCTAACGTCTTCAACGAGGATCTTTCCAACAAACGGCTTTTGAGCTGGTAGTTTCCGGAGGATATACCGTGCCAAGCTCTTTTGAGAGTCGACTCCAGAGTCTCCAGGAAGCCCGCCCTTTCCATCGCGTAGATTGGCTGGAATTACAAAAACGTCCACGCGATACCGCAGCGGGTAGCCCAGATAGGCAAGATCGACAAGGTAGCCGCTCATGATGTGTTGTTCTCGTTTGAGGTCATCCAGCGCGTGCTTAACTTGAGGTTGAGTGAGGCCGGTCGCGTCGGCAATATGCTTGTGCTCTGCTAGGGGGTTCTCATGCAGGTAACTCGCGATCGCATACATGTCTTCTTGGTGCTTAGTCGCCACGGAGCCTCCTTATCGCGACAAAACCCGCGCTGCCTGTAAGCTTCGAAGGGCAAATATATACTTGACTAATCCATGGTTCCGGCGTACACTTGAAGTATGGAAGCAATCAAAGAGCCTCAGAGCCTGCAAGAAGCGATCCTGTATTTCTCCGATCAAGAGAACTGCCTGAACTATCTCGTGGCCCGTCGGCCTGAGTGGAAAGATGGCGTTGTGTGTCCGAAGTGTGGATCGAAGAAAATCAGCTTTCTCAAGAACCAACTGCGATGGCAGTGTAGCGCTCGGCATCCCAAGCGGCAATTCTCCGTTAAAGTCGGCACCATTTTTGAAGACTCTCCGCTCGGCTTGGACAAATGGCTGCCCGCAATGTGGCTGATCCTGAATTGCAAAAACGGCATCAGTTCTTGCGAGATCGCTCGCGCTTTGGATGTGACCCAGAAGACCGCATGGTTCATGCTTCACCGGATCAGACTCGCTCAGCAGGGCAAACAGGGCGGCAAGCTTGGCGGTAGCGGCAATGGCGTTGAAATTGATGAGACCTTTATCGGTGGTAAGGCGCGGAACATGCACAAGAGCAAGCGTGCGCGTGTTATCACAGGGACCGGCGGCAAAGATAAGACCGTCGTAATGGGCATGCTGGAACGTGGCGGAAACGTGCGGGCGATGGTCGTAGACACTCGCCGCAAGAAGGAACTTCAGAGCAACATCCACGAGCATGTCGAAGCGGGCGCGGCGATCTTCACCGATGAACTGCGGTCCTATGACGGCTTGGAGGATAGCTTCAAACATCAGGTCATCAATCACGCAGTCGAGTATGCCAACGGCAACGTCCACACTAACGGCATGGAAACTTTCTGGTCGCTCGTTAAGCGGCAACTGCACGGTACCTACATCAGCGTTGAGCCATTTCACCTGTTCCGCTACATCGATGAACAGGCGTTTCGATTCAACAATCGCAAGATGACCGATGCGGAGCGCTTCGATATCGGCGTTCGTGAGATCGTCGGCAAGCGACTCACTTATGCGGAACTGACTGGCAAAACCGATCAGGATAGATTGAACTAGGCCGTGGCGCGGAAAGCGCGGTCCTAAGCCAAAGGCGTGACTTTTGGCTTTGGTCCTCGGCGATTGGGATTCGCAGCGGATTTCTTTTTGTACGCGCGCTGGCGACGTATAAGCGTGGAATGTGGGACGGATAGAATCCGCCGAATACCTTCGTCGAATCGCTGTAGCGCTTCTGGACCTTCGTGGCACTCTGGCAACGGCGTAGCTGGTTCCGTCTTCATGTTTCCTCGCTTTCATCATGACTCTTTTGGCTCTTGGAGTTCAAGAAGGATCTTGAAGCCAGCCATTTTCATCAGTTCATCGCTGAAGAACTTCAGCCGCTCGATAGATGTCACAAAATTTACGTGTGGCGTCAGCGATATACGATCCCCATCTTTCAGTGGGTCGAGTGTAGACCATTTAGCAGAACATTGCGGGCACTCGTTTGGTATGCGCGTATTGCCCCGAGTCTGCGGCGGAATACTTACGCGCGAAAGACAGGATATGCACTCGAACACGACCGCCCTGATGTCCTCAAGGTCAATAATAATCTTGCGTTCAATGGTCATCGGTGATCCACTCCAAAGCAGTACAGCTCGGAAACTAATCCACGCATGGCGAGTGCGTACTCTCCAGGCGTAAGCGGCTTGTCTGGCGTGATCCGATAGGAACTGGCGCCGTACTCCTCGAAGCGGATCCCCACTGCGCCCTCTGATGGGTTCGATGTTGCCGAGCCGCCAAAAACAGAACCATGGCCCTGTGTCATTACGAATTCGCGGTGATCCTTCGAGCCTTTCAATGTTCGCAACTCAAACCGCGAAACCGGATCGATGGGCGCACGACCACGCACAATAAACTTGGAATCAGCGGGGAGGCGTACTGAAGACTGGCCCGGCTTGAACTGAGTGGTCATCTTCACGGATGCATAACCGGGAAGCACCTTCATTTTGGTTTTGAAGGTGACCGTCTGGCGTTCTAGTTCGATCAGCTTTCCGCTTGTATCAACTGCGTAAAAACTGTTGATGTACTGCGGTTCGGCAATTGGCGTGCTCCGAATTTCTTGCGCCTTCAGCGTGCCAACAGCGATAAACGCAGTGAGATTCAATGCCATCGATAGCTTAGTCATTGAGCCCTCCTTTGTAGCGTCCATCATGGCACGTTTAACTTATTGTCAGTCGTCAACCGGCGTGATTTCGCCGAGACGCCGGGTCTCTTCGTCTTGCCGCATTTGAAACAAAACAGGGTGGTCTAGCGTTTCAAGAATTTTAGATGCCGGAACCACCGCTGCAAGACCCATATTGACTCCGCGTTTTTGTGCCTGTGGGTTCGGTAAGTTCAACTCGCGTTCGTTGATGTCCCAATGCGCGCGCATCACCCCAAGAAGATACGGCCTTCCAATTCCATAGGCTGTTGATTCGCGCCCACTCGGAGCTGGATATGGCCCTAATGGTACGGTTTCTCTGACAAAAACAGGAGACCCACTCATGCCGCCGATTGAGCGCGCTTCTACCAAATAAACCTCCTCGAAACCGCCCTCTACCTGAATTGCTTCGTCGGGAAGCATCGCAACGTTTCCATGTCGGACGAGCGGCATGTTTCTCTTATTACCGGGAGCATAGGTAAACAAGCCAGGGAAAAATACTTCATCGCCCAGGCCAATGTTGCGGACGTACCACTTGGGAGTTTTGGGCTCCGTGGATACGTACAACTCTCTTTGTGGAATAAAATCTAAAGTTGATATGGTTACAACGTCCATGTCTGGTCGAGGATAGATCGGCAGGACAAGAACATCAGCGGCTTTATCCGTAGGGTGCTGAAACCATCCATTGTTGTCTTCCAGGCGCGGCAGAGGCATGCGTGCGATACCGCCGCCCTTTTTGTTTACCGCTAGACACAATTCTTGTCCCTTGTATCCCACGAATTGATGGCGGGTTGTCACGAGCGCTCCGTAACCTCGACCACTCGCGGCAGGAATGGAAACGAAGAAAGCTGTGGCGAATGGGTCTAACTCAGAGTCCGAAGATGTCTCAAGTACTTCCGCAATGTATCCGACGCTTCTAAGTAACTCGTCTGGAATACGCATGCCTGAGTCTTCCCTGGGGATTCTGATTACACGATGCCCCCGACGCTCTCCAGTTGGCCATGTTCGATTCGAGGGGGTCAATTGGCACCCCGCAACCCAATCCTACACCCCGATGGCTGGATTACGCAAATATATAATTGCCCTTCGAAGCCTCAATGATATCGCAGAAATCCTTGATGCCGGGCCGCATTTAGTGGCGACTTCAGAGGCTGGAGACATTATTCGCTCCTCAGGCTGATAAAGAGGACGATTGGGGCGGGATGGCGGGTGCGCGCGATGAAATGCTCCGAGTCGCAGCGCTGCATGGCGAGCCCAACGCAGCCGAAGCGAAGAGGCACTTGGATGCCCTTGGTCCCCATGGGCTGTGGCTCGAAGTGGTTCGAGGCCATTTGAAGGATCACGGATTCGTTCAGACCAAGGACGAGAGCTTAGCCGAAACAATGGCGCGGGCACTCGCCATCGGTACGGATGAGTTGCGAGTTTGTATCGCTCAAGGCCAAATCGCCTCGGCTCTCCTGGAGAGGTTTGGCGAGGTTCGATAGCTTCCGATAATTGTTCTTAACGGGCAGCTGCCTGAAACGGCGTTCCCCACGATCTATCCAATTCGCGCCACTCAGTGTACCCCTGATTTTCCGGCCGTGCCGACCTGCTGTGAAACGGAAATAGCGGCCCTTTCGCTCTTAGACTCAGGCTTGAGTTCGCGAAGGACAACGAAAAAGCACACGACGGCGCTGGCGGCTCCTATAGCCAGAAGCATGTGAGCCATGCGCATAGAACGCCTGTTCCAGTCGAGTTTATTTCGTTGCTCCGCCCGGTAAGATTTCAAGGATGCTTTCAGCGTGCCGACTTGGTCTTCGGACCAGCCCCCGTTTTCCAGTTTGCCAAAGGTCCTAAGAATGGCTATCTGTAATCCAGAGCACCGCACCTGCAGCTCTCGTGCCCAAAAAGCGAGACCAAGCGACAATACCAAACATGCGGCTCCGCCAATGATAAATATCGCGCTCTTCTGGCAGGCCTCTAGCCCACTGGTGCTTCCTACTGCAATTTCCTTGATCAGAAAACCGTAGCCAGCAATTCCAAGAAGCGACAAGCGCACGAGTTGCATCGCACACTCATCCATCCTCTTTGACAGCTCTGCGTCCGCATGAATAGCATCGTCGGGAATCTGGAAATCCTTGATACAGCGGGTAGGCAGCGGTGGAAAAGGGATGGTTTTAGGTTGCTCTAGCGTCGCGTTCATGTTGCTCCTTACGCACTAAATGTGAGGATTCGAATAGTTTACCCCAAATTTGTTCTTCCGAGGAAGCTGGGTCCGAGCGGCGACGAGGCCATTCTTGATTACTTTGTGTTCCTGCAAGCAAAGAAAATCGTACTCAAAAACGGCATCCCCGCAAACTCCTCCACCCCCTCATGTTCACGATTCACCGATCTTGGTTCTCTTCAACACTTCGCAACATGGGGCCGACGTTGACGCCACTCACTGTACAGGAAGCTCAGAAACGGCTCTGATAAGACGGGCGAACTAGCGCGAGGTGGTGCTCCGGTGCCGTGCGAGAGGAATTGAAATCGGCCCGTTTCAGGCCTTTCAAGACCCGAAACAGAGATAGGCTTCAATTTGGCGAATTGTAAGCTATAATCCCTGAAGCGATCGCGAACCTCAGGACACCCACTGCCGATGGAAGCTTTTGAAGCGATCTTTCCTCGGTGGACATCTGAAAACCGGCCATACGTGGACACTTCAAAACCGGCCAACGGAGCGGAACCAGAACAACAGTATTTATACACCGCCTGATGTGACTTGAGCAAACATTTCTTCAAAGATCACTCTTGTAGTTTTATACTGATCTCACCTGAGCGGAGGATACGGCTCTGCGGGGACGCAACCGGAGCGCCGACTCAGCGGCCGGAATGGCTCGGAGCGGCAGCGCCGCTCCGTAAGCCAGGCTGCCATTCTGGCGCAAACGCGATAAATCCCAGGGGTTTGGGGACGGAGTCCCCAAGTAATGACGCGCTACCGAAGGTAAGGGGTTGTTTCGGATCATCCGATATTTTGGGCACAATGGTATTGGAGATCCCGAGACCCACATGCCGAAGCTAGCGACTACTCCCGTTCTGCTTGGCTTCGCAACGGCCGTAGCGCTGGCATCTTTCTTTTTCCATTTGATCATTCCGAATGGGCTTATCTTCGAGGTAGTTCTTGGGTACGTGCCGATCGTGCTCGGAGGAGTGTGCCTGTGGTTGGGATACTCCGCTTTCCGGATCGCACGTCATAAACTCTCGACGGTGGCGTACGTGGTGTTATTAACACCCTTCGCCTTCAGCTATCCGGCATGGCTTCTATTCATCTGGATCATGTACGCATCGGGAAGATATCACGGCCCGATGCCGTGATGATCACCAAGCCTGAAACATGCGACAAGGCCTCTTGTTTTCGAATGGGCTGCGCGAAACTCATTGGCCACCTGCCGCCGCTTTGGTGCGCCAGCTTCGCGGGCCGCACTTCAGTACGTGTCCGTGATGCAGCAACCGATCGAGCATCGCACTCACCGCAGCCACATCGCCGAGTAGTTTGCCCCAGTCTTCAACGGGCCGATTTAATGCGGAGTCCAATTTTATGCGGACTCCGCCTTCTATGGAAAGCCCGGCCGTCATTTCGCCGTCTTTTTACTCCGCATATTAGGAGCAGCCTTCAGCAACTCGATTAGTTTGTCGGTCGCCTTGAAACGGCCGGTCCGTAACTTCGGCGCTATCACGGATTCCAAGGCTTCGAGCTTCACGGACGGGTCGGCACGAGTGTAGATCTCCGTCGTCTGCATGCTGGAATGCCCGAGCCAGAGAGACACCTTCCGTAGATCCTTCGTGGCTTGCAGGATGGTCAGAGCGCAGGTGTGCCTTAGAACATGTGGTGAAACATGTTTTGATGAGAGCGTTGAACAGCGTGTCTCGGCGGTAAGGACATGCTTACGGAGGATGTACTCGAAACCGGCGCGGGTCATGGCATCATTGCGAGCATTGGGGAACAGTTCTGGAACACGGACTTCACCGCGAACAGATAGCCATGCACGAACCGCGGATGCCGTTTCTTTCCACAGCGGCAAGCAACGTTCTTTTCGGCCTTTGCCGTGGATTAGAACGGTGGCTTGCGGTTGAAGCATCATATCCTCTGTTCGGAGTCCCACCAGTTCAGAGACCCGCAGTCCACCCGCGAAGCAAAGATGAAGCATCGCCCGGTCACGGATGCCGTCGCGAACAGTTGGGTCAGGGGCGTCCAAGATCGATTGCATTTCCTGGGCCGTGAGGTGCCTGACCAGTCGGGTATCTGTCTTTTTCGCGGGGATGGCCAGTATGCGTCGGATCTGCTCTAGCGCCGAAGGTTCTCGATATTCCATATACCGCATGAAAGATTTGATGGCTGCTAGCCGGATGTTCCTGGAGCCAGCACCATTGCCCCGGCTTGACTCCAGGTGATTTAGAAAGTTCACGATCAGCGGAGCGTCCAGTTGCTCCAGATGCAGTTGCGAAGGTGGAAGTTTGATGCAATCCGCGGCATATTCGAATAGAAGTCGGAAGGCGTATGCATAGGACTCGCAGGTGTTGGGGCTGGCTCGCCGTTCGATAGGTAACCGCTGCTGGAGAAAAGCCGTAATGTGCGGGGCGAGAAGAATCATGGCCGGCCTCCAGTGAAGAAACTTTGGCACGCATCTGCGATGTTCCTCATTAGCTCCGGTGTTGCCTCCAGATACCAGTACGTGTCGGCGACCTTGCTATGACCAAGGTAGGTTGACAGCGCCAACATATGTTTGGTGATACGGTCCCGGCCATCAGGGCAGGTTTCCAGCGCCCTCACTGCGAACGTGTGCCGCAAAGAATGAATCGTGGGGCGCGGGAGCCCAAGTCCACGAGGAAAACCGATCTTTTCGACTACATCGCGGAAGGCGGTTTCGGCGTCCCGCAGAAGTAGCGCGCGCCGCCGCAAGGAAACGAACACGTGATCATCCAGTGGAGTATAGGCACGCCTCCGCTGGAGGTATTGTTCCAGGGCAGCCTGAGTGGTCTCGTGAAGGGGAACGAGACGGCTCTTGCGGAACTTTGAACAGCGAATGACCAGACCGTCTGCGGTGAGGTCCTGGAAACAAAGATGGATTGCTTCCGACACACGAAGCCCAGTGCATGCCAACAGGGCGAAGAACGTGCTGTAGGTGTGCCCGCGAAAGGTGTTGCGTTTACCTAACTGAGATGCGGCTCGGATGATGAGCTGGATGTCATCCCTGGAAAAAATATAGGGAACAGGACGCGGCCGATGCTCACTGCCGAACACCGTGGGCGGTATTTCGTGATGTTGGTCTTCGGCACGGATGTACCGTGCAAATCGAATCACCTGGCCAAGCCGGCGCGCTCGTTGACCCAAGGATGAAGCCGACCCAGCCCACTCAATGGCGGTTTCAGAGCTGACATACTGTTTGCCCGCCGAATCAGAGAACGCTGCAAAGCTCTGTAATGAGCTGCCTTCGGACCGGAATGCGAATCCCGTGGCTCGGCGCACACCGATGTACGATGTTACGGCTTGCGTCAGCATGATTTCACCCCCGGCCAGGGCTGCGCAATCTGTCGCAAGGTCAGGACATCTACTTTGGCGTAGATCTCTGTGGTGGCGATGGAACGGTGCCGGAGAACGCCAGCAATCTCCTGCAGCGAGGACCCTTGTCGGAGCATAGAGCTTGCCACCGAATGGCGAAGGACATGGGCCGCACCACGGCTTGGGCAAGTAACGCCAGCGCGCCGCATCGCCTGGGCGACAAGCATTGAGATGGCACAGTGATTCGCGAGGCCACGAAAGGGCGCCCGTGATCGAATGAACAGCGTATCCACGGTAGTCTGAGGCCGACCGTCTTTGATGTAGCTGGCGATTGCATCGCCAATCTCCTGAGTCAACGGCATCAGTGTCTGACGTTGGCCCTTCCCTGAAACGCAGATCCCCGCCTCCTTCCAATCAACATCGCTCAGCCGAAGTTGCATGATGTCGCCGGCACGAAGTCCCAAGCGAGCGAGTAAGAGCAAAATGGCTCGATCCCGTTTGCCCATTGGCGTAGCAGGATTACACGAAGCAATCACCCGTTCAACGTCATTTGATTGCAAATACCTCGGCAAAGACGAAAGCCGCCAATGGGCGAGAACGGGAATCGATGCATCCAAACCTGCAGCGCACTTGCCCTCGGCGATAAGAAAGCGCAGAAACATGCGGAGAACCGTGGTACACTTCTTTGCCGTCGCCCAGCCACATCGTCGACTTGTGTCCAGGACAAACTGCCGCAGGCTCTGAGCATCAAACCTATCCGGGTCCTCTCCCAGGTTCTTCAGCAAATCTCGCACATGCGCGCTGTAATTGCGGAGCGTGACATCACACGTGCCACGTTGCTTGCGCATCCAGCCACAGAACGAAATCACAAGGGCCGGATCCACAGTGACATCCTTTACGACTCTAGTTGCGATGAGATCGGCAAACCGCGTATAGCGGAGGAACAGACACGCACCATTCCGGAGGTCACGCCGGTGTGTGTGTCCGTATCGGGGGCATCGGCACCGATTCAGGTGCTGAACAAACTCATCGATCATCCGTTCGTCCAGAGCAGCGACGGTTCTGCCTTTCCGACCAATCCAATAAATCAGGTGCTCGGCCGCTCGAATATGCCGTCGAGCCGTTATCTGTGCATAGCCCGTCTGGCACAACTCCTGAGCAAACATCTCAAGCCGGTGGCCACCTGGGCCATCGTGAAGCTCTTGAATACGTGAAGGTGACTCGAAAAATTCCGACAACATGACATCCTCCTTTAAGGACGTCATGATTATGCAAAGTTACGAGTTCACGGCAGGGACGACTTTAGCCGATCTGACACGCCTGGCTCACCTGCTATAGTCGCTCGCTCAGCATAAAAGTGGACTCCGCATTAAACCGGAAATGCGGTGCACCGCATTTCCGGTTGGATGTTAGTAGAGTGCTGAAGCGTTCGTAGCGGCGCATGATGATCTCCAGCAGATCCTCGGCGGCCGTGTGCGGAAGCTTGCGCATGCCGAAGTCGTCGATGATGAGCAGCGGAACGGTCGCCACCATTTGTATGTATTCTTTGCGCGTGCCCTCGGCAACGGCGTCCGCCAGTTCATCGAGCAGCACGTGGGTCTCGCGATAAAGCACTCGGTAGCCTTGCAGGATGACAGCTTGAGCGATGGCTTGCGCCAGGTGGCTTTTGCCCGTTCCGCCAGGACCGAGAAACAGAGCGTCCTCCCGTTTGTTGATGAAGGCGCCCGTGGCCAGGTCGAAGACCAAACTGCGATTGGTTTTGGGATTAAAGCTGAAGTCGAAGTTGTCGAGCGTGCAGTTGGGATCGCGGAAGCCGGCCTGTTTGCGACGACGTTCCAGCAGCCGGTCGGAGCGGCGCGTCAGTTCGTCCGACACCAAACACGAGATCAGGTCGATGGGAGCCATTGGTTCGGCCTGAGCCTGGCGCAGACGGGTTTCGAGCACGGAAGCCATGCCGCCCAAGCGGAGTTGGCGAAGTGCGCGTTCGAGTTCGATTACGTTCATGATTGGTCCTCCTCACGGGTTCGGTTTTCGATGAGATCGCGGTATAAGGTGAGCTGGCGAATCAGTGGATCGACCTGTCGCAAGCTCAGCGGCAGTTGAGGGTTGTGTTCCAGGTAACGGCGCACGAAGTGGTATTCGCGGGTGCTAGTTTCTAGAGCCAGCGCGCAGGCGTCGTCGGTGGAAGCGATGCCGTACTTCTTGGCCAGCGCCAGCGTACCAAGGATGCGGCGCACTGCGAGTTCGCCGTGTTTGGCGTGCATTGCCTGGCACAACTGGCCAATGTGCTTTCCGGCTTTTCCGGCGCGGTGCAGCAACTGTTGCGTTGATAGCGGTGTCCGCCGCGGACGGTCTTCATCGTGGATTCGATGACGGCCGCGCTCTTGCCGCAGGTGCTCACGTAGCAGTTGACCGGTGGTAGGATTCAGCAAACGAACGACGGCGTCATTCCACTGGACCTGAACACGCCGGCCGATCCAGCCAGGCGGCGCACCATAGTAAGCGGCCTCTACTTCGACACAACCATCCAAGTGCACGGCTCTCTCGCCGTATTGGTAATAGCGAAAAGGTTCGATCGGCAGCGGAAGCAATGCAGGACGCTCTTCGGTGAACATCGTTGCGACTTGGCGCTTCGTGGTTCCATGAATGCGCGTGTCGGCCCAACGCTCTTCCCACCGATCCAGATACGCTTGCGCATCTTCCATGCTCTCGAAGCGCTGGCCTTTGAGCGGCGTCCTCTTTGCGTGGCCAACACCGGATTCCACTTTGCCTTTGCGATCCGGGTCCTGCACGCGGCATGGGAGCGCTGTGACGCCGTAGTGCTGCAGCACGTCACGGTAGAGCGGATTGAGCGTGGGCTCGTAAATGTCGGGCGTGAGCACGCCTTCGCGGAGATTATCGAGCACCACTAGGCGAGTGACTCCACCGAGCCTGCGAAACGCCTTCTCATGCAACTCGGCCCAGACACGCGAGCTGGAACGGAACACCAGGAGTCGGACAGCTTTGCGGCTGTATCCCAGCGTCAGAACAAACAGTCGTGTGCGCCGGTACTTGCCCGTTTGTGCGTCGCGCACCATCGGCCCGGTGCCATAATCGATCTGCGCTTCTTCGCCGGGCGCCGTTTCAATCACCACGCGCGCTTCTGGCGTGGAGGAACCGCGCAGCTTCCGCACGAACCGTTTGACGCTGGCGTATTTTTCACTGAAGCCGTGGCCGTCCACCAGGTCTTGCCAAATGGCCATGGCGTTCCGACCTTTGGCCAGATCAGCTTCTATGAACTCCCGGTACGGCTCGCAGGCGCTCTCCGACGGAGTTGAGGGCGGCGTCCGGATCTCGTCCGCAGGACCATTTTCGTGTCCAGGGTCGGTGGACACCTCGATGGCCGGTTTTGGATGGGCCCGTCCCCAACCTCCGGGAGGTCGGACGGGAATGCCAGCCGCCTTTAAATAGGTTGAGACGGTTTCGCGCCGAATGTGTACGGCTCGTTCAATCCGCCTTAGGGACCAGCCAAGCCGGCCGAGCGCAAGGACTTGCTGTTTATTTTCTTCGCTCAAGACATTCACCGCCGGAGGATAATCCTCCGTCTCAGTCAATGTCCTGGATCAGCTATTCCGTTGGCCGCTTTTCAGGTGTCCACCGATGGCCGGTTTTGGGTGTCCCCCGAGGATCTTTCGCAATTTGTATACGGGATTCCTGCTGCGGGACTTTGCAGGGAAAATCGTTCCGGGCGTCCTCCTGCTCTTCTCAATTTGCAGTGTGTTTCTGGATCCGAAGAAGCTAATTGGGACGGTCAGGCGAGGCCTTCCGATCCCTGCAGTCGTTTTTTTGTGCGGCCTCTGTTGGACTCTGACACTTGGCACGCAAAGTGTCGCTGATAGTGTAGGGGCATGGAAATATTTCGCCCGGCGGAAAGGGAACACCAAGCAAGCTCGGCTTCTGGAAAACGATAACAACTACGGGAGATGAGACCGGGTTTGAAGCGGATACTATCGCAATCACGAAGTTTCAAGAGACTGCGACCGACGATGAGAAACAGCAGTATGAAAGGTTTGTGGTTATCAAGGAGGCGTGCGGAAATCTCTATTTTTCGATACTGTTGGCGATTCCTGCATGGGCCTATATTGGTTTACGCGAGTTGAGGGCGAGGCGTTCTCTGACCAATTGGCGAAGCTACGTGCCGAGCAAAAAGCTAACCGGCGGATTTGCGTACTTGGCATTGATTTTGCTCGGGTTACGGCACATGCATTTGCAGCACGCGCACCGACAGACTGCCTTCGCTGCAAATGTGATCAAAGAACATGCAGAACATAAGACTGACCCCGCAGCCGGGCCGCCAACGGTGCGGTTAGAAGTTCTGGCGAAATAGCGCGACGAAGCGATTGCATCGTGATGGTCGTCAGCGTTGGTCCGTCAGACGATAATGCGCCATATCGCTATCTGCCGAGTAATAGTGTTTCAAGGCAGCGCCTAGCCTGCCGATTAAACAGTGCTGTGCCCCGCACACTTCATGACGCCCATATACGCCGCCCACGATCCCACCGCCTCCCGGTATTGGTGCGCCATGATCCGGGAGATTTGATGGATGTGCGTGAGGTCGTGAGCGGGCCAGGAAGCCAGCAGCTGAGACATCGTGACTGGCCCCAGCGCCCGATGCCGTCCGCGAAGTTCAAGTTCTGCTTGGCTCAAATTCATCGCCTGCAAGTCGGCGAGATTGGCGGCGCGCAGCTGGGCAAATTCATCCAGCAACTGCCCCAGCGACTTTCCCAGGCACACCTGGATGTGGCCCGACATGTCGAACGGCTGGAAGGCCTGCCTCTCGCCATGCTCCAGGATAAGCCTGGCGCGCGGCATCCAATCCGTCTGTTCGCCGTAGATCAAGTGGCCGACGACATCAAAGACGGTCCATGTGCCCTCACCTTCGTTCCGCATGGTCCAGGTTTCAGGCAGATCCCGCAGGAGCGCATCGAGCGCGGCCGGAGTGCGCGAGAGAAGGGAGATTGTGTCGGGGACGGTGTGTTGGGTCATGTTAGTTCGTTGGCAGTCTGCTGCCAAGCCAGTATGATTCAATCGGGACGAGCGACGCTACCGATAATGTCCGATATCGGTCCACAGTGCTTGGGGAGCATGTCAGCCAAAGCCTCGGTTAAACCGATCGCTGTCTAATTCAAGACCAAGCACCCAACTGGCCACATTATGGTTCGAGCCAACCATCTCTTCGGTGGCTTGGCATGAATAACGAAGGACCGTTCCCAGGGAGCAGATTTGTTAAACGCAAAGTCATGAGCTAAGCCTTGGGACTTGATCTTGGGTGCGCGCGGAAAGTTGCCAGCGACGACACTGTTCTCCCCAGCGCCTCGGCTGAATAGTCGCGCGACCACAGCGAACTTGCGTTCCGAGCCAAGCGCTCTCCGAGTTCCGCGTCCCGCATGATTTCAAGGCAGCCCGAGGCAAACGTTTCGGGGGTCTCCCGCACCAGGACGTGTTTCCGGTCCTCCGCTTCGATTCCTTCGAGTCCCACGGAGGTTGTAACCACGGGCCGGCCAAAGCTGAACGCCTCCAGAATCTTGATCCGTGAACCCCCTCCGGCACGCAATGGCGCGACGACAGCGTGTGCAGCGTTATAGCAGGGCTGCACGTCGGGCACCTCTCCAAGGAATGTTACGTTCGATCGGGGCAGAGCATCAACAAGCTGTTGGGAAGCGCCACGTCCGGCGACGACGACCTCAAATGGGTAAAGCGCCTGGCCCGCAATAAGTGGCAAGATCGCCGAGCAAAACCACAGTACCGCGTCGTGGTTCGGGTAATATCCCAGCGTGCCGATGAAGAGGAAACGAAAAGTGCGCGTGTCCCGCGCCAACACATGGGCCGGTGGCCGGACTGCATTCGGCAACACCACAATCTCCGCCGGGTAGCGACCCGAGAGCAACTCCTGATCCTGCCGGGAGCAAACGTAAACTCGGTCCACTTTGCGAAGGGCCAAGCCTTCGAGCATCGCGTATCGAGCGGCATCGGCGCTGGCGGACTCTGCGAGTTGCTGATCTCCATTTTCGCGATACAGCGCGGCGATCCGGCGATGCGTCAGAGATTCGATATCGTCCAGATCCAGGCATCGAAGACAGCCCGACGCGAAATAAGTTGTCGCGAAAGGCAGCGCAGCCAACCGAAACACGTGAACGGCATCGAAGGAAATCGAGCGAAGAACGGTGGAGGCCGAATTCGGAGCCGTGCAGACCGAGCGCTCGCACAAGAGCTGGAAATATTCGGGGATCGGTGAGTCAAAAGGCGGATAGAGCGGCACCACAAGCAAGGAGACGCGATAGGCACGCGATAACGCTTCGAGCACCATGCCGGCCCGCATGGCCAACCCGTTTCCGCCCAGCAGGGGAATTACGGGACTGACGTAGAGCAGTGAAGGTTGATCGATCCGGGCGGTCACCAGCGGCCGTGCCGAACCTCGAGATTCGGCATCCCCCAACACGTGTATCCCATGTCGCGAGCCAGCAGCCCCAATCCTTCCGCTTCGATTTCACCCTGGCCTTTTCGCGCGGCGGGGTTCTCGCGCCCGTAGTGGAACGGGGGAAACACAAGGCCGTCGCGATGCAAGTCGGCGTGAATCCACAGGACTGTGCCGCCCACGGCGTCGAGCTCGACCAGGTCGCCCACGCCGCGTAGCGCGTCAAGATGGACGCGGTCATGGTCGCGCCAGCCGCTCAAATCATAAGTTGCTCCGCCGTAGTCAAGGACGCAATGTGCGTGGACGATGTCTTTTCCGGTTCGCATCAAACGTTCGATCAGGTCGGGCGGATACTCGACCACGTCGACATCGAGCCACAGGACCCAATCTTCGTCGTCGAGCGAATGAAACAGAAGATGATTGCGGCTCTTGGCCAGCACGGTTCGCCGTTCGGTCTGAATGGGCGGGGCTCCTCGATGGACCCCCACGGGAACCCGGTAGCCGAAATCCTTCTTCCATACGTTGACGGCGCGGAACTCGCCGCGCAGGCCGTCCGCGCGGCGGCACAACTCCACCCACGTACCGTCGGAGCTGTCGCCCTCGAGAAATCCGAGCGAAATCTCGCGATGCGGATACGTAAGCATACCGATCCTGCGGAAGTACGAATTGAGGCAATCTTCCGCGTCTTTCATTGGGGTGAGGATAAGGATTCGGGTGGGCACTCGCAGCAAGCGTAGCAAAATCGCAGCGTCAGTACTAGGTCCTCGCCTAATGGTTGACAGACAATTCGTGCCGACTCTACACTGTTAGGATTCAAGCCCCATGGACGATAAACCCAAACGCCTGGAAGGGTTGGATGTCGATCAGAACGACGACGGATATGTCATCTACGAACCCGACAAGGACCGCGTCCATCATCTGAACCCGACTGCGGCGCTGATCCTGGAACTTTGCAATGGAACAAATTCCGTGGCTGGAATCGCCGAGGCTCTGCAGGAAGCCTTTCATCTGCCTGAACCACCCACACGAATGGTGGAGGAAGTCCTTACGCAGATGAAGGGCGAGGGGCTACTGGTTTAGCTGATCCAATGTTCGCGGGACATCATCCTGGCGCGCCCGCAATTTCGCTGGTAGTTCCCGATTGCGACGACACCGACGGCCTGCAGCCATTTCTGGAAGCCTTCGCTTCGCAGACCGTGCCGGCCGCGCAATTCGAACTGATTCTCGCCGGGCCGTCGGCCTCGGTGTGGGCGGAATCGTGCCGCGCGCATTCAGAACGGAGCTTGGAGACCCAAGTCGTCGAAGCCGACGCGGCCGACGTTACTAGCGCTAGAAATGCAGCGATTGGGGCGGCGCGCGCACCGCTCCTCGCGCTTTACTCTGCAGGATCGCTTCCGCACGCTGGACTCCTCGAACATTGTATGAGCTTCCACGCATCGCATCCATCCAACAATCAAGTGTGCCTGCTGGGCGTTGAAGCCGATCCCGCCTTCGAACGCTTGTATCCGCGTCCTGCGCGGAAGGGCGCTCAATCCTGGCAGGCATTCCGGAGTCACGCGGTCACCTGCAAGACAGAGCTGTTCCAGCACGGCCGATTCAATCCGAGGTATGGACTCCTGGACGGTCCGGAGCTTGGACTTCGGCTCTCCCGGCGAGCGGATCTGACTCTTTTTTACGACGCGATCAGCACCGGAGCGCGATGGGCGCCGCTTCCCAAGCTTGCGGCGTGCGAAGGTCACTATCTCGCCGGTTACTACGAGTATCGGCTAGCTTGCGCCTATCCGGGCGTCGCGTCGTGCACGGAGCCTGAAAGAATCGAGAGCCGTGACGAATTCGAGAAGATGGTTACCACCATCCGAAGCCTCAACAAGAAGCCTGCCGAACCGGGTTCGTCCCGATCCAAGATGATTGCGGCGCTGTATGCGCGGATCGAAGAGCACATGCGGGCCGAAGGCTGGATCGCGTCACGAGAAGGCCGGGCTCCCGAGCCACCAGGCGACCTGGTGAACTCAATCGAATAGTTGTGGTGTCGGAGAGCCACCTGCCTCCGCGGCCAGCCAGCCGGTCGCCATGGCGTGCAGTTCAGCCTTCAGCCACATTGCGGTGAGCAACCGGAACCTCGCCGGCGATTGCGAAAGGTTCGAGCACTCCTGCGCACGGGCCGCGCGGAGCAAGTCGCGATAGGAAGGCCAGTCCCCGATCACGAAATCCTGAGGAGCCTGGTAGGCGGGATGGTCAAATCGCACGCCATATTGCCTCGCGAGCTGAAACCGATAGAACGACATGCGGTACTGGCGCCAGCAGATTTGCGTCAATGCGAGCGGCCGGTGAAAATGGCCGGTAAGGTGAGGGGAGAAGTGAATTTCCAAATCACGCTTCGCGGCGGCTCGCAAGCCGAATTCGGCATCTTCGGCAGCCTGATAGGCAGGATCGAATCCGCGTCCGGCAAATAGAGTGCGCTTGCAGGTGATCGCGCCGCCCCAAAAATATTGCCAGGTGTGGATGCCGGGCGCGCTCGGAAAAAGGTATAGCCGCCCGAAGGCCCACTGTACGATGGCCTGATCCGCGATCTCGGGAGCCGGCGAGAAATAGAGAAGCCGCAACTCGTGATCGGTTGGATGACGAGCGTGGAAATCCAGGCACTCCTCGATCATGCCGGGCAGCGGTTGCAGGTCATCGTCGTATAACAGGAGCAACGGAGCGCGCGAGCACGCGATGGCGAGGTTGCGAGCGACGGACGCGCCGGCGTGATCGCATCGTTCCAGGCTAAGGCTGAACCGGTCGTGAAAGCTTTCCGTGATCTTTTCGATGCTCTGATCGGAACCGTCATCGGCCACGATCACCTCGAACCTGGCCGCAGCGGCGGTCTGGCAGGCGAACCCTTCCAAACACAAGCGCAATTCCCGAGGACGATTGAACGTGGGAATAATGACCGAAATTTCGGGATCGCCGACGCCGGGCCTTGTCATCCCTTCGCCGACTTGCCCTGGGAACGTTCCAAGCGTGCGCACAATGCGCTTTTGACTCGGTACTCCTGTGGAGCGGGATCGTAGGCTGCAGCCAACTCATAAAAATGACGGGCGCGAGCGTAGTCGCAAAGACGAAAATGGCAAGTGGCGAGCGAATCGTAGGTCAACACATCGAAGATTCTCCGATCGCAGGCCACATCGCGGTCGTGATTGCCGTTCTTTCCGAGCAACAGCACGCGCGCGAACGCATCAATGGCGCCTTCAAACTTGCCGGACTGCATTAGAACGCGGCCCTTGAGCCACCAGGCATGTGCGTTACACGGAAAGCGTCCGATCGCTTCCCACACGAGAGATCCGGCATCTTCGCCTCTCTCGGAAATCACAGGGATCAGCCCAGCATAAGGCAGGTAATCCTCCTGCCCGGGCTTGCTTTTCGCGCGAACGATAGCGAGGGCCTGGCGCCAGGCGCGTTCGGCGAAGCGCGGCCTTCCGAGCGCCGTGTAAATCTCGGCGAGATGGCACCACGGGAACACCGCTGCAGGGTTTTCGCGAAGAGCCTTGCGCAACAGTGGCAGATTGCGCGCGTGCTTGGACGACTGATCGCCTTCATATCCCGCATGATCGAGGGCGAGATCCAACGTGCCCACATCGGATTCGGAATACCTCCGGAGAATGGACGGCCACATGTTTTCGTGAATTACGCCGCTGAAACGAATGTCCGGCTGGTTGCGAAAGATTCGCAAAATCCGATAAGGCGTGAATCCCGGGCGGGGATGCAACCGGACGTAATAACCGGCCATTCCCGATAGCGCGAGTTCGGAGCGGACTTGCGCGAAATTGCCGGGGCGCACCGTCTCGTCGGCATCGATATAGAGAATCCAGTCGCCGCGCGCGAAACTGAGCGCTTCATTTCGTGCTGAAGAGAAATCCCCGTCCCAGGGCCTTTCCTTGACGAAGGCCCCGAATTGAACCGCGATATCTTTGCTGCGATCCGTTGAGCCCGTATCGACGACTACGATCTGATCTACAAAATCGCGGATAGACGCGAGACAGGGAGCGAGGAACCGCTCCTCGTTCTTGACGATCATCGCGGCGCTAAGAAGCACTGGGACTTCTACCGAGTGCCGCTGGCTTCACCACAAGCCGAAGGACTAACAATCGACCTATTCTTTCGGATCCTGTTCGTCGGCGTTGGACTGAGCCTGCTTCCTGTCGCGCTGCGCCTTGCGATGAGCAGCCACACCGATGGCTACGGCTCCCGCGCCCATGAGGACCAAAGTGGAAGGTTCCGGGGTCACTGAGCTAGTTACGTTGCTCTGCATCGCGTTGGCCGAATGCGGGCTCAGGGCGTCGATAGCAAAAGTTGTTAGAACAGGGGCGGCAAAGGCCGCGCCGGCTAGAAACCGCTTTACGAAATTCCGCCGGTCGGGGTCTACCCGCTCAACGATCTTGCGGCAATTGTCGCGCTCTTCCATACCAGCTCCTCCTTAACATTCGTCTGGATATAGGTATTGAGGATTATAGGTCGGCATCCTCAAAGTTGTCAATACATTTGGAAGATTGAATGCACCGTTCGGTACCACACAAGTACCGCTGGTCCTATTCCCGCGCGTGATCGCGCATGCCGAAGTCTCATTATCCCCCCAAAATTGACGCAGACTGTCGCGAATTTGTCTTGATGTAGGCGCTACACAGAGCTAGTGTTCAGGTGGACGATAATGCCCAATAACGAAGACAAGAATGAACGACTTGATTGTGGTGGAGAAGATCGCGGGATGGGAAAAGCTGAAAGCCCTGGTACTCGATAGCGTCTCCTCTCCGATTACGAAGCGTGTGTACAACATGGCGCTGAACGAGTTCCTGGCCTGGTTCCAGCAGGCGCCGCGACCCGGTTTCACTAAGGCGACCGTAAGCGCGTGGAGGGTGTCGCTGGAGGACCGCAGCCTCGGCTCGTCGTCGATCATCATCCGCATGTCGGCGATTCGCAAGCTGGCTGCGGAAGCCGCCGATAACGGCCTACTGGCGCCGGAGCTTGCGGCGGGCATTTCCCGAGTGAAGAGCGCAAAAACGCAGGGCATACGCACCGGTAATTGGCTGTCACAGCGGCAGGCGCAAGCGCTACTGAACGCCCCAGATATCTCAACACTCCGAGGACTGCGCGATCGAGCTATTCTCGCCGTTCTTCTCGGCTGCGGATTGCGGCGCTCCGAGGTGGCCGCGCTCACTTTCGCGCACTTGCAACAACGCGATGGCCGCTGGTGCATCGTTGATTTGGTCGGCAAGCACGGTCGGGTCCGAACCGCGCCGATGCCGACCTGGGTAAAGGTGGCCGTCGATGCGTGGGCATCTCCAGCCGGCGTGGCGGAAGGTTACGTCTTCCGTCCGGTAAATCGCGCTGACCGAGTCACAGGCAAAACCTTGGGAGAGAAGGTCGTCTGGCAACTTATCAAACCCTACGCCGACGCAGCCGGAGTCCCTGGTATCGCCCCCCATGACCTCCGGCGTACCTGCGCGAAGCTATGCCGTGCCGGTGGCGGCGAGCTTGAGCAGATTCAATTGCTCCTCGGGCACGCGTCCGTTCAAACGACGGAACGGTATCTTGGCACGAAACAGGATCTGGTTCAAGCGCCGAACGACGCGATCAAGTTGAGAGTGGCTGTCTAGCCAACCTTCGCTTGAACGGAAACCGACGATCCCGGCCCCTACCTCATAGTGATACCCTGCGTTGCAGAGGCTTGGCACATCCTCCGCCTCGACCGGATTAGGGCGTCTAGGACGTGCAAACTGGCGAAGGGGTAACTAAACATGGACAGAATCACGATTGTCACTACCACTGTCGCAAGCATGATCGGTATGGCAACCCTAGCGAACGTGGTCTGGGAGTATCGTCGGAAGCTCCACTTGGAAATATTTCGCACCTATGCCGATAAGTACAATTCGATACTTACGCCAGAGATTTACGGCAAGTGGCAAGCAGCGCTCAAAGGCGATCAGCAGCATTGGACGGAATTGAACTTTACGATGATCAAGTACCTGAACCTGATTTGGGAGGAGTTCTATCTGTCCCGTGAAAGAGTGATTCCCAGGCGGCTGTGGCGAATTTGGCTCCCAGAGATTGACAGAGTCCTCGCGACAGAATTTGCAAAGACTATGATGAAAGCGAACGATTTCCACTTTCCTGATTTGCAGCTGTAGATGTGGCCCTACGCCGAAGCGGCTGGGGTTCCCGGCATCGCACCGCACAATCTCCGCCGTACCTGCGCGAAGCTATGTCGCGCCGGTGGAGGCGAGCGCAGATCCAGTTACTTCTCGGACACTCGTCCGTTCAAACTACCGAACGGTACCTGGGCACGAAACAGGACTTGGTTCACGCACCAAACGACGCAATCAAGTTGGAGACTTCGGCTTAGTGCGGCGATTCGTTCACAATCCTACGCCAGATTTCTCCTATTGAGCCCGCCATCCCCTAAAAGGCCCCCACTTGAACAAATGGGCCAACGAAAGAACCCAACGTTTTCAGAGCTGTTTACTCGCCTTTCGTATCATGGTTGGAGCCGACATCAGGCATGTATTTCTTGATCAAACTCTTGAGCCCCAAAGAGTATCCCTCTCCGGCCGACCGCAGGTCACGACGCTGGCCATTGCTGCCAGTTGAAAGGTATTGATCCAAGGTCAGGAATGCCTGCGCGACCTTATTAAGCGTCAACTCTAGTCGGTACAGAGCCACCTCACCGGAAGCGATCTCGTACGGCCTAATATCTGCGAATCGAGAGCGCCACTCATTGAAGTCCGTCGTATGCATTATGTAGCAGCCATCCTCGCTGTCCCAGACGCCACATTCCGCGTCCCACTGTGCCTCGTCGTAGCTCTCATAAGAGTCCTCGTCGATCGAGTTGCCGCCCATGGAAACAGGTGTGGAAAAACGTCCACGTAATCCCAACCGGGGAACATTACGAATGGCCACTCAACGAGCGTTTCTTCGGAGCCGTCTTCAGCTTGCGCTTTCACATATAGGCTACCGCGACCGCTACTCTTGTTGATCCATTCCTCCGCCTCTAGGAACAGCCGGCTTCCGTCGACCACTCGCTGCATCAGCGGTCGAGCTTGTGCCAATTCCGCGAGTCTCAAGAAATAAGGCGAGCCCGTGCTAAGGCGCTGGAGTGCCGGTCCTGCTTCCTCGGCGAGTCTCTGGTCGAGCGGAATGGTCATCTTCCAGCCTCTTTTGAGGGTCTTCACGTTGCCCGACTCAACCGACCGCCAGTAACATGTGCCTGACTCTGGATCATGAAGCACTACGATCACCGGCAAAGAGTATTGGCCCCAATAACTCAGGTGACGAGGCTCTCCCCGAAATATGAATCCTGCACTCGTTTTCTCCTTTAGGTAACTTGGGCCAGACTTGATCTGAACCGCGATTAGCCGACCGGTAGGGTTTCCGGAATCGTCGACAATCTCGATCTGTCCATCGATACCGAAGTCACTTGTAGGCAGCTCTCGGAATAGCCATCCAATTTCGAGCACGGCTCGCTCGACTGCGTTTACCCCAATCCGTCCCCTGATGGCTGTCGAGAGACTCACACGGTTTCCGAATACTTTCCTGACGTCCCGCAGAGACGACTCGCTCGCCCTGCAGCACGCGTCTCCCATCCGGGCAGATACGCGTTCATCAGGCTTTTGAAGAGCTTCCCGTGGTTGGGTACTAATAGATGTAAGAGTTCATGCACGATCACCACTTCCCGGAAGCTTGCCGGCTCATTCAACAACTCAAGGCTGAAACAAACACGCCCACTCGTGGAGCAGGACGCCCACTTCGTCGTCATCCGCTGGATCTGAACGCGACGCGGACTCACGCGGAGCTTGGCCGCCCAGTGGCGAATCTCCTCTCGCATCCGATCCTTTGCCTGCTCCACCGTTCCCCTCACGATCTCTGTAACTCCAGGAGACGTTTCACCACTGCCACCATTACGTCTTTGCCCACGGCAGGAAGCACCAGCTTGTACACTTCAGCCTTCAGTTGCCGCTCCTGCGCGACGTTGTCACGGTAGTTGGGATACTTCCGGAAGGCAGCGTCGACCTTGGGCGCGACCTGGTCCGCCTCACGCACACCGGATTGCTTCAGAACCCAAAACAGCGTGAACGTGTTGATATCGAATCCGGTACGATCCCTTTCGCGCTTCGCCTGGAGATACTCTTCCATCAACTTTGCGAGTTGCTGAAGCGCCGATTGAGTAGTGATCTGCCGGTCGTCGTAGCCTTCAAGGATGGCTTCGGTCCGCTCACCAATCGGGATGAGGTACGGCTGATTATTCGCCTCTTCGCTGATCGCGGTCAGCAGACTCTTCCCGAGGTTGATCACCTTGGGCGGCTCTCCACCTTTCTCGGTTTTCAGCGCCTCGACGGTGTTCTCGTCGATGCGAACCACCTTCATCGCCAATTCGAAGCCAGTGCCGGTAGCGGTCCGCTTCACCAGATCTTCGGTCTTTCTCATCAGGTCTTTGATGAGCGCCACTTTCTTTGAGAAAGCGTTCGTCACGATCTGGTACAGCAGAGAAAGCTTGCCGTAGTTCTCGATGTGGGAACGCAAGAAGACATCAGGCGAGATGATCTCGTACAGCATTTCGAGCTCTTTGAAAAGCTTGTAGAATGCCTCCCGGCGCTCCTTGTCCTCAAAGACCTCGATCGCCTTTTCGAGGGTCTTGTCATCGACCGGACCCGAACAAAGCGCCAAGTACGGCGGCGCCTGTTCGTCCATCAATGTCGCGAACTGATGCTTCAGGACATCGATATTTTGGATGGCGCTTCCAACAATGTCAGAATCGAACGCCAACGCCCTCTCCAGCTTTTCGAAGATGCCGACGAAATCGAGGACATAGCCGGCGGGCTTCTTGACGCCATCTTCGTCTTCGTAGGGTCGATTCACGCGCGCGATTGCCTGTAGGAGGGTATGGTCGCGCATCGGCTTGTCCAGGTACATGCAGTAGAGGATCGGCGCGTCGAAGCCGGTCAGCAGTTTCTCCGTCACAATGAGAATCTTCGGCTGGGTATCGCGCTTGATGAAGGCGCGCCGGATACGCTTCTCTTCATCCTCATTCAGTTTGAATTCGGCCAGCAGTTGGCTGTCGTTATAGGCCGATGTGTACACAACCGCCGAGTACTCGGCCGGCAGGTACTTATCCAGTGCGTTCTTGTATAGCGCGCAAGCCTCTCGGTCGACACCGACCAGGAAGGCTTTGTACCCAAGCGGCTCCACGTTCTCGCGGAAATGCTGCGAAACGAACCGGGCGACCTTGTCGACTCGATCGTCAGCCTTAAGGAACGTCTTCAGATTCACAGCGCGATCCAGGATCTTATTCAGTTCCTCGATATCGCTTATTCCCTGCGTATCTGCCAAGTCAAGGAATTCCTTCTCCAACTGCTCGCGTGGAACGCGGATGTCGTTCGGCGCGAGCGTGTAGTTGAGCGGGAGGGTGGTGCCGTCCTCAATCGATTCAGCGATCGAGTATTTGTCCAGGTAGCCCTTCTCGTCATCCTTGCCGAAAACCTTGAACGTGCCTTTGCCATACGCAATCTTGTCGATCGGCGTGCCGGTGAAACCCAGCATCGTTGCATTGGGTATAGCGGCCACCAGGTAGTTGCCCAGGTCGCCGCTGGTGGTGCGGTGGGCCTCGTCTACCAGCAAGAAGACGTTGTCCCGAGTGCACATGTCCGCATCAGCCTTGTCAAACTTGTGGATCATCGAAACGATCAACCCGCGGTAGTCTGATCGCAGCAGCTCACGAAGGTGCTGTTTGCTGCGCGCGATTTCGGGCGAGAGGCCGTAAGCTGCTAGGTTTTGGAAAAGCTGGCTCTCCAGTTCGTTCCGGTCAACCAGCATGATCACTGTGGGCTTTTTGAACGCCGGGTTCCGCAAAATGAGGTCCGCGGCCTTGATCATGGTGAAGGTCTTGCCAGATCCCTGGGTGTGCCAGATTAGGCCGGCTTTCTTCTCTGGATCAAGGGCGCGCTCAACAACCTTTTCGACCGCCCGCGTCTGATGTTGGCGCAGGATGATTTTCCGCAGTTCGTCGTCTTTCTTGTAGAAGACGATCCAGGACTCCAGGTACTTGAGGAATCGCTCGCGGCCAAAGAAACGCTTCACCTTCTTCTCGAAGTTGCCCTTTTCCTCGTCCTTCCAATTGAAAAGATTCTTCCGGTCGAGGTTCCAGGTGGCACCGTAGAAGAAATCCAGCAAGTGCGTAACGTCGAATATCTGCGGCGCGGTCATCAACTCCGGCGTTTCACGGTGGTAGCGGCGAATCTGGTCGATGCCGTCGTCGATTCCGTTCTTTTTGGTTGCGCTCTTCGTCTCGACGACGGCGACCGGAATGCCGTTAATGACGAACGCCACGTCTGCCCGGTTTGCGTACTTCCCGTTCGTGTACCGCCATTCGTCGGTGACGTGGAAAACGTTCTCAGTGGGATGCTCGAAGTCGATGAGCTTGACGTTCCGTTGCCGCTTTTCGGCCGCGACGTAGATCGACCTTTCGCCACGGAGCCAGGCCAGGATCTCAGCGTTGCCCTCGATATTGTTCCGGACGCTCTCTATCTTGCCAATCACCTCCTCGACATTGTTCACGTTGAGAATGCCGGGATTCAGACTAATCAGCTTGTCGCGCAGGATCTGGTAAAAGAGCGTTCCGCTTTCACCGCGCCGCAGGGTCAGCGCCTCATCCGGTGTAATATAGGCCCACCCGATTTCGCTGGCGTACCCGATCAGCGGATTCTGGACGGTTGCGCGTTCGCTGCCTATGCTAGGCATGGACCGGGGCCTCCGTAGCCTCACTTATTAGGAGGTTCTGTTCTTGAGGTGACGCGCCTTCTTGCTGTGATACGCCAAAGATGCGCCCGACGGCGGCGAAACGAAGTTCATTCAGAAGATTGAGCCGGTCACTCTGCATTTGGATAACCGAGTCGATTTCCCCGAGCAGATCAGAAATCTCTTTTTGCTCATCCGGCGGCGGTACGCAAACGACCAGTTGGGCCAGACTGCCACCGCTGACGCCACCCTTGAGTTTCTCCCCCTTTCCAGCATTGATCTGTTGCCAGTAAAGATCCGAATTGCAGAAGTAGTAGAAAAACCTTCCGTCGATTGCCCGTGGTCGAAGACGAATCAGATAGGATGCATAAACTGCCTCCGGGCACTCGGTAATGTAGTAGGTCTTTCCGGTCGTCGCTCCGATTCGTGCGACAAGCAGGTCTCCGGGCTTGAGGAGGTACTTTGGCTTCAACTCCTCCGGGCATTTGCAGAATGGCACCGTTGCCCAGTTCACCCTGCCGTCCTGTATGTCGGTAATTCGGAGAAACTTGGGGCCGACCGGCTCCAGCGCCGCACTCTCGGTAAATCCGTACTCAGGCTTCTCACACACTTGTTCAAATGTCTTGATGTCCCAATGTTTGGGGAGAAGACCAAGGGGTGTTTGGGCCATCTCTACGTTCTTGTCGAAGATCATTTTGTCACTCCTTCTACGCGAACAACTTGTGAGAGCGATGTCATCAGTCGACGGTACAGCGGATCTGCCGTTGCGTCGATCTCTTCGAGATTCGCGAGGATCGCGCTGAGATCTCGGTGATTACGTCTGGAAGCGGCTGACACGTACCTGGCTGGCGAAAGGTTGAAATCCAGCTCGGCGATCCTATCGACTCCCACGACCTTCCCAAACTCCGGGTAGTCTTGATGGGCGCGATGTGCCTCCACAATTTTGCTTAAACCGGCTGCCGCGAGCTCATTCTTTGGCTTGCCCTTCACGAATTCAGCGCACGCATTGATAAAGAGAACGGTGCCCCGTCTTTCTTCCGGCTTCCTTCTGGACAGTAGGATGATGATGCCCGAAGCGGGAGTGTTGTAAAACAGGTTCGGCGGAAGTTGGATCACCCCCTCAATGAGATCCTGCTCGACGAACCATCGTCGGATCGTTTTTTCCTTGTCGTCGGCTTGGCTGCCGCTGCCTCGGCTGGCCGCCCCCGTATCAATGACTACAGCAGCCCGTCCCTCGTCGTTGAGAGACGCCGCAACATGCTGCAACCAGGCCCAGTCAGCGCTCGATGATGGCGCATAGCCACCGCGCTGTTCGAAGCGTTCGTAGGGATCGTTCTCGTAGCTCTTCGGGTCGAAGTTGTCCTGATTCCACATCGGGTTGGTAACTACGATGTCAAATTGCTTCAGGCGGCTATCGTTCAGAAACTTCGGATTCGCCATCGTGTTTCCGCGCACGATCTCGCCGGTCATATCGTGAAGAACCATGTTCATGCGCCCTATCGCAAAGGAGGAGCCAGTGAGTTCCTGGCCGTAGAGTTTCAGGGGACGGTCGATCTTCTGATCACGCTCCTTCAGCGCGAGTTGACACTTCACGAGCAAGCCGCCGGAGCCGCAGCACGGATCGTAAACCTCCTCACCCTGCTGTGGTTGCATTAGATATGCGATGAGCCAGCCGACCTCTTTCGGCGTGAAGAACTCGCCCGCGCTCTGTCCTTGACCTTCAGCGAATTTCCGCAGCAAATATTCGTAAGCGCGCCCGAGGAAATCAGGTTCCACGTCGTCCAAACCGAGGCGGTAGCGCGGGTCGCTAAGCGTCTCGATCAGCTTGGCGAGAGCATCGTCGCTGATCTCGCGTTCCCCATTCCGAGTTTCGTTGTAATCGACGATATCGATGACGCCCTGAAGGCTCGGGTTGGCACGGGCAATCGCCCGAATCGTAGTCGTAAGCTGTTCGCCGAGCGTTTTCGGTTTCCGCTCCTCGGGCCAGTCGAACTTCTTTCGTCCGCTGACGACGGGCCAAGATGCCTCGGGAGGGATATAGAAGCGGACAAGAGATGGGTCGGCCTCGAGCACGGTGCGCGCCGTTTGCTCATCACCGAACTCCTCGGCTAACCGGGCGATCTCATCTTCGAACACGTCGGAGAGGCGCTTGATGAAGACCAGCGGCAGGATATAGTCCTTGAACTTTGGAGCGTCCTTCTCGCCGCGGATGGAACAAGCCGCTTTCCAGAGCATGCCCTCCATCGACCGGTTGTCCATCACTTGGCCGTTGCGGTTCGGCGCGGCCCCCTCGTCGGTCGTCTTCTTCCGGCGCCCACGTCGCACCGGCCCTGCCGGATCCGATGATGCAGTCTCGGCGACTTCGCTCTCGCCCGTAAAGCGATCATAGAGGTCTTGAAAGTCTGGGCCCTGAGATTGAATAAGCTGGCCGATGGAGTGGCGAACGGCTGCATCCGGCTGGTTCTTCCCTTTCTCCCAACGATTTACGGTGGGGAAAGAGACCCGGAGCTGGGCAGCCAGCTTCTCCTGAGAGAGGCCTAGCCGGGTTCGAAGTTCGCGGATCAGCTCAGGGAACTGAGTATCACTTGTCATCGATGATCACCGTAAATTATCATCTGATATAACAAATGATTAGTCAAATACTATATTTCCATTTGAGTCAGCAATTTAGTCGAAGCCTACTTCCAAAAGCTCGCTTCATCAAACGACTCATGCAAAATGCTGCAAGTCTAACCGCCTCCCATTCATGTATTGAGGCCTACGCGAAGGCCGCGCCATCCGTGATTAGCTCTTCGTCCTTCGACGCGCCCCGCTGGGCGTTCGAGAGAGATTGGCCCGGGATTGCGGGATCGAATGGTACTTTCTCTGCGGCCAAACGCCCGTTATTCCGCAATAACGGTAGCTATCTTCAGCCTGATGACACTGACCGACCGGTCTGTCGAAGGTGTGCTCGCTGGAGGTTTGGTTCGCATGGTCATCTTGCTGACACTGTTTCAGCGTTCGCCGTTAAGACCAGGAAGATGACTTGTGTTGCTGGTTGTCCCAAACCAGGGGCGAGCGGAAAAGCGTTCGGCTATCACACGTGATACCCTGTGTTGCAATACAAACATTTTGCACCAGGAGTGTTTGGAATGCTATCCTCGTCACGAAGTCATCCCTTATCGTACTTTTGGGAATTCACTGTGATCGCCAAAGTCTTCATTAAATATCAGCCATGCAACAGTGGGCCAAAGACAGTAGACGACGGTGGCCTGCCACTTTGCTACGATTCTTTGGACGGATGTTGACGCTGCCAAAACGATCATGCCTGAAGCGGGCAGGCGCCTCATGACATTGAAAGCGCCTCTCGGGAACTTAGACGAACTTGAGAACAGATTGAAAGCAGATTGGATCCATCTTAAGCATGCAAGGGAATTCGCCTCGGCCGCGCGAGAGGAACTCAAGGTGGCATTGAAGGATCTCGACTCTGAAGACACGAGCATAGTGGTGTCTGGGTCTTTGGCCCGCGATGAGTTCACCATAGGCAGTGATATCGACTGGACGCTTCTCATTGACGGCTCGGCGGACCCAAAACACTATGACCTCACGAGAAAGATCGCAGACGTGGTTAACAGTATCGCGAAGAAACCTGTTGGCCATGAACGCACTTTCGGTGCAATGGTGTTTAGCCATGATCTTGTTCATGAGATCGGTGGCGAGGATGATACGAACCTAAACACGACTCGCCGCCTCTTGCTCCTACTTGAATCTCGTGCGGTTGGTAGGGAGGACGCTTACAGGCGTGTCGTGCGCAATGTTTTGAGTCGGTATCTCCTTGAGGATCGAGGATTCTGGCGGGGTTCTGGACACCGCGTTCCTCGTTTTCTGCAGAACGATTTTGCGCGATACTGGCGGACCATGGCAGTCGATTTCGCTTACAAGCTGCGTACTCGTTCTGGGAAAGGATGGGCCATTCGTAACATCAAGCTTCGGATGTCGCGCAAGCTGATATACGTTTCGGGTCTGCTCGCTTGTTATCGCTGTCATCTCGACTACTCCTCTCACGACCGGCAACTCATTTTCGGCGATGTGAATCGCCGACCGGAAGTGATCGAGCATCTTGAACAAATCTTCCAAATGACCCCGTTGGAGATTCTGTCGAGCGTTTTGTTTCGTTACCCTCACCTGGACGAAGCGGCAAAGAAGATTATTAATTCGTACGACGAATTCTTGGGCATCCTTGAGGACGAAAAGCAGCGAACCCACCTTGAATCTCTAAAAGAAGAAGACGCGGATACTGATAAGGTCTATCAGCGGGCTCGCCAACTCAGCCACGCATTTCGGGATGGACTGCTAGAGTTCTTCTTCGATCCACTAAGCGAGTTAGAAGCATTGACCAAGAATTACGGAGTATTCTAATGCGGAAGATTGGGTTTTCCACGGGAGCCCTTGCCTATGCTGATTTCCGGCGCGGACTTGCGATGATGCGGCGAAAGCGATTGACGGTGATCGAGCTTTCAGCGCTGCGACAAAAGGAACTGATGCCATTGCTAGATGCGCTTCAGAACTTGGATCTATCGGAATTCAAACACATATCGATACATGCTCCGAGCCAGTTTGAACCTGAGTTTGAGGCGGCCATATGGGGCCGGCTCTATGATGTGACTTGGCGCAAATGGCCAATCGTTGTCCACCCTGATGCCTTATATGATTTTTCGCTTTGGCGGCGTCTTGGATCAGCAATCTGCATTGAGAACATGGACAAGCGCAAGCCTATCGGTCGTTCTGCCCGCGAACTCGCCGTGATCTTCAAAGAATTGCCGGATGCGACCTTCTGCTTCGACATAGGGCATGCCCGCCAATACGATTCGACCATGACCGAGGCTTATTTGATTCTTCGGGAATTCGGGGCAAAATTGCAGCAAGTTCATGTGAGCGAAGTGAACACGAGCAGTAGGCACGATCCTCTTTCGTATGCGTCAATTCGCGCGTTCCAGGACATAGCTCACCTCATTCCCTCGCATGTCCCATTGATCCTCGAGACTCCGGTGAGGGAAGCGGAAATCGAAGCGGAGATTGCGAAAGTACGTGAGGCTTTGCCCCTCGATCAGCACACGATGGTTGCTTGATTGCGGGTCAATGGAATTTCTGCCGACGAGTTTCCAGTCGGCTATTCCTCGGCAGTTTGGTCTCCACCAGAGCTTACTTCCGCTGCAGCTGCCCGAGGACCAGTCTGAAACAGATGAGATAGTTTGAAAGAAGGAGAAGAAACTAACTGCAGGTGTGCCAATCGCAGTTTGTCTCGGTGGCGGGATTCAACCCAAATAACTGTGCCCATTTTTGTGCCCACCCCACGCATAGCAGCGTTATTCGCCAGTGCTAGCGCATCGCCGCAAAGGCTAGCCAAGCCTTTGATAACTAGTAACATTGCACAATGGTGATAAAGCAGTGTGCCTACTGCTAAGTCTTTGAAAATACGTCGGTTGTTGATTCGTAATCAGCAGGTCGCCGGTTCGATCCCGGCGGGTGGCTCCAGAAAACTAACACGGACTACGGGCGATTCGGCACGGGTGACCTGCCTCGGTTTTCTCTACCAAAGATAATTGAGACGCTTCCGTCTAATTTAACTCCTCTTCTGCCATCCCGTCGGAGCCGCCCGTCGCAATACTGTTCATGCAGAACGGCACGGAGCGGTCAAGGGCGCGCCGAACGGCGCGGCGTCAGCGAACCCTTGATCGCGAGTACCGTTCTGCGACTCCGACTCCGCTGACGGGCGGCGACCAGGCGGGATGGCAATAACCTCCATCCTGTTGGTGGGCTTTGAGCAGATTTCCGCAAATTCCGCCGGGGTTCGATACGCCAAGCTGCTGTGCGGCCGTTCTGCGTTGTATTCCATGCGCCAGCGCTCGATCTTTTCCTTGGCATCGTCCAGCGTCGTGAACCAGTGATGATTCAGACACTCGTCGCGGAGCCGACCATTGAAGCTCTCCACGTGCCCGTTCTGCATCGGCCGCCCCGGCTGAATATGAATCAGCCGGACTCCTCGTTCCTCGCACCAGACCAGGAAGTGGCGACTGGTGAACTCCGGCCCGTTGTCGCAACGAATCACTTGCGGTGTTCCTCGTTGGCTGATGATCCACTCCAACACGCGCGTCACCCGTCGGCTGGACAGTCCCGTGTCCACCTCGATCGCCGGACACTCCCGCGTGAAGCTGTCAACGACTGTCAGCATACGCAGCCCTCGCCCTGTAGCCAATCCGTCGGCGATAAAATCGATGGCCCATTCCTGATTGGCCCGGCTCAACAGAGTTCCTGCTGGCGCCGGTCTCACCAATCGTTTCCTCTTCAGCCGCCGCACCGCCAGATGTTCCTGGCTGTACACGCGGTACACTCGTTGTGGACTCGCTCGACATCCCCGGCGTTCCAGCAGTGCGCACAGACGCCGGTATCCGAAGCGCGGCTTCTGCCGCGCCAACGCGATCAGCTCGCGACGCAGCTCCGCATTGTGATCCGGCCGCGGCCGATACCTGTAACTACTCCGATCCAGCGCCAGCAGCTTGCAGGCTTCGCGTTCTGAGTAATGAAACTCGCTCATCACCAACGCCACATCTTGCCTTCGACCTACAAGCTCCAGCCGTTTTTTCGGATCACCGTTTTCAAGGCCTCTTTGTCCAGGCTGAGATCAGCGACCATGTGCTTCAGCCGGCGGTTCTCATCTTCCAGTTCCTTCAGCCGGCGTGCATCGCTGACCTCCATGCCACCGTACTTGCTCTTCCAGGTGTAGATCGTCGCCTCACTGACGCCCAGTTCCCGCGCGACTTCCTTCACTGTCCGGCCTGCCTCCACCTGCTTCAGCACGCCGATGATCTGTTCTTCTGTGTGCTTGCCTTTTCTCATCGAAGCTCCTTTTCTTCGCCTTTAACTACTGGAGCTTCTCAATTATGGCTGGAGGAGATTATCGAAGGCAGGTCACGGGCTGGGTCGCCCGTTTCAGTTCCATCCAGGCCCGCTACCTCGACCAGCTGCTGGGCAACGCTGGATTAGACGACGCGGGAATACGCCCCGTCGCTGCCGGATTTCAGCGACGCGCCACCGATAGTCGTTGCGCAGGCTGAAAGCGCCCGTATCAAGCTGGAAGTCTTTGCCGCGTAACTGGCGACAATTGCCAGATGAGCACGAACGGCCAGGGTTGGACGTACTCTCGTTCAGTGCCGATCCGTTGTTGACAGACACCCGGTTTTCATGCATGCTTGTTGGAACATTACATCGTTCGTGTAGGCTGTTGGCCATCTTCGAAAGCAGGCTGACCGCGTTCGCCGATGCTGCTTTCAAGGGAATTGCAGAACGGAGATTTCGGTTTAAACGGAACAGCTTTGTTAGGAGAGGGGACGAGCATGAAAATCGAACGGTGGTTGTCGGCCATTCTCTGGTGCCTGGGCAGCGTCGGAATGGCATGGGGTCAAGCCACGACTTCGCTGCGTGGCACGGTATCCGATCAAAGCGGCGCGGCTCTGCCGGGCGCAACCGTCACTCTTACCAATCCAGAGTCGAAGGCGGAGCGCATGGTTCAGACTGGGACTCAGGGTGAGTATCAGTTCCTGTTCCTGCCTCCGGGAGCCTACATCCTCACTGTGACGGCTACCGGATTCCAGCCTTACGAGCAGACCGGGCTCAATCTGCTGGTAAACACGCCAGCCACCGCGAACGTGCAGATGAACCTGGGCACGGTGGCCGAACGTGTTTCTGTCTCCGCGGAGGCGCTGGCGTTGAACATGGTGGATGCTTCGCTCGGAAATTCATTCAACCAGACGCAGGTGGTTCAGCTTCCGCTCGACGGCCGCAACGTTCCAGACCTGTTAAGTCTGCAAGCCGGCGTGGCTTACACCGGAAACCGTCCGGATCTGAACAAGGATCAAGACACCCGCAGCGGCGCGGTGAACGGCGCACGCAGCGACCAAAGCAACGTGACGCTGGATGGCGTGGATGTGAACGATCAATCCAACGGCTATGCATTCACCTCGGTGCTGCCGGTAACGCTGGATTCGGTGCAGGAGTTTCGCGTCACCACTACCAGCTACAACGCCGACCAGGGAGGCGGATCGGGCGCCGAGGTCACGCTGGTGACCAAGAGCGGCACCAATTCCTTCCACGGCTCGCTGTACGAGTACCTGCGGAATACCGCAACCAGCGCCAACGACTACTTCATCAAAGAGGCGGAGGCCGCGACGGGCCAGCCCAATCAGCCTCTCAAACTCATTCGAAATATCTTTGGAGCCTCGGTCGGCGGCCCGATCAAGAAGGATCGCCTCTTCTTTTTCGCTAACTATGAGGGCACGCGCGAGCGCGAAGAGCAAAGCGTGGTGCGAACCATCCCCACTCCGTCGCTTTGCCAGGGCATCTTGCGGTATCAGAACGTGAATGGCGGAATTACTACCTTGACGCCTGCCGCGATCAAGGCGCTCGACCCGCTCCATTTAGGCATCAACCCGGCGATTGAAAACGCCGCCCACACCGGTTATTTCGATACCACTTACTGCACGGGCAAGTTCCCCACCAACGACTTTTCGGTGGGCGACGGACTCAATTACGCCGGGTTCCGGTTTCGGGCGCCCGTCAGTCTGAACAACGACGCATTCGTGGCTCGTGTCGACTATCACCTCACCTCCGACGGCAAGCACACGCTCTTCTGGCGCGGCGCGCTTCAGAATCTAAACAACCCGCAGGCGCCCTTCCTGCCCGGCGATGCGCCAGAACAGACTGTGGTCGATCACAGCAAAGGCTCGGTGGTGGGGTACACAGCGGTGCTGAGCCCAACCATGGTCAACACCTTTCGATGGGGATTCACCCGCCAAAGCACCGGGATTCTTGGCGACGCGAATCAGCCGTACGATCTGTTCTCCGGTCTGGATCAGGGCGTGACCTACAGTCACAACGCTCAGACGCCGGTGCACAATTTCATTGACGATTACTCCTGGACCAAGGGATCCCACACCATACAGATGGGAGCCAACATCGGATTCGCGCGCGATCCGCGCGTCAGCTATCTGCACTCATTCAGCCAGGGCAACGGGACCACCGGCTGGATGTCGCCCACCAGTTTCTCCAACTCCGGAGGCACCAGCCCCCTAGACCCGTCCCATGCCGGGCTTCCCGAGCCGTTGTCCACCACCGCCTACGATTATCCGATGCTGGCTTTGCTCGGGATGGTGTCGGACGTGGTTGCGAATTACAACTACGACAAGCAAGGGAATCTATTGTCCGCGGGCGCGCCGGTAAAACGCGATTACGGCCTCGATTGGTACGAATTTTACGCTCAAGACGCATGGCGCATGAAGCCGAACCTGACCGTCACTTATGGACTTCGCTGGTCGCTGTTCCCCCCGCCGTGGGAGGTGAACGGAAACCAAGCCAGCCCCACCTATAACCTGGGCACGCAGTTCTTGCAGAACGTGGCCAACATGGAGCAGGGTATCGGATACAGCGCCACGCCGCCGGTAGGCTTTATCTTGGGCGGACCAGCCAACAATGCACCGGGTTTCTATCATTTTGAAAAAACGGATTTCGCGCCGCGCGTCTCGCTGGCATATTCGCCGCGCCCGCACTCCGGCTGGCTCCAGAAGCTTTTCGGCGACGGCGATAAGACGGTCATCCGGGGCGGATTTGGCAAGGTATACGACCGCGCTGGCATGCAACTGATCAGCACGTTCGACCAGAACGCGCCGGCTGGTTTGTCGGCTACGGTGCAGAATCCCTGCTGCACGCCGCTGGATGCGAACGGAAATCCGCTGGACACCGCCGGCGGCGTTCCGCGTATCACCAATATCAATACCATTCCAACCGTCAACCAGTACGGCGACGTGTTCTTTACGCCGGCGCCCCCGGGAAAATTCCCGCAAACTCCGCCGGCGTTTGGCGAAGCAATCACGTGGGGCATTGACCAAAGCCTCAAGACGCCTTTCGCCTATACCGCCGATTTTTCGATCGGCCGCCAGCTTCCAAAAGATTTCTCATTGCAACTCTCGTATGTCGGGCGATTCGGGCGGAATCTGCTCACGCAGCGCGATCTGGAGCAGCCGCTCGACCTGGTGGATCCTAAATCGGGCGTTGATTACTACTCCGCCGCGACTCGTATCTCGCAGCTGGAGCGTCAAGGCGTTCCCCCAAGCCAGATTACCGACGCTCTGGTTGGCCCGACCGCGGCTTTCTGGAACGATATGATTATGCCGTTGAAGCCCGGTGTCAGCGGCTTTCAGATCTACGGCTATGGACCAACCAAGTCGCTGATGCAAGCGGTGTATGAAGCATACAGCGTCGCGTCGTATGCCGGAAACGAAGTAGTGGGCCTGGGCAACATCGATCTGTATGGTCTACTCACTGACACGGCCGGTAACAGTCATTACTTCTGCGCCACGCCGGCCTGTACCCAAGGCTATTCCGGGGATTTACTGAACAACCAGCTGACCTCTTCCTATGCCTGGAGTTCGATCGGGAGATCGAACTACAATGGGCTGCAAGTCAATTTGCGGAAGCGGTTCAGCGGGGGTGTGCAGTTCGATTTCAACTACACCTTCTCGAAGTCGCTGGACAATACTTCGGTCGCCACGCGCGTCGGCTTCAACGAAGGACCGGTTGGGGCCAGTCTGGCCAACGCGTTTTCGCCGCGGAGCGCCTGGGCTGTTTCAGATTTTGACACCACCCACCAGTTCAACTTGAACTGGATTGCCGAGCTTCCGTTCGGGCGTGATAAGCACTTCCTCCACAACTCTGGGGCGGTCACCGACGCTATCCTGGGCGGCTGGCAGTTATCCGGACTGGCTCGCTGGACCAGCGGCTTCCCCTTTAGCACCGCCAACGGTCCGTTCTGGCCAACCGACTGGAATAACCCGGGGCTGGCGGAGCTGGTCGGGAATCCGCAGACCGGCGCCTACAAATTTCCGGACGGCACGGTCAGCATTTTCGCGAATCCGGGGGCGGCCTACAACGACTATATCCATCCTTTTCCGGGCGGCGGAAACGGCTCGCGCAACGTTTTGCGCGGGGACGGCATCGCTGGCCTGGATATGGCTTTGAGCAAGCGCTGGCGGATGCCGATTGAAAGGCAGAGCCTGCAGCTGCGCTGGGAGGTTTTCAATGTGCCGAACCTGGTTCGTTTCAACGTGGAGTCGGTAGGCGGCATCAGCTCGCCGTCGCTGACGCAGGTACCATCCCAATTCGGCGATTATCAGAGCCTGCTCACGCAGCCACGGGAGATGCAGTTCGCGCTGCGCTACGAATTCTAGCCGCACCACTTCACGCGCACGGAAGCGTCTCGGACGGTTGGACAAGTCGTGAGATCATGAGAAACGAAGAACATAGATGCCGACTTCCACTTCCGACCGCAGCCGGGCCAACGCGCGCAACGCGGTAGGGGCGGCGTTTCTCGGCTGGACGCTGGATGCCTTCGATTTCTTCGTGGTGGTTTATGTTGTTTCCGCAATCGCGAAGGACTTCGGGCGATCGATTCCCGCCATTGCGCTGGCCATTACGGCGAGCCTGATCACGCGTCCCATCGGGGGCTTTATTTTCGGCTTGCTGGCCGACCGTTATGGACGGCGCTGGGTATTGATCGGCAACATTATCTTCTATTCGATCATCGAGGTGCTGTCAGGCTTCGCGCCTAGCTATGCCGTATTTCTCGCTTTGAGACTGCTCTATGGCGTTGGCATGGGCGGCAACTGGGGCGTCGGAGTTTCTCTCGCCTTGGAATCGGTTCCGATACGCTGGCGCGGCACGGTATCGGGAATGCTGCAAGAAGGTTATGCGGTGGGCAACGGCCTGGCGTCGATTGCGTACTTTCTCATTTATCCCCGCTGGGGTTGGCGAGCGATGTTCTTCATCGGAGTAATCCCCGCACTGCTGACCGTATTCTTATGCTTCCGGGTCGAAGAATCGAAGGCATGGCAGCAAGCACGGACCGACGGCGCGACTTACCGCCAGGCGCTTTTTAAAAATTGGCGGATATTCCTTTACTTAGTCGCGATACTCGCCGGTGTGAACTTCATCTCGCACGGGACGCAGGATTTGTACCCCACGTTCCTCGAGCGGCAACGCCACTTCGGCACCGGCGCGACGGCGTTGATTTCCTTCATTTCGGTGCTGGGGGCAGTCGCGGGCGGGTTGATCTGCGGCCGGCTATCGGACCGCCTGGGCCGGAGGCGGACCATGGTGACGGCGCTCCTGCTGGGCGTGGCAGTGATTCCTCTTTGGGTGTTCGCGCCGAATATGGCGCTGATTATGCTCGGCGCGTTTCTGATGCAATTCATGGTTCAAGGGGCCTGGGGCGTAGTTCCGGCGCACGTCAACGAGCTATCGCCTCCCGCGGTGCGCGGATTTTTTCCCGGCTTCGCGTATCAGCTCGGAGTGTTGATTGCGTCCAGCATCAGCTATATTGAGGCGCTTCTCGCCGAACATTTCAGCTACGCGACATCGATGGGAACATTGGCGGCTGTCGTGCTCTTATTCGGAGCCATGATTGTGTGGTTGGGGCCGGAGAAGAGGGGCGTGGCGTTTTCAAAGTAATGCTGGCGCGCGTCAGATCCTTCAAACGGATGCGCCTCAACGTCGCGAGAGAGCGCCAGATTGTTCTGACAGTGCAATGGGTTTCGCGTGAGCCAGGTACGCGTCCAGGGACCAGGGGCCGGGTCCATAAGCGATCATGAACAGGAAACCGCCCGCGATGGCGAAGTCCTTCGTGAAGTGGGCCAACTCGCCTTGCACATTAAAATCGGCGTGAAAGAGCGCCGTCGCGACGATGCAAAAGCCCGCCAACATAAGCGCCGCGAACCTCGTTTGGTAGCCCAGCACCACCAAGACGCCACATCCGATCTGGACCAGGATTACGGGGTACACCAGCCCGCCCGCCACGTTATGCGCCGCCATGTATTGCTGGATTTGAGGCGTGTGAATCGCCTTGTTGATACCGAACGTGAGGAAGACCGCCGCCATGAACAGGCGGCCAATCAATAGGAACGCACCCAGCAGCGTAGGGTTGCCAAGAACGAGATTGAACAATCTGCCCTCCACCCCGCTATCGAGCCACGCAAGGCCGCGGATTCCAGCCGGACGCGTCAGGTTGCTTTTTGAAATCGGTGGACGTGACAAAGGGACTGCCCAGGTAGATCGGGTCAGTGACGATGGTCGTGACAGTAAACCACTCGTTGCCGCCCGGTTCCGTGAAGCGGTCGTAATATTCGGTGAGGACTGTTTTGTCGCTGTAAGGCACGCCGTTTTTGCGAAGGTAGCCGGGACGCAATTCGGTGGTCACTACCTCCAGGCTGCGCGAGGCTCCTGCCCGGCGCGCCAGCCCCAGTCCACCAGGTCCGCCTTGTCCCGCCTGCCAGTGCGCGGCTGAGTATCCCTGCCAGGACCCAGCAGCGTTGGCGGGTGGCTGCCCACCAAAATGGAACAGGCGCGTCTGCGTTCCGGCGTCGGCTTCAATCTTCAGCGTGTTGTCATCCTGCCATGTAATGTGCAGGCGGCCAGGAATACGCATGAGACCGGGCGCGCCATACGCCTTGCATTGCAGGCCGGCCGCTTCATCCTTAGCCGGATCCCATGCATCCACAATCTTGCGGGCGTCCGCGTTGATGGGAATGCTGGCAGCGTCCCCCTTGAGCGGAGTCACCATGCGCCAGCGCCAATCTTCGGTCACCACCGAAACCCAATACCCCGTCAGATCCACTGGAGCGGCGGCCTTGGCCGAGGGCGGGGCAGCCGGGGCGACGGCCTGCGCATGGATACCGCTCGAAGTGGCCAGCGTCAAAAGCGCGCTCCACAAAACTAACCGCCTCATTTCGTGCTCCCGGCGGGCTTGGCTTGCGTGAGGCTCTTATAAATCGCCTCGACAAATTGATCCGCCTTTACAAAACTGTTCTCCGAAATATATTCGGTATCGTAGTCCAATGTCGGCTTCGCGGCTTTCACCTGATCGAGAGTCATGCCCTTTTTGATCATGTCCTTAATCCGGTCGCGAATAATGACCACCATGTCCCGGAACTCCACCAGATCGGCCTCGTCACAGATTCGCCCATGGCCCGGAATCACGTAGGTGCCGCCCTCCTCCGTTTTTCCTGGAACTACCAGGTCCAGGAGGTGGTTGAGAGCCGCGATCTCGCCTTCGATGCTGCCGCCGCGCTGGAGGTCGATGTAGGGGTAGCCTTCCGGCGTGAAGATATCCCCGGTGCTCACAACATCGGAGCCGCGGAACAGAACCACGCTGTCGCCGTCGGTATGCGCGTTTGGTTCGTGATAAATGACGATCGCTTCGCCATTGAACCGCAAATCTTTAAAAGGCGTGAAGTACTCATCCTCGGGCAAGCCGAGCGCAGGCGGCTTAGCTTCGCCGGCCCCTGGCGTGGTCATGCGAATCAGGACGTTCTCCTGTGCGATGATCCTCAGCTGCTGTTCTCCATCCAACCGCTCCGGCGGCCGCCCGCCTCCGCCGGTGGGAACGATGGGGCCTGCCCCCGCTTCGCCGCGAGTTTCGGCCACCGCCTCGTTGCCACCCACATGGTCGGGATGAACGTGCGTGTTAATCACGAAAAGCACTGGCGCAGTGGTCAGTTTGCGGATGGCCGCTATCACCGCGGGCGCCGCAGCCGCTAATCCAGTGTCGACCAACAGCACGCCGTCTTTACCGGTCTGCAGCGTGATGTTGCCGCCTGCGCCGGCCACCAAGTAGACGTTCCCTTGTACCGGCAGCACCTGGATTTGTTGCTGCGCCCTCCCCGGGCTGGCCGCCGATAACGCGAGCAACGCCCCTAAACCGAGGATCGATTTTGAATGCACTATCGTCTCCTTCACTAAAAAACAGACTGGCTACTTCTTGGGGAACAGATTACAGCCCCGGCCCGCATTGCCGCAATCGCAATAGCGCTCGCATTTTGCAGGATGAGTGTCCGGCTTGGGCATTTTCGCCTGGTACTCGGGATACAGCGTCTCGGCGCCTCCGCGCGTGGCTTCGTAAGGCAAACCGTACCAATCCGCCACCTCGTGAAGAAACGGATTCGTTCCCGGCAGATGTGCGGGGACTGTGCCAGCCGGCGCCGGCACCTCCGGTCCATATTCGCAAACATCCCGCCCGATGCGCTGGTTCGGATCGAGAATCCAATTTTGGCTGCGAACCAGGGGTTCGGTCAGGAATGCCGGGTCCGTGATCGCGGTGATGACGGTGAGATAGTTTCCATGCCTGACCCAATGCTCGGTGAATGTCGCCTTGCTGCTGCGCGGGAGTCCGTTGCGCCGCAGGTAGCTCTCCTTGAGATGGTCCGTGTACACGTTCAGCATGTTGCCATCGAAGGTGGCCGTCGAGAAACCCGCAAAGGTATGCGGCGCGAGGTCCGGCGGATGCGGCCGGCCGTCCAGCCATATGGTGCGTTCCTGCTCTTGAAAATTCATTCGCGTGTGGATGCCGATGAGCAGCTGCGTCACCGGATCGTAGATCGAATCGATCCGCATATTGGACAGGCCGCGCATCGAATAGTCGCCGCCGTGGGGCCGGCACTGATACTGGGTGACGACGGAAATCCTGTCGGCGTCGTAGCTGTCACCGCGCAATCGAGCCGCGGCGTTGATGGGGATACCCATGTAATCGCCCAGCTCCGGCCCGGGCAGCCGTTCCGGATTATCTTCATGGAACAACGGCGCCCACTCTCCGGAAAAATCGGCTTGTCCAAAGGCCGGAAGGGCCATCAGCGTCACGGCGAGCGCAACCGAACAGCGTGAAAAACACATCTTTGTCATAAAGCTCTCGAACAGTATATATGAAATATCTCGGGTGTACGACGTGAAAGTGGAAACGCTGAATCCATACCCCTGGTACATGCGGCTTCAGCCGCGTTTTTGATGGCTGCCGCCGGCGCCGACCATGCCGCGTGAGAAAAAACGAGGCTGCAGCCGCGTGCACCACTTTCATCGATCTCGGGCTTCGCTCTCATTTTGAAGACAGGATCAGGTCGCAAGGCTGCGGGTTCCATTTGGATCCATCCGCCTCGCGGCGGAACTGATTGCTGACCACCCATGGGACGTAGAGATACTGCGGGTCGTCCACGACGGATGTGATTACCAGGTACTCCTGGCCGGCGTCTCGATGAATATCGTAATACTCCGTGAGCACCGCGTTGGCGCTGTACGGGACCCCGTTGTTGCGGAGATATCCGGGTTTCAGGTGCGTGGTCACCACCTTGAGAGTGCCGCCCAGCTTGCGCGTATCGGGCTGCGCCTCTCCCGCCGGGGTTTGTCCGCGGAATCCTGGTGTGTCGGTATCCCGGGCGCTGATCTTCGACGTATAAAAGCGCGTGATCTGCGGCGACTGCCACTGGGCCGCCGAACTGCCTTGCAATGTCGCCTCGGCCGTCTGCCGCGGCGGGCCGAAAGCCAATAGGCGGGTCTGCTTCCCAGCATCCACCTCGACCTTCAGGGTATTGTCGTTTTCCCAGGTAATATGCACGCGCGCGGGCTGGCGCATCAAAGCGGGCGCGCCATACGCCAGGCATTGTTTCCCCTGCGCAACGTCGTGGGCGGCATCCCAGGTATCAGCTACCTTGCGCGCTTCCGGCGTTAATGGAAGACTGTAGTAGTCGCCTTTCGGCGCGGTCAGCATGCGATAGCGCCAATCCTCCGTGACCAGGGCGACCCAATAGCCCGTCAAATCAATGGGCGCGGCGGCCTTGCCGCTCAGGCCCGCACCCGGAGGCGTCTGCGCGACACTTGCGAGCGGCGCGCACAACACAACCGCCGTGCCGGCGGCAAGAATCAATCCGAATTTCATAGTCATCGGCTCCCGGCCGGTTTCAGGCTGTTATAAATGGACTCGACGAACATCTCACCGGTCCAGGCAGGACGGCCGTAACGGCCGTCATAATCCCGCGTGACACGCGCGGCTTGCACCTCGCTGAGCGATTTCCCCTTCTTAATCAGATCGGCGACGCGATCGCGAATGATGGTGACCATGTCTCGATATTCGGTGACATCGGCTTCATCGCACAGTCTGCCATGTCCCGGGATCACCAGGGTGCCGCCTTCCTGGGAAATCTCGGGAACGGTGAGTTCGAGCAGGTGATTGAGCGCTCTTACCTCGCCCTGAATGTTGCCGCCGCGCGCCAGATCGATCACCGGATATCCCGCCGTGCTAAACACCTCGCCCGCGCTGATGACATTCGAGCCGCGGAAAAAGACGATGGAGTCGCCGTCGGTGTGCGCGGGGGCTTCCGAAAAAATTTGTACGGCTTCTCCGTTGAAGGTGAAATCCTTCAGGCGTTCAAACGTCATGGTGGGCAGCCCCACTGTGGGCATGTGCGCTTCGGGCGCGCTGAGCCGGGAAAGCGCGTTGTCCTGGGCGTAAATATTAACGTCCGGCGCCAGCGGCCCGTTACCGCCGGTCTCATGGAACATGCCGGGCTTGGCGAGGGCGACGTTGCCGCCGATATGATCGAGATCGGCGCTGGTGTTTACGATGTAGCGCACTGGTTTATCGGTGAGCTTGCGCAGCTCCGCCACCAGGACGTCTGTCATTGCCGTGGTACCGGTATCGACCATTAGGACGCCGTCGTTGTCCCGATGCTCGCCCACTTGCACCGTGATGTTGCCTTGGTCGCTTGCAAACATATAAATGTTGCCGCGTACGTGCAGAACCTCGAAGCCCGACGGCTGCTGGGCGAAAGCCAGGCCAGCCAGCAGCGGCAGGCAAAAGAGCAGTCTCATTTCGCGGGCTCCTTGGCGGAAGTTTTTGGCGGCGCGGCGTCATCGTGCTCATCCTCGAACTTCTTGAGGAAGATGCGCGGTGGAGGAATCGTCATGGTCTTCAGCTTCTCGCGATACTCCGGATACATCGTCTCGGCCCCGCCACGGGTGGCTGCGAAAGGGATGCCGTACGCGGTTGAGAATTCGGTCACCACCGTGTTGGTCCCCGGCAAGTGATGCGGCACCCAACCGTAAGGGCGCGGAATTTCGGGCGCAGGCTGGCACGCGGCTCCGTAGGCATGCGGGGGCGCAAGCGGCTGATACGGATTCCACTCGAAACTTTCGGTTCTCAGCAAAGGCTCGGTGAGGTAGATCGGATCGTACGCCAGCGTCGTGACGGTGAGGTACTTGTCGTGCAGATCGAAGAATTCGGTCAGCGTCGCGTTGTCGTTGAACGAGATGCCGTTGCGGCGGAGGTAGCCGGCCTTGATGTGCGTGGTTACTACCTTTAGCGTGTCGCCTTCCCACGCGCCAGTGGAGAATCCGCCCCAGGTGTGGGCGGCGAATTTGGAGGGATGCGGGCGGCCGTCCATCCAAATCACTCTGGTCGCGCCGCCAAACGTGCCGTCAATCACGTAAGCCACGAGACGGCCGGTGGAGGGATTTATGTCCGCGTGAATGTTCAAATTGGCGGGCCCACGCATGCTGTAGATGGCATTGTGCGGAATGCACTGGTGCTCCATCACGGAGACCAGATCGGCGTCCCAGGAATCCGCGTGATAGCGGGCGGCGTCGTTGATCGGGATGCCGGTGTAATCGCCGGGAGGCGGCCCGGGGTCGGTTCGCTCGAGTTCGTCCTCGTGATACATGCCGGTCCACAGCCCCACCAGGCTGAAGCCGGTTGGCGTCTCATCGCGCTGCGCCAGAGCGGCCGCGCACGTCAAAATCACAAACGCCAACAAGGAACCGAATCTCCGCATAGAGCTCCTTCCGGCCGCAACCCATTGCGGCGCGAAAAAATCATTGTATATTGTTTGTGGGCTTGCTTGCAGTCCTTCGGAGGTCAAGACGATGAAACTCTTCGTGCTCGCAATCACACTATTCTGCTGCGGTCTCATGGCCGCGCCGCAAGAACTCAACATTTATCTGGTAGACGTGGAAGGCGGCGGGGGCACCCTCATCGTGGGTCCCTCGGGCGAGTCCCTGCTGATCGACACCGGTATTCCCGGAGCCGAGGGCCGGGATCCCAAACGCATCCACGATCTTGCCGTGAATGTCGCCCACTTGAAGAAGATCGACTATCTGCTCATTACCCACTACCACGGAGATCATATTGGCGGGGCGCCGGAGTTGTCCAGGCTCATGCCGATCGGAAAGTATCTGGACCACGGGGATTTAACCATCGAGACCGAAAAGCCCGCCATGATCGAACTGTGGAACAACTATAAAGCGGTGGCCGGCGACAACCGGACGATTCTGAAACCGGGAGACAAGATTCCGCTGAAGGGCGTGAACATCTCCGTGGTTTCCGCTGCGGGAAAATTCATCACGAAACCGCTCAAAGGCGGTGGGCCGAACCAGGCCTTGTGCGAAAACGCGCAACAAAAGGGCATCGATCAAGACCCCGAGAATGGTTCCAGTGTGGGAATCGTGCTGAACTATGGTCCTTTCCGCTTCGTCAACCTGGGAGATCTGCCCTGGCTGCAGGAGCAGCAACTGGCCTGCCCGGTAAACCTGATCGGTCCCGTGGACGTCTACCAGACCACGCATCATGGCCTGGATCGCTCGGGATCTCCGCAGCTGGTTTGGGCCCTCCAGCCACGCGTGGCGGTAATGAATAATGGTTCCCGCAAGGGCGGAGCGCAGGTCACCTTCGAAACTCTTCGTAAATCCCCAGGCTTTCAAGACCTTTGGCAAGGACACTACTCCTTAAACGCGGATAAAGCAATCCAAAGTGACGAAAAGATGATCGCCAATATGGAGCCGACCGGCGAATGCAAAGGCAATTGGCTTCAAATCAAGGTGCAATCTAGCGGCAAGTACACGGTGACCAATAGCCGGAATAACTTCAGCAAGACGTATTCGTCGAGGCTTTCACCGGGAACCTGATTCCACCAGCTCGATGGCTTCTCGGCTGGGTCCTTCGATCATGACCGCGCGCGTGTCGCCGAGCCGGTAGGGTTTCGTCAGGAATTTTACTCCTTCGCGGTGCAGCTTGGCGATCCACGCATCCAGATCGGCGACACTGAGCGCGAAGTGATCCAACACGTGGCCGCGGCTGGGGGCCAGTGGCGTTTCGTGCTGCTGGACGTGCCAGATCACTTGGATGTCGTCGAAAGTGACGCCCGCCAGCTGGCGCAACATTCCTTCGCGCTCCAGCGAAACCCAGGAACGCTCCGGGAGCGGGACCTTGCAATTGGCCGCGCTCAGCGGCGTGGGTCCGGCAGTCGAAGTGGGAGTGCCGCCCAGATGCTGCTGGTACCACAGGCGGGCACAGAAAGGATCCCGCTCGAAAAGGTGTACGTGATTCAGATACTCCACCGTATCGTTCCCGTTGAACTCGATGAGCGCGCCGTCGGGACCTTCGAAAAAGCCAAAGCCCGCGCCATGGGTGGGCTGCATGCCCTGGGCCTTGGCGTCCGCGATCTGCGCTTTGGTGCGGCCGAACGTGTCACCGTAGCCGGGCCAAGTGTCGCTGCTGACGAAGACCGTGCCGCCTTCGTCGGTCGTGAACATCGGCACCAGGTGGACCTCCTTGCGCTGCTCGAAAAGCGCCAAACTCTTGTGCACATCCAGCACCCGCCAGCCGAAATGCCACAGCGCGGTCTGCGGCTGCGTGGGAGGAGCGGACTTCACCTTGTGGAACAGCACCCAGACGTTTCCCGCTTTCAACGCTGGCTGGCCGGCGAAGCTGGATTTCACCGTGCTCGGAAACTGGCGCGTGTAGAAATCGATGGCGGTCTCCGGATCGACGGAGTTCAAATGCACATGGTGGAAGCCGGGCGGAGGGAGCGGGGCTTGCGCTTGGCCATTCAAAGCCAGCATAGAGCTGAAAACGCCAGCCCAAACTAGGATTTTCATCGTATGCAAATTATACACTCGGTCTGTAATGTGGTTACTTGATCTCCACCAGCTCGATGGCTTCGCGGCTCGGGCCTTCAATCATCACCGCGCGCGTGTCGCCTAGCGGATGCGGCTTCGTCAGGAATTTAACGCCCTCGCGGTGCAGCTTGGCGATCCAGGCGTTCAGGTCGGCCACGCTGAGAGCGAAGTGATCCATCACGTGGCCGCGGCTGGGGGCCAGCGGCGTTTCATTCTGCTGTACGTGCCAGGTGACCGCCACGTCGCTAAAAGTGACGCCGGCAGGCTGGCGCAACATACCGCCGCGCTCCAGCGAAGGCCAGGACAGTTCGGGTCGCGGGACTTTGCAGTTGGCTTCCGAGACCGGCTCTGTTCCGGCGGCTGCGACTGTCGGCGCGGCATTGAGATGCTGCTGGTACCAAAGCTGGGCGCACAGAGGGTCCTTCTCGAAAAGGTGCACGTGATTGAAGCGCTCCACCGGAAGGTTGCCCTGGTACTCGATGATGGCGCCGTCCGGACCTTCGATGTATCCGAAGCCGCCGCCGTGAGTGGGCTGAATTCCCTGGGCCAGGGCGTCCGCGATCTGCGATTTGGTGCGGCCCAGTGATCCGCCAAAGCCCGGCCAGGTGTCGCTGCTGACGAAGACGGTGCCACCTTCGTCCGTCGTATATAGCGGCAACAGCCGGACCTCCGTACGCTGCTGGAACAACGCCATGCTCCGATGCAGGTCGGCGACATGCCAGCCAAAATGCCAGAGCGCTGTCTGCGGCTGGGTGGGAGGCTGGGCCTTCACCTTGTCAAACAGCACCAATACATTGCCCGCCTTCAGCGCCGCCAGACCCGCGAAGCTGGTTTTCGCGGTACTCGGAAACTGCCGTACGTAGAACTCGATCGCGGCATCCGGATCGACCGAGTTCAAGTGCAGGTGGTGGAAGCCGGGCGTGGGCAGCGGAACCTGGGCAAAGGCTGCCGTCGCCGGTATCAGGGCAAGCGATAGCGCGGCAAGCCTCAAGCCTTCTCCGGCCGCAACGAGGCTTCGAGCTTTTCGATCACGTATTTGCGCCGAAACTCCATGTTCTCCGGGATGGTCCCATCGCCGGGCCGCAGCGGATCGTAATCCAGCGATATCCAGCCGTCGTATCCCTGACGCCGCAGCGCCGCGACAACACCAGCAAAGTCTACACCACCGGTTCCGAGTTGCTTGTACAAATTGTCCTTTTCATGCTCCGCTCTGCTGGGCGCCGGCCCCTTCCAACCGGATTTCGCTGGACTGTATTTCACGATGACGTCTTTCAGGTGAACGTCGCCGATGCGGGGAAACCAATCGTTCACGAACTTGATCGGATCGGTTCCACCCAGGCTCAAGTGCGCCGTATCGGCAACCATGAACACATAGCGCGGGTCGGTGAGATCCATAATGCGCTTCACTTCGGCGTGGTCGGTATCGATCAGCGTCCAATTATGCGGATGGAAGGTAAACCGCACGCCTGCGTCGTGGCAGCCCTTGCCGATTTCATTAAGCGTTTTTGCCAGAACGCTCATCTCTTCGGTTGTCCACCAGTTCGGTACCGGATGAGCGGCCATGTCTCGCCAGGTGAGGTTTACTTTCAGCACGCGCCCGCCGCACACGGCGACGTGATCCTTCGCCAAAGCGATGTTGTCGGCCACGGTAGCGCGAACCGCATCGGGATTCTTGGGATTATAGTAGTCGCCTCCACCCCAATAATTCGCGCACGCAATATCATACTTGTCCATACGCTTCTTCAGCTCTTTGGCGCTGCCGCAGGTTTTCTCCAGATCCAATGTGGCTTCCACTCCCTGGAACCCATAGTCCGAGATCGTCTTCAGCGTGTAATCGGGTTGGCCGTCCATGTTTCGGAACATACCCGACGTGCATGCCCAGCGGAACTTGTCCCCAGGCATGGCTTGAGCAGTCCGAAAAGCGGCAGCAGCGGCGATGCTCGCCTTTAGAAAATCGCGACGATTCAACATTGAATCTCCCTTCGAGCATTAGCTTTTCACGAAAGCAGTTATTTTTCAAGGGGACCATGGGGTCGTGATAGAATTCACCTGAGTTGAAGCCCAACCGGCAGATCTGGCGATGAATCCCGGTGAGATTCGCGAGCAGTTGAATCGAATCCTTTCTTCCCACACGTTTCGCTCCGCCGAAAGGGAAAAGGCGCTTCTCCGCTACGTTGTCGACTTGACGATCGACGGACGGGGCGCCGAACTCAAGGAATTCAAGATCGGCGTCGAGGCCTTTGAGCGTGGCGAGAGATTCGACCCTCGCCGCGACACCATCGTGCGCACCGAGGCGCGGAATGTGCGCCGCCGTCTGGCGCGCTACTACGAAGAAGAGGGGCACGGCGATCCGATCCGGATCGAATTGCCCAAGGGCGGCTATGCGCCCCAATTCGTTGAATCCCCGTTAAACGACCCGGCGGTGATTCCGGAACCGCAGGCTGCCGTGGCGGACGCGTCAAAAGTGGATGCGTCGCCGGTGCATGCGCCAAAGCTAAAACGCTGGTGGGTGGTGGGGCTGGCAGGAGCGGCCATGATCGTTGCGATCGCGGCGCTGTGGGCCAATGGACCCTCGTTTAGCCGGTCTCGGGCCGTGGATGCGGCTTCGATTGCGGTGCTGCCGTTCCAGGATTTGAGCGGGGGCCGGGACAAAGAAGGCGAGATACTCAGCGACGGGCTGACCGAAGAGCTGATCGAATCGCTGGCGCGCATCCCGCATCTGCGGGTGGTGGCGCGGGCGTCGGTTTTTTCCTACCGGGGCCGAGCCGCGGCTGTGGATATCCGCAAAGCGGGGCGGGAGATGAGCGTCCGCAACATCCTGGAGGGGAGCATCCGCATCTCCAACGGGCGGGTGCGAATCGTGGCGCAGTTGGAAGATACAACCAACGGCTATCAGTTGTGGTCGCAGAGTTTCGACCGGAAGTTTGACGACCTGCTGGCGGTGCAGGATCAGATCTCGACGGCCATCATGCAGTCGCTGGGGGTACAGTTAACGGGAGCGGCCAATCTGAAAACGGGTGCATCGCCGTCGCCGGCGGCGTATCAGGATTTTTTGCAGGGCCTGTATTTTCTGAACCAGAGCACGGCGGAAAATATCCGCACGTCCATCCATTACTTCGACCGGGCGGTGGCCTCCGATCCGGGTTTTGCGCCGGCCTACAGCGGGCTGGCGGCGGGCTACGCCGCGATTGTCGGCTACACGTCCACTCCATCGCAGGAAGTAATTCCGCAGATTCGAGCGGCCGCCACCAAGGCGCTGCAACTGGACGACACACTGGGAGAAGCGCACCTGTTTCTGGCGCGAGCAGATACCTACGAGGACAACTGGGCTGAAGCGGGCAAGGAATACTGGCGCGCGCTGGAGCTGAGTCCCGGCAGTGCGGCCGTGCACCGCTATTATGGCGATTACCTGCTGCGCACCGGCCATCTGGAAGAAGCGCTAGCCGAAGGGCGAATCGCCCTGGAGTTGGATCCGCTCTCTCCAAAGATGGCTCGCTTCGTGGGCGAGATGCTGTATTATCTGGGGCGATACGATGACTCGGTCGCTCAGTTGCAGAAAGCGCTGGAGCTGAATCCCGCTTCCGGCCTGCTTCATCAGGAATTGGGTCTGGTTTACATGAGCCGGCCGGCCAGCTATAAGCAGGGCATCGTCGAAAGCGAACGGGCGCGCGACTTGATGGAAGGCGATCCTTGGATCACCAGCCAACTGGGTTACGCCTACGCGCTGGCAGGCAGGACGGCGGACGCTCGCGATATCTTGCGGGGGTTGGAGGCCGGCCCCGAGGATCATGTCCGGGCCTTGGCTGTCGCGCGGGTATACACGGGCCTGGGAGATCGGGACCGCGCCATCGCCTGGTTGAAGAAAGCTATCGATCAGCACGATGTCAACCTCTACCTGGCCTCCGATCCGGTGTACGCGCCTCTCCGCGCCGATCCACGGCTTCAGCAAGCCGGGCTTCGTGCGCCAGCCCTGGTTCCAATTCCTTAGGTGTCTTCACGTTAAACCTCTCTTTTCATTCACGTTAAAGTTCACTCCAATTCACACGCCTCGGCATTGCCAAAGAAGAGCAGCCGCTTTAACATACTCTGGAACCTTTCTGAAAAGGCGGCAGTTTCATCAACCAGGTGAGTTGGGGGACTATGAAAAATTTCTTTGGGAAAAATTTCTTTGGATGGATATGCTTCTTGAGTCTGGCCTCGATGGCGCTGGGCCAGACGGCCGGAACGGGCGCTCTCACTGGAACCATCACGGATCCGACCGGCGCTGTGATACCAAAGGTGACCGTCACGGCCACCAACACCGACACCGGCCAGGCCCGCACCGCCGTGACCAGCAGCGACGGGGCGTACACCATCAGCCTCTTGCCTCCGGGCACCTACAAAGTGACTTTTTCGGCCACCGGTTTCAAAACGGCTGAGACCGACGCTGTTCGGATCAACGTTACGGAAACACCCGTGCTGGATCGCCGTCTGGAGGTCGGTTCGCAGACCGAACAGGTCACGGTGGCGGCCAACGTCGAAGCGCTGCAGACTGCCACGTCCTCGCTCGGAACCGTTGTGGGACAACGCGCCGTGTCCGAATTGCCTCTCTCTACGCGCAACTACACCCAGTTGATCGGCTTGGTGGCGGGTGTCAGTGCTGCGGTGAACAATGCGTCCGCGGTGGGGAACGGATCGCAAGACGTATTTGTGAATGGCCTGGATGCCGCCCACAACAACTATCAGATGGATGGCGTGTCCATCACGCCGATCGGCGGGGGCAGCCCCATCCAGTCTTTCTATGGCGGGATTGGGATTCCCAGTCCCGACGCCATCAGCGAATTCAAGATTCAGACTTCGTCCTATGACGCCGGCTACGGACGCAATCCGGGCGCGAACGTCAACGTCATTACCAAATCCGGCACCAACGCGTGGCATGGAACCGCGTTCGAGTTCTTCCGGAATACGGATCTGAATGCCAACGATTTCTTTGCGAATCGCTCGGGCGTGGGAAAACAACCTTTGGACCAGAACCAGTTTGGCGGCGTGCTCGGTGGCCCTATCAAGAAGGACAAGCTGTTTATCTTTGGCTCCTATCAATACACCACCAGCAAAAACGCAGTGGACCCCACCGGCTTCTCCAGCGGGGCCACGCTGCCACCGATTCCGCTAGGCGACCGCAACGCACCAGGTTTCCAGGCGGCCCTCGGCGCGGCGTTCTGTAACCAACCCACGTATAGCGAGAAGATCGGCCTGGGAGGGGTCCAGGTAGCCTGCAATGGATCCAACATCAATCCTGTCGCGCTCGCCATCCTCAGACTCCAGCTTCCGAATGGAAACTACTTGATTCCCAGTTCCACCGACGGTAAATATCAAACTCAAACGTTTATCGATCCCACCACGTACAACGAGCCGCAATACCTGATCAATGGCGATTACCTGGTCAATTCCAAGAACACCATAGCCACGCGGTTCTTCTATTCAAACGAGCACCAGGTGCAAGGCTTTAATTGCGCGATTGTCCCCAGCACATGCTTACCCGGCGCGGGCGAGAATGACCATTTCAGAGACATCAACTCGGTGTTGAGGCTGACTTCCATTCTCACCAACACATTAGTGAACGAGGCGCATATGTCGTTCGAGCGGAACGTCTCAGACATAGGGACCAATTGGAAATTCACCGACTCAGAGGTAGGAATCTCACCGGTCAATCCGACGCTGAATGTCCTGGCCCCGATTACCGTTCTCGGAGTGTTCGATTCGGGCGGCCAAGGCGAACCAAGCTACGACTTTAACAATACGTGGCAATGGGGCGATCAGATCTCCTGGACGCACGGCAAACATTCCATTCGCGCCGGAGGGGAGTTCGAGCACAATCAGTGGCCGTGGACTTTCCAAGGAATAGCCAAGGGCTGGATGCTGTTTGAAACCTTCCCGGACTTCCTGTTGGGCCAGGCGGGTTGTGCGGCGGGCACCTTTCCAACCACCTGCAATACCCAAAATCCCGGGAACACCAACGGAACTCCTTTGAGCAATATCATCGCAACGGTTCTCGCGACGCGAACTCCTCCGGATGGCATCGTCCATCAGTATCTGATCAACGATGCCAACGCCTTCATTCAGGATGATTTCAAGGTCACATCACGCCTGACCGTCAATCTCGGATTGCGCTGGGAGTACGACGGTTTCCCAAGCGACGCCTACGGAAACCTGACGAATATCTGGTTGAGCAAGATACAAACCGTTCCGGTCCCTGGGAGCACGCCAGCCACGGGAACCTACGCGGGATTTGTCGTTCCGGAAAATTACCACGGCATACCGTTGCCTACCGGCGTCTACACCAACTACAACAACGGCCCCACGCCGCATAGCGCACCTTGGGATAACTTTGCACCGCGCATCGGGTTCGCCTGGCAGCCGCAAGGTACTGGCAAGCTGGTGGTGCGCGGCGGTTATGGCTATTTCTACGACCGCGTCAACGGCAACGCGCTGATCCATGCCTATGAACAGAGTCCCCCCTACTCGCTGACCTTGGATAACTCAGGTCCCGACCTGGCCTATGCCACCGAAGCGAACCCTTATCCCTCTACGCCCTTGGGGTGGGGAACCCCCCGCTGGGTGAACTTCGCCACGGGCGCGTCTTCCAACCTCTCCTATGCATTTATGCCCCAGAATTTCACCACGCCTCTGGTGCAAAGCTACAACCTGAACATCCAGTATCAACTGGCGCCCACTTGGGTGCTGGAACTGGGGTACGCCGGGTCGCACGGTATTCACCTGGTGGATTCCGGGCGCCAGGTCAATACCGCGCTGTTAGCCAGTCCCAGCGATCCCATCAACGGGATCACGACCAACACGGTTGAAAACGAATCGCTGCGCGTACCGTATCTCGGTTTTGCGCCGAACGGCCTGCAACAGAATGGTTCCGATGGAGACATGAAGTACAACAGCCTTCAGATCACCCTGCGCAAGCAGTTCTCGCGCGGATTTCAAATGCAGGCAGCCTATAGCTGGTCCAGGGTGTTTACCAATCTTCAGGCCAATATATCTCAATCCGGCAATAACATGAACAGTAACGACCCGAACGATTCCCTGCAACAATATGGGCTTTCGCCCAATTATCGGCCGCAGCGCCTGGTGGTGAATTACGTCTGGGACATTCCATTCGGGAAACGTCAGGGTGCTCTCGGCGCGGTGATTGGCGGCTGGTCGCTCTCCGGCGTAACCGTAGTACAAAGCGGACAACCGCTGACGATTACTGACGGCCGGGGTGGAACTATCTATTGCGGTGGTTGCGGTGCGGCTTTCTCCAATGTTGTTTCCAGAGCCGAAATGGCTCCCGGAGCGACGTATGCGACCGTCGCTACACCGGGCGGCATTGAAAACCGGTTGGGTGGGCTCAGCGGCGGACCGGGTTATCTGAACGCCGCGGCATTCGGAACGGTTCCCGTAATTGGCGATGGAACCGGTTTCGGCAACTCCGGAATCGGGATTATCGAAGGTCCTGGACAGTTCAACTTCGACGCTTCGATCAGTAAGCTCACCCGCGTAGGCGGAATCAGGGAAGATGCCATGTTGCAGTTCCGAGCGGAATTCTTCAACATTTTCAACCACCCGCAGTTTGCTAATCCAACCACTCTGGACGTTTCGCAGACCCAAAGCTTTGGCTTGATCACGGGCTCGTCGGTCAACCCACGCCTGACTCAGTTGGCGCTGAAGTACATATTTTAGCCAGGGGGGATCGGTTCCTCGGTTCACGGTAAACTTCACCCCTATTCACGCCTCTAGCGTTGCCGCCGCGGAGCGGTGGGGTAGATCATAAAGTTTACGATGCAATGCGAAAAGCGCTGCTGGCTCTTTTAACTATCAGTGTTACCTGCTTCGGGTTGCTCGGCGATGTAACCTCAGCCGATCAAAAGGATGGAATCGAGGTCCTCAAGCTTCGGCCCAACTTCTTCCTGATCGCGGGCGCCGGAGCCAACATTGCAGTGCAGGTCGGAGAACTCGGAGCCGTGGTGGTGGATACCGGATCCGGGCAGGCTACCGGCCGCGTGCTGGAGGAAATTCGGAAGCTGACTCCGCTTCCCATCCGTTACATCATCAACACCGGCCCCGATCCGGATCACGTGGGAGGGAACCAGAAGTTTTCCGCTGCCGGCCAGTCTCTGGTCCCAACCGCCGGTCAAACGGGCGCGATCGTGATCGCCGATGCGCTATCGAATGGCGGTGCGCCCATCGTTGCCACCAAGAATGCCGCCCAGCGAATGAGCACCCTGCCGAACGATACCTTTTCAGAAGACGAGAAAGATGCGTTTCTCAACGGCGAAGCCATTCAGATTTTCGCCCAGCGCGCCGCGCACACCGATGGCGAGAGCATCGCTTTTTTCCGCCGCTCGGATGTTGTCGTCGCCGGAGATATTCTGGATCTGACGCGCTTTCCAGTGATCGACGTTGCCCGGGGCGGCAGTATTCAGGGTGAAATCGACGCCTTGAATCACATCATCGAAATTACGGTGCCCGAGCTTCCCCTGGTGTGGCAGGAAGGCGGCACCCTGGTGATCCCCGGCCACGGGCGGATCTGCGATGAAGCCGATGTGGTGGAGTACCGCGATATGGTCACCATTATCCGCGACGTAATTCAAGACCAGATCGCGAAAGGCAAGACGCTGGAGCAAATCAAAATGTCCGATCCGACGGCGGATTATCGGCCGCGCTATGGCTCCGATTCCGACATGTTTGTGGAAGCTATCTACCGCAGCCTCACTCAGAAGAAGTAGACCAGCATGAACCGATTCCGCCTCCTCGCTGCTTGCGCCTCACTTACGGTTCCGCCCGGGCTACCTGCGGCGACACCCAAGGCATCCGCTCCCATCGATCTCACCGGCTACTGGGTCTCGGTTGTAACCGAAGACTGGCGCTGGAGGATGGTCACTCCGTCGAAGGGAGACTACGCCAGCATTCCCATCAACCTGGCTGCCGAGAAGTCCGCTGACGCCTGGGACCCTGCTAAAGATGAGGCCACAGGCGAGCAGTGCCGATCCTACGGTGCCCCTGCCATCATGCGCGTGCCGGGACGTATCCATATCACCTGGCGCGACGATCGCACTCTTCAAGTGGAGACTGACGCTGGACAGCAGATTCGTCTCTTTCACTTCGACGACTGGAAAGCGCCCGCCGGTCCGCCCACCTGGCAAGGAGATTCAGTTGCCGAATGGGAGACGCCCCGGCCGGGTACGGCCCCCGGTCCCAATGGGCCAAAGTTCGGCGATCTGAAGGTGGTCACCACTCATTTACGCCCCGGCTATTTGCGCAAGAACGGCGTTCCGTACAGCGGCCAGACCATCCTCACCGAATATTGGGATATTTCCACCGAGCGTTATCTGACTGGAACGCACAAGAACGAGCAGTGGCTCACAATCACAACAGTTGTCCATGATCCCGTCTACCTGCAGCAGGAATGGATCACGAGTCTTAATTTCAAAAAGGAGCCCGACGGCTCCAAATGGGATCCCCAGCTGTGCTCGTCGCGATGGTAATGCCGCATGAATTATAAAACCGCACGCTTTCAAGTCGCCCTGGTGATGCTTGTTTCCATCGGGCTCTCCATCGCTGTGCCAGCGTGGGCCGAAGTGGATCTCTCCGGCGAATGGGCGGATAAATATCATGAGGATTGGCCCGAAAGGCTGCCTGGCCCCGATATTGGCGACTATATCGGCCTGCCGCTGAATGCCGCGGCTCGGAGCAAGGCCGACAGTTGGGAATCTTCTGTGCAGACGCTGCCGGAACGCCAGTGCATTCCCCATCCCGCTCCTTATTCGCTTCGCGGCCCGGCCGATCTTCATATCTGGCCGCAGCCCGATCCCGTTACCGGTCGCCCGTTAGCCTGGATCATATTTGGCACCTTTGGGCGCGCCACGCACACTATCTGGATGGATGGGCGTCCGCATCCTTCCAAGTACGCGCCCCACACCTTCGCAGGTTTCACCACCGGGATTTGGGAGGGCGACATGCTCACCACCTACACCACCCATATCAAGATGGGTTACCTGCGCCGCAATGGCGTTCCCAGCAGCGACCAGGCCACGGTGACCGAGCACTGGGTACGGCACGGCGACATACTCACGGTCACCACCGTTGTGGAAGATCCGGTGTATCTGACAGAGCCCCTGGTTCACTCCGATAATTGGAGGCTCGACACGCACCAGGAAAGGTTTGCGACGCCCTGCGAGCCGGTGGTGGAGGTGGCCCGCAAACCCGGCGTCGTGCCCCATTATCTTCCGGGCACAAATCCGTTTCTCAACGAAGTGAGCACCACCTACAACCTTCCCCTCGAGGCCGTGCGCGGCGGCGCCGAGACCATGTATCCGGAGTATCGCAAAAAGATCAAGGACAAATATGTGGCGCCGGCAAAATGCATTCGTTATTGCTGCGGATGGATCAATCTGCTGGGCCCCGACTCGGTGACTGGGAAGCTGGAGTGCGACGGGAGCGAAGCCAAGGCGCCAGGCGAAGCCAAACCAAAATGAGAAGCAGCGCGAATTTTTTATTCTTTCTTTGCGCCCTGGCCGTAGCCGGCTCTGCTCAGGACATCCCGCACCTGGTGAAACAAGGTACGGCTACCCAACTGATCGTGGACGGCAAGCCCTTTCTGGCCTTGGCCGGCGAACTCGACAACGACGCTTCCACTGATCTCGATAACTTGCGCCCTCTGTGGCCGATGCTGGTTCGGATGAACCTGAACACCGTGCTCCCGCCCGCGTACTGGGAGCTGGTGGAGCCCGAGGAAGGGAAGTTCGACTTCACCCTGATCGACGGCATGCTGCAGGAAGCGCGGCGCCACAACCTCCGGCTGATGCTGTTGTGGTTCGCAAGTTGGAAGAACGGAATGTCCAACTACGCTCCCCTTTGGGCCAAGAAGGACACCCAGCGGTTCCCCCGCGTGCAGACCAGGACCGGTGCCGATCTGGAAATGTTTTCCTCTATCGAAGGCTATGGCGACGCCACGCGAGACGCGGATGCGCGCGCCTTCGCGGCCCTGCTGCGGCACCTCAAGGCTGTAGATGGCCAGCAGCATACCGTCATCATGATCCAGGTGGAGAACGAAATGGGCGTGCTGGGCGATTCCCGCGACCGTTCGCCCGCAGCCAACAAAGCTTTCGAAGGTCCTGTGCCGAGGCCATTGATGGACTACCTTCAGAAGCACAAGGCAACTCTCATTCCCGAGTTTCGCCAGCTGTGGCAGGCGGCCGGTTTCAAATCCTCCGGCACCTGGGAAACGGTGTTCGGTAAGGGCCCCGCCACCGACGAAATCTTCATGGCCTGGAACTATGCGCGCTATGTCGGCCGCGTGGCTGAGGCCGGCAAGGACGAATATCCTTTGCCGATGTACGTTAACGCGTGGCTGTATGGAGGGAAGGTGAACGAGCCCGGAAAAACGCCCAGCGGTGGCCCGTTGCCTCACGTCATGGATGTCTGGAGAGCCGGGGCGCCGGCCATCGATATGCTCTCGCCGGATGCTTACGGCAACTTCGCGGAGTTTTGCGCAAAGTACGATCGATCCGGGAACCCATTGTTCATTCCCGAGACCATCGGCGGGCCGGAAGGCGCCGCCCGAGCGCTCTACGCTTTCGGACAGCACGGGGCCATTGGCTACACGCCGTTCTTGATCGAAAGCAATCCACAGTGGGATTCCAACAATGAGCTTGGCCGCGTGTATCAGGCCATTGCGCAACTCATGCCTCTGATTACAGCCCGCCAGGGCAGGGACTCGATCAAAGGCCTGCTCCTGGAAGAGGGCCGAACCCAGAAACTATCTTTGGGCGACTACACCATGAATGCCACTTACGGCGCCGCGGCGCTGCGCACCTGGAGTTCACCACCCCTTCCGCCCGCATCCACAATGCCGCCGGCCGGAGCGCTCTTCGTTATGACCGCGCCTGACGAGTTCTATGTCATCGCCAGCGGCGGAATGACCATTACATTTACTCCAAACACGCCGGGACCGCCTATCGTCGGCGTCGGCGCGGTGGACGAGGGCCGCTTTGTGGATGGCCGCTGGGTCCAGGGGCGTCGCTTGACCAACTATGGCATGCGAGGCGCCACCGGTTCGATGGGCGTTCCTCCCTCACCGGGCCCAGCCCTGGTGCTGGTCCCCGAGGTCTATGCTCGCAACCAGCACAGCCTGGGTTTTGCAGGACAAGACGCCGGGCCTGGGATCTTGCGGGTCCGGCTGTATAGGTACTAAGTGTATGGAAGCAAGCTGTTTTGTTCGCTTCAAGCGTTCACGTCAAATTCACTCCGATTCACGGCATGAGGCTTGCCCAACCCGGACGCCGTGGAAGATGATAGCCATTGCGTGAGAGGTATTTTGTTCAATTGTCTGGCATCGGTCGGGACATAAGGAGATTCGGATGTTGAACCGGCGAGAATTCGTGGGAGCCGGTCTTGGAGCGTTGGCCCTTGCGGCGCAAGGCGCGGAGAACTCCAAGATGCTTTTCGCTTACAGCGGTACGGCGCTATTCGGCGCCGGTGTGGACCCGTTGGGCGACCAATTCATTAAGACCGACCAGCAGTCCGAAGCCGCCCTCAAACTGTGCGCCCGCTTCGGCTACCAGGGAATTGAGCCGTTTCGTGGCCAGGGCACGTTGCCGGATGAACCGGCCAAGCTCAAGGCGCTCCTCGGCGAGGCCGGCCTCAGATTATGCACGGTATCCGGAGGCGGCGATCTGATCTCCGACAAAGCCAAGGAGACCATCGAAAGCAACTTCCGCTATACCCGCGACGTTTTGAAACCCATGGGTTGCCAGCATCTCAAAATCAACATCGGTGGACCCGGAGGATTCAATCGCCCGCCGGAGGGGACGCCACTCGATCAGTTGAAGTCGGCCGCGCGCAATACCAATGAATTGGGCAAGCGCATCACAGAGGAACTGGGCATGAAAATGGGCTTTCATCCCCACATTTGGTCCGAGATCCAAAATGAACACGAGATGACGACTATCCTGGAGCTAACCGATCCTCGCTACGTCGGCTTGGTTCCTGACACGGCCCATTTCGCCCTGGCGGGCATGGACCCCGTCAAAATGCTGGAGAAATATTATTCCCGCATCGTCGCGATCCACCTGAAAGATACCGATGCAAAATACCGGCACTGGACCGGCCCCACTCCCACCCAGGCCGAACACAGAGCCCGCAATCTCTATCAACCGATGGGTTCCGGAGGCGTGGATTTTGTGGCCTTCTTCCGGGTTCTGCGCGAGCACAACTACTCGTATTGGGTTAATCTGGATTACGACGCGCCGCGCAAGAACGAAGGGACCCTCGAGCAGCAAATAGCTAAGAACACCGCGTATCTGCGGGACAAGTTGAAAGTGAATCTCACCGCTGCTTGAGGTCTGTTCGACATACCATCCGTATCGCGCGTGCAACTCGGAGCCACGAGTGATTTCAAAATCAAAATTTCAGATTTTCAGTCTGTGCGCCGGTATGGCGCTTTGTTGGATGCCTGCATCCGCGGCATCGCAAAACGAATGGTTGACCTGGGGCTACGATCAGGAACGCACCGGCTGGAACCAAGCCGAGACGGCGCTCAATAAGGACAACGTCTCCCAGCTCCAACTGCTGTGGAAATCCCAGCTCTCCACTACTCCCAAGGAAACGGTGCTCTCCACCATGACCGCGCCGCTGGTGGCCTCTGTCGCAGGGCCGCAAGGACCGCGAACCTTGGTGTTCGTTGTTGGAAGCGACAATACCGTTTATGCCATCGACTCGGAAACGGGTAAAGTGGCGTGGCAAAAGGAATTTCCCAATACCCTGACGCCGAGCACAGGCGCCACCTGGCTCTGTTCGAACACCCAAAATGCTACGCCCGTGATCGACAAAGACGCGGGAATCATTTACATTTCAACCAGTGACGGCAAGCTCCGTGGCCTCAGTATCAAGGATGGCGAAGAGCGTTTGCCGCCCACCGACTTCACCACGCCCTTCGCGCGCAACTGGAGCCTGAACCTGATCGATGGCGTTATCTATTCACCCGCCGGCCGCGGCTGCGGTGGAGCGTTCGCTCACTTCACGGCCCTGGATTTGAAAGATCCGGCGCGGCGCAGGGTTGAGTTTTACACCAGCACCGGAAGGCCGGCCGGCGCCTGGGGGCGTGGCGGCCTGGTTCGCGGGCCAAAGGGTGTTTACGCCCAGACCGCCGATGGACCTTACGATCCCGCCGCCGGCGCATTCGGTAATACCGTCTTGGCTCTGAATTCCAGAGATTTGCATCTGCTCGATTCCTACACTCCGGCCAACTGGGAATTTCTCAACGATAAAGATCAGGATCTCGGTTCCGCCAGTCCCGTGGTTTTTCCATTCCAGAAGTGGACCCTGCTGGCATCCGCGGCCAAGGAATCGGCCATCTATCTGTTGGACGCCGACAACCTGGGAGGAAGCGATCATCACACGCCGCTGTATCAGTCGCCCCGCTGGGGCAACGACGAGGTTCTTCTCGCTGGGCGCGGCTTATGGGGCGCGATGGCCACCTGGCAGGATGCGCAGGGCCGGCGATGGCTGTTGATGCCGATGTGGGGCCCGCCCTCCAAAGACGCGCCGAAGTTCACGTATAGTTACGGGAATGCCGACGAGGGGAGCGTCATGGCCTTCGAGGTTCGCCTGGATGCCGATAAGAATAAGCCCGAGCTGGTTCCAATTTGGATGTCCCGTGACATGCACGTGCCCGACCCTCCCGTGGTGGCGAATGGAGTGGTCTACGCGCTTCAGACCGGCGAAAATACCACGCAGGGCCGCGGCGCGACGGCAAAATTTCGAAGTACTCCAATTACCAACGCGATTTTATATGCTCTGGACGCCGAGACGGGGCGCGAGCTTTATTCGAGCGGCAAGCTGATCGACAGCTGGACTCATTTCAGCGAGCCTGTGGTGGCCGGAGGCAAAATTTACGTCTCAACTTGGGATGGACGACTGTATGCTTTCGGTTTGAAGAAGTAATACTATTTAACAAGCAAAGTCGAGGAGCCAACGTATGTCTACTGTGAAAACCCTCCGGCGAGTGCTGCCACTGGTTGTATTCGCAATGTTCACAGGCCTGCCCGCAATGAATGCGAGCGACCCCGATCCCAGCGTGATGTCCTTTATGTTGCCCGACCAGATCCACTGGAAGAAGAGCCCGGACGGGAAGGGCCCCGATACCGCGATTCTGTACGGCGACCCTGCCAAGCCCGGCGGCTACTATGAGCTGCTCACCCGCTGGCCCCCGCATACCATGAGCCGGCCTCATTTTCATGCCAACGATCGGTTTATTTATGTCGTCTCCGGAACCTGGTGGGTAGGTTGGGGAACCAAATACGATCCCGACAGCACCTACCCCATGCCCGCCGGAAGCTTCGTGCGGCATTTCGGAAAAAAGATTCATTATGACGGCTCCAAAGAGGGCGAGGTTGTTCTTCTCATGTCCGGCGAAGGACCGGACAAAGCCAATCCCGCCGAAGAAAAGTAAGCGGACGAACTTCAAGGAGAAACATGCGACCATTGATCATTCTCTCTAGCGCGCTCTTTAGCGCGGCGGCGGTGCTCTTGGCTCAACAGCCAGCCGCGAAGACATTCACCGGCGCGGCCAACGTCGCCGCCATGATCGCCAAGGCGAAAAGCGAACGGAAGCCCGATCAACCAAACTTTATTCAGCCGTTGTTACTCGCGGATCCGTATAAAGTGAACCTGGAATACCGCGTGGAAGGCGTGGATAGCAATCCCAACGTGCATGAGACGGAAGCCGAAATTTTTTATGTGGTCGAAGGCGGCGGAACGCTCACCACGGGCGGTAAACTTCGCGATGAGAAGCGAGTGAACGCAGCGAATCTCACGGGTACCGCCATCGACGGTGGCACTCCGCGTCATATCGCGAAAGGGGATTTCTTCCTGGTCCCGGAAAATACTCCGCACTGGTTCACCAAAACCGACGGCACCCTGGTGGTCATGTCCGTTCACGTACCGCGAGGTGGCGGGTCAAAGTAAAGGGCTGCGGTCTTTGCGAGCTGACTGATTGAACTGATGGCAACGAAAGTGGTAGCCGTTACTGACACGGTGTTTCCGAATCTCGATCCGGTTCGCGCCGTGTTGGAGAAGATCGGCGCCGAACTGCGCCTTGCCAAGGATTCCACTCCGGACGCCGTTCTCGAGGTGGCTCGGGATGCCGACGCGGTGCTCACCACCTACGCCAAGATCACGTCCGATGCGATCGGGAAACTCACGCGCTGCCGCGTCATCGTGCGCTTCGGCGTCGGCGTGGACAATGTCGATATTGCCGCGGCCACCCAGGCGCGCATCGTCGTCGCCAGGGTTCCCGATTATTGCCTGGACGAGGTTTCCGATCATACCCTGGCTTTGCTTCTGGCGCTGGTGCGCAAGATACCCTCGTCCAATGCGCGCACCCAGGCCGGGCGTTGGGAAATGCGCGCGGTGGTTCCCATTCATCGGCTGCGAGGGACGGTGCTTGGGCTGGTGGCTTTCGGGCAGATCCCTCAGTTGGTGGCTCCCAAGGCCCAGGCCTTCGGCATTCGAGTAGTGGCCCACGATCCTTTCGTTTCCAAGCAAGTTGCGGAACGGGCCGGTGTGGAGCTGGTGGAGTTCGACGAGCTGCTGAAAATTTCCGACTACGTCTCCATCCATACGCCGCTACTGCCTTCCACGCGTCACTTGTTTAATGCCGATGTTTTCCGGCGGATGAAGTCGTCGGCGTATTTGATCAACACCGCGCGCGGCCCCGTTGTGGATGAAGCTGCTCTCGCCGACGCGTTGGACCAGAAGCATCTGGCCGGAGCCGCTCTGGACGTGATGGAGCAGGAGCCTCCGTCCGGGTCCCCGCTTCTTGGGAATCGCGATAACGTGATCGTGACCCCCCATACCAGCTACTATTCGGAAGAATCGTTACTCGATTTGCAAACCAAGGCCGCTGAAGAGGTAGTCCGGGTTCTCAACGGAAACGCCCCGCGAAATCCCGTGAATCCGGAAGCGCTCAAGGCCGCTCACGCGATCTAAATTTCTATTTTGGAGGAATCATAATGTCTCAAGAACCCTGGAAAACGGATCAGTGGTTTGTCAGCCCATGGAACTTTGAAAGCGCGGTGCGCGATCAGCTGCATTTCGCCAAGCAGATCAAGTTTCATGACATCACCCTGCGCGACGGCGAACAGCAGACCGGTGTCATCTTCACCAAGGACGACAAGATCCGCATCGCCGAAGCCCTGGCCGAAGCCGGCGTACATCGCATCGAGGCCGGCATGCCCGTGGTGTCGCCGGGCGACGCTGCCGCCATCAAGGAAATCGTCAAGCGCAACCTGGGGCCGCAGATTTTCGCTTTCTCCCGCTGCATGGTGGACGACGTCAAGCGCGCCGTCGACTGCGGAGTTTCCGGCATCGTGATGGAAGTGCCGTCCAGCACGCACATCATCGAATATGCTTACAAGTGGCCGCTCGAGAAAGCCATCGACCTTTCCATCGAATCCACGGCCTATGCGCATTCGCAGGGGTTGGAGATCGTCTTTTTCCCCATCGACTTCAGCCGCGCCGAAATGAAATGGGTGCTGGACTTAATCCTGCGCGTGGCCAACGAAGGGCATATGGACGCCCTGGCGCTGGTGGACACCTTCGGCGTGGTGTCGCCGCACGCCATGCAATATCTGGTCCGCGAAGTGAAGAAGCGCGTCAATAAGCGGCTGGAAGCGCACTTCCACATGGACTTCGGAATGGGGATCGCCAATACCATCATGGCGCTCGCCGAAGGCGTCGAAGTGGTGCACTCCACCGTGCTCGGGTTGGGCGAGCGCGCCGGCAATGTGCCCATCGAAGAGACCGCCCTGGCGCTCCTCACCCTGTACGGAATCGATACCGGCTTGAAGTACGAAAAGTTGTATGGGCTGGCGCGGCTGGTGGAGCAGCTCTCCGGACATCGCGTGGCCAGCAACCGGCCCGTTGTCGGTGAGCAACTGTTCCAGATCGAGTCCGGCATCATTGCCAGCTGGTGGCAGAACTGCGGCCAGGATAATCCCACCGAGCTGTTCCCGTTTCATTGGGACCTGGTCGGGCAGCCACCCGCCAAGGTGGTTCTCGGCAAAGGCAGCGGAATCGATTCCATCAAAGCTGCGCTCAAGGAACTCGGGGTGCAAGCTAGCGAAGAAGAAGCCATGCAAGTTGTCGCCGGCGTCAAAGAGTTTTCGCTGCTGCACAAGCGCTTGTTGACGGACGCCGAGTTCCGCTCGGTTGTCGCGAAAGTGTTGCCCAGCAAGGTCGGCGCCCAAGCCGTGCCGACATCCGCTTAGCAGGCTGCGTGAGAACCGTCTCCCTGACGGTCGCGGCTCGGTCGACTGCGATCGTTACCGAGCCGCGCGCCAGCAGCACACCCGGAGACGACTGGAAGTCGTGCACTGGAGAACAGCGGCTCGAAGACCACCGGGAGGGTGGCGCGTGAGCAAGCGGTCTTAGGCCAGCAGAATACACGCCGGACTTGCCAGTTCGACGTATTGGCCGGTGGGGGTGAGTGCGCCCGTTGATGGGTGGACCGCGAAGACCGCGATCATGTTCGTTGCCGAGTTTCCCACATACAGAAATCGGCCATCCGGAGTCAGCGTGAATTGGCGCGGAGTTTCGCCCCGCGTCCAGGTCCAATTTGGTTTGGCATCCGCGCGAATGGCGCCACGCGGAGAAAGCGCGAATGACACGATGCTGTCGAAACCGCGATTGGTGGCGTAGAGAAACCGGCCGTCTGGCGAGACGGCGATCTCGGCGCAAGTGTTAACTCCGCGATAGCCCAGCGGCAAAGTCGAGACCGTGTTTTCGCGCGCCAGCGAACCTGTAGCAGAGGTCCAGCGGTACACATCAATCGTCGATCCAATCTCGTTGATCGAATACATCGTGCCGCCATTGGGGTGAAACACGAAATGCCGCGGGCCTGACCCGGGCCGCGTTTCCACAAATGGAGTTGGTCCAGGGCTCAGTTTCCCCCTGGTCAGATCCAGCGTGAATATGTAAATCCGGTCCTGTCCCAGGTCCGTGAGTAGAATAAACTTGCCAGATGGGTCCGTCTCGATCATGTGGGGATGAGCCTGGGTCTGGCCTGGCCCCAGATTGCCTTGGTGAATCAGCGAATCAGTCGGGTTGCCCACTCCTCCGTTCTCCAGGATCGGGAGCACCGAGAACGACGCCCCGCCCCACGAAGCCGCGAGTAGGTATTTACCGCTGGGGTGAATACTGATGTGTGCCGGCCCCGCGCCAGGAGGACTGGCATTGGGCGCTGCATTGATGAAGGCGAGTGAGCCGTCGGAGTTGGCTTGATAAGCCGTAACCGCTCCGTTCGAATTGAAGACCTCATTTCCGGCGTAGAGGAATCGCTTGGTCCGGTCCAGCGCGAGAAAGGATGGGTTATTGGGGGCCTTGGTCACAGTGACGAGCGTCAGCAAACCCGTAGTACGATTTCTAGTAAAGGTGGAGATCGCATTCCTGGAGGGGTCGGAGTTGTAGGATCCCCCGACATAAACGAAGGGCTCGGCGGCGGCCGCACCGGCTAACCGTGCAATCGCAAGAGCTGCCCCCGAGGTTTGGAGCATACTTCGGCGCGACAACCAGGCGCTGGGGCGTGCGTTCGGCATGCTAGTTTCGTATTTGGTCAACTCTGGTATAATGCGGCTGCTTGTTGGAATCCGCAAGGCCTGAGAGAGTGAATTCACGTGAGTCCTCAAGGAGAACCGGGTCAGCGGTAGGGTAGGTGAGGTTGTGCAACTTGAACATTCAGAAAGAGCTCAATGTTCTGCAGCTCTGGCTGCGATGAATCCGGGTGAGATTCGCGAACAGTTGAATCGGATCCTTTTCAGCCAGACGTTTCGGGCGGCCGAAAGGGAGAAGGCTTTCCTCCGCTATGTTGTCGAGCGAGCGATTGAAGGACGGGGTGGAGAACTCAAGGAGTACACCATCGGCGTCGAGGCCTTTGAGCGTGGCGAGGGATTCGACCCTCGCCGGGACACCATCGTGCGCACCGAGGCGCGGAATGTGCGCCGCCGTCTGGCGCGCTACTACGAAGAAGAGGGGCACGGCGATCCGATCCGGATCGAATTGCCCAAGGGCGGCTATGCGCCCCAATTCGTTGAATCCCCGTTAAACGACCCGGCGGTAATTCCGGAACCGCAGGCTGCCGTGGCGGACGCGTCAAAAGTGGATGCGTCGCCGGTGCATGCGCCAAAGCTAAAACGCTGGTGGGTGGTGGGGCTGGCAGGAGCGGCCATGATCGTTGCGATCGCGGCGCTGTGGGCCAATGGACCCTCGTTTAGCCGGTCTCGAGCCGTGGATGCGGCTTCGATTGCGGTGCTGCCGTTCCAGGATTTGAGCGGGGGCCGGGACAAAGAAGGCGAGATACTCAGCGACGGGCTGACCGAAGAGCTGATCGAATCGCTGGCGCGCATCCCGCATCTGCGGGTGGTGGCGCGGGCGTCGGTTTTTTCCTACCGGGGCCGAGCCGCGGCCGTGGATATCCGCAAAGCGGGGCGGGAGATGAGCGTGCGCAACATCCTGGAGGGGAGCATCCGCATCTCCAACGGGCGGGTGCGAATCGTGGCGCAGTTGGAAGATACAACCAACGGCTATCAGTTGTGGTCGCAGAGTTTCGACCGGAAGTTTGACGACCTGCTGGCGGTGCAGGATCAGATCTCGACGGCCATCATGCAGTCGCTGGGAGTGCAGTTAACGGGAGCGGCCAATCTGAAAACGGGTGCATCGCCGTCGCCGGCGGCGTATCAGGATTTTTTGCAGGGCCTGTATTTTCTGAACCAGAGCACGGCGGAAAATATCCGCACGTCCATTCATTACTTCGACCGGGCGGTGGCCTCCGATCCGAGCTTTGCGGCGGCCTACAGCGGATTAGCGGCCGGCTACGCGGCCATCGCTGGTTTCACATCCACTCCCGCAGGGGAAGTCGTGCCGCAGATACGTGCGGCCGCCACCAAGGCCTTGCAACTGGACGACACACTCGGAGAAGCGCACCTGTTTCTAGCGCGAGCAGATACCTACGAGGACAACTGGGCTGAAGCGGGTAAGGAATACTGGCGCGCGCTGGAGCTGAGTCCCGGCAGCGCGGCCGTGCACCGCTATTATGGCGATTACCTGGTGCGAACCGGACATCTGGAGCAGGCGCTCGCGGAAGGGCGAATCGCGCTTGGCTTAGACCCCCTGTCGCCTCCGGTGGCTCGCTTCGTCGGCGAGATGCTGTATTATCTGGGACGATACGACGACTCGGTGGCTCAGTTGCAGCATGCCCTGGAGTTGAATCCCGCTTCCGGCATTCTCCATCAGGAACTGGGCCTGGTTTACATGAGCCGGCCGGCCAGCTATAAGCAGGGCATCGTCGAATGCGAACGGGCGCGCGACCTGATGGAAGGGGATCCTTGGACCACCAGTCAGCTGGGTTACGCCTACGCGCTAGCAGGCAGGACGGCGGAGGCTCGCGATATCTTACGGGCGTTGGACGCCGGCCCCGAAGATCATGTCCGGGCCCTGGCTGTCGCAAGGGTATACACCGGTCTGCGGGATCGTGATCGCGCGATCGCCTGGTTGAAGAGAGCCATCGATCAGCACGATGTGAACCTCTACCTGGCCTCGGATCCAGTCTATGTGCCGCTGCGCGAAGAGCTCCAGTTCCGTGCCCTGCTGGCTCGAGCCGAATCTGGAAGAACAGCTTTGGTTCCAGTTCCTTAGCGCACCCTTCACGTTAAACTTCACCCCTATTCACGCGTCCAGTATTGCCTAGCCGGTCCCTGAGATAGATAATCCAGAGCGACACGCATCTCGTAGTGCCGAGGGGGTAGGGGGGTATGAAAGCAAAATCGACAATGTTTGTCGCGGTCTGTCTGCTGTTGGTTCTGGCGTGGTCCTTGACGGCGCAGACCGCAGCCACTGGCGCTCTTCAGGGAACGGTAACGGATGCTTCCGGCGCTGTCATTCCCAACGCAACCGTTAGCTTGACCAGTACAGCCACCGGGCAGGAACGCACCGCCACCACGGGCGCAGATGGCACCTATCGATTTCCATTGCTTCCGCCCGGGAACTATGATCTGAAGTTCACCGCGACTGGCTTTAAAACAGCCGAGGCGAAGGGTACCGTTGTGAACGTCACGGAAATCCCGGTATTCAACCAAAAGATGGAGGTCGGTGGCGCCACCGAACAAGTTACTGTGCAAGGCAGCGCGGAAGCGCTTCAGACCGCTAGTTCCGCTCTGGGTACGGTGGTGGGCTCCTCGGAGGCAACCGCAATTCCGCTCACCACGCGCAACTATACCAACCTGTTGGGCCTAACCGCGGGTGTGGCCGCGGACGTTGGAAATGCCAGCGCGTTGGGCCGCGGAGGTATGGAGTTCGCCGTCAACGGCAGCGGCACGGCTTTCAACACCTTCCAAATGGACGGTGTGAATATAACCAGTTATGGTGGCACCGGTTTCGTCACGGAAAGTCAAAATTATCCCACCATGGGAATTCCGAATCCGGATACCTTAGCGGAGTTTAAAATCCAGACATCCACCTACGACGCGGGTTACGGCCGCAATCCGGGCGCAAACGTGAACGTCATCACGAAGTCCGGCAGCAACGCCCTGCACGGAGATGCGTTTGAGTTCCTCCGGGATACCATTCTGAACGCCAACGACTTTTTCGAGAATCGGGCGGGCGGAATCAAGCAGGTATTGAACCAGAACCAGTTCGGCGGCACCCTGGGCGGCCCAATCATCAAAGACAAGCTGTTCTATTTCCTCTCCTATCAGCAGACCGGGCAAAAAAACGGTGTGGCGGCCCAAGGTTTTTCATCCGGTATCACATTGCCTCCCATCCCCACCGGTGACCGCTCGAATACGGCCGCGTTTACCCAGGCGCTGGGTGCGGCGATGTGCCCCGCCAATCACCCAGGAAATATACAATTTGAGACCTTTCCGGGATTTATCGCGCCGGGCGCGGGCTTGCAAGTCGCCTGCAACGGATCGGACATCAATCCCATCGCGATTAAGTTTCTCCAGGCCCAGAATCCGAACGGAACCTATTTCATCCCCAGTTCCGGCACGGCGAATTATCAGAGTGGCTTCGCCTACAGTATTCCAGCCATCGACAACGAGTACCAGGGAATGCTGAACATCGATTATCTCATCAACACGAAGCAAACCCTGGCCTTCCGCTTCTATCGCTCGGTGGAACCGCAAACCGTTCCTTTCCCTCCGGGATCCACGCTGGCCTCGGCGGTGCCTGCGTTGCCTGGCACAACCGGAACCGACCCGCTTGGCTATCACAATATGGTCACCAAACTTACTACCATCGTGACCAACAGCCTGGTGAATGAGCTGCACGCTTCCTATCAACGCACCAGCTCGGATTCCCAGCAGCACCCGCCCACCAGCACTTATGCCTCCAACATTTATGGCACGCCTCCCGGCACCAACCAGTTGGGCGGTGGTCTTCCCTTCAGCCCGGTCTTGGAAGTCCTCGGGCTCTTCTCGGCGGGCGGCAGTATCTACTACGACAACGTGACGAATAACTTCCAGGCGCAAATTGGCGATCAAATTTCCTGGAACGTCGGAAAGCACACCATCCGGGCGGGTGGCGAAATCGAACAAGTGAATTGGGTCTGGGATTTCACCGGTCTCTCGCATGGGAGCATTTGGTTCCCCTCATTCAACGATTTCCTGATCGGACTGCCGGGTGACTGCGGAGCCGCGGTACCGGGCTCGTGCAACGGAACGCCCGCCAGTAATATTCTCCAAACCGTCCTGGCCGTGCGCAGCGGCGCGGATGGTATCGTCCACGGGTACAGGGCGAAAAATGGCTACGCGTTTTTGCAGGATGACATCAAAGTCAGCCGTCGATTTACCCTGAACGCCGGCCTGCGCTGGGAATACGACGGATTAATGGCCGACAAATACGGCAACTCCACTACGTTGTGGCTCTCCGAGTTGCAGAGCGTGAACAATCCGGCCACGTTCCCCAGCAACCCTGCTACGGCCACTCCCGCAGGCTGGGTGGTCGCGCCCAATTATGACCCTACAACCTGGGGTAAGCTTCCGGCCGGCGTTTTCCAACGCCAAAATGCAGCCCCCACCAAGAACGGCGTGCCGTTGGATGATTTCGCCCCGCGTCTCGGGTTTGCCTGGCAGCCGTTCGGCGATAAACTGGTCATTCGCAGCGGCGCCGGTTTCTTCTACAACCGCGTTCCCGGCAGTACGCTGGCGCAGTCCATAACGCAAGGCCCGCCTTACTCGGACACCCTCGACCAAGGCTCCACCACGAACCAGTTTTCCTCACTCGCCGAGCCTTTCTCCAGCATTCCGGCGGGAACCTTCCCCGCGCGCTGGCTGAATTTCGCCAATAATTCGGGATCGGATCTGTCGACGTCCTTCAACGTGGACAGATTGATCACGCCGCTGGTTTATGAGTGGAACCTCAACCTTCAGTACCAGCTCGCGCCCACCTGGACGTTGGAAGCCGGCTATGTCGGTTCGCGCGGAATTCATCTGATGAACTCTACGCAAGACTTGAACGGCGCCATGCTGGCTTCCCCGCAAGATCCCATCAACGGCGTCACCGAGAACACCGTTGGGAACACCCGCCTGCGCGTGCCCTACCTGGGCTTCTCCCCAACAGGCCTACAGGCCTTGACGAATCAGGGAGATTTCAAATACAACGGACTGCAGGTCACTCTGCGCAAGCAGATCTCGCACGGGCTGACCTTCCAGGCTGCCTACACTTTCGCCAAGTCGCTTACCACGCAGGGCAACAACTTGCAGAGCAACGTAAACAACCCCCTGGATCCGGTCTACGGACAGGATCCCGCGTATCGGCCGCAGCGGCTGGTGATCAACTACACGTATGAAATTCCCAGCAAATTGAGGGGGCCGGCTGGAGTCCTTACCAGAGGCTGGAGCATCTCCGGTATCACCACCATCCAGGACGGCGATCCGCTCACCGTGTGGAACAGCACCGGCGGGTTGATCTATGGGCAGCCCGGCACGGGCGGTGGAGGATTCGCTTCGACTGGGGAAATCGCGCCTGGGATGAATTACGGCAACTTGATTACGCCGGGCGGAGTCCAGTCCCGGCTGGGCGGCGCCAGTGGCGGCCCCGGTTATGTCAACGTCAACGCCCTCGCGCCTATCCCGATCGTCGGCGCTACTCCCGGTGTCGCTGGAACTGGTGGCACCGGTTACGGCAACATGGGCGTGGGCATCATTCTGGGCCCCGGCGAGTTCAATTTCGATACCGTATTCGCCAAGGCCACCAGGGTAGGAGGCATTCACGAGAATGCCGTGCTGCAATTCCGCGCGGAGTTCTTCAATCTCTTCAACCATCCGCAATTCGCTAATCCGGCAATGGATGCCGGCTCTGGCAACTTTGGGCAGATCACCAGCGCTTCGGTAAACCCCCGCCTGACCCAGTTGGCCTTGAAGTATGTGTTCTGATTTCCGGGCCTGAGCTTGCCCGTCGGTCGAAGGAATGCCAACGCTGTGATATGATGCGGTGGTCACCAGGAGAACCACACTGGCCGTGGAGAAGACGTTCGGGCTCGAACCCGCTGACCAGACCTCGAGTTTCGCTGTCTTGGCATCACCGACTCCGGCGCAGATTCGCCAGCAGTTGGAGAAGATACTTTCCAGCCGGACTTTTCGCGCCGCCGAACGGCAGAGAGCCCTTCTGCGTTATGTCGTCGAGCAAGCGGTGCAAGGTCGCAGCGCCGCAGTCAAGGAATACTCGGTGGGCGTGGAGGCTTTTGGCCGCGGAGAATCTTTCGATCCCCGCCAGGACACCATCGTTCGGACCGAGGCTCGCAATGTCCGGTTCAGGCTAGCGCGCTACTACGAGCAAGAAGGCCAGCAGGATCCCATCGTGATCCAGCTTCCGAAGGGCGGCTACACTCCGCGCTTCGTGGGGCAAGAAGCGCCGCCCGAATCTCCTGTTCCTGCCTTGGCCGCTGAGCCCAATGCCAACCCAACGCCGCGTGCCTCCGTCACCAATCTCAAACGAGGAAGCCGCATCGCCATCCTCGCCATTTCGGTGGCGGTTTTGGCCGGCGCCATCGCGGCCGGCAGCCTGGCGCGTTTTGGCCGATCGGCTTTTGTGGGAGGCTCGCCGGCGCGCGACCCCGCCTCTATCGCCGTACTCCCGTTTCTGAACCTGACCAACGACAAGGAAGGTGAAATCCTCAGTGACGCCTTAGCCGAAGAGTTGATCAATTCCCTGGCGCGGATTCCCGGGCTGCACGTCATGGCGGGACCTTCGGTTTTTCAGTACAAAGATAGAACCCGCGACATTGCCAAAGCCGGCCGCGAACTGAACGTGCGCAACATCCTCAAGGGAAGCGTTTCGGTCTCCGGCGGCCGCGTGCGGATCAGCGCCCAACTGGAGGATGCCAGCAACGGCTATCAGCTATGGTCTGCGAGCTTCGATCGCAAATTGGACGATCTGCTCGCCATTCAAGGCGAAATCTCGCGCGCCATCATGCAGTCTCTCGGCGTGGAACTGGCCGGGACCACCAATGTGAAGGCGGGTGACATACCGCCGCCCGCCATCTATCAGGATTACTTGAAGGGCCTCTATTTCTTGAACCAGAGCACGGCGGAGAACATTCGCACCGCCATTGAGTATTTCGAGCGTGCGGTGGCTTCCGATCCGAACTTCGCGCCGGCCTATCGCGGCATCGCCGATGGATACGCCAGAATCGCCGCCTTCACCTCGACACCTTCGGAGGAAGTCATCCCCAAGATTCGGACGGCGGCGACCAAAGCTCTGGCACTGGACGACAACCTGGGCGAAGCTCATCTGGATCTGGCCCGCGCTTACAGCATCGAGTGGAACTTGCCCGCCGCCGAGCGCGAATTTCACCGTGCATTGGATCTCAGCCCCAGCAGCGCTGCGGTGCATCACTATTACGGCGAACACCTGCTCCGGGCTGGCGATTTGGAAAAGGCGCTGGCCGAAGGCCGCATCGCCATGGAATTGGACCCCATCTCGCCGCATTCCCCACAGTTTGTCGCGCGGGCACTTTACTATCTCCGCCGTTACGACGATGCGATCGATCAGTTGCACAAGGCCATCGATCTTCACCCGTCATCGGGTATCTCGCACCAGTTGCTGGGACTGGTGTGGCTGGCGCGATCCAAAACATACGCAGCAGGTGTGAGTGAAAGCGAGCTCGCCCGTAAGTACATGGAAGGCGATCCATGGATTACCAGCCAACTGGGCTACGCTTACGCTATGACAGGGAAACCTGCCGAAGCCCGGGCCATTCTTGATCAACTGCTGGCGGGTTCCGGCGCCTATGTGCGAGCGCTCCCGGTCGCGCGTGTTTACATCGGCCTCGGCGATCGGGACCGGGCGTTTGAATGGCTCCGCAAAGCGGTCCGGCAACGCAACGTCAGTCTGATGCTCAAGGCCGACCCGTTGTATGACGGCCTTCGCGGCGACCAGCGGTTCGATGCCTTGCTTCGAGAAGCAAATCTGGGCGCTCTACCACCGCAAGAATAACTACTTTACGACACCAGGATCATGGCCATCACCGTGGTCCGATCAATCACTTCACGATAAGCGTCGATGGTCTTCTCCAGCGGATATCTCCCGGTGATCATGGTCTTGGCGTCGAACTTTCCGCTTTCGATCAGCCGCACATAGCGCGGAAGATCCCGCATGCTGTTGGTGCCGCCATATTGGCTGGAATGATGCGTCCTGCTGCCGTTGGTCCACTGCGTGGCGGGGAATCCGACGATGGCTTGCGCCGGATAACCGGATCCTGTAGTGCAGATATGGCCGCCCATCGGGCAACACTGCCAGACCTGTTGCAGCGGAAGCATGCCGGACGGATCCGGTCCGGCTTCCACCTTCGGCTTGGCCCGGTCATAGCCCACCGCCTCGATGACGTAGTCCGGCCCGATATTTTCCGCGAACCTGGCGCGGTTGGCCAGGTGATTTTGACCACCCGCGAATGGCCGGTCCGTTCCGGCGCAAAGGTCCTTGATCCTGGGCACCAGATTCTCTCCCTCCGCGTTGGGATCGAACACATGCGTCGCTCCGATCTTTAGCGCCATCTCCCGGCGGCTACGAATCGGTTCCACCAGGACCACTCTGTCGGCGCCCATAATCCGCGCTCCTTGAACTGCGCTCAAGCCCACTGGTCCGCCGCCCCACACCGCGACGTTCGACCCTGGTTCCACCGGCGCCAGCGTCATCGTGGTTCCGAGTCCGCAGCCCGAGACGCAATGCAGCGTGGCAAGTTCCTCCGGCGATACCTTGGTGAAGACAGGCACCACGGATTCCTCGTAAGCCACCATCAGCTCGGCTAAGCCGCCAATGTTCAGGAAACCGAAAACCTGATCGCCGTTACTCCGCGTTGCCACCGGAAAGGTCTTGACGTTGACTCCCGTCTGGCAGCGATCCGCCCTGCCGCGCAGACAGTTATAACAAACGCCGCATTGCGGAGTGACCGGAACAATCACGCGGTCGCCCACCTGCACCCGATGCACTTCCGGCCCAATGGCTTCCACAATACCGACGCCGCCGTGGCCCTGAATGGTGGGTTGGTTGGGATCGTTGACCTGGACAGGCGCCTGCGGGCCCAGCGGGTCGGGACGGCCGCCGTCCTGTGTCCCGAAAATTCGAACGGTCATGGTGTAACAGCACTGGCTGGCCTCGGTACGCACCAGCACCTGCCGGCCGCTGATGGGAAGCAGGGTCAGCTCTTCAAAACGGGTGGTATCCGGTCCGAACCCGCTGGATACCCAAGCCTTAAACTTTCGGCCGGCGACCGTGCCTGTCTTTTGGGCTGGGGCCAGCCCGGCTTGACCCGCGAAAGCCGCCCCCCCGACCGCGGTCCTTAGTATATTGCGCCGGGATACCGGGGATGAGCGTTTCAATTCCATCAGTTCGTGCCACTCCCTTCAGCCGCACAGTGTGTCACACCTCGGGACTCGGCGGAAGGGTAAGCCAGAGAATCGGCGGTGCTTTCACGGGCAACGCACCTCATGTAAACTGGCCTGCTTGCAATCATCTATCGCATTCACCCTGACTCACCGTTAAGTTCACCCCGTCCAGTCTTGTCTCGCTGCAATACGTCGGTTACAGTTTGATGTGTCGCTTCGCGTTTGATGCTTTGTAAGCATTGCTGCGCACGGGCGGTTGTTGAACAAAATTCGCAAAAGGTTGAGTGAATGAAAACAAAGTCTTTAGTACCAGTCTTGGTTGGTTTTCTGCTGGTCATGCCATACGTGATGGCGCAGACTGCGGCAACTGGCGCGCTGCAGGGAACGGTGACGGATGCTACCGGCGCCGTCATTCCCAACGCGACGGTAACATTAACGAGCACTACTACTGGCCAGGAACGCACCGTTACAACGGGTGGGGACGGCGTGTATCGATTTCCGCTGCTTCCGCCGGGAACCTATAACCTCAAGTTCGCCGCGACCGGCTTCAAGGGGACCGAGGCCACCGGCATCAATGTAAACGTGACGGAGAGCCCCGTCTTTAATCAAAGCTTGGAAGTTGGCGGGGCGACGGAACAAGTTACCGTGGCAGCCAGCGCCGAAACGCTGCAGACTACCACTTCCGCCATGGGTACGGTGGTGGGCGCTACCGAGGCGACCTCCATTCCTCTCACCACGCGGAATTATACGAATCTTTTGGGCTTAACCGCTGGCGTGGCGGCCGATGTCGGCAATGCCAGCGCACTGGGCCGCGGTGGCATGGAATTCGCGGTCAATGGCAGCAGTACCTCTTTCAACACTTTCCAGATGGATGGTGTGAATGTGACCAACTTTGGCGGCAGCGGCTATGTTACAGAGAGTCAAAACTACGCCACCATCGGAATCCCGAATCCGGACACGCTGCAAGAGTTTAAGATTCAGACGTCCACCTACGACGCGGGATATGGGCGCAATCCTGGCGCCAACGTGAACATCATTACCAAGTCCGGCAGCAACTCGATTCATGGTGACGCGTTCGAGTTTCTCCGCGATACCATTCTGAATGCGAACGACTTTTTCGAGAACCGCTCGGGCGGCGTCAAGCAGGTATTGAATCAGAACCAGTTCGGTGGCGTCCTGGGCGGCCCAATCGTCAAAGACAAGCTGTTCTACTTTCTCTCCTACCAGCAGACCGGGCAAAAGAACGGAGTTGCGTTCCAGGGTTTCTCGTCCGGTATCACTCTGCCTCCCATCCCCGGAGATCGCTCCAATACGGCCGCGTTTACCCAGGCGCTGGGTGCGGCGATGTGCCCTGAAAACCACCCCGGCAATCCTCTATTCGAGACCGCCCCTAACTTTTCAACAGGCGCCGGGATGCAAGTGGCGTGCAACGGATCGAACATCAATCCCATCGCGATCAAATTTCTGCAAGCTCAGAATCCGAATGGGACCTATTTCATTCCTGGATCCGGCACGTCAAATTATCTCAGCGGCGTAGCTTACAGCGATCCCGCCATCGACAACGAGTATCAGGGAATGCTGAACGTGGACTACATCATCAACCCCAAACAGACTTTGGCGTTCCGCTTTTTCCGCTCGGTTGAGCCCCAAACCGTCTCCTTTTCACCGGGCTCCACTCTTTCCGCCGCGGCGCCGGCGCTGCCCGGCACTACCGGAACCGATCCCATCGGCTATCACAATATGGTCACCAAGCTCACCAGCATCCTGACGAACAGCCTGGTGAACGAACTCCGCGCTTCTTACCAGCGCACCAGCTCGGATTCCAGGCAGCATCCGCCGGAAAGCACCTTTGCCTCGAACATCTACGGCACGCCTCCAGGGACCAACCAACTGGGCGGCGGCCTTCCCTTCAGCCCCGTAATCGAAATGCTGGGGCTGTTCTCGGCCGGCGGCAGTATCTACTACGACAACATCAGCAACAATCTCCAGATGCAGCTCGGCGATCAAATTTCCTGGAACGTCGGGAAACACACCATCCGCGCCGGCGGCGAGTTCGAACAAGTGAATTGGGTTTGGGATTTCAACGGTCTCTCCCACGGAAGTATGTGGTTCACTTCCTTTGACGATTTTCTGATCGGGCTTCCCGGTAACTGCGGCGCTGCAGTGGTGGGCTCGTGCAACGGCTCCCCCTCTAGCAATGTTTGGATGACGGTCTTAAGCGTGCGCAGCGGCCCTCAGGGCATCATTCACGGATACCGGGCCAAGAATGGCAACGCATTCCTGCAGGACGACTACAAAGTAAGCAAGCGGCTGACCTTGAACCTCGGGCTGCGCTGGGAATATGACGGCTTGGCGGCGGACAAATACGGCAACTCCACTACCTTGTGGCTTTCCCAACTCCAGAGCGTAAACAATCCGGCCACCTTCCCCAGCAGCCCCGCCACGGCAACCCCGGCCGGCTGGGTGGTGGCGCCGAATTACGACTCCAAGACCTGGGGTCCGCTGCCCGCGGGCGTCCTGGAAAGAACCAATGCCGTTCCCACCAAGAACGGCGTTCCATTGGATGATTTCGCTCCCCGTCTGGGATTGGCCTGGCAGCCCTTCGGCAACAAGCTGGTCATTCGCAGCGGCGCTGGTTTCTTCTACAACCGCGTTCCCGGCGCCACGCTGGCCCAGTCCATCACGCAGGGGCCGCCCTATTCGGACACCCTTGACCAGGGCCCGTCGACCAATCAGTTCTCCTCTCTCGCTGAGCCCTTCTCGAACATTCCGGCGGGAAGCTTTCCGGCTCGCTGGTTGAACTTCGCCAATAACACGGGATCGGATTTGTCCACATCCTTTAACGTCGACAGATTGATCACGCCGCTGGTTTATCAGTGGAACTTCAACATTCAGTATCAACTCGCGCCAACCTGGACGCTGGAAGCTGGCTACGTGGGTTCTCGCGGAATTCATCTGTTCAACTCCACCCAGGACTTGAACGGAGCCTTGCTGGCCTCCCCTGCGGATCCGGTCAACGGCGTCACCGTCAATACGGATGGCAACACCCGCCTGCGTGTGCCGTATCTGGGCTTCTCCCCGACAGGTCTGCAGGCCCTCACCAATCAGGGAGACTTCAAATACGAGGGCCTGCAGGTCACTCTGCGCAAGCAGATCTCGCACGGGTTGACCTTCCAGGCCGCCTACACCTTCGCCAAGTCGCTAACCACGCAAAACAACAATACTCCGGCCGAGACGGACGTCAACAACCCGCTGAATCCTGTATACGGGCCGGACTCGGCCTACCGGCCGCAGCGGCTGGTGATCAACTACACCTACGAAATTCCGAGTAAATTGAGAGGCCCGCTGGGAGTGCTCACCCGTGGTTGGAGCATCTCGGGTATCACCACCATACAAGACGGCAATCCGCTCACGATTTGGGACAGCCGCGGCGGTGCAATCTTTGGCCAACCCGCCACGGGCGGCGGAGGACTTGCTTCGACGGCGGAAATCGCTCCTGGCATGAACTACGGCGACTTGAGCACATCGGGCGGCGTCCAGTCCCGGCTTGGCGGGGCCAGCGGCGGACCGGGTTACTTCAACACCGGCGCACTCACCACCATTCCGATCATCGGCGCCACGCCCGGTGTCCCCGGCACGGGCGGCACGGGTTACGGCAATACGGGCACGGGCATTATTCTGGGCCCCGGCGAGTTTAATTTCGACACCGCCTTTGCAAAGGCCACCCGGGTGGGAGGGATTCACGAGAATGCCGTGCTGCAATTCCGCGCGGAGTTCTTCAATCTCTTCAATCACCCGCAGTTTTCCAATCCGGCGAACGACGCGGGATCCGGCAACTTCGGCCAAATCACCAGCGCCTCGGTGAACCCCCGCCTGACGCAATTGGCTCTGAAGTATGTATTTTAGACGGAGCCGATTCTCCGACTTCTGGGTTTGATAGCTTAAACTTTGGCCGGCTTTCTCTTTAAGGAGCGAAGCCGGCCTTTCTTTAACTTTTGACGAGCGGCATGTACAAAATTATCGGCGGTTTCCTGGCAGTCCTGAGCGTCGCCGCGCGGTTGGCTCTTGCCCAGTCGAATTCCCCAGATCCGGAAGTTATCCAGGTAGTTCCCAACTTCTACATGCTTGCCGGCGCCGGGGGCAACATCGCCGTGCAGACCGGACCGGACGGCGTGGTATTGGTGAACGCGGGATCGGCGGAAATGTCGGGCAAGGTCATTGCGGCCGTCCAGAAGCTGACGCCGCAGCCCATTCGCTACATCATTGACACCAACGCCGACCCGCACAACGTCGGCGGCAATGCCAGCGTTGCGAAGGCCGGCCAATCCTTTACCCAGGCCAGCAACACCGGCCCGGGCGGAATTGCAATCGTGGGTCCGGCAACCATTCTGGCAACCGAGACAGTCCTTAACCGCATGAGCGCGCCGGCCGGCAAACAATCCGCATTCCCATCGGACGCATGGCCCACCGAATCCTTCTCTCAGAACGAAAAGACGATGTATATCAACCGGGAGGGCATCGAAGCCATGTACCAACCGGCGGCGCATTCCGATGGCGACCTGATGGTGTTTTTCCGGCGCTCGGATGTGCTGGTGGCCGGCGATATTCTCGACATCGGGCATTTCCCGTCGATTGAAATCGATAAAGGAGGCACCATCCAGGGGGAAATTGACGCGCTGAACCGCATCATCGCAATCGCGATTCCGCCGGTTCCGCTGGTTTGGCAGGGCGGCGGAACTTTGGTTGTACCCGGCCGCGGCCGGATCTGCGATCAAGCGGACGTGGTTGAATATCGCGACATGGTGACGGTGATCCGGGACGTGGTCGGGGACATGATCCGGCGCGGCATGACGCTCGATCAGATCAAGGCGGCGAATCCCACCGCGGGCTACCGCAAGCGGTATGGAACCGATTCCGGCGCCTGGACCACGGATATGTTTGTCGAGGCGATTTACAAGAGTCTCACCGCTAAGAAATAGTCGAGGAATTTACGAATGGAGCACAGGGAGCTTTCTCGGGTCGCGCTCGCCGCACTGCTAGCGGGTTCGGCATTGGCGCCGTTGCGGTCTGCGGCGCAAACGTTGGACCTGGCCGGACAGTGGGCTCCGCGCGAGCATCAGGATTTTCAGGACCGCGGCGGCGGCCCGGACCCCGTGGATTACACCGCGATTCCGCTCAACGCCGAAGCACGCACCCGGGCTCTTACTTACACCTCGTCGATTCTTTCCATGCCAGAACGCCAGTGTCTCTATTACCCGCCCTTTTATATCGTGTTCGGCCCGCAAGGCTTTAAGATTTGGGCCGACTTCGATTCGGTGACGGGCAAGGTGCTGGCCTGGAAAGTGGGAGCGGCAATCGACCGTTCCGTGATCACCATCTGGATGGATGGGCGTCCGCATCCCTCCCCATACGCGCCACATACCTTTGACGGTTTCACCACCGGCGTGTGGGAAGGCGACGTCCTGACTACCTACACTACTCACATGAAGGCCGGCTACTTTCGCCGTAACGGCGTTCCCAGCAGCGACGAAACCACCATGACCGCGCACTTTATGCGGCATGGAAATTCCCTGACCATCAGCGCCCACATCGAGGACCCGGTCTATTTGACGGAGCCTTATGTGATCAGCCGGACCAACCAGTTGGATCCCAGCGTGAATCTTCCTCCCACGCCCGCTCCGTGCATGCCGGAAGCGGAAATCCCGCGGTTGGCGGGCAACGGCGTGGTTCCCCATTATCTGCCGGGGAAGAATCCTTTTGTCGACGAAATGACCAACCTGTATCACATCCCCCAGGAGGCCGTCCTAGGCGGCGCTGAAGAGATGTATCCCGAATATCGCAAAAAGCTGAAAGACCACTACGTAGCTCCCGAGAAATGCATTCGCTATTGCTGCGGGTGGGGCGGATCGGGCGTAAATAAGCTCGGCTGCATCGTGAGGGGGCAATAAAAGATCATGTCGTTCGCTTCGGCCAGTGCAGCTTTGTGGCTGGGCTTTTTGGGTGTCGGTTATGGGCAGGCTCCAGCGGTGTCCGAAAGCCCAACTGCTCCTGCGCCGTCCGCGCAGCAGAGCGCCCCGCTCGATTTGACCGGATATTGGGTCTCCATCGTCACCGAAGATTGGCGCTGGCGCATGGTAACGCCGCCCAAGGGCGACTATGCCAGCATCCCGATCAATTTGGAAGGCAAGAAGGCCGCGGACCTGTGGGATCCAGCCAAAGACGAAGCGGCCGGTGAACAGTGCAGGTCCTACGGCGCGCCGGCCATTATGCGCGTTCCGGGCAGGCTGCATATCACCTGGCAGGATCAAAACACACTGCGCGTTGAGACGGATGCCGGAAGGCAAGTCCGGCTGTTTCATTTCGGCGCTTGGACGCCTCCTCGCGACGCGCCTTCTACCTGGCAAGGCGATTCGGTAGCCGCCTGGGAGACTCCGCGCCCTGTGGGCGGCGGCGGTGGTGTGGGCGAAACACAAGCCGAACAAGGCAGGGGCGCGGCGCCGACCGACGCGGAGGCGGTGAAACATGGAGACATGAAAGTGGTGACCACGCACATCCGTCCCGGCTATCTACGCAAGAATGGCGTGCCCTACAGCGCTAGCGCCAGTATGACTGAGTATTGGGACCTCAACAAGGAAACGAACGGCGAACAATGGATCGTGATCACGACACTGGTGGACGATTCGGTATATTTGCAGGCGGAATGGGTCACCGCTTTGCATTTCAAAAAAGAGCCGGACGGCTCCAAATGGGATCCCAGCCCCTGCTCATCCCGATGGTGAGAGCCTTTGCTAAGGTGTGATTGATGCATCGCAATGTTCTCGTAGGTGCGGCGCCCTCCCTGATTTTGCTGGCAGCCGGGCTGATCACGCCGTTGTTTGGCCAGATCGACATATCCGGGGAATGGATGGCGCAGGTTTTCGAAGACTATCCGCATCGCTTGCCTGGCGCCGAGCTGGGCGATTACACCGGTTTGCCTATTAACGCCGCGGCGCGCCAGAAGGCTTCGAGCTGGGATGCGTCTATTCTTTCGCTGCCGGAACATCAGGCCAAGCCGCATCCGGCCCAGTATTTCATGCGTGGGCCGGGGCCGGATATTTTGATTACCAAAGTGTACAACCCGGTTACCCAAACTTTGACCGCCTTCACAATCGAAGGCGTCTACGGGCGGGACGACCGGGTGATCTGGATGGACGGCCGTCCGCATCCATCGGAGTACGCCGAGCACACCTGGGACGGTTTTTCCACTGGCAAGGTGGAAGGCAACCAGCTCACCATTACCACTACTCACATGAAGTACGGCGTGATTCAGCGCAATGGCGTGCCGAGCAGCCCCCACGCGGTGATGACCGAGACTTTCATCCGCCATGGCGACTACTTGACGCTGGTTTCGATTGTGGACGATCCGGTCTATCTGGAAGAACCGTTTATTCGTACGTCGCAATGGACGCGCACTTCCAATCTGGCGGTGGATGAGCGCTTCATCTTGGATATCGCCGACGAAGTAACGCGCCCGCGGGGATACGTTCCACACTATCCGCTCGGCATCCAGCAAAGCGAATTTGCCTCGAAATATGGGCTGCCTTTCGAGGCGACGCAGGGCGGGAAAGAGACCACGTACCCGGAGTACGAACTAAAGCTGCGCCGGATGATCGAAGACGCCGCGAAGCTCCCATGAAGCTGGGAAGCGCAATGCTGGTATTGGCGGCGGCAGTTTTGCCGGCCAACGCACAGAGATCTCCGATGCTGCGAGCCTTGACCGAAAAGCGGCCGGAGATCGTCAAGGTTGGTGGCATCGAGATTGTGCATGTCCAGAAGAATATCTACATGCTGGTGGGCGCGGGCGCGAATGTCACGGTGCAGATCGGCGAACAGGGCGCGTTCCTGGTGGATGCAGGCAGCGCGGGGCAGGGCGATCACATCGTGGCCGCGGTACGCCATCTCACCTCCGAACCATTGCGAGTATTAGTGAATACCGCCGCCGATGCCGACCTGGTTGGCGGGGACGCTGCGATTGTGGCCGCAGCCGGTGGCCTCACCGGGCCAGTGGCGGACGCGCAGGGCCGGCCGGGCAACACGGGAATCCTGACTATCGCCCACGACAACACGCTGCACTGGATGACAACCGGCACAGCCGCGCTGCCGCCACTCTCCGGGGATGCATTGCCGCTCCAGGCGTTTATTTCAGAGCGGAAGGATCTTTACTTCAATGGCGAAGCGGTCCAGATTCTGCACCAGCCGCACGCCCGCACCGACGGCGACGCCATCGTGTTCTTTCGCGGCTCGGATGTGATCAGCACCGGCGACCTGTTTCGCACAGACAGCTATCCGGTGATCGATCCCACCCGGGGCGGCAGCATCCAGGGCGAGATCGACGCGCTGAATGTCGTGCTCGATCTCGCCGTCCCGGAGCGCAATCAGATGGGCGGCACGCGCGTAGTTCCGGGCCACGGCTGGATCTGCAACGAAGCCGATGTATTGGAATATCGTGACATGCTGACGATCATTCGCGACCGGGTTGCCGACATGCTGAAAGAGCACTGGACCCTCGAACAGGTGAAAGCCGCGAAGCCAACGCTCGAGTACGACGCGATCTACGGCGGCAATGAAGAAATGACCGCGAATAAGCTGCTGGGGGTGATTTACCACGACCTCACGCAGAAGAAATAGAGCGATGCAAATACCCAGAAGACCTGTCAAGAGCCGGCACCTGCTGCTAACGGCGGGATGTTTCTTGTTGGGCAGCTCTGTGTTCGCGCAGGCCCCGAAAACGCCGCAAGCAGGCGCGCCCACCGACCTGACCGGCTATTGGGTGGCGGTGATCACCGAAGATTGGCGCTTCCGCATGGTGACGCCTCCCAAGGGAGACTACGCCAGCATTCCGTTGACTGCGGATGGCAGGAAGGCAGCCGACCAGTGGGATCGCGCCAGCGATATCGCAGCGGGCGAACAATGCCGGGTCTTCGGCGCGGCCGGCATCATGCGCATGCCTTTGCGGTTGCACGTAAGCTGGCAGGACGATTCAACTCTCAAGATGGAGATCGACAACGGCGATCAAGTGCGGCTGTTCCACTTCGACAAATCCGCGCAACCACCGGCGCAAGCCAGTTGGCAGGGATTCTCTAGCGCGGAGTGGGAAACCGTTGGGGAGGGCGAGGAGCTGGCGCCCTCCGGCCGTCCCAGACCCAGAAACCAGGCACCTTCCCCGCCGCCGCTCAGTGGATCGCTGACTGGATCACTGAAAGTAATTACGACCCGCATGAAACCGGGATACCTTCGCCGCAACGGCGTGCCGTACAGCGCCAACGCCCGCCTGACCGAGTTTTTCGATCGCACCACAGGACCGCACGGCGAATCCTGGCTGATTCTGACGTCCGTCGTCGACGACCCGCTATATTTAAGCGAACCGCTTTTATTGACTACCCATTACAAACTCGAAGCGGATGGATCGAAGTTTCAACCGCGGCCCTGTGAGGAAACGGCGCCGGTGGAGGGTCTGGCCGCGCGTCCAAAGTAATTCCACAAGGGTGATGTAATAAGCACTCGCCAAGGAGAAAGTGATGAAACTTTTGAAAATTTTCGCCGCCTCCGCTCTGTTGCTCGCGGCGGTTTGCTCGCCTGCCGTCTCACAGGAAACCAACCCCAACATGACGAAGCAGGAAAAAGAGAACCTGAAATTCGTGCTCGACTGGTGGCGTGAAGTGCTGGTGGCGCGGCATGTCGAACTCGCCCCGAAATATCAGGCCGACGACTACATTCAGCACGATCCCAACATCCCCACCGGACGCGACGCTTTTGTGAAGGTCATCGGACGCAGGCCGGCGGAACCGATTCCCAACGTCCTGCCGAATCTGCCGGTCGCTGAGTTTGCCAAGGGCGATTACGTCGTGCTAGTTTGGAACCGCTTCGCCGTGGACCCCACCAAACCGAACGCCGCCTACGTGTACAACCACTTCAACGTCCTCCGGCTCCAGAACGGGAAAATTCAGGAGCATTGGAATAGCAACAAGAAGAATCCCACGCCTCCCGCCGGCGCAGGGCGCGGTAAGTAACGGGACCAGGAGAAAAAACAATGTTTGCAAACGAAGCAATCTTAAAATTCAAGATGCTCGGCGCCGTTGGGCTGGTGGCCCTGGGTTGCTCGGTCCTGTTCGCGCAAAATCTGAAACTGAGCGCTCTCGAAAAGAAGAACAGGGAAATCGCGGACCGGGAGATGCGGGAAATCCTCCAGTACGGCCATCTCGAAGTCGCCGGCGAAGTGATGGCGGAATCCTACATCCAGCACAATCCGAATGTCCCCAACGGCCGCGCCGGTTTCCTGAAGGCCATGGGCAACCGCAAGCCGGACGAACTGCAGCCAGGATGGAAAAACCCGCCGACCATGGTCATCACGAGCGGGCCATTCGTTCTCTACATGTTCGAACGCAAAGACAAAGACCCCGACGATCCCTCCAAGGAATACACCTGGGACCATTTCGACATGCTGCGCGTGGAAAACGGCAAGATCCAGGAGCATTGGGACGAAGTAGAAAAGCGCGCGCCCTGATCCGGCCATGAGTCGAGTGCTGGAGTGTTTGTGTTGCGCGGCGGCTCTGGTTGCGCTGGCCCCTGCTCCGGCACGCGCTCAGTCTCCCAGCGTGCACGCCGTTAAGGTACAGGGCAAGGTCTGGATGCTGGTGGGCGCGGGCGGGAATATCGCCATGCAGGCCGGCCAGGAAGGCGTGATCCTGGTCGACACCGGCGCATCAGGGATGACCGATGCCGTGCTGGCCGCCATCCGGGAGGTGACCAGTGCTTCCATCCGCTACGTCTTCAACACCTCGTCAAGTCCCGATCACGTGGGCGGCAATGCAATCGTCGCGGCGCTGCCGGGAGGATCCACCACGGGTGAGGGGCGCGGTCCGTTGCCCAGTATTACCGCGCATGAAAATGTTCTGCAGCGGATGAGCCTGCGGGATCCTAGCGGGAAGTCGCTGTATCCTACCAGCGCCTGGCCATCGGACGCCTACTTGGCATCCCATCGAAACGTATTTTTCAACGGCGAGACCGTGGACCTGATCCACGAACCGGCGGCGCATACCGACGGCGACACCATCGTGTATTTCCGCGGCTCGAACGTGCTGGTTTCCGGCGACATCTTCACCACCACGAACTTGCCTCTCATCGATGGCAAGCAGGGCGGCACGTCCAAGGGAACGCTCGCCGCCCTCAACGCGATGCTGGATATCGCGGTGCCGGAGAAAATGCAGGAAGGGGGTACCTACATCATTCCCGGCCATGGGCGAATCTGCGACGAGGCGGACTTGGTGGAATATCGCGACATGCTACACGAGATTCGAGACCGCATGCATGATCTGGTGAATGTCCAGCACCTGACCCTGGAGCAGGTGAAAATGAAAAGACCCTTGCTCGGCTGGCAAGGCCGCTACAGCCGCCCGGAATGGACCACCGACATGTTGGTGGAAACGCTCTACGAAGAATTCAAAGCGAATGGCAAGTAAGAGCGCGCTTCGCTGGCTATGCATCCTTGTAATCCCTGCCGCTGTTCTGGCGCAGCAAGCGCCCGCGGACGGACCCGCCATCTATCAGCGCTTTGCGCCGGTCGATCTGACGGGACACTGGGTGTCCGTCGTCACCGAAGATTGGGAAGTACGCATGCTCCCGTTAGCCAAGGGGGATTTTGTCAGTCTGCCGCTTAACGCCGCCGGGCAGAAGGCGGCCAATGCGTGGGATCCCGCCAAAGATCAGGCCGCCGGTGAAGCCTGCAAGGCCTACTCCGCGCCCGCGCTCCTGCGCATTCCGGGACGCCTGAAGATCGCCTGGCAGGATGGCGGAAAGACCTTGCGCATCGACACCGATGCAGGCCAGCAGACCCGTCTGTTGCATTTCGCCGGAGTGGAGCCGAGCGGCGAAGCGGGGTGGCAAGGTTATTCCGCTGCTTCCTGGGAGTACGCCGGAGGCTTCGATCCCGCAGTGGCGATCGCTGCTGGCCCCGCGGCTGCGGCGGCTGGCGCCGGTGGACCCGGTGCTGTGCCCGCGGGTGGTACCCGCCGCGCCCGGGCAGGCCGGCCTTTGACGCCGCAGGGCGGCGCGCTCAAGGTGGTGACTACTCATCTCAAGCCCGGCTACCTGCGTAAGAACGGCGTTCCCTACAGCGCGAATGCCGTGCTGACCGAGTATTTCAACGTGCATGCGGACCCCCACGGCGTCGATTGGATGATCGTAACCACCATCGTTCACGACCCGGCGTATCTTATCGTGGACTATATCGTGAGCACGAATTTCAAGCGTGAGCCCGACGATTCGAAGTGGCGCCCGCGGCCCTGCACGGCGCAGTAGAACACTAGTTCACAGACACCTTGCTCAAGACACCATGATCATCGCCATGAAGGTGGTCCTGTCGATCACCTCGCGATACGCTTCCATGGTCTTCTCCAGCGGATATTTCGCGGTGATCATGGTCTTGGCGTCGAACCTTCCGCTTTCGATGAGCCGCACGTAGCGCGGCATGTCCCGCATGCTGTTGGTCCCGCCAAACTGGCTGGAGTGGTGCGTCTTGCTGGCGTTGGTCCATTGATTCACCGGAAACGCGACCGTGGCCTGGGTCGGATATCCGACGCCGGTGGTGCAAATGTGGCCGCCCCCCGGACAGCACTGCCACAACTGTTGGAGCTGCAGAATGCCGGTTGGATCCGGTCCCGCTTCCACCTTCGGTTTCGCGCGGTCGTAGCCCACCGCCTCGATGATGAAGTCCGGGCCGATATTGGCGGCAATCCCGCCGCGATTGGCGAGATGATTCTGGCCGCCCGCAAAGAACCGATCCGTCCCGGCGCACAGATCCTTGATCTTGGGCACCAGATTGTCTCCCTCGGCATTGGGATCGAACGCATGCGTCGCGCCAACCTTCAGCCCCAGCTCGCGGCGGGCACGGATCGGTTCCACCAGAACGATTTTGGCCGCGCCCATAATTCTCGCGCCTTGAACCGCGCTCAATCCCACCGGTCCGCCGCCCCACACCGCGACGTTCGACCCGGGTTCCACTGGCGCAAGGGTCATGGTGGTTCCCAGTCCGCAGCCGGACACGCAGTGCAGCGTGGCCAACTCCACCGATGAAACGTCGGTGAAAACCGGAACCACTCCTTCTTCGTACAACACCATCAACTCGGCCAAGCCGCCGATGTTCGCGGCAGCGAATACCTTGTCGCCATTGGACCGGGTTGCCAGCGGGAAGGTCTTCACGTTGGCGCCGGATTGACAGCGGTCCGCTCTCCCGCGCAGGCAGTCGTAGCAAACGCCGCACTGCGGAGTGACCGGAACGATCACCCGATCGCCCACCTTTACCCGATGCACTTCCGGCCCGATGGCTTCCACAATACCGACGCCGCCGTGGCCCTGGATGGTGGGTTCATTGGGATCGTTCACGATGACCGGCGCTTGTGGACCCAGTGGGTCGGGACGGCCGCCGTCCTGTGTCCCAAAAATTCGGACGGTCATGGTGTAGCAGCATTGGCTCACTTCGGTGCGCACCAGCACCTGCCGTCCGCTGATAGGAAGCAGGGTCAGCTCTTCCAGGTGCGTCGTATCCGGTCCATAGCCGGTGGATACCCAAGCTTTGAATTTCCGGCCCGCGACCGTGCCGGTTTTTTGCGCCGGAGCCAATCCAGCTTGACCCGCAAAGGCAGCGCCGCCGACCGCGGTCTTCAAAATATTGCGGCGCGAAACCGCGGACGAGAGTTTCTTTGAATCCATAAGTTCTCACGCTCTCCTACTAGCCCCAAATTATGTCATAAGAGGATGCCAGTGGGAGCGCAAGCCCTGCGTTTAGTGGTGTAAGATGAATGTCTTCTTTCGACTATGCGAATACATTTGCTTTGCCTGTTCTCCATCGCGCTGGTTGCCGCCGCCCAGCAAAAGCCGCCGGTCCCGGGCGCGAAGTCCTACGAGACCCGTTGCGCGGTCTGCCATGGAGGCGATGGAAATGGAACCGAGCGCGCCCCCAGCATTTATGGATTCCTCTCAGCGAATCCCAATTCGCAGATCGCGGCTCTGATCCGTAAAGGGTTCAAGGCCATGCCGCCGCATGATCTCTCCGATTCCGAAATGACCGACCTGGTGGCCTTCATTCATACCCTGCGGCCTATCCGCGGCGCTGAACTGCACCAGGTGAAGCGCGCCACCGTGAAACTCCAAGACGGAAGCCAACTCGAAGGCGAGGTTCTGAACCAGACCAACTTCGACATGCAGCTCTCTACTGCTGACGGCAAACTCCATTTGCTGACCGCAGCGGCGAACGGCGGCAGCGGCATCATCTACCGCGAAAATTCGCTGCTGCCGAAAATGGACTGGCCGCGCTACGACGGTAGCTATACCGGAAACCGCGACAGCTCGCTCGACCAAATCAATACCGCCAACGTCGGCCGACTGACCATGAAATGGATGTTCCCCGTCCCGGACGCGCCGCGCTTGGAAGCGACCCCGGTGGTAATGGACGGAGTAATGTACGTCACGGCGGCAAACGCGGTCTACGCGCTGGATGCAACATCGGGACGGCAAATTTGGGTGTACCAGCGTCCCATCACCCCGGGATTGCTGGGAGAGGCCGCTGGCGGCGCCAATCGCGGCGCAGCGGTGGAGGGCGGCCGGGTATTCATGCTCACCGATAATGCTCATCTGCTCGCGTTGAATAAGAATTCCGGCAAGCTGCTCTGGGACCGGGCCATGACGGATTGGCCCAAGTCGCAGTACAGCGCTTCGGGCGCTCCGCTGGTGGTCGGGGATTTGGTGATGGCTGGGGTGGCCGGAGGCGAGGAAGGCGCCCGGGGATTCGTGGCCGCATATCAAGCGTCCACCGGTGAGGAGGCCTGGCGATTCTGGACCGTTCCCAAACCTGGCGAGAAACTATCGGAAACCTGGATCGGCAGCGCCTTGGAACACGGTTGCGGCGCCACCTGGCTGAGCGGCTCCTACGATCCGGATCTCGATTTGCTTTACTGGGCGGTCGGCAACCCCTGCCCGGATTTCAATGGCGAGGACCGCAAAGGCGATAACCTCTACACCGACAGCGTGCTCGCTTTGAAACCCAAGACCGGCGAATTGAAGTGGTATTACCAGTTCACGCCGCACGATACGCACGATTGGGATGCCACCGAGCCCTTGCTGCTGGTGGATACAACGTTTCAGGGAAGTCCTCGCAAGCTGCTGGTCCAGGCCAATCGAAACGGATTCTTCTTTGTGCTGGATAGAGCCAACGGGGAAGTGCTGCTAGCCAAACCTTTCACAAAATCCACCTGGGCCAGCGGGTACACCAAAGAAGGCAAGCCTATCCTATTGCCAAATTCCGAACCTACTCTCGAAGGAGCGCTGGGTTGCCCCTTTTCGGGAACCAACTGGATGTCTTCGTCCTATAACTCCCTGATGAAGCTGTTCTTTTTTGCCGCCAGCGATACCTGCGGAATCATTCGCTCGATTCCTGCGCCTTTTGAAATGGGCTTCCGGTTTTTCAATGGCACCATGAGCGACGTTCCCGGCGGCCAGCGCACGGTTCGCGCCATCGACATTCAAACCGGCAACACCGTCTGGGACTACGTCCAAACGCCGGGCGGAAGAAGCGCGGTGGGAACGCTTTCCACCAATGGCGGCCTGGTGTTCACCGGCGAGGACACCGGAGTCTTCACCGCATTGGACGGCAAAACCGGGAAACCCTTGTGGCATTTCCAGGCCAACACGTCGTTCCGAGCGTCGCCTATGACCTATATGGTGGGAGGCAAGCAATACGTGTCGATCGCCGGCTCCGCGGGCTTTCTGACTTTCGGACTGCCGGAATAACGCTCATGAAAATCTCAATCCTGTTCCTGATGCTTGCGGCTACGCTCTGCGCCGCGAACTACACGGCACAACGCACGACAATCGAAGGCGTCCCCGTGATCAGCCTCGCCGACGCCGCCCAGGGAGTGGAAGTCACCGTCCTGCCTTCCATCGGCAACCGGGTGAGCGAGATGAAACTACATGGGAAGAATATTTTGTTTTTCCAATCGGGCAACCTCGCCGAGCTGCAAAAGAAACCGGACCTCAGTGGAATTCCATTCCTTGCGCCCTGGGCGAATCGTCTGGATGAAGAGAGTTTCTGGGCCAACGGCAAAAAATATCCATTTAATATGACGCTCGGAAATGTCCGCGGCCCGATTCCCGTTCACGGGCTATTGATGAATTCGGATCTCTGGGAAGTGGCGGAGGTGGCCGCCGACCGTAAATCGGCCCGCGTGACCAGCCGGCTGGCGTTCTGGAAGCACCCCGAGTTAATGGCGCAGTGGCCATTCGCGCACGAGTATGAGATGACCTACCGGCTGGCCGATGGCATGCTTGAGACCCAGTTGACGGTGACCAACCTGAGCGCGGACCCCATGCCGATCGTGCTTGGCTTTCACCCGTTCTACCGAATCCCGGACGTCCCGCGCGATCAGTGGCAGGCGAACATACCGGCCCGCAAGATCGTGGTCGCCGACAGCCGTCTGGTAGCCACCGGCGAGTTCACGCCGTTTGACTTGCCAACTCCACTGCCCCTGAAAGGCCATCCGCTGGATACCGGATTTACGGATCTGGTTCGCGATTCCGAAGGCCGTGCGCACTTCTCGATCGAAGCAGCCGGCAAGAAAGTGGAGACGCTTTTCGGGCCGAAGTACCCCGCTTCGGTTATCTTTTCGCCGCCGCCGGCCGAGGGACAAAACCGCGAGTTTATCTGCATTGAGCCGATGGCCGGAATTACAGACGCCGTTAACCTGAACCACGCAGGCAAATACCCCAACCTGCAAACCGTAGCGCCCGGTGCGAAGTGGACCGAAAGCTTCTGGGTCCGCGTCAGCGGTATGTGACATAACAGCAGCAAAACATCGTCTAATTATCGTCAACCGCTAATTTAGATCAAAATTGATTTGCATGCAACGTTTCATTCTTGCTACGGAGAACCGCTAAGTATATACTTGCCCACAATGCCGGGTGCCGTAACTACGGCTCCGGTTGGCTGGGGTTTATGTGACTAAGTGCGTCAGGTCTTCCCTGTCCGCTGAAAATTGAATATTTAGGGAGCTTATGAACAACCTTGTACGTTGGCTTTTATTAAGCAGCTTTGTGCCGGCCCTTCTTCTGGCTCAGTCGGCTGGGACGTCGGGATTAAGCGGTACCGTAACAGATCCCACGGGTGGATCGGTTCCGAACGTTACGGTAACCATAACCAACACATCCAACAACGCAACGCGTACCACCCAAACCGGCAGTGACGGCACGTATCGCTTCACCTTGCTGCCGCCGGGCCCGTATAACGTTCGCTTCACGGCCAGCGGGTTCAAGAATGCCGAGGTTACCCAAGTGGTCTTGAACGTCACTGAAACGCCAGTGGTGGATCAGAAACTCGAAGTGGGAGCCCAGAGCGACCGCGTTACCGTGGAAGCTTCGGTGGAAACGCTGCAGACTACGTCCTCGAGTTTGGGAACCACCATCGGCTCCCGCCAGGTGACCGAGCTGCCGCTCTCCAGCCGCAACTTCACGCAGATTCTAGGCCTGTCGGCGGGCGCCAGCGCCCCGGTGAATAATGCCACGGCCTTCGGGAAAGGCACTCTGGATATCGCCGTGAACGGCAACGACACCATGGGGAACAACTTCCAGATGGATGGCGTGGCCATCGACAATATGGCGAACGGCGGCAGCGCGAACGATTGCGGCATTTATGCCGGCATCGGGATTCCGAGCCCGGATGCGCTCCAGGAATTTCGCGTCCAGACCTCCACCTATGACGCCAGCTACGGGCGCAACGCCGGCGCCAACGTCAATGTGATCACCAAGTCCGGCTCGAACCAATTCCATGCCACGGCGTTCGAGTTCTTCCGCAACGCCGACTTGAACGCAAACGGCTTCTTCTATAACCGCAACGTGTGTGCGGTAACGTATGCCGGGCAGACCTGTCCCAAGCAAATATTGAATCAGAATCAATTTGGCGGAGTGGTGGGCGGACCGATCAAGAAAGACAAGTTGTTCTTCTTCGCCAGCTATGAAGGCCTGCGAAACAAGAATGGTATCTCGCCGCAGGGCAACTCGTCGGGCCTTAACCTGCCGCCGATCCCCGGGAACAACAGCACGGACCGCACCACGCCGCAATTCCTGCAGCAATTGATAGCTGAAAATTGCGGACCAGCTTTTCCAAGCGGCCTTCCCAAGTCTCTTGGCCCCAACTATCTGCCTTGCTCGGCAACCACCGTCAGCGGCCCCGCCCTCGCCATCCTGCAACTGAAAAATTCGAACGGCAGTTACTATATTCCGGGCACCAATGGTGTACCGGTGTATGACGCCACCTACAGCATCCCGTCCCAGTCGACCGAAAATCAAGCACTCCTGAACGGCGACTACATCATCAACAGCAAGAACACGCTGGCCATGCGTTATTTCTATAGTTCCGATCCGCGCGTCATCCCGTTTCCGCAATTCGGAAATCAGCTTCCTGGTGACCCGCAGTCTACCTATAATTCCAATATCGTATGCGGTGTTACGACTGACCACCATTGTCAGCAATACGTTTCCTGAATGAGGCCAGAGTTTCGTTATCAGCGCAATCTGTCGGTCACATCGGACAAAGGTCCCGCTGGCAACACGCCGGCCGAACTGGGCATAAAACCCCTGGTGAATGGTTTTCAGTTGCCGCCTCCGATCTTGTTCGCAGTGGATAACTTCTCCATAGACGGACACCTGGTGGACCCCACCTACAGCCCTACCAATCAGCGCCAGGTAGCCGATCAGATTTCGTGGTCGCACGGCAAGCATACCATCCGCGCGGGATTGCGAATTTGAATGGACCCAGTACAACCTGGTTTTCCCTGGACTGGAGCGGGGCGCCTTAATCATGGGTACTTTCCAGGACCTGCTAGTCGGTGGCCCGGAAACCAACATTGGCGCAGACCCTGCCGCCCCACAGTCCAATTTCTTGAGCTGTATTTTCTGCGTGCGCAGCGGGCCGAACGGAATCATCCACGGCTATCGCCTGCCGAATCACAACGCGTTCGTTCAGGACGATTGGAAGGTCAGCCCCAAACTGACCATGAATATCGGCGTGCGCTGGGAGTATGACGGTGAGATCTCTGACAAGTTCGGCAACCTCACGGATATCTGGACCAGCCAACTTGGCGCGCCTTCGTCGATACCCAACGCTCCGCTCGGTATCGCGGCAAATTACCAGGGCTATGTCGTGCCCTGTAACTTTAACACCAAGCCGCCTTCCGAGGGCGGATGGGGGCCCATCCCGCCTGGCATCCGGCAGGACTGCTCCGACCCTCTCAAGAACCACGTGCCGTGGAGCAACTTCGCCCCACGCGTTGGCACGGCGTACCAGATCAACAACAAGCTGGTGCTCCGGGCTGGCGCCGGCATTTTTTATAATCGCGTAGGCGTGAATGAGTTTTTCCACTCGGTGCAGGAAGGCAACCCCTATGCCGCTACGGTGGCTCTCAGCAATCAATCGACGATCTACAACCCCTATCCGGCCCAGCCCGCCTATGGAACCTTCGGCCAGCGTTGGGTGAACTTCAACGCCAATTGCACCACGGTAGCCTGCACTTCGGGTTTGAATCACGTGTTCCTGTATCAGGACCTCCACACGCCGATGACCCGGTCCTATAACGTCAATCTGCAGTGGGAACTGGCGCCCCGGCTGGTTCTGGAAACGGCCTACGTGGGGTCGTCTTCCATCAATCTTACCGACTATAACCACAACTACAATACCGCCCTGATCGCCTCGGCCGCCACTCCCATTAATGGGGTCACCACCACCACCGTGGCGAATGCCAATTTGCGCGTGCCGTATTTGGGCTTCTCCGCCAACGGCTTACAAGGCGCAGCGGAAGACGGGATTTCGAATTACAACAGCCTTCAGGTAACTCTGCGCAAGCAACTCTCGCACGGAATTTCGTTCCAGTTCGCCTACACGTATAGCAAGAGTCTCAGCGATATTCAGGACTGGACCGCCAACAGCAATGACGCCACCTATCTGGGCCAGCAGTACGGTCCCACCAACTTCAACCGGCCCCAGCGCGTGGTCATCAACTACAGTTGGGACGTGCCGGGGAGTTCGCTGAAGGGGCTGGCCGGTGCGTTCCTGGGCGGATGGAACGTGTCAGGCGTGACCACCATTCAAAATGGAACGCCGCTCATGCTTTACGACGGTACCGGAGGTACGGCCTACGGCGTCCCCTCCTCCAACAACGACTCGTTGGGATACAGCCGCCCACAACTTTGCCCTGGAATGACCTACGCAAATATTCCTTCGTCGGGCGGCATAGAATCGCGTCTGAACGGGTATTGGAACGCGAGCGCTTTCTGCGGTCCGCCGGCTATCATGCCGAACGGCACAACTATCTTTTATTCAACTTCGCCTGCCAACAGCGGTCTGGCTCAGTGCACGGCCGCCAATGGCGGAGTCCCTTGCGGCACGCTTTACGGCAACGTCGGCCCCGGAGTTCTGCTGGGGCCCGGCCAGTTCAACTTTGATGTCGCTGCCCTGAAGACGACCCACCTGCGCGAGAATTTACTCATGCAGCTACGGTTCGAATTCTTCAATTTCTTCAACCATGCGCAGTTCAGCAATCCGGGGGCTGCCGGCACCTCCTATAACACGTTGGCCTCCGTGACCACCAATAACCAAATCACGGATACCAGCGTCGGTCCTCGCGTCATTCAGATTGGGGCGAAGTTTATTTTCTAACCCACCGTTACCTTACGATCACGGCTCGGAAGGCATTTCTGAGCCGTGATCAACAACGAGTCTAGGTAGCGTCTAAGCACGGTCAAATTAGCATCCAGCTAGTAGTAAGCCTTGATACGAACAGCGTCTAAGTGTATACTGGCCAAAACGCCGGGGGAGTACGTATCCGGATGGAGCTAATGTGCCAGAGTGTGCCACAGCGTCCGCCCATAATATCGTAACGTTCGCACCACTTTTCCCCGCCGTTTCTATCCTCAACAGGCAGCCCAGCACCGCCACGACCCGCGAACCAGTCTGGTTCGCGCCCTGTGCGCACCCCATTCCAGCGGGCAATTCTTCTGACGAGGGGCAATTCAAGAGGAGCTACTTATGAACCTGAGCAACTTGCGGCGTTGTTGTTTCGCCATTTTTGTCGTCTTGATAAGCATCGGAGCGAGCCTGATTCTGGCCCAAACGGCCGGAACCGGGGCTCTCACGGGAACCATCACGGACGCATCCGGCGCTTCGGTCCCGAACGTGACGGTGACGGCCACCAACACCGAAACCGGGCAAGTACGAACCACCCAGACCAATCCCAGCGGCGTCTACACCATCACTCTGTTGCCGCCAGGTACCTATCGGCTGTCTTTCACTGCCACCGGTTTCAAGAAGTCCGACGTGGACGGAGTGAAAGTCAACGTGACGGAAACTCCCGTAGTGGACAAGAGCCTGGAGGTCGGTGCGCAAACGGAACAGGTGACCGTCGAGGCGAACATTGAAACCGTCCAGACGGCCAGTTCCACGCTCGGCACCGTGGTGGGCGAGCGCTCGGTGGCCGGATTGCCGCTAACCACGCGGAACTACACTCAGATCATCTCTTTGGCCGCTGGTGTAAACTCCTCGGTAAACAACGCTTCCGGAGTCGGCAACGGTTCCGTGGATGTCAGCGTCAACGGCATGGATCCCAGCCATAATAACTATCAGATGGACGGTGTTTCCATCACGCCGATCGCCGGAGGCAGTTCACAGCAGGGTTATTATTCAGGAATCGGCATCCCGAGCCCCGACGCGATCGCGGAATTCAAGATCCAGACCTCGCTGTACGACGCGGGTTACGGCCGCAATCCCGGCGCCAACGTCAATGTGGTGACCAAATCCGGCACTAACGCCTGGCACGGGAGCCTCTTCGAATTTTTCCGCAATACGGACCTGAACGCCAACGGTTTTTTCGAGAACCGCGATGCCAGCGGTAAGGGACCTTTGAATCAAAACCAATACGGCGGAGTGATCGGAGGACCGATCAAGAAGGACAAGCTATTCATCTTTGGCTCCTTTCAGGGAACCAAGCAGAAAAACGGAGTGGACCCCACCGGAGTGAGCAGCGCACTGGCGCCACCCGTTCCGTTGGGTCCCCGCAATACGGCCGCCTTTCAATCCGCGCTGGGCGCCGCTTTCTGCCACGATCCTACCTTCAGCCAGGAAGTCGGCCTGGGCGGCGTACAAGTGGCTTGCAATGGTTCCAACATCAATCCCGTCGCGCTCAATATTCTTAATTTGAAGCTTCCCAATGGAAACTATTTCATTCCCAGTTCCACCGACGGCCAGTATCAGACCCAGACTTTTGTCAATCCGGACATCTACAGCGAAAACCAGTACCTGGTGAACGGCGACTACCTGCTCAATTCCAAGAACACCATCTCAACTCGCTACTTTTACTCCGGCGAACACCAACAGGAAGGTTTCGACTGCTTGATTGACGCTGCCATCTGCCTTCCGGGCGGGGGTCCGAACTACCATTTCGGAAACACCAACGCGGTCTTGAAGCTGACCTCAATCCTGTCGAACACCCTGGTCAACGAGGCCCGGACATCGTTCCAACGGAATACCTCCGTGATCCAGTCGGCGTGGACTAACATCGGCACCGATACTGGCGTGGGGATAACGCCGAACACGCCATCCATCAATCTGGTATCGCCGATCACGGTTCTGGGACAGTTCGATTCCAGCGGCGCCGCCGAGCCGGCCAACAATTTCAGCAATCAATTCCAATGGTCCGATCAGCTTTCCTGGACCCACGGCCAGCACTCCATCCGCGTAGGCGGCGAGTTCGAGCGCATTCAGTGGCCGTGGACGTTCGAAGGGATTTCCAAGGGCTGGCTGCTGTTTCAGACCTTCCCCGATTTTCTGCTGGGGCTTTCCGGTTGCGCGCCGGGCACGTTCCCATCCACCTGCAACACTGCCAACCCGGGCAACACCAACGGCACGCCCCTCAGCAATATCATCGCGGAGGTTTTAGCGGTACGGACGCCGCCGGGCGGTATCGTTCACGGTTATCGCTATCGCGATGCGAACATGTTCATTCAGGACGACTATAAAGTCGCCACCCGCCTCACGCTGAATTTGGGCCTGCGCTGGGAGTACGATGGCTATCCGACCGATAACTACGGCAACCTGACCAACATATGGTTGAGCCAGATTCAGAAAGTGCCGGTTCCTGGAACCACGCCGGCCACTGGGACGTATTCCGGCTTCGTGGCGCCCGCCAACTACCAAGGTACGCCGCCGGCCGGAGTTCTGTTGGACAAGAGCAACGGACCCACGCGCACTGGCGCGCCGTGGAACAACTTTGCACCCCGTTTCGGCTTCGCCTGGCAGCCAATCGGGAACAACAAGCTGGTGGTGCGCGGCGGCTACGGATTCTTCTATGATCGCGTGAACGGCAACTCCATCATCCACGCCGTGGAACAGAGCCCACCATACTCTTTGACTAACGACAATAGCGGCGAGGATCTCTATTACGCCAACCTGGCGAAGCCTTATCCAACCGAACAACTCGGCTGGGGCTCCACGCGCTGGGTTAACTTCGCTACCGGCGCTTCCAGCGGCTTGAACTATCCCTTTATGTCGGAGAATTTCACCACGCCGCTGGTACAGTCCTACAACCTCAACCTCCAGTATCAGTTCGCGCCGAGTTGGGTACTGGAAGTGGGGTATGTGGGTTCGCACGGAATTCACCTGGTGGACTCGGGCCGCGAGGTAAACACGGCGTTGCTGGCCAGTCCTAGCAACCCCATCAACGGCGTCACCACCAACACCGTGGAAAATGTGGATCTGCGCGTTCCGTACCTCGGATTCGCGCCGAATGGGCTGCAACAGTCCGGCTCGGATGGCGACTTGAAGTATTACAGCCTCCAGGTGACGGTGCGCAAGCAGTTCTCGCACGGGTTCCAGATGCAGGGGGCCTACACTTGGGCCCGAGCGTTTACCAACCTGCAGGCCAACATCGCCGCCAATGGCAACGGTCAAAATCTCGATAGCGGCGATCCTTCCAACGCGGCCCAGCAATATGGGCTCGATACCGGCTACCGTCCCCAACGTTTGGTGATCAACTACAGTTGGGATCTTCCGTACAAAAAAACGGATGGGTTTGGCGGGAAGCTGCTGGGCGGCTGGACTCTTTCCGGTGTGACCATCGTCCAGGATGGGCAACCCATGAATATTACCGATATCGCCGGCGGCTCCATCTACTGCGGCGGCTGCCAAGCGGCGTTCTCTAACGTTCAATCCAGGGCGGAGATGGCTCCGGGCGCGACCTACGCTGACGTTCCCACCCCCGGTGGAGTGGAAGCCCGGCTGGGTGGCGTAAGCGGAGGGCCAGGATACTTCAACGCCAAGGCGTTCGGCGCGCTGCCCGTCATTGGCGACGGCACCGGATGGGGTAATTCCGGGATCGGCATCATCCAGGGGCCTGGCCAATTCAACTTCGATGTCTCCATGGTCAAGACCACGCGAGTGGGCGGGCTAAGGGAGAACGCGGTTTTGCAATTCCGCGCGGAGTTCTTCAACCTGTTTAACCATGCGCAATTTGCCAATCCGGTCAGTACCGACGTTACGCAAGAGAATTTTGGCCAGATTACCGCTACTTCGGTCAATCCGCGGCTGATCCAGTTCGCGCTGAAGTACTTGTTCTAAATCGGCGGGCGGACGGTGGAAGCTGTCCGCCCTCATTTGCTTCACGTCAAGTTCACGCCTATTCACGCCCCCAACGTTGCCGGTATCGTAGCGGCAAATTTAAGATAATATTGGAAGCTCTTACCCAGGCCCGCAACGCATTGTCATATCGATCTCTTTCTCCGCGCAGTCTCCTTTTCAGCGTAGCCCTAGGCTTGCTGGTGGCTGCGTCCGGGAATGCCCAATCGAGCCAGGTGGTCGATTCGTATCAGGCGCAATTGAAGCAGTTTTGCGTTCCGTGTCACAATAACCGGCTACGAACGGCGGGAGTGACATTGGAGGGGGTGGACCTCACCAACATCGGCGGCAATGCTCCGTTGCTCGAAAAGGTGCTGCGCAAAGTAAATACCGGGCAAATGCCGCCTCCCGGGTTGCCGCGCCCCGATGCGGTCCGCACGGCTGAATTCGGCAAATGGCTGGAGGGCGCTCTGGACGCCCAGGGTGCGGCCGATCCGAATCCGGGACATCCGGGCGTACACCGGCTCAACCGGGCCGAATACAGCAACGCCATCCGTGACATTTTCGCACTGGACGTCAATCCCGGTTCCGAACTTCCCGTGGACGATTCCGGTTATGGGTTTGACAACATCGGCGACGTGCTTTCGGTTTCCTCCGCCTTGCTTGACCGGTATCTGTCGGTTGGCCGCAAAATCGCGCGGCTGGCGGTTGGGGACGCCGCGATTAAGCCATCGGAGCAGTATTTTGAACCTCGCCGTGAGCCGATCCGCGGCGTGGCCGCTCCGGTTCCGCCGCGCGCGGAATGGATGAGCGACGATCTTCCCTTCAACTCCGCGGGCGGACTCTCGGTGCGCTACTATTTTCCGCTGGATGCCCACTACGTCATCCGCATTCGATTGGGAGGCGTAAACTCGCCGTCCAATCCCGCACCCTTGGAAGTACGCCTGCCGATGCAGGCGGGTCCGCATACAGTGGCCGTCACTTATCCCAAAGAATCCCTCAAAGTGGAAGCCTCCGCTCCGGCCGGAATGCATCCCATCGCTTTTGTCCCGAGCTTGCGGCCGGAAGCGTCGTCGGCGGGCATGGACCTTCGCGTGGACGGAGTACAAGTGAAGCGTTATCCGCCCGATGCGAAAGGCGATTCGCTGCCATTATTGAACCTGAGTATTGCCGGACCCTATGACGCCACCGGCAGCGGGAGCACGCCCAGCCGCGAGAAAATCTTCGTATGCCATCCGGCTGGTAGCTCTGAAGAGCCCAATTGCGCCCGCGAAATACTGGCTCACTTGAGCCGCCGTGCATATCGCCGGCCGGTTACCGGCGCGGATGTAGAGCCGTTGCTTGAGTTCTATAAGAATGCCCGCGAGAAGGGCAATTTCGAGTATGGCATCGAGAAGGCCATTCAGGCCATGCTGGTGTCCCCTGACTTTTTGTTCCGTGTAGAATCGGATGCGAGCGCGGACGCAACCCACAAAGCCGTGCATCGCATCAGCGATGTGGAACTGGCTTCGCGCCTTTCTTTTTTCCTCTGGAGCAGCATCCCCGACGACACGCTGCTGGGCCTGGCCGAAAAATCCGAGCTTTCCAATCCCGCCATTCTCGCCAGCCAAGTGGAACGCATGCTCGACGATCCCAAGTCTTCTGCGCTAGTGAGCAACTTCGCCGGCCAGTGGCTGCAAATCCGCAATCTGGAGACGGTGCGGCCCGACCCGGTTGTGTTTGCCGACTTTGATGAGAGTCTTCGCTCCAGCATGCGGCAGGAGACCGAACTCTTCATGAACAGTATTTTGCGGGAGAATCGCAGCATCTTGGACCTGCTTACCGCCAATTACACTTTCTTGAACGAGCGCCTGGCGTTGCACTATGGAATTCCCAGCATCTACGGCTCTCAGTTTCGCCGCGTGGAGCTGACCGATCCAGATCGCGGGGGGCTGCTGGGACAATCCGGCATATTGACGGTGACTTCTCCGCCCAACCGCACTTCCGTGGTGCAGCGTGGAAAGTGGATTCTCGACAACTTGCTGGGCGAGCCGCCGGCGCCGCCGCCGCCGAACGTGCCATCGCTCGATGCCACCACCCAGGGCTCGCGAAAATTGACGTTGCGCCAGGCCATGGAATTGCACCGCGCGAACCCGGCGTGTGCCGGCTGCCATAAGAACATGGATCCGCTGGGATTTGCGCTGGAGAACTACAATGGAATCGGGGAATGGCGATTGCAGGAAGACGGCGGATCTGAAATCGACGCATCCGGCAAGCTCCCGGATGGAACCGCATTCGATGGGCCGGCCGGATTACGCCAGGTGCTGGCCACCAGCCGCCGCGACGAATTCGTTTCGACAGTCACCGGTAAGCTTTTCACCTACGCCCTGGGACGAGGCGTCGAATATTACGACATGCCAACCATCCGGGCCATCATGCGCCAGACGGAAGCCAACCAGTACCCGCTGCGGGATCTGATTAGGGCGGTTGTGATGAGTGCACCATTTCAGATGAGGAGGTCCGCGGACTAATGTTCGTTACCAACAAGCACCTGGATCGCCGAGCGGTTCTTCGCGGCATGGGCGCGGCTTTGGCCCTGCCTTTTCTGGACGCCATGGCTCCGGCATTCGCCCAAGGCAGCTCGTCGAAACCGGTCCGCTTGGGCTTCGTCTATGTACCGAACGGCATCATCGCCTCGGCATGGAATCCGACCGGTGAAGGCGCCGGCTTCCAGTTCAATAGCACCATGCAGGCGCTGGAACCGTTTCGCGAGCATACCCTGGTGCTCAGCGGCTTGGCGCAGCTCAAAGGCCGCTCTTATGGCGATGGCGGAGGAGACCATGCTCGCGCGGGCGCTAGCTGGCTGACCGGCGTGCATCCCAAGAAAACTGAGGGCGCCGATCTCCATGCCGGAATCTCCGCTGACCAGGTGGCTGCTCGCCAATTGGGCAAACAGACGCAGTTCGCCTCGCTTGAAATTGGCGTGGAAGCTCCGAGTTTAGCCGGTGGTTGCGACTCTGGTTATAGTTGCGCTTACACCAACACCGTTTCATGGCGCAGCCCGACCACGCCCAATCCGATGGAAGTGAATCCGCGCGTTCTTTTCGAACGATTGTTCGGCGACGGCGCCAGCACGGATGCCGCTTCCCGTATGGAAGGATTTCGGGAACAACGCAGCATTCTTGACTTTGTCGCCGGCTCAGTGAATCGCCTCTCGACCAAGCTGGGGCCGGGCGACCGCGGCAAACTCGAGGAATACCTGGAGGCGGTTCGCGATGTGGAGCGGCGCATCCAGAAGGCCGAGGAGCAAAACGCTTCCATGACCATGCCGGCCATGGAGCAGCCCGCGTCGGCCCCCGAGGATTTCGTGAGCCACGCCCGGCTCATGATGGATCTGATGGTGATTGCCTTTCAAGCCGACCTGACGCGGGTAGCGAGTTTCATGCTGGCGCGTGAAAGCAGCAATCGAAGCTACCGTGAAATCGGCATCTCCGATGGTCATCATAACTGCACGCACCATCAAAACGATCCCGAGAAGATCGATAAGACCATCCGTATTAACGCACACCATGTGGAGCAGTTTGCGTACCTGGTGAATAAAATGCGGTCCACTCCGGATGGGGACGGCAGCTTGCTGGATCACTCCATGATCCTTTATGGAAGCAGCCTGGCGGATGGAAATGCGCACACCCACACCGACCTGCCGGTGGCCGTTTTAGGCGGTGGATGCGGCAAGCTCAAGAGCGGGCGGCATATCCGGTATGCCAGCGAGACGCCTCTGAACAACCTGCTGCTCGCGATGCTCGACAAAGCCGGTGTTCCCACCGAAACGCTGGGTGACAGCACGGGCGAACTGCAACATCTGTCCGACATTTAGATCCGATTGATATTGAGAACGATGTTGCGAACGCGGCCGGCCATCTTGACGCGAACCACGGCCTTGGTTTTGCTGGCTGCGGCGTGCAGCTCGGCTGCGGCGGATTACCGCCTCATTGACGCAATAAAGCGCCGGGACACCAAGGCCGCCGCCGCGTTGATCGCGCAACATGCGGGCATCGATGCGGCACTCCCGGACGGAGCGACAGCGCTCGCGTGGGCCGTCTTTCTGGATCTGCCGGACATCGCCACAAAGTTGATTGAGGCTGGCGCGAATGTCAATGCGGCGGGCGAATATGGAGAAACTCCTCTCACGCTGGCTTTAGCGAACGGCGATGCGGCGCTCGCGGGCAAGCTGTTGAAAGCGGGCGCCGATCCGAAAGCGGCTCGTTGGAATGGCGAGACCAGCTTGATGATAGCGGCTGCCGCTGGGAGCGTGGACGAAGTGAAGCAATTGATCGGCGCGGGCCTGGACGTGAACGCCGCGGAACCTCGCCGGGGGCAGAATGCGCTGATGTGGGCCGCAGCCGAGGGACATGCGGATGTGGTCAACGTTCTCATCCAGAATGGCGCCAAGGTAAATGCCGCCACCACTCCAAATGGATACACGGCCCTGGCGTTCGCCATCATGAAGAACGACCCTGCCTCGGTTCAATGCCTCTTGAAGGCCGGCGCGGATCCTAACTATGCTTTGCCGGACAAAAATGGAACCCGGATGTTGACCATGGCGGGGTCGTATAAGAGCGCGGCGGCTGCCATCGCCTTGTTGGACGGCGGCGCGGACCCGAACATCGCCGATCCCAAGGGGATGACCCCGCTGCATGTGGCCACTGAGGCCGGCGCGGTGGACCTGGTCAAAAAACTGCTGTCCCGCGGCGCTGTTCTGAATGCCCGCACTTACCCGGCGAAAAAAGTGAGCTTCAATCCAATTGAGAGGAAACTGCTCTTGTTCTCGTTCTCAGGCGAACAGACTCCGCTGCTTCTGGCCGCAAAGTTCAACCGCGTGGACGTAATGCGCGTATTGATCGAGGCGGGCGCCGATACCAAGCTGAAGGCCGGGGACGGAACGACGTTATTTCTCGCGGCTGCCGGCAGTGGTCACGTAGAAGCGGCCCGTTACGCGTATCAATTCGACCAGGATGTGAAGGCTTTGGACGATGACGGCAGCAGCGCCATGCACGAGGCCGTGAGCGGAACCTGGCAGGTGGCCACGCAGCCGGAAGTGACCGAGCTGGTTCAGTATCTGGCCGATCTCGGCGTGCCTCTGGATGAACTGGATCATCAGGGGAGAACGCCGATTGACATCGGCGATTACGCTCCGCTCGATCAACCGATCCAACGCATCGCCGACATCATCGTGAGCCGCGGCGCTACGCCACGCCGCTTTCCAAAAGAATACATCAAGCCCCGCGCCAAGCAGTGAGCGCGAAATGGAGGTAAGCATGAAATCAATCGTCCTGGCGGTGATCCCGATTGTTCTGGCAAGCGGCCAGTTGGTGCGGCCTCCGCAAGCGCCGCCTCCCATCCCCAATGCCGATGCCTACTATAAGCTTGGCCCGGATTCGCTTCCGCAGGACGGCGTGCCGAAAGGCGAATTGAAAGGGCCGTTCACCATTCCCAGCCAAGCCTACCCCGGCACACAACACACCTATTGGCTCTATATTCCGGCGCAGTACAATCCTCGCAAGCCGTCCGATCTGATCGTTTTTAACGATGGGCACGCCTACATGAATCCGGAGGGAAATGCCCGCGCGCAAAACGTGCTCGACAATCTCATCTACCGGCGGGAGATCCCGGTCATGATCGGCGTCTTCATTAATCCTGGCCGGCGCCCCGATCAACCCGAAGCGACGGACGCCGAGTGGGGCGACCGGACCAACAATCGGCCGACCGAATACAACACGCTGGACGACAAGTACGCGCGCGTGATCGTCGACGAGCTGCTTCCGGCGCTGTACAAGGACTACAACATCTCGAAGGATCCGGACCATCACGCGATTGGCGGATGCAGCTCCGGAGGCATCGCCGCGTTTACCGTGGCATGGCAGCGACCTGATAGTTTCCGCAAGGTGTTCACCATGGTGGGCACGTTCACGAATTTGCGCGGAGGCAACGAGTATGCCAACCTCGTGAGAAACAGTCCCAAGAAGCCCATTCGCATGTTCCTTCAGGATGGGCGCAACGACTACCGGTCGCTCGCGCTCGACGGCACCTACGCCGAAGAGCACGATATTTTCTTTCAGAATGTCCGCCTCACAAAGGCGCTCACCGAGAAAGGCTACGACGTGAACTACACCTGGAGCATCGGGAATCACGGATTGAAGCAGGGCGGTCTGCTGTTACCCGACATGCTGCGCTGGCTGTGGCGCGATCAGCCGGTCTCCACCGATCCCCGCGATCGGGAGGAGCGCTCTTTCGCTGAAGCGGCGGCTGCGACCACCAACTAGCCCCCGCTGACCGCAGGTTGGGCATAGTTAAAACCGTAGCCGCAACATCATCTGAATCGAACGAGGTCCGCCTTGCTCCACCTGCTGGCTCTGGCTGATCAGCCCGAAAGAACTGCTGGCGACATTCGTGTTGGGAGGAGCGTCGTTAACGATGTTGAACAGATTCGCGAACTGCGCCTCGTAGCGCAGGCCGATCCGCTCCGTGATGGGGAAGGTTTTGCCCACGGACATCGAGAAACTCACTGTTCCCGGGCCTTCCAGAATACCCGCGCCACAATTACCGAAGCGGCCGATGTCGCTAGCGGGAATCGAGTAGGCCTTCACATTGAAATAGTCGGCTACGGTCGGGTTCGGCAAATACCCGCTCTGACCTGCCACGCAATCCGGCCGCTGCTGCTTCACGGAGCGAGAGAGGGGGAAGGTGCCGGATGGATCGGAAAGACTGCTCGGGAAGTAGGGCGTAAGCCACGGCCCGGTTTGTGCGAGAGTAATGCCGGTAACGCGCCAGCCTCCCACTACAAAATTGGCTGCACGGCCGACTCCGCCCAGGTACTTCTGCCCGGTACCGAACGGCAAGTCGTAAAGGAAGGTGCTGACGAAGCGCTGCCGCGGCATGTAGTACGCGTTTCCGGAGTCGGCGGCGATATTGTAATAGTTATTCACATTCTCGCCGTTGTCGCCCTGCCCTCCGGTAGGGATCGCCGAGGAAGGAGCCACGCCGGAGGCATTGGTGATGTCCTTGGCCCAAGTGTAGCTATTCGTAAAAGTTAGATTATTCGAAAACCGGCGATTCACTTCTAACGTCAGTGCATTGTATTTTGCACTGGGGCCGTTGGCACGAGTCAGCACCTCGCGAAAATTGGGGTACCGCAAATCTAACTTACGGAGGGCCGGCGTTGCTACCAGTGCGGCATAACCAAGGGTATTCGGCTCAACCTGGTTGAGATCGGGGCTGTAAATCAGGTTATAAGTGTGCGATCCGGTATAGCTGGCACGCACCAGAGTTTTCCATCCGATGTCGTGATCGATGGAGAAGTTCCACTGAATTACTTTCGGGTCACTCAGGTTCAGGGGGTTGGCTCGGCGGTAGCCGGGGTAAGCCGGGGCGCTGCCGGCGCCGCTCGGAAAGGCATCGGGGAAATAAGTCGTACCGTAGTCGGCGTAGTAGCTGGTATCGACGCCCAGCAGCGAGTAGGCGTTTGCACCCAGGATCGGAACCGAATAGAGCCCGATCGCGGCGCGAATGGAAGTCTTTGATTCAGGACTATAAGCCAAACCGAGGCGCGGCTGAATATTTCCCCAATAGGTATAACGAAGCGTATCGGGCAAGCCAACCTGGCTCGCTGTCACGAAAGGAGTATTGCCTACCGCCTGTCTCCAATGCGGGTTAATCAGGCCCGTCTCTTCATTTTGGATCACGAGTTCTCCACCCGGGTAACTGGTAAGGAAGTTGCCGAGCTGGTGAGTCTCGTCGTTGAAGGGCGTATTAACTTCATACCGCAGGCCGGCAGTCAACGTAAAATTGGGGAGAAGACGCCATTCGTCCTGTGCGAAACCACCGTAGTGAAACGCGTATGGCTTGCCGTCAGGTCCATTTTGAGCCTGCTCGGCGTCGTCGATTTTTCCTTCCAGGAACGTGGCGAAGCCCTGGGCGTCGCTTCCGTTTTCGAAGTAGTCGCCATACTCGTCGCCCAGATTGAAAGTGATGTTGTCCCGATAAAAGATACGGCGGAATTCAAAGCCAAACTTCATGGTGTGATGGCCGTGTATCCACGACACGCTATCGCCGATCTCGGTGGTGTTGTTCTTGTTTACGCGCGGGTGTCCGTACGGATTGGTCTGGCCTCCCAGAATATCCCCGATGTAAACCACGGGTACGCCGCCCAGGCCATTTTTCGGTGGCCCAGGCAGACCCTCGATGCCGGCGTTTTGGACGATCGTATTGCCCTCGAGCGCTTCCGGGTAGCTGAAACCGAAGTTCGCTTGAGTGTAGCCCGCGCGCAGATCGTTGATCAGGTTTGGATTGATGATCCAGTCATAAGAAACGGCGATATTGGTCAGATGAGAGTCGGTTGAAAATGGGCCCATCAGCGGGTTATAGGTGGTATCGCCCGATCCGCCCGCTCCGATCGCGGCATCGGTTCCGATCCCGGCGATGCCCTTATGAGTCACGCGCGCCCATACGTGATGATTCGAACCAAAGTACTGATCCATGCGCCCGTCAAATCCGTCGTTGTTGTACGTCCCCGGAAACGACTCCACCAGATTTGGAACTGTCAGAGCCGTCTCGCTGTTGGTCGGCGTCGGAAACAGGTACGGAATGAGCTTCAGGGAAGTTGCGTTGATAGCCGATGCGGGAATCTTGTTGCCGGAAAGCGGATTCCCGTTAGCGTCGGTGATGTTCGTGCCTGAGCCGCTGAAGTTTCCGTTGATCCATGCCGTCGGCGGAGTATTGGTCGAAATCAGCGTATTCGAGTTGAGGCGAACGCCCTCGTAGTCGAAATAGAAGAACGTCTTATTCTTGCCGTTATAGACATGCGGGAGCCAAACCGGACCGCCCAGCGATGCCCCGAAAGTGTTGGCGTTGCCAAGCGGAACGATACCGCTGATCTGGTCCGGAGAATTCCAATTCTCCCGCATGAAATACCAGAAACCGCCGCCATGAAAATCGTTGCTGCCGCTGCGGCTGATAACCGTCACGTCGGACGGCTGGGAGAACTCCGCACTGTTGGCGGCAGTGTTGACCCGAAACTCGGAGATGCCCTCAACCGACGGAAAAAGATCGCGAATGGGGCCGCCGTAGCGCACCAGCTGCGTGGATATTCCGTCCAGAGAATAGGATGTCGCCGTGGGCAATTGGCCCGAGATCGTAATGTTACCGCCGCTATCCTCGCTCACGCCGGCTGCCAGAGACGCAACCACAATCGGGCTGGGGCTGGCTGTCGCCCGGAAATTCAGCGCCAGCGAATCGATAGCGTCGCCCGATCTGGAATCGGACCGCGTGAGTTCTTCGGTAATGACCGGCGTCCCGACTACCTCAACCGTGGTGCGCGCGGAGTTCTCGAGCGCCAATTGCAGATTGATCGGAATCTCCTCGCGCGCCTGAAGGTTGATCTCTTTCTGTTCGGTACGGCCGAAGCCGGATGCGCTGGCGGCCACGGTATAAATGCCCGGATCGAGATTCACGAAGCGGTAACTTCCATCGGCGTCCGTTTCCACGGCGCGTGTGACTCGCGTCTGCTGATTGACCGCCTCCACCTTCGCTCCTCGAACCACGGCGGATGACGGATCTGTAACAACACCGTTGATCGTTCCATAGGTGGACTGCGCGAATACCGCGCTCGATATGGCCAAGCTGATGGCTGCGCACCAAACTGCTTGCCTGAAAATGATGTCTTTCATGAGTCTCCCCGTAAATGCGTTTGGCTCCGAAGGTAGGCGCCTCGCGTCGTTGACAAACCTTTAACGTTACTGCGTCGTTAGAGTGTACTATTGCCGAAGTTTCACGACTGCGAATGTGTCGTGAATAAATGATGACTATTTGGCGGAATTACTCAGATACTGGAGTAATGTGACATACCGTGTAAGATCGGGCACGGCCCAGCCGGTGATTTTCGCTTGGTCGTCCCAGCGCCGCAATCGCACCGCGTCCCGATGCCGGGGATGCTCTTCGAAGCGCAAGACCTCCGCGCGTTTCAGCGGTCCCCCTTGCAGCTCGAGACTTCGGATGGATGCCGGCGAGAGTTCCCGCATATACCCGGGTTCTACAGCGCACAAATATCGTTTCGCCGCGACATGTAACCGGATCGGCTCGGTAACCTCAGGGCCAAAATGCGTCTCCAGCCATCGCGAGCCCTGCTCTTCGTGAAGCTGATCGATGCCGCGTTCGGCTGCGCTCTCATCCAACGTGAGTAAGTGGCCAATGTCATGCAATAAGGCGGCTATTACCAGCGCGTCCGCCGCATTCTCGCGGGCCGCTAGATGCGCAGCCTGGAGAGCGTGCTCCTGCTGCGAGACCGGCTCTCCCAAGTACGCCTCGGCGCCGCGAGTCTTGAACAGTTCGAGAATGGTTTCAACGCAGTTCATTTAGGATTCATGGGAGGATTTGCGACCTTCCGGGAAAGTACGGCGATCTGGCTAAGAAGGCCATCGCGATCGAGGTAACAGCCTTGGAGAAGCCTCGGTCCCCCGGCTTCGTAGGCCGTGCGGCCATGCAGGACGCGCCGGTTGTCAAATGTTACCAGGTCGCCAATCTGAAGCCGCGTGGTTAGCACATATGTCGGATCGCGGAGCAACTGCGCCAGGGCGCGATACGCGCGATAGAAACTTCCCATCTTGCCCGGCTCCATGCGCAGCGGCGCGATTGACCGGCTGTTATAGTGAATCCCCACCACGTTGCGCTCCGAATCCAACTCGATGATCGGCCGATCCGACCAGAGGTGGCACGCGCCATCCGAAAATTCGAACCGAACTGGTGTGGAACTCAACGCGCGAAACGCTTCGGGATCTTCCGATCGCAACACTTCGGCGGCCGCGAAGCCATCGGCAAACGTGCTGTCACCTCCCGTCGAGCCCGCCTGCAGGCAATGCAACATCTGCAAACCGGGCACCGGATCGCGATACGGATTATCGGTGTGAAGGCCCAGCGCGAGGCTCGTGTAGGCCAGGTTGTTCGGATCGGGCAGCGCTCGTACGTCGAAAATCCGGCCGTAATTCGTGTCGCGAACCCAACCCACCAGCCCCGCCACATGTAACACGCCTCCATCCTCGGCCGGAACACCCGAGAGAAATGCGATACCGGCGGATGCGATCGCCTGCAGCCATTCGAGCCGCAGAGACCATGACTGCAGAACCTCCTCATACTTGAAGCGCCGCATGATTTTCCGATCGTGCGCTTGCCACAGGCGAATGCGCGCCGGAGACTCATGGCCGCCGCACGGGCAATGACCGCTCAGCCACTCCAACGGGAAACATGCAGCGCTGCCGTCTGTCCACTGAACTTGCAAGTCCCCATTGACGCGCCGCGCTGCCGCGATTCGCGGATCCTGAGGCAGATCCGCGACGTCGATCAGCCTTTGCCCGTTCCGCGGATCGCGATTCGCTGGCTTGTTGTCGAAGAGCCAAAGGGAAGGGAACTCGCTCTTGTGCCCATCGATCCACGCGATGCGCAGCCCGGCTACATCATATTCCAGAGTATTAATATTCATGCTCTTACTTTTCTCTCCTGTCGAAGAAACGCGGCTGCCGCGACGCTCGACAAGAACGCAATGCCGGCCAGTAAAAGGAATGCGCCGCTCCACCCGTACCTGATGGAAATACGGGCCATGCTGTCTCCCGACAACACGCCACCCAAGTACCCTACGCCATCGATCATTCCAGAAGCTGTGCCGCTTCCTTGCTTTCCGCCGAAGTCCAGCGCAATGGCGCCGCCTAGGAACGAGTACGGACCGATCGTCAGGAACGCCACCACCGCCACCAGGACTACGGGCCAAAGGCGCGCGGCGGGCATCCATCCAAAACCCAGCACGAGCAGCGCGACGGCCGCCAGCCCAAGTCCGCCCAGCATCAGCGCGGCGCGGCCCCCGCGTCCCAGACGGTCGCTCAGCCACCCGCAAAGTATCACCGAGATGCCTCCGAAAAAAGGGAACAAGGCACTGTTGCTCGCGGCTTCCGCGGCCGTCATCCCCGCGGCCTGCGTGAAATACGTGGGGGTCCAAAGCCCGAACGTCTCGCGCAGAATTGTGGTGCCGAGCGACAGCGAGCAGGCCAGCCAGAAGACGGCGCTCCGAAAAAACGGGCCCAGCAAGGCGGCTAGATGCTTGGGACCTTCTTCGCCGGTCCCTTTACCGAATAGGTTGGTTGGATTAACGGACGGCTCCGTTTCACCGACCTCCTCCGGTGACTCGCGCAGCAGCCAGTAACAGGCCGCCAGCAGCACAGCCAGCACCAGCGCCCCGGCCACGAATACGCCGCGCCATCCGAGCCCGCGGGCAATCAGCAGCGCCATGAATTGCCGGGCCAGTGCATCGCCAAACAAGTAACTCAAGCTAATGACCGCCATCACCGTTCCGTATTCCCGAAACGCAAACCACTTGGAGGCGATCTTCACCGCGCCTGCCCAACCGAGCGACTGCACCAGCCGGTTCCCCATCCAGGCCAGCGTGAATATCGGCAGCGATCCGGAGGCTGCGAACAGGACTGTGAATGCGATGGTGCCCGCCATTCCTGTCATGAAATTGCGCCGGCCGCCGAAGAAGTCGGCCAGATTGCCGCTCGGAAATTTACCGATGGCGTAGGCCAGCACGCCAAACGAGGCAACCGAGCCGAGCATCACGCGCGCGGCGTTGGCGCTCACTCCGCGCCGGGTCAGGTCGCCGATGATGAGAGGCATGCAAACCGAGAGGTTGGAGCGGCACAGATAGTAGCCTGCGTAGCCGGTCACCAGCAGCGCGACCGTTAGGGTCTGCCACTGAATCAGGCGATTCCCTCGGCGCCGGGCTTCCGCGCCTGTGAGGGGCGGCGCGCCGATCACGGACGATCTCCCGCCGCCAGCCGTCTGTCAATTTCATCCAGAATCGCCTCGCAGCATGCGGCGCTATCAACCACGTAATGCGCTCCGGCGGCCAGCAAGCGGCTGCGCGCGGCTTCCACTTGCCGGCGTCGTTCTTCTTCCGGGAGCGCGGCGAGATCGGAGGCGCTCAGACCGATTTCATTGCCCGTGGCGGCGACGCCCACGGCCCACATCCCGGCGTTCAAAGCTTCCTCGATATCGCTGACAGTGTCGCCGATTTTGACCGCGCGCGACGTTGCGCTCAGGCGCAGGTGAATCGCCAGTTGCAGGCACATCCAGGGATGGGGCCGGCCGCCCGGTGCATCGTCCGGGCAAAGCGCCAGATCGGAATGATAGCCCTGCGCGGCCGCTCGCTCCACCAGCACATCCAGCATCGGCCGCGTGTAGCCCGTCGTGCTGCCTATCCGCAGGCCCCGGCCCCGTAGCTTTTCCGCCGCGGCGGGCACTCCTCCGATGACTTGCGAGTAGTCGCCGAGAATCCGCATTTGCAAGGGCAGGAATTCGGAAAACAGTGTGCCGACGTCCTGCTCGGTGGGGCCGGCGCCCGTCAATTCGCGCCACTGCTCGGCTACTTGCGGCATGGCAAGAATGTTGCGGAGGTGATCGCGCTTGAAAATTCCCATGTCTTTGCGTGCGTCCGCGTCCGTCAGCGGAATGCCGTGGCGATGAAACACTTCGGTCACGGCGCGAACCGGCGCGAGCGATCCGTGATCCACCGTCGTTCCTGCCCAATCGAAGATGACTGCTTCTAAGCGCTTCATAGCTCCAACCTCAGTGATCCATCTTCTGGATGGTTTCCTCTGCAATGCCGAACGAGAGCGTCATGCCCGAGCCTCCTGGCGAAGTGACGATTCGGACGCCGGGAGCGGGCGTCATCGCCAGATAGGGTTTTTCGGGATGCTTCGCGTATACACCGTGCCATCGCTGTGCGATTTCCATCATCGGCGCGTTGAGGAATCCGCGAATGTAGCCCAGCATCAGCTCGTCCACTTCCTCCCGATCGAAGATGTCGACGCACGGGCCATACTCGTGCGAATCGCCCAGCGTCAGTTCGCCCTGCGCCGTCTCGGAGACCAAACCGTGAATGCCCCAGCGCTCATACTCCGGCGTCTCTTGCGCGATGCGATTGCGCAGCGCGGGCAACGTGCTGCAAACGCCGAATGCCGCATAGAAGCGCAGCGTCAAACCGGCCGCCAACGCGGGGCCCAGACGCCATCCTTCCGGCTGCGGGCGGGTTCGGAGCATCTGCAGCTTGACGCGGGTCAGTCCGCTGGCGGCAAATACTTCCGGATAGAGCGTCTCGAAATCGTCGCCGCCGCACACGATCACTTGATCCACGGTCCAGCTCTCGTTTCCGGCCTCCACTACCGGAAGGTCGATCGCTCGCACGGCGTAACCGAACTTTACCTCGACGCCGAAGCGTTCCTGAAGGAACCCAGGGAGCGCGGCGATGGTCACGCGCGGATCGACAGTCACTTCGGTGCTGCTCCAAAGGCCGCCAATCAGACCTTCCGCTTTGACGGCTTGCGAACGCGAAAGCACTTGATCGGCGGGAAGCCAACAACATTCATACCCAAGGCCAGGGGCCAGTTCGGCAAATTCTCGCGCGACTGCGGCTTCATCGTTTCGATAGACAACGTGCAGCGATCCTTCCGGCCAGTACGGAAGTTTCGCTTGATCCAGCACCTCCACCCAGCGCGCCCGGCTGCGCAGCGCCAGTTGGTGCAATCTCCCGTGCGGCTGCCCGATGGGCCAGATCATGCCGAAATTACGAATCGAAGCGCCCGAGGCTCGCGGGCTGCGCTCGAACACTACGACTCTCAAGCCCCGCGACGCAGCCGCGTAGGCGTGCGCCAGACCCATAATGCCAGCCCCGACAATGGCCACGTCCGCTCGGTTGTTCATTCCGCTCACTTGGAGACGAGCGCTTGCCCTGGGTGCGCGAACAGATCGCGTCCCTCGGCTTGTGCCAGGCGCACGCCCAGGATCGCCGCGAGAGTCGGCGCAATATCGCGCATGTCGATTTCGCCCAGCGGCCTGCCGGCGCTCAGGCCCGGCCCCGCAATCATAAAGGTGGAGTTCATCTCCTTGCGATCCGGCAGGTAGCCATGCATCCCGCGGTACGCCGACTCGGTGACCAAAGGACCGCTCGGTCGCAGGCCAAACGTGTAGCCGGCCTTCAGTTCGATGGCGAATTCGGCTCCGGGCCAACCCGCCATCCGTCGCACTTGCTCAGAGGAAAGCACGCGCGCGATACCGGAGTCGGGATCCTTCGCAAGCTGCTCGAACAATGCATGCACGTGCTCCCTGGTTCCAGGCGGCGCGCCGGGATTGATCATCACGGCCCCACTTCCGCCGGATGGCCAGACCGTGGCTGCCCACGACTTGACGTGCAGCGCGTCGTCGACGGTGATCAGGCCGGCCTCGCGCAGCGCGGCGAAAATATTGACGTCCTTGCTTACCGGAAGAAAGCCGTGATCGGAGACCACCGCAACCACCATCTGCCCACGGGCTGCTGCTTGCAATTTGCCGATCAGCGCGTCGATCGTTTCGAGCGTCGCGTTCGCCTCCGGGCTAAATGGCCCGTACTGATGCTCGGAATGATCGAGGGCGGCCAGATACACGGTCATAAAGCTTGGCCGCTTCAGATCGATCAGACGCAGTACGTAATCGACGCGGCGCTGGTCGGCGGCTATGCTCTCATCGCCGCCGTCGGCATAGGGCGGGGCATCGCGCTCCAGAAAATCCAGCAAGCCAGGCGTCGAGAGAATACGGACCAGCTTCCGGTCGTCCGGCGTATTCGCGCGCCAGTACTGCGCCAGATTGAAATCGATTTTCGCGCCGGCGGTCACCGGCCAATGCACGCTCGCGGTAGTCAGCCCGGCCTTCCCGGCTTCGTCCCACAGCGTGGGAACTGCAATGTCGGAGCTGTACCAATACCAGCCCTGCGCGTTTTGGTTCTCGGGATCGAAGGTGGTGTTCGAAACGATTCCGTGGCGCGCGGGCGAAACACCGGTTACCAGCGTGGTGTGGCTCGGATACGTGACGGTGGGCAGAACGCCATGCACGCCCGTCGCGTAGGAGCCTTCCGAAAGCATGCGGCGAAGATGCGGGATCTTCAAGCCGTGAGCATCGGCCTCGATTATGCAGTCCGGCCGGAGGCCATCGATTGAGACCAGCAAGACCGGCGTGTGTTCAGCGCAGGCAACCGCCGCGAAGATCGGCAAAATGGCGAAGATTCGCAAATGCGTACCAGTATAAGCGGGCGAAGTTACAAGCGTGTGAGCGTCCAGAGACATTGCCCGGCGCGCGGGCGGCGTCAGTTTCCCGACCGCTTGCGTTCGAGCAGAGCATTCAGCAAAGTTTCGCCAGGCGTATTCCTCGGGTTCAGTTCGAGGGCACGCCGCAGCTCTTGCTCGCCCCGCTCATACTCCCCGGCACATACCAACGACAGGCCCAGGTTATAGCGATTCACTGCATCGTGAGGCAACAACATCACGGCCTGCTCAAATGAGCTTACGGCATCCGCACAACGGCCGGTCTTAAGGTATTCGACACCGAGCAGACTATGGGTGTAGGCGGCCGAACCCGGGTATTTCGCCAGCGCTCCGTGCAACTGTTCAATGGCGGCCTCATGGTCGCCGGATTTCATTGTTTCCAGCGCTCGCCGCAGTGTTCGCCGGGCTTTCTCGCTGATAGGGTGATGAAGGAGATCGGCTGAAATCGTCATTTGTCGCGGACCGGCCTCCGTTGTCACATCACTCTGACCCTGGAGCGGCCAGGCGGCCAACGCCGCCCCCAAAAAGAACACTGCTGACCTTGCAAAGCAAACATTCGATTGTGCCTTGCCCACCTGGCACCTCCGACCCCAAGCATTGGCGGCTGCGCCGCTTTACATTACATAGCAGTAAATTCGGGATATTACAATCCTGTTACTAGCCAGTTGCGTGAACGCAGCCTGTCAGGAGTGGGGATGGATGCCTAACTGGATTTCGGATTGTGCCAACCGCCATCAGAGGCAATGATCGCGTCGGCCGCTTTCGGCCCCCAGCTGCCGCGCCGGTAGGGGAGAGCCCGGTGGTGTTTCTTCAGGACAGGATCGACTACCGCCCAAGAGGCCTCCACCGAATCCTCGCGCGTGAATAGCGCTCCGTCGCCCCGCATGGCGTCGCCTAACAGCCGCTCGTAGGGGGCTTCCTCTCCGGTCTGGTCTTCGATCAGCAAGAGCTCTCGCTGCTCGCCGACGAACTCCTTGCCCGGCAGCTTGACGCGAGCGGCCACGGCGATGGCTGCATTGGGGGAAAGACGCAGGCGGAAGTAGTTGGTCCGGCCCGTGGCAGGCGATGAGTCGGCGAAAAGTCTTTGCGGCGGCGCCTTCAATTCCACCAGGATCTCGGTGGCGGTATCGGGCAGATATTTGCCGGAGCGCAGATACCAGGGCACTCCCGCCCAGCGCCAGGAATCGATGAATAGCCGCAGCGCGCAGAAGGTTTCCACGTCCGAGTTCTTCGCCACGCCCGGCTCATTGCGGTAGCCGGCGTACTGGCCACGCACCAGGTCGTCCGGCTGCAGAGGACGCATGGCGCGAAAGACACTGGCTTTCTCTGTATGTACGGCCCCGAAGTCCCGATCGGACGGCGGTTCCATGGCAAGCAGCGCCACCACCTGGAAGAGATGGTTGCCGATCACGTCGCGCAGACATCCGGCGCTTTCGTAAAAAGGCCCGCGGTCCTGAACGCCGAAATCTTCCGACATGGTGATCTGGACGCTGGCGACGTAGTTGCGATTCCAGATCGGCTCCAGGAAAGAATTAGCGAATCGGAAATAGAGGATGTTCATGATGGCCTCTTTCCCGAGGAAATGATCGATACGGAAAATCGAGTCGTCCGGAAACACCGAACGCGCCACCTGGTTGAGCTGCCGCGCGGAGGCCAGATCCCGTCCAAACGGTTTTTCGACGATCACGCGCGCATTGTGTGCCAGGTTCGCGGCGCCGAGTTGTTGGATCACAGTCTCAAAGAGCGCTGGCGGAATCGCCAGATAAAACGCCGGACGCCGGGCGCCATCCAGCGCGCTCTTGATGGCAGTAAACGTAGCCGGGTCCTTATAATCTCCGCTGACGTACTTGAAAAGGGACAGAAGATGCTGGAAGGCCCGCCGGTTATCGATGCCACCCGATCGCCGAATGCTGTCCGCGATGCGTTTGTGCAGGCGCTCCACGCTCCACTTGGGGAGCGCGACGCCGATCACCGGGACGTTCAGCGTGCCACGCTTCACCATCGCATAGAGCGCCGGGAAGATCATCTTGTGGGCGAGATCGCCGGTCACCCCGAACACCACCAACGCATCGGAACGGGAAATTGCCATCAGCGGCTTCCTTCCGTGGGAGCGGGCTTCCGAGCCAAGCCGCGGTAATGCCGAATGAGCGCATTGGTGGAGCTGTCGTGCTTGAGTGGCGGCGCATCGGAGCTTGTGAGTTCTGGAATGATACGCGCGGCCAGCACCTTGCCGAGCTCCACGCCCCACTGATCGAACGAATCAATCTGCCAGATGGCGCCCTGAGTAAACACGCTGTGCTCGTAGAGCGCAATCAACTTGCCCAGCGACTCCGGAGTCAGGCGCTCGGCCAGGATAGTGTTGGAAGGCCGATTGCCCTCGAAGGTGCGATGCGGCGCCAGCCATTCCGGCGTTCCCTCGGCGCGTACTTCTTCGGTGGTCTTGCCGAATGCCAGCGCCTCGGCCTGCGCGAATACGTTGGCCAACAGCAAGTCGTGGTGATTGCCGAGGGGATTGAGGGCTTGGCCGAAACCGATGAAGTCGCACGGGATAAGCTTGGTCCCTTGATGGATGAGTTGATAGAAGGAGTGCTGCCCGTTGGTGCCGGGCTCGCCCCAATAAATCGGCCCGGTCTGATAATCCACCCGATTTCCCTCGAGTGTCACGTGCTTGCCATTGCTCTCCATGGTCAATTGCTGGAGATAAGCGGGGAAGCGCTTCAGGTATTGCTCGTAGGGAAGCACCGCGATGGTCTGGGCATCGAAAAAGGCGTTGTACAACACGGCCATCAGACCCATCAGCACCGGCAGATTGCGTTCAAAAGGCGCGCTGCGGAAATGCTCGTCCATGGCGTGGAAGCCGGCCAGCATTTCGCCGAACTGCCGGGGACCGATCGCGATCATAGTGGACAATCCGATGGCCGAGTCCATCGAATAGCGGCCGCCCACCCAGTCCCAGAAGCCAAACATATTGGCGGTGTCAATGCCGAACTTCTGCACCCCGGCCGCGTTGGTCGAAACAGCTACGAAGTGACGCGCCACCGCCTTCTCATTCCCCAATGCCTTTAGAACCCAGTCCCGGGCCGTGTTGGCGTTGGTCATGGTCTCGAGCGTGGTGAAGGTTTTGGAGCAGACGATGAACAATGTCTCCTCGGCCTTCAAATCTTGAACGGCTTCGGCGAAATCGGCGCCGTCCACATTGGAGACGAAACGAAAGGTCAGGTCACGTTGGCTGTAAAATTTCAGCGCTTCATAGGCCATGACGGGCCCCAGGTCCGAGCCGCCGATGCCGATATTGATTACGTTCTTGATGCGCTGTCCGGTATGCCCCTTCCACGTCCCGCTGCGGATTTGTTCGGCAAACGCCGCCATTTTGTCGAGCACCGCGTGCACCTCGGGAACCACGTCCACGCCATCGGCGAAGATTTGCTCGCTCTTGGGTGCGCGCAGCGCCACGTGCAGAACCGCGCGCTGCTCAGTGACGTTGATTTTCTCTCCCGCGAACATGGCGTCGATGTGCCGCCGCAGGCCGGATTGCTCGGCGAGCTCGAGCAGCAGCCGCGTGGTCTCGCTGGTTATGCGGTTCTTCGAATAGTCGAAGTACAGGCCCAGAGCCCGCACGCTGAAGCGTTGGCTGCGTTCGGGGTCCTCGGCGAACAGCTGCCGCAGATGCAAAGTGCGAAGCTTGGCGCAATGCTCCTCCAGCGCTTTGAAAGCCGGCCGGTTGCGGAGCGGAGCAATAGCGGATGAGGGCGGTGGCGGTTTCGTCATATCGATCTTAGCTAGCCGCTTTGAGGGTAGCGCTCTTTTGGGCGACTTGGTCGAGCAAATCCCTCCAGGAGGCGACGAACGACTTGGCGCCGTCGCGTTGCAGATCGGCCGCTAGCTGTTCATCGTCGACGCCGGCCTTGGCAAACGCAGCGATCACTTGCTCGGCATCGCCGCCATCCAGCGGCAGCACCTGGCCACTCAGCTTGCCGTGATCGGCAAACGCCAGTAGCGTTTCTTCGGGCATCGTATTGATGGTGTCCGGCGCGGCCAAAGCCTGGATATACAGGACATCGGACGCCTTGGGATCCTTGGTGCCCGTGCTGGCCCAGAGCAGGCGCTGTGGCTGCGCACCCGCGCCGGCAACTTTGCTCCAGCGTGGCGACGCCAGCAGATCGCGGTATGCCTTATAAGTCCGCTTGGCAATGGCAATGCCCAAGCGATCCTGAAGCTCCTTGGGAACCTTCCCCATCACGGCCTTGTCCCAGCGGCTGATGAACATGGATGCCACCGAATGTACTTTCGGGTCGAGCCCGGCTGCGATCCGGCGCTCGATTCCCCGCAGGTATGCTTCGGCTGCTCCGGTATAGTGCGCGGCCGAGAATAACAACGTGACGTTCACCGGCACTCCACGGAAGATAGCTTCCTCGATGGCGGCGTGCCCTTCGCTGGTCCCCGGAATTTTAATGAATAAATTCGGCCGTTGCGCCTGAGCGTGGAGACGAACCGCCTCCTGGATGGTGCCCGCTGCGTCGTACGCCAGTGACGGAGATACTTCCAAAGAAACCCAGCCATCCATTCCGGAGGTTGCGTCATGGACCGGCCGAAAAAGATCGGCGGCCTGCCGCAGATCCTCAATCGCGAGTTCGAAGAAGAGTCCTTCGCCGGACTTGCCTTGCTTCCTCTTCTGGAGGATGGCATCGTCGTAGAAATTCGAATTCTTGATCGCCAGGTCGAAGATGGAAGGATTCGAAGTGAGACCTGTCACCGAAAAGTCACGGATGTAACGGCGCAGCGTGCCGCTGGTCAGCAGGCCTCGCGTGATGTTGTCGAGCCAGAGGCTTTGGCCGAGCTGATGGAGCTGTTGCGTGGGGTTCATAGCTTCACTGTAAGAGAAGCCCGGTCAAAATGCCATAGAAAACAATTCGCCTTCATACCCCTCCTTGTATCCACGAGATGGCCCAACCTGGAGCCTCAGGGATCAATTGTTAGATCGAGCTAAACGGAGCCGGTTTCCTCTCACTTGCCGGCGTAGTAGAACAACATGTCGAAGTTGCCGGGTACGCGACCGAGCGACCGGAGTAGCAAAGCAATCTGCCCGCGATGATGCACACCGTGAATGGCGGCATGCTGCATGGCTTCGCCCAGCCGTATAGCGTATTTCGGGCCTTCGCCAAAAGCGAATTCGATCACACGATCGAGATCGTCGTCTCCAAGGTTCGCCAGGAACGCCCGGACCGAAGCTTCCACCTGTTGCCAGCGCTCAATGACCGAAGCCGCCGTGGGGTAGTCGGACGCAGCCAGCGCAGGTCCGCGGCGAGGGCCTCCGCAACGGTCCAGCCAACCCCATTCGGCGCTCAGAATATGAACCATCGTGTTTCTGATGGAGCCGTAGCTGCCCGCCACGGATTCGGTGAACTGCTCTGTGGTGAGCTGCGACACTACTTCGAACAGCTTCCGGTCAGCCCAGTAGCTGTAGTCGAAAAGGGTTTGGAGGTCCTGGACCGTCATCCGATTATTTTACGTTTCGGTTTTCGCAAACGCCGCGCGGAGTTTCTGCCAGGTGCTTGCCAGATCTTCCGGCAGCACGCGCGTTTCGGCCACCGTGGTCATGAAGTTGGTGTCGCCCGGCCAGCGCGGCAGCACATGCATGTGAATGTGCTCGGCGATTCCCGCGCCCGCGCTTTCGCCCAGATTCATCCCCAGATTGAATCCCGGCGCGCGATAGATCTCCCCCAGATGCCGCTGAGCTTCACGAACCAGCAGAATCAGTTCCTCCAGTGTCCCCTGCGCCGCCTCCTGCAGATTGTCGACGTGCTGGTAGGGAACCACCATCACATGGCCGGTGCTGTAGGGGTACAAATTCAGCATCACGAAGTTGCTCTGTCCCCGATACACCACCAGATTGTCCTGATCGTGCCCCGAGGCCGCAGCCCGGCAGAAGACGCACTCGCCGCCAGTCTTCTCTTTTTGAACGTACTGGTAGCGCCACGGACTCCACAGGTGGTCCATAAACTTGGAACTGCGTACTAGCTGTGCGAGGGTTCGCCGCCTGGAGCGGGTTCGGCTGCGGGCGCGGCCGGAGGCTGGCCGTCGTTGCCGGACGTATTCACCAGGTCCTTCAGTTCCTTGCTGGGCTTGAAATAGGGGATGCGCTTGGAAGGCACTTCCACGCGTGTACCGGTCTTGGGGTTGCGCCCTACGCGGGGCTGCCGCTGCCGGGTGCGGAAACTGCCGAATCCCCGGATTTCGATCTTGTCCCCCGAGCGCAGGGAACGCACGATGCTGTCGAAGATGGCCTCCACGATTACCTCGGAATCCTTGCGGGTCATTTCCACGACCCGTGAGACTTCCTCGATCAACTCAGCCTTCGTCATGTGTACTCTCTCTCCTCCTGAAGTCCGGCTCTAGCGGCCTTCACTCTTCACTCTGATGTTCATAACTTCTTCGATCGTCATGGTGGCAGCGGCGGCCTGGCGCTGATAATCCTCGAGCCTGGTTCTCTCCTCATCGTCGGCCAGAGCGCGCACGCTCAGTCCGATTTTCTTCTCGGCTTCGTTCAAGCGGACAACCTTGAAATCCATTTCCTCGCCGATCCCGAGCGGCGATTCGTCGTGCCGGTGCTCGGACGCGCCCGGAATTTCCGAGCGGTGGCACAAGCCTTCCACGCCCGGCGCCAGTTCCACGAACACGCCGAAATTCGCGGCCCGGCACACTCGCCCCCGCACCACGTCGTTCACCTGATGCGCGCGGAAGAAAGATTCCCAGGCGTCCGGCTGAAGCTGCTTCACGCCCAGCGACAGGCGGCGGTTGGGCGCATCGATTTGCAAAATCACCGCCTGCACCAGTTGCCCCTTCTTGACCACTTCGGAGGGATGCTTCACCCGCTTGGTCCAGGACAGATCCGATATGTGCACCAGGCCATCGATGCCCTCTTCGATCTCGATGAAGGCGCCGAAATCGGTCAGCTTGCGCACTCGGCCTTCCACCACCGACCCGGGCGAGTAGCGGTCGGCCACGGTGGTCCAGGGATCCGCCTCCAGCTGCTTGATGCCGAGCGAAACCCTGCGGTCCTTGGGCTTAACGTCCAGCACCACCGATTCCACTTGGTCGCCCACCTTCACTACTTTGCTCGGATGCTTCATCCGCCGGCTCCAGGTCATCTCGGAAATGTGAATCAGGCCCTCGACGCCGGCTTCCAGTTCCACGAACGCGCCATAATCCGTCACGCTGACCACGCGGCCGATCACGCGCGATCCGCCCGGATAGCGCTCCTGAATGGTCTCCCACGGATCCGGCGCCATTTGCCGCAGCCCAAGAGAAATGCGTTCCTTGTCGCGGTCGAACTTCAGCACTTTGACGGTGATCTGGTCGCCGGCCGTCACCACTTCGGAGGGATGCGTCACGCGCCCGTACGACATGTCGCTGACGTGCAGCAGGCCGTCGATTCCGCCCAGATCCACGAAGGCGCCGTAGTCGGTCAGGTTCTTGACGATGCCGGTGACCACGCTGCCTTCTTCCAGCACCTGCAGGGCCGCGCTCTTGCGCGTGTTCTGCTCCTCTTCCACCGCCAACTTACGCGACACCACCACGTTGCCGCGGCGGCGGTTCAGCTTAACGATCTTGACGGGAATATCCTGGCCCAGCAGCGAATCCAGATTGTGCGTCGGCCGCACGTCGATTTGCGAGCCGGGCATGAACGCTGGAACGCCCACATCCACCGACAGCCCGCCCTTGATGCGCCCGGTGACGCGGCCGGAAACCATCAGGCCATCCAGATGCGCTTTCTCCAGGTTTTCCCAGGACCGCAGGCGGCTGGCTTTCTGGTGTGACAGAAGAATGTAACCCTCCGGTTGCACTCCCTGGCGATCCACCATTACGTCAATCAAGTCGCCGGCCTGAATCGTAATGCTTCCGTCGGCTTGCGCGAACTGCTCGATGGGAACCAAGCCTTCGGATTTGTATCCGAAATCGACGATCACGTCGGTGTGGTGGAGTTTTAGGACGCGACCCTGCAGCAGCTCACCTTCGTGGGGCGGAGCGAAGTGAGTGTAATCGTCGATGAGCTGCTCATAATCCGGCTCCTCCGGTACGGCCGGATTTAGATTTTGCTCATCTGCTCTGCTGGCCATGGCCAAACTCCCGATTCATGCTACTACAACGGCATACACGGGTAAGTCCGCGAGAAATTCAAAACGACAGGGTGATGCAACTCGAGACGTTTCCCAACAGGCCCACAATCAGGCGACAAACCGTTGATACATCAGCACTTCAGCACTATAGCGGAGCCATCGGCGGAAGTCAACCGAGCGTTTCTCAGGGCGCAGACCGGGGCGCCCGGGCTGATCATCAGGCGGTCAATTCCGTCCGCAAAAATCCGGCGTCTGACACATTCCTCCGGCGCACGAGGGGAACTCGGCGGCCTTGGCCTTTCCACTGGAAGAGTGCGCGGCGAAGGTGGAAAGCGTTGGACTCAAATGCGATTCGCCGCAATCCGGGCAGGCCACCGCATTTCCATTGCGCACCAGCTTCTCGAATTTGGTTCCACAATCGTCGCAGATATATTCGTAAATAGGCATATGCATCAGCCTCCGTAGGGCGTTTTTTAATTCTAGCGCAGGTCGGGGAGGGCGAGGGGCGATGTCTTTTGGGGTTAGGATACGACTTGGCCAGATTGCCGGAGCACACTTGGATGCCGAAACGACTGCTGGCGTAGAACAAGGCATGAAGCTGGATTTACCAGATGGCACAAAAGTAGGCAGTATCGTCAAGATCACCTGGCTACCAGCGGACAACATCGAAGCTGGAACTTGGGATGGTAGAATCCTTTAAATCCGTCTTCCTAAGACGCCACTGCGGCGTCCCATACCTCCAAAAAATCCGATACACTACCGGCTGAGGCCGCCCCCGAACGGTACAATGGAAGGTTGGATGGCAGAGCCAATCATCATTATCGATCCCGAGATCGTGAGCGGAACGCCCTGCTTCCGTGGGACGCGCGTCCCGTTCAAGAACCTGATTGATTATCTTGAAGGCGGCCATTCTCTCGGTGAGTTTTTGCACCAGTTTCCCACTGTTACGCGGGAAATGGCGATTCAGGCGCTCGAAGAAGCGAAGGAATCACTACTAGCCAAAATCGTGTGAAGACCCTGCTGGACGAGTGCCTTCCCCTCGACTTCCGGCATAGCTTTCCAGAACATGATGTCCACACTTTTCGGTGGGCGGGATTCAAGGGAAAGAAAAATGAGATGTCGATCATTATTGTCGCCGCCCCGACCAATCAGCTCGAAGACTTACTCCCCCTAGCGAATCAAATCGTGGAGGCACTGGAGACACTCGAACGTGGCGCGGTTATCCGTGTCCCTGAGTCTGAATGACTGACCCCTACTGCAGCAGCGCCAGCGCCAGTTGATCCAGAACCGCCGGCACCCCCGTGCCCGGCCCGTCGATATTGTTCACCAGGAACGAGAATGCCACGCGGCCCTGCCCAGGTGTGTCCGCGTAGCCCGATAGCGCCCGTACTTGACTCAGCGTTCCGGTCTTGGCGTGAATGTTGCGAGCTTCCGGATGCCCGGTGAACCTTGCGCCCAGCGTGCCATCCTCGCCGCCGATCGGAAGCAGGGCGAGCCATTGCTCGCGGTAGCTGGAGGAATTCATATAGGCAAGAAGCTGGATGATCGCGGCCGGCGTAACCCGTGTGGCGCGCGACAGCCCGGACCCGTCCGCGAACTCGTGATCGGCCTTGGGAATCCCGATGCCCGCGAGGAAATCGTTCATTGCGTCGAGTCCAGCCTGACGACTGCCCAAGTGCCCCGACGCCACTGCCACCTCGCGTAGAATTATCTCGGCGTGCAGGGCTTGGCTTACCTTAACCATCACCTGCAGCAGATCCAGCATCGGCGGGGAGCGGTGCTCGGCCAGCACGACGTAGGGGTTCGGCGCAGTAACGCTCTGATTCGGGAAATGGTGCCGGGCAATGGCCTGGCCTCGTATGGCGACTCGCCTTCGCAGTAGCGCATCCCGCAAAGATTCCGCCGCGTAAAGCGCCGGGTCGCCGATCGCGAGCTCCTCCCTGAATCCGGCGTCACCCCTGGGAATGACGCCCCAGGCGCGCAGCTCGCGTCCCGATGCGCCGCGAGAGAACTCGATCTTTCGCTCGCCACCCTCAATGGTTACCACCCGGTTATCGATAGCGAAGTTTTCAAACGCCGGTGCGGGTGCGATGCGGGCCAGGTCGCCTGCCCGCTCACCCGGCCATAGTGTTAGCGCGAAGATGTTGTCGTGCAGAACCAGCGCGCTCACCGGAGCGACGTACTCTCGCGTGGCACTGGGGGAAGGCCACCCGTCCGGCTGCGGCTCCCAAACATACCGGCTGTCGTCTCCGATCACATTGCCCTCGACCCGCTTCAGGCCGCGCGCGATCAGTCGATCCGCCAACTCTTCGATGGCGCTGAAAGAATAGATCGCATCCGGCGCGGCGTGGCTGTCGTACGGATACTCGCGCCCGGATAGGCTTAGATCGCCGCCGCCGATGAGTTCCAGGTCGCCGGCCAACCTACCCGAGCGACTCATCCCAGAGTTTGCGGCGATTCGCGTCGTGAGCCGGTAATCGGCTCCTAACTTGGAGAGAGCCAGGGCGGTGGTGAACAGCTTCATGTTCGACGCGGGCACCAACAGCCGCTCGGAATTTCGCGCATACAAGACGCGCCCGTCGCTGAGCCGCAGCACCTCAGCGCCCACGATCGGGTGAAGATGGACGCGCTGGCCGGGGCGCGCACGCTCAACGAGGGCGGCGAACCAGCTGTAAGACAGGTCGGGAGCGGAGTCGATGATGTGGTCGAGCCTTGTCGCCAGGTCGGCCGCCGCTGCGAGCGGGACGATGAACAATAAGGCGAGCGCTTTGCGCATCCATTGTCATTTTAGACCACGCGCTACTTGGGAACCGGCGGATTATGCGAGGCGAACTTGCCGTCCCAGCCGATATACATGGTGCAGCGCGTCTTGGACGCACAGGTCAGGTACTGGATCTCGCGAGCCGGCAGAAAGGCGTATCCTCCGGCGTCCACTTGGACCTGCTGATCACCCTCGCCGATGGCGAGACGCCCTTCCAGCACGACGATGCGCTCGTTCGATTCGTGCCAGTGTGGTTTGAAAACATGTCCGCCCGGATAGCGCACCAGCAACTCCATGCTGCCATCGGCCTGGTCCATACGGAGGACCACGGCTTCGGTGTCAGGGGGATCTTTGGCTTCATGGACCCACTTGGCATCGCTGCCGCTGACAATCACTACCGATGACTTGGTTTGTCCACACAGACACGCCGTGAAAACTGCCAGAAGGCCGATGGAAGCAAATTTGATGTTCATCTTTACACTCTCCGTTCATCACGATTCCGCTCGCGCGATTTCGCTCAAGCTGCTCAGCTTCGATTCCAGCATGATCAGCAGCACCAGCACGAACACCATGCAGGTGCCGAGCATCGGAAGGATCATCACCGCTTGAATCCCCCACGCCTCGGCGAAGTAGCCCAGCAGCCAGGGCGCGAGAAAGCCGCCCGTCATCGCCAGCGAGAACAGGCCGTTGTAAAAGCTGGGATGGTAGTACGGGAAACGGCGCGCGATTTTCTCCACCACCAGCGGATAGATGGAGGCAAATCCGGCGCCCACGAACAGCACGCCCATGATCGCGCCGAACAGGTTGTTGGTGGATGACAGCACGACGGTTCCCATCAGGGCCGACACAATGGAACCCATCAGCAGCAGCGGGCGGTTGGCGCGTTTCAAAATGAGCTGCGCCACCAGGCGGCCCACCAGCAGCGCCGCCCAGTAAAGCGCCAGCAGCAGCAGCGAATCGGCCGGGCTTATGCCCAGCCTGCGGATGAGAAACAGCGGCAGCCAGCCTGCGATGGACCACTCGTTCCCGAATTGGAAGAACAGCAGCAGGCTGAACAGCACGGCGCCGGGATTCTTGAAATCGCGCAGCGCCTGCGCCAGCGGAAGGGTTTGAATCGCAGCCTGGCCGGGGAGCTTCGCGTTCGAGCAGGCCACCGCATACAGGCCGGGAAACGCCGCAAAAAGAATCAAAATGCTTGGCACCGTGTAGACGGAATACGTTCCGGCCACCAGCAGCGCCGTGAGCAGGCTGCCCGTACCGAACAGCAGCCCAGCCAGGTTCACCGTGGCCGCGCGGTCGCGCTGATAAATCGGCGAAATGGCATGAAAGACGCCCGCGTTCAGCAATCCGGCGCTGAAGCCGATCGCCAGGACACCGAGCAAGCGCCACGCGGCAGGCGCCGGCGGTGAAGAAACCGCCAGGAACAGAAAGGCTCCGCATGCCAGCGCGCTGGCGGCGATCAGCACGAACTTCAGACCGCGCCTGGGCAGCACGTAATGCGCCGCGCCCACCGACAGCAGCAGCCCCAAAGCCAGACTCAAGAAGTAAGCGCCGACCTCGGTAAACCCAGGTCGCAGGTGATAGCCCCACGCCGGAAGGATGGCCCCCAGGAACGACATCAGTACGCCCGACACCAGGAACGTGGCCAGCGAACGCCACGCGTAGGGGGCTGCGGGCTTTCCGCCGTCGGGGTCAAGCTGCAACTGAGCGACGCTCGACATCAGTGGCTATTGTACCCCTACCTTCCGAATCCCGTAGGGGGCTGGGTGGCTTCGTTTCTAAAAACGGGATTCCAACGGCAGCCGCTCTTGCGCTTGGACTGCTTTTGCACCGGGCTTTTCCTGAAGACCGTCCACCAGTTGAGTCTGACACCTACCGCTTCCCCCACATGTTGTATACCCAGAGAAAGTGTTTGACAGATCGCGATCTCTGGTTTTATGATGAGGGCATCACTGAGAAAGGAGGTGGTCCAGTCTAACATGGGTAGTAAATGTTCTGATTGTAGTGACTGTAGCTTTAATTCCACGCGCGAGGTGGCCGACTGTTAAAGCCGACCTGTCAACGTTCAGGTTTCGTTCAGTGGACGAAGCCGCTGCTCCTGTGGACCGGCCGCTTCCCTGCGCGAACTTAAGTAACTCCTGGGATTAGCCTAGGCTACCTGCCCCCGCATGGCCCGCTACGGCTGTGCGGGGGTTTGTATTTGGGATCTCAGTTGGATGGGCTTGACGGGTGCGCTACACTGAAGTTTCGAAAGGATTCTGCCGCAATGAAAGCCGCAATTCACCCCGCCTACGAAGAGATCAATGTCATCTGTGCCTGCGGGAGCACCTTCAAGACGCGATCCACCCATAAAGGCGATATCCGCGTGGAAATCTGCTCAAGCTGTCACCCGTTCTTTACTGGCCGCCAAAAGCTGGTGGATACTGAAGGGCGCGTAGACCGTTTCCAGAAGATGATGCAGAAGTCCAAGGATATGAAGGACGCCAAGGGCAAGAAAGCCGCCGCGAAGCAGCCTGTAGCCGCGCGCTAGCGCTTCTCCAACTGTTTGGCTCGGGCCTCGCGCTCGGCGTGCAGCTTCTCGTATTCTGGGACCTGTTGGTTGGTCAAAATTCCGCGCACTCGTTCGAAGTGCTCGTCCTTGATCTGCCGGATCAGTTGGTTGTCGTGGTCGCGAACTTCGCGGAAACGCGCATCCGTCTGATCGAGAATTGCGTTCAGCTTTTCCACCTGTTGGTCCGTCAGGCTTAAGCGCGAGCGGCTCTCATCGACATACTGCCGCCTCCACTCCGAGGGTAGCGGAGTCAAACTACCACTGCGCGCCGTGGGAGGATTGTAGGTCCGGTACCCGAGCGCGCCAACTACCGCGCCGCTGCCAAACACCAGCAGCAGGTACACGGCAATTGGTAGGTTCTTCCTCGTCATTTTCCGTTCGGTTCGGTGTAGTCTACCCGAATGCCTAAAGCAGCCAGATTCTCGGCGGGATTGGCGTCGGCCAGCACGTCCACGTAGTTGCTGCGAACCGCCGGCGTTTGGTTGGAAACCGGCGTTTGCAGAAGCATCCCCAGAAGCAGGCAGATGGCTGCGGCGGCAGCCACGAACACCTGAGACAGCTTCTTCAAGCGCGCCACAAACATTTTCCGCGCCTCGATCTTGCGCCAAAGCACGGGCATGAAGTTAGCGCTGGCCTCTGGATCCGGCAAAGCCGCCCGGTACCGTTCCAAAAGACGATCCAGCTCCAAACTGACGTGGTCCCTATCGGCGTGATCCATGCGCGTCTCGGCGCCTCCTCGATCCTCGACTATTCTATACTCTTCCGCTAGCGGCTTTCTCGCCTTGCCGCGCTATTACTCACCGGTCTTGCCACCCTGGGGCCGCCGCGTGGCCTGATAAGCGCTCAGTACGCGCTGGCGTGCCCGGAAGAGCCTGACCTTCAGAGCATTTTCGTTCACCGAGTAAATCTTTTCAAGCTCTTTCAACGAAAGCCCTTCCACTTCTTTCAGTGTCAGAAGAATTCGATCCTGCTCGGAAACCGACTGCAGCAACGAATCCACCAACTCCTTCACTTGCTTTTGCCGCTCGTACTCGCCGGAAGCTTTGCCTCCGGCAGCCGCGTCCGCCATCATTACCTGCTGCTCGGTCAAATCCGACATCCGAGCTTCGTTCCGCCGGCGTTGCTTTCGCAGATAATCATACGAAGCGTTCACCGTCAGCCGGTAAAGCCAGGGCTCGAAGACTTCCGGCGTCCGGAGTTGATCGAGCGAATAGTAGAGCCGCAAAAAAACTTCCTGGGCGACGTCCTCCACATCCTCCGGCCGGCCGATCAGCCGCGCGATCGTCCCTAAAATCCGCTTTCTGTACGCAACCACCATCTGGTTGAACGCGGCATCATCGCCCTTCTGGGCCTTCTGAATCAGCTCAAATTCAACCAGCATGCGGCTCTAGAATGCCAGCCGCCAGTCTCCGCAAATAGAGGCGTCCCGGCAAATTGTTAGGTTACAAGGGCTTGGGGCGGAAAGCAAAGCATTTGTGGGCTAAGGCCCGGATCACAGTCGGTGGAGGAGGTAGGGAAAGCAATTTCAACAGGATCAATCGCTTGGCCGCGTACTAGGACCGGTCCCAGGGGCATGCTAAAATCGCAATGGTCTCCCCCGCCGCGCCGTCCGACCTACATAGCACCATGAATTTTCTCGAGGGCCTGAATCCGCAACAACAAGCCGCTGCTTCCCACGTCGAAGGCCCGCTGCTATTGCTGGCCGGCGCCGGCAGCGGCAAAACACGCGTCATTACCCATCGCATGGCGTACCTCATGGAGGAGCACCGCGTCCCAGGGCCTTGCATCCTGGCCGTCACTTTCACCAACAAAGCCGCCGACGAGATGCGCTCGCGGGTGAATAATCTTTTGGGAGGAGGGCGCGGTAAAGACGGCCCGTTCGTCTCCACCTTCCACTCCTTTTGCGTCCGGCTGCTGCGGCGCGACGGGGCTAGCTTAGCCGAAATCCGCAACGGATTCACGCGCCAGTTCACCATTTACGACGCCGACGATCAAGTGGCCATAATTAAATCCATCTTCCGAGGCCTTAGCCTGGATGAAAAGTTCATGCAGTATCGCGCGGTGTGTTCCTGGATCAGCCACAATAAGAGCCACAAGGAATCACCGGCCAACGTCTACGGAAAATCCACGGATCAGAAAACCTCGCAGCTTGCTTCCATCTACGAACAGTACGAAGGCCGCTTGCTCCAGGCCAACGCGCTCGACTTCGACGATCTGCTGCTTGAAACCGTGCGGCTGCTGGCTCACGACGCCAATCTGCGCCTCCAGATGAATCGCCGCTTCGAATTCGTCATGATCGACGAATATCAGGACACCAATCGCAGCCAATATGAGTTGATGCGCCTGCTCACTGAGGCCCACAAGAACATCTGCGTGGTGGGCGATGAGGATCAGTCCATCTATGGCTGGCGCGGCGCTGACATTCGCAACATCCTCGATTTCGAGCGCGACTTTCCGGATGCCAAGGTGATTCGCCTGGAACAGAATTACCGGTCCACCAAGAATATCCTCGAAGCCGCCAGCGCCGTGGTTGCCAACAACACCGAGCGCAAAGGCAAATGGCTGTGGACCGAAGCCGGCGCGGGCGAAAAGATCGGCCGCTTCGAGGCCTTCGACGGCGAACAGGAGGCGCTGTTCATCGCAGACACCATCGACAAGTTGCTGTCAGCCCATCCAACGTATCGCGCGGCGGTGCTGTATCGCACCAACTTCCAGTCGCGGCAGATCGAAGAGGCGCTGCGCCGCTACGGACGCGATTATGTGGTGCTGGGAGGATTCAGTTTCTATCAACGCGCCGAAGTAAAGGATGCGCTTTCCTATCTGAAGGCCGCGATCAGCCCGCAGGATTCGGTGGCCCTGCTGCGCATCATCAACACTCCGGCGCGCGGCATCGGCAAGAGCACCATCGAGCAGATCGAGCAATACGCGTTGGAGAACCAGTTGAGCGTGTGGTCGGCCATCGGGCGCATGTTGGATGAAAACCTCTTCGCCGGCCGGGCCGAAGCGGCCCTGCGCGTTTTCAAAACCTTGCTGGAAGAGTTGGGCACGGCGGCCGGCCAAGGAAAAGTGGATGAATCGCTGCGGCAGATTCTTGATCGCACCGGCTACGCAAGGATGCTTGAAACCGATAACGATCCGGAAGCCGAATCGCGCTTGGGCAATTTGAACGAGTTGGTGAACGCGGCGTCGGAAGCGGCCGAGCGCGGCGAAACCATCGCGGAGTTTCTGGATCACGCCGCGTTAGTCTCCGATACGGACAACCTGGACGAACGCGCGCCCGTGTCGTTGCTCACGCTGCACAACGCCAAAGGCCTCGAGTTCCCCATCGTGTTTCTGGCCGGCATGGAAGAGGGCTTGTTCCCGCACATGCGTTCGCTCGATTCCAAAGCCGCCATGGAAGAAGAGCGCCGGCTCTGCTATGTGGGCATGACGCGCTCCGAGAAGCGGCTTTTCCTGACCTCGGCGCGTTACCGGCGGCGCTTCGGCGGCGGCCAGCAGGAAGCCACCATCCCCTCGCGATTCTTGCGCGAGGTTCCGCGAGCGCTGGTGGAAGACCTCGGCCAGTCGCGGCAAACGACGCAACAGCGTGCGCCTCAAGTGGATCTGTTCGCCGAACAACACGAAGTCCGTGAAGCGGCTAAACGCAATCTCTACACCGGCAAGACCTACAACTCCGTCGATAACATTCAACAGTTCTTCGCAGAGCGCGGCAAAGCTTCGGCTCCGGCACCAGCCACCAGCCACCAGCCACCAGCCGCTCGCCCGCCAATCCCCAATCCCCAACCCCGGCCCGCCGTGGTGGGCCGGACCCGTGGCTTTCGCGCCGGCGCTACCATCCGGCATCCCAAGTACGGCCGCGGAACCGTGCTGCGTCGCGAAGGGGATGGCGAGGATGCTAAGCTCACGGTAAGCTTTCCCGGTTACGGCTTGAAGAAGCTGGTGGAAAAATACGCAGGAATCCAAGAAGATTGAAGACCCAATACGAATGAACACAAAGTCCATCACAGACAAAGCAGAGCGCAAGAAAATCAAGCGCGCGGCCCGCAAAAAAGCGGCTCCTAAGCCCAAGCGGGCCTCCGGAGTCTCTCGCGGCTCCCTCAAGAAACGAGTGAAGAAGATGACCAAGGGACAGCGGAAGCGGTAGCTGCTGAGCCGCGCACAAACCGAGCCGCGACCCTAAGGGAGCGGTTGACCCATGAACCAGCTCCTGCGCACCAAAAGCATCGATGCTTTAATCGCGGCTTCCGAAGAGCCCGCCAACCGGCTGAAAAAGTCGCTGGGCGTGTGGAGCTTGATTGCGCTGGGCGTGGGAGCGGTGATCGGATCGGGCATTTTCACCGTCACGGGCACCGCCGCCGCGGGCGAGCATTTTCTAGCCAAGTCCGTATTCAAGGCGCCGGTATTCGACTTGCTGCTCAACGGTGGCAAGGCAACCTCGCTTAGCGGCCGGCTGGGCGCGGGCCCCGCCATCTCGTTGTCTTTCGTATTGGTCGCGATCGCCTGTGGATTCGCCGCCATCTGCTACGCCGAGCTGGCTTCCATGATCCCCATCGCCGGCAGCGCCTACACCTATTCCTACGCTACGCTGGGTGAAATCTTCGCGTGGGTCATCGGCTGGGATCTGATTCTCGAATACGCGTTCTCCAATATGAGCGTGGCGGTGGGATTCTCGGCCTACCTCAACGACCTGCTGGATAATCTGTTCCATTTCCATTTGCCCCTGCAGCTCTCCCAGCCTATGTTTGAGGAGGGCCAGCGCACCGGCGCCTGGTTCAATCTACCGGCCTTCATCGTGCTCATGCTGCTGAGCTGGATACTGGTGCGCGGAGTCCGCGAAAGCGCCGAGACCAACAACACCATGGTGATCATCAAGGTGGTCGCCATTCTGATGTTTGTCTTTGGGGCCGCGCATGCCGTTAACACCAGCAACTGGCATCCCTTCATGCCGCACGGCTACTCGGGCGTGCTATCCGGCGCGGCCATCGTCTTCTTCACCTACATCGGATTCGATTCGGTCTCTACCGCCGCCGAGGAATGCGGACGCCCGCAGCGCGACATGCCAATTGGAATCTTCGCGACGCTCGCGGTGTGCGCGCTGCTCTATGGATCGGTCGCCCTGGTGCTCACCGGTATCGCCAATTGGAGCACGCTGAACAATGATGCGCCAGTCGCCAACGCGCTGAAGATGATCGGCATGAACCGGCTGCGGCTGATTGTCACCGCCGGCGCGCTGCTCGGCATGCTTTCGTCGCTGCTGGTGTTTCAATATGGACAGGCGCGCATCTGGTTCGCCATGTCGCGCGACCGCTTGCTGCCCAGCATCTTCTCGCGAGTCCATCCGCGCTACAGCACGCCGTATATCAGTACCTGGGTGGCGGGCGTGGTGGTCGGCATTCCGGCGGGCATCTTCGATATCAGCTGGTTCGCCGATCTTTCGAACATCGGAACTTTGTTCGCCTTTATTCTGGTCTCGGCCGGAGTGATCGTGCTGCGCAAAAAACAGCCGGATCGCCCGCGCGGCTTTCGCGTTCCCTGGGTCCCGCTGCTGCCGGGGATCTCCATCGTCTGCTGCCTGGTGTTGATGCTGAGTCTGCCGCTGGAAACCTGGCTTCGATTTTTCGTCTGGCTGGTGATCGGGCTTTTCATCTACTTTGGCTACGGCAAGAAGCGCACCGCGGATTTGAACTAGCGCCTTGCGTGCAGCGACGCCCTGGGACCCGTACTCCGCGACGCGGGGTCCTGGTACTAAACCCGTCGCTCTCCTATTCGGCGGTTCTAAGGCTATCCCCCAATATGGGAGCGCTTGGAACCACATTGGGATCCCGCGACATTCCCGCTTGTCCAAGCCGCACCCGCGGCGGCTGAGCAAACGGCCGATCTGGTCGGGCAAGCCAAACCTGATGAACAAGTTAGCCTTCCGTTTGACAGCTCGGCACCCACTTGGTGGCTGGCTTCGTGGCAAGATTCGGGGATAGAAATCGCCCGAGCCACCCGGTCCTGGATTCAGTATGGAACGGTCGCATTTGCCGTCATCTGCATCGTTATCGGAGCGGTGGAAGGGCTATTCGGCCGCTAGTAGGGGAAGATTCAGCTCGTAAGGAAGCCCGCGGCATCAGTCAGGAAGTGCGCAATCATATTCGAGCTGAGGTCGCGTTTCCAGACATAAAGCACGGCGAAAATTACCCCACCTCCGAAAACCGGGATGAGATGGACGAGACCCCAGTTGGCAAGATGAGCATAGGTGAAGGCCGCGACGGAAACGGCGATAGCCAGAGTGGAACTGCCAGTGAGATGGCGGACCTTCTCAATAAGGTAGCCTCGGAAAAGGATCTCCTCCACCACTGCCGCTCTCAAAACGAGCAAGACCCGATACCAGTACGGTCGTGCGAGGATGAGACTGCGTTCCGCACCCGCAGCCGTCGCGTTCAGGTGAAACAGCGGCACGATTACAGCGTAATGGATGACGAAGACGACCAGCAGAGCCCCTGCCGCGGCTAGTGCGTACAAGAGGCCCTGCCACGTGGGACGATGAAGGCCGATTGAGATCATCGGCAACCCTTCGCCTACACGAAGCCAGGCGAGGACACCCACCGCATACAACCACCACACCAATTCACGAATCAGCAGAGCTAAAATCGAATCGCCCGGCGCGACCCAGCGACCGATTGGCAGCTGCGGGAGGATAAGAGCAACGATGAGACCGCACAGCGCCGTGACATTCGTGCTTCGAGACTGCCGCGATTCACTATGAGAAAATCCTGCGGCTTTCGCAACTCGATTCACGCGCCGGCCCCCGGGCGGAAGTGCAGGTCGATACTATAGCCGGCTAAGTTCACTTCCACCCTATACAGGACTTCGATCTTCACCGCGCCCTCGGATATGTCGACGTGAATATCGTCGCTACTGACGGGCAGTCCCAAGGCCGCTGCTTTATTGAGCACTGCCGTCCGCACTACTTCCGGCGGCCGCTGGGAGGTTGAAGAATCCTCCACCAGGGCGTTTACGTAACTCTGCAACTCCCAGTTGGTTGCGTACGGCGGAATAAGAACCACGCCCAGAGCGATCAGGATGAGAAGCACGGCTGCGCCCGCGATCAACCGGGGCGCGCGCGCCGTCACCGCTTGGTTTCCTCGAGTGAATCCAGTTCCTTCCAGATGTCGTCGCCGTGGCGCTCCCAGTCGGGCGACTTGGAAGTGATGCGAACCTCGGGCACTTTCAGGGTGCCGTGGCCGTAGAGACAAATGTATTCCACGCGCGGCTGCCCGATCAGGAACATGTTGGGCCACGAACCCGCGGTCACCGGCATGCGCAGACGGCGCAGGCACGAGCGGCAGCGATAGCGCTGATCCCAGATGATGAATTGCAGCAAGCCAAAACCGGCCAGGAAATAGAGCAGCATGGCAGTGGTGAATCCGAGGTCATGGCCGAAAGGCTTCTGAGGACCGCCGGGATACAATACGACGCCTCGGAAGCCGATGAGGATTGCAGCCAGGAGCACGCGCATCACCAGGACGGCGGCTACCAGCTTTAGCAGCAAAAACCCCCAGTATTTCATGTTCATTAGATTCCTCTCGTGCTGCTCAAGTTCCAGCGTCTCACAGGATTCTCATCGGCGCATGGTCAGTTTCTCAGCAGATTGCGGGCCAGGAATATGACATTGGCCGGACGCTCCGCCAATCTCCTCATAAAATAGGGATACCACGCATTGCCATACGGCACATAGAGCCTCAGGCGAAAACCGTCCGCCACCAGCCGGCGTTGCAGGTCGCGACCGACGCCATACAGCATTTGAAACTCGAAACGATCCGCTGCCATGTTTCGTTCCCGAACATACGCAATAGCCCGCTGGATGATGTTTTCGTCATGGCTCGCGATGGCCGGATAGGCGCCCCGATCCAGTAGCTGCAGCATCAACCGGATATAGTTGGCGTCCACATCTTTCTTGCGGGGAAAAGCCACGTCCGGCGATTCGCGATAGGCGCCCTTGCACAGCCGCACCGGAATCGCCTGGCGGCACAGGTCCTCGATGTCGCCCTCGCTGCGATACAGATACGCTTGGATCACCGCGCGGACGCTGCCATACTTGGCGTGCAGCTCGGAGACCAGCGCGAGCGTGCGGCTGGTGTACTGGCTGGACTCCATATCCACCTCGACCATCTGGCCGATGGACTTGGCCCGCGCCACCAGGCATTCCACGGCGGCCCGGCCGGCGGCCTCCGAATAATCCAGGCCGAGCTGCGTGAGTTTGATCGAAACCGTGGCTTGCAAATTGAGACGCGCAATTTGATCGAGCGCAGTCAGATACGCATCGCGCGATTGATTGGCTTCCTCGAGCGACCCGACGCTTTCTCCCAGATGGTCGAGCGTCGCCAGGTATCCATCGGCATTCAGCTTCCGGCACACCGTGAGCTCGCGTTCCAGCGTCGAACCTGCCACAAACCGCGAGGTCACCCGATCGGCGACTGGTGAAGTTTCCATCCAGTGACGAAGCCACTGCTGCCGGGAAAGCACCAAAAGCAGGCTACGAAGCACTCTATCCCAGGATACTCCCAGGTTTTCGGAAAAGGGTACACGCGGCTTCAGCCGCGTTTGCCGTTACGCCTGGCCCGGCGCGATTTGGCGAAAACGCGGCTGAAACCGCGGGTACCAGGGCACGCGTGTACCAGGGTATCGGCGCCGGCCGTTCCGCGCTACCGTCCCGGCGGATAGCTTCCCAACACCCTTAAGAAATCCGCGACCTCCCCGAGATGCCGCAAGGCGTTCTTTACGCGCGGCTCGCTTTCGCGTCCCAGGAGATCGACGTAAAACAAATACTCCCACGGCTTGCCGTGCAGCGGGCGCGACTCGATCTTGGTCAGGTTCAAATCCCGCAGCGCAAAAGCGGCCAAGCCCCGGAACAGACCGCCCGGAGTGTTGCGGGTGGTAAAGACCAGTGACGTCTTCCAGTCTTTGCCCGGCCGCGGCGCCGGCAATTTTTTTGACGGATACAAGAGAAAGAAGCGCGTAAAGTTGCGCCGGTCGTCTTCGATGGATCGCTTCAGGATGGTCCCGCCGTAAATAGCGGCAGCCACCGACGAGGCGATCGCAGCCGCATCGGGCGCCCGCTGCTCCATCACCATTTTCACGCTGCCCGCCGTGTCATAGAAGGGAACCCGCTCCAGCTTGCGGTGCCGGGCGAAGAACTTCAGGCACTGATTGATCGCCACCGGGTGCGAGTAAACCTTGCGAATGTCGGCGAAACGAATGCCCGGTGGCGCAATCAAGTTGTGCACGATTCGCAGATTGCTTTCCGCGGCGATGCGCACGTCGAAATGCAGCAGATGGTCGTAGTTTTCGTGCACGGATCCGGCCAACGTATTCTCCATCGGAATTACGGCGGCGTCTATTTTGCCTGCCCGCAGAGCGCGGAAGACTCCCTCGAACGTCGGGTAAGGCGCCACCTGGGCGCGATCCCCCAGCAGCTGCCGCACAGCCTCCTGGCTGAAGGCTCCCAACTCACCCTGAATTCCAACGCGCTGTCGTTTCATTCCACTGTCATCCGAGTTACTTGTCCTTCGTTCACGCTAAACCCGTTCACGCCAAACCATTGTTATATCCCAAGGCTGTTCGGAAAACCGAACAAAAACTGGTCCTAACCTTGCTCTTTAGTTGCTTGATCGTTATAATTCGAGCCTATAGAACACTCTAGTCTATAGATAACTTGGGGTTGTAATGGTCTGGCGTTTCCCACCGGGGCGCTGGGAAAGCATGATAGCATGGACGACGCCGGACAAAAGCTGCGCCGCATCAGGGAACGGCTCAACCTGCGCGTCCGCAACGTCGAACTGGCCAGTCTGAAGATCGCCGACAAGTACCATAATGATGAATTTGCGGTCCTGATCAACCGCGTCTCCGAGATCGAGAACCGAGGCTTGGTTCCCACTCTATTTAAGCTGTACTCGCTGTGCGCCATTTATCGGCTGGATCTCCAGGAAGTTCTCGAGTGGTACGGCCTTCCGCTCGGCTCGCTGGCCGTGGATGCCCTGCTGCTGGATGTTCCACAAACCCACCTGGTTTCCTTTCGCGGGAATGCACCGGCCGAAGTCCTGCTACCCTTGTCGCTGGATCCGGGCGCCGACTGGCGGCGTACCACCTATCTCAGCCGCATGATCCAACGCTGGGGGAGGTTGCCTCTCATGTTTCTGGAAACGCTGGACTTAAAAGAACAGCGCTATGCCCTCATCGGAACCGAGGATTGGTTCATGTACCCGCTCCTCCAACCAGGAACTTTTGTTTCCATCGACGATACCGAGCGTAAGATAGCCACATCGGGCTGGAGCAATGAATTCGAGCGTCCCATCTACTTTCTCGAACACCGCACCGGCTATGTCTGCGGATGGTGCAGCTTGAACGGAGACCAACTCATTGTGCAACCCCATCCGGCGTCCTTGTGCAGCCCCCAAGTCTACACTTACCCGGACGAAATCGATCTCATCGGCCAAGTCTCCGGTGTCGCTATGCGTCTGGATCAGGGGCGGCGACGGCGTGCACGTCCTTGAGTAGCTCCAGCAGAGCCTCTAAGTCGGTGATGTAAAGACGGCGCTCAACCCCCCGGACAGAAGCGGGAACCAGATTCTTGTAAGGCGCCAAACGAACCCAAGTGTCAATCACCACCCGCTTGTTTTCAAATAGGCCGGCCAGGTAGAGATCCAAGTCGGCCTTTTGCTGCTCCAGGTTAAAGGCCAGCCACTCAGCGAATACCGCTGCATGACTATCCTTGAGAGCCCGGTTCGCCTCATCTTCGCCGAAAACCAGGCCCAGTCCGTGGTGCTCGTAATTGCCGTTGTTGGAGTTCCGGAGCGAAGCCAGATAGACCAGCCTTCCAAAGACCGTAGGAATCTGGGACAGAGTATTGCGCCATAGGTCGGAAGCCGCGCTGCGGTCGAAGACGACGGCGCCCCTGGTGGATGTTACGCCTTTCACTCCTGAAATCATACACCGAATCCTTTCGGGAAGAAAGCCGAACTTACTCAGTGCTTTCCGGTTGTTGCCGCCTGGAAGTGTTCTGGTTTCCGAAACTCTTTGACGGTTTTCACCCGGAACGGTCTCCAGCCCTTACTCTGACCGTGGATTCGAGAATTTCTCGCATTCAATTCAAGAACACGAGGAGATTTAAGCATGTTGAAAAAGGTCTTATTGCTGGCTGGTGCGGTGTTTTTGTTAGCTTCCGCTGTCTCGGCGGAAATTCCCTATCCGCCTTGCGCCCCCGATTGCGCAAACCTGATTAGCTCTGCCCGCTAGCGTACGCTTCCCGACGAATCGCATGGTTTAATCGGGAGTTGATGTAAGCTGGAATGTATTACACGTCAGCCATGCATCGGCTCCCGATCGAGCAGCAGATTCTGTTAGTGATCGAAATCGCGGCGCTGGCCATTTTGTGCCTGCGCATGTGGCTGGCTGGCCTCTACAGAGTTTACATTTACTTTTTTGGGTACTTGATATTGGAATTGGCACAAGCGCTGATTCCCATGTTGGTGCCAGTCGACAGCCGCTTGTACTTGTATTCTTACATGCTGAGCCAGGCATTCATTACGGCTTTCTATGCTCTGGTGATTTTGGAATTGTACTCGAAAGTCCTCATTGACTTACCAGGCATCGCCGGCACCGCCCGCCGCTATATCAAATTCACGTTGGTCCTGGCGATCGGGCTCGCATTACTTCCCCTGCGCCTGGAAAAAACCAAGACCACGCTGTTTGGATATCTCCTTTCCTTTGAGCAGACCATTATGTTGAGCCTGGTGATCTTCGTGCTTTTGGTGAGCGCGTTTCTGGTTTACTATCCCATACCGCTGGGGCGAAACGTGATTGTTTACTCGATTGGATATGCCGTGTGGTTCCTCACGAAAGCAACGGACGCGCTCCTGTTGAATCTCGGCCACCATTGGGCCCGTCCGCTCGGTAGCATGGCCATGGGCGTCTCCGTGCTTTGCTTGACCTTTTGGATATTCGGGTTAAACCGCGAAGGCGAAAGCAGGCGCCTAGTAATTGGGCATCTATGGAATCCAGCCGACGGACAGAAATTGAGGGCCCAACTAGACGCGATCAATGCCAGCCTGTTGCGCGCCCGGGCGAAATAGCCGCATTGCATGCGAGTGGAATTACAGTCGCATTCTGCGAAAGTCGGGTTGCTTTTCGCGGAATGAAAGGATATCATTGACGAGAGATTGAGAGAGGTGAGTGCCGCCAATGCTCTTCATCGCGATCGGTATCGTTTTGTTCCTGGTTTGTTTTGCGGGCTTGTTCTCGCGGCTGGCGTCTCGTTTTGACGCGCAGCACTACACAGCCGAATGGCTGGACAGCTTCTCCCTGAAAAGCTACGCTCCGATGGAACGGCTCCTGGACCGTGCCGATTTGGCTTTTCTGGCTTCCCAGCCCGGATACCGGGCGTCAATCGGCAGGCGTTTAGTCAGGGATCGTCGCAAGATCTTTCGTGGCTATCTACGGCTGCTGGTGCGCGACTTTAATCAGTTAATCGGGATTGGAAAGCTCATGGTGGTCTATTCCGATCGGGACCAGCAGGAGTTCGCGCGTAGCTTGCGCCGCCAGCAAATAAAGTTTTACGCTCGAGTTTGCGCGCTACAACTTGAACTGGCCATCTATCCTCTGGGCTGGACGCCGTTGGATGCCAGCGGCCTGCTGGCTGCCTTGGGTGACATGCAGACGAAAGTGCAGCAACTGGCTTCCAGGCCGGGCCCGGCTTTGGCCCAATGGGCTTGAAATCGCAGTTCGGCGTTACGGAGCCGCGACTGTTAAGGAGCCGGTCCTCAACTACAGATTGCCTTGAGTAGCTGCTTGGCTTCCATCAGCCGTGGAAACTGCCGTTCGGCATCCTTGAATTCGCGGGTATGCACGCAACGGCGCGCGCCGCGATGCTCCACCGGAAACCGCAGGTGGAGCATTTCATGGAACAGCACGTATTCCACGGCTAGCCGCGGAACCTGAACGCTGTCCAGCAGCCGGCTCAAAATAATTGCATTGTGGGACGGATCGTAGTGCCCCAGCATCACGCGCGAAGGCCGCCGGCTCCAGCCGAGCAAGGGCTGCGCCATCCAGCCGTGAAAGTACGCCAGATTGAGCTCTCCAAAGATGGCCTCGAGATCGTAGGCATCGCCTTTCGGCCCAGACACGAATTTGCGGCCGCGGGCCTGTTTCACCAATTGAAGGCTGCGGCGCATTTCCTTGCGATTGAGATAACGCCGGTAGCGTTCGGCATGAATGCGCGGCACGGGACGTCGCATTAGCTTGGCCATCAGAATATTCGCCAGCGACTCCAGGATGGCGGCCGGGGCCCCTTCCAGCACATCGGTGATGCGGAACTCGAGTCCGGCTTCGTCCCAGCGTACAAAACTATTCGCATTGGCGAATTTGCAGAATCTCACGCGGACTTGCGGCATCGCGGTGCGCGGCCGGAACTCATGGAAAACTCGCGCCAGCATTTCCTCGGGCGTTTCGAAGAAAATCGCGGTTTGCAACACGCTTTCAGAATACATGGGTGTTCGGGATGCTGGGTCCACTCCCTAGGCCACGCGGGCGTCGCTCTACCAGAGCTTTGATTGAGGGGCAGCCGTATCCTTGGGCGATTTTTCGGTCACGCTCACGGTGACGTCCATGCCAAGGAAAGACGTAGGCGCGCCGATAAACGTGCCCCACAGCGGCAGAACCTGTTGGGGATCCCAAGCGACGGCCACGCGAATGAGATTGCGATTGCCGATGATGCTGTTGGTGGGATCGAAGTCAATCCAACCTGCGCCCGGCAGATAGGCTTGCATCCAGGCATGGGTCGAGCCTCCGCCAACCGAGCCAACCCCACCGTTGCCGCCGCCCTCGACGTAAGGAACGAAGATGTAGCCGCTCACGAAACGCGCGGCCAAGCCCAGGGAGCGCACTGCTTCCATCATGAGAACGGCGAAATCCCGGCAACTGCCGCGCCGGCTCTCGAGCGTCTCGGTGGGGCTTTGCACGCCCTTCTCGCTCCTGCGTGTATAGAGGAAATCTTTCTTGATGCCGAGCGTCATGGAGCGAAGCAGGCTCATGGTCTCCGTGTTGCCGGAGGGGTCCAGAAACTGCCGGGCCCAACGCCGCACATCGTCACTTGGATAGTGATGCACCAGCGCGGGGCCGAGGTTGGGCAAATCATCCTCCGAATAGCGGAACGGATAAGCTTTCGAGTACTCCTCGAGCGGGTAGTCCGGCAGCGTGGTTTCGAAATGCTCGAGGGTAACGGTGCTGTCGAAGCGCAGCTCTGAGGTGGAGCCTGCGAACGTGGCGACGGCTACCGAATTGTCGAACACGTCATGCAACCAGCGCAGAGTGGCGGGAGCGGGAGTGATCTCCAATTTCGCCTTGAGGAGCTTCAGATCGTAGCTTTCGCGCGGCCGGAACATCATGCGGTGTTCGCCCAGACCCACGGGCTTGGAGTAGCGATACACGGTGAGATGGCGGACGGTGAGCAAGGACATTGAGAGTGTGGGCCGCCGCTCAAAGACTGGCGGTGACGCTCTCCGTGATTTCGTCTGTCCAGACTTTGAAGCCCTCCAGCGTGTTGGGGCCGAAGGTGGTGGCGATGGCGACGTCGGCTGCGTCGCGGCCGCGCGCGATCAACACCCGCCCGATTCGCGGCACGTTGTTGCGAGGATCGAAGGTATGCCACGCGCCGCCCAGAAAGACTTCCATCCAGGCGGCAAAATCCATGACGCCGTAGGGCGGCGGAATTCCTATGTCGCCTAAGTAACCGGTGCAATAGCGCGCGGGAATATTCATGCAGCGGCAGAATGCAATGGCCAGGTGCGCGAAATCGCGGCAGACGCCTTTACGCTCCTGGAAGGCTTGCCAGGCGCTCTTGGTGGGCCGCGCATCCTGATAGTTGAACACGATGTGGTTGTGGACGTAGTCGCAAATTGCCTGCACGCGGGTCCATCCCGGCGTCGTCTGAGAAAAAAGATTCCAGGCGGCTTGCGAGAGCAGATCCGTCTCGCAGTAGCGGCTGCCCAACAAGAAGACCAGGGTTTCCTCGGGCAGGTCCCGCACGGCGTGCTGCTCGGCGCCCGGAGCGAACAAGTCCGTGTGGCCGGTGTCTCTGACCACCGCGTTACTGCTCAGCCGAATCCGGCCGGCGGGGGCGACGATCCGGGTACACCAGTTGCCGAAGAAATCGCGGTGAGCGGTAACCGCGACTTTGGGATCGGTGGTCAGGCGATCGGGAATCACGATGTCCTGGGCGCGCGAATAATGGACGTGCACCATCAAGATCATGGGAGTTTCCTGCAGGCAGTTGTAGATGATTTCGAATCCGACCCCGATTTGCATGCTCAGTTACTACCTTACCGCGCTGCACGGGGCGCCCCACAGCCATCTTAGCTGAGCGAGTCGTTTATAGGGGCGTGGGTCGGGTTTACGCGGCTTCAAGCCGCGGTTTGCCTATCTCTTGCCCAGAATCGCGAGCCGCTCCGCTGCAGGAGCCGATTCGCCGCGTGTGCGCTACTGCCCTTAAGTCTCCTAACCGGCGAGATCCTGATCGCCCAGGCGGCGAAGCGCGATGTTTGCGTGGTTGGGCATCGACAGTCAGGCGCCTTTTCAGCTGGCAAAACGCGGCTAAAGCCGCGTGTACCGCTGAAGCCGCGTGTACCGCTGAAGCCGCGTGTACCGCTGAAGCCGGCTCAGACCAGGGGCGGTCAGAGTGAGAATAGGGTGATGGATGGCGTGAGGATTGACAAATGGCTGTGGGCGGCCCGATTCTTTAAGACACGCGCGCTGGCCTCGAAGGCCTGCGAACTCGGTAGAGTGGAGTCCAATGGGCAGAAGATGAAGCCATCGCGCGAAGTCCGGGTCGGGGAATTGTTGCGAGTGAAGAACGAGAGCGGCGAGTTTCAGGTGGAGGTGCTGGTCCTGAGCGAGATGCGCGGCCCGGCGTCGGTTGCGCGGACGCTGTATCGTGAGACCGAGGCCAGCCGGGAGTTGCGGGTGAAGCTGGCCGAAGAGCGCAAGGCGATGCCGCGAGTGGAAGCGACGCGGGAAGGCAAGCCGTCGAAGCGCGATCGGCGCCAAATCGAGCGGCTGCGAGGGAGGCAGTAAGTGCGATTCTCGACAACGATATTTCTGATCGGTACGGCCCTGGCCACGGCCGTGTTTGGCCAGGCGCAGACTGTTGCGCCAAAACGCAGCTGCGCGAGCCTGCTGAATTTCGATGCGCCGGGTACCGTGTTCACGAAGGCTGACATGGTGGCTGCCGCCGATCCGCTGCCGGCGTATTGTTTAGTGCAGGGCACCATCAACAAGCGGGTTGGCGCTGGAGGCCGGGAGTTTGGGATCGGCTTCGAACTGCGGCTGCCGGAGGGTTGGGCCGAGCGCTTTCTCTTTCAGGGTGGCGGCGGTATGGACGGCGTGGTGCGGCCAGCGACTGGCGCGGTGCCGATCTCCGGATCAACCGCAGTGCCGGCACTGGCGCGGGGATTTGCGGTGGCGACGACGGATTCGGGGCATCAGGGCCAGGGCGGATTGTTCGGCGCACCGGCAGACTCCTCGTTCGGCATCGATCAGCAGGCGCGCGTCGATCAAGCCTATGGCGGCTTCATGGCGGTGACCGACCTGGCGCGGCGGATGATCGCCGCCTATTATGGCGAGCCGTGGAAAAAGTCATACTTCATGGGTTGTTCGAACGGCGGCCGGCAGGCTCTTCTCGCGGCGCAGCGTTTTCCCCTGGCATTTGACGGCGTGATGTCGGTAGCGCCTGCGGCGCGCGTGGGTACGGCCACCATCAGCTCGGTGTGGGAGACAATCGCGTTTTCCGAGATCGCCCCCAGGGACGACGCCGGGCGACCCATTCTTTCCAAAGCGTTTTCGAATGGCGACCTGACGCTCCTCGGCCAAGCGGTGACGGAGGCCTGCGACGCCAAGGATGGAGTGAAGGACGGCCTGATCTTCAATACGAAAGAGTGCCACTTCGATCCGGCCGTGCTCGCGTGTAAAGGCGCCAAGACCGACACATGCCTATCGGCTGGGCAGGTGGCTGCTTTAAAAAAAGTATTCGGCGGACCCAAAAATTCGCGCGGCGAAGCGCTGTATTCGGATTGGCCGTATGACGCCGGGATTGCGGCGCCTGGCTGGCGCGCGCTCAAGCTGGGGACCTCGCAAACCGCCACGCCCAATTCGGCGGACGTCATTTTGATGTTCAGCGGGCTCAAGGGATTTTTCTTCACGCCGCCGGATCCCGGGTTCGATCCGATGAAGTTCAACTTCGACACGGACCCGGCGCGGCTGAACGATACCAATGTTTTGCAGGACTCGTTATTGACTTTCCTTTCGACGTTTTCGGCGCGCGGCGGCAAGCTGATGCTGATTCACGGGATGAGCGATCCGTTTTTTTCGGCTTACGATACGGGGCGATATTACGAGCGCGTGGTGCGGGACAACGGCGGATTAGACAAGACCATGCCGTGGGTGCGGTACTTCGAAGTGCCTGGGATGAATCATTGCGGCGGCGGCCCGGCGCTGGAGGATTTCGATCCGCTGACGGCGCTGGTGGAATGGACGGAGCGGGATCTGGCGCCGGAGCACATGGTGGCGAAGGGCAAGTCGTTTGTTGGGGTGAGCCGGCCGGTGTGCGCGTATCCAGTGTATCCGCATTATCGGGGGACGGGGTCAGAGGAGGATGCGGGGAGCTTCGAGTGCAGGTAGGTTGTGTTTCCGCTCAGATCGGCAGGGCGAGCGACTGGGATAATTGTGTTAGAGTCCCGTGGGGTGGGAGCATGCGTTTCGAGATGGGCTAAAGTAACTTTGCGTGGTGCCTCTATGGCCGCGGGATCTGGAGGTCATCGCAGATCTTGCGGGCCAGAAAATCGTTCAGTTCGCGATGCCGCGGAACGGCAGAGGCTTTCCGGGCCTTGGGGTTTACGTATATCGTATGATTACCTCCCTGACGGAGCAAATCGCAGCCATGCCGCTCCAGGTGCCGTATGAGATCGGCGCGTTTCAAACGGTCGGCAAGGTGAGGATTTCCCGAATGACATCGGCTCCCTCCAGCGAATGCTCGGAAACTTCACGATTTGCATCTAAGACCATCATGACGGCTTCCTTCAAATTCGTGCGCGCTTCTTCCAGCGTTTCCCCCTGCGTGTTCGCGCCGGGCAGCTCCTCGACGAACGCGACATAGCCTTCGGGCACCTTCATATATACAGCCGTCAATTTCATCTGGGCCTTATAGTGCAATGATACCAATGCGGCCGAAGCAGGCGAAACCGGAAGCGGCCTGGGCAGCGTCGAAATCCCATGGAGATCTCCGTTGGAGGTGGGCGCATGCCTAAGGCGCTTGGGGAAGCCCAGGGCAAGATCAGCGGGCGGATTATAATCGAGCAGCTCGTTCGCAACATGGAGCTGGGGCAGTTCGAGATGGGCTACAGCATCCTGGCCCCGTGCATCTTCAGCCTGTATCTGCATCCAGACGATTACACGCGGCTGACCGGAGTGTTTGACCTGATCCGGCAGGACGCGAAACAGGCGCTGGCTGCGAAATTGGCGCAATGGAACGCCAAGCCGCTGGGGCTGGGCGCGCTCCGAGGCGCGAAGGACCGCAAGCCGTACAGGATCGCAGGGAAAGATTGGACCTTCGAATTTTTTCCCGATTCCGAAGGCGTGGTGCCGTTGGGCGACGTCGAGATCCACTCCGAGCTGAACGAGACGCCGCAGCCGGGCTATCACGGAACCAAGACCACCCTGCTGGATCGGGATCCGGCGGTTGGGACCATTACCGGCCGCGCCGGCATTCGGCCGGAAACACGCCAATCGGGTGATCGAGTGTACGCGGAAATCCGCTACGAAGACGACTCGGGGCCACAGCTTTACCTGATGACGCAAGACGAGATTAGCGTTGGACGGGGCGGGGAAGGCGCGCAGGTGAGCCTGGCGCTCTACACCAATGACGAAGTGTCGCGGGAACATCTGCGAGTGCGGCGCGATGCGGAGAACAAGCGGTTCGTGATCGTGGATAGAAGCATGAACGGGACTTGGCTGAACGGCAAGCGCCTGGCGCGCGGCGTGGAAGAGACTCTGCCGCCTAAGGCGCAGATTGGAGTGGCGGAGGTGATTACGCTGCAATTTGAGGCGCGGGCGCAATCATGACTAAGAGCGTTGCCTGGCGGTCGGCGGTGGCGAGCGATCCAGGACGGATGCGTTCGGAGAACCAGGATCGCGCGTATGCCGATGACGAGCTGGGGATTTTTCTGGTGGTGGACGGATTGGGCGGGCATGCGGCGGGCGAGAAGGCTGCGGAGACGGCCGTGGAATCGGTGATCGAAGAGATGGCCAAGGAAGACGGCGATCCGAAGGAGCGCATCCGGCGGGCGATCACCGCGGCTAACAATCGCATTTGTGAAGAGGCTGCGGCGAACGAAACCTGGCGCGGCATGGCGTGCGTTTTGACTCTGGCTTTGATTTCAGACGACAAGGTCTACGTCGGACACGTGGGGGACTCGCGGCTTTATCTGACGTGGAACGGGGCGATACGGAAGCTCACCTCGGATCACTCGCCGGTGGGCGAGCGCGAAGATGCCGGAGAGCTGAGCGAAGTGGAGGCCATGGCGCATCCGCGGCGGCATGAGGTGTTCCGAGACGTGGGTTCCAGAACGCGGCTGCCGGATGAAGAGGACTTCATCGAGATGAAGGAGTTTTTATTCAAGCCGGACGCCGCGATTCTGCTGTGCAGCGACGGCTTGAGCGACCTGCTGACGTCGGCTGAAATTCTGGACGTGATGGAGCGCTACGAGGGTGATCCGGAGCCGGTGGCGCGCGAGCTAGTGGAGGCGGCGAACCTGGCGGGCGGCACCGACAACATCACCGCTATCTTCGTGGCAGGCAGCGAATTCCTGGGCAATGCATCGCCGGCGGCGGCGGAGGCTCGATCCAGGAATGCGATCACGAAAGCGCGCGAGGATGAGGCTGCGGCGGTGGGGCCGGGAACCGTGGCTCGGGCGCTGACCACGCGCGTCGCGTTCCTGCTGTATGGGTTCGTGTTGGGCGTGGTACTGGCGCTGGCCTTGCGTTGGCCGAAACCGTAAGCGGGGCCGCACGTCACTTGTAACGATATCTCGTGCTCAGAAGCAGGCAATTTGGCGCCTATGAGGTGATCCGCAAGCTTGCACGCGGAATGACCGATGTGTATCTGGCCTTTGATACCAGCGCGAAGCGCCAAGCGGTATTAAAAATTGTTGAGGAATCGCCCGATCCGCTGACGCAGTTGATCCTGGAAGCCGAGCGCCGCGGAGCCGATTTACAAAAGCAATTGCACGCCGCCGATGCGCGCGTGATTGAAGTCTACGACTACGGGCAGGTGGACGGATTCTTCTTCGTGTCCATGCAGTATATCGAAGGACGCACGGTGGCCGAGATCCTGAAAGAGGAAGGACGCATTCAACCGTTGCGCGCCGCGCGGTTCACGGCCGAGATCCTGAACCAGCTCGACAGGCTGCATTCGTTTCAGGCGGTGATCGATGGCCAGCGGCGGTCGGTGGTGCACGGGGACATCAAACCGTCCAACATCCAGATCGGAACCAACGACGAAGTTCGGCTGCTGGATTTTGGAATCGCGAAGTCGCTGACGTTCACGCACAGCCGCACGCATCTGGGGCTCGGAAGCCCAAGTTATTGTTCGCCGGAGCGATTGAATCGGGGACAAGTGGACCGGCACGCGGATTTGTGGGCGGTGGGGGTCACGCTGTACGAAATGGTGGCTGGCGTCCCTCCCTATCAGGCGCAGGACACGCGGAAGCTGGAGGCGTTGATCCAATCGCGCCGTCCTCCGCGAGCGCTGCCGGAGGGTTGCCCGGCCGCCATGACGGCGATCCTGCACAAGGCGCTGGCCGGCGATCTGCACCAGCGCTACGTGTCGGCGACGGCGTTCGAAAGCGATTTGACTCTGTTTTTGCAGAACCGGCCGGCGGCGGCGGAGCTGGAGCGGCGGGTTTCGTGGAAAAGCAATCCAACCGTGGAAAAGCAGCGCCCGCCCTACATTCCGCAACGCGTGGCCAGCATGGCCGAAACCGTTCGGCGCAGCGTGCTGAAGCTGAAACCGGCGCGAGCGCAACGGCTGGCTTCGGCCATGAGCATCCTGGTGGCGCTGTGCTGGGGATTGCTGGCGGGGCTGGTGGTGTGCGTGCCGCTGGGCTACTACTATCGATTCTGGCGCGAGAGCAATCCGTTGCGCGGCAACCTGGACTACACGCGCGCCGACGCCAGGGAAATCGATCGGGATTGGGATTTGCTGCAGCGCGTCCAAAGGCAGAATGCGTTCCTGGGCGGCCTTTCGCCCGCGAAACATCTGGCGGCCAATGTCCGGGCGGCTCTGCTCCAAGCTGGCAATGCGGTGATCGAAGGGTATCGCAATAATTCCGACCCGCGCATTCAGGATTTCGACTGGCCCAAGGCCGCGCTGTGCTTCACGCATTTGATCGAACTAGACCGCAACGATCGAGCGGCGCAAGGAAAGCTGGCGCTGTGTCATGGCTACGAAAATCTGGAGCGGGCCGAACACCAGGCGCAGACTGACTTCGAAGCTGCGGCGGCGCTGATTCCGAGTTCGCCCGATCCGCACCTGGGGCTGGCGCGCGTGGATGTTTATTGGGTCAAGAACATCGGCAAGGCGATGGCCGAATTCCACGAAGCGCAGCGTTTGGGATTTGAGCCGGGTCCGCGCGAGGCGGAGGAAGAGGCCGACGGCTACCGCTTCCGCGCGACTACGGAGTTGGAGCAGGCGCGGCGTGACGGTCTGAAGGACAGCGCGGCCGAAAAGCGCCATCTGCGATTGGCGGAACGCGATTTCGAGCGAGCGCGCCAGCTGTATGAGCCGATCGAAGGCTTCTCGAACGTGAGCGTCGCACTGCGTCAGGTGGACGATGACGATCGCGCGCGCCAAGGGCTGGCGGACACACTCAATAAAAGACCAAAGCCCAAATCCAGCCAGCGAACGCGGCGTAGCGCCCGGAGGACCACGCATTGGCAGTAACCAAGAGCTGGGAGGCGAAAGTGCTGGCGACCAAAGCCGCCGCGATGGCGTCCGGAAGAGTCGCCTGGCGCGAGTTCGCCTGGCTCGGGGCCACGTCGCTGATGGTCGGCGTGGGATTGCTGCTGGTGTACTCGGCCAAGACGCGGGATTTTCCGGCGCTCGGGGGTGCGTTGGCGCGCGGCGAATTGCTGGACTTGAATCAAGTGAGCAAGCCGGAACAACTGCTTCCGTTCCTCCAAGTGTTCCCCGATGACGGCCAGCGCCAGATGGTTGCGAACAAGGTATTCGACTATCTTGAGACACATCGGCCTCTTCCAAATGTTGGAGCTTTGGCGAGGCTACGCTCGGCGCCCCGCGTGCCTCTGCTGCCGTTTGCGAAGTTGAAGCCGGCCTTCGTGGTTCGCACGCCGGCGGAGTTTCAGCAACAGTTTCTGATCTGGATCGCGCTCTATCTGGCCGCGTTCCATGTTGTGTTTCTGATCTGGCGGTGGAGCGCGTTTCGGGGAGATTTCGCTCTACTGCCGGCGATTCATCTCATCACGGGCCTGGGTCTGATCCTAGCGGTGAGCTTGCGCGATCCGCTGCGCGACACGCTCGAGTTCAGCAAATTCGCGTGGGGCGTCGCGCTGGGATGCGCTGTGTTTTTGTTGCCGCTGCTGCGCGCTTTGAATTACCAGCGCTTCTCGGCCTGGTGCTACACGCCGCTATTCGGGGCGCTCGGCCTGTTTTTGTTGTTGCTGCGATTTGGCTCGGGGCCTGGAGGGAACGACGCGAAAGTCAATCTTGGGCCGTTCCAGCCCGTGGAAGCGATCAAAATCCTGCTGGTGTTTTTCCTGGCCGGTTATTTTGCGCGAAATTGGGAGCGTTTACGGGACTTGCGCGAGAAGCGCCTGGTTCCGCGATCACTGCGTTGGATTGGACTGCCGCGGCTCTCGCATGTGCTGCCAGTGATGGCCGCTGTAGCGCTAGCGCTGGCGTTTTTCTTTTTGCTAAAGGATCTGGGGCCGGCGCTGGTCACGGGATTTCTGTTTCTCGCGATGTTCTGGATTGCCCGCGGGCGCGCCGGCATGGCCGTTCTCGGCGTCGCGTTGCTGGCCGGGGGCGTGGCCGTCGGGTACCACTTCGGCAAACCGGCGACGGTGGTGGATCGCATCAACATGTGGCAGTCGCCCTGGGACAACGATGTGCACGGTGGCAATCAACTGGCGCATTCGCTGTGGGCTTTCTCGACCGGCGGCGCGTTTGGCTCTGGGCCGGGATACGGCGATCCAGCGATGATTCCGGCGGGGCACACCGATCTCGTGTTGCCGGCCATCGGCGAGGAGTGGGGATTTTGCGGCGTGGCGGCAGTTTTGTTGCTGCTCGGATTTCTGGTCTGGCACGGAATGCGGATCGGATTGCGCGCGCCGAATGAGTATGGAATGTTTCTCGCTCTGGGTTTGTCGGTGCTGATCGCTTTTGAAATGCTGCTGATTTCAGGCGGAGTGCTGGGCGCGATTCCGCTGTCGGGCGTGGTGTCGCCGTTCTTGAGCTACGGCAACACGGCGATGCTCGCGAATTTTCTGATCTTCGGAATTCTGGCGGCGATATCGAATCACGCGCGTGCTACCGTGGCGGTCGCCGAGCCCTTCCGCCGGCCAGTTCGACGGCTCGAATATGCGTTGGGCGCCGCGGCCGCGACGCTGGCGGGGTTCGCGGTCTACTATCAAGTGGCGCGGGATCAGGATTTCCTGGCGCGCGAGGCCAAGGTCTTCGAAGATGATGGCGTGAAGCGGCCGCAGCGGAATCCGCGGCTGAATTCGCTGGCGCACGAGATCCGGCGCGGCGACATTTTCGACCGGAATGGCGTGTTGCTCGCGACCAGCAACTGGAGTGAGCTGGAGCGGCGGCGGGATCAATACTCGAAGCTGGGAGTTTCCATCGATACCGCGTGCTCGCGGCTCGACAACCGCCACTATCCGTTTGGCCCGCTGACCGCGCATCTTTTGGGCGATCTACGCACCGGCGAAAACTTTCACGCCACGAATTCTTCGTTGATCGAGCACGATTCCAATGTGAAGCTGCAAGGCTTTGCCGATTATCGGGAGCTCGCTCCCCTAATACGCTATCGGCATCATCCAGGCAACGTAGGGATTGCACGGCTGATGGCGCGGGATCGCAACGTGACGGCGTCGATCGATATCCGGCTGCAAATGCGCGCGGCGAAAGCGCTGGAAGTACGATTGGCCAAGGCGGGCAAGGATAGCGGCGCGGTGGTGGTGATGGATCCGTCGAGCGGCGATGTGCTGGCGTTGGTGAGTGAGCCGTCGCCAGATTCGTTTGACCGCGCGCGCTATGGGCAGTATCCGCCGGGTTCGACGTTTAAGTTGGTGACCGCGATGGCTGCGCTCAGGCTGGATCCGGCGCTGGAGAATCAAAGCTTCAGTTGCCGGCGGCTGGCGGACGGCCGAGTGGGCGCGATCATTCCTGGATGGCGCAAACCGATTCGCGATGATGTGGGGGATTCGGCGCATGGAATCCTGAGCATGCATCAGGCCATCGCGTTTTCGTGCAACGCCTATTTCGCGCAGCTGGGCGTGTTTTCGGTGGGCGCCAAGCAATTGAGCGAGACGGCGAAGCTGCTCGACATTCCGGCGGGAAGCGTTTCCGATTTGCAGGCCGCGATGCCGTTTGCTTCCTATGGCCAGGGTCCGGTGCTGGTGACTCCATTCAAGATGGCGCGCGTTGCGGCGACGATTACAAACAATGGTTTCATGCCGGAGGGTCGCTGGGTGATCGATTCGAGCAATGAGCGAAAGCAAGGGCCCAAGCAGATTCTGCAGCCTTCGCTGGCGGAGTTCCTCGGGGGCGCGATGCGATCGGTTGTCGTGGAAGGGACGGGGCGGCGCGCGATGAAGGGCGAGACGGTGAGCGTGGCTGGAAAAACCGGCACTGCGCAGTTGGATGCAGGTATGCCGCACTCCTGGTTTGCCGGATTTGCTCCTTACGATGGAGACCGGACGAAGAGCATCGCGTTTGCGGTGGTGGTGGAGCACGGCGGTTATGGCGGGGCCACCGCTGCGCCGATCGCACGCGAAATCGTGGATGCCGCTCAAGAATTGGGACTGCTGCAATGAGAATCTCGGAGATGATCGAGCGTCTGGGAAGGTCGGTGTTTGAGGCGCCCTTTGGGGCGATGGCGCAGGTGATGGGCGAATCGCCCGAAGTGGCCGAGATTCGCATCGCGGTGCTGGACGAGGTAAAGAAAAAGATCCAGCGCGCGGGTGGCCAGGCCCTATTCCCGTACAACGTGGTGCGGATTGTGATTCGCGCGACGGCTGACGAAGGGGCCGTTTTTGAGCGCGAATTTTTCCGCAGGTTCTTCGACGAAGAAGTGCGCAAGGGGCTCGCGAAAGAGGCTTGCCGCTTTCCAGACGACTTGCGTGTAGAGATCCGGATCACACCCGAAGAAGGGCAGTGGCTGCGTATCGAAACTCTGGCCGAAGAGCTCATCCCGCCGAGCGAGGAAGCGCCGCGCATCCGCCGCGGCGCAAGACTCGTGGTCTCGGCCGGAACCGCCAACAAGTCCGAACTTCCACTCCAAAAGGCTCGCACCAACATTGGGCGGCTGGCAGATGTCTACAAGGCTGAGGGTCTTTCGCGGCGCAACGATCTGGCGTTCGCCGAAGACAATCCCATCAATCGCACGGTTTCGCGCGAGCACGCCCACATCCTGCACGATAAGAAGACCGGCGAATACCGATTGTTCAACGATCGTTGGTATCAGCGCAGTAACAAGGCCGAGAACAACTGCGGACTGTGGATTATTCGCGACGGGATGGGGCAGGAAGTGCACCGCGACGCAAGAGGAACGCGGCTCCTGCCGGGGGACGAGATTCACTTGGGGAAGGCAGTGCTGAAGTTTCAGGTGAAGTAAGCTATTAGACTAGGTCGAGGGCCTGCTCGAAATCGACCATCAAATCGCGCCAGTCTTCGATGCCGACCGAGATCCGAACCAGGCCGTCGGTGACACCGGCTTCGGCGAACTCCTGCTCGGTGAAACCGGAGTGCGTGGTGGTCTTGGGATGGCAAACCAGCGTCTCCACGCCGCCCAGCGACACGGCGTTGCGGGCGATGCGCAAATTGCGGAGAAACTCGAAAGCCGCTTTCTTCCCTCCGCGCAGATCGATGGACAACATACCGCCGGGGAAATCGCACTGATCGCGCGCGATTTGGAGCTGCTCCGGATCGGTGAACAAAGTCGGATACAAAACGCGGGCGATTTTGGGGTGATTGGCCAGCCGCACCGCGATACGCTCGGCGTTCTTACTCGACCGGTTCATGCGCAGCGTCACGGTGGGCAGCCGCCCCTCCAGCATCCAGCATTCGTCGGGCTGCAGAATGTTGCCGAACAGATTGCGTTTGGAGCGCATCTGGCGAATCAACTTGGGATCGCCGGCAATGGCGGCGCCGGCGATGAAATCGCTCAGGCCGGAGAGATATTTGGTGGCCGAATAGAGACACACGTCGGCTCCCAACTGGAGCGGATGTTGGAAGGTAGGGCCGAGCAGCGTGTTATCCACCATCACCAGGGGCTTGGGATTTAGCTGCGACACCGCCGCGGTGGCATGGCGGATGTCGGTCATCACGATGGTAGGATTGGCCGGAGTTTCAATCAGGACGATGGCCAGATCCTTGGCCGAACGAATCGCCGCGTCCATTTCGCCGGTGTGGCCGGCTTCCACCGGAATGCCGCCTATGCCGAGCGTGCTGAGGAAATCCTCGATCAAGTGCTGAGTGCCGCCGTAGATGGGGACGGTGTAGAGGATGCTCTGGCCGGGGCGCGCGAAGGTGAACAGCGCGGTCATGATGGCTGCCATGCCGGAGTTGAACACCAGCGCGGCTTGCGCGCCGGTTTCGAGCGGAACCAATCGCTCCTCGAGTATTTCGGCGTTGGGGTGATTGAAGCGCGAATAGATCAGGTCGGGCTGCTCGCCGGAATCGGGTTGCGCGCGCCCAGCCACCAGATCGAAGGCGCGCTCGGCGGCCTCGGGGCTCGGGAAAACGTAGGTAGAGCTGCGAAAGACCGCGGGGCGCGCCGATCCGACCGAAAGGCTGGGATCGAAGCCGCGCGTGAGAACTTGCGTAGGTGGGCGGAGGTCCTGCTGATCGGCCATGAACTGCCTCCGATTTCAGTGTAGCTGCGTTTTACGACGTTCGGGAAAACATGGAAAGCAGCCCCGATAGAGAGCTGCTCTTTTTGTTGATGGGCTCCGAGCCGCCGCCCAGGCGATCCACCAGGCCGATCATGCTCTTGCCGAAGCTGGTATTTGCCGCCAGCGGCTTGCCTTCCAGAAGCGATTTCTGGATGGCCTCATAATCGGCCGGCAGAATGTGAAAGATTTCGGTGTGGAGGGCGGTGCCGATGACATCCTTGCTCAGGCCGGTATGGCGATCATAGCGGTTCACGATCAGCCGCAGCTTGTAGCGCGGGATATTGTTCGAGTCCAGATAGCCGAGCACGCGTTGCACGGCCTGCAAAGAGGTGAGCTCATTGGTGGTAACCAGCAGAATCTCGTCGGAGAGCCGGATCTGGCTAAGGTTCCAATCGCCATACACTCCGCCGGAATCGAGCACCACCAGGTCATAGTTGTGGCGGGCGTATTCGATGATACTGCTGGCATCCTTGAGGTCGCTTACGCCTTCGATCATCACATCCGGCGAAAGCAGCACGTCGACGCCCGACCGGTGGGTAACGACGGCTTTCCACAGATCCGCGTCGATATCGTGCGAGCGCGCGAGCACGTCCATGAAGCTGTAGCTGGATTTAATCTTTAGAAGAAAGGAAAGCGTGCCGGCCAGCGAATCGAGGTCGGCCAGCAGAATCCGCCGCTCGCCGCGCTTCATTTGGTAGGCGAGGTTGCTGGCGATGGTACTCGCGCCGCACCCGCCCTTGGCCGGGACGATGCAGTACACTCTTCCAGCGGTCTTCATCTGCGTGGGATGCTGGCGGGCGATCTTATGGAGCGCCGCCTCCACCTGATCGGAGGTAAAGGGCTGGATCAGGAAGTCGCTGGCGCCTTGGCGCAGGCAACGCAGGACCAATTCCGGATCGTTGATCGAAAGCAGGGCGACGATGGGCAACTTGGCATCGGTGCGCAGCAGTTCGGGGATGACAGCCAGACCGGCTTCATAAGGTTCCGAAATCTCGATCAGGCACAAGTTGGGAAGTTGCGACGCCAACAAATCCGCCAACTGGTGGCGCGCGGGATAGGCTTTGATCTCATGGCCCGAAAAGGAAGGCAACAGCTTGCCGAGGATGGGACTTAACTCTCTGACAATCTTAGTGTTGGGGCAAATGAACAGAGCCTTCCATGCTCCACTCAGTTTCGGGGTATCGGGCTGGGGCATCGGCGCACAACAAACATCTCCCGAGAGGGAGTCCTGCTGAATCAAATCGACTAAGGCTGATGATACCATGAGAGCCTTTCTGTTCCTGATCAACTAAACATTCGAACGCACTCACCGATAAGGCTTAGTTCGGTTCTGAATCAAACTGAGTCCATCGTGAGAAAGCGTGCCTAGCTGGTAAGAAAATCAAAATGAGCGAAGATTACTCGAAGAAATCCGTCGTCGTGTGCGACACGCAGCCTATCACTGCCGAAGGGCTGAGAAGTCTGCTGGCCTCGGCTGGAGACCTGGAGTTCCTGGCGTCGCTGAACAGCCTGGAAGCCGCATCGCAACTGGCGCCCACCAAGACGCCCGATATTATGATCGTGGACAAGGGGTTCGGTATGCGAGCCGTGCTCGATTGGATCCACGATTTAAAGCTGACGGAGGCCACGCCCGCTGTCATGGTATGGGGTGTTTCCATGACGGAGGCTGAGGCGCTACGGCTGCTACAGGCGGGAGCGCGGGGCATCATCCGCAAGACAGCCGATCTGGAGCCTATCCTGAGCTGCCTTAGGACGGTGGCGTCGGGCCGAAGCTGGATGGAAGATTGCGTGTTCCGCGATTCGGCCCGGCAGGAGCGCTATCCCCGGTCGGAGCTCACGCCTCGCGAGCAGCAAGTGCTCGAAATGGTGGAGCAGGGCTTCAAGAACAAAGAGATCGCGCTCGAACTGGGAATCCGGCCCGGCACGGTGAAGATCCATCTGAAACATATCTTCGAAAAGACGGGCGTGCGCGGCCGCTATGGTTTAGCGATCAGCGGGCTGAAGGAGCGGGGCCTGTTATCGATGGTGAGTTAAGGACCGCTGGCTCAGGCTCGGGTTCAGCAAGGCGGAGGCTCCGGCTACAATGGGCTTCATGAAGGCACGCGTATATGTCTCGATGAAGCCGACTGTTTTGGATCCGCAGGGCCAGACCATACGGTCGGCGCTTGCGGGGTTGGGCCACACTTCGATTGCCGCGGTGCGGCAGGGCAAGTATTTCGAGATCACGCTGGAGCCTGGGACGGATCGCGGCAAGGCGGGGGCCGAGATCGAGCAGATCGCTCGCGACGTGTTGGCGAATCCGGTGATCGAAGAATATCGGGTGGAGTTTGTGGATTAGCTCACCAAAGCGTCGCGACCCGGTACCTCCGAATCTGCGCATCCGGTGTGACTAATGTAAGGGCTTCAAATTGAGCCTGAGCTATCAGGATCTGGTCGAACGGGTCCTTGTGGATGGCTGGCAGTGCGGCCAGCACTGGCAGATGCTGGGATAAGATCGGCAACAGGGTCCAGGGCGACCTATAGAGGATCTGATCCAAGACCTCGTCCAGGCCGGCACGCAATATGAGTTTGCCCGAACGGTGTTTGAGGATTATTTCCCACGCACTGGCGACACTTACATGCAGCGCTGCGTCGGCGGATGAGAGCGCGCGCCGGACGCGAGATGGAATTTTATCGGCGGAGGACACGATCCACAGGACAACGCTGGTGTCCAGCAGGAAGCCGTTCACAAGTAGTCTTTGAACTCCGGAAGCGGCGCGTCAAAGTCTTTCGCAATTTCGATCTTGCCCTTGAAGACATTCCACGGCAGCTGGGTGTGCGCTCTTGGGAGCTGAGTGATCATAGCGACCGGCTTACCGTGATTGGCAATCACGATATTCTCGCCCGCGGCTGCGCGCTTGACCAGACGCGACAGGCTGCTTTTTGCGTCGTGCATATTGACCAGGATCGCCACCCCTCGATGTTAGCCCATATTTCGGGCTAACTCAAGAGAGGCTGGATACGCGAGTGAAGCCTTCGCTCTCCGACGGCGGCACCAGACGGCGCGCCATCTCTTCCATGGCCGCTTCGGGAACGACGCGATCGCGCGCTCGATTGCGGGCCATGCAGATCTCGACGGGAACGTCAAAGAAGAGAGCCTCGAGCTCGCAGCTATGACGCTGGGCGAGGCGCACATAAGGCTTCCGCTCCCAGGGAGTCAGGTGCGTGGCGTCGACATAAGTAACTTCCCGGCCGGCGGCCAGGCGCTGGCGCACCAGATAGCGAACCGTGGCGAAGATGCGGGCGTTCATGCTTTGCTCGCGCGGGTTATCCGCGATCAGGCGGCGGATTTCGTCCGAGGAAATCGCGTTGACGCCCAGCCGCGCCAGATACGTTGACTTGCCTGAGCCGGGCAGGCCAACGGTGATGATCAATCGCACTTAGACCAGATAGCGGCCGGCAGCGAGAAGGCGCTCGGCGATCCTGCGGCGCGCTGCGATGGCGTTCACCGGCTCGAACTTGGTGAAGCGCTTCAGCACCGCGAGATTCGTTCGCAAGGCGTCGCCTTCCGAGCAGGCCGCCAGAACATTGCGGGCGGCGCTCTCGACAATCTCCATGGCTTCGCGCAGAAAGACAGCAGAGATGTCATCTGAGATGGCAGGCGCGATCTCGTTCTTGTGGATTTGCGCGAGTTTGCGGGCGCGAAGCTCGACGGACTCCATCACGAACGCGTTCATCGCGATATCGGTAATCGACGCCAGCACTTCCTGCTGGTCCTCAAACGCCGCTCCGTGCTTCTGGTACGCAACGCCGAGCGCGAAGAGCGCCGTCTTCTTGGCGTTGTCGACCAGGCCTGCCGGCGCAGGGCCGGAAAGGATCTCTGACTGCAGCTTCTTCACCGCTTCCACCAACGGCAATTGCCCGCGCTGGGCGCGTTTCAGCAACATTCCGGTGGCGAGCAGACGGTTGATCTCGTTGGTGCCTTCGAAGATGCGGTTGATGCGCGAATCGCGGTAGGCGCGCTCCACCACGTAGTCTTGATGATAGCCATAGCCGCCGTGAATCTGAACCGCTTCATCGGTGACATAATCCAACATCTCGGACGCGTAGATCTTGATGTAGGAACACTCGGCCGCGAACTCTTCAACGGCTTTCAGCTCGGTTTGCGCGGCGTCGGGCTGATCCCAGGAGAAGCCTTCGAGCTGGCTTTCGATGAGACCGATGACGCGATAGGTTGCGGACTCGTTGGCGAAAATACGGATCGCCATTTCCGCCAGCTTATGCTGGATGAGGCCGAACTCCGCGATGGATTTGCCGAAAGCCTTGCGCTCCTTTGCGTAGCTGAGGGAAACGCGCAGCACTTCCTTCGCGCCGCCGCAAGCGAAGGCGCCCAACTTCAGGCGGCCGATATTGAGGATATTGAAAGCGATCATGTGGCCGCGGCCGATATCGCCCAGGACGTTCTCCACCGGTACGGGCACGTTGTCGAGATAGATGGCGGTGGTGGAGCTGCCTTTAATGCCCATCTTCTTTTCTTCGGCGCCGGAGGAGACGCCGGGAAATTTGCGCTCTACCAGGAAGGCGGTGAATTTCTCGCCATCAATTTTCGCGAAGATGGTGAGCAGATCGGCCGCGCCGCCGTTGGTGATCCACATTTTCTGGCCGTTGAGGATGTAGTGCCGGCCGTCGGGGCTCAAGTCGGCGCGCGTGCGCGCAGCCAATGCGTCCGATCCCGCTTGCGGCTCGCTGAGCGCGTAGGAGGCGACCAGTTCGGCGGTCGCCACTCGCGGAAGATAGCGCTGCTTCTGATCTTCGGTTCCGAACAGCAGCAGAGGCAGCGCGCCGATGCCGCTCTGCGCGCCGTGCCAGGCCGCATAGGAGCCGTCCTTCGCGATGCCCTCCGCCACCAACATGGCGGAAGTGAGATCCATCTCCATGCCGCCGTATTTTTCGGGAAGCAGCACGGCGATGAGGCCAAGCTCGCCGGCTTTGCGCAGAACCGATACCGCCACGCCGGGTTCCTGATGCTGGATGGCATCCACGTTGGGCGCGATTTCCTTGGCCCAAAATTCCTCGGTGGTGCGGGCAATGGCGCGATGTTCTTCGCTGAAGTCCTCGGGCGAGTAGCATTGCTCGGGCGTCGTGGCTTCGATGAGGAAGGAGCCGCCTTTATGCTTCGTGGGAGAGATTATCGAGGATGCCATCGGAGTTGTTCCTTATGAGGTTTTCGAAAATGCCGGCCGCGCCCTGGCCCCCGCCGATACACATGGTCACCATGCCGTAGCGCGTGTCCTTGCGATGCATTTCGCGCAGAATTGTGGCGGTCAGCTTCGCGCCCGTGCAGCCCAGCGGATGGCCCAGAGCGATGGCGCCGCCGTTGGGATTCACGCGATCCAGATCGAGACTCGCCTTGCGAATCACGGCCAGAGCCTGGACCGCGAAGGCTTCGTTCAATTCGATGACGCCGATGTCCTCGGTCTTCAGGCCGGCGAGAGCCAGCGCTTTCGGAATCGCCACCACCGGTCCGATACCCATGATCTCGGGAGGCACGCCGGCCACCGCGAAGCTGACGAAGCGAGCCATCGGTTTGAGACCCAGCTCTTCGGCTTTCTTATGCGACATCACGATCGCCGCCGCCGCTCCATCGCTGGTCTGCGAGGAATTGCCGGCAGTGACGGTCCCGTCCGATTGAAAGACAGGTTTCAGCTTGGCCAGCGCTTCGAGCGACGTGTCGGCGCGCGGACCTTCATCCTTGCTGAACGCAACCGTCTGATGCCGCGCTGCGCCGTTCGCTAAGGTAGTGGACTCGACCTCGACGGGAACGATCTCATCGTCGAATTTGCCTTCGGCCTGCGCGCGGATCGCGTGTTGATGGCTGCGGAGCGCGAACTGATCGGCGTCCTGGCGCGTGATGCCGTATTTCTTCTGCACTTGTTCGGCGGTCAATCCCATGCCCATATAGATCTGCGGAAGATGATCCACCATCCACGGATTGGGCGCGAATTTATTGCCCGTCATCGGGATGAGGCTCAATGATTCAGAGCCGCCGGCGATGATGATTTGCGCGCTGCCGGCGCGGATGCGATCGGACGCCATAGCGATGGCTTGCAGCCCGGATGAACAGAAGCGGTTGATGGTGACGCCCGGAACCGAATCGGGCAAACCGGCGCGGAGAGCCGCGACACGCGCCATGTTCATGCCGGCTTCGGCTTCGGGCATGGCGCAGCCAAGGATGACGTCGTCGATCTCTTCGGGCGCGATGGCCGGATGTTTTTCGAGCAGGCGGCGAATGACGGCGGCCGCCAGATCGTCGGGGCGCGTGTTCCGCAAGGTGCCCTTGGGGGCTTTACCGACCGGGGTTCGGAGACAATCGAGAATTACCGCTTCCATAAAGTGGCTGTCAATTGCGGAGCGCTTTGCCAGTCTTCAGCATATACTGCATGCGCTCCTGGGTTTTCGGATTGCCGGATAGGCTGAGGAATGCCTCGCGTTCGAGATCGAGCAAATATTGTTCGGATACTGTCTGCGCGCTGGAGAGCCGGCCGCCGCTTAATACGTGCGCGAGCTTCTCGGCCAGGATCACCTCATAGTCGGTGATGAAGTGGCCTTGACGGGCCGACCACGCGCCCAGCTTCATCAGCGCGTACGCGCTTTCGCCTTGCACCGGGATGCCTGCCGGCGCGGCCGGCGAGTAGCTTGGAACCAGCGACAGGGCGAGCGCCTTGGCATCGCCGATCAGGCGCTCGGGATTCATCGAAATGGAGTCGGCGCGATGCAGCAGGCCGAGTTTGCGGGCATCTTCGGCACTGCTGGAAACCTTGGCGTAGCCGACCAGGTCGAAGATTCGCGCGGGATCTTTGAGACGTGCCAGCAGCTCCTTGCAGCCGCCGCCGGCGGGGATGAGACCCACCGCCACCTCCACCAAGCCGATGTAGGTTTCAGCCGAAGCTTGCGCGCGCGTGCAATGCAGGACGATCTCGCATCCGCCTCCGAGCGTGCGGGAAAACGGCGCAGCGACTACTGGTTTGGCGGCATATTTCAGAGCCATGTTCATTTGCTGAAAGCGCCGGACGGCCAGTTCCAGGTCGTCCCATTCGCCCTCTTGCGCGGCCAGCAGCACCAGCATGAGATTGGCGCCCGCGCTGAACGTCTCGCCTTCATTGGCGATGATCATGGCTTCGAAATTGCGATTGGTTTCTTCCAGGCCTGCCTGCACCGCCACGATGGCGTCTTCGCCGAGCGTGTTCAGCTTGCTGTGAAACTCGACGCACAGAACGCCATCGCCCAGGTCGATCAAGGAAGCGCCCGCGTTTTCGAAAACCACGCCGTGCGCGCGCTTGCGGTCGCGCAGCGTAAAGATGCCGGTGCGCGGCTCGATGGGCTGATAGCCGTGGGAACGGAAATCAAAATATTCCGTCACCTCGCGGCTGGGCTCGGGAGCGCGGTAGAGGGCGATAATGCCGCGGGAGAGCGCGTCCTTTATGTGCGCCGGCAAGGGGCGGCGATCCATCTCCAGGCGCGAGACCACCTCCAGGAAGCCGATGGCATCCCAGAGTTCGAATGGACCCAGCTTGTGGCCGTAGCCCCAGCGCATGGCTCGATCGATTTCGACTATGCGATCGGAAATTTCGGGAATCATCTCGGCGCAATAGAGGAAGAAATCGCCCAGCACTTTCCACAGAAAGCGCCCGGCTCGGTCGTCGGACCGCAGTAGCGTTCGCACGCGCTCGCCGAGGTCTTCGATGTTGCGCGCGGCTTCCACCGATGGAAAGCGCGGTTTCTGCAAAGGCTGGTATTGGAGCGTTTTCCAATCGAGCACCAGGATCTCGCGGGCATCGCCCTTTCCTCCGCTCTTTTTGTAAAAGCCCTGGCCGGTTTTGTCGCCGAGCCATTTCTGCTCGATCATCTTCTTTTGGAAATCCAGCGGCAGAAAACGCTCGCGCCAGGGATCGTGCGGAACAAGTTTGTACAGGTTGGTCCCGACGAATCCCCAAACGTCCAGGCCCACCAGATCCAGCAGGCGGAAGCTGGCGCTGTTGGGGACGCCAATCAGCGGGCCGGTGATCGCGTCCACTTCTTCGACGCTGAAATCCTCCTCCAGCATGACTTTTGCAATGGTCCCGCCCAGGAAACTGCCGATCCGGTTGGCGATGAAGTTGGGCGTGTCCTTGGTGCGTACCACGCCTTTGCCAAGACGGCGGTCGGCGAACTGTTCGACGCCTGAGAGAATCGCGGGATCGGTTTCAGGGCCCGGGATCAGCTCCATCAAATGCAGATAGCGCGGAGGATTGAAAAAGTGGGTGCCCAGGAAGTGGCGCCGGAAACCGGGCGAAAAGCCGTCCGAGATGGCGGCCAGCGGGATGCCGCTGGTGTTGGTCGAAAGGATGGCATCGGGCTGGCGAGCGGCTTCCACTTTGCGCCACAGCGCGCGCTTGGCCTCGAGATTTTCGACGATGGCTTCGATAATCCAATCGCAGTCCGCCAGCTTCGCGAGATCGTCGTCGAAGTTACCGGCTTCGACTAATGTGGCCTTGTCATCCGTAAAGAATCCGCCGGGACGCTGCTTCAGCGCGTTCTGAATGCCTTGTAATGCGGGTGTGTTGCGATTCGGCTGGCCGGCTACATCCAGCAGCAGCGCCGGGATGCCTGCGTTGGCGAATTGGGCCGCGATGCGCGAACCCATGGTACCCGCGCCGAGAACCGCAACACGATGAATGCTTCGCATGCCGCCGCTCTAGATATTCACGGCGCTCATGTGCTGTTCGGGATAGCGCGTCCCGGCGGTGCTGCCCTTGGGGAGCAGGCGATCGATTTCCTGAAGCTCCGCGGGAGTCAGCGCGATATCGAGCGCCTTGAGATTCTCCTCCACGCGCGAGCGTTTCTTGGCGCCGAAGATGGGCACCACGTCCGCGCCTTGGGCCAGCACCCAGGCGAGCGCGATCTGAGCCGGAGTGGCGCCCTTAGCCTGCGCCAGTGTCTGGATGTGGCCCACCAGCTCGAGATTCTTGCGGAAGTTGTCACCTTGGAAACGCGGATTGAAGCGGCGAAAGTCGTCTTCGGGAATATCCTCGGGCCGTTTGAATCGGCCGGTGAGGAACCCGCGGCCGAGCGGACTATAGGCCACAAAGCCGATCCCGAGTTCGCGCACAGTGGCCAGAAGTTCGCCTTCCGGATCGCGAGTCCAGAGCGAATACTCGCTCTGCAGCGCGCTGATGGGATGCACGCGATGGGCGCGCCGAATGGTGGCGGGCGCTGCCTCCGAAAGACCGAGATAACGGACCTTCCCTTGCCGCACCAGATCCGCCATCGCGCCAACCGTGTCCTCGATGGGCGTCTTCGGGTCCACGCGATGCTGGTAGTAAAGATCGATTACTTCCACGTTCAGGCGTTCGAGCGAAGCATCACAGCAAGCGCGGACGTATTCGGGGCGGCCGCTGATGCCGAGGAATTTTCCGTCGGGGGATCGCTGATTTCCGAACTTAGTCGCGAGAACCACGTCATCGCGCCGGCCTTGAATCGCCTGGCCGACCAGCACCTCGTTCTTGAACGGGCCGTACATGTCCGCTGTGTCGAGGAAACTCATTCCGCGATCGAGCGCCAGGTGAATACTCGCAATGGACTCGGCATCGTCGGTTTGGCCGAAGAAATCCGACATGCCCATGCATCCCAATCCCATCCGCGAAACTTTCAGCCCGAGCGCGCCTAACGGTACTTGTTGCATCGTTGACGATTATACCGAACCGTCTTTCGTACACTGGATTTCGTGCGGAATTACCGGGGCGCGAGGGGCGGCGCGGTCGGGTGATAGATGAGGCCGATCACAATACCGACGACAATCCATTCGACGAGGTACACGACAGCTTGTTGGAGGGTCAGTTTCAGCCCGATGTTGAGATTGACGTAATTGTGCACCACAAAGGAGCCCAGCGCGAAGACTCCGATCAGCGTGCCGAAAAGCGCCCCTTCGGCAATGCCCGAGCCGCCCCGGTAGAGCCTGGCGTAAACCGCGGCAAGCGCAAGGATCGCCAGGAACATGGCGGCCATACCGGCCGGCATGACGCTCTTCATGGCGTCCGGGGTTCGATACACGGCCGGGTATTTGCCGAACTCACCGCGCAGCGCCGGGAAGGACGCCGCAATTCCTCCGACGGCAAAGTACGCCACAAAACCGCCCAGGGCTGCTAGCGCGAGACGTGTGTAATTCATGAGCGATCTCCTAAGCCGCCGGGACTTCCGGTTCCGGAGCGTGATGGCGCCGCAAGGGCACGTCGCGCAGCGCCAGGTGCAGCAAAACAGCCAGGGACATGATGACGGCGCTGGCGAAAAAGATATGTTGCAATCCATGCAGCAGCGCGAGACGCACATTCGCCAGAAGCATCTGCAAGACTCGCTGGCCGCCGACCGAGTGCCCGAAGGCCGCTTCCAGCTTGGGCCGCATCTGCACCAACAAAAGCGGATTGGAAAAAAGTTTCAGCGCGGCGGCAGGCGTGTCGGATGGAATGCCCGTCATCAAGTCACGATGGTAGCCGGTGAGCAGCACGCTTCCGAAGATCGCGACCCCCAGGGTGCTGCCGATGGAACGAAAAAATGCCGTGGACGCGGTAGCCGCGCCCATGTACTTTCGAGGCGCGACGTTTTGGACGGCCACGGTGTAGACCGGCTGCAGCAGGCCCATGCCGAAGCCCGCCACGATCATGGCGACCACTACGTCCATGCGCTGGGTGGCTTCGCCCATGCGCGCGAACAGGATCATGCCGATGGCCACCAGCACCGATCCCGACACGGCGGCTAGTTTGTAGCTGCCTAATCGCAGGTTCAATTGTCCGGTGAGGATGCTGCCCGCCACGGCGCCCATCATGAGCGGCGTGAGAAGATTGCCGGATTGCGTGGCCGATACGCCCAGCACGCCTTGCATGAACAAAGGCAGATAGATGATGACACCGAACATGCCCATGCCGAGCAGGAAGACGGCAATCGAACAGAGGCTGATGATGGGATTGCGGAACAGCGACAGCGGGATCAGCGGCTCGACGGCTTTGGTCTCGGCGCGCAGGAAGACCACGAGCAGCAGCGCGGACCAGGCCAGCAGAGTCTCCACGCGCAGCGAGCTCCAGCCATACTCGGTGACCCAGGTGAGCGCCAGCAGCAGCGGTACGATGCAAAGGATCAGCGAGATGACGCCGGCCCAATCCAAGCGCCGTTTCACGCCTTCCGGATGCAGCTCGGGAAACTCGAAATAAATGGCGGCGATGGCGATCAGACCCACGGGAAGGTTCACGTAGAAGGCCGCGCGCCAGGAGACATGATCGGTGAGCCAACCGCCCAGCGTGGGTCCGAAAATGGACGCCAATCCCCAGGCGGCCGCGAAAAATCCCTGGTACTTTCCGCGCTCGGCCGGCGAAAAAACGTCGCCGATGATGGTGAATGCCAGGCCCATCATCATGCCCGCGCCGATGCCCTGCAGGCCTCGAAAAACGATGAGCTGGTTCATGCCGTCGAGCGGCAGGAAGGTGAGAGTGCCGGCCGCGCCGCACAGCGCCGAAGCCAGCACGAACAGCGTGGTGCCTCCCAGGAAAAACCATTTCCGGCCATACATGTCGGAGAGCTTGGCGAAGATCGGAACCGCCAGCGTGGAGGTGAGCAAGTACATGGTCGACACCCAGGGATAGCGATCGAAGCCGGAGAGCTGGGCGATGATGCGCGGTTCGGCCGTGCCCACAATAGTCTGATCGAGCGCGGCTAGCAACACCGCCAGCAACAGCCCGGTCATGGTGGCAAACATTTGCGGACGCGTGAGCCGGATGAGGCCGGAGGTATGGAATTGGGGCTCGACGGCGGAGGCGGACATTCCTAATGTTATCCTTTTTGCCGGCGGGTCTCTTGCAATGGCGACAGCGGATCCATATTTGCGCGCGGCGATCGAACAGGCCCGAAAGAGTCTTTCTGAAGGTGGCATTCCCATCGGTTCGGTGCTGGTGCACGAGGGCCAGATCATCGGCCGGGGCCACAACTGCCGCGTGCAAACCAGGAGCGCCATCGATCATGGCGAGATGAATTGCCTGCGCAACGCCGGGCGGCTCGCCGCGAAAGTTTATAGAAACAGCACCATCTATTCGACGCTCTCTCCGTGTCCCATGTGCAGCGGCGCCATCGTGCTATACAAGATCCCGCGAGTGGTGGTGGGCGAGAACCGGACCTTTCTCGGAGCCGAGGAGTACATGCGGAGCCAGGGCATTCAAGTGGACGTGGTCGACGACCAGGAATGCATTCAAATGATGACCGAATTCATCCGGGCGAATCCCGCGCTGTGGAACGAGGATATCGGAGTCTAGGATGAGCGGCTCGGTTCAAACCTTGCATCGGGCATTACTCGACGATTTGATCCAGCGCGCGCGGCGGTCGCCAAGGTTGCGCGTCAATCACAACTTTCATGCGTCCATGGAAGACAATCCACATCGTTTCCTGAATGTGATGGTGAAGGGAACGTATGTCGCTCCGCATCGCCATTTGGATCCTCCGAAGGCGGAGTCGTTCGTTGTTTTGGAGGGCGAGATCGCGTTCTTCATCTTCGATGACGCTGGCAATGTCGTGCGGACGGAAGTGCTGGGCCGCGATCCCATCGGGATCGATCTTCCGCCCGGCGTCTGGCATACATTAACGCCGCTGTCGGATCACGCAGTCTGCTATGAAGTGAAGCCGGGGCCGTACTCGGTGGAGACCGACAAGGAGTTCGCTCCGTGGGCGCCGCGCGAGGGAGAACCGGGAGTGACGGCTTATCTGGGAGAGTTGATGGATACGATCAAAAGCAAACGTGCTTGATTAAATCGACCAGCGCGTGCAGGCCGGCCGACGCGAAGATGCTCGAGCTCTTTTCGAACACCTTGCCGTAAGCGATGCCCGCGATGGTCGCGAGAATCATGTAGCGCCAGTTGGGCAGCGGCTGGGGTCCATTGTCGAGATGCGCGCATCCAAATATGAATGCGGCGAGCAACAGCGTGCGGGTACTTGTTCCAAACTTCTGTGCGATGCAATTCTGAATCAGCCCGCGGAATAGAATCTCTTCGGGAAGCGCGGTAGCGGCCAGGATGATCAGATACTGCAATCCAATGCGCGCCGGCGATGGCTGCAAGGGCAGATGAAACGGCGGCAGAAATCCGATCGCGCGCCCCAGCGCGATCAACACGGGAGCGCACCCGGCGAAGCCGAGCAGCAGGTTCACCAGATCGCGGCCCGATCGAGGCAGGTTGATTTTCATCCCGGAGAGCCGCCGGAACATCAGAAAAATCGATAGGGCGAGCAAAATGGACACGCCGTAGGCGGCAAGATGCAGTGGGCTCTGAGCCTGCTTTGGGATGAATTGATGCCCGACGGAAAATTCGAGAGGCAACCACAGCAACGCGATGACGACGAAGTCCAACCAGGTTGGCGGAGGGGCGCGCCGCGTGAGATATGCGCAAGACGCGGGCAAGAACGTGTAGGCCAGGATCAGCGCCGCTAAGGGAAAGCTGAACGCGCCGAGCTCGGCGGCGATCGCAAGAAACGCGGCGGACAACACCACCGGGATCGCAAACAGGCGCATCGCTGTCCATGGTAGCGAAGCTCAGTGGATTCGCTGCTTGAAACTCAGTGCGGTCCTTAGAGTACTCTCGTACCGTGACGAGACTCGTTTGTGTGCTAGCGCTCCTCGCGTCCATCTGCCCGGCTGCCACTTATTACGTGGCAACGAAAGGTAGCGACAACAACCCAGGAACGTCGCAATCGCCTTGGGCCACTCTGCAACATGCCGTGGACACCATCGCGCCGGGCGATACCATCCTGGTTTCTGCTGGGACCTACGTGGGCTGCCGCATCGGAATTCCAGGCGGCCCGTCCTCGCCCAAGACACTCCAGGCCGCACCCGGTGCAGCGGTCCTAGTCAACGCTCCCGGCCCGGATAACAAGCATGACAGCATCATCGAAATCGAGAATTTCTCACTCACCATGACGGATTGGGTGGTGGCCGGTTTCGAGGTCGCGAATTCGCCCAAGTACGGCATCGACGTGCGGGTGACGGATCGTATCACGGTGCAAGGCAACCACGTCCACGACAGCGCTTTGACGGGCATTTTCACGGCTTTCTCCAACTACGTGCTCATCGAGAATAACCAAACGGATCACAACCACGAGCACGGAATCTATCAGAGCAATAGCTCGACGCATCCCACCATTCGCGGCAACAATTCCCATGACAATGCTTCGGCCGGGATTCACATGAACGGCGACAGCACCGAAGCGCCGCCCAGCGGCACGCCCACGGGACTGGTCCAGTACGCGACGGTGGAAGCCAATACTATCTGGAACAATGGAACGGCGGGAGGTTCGGGCATCAATTGCGACGGAGTGGACGACAGCCTGATCGCGAACAACCTGCTGTACAACAACCACGCCAGCGGTATTTCGCTGTACGCCATCGACGGCGCGCACGGCTCCAGCAATAATAAGGTTTACAACAACACCATCGTGATGGCGCCGGAATCGCGCTTCGCGATTAATATTCCGGACGACGGCGGAGGCAAACAAGCGCCGGTGGGCAATCGTATCGAGAACAATATTCTTTATACGCCCGACACGGCGGAGGGCTCCGTGCTGATTGCCGCGGCCAGCGTGGAGGGATTCCATAGCGACTACAACGTGGTGGTGAATCGCTTCTCGGCGAACAATGACTCGAGCCTGATCAGCCTGGCGAAATGGCAAGCCCTGGGATACGATCTGCATTCCATCGTCAGTATGCCGGCGCACCTCTTCGTGGACGCCGCCGCCAACGATTATCGGTTGAAGTCCGGGTCGCCCGGCATCAACGCGGGAACAACGCTAACCGACGTGCCCACCGACATCGTCGGTGTCAAGCGGCCGCAAGGCGGGGCGTACGACATCGGTTGCTACGAAGCGTTGTTATAAACATGGCAACCGAGCCGCGCGCGGGAGCAAGCGGAATCAGGCCCCCAGGATCTCGATATACCGCGCCACCGCCTCAATGCCGCGGAAGAAATTCGGCAGGTACAGCTTTTCATTGGGCGCGTGCAGATTGTCGTCCGGCAGCCCGAAGCCCATCATGACGCTCGGAATCCCCAGGTATTCCTCGAACGCGGCGACAATCGGAATCGATCCGCCCGAACGGATGTACACCGTCTCCTTGCCGAACACCTGCTGCATGGCCTCGGCCGCCGCCTGGATGAAATGATTGTCGGGATTCACCAGCGACGGCGGCGCATTGTGAATCGTTTTGTACTCCGCCGTGACGCCTTTGGGACACGCCGCCGCAACCGCCTTCTTCAGCTGCGCAACAGCTTCCTCGGGCTTCTGATCCGCCACCAGTCGCAGGCTGATCTTCGCCACGGCGCGGGCTGGGATCACGGTCTTGGCGCCTTCGCCAATGAATCCGCCGCGAATGCCGTGAACTTCCAGCGTCGGCCTCGCCCACAATCGTTCGAACAACGGAATCTCGGGCTCGCCCACCAATTCCTTCACGCCGACTTCTTTTTCTTTGTAGTCGCGCTCATCGAAGGGAAGCCGGGCCCAGGCAGCCCGCTCCTTGGCGCTAGGGGGAACCACGCGATCGTAAAATCCAGGAATCTGAATGTGCCCGTCGCGATCCTTCAGCGTCGACAGAATCTCGGCAATCGCCATCAGCGGATTCGGCGCGGCGCCGCCATAGACGCCCGAATGCAGGTCGTGATTCGCTCCCTGCACCACCAGTTCGCCGTAGATGATGCCGCGCAATCCGACGCAAATGGTGGGTAGTTCGGGCGCGAACATTTCGGTATCGCAAATCACGGCAGCGTCCGCTTTCAATCGCGCCGGCTTGCTCGCCACGTACGCTTCGATGTGTTCGCCGCCGACCTCTTCCTCGCCTTCAATCAGAAACTTCACGTTGATGGGCAGCCGCCCGTGCTGCTTCAGCAACCCCTCCACGGCTTTAATGAGAATGTAGGTCTGCCCCTTGTCATCCGCCGATCCGCGCGCGTAAATATTGTTGTTGCGGATGTCGGGTTCGAACGGAGGCGATTTCCATTCGTCCAGCGGATCCGGCGGCTGCACGTCGTAATGCCCGTAAAACAACACCGTGGGCTTACCGGGGGAGCCGAGCCATTCAGCATAAACCAGCGGATTCCCAGCGCCTTCGATCAATTGCGCCTGCTCGAGACCCGCTTTCTCCAGCTCCTGACGAACGAACTCGGCGGCGCGCCGGATGTCCGGCTTATGCTCGGACAGCGTGCTGATGCTCGGAATGCGCAGGAAGGTTTTGAGCCCTTCCAGATAACTATCGTGGTGCTGCTGGTAGTAGTTCATGACCCTTGCACTGGCCTATTTCGCCACAAGTTCCACTTGGCTGACGATGATTCCCAGTTGCCGTATATCGGGCGGCTCTGCCTGGAAGACGTGATCCACCGCGAAATCGATGCGAACCTCGGGGTTTTGCAGCTGGCCTGCGGGAACGTCGCGCGTGTAGGTGTACGTTCCGGTCTTAGCGAATACCTGTGGATCCAACTTCAATCCTCCGATCGAAGCGGAAAGCTCCACGAATTGGGAATGTTGGATTACCGGGTCCGGTATCACTACATGCATCACCAATTGCGCGCCCCGCTCGGAGGCGTGCAGTGGCGGATTGAGTGTAACGGCGAATTCCTTGTTGGTCCACCGCCAGGCGCCCGCTTCGGGGCCGTAGAAACCCGAAATAAAATGGTCGGCGACGTGGGGATCGCCCGCAAAAATCGCGCTCGCCACTTCTCCGGCTCTGTGGCGGCGTTTGCAGCCCCCAGACACCAGCAGGAAGGGCAGCACTATTACGAGAATCAGAGTCAAATAGATGGATCGCATGTGGTGTGCTCCATGATTGTCGTGAGCGTGCTCAGTCTCCGCACTTCTCCACGTCCACCAGACAACTGTAGAACGTGGCGCCGCCGCCGAGATCGGTCAACCGATCCAACGTCAAAGCGTTGATGCCGCGATGGTCGGACGCCAGCTTGCTCCACCTCACCGATGGCGCGAGCACGACGCCCTGCCGCACTAATCCGTTGGACAGGCCATCGACCCCAGCCACCAGAGTGCAGCTGCCCCGATCGTTAAAGACGCGTACCAGATCGCCATTTTCGATCCCGCGCTCCCGCGCGTCTTCCTGGTGCAGGAACAGCGTCGAAGTCTGGCTCTGCGCCGCCGGCTGGTTGCCGAAGGTCGAGTTCATGCTGTCGTGGCTCTTGGACGAAATCAGCTCCAGGGGAAACCGCTCACGCAACTGGGAGGCGCCCAGGCGCGACTCCACCGGCGGCTGGTAGCCCAGCATTTCGGCCCCAAACTCGCATTTGCCCGATTTGGTTCCGAACCCGCCCTGTGCGAAAGGCAAGAACGGCTGGGCGTCCGGTGCGACATTCAAGCGTACGGAATGCTCGCGATCCAGACGATCGAGAGTAATGCCCTGCAGGAACGGATGCCCCGAACCGAGCAGGGTGCGGATCATGTCATCTTCCGAGTCCCGGAAGCAGGCGTCCTCAAAGCCCAGGCGCTCCGCCAGCAGCCGGAACACTTCCACGTTGGATTTCGTTTCGCCGGGCGCGGGCAGAGCCGGCCGCGCCAGTTGCAGATAGTAATGCCCGTAGGCGAAATAGAGGTCCGTGTGCTCCAGAAATGTCGTGGACGGCAGCAGGATATCGGCGTGATCGGCGGTGTCGTTCTGAAACTGTTCCAACACCATGGTGAACAGGTCCTGGCGCCGCATCCCCGCCAAAACCAGGTTCTGATTGGGCGCGATGGCCGCCGGATTGGAGTTGTAAACCACGAGGGCTTTCACTGGCGGATCGTCCAACTGCGTCAAAGCCTTGCCCAATTCGGTCATATTTACTATGCGCGCTTCCCGCCCGAGCGCCGATCGGCGCTGCAGTTCCGGCATTTCCAATCCGGCTTTGTTTACCCGAAACGCCTGGCTGGTGGATAGTTGCAAACCGCCGCCCACTTCGCGCCAGGAGCCAACCAGCGCAGGCAAAGCCGCGACTGCCCGCGTCGCCGCGCCCCCGCGCTCGCTGCGCTGAATGCCGTAGTTCAGCCGGATCGCCGCCGGCCGTGTGGTCGCATATTCCCGCGCTAGCGCCACGACGTCTTCTCGCGGAATGCCCGTGAGCGCCTCCACGCGCTCCGGTGGATACTCGAGCGCCCGCTCGGCCAGCGCGTCAAATCCGTTGGTGTAGTCGGCGACGTAAGCGGCGTCGTACAATTTCTCGCCGATGATCACATGCATCAGCCCCAGCGCCAGCGCCAGGTCGCTGCCGGGATAGATCGCGAAATGTTTGTCCGCCAGCTTGCCAGTCCGATTCCGAACCGGATCGATGGTGTAAAAGCGCGCCCCATTTCTGCGGGCTTCGACGATAAACGGCCACAGGTGCACGTTGGTGGCGAGCACATTCGCGCCCCAGGCGATGATCAGCTTGGAATGGCGAAACTGCTCGGGCTCCGTGCCGTACTTAAACCCCAGCGTCGCGCTAAGCCCCGCGCCTCCGGCGGCGGAGCAAATGGTCCGGTCCAGTTGCGACGCTCCCAGCCGGTGGAAGAAACGCCGGTCCATGCCGCCACCGTTCAGAAAACCCATGGTTCCGGCGTAGCTGTAGGGCAGAATCGCTTCAGGCCCGAATTCTTCCGCGATGTCGAGCAATTTCGCGGCGATGGTGTCCAGCGCTTCGTCCCAGGAAATCCGCTGAAACTTGCCCTGGCCTTTCGCTCCAACGCGCTTCTGGGGATACAGTAGCCGGTCCGGAGAGTACTCGCGATCCAGATAGCGCGCCACCTTGCCGCAAAGAAACCCGCGGGTCACCGGATGTTCCGGATTTCCCCGTAAGCGGCTGCCTTTTCGTGCATCTATACCGGGGCCCTCGTCGACATCAATAAGCAAAGAGCAGCAATCGGGACAATCCAGCGCGCACACGGAATGTCGGACTTGCGCCATGCCTTGATTATAACGTCCGCGGGCGTTTCGGTAACCTGGGTCTGGCGCGCTACGTCGGTTGTCATATGGCTGGTACTAAAGCGGCGTTCTCCGAGTGGATTCGAGGATCGCACGCGCGCCCTTTGGGTTTACAATCTAGCTGAGGAGTCAGTACATGCGATGCCTCGTCTTGGCGGTTTTGATATTGAGTCTTACCGGCCTGGCCTTCGGGCAGTCCCACGGGGGCTCCCCGGGACGGGGTTACTCGCGAAGTTTCGCTAATCCGGGTCGAGCGGCGCATCCGGCGCACGGCGCTGCCGTGATCGTGCCTTATCCGGTTTTTTACGGCGGGTATTACGGACTGTACGGTTACTACGATCCTTCGGCCGCCGGCTACGCACCGGGCTACGCGCCTCCCAACGGCGCAGGCTATGTCGACGATGGCTCGCAGGCGAGCGGCCAAGGCATGCCGTCGGTGGTGGTCAACCAGAATTTCGTCCCCCAGCAAGGCAATCCGCAAGTTCGCGAGTACACGGGCGACCCGTCGCAGGATCAATCCGGCATGAGACTGTATCAGGCGCCCCCGTCGCATCCCTACGCCGACTACCAGCGCGGCTCGAACAACGGGCAGCCCACTATCTACCTCATCGCCTTCCGCGACCATACCATCGTGCAGGCGCTGGGTTATTGGATGCAGGGCAGCACTTTGCATTACGTCAGCGCCGAGCAGACGCTAAATCAAGTTAGCATCGACCTGGTGGATCGCGATCTTTCGCAGCGCTTGAACGACGAGCGCGGTTTGGATTTCCGCCTCCCGCAGCCGCGCTAGCCTTTGTAGGCGCTAATGAACTCGGCGTCGCCCTCCAGGAAATCGTAATCCCTCAGGTTGGCGCGCGCCACCCAAGCGACCTGCTCGAAATCCAGATTGGTGGGCTCGCCCGTGAACTCTGTCACGCGATAGAAAATCAGTAGGATCGGCGAACGGCCCGGGTATTGGTATTCATAGCGTATGATCTCGCGTTCCACTCGCGCGCGGATCGCCAATTCTTCTTCCAGTTCACGCACCATCGCCGCTGCCGGATCTTCTCCCGGTTCGACCTTGCCGCCCGGAAATTCCCATTTGAGCGCGTGCTGGCCGGTTCGCTTGCGCTGGGCGATCAGAATACGCCCGTCCCGCTCAATCACCGCCGCTACCACAGTGGTCATAATAAGAACGAGACCGCGCCCTTGTACAGCGAAGCCCTACTCGATCATTTCAAGAATCCACGCAATGTGGGCGAACTCGCGCCGCCCGCCGTCACGGTGGAGATCTCGAATCCGGCTTGCGGCGACATCCTGCGATTGTCGGCGCGCTTTGAAGGCGGCCGCGTGGCCGAGGTTCGCTACAAAATCCGCGGCTGTACCGCGTCCATCGCCAGTGGCTCCGCGCTCACCGAATGGATGCTGGGGAAAACACGCACCGAACTCGCAGCGCTAAACGCGGCAGCCATCGAATCCGCCGTCGGCGGACTGATCCCGGAGTCCAAGCACGCTGCGGTGTTGTGCGTGGACGGCGTGCAAGCGCTGCTCCAGGGCGACAGGCCCCAATCACAAAATATTAACCGCCCGCGCCGCTAGCAGCGCCACCGTCACCAGCGAGATACTGGCTTGCACCATCATCATAACCTTGGCCCAGCGCGACAGCACCGGGACGTCGGTGGGCGAGAACGCCGTGCTGGTGTTGAACGCCAGGAACAGATAGTCGACGAAGCCCGGCCGCCAGTTCTTGTCGCTGTCCCACGGAGTAATCATTTGAGGAAAAAGGAACGCCCCGTCGTCGTGCGCCTTTCTTCGGTCGCGTTCGTTGGGGCCGCCGGCATCCAAGCGCCAGTACCAGGAGGCGAACACCAGAATATTAGTGACCCACAGAACCGCGGCGGCGCGCAGTAGCTCCTGCGGAGGGTCGGCATGGGAAAGCAGGCGGGTGATTAACAGGCTGAGAGACCCGATCATCGAGGCCGTCAGAATCCCCAGTACGATATACGCGAAGATCCGGTTCAGGCGGTCCCTACCGGTCTGGTAGGTGAGGACGGTCGGCACCAGCAGCGCGGAAACAATTACCAGCAGCAGCCACTCCTCTCCGAACCGTAGCTTTGCCGGTATGACGAAATAGAGCCCGCCGGTGGCCAGGATAGCCAGTGCCGCCGGCCAGCGAGGTTCGCGTTCCCGGGGCGCGGACGCATCGGCCGTTTGGGTTCGGGCGTTCGGCTGGGACATATGGGACAATGTACCAAGCCACCTCCCCATGAAAGTTGTTGTTCAAAGTTCGTCGTTGGTTTTTACCGTGCTTTCGATCGTCCTGAACGTGCCGATCACTCGCGTTAAGCGAAAACCGGCGGGGCGGGAAGTGACACAGAGAGAACCCAGTGCTGCCACCGGCTAGGGACGGCCACGTTTCCGGGTCTAGCCCGTCGTAACATGCGACATTCGGCGTCCGTCGTACACTGAACGAACAGGGGATTCGGCACGATATGGCTATCGCACCTCAGCTGGCGCTCTCTCCGCCCGATGACCCAAAGGCATCGAAGACCTCCCTGGATTGTGTCTACTCCTTTGACCTGCACGGCAATCTGATCGAAATGAACGCAGCCCTGGCCGACATCACCGGCTATGATCGCGCTGACGCAAACCCGTTGAATATCAGCCAATTGCTCGATCCCGAATCCTGGCAGCGTTCGCGCGAGCAGGTTCTAGCGTTGCTCGGGGGCAGCGGAACCCAGAAGCTGGCGCTTACCGCCATCGGAAAAAACGGTCAGCGAATCCGGATGGAGGTGGCGCGGCGCCTGTTATTTGAGCGCGGCCGCGCGGTGGCGGTTCAGGATACCGGACATCTCCTCTACCAGGCCGCGGAAAAACTTCCCCGGCCGCAGGCCAGCCGCTTCGCTGGACATTTGAAGCAATTGCACCGGCTGAGCACCACCCATTACGTGACGCTGGAAGAGGCTTTCGAGGATCACCTGCGGACGGGTTGCCAACTGTTCGACCTGCCAATCGGACTGCTTTTGCAGGTGGAGGGAAGCCTGGGGGTCATTCTCGCCTCGCACGGCGCGCCGGACCTTGCCTCCACCATTCTCGTGTCCCCGGACACACCCGCGCACAGCATCGAACGGCGGCTCAGAACCGTGACGGCCTCGGGCGCCGTTTCGGCCAATGCCGCGCCCCAAGGTCAAGCGCAGCGAGCATCCGAGGCCTACATCGGTACACCGGTCTGGCTTGGCGCGGAGCTGTATGCCACTTTGAGTTTTTCTTCCGCATCCGCCGGCGCCGTTCGCGAATTCTCGACCGAAGAGGGAGAGTTGATCGAGTTGCTGGCGCGCAGTATCGGCCGCGTGATTCTGGAACACAGAATTCAATCCGAACGAGACCGGTTGCAGAGCCTGGAGAAGAATCGCAACAGCGTGCTCGAGATGGTGGCCGAGAACCAAAGCATCGAGGCCATCCTGGCGGAAGTGGCCCTGCTGGTGGAGGAGGAGCGGCCGGGGGCGCTGTGCTCCTTACTCATTCTCAAGGATGAGCTGTTGACGTGGGCCTCGGCGCCCAGCTTCCCGCCGGATGCCATCCGGATCTTCAAGCCGTTTCGGGTGCTGCGAGGCACCGCCACGCTTCCAACCGCAGAAGTCGCGCGATCCACGGTGTTCTGGGAGGATGTCCGCGCTTGTCCGTTCTGGGCCGAGCGGGGCCACTTGGCTGCGCAGATGGGAATTGTATCCTGCCGCTCCACTCCCATTCTCTCGGGCGATGGCGTTCTGCTCGGAATCCTGGCGCTGCATTATCGGGAGGGCCAGCCCCACGATCATAGCGACTCCGAACTGCTGCAAGCCGCCAGCCGTCTGGCCGCACGCGCTCTCGAACAGCGCGGCCTCAACGAACGCCTGGAGTTTCAGGCGCGGCACGACTCGCTCACCGGCCTGCCCAACCGCTCCTATTTCATGGAACTCCTCAATGCGGCCCTCCGGGAAGCAGAGACGGACGCGGGCCGGCGCCCCGGCTACCTGGCCGTGCTGTTCATCGATCTGGACCGCTTCAAACAGATCAACGATATCCTCGGCCATGCCATGGGCGACCGGCTGTTGCGAGAAGTCGGCCAGCGTCTGAAGCGGTTGCTGACTCCGGACGATCTGGCGGGCCGCATGGGCGGCGACGAGTTCATCATCGTTCTCACCCGCCAGGTGGATGAAGAGGCCGTCGCGCAGGCGTCGCAGGAGTTCCTGGTGGCTCTGCGCGCGCCGCACCAGATGGAAGACAACGAGCTGTTCGTCACCGCCAGCATCGGCGTCGCCATTTATCCCCGGCATGGCAAGACCGTCGCCGAACTGCTGCGCAACGCGGACCTGGCGATGTACCACGCCAAGAACAGCGGCAAGAACGAGGTGGAGGTGTTCCGGGCCGAGGATCATGTGGCCAGCCTGGAGCGCCTGCGCCTGGAGAACGCGCTACGCCGCGCGCTGGAAAACCAGGAATTCGAGCTGCTGTATCAGCCCGTGGTCGGCATGAGCGGAAAGGTGGAGGGCTTGGAGGCGCTGCTCACCTGGCGGCATCCCATCTACGGGACCATTTCGCCCAAGCAGTTCATCCCCATCGCCGAAGAGACCGGTCTGATCATCGACATCGGATCGTGGGTGATCCGCAGGGCTTGTCTTGAAGCTGCCAGCTGGCACAAAGCCGGTCACGGCGCGGCCCGCATCTCGGTCAACGTGTCGGCATTGCAGTTTGAACGGCGTGATTTTCTGGAAACCGTCGCCGACGCGCTGGCCTTGAGCAATCTGCCGCCGGACCGCCTGGAGCTGGAGCTGACCGAGAGTTATATCATGAAGGACCTCCCGCAGGCGGCGGCGCGCTTAGCCCAGTTCCGCAAGCTGGGAATCAGCATCGCGATCGACGATTTCGGAACCGGCTATTCTTCGCTGAGTTATCTGAACAAGCTGCCCGTGGATTCGCTGAAGATCGATCAATCGTTCCTGCGTAACCTGCATGAGCCGGAAGGATCGCTGGCGGTGATCCAGAGCATCGTGCGCATGGCGCATAGCATGAATCTCACGGTGGTGGCCGAAGGCGTGGAGACGCGCGCGGAGTTGGATCTGGTGCGAGTGCTGGGCTGCGACAAGGTGCAAGGCCACGTGTACGGGCCGGCGCGGCGTCGCGAGGATGTGGAGGCGTTGCTGGCGGCCAACGATTCGTTAGGCCCTCTGGAGGCGTAACAAACCGCTTCCTTACGGTCGCGGCTCGGCCCGAAACCGAAACCGCGCGCGTGAGCAAGCGGGCTTATTCCACGCGCAGCGACAACAACGCGGCCAGTTCCCTGAAATTCTTCGTTCCAGCGGGATTCGCCCGGGTAGCATTTCTTGAGTATTTCGTAACAGAGATTTTGCGCCTGCCATAAGATCAGCGGGAACGGCAGCGAACGCGCCGCCGCGACAGTCCCGCGGAATTTGGCCAGGCGCGGCAAATTCTTGGGATCTTCCAGAAAAAGCCGCGCGCCGTTTTCGACATTGCGGCGCAGCGTGATCTCCAGCCCGGTTTGATCCAGCAGGATCTGCGCGATTCGAGCTTCTTCCAGTAGCCCCTGAATCACCGCCAAGTCGAGCTCCGGCGCCGCCAGCGCCTGCCGCAGCAGTCCGTTCAACGCCACCTCCGCGGTGGCCTTCAGCTCGCTCGGAATCGGCATGCCGCAATCGCTTAGGAAGCGGAGCAGCGGAGCTTGTTCCTCGTACATCTGGCGATAGACAGCCGACGCCTGTTCCAGCGTGGATTCCAGCGCCTCCGCAAGCACCTTGCGCTGCTCTTCGCGGAACAGATTCTTGAGCGAATACATGCGGCCGCCGAAGCCCTCGTCCAAACAACGAATGGTGGCCGCCAGATCCGAACGGCTAAAGGCTTCGCGCGTCGCTTTGCCCAGATCGCGGTAGGCGTCCTCGGTTGAGAACACGCCCACGCCGCCATGGAGATTGTGGTCGCCGAAATGGAGCACGCCGAAAATCAGCATTTCGGAGTCCTGCGTGATCTCGGAGGTGAACCGCGCCTTGCCGAACGCCAGTTTCATCTTTCCGGAGCGTTTGAGCCGGTAGTCCTTGTTTTCCACCGAGTAAGAGTAAATGCGCGTGTTATCGGGGTAGCTCTCAAACAGCGAATCCATGGCATAGTGCGCGCCCAGCTTCAGCAAGTCCACGCGCGCGGGCTTGACGAACTTTTCGAAAATACGCGCGCCGTCGCCGTGCTCCGCAAGATTGCTCTTGGCCGGCGCGAGTTGCCGCACCAAGCCCGCTTCGATGGGCTCCCCAAAAAGTTCTCCGGCCAGCTCGGCCACGCGGGCGGCATACTGCATGACCTGCACCGTCTCCAGACCTGAAAGCTCGTCGAAAAACCAGCCGCAACTGGTGTACATCAACATGGCGTGGCGCTGCAATTCCAGCAGCTTCCAGACGTTGACGCGGTCGCTGCGCTGGAGGTTCTTGCGGCGGAAATTCGCCGCCGCGAAACGCTCTTTGCTGGCCGGCGAGCGGTCTAAAACGACGTAAATGTAATTGTTCCGCGCCTCCCAGGGATCCTTGAAATAGCGCGCCGCCATTTTTTCATAACGGGGCGCCACTTCGTCGCGCAACCAGTCCAGCGCCGCGCGCAAAGGGGCGCGCCATTCCTGGTTCCAGTCCGGACGCCCCCCGGAATTACAGCCGCAGTTGGCGCTCCAGCGTCCCACCCCGTGCACACAGCTCCAGGCGGTGTTCTCCAGGATCTCCACCTCCTGCTCGGAAGGATGGCGTTCGAGAAACTCTCCGTAGTTGGTGACCGTCGCCAACCCGCTGGACTGGATGTGCTCCAGCGCATACGCCAGCGCCATGTCGCCAAACTCGTGATGGTGTCCGTAGGTTTCGCCGTCGGTTGCGATGTGCGCCAGCTGCGGACCTGCGCGCTGATCCGATAGCGCATCCAGCAGCCGGCCGGCGAAGCGTTCGCCGTTGTTCAATAAGCGCTCAAACGCCACTGCCTGCGAAACCGGCCCGTCATAGAAGAACAAGTCGATGGAACGTCCCGAGGGCAGCTTCTGGCGGTAGGAGCGCGCCGGATCGATGCGCTGGCCCGTGACGTCGGTTCCATTCACGGATTTGGCCTGTGAGGGCGCCAGGATGGTGAATTTGATCCCATGCTGCGCCAGGATGTCCAGCGTCCGCAGGTCGACGGCGGTTTCCGGAAGCCACATGCCTTCCGGATCGCGCCCGAAATGAAAGCGAAAGTCCTCGATGCCCCAAATCACTTGCGTCTGCTTGTCGCGGTCGTTCGCGAGCGGCATGATCATGTGGTTGTAGCATTGCGCCAGCGCCGATCCATGCCCGGAAAAACGCTGCGCGCTTACCTGATCGGCCTCCAGAATAGCCTGGTAGGTGTCCCGTGACTTCTCCTTCATCCAGGACAACAAGGTGGGCCCGAAATTGAAACTGATGCCGGCGTAGTTGTTGACGATCTTTGCGATGCGGCTGTCCGCGTCCAGGATACGGGCCGCACTGTTGGGCGCGTAGCATTCCGCCGTCACCCGCTCGTTCCAATCGTGATACGGGGCGGCCGAATCCTGGAGCTCGATCGACTCCAGCCAGGGGTTTTCGCGCGGCGGCTGATAGAAGTGGCCGTGAATGCAGAGGTAGCGGTTTTGAGTCATGCCTGATGAACGGAACGCCCTAGCGGCTGGGCTTCACCACCACCGCGGTGCCGTAACAAAGCACCTCGGTCACCCCTTGCATGATCTCGGTGGCGTCATAGCGGACTCCTATGACGGCGTTGGCGCCTATTTGCGCGGCATGCTCGGCCATGCGTTGAAAGGCGTGGGCGCGCGTTTCTTCGCACAGCTTGGTGAAGAGCGTTATGTCGCCGCCCACCAAGGTTTGCAAACTGGCGCCCAAGGTTCCAAAAACCGAACGGGAGCGCACGATGATGCCGCGTACGATACCGAGATTCCGTTCAATGGTGAAGCCGTCCAGCGTGAACGCCGTGGTCACCATGGCATCCAGCACGGCGGGTGATTGGTCTTCCATCGCTATGAGTCTTGTATTTTAGCATCCGGGCCCGTGGCGCGAAGTTGCTGGTTGATGGTTGGTGGTTGTTGGTTGTTAGTTGTTGGTTGTTACGGCGGGGCGAGAATCTTTCTCCGAGAGGTGGCGCATCACGGGGTTTTTTGTGTGCGGGCGGTGGGGTTTTTTGAAATTTGCAAAAACGAAGCCACCCAGGCTGAATAAAAAAAATGAGACAGGCATTCGGGTTGAGAATAACAAGGAAGAGCCGCAAATGCCCGGCAGAACAAATGGAAGTGCTTGAGCGGGAGGGGGATGGAGTACGCTTGGCGAGGTCACCGTTTGTGCCAGAATACCTTTAATGCAAGAATCGGCCTCCATTACGGGCTTGCTGATTCAATGGAGCGATGGCGACCAGGCCGCGCTCGCGGATCTGACACCGCAGGTTCACAGGGAGTTGCATGCGCTTGCCAGGACCTACCTGAGACGCGGACGGCCGAACCAGACGCTGCAGCCGACGGCGCTAATTAACGAGGCTTGGCTGCGCTTGATCGACCAATCCCAGCCGCTTCGATGGGAGAACCGGGCGCATTTCTTTGGTATTGCCGCCAGGCTCATGCGGATCGTGCTGGTGGATTACGCTCGCTCGAAAGGCGCGGCCAAACGTGGCGGCGCGGCCCAGGCCGTTACCTTGGATGAGACCATCGCTCTGTCCCCGAGCCGGACTCTGGACGTTCTGGAAGTAAGCGAGGCTCTGGACCGGCTCGCGAAGGTGGATGAGCGCAAGGCCAAGGTAATCGAATTCCGTTATTTTGGCGGAATGGAGCGGGAAGAGATCGCTGCCGCGCTTGGACTTACTCTCGCCACAGTCAAGCGCGATCTCCGGCTAGGGGAGGCGTGGCTGCGGCGATTCCTTCTTGGCTAGTGAACGATAAATATGAGCGACGAGCGTTGGGGGAGAATCGAAGAGATCTTTCATCTAGCCGTCGATCTCGCGCCCGGCGATCGAGCCGTGTTTCTCTCGCGTGTCTGTTCGGATGACAGCGAGCTGCGCCGCCAGGTGGAATCGCTGCTGGCGAACGACAAATCGAAAGACGATTTACTGGGGGCCGCGGTGGCGAAGGCCGTCGATCAGCTTCCAACGCTCTCGCCCGGCAGCCGGCTGGGTCCGTACGAGATCGTTGCGCCCATCGGGGCGGGCGGTATGGGCGAAGTCTGGAAGGCTCGCGATACCCGGCTCAACCGCACGGTGGCGATTAAGGTGTCGCCCGGGAATTTCTCTCAACGGTTCGAACGAGAAGCGCACGCTATCGCGGCGTTGAATCATCCCCATATCTGTCAGATTCACGATGTCGGGCCGGATTATCTGGTGCTGGAGTACATCGACGGCAAGCCGCTCACAGGCCCGTTCCCGGTGGAGGAGACCATTCGGTTGGCGATCCAGATTGCCGGTGCGCTGGAAGAGGCGCATGGGCGAGGGATTTTGCATCGCGACCTGAAACCCGCGAATATCCTGGTGACCCCAAACGGAACGGCCAAGCTGCTCGATTTCGGATTGGCCAAGCTGACGCCGGAGCGGACGGGTGCGAAAGCCGGGCTCGCGTCTCACCTTGCCACCGACGAGATGCTTACCTCGCCGGGCCAGGCGATGGGAACCGTGGCCTACATGTCGCCGGAACAGGCGCGGGGCGAGGAATTGGACGCGCGGACGGATTTGTGGTCTTTCGGTGCGGTCTTATACGAAATGGCGACGGGGGTCCGGCCATTTCGCGGAGACAGTTCCGCAGTGATTTTCAGCGCGATTCTGGATGGGACGCCGACGCCGGCGGTGCGGCTGAATCCTGATGTGCCGGCGGAATTAGAGCGCATTATCGACAAGGCGCTAGAGAAAGATCGGAAGCTGCGGTATCAGAGCGCGGCGGACATGCGCGCGGACCTCGAGCGGCTCAAGCGGAATAGCGAGTCGCACAAAGTGCCGGAAGTGGCTCGGGGGGCGCGATGGCCGCGGATGGCTGCAATAGCCGGGATCCTGCTGGCGGCAGTGGGCGCGGCTTATTACTTCTTTGTGCACCGGCATGCGCCGCAGCTCACCGACAAAGACACGATCGTTCTGGCCGATTTCAACAACACCACCGGCGATCCTGTCTTTGACGGCACGCTTCGACAGGGGCTTTCGGCGCAACTGGAGCAGTCGCCGTTTCTGAGTCTGATTTCGGACCAGCGAATCGCGCAGACGTTGGCGCTGATGACTCAACCCAAAGATGCGCGTCTTACAAAGGAGCTGGGCCGCGAGGTTTGCCAGCGCACGGCCAGCGCCGCCACGATCGAAGGCTCCATCTCCAGTTTTGGTAGCCAGTATGTGCTGGGCTTGAATGCGGTGAATTGCCATAACGGCGATCTGCTCGCTCAAGAGCAGGTGACAGCCAACGGAAAAGAGCAGGTACTCAAGGCTCTCGGGGACGGCGCGACTAAGCTGCGCGAGAGGTTGGGTGAGTCGCTAGCCTCCGTGCAGAAGTATGATGCGCCGCCGCAGAACGTGACCACGTCGTCACTGGAGGCGCTGCAAGCTTACGGCCTCGGCTGTCAAGCGATGCTCGAAAGGGAAGATTACCCTGCCGCGATCTTGTTGTTCCAGAGGGCCATCAGCCTGGATCCGAATTTCGCCATGGCGTACGCGCGCCTGGGGCCGAGTTATGACAACTTGAGCAATGGGTCCATTCGCGCAGTCGAGAGTACGCGCAAGGCTTATGAACTGCGAGGACGGACAAGCGAAGAGGAAAAGTTCTACATTTCCTCGCTCTACGAGCTTTTGGTAACCGGAAATCTGGAGGCTGCCCGCAGGACCTATGAGTTGTGGGCGCAGACCTATCCCCGCGACCCTTATCCTCCGTCTAGCCTGGCCAACATTTACCGTATGTTCGGAGAATACGACAAAGAGCTTACAATGGCACGGGCGTCGCTAAGACTCGACCCTGGAGATACATGGGCCTATGGGCGTCTAGCCGAGGCGTACCGTGTTCTCAACCGTCCGGATAAGGTAGAGGCCACAGCACGGGAGGCGCAAGCTCACAATCTCGACGGGGCTTTCGTTCATCTTGGTCTCTATCAAGCGAATTTCCTCAAGCATGATTCTGCTGGGATGGAGCGCGAGGCCGTTTGGCTGATGGGGAAACCCGGATGGGAGGGTATAATCCTTGACCTCAAATCGGACACGGCCGCATACCGCGGCGAGTATACCCAGGCCAGAGAACTGAAGCGCCGAAATCGTGGATTCTGCGCGGCGATCGAATCAACAAGAAACGGCTGGCCTGTACGAGGCAGAAGCCGCTGTTCGAGAGGCATTGGTGGGGAACGCGGCCTTGGCAAAACAAGAAGCGCAGGCCGCGCTCTCGCTGGCAGGTGGCAGCAACGCGGAGGGATTCTCAGCCACCGCGCTGGGAATGGCAGGCGATTCCACGCAGGCCGAACGCCTGGCCGACGATCTTACCAAACGCTTCCCGGAAGATACGTTGGTACAGCTGTACTTCTTGACTCAGATTCATGGCGCCGTCGCCCTTCGGAGCGGCAACGCCGGCAAGGCCCTGGAAGCGCTCGCGGCTACGCCTTACGAATTTTTCTTCTACCTTGCCTACCTGCGAGGCGAGGCGTACTTGGCCGCCGGGAAGGGCGCCGCAGCGGCGGGGGAGTTTCAGAAGATTCTCGACCATCCGGGTGTGGTCGTGAACGATTTGATCGGCGCGCTGGCGCACCTGGGTTTGGGCCGCGCATACGCTTTGGCGGGCGATCCGGCGAAAGCGAAAACCGCTTACCAGGATTTTCTCGCCCTTTGGAAAAACGCCGACCCGGATATTCCGATTCTGCAGCAAGCCAAGGCGGAGTACGCGATGCTGAAGTAGCGCTATGAGCGACGAACGCTGGCAGCGAATCGAGCAGGTGTTTCATGAAGCCGCCGACCTTGCGCCTTTCGAGCGTGCCGAATTTCTCTCGCGTGCCTGCACTGGTGACAGCGAGCTGCGCCGTCAGGTGGAATCGTTGCTCGCTAACGACAAATCGAAAGACGATGCGCTGGGGGCCGCGGTGGCGAAGGCCGTCGATCAGCTTCCAACGCTCTCGCCCGGCAGCCGGCTGGGTCCGTACGAGATTCTTGCGCCCATCGGGGCGGGCGGTATGGGCGAAGTCTGGAAGGCTCGCGATACCCGGCTCAACCGCACGGTGGCGATTAAGGTGTCGCCCGGGAATTTCTCTCAACGGTTCGAACGAGAAGCGCACGCTATCGCGGCGTTGAATCATCCCAATATCTGTCAGATTCACGATGTCGGGCCGGACTATCTGGTGCTGGAGTACATCGACGGCAAGCCGCTGAGTGGCCCGCTCCCGCTCGAGACTACGCTCAACTACGCAAAGCAAATCGCCGATGCGTTGGAAGCCGCGCATGAAAAGGGAATCGTTCACCGCGACCTGAAGCCGGCCAACATCATGGTGACGCCGGAGGGTGTGGTGAAGGTCTTGGATTTCGGGCTCGCATTGGCGCAATCATCCGGGTCTGAGTCCGCCGATCCGTCGCAATCCCCGACATTCACGATCTCGCCGACCCGCGCCGGCATGATCCTGGGCACGGCGGCCTACATGAGCCCGGAGCAGGCGCGCGGCAAGCCGGTGAATAAGCGCGCGGACATCTGGGCGTTCGGCGTGGTGCTGTACGAAATGTTGACTGGCCGGCAGGCGTTCGGCGGCGAGACGATCACCGACGTTCTGGCAGCGGTGGTGACCAAGGAGCCGGAATGGGACCGCGTGCCGATAAAGGTGCGGCGCCTGCTGCAGCTCTGCTTGCAGAAGGACCCGAAGCAGCGGCTGCAAGCGATTGGAGATTGGCGGGTGGCGATCGAGGATGCTCCGCGGATCACTCCGGAGGTCGCGCCGCGGCGCTACGCGTGGATGATCGCGCTGGCCGCGGGGGCCTGCGTGCTGGTGGGCGCGGCAACGTTTATCGCGGGCCGCCTGGCATCGCCGACTCCCTCGCCCTCGTTCCAACGGCTCACCTTCCGGCGCGGCTTCATCGATAGCGGCCGGTTTGCCAATGGCGGTCGGACAATCGCATACTCCGCGTCCTGGAATGGCAATCCGTTCCGGGTGTATTCCACCCAGGCCGAGAACCCAGAGTCTCGGGATCTCGGGATTGTAAATGCACATTTGCTAGGCGTCTCGCCCTCGGACGAAATGGCGCTCGCGCTTACGCCGGGCCTGAGCTTTGTGTCCGGAACCCTGGCTCGCGCTCCGATCTCGGGCGGAACGCCGCGAGAAGTGGCGGATGACATTACTGCCGCCGATTGGACATCCGACGGTAAGCGCCTGGCGGTGGTGCGGGCCAGACCAGGATTCCGGCAGCTCGAATTTCCCATTGGCAACGTCTTGTACCAGAACACAGGCGGCATTGTCAGCCCGCGCATTTCCCCCAAGGGCGATCTGATCGCCTTCTTAGATGAACCGATCGGGGCGGCGATCAGTGGCGTTGGCTCTGTTGCCACGGTTAACATGAAGGGTAACAAGAAAACGCTCACGCAGTTTTGGTTAGGCCTCATTAGTGGGCCCGCATGGTCGTCGTCTGGTGATGAGATTTTATTTACCGCCGCACCTTATGGCTTCACAACTTCGTTGTACGCGGTGAATCGCTCGGGACGCCTGCGTCTGATTTCACACCTTCCCGGAAACTTTGCCGTGCTCGATGTCGCCCCTGACGGCCGGCTCTTGATGTCGCACCAGGTCTTTTCGAATGCGCTGTTCTATCTTCCGAACATGGATTCGAAAGAGACCGATCTGTATTGGCACGACTTTTCTGTGCTAACCGACGTTTCGCGGGACGGAAAATCCCTACTGTTCGCCGAAGGCGGAGATGCGACCGGGAACGGTGAGGATTTAGTGACTTATCTGCGTGGCACTGACGGCTCGGCAGCCGTACGGCTGGGCCCCGGGTATCCGCTGGAGATTTCTCCCGACGGCAAGTGGGCGATGGTAATGGGATCCACACGCGCTCCGTCCCAGTTGATTTTGTTACCCACGCGAACCGGGGAAGCGCGACCGTTCACTCACGATGGAATCCATCACCAGGGCGCGGCCTGGACGCCGGATGGCAAGCGGATCGTATTTGTGGGAAATGAACCCGGTCATCGCATCCGCTACTACGTGCAGAGCGTGGATGGTGATCCCCCTCGGGCGATTACCCCTGAGAATGTGAGCTTTAACAATTTCGACCCGGTCGCCATTTCCCCAGACGGAAGATCAGTCGCTGTTGCCGGATTAGACGGAAAGCTTGTGCTTTACCCTTTGGATGATGGTGCGCCGCGAGCCCTTCCCAACTTGAAGGAAGATTTCGCGCCCTTGCGCTGGTGCCCGGACAACTCGCTGTTGGTATATCACGCCGGGGATGTTCCCGTGAAGATCCTTCGAGTGGACGTCGCGAAGGGAGAGCAGACCCTGTGGAAGGAGTTTGCGCCCTCCTATCGGACTGGACTCCTCGGCATCGCCAGCATAAGGGTGAGTGCGGATTGTCGGAGTTCGGGCTATTCCGCGGGATACGTCCCTTCGGAGTTGTGGATCGCCGACGGCCTGCGCTAAGGCGCTGGCAGTAGCGCGCGGCCTGCTTTGCCACTTTCACGATGGTGAAAGGCGCCTCGAACATATGTGCAGATCAGTTCTTCTTCCGCGGCGACGAGTCTTTCGAATGTTTCCTGGTCGCCAAGATACTGGTCCTCCAATTTCGTGCGCTCGGGCTCCTGCAACTCACCCAGGAGGTACTTGATGAATCGCGGGTCGCGCTCGGCATTCCGTGGCAGGGTTCCAGAGGCGGGGCAGCCCAAAATCAGGTGAGTCTTGGTTTTCATCGTTTTTGCTCCCTTCACTTGATTCCTTCGTAATCGCGGGGCGGGACGGCTAACGCTGGATCGATATTTTTGAACGCAGACAGAAAACAAGGAGAGTCCCGCGACTCAGGGCGGGACTCTCGTGAAAAGGCCGGTCGATGTTCAAGGGTTGGGGGTTATACTCCGTGGGCGATGGTCATTGCTGGGAGATATGGGTGCCATCCAGGAGCGAGTTTGCATCCGTCCCCAGCAGTTCCTGGGCGTGATTCTTGTCAAGCGATTTGAGCTCGTCGCTCGGCACAATCGCCTGTGCAGCCACCGGCGCCGAGCCGGGAGTATCAACGTCAGCCGAGTTGACCTGGGCGTCGCGATACACGTCGCGTTGGCCGATTCCGCCGTGGGTTTGGCCGGGGCCGTCCTGGGCGTAGGCGGGATTGATCAGCGCGCCTGCTGCCATGAGGGCGCCGCCGATCAGAATCTGGAGTCTCCATTTACGTAGCGGGGTCATGTGAATCCTCTTTTCTGTTTTGGTTTTCATGGTCTTGCTCTCTTCACCTGGTTCCTTCGCAATCGCGAGCCGAAACGGCTAACATTGGATCGATATTTTTGAAGGTTTCTTGTTTTCAGCCGAATCCGGGAGTTAGCGTTTGTGTCAGAATGTTCCTGTGCTAGAGTTCGTGCGCATCAAGCCTGCGCATCAAGGAGGGTACCTACTATGGACGATCCAACCAGACGCGACATTCTGGCCGCGGGTGTCGCGGCAACGGCGCTGGCCTCGACACCGGCCCTGTTTGCTCAACAGGCCGGGCCAGCGGGAAGCGGCGCGCGATTCTACCAAAAAGGCTCCGTTCGCATCGCCTATCAGGAGGCCGGTTCCGGCTTTCCGTTGCTGCTGATCGCCGGCGGAGGATTAAACTCCAGGATGGCCGGCTTGCCCGGCATGCCTTTCAACCCCATCGAGGAGTTCAAGGGAGAATACCGCTGCATCTTTGCGGACCTGCGCAATGCCAATGGCGGCGAGTCCTCCGGCCCGCTGGAGATCGACCGGCCATGGGACTCTTATGCCGATGACCATCTGGGTCTGATGGATCACCTGGGCATCGACAAGTTCATGGTGCTGGGCTTCTGCATCGGCGGACCGTTCATCTGGAACCTCTTGAAGCGGGCGCCCGATCGTGTGGTAGCAGCCGTGCCGGCGCAGCCTGTTGGGTTCCGGCCTGAGATCCCCACTCTCATGTACGACGGCGGCATGACCGGCTGGGGTCCGGAATTAGTCAAGCGCCGGCCCGACGTGACGATGGAGATTGTCGATAAATTCCTGACCCGGATGTTCCGCACCAACCCCGACTTCGTCTTCACCGTGACGCGTGGTTTCGTGCGCGACTGCCAGACTCCCGTACTGATTCTGCCGGACGATGTTCCTTCTCATCCATACGCCGTGGCCATGGAGTGCGCGATGCTGGCGCCGCAGGCCGAGGTAAGCATGTTCCCGTGGAAGGAGCCCAAGGAGCGGATTCCCCTGGCGGTGCGCCAGATCCGTTCTTTTCTGCGGGCACATCGCCCCGCTTCTGCTTAGACCCAGAAGGCGCCGCAAGTCAGATCCGAGCCAATCTCCGAAACTCGCGAAAACCACTATACTGAGTCACTGCCCAACAGCCTAGGGCAAAGGAGAGATTTCCCATGCAAACGAGATTTGCGTCGTTGAAATACGCTCTTACCGCATTGGTCGCGGTCGGCTTGTCATCCCTGTGTGTAGCTCAGCAGCCTCCAGCTCCCAACCGGTCGCGGGTGACCATCACCAAGGTCAAACCCGAGATGCTCAATGAGTGGCTGGATCTGGAGAAGAACGAAGTGATTCCCGCGCTGAAGAAAGCGGAAGTGAAATCGCAAACGGTTTACTCCACCACTTTATTCGGCGACGGCTTTGAGTACACCACCATCACGCCGTTCGAAAAATTCGCCGACTTTGACGGCCAGGCGCCGGGGGTCAAAGCCCTGGGCGCCGTCGGAGCCGCGCGGCTGGGGGAGAAGATTCGCAAGTGTATCGTCAGCACGACCAGCTACGTCATCACGGCCCAAGCCGACCTCAGCTACATGCCCGAGGGCACAACGCTCGCGAGGATCGCGACCACGCGAGTTCGCGCCGCCCCCGGCAAGATGGAAGATTTTCTGGCCCTGATCAAGAGCAACGTCACGCCTGCCTACAAGAAAGCCAAGATGACGCTGGTGGTCACCCGTCGAGGGCTCGGCGCAAACGGCAACGATGTAAGCTTTTCGGTGCCCGTGGACAATTACGCCGATCTCGACGGCCCGCCTTCCCTGGTGAAGGCTCTCGGCCAGGAGGGATTGGCCAAATTTGGGGCCAAATTTACAGGCATGGGTACGGTGCTCGAAACGATCGTCAGGACGCGCGTGCCCGATCTGAGCTTTTAGGCTTTCGAGGTACCTGGCCTGTCGCTCACGATGTTTTTCGTTGGTTTACCCTAGCCGAAATCCGCTGGCTGCCGATGGAATACTTGAGGCGCCAGCGGGCACGCGTTTGAACAGAAATTAATGCGGCGTATCTAACTGATTATGCGGCTTGCCGTGACCCATGGTACGTCCAAACTGTGGGGCTACTCGCGCCCAATGATATATTTTAGAGTCACACGTTAGTCCATGCCCTTTCAGATTCAGCCGGTTAAAGAATTCCTAGTCCGCCCTGCCTTACCCCCAGCCCTAGCCCGGATGGACGACCTTGCCTATAACCTTCTGTGGAGTTGGGATCACACGGTTCGATCGCTGTTCCGGCGGCTGGATTCGGCGCTGTGGAAGATTTGCCGTCACAACCCGGTTTTGATGCTGGGCCGGGTTTCTCAAGCCGCGCTGGAGCGGGCGGCCGGCGATCCTCGCTTTCTGGCCGCATATCGCAAAGCCTGCGAACGTTACTCCGGCTACGTGGATCGCTCCGAGCCGAGGGAAGATCGCCTGATCGCTTATTTTTCCATGGAATACGGCCTGGTGGAATGCATGCCGATCTACGGAGGCGGACTGGGCGTGCTGTCGGGCGATCACTTGAAGGCCGCCAGCGACGGCGACATTCCGCTGGTGGGCGTGGGTCTTTTGTATCAGAAGGGTTATCTGCAGCAGTCTCTGAACCCGGATGGCTGGCAGCAGGAGCGCAATCCCGTCAACGATTTCTACACCCTTCCCGTTCGGCCGGTGCTGGACGAAGACGGCCGCGACATGAAGGTTCAGGTCCAGCTGCCGAGCGGCGTGGTTGTCATCAAGATCTGGCACATTGCGGTAGGGCGCGTAAAACTGTATCTGCTGGACACCAACATCCCGGAGAACGATCGTATCGAACACCGCGAAATCACCGATCAACTGTATGGCGGCGACATTCTCACGCGCATCCGGCAAGAGATTGTCCTGGGGATCGGCGGCCTGCGCGCTCTCGACCGGCTGGGTCTGAAACCCACTGTTTGGCACATGAACGAAGGCCACTCGGCCTTCCTGGCGATCGAGCGGATGCGGCGCCTCATGAAAGAGTACAAGTTGTCTTTCGACGAGGCGCTGGAGGCTTGCCGGTCCAATAGCGTCTTTACCACGCACACTTCGGTTCCCGCGGGAATCGACTTGTTCGAGCCGGGCCTGCTATATGAATACTTCGGTGAGTATTGCGCCGAAGCCGGCATACCGTTCGAGAAATTCCTGGCGTTGGGCCGCTTCCGCCCCGAGAATCCTCAAGAGCCATTTTCCATGGCGATCTCCGCCATTCAGACCTCCGCCTTTCGCAATGCGGTCAGCAGCCTGCATCGCCAGGTGTCGCAGGAGATGTGGCAGGAGTTGTGGCCCAAGCTGCCGGTTTGGGAAGTGCCGATCACGTCGGTCACCAATGGCGTACACCTTTTGACCTGGCTGAACGGAGATCTGGCGCTGCTCTACGATCAGCATCTGCAGCCGGACTGGCGGGAGCGCAACTCGGATCCCAAGATCTGGGACCTGGTGGAAGATATGCCCGCGCAGGAACTGTGGGAGGCGCATCGCCGCCGGAAACGCTTCCTGGTGGCCTTCGTTCGCGAGCGTGCGGTGGCCGCAGCCATGGCCCGCAAAGCCTCTTCGGCCGAGCAGCGGCGTCTCGCCGAGGTGCTCGACCCCGACACGTTCACCATCGGATTCGCGCGCCGCTTTGCCACCTACAAGCGCGCCACCCTGCTGTTTCGCGATGTCGAGCGGCTCAAGCGCCTGTTGACCAATCCCGACCGGCCGGTCCAGATCGTCATTGCCGGAAAAGCTCACCCCCGCGATCTGCCCGGAAAGACGCTGATCCGCGAAATCGTGCAGCTTTCCCGCGCGCCGGAGATTTCCAAGCACATCGTGTTTGTCGAAGACTATAGCATTGAAGTGGCACGCGAGATGGTGCAGGGAGTGGATCTTTGGCTGAACACCCCGCGCCGCGGCGAAGAAGCTTGTGGAACCAGCGGTATGAAAGCCGGGATGAACGGAGTGCTCAACCTGAGCATATTGGACGGCTGGTTCGACGAGAGTTATGAGATTTCAGGCGGTTGGGCGATTGGAGACCGTGAGCCGTACGCCCCGGATCAGGACGAAATCCACGCCCGCGCCATCTACTCCATATTGGAAAACGAAATTGTGCCGATGTACTATCAGGATCGCGAGAGTGGCGTGCCGGTGGATTGGATCCGCCGCGTGAAGCAGTCCTTGAAAAGTATCAGCCATCAGTTCAACTCCGGGCGAATGGTCGGCGAGTATATGTCGCAATTGTACGAACCGGCCCACCAGGCATATCTTGAAATCTCACAGGATTGCTTCCAGCCGGCCCGCCAGCGAGCGAATTGGGACCTGCGGGTACGGCAGGTGTGGGACAGAGTCGGATTTGTGGAGATCGGTTCAGGCCCGGAGGTTTCGGTCTTGGCGGGCGTTCCAATTCCGGTGCGCGCGGTTGTGAATCTAGCCGGCCTGTCCCCCGGCGACGTGCGCGTGGAGGCGGTGGTGGGACGCATTGGCGTCAATGGAAACCTCGAGGAGACGCAGGTGATGAGCCTTCCGCCAGTGCAGCAGACTAGCGGCGATTGCGTGTTTCTGAAGGAGTTTGTGCCGCACCAAACCGGAAGGCTGGGTTATTCGCTGCGAATCAGTCCGAATCATTATGACGATCCACTGACACGGCCTTGTAAGTCTTTATTAAAATGGAGCGGAGAGTAAACGGGATTCGCGTAAAGGGTTCACCTTGTAACGGATACCGTCTTTGAATCACGGTTAGATTTCAGTAGCTTCTGCGAGTGATTCGTGGTACATAGTATGTAGGCGCAAGCGGAACAATGTCTTTTCCAGCTTCAGCCGGTTCCCGCAGAAATCCTCCGCATTGATCCTCAAGCATGCCGGCACAGGGCGGGACGCCCCACAAACTAATTGAGGCCAAAGTTCGAAGAGCGCGAGTTCCAGGAGTCGATTTGACACATGGACGACGACCGTAAGTACAGACAGCGGGGCTATATGGACACCAATGGCGGGTCCGGCGACCGCCGGCTCCCCGACCGGCCCAGGTCTTCCGGCCCCCGGCCGCCGCTGGACGTCACCGGTCCCCGGCTCCCGCGGTTACTGCAAAGCGTGGTGGCCGCCCGCTGTTTTAATTGTTCCACGGCGCTTTCGCCGGACGCGGATTGGAAAGGCAAGTGTCCCAAATGCGGCGTAGCCTTGCATTGCTGCAAGCAATGCGCCCACTTCGAACCCTCCACCCGCTTTCAGTGCTTGAAGCCGATATTGGCGCGCATCGCCGGCAAGGATCAAGCCAACGATTGCGAGTTGTTCAAGCCGCGCGTCACCGTGGCCCGCGACGCAGCGCCGGCCAATAACCATGCGGCTGGCGGGCAGCCTCAGCAAGCCCCTCGAACGCCGACCGACGCCCGCGCCGCATTCGACAGTTTATTCAAGAAGCCCGAGTAATGGGGTTTGGCTGGGGATTTGGCTGGGCGTTCTGCTGCTGAGGCGTCAAGAAGAAGTCCAGAGTTTTGCCGATATAGTTCTTCAAGTCGGCACGCTTCACCACCGCATCCAGGAAGCCGTGCTGTAGCAGAAATTCGCTGGTTTGAAAGCCGGGCGGCAGCTTCTGCCGGATGGTCTGTTCGATCACGCGCGGTCCCGCGAAGCCGATCTGCGCGCCCGGTTCGGCGATATTCAGATCGCCCAGCATCGCGAAACTGGCTGTCACGCCGCCCGTGGTCGGGTCCGTCAGGACGCTGATGTAGGGAACGCGGGCCTCGTCCAGCCGCATCAGCGCGGCCGAAATCTTGGCCATCTGCATCAGGCTGATGGCGCCCTCCTGCATGCGCGCCCCACCCGATGCCGAGACGATAATCAGCGGAACCTTGTGCCCAAGGGACCGTTCAATGGCGCGCGTAATCACCTCGCCCACCACTGCTCCCATGCTGCCGCCGACGAATTTGAGCTCCATGGCGCACACATGCACGCGCCGGCCGTTCAGGTTGCCGCTCGGCGGATATGATTGCATCGCGCAGATGGGTGGCTTCCTGTGAGGCGGCCAGCCGATCGCTGAATTTCTTGGTATCCACAAACTCCAGCGGATCGGTGGAAACCAGACCCTGATCGAACTCTTCGAACTTGCCTTCGTCGAACAGCATGGCCAGGCGCTTGCGCGCATCCAGGCGTCCGTGGTGGCCGCATTTCGGGCAAACCTGGTAATTGTCCTCCAGCGCTTTGCGCCACACGATCTGGCCGCAGTGATCGCATTTCAGCCAAAGGCCTTCGGTGCGCACGCGTTTCGCGCCGTCCTCGCGCTTTACCGAAGGTTTGTCTCGAGTAAACCAAGCCATGCAGCCTTCAGTATAGGCTGTAGCCGGTCCGCAAAGGTGTGCGGCGGCGCCAGCTTCCTGGCCAGGTCTTACTTCGGGTAGGGATGTCCGCGCAGCAGCGTGAAGGCCCGGTAAATTTGTTCGGCCAGCACCGCACGCGCCAGCTCGTGCGGCAAGGTCATTTCCGAAAGCGAGAGCAGCAGGCCGCCTTTTCCACGCCACGCTGCAGGCAGCCCGGTGGCCCCGCCGACCAGGAAAATCAAATCGCGCGCGGCTTGCTCGGCCCCCGAAACCAAGCGGGCGAATCCCGCCGAGTCCATTCGCTTGCCGGCCGGATCCAGCAGTACTTTAGTCGCGGCCGGATGCTTCTCCCAGGGATCGAAGCGGGCCGGAACTGAATTTCGCGCATTTCACATCGTCCGAAGCGCGTGGAACGTTGGATGAATTCCTGGGCGATGTGGTTGGCGTGGGGATCGCGCGGCTTGCCGACGTAGTAAAGCAGGACCTTCATGACATCGGCATAGCATCGGCCGCCTCCATTTACGATACTCTAGGTGGATATGGCGGGTGTCGCAGCCAAGTTTGTACCCCGAGAATTGTTGGTCCACACGCCGGACGGCGCCGTACGGCCGCTGCTGCTGGAGCGGGATCGCTATACGCTCGGCCGCAGCAGCGCTAACGAGCTCTGCTATCCGGAAGATGCCGGACTCTCGCGTCAGCATCTGGCCCTGGAACGGGACGGCGACACCTGGACGGTGCGCGACTTGGGCAGCAAGAACGGCACCTTCGTCAACGGGAACCGGATTACCGCTCCTTTCGCGCTGGGCAAGAACGATCGCGTCACGGCCGGCCATATCGCGCTTGATTTCGGCGAGAATTCGCTCCCGCCGCCGCCCGCCGACGATAAGACCGTCATCTTCATCGAAGGCCTGACGCCTAGCAACACGGTTTCCACCACAACGGTGTCCACCAGCCTGGAAGGCGTCCTCAGTCAAGAGAAGGAAATCGAGGGCGGCCCTCAGATGCGCGCCCTGATCCGCGCCGGCCGCGAGCTGGCGGGCAATATGCCGCTGACCGAGCTGTTCAAGCTGATCATGAATTTGTCGGTGGACGCGGTGGGCGCCACGCGCGGCGTGCTGATGACGCTGGAAGGCAGCGAACTGGTGGTTCGCGCAGCCTTGGGGGAGGGCTTCCGGATCAGCAACACGGTACGCGATCGCGTTATCAAAGATAAAACTTCACTGCTGGTGCGCGACGCGCGTCTGGATGAAGCTTTCGCCGACAGAATGAGCATCGTCCAGCAGCAGATTCGCAGCATGCTTGCGGTTCCTCTGCAAACCGACGATCGCGTCATCGGTCTGATTTATTTGGACTCGCCGCACTTTATCAAAGAGTTCACCAAGGACGATTTGAGCTTGCTTACGGTGATGGCCAACGTAGCGGCTATCCGTATCGAACACACGCGTCTGGCGGAGGTGGAACAAGCCGAGCGGATCCACGCCAAACAGCTCGAGCAGGCCGCCGAGATCCAGCGCGGCTTGCTTCCGGTGCAGGCTCCCAGCGTGCCCGGAGTGGACCTGGCGGGATACAACGCCGCGTGCCACACCGTGGGCGGCGATTACTACGATTTCCTGGTTTACCCCGACGGCCGCGTGGGCGTGCTGGTGGGCGACGTGGCGGGGAAGGGAATGCCGGCCGCTCTGTTGATGTCCAGCTTACAGGCCCGCGTGCAGGTGCTGTTCGACGACCCAACCAATCTGGCCGCCCTGGTCACCCGGCTCAACCGGATTATTACTTCCAACTGCCCGTCCAACCGCTTCATCACGTTTTTCATCGGCATCCTGGACCCCAAGACGGGCGAGCTGACCTATGTGAACGCCGGCCACAATCCGCCGCTGGTGGCGCATGCCGACGGCTCCGTCGAAAAACTGGATGGCACCGGCCTAATTCTGGGGATTCTGTCGGTGGCGACATATGCGCAAAAAACCTGTACCATGGCGCCGGGCGACGCCCTGCTGCTGTTCAGCGATGGCGTCAGCGAGCCGGTGCGTCCGGACTCCGATGAGGAGTTTGGCGAAGATCGGCTGGCCCAAAATTTTGCCAAGCTGCGGAACGACAATGCGCAGTCGATTATCGATGCCCTCAATCTGCAAGTTCGCGAGTTCACCGGAGGCCTGCCGCTGCCGGACGATCTCACCCTGGTGGTCGCCAAGCGCATGCCGGCGTAATCGAGCGCCTAATCTCGTGGCATCGGGGTCGGGCAGCGGAGGCCCAAAAAGCCTGCGTTAATGCTCCCTGATGGGCTTGCGACGGCCGTGCCAGATATGGAGAATATGAACCGTTTCGCTCTCCACGGTGAATATCACGAGCGTCGGCCGGTGTCGCCGGCCCCCTGCGAAATTAGCCAGTCCAAAATGCCCAGGCATCGCGCTCCGCTTCCTCGGTTATCTCAACGCGAAAAGCCATGCTTCTCGCGAAGCTCTTCAAGGAATTCAGCGGCGGGCCGGGTGCGTCCCGCCTTCACATCCTCATGCGCCCGGCGGATTGCTTCCACCGATTCCTCATACTCCTGACGCTCCCATTCCAGATACTCAGCCAAAGCGTCATCGAGCACGGCGGCGGGGTCTTTCCCGTGTTGTTGCGCGTATTCTTCCAGTTGGGCCTTGCGTTCCGGCTTGCTGGGACTAATTCCATGACGCCTTTCGAGTAGGCGCTGCCGGGGTCCTGTCAATGTTACTGAGCGCCAGCCCCCCCGCCACCGGCTAGCCGCTGATCTTGTGTTTCTTGAGCCACTTGAAAATCTGCGGCCACAAGGCGTCCATCTCCTGCGGCGTGAAGCCGTGTTTTCCCGCCGCAACTGTGATCAACTCCGCATCGCCGCCCGCGCTTCTGACGGCTTTCGTTAGATTCACGCTCTGCTCATAGGGCACCAGCGCATCTGCCTCGCCATGCAGTGCGAGAATAGGCGGCAGCCCTTTCCGCACATAGCTCATGGGCGACATCCGGCGCGCCAATTCCAGGCGATTCGGCTGCTCCGGAATCCATTGCGCGGCGAATTCCCTCGCGTTTGGGCCCGCAAGCTGATCGGCTATGTCGACAATGCCGAAGAAATCGATCACGCCGGCGATCTTTACGGACGAGGTCATTCCAACCATGAGCGCGAGATGCCCTCCTGCGGATGCGCCGGTGACGACGATCCGTTTGGGATCAACTTTGTATCGAGCCGCGTGATCCTGGAACCACTGCGCTGCTTGAAGTACATCGGTCACCGCGGCCGGCGCGGGCGCCGCTGTCGCCAGCCGGTATTCGACGTTCGCCACCACGGAACCCTGCCGGATGAACGGGAGGCAAAAGCTGTCCAGCATGCCCTCCTTGTCGCCCCGCACCCAACCTCCGCCATGGATCACAATCACGCCGGGACGGTTCCCAAGCGCGGGTGCGCTGGGCTGCAAAATATCGAGCACGTTTTCCGCATAGTTGCCGTAATGGATGTTGGCTTCGATCTGGTAATCCAGCGCGGAAGCAACTGAACCGAAGGCGAGCAATAATGGAGCAGAACGGCAAATGAAACGGCATCGTCTCACAATCATCAGTTTACTCTGCACGTTGGTGGCGGCCGCGAACGATGCAGGACCGGGGATCGGAAGCCGTTTCTCAGGTGGCCGACTCAAGGTGGGCCCGAAGGGCGCGGTGGTCCTACTCCATGGCTCAAGAACGCAGTTGAACGAGTTGCAGGAAGGTCACGAGGCCTCTCGCAAGCTGGGCTTGCTGGCCACCGCGGCCGCCGGACCCGGCTTGGGTTGGATCGTGTTGGATGCCAAGAGCATCGTCGTCGCCCATTACGATCCGAGCTACACGTTTGCCGCTATTTTGGTGCACCAGTTTGGATGGGGGCCCGCCGAACCGGCCGTGGAAGTGGAAGGCAAGCAGCTCACTGCGCGAGCCGGCGAGAGCAACGCCGCGGTTGCGCCCGGCCAGCGCGTCGCGTTGATCCTGGACATCGATTTGCAGCCCAACATGCACGTCTATGCGCCCGGCGTCGAGGGCTATATTCCGATTGACTGGAAGATGCAGGATGCTCCGGCCGCGGCTGTGCACCCGGCGGTTTTTCCCCGTTCCCAGAAGCTGTATCTGAAGGCCATCGCTGAAACCGTGCCGGCTTATCGCGGCCATTTCCGCTTAATCCGCGACGTCACGATTGTTCCGCAGGACCAGCTCCGGCCGGTTCTTGACAGCTCTGGCCGCTTCACCGTTCCAGGCTCGCTGCGCTATCAGGCTTGCGACGACCGGGTTTGCTATATCCCACAAGAGCTGCGTCTCAACTGGACTTTTCGATTAGTACTCCTCCAGGGTCAAAATTAGTACTATGAGTTCTTGGACCGTCCCCGGCCCTCTGCTACGGTAGGGAAGGAGATCACAAAACGGAATGAAAGTATCAATCGTTGGAACCGGTTACGTGGGCTTGACCACGGGAGTCTGCCTGGGCTTTTTAGGCCACAAAGTCACGTGTATCGACACCGATGAAAGGAAAATCAGCCTTTTGCGGGCCGGCAAAACGCCCATTTTCGAGCCGTTCCTCACCGATCTGATGGCGGCTGCGTCGCCGAACCTGCAGTTCTGCACCGAATACGCGGGCGCGGTCAGGGATGCCGACGTCATCTTTATCGCGGTCGGAACGCCGCCTTCCCAGGATGGCAGCCCGGACCTGCGCTATCTGAGCGAAGCTGCGCGAGGAATCGGCAAGCACTATGAGGGCGATTTCCTGGTGGTTGTGAACAAGTCCACCGTGCCGATCGGCAGCGGCAACTGGGTGGGATCCCTGGTGCGAGAATCGTTCGAGCAGCGGCATGGCCACAAGGCCAACGGACACTTTTCAGTGGCGTCCAATCCGGAGTTCCTGCGGGAAGGCTCGGCGCTGCACGACAGCCTGTATCCGGATCGCGTAGTCATCGGTTCCGACAACGACCGGGCGCTCGAGGTCCTGTACTCGCTGTATCGTCCCATCCTGGACCAGACGTTTGCTCCGCCACCTTACCTGCCTCGCCCGGAACAGCTTGGCGCGGTTCCTCTGATTTCCACCGACCTGGCTTCCGCCGAACTCATCAAGTACGCCGCCAACGCGTTTCTCGCAACGAAGATCTCCTACATCAATGAAATCGGCCAGCTAGCCGAGAAGGTGGGCGCGGACATTTCGCACGTGGCCAAGGGAATCGGACTGGACGCCCGTATTGGAACGCGCTTTCTGCAAGCCGGCATCGGCTGGGGCGGGTCGTGCTTTGGAAAAGATACTTCGGCCTTGGTGGCGACCGCGCGGGAGTACAACATTGGGATGCCGATTGTCGAGGCCGCGCGCGAAATCAACCGCCGCCAGCGTGATCGCGTAGTCGAAAAGTTGCTGGGAGAGTTGAAGATTCTCAAAGGCCGCACTGTGGGACTGCTGGGCCTGGCGTTCAAGCCCAATACCGACGATCTGCGCGAAGCGCCGGCCATCGACATCGCCCGCAAGCTTCTGGAGCGCGGTTGCAAGGTGAAGGTCCACGATCCGGTGGCGCTGGAACGCTTCGAACGCGAGTATCCGGACCTGGCCGTGGTGCGCTGCGAATCGGCGGAGGAGACTGCCGACGATGCCGACGCCCTGGTTCTGGTGACCGAATGGCAGGATTACCGCGAGCTGAACTGGGAAGCGATGGCCGGACGCATGCGAACGCCGCTGATCCTGGACGGGCGCAACGCGCTGGATCGGGCGCGGCTGGAGCGGTTCGGCTTCCATTATTTGGGAATCGCCGGCTAACGCCGGGGCGGGCTAACGCCTTTGCGATTTTCCTGAGACAAGCCTGACCGGCGGGCCACTAACTCGCCGTGAAAGATCAAATCTCGCCCGCCACTTCAATCGACGCCGCCGCGCGCCAGCGCGCTATCGACGCCGCCCTCAGCCAAATGGACAAGCAATTCGGCAAAGGCTCGGTGCTGCGCCTCGGCTCGCGCAGCGTTCTGCCGGTGGCCGTAATATCCAGCGGTTCTATTTCGGTGGATTCGGCGTTGGGCGTGGGCGGCTTCCCGCGCGGACGGGTGATCGAGATCTTTGGGCCCGAGTCGTCGGGCAAAACCACCATGGCGCTGCAAGTGATCGCGCAGGCGCAGAAAGCCGGAGGAACGGCCGTGTTTATCGATGCCGAACATGCGCTGGACCCCGCCTACGCCCGCAATCTCGGAGTGGATGTGGACAACCTGATCGTCTCGCAGCCCGACTACGGCGAGCAGGCGCTCGAAATCACCGGCGCGCTCATCGGCTCCGGCGGGATCGACATTGCAGTGGTGGATTCCGTCGCGGCGCTGGTGCCGAAAGCCGAGCTGGATGGCGAAATGGGCGATAGTCACATGGGCCTGCATGCCCGGCTGATGTCGCAAGCCATGCGGAAACTGACGGGCACGGTGGCGCGCACCAATACGCTGCTGGTTTTTATCAATCAAGTCCGCGAGAAAATCGGCGTGATGTTCGGCAACCCCGAAACCACCACCGGCGGACGCGCGCTGAAGTTCTATTCCTCGGTCCGGGTGGAAGTGCGCCGCATGGCCGCCATTAAGGATGGCGAGAAGATTGTCGGCAACCGCACCAAGGTCAAGATCGTGAAGAACAAAGTGGCCGCGCCATTCCGCGAAGCGGAAGTGGACATCCTTTATGGCCAGGGAATCTCGCGCGCCGGCGACCTGCTGGATCTGGGAGTGATTCAGGAACTGGTGGAAAAGAGCGGTTCGTGGTTCAGCTACGCCGGCCAGCGCATCGGCCAGGGCCGCGACAATGCCAGAACGTTTCTGTCCGAAAACCCGGCGCTGGCCGATCGTCTAGACGCCGACTTGCGCGCGCGGCTGAAATTAGGGGATGCCGCCGGCTCCGAACCGTTCACGGCCGCGAGCGAATCGTTGGACCTGGCGCAAACCGCCCGGACCGCGTAAATTCGAGCTTCGAGCGTCCCCGCTCGCTCCAAAACCCCATTCCATCGGCTCCCCGTATGTGCTAGGCTCAGGAAGCCGAGAAAAAACGCTGGTTTGGAGCATTCTTCTCTTTACAAGCGTCTTGGCATCTCGTATGATTTGGTAGAAACAATTCGGTACGGTTATGTTTTAAGTAAGCCGGGCTGGATTTTGCAAAACACATACTTGGAAGAACCATACAAGGAGAAGTAAATGGCAGCAGCTAAGTTGACGCAGACGCAAGTGATCAAGGAACTGGCCGGAGCCGTCGGTACCACCACGAAGGTGGCCAAGCAGTTCGTTACGAGTTTTTCTGAATTGGCCGTTCGCGAAACCAAGAAGAACGGGCTTTTTGTGATCCCCGGCATTGGCCGCCTGGTGCGCGTGGACCGCAAAGCGCGCCTGGGCCGCAATCCGGCCACCGGCGAGACTATCAAGATTCCCGCCAAGAAAGTAGTTAAGTTCAGAGTCGCCAAGGCCGTGAAGGACGCGATCGTACCTCCCAAGAAGAAGTAGATCTTTCAGTACCTGAAAACACGAACCCCCGCGTAGCGTAGCGCGGGGGTTTTTACTTTTAAAATCGATTGAGGTTTCGTTCAGCGTGCGAACAAACCAGGAAGCCTTTACGCTTGCTTCTTGTTGTCGTTGTCGTGCTCGTCCTTCACAGCGTTCTTGAAGTTCTTGATGCCTTCGCCTAAACCTTTCGCCAGCTCGGGAATCTTCTTTCCGCCAAATAGCAGAACGGCGACTACCAAAATGACCACGAGTTCAGGAAAGCCTATGGATCGGAACATACGGCCTCCTATGGATACACTTCATTGTAGGGACCTGCCTTTCTCCGAGTCAAGCCAATGGCTGCGGCCGAGCGCCGGCGAACACTTCCTACTTGAACCGGCGCGGCGGCTCTGATATACATAACCTTCGCCTTTATGTGGCAACACAACTACACCCCCATCCATGGAAGTTTGCTCGCGTCCTCGATTGTCGCGGCCTTGCCCATTTTCGTGTTGCTGTTCTTGCTGGGCGTGCGCCGGACCCAGGCCTGGATTGCCGCTCTCTACGGCCTGGGAGCCACCCTTCTGGTTTCGTTTTTCCTATACGGGATGCCGGTCACCCGGATCGTATCGGCGGCGGCGTATGGAGCCGCCTACGGATTGTTCCCCATCGGTTGGATCGTGATTTGGGCGGTCTATCTGTACCGGCTGACGCTGGACACTGGGAAATTCGAAGCCATCAAACATTCGCTGCGAAGCCTGACGCGCGACCCGCGGCTGCAGACGTTGCTGATCGCCTTCGCCTTCGGGGCGTTTCTGGAAGGGGCCGCCGGATTCGGAACGCCCGTGGCGGTGGCGGCCGCCATGCTGGCCGGACTCGGATTCTCACCGTTTCACGCCGCGGCCATCTGCCTGCTGGCCAACACCGCGCCGGTGGCGTTCGGCTCCATCGCCATTCCCATCGTTACGTTGGCCGGCATTACGGGCTTGCCGATCCTGCGATTGAGCGCGGGCGTCGGACGCATCTGCGCGCCGGTTTCGTTGATCGTCCCGGGCTATCTGGTGGTGGTGATGGGCGGCTGGGGCGCGCTGGCCCGTGTTTTCCCGGCGGCGCTGTTATGCGGCGTAACCTTCGCCGGATTGCAGTTCACCATCTCTAATTTTGTCGGTCCCCAGCTCACCGACCTGATCGCTTCACTCTGCTCGCTGGGCGTGCTGGTGGTCCTGTTCATGTTTTGGAAACCCAAGGACTATCAAAAGTACGAAGCAAAATCCGAAGCCACTGAAGGCGCCGCCTCCAATACGCCGCAGCACTCCACCGGACAAGTGTTCCTGGCCTGGACCCCTTACCTGTTGTTGGTCCTGTGCGTTCTGCTGTGGGGCTGGCAGCCCATGGTCAAACCCCTGAATTCGGTGAGCGTCCCGTTTGCGTGGCCGGGTTTGCACAATCTGATCGCTCGGGTTCCGCCGGTCACCGCAAAGGTATCGCCCTATCCCGCTATCTTCAACTTGAACTGGCTGTCGGCGGCTGGAACATCCTGCATGATCGCGTGTATCCTGTCCTGTTTCGCTCTGCGCATCTCTCCCTTACAGGCGCTGAAGATTTTCTTCAGCACCATGCGCCAGCTCACGTTTTCGCTGATCACGCTGGCGTGCGTGCTGGGTTTGGCGTACCTGATGAACTATTCTGGCGCCACTGGAACGCTGGGGCTAGCGTTCGCGGCCACCGGCGCGTCATTCCCGTTCTTCAGCGCGATTCTCGGCTGGCTGGGGGTGTTCCTCACGGGTTCCGATACGTCCGCCAACGCGCTGTTCGGAAATTTGCAAGTGGTGACGGCTACCAAGCTCGGTTTCAATCCGGTGTTGATGGCTTCGGCGAATTCGGCCGGCGGAGTGATGGGTAAGATGATCAGCTTGTCGAGCATCGCGGTAGCCGCGGCCGCCACCAACATGGCGCCGGACGACGAGGCCAAGCTGTTCCGCTTCACGCTGAAGCATAGCGCGCTGCTGGCGGTGGTGATCGGCCTGATCGCCGTGTTCTACACTTACGTGGCGCCGGGGCTGCAGCCGTAGGTCAGTCTGTGATGCGCACCAGCACCAAGGAAGAATGCCCCTTATAGGTCGCAACGTGCGATTTCCGGTAACCGCATTTCTCGGCTACACGAATTGACGCTAAGTTCTCCGGATCGATCAGGCAAGCGGTAGGGCCCGCTCCGAAGTGCCGGTCGCCCCATGCCACGGCGGCGCGCACCGCTTCCGTCGCATAGCCCTTGCCGTGGAATTCTGTAGCTAAAATCCAACCGATCTCCGGCGTGCCCTTGAGCGGCGGTTCCATGCCGCGCTTATAATCGGCGAATCCAAGCTCTCCGATAAAGTTGCCACTCGCCTTCTCTTCAACCACCCAATAACCGAAGCCGAACAGCGCCCAATGGCCAACATAGCGCAGCAGCCGGCTCCACGATTCCTCCGCGGAAAGGGGCCGGCCTCCGATATGGCGCGTCACCACCGGGTCGGCCCACATGGCGCTGCTAGCGGTGAAATCTTCCTCGCGATGCCCGCGCAGATTCAGCCGTTCTGTTTCCAGGACCGGCACTGTTACCGTGGAGTAAAAAGACCTCGCCATGACGTATACTCCAGTATGCGCGCTCTGATTTGCATCGTATTCCTGGTCATCGTCGGACTGGCCTCCGCTCAAACCATCACGGTCAGCTTTCCAGCCTCGCGATCGGAAAAGCCCCTGGATGGCCGGCTGTTGCTGTTGCTCTCGAACGATCCCAAGGACGAACCGCGCAATCAGATTGACGACACGCTCAAGTCGCAGATGGTTTTCGGTGTAACGGTGGACGGATGGAAGCCGGACCAGCCCGTCACGATCGGCGACAACGCGCAAGGCTATCCGCGGGCCAGCCTGAAAGACGTGCCCCCGGGAGACTACACGGTCCAGGCCGTGCTAAACATTTACGAAACGTTTCATCGCTCGGATGGCAAGACGGTGAAGCTGGCGCCGGATCGCGGCGAAGGTCAGCACTGGAACCTTGCGCCCGGCAATCTGCTCTCGAAGCCGCGCTTGGTTCGCATCGGTCCCGTAGCGCCGCCGATCGAGGTCTCGCTGAGCGAAGTAATTCCGCCCATTAAGTCCGATCCCGACACCAAGTACATTCGCCACATTCGCGTCCAGTCGCAGTTGTTGACGAAGTTTTGGCGCCGGCCGGTCTATCTTGCGGCCATCGTTCTCGTTCCCGAGGGTTTCGATACGCACACCGAGGCGCACTATCCTCTGGTCATTTTCCACGACCATTTCGTGCCATCTTTCCCCGACTTCCGTGAAACCCCGCCGGACCCGAACCTGAAGCCCGATTACTCGGAACGCTTTCACATCCCAGGCTACAACCGCATCCAGCAGGAGGAAGCGTACAAGAACTATCAAGCCTGGATTGCGCCCGGCACGCCGCGCATGTTGATCGTGAAGCTGCAGCACGCCAATCCTTTTTACGACGATTCATACGCGGTGAATTCGTCGAACCTGGGTCCCTACGGAGATGCGCTGGAGACCGAACTGATCCCGGCCATTGAGCGCCAGTTTCGCGGCATCGGCCAAGGTTGGGCCCGCTTCGTCTACGGAGGCTCCACGGGCGGCTGGGAATCCCTGGCCGCGCAGATGTTTTATCCCGAGCATTACAACGGTGCGTTCGTGGCCTGCCCTGATCCAGTGGACTTTCACGCCTACATGACGGTCGACCTGTATAAGGACGAAAACATGTTCTATACGCAGGGCGCCAACAAGCGCGTGGAACAGCCCTCCATGCGCGACTATCTGGGCCACACCCTGATGTCCATGCGCGACAACATCGCGTATGAGGCCGCGCTGGGCGATCGCGGCCGCTCGGGCGAGCAGTTCGACATCTGGCAGGCGGTGTATTCTCCCACCGCGGAGGACGGATATCCACGGCCGATCTTCGACAAAAAGACCGGCGCGATCGACCACGAGACGGCCGAGTATTGGCGCGAGCATTACGACCTGGACGCAATCCTGCAGCGGGATTGGGCGACACTCGGGCCGAAGTTGCAGGGCAAGCTCCACCTTTACGTCGGAGCGGACGACACCTATTTCCTGAATGATGCGGTTTACCTGATGGAAGACTTTCTGAAACAGACCGGCACAGCCGGTCACGGCGTGCCCTATGAAGGCGAGGTTCGCTACGGGCCGCGCGCCGAGCACTGCTGGAACGGCGATCCCCAGAAGCCGAACTGGTACTCGCGGCTGCACTACAACCAAATGTACGTCCCCCAGATTATGGAGCGCATTCAGAAGACGGCGCCGCCTGGCGCGGATCTGACCAGCTGGCGATACTGATCGCTAACGCGATACTGATCGCTAACGCGATACTGATCGCTAACGCGATACTGATCGCTAACGCGATACTGATCGCTAACGCGATACTGATCGCTAACGCGATACTGATCGCTAACGCGATACTGATCGCTAACGCGATACTGATCGCGTACGTTTACACTCGCGACTTTGCAGCGGCCCGCTTCATCGACCTCCGCACCCGAATGGCAATGAATTTCGCGAACGGCTCAATCCGCATGTCGATACTGGCGCGATCCAGCGCCGCCAGATAGGCGTCGCGATCCTCCACTCGGATGATGGTCCAGGGATAGCCGCCGGAAGCCAGCATCGCGTTCATCAGGAAACGCGCCATCCGTCCGTTGCCGTCCGGATAGGGATGGATGTAGCCGAACAGCCAGTGCCCAAGCACCGCGCGGACGCCGGGTTCAGGCTCCCGCCGCAGCAGATCGAAAAGCGCGGGCATTGCATCGCGAACCGCCTCCCAGCGCGGCGGCACATAGCGCGAAGTACGCAGATACACGGCGCTATTGCGGTAGCCGGCGAGCGCACCCGGCTCGATCAGTCCCGCCGCCACGCAGGGCTGGAACAACTCGCGATACCAATCGGTCTGAGCCGAGCGCACCAAGGCTCCGGGATTACCGCCGGCAATCACTGCACCCACCGTTTCCTTCACTTTCTGGAAAGCCTGCCAGTAGCCGCGCGCCGCCAGGGCGTCGCGGTTTTGACGGTCGTCATCGTGATGATCCGGATCCCAGCCTCCGTGATGCACTCTTTCGATCAGCGCCGGCGTGACGCTATAACCCTCGATCGACAGCGAATGGTAGGCGTCGCTCTTGTACATATCCTCCACGAAGCGCAAATACTTTGTCCTGTTTCGCGGAAGTCCCGGAGTCTTCGGGAACGTTTCGACAACGATTTCCCGCATGGACTCCCACATGGCCCGAATGCGCCCGACGATGGGGGCCGTGACCCGGGGCAAAACTCCGAACGTCTGTTGCGGCGCGAAAGGATCGGTCTCGCGCACGTCGTATCCGGCGGACTTCATCACCCGGACGATCTCGCCTGCCATTTGCGGGCGGCCGATGCGGCGGAAGGCACCGGCGATCTGCCCGGCCTTTACCGAGTGGCCTCCGCCGAGCAGCGGGCGCAGTATGTCGGAGGCTTCCCGAATGCCCGCCAGCACCACCTGAGTCTCGATGGGATTGCGGGTGAAGAAGCTCTCAGGAATCCTCACCAGCGCGGCCTCTGGAGAGAACAGCCTTAGCCCATCCTTGACCGAAAGGTCCAGCGCGGGCGGCATTTGGGTTTGCTTGAGATCGTAAAGCGATGTGCCGAAGGGCAGCTTCATGCTGTGGTTCGTGCCTTTGCGGCAGTAGACTACCACCTGCGTTGGAATCACCGTATTCTGCGCATGCAGAAGAACCGACTGCTCAGGCGACAGGTGCCACGCATCGAGAAACCGGTCCTGGCAGTAGCCCGCGCAGAACTCCCAGAAGCTCGCATACCAGGGCGTGCTATCTCCATCGCGCGCACTGGGGCTCGAGGACATCAGCCAGCCTTTGATTACCTCCCGCAGGAAACCGCTGCCCAGCAGCCGCACGCGGTGCGTTCGGGTCAGCTCGCGCGATCGGAAGACC
>CAWGOZ010000022.1:0-4118 GCA_963824345.1 Bryobacterales bacterium
GTCCAGCCCCATGCCGGCCGCGATGTCCTCGATGTCCCCGTCTACGCTCTCGGCCAGGTTGGCGACGGCATTGATGAACGAAATCTTGAGGGCGAGAAAGGCGTTGGAGGCGTGCTTGATGATCTCAGCACTTTGCGCTGAGGTGATCAGCAGGCGTGCCGGCTGCGCGGCGCTGCACGCGCCAGGCAGCGCATCGGGCTGGTTGTAATAGGTGCCTGCAGTAATCGGAGCGTAGATGCGCTGGAGCACCCCGGCAGAACGTTCGGTGTTGGCGCCGACCACAATGCGATCGGGGTGTAGAAAATCGATGATCGCGGTGCCTTCGCGCAGGAATTCGGGGTTGGAAACCACGTCGAACTGATCCGATTCAACGCCATGGCGGAACATCACGCGGCGGATCCACTCGTTGGTGTAGACGGGGACCGTGCTTTTTTCCACGATCACCTTGTATCCGTTGATGGCGCGAGCTATTTGCGAAACGACTGCCTCGACAAAGGAGAGATCGGCGGCGCCGCTGTCGCCCTGCGGAGTGCCGACGGCGATAAAGATGGCTTCGCTGCCCTCGACCGCGCCGGCCAGGTCGGTGGTGAAGGAGACCCCGCGGTTCAGGTGCTTGGCCAGCAGATCGGGCAGATGCTCCTCGAAGATGGGAACGCCGCCGGCACAAAGGGTCTTTACCTTGGCTTCGTCGTTGTCGACGCAGGTTACGCTGTGGCCCATTTCAGCAAAGCAAACCGCCGCAACCAGGCCGACATAGCCTGAACCAATGACGCAAATGGAAACTGGTGAGGACATAATTTGACTCTATCTCCTTGACTTTATCTTGTGACCACTCTTTACAGCGCGGTGATAGGAATTTGGGAAGAACACTGGGGTAGAATGCGAGCGGCCCAATGAGGCACACCCGAGTGAATCGTTATACCAACATGGTAAAGCAGATAGACCCATTCTACCGCGAAGCTGGCAGAATGACTATCTGCTATGGTGGGACTGCGGTTGGGCTCGTGCAGGCCTGGCGGAGTTAAAGCCTTCGTTTTGCGGGCTCATCTATCGAGTTTGATGGGAGGCAGCGACAAAGATTTATGGGGTTGGACGGCCAAACTGCATCCGCCGACTGGGCGCCATTTCGCATTGAGCCAACATTCGTCGAGCGGGTGTGGGGCTATCGCGATCTTCGTCCGTGGTTCGATTTTCAAGCTTCAGGCGCACCGGTGGGCGAGGTTTGGCTGACGGGCGACCAATGCACGGCAGCGACCGGCGCGCATGCGGGCGAAACGCTTGGCGCGTTATTCGAGCGATGGCCGGAGGCGCTTCTCGGCTCCAGCGCCCCCGCAGCCGGCTCTCCGACTCTGATCAAGGTGATCTTCGCCAAGGAAAAGCTGAGCGTGCAGGTTCACCCCGACGATAAGCTGGCGCAGAAATATGGCCAGCCGCGAGGCAAGAGCGAATGCTGGTACGCGCTGGCGGCGGAGCCTGGAGCGGAAGTTGCAGTGGGACTGAAGCCCGGCGTCTCAATTGAGCAGATTCGAGCCGACATCGAGGCCGTGAAACTTGAGGCCGATCTCAACCTGATCCCCGTTATCAAAGGCGACATGGTGCTGGTGGATGCGGGAACTGTGCATGCCATCTGGCCGGGTTCGATCCTGCTTGAAGTGCAGCAGAACTCCGACATCACCTACCGGCTTTACGATTATGGCCGACCGCGCGAATTGCATGTCGCCAAGGGCCTGGAAGCGGTGCGGATGGAGACGAAGGCCGGAAAAGTGAGGCCGGTGCAGGCAGGCGATCGCACGATTCTGCTCGATGCTGAATATTTTCGCCTGGAACATGTTCCCGTAACGGGAAAAATCACCCGTGAAGAGCTGAGCGGGACCGAATCGGGCCGGGAAACAAGCGGGCTGGCCTATCTTTTCGCCGCCGCCGGATCGGCCAGGATTGCAGGCCAGGGCATTGAGCCGTTGGACCTTGGACCGCGATCCATGGCGTGCGTTCCGGCTTCGGCAGGAGAGTTTACGCTCGAGGACCGAGGCGGCCTGGACCTGATCCGGATAACGCCGAAGTGGCCGGCCTGAGCGGGAAGGGCGAATCAAGATGGTAACGTGGCGCGAATCCGTGATGGAGTACATCCGGGCCGAGGCGCAGCCGGTGGATAAATATGGCCACCAGCCGCGGTTATATGCGCTGGCGGCTCATCTGGGCGAAGGCAGGGAGTTCGACGACGACGTGCTTTTCGCGGCCGCCTGGATGCACGACCTCGGTGTCTTTCTCGGGCATCGGCCGCAGGATCCGAAGGTGCTGGCACAGTGGGACCACGTGCCCTACACCATTGAACGGACAAGAGGATTACTGCCGGGGTGGGGTTTTCCTCAAGAGAAAATCGACGCCGTGGCCGAAGTCATCCGGACGCACCAGCCAAAGGACGAGCCCAAGACAATCGAAGCGATTCTGTTGCGCGATGCGGACATTCTGGAGCAGCTCGGCGCGGTCGGTTTGCTCCGCGCAGTGGCTAAAATCGGGCGTGATTCCCGCTATCCCACTTTCACGTCAGTCATGGGGGTTTTACAGGCTGCTGTGGGTCTTCTACCCCAAAAGTTGCACTTAAACAGTTCGCGCGAGTTGGCCAAGCCGCGTGTAGAGTTGTTGCAGAGGGTGATTTCAGCCCTGGACGAAGAGGGCGGCAGACTTCTGCACTGATTCTCTTCGCATACATCAACCGTCTGTATTGAAGAAGAATTCACCGTTACTCGTGATAAGGGTGTCACGGGATGCGAGTGAAAACCGGTTACGCTCCGGCAAGGAGAACGCCTCGGGGGAGGGTGATTCAAACCTTGACTTCTAAGGAGAACTCGAATGCGTTTCAAGTATGTGCTTGCAGGACTGATCCTCAGTGCGGCCACGGCTGCATTCTCCCAAATCGCTCCCTCGGCAACTCAGGGAGGAATCCCGTTCACCATCGGTTCGGGATATTCGGAGTTCTACTCCGACTGGAGCGGCAACCTTAGCGGCGGTACGCTGTGGATCGATTACCGCGCCGACCGCGTCCCAAGAATCCTGAAGGGCATTGGCATCGAGGCCGAAGGCCGTGACCTGAACTACCGGCGCACCGGCGACCAGCCAACGCTTCGCCAGGACACGGCCGAGGGCGGACCGATCTTCCATTGGCAGCACTTCCAGAGAGCCGGAATCTACGGGAAGTTTCTTCTCGGATACGGCAACATCGACTTCTCAAACCCAAATCCCAAGTACAGGCACGATACGCGGACCGTTCTGGCGCCCGGCGGCGGCTTAGAGTACCGCATCTGGCGCAACGTGTGGGTACGCGGCGATTACGAGTACCAGTTCTGGACGCACTTCTACCACGATCACGCCATGAATCCCGAGGGCGGAACTGTGGGTGTGGTCTACGACCTGGGGCACATTCATTCTCGGTAAGCGCTGAACGGATTGGGGCGGCGGCGAAGTAACGACGGCCGCCGCGCGGAATCGCATTGCTACAGAGGCTTCCCGAAGGGCCCGCCTACTCAAGAGGTGGCGGTTTCGCGCATCCGAATCCGGCTCTTCGCGCGGTTGCACAGTGCTGTGGCCCCCGAGTCCTTACAATTTCCTTACGCCGGCAGTCCGGTAACTTCTCTTCCGGGACGACAATAAGCTGCCATTGAACGCCCCGAAGTGGGTGAAGAATTTTTCATCCCATCACTCCCCTCCCGCACGTTCCTGCGCTACACTGGCTTTTTTTCCAACGGGCTGCAGATTCACGATGCTTCGGTTTCGTGAAATACTGGATGCATAGGGGGCGCGATTTCGGCGAATTGCCGCCGGAGCGTCCAATGTGGGAGAGTGGAATTTCTCTACACAGGGTCTGATTGTCTATGCTTGTCATGAGTCGGTTACACTTCAACCATCGAGGACCCGGTAACTGATGTACATCAGAGGTGCACGCGTCTTAGTCTGCGGCGGCGGCGGCTTCATCGGCGGCCATATGGTGAACCGGCTCCTGGAGGCAGGGGCGGCCATGTGCCGGTCGGTAGACGTCAAGCCATTCCCTGAATGGCATCAGATCAATCCGCTCGCCGAAAATCTGGTCCTGGATCTGCAGCTTCGCGAAGCCTGCCAGGAAG
>CAWGOZ010000023.1:0-672785 GCA_963824345.1 Bryobacterales bacterium
AGATCCTTAGGTAGCGCAAGCTTTGCCTGCGTCGCCGGTTTGAAGAGGTTGGTCGTGGTAATCGAAGAGCCCGAGTGGAATGTGATCCTGGTTCGCCCGCGCAGCGAGAAATCAGTTGCACTGGCGCTGTCGATTCGGGGCGTGGAGCAATGCCTGCCGGTGTATCGCGGAAGATACCGGTCGGCCGGACGCTTCAAGGACGTGGACCTGCCGTTATTCCCGCAATATGTTTTTTGCAGAATGGCCACAGGCTCGCGGGTGCGCGTGCTCAGCACCCCTGGCGTTCTCAGATTTCTGGCGTTCGGCAACCAGCTTGCCACTGTAGACGCGGCTGAACTGGACAACATCCGCCGGGCCGCCAGACCTGGGATAGAATTGCGGCCTTGGCCGTTTCTCGCGGTGGGGGACATGGTTCAAATCGCCGAGGGACCTCTGAGTGGCTTGACCGGCCGGTTGATCGGCAGCCGGGGAGAATGCAGGTTGATCGTGGGTATCTCTCTTCTGCAGCGTTCCGTTTCCGTGACCATTGACAGGCGCTGGATACGGCCCAGCCGCACTCAGCTGGTGCCCTGGGAACCCTCGGCTCGGCGCTCGCAGCCTGGCATCGCCGCAGCCACGGCGCGCAGCGCGGTGTTCGCCGGGACTGCCCGGACGCAACGTTTCTAAAGCTACGCGCCGAATCGAATTCCAGCAATTCTTAGTGACTCTCTTTTCTATTCAGACTGGCCGTATGCCCAATCCAAGACATCTGTTCCTAGCTTCCATTTTGGTCTGCCTGTTTGGTTGTCTGCCGGTCCTGTCCGGGCAGATCAAGCCCGCCGGCTCTCTAGAGACCCCGGGGGCGAATCTACCCGCTCAACCGCTCGGCTCCAACGACCTGATCTCCGTTTCGGTGTACGACGCGCCGGAACTGACTCGCAGCGTACGCGTGAGCGACGACGGATTCATGCGCCTGCCTATGCTCAAACAGCGGGTCAAAGTGAAGGGCCTGCTGCCCGGCGAGCTCGAGGCCGCCATCGCCCAAGCTTTGCAGGGCGAACGGATTATCGTGGATCCGATCGTTACCGTTACGGTCGCCGAATACACCAGCCGGCCCATTTCGGTGACCGGAGCGGTCAAGCAGCCGCTGACGTTCCAAGCCGTCGCCCCGGTGACTCTGCTCGAAGCCATAACACGCGCCGGCGGCTTGGCGCCGGAAGCGGGATCGCAGATTTTGGTCAGCCACGGGCGGCAGGTCGGTCCCAATGGAGTCACCACCGACCTGGTCCAACGAATTCCCATCAAGGGTCTCATTGATGGCGCCGACCCTGCTCTGAACATCGTCCTGAAGGGCGGCGAGGAAGTGCGAGTCCCGGAGTCCGGCAAGGTCTACGTGATCGGCAACATTAAAATGCCGGGTGCTTACCCGGTGGGCGCGGGCGCCGATACCAGCCTCCTGAAGATGCTGGCAATGGCTCAGGGCCTGACGCCTTACGCCGCCAAAGAAGCCTATATCTACCGCCGGGAGGGCAACGGCAGCAAGAACGAAATCCCCATCGAACTGGGCAACGTCATGGACCGCAAATCTCCCGACATCCCTCTGCTGGCCGACGATATTCTTTACGTGCCCGACAATAAGCACCGGCGCATGACGGTGGGCACGCTGGAGAAAATTCTGATGTTGAGCAGCGGCGCCGGCGCGGCTGCCATCTATATGGCCCGCTGATTAGTCTCCCCGGATCTGAGTCCGGTCGTTTCTATGCCAGCAAAAATGCCTTCCAAAAAAGCGCCTCTGCGCACCAAGAAAGCGCTTCTCCTTACCGAGAAAATGCTTCTGCCTCCCGAGCCAGACATCCAGGCCCCGATCCAGGCCGAGATCCAGGCCCCGATCCAGGCCGAGATCCAGGTGCCGATCCAGCCCGAGGTCCAGGCGCCGATCCAACCTGAGATCCAGGCCCCGATCCGACCTGAGATCCAGGCACCGATCCAGCCCGAGGTCCAGGCGCCGATCCAACCTGATATCCAGGCCTCGATCCAGCCCGAGGTCCAGGCACCGCTTCAGCCAGAGACCCAGGCCGCAGTCCAGCCCGAGACCCGGGCCCCGATTCAGCCCGAGACCCAGGCCCCGGCCCAGCCAGAGACCCAGCCCGGCATCCAGGCCGGCGTCCCGGCCCGCATCCCAGCCCGCATCCAGGCCCACATCCAGGCCCACATCCAGCCGCCGATCCAGCCGCCGATCCAGCCGCAATGGTACAGTTACGAGGCCGAGGCCCCCGACCAGTCCGCGGTTCCGCTGGGCCACTACGTCTGGATCCTCCGCCGTCATCGCTGGAAGATCTTGGGTTTCGTTTTCGGCTGCGTATCGGCCGCGATCATTATTTCGCTGCGCCTGACGCCGGTATACGAATCCATTGCCACCGTGGATGTCGATCGCCAGATGCCGTCAGCCGTCATTGGCCAGGACGCCGCGCGCATGCCCGCCAATGATGCCGATCAGTTCCTGGCAACCCAGGTCAAGATCATTCAGTCCGATTCGGTGCTTCGCCCAGTGGCTGAGCAGTATCATCTCCTGGATTTGGAGAACTCCCACAAACCCACCTGGGCTCAACAGGACGCCCCCATGGTCCTCAAGAAGCTCAAGGTCGTCCGGCCGCCGAACACCTACCTGTTACTCATCAGCTACCGCTCCAGCGATCCGCAACTGGCCGCTCGGGTGGCCAATGGAATCGCCCGCTCTTATGTCGAGCATAGCTATCTCATCCGGTTCCGTTCCTCGTCCTCGCTCTCGTCCTTTATGGAAAAGCAACTGGAGGAATTAAAGGCGAAGATGGAACGGTCCTCCGGCGCCTTAGAGCGGTTCGAGCGCGAGTTGTACGTCATCAATCCGGAAGACAAGACCAGCATCCTCACGGCCCGGCTGCTGCAGCTGAATACCGAATACACCAACGCCCAGACCGACCGGGTGCGTAAGGAAGCCGATTGGAAATCGGTGCAAAGCGGCTCGCTCGAGGCCGCCCAGGTGTCGACGCAAGGGGAGAATCTAAAGACCCTTTCCCAAAAGCTGGATGATGCCCGCCAGAGATTCGCGGACGTCAAGACGCATTACGGCGCCAACCACCCGGAGTACCGCAAGGCGGCCGTCCAAGTGGAAGAGATCGAGCGCCAGTTGCGGGACTCACGCCAGAATGCGGCGTCGCGGGTGGAGGTGGAATACCGCGAATCCCTGAACCGGGAGTCCATGCTGAGGACGGCCGTCAGCGAGAGCAAGGCTGAATTCGACCGCCTGAACGCTCGCAGTTTCGAATATCAGGGCCTCAAGCGCGAGGCAGACGCCGACAAGACGCTGTATGAGGAGCTGATCCGCAAGATCAAAGAGGCCGGGATCAACGCCGGATTCCAGGACAGTTCCATTCGCCTGGCCGATTCCGCCCGCGCCGGCTTCAAGCCGGTTTTCCCGAACCTGCCGCTCAACATCACGCTGGCGTTCCTGTTCTCCACTCTTCTGGCGGTGGGAGCGGCCGTTCTAAGCGACGTGCTCGACAAGTCCATCCGGGACCCGGAACAAATCGCCAGCCTTTTCAAGACCCAGGTGATAGGCGCTCTGCCGCAGGTGAAATCCTGGCGCCGCCACCCGGTCGCGGCGCAAATCGAGGGAGCCTCATGGCCCGCCGGCGCCTCCGAGAGCGGCGCGCGGAAGGGAGGCGCGAACCGGTTCGAGGAGGCCGTGCGGACGCTCCGCAACTCCATTCTGCTAGGGGGAACCTTCGATCACCGCCTGAGGTCCCTGATGGTTACCAGCGCTACGCCGGCCGAAGGCAAGACCACCACCGCCGTACATCTGGCCATCGCCTTTGCCCAGTTGAAGCATAAAACCCGGCATAAGACCTTGCTGATCGATTGCGACATGCGGCGTCCCGGCGTCCACACCAAGCTGGGTATCGACCCCGAAACCGGTTTGGCGATCGTGCTTCAGGACGGTACGCCATGGCGCGACAAGTTGGTGAGACTGGCGGACCTCCCGGATCTGGATATTCTGGCCGCGGGACAATCCTATCGCCGCGCCGCCGACCTGATCGGGGCCAGTCTCCCGCGGATACTGGAAGAAGCGATCCCGGAATACGACCTGGTGATCGTCGACGCGCCGCCCATCCTGGGTTTCCCGGAGCCCCTGCAGATGGCGGCCGCGGTAGACGGCGTCGTCCTGGTGGCGCTAGCCGGACAAACCAACCGTAACGCCGTGCGTTCGGCGCTTACTACGCTGCAGCGCGTGCGCGCCAACGTCGTGGGATTGGTGCTGAATGAAGTGACCAAGGATATGAGCGACGGGTATAACTATTACGACGGATACGAAGACAAGTATGGCAGCTACTACTACTCGCACGGCGAATGACGCCTTTTGATCGAAGCAGCGAGATGATCTGAATTGTCCCCGAATGAAAGCAAAGCTCCGCCGGGGCCAAGCCAACGCCGGCGCGTCCGAAGCACGAGCGTGGAGAGCTGGCTGCTCGCCACCCTGTGCTGCGCGGCGATCGAGGGTTTCGCGCTAGGGGCTTGGCCGCAAGTGCGGCACTGGTTCTTGGTGCCTCTGCTATTTAACGGGATCCTGTGCGGAGTGGATGTAATCGAATGGGGCCGCCGGCGGATGAATCTGCTGGATCCGGTGGGGGTGGTGGGGCTGCTGGGAGTGCACTGGTTCTTTTTGTCACCCATCCTGCATGTGGGATCGAATCACGAGTTGCCCTTCTCGGTGCAGCCGTCCGACTGGCGTACCTGGCTGGGGTACATGGGAGCGCTGAATCTGCTGGGACTGCTGATTTATAGAAGAGCGCGCCGCTTCTTCATGGAACGTTGGGGTGACAAGCCATTCCGAACCACATGGACGGTTAATGTCAAGCGAGCCTACCCCGCCCTGGGCACCCTCCTGCTGATTGCGGCAACGGTGCAAGTAATGATGTATGCCCGGTTTGGGGGCATGGCCGGACTGGCCGAGACGCACTCGGCCTACGCGCTGAAGCGCACCGACGCTTTCGACAACAGCGGCTTGTTCTTCGCCGTCGGCGAGAGCGCTCCCATCCTGATGATGTTCGCGATAGCGGTCTTCTTCAAATTACGCAAGAAACGTCCGGCCTGGTTCACCCTGGGCGGCGTGGTCCTGGTTCTGGCTGCCATGGTGGTCTACTTTGGCGGGCTGCGCGGCAGCCGCAGCACGGTTCTCGAGGCGCTGTTCTGGGGTGTCTGCATCGTGCATCTTTATGTTCGCCCTCTGCCCCGGATTTCGGTTTTTGCCGGCCTCGGGCTGGCCTTCTTCTTCATGTTCGCGTACAACACCTACAAGCACGGTGGAACTCTGGGCGTAGCGACGGCCATGGACTCGAGTGTCTCAACCAGCAGCGCGTTGAAGGGCAGCCAGGCGGAAATCATTCTTCTCGACGACTTGTCGCGCGAAGACATTCAAGCCTTCGAGCTCTATCGTCTTTCCGGGGACGATTATCAATACGCCTTTGGCAGGACGTATTGGGGAGCGCTGGCGACGATGGTGCCCAGGGCGTTCTGGCCCAGCCGCCCGGATGGAAAGATCAAAGAAGGTACTGAAATTCAGTCCGGCATGGGAAGTTACATCCCGCTGGTCTACAGTTCCAGCCGCGTGTACGGTCTGGCCGGAGAGGCCATCTTGAACTTTGGCCCCGCTGCGGTCCCGCTCTCGTTTATCGCGATGGCTTTTGTGGTCGTTCTGGTCAGGCGCTTCGTGAGCCAGTTGCCATCCTTTGATACCCGCCTGCTGATGGTGCCTTTCATGTTGTATATGTGCCTGGTTGTGATCGTTGGAGACTCCGACAACGTAGTGTTTGGGCTGGGGAAGGAAGGAGCCATACCGGCCTTAGCGATGGTCATGATCTCGGACCGGCGGCGCCAGCGCGCTCCGGCGATGGGCAGACGGTTTATCCCGAGAGACTTCGGATTTTTCAATCCGCGGGCTACTGCCCCGCAGACGCGATAGGCGAATCATGACTGCGACCGGTGCCGGGCTTTCCGAAGACCGCGAACACGCGCCGATTTCTTTGCGCCGCAACTTCGCGTGGACGTTGGCTGGAAACGTCCTCTACGCGGGCAGTCAATGGGGAATGCTGGTTGCGCTGACGAAGTTGGGAAGTCCGAAAATCGTGGGCCAGTTCGCGTTGGGACTCGCGATAGCGGCGCCCGTGATGATGTTTTCCAATCTGTCCCTGCGAGCCGTGTTCGTCACCGCGGCCCAGGGTCGCGCGGCGACATGCATCGGGTTCGCCAGCTATCTCGGCCTCCGGCTGGCCACCACCGCTGGCGCGCTGTTGACTATTACCGCAATCGCTTTCGGCACGCGCGTCGGGCTGGAAACGGCGCTGGTCATCGTGGCAGTCGGGCTGGCAAAAAGTTTTGAATCGATCAGCGACATGCTGTATGCGGTCCTGCAACGGCGCGAACGTCTGGATTGGATTGCGAAGTCCATGATGTTGAAAGGCCCTTTGTCTCTGGCAGCGCTCGGCTTGAGCCTCTATCTGTCCGAGAGTCTGCTTTGTGGAGTGCTGGCTTTGGGTTTGGTTTGGAGCTTGCTGCTGATCGGCTACGATCTCCCCAGATGCACGGAACTGCTGGGATCGTTCGATAGCAGCTCCCTGGCCACAAGGCGGCCCCGCTGGCGGGCGGCCGACCTGGCGCCCCTGGCGCGCGTTGCCCTGCCCCTGGCTTTCGTACAAATGCTTATATCGCTGAGCGGCAATTTTCCGCGCTATTTCGTGGAGCGGAAGTGGGGCGTGCGGGATCTGGGCATCTTCGCCGCGCTGGCCTACATCCCGGCGGCGGGGAACGCCGTGATCAACGCCCTGGCCGGATCGGCGCTGCCGAAACTGGCGAGATATTACGCGCTGGAGAATATGCGCGCGTTCCGCAGGCTGGTGTCCCAACTGCTCACGGTCGGAGCTCTGTTGGGCGCCCTGGGAGTGTTGACGGTAGCGCTGCGCGGCCGCCAGATCCTGACCATCCTCTATCGACCCGAGTATGCGCAACACCCCGAGGTTTTCCTCTGGATCATGATCGCCGCCGGCCTGGGATACGTTGGGACGTTTCTCGGCACCGTTGTTACGGCTACCGCAGCATTTGCGAGTTTCGTGATCCCGTACTGTCTGTACGCGGCGGTCGCCGCGATCGCATGCTGGGTTTTGATACCGGCCTTTGGATTGTTAGGCGCGGCTTGGGCCATGTGTGCGGCCAGCCTGGCCAGCTGTCTGGTACCCATTATCATTTTCGCCCGAGTGAGGATACTGAAGGCCTATGAGCCGCTTGCATGACGATCTGATCGCCAACTACGCCGAACAGTACGCGCGTGTGAACGTGAGCGTGGATCCCGCGACGGCGCCGCCGCGGCACTGGAAGGCGCTCGACTTGACGCACGGCGATTTGATCGCCAGATTGCCCGCCGGGAGCGAGATTCTCGACCTGGGCTGCGGCACCGGCTATCTACTCTCGTGGCTGGGGCGCCATCCCGGCATCGTGCCGGTGGGCGTGGACGCATCGGCCGGGCAGGCCGCGCTCGCACGCCGCTTCCTTCCGGATCTGGATATCGAGTCGAGCGAGGGACTGGATTACTTGCGCCGCAACGCCGGGCGTTTTAAGGGAATCTTTTGCACCGATGTGCTGGAACATCTGCCCGGGGACGACCTGCGGCTGGAATGGCTGGATGCAGCCCGGGAAGCGCTGCAGCCGGGGGGATTTTTCTACTGCCGAGTGCCGAACGCGGCGAACTTGCTGGGCGCACGGGGACGCTACATGGACCTGACACACGACAAGATCTTCACCGAGACATCGCTGCTCCAATTGCTGGAGGCGGCCAGATTCCGGAGTTGCCGGGTGGTGCCGATTCGAGCGGCCCACCTGAGCGGCCGCGTGCGTCTAGCCGCCGAAGCGCTGCTGCACAAGATGATCTATCGACTTTGCGGCAACACGCTTGAAAGAGTGTTCACCGGCAATGTCTGCGCCGTTGGCTTCCCCAGCGAATAGTTAACGAGGACAAGAATATGGCCAAGGCATTCATCACGGGCGGGGCTGGATTTATTGGCAGCCACCTAGCCGAACATCTGATCGGAGCAGGCGACTCGGTGGTGGTTCTGGATAACCTCTCCACCGGCAGTTTCCAGAATATATCTCAGTTAGCCGGCCATCCGAAATTCAAGTATTTCATTGGACCGCTGGAAGACGCGGATTTGCTGGCGGAGGCCGCGCGGGACTGCGATGTCATCTACCACCTGGCGGCGGCGGTAGGCGTCGAGCTGATCGTGCGCGACCCGGTCCGGACCATCGAAACCAACATCAACGGAACCGCGGCGGTCCTGCGGTTTGCGGTGCGCTACGGCAAGCGAGTGTTGCTCACCTCAACGTCGGAAGTGTACGGCAAAGCGGCCAAGACGCCCTTCTCTGAAGAGGACGACGTGATCTACGGCCCGACTTGCCGGCCGCGCTGGGCCTATGCCGTCTCAAAGGCGGTGGACGAATTCCTGTTACAGGCGTATGTGAAATCGCAAGGGCTGCAAGGAATCGTGGTGCGTCTCTTTAACACCGTTGGTCCCCGTCAAGTGGCGCACTACGGCATGGTGATTCCGCGCTTTGTCGAGCAGGCTTTCCGCGGCGGCCCTTTAACCGTTTACGGCGACGGCACCCAGACGCGCTGTTTCAGCCATGTCCTGGACATGGTGCCCGCGCTACACCGGCTCATGCAGTTGCCGAGGTTGTGCGGGGAGGTAGTCAATTTGGGATGCGCCGAGCGGGTGTCGATTCGGGAGCTGGCCGAGCGGGTGCGCCAGAAAGCCAACCCGGACGCCACCGTCCGGTATGTACCTTATGACGTCGCTTTTGGCGCCGGTTTTGAAGACATGCGGGATCGCGAACCGGATCTCAGCCGGGCGCGCGAGATGATCGGCTTCAAAACGAAATTCAATCTCGATCAGATTCTCGAAGACATCGTTGGCGATCAAAAGGGACTCTGGGCTCCGCACAGCGGGCCGCGGATGGAACCGGTTGGGGCCGAAGAGCACGTCTTCTATGAGCCAGCGCTGACCGGAGCGCGGAGGGAATGAGCCAACCATTACGGGTGCTGCATGTCCTGGGCGCGATGAACCGAGGGGGAGTCGAGTCCTGGCTCATGCAAGTGCTTCGAAGAATGGACCGGGAGGCGGTCCGAATGGATTTTCTGGTGAGTACCGACCTGCCTTCGGCCTATGATGATGAGATCCGTTCCCTGGGGAGCTCGATCATTCCTTGTCCCGGCCATTCCAGGCCGTGGATCTACGCCCGAAATTTCAGGCGGGCCTTGCTCGAGCACGGTCCCTACGATATCGTGCACAGCCATGTCCAGCACTACAGCGGATTCGTGCTCCGGAAGGCGCGTCAGGCGGGCGTTCCGGTACGGATTGCCCACACCCACAACAACACGCTGTTGGTGCAGGCCGAGGCCGGCTTCCTGCGGCGGCGCTATCTGCGGTTGATGGAAAGCTGGCTTCGCCGGCACGCCACGCTCGGCCTCGCGATCAGCCGCCTGTCTGCCGCAGCCTTGTATGGGTCGCATTGGGAAAATGACCCGCGCTGGCGGCTGTTGTACTACGGCCTGGACCTCGCGCCGTTCCAGATCGCACCGGAGCCCGCCGAAGTGCGCCGGGAACTGGGACTGCCGCCGGGGGCCTTGGTGATCGCACACACCGGCAGGTTCGTCGAACAGAAGAACCATTCCTTTCTGATTGACATCGCTCTGGAGGTGACGAAACGCCAGCCAAATTCCCGCTTCCTGCTGATCGGCGAAGGACCCTTGCGGCCGGCCATCGAGCAGAAGGCCGCGCGGCTGGGTCTGAGGGAACACGTGGTCTTCGCCGGCTTGCGACCGGACATCCCGCGACTGCTCATGGGAGCAGCCGACCTTTTTCTTTTCCCTTCGCTATCCGAAGGACTGGGTTTGGCGCTGGCCGAAGCCCAGGCCGCGGGCGTCCCCTGCGTCTGCTCGGATGGTCTGCCTCCCGAGGCCGACGTTGCGCCGCCTTTGGTGCAGCGCCTGTCCCTGTCCGAGCCTGCCTCCGTTTGGGCGGAAGCGCTACTTGCTCTGAGCAGCCGTCGGCCTGGCCTCAGCCGTTCCGAGGCTCTGGGTTATGTGGAACGCGGCTTTAACATACAGAACAGCGTGGCCGAGCTGACCGGCATCTACGCACGGGCAAACTGACGTGATTCTTTCCACCAAATTGTCGGTTCGCATCGCCGATCTTTACTTCGACGAGCAGCCCGCGAAGCTGAGCGCCGACATAGCGCGTTATGTGCAGTGGAGCCAGCCTGAACCCTCCCTGCGCGCCAGATGGACGGCTTTTTCGACCATTGTGATCGACCTGCGCAGGCCGCCCGCCCTGCTTCTGTCGGATATGGCCCCTAGCACCAGGTACGAAATCCGCAGAGCCGAACGGGACGGGCTAACGCATTGCGTCGCCGCCCAGTGTTCGCCCCAGGCTTTGAACGGATTCTGCGCCTTTTACGACCAGTTCGCTCGGCTCACGGACCTCCCGCCGGCCAATCGAAACCGCCTCGACGTTCTGGCGGCGAGTGGCGGTTTGCATCTGTCCCACGTTCACGACAAGAGCGGCCATGTTTTGGTAAGGCACGCCTACTGGCACGCCGGGGGGCGCGTACGACTGCTGCATTCGGCAGCCCTTCACAAGGCCGAGCCGGACCCCGGCCCGAGGGCCGTCAGCGGACGCGCCAATCGCTATCACATTTGGCTCGATATGCTGACCTTTCGCGAAGCGGGCTTTCTGATTTTCGATCTGGGCGGACGCTATGCCGGAACAGCGGACGTCAAGCGGCTGGCCATCAACCGGTTCAAGAACGGGTTTGGGGGAGAGATTGTCGAGAACTTTAACGGCTTGAAACCGCTCAGCTTCAAGGGTCGGATGGCGGTCTGGATTCATGACCGGTTCGGCCATGGGGCCGGATACGGGTAGCGTGCTCTGGCCGTGACTGCAAGTTATCAGTCCGCCGAACTGGCGCTGCGCGACACGCAAGCGCCGGATTATGACCGCTGGATGCTGGCCACCAAGGGCCGCTTCTTCGACTCGCGCGAGAAAAGCGTGTTTTGCGACCTGGTCCGGTCCAAGGGCGTGCAGTCGGTGCTCGAAATCGGCTGCGGCACGGGCCGGATTACCGGGGCGGTGGCGCCGCACGTGGGGAGCATTGCCGCGTTGGATTTCTCCGAGCAAAGTCTCAAAGTGGTACGGGCCAATCGAATGGGCAACGTGACACCGCATTGCGCGAACGCCTGCGACGGTCTTCCGTTCCGTTCGGGCACTTTTGATTGGATTCTGTCCTGCCAGGTTCTCCAGCACCTCAAGGAAAACGATTTGTTGGCACTGCTCGGTGAATGCTACCGGGTGCTCAAGTCCAGGGGCAGACTTGCATTCAGTGCGTACAACCTCGACTACTTTGGCTACCTGGATTCCGAGGAAACCGCCGGGAACGGTCTTTATTCCAAGCGCTTTTCGAGGGGTTACGTGCGATTCTTAACGGCCACTTCCGGTTTCCAGCTTGGCGAGATTCACTATTATAAGGCGCTGCCTGCCCGGGTATGCGGGTTAGCACCCGCATCGGGAACCCTACTGAAATTAGACCAGATCATCTGTGCGCTGCCTGGGGCGGGACCGCACCTAGCGGGCTATATGCTTCCGGTCTTCATAAAGGCGCGATGAAATCTCGCATGCGGCCTTCGTTTGCCAAATATTTGGTTCGATTCGACGACATCTGTCCCACCATGAATTGGCGCGTCTGGAACCGGGTGGAGGAGCTTCTGCTCCGCTATGAGATCCAACCCATTCTAGCGGTGGTGCCCGATAATCAAGATCCGGCGCTCTGCGTGGATGGCCCGGAAAGCTCTTTTTGGGAGCGCGTACGCCGCTGGCAGGCGCGTGGGTGGGCCATCGGCCTACATGGGTACCAGCATCAAGCGCCAGGCAAAGTTGTCACGGCTAACGGTTGCGGCGAATTCGGAGGACTCCCGCTGGAGCAACAAGAAACCAAGCTGCGTCTGGCACTTGAAATCTTCGCGCGCGAAAACGTCACCGCGGATTTGTGGATCGCACCCTTCCATTCCTTCGATGCCCTGACCTTGGCGGCGCTCTGCCGCGTGGACCTTTGTGTGGCGTGTCACGGCTACTATTTATGGCCCCACACGGACCGTCGCGGGATTTTCTGGATTCCGCAGCAGCTGTGGGGATTCAGGCGCCGCCCTGCAGGCGTTTGGACCGTCTGCCATCACCACAATGCCTGGGGCTCGGCCGAGCTTTCCAGATTCGAAGAAGGCTTGAAAAAATATCGCCATGCGATCGTGGATTTCGGCGCGATCAAAAAACAGTACGCGCGCCGGCCAAAAAGTCTGATCGACAGGGTCTTCCCCGAAGTTTACCGCCGGGCAGCGCTATTAAAAAGCGCGGGAATGGTGTTGGCTGCGCGGAAGACCGAGTTGGGGCCGAGCTCCGGCCTGGGCGACCGCTTGTGAACTTGCTGGTATCCTGCACCGGGCGCTTCGTACTGACCGGCGACGGCGTTTTATGGGGACCGCCATCGCTCGAATATGCCTTCTGGAAGCGTTATCTGGAAGTGTTCGAACCGGTGCGGCTGCTGGCTCGCGCGCGTTCGGAAAAGTCGCCGCCGCCTGGCTGGAGAAAGGCCTCCGGACCGGGTGTCGAGACCATCGCCTTGCCGCATTTCGTGGGCGCCGCGGCGCTGCTGCGAGCGTTGCCTGTTCTGAAGCCGCTTATCCGGCGGGGGTTGACGCAGGCCGAGGCGGTGCTGCTGCGAGTGCCGTGCGGCATCGGCGATCAGGTCTGGCGCGCACTCGGCCCCCGGAGGCCTTACGGCGTAGAGGTGGTTGGGGATCCGTATGACGTGTTCGCTCCGGGCAGTTCGCGCCATCCCATCCGGCCGGTGGTGCGGTGGTGGATGGCACGGGAGCTCAAACGTGAATGCGCGCATGCCAGCAGCGCCGCCTATGTGACGGCCGCAACGCTGCAACGCCGGTATGCTCCCGGCCCACGGACGTTTACGACTAATTTTTCGAGCATTGAAATCGCCGGGAGCGATTTTGTGCCGGAGCCGCCGCCCATCCGAATGGACCGATCGTCATGCACGCTGGTGACGGTGGGAACCCTGCAGCAGCTCTACAAAGGTCCCGACGTGCTTATCGATGCTGTGTATCACGCGCTGCGCGAGGGCTTGGACGTTCGGCTCAGGCTGATCGGAGATGGGCAATACCGGCCGCAGCTGGAAGCTCAGGTCCGCCGTCTCGGCCTCGGCCGCAACGTTGCTTTTTTGGGGGAACGGACCAGCGGCCAGGCGGTGCGGGAAGAATTGGATCGGGCCGATCTGTTCGTCCTCGCATCCCGGACCGAAGGTCTGCCCAGGGCCCTGATCGAGGCGATGGCGCGCGGCCTGCCCTGCATCGGCAGTACGGCCGGAGGCATTCCCGAACTGCTGCCCGGCGAGGACCTGGTTCCTCCAGGAGACGCGCGGGCGCTGGAGAGGAAGATTCGGGAAGTGCTGTCGGATCCAGACCGCCGGAAGCGGATGGCGGCGCGCAATTTGGCGGCCGCCCGGAGTTACCACAGCGACGTGCTTGGCGCCCGGCGCGTGGCGTTCTACCGGCATCTGAAGGACGACACGCAAGCCTGGTTCAAACGGAGTTCAGAATAAATATGTCGAGTAATATTGGCGTCGTCAAGTCCGTTTTCGAGGCGCCGGAGCGCTATCTGGATAAGCGACAGTGCGATATCAGGATAAGGATGGAGACAGTCCGATCCTTTACCGCCGGCCAGACCTTCCGGCGCGTTTTGGACATCGGGTGTGGGAACGGTGCGATCTCGCTGCCGCTGCTTGGCCCTGAAACTCGCCTGACCCTGCTCGATCTCTCCAGCAATATGGCGTACGTAGCGCGCTCGAATATTCCCGCCGGGCTCAGGGAGAATGTCGAGGTGCGGAACGAGGATTTCATGACCGCATCCTTGGATTCGGCCGGCTTCGATCTGGTGATTTGTCTGGGAGTTTTGGCCTACGCCCAATCGCCCGAGGAGTTCGTGAAGAAACTGGAGTCCTTATTGACACCCGCAGGCAGCCTGATTCTCGAATTCGCCGATTCCTTCCATTTCGTGGGACGAGTGGTGCGTTTCTTGAACTGGCTGCGGCACCTTGGCACGCCGCCCCGCTACCAGGCGAACGTACTGTCGTTCGCCCACGTGAACCGGCTGTGCGCGAAGCAAGGGCTGCGGATGGTTTCGATGTTTCGCTACGATCTGATCCCGCTGCCCAACATGCGCGGACTTCGACGCGTGCTCGAGTCGGGCGGCCTTTACTCGCTGATGCGAATGGTATTCGGAAAGTGCGGGAACAATCGAAACGCCGCACTCGGCAACGAATATATATGCCTGCTGACTCGCGAAAAGACGCTTTCACAAGCATGAACCGCAGGCCTACGCCCGCTTCTAAGCCCAGGGTCCTGATCATGACCACTTCTCCGCTGGCCCTATGGGCGCTGTTTCAAACCCAAATCCTGCATCTGGCCGAGCAAGGCTTCGAAGTGCAGACCATCAGCGCGCCGGGCCGGGAATTGGACCAGTGTCGCGCCAACACCGGGAAGGTTATGCACGCCATACCGATACGGCGGCAGATGAGCCCTTGGGCCGATTTGATCAGTCTGGCGCTGGTCTGGCGCCTGGTGCGCCGCTTGCGTCCCGACATCCTCCAGACCCACACGCCCAAGGCGGGCTTGCTGGGAATGATCGCGGCCAGCCTGGCGGGAATTAGAGTGCGCGTTTATACCATGAACACGCTGGTGCTGCTCACTCGCCGGGGGTGGCGCCGGCGGCTGCTGGCCTCTACCGAGTGGCTGGCCTGCGCTCTGGCTACCGATGTCCTGTGCGTGAGTCATTCCCTCCGGAAAGTCGTGGTGGATCTGGGGCTTTGCCCGCCAGGCAAAATCCGCACACTCGGTTACGGCAGCAGTCACGGAGTGGACTTGACTAAGTTCGATCCGGATGGGCGCGCCGCCGATCGCGTTCGCACCCGCCAACGTTATGGAATTCCGCCGGACGCTTTACTGCTGGGCTACGCCGGACGCATCGTGCGGGACAAAGGGATCGAGGAAATGGCGCTCGCCTGGCGGGCGCTGCGGGAGGAATTTGCGGACCTGCGGCTGCTGCTGTGCGGCGCTTTTGAAGCTGACGACGCGGTTTCCGCTGAAACGGTCCGGTTGCTTCGCAACGATGCGCGCGTTCATTTGACCGGCGATTTTGTCAGTGACATGCCAGCCATTTATGCAGCCATCGACTTGGGAGTGTTACCGTCCCGCCGGGAAGGTTTCGGCAACGTGGCGCTGGAATGCGCAGCGATGAAGATCCCCATGGTGGCGACGCGCATTCCGGGCTGTCTCGACTCAGTGCAGCATGGCGTCACGGGCCTGCTCGTCGAACCCCAGGACCCGGCCGCGCTGGTGCAAGGCTTACGGCGTTTGCTGCGGGATCCCGAGTTGAGGCGCCGGATGGGCGTTTCCGGCCGCCAATTCGCGGCGGCGCGATTTTCAGACCGCCACGTCTCTGAGCTGCTGGCCGCCGAGTTCCGGCGTCTGCTTTACGCGCGCCGGCCGACGCTCTTTGAGACCGGCCACGGAGTTCAAACGGATTCATGGCAAAGTTAGAGCGCTTGCTCGAGAAATCGTATCCCGAATGCCGCTTTGGCGGATTTACCGACATCGACGGAACCATCGCGTTCTACAGTCGCGTGCAGGCGCTGGTGAAGCCCTCCGACGTTTTGCTCGATCTCGGTTGCGGGCGAGGCCGCTGCCTGGAGGATCCGGTACCGTATCGCCGGGAGATCCGGTGCCTGCGCCAGCGAGTGAGGAAGGTGATTGGCGCGGACCCGTCCGCGGAAGCCGCGGCGAATCCCTTGATCGACGAATTCCGCCTGCTTGAATCCGGCGGCCGGATGCCGTCACTCGCAGACGGTTCGGTGGATGCGATTCTGTGCGACTGGGTTCTCGAGCATGTGCTCGACCCGGAGGTGTTTTTCTCGGAAATCAAGAGGATTCTCCGGCCCGGCGGATTGCTCTGTCTCAGAACCACCAACGTTCGAAGCTATTTCGGCATGGTCTCGCGCCTGGTGCCGGAACGCTTCAGAAAGCCGCTGCTGCTGCGGGTCCAAGAGAACAGGAAAGCGGAGGACATGTTTCGAACTTTCTACCGTTGCAACACCATCCCCGGTTTGCGGGCGAAGCTGGCTCAATACGGATTCGACGCTTGCGTCTACGGTTATGATTCGGAGCCCTTAGCGTTAGCCTTTTCGCAACCATCCTGGTGGCTGGGGGTTCTGCACGCCAAGTTTGCTCCTCGTATTTTCTGCCCCGCGATTTTTGCCTTCGCTGGCTTGCGATAACCGGCGGTCACGCTCGGACCCAAAAAATGAAAACCCGTTTGTTCAAAATGGAAACGACTTCCCTGATCAACAAGCGCGTCATCGATGTCGTTGGCAGCGCCAGCCTGCTGCTATTGACCAGCCCCGTGCTATTGGCCGCCTCGGTGGCAGTGCTCCTCACCATCGGACGGCCTGCGTGGTTCCGGCAGCTCAGGAGCGGCCTGAATGGAAAGCCTTTTTATATCTATAAAATCCGGACCATGCGGGCGGCGCCAGAACATGAACACAGCAGCGAACACGACGCGAAACGATTGACGCGCCTGGGAGCGTTGCTGCGGCGCAGCAGCATTGACGAACTGCCGCAATTCTGGAATGTGCTGCGGGGCCAGATGAGCCTGGTAGGGCCGCGGCCTCTGCTTTTCAAGTACGTCGCGCGATACTCGGCCCGCCAGCGGCGCCGGCTGGAAGCGAAACCCGGCATCACCGGGATAGCCCAAATCGGGGGCAGAAACGGCATCACTTGGGAAGAGCGGTTTGACATGGACCTGTGGTACATCCAGCACCAAAATGTGTGGCTCGACGTGTCGATTCTGTTGCGAACGCCGGGCGTTGTTTTTAGGATGGGCGGCACCTGCGCTCCCGGCCACGCGACCATCCGGGAATTTATGAATGCCGAGGACGCTCCCGGCCCCCCCGCGCCCCTGCATGCCCTGGTAGACCCGGCGCGAGTTTCGCCCGCGGTTTCGGCTCGCCAATAACCGAGAAGTTTCTTAGAAAGCTTCGCTATGACAAGACAACCCAGCACCGAGATTCGTCACATACCGCTGATCAGGCCCGATCTGCCAGCCTTCGGAGATGTAGCCGCGGATTTCAAGGAGATTCTCTCGAATGGAAAGATCAGCAATTTCGGCAAGTTCCTGACGGCTTTCGAAGCCGAGGCCGGGCAATATCTTGGCGCACCAGTGGTCGCCGTTTCCTCCGGGACCATGGGCCTGCTGTTCGCCCTGCAGGGCCTCGGGGTGCGCCCCGGAGATCAGGTGGTGGTACCCAGCTTTACGTTCATGGCCACCGTGCAGGCGATCCTTTACGCCGGGGCCAGGCCGGTCTTTGCCGACGTAAACCAGCGCCTCACCCTGGATACCGGCGACTTGGAAGAGCTTCTGGCGGCGCATCCGGAAACGACCGCGGTGATCGGAACGCACGTATACGGCATGCCCTGCGAAGTGGACGCCATCGATTCCATTGTGAGCCATGCGAACCGTGGCCGCGAGCGCAAGACGGCCGTAATGTACGACGCCGCTCATGCCTTCGGCTCGGCGGTCGGGGACCGGAGCGTCGGATGCTTCGGCGACGCCGAAGTATTCTCCTTATCCGTAACCAAAGCCCTGGTCGCGGTGGAAGGTGGGTTAGTGGCCAGCCGGCGCCCCGAGTTGATCGAGCGCGTCAAACATATGCGGAACTATGGCATCGAAGCGAACTACGATACTTGGTGGCCGGGCCTCAACGGAAAGATGAGCGAGTTGCACGCCATCGTCGGGCGGCATAATCTGCGCCGCATCGAAACCATCCTGGAACGGCGCCGGACCAAGGCAGCGTACTTTGAGAAGGCCATTGGCTGGCACGCTCAATCGAAAATAATCGAGGTTCCGGCAGGCATCCGGCACACGTTCAAGGATTTCACCGTTTTGCTCCCGGAATCGGTCGCGGCGCGGCGTCCGGAGATCATCGCTTGGCTGAAAGAACAGGGCGTGGAAACGCGCGCTTACTTTCATCCGGCGGTTCATCAACAGAAACTCTTCGCGCGCTTTCACCACCGTCCATTGCCCCGCACCGAGGCGCTGGCGCGCAGAGTATTGACGTTGCCCTTTTTCACCACGATTCAAGAAGAAGAAATGGATTACGCAGCGCAACGGCTCGCGGAAGCGGAAAGTAGATTCGCATGAAAGTTCTAGTAACTGGTGGAGCCGGATACCTCGGCTCGGTTTTAATTCCAAAGCTGGTGGCGCGCGGACATCAGGTGCGGGTGATCGACATCGGATATTTCGGTGTCAGCCGCCTGCGAGCGACCCGGCCCGCCGTCGAGATACTGCGCGAGGATTTGCGCGATATCGTGGAATCCCCGGTCCGTCTTCAGGAGGTTCTGGAGGGCTGCCAGGCAGTAGTTCATCTGGCCGCCATTTCCAACGATCCTTCGGCGGAGCTTCGTCCCGAGCTGACTCGGGAGTTGAATTTTAGAACCACGGTCCGGCTGGCGGAGGCCTGCCGCAGTCTCGGGATCCGGTTCCTGTTCTCCTCCTCTTGTTCCATCTATGGCAGCTCTCCGGGCGAAGCCACCGAAACCAGTCCGGTGAACCCGATTACGGTATACGCGGAATCGAAATTCAATGCCGAGGAAGCGCTCACCGCGATGGCGGATCGTTGCTGGCGGCCGGTGATTCTCCGCAATGGAACTTTATTCGGATACTCGCAGCGCATGCGGTTCGACCTGGTGGTCAACATTTTCAGCCTGCACAGCACGCTGCACAACGAGATCACCATCTTCGGCACCGGCGAGCAGTGGCGTCCGTTTCTGCATGTCAGCGACTGCGCCGCGGCATTCGTGCATTTTATCGAGGCCACCGAGAGCTGGCACATGTGCTACAACATCGCCGGACAGAACCTTCGCGTGGTTGATCTGGCGAAGATTTTCCAGAGCATGAATCCATCCCTGCGGGTCGAGCATTCTTTGCTCCCGGATCCGGATCGCCGGGATTATGCGGTCTCCACCGACCGAATGCACGAGAGCGGATTTTGGGCCCGCTTTGATATACGAACCGGCGCCGAGATGCTGGTGGAATCGATTATCAGCGGACTGATTCCGGACCCGGAATCGAATTTCTACCGCAATGCGAAGTGGCTGAAAGAGCTCACCAGCGTCGGCGACGACGATCATCGCCGCGTCACCGGCCTGATGGAAACTTTGGCGAACATCGGAGCGGAAGGCCGGGGCTAGCTCGCATGCCAGTTCCAATCGTGATTGTCGGCGCGGGGGGCCACGCCCGGGAAATTTGCTCCTATTTGGAGGGCCATCCGACTCTCCAGTTGTTGGGAGTCCTGGACGATTTCAAGCCTCCCGGCTCGTTTGAGCAGACCGAGGTTCTCGGGCCGATCGAATGTCTGGCGGGGTTGCAGCGATCCAATCCCGGCCTCCGATTCATTACGGCGTTCGGCGACAACGTATTGCGCCGCGCGGTGATGCAGCGAATCGAACGTTTGACCCTGACGGTTCCTCCGGCCGTGATCGTGGATCGGTCCGCCCAGGTGGGACGAGCTGTAAAGATCGGCGAAGGAACGCTGATTGCGCCCGGCGCGATTGTTACCACCAGGGTCCGCATCGGCAGGCACTGCATCATCAACGTAAAGGCGTCCGTTTCTCACGATTGTGAAATCGCCGATTTCGCGAATCTGAATCCGGGGGTCACACTGTGCGGCTCGATCCGAATTGGGGAGGGCGCCTACATCGGAGCGGGGGCGACGGTGATCGGCAAAGCCTCCGTCGGGGCGTGGTCGATCATCGGCGCGGGCGCGGTTGTGATCCGGGACGTTCCGGCACGCGTGACGAGCGTGGGAGTCCCAGCCAAGCTACTAAACAGGCACCAGATCCATGACTCCACCTAGCCAAAGTTCTCAGCAGTTGGTATTACGAAGGTCGCTGCTCGGCTTGCTATTGTCGCCGCTGGCGTGCCGCTTCCTGGGAGCGGGGCAGCTCGGGGCCGCCACGACGCACCACCCGCCTTTCGAATGGCCTGAGTCCGGGCTTTGCCGTCTCGTGGTTCCGAACGGCAATCAGTATCTGGTCAACTACGTCAAGCAGCATCCGGATTGGTTTTTCCCCGGCGAACTTGTCCTGTGCCTGGTTGTCATCAGAAGAGCATCCGATTCCGCCGCGGAGTTGGAGAAGATGTATCAGTCCGCTCGCCAGTCTCTCCTGTCCAAAGGCTTCATCGTCGGGACCTACATTTCGGGAACCACGGTTGTTCCGGCGGCCGACGAGATCTCGTGGCCGTTTCCCACCGTGCTTTCCGAGGACATGCCCCCGGCCGCCAAGTTCAAGGGAAGATGGCCGGACGCGCCCACCCGAGCATTTATCGACGTCGGCGATGCCTTCACCCGCCGTGCCCTGGAGACCAGGATCGGAGCTGAATGGATGAAGTACCCGGCCTCGTTGCGCTTCGTGGATAATGCCGGAGCCCACCGCAGCACCGGCGCCACCCAACCGTGGGACGGTTACTGCCAGAACATCAAAGCTCTCCGGTTGATAGCGCAAGGCCAGGGTTCGCGCGCGGTGTTCAACATCGCCACGCACGTGGGAATGATGTCGGCCGCGGAAACGGAATTGATGATAGATGCGATCGGTCAGGAGGGCCTGCTGGTGGAGGACCCCTGGGCACCCTACGTTCGAAATACGCCGGACCAGACCGAGCGCGCCAAGAACCGCTACCGCCAGCTTCTCGACACCGGAATGGCTATTTTCGTTATCGTCCACAACGTTGCCCCGGATGCGTTGTTCGATTGGATCGGGACTTGGCGAAAACCCAAAGATCGCCTGTACATTGGAGTACCTTTTTTCAAGAAGACCGAATTGCCTGACTTTTGCGAGCCAGCCTCGCCGTCGGCCCCCTAAACCGCCGTTGTCTCTTATGCCTGCCGTTGGCTCTTCCACCCCTGCGTTTTCCATCGGGTACTCGCCCGAGCTTATGGATCGCGTCCGCCGCGAGCTGGAAGCAGCGTTTCAATCCTACCAGGAGGGCGGCGGCATCCTGTTCGGCCACGCCACCGAGGAGGGCATTCACATTCTGGCCTCGCGCCCGCTGCCCTGCGAACACGCCGTGGGGCCGGGGTTCGTGCTGACGGAACGGGACGAGAAATCCATGGCCGCAGTCATGTCCGCTCCCGAGACGGACCCGCAGCTGCGCGGTCTGCGGGTTCTGGGCTGGTACCATTCCCATATCGCGAGCCCCATCTTTCTCTCCAAGCGGGATCTGGGAATCCATGCCCGCCACTTCCCGGAGCCTTTTCAAGTTGCCCTGGTGGTCCGCGTTCGCGCCGAAAAAGAGCCTCGCGCGATGTTCTTTTTCCGCGCTCCCTCGGGAGCCATGCGCAGCGGACCGGGCAGCGAGGAATTCACGCTTCAGGCGCCCTCGGAAGCGTTCGAACCTGGGCCTGCTCCTGCCGCGTCCCGGCCCTCGCACCCTCGTACATTGGCCTGCCGCCAGTGCCATGGCCGGCGGCTCCGCAGCTCCCGCCGCAAGAATCCGCTGGAGCGCTTGGCGCGCCTGTTCGGCTATTACCCTTTCCGCTGCCCGGAGTGCCTTTCCCGAGCAATGCTCAAGGCCGCGGATTTCCGGGAAAGCGGCCGCCACGTTTCGCGTCAGCGTCCGGTTGAGCGCAAGCGAGCCTGGTTACGCACTCGCCGCGAGCTTCTGCTCTGGAGCGGCGTGGTCCTGGGGTTCCTTCTGGTTCTGTTCTACATCGTCCGCGATAAACCCGACCAACCCTAACCAGACCTAAGAAATGAGCGCCCGCCGGGAGTCCAGGGATAAAGTCAGGGAAGGCAATTCAAATGCAATTAACGATAACGGCCGCAGCCGTGCTGGAAGAAAAAATCGCGAATCGGACCGCGAGCGTCGGAATTATCGGGCTCGGCTACGTGGGCCTGCCGCTAGCGATGGAATTCGCCAAGGCGGGGTTTTCGGTCACCGGGATCGACATCTTGGCATCGAAGGTAGCCCAATTGAACGGCGGCGAATCGTATGTACAAGACGTACGCTCGAGTCTCTTGCGGCAGCGGCTGACGGAGGGGACATTTCGCGCGACGACGGATTTCTCCGCGATCGCCGGTCTCGACACGATCAACATCGCCGTGCCGACGCCGCTGCGCAAGACCAGAGATCCGGACATGAGCTACATCGTGGCGGCGTGCCAGGAGACGGCGCAATACCTCTGTCCCGGTAAGCTGGTGATTCTCGAGTCGACAACATATCCGGGAACCACCAACGAGCTGGTTCTGCCCATGCTCGAAGCTTCCGGCTGGAAGGCAGGCGAAGATTTTTTTCTTTGTTTCTCGCCGGAGCGCGTGGATCCGGGGAACCCCCACTACCATACGTCCAACATCCCCAAGGTGGTGGGAGGCATAACGCCCGCGTGCACGAAGTTGGGCGCGCTGTTCTATGGACAGGCGCTCCAAACCGTAGTGCCGGTGAGCTCCACTCGGGTGGCCGAGATGGTGAAGCTGCTCGAAAATACGTTTCGCATGATCAATATCGGACTGGTGAACGAAATGGCGCTCATGTGCGACCGTATGGGCATCGACGTTTGGGAAGTCATCGATGCCGCTGCCACCAAGCCTTTCGGATTTATGCCGTTTTATCCTGGCCCCGGCCTGGGCGGCCACTGCATCCCGATCGATCCGTTTTATCTTTCCTGGAAGTCCAAGCAAGCCGGCATCGAGGCGCGTTTCATCGAGCTGGCTGGGCAGATCAACGGACAAATGCCGCAGTTTGTCGTGGACAAGATCCAGAACGCGCTCAACGATCATGCAAAACCGCTCAAAGGGTCGCACGTTCATATCCTGGGCGCCGCCTACAAAGGCAACATCGACGATGTGCGCGAGTCGCCCGCGTTGGACATTATTTTGCTGCTCGAGCGCCGCGGCTGCCGCGTCACCTACAGCGATCCGTTCGTTCCGAAGCTTCGGCTGGACGACCATCAGCTTACCGCGCAAGATCCCATCGAGATGGCGGAGGAAGCCGACTGCGTGGTGGTGGTGACCGATCATGAGGGCGTCGACTATCCGGCGATCGTGGATTGCGCCAAGCTGGTGGTCGACACGCGCAACGCGCTCAAGAACCATCCTTCACCCAAAATCGTGCGGCTATAGGCGGGAAGGGCGCGCAAGCCACAGCGGCAATGGCGTGCAGGCCGCGGGTAGATGTCGTGGCGGGCGATGTCGAGGAGACCGCTGCTCGGATAGGTGCCGCCGTGGACTCGGCGAAGAAAGGGACACCGAAAGGAATGACCAGCGGAACTTAGCGGCATGACGATCTTGATCCGCAAACAGGCTCGGAGGGATCGGCAGGGCGAGTTTCCGCCGAGTCCTGATCAATCCGCATCTGCGAGTGCAGGAGCGTTCTCGTCGAGCCAGACTGGCTGGAAGCGGACGGCGCGTAGCGCATGAAAGTGTTCGAAGATTCGCTATGAAGCATAAAAAGACGCTTGCGATTTTGGGCTTGGCCTGCGGATCTGTTTGGTCAGGAAGCAGCCTCAGATCCCTGGGCTGCCGGCGAGTTGTTGCAGCCGGCCGAGCTTGCGCACGCGATTCAATCGGGTAAGGCTCCCGTCATCTTGTCGGTGGCGCTCCCGGTGTTGTATAAGCTGTCCGATGGTGCAATCCGGCTTCTGGAATCCCACCCCGATTTCCCAACGCATCCAGGTGTTAATGCGTGAGCGGCTTGAAGAGGCGGAAAAGAAGCGCGGCGGCTGAGACTCGCATTTACGGACACCCAAAGCGCCTGGACTGCGCCCTCCTGCGATTGACGCACGGGCTCAAAGCACCAGACTGAGTTCGGCCTATTTCGCCGGCGACCACTCCAGCATGCTCCTGCTGGCTGGCGTTTTCATCGCTCTTTGTGCCGGCGTCCGCGGCATAGGCATTCATGGCAATTTGAGTATACGTCTCGGGCCTGTCATGGTATCTTCAGCTTTTGAATCTCACACAGCTTTTCGATCTCTCCTTCGAAGCCCGGCGCGATCACCCGGCGCTGGAATTCCAGGGCGCCGCCTATACGTTTGGCGACATCGACGGCCGCAGCAATCGCCTGGCTCAGCTCCTGGCGCAACGCGGCTTCAAGACGGGCGACCGCTTGTGTGTGTACCTCGCCAATTGCCTCGAAATGATCGATCTCTATCTGGCCTGCGTTAAGCTCGGCGTGATCTTCGTTCCCATCAACATCCTGTATCGCGAGCGCGAGCTCACGCACATCCTAGCCGATGCCGAGCCTGGGGCCGTGGTCTCCGCCACGCCCCTTCCCGGCCCCGCCCCCTTGTGGAATCCGGCGGATCTTACCCAGGAAGCTGCGGCATTCTCAAACCAACGCCCAGCCGTCACCCTCGATGGCGATTCGCCCGCAGGCATCATCTATACATCCGGCACCACAGGCGTCTCCAAAGGGGCCATCCTGACGCACAACAACTTTGCGGCGAACGCGCTGAATCTTCTGACGTGCTGGCAAATTTCGAGCGCGGATCGTTTCCTGCTCACGCTACCTCTGTTCCATGTGCACGGCCTGGGCAACGGACTGCATTGCTGGCTCATCAGCGGTTGCCGGATGCGCTTGCTCGAGCGCTTTGAGCATCAAAGAGCCGCCCTCGAGTTCCTCGATTTCCGTCCGACGCTTTTCTTCGGCGTTCCCGCGATGTACGTCCGGCTGCTCGACATTGCACCCCAGCAAGCGCGCGAGATCGGCGGCTTCGCGCGGCTGTTTGTCTCGGGCTCCGCGCCCCTTCCGGCGCAGATCTTTGAAGAATTCCGCGAGCGCTTCGGACACGCGGTGTTGGAGCGCTATGGCATGTCCGAAACGTTGATGAACATCAGCAATCCTTACACCGGCGAGCGCCGTCCCGGCAGCGTGGGACTGCCGTTGCCCGGCGTTTCGGTGCGGCTGCTCGATTCCGAGGGTCGCCCGGTGGCCGATGGCGAGGTGGGCGAAGTGTACCTCAAGGGACCCAATATCTTCGCGGGCTACTGGCGGCGCGAGGACGCCACGCGCGCGGCTTTCGTGGGCGACTATTTCCGCACCGGTGACATCGCTACGCGATCGCCCGACGGCTACTACACTTTATGCGGACGCCAGAGCGATCTCATCATTTCCGGCGGCTTCAACATCTATCCCAGGGAGATCGAAGAATTTCTCCAGGAGCAGGAAGGCGTCGCCGAGGCTGCCGTGGCGGCTGCGCCGGATCGCGTGCGTGGCGAGGTCCCCGTCGCTTACGTGGTCGTAACTCGCAGCCTCGACCCCCGCGAACTTGAAGCAGCCTGCCGCGCCAAGCTGGCGTCGTTCAAAATTCCGCGATCCTTCATCCTGATGGAAAAGCTTCCCCGCAACGCTCTGGGCAAGGTCCAGAAACATCTTCTGCCCAAGGCCTCCTTCCCGGAATGAGCCGGTTTACTCCAGCCGGCCGGGCACCAGATCCTCGTTTTGGTTCAGCTTGCGCCACTCCTTGGCGGTAATGAACCCGATCTTCTGCCGTTTGGAGTCCGCTTCCAGCACCCACGCGATCTCCTTCATGGCCCACAGCGCCGGCTGCGCGCGATCCACGTAGCGATTACACTCGGTGACCCGCATCGGAATCGCTTTTTGCATCACCGCGCAGTACACGTACTCTTCGCTGTCGGCCGGCCCGCGCATTACAACGCCATCGGCGCAGGAATCGCACAGACGCGGCGCATCCGCGGATCGAGTTCCTTGAAAGACTTTGATTTTGGTCATGGTTCCTCCCGCGTTGAATCAACGTGAGAGAACTAACGAGCCAGGAAGGTTGAGAGATCGCCCACGAATGTCACAAATTGTTTTCGATCATCGGCAACAGATTCCAAATGGGCGCTCCTTTCGAGAGAGTTGGGACTCGTACAACTTAACATGTCCGGCGGGCTCCGCCAAGAAGTTTTTGATTAATCTTATTAACCACCCGCGCGGAGTGGCTGCCTTGGAACCACGATCTTCCGCCGCATCGTCAGCACCATTTCTTCGCGCTGATTTACGCCGCGGTGTTCGACGGCAATCACGCCGCGCCCATCGGGAAGCTCGTTCTTCGCGACCACGGTCGACTCTGCGTAGAGGGTGTCGCCATGAAACACCGGCCCCACGTGGCGGATTTCCGAGTATTCCAGCGTATCGAGCGCGCGGCCGCCGATGTCGGCTTGGCTCATGCCGATCACCAGACTAATCACGATAGGCCCTTCCACCAGCCTTCTGCCATGCTGCGTCCCCGCCGCAAAGTGTTCGTCAATGTGCACTGGATGCTGGTTCATGCTCAGAAGGCTGAACAGCGTGTCGTCGAATTCGGTGATGGTGCGGCCGGGCCAGTGACGGAAGGTTTGCCCGGTCTCCAGTTCTTCGAAATAACGGCCGTAGCTCATGCCAATCTAGCGGCCGGCGACGGCCGGAGACGCCATTTCACGGGGCGCCATGACGGCAACCGAGGGGTTACGTAAGCCTAGGCCAACCAGCCCGACGCCAGCAGCGAGAAACACCAGCGCCAACGCTCCGGCTAGAGGCCAGGGGAGGAAACCCAACTTCGCCGCCTTCAGGAGCCACAGGTTGGCGCAAGTCAGGTTTATGCTCGCGATACGCGCCTCGGGATCCGGGGTCACGGACTCACGCGAGAAAGCGAATGAACCCTGCAGTATGGTGGGGAACTCTTCCCACTGCGCCAGCAGAAGCGATCCGTGCCATGGTTTCGGTTGGTGGTGAGCGCTGTTGTAGGTCACCATCTGGTAGTAGCGCGTTACCGGGTAGGGCAAGCTGCTCAACTGGATGAAGACCGAGGCGACGGCAAGAGTTGTAAAGACCATCCTCGCGACGGCACCCTGCTTGCGCCATTGTTCGAACAACACCACCAGGGGCAGTGCGGCAAATGGCAAACAGGGCAGCAGTAGCCGCGAACCATAGGCCCAGCCTCCATGCCACGCAACGTAACCCGCAAAGAATAGGACGCTCTCTAGCAAGATGGCGATTGCCAGGGCGCACTCCAGAGGCCGCACCTTCCAGAAACGAGCGAAGGCCAGCGGAACTAAGACGATCCACGGAGTAAACCACACCAAACCCACTTCGCCGTCAAAAAGGAGACCGCGCACACCTTCGATCAGTGGATTCGAAAGGAGGTAAGCCAGGCTGGGATACGCCAAATGGTACCCGGTCTTGGTGACGTCGCCAAAGCGCAGATAATTCGTCCAAGCCACGAAGGCAATCGGCGCCAGGGCGCCGGCACCAAAAATAGAGGCTCGAGAAAGCCGGCGCGCCCAGCTACCGGAATTTGGGAGAGCGATGCAATAGGCCGCAAGCGCCGGCGCGAAGATGAGACCGAATACCCGGCAGGCAACGCTACAGCCGAAAACGAAGCCAGCGACCAGGAATCCACTTGGGCGGCTTGCGATGCCAAGGAGATAGGCCGAGCTGAGCAACGCGAGAGCGAAGAAGGGCTCCGAATAGAAGTTTTTCACGCTGTGGAACCAAAGGACCGTGCCGAAAAACAGCAGCAGTGCGGTGATTACCGAGGGTTTCCACGAGAATCCCATCCGGGTAAGCCATAGAACGAGCACAATCGGGATAAGCGCCCCGACGAACAGGCTGCTCATGGACACCAGGAATTCGGAGAGTAGCTTGGAGTCCCGGTGTGTCAGCTTCGCCAGTTGTTCGCCGGCGGCCAGCGGGAGAGCGGCGATGGCGGATGGCAACAGCCCGAAGCCCGCGTAGAGTCTGCCATCGACGCCGGGCACACAATGATTGTTGCTTGGAGCAGGCTGGCAAGGGGATGCCTCGAAAGACCCCTTATGCGCGATGGAGCGCGCCACGTTGAACATGGCCCCGCTATCCGGGTTCGCTATATAGCCCTGGGCCGTCAGGATTGACAGCAGTACAATTCCGGCGTACAAGACGGCGAGTCTGGCCCTTTCCGACCTCATGATTAGCCGGTAGTATACCGCACCTAATTTTGCGGGCTTCTTCGCTCCGGGCCCCGTCTCGGCGGATCTTCGGCCTGCAGCTTCTTCCACTGGTCCTGCGTCAACACGCCGCGGAATCCGAGCAGCATGCGCGCATTGGCCTTCTCCAGCTCGGCACGCGCCTGGGCCACGCGATCGATCTGCGCCAGCACCTGCGATTCCTCGGGCCGGTCGGCTTCCACCAGCGGCTCCATCATCGCTTCTTCCTTCTGCAACGCCGCGCTGAGGTCGATCAGCTTCAACCGGCTTTGCTGGAACAGCGCGTCGATACGCTTCTGCTGATCGGCGGTGAGGCCCAGCTTTTGCACCAGCGCGGGGTCGGTCCACCATCGGCCGGGCGGATTATGAAAAGCGCGCTCCATGGGCGGACGGCTGGGGCGCATGGGCGGCGGACCCTCTTGCGCATACAGCGCGCCCGCCGCCAGGATAGCGGCGTGGAACGTGAGAAGGTTGCGGATCGGGGTCATTCCTGCGCCACCAGTTTCGTCAGAGGCTCCATGGAACGCGGGACGGTTCGCGACACCTGGGCATCCACCTGGTTGAGCAACACCGCGTCGCTGGCTGGCACGTTTTCTCCTCCGTGCCAGAGCAGGCTCGCCAGGATGCACACCGCCGCCAGCAGCAGGGCCAGCGCCAATTGATGCGCGGCGATCCAGGAACGCGATTCGGATGGGCGGGCCTGAATTGTCAGTGCCGTACGCGCCTGGCTCTCGCTCCAACACCGGACCGCGCCGCGAAACTCGCCCAGGGCTTCGCGAAAGTTCCCAAGCTCCGCCCTGCAAGCCGGGCAGTTTTCCAGATGCTGCGCGATGCACGAATCCGGCTCCCCCAAAATACACTCGGATAGCTGCTCAGAATCCAGATGCTGTAAATGTGGACGCGTCATGCTGCCCCTCCCAATCGTACCCGCACTGCGCGCAACGCACGAAACAGGTGGGTTTTCACGGTTCCTTCCTTCATGCCTGTGGCATAGGCGATTTCCAGCAGATCCAGGTCTTCCACGAAGCGCAGCAGGAAGACCGTGCGCTGGCGCTCGGGAAGCTTGGCCGCAGCCTCCCAAACCGCCGCTACTTGTTCACTTAAGGATGCCCGAGCTTCCGGAGAGAGCGCGCGATCGGCAATCGCATGACTCGCTACATCCACCGGCTGGGCCGTCCGGCTGGCGCGTCTCCAAAACTGAAACCGCCGGTTGCGAATTTGATCCCGGATCAGGTTGACGGCAATCTGCATCAACCAGGTCTGCAGGCTGCAGTCCTGCCGGAAGCGGCCACTGGATTGATAGGCGCGGAGGAAGCAATCCTGGGTGACGCTCTCGGCCGCGTCCAGGTCGCGCAACGAGACTAAAGCGAAGCGGAATATTTTGGGGCGATATAAGCGCACCAGCGCTTCGAAGTCCCCTGCCAGCGCGGCAACATCCGGTTGAATGGCTCGCTCCAGTTCGGATGTTGCCGACAGTTCCATGGGTTATGCAGGATTGGATTCAAACGCCGCCGAGTTAGTGGGTCCCATGTGGGCCAAGTCCGCCAGGTCCACCTGGACCGCCAAACCCTCCACCGAGGGGCCCGAGCGTTTCGAACTTGCTCTGCTGCTCGGCGCTCAGAATGGCATAGAATTGGGCGCTGGCCGTGGCTTGCGCCTCTACTTCCTTGGTCGTCAGGCTTCCAATTGTCCCAGCCTGGGTGGCGATATCGGTGGTATTGCCGCTTTTGATGTCGGCTTGGATCGCCGTCCGGGCGGTGTGCATTGCCGTTCGGATGGTCGAAAGCGTGTTCTGCTCAGCGGTGAAGTACTCGGTCGCCTGCGTTTGCTGCATTGTACTTAAGTCCAGCAGTTTGGTGAGCCGGGCGACCTGGTTGGCAACAATCTGGGCCGCGGTGGGTGGCGTAGGCGGGGTGCCTTGCGCATGCGCGAGCAGGGACGAAAAGGCCAAGAGGGCGGTTGAGGCAAGAAAACGTGTTTGCATGCACTGGTAGACGCATTCGTCGCGGCGGGGGTTTACACTGAACATGTATGGAACTTTTCCAAGGTGATATCGCGCTCGTGACCGGTGCAAACAAAGGGATCGGGTACGAGATTGCGCGCGGACTGGGCGCGAAGAAGATTACCGTGCTGGCCGGAGCGCGGGATGAAGCACGCGGTCAGGCGGCCGTCGCGAAGTTGAATGCGGAAGGAACCGACGCGCGTTTTATAAAGCTGGACGTTACCGATCAGGCCACCATCCGGCACGCGGCGGAGTGGATCGAAAAGGAATTCGGGCGGCTCGACATTTTGATTAATAATGCGGGCATCGCCGAATGGGGCCTCAAGCCGAGTAACGTGGATCTGGCCAAGGTGCGCGAAGTCTACGAAACGAATTTTTTCGGTCCGGTGGCCCTGATCCAGGGCATGCTGCCGCTGCTAAAGAAATCGAAGCACGGGCGCATCGTGAACGTGTCCAGCAGCCTGGGCTCGCTCACCATTTCCAGCGATCTGAATTCGCCGTTCGCGGATTTTCTGGCGCTGGGATACAACACGTCGAAATCGGCGCTGAATAGCATGACCATTCAATTTGCCAAAGAGCTCAGGAACACGCCCATCAAGGTGAACGCCATCTGCCCCGGCTATTGCGCCACCGATATTAACGGCAACAGCGGACCTCGCAGCGCGGCGCAGGGTGCGGTTGCGGCCATCCAATACGCCACCCTCGGCGAAGACGGTCCCACCGGCGGGTATTTTAACGATGAAGGACGAGTGCCCTGGTAGGGGCCGGCACAGCATGCAATATTCATTACTGGGCAAGACCGGAATCACCGTGTCCCGCATTTGTTTGGGATGCATGAGCTATGGCGGCGGCGAGCTGCCGGATTGGTCGCTGGGCACGCGCGGCTGGCATGTCAATAAGCAAGATGCGCGCGAGCACTTCAAGATCGCGATCGACGCCGGGATCAATTTCTTCGACACCGCGGATGTGTATTCGGCGGGCTTGAGCGAGGAAATCACCGGCGTCTATCTCAAGGAAATGGCCTCGCGGGATGAAATCATTCTGGCGACGAAGGTGTGCGGCGCCATGGGCCATAGTCCCAATAAGAAGGGTTTGAGCCGCAAACACATCATCGAAGGCTGCGAAAACTCGCTGCGCCGGCTGGGCATGGATTTCATCGATCTCTATCAGATCCATCGGTGGGATTTCGATACGCCCATCGAAGAGACGCTGGAGGCGCTGGATTCGCTGGTGCGCGCGGGCAAGGTGCGCTATCTGGGCGCGAGCAGCATGGCGGCGTGGCAGTTTTCAAAGGCGCTGTATCTGGCCAAAGAGCACGGCTGGCACAGCTTCATCGCCATGCAGAATCACTACAACCTGGTGTATCGCGAGGAAGAGCGCGAGATGATTCCTCTATGTATCGATCGGGGCGTGGGTGTAATTCCCTGGAGTCCGCTGGCGCGCGGATTTCTCACCGGCACCAGGCAGCGCGGCGGCGGCTCCACCGCGCGCTCGCAAATGGACACGTTCGCCAAAGACATGTATTACAGCGAAGACGATTTCCTGGTTGCCGACGCGGTGGCCGCAGTCGCCAAACAACGCGGAGTTTCCGCGGCGCAGATCGCCTGCGCCTGGGTGTTGCAAGCGCCCGGCGTAACCGCGCCTATCATTGGCGCAACTAAGACAGAGCACCTGAAAGAGCTGATCGCCTCGGTGGACCTGAAGCTGAGCGCGGAGGAAGTGGCGGCGCTAGAAAAGCCCTACCGGCCGCACAAAGTCCTCGGCCACGCGCAGCCGGCCGCCAAGGCCATGCACGCCTGACGGACCACTGGATCGCCTACCGAGCCGCGACCGTCAGGGAGCCGGTCTTCAACTGTTGTTCCAGCCGGTCCAAAACGCGCATGGCCGAAATGGTTTGCGCCACGCTGGCGTTGGGTTCGCGGCGTTGCTGAATTGCCGCGAAGAATTCCCGGTCCTGCAGCTCGATGCCGTTCATCGAGAACGTCCACCTGGCTGAGATCGATGGGTTTCTGTTCGCCGTCCACCAGGTCGTCGTAGTAGGCGACATAGGTGCCGTTATCGCAAATGTAGCGGAAGAACGTGCCTTGCGGACCCTTGTTGTTGAACGATAACGAGAGCGTGCAAATGGCCCCCGAAGGGACTTTCAAGCCAATGCTCATGTCCATCGCAATCTTCAATTCCGGATGGTGCGGGCCTTCCAGCGCGAAACACTCGGAAATATTTTCGCCCGCCTGATACGCGAACAGGTCCACGGTATGACAGGCGTGGTGCCAGAGCAAGTGGTCGGTCCAACTGCGCGGCTTGCCCGCCGCGTTCATGTTGGTGCGGCGGAAAAAGTACGTCTGCACGTTCATCTGCTGGACTTTTAGCTCGCCGGCCAGGATACGTTTGTGTATCCACTGATGGCTGGGATTGAAGCGGCGCGTGTGGCCGGCCATCACCACTAGGCCGGTCTCCTTTTGCATTTTCAGGATGCGCTCGGAATCGGCCAGCGAATCGGCCATGGGAATTTCGATTTGCACGTGCTTGCCGGCGCGCATGCACTGTTCGGCTTGATCGGCGTGCATTTGCGTGGGCGTGGCCAGGATCATTGCCTCCAAACCGGGCTGCTTCAGGCTCTCGCCCAGATCCCCGGTCCAGTGAGGGATGCCGAACTTTTTGGCCACTTCTTCAGTCGCGCCTGGATTGCCGCCCGTCAGCGTGACGATCTCGACGCCGGAAATATTCTTGATCGCCTCGATATGTTTTACGCCGAAAGCGCCCTGTCCGGCGACACCAACCTTCATGGGTTCTGCCTCCTACGATCTTCTATTGAAGCACACGCTTATTCAGTCTGTTACTCTGCTTGCTATGAAGATCGCGGCCCTGCTGTTGGCTTGCGCGAACGTGCTGCTGGCGCAGACAAACTCTTATGTTTTGAAGGCCGCACGTCTTTTCGATTCCACCACAGGACAGCTAGCCACGCCGGGACTGGTCGTGGTTTCGAATGGCGTGATTCGGTCCGTCGGCGGGAGCGCGCCGGCCGGCCTGACGGTGCTCGATCTGGGCGACGCCACGCTGCTGCCGGGCTTCATCGACGCGCATACGCATCTTTCCGACGAGTTCAACCCGGACTACAGCGGCGACGCGCTGCTTTCCCTGCAGCGTCCCATTTCCGAGAAGGCGATCCGCGCCACTGCCAACGCGCGCAAGACGGTGATGGCCGGCTTCACGACGGTGCGCGATGTAGGGTCGTCAAATTTCATCGACGTCGGGTTGCGCAATTCCATCAATGCGGGATATGTTCCTGGCCCCCGAATGCTGGTCGCGGTTCACGCGCTCGGATCCACGGGCGGACATTGCGACGATGGCGCCGGTTTTCGATTCGGTTTGTTTGGCCGTGAGACCGGGCCAGAAGACGGCGTCATCAATTCGCCTGAGCAAGCCCGCTACGCGGTCCGGTTCAACATCAAGTACGGGGCGGACGTGATCAAGACTTGCGCCAGCGGCGGCGTGCTGTCCCCCACTGACGATGTGGATGTTCCGCAATTGACGCAAGCCGAATTGGATGCCCTGGTGGATGAAGCGCACACGCTGCACCGCAAAGCCGCCGCGCACTCGCACGGAGCCGAATCCAGCAAGCGGGCCATTCGCGCCGGTATCGATTCCATCGAGCACGGAACGTTTCTCGACGACGAAGCCATGCGAATGATGCATGCTCGCGGTACGTTCCTGGTACCCACGCTAACCACGCGCGTTGGCCTCGCCGAATCGAAATTTCCGCCGCTGGTGCAGGCCAAAGCCACGGCCGCCGTGAAGCAGCAGGACAATATGGTGAGACGCGCGCTCGCGTTGGGGGTGAAGATCGCTCTGGGAACCGACGCCGCGGTTTATCCGCACGGCGAAAATGCGCTGGAGTTCGCGTTCATGGCTGCCGACGGGATGACTCCAGCGCAGTCGTTAATCGCGGGCACAGCGTCCGCCGCGGAGTTGCTGGGCTTGCAGGACAAAGTCGGAACCCTTAAGGCGGGCATGCTGGCTGACGTGGTGGCGGTGCCGGGGAATCCGATCGAGAACATCAAGCTCACCCAGAGCGTGATCTTCGTGATGAAGGACGGCGTGATACTCCGCAACGACCGGGCGGTCCCAATCAGATAACGTTCATGAGCCTGCCCCGCCGAACCACCCACTCCTCGGTGCTGAACACTCGCGGGCCAACCTCGATCAGCCGCGGCAGCATATCGAAAACCGATCCCGGGGTCCAGTTGGAGTTGTGGCGAGTGCGGAAGCCGCGCCGGTTTAACTCCTCGGCGGTGGCGGAAAGCGATTTGTCCTGGACAATCATTTCCAGCATGACAATGAGGGCTTCGCGTTCCTGCACATCTTGTTCCAGAGCCGCGCAATCTTCGGCGATCTTGAGCCCATAGGGAACCGGCTGGGTGATATCGGCGAGGGGCGGGTGATCGTCATCCACTTGCCGCTCCCAGATGATGGCCACTGGTTTCCAACCCTGCCGGGCTTTGCGCTCGAAATCGTCAGAGCTCAAGGGATTGGATAGGACTTCGCGGGTGTGTTGCACTCTTGGCATGGCCCAATCATGGAGCAATTGGGAAGCCATGCCAGCCGGTTTGAATTCAATAACTCTCCCGGACGTCTTGTCCGTTCGTGGGACTGGGCGACCCAATTTGAACCAGGCGTCCTGGGCTGGCGTGCTTCTGGGGCGGAGTCAGCAGCGCGCGCGGAAGTTTCGACCGATAGACCATCCGCTCAATCCAAGGCAGAAACCGGCGGACGGTTCTGCCATGCAAAAGGAGACTGCCAGCCACCAACAGCGAATGAGGGATGGTGGTGCAGCAGCGCGAACAAATGTCGATCTCGCCCGCGCGGCCGGTTACATGCAGAGTGCGCATCCGTTGCATCTCAGCCGAATTCCAGATTTGTTCGAGCGATGTCTCTTCCAGATTGCCCACCGGGCTTCCGTCCATGGTGTAGCTCTGGCAGCACGGATACACGTCGCCGTTCTGCTTCACATACATCGGACCGCGCCAGAGATAGTGGCAAGGATGCTTCCAATCCTGCGGCGCATGGCCGGCTTCGGGCTGCAACAGATTGGTCTCGTCTTCCTTAATGCGAACGTGGTCGACGCCTGGGACCGCGCTCCAGAAGCGCATGAAATCGTCTACTTCGCTGGCGTTACGTTCCATGCGGACCATCTGCACTACCACCTGCACCTTGGCCCGGCGTTCGTGTTTCATGCGCGCGAAGCGGACAAAATTGTCACGGACTTTTTCGAAGTTCGCGCCCTTGCGGTAATACTCGTAGGATTCTTTGGTGGCTCCGTCGAAGCTCAAAGTAATGTGCTCGAGCGGCGTGTCCAAAAGGCGCGCGCAGGTCTTCTCGTCGAAGAACGTGCCGTTGGAGGAGAGTAGCGTTGAGATATTGTGCCGTTCGCAATACTCGATGCGGTCGAAGATCTTGCGGTCCATCATCGGCTCGCCCAGCCCGATAAGCATCATGTGCTCCGCGCTGCCTCCGGCTTCGCAGACCAGGCGCTCGAAAATCTCGTCGCTCATGTCGGCTTTGGGCTGCTTGTGATTTTCGCGCGGACACATCGGGCAATAGAGATTGCATTTGGCGGTGGTTTCGACGATGTACTCCACCGGGAGCGCATTGAGCTTCGATTTTCGACGCAGGTAGCCCCACAGCAAATTCGCTCGGTTCCAAGCTCGCACAGACTTCATTGTAGCGGGAGGGCCCTACGGCGCAGGCATAGCTCGGATTCAGGGCAAAGTGTCAGCGCCGCCGGGTGCACCGGGCTCCCGAACGCGGCGGCAAAAACAGAGCTGGCCGATGGTGTAGTATTTGTCGCGATCCAGCCAATCCAGGTGGGTGCAGAGGATGGGCAAAAGAAAGCCGAAGGGGACCGCCAGAAGCGGCCACAGCAATACGCGCGGGAAGTGCTCGAAGAACTCGAGAACATCGATAAATTTGCGCCCCATGAACCAGAAATAGCCGCCCAGCGGCCGGATTTGATCGACCGCGAAACCGGCTTCCTGGAGCAGATTCTGCGCGCCGTAGCGCGTGAAACGATAGTAGTCGTGCGGCATCTGGTGCTCTTCCCACATGGTGGGAACGATGATCATCAACCGGCCGCCGGGTTTCAATGCGCGTGCCATTTCATGCAAGGTTTGGCGCGGATAAGGCGTGTGTTCCAGCACTGCGACGCTCAGCATGCCGTCGAAGGTTTCAGGCGGGAAGGGCAGGGCTTCCACGCGGGCCCAGGCGTCGATTTTGCCGTAATTCCAATCGCCTTCGCCCACGCCCAAGTCGATAGCGCGGTATTGGTGACCGGCGCGGGCGATTTCCGGCCGGTATTGCGCTTCGCCGGCGCCTGCGTCGAGAATCAGGGAATTCGAAGGGAGCAGGGCCGAAAATTCGCGCACGGCATTCAGAACGAAGCGATCGAACGGATTGATTTGATCCAGCAGGAAGCGGGGGATGAGGGCGCGGCCGAGGGCGACGACTTTGCGGTTCAGCATCCTTGGGGTACCCCGCTCCGCATTTTTCGCGTCGCTTCGAATCCGCCCCAATGCCACCACAGTTGACCGACGAACAATAGCGGGCTCAGCGGGATTGCATCCGGATTTTGCGGCAGATTGCGCGCCACCAGATAGGCCGCGCCGGCAGCCGCGAGCGCGGGCAACAAAAGCAAACGGGCCGCGGGGCTGGCGGGAAACAAGCGGGCCAGAGGTTCTTCATCGCGCCAGCGCAGGAAGTATTGCGATGTTCCGCGGCCGTAGTGCCGCATCTTCGCGAGGTATTCCGAAACGCGGTAGATGGCCGGATAGTGCGTGACGCGCGCCTTAGGCTCATAACGCAGCCGAAAACCCAGCTTGCGCGCACGGGTGGTGAAGTCGCGATCCTCGCACATGGCGAGCGCCGCGTCGAAGCACCCAGTCTGGGCGGCCACCTCGCGCCGCAAGATCAGGTTCGAGGTGGACAGATGCCGGGCGGGGCCGGCGGTGAGAGCCGGCGACAAAACGGGACCGTCGGTGGAAAGATATTCCAGCCTCGCGGCCAAGCCCGGCTGTCCTGGAGTGCGCGAGCCGCTGACGAGATCGGCAGTGCCTGCATCCAACACGCTCCACAGTACATCGGCCCAGTCGGGTTCGGGAACGCAATCGTCATCCAGGAAATAGATCACGTCGCCAGAAGCTTCGGCCAGGCCGCGATTGCGCGCGTGGCCATAACCCCGGCGCGGTTCCGGCACGTAGCGTGCGGCAAAGGAGGATGCCACACGTTCGGTGTCCGCTGTCGGGCCGTTGTCAATGACGATGACCTCGTCAATTTGTCGCGATTGTCGCGTAAGGCCACGAAGAGTTCGTTGGAGCAGCGCCGCGCGATTCAAAGTGATGATGATGAGCGAGCTGGTCACGGCTTTCTACACCAGCAGAAGTAGCCGAGTGTGTAATCGCGGCGGCGATCCACCGGGTCCAGGAAGTAGCACACCACCGGAATCGCGAAGCCGAAGATGGGCAGCAGCACCGCGAAAATCAGCCAGCGCCAGCCTTTTTGGAAGAAGCTTAAGATGGCCATCAGGCGGAAACCGATCAGCCAGAAGAGGCCGCCCAGCGCCTCAACACGGCTCTCGAGTCCAGCTTTGTCGAACAAATACGTCAGGCCGTAGCGCGTGTAGCGGAAAAAATCGTTGGGATGCTGATGAATCTCCCAGCATTGCACGGTGGTGAGAATCAACTGGCCGCCGGGCTTGAGCACGCGGGCCATTTCCCTGATCCCGATGCCAGGTTCTCTCAAGTGCTCCAGCACCTGGATGTTGATGACGGCATCGAATGCGCCGTCGCAGAAGGGCAACTCGGAAATGTCGCCCAGCACTTCGATCTTCGAATAGTCCCAAGCTTTGTCGCCGATGCCGCGATCCAGGCGGACATAACGGGTGTGAGCGAACAGGGGGGCATGCGGACACTCGCCCGCGCCCGCATCCAACACGTGCGAACCGGGGGGCAGCTTGCGGGCGGCTTCGGTGAGGTGATCGAGCAGTTCGGTATGAAACGGATCGATCCAGCGCATGACGAAGGGTGGGACAAGCGGCTGGACCAGCTTCCGAAACTTCGGCTTATACACGGGCCGCCGCTCCCTCACGGTCGCGGTTCAGTAAGGCGCGGTTCGGTAAGGCGCGGTTCAGACCAAACGCCACGGAGTGAAAATCAGATTCTTGGTCTGGAAGCATTCGTGCGTGCAGTGGCAGCCGTTCTGTACTTTATTGCGAAGCTCGGTGGCCTGGAAATCGTGCCAGAGCCGGTCGAAATCCCAATCATAGGTTTTAAGATTGCCGACTGGCTTCAGTAATTCGCAGAAGTAGACGTCGCCATTAGCGTCGATGACGCAGCTGACGTCGCCGGCATTGCAGGAGGTGTTCTTCGGCTTGCCCTCGAGCTCCTGCATGTAATAGCGATTCAGCACGAAGCGGCCGACGGTGGCGGTCCAGCCGCCGATCCCGCCCCAGCGTCCATGAAAATAGCGCCGGCAGAGCTGCAATTGGAGCTTCGAGATTTCGGCGTACTGCTCGGGCGTGGGCGATTGCAAGGCCGCATCCATGGGAGTGCCGCGCAGGATATTGAGCGAGTGATAATCCAGATCCCACTCATCCACGCCCAGATGGAGCAGGCGCTTCACGTCGTCGATGTTGCTGCGCATCACGGTGGTGACCACGCTCAACGACAGTCGTTTATCGCGCGAGCGCACCTCGCGCAGGGCTTCCATGGTGGCCATGGCTTTCTTGTAATTACCCGGCACCCCGCGGACTTTGTCGTGATTTTCGCCGATGCCATCGATGGAAAGAGCGATGTTCAAGCGGAATGCGTTGGTGTTGGCAAGGATTCCCTCGACGGATCGTTTGATAACGTCGGTTTGGATGGCGTTGGTGGGGATGTTGATGAACTTGGCCTGGTTGAAATCGAGGAAGCGATGGCAGATCTGGTCGATATCCTTGCGGAGAAACGGCTCGCCGCCGGAAAGGTCGAGCCAGACCAACTCGCCCATGGCGCGAGAGATTTTCTCGATATGATCGGTCTTCAGCGATTCGCCCTGGTTCAGATTCTCCCAGTAGAAGCAATGGCCGCACTTGGCGTTGCAATGGTCGGTGATGAACAGGATCAGATGGACCGGCTTCTGTTTGCGCCGCGAGAGCTGTTTCCAGGACAAAATATCGGTAGTGAGCATGGAAGCCGGAGGCGTGTGACCGAGTGGGGCTCCGGACTTGAGCGTAGCGGACGGGTGCGGGGGATGTCAACCGCTCCGGTGGTTTGTTGTTGGTGATTGGTTGCCGATTCTATGGCAAAATACGGTGGTGCTCCAGTCGCTGACCGAGCGCAAGGAATGGAAGTTTTTCGGCGTCCTGCCGAAAGCGGACCCTGGCTTGGCCGCGGTCTGGTGGACGGTCCTGCTTCTGCGAGGGATTTTGCCCGCCGCCTTCGCGATCGCCATGGGCGTGCTGGTGGGCGCGGTGCAACACTCCGCGTCTCTCATCGGTCCGCTGGCGTTGGCCGGGGCGATCTTCGTTCTGCTTCAGGTGCTCAGCCCCATTCATCAGGCCGCCAGCGCCAACCTGGGCGACCGCACTGCCGCCTGGCTCTACGACCGGCTGACAGAGGCCTGCGTGCGCCCTCCGGGCATGGGGCACCTGGAGGATCCGACGCTGACCAGCGACCTGACCGTCGCGCGCGACTTCGACCTTGGGATGACTGGGCCGCCGCTTGCAATCTCGCTGGATTTCATCGCCAGCGGCATGGTGGAGATGATCGGCGGAGTAGCGTCCACGGTGATCCTGGCCAGGTACGCGTGGTGGGCGGCGCTCGTGCTCGCTGGCGCGTGGCTGGCTACGCACTGGATTCTGAGCGACAGTGCGATCTGGCACGATCGCCAGACCGAGGAAGTGCGCGGCGCGCAGCGGGACGCTGATTATGCCTACCGGCTGGCAGTGGACCCGCCCGCCAGCAAGGAGCTGCGGCTTTTCGGACTGGCGGGCTGGACCATTGATCGCTTCATTGCCAGACGCACTCGATTGCACGAGCTGCAGTACGCTGCCACGCGTCTGCGCGAGCGTCCCGTCATCTGGAGCATACTGCTGGTCTGCTCTGCGAACGTCCTGGTCTTCTGGATGTTGGCCAGTGCCGCCGCTAACGGCCGCATCAGCCTTGGCGAAGTTGTGGTCTACGTGCAATGCGCCATCGGCGTCTCGATGATCGCATTCGGCGGATTCAGTTGGGCGCTGGATGGAGCGGCTGCACCCGTCGCCGCGGTACTGCGGTTGGAGGCGGCCATGCGTCCGGCCGGCGAGCTGCTCTCCGGGGATTGCCCCGCAAAAGGGACACCAGCGCACGAGATTCGTCTCCGCGATGTGACTTTTGGGTACCCGGGGGGCACTCTCGTGCTCGATCATCTCGATCTCACCATTCCAGCCGGCTCGTCGCTGGCCATCGTTGGACAGAACGGCGCAGGCAAGACAACACTCGCGAAGCTGCTGTGCCGCTTATACGATCCGCAGTCGGGCGCCATCGAAATCGACGGCCGGGATCTTCGCGATTTCGATCTGGCATCCTGGCGCTCGCGCGTCGCCGCCGTGTTCCAGGATTTCATTCGCCTGGAGCTGCCGATGCGCGACAACGTGGCTCCGGCGGGTGCGCCCGACGATGTAATTCGCGCCGCGCTGGAGTCGGCGGGAGCGACGAATTTGGCAGGTCTGGATACGGTGCTGGCGCGCGGGTACGACGGCGGTACCGACCTGTCGGGCGGCCAATGGCAGCGCGTCGCACTGGCCCGGGCGCTGGCGGCTGTGAGGCTGGGCGCCGGCGTGGTGCTGCTGGACGAGCCGACCGCGCAACTGGATGTGCGCGGGGAAGCGGAGATTTTCGATCGTCTGCTGACGGCGACACGGCACTGCACCACCATCCTGATCTCGCATCGCTTCTCCACCGTCCGGCAAGCCGATCGTATCTGCGTGCTGGAACACGGCCGGGTGATCGAGCTGGGCACTCACGAAGAATTGATGTCGCTCGGCGGTCGTTATCGGACTATGTTCGATCTGCAAGCGCAGCGCTTCAACGTGCCCGAAGAGGAGGGCGTTACCTATGACACCCTCTGACGGCGCCATTCAGCCTCTGCCGCCCCCGCTGTCATCCATGTGGCGGCTGTGCAAGCTTGGATATCGCCACGAGCCGCGCCTGATGCTCGGGTCGTTCGTACTGTCGCAACTGGCCGCGCTGCCCGATGCGCTGCTGGCGCTGTGGCTGATGCTGCTCGGCAAAGGCGTATTGGAGCACCGGCCCGGCATGGTGCGGGGCGCGGCGATCGGCCTGGGCGTATCAACTGCCGCGACGTGGTTTCTGCGCACGCTGAGCACGCGCGTGCAGCGGCGCTTCCGCGATAAAGTGACCATCGCGCTCGAATCGCACGTGGCGCGACTCCAGGCCACAGTGGCGACGGTGGCGCATCAGGAGCGCCCGGAGTACCTTGATCGGCTCTCGGTGCTGCGCAATCAGGTGTTCGTGCTGGACCACATGTACGTGTCGGTATTTTCCACGCTCGGCTGGATCCTGCGGCTGGGAGTGACCATGGCACTGCTCGCATCCGTTCATCCGGCGCTCATGCTGCTGGCGGTGTTCGCCGTCCCCACCGTGTTGACGTCCACCTGGCGTCCGGAGGTGGAGCGATCCGCGCAGGAACGCGGGGCGCAGACCAACCGGCTGGCGCGGCACCTGTTCACCCTCGCCACAACGGCGCCGCCGGGCAAGGAAGTGCGTGTCACAGGCATCGGTGAGCGCCTTCTTACAGAACGCCGCGCGGCGTGGGAACGCTGGTATGGACCGGTGGCGGACGCCCGCTGGGGCTCGGCCTGGTGGCACGCTCTGGCATGGGCGATTTTCGGCTTCGCGTTTGTCGGCGCGGTGGTGTTCGTGTCGTATGGACTCCGTTCGCCAGCGAGCAGCGTGCTGTTGGTGCTGGCCGCGGGTGCGCGGCTGTCGGCATACATTGGCGCTACAGTGGGCGAAATTGGATTCCTGCGCGGATTCTGGATGGACGGCTCCCGGCGGCTGGCATGGCTGGAGGACTACGCCGCCTCCGTGGCTGCCTCGGGCGATATGCCCGTTCCCGCAGTGTTGCGGCGAGGCATCCGGCTCGATCGCGTGTCGTTCGCCTATCCCGGAACTTCTCGATTGGTGCTGGATGATATTTCGCTGACGCTGCCGGCGGGCGCGGTGGTGGCGATTGTAGGGGAGAACGGCGCAGGCAAGACCACCCTGGTGAAGCTGCTGGCGAAGATGTACGAGCCGTCGTCCGGCGCGATTTTCGTGGACGACACACCACTCGGGCGTGTGCCGGCGGGTGATTGGCGGGCACGTCTGGCGGGCGCTTTCCAGGATTTCTTCCGCTTCGAATTTCGCGCCGGGCACACGGTTGGGTTGGGGGACGTGCCGCGGTTGGACGACGGGCCCGCGGTGGTGGCGGCGGTGGATCGCGCGGGCGCCGGCGATGTGGTGGCTCGTCTTGCGTTGGGCCTCGACACGCAGCTTGGCCCCACCTGGCCCAGCGGCGTCGAGCTATCGTTCGGCCAATGGCAGAAGCTCGCCCTGGCGCGCGGTTTTATGCGCGATGAGCCGCTATTGCTGGTCCTGGACGAACCCACCGCCGCGCTGGACGCGGAGACCGAGCACGCGCTGTTCGAGCGCTACGCCGCTGCGGCGCATGCCGAGGGAGCAAACAACAGCGGCCGTGTCACCATCCTGGTTTCCCACCGTTTCTCCACCGTCCGGATGGCCGATCTTATCGTGGTGCTGGACGGGGCGAAGCTGGTGGAGGTTGGGACGCACGAAGAGCTGATGGCCCAGGGCGGCCAGTACGCGGAGCTGTACGGTATTCAGGCCGCTGCGTATCGGTAAACCCGATTCGCGCGACAGATGGCTCATCAGTCTACGCCGCCGAGACAATTTGCAGGTTGTCGAGGTGGCGGTAGTCCTTGGGGTTGTTCGTCACGAGGGGTGCGGACAGGACTAAAGCCGTGGAGGCAATCCAAGCGTCAGCCGAACTGATTTGCCGTCCCTTGCGCAGGCTCTCGTTTCGAACCGCCGCCCAGACAGAACACAATGAGCCGTGGGAGTGAAGAACTGAGAAATCGGCCAAATACCTCTCTAGCTGCTCGCGCTTACGAGTCCCCCAGTTTGCAGCCAGCGCTCCCTGGCGCATCTCGGCCAATGTCATAAAGGACACGACCAGCTCGGGGCCGCGCACAATGTGTACATAGCGTGGCGCGAGCTCGGGGTGCCACTTGAATAGGAAACTCGCTACGTCGGTGTCAACGACGAGTCTGGCCGTTGCGGTCGGAGGAGACGTTAGCGTGGCGCTGCTCATAGATCAGGTTCACGAAAGCCTCGGACTCCTCCGCCGGGCCTGGGTCTATGTGAGTCAACAGGCGATCCAAGGAGCTCCAGCCAGTGCGAACCAGGCTCGGCGGATCGTCAACGGGCTGGGGAGGTGTTCGGTCCATCTTTCCACAACTATCTTAGCGCAGGCCTCGTTGGGCTCCATTGAGCTGGCGATAGAATGAAGGCGGCTCTCTCGGAGCTCTATCGCATGTCGCAATACATCCCGCTCTTCAACCTTCTGGTCGGGCTCGCGGCTTTGGTGGGCCTTATCTGGTACACGGTCGAAACCAACTGGGCTACGTAGAGCGGCTATCGATCAGGTCGAAGGAATGTTGAAGCCGTGCTTGACGATTTGGGCTGATCTTCGAGATCCCGCCAAAGCCATCTTGGAGATGAACGGGGCGGTGGGAGGTACGGTCGCGCGTGGTGACGATGGGAACTTCGTTGTTCAGAATATCGGTAACGGCGTAGCGCTCAACGTCCAATATCACTTCAATTCCATTGATCCTCCGAAAGCAACTCCCCCGGCGCGCACTAGCTACCTCGTAAACGTCCTACCGGCCCAAAAGGTCAGAATGCCGGAGCCCATGAATCCCTCGATCTACTGTGGAACCTGTGAAGTCCTATTTCGCTTTGAGAGTATCGGCGGCAGACGCTACCAATCGACGGTCATCATGAACAGTCACGTACTCACGGGTTTTGAGTTCAAGGCCATCTGAGGTTAGCCCTGGGTCGCAGATCGAGGGCGTTCACAGAAGCGCGACCGCTGCACGCACGAGTTCGTGCGCCACGGATAGAATGAAGGCGGAATGAGCTTCGGACGCTTGCTGATCGTGCTGGGGCTGCTGTTGGCGGCGCTGGGGGTGGTGGTTTCCCTCGGCGCAAGGCTACCGATCCGGCTGGGACGCTTGCCGGGCGACATCGTGATCCGCAGCAAGCATTCGCTGTTCTATTTTCCGCTGGTGACGTGCTTGCTGATCAGCGCGGTTCTGTCGCTGGCTCTATGGCTGGTAAATCGCCGCTAGCAGGATACTGGAAAAGGCCGTTGGAGACCGACTCCCTCACGGTCGCGGCTCGGTAAACACCTGCAAACACGTAGTCGCCCTTCCGAGCCGCGCGCCAGCAGCACACCAGGAGACGACCGGAAGTCGTGCACTGGGCGACATCGACTCGGAGACAACCGGACGGGTGGCGCGTGAGCAAGCGGGTTTTCGCCTTTTCAGCATCCCGCTAGAGCCCCGACATCGAAGCTACGAACCCCAAGGCCATGGCGAGGGCATTCCGTACCGGGTACAGGCGCGGGGCAGGCGGTTGGCAGAACATGGTGGTCTGGCTCTTGGGAGTTTCCACGGTGACCGCGAGTTCCGGCTCCAGGCCGCGGTCGCCTGTCAGCACCGGCGTCAAACGATGGCGCAGCTGCGTCAGTCCATAACCCGCCACGATATATTCCCAACCAAGTTGCGGCGCGATCATGAAGCCCGATTTCCAACCCTCGCCGGGCGTGTACGGCCGGTTGAGCGCGGCGATGGGGAGGAACGGTAGTTTCGGGAGGCCGATGCCGGGAATTAAGGGATGAACGAATGCGAACATGGTCAGTGAGACGGTGTAGGTGGAGGCCTCCAGCAAGCCCCGTCCCCAGGCGGGAAGCCGGGAATGGACAGAGGCTTCCAGCGGTCCGGCGACGCTGGCCGGACCCACCGGGCCGGAGAGGTTCCAGGCGCCGCGCTTGCGCTCCAGCAGCCGGATATCGATGTCGGCGATGTGGGTGTTCGGATCGGTGTGGAGAATGGTGCTGTGCTCGTTGATGGGCTGGAAGAGGTTGGCCTCGTTCAGGCGCGCCATGCTCTTGCGCAGCACATGTTCGTCCAGCAAGTCGCCTTCGTCGAGCAGAAAATTGCTTCGGACGGCGGCCTCGGAGAAGTGGCGATTGCCCTTGAACTCGATCCGGCCCACGTGATACGGGGCTCCGCGATCGATGGTGGTGGCCAGGTCGGCTTCGGGGGCTTCACTGGTGCTCGCCGCGGTGGGCTGCACTTGCATGTTGACCGTGAAATCCAGGATGCCTTCGTGCTCGGCTTGGCGGCGGGTGGCAATCAGCGTGGAGCAGTAGTTCTGCGATCGCATAATGCCGTTCAGAGGGTGCGCCACCTGGGTGGGAACTCCGTTGCCTGAGATCTGCGAGGTTCGCACGTGATAAAGCTGCCCAGCCTGCACTTGAATCTTGACATGCGCGGCCTTTTGCGCGATTTCCACGTCATCCGCTTTGACGGTGGCGTCGAAGTAACCCTTGGACATATAGAATGAGCGCAGCAGCGCTACGTCGCCTTGGACACTTTCCGGGCTGTAGCCCGGGTAGAGCTGCCAACCATTCCAAACGCCGGGGATGGGGGGCAGGACGCGCTTGATCTTGAGCGAGTGAAGGGCGCCGCGAAGCTCCTTGGGGTCGAACTCGGTATCACCGGTAAACTCCACTTGCTTTACGCGGATGCGCTCGCCGGCATCGATGTTGAGGTGCAGGTCCACTTTTTGCCCGAGGAACGGAACGATATCGTAATCCACGGTGGCACTCCGGAAACCGTCGGACCGCAGCGAGTCCTGGGCTTGATTGGCAATCTGGTGGGCCCGCAATTGAGTGATCGGAGTGCCTTCGGGAAGGTTCATCTGCAGTCCAAAGGTGGAGGGTTCCACTTTGAGCGTGTGGAGCACGTACTGCGGCATTTCGACGACGTTGAACATCACCGCGGTCCCATCGTCCAGGGGCTTGGTCTCTACGCGAATGTCATCGAAGCGGCCGGTAGCCCACAAGCGGTGTACGTCGCCCTGGACCGTGCTGACGTTGAATACCTGGCCCACCTGTGTCTTCAAATCCACAGTTGAGGAGGTGCCTGCAACTCGAACCGATCTGACGATCGAAGATCCGGATTCAACGGGCGCCACAGGGCCTTCCGCGAAGGCTGCCGAGGCGAGCAGTAGTGTAGATAGAAAAATGCCGCGCATGTGAAGAGGACCGGGTAGCAACTGGCGGTCCATCGGTGATTATAGCCCAGTGGGAAGGCGGGAAAACGGGAGTCCGGAAAACGTAGCATGGAAGAGTGAGCGACAATCCCAAGTTCGACTGGGTAACGAAGCGTTCCCAATGTTCTTTCCCGAACATATTCAAGGAACTCAAATTACAAGTGGAAGACGACGTAAAGATTCGCAATGCGCTGCGTCCGAACACCGCGCCCTATGAGTTTTCGGTGGCCGATGGCGGCGACGACTTTACGGTTCTTCTCGAGGCCGGCGACTTCCACAAGTCGGTGAAATTCAGCCTTGCTGAACACGCCATCATGATCGAGGAAGATGCAGGCAATAACGCATTCGAAGTGACCCTCACCTTTGACGATCAGGGCGATTGCAGGCTGCACGTGAACGACAAACAGCTCGAATTGTGGCAGGTGCGGCGAATGGCTCTGGAAGACCTGTTATTTCGCAGCTATTAGCGCCGCATCCGGTTCCGCTTTCCACGGCGTCTGGCCGGCCAGCGCGATGTAGAAGCCCCAGATGGCAAGCGCGGCAATGCTGGCTAGCGCCAGAACCGCGTCAGTGAAATACCAGGCGGATGTGTTGAGCGTCACCGGGATATTCAGTCCTGCGTTTGCGGTATAGAGAGCTGCCGCGAGAGTCACCAGGCCGAAGCGCAGCGCTCCAAATGCGAGCGCGCTATAGATAATGATTTCCAGGGGCCATTCCAGAGCCGGATAGTCGGAACCGACGGACCTGAGGGCCGCGTACAGCAGGACAAAGCCAACGGCGCCCAACCAGGATTTCCTCAACACGACGCGAAAAAGGAAGAGCAGCAGAAACAACAACAGCGTGCCAGTAATGGAGCTCGGAACATGTTGCAGCCAGGTGGCGATGGCCATCCGGGCGTTCCCAAGATATCGCAGGCCACCGAGCGATGGGGGCGCTCCCAAGCGGCCTTCCAGTTGATAGCGAACGCCATAAAGAATGCAAACGACGGCGCCCAGCACGACGCCATAGAGAACATCGCGGCCTACCAAAGGATCGCGCCAGCGGCCGGCGAGCACGCGGGTCCATGAGACGATGGCCTGCGGCCAATAACGCCGGACAAACGGTTCCAGGGCCAGATATAGCATCCACACCGCGCCTCCCCAAAACAGCGCGGTGCTAATGGCCAATACCATGAGATAGAGGAAATTCCCAGCCGACGAGAGGTGCGCTTGGAACGCCCACAGCGCCATGTGGAGAGCAAACACTACGATGGCCAAAAGCATCGCGCCGCGGCGATCGCCTTTACCTCGGACAAAGTTCCAACGTGCCAAAAACGCGGCGGCGATCGTGGGTACCAACACTATAATCGCCAGCAAAATTTCGTTGACCACCTGGCTAACCGCGCTGGGTTCGGTGGAGGGCATGTGGGCGGCACGAGTCCATGGTCCAATGAGAGAGAAAAAGACCGGGTGTCCGTGCCAGGCGGCAGCCTCGACACGCAGCGGACGGCTTTTGTATCCGGGCCACTCGCCGGTCCAGGCCTGGCGGAGGTCGGAGGCTGCCAGCGAAGTCCAGATCGGCGCGACACCTTTGAATTTGGACATGTCGAGGCCGGAGGCAGCGAAAAGTGCGGCCCAATTGGGCGGCGAAGAAGCTTGGCCGGTAGCGTCTTCCTTTTCGGGCGGCATCCCTTCAAAGTAAGTCAGCCGGCCTTGTGGATCCAGCCGGACATCCACCATGCCAGACATGCTTTGCACGGGATCGTCCTCATCAATGCTCCCCGGAATCAACATGTCATCCGTAAGGCCACGTGCCAGCATGGGCTCCGGGCTTTGGCGATACCAGAAGGTGAGCACGGCGGGACGGCTGCGTGCAACCTCGTCCCAGTGGGGAAGCGGCTTGTCGTCCTTCGCAACCGCGTCCAGGAAGTTCTGGTTGTAGTAGAAGCCGTAAGCGGAATCGCCGGGCGGAGCGGTGTAGCCGAGGCTCTGGATCAGATCGCGCGCCTTGTCGACGAGAACTTCGGTAGGTTTGCCGAGTTGCACTTTTTCGACCAGGCTGGAAGTTGCGGCCAGGAATGCAAAAACTGCAAGACCCACCATGGCGGCAGCCAAAACAGGAATTGCGATCTTCCACGAGAGCGCCGCGGTTTCACCCGATGCCGCCACCATTTGTGGCGAAGGCGTTTCGCCGGCGGCGAGCGCCGCTGCGAGCGGATCGCCTCCAGGAAGCCGGGCAGCTACGGCGAGAGCGGAGGCCGGGCGTTTCGATGGCTCCGGATCCAAGCAGCGCAGAATCGCGCTCTCGACGGCGGAATCCAGCTCCTTCACCAGCGTCGACGGGCTGGCGGGTGTGGTCTCGGAGTGCAGGCGCACCAGTTCGGCCAGAGTGGAGGCCTCGAACGCGCGCTTGCCGGTGAAGATTTCGTAGAGCACCAGCCCGAGCGCGTAAATATCGCTTTGCACCGTGACTTCCCGTCCGGCCAATTGCTCCGGCGCCATGTAGGCGGGGGTTCCATTGCGAATTTCTTCGCCGGGAATTTCGTCGGCGAGAGCCGCCAGGCCGAAATCCGTGACAACCACCTGGCCGCGGCCGTTCAGCATAATGTTGGCCGGCTTCAGATCGCGATGCAGGACACCCTTGGCATGCGCGGCTGAGAGCCCGGCGCACAACTGGCGCGCGATCTCGACGGCTTTGTCGGAAGGCAGGCGGCCGATGCGCCGCAACAGCGACCCGAGATCCTCGCCATCGACATATTCCATCGACAGGTACGGCTGGCCTTCCACTTCGCCTAGATCGTAAACGCGGCAGACGTTGGAGTGCGAGACCTGACGGGCGATGCGGACTTCATTGTAGAAACGAGCCAGAGCGGCTGGATTGCGCGCCGCCACCTCCGGCAGGAACTTGAGCGCCACTTCCTGGCCGAGCGTGAGATCGTGCGCGCGATAGACTTCCCCCATGCCGCCGCGGCCCAGCAGCGCGACGATGCGATACCGATTGGCGAGCAGAGCGCCGGGCAGAAAGCGGCCTTCGGGCAGAGAACCTGAAGAGGAGAGCGAAGGATGCGACGACGTGCGAACCGGGCTTGGCGTGCGGGAAGGTAGAGGACTGGAGACCTGCGCGGCGACGGTTTGAGTGACCATGGGAACGCCATCCAGGACGGCCCCGCAGGACAGGCAGAAGCGACTGGAGTCCGGGATGTCTTGCGCGCACGAGCGGCAGGTCACGAACATTCAGTTTAGCGCCTGCCGCGCCAATGTATGCTGGACCTAGTGGCTCCCATTCACATTCTGGGCGGCGGCTTGGCGGGTTCGGAAGCGGCTTGGCAGATCGCAACGGCGGGCTTCGATTGCGTGTTATTCGAAATGCGGCCGCGGCAGCCGACGCCAGCGCATAAAACGGATCAGCTCGCCGAACTGGTTTGCAGCAACTCGCTGAAGAGCGAAGCGGAGAACTCGGCGCCCTGGTTATTGAAGGAAGAACTTCGTAAGCTGGACTCGCTGCTGCTGCGCGTGGCGCGAGAGGCTCGCGTACCAGGCGGGCAGGCGCTGACGGTGGATCGCGAAGTGTTTGCCCGAGAGGTATCGCGGGCCATTGAGGATCACCCGCGCATCGAACTGCGGCGCGAGGAGGTTAGATCGATCGCCGAGGACGCGATCACGATTGTGGCCACCGGACCGCTGACCAGCGGCGCGCTTGCGGAGGACATCGGGCGCATCACCGGCGCCGAGCGATTGTTCTTTTACGACTCGATCAGCCCCATTGTGGAAGCGGAGTCCATTGACCCGGGGGTGGCGTTTCGGGCGTCGCGGTACGGCAAGTCTATGGACGGCACCGACGACTATTTGAACTGTCCACTGGATCGCGACCAATACGAGCGATTCGTGGATGCGATTCTCGCGGCCGAGGCTGTGCCCGCGCACATTCCGGAAGATACTGCGCGCTTCTTTGAAGCCTGCCTGCCCATTGAAGAGCTCGCGCGGCGGGGACGCGAGACGTTGCGGTTTGGTCCCATGAAGCCGATGGGGCTCGAGGATCCGCGCACCGGCCGGCGTCCCTATGCCGTAGTGCAATTGCGGCAGGAAAACCTACGAGCCGATAGCTTCAACCTGGTGGGATTCCAAAACCACATGCGTTTCGCCGAGCAGGCGCGCGTGTTTCGCATGATTCCAGGTCTGGAGCGCGCCGAATTTCTCCGCTATGGGCAGATCCATCGCAACACGTTTATCAATGCGCCCACTTTGCTGACGAACACGCTGCAGCTACGCACCAATCCGCGCATTCTGTTTGCCGGCCAGATCTCGGGCGTGGAAGGATATGTAGAATCGATCGCCACCGGCTTGATTGCAGGACGGCATGCCGCGGAGTTGGCCTCGGACGCCGAGACCCGGGCGTTTCCTCGCGCCACCGCCATCGGATCGCTGTGTGCGTACGTGTCAGGCGCCGATGCGCGCAATTATCAGCCGGCGAACATCACGTTTGACTTACTGCCGGCGCTCGACGAACCGGCGCTTCTGCGTTTTCGGCGCGACAAAAAGGCTCGGCACGCCGAAATCTGCCGCCGCGCGCTGGAGAGTCTGGACGAATACCGGGCCATCTATGCCTGAGCTGGCGGCTCAGATCGAACGCTTTCTCGCTGAGCTGCGGCGCCAGAATGCGTCCGAGCATACGGTGCGAAATTACGCCTCGGATCTGGAGCAGTTGCTCGCGTATTTCACCATTCCTGGAAATCCAAGCCCGGCTGTGGCAGACCTGAACGCGCTGGCGATCCGCGAGTGGCTGGGGCATCTGTACGAGCAACGGCTGACGGCAGTCAGTATGCGCCGCAAGCTGGCGGCGGTGCGTTCGCTGTTCAAGTTTTTGCTGCGCGAGGGCGTGGTGGAGACCAACGTCGCGCGGCTGGTGCGTACGCCGAAGGCTCCGAAATCCCTGCCGTTCGTTATGACGGCCGAGCAGACCAACGGGCTGGTGGATGGCGTGGCGCCGGCAGCGGATAAATTCGAGCGGCCATATCCGGCGCGCGATCTTGCGATCTTCGAGTTGCTATACGGTTGCGGGCTGCGCATCAGCGAACTGGTGGGCTTGAATCTGGAGGATTTCGATTTTAGCGAGCGATGGGTGCGGGTGCGCGGCAAGGGCAAGAAGGAGCGGCAGGTTCCCTACGCGGGCAAAGCGTCGCAAGCGCTGGAGAGCTATTTAGCGATCAGGCGGCCGGCCGCGGGCGGCGAACGCGCCATCTTCTTAAACCATCGCGGGGAACGGCTGACGGACCGCGGGGCGCGCGGCATCGTGAAATTTTACGCGCGGATGATCACAGGCGACTCGTCCATCCATCCGCACAGCCTGCGCCATGCCTATGCCACGCATCTGCTGAGCGACGGCGCGGACCTGCGCGCGATCCAGGAGCTGCTGGGACATGCCCGGCTGTCGACCACGCAGAAGTACACGCAGGTGTCGGTGGCGGATCTGATGGCGGTGTACGACAAGGCGCATCCCAAAGCGTAGCGCCTACAATGTCCTGGTACACGCGGCTTCAAGCCGCGTTTTTCGTACCCTGGTACACGCGGCTTCAAGCCGCGTTTTTCCCAAATTGGGCGAGCAGACGCCGGATCAAAACGCGGCTGATAGCCGCGTGTACCCGTCTCTTGCCACGCTCGGGTTTTCGAACCCACGGAAACCGGCCCAGGGAAGCCCCATGGTAGAATCGAATTAAATCGAACAAAACCGTCGATCAATACGTCTAGACCTGCTGGGGAGACTGGTCCCGCCGTGAAGGCAAACTCAAAGATTCTGCTGACAATAGGCCTTATTGTGCTGGTCAGCGGTGGCATTGTCGCCAGCATCAAGTACAATCAGCGTGGCGTCGTCGATGTGCAAACCAGCCGTGTGACGCGCCAGGATCTGGTGGCCACTGTCACGGCCTCGGGCGAAATCAAGCCGAAGAATTACATCAATCTAGGGGCGAATACCATTGGCCCGGCGCCCATCACGGAGATTCTGGTGAAAGAAGGCGACCATGTCCGTAAGGGGCAAGTGGTGGCCAAGATGGAATCGGTGCAAGCCAACGCGGATGTGGTGGCGCAAAAAGCCTCCATCGCAACTTCTTTGGCCGATTCCGCGGCGGCCGAGGCGGGATTGAAATCGCAGGCCGACGGCGTGGCTACGGCGCAAGCCACGCTGGATAAGAACAAAGCCGAATTGGCGCGCACCAAGTCGAATTTTGACCGGGCCACCGAGCTGTACGAAGCCAAGCTGCTGGCCAAGCAGGATTACGACCAGAAGAAAGCGGAGTACGATACGGCGGTCGCGGCCATCGGGGAAGCCGAAGCGCGCCTTTCGCAGGCCAGGGCGCAAGAGGCTCAGGCTCGCCAGCAGTTGACTTCGGCGCAGAAACGCACTGCCCAACAGCAAGCCAATCTGGACCGTATCGCGGACATTCTGGAAAAATACGCCGTCACCGCGCCGCTGGACGGCATCGTCACCAATCTGCCGGTTCGCGCCGGGGAGACCGTGGTGCCGGGCGTACAAAACTCGGCGGCCAGCACCATCATGACCATCGCGGACATGTCGGTGATCACCGCCGAAGTAAAGGTGGACGAAACCGACATTGTGAACGTGGGCCTGAATCAAGCGGCTGAGGTGACCATCGATGCCATGCCCAACCGTACTTTCCACGGCCACGTCACCGAGATCGGCGATACCGCCATCTTGCGCTCCAGCGGTGTTGCGGCCTCCCAAAGCAACACTTCCGATCAAGAGGCTAAGGACTTCAAAGTGGTGATTGCCCTGGATGATCCGCCGGAGGACATACGGCCGGGTCTGTCCTGCACCGGAAAAATCGTAACGGCCACCAAGGCGCACGTCCTCACGATTCCGATTCAGGCTTTGACGGTGCGGAAGCGCGGCGATCTCGATCCCAAAAAGCCCGACGCGGTGCAGGCCGCCACCAATGTGGACCCGGCGGCTGAAAGGGCCAAGAAAGAGGAGCTGCAGGGAGTATTCACCATCCGCAACGGAAAAGCCGAATTCGTACCGGTAAAAACCGGAATCACCGGCGCCACCGACATCGAGGTGCTGGGCGGGTTGAAGGACGGCGAGCAGATTGTCACGGGCACTTACAAGGTGATCCGAACACTGCGCAATTTCGCCAGGGTCAAAGTCAATAACACGGTGATTACGGCATCCTCGGAAAGCTAGCGCATGGCGACGGCGGCACAGGAACTGGTGGATCGCGGCGAGAGCCTGAAGCGCGAAGGGATCGTCATCCGCACCTACGATCTGTGGAAGACCTACGTCATGGGCGATCAGGAGATCCACGCGGTGTCGGGCGTGGATATCGAAATCCGGCGCGGCGAGTATGTGGCCATCATGGGGCCATCGGGGTCAGGAAAATCGACGCTGATGAATCTGATCGGCTGCCTGGATTCGCCCACCCGCGGGCTGTACTACCTGAACGGCAACCTGGTGAGCGATATGCAGGATGACGAGCTGGCGCATATTCGCAACAAGGAAATCGGATTCGTCTTCCAGACCTTCAATTTGCTGGCGCGCGCCTCCGCGCTGCACAACGTGGAGCTGCCGCTGATTTACGCCGGCGTTTCCAAGGAAGAGCGGGCCGAGCGCGCCAGAGCAGCCCTTCGCGCGGTGGATCTGGAATCGCGCATGCATCATCGGCCGAACGAGCTCTCCGGGGGCCAGAGGCAGCGCGTGGCGGTAGCGCGGGCGCTGGTGAACAATCCCTCCATCCTGCTGGCGGACGAGCCCACCGGCGCGCTGGACAGCGTCACCGGCAACGACATCATGCTGCTGTTCGATCGGCTATGGCAGCAGGGCAACACCATCGTGCTGGTAACGCACGAGGCCGACATCGCCATGCACGCGCACCGGGTGATTCATATCCGTGACGGCAAAGTCGAAAAAGACGAAAAGATAAGATAGCAGCCCGGAAGTGCGCTAATTCTATTTGATGACGATTTTGTCGACAGCCTGATTGTCGAGTTCGTCACTGACGCGGATGGCGACCACCTGTTCATCGGCGGATGGCCGTTCGATCACCAGATGATACTCTTCCTCGGGTGAATCGGACAGCCGGTTCACAGGATCGATCAGCATCCAGTCCCCGCCGTTCAGCGAATATTCGGCGCGATCGATGGTGCTGCGCGCATCGCGCGCGGTCCAATGAACATCCAGCTTGTTGCCGGCTGCGCTCCCGGCCAGATTCGAGATCTTGGGCGGCGTGTTATCGATCAGGAATGGTTCGCTGACCAACGATGCGCTGAGAGCCTGAGCGGGCGGGTTACTGGGCGAGTCCGAAGCAGTGACGCGCAGCAGGTATTCGCCGTCCGGAAAGGCCCCGGTGTCCCAACTGATGTACCTTTCCTTGACGTTGTCCTTGAGGAGCTTCCAGGCCGACTCGTTCACGCCGCGGATTTCCACGCGATACAGGAGTGTGTCGTTGTTTTCGTCCGACGCCAGCCAGCGCGCGCCTTCATAGCCCTTCGCATAGTTCAAAGTTTGCGACGAAGTCCCGATATCGAGGGAAGGCGTCGGATTGATTTTTGGCTGGCCGATAGGCTGAAGCGTGATGGAGGTGGACGGCGGAATCGACAGCACCGGTTGGGCGAAGCGGTAATTCGGAGGCGTGATATCAATGGCATCCACCACCGGCGCGACGTTTTTCGGAAGGTAAGCAACCTCCACGTAGGAAACCTCGGGCGTGGGTTGGCCGGAGCCGGCGGTTAGCTCGATTTTATATTGCAGGAACCGTGCGAACGGCGAAAGGATGCGTCCGGCGCTGCAAACATCGCAGGCAGGAGCGGCTCTATCGGCCTGAAGCGGCGCCCAAGGGCTCCAGTTACTCTCCGCGTGGCTGCGGTTTCCGCTGCGCGTGAAGACCGAGATTTTACCCGAACCGCGATAATTGATGCGCCCCCAATAGGTGAATGAACCGGCGTCCAGCACATCGCTTTCAAACGTGCCGTTCTTCTCGAAGCCGGGACCGATGCGAAGTACTTTACCGATGTTGCCGGTGACAGCGTATAAGTCGCCGTGGAGCCTTCCGCCAAAGCCGGTGACCTGGGTGGAAGTGGCTTCGAGCAGCAGCGTGCTGAGTGAGTCCGAATCCAGGCGATAAATTTTTCCCCGGTTGCCGGTTCCCAGGACGGGAAGACCGGCGGAATCGAATCCAATGGCATATACGATGTCCTGCGGGCTGGTCCAGACGGTGCGCGGGGAACCGTCGGAATTGATCCGGTACACTTCCGATCCTCCCGCCAGAGAAGCGCTGGCAGCACCCACCGCGGAGACATTCCGGACGCTTCCGGGGCTTGGTGCGCCGGGCACGGAACCACCCGGAACGGGCGATGGTGGTGGCGGGGCAGCTTGCGCAACGGCGGTTTTGTTGCCGACTCCAGAGGCGTAGACGGCGCCGTCCGGCTGGATTGCCACTGCCGTGATCTCGCGTTTCGGCGATTGATAGAGAACGAAACCCTCGCCAGCGGGCGAGATGCGCAGGATCAGGCCGCTCGGCTCGGTGCCGACGATCAGGTTGTCCTGGGCATCGATGGCCAGCGATCGGGCGTGCGTCTCCTCAGTCTTGAAGAATACCGAACCAGAGCCGGCCGGCGTGACGCGATGAATCTCGCCCTGATCCCCGGTGGCGACAAACAGATCGCCTTTACTGTTGAACGCCATGGCCCAGATATATTTCTGGTGCGGATCGTAGAACAGCCGGGGCTTGCCGTCGGCCGCGATTTTGTAGATCTTGCCGTCCGGATCGGTGGCGGCGTACAGCGCGCCATTACCATCCAGCACCAGCGCGTGAATCTCCAGGCCGTCCAACTCCGCGAAAGTCCGGCTCTTGCCGTTGCGATCGATGGCGAAGACCTTGGCCGATCCGCTCCCCGATCCGCCGCCGGCGGTGTAGAGAGTGCCCTTGGAGTCGGCCGCGACGGTCCACAAATAAGGCGTCGTGGAGTCGAAGACCTCCACCAACTCAGGTGAGAGAAAGATACGGCCGTCGCCGCGCAACGAGAGATGCGTGAGCGTTCCGCGTTCGAAATCGCTGCGGTCGCCTTGCTGCCAAAAGCGCGTTTCTACGGCCAGGCAGGCGGCGCAGGCGAGCAGCGCCACCAGGGGGGATCGAATTATTTTCATCAATGGTTAATTACTTTACGGTGATGCGAAGCGAGAAGCTGCCTTCGATGAGCATGTCAAACGGGATACTGCCTTGTTCTATGGCGCTTTCAGACGAGCTTTGCAAGCGGCGGCTGGCGGTGCGATCGGTTTGCATCACGTTCATGACGGACGCAGGCAGGCTAGGCAGCGTCTTATCCTCATAGAAAACAGTGGGCCGGGGCTCGACCAGAGAAACATAGAGCTTGTTGTTGCTGCGTTCCTGATTCATCAACGAAACGGTTTGTTTGATATCGATGAAGGGCTCCGACATGGCGGCTGCGCTTTGCAGCCGGTTCAAGGTTTCGGCATCGCTGAACAGGACGCGATGCTCGCCCTTGGGCAAGCCGGCCGGAATCTTCAAAGTAAAATCGCGCTCGATGCGTTCGCCGCGGTAGGGCCGCACGAAAACCTTTACCGGAACTTCGGTGCCCGCTTCCACCTCGCTGGCTGGAACCCAGGCATTCTCGATCATCGCTTCGCGGCGATCCGGAAGAATGTCGACAACCGCGTCCACCGATTTAAGTTTGGGAATCTGCACAGGGTTCAGGAAAAGGCGGTTAAACTTGTCGCCCCACCATCCGGCCAGCTGATTGGGAACGGGCGCCGGGCCTTCGTTGGCCGCGAGCATGGTGGATAGGGACACGCCGGGCTGGCCGTCCAGCGCTACTTTTCCGCTCAGCCGGTAGGTGGTTTCCTCAGCGAACTCGTTCAGGCTGGAAATGGAATTGAACAGCGTCATCATCATCAAATAGGGCGTCCACTTCTGCTGGACGAAGACGCTGAAGTGCAGATCGCGTTCCTTGCGGATGGTATTGTTGTCGCCGAAGGAGCGAACCTTGAGTGTGACCGGGACCATTTCCGCTGTGTCGCCCAGATCGCCCAGCACGCCGCTGTGGCGGTCCTGCTTCAGGGCGCCGACGATCCCGGTGGCATTTCCGAACTTGGTGGGCTGATATTGCGATGCCAGCGTGGTGATGACATCGGCCTTCGCCATGGGCATATCCACGGGGCCGAGGTTGAAGAAAGAATGACCGCAGAACAGCACGTGCTTACCGTCGTTATAGGTGACGGTACACATGGCGCTGATGCTCATGTCGCCGGTGACGAGAATCCCGCTCACGGCATCGCCGGGCTGCAAGGATTGCTGCCAACCGGCCACGGGCTTGGAACTAGTGATGGTGCTGGCCGAGCCGCCGCCCGCCACCGTCATGCCCATCTGCTGAAACTCTGGAGCGAACTCGGGCACGACATTTTCACCGAATCCCGCGAAGTTCAGCGGAGTCTCGATGGGCACCATTCCCGATAGGGGCGCGAAGCTCAAACTCGGGCCGCCGGGCGAATAGGTTTCAGCCGAGGCCGCGTTGTGGGCCGCCGATTTCCCGGGCGTGCGCGCGTTGGAGGGAAGCGAGTCGTCGAATTCGTTTACTTCCAGCATCAGCTCAATGGGCGTTATGCCGCACAGCGCGTCGGGCGAAAACGTGCTGAAGCGCAGAGCGATGGCGCCTACCAGCTTGCCGTCGATGTATACCGGACTTCCGCTCATGCCGGCGGCTACGTTGGTGCGCTGGCCCTTGCCGCCAAGGTGGGCCAGTATCACGTCCTGCTTCGGTCCCCACTGGTTTTTGTAAATGCCCAGGATCTCCACCGGAATCGGCTCAGGTTCGGAACCTTTGAGCACGGTCCACGCGTAGCCCTTCATTCCCGGCTTGAGATCGGCCTCTTTGAAAATCTGGACCTTTCCAGCTTTGGGACGGACGGGCGCGGGTTCCTGGCCAAAGAGAAAGGAACAACACGCCGCCAGCGCCGCAAGAGCGGCTAACTTCTGCATGGGGACCATCCTTGTTACTGCGGCGGGCATACACTGCCTGCTGTCCCTATTATCATCCAGATTTCCAAAGAGCGGGGAGAGAGGCACGCACTGTTTGGACGCCTCAGGTTTGCGGATAGGTACCGTCCGGGTTGTAGCCGCCGCCTGGGTCCTGATCGAGTTCGGCGGGCTGGGGCGGATGCAGCGGTCCGCGTGGTGGCGCCACTTCATCGGCGGTCGGCAGCTCGGTGGTTCCCTTGAGACCGTCCATGATTGGTTTCAGGATGGATGCGGCATCGCGGGCCGGATCGGCCTTGGGATCTTCCTGTGGCGCGGCACTTGGTGCTTCCGTAGGCTTTTTGCTCACGGTACACCTCCTTTCTGCCAGCGATTCTAGTAGGCCCGATTTGCGCCGGCGCTGTGTTGCACGCGGAAGTCAATGAAAAGGGCTGGAATACGGGCGTGTGAGATCGGTCACCGGGAGCGATATACTGTTTTGAATATGTCTATCAACGTGTCTTGGATTCGCCTGGGAGGAATTGGTTTGGCTCTAGCCGGGTTGTGCCTGGTCTGGTCGCAGGGACAGCCACCCAAGCAGCCCCTGAACGTCCAAAAAGTGACTGACAATCTGTGGGTGCTGATGACCACTAACAGCGGAAATGTCGCGGTGCTGCCCACCAGCGAAGGCGTCCTGCTGGTGGATGATAAGTTCGATCAGGATGGGCCGGAGATTCTGGCGAAAGTGAAGGCCGTCAGCGACCAGCCAATCAAGTACATTTTGAACACGCATCAGCACGGCGATCACACCGGCGGAAATGCATTCATGATGAAGAACACGCCGGCCGAGATTCTGATTCACAAGAATGCGCGCGCCAACATGGTGGCGGGCAAGCAGCCGGGGCTCCCTCAGGTGACGTTTGCCGACGACGCACAAGTGTTCATTGGAGGCAAGGAAGTGAGCGCGCATCATCTGGGGCGCGGGCACACCGATGGCGATGCCGTGATTCTGTTTCCGAGCGAGCGGGTACTGCATACGGGCGACCTGTTCGTGAACGGCGTCGCACCCTTCATCGACTACAGCGCCAAGGGCAGCATCGTGGAGTGGGACAAGACGCTCGACCGGGTGCTAAAGCTCGATTTCGACACCGTGATTCCTGGGCATGGGCCAGTGGCCAAGAAGGCGGATCTGGTGAAATGGCGGAATTCGATCGCGGAGCTTCGAGCGCGCGCGAAGAAAGCTTGCGCGGGCGGCGCGGCGGGAGCGGACAAGCGGCTGGATTTATCGGGGCTGAACATGGACGACAGCCTGGGGTTCATGGGACGGAGCATGCCGGGGATGTGCGCGGAGCTGGCGAACTGAAGGAAGAATAGATGCGCGCCAAGGCGCGGCCTTCTTGAATTCAGAATTCAGAATCGATTATCCCCACAAACAAAAGCCCGCCCCTTTCGAGGCGGGCCAGTATTTCACGAACGCCACTGCGCCAGAGGCGCCATGGCCGCCCCGCTAGGGGCTAGTAGTCCATCTCAGGACCGCCGTGCCCACCGGGGGCCGGGGCCGGCTTCTTCTCGGGAATCTCGGCGATCATGGCTTCGGTAGTCAGCATGAGGGCCGCGATGGAAGATGCGTTTTGCAACGCCGAGCGGGTCACCTTGGTAGGATCGATGACGCCCGCCTTCACCAGGTCTTCGTACTGCGCGGTGGCAGCGTTGAAGCCGTAGTTGGGGTCGTTGGCGGTCTGGATTTTCTCGATCACCACCGCGCCTTCGTAGCCCGCATTGCCCACAATCTGACGGACCGGCTCTTCGCAGGCGCGATGCACGATGTTCACACCGATCTGCTCGTCGCCTTGCACCTTGAGGTCCTTGAGGGACTTGGCCGCCCGCAGCAACGCCACTCCGCCGCCCGGAACAATACCTTCCTCGACCGCCGCGCGAGTGGCATGCAGCGCATCCTCGACACGGGCCTTCTTCTCCTTCATTTCGGTCTCGGTGGCTGCGCCAACTTTGATCACCGCCACGCCGCCGGCCAGCTTGGCCAACCGCTCCTGCAACTTCTCGCGGTCATAATCGCTGGTGGTGTCTTCGATCTGGGCGCGCAATTGTTTGATGCGCCCTTCGATGGTCTTCTGCGTTCCGGCGCCATCGATGATGGTGGTGTTGTCCTTGTCCACGGTAACGCGCTTGGCGCGGCCGAGGTCACTCAACTGGACGCCTTCCAACTTGATGCCGGTCTCTTCCATGAGAGCCTTGCCACCGGTGAGAATACCAATGTCCTCGAGCATCGCTTTGCGGCGATCGCCGAAGCCAGGAGCCTTCACCGCGCAGGCATTCAACGTGCCGCGCAGCTTGTTGACCACCAGAGTGGCCAGCGCTTCGCCTTCCACTTCCTCGGCGATCACCAGCAGCGGCTTGCCGGAGCGGGCGATCTGTTCCAGCAGCGGAAGCAGATCCTTCATGTTGCTGATCTTCTTTTCGTGGATCAGGATGTAAGGATCTTCCAGCACGCACTCCATGCGATCGGGATCGCTGACGAAGTAGGGCGAGAGATAACCGCGGTCGAACTGCATGCCGTCCACCGTCTGCAGCTCGGTTTCCATTGTCTTGCTCTCTTCAACCGTGATAACGCCGTCCTTGCCGACCTTCTTCATCGCTTCGGCAATGGTGTTGCCGATGGCCGAATCACCGTTGGCCGAGATGGTTCCAACCTGCGCGATGGTCTCGTTGTCCTTCACATCCTTGGAAAACTTCTTTACTTCGCTGACCACCAGCTCGACAGCCTTCTCGATGCCGCGCTTCAGGGCCATCGGATTGGCGCCGGCTGCAACCGCCTTCACGCCTTCCCGGAAGATGGACTGCGCCAGAATGGTGGCGGTAGTGGTGCCGTCGCCGGCCGTATCGGAGGTCTTCGAAGCAACCTCGCGCACCATCTGCGCTCCCATGTTTTCGAGCGGATCTTTCAGCTCGATTTCCTTGGCTACGGTGACGCCGTCCTTGGTGATGGTTGGGCCGCCGAACTTTTTCTCGAGAACGACGTTGCGGCCGCGGGGGCCAAGCGTAACCTTCACCGCATCAGCCAACTGGTTGACGCCGCGCAGAATCGCCTGACGGGAATTTTCGCTATAAACAATCTGTTTTGCTGCCATTGGTAATGTCTCCTTTTATGAACCTTGCGCCTAAGCAACCTTGCTGGGTTTCTTCGGGGCGCCTTCCAATACGCCGAGGACTTCGTCCTCGCGCATGATCATGAATTCTTCTCCGTCGATACGGATCTCACTGCCAGAATACTTGCCAAACAGGATGCGGTTGCCCTTTTCCACGTCCAGTGGAACCAGCTTCCCGTCTTCCAGGCGCTTGCCCTTGCCGACGGCGACCACTTCTCCTTCTTGCGGCTTCTCTTTGGCGGAATCCGGAATATACAGACCGCCAATCTTGGTCTCTTGCTCTTCGATCCGTTTCACCACGATCCGGTCATAGAGCGGTCGAATATTCATAGTTATTGAACCTCCTGTTACGTGCAGCTTGGAATTTTATATTGGGCGAGTGTTGATCTCTCGCCTCACGTATCTTAGCAGACTCCCGCGACGAGTGACAACAATATTCCATAAATCGTTGCATCGTATAGACTTATATTTTCCGGCACGAGAGACGTGGACACCGCTGGAAGCTTCTCGATATGCTGGAAGGGTATCCATGCGCCGCTTTGCGCCACTGATCCTGTTGGGCTTCTTCGTGATTGTCTGCGCCGTCGGCTGGACCTATTACGAGCGCCTGAAGCTGCTGGAGGCCAGCGTGCCGGTGAAACCAAAGAAACTGGCCCCCGGCTTGTCGGCGACCTTCCACGGCTGGACGTATAGCCATACCTCGAGCCAGAAGACCGTTATTCGCTTGCACGCCGACGATTTTCAGGAGTTGGACGGTAAATATGAGCTGGCCGGCGTCACGCTGGACATCTACAACAAAGACGGCCAGAAATTCGATCACATCCAGAGCGCCAAGGGCGAGTACGACGTAGCCACGGGGATGCTGTACTCCGACGGCGAGGTGGCGATCACGTTGAACCAGCCGGTGGACGGGCAGGCGACGCCCCAGTTGATGCACGTCAGATCCTCCGGCGTTCACGTAGAAAGTAAGACCGGGAAGGCCAATACCGATCGCCTGGCCACGTTCAAGTTCGACCGGGGCGACGGCCACGCGGTGGGCGCCGATTACGACCCCACCACTGGGGAGCTGAATTTGCACGGCCAGGTAGCTATGACCTGGCGCGGGACCGATCCGGATACGATTCCGATGAAGATCGAAACCGATCAGCTCAATTACAAAGAGAAAGACGGGAAGGTGTTTCTAACGCCCTGGTCCAAGCTAACGCGCGACACCCTGACGATGAACGCCGGACCCGCCATTGTCACGATACAGAAGGGCTATATCAAGTTCGTGGAAACCACGCAGGCCAAGGGCACCGACCGGCGTCCGGGCCGGGACCTGGATTTCGCCGCCAATCAACTGCGGCTGGATTTCAACGGCAATAACCAGATCCAGCGGATTACGGGCGTGGATCAGGCTCGCGTGGTTTCGGCAGGTGAAACTTCAGTGACCACCATCGCGTCGGATCGGGTGACGATGGAATTTGAAACCAACCAAACTGACAGCATCCTCAAGGCCGCGGTTTCGCAAGGGCACAGCACCATGGAATCGAAGCCGGTGCTCCGGCCGGGCGTGGATACGGACGAAACGCGGATACTCAAGAGCGACACGATTTGGACCAAGATGCGCCCGGGCGGCCAGGAGATTGAGTCGGTGGAGACGCAGGGGCCCGGCGCGCTGGAGTTCCTACCCAACCGGCCCGAACAGTCGCACCGCTGGATGACTGGCGACCATATTTGGATGACATATGGGCCGAGGAACACGATTCAAAGCTTCCGCTCCGTTGCCGTGACGACTCGCACCGAGAAGCCCAAAGAGAAAAACGCGAAGACCGATCCGGCGCCGGAATTGACCTGGAGCAAGAATCTGGTTGCGACGTTCCTGCCGAACTCGTCGAAGCTCAACAGCCTGGATCAATCGGGCGATTTCCGTTATGAATCGGGCGAGCGCAAGGCGACGGCGGAACGAGCCCTGCTGGATCAGCCCAACAACGTCATCACCTTGCTGGGCGCGGCGCGCATGTCGGATTCCACCGGCACGGCCGACGCGGACAAGATCGTGATGAATCAAATGTCGGGGGACTTCACCGCGGAAGGCCACGTGATATCCACCCACAAGCCCGATAAGAAAAAAGACGACAACTCCGGCGGCGGGATGCTGTCGGAGGACGAGCCTCTGCACGCGCGAGCGAAGAAAATGGTATCCACCGACAACAATCTGCAGGTTCGATACGAAGGCGATGCGGTCTTATGGCAGGGCGCGGACCGGCTGGAGGCGGAGACGGTGGAGATCGATCGCGACAACAATTTACTCAAAGCCCATGGGCACGTCTTGAGTCAGTTGCTGGACAAAACGAAAGACCAGGATGCCCCCAAAGACGGGAAAACCCACGCGGACCCTTCGCAAAAAGGCGCCAGCAAGGCGTCTCTGCGCATATTCACCGTGGTGAAGGCGGCCGATCTGGACTACAACGACGACACGCGCCTCGCCCACTATACGGGCGGCGTCACGCTGGAACGGCCCGATATGACGGTGAAGGCGCTGGATGTTCACGCCTACTTGCGCAACGACAGCGACGATTCGTCGCTCGATCACGCACTGGCGGATGGCCAGGTGCAGGTCCACAAGAAGATGCCCGATCGAACGCGCGATGCCGCCTCCGACCATGCCGAATACTATGTCGACGAAGACAAAGTTATTCTAGAGGGAGGGCAGCCGCGCCTGATCGATAGTACGCGCGGAACTACCCGAGGCGAAAAATTGACCTGGTATTCCTCCGATGACCGGCTGCTGGTGGACGGAGTGCCGCAGCAGCAGGTGAAGAGCGTGTTGCACCACAAAACGAAGTAAGCGAAGAACTCCCGATGCGCACACTGCAGACCACCGAGATTTCGAAGAGCTACCGCGGCCGGAAGGTTGTGGACAATGTGTCGCTTTGGGTGAAGCAGGGCGAAGTGGTGGGATTGCTTGGGCCCAACGGCGCCGGCAAGACCACGTCGTTCTACATTATTGTGGGGCTGATCAGCCCGGACTCCGGGAATGTAGTGGTCAGCAACGGCGAGGGTTCCGAAGACATTACCCGGATGCCGATGTACCAGCGTGCCCGTCGCGGCATCAGCTATCTACCGCAAGAGCCCTCGGTTTTTCGCAAGCTCACGGTGGAAGACAACCTGATGGCCATTCTGCAGACTCTGCGGATGAGCGGGCGCGAGCGGCGGGAGCGAATGAACCTGCTGATCGAGCAGTTGGGCCTCGAGACGGTGCGCCACAACAAGGGCTACGCTCTTTCGGGGGGCGAACGGCGGCGCGTCGAGATCGCGCGTTCGCTGGTGATCGAGCCCAGCTTTCTGCTGCTGGACGAGCCTTTTTCTGGCATCGATCCCATCCAGGTGCTGGAGTTGCAGCGGATTATTTTCGACCTGAAGAACCTTGGGATCGGCATTCTGGTGACCGACCACAACGTCCGCGAAACTTTGGCCGTAACCGATCGCGCGTACATCATCAACAACGGCAAAATCTTTCGCGCCGGAACGCCGGACGCTCTGGGCCGCGATTCCGAAGTGCGGCGCGTGTATCTGGGAGAGAACTTTAATCTCGAGTTGGAAACCGGGCGCTGGAAGTACGTGGCGGAAGGCTAAGCCGCGCGCGACAATCATGGATCTCGAAAAGGTTCTGCTGCGCAAAGTGGGCGAGGCCGTCGGCCGGTTTAAGATGATCCGGGACGGCGACCGGGTTGCCGTGGCGCTATCGGGCGGCAAGGATTCCCTCACGCTGCTGGAGGCGCTACTGCTTTTGAGGGAACGAGCGCCGATCCATTTTTACAGTCTGCGCTTTCACCGTCGAGCAGGGCAAGTTTCTGCGGCCGATCGGACCCCTTGGGGAGTATCTCAAATCCCGTGGCGTGGACTGGACGTATCACACCGATAATCCGTCGCTCCGGTTGCTCGAAGAGCAGCCCGATCATGGCTGCGACCTGTGCAGCCGATTCCGGCGCCGGGCCGTTTACCAGATCGCGCGCGGGCTGGGCGCGAACGTGATCGCCTTCGGGCACACCGCCGACGATTTTTGCGAATCGTTCCTGCGCAACGCCATGTTCACGGGACGCGTGAGCGCGCTACCGGCCATCACCTATTCTCGACAAAAGGATTTTCGTCTCATTCGTCCGCTGGTGTTCGTGACGGAGGATATTACCGGCCAGTACGCGGAGTCTTTGGGCGCGCCGATTGTTCCGTGCGGCTGCTCGCAGCGGACCGGCACGGTGCGCAAGTCCATCCGAGGTCTCTTCAGTGAGATCGAGAAGGACTATCCGCACTTGAAAGAGACGCTACTTTCGGCCATGGGAAATCTTGAACCGGAGCGCCTGCTCGATCCGCGGTATCTGGACCTCGACAGCAGCCAGGGCGCTGGTGCCGATGATTTGCTGCCGGTTTTAGACGATTAGCGATCATTGCGCTCCGCGCGACAGCAGCATCACCTTCGCGGTGCGAAACATGATGAGGGCGTCGAGCGCGGGCGCGAGATTCTTGATGTAGTACAGGTCGTACTCGAGCTTCACGATGGTGTCCTCGATGCTGTCGCCGTATTTGTGGTTAATCTGCGCCCATCCGGTGATCCCCGGCTTGATGCAGTGGCGATGCCGGTAGTAGGGAATGCGTTTCTCGAGCTCGCCGGCAAACTCGGGGCGCTCCGGCCGCGGGCCCACGATCGACATGTCCCCCTTCAAAACGTTGAACAACTGGGGCAGCTCATCTAACCGGAGCCGGCGCAGCCAGCGTCCCACGGGCGTGATGCGCGGATCGTTGCGCGCAGCCCACACGGCGCCGCTGCGCGCTTCCGCGTCGATCACCATGGAACGGAATTTATAGAGCGTGAAGAGGCGGTCGTTCTTTCCGACGCGCTGCTGGCGGAGCAGCGCTGGACCGGGCGAAGTCAGCTTTATCAGGACGGCTACCGAGAGCATTACGGGCGCTGCAATCAGCGTGGCAAGCGCCGCGGAGGTGAGGGAGTAAATCGATTGCAGCAGTACCCGTCTTTGGTTGGGACCCAGTTCGGTGGATGAAAAGATCAACTGCGAGGGGCGCAGCTCGCGGGTCGAGATCCGTTCGAATGCCGCTTCATACATGCTGAGTGAGTCCTCGATGCGGATTCCGGAGAGGCGCATTTCGAGAAGCTGCGCCACGGGCAGGTTGGACCGGCGCTCGGTGAGCCCCACGACGATGCGGTGTGGGTGCAGCCGGTCCACAACTTCGCGAAGGTCAGAGAGCGCACCCAGGCGTTTGCCGCAGGGCGAGTTGGAATCGTCCAGGAATCCAAGAGGAGTGAGACCTTTCTCGGGATGCAGTTCCAGCTGAGCGGCAATCTCCTGCACGATGGCCGAATTTCCAACGAAGATAACCCGCTCGGCCGGCATTCTCCTGAGGAGTACGGCGCTGAAGAAAGCGCGCCATGCGAGCAGAGCAAGGATGGTCAGGCCGCTTCCGGCGATCATAGGAGCCGCGGGCAGCACCAATTGCGGCAGCTTCCAGTAGCTGAGCAACGCTTCGGCCAGGAACGCCGCTCCGGCCACCACCACGGCGTATTGAATGAGATCCGGGGTCCGGACGCGAAAGTTGCTGTATAAGTCGTGGAAGTAGATGCCCACGATCAGGGCGATAGTGACGATGAGAATGCGTAACCAACCGTTGTCGTCCAGCAGGAACACCTGTGCGTCCAGCCGCAACAAGCCCAGGGTCGCGGCCACGTAGCACAGATAGATCAGAATAAATTCCGAAGCCAGCAGTGCGGCGACGCGGCCCGAAATAGTGCGGCGAAACACGGAAATCGAAAGAACTCACGTTCCGGCTCGCGACACGGCCTGCGCGCGAGGAGTGGATTTGAGTGAGCCGTTTACCAGCCCGAGTACGGGAATACCGCTGGCCTGAATTTGCTCCATCGCAGCGGCGGCCTGCTTTTGCGCCAGCACCAGGTGGTCCGCCCACGCCAGAATCTGGTCCAGGCTGCCGGTGAGCAACCGTCCGATATGCGGAATGGTTTCCAGAATGAAATGGCGGTTGGATCCATAAATGGCCTCCAGCCGGATGCGCGGATCGTACACCTTCACGTCGCGTCCCTTGCCGATGAGTTGCTCCAGCAACGTCACCACCGGGCTTTCGCGCAGGTCGTCGGTGTCTTCCTTGAATGCCAGCCCGATGACGCCGACGCGTTGCGCCGGCAGATCGAGGACTGCCTGGATGGCGCGTTCGAGGTGCCGCTCGTTACTCGGCATGGCCGCTTCGAGCAACGGCAATTTCAAATCGAGATGGGCCGCGCGATAGACCAGCGCGCGCAAATCCTTCGGCAAACAGGAGCCGCCGAAAGCGAAACCGGGCTTCAGATAGGCGGGAGAAATATTCAGCTTCACGTCTTGGCACAGCGTGTCCATCACCTCTTGGCCGTCCATGCCCACCTGCTCGCACAATGCGCCGATTTCGTTGGCGAACGAAATCTTCACCGCGTGAAAGGCGTTGCAGGCATACTTGATCATCTCCGCGGTTCGCAAAGAGACCAGGCTGGCGTGGACTCCCAGCGGTTGATACAGGTCCGCGAGGCGTTCCATAGCCGAGCGGTCGCTGCCGCCGATCACCACCAGCGACGGCTCAAAGAAATCCTGAACCGCGGAGCCTTCCCGGAGAAACTCCGGATGACACACCACGCTTACGGCCGCGTTACCGGCAAAGGAAGGCAGCACCAGTTCCTCGCAGGTGCCGGGAAACACGGTGCTACGGATGGCGATGATCAGGGTCTTGGCACCCGAGTTTTCACGACCAGCAACCTGAGCGCGGATCTCGCCCACGGCCCGGCGCAATTGGTCAAGACCCAGATTGCCGTTCTTCTCCGACGGCGTTCCGACGCAAACCAGCGCGATGTCCGCTTCCGCGATTGCATCGGCCGAGGTGGAAGCCGACAGCCTTCCCGCGGCAGTATTCTCCCGTACCAGTTCGTTCAGACCCGGCTCAAAAAAGGGCGCGCGGCCGTTTTGAACTTCGTTGATTTTGTAGTGGTCCCGGTCGATCCCAAAAACGCGATGTCCCAGGCTCGCTAAACAGGCAGCCGTCACGCATCCGACGTAACCAAGTCCGAATACGGTAACGTTGACCGGATCTTTTGTTTGCAGCGATAAATCCTTGGTTTCAGTATGGCACGGCCGGAAGAATCGTGCGCCCGCCGCACGCGCGGGGGTACAGTAGAAGCAAAACAATGCAGTCTTCCGCAGCTCCGGCAGCACAGACTCTGGAAGAGAAGATCATAAGCCGCACCGCTCGCGTCGGCATCATCGGGCTGGGTTATGTTGGCTTGCCGCTAGCCATGGAGTTCGCCAAGGCTGGGTTCCCGGTTACGGGAATCGATATCGAGCCATCCAAAGTCGCGCAATTAAATCGCGGCGAGTCGTACGTGCAGGACGTAGCACCGCACGTTCTGGGGCCCTTGGTTGAGGCTCGCAAGTTTCATGCCACCACGGACTTCTCCGTGATCTCCGAACTGGACACCATCAATATCGCGGTCCCCACGCCGTTGCGCAAAACCAAGGACCCCGACATGAGCTACATCGTGTCCGCGTGCCAGGCCATCGCGAAATATTTCGGCCCTGGCAAGCTAGTGATTCTGGAATCGACCACGTATCCGGGCACCACCGACGAGCTGGTTCTGCCCATGCTGGAACGTCCCGGCTTAAAGGTTGGGGAACAATTCTTTTTGTGTTTCTCGCCGGAACGCGTGGATCCCGGCAATCCCCGGTTCCAGACCGCGAACATTCCCAAAGTGGTGGGCGGGATCACGCCCGCCTGCACGAAATTGGGCCAACTGTTTTACTCGCAGGCTTTGGAGACCGTAGTGCCGGTGAGCTCCACCCGCGTAGCGGAGATGGTGAAGTTGCTTGAAAACACTTTCCGCATGATCAACATCGGCCTGGTGAACGAAATGGCCCTGATGTGCGACCGCATGGGCATCAATGTCTGGGAGGTGATCGATGCCGCGGCCACCAAACCGTTCGGATTCATGCCGTTTTATCCCGGCCCCGGCTTGGGCGGCCACTGCATCCCGATCGATCCGTTCTATCTTTCGTGGAAGACCAAGCAGGCCGGAATCGAGGCGCGTTTCATCGAGCTCGCCGGATACATCAACGGACAGATGCCGCACTTTGTGGTGGACAAGATTCAGAACGCGCTGAACGATCACTCCAAGCCGCTCCGGGGTTCGCACGTGCACATTCTCGGCGCCGCCTACAAGCGCAATATCGGCGACGTGCGCGAATCGCCTGCTCTGGATATTATTCTGCTCCTCGAGCGGCGCGGCGCGCGTATCACTTACAGCGATCCGTTCGTTCCCCAATTACAGCTGGACGGCCATCAATTGAAGGCTAAGGACGCCGTTCAACAGTCCGGGGAAGCCGACTGCGTGGTGATCATAACCGATCATGCCAGCTTCGACTACGCGGCCATCCTGGAACGCGCCAAGCTGGTGGTTGACACGCGTAACGCGCTCAAGAATCACCCCTCATCCAAAGTCGTTCGGCTGTAGGTTCCGCTTGCTCACGCGCGCGGCTCAGAATGTGTCACCGAGCCGCGACCGTAAGGGAGCCGGTAACCCCAACATGGTAGGATCTGGAGATGGAGGGCCTGCTCGATTTCCTGAAGCCGCCGGTGGCCGGGCTCCAGGATTTCTACATTCTCTCCGGACGCGCGCTCCGCAATCTTTTCCGCGGACCGCACTATGTCGACGACATCTTCATTCAAATGGACGCGATCGGCGTCGGAAGCCTGTGGATTGTCATCCTGACCGGTTTTTTCAGCGGCGTGGTGATCACCATGCAAATGTCTCGCGCTCTCGCTCAGTACGGCGCTACCGGGCAAGTGGGCGAGATTGTCGCCATCACCCTGGTTCGCGAACTCGGGCCGGTGCTGACGGCGCTTCTGGTGGCGGGCCGCAACGCCTCCGGAATCGCGAGTGAACTTGGTTCGATGCAGGTGACCGAGCAGATCGATGCTATGCGGGCGCTGGGAACCGATCCGATTCAGAAGCTGGTAACCCCGCGCATGATCGCCACTGCGGTGATGCTGCCCATGCTGACCATCGTGGCCGATTTTGTCGGGCTTCTGGGTGGATACGTGATTGCGTATTACACCATCGGCCTCACCAGTTCGCAGTATTGGACGAACGCCTACCAGGCGCTGGCGTATAACGACGTCGTACAAGGGCTGCTTAAGCCTTTTGTGTTCGCGTTCATCATTTCACTGGTGGGCTGTTTCTACGGGCTGCGCACCTCGGGCGGGACGCAGGGCGTCGGCCTGGCCACCACGAAAGCCGTGGTGGTTTCCTCCATCTGGGTGTTCGTGGTTACGTCCATGCTGACCCGCATTTTCGTCAATTTGAGTTGATGAACTGATTGAGTTGAACTGACGAAATGACGAGCGCCTCGTCCACCGCCGCCGCGACCGAGAGCCTGCTTCGGTTCGAGGCCGTCAGCCTGCACTTCGACGAAACCCTGGCGTTGGATTCGGTCTCGTTTGACATGGGCGCCGGGGAAACGCGCGTGGTGCTGGGCGCGGCCGGCAGCGGCAAGACTACGCTGCTCAAAACCGCGATCGGCCTGATCCAGCCGGATTCGGGACGGGTCTATTTGTTCGGCCAGGAGATCACCGGCTTGAAGGAAAACCAACTATTCGATATTCGGAGCAAAGTGGGAGTCCTGTTCCAGGAAGGCGGTCTGTTCGACTCCATCACGGTCTCCGAAAACGTCGCCTATCCACTGCTGAATGGCCACACTCACAACCTGCCGCTTGACCAGGTGGAGAGCAAAGTTCGCGACGCGCTGCGTTTTGTCGAACTCGAGCAAACCATGAATCAGTTCCCCGCCGAATTATCGGGCGGGATGCGGCGCCGGGTGGGCATCGCGCGCGCCGTAGTCAGCGAACCGCCGCTGGTATTGTACGATTCGCCCACGGCCGGCCTGGATCCCATCACCGCCACTACCATCATGGCCTTGATTGCCAAGGAGCGAGACTCGATGGGCACGGCCAATCTCATCGTCACCCAGCGTTACCAGGACGGGCAACTCATGGCCAACTTTCGATACAATCGCACAAGCGGACAATTGGAGCCGGCTTCCGGAAACGGCGGAGCGGCTGGGAACGGTTCCGATCCGGCGCGCACCGTCTTTATGGTGATGAAGGAGGGGCGGGTGGTTTTCGAGGGCACCCAGCACGAACTGGAAGCGTGCCAAGACGACTACGTCCGGAAGTTCGTGCCGAAGTATTAAAAAAATATGCCAGTTCAGAAACAGGCTTCTTGGGCGCGGCTCAAAGTTGGAATCCTCGCGCTATTCGCGATGGCGATTTTGGCCGTGCTCATTTTTCTGATCACGGGCAGCACCAATATCTTCGAATCCAACGTCACGATTTACACTTTCATGGGCGACGCCGCCGCTCTGACGACGGCCGCGCCGGTAAACCTGGACGGCATTCCAGTCGGCAAAGTCAAGACCATCCGTCTATCGGGCTCCAAGGATCCGATGCGGCTGGTTCGCATCGACATGCAGGTACCGGAACATACGCTCAAGGACATTCCCAGCGATTCGCTGGCCTCCATCAGCGCGGCCAACGTGCTGGGCACTAAATACATCAACATCAAGTCCGGCAAAAGCGCGACGACGGTAGGCGCGGGGCAGGAACTTCCCAGCGTCGCCACAGGCGAGTTCGAGGATCTGGTGCAGGAGGGCTTCGGAGTTTTGACCTCGGTGCAGGATACTGTGAAACGCGTCGATAACATCGTGGGTTTAGTGGAATCGGGAAAAGGCAGCATCGGCAAGTTGCTGGTAGATGAAACGCTTTACAACAACTTGCTGGCAATTCTGGCTCAGGTGAAACAATTGGCGGATGCGTTGAACAGCGACAAGGGCACCTTCGGGAAGTTGATTTACGATCCCGAGCTTTACAACCAGGTGCACGGATCGCTCAACCGCCTGGACGCCATGTTGCAGCAATTGCAGGCGGGACAAGGGAGCGCGGGCAAGTTCCTCAAGGATCCGGCGCTCTACGATGAAGCGCAACAAACCGTCGCGGGCGTGCATAAGCTGGTGGACGACTTGAACGCGGGAAAAGGCACTGCCGGCCAACTGCTCAAGAACGAGGACTTGAGCAATCAATTGAAGGCCACCGTGAGTAAGATCGATTCGATCATCGACAAGGTCAACTCGGGCCAGGGAACCATCGGCCAGTTGCTGGTGAACCAGCAGTTGTATGACAACCTCAATGGGGCCACGCGCGAACTGCATCTGTTTATGAAGGATTTCCGCGCGAACCCGAGGAAGTTCCTGCGCATCAAGCTGTCGATCTTCTAGAATCACCGGATTGAAATACCTGATCCCTAACGCCGACGACTTCGGCTACACGCGCGACGTCAACGAAGGTATTATTCACGCCCATCGGCAAGGCATCCTGACAGCGACTACGCTGATGGCAACCGGCGCGGCGTTCGAGCACGCGGTAGCGCTGGCGCGGCAAAATCCGGGACTGGACGTGGGGGTCCATCTGGTTTTGGTTGGCAGCCAAGGCTTTCCAGCCACGGTGGCCCGGCTCACGGCCGCGATCGCACTGGGCCGCATTCGCATTTACGATCAGCTATGCGCGCAGGTGCGCAAAGTGCAGGCAGCCGGAATCCGGCCGAGCCATCTGGATACGCATAAGCACACCCACCTGCTTCCGCCGGTACTGGAGGCTGTCGCTCGCATCGCGTCCGAGTTCCAGATCCCGTGGGTGCGCCGTCCCTTCGACCTGCCGCTGCATGCCGGAACTGAGCATGCCGGGACTGTTCCATGGACAAGGCGGGCGGTCAGCCGGTGCCTGGGCTTTGCGCGCGCCCGGTTTCAGCGCGTTCTGTCACGCCACGGCTGCCGCGCCACCGATCACTTCGCGGGCTTCCAAATTACCGGGCATTATGGCGCCGCCGAACTAGCGCGGTTGATTCGCGAGCTGCCGGAGGGCGTCACCGAATTCATGTGCCATCCGGGCTTCTGCACCGGGGAATTGCAAGCGGCTCGCACGCGGCTCAAGCAGAGCCGGCGCCGGGAACTGGATGCACTGACCAGCGCCGAGGTGCGCGCGGCCATTCAGGAATCGGGCGTCGCGCTGGCTCGCTATACCGAAATCCGCTAATTTGGGACAGATGCAAGGGCTACCACCATTGATCGATCGCGAATTGCTGTTCGGCGATCCCGAAATATCGGGCGCGCAACTCTCGCCGGACGGCAAATACATCGCGTTTCTCAAGCCTTGGAAAGAAACCCGCAACATTTGGGTCAAACAAATCGCCGAGCCGTTCAGCTCCGCGCGCCTCATGACCACCGAGACTGCTCGGCCTGTGGCAGGCTTCCTGTGGACACGCGACAGTAGGTTCATCGCCTACGTGAAAGACACTGCCGGTGACGAGAACTTCAACGTCTACGCGGTGGATCCCAGCGCCGCAGGTCCAAGCGGTGACGCTCCGCCCTCGCGCGACCTTACCAACCTCAAGGGCGTGCGCGTGATGTTGTTCAGCGCGCCCAAGACCGACCCTGACGTAATCTACGTCGGTCTGAACGATCGCGACCCAGCCTGGCACGATCTTTACAAACTACGGATCTCCACCGGCGAGCGCACACTGATCCGCCAGAACACCGACCGCATTGCGGCCTGGGTCTTCGATCTGGAGGGCAATCTGCGGCTGGCGCAGCGGATTCAGGACTCGGGCGATCAGGAAATTCTACGCGTGGACGCCGACAGCTTCAAGCCCATCTACAGCTGCAATGTATTTGAGACCTGTGATCCAGTGCAGTTTCACAAAGATTCCCGGCGTGTGTACATTCAAACCAACAAAGGCGCTCTGGACCTCACCACGCTCGCGTTGCTGGATCTCGCGGCGGGCTCGCTCGAAATCGTGGAATCCGATCCGCTGCGGCGCGTTGACTTTGGATCGGCGTGGTTCTCCGAAGCCACCGACGAACTGGTGGCGACGATCTATGAGGACGATCGCGAGCGCCGGTATTTCAAGGACCCCGCGTTTGAAGCCGATTATCGATGGCTGGAGACAAAGCTCCCGGGCCGCGAGATTTCGATCGTCTCCAGTACCTTGAATGAGCGGCAGTGGCTCATTAGCGCGCACGGCGATGTCGAACCGGGCGAGACGTACTTGTTCAATCGCGATAGCCAGGCCCTCGCGTTTCAATACAAAGTCCGGGAAAAATTACCGCGCGAATCGCTCGCGCCCATGCAGGCGGTTCGCTACAAATCGTCCGACGGCCTGGAAATTCCCGCCTATCTGACCTTGCCGAAGGGTGTGAAGGCGAACGGTCTGCCGGCTCTGCTGGTTCCCCATGGCGGACCTTGGGTGCGCGATGAGTGGGGCTACAATGCACTGGCGCAGTTCTTCGCCAATCGCGGTTATGCCGTGCTGATGCCCAATTTTCGCGGGTCCACGGGCTACGGAAAGAAGTTTCTAAACGCGGGCAATGGCGAATGGGGCGCCAGGATGCAGGACGATCTGACGTGGGGCGTGCAATATCTTGTGAACCAAGGCATCGCCGACCCGAAGCGCATCGGGATTCTGGGCGGCTCCTATGGTGGGTACGCCACCTTGGCCGGTGTCGCCTTTACGCCCGATCTATATCGCGCCGCGGTGGATATTGTCGGCCCGTCGAATTTGCTCACGCTGCTCGACGCGATTCCGCCTTATTGGGAGGCCGCTCGCAAAATCATGTATGCGCGCATGGCCGATCCGGATACGCCCGACGGGAAGAAGTGGATGGAGGACCGGTCCCCCCTCTATTCCGCCGAGAAGATCAAGACGCCGCTGATGGTGGTGCAGGGCGCCAACGATCCACGCGTCCACCGCCGGGAAGCCGAGCAGATTGTGATCGCGCTGCGCGATCGCGGATTCCCGGTGGAATACCTGCTCGCGCCCGACGAAGGCCACGGGTTTGCGCGACCGGTGAACAATCTGGCGATGTTCATGGCGGTGGAGAAATTTCTGGCGGCACAGCTCAAGGGACGCTATCAAGAGGGCGGGTCGCCGGAGGTAGCGGCCCGGCTGCAGGAAATCACGGTGGATCCGAAGACGGTGGTGATTTCCAAAAAAGTGGACGCCGCCACCGTGGGGGTTCCCCAAGTGACGGCGGATCTAAAACCTGGAGATTACAGGTACTACGCCAAGCTATCCATGGGCGGCCAGCAGATGGCGCTCAAGCTTTCAGTCGCCATCGAGGATCGCGGCGGCGCTTGGAGCGTTGTGGAGAGCCTCGATACGCCCATGGGCGCCATGCTCGATACAACGATTCTGGAGAAGGGCAGTCTAATCTTGCAAAAGCGATCCGTGGAGGGTGGTGATAGCCCAATTTCCGCGGATCTGGACGGTACGACCTTTGCGGATGGGGCAGGTTCCAATTTCGTGATCGGTTGTTTGCCGCTGGCGGACGGCTACACCACGGTCTACCGCAATTTCGATCTGCAGAAGCAAAGGGTCAAACTCATGCAGCTCGAGGTGGCTCAATCCGAAAGCGTTACGGTGCCGGCTGGTACGTTCGAGGTTTTCAAAGTTGAGCTGTCTTCGGCCGATGGCGGTCCGGACAAGTCCACCGTATGGATCGCAAAAAACAGCCGCGTGCCGGTGAGGGTATCCACGGTAATGGCCGAGATGGGCGGAGCCGTCCTTACCGCCGAGCTCTCGCCCTGAAGTTGGATGCTATAATGAATTCGTCGGAAGTGTCCAGTGGGCGAAAGCCCACTTTTTTATTGCATTCAGCTCATGTCTGTCATCGCCAAAGAAGAGATTGTGGCAAAGATCACGGAAATCGCCGAGCGAGTGGCCGAGCCGGAAGGCCTCGAAATCGTCGAGGTGCAGTTGCTGGGAGCGGGCCGGGGGCGATTGCTGCGGATCTTTATTGATCGCAACCCTTCCGGTATCGACCGGGCCACTTCCGGGAGCGGGGCGGGCGTCACGCATGCCGATTGCGAGTTTATTTCGCAGCAGGTAGGAACTATTTTGGACATCGAAGACGTCATACCTGGGGACAGTTACACGCTGGAGGTCAGCTCGCCTGGCTTGGAGCGTAAGTTGTCCAAGGCGAAAGACTTCGAGAGATTCGTAGGTCAGAAAGCAAAAGTGGTACTGCGGGAACCGGTAGAGAATCAGCGTAGCTGGGTAGGCAAGCTTGCCGGTATTTCGCAGGGGATCGTTGCCCTGGAAATTGCCGAGTTGAAGCCCAGTGCCGGACGTCTGATCCGATTTCCGCTCGCGCAGGTCGAAAAAGCCAACCTGAAGTTTGACTGGTAATACACTCCCAGACAGTTTGAGAAGAGGAAACAGTGGCTAGCATCTATCAGTCCATTGAGATTTTGAGCAAGGAGAAGGGCATCGATCCGCAGATCGTCATTGACGCGGTCAAGGACGCCATGCTGGTGGCGGCTCGCAAGCACTTCCGAACGACGGAGGATCTGGTCGCCGAATTTAACGATCAGACCGGCGCGCTTGAAATCTATGGCGTGAAGAAAGTGGTGGAAGCCGTTCAGGATCCCGACAAGGAGATTTCGCTCGATGACGCGCAGCGGATGGATCCTACCGCGCAACTGGAATCCGAGGTTCATTTCCCTAAGCCAACCGAGGCTCTGGGCCGCATCTCCGCCCAGACTGCCAAGCAGGTGATCCTGCAGAAGGTTCGGGAAGCCGAACGGGAGACGATTTTTTCGGAATATTCGGGGCGCGTGGGCGAGCTGGTCAACTGCATGGTGAAGCGTATCGAAGGTCAGGACCTGGTCGTGGATCTCGGCAAAACCGAGGCGCGCCTGCTCAAGAAGGAGCAAAGCAAGCTCGAAAATTTCAGTGTCGGCGACCGCGCCCGCTGCGTCATCCGCAGCGTGGAGAAAGCCGGCAAGAACGCCGGAGTGATCGTGTCGCGGGCCGCCCCGGAGTTGGTGATGCGCCTGTTCGAACAGGAAGTGCCCGAGATCTACGACAACACGGTGGTGATCAAAGGCTGCGCGCGCGAGGCCGGCGAGCGGACCAAGATCGCGGTGTCCAGCAGGGATCGCGACGTGGACAGCGTGGGCGCCTGCGTCGGCATGAAGGGCATGCGGGTGCAATCCATCATCCGCGAGCTGCGCGGCGAGAAAATCGACATTATCGAGTATTCCGACGACCCAGTGGTTTTTGCCACGCACGCCCTCAGCCCGGCGAAGATTACGCGCGTTTCCATCATCGATCCAGTGGAAAAGCACATGGAAGTGATCGTCGACGATACGCAGCTTTCGCTTGCGATCGGCAAGAAGGGCCAGAACGTCCGGCTGGCGGCCAAGCTGCTGGGCTGGAAAATCGATATCAAGAGCGAGGAAGAGAAGCGTCAGGAAGTGGAGTCGGCCATGGCTGCGCTGGTTCCGGCGGGCGCGCCCGTATCGGTTCTAATCGATCTTGGCCTGGATGAGAAAGTGGTTGAGACGCTGATCGAATCGAACGTCGGTACGGTGGAAAAGCTCGGCTCCATGACACCCGAGGATCTGGAGGCCATCCCGGGGATCGGTCCCACGATTGTCGAGAAGATTTTGGTGGCGGTGAACGCCTACTACGCGCAGTTTGAACCGAGCGCTGAGGCTGTGCTAGCGCCGGAGGAGGAGCTCGCCGAAGGTGCCGAAGGCAGTGTGGCAACCCCGGATGCATCCACCGCGGAACCGCCGGTTGAGACCGCGCCCCATCCATCCGAAACAGAGGAAACAGCTTCTGTTGCGGCTGGAAACCCGGCCGAAGAGAAAAAAGAATTTGATACCATAGAGAACTCGGAGGGGGTCGGCTAGGCACCGCGTTGTTTACGGCTGGTGCAGTTATCTATGACGAAAATCCGCATTAACGAGCTGGCAAGGCAACTCGAAGTTCCGTCGCACGCAATTATCGACATGTTGCCCGAGCTCGGTGTTTCCGAGAAAAAAACCCATTCCAGTTCCATTGACGAGCCGGTCGCGCTAATCATACGGGAGCGCTTGCAGGGCGGGGGTGGCGACGCGGCCCGCCGTGAATCCAACAGCTCCGTGGCCGTTGCAGAACCTGAAGCTGTCGAAGAGCGCGCTTGGCCCGAACCGGCGGTGGCGCACGTTCCGGTGGTCCCAAAACCAGCCGCACCGATTGTTGAACCACCCGTCGCAACCGCCCAGGAGGCCACCGTTACCATCGTTGAAGAACCGCTCCGCAGCAAGCCTGCGCCTTTGAGGCCGCCTTTGTCGGCTGGTGGCGTGGCGCCGCTGCATCCCCCGTTGCGCACCGGTCCGATTCCGGCTCGTCCGGTCCCTGCGCCGCGACCTGGGCAGATCCTGTCGGGGCCGCGACAGCCCATACCAGCGGCTACGCCTGCCGCGCCAATGCCGCCTCCGTCGATTACGATTCCAGCTGCTCCAGTGGCCAGGACCGCTCCCCCGCCAAGCACGCAGGCGCCTGCCGAAGCAGGGTCGCCGGCGATGCCAATCCAGGCCGCAATGCCGACGCCTGGCACGCCCTTGCGGCCGCAGCCGCGTCAAAGTCTGGCTGGTCAACCGGCGGCGCGGCCTGTTGTGCCGCCTCGTGCCGACATGGTGGCAAGGCTGCAGCAGACGCGTCCGGCGCCCGGTCAGGTGCAACCGCAGGCTCCGCGGCCCGGGTTGCCCACTCGCAGTTCGACAGTGGTTCCCGGACAGCCCATCTACCGTGGTCCGATTCGCCCCGGCCAGCCCGTCATGCGGGGGCCCGGAGTGGGTACCGGCGCGCCCGGATCCGGAGGAGCGCCAGGAGGCTTTCGCCGGCCCCGTACTTTGCATCCCACGTCGCCTCTGCGAGCCGAGCCCGCAACCCCGATCCCAACCGAACAGCAGCGCCGGCATCAAGGCAAGCCGGTCAGCCGCGACCGGCATCGCGATCAGGAGCAGGAAGAGGGCCGGCTGCGGATGCCGATGCGCCGCGAGCAATCCGCCGCGCCGCCGCCCATCGATCGCGAAATTACGATTTCCGAAGGCGTTACGGTCAAGGAACTTTCAGAAAAGCTCGGCATCAAAGCCAACCTGGTGATCAAGAAGCTGGTGGAGAAGAAAATTTTCGCCACCATCAACCAAAACCTGGATGTCAAGATGGCCGAGGACTTGGCGCGCGAATTCGGAGCTTCCACCAATAAGATCAGCTATGAGGAAGAGAGCACTCAGGAGATCACGGAAGCTGAGGTAACAACCGATAAAGTCAAGCGCGCCCCCGTGGTCACCATCATGGGCCATGTGGATCATGGAAAAACATCGCTGCTGGATGCGATTCGTTCCGCGCACGTCGCCGATCGCGAGGCCGGCGGGATCACGCAGCACATCGGCGCTTATTACGTCGAGAAGAACGGCCGCAAGATCGTGTTTATCGACACGCCCGGCCACGAAGCGTTCACGCGCATGCGCGCCCGCGGCGCCAAAGTCACCGATATCGTCATCCTGGTGGTGGCCGCCGACGACGGCGTGATGCCGCAGACGCTGGAAGCCATCGATCACGCCAAAGCAGCCGGCGCGCCCATCATCGTCGCCATTAACAAGACCGATAAACCCGATGCCCATCCGGAGCGCGTTAAGCAGCAGCTGGCCGATCGTGGCCTGCTGGCCGAGGACTGGGGCGGGGACACCGTCATGGTGGAAGTTTCCGCCAAAACACACAAGGGTCTCGATCTTCTGCTCGAAATGATACTGCTGGTAACCGACATGCTGGATCTGAAGGCCAACCCGGACCGTCCCGCGGTAGGCAACGTTCTGGAAGCCAATCTCGACCGCGGCCGAGGACCGGTTGCCACTGTGCTGGTGCGCAACGGCACGCTGCGCGTGGGCGACTATTTCATCTGCGGCTCGGTGTTCGGCAAAGTCCGAGCGATGTTCGACGATCGCGGCGGCCCGCTCCGGGAAGCCGAACCGTCCATGCCAGTGGAAGTGCTGGGTCTGGATTCGCTACCCGAGGTCGGCGATATGTTCCAGGTGGTCACCGACACCGCCAAAGCCAAACAGATCGTTATCTATCGCGAAGCCAAGGCGCGCAACGTCGCCATGTCCAAGAGCGGCCGCATGACGCTGGAACAGTTCCATGAGCAGTTGAAGGAAGGCGAGGTAAAGGAGCTCAACATCATCCTCAAGACCAACGTCAGCGGAACGGCCGAGGTGCTTTCCGATATGATGCAAAAGCTTTCCACCGACAAGGTTCGTATCCGCGTGCTGCGCAGCGCCGTGGGAGCCATCAATGAAAGCGACGTGCTGCTGGCCTCCACATCGAACGCGATCATCGTCGGATTCAACGTCCGGCCGGAAAGAAACGCCAGTACGCTGGCGGAGCAGGAAAAAGTCGACATCCGCCTGCATACCATCATCTACGAGCTCACCGACGAGCTGAAGCGCGCCATGACCGGCATGCTGGAGCCGGTGTTCAAAGAGGTCTATCAGGGCCGCGCCGAGGTGCGCGAGGTATTCCGCATCAGCAAGGTCGGCAACGTGGCCGGCTGCATGGTGATCGACGGCTTCATCAAGCGCGACAGCGAAGTGCGGGTGCTGCGCGACAATGTGGTGGTGTTCACTGGAAAGATGGAATCGTTGAAGCGCTTCAAAAACGACGCCAGCGAAGTAAAGACCGGATTCGAATGCGGCGTCACCGTGCGCAATTTCGCCGACATCAAGCCCAAAGACATCATCGAAGCTTTCGTTACTGAGCGAGTCGCCGTAGAGGCGATGGCGTAGACGCGGCCGGGGTTGAAATGCCCAGCGTTGGTGTCTTGACCCTGGAACTTCACATTGAAGGCGCCCTTTCGCTCAAGGACAAGCGCCACACCGTGAAAAGTTTGAAAGACCGGTTGCGCGCCAAGTTCAACGTCGCCGTAGCGGAAATCGGCTATCAGGATCTCTGGCAGCGCTCGCTGGTTTCCGCCGTAACTGTTTCCGGGGACCACGCCCACGCCGAACAGGTGCTCCAACGCGTGGAGCGCGAGGCCGCTGGGCTGCTGGGCGGAATTCTTGTCGGATCAAGCGTGGAGTGGATTGAATAGGTTGGCATGGCACATCGTACCGAACGGGTTTCCGAAGCGCTTCGCGAAGAATTGACCGAGCTCATCGGCTACGAACTTTCCGATCCCCGCATTAGCTCGGCCGTCGTCACCGGCATCGAGGTCACCCCCGATAAGCGGCACGCGCTGGTCCGGATAGGAGTGGCCGACGGATCGGACGTTCAGCAAGCGCTCGCCGCCCTGGATCATGCGAGCCCATTCCTGCGCCACCAACTCGCCGTCCGCCTGGAGCTTTTTCGCATCCCGGAGCTGCATTTCGAGGCCGATGTGGCCACCGAACTGGGCGGACGCATGGATCACCTGCTCAGACGCATCAAGAAGGGCCGTCCCCGCGAATAGCCACACCGGTTTCCTAAGTATTTGAATCTAAAACAGAACCGAGCTCTCAATTCGAGCTTGCGCACAATTTAAGCCCAAACTATTGACAGTAGGGCTTGGTCCAAGCGCTACTATAATTTGGGCCGTTTGACAGCCCCACGTTAATTACACATGCTCAAAAACGAAATCACGCCAGGTTCACGATGCGAATGGCCTCAATGAATAGCCGCTTTCTGGAAGCCTGCCGCCGCCGGCCGACCGATGTTCGGCCCGTTTGGTTCATGCGCCAAGCCGGGCGATACATGAAGCAGTACCGCGATATCCGCGCCAAGGCCGGGATCCTGGAAATCTGCAAGCGTCCCGATCTGGCCGCCGAGGTCACGCTGCAGCCGGTGGAATTTTTGGATGTCGACGCGGCCATCATTTTCGCCGACCTGCTGCTGCCGGTGGAGCCGATGGGGCTCAAGCTGAAGTTCCTGGCCGGCGAGGGGCCGCACATCGACAACCCGGTGCGGACTTCCGATGACGTCGATTCGCTCTCGATTTCGAACACCGACGATCTGAACTACGTCGGTGAGTCGATTCAACTCGTCACCCGTCAACTGGCCGGCCGCGTGCCCCTGATCGGTTTCGTGGGCGCGCCCTTTACGCTGGCCAGTTACATGATCGAAGGCGGACCCTCAAAGAATTTCGTGCGCACCAAGTCCATGATGTATAGCGACGAAACGCTGTGGCGGCGCCTGATGGGCAAGCTGGTGGACGTGCTGGGTCCGTTCGCGCTCAGCCAGGTGACGGCTGGCGCGCGCGCCATCCAGGTATTCGATAGCTGGGTGGGCGCCCTGAGTCCCGACGACTACGTACGTTTCGTCGCGCCCTATTCGCGGGCGTTGATCGAGCGCATCCGCACCGCCAGCGTCCCGGTGATCCATTTCGGCACGGGAGCTTCCGGATTTTTCCGCGAACTGCACGCCGCCGGCGGTGATGTGATGGGCGTCGACTGGCGCATCAACATCGACCAGGCCTGGATGGACATCAGCTATCGCTCCGCCATCCAGGGCAACTTGGATCCGGCCGTTCTTTTTGCGCCGCTGCCCGAGTTGAAGATGCGGGTCCACGAGCTGTTGAAGCGAACCGGAACCCGGCCCGGGCACATTTTTAATCTCGGCCACGGCATCTTGCCCGAGACCCCTCCCGACAATGTGCGCGCCGTGGTGGATTTCGTGCGCGAATTCAAGATGTAGTGTGAAGCACAAGGCACTCATCATCGGCGGCGGAATCTCCGGTCTCTCCGCTGCCTATTACCTCTCGAAAGCCGGCCTCCGTCCTACACTTCTAGAGCGCGGCCCGCGCATCGGCGGGGTGATGCAGACTTCCTTGGTGCAGGGATGCGTGCTCGAAGAAGGCCCCGACGGATTCCTGGGGGCCAAACCTTGGGCTCTGCAATTGATCCGCGAACTCGGACTAGCCGATCAAGTAATCGGCTCCAACGATCATTCCCGCATCGCCTACATCGTGAAGAATGGCAAACTCGTCCGGCTTCCCAAGGGCCTCATGATGATGGTTCCCACCAAATTTCTGCCAATCGCCGGGACCCCGCTGCTCAGTTGGACTGCCAAGATCCGCATGGGACTGGAACTTCTGCGGCGTCCGAAAGGCCCGCAGCCGGACCGCTCAGTATATGATTTTCTGCTCGACCATTACGGCCAGGAATCCATCGACTATCTGGCCGATCCGCTGCTGGCCGGCGTCTATGGAGGCGATCCGCGCGAGATGAGCGTGAACAGCGTCCTGCCTCGCTTCGTAGATCTCGAGACCAAATACGGAAGCCTCACCCGGGGAGCGATCGCGGAGCCGAGTCCCAAGGCCGCGGGAGCCAGTCCCTTCCTGCAGACGCTGAAGGGCGGATTGGGACAGCTCGCAACGGCGCTGCGGCCGAGTGCGGACATCATCCACGCCAACGCCGAGACATTGGAGCAAACTAGCGCCGGATTCCGGGTGCGAGTGGATGGCGACTGGCTGGAGGCGGAACATGTGGTGCTGGCTACGCCCGCGTACGATGGGGCGCAATTGTTAGCAGATTCCGAGCCCGAGCTTTCGCGCTTGCTATCGAGCATCCCGTACGCAACTTCCATTACATTGGCGCTGGGCTACCGGAAGGCAGCCATCCAACATCCGATGAAGGGTCACGGATTCCTGGTTCCCAAAAAGGAGCGCAAATACATTTTCGGTTGCACCTGGGTGGGCAACAAGTTCCACTATCGCGTGCCGGACAACATGGTTGTGCTGCGCTGCTTCCTCGGCGCGGGCGCCATGCCCCTTTCCGACGAAGCGCTGGTGGATGCGGCGCGCGCCGAATTGCGCGAGATCATGAATGTCGAGGCGGAGCCCGTATTTCACAACATCGCCCGATGGCCCGGTTCGATGGCCCAATACACGGTTGGACATCAACAGCGCGTGGGGCGGATGGAAGAAATCGCGCGCGCGATACCGGGTTTCCATTTGGCCGGCAACGCCTATCACGGAGTCGGAATTCCCGATTGCGTCCGCATGGGCCAGGAGGCCGCCACGGCCATCATTTCCGGATATAAACGCGAGCTTCAGCCGGCGTAACCACGATGCGATCCACGTTGGCGGCTAGCTCGAACGGCTGGTCGATCTTCGCGTCGGGATAAAACGGCAGGAAGAAGTTCTGGATCAGAAAATCGAGCGGCGCGCCCGTGACCGCCAAACCGCCGACCTCCACACGTAACAGGTGCACGGTGGCCCGGCCATTCGCGGACTGGACCGCGGCCCGCACCGTCACCTGCTTCTCGCCTTCGATCAACTTCGCGATCAGGAAATTGGTTTGGACACCCGCGGCGCGCCGCACCTTGAGGAAGTCGATCCGCGCGGATGCGCTGGCCATACCAGTTTCCAATTGCAGCCGAGGATCGCGGAAACCGTCCGGGACGACGGACGGCGCCTTGACGCGCGCCCAGGCGTTGAGCTCCTCCAGCGTGAAATGAAACACCGCGCCGGGCTTGGCCTTGCCGCTCTCGATCAGGTCCAGCCGCGCTGTGACGTTGGCCGCCAGCGGATTGGCCGCCCAAACCGCCAGTGCGCCCGCTAGCAAGAGAATCGAGACCCGCAAGCCCAACCTTCATCATATAGGCTTGGAACTGCTGGTCTGTTAGAATCATGCCTGGGAGACCTCATGAGAACAGCTCAAGTAGCGCTTCTTTTGGCGACCGGAAGCCTGCTCCACGCAGCCGGCGACGCAGCGAAACGGCTGGACGATGCCGCTGTAATGCTGACCGAAATTATGTCCGCGCCCGACAAGGGCATTCCGCAGGATCTGCTCCACAGGGCGCAGTGCGTTGTTCTCGTACCCGGCCTCAAGAAGGGGGCCTTCATCGTGGGCGCGAAGTATGGCAAGGGCTTCATGCTGTGCCGCAAGCCCACCGGAGTTGGCTGGTCGGCTCCGGCGGCCATTCGCGTGGAAGGCGGAAGCTTTGGCTTTCAGATCGGCGGATCGGAAACCGACGTGGTGATGCTGGTGAACGGCGAATCAGGCACCCGGAAGCTGCTCCAGGACAAATTCACCCTGGGCGCCGATGCATCGGTTGCAGGAGGTCCAGTCGGCCGCACTTCATCGGCTGAAACGGATGCGCAACTTCACGCCGAAATTCTCACCTGGTCGCGTTCGCGCGGGGCTTTCGCCGGGGTAGCGCTGGAAGGCGCCACTCTGCGCCCGGATGAAGACTGGAACACGGAGCTTTACGGAAAGTCGCTCACCAACGGCGAAATCGTGTTGAGCAGCACCCCGGCGCCACCGGCGGCGGCCAAGCTGATCGCGGTGCTCGACAAATACTCCAGCCGAAAATAGCTACTTTCCCTCGGCTTTGATCGCTTGATATGGAGCTGGCGAAGGCTGCTGCGAAAAACTGGCGATCATCGGACGCGCCCCGGCGTCGAAGTGCGTCATTGGCCGCAGATGCAGGATCAGTTCGATGGTTCGCAGCACGGATGTCGTGTTGTACATGTTGCCGTCAGTAGCGCCGGTGTGGGTGTAGGGAGAAAGCAGCAACGCGGGCGACCGGCCGTAGCCCACGACGAAGATCGCGGTGCTCCCCCAAAACTTGCTGCGCGACACCGCTTCCACGATCATTCCAAGCCCCTGATCGTCGCCTAGCCGCATTAAAATCAGCGCGGGCATTTGATTGGAGGATTCGAATGCCGCTAGATCGTCGAGGAATTCCTGAGCGCCGCGGTATTTCAGGTTCGTGACTTTGGCCAGGGTTGAGTCGAGCGCTGTTTCGTTGACAACCCAAAAGCCGTAATTCCGCATCGAGATTCCCGCCGCAGCCGCGTTGGTCCAAAGATAACCTGCCGGTGGAAGAGCAGCCGGCTCACCGCCCTCGAAACCAGGGTTGAGGTTGCGGCCGGCGAAGTTGCTCGGCGCCATCTTTTCCACGTAATCGTTGGCGATCGCGGCGGTAGCCCAATTCATTCCGTCGGCGATCGATTCGCCATTCACGTTGAAGTTGTCGAAGGTCACGAACTCGCGGGCGAGCTTCTGATGATTAGGGCCGGCGTTTTCAGCCCCGATGAGGATGTATATTACGTGCTGGATCGCCGCAGGAATGCCAGGGGGAATCTCATCGAGCTTGTCATCGCTGTAGGGCGAGTTGGATTTCACCTCGGCCGTGTAACTCGAGAGCGAGTCGTCCGTCAACGCCGGAATAAGTGACGCCGATCCAGTGGGGGGGCCTTTGCCATTCAACACCACCAGGCGGCCGTCGGCCAGCGCGGTGGCGGCCGTGGGATACCAGCCCGTGGGAACGAAGCCCAGCACCTGACTGCGGGCAGCGGTTACGTCCAGTACCCCCACAGCGTTCGCGTCTGAACAAACAACATACAAATGGCTTTGATCGGGACTAAGCGCCAGCGCGCTCGGCGTCATGCCGAGTGGATGATTCGGCGTGGTGGACATATTGATGGTTTCCACCACCCGCAAGTCGCCGTTGTCGGAAACTCCGGCCGCGTAAACATTGTTCGTATTCGCGGCGGAGACGAAGATACGGGCCTTGAATCCGCCGTCGCCCTGCCGGCCCTCTTCGGCGTCTTCGGCGCGAGTAGCGCGATCGCGCCACACCATATCGGTGGGATGCGCGCCCAGCCGCAGGGTCTGCAGCAGCGCGCCGGTGTTGGTTTGGTGACGGTACAGCGAGCCGTCGGCCCAACTGGAAACGTAAAACGACTTGCCGTCGGGGTTGAACAAAATGCGGTAGGGCCGGCGGCCGGTTTTGAAATGATCGATGACGATGCCGGACTGGGTATTCACCACCGCGATCGCGTCGTGGTACAAATCGCAGGCGTACAGCAGATGCCCGTCGGGATCGATCGCTACGTCGCCGATGAAATCGCGCGCGGACCGTTCCGCGGCTTTGACAATCTCGATTGTTCGCGTGGGCGCCAGCTTTCCGTTTTCATCGAAGGAGAACTCATAGACAGAGGCCTGCGATCCGCCTCCCACCCACAGTGTGCGGCCATTCGGTGAAAAGGCCAAGCCGAGCCAGGCATCGGTCACGGGCGTCCGGCCGACTTCGTGACCGTCCTTAGTGTCCAGCACGATCAATGAGGGCTGATTAGCGCCGGCGTTGAGCGCCACCAGAAAGCGGCCGTCCTTGGACAGCCGCGCCGACATCGGCAAGGTGTCCAGCGGAATCTGCACGCCAGCGGGCTTCACGCGCCAGCCGGTTTTAAGCAGGAATGCGCCGTCGGGAAGAGGACCTACTTTTTCGCGCGGCGGGGGTTGCGAAGATGAGATGAGCGCCACCGCGAACAGAATAAGCGCGGCGAAGATGACTTGGGGTCTCATTCAGAAAACCGCTGCGCAATCGGGAAACGCCGTCCGATGCCGAACGCCTTCGTGGTTACCTTCAGGCCCGGCGCGGCCTGCTGGCGCTTATACTCGTTGCGATCCACCTTGTTGACAATGTCGCGCACGGCGGCGACGGGCAGATACAGCGCATCGGCGATTTGTTGCGGGCTCTCATTGTTCTCGATGTAAAGACGCAATATCTGGTCGAGCACCTCGTAGGGCGGGAGCGAGTCGGTGTCCTTCTGGTCGGGACGCAGCTCGGCCGATGGGGGTTTGACGAACGTGTTTTCGGGAATCGCGTTGGCGTGCCGCTGGTTGGCCACGCGCGCCAGCGAATACACCAGCGTCTTAGGCACATCGCTGATGATCGCGAGGCCGCCGCACATGTCGCCGTAGAGCGTGCAATAGCCCACCGCCAGTTCGCTCTTGTTGCCCGTGGTAAGCACCAACGCGCCCCATTTGTTCGAGAGCGCCATCAAGGTGACGCCGCGCAGGCGCGATTGCAGGTTTTCCTCGGTCACGCCGATGGGCCCCCCGTCGAATAATGGCCCCAGCACGCCGAGAAACGCCTGGTACTGGCTCGTAATGGGAATCAGTTCGAAGCGGATACCGAGATTGCGGGCCAGATCGCGCGCGTCCGTCACGCTGTGCTCGGACGAATACGGGCCAGGCATACCCACGCCGATGACGTTTTCCTTGCCCACTGCGTCCACCGCAATGGCCGCCGTAAGCGCCGAATCGATGCCGCCGCTTAATCCGACGATGACGCGCTCAAACTCGCACTTGTGGATGTAATCGCGCGTGCCCATGGCAAGGGCCTGATACACGGCGTCGCATTCGTCGGGGTAATTGGCGTGATGATCGCCGGTCAACGTCGCGGTATCCACCATCACAAGATCTTCTTCAAACGACGCCGCGCTCGCGATAACCTGCCCATCCGGACTCATGGCGAAGCTCGATCCGTCGAAAAGCAGCTGATCGTCGCCGCCCACCTGGTTTACGTAAACGATCGGCATGCGAAAATGCCGTGCCGTGGCAGTGAAGATCTCGGTCCGCTGCGCGCGCTTGCCCATGTGATAGGGCGAAGCATTGATGCTGATCAGAACGCGGGCTCCGGCCGAAGCCAGTTCCTCCACCGGATCGCGGCTGTAGCGGCGGCGTTCCCAGTATTGCTTGTCGTTCCACGCGTCTTCGCAGATGGTGAGCGCGGTAATAGAATCGCCCACCGTCAAAGCGGACTGTTTCGTGGCCGGCTCAAAGTAGCGCGCTTCATCGAAAACATCGTAGGTGGGCAGCAGCATTTTGTGCTGCCGAAAAACGATGCGGCCGCCTTGCAATACCGCGGCGCTGTTGTAGATGGGGTGTCCGGCGGGCGACCCGGTGCGTGTCACCGTGCCGCATATGATACTCACGTTCAAAGGAGCAGCATCGGCCGCCAGGCGCTCCAGGTGCTGTTCGGTGCGATCGAGGAAGCTTTCCTTTTCGAGCAGATCGCGCGGAGGATACCCAGTAAGAGCAAGCTCGGGAAATACCACCACTTTCGCGCCCGCTTCCGCTGCGCGCCGTGAGAATGCCAGGATGCGTTTGGCGTTGCCGCAAAGATCGCCCACCGTGCTGTTGGTTTGTGCGAGGGCGATCTTCATGAAGAACCCTATTTTACCGGGTTACGCCCAATGGCCGCTTTACGGCTGCCGCCGGACCTCCTATGGTTTTCGCCGGAAGAGGGATTCGTTCTTCAACAGCTCCTCAAAACGCACGATGTCCTCGTTGTTCTCGATGCATTCGTACTCGTGCAAGCGCTCGCCGGGACGAAGCGATAGGAACGATGGCGCGGGGCTCCAGGTTTTTGTGAACGCCTTAGGATCGTCGATGGTGACTTCGTAGCTGATGGTGTCGTAATCCACGCGCGTGTAGCGCTCGATCACGTGCAGCGCGTCCGTGTGCAGCGTTGCGCCGCCCACGCCCAGCCAGGTTTTGTCGTTGAACCCGGTAACGTCCACCACCAGCGTGTCTCCCTCCCAGTGCGCAACCGAATCGCCCATGAACGACGGATCGATATCATCGGGATGCTTGCGCCCGTCGGTAGGAATCACGCGAAAGGCGTGGAATGTTTCGTAGAGAAACGCAATCTCGCCGGGTGTCTGGATGATCTTGATGGGCAGCGGTTCGTTGGTGATGCGCGGCACGCCCACCAGCAAACAGCGCCCCTGTGGATCGTCGATGTTTCTGCGATTGCGAATCTCCTGGACCTTCGGCAAGACCCAGTCCTGATAAGGCGGAGGGACCCGGGCCTGCACCACCACGGCCGCCGGCGCGTTGGCAACATCTTTGTCGCCGGGACGCGCCGCCTTCGCGTTGTCAGATCCGATGGCGAAGGCCAGCCCGCCGGCTCCGCCGCCCTGCCAAACACCCGACATGTCGGGCTTGCCCTGGGCGGTGCGTGGGACCGGCGGCTTGGCGGGTGTGTTCTGTGCACCGAGCCGCAGCACGATCCCAAGCGAGGCAAGCAGCAGTGCGCTTCGCATTAATGTATCGAGCCCGGCGTCGCGCCCGCAATCTGGTTCACCGCCTGCCAGAAGAACTGCACGTGCTTGTACACCGCTTGTTCCAGAATACGTTCCTGATCGCTGTGCGGCCCGAAGCCTTTCGGCCCATCCTCTTCGTCCACCATGGCCCCGACACCATAACATTGCACGCCCTTGGCGCGCAGAAAAGCCATGTCGGTGGCGCCGGTCTGCATCAACGGTATCGTGGTTACGCCATAGATGTTTTTGTAAGCTGCTTCGATGGCCCGATAGGCGTCTGTATCCAATTTCGACGGCGCGGCGCCGGGTCGCTGATTGGAGGTCTCCGGAACCAGTTCGATCGCCGGGTCGTTAATTACCTTGCGCATCATGTCGTAGAAGGCCGCGATGTCCTCGTCCGGCAGCGCGCGAATGTCGAGCGTAGCCTCGGCCTCCGAGGGAATCACGTTCACCTGGTAGCCGCCCTTGATAATGTTGGGTGAAATGGAAGTGTGGAGCATCGAGTAATCGATGGGATCGTGCTCGCCAGATACTCGCGCACGGCCGGCGCCTTTTCGGAATCAAACAGTCCTTTGAAGCGCGCGGCATCTTCGGGACTGCTCACTCCCGCCATCTTTTCGAAGTAGGAACGCGTGGTGTCGTTGAAACGCATGGGCGGGTCCCAAGCCGCGATGGTCTCCACCGCCTTCGCCAGGTGCACAATGGCATTGGTGCGCAATGGACGCGATCCGTGTCCCGATATGCCTTTGGCGACCAGCCGCGCGGCCTTGGGTTGCTTCTCCGTGGTTTCGGTCAACGCGTATTGCGGCTGGCCATTCTTCAGCCGTACCCCGCCAGCTTCCGCCAGACAGAACTCGGCGTCGATGTCGCTCCAATGCTGGTTCACCAGGTATTGGATGCCAGGCAATGTGTAACCCTCTTCGCCAACTTCCGACACGAAGATCACGTCGCGATCCAACGGCGTCTTCTGCCGCTTTAGCATCAGCATGGTCATCATGGTGGCCAGCAGATCGCTCTTGTCGTCAAGTGTGCCGCGCCCATAGACGTAGCCGTCCTTCCGGGTGGCGCTAAAGGGCGGGAAGGTCCATTTGGTGGGGTCAACACGCACCACGTCGCTGTGCCCCATGATCAGCAGAGGACGCTTGGAGCCATTGCCTTTCAACCTTGCGATGACGTTGGCGCGCGCCGGATCCTGGGCGGCCAGCATCACCGGAATGCCCTCGGCCTCCAGCGTATTCTTCACGTATTCGGCTACGCGGGTTTCGTTGCCGGGCGGATCGGAACTGTCGATTTGAACCAGCGCCTGGAAATGGCGCATGGCTTCGTCATTGATTTTCGACCAATCGGGAGTCTGAGCCGACAGCGCCGAACTTAGAAGCGCGAACACGAAAAGGTTTCGCATCCGTTCAGTCTAACGCACGTGCCGAGCCGCGACCAAAGGAAGCGGGTACTACTTCGTCAAGCCAAACGCAGACGCGAGCGTCGGACCCGATTTGCCGCGCGGCAGCAAGCTGGGTCCGGATGGGATGAAGATCCTGGCGACGTTCGTGTCCCTGTCCACCACCAGGCCTAAAAAGCCTGACTGCATCTCGTCCCAATTCTGATCGCCCCAATGAATTTCCTTCGTGGCATCCGGATTGTACTTGTTGTTGAGCGAATTATCGTAATGGGCGATAGCCACCAGCCGGGTGCCCCGCGGCAGCGGCAGGGGCTTTTCGAGCTGGTATCCTACCTGCCAGTCGAAATTCCACTTGCCCTTGAAGACGATTTGCGATTCGCCCGTGGGGTAAATCGCGCGCAGCTCATAATCCTTGCCTCGCAGGTGCATATGCGGCTGAATGTAGACCAGTTCAGCGTGGTCCACGCCAATGGTCGATTCGGCCACCACTTCGGCGTTCTCAGCGCCCGGAGGGATCACCAGATTGAATGCCGCGGGCGTTCCGGGCGACATCCAGTAGCGCCTCGTTGGCGGCGTCTTCGCGAAAACGAGCCCGACTTTGGACAGATCGTCCTGTTCCGTGCCAACCGCCGTGTAGTGGATATTGAATACGATGTCCGAGCCCTTCGGCACGAACTTAGCTGCTCCATCTACGTCGAAGCGCTGCGCGCCCAGCCCGGGATTGAACTTGCCCAGCAGATCCGTGCCTTCCCTCGCGCCGGTCATCGCTTCGGAACCCTCTTCGTAGGCTTCGCCGTACACGGCCCCAGCCATCCAGGTTGCGCTAGGCGGCGTAACAATGGCTCGCATGTGATGCACCACCTTCGGATTTCCAGCGCGCATCTCGGCAGCCACTACCCAAGTGTCTTCCGAAAAATTGACTTTCACCTTGATGTTCTGGTAGTTGACAGTGCCCGTGGCCTTCACGTGGAACGGCTTGGGCATTTCGATAATCATGTCGGGCTTGATCTGCCAGCCCTCGGGAAACGTCAACGGCGGCGGAGCATCTTTGGCGTCGCCTTCCGGCGCGCCATTGTTCGCCCACGCTACCAGCGTGTTGATATCGGCGGGACTTAGCCTGCGGTCATTCGCGAAATGGCCGTACTTGGGATCGGCGAACCAGGGCGGCATCTTCTCGGTGACCACCGCCACCTTCATGGCCTTGGCCCACGGCCGCGCGTCCTGATACGTGATAAGCGACATCGGCGCCACTTCGCCGGGCCGATGACAGCCCTGGCAGTTCTTCTGGAGGATCGGCAGAACATCTTTATTGAAAGTCGGCGAACTGGATGCTGTTCCGGCCACGCCGGATATCGCCAGCGCCAAACCAATTCCGGTAGCAGCCAAAGAAATGCGCAGCATGTCGAACCCTCCTGGGGCCAAAACTACTGACAGTATTATATTTTAGCGCTGCATGCAGCGCAATGGCCCGGTGTAAGCTAGGGTTGTGCGGCTGGGTCTGTTGGTAGCCATAAACGCCGTTCTTGTTGCCGAGGCCTGCGGAGCCCCCCTGCCCCCTTGGCGGCTCAGCCGGAGCCCCCACTTCGAGGTCTACGCCCAATCGAGCGACCAGCGGGCGACAGCTATTCTTCAACACTTCGAGCAACTGCGCGCCTTCTTCCTCCAGCAGAGCGGATGGAAGACCCCGCCTTCCACACCAGTTCGGGTCATCGTTTTTGCCTCTTCGGACGAATACCGGCCCTACCGCCTGCGAGCTCTCGCTGACGCGTACTACGTTGGGTCGGGCGATCTGGATTATATAGTTATGAATGGGGACGATCCCCGGAATTTCAACGTGGCTGCCCACGAATATGCGCATCTGATTTTGCGGGCTTCCAATTTGCAACTTCCGCCTTGGCTGGCCGAGGGCTTGGCAGAACTGTACTCCACGCTGCGCATGGACGATCGCGGCACCGAACTGGGCGGCCCGTTGTCCGGGCGTCTTGACACTCTGCGCCGGCGGGAGTGGATGCCACTCGGTGACCTTATGGCTGTCTCAGGCGCGTGGCTGCAACATGCGGAACGCGGGACAGCCGACCTGTTCTATGCCGAAAGCTGGGCGTTGACCGGAATGCTCGCGCTTTCGCCCAGCTACGCACCCCGTTTTCAGCAGTTTATCGCTGCTGGGGGCGCTGGATTGCCGAGTATGGACGTTCTAACCCACGATCTTCGAGTGTGGGTTGATTCGGGCGCGTCAACGTCGGTTCACCTGCCGCGAGTCTCTACTGCCTCGTTTGCGGTGGAAGTCTCCGATGTTTCGCCGCTCGCATCACGGTTCTTGTTTGCCCAGTTGCTTTCGACTGCCGGAGAATTCGATCGCGCCGAAGCCATCTACACTGCCCTGCCCGATTCCGCCGAGGTCTCGGCCGCGCTCGGAACCATCGCGCTGCACAAAGGCGATCTGACGGCCGCGCGTTTGGCATGGAGGCGGGCCATCTCGGAAGGCGTCGCCGACGCCCAGCTCTGTTACCAGTACGCGATCCTGGCCGATCAAGCCGGTGTAAGCCCTGACGACATCCGTGCGGCTCTGGAACGCGCCATTGCGCTGCAGCCGAATTTCGACGACGCGCGTTACCAGTTGGCCCTGCTCCATAAGAACGCCGGCCGATATGAACTGGCGCTCGAACAGTTCCAGGCGATGCGGACGGTGCCGGATCCGCGCGCGTTCGCCTATTGGCTGGCGTTGGCCGACACGTTCAACGAGCTTGGACGCCGCGAGGAAGCTCAGGCTGCCGCTGTCGATGCCGCCCGACATGCCACCACAGCGGCCGAGCGGGACCGCGCTACGGAACAGAGCTACATCGCCCAAACCGACCCCGGCGTTCAATTCGCCCGCGACCGAAGCGGCCATTTGCAATTGGTGGCCACGCGCACGCCGCACCAGATGGCCGATTGGAATCCCTTCATCGAACCCGGTGACGATGTTCATAGCCTGCAGGGCCAACTGCGCGAGATCCACTGCGGCGAGACCACCACCATTGGCGTGGAAGCGGCCGGCAAGCTGGTGACGCTGGCCATCCCCGATTTACAGCATGTTCAAATGCGCCACGCGCCGGCGGAGTTCACCTGCGGCCCTCAAACACCGACACGCGTGACCGTCGTATTCGCTCAAGCTCGCAATGGAAAGACCGACGGCGTGGTCCGCGGCATGGACTTCCAATAGAATTTTATTCCTGATCGAAAAGCTCGGAACGGCTGACGCGTCCGCCTTTCAGAAAAACCGACTGAACGCTTTCAATCTGTTTGATGTCTTTCAGGGGATTGCCGTCCACCAACAAAAGATTTGCCTGGCGTCCGGCTTCGATCAGTCCAACGCGATCCGCGACGCGCAGAAGACGCGCCGCATTGTAAGTTGCGGCCTGCAGCGCTACCGCCGGCGGCAAGCCCGCTTCCACCCACAGTTCCACTTCGCGCTCGATGGTGGGCCCGTGCAGCACCAGCGGATTGCCCGCATCGCTCCCGGTCACTAGCATGACGCCGGCTTGCCAGGCCGCCACCAGGTTTCGTTTCGCGATATCCATATCGATTCCGTATTTCTTCAGCGACTCGCGCATCTTCATGCCGCCTGGCGATTGCAGAAACTTCTTCGAGGAATCGATCAGCCCCGGCGGCGCCACCTGCAGAACCAGCGGACGTTCCAAAGGCTCCAGGCTGCCGTTGGCGGCGTCGGTGAAGCCCTCCCATGCCGACATGGTTGGATCGTAACTCACGCCGGCGGCCTTCATCTGATGGAAGAGAGCCAGGGGAATTTCGTCCCGCGACGACCCGTGCTCGATTCCGTCCACGCCCGCGTCCAGCGCATCGGCGACATCGCGCGAGTCTCCGGTGTGGACCACGATCGGCAGCGCCTTGGCACGCGCCTCCGCCGCCACTGCGCGAAAAATCGCGATGTCCATTCGCTCGAAGACGAAGCCGTTCTGTCCGGCCTCCAAAATGGCCTTGATGCCATCCACACCGATCTTTTGCAGCGCATCCACCTGCTGCCGGGCTTCCTCCGCTGTCGCCGGCGTGCGCACAGTTTGTTGCTCGGCGGCCTTGCGAGAGCCCTCCGGAACATAGCGCAGGTACTCCGTGCCATGGCCTCCCGGCGCGGTAAACATCGGGCCAACGGCAAAAAGCTCAGCGCCCAGGCGCTCGCCGGAATTCACCAGAGCGCGCGTCTTCAGAATGTCGTCCAAGGGATCGCCAACGCTCTTTACCGCGGTGATCCCGCTGTAAAGATACGCCGCCAGCGCGCGCGGCATGGCCTTGCTATTTACATATGCCTCCGCCGATTGCGAGAATCCTCCGGGCGAACTCAAATGCACGTGCACGTCGATCAAACCCGGCAGCATGGTCTTGCCGGCAGCCTCTATTGCTTCGGCGCGCAACTCCTTCGGATCGGGCGCCTCTCCCTCATACACGCGCGCGATCTTTCCGTTCTTCACCAGCACCGCGCCGGATTCGATGACGCGCCCGTCGCCCACGAAAATTCGCGCCCCGCGAATCAGCAGCGTACGGCTCTGCTCGAATTGGCGCGCCAGAAGCTTGGCCTGGACGATGCTCTCACGGCTGTGGGCCTGATACACGCCCAGCGCCAGGAACGGCGCCAGCACCGCCAGCAGCCACAGCTTGGCCGAGTTGGCGACCTTTTCTTCCTTTTCCCAGCGAAATAGCTTCACGCCTAAAAAAGTGGCGAGCGCCGTGGTGAGGATCAACGCCCCCGCCCCCAATGTGTTTTGCGCCAGCGTCTCGTGGTTTCCCACGATCGCTTGCATTCCATTCACCAGGTACGTGGACGGGATAAACTGCGCCACCAATTGCAGCCAAGTCGGAAATACGCTGATCGGAATCGTCATGCCGCTCAGGAACAGCATCGGGAAATACAGAAGTTGAATCACGATCTGGCTTTCCTGAGCCGAGTTCACCACCGACGCGATCATCAGCCCCAGGGCGCGAAACGCCAGCACTCCCAGCGCGATGAACAACAGCAGCGAAAGCCAGCGCTCGGGAAACTCCATGCCGTAGATGTAGTGCGACAGCACAATCATCAGCAGCGCCGACGGAAGAAAGTTCAGAACGCCGGTGAGCAAAGACGCCACCAGCATGGGCGCGGCCGAGATGGGCGCCACTTTGAAGCGCCGCAGGATATTCGCCTCGCGATCCTGTACCGCGCGGATTCCGGCGCCAAAGAAGCCGATACCGAGAATCCCGATGCTCAGCACCATGGTAAGAACTTGAACGATCGCGCCGCCCTGCTCGGCGTGAAACATCTGCGCGAAGATGAAGAAGAAAATCAGCGGGAACAGGTAGTTGAAGAAGATGACGGTCTTGTCGCGATAGGTGAGCTTGAGATTGATCTCCGCCTGCGCCAGAAAGCCCTTGGTCGTTTGCCCCAGCATCACTCGCGCAGCCTCTTGCCGGTCAGCTTGATGAACACGTCTTCCAGCGTTGGCCGCTTCAAATGAATGTCGGCGAGGCCGATTCCGAGCTGATCGATCCACTTCACTAATTCCACGATGGTTCGGGCCGGATGCTCGGAGTGCACGGTGAGCGACTTCCGGTTGTCCGAAAACGCGTGCTCTTCCGCCGCAAGAAACGTGGGCAGGCCGTCGCCGGGTACAGGCTGCTCGCATTCGATCTCGATGCGGCTCTTCCCCAAAGTCCGCTGCTGTATCTCGCGCGGCGTTCCGATCTCGATGATGCGGCCTTGATCAATGATGGCCACGCGGTCGCACAGCCGCTCGGCTTCCTCGATATAGTGCGTGGTCACTAGAATGGTGCGCTGGGCGTCGCGCAATTCCTGAATCAGGCCATGGATTTCGAGGCGGATTTGGGGGTCCAGGCCGCTGGTGGGCTCGTCCAGAAACAGCAGCTGCGGATCGTTGATCATGGCCAGAGCCAGCGCCACGCGTTGCTTCTGTCCGCCCGAAAGCTTGGAATAATATTCGTCGCGCTTGTCGCTGAGCTGGAGCCGATCTAGCAGTTTGCCGCGATCCACTTGATGCGAATAGAAAGACGCGAACAACGCCAGCGCTTCGTGAACCTTGATCTTTTCCGGCAAATTCGTGGCCTGCAGGCACACCCCGATGCGATCCTTGATTTCGCGCGCCTGTGTGCCCGGGTCCAGGCCCAACACCAGCGCTTCTCCGGAGCTGCGTGGACGCAGCCCTTCCAGGATCTCGATGGTGGTGGTTTTGCCCGCTCCGTTCGGCCCCAGCAATCCGAAGACTTCTCCCGGCCGCACTTCGAAATCGACGCCGCGCACGGCTTCAAAAGTTCCGTAAGATTTGCGCAGTCCCCGCACCGAGATGGGATTGCCGTTGCCGCTCAAGAACTCAGTCTAGCAGCCGCTCCCGCACCGCGTTATACTCGCAGCCGAACAGCGCAATCACCGCCAGCACGTACATCCACACCAGCAACGCCACCACTGCGCCGATGCTTCCGTACAGGACGTTGTAATTGGCGATGCGCCGCACGTACAGCTCGAACAGGGACGTCGCCAGCAGCCACAACACGGTGGCGAGAATCGCGCCCGGAAGTACGCCGCGGAACTTCATCGGCCGGTTCGGACCGGTGTAGTACATCATTCCCGTGACGAGTACGATGGCTCCCAGCGCCACCAGATAACGGAGCAGGCCGAAGGCCAGGATCACGGAGGTCCTGAGATCTTGTTCCGGCGCCAGCCCGAGCGACGCCAGCACCCATTGCTCGATGCGCGCGCCGAATACGATCAGAACCGAAGAGCCAACGGCCGGCAACTCGGCGATGAACACCAGCAGAATCGCCACTCCGCGTTGTTTCACGAAGGGGCGGCCCGATGGCAGCCGGTACGCCGCATCGAAGCCATCCATGAGCGTCATCATGACACCCGAGGCCGCAAACGCCGAAAGCAGCGTCGCCAGCAAAATCAGCCAGCCTGATTGCGGGCTCTGGGACATAAAACGCGACCGTACCAGATCCTCGGTGCCAGGCGGTATCACCTGGAACAGCAGCCGGGCAAACACGCGCGCCACGGCGTTGGCGTTGACGCTGGCCAGGATGGCGCCCACCGAAGCCAGCACCGGGAAGAAAGCCAGCAGCGAGGAGTACGCCGCCCCTTTGGCGATGCCGAAGCAATTGTCTTCGTAAGAGGCAACGAAGGCGTGCCGGAAAAGTCCCCAAAAGCGCTGCACCGGGCCCGGGCGCTCCAGATAGAGGCTGGGGGAGTTTGAGATCATGCCCAACCTATTCTAATAAAGAGCGCTCTACGCCGTTCGAAGCTAGGGCCGGGACGGTAATCCCGGTGGCCTCCTGACTTCGGGTTCACACAGAAGCGGTTGCCAGCGCGGGGCACATCCCACATCGCTGCATGGCACTTTCGTGCTGGCCTCCTCAGTGCCGTCCGGATTCATGGTCCATACCTCGGCATAAGCATTGGGGTCGGATTGCTTCATTCCGTTGATGTCCCACTCGAAAGCGATCTTTTTTCCGTCGCTCGACCAATTGGTGTCGCCGGCTTCATAGGGCGGGTCGAAGTGGGTCAACTGCTCCAGCTGGCTGCCGTCCGCGTTCATCGCGAAGATGTTGAGCTTGTTTCCGCCCTCGCGATCGGATCCAAAAGTGATGCGGGCGCCATTCGGAGACCACACCGGATCGCCATTGTTCGCCGCGCTGGTGAGCTGCCGGAGGCCGCTGCCGTCGGAGTTCATAACGTAGATCTGCAGATCGCTGCTGTTCATGAGGCTCATAAACACAATCTGGTTCTTTACGGACCACCGCGGCTCGACGCTGAACAAGGTGTTTGCCAGGATGGCGTGATCTCCCGTGCCGTCCACATTCATCACCCGAATATCGGTAATCGGCGGCTGGCTGGGTTGAGGAATCGCGTGCACCCTGACGTAGACGATCTGGGCGCCGTTGGGGGACCAGCTCGGAGTGACATCGTACCCCGGAGTTGGAGAGAGACGGCGCTGGCCAATGCCGTCCGCGTCGATGACGTAGACCGCGGAGCCGTTGAAGTCGCGCTGGTAGACCAGGCGTTGCCCATCCGGAGACCAGGAGGGATAGTTCTCCTCATCCTGGTCGTTGGTGAGCCTGGACGGGTTCGAGCCCATTCCTGCGGAGTCAACGTCCATGAGATAGATCTCGTTGACTGAACTCTGCCGGCTCACGAAGGCCATGCGGCCCGGCCCGGCGGCAGCGCGACAAGACTGCGCGTCGAGTGGAACGAAGGCTGTGAGCATCAGAATGATGCCGAACGGACGGGAGAACAGCCGCATGCCTTCATGACGCGTCGAACAGCCAAAAAGGACGCATTCGGCCCAGAGCAACGCGGCGTGCGATTAGAATATCGACCTTGGCAGGTCCGCTCGCTCGGCCAGAACCGCCCCGCGCTTAAGATAAATCAGGTGCGTGAAAGCCTCGGTTGGAGTGGTTGCGACGCTGACCAGTTCCCAACCGTCTTGTCCAGCTTCGTTCAAAAACTCTTCAAGCAGTAAAATCTTGCCGCTGTCCTGAACGTTGAATTCTCTCACCATATATTCCCAAGTCATAACTCTAAAGGTTGGATGGCGGGAGGGCATCGTCGCGCTCGAAAAGCTTCTTGAGTTCAGCGGCGGTGGGCGTGTTTTGAACCATGTCCTCGGCTTCGTGGGCAAACTTGCGCATGATTTCAAGCAGTTCCCACTCCCGGCCCACGGATGCATAAACGTCCACGCCGCCGAGCAAAAGAGCGAGACATTCGTCGCCCCGCTGCAGAATCTGCTCCCGAAGCCGTCGCAAGTCCGTAAGAGATTCAGGATGTGGCGGTTGGCAAGCCATTTACATTCCCTAGCCAATAAAATATCGCAAAACTGAGTTAACTTCAATCATATTTTCTAATGGTCGACTCTTGACAAAATAGCACTCCTATGGCAACATCGAAAGTGAAAAAACTCTCCGAGAGGGTCGGGAAGGTAAATCGAGCGCCGTTCCTCCCGCTCGGACAAATCCAACGAATAAGGAGCATATATGTTGAACACATTGTTTGCGACCGATGTTCGGCAGACGTTGGATCAGTTCCGTCGTTCTGTCGACCAGATGTTTGAAAATTTCTATGGCCAGCCACAGCCAACGCCCTCGAATGCGAGCGGGGAGCGAACCTGGACATTCAGTCCGGTCATTGAATCGGGCTGGAATGAGAATTCGTTGAACCTCCGAGCGATCCTGCCGGGCGTATCGGAGAAGGACGTTCGCGTGACCGTCCAGAACAATCAACTCGTCATCGAAGGCGAACGCAAGACTCCCAACGGCTTCGAGAAGAACGCGTACACGCAACTCGCCTACGGGAAATTCTATGCGGCGTTGACCCTACCAACCGGTCTCGATGTCGATCATGTTCACTGCCAGTTGCGGCAAGGTATTCTAAACGTCCAGGTGCCGATTCTGGAAGCGAGCAAGCCCCGACAGATCCAGATCCAAACCGGGGAAGAGCGCAAAGCGATCAGCGCTTAAGATACCTCAGGTCGAGACGGCAGTGGGTGTGCTCCGCGGTGTATCTGTTCCACGAGAGGGCACACCCCCTGCCCGGTAGCTTAGGCCGTTGCGGGCGCGGATCTGGCCGCGCGAAACCCATCGATTTCCGCGATTTCGCCGGCGCTCAGGCGAAAGTCGGCCGCGCCAATCACGCCGTCCACTTGTTTGGCCGAGCGCATTCCCACAATCGCACCCGTCACGGCCGGATGCCGCAGCGTCCATGCGATAGCCACTTCGCCCGGCGTTCTTCCGTGCCGCTGCCCGATGGCTCGCATCAGCTCCACCAGTTCCAGGTTTCGCGAAAGGAGCGGCTCTTTGAAATTGATGGTGCGCTGGCGGAAATCGTCTTCGGGCATAGCGGCGATGCGCTCGCGGGTCATGAAGCCGGAGAGCAGTCCGGATTTCATGGGCGAATAAACGATGACACCGATATTGGTCGCCAGCGTGTAGGGCAAAATTTCCGTTTCGATCTCCGGCGAAAGCATCGAGTAGGGGGGTTGGAGTGATGTGATCGGCGCGATGGCGTGCGCGCGCCGCATCTGGTCCACGCTGAAATTCGACACGCCAATGTGCCGCACTTTGCCCTGCTCTTTTAGCTTGGCCATCATCGCCCAGGCAGACTCGATGGCGTTGTCAGGAACCGGCCAGTGGATCTGATACAGATCGATCACTTCCAGCTTCAAACGCCCCAGGCTCTGCTCCACTTCCTTCTGGATGGACTCGGGCTGGATGGTCCGTTCCGGCTCGCGCCGCTGGTCCCAAACGATCCCGCACTTGGTAAACACCAGGGGCTTGTTCGAACGGCCCGCCAGCGCCCGCGCCACCACTTCTTCCGAGTGCCCAAGGCCGTAAGCCGGGGCCGTGTCGATCCAATTGATGCCCTGGTCGATGGCCGCATGGATGGCCGCAATCGAGTCGCTATCATCCTGTTCTCCCCAGGAAAACTGCAATCCTCCTCCGCCCATCGCCCAAGCACCCACGCCGATGGGCGTGATTTCCAGATCGCTCGCACCTAGCCGTCTCTTTTGCATCTCTCCATTTTGCCAGTTTGGCCTGGACTGAGAATTCCACGCGGCAGGCGCACTACGTTGCTCCAGGTCAGGAACTCTTTAGTTGCGCCGCTGGTGCGCCCTGTAGTAAGCAGCATCAACTTCCACAGCCGGCGGCGCGGCACTTGTAACCCCCTGTGCGGATCAAAACGTGCTCAGGATTGTTCTACCGTTCAGCGGAACGATCGGGCGATCGTTGTCCGCAAAACCGTCGTATCCGGGAAATTGGGCCGCTAACAGGTGGAGCTGCTGTATAACATACGGGGAGACTTGCACAGGCGTTTGCATGACGAACCAACGTACGCCCTCCGTGCATGGAGGCGTAGACAGCGATCCAGCATACGTGAAATAATCCTGGTCTTCCGGCAGCAAGGAATCCGCATTCAGCGTCGTCCCAGAGAGCGTGCCGGTTCCGACGGTCGCTGGCGCCGCCATCAAGATTTGGTCGAAAATACCGCTGGGCGCCGTGTCTGATTGGCTCAGCAGAACACCCACTACAGCCAGTTGTCCGAGCACGTTTTTGTGAACAAGATGCAGTTCCGCATCATACCGGTTGCCGTTGACCTTATGCTCGCTGGGCGCATGGAAATGGAACTGGATGAGCTGATAGATGTCTGTGACGGACCAACCGACGCGAATCGAGCTACCCGAGTCGTACACTACCTCCACTACGTGCCCCGTGTTCTCCACCTCGAATGGCGTAGCGTCGTATTGGAAGTTGATTTGGGGCAACAGCGCCAGGACAGCCTTGGCAGTCAGGATATCGACCGGTGTTTGCGCCATGCCTACCTGAGCAACAGTGGGCGACCCCGGCGGCGCGTTTCCGCACGTCTCGTATGACGGCGTGATGCCGCCCCAGTGCAACGGACCGTTGGTTACCGCTGGATTATGGCTCCACGTTGGCGTTACCGATTGTCCCATGGCGCAACCGATCCAGAGCGCGAGCATCCCTCCGACGTTCCCTAGTCTCATAATCTCCTTTTTCGGGCCGTCCCGATATGCTCCTCATCGGGTGGTCAATACGAAAATGTGAGACATTCAACACCTTTCTTTTCATAACAAGCCTTGCTCTCAGAACCCGGCCAGAGCGAAGGTATGCCAGTCTCGTGAAGGCTAACCTCAATGCCGAATGAAACACGCGGCATTACGGCTCGCTCAGCGCGATTCGAGAGATTTTCGTTTCACGCGAGCACTACCTTTCTGAGTGAAGAACCCTTTAGTCGCGCCGCTGGTGGCCCTGGCCGCGGGCATTCTGGTCCGCCGATTCGTTCCCTTCACGGCGCGCGAATTCCTGTGGAGCATGCCGGCTCTCGCGGCCCTCACCCTTCTGGCGTGGCGGCTCTCCTCTCGTACGCTGTGGCTTTGCGGCCCGCTGCTGATTCTGTTTTGCGGCGCTCTGCTGGAGACATTGCACCGTCCCGGGCCTCCGCCCGAAATCGACGCCGGCGCGCACGAAACCGTGCTCCTGGATGGCTGCGTGGTCTCTCCGCCCGCGTTCTATGAAGGCCGCGATCAATTCCTGATGGAACTGGCGCCGAAGGCGCGCGCCCGAGTCAGCTTGTCGATTCGCGCTGGAGAAACACCGCCCGATCTTCGCTACGGCCAGCGGGTGGAACTCCCAGCGCGCGTACGCCGCATCCGCAACTTTCAAAATCCGGGGGCTTTCGATTACGAAGGGTTCTCGGCGCGCAGCCATGTTTATTGGACCGCCTCCACTTCGGCCGGAACTGGGGTCACCGTCAAACCAGGCCGCTGCGGTTCGCGCTTCCAAGCCGCGGTCTTCAGCCTGCGCACTGCGGCGCTCCAGCGCATCGAGCGGCTTTACCCTAACAACCCCTACGCCACCGCCATGATGGAGGCCACACTCATCGGAGAATCCACCCGCATGGAGCGCATCTGGACCGATACCTTTCGCCGCACCGGCACCTACCACATGCTGGTGATCGATGGCCTGCACATCTCCGTGCTGGCCGCGTTCCTCCTGTTTCTGCTGCGGCTCTGCTTTCTTCCTGAGATGCCCGCCCTCGCCATCACCGCCGCGGGCGCATGGCTTTACGCGGTGGTCTCGGGTTTCAATGCCCCGGTAATTCGCGCCGCCGGAGGCTTTACGTTGTACGTGGTGGCGCGCTACTTCTACCGGCGAGGCCAGTTGATGAATCTGCTGGCCGCCATCGCGATCCTGTACCTGCTTTGGGACCCAAGCCAGCTCTTCGAGGCCGGATTTCAGCTATCTTTCCTGGCCGTCGCAGCGATCGGCCTGCTAGCTATGCCTGTTTTGGAAGCTACATCCTTGCCTTACGCGCGCGCCCTGGCCGGGATCAATGAGCCGAGCCGCGATCCACGCCTGCCTCCCCGCGCCGCTCAATTCCGCCTCGAACTGCGCCTGCTGGCGGAAACCTTGAGCTACTACGCTCCAGTTTCCAAGACCTGGGCCGCGCGCGCCCTCGCGATCGGCGCACGCATTGCCATCTTCGGCTACGATCTCGCGGTGATTTCCACCGCCATCCAGATCGGCCTCGCGCTGCCGATGGCCATCTACTTCCACCGAATTTCACTCACCGGCCTTTCGGCGAACATCCTTGTGGTCCCCCTGCTCGCCCTGGTGGTTCCGCTGGGTTTCCTCGCCATCTTCACCCTGTGGCGAGCTCCCGCCATCCTGGCCGGCTGGCTCCTGCGGGCGGGCGCGGCAGTGGCCGCGTGGCATACGCATCTCGAGCCCGACTGGAGGGTCCTGGCCCCGCCGCTGTGGCTGGGCATTCTGTTCTGCGCGACACTTCTGCTGCTGGCATTGGCGATCCGCCACAGCCAACGGTGGTCCTGGGCTGCGCTCGGCTTCGTGGTGGGCCTTTTTGCGCTGATCTTCTGGCACCCGTTCCCTCCGGCGCTGCACCCCGGCGAACTCGAACTTACAGCCATCGACGTCGGACAAGGCGACAGTCTACTAGTCTGCTTTCCCGATTCAAAAGTGCTGCTCATCGATGGCGGCGGCGTGCTGGCTTTCGGCCCTCGCGCGGCTGGAACCCAAAGCTCGCGCATCGATATCGGCGAAGACGTGGTCTCGCCCTATCTCTGGAGCCGCTCCATCCGTAAAATCGACGCCGTTGCTCTCACCCACGCGCACGATGACCATGCGGGAGGGTTGCCCGCCGTCATCGAAAATTTCCACCCCTCCCAGCTTTGGACCGGCGCCATGGCGCCCAGCGCGGCTTGGTCGGCGGTGCGCCAAAAGGCCGCCGCCCAGAATGTCAAGATCCTGGCGCTGCGGAGCGGTCGCAGCTTCAGTTTTGGGGGCGCGCGCATCGACGTTATTTCGCCGCCCTCCGGCTATCTACCGGGCGATAGTCCCACCAACAACGATTCGCTGGCGCTGCGCGTCACCTACGGGCATCGCTCGCTGCTTCTCACTGGCGACATGGAAAAACCCATGGAGCGTAGCGCGCTGGCCGGCGCGGAACCCTTGCGAGCCGACATTCTCAAAGTGGGACACCACGGGAGCAACACTTCGAGTATCGATCCGTTTCTGGACGCCGTGTCGCCCGCGTTCGCCGTCATCTCCGACGGATACGAGAACACATTTCGCCATCCCCATCCGAAGGTGCTCGATCGCTTGGCGGCCCATCATGCGACGATCTTGCGTACCGATCAGGACGGTCTTATCACGTTGCGCACCGACGGCCGGCATATTTCCGTGGAGACGTTTCGGATTCGCTAGCGGGCGACATAACGGGCCATCAGGCGTTCGGCGAAATTGCTGGTAATATAAAAGCACCCGAGGTCGAACACCATGGTATCCGCGCGCTGGTTTCTGGGCTTTCTCGTGCTGGCTAGCCCTCTGTCCGTTACCCTCTTTGCCCAGTCGGAGGCGGACATCAACGCCGGCCTCAAGAAATTCACGCAGGTCTATGAAGCGGTTGAGAGCAATTTCGCCGATAAGCCAGATGCCGACAACGCCTTGTTCAAGGGCGCTATTCCCAACATGCTGCGCTCCTTGGATCCGCACTCGAACTTTTTCGATCCCAAGGCATACCAACTGATGCGGGAAGGCCAGTCGGGCCATTACTTCGGCGTCGGAATGTACGTCGGCGCGCCGGAAGGCAAAGTCATAGTGATGTACCCGTTCGTAAATTCTCCGGCCTACCGCGCCGGCCTGCACCCGGCCGATCGGATTATCGCCGTCGACGACACGAACCTGGAACACTCCACGGTTCCCCAGGTCTCCGGCATGCTCAAAGGTCCCAAAGGAACGCCGGTGACGATTACCGTGCGCCGCGCCGGACATCCCGAGCCGATGCACTTCTCGCTGGTCCGCGACAATGTGCCCCGCGGCACCGTGAACTATGCCTTCTGGCTGCATCCCGGAATCGCTTACATGCGCGTGGAAGCGTTCAACGAAACCACCAGCCATGAAGTAGACCAGGCTCTGGCACACTTTCCCGAAAGCTCCATCGAGGGGCTGGTTTTGGATCTGCGCGACAATCCCGGCGGCCTGGTGCAGGAGGCCGTGAATGTAGCCGACCGTTTCCTGCGCAAGGGCCAGCTCATCGTGTCGCATCATGGCCGCGCCTCGGCGGAAACCAAGTTCATCGCCAAGCACGGCGAACGCGGACGCGAATATCCTATCGTGGTGCTAGTGAACCGCGGAACCGCTTCGGCCGCCGAAATCCTGACCGGCGCGCTGCAGGATCATGACCGCGCTTGGGTGGTGGGCGAAGGCACCTTTGGCAAAGGCCTGGTGCAAGCCCCCTTTCCCCTTTCCGGCAATAGCGCCCTGCTGCTCACCATCGCGAAATATTATACTCCCAGCGGCCGGTTGATCCAGCGCGACTATGAGCATCAGGGGCTGTTCGAATACCTGAGCCGCAGCGAAGACGCCAAGGTCAACTCGAATGACGCCCGCAAGACGGATGGCGGCCGGATTGTTTACGGTGGTGACGGCATCCATCCGGACGAAAAGTACGAAGCGCCCAAACTGACGCCGCTCGAAACCGCGCTCAGCGATGATCTGGTCTTCTTCTTCTACGCTCCGGAGTTTTTCGCCGGACGTAGCGGTCCGCCTATCACTAAGGATTGGATGCCCGACAACGCGGTGCTTGCAGATTTCCGCAACTTCGCCGCCACGCGTGGCGTAGTGTTCCCGCGCGCCGACTTCAGCCACGACGAATCCTGGATCCGCGAGCGTCTCCGCGAGGAGCTCTTCATCACTGCGTTCAGCAAGGAAGAATCCGACCGCGTGGCCTTCCAGAACGATCCGGAAGTTGCCAAAGGCGCTGGTTCGCTGCCCGCTTCAAAGGCTATGCTCGATCGCGCCCACGAGGCCATCGGTTCGAAGAAGGTCGCCTCCAACGCGCCCGTGCAGTAAGGCAGTTACCGAGCCGCGACCGTGAGGGGGAAGGTATGAACAAACTCGCTCTGGCACTACTGGCGGCCGTACCCCTGCTAGGCGCGGATGCCTTGCCCAGTGTTCAAGCCGTCATGGACCACTGGATCGCCGCCACCGGGGGCCGCGCCGCTTGGGAAGCCCGGCACAACCTGGTGGAACATGCCACGCTGGATTTCTCGAAACAAGGACTCAAAGGCTCCCTGACCGTGTACGAAGCTGCGCCCGATAAGTATCTTGGCGTCACGGAGCTGCCAGGTATCGGAAAAATCGCAAGCGGAAGCAACGGCGAAGTCGCGTGGGAGAACTCCGCGCTCCAAGGCCCTCGTATCAAACAGGGAGTCGAGAAAGCCGACGCACTCCGCAATGGCGCTTTCAATGCCGACCTCAGTTGGCGAAAGCTGTATGTGAAAGGCGAAACTGCCGCGGTCGAATCCGTGGAGGGGCATGACTGCTACAAGATCATCCTCACGCCACTGGAAGGCAAACCTGTTACCGAGTTTTACGACAAGATGTCCGGCCTGCTGGTTAAGACCACCACCATCGTCAACTCGCAAATGGGTGAGGTCTCGGCCGAAATCCTCTACAGCGACTATCAGAAGGACGGCGGCGTATTGACTCCGCACCGAATGGTGAACCGCGCGGCCCAGCAGGAATTCGTAATCGAGATTCAGAGCGTCGAGGTCAACGCGGACCTGCCCCGGGATCGCTTCGATCCGCCGGCCGAAGTGAAGGCCCTGGTGGATAAAGCGGCGCCCGCCGAAAGCAAGCCTGCCCCGCCGCCGGCAGCCCGCACGGACGCGCCGGACCGCGGCAAGCTTACCATTTACATGGCCGGCAATCCTGTGGCCACGGAAAACTACATCGTGCAGAAATCCCCGGGCGGCGGCATCGACATCGATGGCTCCGGCTCGGCCAGCCTCGGCGCGATGAAGATCGATATCGAAAGATTCCAGGTGCTCACCAACGCGCAGTATGAACCGCTGGAAGCAACCGCGAAAGCCAAGCTGGGCGCGATTCAGATGAATGTGCACACCACCTTCGCCGGCGGCCAGGCAGTCAACGAAATCGACACCGGGCAAGGTCCACAAACTAAGAATATTCCCGCGCACGCCGGCGCCATCGTCGTCAACGCTAATCTGCCTCTGTATCCCTGGACCGTGCTCGCCATGCGCGCCCGCTTCGACACCGAGGAGCCGCAGCAGTTTCCTGTTTACGTGCTGGGGCAGGCCGAGGTGAACGCCAGCGTAGTATTCAAGGCTCGTGAACGCGTTGAATTTGCCGGCAAAACCGCCGAGCTGAATCACCTCGCCGTTACCGGAACCACGCCGCAAGGCCAGCCTATGAGTCTGGATTTGTGGGTGGACGATAGCCGCAAGCTCATCAAGATGGCGGTGCCGTCGCAGGGCGTGGAAGCGTTTCAGGATGGTTTCGAGCGCAAGGCCCCGGTCGCCGTTTCCGAACAGACCACTCCGAAAGGCTAGCCAGCTTGAGCGCTCCGGAGAATCATTCCTTGCCCGACGCCACCACGGCCGCGCTGGATGGTTATCTTTCTGCGATTCTCGACATCGCCGAAGCCCTGGACGCAATTTCGCCCGAGATCAGCTCTTCCTACCATGAGCGGCTGACGCGTCTGCATGCCAGCCTGGCTACTTCGGCGACGGCCAATTCGCTCGACGACAGCCGCCAGGCGCTGCACGAGATTCTGTGCGATTTTTCTGGCAAGGCCCGCTACAACAATCAAGCTCTGGCTCGCGACTTGAATCAGACCTTGGACATGATGGCCCGCACCGAGGATTCTCGCTCCGTACGCAACGTCCAGTATGTGGAACGCTTAGTCGATTTCGCCGATCAGGTGGACGCCGCCATTCGAGCCCAAGACCTGCCGCGTCTCGCGCGCCAGACGGCGGACTTGCGCGATTTCGCCGAATCCATCGAGCTCGACAGCCACGATGCCTTCGCGCGCCTGCGCAAGAAGATGATCGAAATTCAGCTCCGCCTGCACGAGGCCGAGCTGCTGGCCACGCTCGATCCGCTCACCGGCGTCCCCAACCGCCGGGAATTGGATCGCGAGCTGGCCGCCCGCGTCGCGGGCCAGCAGGAGTTCTGCGTACTGTTGTTTGATGTCGACGGATTCAAGGCCGTCAACGATAGGTATGGGCATCTGTGCGGCGATGAGGTCTTGAAGCAACTGGGCGCCCGTCTCAGTGGCCAGGTACGCGCTCGGGATTTTGTGTGCCGCTGGGGAGGCGACGAGTTCGTCGCGATTCTCGCCTGTGGATTGGCCCACGCCGAAACCCGTTCGCTCCAGATCGCGGCCCGCCTCAATGGCCCCTATCACATCGCGGGGGAAGGCCACGAGATCCATGTGGATGTCGCCGTTTCGGTGGGCTTGGCTCAGTACGCACCCGGCGAATCTCTAGCGCAGCTGTTCCGCCGCGTCGATCAATCCATGTACCGCCACAAGGACACGGCCACGTCCGGCTAAATTCTCGATGGACACTCTGACCAACGCCGGCGTGCTGATCACGGGGGCTGGACGAGGCATCGGCAAACGTCTGGCGCTCGGATTCGCAAAGGCCGGAAATCGGGTGGCACTGCTGGCTCGCAGCAAAGCTGAATTAGACCTGGCACACCTGGAAATCGAGCACGCCGGTGGCAACGCGCTTCGCATCCGCGCCGACGTTACCGACTTCGAGCAGGTGAGCGCGGCTGTGGATCGCATGCGCGTTCATTACGGCGAAATCGACGTTTTGGTTTGCGCCGCTGCGATTCCGGGCCCCATCGGACCCTTTGTAGAGCAGTCCCCGAAGGCCTGGATCGATACCATCCATACCAATCTGCTGGGCGTGATGAACTCCTGCCGGGCAGCGCTTCCGCACATGATCGCTCGCCGTGCCGGAAAGATCATCGTCCTCAGCGGCCCCGGCGCAACCAGCGCGCGCCCCAATCTCTCCGCTTACGCCGCGTCCCAGGCGGCCGTGGTGCGATTGGTGGAAACCATCGCCGAGGAAAACCGGGAGCACAATGTTCAGATCAACTCCATGGGCCCCGGCGGGACGTATACTTCCATGACGGACGAAATTCTCCGGGCCGGCGAACGCGCTGGATGGAAGGAAACCGAGGAGGCGCTGCAGATCCGACAAACCGGCGGGGTTCCGCCCGAAAAACAGATTCAACTCGCTCTGTTTCTAGCCTCCGAACAGTCCAATCACATCAGCGGCAAGCTCATTCATGCCTCCGACGACTGGAAAAAACTCCGCGCCGAAAATCTCAGCCCCGAGGCTTATACCCTGCGCCGGACGCAGAAAGTGAACAGTTAGCGGGCTGCGTCCAAACCGGCTCCCTTACGGTCGCAGCTCTGTAACGCGCGTACCCTACTGAGCCGCGCGCGTGAGCAAGCGGTCTTTCTTGACTTTCGACACAGCCTGTTAGGCCCTTAGATTTTGGATTTCGGATACTTCTTCCGCATCCACTCCACAAACTCCGGGGGAGCGAGCATGGTCGACAGACGGCCCTGGCGCACCAGCGCCCAGTCGTCAAACAATTTCGACTGCTTGATCTCGCCGAGCGTTACCGGGGGCTCAATGCGGCCGAGGAACTCGAAATCAGCCACTGCGGACTTCGGGTTCTTAGGGTCGTCCCGCCCCTGGGCCACCACCTTGGCGAGGCCGACCACGGCCGAATTTCCACCGCTGTGATAAATGAACACTTTGTCGCCGGGCTGCATCTCGCGGATGGCGCGCACGGCTTGCGGATTATTCACTCCGTCCCAGGTGGTTCTCTTTTCCTTCTCCAATTGATCGACAGAGTAGGTCTCGGGGTCAGTTTTTGCGAGAAAGTATCTCATCGGAATGAACCTTACTTACTGTAAGAGAGCTTTAGGAAAGGAGCAAGCGGAAATTGAAGCTGGGAATTCTTCTCTTAGCCGCAAGCCCTGCTGTCTGGGCGAATGCGGAAGATGCCAAGGTCGTTACCGCAAAGACCGCCGACGGTGCGGTGGCGGCGGCCGTGGATCCGGGAAAATACCAGATTGGTCCGGAAGACTTGCTGTTCGTCCGCGTGTGGCGGGAACCGGATTTCACGCTGCCGGTGGCGGTGCGGCCGGACGGTAAGATCACCATGCCGCTGATCGGCGAAGTGCCGGCAGCCGGACAGAGCCCCTTGCAGCTCACCGCGGCGCTGAAGCAACTGCTCGCGCAGTATCTGAACAATCCGGACGTGAGCGTGTTCGTCACCGAAGTCCGCAGCAAGAAGTTCTATATCGACGGCGAGGTGAACCGGCCGGGCTCCTTTGCGCTGGTGACGCCCACCTCCGTGCTGGAGGCGCTCAGCCGTAGCGGAGGCTTTCGCGAGTTCGCCAACAGCAAGAAAATCCGGGTTTTGCGTGGCGGCCAGATCCGCCGCTTCAACTTTAAGGAAGTGACCAACGGCAAGCATCTGGAGCAGAACATCGCGGTGGAGAACGGCGACCACATCATCGTTCCGTAGAGACACACGCCATGCAGCTTGAAGAGACACAGTCGTCGACGCGAAGGCGGCCTTTGGATATCGACGATTACGTCGACATTTTGCGCCGTAACAGGGCCTGGATTGTGATGCCATTGTTCGTGGCGCTGGTGGCGTCGGTAGTGATCGCCTACCTTTGGCCGGACACCTACATCTCGGTAGCGACCATCCGGGTGGCGCCGCCGCAAGTGCCGGAAAGCTTTGTGCCCGCGAATACCAATCAGGACATCCAAGGCCGCGTGAACGCGCTGGTGCAATTGATTCTCGATCGCGCCACGCTGACCAACATCATCAACACGCATGGCCTTTACAAGAAGAAGCTGGCACGAATGCCGATGGACGACGTCATCGAAGAGATGAAGCTGTCGGACCTCCAGGTGGCGCCGGTGCGGCAGAGTTTAAACGCTGGACAGCGCGAAGCGGAACAGTACCCGGCCTTCGAGATCCGCTTTGCCTATAGCGAGCGCTTCACGGCGCAAAAGGTCACCACCGACCTGGTGGCACGGTTCCTGGAGGAGAACGTGCGCGAGGTCTCGCAGCAAGCTGTCTCGACTACTCAATTTCTCCAGGACCGGTGGGAGGAATCCAAGAAGAAGCTGAACGAGCTGGAACAGAAGTTGAGCGTGTTTCGCGCCCGGAACATGGGCCGATTGCCCGAGGAACAGCAGAATAACTACCAGCAGCTCACCGCCATGCAGGCGCAGAAACTCAACTTGAACATGTCGATGAACCGGGTGAATCAGGAGCGGCTGCTGTATGAAAATCAACTGCGGATTTATCGCGGCCAACTGGCATCGCTCAAGGAGGGGAACGCGCCCGAGCAGGCAGCGGAGCGGCGCGACGATCCATTAGCGGACAAGGACCACGAAATCGCGGGATACGAGGACTCGCTGGTGGCCGCGCGGGAGCGCTATAAGGAGAACCATCCCGATGTGCAAAGGCTGGTGAACCTCCTGGCAGCGGCCAGGAGCCAACGTCAGGGGATGTTGAAGCCGGACCCGAGACCGCCGGACAACCCACCTCCGCGAGTGGCGAGCATACAGTTCCTTCGCGAGCAGCGCGACCTGGAAGCGGAAGCGCAAAGGACGCAAGGGCTGATTCAGGCCAAGGACGTCGAGATGGAAGACTATCGCAAACAGAACGCGCAGGTGGATGGGACGATCCGGAACTACGAGGCGCGCATCGAGAGCACTCCGGTCGGCATTCGGGAATACGACGAGCTGATTCGGGATCGTGACCTGGCCAAGAAAGACTACGAAGATCTGGACCGGCGATTGAACAGCTCCGCAATGTCCACCGCGCTCCAGAACCGGCAGCAAGGAGAGCGTTTGGAGCAACTCGATCCACCCTCGTTGCCGCAAACACCGGCGCAGCCAAAACGTCCGCTCATGATTGCCGTGGGAACGAGCGTCGGCATGCTGCTGGGCCTGTGCCTGGCAGGCGTGAAGGAAGTGCGCAACCGGGCGCTGCACAATGTGAAAGACATTCGAGCGTACTCGCAGATTTCCGTTCTGGGAAGTATCGGATTGTTCGAACGCGCTGAAACGAAGCAGCGGCGGCGGCTTGCGGCCTGGCTGAGGTGGTCGGGGGGGTGCGTGGCGGGCGTGGTCATCATGTTAGGGTCGGTCGCGCATTATTACGCGACGAGAAGTTAGGAGAGAAGCATGACACGAAATACCGCGGCAGGCGCGGCGCTGGCTGCCGATCCCGAACAGTTGAATTTCGATTCCCTGCGGAGGGTCGCCTTTCGGCCGGCGCCGGAAGCCATCATTCTGGATCCCTTGCGTGCTTCCGAGGCGCTCAGCGAAGAGTTTGGAACATTGCGAACCAGCCTCGCCCACGTGAAAGCGGAGCGGGGTATCCGCACGCTGTTGGTCACTAGTTCGTCACCCGGCGAAGGTAAATCCTTTGCGGCTTCGAATCTGGCGCTGGCCGAAGCGCAACTGGCGGACAATCCGACGCTGCTGTGCGATTTCGATCTGCGGCAGCCCAGCCTGCACCGTATCTTTCAGATTGATCGCAGCCCGGGAATCGGCCAGTACTTGTTAGGGCAAGCCGGCCTGGCGGAAACGATCCAGCGCATCGGGGAAACCAACCTGTTCGTGATGACGGCCGGCGATCCGGTGGTGAACCCCCTTGGATTGTTGCACTTGCAGCAGACTCGGCGTCTGCTCGAACACCTGGCCAGCCGCTTCAACAGCGTAATTCTGGATAGCGCTTCGCTCGCGACGGCCTCCGACGCCAGCCTGCTCGCCACATTGGTGGATGGAACGCTGTTGGTCGCCCGCCTGGGCCAAACCAAGGTGGAAGCGATGGACCGTGCGATTCAGTGGCTCGGCCAGAATAACATTCTCGGAATCATCGCCAATGGAGGACCGCGGGGATAAATCGCGGGCTGTGCGAAACTCGCCCTGTGTCGCCCATCCGGCACACTAGTTCGCCCTGCCAACTTCAGCTAGAATGGGACATTCGGTGTTTGGCGCTGCCAGACGATGCGGTGAAAGGTACACTGTTTAAAATGATTTTTCTCAGGCTGGGCGGCCTGCGAGCCTGGATGCTTTGCTCCCTCGCTGTACTCGCCATGGTTGGAGTTCGTCAGGCCGCGGCCCAGAATCAAGCCAGCCCTCAGCAGCCAGCGCAGCAGCAACAACAGCCCCCCAAGCCTCCCAATCCTTTTGAGACCGTCCCGCAGGGTAAAGAGGAGCCCCCCAAGCCAGCCCAACCCGCGCAGCCAACGGCGCCTCCGGTAGCCGTGCCCGAGGCGCCGCGAGCGACGCGCCCCGGTCTACCGCCCCAAAACGTTATCGAAGGCATCGAGTTCCGCGGCGCCCGCCGCGTCCGCCAGGACACCTTGCTGGCGCTTATCTTTTCGAAAAAGGGCGACCGGCTGGATGAAGACGCCCTGCACCGCGACTTCATGGCGCTGTGGAATAGCGGGCGCTTTGATGACCTGCGGATCGAGCGCGAGGCTGGCAAGGAAGGCTGGATCATTCGCTTTGTCGTGGTGGAGCGGCCGGTAGTGCGGACCATCAAGTACGAGGGCAACAAATCCGTCAGTGTGTCCGATATCCTGGACCGCTACAAGGACAAGAAGGTCGGCCTGGTGGTGGAATCGCAGTACGACCCCAACAGGGTGCAGCGGGCCAAGAACGTGCTGCTGGAACTGCTGGCAGAGCATGGCCATCTTTCCGCCAAGGTGGACCCCCAGATCCGCCGCGTTCCTCCCTCTTCCTTGGAGCTCACCTTCAAGATCGATGAAGGCCCCAAAGTGAAGGTTGGCGAGATCGATATCGAGGGTAATACCGTTTTCAGCGATAAGGAAGTGATCCGCGCGATGAAGAACCTGCATCCGTTCGGCATCCCGCACTCGATCCTGTTCGAGAGTCTGTTCGCCAAGACCTACGATCCAAGCAAGCTCGATGAAGACAAGAGCCGCGTGCAGGTTTTTTATCAGGAGCACGGCTATTTCACGGCGCGTGTAACGGAATCGACGGTGACGATGGTTAAGACCCCCGGTAGCAAAGGCTTCCTGCACATACCGTTCACGGGCGGCAAGCCGGGGACGAACGCCGATCTGACAGTTTCGATCGAAGAAGGCAAACTCTACCATCTGAACAACATCACCTTCACCGGCGTTAAGTTTTTCCGCACCCCGGAGGCGTTGATGACGCCCCTGTTCCAGATGGCCAAGGGCGACGTTTTCTCGACCGCGAAATTGCGCAAAGGCCTGGAGAACATGCGCAAGCTGTACGGCGACTTCGGCTTCATCGATTTCGTGGCCGAGCCGTCGTTCGATCCCATGCCCAACAGCGGACTGATGGATATGTCGCTGTCGGTGGACGAAGGCCACCAATTCTTCGTCCGGCGCATCGATTTTTCGGGCAACAACACTACGCGCGACAAAATAATCCGGCGCCAGCTGCTGATTGACGAAGGCCAGATCTTCAACAATCGCCTGTGGGAACTCAGCATCCTGCGTCTGAACCAACTCGGTTACTTTGAGCCGTTGAAAGCCGAAGACGCGGCCGACATCAAGCGCGACACCAAGACCAACACGGTGGACATCACGCTGAAGGTGAGAGAGCGCGGCAAGAACGCCATCCAATTGAACGGAGGCGTATCCGGCATCGCGGGCAGCTTTATCGGCGCGTCCTACTCCACCGCCAATTTTCTCGGTTTAGGCGAGACCTTAAGCCTGAGTTCGCAACTGGGTACCCGCCTGAGGGAAGTTCGGTTCGGGTTCACGGAGCCCTACTTCCTGGACCACGCGATCCAGACCGGATTCACGCTGTATATTCAGCGCTACAACTACAACCAGGCGCAGGAAGCCTCCATCCTGGCCGGGACCAACCTGATTGGGTATTACAATTCGCTCGGCACGCAGAACCTGCTGAACTACGTTCAGAACGGGTACGGCGGAACGATCTTTGCGGCGTATCCGCTGAAGCGCAGCTTCGCCCGCCTGGGGCTGAGCTACGGGTATAACATTTCCAACCTCAAGACACTGACCACCGCCGCCACCAATTACTTCGATTACCTGGATTTCGAGGGTGTGGGCGGACCGAATCAATTGACCGGAATCCGCACCAGCACCGTCACCCCGTCGTATACCTACAACAGCGTCAATAACCCCATCAATCCATCCGGCGGGCGATCGATATATTTTGCGCTGGCATTTTCGGGCAGCGAACTGGGCGGGAACGTCAACACCATTCAGCCCACCATCGACGTGAAGTATTTCCGTCCCGGATTGAAGAAAGGCCACGTCATCGGGATGCATCTCTCGGCGCGGCTCCTGACCGGGTATGGAGGCAAGGTGGCGCCTCCCTTCACGCGCTATTTCATGGGCGGCGAGAACGACGTTCGCGGCTTCAACATCTGGACCATTAGCCCAATCGTGTACTTGCCCAGCGATGTCGCAACCATCGTGGTTTATAACAACGACGGCACGCAGCGTACCCAAAAAGGCGTCCCGTTGACCATGACGGTCCCCTCCTATCAGGTCACTTTCCCGGGCGGCGACACGAATGTGGTGGGTAATTTCGAATACCGGATTCCGATCGTCGGACCGATCACGCTCGCGATTTTCGCCGACGCCGGCATGGACCGCCTGCTGTTCCCCGGACAGCTCAAGCAGAACCCGGGACGAATTGCGCAGCTCAATCAGGAATTCCCGCAGGCCGGCTTCACTGGCGAAGCCTATGTTCAGCCGGGCTCCCAAAAGATCCGCACTTCCACCGGAGTGGAGCTTCAAGTTTTGATGCCGGTGGTGAACGCACCGTTCCGCGTCTATTGGGCCTACAACCCCACTCGCTTCGAAGGCACTCTGCTAGCCCCCATCGTCGCCGACAGATCGTATTTCCCGAACGCCACCACGTATAATAACGCTATCAGTTCCATTGGGGCGGTGCTCCCCTATAGCGTCGAACGCTCGGCCATGTTCCGCTTCACGGTGGGGCGGACGTTCTGACGGCGAGGCTCCCAGCGGGCTGGATTGGATAGAATAAATTGATTTTCGAGTTGAGGAGCTTTATTGTGAAAAAGCTATTTCTGTGGCCCGTGCTGGCATTGGCCGCCACCCTGACTGTTCAAGCCCAGAGCAAGGTAGCGGCGATCAACATTCAGGCCGCCATTGTCGGCACCCGGGACGGCCAGAAGGCGGCCGCCGAGTTGAACGCCAAGATGCAGCCCAAGAAGCGCGAACTGGAGCAGAGGCAGAACGACATAAATTCTTTGCAGGACCAGCTCAACAAGGGTCAGAACACCATGAGCGAGGCGGCCAAAGCCGATTTATACAAAAATATCGAGGCCAAGAAAAAGACCCTGCAGCGAGAAGTGGAAGACGCCCAGGCCGATCTCGAAGCCGACCAGAACAAATTGATGCAACAGCTGGGCCAAAAAATTGTCGCGGTGATCGAGCGTTACGCGCGAGATAACGGCTTCACGATGGTGGTAGATGTCGGCAATCCCAACACGCCGGTGATCTACGCTTCGCCCAGCGTCGAAATCACCAAGGAAGTGATCGAGCTGTACGACAAAGCCTCCGCTTCCGGCAGCGCTCCAGCTCCCACCACGTCCGCACCCAAGGCTCCCGCAGCTACTCCGGCTGCTCCGAAGCCCGCTCCAGCGAAGCCCGCCGGGCAGTAGCGCCGGCAGTGATTGCTTCGTGCGAGTAGAGCTTGCGAGCGGCCGTAAGCTGCGTGACCGCAACAAACCCGCATACCGGCTGGCCCATTGGCCAATCTGGATTTTCGTTTTCTTCATCGCGCCCGGTCCAGCTACCTTCGATCTGTTCGAGCGCGGCTTTGACCGGCGTAAGCTGATTTGGCTGGCCATCGTGATCGTAGGAACTGGCCTGGCTGCGCTGCGCGGCCAATTGCCCGGCGTGGAACCGCGGCCTTACATCATCCGCTTCGTCGAAGACAAACCAAACCCGCTGTATCGCCGCACCTGCTACACCTTCGCCTGGAGCATCGTAATTACGTTCGCAGTGCTGAACTTCGCCGGGCTCGCCGTGGCGGTGGCGACCGGCATGTGGCGTCTGAAGCAGATTTATGACTACGCGTATTTTCCGGTCGCCGGGGCCATCTGGGCGCTGGGCGCGGCTGGCCTGCTCCCGCGCGTCAAGGCATCCACCAAGGGCGAAGGACACGAGCGGCGCTATTTCTACGGCGCGGTATGGGCATCCTGCGTCGCGCAGCCGGTGCTTGGAATCCTCTGGAAGGTGCTTCCGCACTCTCGATTGGCGGACAGTTTCAAATTGGCGGTGTTTTCGGGGATTCTGGCGCTATTCGGATGGCTGGCACGTCACGGATGGTTGCCCAGAACCCGTCCGATCCTCCCGGGGGAAATGGCCATCTCGGATTAGCCCCCGGGTATTGCGCTACGAGATGGTGCGTATTACCATACACTCATGCAAACAATTTCGCTCAAGCTTCCTGAAGACCTCCTGGCTCATCTCAACAACGAGGCGAAGGCGAGGGGCGTGACGAAATCGTGGCTGGTTCGGGAGAGTTTGGAAAAGGCTCTGCGGAAGCCATCGCCGAGCGGCGTTGTGTCGTGTTACGACTTAGCTCGCGACCTTGCCGGTACAGTGAAAGGCTTGCCCAAGGATCTCGCCGAGAGTCCAAAATACATGCAAGGCTTTGGCCAGTGACGAAAGGTCCCGGCCTATTGGACACGGGGCCGCTGGTAAGCTTCCTTGCCGACGGGCTAAGGCATCATACGTGGGCGGTGGAGCACTGGAAACGGATGCGGCCACCGCTACTGACGTGCGAGCCGGTCCTGACGGAGGCGGCCTTCCTCTTGAAACGGGAGGGAAGCGACACCGATGCCCTCTTTAAGTTGTTGGAGCGGGGAGTGATTCGTATCGCGCTGGCCGTGCAGGAGGAGCAGGCGGATCTACGGGCCCTGATGCGACGCTATAGCAACAAGCCCATGTCGTTGGCGGACGCCTGTCTGGTGCGACTCTCTGAAATCCATGCCGACGGGGAAGTTTTCACCCTGGACTCCGATTTTCGCATCTACCGGCGGCACGGCAACAAAGTTATTCCAGTGCGGATGCCAGGTTAGAGGCGCAGTTGCTCGGCCTCGACCTAAGAGAGCCGGTTTGCTCTCCACGCCCCCAGGTTGAAATGCGTCACAATGGTTGGGTGCCCTCTCGCCTCATGAAGCTGGTGTTGTGTTTTGTTGCGGTTGCGCTTGCGGCGCAGGCCGGAGAATTTGTCGTGCTTTCGAACGGCTTCCGTATTCACGCCGTCAGCCACTCCTCCGATGGACCTGTCCTCCGGATCCAGACCAACCAGGGCGTGATTGAAATTCAGGCAGACACCGTAGCGGCCTTCGAGCGGGAAGAATATGCTCCAGCCGTGGCAGAACCGGCGCCGGTCGCTCGCAAGGCGAATCCGACAGCCCAGGAGCTGATCACGCAGGCCGCCCTTCACGCCGGCCTCCCACCCGCCTTCGTACGGAGCATCGCTCGAGCCGAATCGGGTTACCGCCTGGACGCCGTCTCGCCAAAAGGCGCCATCGGATTGATGCAGTTGATGCCGGCAACGGCCGCCGCACTGAACGCCGATCCGCTGGATCCAGCGCAGAACGCCGACGCCGGCGCCAGGTACCTGCGCGCGCTGCTCGAGAAATATGAGAACGATCCGCATCAAGTCTCCAAAGCCGTGGCCGCTTACAACGCCGGCCCGGCGGCGGTCGACAAGTATGACGGCGTTCCGCCCTACGCCGAGACCACTCAATACGTGAAGCGCGTGCTGAAGCAATACGAAAAAGAGCAAGCCCGGCAGAAAGCCGATTGATTGATGCCGTTCGATGGCCTGCGGGTGGTCTCGTTCGAGAGCCGTCGCGCCACCGAGATGGGCGAGTTGATTCGCAGGCAGGGCGGCGATCCGTTCCTAGCCCCATCCATGCGCGAAGCTCGCATCGAGAACAATCTGGAAGCATTCGAATTTGCCGAGCGGTTGTTCGCGGGCCAGTTCGATCTAATGATTTTTCTCACCGGCGTCGGCACCAGGGCGCTGGATAAAGTGCTGGCGTCGCGCTATCCGGCGGGGATGTTCGCCGAAGCGTTGCGCAAAATCACTGTGGCCGCGCGGGGCCCAAAACCTCTAGCAGCGCTGCGCGAGATGCAGGTACCGGTAGCGGTGACCGCGCCCGAGCCAAACACCTGGCGCGAATTATTGACCGCGTTGAAAGGCCGGCCCGAGCGGAAAATCGCGGTGCAGGAATACGGGAAATCGAATAGCGAACTTCTGGAGGCGTTGCGCGCAAGGGGCGCCGAGGTAACGGCTGTGCGGGTCTATCAATGGGATTTGCCCGAAGATGTCGCGCCGCTGCGTGAAGCCGTGCACCGGATTGCCGAGGATCGGGCCGATGTCGCGATGTTCACCACCTCCATTCAATTGCCGCATTTATTTCGGATCGCGGCGGAAGAACAACTGCAGGACTCGATGCAGCAGGCGCTACACCGCATGGTGATCGCATCCATCGGCCCGACCACCACCGAGACTCTGGAGGAGTTCGGACTCGCGGCCGACATAACCCCCAGCCATCCGAAGATGGGGTTCCTGGTGAAGGAGACCGCCGAGCAAGCTGGAGCGATTCTGGAACGCAAACGTGCCCGATAAAAACAGTCTGCCGGTTCAACTGGGCAGGTACTACGGGATGATTTTCGTCCTGCCTGCCGCCGCGTTGGTGGGATTCGGCATCGGCTACGGTCTCGACAAGGTTTTTCATACTACCTTCCTGAAGATCGTTTTTCTGTTCCTCGGCGTAGCCGCCGGCGTGATTGACCTGTTTCGCGAACTGAGCAAGGATGACAAATGAGACCGAGTTCTACGATCAGGTGGTCCGGCGCATCAGCCGGATCATCGCCGCGTTGGGCGTCACCGGCGCGGTTGTCGTGACGGTGCTCAAGGGCCCCGGCAGCGGATTCGCGTTTCTGATAGGCGCGGCGATATCTTTCGCCAGTTTTTGGGGCTGGCGTCACCTGGTGGACGCCTTAGGGCCCAATCCCCAGCCGCGCAAACCCGTGTTTTTCGTGATCCGCCTGCTCGCGCTGGTCGCGGTGGCCTGGGTTATAATCAAATTTCTCGGATTAAACGTAGCTGCCGCGGCATTGGGGCTGCTTGTGTCGGGCGCGGCGGTGGTCCTGGAAATCATCTACGAACTAATCTATGCAAGCTGAAACCGAACTCTGGAGTACTGCTCTGTTCAACCGCTTCCTGGCGGCGCCGCTCGATTCTTTTCTGAGCGCCGTCGGTCATCCCGCGGCCGATCCGGCGCATCCGTGGGAGAACTGGATCACGATGGAGATCCTGGTGGTGGCCATTATCCTGGTCCTGTTCGGCGTGCTGCGTTCCAGGCTCTCGGTGGAAAACCCCGGCAAGCTGCAGTTGACGTTCGAAGCCATGTACAAGTTTGTCATGAGCCAGACCGACGACGCGGTGGAACACGGCAAAAAGTACGCGCCGTTCTTCGGAGCGCTCTTCGTTTTTATTCTATTCATGAATCTGATCGGCGTCATTCCAGGATTTGAATCGCCCACCATGACGGTTGCCGTTCCCCTGGGCCTGGCGGTGGTCGTCTTTCTCTACTATCACTGGATGGGTCTGCGCGAGCAGGGAATTGGAAAATATCTAGGACACTTCGTCGGCCCCATGATTGCGCTTGCGCCGCTGATGATCCTGATTGAGATCATCAGTCATTTTGCCCGGCCGCTTTCCCTCACGGTTCGCCTTTTCGCTAACATGTTCGCCGGCGAGAAAGTTACACTGACTTTCCTTTCTCTCACATTTCTGGTGGCTCCGGCGGTTTTCATGGGACTGCACCTCTTCGTCGGATTCTTACAAGCTTATATTTTCATGCTGCTCGCCATGATTTATGTCGGTGGCGCAGTGGCGCACGAACACTAACGGCTTTATCCGTTCCCGAGCGTGAGCCCGCCGTCCCCCAGGGCGGATTGGGAACCACCTCCTCTGGAACAACTATCAACAAGGAGAACAATCGAATGAAACGTAAATTGATGTACGCGGGCGGTCTCGCGCTGGCGCTTGCCAGTCCGATATTTGCCCAAACGCCCGCTGCCACCAGTGGCGCCAGCGGCGACTGGCACCTGCCGGCGGCGTACCTTGCCATGGGTATTGCTTCCGGACTTTGCGGCCTTGGCCAGGGGAAACTCGCAGCTTCGGCTTGCGAAGCCTCCGCGCGCAATCCCGGAGCCCAGGCGGGCATCCGGTTCGCACTCATTTTCGGACTGGTGCTGATCGAGTCCCTGGCGCTGTATACGCTCGTCATTACCTACATCGCGAAGTAGCTTGCTTGAATCGGAGGGGCGGGGGAACGCCCCTCTGATTTCTCACCCCTGCATGAAACTCCAAGGCATTTTCAGCCCCATCACCACGCCCTTCAACCACGAAGGGGAGCTCTGGAAAATCAAGGTCCAACACAACATCGAGAAATGGAACACGACGGGACTCGCGGGCTACGTCGTCACTGCCTCCACGGGCGAAAGCGTGATGCTCAGCACGGACGAAAAGATCCGGGTCTGGGAGTGGGTGGGACAATGGGCGGCAACCGAGAAGCTGCTGATCGCGGGAACCGGCATGGATAGCGTGCATCAAACCGTGGCGCTAAGCAATCGCGCTGCCGCGATCGGCTACAAGCTGGCGCTGGTAAAAACGCCCTCGTTCTTTAAGAACCAGTTCATTAAACCAGAAACGCAAATGCTGTTCTTCCGCGCGGTGGCCGATCAATCCAAGCTCCCGGTGCTGCTCTACAATTTTCCGCAGAACACAGGCGTGGATCTGGCGGCCGAAGCCGTAGCCGAACTGTCGCACCACCCGAACATTGTCGGGATCAAGGAAAGCTCGGGGAACGTTGAGAAGTTGATGCAGATGGTGCGCGAAGCGAAGAAGGGTTTTCAAGTGCTGACCGGGTCGGCCACCACGCTGGCGCCATCGCTCGCCATCGGCTGCACCGGCGCCATCCTGGCGTTCGCGAATCCGGCGCCCTACGCCACCATTTCCATTTGGGAGGCGCATCGCACGCGCGAGCCCGAGGCCGCCCTGGATTGGCAGAATCGCATCGGTCGGGCGGCCAAGCTGGTGACCACGAAATATGGGATAGGCGGACTGAAGTACGCGATGGATCTGGCCGGCTACTATGGGGGTCCGCCGCGCCTGCCGCTCCAGGTTCCAAATCCGGCCGCCAAGCAGGAAATCGAAGAAGCCTTCGCAGAATTACGCGGCTAGCCTGGCGAAGCGTTCGTGAGGGTGTTTGTGGCATTGTTACGCCTCTTGAATGGAAGGAGCTTCAGCATGTCTCTCACCGCTATCCAATCCGGCAGTCGCCCCGCCTCTCGGTGGCAAACCGTAACTCTACTTAGCTTGTTGTGGGCGCCGGCCGTCGCAGCCCAGTCGGCCGTTTGGACAGAGCAATCTCCTGGAAGCTCGCCGTCCCCGCGTTCCGGACTCAGCATGGCGTACGATTCCGTCCACAGCCAAACTGTCCTGTTCGGAGGAGACAGCGAGAACAGTTATGTCAACGACACGTGGTTATGGAACGGCACCAATTGGACCCAGGCGTCTCCTTCAAACATGCCGCCTGAACGAGCCAATGCCGGCATGGCCTTCGATTCGGCCCAGGGAATGGCCGTTCTGTTCGGAGGACAGCAAATCGGAGGGAATAACCTCAACGACACATGGCTGTGGGACGGCTCCAACTGGAGCGAGGTATTTCCCCAGAGCAGCCCGACCCCGAGGCACCTCTTTGGGATGGCGTACGACTCGGCGCAAGGCCAAGTCATCTTGTTCGGGGGGTTGGATTCGGAAGGCAATGCTTTGGGCGACACCTGGGTGTGGAATGGCTCCAATTGGACCCAGCAGTCTGGGCAAACCAGCCCGCCACCCCGCTTAGGTCCCTACCTGGCGTACGATTCAGTGCGCGGCCAAGTGGTCCTGTTTGGAGGCTTCACTGCAAATGGCACTGTCTTAAACGACACCTGGGTGTGGAACGGAACTAACTGGACGCAACAGTCTCCACAGACCTCGCCTTCTGCGCGGGGCGACGGCGGCATGGTTTTCGATACAAAGCAAGGTCAGGCAGTGTTGTTCGGGGGGTACAGCGCAGTAGGTACCTTTGGCGATACCTGGTTGTGGAATGGCTCCAATTGGACCGAGGAATTTCTCCAACTCAGTCCGCAGGCGCGCGCTAAGTACGCCATGGCTTTCGACTCTGGGAATAATGTAACGGTCGTGTTTGGCGGAAGGAATAAAGATAGCTTCTTTCTCGGCGACACTTGGACCTATGGCGTCCCCGCCAGCGTCACGCCTCCAGGCCCCGCCATCAACCTGGTGTTGAGCGCATCGGCCTACGGCGCATTTACCAGCGTCGCGCCGGGGTCCTGGATCGAGATTTACGGAACGAATCTGGCGCCCGAGACTACTGGCTGGACGGCCGCGGATTTTACCGGCAACAACGCGCCGACGATGTTGGATACCGTATCGGTGAGCATCGCGGGGCAACCGGCTTTTGTGGATTACATTTCCGCCACGCAGGTGAACGTGCAGTTGCCATCCGGTATCGCCACCGGAGGTCCGCTGCAACTTACGCTCACCAATGGCGCCGAGACCAGCGCGCCAGTGAATGTGACCGTAAATAAGACCGAAGCGGGGCTGCTGGCGCCGGCCAGCTTCAAGGTGGGCGCCAATCAATATGTGGTGGCGCAGCATCTGGATGGAACGTATGTTCTTCCCACCGGAGCAATCGCGGGCGTCACTTCCAGCCCGGCGCAACCCGGCGAGACCATCGTGATTTACGGCGTCGGCTTCGGCTCCGTGGTTCCCAATATACCCGCGGGCCAGATCGTCACCAAGGACAATCAACTTTCGGCGTCTTTGCAGATTTTGTTCGGAAAGACAGCGGCGAAATTGTCTTACTTCGGGTTGGCGCCGTCCGAGGTCGGCGTGTATCAGTTCGATATCGTGGTTCCGGCAATCGCCAGCAGCGATCTGGTGCCGCTGACGTTCAATCTGGGCGGCGTAGCCAGCACGCAGACGCTCTTTACCGCAGTGCAGCAGTAGCGGTCTTCACGGCGGCGTTTACGTCTTCGATCATGCGCTGCGTTTTCTCGCGAACCGAGCGAACGAAAGCGTCGCGCGAGATGCCGGGATCGCCGAACGCATACGTGGCCCCGCGCGACGAGCTTACGATCGCGCCCAGGCCGTCGTCATTGAAGCATTCGGCGGCGGCTTTGGCGCTTCCGCCTTGCGCGCCGTATCCAGGCACCAGGATCGGCGCTCGGGGCATCAGTTCGCGCAGCCGGCGGCCTTCCTCGGGAAACGTGGCGCCAATCACCGCGCCGACGGAGCTGTAGCCCGACTCGCCAACCAGATCCTCACCCAGCTCATTCAACGCCCCAGCAATCGATTCATAGAGCGGGCGTCCCGTGGCTTCGAGCGCTTGGTCCTGAAAATCCTTGGAACCGGGGTTCGAAGTTTTCAGCACGACGAATATGCCTTTGCCGTGCTTCTTGCAGGCTTCCACGAAGGGGGCGAGACTGTCTCGTCCCAGGTAAGGCGTCACCGTGAGCGCGTCGCAATCGAACGCGCCGGCGCCCAAATACGCGTTCGCGTAGGCTTCCGCCGTGGACGAAATGTCGTTGCGTTTGCCGTCGGCGATCACCAACAGGCCGCGCTGCCGGGCCGCGCGCACGGTGTTTTCGAAGGCCTGCATTCCCGCCACGCCATATTGTTCGTAGAATGCCAGCTGCGGCTTCACGGCCGGCACCAGATCGGCCACGGCATCCAAAACCAGCTCGTGAAATTCGGTGATGGCAGCGCACGCGTTGCCCGGAACAAAGGCCGGCATCTGATCGACGCGCGGGTCCAAGCCCACGATGCAGCGGCTGTCTTTCGCTAGAATCTGTTGGATCAGGCGGTCGGCGAATTGCGCCATTTCAGGTTCATTATGGCACGCTTCAAAAATCGAAAAGGACTTGCCGCAACGCGTCCTGATATTCCTTGCGCGCGGCCTTGGCGATGGCTCTCGATTCTTCCTCGGCGAAGTCCGCCTTTTCCCAATCCTCTACCGCGACCATGGAATGATCGGGAGTGGCGAGGTCTTCCTCGAAGCGAATGGCCGCGATCCAGCGCTCTACCGCCGCCTTATAGTTGAATCTCAGTTTGTCCAGCTCAGAATTTTCCATGGTCTTAGAACACGTTCTTCAAGGCCCAGAACAGGAAGCCCGACAGCAGCATGGCGGCGGGAAGCGTCAGCACCCAGGCCAGCGCGATATTACGGACCGTGCCCCACTGCAGACCGGTGTGGTTGGCGGCCATGGTGCCGGCGATGCCCGACGAAAGCACGTGAGTGGTGCTGACCGGCAGACCGTAATGATCGGCCATGCCGATCGTAATCATGGCGGTGATTTCCGCGGCGGCGCCTTGCCCGTACGTCAGATGGTCCTTTCCGATCTTTTCGCCGACCGTTACCACGATGCGTTTCCAACCGATCATCGTTCCCATGCCCAGCGCCATCGCCACGGCCACCTTCACCCAGAGCGGAATGAACTTGGTTGCGAGATCGATATGCTTCTTGTAATTGGCTAGGATCTTCTCCTCGTCGGCGGTGAATGCCGGTTTACCGGACTTCTGGATCAACCGGATGGCCTCGCTAACCACGTACATGTCATTGCGGAAGTTGCGGGTCATATCGGGCGGAACGTTTTTGAGTTGCTTATAGATGGATGTCTCGTTGCCGATATCGCTGACCACCGAGCGCAGGGCCAGCATGGTGTTGGCGTTGAAATCCCTGGTACGGATGTAGGCGGTTAAATCGTCGGACGGGTTGGCTACCTGGGCTGAAGGCTCGACGTACTTATTGAGAACCTGCACGGTCTGTTGCGACACAGCCAGAAAGTCCTGGGTTTGAGACGCGGTGACTGCTCGATTCAGAGCGTAGGTAGTGGGCACCGTACCGATCAGGATCAGCATGATGAGCCCCATGCCTTTCTGCCCGTCATTGGAACCGTGGAAGAAGCTTACCCCCGAGCAAGTCCCGAAAAGCAGTACACGAATCCAGAACGGCGGCGGCTCGGTACCCACTGGCGCTTCGTATAGCCTTTTGTCTTTGATAACCGCCTTGCAGATCAATAACAGCAACCACGCGATGCCGAACCCCACCAGAGGCGAAAGCAGCAGCGATTTGCCGACTTGTGCCGCCTGGCCCCAGTCGACTCCGCTGGTGCCTTGCCGGGGGTTCATCAACTGATTCGCGATACCGACACCGATGATGGAGCCGACCATGGTGTGCGAGCTCGAGGCCGGCAGCCCGAAGTACCATGTGCCGACGTTCCATAGAATGGCGGCGATCAACAGGGCAAAAACCATCGCAAAGCCCGAGCCGCTGCCCACTTGAAGGATCAATTCCACGGGAAGCAAAGTGATGATGGTGAATGCGACCAAGCCGGTGGAAGTCAAGACACCAACGAAGTTACAAAAGCCGGACCATGCCACCGCCAAGTGGGGCTCCATCGTATGGGTATAGATGACGGTGGCAACGGCGTTGGCCGTATCGTGAAAGCCATTCACGAACTCAAAGCCCAGGGCGACCAGAAGGGCGACGCCCAGCAAGATGTAGGGATAGATGGAAGTGCCCCGCTCTACCTGCAAATCTTTGGCGAGGCTGATGATGGTGTAAATGAGACCAACGATAAGAGCCGCCCCGAAGACGGCAATGCCGATCTTTCCGGGGTTTCTCGACATCTTTTTATCTAGGACGGGTACTGCGCTAGCGGCCATAGTTCTCCTTCAGCCTTCCGAGCATAAACCCGCAAAGTTTCAATTTGCTTAATTTCTGGTTACAAGGATGTGCCGTGTGGAAAAACGTTCAGTCAATGCTACGCGGTCATGATGGCGGTGACGGTGCTGCGCTCGACAACTTGTCGATAGGCGTCCATCATCCCATCGATTGGGACCACCGTGGTCGCCAGCGATTTTGCGTCGAACTGGCCCTGGTCCAACAGTTCCACGAAGCGCGGGATATCGCGCATCGGACTTGCGCCTCCGCACTGGCCGGCGTGGTGCGTGCGGCCGCCGATAGCGAATACTACCGCCGGCAAGGTGATGTTTCCGGTGGGTAGGCTGGTGGTAACGATATGGCCACCCGGGGCGCACATCATATAAGCCTGTTGCATGGGGAGAATGCCGGTGGGATCGGGACCGGCCTCGAACTTGGGTTTAGCGCGATCGGCGCCGACGGCTTCCACCACAAAGTCCGCGCCCGCTCCGCCCAGCAGTCCGCCGGAGTCCCGGCCGCCGGCCCACAGACGATTGTTCGGACCGTTCGAGAGTTCACGGACTTTGTCCACCAGCCGATGGCCCTCGACATTCGGATCTAACACGTGTGTTGCGCCAACCTTCAGGGCTAGTTCCCTTCGCACGCGGATCGGTTCGATCGCGATGATCCTGGATGCTCCGGCGATCCGGGCGCCCTGAATCGCGCTCAACCCCAAGGGACCGCAGCCCACCACTGCAACCGTTGAACCCGGCTCGACTACTGCCAGGACTTGCGAAGTGGTGCAACCCAGGCCCGCGACGGTCACGCAACTGCAGACCATGCCAAGATCGACGGCCGGCGCCTTTGTGAAAACAGGCACCACCCATTCCTCGAACGTCACCATCAACTCGGCGAGTCCGCCGATGTGCGAATTGGCATACACGGGTGTGCCGTCGCGCATATCGGCGATGGGAACCAGGTCGCCGGGGCCCTGGCGGCCGAGAAACTGGCACATGTCCGCGCGCCCGCGCAGGCACTGATAGCACGCGCCGCACTGGGGAGTTCCGGAGACGCAAACGCGATCGCCCACTTGAACTCGCCGAACTTCAGGACCGACAGCTTCCACGATTCCGACACCCCCATGGCCCTGAATCAGCGCCATGCGCGACAACGCGAGAAAAGCGGGCGAAACCTCTCGGGCGGGAGCATCTTTCGCCGAAGCCGGCATCGGGAGGCCCAGGACGTCGGTCGCATTCGAGTAGCAAAGGTTGGTTGCCTCGGTGCGGACCACAACTTGACGGCCGCCGATGGCGCGCAGCGTGAGCTCCTGCAAGGTGGTGCGGTCCGGCCCCATGCCGCGCGAGACCCATGCGCGGAATTTCCGGCCGGGAGCCGCGGGTTTGGATGGCGCGAGATTCGTTTGCGCGAGTAAGGCGCCACTCTGTGCGGCGAGCGCGACGCCCCCCGCCAGCACGCCCCTGCGGGACACGGCAGAGTTTTTGGGTTCCATGGCTACTATCAGTGTATCTTCCTGTGCGCGTTCGAAATCGGCGGTGCGGCGCGCGGACGGCGCCAAACTCCAGTTTCAGGCTAGTACTGGAACCGCGCGGTACCAACAGGCGATGCGAGCTTGGGTTGAAGTGTTGGATCATCGATCAGGACTTGCAGCTATGACTACGCAGTACGGATACGATCATGCCAACTATTACGTGTGGCGAACGCCGGACGGTTTTTCCATCCACGTTAGCTTGCGCATGGTTCGGGAACTGTCGGCCCAAATTTCCCCGTCTGGGGAAACTTGTGGGATCTTGTTGGGCCGAGCGATGACAACGCCTTTCGCCGCCACGATAGCTGACGATTTTCTGGTGATTGCGCCGTCGGAGGACTTCGAGACCGCTCGCAGCGCGGCGGAAAACGACGGACGCGGGCTGCGCGCCATCGGCTATTTCCGGTCGCACCACGATAGCCAGATGAAACTGGACGCGCGCGATTTACAAACTTTCGATAAATGGTTTAACGAAAACGGTAACGTCGGGTTGTTGATTCAAGTCCCGCGGCACGGCGATAGCGAAGCCGCTCTGTTTTATTGGCAGGACGGCCAGGCACGGCCGCGCGAATTTGGTTTCGGGTTTCCGTTTGATGCGGCGCGATTGGCGGACGGCCACCCTGGTTGGCGGTTCCCAGATCCACTGGAGCCGGCCGAAAAAGCACCCTTGCTATCGGCCCTTCGCCAGACTCTGGAAACGCCGGCGGTTGCCCCGAGCGATGGCATTCGATGGGCTCGCTTGCTACCGACCGCGGCGCTGGTGGTGATCGCAATAATCGCGACCCAGGCCTTGCTGATTTCCAAGAGAACGAAGCCCGCAGAGTCACCCGCCACCGAAGCGGCCAAACCGGCGCCGGCTTCCGCACGGGTAACGCCGTTGGGCTTGCAAGCGATTTCTCAGCCGCGCCAGATGGAGATTCGCTGGAATCCGGTGGCGCCGGCAATTCTCTCGGCTGTCCAGGGCACCATGAGCATCTCCGGTGCCGGAATCACGGATGGCATTCGCTTCGACACGCTGGCGCTTCGGGAAGGATACATCGACTACACGCCCAAGGCGAACGACCTCCACATCCGCTTCGAAGTGAGGGCCGCGAACGGCGTGGCAACCACGGAATCGATTCAGGTAGCGGGGCTGCCGTAACCCCTAAGCGCAATCAGCGCCCCACCGCCCGTGTTCCACGGCCAGCAAAAACTCCTCCACTGCGCGATTGAAGGCGGCCGGTTCTTCGAGATTGACCGCATGCCCGCTGTTCGGGAAAATCCAAAGACCCGCGTTCGGTAGTGTTCGCTTGAGCCAGAGATTGGTCTCGAGACATGGTGTGTCTTCGTCGCCCACGATCAACAATACCGGAATTCCAAGGCTCGAGAATTCGTTCTTATAGTCCTGGAGCGAGGGACGCCGAGCCTGATACCCCAATATGGTTCGCGCCTTGCCTGCAGCCGAATGCTCGCGCAGATGCGACAGGAATTCGTCGAACGCACGGGGATTCTTGCGCAGAAGCTGCATCCGGGTAGGAGTGCGGGCGGCAACCTCCGCCACTGCGGGCGATCCCTGTTCCAGGTAAGCATGGGCGGTAGCCTCGCATTCGGCGATCCACAACGCTCGATCCCCCTCCGGCGATCCGGATCCAACTCCGGCGACCACCAGAGAACGGGCCAGCTCGGGATACATCCAACCGAAATGCAGCGCGGCATACGCGCCCATGCTCAACCCGACGATGTGGGCTTTAGAAATACCCAGAGCTTGGACCACGGCGGCAATGTCGTGGACAACCATGGGGAAGCCGTACGAACTCGGATCGGCAGGCACATCCGAAGGCGGGTAGCCGCGCGCGTTGAAGGTAATGCAGCGGTAGCAGCGCGAGAACCACCGGACCTGCGCTTCCCACTCCCGGTGGTCCGAGTGCAATTCGTGTACGAAGACAATCGGATCTCCGGCACCGGTCTCTTCGACATACAATCGCACGCCATCCGCATTCACCAAGCTCACTGTGTTGGGCCCTCGATCAAGAGTTCTACCATAGAATCGTGCCAACTCGACAACATGCCGGTCCAGGGCCCGTTTCTCCCGGCGTTCCCGAACCGTCGCTGGCGGAACGCGCGCGCACGCTCGCTTCCATCGGCTTGATCGGCAGCCTTTCCACGCATTCGCAGAAGTTCCCCGGCTTTCCGTTCGGTTCCCTGATGCCCTATGCGGCTGACGCGCTCGGCGGCCCGATCTTTTTCATCAGCAGCATGGCGATGCACACCCACAATCTGCGGCAAGATGCGCGCGCCAGTTTGCTGATTGTCCAGCCGGATGTCTCCGAGGATCCACTAGGCGCCGCCCGTTTGACGCTGCTGGGGGACGTAAGCGAAGCGCCAGCGGCAGAGGTTCGCGAGCTCTATCTTGCGCGCCACGAGAACGCAAAGTTCTGGCAGGACTACAGCGACTTCGCCTATTATCGGCTGCGCGTGTCGGCGGCTTACTTCATCGGCGGCTTCGGCGTCATGGGATGGGTTTCCGCCCAGGACTACCGGAGCGCGCCACCCGATCCTCTGGCCAAGGCCGCGCCCGGAATCATTCGGCACATGAATAACGATCATGCCGACGCTCTTCGGCTGATCGCCCGGAAGTTTTGCGGGGAAGAGCCCGAGGAGGCAGCGATGATCGCCGTGGACCGTCTGGGCTTCCAGCTCCGGCTCAAGTCTGGCGACCGGATCCATGGCCGGCGCGTGGCTTTCTTGCGGGAGGTGAGGGACCCAGAAGACGCCCGAGCCGCTTTCGTGGAGATGGTCCGGCAGGCGAGGCTGGCGGAAGTGTAGGTAACGGCCCGAACAGTTTTTGTCCACGATTCCAACCTTTCCTGGTACTTTGTCCAGGTCCCTTCGAATCTAAATTCTGACATCCTGGGGAGGATCAATAAGAGACGTTGGTGCGCAAGCTCGCGCAACGGAGCGGAATTCCGCGCACGGGGGAACTCGACGGTGTCGCTAAAGCCTTCGAATTAGGCGTCCATAGGCCGTTTTCGTATGGGCGGGAACCTGCTCATAAAATCGGTTGCAAAAGTGGCACCGAGTCAGGAGATCAGGAATGTGCTTGGCGGTTCCCGGAAAGCTGTTGAGCGTTGAGGGCGAAGATCCTGCGTTCCGGGTTGGCAAGGTGGATTTCTGCGGCGTTAAGAAAACAGTCAACCTGGCCTTCACTCCCGATGTCCAGCCCGGCGAGTACTTGTTAGTCCATGTGGGCTTCGCCCTCACGCGCATCGATGAAGAAGAAGCGCACCGTACTTATCAATATTTGGCACAGATTGGCGCTTTAGCTGAAGAAGGGTTGGCGGCCCCGTGAAGTACGTCGACGAGTATCGCGATCCTAAGATCGCGCTTGCAGTCGCCGGCGAGATCGCCCGCAAAGTGACCCGGCCCTGGGTGCTCATGGAAGTGTGCGGTGGCCAGACGCACACGTTAATGCGTTACGGGATCGACGAACTGCTGCCGCGCGAAATCGAAATGGTGCATGGGCCGGGGTGCCCGGTGTGCGTCACTCCGCTCGAAATGGTGGATCGCGCTATCCGCATTGCCTCGCTTCCGGGTGTGATCTTCACTTCCTATGGCGACATGCTGCGCGTGCCCGGTTCCGAGTCGGATCTATTCCAAGCCAAAGCCAACGGCGCTGACGTTCGCGTGGTTTATTCACCCCTGGACGCGGTGAAGCTTGCGCGGGCAAATCCGGAGCGCCAGGTGGTTTTCTTCGGGGTCGGTTTTGAGACCACCGCGCCGGCCAACGGCATGGCGGTCTGGCAAGCCAAGCGCGAGGGCCTGACGAACTTTTCCATGCTGGTCTCGCATGTTTTGGTGCCGCCCGCCATGCGACTGATTTTGAGGTCGCCCTCCAATCGGGTGCAGGGTTTCATCGCACCGGGCCACGTTTGCACCGTGATGGGCTGCCGCGAGTATGAAGTTCTGGTGTCGGAATTCCACGTGCCGATGGTGGTCGGCGGATTTGAGCCGCTGGATCTCTTGGAATCGATTTCGATGCTCGTATCGCAGCTCGAAGAAGGGCGCGCCGAGGTGGAAAATCAATACGCGCGGTCTGTAAATCAGGAAGGCAACCTGCCCGCGCAAAACATCCTGCGCGAGGTGTTCGAGGTTTCCGGCCGCCAGTGGCGCGGCATTGGGCCGATCGCCGACAGCGGATATCGGCTGCGCGCTGCCTATGCGGACTTCGACGCGGAGCGCGTTTTCGACGTGGGGGATTCGCACGCCGAGGAGCCCGCCGAATGCATCAGCGCGCTGGTCCTCCAAGGGTTGAAAAAGCCCCTGGATTGTCCTGCGTTCGGGAAGCGCTGCACGCCCATGACGCCGCTGGGCGCTCCCATGGTTTCCACCGAGGGCGCTTGCGCTGCTTACTACCAATACAGACGCCATGCCACCACTCATGCCTGAAGCCATCACCGAAACCGCTTCGTTCGTCTGCCCCTCCCCGCTCCAGCAGCGCGACCGCATCGTACTCGGACACGGCAGCGGCGGCCAGTTGAGCGCCGAGCTCTTGCGCGACGTCTTCCTGCCGCTTTTCTCGAACCCGGTGCTGGACCGGATGGACGACCAGGCGATTGTCGAAATCGGCGGAGCGCGCGTGGCCTTCACCACGGATTCGTTCGTGGTTCAGCCGCTGTTCTTTCCGGGCGGCGACATCGGATCGCTCGCTGTTCACGGCACCGTCAACGATCTAGCCATGGGTGGCGCGCGGCCGCTGTTCCTGAGCGCGGGGTTCATCTTGGAAGAAGGTTTCTCAACGCAAGCGTTGCGCCGCATTGCATCATCGATGGCGGAAGCCGCGGCCGCTGCCGGGGTCGCCATCGTGACAGGGGATACGAAAGTGGTGGAGCGCGGCAAGGGCGACGGCCTGTTCATCAACACCACCGGAATCGGGATCGTGCCGGACGGAGTGCGTCTCTCGGCCAGCCAAGCCAGGCCGGGTGACCGCGTGATGTTAAGCGGAGCCGTCGGCGATCATGGCATCGCGATTCTGGCCAAGCGCGAAGGGCTCGAGTTCGAGACCGAAATTCTAAGCGATTCGGCTCCTCTGCATCGGTTGGTTGCGGCCATGCTCGGTGCGCCCGCCGCCGCAGACGCGATCCGGTGTCTGCGCGATCCCACGCGGGGCGGCGTATCCAGTGCGCTCAACGAGATCGCAGCGCAATCGCGAGTGAGCATCCAGATCGAGGAGACCAGCATCCCGGTTCGGGACCAAGTGAGGGGCGCGTGCGAGTTGCTGGGTCTGGATCCGCTCTATGTCGCCAACGAGGGTAAATTGTTGGCCATCGTGGCCCCGGAAGCGGCTAATGAAATCCTGGCTGCGATGCGCCGCGATCCGCTGGGCCGGGAGGCTGTGATCATTGGGACCGTTGGAAGTGAAAGTACGGGATTGGTAACCATGCGGACCGCGTTCGGATCCACCCGAATCGTCGACATGCTGGCCGGCGAACAATTGCCGAGGATTTGTTGATGCACGAAATGGGTATCGCGAGTTCGATACTGGAAGCCGTCTCGAAGGAAGCGCGGCTTTATCCCGGACAGCGGCCCGCCAAGGTTGGAGTCCGGATTGGCGAGTACGCGGGCGTGGATACCGAATCGTTGCGATTTTGCTTTGAAACCCTGGCTGATGGCTTGGAACTCGACATCGAGTGGCGCGCCGGTAGCGACGAACTCAAGCTGGCATATCTCGAACTGGAAGAGGTGGCGGATGAAGTTGGCGATCGAGAAGAAGGTTCTGACCGAGAACGATCGGATTGCGGCGCGCCTGCGTAATGCGTTGCGCGGCAGTGGCACGCTGGCAGTGAATTTGATCAGTTCGCCCGGCTCCGGCAAAACCACGCTGCTCGAAAAGACTCTGGAATTGCTGCCGGCTGGGACCAAGGCCGCCGTTCTCACGGGCGACATTCAGACCGACAACGACGCGCGGCGCCTGGCGCGCTACGGTTACCCTGTCCGCCAGATCACCACCGCCGGCGCATGTCATCTGGATGCGCGGATGGTGGAGAATCATTTGGCCGATTGGCTCGCTAAGGGGCTGGATCTGCTGCTGATCGAAAATGTCGGCAACCTGGTCTGCCCCACCAGCTACGATCTGGGGGAAGACGCGAAAATCGTGCTGCTCAGCGTCACCGAAGGCGAAGATAAGCCGCTGAAGTACCCGGGCATCTTTCGTAAAGCCGAGCTGATGATATTGAACAAGATCGATCTGCTGCCTTACGTTCCGTTCGATCCCGCGCTGGCGCTGGAGAACGCGCGCCGCATCCATCCCGGCATCGAGATTATCGAAATATCCTGCACCACCGAAGTTGGTTTGTCGCAGTGGCTCGCGTGGCTGACTAGCCGCGCGGCGAAGAAAGCCGAGGAGGTTGGCCATGCCGTTGTCTAATATTTCGTCACCTGAAACTGACGTAAGCACCGTGCTGGCGCGGAGAGGCATCTCGCGCAGGCAGCTGGTGAAATTTTGCAGCGCCATGCTGGCCACGCTCGCGCTTCCGGACCGGTACCTGGCTCAGGTGGTGAAAGCGGTGGGAAGCGCCCGCAAGCCAGTCCTGCTCTGGTTGCAGTTTCAAGACTGCACCGGCTGCTCGGAATCGATGCTCCGCTCCAGCCATCCCGATGTCGCCGAGGTTGTGCTCGAACTGCTTTCGTGGGAATACCACGAGGTGATTATGGCAGGAGCGGGCCAGCAGGCCGACGCGGTGTTGGATCGCGTGATCAAGGAAGACCAAGGCAAGTACCTGGCGGTGGTGGAAGGCGCGATTCCGACCGGCGAAGGCTTCTGCACCATCGGCGGGCGCAACGCGCTGGAGATCGCCGAAAAGGTTTGCCGCAACGCCGCGGCCACCATCGCCGTGGGCGCCTGCGCGTTTGATGGCGGGCTGGTGCGCTCGGCTCCGAATCCCACCGGCGCGCTGGGCGTTCACGAAGCACTGCCGGGCGTCAAAGTCATGAATATGGCGGGTTGTCCTCACAATCCCGCCAACACGGCGGCGGCGCTGGTGCACTATCTGACCTTCAACGATCTGCCGGCCCTGGATCAGTACAACCGGCCGCTGTTCGCCTACGGCCGCATCATTCACGACCAGTGCGAGCGGCGGGCGCATTACGACGCCGGACGCTTCGTGGTCGATTGGGGTGACGAGGGGCATCGCAAAGGCTGGTGCCTTTACAAGATGGGCTGCAAGGGCCCAGCGGCTACCTTTAACTGCCCGGTGGTGGGATGGAACGACCATACCAGTTGGCCGATCCGTGCCGGTCACGGCTGCATCGCCTGTGCTTCGCCGCGCTTCTGGGATCACATGTCGCCGTTCTACGACCGGCTGCCGAACGTTCCCGGATTTGGAGTGGAGGTGAGCGCGGGCGAAATCGGTCTCGGGCTGGTGGGCGCGACTTTGGCCGGCGTCACGGCGCACGGTCTGGTCCAGTTGATCAAGCCCGCTCCCCAGCCGGCGCGGCCGAAACCGGACGAAGCAGACACGCGAAGGGAGAACTAACATGGCACGCATGGTTGTGGACCCCGTCACCCGCATCGAAGGCCACCTGCGAATCGAAGCTCAAGTGGACGGCGGAAAGATATCGGACGCCTGGAGCGCGGGCACGATGTTTCGCGGCATTGAATTGATCCTGCAAAAGCGCGATCCGCGCGAGGCCTGGATCTGGGCGCAGCGCATTTGCGGTGTTTGCACCATGGTCCACGCTCTGGCGAGTGTCCGCGCGGTGGAAGACGCGCTGCAGATCGAGGTGCCGGAAAACGCTCGCATCGTCCGCGATCTGATCGCAGGATCGCAGATGATTCATGATCACGTGGTTCATTTTTATCATCTGCATGCGCTCGATTGGGTGGATGTCACGGTAGCGCTGAAAGCCGATCCGGCCAAAACTTCGCAACTGGCACAGTCCATATCGGATTACGAGAAATCCAGCGCCGTTTACTTCAAAGGCGTACAGGATCGGGTGAAGGCATTGGTCGATAGCGGTCAGCTCAGCCTGTTTACCAGCGGCTACTGGGGACACCCGGCGTATCACTTGCCGCCCGAAGCCAACCTGCTGGCCGTGGCGCACTACCTGGAAGCGCTCGCCTGGCAGAAGGACTTCATTCGCATCCACGCGGTGCTGGGCGGAAAAAATCCCCATCCGCAAACTTTCCTGGTGGGCGGAATGTCGACCGCCATGGATCCGAATGAGCCGTTCGCGGTGATTAATCCGGAGCGAATCGGGTTCCTCAGGGAACTGGTCCGCGGAGCGCGAAAGTTCGTCGAGCAGGTTTATGTTCCCGACGTTCTAGCGGTGGCCGGCTTCTATAAGGACTGGTTCGCACTCGGCGAGGGCGTGGGAAATTTCCTGTCCTACGGCGACTATTCGTCCATCAACCAGAACGATGCGAGCACGTTCCTGTTCCCGAGAGGAATCGTCCTGGGCCGCGATCTCACCAAGGTCCATCCGGTGGATCAGGCGCAGATCACCGAGTCCGTCAGCCACGCCTGGTATGACTACTCGGACGGCGACAAGCCTAAGCATCCCTATGACGGCGAGACCAATCCCAAGTATTCGGGACCGAAGCCGCCGTACGAATTTCTGGACGTCGACAAGAAGTACTCGTGGTTGAAGTCGCCCCGATACCAAGGCCAGCCCATGGAAGTGGGGCCCTTGGCGCGGATGGTGGTGGGCTATGCCGCCGGACAAAAGGATATCAAGGCAGCCGTCGACGGCGTACTGAAGCACTTCAACGCTCCGCCCTCGGTTCTGTTCTCCACGTTGGGCCGGGTGGCGGCGCGGGCGATCGAGGCTCAGCTGATGACCGTGCGTCTGGAGCAGTGGGTCGACCAACTGGATTCCAATCTGGCCCATGGCCAGGTAGCGATCTGCAACACCACGAAATGGGACCCCAGCACTTGGCCCGCGCACAGCCGCGGATTCGGATGGCACGAGGCGCCGCGCGGCTCGCTCGGCCATTGGGTGGAGATCGAAGGGAAGGCGATCAAGAATTATCAGGCCGTCGTCCCCACTACCTGGAACGCGGGGCCGCGAGATGCACAGGGACAACGCGGCCCCTACGAGGCGGCGCTCATCAAGACACCAATCGCCGATCCCAACCGGCCGCTCGAGGTTCTGCGTACCATTCATTCTTTTGATCCCTGCATTGCATGCGCGGTGCATGTGGTGGATGCCCAGGGCCGCGATTATTCGGTACTCAAGGCCGGCTAGGAGGAAGTCATCATGGCCACTGAACGAACCTATCCGGGCCAATTCGGTCCCGTCGCACCCGTGTACGTGTGGCAATATCCGCTCCGCCTGGTTCATTGGGGTCTCGTGATTTCGATCGGAGTTCTTTCCGTCACCGGCTATTACATCCACGACCCGTACATCATCGGACAGACCCAACATCCGTTCCTGATGGGCTGGTTCCGCTTCGTCCATGAAGTGTTCGGGATGATCTTCCTGTCTCTGTTCCTGCTGCGCGTGTATCTCTTCTTTGGCGGCAACAAGTGGGAGGGCTGGCGGCAGTTCATACCGCTCAGCAAGGACAGATTTAACGAAATGTGGCAGGTATTCAGGTTTTATGCCTTCTTGCGCCCAACGCCCATCTCGAAGATCGGGCACAACCAGATGGCCGCGCTCTCCTACGTCGGGATCTACTCGCTGGCGTTGGTCGAAATAGTCACCGGCCTGGTGATGTACCAGCGGTTGCTCGACAACGCTTTTCTCCGTTTCCTGGTGGGATGGATTCCCCGCTTCATCAGTCTCCAAAACCTGCGTCTCATTCACTTCTTTGCGATGTACGTGTTTGTCGCCTTTGGCATTATTCACGTGTATCTGTGCTTGCTGGTATCGCGGGTGGAAACACGCGGCCTGATGGACAGCATGTTTATCGGTTATAAGGTAATTCCGGTAAATGAGATCGAAAAAGAAGCGGCCCACAAATGATGTCAACATGACCAAGACGCTGGTGCTCGGCTTGGGCAACCTGGTTCACTCCGACGATGGACTCGGAGTCCACGCCATCCAAAACTTGGCAAACGATCCCCGCATTCCCTGCGATGTGGTCCTGCTGGACGGAGGTACGCAGGGATTGAGCCTGCTGCCGCATATCTGCCCGTTCCAGCGGCTTTTGGTGATCGACGCGCTGGACGTCGGTGAAGCGCCTGGGTCGCTGCTGCGAGTGGAAGGGGAAGCCCTAAAGAACTTGCCCGGCAAAGCGAGTGTTCATCAACTCGGATTCGCGGACCTAATGGTGGCACTGGAACTGTTGGGAGAATTGCCCCAGGAAATCGTTCTGATTGGCGTGCAGCCTCTGTCGACGGAATGGGGAATCGAAGTCACCCCGTTGGTTCAGAAGGCGCTCGACCGTCTGCCGGACCTGGTGCTGGAGCAGCTACTTCTTTGGGCGCATTCCGGCTTTCTTCCGAAAACGGCCTGAGTGAAATCACTCAACCCGCAAGGCTTTGAAGTACTACTGACCTCAAACTAATTTCGCTTCAATGACTTGCAAGTCCGCTCTTTGGCCAGACGAATGCCTCCGTCCTTAGCGAAGGTTCTGAGAGGACGACATGCCAAAGATTCTAAAGCTTGCATCGCTAGCGCTCGCGTGGCCCCTGCTTACTTGGGCACAGACTACAACGCCCGCGGGCATGCCCGTGCAGATGACATTGACCATTGGTCACCACTACGGACATGCAGCGCCGCTGCTCACGCCAGATGACCTGACCATTACCCAGAATTACGAGCCGCTATCAATCACGAATGTGGCGCCGCTCCGCGGCGACCGCGCTGGACTTGAACTATTCCTGCTGGTGGATAACTGCTCGAATTGCGAGCCCGGCTCGAACTTCCAGGAGCTAAGCCACTTCATCGGTTCTCAGCCGCCCACAACCACCGTCGGGGTCGCGTACATACTGAATGGACGCCTGCAGGTGGCCGAAAATCCGACCACGGATCACGCACGCGTCGTCAGGGCCTTGAGCACTCCGGAGGGGAATAAACCCGCCAGTCCGTTCGTCGCGCTGGCGGACCTGATCCGGGGCTGGCCACAAACCGCGTCGCGGCGCGTGGTGCTGATGATCTCTAATGGGATCAATCCGGCAGCGGCCGACAAGTATCAAGATTCGTCCGCGCGGAAGCAGCGCTCGAGGCGGCCGAACGCGCGGGCGTCACCGTCTTCGTCATCTATCATCCGAGCGCCGATTATCTGACCACCGATTCTTCCAGGCTCTATGCAGGACAGGTTCAGCTCGCGCACGTTGCGGATGAAACCGGCGGCGAGGCCTATTTCCTGGGCTTCGGACCGTTGCCTTCGCTCGGACCCTTCCTGGCGGATCTGGCGGACCATCTTGCCAATCAGTACCTGGTAGAGTTTCGGGCGAAGCCCGCTGAAGGGTCCGGCGCGCTCGATCGAATAACCGTCAAAAGCAAGATCGCCGATCTCGACGTGATGGTGCCGGACAAAGTTTGGGTTCCAGGTACGAAATCCGTGTCGCCGGAAGCCCCCGGTGAGGCGCGGCCGTGACCGGGATTCTCAAACTCGCCTATAAGCTGCTGGTCAACGACAAGGCCAAGTTCACGGCGTTGCTGGTGGGCATCACGTTCGCCGTTTTTCTGATGATCGCCATGACTTCTCTTTTTGCCGGAGTGCTAAGTAGAGCGTCTGCGACGGTGATCAATCTCGGGGCGTCGATGTGGGTCATGGACCCGTCGGTCCAAACGGTTGCGAACACCATCGGAATGCCGGATTACGTGCTGGATGCGACGCGAAGCATCCAGGGCGTCAACTACGCGGTGCCCGTTTATTCCGGCGGCGCTCTGGTGAAGCTAGCCGATGGCGCCTATCAGGCGGTTACCGTGGTTGGGCTCGACGATACAAGCTTGTTCGGCCGCCCGCGGCTCCTCCAAGGAAAAATCGAGGACATCTACGGCGAGAACGCTTTTTTCGCTGTCAAAGATACCGAATTTCCTAAACTCGAGAATCCCCAACTGGGAGCGGAGTTTGAGTTGAATGAGCACCGGGGAGTCATCGTGGGCATCGCCCAGGTTGCCAGCAGCGGCTTGTTCGGCGTACCAACGCTCTATACGACCTATGAAAGAGCGCTGCAATACATCCCGAACCCTCGATTTACCATCTCTTATGTACTGGTGAAACCCAAGAGCCCGTCCGACGTGCCCAATATCAAGCGTGAGGTAAAGGCGCTCGGCTATCTGGCCCTTACCGATGGCGAGTTCATGCGCAAGATATCGGACTTCTACATGTTCCAGACTGGCCTCGGGATGAACCTTTTGATCATGACGGCTATGGCCTTTGTCGTCGGCCTCTCCATTTCGGGCCAAACGTTTTTTACCTTTGTGCTGGAAAACCTGGAAAAGTTCGGCGCTCTGAAGGCCATGGGCGCCAAGAGCCACGAATTGATTCTGATGATATTGTTCCAGGCCAGCTTCGTGGCGCTAACAGGATACGGTCTAGGGATCGGATTGTGCGCTCTCACCATCGCGCTCGCCAAGATGAGGCTCCCGGATTATGCAGCGATGATCACGTTCTGGAATCTCGGACTGGCGCTGCGTAATGGTTGTCATTATCGCCGCCGTCTCCAGTTATTTCGGCGTCCGCAAGGTATTGCGGATTGAACCCTTCGATATTTTCCGAGGTTGACATGCCAGAAGTCGCAATTCGAGCAACCGGGATCGTCAAGTGGTTTGGCGAAGGCGAGGCCAGAACGCAGGCTCTGAGAGATGTCAGCCTCGAAGCCAATTTCGGCGAAATGCTGTACATCGTGGGACCGTCCGGCAGCGGGAAGACGACACTGCTGAGCGTGCTCTCAGGCATTCTCAGGCCGGATTCCGGCAGCGTCTCGGTGGAAGGATCGGACATCTGGAATCTTAGCAACGACAGGCTGGCCGATTTCCGCCTGCACAAGATCGGCTTCGTTTTCCAGGATTATCATCTGTTTCCGCGGTTGACCACGGCCGAAAACGTGGCGGTTCCACTGATTCTGAAGCGAATGGACTGGGGCGAAGCGCTCGTCGAGGCCAAAAAGTATCTGGAGATTGTCGGTTTAAGAGGGCGCGCCGATCTTCCGCCGGTAAAGCTGAGCGGAGGCGAACAGCAGCGCGTCGCCATCGCCCGCGCCATTGCCGGACAACCGGACATTCTGATCATGGACGAACCCACCGCCTCCCTGGACGGCGATACCGGGCATGCCGTCGTCGGTTTTGTGAAAGAGAACATTCTGAATGATAAACGCTGCATCCTGATCGTCACGCACGACGCCAGAATAAATGATTTCGCCACCCGGATTTTAAAGATGGAGGACGGGCGGCTCACTGGATACGAGAAGGGAGGCACCGAATGAGAAAGCTATTATTCGCATTGTCGTTCGTTGGCCTGCTGGCCGGATGTGTGGTTGCTTATGTCTCGGGCATCACCCAGCCCCCGCTGCCGCCGGCCTTCAATCCTCCCACCAATCCTTATCCCAGCGGCATCTATGCCGAAGGGATGGTGGAGAGCGACCAGCCGAGCGGCGAAGACATCAATGTTTACCCGGAAGTGTCGGGCACCATCAAGCAGATCCCGGTGGCGGAAGGCCAGCAGGTTAAGAAAGGGCAGGTTCTGCTGGTGCTCGATGACTCTATTCAGAGGGCCACAGTCGAGCAACTGCAATCACAGGCAGAGGCTGCTCTCACTCTGCTGAATGAACTGAAGGCTCAGCCGAGAAAAGAAACTCTGGACGTGAATGAGGCCCAAGTCCTCGCCGCGCAGGCGACGCTGAAAACCGCCCAGGATGGATTGGATAAGCAACAAACCGCTTACAATCTGGACCCAAAGTCAGTCAGTAAAGATGCCTTGGACACGGCCGCAAATGCCGTCCTGACGGCCAAAACCACGCTCGAAGTCGCGCAGAAGCAACGCGACCTGACCAAGGCCGGCGCCTGGATTTACGAAGTCAACAACCAGGAAAGAACCTACAACGCCCTGTACAAATCTTATTTATCCGCCAGCGCGCTGCTTGCCAAGTACACCCTTCGGGCGCCGAGCGATGGAATTGTCATGGCGATCAACCCCGCTGTGGGAAGTTACGTATCCGGGCAGGGCGCTTATGACACCTACACCCAGGGCATGGACCCCCTGCTGGTGCTGGGAAATCCTCATTACCTGAGCGTGCGTTGCTACGTTGACGAAATTCTGGTGCCGCGGCTCCCAAGCGCGGCCAAAATAAAGGCTCAGATGACGGTTCGCGGATCAACCGTAAAGATTCCGCTCGAGTTCGTCAGGATGCAGCCATTCGTCTCGCCCAAGATCGAACTTTCCGATCAGAGGCTGGAACGGGTGGACGTTCGAGTTCTGCCGATCATCTTCCGCATCCAGAAACCCAACGACGTGACCCTGTATCCGGGACTGTTGGTTGACGTGTACATCGGTAGGTGAACTTGTGGCCAAAGGATCAACACAATTCGCGCTCGCGGCCGCTGCAGTCTTGCTGGCGGGATGCAGCATCGGACCCAAATACACGCGGCCTTCGGCCCTGGTTCCGCCCGCTTATAAGGAGCTGGGGGCACCCAATACAGAGGGCACTTGGAAACCAGCTCAACCACGGGACCAAGTGGCGCGCGGGAAGTGGTGGGAAGGTTTCAAAGACCCTGAGTTGAACCAGCTCGAAGAGCAGCTCAACATTTCAAATCAGAATGTCGCCGCGGCCGCTGCGAATGTACAGGCCGCGCGCGCCATGATCCGGGAAGCCCGCGCCCAATACTTTCCGACGCTCACGGCCAATCCGGGGATCACAAATTCTCGTTTGTCGACCGCATTCGGGCAAACTGTCGGCGCCACTTTCACCACGTACTCGCTGCCGCTCGAGGCCTCCTGGGAGCCCGATCTATGGGGCCGCATTCGGAATACAGTCAAGGCCAATACGTATTCAGCGCAGGCCAGCGTCGCCGATCTGGAGAATGTACGCCTGTCCTCTCAAGCCCAGCTCGCCGCCGATTACTATGAGCTTCGCGCGCAGGATGCGCAGAAGCAGCTGCTCGATTCCACGGTGAGCGCCTATCAGGAGGCGCTGGATCTGACGCGCGCCCTTTACAAATCCGGGCTCGACAACGATGAAGCGGTCGCGCAAGCGGAGTCGCAATTGAAAGCCGCACAGGCCCAAGACACCAGCCTGGGCGTTCTCCGTGCGCAGTATGAACATGCGATCGCGGTTCTGGCGGGTCAGCCGGCATCGACGTTTGCAGTTCCCGTGGAAGCCCTGAGAGCGTCTCCTCCACCCATTCCGGTTGGGATTCCATCCGAGCTTCTGGAACGCCGGCCCGATATCGCCGCAGCCGAACGCGCAGTAGCCCAGGCGAATGCACAGCTTGGCATAGCCCACACGGCCTTCTTTCCCACGGTTACATTGAGCGCCTCGGCCGGACTCGAGAGCCTCTCGCCTACGACATGGTTCACATGGCCCAGCCGGATTTGGTCCGTGGGCCCGAGCCTGGCACAAAACCTGTTCGATGCGGGATTGCGCCGCGCTACAGTTCAACAATACCAGGCCGCCTACGATCAAACCGTCGCGAACTATCGGGAGACCGTGCTAACAGCCTTCCAACAAGTGGAAGATAACCTGGCGGGGCTCAGGATTCTCGCACAAGTGATCGAGCAGCAGAGCGCCGCTATTGACTCCGCTGGAAGATACCTGCGGGAGGCTGAAGTCCGGTACCAGGCCGGCCTGGATCCCTATCTGACTGTGATTGCGGCGCAAACCGCTTTGCTCAGCGATCGGCAAGCCGTGGTGAATTTTCGAATGCTGCGAATGGTCGCGGGCCTCCAGTTGATCGAAGCGCTGGGTGGCGGCTGGGATGCGTCACAGATTCCCTCGGAAAATGCGCTGCGAACCGGCATCCCCGCTCGTCAACCCTAGTCTCTCGGTGAGCCATCAAACGTGCCACCTGAGTCCTTTCACGCAGCCCAGCAAGCAACTGCCTCTACTTCTCTCGAACCCGTGATTCTAATCATGTGTTTTCAATGCAGTACGGCCTATCCCCGGAACCAACTCAATGGACGCACGATTGCCCTATTCAAAAGCGGAGGTGGTTATGGCTGATTTCAATTTGACACCCGTGGTTGTGATTTGGGCGATTTTGGCAATCGCGACGCTCGGATTGGCGCTGTATCGGAAGCTGGTCTCGGCAAGCGAAGAGGATTTGGTCCACCTGGGCCCTGGAGAGGAGCGCGCGATTCCCAAGCAGGTCGCCCTCGCGGCCAAACTGGAAAGCGTCGACCGGTGGGGCAAGACGTTAACGGTGATTACGATCACGATGGGTCTTGTGGTAGCCGCGCTGATTCTGTATCAGGCCTGGCTGGTACACAAGTAAGCTTGCGGATCGTGGCGCGCGGGGGTGCGCAGATCCCTGCAGCCTGCCCGGTGTGCGCGTAGCCGCTCAGGCTGCGTGATTTCGCCTGCGTCCCCTGGCGCAATGGAGAACGTTTCTTGCTATCGAGGCGTGCCGGAGGGTTGGCGAGAAGCGTGCAACGCCGGATGGCTGTCGATGAAACCTCCAACTAAGAAATTAATGCTTACCGCCGCGGTCGCGTGGCTGGGCGCGGCCTTGCCCTTCGGAAACGTTGCGTTCGCGCAAGATCAGAAAACGCAAATGGCTGACGATGTCTTCAAGAATGTTCAAGTACTGAAGGGTCTTACGGTCGACGAATTCATGGGGACCATGGGACTCTTCTCGGCTGCGCTGAACGTTTGTTGCGGCGATTGCCATGTCGGCGCCGGCGGCTCCGAGCCGCAGTGGGAGAAAGACGTTCCCCGCAAGAAGACCGCGCGCCGGATGGTAGAGGTCATGAACAAGGTGAATCGCGAAAGCTTCGGCGGCGCACAAACGGTGACGTGCTGGACCTGCCACCGCGGCTCCGGCGCCCCATCCACTACTCCTTCCATCGACTCAATTTACAGCGATCCAGTTGCAAGTTCGCCCGACGTACTAACGCAGGCCACCAACGGCACCGTGCAGCCCTCCGCCGATCAGATTCTCGACAAATATATCCAGGCTCTGGGCGGCGCCGATCAGTTGGCTAAACTCACCAGCTACACCGCCAAAGGAACCGCTACTTCGTTTGGACAGGACCACGGCTATCCGGTGGAGATTTATGCCAAGGCGCCAGACCAACTCGCCACCGTCGTTCACCAGCGCGAAGCCGATATGGCCAGGACCTTCGATGGTCATGACGCCTGGGTGATGCTGCCGCTCACCGTGGTGCAGGATTACCAACTCCACGCGAGCGCCCTGGAGGGCGGCAAACTTGACGCTCAGATGGCCTTTCCAGGCAACATCAAGTCGTTTTTTAATAACTGGCGGGTAAGTTATCCGACCACCATTGATGGACGTGACATGTACGTGGTTCAGGGAGGGCGCGCCGGCGGCTTCATCGCAACGTTTTATTTCGACCAGAAAACCGCTTTGTTGAGGCGGGTGGTTCGTTACGCCGGTTCAGCGGTGGGCCGCGTTCCGACGCAAATCGACTACTCCGAATACCGTCCCGTGGCGGGTGTCATGATGCCCTTCAAATGGACCTTTGGCTGGGTGAGCGGCCGGGAGGACTACACGCTGACGGAACTGCAACCGAACGCTCCGGTTGACTCGGCAAAGTTCGCCAGGCCGGTTCCACGAGCAAACTAGCCGGGGGTTTACTTCTTCAGACTTCGGACGTATGCGACGACATTGTCGGCAGCCGCGCCCGATACGCTTCCGACCGGCTTCATCTTGCCCTTGCCGTCCGCGATGATCTTCTTCAAGTCTTCGTCACTGGCAGCCTGGACGTCGGCCGACTTCAAGTCCCGCATATCTACCTTGAACATTTTCGCGATGGCGGGGTTGGCTGTGCCGTCGGCCCCGTGGCAGGATTTACAGGATTTCGCGTAGACTGCCTCCCCGGCTTTTGCATCGGCGGCCTGAAGAGCGGCCGCGGCGGCGGCGAGACTGAGAGCGATCAATAGAGTGCGCATTGGCGAATCTCCTTTAGTGGTTTTGTGCCGGGGTTAATTCCAGCGTCTTCAAAATCTCAGGCGCAGCTTCGTCCATCGCTACCGGTTGATGGCACAAGCTGCAATCTTGCGAAATGCTTTGCTTATCGGCCGAGGCGTGTGCGCCATCATGGCAACGGAAGCAGCCCGGATCGTCGGTATGGCCGAGATTGTTGGGATAGGTTCCCCAACTGACCTTCAGATCCGAAAATACGTTGCGTTGATAAATGGCGGCCAGGGCTTGTCCCGCCGTTTGAATGGCAGCGCGCTGCTTGGCGGCGGCATCGGCGTAATTCATCAAATAGAAGGCGCTTAACGCTTCGGGGATCTTTTCTTTCACGTCGTCGCCGCTTCCGTAGCTGGCCTTGAGGAGCTCCACGGATTGTTTCTTGACGAAGGGCAGGCTGGCGGCGATCTGGCCGGACGCCATGGCCTGGTTGATCGCTCGATCCGCCGGTTCGAACGCATGCGCCGCCCGGTTGTGGCAATCCACGCACTGCATTTCGAAGCTGGCAAGGGAGCGGACCGCAGGGGTGGCGAGATACGTTCGCGACACGCCGGTTTTGGAGTTGGTGTATTCGACCGAGGTGATCGTTTGGCGTTTCTTGTCGGCGGCGGAGTAACGGATGCGAATGCCCGGTCCCAGATGGGCCGCATGGATGGCCGCGATGCGCATCAGCAGAACGGTTGTGGTGCGCGTGTTGCCTTCGTCATCTTTGTAAGAAGGGATCACGCGGAGCCGCGGCGGGCTTGGCTTGTCCCGCTCATGGCACTGTTCGCAGGTTTCGGCGGAGGAGACCAACGTGTTGTTCTCCATGGCCGATTCGATCGGCCGCGGAAAGGTGTTAAACATCACGGCGAACAGTTGATTCGTACCCGCCAGTTTCGCTTTGAACCAGCCGGTTGCCCCGGGTGCGATGTGGCAAGCGTCGCAAGCCACGGCTTGGTGCGGCGGTACGGCGGCATGGGCAGTGAACTCCGGCTTCATGACGTGACAGGTCGCGCCGCAAAACTGAACGGTGTCCATCTGCACCACAGCGCGGTAGCTGAGCTGGCTCGCGATCACGACGTTGGCAACGGTCATCACGCCGAAGAAAATCCCTACCCGCCGCCAAGCCACCCGCCGGTCCTCCACTTCCGAAAGACTCGCGGTGACTTTGCGTTTGGCCAGCGCGATGCCGATCGGGATCAGGATCAGCCCCGCGAAGAACACCATCGGAATCGCGATGAAAACCAGCAGCCCGATGTAAGGATTGCTGACGCCTTTGCCGCTGATGTTCAACGGCAGCACGAACAGCCACGAAAATCCCGCCAGCGTGACCAGCGCGGCGCCCAGCATGCTGATCCAGCTGCTGGTGAGTAGGACAAGAACGGGACGTTTGTTCATGGATGGTTCAAGTAAGCGATCAGGTCCGCCATTTGTGAGCCTTCGAACCTCGGCCAGGCGATGCCTTTGGTTTTCATCTGATCCTGCATAGCCGGACCGTGCTTCCACAGCACCGAAACCATGGTCGCGGCGCTGAATTCGCGTCCTTTGATCGGCAGTTGGGGAGCTCCGCTGGAAGCGTTGTTGTGACAGGCCGCGCAGCTTTTGGCCACGAAGACACGGCTCCCCGACGATGGACGGCCCGACCCTTCAAAGAACTTCACCGCCCAAAATGAGCTGACCAGCGCCTGCATTTCACCTGGAGCCAAGGGCGCAGCCGGCGCTCCCACCGCAGCCATGCGAGGCGCGTGATTCCACATCTCGACCGCGATCTCGGTCAATGTCTGACCCTGCACACGATCAGCCAGCGCGTCCACCGTCTGGTGGCACTTGGCGCAGCCGGCCGATTGAAACGCCGGCTGGTCTGTCGCGGAAACCTCCAGATGGAACATGCCCGTCTTGGACCGGGTTTCGGGCAAATTGCGAAGATACACGAGCATATCGGTGAGCCCCTGCGCGTTGAGCGGCGGAAATCGAATGTCCGATGCCGTCGCGCCCAGCATATGGGAGCGGTGGTTCCACATGGCGTCGATCAAGGCGATAGGGTCGGTGAGCCCTTGCCATTGGCTTACCGGCTTCGCCGTGGGGCCCACGGGTAGAGTGTGGCAACCAGCGCAACCTTCCCGCTCGAACGCATGCTTGCCACGGCCGGCGTCGCCAGGCTGGTCAAAGAAGCGCGCGGCGTAGAAGAAGGCCATCAGATCCTGCGCGGCCTGCTGGTCGAGCTCTCCGGCGCGAATCTGACGTTCGCGCATGGAAGCCCACATGACAGGCGCATGATTCCACATCGTAGCCGCGAGAGACGCGGGCGTGAATCCGCGGTCTTCGATTCGGCTAAGGTCGGGCGCCGCGGTTCCACCGGTGCCGTTGACGCTGTGGCATTGGATGCAAGAAAGCGATTCAAACAAGCGCTCGCCTCGGGTTGAATCCGCCGTAAAGCTGGCGGCTTGGGCCGAAAGCGCCGAAACCAGCAGCGCGAGCAATGCCCGGTTCATGGAGTCAACCTCACTCCCGTGGTCACCAGGTGCGTCCGGAACCCTTCATAAAGATTAAATACTTCGCCGTAGCCATAGTACTGCCACTCGCTGAACCAAGTGGCATGCTTTCCGAGCGGTATCCAGAGTTTCGCGGTGGGCTGATAATAGCTGGTCGGCTGGCTGCCGGATGAGATAAAGAACGAGCCGCCCGCGGCCAGTTTGGGAGCAAAGCGCTTGCCATGCGGCCAGTTGAAATTAAACAGCGCGCTGGCTGTGTGGGCGTTGTCGCGATAGGCCGAGAGTTGCGGCGTGAGAGTTTCGGGCTCCAGATAACTGATGTTGGATTTCAGATCGGAGCGCGAGTAGGTGCCCTGGATATCGAAAATCTTTCCGCGGGGCGACCAGTAGAACGAGAGGGATTCCTGCGACGCCGAGTAATCATAATTCGTTCCCGCCAGCGGGTTTTGATTGTTCAACAGGGTGAAATCGGCCGAGATGCTCAGCTGCTGCAGCAGTTGATAGTGCACCTGGGCACGCACCTTCTGATAGTTATAAATGCTGGTGCGGAAATAAACGCCGCTGCTGGCTCCGCCTTCAAACTCGCCGGTGAGCGAGAGCTTCTGGCTGGGCCGGAAGGTGGCCCCGCCGGCTCCGATGTTTTGCCGGAGCTGCTCCTGAGCTGAACTCGCAAGGCCCTCGGGAGGCAGGAACGCGTAGTTAGAATCGCCCCACACGTAGCGGTAACCGCCGCGCAGCGTGAGCTTGGATGTGGCATCGTAAAATACATTGATCGCCTCCTGGCTGTAGTTGGAGGCGAGGGTGGTGGCGAGCAGCGAACTAAGCGGGAGCTGCGCGTAAGGATTCAACAACGTCTCGGTGCCGGCCGACGAGCCGGCCGCGTGCAACCGGTCGGTAAGCCAGCTTTCGACGATGCGCATGCGTTTGAAGGGCCGAATCTCGGCGCCGAAGCTGCCCGTAGTGTGTGGCTGCTGGGATGAGGCGGCGATCAAATTCTGTTCGCTCGAATAAAACAGGACTTGGCTTTGCAGATAAAGATTGCCGGCGTCGTTTTGCTGGTAGTTGACATGGCTATCAGGCTGGCTAAACAGAAACTGCCCATAGATATCTAGCCAGTTGGTGGGACTGGCCGTCAGCAGAGCTTTCGTGTAGGTGCTGGATCCGCCGATGCCATAAGCAGCCAATAGGTTGGTCAAATCCAGAGTTTGTCCCAGGATCGGCGCGGAAACATTGCCATAGTTCGCCGAGCCTTGCGGGTTCTGGTACAGGCTCTGATCGCTCTTGAACGTGGTGCCGCCCTCTTCGAGCGTGACGTGGAAGTGGGGCCTCTCGAATCGGATGCCGGCGCGATACAACTCCGTGGAATCGCTCAGGGTGTTCGGAACCGGATAATCGTTGCCGTCGCTGACGAAAACCGTGGCGCCGGAACCGCCGCTTGAATCGTGCTCCCATCCGAAGTAGGGAGTCCACCAATGGCCGGGCCGGATGTCGAGCGAAAGCGCCGCGATCTTGCGCCGCGTATCGAAGGACTGTTCGTCCAAAACCACACCGGTCGAAAGCAGCGGGTCAGCGTAGGAAGGCAAGAAATTGAAGTAAGCGAAGTCCCGATAGTCGGCGTTGAAATCGTACACGCCCGTTTTTTTGGCTTCCACGTGCAGCGAGGACGATGGCTCGTCACCCCAGCTATCGGCCCGCACTTGAATGCTGTCGAACCATTTGTGCTTGGGATCGGCCAGCGTGAAGTCGGCGCCAAGAAACTTGGGGCCCGAGCCTAGATTGATGATGCTGCGATACGTATCGAAGCTTCCACCCACGCCGGTGCCCCAACGATAGCCCAAATCGATCCAACCGGTGAACACGGGCTCGGTGGAGGGAACGGGCGATGGCGAGTCGACGGCCGTGGCTGGCGCTGGCGGCGCAGGGGGCGGGTGTCGCGGTTGTTTGCGCCAGTAATGGCAAGGCGCCGAGAATCAACAGGAGCGCCTTCATTTGAGCAGATTCCGATCCACGTGGCTGCCATGAATCTTCTGGTGGCACACGGTGCAGTTCTGAAACACCGGCAAGCTCAAATCATGAAACGAAGGCGGCACGATACCCGCGACTTTCACCGGCGAAGACGGCAGATTCGCGTGGCACTCCAGGCACACAAATCGGACATTGGCGCGCGTCAGCATTCTTGGATTGGCCGAGCCGTGGGGCTCGTGACACGCCTGGCAGCCTTCGAAGCGCACGGGGGCATGCTCGAACGTGAACGGACCGCGCTTGTCGCCGTGGCATTTGAAACAGCCTGGCTCGTTGCCGGCGAAGCTCTGGGCCATGGCTGGACGGATACTGCCGTGCGGATTGTGGCAGTCCACGCAGCTCATGTCGCCTTCGGGCAGCTTGTGATGGAACGGCCGCTGGAATTGGGCCCGCTCGTTTAAGTGACAGCTCGCGCACAGCTGATTGGTAGCCTCGGTTTTGCGAACCACCAGAGGTTCGCTCCCATGCACCTTGTGGCAGGCGGTGCAGGAAATCTGGTTGTGGGCGTGACTGCTCTCGATCCGCCCGATCTGGGTCGGCTGATTCAGATGACAAGTGAGACAGATTTTGTCGGCCGCCGCGGCCGAGAGGTTGGCGGGGTTACTGATCAACTTCGGATCGCCCGATTCGGCGTGCTTCTGGCCGGGACCATGACAGGCTTCGCAGGCGCGGCCCTCCCATCCGCGCTTGGCGTCGACCGCCAACCGGTGGTGCGGGCTCTTGCCGAACGCATTTGAGATATCTTCGTGACAGGCCATGCAGGCCTCGGCGCCAGCGTAGCCAGGCGGAAGTGTTTGCGCGGCTAACCGCCGGGGCGCAACCGCCGCCAGCACTATTCCCAGCAAGAATACTCGCCAACGCATCTATAGAGTAGGTTCCGCGTCAACCGCGAACTGGACGCCGATCAAACCAGAAGCCGCTGGCTCAATACGACGAGTGTCTGCTCCCCGCGCCAGGATGGAGTGTCCACCTAGACAATTAGCCGACTTTGGACATTCTGTGCAGCGGCCTGATGGCAGCGATTCCGGCGCCAGGCGCGGCTCCGCGCCAAGCCAGTAGAGGCCATTCGCCATCACACAAAATCCAGTGGCGGCAAACCATACCATGGCGCCGCCAACGAAAGCCGTGAACAGAGTAAACCAGGCGCTGTAGGCGAGCGTCAGTACGGACGCGACAGAGATGTTGATGCCGACCGCAAGATAGATGCGGCGCTCCAGATACCATTTATCGGTCTGCATGAAGTATAGGTTCCAGCGCGTCGCTTGATTCGACCCCAGCATAGGAGTGAAGCCAAGCAGGCGCAGCGCGCTGCCCACGGGGCAAAAACCCGTAAACGCGACATTAATGGAAACCAGCCCAGTGGCGATAACTCCTAAGATCCACAGTGGATTCATCAACAACGCCATGGCTGTGCTTGCTAAGAGAACCACTCCGGCGATCAACCAGACGGTCCGCTCGATGTACCACTGGTTCGTAGGGACTATATAAACACCCGAGCGCAATGTCATTCGTTAGGATTTCCCTTTCGTTTACAGCCCAGGCGGCGCCCGGGGATGGCAGAATGTTCTCGCGACAGATTATGGAGTGTGTACCGCGTCAACCGCGAACTGGGCGCCCGCGGAATGGCAAACGCTGCAGCTCTCTCCCAACGCATCCGTATTTGCCAGAAAGTGCGATGCTTCCTCCTTGGAAACGTGACAGCCGCTACAGGCCGAGGAAATGGGCCCCACCGGATTGATCCAGCCCTGGGGATCGACGACCTGATTCAAGTTGCCCATCTGCGGCAGATCGTTTTGCTCGGTGCTATTGACGTGGCACATCGCGCAGTTCTGCATATAGGTGGCTTCTCCCGCGGGACTCATGGCCGGGAAGAGGGTGCCGGAGAAGTTGTTAATGCTCCCCATGTAACCCACGACGATGTAGGGATTCTTGGCGTCGTCGGTCGCGGCATTCACGCCATCATGCAGGCGATGCACCAGCAGATTCATATTGATGCCCTGCGCGGGCTGCGTCTTATACGACGCGATCACTGCGTTGGGGCGTTGGCTGGCATCCGTATTGGACGGATTGTGGCACATCACGCAGTACTCCACCTGGTTGCGCAGGTTGCCGTGCAGCGAAAGCGCCACGTGGCAATTGTTGCAATTGCTGAGGGAGACCACGGTGCGCCGGGGCGCTATCGCTGAGCCATCCACCGAGAAGTTGACAAGGGGGTTCTTCGCGCCCACCTCCACGACCTGCTGGTCGGTGGTGCCCGCCAACACCGTTTGACTCACCAAGGCTTCCCCGGCCATGGTGTACGTTCCTGTCGCGCCCTTCGGAATGGCATGCGTAAAGGTGTAGGAACAAGTGCCGCTGGAGTTGCAGGTCGCTTTCGCAGCGCTTTCCGTCACGTAACCGGGAGTGCTGGCAGTGTCGCTTCCGAAACTGGTGTAGCCGTAGTCTGTGGTAGGACCGGCCATCGTAAATTCTATGACCTCAGGCTGCGATAGCGGGATATTGTTGCCCTTGTTGTCCTGCAGGGTGAAGTGGACCGTAGGCGTCTTGCCGGCGGATGTATTTGTCACGCTGGTAATGGCGAGATTGACGCCGGGTAGCAGCGTGTCCGGGTTCTGCGGGTAAGTGGCTGCGGTATCGGTCGGCACCACGTGCGCACCCAGAATGGAGGCATCGAAGGGCTGCTGACCCTGCGGAATGTGGCATTGCGAGCACTGGCTGTCATTGGCCTGGGGTCCGCCGGGGTGGTTGACCTCGGGACCATTGGAAAAGCCTGTCGCGAAATCGATGTCGTTGTGGCATGCGCCGCAGGCAGCCCGAGAGGGCGTGCTCAAAAATGCGGTGGCTTGCTTCGCGCCAGTCGTCTGGCTATGGCAAACTTCGCAACGGCTGGGATCGGCGGGATCGATCACGGTTGAAAAGTTACTGATGAAGCCCATGTAGCCAGCAACCTCGTAGGGGACACTGGGTTTCGTCTTGGTGCCAACCACGCTGGGCAACTGCGACCCCATGTGAAGGCTGTGAAAGAAGACCTTCGCGTCTAGCGAGTTGCCAGTGACCGGATCGGCGTTTTGCGGCTGATGGCAGAGGACACACGCCTCCATGCCATGGGCATACCCTCCATGGAAGGCCAATTGGTAGTGGCAGCCGTTGCAACTCTCGGTGCGGATTACATCGCGGGTCACGGTAACGGTCGAACCATTGGGCACGAAGTTGAAGGTTGTGCCGGCGTAGCTGGTGCCCTGGTCGAAGGGCGTAAGATCGCGGTTGCCGGCGACCTCCACCGTAGTCGTCACGGTGGGGTCAAATCCCGCGGGCGCTTGCGCGGTAAATGTGTATTTGTATTGGCCGGGGGCTATCTGCGTGGCTGGCTTGCCTAATTCGAAATCCGGTCGGGTGATGGTGCCGAGCGCTTTGCCAGTCGCCGACGCGGTGGTGTAGGCCACATACTGCGCCTGACCCTTGGGAATGTAGGCGGCCACGTACGCCAGCGAAATCACGCCCGGAGTAGTCGCGCCAGTCGCATCCAGCGGCAATCCGTTCGGGTCGGCCAGGGTGTACGTCATACTGATCGCGCCGGCGCTGCTGATACTGGCTGACTTGATCGTGATCACCAAACCAGGAGTCACAAAATCAACCGAATTGCCGCGCAGAGCATGCGCATGCTTCTTGTTGGTTTGACCTGCTAGGCAAAGGGTCAGAAGTGCGGCGAACGCCGCGATCCGTACCGCGAGATAGAGCCGTTTCATGAGAATCCTTGTCGTTTCGCGCTGCAGCACGCACGCTTCTCCCGCAACGCTTGGGCGACGCACTGTAACTTAACATGTAAATTTCCGGGCCGTCTGTTCAAAACTGATCACTTTCAACCGGCGGATTGTCGGGATATCTCCAAAAATCCAGCACGTTTGTTACCGTAATCCATGGGCATGGATTGATTTATTTTTTCGAGCCGCACTCTGGATTCCCTGCGGAACCTCACCTAGCAGTTGCGCAATATTCCCCACGGATTCCCCCAGACAACACCGGCTTCTGTGCCGTTCCTTACATTCCCCTAGGAACGAGCCGAAATAGGACCGGCAGTTGCTCTGCCCCGAGCGCAAGATGGAACACGAGCATACTCACGCGGCGATCCACCAACGCCTGGCTGTCGAACCCCAGCAGAGCTATCTCAGGGATTGGGTTTACGGCGGCATCGACGGCACCGCAACGACATTCGCGATCGTGGCGGGAGTTGTTGGCGCTCACCTTTCCCCGCGCGTCATCCTGATCCTGGGCGGGGCGAATCTGATCGCGGATGGCTTCGCCATGGCGGCGGGCAATTATCTGGCGACTCGATCGGAGCGCGAGGAGTTCGACCACGCGGAAGCCGTTGAGCGCCGCCATATCAAGCTCGTTCCGGAAGGCGAACGCGAGGAGGTATCCGAGATTCTGCAGGGACTCGGAATCGTGGGCGAGCTGCTCGATCGGGTGGTGGCGGCGGTCACGGCGGACCGCGATCGCTGGGTGCGCATGATGCTGCGCTATGAGTACGGACTGCCGACGGCGGTGCGTTCGCCCTGGCGGGCCGCGGGATCGACGTTTTCAGCCTTCCTGCTTTGCGGCCTGGTCCCGCTGGTTCCGTTCGTGGCGGGCCTGAAGAGCCCTTTCTGGATAGCATCGGCGGCAACTGCCCTGATGTTCGTCTTGATCGGAGCGCTCAAGAGCCGCTGGTCGATTCAGACCTGGTGGCATTCCGGCCTCGGGACGCTTGCGATTGGCGGCGGTGCAGCCACGGTGGCTTATGTGATCGGAGCTTGGCTTCGCGATCTTGTGCACTGAGTCTTAGGCATGAGTGACATCCCTCATTTGCCGGCGCCTCAGCAGCGGATTTCAACGCTCTCACGCGCCGTGCAACCCCTATTCTTCAAGCTCCCAGCGTGGCAGGCGGCGTGCACGATACCAGGTGAAAGGCGGTTCCCATGCGGGCTTTCCAAAAGATTCTGTTCCCCATCGATATGTCGGACAGCTGTACAGCCACAGTTCCGTTTGTCGAGGCCATGGCGAAGAGATACAACGCGTCGGTCACGATGCTGCACGTGCTCGAAATGCCCACCGGCTTAATCCCGGATTGCTATGGGGGCAGCGTGGCCGTCATTGATACCCCGACGATTTGGAAGGCGGAAACCGAGGCGGCGCAATCCTATCTGACGGACAGGTTCAAGGGCCTTAAGGTGCAACGAGTCATGATCGAGGGCGATGCGGCCCGGACTATCGACGACTATGCACGGGAAAACGGCATCGATTTGATCATGCTGCCGACTCACGGATTCGGGCTCTTCCGCACTTTGCTGCTGGGCTCGGTGACGGCCAAGGTTCTGCACGACACCCTCTGCCCGGTATGGACGGGCGTGCATGTGGAAGATTCGCCGGCCGTCTCTCCCGAATTCGCGACCATCATGTGCGCCGTGGATCGCACCGAAGACAGCATCCCCACCATGCGCTTCGCCTGCCGCCTCGCGCAGGACAACCACGCCAGGCTCTTCCTGGTGCATGCCGTCCCCGGAGCCGAGGTTGCGCCGGAAAAGTATTTCGACGCGGATCTACGCCAATATCTGGAGCGGGACGCCAGAAGGACCATCGCCCAACTGCAGGAAAACGCCGGCATCGCCGCGCCGCTCTGTCTGGGAGCGGGAGAGGTATCGCACGTGGTGAGGGACTCCGCGTTGGGTCACAGCGCCGATCTGGTGGTGATGGGGCGCGGACGGGCCACGCGCACACTCGGGCGCATGCGCAGTAACGTGTATTCCATTATTCGGGACTCGCCCTGCCCCGTCATCAGTGTGTAGTTATTCCCGGAACCGAGGAGATCGCATGCTGCCTTTTCGCAAAATCCTGTTTCCTGTCGATTATTCGGCGCCCTGCCAAGCCGTGCTTCCTTACGTGCAAGAAATGGCTTGCCGCTTCTCGGCGGAGTTGACGGCGTGCCATGCCTACGCGCCTGTGGACGCGGCTGCGGACAGCGAGCTACTCACCGCTCATCCTGAACTAAGGGCCAAGGCTGAAGCACTGGAAAAAGATCGGCTGCGACAGTTTGTCTGCCAAGGCCTCCCCGGTTTAGAGATCGAAGCCATGGTGGAAGTGGGAGATCCGGTCAGTATCATCGATCGGCTGGCGCAACAACAACAAGCGGATCTCGTCATGCTGGCGACGCGCGGCCACGGCCCAGTGCGGCGATTCCTCATGGGATCGATGACGGCCAAAGTACTGCACGATGTCAGCGCCGTCGTATGGACCGGCGTGGGAGCCGCGCTTGCGGATCATCCGGTGCGAATTCCCTACCGCTCGATCGTCTGCGCACTGGACGATAGCGAGGAAGCCGAGGCCGTGTTGCGCGGGGCGGCCTCCCTCGCCTCGGCCTATCGCGCGCAGTTGTGGATCCTGAACGTCCTCCCGACGCAGCCCACTCAGCAACTCAGAGAAGCTTCTCAATTCCGACTGCGGGAATTGAAGGCGAAAGCGGGCGTCGACGCGCCTCATGCGGTCATTGACGCACAGCTCGCCGATGGCATACAGCAAGAAGTAGTGCGCAGAAGGGCCGACCTGCTGGTTACCGGCCGCGGCCATTCTACTGGAACATTCGGCCTCATGTGGTCGCATCTTTATTCCATAATTCGGGACTCCCCCTGCCCCGTGCTGAGCATCTAAACGCTGATCACCGGGCATGGCGCCTCGCGGATGATCTCGTAGGCGCCGCTTCGCAAACGGCCCAAGGGCTTTTGGATCACGCCGCGCCCGATCACGACGATGTCCGCGGAGTGGCCGACGGCTGCTTGATGCACCACGTCTCCAGCCTTGCCCGCTTTCAAGCACACGTCGAATTTTGTTCCAGCCTGGGCTTGTAATCTATCGATGCGTTCGCGCGCGATATTGAAGATAAATTCCCGGAAGCTCGGATCGCTGTCGCTCTCTTCCAGGCCCAGCACGGCATGCACTAGCCGCAGTTCCAGCTTTTGCTCGGACGCAAACTCGGCAGCCCACTCGAGCACCGCCAGATCGCGCGGATCATCATCCACGGCGCACAGCATTTGTTTCCAGCGGTCCGGTGGATGGGCCGCGATTTCCTCGGCATGCATGCCCGTCCAGACCGGTACGGAAATGTCGTGCAGGACCTTGGTGGTTACCGAGCCGAGCAATAAACGGCGGAATCGCCCTAGCCCGCTGGTGGGCATCATGATGAGATCGGCGCCGCTCTCGCGCGCGCAGTCAACAATCCGGGTGGCGGGGTCGCCCTCGGCCGACTCCGCCTTAACCTGGAACCCCGCAAACTCGCGAGCGACGAAACGTTCCAGCTCCATCTGGCCTTGCTGACGCAGACGATCGGCGCCGATGAGCGTGGCCCAGGCTGCCGCCTCTGGGGGAGCAATGCCGGATGGCGGCAGATCCACCACGTGCAAGACTGTCAGTTCGGAACCGAATCGCTTGACCATGGCTTGAACCGATGGAACGGTGGCGGAGCTGCGCGCCGAAAAGTCGACCGGAAACAAAATGCGCTGGAATTTGATCATGATTCAGCTCCTTTGAAACGAAGTCTGTTGCACGCGAAGCGCCGCCCCGCGACTTCGGCGCGGTCCGCTTGCTCAGCGGCAAGCGACCCAAGCCTGTGTGTTTTCACGCAGGAACAGTTCGAAATCCAGAGGAGTTGCGCTTGTCTGCCAGAGCCGGCGCTACTGGTTCATTGGAAGCGCAGTTGCTAGCTAAAGCACTTCCCTGTACGGGAAAAGTGGAATAAGAAAAGGAGTTTATTTATGACAGCAACGCATATCCTGCCCAACGAAGAACTCACCAAATTGGTTGCTTCGGCCAAGAGCGAGGACCATCGCAAACTGGCAAACCATTATGCGGCGCATGCCGCGGATCACGAAACAGATGCAAAGGACCATGAGGCGCTGGCCAAGCAATACGAGAAGACGTCTCCACAACTGGCCGGCGAAGCACGTCACTATGCCGCGCATTCCATGGAAGCGGCGGAGGCTCTGCGTAGCTTGGCGGGCATTCACAAACAGTTAGGCAATTAGGCGAAAGGGAAACATGGCGGGCGCGATTCCGAAGCACTTGGAAACAATAGCGGTGATTGAGGACCGCTCCGCGTCCGTCGACCAGCATCAGGAAGAGGAACACGGTCAAGCGGGAAGCCGGGCGGAGTGGGCTCGCGTCGGGTTCGTGGCGCTGGTTCTGCTGATCGTGTGGTCGGGCAAGGTCCCGCGCTGGGCTGGGATCGACTGGCTGGCGCTGGCAGGTATAGCCATCGGCGGATTTCCGATCTTTAAGGAAGCCATTGCCGACCTGTTCAAGGGGCGCATGACCATGGAGTTGTCCATGACCATCGCTCTGGTGGCGGCCTCGGCGATCGGCGAATTCTTCACCGCGCTATTGATCACGGTCTTCGTCCTGATCGCCGAGATCATAGAAGGGATGACGGTGGGGCGCGGCAGAGGCGCTATTCGCCAGTTGCTGGATTTGCTGCCGCACACGGTTGAAGTGCGGTCCGAAGCGGGGGTGGCGCCGCGCGCTCTTCTGGAGGTGCACGTCGGCGATGTCGTGCTGGTGCGTCCAGGGGGCCATCTTCCGGTGGATGGGGTGGTGGTGGGCGGTCATTCCTTCGTGGATCAGGCCGCCATCACCGGCGAATCCATGCCGGTTGAAAAGGTCGCCGGCTCCCGCGTGTTTGCAGGAACCATGAATCAGTCCGGCGTTCTGGAAATCCAGGCCGACAAGATCGGGCAGGACACGGCGTTCGGCCGCATCATCGAATTGGTGGAACGGGCGGAACGCTCGCGCGCGCCCATTGAGAAAATCGCGGATCGCCTGGCGGGTTACCTGGTCTATTTCGCGTTAGCCTGCGCGGCGTTGACGTTTCTCATCACGCGCGATGCGCGCTCCACCATTTCGGTGATCGTTGTTGCGGGCGCCTGCGGGATCGCGGCCGGCACTCCGCTGGCGATTCTCGGCGCGATAGGCCGGGCCGCGCAAAAAGGCGTCATCATCAAGGGCGGGCGATATCTGGAAGGGCTGAGTAACGTCGATATCGTGGTGCTCGATAAGACCGGCACACTGACGCTGGGCACTCCGGAAGTTGTGGGCGTGGAAGCCGCGGAGGGCGTCAACCCGCGAGAGGTGGTGCGTGTCGCGGCGTCCGCCGAGCGCTTTTCGGAGCATCCGCTGGCCAAGGCGATCGCCAAGCAAGCCCAGGAGTGGTCGCTCACCGTGGGAGAGCCGGAAGACTTCCAATATTTCCCAGGCAAAGGCATCCTATGCAAGGTCGACGGCGCGCCCGCGATTGTGGGAACCCGGGCACTGATGGAAGGGGAAGGAATTTTCGTTCCGCCCGCGAACAGCGGGAGCCAGGAATCTTCCGAGGTAATGGTCGCAGCCGGTGGAAAACTTCTAGGTTCGTTGCGAATCGTCGACGTGCTGCGCAAAGAAGCGACTGCATCTATGCGTGAGCTCAAGAAAATGGGATGCCGGACGGTGCTGCTCACCGGCGATCGGAAAGAGATTGGCGACGCCATCGCGAAAGAACTGGGAGTGGATGAAGTTCAATCGCAATTGCTTCCGGAAGAGAAAGTGGAGTGGGTGCGCGATCTCCGCCTCAAAGGCAAGTATGTTGTCATGCTGGGCGACGGCATCAACGATGCTCCGGCTCTGCTCGAAGCGGACGTGGGCGTTGCCATGGGATCGGGCACCGACGTCGCGCGGGAAAGCGCCGCGGTGGTGCTGCTGGGCAACGATCTGCTGCGATTTGCGGAAGTCCTTAAGGTGGCGCGCCGGTGCCGCAATATCATCTATGCAAATTTCGCGGGCACGCTGGCGGTGGATAGCGTAGGCGTGGTCCTGGCCGGCATGGGCCTCTTGAACCCTGTGTGGGCCGCACTCATTCACGTCTCCTCGGAACTGTTGTTCATCGGCAACTCGGCGCGTTTATTGCCCAGGCTGGCGCGGGACCGCGATTAGCCGCATGCATATTTCGGAAGGATTCCTGCCGTTATCGCATTGCATCGCGTGGGGTGCGGCATCTCTTCCTCCGGTCATCGTCAGCGTTCGAGCCATCTCCAAGGATTTAGACAAGAACCGCGAGAACCGGGTATTGCTGGCAGCTTCGGCGGCATTCCTGTTCACGTTAACCGCGTTGCGAATGCCCTCGGTCACGGGGAGTTCCTCCCACCCCACCGGAACGGCGGTCGGCACCTACCTGTTCGGTCCCTCCGCGATGCCGGCGCTGGCTTTGATCACGCTGGTGTTTCAGGCGTTGCTGCTGGCCCACGGCGGACTGACGACGCTGGGAGCAAACGTGTTTTCGCTGGGCGTGGTCGGCCCCTGGGCCATGTGGTTCCTGCTGCGCTTACTTTTGCGGATGGGTTGGAAGCGAGACCGCTGCATTTTCCTTTCGACGGTAGTGGGCGACCTGGCAACTTACGTTACCACCGCCTGCCAGTTGGCGCTCGCCTATCCTTCCGCGCATGGCGGCTATACGGCGTCCTTCGTAAAGTTCCTCGGCGTGTTTCTCATCACCCAGATTCCAATCTCGATCGCGGAAGGGCTGCTGACGGTGGTGCTTTTGCGCAACCTCGCCGCGGATCGGGCGGTCGGTTGGCAGGGCGCGGCGGCGCCGCACAGCCAGGGACGGTTCCGATCGGCCAACGCGGTGGTTCTGATCGTGGTGTTCGCTACGATGATTGGGGCTTTTCTCTACGCCAACTACACCAAACCGTTGGGAAGCGACGATCAGGCCGTCACGGCCATCCAGAGTCTTCGCCCGGGCTACCATCCCATCGCCAGGCCGCTATTCATTCCCAGCGAAGCCGTTGAGCCGCTGCTGTTCACGCTGCAAGCAGCCATCGGTGTCGCTGTCTTGGCCTGGGCCGTCGTTTGGTACCGATCGCGGCGCTGGCGCAAAGCGAACCCGGGAGCGCAACGGCGCCCGCACCGGCATCTTCATCCGCATCTGAGCGACATTGCATTTACCAATGCGTGGCGTCACCGCAATCCCTGGGAGAAGGTATTGTTTGGAGGCGGGCTGCTGATCATAACGTTCTTCGTCGCGCCGTTTCCCTGGTGCATCGCGATCGCGCTGCTGGTAAGTCTGGCGGCTACGGCGGGCGCCAGGATACCGGTCTCAAGCTGGCTGGGCGTCCTTTCCGTGCCGGTATCGTTTGCTATTCTCACGGCGCTTGGGATTCTGCTTCAGGTCAATCATTCCAGCACTGGTTTTTCGGTGGGCTTGGACTGGCGCGGGCTTCCACTGGCAGCCGGGCTCCTGCTGCGCTCGGTCGCCGCAATTTCATGCCTCGCGTTTATTGGATGGACCACGCCGCTGATGGAAATGATCCCGGTATTCCAGCGCTTGGGGATACCGGCGGTATTGATTGACCTGGCGTTGATGATCTACCGGTTCCTGTTCGTCACCGCGACAACTCTGGGCGAAATGAGGCGAGCTCAATCCTGGCGCCTGGGCCGGGCGGATTACCGCAGCCGCATGCGCGCGCTTTCGATGCTGGCGAGCGGCCTGTTCCTGCGATGCGTCCAGCGGGCCAGACGCCTCGAGGACGGCATAGAATCGCGCGGTTACCAGGGCAGGCTTTGGGTGCTCGCGCCCCGGCACCGGGCGTCTCCCGGGGTGATCGGCGGAATCCTGGCGCTCCAAGCTGGTTTGTTAATTGCTGCGCACCTTTCCAAGGGGGCTTTATGGCTTCGATTCTAGAAGCGCGGAACGTCAGCTTCGCTTACGGCACTGGCACGGCGGCCATTCACGAGATGAGCTTCGCGTTGGAATCTCCGCGGCGCGTCGCACTGCTGGGCGCCAATGGCGTAGGCAAGTCGACGCTCATGCTCCTCTTGAATGGCACTTTGCGGCCACTGCAGGGCGAACTGATTGTTCTTGGCCGGACCATCGATTATTCGCGCCCCGGCTTGCAGTGGTTGCACCGCAAGGTCGGCATCGTGCTGCAGGACCCAGACGATCAGTTGTTCGGCGCGACGGTGGAACAGGACGTTGCGTTTGGGCCGCTGAATAATGGCGTCGAATCTGAGGAGGCGCGCGAGCTGGTGATGCGAACGCTCGAAAGCCTGGGAATCGCGCACCTGGCCGAGCGGCCCATTCACGAGCTCAGCCTAGGGGAAAAAAAGCGCGTCGCGCTCGCGGGAGTGCTGGTTCTGGAGCCTCAAATTATCCTACTCGATGAGCCGACCGCGGGACTGGACTTTGTCGGCATCACATCGATGCTGAGTCTGCTCGGCCGCCTTCACCAGGCAGGCACCAGCATCGTGATCAGCACCCACGATACGGACTTGGCGTACGAATGGGCCGAGGACGCGTGGGTCATCATGGACGGCCACCTGGCCGCGCAGGGCCCCATCGTGGAAGTGATGCTGGAGCGCGAAGTGTTGCGGGCGGCGCATCTGCGAGTTCCATGGCTGGTGGAGATGGCGCTCGCAATGCAGGAGGGATCTCCGGAACTGGAATGCGAGGCGCTGCCGAGAAACCGCACCGAGATGACTGCGCGGATTCAGCAAACACGGCTGGTTTCTAGGACGCGGTGAACTGGAGGACATTATGATCGCAACGAACAGTGACGCGAAACTTGCCGCGGAGCCGCTGCGGAAAGAACTCATCCCAGAGTTAGTCCATGCGTCCGGGCCGTGCATTACTTTGCTCTTGCCACCCTATCGGCCCGGCGAGGCCGGCGAACCGCGTGCCGCGTTCCTCAAGACACAACTGCAAGAGGCCGCCAAGAAACTTGCCGCGCGCAAAATTGCGGATCCGCTAATTGACGCGTTGCTAGAACCGCTGCGGCATTTGTCTCGCGAAGAAGAGTCGCTGGCAGGCTCTTGTTTGCCCCGTGTGATCTTTCGCTCGCGCACTGTGTTCCGCCAATTCGACCTGCCCGTTCCCCCCATGCCCGCCACGGCTTGCACTGTCGGGGACTGCTTTTGGATTCGTCCGATTCTTGCGTCGCTCGCACTGCCGGCCAGCATCTACGTGCTCGAAGTCACCAAGAAAACCGCGCAACTGCTAGCCTGCGGTGTCGCCGGATTCGCCCGCGTCGAGCTACCCAAAGGAACGCCCCGGACGCTGGATGAGGCGTTGGGCTTCAAAGCTCCGGATCACGATCTCATAAACCGCTCGGCGGCCGGTCCCTCGAACGGCGCGATGCAGGGAGTCCAGTTCGGAACCGGTTCGGGCCGAGAGACTCAGTACGCCCATCTGCACGACTATTATCGGGCCATTGATCGCGGCGTCAGCGAACTTCTGCGTTCCAACGATGCTCCATTGATTCTGGCCGGGGTGGGCGAAGATGTGGCCATCTACCGCGCCATTAGCACCTATTCCAATCTTTTGGACCGTGGCATTCATGGTAGTCTGAGCGCAGCAATGCCTCAGGCTCAAATATCGCGCCACGCCCACGATGTCGCCTTATTCGATTTCCAGCACCGAGCCGCGCTCAATATGGCGGTATTGAAGGAACGCTTGTCGCCGGCGCTCTTCTCCACCGATCTCGAAATCATCCTGCGGGCGGCCGCGGAGGGCCGCGTAAGCGATCTCTGCATGGATGAGAACGGCCAGCGCATGGGAACATTCGAGGGTAAAGTCTTCGGCGGCCGCGCCAATTGGCGCCAGGAAGATCTCCTGAACGTTGCCGCGGTAGAGACTCTGCTGCGCAGCGGCGCCGTCCATTCCTTACCCAGCCACTGGATGGCCGAAGGCGCGGTTGCCGCGGCAGCGTTTCGCTTTTGAGAACCAGCCACATGAAGCTTCTGATCGCCGTGGATTCATCGGAGGCGAGCAGCATCGCGGCTCGCGGGGCAGCGGCGCGGCTCTGGCCCTCCGGCACAACAGCGCGCGTGATCAGCGTGGTAGAACCGCTTTACGGCTGGAGCGCCCCGGATATTGAGGAAGCGACCCTGCAGTCCGCCGAACAGACGGTCCAAAGCGCGGCCGAGTATTTCAAAAACGCTGGTCTCGAAACCAGTACCAGCGTGCTCACGGGGGATCCCAAGACGGTCATCCGTGACGAGGCGGCAGAGTGCCACGCCGACTTTGTGGTCCTGGGCTCACACAATGCCAGCGGCGTCGTTCAGTTTCTGCTGGGCAGTGTTGCGCGTGCGGTTGCGCGTCTGGCAACCTGCTCGGTGGAGATCGTACGATCAAACCCTGGTCCCGCGCCGCTGGGAATCCTGTTGGCTACCGATGGCTCGGAGTGCTCCAAAGCAGCGGCGCGATCGGTCGCAGAGCGGCCTTGGCCGGCCGGAACCAAGTTTCGCATTCTGAGCGTCATAGAACCATCCGCGCCAGCGCTCCCAACGTCTTACTTCAGCCCCGAAGTGATGGAGCAACTGCGCGGCAAAGACATGCAGCGCGCGCAGGCGGCGGTTTCATCGGCTGAGAGCATTCTGTTTGGAGCTGGAATCGAAGCGAGCAGCACCCTGGCGGTTCCCGCCGCCACTCCTAAGGAGATCATTCTGAGCGAAGCGGCGGAATGGGGCGCGGGCTTGATCGTGGTCGGTTCGCACGGCCGGCGCGGCGTCAACCGGTTGTTGCTTGGAAGCGTTTCTGAAGCGGTTGCCTTACATGCAAAATGTTCCGTGGAACTCATCCGACTCTCTGGTCAGTGATCGGCGCCTCACACATGACTCTCCGCTCGAGACTCCGTCATGAGATGGTTGGAAAGCTCCCGGATGCCCTGAGCCGACCACGCTGCCCGCTCGGCCGCCTCGCGCTGGGCGACCGAACCGACCGAGCCCCACAAACGCACGCAATCGCCTTCCACTTCCACTACAATCCGGCTGGTGTCGATGTCCGCGCACCGCTGCAATGCAGTTTCAATCTCTTCCTTTAGCTCTCGCGGAGGAACCGTTGGACGCACGGCAATCAGATTGGTAACACCCACCACGCCCGCCAAATCAGCCACCGCGTCCTCGGCAGCCATCTTCTGGAATCTGCGTTCCACGGCGCCTTCCAACACGATCCACCCGCTGGAAACGCTGACGGTAAGTTGTTCTTGAGGAACCAGAGCATTCCAGGCCAGCGCGTTGGCGGCCGCCCAGGCAATATCCGCGTCGCTGCGCTCCGCTGGCCCGGTTGGTTTCACTTCCAGTTGGCTGCTCACTGCCCGCACTCCACGCACCCGCCCCGCGGCACGTTCGGCGCAACGTTTGGCCGCATGGCTTTCCACTACGCCGTTCAACGTAACGATCCCATCCTTGACGCCTACGCCGATTTCCGTGGAACGGACCACGGGCTCCCAATCCAATTCGCGGATTACATCTTCTCGCACTGATTTGTCTTGGAACATAAGCGCCTCCACTTACAATGAAGCACGCACGGGGCCAAACGCTGCGCTATTTCACGTAACCCTTTTCGATCAGTTTTTGGATGATTCGTTGCGCAGCGGACCCCGGGGCTCCTCCCTCGAGCAACACATCCGGCGCTTCCGGTGGCTCGTACGGGTCTTGCAGTCCTGGTACGTTGGTGGCCTGGCCGGCTGCGGCGCTGCGATAGATACCCTTGGGATCTCGGGCCTGGCAGGTTGCAAGCGGCACATCGACGTAAACTTCGATGAATCGTCCGATCGCTTGCCGAGCACGATCACGGTGAGCACGGCGATTGGCGGTGGCATCGAAGATGACCGGCACCCCCTGTTCCACCAGAAGCGCGCCGATACCGCCGAGCTGTTGATAGAAGGTATCGCGCCCTTCCGCCTTATAGTCGTGATCGCAGGCCAAGACCTTGCGCAGTACATCGGACTCCAGTACCACGACGTCCACGTCTCGCTCGGCGAGCTGTGCTTTCAGAGCCGCCGCGATAGTCGACTTTCCGGATGCCGGCAGGCCTGTAATCCAAACCGCGAATGCGCCTTTGCTACGCTCCACAGTACGAGTTGACTTGGCGCGGATCGAAACTGTCTTGCTCGAGAACCGCCAAAATGAACGTGAGCAGCCTCTGACGCGCCGAGTCCGCAATGGAGGGGTACCAAAGAGGACTCGCAAGCACTAAGGCCCGAAACACGAAGAAGGGCGCGGCCACCTCCAGGATCTCCTGATCCCCGGTCTTTTCCAAGTAGCGGCTCCAGAACCGTAAAAACAAGTTCTCAAACGCTCCCTCCAGTTTTCCCGTGCGCTGCAAAGAGAAGAAAACGTAGTTCAAAGTGATGCAGGTCAAGTCGTCGGCCGGATCGCCATATTCGCCGCGCGAGCGATCCAGCACGCGGAGATCAGCCGCCAATTCGGCGCCTGACGCAAACAAAATATTCCAGGGATGAAAGTCCCCGTGTACTCTGCGCAGGCGGTGAGTTCGACTCTTCAGACGCCAGCGCCAATCCACGGCGCGATGCTCGATCTGCTGCAGAACGCGAGGCGTGAACGACGCGTGCAACGGATAAGAATCCACCAAACCCATGATGCATTCGCCGTCACCCACCAGCTCGCGATTACGGCGGATGTACAAGTTCGGGTTGCTGCCGCGCTGGGCATGAATCTCCACCAGGTAGTCGCACAGCGCGTCGGCTCGTGCTACGTCAACCTCGCTCAGCCGACCGGTGTGGCGTAGCCGTTCCAGATCTAAAGCGTAGGGTTCGCCCGCGGCATACTCCGTGAGCAGACAAAATTCTTCCACCTCACCAAGAGAAATCACGCCGCCATCGGGCTGGATGCCGCCAACGTCCAACGAGCGCACGTGGCGCGGCAGGCGATTGAAAGCCCGGTGCGACCACAAGAGAATGCGGGCCCGGTCCGACATTTGTTCGTGACCGAAAGAACCAGGGCCCATGGTATGCAGGACCACGCTCTCGCGAGGGCCGCCGGCGCGTTCATATTCCACGCGGACCGGCATGCCGTATCCAAAGCCCTTGCCCTCTTCCGGATCGCCCAGGCGGCGCAGTTGCACCACCCGAACATCCTCTCCGACTACGGAACGTAAGTAACGTTCCACCGCATCGAGTTGGAACCGCGGAGCCTCGCTCATGCGTCGTTCGGCCAGGCAATTGCTTGTTTCATTGTAGTTCGAGACCAATTGAAGCCTTTAGAAAGGATCTGTCCCATGAAAGTTCGTGAAGTGATGACGGCGAACGCGAGTTTCTGTGGACCGGAGTCGACCCTGGAGGAAGCGTCCTTTTTGATGCAGCGGCATAATTGCGGCTTTCTTCCGGTGATTGGGGACGGTGGCAACGTGATTGGAGTTGTCACTGACCGCGATATGTGCATCGCGCTCGGCACCCGTAATCGTAAGCCGTCCGACTTGCGCGTGTGGGACGTGATGCCGCGAAAGCTTTTCACGTGCATGGCGGGGGACGATATTCATTGTGCTCTCAACACGTTGCGCGATGCCAGAATCCGGCGGCTGCCCGTGATCGACCGCGATGGCTCGCTGGTTGGCATTCTCTCGCTCGATGACATCGTGCTTCACGCGCGAGAACAACTCCTGCGCAAGGACATTTCCTACGAAGACGTCGAGAATACGTACACGGCCATCCAGGGCCGGCCGGCTCGTGCCAATAAAGCGGGCGTCACGGTATCTTTCAAAGCGCTAAACCCCAAAAGCATTTGACAATGACGAACCAGGGGGAGTTTAATTCGTCCCCTACTTTGCCTGAATATCGCGCAGATAGCGCGCCAGATTATCGATTCGAACGCGGCCAAGGTCCTGATCGCGCGTCACTTGCGAGAAGATCGACCCCCAAACAGGCATGCCGTGGGTCCCATGACCGCGCAGCGCTGCTTCCTCCCCGGAAATAATGCGGTCCACCCGTTCCAGCGGGAACCTGCCGGCGTTACGGGCGGCGATCCGCGTCAGGTCGGCTGGCGGGACGTTGAGCCAGACCGCCATCGGGCCACGACCCTTCGCATCTTCACCGTGACAGGAGGCGCAATAGGTTCTGTAGAGGTCGGATCCCCGAATGGAGACGATCAAGGGCTGTTCGTCGGCGCCCGGTACTCTCTTCCCGTCTTGCGCTTGCGCCAGGGCGCCGGTCAGGAAGGTAGCGAAGATCAGGAAACTGCCGAACATTTTTCCGCGCATAGCTGGCGATTTACGGTGCAATTGAGTGCCCCCTTCGCGATCGGCTGAGAGTGGAGCGGTTCCCGCACTTTGCGAAAAGCGCAGCGTCCCAGTACCCAACCAGGCTGCGGGATTTCACTCAGGATGAAGCGGATGAACGCCCGTTAACGGCTCCAATTGCGCCTTGAGTTTGGCGACCGTAACCGGCTTGGTGAGGTAGTCGTCGAAACCGGCTTCGAGCGCACGCTCCCGATCGCCTTGCATGGCGAAGGCGGTAACGGCGACTACGCGCAGGTCCCGAAGCGCTAGGTCGTTGCGGATCTCTCGCAAAACCGCATAGCCGTCCATCTCCGGCATCTGGATATCAAGCAAGACCAGGTCGGGCCGGGTCTCGCGGATTTTCTGGAGCGCCTCCCGGCCGTCGGAGGCCTCGATGATCGAACTGGCGTGCCCGGCCAATCCTTCCCGAACCAGCTCGCGGCCGGCCGGGTTATCGTCGGCGATCAGCACCCGTTTCCCGTGGGACGGATAGCGCAGGCGGCGAAGTTGCCGCAAAAGCTCCTGACGCCAGCCCGCGCCCTTCGCGACAACCTGTGCCCCCTGAGCGGCCAGCGCGTCTCGCTCCCGCCCACTCAGATCCTTCACCGTAATTACCAGCACCGGCAGCCGGCTCAATCTAGGGTCGGCGCGAATGTCGCTCAACACCTCAAAACCGTTGCGGCCCGGGAGCAGCAGATCCAGCACCACCACATCCACGGGTGAGGTAGCCAGGATGCGCATTGCCTCAGCCCCAAAGCGCGCCGTCAACGGTGCGTGTCCTTCGTTCATCAAAGTATCCAAGAGCAGTTCGCGAGTCTCCGGATCGTCGTCGACAATCAGGACTCGCAGTGTGCCTTCCGGCTGCAATATCCGGCGCACCGCCTGGATCAGCGCCTGGCCCGTGAGCGGCTTCGTCAAGGACTCGGCGGCGCCCAGAGCGGCGCCCATTTTGCCTTCGTCCTCCGCGGAGACGATGATCACGGGCACCGAGCGAGTATCGGGCGAGGTCGTCAGCTCATGCAGCGTTTCCCAGCCGCTCTTACCGAGCATCTCCATGTCCAACAACGCGAGAGCTGGACGGAGCTTCTTGGCCTTGAGAAACGCATCCGCTCCCGAGCCTGCGGTTTCCACTTGGAAGCCTTCCCGCCGCAGTGGATCGAGGACCTCTTCGCGCCACGTAGCCAGGTGGCTGGCCACCAGCAGCAACGGCGCCGGCCGATCTTCGGAGCCACCGGCGGCTGGCTCCTGGTCCCGCTGGCTCAGCCGCAGAGTGAAGAAGAACCGGCTGCCTTTGCCCGGCTCGCTTTCCACCCAGATTCTTCCTCCATGATGCTCCACCAAACGCTTGGTGATCGCGAGTCCCAAGCCGGTACCCTCCCGCACGCCTTTGGTGGTGGCGCTGACCTGGCGGAAGCTTTCAAAGATCTCTTGCTGATCCTCCGGCTCGATCCCGATCCCCGTATCGCCGACCAGGATGCAAACCGACCCGTCGGCTACCGACGTTTCAATCCAGACCCGGCCCCCAGACGGCGTGAACTTGATGGCGTTGCTGAGCAGATTGTAGAGGATTTCCTTGAAGCGCAGGCGATCGGCATTCAGCATCAACTGCGTGTCGAGATCGCTGTCCAGGCTGATGCCTTTGGTGGCGGCCAGCGGCCGTATGCTGCTGAGCACCTCGGCCGCCGCAACCGCCATGGGGAACTCCTCCAAACGCAGCTCCAGGCGCCCGGCTTCGATCTTCGAAAGATCCAGCACGTCGTTGATCAGCTCCAGAAGATGGCCGGCGTCGTGCTGTATGTGCGTCAAAAAGCGTTTCTGCTTTTCATTCAGCGGGCCGGAGTTTTGCTCCGAGAGCAGTTCCGAAAATCCGAGGATGGTGTTCAGCGGAGTGCGCAGTTCGTGACTCATGCTGGCCAGAAATTCACTCTTCAGCCGATTGGCCCGCTCTACTTCCTGGTTCCGCCATGAAAGCTCGTCATTCGCCGCCGCGAGTTCCGATGAGCGCCGCTCCAAACTTTGATTCAGGACTCGAATCCTTTCTTCCGCGCTGCGGCGCTGGCTCACATCCCGAACTACGCACATCACGTGCCCGCCCTCGACTCCGGAAAGGGGGCTGAGGTTGATGTCAACCGCGAACTCCGTACCGTCCTTGCGGACGCCATATAAATCCAAACCCGCGCCCATGGGCCGGCGCACCGGATGAGCGGCGTAATGGGCGCGATGAGCGAAATGCCCGCCCCGAAATCGCTCCGGCAGCAACGCTTCCACCGGCAATCCAACTAACTCCTCGCGCGAGCGCTGAAAAAGCCGCTCCGCTTCCGTGTTCGCTACCACGATCCGGCCCTCGGGATCCACCTCGAGAATCGCATCCGGCGCGGCCTCCAGCAGCAGAGAAAAGCGCTGGCCGGCCACCGCAAGCTCACGCGCCGCACGTTCGCTCTCCACCAGATCCGCGCGTGCACGTTCCGCCGCGCGCAGCTCGGTGAGGTCCGCCAACACGGTAAGCCGGCCGCCCGTGCTGGTGATCTCCGCAGTCCAAATACTCACCGGTACCGGGGCGCCATCCTTGCGGATCCGCACCGTCTCGAAGCCCAGCGGCGACGTCGGGCGCGCGGCTTCCGGAGGGAGAATCGGCAGCAATTGCCCCATCACCTCCTGCTCGCTCCAGCCGAACATTCGTTCCGCGCTTTCATTCCAAAGCGTTACGCGCTCTTCCGGATCGACAGCGATAATGGCCAGTGGCGAGGCCTTGATGATTGCTTCCAGCACAGCGTTATCCTGAAATCGCCAGCAGTTTCCCTGCCATTGCCATTTCTTCGGCTAAACTGGTAACCAAGCCCTGTATGCTTCCTTCGATAAAGTTGGTGGCGATTGATGATACACCCGCCAGCCTCGAGCTGTTGAGTGAGGCTTTGCAACAGGAAGGGCTGGCCATCTTCACGTCCACGGACCCGGAAGAGGGGCTGGACCTGATTTTCCGGGAGCATCCACAGATCGTGCTGTTGGATCTGGTGATGCCGAAGTTGAACGGCATCGCGGTGCTGGAACGCATTGTCGAATTCGATCCTTCCATCGACGTGATCCTGATGACGGCGCATTACACTACCGAAACCGCGGTGGAAGCCATCCAAAAAGGCGCCAGCGACTATCTCAACAAGCCGATCTCCATCCCCGCACTGCGCAGCCGCGTCGAGAAGCTGCTGGCTGACGTTCGCCAGCGACAGCGCGCGCTGCAGCTGGATAGCGAGCTGCTGGAAACCTCGCGCTTCGAGGGAATGATCGGACGCAGCCCGCTGATGTGGGATCTGTTCGCGCGCATTCGCCGCGTGGCCCCGCACTATCGCTCCGCGCTGATCACCGGACCCACCGGAACCGGCAAGGATCTGGTGGCGAAAGCGCTGCATAACCTAAGTCCCGCCAGCTCCGGCCGCTTTGTCACATGCAATTGTTCAGCGGTAGTGGAAACGCTGTTTGAAAGCGAGCTGTTCGGCTACGTCAAAGGGGCCTTCACCGGGGCCACAGCGGACAAAATGGGTCTGATGGAGTTCGCGCACGGCGGCACGTTGTTTCTGGACGAGATCGGAGACATGCCGCTGAACACGCAAGCCAAGCTCTTGCGGGCCTTGCAGAATCAGGAAGTCACGCGCGTTGGTTCGGTGACCCCGCGCAAGGTGGATGTGCGCGTCATTGCGGCCACCAATCGCGACGTTCAGGATCTGATCGCGCAAAAACAATTTCGCGAGGACTTGTACTATCGTCTGGCGATGGTCGAGCTGACGACGCCCGCTTTGGCGGACCGGCGCGAGGATCTTCCGCTGCTCGAGAAGTTTCTTCTGGACCGATTCGCCACTCAGTTCCACAAAGAGATTCGCGGACTCACGCGGCGCGCCCAGATCGTGCTGGCGCGGCATGCCTGGCCGGGCAACATTCGGGAGCTCGAGAACGCGCTGGGCCATGCCTGCATGATGGCGGTCGGCGACATGATCGATGTGGAGGACCTGCCCGCGTCGCTGCGCAACGAGCGCACATCGGCAGCGGCGGCGGCGAGCGCAGCGGAGCCCGAGCTGATTCACTCCGGGGTCTCCTTCGACGAACACGAAAAAGGACTGCTGGCCGATGCGCTGGAGCGCGCCAGCGGAAATCAATCCGAAGCGGCCCGCCTGCTCCGCATCAGCCGCGACCGCCTGCGCTACAAGATGGCCAAGTACAACCTGCGCTAAGCGATCTCAAATATCGCGCGGATGTCGCCATCCGCATGCCGCTCCAAGCGAAACCCGAGTTCCTGGAAAACACGCTGCATGTGAATGTTCTCGGCCAGGACCTCGGCCACAATTCGCCCCACCTTCTCGATGCGCCCAATTTCAACCAGCCGCCGCGTCAGCTCCATCCCCAGACCGCGGCCTTGATATTCGTCGGTGATCAAGACCGCCAATTCCGCGTCGATGGCATCAATTCTTTTCAGACGCGCGACCGCGAGAATCGCATCGTCATGCTCGGCCACCAGCGCGATATCCCGATCGTAATCGTTAAAGCAGATGCGAGTCAGTCGATCGTGCGAAATGCGCCTCTCCAGATCCATCAAATGAAAATACCGCAAGTAAACGCTACGCTCGGACAGCCGCTCGTGGAATCGCGCGATCATCGGTTCGTCTTCGGGCCGAATCGGGCGGATCAGGACCTCCTCGCCGTCCGGAAACTTCCAGGGCCGGACGTATTGCGCCGGGTAAGGCCGAATCGCCGGCTGCGGCGCAACGCCCAAATCCGCGGGCTGGAGCACAACGCGAGCGTCGAGAGCAAGCAGTCCGTCCGGTGAAGCGAGCAATGGATTGATGTCGATTTCCTGGATCCAGCTTTGCTCGGTCATCAAGTAGCTGAAGCGCACGATCAGCCGTTCCAGCGCCGCCAAGTCGACCGGTTTCCTTCCGCGGACACCTTTCAATGCAGTCAGGATTTTCGTCCGCTCCATGATGCGCCGCGCCAGCGTGGTGTTGAGCGGTGGCAGTCCCACGGCCCGGTCTTTGTACACTTCCACCAGCTGCCCTCCGCCGCCAAAGAGAATCACGGGCCCGAACTGCGAGTCGATGCTCGACCCGAGAATCAGCTCGTAACCCTCGGCCAGCACCATGGGTTGCACCGTGACGCCCAGAAAGTCGGCCTCGCGCCCGATCTTTCGAAGACCGTCCAAGATGCCTTGATAAGCCGTGCGCACGGCGGCCTCGCCGGCCAAGTTCAACCGGACGCCGCCTACATCCGTTTTATGCGCGATGGTTTCCGAATGCAGCTTGAGCACCACGGGATAGCCCAAACGCCCCGCCGCCTGGACGGCTTGGCCGGCGCTGGCCGCAATCTCGGTTGGAACGGCCGGGATACCATAAGCCGCGAGCAAGCTCTTCGACTCAGCCTCGGTGAGCAGCGTTCGTCCCTTGGCCCGCGCATTCGCGATCAGCGCCGTTGCGTGGGCGCGCCCCTCGTCGGAAACCTCCAGTTCGAACGCGGCCGGCGTTTCGTAAAGCGCCTGAAGATTGGCGCTGTATCGCCACATCAGCTCGAAGACGCGGGCCGCGGAATCGGGATAAGGGTATACGGGAATCGCGGCCTGGCTGAGGATTGCTTGCCCTGCCGCGACATCCGCGCCGCCCATCCAACTCGCGATCAGCGGTTTCGTGGCGCTCCTTGGCAGCGCCGCCAGTTGCCGCGCCACCGCCGCCGGATCCGTCATGGCTTGCGGCGCAAGAACCACCAGCGTGCCATCGGCGCCGGGATCCTGGATGGCGAGTTCCACCGCCTTAGCGTAGCGCTCGGCGCTGGCGTCTCCCAAAATGTCGATCGGGTTCTGATGGCTCCAGTGTTGCGGCAGAAATGCGTTCAGTTGCTCCAGGGTTGCGGTCGACAGCTCAGCCAGTTCACCCGTCGCAGTGAGCAGCGCATCGGTTGCCAGTACGGCCGGTCCGCCGGCGTTCGTGACGATGGCCAAACGCGGTCCCTTGGGACGCGGCTGCTTGTCGAGAGCTTCGGCCAGATAGAAAAGTTCCGCAATGGTGTCCACCCGTAGAACGCCGCAACGGCGGAAGGCCGCGTCCAGAACGTCATCCTGGCCGGTCAGCGCGCCAGTGTGCGATGCAGCAGCTTTGGCGGCAGCCGGCGTGCGCCCCGGCTTGATGACAATAATCGGCTTCGAAAGTGCGACTTCGCGCGCCGCCGACAAGAAGCCTCTTGCATCGCCGACCGACTCCATGTACAGCACGATGCTGCGGGTTTTCGAGTCGTCGCCCAGATAACGAATCAGTTCGCCCCAGCCGACATCCACCATGGACCCCACCGATACAAAGGCGCTGAAGCCGACCATCTCGCGCCGGCTCCAGTCGAGAATAGCCGTACAAAGAGCGCCGCTCTGGCTGATGAAGCCGAGATGCCCGGGCCGCGCCATGCTGCTGGCGAAGGTCGCGTTGAGCCTGTGATGCGGGCTCATCAGCCCCAGGCAATTCGGCCCGATGATTCGCATTCCAGCGCGGCGGGCGTCCGCCAGAATCTTGCCCTCTAGCGCCGCGCCGAGCTCCCCTATTTCCCGGAAGCCGGCGGAAATGATGATTGCCGCCGGAACGCCTGCGGCGGCGCACTCGCGAATAACCCCAGGCACCGTATGAGCCGGTGTAGCGATCACCGCCAGGTCCACCGGTTCGGCGACACTCTCGATACTCGGGTAGCAACGCAGTCCCAAAATGGCCTCGTGCCGCGGGTTCACCGGGTAGATGGCGCCCGGAAATGGAGCGTCCTTGAGATTCGCAACCATGGACCGACCCACGCTCTGTGGCGCTTCGGTGGCGCCGATCACGGCCACATTCTTCGGATTGAAGAAAACCTCTAGCGTGCGGCGCCGCGCGGAATTTCGCAGCTTTTCTTTATCCATACAATTCCGGTCCGGCATCCAGCAGTTCATATCGCGCCCGGACCGCCTGTGCCAGACTCAATGTGATATCGGGCCTGCCTCCGGCGAGGTAGTCATCCTCAATCTGTCGTATCGTCTTCGCCAGAGGATAGTCGCCAAAGACTCCCGTGATCCAGTTTGAAAAGTCGTGGCGCTTGAAGTGACCATCCAGCGCCGCCACCGGGGAGCGCTCCACGATCCAGACGAACTCGCGCAGCGTATGGGCTCGCCTCCCTGCCGGACCGTCCCGCCAGAAAACGAACGCGTGCCCCTCCGACACTGGCAGATCGACGTACTTCGCCAAGTGCCGGACGTGCGGTGTCAGGCGCGGGGACAGCCGGATTCGGCGCACGTCGCCGCCCGCTTCTTCGGTGACGGGAAGCGCAACAGCCTGGCCGACCACGAGGCTCTCGAACAGCAGCGCCCATTCGCTTTCACTCTTGGGGCCCTCACAGGCGTGGCATAGCGCACGAAGCGCGCGGACCTCCTGAGGGTCGGACTCGCGCGTCACGATGATGGCCTGACACGTCGCCAGCAGGTCGCGGCGAAGATTCGACGCTCGATAAGTAACCAGCGTATAGCCCCCGGTCCCGATGTCCAGGAGCTCCGGCGCGTGCGGATTGTCCAGGAAATAGTGGGCTTCATCCACGATAATCCGGTGCGGTAGCCCGGTGTGACGCCGAAGAGTCGCGAGCGCCGGCAGGACGGTGTGTATGTACTCCAGTTGCTCTTGATGAGACGTGTGCGATAAATCGACCACGATGCTAACGTCGGCGTGACGCAATGCATGCAAGAATTCCCGAGGGCGCGGCAGCGGATACGCGCCCCCAAACACCACCACGCCCGGAAGGGCTTCGAGCGACGTGTAGTCGCCTTCCGGATCGAGAATGCAAAGACTATAACCGTAGAGGATCAGTTGTTCGCACAACAACCCCGTCACCCAGGATTTCCCCGTCTTCGGATCTCCGGCCACCAGCAGATTTCGCCCCCGGATGGCCAGCGCAAGCGGACTTCCGTCGTCGGCGTGACCCAGCAGAAGATGACGTCGCGTGTGCAGCGGCTCCGGGATCAGCCGCTCTTGCACCAATGCACGGATGTAGCCCGCGACGGCTGGCGGACCGTCGCCGGGGAGCACCTGGTCGGCGGACGCTTTTAAAACCTCGCTACCCCAAGCCACCGCCACGCCTACTTCGCACCAGCGGAGAAGTTCGTGGTCGTTCTCTCCGTCGCCGATAGCCACCGTGTTGTGCGGCGACAAACGGAGCACCGCAAGCGCCTCGCGCAATCCGGTCGCCTTGCTGATGGCCTGGGGCAACACCATCACGCGGCTGCGGTTGAATAGCAGCACCCGCGGCAGCTCCAGCCGCTGCAAAAGCGTGAGAATCCGCGGAGCCGCATCCTTGTCGGCGTCGATAATGGATTGTCCAACTTCGAATAGAATTCCTTCGCGCCGCAGCTCCTTCAGCAGAACCGCGGGCGGAGGTTCCGCCAGAATCCGTGAGTATCCGCTATCGGGGAACTCGATGACAGCGCCGTTCTCGGCGACAACCGCGTCAACGAAGTGCAGGTCGCCGGCCACGCGCCGCAGGTCGTCGAGAATTCGGCCCGTGACCAATAGGACGATGACGCCCTGCGCGCGAGCCTCCGCGATGGCTTTCCGCACGTCGGGATCCAGAACATCGTTCCGGGCAATGGTTCCGTCGAAATCGAGAGCCAGCGTGGAGAGCTTCACCCCTTTATGCTCCCAATAAACTATCATCGTGCGGTGAGCACTCCGCGGAAAATGCCCTCCGACTTGACGACCCAGGGCCAACATCTGCTTACCGTGTGCAACGCCTGCCGCTACTGCGAAGGCTTTTGCGACGTCTGGAAGGCCATGGAGAGGCGCATGGTTTTCAAGGAGGGCGATATGAACTACCTTGCCAACCTCTGTCACAATTGCGGCGAGTGCTATTACGCCTGCCAGTACGCGCCTCCCCACTTGTTTGCCATCGATCCGCCGAAGACATTCGCTAAGATTCGGGTTTATAGCTACGAACTGTATGCATGGCCGGGACCCCTGGCAAAAGCGTTCCGCAACAACGGGCTGGTGGTTTCTTTGCTCACGGTGGTGGTGCTGATTGGTTTCCTTCTGATCGCGAGTCTGGCCCATGGCGCGCGGCTTTGGGCGTCCGTTCCTGGCAGCGATTTCTATCGGATAGTTCCACATGACGTCATGGTGCTGACGTTTGGCGTGGTGTTTGGCTTCGCCGTGCTGGCCTTGGCGATCGGATTCTTACGTTTCTGGCGCGACGTGGGCGAGCCTTATTCCGGCCTCGCCAATCCGGCGGCGCTCATCAAAGCGGTGCAGGACGTACTTCGCCTCAGGAATCTGGACAACGGCGGGGTGGGGTGCGCCTATCCGGGAGAAACCAGCTCGGAGTCGCGGAAATGGTTCCATCACGCGACGTTCTATGGATTCTTGTCGTGCTTCGTGGCCACCGCGCTGGGCGCCATCTACTATTACGCGCTCGGCTGGCATGCCGCTCCAGCCTACACCAGTTTGCCGGTTTTCTTCGGCACGCTGGGCGGCATCGGCCTGCTGGTGGGACCAATTGGCCTCTTCATGCTCATCCGGAAACGCAATGACGACATCGCCGACCAGAGCCAAAATGGGATGGACTTATCCTTCCTCTTCCTGCTGGTGGCGATCAGTGTCAGTGGGCTGGCGCTGCTGCTGCTGCGCGAGAGCGCGGCGCTCGGCATCTTACTGGTGGTTCATCTCAGCTTCGTGATGACGCTGTTTCTGACAATGCCGTACGGCAAGTTCGTGCATGGTATTTACCGGTCGGCGGCGCTATGGAAGTGGGCGCTAGAAAATGCACGGCCACCGGAACACGAGGTTAAGTGATTGTAAAGACGATAATTTGGCGGAGGAAGAGGGATTCGAACCCCCGAGCGAGTTACCCCGCTAACGGTTTTCAAGACCGCCGGTTTCAACCACTCACCCATTCCTCCGATTCCCATCCTACCTGATTTCATCTGCTTGAGAGCACTGTCACTACTTGGTTCGACGTGGTTTGGGTAGTACTGTCACTGGTTTGGCACTGGTACCCAAAGCCAGCACCGCACGCTCCTTCGCTTCGACGTTTGTATGTGCATATCGCATCGTCACGACGATGGTTGAATGTCCGAGCAACTCCTTCACAGTAACGATGTCGGCGCCTTTGGCAAGGAGACGCGACGCAAAAGTATGGCGCAGCGTGTGCCACGTCACTCCTTCGAGCCCCGCCTGTTTGCAGGCCAGTTTAAATCCGGCCTTAAGATCGCGAAAGCGATCACCCGTCATCTGGTTGAAGAACACATAGGGACCTTTCCGCATGGCGTTCCACGCTTCGAGAACATCACAGGCCGCATCATTCAACGGGATGATGAGCACTCGCCGAGTCTTTTGGACGAACGCGTTTAGACGACGCCTTTCGAAATCTACCTCCTTCCATTGCAGGTTGAAAATATCGCCACACCGGAGTCCGGTGTTGAGCCCGAAAACAATCATGTCCTGAAGGTACGAAGGGCAGCGGGCGAGCAAAGCCTCCTCCGCCTCCTTGCTCAGGGTTTGAAATTGAAGATTGTCTTCTGCAAGAAACTTCACCAAACGGACAGGGTTCTGACCCTGGCGAAGATTCCAGCGCTCCGCGAGATTGAGCATGTGTTTCAGTAGGGCCAACTCTCGGTTTACGGTCGCAGGGCTAACCTCCCGGACACGGTGTTGCTGGAAATCCTCGATTCGCGAGGGAGTGATGGAATCCAGATTGACCTGCCCTAAGATTCGGCTTAAGCTTCCGTACATTTGCTCGTCACGCTTCCAGGAGCGCTTGTGAACCTTCGCGTATTCGAAGTAGCGTTCCCAGAGTTCTGACAGAGGAACCCGAACGCGTCTTGTATGGACGCCGCGATGAACCTCTGAAATTCGCAAGGCAAGAAACTTCTCCGCCTTGCGCTCGTTTGCGGTACCAGTAGATTCCTGCACTCGTCTACCATCCGCATAATAGTCTGCGTACCAGATTCGGCCTCGTAGGTGGAGACCCATGTTAATGACCTTTCCACCTCTGGCCAGCCGATCCGATTGTATCGAAGTGAGGAAGCGATTGAATCACCTGCACAGGGTCGAAACGCAGAGACCGACCCGCTTTAATGAACGGTATTCGGCGCAGGTATACCCATTGGTACAGCGTACCTTTGGCAATGCCGATACGCCGGGATAGCTCGTTGATGTCGACAAGTATTTGATCGTTCATGCGGAAGCTCCATTACGAATCGTGTTACTCGAACTAAGCAGGGGATCGGAGAGGGAACATTGTGCTCCCGAGTACGTCGCCAACCGCCTCGCCTGATAGTGCGGGAAAGTCTCCAGCCTGCCTACCAGTGGAGACAAGGTCCAGACCAGACCCCTGAGGCGAAAATCGCCGCAGCAGCCACTAACCCAATGGAGACCCAACGCACAATCGCAGGACGCCGGTGGGCCTCGTTGACCTCGTGTACGTATTCGCGTGCTTTCAGGCCGGCGATGTGAATATCGCCCTGGAGGCCCTCCCGCATCTTCTCCGCTGATTCCTTCACCATCTTGGCGAGCATACTCCCGGCACGCATTTCGGCCTTCTTCATCGACTCATTGAATTCTGCAATCAGCTGTTGGTTCGATTCGTAATACCTTTGCGCGGATTCCTCGAACACCATGCGGTTCATCGTCACCAGTGCAAAGAGCGGGTCGCCGGGCTCAATGCGGATGCCGTTCTCGGCGAAGACTTCGCTGATCATTTGTTTCATGTCAGGCATATGATTTGCCCTCCCTACAAAAGCGACAGCTGGTCTAACTGCTCGAACAGGTCCCGCTGGACCATCTTTAACCGCTGTTTGCTCATCACCGTCGCGGTTCCGTTGCGGATGGCATCCTCGAAGGTCCTTTTGCGCGTGATGACCTCTTCAACGTCCCGCCCGAATGTGTCAGGGTTCCGCTTCGCAATGTGAACCAAGCCGAAGACTTTGGACTCGCTGTCTTTGTAGGCCTGCATGTCGATAAACGTCTTGCCGTCGCGCTCGATGACGCCGAAGTACTCGTTCAGCCAGACGACGATGTTTCGTTCGGCACTGCTATCGGCGAGACTCTTGAACCCTTTCAGCGTGTCCCCGAGCGCCTGTCCGCCTGTGATGATCGTGTGAACGAACAGCTTTCGCCCGGCATCGGAGAGCATTTCCAACGCGTTGCTTTCGACGATAAAGCTCCAGAGCGGAACGAAAGTGGAAGCCCCGTTGTCGACGATGAAGGTTCCCTCTTCGTTGATTAGCCGGTGCAGCAGAATGTCGAAGCCACCCGAATCAATGCGGCCGTCTCGCATGAGCGCTAGGTGCTCGGCGCCCAACTCGGCATATTGCGAGAAGGTCTGGTTCACCGGATCGCTGTCAATGCAGCGAATCTCCCGTCCGTGATGCCGGAAGTATTGGGCAAGAATGCTGGCGACCAAGCTCTTGCCGACGCCCCCTTTGCCCTGTAATGTGAGATGAATCGTTGACGTTCGTTCGTCAAGCCGTTCAATGTTCCTGGACATAGTTTCCTCCTCGTGCTCCTGGCTGGCTCAGCATAAAAGCCGCGCTGTCACCTTATAAAGGAAATGGCGGACGGGGTGCGGGACGGTAAAATTTTTCGATCAGCCCGAACTCAGATGAGTTTGCTTTCGTCTGGAGGTCCCGGAGGGTACTCGAACCCACGGGTTTTCTTGGCGTTGACCAGAATCTTCGCCCTCGTGCTTGAAACAGGCGTTTTCGAACGGACTTGCACCGGCGGCGGAGTCGGTGCGGCCTGGGTACCCCGTTCCTTACGCTGGATGCGGGTAAGGTAGGAACCTAGGCTCTGGACAGTGACAACGATCCCGGCATCCTCCTCGAGCCACTGGCGGATCGTCGCCAAGCTTTGCCCTTCGGCTTTGGCAACTCGGATCTCAGGCCACAGGGCGCGCAACTGGCCGGCCTTGGTCGCAGGCCTTTTCCCGCGCCGTTGTGCGAGGCGGTCTTTGGTCTCAGTGATCCATTGTTGTTCGGCTTTTGTGTAGTCCTCGACTTTCGCCATAGCACCAATAGTTTGCGCTGCGTTTCGACATAATTCAACGGATTTCGACAACGCGACGGGCTGTTCGACGTTCTTCGACATATTTCAACCGCAGCGAAGACAACAAACATGGGTAGTGGAACATAAAGCCGGACAGGTTGTGTGTTTTTTGTGTCTATCGCACTGATCGTACGCGCCTTCACGCGTCCGACAATTCGCAATAGCTGTCCGGCATTCGTCGGACGCCTAATTTTTCGACAAAATAATGCCGTCCCGCACCCCCTTCGCCATTTCCTTTATAGGGGGAGGAACCAATGCCAAAACGATCGATCCGACTGACTGACGCAATCGACCAGCGCATTCAATCCGCCGCCAAGCAGCGAGGCTACTCGACCCCGAGCGCCTTCCTTCGAGCGGCAATCAAGAAAGAGCTGAACGAGCCTGGAGAGGGCTCCGCGGCCAATGAAAAGATTCTGGGCTCCATCAGGGAAGTGCGTCAGGACGTACGCCGCGTCGAACGTGCCCAACAGGCCTTATTTGCTTTGGTGGACAGCTTCGCGAAGGTCTTCGTCACTTGCGTGCCAGAGCCGGGTGGCGAAGCCATGCAGACCGCACTCGGAGAGGCGCGAAACCGCCACGCCCGGCTGCTCACCAATGCGGGCCACGCGATGCTCAGTGACTCGATGGTAGCGATGGAGGACTTAATAAGCCGTGGGGAAAAATAAGGATGAGGAGCGAGAGTTCCGGCTTCGGCCAGCGAAGCCGCCAGCGCGCGGTGAACGCCGAGTCTACTCGTCCGCATATCGCATCATCATGCATCACGCCCGGATGAGCGGAGTCCGAAGGCGCCGAGTAATTGGATTCGGAACGGGGAGAACTCACGGTAGACCATACTCCCAACGCTGCGCGGTGCGGGTGCTGTATTCCAAGAACACGAGTAATGGGCAGTGGCGAGCCCACGGACGTTATATCGCCCGCGAAAGCGCTACGCACGAGGGCGATCCGAGGGCAGTCGGGTTCAATGCGACTGAAGAATCGATCGATATCGCAGCGCGCCTCGAAGATTGGCAAAAGACCAACGATGAGCGCCTTTGGAAATTAATTGTGTCTCCTGAGTTCGGAGACCGGGTGGATCTGAAACGGTTGACTCGCGATCTGATTTCACAGATGGAGACCGATCTTGGCACGCGTCTCGAATGGGTGGCGGTGGCTCACTTCAATACCGAGCACCCGCATGTCCATATTGCGCTGCGAGGCATTGGAGCCGAAGCTGGGCCACTTCGTCTCAGCCGGGACTTTATTAGGGAGGGTATCCGCCACATCACGGAGGATTTGTGCACCCGCCAGCTTGGGTATCGGACGGAATTCGACGCCGCCGATGCGCAACGTCTCGAGGTACATCAACATCGTTACACATCGCTTGACCGCATCATCCAGCGGGATGCTGACAGAGCCGATGCCGCTGAGTCCCCTTTCTTCACGGTCAAAAAGGACCTAAGCCGCGCGGGGCTTGGTCCAAGCACATCGCTGATCGAACGGCGCACCGCCGAGCGGCTGATGGTGCTCGAATCCATCGGATTAGCCGAGTCCACCGGCCCTAAGACTTGGCGTGTACGGCGGGACTTCGCGAATGTACTCCAAGCCATGCAGCGCAGTGCTGACCGTCAAAAGACTCTGGCAGCGCATGGAGCCCTCATCTCTGACGAGCGGCTTCAGATGACCGTGTTTGACGCTCGAAGTCCTACGACTCTGGAAGGCCGAGTCCTGGTCCACGGAGAGGAGGAGTACTCCGGACGCAGCTACCTCATGCTCGAAGGAACGGACGCGCGAGTCCACTATGTCTACTGCACCCCTGAAATCGAAGCAGCTCGAGATCGCGGGCGCATGCGGACGAATTCTTTCATTCGGCTTCAAGCGTCAACTGCGGATGCCCGTCCGGCACTCGAAATAACCGACTTGGGCGATTCAGAGGCGCTCTTACGCGACACGCGCCAGCTGCGTGAGATCGGACAACGTCTTATCCGCCGCGGCATCATCCCTCAGGATGACGGCTGGAATGGATGGCTCGGTCGCTATCAAAAGGCGCTTCGGGACGGCGTTACCACTCTCGAAACTCCGAGTGTAATCAAGCGACCTGAACGCGACAAGAACCGAGACCGCGGGCGCTAGCGAAGGAGATCTGGCTGGAGAAAAACTCTCTACCGACCAGCTTGCGGATGACCGTCCAACGTTAGTCCCAAATGAGGATGGGCAAGCGTGCCACTGATTCGCTTTATCAGTTCTAGGCCAGCGAGGGCATTTGTGTTTTGTCCCGTTTACAACACAACCCACGGATTTGTGTGCCTGGTGTGTGCGCGATGGCTAGCGGGATGTCGCTCGACAGACCGGAGCTGATTAAGATATCTGTGCCCCCCGAACAGGTGCGTTAACGCCTGGAACAATGTCTCCAAATCCAGCGAACAGTAAGAAAGATTCCGGCTCCGAATCGGATTCACCCGCCCGCGCAGAACCGCCGACAGTCCAACCGAATTGTCGTGGCGAAGGCTTCATGTCACTCAGAAGCCGCATTCGGATTAGATGGCTTGTTGTAGAAGATGCTGCGGCAACATACAAAAACGCCGGTGAACGCGAGAATGGCGGGCACGACGCCCAAGATACTCCATACGATCTCCGCTACCAGGCCGAATCTTCCAAAATGTAGCTCAGAAAGCAGGTATAAGCCGGAGTCGGCGAATCTGTCCCTGCGATCGATGAAATATAGAAGATTGAACGACTGAGGAAGCGAAAGATAGAGGCCGGAGATACCCCATAGCAAAACAAACGGCAGGCACCAAAACCCGAGGGCGCTGTGCAGATCCCAGCTAATTCTTGGAAAACGCGCGCGCCAGCTCACTGTTAGGCTGCGTCTCCAGTGTTTGATCCCGGGCCACCATATAAACGCACCCGTTAGACATAACAGCGTCACGGAGCTTGCTCCGATAGCATTCATGATTCGGCCGATATCGCCTGCCAAAAGCTGGCTGTGAAATCTTACGAGCCACTCCAGCGAGAACGTAAGCGGCAATTCGTTACGGAAAACGATGGCAGCTCCGGAAATGCTCATCAACAGCACATATGGGGCGGCCATCGCCCCCACCCAGATGTGAACCTGGAAGACGATCTCCCGGACGCGCGACTTCTCGGGGTGTTGCAGCCATTGCTGCCAATGGTCCATGCTGTCTTCCTCAGCTGTAGTGTATATCTGCCGTTCGGTAGCAGGGGCACAGCGAGAGTATCCTGATATCAGCAATGCAGAGTTCGGACGGTTCTTCCGTATACGCGCGTGGATTCAAGAAAGACGCCGATCACGTTTTCTATGAACTTACTCGGAGCATATGTCCCGTGTGCCGCGCCGTCATCGACGCGCAAATCCTGATCCGCGACAACAAGGTCTACATGCGGAAGCGCTGCGCGCAGCACGGGCCTTTCGAAGCGCTCGTGTACGGCGACGCAGGCATGTATACGAATTCCACAAAGTTCAACAAACCAGGCACGATCCCACTTGAGTTCTCGACGGAACGGGATCGCGGCTGCCCGCTCGATTGTGGACTCTGCCCTGACCATCAGCAACACGCGTGTCTAGGCATCATCGAAGTGAACAGCGCCTGCGACATGAATTGTCCTTTATGTTTCTCTGAAGCAGGCCCGGGCTTCAACCTCACGCTTGAAGAAGTGGAAGAGATTCTGGATCATCTGGTGGCGACCGAAGGCAATCCCGAAGTAGTGCAGTTTTCTGGCGGCGAGCCTAGCATTCATCCAGAGATCGTTCCGATGATGAGGGCCGCGCAGGATCGCGGCATCGCCAACGTCATGCTGAATACGAATGGCAAACGAATCGCCACCGATGACCGGTTTCTCGAGCAGCTCAGGGATGTAAAGCCGAACGTCTATTTTCAATTCGACGGTTTTGAAAGCGAGACGTATCGCATCATTCGAGGCGAACCCGATATTCTGGCCAAAAAACTACGGGCGCTCGATCGTCTGGCGCAGATCGGCTGTACGGTGATTCTGGTTCCCGCCATCGAGCGCGGCGTGAACGAACACGAAATCGGCAGAATTGTTCGTTTCGGTCTGGAGCACCCGGCGGTGAAGGGCATCAATTTCCAGCCCGCCTTTCACGCCGGCCGGCACGGCGCACACGATCCTATGCAGCGTATAACCAATCCCGATATTCTGCGGCACATCGAGGATCAAACCGGGGGGATGTTTCGGGTCACGGATTTCGTGCCGGTTCCGTGTTGCTTCCCAACCTGCAATTCGGTGACCTACGCCTACATCGATGAGCAAAAGAACGTCACGCCGCTGCCGCGCATCTTAAACGTGGACGATTACCTGGACTACATCTCGAATCGCGTGATGCCGGACTTAGGCGCGGAAATCCGGCGGGCGTTGGAAGGATTGTGGTCATCCTCAGCGGCGCTGGGTTCAGAAAAGGTGGCGAAGGAATTCTCGTTCTCCTGCTCCGCCTGCGGCCTGCCGGAGGGTGGCCTCGACGCCCAGGGTCTTTCAAAGTTCATGTTCATGATCATGCTTCAGGACTTCATGGACGCTTGGACGTTTAACCAGAAGAACCTGATGAAGTGCTGCAAGGAATTCCTATTGCCGGGAGGCCGGCAGATCCCGTTTTGCGCATACAACACGGTCGGCTATCGCGAGCAGGCGCGCGCTCAATTGGTGGCTCAGGAAGGCGCTCGGCGCCAGGCCTGGCGCGATGGAGTGCGCTACCAGGTGCAGCCTGTTACGTTTGGCTTTCCATCGCTGGTAGAGATCGTCAAGTGAACAACACAGAACTGAAGATGTGTTGCGCCGCGGTCTATCAGAGCGATTTTGTTCGCCTGTTGCTCGGCGATTCCTTTCATCCGGGCGGTTTGCCGTTGACTGAGCGGCTAGGCAACCTGCTGGCGCTTTCTCCAAACGAGCATGTTCTCGACGTAGCCAGCGGCCGTGGCGAAAGCGCGATCTTCCTGGCCACTCGATTCGGATGCCGTGTAACGGGGATCGATTTGGGAGAAACCAATATCACTCATGCCACCTCGTCCGCTGAAGCGGCGAACGTCTCTACTTTGGTGCAGTTTCGGATAGGTGACGCGGAGAGGCTCGATTGTCGCGATGCGAGTTTCGATGTGGTCCTGTGCGAGTGCGCGTTCTGTACATTTCCAGACAAACGGACAGCTACGCGCGAATTTGCCAGGGTTTTGCGCCCGGGTGGACGGCTGGGATTGAGCGATCTCACGCGATCCGGCGAGCTGCCAGCCGACTTAACGGGATTGCTGGCCTGGGTCGCCTGCATTGCCGATGCGGGGGCTGCCGAAGAATATGTCGCGCATCTCAAATGGGCGGAATTTCAATCGCTATCAGTGGAGCCGCACGATGAGGCGTTGGCGCAAATGGTGCGCGATATCCAGGGCCGGTTGCTTGCCGCTGAACTGATGGTGAGACTCGACAACGTGAGTCTGCCGGGCGTGGATTTCAGGGAAGCAAAGGCGATGGCTGCTTCCGCTGCGGGCGCCGTACGCTCAGGACTGCTCGGCTACAGTCTCATCACGGCGAAAAAGCCATGTGCCGAAAAACTATGTGGATGACGGCGCGCAATGTTGTTCTGACGATTTCAGGTGTCAGCGCACTGGCAATGCTGTATGTAGGAGCGTATCAGGTGCGTGCTGTCGAACATTTGAAGTGTCCGGTACTGAAGCACGGATGCGAAGCGGTGGCCGACGCGCCCTTTGCGCGTCCCTTCGGTATCCCCGACGGATTCATCGCGGCCACTATCTACGGCTTGCTGATTCTGCTGGCGTTGATCGGCCGCGAAACACTTTGGGTTCGATATTCCGTTCGAGCGTTAGCAGTTCTGGCCGTGGTTGCCAACGCCATCGGCGTCGCTGACATGACTCGCCTTGGGGCTTTCTGTTTCTTCTGCCTTTTGACGACAGCAATGTCACCATTCCTGGCATGGGCGGCCTTCATTCTTTGAACTGAGCGAGAAATTGACAAACCGGTGCCTCTTTGACCCGTACTGGAGTATTCACGCCCGGGACAATGTCACCATAATCGGGTTGAGCACACGCCCACTGGTGCCGGCTGGCGGGCGGAGGACACCTGCGACCTTCTTTTGCCCAATCTCGATTCGCTGAACAAGGGCACGAATGATCTCCCGTTTGGTGGTCCACTTCATTCGAGGCGTGAACCGGTCTTTGGCAATCACGCCTTCGGCAAAACTATCGATCAAGCGATCCTACCGTGCTCCAGCTTCTGCCGCTGCGCCGTTAGCGTATCGACATTAGCCTCTACGCCGGTACTCTGACTGAAATCTCTGAGAATTCGGCCTCTGCCCCTTTGACGAACCGTCCTCCCGTAAAACGCATATCCGCAGAGTGCAGAACACGTCAAACCTTGCCACAAAATAGCCAACTCTTGGATGCCCCAAGCGAGCACGCGTGCCATTCTCACGAAGCTGTGCCTGTGCGGCGTTGAAAGCACACTGTCCACGATCGCTGGAGCAGGCGTAAAGATCCACTCTTTCGGATCAACGGCAGCGCTGAGCTCGCGACGCGCTGTTCGGGCGCCGCTCAAGGGCCCACCGGACGTTGAGTGGGGAGGGCGATCGCAAACCAACGCGACCGTTGACTGGAATTACTGTTTCGCGGTTCTCGGCACGGGTTCACGGGAGCTCAGATTTCGCTCGCCGCATTCGAAGAGCGAGCTTTACTCTGAAAGGCAGGCTTTGACGGAGTTACCGGTAGGCCCTGTTAGCCTTCCCCGGAAGATCCAAGTGGACGGAGATCGGCGGCACACCAACGATTTCGTACGTGCCGGATGCAATTCCTATGCCGGCCTTCTTGAATTCGGCCAGGATTTCCCGGCTTAAACGATTTTTCACTTCGCGAATCCCGTGGTCGCTGGTGATGAAGCGAACTGAGAGCTCAATCCAGTTGTCTGTCAGCCGTACGAATATCTTCGGTTCAAACTCACTCCGTTGTACAGAGTACCGCCTCTCCAACTCAGCCAAAGCCTGCTCGCCGATGTCCTGGTAGTGCGATGTGAATTTGGCCGCCGCCGCAATTATGATTTCCTCCGCGCGTTGCACATCGGATTGGTATGAGATTGGAATCTGCATTTCTTCCCAGATGAAGGGGAAGTCGCGAGTATAGTTGTACACCGGCGTGTCGAAGATCTTGTCGTTGGTAATGGTGACGATCCGGCCGGTGTACTGGCGGGCCTTTACCCACATTCCCGGATCGTCGCCTTGAACTGGAGGCGGCTGTCCCATCTCCATGATGGTGGTTTGTATAAATCCGAGTTCAATCACATCGCCACGAACGCCGCCCATCACGATCCGATCGCCGACATTGAAGGTGTTTCCGCGCAAGATCACCAGATACGCGGCCAGCGCAGTAATCACACGCTGAAGGGCAAATGCCAGTCCGGCGGTGACCAGCCCCACTGCCGTGGCCAACCGGGCCGGATCGTTGAACCAGATGGAACAAAATCCAATGATCAGCAGGGCTACAGAAAACAAATGGATGCCTTGCTTAGTCCAGAAGGCAACCCGCCGCGAGCGCTGCCGCAGAATAACATTGGCCAAGGCTCCGATCGCCCACGCAAGAAACCAGACCAGCGCTATGAACGCAAGGGTGAACAGCAGCTTCTTGCCATTCTCAGCATTGACACCGACCAGTTTCACGCCGAAAAGTTGCACGGCACCGTTCGGTCCGACGAACTGTAAAACCCGGCTCATGGGCCTCCCGGCGTCACCCGGCCGGGGATTGCGGGCATATCAGGTAGATGCGCGCAGGAATGCGTAGTTTCGTTTCGTTCCATCGGCGCCGGGCTAATCCATGGTGCTGCATCACGATCGTAAAAATAGGATTCCAAGTACGCCGAATGCGGCCACTCCAAACGTCAACCATGTCACGTAGTCCCCGACATGACCGCTGTGAAGATCCCGCACCATTCGTAAAGGCGATGCGATTGCATCCAATGCTCGCTGCCCAGGCTCCCAGAGTAAGTAGCCAAGCGCCAAGCCTATGCCTGCAAGAATCGCGATAATACCATCCACCGCGTCGAACGGCTTGCCGCCGAATGCGGCCCGGGTGACCAATGGAACGCCATCCAACACGCATCGTGCATAACCAGTACGATCTTCAAATCGGACGGCTGCGGCCAGCGTTGCGCTCTGCAGACTGGGCAACATTCCCATCAAGAGGCCGCCCGTAACCAGCGCCATGGCGGGAATCCACATCACTGCTGAAGTGTGGTTGTGGCCTTCTTTAGTATCGGGGCGGTCTTCAATCTTACGCTCGGCTGTATTTTCAGATTCTTCCAATCCCCATCCCGCGTACGTTCGCGCAACGAAGCGAAACACCGCTCCAGATGTTGCAATCCCAGAGACCACCACGATCCATGCGATCCATCCATATCCCACACGCAGCGCGCCTTCGTGCATCAGACTTGCTCCGGCGGCTATGCCGGATAGAGGCGTTCCAGCAAGCGCGGCCGCTCCACACAGAAAAGCTAACGCTGTAAACGGCATCGGCGCGAGTTTCAGCTTCAGCTCCGTCTCGTTGACGGATTGGCAGCGATGCAGTACGATCCCCGCGCACAAAAACAATCCGGCTTTGGCGCCGGCATGGCCTAGAACGTAGACCGCCGTCCCAGCGAGCCCCTCCGGGTTCAAGAGGCCGAAGCCGATCAGCATCACGCCCATGTGGCTAATAGTCGAAAATGCCAGCAGCCGTTTCAGGTTGCGCTGCGAGAAACACATGGCAGCTCCCACCAGAGCGGTGAATACACCGAGAGCGGTAAAGATAGCGCGCAAAGCCGGCTCCGAAGTACCGAGCACCCCTGAGAAGATGGTCCAATAGACGCGCGCCACCGCATATAGGCCGAGTTCCACCATCACACCCGAAAACAAGATGCACACCGGAGCCGGCGCAACGGCATGGGCGTCGGCGAGCCAGAAGTGGAACGGCACCACGGCGGCCTTTACAAGAAAGCCGCACGCAATCAATGTGAACGCGCCTACCACCAGCGCATCGCTGGTTCCGTGAGCGAGCGCGCGGCCGATCTGCGCCATATTCAACGCGCCGGTGCGGGCATACACCAGACCAATCCCAGTTAGTACGAAATAAGCACCCGCTGTGTTCGTTACCGCGAAATTGAACGCCCCCTGCACCGGCGCCGGATCTTCGGTCTTGTATCCGCAAAGGCCGTAAGCGGCTGCGCTCATCAATTCAAAGAACACGAAGAGATTAAACAGGTCGCCCGTCAGCGCGAAGCCGCACATTGCGGCCAGAAATACGAGCATCAGAACATGATAGAGGTTGCCGATAGTATCGAAATATTTCGACGAAAACAGCAGCGCCGCCAGGACAAGCAGGGCCGCCAGCGCCGCAAGTCCGGCGCCGATCGGATCGATAGTGAAGGAAATCCCGAGCGCGATTCCATGCCGCGGTTGCCACCCGCCGAACCAGTAAACAAGAGTATTCGCCAGAGATCCGTGATACAGTTCAGAGCAGCAGGCAAACGTGGCCAAAGAAGCCGCGATGGCGACGAACAAAGCGGCCCTCCGTTTGATCGCATGGTTCAAGCCGGCCAATAGTGCTGCCACTAACAGGGGAAGAGCAACAGGCAAAGCGGTTAAAGGGCCCATGCTAGCCTTTCAAATCGCGCAGCTTGTCGGGATCGATAACGCCGTGCCGCTTATGAACTTGCACCACCAGCGCCAGAATGAGCGCCACCACGGTGACTTCCACCACGATATCCGTCAGCATGAGCGCCTGCACAACCGGGTCCACTGCGGGCGTGCCTACTGGAATGTCGGAGAAAATCGGAGCCGCAGCCCCAGTTCGATAGCCGATCGCGAGCAGAAGAATATAGGTGGCGGATTGCAGAACAGCCAGGCAGATCACCAAGTGAACCATGTTGCGGCTCGTGATGATGCCGTACAGGCCCACCAGGAACAGCCATGCCGCCAGGGCGTATGGCAGATAGCTCATTCTTCCTTGAGCTCGAGCGTCTCCTCGAGATACACCGTCAGGACCAGCACTAATCCGCCAGTCACTTCGAGACCGACGCTGGCATTGATCAGTGGAATGGTGCCGCCGGAAAGAATGGTGCCCTTCGATCCAAGCGGCAAAAGATTTTGCAAATAGGTAGCTCCGGCACTCAGGCAAGCCAGCCCAATGGCCGCATACCCGCCGCCTCCAACCGCTTCCGCAACGTGCACTAGCAGACGTGGCACTGCTTTCCGAAAGTCTCTGAATTCTCCCGCAAGGTACAAAAACAGCGGTGCCGTGGCCAGGATCACTCCGCCTTGAAAACCGCCGCCGGGCGTGAGTTGGCCGTGCGTGATCACGTACACCCCAAAAACCACGACGACGGGCAAAACAAGCAGAGCCATCACACGAATCGCATCGCTGATCGGCACCGCTTGCCGTCCTTTGTCGCGGTCTTCATGCCGCCGGCGAGGCTCATTTTCCTGGGGTCGCAATAGCAGCAGGACACCCATCACAGAAACGAAGAGAATGAACTCCTCGTCCAATGTATCGAAACCTCGGATGTCGAAATTCACTGCGGTCACCGTATCCGTGACGTTCCGCTCGGGCACAGTCACGGCATTGACAATGTCGCCATACGGGCCGCGATACTGGCCCGGTGGGCGGAAGCCCTGCAAAGCTGCACCCCAGCACAATCGCGAGCGCAATCGCGCTTCCCAGGAATAACGTTAATCTACTTTTCCGATTCATCTTCCTGCTTTTTGATTTTGGCAAGGGCGAGCAGAATCATGAGCGGAAGAGCAATGGCGCCGATCACAATCTGCGAAAATGCCACATCCGGCGCCTGAAACAGCACAAAAACAATAGCTAGCAAAAGACCGTAAAAGCTGATGAGTATCGCTTGCGATACCGGCTCGCGAGTGAGGACCACAACCGTTGCCGCTACGCCTACGAAGATAAGCGTGATGGCCTGCAGAATTTCATCGACGCTGATGCCGGCAGGTCATTCTGCATCCTCAGCCACCCGGATGTGTTGTTTCTCGCTGGGCGTCCAGTTACCGAATTCGCGCACTCTCGCGGCGCGCGCGGTAGCATGCGAAATCACTGGATTCGTCCAGAACACTATTAATCCGGTGACCAGCGTTTTGATGCCGGCCTGCGATATGGATTTGTGGATCACGATTGCCGCTACCACGGCCACCAAACCGACCGTGGCCGCGGGATAGGTGTACTGAATGCGCTGATAAACGTCGCGCAGCAGTACCATTCCCACCGAGGTCAAAAGAAACGACGCCATTCCTAAGATCAGGAAAATCCATACGACGATACTCGCGGCGGTCAAAACCAACGCTCCAGAAAACGCGCGAACACCAGCCCTCCGCCAAGTGACAGTAAGGCGAGCGCTAGCGCCAGGTCGGTAAGAAAGTCGCGGTTGAAGCCTACCGCGAGGAGCAGCAGGATCACGACGGCCATGTTGCTTCCCGCCTCCAAACCAACCAAACGATGGACGGCGTCCCCACGCGCACAGATTGCGAACGGTCCCGCCAGACACAAAAGCACGAAGAGCGCCGTCACGAGCCACGGATTCATACGGACTCCACGCGCCGGACGATATGGGGCAACGGCTCCTTGCGAAGCTGGTGGAACAAGATCACGCCGGATTTTCGATCAATACCGATAATCAGCGAATTCGGTGGCAGCGTTCCAAAAACGATGGCGAGCGCTCGCCTTGCAGCCGACTGGCGATCGATGCCGGTGGCATGAAAAGGCGCCAGACGAAATACGGAATGTCTGCACTTCTTTTGTATCGTCCGCGCCAACTCCTCAATCAGAATCCAAGTGCCCTGAAGGATCAAGGAAGGTAGGCGCCAGGCTTGAAGCAGAGCCTGGAACGGCGGGTTAAAACAAATAGGCAGTGCTCGTGTGGAGACCTGGAATGCCACGACGCCGGCCGCAGCGGCAAACGTTCCAAAAGCCCATTCTTGCGCATTTACGCTGGCTGCGAAGATCAGCCACGCGCCGAACAGGAACGCCCACGCATTTATGCCCCAAAGAGCCGTTTTCACACTAGATAAGATGCGGTAGTGCCGAAAACGTAACGTGCTGGCGCATCAACGGGCAAAGCTGCCCGAGGATCTCCAGATTACGCCTACGAGAAGAATGGCCGGCACAATCGCAACCAGCAAAGGCGCCCTCGTGCTAAGAAAAGTGGCGAACGCAACGGCGGCGAGATAAACCGCCAGCATTCCAATTAACAGCGCGACGTGTTGCTCTTCGGCCTTCTCCTCGGGCGCGTGTTGGTTACGCAGCAGCCGGACAACTCCCAGCATGCTGGCGGTGATTGTTCCGGTAATGAACGTAGTGACTACCCCCGAAACTTTCAGGCGGCGAACCACGACACTCTGGACGGCGAGAGCCATAGCTGCGGTGACGATGAGGGCGCCGTGGACCAAATATCCCGTCTGTGCGCGGCCCATTAGAAATAGCGCGCTAAATATTATCAGCAAGAAGAGTTCAGCGGAGAATCCCATCCTCATGACGGAGCCGCCCCGGTCCTCCCTTTCGAGTATCAGAAGGCCCGCGATTATGCACCCGATGGCGAAAGCGGATAAGGCCAGCAGCGACCGGCCGGCATCCGGAAAATCCTTCTGTACTAAGTGAATTCCCAGCAAAACGATATTCCCGGTCATGTTGGCGGTGAACACATGTCCGCGAAGGTAGCTAAGGCCGTCCAGCATCCCCGCGATCCACGTTAAGAGCAGCAGATTGGTAGCGTAGGATTCGGCCTTGGAAGTATCTTGCGTGAGCTTGCTCATGTACCGAATAGGTCACCCAAATAAATCCAGGCCTGCTTCCAACGATTTATGTTGAGACGCGCCGTTCGAAGAAGCCGGCGTCACCACCCGGGCGACGGATGCGCGCTGGAAATGCATTTCAGACAGGACTTCCGCAAAAAGCGCGTCTGGGCTAATCGTTACGAAATCTTTTAGCGCGATGGATTCCAGTTTGTCACTGGAGGGGAAGTGGCGGTCTGGGGGGCATTGGTCTCGAATGATTACTCCGATAATGTTCTCCTCCCGGCCCGTGACAACCAGCGCGCGGGGAGCCTCGCCATTAGCCGTCTTGCCCACGTCGGCCATGGTTTGCGAGACATTCGCGACAACGAACATTGTGTCCATGATCCCGCTCGCGCGCCGAACGAAATGCAGATTGGCCTGCAGCGCTTCGGGCATGGTGTGGCCCCGCAGCGCCAGCTTTCGGGTGTAAATACTGTCACGCACCAAAATGCGTCTCACTGCATAACTAAGCGCCATGGCGATGGTCAAAGGAATCCGATCCGCTTTAGAGACGTTCCGCTAGCGTGAGGTTTATCCAATTTCATGCGATCATTTCAGTTGAAAGGCCGCGTCACGGTTACCTTGGACTGGCACGGTTGCAATCTGGCCAACTCGCTTCTGGGAATATCTGGCTGCCAAAGCTTTACAAGGTCCCGCTGCGATCGATTACCATTACGGCCAGTAGAATTGGTAGATATATAACGGACGAGAGCAAAACCCGACGCGCGCTCGCGAAAGTACGCTCGCGTTGAAGACATACGCCGAAATAGATCGCCCCCAACCCGCCTATCGTTGCTGCAATGGCGTAGAGAAGCCCGGTCATCCCGATCAGGTGAGGCACCAGGCTGACCGGAATCAGTAAGATCGAGCAGATTACGACACGGTTGGCGGTGGACCGTCCGTCGGGTTCAATGACAGGCAGCAGGCGAATTCGGCCCCTGGCATAATCCTCGCGATACATCCACGCGATAGCGTAGAAGTGCGGGAATTGCCAAACGAACAGAATGAAAAAAAGCGCTAGCCCCTTTAGAGTGAGGCTCCCGCTGGCCGCGGCGAAACCGATCAACGGGGGCATGGCGCCGGGCACCGCGCCGACTGTAGTAGATAAGGCGGAAACCTTTTTTAGCGGGGTGTACAGAAAAAGATAGGTCAGCAGGGTAAACAGACCGAGCATTGCCGCGAGCGCGTTGGTCCCGCGCCACAGCCAAACGAAACCAAGAGCAGATAGTGCGATGCCGAATACCAGCGCGTGCCTGCGCTTCATCCGGCCTGCGGGAATGGGACGCTGGCGAGTTCGATACATCCGCGCATCGGAATCTGCCTCCCACCATTGATTCAGCGCGGAAGTCCCGGAGGCCATCAACGCCGTTCCTATCAGGACATGGACGAATGTGAGAAAAGCGAAGGGCGGCCGAGAGCCGAACAGGTAACCCACCGCGGCACACGCCAGTATCAGCGCTGTAATTCGCGGTTTGGTCAACTCGAGAAAGTCCCGCATCGGTTCAACCTTTCGTTTTGGGCGGATTGAGCGATAGCGATCCGTCGCACGTTAGACGTGCCCCGCCGCGTTATTACACCGTTACTACTCGAAACAATCCATTTACGTCCACCTCTAATGATCGAAATGACTACGGCAACCGCGGAGCAGCAGTTAAGGGCCCTGTGGGAAAGGCCGAAAGGTGCTTACGCTTGGCTTAGTACTGTCGACCATAAAGAACTAGGCATTCGCTATCTCGTAACGGCTTTTTGTTTCCTGATCATTGGTGGCGTAGAAGCGCTACTCATGCGCATTCAACTTACGCGCGCCAATCAGGCTTTTCTTAATCCCGAAAGCTACGACCAGATCTTTTCGATGCACGGCATCACTATGATTTTCTGGTATGCGGCGCCCATTTTATCGGGCTTTGCCGTGTACCTGGTTCCATTGATGATCGGAGCGCGCGACATGGCGTTTCCGCGATTAAACGCCTTCACGTACTGGTCGTACCTGCTCTCAGGCATCCTGCTTTACATCGCCCCGTTAATGGGGCAAGCGCCTCACGCTGGATGGTTCTCGTATGTGCCGTACACAAATATTCATTATTCTCCCAGCCACGGCATGGATTTCTACGCATTAGCGCTGATCTTTCTGACGATCTCAACCACCGGCGGAGCGACGAACTTTATTGTTACTATCTTGCGCCTGCGCGCGCCCGGCATGGCGATCAGCCGAATGCCGTTGTTCCTCTACAGCACTCTTACCATTTCCTTCGTCATCCTGTTCGCGCTGCCGGCCCTCACTGTCGCCTGTGTCTGTCTCGAACTGGATCGCCGCTGGGGGACACATTTCTTCGATATCTCCGCGGGCGGCAATCCCATTCTTTGGCAGCAGCTCTTCTGGTTTTTCGGCCACCCGTGGGTCTACATTATTTTCCTGCCCGCGACGGGAATGCTGTCTCTGATTGTTCCGGTATTTTCACGGCGGCCGATCGTTGGATATCCCTTCGTCGCCATTTCGACGATTCTTACCGGCGTGGTGGGGTTCAGCGTGTGGCTGCACCACATGTTCACGGTCGGCATGTCGGACCTCGCCATGAGCTTCTTCAGCGCGGGTAGCATGACGATCTCCATCTTCACTACCGTGCAGGTGTTTGCCTGGGTGGCGACCCTGTGGAAAGGACGTCCGGTACCCACCACGTCCATGTATTATGCGCTCGGCTCCATCGCGTTGCTCGTGATTGGCGGCCTGAGCGGCGTGTTTACCGGAATCATCCCGGTGGACTGGCAGGCACACAACACGTACTACGTCGTCGCCCATATTCACTATGTCCTGATCGGATCCAACCTGTTCCCTGTGTTTGCCGGCTTCTACTACTGGCTGCCCAAAATGACCGGGCGCATGATGAATGAGAAGCTCGGAAAGTGGAGTTTCTGGGTGATGTTCATCGGTTTCAACCTGGGCTTTTTTCCGATGCACATCGTCGGCCTGATTGGCATGCCTCGGCGCATTTACACCTATCAGTCTGGATTAGGTTTGCAGCCCATGAATGAACTCATGACTTTTGGCGCTTTCTTGCTCGGCATCGGGATATTGATGAGCATGGTCAACCTGCTGGTCAGCATGCGGTCTGGGGCATTGGCAGGGAAGAACCCTTGGAATTCGGATGGTCTGGAGTGGGAGACCGATTCACCACCCAAGCCCTACGCTACGTCGCATATTCCTACCGTAATTTCCCGCCATCCCCTTTGGGACGACCACGACGAAGAAGCGGACCCCAATGACGATCGCTTGCTGGATGAAGCACGGTTAACGCTAACCACCAGTTGGCTGGACGCGCATCCCTTGTCGGTAGCAACCATGCCTGATGACAGCATCCTCCCGCTTGTGTTCTCCCTAACTATGTTCGTCTGCTTCATTGCGATTATTTTCCAAATGATGTGGCTCGCCCTGGCCGGCTTGGTGGCAACTTTCATCATCGGATGCTTGTGGATGTGGCCGAAGCCCTTAAAGGGGGAATTAGGAGTGACGGGAGAACCAGGAGTGACGAGGGAACTATGAGTTCCACAATATACGTTCCTTCCCATAGTACGCACAGTGGGAAAACCCCCGCGACAACTTGGCCCATTGAAAACAGTCGGGGCGTCTATGCCATGTACACCGTCATTGCGACGGAATTGTCGCTGTTCGTGTGTCTCTTTGCGAGCTACTATTTCCTAGGCAGCAATAAGGACCGCTGGGCCTTCGATCATCCACCCAAGCTGACCCTGGCAATCGTCATGCTCGTGGTGCTGCTCTCCAGCAGTATGGTTCTGCATTGGGGCGAGCAACAAGTGAAGCTCGAAAGGTACACCGCAGGCCGGCTGGCAATATTCGCAACCGTGCTTCTGGGGTTGGTCTTCTTAACTCTCCAAGGCTTTGAGTACGCGGATCACTGGAAGACTTTAACGCCCTACAGCGATACCTATGGCTCGATTTTCTACACCATAACCAGCTTTCACGCCACTCACGTGATAGTCGGACTTCTGCTGCTTGCTTATGTCGGCATTCTGCCCCGCTACGGTCCGACACTTGCGCCGCCTTACCGTCCATACCATACGGTTGCGCTCTACTGGCATTTCGTCGACTTTGTCTGGATATTCATCGTCGGGTTACTTTACGTAGCTCCCAATGCTCTGTATGGCCATTGATCCCAATCGCACACCGCCCGAAGAAACCGTGCCCAACAGCCGGCTTTGGTTTGGTGTGGGCGCGTCGGTGTGGGCCTGGTTCGGTGTGGGCCTGAGCGACATGTTCATTACGTGGCAAGCCTGTCTGCACCAGGAGGATTTCGGCGGCCCGAGCGCCCATCCTGGGGCCCGCTTACTTTTCTTCGTGTTTACTTTTCTTCTGCTGGGCTTGGCGGCTGTGGCGGGAACTATGTCTTACAGAGATTGGCACAAGCTCTCAGGAGCGTCAGAGGTGTTGCGGGCTGAAGCTACCGAACGAAAAGCATTCATGGCGTGGGCGGGCCTGTTTATCAGCTTTACTCTGGGCATGGGCATCGTCTGGCTTTGCCTGCCGCTGTTCATCATCCAGATATGCATCAGGGCGCGATGAGCGGACCTCGTACATGGATTGCGATATCGTGGCTGGCCGCATGTTGCTTTTTGGCCGGCTGCATTGGTGGCAAGGAAACCAGAGGTTACATGGTTCCCATGAATGGCGACCCAGGTCACGGAAAACAGCTGATTCAATCTTACGGCTGCGGCTCCTGCCACACCATTCCCGGCATTTATACCGCTCGTGGAATGGTAGGTCCGCCGCTGATGTTTTTCAGCCGGAGAACCATGATCGCGGGAGAACTTCCCAACTCGCCGGACAACCTGGTGCGCTGGATTCGAAATCCGAAAACGGTCGAGCCCGGCACAGCCATGCCGGACCTTGGGCTGAGCGACTACGATGCTCACGACGTTGCCGCTTACCTGTACACACTGCGATGAGCCAAAACCGAGGGAAACAACAATGCGTCGAATCGAGAAGTTAATGAATCGTGGGCGTGGGCAAGCGATTTTCCTCCTCTGCGGAACCATGGCGTGCACAGCTCTCGCGCAGAATAGCTCCAATCCCATAACGCTACCGGGTTCGCAGCCCAACATACACCTGGTGGCGCCCGTGGCGAACGGGCAATGGACGATGCCCGCGGGCGATTATGGCAACACGCGCTTTAGCCCACTCGACAAGATCAACACCGGCAACGTGCAGAACCTGCATGTTGTAGCCACCGCGGCAACCGGAATACCGCATGGATTCGAAGGTCAGCCGCTGGTTGTAAACAACACGCTTTATATTGTTACCCCATATCCGAATAATCTGATCGCACTCGATATTACTAAGCCGGGCTTTCCACAAAAATGGATCTTTCACCCCGATCCCGACGTTCGTTCTGTCGGAATTGCCTGCTGTGACATTGTCAACCGGGGTGCCAGCTTTGCCGACGGCAAAATCATCTACAACACCCTTGATGCTCATACCGTGGCTGTGGACGCCAATACCGGACAGAAGGTTTGGGAGACCCAAGTAGGCGACATCAAGTTCGGCGAGACCACCACGATGGCCCCGATTGTGGTGAAGAACATCGTAATCGCCGGAAATAGCGGTGGTGAGTTGGGCGTTCGCGGCCGCATCACGGCGATGGATTTGAAGAGCGGCAAGATTCTTTGGACTGCCTACAACAGCGGATCGGACAGTGACGCACTGATCGGATCCAATTTTAAGCCGTTTTACAAAAAGGATCAGGGCAAGGACCTCGGCATCAGCACCTGGAATACGGGCCAATGGAAAATGGGCGGCGGTACCGTCTGGGGTTGGCTCTCCTACGATCCGGAATCGAATCTGCTCTTTTACGGCTGCGGAAATCCCGGCGTATGGAACCCGGATATGAGGCCTGGCGACAATAAATGGTCCATCACCATTTGGGCGCGCGATGCCGATAGCGGCCAGGCGAAGTGGGCCTACCAGGTGGTGCCTCACGACTCCTGGGATTACGACGAAATCATGGAGAACATCCTGATCGACATGCCGTGGCAGGGCCGGATGCGCAAACTGCTGATTCATCCTGGGCGCACCGGCTTCATGTTCGTACTCGATCGCGAAACCGGCGAGGTGCTCTCGGCTGAGAAGTATGAGCCGGTGAACTGGGCCAATTACTACGATCTAAAAACCGGTCTACCCGATATCAATCTCGACAAGCGCGCCCACTTCGGCAAGTACACTACACACATCTGCCCATCCTCCACGGGGGCGAAAGACTATATTCCGTCGGCTTTCTCGCCTCGCACCGGCTTGCTCTACATTCCCTCTCACAACACCTGCATGGATTATGAAGGCACGTCTGTGAATTACATCGCCGGCACGCCATATCTTGGCGCGAGTGTACGCATGTATCCGGGGCCGGGCGGATATCAGGGCGAGCTGGTGGCTTGGGACGTGGCTAACGCAAAGAAAGTTTGGAGCGTAAAAGACGCCGACTTGCCAGTGTACAGCGGAGTGCTGGCTACGGGTGGCGACCTGGTTTTTTACGGAACCATGGAAGGTTGGTTCCGCGCCGTGGATGCCCGTAGCGGCAAGGTTCTCTGGGAATTCAAGACCGCCTCTGGAATCATTGGCGATCCAATTACATTCTCCGGCCCGGATGGCAAGCAATACGTGGCCGTGTATTCGGGAATCGGCGGCTGGATGGGCGCGACGGCCTTGCCCGATATATCCACTGACGACCCCTACGCTACGTTGGGCGCCACCGGGGCCATGAAAAAGATCAAGAACTTCGTTCAACCGGGAGACCTGCTTTATGTCTTCAGTTATTAGCGCGCTTGCACTGTTAGCGGGTTGTGGAACGGTTCTGTTCGCCGCAGCGCCGGCCTTGCGCGTCTGCGCAGATCCCAATAATCTGCCCTATTCCAACCAACAGCAGCAGGGCTTTGAGAATGAGCTGGCACGCATGATCGCGGCCGATTTCAATCAGCAGGTTTCGTACACCTGGTTTGCCCAGCGCGGCGCTTTCTTTCGTAAGACACTGGATGCCGGCCTCTGCGACGTAGTGCTGGGCGTGCCCGCCGGTATGGATAACGTAAGCACAACTCGGCCTTACTATCGTTCCGGGTACGTCTTCGTTTCGCTCCGCGATCGCAATCTCAATATCCATTCTCTTGACGATCCACGCCTGCGCCAGCTTCGCATCGGCGTACACATTCTCGGTGACGGTGACAGCGATCTTCCGCCAGTCCACATGCTCACCACCCGAGGACTGGTTAACAATCTGGTCGGCTATAGTATTTTCGGCCATCTGGACGAGAGCAATCCGCCATCGGACCTGATCAAGGCCGTAGAAAAGGGAGAAGTCGATCTAGCGGTGGCATGGGGCCCGATGGCCGGATATTTTTCGCTACATTCGCCCTCTCCTCTTCATCTGGTTTCCATCGATAACGACCCATTGAATCCGGCGCTGCCGTTCGCGTTTGACATCGCTATCGGCGTTCGGCCCAGGGATCAGGAACTGAAAGCCCGCCTGGATGCAGAACTCGTCCGGCGCCGGCTGGAGATCGCGCACTTGCTGGATAGCTATGGTATTCCGCAACGCGTTTTGCCTACAGCATGCGCGGATGAGGAGCAATAACGATGAAATTCGGTATTTTGCTCATGGCGACGGCTGCTGCCATGCTGGTGACGGCAGCTTGCCGCACTACGCCGAACTCGGTGGCGGCAGCTTCCCAAGCGCCCATACCAACCACCGTTGGCCCCGTTCCCGGAGGCGTCTCCGAAGTTAAACCACGCATGAATCCCTATACTGGCAATCCGTCGCTCTGCAGGAGGGTTTGCGGCTTTTCAACTGGTACAACTGCTCAGGCTGTCACGGTGGTCATGCGGGCGGAGGCATGGGACCAAGCCTTCGAGACGCGGTGTGGATCTACGGCAATCGCGACGACCAGATCTTTGACTCGATCGCACAGGGGCGCTCCAAGGGTATGCCCGCCTGGGGAACCAAGATCCCCGAGGACCAGATTTGGCAATTGGTTGCCTACATCAAATCCATGCGGACACCCGAGGAGCCGGATCCGCCCGTTGAACCAGCGGATGAGAACCTGGGTACCCCCACCGGCAGCATCCCGAACGCCCCTGAAACGCCGGTTGAGAAGAACCCGGAGTCGCGCTGATTAGAGGAGAACATGCGTCGTTTTCTGATTGCCAGTCCGCTCGTTGTGCTTCTTACGGGATGCGCCGCGGAGCAGTCCACCTTCAACGCGCATGGGCCAGCGTCGCAAAGCATCGCGAACCTTTCCTGGTTCATGACCATAACGTTCCTGGTGGTCACGCTCATCATGTGGGGCCTGATTGCATGGGGATTTGCAAAACGCCGCGGCACTCTGGAAGAACATGCTCCCATCGATTCTGGCGGAGGCCAGGCCTGGATCGCAATTGGCGGACTCGCGGTGCCGCTCTTGATCCTCACCGTAATTTTCATTCTGGGCCTCAGGCTGCTCGCGGCTTTTCCGATTCATGGAACCCAGCGAAGCATGGGCGGTATGTCATGAATGCGGCATGCACCCGGGCGCCGAAGAGAAGCCGGAGATTCTCATCGTCGGCCACCAGTGGTGGTGGGAGGTCCATTATCTGGATGCCCGCTCAAATGACGAGTTCACCACAGCGAACGAGATTCATATCCCCGCGCATCGTCCCATCAACATCGAGTTGCAATCGCGGGACGTGATGCATTCATTTTGGGTGCCTAGCTTGCACGGCAAGGTAGACCTGATTCCCGGCCTTCCCAACTTTATTCGAATCGAAGCTAGCGCTGCCGGCGCGTATCATGGACAGTGCGCTGAATATTGTGGGGCGCAGCACGCTCATATGTTGCTGCTGGTGGTGGCGCAGGAGCCGGACGAGTACAATGCCTGGCTCGAACAGCAACGCAAGCCTGCCTCCGAACCAACTACGCCGGATGCGATTGCCGGGCAGCAGACTTTTCTGTGCCGGGCCGTGTTCGCTCTGCCATCAGATACGCGGAACCCTCGCCGGCGGGACTGTCGCGCCCGATTTGACTCATTCGCTGAGCCGCCAATATATCGCGGGGAATTCATTTCCAAATAATGACGCTTACCTTGAAGCTTGGGTCACGCACGCCCAGTCTCTCAAACCGGAAGCGCTGATGCCCGACATTACTCAGTTCAACGGGCAGCAGCTTCGCGGCCTGGTAGCCTATCTGCGCCAACTTCGCTGACTCGACAAATTTCGATGAAGGAGATCATCAATGTCTGCCCGTCTGTTTTCTTCCGCTCCTGGCAGTTTGCCTGCCCTGCTTCGCACAGTCGACACCTAACTGCTCTGGACTGCCCGATGCCGCGCGCCTTCGTGCCACCGTTCAATCCGTGGTTCGCGAGGGCGCGTCGAAGAACGGCGGACTTGGCAATCAGGAATGGGCGGTTATAGTAAACCGCGACGGTATTGTGTGCGCCATTGTTTTCAGCGGGCAACACACGGGGCGATCAGTGGCCGGGCAGCCGGGTCATCGCGGCATCGAAAGCGAATACCGCGAACGGTCTGAGCAGCGACGATTACGCTCTCTCCACCGCGAATATTTTCGCCGCGTCCCAGCCAGGACAAAGTCTCTATGGCTTGGCGACCAGCGCCCCGCCCAATCCGAACGCGGTGTTCGGCGATCCCGCCACGTTCGGAACGCCCAACGATCCTATGGTGGGTAAAGCCGTGGGCGGTGTCATCGTCTTTGGCGGAGGGCTTGCACTCTATAACGGAAGTGGAAAAATCGTGGGGGGACTTGGCCTCAGCGGCGATACCTCCTGCACCGATCACATCATCGCTTGGAAGGTGCGCCACGAGCTCCATCTGGACGTGGTCACCATGGGACCAAGCCCCGAGCACAACGACAACATGATCCTCGACTTCAAGAACAATTGGAGTGCCAGTGGTTTCGGACATCCTTCTTGCAAGGGCGGCGTGACTTCGGACGGCATCATTAACGATCTATCGAAGGAGTTTCCCACCGGGCCGGGAAAGAAGTAAGTCTTCGCTGGTGGAAGCTACCGTTCGCATACACGCTTGCAGACTCCGACCAGTATTCCAATGAGATTCATCGCCTAGCTAAAACCATTTATGAGAATATCCGTGTGCGATGGGCCGCTCGCATATTTATATTAGTTTCTGTGACCCACGCACTAAATCTGATTTCCACGACCTCGCGGAACCCGTACGCCTAGCCACCGCCGCGCCAGGGGCTTACTTGAGACGCGTTAGGGTCCGGTAATGCCCGCGCGCTGTTAACATCCGGCCAGAAGTCAGAACTGCTCGAGCCTGGCCACGCCGAAGATCGCGTGGAATCGCTCGCAATAGATGACGACGGCATTGTACTTACCCAGGTCGGCTGATGGCTGTAGATCGTAGTTCTGATCGCCTTGATTGCCTTTGAGCGAACCAAGTTCGATGCTATCGAGTTGGCCCTTCACGATCTCTTGGCGAAGGTTCGCGTCGTCCCCTCTCGCCAACAGCACGTGCACATCCGGACCGTTCGAAGTTTTAAAGTCAGTTAGTCGTAGGTATTCGGCGCCAGACGGCGTTTTATAGATGGTGGCGCGGCCACCGGTCTCGTGCGCTTTGCCTTCCAGCGTTCCGGTATAAAGCGGCTGAGGATCGGCCGTCGAGGCGAACGGAGCCGGCTCGTCAACCTTTTGATTGATCCACAGCTTCTCGGGACGGAACGCCCACCACAGACCGATGAGTACCGGAATGGCGAGGCCGATAAGAATCCATTTATTACGTGTAATCCAAGACGTGCTCATAGCTATCTCCTCTTCCTGCGAGCCGGGCAGCGCCTGGCTGCCTGGCCCCATTGCAGCAATGTTACGTACCCTAGAATTTGTTGAGTGGCGCAGCGCCAAAATTCGCATTAAAGCGCTCGCAGTAGATTGAAACGGTCTGGAACTTCGCCAGATCAGTGCCGGTGGGAATGTCATAGTTCTGGTCGCCCTCGTTGCCCTTCAGGGCGCCCAACTCGATTCGGTCCGTGCCGCTCTTTAGGAAGTTTGCGTCGTCATCCGCGTCCTTGAGTGCGATGAGGATCACATGAACATCAGGCCCGTTCGAAGTCTTGAAACGGGTGAGCCGAAGAACCAGCTTCCCGTCTGTTTCCCGATAAATCGTGGCGCGTCCGGAAGTGCTGTGCACTTTGCCGTGAAACGTGCCGGTTTCGAGCGTCTTAGCGCCCTCGGTTTGTGCCTGGACCATCACAACTCCAAGCGCTAACGCCAGGCTGGCGAGCTTCGTGCTCGCCTTGAAAATGCGAAACATATTGATTTCTCCTTTAGCTTCCTGATCGGTTGAGCGCCCTCGCGCTCAAACTCTTCGGGTCATAGGAGTGATTTGGGGGGCGGAAGATACAGAATTCTTCCGTGGGGCCGGGCGCTAGGCTTGGTCGGCTTTTAGCTTCGCCATCACTTGACCAATGATCGACTCCGAGACGTTCTCGGGCAGTTCGAAGGAACCGCTGTCCGTGACGATCTTAACTGTCTGACAAGTGGAATCGTACAAGACGTGACAGGCCCGGCAATGGGAGAGATGGAGTTCGAGTTCCCTGCGCACCTCAGGCGAAACTCGATCGTCGATGTAATCTCCAAACTCGGCGAAGAACTCATCGCAGTTAATCATTGATTTGTTTTCCTGACGCCCGGCGCAAAATGCGGCGCGAGCCACTCTCTCAACATGAGCCGGCCTCGCAGCAGGCGTATTTTCACGGTCGGGACGCTAAGTCCCATTTGTCGCGCTATGTCCTCGATGGACATGTGTTCTATGTCGCGGAGCATTACCACCGTGCGGTACTTTGGCGGAAGCGCCATGATTCCTTTCTCAATGAGCTGCTGGATCTCCTGACGAGAATACGCTTGCTCGGGATTGTCCACCCAGTCCCGCAATTCGCGAGGGCGAAAATCCTGGTCTTCGCCGAACGGAGACTCATCTAAACTAATTTCGTTTTTCCGCTTCCGCAAATACTCAATCGCCTTGTTCCTCGCGATGCTTACCAACCACGTCGAAAATTTCGAGCGCGACTGAAATCCGGCGATGTGCTCATACGCGCTTAACATAACATCTTGCATCGCATCCTGCGCGTGGTCCTGATTGCCCAGAATGGCCGCCAAGGCCCGATAAACCAACCGGCTGTGTCTCCGGATCAGTTCTTCGAATGCCTCCAAACTTCCTGCGCGCGCGCGGGCCGTCAACTCGGCGTCCGGATCTTCCACCTCAGCCACGGCCGAGGAGGCAGCCGAAGCCTGTTGGGTTTGACGATCGGAAACAGGCATTAGATACGCTTTTTTTCTCTCGTAGGCCAGCGGCGGGTCAAAATCAGGCTCGATGCCCAGGCCCACCTGGAGAAAATTTGAGAAATTATTGAGCGCAGTCACCACTGCGCACTCCAAAATCTGTGCTTCGGTGAAACCGGCCGCCCTGAGCCGGTCGACATCCTCGACCGAGAACTCGGAAAATCTGGTCCCCAACTTGATGGCGAAATCCAAAAGAGCTTTGTCCGCCTCTGAAAGAGAAGATCGGCGGTGATCCAGCGCGATCTGGTCGCCTTCCTCAGCCGACAAGCCGAGTCCCCGCAAAAGGTTGCAATGCACCGCCACGCAATAGGAGTTGAGATTCGCCGCGGACACGGCTAATAGAATGGTTTCTTTCTGCGCTCGCGATAGCGTGTCCTCCGGGAGCAGAATCGCGGCGGCAAGCTCGGCTTCCGCGGCCAGGAGATCCGGGCGCAACGTTTGAGCGCGAAAGAAGTTGGGTATGAACCCATGGCTCTTCATGAGCGTGGCGAAGGGCGCGAAACTCTGAGGACTAAGATAGGGAGCGGGGACGTATGGGCCTCTTGGGGACCGCGCGGAGCGCTCCGCTTCCCGCACCGTTACGTGCGGTCCCGGTGGCAGGTTCCACGGCTCGCTTTCCGGCTCTGGACGCAAGCCCACCGACAGGGTGCAACGATAGATGCCCAAGGCTGTGGTGACCGCGGCTTCGATGATGGATTCATCCCCGATGCCATTTTGACGCAGCCGCTCGATGTCCGATAAATTCACGGAAGCCGCATGCGAGGCTAATTTCCTACAAAAATCGAGCAATGCCACATCAGCCGCAGGCAGCCCAATACCAGCGTGGTCTTGCGCCAGACCTTCGATTCGATGGTGCGCCTCTCCATGTAAAAGCAGGGCTGAGCGTGCAAGACCGGCGCAGTAGACGTCCCGGCGGTCAGCCGCAATACTCAGGAGAATGCACTCCTTCTGCACGCGGGAGAGCGCGCCTCCATTGAGGCTCACGGCCTTCTCCAAAGCCGCTTGCGCTTCGATTACGCGCGGCAAAAGGGATTGGGCCCGAAGGAGATTGGGAATAAAGCCGAGGTCCTCTTGAAACCAGGCAAACGGCTGAAAGTCCTCGTTCAACGCAACTTCTGAAAGAAAACTCATCGGCATTGTTCGCAGGGGCCTGGATCGGACTAGGCGAGTTTAACGCTTTGGCTTCCCCAGGCGCAAGCGGACTGAACAGTGGCGTGCGCGCATTTTTGTATCTTTTCGTTGGCAGCTCCGTCCCATCCACCGTACTCGGGGAAAGGATCACTCATCTCCCATGGAAGATAGTTCGCAAAAGCGGATCCTCATTCTTGGCGGAGGCTTCGTAGGTGTCACAGTCGCCATGGAGCTTGAGAAAAGGCTGGCTGGCGATCGCGTCGAGATCAAGCTTATCAATCGCGATAATTTCTGCCTTTTCACGCCGATGCTGCATGAGGTCGCGGCCAGCGACCTGGATCTGACGACCATCGTCAATCCCGTGCGCAAGTTGCTGCGCAAGATGCAGTTTTTCGCGGGCGAAGTGGAGCGGATCGATCTTGCGCAAAAGCAAGTCGTTGTCTCGCATGGATTTGATCACCATCGACATACATTCGAATTCGACTACCTTGTGATCGGTCTCGGGTCGATGACCAACCGGTACGGAATTGCGGGTTTAGAGGATTACGCCCTCACGATGAAGACGCTGGCGGACGCCGTGCGTCTTCGAAACCACCTCATCGCGCATCTGGAAGAAGCGGACACCGAATGCTGTAAGGAAAAGGGGCCGCTTTTGACGTTTGTTGTCGCCGGAGGGGGCTGCGCCGGCGTCGAGACCGTGGCCGGCATCAACGACTTCGTGCGCGGAGCGCTCCGCTCTTACACCAATCTCAGTGAACAGATGCTGCGCGTCGTCCTGGTCCACTCCGGAATGATGATTCTGCCCGAGTTGGGAGAAGGATTGGGCGCCTATGCACTTCGAAAACTGACCGAGAGGAAAGTGGAAATCCGCTTGAACACTCGAGTCGCGGAGTTTTCGGGCCGAACCGTGCACCTCAGCGACGGCACCGCGATTCCTACCAACACGCTGGTTTGGACCGCCGGAACTTCGCCGAATCGTTTGGTTGAAACCATCCCCTGCGCTAAGGAGCACGGTCGCTTGCTGGTATCGGAATTCCTGGAAGTGGACGAGTGGCCGGGAGTTTGGGCTCTGGGGGACTGCGCGGCGGTGCCTGATCCCCGGACCGGTGGCTTTCATCCTCCGACGGCGCAGCACGCGCTCCGCCAGGCTAACGTGGTGGCCCACAACGTCATCGCGACCATGCGAGGAACGAGAAAGATGCCATTCCATTATTCGACCTTCGCACAACTCGCTGCGATCGGGCGGCGCACTGGCGTGGCAAGAATCCTGGGAGTCAATTTCTCGGGGTTCGCTGCGTGGTGGCTTTGGCGAACCATTTATCTATGCAAACTTCCTCGGCTGGAGAAGAAGCTGCGCGTGGCTTTTGACTGGACCCTCGACTTGATCTTTTCAAAGGACCTGGTCCAGTTCCAAGAAATTCGTGCGCCGATGATTTCGCGCGCGGAAGATCCTGCGAGCCACGCCAAATTCACGCCTGGTCCGGAATAGTCGCGCACAAGGAAATGGTGACCGCGCCAACGATATCTCGCCGACGCGGGAAACTTGGAAACATTGTCTCAGGCGTGTTCACGCCGGTTCGAGCCAAGCAGTCGAGTTATTCGAACCCCACGTGGTGGCAACTTAACTCTATCCTTGCCGACTACTGGGGAGTGAAGTGACTAGAACGTTGCTTCGGGCCGATTGCGAGGTCGCTCGGGCTGTGATCAACCTGAGCTTTGTACGAGTGTCGGACCCATACAGACGAAGGTTCCAGTGGCGATTCTCAGAGGCCCGTTGTGAATGACAACGTCCTTTATCATTCACCGCATGGGCTGGCAAGCTAAAAGAGCTTTTTGGGCCTTGCTCGCAATGGCGACAAATCAGCCAAGTGTATCGGAAAAGCCAGGCCCGTAGCCGACACCGGGACCTTATATATTGAAGGTGGCACCTCCCCTGAAGTCGAGGATGCTCTAGATGCCAGCACCTTCTGAGTACGCGTTGGAGCTAATCCGCAATAGCGCGGAATTCACGCTTTACCGCGCCCGACAGCACGGCAACTCATCGCCCGTCCTGGTAGTAGCTCCTACTGCAGAACAACCGTTACCGCAGACTCTGCGACGCCTTGAGCACGAATACTCGCTCGCGGCTGAACTTGAGCCCGCGTGGGTGGCCAAGCCTCTGACGCTCGCGCGTCACGAAGGACGGACAATCCTTGTTCTCGCTGACCCGGGCGGTGAGCCTCTCGACCGCGTTCTTGAGCGGGACAAGGACCAGCCCCTCGATCTGGCTCGATTTCTACGCCTTGCCATTAACTTGGCAACGGCGCTCGGCCATGCCCACCAGCACGGTCTGATCCACAAGGACGTCAAGCCTGAGAACGTCCTCGTCGACGACTCCGGCCACGTCTGGCTCACGGGCTTCGGCATTGCGTCGCGCATTCCCCGCGAGCGCCAATCGCCGGATCCTCCAGAGTTCATCGCAGGGACGCTCGCCTACATGGCGCCCGAGCAGACAGGTCGAGTGAACCGTTCGATCGATTCCCGGAGCGACCTTTACTCACTTGGAGTCACGTTGTACGAGATGCTGACCGGGAGTCTTCCGTTCGCAGCCTCCGATGCGATGGAATGGGTGCACTGCCACATCGCGAGAACACCAGCCTCACCCCGCGAGCGGGTCAGCAGCATCCCGGCATCGGTCTCAGCGATCACGATGAAGCTGCTTTCTAAGACGGCCGAGGAACGGTATCAGACAGCCGCCGGGGTCGAGCGTGACCTTCGGTACTGCCTGTCCGAATGGGAGTCCCAGGGGCATATCAACGAGTTTGCTCTTGGCGCTCATGACACTCCGGATCGCCTCATGATCCCCGAGAAGCTGTACGGCAGGGATCGTGAGATCGAGACCCTGCTCACCGCCTTCGATCGCATTGTTGCCGGCGGGCGGCCGGAACTGGTGCTGGTGTCCGGATACTCCGGTATCGGCAAATCTGCCGTTGTAAATGAACTCCACAAACCACTTGTGCCCCCACGCGGGTTATTTGCCTCAGGCAAGTTTGATCAGTACAAGCGCGACATCCCGTACGCGACACTGGGCCAGGCGTTTCAGAGCCTGATCCGGCCACTTTTGAGCAAGACCGAAGGGGAATTGGGCAAGTGGCGTGATGCGCTTCGTGAGGCGCTGGAGCCGAACGGACTCCTAATCATCGAACTCGTGCCGGAGTTGAAGCACGTCATTGGCGAACAACCGCCCGTTCCCGAACTCCCGCCATCGGAAGCGCAGAGACGTTTTCAGTTGGTCTTTCGCCGGTTCATCGGCGTATTCGCAAGACCGGAGCATCCGCTGGCACTGTTCCTCGACGACCTCCAGTGGCTTGATGCCGCGACGCTCGACTTACTCGAAGATCTATTGACGCGCGACGATCTAAGGCGTTTATTGCTCATCGGAGCATACCGGGATAACGAGGTCAGCGCGACGCATCCACTGATGCGCAAACTAGATGCGATCCGTCAGGCCGGGGCGGCCGTCGAGGACATCGTTCTGACACCCCTCGGTCAGGACGATCTAGGTCAATTGCTGGTGGACTCTCTCCACTGCGAGCCGGGAGGCGCCGCCGCGCTCGCGAACCTGATTCACGAGAAGACTACCGGCAATCCCTTCTTCGCCATCCAATTCATCTCCACGCTGGGAGAGGAAGGCTTGCTGAGCTTTGACTACGACGAAGGCCGCTGGGGATGGGACCTCAATCGTATTCACGCCAAAGGCTACACCGACAACGTCGTGGAGCTCATGGTCGGCAAGTTGAACCGCCTGCCGGCAAACACTCAGGAGGCACTCAAGCAATTCGCCTGTATGGGAAACAGCGCCGAGTTCGACATGCTGGCGATGGCTTACGAAAAGTCGACCGAGGAACTTCACCAGAACCTTTGGGAAGCAGTACGGACTGGACTAATCTTCCGCTCGGACGATGCCTACCGCTTCCTGCATGATCGCGTGCAGGAAGCAGCCTATTCCATGATTCCGCAGGATCTGCGTTCCGCGGCACATCTTCGAATTGGAATGCTTCTGGCTGAGCACACTCCCGCAGCGAAACGTGAAGAGGCAATATTCGAGATCGTCAACCAGCTCAACCGCGGCTCTCAACTACTCATCTCCGTCGAAGACCGCGAGCGCGTCGCTGACCTGAATCTCGTTGCAGGCCGACGCGCCAAAATTTCGACCGCATATGCTTCGGCACTCAAATATCTGGGGGCGGGCCGGGCGTTGCTCACGGAAGAGACGTGGGAGCGAAACTATCCCCTCGTCTTCTCGACCGAATATCTGATGGCTGAATGCGAGCTGCTGACCGCAGACAAGATTGCTGCCGAGAATCGACTCTCGGTGTTGCCTCAGCGCGCGAACAATCGACACGACTTCTGCTTAGCCACGCGCTTGCGGCTCACGTTGTACACCACCCTCGATCGGTGTGACCGGGCGGTGGACGTGTTTCTGGAGTGGCTCCGTAGCCAAGGCACGGAGTGGTCGAACCGTCCGACTCGCGATGATGTATTGCGCGAATACGAGCGGATCTGGGTTCTGCTCGGCGGCCGGCAAATCGAAGAACTCATAGACCTGTCGCTCGTCACCGACCGGGAAGTACTCGACACGCTCGATGTCTTCACGGAGATTGTGACGCCGTCGATTCTTTTTGACGAGCACTTTTCGACATTGGTCGTCTGCCGTTTGGTGACACTCAGTCTCGAACATGGCAACAGCGACGCCGCGTGCTTCGCCTACGTTTGGCTTGCGATGTTCGCCGGAGCGCGTCTTGGTGACTATAAGGATGGATTCCGTTTCGGGCAACTGGGCTATGACCTGGTCGAGAAGCGTGGCCTGACGCGCTATCAGGCGCGGACCTACATGTCCCTGGGCGCCATGGTCATGCCATGGGCGCAGCACGTTGCCAGCGGACGTGAGCTAGTGCGTCGCGCCTTCGATGCCGCATATCGTATTGGCGACCTTACTTTCGCATCCTACAGCTGGGACCAGCTCATCACGATTTGTCTGGCAGTCGGAGATCCGCTGGCAGAAGTGCAGACGGAATGCGAAAACGGCCTGGCTTTTGCTGAAAGGGTACGCTTTGGTTTAGTCATCCACCTCTGCGGGGCACAGCTGGGCCTGATTCGGACGCTGCGGGGAGTAACGCCGGCGCTTGGGCATCTGGATCACGACGATTACATCGAGCCGGAGGTTGAGCGCGATCTAGCCAGCAATCCGAATTTGGTATTCGCCGAGTTCTACTACTGGACCCGCAAGGTAGAGGCTCGTGTTTTCGCGGGAGACTATGCTTCAGCGGCTGAGGCGGCGTTCAAGGGGCAACGGTTGTACTGGACATCAGCGGCGATGTTCGAAACTGCGGAGTTTCGCCTCTTTGCTGCGCTCGCTCACGCGGGCGCCTGGAACATTGCGCCGCCCGAAGATCGACCGAAACACTTCGATGCTTTGGCCGAACATTACAAGCAGCTCGAAGTGTGGGCCGAGCACTCGCCCCAGACGTTTGAGAGTCGTGCGGCGCTGGTTGCGGCGGAGATCGCCCGCATCGAGGGACGCGTTTTGGACGCGCAGGAACTTTACGAAAGGGCGATCCGATCCGCGCATGTGCACGGCTTTGTTCACATTGAAGCCTGCGCCAATGAACTCGCAGCGGTGTTCTATACGGCGCGCGGTTATGAGAGAATCGCCACCACTTATCTGCGCGAGGCACGCCACTGTTACCTTCGTTGGGGAGCGGATGCCAAGGTGTGGCAGCTTGACCAGCTTCACCCACAAATCAGGCCCGAGAGAGTGATCCCGGATGCGACAGCGACGATACAAACCCCGGTCGGGCAACTCGATCTGGCGACTGTGATCAAGGTATCCGAAGCTGTGTCGAGTGAGATTGTGCTGGACAGGCTGCTGCACACGATCATGCGCACGGCACTTGAGCACGCAGGCGGTGATAGAGGCCTGCTAATTCTTTCGCGGGACGAAGCCCATCTCATCGAAGCGGAAGCCACAAGCAACCGTGATCAGGTAACGGTCGTCCTGCGCCAAGCAAGCATCGGCGCCGCGGATCTTCCCGGTTCGGTTCTTCAGTATGTGCTGCGGACCAAAGAAGGTGTTCTCCTGCACGACGCATCCGGTCAGAATCCATTTGCGGCCGACGAGTATATTCGCGAGCGCCACACACGGTCTGTGCTCTGCCTCCCACTGCTCAAACAAGCGCGGCTGCTCGGGCTGCTGTACCTCGAAAACAGCCTTACACCTCACGCGTTCACCCCGGCGCGAATGGCCGTTCTTAAGGTGATTGCTTCGGCGGCGGCGATGTCCGTGGAGAACACCCGTCTCTACCGCGACCTCCAGGAGCGTGAAGCCCGCTTTCGACGCCTGGTTGACTCCGACATCGTCGGAGTCATGATCTGGGACCTTGATGGGCGAATCACCGACGCGAACGATGCGTTTCTCGACATGCTCCAGTATCGGCGTGAGGACATCGTCTCAGGTGCTGTGCGCTGGACCGATTTAACACCTTCCGAATGGCGCGAGCAAGACGAGCGAGCGACCGCGGATTTGAAAGCCACGGGAACCGTGCAGCCTTACGAGAAGCAGTTTGTCCGGAAGGATGGTACTCGGATCGCTGTACTCACGGGCGGCGCGTTGTTCGATCAGCAAGGAAACGACGGCGTCGCCTTCGCCCTCGATCTGAGTAAACAGAAGGAGGCTGAAGCAGAGATCAGGGCGCTGAAGGATCAACTCTATCGGGAAAACCTTGCGCTCCGAGACGAGGTTGACCGCGCGCTGATGTTCGAGGAGATTGTCGGTTCCTCGAAACCACTAAAGACGGTCCTCTCGAAGATCGGCAAAGTGGCGCCGACGGACTCCACGGTGTTCATAACGGGCGAGACCGGCACCGGTAAGGAACTCATCGCCCGCGCCGTCCACAAGCGATCCCAGAGAGCCGGACGTGCGTTCGTCAGTGTGAACTGTGCGGCACTCGCGCCTACGTTAATTTCATCGGAACTGTTTGGTCACGAGAAAGGAGCCTTCACTGGAGCTACACAGCGTCGGCTGGGCCGCTTTGAACAGGCCAATGGCGGCACTATCTTTCTGGACGAAGTAGGTGAACTTCCACCCGACACTCAGGTCGCGCTCCTGAGAGTGCTGCAGGAGCGCGAGTTTGAGCGAGTCGGGGGAGCACAGACTATCCGAGTCGACGTTCGAGTCATCACGGCCACCAACCGCGACCTGACGGCAGCTGTTGCCAATGGAGGCTTCCGGCAAGACCTCTTTTACCGCCTCAATGTATTTCCCATCGAGGTGCCACCGCTCCGAGACCGGACTGAGGATATCCTGGTGCTCGTCGAGTACTTCGTAAAACGCTACGGCAGGCGCGCGGGCAGGAACTTCCGGTCGATCGACAAGAAGACGCTGGACTTATTGCAGAACTATGACTGGCCGGGCAACATCCGTGAACTGCAGAACGTGATTGAGCGGTCTGTGATTCTGAATTCGGGCGAGGTTTTTGCCGTCGACGAGTCATGGCTGTCGAAACAACCGGCCCGACCACGACCTCAGGTGGTTTCACCCGCGCCGTCTGGACGCGAGCCCCGCATGGAACGGGAGATTATCGAAGCGGCCCTCGCTGCGTGCCGGGGGCGTGTCGCGGGGCCGTCGGGCGCGGCGGAGAGGCTTGGGATTCCATCATCCACGCTTGAGAATCGCATCAAAGCGCTAGGTATCGACAAGACGCAATTCAAGTTTCGCTGACAATCCTACCAATTCCACCAAATTCACCAGATTCACCAGATCTTCCAAATTCGCCGGCCGTCACACGGCAGGATTTCCAATGCTTTCAGTGAGGTTCGAATGGCGTGCCGTTTGCCATTGAAAACCGCAAGCGACAGGCGAATGCGAGCCAATGCCGTACCGAATCGATCGAGTTTCGACTGAACAGGGTCTGATCCTGTCTATCAGCGGTCGGCTGGCAGCGGAAGATCTGGAACTCATTCGCATGGCGCTTGATGGACGGCGACTCGTCGCCATCGAACTTGCCGAGGTAGAGCTGGTTAGCAATGATGCTGTGCAGCTTTTGGTCCGGGCCGAAGCCGAAGGGATCGAACTCAGGAGCTGCCCGGTATATATACGGGAGTGGATCACGAACGAGCAAGAGAGCAGCCATCGCTCAGAGTGATCACCGAATTTTAAAGGAGAAACACACAATGACACCAACTGCCGCCACTCAACGAAGCACCGAACAGGCTACTGACAAGACAGCCATTCGCCCGTTCCATGTGAACGTACCGGAAACCGAACTGACCGAATTGCGCAGGCGCATCAATGCGACGAAATGGCCTGAACGAGAAACGGTTACAGATGCGTCGCAAGGAGTACAGCTCGCCACGATGCAGGCACTGGCGCGCTATTGGGCGACAGATTATGACTGGCGCAAGATCGAAGCCAAATTGAACGCCCTGCCGCAGTTCCTGACCGAGATCGATGGGCTCGACATTCATTTCATTCACGTTCGCTCGAAGCATGAGAATGCGTTGCCGCTGATCGTCACGCACGGATGGCCTGGCTCGATCAGCGAACAGATGAAGATTATCGATCCGCTTACCAATCCCACCGCACACGGCGGAAATGCATCTGACGCGTTCGATCTCGTGATTCCGTCGATACCCGGCTACGGTTTTTCCGGCAAGCCGGCCACCACCGGGTGGGACCCCGTCCACATCGCTCGCGCCTGGACCGTGCTGATGAAGCGCCTTGGATACACGCAATTTGTGGCGCAAGGCGGCGATTGGGGTGCGATCATCACCGAACAGATGGGTGTGCAGGCGCCTCCCGAACTGCTCGGCATTCACATCAACATGCCAGGCGCGGTTCCGCCGAAATTGATAAGGCGGCATTTACCGGTGCGCCAATGCCAGACGGTCTCTCACCTGAGGAAAAACTCGCTTTCGAGCGGCTGCAATTCGTCTACAGCAAAGGCGTCGCCTACGGCTACCAGATGGGGTTGCGCCCGCAGACGTTGTATGGAATTGCGGATTCCCCCGTCGGACTGGCCGCCTATTTTCTGGACCACGATGCGTGGAGCTACGCGCTGATCTCACGTGTCTTTCAGGGAGAATCCGAAGGCCTCACGCGTGACGACATTCTCGATAACGTCACGATCGCCTGGTTGACCAACACGGCGATCTCCGGAGCCCGCCTCTACTGGGAAAACAAACTCGGGTACTTCAGTGTCAAAGGCGTGTCCATCCCGGTTGCCGTAAGCTCCTTTCCGGACGAGATCGATCTGTGCCCGCGCAGTTGGGCGGAGCGGGCGTATCCCAAACTGATCCATTACAACAAGCTGCCCAAGGGCGGCCACTTTGCGGCCTGGGAACAGCCGCAGCTCTTCACCGAAGAGGTTCGCGCCGGCTTCCGGTCCCTGCGATCCAGGACGGCCCAGCAGTCCAGGAGGAAATCATGAAACTCGCAGGCAAGAAGGCTCTCATCACCGGCGGAAACAGCGGTATCGGCCTGGCCACAGCCCGCCTTTTCATTGCTGAAGGCGCTGCAGTCGCGATTACCGGTCGGGATCAGAAGGCACTGGATGAAGCGGTCGCCGAACTGGGACCCAACGCCCGCGGCTATCGCGCCGACCTCACCATCGCGGACGACCGCAAGCGGCTCTTCGCGGATCTTGCCAGGGACTTCGGCAAGCTGGACATCGTCTTCGCCAATGCCGGAATCAGCGGCAGCACGCCGACGGGCACGACCGACGAAGCCATCTTCGAGAAGGTAGTCCACACCAACCTCAACGGTGCTTTCTTTACCGTCAATTCAGCCGCTCCTCTCATGAACGACAACGGCAGCATCATCTTCAACGGATCGGTGCAGAGTTATCTCGGTCAACCAGACGTGGCTGCCTACGCTGCCACGAAAGGCGGACTCGTCTCGATGGCGCGATCCATCGCCGCAGACCTTGCACCGCGCAAAATTCGCGTGAACGTGGTGGCTCCCGGAGCGACGAAGACTCCCATCTGGAAGCGCGGGCCACGCGCCAATGCCACTCAGGAGGAATCCGCGAAGCTTTCCGATTTCTTCTCTTCCACTATTCCACTGGGCCGCTGGGGCGAGCCGGAAGATTTGGCCAGGGCTGTGCTTTTTCTTGCCTCGGACGATTCGTCGTACATCAACGCGATCGAGTTGATGGTGGATGGCGGATTAACGGGCGCTCCTTTCGGAGCTGCCATACTTCGCGCCTGACGCGGAAGGCAGCCCATCGAAGGCCGGCTCGGGACAAGGGAGGCAGACATGAAACCCTGGAAAGCAGGTTTGCTAATTCTGATTGCTCTCGCGGTTGCAGCCGCTGGGTACGGGCTGATTCTCGTGCGACGAGGCTTCAGCGCACTTGCGACACCATCGGCGATTGAGGAGCTCGCGGCCACAACGGCACGCAAATTGGCCGTGCCATCCACGTATCGCCAGCTTCGCAATCCCCTCGTGCCTTCAACGGAGAACATTCGGGGAGGCATGGAGCATTTCTCCTATCATTGCTCCGAGTGCCATTCGAATGACGGAGGGGGCCAGACGGTATTCGGCAGGGGCCTCTATCCGAAACCGCCCGACTTGCGCGCATCCGGGACGCAGAACAAGAGCGATGGTGAGCTCTACTACACAATTGAAAATGGAATTCTTTTGAGCGGCATGCCCGCCTTCCACGGAACGCACACTGTCCCGCAAACCTGGCGCCTGGTTTTGTTCATCCGGCACTTGCCTCAGATCACGCCCGAGGAACTCAATGAAATGAAGGGGTGGGACCCGAAGAATGAGGCAAATCCAGCGCATTTCTGAAGGGCGGGGATCAGCTCCATATCGTGTGGTGACGACACGATGACCACTCGGCCCCCAAAAACCATAACTCGAAAGGGCAGCCCAATGAAAGAACCAGACGACAGATCGCGCCGTTGCTTTCTCAAGGCGAGCTCGATGTCAGGCATGGCAGTCGCGTTCGGACGAACAACGATCGGCGAGGCATTCGCAGATTTGCAATCCAATGCTGCTCAAAATGAGAACGCCGTGACCCAAACCAGTGCTGCACAGTCAGCCGACAACACGGCTGTTCGTCCGTTTCAGGTGAATGTTCCAGAAGCGGAACTTACCGAATTGCGCAGGCGCATCAACTCGACAAGGTGGCCTGATCGGGAAACAGTCACGGATGAATCGCAAGGTGTGCCGCTGGCAACAATTCAGGAACTTGCCCACAATTGGGCGACACGTTACGATCGGCGCAAGCGCGAAGCGAAACTGAATGTCCTCCCGCAGTTCATCACCACAATCGGTTCTGCAGACGCACAATCCAGCAAGACAAACACGGAACGCGGCAAGCTCGGCTACAGCAAAAACTATCGCGACAAATTCTCAGGGAAGTATTCGCACCGAGAACTGAATGGTATCGGGCACAATGTGCCTCAAGAAGCCCCGCAGGCGTTCGCGCAGGCGATTATTAATGTCGATGGATATTCTCGTGGTTAGTCTGCGTGGGACTTGCATGAAGCGGATCTCCTGGGTATTAGCAGCGATGACCGCGTGCGTCATCCCTGCCATTTCATTCGCGGCAGGACGCCCCAACGAGGCGTCCCCGATTTTCGGAGTCACAATTCCCTCCGGGTACCGCGACTGGAGGGTGATCTCGGTGGCCCACGAAGCAGGCAATAACAACGATCTTCGCGCCATCCTCGGCAACGATGTAGCGATCAAGGCCTACAGGATGGGGAAGCTGCCGTTCCCGGACGGCACAATCATTGTCCGGCTGGCCTGGAATTACGACTCGTCTGAGGAAAACGACAAAGTCTTTGGCCAGGCCCAATCTTTCGTTGCCGGGCCCCCAATTAATATTCAGTTAGCAGTCAAGGACTCGAGAAAATACGCCTCGACAGGCGGCTGGGGATTCGCGCAATTCAAGGACGGCAAGCCTGCCGACCAGGCGGTGCACGAAATCTGCTTCCCCTGCCACGAACGTATGAAGGCTCGCGACCTGGTCTTTACGCGATACGCACCGTAAGACCCGAGATTCAACAATGAGCACGATCAACTCGAAGCGCTCTTTACCAGCCATTGCGGGCCGCCTGCAGGCAAAATCCCCTCTCGCGAATTAAACTGGCGCCTCGCCCTGCCCCCACATGCTTGTCGCCAACACTGCGAAAAGGTAACCGAGCCTTACACTCGCCATAGTTGCTTTAGACGCCGCGCTGCAATTCCGAGTTCCACCCGGACCCCAGCCGTCCCGCGCACCTCAGTCCTGCCTGACGGCGAAGGATAGTTCTATCCTTGCCGACTACTGAGGAGTGAGTGACCAGAACCGATGCGGAGATTTCCTCATTGCCGCCATCGACTCGGAACGCGCCGAGCGCGAAAACGCGCCCGGAACTATAACAATTAATTCGGCTTCTCTCCTAGGGCGAGCGCGACACCTTCATCCAGTTTCAGTGTACGTCCTTGCCCATAAGCCCTGGAGAAATTCTCTTCGGAAAGTACCGCGTGTAAAGAAACCAGGTAAGTGTCGCGAAAGCGGCGTTCGGCGGGTTCCACATTATAGTTCATAGATTCGCGCAGCTTATCTGCCGAACCGGCCAGTTTCGCTGCCAATTCTGCTTCGCCGCGCAGGATGGCGAGAGCCGCAAGGCCGTCCAGTGCATAAGAAATGTCTATCTTGCCTCCCATGATTTCGCCGCCTGATTCCCGATGCATTGTCAAGCCTTCCCTGAAGTGCGAATATGCAGCGGCGTAATTGCCATCGCCGAACTCCGCGGCCGCTAAATTGGTAAGGATGTTAGCGATAGAATATGTTCTATCCAGTTGCCTGCAAATCGCTAAAGCTTCTTCATAGAGGGGACGCGCTGCCGCATCGTCGCCCTGCGACCGAGCCAAATCTCCGAGCATGCTGAGCGAGCGGGCGATGCCAAACGGATCGTTCGACTGTCGGGCGGCGGCTAATGCTTCCTCCCCGAATCCGCGTGCAGTGGGGTAATCGCCCTGCTCATACGCTAATCCTCCCAATCCTCTGCAAGACAATGAAATTTGCCGCAAATCCTGGGCGGAACGCCCATCGGACAAGCCTTCCTCATACATCGTTCGCGCCGTCTCATAATCGCCCTGAAACTTCGCCAAGTTGCCCGCCATGGATAATAAGTTCCCGCGCACGGCAGAGGGAGCCCCATCACAGAGCCTCAAGATATCTTGCGACAGTGCTAAACCTTCGGCTAAGTGTCCCTGAAAGACCCAAAAATATCTAATCGCCGCTCCCAAGCGCGCCGCCGCCCCCGTGTCGTAAGCTAACGACCACCGCAGGGCCGCTCGTATGTTAGCGTGTTCCTCTTCCAGGCGTTTCAGCCATTCCGCCGGTTGCCGCCCGTGAAGATGGGGCTCGGCTTCTTCGGCGAATGCAAGAAAGAAAGCGGCGTGATGACGCTGCATCTGTTCGGGCTCGCCGCTTGCCTCCAGTTTTTCGAGAGCATACTCGCGAATGGTTTCAAGCATCGAGAAGCGCGACTCACCGTTTGCCTGCTCGACCTGTTGGAGCAGGCTTTTGTCCATCAAGGATGCCACGCCATCGAGCAGGTCCACGTCGAGGTCGCTTTCGGTGTAGCAAACAGCTTCCACGCCTTCCAAATTACATCCGCCCACGAACACGGACAACCTTCGCAAGAGCTTCTGTTCGGCGGGACTCAGCAGATCGTAGCTCCAATCTATGGTTGCGCGCAGGGTCTGCTGGCGCTCCGGCAGGTCCCGCGCGCCTCCAGTCAACAGGTGCAACCGGCTTGCAAGGCGGGTGAGCAGGGAAGACGGCGAAAGAACTTTCAGCCGGGCGGCTGCCAACTCGATCGCCAGCGGCAGACCATCCAGGCGTGCGCAAATTTCGGTAATGGGGCGAGCGTTTTCCAGGTTCAGCTCGAAACCTGGCTTGGCAGCGACTGCCCGTTGTACAAATAGAGCGACGGCGGAGTACTTCGACAGAATGTCCAGCGATGGTGTTGACCGCGCATCCGGGAGCCTCAGCGGTCGCGCGGGAAACTCATGTTCCCCGTAAATATGTAGCGCCGCGCGACTGGTTACCAGAATTTTGAGATGGGGCGTTATAGCCAGGAGTTCCGCTACCGTAGGCGCCGCCCGTATGAGGTGTTCAAAATTGTCTAGCAGCAACAGCATTGGTGCGCGCAACGAATCCTGTAGATTCTTCTTGAGTATTTCGAGCGGTGACATGATTCCCGCCTCCCGAAAACCCAACGTCTGAACGATGGCTGAAGCGATCAAGCCCGAGTCGCTCAGCGCGGAGAGCGGGATGAAATGGGTACCGCCGGGGAAGTGCTCGACCAGCCCACTCGCCACTTCTATGGCGAGACGCGTTTTGCCGATTCCTCCTGGGCCCGTAATCGTGACCATTCGCACATCCTGACGCAACAGTAGTTTTTTAGCGGCCTCCACTTCCTTCTCTCGCCCCACAAATCGGGTCCGTTGCACAGGAATATTGGCCGGGCGGGCCTCCGCGCGTTGAACTGGCTTTTCCGAGAAGTGGTCGCGAATCACTGCCAGTTCGCGCGAGAGATCTCGGGTAGAGACGTAGCGCTTATCGGGCTCTTTCGCGAGACACCGCTCGATGGCCCAGCACAGTGGAGCCGGGGCGTCCAGGTTCTGCAGGCCTAGCGGTTCGGCTGGTTCCCGCAAAATGGCCACTAATGTCTCCGCCGGCGTACTTCTTGTAAAGGGATGTTTCCCCGTGACCATTTCGTACAGCACTAACCCGAACGAGAACTGATCGGACCGGAAATCCGCCAGGCCGCCGCTGGCCTGTTCGGGCGACATGTATTGCAGGGTTCCCACCATCTGTCCCGGTTGACTCCGCCAGCCGGAGATACTACGCGTATCGTACATTTCGCTGCTCGTTGCGGCCAGCTTCGCCAGGCCAAAATCGAGAATTTTGACGAATCCGTCGTCCGAGACCATTACGTTCCCAGGCTTCAAGTCGCGGTGCGAGATGCCCGCTTCATGCGCCTTAGCCAGCCCCTCCGCAACCTGCGCCCCGAGTTCAATGGCATTTCGTATTGGCAACGCGCCTCGGGCAAGCAGCTCGGCCAGCGTCGTCCCCTTCACCAGCTCCATCGCTATATAGTGAGTGGAACCATCCTGACCGAGCTCGTGGATGGTAACGATATTGGGGTGGTTTAAGGAAGACGCCAGGCGCGCTTCCCGCTCGAAGCGGTGCAAACGTTCGATATCGGCGGAGAATGCGGTAGGCAGGATCTTGATGGCAACGTCACGATCCAGCCGGGTGTCGCGAGCGCGATAAACCTCGCCCATCCCGCCTGCGCCCAGCGGGGAGATGATTTCATAAGGTCCGAGTCTGACGCCTGGAGCCATACCACCGTGGCCTTTTTGCAGGTCTTCCTGCGGGCCTTCGCTGTGCTCCCGAGCCATAGCGCGCGCGCTCAATTCCATGCCTGGCCTTTCCAGGAAGCTACCGGCCTGCTGTGGTGATGTCAGAAGGGAGCGCACTTCGCGTTCCAGCGCTAGATCGCCTTCGCAGGCCTGCCGCAGGAATGCGTCGCGCTCGCCGGGGGGCCGCTCTAGCAACGCTTGCAGCAGCCTATCGGTCTGTTTCCACCTTTCGGGGTGCATCGTTAGTGCCGCTGATGTTCACGAACAGCTTGCTCCATCTTGGTGGCCGTTTCCGGGAAAACGTAGGCTTGGCTCAAGGCCATCCGCACGTTGTCGGTGAGTTCGCTACGCTCGGCGGCATCGATCGTCACATCGGCTCCCGGCTGAGGGTCTTGGGCGACTAACGCTCCCGCAACGCAGATCGAAACCAGGAATAGTCTGAACATTACCGAATTGTAACGCGCCCTTGGGATCGAAGTAGGCGACGGTTCGGTCTTGTTAAAAAGTGACCGATCCCCTCGTGGATATGCAGCTCCCGGCTGCGGTCCGTAACTGCGGACCTGATTGAATTATTGCTCCTTTCCCGCTGATCGCGAGGATTTAAATGGCGCGAGCCAAATACAATGCAAATGCGCACTCGCATCCGATGGTATCGATCTTTTAGCACCCGAGCACGGCTAGGATAGATTCTGCCCTGACGGCGAAGGATAGTTCTATCCTTGCCGACAAGGGAAGACCTATCCCGCGGAACGCTGAAAGTAGTTTGAAAATCAGTGACTCGGGGCCTGTTTTTTCCTATTCGCTCCGCAACGCAGATCGCCGATCGATCCGTCCGGCGCGATAGGCCGCCGGAGCAGTCGCGATCGCAGCGATGAAGCCCACAAACAACACGACGGCAGCGACAGCGGTTGGTTCCCAGGGGCGAAGGTCATAAGAACTCTGCGCAAAAACACGGACGCCGCCGCATAGCTGCACAGTCCCAGAACCACGCCTCCAGCTGTTAGGAAGAACGCTTCGCGCGAAAACAAGCCTACGATCCGTGACGGCTGCGCGCCTAAGGCTGTCCGGACTCCAATTTCACGAGTGCGGGATTTCACTGCATAATCGAGCGCACCGTACAAACCGATGCTCGCGAGCAAGGCCGCAATCGCGCCGAAGATCGTAGAGAGCACCGCGAGCAGACGCTCTTGCCACAGCGATGCGTCCACCTCTTCGCGCAACGTCCGCACCTCGATGATCGGCAATTCCGCATCGAGAGAACGTATCAGCTGTCGAACTGGTGCAATCGCGCTTTCTGGGCTATCGATTGTCCGCAAATGCAAAATAAGCGTGGAATCGAACCCATCGCGACTGTAGACCGTCGGTGGAATCGGCTCGCGAAGTGAGCGGTACCTCGCGTCGCTGACGACCCCGACGATCTCGTTATCGGCCGCCGCTACGTCCCCGGCCCCGGGAAAGCCGAACCGTTCGCCATTCGGATTCTTGCCTGGAAAAAAGCGCCGCGCGAACGTCCGATTGACGATCACCTTCCGAGGTATCGCTGCATTCCTGTCGAACCAGGTGAATGCGCGTCCGGCGAGTAGGCGCATGCCCATGGTCTCGAAATAGCCCGGCGTGACTTGGTTCACGCTGCTGTTGAGGAAATTGCTTGGAGTTATCCGAGACCCGGCTGCTCCAAAGGTCGCTTTCATTCCCGTGCCGCGCATTACCCGAAGCGAAGCAATGCTCGCGGTGCTCACCCCCGGCACTTCGCCGGCCTTTCGCAGCAGAAGTAGGGCATGTGCGCTGGCCGCTTCTGCCGTCCCCGGTGCAACCTGGAGTGGTGGCGTAGTCAGAATGGCTCGCACGTCGCCGTCGCCGATCCGCAGGATGCGGTGCCGGACCAAAATCTTCGCGACCTTCTTCTCTGAGAGGCGAGCGGCCAGTGCCGGTGAAGGCGCGGCTTCGAATAAATCCCATACCCACGGCTCATCGGTAGACGGGCAGAGCTTGAGCAACTGCGGAAAGAACCGATGCCAGCACCGCAGTCATCATGAGCAGCGTGCAGACGCCCACTTGTGCCACGACGATTACGTTACCGGTCAGAAGACGGCACGTTGTGGTCCGGCCACCTCTCAATGCACTCGAAACGTCGGTGCGGGCGCCCACGTGGAAGTTACCCCTTCCAACTTCGTCGAAGTCGGTACGTGAGTCACGCGCGGTTACCCTCGCGATGCAGCTTCGGGAGTTACTGCGATTCTTTACCAGGAAATCGGCATTTGCAACGTCATCAGACTTGTCATCAGCGGTTTTTTGAGCTTCAACGCAGAGACGAGTTGCGCGCATCGATAAAGACGTCCTATGCTGAATCCACTTCATTACTCGCTTCCAGACTTCCGCAGAAACTTCTTTGTCGCCTCCGAAGGCGTTAAGATCTCGCCGTCGATCAGCATGCGGCCCGTATACTCACCGCGCGGGCCATCGAACTCCCAGGCGACATTGTGGCCTTCACGCGCGAGCTTCGCCCATTTCGATTTTTTCTCCGCATTCTGTTCTAGCCAGAAATGGCCGTCTTCGTCGGTGAACGAGCGCAGGGGCGAATGCCTCAGGTGCTCAGTCCACGATTTCATGTTCTTCAGTTCGGGCAATCAGTTTACCCAGCCATCCCTACCGAGAATCTCCTTGTATCCCTCCGGCATTTTCGGCCTGTGCTCGCGGTCGCTCAGATTGCAGGCCGGACAGGGCATGCCGGCCCCCCCGCAATGGCAAGCATCTTCACGATGACTCGCACCGCCCCAGGGCTTATCTTTGTGGTCTTCGCACACCCAACGAGCGTTGCCGCAGACTCTACACGCCATCTTGATATCATTTTCGCGCGTCTGAAGCCTTATCGAGGGTATGGCAGGGCCAGGGAGAAAAGAGCTACGATGGGCTCCTTCTGATAGAGCGTTGAACACGGCGTAGCCATCCTTGTACTAGAAACCCGCCCGACCATGGCCTTTTACAGTTCACCAGTTCCGGCTGGGCTTCTGGGAAGATAGTAAAAAGCAATGCGGTTTGCCGGATGAGGAGAATGCTGGAGCTATCGGCATGAGTGAAGCCCACACCAAATTGCCCACTGAGCTTATTACTGAGGGCGAACGGGCAGCGCTCTTGCTCAGTGCGATCATCGATTCGTCCGACGACGCCATCATCAGCAAGGATCTCAACGGCATCGTGACCAGTTGGAACAAAGGCGCAGAGCGTTTGTTCGGCTACACGGCTGCCGAAATGGTCGGGCAATCAATCACTATTCTCATCCCAATAGATCGTCAGGATGAAGAGCCTCAGATCTTAAGCCGTTTGAGGCGCGGTGAGCGCGTTGACCATTTCCAAACGATCCGGAAGCGGAAGGACGGCTCACTTCTTGATATCTCACTGACTATTTCCCCGGTCAAAGATATGCACGGGAACATTGTCGGTGCGTCAAAGATCGCTCGTGACATTACCCAACATAAGCGCGCTGAGGAAGCGCTGCTCGCGAGTGAAGCGAGATTCCGGCAACTCGCTAACGCAATGCCGCAGATGGTATGGACGGCCACGCAAGCCGGCGACCTAGATTACGTCAGCGAGCGGGTGACTCGCTATTTCGACGCACCGCCCGAATCCGTGCTGGGAGCCGGTTGGCTGCGATGGGTCCATCCCGACGAACAGGACTTGGCCGTCGACCGTTGGAAGCGTTCCCTCGACACGGGCGAGCCTTATGACATCGCATTTCGATTGCTTCGCGCAAACGACCGTTCTTGGCGCTGGCATCTGGTGCGCGCCGAGCTTTTCCATGGCGATGCTGGGCAAGTCACTAAATGGATCGGAACCTGTACGGACATAGAGGAGCAAAAAAGGGCCGAGGTCTCGTTGGCGGAGCAGGCGCGGATATCGGCCTTGGGGGCCGATGTAGGCAGGGCGTTGACGCAGGTTTCGAGCTTGCGGGAGTCGTTGTATCTCTGCACCCAAGCCATAGTGACGCATCTTGACGCGGCATTTTCGCGGATTTGGACGCTTTCGCCAAAGCAAGATGTTTTGGAATTGCAGGCTAGCGCCGGATTATACACGCACCTTGACGGAGCCCATGCCCGAGTACCCGTCGGCTCGTTCAAGATTGGTCGCATAGCCCTCCATAGGCGTCCGCATCTGACCAACAACGTCCTCTCAGATCCTGAGGTGAGTGATCGGGATTGGGCGGAGCGGGAAGGTATGGTGGCATTCGCCGGTTATCCGCTCATCGTCGAAGACCGGCTGATCGGTGTTTTGGCGCTTTTCGCCCGGCATTCCTTGGGGCAGGACACGGTGAATGCTCTGGCTTCAGTGGCGGCTACCATCGCCATTGCGATTGAAAGAAAGCGTTCAGAAGAATCCCTAGTAACTCAAGCGGCGGAACTGCGGCGGTCCAACGAAGATCTTGAGCAGTTTGCTCATGTGGCTTCCCACGACCTTCGTTCTCCGTTGAATACCATCCTGCAATTTACCGAAATGATGGTTCGCAAACATGGGGCGTCGCTCGATGCCGAAATGGTCGAGCTACTTCAGATCATAAGAAATAGCGCTGGACGAATGGGCGATTTGATTACTGCGCTGCTTACCTATTCCCGCTTGAATGATGAAAGCAGCAGGGAAGCAACGCCTGTCTCATCGCTGACCGTTTACGAGAATGCGGTCGCAAACCTTAGCGCGGCAATCGCGGAAGCGCAAGCCCGGATCGAGTGCGCCGACCTTCCCGAGGTCGTATCCAATCCGGCACAGCTCCTTCAGGTCTTTCAGAACCTGATTTCGAATGCACTGCACTACCGGGGTGCCGTGACGCCTCACATCCGAGTCTCCGCACAGCGGCAAAACAGCTTCTGGCTATTCTCTGTGTCCGACAATGGTCCGGGCATCGCGCCACAATATCATTCTCTGATCTTCGAGCCGTTCAAGCGCTTACATGGAGCCGATCGTCCAGGAAGTGGAATTGGCTTGGCGTTCTGCCGGAAGTTTATTGAACGGGAGGGCGGAAAGATCTGGGTCGAGTCCGAGGAAGGCAAGGGCGCAACTTTCCGTTTCACGCTGCCTGCGGTTGAGAACAAATCAAGCGCATTCTCGACATAGTCTCTTGCCTTCCTTCGAACGAATGTGATGGAGCTTGGGCGCCATTGGCCATAACGGCTCTGCGACCGCCCTGCCCTGCTACTGGGTTTTCCTCATATCGGTGCTCTCCGCGAGGCGAGCGAAGAGGCGTGAAGTAAATATGCGCCGCGTCACGCGCGGGGCATAGCAAAAAATGCGCGTAAACCAAGAACAGGAAGTAGGTATCTCACGTTACAGCCATGGCTTAAGAATTTCCACGCGGTGGTGATAGGCTATTATGCCAAGGGCAAAACTGATTTACACCCCTAGGCCCGCAACGGCTTCCCCCGTCGTCTGCGCGGAGCTGTTCAAGAATACAAGCCGCTGGAAGTCGAAGCCCGTTCGCTAACCTGCCGGAAACAAGGCGGGGACTGGTGCGGGGCTCACTCCTAAAGGAAATGCCGGTGGCTCAAGCCGCAGTAGGTAAGGCAGTTTGAGTACGTCGAGTGGACTGGTGAAACCTTCTCCAGCACACCGAGTTTTGGCCTGCATAGTTAAACAATCCGAAGCAGGTCATGCGCGAGTCACAAGCCCGCTAGCTTCCAAGGGGTTGGCCATCTAACTGTACGGGAGGTCCGAATGCGGACGATTCGCTTACTCGTGGTGGAGGACAGTCCGAGCTTTCAATTCCTCATTCGGGACGCGTTTAGAGCTCGCGGAGAAATCCGCTGGGAGCTGATAATGGCAAGCGATGGGGAAGAGGCTGTCCGCCTGCTTTTCGAAGAAGAGTATGAAAATGTTCCGCTCCCTAACCTCATACTTCTCGATTGGAATCTTCCGAAAATAGATGGCGGCGAAGTGCTCCGCCGCATCAAGCAGCATCCCCGAATGCTCAGAATCCCTGTGCTTGTATTCTCCTCATCCGAAGCCGACGAGGACATGCACGCCGCCTACGACAATCACGCCAATGGATACATCACCAAGCCGGGAACCAGTGAAGCGTTAGCCGATATCGTCGACACGATTGAGCGTTTCTGGATTGCCATAGCCCAGCTTCCGAAGGTCACCCGCAGACACGTCCAATAGGTGATAGCATTGCGCCCACGGCTGAGAATAACCAAGACTGGACCTTCGAGTGAGTGCCCACGCAGATTGTGGCCGCACGACCGAGATTCTGAAGGTGGCCGATGAAAGGTAGGCGTGATGCTTGGGTCGTCGAAGGCTGAGCTGAAGCGCAGAAACGAGAATAGATGAATATAATCCCCTCGGCGGACACCCAAATGCGGCCATACGTGGACACCAAAAATCCGGCCAACGAAAACGCCGCGCGGAGGCGGAGTTGAACTCTTCGAAACACACTTAGAAAACGGCAACTTAGAAGTTGGGGACTCTGTAGAGTAGGAGACAGGCGCGCCACGCGAACGCACGTTTCCTGCCTCCCCTCATCGAACCGGACGTGCGGATTTCCCGCATCCGGCTCTCCGATCACCTTCTTCCGGCGGCGTCCGCCGTAGCCCTTCCAGATGACTCACCTTCCCGACCATTCGATACAGCCGACATCGTTCATGAAGGACATGGTAGTTCCACCTTCCCCGAGCCGCTCCCCAAGCACACTGATGCTTGCGCCGGAGCCATAACTGCATTTCGCTCCGAACCGCCCAGTCCACTTTATGAAACGTCCGGTTGCTGTTGCCGACCCGAAAGTAGGTACACCACCCATTCAGAACCGGGTTCAGCTTCCGGATCACCGCCGTGACAGGCTCGTTACTTGGAAATGATCGCACCACTTCACGCACTCGCCGCCGGATATTGCAGCACGCCTTGGTACGCGGCCACATCAACAGCATCCGGCCACGAGCTTTCCGAAACTCGAAGCCCAGAAACGCGAACCCTTCCTCCAGCTTCGTCAACCGGCTCTTCTCCTGGTTCACCACCAGATGAAGCTCGGCAAACTCACGCTGCAGTTGATCCCACGCCATCCGCGCCTGTTGTTCCGTCTGCGCCAGCAGCACCATATCATCCGCATAACGAACCAGTCGCACAGCACCGGTGGCGACACCGTCGCTCCGGCACCATCTGCGGTCCACCTCGTGCAGATAGATGTTACTCAGCAACGGCGAGATCACCCCTCCCTGCGGCGAACCGCGGTCGGGATGCGTCACCTTGCCTTCCTCCATGACTCCTGCTTTCAGCCAGGCGCGGATCAGGCGCAGGATCTGTTTGTCTCCAATCCGCCGCTCCGCCAGCCGCATGAGCAACTCGTGATCGATGGTATCGAAGTACGATTTCAGATCCACATCCACCACCTGAAGATAGCCCTCATTAATGCTGGCGACGATCGCGCTCAGCGCCATTCGAGCCGTCCTCTTCGGGCGGAATCCGAATGAGCATGGAATAAAGTCGGCTTCGAACAAGGGTTCGATCACGATCTTCACCGCCATTTGCACCACCCGGTCCTTCACCGTCGGGATGCCCAACGGCCGGGTCTTCCCCGGCTGTCCGGGCTTCGGAATATGAACCCGCCGCACTAACGAACTCCGGTAGTGTCGGCTCCGTAACTCCTGCTCGACTTCTTGCAGAAATAGTTCTTCGCCGTACTCCCGGATCGTGTCGATGTCGACTTGATCCACACCCGCCGCCCCTTTGTTGGACTTCACCCGTTGCCATGCCTCTCGCAGGATTTCCTGCCGACAGATCTTGTCGTAGAGAAGCGTGAATCTCCTTCTGGGTTGCTGCTTGGCCACCCGGTATAGCGTCCGTTGCAGTTTGCGGGCCTGAGAAAACCGTTCGGGCGCTTTGCGCACCGCTGGCTTTTGTCGGGATTGAGCCTTCCCTTGCGGGGGCAGTCCGACAGCCTTTCCCTGTTTCGTTCGCTTGATGAAAGTAGCGGCCCTTCCCTCGGCCCGGTTATCCCGAGCTTCAACGGTACTGTGGCCACCTCCGACTCCCTGCCCGGCTTCGGTTCCGCGCTTTCGGGTTCCACCCTTATACGCTTCCCTACCAGACGGAGCTTCCTCCGCCGGACCTTGCAGGGTCTCTCCGGTTAACTTGATGTTCTGTCTCTGCGTGCTGCCGCCCGATACACCGTCCCGGCGATTCGGATTCATTCTCGCTGTACTCCGAATCGTGGCAGGCTTCGCCTTGAGGACACAGGCTCGCCCCGGGAAGAGCTCCAGTTGAATCGGCCTACTTACTGGTGGAGTTAACGATACTGAAACGGCGTTCACTTCTGTTGCGGCCCGCAGATTCACCTCGCCTTCCTGCCGACAGGTGAAGGCTTTGTCATCCCGCTTTTCCGCCGCCGGTTGCCCAGCGACCGAAGGGATCAGGCTATCGGGTGAACGAGTCATTACCCGAGTTGATTCCTTTCAATCAACCAGTCCATCAAGTCTTCTCGGACGCACGTCCCCAAGCCCCTGGGATTTAACGCTTTGGCGCCAGAATGGCTGCCTTCGCGCGACCCGGCGAATTCCGATGGCTGGGCATCCGACAGAGGCCGCTAAATGCTTCGCGTGCGTTGGCCGGATTTTCAGTGTCCACGTATGGCCGGATTTTCAGTGTCCACGTATGGCCGGATTTCAGGTGTCCACTGAGGTTCTTCGTTTTCGATATTTTCGCCATCGTCAGTCCTCATCCATTTGGAAATGGGACGAGACCCGGCCCGGTTGCGATCGGTTTGAAAATGTCTCCAACGGGGTCGAGCCCGCTGATTGCTCAGCGACCTGCCACCAAATCACTGACCGCCATCACCGGAACCATGGTTAAGAACGGGCACTCACGCACCAAATGTTTGTCGGCTGATGGGCAGTTGCTTTGGATCGTCATGACATGGCTCGTTATTCGGTTCGGTAAGCCCCTCTTCACTTATGACCGGAACGCACCCGGAATTTGCCAATCTGAGAACTGCTTGGATGCTTCCTAGAGCTGCTTGGAAACATTGTCTCAGGCGTGTTGACGCCGTTCCTCGCCAAGCAATTTTCCTTATTGAGCCGGCACACAACTCGCACACACGTTTGGCGGGAACAGATTCACTTAGTGTTCAAGGTTATAGTGATTGGAAGTCTCAGTGACCGATTACGGTTTGAGCTAATAATTATTAGGAGCGTGGTGGCACGAAGCGAAAGACCAATAGAGGTAACGCACGTGCTTGCCACCCACGAGAATTGTCCCCATTAATTCCAACCGATCGACCGTTCAACCTGGCATTCGCGCTCGCTGCACCCACACCAGGCGAAACCGCGCACCGTTCTTTCGAATTCGGCATCCTTCCACATCCATGGCTGTTCCTTGGTTGCCGGTCCGCACATCCGCGCGCGCTAACGCAGCGGGGCTCGTCCAACAAGGTTGGCCCTGCATGTAGCCATTTAGAAAAAGTGGTATAGTTTTTCTAAATCGTGTGGGATCGGTGAAGCAATGCAAACGATGAAAACTAGGATAGTTGACCGCATCCGTAGGTTTGAATCAGGTCACGCGTTCATGGCGAAAGATTTTCTCGACATCGCTACTCGCGGGACCGTCGATATGACCCTCTCGGCGCTTCTTCGTGACCGCGCTATCCGCCGCGTCCGCCGCGGCCTCTACGATGTCCCGAAAGTCAATCCGGATCTCGGTGGCACGCTCAGCCCCGATATCGATCAAACTGCGCGCGCCCTCGCACGGCGTCATCGCTGGACTATCGTTCCCGAAGGCGCATGGGCCGCAAATCTCCTAGGGCTTTCAACCCAAGTGCCCGCAAAAATCGTGTACCTTTCCGACGGACCGAACCAGAAGGTTCAAATCGGCCGACGGACGATCTATTTCAAGCACGCGCGTCCGCATGTCCTCGGACAGCAGCAGGGTATGACCGCGCTCGCTATCCAGGCGCTACGCTATATTGGCAAAGATGAGCTCGATGATGCCTTCATCCAGCGTCTAAGATCGCTGTTACCGGAAGCCGAGAAACGCCGACTGGTCAAGGCGACACGGTTCGGTGTCGATTGGATTTATGAAACCGCTAAGAAGGTCGCTGGTAACCCGACTTGAACAGAATTGCTCAACTCGCTGCTTCGGCCCGCGCCGAAATTTTCGTCGAAACCGCGAATCGCCGCGCGTTGCCTGAAGCGCTCATCGAGAAGGATTTCTGGGTGTGCTGGACCCTCGCGCAGATCTTCTCGATCGAGCAGCTCAAAGCGGGCCTCCTGTTCAAAGGTGGGACCTCTTTATCCAAGGTTTTCGGCGTCATCGAACGCTTCTCCGAAGATATCGATCTAGCTGTGGACTACACGATGCTCGGTTTCACCGGCGCTCGTCACCCTCTTGCGCCTGGTTTATCTCGAACGAAGCAAATGGCTCTTCTCAGCGACATGCTTGGAGCATGCCAGAGCTACACAGCTGGTGAGTTTTTGGACCGTCTGCGCACACGCTGCATCGAAGTGCTGGGCCCAGAGGGACCTTGGAGACTCGCGGTTGATGAGGAGGACCCGAATATCGTGCAATTCTTCTATCCGCCTGCCGTCCGGCGCCGGTCGCCTACATTGCGCCGCGTGTGACTCTCGAACTCGGGACTCACGCCGAATTCATCCCTCGCGGGGAGTTCACAATTCGCGCCTTCGCTGCGGCCGAGTTTCCGAATCTCTTTGAGCAAGCCGAGGTACCCGTGACTAGCCTTCTCGCGAAACGCACATTCTGGGAGAAGGCCACGATTTTGCACGCGGAGTTTCATCGACCGCCGGGAAAGAACCTGCCCGGCCGCTACTCGCGCCACTATTACGATGTAGCTATGATGGCCGCACGGTCGGTGAAGCAGGAAGCTTTCGCGGATCTCGAACTTCTCGCCGCTGTCGTCAAACACAAGCAAACCTTCTACGCATCGGCCTGGTCCAAGTATCCGCTTGCCGTGCCAGGAACATTTAAGCTCGCTCCACCTGAAGCAAGAATCCAAGCCCTGCGGCGAGACTATCGCGAGATGGCGGTCATGATCTTCGGAGAACCGCCACCGTTCGAACAAATCATAGAAAAACTGGCGGAGCTTGAAAAGGAGCTCAACGCACTTCGAAAGAAAACGTGAGGCGACTAGAAGCCCTTCATGATGCTCTGCAGGGCCAGAAGACCTTCAAATTGTGACCCCAAAACGCCGCTCAAGGGTTGGGGCACCTCGATGCAAGATTCTTGAGCATAAGCCCTGCGCCAACAATGGGATGTGGAGATTCATAGTGACAGTCATCGACTCAAGCAGAAAAAACGGGTGACTGGCACCAAATTGGCACTAAAGAGCGCTCAAAACGGATGAAATCAGCTAATCAGGAATGAAGATCGAGATGACTGTAAACTGCTGGCTGGACAGAGGTTATGTTGAATTTTGAGAAACTTGCCGACAGGGCCTGATCGCTTTTCAAGACCGCCGCCTTCAACCACTCGGCCATTCCTCCGCTCCCATGGTACCCTCCGCGCCGGTTTGAAGGCCAGTCTGCTCGCGAAACTCCGCGCTTTAGGCTTCCCCCCTTCCACCAAACCAATTTCCGCGAATTCACATTACCAGGAGAGCGGCGGCCGGCCGGAGCCACTAGTGGTTCGTGTGCGGAATTGCCGGATTTGTCGCGCCAGCTCCCGATACCGCCGCCGCCGCGACCCTGGTACGCATGGCCGGCGCGATCCGCCATCGGGGACCCGACGACTTTGGCTTCTATCACGACGCATGGGCCCACCTGGCCCAGCGCCGCCTGAGTATCATCAACGTCCAAAGCGGCCACCAGCCGATGCCCAACGAGACCGGCTCGCTCTGGATCACATTCAACGGCGAGATCTACAATCACGCTGCGCTCCGTGCGTCGCTCTTGCAGGCCGGCCACCGCTATCGAACGCGCTCCGATACCGAGACCATCCTGCATGCGTTCGAGGAGCACGGCCTCGATTGCCTGCGGCTCTTTCGAGGCATGTTCGCATTCGCCATCTGGGACGCGCGCCGGCGGCGCCTGTTCTGCGCCCGCGACCGGCTTGGCATTAAGCCCTTCTACTATTACTGGGACGGCCGGCTGTTCGCGTTCGCCTCCGAGATCAAGGCGCTGCTGGAGCATCCGGCGATCTCTCCGGCGCTCGCCGAGGATGTGCTGCCGGAGGCGCTGGCATTCGGCTACATCAGTTGCCACCGCACGCTATTTCGCAACATCCATAAACTGATGCCGGGCCACCGGCTGGTGCTGGACGCCGCGGACGATCCCGCGCTCACGGTCGAGCGCTACTGGGACGTGCCCGACAACAACCAGGGCAATCTGAATCTCGACCCCCGCCTCTGGATCGACGAAACTCGCCGCCGCCTGGAACAATCCGTCGAGATGCATCTGATGAGCGACGTGCCCCTGGGCGTGTTTCTGAGCGGAGGCCTGGATTCTAGCGCCATCGCGGCGCTGGCCCAACGCGCGGTTTCTGGGCCGCTCGAGACCTTCGCCGTAGGTTATTCCGAGACGCAATTCAGCGAGTTGCGCCACGCCCGGCGCGTAGCCGCCGCCATCGGGACGGTCCATCGCGAAGTCACCATCGGCATCGACGATTTTTTCGGCGCTCTGCCGCGGCTCATCTGGCACGAAGACGAACCAATCGCCTGGCCCTCCAGCGTGCCCCTGTATTTCGTCTCGAAGCTCGCGGCGCGGCATGTGAAGGTCGTACTGACGGGCGAAGGCAGCGATGAACTGTTCGCGGGCTACGAGCGCTATCGCCTGCAAAAGCTGAACCAGCGTTGGGCTCGGGCCTACGGCGTCGTGCCCGAACCGCTGCGACGGCGGATTCGGGATGGGATCGCAACATTCCCGCTCCTGGGCGCCGGGCTGCAGCGCAAACTACGGCACACCCCGCTCGGCCGCGATCTTGGTTTTGAGTCGCTGTTCCTCGAAAATTTCTACTGCGCGTTCGAACCTGGCGACGGCTGCGAAGACTACCTGCGCTATTGGAACGCGCGCCATGAAGATTCTCAACTGGCGCGCACGCTCTACGCCGACGAGAAAACGTACCTTGTAGAATTACTGATGAAGCAGGATCAAATGAGCATGGCCGCATCCATCGAAAGCCGCGTGCCGTTCCTGGATCATACCTTGGTCGAGTTTGCAGCCCATATCCCTGACCGCCTGAAAATCCGGGGGCGTACCCAGAAATACATCCTGAAGGAAGCCGTCCGCGACTTGCTTCCGCGCGGCATCGTCCACCGCAAGAAGATGGGCTTCCCGACGCCGCTGCGCCAGTGGCTGCTTGATCCGCGCGCCGAGCCACTCTTCGCCGCCTTGCGTTCGCGCCAGGGGCTGGTCGCGGAGTATTTTGACCGCCGCGAAGTGGAAGGGCTCATCCAGCGACACCGTTCCGGGCGCGAGGACGCCACCGACCGCATCTGGCGCCTGATCAATTTGCAATTGTGGGGCGACCTGTTCCTGACGGGCCGGCGCAAAATGGACGCGGAAGCGGCGCCGGAAGCCGCCACGGCGCTCGCATGAAAATTCTGTGGGTTAACTCGGATTTTCTCCACCCCACCACGCGCGGCGGCCAGATTCGCACGCTGGAAACATTAAAGCGCTTGCATCGGCGTCATGAGATTCACTATGCGGCCCTGCTGCGGTCATCCGCGCCGGCCGCTCTCGAGCGCAGCGCGGAATATTGCACCATAGCGTATCCAGTTGCGCACCAGGCGCCGCGGGAATTTACGCCGCGGTTCTATCGCCAGATCTGCGAAAGCCATTTCTCGAAACTCCCCTTGGCGGTGCTGCGCTACCGTTCAAACGCGCTCAAGCGTCGCGTGGATAGCCTCATTCGCAAAGAGAACTTCGACGCGATCGTTTGCGATTTTCTTTTCTCGGCCCCCAACATCCCCGACCCTGGCTCGGCGATTCTCTTCCAACACAACGTGGAGTCGATCATCTGGAAGCGGCAAGCCGAGCACGCGCCTACGCGCCGCCTCAAGATGTATTTTCAAGGCCAGCATGAACGCATGCTGCGCTACGAAGAGCGGGTGTGCCGATCCGTGAAGCGCATCGTCGCCGTCTCCCAGGACGATGCGCGCGCTATGCAATCGCTCTACGGCGTCCGCGAAGTTGCGGCCGTGCCCACCGGCGTCGATCTCGACTATTTTGCTCCGCCTCCGAACCCGCTTCCAGTCGCCAGCGATCTCGTATTTCTCGGTTCCATGGACTGGTGGCCCAATATCGACGGCATCCGCTGGTTTGTGGCCGACATTCTCCCCCTGATTCGCCGCCAGCTCCCAGAGTGTTCGCTGACTGTCGTCGGCCGCCTCCCTAGCGCGGAGATACTACGTCTGGCCGAGACGGACGTCCGCATCCACGTCACCGGCACGGTGCCGGATGTTCGTCCGTACCTGTGGGGCTCGGCCGTTTCCATCGTTCCACTCCGCATCGGCGGAGGCACGCGCCTCAAAATCTACGAATCGATGGCCGCCCAGGTCCCGGTGGTTTCCACCACCATCGGAGCGGAGGGATTGGACGTTCGAGATGGAGAGAACATCGCCCTTGCGGATTCGCCCCAGGTGTTCGCCGAGCGCTGCGTGGCTTTACTCGGGTGTGCGGAGGCGCGCCGCAAGCAAGCCCAGGCGGCCTGGGAACGGGTTTCCGCATGCTACTCTTGGGAAGCAGTTTCTCGCCAGTTCGAACTGCTCCTGATTTAGTCCATCTCGCATGATTCGCTTCCTTGATCTTGCCGCCGAATATCAAGAACTCAAAGCCGAGATTGACGCGGCGGTAGCTCGCGTTCTGGAAAGCGGGCAGTTTGTGGGCGGCCCTGAAGTCACGGCTCTCGAAGAGGAATTTGCCGGTTATTGCGGCGCCCGGTATGGCGTTGCCGTCAACTCCGGAACCAGCGCCCTGCATCTGGCGCTGCTGGCCGCGGGCATTCAACCGGGCGATGAAGTAATCACCGTTCCGTTCACGTTTTACGCCACCGTCGCCGCGATTGGCTACGTTGGCGCAACTCCAGTGTTTGTCGATATTGATCCGGCCACCTTCAACATCGACGTCAATAAGATCGAAGCGGCCATCACCGGGCGCACGCGCGCTATTCTGCCCGTACATCTGTACGGCCAGTGCGCCGACATGGATCTAATCTTGGAGATTGCCCGGCGACACCGTCTGCTGGTGATCGAAGACGCCGCGCAGGCCCATGGCGCGGAATATCGGGGGCGGCGCGCCGGCAGCATCGGCGATATCGGCTGCTTCAGTTTTTACCCCACCAAGAACCTCGGCGCGGCCGGTGAAGGCGGCATGCTAACCACCAACAATCCGGAATACGCGCGCACCGCCGCGCTGCTGCGAAGCTGGGGCGAAGAGCAGCGTTATCGCCCGCGTCTTAAAGGTTACAACTACCGGCTGCCCGCCATCCAGGCCGCCATCTTACGGGCCAAACTGCCGCGCCTTGAGCATTGGATTGAAACACGCCGCGACTGCGCCGCCGGATATGACCGTTTATTGGAAGACTCGCGCGTCACTCGGCCGCAAGCGATTTCAGACTCCCGCCACGTATATTGCCTGTACACCATTCGCGCTCCCGGCCGCGACGAATTGCAACGGGGCTTGGAAGCAGCCGGCATCCAGACTGCCGTCCACTATCCCCTGCCGATTCACCTGATGCCTGCTTACGGCGACGCGCGATATAAAGCGGGCGATTTTCCAGTGGCCGAGGCTTGCGCAGACAGCGTTCTCAGCCTGCCCCTTCATCCCCGCATGACGGCCTCCCAGGTGGAGCAAGTGGCATCCTGCGTTTCAAAGCTCGCGCCCCGCGCCTTCAGCTACTCCAACCGATAATTCGGCGCTTCCTTGGTGATGATGACGTCGTGTACGTGGCTCTCGCGCAGACCCGCCGACGTCACGCGCAGGAAACTCGCCCGTTCCTGAAGCTCGCGAATGTTTTTGCAGCCGCAGTAGCCCATGCCGGCCCTCAACCCGCCCACCAGTTGATACACCAACTCCGACAGCGGCCCTTTGTATGGGACGCGCCCTTCGATGCCTTCGGGCACCAGCTTGCCGCTGGCATCCTGCGAGTACCGGTCCGAAGACCCTTGCGTCATCGCGCCCATGGAACCCATGCCGCGATAGCTCTTGAATGTGCGTCCCTGATACAGAATGGTCTCGCCCGGGCTCTCCTCGGTTCCGGCCAGCAGGCTTCCAATCATCACCGCATCGGCGCCGGCCGCGATGGCCTTGCTGATGTCGCCGGAAAATTTGATGCCGCCATCGGAGATCAGCGGGACCCCGGAACCGCGCGTTGCGCGCGAGCATTCGGAAATAGCCGTGATTTGCGGAACACCCGCGCCGCTCACCACGCGCGTGGTGCAAATGGAGCCCGGACCGATGCCCACCTTGATCCCGTCCGCGCCCAAATCGATCAAATCGCGCGCGCCCTCAAACGTCGCCACGTTGCCTGCGATCAGGTCCACGTCCGGCAGCTCGTGTTTGATAATGCGCACCGCCTCCATCACGCGTTCGCTGTGGCCGTGCGCGGAATCCACCACAATCACGTCCACCTTCTTGCCCACCAGCTCCTGGGCGCGCTCCAGATAATCGCCCATCGCTCCCACCGCCGCGCCCACGCGTAATCGCCCCTGCGGATCCTTCGCGGCGTTCGGATATTTCAGCTTCTTCTGAATGTCCTTCACCGTAATCAGGCCCTTCAGCGCGAAGTGTTCGTCCACTACCAGCAGCTTCTCCACGCGATGCTGGTGCAGAATCTTCTCGGCCTCTTCCAGCGTGGTGCCCACCGGCACCGTGATCAGGTTCTCCTTGGTCATCACCTGCGCGATGGGAATATCGTGGCGGGTCTCGAAACGCAGATCGCGATTGGTCAGAATTCCCACCAGCTTGCCGTGCTTGGTAACCGGCACGCCCGAGATGCGGTAATGTTTCATCAGCTCCAGCGCGTCGGCGATCTTGCGCTCCGGCTCGATGGTCACCGGATCGACGATCATCCCGCTTTCACTGCGCTTCACGCGATCCACTTCCTCGGCCTGCCGGTCCATCGGCATGTTGCGATGGATAATACCGATGCCGCCCTGCTGCGCCAGCGCGATGGCCAGATGCGATTCGGTGACCGTGTCCATGGCCGAGCTGACGATCGGGATATTCATCGCAATGCGCCGCGTCAGACAGGTGCGCGTGTCGGTGTGCGCCGGCAACACTCCGCTGCGCGCCGGCTGAAGAAGAACGTCGTCGAACGTGAGACCTTCCAAAATTGTTTCTTGCATGAAGGAGTACCTCTATTATTGCGCGAACCGATAGGATGTTTGATATGGCGACTCTCGGATTGATCGAGTATGCGGACGCAAGCCCCGAAGTCCGCGCGGTTTATGACGACATCATGGCCACGCGCAACACCGCTTGGATCAACAATTTTTGGAAGGCGCTGGCGCACCATCCCGTTACCCTGCGGCGCACCTGGGCCAGCGTGAAGGAGATCATGGCGCCGGGCGCGCTGGACCCGCTCACCAAGGAGATGATCTATCTCGCCGTGAGCGCCACCAATCAGTGCGGATATTGCATCGCCTCCCATACCGCCGCTGCGCGTAAGGCTGGCATGTCCGATGCGATGCTGGCGGAGCTGCTGGCCGTGGTCGGCATGGCGAATGAAAGCAACCGCCTTGCCAGCGGGTATCAAGTCGAAATCGACCAAAGGTTCTCGGCCAAACAGCCTTAGCGCTCGGCCACCACCGGATTGCGCAAGTCGCCGATGCCCTCGATGCTGACCGTCACTTCGTCTCCCGGCTTCAGATAGCGCGGCGGTGTGCGCGCAAATCCGACGCCAGCCGGAGTTCCCGTCGCCACCACGTCGCCCGGCTCCAGTGTCACCACGCTCGAAAGGAACTCCACCAGCGCCGGAATCTTGAAGATCAGTTCGCGCGTATTGGAATGCTGCAGCGTTTCCCCGCCGATACGCAGGCGAATGTCCAGTGCATGCGGATCGGCAATCTCGTCCGCGCTCACCAGCCACGGCCCCATGGGCGCGAAGGTGTCAAACGTCTTGCCGATCATCCATTGCGACGTGGCCCGTTGAAAATCGCGGGCGCTCACATCCATGAACGCCGTGTAACCGAAAACGTGCCGTCGCCATTCATAGCTTGGAATGTGCCGCCCGCCCGTCCCGATGACAAAAGCGAACTCGGCCTCGTAATCGGGTTTGCGCGAATTCTTCGGAAGCACGATGGCCTGCCCGGGGCCGATCACGACATTCGAAAATTTCGAAAAGATGGTGGGGACCTTGGGGATCTCCTGGCGCGCTTCCACCGCGTGATCGCGGTAATTCAGTCCCACGCAAATTACCTTCGGTGGCCGCGGAACCGGCGCCAGAAGCTGGACCGCGGAAAGCGGAAACACTGCCTCAGCGGGCGGGCTGTAAACGAACTTGTCGATCCTGGCGCGGCCTTCCGGTCCGCCGGCCAAAACCGCCAACATGCTGCCAAATCCCGCGCCACCCAGACCGATTACATGCTCATCCGCAACAACGCCCGCCTCGGCACGGCTCGCTGGAGCGTTCGCGCCTCGGAAGGTTACGAACTTCATCGGGGTCCGGTCAATCGCGCGGGGAGATTTCCTACGCGGGTTTCGCGACTTTGCCGGCCTTCAGAACCTTGCCGGCTCGGATGCAGGAAGTGCAAGCCCGGATGCGCTTGGAGGCGCCGTTCACCACCGCGCGTACACTCTGCAAGTTGATATTCCAGCGGCGCTTGCTGACGTTGTGCGCGTGGCTGATCCGATTGCCGAACTGCGGTCCGCGCCCGCACACATCACATACTTTCGCCATGATCGATCACTCCTTGGGGTTCCAATTTAGTCTATCAGCATCGGAATTGCCGCCGCAACCGATCTGATATTCTGACATCTTGACCGATTTCAACCATATTCACTCCCGTGACGGCGAGGACTGGGTGTGCGGCCGCAGCATGGCCGTCCGCGACGAACAGTTGCTGCACTGCGAAGGACGCGATCCCGACGAATTCGAGGCCTGCCGCCTCTGTGCCGAACGCATCATCGGCTACTTCGGCGAACCCATGCACGTGCATTAATCCGGCAGTTTTCCTGCGGCATCCATTACGCGCTCGCGGATAGCGCCCACTTCCTCCGACGATAACGTGCGATCCGTCGCGCCCACCGTCAACCGGTAGGTCACGCTTTTGCGATCCGGCGGCAGCGGCGCGCCCGCGTACTCGCGTAGAAATTCGATTTCCACCAGATCGCTCCCCGCAGCCGATACCAGCCGCCGCTTTATATTGGCTGCTGGCTCTCTCAATCCGGCCACCACCGAAAGATCGAACGCGCTCACCGGAAAACGGCTCCACGGCTGGTAGTGCCGCTCGCGAACGTCCAGCCTTTGCATCTTCAACAAATCGAGATCCAGGATCGCCGCGCGGCCCTCGATACCAAGCGCCGGATGCAGCTCAAACAACCTCCCCACGTCTTCGCCGCGCCAGGCAATAATCGCCGCTCGCTCGGGATGCTCGAAGGGCCGGGCCGCCGTCAGACGTGCTTCGCTTCCTTCCATCAGACATTCGGCCAGATGTTTCAGTTCGAACAGCGACTCGCGGCCATCGCCTTCACGAGCATAAATCGCCGCTGCGAAATGCGGGACTTCCTCCGGAAGCTCGCGATCGCGCGCGTGGATTTCCCGGCCAATCTCAAACAGACGAAACGATTGAAAGTGCCGGCTGTTATCGAGGATGTTTTTGCGAATGGAGGGGAGCAAGCTCGCGCGCAACAGCGTTTGTCCCGCCGCGATCGGGTTCGTGACACCGACATGCTCCTCGGGTTGGATGTTGAATGCCCGCGCCATTTCTTCGGTAACGAACGAGTAGTTGTATACCTCGTTGAATCCCTGCGCGATGGCCATATTGCGCACCCGGCGCAAATGCTTGCGCGAGGCATCTTCGGGCGGTACCACGGATTCGATCAGCGGCGCACGCGGCGTGATGGACTCGTAGCCCACCATCCGGCCCACTTCCTCCAGCAGGTCGTCCTTGATCGAGATATCTTTCGTCGCGCGCCAGCTCGGCACCGTGACTAGAAAACGCCCGGGCGCCTGTTCCTCCACGCCAAACTCGAGCGACTCCAGAATCGATCGCACCTCGTGCGCTTCCAAATCGCGCCCCAGCTTGGTCTTTAACCAATCGACGGTCAACTCGATCGGAGCCGGCGTTTTCAGCTCGCCCCGCGAATCCGCTAAGCCACCCACCACCCGAATCCCCGGCGAAACTTGCTCCAACAGCTCCATAGCCCGCGCCAGGCCTCGCACCGTATTCAATGGATCCTGCGACTTCTCGAATCGCATGGATGCATCGGTACGCAGCTTCAACGCAACGGATGTTTTCCGCACGCTCGCCGCTTGGAAATTCGCGCTCTCCAGCACAATCCGCTTGGTGTCCGGCCCAATCGCGCTATGCAATCCGCCGATCACGCCCCCTAGCGCAATAGGCCCTTCCGCATCGGCGATCACCAGATTCGACGGGCCAAGGCCGTAGCTCTCATCGTTCAACGCGACAATCTGTTCGCCCGGCCGCGCGCTTCGGACGAGGATCTTGGAACCATGCAGCTTCGCGGCATCGAACGCATGCATGGGCTGCGCCAGCTCCGCCATAACGTAGTTGGTCACATCCACGATGTTATTGATCGCGTTCAGCCCGATCGCTTCTAACCGTTGCTCGAGCCACAGCGGAGACGGCTGCACGGTGACGTTCTCGAAAACCAGCGCGCTATAACGCGGGCAAAGCGCGAAATCTTCAATCTTGATTTCCACCGCCGCTTCGCCCTTAGGCAGCAATTCCTGCTTCACCGGATCGTGCAATTTTCGATGTGCGATCGCAGCCGCTTCCCGCGCCATCCCAAAATGTCCCCACAAATCCGGCCGATGCGTGACCGACTTGTTGTCCACTTCAATCACCGTGTCCGCGCCCGCCGGCTCCAGCCCTTCGCACTCGGCTGTCTTCATCGTGATCAGGCGCATCAACTCCGCGGGCTCCACGTCCAGGCCCGGTACCAGCTCACGAATCCAGTTGTAGGAAAATTTCATCGCTTCAGAACTGCCTCAAAAATCGCAAGTCGCCGCTAGCAACAAGCGGATGTCGTCGATCCCGTAGCGCATCATGGCCAGGCGCGTCAGCCCCAGCCCGAATGCAAACCCGCTCCACTCATCCGGATCGATGCCGCTCATCCGCAGCACGTTCGGATGCACCAGCCCGCACGGCAGCAGCTCCACCCAGCCGCTTTGCTTGCAAACCGGGCAACCCGGACCGCCGCAGATCAGGCATCGAATATCGAGCTCGAAGCCCGGCTCGACGAACGGAAAATACCCCGGACGCAGCCGCACCGTCACCTCGCGATGGAAGATCGCGCTCAGCAGCGTCTTCATGAAGTAGATCAGGTGCGCGACCGAAACATCGCGGTCGACCATCATGCCTTCGAGCTGATAAAACGTGTGCTCGTGCGAGGCGTCCACTTCTTCGTTGCGGAACACGCGGCCGGGCGCGATCATCCGCAGCGGCGGCCCCAGTTTCTCCATGCCGCGAACCTGCACCGGCGACGTATGCGTGCGCAGCAAGTGCCCATCGCTGAGCCAGAACGTATCCTGCATGTCGCGCGCCGGATGGTCGGCCGGAATGTTCAGCGCGTCGAAGTTGTGGTATTCGGTTTCCACTTCCGGCCCATCCAGCACCGCGAATCCGAGCGAAGTGAACAGATCTTCAATCTCGTTTTGAATCACGGTCACCGGGTGCAGGCTTCCCGGCCGCGGGCCCGGAGCGGGCAGCGTCAGATCCAGCCATTCCTGCTTCAGCCGGGCGTTCAGCCCATCCGCGTCGAACCACTGTTTTCGCGCTTCCCATGCGCTTCCCACCAATTGTTTCGCGGCGTTCAGCGCCTTGCCCGCCTTGGCCTTGTCCTGGGGCGCCAGTTGGCCGATGTTGAACTGCGCGAGCGACCCCTTGCGGCCCAGCACGTCCACGCGCACCTGCTCCAGCGCGTCCGCATCCTTGGCTTCCTCGATCCGCTGGAGCGCCGCCGCCTGCAATTGTTGGATTTGTTCTTCGACCACTCGTGTTTGATTATGCGGCGTGCGCTTCCAAAACTTCCACTACCGCTGGGTGGCCCTTGGTTAGCGCCAGATCCAGCGCGTTCTGCTGATTGGCGGCCCGCATCGCGACATCCGCGCCGGCCGAGATCAGCAGCCGCACCATCTCCACGTCCCCATTTTGCGATGCCGCGTGCAGCGCCGTCCATCCGCCTTCCTGCCGCGCGTTGACATCGGCGCCGTGTTCCAGAAGCAAGCGCACGGCATCCCGGTTCCGTCCCGCCGTCGCCGCGTGCAGCGGAGCGTTCTGCATGGCATTGCGCGATCGCGCGTTCACGTCCGCGCCTTGCGCGATCAAAGCCTCTGCGACGCCTGGCTGCCCGAAGAAACACGCCAAATGCAGCGGCGTCCATCCGTCGTGGCTATAGGCGCCTACCAACGCAGGCGTCTCGCGGATCAACTCCAGCGCCCTGGGCGCCGCACCCGCCATGCAGGCCGCGAACACGTCCAGTTCCACGCCCTTTTCGAGCAACAGCGCTGCGATTTCGTTGCGGCCGGAATACTTCGCGGCCGTGTATGCACCCAGACCCTGCTGGTCCTTCGCGCCCAACAGCCCCGGATCGGTCGCCACCAGAGTCTCCACCTTGCCCCGATCTCCCGCGCGGATCGCATCGAAAAATTCCTGGCTCATACTGGCGCCTGAAATACCTGCTCGCTCTTCGCCAATTCCCACGCTAGGTGGTTAATGTAAAACAGCAGCACTTGCGGCGGATAAAGGTCCTTGAATTTTTCATAGGACCGCTGCTGCCATCCGTCGCTGAAATATTTCGAGCCGTCAATGTCTTTGTCGAAAAACCCGTCTTGATTGGGAATTCCCAGATCGTCGATCACGGCCTTAATCATGTCCAGATGCGACACCAGGATGGCTTGCGCCAGCTCGCTCGCGAATTCCTCGTCCCTCTCGCCCAACCTGGCCCAAAACTTCGGCGCCGCCTTGCGCAGGTTCTCCGAATTCAGTTTGGCCAGGTGCAGCCGGACTTTCATGCGGTCGTATAGCTGATACGTCTTCAGCTTGCCGATGGAGATCCCGCGCAACAACTCCGTGAACTGCGGCTCGCCCGGGCCCAGAAAGATCTCCGACAACTGCATAAACAGCCAGCGTAACACTCGCGACGCCCAACCGTACAGGCGTTTAGTTATATAGTTAAAGATACAAACCACCAGTTCCCAGGAGGCCCACGATGGCAGTCACTTTCACCCTGAACGGCAAGCCCCAAACCGTCGAACGTCTCGCCCCAAATGCCCTTGCTCTGGGTTTTGCGCGATTCGCTCGGCATGACCGGCACCAAGTTCGGCTGCGGCATGGCGCTGTGCGGCTGCTGCACCGTGCACATCAACGGGCAGCCCATCCGCTCCTGCGTCACTCCCATTTCAACCGTCGCCGGCAAGAGCGTCACCACCATCGAAGGCCTTTCGTCCGATAACAGCCATCCCGTCCAGCGCGCCTGGATTGAAGTGGACGTGCCGCAGTGCGGCTACTGCCAATCCGGCCAGATCATGACGGCTGCCGGGCTGCTGAAAAAGACCGCGCACCCCACCGACGCCGATATCGATGAAGCCATGCACGGCAATATCTGCCGCTGCGGAACCTATCAGGCCATCCGCCACGCGGTTCACCTCGCCGCTCAATATCAAGCCGCCGGCAATGTCGATGGGCACGAAAATAAAGGACGGGCGTAATGAGCACCACTCTACCTAACCCCCAACTCGGCCGCCGCGGTTTCTTGAAGGCCGGTTTCGCAGCCGCCGGCGGGCTGTTCGTCGCATTCCATGTGCCCGAAAGCAGCCAGCTCCAAGCCGCCCCCACCTCCGCGAAGCTGAACGCGTTCATCCACATTGGCAGCGACGACATCGTCACCTTCTCCATCCACAAATCGGAAATGGGCCAGGGTCCCATAACTTCGCTCTCGCAATTGTTGGCCGAAGAGCTGGGGTGCGATTGGAAGCAGGTTCGCACCGTATTCGCCCCCGTGGACCCAGCCTACGGTCCGCTGCAAGGCACTTTCGGCAGCATGAGTATCCGCACTTGCTGGGCTCCTTTGCGCAAAGCCGGCGCGTCCGCCCGCGATATGTTGCTGGATGCCGCCGCCCAACAATGGGGCGTCCCGAAGTCGCAGCTTCGCACCGAAAATGGGCAGGTGATCAATACCGCTACCAACGCGCGTTTGAGTTACGGCAGTCTCGCGGATGCCGCAGGCAAACTTTCCGCGCCGGCCAAAGTCGACGTGAAAGATCCCAAGGACTTTTACCTCATCGGCACATCGCCGAAGCGGCTCGACACTCCCGGCAAAGTCAACGGCACTGCCGCTTTCGGTATCGATGCACGGCGTCCCGGCATGGTTTACGCCGTGGTCGCCCGCTGTCCCGTCTTCGGCGGAAAAGTAGCCAGTTTCGACGACACCAAGACCAAGGCTGTCCCCGGTGTCAGCCAGGTAGTCCGGATCCCCAGCGGCATCGCTATTACCGCTGACAACACCTGGTCCGCCATGGAAGGCCGGCGGGCGCTGCAGCTTCAGTTTGACGAAGGCAAGAACGCCAATCTCAACAGCGCGGGTATTCGCGAGCTGTTCGTGAATCTCGCCGAAAAGCCCGGCGCGGTGGCCCGCAATGATGGCGACGTGAATGCGGCCTTGAGCGGCGCCTCCCAAAAACTCGAGGCTATCTACGAAGTGCCCTATATGTCGCACTCTCCGATGGAGCCCATGAATTGCACCGCCGACGTGCGCGCCGATAGCTGCGAGCTTTGGGTGTCCACGCAAATCCAGACCGAAGCCATGGCGGCCACCGCCAAGATCACCGGACTGCACCCCGATCGCATTCAGATCCACACCATGTTCCTCGGCGGCGGATTTGGCCGTCGTGGCGCAGGCGATTTCGTTGCCGAGGCCGTCGAGATTTCCAAAGCCATCGGCAAGCCCGTGAAGCTCACCTGGTCGCGTGAGGACGATATGCAGCACGATTTGTATCGTCCCGCGTCGTACACCAAATTTTCCGGCGCTCTGGACAAAGACGGCTGGCCCGTGGCCTGGAACACACGCGTGGTCTGCCCGTCCTTTGGCGGAATACGCAACGGCGTGGATCGCACCAGCGTGGAAGGCATCATCGACTTGGAATACGCCATCCCCAATTTTCACGTCGATTATCATCCGCCCGATGTCGACATCCCGGTCACCTATTGGCGTTCCGTCGGATACTCCCAGAACACGTTCTTCTCCGAGAGCTTCCTCGACGAACTGGCCTTCGCCGCCGGCAAAGATCCGTTCGAGTTCCGCCGGCATCTGCTAGCGAAATCTCCGCGTTTGCTCGGTGTATTGGAATTAGCGGCTGAGAAAGCCGGCTGGGGAAAGCCGCTTCCGGCCGGTCATGGTCGCGGCATCGCGGTGGTGAACAACATCGGCAGTTACAACGCGCAAGTGGCCGAGGTATCGGTGGAGCAGGGCAAGCTGCGCGTTCATCGCGCGGTCTGCGCCGTCGATTGCGGCCATGTGATCAATCCCGCCGGCATCGAGCAGCAGATCCAGAGCGGCATCGTGTACGGCTTGAGCGCATCGCTAAAAGGCTCCATCACCATCGATCGCGGTCGTGTGATGCAGGGCAACTTCAACCACTACGACGTGCTGCGCATCGACGAAATGCCGGTGGTGGAAGTGCATATCGTTCCCAGCCAGGCTGCCCCCGGCGGAATCGGCGAAGCCAGCACCCCGACCATTATTCCAGCCGTCGCCAACGCCATCTTCGCCGCAACCGGCAAGCGCCTGCGCAAGCTCCCCATTCGCCCCGAGGACTTGGCCTAGCCTCTTACACGATGCCGAAAAAGACCAAAGCCGGGATGGCCGGCGCCGAACGAGCCGCGACAGTAGTTCGGCTTGCTGTAGGGCAGCTGGTACAAGATGGCCTTGTTCAGCCCCCTAGAGTTGCGGGCATCGACAAGGGCAAGCTCAAAATCGCCGCGGACTTCGACAAGATGTCCAAATCAGAGCTGGCGGAGTGGTACGGACCCAGTCGGCGTTCGAAATGACCCCGGGGCTTTCCCAGCCGCTCCTCCTGCTCCCCGGCCTGATCTGCGATCAGACTGCCTGGCAGCAGCAAATCGACGCGCTTCATGACATCGCCGTTTGCACCTGCGCCGATTACGGCTCGCTTGATTCGCTGGTGGCCATGGCGGTCGCGCTGCTCCGTACCGCGCCCGAGCGATTCTCCATCGCCGGGCATTCCATGGGTGGGCGTGTCGCGCTCCAGGTTTACCGTCTGGCGCCGCATCGTGTCACCCGAATCGCGCTCCTCAACACCGGATCGTCGCCGCGCGCGGCAGGCGAGGCGGGTGAAGAAGAAGCTCGCCAGCGGGGAGAACTGGTGGCTCTCGCGCAATCCCAAGGCATGCTCGCCATGCTCCGGCAATGGCTACCTCCCATGATCGCGCCGCACCGCATCAACGACACGGTGCTGGTGAACTCGATCCTCGAAATGATGTCCCGCAAAACCCCCGAGATTTTCGCCGCCCAGGTGCGCGCCCTCCTGGCTCGGCCGGATGCAACCGCGGTCCTCGATCAAATCCACTGCCCGGCTTTAGTGCTCACCGGTCAGGAAGACGGATGGAGCACCCCTGCCCAGCACGCCGCCATGGCAGCGAAAATCGCGGGCAGCAATCTGGTGATCGTTCCCCATTGTGGACATATGTCGATGCTGGAACATCCCGCCGAGGTTAGCGCCGCCCTTCGCGACTGGCTCTCTCAGCCGCCTAAGGCTTAGCCCACTGCCTCGGCCGCCGCGTGCCGCACGTTCACAGTCAACAGCACCAGCAGCCCCGCCGCGAAAAAAATGATCAGCGACAGAATCGCCAGCCGATAGTTCCCCGTGAATTGCAACGCCAGCCCGAAAAGCAGCGGGCACATCCAACTGGTTCCCTTATCGCTGATTTCATAGACTCCAAAATACTCGGCTTCGCGCCCCTTTGGAATCATCAACGAAAATAGGGAGCGGCTCAGAGCCTGCGTGCCGCCCAGCACAATCGCGACAATCGCCGCCACCACGAAGAACTGCCTCTCCGTGCGGACCGACACATACATGGACACCAGCACCCCGGTCCAGATCAGCAGGCTCACAATCACGGCCGGCTTCGCTCCAATCGCCTTGGCGATCCAATCGAACAGGAAGGATCCGAAGAACGCCACGAATTGAACCATCAGGATCACTTCCGTCAAATCGGCCATCGGCATCTTCAGCTCGTCGCTGCCGAACTGCGCGGCCAGCGCGATCACCGCTTGCACGGCGTCGTTATACAGCAGATACGCGAGCAGAAACCGAAGCGTCTGCGGATAGTGGCGCATGTCGCCCAGGGTCACCGCGAATTCCCGGAAGCTGTCGAGAAGCCCGTGGTCCACCCCGTGTCTCCGTCCCGCTGGCCGATTGCGGATCGCCGCCAGCGGAATCACGCTAAAGATCGCCCACCAAATCCCCGCCGAAGAGAGATTGATCCGTACCGCCATGGAATCGGAGAGCCCTAGCGACTTTGCTCGCATAAACAAAACCAGATTCAGCGCCAGCAGCAATCCGCCGCCCAGATACCCGATGCCCCAGCCCGTCGACGACACTGCGTCACGCCGCTCTGGAGGCGCAATGTCGGGAAGGAACGAGTTGTAGACCACGATGGACGCGCCGAACATGAGATTTGCAACCAGAAAAAGCGCGCCTCCCAGAAGATACTCGTCGCCGTGCAGAAAGAACATCGCTGCGGTCGCCAACGCGCCGGTGTAGGCGAACAGCGCCATCAATCCCTTCTTGTTGGGACTGAAATCCGCAATCGTGCCCGCAATCGGCAGCGCGAAAATCTGAGTCACCACCGAAACGGAAATCAGATAGCCCCACCAGGATCGCGGATCCACCGGAATGCCCATGGGATGCACGCGGCCATCCGCCCCGGCCGCCGCCTTCGCAAGCACGGTCAGATAGGGGCCTAGAAACAGTGTCACCACCGTGCTGGCGAACGTGGAGTTCGCCCAGTCGTACATGTACCAGCCACGCTGCTCATGCTTGCTGTAAGGAAAGGTGGCGTTCATTGAACTCCCGCGAATGCCATTAGAGCACACGGCACACGGTACAATGAATCGTTTTGGTTTCTTTACATGGCTAACATGGGCAACATCGTCGTATTAGGCGCCCAATGGGGTGACGAGGGCAAGGGCAAAGTGGTGGACCTGTTCTCGGAAAAGTTTTCCATCGTAGCCCGCTACCAAGGCGGCCACAACGCCGGACACACGGTCTTCATCGGGCCCAAAAAATTCGTTCTCAAGCTGATTCCAAGCGGCATCTTGCGGCCCGGCGTCCAGGCCGTCATCGGCAATGGCGTAGTGATCGATCCCGCCGCGCTGATCGAGGAGATGGATAAGCTGGAGCAGGCCGGCATCGACGTTCCGAAGCGGCTCGCCATCAGCGACCGCGCGCACGTCATCTTCCCGTTTCACCGCATTGTCGAAAAAATGTCGGAAGGCCGGCAGGATCGCGTGCCCATCGGGACCACGTCGCGCGGCATCGGGCCATGCTACGAAGACAAAATCGGGCGGCGCGGCATCCGCATCGCGGATCTGTACGAGCCCGACAGCTTTTGCGCCATGTACAGCGCGCTGGCCGAAGACAAACAACTTCTGGCCCAGACGTTCAATATTCAGGAAAGCATCGACTACGAATCGATCCGCGATCAGTATCTGGGATTCGCCGAGCGCCTCCGGCCGCTGGTCTGCGATACCGCGCAACTGCTCAACGACGCTATCCGCGCGGGGAAGCGCGTGCTGTTCGAGGGAGCGCAGGGGACCATGCTCGACGTAGATCATGGCACGTACCCGTTTGTCACATCCTCGAGCGCCACCGCCGGGGGAGCCTGCACCGGCGCCGGCGTTCCGCCCACCGCGATTCAAGGCGTGATCGGCGTGTCCAAAGCGTATATCACGCGCGTGGGGAGCGGTCCATTTCCCACCGAATTGCACGGCAGCGAGGGCGAAAGAATCCGCCAGGCCGGTAACGAATTCGGTGCTGTGACCGGCCGCCCGCGCCGTTGCGGCTGGTTCGACGTTCCGCTGCTTCGTTACACTTCCATGATCAACGGCTTCACCAGCCTGGTCATCACCAAGCTCGACGTGCTCGACCAGTTCGATGAGATTCTGGTCTGCACCGGCTATAAAAATGTCACCGCGATGCCCGCCACCTTCCGCGGCCTCGAAGCCGTGGAGCCGGTGTACGAAAAACTGCCCGGCTGGAAATCCGCAACGCGCGGCCTTTCGCGCGAACGCGATCTCCCGCCCCGCGCCCGCGATTATCTTCGGTTCTTGAGCGAGCGCACCGCAGTCGAAATCGGCTGTATCTCCACTGGCCCCGAACGCGACGAGACCATCCTCATCGAGAATTCCCGCCTCGCCGGTTTGTTGTAAGCGACAGTTCCTGAGAGTTTTTCTCCCGCACGCCACACTATTCCAGACAGGAATATTCGTGGTTGGTCGATTCATTCTCTTTTCTCTGTCGGGGCTGGCGTGTTTCGCCGCCACCTACACCATCCAAACCGTGGCCGGCACCAACAACGCCGGGGATGGAGGCTCAGCTCTCTCGGCTGCCCTGGGCCAGCCCGAAGGAGTCGCCGTCGACCCTGCGGGAAACATCTATGTCGCCGACGCGGCTGCCAATCGCGTTCGCATCATCGCCTCCGATGGAACCATCCAGACCTTCGCTGGAACCGGCGTGGCGGGTTTCTCGGGAGACGGCGGACCAGCCGCGGCCGCCCAGCTCAATCAACCTTACGGCCTCGCGTTCGACACCGACGGCAATCTCTACATCGCCGATTTAGGAAACGCGCGGGTGCGCAAAGTCTCCGTCGCCGGGGTGATAGAAACCATCGCCGGCGGAGGCGCTTTCCCAGCCGCGAACCAGGGACAAGGCGGACCGGCCACCAGCGCGCAGTTGATGCAGCCCCGCAACGTAACACTCACTCCCGACGGATATTTGTACATCGCCGATTTCGGCGCAAACCAGGTTTACGGAGTCGGAGGCAATGGCATGCTCACGCTGGTGGCCGGGACTGGCGTGGCCGGCTTTGCGGGCGACACTACTTCCGCTCTCCTGGCGCAACTCAACGCCCCCGCCGGTCTTGCGGTCGACCCTAGTGGAGCGCTCTATATCGCCGACAGCGGCAACAGCCGCGTTCGCAAAGTCTACAACGGCGTGATCATTACTGTCTTCAACACTCCTGAACCCACGGGACTCGCATTCAACTCGGGTGTGCTCTACGTCGCCGCCTCCAGCTACTTCGGAACGGTCTCTCAACCGATTCCCGGTATCTCCTCGGCCATCGACCTCACCGTGGACGTCGCCGGCGATCTCTTCGCTACCAGCGGTGCTTTCGTCCTGGAGATTCCGGCTGGCGCCAGCGGCGGCACCGCCACCACCGGCATTGTCACAACTATTGCGGGTAGCGGCGCAACACCGAATTTTGGCGGCGACAACGGCCCCGCCACTGCCGCCCAACTCAATTCGCCATCCAGCGTCGTCATGGATTCCAAGGGCAACTGCTACATCGCTGACACGTCCAACAATCGCATCCGCATGGTGACGCCGGCGGGCGTGATCAGCACCGTCGCCAGCAATCTCAACGCTCCGCGCGGCCTGGCTATCGATCTCTCCGACAATCTGTACATCGCCGACTCGGGCAACAACGAAGTCCGCAAAATCACTCCTGCTGGTTTGATTCTGCCGGTTGCTGCTCAGCTCAACAATCCAGTGTCGGTGACAACGGACGCCCTGGGCTCGGTTTACATCGCCGATTCCGGCAACAACCGCATCGTCAAGGTAACGGCTGCCGGAGCAACCAGCATCTTGGCCACAGTCAACGGGCCGCAAGCCGTGGCGGTCGATGCATCCGGTAACATCCTGGTTGCGGACCCTACTCAAATCTGGTCCATCACGCCCGCCGGGGCCGCCAGCACCATCATCGCCGGACTGAACGCGCCCACTGGAATCGCCGTTGCCTCCGATGGCAGCCTGCTGATCGCGGAACCCGGCGCGAATCTGATTCAACAGTGGGCATCCGGCTCGCTCAACACGATTGCAGGAACCGGCACGGCCGGATTTTCCGGCGACGGGGGGGCGGCGCTTTCCGCTCAATTGAACGGCCCGGCCGGCATCGGCATTGGCGCCAATGGCGTATTCTGGATCGCCGACTCCGTTAACAACCGCATCCGATCCCTCACCCCGGTCGCGGGCGCTTCCGGACCGGCGCCCCTCTCGGTGGTCAACGCGGCCAGCCTCGCCGCTGGGCCCATCGCGCCCGGTGAGATCATCACCGTATTTGGTTCCAGCTTCAGCGCCACTGCGACCAAGCTCTTGTTCGGTAGCACGGAGGCGACGCTGTTCTACAGCAGCGCAACGCAAATCAACGCCCTCGCGCCCGCTGAGTTGGCGCCCAACTCCAATAGCATGCTCAGCGTCGTGGTGAACGGGACCTCCGTGGCTGAAACCTCGGCCGCCGTAGCCAGTGCCGCGCCGGGCATCTTCACAACCGCCGGTGGAACCGGCCAGGCCGCCGCCGTCAATTACCCGGGAGGCAGCTTGAATTCGGCATCGAACCCGGCGCCTTGCGGGACCATCGTGTCTTTGTACGCAACCGGGCAGGGTGCAAGCTCCGGCCAGGCCACTTTAACCGTGGGCGGTTATCAGGCTCAGCTATGGTACGCCGGACCTGCGCCCGGCTTTCCCGGATTGATGCAGATCAACGCACAAATTCCGTGCGGCTTCCTGGCGCCGGGAATTCAGCCGGTGGTGTTATCCATCGGCAGCGCCGCCAGCCAGGCTGGTGTCACTATCGCGATCCAATGATCTATTTGGCCTGCATCTACTCGATGTGGCCGTCGCGCATGTGCACGATGCGGTCCCCATATCCGGCGGCTTCGGGATTGTGCGTGATCATCAATATCGTTTGGCCGGCGCGCCGGTTCAGATCGCGCAGCAAACCGAGCACCGCGTTCGAATTTTCCGTGTCGAGATTTCCCGTGGGCTCGTCGGCCAGCAAAATGGCCGGGCGATTCACGATAGCCCGGGCGATGGCCACGCGCTGCTGCTCGCCGCCGGATAGCGCCCGTGGTTTGTGATCCAGACGGCTTTCGATGCCGAGCAGTTTCAGCGTCTCCAGGAACTCGGCATCCAGCGGACCCTCCTTGTGTGCAATGTCGCGCGCGATCTCGATATTGTCGCGAGCGGTTAAGGTGGGCAGCAAATTGTATTTCTGGAAAACGAAGCCGACCGAGGTCTTGCGCAACTGGGTGCGTTCGGCTTCGGACATGCCAAGCAAATCGCGCCCGGCGATGTGAACGGTCCCCGAGGTAGGCGGCGTCAGCCCGCCTACGATGTGAAACAGGGTGGACTTGCCGGACCCGGATGGCCCCACGATGGCAACGAACTCGCCCGGTTGAACGTCGAGATCCACGCCGCGCAGCGCGTGCACATCCACTTCGCCGGCGTGGTAGGTTTTTCGGAGGCCGCGAATGGAGATGATTGGCTGGCCGTTAATCATACGCGAGAGCCTCGATCGCATCCTGCCGTGCCGCTTTCAGCCCCGGACCCAGCGCGCCCAACAAAGCGCCGCCAATGGCGATTGCCGCGGCGATGGGCCACCATTCCGGAACGATGGCCTGGATCAGCGAAGCGGGAATCACATTGTGAATCAGGAAGCGCGTGACGTAAGACAGCAGGATGCCGAGAACCGCCCCGGCGATTGCGATAACCGCCGCTTCCCGCAAAAGAATGTTCAAAATATATCCCGGCGACGCGCCCAGGGCTTTCAGCACGCCAATCTCGCGCGTGCGCTCCAGCACGGCAGTGTACATCGATAGAAGGATGGCCAGGAACCCAACCACAACGCCCAGCCCGATCACCACCCAGATGAACCCTTGCAACATGGGGACTTTGCTGGGCGAGAATAACGACGTGAATTCCTCCATGGAGTAAATTCGATAGTCCTTGAGAACCGACCGCAATTGCGCCACCGCCTGGTCCGTCTTGGAAGGGTTATCCAGCTTCACATAAACCCAGCTCACCTTACTGGTGTTGGCCGTCAAATCCTGCAGCGTGGCTAGCGGAACCACCACGCGGGTCAGCATTCCGGCCCGATAGACACCGGAAAGATGCCAGGGCCGGTTGAGCAACGTGACGGTGTCTCCGGTATGCAGCTTGTTTTGCTTGGCGTAAAACTCGTCCACCATCACATCGTTGGGACCCTGGAACGGGCCGCCAGCAATGAAATGGAATCCGCCGCTGAGCTTATCGAACTGCGCCAGATCCACGCCGGTGACGTAATTGAACAGGTCGGTTCCCTGCTGGAGCACGCCCGTGGAGAGTATTACGCCCGGTTGCTCGTCAATCCTCACGGCAATGCGGGCGGGCATGCTGGCACTCATGCTGATGACCGAACTGCTGGGAGGCCGGACAATGATATCCGCGCCTACACCGCTGGCTCGGGCGGCTTGATCGCTCAAGGTTCCTTCCCGCAAGCCCACCAGCGTCAGGATGAGAGTCACCTGGATGCCGATGACGACGATCCCAATCAGCGTCCGCACTGGCCGGTGCTTGATGTTTTCGAAAACCAGTTTGTTCGTCAAGGTTTTTCTAAGAAGAGACCAAGCTATTTTTGAGAAACCACCAGGCGCTGCGGTAGAGGCGACAGCTCGCGCAATTCGTTGCGCGCGAATCCCACGTTGCGGAACATTTGTTCGAGCTCGGAATACGTGTAGGCGTCGCCGGCCGGGGTATTCAGCATTTGCAAGCTGAACATAGCATCGCCCGGCGGCGATATACGATCTTCATTCGGAATGAAATCGGGAGTAATTACTAAGCCTTCCGGGGCCAGCGCGGAGTGCACCTTGCGAAGCAGCTTCTCGTTGGTGGCCGGGTCAAAGTGATGCAGAAAATTAGGGATCAGTATGATATCGAAACCCGTGCCGAAATCCACTTCAAAGGCGCTGCCGGCGATGGTGGAGTAGCGATCCGAGACGCCCGCCTTGTGGGCGTTTTCTTGGGCGACTTCCAGCACGTTGGCCCAGTCCACGCCGGTCACTTTCGCGGCCGGGTTGTGCCTGGCGAAAGCGATTCCATATAAGCCGTGACCGGCTGAGATATCCAATACCCGGATGGGTTTCGAGCCGGCAAACATCTGGGCGATCAGTTCCGCCGGCATTTGCATCATGGGCGCCATGGAGCGCGCGAACTCCACCCAGATGGCATTATCCGGCTCCAAGACGCCGTGTTCGCTCGGCAGCGCGCCGCCATGACGGACGACGCCTGCGATGTCTTCGAGCAACCCTGCGATCTGTGGGTTCATCAGGAACCTGGCCATGGTGCCCATGTACGCGGGCGAGTGGCGATTCAGGAAAGCGGCGGAGTCAGGCGTCAGCGCGTATTCGCCGTTTTGCTTCATGAGCAATCCGGCGATGGTCAGATAATCGCACAATATTCGGGTGCCCTTTTCGGAGGCCTGGATGCGGGCAGCGATCGCGCGTACCGACGTGTTTCCATCCGCGATGGCGGTAAACAGATCCAGATCGATGGCGCCACGCAGCGCCACACTGCGCTGATAGGCTTGCAGCGTGTCAAATACGATGGCTGGCGACGGGGCCCGCGGTTGGGGAGACGACGACATACGACCATCATCTCACCCCACCGGATCACCAGTGTATGCGCAGGCCGCCGATGATGCCGCGCGACAGCGCCTGGTACCCGAGCACTTCTTCGTAGCGCTCGTTGAGAAGATTATCCACCCGAAGGATCGGAGTGAGGTGCTTCGACAGGTCGTAAGACGCACTGGCGTATACGTTTTGATAGCCGGGATTGCGTGTGACTCCGAAAGTGAAGTCGGCGTCCTGCCGCTCGCCGATGAATCTCCCACCGGCAACCAGCGACCAACGCTTCGGCGTGACTGCGATGGAGAGCGATCCGGAATTGCGCGGACGGCGGACCAGCGGCTCGCCGATACCGCTGTCGGACGACTCAGGACTGGCGGATGCCGTGACATCGGTGTACAAGCGCATATAGGAGCCGCTGATACGAACCTGGCTCGAAATGCGCGCCTGTGCGGATGTTTGAACGCCGCGCGCCCAACTGGCCTCGATGTTCTCCCAAGTATCGCCAAGGAAAGCGATGAGATCGTGGAACGAGCTCCGAAACAGATCGACTTCGGTTCGCACGCGGCGGCCCCACCATTCCGACACCACTCCGGCTTCGTAGGTGGTGGTTACTTCCGGGCGCAGCGCGGGATTGCCGAAGTAGTAGGGCAGCGCCTGGGCGTAATTCTCGAGCAGGCTGGGTTCGGTGACGCCGCGGCCGCCGCTCGCACGCAGCAACGTGGAGGAAAGCGCGCCATGTTCGCCGAATAAGCGCAAGCTTGCGCCACCGCGTCCCGAATAGATGGTCCCGAACGCGCTGCTGTGTTCCACGCGCGCGCCTCCATCCAGGAAGATGCGGCTGCCGAAGCTCTGATTGAGATTGGCGAAGAAGCCGTTATTGGTGCGCGACGCAGCCACGCCGGATAGGTTGCCGCTCTGGTCCTGAAAGCCATAGCCGAAGACGACCGCCCCGCCGCGATGCGAGAGCGTGCCCTGGTAGCCGGCGGTTTTTCGCTCGGTAATGTTAAGTGAACTGTTCGGCCCGAAGTAGGCATCGGTTTGAACCAGCGAGAGGCCGGGAGGAATCACACTGGGCGGGGCGTAAGGATTTACCAGCGTAACGAAGTACACCGCCGGCGGAGGCCCGGCGACATTCCGGACCAGGGCCGCGAGCGGCTGTTCGCTGTATGGCTCGTTGTCGTTGTAGGTGTCGTTCAAGCGCTGAAGGCCGAAAGAGAATTGCTGTTGATAGTTGGAGCCGCGGCTATCGTCCAGGCGCAGGGAAACCGTGTTGTCGCGGGTGTGTTCGTTCGGAACCAGATCATCAATGCCATAAGCGATCTGGCCGGGAGCGCCCACGATGGCATCGTAAGCGTGGAAGATGGCGCGCAGTTGAGTAGAGTCCGAAAATTTGTAACCGAGGTTGGCCATGCCGGTGTTATTGCGGTAGAAGGTGTTGGGCCATTCGCCGACGGTGTGCAATTCAGATGCGCTGAGCGAATAATCGAAGCGCGACGGCAGACCTCCGCTGAGGTTGGCGATCCAGTGATCGGTTTGAAAGCTTCCCCTCTCATAGGAAACCGAGCCGTGGGGAACTTTGTCTTCAGGATTGCCATGCTTGGTGAACAACTGGATCACGCCGGCCGCGGCTTCCGCGCCGAAGAGCGCGCTCTCGGGCCCCAGCACCACTTCGACGCGATCCAGGCCCTCGGTGGAAAAATTCTCCAGGTGCAGCTCGCCGCCCGGATCGTTCAATGGTACGCCATCCAGCAAGACCAGCGTGCCGGTGTAGTCGGCGCCGCGCGTGAAGACTTCAGCCAGCGCACCAATGGGGCCGTACTCGTCAATTTGCAGGCCGGGAATTTCGCGCAGCACATCGAACAGCATCGGAAATTGGCGCGCTTCGAGATCCTGGCCGGTAATGACGCCGGCACTGACCACGGCCTGTTCGGGCGTGGTTTCAGTGCGGTTCGCGGAGACCACGACGGTTTCAAGAGGGCTTGCGATGGCCAGCGTGATTCTGGCATCGGACGCTGCGGTAAGATCGGCGGTGCTGGGCTTGAAGCCGGTCTTCTCGATGGTCACGCGACATTTGTCGCCATTGACGGTGAACCGGCCCTCGGCGTTGCTATAGACGGACTGCTTTTGGCAAGTGACTCGCGCGGCTTCCACCGGGCGGCCGGACGGATCGAGTACAGTGCCGTGAATGGAGGTTTCGCCCGCGCATAGCCCGAGCGACAAAGACAGAACAAAGACGGTTCGCATCGTACGTTTCTCCCTCGAAAACGCGTTGAGATTCGAAGCGAGGACCGGTCTCCTGACTTGCGGCTGGCTTGCGTCATGATGCGCGATCTTCCCGCTTACGCAGTGATCGCGCGAGCCAAATTCGGCCGCTTACAGTTGCGGGGCAGTGGCGGATTTACACCGCCTTCCCGAACATCCTTCGCTGTTCAGCTATAAAGATCTTTGGCGAGTATAACATGGTGGCTAAAGATTCTCGGCGGATCGCCGATGGTCAGATATGAAAAAGCTCGCCATTTCGTTCGCATTGCTTGCATCCTGCGCGTGGGGCGCTTCCGACGAAGCCGCTATCGAAAACACGTTCGTGAAGCCGTGGGTGCAGGCGCTAAGGTCCAGAGATAAGGCTGCGTTGGAGCGGTTGTTTCATCCCGCCGTGCGCGCTTGCATCAACCCGAGCACGCAAGAGTTTTTTGACGTAGGGGTTCAGCGGCTCATGGATCCGGCGCAAGGCGGTCCATATCGGATCACCAAGCTGGCTCCCATGACGGGGCCGTTTCCAGCGTTCTTACCGGAAGATGGTTTCCAAGTTCCGATACAGCCCAGCTACGACATGAACCTGCAGTTCGATCAATCCGACACGGTTATGGCCATTTTTCTGGCGCAGTCCAACGGAGGGTGGTACGAGGTTTTTCCATGTCCCAACGAAAAAGGCATGGCGTACTTCCGCCAGACACTGGTCGATTATGCCGAGGCGCAAAAGAAGGCCGCCCAACTTGCCGCAAGCTTGCAGGATCCGCTGAGAAGCGAAATAAACGACCTGCTTCGTCAGCAACAGTACGCGCAGGTCATTCAGAAAATCCGCGATGCCACCGGCGCGGACACCGGCATGGCGATGCGCGTGATGAACCTGCTAAAGAAAAAGTAGCTACGGTTTATTTCATGAAGCCGGCCGCAATCTGTTTTCCGGATTCAAAGATCGCATACTGCGTGTCGGTAGAATCGAGTTTCGTCAGCAGAACAGTTTGGAGCGCGCTGTTACCGGCCAGGACCAAAACCATATGACGGGGGTCCAGCGGATTGGGCGCCGCGAACGCAAGGGCTTCGTTTTCGGAGGCGTGATCCTGACCGGCGATATGGAAGAGAGCGCCAGAAGAATCAAGACCGAGCCCGGCATTGAAAGCAGCCAGGGCTGAATTGGTTTCGGGCCGCCCGACAAAGATGACATCGTGGGATCGAAGATCGGCATCGGTGACTTCGAAATCCTTGCGGATGGGCACGGCGGTTTCAAGCGCCCGGTAAAAACGCTTCTGCAATTCCTCGGCGGCGTAGCGGTTGGCGCCAGCCTCGGCGAAGGTGCCGTAGACCAGCAGCGCGGAGCCGAGCCGTTCGCCGATATCGGATACCAGATAGGTTGCGCCGCCGTGGTCGGCGGGCATCACGAATTTCACGCCCGCGGCGTCCAGGAACGATTGCGCAGTGACGGCCCTGGCCTTGTGAGCCGCGAAGAAATCGGACATCAGCTGGAGGAAACGATCGTCGCCCAGGTTGCGCCGCAACTGGTCGAGGAAAATTGCGCCCTTTTGCGTTTCCAGATCGAACTGCCGCTGCGGATTCGCCGTGGAAATACTCAACGAACGAACCCTGGCCCAGTGCGCTGCCATGGCGTTGGAGAGATCCTTGGAATCCAGATCCTGATAGTAAGCCGCGGAGCCGGAAGCGAACCAGATATCGGCGTCGGATGCCGGCAGAACCCAGCCACTCCATAACCGATCGCCGTACTGCTGACGGGGAGGGTCCGCGACCCAGGTCCTGGCGGCCGCCGTTTCCGACGTTTTTGAAAGGGCGGGAGGGCCCGGCCGCGCGGAAATGAGACGGTATCCGGAAGAATAGAGGCCATCGTTGGCAGCGTATTCGTCCCGGTCCGCTTTGGACGGCAGGCGCTCGGTCTGATTGGGACGGCCGAACTCGGCCCACACCATCATGCGCGAAGCCATGTCGGAGGTGACTACCTTAGCATCCATGGCAGTGGCGCTGACGAGCGGCGCGGTGTGATACGCCATGAATCCGAACTGCTCGTCGATTTTCCCTTTGTACTCGCGGTAGAGATCCTGCCACTTCAGATCGCGGTCGGTGGGAACGTAAGGAATGTAAGCGGGCGGGGCGTTCGGGTCGGGAGTTTCTTCCAGGCGCACGCTCAGATCCTTGGCGTTGTTGTCGCCCCAATAGAAGCCTTCCGTGCCGCCGAACCAATCGTTCTTGGAACTGCGATAGAGCCGGGATTTGTAGGTGCCCAGCTCGAATAGAGCGATCTCGTTGGTCTTGGCGTCGCCGAGCAGCCACTCGTTGGTGTAGAGGCCGTTGTTTTTTGCGCTGAGGTACTGGACCACTTGATCGATGTCGCCGCCATACTGGATGGCTTTACGGGCGCGATAGGCGATGGGCGTGCCGTTGACGTTGAACGGACTTTGATTGATGGTGGTCTCGGTGAGCACGATGCCGGCGTCGTTCTGATACCAGTCGGTTCCGCTTTCGATGCCGCCGGGATAGCTTTGCATCAATACGCGGTGCCCGGTGGCGGGCTGGATATCGAGCATCACGTTGGTTTGTTCGGCGAGCGTGAGGGGCCACCAGGTGGTGTGCCCGATGACCATGCGGCCATCGCGAGTAGCGGCGCCGGTGGCGGCGAAGGAGCTGCAGTGATCCAGTGCTTCGCGCTTGGCGCGGCCATAATCGGGAACCGAGAGACGCAAGCCTTCCAGACCGTTGGGCGTAACAGCCAGCGCATCCTTGAGGGCGCCGAGCTCGACCGTGGTGTTGACGACGACAATATCGGTGAGATCAATGGGACGGCCTTCCCAGCGCGCGCCAGCGTCGGAAGCTCCGTCGGCGATGCCCTTCATTTCCTCGAGAATTTCCTGATCGAAGCCGTGCACGAACAGCGCACCGGCGGTGGTGCGGGCGAGATCCCAACTTTTACTCTTGCCCTTGGGATCCAGTTCGGCGGCGCAGCGTTCCATGTACTGCGGGATTTCGGCGGCCATAAGCCGGCCGTGCTGGTAACCGCGCTCGTACGGTTTGCCTTCGATATGCAGATAGATCCATCCGCCGACCGGATAGCGATAGGCGGGCCCATAGGTTGTGATCGCGGAGGGCGCGGGCCACGTGTCCGGGGCTTTCGCCGGCGCCTCGTTGAGTACTACTCCTGAGAACCAAGCTCTGCCATCGAACGTGCCGCCGTAGGCAACAGTGAGCACCAGGTTATCCTGGGCGCGCGTGGCGACGAAGCGGAGATGGACTTGGGTCCAATCGCGCGAGCCGGCGAGCGATTCCGACTGCACATCAAACGGCATGGACGCCATGCTGATGGCGGCGCCGGTGGCGATGGGCGAGCGGTCCAGATCGTGGACGGTGAGTTTCTCGGTGTGGATCCAGCCGGAGAGCTCGTAAGGCTTGCCGATGGTGAGCGCTATTGGGGCGGATTGGACACGCGCATCGCGCGTTGCGGGACCGGATTCGAGCCGCATCGACATTTGGCCATCGTGCGCGACCGCCGGATCGGTGACGGCGATACCGCGCAGCGTGGTCCAGGAGGCGCCAGGGTGGTCGAAAGAAGCGTTGAATAATGGCGTGCCCGCAGGGAGCGAGGCTACGAATACGATGGCGATGAAGATCGACCGCATACCTTATGAGATCACATTGGGGCTGGTTGTTGGTTGCTGGTTGGGGGTTGTTCAAAAACGGGATTGGGTTCGTTTGGTAATTTCGCTTCCGGGGCGCGAGCGGCCTGCATTTGCAGCAGCGTTTTCAAGAGGCGATGGTACTCGTGATGGAGGCGCGATTGATAGCGGTTGAGCAGTGCGAGCGAGCTGTGTGAGCCGGAGAGGGCATCGAAGGCGATGGCGAGGCGGTGATTCTCGGGCATCTCTTCGTAGTCTTCGCTGAGGCGCTCTTCCTGCTGCTGCATGCGGTGTTCCAGGAGTCCGGATTCGACGCCGGCGTAGCGCGCGAGACGCCAATGGGCGGCGGCGAGTTGCTGGACGAGATCGGACTCGGGTTTGGTCTGGGGGCGGAAATGGCCGACATAATCCTGAAGCTGGGCTTGGTATTCGGCGGAGGATTCATTGAAGAGCACGACGGTGCGTGCGGTTAGGCCGTGGCGAGGGCGTTGAGCGCGGAGGCTTGTTTGCCCGAGGTGGTGGCTGGGCCGTGGGATTTTGCGCCGTTGGCGCGAGCGGAATTGAGTTTTCGGCGGGAAGAAGACATGGTGTTTGCAATCCGAGTATACGGGCGCGGACGCGGCTGGCGGACGCGGACGGTGGCTAAGTGTTGTCAGAAAACGAGACGAACGATGGGGGAGATTAGTGAATGCGAATTCGAGGGTAGAGTCAAGATGGCATCCAGCTTGTGGTTCGCGGGCCGTGGGATTTGACAGCGTTCTTATATTATATACAATATAAATGGGCCGCGAACGCCTCTTGAAGCTTCTCTATATCTAAAGAACAGGCAACTAGATGACCATTGAAGAAGTAGAGTCTCGACTTGAGCAGGGTCTGGCAAAACTGCGATCACCCGAATACAAACCACTCGAGGCCCTTCTGCAACCGCTAATTCCAAAGGGTTACCGAGTTCACGTGTCCCTGGTGGACAAGAATGGCCGCAAGAAACGCAAGAATGCATCGGCGGATAATTGGTCTCCCGATCTCGGGGAGGTACGGGTCAATTTCGAACCGGACGCTACGAGTCCCGATATTTTAGTAGCCGAGCAGGAATCGGAATTATCGGCTGAATCGCCCGCGAAGCCAAGCGACGCCATCGCGTCTGAGCCGATATCGGATTTGGTTCGCACGCTCGATCGAGTCGAGTCTAGGCCGGGTTACCAATTTGTCGCGCTCAAGTGGTTCCGCGATGTCGCTTTGGCCGGGGAGAACTTCGGGTGGGCACAGTTGGACTCGGCACGGCAGGGCATTTTGCGTGAGGCCATCGAAAGGCGCCTAATTTTGATAAGCAAGGTGCCAAATCCGAAGTCCCCTCAGTTCCCGGTAACGGCGATTCGCCTGAACCGGCTGCTCCCCGAGATCCAGGCGATTCTGGGAGAGCAGGTTGCGGATTCCGATTTCAGGCCAGTGGACATCCGGGGGGAGCAGTTGTCAGCAACGGTTTTACGCGAGAGGCGTTAGCCGTTGGGCCTTTACTATCTGGAGACCAGCGCTCTCGTCAAATTGTACGTTCGAGAGCCGGGCTCCGAGCGCTTGCTACGGCTCGCCGCTCGTGTCCATAATCACCGCCTTGCCGTATTGGCGCTATCGCGGGTGGAGATGCACTCTGCGATCCGCAGGCGGCAGCGCGAAGGTGACATCGACGCGGCGATTGCGGACCGGTTGCTGAGTCAATTCGAGCAGCATCTGGAATCGCGATTCATAAAGCAAGTATTGAACGACCAGCTCATCGATGTTGCAACAACCTTAGTGAAGCGGAATGCCTTGCGCGCCTATGACGCCGTTCAGTTAGCAGGTTGCCTGATGCTCAAAGAAAATTCCGCCAGTGATGAGCCGCGCTTCGTTTGTTCGGATCAACACTTACTTCAAGCGGCAGAGAAGGAGGGGCTGGCCTGCCTGGATCCCATTAGCGACCTCTGACTCTGGCCATGCTAGCCGGTACTGGCGAGAAATCCCGGTTTGCGGCGGGCGTTCATTTGTTGCTCCCAGGAATAGGCGAGCTTGATGAGAGTGGGTTCGCTCCAGGCGGCGCCGAAGAACGAAAGGCCGATGGGCAGGCCGCTATAAAATCCGGCGGGGACGGTGATGTGCGGGTAGCCGGCGACGGCCGCTGGTGTGGTGCAACCGCCGGTGTCCTGATCGCCGTTTACATGATCGATTAGACAGGCGGGACCGGTGGTCAGCGCGACGATCGCATCCAATTTGTGGCTGGCGAGCAGAGCGTCGATGCCGTCCTGGCGCGACAGGCGCACGCAATCGGCGCGGGCTTTGAGATATGCGGCGTCGGTCAAGGGGCCTTTGGACTGCGCTTTGATGAACAGCTCCTGGCCGAAGAAGGGCATCTCGCGGGCGCGGTTGTTTTCGTTGTAAGTGATGAGCTCCTCCAGCGTGCGCGCGGGACTGCCGGAGGGGAGCCGGGCGAGGTAGCGATTGAGGCCGTCCTTGAATTCGTAGAGCAGAACCTCTTGCTCGGGCGCATCCATTTGACCGTGCGTGGCGAGGTCGGCTGGATCGATCACATCAGCGCCAGCTTTCTTCAGAGCGTCGACGCAGCCGTTGAGGAACGCATCCATCGCCGCATTGCTTTCGAAGAATCTGCGGGCGATGCCGAGGCGCGCGCCGCGCAGGCCCTGTGGATCGAGGAAGCGCGCGTAATCGGGTGCGGCTTTGGTTTCCGGATCGGCCATCACGCTCAGCAGAATCGCGAGGTCGCGAACCGTGCGGGCCATCGGGCCGGCGGTGTCCTGGCTGGCCGATATCGGGATGATGCCGGAACGGCTGACGAGTCCGACGGTGGGCTTGAGGCCGGCGAGTCCGTTGATAGATGAGGGTGCGGTGACCGATCCGTCGGTTTCGGTACCGATGGCCGCGGCGCAGAGATTGGCGGCCGCGCCGGCGCCCGAGCCCGAGCTGGAGCCGGATGGATTGCGATCGAGCGCGTAGGGGTTTTTAGTTTGACCTCCGCGGCCACTCCATCCGCTGGTGGAACGCGTGGAACGGAAGTTGGCCCATTCGCTGAGATTGGTTTTGCCGAGGATGATGACGCCGGCGGCACGCAGGCGCGACGCGACAGACGCATCTTGAGGACTGCGCCAATCGGAGAGCGCGAGCGAGCCGGCGGTGGTGCTCATAGGGTCGCGCGTTTCGATGTTGTCCTTAACGAGGATGGGGATGCCGTGGAGCGGGCCACGCGTGCGGTTGCCTTTGCGCTCGCGATCGAGTTGGGCGGCGATGGCGTCGGCGTCGGGATTGAGGGCAAGCACGGCGCCGAGCTTCGGCCCATTATGATCGATGGCTTCGATGCGGGCGAGGTAAAGCTGGACCAGGCGCTCGGAGGTCCACTTGCCCTTTTGCAGGCCGGAGGCGAGATCGGCGAGACCAACTTCATCGAGTTCGAAATCGGCAATGGAAGCTGCCGGCACATATTGACAAGCAGTTTGCGATGCGGCGGCTCCGATGATTGCAGCGGCCAGGAAGGAGCGCCTTTTCATGCGGAGTATGGTAGCATTGGCGGCGTTATGTCACTTTCAAAACGATCTTTCGCCGAGTTCATTGGAACATTCTGGCTGGTTTTTGGCGGTTGCGGCGCGGCTGTTTTGGCGGCGGCGTTTCCGGGCCTGGGAATCGGATTCGCCGGCGTCGCGCTGGCGTTCGGCCTGACGGTGCTGACCATGGCGTACGCCATCGGCCACATCTCGGGCTGTCATCTGAATCCGGCTGTGTCGGTTGGCCTGGCGGTGGGAAAACGCTTTCCAGTTTCAGAGCTCCCGGCATACGTGATCGCGCAGGTGCTGGGCGGGATTGCGGGATCCGCGGTGCTGTATTTTATCGCCAGCGGCAAGGAGGGCTTCAGCCTGTCGAACGGCTTCGCGGCGAACGGCTATGGCGCTCACTCGCCGGGCGGATATGCGCTGGGGGCGTGCCTGACGGCCGAGATCGTGCTCACCTTTATGTTCCTGATGATCATCCTGGGCGCGACGGACCGGCGGGCGCTGCCGGGATTTGCTCCTATCCCCATCGGACTGGGGCTCACGCTGATCCACCTGATCGGGATTCCGGTGACCAACCTGTCTGTGAATCCGGCGCGCAGCACGGCTCCGGCGATCTTTGTGGGCGGCTGGGCGCTGGAGCAACTGTGGCTGTTTTGGGTGGCTCCCATCGTGGGTGCGGCGCTGGCGGGCGCCGTCTACACGGTGTTTGAGACCAAACCCGAGCCGATGGTCCGAGAGGCGCTCTCCGGCCGCTAGGCGATCAGGCTTCGACGCAGATGTGCATTTCCCGGAGAAACGCCAGATCGTCGCCCGTGAGCGGGATCTCGCCATTGTAAGCGAGCGGCGGCAGGGGAACGAGCTCAGGGGCCGGCTTATGGCTTTCGGGGCTGGTGGTTCCGGCGGGAGTGATGGCTGCGCTGGACTCCACCATCAGGCACAGATCGTAGCCGGCCTTTTGCACTTCGGCCACAATGGCGCCGACGCGTCCGGAGTCTGAGATGGCCTCGTCGATGGCGAGCCGGAGGCGGTCGAGAAGGGCGTTCAGTTCGGTGGTCATGCCTCTTCTATTGCAGGTGCGATGCCAATGAAAAGGCCCTGTTGTTTCAACTGCTTACGGTAAGGCTGAGACACTCTGGCGCGCCAAGTCCCGCGCGCGAGGGACAAGCTGGCCTAATGGGCGCCGGAAGCCCGTCCTTGACCACTTTTCGGGCGGCGCATGATGAACGGGAGCGGGCTCAAGCAGGCGATCAGCAACGACATAACGTAGAAGCTGTTTTTGAAGCTGAGCGCGGCGGCTTGGCTCTGCACGGTGAAGTAGGCCAAAGCGAGCGCTTTCTGCGCGGCGGTGGCGGCGTCGTAGCCTTTGGACACGAACATGGCGGTGAGTCCGCCCAGGTATCGGCTGAAATTGGCGTCGCCCATGCTGGTGTGCGAGGCAAAGGCCACCTGGTGGGTCTGGTTCTGTCGAGTCAGAAAGACGCTGAGTCCGGAAGTTCCGATGCTGCCTCCGATGTTGCGCATAAAGCTGGAAATGCCCGAGACCTGGTTGTTCTTTTCGCGCGGGACGCCCACATAGTTAAGGGTGCTGATGGGGATGAAGATCAGCGGCATCCAGACTACCTGAAACATGCGCAGCAGGACGATGCTGGTGAAGCCGATCTGGAGATAGATGTTGGTCATCAGGCGCAGGGCCAGGGAGGTGCCGAGGAAGCCGATACAAATGAGCAGACGCGGATCGATTTTCGTGGCGGTGAGGCGGCCGGCGACCCCCATCATGAACATCAACGCGAAGCCCGCAGGCATGAGCGCGAGGCCGGCCTGTTCGGCGGTGTAGCCCAGGCTGCTCTGCAAAAACTCGGGAATCAAGACCGTGGAACCGAACAAGACCATGCCCAGCACGAACGAGAACGAGACCGAGGTGCCGAAGTTGCGGCTCTTGAGCAGGCGCACGTCCACAATGGGGTGGGGATGGTACCACTCCCAGAGGACGAAGGCGATCAGGGCGGGAACGGCGATGATCGACAGTCCGGTGATGAGGCGCGAGGCGAACCAGTCCGATTCCTGGCCCTTGTCGAGCACGAACTGGAGGCAGGCCACGCCCAGAACCAGCAGGGAAAGCCCCATGTAGTCGATTTTGATGCCGGAACGGTTTTCTTGCTTGAGCCAAGGCGGATCCTCCACCAAGCGGCTGGTGAAAAAGAGCGAGAGCAGACCCACGGGAAGGTTGATAAAGAAGATCCAGTGCCAGTTGAGGTTGTCGGTGATCCAGCCACCCAGCGTGGGGCCGATGGCGGGTGCGAACACCACGGCCATGCCGTAAACCGCAAAGGCTTGGCCGCGCTTTTCGATGGGGAAGGTGTCGGCCAGGATGGCCTGTTCGGAAGGTTGCAGACCGCCGCCGCCCGCGCCTTGCAACACGCGCGCGATGATGAGCAGCGGCAGATTGGGCGCGATGCCGCACAGGAACGACGACACCGTGAACAGCATCACGCAGGTCATGTAGAAGCGCTTGCGCCCAAAGACGGTGGAGAGCCAGCCGGAGGCCGGAAGCACGATAGCGGCCGAGACCAGATAGCTGGTGAGGATCCAGACGGCTTCGTCGTAGGTGGCGCCTAGCGAGCCGGCGATGTGCGGGAGCGAGACGTTGGCGATGGAGGTGTCGAGCACTTCCATGAAAGTCGCCATGGTGACCGTGAGGGCCACAGCCCAGGGGTTATGCGACGGCTTCCAATCCTGATGCGATTGCGCGGGGACCATTTTGACTTCTCGATTTACCCCCCGATACGGACATCCGGTTCCACGGACATACCGGGGCGCAATCGATCAAGACCTTTCTGATTGGGTTTGAAGCGCAGGCGGACCGGGATGCGTTGCACGATCTTGATGTAGTTGCCGGTGGCGTTTTCAGGAGGCAAGACGCTGGCGACGGCGCCGGTGCTGCCGCCGATATCTTGGACGTAGCCTTCAAAATCCTGACGCAATGCATCCACGTGGATGCGAGCCGGCTGGCCGGGATGGATGTTGTGCATTTGCGTCTCTTTGAAATCGGCCGTGACCCAGATGTCGCCAATTTGGGCGATCATCAGCAATTGTTGGCCCGCGTTGATATGTTCGCCGACTTCGGCCGAGCGCTTGAGGACGATGCCCTCGGCCGGGGCGACGATTTTCGTGTAGCTGAGTTTCAATTCCGCCTGTTCCAGCATGGCTTGCGCAGTCTGCTGGTTGGCTTGCTCCGATTGAACATTGGCCTGGCGGATGGCGAGCAGCGCGGGCGCATTGGTCTGATATTGAGACAAGCGCGATTTCACCTGCGCCAGCTGGGCTTGCCGCTGTGCGACAGTGGAGGCCGCTGCCTGGACGGCCGCGCGGTTGGCGGTGACAGTGGCGTCCTGAGCTTTCGCGGTAGCGGCCACCTGATCGAACTCCTGCTGCGAAACTTCCTCATTCTTGATGAGCAGTGTGTAGCGCGCCAGATCGGCCTGCGCCCGGGCGGAATTGGCCTCCGCTTCGGCCAGACGCGCGACCGCCGATTCGCGATCGCGCTCAGCAACAGCAACACCCGCTTCCGCATTGGCAACGTCGGCCTCGGCGCCGCTGATGTTGGTGTTGCTTTCGATTCGCGTGATAGGGACATTGGGCTGCTGCGCGGTCACCTGGCTGCGGGCTTGCGCCACTTGGGCGCGGGCTTGATCGATGGCGACCTGGAAATCGCGCGGATCGAGATCCACCAAGGGTTGCCCCGCTTGGACGGTCTGGTTGTTATCGACATACACGCGCGTGATGGAGCCGTCCACGCGCGAGCTGATGGAGTTCAAGTGAGCTTCCACTTGGGCGTCGTCGGTGGATTCGTATTGCCGCGACTGCAGCCAGAAATAAATGCCGGTGCCCCCGGCGATCAGTAACACCAGGAAGAAAATGGTGAACGCGCGGCTGCGTCCGCGAGAGGCGGCCTGCTCGGGCTTCTTCCCGGCTGCCGGCGGTGACACGGGCGTGATGGAAGGGGCATTGGGAGTAGTGGTGGTACTCATGGCTTGACTCCGGGACGGGCTCCGCTCAATAAAGTGGGAAGATCGGTCTCAGCCTCTCCCATGGCGCGCGCCAAAGAGATGCGGGCCAGGTCGAAAGCGAATAGGGCGGAAATGTAATCGCTCTCGGCGCTAGCGACCTGCTCCTGCGCCTGGACGACCTCTACCGTGGTGGTTACTCCCGCGCTAAAGCGATCACGGGCCTCGCGCAAGGTTTCAGTGGCGTAGCCTCGATTGTTTTCGGCCAGCCGGACCTCGCCGATCGCGGTTTCAAGTTCAATCAGCGCGGTGCGGACGTCCTGTTCCACATGGCCACGCTGGTCGGCGAGTTCCGCCTGGCGCTGATGGAGAGCGGCCTGAGCCTGTTCGACGTCGGCCTTGACGCGGCCCCCTTGGTACACCGGCACATTGAGAGAACCCACCACCGAGTACACGCCATGATTGGACACCGGACTGGTGCCGAGCACGCCGTAATCGGCGGTCAGGGAAGCGGAGGGAAGGCGTTCGGCGCGCGCGGCGGAGACCACCATTTCGGCGGCGCGGACCTGGCTCTCGGCGGCTTGCAGGTCCTGGCGCTTCTGGAACGCTTGCTGGACGGCGCCGGCCGCATCGGGCACTGGGAGCGGATTGAACGCCAGCTGCTCGCTCAGCGTCAACTCGCGATCGAGCGGGAGGCCGATCAGACGAGCCAGAACGAGCTTCTGCTTGCGCAGATCGCTCTCCAGGGCCGTGAGACGCTGCTGCTGGCCCTGCAATTCCACCAGGGTGCGCGTGACATCGATGCGGGCGTTGGTGCCGGCTTCTTTACGTACTTCGGCTTGACGATAGACGGCTTGCGCGTTCTCCACCTGAGCGCGCTGCGATCCGGCGCGGGCCTCGGTGGCGATGGTCTGCAAATACGCGCCGGCGACTGCCAAGACGACTATTTCCCGGGCGTCGCGAGCGGACAAAGCGGATGCGCGTTCGCTTTCCTGGCTGGCATGCCAGTTGCGGCGCGCCACCGGGTCCCAGACGGACTGGCTCAAATTGGCGAGCAGTTGCGAGTATTGGAACGGGCCGACGACGGTGGGAATCGAGAAGCCGATGCCGGGAGGAATGTTGAATTTGAATCCGAAGGCGGCGAGATTGATCTGCGTACTGGTTTCACTGGCATCCACCGAAATGGAAGGCAGAAGATTGCTGAGAGCGCTGAGGCGTTGGGCGCGCGTGGCGCGGGCAGTGTCGTCGGCCGTGAGCACCCCAAGATTGGCGGCGAGGCCCAGCTTTACGGCATCGGCGAGCGTGACATGGAACGGACCGGGCGGGAGCTTTTCGGCCGGCACGCTGCCTTTAAAATCGCCGTCAATCGTGACGGAGCTGTTGACTACATTCGCGCCGGGGCTGGGCGCGGCCTGCTGCTGGGTTGAGACCGACCCTGGCGCGAGACGTCCGGACGCCGGCAATTGGACCGCGGGAGTAGCTCGCTCGGCCCCTGCGCCTCCGAATTGGGCCCAGGCCACGGAGGGGACCAACCAGGCAGCGAACCAGGTAGAAGATATCAAAAGATGGGAGCGCAACACGTCTTTTAATTTAACATATACATACCTGCATGTATATAATGTAGGAGGCATGCGCGTTAGCTTAGAAGATCGAGCCGGGAAGAACGGCGAACAGACCAAGCACCAGCTACGAACCGAAACCACGCGGCGCGCGCTGCTGGAAGCGGCCAAGCGAATCTTCGCCCGCGACGGATTCGAGGCTGCGCGCATCGAGGACATCGCCGGCGCCACCGGCCATACCCGCGGCGCCTTTTACGCCCACTTCAACCACAAGGAGGATCTTTTTTTTGCGCTGTTCGAGCAGGAAGCCGGCGAGCGTTTGCGGGACTTGCGATCGGCGATGGAACGTTGTCCCGACTCCGGCGGACGGATGCGCGCGCTCCGCAAGTTCTATGTGGGACGAGCCTCCGACCGGCAGTGGGTGATGCTGTCGCTTGAGTTCAAGCTGTTTGCCTTTCGGCATCCCAAGTTGCGCGCGCGGTTGGCGCGCACGCACCGCCGCATCCGGGAGTCGCTCAAGTTGGAGACGATCGGTAATCTGATTCCGGAGCTGCTGCAGGACGGCCGGGAATTGCGCGAGGTGCGCAGAGTGGCGCTGGAGGCCGTGCTGAACGGGCTGGTGCTGGAGCGGGCCTACGATCCGGAGACGATTTCGCAAACCCAGGCCAGCGCGGTGCTGGGCCGCATGTTCGATGTTTTAATGGCGGCCAAGCAACAAGCGGCGAACGGAACCGCGTAGCGTGGGCGTAGAGAGCTATCACTCGATATCGAGCGCCGCTTTTAAGCCTTCGTCGACCGAACTGAGCAGCTCTCGCGACAATCTTCCGGTAAATCGAGTGAGTTTGGAGCGGTCAAGCGTAGTCACCTGATGACATACAGCGACACCGGGACGAGCAAGTCCACTGGCATCCTGGGGAATCTCCACGGCCGTGATGCCGCGCCTGGCTTGGGCCCGGGAGGTGGACATTGGGACTACGATCACGGAGCGCCAATTGCGCGTTTGATTGAAACCATCGTGGGACACCACGATGACTGGACGTCGGCCGGACTGTTCCGATCCGGAACGAGGAGAAAGCTCGGCCCAATAGATGTCACCGCGTGTCATTTTCGGACACGCACCTTCGGAGCTGCCGTCTCGAAGAGAAGCTCAAGGGAAGCAGCTTCAAGTTGCGGATCCAGGTCGAACTCAGTCCCCCCCATCTCAGCCGCATAAGCTGCGATGGCCTGTCTGCGCGTTGCCTTCTTGCGAGCGGCCAGCCAAGTTTGAATGGCGTGCCGGGCCATAGAGGTGGCGGTGAGCCGGCTGCGTTGCGCTTCCATTTTGAGCTCGTCGTAGACCTGATCAGGCAGCGGCAGGTGAAAGTTCTTCATGCCATTTAATTATGGCATACATAAATGGCATAGTTTTGGCCAGCGGTTCGACCTACCCAAAAACGATCCGCCTCGCTTTTTCTCGAAGGTAGACCGGAAGCGCCCGGCGGAGCATGGAACTTTTGAATTGTGCGCGCGTCAACGCGCCGGTGGCATAACGCGCCAAAAGATCGGCCAGCACCGGATGGCGGCCCGCGGCCCGCACCATGCGATCCACTCGCGTAGGATCGGCCAGCAGCAGCTTTTGCAGCCGGACGCTGTGTGCTAACTCATCGCCGATTTCCCGCTTCCAGGCCCGTTGATAATCGCTGAGTTGACCTTGCATGGCCGCTCGCGCCGCAAGTTCGCCGGTGACCATCGCATAGTAGATCCCCTCGGCCGTCAGGGCATTGACGAACCCGCCCGCATCGCCAGCGAGCAATACCCGATCGCCATAACTGCGCGCCAGAGGCCCGGAGATCGGCAGCGGAAAAGCCCGGAAATTGGCGCGATTGGATTGGCCCTCCAAAACCTGGTTCGACTTCATATCTTCCACGAACGCCCGATGATGCGAGTAATGTTCGCCGCGCAAGTTCGCCAGGTAATAGTCCAGCTTGAAGCCGACGCCCACGTTCAAATGATCCGCCTTGGGAAACACGTATCCATATCCGTAGTGGCTGCGGATGCGGTAATAGATGTACATGCGATCGCGTTCGGCAGTGCTCAGCTCGCTGCGGGGCGTCTCCTCCATCATGTCGATGGCGTAATCGTTTTGGACGCTGCCGGCTCGGAGTCCGGAGGCGCGCGCGACAACGCTATTGGCGCCATCGCAACCGATGACCGTGCGCGCTTGATATTCGCCATGGCTGGTGGTGACCAGCACGTGATCGCGATGAACGGCCATCTTCCGCAGCAGGCCGGTTGCGGTTTCGACGTGCGGCAGCGCGAGCGAGAAGAGCAAATTATCGAAGTCGCAGCGGCGGATCATCAGGTACAGCGGATCGGCCGAGCCGTAATCCACCACAAAACCGGAGGGCGATTCGAAATGGACTTTGTGCACCCAACTGGCAGGGATATTCGCGAGCGCGGATTCCAGGTACGGGAAGCGCTTCAGCACTCGCGCGCTGATTCCACCGCCGCAGGGCTTGTCGCGCGGAAATGCACTTTTATCGAGCAGCAGCGTGGAGGCGCCGGCCTCGCCCAAAACCTTGGCGGCGGTTGCGCCCGCCGGGCCCGCGCCGGCGATGATGACATCGAAGGTCTTCACTCACCTTGATTGTAGTGTCGTAAAGAACGCCTGGATGAATTCGACTCCGTTCTGCGTAACCGGCGCGACCACCCGCACCAGTTCGGTATCGGTGCGGTTGTATCGCAGCGCGTCCCAGGCGGTGAAGGCCGCGGCCCGATATTCGCTTGCGACCACGCGATCGCGCGATTGATACCAATAGAGCACCACGGCGTGCTCGTCGCTTTTGGAAACGATGTAGCGATTGATCTGGATGGGCTGCGCGCGGCCGGCAATGTTCACGCCGATGGTGTCGGACACCGACCAGGTCCAGCCCGAACCCGGAAGACAGTTCTTTGGCGAATGCGGCGTCTGTCCGGCACGCTGCGAGCGGAAGAAGGCGACAAACAAGCTGGCTTGCCTGCCGCCCGACCCCGCGTACTGGCGAATGAGATAATCGTCGGCGCGCAACGTTTCCTTCTGATCCGGTTCAATTGCGCCTTCGCGCAGCATGCGCCAATCGCCGATCCGCGCGGGCAAGCTCGAGAGAGGTTTCGATGCCGGAATCGCCTCGGCGCGCCGCGACAATCCGTAAAAGGCGGTGCATTGAACCAGGAACAGGGTGCTCAGGATAAGCGTCGGACGTTTCGGCATAGTTGATGAACCGTGACTAATAAACCAAGCGCGATGACAAACAACACCCAGCCTTCGAACAGATGGAACGCCCCGTGCGCTAAGCCCGCGTTATACCCGCTCAACACGCCGGTGAGTGTCACACGGGCCGCATTCGCGGCAATGGCGATCGGAATGGTGGCAGCCAGCAGCACCCAGCGCATCCAGATTTTTCGGTCGAAGAAGTACGCGTAGACCAGCGCGAGAAAGGATAGCGACAGAAGCGAACGAATGCCGCTGCAGGCTTCCACCACGGAGAGCCGTTCGTGCGGAAGCTCCAGAATGTTTCCGTCGCGCAGGACCGGAATGCCGGTCCAATTCAAGATGGTCTCGGCGGTGGCGGACGCGAGGATCTGGAGTGGCAGCGTCACCTGAGCGTAGACGATGGCCGGTATCGGAAAGAGAAACAGCAGTAGAAGCAGAGGGAAGGCCAGAATCCTGAGCATTCGCGTGCCGCCGAGAAACAGCACTGCGCCGGTTAGCGACACCAGAAACGCCGTTCGAGCCACGAACAACTGAGCGGCGAGCGTGCCCAGCAACATTTGTGCCGCGCCCCCAACTGCGATGGCAAGGCCCAACCAATTGGGAACCGGCTTGGTCGCAATCAGCTCCGCCCTGCGCCGCCAGACGAGATAGGCGGCCACCGGCAATACGAAAAACCCGTGCGACATGTCCGGGTCCGCGCTCCATTGGCGCGCCAAGCCGGCCAGCAGCGGCGCATAGCAGAGCGGCAGAAGAGCAAGCGGTACGATATTCTTAGTCGTCATTCTGAGTCATGCGGCAACGCTAGAATGGAATAGTGGGTGTTTGCCGTTTCATCGTCTCACTCCTTTTGACGGGGAGTGTCTGGGCGCCGTTCGCGGCCGGGCAGATCGCCATCTTCCCCCTGCGCGAGGTGCGCGCCGGGCAGCACGCCATCGGTAAGACTGTATTCCAGGGGAACAAAATCGAAGACTTCCAGGTGGAAATCCTGGGCGTGCTGCAAAACGTCGGGCCCCGGCAGTCCATTATTCTGGCGCGGCTATCGGGCGGGCCACTGGCGGAAACCGGCGTGATGCAAGGCATGAGCGGCAGCCCGGTCTACATGGGCGGACGCCTGGTGGGCGCGGTAGCTCTGGCGTTCAATTTCTCCAAGGAGCCCATTGCCGGGATTCGGCCGATCGAGGAGATGCTGGCAGTGGGGGACGCGGGCGGCCCAGCTGCAGCCAAGATCGCCTCCAAAGCGGTGTCCAATGTGGACTCGTTCGCCTCCAAACTCATCGACATCGCAACGCCCGTGTCTTTCAGTGGATTCACCTCGGGCACCTTGGAGCAGTTCGCGCCACAGCTCAAGAAGCTGGGCCTGGAGCCGCGCCAGGGCGTGTCGAGCGGAGGCAGTCTGCCCTCCAAGCTGGGGACGCCCGCGTCTTTACGGCCCGGCGATATGATCGCGGTGGAGCTGCTCTCGGGCGACTTGAGCATCGGAGCGGAAGGCACGGTGACAGCCGTGGATGGCAAGGCGATCTACGCGTTCGGACATCAGTTCATGTCGGTGGGAAATACCGAACTGCCCTTCGCGCGCGCCGAAGTGCTGACGCTGCTGCCGAACTTATCTTCATCCTTCAAAATCTCGTCGCCATTGGAATGGATGGGTTCCATCACCCAGGATCGCAGCACCAGTATCTACGGCGAGCTCGGCCGCAAAGCGGAAACCATTCCGCTTGAGATTACGGTGAAAGATGGAAGACGCGCGCCGTTGTCGTATCACATGCAGATGATTCAAGACCGCGTGCTGTCGCCCTATATCGTGCAGACCGCGGTCTATTCGGCCATGGATGCCACGGAACGCACGCTTGGGCTGGCCAGTTATTCACTGCGCGGCGGCGTGGAGTTTGTGCAAGGCGTTCCAGCGCTGAAGCTCGACAACACGTACGCGGGCGATTTCAACGTGCCGCTGCAGGCGTCCACTGGCGTGGCATCCCCGCTGGCGTCGATTTTGAGCGCCGGGTTCGACGCACTGAAGATCAAAAACATCAAGCTCGAGATCGAAGCCTCGGAGCGCAAGCGATTGCTGCAAGTGGATCAGGTGACCGCCTCGCCCAAGCAAGTGCATCCCGGCGAGTCAGTGGAGCTGAGCGTCACGTTTACCGGCGAAAACGGCCTGGAAACGCAGAAGAGCATCCACTATCGGGTGCCGGTTGGCGCGCAAGCAGGCATGTTGAGCTTCACCGTATCGGACGGCGCCATGACGAACGCACTGGATCAACAGACGGCGCCAGCGGCGCCCAAGAGCGCCACGCAACTAGTCTCGTTCCTGAACAATCTCCGTCCCAACACCAATGCATACGTGCGCGTGTGGCGCACCGATCCGGCGTTTGAAATCCAGGGTCGCGATCTGCCGGACCCGCCGCCTTCGGTGGGCTTGATCCTAGCCAAGGCGCAAGCAGCCCAGGGCGCCTGGTTCCCGCGCGGCTCAAAGATCGACGAATTGCAAATCCAGACCGGCGACTTCGTGGTGACAGGATCCAAAACAGCGCAGGTGGAAATACGAGAATGAAGACGCAGCCATGCATGGCGGCGTTCGTATTCGCCGCGATCGCCATAACTCTGAACGCCGCAACCACAGCCACCTGGGAGATGAATACCTACCAGGATTTCCTGAAAGGGCGGTTTAACGGCCTCTCGCTCGATCGCGATGGCCGCTTAACGGTGGCGCCAAAACTGGAAACCGTGTTCTCGTCGGGACAGCCTGCCATCTGGAGCATCGCGCGCGCGCCGGATGGGTCCATTTACGCCGGCACCGGGCACCGCGGACGCGTGTATCAAATCACCGCATCGGGACCGGGCGCGTGGACCTCCAAGCTGGTCTGGACCTCCGATCAGCCGGAGATTTTCGCGGTCGCGGTGGATTCGGCGGGAGTGGTCTACGCGGCTACGTCGCCCGAAGGCAAGGTTTACCGCATCGAGAAGGGCAAAGCCACCGAGTTCTTCGCGCCCCAGGCCAAATATATTTGGGCTCTCGCGTTCGCTAAGGACGGGGCGCTGTTTGTGGGCGCCGGCAATCCCGGCAACATCTATCGCGTGGATAAAACCGGGAAGGCCGAGACGTACTATGAAACGGGCCAATCGCACGTTACCGCGCTGGCGTTCGATTCCCGCGGGAACGTGTTGGCCGGCACCGAGCCCAATGGGATCCTTTACCGGATCAGCGCCAAGGACAAAGCTTTCGTGCTGTACAACGCGAACCTCCCGGAGATCCGCTCCATCATCCCCATGCCGGACGGCGCCGTTTATGCCGCGGCTCTGGGCGGCTCGGTGGTGAATCGCAGCACGCCGCTCACGAATTCGCTCGCTACTCCGATGAGCGTCACGGTAACGGCGCCTGCCACCTCCATCACGGTGACCGATTCGGGGGATTCGCAAGCCGAGACCGAGATCAAGCCCAAAGCGAACGTTTCCACGAGCCCCGCTGCTCCGCCGCCTGTGCAATCGGTGGGCGCCGGCGCGAGCCCGATCGCTGAAATCCCAGGCGTCGATAAATCCGCCATTTACAAAATTAATCCGGACGATACCGTCGAGACACTGTGGACCTCCAAGGACGAGAACGTGTACAGCATGGCGGTGGAGGGCAGCGGATCGCTGTATTTCGCTACGGACGGCCAGGGCCGGCTCTATAAGCTGGGCGCGGATCGCAAAACGACGTTGATGGTGGAGACCAACGAGGGTGAAGCGACGCGCTTGCTGGATGGGCCCGGCGGGCTGGTGGCAGCTACGGGCGACATGGGGAAACTTTTTCGGCTGGCCGAGGGCGCGGGCTCGAATGGAAGCTACGAATCGCCGGTGCACGATTCAGGATCGGTAGCGCGCTGGGGGCGGATTACCTGGCGCGGCAGCGCGGGCGGCAAGGTGGGGATCGAAACGCGCAGCGGCAACTCGGCCCGACCGGACAAAACCTGGAGCGATTGGTCGGAGCCGCTGACGAATGCGCAGGATTCCGTCATCCGCAGTCCCAATGCGCGCTTCATCCAATGGCGGGCGAATTTGGATGGCCCGGGCGCGGCCATCGAGAACGTAAGCCTCGCCTACTTGCCGCAGAACAATCCGCCGGTGATCCGCAGCATCAGCGTCACAATGCAGCCCGGCAGCGGCGCGGCGCAAAAATCGGCAGCGGGCTCGGCCAGCCCGGCTTACAGCGTCACCGTGACCGATACCGGAGAAACCTCCACGCCCGCCGGCACGCCGACGCAGACGCTTTCGCATGGCGCCGGATCGCAAATCCAGATCACCTGGCAAGCCGACGACCCGGATGGCGACCGTTTGCTCTACTCGCTCTATTTTCGCGGCGAGGATGAGAAAGAGTGGAAGCTGCTGCGGGCGAATATCCCGGAAAATTCGTTGCTGCTGGATGGGGATGTTCTGGCTGACGGACGCTACTATTTCCGCGTGATCGCGTCCGATCAGCCTTCCAACGCCGCGAGCGCGGCACGCACGGACGAGCTGGTGAGTTCGCCGGTGCTGATCGATAACACGCCGCCGGTGGTCACCTTGAGCGCCCCGCGCCGCAACAGCGACCATGTTGACGTGGATGCGGACGTAGCCGACCAAATTTCGCCGCTGCGACGCTGCGAGTATTCCCTGGATGCCGGGCCTTGGACTCCGGTGGAAGCCGCCGACGGCGTTACGGATGGTCCGCGCGAGCAGTTCCACATTGCGATCGACCAGCTTCGCGCGGGCGAACATCTGCTGGTAGTTCGAGCGTTCGATACGGCCAATAACGCGGGCCTCGCGAAGGTTGTGATCCCTTAACTTGCTACCATGCTAGATACCGCTTGCTGACGCGCGCGGCTCAGTAGCGGAGCCGTGACCGTGAGGGAGCGGTGGTCTATCTCTTCATGCCCATCTATCAAGTCATCGTCCTTGCCATCGTGCAAGCCTTCACCGAATTCCTGCCCATTAGCAGCACCGCGCACCTGGTGCTGGTGCCGTGGCTCTTCGGATGGAAAGATCCTGGACTCACTTTCGACGTGGCGCTGCACGCGGGCACGCTGGTGGCGCTCGTGATTTATTTTTTCAAGGACTGGGTGCAGATCATCGGGCAGGGCATCGGATTCAACTGGGGCCACGATTCGCAGCTTCGCCAAAATCCGGGATTGCTGTGGCTGCTGGCCATCGGCTCCGTGCCGATCGGTATCGTGGGCTACCTGTTTGATAAACAGGCCGATACCACCTGGCGCCAGCCATATTTGATCGGGGCGATGCTGGTGCTGGTCGGCATTGTGCTCTGGATCGCCGATCGGCGGCGCATCGGCGATAAATCCATGGCTAAAGTGAGCTGGGCCGACGGCATCGTGATTGGCATCGCCCAAGCCCTTGCCGTGATCCCCGGCGTTTCGCGCAGCGGCTCCACCATTAGCGCCGGCCTGTTCCGCGGCCTGGATCGCGAGACCGCGGCGCGGTTTTCGTTCTTGCTTTCAACGCCGGCCATCCTGGCGGCGGTTCTGAAGAAAGCCTGGGATATCCACAAAGAGGGCGGCGTGCCGCACGACATGCGGGTTCCCATGGCGCTGGGCATCGTCGTCAGCGGCCTGCTGGGCGCGGCGGTGATCGCCTTCTTTCTGCGCTATCTGCGGCGCAGCAGCCTGATGCCCTTCGTGTACTATCGCATCGCTTTTGGCATAATAGTAATCGCTCTGGCTGCATTTTTCCGCTTCACAGCGGGATGAAGATTTTAGGACCGACACGCTTCCATAGATTAAACGAAGCCGGTGGATTAGTGTTTCTATTCACCGGGCTTTTCGTGACTCTCTGCCTGGTCTCGTACCACCCGCAGGATCCCTCCTGGAATTCGGTGACGGGCGCGGCGCGCGCGCATAACCTCATCGGCCTCGCCGGATCGTATACGGCCGATTTGTGCTTCCAATTACTCGGCCTCGGCGCTTTCAGCATGCCGGTGCTGTTGTGGGTGCTGGCCTGGAGATGGATGCGATCGGACGCCATCCCCGCCGCCACGGTGAAGGTGATTGGCGCCGTGGCGCTCTTCCTCAGTGTCTCCACCGCGCTCTCCATTTGGCCGATCTGGCGGCCGTGGAACGGCGCTTTCTCGGCGGGCGGCGTGGTCGGCATCCTGATCGCCGATGCACTACTGGCGTCACTCAACGTGATGGGCACGGTTCTGCTCACCGGCATTTGTCTGATCCTCTCGTTGTACTTGATCTCGAAGTTCTCCATGGCGATCGCCGCTCGATGGTTGGCTGGACCGTTGGGTTTGCTTGGCAGAGTCTACGAGCGTTGGGCGAACTGGCGCACCGAAAGAATAGCCCTGGCGCGTGAACGGGCCCAACAGCGAGCCCAACAGCGAGCCGAACTGAGAGCGGCGCACACTGCCCCCGAACCCGAGGTCCCGCAGGCTCAGGTCTACGAACCGGAACTGGTGGAAGCGGCCGCACCGGTTCAGGAGCCTGAGATCCCGCAGGAAATTCCGATCCACGCGCTCGAGTATGAACCGCCGGAATTCTTATCACGGCCCCCATGGGAGGAACCCAAGCTGGAAGCACCGACGCCTGAGCCCCTGCGTGCGCGCGAATCCAGGAAGCTGGCGCCCGAAGTGACGGAACATCCGGCCTACCGGGTGCCGTCCACCGAACTGCTGAACGAAGTCCCGGCGCGGAATCCGTTCGATTCGCTGGAGCTCAAGGAAATCGCGGCGCGCATTAAGTCCAAGTTCGAAGAGTTCAATGTTCATGGCAGCGTGGTTCAAATTAATCCCGGCCCGGTGGTGACCACGTTCGAATTCAAACCGGAGGCCGGCGTGAAGTACAGCCGCATCACCACGCTGACCGAAGATCTATGCCTCGGCCTGCAAGCCGAATCCATTCTCATTGAGCGCATCCCGGGAAAACCCACGGTTGGCATCGAGGTTCCCAACACCCGCCGCGAGGTGATCAGCTTGCGCCAGATTCTGGAGTCCGAAGAGTTCGTCGATTCCAACTCACGCCTGACCATGTGTCTGGGCAAGGACATCAGCGGGCGCATCAAAGTGGCGGCGTTGGAATCCATGCCGCATCTGCTGATCGCCGGCTCCACCGGCGCGGGCAAAAGCGTGATGCTCAATTCCATGATCATGTCGATTCTTTACAAGTCGACTCCGGACGAAGTGCGCATGATTCTGGTGGACCCCAAGCGCCTGGAAATGGGGCTGTACGAGGGCATTCCGCATCTGCTTACGCCCGTGATTACCGATCCCAAGAAGGCTACCAACGCGCTGCGCAATGCGGTGCTGGAAATGGAGCGGCGGTTAAAACTACTGGCTGGACAGGGCGTCCGCAACATCGATCAGTTCAACAAGAAGGTGCGGCAACTGTCGCGCGAGCCACGCAGCCTGTTCGACGATGATCAATCGCAGCAGGAGGATCTGCAGCCGCTTCCCTTTATCTTGATCGTGATCGATGAGCTGGCCGATTTGATGATGCTGGAGCGCGGCAACGTGGAAGAAGCCGTGGCTCGCCTGGCGCAAATGGCGCGCGCGGTGGGTATGCACCTGGTGCTGGCCACCCAGCGGCCCAGCGTGGATGTTATCACCGGGCTGATCAAAGCGAATTTTCCTTCGCGCATCAGTTTCCGCGTCGCCACTCGCGTGGACTCGCGCACGGTGCTGGACGTGATGGGCGCCGAGCATCTGCTGGGCAAAGGCGACATGCTGTTTCTGCCGCCCGGATCGTCGCGTCTCACTCGCGTTCACGGTGCGTTTGTCACAGAGGCGGAGATCAATGGCGTGGTGGAATTCTGGAAGGCCCAGGCCCGTCCCGACTATGATCAAACATTCCTGCAAGCGCCTCCCGCCGATGAAGACGATGCCGAAGCGGCCGAATTCGAGGGCGGCGACGATCCGGCCTATCAGGATGCGGTGCGCGTAGTGCTGGAGATGGGCAAAGCGTCCACGTCCACGCTGCAGCGCCGCCTGCGGTTAGGTTACGGCCGGGCCGCGCGCATTCTCGATATGATGCAGCACGAGGGCATCATCGGCCCCCCGGATGGCAGCAAGCCTCGAGAGGTGTTGAAGCGCCCGGACTGGCTGGAGGAAGTGGAGAAGCAGCTGCGGTAGACTTGAGCGATAATACGGTCGGCCTATCGATCCGCTCTATAATTGGGTAGAGACCCATGCGCGAACTAACAGCCGACTTCCAGTCCCTTACGGCGTTCAGAAAACAGCCGGCTGTTTTCGCAAAGCTGATGAAGAAGAATCAGCGCCCGCTGGTACTCACGGTCAACGGAAAACCTGAGTTGGTTGTGCAGACGGCGGAGTCCTATCAACACCTGCTCGATTTGGCCGCTCGGCAAAACGCTTCGGAGGGCATTCGACAAGGTCTGGAAGACATAAAGAAGGGACTCAGCCGGCCGGCTAGAGAAGTCTTCGCGGACTTCGAAGCAAAGCGTGGCATATCGAGTTAACCTGTCTCAGCGCGCGGAGCGCGATCTCGACCTTCTGTATGAAGCGATCGGGGCGGGGCGAACAGCAGCAACGAGGAATTGGTATCAAGGGCTAAAGCGGGCCGTATACTCACTGGAAGAAAATCCGCTGCGTTGCGCGACAACGCCCGAGGACAAACGATTTCGCCATTTGCTATTTGGCAAGAGGCCAAACGTTTATCGCGTAATCTACCGGGTGGTGCTGAAGACCGTACAGATCTTGCATATCCGGCATGGCGCGATGGATGAGTTCAGCCCCGAGGAACTGGCTGGAAATCAATAGCTAGGGCGCGGCTCAGCCGTTCGCGGGGTAGGTCTGAGTCACCGCCAACTGCACCGCGTCCTTCGGCATCACAATCCACGCGACGATGTAGGCGACTAATCCAAACGAAGGCAGCGGACACAGCGTGAGAACCACCCACAGCACCCGCACCAACGTCACATCCATCCCGAGGTAGCGCGCGAAACCGGCGCAAACACCCGCGATCTTGGCTTCCTGCATCGGACGGCTCAGTGGCTGGACCGGCCTGGGAGCGAACGCGGCCCGGCCCGTGGCAGCGGCGCAATTAAAGCAGAACTTATCTTGATCCCGGAGCTCGGTACCGCACTTGGTGCAAAACATGAACGTCCTCCCTCAAAGCTATCTTACGCATCTCAACGACAGCTTGTTCCGCGCGAAATTTTCCCCAGGATCATCGGTTTGCGAGCTCCCGTCGCCGAGGGAAGATTGCTCGCGCGAGCATGGTAAGTCTCATAGGCAAGCGCGGCGAACAGAATCGCTTCTTTGGAATCCACGCCGATTCCGAATTCGTCCGAGGTGGTCACGCGCGCGCCTATGCTGGCGGCGAGCCGCTCCATCAAATAACGGTTATGCGCTCCACCGCCCGAAACGATCACCTCGCGCGTTGCCGGATAGCGTCCGATGGCGAGCGCGATGGTCCGCGCGGTCAGCTCGGTAGCGGTCGCAATATCGATGTGGGTGCGGCGAACGAACTCTTCGCCATACTGTTCTCGCCCGGTTGTCTTCGGCGGCGTTCGCTCGTAGTACGGATCGGCCAGCAATCGTTCGAGCAGCGCGGCGTTTACTGCACCGGCCCGCGCCCGCTCGCCATCGCGATCGAAGGGAGGCGCCACGGCATCCATCAGCATGTTCCCGGGACCGGTGTCGAAGGCGACCACGTCCTCCGGCTGCGCGTTGGCTGGAATCACCGTGACGTTCGCGATGCCGCCGATGTTCAGCGCGACGCGCGCGATTGCAGGGTGACGAAAGAGCTTGTAATCCAGAAACGGCGCCAGCGGAGCGCCTTTGCCGCCGGCCGCGATGTCGCTGGGACGAAAGTCGGCGATAGTTTCGATGCCGGTGCGCGCGGCGATTACAGCCGCCTCGCCGATTTGCATGGTGCTCGCGATTTTGCGGCCGAGAAACTGGACTGGCTCGCCTTCGTGAAAAATGGTTTGGCCGTGCGATCCAATCAGCTCGATCGTATTCAGGGGCACGCCAGCCTTTCCCAGCGCCTCCGCGAACAGTTCGCCCAGCAGGAAATTCAGGCGCGCGATGATGCCGGTGTGCGTCTCCGCATTCGATACCGACAGAATCGCAGCCCGAACTTCCGGTGGATATGGAACGGTAGCTGTCGCCACCACCTGAATGCCCTCGCCGATGTCCACTACGGCCACGTCGATGCCATCTACCGACGTACCGCTGATGAGTCCTGCCACTCTCACTGACGCTTGAGCTCCCGCTGCAGCTCACTCAACAATTGCAGTGCATCGATGGGCCGCAACTCGTCCACTTTTAGATCGCGTATGCGCTCGGCGATCTGATAGTTCACCGGCTCGAACAGTTGGATCTGCGTCGCGCCCGCCGCCCGCGGCGTCAGCTCTTCGGTAACCGCATGCTCGGAGCGCTCGTGCAGCGCCAGAATCTCCCGCGCGCGCTCCACTACCGCCACGGGCAGCCCCGCCAGCCGCGCCACTTCGATGCCGTAGCTTCGATCCGCGCGGCCCGGCTCCACTTTGCGCAGGAAGATCACCTGGTCGCCGGCTTCCTTCACCGACACATGCAGGTTTACGACGCCAGGCAACTGATCGGCCAGCTCGGTCAGCTCGTGATAATGCGTCGCGAACAGCGTGCGCGCGCGGATGCGCTGCTGGATGTGTTCCACCACGGCCCAAGCCAGCGCCAGCCCATCATAGGTCGACGTGCCGCGGCCGATTTCGTCCAACACCACCAGACTGCGCGGCGTGGCAGTGTTCAAGATCACCGCGGTCTCGGTCATCTCCACCATGAAGGTGGAACGCCCGCGCGCCAGGTTGTCGGCCGCGCCGATCCGCGTGAACACGCGGTCCACAATGCTAAGCGCCGCGGAGTCGGCGGGCACGAACGATCCCATTTGCGCGAGAATCACTATCGCCGCGGCCTGCCGCAAGTAAGTGGACTTGCCGCCCATGTTGGGGCCCGTGATCACGGCGATAAATTGCGATTCGGTATCGAAATACAGATCGTTCGGAATGAATCGTAGCGCCTCGCGCTCGGCCAGCTTTTCGATCACCGGATGGCGGCCGGCGACGATGCGGATCTCGCCTGAATCGGTGAAGGCCGGCCGAACGTAGCGATCTTCAGCCGCCACTTGCGCCAACGCGCAGGTAACGTCCAACTCCGCGACGGCCCCCGCTGTCTGACGGATGCGCGCCGCATGTTCGGCTGCAAACAGGCGCAATTCCTGGAAGATTTCGCGCTCCAGCGTGAGCATCTTTTCTTCGGCGTCCAGAATCTTGCTTTCCAATTCCTTCAGCTCGGGCGTGGTGAAGCGCTCCGCATTCACCAGCGTCTGCTTGCGCTCGTAATCGGACGGAGCCAGGTGCAGGTTTGGCTTCGAGATCTCCAGGTAATATCCGAAGACGTTGTTGAAGCGCACCTTCAACGACTGGATGCCGGTTCTCGCGCGCTCGCGCAGCTCGATTTGAGCGATGTACTGGCGGCTGTTGCGGCTGAGATCGCGTAGCTCGTCAAGACCGGCGTGATAGCCCGCGCGGATGGTCCCGCCGTCGACTAGATTCGCCGGGGGTTCCTCGGCAATCGCGTGCAAGATGCGATCGCGGACTTCGGGAATTTCGTCCAGGCCGCCGGCGATGGCCCGCCAACGCGGCGCATCGAATGCCGCGGCGTATTCCCCGAGCTTGGGGACCAGCGCCAGCGAGCGACCCAGCGCCAGCAACTCGCGCGGCCCGGCCGTACCTAGCGTCAATTTCGCCAGCAGCCTTTCGAGGTCCAATACGTTCGCCAGCAGTTTGCGCGTCTCCGCGCGCGTGATGGTGGCCTGTAGCGCAGCCTGCACTGCATCCAACCGCGCTTCAATCTCTTCCCGCTGCAAGCAGGGCCGCAGCAGCCGGGCGCGCAACATCCGGCCTCCCATGCCGGTGGACGTCCGATCCAGCACATGAATCAGCGTGGATTCGCGCGTTTCGCCCGCGAACAGCGGCTCCAGCAGCTCCAGATTCCGCACAGTGACTGCGTCCAGGATCATCGAGTCGGAACGGTCATAAAATGCAGGCCGATCCAGATGATCGAGCGCCGATTTCTGCGTATCCCGCAGGTAGTGCAGGATCGCGCCCGCGGCTGAAACGGCGAGATGCCTTCCGCTCAAGCCGCAGCCATCCAACGTGAGCAAGCGAAAATGTTCGCGCAGCGCGCGGTCGGCGTAGTCCAGGCTGAAGATCCAGTCCTCGAGCGTGGTCCGGAATCCGCGCAGATCCGCTACCGTCTCGGCGGCCAGAACTTCACGGACATTCAAATTCTCGAGCGCCGCGTTGACTTCCGCCGCATCCAGCTCGGTGGCCCGAAACTCACCGGTGGAAATATCCACATGCGCCAGCCCGGCCCGCGCTCCATTGCGGCATACCGCCGCCAGATAGTTGTTCTCATGCGAGCGCAGCAGCGACGGTTCCATCGCCGTCCCGGGCGTAACCACGCGCGTCACTTCCCGCTTCACCAGCTTCTTGCCCGGCCCGGCCTCCTCCATCTGATCGCAGACGGCGACTCGATAGCCTTTCTGGATGAGCCGCGCCAGATAGCCGTCGGCCGCGTGATACGGCACTCCGCACATCGGTATGGGCTGCCCTTTTTCTTTGTTGCGCGCCGTCAGCGTGATTTCGAGCTCGCGCGCCGCGGTGACGGCGTCTTCATAGAACAGCTCGTAAAAATCGCCCAGCCGGAACATCAGCAGGGCGTTGGGAACTTGTTGTTTGATCGAATGGTATTGCCGCATCAGCGGCGTGGACGCCGCGTCCCCGGCTTCAGGCATACAAGCCGCGGGTCTGCAATGCCGATGCCACTCGATCAATCGCCAGCATATACGCAGCCAGCCGGTTGTGTACCTTGTGCTTCTCGGCGAAGCTCACCACGTCTCGAAAGCTGTTCACCATGATCTCTTCCAAGCGCCCATTCACGAGCTGCTCGTTCCAGAAGAACCCTTGCCGGTCCTGCACCCATTCAAAATAGGAGACGGTAACGCCACCCGCATTGGCCAGGATGTCCGGGATCACAAAGATTTTCTTGTCGGCCAGAATCGCGTCCGCTTCCGAAGTGGTGGGGCCGTTGGCGCCTTCGCAAATGATCCGGGCTTTGATGCGATCGGCATTGGCGGTGGTGATGACGTTTTCTTTGGCGGCGGGCAGTAGGACCTCGCAATCCAGCAGCAGCGCCTGCTCTTTGTCGATGTCCTCGCCTTCCGCAAACCCGGTGATCGACCCGGTTTCCTGGCGGTGTTTCATCAAAGCTTCAATGTCGAGGCCCTCGGCATTGTAGACCGCGCCGTCATATTCGATGATGCAAATAATCTTGAAACCGGAGCGAGCCATCAGTTTAGCCGACATGCCGCCGACATTGCCGAAGCCCTGGATGACAACGCGCGTGTTGGTGGGATCGATGCCAAAATGGCGCAGTGCTTGCATGGTTACGATCATGCAGCCGCGGCCGGTGGCTTCCGAACGCCCCTTCGACCCCCCCAGCGCCAATGGCTTACCCGTCACCACCGCCGTCACCGTTTGGCGTTTGTGCATCGAGTAGGTGTCCATCACCCACGCCATGGTCTGCGGATTAGTGTTCACGTCGGGCGCAGGCACGTCGCGTTCGGGACCGATAATGTCCATGATCTCGGAGGTGTAGCGGCGCGTAATGCGCTCCAGTTCCGTGGGCGACAATAGATCCGGGTCGCAAATCACTCCGCCCTTTCCTCCGCCGAACGGGATGTTCACCACCGCGCATTTCCACGTCATCCACGCCGCCAGCGCGCGCACTTCATCCAGCGTGACGTCCGGCGCGAAGCGAATTCCGCCCTTGGATGGACCGCGCACGATGGAATGCTGCACCCGGTAGCCGGTGAAGACCTCGTAGCGTCCGTCGTCCAGCAGTACGGGTATGCTGACCTTCAATTCCAGCGCAGCCGACCGTAGAATCTTCCGCAGACCTTCATCCAGGCCGAGCAGCTCTGCGGCCTCGTCAAACCGCGCTTCGGCGGAAACCCACGGATTTGTTTCCTTTTCCGAGGAAGGAATCGCTTCCAGAATCATTTTTGGAAACCCCCAGCTACATTGTAGCTTCGGTAAACTTAAGGATGGTGGCACGACTTTTCGCCGCATTTCTAGTGTTGGCCTGCGTGTCTGGTTTCGCCCAGACGGACGATCTGGCCGTGGGCAGGTTTCTGGTGGCCAGCCGCGACTTGGGCGATCCCAGCTTCGCCAGGACGGTGATCCTGCTGGTGCGTTACACCGAGGACCACGGCGCCGTGGGCTTAGTAGTGAACCGCGCCACCAACGTCACCATCGCGCGCGCTTTCCAGGAGCTGAAGGAGGCCAAGGGCCGCACCGACCCGGTCTATGTTGGGGGTCCCGTGGAATTGAATAGCGTGCTGGCGCTGCTCAGAACCACGAGCAAGCCCGACAACGCGGTGCGCGTGTTCGGCGATGTCTACCTGATCAGCAACAAGGATGCATTGAAAGCCGCTCTGGCGTCGGGCGTGGAAGCCAGCGTGTTTCATGCCTATGTCGGTTACGCCGGCTGGAGCGCCGGCCAACTGCAGCACGAAGTGGAACTGGGAGCCTGGCACATTATGCCCGCCGATGCAGCCACGGTTTTTCACTCCGATCCCGATTCGGTTTGGCCGCGCCTGATCCGCCGGACGGAAACGCAGGTGGCGGGAATTCCTCGTATTCCCCGTCTCCCTTGTATTCCGTCGTTTATTTATACGCCGCTACTCCGGTAACGCGCTCGCCGATCACCAGCGCGTGAATAGAATCGGTCCCTTCATACGTCTTCACCGTTTCCAGATTGCACATGTGCCGCATCACCGGATATTCGTCCATGATGCCATTGGCGCCCAGCAGATCGCGGCTCAGGCGCGCGCATTCCAGCGCCATCGCGACGTTGTTCCTCTTCAGCATGGAAATGTGTGCCGGGTCGATCTTGCCCTGATCCTTCACGCGCCCCGCCTGGATCGCAAGCAACTGCGCTTTGGTGATTTCCGTAATCATCCAGGCCAGTTTCTCCTGCACCAGTTGGTGGCTCGCGATGGGACGGTTATCGAATTGCTTTCGCAGCAGCGAGTATTGGCGGGCGGTTTCATAGCAATCCATCGCCGCGCCCAGCACGCCCCAGCCGATGCCATAGCGCGCTTGCGATAGACAGCTCAGCGGGCCTTTGAGCCCCTTGGCGCCGGGCAGCATGGCGGACGCGGGCACGCGGCATTCCGATAGCGCCAGGCTGGACGTCACCGAAGCGCGCATCGAAAGCTTGCCGTGAATATCGGACGTCGTGAATCCGGGCGTGCCCTTCTCCACCAGGAAACCGCGAATGCCGTCCTCGGCGCGCGCCCAAACAATAGCAACGTCGGCCACCGACCCGTTGGTGATCCAAGTCTTCTCGCCGTTCAGAATCCAATGATCGCCGTCCTGCTTGGCGCGGGTCTGCATGCCCGCGGGATTGGAGCCGAACCCCGGCTCGGTGAGTCCAAAACAACCGATGGCCTCTCCGGACTGCATTTTAGGCAGCCAGCGATCCTTCTGCTCGGCCGATCCGTACGTGAAAATCGGATACATCACCAGCGCGCCCTGCACCGAGACGAAGCTGCGCAGTCCCGAATCGCCGCGTTCGATCTCTTGCATGATTAGCCCGTATTCGACGTTGTTCAGGCCCGCACAGCCGTAACCTTCCAGGTTCGCGCCCAGAAATCCGAGTTGGCCGAATTCGGGGATCAGCTCTTTTGGAAAACGCCCGTCGCGGTAGCAATCGCGGATGATCGGAATCACCCGATCTTCGACGAACTGGCGCGCGGTTTGGCGCACCAGCAGTTCTTGTTCGGAGAATAGCGAATCGATCAGGAGGTAGTCGACGCCGGAAAAGCGAGCCATGGCTTTATTGTAAGCGTTCAACTGGGCTTTCCCAGTCGCTGGAAGCAGCGACCGCTGCGTCCGCCCGCGCGATCGGAATGTTGAGACTCCTGCTGCGTTACCGATTGACGGAGCCAGTGCCAAAATGATTGACTAGTCACTAGCTAGTTATTTTTGCCAGGAGAAGCCTGAATGAGTACCGTTACCGCCCTGGAAGCGAAAACCCGTTTCGGAGAACTGCTGGACCGAGTTGCGCGTGGGGAAGAGATTGTCATCACGAGGCATGACAAGCCGGTGGCTCGCATCGTTCCAGAAGGGCAGAAATCGTTGGATGGCGTCCGGCGTGCCGTGGAAAGCATGCGCAAGATGCGCGAGCAGATGTCGAAACGCAAGGGATTCAAGCCGCTCACGGATAAAGAGATTAAGGACGCCATCAACGAAGGGCGCCGGTGAGTGCTGGTTTCATCGTGGATTCCTCGGTCGCTGTAGCATGGGTGGTTCTCTCCCAGTCGAGCCCCGGGATTCCGCCCTCAACAAAGCGGCCAAATCCGCAGGCGTTTCTACGTTGCTCTAAACGTCCAGATTGCGCACGTCTAGCGCGTTCTCCTCGATAAACTTCCGCCGGCTCTCCACGTCTTCGCCCATCAGCGTCGAAAAAATGGTCTCGGTCTCCGCCAGATCGTGCAAATCCACTTTCAGCAGCGTGCGCGTCTCCGCGTTCATGGTGGTGGCCCACAACTGCTCGGCGTTCATTTCGCCCAGACCCTTGTAGCGCTGAATCGAAACTTCGCGCATACCCTCGCTTTTCACATAATCGAGCAGCTCGCGCCAACCCGGCCGCGTCTCGGCGTCGGCTTTGCCGTCCTTCAGCACTTTGAAGGGAGGCCGGTTGAACTTCGAGACCTGACGCGCGATGGCCCGCATGCGCCGGTACTCCGGCTGCGATACCAGGTCCATGGTGATGCCGCGCTCCGCGTTCATCGGATCGGTATAAATCACCTTCCATGCCTCGTGCTCTTCTTCGCGCTCGATCCGCGCCGCCACCTGGGCCGCGTTCAAAGCCGCCACCACCGGCTCCAGATTCGCCTTATTCTGAAAATCCGCCTTGGCGTCCAGCTGAAAGCCGATGTTCGCCAGCACCTCCACCACGCGTGCATCGCGCACACGGCGCTCGATGCGGCGCGACATCTGCTGGAATTCATCCAGCGAGATCAAGAACGCACGCAATTCCGCGCCATCCAGCTTCGTGCCGTCCGACGTTTCCACCGTCAGGTTCTCGGTGGCCCGCCGCAGGATCTCGCGCGTAAACTCCTTGTCGTCCTTGATATACTTTTGCGTCTTGCCCTTCTTGATCAAATAGAGCGGCGGCTGCGCGATGAACACGTGCCCGCGTTTGATCAGCTCCTGCATGTGCCGGAAAAAGAACGTAAGCAGCAGGGTTCGAATGTGCGAGCCATCCACGTCCGCGTCGGTCATGATGATGACCTTGTGGTAGCGAAGTTTTGCGGCGTCGAAATCCGTCAGCCCGATCCCGGTGCCGATGGCGGTAATCATAGAGCGGATTTCCTCGTGCCCCAGCATCTTGTCGTAGCGCGCCTTCTCCACATTCAGGATTTTGCCCTTCAGCGGCAGGATGGCTTGATAGCGCCGGTCGCGGCCCGACTTCGCGGTACCGCCGGCCGATTCGCCCTCCACTAGAAATAGCTCGCAACGCTCCGGATCCTTCTCCTGGCAGTCCGATAGCTTTCCCGGCAGCCCTCCGGAATCCAGCGCTCCCTTGCGACGCGTCAGATCCCGCGCCTTTCTGGCGGCTTCCCTGGCGCGCGATGCATCAATCGCCTTGGAAACAATCTTTCGCATCACGGCCGGGTTCTTGTCGAAGTACTCGCCCAGCTTTTCGTTGATCAACTGCACCACGTAACCTTGAATGTCGCTGTTGAGCTTGCCTTTGGTCTGCCCTTCAAACTGCGGCTGGGGCAGCTTTACGCTCACCACCGCGGTTAAGCCTTCGCGCACGTCGTCGCCCGTCAGGTTCTCCTTCACGTCCTTGAAGAGCCCGGCCTGCTGCCCGTAGAAATTGATGGTTCGCGTCAAAGCGCTGCGGAAGCCGCTCAGGTGCGAGCCGCCGTCCACGGTGTTGATGTTATTCGCGAAGCTGAAAATACTCTCCGAATATCCGTCGTTGTATTGCAGCGCCACTTCCATGCTCAGCAGGCCGCCATTGGGCAGCTCGCGCTCCCCTTCAATGTAGATGGGCTTGTCGTGCAGTACGGCTTTGCCGCGATTCAGGTGCTTGATAAACTCGGCGATTCCGCCGCTGTAGTGAAACTCGCCCTGCTTGGCCGGGTCCACGCGCTCGTCGGTCAGCGTGATGGTCAGGCCTTTATTGAGAAACGCCAGCTCGCGCAGGCGCTGCGCCAGCGTGTCGTAATTGAACTCGGCGGGCGAATCCATGATGGTGACATCCGGCTTGAAGGTGATCTTGGTTCCGGTTTTCTTGCCGGCTTTTCCAGTTTGCTTAAGAGGCGCTTTGGGAGCGCCCCTTTCATAGTCCTGTTCCCAGGTGAAGGTGTTGTTCCAGATCTCCAGGTGCAGCGTCTCGGAGAGCGCGTTCACGCAGCTTACGCCCACGCCGTGCAAGCCGCCCGACACCTTGTAGCTTTTGGAGTCGAACTTCCCGCCGGCGTGCAATCTGGTCATCACCACTTCGGCCGCCGACACACCCTCCTCCGCCATGATGCCGGTTGGAATCCCGCGCCCGTTATCCAGCACCGTCACCGAGTTATCGATGTGGATGGTTACTTCAATGCGGTCGCAGACGCCGGCCAGCGCTTCGTCCACCGAATTGTCCACCACTTCGTAGACCAGGTGATGCAGACCGTTTTCGCCGGTGGAGCCGATGTACATGGCGGGACGCAGTCGTACCGCTTCCAATCCTTCCAGAACCTTGATGCTGCTGGAATCGTAAACTTCCGCCGGAGTAATTTCTTTCGTTGCCATGGGTAAAATTCAGTCCTCTTGCTACTCGTCACTTATGCGCGCGCCGATCTTCAAATGCGCATGGGCATCACCACGTAGCGATACTTGTAGCCCGGGTCGGCGTCCGCGACCGGCCCCGGCCGCAGTTCGCCCGCGCTGTTGGGATCCTTAAAGTGAAACGTAACTTTCTCTTCGCTCAAGGCCCTCAGGAAATCCAGCAGGTAACCGGCGTTGAAACCAATCTCCACCGGGCTTCCGTCGTAGTCGGCCGGGAGGCTGTCTTCGCTCTCGCCCGTCTCCGACAGCGACGAATGAATGTGCAATTCCCCTTCCTGAACTCGTAATCGGACGGCCCGCGAGCGCTCGTCGGAAAACTGCGACACGCGCTCAATAGACTTGCGCAACTCCTCGCGATCCAGAGCCACGGAGTGCGGATGGTCCTTGGGAAGCACACGTTCAAAATCGGGAAAATTTCCAGTCAGCTTGCGGCTCAGCAACAGGCGTTGGCCGAATTGGAAGAACAGATGATTGTCATCAGCCGAAAATGCCAGCGTCGCGTCCGCACTGGCGTCCTGGCCCAGCTTGAGAATCTCGCCCATGGCCTTACGCGGCAGCAGCGCTCGAAACGGCGTGGTGACGCCTGGCAGTTCCACGGGATGCTCCACCATCGCCAGCCGATGCCCATCGGTGGCCACCATCGAGAGCCCATTGCTCTTCAACATCAGCAACGATCCGTTCAACGTGAATCTCGATTCCTCCATCGAAATAGCGAAAATCGTTCGCGCGATCATGGCTGCCAGCACACCCACCGGAATCTGCGCCATCACATCCGGCATTTGCGGCAGTTCCGGAAAACTCTCGCGCGACATCCCAGCGATACGCGTGCGCGATCGCCCGCACACCAGGCTGGCCCATTGATTGTCCTGGAGCTTGACTTCCACGTCGGCGTCCGGCAGCAAGCGAACATAGTCCAAAAGCCGCTTGGCGGGTATGGTCCCGGCCCCTTGCTTTTTCACTCGAGCCGGACAAGACGACCGGATCCCTAACTCCAGATCCGTCGCCGTTAAATTGATCCGATCCCCGGTTGCTTCCACCAGCACATTGGACAGGATCGGTATGGTGGTCTTCTTCTCCACCACACCCTGCGAAAAGTTCAATTCCCGTACCAGATCCGTCTTGCTGACCGTGAACTCCATGCTTTCCTCGTTGGTCTTCCTCGCTCAGTCCTCGTGTCAAATGCGAGCGCTGAATAGCTCTATGACCTTATCAAAATAGGTATCTATCTAGAACCGTATTCATAGGGTCTGTTGAAATGTTGATTTCTCTCTAAATTATACAAAATTCAGAAACTTCCCGCTACTGGAAGTTGTGGATTCCGAGGTTGGAAATGGCGCAAGACCCGCGGTGCCCGGACTTCTTCCACGGGTTTCACCGCGGCTTCCAGCATGCTCTGTGGAAAAAAGGAATAACACTAGTGGATTGAGTCGACTAGCCTATGGATGAGACTGTTCAAATCTTGGTCTCGTTGGCGCAACTGGTCAATCTTGTTAATGGAGTGCAGCACGGTAGTGTGATGTTTGCCCCCAAAGGCCCGCCCGATTTCGGGTAACGAAGCAGAGGTCAGCTCTTTAGCTAGATACATCGCGATCTGCCGCGGAAGCACGATCTTCTGCTCATTGGTCTTTTGTTTCAATTGGGAAGGTTGCAGCGAGAACTTCTCCGCCACCGCTTTCACGATGGATTCGATGCTGATGCGGCGTTCTTGCCCTACCGTCAGATGCTTCAAAACCTGCTGCGCCATGGGCAGCGATATGGGGGACCCGGTGACGGACGAATACGCCATCAGCTTTACCAGCGCTCCCTCCAATTCACGAACATTCGACTTGGTCTTTGTTGCGATGAAAATGCGCACTTCTTCCGGCAGTGTGATGCCTTCGGCTTCCGCTTTCTTGTCGAGAATCGCCATCTTGGTCTCCAGATCGGGCGGCTGCACATCCACCATCAATCCCCATTCGAAGCGCGAGCGCAGCCGCTCCACCAATCCCGGCGTGTTCTTGGGCGGCATGTCGCTCGAGATCACGATCTGCTTCTGGTGCTCGAACAGCTCGTTGAAGGTATGAAAGAACTCTTCCATGGTTCGTTCCTTGCCGGCCAGAATCTGGATGTCGTCCACCAGTAATGCATCCGCCGAGCGGTAGTGCCGCTGGAAGAGCTGCATCCGGTCGTTCTTGATGCAGGCGATCATTTCGTTCATGAACCGCTCGCTGGAGGTATAGATGATCCGCATGCCGGCGTGCTGATCGGCCATCGACTTTCCGATGGCGTGCATCAGGTGCGTCTTTCCCATCCCCACTCCGCCGTAAATGAACAGCGGGTTGTAGGTACGCGATGGATTCGTGACCACCGCCCGGGCCGCTGCGTTCGCAAACTGGTTGCATGACCCCACCACGAAGCTGTCGAACGTGAATCTGGGATTTAGGGTTATCGATGGTGAGAATACGATTTCATTCTTGTCCGCGAAGCCCATGGCTCCGCCTGGTTGCACCGATCCTTGGATCTCGTAGACCACCTCGCGCAGCGATAAATTCAGGTCGCGCACCGCCGACCAGATTTCCGCCGAGTATTCCTCCTGAATCCAATCGCGAGTGGCTGCGTCCGGAACCGCTACCCGCAATCGATCCCCCTCGCTGGCGAGGAAAGCCGTTCTCGAAAGCCAATTGTTGAAGGCATGCGCGCTGATCTTGCTCGAAATCTGATTTTTTATGCGGTCCCAGGTGTTTATCGTTAGGTCGGTGATCATTCCTACGTCGCAATCTGCGCAGTTTTTGCACAAGTTTTCCACAGACTGTGGAAAAGCTAAAGTTCAGGTTGTCGATTCTGTTTGAGCACCGCTTGACTTACAGCATGCCAGGAGGCGCTCTCGGAAACCGTCTTTTTCCTTCGCTTGAAGACAAGCCAGTCTAGCATAACCGACCTGGGCCTGTGATCTATTTTTTCTTCCATTGTTTCAACGCTTTAGCTAAAACAGTATGAGTTCCAAATGTTGGCAATCCCGGCGGCGGCAATTGTGAACGTCGGGTAAACTCTAGGCTGGCTGGGAGTTTCTCAACAGCGCGCGAACGCATTGCTGAGAGTTTGACAGGCTCGCGTCCAGCGCGCGACAATGGAGGTCGCTCGCGGGAGTAACTCAGCTGGTAGAGTGCGACCTTGCCAAGGTCGATGTCGCCGGTTCGAATCCGGTCTCCCGCTCCATTCTCACAATGTCCGACCCGGAACATCCACCGGGCGTTTTGCGTACACCTTCAGTGAGGAGACTCATGCTCGGTTTTATTTTGTGGTGTATCCTGTTCGTCTTGTGCTGGCCCCTGGCGCTGCTGGCTCTAATTCTCTACCCCATCGTCTGGCTGTTCCTGCTGCCTTTCCGCATCATCGGAATTGCCGTGGGTGGTGTCTTGGAGCTGGTTTGGTCCATCATCACGCTACCGGCCCGCGTAATTCGCCGGGTAGCCTGATCAGCTCCCGCTCTCATCCAGATAAATTCGCTTTACACGCGCGTGAATGCCGCACAAAACGCTGTAGGAGATGGTTCCAGCCACGCGAGCCATCTGTTGCGCGTCCATCGAAACGCCGCCTTCCGAGCCCAGCAATGTTACCGCGTCGCCCGGCGCGAGCGGCGGGCAGTTTGTGATATCAATGGTGGTCAGATCCATGGAAACGGCGCCGATGATGGGCGCCCAGTGGCCCTTTGCGATGACGCGGCCTTTGTTGGACAGCCGGTGTGGAATACCGTCGGCATAGCCTGCCGCCAGCACCGCGATGCGCGCCGGTTGAATAGTCCGATGTATGCCGCCATAGCCGACCAACGCGCCGGCCGGCAGGTCCTTCACAGCCAGCACGGCGGTCTTCCAGGCCAGCGCCGGGCGAACTTCCAGCAGACGCGGCGGAGCGGCGCCCCTGGCGATCTGTGAAACGTAGCCGTATACCGCGTGGCCTGGCCGGACCATGCGTTGCCATGCTCCGCGCCGTCCGTAGGCAACCGGCGTGCTGCTGGATGAGTGCAGGATGGGCGGATGCACGCCCGCGCGCTCCAGTTCCGAGCAGATCAGCTCAAAGGCGCGCAACTGTTCGTCGGTCTGAGCGCTCGCGTAATTGGCGGACGAGGCGAAATGTGTCATCAGGCCTTCCAGGCGCGCGTGTCTGGCTGCGCCGATGGCCTCCAGGATCTCCGTGGCCGAGGCGCGCGTTCCCAGCCGGCCCATGCCGGTGTCGATTTTCAGGTGATAGTCGCGCGGGTCCCCGCCGGACTCGGCCGACAGCCGGTCCCACTCCGCGATGTCAGGGAGCGAATGAATTACCGGCGTCAGATTATATTCCAGCAGGCCAGCGCGCTCGGCGGACAAGAAATCGGCCATCACCAGAATGCGGGTGGTGATGCCCCGGTCCCGCAGGATGGCGCCTTCCTCCACGTTGCTCACCGCCAGCCACCGCGCACCGGCGGCCGCTAACGCGCGCGAGACTTCCACGGCTCCGTGCCGGTAAGCATCGGCTTTCACCACCGGCATCACTTCCACGTCGGGGCCCACCACTTTACGGACCGCGCGAAAATTTTCGGCGATTTGTTTGAGGGAAATCTCCACCCAAGATCGGTACGCAAATGATCGAGAGGCAAATGGGCCCATGTCTCCATGGTAAAGCCCGCGCGCGTCATGCCCCGCTATGCGTCAGTTCGCTCTCCGGAAGATCCTCCGCGATCTCGGTGCGCGGTCGCTTTGCCCGCAACAACTCCTCGAGCGCCTGCAGGGACATGGGACGATGCAGGAAGAAGCCCTGGTTGAGGTCGCAGCCCAGGGTGTTGAGCAACGCCAGTTGCTGCGCGGTTTCGACGCCCTCCGCTACCACGCGAAGCCCTAGATTGTGGGCCAGCGCGATAATTCCGCGCACCAGCGTGGTGCATTCCGCGGTTTCCGGTTCGAGGGCCTTGATGAAGGAGCGATCGATTTTGACGCAATCCACCGGAAGATTCTGGAGATGGCTGAGCGACGAGTAGCCGGTGCCAAAGTCGTCGATCGCAAAACGCACGCCCATCCGCCGCAGCAGCTCGATCTGCTCGACCACCCCCTTCAGGTTGTCCATGAGCGCCGTCTCGGTGATCTCGAGCTCCAACCGCTCCGCGGGCAGCCCGCACTCCCCCAATATGCGTTCCACCAGGGCGGTGAAGTTTCCGTTCGAGAATTGCACGGCGGATACGTTCACCGCCATGAGAGGCACGTCGTATCCCAGTTGCAGCCAGCGGGCCGCGTTGCGGCAGGCGGTTCGAGTTACCCACTCTCCGATCGAAACTATCAGTCCGGTTTCTTCGGCGATCGGAATGAACTCGACCGGCGACACCTGGCCGGCCTCGGGATTGTTCCAGCGCAGCAACGCTTCCACGCCATCCAAATTCCCGCTCCGGTCCAGCAGCGGCTGATATTCCAGATGCAGCTCATTGCGCTCGAGCGCGGTCTGGAGCTCTCGCTCGAGCAGAGCCCGGCGCTGCATCGAGTCGCCCAGAGCCGAGCGGAACACCCGAAACGCGCCGCCACCCGCGCGCTTGGCGCTGTACATGGCGATGTCGGCGTTACGCAATAGGGTGATTGGATCTTCGCCATGGTCGGGAAACACGCTGATGCCCAGGCTGGCGGTGAGGTTGGCTTGATGAGCGGCCAGGTGAAACGGAAGATTGAACGTGGCCAGGATGGTTGCCGCCACACGCTCGGCGTCCGCCGGCTGCCCGAGATCCTGCGCCAGAACCGTGAATTCGTCGCCGCCCACGCGCGCCACCGAATCGCTTTGCCGTAAGCACTTTTGCAGGCGCCGCGCCACTTCGCAAAGCACCTCGTCACCCACCCGATGCCCTAACGTATCGTTGATCTGTTTGTATTTGTCCAGATCGATCCAGATCACCGCCACCTTCTTGCCGTGGCGCACGGCCGCTCGGGTGGCCTGCTGCACGCGATCTTGGAACAGCGAACGGTTGGGCAGCCCGGTCAGCGTGTCGTGCTGCGCCTGAAACGCCAGGCGCTCATAGAGCAGAGAATTCTCGATCGCCACGGCGGCTAGTTGCGCCATTTGATCCAGGAGTGGCTGCCACCGGACCCCTCGTCCAGCCGGGGCGAAGCCCTGCAGCATTCCGATCCGCCCTCCCGAAGCTTCGCGCAACTCTTTCGGAGGGCTGGTCTCCAACCCAAATGCCGCCGCCAGCTTGCCGCTGTAGCGGCTGAATTCCTCCGGAGCCGCGGAAAGGGAGCCGGACGGGGGAGGCGCGTGCAGCTTTAATGCTTCCGAAAGTTCCTGGGGTAAGTTTGCGGCCACCTGAAGACGCGCTTCGCCCGCGTTGCCGGTCCATATCGCCGCTCCCACCTCGCCGTCGCGCCGGGAGGCCAGCTCTACTATTTTTTCGAGTGTGCTTGCCAGCGGCGCGCGCGTGCTCACCATCTCAAGAATCGACGCGCGTTCCTCCTCGATCTCGCGCGCCATGTCCAAGGCCGCATTGGTGGCGTGCAGCGTTTCCAGCGCCTGCCGCCGCGACCGGTTGGCCTTAATCAGCAGCCCGAGAATCAGCAGCGTCGAGAAAATGAAGGCGGCCAATGCTCCAATGCTGCGCCGCAACGTGGCGTTTACCCGGAGAGCGTCCCTCTGCGCGCGAACTGCCAGCCCAGCCTTGAGCGCATGCAAGCTGGTGAGCGCCGCGGCGAACGCCGGCTGTCCACGCGCGGATTCCACCCGCAAGGCCGCCCCCGAGTTTCCCTCCAGGATCAGCGCCATGATGTCGTCGCGGGCCTGATCGTATTTGTTCCAGGTTCGCTCGAAGTCGTTCACATTGCCGGTGATTTCCGGCACGTTGAGCCTTCGCAGCCGGTTCAGCCCATCTTCCACGCGCTGGCTCGCCGCCCGAGCCGCCACCACGTAGGGCAGTTGGTCGTTGGGATCGGTCACCGCCAGTGCGAACACAAAGGCTCGCCGGCTTTCCTGCGTCTCGTACTCCAGGTCGCTTTCCATCTGCGAGCCGGCCGTATCCACCCGATACAGGTCGCGCGTGCTCATCACCGCCTGGTTCAGCCCGTGAACTCCAAGAAATGAGCCTGCCAACGCGCCCCCCACGAACAGGGCCATGAAAACTCTTCCAAACCAGAGTTTCATTCCAGCCGGTGTCATTTCAGCCGGTACCCTTCTTCGCCCGGCAACTTGCCATCAATTCGTAACACCTGGACTCCGCTGCAAGCCGGAAGCCCGAGCGACGCGGTCTCGACAATCGCGATGGCCAATGGCACGTTGAACACAAACTGGCAGGCCGCCGCATCGCTGTTCAGGATCTTGATGGACACCGGCAGATCGCCGCGGTACTCGATGCTTTGCAAACTCCGCCGGTAGTCTCCGGGCGTGGTATTGAGCAGGCGCCGGATCAGGTATTGGAACGGCGCCGAACCGGCGTCACGCTCCACCAACACCACTCGTGAATTATTGGACCACTCCCGGCTGACGCCTTCGAACATGGAAAGCAGATCGCCAAACCGCAAATTGTGGGTCGGATTGGACTGATGCACAACCGCCGCGAAGCCCCCCGCCGGCTGAGCCGCGTAATCGAGCCAGGGCACCGCCAGCAGCGCCGCCATCAATAGAAGGATCCGCCCCATAGATCAAAAGGTAAAGGCCAACTGCGCGGCTGCGGAGATATAGCTTGGCCGCAGATAATCCGTTTCCTGGCCCAACTCAAATTTCATCGCCACGCTTTCGGTCAGGTCGTAGCGGAGACCTTCCGTGTACACCGTCTTCCACGGCACGTAGACGCGACCTACCGCCGTGCTGATCGCGCCGTTTCCATACACGTTGAGATATTCCACGCGCGCATACGGCTTCCAGGACGAGGCGATGCGGTAGGCAATCTGAGTATAGAATCCCAGCCCGGTTCCCGACCCCAGGGAATCCCGCATGCCGATCAGCAGGCCCTCGTTCAGGAATTCCACCCGCCCGCGCACATACACGAAGTGAACCATCCACACCGAGCGGTCCAATCGGAATCCGGCCTCTGGTGAGAATTGGCCGTGATAGCTCGAAAATCCAATCTGCAGCCCGGGTATGCCCGCCGGCTGCGAATAAAGGGCCAGGTTGGTGGCGCGGTTGAAGGAATAGTCCAGACCGTCTCCCGCCGTATCGCCATAGTTCCTGGAACTTCCCGCTTCGGCCACGTAATGCAGATTCAGATCTCCCGAAGGTATCCTTCCGTTGACGCTCACTCCCACCGCGTGCAGCGGAAGGAACCCGCCCTGGTCCTCGAAGGCGAACATTTTCGGACGGCTGATGGCAGTTTGCAGCCAGGCCCCGCGCAGGTAGGCGGTGCTGTAATATCCAACCGCGGTTCGGAACGACCCAATGTCTAGATTGAAGAAGTTGTTTCCCCGATATTGCAGCAGCAGCCGTTCAACATTGACCGGAACCTGGGCCACTAGCTGCTGTTCATCGGTTTCAAAGACCAACTCCATTAACGCGGTCAAATGCGGCGACAGCCGCTCGGTGCCAAACAGATCGATTTCGCCCAGCGCGAACTTTTTGGTGTTCCCATCCACGTTTCTTTGGAAATCCACATCGGCGTAGCCATGGAAATTGAACCGGCTGGCGTTGTCCGGTGGCGCTGAAGCGTCAGGGTCCGTGGTTGCGGTGGGGCTCGTACCGGCTGGCGCCGCCGCGGCCGGAGACTGCACTGCCTGCAAGGCCGCTACTTCGCGCTCCAGAGCATCCACCCGGTCGAGCAGCTTTTGAATCGTTTCGTCCTTATCGGCCGCTTGAGCCAACAGCGGCGCCGCCGCCGCAAACAACCCCACCCAGAGTGCGTATTGTAGACGCAGTCGAACACCCACAACTCCCTCATCGTCGAATGCGTCGAAAGGTTGAGGTGCATCAAAACGCGAATGCCAACTGCACGGCCGTCGAAAGATAGCTTGGCCGCAGATAATCGGTCTCCCGGCCCAACTCGAACTTCAGCGCCAGGCTTTCCGTCAGGTCGTACCGGACGCCTCCCGTATACACGGTTTTCCAGGGGACGTTATAGAGGGTGTCCGCGTCTACCTCCCCGGCGCCATACACGTTCATATATTCCACCCGGGCGTACGGCTTCCACGACGACGCTACGCGGTAGGCCAGCTGGCTGTAAAATCCCAGCCCGGTTGCGGTTCCCTGGGTGGCTAGACCCAGCAGGCCGAACCGCAGGCCTTCGTTGAGGAACTCCACTCGACCTCTCACGTAGACGACGTGAACCGTCCACACCGATCGGTCCAGTTGAATGCCGGCGGTGGGAGAGAATCGGTCGTGATAGGTCGAGAATCCAATCTCCAGGCCTGGAACGCCCCGCGGTTGGGAATAAATGGCCAAATTGGTCGCGCGGTTGAACGATTCGTCCAGACCAAGCTGCGCCGTATTGCCGTAGTTCCTCGAACTTCCCATTTCGAGCACATAGTGGAGATCGAAGTACCCCGACGGTATCTTTCCGTTGACGCTGACGCCCACCGCGTGCAGCGGAAGGAACCCGCCCTGGTCCTCGAAAGTAAACATCTTCGGGCGGCTGATGGCGGTTTGCAGCCAGGCGCCGCGCAGGTACGCAGTGCTGTAATACCCAACCGCGGTCCGGAACGAACCAATGTCTAAATTGAAGAAATTGTTTCCCCGATACTGCAACAGCAGCCGTTCCACATTGACCGGAACCTGGGCCACCAGCTGCTGGTCGTCGGTTTCAAAGTCCAGTTCCATCAGCGCCGTCAAATGGGGCGACAGCCGCTCGGTGCCAAAAAGATCGATTTCGCCCAGTTCGAACTTTTTGGCGTTCCCATCCACGTTTCTTTGGAAATCCGCGTCTGCGTAGCCGTGGAACGTGAACCGGCTGGCATTGTCGGGCTGCGTGGAGGTGTCCGGCTGCGCTGTATCCGCCGAGGGCGCGGTGGCGATGGCAGACGGCCCTGACTGTGCAGACCGGACTTGCTTCAGCGCCGCCACCTGGCGCTCCAGAGCCTCTACGCGATCCGCCAATTTTTGGATGACTTGGTCTTGAGTGTCCCGAGCCTCGGTTTCCTGAGCCTCGGCGGCCGCGGCGAACGCCATCGCCAGCACAAGTGCGAAAACGCCTGCCAGGCGAGGGCCCATAGTGCCCTCTTCGGAGAAGATCCGCGAAGCTTGAGCCTTTAGCGCCTGTTTCCCCTGAGAAGGCCGGTCAGGAGCTTTTCATACTGGTCCGTTACCACTTCCCATCCGTATCGCTCCTGCACGCGCTCGGCCGCCCTCCGGCCCCACTCGGAGCGTTCTTGGGAACTCATTCCCAGCACTTCCTCAAGCTTTGTCTCCAGCTGCCCGGCTTCAAAAGCCAACCCCGCGCCCCCGGCCACCTCGGCGTTCTCCAGCGTGTTCAGGTACAGCACCAGCGCCCCGCGCCCCATCGCCTCGATCAACGCCGGATGCGTTCCGCCCACTTCGGTGGCATGGATATACGCCAGGCAATGGGACAGCAGCTCGCGATATCCTTCGCCATAAATCGCTCCCGGTAAGACCACGCGCGGATCTCGCGTATCCCGCACTTTCCGGATGTATTCTTGGGCGTACGGAGCATCGCCCACCAGCGCCAGTTTCACCGGCGTCGCCACCAGTTCGAACGCTTCCCTCACCGCCAGCGCATTGTTCTCCGGCTCCATCCTGCTGACGTACAGAAAATAGCGGCCGGCCTCCAGGCCGAGCGCCCGCAAAACATCATCCGTCGCCAGCTTGCCCGTCTCGGCGCCGTACGGAATAAACTCGGTGTGCTTTCCGTAGCGCTCCAGATAATACCGGGCGATGCTCCGCGCGTCGGTGACCACCACGCTCGGGCAAAACGTCGCCAGCCACTCCGAAATCGCGTACCAGGCCTTGGCCAGGCCATTCCATTTCTTGCGTTTGCGTTCCAGCCCGTCCACGTTCAGCGCGGTTGGAACGCCCGCCAGGCGCGGCAGCACGGTGAAGATCGCATTCGCGCCATTGCAATAGAGGGCCGCATCAGGCCGGTGTGCGATCAGATGCAGGGTGGAAAGAAACGTGTGGACGATGGTCTCGAAATATTTATGGCGCCAGGTCGGCAAAGCCACCAGCCGCACGCCCCGATACGCGGCCTCCGGATGCCGCTGGCGGCAGTACACCGTGACTTGGTATCCGCGCGCGGCTAGACGAGTGGAAAGTTCTTCGGCAAACGTTTCGAACCCGCCATACCGTGCCGGAATCCCGCGGGTGCCGAGAATCGCGATGCGCGCCGCTGCCTGCCTCCCCAGATTTTATCGGAACGCTAGCCCCGTGCTGCCTTGGAACGAGCCAGAGCACGGCCCGACGACATCGGTTTGTTGGCCGGCGCGCTCACCGGACGATAGCTGAACCAATGCGCGATGTACTCGTCATCGGCGCGCTTGCGGCTCATGATCTCGCGCCGCTTGGCCATCACCCGCTTCCAGTTCTTGGCGATGTACCAAAATGCCTTGAGCGAACTTTGCTCGCGCACCAGACAACACGAAATCACCACCAGGTCGCGCACCGTGATGGACAGCCAGTTCCGGCGGTACACGTCCCAGGTGATGTTTTTCATGCGCAGCAGAAAGCGGTTCTTCACCGAGTGCATGTTAATCACGGGCGGCAGCGCCCGCCGGTTGCCCGGCAAAACATTGCGCACATGATAGCCTCTGGCGTGGGGAGTGTAGATGCAGCGCCAGCCCAGCAGTTGCGCCCGCCAGGCTACGTCGGCGTCCTCGCGATACACGAAAAAATCGGGATCGAAAAACTCGTCGTCCAGCGAAATGTCGTCGATCATCTCGCGGCGGTACAAGGCGGCCGCGGCGGTGGCGCCGAAAACAAATTCGTGATTGAGGTAATGCCCGTTGTCTATTTCCTGGCTGCCGCGGTCCAGATGACGCAGCATCGGCGTGAAGTAGATTCCCGTGGAGTCCACCAGCGCTTTATCTGGCAAATCGAAACTCGCCCCGATCGTGAGTAACTTCCCGCACACTGTGCCGATCCTCGGATCCAGCTGCCCCGCGTCCGCCAGCGCTTGAATGAAGTTTCCTAAAAGCAAAACGTCCGGATTCAGCGTGAGCACCCACTCGCCGGTGCTGATCGAGATCGCCTGATTCTGGGCCGCCGCAAATCCGATGTTTTCTTCGTTATACACCACCCGGCATCGATCCACAAACTGCTCCAGGATGTCCACCGTGCCGTCGGTGGACGCGTTGTCAATGACGATAATCTCCGTTTTGGCATAACGCTGCGCTAAAACCGATTCCAGGCACCGCTTAATAAACCGCCCGCTGTTGAATGTGACGATTGTGACTGAAACCCGATCGTTACAGGGCATGAATGGGTCGTGTCTCTATTCTTTGTATTTTTACAACTGTCGCTGCTCTGTTGCTTTACCGCAATTGCTTAAAAAGCTTAGTTCACCGACACGGCCAGAGATTAGACTACGTCCCGCAAGCCGACTTATCTTTCCATATACCCCAATTGGCCTGAAACTTCGCCGCCGCACCATCTCAACGGCCGTTCGAAACATGGAACCGAGCATTACAGCCGCAGTCACCCGGCGGTATTCGCGCGGGCGAAAGTGCTTCGAGGCGTACTTTAGAAGGCTAACATACCAATACACCTCCCGGCAGGACCACTCCAGTCCAGCAATACTATGGCCACCCCGGTGCAGCGCCGTGACGCCAGGCACATAGCGGATCTTATAGCCCAAATCGCTCGCCCGTTTACAAAAATCCACGTCTTCAAACCATAACGGATGGAACCGTGTGTCAAAACCGCCCAATCGCTGCCACACTTCCCGGCGAAACATCAGGAAAGCTCCCGGCGGTTGCTCGGCCTCGCCCGCCTTGTCCAGATCCACGTCCAGGCACCGATACCGCCGGTTCACCGGATTGGACCCGAGCAAGCGATTGATCCCCAACACTTCCAACACTAAAGTCAGCGGTGTCGGGAACCGCCGCAGTGCCAAGCCCCTTTGGACCACGCCAGCTTCGTTCAGAAGTTTCCCGGCCGCCAATCCGGTTCCGGTCTCGCCGCAGGCAGTTTCTAATTCGTCAACGCCGGATGTCAATTCGGTGTCTGGATTCAGCAGCAGGATGAATTCGGTGCCAAGCGCCTCCACGCCCTGATTCACCCCGCCCGCAAACCCGCGGTTCACCGCATTTGCCAGCAGGACTACCGCGGCCCGCTTGCGCACTAACTGACAAGTGTCGTCGTTGGAAGCATTGTCGATCACCACCACCGGCAGGTCGCCGCAAGCGTCCAGACAGCGCTCGATTACCTCCGCCGAATTGTAAGTGACCACCACGACGCCGGTGCGTGTCATCTTTATCCAGCTCAGGTCAGAGCAAAATACAACCGCCAATACCAATCGAAGCCCGTCAAGCTCTGCAGCTCGCGAATTTCCGCCTCGCTTTTCTCGACCATGGCAGGAAAGTTGTCGGAGGGCTTTCCTGTTCGAGCGCGCGCCGCCCGGAAGCCGCGGACTCCTTCGATCTTCCCCGCCATGTAACCGAGTAAAGCTCCATGGCGCAGAGCGACAAATCCCCATAACACTTGAGCTACAAAAACCGGCCAACCGTAGCGTTTGATCCAATCCAGCGGATAGTGTTTCGCCACCAGCACCAATTGATTGCGCGCTATCCTCCGCACCGTGTCCGGGTGCCACCGGCCCAGCGTCCCGCTGCCGGTGTGATAAGCGATTGCTTCCGGCACGTATAAGCCCTCCAGGCCCAGTTCGGCGCAGCGCAGGCCGAAATCCACATCTTCCAGGTAACTCTCGAACTGTTCATCCAATAACCCCACGCGCCGGAATAAGTCGGCTCTAAAAACCGCCGCCGTGAGGGGCGCTAGCTGGATGCTCCTCGGCCGGCTCCAAAGCTGGGAGTCAAGCCGCCCATGGCCGCATCTCCAAGCACAACCGCCTCGGCACAACGCGTCAAATGTTCCGTCGATGCGCTCGCGTGCCCCGGCGTTCAGCAACTTGCCGGTCCCAAACCACGTCTCGGCCCCCAGCCCAGCCATCAGCTTTTCGAGCCAATCCGGCTCCAGCTCGACATCGTTATTTACGATGCCTATCCACTCTGTCTCCGTGGCGCACGCACTCTTGCGTGCCGCGTTCACATTCGTGTGAACGCTCTGAATCCCACGGTTCACCGCCGCGGCGAATCCCACGTTCGCGCCCATCTGAATCACCTCGGCCCCGGCGCTGCGAGCCACCACCACCGAATCGTCCGTGCTGCCGTTGTCCACCACGATCACGCGCTCGATCGGATAAGTTTGCCGTCTCAGATCACCGAGCACCTGCGCTAAAAGCAGCGGCCGGTTCCAGGTAGGGATGACGATTGCAACGCGCTGCGTCATTTATTGGCGCTTTTGGCCTTGGCGCCCTCGGCTGGGGTGGACCTGGCTCTGCTGCGCCCGGCCGAAAACCTCTTCTTCACCAGAAAATACAGGTTGTAAAAGCCATCCCGCCAAGGATTCAGCTTGATCTCGCCCAGCCGCGAAGAATACAGAATCGAGATCTCCGCAAACCGGACGCGCGGGCTCTTCAGCGCCTCGATCTTGATCTCTTCGGAAAACGCCATGCCGTCCGATTCCAGGCAGATGTCCTCCAGAATCGAACGCCGGAAAACCCACATGCCCGATTGCGAATCCCGCACCCAGCGGAAATAGAGCACCGACATCGAGAGCGAAAGGATCCAGTTGCCCAGCCGGTGCTTCATACTCATGGCGCCGGAGTCGCGCACCGGAAAGCGCGAGGCATTCAGAAAATCTACATCCAGATGCAGCAGCGCCTCCAGCAAATAAGAGATTGCATCCGGGGGATAGCTGTGATCGCCATCCAAGGTGATGATGATGTCGCCTGTCGCCGCCGCAAAGCCCCGTTTGTAGCTGCGGCCGTAGCCGCGCACCGGCTCGCGGATCACTTCCGCGCCGAAGGATCGCGCCACCTCCAACGTCCGGTCCGTCGATCCGTTGTCCACCACGATCACCTGGTCCACGAAGTCCGGCATGCGGCGCAATACCCCCGCGATCCCCTGCTCCTCGTTGAGACAGGGAGTAATAACCGTGATCCGTTGCGACTTGTACACTGTTGGTTTGTAAACTTATGATGACAGTCCGGCAAGCGCCTCAAGAATCGCCGGACGGGCGCTGGTACCATATTCTCATGAAGTTGTTTTGTGCTTGGATTATGCTTGCCGCTACGGCGGCGTTTGCCGGCGTGAATCCGCAGTTGCACGAGGTGAAGCGCGTTTACATCCTGGCCATGAGCGCTAGTCTGGATCAGTTCCTGGCCAGCCAACTGGCCAAGGCAGGCGTCTTCGAAGTGGTAACCGACCCCAAGAAAGCCGACGCCATTATCACGGATCGCGTGGGCGAGCCCTTTGAGAATAAGCTCGACGAACTTTATCCGCCACCCCCTCCGCCCAAACCGGCCGACGCCAAGCCCGCCGCCGACGCAGCCAAGAGCGACTCCACCAAAGGCGACTCCGCGAAAGCCGACTCCGACAAGGGCGATTCCACAAAAAGCGATTCCGCCAAAAGCGACTCCGCGAAAGGCGACGGCAAAGTTGTCGTCAAGGGCGACCCGCTTTCAGGAGTGGATCTGAGCGGCGGCGCCCGGCCCAGCACGATGGGTCGCGGCAAGGGCAATATCTTCATTGTCGGCCGAGGGAGCCGGTCCGTGCTTTGGTCGATCTACGAGCCCCCCAAGAACAATACCCCCCGCGAACTGACCAAAACCGCCGAGCGCGTAGTCAAGCACCTGCAGGAAGACCTGACCGGTAAGAAACCCGCCGAGTAAGAATCCAGCGCGTTAAGCGTAGGCCAGCGGCCGGTCTCCGCTGCTTCTCCAGAAGTAGAACAGGATGATCAAACTCGCGATCGCCGCGTACGCACACCACAACGAAGTGAACGCGTACCGCTTGTACTCCATGACCACCAGGAGAATGAGAAGGTTTGCCGCGCCGAAGATGACCATCATCCTGATCTTGGAAAAGAACAGCGAACCGCACGTCGCAATCACATACAGCACGGCAACCGCCGTATTGTTGGTGGCCTGATTGATGTACACGATACTATTTCCTTTGACGTACACCTCCAACGGGTAGGCCATCAATGCCCACAAAATATAAAGGGCTGTTCCTCCTCCGATCACAAGGAACGGCAGCATGCGCCGGCGGCTCGGGCCGTCAGCCTCGAACAGCAGCACGCTGAGCGGCAGCAGAAACGGAAGGAGCCCCTGCGCATAGAGCATGTAAGCCGCGCTCATGTCGTGCGTGACAGCGGGCGATAGGACCCCGTCCAATCCCAGCCAGACGAATCCCTCGATGAACTGGTGTATCGCGAAGAGTGTGGGTAGCGAGGCGAAAAGCAGTTCGCGCCTGTGTTTTACCTTCGTCAACGTGACGATGCCAATGGCGCCCAGGGCGGCGCTGCCAACAAAATTCGCCGTCGCTGAAAAACACATGGCTCATTCTCCTTTCATCGCGATGCTCTTTTGTCTCGCAACACCTCACGATAACTCGCCACCAGCCGCTCCGTCAGCACTCGCATATCGCGCGTCTCCACCACCTGTTCCCGCGCGCGGCACGCCAAGCCCCGGGCCTTTTCGGCATTTTCGAAAAGTTCCACGGTCTTGCGCGCAAATTCCAGGGGATCGGCTGCCAATGAGCAAATCTCGCCGTCGGCTCCCGCTAAACCCTCGGCGCCTAGTGGCGTCGAAACCACCGGAATACCGGCGGCGAAGGCCTCCAGCAGCTTCACGCGCATTCCCGAACCGCTCAGGATCGGGCACACGAACACCGCGTAGCGGCCCAGCGGCTCGCGCACATCGTCAACAAATCCGCGGATCTCGATGTTCCCGGGCAGGTGCGGCAGCGAGTGCGCCGCCGGGGGCTCCGAGCCTACAATAATCAACCGTGCATGCGGCTTACTCTCCAGCACCTGTGGCAGCACCTTCCGCGTGAACCAGTTAAGACCTTCCTGATTCGGAGGATGGCGAAAGCTCCCCAGAAACAGCATCGTCTCCGGCTCGCGTCCCGCGGCTCGAAATTCGTATCGCGAGGTTGCGATTCCCGCGCGATTGTCGTCCATCCGGCCCCGTAGCGCAGGCAAGAACGACAGCAGATAGTCGGCGTTCTCTCGACTGCACACCTGCACCCGATCGAACCCCGGCAACACCCGCAATTCATACCGCAACGCTCGCAGATACTCGTACGACGCCTTGATCTTATCCAGAACACCGCGCATGCTCGCCAACCCCCGGGCGATCGATTGGAAATAAATATCGTGCTCGAACAGCACGCACGCCAGCCGCTGGTATTCGCCTCCATATTGACTCATGCTGGTATATTCGAGCTGCACTACGTCGATCTCACGCAGATACATCTGCCGGTGCAACCGCCACTCGACGTCCTGGCTCGCGAACTCGCGCACCGCATTCGGCAGGATCGCGCCGAACTGCTTCTCCCGGCCCTCGGTGCGGACCAGATACTCAACCGACGAAGCCTTCCGTTCCAACTCCTGGTGCGACTCACGCTCCCAGGAATTATCGAGCAGTATGAGCAAATGCAGATCGCACAGCCGCGTCAATTCAAGCGCGGTCTGGTACATGAATACGCCGCCCCCGTGGATGGGCGGGCAAATCGGATACGGTGAAACGAACAGAACGCTCAGCTTTTCCGAGCCGCGCGCGTCAGCAAGCGGGGCAAACCGATCGCGAAAGTAGCCGCCCAACGGCCGCCGAAAAGCCTCTGTGTCGTTGATGACAGCCAATTCGCGAGCGCGGGCGCGCGACCTTACAGCCCCGGGCAATTGGCGCAACGCCTTCCACAGTCCCTCGAAGTTCGCGCGCTCTGGTGAATCGCCGAACAGCACCGTCACCACCGCACCTGCGTAAGCGAACAGGAAATGCGAACCTAGCCGCCGCCACTCATGGATGTTCTTCCAGCAGAACAGAGCGAAATTTTTCTTCAGCACCAGATCGATGTGCGCGGCGGAGAACCGTTTTCCGATAGTCCCGCGATGCTCGTGAAACACCACGCTACGGGGCTGATAGAGTACTTTCCAGCCCCGTTTCCAAGCCAGGTATCCCAGGTCGGTGTCCTCCATGTAAAACGGCGCTAATAGGTCGTCGAATCCGCCCAGCTCCAGGAACTTCCGCCGGTCAAACGCGCAGGATCCACCGCCGCCGTACGCGCACGGATAAAGAACCTGGATCGCCGGATCGTCCCGATGCCGCACTCGGAGGGACCCGTTCTCCCACCACGATTGCGTGAGGCCAGTCTCCTCGCGCAGTTTCTTGGGATCGCTGAAAAAGATCTGGCACGCCACGGAGAAAATCGTTTCGTCGGTGAAGGCCTCCAGCAGCGGGGCAAGAAAGTCGCGCTCCACGCGCATGTCGCTGTTCAGCAGCACCACGATGTCGTTTTTGGCCGCGCGAAATCCAGCATTCGAGCCGCCGCCAAAGCCCAGGTTGCGATCCAGCGCCAGCAATCGCAGCGACGGGAAGCGCTCACGCAGATATTGGGCGCTGCCATCTTCCGATCCGTTGTCGACCACGATAATTTCGTTGTCTGGATTGCCGGCTAATGCCTCGACAACCGAAGGGATATACTTTTCGAGCAGATCACGTCCATTCCAGTTGGGAATGACGACGCTCGCGGATTGGTTGTTCGGCCGTCGCTCCGGCGCCAGCTTCTTGGCACGAAAGAGCGCTGCGAGATCCACCACTGCTAGAGCCAACACCGCGATTCCGAGCAGGATCGGAAAAGTTAGAACTAGCGGGAGCGCCTTAACAAAACGCCACAGAATGGTGAGCGCGGTTTTCAAACTTTGGGTCCGAGTCCCACGGCGCGTCCCATTTTCACCCAGCGCGACGCCTTGATCATTTCAAGCTGCGCGGCCAGAGCGGCCCTCTGTGCAGCAGCGGTCTGAGCCCACACGGTCCGCTCGCTCACCGTTGCCTCGGCGATGTCCAGGAGCCTGACGCATCCGGCGAGTTCGCGGCACTTCGCCTCCAGCTCCGCCGAAACCTGGCGAGCCCATTCGGTCTTCACCTGGTCCTCTCGTTCCATGTGCGCCACTTGAGCCTGATAGCCAGCCGCTAGCTCAGCCAATTCGTTTTGTAAATCGCCAACGCGCCCGCCCGCGACCTTCAACTCCGCGTCCAAGCTCTGCGCCCAGAGAGTGCGCTCTTCCAACTCGCGGGTTTGGCGCCGGACGAATTCGAGCAGCGCCTCGCGATCCGCCTTGATCTCGGCTAACTGCTTCTGAAGCGCTTCCACATGCAGCTCGCGCTCGCGCAGCACGTTGGCGGCTTTCGGAACATAAACAAACGATTTTGGTTCGGGCAATGGACCCGCGGAACAGATGCCGATAAAGAAGTGCGCGTCCTCGGCGGTCCCCCCGCCGCCATCGATGCGTGCCTCAGCCGGCCAAAAACTCACGGCGGGATGGAAGGCGAAGGACTCCACTCGATTTTGCAGCAACAGCCGGACATTGGGAAACACGGATTGCAGCTCGCGCACCAATTCTCCGGCTTCAAACTCGTGCTCGTGAAATGGATTCGGTCCGCTTGCGGCCCGCGTCTCGGCGTAATAGCGTTTGTTGGGAGACGAGACGATCAGCAGCCCTTCGCCAGTCAATACGCGCGCGCATTCATTGAGAAACGCGCGGTAGTCCGCCAGGTGCTCGATCACCTCGAACGCCACTACCAGATCGAACGATCCCGCAGGCAAGGGCATCGCGGTGCAGGACGATTCCAAAAAACGCAAGTCTGGAATCGGATAACTGGCGCTTGCGTATTCGATCGCATCGGCGGAAATGTCCAGGCCGGTCACCTGCGCGGCGGATTGCGCCAGCTCGGCCGATCCGTATCCGGTGCCGCAGCCAGCGTCGAGAACGCGCTTGCCATCCGCGAACTTGCGCGCAAAAGCGTAGCGGGCCAAGTGCTCGCTCCACAAGTCGTCGTTCACTTGGCCCGGAATCACTCGCTCTCCGGTGAATTCAACCAACGGCCGGCTCCGCTTGCGGAAGTTTGCGGCTGCCCTTCAAGCTGCGATTGAGTTCCACGCGGCAAGGCAGATGAACGTGCCCGTATACTTCGCCTTCCGCCGGACTCATCTGCAGCACGATGGCATTGTCCACCCAATCGCAGGTCCGGTATGAGTGCAGCGTCCCATCCGCGATCGCAGGTGAAAAAGAGAAGGCCGATGGGTAAAGCTCGGGAAGCTGGAGATGAAAATCCACAGTGAAGATATCGCCCGCGGTCATGGGCGGAAGATCGAATTGTTCACGAGCGGTGTTGGTTCCGGCGAAATCGAGTCCGATGTGATTGCGCATCATGAATCCTACGATGGGCAGCGTCAGATCCTCCAATGCCCGTACACTGATTCGGACGACGATGGTGGTGGAGGGCTCGAGAACATAGATCGTCTGGCCGGTTACATCCATAATCGCGATGCCTAGCACTTCTGCCCGTCCGTCGCCAAAACGGTGATCGATATTGGGAAGCGTGTCGACAATTTCAGGCGCCCGGACACGCTCGCGGGCCACGCGCTGGGCCTCGCGATGCGCGGCCGTGAGATAGACATTGTCTTTTTCCACCATGGCCGCCATATATCGCGTGGCGACAATGTCGGGGTCGCCGATTTCCTTGATGCGTCCGTGGTTGAGCCACATGGCGCGGTCGCCAATCGCTTTTACTTCCGCGATCGCATGCGACACAAAGAGAATGGTAACTCCCGCGGCGCGCATCTCATGCACTTTGCGCAGACAGCGCTGGCGGAAGTAAATGTCGCCGACCGCGAGCGCTTCATCCACCAGCAGGATCTCGGGATCCACGTGAATGGCCACCGCGAAAGCAAGGCGTATCGCCATGCCACTCGAGTATGTCTTTACGGGTTGATCGATGAACTCGCCGATCTCGGCGAACTCCTCGATCCGTGGAAATTTCGCGTCGATCTCTTTCTTGGAGAGGCCCAGGATGGCGGCGTTCAGATATACATTCTGGCGTCCCGTGAATTCCGGATTGAATCCTGTACCAAGTTCCAGCAACGCTGCCACTCGGCCGCCGACGAATACATCGCCCTTCGATGGGTATAGAATGCCAGCCACGATTTGCAGCAGCGTGCTCTTACCGGAGCCGTTCTCGCCTACGATACAAAATGTTTCGCCCCGCTGAATCTCGAAGCTGACATCGTCGAGAGCCGAGAAATCATGATGGAACGAAACTCGATTGAGGCAGGCCAATTCTTTCAGACGCGCGCTCGGCGACGAGTAAATGGGGTAGGTCTTCGAGACACTTCGAAATTCAACGATCGAACGCGGCACTGAATCGAATCTACCAAATTGGTTGACAGACTCGCGTGGCCCCTCCTAACCTTGAAGAAGCTACTGCCGGTGTAGCTCAGGTGGTTAGAGCGACGGTCTCATAATCCGTAGGTCGCAGGTTCGACTCCTGCCGCCGGCACCATTAGTCCTTCGAAACAATCCACTCATACAGGCGCTCTAGTTCGCCCTGCGTGTAGTATTCGATTTCGATCTGCCCGCGTTGACCTGATTTTTCGACGATCCGAACGCGCGTTCCCAGCGCTGCCTCAAGGGCTCCAATGGCAGCTTTGATATTCGGATCCTGCAGCGGTGCTTCCGAGGGCTCCCTGGGCTCGTTCATTTTCTTAACCAGCCGCTCTACCTGCCGAACCGAGAAGCCCTGAGCCGCGGCTTTCTCAGCCACCTGCAGCTGGAGTTCTGGATTCGTGAGCCCTAGAATGGCGCGTGCGTGGCCCATGGAGAGGCGCCTTTCGGCAACCAGGAGCTGGACCGTTTGAGGAAGTCGCAGAAGGCGAATTAAGTTCGTGATGGTGGTACGGTCCTTGCCCGTTCGAGCTGCGATTTCCTCGTGACTCAAGTTCATTTCCGTGTGCAGTCGATCCAGTGCCAGGGCCGTTTCCAGGGGGTTCAAGTCTTCGCGCTGGATATTCTCGATGAGTGCGATTTCCAAGATCCGTTCGTCGGCATAATCTTGAACAATGGCGGGGACCTCCACCAGACCGGCGAGTTTTGCGGCGCGAAGCCGCCGCTCCCCGGCGATGAGTTCGTATCTGTCGCCCTTTCTTCGCACCAGGAGCGGTTGTATTATCCCGTTTGTTTCTATAGAGTTAGATAATTCACCCAGGCGCGTCGCATCGAATACGGTGCGCGGTTGAAGAGGATTCGGGTGAATGTCTGCGATCGGGATGGAAGCAATTCGCGGCCCCATCGCCGACGTTTGCGGCGTCGCTAAAACGGAGGCCGGCTCTCTGTGGCAAGAGGGCCGAGAGACCCTTACCCAAGGCTTTGCGTTGCTTGTCCGGCACTGTGTTCACGAGCCAGAACCTCCTTCGCCAGTTGTATATAGGATTCTGCGCCGCGGGATCTCACGTCGTACACGATGATCGGCTTGCCATAGCTAGGAGCCTCCGCCAGACGGATACTGCGCGGAATCACAGTTTCAAATACCGATTTTTCAAAGAATCCGCGAAGATCCATTTCCACTTGGCGCGTGAGGTTGGTTCTGTCGTCATACATTGTAAGCAATACACCTTCGACCTGAAGTGCGCTTCCGAACGAAACTCGGACTCGCTCCATGGTATCGAGGAGCTGAGAAATACCTTCCAGAGCAAAGAACTCGCATTGAATTGGAATTAGGACCGAATCGGCGGCCACCATGGCGTTCAGTGTTAACAGATCGAGCGCCGGGGGGCAGTCGATCAGAATGAAATGATATCGTGCCCGGGCAACTTCCAATTTCTCGCGGAGTCTGAACTCGCGGTGCTCAAGGTCCACCAATTCCAGATTGGCGGCAACTAAATTTCTGTCAGAGGGAAGTATATCTAGGCCTTCGAATTCCGTGGGCACAATAGCGGATAGGATGTCGGCCTCGCCAAGGATCACTTGATAGAGCGTGAGTCGGCCTTCGCCTTTTGCGATTCCGAGACCTGTTGTCGCATTGCCTTGCGGGTCGGAATCAACCAACAGGACTCGCAAATCATTGGCGGCAAGGGACGCCGCCAGGTTGATAGCGGTGGTGGTTTTCCCAACGCCGCCCTTCTGATTGGCAATCGCTATGACTTTTCCCACTGTTTCACGTGGAACGTCTCGCGGGAGTTGTTCCACGTGGAACATTCCCATAGACGCAGACTTTTCGGTCTCCCCAAGGTAACCGAACTGGCTCGGCCCACGCAATGCGCTTGTTGTCCCGAATTAAAGAAAGATCGTCTTCGCCGATCATGAGACCGACATTCGGAGCAAGGCGAGGGACGTTCTGGAGGACTTCTTGGGGATCCACGGCCCTTGCTACTACCCAATCCCCCTGGGAATCGTAATGTTCCACTCGCTGCGCCGAAACCGAAACATTCGATAGAAATCGACTCGATTCTCGCAGGAATACTGCTTTTCGCTGGCTGGATTCAACCAGCGTCACATGCCAGTCTGGTTGGAGGATAGCCATGGGTATTCCGGGAAACCCTGCCCCCGAGCCGACATCAATGACCGAAATAGCCCCGTGCCCTGCTGGGAGATGGGCAGCGAAGAACAATGACTCGCAATAGTGGCGAATCACCATTTCGGGTCCAGCCGTCACAGCAGTTAGGTTCATTCGCTGGTTCCAGCGGATGAGCAATTCGTAGTGCTGGTAGAGCTCAGCGATTTGCGTTTGACTCAGCTCGGGGTCAAGGAGCTCAGAGAACCAGTCAGGCGTGGGCACCGAGGCTCAGGTAAACATCGATTACCGCAACTGCGGCAGGGGTGATGCCAGGGATACGAGCCGCCTGGCCGAGCGTTTGAGGTCGGACTCGTTCGAGCTTTTGCTTGGCTTCGGTAGAAAGTCCGGGAATGTTTGTGAACTCGAATGCCGCGGGAATGCGGCGCAGCTCTGACTGCCGCAAACGATGCATCTGCCGCTCCTGCTGCGCGATATAGCCAGAATACTTGGCTTCAGTTTCAACCGTCGCAAGAAGTCCATGGACCGGCTCCTCGCCCAAGAACTCCCGGATGGAGTCTGACAGAGAGGAGATCGTAGCTTCCGGGCGTCGCAGCCATTGAAGCAGCCGCTGCTGTTCGAGATGCCCAGTCAGCCGCGCTTTCTGATCTTGCTTCCGCAGATAGAGCGCCCAGCGATCATCGCGAACCAAACCAACTTCACGCCCAATTGGAGTGAGGCGTTCATCAGCGTTGTCAATGCGCAGGTGCAGCCGGAATTCGGCGCGCGAGGTAAACATTCGGTAAGGCTCGTCGGCGCCCTTGCTGATCAGGTCGTCTATCAGAATTCCCGTGTATCCCTGCGTTCGTCCGATAATGACCGGCTCTTGCCTGGCAATCTTCCGGGCGGCATTGACGCCAGCCATTAAGCCTTGGCAGGCCGCCTCCTCATAGCCTGATGTGCCGTTGATTTGGCCGGCCAGGAACAATCCTTGGATCGACTTCACTTCCAGGCTGTGCCTCAGCTCGCGCGGATCGACAGCATCATACTCGATCGCATACCCGGGCCGGATCATTTCAGCGGTCTCGAGCCCCGGAATCGACGCCACGATGGCCAATTGCACGTCAACGGGCATGCTCGTGGACATGCCATTCACATAGACTTCATTGGTGTCGACGCCCTCGGGCTCCAGAAAAATCTGATGTCGGTCCTTGTCCGGAAACTTTACCACCTTGTCCTCGATGGACGGGCAATAGCGGGGGCCGACGCCCTCGATCTGACCACTGTAGAGCGGCGAGCGAGCTATGCTATCCCTAAGGATCTGAAGAGTTTTACTAGAAGTGTATGATATATAACATTTGATCTGTTCGCGCTCGATCTTCTCGGTCAGGAACGAAAATGGCGTGGGAGTGGCGTCGCCACTTTGCGCTTCAAAGCGCGACCAGTCGATGCTACGGCCGTCGAGCCGCGGAGGAGTGCCGGTCTTCAGGCGCGTCCAGGCGAGCCCGAGATTACGCAATTGATCGCCTAGCAAATTGGACGGCGCCTCGCCGTTGCGGCCGCAACTATATTTCATTTCGCCGACGTGAGCGAGGCCATTCAAGAACGTGCCGGTTGTGACAACAACGCAATCACTCGAAATTGTTCTACCGTCGCGGAGCAGGAGTCCAGTGACGCGGGCATTTTCGATCACAAGCTGCGCGACTTCGGCTTGCAGGATGCGGAGGTTCGGCTCGCGCTCCAGAACTTCGCGCATTTTGATGCGGTACTGCTTCTTGTCGCACTGCGCGCGGGGCGACCAGACGGCGGGCCCGCGGCTGGTGTTCAAAAGGCGGAACTGGATACCCACTGCGTCCGTGACTTCGCCCATCACCCCGCCCAGCGCGTCGATCTCCCGAACCAAGTGACCCTTCGCGATGCCTCCGATTGCGGGGTTGCAGGACATTTGCGCGATCAGATCGATGTTCATCGTGATCATGGCCGTACGCAGGCCCAGGCGAGCGCATGCACGCGCAGCTTCGCAACCGGCATGGCCGGCGCCGACCACAACGACGTCATATCGCGACTTCATGGCATTTTCAGTGTGGCATACTTCCATTTAACCAACATGGATTTGCCGCAATGAGAATCTTGGTGGTAGGCGCGGGTGGGCGCGAACATGCGCTGTGCTGGAAACTGGCGCAGAGTCCGAAGACATCCGGGTTGTACGCCGCGCCCGGGAATCCGGGCATCGCTCAAGTAGCGACATGCCTGCCGACGACGGATTATCTAGCGGCGGCGGAATCGATCGACGCCGATCTGACGGTAGTGGGGCCGGAAATTCCTCTGGCGGGCGGCATTGTGGATCACTTTCGCGCGAAGGGCCGCAGGATCGTGGGTCCAACGGCCGCCGCCGCGCAGCTAGAGTCCAGCAAAACATTTGCCAAAGAGCTGATGCTGCGCGCGGGAATTCCGACGGCGAGGTTTGCAGCCGTGACCAGCTCTGAAGAAGCTCGCGACGCGCTACTCGAGTTCGATTTGCCCGTGGTGATCAAAGCCGATGGGCTTGCGGCCGGTAAAGGCGTGATCATCGCGCACACGACTGAAGAGGCGCGCCAGGCCATCGAACACCTTGGGGCCGCTAGTTTGGTGATCGAAGAATTTCTCACGGGCGAAGAAGTGAGTTTCATTGTTCTGAGCGACGGCGTCAACGTGTTAGCGCTCGAGCCGACGCAGGATCACAAAACCGTAAATGACGGCGATTGGGGTCCGAACACAGGAGGCATGGGCGCGTACTGCGACGGCCGAATCCTGGATTCGTTCCGCCAGGAACTCGTCATGGCGCAAGTGATCCGGCCGGCAATCGCGCAAATGCGTTCCGAGGGAACGCCCTTCAGCGGTTTTCTTTACGCCGGGCTGATGATGACGGCGCAGGGGCCGAAGGTTGTCGAATTCAACGCACGTCTGGGCGATCCGGAAACGCAGGCGCTGATGCATCGCATGGCTTCTGACTTTGCGGAGCCACTATTCGCGGCGGCGCATGGTGCGCTGGAAGAAACACCTTTGGACTGGAAGGCAGATCCATCGGTGTGCGTGGTGCTGGCCGCGGCCGGGTATCCGGGATCGGTACGAACGGGCGATGCCATCACGGGGCTGGATCAAGTTCACCGAGCGACAGTGTTTCACGCCGGAACAAAACTAAGCGATGATGCCTTGGTGACTTCCGGAGGCCGCGTTCTGGGTGTGACCGCGAGCGGCGCGACGCTCGAACTGGCGATTCGCAACACCTATGAGGACGTTCGCAAGATCCATTTCGATGGCATGCACTATCGCAAGGACATCGCGCGGAAGGGTCTCAAGCGCTGGTAATATCGAGCATGAACAAACTGCGCTTCGCGGCCTTCCTTCTTCTGGGCTCCTTGCTAGCCGCACCCCTGGATGAGGCAACCCGCGAGCTGGCGCGCGATATTTTTCAGCAGCTCATCGCAATTAATACCACCGATTCGGTTGGAAGCACCACGGTTGCGGCCGATGCCATGGCCAAGCGGCTGCTCGCCGCGGGGTTCGCCGCCGAGGATGTAAAAGTGCTGGGCCCCAACAATCGCAAGGGTAATATGGTGGCGCGCTATCGGGGGATAGGGACTGCGGGCCTGAAGCCGATCCTGATCATCGCTCATTTGGATGTGGTGGAAGCGCGGCGCGAGGATTGGAGCACCGACCCGTTCAAGTTCGTCGAAAAGGACGGCTATTTCTACGGCCGCGGCACGCAGGATATGAAGGAAAGCGACGCCATCGTGGTGACCACCTTCATTCGCTTCAAGCGCGAGGGATACCAGCCGGATCGGGACATTATTCTGGCGCTAACGGCCGATGAAGAGGGCGGGAGTTCGAACGGGGTCGATTGGCTTTTGAAGAACCATCGTGAGCTGGTGGATGCCGCCTTCGCGCTGAACCCGGATGCGGGCGGCGTCACAACGGTGAAGGGCAAGCCGCTGAATGTGGATGTGGAGGCGAACGAAAAATTGTATGCCGATTTCGAACTGGATGCCACCAACCCGGGCGGTCACAGTTCGCTGCCGGTTCCCGACAACGCGATCTACCATATCGCGGACGCACTATCGCGTCTGGAGCACACGCCGTTTCCGGTTGAGCTGAATCCGATCACGCGAACGTATTTCGAGCGTCGGGCGGCGTTGGAATCGGGGCAGACCGCCGCCGATATGAAGGCGATCCTCGGGACGCCGCCGGATCCGGAAGCGATTGCGCGGCTTTCGATGGATGCTCGATTCAACTCGCTCCTGCGCACTACCTGTGTGGCTACGCGCTTGAGTGCCGGACATGCGAACAACGCGCTGCCGCAAAAGGCGCAGGCAATCGTGAACTGCCGTATTATTCCGGGCCATCCGGCGGAAGAAGTTCGACAGGAGCTGATCCGGATCTTCGCCGATCCGAAGATTATTGTGAAATACATCGACAATGCGGGTCATGTCTCGGATCGCGCGCCGGAGACTAAGGCCTTTGCGGCTCTACTGCCGCCGGCTGAAGTGATGCAGCCGCTTGAGCGCGTGGCGGATGCGATGTGGCCGAGCGCGCCGGTGATTCCGGAAATGGAGACGGGCGCGTCGGATAGCGTTTACACCATCGCGGCCGGTATACCGAGTTATGGCATTTCGGGCGTCGCGCTGGATCAGGACGATGTCCGGGCGCATGGCAAGGACGAGCGACTGCCCGAGAAGTCGTTTTACGACGGCGTGGAGTTCTACTACCGGTATTTGAAGGCGCTGACGCAGTCCCGTTGATAGAATCGAAGTATAGTCTCGGGGACGTAGCTCAGATGGATAGAGCGGTCGCCTCCTAAGCGACAGGTCGGCAGTTCGAATCTGCCCGTCCCTACCAGATCCTTGAAACGAAGACCAAGCATGCGACCGCTCAAGGAGCGCACAGGCGTGAGCCGTTGTGCGCGATGTCAAGGGAATCGATTCGGTCGCCTCCTAAGCGACAGGTCGGCAGTTCGAATCTGCCCGTCCCTACCAGATCCTTGAGGCGAAGACCAAGCATGCGACCGCTCAAGGAGCGCACAGGCGTGAGCCGTTGTGCGCGATGTCAAAGGAATCGATTCGGTCGCCTCCTAAGCGACAGGTCGGCAGTTCGAATCTGCCCGTCCCTACCAGATCCTTGAAACGAAGACCAAGCATGCGACCGCTCAAGGAGCGCACAGGCGTGAGCCGTTGTGCGCGATGTCTAAGAGATCGATTCGGTCGCCTCCTGAGCGACAGGTCGGCAGTTCGAATCTGCCCGTCCCTACCAGATCCTTGAAACGAAGACCAAGCATGCGACCGCTCGAGGAGCGCACAGGCGTGTGCCGTTGTGCGCGATGTCTAAGGAATCGATTCGGTCGCCTCCTAAGCGACAGGTCGGCAGTTCGAATCTGCCCGTCCCTACCAGATCCTTGAGGCGAAGACCAAGCATGCGACCGCTCGAGGAGCGCACAGGCGTGAGCCGTTGTGCGCGATGTCTAAGAGATCGATTCGGTCGCCTCCTAAGCGACAGGTCGGCAGTTCGAATCTGCCCGTCCCTACCAGATCGCGCACTACGCCCACTTGGCTAGTGGGGTCTTAAGACCCCACTACCCCCACTTGCTGAGGCGCGCGGCTCGGAAGAGAATGAGGCATGGCCAAACTTGCGCTCATCTACGGCATGCGTCTGCTACCGGCGGATGAACTCGAAAAAGTCGGGGACGCGGAAGTCACGCTCAAAAGCGGAAAGAAGGCCCAAGTGACCATGCATCTGCTGGAAGGCGGCGAAGACGAGATTCGCAAGCAGTTGATGCAGTCGCTCGACGCGTTCTTCGAGTTCTATCCCGAGCTTTAGACCGGAGCGGCGCTACTTCCCGACTAAATGCTCAACATCGCGGTTGTTCTCCGCGCAAATGAACTCGTAGATCTCTTCGTGCGCGAGGTCGGCCACGCGCTTCTGCGTCCAGGGTTTCGCGAGGACACCAGGATCGTCGACGGTGATTTCGATTTCGAGATGGCCGAGATCCGGGCGATGATAGCGCTCGACGATGTGCAGTTTGTCCGAGTGCGGATGAGATTCAATATCCAGCCATACCCGGTCGTCGAAACCGATGCGATCGACGACTAGCGTGTCGCCGTCCCAGCGGCCGATGGAATGACCGTACCACGCGGGATTGGGATCCGCGGGATGGCCGCGGCCATCGAGATAGATCTGATGGAAGCCGGGACTTTCGTCATCGGAAATGTACACCAGAAAATCCTTGCTCTGGACGAACTCCCACAACGGACCATTGCGCAGCGGCGCGGAGGGCAGGCAACGGGCCTGCGGGCTGTCCTTGGAGTTGGCATCCAGACGCTGCTTCTGGATGGCAAGGGCCTCGGGAAGAAATTCGGGTTTGCCTGGGTCAACCGTCCTGGGATTCCACCAGACGCCGGAAAGATCGGGCTTGCCGTCCGGGGTGCGCGGCGCGGGACCGGAGGGCGGAGCATGCCTCTTGGAGTCCGCGGTTATCCGCAAGCGATCCTCGCCGAGCGTGTTGAGCTGCGTGGTGTCGCGCAAGTGGATGTCGAACTTCAAGGTCAGCGAAGCTTTGACCGGGACACCTTTCATGCCGAACGATTGCAGACCAGGGGCGGAGGCCATCACGTAATACTTGCCCGGGGGCAGACCCTCGAGCGTGAATTTGCCCTTAGCGGAAGTTGTGGCCTTGAAAACGGCGTGGGAGTCGGCATTCTCGGCGCGCACTTCGTTGTGATCGATGGGGTCGCCGATAGAATCGAAAAGAGTGCCCGCGATGGAGCCCGTGGCCGGGGTATTTTGCGCGAAGGCCGCGGTCGCGGCTACCAGAGCAAGCGCGAAGCTCTTATTTCCCCACCAAGTGCTGGACATCGCGATTGTTCTCCGTGCAGATGAACTCGAAGATCTCCTCATGCGCGAGGTCGGCCACGCGTTTCTGGGTCCAGGGTTTCGCCAGGACACCGGGGTCGTCAACGGTGATTTCGATTTCGAGATGGCCTTCGTCGGGGCGATGGTAGCGCTCGACGATGTGTAATTTGTCGGAGTGCGGGTGCGATTCGATGTCGAGCCAGACTCTCGGATCGAAGCCCACGCGATCCACCACCAGCGTGTCGCCGTCCCAGTGTCCGATGGAATGACCGTACCAAGCCGGGTTCGGATCGGCGGGATGGCTGCGGCCGTCGATATAGATCTGATGGAAGCCGGGGCTCTCGTCGTCTGAAATATAGACCAGAAAATCCTTACTCTGGACGAACTCCCATAGGGGACCATTGCGCAGCGGGCCAGAGGGAAGACAATGCGCCTGCGGGCTGTCCTTGCCGTTGGCATCCTGGCGCTGCTTTTGGATCGCGAGCGCCGAGGGCAGAAACTCGGGCTTGCCGGGATCGACCACGCGGGGCTGCCACCACACGCCGGAGAGATCGGGCTTGCCGTCGTAGGTGCGCGGCGTTGGACCGGAGGGCGGAGCGTGCCTCTTCATGTCGGCAGCTATCCTGAAGCGATCCTCGCCCAACGTGTTGAGCTGCGTAGTGTCGGCCAGGTGAATATCGAGCGACGCTGTTTGGGAGGCTTGGACCGCGACTCCCTTCTTCTCGAAAGCGCGGAGACCGGGCACTGTTGCGGAGATGTCGTAATTGCCGGGCGGCAGGTCGGCTAGCGTGTATTTGCCCCCGGCGGAAGTATTGGCTTTGAAAACGGCGCCGGACTCCGCGTTCTTGGCCTGCACAGCGTAGTTACCGATGGGGTCGCCAATCGAATCAAAAAGAGTGCCGGTGATGGAGCCGGTAGGCGCGGTGGTTTGCGCGAGAGCGGCGCAGCAGAGAACAAGTGTGAGACAGATCGAATTTTTCATTTCCGTTTCCTGTTTGAGCGAACTCGCCGGTATGTTAGCGCTATTTGGCTCTTCGAGTAAGTCTTATTCTCCACCAAAGTGAAGTCGCGCTGCGGGAAGCCGGCGGGGAACAGCGGGAGGCCGGCGCCCAGCAGAACGGGAACGATGCCGAGAGCCAGCTCGTCGATCAGGTCGGCTTGGAGGAAACTGCGGGCCAGCTCACCGCCGCCCATATGGAGGATGTGCTTGCCGGGACGCGCCCGAATCTTAGACAACCAAGCCTTGGGAGATTGATTGGTGAAGATGACGCCGTCGCGCTCGCCGGGCGGTTGAGTGCGCGAGAAGACGTAGGTTGGGGCTTTGACGGGCGACTTGTAGGAGCGGCCGGTCATGGCGACGACGGCGTCGAGGGTTTTGCGGCCGAAGAGGATGGTGTCGACGCTCGCGAAGAGACGCGTCAAGTCGGCGGAGCCCTCCTTAGTCATGTGGAGGTAATCGACCGAACCGTCGGGCCGGGCGATGTGGCCATCGAGGGTGATGGCCGCGCCGAGGATTACTTTGCGCATGGAGCGATTGTATATCGGCGCGCACGCGTTCTGCCGTGGTTAATGCCCTTCGGCTTCCAGGTAGCGCTCCACTTCGATGGCGGCCATGCAACCGGCTCCCGAGGCCGTGATCGCTTGTCGATAGGTCCGGTCCTGAACGTCGCCGGCGTGAAAAACGCCCTTGATGTTGGTGCGCGCGCCGCCGTGGGAAATGATGTAGCCGTCGGGGTCGAGATCGATTTGGCCGGCGAAGGGCGCGGTATTGGGGATGTGGCCGATGGCGACAAAGAAGCCGTCGACGTCGCGCTCCCAGACTTCGCCGGTGACCAGGTTGCGGAGTTTTACGCCTTTGACCAAGTGCTGGCTGGCATCGTAGACGTCTTCGACCACGGTGTTATTTAAGAATTTGATCTTGGGATTGTTGCGCGCGCGCTCCAGCATGATCTTAGAAGCGCGGAAGTTTTCGCGGCGGTGCACCAGCGCGACCTCTTCGCCGAAGCGGGTGAGGAAATTGGCCTCTTCCATGGCGGAGTCGCCGCCGCCCACCACCATGATCTTTTTGCCGCGATAAAAGAAGCCGTCGCAAGTGGCGCAACTGGAGACGCCGTGTCCGATCAGTTTCTGCTCGTTGGGGAGATTGAGCCAGCGCGCGGAGGCGCCGGAGGCGATGATCAGCGTGCGGGTTTCCAGCCACTCGTGATCCACCTTAAGGCGGAAGGGGCGATTGGAAAGATCGGCTTCGATGACGGTGCCGTGCAGGTACTCCGCGCCAAAGTGCTCGGCCTGCTTCCTGATGTTTTCCACCAGCACGGGGCCTTCGACGCCTTCGGGAAAGCCGGGGAAATTTTCGACCAATGTGGTGAGCGAGAGCTGGCCGCCGGGTTCGTGTCCGGCGACGACGAGGGGTTTCAGATTGGCTCGCGCGGCGTAGATGGCGGCGGTGTTTCCGGCGCAGCCGGAGCCGACGATGATGACATTATGCATTGGAAATTTTATGCTAGCAGGGATTATGAGATGCGTAGCGGCTAGGTAAAGATGCCGGAACGCACCACCTGGTTGGTAATCAACGCGCAGATATAGGCGAGAAACGTCATATAGGCAAACTGGATGGCGGGCCACTTCCAGCCGCCAGTTTCCCGGCGCACCACCGCGATAGTGGACATGCACTGCATCGCGAACGCGAAGAAAACCAGGAGCGCGACGGCGCCGCCGGGGCTCAAATCGCTTTGCAGCGCCTGACGGAGACCCTCCGATTCCGACGTGCCTTCCTTGCCGTAGATGGTTCCGAGCGTCCCGACGATGGTTTCGCGCGCGGCGATGGAACTGATGAGACCGATACCGATCTTCCAGTTAAATCCCAGGGGCCGGATGGCGGGCTCCACGGCGTGACCGATCATGCCGGCGAAGCTATTGGCGATTTCGGGCGGTTGACCGTTCTTCACCGGCAAGTTTTCAAGAACCCAGAGGATCACGATCACCAACAATATGACCGTACCGGCGCGGCGCAGGAAAACTTTGGAACGATCGATTAATCGCAGGCTGAGCGAACGCAGGGTGGGCCAGCGGTAGGGCGGCATTTCGAGCACGAACGGTACGCGCTCGCTTTTTAAGATGGAGGATTTCAGGAGGCGCGCGGTGCCGATGGCCGCGACGAAACCAAGGATATAGAGGCCCAGCAGCGCGCCGGCCTGCATCCCGAAGAAATGCCCGAGCAACGGACGGTCGGCAATGAACGCCGCGATGATCAAAGTGTAGACGGGAAGGCGCGCCGAGCAGGTCATGAAGGGAGCGATGAGGATGGTGGCCAGCCGGTCGCGCTTGTTTTCGATGGTGCGGGTGGCCATGATAGCCGGTACCGCGCAGGCATAAGCGGAGATGAGCGGGATGAACGATTTTCCCTGCAGTCCGAACTTGGCCATGGTGCGGTCGGCGATGAGGGCGGCGCGCGCGAGGTAACCGGAATCTTCGAGAATCCCGATGAACAAAAACAGCAGCAGGATCTGGGGAAGGAACACGATAACCGCGCCGACGCCGTTCCAAATGCCGTCCACCAGGAGCGATCGAAAGATGGAGGGCGGGAGAATGTGTTCGATCCCCTGCCCGGATGTCTGGATGAGGCTTTGGAGGCCGTCCATGAGGGGCTTGGCGCCCTTGAAGATGGTTTGGAAAACGCCGGCGACGACCAGGAGGAAGATCAGAGGACCGGCGATGGGGTGCAAGAAGACGGAATCCAAACGGCGCGTCCATACGGGCGGCGCGGGAGCACGATAGGCCGCGCCGGTACCAACGTCATGCGCCCATTGGCGGCAGCGCGGGATGTCCTGCAGGACAGGAAGCTCGACGCGCGGAGGAGCAAGCGAGGTGGTGCCGGCGGAGGTGCCCTCCATGAACTGAAAGACTTTTTCGACGCCCTGTCCCTTGGCGGCGCTGATGAGGGCCACCGGCGATCCCAGTTCATTGGCCAGCTCGGCTGTGTCAACGTGGCCGCCGCGGCTCTTGAGATCGTCGGCCATGTTGAGGATGACCAGCGTTGGAAGCTTCAGGCTGAGAATCGGCGCGGCGAGCACGAGGTGGCGGCCGAGGTTGGTGCAATCGAGAATCAGCAGCAGGGCGTCGGGCTTGGGGACGCCGGGCATGGCGCCGGAAAGGACATCGCGCGTGACTTGTTCGTCTTCCGAGCGCGGATTCAGGCTATAGACGCCGGGCAGATCCACCAGGACGACGTCGCTGTGGTTGGTTCTGCCGTTCATCTTGGCCTTGCCTACGCGCTGTTCGACGGTAACGCCGGGGAAGTTGGCGACCTTTTGGCGCAGGCCGGTGAGGCGATTGAAGAGCGTGGATTTGCCCGAGTTGGGCGGGCCGATGATAGCGACGACGTGCGTGCGCGCAGCTTTCTGCAGTTCAGGCGGAGCTACGGCAACAGCACAACCGGCGCAATCGTGGCACTCGCTCATAGCGTTTCCTTGGATGGCCGCAGGATCAGATGCGATGCAGTTTCGCGGCGCAGTGCGACTTCGGAGCCATCGACGCGATACACGCGCGGATCGCCTGTGGGCGCGCTACGGGCGGGAACGATGATGTGGCCGGGAAGAAAACCAAGCTCCATCAGGCGGCGAGCAATGTCTTCGGGTAGATCGAGACGATCCAGTACGCCGGCTTCGCCCTCGGGGAGTTGTGCGAGCGTTCGCGCAGTTGGGGAGTTAGGCACAGCGCCCGATCCGCTGTTGACACTCATTTGCAGCATCAATCAGTATCCGCCTCTCGGCATAGCAGGTCAAGGGCCTAGGATCGCTAGGGTTCCAGGTCCGCTCCCAGTATACCGGACCTTTTCGGTCGCAGATAGAGAATATCCAGAAAAAAACTTCTGCATATTACTTGACAACCACACAGTCAAGATTTATAGTGGTGTTGTAAGCAAGACATTGGAGGTTCCAAAAACATTATGCAACTTATCAAATATGCACCATTCGCGGACGCCGAAGAGTTTCCGACCGGTCTGCGCCTTTTCCAGGACAGCATCAATCGTCTGTTGAGCGAGGATGGCGGCAAGGCTCGCCCGTGGTCTCCAGCGGTAGATATCTTGGAGACTGAGAACGAGTTGATTCTGAAAGCCGACGTTCCGGGAGTGGAGATGAAGGACATCGACATCCAGGTGGAGAACGGTACTCTGACCATAAAGGGCGAGAGGAAGTTCGAGCGGGAAGAGAAGAACAAAGGCTTCCACCGGATGGAGCGGAGCTACGGTTCGTTTGTCCGCTATTTCACCCTGCCGGATACGGTGGACACCGAGCACGTGAAGGCGGAGTACAAAGCGGGAGTACTGAGCGTTACGCTCCCTAAGAAAGAGGTCGCCAAGCCGAAAGCGATCAAAGTGCAAGTCAGTAACAACTAAGAAGACGGTTGCTGGGTGATTAGTTGTCGGTGATTAGTTGTTGGTTATTAGTTGTCGGCTATGGGGCGGCGGAGGCCGCCCCAAGTTTTTTGGACTGCCGCGGACCAGGGGCGCGGTCTACTCCGACACTGCAATGTAAGCTTGCGCGGGACTCGAAATGCCATCCACGGTCAAGACCAGCGGTTGATTTCCTGCTGCCAGGCCGGACGGTACCGTGAAGTTGATCTGGTAGAGCCCGGCGGAATCAGGCGATAGTCCGGCGTAGGAAACAGCGACGGGCTTGCCGCCCAAGGTCAACGAGTAATGGTTGGTGAGGCTCGCCACGCTGGAAGCCAGGGTCCCAATCGGCTCGGTAGAAGTAGTGGCTCCCCAACCAACGCCATAGGCCGTAATGAAATCTCCAGCATGCGCTGGGGTGAAGGTAGCGCCCGCCACCAAGCCGGGAGGCCCGACATAGGCGCCGGTGAGAGACTGAACGGCCGCAACCGGGTCCTGCCCATTTGCGTTCAGCACGAAATACAAAAACTCAGGGGCAGCGGCGGCTACTGCAACGTTGACTGCCGGAGTAGCCACTTCGTTAGCAGTTCCGCAATTCGTAATCACCGAGACCGGGACGGTCCCCGATGCGGGCAAGTCCGCGGCCAGGGCATTGATCTGGGTCGGCGAAACGAAGAAGAGCCCCCACTTCGTATTGCCCCCCTGGACACAAGTACCGCCCAAGTTCGTCGGCAACTGATTGTTAACGATGGTTGCCGGCGAGAGACCGGTGGTGCCGGAGGCCAGGACGGTTCCAAAAACTGTGAACAGTCCGTTATTGGATAGGGTGGTGACTCCGGGAACGCTGAGCCCGGCGCCTGCAATGCTGGTGATGGCCGGAACGGGAGCTGCGGGGACGGGCGTCAGTAGGAAGGCGTGTTCCACCGGGCCGGCTTGACCTAGATAAATTCCGGTTCCGGCAATCTGTCCGGCGTTGTTTACTGCGTTCGCAAAAGAAAGCGTCCATCCTGTCCCGTTGGTCAGAAGTGAAGTCAAGTCGTTCATCGTGCCGTTGGCATAAAGGAAAGCGTGATAAGAGGTGGCCGCCGGGTAAAAACTGGCTGCTAATCCAAGGCTGAAATCGGGAAGATTGTTAGTGCTGAAACCGACCACCCATCCGGAGTTATTAATCCCCAAGGCCATACTGTTACTGGTGTTCGCGACAACCCCGAGGTCGGTGACGGACCCATCGGCATTGAAGAGTACGGCGTGTGAAACCGCGCTAGGATCGCTGAGCACACTGAAGTTCAGGTCAAAAGCAAAGCCGGCGGCCACTCCGGAATCATTCACTGAGGTCGCCATGCTCTGTTTGTAACCAGAAAGCATCGGGAGCGTTTGCAGTGCACCGTTTTGCCAAAGCAGGGGGGTGAAAGTGCCGAGCTCGCCGACGCCGGCGCCGGCCACCGTACCGCTAGCGTTAATTCCCAATGCGGCGGCTCCCGTCCCGGATTGCGTAGGCAGGACGGTCGTCGCTCCTTTGGCAACCGCGTACACTACCGGCGTACTGTCGATGAAAACATTCGTCGATGCGGCACTCACGTTGAACGAGCCGCCGACCAGTTGGCCTGCATTATTCAAAGCAAAGGGCAGCACGCCGTTCATCGGTCCCGTTGGGAGGGTGACAGTTCCGTTCTGAAAAACGAACGGCTCACCAGTGCCCGAAAAATTTTCTCGATTGATCTTTACGAAAGCGCCCGCGACAACTCCGGAATCGTTCACGGCCGTTGGCAAGGGAGTGGTTCCGTTCGTGAGGTTCAAATCGGTGATGACTCCGTTGGAATACAAGAACCCATGAACAGTTGGCTCGGTGAGGAGATTCACTTTCGAGCCGCCGCAATATCCCGTGACGTTTCCCGACTGGCTGAGAGCTTCGGCGTGGCAAGACGGAAGATTCGGCAAAGTCCCCAAGTCCTGGATGGTAAATTGGGGAGTTTGGGCACACGCGCTCGCGACGATGAGGCAAGCGAAGAACAGCAGTCTGGAGCACATGTCACGAGGGTAGCGTAAAACCCGAAAGATTTGTGCCCCGTTAGACTGGGATCTTGCACACTGTGCGGATCAATCGGAAGGGAACGAACCGGATCGCGTCCGGGCATCCCTGGATCTTTTCGAGCGACGTGCTGGATCGCGGGGAAGCGGCAGGCGGCGAAGCGGTCGTCGTGGTCGGTCCTTCTGGAAACGTCACGCTCGGGACGGCGCATTACAGCAGCGCGTCACAAATCTCTTTGCGGATGCTATCGGATCGCAAGGAGAGCATCGACCGGGCATTTTTTCTGCGTCGCCTAACGCAGGCCGAGGCGTATCGCAAGCGCGTGGTCGCTGAATCCGAAGCCTATCGACTGGTGCATGGGGAAGGCGATCAATTGCCGGGCCTGGTGATCGACCGCTATGGCGACTACTTCACTCTGCAGACGCTGGATCAGGGCATGGATCGCGCGAAGCTCGAAATTGTGAGCTGTCTCGAAGAGCTCTTCGGGCCGCGCGGAATGGTGGAGAGAAACGACGTTGCGGTGCGAAAACGCGAAGAGCTTCCGCTCGAAACCAACGTGCTGTCCGGCCAGGTTCCCGAGATGGTAGCGGTGACAATGAACGGGTTGAAGCTGCACGCGGACCTGTTGCACGGCCAGAAAACCGGCATTTTTCTGGATCAGCGCGAGAATTACATCGCGGCGGCCAGGTATGCGCGCGGCAGGGCGCTGGATTGCTTCACCTCCACCGGTGGTTTTGCGCTGCACATGGCGGCGCGTTGCGAAAGCGTGGAGGCGGTGGACAGTTCGGAATCGGCTCTGCGGGCGGCGCGGCTGAACGCGGAGGCTAACGGGATCTCGAACGTAGAGTTGCGCGAAGCGGATGTGTTTGAACTGCTGGCGGGGCATGCGTCCGCGCACAGGCGTTTCGATATGGTGGTGTTGGATCCGCCGGCCTTCGCAAAAGCGCGGCAGAATTTGGATGCGGCAGTGCGCGGTTACAGAGAGATCAATCGCCGGGCATTGGAAATGCTGGCGGCGGGCGGGATTCTGGTGACGTGTTCCTGCTCGCATCATCTGAGCGAGGCGGCGCTGCTCGAAATTGTTGCTTCCGCGGCGCTCGATACCGGAAAAAAGCTACGGGTGGTGGAGCGGCGAATGCAGAGCCAGGACCATCCCGTACTACTTACAGTACCGGAGACGCTTTATCTCAAGTGCCTGATTCTAGAAGTGATCTGAGCAGCCGCTCATTTCTTGGCGCTAACTCCTCGGTTGCACCTTACAGCCCAGTGCGGTATCGTGATCCAAGGTATTTACGGATTCGTAATACCCGTCTGTTCGTCTCCCTCCGGGAGGCTTCCGAAATTCATGGAGGAATCAATCGAATGCTGACAGTCCGCGTGCCTGCTCGCCGGCGCGCCACGTTAATCGTGTTGCCGCTCCTGTTGGCGGCCTTGATTCTGATGAGCGTGCCGGTCCCGGCGTTCGCGCAATCCACCGCCGGAGGCGAAGCCAACCTGGTTTTGCCCGACTTGGCGCAAGCTACTTTTCTGGGCGGCACCAATGGCCGCGCTTTATTGATGTGGGGACTGCTGGTGTGCGCGCTGGGACTTCTGTTCGGCATGGCCACCTACACGCAATTGCGGAATCTTCCGGTGCACAGGTCGATGCTGGAGATCTCGGAGTTGATCTATGAAACCTGCAAGACCTATCTGATTACGCAAGGCAAGTTTCTTTTAATTCTCTGGGTGTTCATCGCGGTAATCATCGGGGCGTATTTCGGCTGGCTGGCGCCGGCGCCCGGCAAATCCGTGGCCGTGACGCTTCCCGTGATTCTCCTTTTCAGCCTGGTGGGCATTGCGGGTAGCTACGGGGTGGCCTGGTTCGGGATTCGCGTGAATACGTTCGCCAATTCGCGTACGGCGTTTGCGAGCCTCACAGGCAAAGCGTACCCTTGCAACTCCATCCCCCTGAAGGCCGGCATGAGCATCGGGATGATGCTGATCAGCATTGAGCTGGTTCTGATGCTGTTCATTCTGCTGTTTATTCCGGGTGATTACGCCGGTCCCTGCTTCATCGGCTTTGCCATCGGCGAATCGCTGGGAGCGGCGGCGCTGCGCGTGGCGGGCGGCATCTTCACCAAGATCGCCGACATCGGCGCGGACCTGATGAAGATCGTGTTCAAGATCAAGGAAGACGACGCGCGCAACCCGGGCGTGATCGCCGATTGCACGGGCGACAACGCGGGCGATTCGGTGGGGCCGAGCGCGGACGGATTCGAAACCTACGGCGTGACGGGCGTTGCGCTCATCACCTTTATACTGCTGGCGGTGAAGGATCCGCTGGTGCAGGTGCAATTGCTGGTGTGGCTGTTTGTGATGCGTGTGATGATGGTGGTTTCGTCCGCGGTCTCTTACTTCATTAACGAAGCCATCGCCAAAAGCCGCTATGGCAATGTCGCCAAAATGAACTTCGAAGGGCCGCTGACGTCGCTGGTGTGGCTGACGTCGATTGTTTCCATCGCGGCCACTTACCTGGTGTCCAGCCAAATCATTCCAACCCTCGGCGGCGATACCACTCTGTGGTGGAAGCTTTCCTCGGTTATCACCTGCGGCACTCTGGCCGGCGCCATTATTCCGGAGCTGGTGAAGGTGTTTACCTCCATGAATTCTTCGCACGTGAAGGAAGTGGTGACATCGTCGCGCGAGGGCGGAGCCTCGTTGAATATCCTTTCCGGACTGGTGGCCGGCAACTTCAGCGCGTTCTGGCTGGGTTTAACGATGATGGCTCTCATGGCGATCGCTTATTTGATCAGTAACCAGGGTTTCGGCAGCCTGATGGTGGCGCCGGCGGTGTTCGCTTTTGGATTGGTGGCGTTTGGATTCCTCGGCATGGGTCCAGTTACGATTGCAGTCGACTCCTATGGGCCGGTGACGGACAACGCGCAATCGGTGTTCGAGCTTTCCACGATCGAGAGCATTCCGAACATCTCTGGCGAGATTCAAAAGGACTACGGTTTCAAGCCCGACTTCGAGACGGGCAAAGAGAATCTGGAAGAGAACGACGGCGCGGGCAACACTTTCAAGGCGACTGCCAAACCGGTGCTGATCGGAACCGCGGTGGTGGGCGCGACTACCATGATTTTCTCGATCATTGTGGCGCTGACCAACAAGCTGCAACCGGAATTGCTGGCGAAGCTGTCCATTCTGTATGCGCCCTTCCTGCTGGGCTTAATCACCGGCGGTGCGATCATCTATTGGTTCACGGGCGCTTCCATGCAAGCGGTGACCACGGGCGCGTATCGGGCGGTGGAATTCATCAAAGCCAACATTAAGCTGGAAGGCGTAACGAAGGCTTCGGTGACCGATAGCAAAAAGGTAGTGGAAATTTGCACGCAGTACGCACAGAAGGGAATGTTCAACATCTTCCTGACGGTGTTCTTTGCGACGCTGGGGTTCGCGTTCGTGGAGCCGTTCTTCTTTATCGGGTACCTGATCTCGATCGCGGTGTTCGGCCTGTACCAAGCCATTTTCATGGCGAACGCGGGCGGAGCTTGGGATAACGCCAAGAAGATCGTGGAGACCGAGCTGAAGCAGAAGGGCACTCCGCTGCACGATGCCACGGTGGTGGGCGACACGGTGGGTGATCCGTTCAAGGATACTTCGTCGGTGGCGCTGAATCCGATCATCAAATTCACCACTCTGTTCGGGTTGCTGGCGGTGGAATTGGCTGTTTCGCTGACCAACGATCAAGGCGCGGGGTTTACGGACGCGTTGGCGGCGGTGTTTCTGGCGATCTCGTTCTTCTTTGTGTGGCGATCATTCTACGGGATGCGGATCGAGAAGAAGTAAGGTCGCTTTGCGATTGGCGGATGCGCCGGTGCGCTAAACCTGTCCGCTTGAATCGACAAGACAGGGTTTGCCGGCGGAGAGGCGAACTCCGGGAGCTTGGGACACGATACTTTGCGCGAGCACGGTAGCCGCATTCTTTAGTCCAAAAGTGTGCGTTCTACCGCCATGCCCTTCAGCCGCTTTGCTGCCTTCGTATTTCCAATGTTCCTTTTCAAGAAATGGAATGTCGAGACGCCAGACGAGGACGGATCGCCCGCGCTTCATTCGCTTTGTCGGATCGATAGCGTAGCGCCACACAATGTACCAGCCAGGATGATCATAATGCGACTGGATGGCCCACGGGCGAGTGCTGCCCTTCGATTCCAGTGCCTCTCTTGGCGGCGGGTTTAGTTTACCCTTCAACGAAAGATCGGGAAATCGCTGCTGCGCAACGTCGGGGTGTTTGTGCTTCTTGTAGGGGCTGAAAGAATCCAGCGCCCGAACACCCATGATGCCCACGACTCCGCTGAAGATATTGGCCTGCTCGAAGTATAGATCAATCAGTTCTTCGGCTCGCTCTTCCACATAGTCGATAGCGCTTCTGAGATGCGCGATCGTTAGGCCAGGAGGCCGCGCCACGGCAACATCGAAGCCGTCAACGGAAAAAGCCAAGTTGGGATTTTCCTCGTCCGTTCAAGGATACGCCGTGATTCGTTTTGATGACGCGCGTGGTTCCGTTCACAGGGAGGGCGGCCAGACTTGGTACCGCTTTCTCTGCGAGATCAAAGAACGCTGGATCAGATTCGACGCCCACGCTCCGATACCCCACTGCGATAGAAGCCGCAATGGTCGAACCCGCGCCCATGAATGGGTCAAGGATAATCCCGTCTCCAAGCGGGAGTGCCGCTCGCACGATTTGTCTCATGAAAGCTTGAGGCTTCAGGGAGGGGTGCGGAGCGATCTTACGCTCGTCGGAACGCGTCGGGGCGGAAGCAATAACATCGCTGAAAGGCGCATCCTCAGAAACCCTTCGAAGACCACCAGTCTTCCATTTACGCAAGTTGTCCTGCACACGGCCTTCACACGGCTTGCGAAAAACGCCCCATGGTTCCCAACAAGAACGAGGCATGACCGTTACGTCTGGAAACTCCTCGTGCGCGTTCTTGGGCCGATCGCCACCACGAAGTGTCTGAACGAGACGGATAACTTCGCCGCGCTTCTCGAATCCGGCCTTGATCAACGGCATGTAAACCAAATGGGAAAGGAGGGGGCTACTGGCGATGAAGATGTGGCCTCCAGGTACGACGATCCTAAGAGCGCGCCTGGCGAACGATGCAAAGAAATCGGTCAACTGCGATCGGTCCGCCTCTGTGAGAACCGTAAAACGAGGGACTGGATTACGCTGGCACCCGTCGTAAGATGGCGGGATTCTCCAAACTCCGCCCCGCTTGTCACGCAGTTTCTTCTTTTCCTCGTGCGTGTATTCCTTCAATCCGTATGGCGGGTCGGTAACGATGGCCTGTACGTAGTTTGTCGGTCGCAGATCCATCCAAGCAAGGCAGTCTGCATGATATAGCGAGTAGCTGACGCCGCCAATTTGCCGCTGTATTGTCCGAGATTCGTTCAGATCGGCGACAGCGTTCATCTCTTTCATTAGCCTACACCAATCCTTCTATATAGAACAGCGGGGGAGCAAAATGTTTCACGCGGCCTCGAAAGGACCCCGACCTGCGATCTCGGCAGCCATCGCGGCATCGATCGCAGCGCGCGATGAACCTGGCAGAGATTGTACCACGCAAAGTAGAGTGCCACGGCCGCTCAGCGGCTCTCTGCTGAATTGGTGGGCGAAACTGCCGAAGTAGCAAATTAAGACGCTGCGACCGTGCCTTCCGATAATGGAAGTGCCTTATCGCACTGCCAACATCAAGATCAAGGGGGATCTCGTCAAGCGCCGCCGGCTGCGACTAGCTACGCCGTCGAAGTGACGCCCCACCAAGGCCAGACTACTGGATTGGTTTGCGGAGCAGCACCGCGACGAATTCCGGATCGGAGGCGGCCAGGACGTTCCTCGGGACGTAGCAATAGCCCTGGTCGCCCCAGTCCGTTCCCCACGAATTTTTCAGCGTAAAGAAATTTCCGACATAACCCACGATCAACATGGCGTGGCGGCCGTGTCTTCCCGACGCGGCTTCGGCTGCATTGAACACGCCATCACGGCCGACGCCGGAAAACGCCTTGCCGGTGTTCATGGACACGTGAACGGGACAGCCGGCGCTCAGAACTTTGCGCACGTCATCCACCGAAATGGGCCAGGGGTTGGCCTCCAGACGATAGCGCTCGGCGTCGGCTTCCAACTGCTCCTCGCGGACGGTTGGCGTGGGACGGTCGTCCGGCCAGAGCTCCTGGCGGCAAGTTCCATGCTCGGCCAGCAGTTCGCCGGGCTCGGGTCCGGCGGCGGTGCCATCGCCGCCTTGGTAGGCGTATTGGTAATCTCGCGCGTCGCCTTGATAGCGCTGAATTTCGAGCATCGTGTAGTTGGGTGAGAGACGGGGCGATTCCTGATTGAGAATGTTGCGCGACATCTCGGTGGCGTGAGTCCAGGCGAATGCGGAGCAGCGGCCGGTTTGCCCCTGATCCGCGACGGGCGTGCAGTATTTGCGCAGATCCACCGCGTCCTGCTCGGCGACATTCGCGAAGGCGGGCGGCAGCGGCTGAGGCGGCACGGCCTCACCCTTCAATGGCGTGGCTACTTCGAGATTATTCCAATCAATGCCGGTGTAGCGCGCCACCAGCATGTCCAGCACGGCTTGCGAAACCAAGCCGAAGGCCACCAAACGGCCCTCGCGCTCGAACAGCTGCACGGTGTCGGAGGTGCCGGGTGCGATTTGATCGAACGCATCGCCGAAGTGGGAGTCCTGGTAGGGTTGGAAACCCTCGTCGATTTTTTGCTGGACTAGGGTGTCGCCGAAGAAGGGATGATCGCCGAAAAGATTTTCGGCGGACACCTGATAATCGTCCGCGGACCAGCCGCCGGTATCTTCGGCGAAATCGGCCGGCTCGGCGTTGGGAAAATCGCCGGCGCTGGCGAAGACATCGTCGTCCACCTGCGGCAGGTCGTCGCTGGAGGCGAAGACGTCGTCCAGGTTGTCGTCGTCGGTGGGACCATCCTGATCATCCTGCGGGTCGTCGCCGTTTTGATCGTCGCCGCCTTGATCGTCGCCGTCGGGTGGTTGGTCATCGTCTGGAGCGTTATCGCCTTGGTCGTCGCCATTGCCCTGGTCGTCGAAGCCGCCGCCGTCATCGCCACCGTTTCCAAAGTCCCCAAAATCGCCGCCATCCCCAAAATCGTCACCCATAGAACCTCGAACGATGTTATGCTAGCGCGTTTGGTCAATGAAAGATTCCGCATGGAGGAAAGATGAATCCTCAGCAAGTTTTGGAGTTTGCGAAAAGCAACGGGATTCGGCAAATCGACCTGCGATTTACGGATCTGCCCGGTCTGCAGCAGCACGTATCGTACCCCGTCAGCCAACTGACCCAAGACTCGTTTGAAGAGGGTTTCGGCATTGACGGATCGAGCATCCGCGGCTGGGCGGCGATCAACGAGAGCGACATGCTGCTGATCCCCGATGCGGGCACGGCGTTCATCGATCCTTTTGGTGAGATACGCACGTTGGTGATGACCAGCGACGTGATTGACCCGATCACCCGGCAGCACTATGAACGGGACCCGCGCTGGATCGCGCGCAAGGCCGAAAGCTACCTAAAGAACACTGGCCTCGCCGACACGGCCTATTTCGGCGCCGAGGCCGAATTCTTCATTTTCGACAACGTGCGGTTCGATCAAAATCAGCATTCCGGTTTTTACTTCATCGATGCCGAGGAAGGGCGCTGGAACTCGGGACGCGAGGGCGACAACCTGGGCTACCGGCCGCGCTACAAGGAAGGATACTTCCCGGTTCCACCGACCGATCACTATCAGGACCTGCGCGCCGAGATGGTGGAGACCATGATCCGCTGCGGGATCAACATCGAATGCCATCATCACGAAGTGGCCACCGGCGGGCAGTGCGAGATCGACCAGCGCTTCGACACGCTGGTGAAGTCGGCCGACAACATGATGCTGTACAAGTATGTGATCCGTAATGTGGCGTATCAATACGGCAAGTCGGTGACGTTCATGCCCAAGCCGCTGTTCGGGGACAACGGCAGTGGGATGCATACGCATCAGAGCTTGTGGAAGGATGGAAAGCCGCTCTTCGCGGGCGATGGCTATGCGGGTCTGAGCCAGATGGCGCTGCATTACATCGCGGGACTGTTGAAGCATGCGCGGGCGCTGTCGGCCCTGATCGCGCCCACCACGAACAGCTACAAACGCCTGGTTCCGGGCTATGAGGCGCCGGTGAATCTGGCGTATTCGCGGCGCAATCGTTCGGCCGCGGTGCGTATCCCGATGTATTCGGCGAGTCCCAAGGCGAAACGCGTGGAATTCCGGCCGCCGGATCCTTCGTCCAACCCGTATATGGGGTTCGCCGCAATGCTGATGGCGGGTCTGGATGGAATTCTCACCAAGGCCGATCCGGGTGAGCCGCTGGACAAAGACATTTACGATCTCTCGCCGGAGGAGATGAAGAAAGTCCCGTCCATGCCGGCGTCGCTCGAGGAGGCGCTTACGTGTTTAGAGGATGACCACTCGTTTCTGCTCAAGGGCGATGTGTTCACCGAGGAGCTGATCGAGACGTTCGTCAATTACAAACGCCGCAATGAGGCGGATGCCATCCGGCTGCGCCCGCACCCGTACGAATTTGCGCTGTACTACGACATTTAGTTTCCGCTCGCTCACGCGCGGCTCGATAAATACTTCAGTGACCGGCAGCGTCGTTCAGATCAACGTTTCACCGGGAGGAGTCCCCAAGCGGCCGATTGCGGAGGCCGAAGTCACGCCGGAAGGAATCCGCGGCGATTCCTGGGCGCATCCTCAAATCCACGGCGGTCCCATACAAGCGCTGCTGCTGGTCACCAGCGAAGGGATTGAGGAGCTGATCGCGCAGGGTTATCCGCTGAATGCGGGCGCGCTCGGCGAGAATCTGACCGTGACAGGCTTGGACCGGCGCCAGATGCGCATCGGGCAGCGCTACCGGGTGGGCGAGATCCTGATCGAGCTGACTAAAATCCGCGCTCCCTGTTCTCAGCTGGATGTCTACGGTGCTTCGATCAAACAGGCCCTCTATGATGCCCAGGTGCATGCCGGAGACGTGTCATCGCCCCGCTGGGGGTTGAGCGGGTTCTACGCGCGCGTGCTTCGCTCCGGAATCGTGCGGCCGCGCGATATAATCCAGTTAGTAGACCAAGTCGTCTAACTGAATGGCCAGCCTGCTCGAAACTCAGCCACTCCGCACGCCCGCTCTCGTCCGCGGAGAGGCGGCTCTGCAGTCCATCGGCCTTGTTCCGGAGGAGCAAGATCGGCTCCAGGCATGTCTGACGGCGGCGGCCGATCCCGATGCCGCGGTTCACTATCTTCTCAGCCTAAAACAGCAGCAACCGGAGGCCTTGGAACGATTGGTGCATTCCAAGTTCGGGTTGCAGCGCTTCGTTACGGTAGCATCCTTCAGCCGTTTTCTTTCCGAAGAAATTCTTCAGAATCCGCACTGGCTGGAAGAAGTCTCCCGGATGAACGGCGTGCTGACCGCGAGCGAGTACAAGAAGCGTTTGGGCAAGTTCCTGCGGAGTCAGCCGGAGGGACAGCCGCTGGCTTTTTCGCTGGCGCTGTTCCGCCGCCAGCAGATTCTGCGCGTCGTGCTGCGCGACGTGCTGGGGCTCGGCAGCTTGTCGGAGACGACGGAAGAACTCTCGAACCTGGCCGACGCGATTCTGCATATCAGCTACAAGCGCATTCGCGCGGAGCTAACCGAGCGGCACGGCACACCCCGTTATGTGGACGAGAACGGCGAAACGCGGGAGTGCGGGATGTCGGTGGTCGCGCTCGGGAAGCTGGGCGGACGCGAGCTGAATTACAGCTCCGATATCGACTTGATGTTCGTCTACGCGGCCAATGGCGAGACCGACGGCGAGCATCCGATATCGAACAAGGAGTTTTACAAGAAGGTCGCGAATCAATACACCGAGCTGCTTTCCACCTACACGGCCGAGGGCTTATGCTATCGGGTGGACTTGCGGCTTCGGCCCGACGGAAGTCTGGGCGAGGTCTGCATTTCGCTGGACGGCGCCAAAAGCTACTACCAGGCGCGGGCGCGCGATTGGGAATTGCAGATGCTGATCAAGGCGCGCGTGGCGGCCGGCGATTCCGCTGCGGGGCGTGAATTGCTGCGAACCGTGGAGCCGCTGATTTACTCCACCACGCTGGATTTTTCGGCCGTGGAAGCGGTGTCGGCCACGCGCGAGCGCATCAGCGAAAAGTTAAGCCGCCGGAAGCCCGCCAAACCGGCTTTTGATGTGAAGCTGGCTCCGGGCGGCATTCGCGACGTCGAATTTCTGGTGCAATGCTTGCAACGGATGCATGGCGGGCGAGTTCCGTGGCTGCGCCATGGCGGCACCATGCTGGCGCTCGCGCGGCTGAGCGACAAGGATCTGCTTTCGGACGCCGAGTACGGGCGTCTGATCTCCGCCTATCGCTTCCTGCGCAACCTGGAACATCGGCTGCAAATCGCGGAGGACCGTCAGACGCATTCGTTGCCCGCGTCGCCGCACGATCTGGATCTTTTGGCGCGAAAGATGCCGTCGGCGCAGCTCGGCAGCGCGCCGTCGGGTGAAAGACTAATGCAGGAGTTGAACGCTCATCTGGAAGCGGTGCAGGAGATTTACGAGCGTGTGATCCACGCGCAGCGTCCCATTTATTACAGCCTTCCGCCTGCGGTGACGCCACAGATCGAAGCGCTGGAAGTTGTGGAGCCGACGTCCAGCAACGTGATCCGGTTTCTGGATGAACGCGCACCGCAGCTGGCAAGTCTGGTTTCGAGCATGCAATCACGCCGCGGGCCGGGAGCTTTTGAGCATTTCCTCGAGAAGCTGATGCCGGATTCGCGCTGGCTCGCCCTGCTCAATTCCGATCCGCTGGTGGCGCGGTGGACGCTCGACATCTTCGAAAACAGCCCTTACTTCGCCGAACAGCTGGTTCGCCAGCCGGAATTGATCGAAGAATTGGGCCGCCCGGCGGCGCGTGCCGCGGATGGCTTCGACGACATCTCGGACCTGCGCCGGTTCTTCCGCCGCGAAATGTTTCGCATTCAGGCCGCTAGCGTCTGCCAGCGCGTGCCGGTGTTCGAAACGCTGCAGCGCACCTCCGATCTGGCCGACGCGGCGATTGCCTCTTGTTATCGAATCGCGGTGGAGCATGTCGCGGCATCGCACCCGCCCGTGGCGCCCGGATATCAGCCCTACCGGCAACTCATGGTGATCGCGCTGGGGCGGCTGGGAATGCGCGAGTTCGATCTGGCCTCCGACGCCGACCTGGTATTCGTGTTGCCCGACCAGGATCGCGAGGAACACGTATTTTGGACGCGCGTGGCTGAGCGCATTGTCGATCTCATCACCGCTTACACGGGCACCGGCGTGATGTTCACGGTGGATACTCGCTTGCGGCCCAACGGAAGCGCGGGCGCATTGCTGCAGTCGGAAACATCGTACAAAGAGTACTTCGATAAGAGCGCCGAGGCGTGGGAGGGCATCGCTTACATGAAGTCGCGCGCCGTCGCCGGCGACATCGATCGCGCCACCACGTTTCTGAACGATCTTCAGAAAGTGGACTGGCGCCGCTACGGCCAGAATGGCCGTTCGAAGAAAGACTTGTGGCAAATGCGATTGCGGCTCGAGAAAGAACAAGGCCCGGATCATCCGCTGAAGGCCGGCCCGGGTGGATTCTACGATATCGATTTCTCCTTGTTGTTTTTGCGTTTGAAAGCCGGCGGCATCTTCTACAAGGTGCTGAACACCCCGGAGCGCGTGAACATCATCGAGGCCATGGGGCACCTGGAGCGCGCCGACGCCGAGTTCCTGCTGGAAGCCGCGACATTCTATCGCGCCGTGGATCACGCGCTGCGCGTCTATTCGGGCCACGCCGAAACCAGCCTTCCCAATTCCGAAGCGCAGCTCCAAGTTTTGACCGGCCTGGTGCATCGCTGGATTCCGGAACGCCTGAATGGCCTGCCGCTCAAAACGGAGCTGGGGAAAATCCAAAACCGGACGCGGCAGATTTTCGAAAGACTGTTTGCAAGCTGAGCACGCGTCACGCCGGGCGGATCAGGTCGAAGCGATCCAGAGTTCGCGTATAGCTGTTGCCGGCCATGCGGCCGATCGCGCCCAGCTTATCGGCGTCGATCCGATAATTGTGGAAGTACGCGTCCTCAATATGGAACCGGATCACCTGGCCGAGCACCAGATGGCCGCCGCCTTCCAGGCCGCTCATCTCAAGCGTATAGAGCAGCCGGCACTCCATGTTAATCGGCGATTCGGCCACGCGCGGCGCCTTCACCAGATCGCTCGGGATCGGCGTCAGGCCCGAGACTTCAAATTCGTCCACTTCCGGCGGATATTCGCCCGCGCAGAGGTTCATCTTCTCTCCGATTTCCTCCGATACCACGTTCACCACGAACTCCCGCGCGGTGGTGATGTTGCGGAGCGTGTCTTTGCGCGGGTCCGGATTGGAGCGGCGCGATACGTTAATGAGGAGTACCGGCGGATTCGCGCTGGCAACGGTGAAAAAGCTGAAGGGCGCCAGGTTGAACGCGCCATCCGAATTCACCGTGGAAACAAAGGCGATGGGACGGGGAACCACGGAGCCGATCAGAAGCTTGTAAACGTTGACATAGTCGGTGGATGCGGGATCGACGATCATAAGAGTCTATAGTACCTGCTCGCCAATAACACCACTTGCAAGTGGTGCTTTTTGGAGGGATGATATTTATGGAGAGGGATATGCGAAGCGTAGCCAGTATAAGCCCAGGCCTGACTACCGGCGAATCGGTATTTATCGAGCAGGCCAAGCAGGCCGGCCAGCTCTATATCGAACAGCCGTACGACCTGTATTCGGACGAGAACCATCAAGCCTGGCGGAAGTTGTACGCTCGTATGCTGCCGTGTTGGGATCGCTACGCCAACGAACATTTCTTACAGGGCATACACTCGCTGTGTCTGAATCCGGACCGGATTCCGCGTCTGGAAGAGGTGAATCGGTTCTTGAGTCCTTTGACCGGCTTTCAAGCGAAAGCGGTGAGCGGGTATGTGCCCAGCTTCGTGTTCTTCGATTGCCTGCGCAAGCGCCGGTTTCCGACCACCATCACGATTCGCCGTTCGGATAAGCTGGACTACCTGCCGGAGCCCGATATTTTTCACGACGTGGCGGGCCATGTTCCCATGCACACCGACAAAAACTTCGCCGAGGCTCTGGTGCGCTTCGGCGAATGCGCGCACACGGCGGCCGAGGTGGCGTCGGGCATCCGCGGGGCGGAAACGCGCGTGCATTACCTTACCAGCGTTATCCGGGCGATGGCGCGATTCTTTTGGTTCACTATCGAATTTGGCTTGATGCGGGGGCGCGACGGTTTGAAAGTCTACGGCAGCGGCCTGCTCAGTTCGCATAGCGAGATCGCCCACGCCATCGAAGCTCCAGAAGTGCAGCGCTACCCAATCCAGCTGGAATGGGCTATCAATCAGGGCTTCGAAATCAACCATTACCAGCCGCTGCTGTTCATCGTGGATTCGTTCGACCATCTGTTCAGCCTGGTGGATCAACTGGAAACCTGGATGAAGGACGGGAAGCTGGCCAACGTCGCGCCGGGCGAACCTGAAGTGAACGAGGAAGATCTGAAGAGCTTCCTCGACGCCGAGCTGGATTAGACGGCGCGATTATCGGTGATAATAAAGAGATGCGATTCCGCATAGTTGTCCTCTGCTTGTTCATGGCCCTGTCGCTGGGAGCGCAAGCGCCTTCTTCTCGAGGCGCCGCCGCCCCGGATGCGTGGAAAACCGCCGAGACGCTGGGCGACGTTGATCTTTCGGGTCTGACGCCGGTTCAGAAGAAGGCCGTGCTCAAAATCCTGCGGGAGGAAGATTGCACCTGCCAATGCGGCATGAAGGCCGCCGAGTGCATCATGAAGGACACAAATTGCTCCTACAGCCGGGCTATCGCCAAGATCGCCATTCAGGGCGTGAAGGACGGCAAGAGTCTGATGGAGATCAGCAAGCTGATGGACGCCTCGCCCAAGGCTCACCGGCCTAAGCTGCTGGAGGCGCCCGTGACCATTCCCGTGGATGGGTCGCCGGTGCGCGGTCCCGCCGATGCGAAAATAACGCTGGTGGAATTCTCCGATTTCGAGTGCCCGTTCTGCTCGGCCGCGGTGAAGCAGGTGGATATTTTGATGGCCGCGTATCCCAAGGACGTGAAACTGATCTACAAACAGTTCCCGCTTTCCATGCACCCCCACGCGCAATTCGCAGCCGAAGCTTCGCTGGCAGCGGGCGAGCAGGGAAAGTTTTGGGAAATGTACGAACTGCTCTTCAAAAATTTCCAGCGGTTGTCGCGGGCAAATATCATGTTGTTGGCGAAGCAGCTCGGTTTGGATGTAGACAAGTTCCAGAAGGACATTGATTCGCGCAAATTCAAAGCCGTCGTGGACAAGGATCTCGCGGACGGAGAAGCGGCCGGGGTATACGGAACGCCCGCCTTCTACATAAACGGCAAGCAGTATAACGGCGAGGTCAGCCTGGCCGCCTTGAAACCCATTTTGGCCGCCGAGCTGAAGGGCGAAACCAAGGACGCCAAGAGCGAAGACAAGAAGGAAGAAAAAGCGGTAACGGCGAATTAGGCCCGCGTGAGCGTGCCGTGCGCTTGCCCGACAAGGGCTTCTTTCAGAAAGCTATCCGCTCATCCACAAGGATCGTCCGGGTTGGCACGTGCCTATACAATTGCATACCTGCCGGTGCTACCATGGCTTTGCATGCGAATGGCTTCGAATGGGATAAGGGCAATCGTGCCAAGTGCGAGAAGCACGGGCTTTCCGTTGCGGCTATCGAAGGTCTTTTTGCTCGGCAGCTCGCCATTCTCCCGGATGCGGCCCATTCGCAGAGCGAGCGCCGTTTTCGTGCCATAGGCCGAACGGAAAAGGGGCGCGGCGTATTCATCGTGTTCACGCTTCGCCGCAATGGCGACGAAATCCTGATTCGGCCAGTCAGCGCCCGCTACATGCACCAGGAGGAGATCGAAGCGTATGAAAAAGAAAATCCCGGCCTTTAAAACCGACCGCGCGGCGGCGGCCTTCGTTGACAAGGCCGACTTAACGCATTACGACCTTTCAGGCGCACAGTTGACGCGTTTCGAGATCAAGCCGAAAGACAAGTCCATCAACCTGCGCTTGTCTGAAGAGCTTTACAATGCTGTTCGCCAACGCGCTGCCCGCGCGGGCGTCCCCTATCAGCGGTTCATCCGCTTGACGCTGGAACGCGCCATCGGCGCACCGAAATAAAACTGCACGGCAACAATGACGCTTCGGCCATTTGGCTGGGAGACCTCTAACGTGCCGCGCGGCTCTCGCGCAGCACACGAATTGCTTCCACGCAGCGCTGGTTGTCTTCGTCGGTTCCAGTGGAAATCCGAATGCAGTTGGGAAGACCCCAGCCTGCCAGCGGCCGAATAATAATCCCTTGCTTCAGTAGCTCCGTGGTCAGTAGAGTGGCCTGCGCGGCGTCGGGCAGCACCACCATCAGGAAATTGGCTTCCGAAGGAACCACAGTCAGGCCGATCTCACGCAATCCCTCGCTGAGAAACTTCAATCCGCGCGCGTTCAATTCGAGCGACTTGTGAAGGAACTCCTTGTCGGCCAGGGCGCCCACGCCGGCCGCTTGCGCAAGCGTGCTGGGCTCAAACGGAAGCTTCACCTTGAGTAAGTTGGTGATCAGGCGCTCGTGCGCGAACCCGTAGCCGATGCGCACGCCGGCGAGTCCATAGACCTTCGAAAACGTGCGCAAGGTAATCACGTTGTCGTAGCGATAATGCATCGAATCCGGATAGCGCGGAGTGTCCTTGGCGTACTCGAAATAAGCTTCGTCCAGGATGATGAGAACACGCTCGGGCACGTGGCGGTAAAACTCATCGAACTCGTGCTTTGAAAAGATGGTGCCGGTGGGGTTATTCGGATTGGCGAGGTAAATCACCTTGGTGTGTTCGTTGATGGCGCCGGCCAGCGCGCCGAGATCGTAGTGCCAGTCGCGATACGGCACGGTGCGGTACGCCATGCCGCGCGATTTCGCCAGCACCTGAAAACCCACGAAGGCGGCTTCGGTAGTGAGCACCTCGTCCTCATCGCCCAGAAACGTGCGAATGATGTTGGATATGATGCTTTCCGACCCGCTGCCGGCGATCACGTTCTCAACTTTGGTCTCGTATTTTTCGGCCAGGACGCGGCGCAGGTCCAGTCCGCTGTTGGGATAAAGATGCAGCGTGCCCATGCTGCGCACCATGGCTTCGATGGCCCGCGGCGAGGACCCCAGGGGATTTTCGTTGGAAGCCAGCTTGCTGACGCGGCTTAAGCCGTACGCCCGCTGGACCTCTTCCGCGCTGCGTCCGGGCTCATAGGAACGCAACGCTTCGATATAGGGGGGGACCAGTGGCATCCAATTTCAGTGTGGCACAGCGCTGCTTCTTTCGACCCTGCGGTAGGATACCCTGCATTTATGGACGGCGAAGACAAAGACTCCGCGGCTGACGAGCGGGATCGCCGCGATATCGAGATCATCGATTGCAACGCCGAGCGCTTGAATCGTGAAGCGATGGACACGCTCGAGTACCAGCAGTTGCCATGAACCGCATGCTCACGCATGGCGGCTCAGAAACGTGCGTACGCCCGAGTCACGATTCTGTTCACTAAAGTGAGCTTCCTGCTAGCCCGGCCCGGCCGCCCTCCCGTAGCTTAGATACAGGTGCCATAATAGTTCCGCTATGCACGCTGTCTCCAAGATCGACCCAGCCGCCGCGCAAACTCCCCCAGGCTACAAACCGCACAGCACCGGTTTCCGGCGGGCAACCTACGTGGATCGCGCCATGGGATCGGTGCACATGGGCACGGGCATCTGCTTTCTCGACGCCGGCGGCGCTATTCAGCCCCACCTGCACTCTTTCGAGGAAAGCTTCTACATTCTGGAAGGAACCGTTCTCGCGCAGATCGGAGACAAGACCCATACGGTCGGTCCGGGCAATTTCGGATTAATCCCCACCGGCATGCCCCACTCGTGGCGCAACACCGGCAGCGCGCCAGCTCGCTGGCTGGAGATGCAGGCGCCGCAGCCTCGGCCGCTGGAATACGGCCGCGATACATTTTTTACGGGCGATGCTCCCTCGCCGGATGCGAACGTTCCGGTCGGTCACTTCGACGAATCGCAACTGCCCCGCCCGGGCGGCGCTTCGCAAATGGAAGGCTTTAACCCGACCACGGGAGTTGCCATCAAGATGTTCGTCGATCGCTCGTTCGGCGCCACGCACCAATCGCTGTTCCTCATTCAATATTCGCCCGGCGCAAAGATCGATCCGCACGATCACACCTTCGAAGAGTCGTACTTCATTGTCGGCGGCCGCGTCCACGCCATCGCGGACGGCTCCAGCTACGACCTGGGTCCCGGCGACGTGATCTGGACCGGCGTCGGCTGTATTCACAGCTTTGCCAACACCGGCGCCGAACCGGTCCGCTGGATTGAGACCCAAGCCCCGCTTCCGCCCGCTAAGGAAGTGTTCCGATTCGAGCGCGATTGGACAAAATACGCGTGAGCCCTAATAAACGCAGGAAAACAGGAGAATAAATATGTCGACCGATACCATTCAACCGAAGGCTATCTTCGGCGCCACTCGCTCCAAGCCGTTCACTTCGCAGGAGTTTCTGGAAAGCCTGCGGGATGGGCGCGAAATCTGGATCTACGGCGAGCGCGTGAAAGACGTCACCACTCACCCGGCGTTCCGCAACACGGTTCGCATGCTGGCCCGCTTGTACGACGCCTTGCATGACGAGCGGAAGTCGATCCTTTGCACCGACACCGACACCGGCAGCGGCGGCTACACGCATCACTTTTTCAAAGCTCCGCGCAACGTCGAGGAGATGGTGGCATCCCGCGACGCCATCGCCGAATGGGCTCGCGTCACCTATGGCTGGATGGGCCGCAGCCCGGATTATAAGGCCGCGTTTCTGGCCACGCTGGGAGCCAACTCCGACTTCTACACGCCCTACCAGGAAAACGCGCGCCGTTGGTACAAGAAGGTCCAGGAAGAAGTCACCTTCGTCAATCACGCCATCGTGAATCCACCGGTGGATCGCAACAAGGAACTCGCCGAAGTACGCGATGTGTACATGCACGTGGAGAAGGAAACCGACGCGGGGTTGGTCATCAGCGGCGCGAAAGTAGTGGCCACCACGTCCACCCTGACGCACTACAACTTCATCGCCAACAATGGGGCGCTGCCCATCAAGACCAAGGATTTCGCCTTTGTCTGCATTGTGGCCACGGACTCGCCCGGCGTGAAGCTCTTCTGCCGGCCATCCTACGAAATGACGGCGGCGGCCATGGGAAGTCCGTTCGATTATCCTTTGTCCAGCCGGCTCGACGAGAACGATTCCATCATCGTCTTCGACAAGGTTCTGGTCCCCTGGGAGAACGTCTTCGCGTACGGGGATATCGACAAGGTCAACAATTTCTTCCCGCGCTCCGGATTCCTGCCGCGCTTCATGTTCCATGGCTGCGTCCGGCTGGCGGTGAAGCTCGATTTCATCGCGGGGCTTTTACTCAAAGGCGTGGAGGCCACCGGCTCAAAGGATTTTCGCGGCGTGCAGGCGCAAGTGGGCGAAGTGCTGGCCTGGCGGAACCTGTTCTGGGGCCTCACCGATGCGATGGCGCGCACCACCGCGCCTTGGACCCCCGGATATGTGCTGCCCAACCTCGATTACGGCCTGGCGTATCGGGTGGCATCCAACTTGATTTACCCGCGCCTGAAGGAAATCGTCGAGAACGTGCTCGCGAGCGCGCTTATTTATCTGCCTTCTCACGCCAATGATTTCAAGGTTCCCGAAATCCGTAATTACCTGGAGACCTTTGTGCGCGGCTCCAATGGCTACTCGGCTCTGGATCGCGTGAAACTGATGAAGCTGATGTGGGACGCAATGGGCACCGAATTCGGCGGGCGGCACGAGCTGTACGAGCGCAACTACTTCGGCAATCACGAAAGCATTCGCTTTGAGACCTTGATGGTGGCCGATCAGCTGGGACAATCCGCCAAGTACAAGGGTTTCGCCGAGCAATGCATGTCCGAATATGACTTGGACGGCTGGACGGTGCCGGACTTGATCAATCCAAATGATATTAATCTCATTATGAAGAACGGCCACAAATAAGCGGCCGTGCGGCTCTGATCAGGCGTATTGAATCAAACTATCGACACTCGGCAGTTTCGCAATGCTCTTGGCCGGTTCGCCAGCGGCGTCACCGTGCTCACCGCGCGGTACGAGGAACAAACGCATGGCATGACGGCGAATGCGTTTGTGTCGGTGTCGCTCGATCCGCCGCTCATCCTGGTTTCGCTGGACAATCGCTCCAACATGCACCGGATCCTGCCTTCGGTGCGGCGCTTCGGCATTAGCATTCTGGCCGAAGACCAGCAGGCGCTGAGCAATCACTTCGCGGGGCGCACCGTGGAGGGCCTGCACGTGCGATTTGTAACGCGCCGGGACCTCCCGCTACTGGCGGGCGCCGTAGCCTACTTCGTGGTTGAGGTAATCGACATCCACGCGGCGGGCGACCACACGCTGTACATCGGACGCGTTGAGCACTTTGAATCCGGCGAGGGCAATCCCCTGCTCTTCCATGCCGGGCGATACCGGCACATGCGCGAGGAAAAAGGCCGGCCGACGCAATGGCTCGAAGACGAATTCTCGCTGTTTTCGATCGGGAGCGTGGATCCGCCGATTACCTAAACTGAGGTTTTAGCCGGCGTTTCAACGGTGTTCTCGTTGAAACTGTACCCGAAGCCGCGGACCGCGCGGATGAAGGAAGGATTGGCCGGGTCCGGCTCGATTTTCTGGCGGAGCCGCAGGATGTACACGTCCACGGTGCGGTCGGTAACAGCCCGGTCGTGGCCCCAAACAGAGTCCAGTAGCTGTTCGCGGCTGTAAACGACACCGGGCCGGCTCATTAAGTACTCCAGCAGGCGAAATTCCGTCGCGGTCAGGGCCACTTCGCCGCCGCGCAACGTAACCCTGCAGCTCGCCCGATCCAGCTCCAGATCCCCGGCTCTCACGGTCCTGGCCGGCGAGGTTTGCGACCGGAACTGGTTCTTCACCCGCGCGATCAGTTCGCGGATGAAAAACGGCTTCACCATATAGTCGTTGGCGCCGAGTTCCAAACCCAGAATGCGGTCCGTTTCCGAGGCGCGAGCGGTGAGAAAGATGATCGGCACATGCGCGAGCTCGGAATGATTTCGCAGGCCTTTGCAGATCTCCAGGCCATCGGAATCCGGCAGCATGATGTCGAGAATCGCCAGGTCGGGCCGCTCGCGGCGGCACAGCTCGATCGCGCCGCGGCCGGTCTGCGTGCCTGCCACCGTGAACCCCTCTTTCTCCAGGTTGTACTTCAAAAGCGAGTAGAGATCGGCATCGTCTTCGATGAGCACTATTTTCTTCATGGGCCCTTACTTGAAGGTAACCCGATTTGCGTTACGAACGCATTACAGCTCGGTTAACGCTGGTTGAAGGCGGTACTTTCTTCGACATGTCCTGGCGACGGTTGGTAGAGGCCCCGCTCGGAAATGTAGCGGCTTACAGCGGGGGGCAACTCCGCGGGGACCTCCCCAGCCGCCAGTTTCCGCCGGATTTCGGACGACGACACGGGCAGGGCCACCGTGTCCAGCCGATGCACTCGCGCGCCCTGGAGCGCCGAATACGAATGGCCTGGCCGCGTCACGACGATGAACTCGGTCAGGCGCACCAGATCCTGCCAACGGTGCCAAGTCGGAATGTCGGCAAAGGCGTCCGCTCCGATGATGAAATACGGCTGCAGGCCGAGCTGGCGTACGCGCTCCACGGTGTCCACCGAATAGCTCTTGGCATGGCCCGTATCTGCTCCCGACTCCAGGCGCGACGGGATGAAGCGCGCATCCACCTGGCAGGCCAATTCCGTCATGCGGAAGCGATCCTCATAGGGCGCGCCGGTGTGCGCGGTTTTGTGCGGCGGATAGGCGGCTGGAATAAACCAGACCTGGTCGAGCGCGAACTGATCGGCAGCCTCGCGCGCCACGATGAGGTGGGCGTTATGGATCGGGTCGAACGTGCCGCCGAATAAGGCCAGTCGCATGGCTAGTTCCGGCAATACATTTCCACCGGGATTTGTTCAGTTTAGCGCACTGCCGAAATCGTGCGCTGGCTCAGGAACCAGGCCTGGCAGTCGCTGCCGGACCGGCGGGACTTGGAGGAATAGGAACCGTCCTGATGCATGTGGCGGGCGCCGATTTCGTCGTGCAGATAGGAGTGCAGAACTTCGTCGCGCAGCCGTTGGATCATCTCCGGCTGCGTCACCGGAAACAGAACTTCCACGCGCCGGTTCAGGTTGCGCGGCATCAGATCGGCGCTGCCCAGATAGCATTCGTCGGAGCCATTGTTGCGAAAGTAATAGATCCGGCTATGTTCCAAAAACCGGCCCAATACGCTTCGGACGTGAATGTTCTCGCTGACGGCCGGCATCTGTGGACGCAGACAACAAGCGCCGCGCACGATCAGATCGGTGCTAACGCCGGCTTGGGAGGCCTGGTAGAGCAGCTTAATGATGGGCCCGTCTTCCAGCGCGTTCATCTTCAGGATCAGCCGGCCCTTGCCGCCCTGCCGCTGGATGTCGATTTCCCGCTGGATCATCTCTTCGATGCGCTGGCGAAGATTCAGCGGCGCCACCAAGAGCTTGCCGAAGGTCTTTTTGCGTGAATAGCCGGTCAAATAGTTGAAGAAATCGGTGGCGTCAGCGCCGATCTGCTCATCGCTGGTGAACAAGCCCAAATCGGTGTAGAGGCGAGCAGTGGCCGGGTTGTAGTTGCCCGTGGCGAGATGACAATATCTTCGGATGGTGTCCCCCTCGCGGCGGACCACGAGAATCACCTTGGAATGAACCTTGAGGCCGAGCAGTCCATAAACCACGTGAACGCCCTCGCGTTCCATGGATCGAGCCCATTCGATGTTGCTCTCCTCATCGAAGCGCGCTTTCAGTTCCACCACCACGGCCACTTGCTTGCCGTTTTCCACCGCCTCCAAGAGCGCCTCGACAATGGGGGAGTTGCGGCCCAGCCGGTACAGCGTCATCTTGATGGCCAGGACATCGGGATCGCGCGCGGCCCGGCGGAGGAATTCGACCACCGGCTGAAAGGACTCGTAGGGGTGGTGCAGAAGCTGGTCCTGCTGGCGAATGAGGTCGAACAGATCGTCTTCGGTGGCCGTCGTGAAGGCCGCCGGTGTATACGGCAAGAATGGCTTGTCCTTCAAATCCGGCCGATCCAGACTCAGCAGGTGGCGTAAACGGCTGAGATCCAGCGGCCCATGGACGCGATAAATGTCGGAGTGGTCCAGCTCCAGCTTGCCGGCCAGGAAATCGACAATAGAAGCAGGCGTGCGCGAGTCCACTTGCAGACGCACAGCGTCGCGAAAGCGGCGTTGCCACACCGCCTCCTCGATGGTCTCAAGTAGATCGTCCGTTTCCAGCTCCTTGATGGCGACCTCGGCGTCGCGAGTGAGGTGAAAGACGTGCGCCCGCAGGATCTCCAGGCCCGGAAACAAATGGTGCAGATTCGCGATGATCAACTGCTCCAGCCAGACAAAGCCGGATTCGCGGGACCCGGCATTCGCACCCGCCGGCAGCGCCACGGGAAGCAACTGCGGCAGGGTGTCGGGCACCTTCACGCGAGCGAAGTGTTCCGGCCCCCCGGGCTCCCGCACGGCCACCGCGATGTTCAAGCTCAGGTTCGAAATGTGCGGAAACGGGCGGCCCGGATCGAATGCCAGTGGAGTAAGAACCGGAAACACCTTCTCGGCGAAAAAAGTGTCCAGCTGGGCGCGCTGCTCCAGGCTGAGATCCCCCAGAGACAGCAGCCGGATATGATGGGTTTCGAGCGCCGGAATCAGCTCTTCCCGGAGGAAATCGTAAGCTCCGCTGAGCAAGCGCCCCACCGCGCCGCGAACGGCCTCCAAGGTTTCCGAAGGACCGCGCCCATCCAGGCCGCAGTCTTGCACGCCGTTCTCGATCTGCTGCATCAATCCGGCCACGCGCACCATGAAGAACTCGTCGATGTTGGACCCGAAGATGGACAGGAATTTTACCCGCTCCAGCAGTGGATTGCGGCGATCCCGGGCTTCTTCCAGCACGCGCCGCTGAAATTCCAGGTGGCTGAGCTCGCGATTGAGGTATAAAGAGGGGTCGTCGGGCAGGTCCGCGAGTTTAAGCGGGGCCCGGACGGGTTCGGCACACATGCATCCCCTAGTGTACCGAACCGCCGGCAGCTCCCGCGGAGCTTAGTTCTGCTCCACGACTCGCAGGTCGTTGGTTACCGAGAAGACTCCGGGAACCGTATTGGCGCGGATGTTAGCGACGTTCTTGTCGGACTGATTATCCACCACGCCCACCAGCGTCACATGCCCGTTCTCGACGATGATGTGGATCGAGGGTTGGGTCCCCATCCCGTACCGATACAGACCGCCGAAACCGTAGATCGAGCGATACTCCGCCATTCGAATTTTGTTGTCGAAGGACGAGAGCGGCAGGACCCGGATGTTGTCGATCACTTGCGTTACGCCAGCCAAGCGCTTCACGGCCCGCTCGGCGTCGTTCTTCACGATGGGCTGTGTCACCTCGCCCATCAAAGTTACGACACCGTTATCGACGCGGTAGCTCAGATCGTCGAACACGCTGTAGTAAGGGATCATCACCAATTCATGGCGAACCTGGGCTGTTAAATCCAGGGGTGCGTTTCCGTTGCTGGCAAACAACGGGACGCTCGCTAACGTTAAAGTTGTGGCAAATGCAAGACTTCGAACCATTCGTTTCATATGTTTCTCCATCCGACTGATTGGATGCTTGGCCCATGGCCCAGGTTGCTATGCTTACGGAGCTTTACAGCCCTCGCCTGGTGGCCGATCCCGAAGCTGGTGCAATAGCTGCTCCAGGTCGGCGAGGAGGGCGCTTCTGGTGTCCAGGAACTGGCGCGCGCGCCTGGGCCGCGTCCAGTGCGCCTCAGCCAAGCGTTGAATGGGAGTAACGCGATTGATGCGCCGCCAGAACTCTGACGGTACGACTGCCCTGCCTACTGCCCGAGCCATGCTCAGCAGGTGCATTACGGCGCGGGCGTGGTCGGAGGACAGTTCTTGCCTGAGGCGACGGTCTTGGACCGTGCCGCCGAGATGGAAGATCAGATCTTCGAACACGGCGCCGGTAACGTAGTAATCTCTATCGCGCTCTCTGTCGCGGTCCACACGCTGCAAAGGAAACCAGGAAAGCCCTCGCGCCCATATTTTGAATCCGTAGCCCACGCCGGAGTCCGCGTAGTAATGAGGGCAATTCATCCGATACCTTTGGTATTCCAAGGACGCCAATTCGTTCTCGGTGAGCCGGAAAGCCGGGCGATGCTCGACATAGAACTCGCGGGTAAATAGCATGAACTCCGTGGATGGTTTTTTATCCTTCCGGCCGTCCCTTTCCACCCCGGCGAGCACGCAATCCCCGCGCAGCTCGGCCGTGATCTTCTCCGCCCAGCCCGAGCAGATCGGAAACGAATCCACGTGAAAAGTGCAGATAAAGCTCGCGCCATCGGCAACTGCTACTTCAACCAGCCGATCCAGGTAATACGCGTGTTCGGCCGAGCCCCGCAGCGATGTCGTGGGAAACTGGCAGATGGATACGTACGGCAGACTCTCGATCTTCTCGCGGAATCGCGGCTGCAGCCGATTGGCGGCTGCATAGATGCGAAAGGGCACGCTGGTGGTCTTTTCAATCTGAGAGAGATGGATATCGAGCAGGCGCTCGTCCTCTTCGGCTACCAAATACACCACCAGGATTCCGAGTTTCATTGCACCGCGGCCGGTGCGCTCAGTGCACGCCGGTAGAGATCGAAATCGGGCCTGGACACCGGCATTTCTGCGTCGCTCAATAATATCGGCGAATCCCGCGCGATATCGCGCCGCAGCACGATATCCTCGGCGAGGCAAATCGGCAGACCGGGGTGGCCGCTGTCGCAGTTATCGATCAGCCCATAACAGGCATAACCGCCGATGCCATCCAGCTTTTCATTTGCCTTGAGATCGCGCTTGGCGTAAGCGAAGACGTTGGTGCGAAAGCCGTACACCGGCTCCAGTAGCGAGCATCCATCCAGCACCGCTTGCACAATACAATCCATCGCCTCTACATGACACAGATGGTAGGGCCGGTAGAAGAGGTAGAAGGGGCCGGGGCCCATTTTGTAGTATTGCATCATGCTGCGCTGGTAAGCGTGCTCACAGAAGCCGACGGCATACACTCCGCCTCCCGGCTTGGCTCCCAGGATGTAATCCACGCAAGCATTGCTCTCTGCCCGGATGGAGGCGAAATCGAACAGGCCGAACACTTCCCCGAACGTCTCCAGCCGGAGGCCCTGTCATTCCTGGAATGCAGGTCCGCAGGTTCAGGGCATTCGCCACCAGAGCCATCTCGATATTGAGCTTGGTTCCGTCGGTGTACGCGGTGGCCATCTTGTAGTCGAGGTTGCGCTTGTCGGCTTCGGGGATAATCTTGGTGGGGTCGGAATACCGATCTAGAAAGCCTTTGATATTGCCCGCCATGATGAGATCAAACCCCCAAAGCTCGAGGTCATTCACCAGGTGGAGGATCACCCCGTGTTGGTCGCCGTCGCAACTGGTGTACACAAGCCCTCGGCGATGAGCCAAGTCCATCAGGTAGGGTCCGAAGATCAGATCCGCTTCGGCATTCATCATCACCACGTGTTTCCCTGTTTGAATGGCCAACGCAGCGTACCTTCCAGCAGGGCCGATCGCGCTGGAGGCTTCTACGAGGACGGCAGCTTGTTCACAACTAGCCACCAGTTCGCCGTCTTCGCAAATCGCCGTGAAGCCACTGCGAATGGCGTCCTCCACTTCCCCCGCCGTGCTCGCCAGCTTATAGGGGAGCCCCTCCATCTCGGCGCACTTTATCGCCCGCTCCGCGATGAGATCCGCCATGGCGACGCATTCCAGGCCGGGAGTCACCCGGCATTGGTGCAGAAGCCCCTTGCCCATGGCCCCCATGCCCACCATCCCCATGCGGACAGGCTCGGACCGCCGGGACAACTTGCGAAGTGTGGGTGTCGAGGCAGCAAGTCTTCTTGCCATTCCATACAGTGTAGCTCCGCAGGAAATCAGTGGGCCGCGCGGAACCATAGCGCGTAAGATTTTTCCGAAGCTGCTGCCGCCCAGCGCTGCTCCCGCGTAGCGCAGTATAATCACCGCTGAGGAAGTGTCCTATGATGCATCGATGCTTCATCGCCATCGTCACTTTTTTGATGGTGCTTTCAACGTCACCCGGCGCCAGCCAATGGGTTCCGCCCCGCACTCCGGATGGCCAGCCGGACCTCGGGGGCGTTTGGACAAACGGCACGCTGACGCCATTCGAAAGGCCCGCGGCGCTGGGATCGAAACAGTTCTTCACCGAAGAAGAAGCGGCCGCTTATGTGAAGCAGCGCATCGACGGAACCGATGCGCCACGCCCCTCCGGGGCCGCACCACCAGAGATCAATGGCCGTGCGTATTCCCGTGTATGGCAGGATCGGGGGACCACCTTGGTCGCCACTCGGCGAACTTCGCAGGTGATCGATCCGCCGGACGGGAAGGTCCCCCCGATGACTCCCGAAGCCCAGGCCAAATTCGAGGCGTCTCGCGCCTACAACAAGCGGCATCCTTCGGACGGCCCGGAGGACCGCAGCCTGTGGGAGCGCTGCATTTTGTTCGGCGGCGAAGGGCCGCCCATGCTGAACGAGCCCATCAACAACAACTACCAGATTGTCCAAACTCCCGGATATGTGACGATCTTTGTGGAAATGAATCACCTGTCGCGGATCATTCCGCTGGACGGGCGGCCGCATCCTCCGCAAAACATGCGATTCTGGAGCGGCGATCCGCGCGGCCACTGGGAAGGGAACACGCTGGTGGTGGAGTCCACTAATTTCAAATCTAACGGGAAGAACCGGTTCGGTATCACCTATGACGGAATGACCGACGACAATCTTCGCATCATCGAGCGTTTCACGCGAACCGACCCGACGACCATCATGTACCAGGCCACCATCGACGATCCGACCGTATATACGCGGCCGTGGACCGTCGAGCTCTCGATGCGAGCGCGCTCCACCGTACTCTACGAATACGCTTGCCACGAGGGGAATTACGGCCTGCCGGGCATCCTTTCCGGAGCGCGCGCCGAGGAAAAAGCAGCGGCGGAGAAATCAAAGTAACAGGATGATTCATATGAGACTTCGACATACAAGATTGTTCGCCGGGGCGCTCGTGCTCGCGGCCGGGACGCTATCGGCGGCCATCAACCCGCAAACGACGCCTCCGCAAAACGTCCCGATGACGGCTCAGGAGAAGAAGAACCTGGATTTCGTTCTCAATTGGTGGCGCGAGGTGATTTACGCGGGTCACCTGGAGCTCGCGCCCAAGTATCAGGCCGAGAATTATATCCAGCACAATCCCAGCGTCAACACGGGGCGTGCCGGATTCGTGGAATTCTTCCAGAAATTCAGCAAGCCCATGAATCCGATTCCGGCCAAGATGGCCAATCCGCCGGTGGTGGCGGGCGCCAAGGGCGACTTCGTTTGGCTGATCTTCGAAGAAGAAAAAAAGCATCCGAAAGATCCGTCGAAAACCTATTTCGACAACAGCCTGGAAGTGTTGCGCATTGAAAACGGCAAGATTCAGGAACACTGGGACAGCCAGATGAAGATGCCGGGTTCGGGAAAGGTGGTGACCGGGGTCTCGCCCAAGCCGCCCATGCAATGGAACACCGGGAAACTATCGAAGGAAGAAGAGCAGACGCTGGCGCTGGCCAAGTCCGAATTCAAGGACATGCTGCAATATGCGCATCTCGAGATCGCCGACAAAACCATGGACCCCGGCTACATACAGCACAACGCGAACATCCCCACCGGGCGCGAAGCCTTTAAGGAATTTATGAGCAAGATTCCGGGCCGCCGGCCGCAGGACGCCAAGCCGATCAAAGACGAATGGGTCGATCCCCCGGTGCTGACCCTGGTGAACGGCCCGTATTGCCTGCTGATGATGCAGCGCACGGCAAAGGACCCGGACGATCCCAGCAAAGAATACAAGTGGAATCACTTTAACGTGATTCGCGTCGAGAACGGCCTCATCAAGGAACACTGGGACGATTTCATCGTCCAATGAAACTGGCCGCCAAGCACGCTATCATAGAAGTTAAGCCCTTCTATATACTTCCATGTCAGATTCACGCCCGCCCGAACTAGGTATCAACAGCTGGCTCGAAGACGAGCTGTATCAACAGTATTTGAACGATCGCAAGACGGTCGATGAAAGCTGGAAGGAAGTCTTTGAGACCAATGGCGCCGCAGCCCCTGGGAATGGCGGCGCTGCTGGGGCCAATGGCACCCACGATCATGCGCCCGCGTCCACGCTTGCGTCCACGCTTGCGTCCACGCTGCCGGCTGTTCCCGAGCATCAGCCCATCGCTGGTGAAACGCTGATGCCTCTGCGCGGCGCGGCGGCTCGCATCGCCGAAAACATGAACTTGAGCCTCAGCATCCCCCTGGCTACCTCGCAGCGCGTGATGCCGGTGAAGGTCATCGACGAGAATCGCCGCATTCTGAACGAACACCGCACGCTGATCGGCAAGAGCAAGATCTCCTACACGCACATCATCGCTTGGGCGATCGTGAAAGCGCTGCGGGGCAATCCAACCTTGAATCATGCTTATGCCGAGACCAATGGCCAGCCGTTCCGCGTGGTGCGAGACGGCGTAAACATCGGGATCGCGGTGGACGTAGCCGGCAAGGACGGCGCGCGATCCTTGAAGGTGCCCAACATCAAGGACACCGGCTCCATGGATTTCGCCCGGTTCGTGGCGGCGTTCGACGACATCATCGCCCGAGCGCGCAACAACAAACTGACGGTCCAGGATTTTGAAGGCACCACCATTTCGATGACCAATCCGGGCACGGTGGGCACGCTTGGTTCGGTGCCCCGGCTGATGCCCGGCCAAGGCGCCATCATCGCCACCGGCGCCATCGATTATCCGGCCGAATATCACGGCGTCACGGACCAACTGCGCGCCGTGCTTGGGCTGAGCAAAGTAATGACGGTGACCTGCACCTACGATCACCGCGTGATGCAAGGCGCCGAGTCGGGCATGTTTCTGGGCCGTCTGCAGGCGTTGCTGGAGGGCGACAGCGAGTTTTACGAGCAGATTTTCTCGGATCTGAAAATCCCCCACAAGCCCGTGCATTGGGAGCCGGATCGCCCGGTTTCAATTCCAGGCCAGCGCGGCGGCCAGCACGACGACGTGGCGAAAGAAGCCGCCGTGTTGCAGCTGATCAACGCCTATCGCGTGCGCGGCCATCTGATCGCCGACTTTGACCCGTTGGGTTCGGAGCCGGTGTATCACTCCGAACTCGACCCGGCAACCTATGGGCTGACCATTTGGGATTTGGATCGCGAATTCCTTACCGGCACCTTGATGTCGGAAGACGATCAGCCCCAAAAGACCGCGACGCTGCGCGAAATTCTGGAGACTCTGCGACAGACCTACTGCGGAAGAATCGGATGCGAGTACATGAACATCCAGATTCCGGAGCAGAAGCGCTGGCTGCAGCTGCGCATGGAGCCAACCGGCAATCGCTGGCCGCTGGACCCGCAGACCAAGCTGCGCGCGTTACAGCGCGTGATCGAAGCCGAGGAGTTCGAGCACTTTCTGCATACCCGCTTCATCGGGCACAAGCGTTTTTCGCTGGAAGGCGGCGAATCCGCCATCGCCATCCTGGACGAAATCCTGGATCGCGCGGCCGATACCAACGTGCATGAGACGGTCATCGGCATGGCCCACCGGGGGCGCTTGAACGTGCTGGCGAACATTGTCGGCAAGTCCCTGGTGCAGATGTTTTCCGAATTCGAAGGCTATCGATCCGGAAAGTACCCAGGGTTCGGGCGACGTGAAATATCACCTGGGTGCGAGCGGCGTGCGAAAATCGTCATCCGGCCGCGAGATCGTGGTTTCGGTGGCGTTCAACCCCAGCCATTTGGAAGCAGTGGACCCGGTGGTGGAAGGCATGGTTCGGCCCAAGCAGGACCGGCTGGGCGATACCAAGCGCGAGCGCGTGATCCCGATCCTGATTCACGGCGATGCGGCCTTCGCCGGCCAGGGCGTGGTTGCCGAGACGCTCAACCTGTCGCAACTGGAAGGGTACACCACCGGGCGGCACCATTCACCTGGTGATCAACAACCAGATCGGATTCACCACCAATGCCCGACGAAGCGCGCTCCACGCCCTATTCCACCGATGTCGCGCGCATGGTGCAGGCGCCCATCTTCCATGTCAACGGCGACGATCCGGAAGCCTGCATCCGCGTGGCGCAGATGGCTTACGACTATCGCCAGAGTTCAAGCGCGACGTGGTGATCGACATGTTCTGCTACCGCCGGCACGGTCACAACGAGGGCGACGACCCCAGCTATACCCAGCCTATTCTGTATCGCAAGATCCGCAATCATCCCTCGGTAGCGGCGCAGTACTCCGAACTGCTGGTGCGCGAGCGCTTGACCACCGCCGAGCATGTGGAGCAAATCCGCAGGGCCATCAACCAGCGGCTCAACGATATCTTCGACGCGTCCAAGCAGAACCAGGAGGAGTACCAGCTCCAGGATCTGAGCGCCGTGGAACTGGACGAAATCGCCGCGCCCAGTCCGAATACGGCAGTGGACCGGGCTGCGCTGGAGCGCGTGGTTCACGGCATCACCACGTTTCCCGAGGAATTTCACGTCCATCCCAAATTGGAAGGCACACTCAAAAAGCGCCAGGAGATTCTGCGCGGCGCGCCCATCGATTGGGCCACGGCGGAAACGCTGGCCTTCGGAACTCTGGTGATGGAACGGACGCCCGTGCGGTTAAGCGGACAGGACAGCGGCCGGGGAACGTTCAGCCAGCGCCACCTGGAACTGTACGACAGCGAAACCGGCGAGCGCTACATTCCCTTGCAGCATCTGGCGTCCAATCAAGCGCGCTTTGAAGTCTACGATAGCTCGCTGAGCGAATACGCGGTGATGGGATTTGAGTTCGGCTATAGCGTGGCCGATCCGCTGACGCTGGTGCTGTGGGAGGCGCAGTTCGGCGACTTCGCCAATGGCGCGCAAATCCTGATCGACCAGTTCATCGCCAGCGCCGAGTCAAAATGGGGCCAGCCGAGCGGCCTGGTGTTGCTGTTGCCGCATGGCTACGAAGGCCAAGGCCCGGAACATTCCAGCGCGCGCATCGAGCGCTTCCTCACCCTGTGCGCCGAGGACAATCTGCAGGTAGTGAACGCCAGCACGCCCGCGCAGTATTTCCATTTGCTGCGCCGCCAGATGCACGGCGGAGCCGATCGGCGCGGAGTCCGCAAGCCGCTGATCGTTTTCACTCCCAAGCGAATGCTGCGCCACCCCAAGGCGGTCTCGAACATCGACGAATTGATGACGGGATCGTTCCGCGAAGTATTGGACGATACTACCGGCGTCGAATTATCGCGGGTCCGGCGCGTACTGCTGTGTTCCGGACAGGTGTATTACGACATCCTGGCGGCGCGAGACGAGCGTAAGATCCACAATGTGGCCGTGGTCCGGCTGGAGCAGATGTATCCGTTCCGGGCCGATCAGGTGCGCGATATTCTGGCGCGCTATCCGGAAACCGCCGACGTCGTGTGGGTGCAGGAGGAGCCGCGCAACATGGGAGCGTGGCGTTTTGTGCAGGAACAGTTTCAAGGTATCCTCGAACCGACGCAGCGCGTGCTCCGCTATGCCGGCCGCGCGGCCAGCGCGAGTCCAGCTTCCGGCTCCCTTAAGCGCCATCAGCAGGAATTGGCCGAATTATTGGACCAGGCGTTCTCCACCGAGATCCGGTTGGAAACGGCGACACCGGCCAAGCGGCGCCGCAAACGCTAGGCCGCAAGGTGCAGTTCAAGCCACGATGCGCGGATCGGGCACCGGATAACCGATCGCGAAATGATAAACCACCTGCCCCTGCTCGGGCGTCAGGTTGAGGTAACGGTGCACCTCATCGTCGAAAAACGCGCCGATACCGGTGGCTCCTAGGCCCAACGCTTCCGCGGCAAGATAGAGCCGCTGTCCGATGGCCCCGGCTTCGAAATGGACATAGCGGTAACCGCGATCGCCATGCGCGCGGACGGCGCGGTCGAAATCGCCGATCATCGAAAACGCCACGCACGCGTTACCGGCGAGATCCTGACCCAGGCTCAGTCCGGCTGCCGCGACGCGCTGATCGCCAGTCTTGAGCAGCTCCAATTCCGCGCGCTCGGGCCAGTGTCGATACACGCCAGGGGCCAGGCCTGCCACGCGATGCGCGTACAAATAGAGTTGGATGAAATTCGGATTGGTAGTAGACAGGATGGCCGAAAGCTGCGCGAATGAAATGCACTGTGCGCCACCCCTGAAATCCAGCGCCGAACGGCGCTTTCGCGCGACTTCGCCAAAGGCGAGTGTCGATGATGCCGGAGTGGGCAGCTTACTTTCACCCGTGCCCCCGAAGGCCGGTTCCAAACGCGTATCTAGTTTTAGATCTTTCGTCGCGCTGTGAATTGCTTCCATCCGAGGATAAGCGATGAACTCCGGCGAAAGCTGGTTCGCCTGGCCACCGTACCAGGTAATCTCTCGATGTTCTGGCTCGCGCACAGGAATCGACTGGCCGCGCAGCTCCAGAATGAGCATCGGCCACTCGTCTTCACTATAGCGACAGAATTGCGCCAATTCATCGTCAGGGAAGTCTTCCACGGCCAAGCTCTCGCATCCCATGGCACGGGCGGCCAGCGCGACCGACTGCCAGGCGTGCCCTATGTCGTGCAAACAGTATCGATAGGCGCGGTCCCGGTACTTCCACGCTTCGCGCCACCCAATGCTCGTTAAGACAAAAACGATTGGCGAGGAGCTCCGGAGCCACGGCATGTCAAAATCGCCGATGGCGCGCTGCTCCGCCATGTGCGAAGAAGGACGGTAATGATACAGTCCATCCGGCCACTGCTTGAGACCCCGCGTGATGAAGTGAAATTCCGTGGGATGCAGATTGCCGGAAGATGGATTCACGCGTAGCGCGTAGCGGTATCCGGTGGATGGGACTAGTTTAGAAGCGCTGATGGAAGCGGAATAGAACAGCAGTTCGGAAAGGAATGCCGCGCCGTCCGGGACATCAGTAGTTGCCCCCCTGGTCCCCCGGAGCAATTCCAGCGCCGGGATCTGGGGACTGGGCGGGTCTGCCGGAAGATCCAGCACCGGCACGCCCTCGTAATGCCGGAACGGATCGGGCATGTTGTTCCAATCGAGAGCATGCGGGTTTCGCCGGAGCGCCTGGACCGTATGCTTGGTGAATTCGTGATACTCGCGCCAGGTCATTCCCTATCGAGCGATTTGCTAAGCGCTTCCCTCGATGGGAGCCTGCCAGCGAAACAGGAAAAAGTGGTGGCCGCAAAGTGAGCAACGGTACGGTAACAGGATCCAGTGGAGAGCCTTTTCCATGCCGTTGCGAACGCCTACGCCTCTAAAGTCGACCGATCTGCAGTGCGGACATCGTGTGGAGAGCAAAGCGTTCTTCCTCATTCCTAGCCATCGGTTTTCGCGGCGCTTCCCGTGCCGCGGGCCTGGCCGCTACCCCGGAACGACGGCGTCGATTTTCCGGCATTGGCATCGCTGCCGCGGCTCAGGTCCGGCCGGCTGGCCTCGCGCGCTGCCTTGATCTGTTCCGGTGTTCTCAAGTCGGGCTCGGAGAGCTTCACCCGCTCTCGGGCACGAGCAACCTGACGCTTGTGTCGTTTCGCTAATCGTTTGTCCATACGATGGGAGTTTACCGCAGTAGCAAGGCCAAGTGAGCACTCAGACATTCACCAGTATCAGTTAATTATTCTTGCTTGTCAAGTAGCGACCATGCCAAAATGGAATAGAGTTTCACTAGAACTAGTGAATCACATTGAGGGCTTTGTGGACGTATCTCTAGTAATAAAGCAGCGCTTGAGTGAACTTGGCCTGGATCAGAGAGATCTGGCGGCCGCTACTCAGGTGACAGATTCCTACATCTCCCAGTTACTCACTCGAAAGAAGGCCCCTCCGGCTCCAGGGCGCACCGATATCTACGACAAGATGAGCGAATTCCTGAAGCTGCCGGTCGGGGAACTTTCAAGACTGGCGGAAGTACAGCGGCAGGAGGAGTTGAAGAAGCGGGTAACCGAACCGCCCAGGCCGCTGTTCAAACAGTGCCGGGATTTGATCCTACGCAAGTGTCAGGCCGAAAGGCACAAGGAAGTAAGCAGGATTTTCGAGCGGGAGCCATTTGGCGAACTGGAGCGCCTGGTGACCCAAAAACTTCTGGATGTCGCGCAAAGTATTGCCAAGGAGGAGTTGCGCAGCGAGGAGTGGCTCCGGTTGATGGCTCAACTGAGCGCCCGCAGCTATCAACAGATGCGAGTCACAACATTGGAGTTTCTCGACACCGACGTTTTCAGCATCTCGCTTGAGAACTGCGTGGCTTTTCTCGACCCCATGATCGATTCCTGGGACATCGATCTAAAGACTTTTGGCCTGGAGGTGATTCTGAACCGCCGGCTGGCGCCAGGCAGCGTAAAGCGATTCGAGTTTGTGGAGCAGGAACAACAAAAACGGTTTGCAATAGAACCAGGCTTTGAGCAGTTTTTGAACGATAAGTCCCTCAGTGGCGATGCCACGGAGGAGGAAATCGAATTTCTCAAGGCGCTAGAGTTCCAGCAGAGGCGGCCTACGCCTCTGTATTACTACCGGGAACTGCAAAATCTGAGAGACCCGCTGCATTTCAGCTCCGACGCGCGACCTAAGGAGCAACCCGACGATGCAACAAACCGATAAAGTTCGCAAAATCGCTTTCGTGGGCGACCATTTGCCTCGCAAATGCGGCATCGCCACGTTCACGTCCGACCTGCTGGCGGCAGTCGCGGCCGCGTATCCGGAAAGCCAGTGCTTCTGTGTGTCCGTCAATGACATCCGAGGCGGTTACGATTATCCGGAAGTAGTTCGCTTTGAAATTGAGGAGCAGGACTTGTCGTCCTACTTGCGCGCCGCCGACTTCCTGAATATCAGCAACGTGGACATCGTCTGTCTGCAGCATGAGTTCGGCATTTTCGGCGGCCCGGCCGGCGCTCACATTCTGGCGTTCCTGCGCGAATTGAGGATGCCGGTTGTCACCACGCTGCATACGATTCTGCGCGATCCGCGGCCGGAGCAGCGGCGAGTCATCGAAGAGGTAATCTCTCTTTCCACACGAGTGGTGGTTATGGTTGAGCGCGGGCGGCAGATGCTGCAGGATATCTACCACGCGCCGACGGCCAAGATCGATCTGATCGCGCACGGCATCCCCAACGTCGGTTTCGTCGACCCTACCTACTTCAAGGATCAGTTTGGGGTGGAAGGAAAGGTGGTGCTGCTCACCTTCGGCCTGCTTTCACCCAACAAGGGCATCGAGTATATGCTCAACGCCCTGCCACAGATTCTGGCCGAATTTCCGGACGTGGTTTATATCGTCCTGGGAGCCACGCATCCCAATGAACTGCGCGAACACGGCGAAGCTTACCGGGTGAGTCTAGAGATCCTTGCCAAGAAAAACAAAGTCGAGAAGAACGTCATCTTTTACAACGACTTCGTGGATCTCGAGAATCTGAAGGCGTTCATCGGCGCCGCGGACCTGTACATCACGCCTTACCTGAACGAAGCACAGATCACATCCGGGACCCTGGCTTACACGTTTGGAGCCGGCAAAGCGGTGATTTCAACGCCCTATTGGCATGCCGCTGAATTGTTGGCGGAGGATCGCGGAGTTCTGGTGCCGTTCGGAGATGCGCCCGCCATCGCACGTGAAGTGATCGGCTTATTGAGAGACGATACTCGCCGCCACGCCATGCGCAAGAACGCTTATCGGATTGGACGCGAGATGGTCTGGAGCAATGTCGCGCAGCTCTACATGCGGACTTTTGAAGCGTCCCGTCTGGAGGGCGCTGCGCGGTCTCGAAAATTTCTTGTTACCAAGACACTTGACCAGAGGCCGCGCGAACTTCCGGAGCTGAAGTTGAATCATCTTTTGCGGATGACCGATTCCACCGGAGTTTTCCAGCATGCCATCTTCGGCGTTCCAAATTTTTCCGAGGGCTATTGCACCGACGATAATGCCCGCGCATTTATCCTCGCCGTGCTGCTGGGCGAACTGGAAGAAGAGCCGGAGCGGGCGCGGAACATCGCTACCACGTGCGCGGCTTTTCTGCATTACGCGTTCGACCCCCAAACCAAGCGCTTTCATAATCTCATGGGATTCGACCGCCGCTGGCTGGACGACCAGGGATCGGAGGACTGTCAGGGCCGCGCGCTGTGGGCCCTGGGCGTCGCCGTGGGGCGTTCTCCGTTCCGGACTTTTCAGATGATCGCCGGACAACTTTTTGCGGCGGCCTTGCCGGCCCTGACCGATTTCACGTCGCCCCGGGCGTGGGCCTTTGGCCTGATCGGGATTCACGAATATTTGCGGCGGTTGAGCGGCGATAGCCTGGTCAATCAAACCCGCGAAACCCTTACTTGCCGGCTGATGGAGCTTTTCGAGCAATGCGCCAAGCCCGACTGGTGCTGGTTTGAAGACGAGCTGTCCTACGACAACGCCAAGCTGGCGCATGCCCTGATCTTGAGCGGGAGCGCGACCGGACAGACCGCGGTTTTTGAGCGAGGCTTGCAGGCGTTACGCTGGCTGAACGACCTGCAAACCTCCGAGAACGGCCACTTTCGGCCGATCGGCAGCAATGGTTTTTACCGCCGGGGGAGCACGCGCGCGCATTTCGACCAGCAGCCCATCGAAGCGCAAGCCATGGTCTCAGCCTGTCTGGAGGCCTATCGCGCCACATCGGACGTTCTGGTGGTACGAACAGGCAGAGCGGGCTTTCGACTGGTTCATCGGGTGGAACGACCTTGGATTGGAACTCTACTCGCCCGAAAGCGGCGGCTGCGGAGATGGATTGCACGTGGATCGCGTGAATGGAAATCAGGGAGCCGAATCCACGCTCGCCTTCCTGCTTTCACTGACGGAAATGCGCCTGGCGCAAAACATGGTGACGAGCTTTAAGGAACCGATTGCGATAGGAGCATACGCCCACCCGTGAGCACAAACCTGATTCACGACGCTTCCATTCACGTGAAGCGCTCGGCGCTGGTGCTGGAACCGGACCAGTCGCGCGTTCTTCTGCGCCCTTTCATTCCCGGAAATGCGCAGCGCGTCTCGGGGATCATCGCCCGGATCATGGCTCTGCCCGAAGACCGGGTGGGCCCACTGCTGGAGGACATTTCCGCGGAATTCTCCCAGCGGCACCAGCACATCCACGAGCGCTTCATGGAGCGCTTCCAACAAGTCCGCGACTTAATGCTCACCGATCTGGAAGTGTCCGAACAGCGGCGTCTTTTGATCGGCTCCTATTTCCTGGCGGAATACTCGCTGGAGTCCTCGGCGCTGTTCAATCCCTCCATCGTCCCGCACCCCGATCAGACAGGTCTGCCGGAAGGAGCGCTGCGGTTCATTCTCAGCCTGCGCGCTACCGGAGAAGGGCACATTTCCTCCATCACCTTTCGAACCGGAATTATCCATGCCGATCGGCGGATCGAGGTGACGGCTCCCGCAGGCTTCCTCACTGAACCGCGCCAAGTCCCGAATCCCGTGTATGAGAAGGAGCTATTCGCGCGGAAACTCGACGAACTTGGACTGGACGGAGAATACACGCGCAGGGTCCTGAACTCACTGGGGGCGTCGTTCCCACTCGCTGAGCTTCGCGCCAGCCTTCGGGCCGAGCAGTTCCGTCTGCCGGATGGGATGACACAAGAGGATCAAAACGCCGGACAAGGAATTTGGATGCTGGCCCGGTCCAACTACGAGGTCCAGTTCCAGCCAGAGCAGCAGCTTTCGGAGCGCATCTTGTTCCCGGCCACGCCGTCGCAACGCAATGGCATCGAGGATGCGCGCTTCGTCCGTTTTCAGGCCGAGGATGGCAGTTACAGGTACTACGCAACCTTCACGGCCTTCGACGGCCAGGTGGTGGTTCCGGAATTGGTGGAGACTTCCAACTTCCTGCTCTTCCGGTTTATTACGCTCAACGGCCCGGCCGCTCAAAACAAAGGCATGGCGCTGTTCCCTCGCAAGATCAACGGGCTGTACGCCATGCTCTCGCGGCAGGACAACGAAAATATCTTTCTCATGTTTTCCGACAACGTCCATTTCTGGGACGACCACCAGTTGCTGCTGAAGCCGGCCTTTCCGTGGGAACTGGTTCAGCTTGGTAACTGTGGATCTCCCATTGAAACCGATGCCGGCTGGCTGGTGCTGAGCCACGGCGTCGGCCCCATGCGCAAATACTGCATTGGAGCGTTTTTGCTGGATCGCGACGATCCCAGCAAGGTGATCGGCCGGCTGCGCGAGCCCTTGCTCAAGCCGAATCAGAACGAGCGCGAAGGCTACGTGCCCAACGTGGTGTATACCTGCGGCGCGCTGATTCACCATGGCGAGCTGATCATCCCTTATGGCCTGGCCGATCACGCCACCGGTTTTGCAACCGTTCCGGTGGCTGAGGTGCTGGCCGCCATGCAGTAGGGGCGGTATCGAAAGGGTCGTATGAAAATTACCGTCGCGCACTCCACGGTGTACCGCTACGATTTCCCCGTGCTTCTGGAGCCGCACATCTTTCGGCTGCGGCCGCGCAGCAACGGCTCGCAACGGCTGCTGGCGTTCGATCTTCAGATCGCGCCCATACCCGCCGGCACCACGGAATGTTTGGATCAGGATGGCACGCTAGCCCTGAACGCGTGGTTCGATACACCCACGCGGGAGTTGAGCGTGTTGAGCCGCTTCACCGTGGAAATGCTTCGGCAGAACCCGTTTGACTACATTCTTACCGGCCAGTCGCTGCGTCTTCCGCTGTGGTATCTGGAGCCGATCTGCTCTGCGCTCACTCCTTATCGCAATGACGCGCATGTCGCCGACGCCGTGAAACGGTTTGCGCAATGGATCGCCGCCGGTGTGCAATGGAACACCCCGTCGTTTCTTCTGGCGTTGAGCCGCCAAATCTTCCAAACCTGCCGCCAGGTGGTGCGCCCCTGCGGTGCACCTTGGCCCTCGGACAGAACTTTCGACTTGCAGCAGGGATCTTGCCGCGATCTGGCGGTCCTGTTCTGCGATGCTTGCCGCGTGATGGGGCTGGCGGCCCGCTTCGTCAGCGGATACGAATGCGCCTCGGCCGGCTCCCAAGAACCGTACATGCACGCCTGGGCCGAGGTCTATTTGCCGGGTATTGGCTGGCGCGGGTACGACCCTGCACGCGGACTCGCGGTATCCAACGGGCACGTCGCCGTAGCCGCCGGGTTCGATCACGATCTCGCATCCCCGGTGGCTGGCTGGTATTCCGGCGGGTCCGGATCGAGGATGGAGGCTTCGCTCAACCTGCAGGTGGACCATGCGGCGTAAACCGCTTACTGACGTGCGCGGCTCAGTACCGAGCCGCGAAGTCTTACCGAGCCGCGACCGTAAGGAAGCCGTCCGCCACAAGCGCGTGGCCGTGCTCGCGCCGGTGGCCTGGCGCACGCCGCCGCGCCAATACGGGGCATGGGAGACGGTGGCCGGCAACATCGCCGAAGGACTTGTCGCGCGAGGCTGGGATGTGACGCTGTTCGCTACCGGGGATTCCATGACGCGCGCTCACCTGCATGCGGTGATCGACCGCGGCTATGAAGAGGATCGCGCCATCGATCCCAAAGTCGCCGAGTACCTGCAGATCTCCGAAGCATTCGAACACGCCGCCGAGTTCGACCTGATCCACAGCCATTACGACTTCATGGCGCTGACGTATTCACGGCTGGTCAAGACGCCGGTTCTCACCACCATCCACGGATTCTCGTCTCCCCAGATCATGCCGGCCTATCGGAAATATCGCGACGGATATTTTGTTTCCATCAGCGATTCCGATCGCGCGCCGGGGCTGAATTATCTCGCGACGGTCTACAACGGGATCGATCTCGCTTTGTATCCGTTTCAGAAATCCGGCGGGGATGACCTGATTTTCATCGGGCGAATTCACCCCGACAAGGGCGTTCATCTGGCGATCGAAGTTGCCCAGCAGACTGGATTGCCGCTGCTCATTGCCGGCATTATCCAGGACGAAGCGTATTTCCGCGAGCGGATACAGCCGCACCTCAATGCGAGGATCCGCTATATCGGTGCCGTGGACGTCCAGGGTAAGAATGAGTTGTTCGGGCGTGCCCGGGCGCTGCTGCATCTGAACACCATCCCGGAGCGTTTTGGCCTGGTCCTGGCGGAAGCCAACGCCGCCGGCGTTCCAGTGATCGCCATGGACCTGGGTTCCTGCCGTGAAGTAATCGAGGACGGCCGGACCGGATTCCTGGTTGCGGGCGCGGCAGAAGCCGGAGGCGTCTTGGAACGGATTCCTGAAATCGATCGCGCGGCTTGCCGGCAGCGAGTCCAGGAGCGTTTTTCCATCGAAACGATGGTCCAGGCGTATGAAAAGGTTTATTGCAGGATCTTCGATCTGGAAGCCAAACGTTTTGATCTGGAGGTGACGCGGTCATGAAAGACATTGTCAGAAGGTACAGCCAAAATCCGATTCTCACCAAAGCCCAGATCCCGTATCCGGTGGAGACCGTTCACAACGCGGCGGTGGTGAAGTATCAGGACAAATACGTCATGCTGTTCCGCTCCCATCTGCGGACTGGAAGGTCCATCCTGGGGCTGGCGCGAAGTCACGATGGATTCCGCTTCACTGCCGATCCAGCGCCTTTTCTCGTTCCCGAGCGGGACGGGCCGTTTGCGGCCTATGAAGAATTCGGCGTGGAGGACCCGCGCATCACGTATCTGGAAGGCGAATACCTCATCACTTACAGCGCCTACTCTCGGAATGGCGTGCGGATCGCGCTGGCAAAAACCAAGGATTTCTGTCACCTGGAAAAAGTCTGCCTGATCACCGAGGCTGACTATCGGAACGTGGTGATCTTTCCCGAGAAGTTCAACGGACTCTTTGCCCGTCTGGACCGGCCCCATTCGGAGATCGCGCCTTGGTCCATCTGGATTTCTTATTCCCCGGATCTGCGGTTTTGGGGCGAATCCCAGCTCATCATGCGGCCGGAGCCCTATCACTGGGACGAAATGAAGATCGGGCCTGGCGCGCCACCCATCAAAACGGACAAGGGATGGCTGTCCATATATCACGGAGTTTTTCGGACTATGGATGGATCGGTCTATCGTTTGGGCGTAGCACTCCATGACTTGCATGATCCGGCCAAGATCATTGGCGTGAGCGATTCCTGGATTCTGCAACCGGAAGACCCTTGGGAAGTGACCGGTTACGTGCACAACGTGGTCTTCACCTGCGGAGCGGTTGCGGAGCCGGATGGAACCGCGAAAATCTATTGGGGCGGCGCAGATACCGTGATGTGTGCAGGCGAAGCGAATATTTCCGATCTGGTGGCTTTATGCCTGGAGCACGGCAGACCGGCCAAGTAAAATGAGGTGTGAACCCCGCCACCACCGGTGAGCCCAAACAGCCTGGAGTTGTACGACGGTTCTTCAACAATCTCGGGCCGGGGCTTATCACCGGTGCGGCGGACGACGATCCTTCGGGGATCTCCACTTACTCGGTGGCAGGCGCGGCCTTCGGATTCTCGTTCCTCTGGACGGCCCTGGTTACTTTCCCGCTAATGGCGGCCGTACAACTGATGTGTGCGCGGCTCGGAATGGTGACGGGCCGCGGGCTGGGAGGAGCCATCCGGTTGCGGTATCCGCGCTGGGTGCTATGGCCGGCCTGCGCCCTGCTGGTGATAGCGAACGTATTCAATATTGGCGCGGACTTGGGTGGCATGGCCGCCGCAATGCAGATGGTGACGGGAATTCGGTCCTATTTCTGGACGCCCTTCTTTACCTTGATCATTACCGGACTGTTGGTCTGGACCTCCTACAATCTGATTGCGCGCGTGTTCAAGTGGCTGACTCTGGTGCTGTTCGCTTACGTTATCACGGCCCTTCTAGCACGGCCGGATTGGGGCACGGTCCTGCAAGGAACTTTTGTGCCGCATGTGGAATGGACGCGCTCCTACATGTCGGTGCTGGTGGGGATTCTGGGTACCACGATTTCTCCCTACCTGTTTTTCTGGCAGGCGGCGGAGGAAGTGGAGGAAGACGTGAAGCGCGGGAAAACTACGCTGGCTCTGCGGCGCGGTTCCACCGATCAGGAACTAAGGATGGCCAAGGACGATGTGTACACCGGAATGTTCTTTTCCAATCTGGTAATGTTTTTCATCATTCTCACGACCGGGGCCACGCTTTACGTCCATGGTATACGAAACATCGAAACGGCGAGGCAGGCCTCCGAAGCCTTGCGGCCGCTGGCCGGCGAGGGCGCGTACTGGCTATTCACGCTTGGGCTGGTAGGGACCGGTATGCTCGGCGTCCCGGTTCTGGCGGGATCCTGCGCTTATGCAATCGCTGAAGCAGCTTCGTGGAAGAGCGCATCACTGAGCAAGAAGCCGCGCGGCGCCCCGCGTTTCTACCTCGTGATTGCGGCAGCGATGGTGGTGGGACTAGCCCTGGATTTTGCCGGACTGAATGCTGTGAAGATGCTCTTCTGGTCGGCTATTTTGAACGGTCTGCTCGCGCCGCCGCTGGTGATTTTGGTGGTGCTCCTCACCAGCGATAAGAAAGTGATGCTTGGGCGCGTGAACAGCCGCGGCGCGAAGGTGTTGGGATGGGTCTGCGCGGCCATGATGAGCGCGGCGGCCATGGGGTTGCTGGTTTCGTAAAGGCCGCCGGCTATCTGTTTTTTAGTAATCCATTCCGCCGCCGTGTCCCATCGGATTCATGGGCGGGGCTGGATTCCGTTCGGGAATCTCGCTGATCATCGCTTCCGTCGTCAGCATCAAGGACGCGATGGACGCTGCATTCTGCAAGGCCGTGCGGGTCACCTTGGTGGGATCGATAACGCCGGCGGCGACCAGGTCCTCGTACTTGCCCGTCTCGGCGTTATAGCCAAAGTGCGGATCTTTGTTTTCGCGGACCTTTTCCACCACCACGGCGCCTTCCAGGCCCGCATTCAGCACGATCTGGCGCAGCGGCTCTTCACAGGCGCGCGCGATGATGTTCAGGCCGATCTGTTCGTCGCCCTCCAGTTTGTGCCCTTGCAGCGCTTTCGACGCGCACAGCAGAGCCACGCCGCCGCCCGCGACGATGCCTTCATCCACGGCGGCGCGCGTGGCGTGCATGGCATCTTCAACGCGCGCCTTCTTCTCCTTCATTTCGGTCTCGGTGGCCGCGCCCACTTTGATGATGGCTACTCCACCGGCCAGCTTGGCCAGCCGTTCTTGCAATTTCTCGCGGTCGTAGTCGGAGCTGGTGTCGTCGATCTGCGCGCGCAACTGCTTAATCCTGCCTTGAATGGCTTTGGAATCGCCCGCGCCATCGATGATGGTGGTGGTGTCTTTATCCACGGTGATGCGCTTGGCTCGGCCGAGATCTTCCAGCTTCACGCTTTCGAGCTTCACTCCGGTCTCTTCCACCAGCGACTTACCGGCCGTGAGAATAGCGATATCTTCCATTAGGGCCTTGCGGCGGTCGCCGAATCCTGGCGCTTTTACGGCGCAAACATTTAGTGTGCCGCGCAATTTATTGACTACTAGCGTTGCGAGCGCTTCGCCTTCCACTTCTTCGGCGATAATCAGAAGCGGCTTGCCGGAGCGCGCAATTTGCTCGAGCAGCGGAAGAATGTCCTTCATGCTGGCGATCTTTTTCTCGTGGATCAGAACATAGGGATCCTCGAGCACCACTTCCATCCGCTCTGAGTCGGTCACGAAATAAGGCGAAAGGTATCCGCGGTCGAACTGCATGCCTTCCACCGTGACCAGCTCCGTCACCATGGTTTTGGATTCCTCCACCGTGATCACGCCGTCCTTGCCAACCTTCTTCATGGCCTCGGCAATGATGTTCCCGATGGTGGCATCGCTGTTGGCTGAAATCGTGCCCACCTGAGCGATCATATCTCCGGTTACCGGCTTCGACATTTTCTGAACGGCTTCCACCGCCATGGCAACGGCTTTGTCGATGCCGCGCTTCATCGCCATGGGGTTCACGCCCGAAGTTACGGCTTTCACGCCCTCGCGGAAGATAATTTGCGCCAGGACCGTTGCCGTGGTGGTGCCGTCACCGGCCACATCGGATGTTTTCGACGCCACCTCGCGCACCATTTGCGCGCCCATGTTTTCGAGCGGATCCTGGAGTTCAATCTCCTTGGCGACCGTCACGCCGTCCTTGGTGATGGTGGGCCCGCCAAATTTTTTCTCGAGCACCACATTGCGGCCCTTGGGGCCCAGGGTGACCTTCACCGCGTCCGCCAGTTGATTCACCCCGCGCAGGATTGCCTGCCGCGAATTGTCTGCGTAAACAATCTGCTTTGCCATCGAATTAGCTCGCTTTCTTGGCAGCCACGGGCTGCACATCTAAGATGCCAAGGACATCGTCCTCGCGCATGATCAGGTACTCGGTTCCATCCAACCGGATTTCGCTTCCCGAATACTTGCCGAACAGAATGTGGTCGCCCACCTTCACGTCCAGGGGGATAAGCTGACCGTCTTCCAGGCGCTTGCCCTGGCCGATGGCCATCACTTCGCCCTCTTGCGGCTTTTCTTTGGCTGAATCGGGAATATGCAAACCACCGTGCATCATATCCCCTTTGTTATCAACGCGTTTGACAACCACGCGGTCATAGAGCGGACGGATTTTCATAAAAGTTCAGGCCTCCCGGTCCTGATCAGGCTGAAGAGAGAAGTGCGCGAAACGAACGCTCGCGCGGTTGAAAGCTAGTCAGCGGCACGTTGAGGTTACCACGGAAGCTTCCGGGCTGTCTGTTCAATATTGCTCACTTGATGGATGGCTCGCTTCAGACCGCTTGAATCTCTTGATATTCCGGCTTCCACATGGCGTCTCCCACTTGTTCGACGATGTCGTCGAATTTGAAGCCCGCCAGGCCTTCCTCGACGGCGGCTTCGGCCACTGCCACGGCGACCGTTAAGGACACGTTACGCAAATCGTCGACATGCGGGAGCAGGGACGCCCCGGGCAATCGCACGGCAACCAGGCTCGAGACGGCATTGGCAGCGGCCGCGAGCATCCCGTCGCTGATGCGGCGCGATCGAGAGACGATGGCGCCCAGACAAAGGCCGGGATAGAGCATCGCGTTGTTCACCTGGCCGATCACATAGGTGACTCCCCGGTAGGTGACGGGCGGGAACGGACTGCCGGTGGCAATCAGCGCCCGGCCATCCGTCCAGGCAATCAAATCGGCCGGGGTGGCTTCCGCCACGGGGGCCGGATTGGAAAGCGGGAAGATGATGGGACGGTCGCAGTGCTTGGCCATTTCCCTGACCACGGCTTCGGTAAAAGCGCCCGCGACGGTCGAAACGCCGATCAGCATGCTGGGATGCACTTGCCGCACTAATTCCGCTAAATCCGTCGCGCCGTCCGAGCCATTGCGCCTCCAGCGTTTCACTTCGGCCCCCGGACGAGCATAGGGGGCCTGATAGTCGTGCAGACGTTCGCCCATGTCATCGGTCAGCAGTCCCTCGGCATCCACCAGCCAGAAGCGTGCGATGGCATCCTCCCGCGAGAGGCCTTCACGCGTCATTGCATCGCAAATTTGATCCGCGATTCCCAAGCCCGCGGTTCCGGCCCCGAAAATCACCACGCGTTGGTTTCTGAGCGGCGATCCGCACACCCGCGCGGCCGATACCGCGGCCGCCAGCGTAATTGCGCCGGTGCCCTGCATATCATCGTTAAACGTGCAGAACCGACCGCGATATTTTTCGAGGATACGGCGTCCGTTGCCGGGTTCAAAGTCTTCCCACTGCAAGAGCGCATTTGGAAACCGCTTGGTCACCGCCTGGACATAGGCATCGATGAAAGCGTCGTAGCGCTTCCCGCGCACGCGAGGATGCCGGTTGCCGATGTACATCGGGTCCTTCAACAGGCTCTCGCGGTTGGTTCCGACATCCAGCATCACCGGAATGACGCGCGCGGGATCGATCCCGCCAGCCGCGGTATAAATGGCCAGTTTGCCGATCGAGATTTCGATGCCGCCCACCCCCCAGTCCCCTACCCCTAGGATTTGCTCGGCGTCGGTCGCCAGGATCAAATCGATGTCTTCCGGTCCGGCTCCGATGTTCGCAAACGCTTGCTCGATTCCATCCATGTGATCGATGGAAAGGTACACGCCACGCGGACGCCGGCATTCGTGGTGGTATTGCTGCATCGCCATGCCTACCGTGAGATCGTTCACAATCGGTATCATCTCGCGCAAGTGCCCGGACAGCAGCCGGTAAAACAGCACTTCGTTGCGGTCGTGGAGCGCGGTGAGGTAGATGTTCTTGCTGAGCGCGTCGGTGAGACGCTGGTACTGCGCGTAGGCCGACTTTACTTGAGCCTCCAGGGTACTGATCACCGGGGGGAGCATACCGCTGAGTCCCAGCTCCTTGCGTTCTTCCGCGGTGAAGGCAGTGCCCTTGTTCAGCATCGGTGTGGTGAGTACCGCCATACCCCGCGCCTTGGTTTTATGCGAGCCCTCGTTTCGGTCGAGCCCGGAACGATTCACTCCCGCAGCCAATATCGGGATGACTCTCATTCGCATGTTGTACCCGCCTCCTATTGGTCTTGGTTGTCTCCCGGATCTTGCCGCACACTCCGCAGCTCCGCCCCCGGCCCGTCATTCCGCGATAGATCCGGATACACGGCGCGCCGGGGTGGGAACCCGATGGTTATAGATCGACTATGCGCGAGCGCGCGCAAGTTTGATTGTGCCGGCTGCGGTCAATGACAGCAGGCCCAGCAGCCCGATGAGCGGCAGGGGGCTGGCGGTTTTGGGCAGGCTCTCGGGCGCCGCGAGTGCTTCGGCGGGCGGTGGCGGGGTGACCACCTGGGCTATTTCTACGTCTTCTCCAGCCGGCGATACTGCCTGAACCGGGGCTTGCTTCAGTTGCTCCACAACAACCACTGGCTCTTCGGCTACGATCGCAGCCGGTGTGTAAAGAACCGGCGTGTTGGTCTGCTTGGCCAGCTCCACCGCTTTTTCCTTCGGATAAACGAACTCCTGGCCGAAGTTATTACCGGGATAAAACCATGCTCTGAGCGCTGCCGGTTGTCCGGGCGGCGTCTCCCAGAACGTCATCACGGTCTTGCCGGTGATCCGGAGCCGGTAATTTGGGATTGCCAGGATGGTGGCGTAGAGCTTGGTTTGATCCTGGTTGAAGATCTGCACGATGTGGCGGTCCGACGGCGAGTCCAGAAGTTTGAAGACATAGGTGCCGGCAGGCAATACTTCCCAGCCTTGGACGTGGACGCCTGGGGTCACTACAGGCGCGCTGAACGTTACCACGGTCTTCTGGTTCCATTGGTCGGCCTTTGCGTTGGGAGACAATGCCGCGCCGATGAGCGCCGCACAGAACACGGTCGGTACTGCTTTTAAGAAAGTCATGTGTTACTCCTTCTACTGATCTAAAATTTGTGAGCGGAACCCACGCCCAACGAGAAGCACGCTTGTTTCCGTTGGGCAGGCAACCGAGGAATCGACCCTTCCGGCCCGTTCCTACGGTGTTACAGGCATAGGGGAGCTCAGCGGAAACGGGTTGGCGTTCCAGGGGTTGACCGGATGGGGTCACTTGACCAAATGCGGTCGCAAATGGCGATGTGCCGTGCAGGGGTCAGGAAGCCGGATTACCATGTCTCAGGGTGCGGAACTGGTACCGCTCGAACACGGCGGCGAAATTCGAGGCCCGGTAACGAACGACCCGGCCAACCGCGAACAGTTGAAGCGGAATCCTGCCATCCAGGAGTGTGGGCCACTCAATGCTCATCTCCACCCAAGCACCCACGCGGATTTCGTCTTGTGAACCCCCCCGCTGTGGGACAATCAGGACGCCGCCACTGCTTACGTTCACCGCCCGGCCGGCGCCACAGCCACTGGATCCGGCCAGGAGGCGGAAGCGAACGCCCAGGTCCAGTTCAAAGCGGGACTTTAAGCGGCGATCCGCCGGAATCGTCTGGTTGGGCATCCTCACGGCGTGAAGCGAACTATGCACAAGCTACCACCGACAGGGCTCGAGCGGGATTCGTCCGGCCTGGCTGGATGGGGGTGGCATGCGGACCCAACAAGTCTGCTTTGAAGATGTTGTAGCGTCGATTCTCGAACATGATCTCTAAACAGGCGCCGATGCAGGAGGGTCCGATGACGCGAACTTCCGCGCCTTGAGGAAGGAAGACAATCAAGCCTTTCCCGGATTCTTCGAAACGAACCACTGCGAAGGACTTTCCGGTCCTATACATGGAAGTGGCCGGGGACTCGCCGTTTTCCAGGGACTCACCCCGGTTTATCGATATCGGGGATGCAACTGTGCTTGTCATGATCGGACCTTTCCTTGACAACATTCGCCCGCGAGGCTATGCCGCCGGGACCGCTCTTTCCGGTTTCGTATTCGCATTCAGCACACGGTTCACTGTTTCGATCAACTGGGCGGACCGGAAGGGTTTCGCGATACATTCGAATCCCCGGTAGGGATGCCAAGCGCTCCCCGTCATAAACAGAACCGGCAGTTGTGAATCCATGGTAAGCACGCGATCGGCCAGTTCGAAGCCGTTCATGCCTGGCATAGTCACGTCGGTGAGCAGCAGTACGATTTTCGCTCGATGGTCGGGAGATAATTGCTCGGCATAAAAGCGGAGCCCCTCTTCTCCGCCGCCGGCTGTCGTCACACTGTATCCGACGGCCTCCAAGGACCTTTTAGCGAAAGCGCGAATGTCGCGGTTATCGTCGATTACCAAAATCCCGCCACTTTGCAAGTCATACGCCATGGCTGGCCTCTTTCCGTTGAATGTCAAGGCTTCTCGGAAGCCGGTCGACCGGGACCGTCCGCTCATCAGCTACTACAGGGATTGGAATAAAGTATCGGCGATTCGCGGCGGGCAGTCTGCTCAGAATTGCTCACAATTGGGCGGTTTTCCCCGGCCTGGCAGTCAGTCGTGGAGGATCACATTGAGCAGAGAACTATGCACTTCCAGACCGCCGGTGATCTGACCGTCGTATTGGATAAAGCCCAGTTTGCGAAAGCGATTCATGAAAAAGCTGACTCTCGAGCGGGTAGTGCCGACGATTTCCGCCAGTGTTTCCTGGCTGATTTTGGGGATTACCGGCTCGGGCTTGCCTTCCTTCCCGAAGTTAGCCAGCAGCAGGAGCACCCGCGCCAGACGCTTTTCGCTGGAGTTGAACAGCTGATCCACCAGGTCCTCTTCGATCCGAATGTTGCGGGAGAGCAAATGGTGGAGCAGCCGTTCGGAAAAGGCCGGCTGATCGCGAAGCATCCGGACCACGCCGGCTTTTTCCAGCCGCATGATCGAGCAGTCCGACATAGCCGCGGCGCTGGCCATGCGCGCCGATTGCCCGGCCAGACACCCCTCCCCAAAAAATTCGCCGGCGCCTAGAATGGCCACCACTGCTTCCTTGCCTTGTTTCGACACGACGGTGAGCTTGATCTTGCCAGCCCGGACGTAGAAGACGGCGTCCGCCGGGTCGCCTTGCCGAAAGACCTGCTGATTTTTCGCGTAATCCCCCAGCGTTCTTCCCTTGCCGGCAGCGGCTAAGAAACTGTGGACATCGAAATCCGGCTTGTCGTCACTTATCTTGCGGCGTTTCATGCCGATTTCAATGCCCGATTCGGAAACTGGTCACATCACCCCAAAGTCCAGCCGCCTTCAACACAAAAACTCCCACGGCTACCACGACTACGACGTTGAGAATCGCTTTGATGCTGGAGGCCATCGGGATATAGCGATTCACCAGCCACAGTGCCATGCCCACCACAATCAACATAACCACCAAATTCAGCAAAGGCATTTTTAACGCTCCTTCGATGAAGGACGAAGCAATTGGCTGGCCCAATCGAAAGTCGGGAGCAATACTGCCGACGAACATGAGACAGAGTGATTTTATTTGTGAATCCCTGCAAGTGATTGAGATCAGTGAAGCAGCGGACTGACCGTAGGGCGCCGTATGACCAAATCTGGTCAAAAATTCATCCAAATGGCTCAAATACGCGATATGATGAGGATGACCGCTAATCTCGGTTCCTTGCTGTTTACGAGACGGCCTACGCGCCCACCGTGTAGTCTCTTAGACGACGTGGCCTCCTGGATCGACGGGGTGAAGGAGACGCAATGAACTCCGCAGCCTCAATGCACGAACCCAGTGGCTGGCTGGTGGAAGATGGCTTGAGAGAGCTCGAGCTGCTATTTCGGGCTGTTCTCTCTCACCAATCCTCGCCTATCTTGATCGTGGACGACAGCCGGCATTGCCTTTACGCCAGTGCGGGCGCGGGCAAATTGCTGGAATGTTCGATGGGCGAACTGATCGGGCGCCGGATCGACGATCTCGTAGAGCCCGGCAAGCTGCAATACACAGTGGACAGCGATGTCTTACCGGGACGTCATGCCTGGGTGCTGGAAGGCCAATCTTTGCATGCCAAGCGCGACAGTCCTTCGGCTGACCACGCCAAGGACCAGTACTCGGGAGGGAGCAAGGACTACGCGCTCTTGTCCCTGGATTCGAGCGGCGTGGTGGTGGCCTGGTACTCCGGAGCTGAACGCGTTTACGGGTATAAAAGCGGGGAGATCATCGGTCAACACGTGAGCTGTCTTTACTCGGGTGACGACGCCCGGCCGGTGAGCCCCGCGGAAGAATTGAGAAAGACGGCGATGGAGGGTCCTCTCGGAACTGAGGGATGGCAAAGGAAACAGGACGGGTCACGGTTTTGGGCCAACGTCTTGACCACCGCGCTGAGAGACGAAAGCCAGGAGCTGCATGGCTTTGCGAGGGTGGTTCGGGATTTCAGCACGCGTCACCGCAGCGAGGAGGCATTATTACATAAGCGAGGAGGCGTCCTAGCGCTGCCCGCCGCAGCGGCCATCGCCGGCATCGCTTCGGGCGAGTTAGACCGTATTGTGGATGCCAACGACGCGTTTCTCGGCATGCTCGGATACAGCCGCGAAGATCTAACCGGCAGCGGTTTGCACTGGGCTGATATTGCCGCACCGGAATCCCTGCCGCTGGATGAACGCGCCCATGAAGAAGGCTTGCTGCACGGAGCCTGCACGCCTTTTGAAATGGAATATATCCGCAAGGATAAAACCCGCGTGCGCGTGCTGGCCACCAGTGCGTTCCTGCCCGCGTCTCCATTTCGATGGATTACTTTCGTCCAGGATCTCAGCGAGCGCGAACGCGCCGAGACGATGGTGGGCGAATCCGTTGTCATGCCTGAGTTCGAGGAGATTGTCGGAACCAGCGCCGCGCTAAAGCGCGTGATGGGGCAAGTGGCAATCGTTTCCCCCACCGATGCCACGGTTCTGGTGCTGGGAGAAACCGGCACAGGAAAGGAGCTGGTGGCGCGCGCCATCCACAAGCTGAGTTCTCGCCGCAATCGTCCCTTTATCACGTTGAACTGTGCCGCCATCCCTACCGGGCTTCTGGAGAGCGAGCTGTTCGGCTATGAAAGAGGCGCATTCACCGGCGCCTTATCGCAGAAGATCGGACGCTTCGAAATGGCCCACCAGGGGACATTGTTTCTGGATGAAGTGGGAGACATTCCTTTGGAGCTGCAACCCAAATTGCTGCGCGCTTTGCAGGAAAAGGAGTTCGAGCGATTGGGCGGCACGCGCACCATCCCCATCGACGTCCGGCTGGTGGCGGCCACCAACCGCAATCTCACCCAGATGATGGGAGACAAGCTCTTCCGCAGCGATCTGTATTACCGCCTGAAGGTCTTTCCGATCACCATTCCACCGCTGCGGGAACACACCGAAGACATCCCGGTGCTGGTCCGGCACTTCGTCCAAACCTACGCGGCCAAGATGAATAAACAGATTGACAAGATTCCAGCGGATACCATGCAAGCCCTGCTCAACTGGCCATGGCCCGGGAATGTCCGGGAGCTGGAGAACTTCATCGAACGATCGGTCATTCTTTCGCCCGGCGCCAACCTGCGGGTTCCGCTGGCTGAAATTCGCGCGGATGCGGTGGAGGCGCCCGCCGGCGCCACGCTGGCCGAAGTGGAGCGGGAACACATCATACGCGTTTTGAGGGAAACCAATGGCGTGGTAAGCGCCGCCGCCACGCGTCTGGGGCTCCCGCGGACCACCTTAAACGCCATGATGCGGAAGCTGGAGATCTCGCGCAAGGATCTGTAGGCCTTTCAACCTGAGCAATTGTGAGCAGTCTTGGGCGGCCAAACCGGGGATGATTGAGCTACCTATGCGCAACCTCTCCGTTCGCTCCCTGTTGTTCGCACTCATGCTGGCGATACCGGCCGCATCGTCTGCGCAGATCATTCTTACTATCGGGATCGCGCCGCCGCCGCTGCCGGTGTACGAACAACCCCTCTGTCCTTCCGCGGGCTACCTGTGGACCCCGGGATATTGGGCTTACGCTCAGGAAGGCTACTTCTGGGTGCCTGGCACTTGGGTAATGGCGCCGGAACCTGGTTTCCTTTGGACCCCTGGCTACTGGGGCTGGAACGAGAGTGCGTTCGTTTTTAATGAGGGTTACTGGGGCCCGCAAGTCGGATTTTACGGCGGCGTCAACTACGGCTTCGGCTATGGCGGTGTCGGGTTCGAGGGCGGCGAGTGGCGAAGCGGAGCCTTCTTCTACAACCGGTCCGTGAGCAATGTAACAAACATAACCAACGTCTACACCAAGACCGTGATTGTCAATAACGTTACTGCGAATCATGTGAGCTACAACGGCGGCTCGGGCGGAATTACAGCTCGGCCGAACGCGGAGGAAGAGAAAGCCGCGAATGAGAAGCATGTCGCGGCGACTTCCGAGCAAACTCAACACGTTCAGGCCGCCAGCACTAACCATCAGCTCTACGAGTCGGTGAACCATGGCAAGCCGGCGGTCGCAGCCACTCCGAAACCAGGGGTATTCAATGGAAAGGCCGTGGTCGCAGCCAAAGCGGCGGCGCCGTCCTATAAGCCGGCCACTGCTCGCGCGGCCGCTCCAGCAGCGCCCAAAGAGGCTGCCGAGCGTCCCGCCAGCGCGGTTCATCCCAACGACCTTAAATCCGCTGAACGGCCTGCTCCAAATACCGGGAACGCCCAGACGGACAAGAAGTACCAGCAACAGCAAGCCAAGCTCAATGCGAGCCAGTCACAAGAGAAACAAAAGCTCCAGCAGAAACAGGAGCAGGAACATCAACAGCTCACCAAGAGCAAGGCCAGTGACGCGACTACGCAAAGGGTAGAGCAGAAGCACCAGCAGCAGACGCAGCAAGTGGCTCAAAAGCACGAGGCGCAGCAGCAGAAGTTGCAAGTGAAGCAACAGCCCGCGGCGAGGAAGCCCCCGGCCAGACCCACTGCCGAGAAGAAAAACTGATGGCCTGAAGCTGTTGACCGCGCATGGTCACCTGACCGCATATGGTTACTGGTGCGCAGCTCGGCCGATGATCCTCACTGGAATATAGTCCCTGGGACCGAACAGCCTCAACAGATCGTCGATGGCGCGCGTTCGGTCCGGCTCGTGCACATCTTCACCGCGTTCTCTGTGAAGGATTGAGGTACGAAAGATGAAATATACAAGCCCATTTCTGACAAGCCTATTTCTGACAATGTCTGGACTCGCGTTGGCCCCGCTCGCGCCGGCCCAGACGGTGCCGATCTATCGCATCACCGTGGTGGCACGGACCACGAAAGCCATCAACTATCATCACCGCAGCGGGTCGACTAAAATCGGCTTCCGCGGCACGGCGTTGATGCCCGAAGCTCGCGGCGAGGCGAAGGTGCAGAGCGAACAGGGCGTGATCAAGATCGATGCGAACATGGAAAAGCTTGGGCCGGCGTCGCAGTTTGGCGAAGAATACCTGACCTACGTCATGTGGGCCATCACCCCGGAAGGGCGCGCGACGAACGTCGGCGAAGTGCTGCTCAACAACGGCGGCAGATCGAAGCTCGACGCCACCACCGAGCTGCAGTCCTTCGGTCTGATCGTGACCGCAGAGCCGTACTTCGCCGTCACACAGCCGAGCGATCTGGTGGTGATGGAGAATTTCGTTCGACAGGACACCACGGGAACCATCGAACAAGTAGACGCGAAATACGAACTGCTGCAGAGAGGGCAGTATGTGTTGAACGTGAAGCCGGGCGACATTCGGGCGCGGCCGCTGGACCCGAAAGTACCGTTAGAGCTTTATGAGGCGCGCAATGCCGTCCAGATCGCCCGCTGGACCGGCGCCGAGCAGTATGCCGGCGACACCTTCCAAAAGGCCGTCCAGGATCTCGAGAACGCCGAGGGCTATCTGATCGGCAAAGGTGGCAAGAAGCCGATCGGGACCGTAGCGCGGGAGGCCGTTCAGATGTCGGAGGACGCCCGGATCATCACCGTCAAGAAGATCGAAGAAGAGCAGCTCGCCACTGAGCGCCGGGTGGGAGCGGAGCGTGAAGCACAAGCTGAAAGCGACACCACCGCCGCGCTGGCTGAAGCCGAACGGGTCAGGCGAGAAGCGGAGCAAGCGCGACTCAGCGCGGCCGACAGCGCCCAGCGCGTACAACGGGATAACGACGCACAAGCGGCTGCGGCTCAGACCGAAGCCGATCGCCTGAAACGGCAGAGCGACGCGCAGCTTGCCGCGGCCCAAACGGAAACGGACGCCTTGAAACAAGAGAACGCCGCGCAGCGGGCCGCGGCCCAGGCCGATCTCGACAGGGTGTCCGCCGAGAAGGCGCAAGCCGAGGCCGAGAAAACGCAGCTTCGCGCCCAACTCCTGCTGCAATTCAACACGATTCTTCAGACTCGGGATACGGCCCGCGGGCTGATCGTGAATATGTCGGATGTGCTGTTCGACACGGCCAAACACACGTTGCGTCCGCTGGCCCGCGAGAAGCTCGCCAAGGTAGCCGGCATCATCGCGGGTCATCCGGGCTTGCGGCTGGACGTGGAAGGGTTCACCGATAGCGTCGGTGGCGACGACTACAATCAGAAGCTTTCCGAGCAACGCGGCGAGTCGGTGCGCGACTATCTGACAGAGGAGGGAGTGTCGAGCACTTCGATTACGTCACAAGGCTTCGGGAAAAATCAGCCGGTAGCCTCGAATGACACCGCCGCCGGGCGCCAGCAGAATCGCCGGGTGGAACTGGTTGTTTCGGGAGAAATCATCGGCGAGCAAATCGGTCAGCCCGTGGCGGCACGGTGACTCCTGCCCTTCGCGTCAAAGCATCGCTATTGGTGGGACTGTTGTTGACGCCGGTTGCAGCGGCAGCCGGCGCGCTGGCGGCATGGCGGTTCGGCGTGGAAGCCGGCTGGACCAACACTTTCTTTATTGCCCATGGGTTCCTTTCTCACTGGCAGGTCTGGTGCGCGTTCGCCATCAGTATCGAACTTTGCGCGTGCAGCTTGAGCCCCAGGGTGCGAATCAAATCCTAATGCCAAAGACATCCGAGGAACGACGATTGGCTTGGCGCTACATCTGGACGATTGCACTGATTGCGGCGACGGTGGGCGTCGCCGGGATGGCAGCCTGGTGGACGGGGCGCCTAGGATAGCCCGGCGCAAAGGGCCCTATTCCGGTCCAGCGTAAACGGCTTCATTCGATAGGGTAACGGCATAACCGCTGGGGACGAAAGCATACTGCCACGATGGCAGGGTCTGAGCCGTCCCGCCGGCCGGACCAATCTGGACGTTTCCCTGCACCACAAGCACATGAGTGTCGCCATCAAATGAAAAAGGCGGCGTTTGACGGCCCGGACGAAGCCGGATCAGCCGGGCGGTGGTATTGAGTTTGTCGTCCCGCTCGATGGTCTTCGAGTCGGTCCCCTGTTGCCAGCCGGCGTTGGGAATAGTCCGGTCGAGCCCTTTCCACGGAATCAGAGCCGGAAAAACTCCCAGCGAAATAATATAGTCCGCACCGCTCTCGCCCTTCGGCGTCGAAGGACTCACGAAGGTCTCCGGCACTACGATGGCCACGGGGAATACCAGACTAGGAGTCCAGAACACCAGGCTGTAAGGCGCATTCAGTGCGTAGTGGGGAGCAACATTGCTGTACAGTGGAAAATCCGTGTAAAACGTCGCTGGCGCATCAATGTCGCCCTCGCCTGGAGGAGAGATGCGCAGCAGGCCTTGGGCGATCAGGACCTTTGCGGGATACAGCAGTTCTTGATTCGGGTCCAGGATGTCCGGATTTTCCAAAATGAACTCGAATACGTCTCCGTCCTCCTTGTGCAGCGCCACCCTGCTCTCTTGGTCGAAATCGGTTGGGAACGGCTGCGGAACAACCGTGCTCGGATCGATGAGCTGGAGCCCGGAAGCGGTGTTGACTGTCGCAAGCGGCAGGGTTTGAATCGCGCCCGTGCCTTTGGCCGTGAAGACGTACATCACGGTGTCGCCTGGCCGGCCACCGTACTGGGCGGCGCCCGGCAGAGCCGCGAGGAGACCCCCGGCGATAACGAAGATTGTCGCGCGCATTTTCATTCCGAGGTCCTGGCGGCGTTGAGTGATGGGAGATTCGGCCATGAGAGAAATTCCATTGTAAGTCAGGGCGGGCACGGCGCGGGATACCGGTACTGCTTTCGCAATTGCTTCTCATGGATTGTCCACGAACGGCCTCAATCGCCTCGGCGCTTTGATGGCGCAGAACTATCAGACCCGAAGCCAAGCTTCGTCGGGACTGGCCAATTTGCCCCCAATGGCCGGCTCAAGTTCGATGGCAGGGGCGTCTCGGGAAACAGCCGGCCAGCGGCTCCGGATGAGCCGCCCTTCTAGCCACAAGGTATCTAGAGGATCCAACGCCCCGCCCCTTCTACCCGCGCGCTGGACCGGGCATCTCAGTACAAAACCGCGGACAAAACCGCGCTCAGGCCGCTATTCAGGGCCCGCATAAACCGCTTCATTGGATAGGGTAATTGCGTAACCACTGGGGACGAACGCGTACTGCCACGAGGGCAGCGTCTGAGCCGTCTCGCCGGCCGGACCAATCTGTACATTGCCCTGCAACACAACTATATTGGTGTCGCCATCAAACGAAAGAGGAGGTGTTTGGCGGCCCGGACGGAGGCGGATGAGGCGTGCGGTGGTATTGAGTTTGTCGTCGCGCTCGAGCGTCTTGGCGTCGGTCCCCTGTTGCCATCCCGCGTTGGGAATAGTGACATTGAGCCCCTTCCACGGAATCAACGCCGGAAAAACTCCAAGCGAAATAATATAGTCCGCACCGGATTCGCCAGCAGGCGTTGTAGGACTCACGAAGGTTGTCGGCACCTGAATGCCGACGGGAAATACTTCGCTGGGAGTCCAGAACACGAGTCGATAGGGCTGACTTAGCGCGTCGTGGGGAGCCACATTGCTGTATTGCGGAAAATCCGTGTAAAACGTCGGTGGGGCATCGATATCGCCCTCGCCTGGAGGCGAGATCCGAAGCAGACCTTCGCCGACCAGGACCTTTGCAGGAAAGATGATCTCTGTGTTTGGATCCACAACGTCCGGCGCTTCCACTAGAAACTCGAAGACGTTTCCTTCTTCTTCGTGCAGCAACAGCCGGTACTCTTGAGGGAAATTGGAGGGGAAGTACTGCGGCACAACCGTGCTCGGATCGATGGTCTGGAACCCGGAAGCGGTGTTGACTGTCGCAAGCGGCAGGGTTTGGATCGCGCCGGTGCCTTTGGCGGTGAAGACGTACAGCACAGTGTCGCCTGGCCGGCCCCCGTACTGGGCGACGCCCGGCAGAGCCCCGAGGAGACTCCCGGCGACGAAGATAATCGCGCGCATTTTCATTCCCTCCGGCTCATTATGGTTGCGGCGGCGTCACGGGTTTCGTATCCGCATTGGAAAGCGTGGCCCCATCAATCTGGATACCGATGTAGGGCGCATTCGCAGCAGTAGCCAAGGTCACCGTGGCCAGGTGCGTGGATTTGTCGTTGCTCCAGGTTCCGTAGCCGGAGAACGCAACCGTGTCATACTCTCCGGGCGGAAGCTTGGACGTCAGCGAATTGGTACAGGATACGGAAGCCAGATTCGTCATGGTAAACGTTCCGCCAGGGGTTCCGGTGCTGGGGCGGGCAGTGTTGTTGGTATAAGTGAACGCGCTATCCCCGGAGCCATTGCATGGAATGGTGAGGCTGTAGGAAAAAGGCTGGCCGAAGCTGGAGGTGAGACTGGCCGAACTTTGAAAAACCTTGGTGGGCGTGTCTGTGGTCAGCTCGCCCTGCATTCGGTAGAAGGGTGTCAGATAAGAGCCAGTGAGCGCGGTGAACGAATTCGCGGTATCGGAGTAATCCGGTCCCGGGAAGACGAATCCGGTGTAATCCAGGTAACTGGTGGCGTTGTAGCGCAATACCAGTGACTTGTTGGGACCGGTTTGAAACCAGGCCGGGCCGCGTTCCTGGAACGAAGTCGGCAGGATGCGGCCGTTGTTTTGAGCCAGAATGGCCAGTAACAGATCGTGCGTCCAGAATGTGCGCCACAACAGTTCGCCCTGAACGAAGCCAGTTTCCAGATTGAGCTCGCCGACGCAGAAATCGAAAGGATCGTCGGTGATGGCGGGTCCATCCACATGGTAGGTCAGGTTGGGAAAGACCAGGTCTTCGTCGAAGCCGAGGAAGCCGAGCGACAGGCCGTTGATCGGGAAGGCGGGCGGGGGCACCAGGAGACCTTCCGGCGGCAGAGGGTTAATGGCGATGGGCATGAATTTCCCTACGGGCCTGCCGAACTGAACCTCCATTCTTCCCAACATCTCGGAGCGGCCGAACGCTATGCCGCCGAGCGCGGGGATATTCAGATAGAAGTCGTCGCCGAGCGAAGAGAAGGCCGAATTCAGAGTGAGTTGTACCACCTGATTGATTGGGAGCTTGGGGCAGGCGCTTCCGCACGCGGGCCTGGTGCTGGGGACCGTCGTGATGCTCAGGTGAGGATGCAGGCTCAAGCCTGGAACCTGAATGCTGGGGGAATAGAGCGAAGGGCCGTTCAGAGGCATTGGCAAACGAACGGGCTGGCCCTTGACATTGTTTCCGAGCGGAAGAAAGGTGGATCCGTAGAAGGTCAGATCGAGATTGCCGTCCGCCCGCTGGGTGAACACGAGATTGGCGGATCCGTAGACACCGGGGAAGGCGAAGGCTGGCGGGAACAGCGCCGGATTCACGGCGGCGAAGGCCGCATACCAACTGTTGGAAAAAATCACCTGGTAGTTCAGGTTGGTGACCTGTCCCGTTACAAGATTGAGATCGCCCGAGGAGTAGCCGTTGAACGTATCGAGGATCACGTTGCCGGTGGCAGGATACTGATAGAGCTGAGGTGTTGAAAGAAGGGAATCGGTGCCGGTGAGATCGAACGGGTGGGTGATCTCGAAGTGCGCGATTTGGTTTACTGGCGCAAAGAAGCGGACCTGAATGGCGCCGCTCAGGTGCGAATTCCAGAGACCGACTCCGCCGAATAGGACGTTCCCGCAGACGCCGAAGGGATTGTCGGCATTGCTGGGGCAATCGACGATGCGGGGCGCGTCGCCCATGAAGCTGCCGTCGCTGTCGATCTGCAGAACCTCGATATTGCCGGGCGGCAGAACTAGGGGGACAGGCAGCGGGGCGTCGGTAGGCTGAGGTGAAGGCTCGGGCTCGCTAGTCGTTTGCGCGCAGAGCGGCAGTCCGAAGCAGAGGGCGGCCAGCGCCGGCAGGAGCATCGGTTTCATCATCGCGTCCCCTCCTTGCTCTTCACCGCGGCCGGCTTTTTCGCTGCGGGCGTAAAACCAAGCACCGGGTCGCCAGCCGCCACGGTTGCCAGGTTGACTGTCGGGAAACTGGTTCCATAGGTGGAGTTCAGAAGCCGGAGCAGATTATTTGCGATGGCCGCATGCCCGGTCTGGCCCGGATAGTAGCCATCCAGAGAATAGAAGCCACCCAGGTAATCGGCGGTCAAGGTGTTGGTACCAACGGCCAGGCCATTCTGCCGGACGCTGGAGAAGAACGCGTGCAGATCGTAAACAATCACGTTGGGGCCAACCTGCTGCGCAGCGCTCACAATGGCGCTGTTCAGAGCGGCCACCGATGCTTCAACCGCCGTCGCGGTAGCGGCGCTGACCACCGAGTATTGCGTGGCAGAGAGGGGGTTGGGCTTCGGGTTATCTTTCGCGATCGCGCTCCCGGCTACCATCAGTCCGTTGGGCGTAAGATAATCGTCCGGACCCACGCCGAAGAGCGAAGTGAGTACGGATGCGGGCGCGCCCAGCAGGCGGCTGGCACTGGAAACGGGTGTGAAGTATGCGGTGTCAAATGGATTCGGCACGGTCATTACGATGATCTGCGGGCTGGAGGCGTTCAGCCTGGAAAGCAGGGTGCTGAATTGGCTGGAGAACGTGGACACGTCGGGAAGGGCGGCGGGATCGTTGGTGGCGGCCGGCTGGAGTACATCGAAGTAGCCGAGCTCCACGACCACGAGCGTCGGATTCATCTCCACGGCGTATTGAACCTGGGTCCAAAGCGGCAAATTGGCTCCGGCGATCAGGGCCGGGTACCCGAGAATGAAATTGATCAGCGTTTGTTCGGGCTCACGGCTTTGAATCAGCGGGGGCTTGGGAGCCCTATTCAGGCTGTCGCTCAGGGTGAAACCGGGCACGGAAAGATTAAAAACGAAAAGGCCGGGAGGAAAGTCGTTGCGCACGGCCCCCTGCAATTGTCCGGGAAGGCGCGGGGGAAGAACCTGGAAACCAGGCGTGCCGCCGCCGATTCCGGGACTCTGAAGAATCGGCATGGGGAACGCGGTTTGAAACGCATTGGCCATCACTGCCGGGAAACTGGCGTTTTGATAGACATCGCGCAGTTGAAAGTCCGCCATTCCCGCGGCCAGGCCTTCGCCGACCACAATAAACTGGGTTGTAAAAAGCTGCTGCGCCGGGAAAGCCGGCCGGGCCACCGCCACGGCGAGCACGAAGACCAGCCAGCTGGAAGATCTGCTTTTGGGGAATCTCATGGCGCGCCCCCTAGTGCTTTCCTTTGCCGAGGATTCTGCCGGGATAAAGGCGCAGTCCGAGACCGGCAAGATCGGCGAAGTTATGATAAAGGCCATTGGTGTACTGGCCGTCGTTGGCCGGCACATTGATATTTCGGTCGACAAAAAACATAGCCTGATAGAAGATGCTGAGTTCGCCCGCGCTGATGCGCCGCGATGCACCGAAGGTAATGCTGTTGCGGTTGGCGTCGGGGAACAGGGGCCCGACGCTTTGATCCGGCACCGGGGAAACATCGTAAGAGTAGCCCATCCGCACGAAATTTTTCTCCCCGAATTGCCTCTCGACTCCTACGTGCGTGATGTAGGAGTTGTGAAAGTTGAAATTGAGGGTTTCTACCGCCGGCAGGGCGGTTCCAACCGTGTCGCTGAAGTCCACGGGAAGGTCTTTGAAGCGGCGGAAGTCTTGTACTTCGAAGTCCAAAGCGATGACGGTGTTGTGAAAATACCTGGTGGAAATGCCGGCAGTATAGACGCCTGGCGTGGTGAAGTCTCCCTTGATGGGCTGATTCGGGAAGAGCGAGGAGAACGTAGTGCCAGCCGGAAGAAAGGGAGTGATCGCGCCGGTGTTGGTAAAAGCGAACGCCGCTTTGCCGGAAAGGTGATTCACCACCGCACTCCTCCATGCGAGACCTATGGATATTTTTTTCGACGGAATCTTATACATGTACCCGATATTGAAACCCGCCTTGTTGGAGGTAGCGGCGGCGCGGAAGCGTCCTTCCGGTAGCAGCCGGGCGATGGAGGCAGCCGCCTCGGCCGGATTGATCCCCGGAAAGATAGTGGAAGCAAAAGCCTGCCCAAAGGTGTCACCGTCTGTATTCGGATTCAGAATGCTCTCCTCCAAAAAAAGATGGGTGTGCACCAGCGCGACGCCGCCGGCAATGCTGCTGTTTTCCGAGATTCGATAAGACAGGGTTGGTTGAAACCAAAATTGCTGGAGAGCCGCTCTGCTTCCGGCATATCGGCCGGGGAATTTGGTATTTTGCGGGTCGCCATCCTTAAAGTTGGTGAAATCGTCGGAGAGACCGTAGGGAGCGAATCCACCAAAGCCGAAAGTGAACTTCTCGTTAATCGGCTTGATGAGGTAAAGGTTCGCAACCGGGATAAAATGCGGCTTGATGCTTCCGTTCCATCCGTTGGGTGGCGTTACCACGCCAGGCGGCGGGTCCGAGGGGTTGAACCGGAACATTCCGACGACCACCAGAGAATCCATCTCCATGGTGGTCTCGGTCTGAAACGCCATGCCCGCGGGATTGTAAAAAATCGCGGAGCCATCGTCGGCGATCGACGCGAACGCGCCCGCCATACCCTGAGCACGGACGCCCAGTTCGTTGATCGCAAACGCCGAGCCCCAGGCGCGTGGAGCACCGCACAACGCGCACAGCAGAAACAACGGAAGAAGTCTTCTCATGGATTCTCGTGTCCTCAGGTGCGTCGACTAAATATAGGGATCATCAGGATCGATACCAGGAAGCGTTACGGCGCTGGCGGCCGCAGCCCTCAAAGCGAGTTCCTCCGCTTGTCCGACCGGTCCCCGATAACCCATGAAATCGAAAGCCGTGGGAGGGTTGTTCCCAAGAATCTGCTGAAATTCGGCGGTGGGGTTGGCGAGCTGGTGGGGATAGTTACTGAAGAACACCATTTTTATGCCCAGGAGCATGTAGATAGCCCCGAAAGCCATGATGTCCTGGGTGCCGGAGTTTTCGAAGTTCCCCTCCAGCACGTCGATCAGATATTGGCCGCGCGTCGCCAGGTTCATTTCCAGGAACGTTGGTCCATAAGAGACGGTGGGGGGGAGATTGTTGAAACCCAACGCGGCAGTGAGGTATCCGTTAAAGGCGAGGTTGTTGCCGAGGTTGAAGACCTGGCGGATATAAACATCGAGCGTATACGTGCTGATGCCGGGCTCGAATGTGGCCCAACCAGGCACATCGTCCACGGGAACCACCATTTCACCGAATGCGCTCAACACGGGCAGCACCTGTGGATAAAGCTTGGCCTGGGTAATCAGCGCCGGGTTCACCGTTTGCCCGAAGATCCGATGGCCAAACAGATCCCACGCAGCAGCCACGCCGGCTCCTTTCGCAAGCTTGCCGAATAACGCCCGGCGCGTGAGAACCCGCTCCATTTCGAGCAGGGCTTCGCGAGGGCTAAAAGGGGAGTCGTTCATCTGACGCCTCCAGCCAAGTGCATTTCCTGCGGCGCGGTAGGAGCCGATTTCGCGCCTAGAATTTCATGGTTGACGTAATCCGACGCCCGGCTTGCCACTGCCATGACCATGGCGTTGGGGTTGGAACTGAGCGCATTCGGAATCACGCTGGCGTCGCAGCACATTAGATTCTTGATGTCCCACGACATAAGGTTAGAATCGACCACCGAATTCGACTGGCTGGTGCCGGCGCGGCAGGTACCTTGCGGGTGCAGAGCGCCGGAGGTAGTCACGAATAGCGTGAGTTGCTGTTTCAGGACGTTGAGCGGAGTATTGGGGTTCGGGAATGCGCTGAAAGCTCCGAAGCTCTTATAGATCTCTGCAACCTGAGTAATAGCCGCGAGCAGATCGCCCATGGTCTTAGGCTCGAGGTATCCAGTGGTATTGCTAATGGGGTAGGTGATAACTGGAGTTTGGAGGGTACCTATCACCTGGCCTGTGATGGCGGGCTTCATGGCAAAAATGAAAGCACCCGCACGCTGTTTCCACTGCCGCATTATGTCCTTATAGGGCTGGCCGAAAAGGCCGATCTGGAAACATGCGGCAACCCACGACGTGTTCGCCATAAACGAGCCGGAGGCATGGACAACCGCGTCGGTGATATCGCCCTTACTGTCGAATGCGTTGTGATGCAGGTTCCATTGATAGCCCCGATCCACGCCCCAGTTTGTGCCCGGTAACAGCACATCCATAGGAACGCCGGGGTGGGCCCGCAGATAGTTGCCCACATTGGGATTCACCACGTGCAGGCCGGCCTCGCGGAGAATCAGGGGACTGCCGATAGCGCCCCCAGCAACCACGACCAGTTTGTTGGCGTTGGCGACCACGGTTGTTCCGTCCGCCTGCACATAGGTAACACCGGTTGCCTTGCCGTTGGTGATATTAATCTGCGTTACATTTGCGTTGGGCACTAATGTAGCCCCGGCAGCCACAGCAGCGGGAATCTGGGTGAGCGCTGTGCTCATCAACGAGTCGTACTTGCAGGGCATACCCGCGTTCAGCCGGTGGCCGCAATAGATGCACTTTTTCCGATTGGATGCGTTCATCGCGGTGGGAATGCCCATCGCATTGGCAGCCTTCTCATAGAGAATACTAGCCGGCATCCAGTTGGCGCGGCTATCGCGTCCGACATTGAGAATTCGCTCGGCGCGCAGGAAGTGCGGCTCGAAAAGAGCCTTGGTCCAGTCGGTGAGGCCGGTCGCCTCGTTAAATCCGCCCCAGTCCACGGAACGCGGCCGCAGCCAGGCGCCCACGTTAATGGCGGAACCGCCCCCGACCAGCTTCGCTTCGTGCTGGCCGGTGGAAGAAGTCGGGTTGGACTGGTCCATGTACATCGGATAGGTGTAAAACACGCTTCCGTGGATGGAAGCCTTGCTGTCCGGAATCCAGGTACCCAGATTGATCTGCGTGGACAAAACCCGCCGCGACAAAACTCCGGTGCCGGGGTTGGGCGCGCCGGGGAAACTCGGGCCGGCGTCCAGAATCAGCAGCGAGCAGTACGGCGCAATCTGACCGGCGAGAAAACCTCCGCCGGAGCCCGCGCCGACAATGATGACATCGTAGGTGTTTGCCATTCGTTTTCAGACCACCCCTCCTTGCTGCGAAGGAGGGCATCTCCTGAGGCCCGCGGCTTGACGGGAGTCTTGGCCATAGTACCATCGGAACCCAAGCCTGACAATAGTGAAGTTAGGAATTGCGTTTAAGAGAAATCTCAGCCCTCCAGAGTCGTTTCCTGCAGCTGAGGTTGGGACGGAATGAAGGATTCCAAAGCGAACGGGTTTAATTTCCATTCATACACCTCGGCGGAATCGGCGAATCGCGCGTAGTCCAGGCGCATGCGAACCGGGTCGAACGAAGTGCCGCGGAGCTTCAAGCTGGAGACGAACGGCGCATTCAAGAGGACGCGTTTGTCCCCCAGAACCACGGCATAGACATGAGCCAGTATGTGCCGGGCGAACTCCTTCATGCGCTCGAAGTGCCGATCAAGCTGGTCCTCGGCTTCTTCGAGAGTCAAACCGATTTCATAAAACAGCTTTTCGGAGGCCCGTAACGGCTCCATGTCGTAGAAGTCGATATGGGCGGGCTGGGCGAGCGGTACCAGGCCCTGGGCCTTCTTCCAGTTGAAATAGTCTCGCAGGAATATCTGCAGGTTCTTGTTGATGGGACCCATAAGGGCAAACTTTCGCAAATGGGTCCGCATGAAGAGGTGATTGGTGAACAACTGATTGGTGAAAGGCAAGACGAAGAATCCGAAGTAAGTCGCCAGTTCGAAGGTATACTTGAGCGTCAGCGTCTCGGGATCGCCCAGGCAGTTATAACTGAGCAGGAACGACGGCACGTAGGATTCGTAGGTTATGCGCATGATCTGCTCGTAGAATTCGCACTTGGCCTCGAATCTGGACTGATCCCGGGTTTGGATGGCGTCCACGATCAGAGTGTTATAGATGGCGATCAGATCGCTGCCGGGACTGTAAAGCGGATCGGAAAATCGTCCGGCCTCGCCCGTGATGGCCCATCGCCGGGGACTGATGGTCTGCTGCGAGTCGTACGAGAAATCGACGAAGCGGCCTTCGTCGACAATCTTTCGGTTTTTGAGATCCTCGGCGAACAGCGGCCAGTCTTTCGAAATCCAGTCGAGCATTTTACGGCCGTTCGACACTTCTTCCGGATTCACCACGGCGTGGTCGTATACCAGGCCGAGGCTGGTCATGCCATGCAGCGGAATCACCCAGAACCAGCGGCCCTCGCCGCAGAAATGATTGGTGGCGAGAAAGAAGGGATAGTTCCCGAGTTTCTGGCGGCTGCGGTGGACCAGACGCTCCTGGTGAGAGTACTTCGACAGGAGCTCGGGATTCACCAGCCCTTCCACCCAGGCCCAGGTGGCGCCGTGCCGGATCTCATTCGACTTGGCGAGAGAAAGGCTGCGCTTCAGAATACCTGGCCTTCCGGATGCGTCGACCACCCAGGCGCCGGTTGCCTCACCGCCGGTCCAGGTCACTTTGTGGACTCCGACGGAGCCGTCAACAGGATCGGCCGCGAGATCGATGCCGATATTTTTTGCTCCACCAATGAAATTAAAGCGCGGGTTCTGGCGGTTGATCTCCATCAGATGCCGCTCTAGAAGATTTCGATCAACCTGGAAAGTTCCGATGTTGGACTGTGTGCGGATGGATGCCGACGACACGTCGTCCCAGTAATCGTGCCGCCCAGTAGATGTCTTCCAGTGAAACCGTAAATTGTACTTCGTGTAGTGGTTGCGCAGCAGGTGCTCTTCGAGGTCGAGTGTTTTCGAGAGGTAATAACCGCCCACCTGCACCAGCGACTCCCCCACTTTTTGCGACGTACCCGGGGGATTGTCCCGTTTGTCGAGCAAGAGCACGGTCCGCTCGGTGTACAGTAACAGGTGCCGCGCGAGCGTGAGGCCAGCCAAACCCGCGCCGGTTATGACTACGTCGTATTGAGCCTTTTCACTCATCGTTGGTTAACGGACTCCTCGCTTAAACGGCATAGTTCTTCCGATGTCCGAAAGGAATAGAGCGAAGGAATATTGTTGCGGCGATCCAGTCCCGAAAAAATATCGGACAGCGCTTCCCGAGCCGGCGTCTCGATCCACTCCTTCCAAAGCGGGGATTGGCGGCCGGCGGCGGACGGCGGTTGCGTGTAGATATGTGTGTAGCGCAAGTCATCCGGAGCCATATGGCGCCAAACCAGAAGAGCCGAGATGAACCCGTTGATAAATTCTTCGCGCAGGTTCAGATCGGAGCAAACTGACGCCAGCGCTCGAACGACTTCGGGCTGCGGAAGGTTGACTAGCGTCACGGCCCAGACAAGCCCGGCAAGTACATTTCGCCGATCCTGGGGAGAGCTCGTTTCCTGGAGGGCGCTGCTCAACATCCTGCGATGCGCGCCGGCAATGGGAAGGAAGTTGGTTGGCTGAAAGTAGAGCGAGCGGCCAACGCCGTGCCAGAATAGAGCCGGCAAGGCTGGATCGAACGTTCGCAACTCTGCGCACACCGTAACCGCAAGATTTGGGTGGAGCAGCCGCACCACTAAGCCGGCGGATTCGATACAGGCTTCCTCCCAGCCCGGCCTGCAGTTGGCTCGGCAGATATCGAGGAAGCGCTCGACGGTGTCGCGGACCTGGGTTTGGGACGGACGCGAGCTCAGCGCGCCGAACAGTTTTTCGCCGAACGCGGTTCCCATTCCGGCGTGCAGCGGGATCATCGCACGGTCCGGAAGGCGGGAGCCCGGACCCTCCGTCAGAAGGCCTTTCACGCTTAAGTTCGACGCAGTGCCTTTGATGTAGCCGACCCCTTCCAGCATCCAGATGGCGCGGAAAGCATCCCTGGTGAGTGTTTGCTGGACCACGTTATCCAGGGGAAGGCGGTCTACGGGCAAACCAAGTTCACGGTCGGCGGATTGAAAAAGGCGAAACGCCTCAATTTTGTCGTCGAGTTCCGGCCAATCTCCGAATAAACCTCGGCCGGGCATGAAGAGGCTCATCAGCCGGGCTGACTGCTGCATCATTTCGAGGACGCTCAGGAATCCGTCGCGCGCATTCACGCCCTCCAAGCTTAACAATGATTGTGGGCGGGAGTCGCATCTCCAGCGCGCGCTATAATCAAGGAACTCAATTCGCCCCCCGGCAGACCGAGGACGCAGGAGGGCCGGTCGGAATAAACCCAGGCGATGGCCGGCGGGCCGCAATCCGGCGCAACGATAGCAGGAACCATGAGCTCGCGCCACTCTCTAGTCGAGTATTTTAAAAGGCTTTTTCAAATCCTGCGGATCGGGCTCCGGCAGTTGACTCTTCTGGCGCGAAGGCGTCTGTCCGGGCAGCCGGTGCTGGGGCACGAGCTTCTGCGCGAGGGACTGGAACAGGTGGGCGGTTCCTTCCTGAAGCTGGGGCAAATCATGTCTCTGCAGCTCCAGACATTGCCGAAGGAATACTGCGATGCGTTGCTGATGCTGCTGGACAACGTACCGACCTGCAGCAGCGAAGCGGTGGCCGGAGTCTTCGTGGCCGAGTTTGGATGCCGGCCCGAATCCCTGTACTCGACGTTCGACTACCTGGCGATTGCATCGGCCTCGATAGGCCAGGTGCACAAAGCGACACTGCGCGACGGCACTTCGGTTGCGGTGAAAGTGCGCAGGCCGGGTGTCCAGCGGGACTTTCATCGCGACATCCTCCTGATGCAAAGTTTCGTCCGGGTGGTTTTCCTGCTCCGCATTCGAAGCCTTTACTTCATGCGCGATCCGGTGCGTGAACTGGTGACCTGGACTCGCGATGAGCTGGATTATCGCCGCGAAGCCACGCACTGCGAAATGCTGCGAGCCAACGCCGCCGATTCCACCACCGAGCGGATCCCCAAGATCTTCTGGGATTTGACCCGATCGCGCGTCCTGACCATGGAGTTCCTGGAAGGGCATAGCGTTTCGGCCTATTTCCGCATGCTGGAAAACGACGACCAGGACGCGCTTGCAGCGATAATCGACAGCGGTTTCGATCCCAGCATATTCTGCGGCAACGTGGTGAAGAACTTTCTGAGGGACGCGTTTCGATTCGGTGTTTTCCACGCCGATCTGCATCCGGCGAATCTTCTGATCCTGCCAAACAACGTTGTTGGATATGTCGATTTTGGCATCGTCGCAAAGCTGACTACCGAAGCCCGCTACAAGCAGATCGAGCTGACCATGGCTTACGCCGGGGGCGACCCCGAGGCGATTTATCGCCAGTTCCTCAATATCTGCATCGTCACCGCCGATGCGGATCTGAAGGGGATGCGGAAGCGCATCGCGGAGATGGCGCAAACCTGGTACGAGGAGCCGTCGGTACACGGCAAGGTTCAATTCCGTGTCTCGATCACGGTGGCCATGATGGACCTGTTGACGGTCTGCCGGAACTATGGCGTGCTGGTGGATCGGGAAATGATCAAATATATCCGGTCCACTGTGCTGGTGGATGGCGTGATATCGCGAATGGCGCCCGGGCTGGACATGGCGCTTGCACTCCGCGATGTCACCGAGGAATATCTCTACGAGCAGTCGCGCAAAAAGATTTTTTCGGCGGGGGGCGCGCTTTCCATGTTGACGGATCTGGCCATTTGGATCAAGACCGGGCCCGCTTCCATGGTGCGCGCGCTGGAGCTGATCGAGCGTCGTCAGATGACGGCGAAAGCCGGTTCTCTGCCGGTTGAGGACCAGCAACAGCCACTGCGCGCCAGAGCCTTCGCTGGAATTGCAGTGTGGGCTTTGGTGATGGTATTCATGACGCTCGGCGGTAGTTCGGTGGCCAAGGGCAATTCGCCGTTCTGGGAAATCATTTTGGGAATTTTTGTGACATCATGGACTATCTGGCTCTTGTGGCTCTTGCGCAGGCTGGTCCCGCGGAAGGAAAGGCCGGGTTTGTGATTCGAGTTTGAGGCGCCGGAAACCAGGAGGTCGGGATGCAGGAACTACTCAACTCAATGATCCGACTGTCAGCGGCTATGACGGTCTTTGGCGTACAGCAGCTCCAGACGACGGTGGGGTCCATGGATACCAAGGACTCGGTAGAAAAGCTGCGTGAGGTTATCGATGCCATGGCGGACGCCTTATCAGCGAGGATCGATGAATCCCGGCGCCCGACCCTGGAACGGTTGTCCAATTTGCCGAAGGATATCGTCGCGCGCTCTTGGGACTCGACCCGCGAGGTTGTTCAGGACACCTCAGACATGGTGAAGACCACGTCGGACTGGATCGCGGGAACGGTGAAGCCCAACGGCGCCGCGAGTTCGTCGGAGCCGCAGCCTGCCGAGGCGGCTTTGTCGCCCAAATAAGAAAATCGATCAGACGCCTTTGGTAACGGGACGCCTTTCGCTCAGGCGGGTGTGCTGATTGCCTGGAGCGATCAAACCGGAATCGATGATCGAAACAAGCGCGAATTCGGCGGCGGTCTTTGACCGCTATGGGTTACGTGCGACTAGCCGCTTTTGGGGCGGCGCCAAGAATCCAGACGATGAAATCACGTCCGAGGGCGTCGGCAGGCGGCTGCGGGAAGCCTTCGAGCAACTGGGCGGGCTGTACGCCGCGTTCGGGCGATTTCTGGGCTGGCGATCCGATCTGTTGGACGCGTCAGTCCTCGCGAATTTGCGCCATCTCCGGCTCAATCTGCCAATTGTTCCGGTGTCGTTGGTCGAGGGCATCATCCGGCGCGAGCTGGGAGCCGCAGCCTCGGAATTGGCGGACAATCTGGAAGTTTCCCCGGTGTGGAATACGCTGGCCCGGACAGCTTATGTTTCCCGTTATCGGGACCAGAGGGTGATTGTCCAAGTGGCGCGCGACCCGGTTTCCGAGGAAAGTCTCGGGGCCTTTGAAAAGGGCCTGCGTTCACTGAGCCGGCCGGAAGTGGCCGGCATGGTGACGCCGGTGGTGCTCTCGCAATTCCGGGAGTGGATCCGCAACGGCGAATCTGTGACGCGCGAGCGATCGTTGCTGGACGCGCTCGCCAAGTATGCGGGCGAGACTCTGGTGGAATACCCGCGCTTGATTCCGGAACTTTCCACCTCTGCGCTGCTGTGCTGGCGGGAAGTTTCAGGACGCCCGGTGTCGGAGCTGATCGCACAGGGCGATCCGCAAGCGCCGGTGTTGATCGCATCCGCGATTCTGGAACAATTCTACTCGCTCTCGATTGTGGCGTCCGAGCTGGATCTGGATGCGATGCTGGTCGGCCAGAATAATCGCTTGCATTTTCGCTGGGTGAGCGGCGCCCTTTCTGTACTGCCTAATCGAGTGAACGCCGGAATTCAATACGCGACGGCGGTAGTGGCGGGCGATGCCTCTGTTGCAGCGCAGAAGCTGATTGGTTTGACGATCTCGCGGTCCTCTCCGGACCTGGAAAGGCGGCTGCTGGATGAGTTTTCGGGTATCGAACCGGAATTAAAGGTCAATCTCTGGTTTCCACCGTCGGCGGAAGCATTCGAAAATAACTGGCGCGCTCTAGCGAGGATTTTTCCATCGCGCCCGCTGTTCCTGGACTGCCTGCATCGCAACCTGGTCGCCGCGGGGTACTGGAATTCGGACGCGGTTCGGGCGGGTGCGCCACCGTTCGATGCCATCTCGGAGGCCCAATGGCCCGTGGTTGGACGGCTGCTTCGGACTCAGTTCGGCATGCTCATGAATCGGAAGTCAGCCGAGGACTGGGCCATCGGATCGGGCCTGCTGATGTTCGGCGCCTTGCGGGAGATGAACCGCCTGGTAGAGGAGCTGCGCGAGAACGACATCCGGGTAGGGATCGATTTTGACGAGGCCCCGCGGGAGGAGGATCGCGCGCCGCGGTCTTCGTACGGATTGGTATTAGGGGCGCTGCTGTTGGTTTTTCTAGCCGGTCTGCGATGGGGGAGCGAGGCTCCGGAACCCTGGTCGGCGGTGCTGAAGATTCTTGCGGCCGCCGCTCTGCCGGCTATGTTTTGGACGATTTCACGGATCAGATGAGGCGCCGCGAGTGAAAGAGTCAATCGGAGACCTTCCTCTTTTCGCGGGACTCGACCGCAGACTGTTGCTCAAGCTCGAAGAGAACACTATTGAGTGCAGGCACCGTCGAGGCGAAGTCATTATCCAAGAGCGTGAAACCGGGCTTGGTATGTACATAATCCATACTGGCCGCGTGGAGGTGACCGAGAAACGGCAGGGGTCGGCCATTCGTCTGGCCGAACTCGGCCCCCAACAGTTTTTCGCTCCGATGTCGCTCATCGAGGACACGCCAAGCTCAACCACCATCACCGCAGTTGAAGAAACCGAGTGCCTGTTGATACCGCGTGGCAGCTTCAAGCAGCTCATGGACAGAAATCCGCGGCTTGCGATTCAATTGGCGCGCTTGCTGGTGGAACGCATAGGCCGCGCCGATGAGTTCGGCCAAGGCGTGCCCCATCCGCCGCCCGCCGCTGCCGAGGGTGTATCCGCCACCAGCGTGAAGGCTGCCATCGAGGAGCGAATGGTCAGCACGTTTGAACGGCTTTATGTGGTGAAGGCATTCACCCGCTTCTCGGTCGCGGTGTTGGGTTGCCCGGTAGAAGGCACGGCGTCCAATCTGATTGATGAAATTCGCCTGGGCGACGTCAAGGCTTTGATCGTACCGGCCGGGGAACCGGTGGAGGTACGGATTGAAGCCTGGGGCTGGGGCAGCTTCAACCTCCACGTATTCACTTCGGAGCTGGCTACTGGGTTTCGATTCGTTCCGGTCCCGATTCAACCGGGGGACGTCTTTACGCTTCGTCTTCCTGCTATCGAGCTGGTTCCGGATGGGGCGCGATTTCGGTAGCGGGTTGGAGCTGCCGAGCGAGGCGGCGAAGGGAATCAAGGCCTTCCACATCGCGCTCCAGTTCGCTCAGAACCCGAATCTGCTTTACGTCCGACCCAAACGTCTCCCGAAGCTTTTCGATTGAGCGCCGGTGAGAAGCACTTACGCTGCCATACCAATCCAGCAGCTCAGCCGCAAATCCGTCCGGGGACGATGCCGGCACGGTGTGAGACCAGGTCCGGTTGACGCAGATCATGCCAGTAGCGAAGTCCCTTTTCTTTAATTCACTGACGAAGAATTGGGCGTCGCGCAAGGCCTTGTCCGGAACGGTGACGACGCGAAATTCCGTCACGGCGGGATCGCGCAGCAAGGCCACCGTCTTGCGGGCGCGATCGGAGTAGCCCTCGGCGATGGGATGGAACAGCGAATAAAAATCCAGGATCTCCTTCACCATGCTGGTGCCCATGATCGACTCTACACGGCCATAAACCTCAGCGGCGCCGCGGCCGATCGTCGTCAGACCCAACGCTTCGGCGATTTTGTAGGTGCGGCTAACGAATCGCACCTTGCCGGACTCGGAAAAATCGGCGAAGAGCATCGGTTTGTCGAAGATATCGAGGGCATGGCGAGCGGGAGCGGTATCAATGACGAGATTGTCGAATCCGGACCGGATCAGCTGGTCGATGCGCTCCACGGCCATGAGTTCCTGCATTCCTGAGAGCGAATGCGCGATGGTCCGATAGATGGGATGCTGCAGAATGCGCGGCTGGTCGCGGGGTTTGGCATACAGCCGGACGGCTTCATCCAGTGTCGCGTTGACATCCAGCAACGCGGCCCACAGCTCGCCCTCGGCATCTTCGACGGGGACGCGTTGCTCCAGCAGGCCTTCTTTCAGCCCCAGCGCGGTACGCAAGCGAAGCGCGGGGTCGGTTGTCAGCACCAGGCATTTCGCGCCCTCACGCGCGCTGGCCAGAGCAATCGAGGCCGCCACGGATGTCTTTCCCACGCCGCCGGTGCCGAGACAGACGACGATCTTCATGCGAATTGAGGCAGCTGCATTTTTTCGGCGATTTTGGCGAGCAGGTCGAGATCGTCGGACCAATGCGTGATTCGCGGAATGAGCAATTGTGGAACGGGCAGCGCGGCCGACAATTCCGCGCGTCGCTCCCGTTCCAGCAAACCGCGGTCAACGGCGAAACTCATGGCCGGCGAGGAAGCCCGCGCCCTTTCCACCTGGGCGATGTCCGATTCGGTTGCGCTGCACATCGGGGAGGCGCAGTTGATCAGAAGGGCGGAGCAGGAAATCTGAAAGTCCTTGTCCATCGACTCCACCGTCTCCAACGTCTCGGTAATCGCCATCTCTTCCAGCGGCGTTACCGGGAAAAGTTGAATGTTCCCTCGATTGGAAAAAAACCGGTGCAACTGCGCTCCAGCGGTGGCGAGCGGACCGGTGAGATACACTTCAAAATTCTTCGCGGAACGCAGAGTACCCAGGAAGTGCCCGCTGGCGGGCGCGTCCCAAATCAGATAATCGTAGTCGGGAACGGCTTCTGAAGAATTGTCGTTGCGGCGCTCGGCGAGCTCCTGCAGCCGCTCGAGGAAGAAAAACTCCTTCAAGCCGGGAGCGATTTCTATCAGGTTTTTGAAAATCGAACTGTTCAAAATCCTCTGCGCCATCATCGGGACAGGGAAATGTTTGTGGACCACGTCCGCGATCAAATTTCGCGGATCGATATAGACCACAAACAAGTTTGCCGCCGCGGATGGAAAGCGCGCCGACAAGCCCTCCAGCGACACAGCCAGAGCCAGTTCGGACAGCGGATGCGAACTCACGACCAGGACTTTGCGTCCGTTGATGGCGTGTTTCAATCCAGCCGCAAGACTCAAGGTGGTTTTGCCGACGCCCCCTTTGCCGCAAAATACCACCAGCCGCGCCGACGCAGTCATTGAACTCCATTAAAGCATGGCCCTCCAAAGCTTAAGCTGAAGACTTGGCCGGACGAGTAAGGTAGCCTGAAATAGCATGTCCACCTCCAAGGCGCTTGGTTGGAGGCGCTTTCTCCCGCAGTCGCCGCCACTTGACGAACCGGGCGATCCATTCGCTGCTCGTCATGCCGGCCAATCGGTTCTTGTGACGGGCGCCGGCGGGTTTATAGGATCGACATTGGTCAAGGCGATTTCCCAGTCCGATCCACGATGCATCATTCTGCTGGATTCTTCCGAGCACAATCTATTCGAAATCGAGCGCGACCTGACATCGGCCGCGGAACCTGTGCTTCACTCCGCTGCCTTGGGAACCGTCGAGGATCGGAAGCTGCTGGACGAAATTTTCGGCCGCTTTCGTCCGGACATCGTCTATCACGCGGGGGCTTTCAAGCACGTTCCTTTGTTGGAGCAAAATCCCTTCGCGGGCGTGCGCAATAATGCTCTCGGTACTTACTCTCTGGCGCAGGCCGCAGTGCGCCACCGCGTATCGAAGCTGGTACTGGTTTCCACCGACAAAGCCGTGAATCCGCATAGTATCCTGGGAGTTTCGAAGCGAATTGCGGAGCTGGTTGTGGTTGCGATGAGCAGCCCGGAGTGCCGGATGAATGCCATCCGGCTGGGCAACGTGATCGGATCGCCGGGCAGCGTAGTGCCGGTTTTTCTAAAGCAAATCGCGGCGTCCGGACCAGTTACAGTGACACATCCAGACGCCAGCCGTTGGTTTTTGTCGCTGCGCGACACGGTGGAGGCCATCCTTTCTGCTGGAACCGCGGCTTGCGAAGGAAGAATCCTGCTGCCGGATCTCGGCGAACCCGTGCGCATCGCCGAATTGGCCGCATTCCTGATCCACGCGGCGCGGAATAGCTCCAGCAGCGAAATCCCGATCGTGTTTACAGGGCTTCGTCCGGGAGACAGGCTGACGGAAGAACTGAGGTTGCCCGGTGAAATCGAAGAAGGATGCGTCCAGGGCCTTCAGGTGCTAAAGACACGCAGGCTCGCGCCCGCGGAATTGGACGATATGCTGGCGCGGCTTTCCGACCGCATCGCCGGGCACGATCTTTCCGGACTTATTCGCGAGCTACGCTCGGCCGTTCCCGAATATGTACCCAGCGGGATCGTGCAGTGAAACGCAAGATTGCGGTTGTCACTACGTCACGCGCGGACTACAGCCTGCTTCATTGGCCGCTGCGTGAGTTGGCCGCGCGTTCGGATCTGGACCTGAAGATCATTGCCCTGGGACCGCACTTATCGCCCGAATTCGGTTGCACCGTGCGGGAAATCGAGGACGATGGGTTTTGCGTCGAGGCCCGGATCGAATGCCTGATGAGTTCGGACAGCGACATCGGCATGGCCAAGACCATCGGCGTGGCCACGTTGAGCCTGGCGGATTGCTTCGGCCGGCTGCGGCCCGATCTGATCGTATTGACGGCGGATCGCTACGAGATGCTCGCGCCTGCCTCGGTGGCCCTGGCTCTGCGCATTCCCGTAGCGCATATTGAAGGCGGGGAGATCAGTGAAGGGGCCATCGATGACGCGGTCCGCAACGCGTTAACGAAGCTGAGCCATATTCACTTTACGTCCACCGCGCTGGCACGCGCGCGGGTGATCGCGATGGGTGAGGAAGAGTGGCGCGTCCATCGCACTGGAGCCGCGGCACTGGATCACCTGAGGCGCAGTCCCTTGCTAAGCCGCGAGCAACTGGAGGCGCGGCTGGGCATCGACCTGGACCGACCCACTACGGTGATTACTTTCCATCCGACCACCATCGCGCAGGACACCACTCGCGAAGCAGACGCGTTGTTCGGCGCGGTCGAACGAATACCAGGACAACTTCTGTTCTGCTATCCAAACGCCGACGCGGGCAGCCGCGCGCTGATCGAACGGATGGAGCTTTTTTCGCGGGAGAATGGCGACAGCCGCGTGTTCATCAACCTGGCGCCAATCATGTACTGGAGTTTGTTGCAGTATGTGGACCTGCTGCTCGGCAATTCCAGCAGCGGGATCATTGAAGCTGCGTCTCTGGAACTGCCCGCCGTGAATGTTGGCATTCGCCAGCGCGGCCGCGAGCGCGGACGCAACGTGCTGGACGCCGACGCCACCGTGGATTCGATTCTGGACCAGGTGAGGACTGCCAGAAGCGAGGGATTCCGACGGTCGCTCAAAGGCATGGCCAACATTTACGGGGACGGGCAGGCTGCGGGAAGGATCGCCGCCGTGCTGGCTTCCGTGAAGTTGGGCGAAGAGCTCCTGATCAAGCAGGCTCCGCCGCTCGATGTGAACGCATGAGAATTCCGCTCTCGTCTCCCGACGTAACGGAGGCCGACATTGAAGCCGTGGTGAGCGTTCTGCGAACGCCGAGGCTGAGCATCGGCCCAAAGATGGCGCAATTCGAGGAATCGATCGCGGAGCTGGTGCGCGTCCCGCACGCGATGGCCGTCAGTTCGGGAACGGCGGGATTGCATCTGTGCCTGCGTGCCCTTGGCATCGGCGAGGGCGACGAGGTTATTCTGCCCTCCTTCACTTTCATTTCCCCCGCTAACGCCATCCTGTATGTGCGCGCCAAGCCTGTATTCGTGGACATCGATCCGCTATCGCTGAACCTTGACCCGGCAAAACTAGAGTCGAGCATCACTCCGCGGACCCGCGCCGTTATCGTGGTGCACACGTTCGGGTATCCGGCGGATCTTGACGCGATTCTGAAAATTGCTAGAAGACACGGCGTGCCTGTGGTTGAGGACGCCTGCGAAGCCATCGGAGCGGAGTATCGCGGCCGAGCCGTGGGAGGGATGGGCGCACTCGGGGTGTTCGGATTCTATCCCAACAAGCCCATCACTACCGGGGAAGGCGGAATGGTGGTGACTCGGGATTCCGTTCTGGCTGAGAAAATTCGAGCGCTTCGCAATCAAGGGAGAGAGGCTTCCGACGATTGGACAGAGCATCGCCTGCTGGGCTACAACTATCGTCTTTCCGAAATCAACTGCGCGCTCGGACTGTCGCAGATGAAGCGGCTTGGGGCCATCCTGGAGCGCCGCGAAGCTGTTGCGATGGGATACGCGAAAGAGCTTCGGACCAACCCGGACGTCAGCCCGCCGCCCGTGAGCATCCCGGATGGGCGCCTGTGTTGGTTCGTCTACGTCGTTCGTCTTTCCGCACGGTTTACGCAGCCTGCGCGCGACGCGATATGGCGCCAATTGAATTCCCACGGAATCGGCTGCGGACGTTATTTCGCGCCCTTGCACCAGCAGCCGCTCTTCGCGCCTTTCGTGAATCGAGGCAACGATCTGAGTGTCACGGAGCAGGTGGCTGCCCGTACCCTGGCTTTGCCTTTTTTCAATACCCTCACGGAAGATCAGATCACAGAGGTCTGCGGCGCACTGCGCGAAGCAATCGAAAACGTCACTTAGCAGGCTACCGACTCCCTGACGGTCGCGGCTCGGAAACGCGCGCGGGGCCCAAGACGTAAAGAAAATGCCCCTCGAACTTCCATCTGCGAAGTTGCCCGGTGACGTAATCCACCACAAATGTCTTTTCGATGTTCAGGCCGGAAGAACGACACAGCCGCCGGACCTCGCGGTGGGTAAAGACATGCCCGGTGGTGGTGCACTGCGTCCCGGCGATGTCCCAGGAGACCACCACATCGCCATTCTTTTCGCCATGGACGAAACAGTCGTGGAGGAAGCGCAGGGCGGTTGGCAGCATTCCATACTGGCGCGCGTTATACCGGTGATTCAGGTCAACGAAGATTTTGCCTCCCGGTGACAGCAGGCGCGCAAATTGCCGCAAGACTTCAAGCCGATCCGCAGGCTTGGAGACGTGTCCCAGTACATTCCAGAGACAGGTGATAATTTCAAACTCACCTTCCAACAGGTGAAGATCCTCGGCGCGTATACTCCGCGTTGTAGGGTCGACAGCGCCGGTGTCGCGAGTACCGTTGCGCTGCATAGCCACACTCGGCTCGAGCAACACGAGTTTTGAAATACGCCGGCTCTGCGCGATCCGGCGGGAACGAGCTCCATCGCCCGCCCCGACATCGAGCAGAGAGCGAGTGCCAGGGGCAACCTCGGCCGTCACAATCCGGTCGATACTATCCAGGTAAAGTTTGCGCTCCGCCGCCAGCGTCGCGAACACCGGGGCAATCCGATCGTAAGCCGCGACCGGATCTAGCGGGACAATGGGAGGGGCCCGGCGTGCCACCGGTTATGCACTTGTAGAATCCACCGCCCGGCCGAGATAGCGCTGCACCATTTCCACCGCGTCGTTCACATTCTTGATCTTGGCGAATTCTTCTTCCGGGATGTCGACTTTAAATCGCTTATCCACGCTGACCATGATCTCCATCCCCGCAAGCGAGTCAATCCCCAATTCTTCGGTGAACAGAGCCGTATCGGAGACTTCCTCCGGCTCGCGTTCGGTGATCTCCGCGATTAGCTCCTTGACAGTGGCTCTAATCTTTTCGGGCGTAATATCATTCGGTTCCAAGCTGTGCCCTCCTAAGGCTGGTAAGCGGCGCAACCAGGGACAGCGCGGGCCTGGTATTGTATTGCGTCAAGTACTCCTGATGGTACCAATCATCGGGAAACTTTTCCTGGGCGGTGTAGGGATATGCGCTCATGGCGTGAAACGGCAAAGGCTCCACGGTCCTGCCGAACGCGGTATTGGCATCCGCGTCTTTAGCCCACCCGTCCACCAGCAGCAGGAAGTCCCGCTTCCAGCCGTTCTTCAGAGCCGGCAGTCTGGCGGCGTTAAACAGGAGCCGGGTTTCGTCTCCAGAACCCATGAGGACCATGCGATCGTCGGCGGTGGCCAACAGCTCGCCTACTTCTCCATATCGAGTGTAGAAGCCCAGGGTCGGATTCCAAGGGGCTTCGAGCGAAACCTGATCGTACAGGAACTGTTCGGGCTGTTTGCGCTCCGGCTGGATCACGGTCTTCGAAAAACCGCGAAAGTGCAGGTCGGCCTGGAAGGGAGCGAGAGGAGTTGTCAAAACCGACCCAGCGGAGCCTTTGCTCAAGACATCTTCGCTCAAGAAAATCTCGTCCCAATAAACGCACAGATTCGTAACGATTCGGACCTGGCGCGATGCGGAAAGAAATTTGCCGCTGAGATCAACGACAATCGATTTCGGCTTGCCCGAGGGAATTCCCATATCGGCGATCACGGTCTGCCAGTTTCCCGAAGCGTCCTTCACTTGCAGGTACGGCATCGTCAACGGCTGCGACTTTCCTTGGGATGCGGCCAGAAAGGTGCTGCCATCCGCCCAATCCACCCAGCCGTTCAGGACCAGGATGGCTCGGCCATCGGGCGCGGCCGTTCCGAAGTCGAGATCCAATGTGTGCATAGCCGCGCGGCCCGCATAATCGTGCGAGAAGGTATCCACGTAGCGCTGGTCGAGCTTTGCGATCCGGGACAGAACATCGTTGCCGTCTTGATCCACGGCCGCTTGCGCGTAAATCCTGCGCCGTAAGCCAAAAAGTTTGGCCTCTGGAAACGGAGGAGCCTTGAATTTATCATTAGTGAAGATTTCCATCCCCTCCGGGTGATCCACTGCGATGAGTTGAACCTGATCCAAATAGGAAACCTCGCGGAGTTCCTCAGTGATTCGGACTTCGTACTTTCCGTCAACCGCCCGGAGGGCTTCGCTAGGGATCTGGACGTGCTCGGCGTGGGCCACCGGAAAATAGGTTCCATCGCCGGAACTCGCGCCGAGCGGCGCAACTCCCAGAACGTCCGAAACGAATTGAAAGCTTTTGCCATTCCAAGTGAAGATCATGGGACAGGATCCAGAGAGCCGCGGGGCTTCCTTATAATCCACGGCTAGGCCAGCCTTTTGGTTCACCTGGTTCTGGATGAGGCCGTTCGGCCAGGTAATGCGAACAGTTTCGGCGTCCTTGTGCAAACCCATGCCGAAGTCCAGCGGCAGGCCGGCATAGGTCTGCTTTTGGTAAAGCGTGCCGGCTTTGACCTCCACTTTCGCACCATAAGCCAGCTTCAGATTCTTTACGCCCAGAAGTTTTGTCCGCAGCCAACTGGACGAACTCGGCGATTGGTTGATCAACAGAGACACCGTGCCGTCCTTTCTTAGCACGGCTAGATCGACGCGTCCGTCTGCATCAACGTCCGCTTTCGCCAACGCGGTAGCTTCCGCGGTTTCAGCTAATTTGGAAGCGGTAAACAGATCGACGGCGCCGCGGTTCCCGAGATCGGCGAACAGGCTGGGCCCGCGGCCGGGAATATTGGCTGCCCGGTCCAGCACGCCGCCATGGTTCAGGATCGGCGTGATGGCTGCAGCGTCTGAAACCACGAGGTCGGTCCAACCATCGTTGTTGAAGTCATAAGCGGTGACGGTCGCGGACCCGGCCGGCGCCGCCGCGAGCTCCTGCGCCTCATAGCGTCCGGCGAGCCTATCGCGATAGAGAACACCGGGACGATCGGCATACACCACCGCGAGATCCCTGCCATCCGTGTCTTTCACGGCATCGAACACCACTCCATCGGTGGCCTGGCCGGTGACGAACGGGAAGCTTGCGGTCTCATCGCTGAAGCCGGACGGTCCATTGTTCCGCAGCAGTGCGGATTGGGGACCGAGTAAGACTAAGTCCAAGTCGTAATCGTGGTCATAGTCCACCCAAACTGCCTTTGTAAACTGACCTTGCGGAAGGGTTGCGGGAAATTTCTCGAACCGGCCGTTCTTGTTCGCGTAGAGTTCGACGCCACTTTTCGTTATCACTGCCAGGTCGGTGCGGCCGTCGTTATTAAAATCCCCGGGTGCGATGGAGCTCACGTCGCGCAGACCGCCTAGGCCGAGTTCCTCTTCTTCAGCGCTGCCGTTCCGGAATACGCGAACTTTGTTGGCCGACCAGACGATCAAGTCGGGACGGGGGTCGTCGTCCACTGCGGCGAACACCAGCCCGACCGGCCCTTTCTCAAAACCCAAACCGAGTTTCTTCTCTTGAAACTTGATAGGCCCGGCAGGAGGGATGTTTTGGTCTACGGCAAGCTCAGGCGGATCGGCGATCTCGGCGTAGTAACTCCACTCCAAGTCTTCGGGAACCGCCGCACCTGCCTGGCGCTTCTTGATCTCCTGGAATACCTTTTCTTCCCGCGCCGAATCCTCCGCGCGCCCGGCCTGCCGGTAGGCGTTATAGAGCTGGAAGTGCGGCCCGGCCAAGTTCGGATTGAGCCGCTCGCTAGTTTCAAACTCCTTGAGAGCGGCTTCCGGTTTACCGTTCAATTTGTAAAGAACCCCGAGATTGTAGTGCGACACCGGCTCATCGGGAACTAGCATCACCATGCCTTCTAATTGCTCAATAGCCGGCTCATATTGGGAATCCTTCTTGAATGCGATCCCGAGGTTGAACCAGGTATTGGGAATCTTCGGATCCTGTTTCTGGGCCTTCTGAAGCTCCGCGATTCCTTCCGCGGTTTTCCCGGCGCGCAGAAGCGCGAGACCGTAGTTGACACGATCGCGTGCCGAGTCGGGAGTCAGCTCCAAAATTTTCCGAAACTGATCCACGGCCTGCTGTTGGGTGGTGGGGTTTTCATAGAATGCCTTACCCAGGTTGCGATAACGCGCGATCTGTTCCGCACTGGAGTCCTGTGCCCGGCCGCGGACGTACAAGACTCCAGTCGCCAATGCGGCCAGAACCAATACAGAAAACGTGCGGTTCATTTGGCGGGCTTCCGATAAGATTTCTCCACGATGCGGTCCTCGCCCTCGGTGATTTGGATAATGCGGTTTGGCGCGACACCGTGAAATACCTGAGTGATTCCGGACCGCGGCCACTTTACAGTCAGCTCATCCACCATCGTCGCGTCGCCGAGCCCAAAATGCTGACGAAGCGAATTCTCGGAGCCATAGCCATCTCCCAACACCACTTCGCGCATCTGGCCCTGACCCTTCGCCCGCAGTGAGACGCGCGCTCCCACCGCATCCCGGTTGGACTTGACGCCTACCAATTCCACCTCCAGCCAATTACGTTTTGCGTCGATCTCATTCTTCAACAAAGCGTGCCGGAAGCCGGAGGAAGAGACCGCGATGTCGAGTGATCCATTGTTCCAGAAGTCAGCCACCGCAACACCACGGCTGTTGATCATCAGATCCGTTCCGGTGGCACGGCCGATCTCCTCGAAAGTTCCGTCGCCGCGGTTACGCAGATAACGGTTGTGCTCCCACCCGTGCCACGAATTACGCCCGAAATGCTTGGGATCGAAGAGAATGCCGGTCTTGTACTCGTCCTGGTGGCTGACTACATTGTTCAGAAATTCGAGCTCGATCTCGGTTCCTTTGTCGCCGAACACCCAGCCGTCGGCCTCGTAGATATCCTGCCAGCCATCGTTGTCGAAGTCGGCGAAGCTGGCGCCCCAAAACCAGCCGGGAGGGGCGGCGTGGGCTCTCTCGGTGGTGTCCTCGAACGTTCCGTCGCCCTTATTGCGAAGGAGCGTATTCCCGGACGCCATCTGTTGAAACACTTGCACGAAGTTCGTTCCGGACTGGCGGAAAATCTGCCAATAGAGCGGCATGTCCGTCTTCCAGACGCCCTGCCGCCAGGAATTCGTCATGTAGCGCAGCACAGTTGGCCACTCCGCGTACCAGGCTTCTTCCGACCGGATGTTGGTGGAGTATATGTCGAGTTTCCCGTCGTTATCGTAGTCCGCCATGCTGGCGCTCATCCCGGCGCCGTAGGCCAGCGTTCCGGTTGCCACCGTGACGTCGGTAAACGTGCCATCACGATTGTTCCGGTAGAGCGTTTTTCTGCCAAAGTCGTTTACAACATAAATATCGGGGTAGCCGTCATCGTTGTAATCGCCGAAAACGGTTCCCAGGCAGAGTCCCACTTCGCCGACGCCGGCTTTCACCGTCACGTTGGTAAAGGTACCGTCGCCATTGTTGTGATACAGCTGGTTGGGCTCGCCGTTGCGCGCATAAAACGTGGTGGGGATGTCTTTGCGCGGATCCAGATACCGGCCTACGTATAGATCCAGGAGACCGTCGTTATCGTAATCCCCCCAGGAGGCGACCGTGGTGCAGCACTCTGTCCCTAGCCCCGATTTCGCGGTGACGTCGGTGAAAGTTCCGTCCCGGTTGTTGTGAAAAAGCTGGTTGGGTTTGAAGGTCCGGCTGACGAACAGATCCTTGTAGCCGTCGTTATCGTAGTCGGCGAAAAGCGCGACGCTCACGCCGTCCAAGCCAGCCAAACCCGCCTTGGCGGTGACGTCTTCGAACCGGCCGTCGCCAAGATTGCGAAACAGCTTGGACTCCACTCCGTCCGGGATGAAAATATCGTAGAACCCATCGTTGTCGTAATCCGCCGCCGTGATTCCGGCCGGGCCGAAGCGGATCATCCCGAATCTGAGCGGCTGGTTCAGAAAGGCCGGATAGTAGCGATTGGCGAAGTCGATGCCGGCCTCATGCGCCACGTTTTGGAACTGCGGGCGGTCCCCGATGGAGCGGTTTCCTTCGATGAGCGATGCGGAAACGATTTTCATTCCCTGCGCGGTTCGCACAAATTGCATGCGGAAATTAGCGCGATCGATTCCGGACTGGCTCGCGCCCCGAGGCTTGCCGATGAGCTCGAAACGCACGTTGGCTTCGAACCTCGTCCCAGACCATTTCTCCAAGCGATAGATGTGCAGTCCTACCTCATCAATCGATTCGAAGCCGCCCCAATAGTTTCGCCATTCGGCGACCGCGGAGGACCGGTCCGCCGGCTTGCCGTCACCCGCGAATACAAGCTTGTGAATGCCATCCTTGTTTTCTGTTGGAGTCAGATTCACAAGGCCCAGGGAAGTCCCGCGAAATTGAGATGAAAAACAATCTTCGATACCCTCCGCGCGGCCAGCCTGAACAGCCTGTGCCAAAGCCGTCAGTGTGGTGAGGATGTCCTTGCCGCTATTGAAGAACCTGGTGCTGGCCCAATCGGCGAATTGAAAGAACCCAACGGTAAGCAAAACCAGCGCGATCACGACTGCGCCCGCGACATACAGGCGGGTTCGGGAGGGCTGGGGGGGATGAATTTCCGTCTTCGGATCTAAGGGGCTCAGTTTCATTGGTGCTTGCTGTCTCCTTTTCGGGGAGTCGGTTGTAATGCAGTCTTGTGGAAAGTTGCGTGAAACCCGGGATGAACGCGATGGCGCAGAGGCAACCGCGCGATTGGGCCGTTCCGCACGGCGGCGCCGTCAAAGAGCAGGTATTCGGCCCGATCCGAAGCCGGCAAGAAGTGCTGGACCAGGACCACGCCTTCCTCCCCGTTCCCCACGTAAACGGGCTCTCCACCCAGATATTCTCCAGCAGGGACGCGATAGATATCGTTGACGGAATTAGTTTTCCACGAGCCATGCGCCAGTTCGTTAAAAAACTTGCGCCCGGCCCGGCCACTCTCGCTGATTCCGGTCATCCAAAAGTCGTCGTAAGGCACGCCGACAAGCGAGTTCTCGATAGAGGGAAAATCGGGCGATCGATCGTAATCCAGCTCGATACGGTCGATCAATTTCCTGGATTCAAGGTCCACCACGAAACGCACGGGACGTCCAAATGGGACCGTGGCAAACAGGTCCGGAACAGGCTGATACTCGGGGTATACGGGCTCGTCAAGCTCAAGGACGTCAATCATCAAACGATTGCCTTCGTCGAAACAGTTGATGAAGTGCAAGCAGTAGCCCCGGCCGGCGTCCACGGAAAACGCGGGCACGTCAGAGGAGACCCGGGGAGTAATCAAGATGGTGCTTCCGCGTTCGGGCTCCCAGGAAAGCGATTCCATCACGGACCGGCCTTCATCCCAAAAGCGCTGGAAGTTCATCAATAGCGGACTCAGAAAAAATACCGCGTGGTGGCGAGTGATGCCGAAGTCGTGGACCGAGTGCTGGAAAAGCAGAGGAAACCGGCGCCGCTTCAACAGGCGACCTGCGTGATCGAACTCGTACACATGCAGCAGCGGCTGCGTGGCCGAGAACGAGATGCCAAAGTTCATTAGGTGGGAATCCAACTTGGCGTGCGCCGAAAACGGGCTGAGTTCATTCAGGCTGCCCTGGAAGTCGTACTCGCCGACCGTATCGAGCGTAACCGGGTTCAACTCATACGGCAACGTTTGCTCGCCGAATGCCAGAAGACGGCCGTCATACGCCTGCACGCTGACGTTCATGGGTGGTTCCAGCATTACTTTCCGCCGCAGTCGGTCGCCCGGGAACGCGGTTCCGAAACCGCGATAGAGAAAGCGGCCCTCCGCCGCTTCATCGCGGAGCTTCGGCGTGCCCACAAAGCGGCTGGTGTAGGAGATGCCGTCCGCGGTGAAGCGCAAAGAAGCGATCATGCCGTCGCCATCGAGCCAGTGATTGTAGCGCTGCCCGGAGCGCTCGAAGCGAGCCGGCCCGTTGAGGTAGTACGTTCCCTGGAGCCAGCTCGGAACGCGTCCGGTAATCCCGGTGATCTCGTAGGAACCCTCGAAAGCGTCAAACAGAAAGAGGCGTTCGAGCAAAGGCGCGAGATCTTGAGAAGCGTACGCGGTGGTCATCGATCATCCATGGTAGCTGTTACTTGGCGGCGTTCTGGCCTTCCACAATCTTGCTCAAAGAATTGATCGGGGGTGGAGCAAGCTTTTCCACTCTTCCGCTCGGCCAGTGAATTTCCAGCGCGTCGATTTTTGTGGCCTTGCCAATTCCGAAGTGCGCCCGCCGCATGCTCTCCCCGGCATAACCGTTGCCGCCGTCGATTTCGCGGATCTGCGCCAGCCCGTCCGCCGTGATCTGAATCCGCGCTCCGATCGCGTCGCGGTTAGACTTGGTGCCGGTCAGCAGGAACTGCACCCAATTGCCGCCGCCTTCCGTTACACCCTGATAGAGCAGCGAAGGCTGATTGGCGTTGGTTTGGAAGATATCCAGCCGTCCATCATTGTTGAAATCGCCGATCGCGATCCCGCGGCCGTCCAGATCGTTGTCCACGCCCGCCTGAGCGGAAATTTCCTTGAACGTCTGCCCGCCGAGGTTGTGGAACAGCTTCTTTTTTTGGTAGCCGCTCCAGGTCATCGTGCCGATCTTCGGCCAGTTCTTGACGTCGGTGAAATCGACGCCCGGCTTGGTAATCAGGTCCAGGAGAATCGGTATATAGTTTTCCTTGCCGGCCGAGCGCAAACCGTTCACGACGAAAAGGTCCGGCCAACCGTCGTTGTCGAAATCGCCGAATTTGGCGGCCCAGCCCCACAGCGTCGCGCACGTATTGGTTTCCTTTGAAACGTCCGTGAAGGTTCCGTCGTGGTTGTTGTGCCAGAGCATGTTGCACTCTTTCATGTATTCGTCGGTGATGTTCGTGACGTAGATGTCCAGCCAGCCGTCGTTGTCATAGTCGGCGACATCCACATTCATTCCTTTGCGCGTGTCGAAGCCGATGGATTTTTCCGTTGCTTCGCGGAAGGTCCCATCTCCGTTATTGAAAAAGATCCGGTCGGTGCCGTAGTCGCAGGCCAGATAAACATCCTGAAGGCCGTCATTATTGAAGTCGCCGTGCCCGAGATCGAGCGTCCAGCCCGTGTGCTTACCGAAACCCGCCTTGTCGGTCACCTCAACGAAGCTGCCATGTCCGCTGTTGTGCCACAACGTGACTCCTCCGCCGTTGACGGCGTTGTCCAGATCGTTCGGCAGTACATGGTCGTCCTTTCCGTCCAGGAGATTTACGGGTTTGAAGTAGTTGCCGAACATGAGGTCCAGATAACCGTCATTGTCGTAGTCGAACGCGATCACGGCGATGGTATTGCCGAATTTGTTCAGGCCGGAAGTCTTGGAGACATCCTTGAATTTGCCGTTGCCTTCGTTGTGGTACAGGATGGGCGTGCCGAAGCGAGCCACCAGCAGGTCCTCACGCCCGTCGTTGTCATAGTCGAACCAAAGCGCATCGGAGACAATCGTTCCCGGATCGTTGCCGCCCGACACTCCGGCCGCGACGGCGACATCGGTGAAAGTCATATCTCCGTTGTTGTGGAAAAGGTGATTGGGTTTGCCGGTGGCCGAATCGGTGACGAATAAATCATCCAGACCGTCTCCGTCATAGTCCCCCACCGCTACGGACGCGCCACCGGAGGTGAACATTTCCAGCACCTCGGCGTACGGTCCGTTGAAGGCGTGTGTGTGATGCTGGACACGGACACCGGCCTTTTCGCCGATCTCCTGGAACCGGATGTTGGCGAGCCCCGTGCTCCAAGCCAACACAGCGAGCACTACCGTCAGGATGATGAAGAGAGCGGTCCGCCGTTTCATTTTACTTTGGTACCTTTCCCTTCCTCGATTACATTCAGCCGGTCCACAGCGATATTGGTGAAAGTTTCCTTCCCGGTGGATGGCCAGCGAACTTCCAGTCGCTCGATCTTGTCAGCCGGTCCAAGACCGAAATGGACGCGCCGCATGGATTGACCAGCGAAGCTGTTGCCTCCATCCACGAACCGCAAATACGTTTTCCCGGCCGCCGTGAGACGCACTTGAGCTCCCACCGCCTCGCTGTTCGATTTGGACCCCTTGAGCAGGAACTGAGCCCAGTGAGGACCTGCCGGCATGACGTTGTGATAAAGATACGGCTCGGCGTTCGCATTGGCCGCGAAGATGTCCAGCCGCCCATCGTTGTCGAAATCCGCAATGGCCACGCCGCGGCCGTCGCGCACCGAATCCAGCCCGTACTTGGCGGCCTCGTCCTTAAAAATCTGCCCGCGCTCATTGTGGAAGAGACGTTTTTTCTGATATCCGCTCAGGCTCTTGTTGCCCATGGGCGGCCAATTGCGCGCATCGGCGAAATCGATACCCGGCCGGGTGATCATAGCGAAGATGTCCGGAACGTAACTGTCTTTGCCCGCCGATACCCAGCCATTCATGACGTACAGGTCGAGCCAGCCGTCGTTGTCGTAGTCGAAGAACTTCGCGCCCCAACCCCAGCCGGTGTCGGATGTGCCGGTTTCGCGCGCCACATCGGTAAACTTGAGATTCCCGTCGTTGTGCCACAGGAAATTGCCTTCGCGCATGTAGTCGTCGGTAATGTTTGTGACGTAAATATCGAGCAGGCCGTCGTTGTCGAAGTCTCCCCACTCGGCGTTCATTCCTTTTTTCGTGTCGAAGCCGATGGCGGATTCGGTGATGTCGGTAAACGAGCCATCTCCATTGTTGCGGAAGAATCGATCGGTGCCGAAGTCGCAAGCGATATAAAGATCGTCGTCGCCGTCGTTGTCGGCGTCGGCATGGCCGATATCCAGGGTCCAGCCGCTTTGCGCCAGGCCCGCCTTCTTGGTCACGTCGGTGAAAGTGCCATTTCCGTTGTTGTGGAACAAGGTAACGCCCCCGCCGTTGTTGGCGGTCTCGAAGCTTTCCGGAAAGAAGCGCGGAGTGGCGGGATCGAATATGTTGACCGGTTGGAAATACGATGCGAAGAGAATGTCCACGAAGCCGTCGCGATCGTAATCGAAGGCAACGGCTTTGATGGCATTCATATAGCGATCGATACCCGCGCTCTTTGAGATCTCTTTGAATTTGCCGCCGCCGAGATTCTCGTAAAGCTGGCTGTGTCCGAAACGGACCACCAGCAAATCCGGCCGCCCGTCGTTGTTGAAGTCCAGCCAGAGCGCCGCGGAGGTCGCGTTCGTTTCATCATTTCCGTTCGCCACTCCGGCCTGTTCCGCAACGTCAGTGAATGTGAGGTTGTGGTTATTGTGATAAAGGTGATTGCGGCCGTCAATGCCTGAATCCGTCACAAATACGTCGTCGTAACCGTCGCCATCGTAGTCGGCCACGGCCGCCGCCGCGCCCAACGCCGTATAGCCGGCCATGATGTTGGCGTAGGGATTGTGGAAGGCGCGATTGGTATGACGGTGGTTGATTCCGGCTTCGCGGGTGATGTCGACAAACCACGAACCGGACTCGGCCGCCCACAGCAGAGCGCCCGCGCCCGCCAATGAGGCCAACCCAAACACAAGCTTCATAGCGCGAGATCTTCCTCTCCTATTGTTCTCGTAGACGGCACGGCGATCGGCCAGCGGATGAACCTCAGTGTACCGCGAAGCGGCTGTGGACAAAGAGCCGGGTCCGCCCCGATCTGGCCCGGATCTGGTACGTTGAGTAATCTCCTTGCTCTTATGCAGCGCGTCGTAATCACAGGTGTTGGCGTTGTTTCTCCAATCGGTTCCGGCAGAGAACAGTTCTGGTCGGGATTGCTGGCCGGCAAGTGCGGCATCGGGCCGGTGACGTCGTTCGATACGTCGGCGTATCCGGTGCACATTGGCGCCGAGGTGAAGGACTTCGTTGCCGCTCCCTATTTTGAGCGTCTGGATTCAGCCGGCATCTGCAGGGCGTCGCAGATGTCGGTGGCCGCGGCTCGCATGGCGCTGGAGGATGCCGGATTGGACTTGGCCGCGAGCGATCGCTGGCGCGTCGGCGTTTCCATGGGGACCACCTCGGGCGAAGCCGAGTGCATCGAGCGCTATAACGATTCCCGCAAACAACCCAGCGAGGCCAATTCGGCCGGTAAGGCGCTGGCCGATTATCCCTCCCACATGATCCCCCGCCACGTGGCGGTGGAGTTGGACGTGCATGGTCCGTGTGTCATGATTCCCGCGGCATGCGCGGCCGGCAATTTCGCCATCGGCTACGGATTGGATGCCATTCGAATGGGCCGCGCGGATTTGATGCTGAGCGGAGGAGCCGATCGTTTCACGCGCATTCCCTACACCGGTTTCGCGCGGCTGGGCGCCATCGCTCCGGAGCGCTGCCAGCCCTTCGACCGGAATCGCAAAGGAATGGTTCCCGGAGAAGGCGCCGCTGTGCTGGTATTGGAGCAGCGCGACGCCGCCCTGGCGCGGGGCGCGAAGATTTACGCCGAAGTGCTGGGGTACGGCGTGAGTTGCGATTCGCATCATATGACCGCGGCCCATCCCCAGGGGGACGGAGCCATCCGCGCGATGCAAGCCGCCATGCGGGAAAGCGGGGTGACCACGGATGACATCGACTACATCAGCGCGCACGGCACCGGCACCCCCACCAACGATCGCGTGGAGGCCATGGCAGTGCGCACCTTGTTTGGATCGCGCGCCAGCCAGGTACCGATGAGCTCGATAAAATCCATGCTCGGACACACTATGGGCGCAGCCAGCGCAATCGAAGCAGTGGCATGTGCGCTGGCTCTCGATTCCGGCTGGATTCCGCCGACCATCAATCACGAAATTCCCGATGAGGACTGCACGCTGGATTTCGTTCCCAACCGGGCGCGCCATACCTCGCCCAAGGTGCTCCTAAACAACGCCTATGCATTTGGAGGCAACAACGCTTGCCTGTGCCTGAGACGTCACCAGGGATGACTGCCGCAGCGATGAAGACCAGAGTAGTTGTAACAGGCGCCGGAGTGATCTCGCCGCTGGGCGCCGGAATCGATGAGTTTGAACGCAGACTCTACGCAGGCGAATCGGCTCTCCGGCCAAGCGCACAGTTCGCTGGAATGACGACGGCGGAGCTGATCGATTTCCAAGCGCAAACATGGCTGGGAAACAAGGGCGTGCGCGTGTTGGACAGAACCGCGCGCCTGCTTTGTGTCGCCACCCACATGGCGCTTTGCGGCGCCGGAGTTCCATCGCCCGTGCCGCTTGAAGAGGGATCGGAACTCGGATTAGTGTACGGCACCATGTTCGGGAGCATGCGCAGCATCACTTCCTTCGATTGGACGTCGGTGACGGAGGGCCCCAGCTATGTCAGCCCGATGGAATTCCCGAACACGGTGATCAGCTCTCCCGGTGGGCAGGCCGCAATCAAATACGGTCTGCGCGGCGTTAATTCCACCATCTGCGCGGGATCCGCGGCAGCTCTGCACGCCCTCAATTGCGCCGCCGAATTCATACGCTTCGGGCGCGCTCGCGCGGTGCTCGCGGGCGGAGCGGATGAGCTGTGCGAAGAAGCCATCCTTTCGTTCAAGTATCGCGGACTGTTGTCGCCCAGCGGCGTAGTCCGGCCTTTTGCGCAAGATCGCGATGGTACGGCTTTGGGTGAAGGCTCGGCGCTATGGATGCTGGAGGATGAGCAGACAGCGGTCGCGCGGGGAAGAACCATCTCGCTGGAAGTGTGCGGTTTCGGCGAGGCGCAAGACGACGCACCGACGGCGGAATGCGCGGCGGCAGCCATGCGGCAGGCGATGAGGAACTCCTCGATCAGCGCGCGCGAGATTGCCTGCGTGGTGGCAGGGGCGAATGGCAGTTTGTCCGTGGATGGGGCCGAGCAGAGCGCGCTGATCGAGGTCTTCGGCCCGCAGCTCGGGGAAATCCCCGTTTGTGCTCCGAAGGCAGCGTTGGGAGAAGCTATGGGCGCCTCGGGGGCGTATTGCGCCGTGGTCGGCGGACTAGCGTTAATGCGGCAAAGCGTGCCTCCCACCGCGAATCACGACGAGCATTCCTCGGGCCCTCTTGCGCTTTCGTCGCAGGCCCAGCAAATCCGAGGCGAGTACGCCCTGGTGAACGCTTTCAGCGATGATGGAAATGCAACGTCGCTGATCCTGCGGAGGCTATCATGATCAAAAGCACACTGGGCGTTCCATCGCTTGACTCGATGACGGAAGCCGGGCGAGCCATGGAAAGCGCGCTCTCCCGGATGGTCCAGCGAATGCTGGCGCCTCCACGCCATCTTTCCACTGAAGTCGATCGCTTTCAAACGGTCCGGCAGCGGACGCTCGGCATCTTGCGGCCATTGACCTCCGAACAAGCGCTTTGGCGGCCGCGGCCTGGAACCTGGTCGATCGCCGAAATCGCCGATCATCTGCTGCGCTCCGAGGAACTCTACCGGGAGCAGTTCCAGCGCTTGATTCAGATGGCCAGAGATGGAAAGGAGGGGACGATCCAGATTGGTTTTCAGGAACTGGATACTACCATCGCGATGGTCCCGCGCGAAGCGATCGCACTGCTCGACCTTCCGTTGCGGATGTTCAACATGTTCGTGCCGCACGCGCTGCGCGAGGTGATGGTGCGCTTTCCCCTCATCAATGCGATCAATCCCAAAGTCTCCGAGCCGCGCTCCGGCCTGGTGCTTGAAAAACTCCGGGAGGATCTGGCCGCATCACTTGCCGCAACCGTGCAGCTCTTTGGCGGAACCTTGCCGTCGAAACTGGACCGGCTCAGGGTGAACCACGCCACCATGGGCAACAACAGTCCGATTGAACTGTTTAGTATCATGATTGCCCACGAAGAGCGGCATCAGGGGCAGATGGATGGCATTCTGCGAGACTCGAATTTCCCGAAGTCTTCCGCATCGGCCTGACCGCTTGGGGCGGGATCCGATTATTCCGCCGGCTCGATCGCCGAGGCTCCTCTGGAGCGGTGAAAGGGCGCGATCTCAGGGGACGTGCCGTTCAGAAAATGTCCCATCACGAGGCTCTTGCGGCGCGAGACCATGTCATCGATATTTCTCTGCACGATGCTCTGCACGTAACGGCTGAATTCCTTCATTAGCCTGTCGTTGTCAGAGTCGGATGGCGACAGTCCGTCCAGCGGAACCGGCTTCAGAATGCGGACGTGCCATTTCGACGGAAGGGGAATCGGCGCCAGGGGGAACATGGGCGCGATCGGCAGATAGGGCCAGCCCAGCTCTTTCACCACCCAGCTGGAATCGATTCGGCCTAGGATCGGGAAGATTTCGGAGTGGCCCACCACCGCGACTGGGATCACGGGCGCCTGATGCCGGACGGCAAGCCTGGCAAAATCGCTGCGGCTGAAGTCGCGCAGTTTGTGCGTCCGTTTATAAGGAGTGAAAGTTCCCCGAATGCCCTCCGGAAAGATTCCCACCAGGCTCTCTTGCTCAAACAGCCGGGCGGCATTTTCCTGGCTGGCGATCACTCCTCCAAGCTTCGTCAGGAAGTTGCTCAGAAAAGGCGTGCGCAACAAAGAATGGATGATGAGGAACCTTGGAACGCGATTGCGATGCGTAAAGAGCAAAGAGAGGTGCATTACCGCGTCCAGCGGCATGAATCCCCGGTGATTGGAAACGAATATTCCGCGGCCCGCAGCGGGGATGTTCTCCATCCCTTCGTAATCGATCCGCCAGTATATTTTTCGAAGGAAGGCAAACCACCAGCCCCAAGCCCGGATGTAGTCGAGGTCGAGGCCCCAGTCGTCGTATTTCGGCCGAAGCCTTTCCGGATGACCGCCCGGCTTTTGTGCCGCGAACTCAGAGAGCGCTTCGACCGTGGATTTTTGCGGAAGCCAGCCGAGTTCTCTGGCAGCACGATTTGCCGACATGGTCCAGTTGTATTGGAGAAAGGCCAGCCGCCGGGTCTTGGGAACCGAGAGCTGACGCGTGCCCGCCGCGCGAAATGCATCGGCTAGAGGAACCGCCCCGGGCCCGGCGGCGTTGAACAGGCCGGCGCTCCGCGATTCGGCCGCCGCCGCTAACGCACTGGCGGCATCTTCCACGCTGATGAATTGAACATTGGGATTATAGCCGGCGATCCGAGTGGCAATTCCGCGCGCCAGCTTGGCGGTCAACGGATCGCCTTCGCCCGGATCCGCTACACTGGCCAACCGCACGGCCGCCGAATTGGGGTGCCTTCGCGCGATTTCCTCGCACTGGAGCCAGCGCTGCGCCGAATCGGTCGGCGGCAGCAAAGAGATGCGATCTTCGGTCAACATCCCCGGATTTTTCGGATTCGATCCGTAGGCGTAGCCGTGGCTTCTCAGCACCAGCCTCTTCAGACCGGGATCGTCCGCGAGAGATTGCAAGCCGGCCAGATCGCCGGGGAAATAGATGGCGCAGTCGGCGCCGTGCTCAGCCAGGGTGTGGCCGCGGCGTCCGAGTTCGGCTCGCGTGGCGCGTGCAACCGGACCGTCGAAGCCGAGGACCGCAACCCTCATCGCTTCAGAACGCCACGCAGGAAGGTGTTGCACATCACGTCGAGAGCACGCTCGTCGTCGAAAGCCTCCACCTGCTTGCCTCCGAATATCTCATGCATCGTAAACATTCCGGTGAGGGAAGCCAGGAACATCGCGGACGCGGCCTCCACATCCACGCCATCGCCGAGCTCGCCGCTCTCTTTCCGCACTTTGAGGAATTCCGTGAACAGCAGCCTGCCCTGAACGATGAAAGTGCCGTAGAACAATGCTCCAACTTGGGGATTCTGCATGGTTTCGTTGAGCATCTTGGAGAGAAAAGGAGTTCGCTTCCGATACTGGTCGAGAATCACTCCGGCCAGCAGGCGCAGTTCGTCGTTCAGCGTCTCCCCTGGCATTCTGAGTTCGGGCGCCTGCGCGGCCGCGGCCATTAATTCGAGTTCGCGTTCCAGGACGCATTTCAGGATGTTTTCGCTGGAATGATAGTGACGAACGATATCGAAGGATGCCACCCCGCTGTGCTTGGTGAGCATGTCGAGCGTGATATCGCGCAGATGATGTTTCTCGAACAGCTGCATGGCCCCGTCGAGAACCGCCCGCTGTTGATTGGCGTCAAGTCCTTTCATGACGAACATCCTCCATCCGGACGGCGTCGGCCCGCGCATTGAAGTTGAAGTACGCGGATGCCAGATCCTTGCCTTCATCTCTTCCGCTAAGAACGATTTTTGCTACTCGCTGGGCGGAGACGATAACCGGGGTGATTCCGCCTCCAGGCTGCGTCCAATGGCCGGTAAGATAGAGACCGTCGATGGGAGTATGAACGGGCAGACGGTTCGCGCCGAGCTGCTGCGGTGACATCTCCCAGCCGAGCATCCCTCCTTGGCGGTTATTGGTAAATCGAAACGAGGTCATGGCGGTCGCACTGCACTTTATCACGATGTGATCTTCAATTCCGGGGAGCACCTGGCGCAGGCGCTGCATGGTGCGGCCTTCGAGCTCCGCCCGGTGGGCGTTCCAGTCCTTCACTTCGTCGAAATTCACGGGGGACGGCCGCTGGACAATCAGGGTTTGGCATCCGGGCGGCGCGATGGCAGGGTCGAAATGCGTTGGGATGAAAATCTTGAAGACGTTCTTCATGATGTCCGATTTGTCGCACTCGTTCCAGTAGTAGCCCTCCGCCGCCGCGAGTTTCTCCGGGTCCATGCCGCGCAGGCCGATGTGGACCAGGAAACATGCGAAGGTCGGCTTCTGAGACTGGAGGTGCTCCAGCATCCAAGGGCTGCGATATTCCTCGCTCATGAGATCCCGGTAGGTGTGGAGCGCATCGGCATTCGACACAATCACGGGAGCTTCGAACTCGAACTCTTCCGGCTCCCGCTTGGAGACGGTTCTGACGCGCACGCCCCGGCACTTTCCGTTCTCCGCCAGAATCTGTCGAACCTCCGCGCACTTCAGAATCTTTCCGCCGTTTTCAAGCAGCACGCGCCCCAAGTCATCGGCGAACTTCTGCGAACTTCCTTTGGGGTAGTAATTGCCGAGGAAGTAGGAAAGCCGCAGCATGGCGTCGAAAACATAGGACGTGCGATCCGGCGACGAGCCCCAGTGCGGCGCGTCTCCCATGAGCAGGATCTTAAGCCGGGGATCCCGAAAGTGGATGTCCAGCTTGCCGGCCATCGAATACTTCTCGAGTTTCTCGATTTGATCGTTGGCAACGCCGCGGAAATAGTACAGCAGGCCATACATGTACGCCTGCTTCAGCTCGGCGAAATAAGAATCGATGCGCTCGCTCTCGTCCGGAAACCACGCCTTGAGCTTTTCCACGTATGGGCCGAACTCGGATGGAACCGAAAAAACGGGCAGTCCCGGCAGATGAAACTGATCCACCGGGTCCATTTTGATCCATTCGGTGGGAACTCCCAGTTCACGCACCAGCTTGCCCGTGAGTGTCGCTGGATTGCCCAGCAGCGGATAGAAGTGCGTGGCAGCGTCGAAGACGAAGCCCTTGCGGCGGAACGTGGAACAGAAGCCGCCGAGCATGTAGTGGCGCTCCAGCAACAGGACCCTCATGCCGCCTCGAGCCAGGAGATTCGCGCAGAACAGTCCGCCGATACCGGCACCGATCACGATTGCGTCGTAGCGGCCGGGATAGTCGCGCCCGAAGATCGTAAAGCCTTCCGCGGTCAGGTCAGGCCTCCATCAATATTCCACACTTGACCGGTAACGTATTTGGCCTCATCGCCGGCCAGATACAACACCAGCCGGCCAACATCCCCCGCTTCTCCAGCGTGCCCGGAAGGGATTTGCGCGTACAGTTTCTTGCGGGTGTTCTCATCGATCGCCGCGGTCATATCGGTGTCGATGAAGCCGGGGGCAACCGCGTTTACGCGAATCCCAAACCGGGCCACCTCTTTGGCAAGCGCCTTGGTAAAGCCGATGACTCCGGCTTTGGAGGCGCTGTAGTTGGTCTGGCCGGCCATTCCAATCACACCGCTGACGCTGGTGACGTTGACCACTGCGCCGCCGGTTCGCAGCATTCCCCCGATGACGGCGCGGGAATAATTGAAGGTCCCGGTAAGGTTGGTGTCGATGACGTCGCTCCAGGCAGCCGCGTCCATTTTCATCAGCGCAACGTCGTTCCTGATTCCCGCGTTGTTCACCAACACCGAAATGGGCCCGTACTTCGCGATGGTTTCCGCCACTACCTGTTGTGCGCGCTCCAGGTCGCGCACATTGGCCTGCAGCGCGGTCACGGTCGATCCCAGTTTTTCCACCAGCGCGCCGGCGGCGCTGGCATTGGAACCGTAGGTGAAAACCACGGAATAACCGGCTGCGCTGAATTCCTCCACGATCGCGCGGCCGATACCGCGGCCGCCTCCCGTTACCAGGCCAACTTTCAAGCCGGACGATTCCTTCCGTAGCGCTCATGAGCGCCAACAAATTCCTGAGATGAAATCGCCGCGCCCATTGAGATCTCGCCTCCCAAAATCGCGCCCGCCACGATTTCAGCCAGTTTAGCCGCCTTCCCCGTACCGGCGCAATCCATGATTTCGAGCGCCTCGCGCTGCGTCGGCAGCGCGGTACCTCCGCCCACGGTCGCGACGGAAAGAGCCGGCAGCGTGGTGCTTACGTACAGGCCGTCCGGATGGGGTTCAAATGCAGTCACTGCGCAGGCCGAATTCACCACATTGGCAACATCCTGGCCGGTGGCGATGAAGATCGCGGTCAGCCCATTGGCGGCATGCGCGTTGTATCCGATGGCGCCCGCGTTTAAATGCCCGATCACCGTGGATTGCCACAGCCGGAACATCTGGTCCGCCGTGACGTGCAGATAGAGCCGTAAAACATCATGCGGCAAAAGAGCCCCCGCGATCACGCGCTTGCCCTTGCCGCGCGTCATCAGAAATCCACTGGCGCGCTTTTCGGAGCACAGGCCGCTGAAGAGGAAATAGCTGGCGATCGGATAACGGGCTTCCACCCAGCGGCAGATTGCTTCGGTAGCCCGCACAATCATGTTCATGCCCTGCGCATCCCCAGTCTGATAACCGAAGTTGACCAACACTTGACGGCCGGTCTGGTAGCACTTCAGTCCCGTCAGCTTGCCGTGGCGCGTCGTGCCGGCCACCACCTCCACCAGATCTTGCAACTGCGCCTCCATCCATCCGGGGAAGGCCGCCGCAGCTTCGATGTCGCGGAAGAAAAACGTCGGCGCGGTCTGATTCTCATCCGCCAGGACCGCCGTCTGAACGCCGCCGGCCTTTGTCAGCGCAACCATCCCGCGCTCGTAACTGCGGATGAGCGCTCCCTCCGTGGTAGCCATGGGTACATAAAAAATACCGCGCGCATTCTGGCCAAGGATGGCGAGCGGGCCTGCCACGCCCAGCGGGACCTGCGAGACGCCGATCGGGTTTTCGATGTTGCCCCGCATCAACTCGGTGTCCCATGTGACGCCTCCAATATGCTGCAGGCGGGCGCCGGTCTTCTTTTCCGTCCAGGCCCTGCGCCGGCCCACGCGCTCGCTATCGTACCCGTTGTCTTTGAGCCGCGGAAGAAGATCCGAGGGTCCAATCTCAACGGGATCGGGACTTGTCATTAATTTGTCCACATCATTGATTCATCCACAATTCGCGGAGATCGGTATCCACTCTTTTGTTGGGATCCAGCACGCTGTCGAGATACTCCTTCATCGTGTCGTCGCCCCTTGACATGCGTTCCTTTAAGGGAACGCTATCCGGGAATTGCGCGCTTCCCTCTTTCCACATGCCGCGAGCCTGATCTACTTTGTCGTTCAGCCAGTAGGCGTCGCCTAACGATATATAGACGCGAACGTGATAGCTTTTTTTGCTCTCGGCTTTCTGGATCGCATACGCTCGCTCCAGATCGGCCAAACCGAGCGGGTACTTCCCGAAGATCTTGGGCCAATAGAGATAGCTGTTGCCGCGAGTGTACAACGCAATCCAGCTCGGCTTCAGATCAATGGATTTCGTGAACAACCCGAGAGCGTTATTGGCGAGAATCACCTGGGAAATGGTGCCGGCCGCGGGGATCTTGTCGACATAACTGAAGCCGTAGTTCAGAAACGCGTTGGCCGATTTGGGGTTCGCTGCCGTGAGCTTTTCGAAGAAGGCGAGTTCGCGGTCGTAGTCGGCCGGGGTACCTTCCTTTATATGTGGGTCCCCGGCATGCGCGGCAAACGCTCGCCGAATGGTGGCCTGACGGTATTCGCTGCCGTCACGCAAACTGTCGGGGTCGGCAAGCAGAGCTTCTTCGAGAGAAGTAACCGCCGTAGCGTAGTCCTTTGCGCTGAGCGCCTGCTCCGCCTTGTTGAAGGCTTCGTCGCCGCCGCTCAAAGCGAGTGCAGCTAATAGCAATGCCGCCAAGCCTGCGTACATCCGAAACATCAATGAGTCCCTCCCGCTGTCTTTAAGACGATGAAGATTTCGCGGGCCGCACTTGGGCCTGCGCACGGTTGCCCAGTGCGAACCAGACTTGTATTGTACAGCTATCGCTGCGTGCCGGCCTTGCTTGTGCATACTTGATTCAGTGCCCCAACTCCAAACGTTTGAATTTGAGGGCTGCAGATTCGCTTATCGCGTGGAAGGGGAAGGTCCGCCGCTCATAATGATCCAGGGCGTGGGCGCGCAGGGAACGGCTTACAATCCGCAGATCGAAATATTGAAGGCTCGGTACGCCTGCCTCACTTACGATAACCGCGGCATTGGGGCCAGCCAGCCGGCGGCGAAAACAATCACAGTGAATCAGATGGCACGCGACGCATTGGCGCTAATGGACCACGTGGGTTCGAGTTCAGCGCACATCATCGGCCATTCGCTGGGCGGCTTGGTTGCTTTGGAGTTGGCTTTAATAGCCCGACCGCGCGTGCGGAGTTTGACGCTTCTCAACACGTTCGCGAGTGGCGCCGCCGCGTCGCGCATGACGCTTCGATTGCTTTGGATCGTACTGCGCCTGCAATTCGCTCCGCGCCCGTTTCGGCGGGACGCATTCATGGAATTGGTGCTTGCGCCAGGCGAGGGCAAAGCCAAAGTGAGAGGCCTCGCGGAACGGATGGCGCGCGTGCTTGGCCACGATGTCGCAGACCTGCCGTCCATCTCCAATCAACAATTGTCCGCGATGCGCGCCGCCGACGTGACAGGCCGGCTGGCGGAGCTTTCAGGAATTCCGACGCTCGTGATCAGCGGCGAAAAAGATATGATTGCCAGGCCGTCCTTGGGCCGAGCCATTGCCTCGGGAATTCCGGGCGCCCGTTATCTGGAAATCGCCGGCGCGTCGCACGCTTTCCCGATCCTCGAAGCCGAACGCTGTGCAGCCCTGATCATGGAGCATCTGGCGGGCGCGGAAACACGCTGGGCGGGCTGAGCGGCCATGGGTATCGCGGCGGCTCTGGTGCTCGCGTCTTTTGTGATCGCGTTTTCACTCTCGATCTCAGGCTGGTTCGAGCGTTTTTCCTCAGCCACTCTCTTCGGCATGGGCGCCGTCTTGTCGGCCAGCGGATTCTTGATTCTCCACTGGCTGTCCGAAAAATTCCGAATTTTCCTGCGGGCCCGCAGCCTGAAGGCGCTGACCCTCGCGCAGACCATGCGATTCTACGGCGTGCTGGCGCTGGTGAAGGCCCAGCAGCATGTACTGCCGGCCATTTTTGCGGTTCCCACCGGTTTGATCGATGTGGCCTTCGGCATCACGTCTTTCTTTGTGGCCGCCCGCCTGGTGTCGGACGACGGACAAGTTCGGCCTGCCTTTGTGGCATGGCACCTGCTGGGACTTCTGGGGCTCGGGGTCTCGGTGACCCTTGCGGTCCTGACCTCGTCCGACCGTTTCGGACTGGTGAAGGCGGGAATGACGAGCCAGCCCATGACCTGGTTTCCCATGAGTCTGGTGCCGGTCTTCATCGGACCCATGGTGTTAATTTTTCATTTGCTGGCACTGGCGGCGGTGTACGAGAATCGCAAGTCGCGCCGCTTGCCGGCCCGGTAAAGAGCGAACAGCAGTATCGCGGCCACGCACATCGCAAAGCCCGTGAACGTCCACTCAGGCCTTCCCCGCGCCACCTGTTGCAAAGTCCAGAAGAACTGGAAGACGCAAAGTGCGGCAACGAAATAAAGCAATCGGGCGCGAGGGACAACGCTCGCGAGCCACGCTCCGGCGGGCGCTCCAAAGATTGCAAGGGGGCCCGCAGCAAGCAAGTCCATCACAGAGCGCCGCTCAATGTCGCCCAACCACATGTGCAGCGCCACCCCTTCGGCCGATGCGAGTGCCGCGGCGCAAACTGCCGTCGGGATCGCTATCCGAAGGTCGGCCCGGTAGATCAGAACCATAACGCAATAGACGCACAGCTCCACCCCGACGCCAATGATTCCCACCACCAGCCCGCCGATCACGCCTACCACCACTCCGATCCATTTAGTATTGGCTGTGTTCGGCGGACCCGCGCCGTTCAGGCCGCGAAGCTCCGCGTTTCCGAACAGGATCAGCAACCCGAAGCTCATCCAAAGGCAGGAGAACAGAAGCTTGGTGATGCTGTTCTGCACGTGGGGGCCGACCAGGAACGTCCCGAGAAGCAGCCCGATCGGAGCGCCCGCGGTGCTTCCCAGCAGGAAGCGGAAAGGCAGTTGAATCCTGCGGCCGATCATGAAAAACATGGCCGAGCTCATTCCCAGCGCTTGGATGAGGAGCCCGAAATTGCGGGCGTTCGAGGGCGGCTGATGCAACAGGAGCACCAGTATGGGGAAGGCCACCGTGCCGCCGCCCATGGCAGTGGAACCGGCCACGAGGGAGCCTGGAATCATTACCGCCGCCATCTGCCAGTGTTCGCTTATTTCGCGCCAATAACGAAAGCCGAGCGCGACCACTGCCCAAGCCGCGAGAACGGCAGCCACGTACGCCTTCCAATAGATCATCGGGTCCCGCCAACGGCTGCTTGCCATAGAAGAAGCGGCGAGGTACACCCGACTACTGTCGTTCATTTCGCGCCGAACTTCAATCCGCCGGCAGCGCGTTTGCCGTTGCGGCCGGGCGGCGGTTACCGTAGTAGGGTGACAATATCCAGGTTCTCCGCGGCGGCATTCTGTGTTCTCACCGCCGCGATTGCGGGCACGGCGGGAGCGGGGGACGTCACTTTCACCGACGTGACGACAGCGGCCGGTATTCACTTCGTACACAACGCCGGCAAGTCCGGCAACAAGTATCTGCCGGAAACAGTGGGCTCCGGCGCCGCATTCATCGACGCCGACGGAGACGGTTGGATCGATATCTTTCTGGTCAACGGTAAGGATTGGACCCCGCAGGGTCGCAAATCTCTAGGCGCCCTCTATAGGAACAACAAGAACGGCACTTTTACCGACATCACGGCGGGCAGCGGACTGGACGTTGAAATGTACGGAATCGGCGTCGCGGTTGGCGATTTCGATAACGACGGGCGTGACGACATCTACGTCACCGCTTTGGATGGCGACCACTTGTTCCACAATGAGGGCGGCGGAAAGTTCAAGGATGTCACGAAGGCTTCGGGAATTCAGAACGCGAACTTCGGAACCAGCGCCGCCTGGTTCGATTACGACAGGGACGGTAAGCTCGACCTCTTCGTGGCGAATTACGTACAGTGGAGCCCGAAGACCGATGTGCGCTGCTCGCTCGACGGCGTAACCAAGTCGTATTGCACCCCGGAAACCTACAAGGGAACCGCGAGCAAGCTGTATCACAATTTGGGCAATGGACGTTTTGAGGATGTCACTGCAAAAGCGGGTCTGGGCGATCCCACCAGCAAGTCGCTGGGCGTTGCCGTCGTCGACTACGACGGAGACGGCTGGCCCGATCTGTTCGTCGCCAACGACACGCAGCCCAACAAGCTCTACCACAACAATCAGAACGGCAAGTTCAGCGAAGTCGGGATGTCCGCTGGCGTGGCCTTCGGCGAGGACGGTGCGGCGCGGGGAGCCATGGGGGTGGATTGGGCCGATTATGATCGCTCCGGCCGGCCGCACATCCTAGTGGGCAACTTTTCCAACCAGATGCTGGCGCTGTACCACAACGAAGGCAACGGATTATTTGTGGACCAAGCTCCGCTATCGGCGGTCGGCCGCGACAGCCTGCTCTCGCTGGTGTTCGGCGCTTTCTTCTTCGACTACGACCTGGATGGATATCCCGACATCCTCACGGCCAATGGCCACATTGAGGAACAAATTAGCCGAGTCCAGCCCAAGATAAAGTACCAGGAGCCACCGCTTCTGTTCCACAATACCGGCGGCAAGAAATTCGAAAACATGTCGGCGAAAGTCGGAGAAGCCTTCACCGTTCCGATGGTGGCTCGGGGCGCGATTTTTGGCGACTACGACCACGACGGAGACCTGGACATGCTGTTTTCCACCAACAATGGTCCGGCCCGCCTGCTGCGCAACGATGGCGGGAATCGCAACCATTGGATATCGATAAAGACGGTTGGGACAAAATCGAACCGCGATGGGATTGGAGCCGTTGTGCGAATCGAGAGCGCAACCGGAAAGCAGTGGAACATGGTTCGCAGCGGTTCGTCGTATGCATCCCAGAGCGACCTCGCCCTGACCTTCGGTTTGGGCGGTGACACCAGCGTGAAAACCATCCAGATAGAGTGGCCAAGCGGGACGAAACAGAATTTCTCCGGGATTCCGGCGAATCAGTTCATCACCATTGACGAGAGTAAAGGCATCGTCGCAAGAACCGGTAAGTGACCGGAGCGTAGTCTCATTCGATCAGCGCCGGCGCTTGCCAGCCTCCGAATATTTCCTCGAGCCGGCTTATTACGGCTAGCGCAACGTCGTCCCTCCACGGCCGAGCCACAATTTGGACGCCGATTGGCAAGCCGGAAGCGGATTCACCACAACGCACTACCGCAGCCGGCCAGCCGGTTAAATTGAAGGCCATGGTGTGGCTGAAGCCGCGAAAGTTTTCCTCCAGGCTGGACGTGCCATGGAGAAGAGCCGCTTGGGTGTAGGCGGGGCAAAGAACAACGTCGTAGTTCTGGAGAAATGTAGACATCTCGGCGCGGTACCGGTCCCACTGGGCCCAGTAGTTCTGAAAGCCCGCCAGAGTGACGCGGTAGTTTTCAAGCTTTTCCAACCAGCTTCGCAGCAGGGCATGGACCCTAGTGGAGCCGAGCTCCTCGAGATACTGCCACAACGAATCCCCGCCGTCCGCGCCCAGAAGTTTCATCTCCAGGTCGTAAGCATTCTCCAGACAGCCGGGACGGTCCTCCCTCACCAACAGGCATTCTCTCTCCAGTGCTCCGGCCACATTGTGGATTACCTGAGAAACTTCCGGGTGCGTGGGAGCGAGACCATTCATCGTGTAGAACGCCACTCGCAATTGACGAAGGTCCACGTGCGATGGATCGGCGAAGGGCATGTCCAGCGCGGTTGCATCGCGGCCATCGGAACCAACCAGCAGCGGCATGATGGTGCACAGGTCCGCGGTGCGGCGGGCCATGGGCCCTATTTGCCAGAGCGCTTCAATCCAGCCGCCTGGGGGAGGGAAATGACCGGTACGCGGCAGCCGTCCGGAGGTCGGCTTCATGCCTGCTATCCCGCAAAACGCGGCTGGCAGGCGCACGCTGCCGGCTGCATCGCTGCCCAGCCCAAACGGCGATCCGCAACATGCGATCAATGCAGCTTCGCCGCCGCTGCTTCCGCCCGAAGAACGTGCCAGATCGTAAGGGTTATTGGTGGCTCCGAAGATGAGGTTGTCGCTTTCAAAGGCAAAAAGCAAATCGGGAAGGTTCGTCTTGGCAATCGGGATCGCTCCAGCGGCGCGCAAACGGCGAACCAGCGTAGCGTCTTCGTTGGACGGCTTCGCTCCGGCCCTGCCCAATGTCCCCGCCGTGCAGACGGTGCCCGCTAGCTCAATGGAGTCTTTGAGACTAAACGGAACACCGTGAAGCGATCCTTGGCGTTCATTTCGCGCAATGGCTTGATCGGCGGCACGCGCTTCGCCCATCGCCCGCTCATTGAACACCTCAACCGCCGCGTTGATCGCCGGATTGACGGCCGCAATCTGTTGCAAGTGAGCTTGCACCAGCTCGAGCGACGAGACTTTGCGCTGCCGTATGAGAGCCGCTTGTTCGGTGGCGGAAAGGCTCAGCAGTTCGATTTTTGGGCTCCGGCTAGTTCGCGGCGGCGGGCTTCATCGTTCCCGCGATCCAGTCCGAGGTTGTCTTGACCATGTAGGAGGTGTCCTTGACAACCTCCCGGGTAGAATCCACGGAGCGCGTCACAATGTCCTGCGGAAGACTCGACAGCCGGTCCAGAGTCGGGCGCCTGGATTCGTCGATCTTCGATGAAAGAGCGTCCGCCATGGCATCAATCACCTGACGCAGCTTGTCGACAGAGTCCTTGGTATCGACGGACCCCACCGTGGTCTGAATCTGTTGCATTCCAAAGACCGTCATAGCCGCTGACAATCTGATCATTGAGTTGAGCAGTTCGTGCATTCTTGCCTCCTCATTTTTCGCGCCCCCAACGAGAGCTGGTCCCATGATGTCACAAAAGGCCCCAGACTCAAGCACAATTTCGCGGGCCGCAAACGTGAAGTACAGTATACTCAGGCAACGCAAGGAAAGTCTCAATATGGCACGACGCAAAATTGAGCTAGGGCATGGCGGGCCGGTCGATCAGAACGATAGCGCCAGCCTGTCCCCGGAGCCGCCAAGCGCTCCGGCGCCGGTCAATCCGGCGACCGTTGACGAGGCCGATCGCGAGCTTCTTGGCAGCGTGGAGCGGTACCTCAAGGACGGACTGACCCTGAAGGCCTGGTACGAAAAGGCCTCCGCCGCCGGTAACTTCGCACAACGGTTCGATCTGGCGCGTACGGAGAATCGGCCGGATCAAGGCTTCGGCTTCTTCGACGCGATCGAAATCCAGGGCGAGACCAAGCCGGTGATGGGCAACTACCAGGAGATGTTCTACGACCAGCCCGGCGCCATCTCAGCCTTCGATGACCGCCAGACGCTGGCATGGCGCAAACAGGTGCGGGAATTTGTGCTGCACTATTTCATGCGCGTCAGCAGTTTCAGCGAACCGACGGCACATATCGACAGCGGTTATCCCGATCCTTCCGGATATCTTGCTGGGTTGAGTTGGTGCCAGCCCGCCGCGCGCCAGCAGCAAGGTTTCGGCTTCTCCCAGCTCTACTGCAAGAGCCGCGACACGGGCGAGATCTTGAAGTTTCCGGCTCATGAGCGGCACGCCATTGTCGACTTGAGGGAAGTAGTCAAACAGTACGAATGGGTCATCCTGAGGGTTGAGATTTTCGATTTCGAACTCAAAGTGGAGCCGCTCGGGCAAGGAGGGCCCGGCGTGGTCCTCAACCTGGCCGAAGCCAGCTACCTGGTGTTGGCTCCGGAGTTCGTAATCGACCGGGAGACGCCCGGTGAAGGCATCGAGGGCCGCTACGGGTTCGGTTACGCGTTTATAAGAAATCCGAAACCGGGAATAAACGCTTATGGACCGGGAGAATTCGATGCGGCATTTGAGTCCATCGAATTCGATGTAACCGCAACGGGAAAGATCACGGTTCGGATAGCGTTCGTTTCAAACCGGCCCGAGCAGGTGACGAATATGAAAGTGAACCCCTTGCAATGGGCCTACTCTATTGCCAATACCGCTTCCCTCGGTTTGGCGGAGCGCTTTTTGCCGGGCGTGAAGGATGCGTTGCCCACCTTCGGGCTAGGCAATTTCGACCCGGTCAACGCTTACATCTCGCTGGCCAACGTCCTGACCGCTGGGCAGGCGGCCGACATGCTGTGTATCTCGCGCGATCAACTGGATAAGCGTTTCCTGCTGCAACATTTCACCCAGCACTACCAGACGATGGTGGGTTCCCTGATGACCTGGCGTCAAATCCCGGATTGGCTGGACGCCAAAGCGCTCCCGCTTTGGGTGGTGACGGGCGGACTGATTGATGGCTAAAGCTGGGGGAACAGGCATCCATCGGGATGTGGGGATCGTGCTCTCGGGCGGCGGGGCATACGCGGCATATGAAGTCGGTGTCATGCGCGCGATCCTGGCCGGTGAAACGGTAGCTACCGGATTTCAGATGGTAGATCCGGGCGTTATTACCGGGACCTCCGCCGGGGCGCTCAACGCTACGCTGATGATTTCACGGCTGGATTCGGGCGTCTTGCCGGCGCTCGATTATCTGGACCACGTTTGGCTCGATGATCTAGCTTCCAGGCCGCCCTTCGGCGACAACGGCGTGTTCCGGTTCCGCCTGGACCCGCTGCGGTTTTTGAATCCAGCTCTGGCGAGCGATCCACTGCGGGCCTTTGCGAATCTGGCGAGCGACGGAGCATCGCTGGCGCGCACGGCGATCCGTCGGGGATCGAACTTCGTTCTTTCCACCGGCAAGCTTGGATCGCGAGCCATGGGCCTGGTAGATATGGCCGCTCTCATCGCGGCCGACGCCCTGCCCGAAACACTGCGCAGGGTGCTGGATCTAAAAGCGCTGCAGAGATCGGAGCGCGTCATCAGTGTGGCGGCGGCGAACTGGACTACGGGTTCCATAGAGCTTTTCGGCAATCAAGATCTGGCCGGCGACCACGGGTATGAGGCGGTGCGGGCTTCGACGGCGATTCCCGGCATCTTCCAGCCCATCACGATTGGCGACAGCGTCTATATGGACGGCGGATTGATCATGAATACTCCCTTGAAGCCCGCCATTGACGCGGGCGCGTCGACGCTGCACGTGGTCTATGTCGATCCGCTGGTGAGAAACATGCCATCCACCAAGCTCAGCAGCACCATGGATATTTTCCAGCGCGCCATGGCGATCTCCTTTGCGGCCGCCACTAACCGCGATATCGAAGCGGCTGCCGAGATCAACCAGCAGCTACGCCAGCAGGGCGGCGGCGAGAAGAAGAGCGCACTCGCGCTGTCGAAAAGACGGACGGCCAAATCCGTTGCGCGCATGCCGGCCATCTCCCCGCCGCGGAAGCTGAGGCCGTTGACGATTCACCGCTACAATCCGGAGCACGATTTAGGAAGCGGGCTGGGGATTCTCGATTTCCGCAGGGATTCCATAAAGGCGCTCATCGAGCGGGGATTCCAAGACGGCATACGGCACGATTGCGCCGCCAGCGGATGCGTAATCGGCGAGAGCGACGACGGCAATTCCTCAAATTAGGACTCTGCATTCTTCCACATTCTTCTTGACAACCCCCGCGCATTCTAATATAGTGAACGCGTTCACAAATGAATCGCCCGTCGTCAATGCAATCGATGAGCCAACCAAAAAGGCCGACTTCCAAAGGCGAAGAGACTCGCGACAGAATCCTCGATGTTGCGCTCGCTCTATTCAAGAAAAAGGGATACGACTCCACCACCATGCGGGAAATCGCCGCCAAGGCGGGGCTGGCTACCGGGGCCGCCTATCGGCATTTTCCGTCCAAAGTCGCAATTGTGATGGCTTACTATCAGCGCACTTTCGAAGGCCTGCGGCCCAAAGTGGAGTGGCTGTTGAATGCTCCGGGAAGCCTCGAGGACCGCGTGCGCGCCCTAGTCAATTTGAAGCTCCAGCATTTCGGCCCGGGTAGAAAAATGTTGCAGGGAATGTTGCGCCGCGGTCCGGAAATAAACCATCCAGTTTCGCCATTCGCGAAGGAGACAGCCCCACTGCGCGAAATGGAAATAGGTTGGTTTCAGCGAATTCTCTCCGAGGGGGGGCTCGGATTGCCGCATACCTTGGAGCGGCAAACCGCCGAGATGTTATGGGCCATGCACATCGGAATGATGTGGTGTTGGTGCGCCGACGAATCGCCTGGACAAGCGGTAACGGCGCGCGTCTTTGAGCAAGGGTTGTCCACCATTGTGGCGCTGCTGCGGTTGACGGATCCCGGCAGCCTCGGCCAACCGGGGCGAAACATCGTGAATACGAAACGGGAGAGGTTGGGCAGCAAATGAACTGTTCCGCCACAATCGCCGGATTGCTGGCTCTTATGCCTGCAATTTCGTACGCGCAGCCAACCGCAACTTTGAGCGGCACGCTTTTCGACGCCAACGGCAAAGTAGTAATCGGAACCGGAACCAGCGTCATTGCGACCAACACGACCACTCACGCCGTGGTTGCCGCACCGGTGGGAGCAAATGGGAGTTACCGGCTCACGGACCTCGCTGCCGGCGTCTACGACATCGCCGTTCCCATGCCGTGCTGCATGTACGCCACCTACATGCAATCGCGTGTTGAGGTGCATGAGGGCGAGAGTCTCACGTTGGACTTGAAGATCCGCTGGGGTATGAATTTGGGCACGATTGGCGACGACCCAGTGATGCTGACAAACGATATGCGCAGCCGTGCGAAAGTGCCCGACCGACCCGCGCCGCGCATGGCCGACGGCAAGCCGGATTTCAACGGAGTGTGGGCCACCATCCCGAATCTGTCTCCGCCTTCGCTTCCGCCGCTGCAGCCGCAAGCAGCCGACATCGTCAAGCAACGCCTCGCAACCGACCGCAAGGACGCGCCGGGCAACTATTGCCTGCCGAACTCCTCCACTCCGTTTTCCGCGCCCTTTCATTACCGTTTCGTGCAAACGCCGCAGTTGATCGTGGTTCTACAGGAATTCGATTCGCCAGGCTACCGGCAAATCTACTTGGACGGACGCCAGCATCCCGAGGATTGGAATCCCGCCTGGTACGGCCATTCAGTCGGCAAATGGGATGGCGACACGCTGGTGGTGGATACGGTGGGGTTTAATGATAAGGCCTGGTTGAATGGAATCGCGCCTCAAACAGAGAAGTTGCATGTTACGGAACGGATTCGGCGCCCCGATTTTGGACATCTTGAAATCGAAATCACGGCCGAAGACCCCGGCGTGTTAAGCGGCCCCTGGAAAACGCGGGTGCGCGCGGGGCTGCTGCCGAACGAGAACATTTTGGAATTTGTTTGCGAGAACAATAAACCGGAGCATATGAGATGAAAAAGGGATTGATAATGCTGCTTGCGGCCGCTTCCAGCGCATGGGCGCACCACTCTTTCGCCGCGGAATTTGACACCAACAAACCCGTTACGTTACATGGTAAGGTTACCAAGATCGAGTGGGTCAATCCGCACGCGCGCTTTTATATCGAAGTAGCGGATCCGGCCGGTGTATGGGAATTGGAACTCGGCAGCCCCAACACATTGCTGCGTTATGGGTTCAAACGCGACAGCATGAAAGTTGGTGACGATGTGATCGTCGAAGGCTATTCGGCGAAGGATGGCAGCAAGCTTGCTAACGCCAAGACCGTCCAATTTTCAGATGGGCGTAAGGTCTCGGCGGGCTCGTCGGCGGAAGGGACGGACAAGTGATCGACCGTAGAAACGCGCTGAAAATCGGCGCGACAACCTTGGCCGCGGCGCTGGTCCGCGGGCCCGCCTTCGGCGAAAATCCATCGCGCTCGGGGTATGAAAGAGCCGTTTTTGACGAGCGCTTCGAACCATGCCGGGTCTTTGGAGCCGAATTTGCAAGAGCCGGAGTGCCCACGTCCGCAATCCGGGGTGATGTAGCTAAGCTTTGGTACGAAGATCTACGAGTCGCTCTTTCAAAACGACGCGCCCCCATTGCCGGGTTAACGAATCGTACCGCGTTGTTTTGTCTGGAGGAACTAGCGCGTGACGTGGGGATGCGAGTGGTCTTGCGAGTGGATCACACGATAGAGCCTGACGTCCGGCACGTCGTGGCCCAGCTCAGCCGCTTTGGCACGCTTGAACCGCGCGACGCTTCGGCGCAAAAACGCACCGGGCCGTTCTCGCCTGAAAACAAGCTGGCTCTGGTTTCGTGGGTCATTGCCTAAAGGAAATCTCCGAGGGAATTCAAATGCTTCTACCACCAAATGTAAGTGAAGCGGATTTTAGCACCGCCCTGAACGAGTTCCGCTCGGCCGTGGGTGAGAGTTGGGTGTTCACCTCAGACGAAGACGTCGCGCTTTATCGCGACTCCTACTCCATCTACTGGGGCGAGCCGGAAGAGCGCCTAGCCTCGGCTGCGGTCGCGCCCGCCAAAGTCGAGGAAGTGCAGCAAGTCGTTCGGATCGCCAATAAATACAAGATCCCCCTGTATCCCATCTCTACCGGACGGAACCTGACCTACGGCGGAGCGGCGCCCAACATGCGAGGCAGCCTGGTTGTCGATCTGAAGCGCATGAACCGTATCCTCGAAGTGGATGACAAGCGAAACTTCGCGTTGTTGGAGCCGGGCGTTTCCTACTTCGACCTTTACCGCCACATCAAGGAACACAAACTGAGAGTGATGTTGGATGTTCCCGACCCGGGCTGGGGCAGTCCCGTGGGCAACAGCCTGGATCACGGCGTGGGCTACGGTCTGGCCCCGTTTCGCGATCACTTCGGGTCCCATTGCGGAATGGAGATCGTGACGGCCGCAGGTGACGTGATCCGCACCGGCATGGGAGCGGTGCCGAACTCGGATTCCTGGCAAGACTTCCGCTACGGCGTGGGGCCGAACATCGACGGTCTGTTCGCGCAATCGAACTTTGGCATCGTCACGAAGATGGGCTTCTGGCTGATGCCGATGCCGGAAGCTTATTTATCCGGCACGGTGACCGTGCCCCGCTATCAGGATCTGGATCCGCTGATTCAGGAAGTCAGTTATCAGGAAGATTTGGGGTTGATGGGCATGCCTCGCTACGCGAGCCCGGTCGGCGGCGGATTGTTGGCGCCTCCGACGCCTGCCGTCGCGGCCCTGCTGCAGAATGGCTGGCCTTCCATGGACGCGCTGGAAGATCACGTGAAATCGCAGGGCCGGCCCGCCTGGTCCGTCACGCTGCAGTTTTACGGGCCGGAAGAAACCGTGCGCGCGGGCTGGCAGGCGGCAAAGCGGCGGTTTGCCAAAGCGATTCCCGGGGCAGCCTTCGTGGATGGCGCATTTTTCACACTGCCTATCTCTCCAGAGCAGGAAGCCACGCTGGCTGATAAGCCCAGCTTCGGCATTCCTTCCCTCGAGGTGTTTGTCATCGCTACCCGGACTCCCCTGACTGCCAAAGACCCGGCCGACGGACACGCCGACTTCTTCGCGATGCTCCCCAGAAAGGCATCGGAGGTGTGGGAGTCGGCCCACGTCATGTACGACACATACAAGGAAATGGGCGTCCCGCCGATGACGAATCCATTCAGCGTTCCGATCAACTACTACTCGCGGTGCCTTATTATGGCGACGCTGGTTCCAACCTACCGCGATGCTGCAAGGAACGCGCACAGCAGAGCGCTGTTCGGGCGGATACTGGACCGCTGCGCCGAGCGCGGATGGCCGAGCTACCGGACGTCGCCTGCGTTTCAAGACCGGCTGGCTGGCAAGTACTCGTTCAACAATAACGCGCTGCTGCGTTTCCAGGAGAAATTGAAGGACAGCATCGATCCCAATGGCATCATCGCCCCAGGCCGTTATGGGGTCTGGCCGCCAAAACTGAGAGGAAATCGCGCATGAGGCAGGCTCTGCTCTGTTTATTCGCTGTTTTCGTCGTCCTGATCGGGAATCCCGCTCCGGGCCAGACTGTTCCGTCCGAGATGAACGGCAAAATCGTCTTCGACAAGTGGTGCACGCCTTGCCACGGAGCCGAGGCTCCCAAGACTGGGATGTTCGCCGCCGGCGCGCTGCCGGGCACCTTGGCGCTTGGGTTGAAATACCAGGGCAAAGTTCCGGCCGTCCTCGAACAGCGAACCGATCTCGCGCCGGCGTTCATCAAAACGGTGGTTCGGCACGGTTTGTACGGCATGCCGATTACCCGCAAGACAGAAGTCAGCGACGCGGAACTGGAAGATATAGTGGCGTACCTGACGCGGAATCGGAAGAAGTAGGAAGAGGCTGGCGGGGACGACGGGGCTCGAACCCGCGACCTCCGACGTGACAGGCCGGCGTTCTAACCAACTGAACTACGTCCCCGAAGTGTGCAGCAACGTCGGCAATTGCATCTTAACATACCTGCCGTTACAGCTCGAACAGCAGCGCCTGCTTGCGCAGGACCACCGCCGCGCCCCATTCGCACCATTCGCCCAGCAAAGGAAAATAGAGTCCCAGCCGGATCGGGCGCGCACTTAGACTGCTGTCACGTTGCGCCATCAAGCGCGCGTAGCGCTCCAGTTGCTCCCGATAGCGTTCCTTCTCCGCTTCTAGAAAATTCTCGATGGCTCCAGTATGGGGTTCACTGGTTTTGTAGTCGATGATCCACCGGACTCCGCTCTCATCGACGAACGTCCGGTCGATCACGGCCTCGTACAATTTTCCGCCCATCCAGCCAGCAATTGGCAACTCGCTCGCCGCTTCCAGGTGTGCCTCAAGGCACCATCGCCCGCGCGGATCGCGCAGCGTCCGCAGCAGACCCGTTTCCACCCGGTCGAGAGCCCAGCGTAGATCCGCCGGCAGCACGCCCAGATTTGCCAACACGGCACGAACCGTTGCACGGCGCGAATGCACGGTATTTTCATCCCAAGCCTCCAGGCCTTCGCGCGCGATTCTCTGCAAGAATCCATGCAGCGCTTCACCGGCGAATCTCGATCGATCGCTCGCCCATTCAAACGCGGCGCCAACCCGCCGCTCTTGCTCGATCTCCGGGCCAGTCCAAACCACCGGCGCCGGACTGGGCGGAACGCGCCAATGTGCGGGTAACCGGCGGATGGCCCGGGCCCTCGCCGCTCGGTCAAGGTCACCGCGCCGTACTGGATTCGCGAACTGCCGCCCGGCCTTCACCAGCAGCTTCAAAAACGAATTCGACTTGGGTTCAGCCCAGGTTCCGTCGCTCTTTTCGCTGATGGACGCCAGCAGATGCAGATTGCGGCGCGCTCGGGTCGCCGCCACATACAACAACCGCGCGACTTCCTGTTCCGCCTTGCGGCTCTCAATCTTCGAAAGATATCGATAGATCGGATCTTTGTCGCCGCCCGACTCGGAAATCGGCGCCAGCAGCAGTTCCCCGCCATGTTCGATGCATAACAGCAAGCTCTGGTCGTCCGATGCGGGAACTCCCTCCAAACCGGGCAGAATGACGGTGTCAAACTCCAGGCCCTTGGCTTTGTGAATGGTCATGATTTGCAAGCGGTCGCTGGCCGTTGGATCCGGCGGAGCGAATAGCCCATTCACTTGCTCGCGGAACCATTCAAAATCGGCTAGATCCGCGCCCTCGGCGAGACCATCGAGCAAATCGAAATAAGCCGCGGCGTCTTCGAGTGCGGCTTCCTCTTCGACACAGGCGGGGCCGCCGAGGTGAAGCCATGCCGTTTCCACCCAGTCGCGCAACGGTTGCCGTCCTCGCGCGGAAAGAGCCTCCTCGAGCACCGGCAGAATCCGTTGGATTCGCGCGCGCGCGTCCTCACTCAGCCCCGCATGCGGCTGGTGCAACAAGTCCCAAATGGCGGCGTCGCGATCGGCGCCCGCCAGCGCGTGCAGATCCGAGAGCGTGAGTCCGCACCAGGGTGCCCGAAGAATCGCCAGCCACGAGACCCGGTCGGCCGCGTGGAGCAGCGCGAAAGTGAGCGCCATCAGGTCTTCCACCACCTGTCGATCGCCGAGCTGATCGATCTCAATCGCCTGGTAGGCGACGCGATGCCGCTCCAGCGCCCGAACGATTTCGACCAAGTGCGCGCGCGACCGGACCAGTACCGCGACGCTGCCATCGCCGTGCGCCCGGATCAGCTCAATGACGCGATCGGCCTCCTCCCGCGCATCCACGAACGCATGCATGCCCATCCGGGCGCCCGGAGCGCCGCTAGAACCTGCCACACCGCGCGAGTACGCGACCGCGCCCGATTCGATGTCATCTTTGTCCGGCAGTATGGACTGAAACGTTTCGTTGACCCACTCCACAATTTCCGGGTGCGAACGAAAATTCACGCTGAACGCGAGCGCCTCCAACTGGATGGCTCCAATGCCTTCCAAGCGGGCTCTCAGGAACAGGCTGACATCCGCTTGCCGAAAACGATAAATGGATTGCATGGGATCGCCCACCAGGAACAGCGTGCGGCCATCGCCTGGTTCCCACCCCGCAGTGAGCTTCTCGATCAGCTCATATTGCATGTGGGACGTGTCCTGAAACTCGTCCACCAAAATGTGCCGGATGCGATGTCCCAGCGAGAGAGCAAGATCCTCTGGCGCGTCCACCCGCCCCAGAGCCGCCGAAGCGCGAATGGATAGCTCCGCGAAATCCACGCGGGCGTGCTCGCGAAACACCAGTTGTAATTCGGCCACCGCCAGCCTGAGCACCGAAACCGCGGCTTCCACCGTGCGCCACTGCGTGTCGTTGAATTCAGTCGGGGGCAACGAGCGCACTCGCGCCAGGCGTTCGATGAGTGCGTCATTACCGCGCAGGCTCTCCCATCGCGCGGCCACTTTCTGCCGTAGCTCGCCCTTTTTGGTGAGCAGTAGCTCGGTCAACTCCCTCCAGTCGTCCAGGTGCTCCAGACGCGCTTCTGGGAAAATGTCACGCAACTGCTCAAACTCCTTCAGGACAAGCTGCCGCAGCGAGTTCTCGATCTCCTCGCGCTGAGCTCCGACGTAACTCAGCCATTGCTCGCGCTTCTCCAGCATTTGGCTGATGAGCTGGCGTGCTCGTTGAAAATCGTTGTCGAGATACAGAAGAAGATGAGCCAGACCCTGGTGCCCCCTCTCCAGATGACTGAGCGTATTCCGAGCCGCTTCGCGATATAAATCCGCGGCCTTTTCGGAAATCTCCGGCATGGCGCCGAATCGGGCCAGCCATGGCATGCGGCGCGTAATGCCCGCGCACAATGCATCGATCGTCTCGATGCGCAGCCGCGCCGGATTCTGCAAGAGATTCCATTTCAGGCGCTGTTCGCGCTCCAGCACATCGCGCGCAATCTGAAACGTCAGCCGCCCGTCTTTCGCCGACGGCTCTGCACCGTTCCGCGCCATTTGCAGAGCGCTGATCACGCGCGAGCGCATCTCGCCGGCTGCTTTGCGCGTGAACGTGATTGCCACCACCGCATCCGGCGTCTCCACGCTCCCGAGCAGCTTCAGATACCGCTGGATCAGCAGTTCCGTCTTGCCCGATCCCGCCGGCGCCTGCACGATGAAGGACTGCGCGACGTCCAGCGCTCGCAACCGGGCGGCGCTATCGGCGATCATGCCCATCTCCCGCTCTGGACTTCGCGGATGCGGCAGAGCGCCTGCAATCCGCAGTTGTCACACGCACCGGGCTTGGGGTCAACTTCCGCGCGTCCATTGCGGAAATCCGTGGCCAAGTCCTCCAGGACGCGCCGCCATTGCCCCAATTGCGCATCGAACGGAAGAGGCCGATCCATATTCATGTTCACCATCCCCGGCAGACTGCCGTCGGCTCCGGACAATCCGCGAAAACGAAGTTCACCAGTTCGGATGATGGCGAAGGCCGCGCCAGCCACTGGGCGCTCGTTCGTCACGCAATACAGCGGAAGCTGTGGCTCATCGGGACGGTCGCCGTCCCACCCTTTCGACTTCAGTTGCCCGGTCTTGTAATCGAGCACGATCTCGCGCCCGCCGGCAACCTCATCCACTCGATCGGCCCGCATTTTGACCTGCACGCCGGAAACCGTCGCCACGCGCTCTGCTTCAATCCCCGCGACAACAAAAGCAGGGCGCGCTTTCTCGAGTTCCAGCCACGCTCTCAGCAATTTCAGCAAGCGCTGCTTCTCCAGATCCCGCCCGATCCCCGGTCCCAGCTTCGCTACTGCCGTATCAGCGCCCTCAGCGATCAGAATATCCAAGGCCTGCGGAGACAACTCCATCAACCGAGCCTGCGATCCGATCTGTCGCCAGATAACTTCGAGAGCCTTGTGAACCGTCGTTCCGCGATCGCGATAGCTCAATCCGAAGTCGGGGTCCTCCATCGCTCTAGCGCCTAGCCGATGCTTTGCGAAGGCGCGAAACGGGCAGGCCGCCATGTCCTTGAACAGCGCCGAGCCTCCTGACGAATTGCTTTCGAGCAGCGCTGGCGCGCTCTCGTCCGCGAATGTTTCGAACACGGACTGCGCTCGCATTCGAGCAGCCCAACTGTCCGTGTCGCGCTGATCGCCCGCATCGAGCCACCGGCCTTCAGCCACCAGCGGACTCGGCGCGAGCGATCGATCGCCTTCGCGTTCCGGGTAGCTCAGTACGACATCCGGCGCGCTTCGAAGCAGCCGTTCCATTAACTTTTTGGCAAAATCGAGCTCGCGCGCGGCCGAGCTGTGCGGCAGGTTGTGCTGGCGTTGGAGTGCTGCCGGAAGGAACGGATTGGGATTCGCCGCGGCAGGCAGAGCGTCATCATGGAGTCCCATGATCCATAGATGATCGAAGCTCAGGCCGGCGGCTTCCAGCATTCCCATCACCTGCACCGGCGCGCCCTCGTCCTCGGCTTGAAACTGAGTGTTCGCGGCGGTTCGGCGCAGCCAGTCGATGGCCTGCCCGAAATTCATCGCGGGCGTCGTCAGATCGAGTGAAGCAAGAGTGGACACCAGTCCACGCCAGGCTTCGATGGTCTGAAATTCGCCGCTGCTGGGCGCTCGGTCCCCCGGCCAGCCGAAGGCATCCAGCAGGCCAGCTATGGCGCCGCTCCATCCGCTGGGGGCTTCGGCCTCCTTCAGATTCGGCAGCCTGTTCTCGACGCGCCGCAACAACCGCTGCAGTAGCGGACAACTTGCCGCGGCGTCGCGCAGCATCGGTATGCCGATGTCCCAGAGACTTTTCCTTCGGAGTTTGGCGTCCAGCAGAGCGCGCGGGCTCCACTCCGCTTCGGCCCCGCCCAGAAATGGCGAGCGCAGTAACATTCCCACCCGCGACAACGGGAGAGCACCCAGTGCCCATTCGAGCATGAGCAAAGCAGCGCGAACCACCGGATAATCGCCGAGCGGGGGCCCAGCGGAAAGGTGAAATGCGCGGCCGAGCGCTGGCCGGAAAATCCGATCTACAGCGTTGCGCGCGCGAGTGAGGTCCGGCACGACGATCACGCCAATGCGCGCTTTAGAATTCGCTGCAAGCAATTGGCCGGCCCACGCCGCGGCACTCCGGATCTCAGCGGACGAATCCCGTAACTTCCTTCGTTCGATGCCAGCGCCAGAATCGGCCGGATCAACGGCGCGCCACTCGCCCAGCGACTGGAGAAACGCTGCCTGCTGAGGCGTCATCTCATCGAATCCTGCGACGTACACTTCCTGCGGCGCCGACAGTTCACGCGCCGCAAACTTCTGGCGCAGAAAATCGCTGAGTCGCGCATGCTCCAGCCAGCCACCCGCGCGGCATAGCTCGCGAAACCGGCGCGCCCACGCTGCAAACGCCGCCGAGTCCTGGGACGCTTCGAAACTTCCATCTACCGACAAACGATACGCAGCCAGGAGCTGCCAGGTTTGCGCAGCCTGCCGCGCCGTCTGGGGGATCTGTAGCAGCGACGCACCCTCGGGCGATTCGCGAATCACCCGCTCCCACAGGGCTTGTTCTTGCAATGCGTTCAGCAATACGGGAGCATCGCCGCCGGCATCCCGCCACAACCACTCGCGCCAGGCACGATCCAGAAAAGCTTCGAAGGGCAGCACGTCCGGCCGATTCCATACCAGATGTCTGCGAGCCGTTTGGATGCCGTGAAACTCCCGTGCCAGCACCCGCGCCAGGCGGCGGCTAGCCGTAATAATCGTCGCGCCGTTTTCGAGTGCGCGGAAAATCTCCTCGTGCATGTGCTTTCATGATAATTTGACCAAGCGAATCACGATTGCGATCGATGGACCGGCGGGCGCCGGCAAGAGTACGCTGGCACGCCGCATAGCTGCCAAGTTGGGATATGTCTACGTCGACTCGGGCGCTATGTATCGCGCGGTGGCTTTGTGGGCCCTGCGCGCCAACGTGGCTGTTTCCGATATGCACCGGCTGGAACAGCTCGCGAACGCCGCTCATATCGAGTTCGCTCCTCCCAGCGGGGTGTTGCTGAACGACGAGGACGTTACCAGCGCCATTCGGACGCCGGAAGTCAGCCAGGCCGCTTCTGAGGTGTCGCTGATACCCGCGGTGCGGCGCGCGCTGGTGCGGAAACAGCGCGAGATTGGCGAGAAAGTGTCCATCGTGATGGAAGGCCGCGACATCGGCACGGTGGTGTTTCCCGACGCCACGGTCAAGATTTTTCTGGACGCCGTTCCAGAGGAGCGAGCCTCGCGCCGGGCCAGCGAAGTTGCGCTACCGGCCGACCTCGTGGAACGGCAAATCCGCGAACGCGATCAGCGGGACCGCGGACGCGCCGAATCGCCGCTGGTTCAGGCGCCCGACGCCGTCTACGTCGATACCACCGGCCTGAGCATCGACGAAGTGGAAGAGGCCATCCTGAAAATTATTCGCGATCGCACCTCGAACGGCCGGGAACGGACTCAATGAACAATTTGCTCGTGATGAAATTCGGGGGGACCAGCATGGGTTCCGCCGAGCGCATCCAGGTTGCCGCGGCCATTTGCCGGCAGCAGCAGCGGCAGCGGCCCGTGGTGGCCGTGGTTTCGGCGATGTCGGGTGTCACCGATCTGCTGTTGGGAACGTTGCGCCACGCCGAGGCTGGCGACGAGGCGGGAATCGAGTCCAGCGTCGAGAGCCTTTCGGCGCGTCACGAAAAGACTTGCCACGATTTGCTGCGCGATCCGGCCCAGTGCACCCGGGCGATGACCGGAATTCACGAACTGATCGCAGATTTTCGCCGCATCGCGCACGGTATGCTCATGCTCGGCGAACGTCCCGCTCGTTCGATCGACGAAGCGATTGCCATCGGCGAGCGTCTCTCGGCGCTCATGATGGCCGAATATCTCGAAGCATCCGGCATCCCGGCACGCGCCACGAATGCCGCCGGTATCATCGTTACCGACGCCGTGTTCGGCAACGCCACGCCCATCATGGAAGCGACCCGCGCGAAGGCGGACCAGCAACTGCGGCCCCTGCTTGCAAGCGGCATTCTCCCGGTGGTCACCGGCTTCAACGGCGCCACGGTGGACGGCCGCCCTACCACACTCGGCCGCGGCGGCTCCGATTTTTCGGCGTCGATTCTCGCTGCTGTCCTGGACGCTTCCGAGCTTTGGATCTGGACCGACGTGGACGGGATCATGAGCGCCGATCCGCGTTCTGTTCCCGAGGCCAGGGTGCTGGACACTCTCACCTACAACGAAGCTGCCGAGTTGGCCTACAATGGCGCCAAAGTCCTGCATCCTCGAACGCTCGCGCCTCTGATCGAGCGCCAAATTCCGATTTGGAGCAAGAACAGCTTTCATCTCGAGCACCCCGGTACGCGTATCGTGCCGACCATCGAAGCGCCGCCGGGTCCCCGGGCGGTCACGTCCATGGCCAATGTCGCCTTAGTGTCAATCGAGCCCGCGAGCGCTGCGGTCAGCGGTACCCGGCTCATGGCGCGCGCGCTGGACGCGCTGGCCGACGCCAATGCGGAGGTGCTCGCGCTCAGCAGCTCAAGTTATAGGCAAAGCTTCTGCTTTCTGGTGCGCCAGGAGGATCTGAGCAATGTCATGAAGTCGCTGGAATCGGACCTCGCCATCGAACTAACGCATGGCTACCTCAAACCCATCGCGGTAGACGACAATGTCGGACTGCTGGCGCTGGTGGGTGAGGGCATGCGCGGCACCCCTGGATTAGCCGGCCGCTTGTTCCAAGCGATTTCGCAGCAAAATGTCAATATCATTGCGATCGCCCAAGGTTCCAGCGAGCTAACCATCAGCATCGTCGTCCGCCGCGATGGGTTGGAGCGCGCGATCCAGGCCGTGCATCGTGAATGCCGCTAGCTCTTTGGGCTTGAGTAGGGTGATCGAAAATCACCTGGTACACGCGGCTTTTCAGCCGCGTTTTACGGACCAACTCCTCGACACGGTGTCGAACGGACTGAGATGGCTGGAGCGGCCCGACGCTGCCGGGGTCGTCGCGAATGCCCTGTGGAAAGGAGCGCGGGAGTCGAGGTATGAATTGCGCGGGTCGGCTACTGCGTCGGAGCGGCTCGCAATTTTAGGCAAGAGATAGGCTTAACGCGGCTGAAGCCGCATGTACCCGCGGCCCTCAAACCCATCGCGGTCGACGACAATGTCGGACTGCTGGCGCTGGTGGGTGAAGGCATGCGCGGCGCCCCGGGATTAGCCGGCCGTCTGTTCCAGGCGATCTCGCAGCAAAATGTCAATATTATTGCGATCGCGCAAGGCCGCTAGCTCTTTGGGCTTGAGTACCGAAGTCACCTGGTACACGCGGCTTTTCAGCCGCGTTTTACGGACCAACTCCTCGACACGGTGTCGAACGGACTGAGATGGCTGGAGCGGCCCGACGCTGCCGGGGTCGTCGCGAATGCCCTGTGGAAAGGAGCGCGGGAGTCGAGGTATGAATTGCGCGGGTCGGCTACTGCGTCGGAGCGGCTCGCAATTTTAGGCAAGAGATAGGCTTAACGCGGCTGAAGCCGCATGTACCCGCGGCCCTCAAACCCATCGCGGTCGACGACAATGTCGGACTGCTGGCGCTGGTGGGTGAAGGCATGCGCGGCGCCCCGGGATTAGCCGGCCGTCTGTTCCAGGCGATCTCGCAGCAAAATGTCAATATTATTGCGATCGCGCAAGGCCGCTAGCTCTTTGGGCTTGAGTGGGGTGATCGAAAATCACCTGGTACACGCGGCTTTTCAGCCGCGTTTTACGGACCAACTCCTCGACACGGTGTCGAACGGACTGAGATGGCTGGAGCGGCCCGACGCTGCCGGGGTCGTCGCGAAATGCCCTCTGGAAAGGAGCGCGGGAGTCAAGGTATGAATTGCGCGGGTCGGCTACTGCGTCGGAGCGGCTCGCAATTTTAAGCAAGAGATAGGCTTAACGCGGCTGAAGCCGCATGTACCCGCGGCCTTTTTCCGAAAACCTGCACTTTCAAGTCGCACACCCGCGTGAATGCGCTAACGCCCACCGCCTGTGTCAAACTGAAATCGTGCCTGAATTTTGCACCTGTGGCGCGCAATTACCGCCGGATGCCCGCTTCTGCCACAAGTGTGCGAAGCCGCAGTATGACTATATGCCCGCGGTAGAAGAGGTCGAGACCGCGCCAACTCCGCCACCGGCGGTGATCCCGGAGTTGCAACCCGTTCGCTTCCCAACCGACATTAGTTTTCACAATGGCTTGGCGGTCCGCATCGGATTCATCGCCGCCATGGGCGCGGTGATGATATCGCTGTTTCCAATTCCCCTGCCGTTTGTGCGCTTGCCAATCGCTTTTCTGGCCGCCGGATTTTTGGCGGTTTTCCTCTACAGCCGGCGGACCGGCCAGACCCTTACCATCCGCAGTGGCGTCCGCATGGGATGGATCACGGGCATTTTCTCTTTCACGCTGGTCACCGTGCTTTTCACCGTCGCTATGGTGGCGCTGGCTAGCCAAGGCGGGCTCGTACAACAAATCCGCAGCCAGCTCCCCGCCAATGACGCGCGCGCCGACATGATCCAACAGTATTTGAGCAGCCCTGCCATGATTGGCGGACTGGTGGTGTTCTATTTGATGCTGTTCTTCGTGATCTTTACCGCCCTGCCCATCATCGGCGGGGCGCTGGGCGCCAAAGTTCTCGAGAAGTGATTTCTCGTGCTATCGCCGCCCTGGCGCTCGCCATCCTGACCGCAGGCTCGATGCGCGCCGCGCTCACCCCTGAGCAGCGCCGGCTCAGTCTCCAGTCCTTCGAGTATGTGTGGACCGCGATCCGCGACAAACATTGGCAGGCCAAACCAGGCGGCCTGGATTGGCAGGCTATTCACGACGAGTTCAAGCCAAAAATTGAAGCTGCCGACAGCATGGACGCGGTGCGCGAGGCCATGAACCAGATGCTGGCGCGCCTGCACCAGACCCACTTCGCCATTGTTCCCTCCGATGTGTATTCGAGTGTCGACTCGGAGCACTCAGGTGATGTGACCGCCGGAGTCGATCTCCGTGTGGTTGGCGCTCAGGTGCTGGTCACCTCCGTGGAACCCGGCTCCTCGGCGGCGGCGCAAGGGGTCCGCCCAGGTTGGGAAATCCTGAAGATCGCGGGAGCCGATCTTGCACCCGTCGTGGCTCAGTTGAACGAAACCTATGCCGGCTCCACGCTCCGCGATCTGATGCTGCGCCGGACTATTTTGGCCCGGCTGGATACCGATGCCGGCGAATCCATCGCGGTCGAGTTTCTGGACGGCGCTGGCCGGCGTGTCGTCAAGGCGCTGGCGCAAGCCAATCCACCGGGCAACCTGGTGCAGTTCGGCTACTTGAAGCCGATGCATGTTTGGTTCAGCTCAGTCCCGAATGGAGGCGGCCAGATCGCAGGCGGCCGAATCGGCTACGCTGCTTTTAACGCTTTCCTGGATCCGCAACGGCTCATGACCTCGTTCGGCGACGCCGTTCAGTCCTGTCAAAAATGCGACGGCTTCATCGTCGATTTGCGCGGAAATCCAGGCGGCATCGGGATCATGGCCATGGGTATGGCGGGCTGGTTCATCGCCCAGCCGAACCAGAAGCTCGGTACGCTGTATCTGCGCGATGACACGCTCAAGTTTGTCGTCAATCCCCGGCTCACCTCGTTCTCCGGGCGGCTTGCCATCCTGGTGGATGGCGCGTCGGCGTCCACATCCGAAATCATGGCGGAAGGGTTAAAAGATCTGGGGCGCGCGCGGATCTTCGGATCTCACACTGCCGGCGCGGCCCTTCCATCGGTCTTTGAAAAGCTGCCCGATGGCGACGGATTTCAGTACGCCATCGCGAACTACATTTCGGAAGGCGGCCAGCCGCTGGAGGGCATGGGCGTTACGCCCGATGTGGAAACGCCAATCACGCGCGAGGCCCTGCTCGCCGGCCATGACCCGGCATTGGACGCCGCGGTGGCGTGGATTGAATCCAAGAAATAGTCAGGCGTGAATCGGCTGTTCCGCCAGCAAACTGGCGATGCGGTCGTGCAACTCAGAGCTCACCCGCATGCGGTCTCGCACTTGCAGCTGGCTGGTGGGTATTGGCTCGCCGATGCGCATGGTTACCGATCCGGCCCGCACATGCGCGGAGCCGAACGGCAAAATTTCGCGGGTACCCTGCAACGCTACTGGAACCAGCGGGGCGCCCGCGCGAATCGCGATGTACGCCGCTCCTTCCTTGAAATCAGCCAGCTCGCCGGTTTGCGAGCGCCCGCCCTCGGGAAAAATGAGCAGGGAGATTCCACGTTCGCGAATGGCTTGCGCGGCCGTGGTCATGGTCTTCACAGCCGCTCGGGCGTCGTCCCGCGGAACTGGAATGTGGCCCGCTCGAGCCAAGTGGGTTCCGAGCAAGGGAATCTGAAACAAGCCGCTTTTAGCAAGAAAACGGAACTGCACGGGAATGTTTGCGAGAACCACTGGCGTGTCCATGTAACTCAGATGGTTCGAGACGAAGACGTAGCTTCCGTCGGGCGCTATCTTTTCCAAGCCTTCCACTTTCACCCGCACTCCGCTGCCCCACAGCAAGCATTGCGCCCAAGCGCGCGCCACCGCGATCTGCCTGCGCCCGCTCGATTCAAATAGCGAAATCACGAGGCTCACCAGACCATAGCCGATCGTGGCGAGGATAACCAGCGGGGCGGTGATGACGTACGCTCGAAGAAATGACACTGCTTCTATTTTACGAGCAGCGCGCGCGCTTCGCCGGCCACATAGAGCGAACCGGTGATGAAAATGACGTCGCCCGGTCCGGCTTGGCCGAACTGCGCGATGGCCTCGGCGACGGAGTGCGTGAGTTGAGCGCCCGGTGCCGAAATGTTTTCGGGCGGCATCGCTCGCGCGTTCGCCGGCGCGGTCAGAATCAAACGATCGGCCAGCGGGAACAGGATCGACGCCATCTCGGCGACGGCTTTGTCTCGCAATGCGCCATACACGATCCAGATGCGCCGGCGTCCCCAGTAGAAGCGGCGAATGTAATTCGCCAGCGCGCGAATTCCCGCTGGGTTGTGGGCGCCATCGATCAGGATCTCCGGCTCTTCGGAAACACGTTCCAGCCGGCCTGGCCACTGCGTCATCGCGATTCCCGCGGGCGAGACGCCGAGCTCCGCTAGAGCAATCCCGGCCACGCGCGCGTTTTCCACTTGATGCTCCCCGGCCAGCGGGCAAGTGATCGGAAGGCCACCCAGACGAAAGCTGCTGCCGCGAGCGTCCAGCACAAGATCGGTGATCGCCCATTCGCGCGAGAACGTGTAGGGTCCCCGCGCGCTTGCTCGCAACACAGCTTCGGCTTCCGGACGCTGCTCGGCGAATATAGCCGGTACACCGGGCTTCAGGATTCCGGCCTTTTCGGCTGCGATCTGCTCAATGGTGTCACCGAGAAACATCTGGTGATCGAGATCGATGGGCGTAATCACGCAGAGCTCGGGCGTGACCACGTTAGTGGCATCCAAACGGCCGCCCAGCCCCACTTCCAGGACCGCCGTGTGCACTTTTTCACCCGCGAACAGAACCAACGCCATCGCGGTTACGGTTTCAAAGTACGTCGGATGCATGTCGAGCGCTCCCGACGCGACCATCCGCTGCGCAGTTTCGTGCACGCGTTCGAATGCGCCCGCGAATTGCTCGGGACTCACCGGATGGCCGGCGATCTGAATGCGCTCGGTTGGTTCTACCAGGTGAGGCGAAATATACAGGCCCGTTCGAATCCCGCCGGCGCGCAGCCCGGCTTCGATCATGGCGCTGGTGGAACCTTTGCCGTTGGTCCCCGCGACATGAATCCAACGGCCCGCGCGATGCGGATTACCGAGTGCCTCGAGCAGCGCTCCAATCCGGTCGAGTCCCAGCTTGGCAGTTAGAACTTCGTTGCCGAGTGAGTAGAGATATTGGACCGCTTCGGCGTAGTTCATCGCTCATCGTACACTAAGGGAAAGGGCAGCCATGGCGACAACTTCCAAAACGCTTACCTACGAAGAATGGCTCGCGCTTCCGGAGGTGGAAGGCGTGGAGGAGGTCGTCGATGGTGAGATCGTCACGATGCCGCCGAATCAAGTCATTCATGCCGACATTGTGGAAAACCTTGCCGACCTGTTAAGGGCACAAGTGGATCGCAGGACCGTTCAAGTCCGCATCAGTACTTTCGGGTTGGTGATACACCGCGACCCTTTGACCACGCGAGTTCCGGATATAGGGGTTTTCATCCGGGCCAACGTCGTCCAGCAGGACGGCTACATCCACTCCGCGCCCGAACTGGTGGTAGAAGTGCTTTCCCCCGCCAACACGCGCTCGGAGCGCGCCAGGAAATTGCAGGATTACGAAAGCTTGGGCGTTCCCGAAGTTTGGGTGGTCTCGCCGGAGGCGCAAACGGTGGAAGTCCTGCGCCTCAATGAGGACCGGCGTCTGATCACAACCTTGCTGCTGCGGGAAGGCGAACTGAAACCCACGCGGTTCCCGGAAGCATCCGTCGACATCGCGGCCATCTGGCCCAAATAACGGCACTACCTTACTGGGCAGACCGAACTGGCACAATCCGCAGAAAAGCGGCACCTACCTGATGTCCCAACTGTCACGGTAAGGTTTTAGGAGTTTTTGCTCCTGTTCGAGCAAAGCCTTTCTTGTAGCGTTCATCCTTGGCGGAATGCAATCGAGCGAAATCCAAACAACGTGCGGCTTCTTAGGGCTGCCATCCTTTTTCGGCGTTCGATACTCACGGTCGAGATTTATTTGGGCTGCCTCCTCTGCGATTTGTACAGGAAGCACCAGACAGGAGTACTCTTTTGGTGATTTCACAGAGACCAGGACCACGATTTCCGCTTCGTAGAAGGAAGCGCGCCTGTTGAACATCGGCTCTTTCTTGGCGAGGATGGCGTCGGTACAAAAGCCATAGCCGAACCACGTCCCGTCGCCGTCCTCCGTAGCGCCCTTTACCTGCAACTGCCACGTCCTGCCATCTTTCGCCGCGAGCAGGTCTGCGTTCGCGGACGTCCCCTCCTTATTGAGATCGCTTACCCGGAATCCCCGGTACTCCAGCTCGTTTGAAACGATCCGCTCAGCGATGCGACCAACGTTTTGCTTTCTTATGCCGAGCAAGCTCATCGAGTCCCCCTCACGGATTCTACGACATCGCAACGACATCGGTGACCGCCTGGAGGTGAAGCATCACCCTCCGCGGCGCAGGTGAGATCGTCAAGATGCCGCCGAATGAGCTTCCGCACGCTTTATGCCGCCGAAAATCTGGCCGACCTGCTCAAGGCACAAGTGGATCGCAGGACCGTTCAAGTCCGCATCAGTACTTTCGGGTTGGTGATACACCGCGACCCTTTGACCACGCGAGTTCCGGATATAGGGGTTTTCATCCGGGCCAACGTCGTCCAGCAGGATGGCTACATCCACTCCGCTCCGGAGCTGGTAGTAGAAGTGCTTTCCCCCGCCAACACGCGCTCGGAGCGCGCCAGGAAATTGCAGGATTACGAAAGCTTGGGCGTTCCCGAAGTTTGGGTGGTCTCGCCGGAGGCGCAAACTGTGGAAGTTCTGCGCTTCAATGAGGACCGGCCTCTGATCACAACATCGCTGCTGCGGGAAGGCGAACTCAAGCCCACGCGGTTCCCGGAAGCATCCGTCGACATCGCGGCCATCTGGCCCAAATAAAAAGCGCCGAGTGCGGTGATGCACCCGGCGCTGGAAAACAACTGCTGCTTTAACCGCTTACTTCGGGCAGCCGATCTTCTTCAGGTCGGCATCCGGCAGCTCCTTGGCATCGCGAGCCGCGGGCGGCAGCGACAAGCCTTTCGGAACGAGCCATATTTCCACGCGGCGGTTCTTGGCTGCGTCGCTGTCTTCGATTGCCGCTCCCTTGCGCTCTGTCGGGGCGGTGGTGGAGACGGCGCAAGAAGTCGGCACCGACGGCGTGTCCTGAGTCGCACCCACCCAGCTTCCCTTGATTCGGGATGGATCGAGTGCACTGCAGGTGCCGCCGCCGCCGCTCAGGACCGCAGCGGTTTCGAGCACGCGATTCTTATCCAGATCACGGCCCCGGCGCGATCTGCCGCTGGGCGCTTCACTGCTATCGATATGGCCCACCAGGACGACATCGAAGTTCGGGTTTCCGGTGAGCAGAGGATACAACTGCTCGATCAGGACGCGCTTGCCGCAATTGTTGACTCGCGCGCTGTTCTTCGGGAACAAAATATCGCCGAAGTGCCGGATGGTGGCGGCCAAATTCACCGTGATGTTCGCGGACGCGCTGCCGGATCCGCCCTTGCTGTCGGTTACCGTCGCGGTCACTCTCACTTGCTTGGTCTGCGGCCGGCTGCGATCGCCCTCATTGAAGGCAACCGAGCTGGAGTCGAATTGAACGTCGGCCCCGCTTCCGGACACGGTGCCTTCAGACGCCGCCCAACTATACGTCAACTGGCCGCTGCAATCGGAGCCCGCGGCGGTAACGTGCAGCGCGGCGGTTTGGCCGCGATCCAGTGTTGACGGGTTGGCGGTAGCTCCACTCACCGCTGGAGTGCTGTAAGAATTGGCGTGGATCGATACCCCACTCGCGTTTCCGCTTCGCGAGGCATCGCCCGAGTCGGCAACATGCAAACCGATCTGGTAATTGCCGGCTGCGCTGGGAGTGAAGGTATACTGCGCGCCGCCTCCGCCCTGGTTGTTGCCGTTCACCGACCATTGATACGTCAGTGGGTGCCCCTCCGGATCGGAAGCGTTGGAACTCAACTGCACCGCATCGCCCGGACAAACCGTTGTGGTGCTGGCCGTAATGGATCCGGCATTGATCGCGCCAAGAACGCGCGGCGCCGGCGGCGGAGGAGGAGGCGGAGGCGCCGGAAGCTCGCCGCGATGTCCAAGATACAAGGTGAGGCCGGCAGTAGCTTGCATGCCGTCCAGGAGTTGGTGGGCAGGTATGTACGCTGTGCCGGCGCTGCCCGGGCTGGTGTTCAGACCAAAGCGGGGACCGAGTCCGGTATAGCCCCGGAAATCGACACGCAGTCCAACCCACTTGTTCGCCTGATACTTGATTCCGCCGCCGTAATTGCCTTGGAAACGTTCATCGGTCTTAAAGTCGTCGAAGCCAGCCGAGGGCGGCTGCGACCTGGCGAAATTGTAAGCGTTCTTGCCCGGCTTGTCGAACGAAGCCCCCGGGCCAGCCAGGAGGAATGGCCGGAACTTGTGGTTACGCGGCGTAAAATGCCATACGATATCCACCGCCGGCTGGAGTGTGTGGACCGGCAACGCCGGCTGGAGTATGATTCCGTCCGCCGGATTCGACAGAAAGTTCAACTTGTTCCAAGAATACGCGTTGAAGTCTTCTTCGATAGCCACGTAATTCCAGAAGTTCTCCGAGATCCGCCCACCCAGGATGGTGCCTGGCAAGAGCCTGGTGCCGAGGCCCGCCCAGGTTCTCGCGTAGTCGGACCAGCCCGCATAAACATTCAATTCAAGGAAGTTGTTGTATTCGTCTGACGACGTCGTTGACTTTGCCGGGGCGCTTTGCGCGCGCGCCGGATTCGGGATTCCTAAGACGCCCAACGCTACCAGCGCCAGAACCGGATACCTCCAAACTGCTCGCATGTTGTTCACCTTTCCTCTGATTTTCAATGACCGTTGTTTTCAATTACTGCTTGAGATAACCGCATGATCCCCCTGTTTGGCCACTCCGGCCTGAGGTAGATCGAAAACCAATGCGCCCCGCGCGTTGGTAAGTGCAAACATCCGCCGGGGAAGATCGGGCGCGAACCACAATGTGCGAATCGCGGCGTCCCGGAGCCCCTGGTCGGACAAGGATTGCCACGACTCGCCACCGTCCACGGACCGGTACACGACGCCGTACTGAACCAGGAATGCTTCCGGCTTCTGTCCCGGCAGAGTCTGCGCCGGATTAAACCGCACGGAGTCCACTGTGGCCGCGGGTACACCCTCCGTCACCATTGTCCAATGCGCGCCTTCGTCATTGGAACGCAGCAGGCCCCGCGAAGTTGCGGCCAGAATCGCTACCTCGCGGCTGGCCGGAAGCGCCAAGTCATACAGATAATAGCTATTGTCGGGCAATATGGAGGGCTGCCAGGTGCGTCCTTCGTCCACTGAAATAAACAGAGCCGAGCTGGTTCGTGCAGCCAGACGAGAGGCGCCGCTCGGGGGCGCATCTAATGCCAGCACCGGGATTCCGGTCAAGCCTTTCACCTGTTCCCACGTGGTCCCCAGGGTCGAGCTGCGGAATAAACCGGCATCCGTACCGGCGAACAGCACCGGTTTGTCCAGTGTCACAACGCGGAGCGCGTGGATGCGAGTGCGTGCCGCTGTGGCTGCCGGAATATGTCCCTGCCGGGGCGCGATCTTCGGCGGAACTCGCGGCGCGGCCACCGCCGACCACGTTTTTCCGCCGTCCGCCGATTTCAAAATCGCATCCTCGCTGGCCCCAAAAAGTAGTGTGCTTCCTGGAGACGCTGCCAGGCTGTGAAGGTTTCTACCCAACAGCCCTTCTTCGTTGGCGCGCAAAGACCATTCCAGCCCCCCGTCGTTGCTCACGAAGACGCCGCCGTAGAGCCCTTCATACGTGCTGCTGGCGTACAGCCGCTTGCCGTCCGAAGCAATCTGCGACAGCCGATGGTTGGCAAAGCCCGTATTCACGGGCCGCAAGGTCTCGCCCGAGTCCATGCTTTTTAGGACGCCGGCATATTCGGTGGCCAGGTAGAGCGTGCGCGGGTCCCCGGGGTCGAACACCATCCAGTTCACTTGCTCGAAACTCAAATGGCGCCAAGTTTTGCCGCCGTCGGGCGATTTGAACAGGCCCAAAGTGGTACCGGCGTAAATCGTATCTGAATTGCGCGGGTCTTCCGCGATGATGTGCGTGCGGCGGTGCGTCCCCGGGATTCCGTGGATCTTCACCCAGGCCGCGCCGGCGCTGTCGCTGCGGTAGATTCCGCTGCAGGCGCTGGCGAAGAGCAATTGCGGACGGTTGGGGTCGACCCGGATCGAGAAAATGTCGGAGTCGTCAACCAGGCCTGTGGAAATCGAATGCCACGTCGCGCCGCCGTCGGTGGTCTTCCAGGGCAGGTGCGGCGTTCCCGCGTACAGCGTGTGTGTGTCAGCGGGATCAAAGGCCAGAGCTGTGATGTCCTGCATCTCCACGTCGGCTTCAGAGGAGATTCTCCTCCATGTTGCGCCCGCGTCTACGGTTAAAAAAACGCCCTTCGAGGTACCAGCCGCGATTACTTCCGCATGAGCCGGGGAAATTGCGAGCGATTCGATCCGCGCACCGCTCGTTCCGGTCAAAACACGCCAATGTTCGCCGCCGTCCATGCTTTCCCACACGCCGGAGTCGCGCGAATCTCCCGCATCCAAACCCGCATAAAAGCGTCCGGATTCGGTGGGGTCAATCAGCACCGAATTAAATACTCCCGGTGTCCCGCGTGGAAACGGCAGCAAGCGCCAGGACGCGCCGGCGTCGTCGGAACGAAATAGCAAAGAGTCGCGCGAACCGGCGATCAAAGTTCCGCCATTCCGCGGGTCAATTGCTATCGCTCTCGCGCTCCCACCGAACGGACCTGCCAACTTCCAGCCGCCAAGTACGGGTACGGGTAGCGCGGCAACCAGAAGCAACGCGAGACCAAGAGCTGGTTGCCCCCCAACCTTTTTTCGAGTCACTTCCTATTACCATATCAAAAAGCAAGCTGCATGAGGGCCTCCCGCCGGGCAGGGAAGTCGTTGAAATGTCTATTCTTAGTTGAATTTAATGCAGGCCGGTTGGAGACGGATGCCCCGAAATGTCGGTCAGTTGCTCCGCGAGTTGCCTGGGAGCATCCAGATTCTCGACCACCAGGCGGCTATTTTCACCGGCGGTTTCGATGGATACGTTGCCGACATTAAACATGCGTTGCGTGATGGACTGGATCACCCGTACGTCCTGTACCTTGGGAAGCTGAATGATGCGCGTGGATTTGGAAGCGAGTCCAGTTTCGTAGCGCAGCTTGTCTCCAGCGATCGTCAGTTTGACGGTCTGCCGCTGCAGATGGCGCTTCAGGGGCCATAGCAATATAAGCAGGCTGGCGATGGGCAGGTAGGGATATCGCTGGTCCGGATACTCATGCACCAGATACTGGTAATGAACGAAGATGGCCGCGCCCACTACCAGCAAAGCGCCAATGTATCCCATCTTGACGAACTTCAGGCTGGGTCGAATGACGATATCGGACATAGCTTCAGGCACAATTATAGTTACGCGATGAAGGCCGCCAAGTCCAGCGCCAGGAAATCAAGCTCCAGAAAAGCAGGCGGCAGGCTTGCCCGTTACTTGGTCTCTTTGCCGGAACGCGTGGTGCGCTCGGCGGCGGCCCTGGCCGGTGGTTTGATTCGCGAGATTGGCGACGTTTCGCTGCCCGCCGCGGTACGCCGCACCAAGACCTACCAGATGATGGTGGATATCGCGCTGCGCTTCATGATCGAGCGGGTGGGCGAAGTGAAAGGCGTGTATTCGTCCGGAGACGAACTGGCCGGCAATTTCCTGCTGCGCCGCACGGCCGGGCACGGCATTGAGCTGGCGGGTTTCATTGCCTTTCGCGCATCGCCGGTATGGATCATGGCAGCGCTGGCCGACGTTTCAGGGGCCGGGCGTCACATCGTTCAGGAAATCGCGGAAGCGCTGAAACAGGAGGGCTTGCTCCAGGGCGACGCCAGGTTTGAAGACGTGGATCAACTGTTGGAAGGTCTGGCGCAAAGCGCGAGCCAGGTCGCTGACGTGTGTAATGCCCCGCCCCTCGATTTTGCGGGCTTGCGCCGGGAATGGGCTACGTTTCGGACGGCAGTGGCCAAGATGCCGCCGCGCCATCTGCCTTCGGCGGCATTCCTGCGCCAGCACTGGGAGGAGTTGAAGACGGAGGCGGCTGCGCAGCATCGCGGGGTCTTCGAATTGTCGTCGGTGATGGCCGTCTCGGCGGTTGCGCGGGCTCCGGTCACTTTATTGCGCCTGGCTCGCGCGGCCAATCGCGGCATATGGCGATCGGGACAGACTTTGGGCGCAAGCGTTCTTCTGCACTACAGCCAGGTCTTGAACGAAATTCACGAGCGCGGCTATGCGGTCTATTGGGCCCAGGAATTTCGGCCGTACCTGCGCGCAGCCGCGGAACAATTCTCGCCCAAACACCGCTCGACGACCGTGCGATGGCTCAGATTAGTGCGAAAATAGGGGGAAAAGTGACAGAGCCGCCACCGTACGGCAGCCGGTAAGCCTTTCATACCGCCCGGTTCGTCTTTTTCGTCCTGGCGCGCGTCTTTGGATTGGAGCCGAAGTTTGATCTTTCGGGAGGTTGAGGACCGCGACCTGATCGCCAAGGCGCGTCGGGGGCAGGTGGATGCCTACAACGTGCTCGTTTCTCGGTGGGAGAAGCGCGTCTTCAATTATCTCCTGCGATTGGTGCGGCAGCGCGAGGATGCCCTTGATCTCAGCCAGGATGTGTTTTTGAAGGCCTATCAGAACCTGAAGAAGCTGGATGACCCGGCGAAGTTCCCGGCCTGGCTGTTTCGGATCGCGCACAACGAGGCGTATTCGCTGCTGCGGAAGAACCGGCCGGAGAGCGAGCTGGTGGCCGAGCCCAGGATGGCGGAATCGAGCGGGGGCCTGTTCCCGATCGAATCCACATTGGCAGTACGAAGTGCCCTGGAACGGCTGTCGGACGATCATCGCGAGGCGGTGCTGTTGAAGGTCTATCAGGGATTTAAGTTCGAGGAGATGGCGGAGATTTTAGCTTGCCCGGTCTCGACCGTGAAATCCCGCCTGTACACTGCGCTGGATCTCCTGAAACAAACTCTAGCTCCAGTAAACATGGGAGGCGCGGAATGAGTTGCGACGTTGATCTAAAGGCGTACGTGGTTGGTGCGGCGACGCGGGAAGAGCGCAAGGCCGCTGAGGATCACGTTCGCGGCTGCCAGAGCTGCCGCGATGAGCTGGATCGCCTGAATCTTACGAAGTCGGCGCTGCTCTCGCTCGAAGATGAGGAGATCCCGCGCCGCATCGCGTTTGTCTCCGATCGGGTGTTTGAGCCGCGCTGGTGGCAAACCATGTGGCAGTCGGGTCCAGCGATGGGCTTTGCGTCCGCGGCACTGCTGGCGGCGGCCATTCTGGCGCATGCCGTTCTAGCGAATGGATTCGCGCGGCCCGTAGCGCCGGTAATGGGAGCCTCCCTGGACGCCGCCAAAATCGAGCAGCGTGTGGAAGCGCAAGTGAACTCCAGGCTGGATGCGGCCGTGGCCAAAGCCGTGAACCAGGCGCAGGCCAAGCAGTCCGCCGAGTTCGCCAAGGCGCTGAATGCCACTGAGACTCGCTACAAACTACAGCGCCAGTCCGATCTCGCCACCGTTCAGCAGGCTGCGGAGTACTACGAAAAACAAATGGGGCGCTTTCTGGTGGCCAGTAACCAAGGACCCGCCCAATGAGGACGCTAGTGATCGCGGGAATTCTGCTGAGCGCTCTGCCGGCCGGTTCGATGGCGGACGGCCCGAAGGTGAATCGCGCCATGATTGAAGCCATGGAGCACAGCCTGGACCAGAAGCTGGCGGGACTCTGGCCGCAGGATCCGGTGGAGGTGCTGGGCGTTTCGCAGGGGACTTACATCGGCGGTTACGGCGCGGTCTTCCTGGGCGAAGTGAACCTGGCGCCGGCCGCTGGAATCAGTCCTTTCCACCCCGCCATCAAGCCGGATGAAGTTAGCCGGACGCACGAAAAGAAAATGCAGCGCATGGCAGCGCTGCGGACCAGCATGCGTGCAATGATCATGGACTCGGCCCGTTCGCTGGATTCGGTTCCCGCCGACGAGCAGGTGGCGGTTGGGATTTCTCTGTTCTACTGGACCTGGGAAAACCGCCAGGGACTGCCCGCGCAGATCGTGATGCACGCGCCGCGCAAGGCTCTGCTGGAAGCGGTCAACGCCGAACAGGCGCCTATCGCGTCGGAAGAGTTCTAGCCATGCGAGAGTTTTAACGCAATGCGGCTGGGCGAGATCCTGATCCAGCGGAAGCTCATCACCGATGAGGATTTGGAGCGGGCGCTCGAACTGCAAAAGGAGCGCGGCGACAAACTCGGCAAGACCCTGGTCGACATGGGCTTCATCGCCATGCGCGACGTTCTGGCGGCGCTTTCAGAACAATTGCAAGTCCCGCTGGTTTCCATCGACGCACCGCCCGTCATTTCGCCCGAGACCGAGACGCTTTCTCCGCGCTTCCTGCGCCAATTTCGCTGTCTGCCGATGAGCCGCGACGACCACACCATCACGCTCGCAATGGCCGACCCGCTGGATGTGGAAACCATCGCCGCGGTGCGGCATTGCACCGGCCTCAAGATCCATCCCGTGCTCGCGCCTGAGCAGGAGATCGTGGATGCGATCGACAAATACTACGGCGAATCGGCGGCGCGCACCGAAGGCGATTTCGAATTCCAGGCCGGCGAAATGTCGGAGGATCTGGAACACCTGCGCGACATGGCCAGCGAGGCGCCGGTCATCCGTCTGGTGAACGCGATCATCGCATCCGCGGTTGAAAAGCGCGCCAGCGACATTCACCTGGAGCCGTTCGAAAAAGAGTTTCGCATTCGCTATCGCGTGGACGGCGTGCTCTACAATCAAGACCCGCCGCCGCGGGAAATGAAGGCGGCCATGATCTCGCGCGTGAAGCTGATGGCCAAGCTCAACATCGCCGAGCGCCGGCTCCCGCAGGACGGACGCATCAAGATCAAGACCCTCGGCCGCGAGGTGGATTTGCGCGTTTCCACGCTGCCGACGCTGTACGGCGAGAGCGTCGTGATGCGTCTTCTGGACCGCTCGGCGGGCGATTTCTACGATCTGGGCCGGCTGGGATTCGATGGCCACATGCTCAATCGCATGACCTATTACACGTCGCTGCCCCACGGTATTTTTCTCGTCACCGGCCCTACCGGGAGCGGCAAATCCACCACGCTGTATTCGGCCCTGAAGAGGATCAATCAGAGCGACAAGAAGATCATTACCATTGAAGATCCCGTTGAATATCAGATGGACGGAATCAACCAGCTCCACGTGAACACCCAGATCGGGCTGACGTTCGCTTCCGGGCTGCGGCATATCGTCCGCCAGGATCCCGACGTGATCATGGTGGGTGAGATTCGCGATCGCGAAACAGCCGATATCGCCATTCGTTCCTCGCTCACCGGCCACTTCGTGTTCTCCACGCTGCACACCAACGACGCCCCCAGCGCGATTTCACGCCTCACCGACATGGGCGTGGAGAACTACCTGATCACCTCGTCGCTGGTGGCGGTGCTGGCGCAGCGGCTGGTCCGCGTTATCTGCGAGCATTGCAAAGAGAAGGCCGGCATGCGCTTCTCGCCCTCCGGCGACATGGTGCAGTGTTATACGGGCCGGGGATGCGAACGCTGTTTCGGTTCCGGCTACACCGGCCGCGTGGGAATTTTCGAGCTGATGGAACTGGACGACGGCATCCGGCAGCTGATCATGAAGAATGAGGACGCGGTGGCCATCACCAACGCAGCTCGTCGCATCGGCATGCGTAATCTGCGCGAAGACGGTTGGACAAAGGTAGCCACCGGAGTAACGACCTCCGATGAGGTGATGCGTGTCACGCAAGAATTCTAACGGCCACGAATGCGAGTGAATGCGCCACAATGAATAGCTTTCACTTCAGAGCCGTGGCTTCCGACGGGCAGATTCGCACCGGTGCGATTCATGCCGAGTCCGAGCGCCTGGTCGCCTTCGAGCTGCGCCGCCAGGGGCTCACGCCCGTGTATGTCGGCAAGGAAGAGAAAAAACCGCTGGACATCAAGCTGCCCTCGTTCTCTGGCGGCCGGAAGCGCGATGTTCTGTTCTTCACCCAGGAGCTTTCCACGCTGCTCAGCGCCGGGGTGCCGCTGGACCGTGCGCTATCCATTACGGCCGAGTTGAACGAGCGCCCCTCGTTCCGCACGCTGGTGCAAAATATTCTCCGCACGCTGAAGGGCGGGCGAACGTTGGCTGACAGCTTGTCCACTCACCCGGCTCATTTCTCCGAGCTGTATATCAACATGGTCCGCGCTGGCGAAGCTGGCGGATCGCTGGCGGTGGTCTTCGAACGGTTGTCCGAATTCGAGCGAACGCGCGACGATCTGCGCAGCTACATCGTTTCGTCGATGGCTTACCCGACGCTGCTTTCCCTGGTCGGCATCGGGTCCATTCTGGTGCTCATGAATTTTGTCGTGCCACGCTTTGCGGCGGTCTTCGAAGAATCGCGCATCGAGATGCCGCTGCCCACCAAAATGCTTTTGGTGGGAAGCAAGTTTCTGCAATCCTACGGTTGGCTTGGGATCACCCTGCTGGTGTTGTTCGCCATCGGTATGTACACCTGGGTGCGCACCATCAAGGGCCGCCTCTGGTGGGACACGCTGCGCCTGAAAATTCCGCTCCTCGGCGATGCCCTGCGCAAAGCCGAAACAGCGCGATTCGCGCGCGCCATGGCCACTTTGGTTTCCAACAGCGTTCCCCTGGTGCAATCGCTCTCCATCGCGGGCGCGACGCTGAATAACCGCCGCATCTCCGGATCGCTGGAAATCGTTTCGCTGGGAGTGAAACGCGGCGAAGGCATCGCAGGCCCCTTGCGGCGCGCCGGTCAGTTCCCTCCCCTGGCCGCGCATCTGTTGAGCGTGGGCGAAGAGACCGGCCGGCTGGACTCGATGTTCGTGCGCATGGCCGACATCTACGACGCCGAGACGCGCTCGTCCATTCGCCGGTTTACGTCTCTTTTTGAGCCGATCGTGATTTTGGTGATGGGCATCGTGGTCGGCACCTTGATCTTGAGTATGTTGCTGGCGATTGTCGGCATGAATGACGTGGCAATGTAGGAGGTATAGCAATGAACAAACGACTCAGACAACAAGCTGATTTGGGCCAAGCTGGTGTAACCCTAATCGAAATGATGGTGGTGGTCACCATCATCGCGCTATTCGCGGCACTGGTGCTTCCAAAAATGATGCACCAGGCGGATCGCGCCAAGATCACGTCGGCGCACGCCCAGATTAATGCGTTTTCGACGGCCTTGGGCTCATACAAACTGGATACAGGCACGTTCCCCACCACCGAGCAAGGCCTGCTGGCGCTGCGGGAAAAGCCGGAGAACGTCGAGAACTGGCAGGGGCCCTATCTGCAAAAAGAAATCGAGAACGATCCCTGGGGTCACCCCTACGTTTATCACTTCCCAGGCGATCACGGAGATGAGCCCGACATCATCAGCCTCGGTGCCGACGGAGCGCCCGGCGGAGACGGGATCAATGCCGACATCGTCAGCTGGAGAAACTAAACTGAGCCGCGACCGTCAGGGAGCGGGCGGCGTCACGCTGATCGAGATGATGGTGGTGGTGGCGCTGATTGCGCTGATGGCCGGCATCAGCTATCCAGCCATCACTTCGGGCATCGACTCGATGCGCCTGAAAGCCGCCACTAACAGCGTAGTCAGCTTCCTGAACGCGGGGCTCAGCCGCGCCGAACGGCGCCAGCAAGTGGTCGAGATCACCATCTCGAAGCTCGACAACTCCATCGAAATGCATTCCAGCGTGCCGGGGTTCTCGCGCAAACTGCCGATGCCCGAAGGGGTCTCTATCGTCCAGGTGCTGCCGCCATTGCCCGAAAACCCGGATGCGCCGCGCATGTTCTTCCTCTATCCGGGCGGCACCGTGCCTCCGTTCGGAGTGCAATTGATTAACCGCAGGAATGTGCAGCGCGTGGTGCGTGTCGACCCCATCACCGGAGTTCCCCGCGTGGAGACGCCTGAACAGTGAAGTCCGGAAAAATAACCCAAGGCGGTTTCACGTTGCTGGAGGTGCTGGTGGCCACGGTGGTCATGGCGATTGCCGTGGCGGGGCTGATGTCGGCCATCTCCAGCTCGTTGCGCAACGCCGCCCGGCTCACCGATCATGATCGCGCCGCCCTGCTCGGCCGCCAGAAGATGGACGAATTGTTGATCGCCAGGGGACTCGAAAAGGGCGTGCCGTTCCAAGGCGCCTGGGGGCCGGAGGTGACCGGCGGCATGGAGATGGGCTGGATCGCGCGCCTCACACCCTTCGAGCTTCCGCGCGGCCCGCACGGCCCCGGCACGCCGTTTATCGAGCGAGTAGAGCTGGAAATCTGGTGGATGAATGGCGCACGGCGCCGCTCCTTCCGCGTGGACGGCTATCGCCGCTCCGTCATTACGCCTGCCGATCTGGCCGCCTTGAGCTCCGCGGGAATACCGCTCCAGGAGTACGGCGGGCCATGACCGCGCGCCGCAAGAAACCGGAGTCGGCGGGCGTGACGCTGATGGAGCTGCTGGTGGCGGTCCTGCTGCTCAGCCTGCTTTCGGTCGGTATGGTCATGACCATGCGCGTCGCGCTCAGCGCCATGAATAAGACCGATTCCAGGCTCATGACCAACCGGCGCGTGGTGAGCGTCGAGCGCATTCTAAACGAGGAAATCTCGGGAATCTTGCCCGTCAGCGCCGACTGCATGGCGGGCGGCCGTCCCGGCGGCCGTTTGCCCTTGTTTCAGGGCGAGGCTCAAACCATGCGGCTGGCTTCTACCTATTCGTTGCATGAAGGCGCCCGTGGCCTGCCGATGATCCTCGAATTCCAGGTCATCCCCGGGGAAGACAACCAGGGCGTCCGCTTAGTCGTCAATGAGCAATGGTATACGGGACCGCGTGCGGCTGGTGCGCTATGTATCGGTCTGGTGAATGGCGTCGGTGGTCCAAGTCCCACCTTCGTGCCCATTCAAATTGGCTCTAACTCGTTCGTCATGTCCGACCGCCTGGCGTATTGCCGCTTCAGCTTTCACGACGGCCGCGTCCGTCCACAGCCGTTGTGGTTGGACCACTGGATCAAGTCAACCCTTCCCGACGCGATTCGTGTCGACATGGCGCCTCTTGCGCCGGACGCCGGCCGCTTGCAGCCGGTGACGTTGACCATTCCGGTTCGCATTACCCGCCTGCCGCTGGTGAACTACCTGGAGGAGCTTCCGGGTAGGTAGCGGATTTCGCACCATGCATCGTTTCTCGAATAGCAACCGAAATGGAGCGGCTTTGCTGGCCGTCCTGTGGCTGGTCGCGGGCTTGTCGGCCGTCGCGCTCACCATTGCCAATACCGTTCGCGGCGAAACCGAGCGCAGCTCCACCGACGCCGATGGCTTGAAAGCTTACTATCTGGCGGCCGGCGCCATTGATCGCATGCTGCTCTATCTGGAGCGGCCAGGCTCTTTTCAATACCCCGACAGGACTCCGCTGATCAAGCCCTACACGCGAGTGCTCCCATTCGACTTTCCGACCGGCGTGGTGATCGGGGAAATTATTCCGGAGACTTCCAAGCTGGACGTGAACCGGGCAAATCCCAGGGATCTGCTCAACCTCATGCTGGCTCTGGGTGTAGATCCCCCGCGGGCCGAACAGACAGTGGCCGGCATCCTGGACTGGCGCGCTCCCACCCAGGGCGGCTCGTTTTCCGCATTCGACCAATTTTACTTGTCCCTGACTCCGTCTTTTCACGCGCGGCACGCGTCTCTTCAGGAGATTGAGGAATTGTTGTTAGTGCGCGGAGTAACCCCAGATCTGTTCTACGGCAGCTATACGCGCGATGCGCAGGGCAACTTTGTGCCCCACGCCGGGCTGCGCGATTGTCTTTCGGTGTACGGGTCGGCGGGCGGCCCCTTCGATGTCAACACGGTTGAGCCGGCGGTGATGGAAGCCATCGGCATCCCGCCCGATGCCACCGCCGCGATTGTCGGCCTGCGCGCGGCCGCGCCTATTCGTGAAATGGGCCAACTCGCGCCGTTCCGCAGCAGCGGTCCCGGCGTGGCCCGCTTGGGAATGGAACACGTGGAGATCGGCTACCCGCTCGCCGTCACGCTGCGCGCCACCGCCCAACTGAAGCTTTCCAATGGCCAGCTTTCCGACGTGCGCCGCAGTGTGTCCGAGCTGGTGCTGTTTCTGGATTCGGAATCGCAGTTATTCGTTGCCGATCAGCCTCCGTATCATATCCTGCGCTGGTACCAGAACGCGGTTGCGCTGCAATGAGCACCACCGGCTTCAGGAAATGGCTCGCCTTCGGGACGGGCGTCGGCATTGAGATGGGCCGGGAGGATCTCACGGTCACCGTGGTTCGCCTGTGGCCCTTCGGCACGCGAGTTCTGGGCGAGCTCAGCATTCCCCGTTTTCGCGAGCAGCCGGCGGCCGAGTGGGGCGAAAGTTACGACGCCTTTCTCCAGAAACTCGGCGCCCGGCATCTCGCTGCCACGATCCTTTTGCCGCGCGATGAAGTGACCGTCCGCCAAGTTCTGCTGCCCGGAGTTTCGGACAAGGATTTGTCCGCTGCGATCCGCTTCGAGATCGATTCGCTGAATCCCTACTCGGAAGAGGAAGCCGCCTTTGACGGAGCGCGCATCGGCAAGACCTCGTCTGTTTTGATTGGCATTACGCGGCGTTCTGCTCTCGAACGCTACACCGCCCTGCTGTCCCAGGCTGGAGTGAAGGTGGCATCGTTCACGTTTTCGGGGCCGGCGATTTACTCGGCGCTGCGTCTCTACTCCGATTGCCCGGCCGAAGGCCTGGTGGCGCTGGGCCAGGATGGGGACGAGGTAGAGGTGTACGGCGAGAGCCCCACGCGTCCCCTGTTTTCAGCCCGTCTGGATCAACCCGCCGATCGCGCGCGCGCGCTGGCTGTCTCCGAGCTTCGTCTGCCGCCGGAAACCGAAGCCAATGCGCTGTATCTGCAACTCCCCCAACCGGTGGCGACGCCCGAGAATTACGATCCCGCGCGGGCATCTCTCTCGTATGCGGCCGCTGTCGCAAGCGCCAATCTGCTGCATCCGTTGAGCCTGAATTTGCTTCCGCCCGAGCAACGCCGCAGCGCTTCGCGCCTGCGCTATGTTCCCACCGCCGTGCTCGGAAGCCTGGTTCTGCTGCTCGCGATCGCGGCCCTGGCGTATCCCCGGTATTCCGATAGCGGCTATCTGGCGTTGCTGCAGGCGCAGATTCGTACCTTAGACCCGCTGGCGCGAAAAGCGGGTGAGACGGAACGCCAAACGATCACCGCGCGCAATCGGTCCCAGACCATTGACACGTTCCGCCAACATACGCGCGAAGATCTGGACGCGCTGATCGACCTGACCCATCTGCTGGCGCCGCCGGCCTGGCTCAATTCGCTGCAGCTCACCCGGACCTCGGTCAGCATCGCCGGCCAAACCGACCAGGCGGCGGCATTGATCAAGCTGCTGGACGGCTCGCCCCACTTTCAGGGATCGTCGTTCTCGACGCCTCTGCAGAAGGGCGCGGGCGGAGAAACCTTCAGCATCCGGACCACGCGCAAGGGAGTGGCGCCGTGACGCTGACAGATCGCGATCGGCGCGCCCTCATCATCCTGGGTGTCGCTCTGGTGGCCGGCGGGCTGATTTATTGGCTCTCGAATTCAACGCCCTCTTCCAGCGGCGGATCCGCCAAGATCGCCCCGGTGGACAGTATCGAGCGAGCCCAGCAGCGCCTGGCGTTGCTGCGCAAACAGGCCGCGACGCTTCCCGGCAAGCAAGCGGTTCTCGAACAGGCCTCGCTCGAACTCAGCGCGCGCGAAAAAGGTTTGCTCGCCGGCGACACCGCCGAGCAGGCGCAAGCGCAGCTGCTGCAAGTGATCAAACGCGTCGCCGCACTGCAAACGCCGCCGCTCGAGATGGGCCAAGTGGAGCTGGGCCGGCCCCGCTCCTACGGCAGCGCCTACGGGATCGTAAGCCTATCCCTTACCTTGAACTGCCACATCGAGGACTTGGTTAATTTTCTTACCGCGCTGGCGGCGCAGCCGGAACTGACCGCCACCGAAGAGATCCGCTTCGGCGCCTCGCACCCCAAGCAAAAGACCATGCCCGTGCGGCTCACCGTCTCCGGATTGGTGGCCCGCCGTCTGATACCGCAGCAGAAAGGGCTGCCGCAGTTTTGAGCAAACTAAGGCTATTGGACCTGGCGCTGTTGGTCCTGGCAGGACTGCTGGGCTGGCAGGTGCGCCGCGAGTGGATCGATTCTCACGCCCGCGCCCTAGCCTTGCTGCAGGGCGGCCTGCCGCCGTCCAAAGTGCCCGGTCTGGCGCCGCTGGACAAAGTCGATCCCCCCACCTCGGCAGCCTACGCCGAGGTTGCCACCAAGAATCTGTTCTCGGCGGATCGCAATCCCAACGTCATTGTCGATCCCCCCAAGCCCGAGCCCGAAAAGCCTCCGCCTCCGTTTCCCGTGGCCCACGGCGTCATGATGTGGGAGGGCGTTCCGCCCACCATCGTGCTCAGCGAAAAGGCCGGAGGACCGCAGAAAGGCTACCAGGCCGGCCAGTCCATCGGCCAATGGAAGCTGCTTTCGGTGGATAACAGCTATGTCGATCTCGAGTGGGACGGCAAGGAGTTCAAGAAGCGCATCGACGAGCTCATCGTTCGGACACCGATTGCCGACGACTCGGAGCCGGCCGCTTCCAAATCCAAGGGGGCTCGGCCCAAACCTGCCGCCCCACCGCCTTCCTCGGGTTCGCGTTCCGGTCCCGGTGTTGACGTGGGCGGGGGGCTGAAGGGCTGCGTACCGGGCGACGCATCGCCGGACGGCACGGTTGTGGACGGCATGAAGAAAGTGGTTACCGCGACACCGTTTGGAAACGGATGCCGCTGGGAGCCCGCTAAATGAAGAAGAGACGAGGAAGCATGAAGATCATCACACTCACCCTGTTCGCCGCGGCAGTCGGAATGGCGCAGAGTCAATCCAGCACGCCCGCCGCGGCAACTCCCGCTGGAACAGCCGCAGCGTCCAAAGCCGCGGCCAAGGCCCCGTCCAACGCCCCAGACAAGAAGCCGCCGCAACCGTCCAAGCCGTCGCCCGGCCAAAAGACCGGCGAGCAATCCATCCCAGCCGGAGCGGCGCTGGTTGAACCCTTTCTGTACCGTTATACGGACTCCAGCGGCAAGACCTGGATGTATCGTCAGACGCCTTTCGGTGTTTCCAAGTGGGAAGAGTCATCGATTCCGGCTCCCCAAGCCCCTGTCGCTAAGAGCGAGCCGGTGGTCGTCACGGACCTGGGCGACAGCGTCCGTTTTGAAAAGAAAACTCCCTTTGGCGCTGGGACCTGGGTACGCAAGAAGACCGAACTGAACGACGAAGAGAAAGCACTAGTGGATGGCTCCAGTCCCTCTAGCGAGCCATCCTCTTCACTCTCGAAATCTGCGAACGCGCCGATCGCCGACGACACCAAAAAAGAGGACAAATAGTGCGATTGCTATATTGGCTACGCGCGGCCGGAATCGCAGCGGCCCTCTGTGTGGAAGCTTTTTCCCAGCAGGCGCCGCCGCCACCGCCAAATTCCGGGCCTGTTTTCCCGGGATTCACCCAGGTGCCCCGACAGGTTCCGAATCAGTCGGCGCCAAGCACTCCGCCTTCGCCCGGCGCCACGCAGCCGCCAAGCACTCCGCCTTCGCCCGGCGCCACGCCCCCGCCCGGCACCACGCCGGCCCAAGTCCAAACCCCGCGAATTGCCAATCCGCCCACCATTTACGGGGGACTCTCGCTAAATAATGCTTCGCTCACCGAGGTGATCGATTTGCTGGCTCGCCAGCTCAAAATCAATTACATTCTGGACCCGCGCGTCAAAGGCGGAGTGATCCTGAACACCTACGGCGAGACCAAGGACATCGATACCCGCTCGCTGCTTGAAACCATTCTGCGGATTAACGGATTCGGCATGGTAAAGCAAGGCGACCTGTATCGCATCGTGCCCCTCTCCGATATTTCTCATCTGCCGGTGCCGCCCGAGACCAAGACCGATTCCAGCACCATTCCCGCAGACGACCAGACCATGCTCAATCTGGTGTTCCTCAAGTACGTGACCGCGGATGAACTGGTGAAAGTGCTGGAGCCGTTCATCGGGGAGAACGCGCGCATCTATACTTATGCGGCCGCCAACTTGCTGCTGATTCTCGACAGCCGAAGAAACATGCGCCGCATGATGGATCTGGTGGCGATGTTCGACAGCGATCAGATCGCCAACCAGCGCGTGCATGTATTTCCCGTAAAATACGGACGGCCTACCGATATTGCCAAGGAGCTGGACAACATCGTCAAGTCCATCGCGCTTTCGGAGAAGAATTCGCCTATCAAGTTTCTTCCCATCGATCGCATCAACACCATTATCGCGGTGGCACCGAATCCAGGCGCATTCACCGAAGTGCAAACCTGGCTGGACAAGCTGGACATTCCCATCAAGGCAGCGGCGGGCGGAATTAAGGACTACGTTTATCGCGTGCATTACGGCGAAGCCCAGACCATGGCCTGTTCCATCCAGGCCCTGTATGGCCAGCTTTCCGGTTTTGGCGGCTATGGCGGATTCGGCGGTCCGCAGTCCTCCATCATGATGTGCATGCAATCGAGCCAGCTGGGAGGAGGCGGAGGAGGAGGTGGTGGCGGCGCCTTTGGTGGCGGCGTGTATGGTGGCGGCGCCTTGGGAGGCGGCGGTGGTGGGTTCGGCGGTCTTTATGGTGGCGGCGGGTACGGCGGGGGATACGGCGGTGGGTATGGCGGTGGGTATGGCCCTGGCGGCTATGGTGGCGGCGGGTACGGATATGGGGGTTATGGCGGCGGGTTCGGAGGTGGGGCGGGTTATGGCAATCCCTTTGGCGGCGGGGCAATTAATCCCACCACTGGGCTCCCGGCGGGGGGCGCAGCTGGCGCGGCGGCCGCAGCGGGCGGCGATCTCACCGGCCAGTACCTCGGCAACGCTGCCTTCGGCGGCGCTCTGCGCGGTCCGCGCGTAATCGCGAATCCAATGAACAACACCTTGCTCATTCAAGCCACCGCACAAGAATACGAGAGCATCGAGGAGTTGATCCGGGAGCTGGATGTCCCGCCGCGTCAGGTTCTCATCGAAGCAAAGATCTACTCCATCGATTTGAACTACGCCTTCTCGAGCGACATCACGGCCACGTTGCAGTCTTTGGCTGGAACCGCTGGAACGTCCACGACAGCCTCGTTGGTAGGAGGGTTGGCCGCGGGCGGTGGCAGCGTCGGTCTTTCGGCCGCTATGCTGGTCGGAAAGAGCCGCGAGCTCCTGGGTACGGTGACCTTAATGGAATCGGAGAGCCGTGCCAAGGTTCTTTCCGCTCCCGCGGTCATCGCCACCGACAGTATTCCTGCTTCAATCAGCGTTGGCACCACGGTTCCCACGCTATCCAGCTCAACTGCCAGCGGAATCACGGGGTCGGTGACAACCGGCGTCTCCAATACCAGTACCGGAATCGGACTCAATATCACGGCTCGCGTAACGCCCAGTGGCATCGTGACTCTGATCATCAATCAGAACATCAGCGATCCCCAGCAAACCACCGCCGCAACCTCGGGGAGTACGATCGCCTCTCCCTCTTTCGCCACCAAGTCCATATCCACCCAGGTTACCGTTCAGGACGGCGACACCATCGCGATCGGCGGTATGATCCAGGAAACCACCACTTCGTCGGTGCAAGGCATCCCGGTGCTGGATCGCATCCCCTACATCGGCGGCTTGTTTGGGGCTAAGACGTATGGTAAAGACCGCTCCGAGTTGATTATGTTCCTGACCCCTCACGTGATCTTCGACAGCAACCAGATGATCGACGCCACCGATGAGCTCCGGGATAAGATTAAACTGCTCCGCAAGGACGTCAAGGAGTAGGACCGGGAATGCGGAGTTAAGTTCCACAAAACAAACAGGGCCCGACCGGGCACCTGCCCTAGACAGCCCCGAGATCCTCAGTGAGCCCTGTATCCTCGCCATTCGATGCCGGTTCTTACCGTTGGCTGGAAATCATTGACTTAGTGTATGTGCTGTGATTCAATGGTTCGCTGGTAAGACTTCGAATTAGAAGACCAGTTGGTTGTCGGATCAACAGTTTACGCTTGACTTGTTACGGTCGCTAGTGTTATGAATGATTGACTGCGTCCGAACGGGTTTGTCGGCATTCATTCTTTGAGGCATGAATCCCGCGAGCACAAATATAGAGATAAGAGAAGTTTAAGAAAAACAAGTTGAGCTGGATGGAGACACTGAAGCAAGATCGGGCAGGCAGGGCGGCAGGGCCATTGAGGCTTCTATTGGCGCTAGGTTTGATCGGCTGAGATTTCAAAATTCTTCATGACGAGCGTTTACCGAAGGCTCAGGTTGAAAAAAGAACTTCCATCAATTCAAATTCAGACTTTCACAAGGAGAAGGAAATGGTAGATTTTCGCAAATTGCTTATGGCGTTTGCCGCAGCGGCCCTGCTGTTCGGTTTGGGTAGCGTTGCGGACGCACAGAGTACGTCTTTTATTTGCAACGCAACCGCTGGCAATCCCCACATCGTTCGCTCGGAGGGCGTCGCGGAATTGGTTGGCGATCTGGTTTTGAACTGCACCGGTGGCGTACCTACCACTGCAGGTAACACGATTCAACCGACCAACGTGCAAATCAATTTGAACACCAACGTAACCAGCCGCCTTACGGGCACCGCCGGCAGTGTGGATTCGGAAGCGATTCTTTCGATTGACGAGCCCTTCCCGGGTCCCAACGGCACCACCGGTCAAACCCCGTTCCCAACTACTGCAACTCCGGTGCCTGGCGCAACCACTACCCAACTTGGTTGCCTTGCCGACGGTCTGTCATCTTGCCTGACTGTCACCAGCCTGGGTGCCGGGTTTGGCGCCGCCGGTTCGTATAATGGATCGCCCGGCCACCCCAACATCTTTCAGGGCATCTTGAATGGCGGCTTTTCCCAGGTCAACTGGCAAGGTGTGCCGATTGACGCTCCTGGTACTACGGTCACTCGCATCATCCGCATCACCAATGTTCGCGCCAACGCTTCCCAGCTGGCTGGCGGAACAACTTCGTCGCTCATTCCAATCACCATTACGGAGCTGATCGGCGTCAGCGGTTCTCAGACCATTATTATCAACAACCCGTTGCAGACGGTTGCTCTGATTGAAAGAGGCTTGATTGGTTCGATCAACCCGCCCGTCGGCCCGGTAAGCTATCAACAGTGCAACAGCCTGAATCTATCCTTGCTGGATATATCTGCTGTCGGAGTTTCAGCTGGTCCGATCATTCTCTCAGCAACGGAGGGTTTTGCCGCTTCCTTCAAGTCGGTGTCTTACTTTGGGGAAATCGGCACGGCCTACTATGCTGAACAGGATGTTTTAGGGTACTCGTATTTCACCGAGTCCGGGTGGATCCCCTATGACGTCAGTGGGCTCGACCAAAGCGGCCGTGTTATCGGTTTGGCCGATACAGGGACAGAAATTACGTTCAGCTTGGCTGGGATCCAATCGGGAGCCAGTCTGTTCGTCCCGAACGAAGTTTTCCTAGTTGGGCCGACCGGAATTTATACTGGCGGAAGAGCGTATCTAGTGACCTCGTTAACCAGCCCCTATGAGTACAACCCAGGGTCGGTCAGCGGCACCACCCAGCTTACCGTCACCGCAGGCACCGCGGCTGCAACATACGTTATTTTCTATCCCGACCCAACCATCGTCGAGAGCCTTAACGTACCGCTGTCCGTGGCTTATCAGACCACCAGCGCCACCGTGCCGGCTGCTAATGCACCGGGCACGTACGCCACTGCGGCGATTAACTTCGCGCCGCTATCCACGGTTGGCACCGCCACCGCCGGACCGGTCCCACGCTTCACCCAGAACTATCCGGCAGCGTCGGCTTTCGCCATCACGCCTTGCACGTGCAACCTGCTGTTCCCGTTCGTTACCAACCAGGCAGGTTTTGACACTGGCATCGCTATCGCCAATACAACGACCGACCCATATAATACCGTTGCCCAAACTGGCACAATAACCTTGAATTACTATGGCAACACTCCTGGAACTACCGCTGGAGTGGCGCCGTACACCACGCAGGCCGCAGTGCCGACCGGTCAGGAACTGGTCTTCACGCTCAGCAATGGCGGCGGCGTCCCAGGTGGTAGCGCCCCGTCGGTCGCCGTACCGGCAACTGCGGGCTTCCAGGGCTACATCATCGCTCAGGCCAACTTCCAGTACTGCCACGGCTTCGCCTTCATCAGCGACACCGGCGCCCAGAAGCTGGCCGAAGGTTATCTGGCGATCAGCCTGGATGCGCCTTACTTCCCGTCGTATTCGGTTACCCTCTACGGGGGAGACGGATACTTCACTGGCACGTCAACGCCAAATGCGCCCACCGGTCTCAATCGGACTGGCAACGGAGGCGAGAACGGGGGACACTAGACCCGTAGGTTAGCTAGTTCAACACAAAAGGGGGAGCTTCGGCTCCCCCTATTTTATTTCTGGTCAGATCTGCTTCGATGGTCCGCTGCTTTCCGCTAGAATAGGGAAGATAGCGTACGCGTATTGTGGTACGCTGCTACTGCGTTTCCTTCCGCGTCCGAAAAACCCAAGAGAGGTTCTACATGCTCACAAGAGTACTCGTGCTCTGCGCCTTTGGCTTTGCTGCGGGAGCCACGTCGGCCCAAGCGCAGGACGTATTCGTGCTCCCCGGCGCTGGCTCCAGCAGCGAACTGGTGTCTCCGTTCACGGCCAGTCCACTTTCGGTGATCAGCACGTTTAACTCGGGAATGGGGGCGTTCCTGACTCTGACGACGCCAGACGGCACCAAGTTTTATACAATCGCGGACTCAACAGGGCAGACTATCACCTCTACCGACGCCAACTTCTTGAATCCCGTGAATGTGGCAAATCTTCCAGCGCCCGCTACGGCGGCCGTCATAACACCGGACGGGAGCGTGCTGGCTGTAGCGGCCGGGGCGCTGTATTTGTTCAATACCACCACGAATGCGCAGACCCTGACAGGAGGCTTCAGTCAAGGGCCTGGAATCCACACGTTTGATGTGGCTGCCAGTCTGAATGCTAGCGCGCTCTATCTATTGGGCTCTACCCCCTCGGGAGCCAGCCAATTGACGGCTTTTGACATCGCCACCGGTTCGGCGGCGGTGAACCTGGCCATCCCACAGCCTGCAACGGCCGTTACCGTCGGTCCGAATGGGCTGGTATATGTGAGCCTCCCGGACCAGATTCTGGAGCTCGATCCCAGGACCCTGAAGACTACGCCAGGCGGCGCTATCGCGGTGAGCGGCACGCCTGGCCGCCTTGTTTTCACTCCCGACGGGCAATACGCCGTGACCACTAACCAAACTCTACTCGCCAGTTCCACTCTCCTGATCGTCGCGTTAAGCACTCACGCAGTCACGGCGCCCGACCTCGGCTTGCCGCTACTGGGCAACCTCTCCATCACCGGTATCGACAGCGTTGGCGGATTTGCCAATGGAAGCGTCTATGAAATTACAATCTCTAATACAGTTTCTGCCTCGGTCTTTCAGGTTCCCGGCTTCGGCATTCTGGGATTCACCGCTTCCAACGAAGTTCCGACCCCTGCAAATCCGACCGTCCATAACCTGTACGCCGTAACCACCAGTTTCTTGTACCGGATTTCTCCGGCCACCGACGACATCGTTGATCGGTATCCGCTGGAAAGCTCTGTCAGCCCCGGGGCTCTCTCCTTCACCGCCCCAGCGCTTCTTGCTCCGGCGTCGAGCCCAGCTACTCTCCTGACCTATGGAACGAACCAAACGGTGCCGCCCAGCACCAGCTCCGAGCCTCTTGTTGTCCAGGTGTTGGACGTGAACAACCGCCCCATCAGAAATGTAAACGTTCAATTTGAAAGCAGCTCCACGGGCGCCACACTGTCCAGCACCTCCGTCACCACGCTATCCAATGGCTATGCACTTACCTATTTGACCGCGCCCGCTGCGGTTGGGCCGATCACGGTGACCGCCACGGTGGGCTCTCTAACGGCGAATTTCAACCTGAATGTGAGTACAGCCGGAGGCGCTAATGGTCCGGTCTTAACCATTCTGGCGGGTCAAGGACAGCTCCTGAACGCCGATACCAATACGGGCTTAGGAGTCGGATCGCCCTTAAAGGTCCTGGTTTCGGATTCCAAAGGAAACCCGCTAGCAGGAGTTCCCATTACCTTCTCCGTCCCCCCTGCCCTCGGGAGTATCGTGGTGAATGGTGTCGGGGGCACTTCCGTCAACAGCGGCGCCGATGGGACAGCCCAGGTTGATTTTCAAACCACCAATCTTCCCACCAACACCAACGTCGGATATTTTCAAGCGTCGGTGACGGTAACCGCGGCGGTAAACGGCCAAGCCACCAACCCGGTCATCTTTTACATCACCACGGTGGGCGAAATCCCGAGCCCGACGGTCCGTTTTTTGGCGCCGGCTCCAGGCGTCAAGTTGACGGGGCCCGCCGGAGGCATCCTGCCGGACGCGGTTACAGCCGCGGTTTACTCCGATACTGGATGGCCCATACCCAATGTATCGTTGACTCTGAATGATGGAAATCTGGACCCGAGCGCCTATCCAACCGCGTCCTGTAACGCTCCAGCCGGACAGTTCGTGCTCACCAACACTTCCGGCCTCGCAACCTGCGATGTTCTATTCGGTCCGCGCGTCGGACCAGGGAGCTTCACTCCCGTGGTGGGATATACCGAATCGTCATTCTCAACTCAATTTATGGTCACGGCCGGCGCAGCCGCGGACGTGCAAATTACCCAGGGCAATAATCAAGTTGGCACTCCAGGCGAGACATTGCCCCAAGCTTTGCTGATCAAGGTCACGGATGCTGATGGCAACGCCGTACCCAATATTCCGGTGACTTGGCAAGTGCTCACGGCTGGCGCAGTTACCCTCAGAAATGCGACGACCACGACCGATAGCCTCGGGAGTGCTTCGGCAACCGCAATTCTGGGAAACATTGGAGGGGTTGCGCAAGTGCAGGTCACTGCCGGCAACGTGTCCGCGACCTTCAACTTAACGGTCAATATTCCCACCGCCGGCCTTCAAAAAGTAACCGGCGACAAGCAGAGCACCGTGGTCAATACCGCATTCACGCTCCCGCTGACGGTGGCAGTCGTGGATTCAAGCGGTACCGGCATCGCGGGTGTATCAGTGAACTTCCAGGTAACCTCCGGCACGGCCACGCTGAGCTCTTCCTCAGCCACTACAGGTTCTAACGGACAGGCTTCCACTACCGTGACTGCCGGCGGAACCCCGGGAACCATCACCGTAAGCGCGACGTTCCGGCGGTTTCAGCGCGACATTCACTCTAACCGCGCGGCCTTCCGGCCCACAGAACATTACCATTGTGAACGGAGCGAGCTTCAACAAAGGTACCGGCGTCTCGCCGGGCGGAATCGCGACCATTAGCGGGACGGGATTTCTAACCGGTGTCACAGGATTGGTGACGGCCAATAACGCCGGAGGTTCGCTTCCCACTACCCTCGGCGGCGTCACCGTTAGTTTCGGCACTCCGGCTACCGTGGCGCCCATTTACTACGTTCTAAGCGCCAATGGAACCGATGAGGTCACAGTGCAGGTTCCCTTTGAAGTCCAGCCTGGGTCTTCGGTAGCCTTAACCCTGAGCGTAACCAATGGCGGCTCCGCTACCGTAATGATCCCCGTTAAACCTTTTGCGCCGGGCATCTTCACCACCGTGTTCGACGGCAAGATCTATCCGGTGGTGCTGCGGCCCGACGGAAGCGTCGTAAGTCCCAATAACCCGGCCCAACTTGGCGAGGACCTCACCTTTTATGTAACGGGCCTGGGCCAAGTGATGCCGGCCGCCGTAACCGGTGAACCTGGCGTTTCCGGTCAATCCATTGTGGCCCCGCTCATCGTTGGGCTGAACAATGGCGGCGTGCCGGTGATCTCCGCGGCATACGTCCCGGGGTCTATCGGGGTGTATGTGATTAAGATCCAGGTCCCCGCGGACACAAAAACAGGGCCTTACCAGCCGCTCGGCATCGTGGCGTTCGATTCCGCGAATAAAGCCTATTACGCGAACTCGACCTACCTTCCCATCGAGTGACGGCTTCGGCGGCGGGGACCGCTACTTCTGAAGTAGCGGAGAAACTTGAGGCGGGGGCAGGGCGTTAGGATCGCGCTCGAAAACGATACCAATTGGAAAAACCTGGCTGGTGGGAAGCACCTGCAACGAAATCTTGGAACTCGGCCTAATCTTAGTGGCGCAATCCGGGCACTGCGCGGGGTTGTCCGGCGACCACTCAAAGAGGATGATGGCTTCCTCATGCGCCTGCAGTTGGTCCTTGCCAAGCGTTATCTTCAGGCCGGGCATGCCGGGGTCCTCCAGTTTGAGGGTGATCATCCCTGGCATTCCATTGCGGACGCGGATCACGTCTCGCGACGCTTGATCCTGACGCAGATGGACGGCCTGCTTATCCACCGTCACCATCGCCAGGATGTTTTTCGCCAGGCCCTTCATGTCCTTGGGTACCGCTGGAGCTTGGGCATCTTTCGGCCGCTCGGCCTCGGCCTGGGGTAACTGGATGAATCCGGTGGGAGAAAACGGCGACGCTACCTGGGTGGGCTTGACGTAATGCCAATACCACTGTCCATCCACGACCTCCCAATTGCTGGTGGTTGCGAAATTAGTCGGCGAGACTAGGCCGTGCCACTTCCATTCGCTGTTACAGCTTTCGACCACCACGGCATTCATGAAATCCCTGGTATAGCGTATCCGAAGGGTCTCGCAGTTCTTGTATTGTTGTTTGTCCGCCTCCAGGAAAGCATTCTGGGAATCATCTGCCACCAGCAGAAAGGCTTCCTTGTACTTTCCCGTCATGAACGCGCGATAGTACTGGTCGACGCGGGCGCGTAGCGCCTCTTCCACGGGCGCCGGCGCTTTATCCACCAGATCTTGTGAGTCCTGAGCGCGCCCTAACATCCCGGAAACCAGGAGGAGCGTAGCGAAAGAAAGCGTTCTCATAGGTCTTTGGTCCGAAACTCTTCCTTTAGAGTATCAATTTACTCTTGGCTGGGAGGCAGGGACTCGAACCCCGATACGCAGATCCAGAGTCTGCAGTCTTACCATTAGACGACCTCCCAACAGGAGCCTTCAGCGCGGTTTGCACGAAAGGTTGTCGCCCTATTCTAGCATCGACTTCGAAATGGCTAACTGCGCGTTCGGCTAGGGGCGTTTTTCGCCTTCGCGGCGGGAGTTCGAGGCTTGGAATGTTCGCCTGCCAGGTAGGTCCGCCAGCGCTTGAGTACGCCCTCCGAATCAAAGGCGCGCCACTCGGCCCGCAGGTCTTTTACCTTTCTCTTCAGCGCGCGGCGGATGTGGTCTTGCAGTGCACGATCCCCGCGCACCACGCGCTGAATCGCCTCATAATCGCTGACCTTGCCGAGCGCTCCCTGCAATTGGTGCAGAGCCTTGAGGTAACGATCCAGGCGCGGACCGTAGACCGGCCGAAACAACTCCAGAGTGTAGCGGAAGCGCTTGGTTTCCAAACGGAATCCATGCAACTCATGGGGCGGCCGCTTTTCGCCCAGCGCATCGCGGCCGGTTTCGAAATACTTCCTCGCCAGCTTGGGGAGCACCTCCCGCGCGTTCTCGGCGACACTGTGGGCGGGGTTCAGTTTCATAGGCCGCGAAGCGATAGGTCGTTACGCCACTTGGAGGAGAAATCACGCGCGCCCCAGCGGCGCAACATTTCTGAGAACTGGCGCTGGTACGCCAAGCGCTCTTTCTCCACGCGCGGCCGCTCGGCGGCACGCCCGGCCTCGGCCAGGAAATCGAGCGCGATATCCCGGTCTCGAATCGCCGAAGTGACGCGCATCACGCGCTTTAGCATTTTGCGAATCTTCTTGACTTCCCAGCCGGGAAAGAAGTCCTCGAACAATTCCAGCCCTTGCAAGAAGCGCCGCGCGCCGACGCGCAAATCGTGAATCTCATTGGATCCGGGCCTCTTGGCGGCCCGATGCACTTGATAGGCCAGCGTAGTGAGCAGGCGGTTCATCTGCTCGATGGCGTAGTTATGCATCCCCGGTTTGCCGGTCATGGCCGCACCCGCGTCAACTGAAGTTGTACTTGATAGGTTTCACGAAACGCTTCGGCCACGCGTTCCGCGGCCCAGATTTCGAGGTCCGGATCGGGTTTCGAATCCAGGGCCAGCGTCACGGATCCGTTGCGGAACTGAACTTGCAGATCGCCCACGCGCTGCTCGTGGCTGCGGTCCAGACTGTCGGCGATGCGCAGCAGGGGAACCAGCAGGTGGATGGCGCGCCGCGCATCGGGGTCGATGGTTTGGAACGGGGAATGCCTGGGGGTGGGCATGGATTTTCTATGATACCGGCACAGCAGGGCGATCATTTGCCGTTCGGTATCGGTAAAACCCGGCAAGTCGGAATGCGCGACCAGATAGTAGGAGTGCTTGTGATGGCTGGTATCGCTGACGAAATGCCCGATGTCGTGAAGATAGGCCGCGGCTTCCAGCAGTTTGCCCAGCGCCGGGGGAAGCCTGTGCAGGGGCTGCAGGGACTGAAATAGACGGTGCGCCAAATCAGCCACCTTGCGGGCATGCGAGAGCTGCACTCCATAGCGGCGCGCCATTTGTTCCACGGCCCGGCGTTGATCCCGGTTGAGCATGCTCAATTCCCGTCCTACGCCCCGCGCCGCGAGGTCGGCGATAATTCCGTCACGCACGCCGGCGGCCGAATAGTGCAAGGCGGGCTGCTGGAATAACTCGAGCATGCGGCAAAAAACGGCCGCGCCCGCCACAATCAGCTCGGCGCGGTTGGGACCGATCCCTTGAATCTTGCGGCGGCCGTTCAAATCGAGCGTCGACACGTCGCGATAGAACCGACGGATCTGCGCGGCCGAGGCTTTTAGCCGGTCCGCCTCGTCGCGCCGCGAGCGGGCCACGCGGTTCACTGCGCACACAATCGCCGCCGCAGTGGCTGAGGTTGCGATGGCGCGATCGAACGGACCCGGCCCGATTCTATTCAATGGTCCGGCCAGCTTCTCTTCGATATATTCATTCAACCGATGCAGGTCGATGGGCGCCGGCGGGTTGGTCCGCAGGAAAACCTCGGTTAAGCGCACCGCGCCCAGAGGCTTGGAGAAGGCCTCCGACAGGACGCCATGGTCGGACAGAATCACTTCGGCGCTGCCGCCGCCCACGTCGATCATCAACACACGCTTGCCGGTTTGCGGCCAGCGAGCCTGCACTCCCAGGTGAATAAGGCGCGCTTCCTCTTGACCGGAGATGATCTCGATGGGCGCCCCCAAGGCTTTGGCGGCCCGTTCCAAAAACTCCTGTTGATTGCTCGCGTCGCGCACCGCGCTGGTGGCAACCGCCCGCACGCCGATCACATCCAGCTTTTGGTAGATCTGCGCCATACGGGCCAGATTCGCGCAAACAAATTCCAGCGCGTCCGCGGCTATGCGGCCATCTTGAAACACGCCGGCTCCCAGGCGCGTGACTTGACGCTCGGCCGCGAGAATCTTGGTGGCCATGCCGGCTCCCGTTTCGGCGGCCTGCATGCGGATCGAATTGCTGCCAATATCGATGGCGGCATAACGCGGCATGCTCCCATAGTATCGTTGGCGCTGGCCGCTCCCAAATTCACTAAAACGTTATAATGTGGCTGCGCTCTGCCCTCTATGCCCTTGCTCCTTCCGAATCGTCATCGCGGCAAGCTTATCGTTGTCGAGGGTATCGACGGATCCGGAAAATCCACCCAGCTCTCTTTATTGAGCCAGTGGCTGCGCGCGCAATGCCTTGCGGTGGCGTTCAGCGAATGGAATTCGTCGCCGCTGGTGCGCGAAACCACCAAGCGCGGCAAGAAGAAGAACATGTTCACGCCGGTGACCTTCAGCTTGATTCACGCCACCGATTTCGCCGACCGCCTGGAGCGCTACATCGTACCGCTGGTGAAGGCCGGGGCAGTGGTGTGCGCCGATCGCTATGCCTACACCGCTTTCGCGCGCGATGTGGTGCGGGGCGTGAGCCGGCGCTGGGTGCGCAACCTATACCGCTTCGCCCTGCGGCCGAATCTCGCGTTCTACTTTCGCGTGCCGCTGGAAGTGGCGATCGGGCGTATTCTAGGCGGGCGGAATGCGATCAAATTCTACGAAGCGGGCATGGACATGGGGCTCAGCCGCAACGTGGAAGAGAGCTTTCGGATCTTTCAAGGACGCATTCTGGACGAATACGAGGCCATGATCCAGGAGCTGGGCTTTCATGTGATCGACGCCACAGGTTCCATTGAGGAACAGCAACAACAGATGCGCGACATCGTGACGCGGGAACTGGGCGACAGTCTGCGCAACGGCGTGCTGCGCGCCGGGCGAGGAGACTTGGATGCTGCTCAAGCAGCCCCTCGAATTCTATAGCGAACCGCTGGCGGGAGTCGATCGCGCCGAGCTGCAAGGGAAGCTGATCGTGATCGAGGGGCCGGATTCGGTGGGCCGGTCCACGCAAGTGGCGCGATTGCGCACTTGGCTGGAGCATCAAGGGCACGCCGTGTTGGACACCGGCCTGGCACGCGGCGCGCTGGCCGGAAAGGGCATCTCGCAAGCCAAGGAAGGCAATACGTTGGGGCCGATCACGATGACGCTGTTCTATGCCACCGATTTTGCCGATCGCCTGGAGAACGAAATCGTGCCCGCTCTGCGCGCCGGGTTCGTGGTGCTGACCGACCGGTATATTTTTTCCCTGATGGCCCGCGCTATCGCCCGCGGCGAGGACCGCGCTTGGATCGAACGCGTGGCCAGTTTCGCCGTGGTTCCGCATGCCATTTATTACCTGCGAGCCGAGGTGCGCGATCTGGTGTCGCGCGTGGTGCTGGGACGCGGCGCGTTCGACCATTGGGAAAGCGGAATGGATATGCGCTTCGGCGCGGACATGCACGACAGCTTCGTCAAGTACCAATCGCGCGTGATTCTGGCGCTGGACCGCATGGCCAAGCGCTACAATTTCGTGGTGATCGACGCCACAAAAACGCCGGATCAGATCTTTCGCGAGCTGCAACGTTCGATCGGCAAACTGTTTTAATTTCGTGCCTGGTCCGCGGATCGACGGAAGAGCTTTTGTCTAAAGTCGGGCCAAAATTCGTCGAATACGTTGCTGCCGAAGCGGTCCAGGAAGCCCAGGCCGGTACGGATGGTAGCCCGCTCGACAGTATCGTCGCCTGGAGCGCGCCAGGCATTCGAAAGGAAATTGCTGCCGGGAATCGCGATGAAGCAGGCATATGCGGGCATTACGTTTCCGTCGCGGTTCTCTGCCATGAAGGTCAATTTGGCGGCGTGTCCGAGCCGGTGGCCGAACGATGCGCCTCGGTCGCGGACGTAGCGCGGATCCTCGCCCCAGACCGCGCCGAGGCCTGCGCCAAGCACTTCGCCCGCCAGGCCTTCCGGTCCAACCGTGCTCTTCAACAGGATGGAACCCCGAACTTTGCGAGTCATTTCCGCTCCCCAATTCGGGAATTTGAATAGCAGGTTAGGTTCCATCGCCAGCCCGCGGCTCACACGCACCTACGGTAGGAAACACATAAACCCTACATTTTTCGCCTAGGGCCTGTCGAGAAGGAAACGCCTCCCGCCCGCCGGAATCCGCTATCGTTAGACAAATGCCGGACTGGCTCAGCATCCACGAACCCATCCTGGTAAATACCATCGGGCACTGCGGCGGCGCGGTCATCTTTGGGATGCTGCTGTATTTTTTCCTCACCAACTGGCGGCGCGGCCGTGAAGAACGGGCGAAGCTGCCGATCCTAGCCGCGGCTCTGGCTTTTCTATGGAATATCGGCTCGCTGATTGCTCTGGGGACGGGACCGCGCGGCGGGATAGCGCCCGACGTCATTGTCGCGGCCAGCTTCTCCGTGCTTAGTCTGTTGCCAGCCGTGCTGCTGCATATTTCTCTGGAGTCCGAACACCGGCCAAGCTGTCGTCCAATTTGGATTAGCGGGTACATTCTCAGCTCCGGCGCCATCATCCTGCACATCGCCGACCTGGCGACGGGGCGCCCATCTTTCCATTTCGCCGCATTACTTCTGGTGACCATCGGTTTCGCCGTACTGACCGCGATCTCGGTGCTGTTCGAACTCCGCCAGAAGAACCGCGCGGCGACCTCACGCTTGGTGGGCGCGATGGTGCTGTTCCTGTTCGCGATTTCATTCACGCATTTCGGAGCCGAAAACGGCCATCAGGTGTGGTCCAAGGAAATCGCGCTGCATCACGCCGGCATTCCTCTGGCGTTATTCGTGCTGCTGCAGAACTATCGCTTTCTCTTGCTGGATGCCTTCCTGCGATTCGTGGTGAATGCCACGCTCGCGGCGGCGGCAGTGCTGGCATCCATTCGCATTGTGGAATCGGCCGACCATGGCTCCCTGCGGATGCATCCTTTCGATGCCGGGCTTCTGTTCGCGGGCGGCTGCCTGCTGCTGACGTTATTCGTTTATGTTCGCAATCGAATGCAAAGCTGGCTAACCAGCGTGGTTTTCTTGCGGTCGAATGTCGATGACGCGCTGGAACAGCTTCTGAAACTGGTTCGCGCGTCTCAGGATGAGTCCGTGTACCTGCCTCAAGCGGCAGAAGTGATTGCGGGGTTCGTTCGGACGACGCGGTTTGAGTTGACCGAACAAGCTCCCCAAGGTGAGCTGCCGGCGTGGGTCCAAGCCATGGTTCCATTGCGCTTTTCCCGAGGCGACGCGAAGTATCTGCTGTTGGGCCCGCGTGACGGCGCGCGGCGATACTTAAGCGAGGATTTCGCGGTGCTGCTGCGGCTGGGGGCGGCCGTCGTGGAGCACGTGGAGCAACTGCGGGGCATTCAGATGCAAGGGCTAGTGTCACAGGCCGAGCTAAAGGCGCTACAGGCGCAGATCAATCCCCACTTCTTCTTCAACGCGCTGAACACGCTGTATGGAGCCATCGACCGCGGCAACGCCGATGCCCGCCGGCTGGTCCTGAACCTGTCGGACGTCTTCCGCTATCTGCTGCGCTCCGACCGGACCTTGATCGAGATCGAAGAGGAGTTGCGCATTGTCCGCGCGTACCTGGAGATCGAGCAACTGCGCCTAGGCCCCAAGCTGCGGACTGAAATCAACGTGGATGGAGCAGCCTTGCGCGCGATGATTCCTCTGCTTTCGGTGCAGCCGCTGGTGGAGAACGCGGTGAAGCACGGCGTAGCGCCGCGGACCGGCGCCGGGTTCGTACGTCTCGATATCACGGCCCAGCCGCATACGCTGTCGGTGACCGTCTCCAACTCCGGGGAATGTGACTCGAGCGCTCTGACGGCCGGCCGCGCCGACGGAGGAATCGGCTTAGCCAACGTTCGCCGGCGGCTGGAACTGCATTACGGCGAAGAATCCAGTTTTCTCGCTGCGGTGGAGGATGGCGTCACAACGGTTGGTTTTCTACTGCCATTGAACGTTGTGGTGGGGATGCCGGCATGACTCTGAAGACCTTGATCGTGGACGACGAGCCAATCGCCCGCAAGGTTCTGCGCGAAGAGTTGGAGCTGATCTCGGACGTGGAAGTGATTGGGGAGGCAGCCGACGGCGCGGCAGCGTTGGAGACGATCGGCCGCGAGCATCCCGATCTGGTGCTTCTGGATCTCCAGATGCCGGCCATGGGTGGGCTGGAGGTAGTGCGGCATCTGAAGCGCGGGAAACGACTGCCGGTGATCGTTGTGGTGACTGCCCATGACGAATACGCGCTCGAAGCCTTTGAGGCGGGCGCGATCGATTATCTGCTCAAGCCGGTGCGCCAGGAGCGGTTGTCCGAAGCCGTGGATCGTGCCAAACGCTTGACCGGGCGCCAGGCAACGGAACGGATCGCGCGGCTTCAGGAGATCGGCGATCCAGCGGCCGAGCGCCGCACGCGGCGAATTGTGGGCAAGATCGGCGAGGAGTATTTCCTGCTCGGCGCCGACGAGATTTATGCCTTCCAAGCCGACGGGGACCTGGTCTGGATCCTGGGAGCCAGGCGCAAGTATTTAGCCACGCAGACTTTGAAGGTGCTGGAGGAGCGTCTGAAGGACACCAGCTTCCGGCGCATTCATCGCAATGCGCTGATTAACGTCGATCACGTGCGGAAGATGAGCGCTTTGAGCAGCCAGCGCTGGTTGATCACGCTCGCAAACGACCAGGAGTTCGTCGCCAGCCGGAGGCAGGCAAGCAGTGTCCGCGAACTCCTGAGCTGGTAATTCCTTTACCTGACCCCGAGAGTGTTAGTATAAAAACCTTCAGTACGCCCAAAAAGGAGGATTGGCAAACCTCATGTTGAACGCAAGAACGGCATATTTCAACTCCGCACTCGTGGTCCTGTCGGCAGTCCTGGTTATGACCACCGGCTGCTCCAATCCAACTAGTGGAGCGACCGCCCCCGCCTCCCTCGAGGTGGAAGTGGCGCCGGTGGAGCAGCGCGACGTACCCATCTACAGCGAATGGATCGGAACCTTGGATGGGTATGTGAATGCCGACATCAAGGCAGAGGTGTCGGGCTATTTACTGGAGCAGGCCTACCAGGAAGGTTCGTTCGTAAAGAAGGGCCAACTGCTGTTTCAAATTGATCCGCGTCCATTTCAAGCGGCTCTGGAGCTGGCGCAGGGTCAACAAGCCCAGGCCGAAGGACAGTTAGCGCAAGCGCGAGCTCAACTGGCACAGGCCGAGGCTCAGGTATCGGTGGCGCAAGCGAATCAGCGCCGCACTCAATTGGACGTCGACCGCTACACTCCGCTGGCCCAGCAGAAGGCCATCACGCAGCAGGATCTCGACAACGCCACACAGAACAATCTGGCGGCAAAGGCGCAGGTGCAGTCGGCTGAGGCGCAAGTGGAGACTTCCCGGGCTCAGATTATCGCGGCCGGCGCGGCGGTCCAATCGGCGAAGGCTACCGCGGAAACGGCCCAGATCAATCTGGGATTTACCAAGCTCGCGTCGCCCATCGACGGTATCCCTGGCATCGCGCAGCAACAAGTGGGCTCCCTGGTCAGTCCCGCCAGCCCGACCATCACCACGGTGTCGACGGTGGATCCAATCAAAGTTTATTTCACGGTCGCCGAGCAGGAATATCTCGATTTTCACCGGCGCTATTCGACGCCGGCAACCTTGGACGCCGAACGGAAGGGCTTGCGCCTGGAACTGATTTTGGCGGATGGGACGGTCTATCCGCAAAACGGAAACTTCTACTTCGCGGATCGCCAGGTGGACGTCAGGACCGGCGCCATCCGGGTGGCGGGATTGTTCCCAAATCCGGGGAACACCTTGCGGCCTGGCCAATACGGAAGGGTTCGCACTGCGCTCAGAATGCAGCCCGGCGCCCTGCTGGTACCTCAGCGCGCGGTGAACGAGCTTCAGGGGAGCTATCAAATTGCCGTGGTAGACCCCCAGAACAAGGTGGATATCCGGACGGTGAAAGTGGGCGATCGCATCGGAAATGATTGGCTGATCAGCGACGGCCTAAAGCCGGGCGAACGCGTCGTGGCCGAAGGTGTGCAAAAGGTCCGCCCCGGCATGCAAGTCAATCCGAAGCCGTACCAGACGAAATAGGCCGCCATGTCGAAATTTTTCATCAACCGGCCGATCGTCGCGATGGTTATCGCCATATTGACTGTAATCGTGGGCGCGGTCGTCATCGTGGGCCTGCCCATCGCGCAATTCCCGGCCATCGCTCCGCCGGAGGTTCAGGTCTCTGCGATCTACGTCGGCGCGGACGCTCAGACCATCGAGCAATCCGTGGCGACGCCTATCGAACAGCAGATGAGCGGCGTCGACAACATGAACTACATGTACTCGCTCAACGCCACCGCCAACGGCCAGATGAGAATGATTGTCGATTTCGATGTGGCCACGGACCCGAACACCGATCTAATCCTGGCGCAGAGCCGTGAAACGCAGGCGGCGTCGCAGCTGCCTGTCGACGTCACCAACTACGGCGTTACGGTGCAAAAGTCGACGCTCGCGCCCTTGATGCTGGTGGCGCTCTATTCGCCCAAGGGCACCTACGACGCACGGTTTCTGGCCAACTACGCGTACATCAATCTGAACGACCAGTTGACCCGCGTGAAAGGTGTCGGCACGGTTCAGATATTCGGCGCGGGCCAATATGCGATGCGGCTGTGGGTGAAGCCGGATCAATTGGCGAAGCTGCAGATCACGGTCCCGGAAATTGTTTCGGCTCTGCAGACCCAAAACACCGTGAACCCGGCCGGCCAGGTGGGCAGCGAGCCAATTCCCAAAGGGCAGGAGTTCACTTACTCGGTGCGCGCGCAGGGCCGCCTGACGTCGCCCGAGGAATTCGAGGACATCGTGGTTCGCGAGACTCCCGACACGGGAATCGTGCGCGTGCGCGACGTTGCGCGAGTGGAATTGGGCTCGCAGGATTACAGCGTGGAAGGGCACCTGAATGGGAAGCCAAGCGCGGTGATCGCGGTTTACCAGCTGCCGGGATCGAACGCCGTGGAGACGGCGGCGGCTGTCAAGAAGATGATGACGGAGGCGAAGAGCCGCTTTCCGGACGACATGGACTACGCGGTTCCCGTCGACACCACGCTGGCGGTGACCGAGGGCATGAAGGAGATCGTCGAGACACTGGTGATCGCCATCGTGCTGGTGATCGCGGTGGTTTACCTGTTTCTGCAGGGCTGGCGAGCGACGCTGATTCCGCTGCTGGCGGTTCCGGTGTCGTTGGTGGGCACGTTCCTGGTCTTCCCTCTGTTCGGCTTCAGCATCAACACGCTGTCTCTCTTCGGCTTGGTGCTGGCTATCGGGTTGGTAGTGGACGACGCGATCGTGGTAGTGGAATCGGTGGAGCGTCACATTGAAGACGGCATGACGCCCAAGGAAGCCGCGCTGAAGGCGATGGAGGAGATTTCGGGACCGGTGATCGGAATCGCGCTGGTGCTTTCCGCCGTGTTCGTACCCACCGCCTTCATCCCCGGAATCACCGGCAGGCTGTACCAACAGTTCGCGGTCACCATCGCGATCTCCGTGATTTTGTCCGCGTTCAACGCGTTGTCGTTGAGTCCCGCGTTGGCGGCGCTCATTTTGAAACCGAAGGTTGAGAGTAAGGGCCTGCTGGCGAGATTTTTCACCTGGTTCAACCGGATGTTCGGACAAGCCACGGAGCGCTACGTCCAACTATCGGGCGCACTCATCCGAAAGAGCGCGGTGGCCGTGATTATCTTGATCGGTTGCGGCGTGGCCAGCTATTTCATCAGCGGCAAACTGCCCTCCGGCTTCGTTCCCGACGAAGACCAAGGTTATTTCTATCTGAACATCCAGCTCCCCAACGCCGCCTCGCTGCAGCGCACCGAGCTGGTGACGGCGAAGGTGGAAGATATTCTGGCGAAAACGCCGGGAGTCCGATACTCCACAAGCGTTCTGGGCTTCAGCCTGCTCAGCCTGGTGCGAACCAGCTATAACGCATTTCTCTTTGTGACCATGGACGACTGGGATCATCGCAAAACCCGAGCCGAGCAGTTTCAGGCCATCAAAGCACATCTCAATCAAGAGCTCAGCAGACTTCCCGAAGGAATAGCCTTCAGCTTCTCGCCGCCTGCGATTCCGGGAGTCGGGACCTCGGGCGGGTTCACCTTCATTCTCGAGGACCGGGCCGGGAGGGAAGTGCAATTCTTATCCGATAACCTGAACAGGTTTATGACCGCGGCGCGCAAGCGGCCGGAGATCGGAACCCTGACCACCACTTTTTTGGCCAGCGTGCCGCAGCAATTCGTCGATGTCGATCGCGACAAAGTGATCAAGCAGGAAGTCCAGATCAACGACGTTTACCGGACCATCCAGGCCTTCATGGGCGGTCTGTTCGTCAACTACTTTAATCGGTTCGGCCGTCAGTGGCAGGTCTACGTCGAAGCCGAAAACGAGTACCGCACCAGATCCGAGAATGTCGGCCAGTTCTATGTCCGCAATGCGGCCGGCCAAATGGTGCCGCTATCCGCACTGACCAAGTTCAGGTCGGGAAACGGCCCTGAATTCACGATGCGCTTCAACGAATATCGATCCGCGCAATTGAACGGGGCGGCCGCGCCCGGTTACAGCACCAACCAGGGTATGAAGGCGCTCGAGGAAGTGTTCGCGCAAACCATGCCGCCCGAGATGGGCTACGACTACTCGGGCATGTCGTTCCAGGAAAAAAAGGCCCAGGAAGGCGTGTCTTCGTCGGTGATTTTCGGATTCTCGCTGCTGTTCGTGTTCCTGATTCTCGCCGCGCTTTATGAAAGCTGGAGCCTGCCGTTCAGCGTCCTGCTGAGCACGCCGGTGGCGGTGTTTGGAGCGCTGGGTGTTTTGTGGCTGCGCCGAACGCTGCTGGGCTACTTTTTTCCGCCCTACATGGTCCAGATCGAGGGCGACGTGTATTCGCAAATCGGTTTGGTGATGCTCATCGGGCTGGCGGCCAAAAATGCGATCCTGATCGTGGAATTCGCGAAGGACGAGCTCGAGAAAGGGAAGCCGTTGGTCGATGCCGCGCTGGAGGGCGCGCGCCTTCGTCTGCGGCCCATTCTGATGACGTCGTTCGCCTTCATCCTGGGATGCGTGCCGCTGTGGATCGCCACGGGCGCCGGCGCCGTATCGCGTCAGATCATGGGAACCACGGTTATCGGCGGAATGTTGGCTGCCAGCTTTATCGGCATCTTCATCATTCCATCCGCGTTCTATATTGTCGAAAAGCTTTCCGGCGCGGGCGCTCCCCGACCTCTCGCGGCGGGAAATCTAACAGTTGACCCTCCGCCCGCGCCAGCGCAGGGTGATTAATTCCATGGCTCCGAAAACAGCTATTGGCGCTCTTTCGCTTTTAGTCTTGTGCGGCTGCACGGTTGGTCCGAATTATCAGCGCCCAAAGCTGGCGACACCTTCGCAGTTTCGCGCGCCGGATCCGCTCCCTGCCCCGGAAGCCGCCTCACTTGCGGATCTGAGGTGGTTCGAGATCTTCAAGGACGAGCAACTGCAAGCGTTGATTCGCACCGCTCTGATGCAAAACTACGATCTTCGGGACGCGGCGGCCCGGGTGGAAGAGGCGCGTGCCAGCTTGGGGATTACGCGCTCGAGCCAGTTTCCGCAATTCGCAGCGAGCGGGGGCGCCGATATCAACCGTCTCTCCCGCGAAGGCCAAACGCCGCTGCCGGCGGCATTTCTTCCCTCGCAAAACCGGAACTTCGGAAGCGCGGCACTGAACCTGCTCTCGTTTGAAATAGATCTGTGGGGCCGGTTGCGCCGGGCCACCGAAGCGGCGCGGGCCAATCTCTTGAGCGCGGAGGAAAACCGCAAGACGGTAATCGTCACTTTGGTCAGCGACGTGGCTACTGCTTATTTATCGCTGCGCGAACTCGACTACGAGCTCGAAATTTCAAACCACACGCTCCAGACGCGCCAGGAATCGCTGGAACTCACCAAGTCACGGCAAAGTGGCGGCGTTTCTACTCTGCTGGATCTGCGCCAAGCGGAGCAGCTAGTGGACACAGCGGCCCAAACCATCCCAGTGCTTCAGCAGCAGATCGAACAAACCGAGAATCAGATCCGGCTTTTGCTGGGCGAACCTCCAGGCAGCGTGCCGCGCGGCAGAATCCTTACCGCGCAGGATCTGGCACCGGAGGTCCCCGCCGGACTTCCCTCGGCCTTGCTCGAACGCAGGCCCGATATTCGAGCGGCGGAGCAAAACTTGATCGCCGCCAACGCCGAAATCGGGGTCGCCCGCGCCGCTTACTTTCCACAGCTAACCTTGAGCGGATTTCTGGGCGGCCAGAGCACCCAGCTCTCCAGTCTATTCAGCGGCCCTGCCAGCGCGTGGAATCTGGCGCCACAAGCAACTCAGCCGATCTTCACCGCGGGGCGCTTAAAATCGAACGTCCGGCTGACGGAGGCTCAGCGCGAGCAAGCTCTGGTGCAATATGAAAAGACCATTCAAACCGCCTTCTCCGAAGTGTCGAACAGTTTGATTGCCCATCAACGTACCCGCGAGAGCCGCGAAAAGCAGGAGGCGCTGGTTTTCGCTTTGCAGGACCGCTTGCGTCTGGCCTATATTCGCTACCGGGGCGGCGTGGACACGCAACTGGACGCCCTGGACGCCGATCGCGATCTGTTTGCCGCGGAGCTGTCGCTGTCGCAAATCCGGCTCGGTGAATTGCTGACCGTAGTGCAACTGTACAAGGCTCTGGGCGGCGGCTGGCAATAGGCCGCCCACCCGGGCCTTCAGATCGTTGATCGCTTCTGGGAGCCCGCCCGCAGAAAACTTGTTCGACGTTCAGCTCCGGCGTGCTAAAAGTATCTGAGCTTCCGGCTCAGGCATGCCCTTGAGAACGCTGATCGTGGATGACGAACCGATAGCGCGGAAGGTTTTGCGCGAGGAACTCGATTCGTTGGACAACGTCGAGATCATTGGAGAGGCGGACAACGGCGCTCTCGCTCTGGAAAAAATATCGGCGGACCATCCCGATCTCGTGCTGCTGGATCTTCAAATGCCGGTAATGGGCGGGCTTGAGGTAGTCCGAAATCTCAGACGTGGGACTCACATGCCGGTGATCGTCATCGTAACCGCTTATGACAAGTATGCTCTCCAGGCATTCGAAGCGGGCGCGATCGATTATCTGCTCAAGCCCGTGGGTGGGGAGCGTTTGGCTGAAGCTGTCGAACGGGCCAAGCGGCTCTCCGAACGGGAAGCTGCCGAGAGGCTGGCGCATCTTCAGGAGATCAACGATCAGCCGGCGGCTCCCCAGGCCCGGCGAATCGTGGGAAGAATTGGCGAGGAATATTTTCTTCTCAGCGCCGACGAGATCTACGCATTTCAAGCCGAGGTCGAAATCGTGTGGATCATCACCGCAAAGAAGAAATACCTGGCCACTCAGACTTTGAAGGCGCTCGAGCAACGCCTCAGGAACACCAGCTTTCGACGAATTCATCGCAATGCGCTCGTTAACGTTAATCATGTGCGAAAGATGAGCGCCCTCAGCAGCCAAAGATGGCTGATCACCCTGAGCAACGAGCAGGAGTTCATAGCGAGCAAAAGGCAGGCCGGAGGCATTCGCCAGCTTCTGAACGCGTAGGGCGAGTCCGCTCATGGCGCAAATCAGGTCGCTAATGTTTGCGATCAGCCCGGCCATGAAATTGTTCTTGATGCATTATTGCAAGGCACTCACAATCGAAAAATATGAGAACGAGCCGTCTCGCAAGCTCAGTGGCCTTTCTTGCAATCTGCCTCTCCTCGCCCGTCGCGACGTATGCGCAATCCAGCAGCGCCAACGCCGGGACGGTCCGCGGATCGGTGTTGGACCCCTCTGGAGCGGCCATTATGGGTGCGACCGTGGAAATCCAGAACCCGGTTTCCCGTTACGACAAGAGACTTCAGACCGACGCGCAGGGAAACTTCGAATTCGACAATGTTCCTTACAACAACTATCACCTGACCGCCTCGGCCAAAGGATTCCAGGGTGGCGAAGAGGATGTCAACGTGCGCTCCCCTCTGCCGGTGGAAGCAAAGATCTCCGTGAAGATCGGCCAGGCCACTGAAAGCGTGACAGTGACAACCGGGGGGGATCTGGTGGAAACCGATACAACCACTCACACGGATGTGGACCGGGAGCTTTTCGACAAGCTGCCGCTGGAAAGCGCATCCTCCTCGCTTAGCTCATTGGTGACGCTCGCTTCGCCAGGCGTTTCAGCCGACTCCAACGGTCTGTTTCACGGACTGGGCGATCACGCCTCGAACTCTTTCTCCGTCGACGGCCAGCCGATTACGGACCAGCAAAGCAAGGTCTTCTCCAATCAGCTTCCAGTCGACGCCGTGCAATCGATGGAAGTCATCGAAGGTGCGCCGCCCGCCGAGTATGGCGGCAAGACCAGTCTGGTGCTGGTAGTGACCACCCGCTCCGGCCTGGGGGCCACCACGCCGCACGGCGATATTACGGCTTCGTATGGGACCTTTGGCACCACCAACAGTGGCTTCGATCTTTCGTATGGGCAAGAAAAATGGGGAAACTTCATCTCCGCCAACGGCCTGGATACTGGCCGTTTCCTGGACGGCCCGGAGTATCAGGTCTTCCACGATCACGGCAACGAGGAGAACGTATTCGACCGGTTCGATTTCAAGCCTTCCGACCAGGACTCGATCAATCTCAATCTCAGCTTCACCCGTTCCTGGTTCCAGACTCCGAATTCGTACGATGCCCAGAACGCGACAGCTTGGAACGGCCTGGTGGTAAATAACGGCGGCCTCGGGCCCAATGGCTTACCGGTCGGCTCCGCGGATCAACGTTCGAAGATCAGAACGTTTAATATTGCTCCGGTCTGGACTCGCCTCCTGAATCCCAAGACTGTGTTCACGTTCGGCGCGTTTGTGCGGCAGGATCAATATAACTATTATCCGAGCGCTAACCCGTTCGCCGATCTTACGCCCGATCTCCAGTCCGCGACCGACGGTCAAAGTCGCCGGCTCACAAATGCCGGCGTCCGCGCGAGCGTGTCTTACGTGAGTGGCATGCACAACATCAAGATAGGCGCACAGTATGAGCAAACTCTTGTTACGGAAAGGGACACTTTTGGTCTGGTCGATCCCACGGTGAACGCGCCTTGTCTGAACGCCGACGGCAGCCCCGTCACGGATCCTACACTGACAAACCCCAATAATTGTTCGGGAACGCTGCTGCAGAATCCCAACTTTATTCCGACTCTCGCCTGTTACGATCTGACCAGAACGTCAACGCTGCCTTCTTCCGACGGCTGTCCGAATAGCACCAGCACTGAGTACAAATATTATGGGCATGCCGATATCAGGGAGTTCGCGTTCTATCTTCAGGACGCGATCAACATCCGGAACTGGACCTTCAATCTCGGCCTGCGCGTCGACCAATACAACGGTATCACCAAGGCGGCGCAAGGGGAGCCGCGCCTCGGCATCGCTTATAACATTAAGCCGACCAGCACGGTCCTGCGGGTCTCCTATGCCCGGACGATGGAAAGCCCGTTCAACGAGAACCTGGTGTTGGCCAGCCTGGGATGCCAGGACCCGGTGATCGCCGCCTTCCAGAGCTTTGTTGCGGGCGGCGCCTGCGTAACGACTACGCCGTTGAGCCCCGGCCACCGCAATGAATTTCATGCCGGTCTTTCAGCAGGCGTTTGGCAAATACCTGGTTGTCGATGGCGAATACATCTGGAAGTACACTCACAAGGCATTCGACTTCAGCGTGCTCGGCAACACACCGATCACTTATCCGATCGAGTGGCTAAGCTCGAAAATTCCCGGATATGCAATCCGCGCTCACGATGCCGAACTTCCATGGATTGACGGCGTTTATGGTGACGTCCAGCGTGGCGGCGCGCTTCTTCGGTCCGCAGATCGCGGGAATCGGCTCTACTCCGGGCTCCATCAGCGTATTCCGCATCGATCATGATGAAGTTCACAATGCCACCGGGCACCTGCAATACCAGCCGTCCCAGAAGCTGCCGTGGCTCAGCTTCAACTGGCGCTATGACAGCGGTCTGGTGGCTGGTCCCGTACCCTGCGCAGGAGGCCAGGATTGCGCCAATGGACCGAATGGCAGCGACTCGGTGGTGGACGTCTCGGGACTCACCCCCGATCAACAGTTCGAAGGCGGCCTCTACTGTGGGACGGTTCATGCAACACCAACCATGCCGATCAGTTCCACGGGTCTCTGCCCAGCCAGCTTGTACGGGTCTAACCTGGTATCCATTCCCGCGGCGGGCACGGAAAATGACGATCACAACCCACCTCGCATCGCAACCCCGCAATCTTTTCGACCTTGGCGTGGGACACGACAACATCTTCCACGGCGACAAGTATAAGCTCAGCGCCCGCGTTACGGTGGTAAACGTGGCCAACTCCTATGTGCTCTATAACTTCCTCTCCACCTTCAGCGGTACCCACTATGTTTCGCCACGGGCGATAACCGCGACGCTCGGGTTCCACTTCTAGACGCTTTGCGTCGCTCGACGGAGCCAGAGGGAGGAGACTGTGTTAACGTGCTTTATGCTCTCAACGATCTAAGGAATGCGCACGCCAAAAGAACATCAGCGCTGCGCGGCACTCCTCGCGCTGATCTTGCTAGGAGCCGTGCTCGCAAGCGCCGCCCATGTAAATTACGCCGTGACGCTCCCGGTCGCCGCTGGGAGCATCACAGGAACCATCGTCACCGACGGCACTATTGGCGCCTTAGCCACTGGCAACATATTGAGCTGGACGCTTACTTTAACCGGCGGCGGCAACAGCTATACGCTAGAAGGCCCCCTGAGTGGAAACAACTCGGTGCTCACTGTATATTTGGGCGGTCTTTCTACACAGAACAACGGGCGTATCTATTACTCCTTCACGGGTGACAATTTCTTTTCAATCTCTTCGAATGTGGGTCCGCAGGCCGACGCTTTCTGCCTCGGAAGTCCTGGTGTGAATTGCAACTACGGTTCTCTCAGCTTCCTGCGCGTGCATGGCGCGACCATAAGTGCATCGAGCGAGCCAGCCCAAAACACACTGATCGGTTCCCTCGCCCAAACCACACCCGCGACTCCGGTTCCGTCGACGATTTTGCTCACGTTGATCGGCCTAACAATGACCGGTTGCTACTTCATCCGCTTTAGTCGCTCGCGCCGCAGTTTAGCCGGGCGGGACGACGCTCGGGGTCCGTTTCTTAAGCCCGCTGACGGTCAAAAATAGTTCACTCGCCACGAAACTTCGTCCGCTCATCGGATTCTCATAGGTATGCCGTTTTCCGCCCTCGACAATGAAAAGATGAGCCGTCCTGCGATTCTTGGAGCCCTTCTGTTCCTCTACTTCGCCTCGTCCCTCCCCATGTATGCCCAAGCCAGCGGCGGCAACTCAGGCACGGTGCGCGGCACCGTGGTGGATCCGTCAGGAGCGGTCATCATGAGCGCCACCGTGGAAATTGAGAATCCGGTGTCGCACTATACGCAGAATGTGCAGACCGACGCTCAGGGAGTCTTTGAACTGAAAAACGTTCCCTATAACAACTACCACCTCAGTGTGAACGCGGCTGGGTTTCAGGCGGCGAAACAGGACGTGGACGTGCGCTCGCCGATCCCGGTCCCGGTGAACGTGAGCATGAAAATCGGCACGGCAGTCTCCAGCGTGACGGTGCAGGAGGCCGGCGATCTGATTGAAACCGATTCCACGGCCCACACCGATATCGATCGGTCCATGTTCGATAAGCTGCCTTTGGAAAGCCAGTCTTCGTCGCTGAGTTCGCTGGTTACCTTGTCATCTCCCGGTATTTCCGCCGACTCCAACGGTCTGATGCACGGCCTCGGGGACCATGCGTCGAATTCGTTCTCTTTGGACGGCCAGCCCATTTCGGACCAGCAGAGCAAGGTTTTCTCCAATCAAATACCCACCGAAGCGGTGCAATCGATGGAAGTGATCGAAGGCGCGCCTCCGGCCGAATACGGCGACAAGACCAGCGTCGTCATCGATGTCACCACGCGCTCCGGCCTGGGCGTCACCACGCCGCGCGGCGATATCACGCTTTCCTACGGCACCTTTGGCTCGTCCAACGGGGCCTTCGACCTGGCATATGGGAAACAAAACTGGGGAAATTTTATCGCCGTGAATGGACTCGATACCGGCCGGTTTCTGGACGCCCCCGAATTCCAGGTCTATCATGACCATGGCAATGAAGCGAGCGTCTTCGACCGCGTCGATTTTAAGCCTTCCCAGGCGGACAGCGTCAACGTCAACCTCACTTTTACGCGCTCCTGGTTCCAAACTCCCAACTCATACGACGCCCAAACCGCGGACGCCTGGTCCGGACTGGTGCTGAACAACGGCGGGCTGGGTCCCAACGGTCTGCCGGTGGGTCCCACCGATCAGCGCTCGCAAATCAAATCCTTTAATATCGCGCCCACCTGGACGCGGTTGCTCAATCCCAGCACAGTTCTTACGTTCGGAGGTTTCGCGCGGCAGGATCAGTACAACTATTATCCGAGCGACAATCCTTTCTCCGACCTCCAACCCGACCTGCAGCTCCAGACCATAGGACAGAATCGCAGGCTGACGGATCTTGGGCTTCGCGCCAATCTGTCGTACATCAAAGGCATTCACAATATCAAGGTCGGGATCACATATCAGGACACGATTCTCACTGAAAAGGACAGGTTCGGGATCGTCGATCCATTGCTGAACGCAGTGTGTCTGAACGCCGATGGGAGCCCGGACACCAACCCCGGACTCACGGATCCCAGCCAATGCGGAGCGCTGCCGGTGAATCCGAACTACAATCCGCTGCTGGCTTGTTACGACCTCACCAGAACATCCACGCTGCCCGCGTCCGGCGGCTGCCCAAGTTCAACCAGCGGGCTGTACACCTTTCACGGCCACGCCGATATCCGGGAGCTGGCGCTCTTTTTCGAGGACAACATTACCATCAAGAACTGGACCTTCAACCTGGGAGTCCGGTTCGATTACTACGACGGCATTACCAGCGCCAAACAAGGGGAGCCGCGTCTCGGTATCGCCTACAATTTCAAGCCCACCAACACGGTGTTTCGTATCTCCTACGCCCGCACGCTCGAAACGCCGTTCAACGAGAACCTGGTTCTGGCTAGCATCGGATGCGGCAATCCCGTGGTGAACGCGATCATGTCCAGCACGGTCAGTCCCTGCGTGACAACCGAGCCGCTGAGTCCTGGCTGGCGCAACGAATTCCACGCCGGTCTCCAGCAGGCCTTCGGGAAATACTTCGTGCTGGATGGCGAGTACATCTGGAAATACACGCACAAGGCCTATGACTTCAGCGTGCTGGGCGACACTCCGATCACGTTTCCGATCGAGTGGTCGAGCTCCAAAATACCCGGTTTTGCGGTTCGCGGCACCATGCCGAACCTGCACGGACTCTCGGCGTATATCGTGCTGTCTCACGTGGCGGCGCGCTTCTTTGAACCGCAGGTCAGCGGAATTGGCGCAACGCCCTATTGCCCGCCATCGACGGGGTGCGAAGTGTTTCGCATCGATCATGATGAGGTTTTCAACGCTACCACTCATCTGCAATATCAGCCCTGGCAAAAAGGGCCATGGCTAGGCTTCAATTGGCACTACGACAGCGGCCAGGTGGCCGGTTCTGCGCCGTGCGCCGGCGGAGGTTGCGTGAATGGTCCCAGCGGCTCGGATTCGATCGTGGATGTTTCCGGTTTGTCGCCGGATCAGCAGTTCGAAGCCGGACTTTATTGCGGCAGCGTGCGCGCCACCCAGACCACCCCGATTAGTCCCACGGACCTGTGCCCCGCATCGCAGTATGGGTCGACGCTGCTGCAGATACCGGCGGCCGGCAAGGAAAACGACGACCACAATCCGCCGCGCATCGCCTCCCGCAATTTGTTCGATGTTGCCATAGGCCAGGACAACCTTTTTCACGGCGATAAGTACAAATGGAGCGCGCGCGTCTCGGTGGTGAACCTCACCAATGATTATGCGCTGTACAACTTCCTCTCAACGTTCAGCGGAACGCATTACGTCACACCCAGGACCGTGAGCGGAACCATCGGGTTTCATTTTTAGGTTACGGGTTCTCGGCGTACACCCGCTTGACGACATTCGAGACCGGCCCCATGGTTTGCCAACCGGCGTATTTGGTCTTGAATTCGGCGGCGACGATACTACTCGCCTGGTCGGCTGACTTGCCTTGGCGCTTGAGTTCGAGCGACCGGGTTTCGACATCCAGCAGAAAGGCGCGTTCCTTCGCGATGAGCGATCCGTCTCCCAGTGCGCCGTGATCGGGCACCACAAAGCGCGGCTTGAGCGGCTCCAGTTGATCCAGGATCGCCAGCCAGCCTTTCACGCTGGCATCGGCGCCGGGCATGTTGGGGACAATTTTGTCCTGAACGATATCGCCCGGAAGCAAAACGCTGTCCTCCACCACGAAGATCAGTTCGTCGCCGCGCGTGTGCGCGGGCCCCAACCACGAAAGCCGCGCGGTGATGCCGCCCAAGTCGACCGTGATCTCTCTATCGAAGGTGATATCGGGCGGGCGCAGCTTCACGTCCGCGAGCAGTTCCTTACTCTGCACCGAGAAGCCGCGAAACAGATCCATCATTTCGGTGGCGTGCTGGTTCATCTCTTCCTGCTGGACTGCCGGCCGGATGATCACGGTACGCGGCGGAAAGGCCTGCTCGCCCATGGCGTGCTCGGGGTGAAAATGCGTGGTGGTCAGGTACAGATTGGGCGCTTTGGCGAGTTTTTCCGCCTGCTTGACGACGATGGCTCCATTGCGCGCGCCGAGTCCGGTATCGATCACCAGAGTGGCGCGGTCGCCCACTACAATCCCTATGTTGGGGAACCCGACGATAGCGTAGACATGTTCGGATACGCGGGTGACCGAGTTCTCGGGGAGCAGCATGGATTGCTGGCCCACGCCGAGAACCGGGCACGACAACCAAAGCAGGGGAAGAACCAGCGTGTTGCGAAACGCCATGGCGGTCACCTCGTGTTGGACGCAGTCTCCGGCGCGGGCGCTCCAAAATGCAAGATATAGTGCTGCATGGCCACCTCGAGCGAACTCATGCCAAACGTCTTGGCCTCGGCCAGCGCCTGCCGGTTGGACCAATGATCATGCGCGATTCGATAGCACGCGATGGCAACGCCGGTGCGGTCCGCGCCGCGCCTGCAGTGAACGAACACCGGCCACTGGGAGCTGTCGTTGAGCAACGCCAACACAGCCTCAATTTGAGCATCGGTGGGGGCCTTGAACTCGCGCCAGGGCAGGCGCACATAGCGCATGCCTGCGATCTGAACCGCGTCCTGTTCCGAGCTCTCACCCCGCAGATCGATGACGGTTTTGATTCCGAGACTGGCCAAACGCGCGAAGCCCTGGCCGCGCGGCTGCGCGCCCCGATAGACGTGCTCGTCTACCTGATGAAAGTTGGGGACACCGCCAACCTCGTAGAGCGAACCGGCCCGCAGGGCGGGCAGCACCAGAGCCGGACCGAGCAGCGCGGGAAGCCAGCCGCGGCGCCAGGATCGTAGCGCATTTCGCATACGTCCATTATCACCGATGCCTTCATGCAAAGTGCAATTCTCCGGACTACCCGTTTTCCGGCGGCATCCTGGTGTGATATGCTTCCAGAAACTTCAATCTTGGAGGCTATTGCGATGAAGAAAGTATTTCTGGGTCTGGTCTTTTCCGCGTCGGTTGGGTTTCCCATTCTGGCCGCGCTCAAAGTGGCCGATAAGGCGCCCGATTTCTCGGCTCGGGCCTCGCTCGCGGGAAAAGAGTTTACCTTCTCGCTGCCGGACGCACTGAAAAAAGGTCCGGTCGTCGTCTATTTCTACCCCTCCGCTTATACCAAGGGCTGCGATCTTGAAGCCCATACTTTCGCGCAAGACAAAGAAAAATTCGATGCGGCCGGCGCCACCATCATTGGCGTATCGGCAGACAGTATCGCGCGACTCGATCAGTTCTCGGCCGACCCGGATTATTGCGCCGGAAAGTTTCCGGTGGCCTCCGATCCCGATCGAAAGATTGCAACCTCCTACAATCTGACGGCGGGCAGCCCAAAACCCGGCATGAAGGACGTTCGAGGCGCGGACATCGATCATGACTTTATCGAGCGTGTAACCTTCGTGATCGGCAAAGACCACAAGATTATCGCCACGCTCTCATCGGCGGACGACAAAATTTCGCCCGATCAGCATGTCCAAAAGGCATTGGAGATCGTTCAGAACCTCGCGTCAAAATAGGGCCGATGCCTACCGCCCACTAGCGCGGTTGCCCAACTGAAAGACTGGCCGTTGCTATCCCGATCGCTCCGGCATGGTGGAGAAGTTTCGCATCTCGAATGCCGACTGCCAGGGCCGCGTCCATCTGCTTCCGCGCTTCCGCGTTTTGACCATTCACGTGCAATGCCCAGGCGTATGCGTCCAGCGTGTATACGTCGTGACGCCACTCGTATTCCTGTTGAGCGACTTTCAGAGCCTTGGCCGGTTGCTGCGCGTGGTCGGCGTAATAGAAGACCAGTGCGCGATTGGAGTTGTCCTTCTTGTTCGGTTCCCGCAGAGATTTGGTTTCGAATTCGGCGAATGCCCGCTCCGCTTCGTCATCGCGTCCCGCCAGTTGAAGCGCTTCGGCCAGTTCATAGAGATTCTCTGCGCGCGCCTCGCCCTGATAGCGTTGCTGCAGGAGAGTGACCGCCTCCGCATAACGCTTCTGCGCGATCCGAACCTGGGCTAGATTTCCCAAGGCGGAAGAATAACCCGGAACAGATTTCAAGGCCTGCTGGAAGAGCTGCTCCGCCGCGTCCGCGTTCCCAAAGGCAAACCGAAGATGGCCCATCTGGGTGAGGAGCGATGCCCGTTCATCGGCTTGGGCCGGCGGCGTGGATTGATAAGCCATATCCATCAGTTGATACGCACCCTCCGTATCCCCGAATAACTCGCGCAAATGGGCTGCCCGCTTCAGTGCAGGCCGATTGCCCGGGCGAAGATCCAGCATCCACTGTGCGGCAATCTCCGCATCTTTGTAATTGCCGAGCTCCACGTTCGCGTCGGTTAAGAAACCGTAAACCGTCACGTCGTCGGGTACTCGCTTGTTCAGTGACTTCGCAGCTTCCAGCGCGGCAGGATACTCATGTTCCCCCAAGAGGGTCGAGATTTGCATTTTCTCGGTGTCGAATTGCGCGACGGCAACAGCTGCAAACATCACGCACAAGATCAAAAGTCTTTTCATGGCAAGCCTCATTTTCCAGAGAAAAGTTGTGGCCGCCGCCTTCAGCACGACGGCCACAGGGATCGACTATTTCACGGGGCAGATGCCGCCGGCTTGTCCGCTGCAGCCGGCCTGTCCGGGTCCAGTGTGAGCGCTATCGCGTCCACTGTTGGCCGGCATCAAGTAGGGGAACGAATTATTGAAGCCGCCGTTTTTAGTGTTTACACCATCGCCGAGCGGGGTTCCGTACTTTTTGGCATTTACCAGGATGCCAGCCACGGCTCGGGCGGAGATGTCAAACACATCGTCCACCGGCCTGCGACCGTTGGGATAGCCTGCCGAGTCGCCCGCGATGAAACCCAGCCGCTTCTGCTTGCTGACCGGAGTCGGGGGAATGCCGGTGTTGAGCCGTAGAAGATCGGCGATCGGTCCCGCATCAGTTGGCCCGCATCCGGGACAGATAGGAGCCTGGTACTGCGCCAGAATCAGCAAATCCGTGCGCGGCGCCGGGGGAACTGGCACGCCCAATTTACTAAACACTCCCGCCAGCACTGGAGTGAGAACGAAGTCCGCGAACTGCGAGTCGTTCGCCGGAACATCAATACTAAAGCGGTCTTTATATCCGGTGCCAATGATCAACTCGTTGATCAACGAATTGCCTTCGCGATTCACCTGGCGAAACGAACCTTGGTCGCCGTCTGAATACGAGGAGCGCCGCACGGTGACGTGCTGGCGCGCGGTGCTGCCCCACGTTCCGATGACAGCTTGCTTGTCGGTGGCAGGGTGCAACTGGCCGTCTACCGTCAGCATCGTGATGGGGACTTCCAGCACGATCGAGTTGACGTTGTAGCCGCCAACGGCATCGGGAGCGTAGTTGTGGGTGTCGTCTGCATCGATGGCGGCCGACAACACCGGGCCGATCCCCTTGCGGAAACTCAAAGAGTCAAATGCTGCCCCCAGGTCGATGAAGAACGGGTCGTCCGCCGTTCCTGCCCATACCTTGATTCCGCTATCCAGGGTGTAAATCCCCTGATTGAACAGCGCCTGGTAGTTCGGCATAGTTTCCGGGCCAACGTTGGACGGCACCGCATACAGCGTTTGTGGGCCAATCAGAAAAGTCGGTTGGCCATTCTTCACCATGGTTACGGTGTAGGTCTGGCTCAGGCTCAACCCCTCCGAGCCGGGGCCGCTCAACGAAGTGATCTGCGGAATCCCGGCGATGCCGCCAACGAATCCGGTGAACAAATTGGGCTGATTAATCTGGGTGGTGAAGCGGAACTGGAAGGTGACGTTGTCCAACCCGTCCTGATTGTTGTCAATATGCATCTCATAGAGCACGTTGGGATCGAAAGGGAAATAGTTGGGCCCGTTGGCCGGCTCAAGGAGCGGGTCGACGTTCAAAATCAAGGTCACTTTGGTGGGATCGTCATAGCTGACAAAGGCGTACCAGTCGGTCACGTCAGCGCTACGGTCCAATGCCGTGATGGGCGCTTCGCGATGGCTCGATGCGAACAGGCTGGAGGGCGCCAGCATGAAGAACGGCATGGCGAGGGCCACGATTGACTTCAGCTTTCTCATTTGAAATAACCTTTCTGCAAAATTCGTCGGCAGGCTTGCCTACGTATCTAAGTTACGTTTTCGCCCAGCGAATGGATTTGGTAAATCACTACTCTTCCCATTTATTGCGGGGTCCAGTGCATTTGTGAAGTAAATAGTCCGTCCACGAAGCCAATGTGATACACGAGAAAAATGCCGAACGCCAAGCTGGCGAATCCGGACAGGGTGATCATGTACCGATTGATCTGAAGGAATGTCTTGCCTGTGTAAACCAGCGGCATCGAAATTGCCGCGGTCATGAGCATCATTCCCAGCATGGTGCCGAAACCAAAAACCAGCAGATAAGCCGTTGACCAAAGCGGGCTCTTTATAGTGGAAAGGACCAGGAGGGCGACTGCGGCCGAACCGGCCAAGCCATGGACCAGGCCCACGGCGAACGGCCGGACGGTCTGAAACAGACCCAGTTTCCCGAAGGACGCTCGCGGCTTTACCTCAGCTCTTTGAACAGGAGTGAAGCGCTCCGTAATCCAGCGCATCACACCGGTCAGATTCAGTACACCCAGCAGGACCAGCATCAAGGCAACGCAAAACTCCATGGACAGGCCGAGACGAGGAGGGATCACGACACCGAAAATAATGATTGCCGAACCGACCAGGAAAATGGTCAAGGTGTGACCCAATCCCCACAGCAATCCAATGGTCGCCGAGCTTTTGATGGATCCTTGGCGGCTCACGATGGTGGACACCGCCACTACATGGTCTGGATCGGTGGAATGCCGCATTCCTAGAAACAATCCCAGCAGTATTACGGTTACAAAAGGAACCAGTTTGCCGGTGGAGAGTTGCCGGAGATGAACCGATGCGATCGCCGATGCAGTTATTCCCACGCCCAGCACCACCATGAACGCAGATGACAGCAAGGGAAGATGGCGAAGGACCGCATTGCCGGCCCGCACACGATTTGACATCGCGCGTTTGGCATACACCATCGTCAGACCGACGATCACCAGCACGGCTGCCAGTCCAAAGCTAAAGGCGGTGATCAGGAACAATCCGAACCCGAGCCGGTGCAGGGAGAAAGCACTTAGCAGCACCACCAGCGCCGCCGGACAAGGCACGATTCCTCCCGTAATGCCCAGCATGCAGAGTTCGCGCAACGACAGCGGACGTTCGATGGACTTGGAATCGGCAGAGGCTGGCCGGAGCATGGAAAGAAACCAGTGCGAGTGCGGCTCTCCGGCAGCATGTGAATGCTCTCCGGTTTCTCCGGTCCAGTGCCGGAGGAAGATGAAAATGCCGAGTCCGGCGACGCTCAGACCGGAAATCGCTCCTAGCCATGGGTAAAGCTGTTCCGGAACTATATACCGCGACGCGTAGAGGGTCGCGGCCCCTAACATGTATACGCCCGCCGTATGCGCTGCCGTGACGACAATTCCTAGCAACACGGCGTGTCTCGCCGTGCCGCGAGAACCCACCAGGTACGCAGCCACGACGGTCTTGCCGTGGCCAGGCTCCAGAGCGTGCAAAGCGCCCAGGCCCGCGGCGATCAAAGCAGCCGAGAACAACACCCAGAAGCTCAATTTACCCTGCGTCGAGATTAGCTCCGTAAAGCGGCTGCGCGGAGTATTGCCCGCTTGAGGCGCGCTCGGGCGCGGAGTAGCAACGCTAGATGCCACCGGCGCCTGGCGGATGGTTTTTTGCTTCGCTGTGTGTGGCGCGCGCGTGATGTGAGCGATGGACGGTTGAAAATTGTAGCTGACGAAGGCCGATAATTGCTGCGGTGGGCTGTTCAAGGCATCACTGGAATAGATTGTGAGTTCGTGGCTGCGATCGGCGCCGGGAACGGAGTTTTCCAGCATGGTAACGCCGTCGCCGAGAACCACGATTTCCTTCCAACCGGCTCGCCCCGGGAAGTTGTTATCGACGTAAGTGAGCTTATGAGGGCCCGCGGCGGCGTCCAACCTGCCCCGGAACACGAACCCGATCTTCATCGTAGGCAGACCGCCAGCGCCGCCGGTAAATGCCACCTGGCGAGAGGTGGAATCCAATCGAACAGGTTGGCCGTCGCTCTGCAACAAGATTCCTTCCTCCCAAAGTGGCCTCTGCCTGTCGAGATAGCGCGCGACGCTAGGGTCGTCCGCCGTGGGAGTGATGTCGAATTGCCGAATTTCCTGAAAAGTCGGAATTTCAGCCATGTCGATCAGATACCGGATCTCGATCGATCGTTGGCCGACCGTGATCTTCGCATAATGATTGATGCTGAAATTACCCATGGGGTGGGCGAAAGAGGTCGCGGCGCAACTCAGAATCAACGCCAGCAACACCGGGAGTCGCGGCGGGGAGTGCTTGCTGCTATTGTCTTTGCGCATTGGTTGACCTCAAATCCTGTAAGGTTCGGCGCGCTACCTCGGCCTGAGAAACATGGAAATACGGATTCGTTTTCAGCGCCCGGCTCAAAAAGTCTTGCGCGGAAGAATCCTTGGCCAAGCTGTGGTAGATCATGCCCGCATGAAACAGCAGCAGTGAATCACTGGTGTGCAAACCGAGAGCTTTGTTTATGGCCTCGGCCGCTTCTTGGAATCGGGCATTTTTGTAGAGGACCCACGCCAGGGTGTCCCAGGTATAAATGTCGTGCCGGACTTCAAGTTCCTTCTGTGCGAGCTCCAGTGCTTCCGGCAACTCGATCCCTTCATCTGCATAAAACAGCGCTAGTTCCCGATTCGCCAGCACCTGATTTAACTGGCTGAGGTGTCCGATGTACTGGACCAGGTCATATTGCTGCTGAGCTTCTGTCGCCCGCCCCACTTTCTTCAAAATGTCGCCCAGCTCGGCAACGTACACGGGAAACGGAATGATGGCAATCGAGCGTTGATAGAGCTGAATGGATTCATCCAGCTTCCCTTGCGCGGCCCTGACCTTTGCCAGACCCGCCAGAGATCGATAGTGATTTGGATCGGCTGCGATGCCCGCGCGAAACGACAAATCAGCATTCCCCAAGTCGCCGGTTTGGAAATAGCGCTCGCCTAATTCGAAATAGAGCCATGCGAGATTTTCCCGCGGAACATTGGTTTGAAGCGCGGCCGCGATGGCGCTCTTCATCAGCCGGATGGCTCCATCGGAGTCTCCGTGCAAGAAGCACAGATACGCCAGGCGGCTGTCACTCAGGTATGCGACAGTCAGGGGTGAGGAGGCCGCTCGCCCAAGAGTCTGCAACGCGTCATAGGCAGTCGCCGCTTCCTCATATTCGCCCATGTCGATGTAGGCGTCCCCTTCGATAGCGAATGCCGCCAGATTTCCTGAGCCTGTGCCGATCGCCTGTTGCGCATAGGCCAGGGCCTCCGAGAAGCGATGTTCGCCCATATACACCGAGGCCATGTGAACTAGGGGGTCTGCCGCGCGGAAATCTTGCGGCGCCAAAGCGAGCGCCTTCTTGAGCGCTTGTTCGGCCAGATCGTAATAGTCGATGTCGCCGGTCTCTCTGGCCTTCTGAAAGAAGGCGGATCCTAGCCCGTCATATCCCGCGTAATCGCCCGGCGCTTCCTTGACATGCGCTTCGAGCATATGAATCTGCCTGTCCGTCTCCGAAGTGGGCCCCGGGCGCTTCAACTCGGCGGACCATGCCGATGCTGCACGAAGGAATAGAACAACCAGTAGCCACTTCGCCATTTCTGCCTCGCGTACTTGTAAGCCTGTAATACGCTCGGGAGCGCAAATCGGATTTCCGGCTTCCGATTTTCTTGCCGGATCTTGGCCTTCGAGCAGGCAACACTGCGGGGAATTTCGCTTACACGGATCGTCCTGACAAGCCAAAGTAAGCTGCAGAGGCGAGCATGTGGCGGTCATTGGTCCACACCTCGCGCTCACCGGCTTCCTGGGCCGTAGTAAGGTGCACGGCGTCGGCGGTTCGGATGAAGAGGTCTTGTGGCGCGGAAAGTATCAGTGCGCTTGTCCTTCGCAGCACACCTTCAGTGACAGGTATGAGATTCCACAGCCCGTCTCCTATATGAGCGGCAAAGCGAGAGGCCAAGTCACTCGCGTTGGCATGTGAGTACGAATCCTCCCGAACTCGGCGGTGAAGCACCGCGTGAAACTCGGCCAGGGCCCAAAGCGACGAATAGATCGTATCCGCATTCCGGACAACCTCGCGGACGCGAGAGGAATCCGGTTCGTTGAAGTAGAACTTCGCTATATAGGACGTGTCGAAATACAAGACTATCGACCCCGATCGTCCTCAATGATCTTCGTGCTGTCGCTAACTCCGGGCATCCCATCCCAGACCCGTCGCATGGACGCGAAGATCCGCGCCTTCTTGGCTGCGACCATGCGCCGCGGAGATGTTACCGGACGCAACTCCGCAACCGGTTCGCCACGCCTTTCGATCACGATTACTCCGCCCTCGGCAGCTTCGCGCACCAACTTCGACGTGTTGATGTGTAGCTCGCGGACAGACGTCGTCCTCATATGCTACATTGTAGCACCTGACTTTAACCCGGCAGAGCCGCAACCCAGGGACCCAGCTTTTTTGTGCGATGGTGGGCCCTGAAGGATTTGAACCTTCGACCAACGGATTATGAGTCCGCTGCTCTAACCGCTGAGCTAAGGGCCCGATTCAAGACGAATGTATCACGGCCGCCCTAGTCGATAGTGCACATGGCGGCGCAGCGGATGGCCTTCGGGGACGCTGGGTTGGTCGAAGCCGTCCGGCTCGAAATCAGCCTCGATGATTCGCGCCACCGCCGGAGAATCAGGCGCTGAGTCTCTGCTATGACAGTAGTGCGTGAATTTCCGGCTCCTGCCGCCACTACACAATTCTAGTCTTGGCGAGCCGAGGATCCGTATTATTTAGGTTTATTCAGAATAGGCCGTAACGGTTAGGATTGGGAGATACTTGAGTTCCATGCCAGAAGAGGAGATAATCTGCTCAGCGTGCTTAAGTCTTGGCGAGCCTGTAATTCCGGGATTTCCGAGGACGCTCCACTCTGTCCTCTTTGCCGGCTACAGCAGTTAATATCCCCCGCCCTTCCCCCCAGGCATATTTGGAATTTTGCCGTACTTTGCATCGCCCTGCTTGCCGTAGCGTCCCTCTCGCTGGCGGTAGGAGTAGTGCGGTACCGCAGTTTCCAATCGATCCGGAACGCGCGGAAGTCCATCGTCCGGACCAGTCCGAATATTGTCTATCGTAGGTCTGTCGTTCTAGTCCAGGAAACCCGCAAGGTCTACCCCTACTCCATCGTGCCAGGTGGCGCGGCGAATTTGGAGGAAGCCAAGCTCTACATGCGCAAGCCCGGCGTGCGAGCCAATTACGCCAACGTGGACTTCGCGAAACTGCATCAAGTGAAATTGGAAAAAAATCTGTCGGGATACGTCTCGTATCTCTACGGAGACAAGGTTTACTGGACTAAGAAGAAGCTGACACTCCGCGCCGGCGAGACCATCTTCACGGACGGTACGCACATTGTGCGCGGGCGCTGCCTCAATTGCTATTCAGCCGTTCCGATGTTGCCGATCCGCCCGAATGAGCCGCCCGAGAACGTGCTGAACTCACCGGTGGACGTGCCGGTTTTTGAGTACAAGTTTCCGCTGCTGCCAGTGGAAACCCCAACTCTGCCGCCGCCACTGGAAGCAATGACTCCCGGAGTTCCTATTTTGCCGGGCGGAGGACCTGGCAAAGGTGGTGGCGGCTTCTGGTTTCCGATCATCCCCATCATCCCGCCCATCCATCACCACCCCGGGAGTTCGCCTGTAACACCGACGCCCCCGGTATCCCCGGTAACTCCGACGCCTCCGACGCCGCCCACGTCCCCAACATCTCCCATTTCACCGGCGCCGCCCACGTCCCCAACGTCGCCCACCTCTCCGACATCGCCCACTTCTCCAACGTCGCCCACTTCTCCGACATCGCCCACGTCGCCGCCGACACCGCCAGTATCCCCAACGTCGCCGACACCGCCGACACCACCCACGCCTCCGACGAAACCGACGCCCCCGGCGACTCCCCCCACGCCGCCAAAGCCACCCAGGACTCCGCCCGGGCCTCCGATCGTCGTGCCGGAGCCAAATTACTTGTGGATTCTGGTGGTCGGATTGCTAGCCCTGGCCCTGACTCATGGCTTACGGCTGCGCGTGATGGTGAGGCTCCCGAACTTGTCTAAAGACAAGCGCCAGGCGGGCGGAACCAAAGTGGTCGAACCGTAGTCGAGGATGAGGGCCGGGCCGCGGATCGCAGTTTTAGTAAGGCTGGAACGCGGGTAAACGGGAGTGTCGCGCCAGGCGCCGGCGCTGTGGATGCGGCGCAATTCAGGTTTTTTCGCGCGACCAGACGCCTTGAGCGCGGAGATGAGTCTCGGCTTAGCCACAGGCAGCCGTGCGCGCGCTCGAATGGTCACGACCTCGATGGCGCGGTCAGGATTGGAGTAGCCATACACGCGCTGGTGCTCCTGGTGAAACGCCGCCGCCGGGTTCTCGGGCCGCCAAGGCACCGTCAACTCGTAGCTTTGTCCGCTGTAGCGAATATCGGCCGAGCGCGTGAGACCGGAGCCTGGCAAATCCTTCCGCGCGACGCGCTCCAGACGCCTGAACTCGCGCTCGAGATCCGGGCGATTCAGCACGCCGGCGGCGAAATCCCGGATTCGATCGGCCAGCAACATGCCAAGCGCTGATAGCGCCCCCGCATATTCGGGAACGAACACGGTTTGGATTCCGAGCTCCTGGGCAATTTCGCACGCGTGCAGACCGCCGCAGCCGCCGAAGGCGACCAATGCGAAATCGCGCGGGTCGTGGCCGCGCTCCACCGAGACCAGTCGTATGGCCCGCTCCATATTGGCGTTCGCCACGCGCAGGATGCCCTGGGCCGCGGCGATTCGGCTGATCTTAAGAGGGCGCGCGATCGAATCCACCGCTTGCGCAGCTCGGCCGATGTCGAGATGCATCCCGCCTCCGATAAGCTGGTCCCCAGCAACGCGCCCCAGCACCACGTGCGCGTCGGTAACCGTGGGCCGCGTGCCTTGGCCGTAACAGGCCGGACCCGGATCGGCGCCAGCGCTTTCGGGGCCCACGCGCAGCAGGCCGCCTTCATCCACGCGCGCAATGGAGCCGCCACCGGCGCCCACGGTGTGAATATCAAGCATTGGAACGCGAACCGGAAGTCCGCCGATGGTCGCGTCCAAAGTTTCACGCGGATGTCCGTCGCACAGGCTCACGTCCGTCGAGGTGCCTCCCATATCGAAACCCAGTATTCGCGAGAAGCCAGAGAGCTTGGCTACTTCCAGCGCGCCCACCACGCCGCCGGCGGGTCCCGATAGCACGGTGCGGACCGCGTGCGCTCGAGCTTCTTTTGCCGACATGAAACCGCCGTTCGATTGCATGATCGCGATCGGGTGACGCTGCGCGCCTCTACTGCCAGCGCGCTCCAGCGCCGCGAGATAGCTGTCCATCAGCGGGCCCACGTAGGCGTTGATCAGCGTTGTGGAGGAGCGTTCATATTCGCGGAATTCGGGGCACACATCGTTCGAGTAGCACAGGTAGCCCAGACCTTCGAGCGCCGCAGCCACCTGCTTCTCGTTTTCGGGATTGCGATACGCGTGGAGAAAGCAGATGGCGATGGATTCCACGCGGGCCCTGCGCAGCCTGGCTTTCAAACGCGCGACTTCAGAGGACGACGGCGCTTGAGCGACGGCGCCATCAAAATACGTTCGCTCGTCTACGCCAAAGCACATGGCGCGCGGGATGAGGGAGGCTCGTAACAGCGGCGTGAGATTGTAGAGTTCCGGGCGGTTCTGGCGGCCGATATGGATTACGTCTTCGAAGCCGGCCGTGGTAACCAAAGCGGTGCGCGCCCCTTTTCGTTCCAGGAGCGCGTTGGTGGCGACGGTGGACCCGTGAATCACCTCGGCCGGATGCGGGCCTTCGGCTTTGGCCAGACCGGCCAGGATCACGCTGGCAGGCGAGCGCGGGTTGGACCGCAGCTTGAATGTTTGGAGGGCCCCATTGTCGTGGCAAATCACAAAATCGGTGAAGGTGCCTCCCGCGTCGATTCCGATGCGCATTGATTTGCGGTCAAAGGGCGTCGTACACTTCCTCGGCGTGCCCGTCCGGTTTCACCTTGCGGAAGATTTTCTTGATCTCGCCATCTCTGCCGATCAGGAACGTGCTGCGCTCGATGCCCATGTACTTGCGTCCGTACATGCTTTTCTCCACCCACGTCCCGTAGGCTTCGGCGACCTTGTGATCCACGTCGGACAGCAGCGTGAACGGCAGATCGAACTTGTCCTTGAACTTCGATTGCGCCGCCGCCTTGTCGGGCGACACCCCGACGATCACCGTGTCGGCTTTGGTGAACTTCTTCGAATGATCGCGAAACTCGCAGGATTCGCGCGTGCAGCCGGGCGTGTCCGCCTTGGGATAAAAGTACAGCACCACGTTCTTGCCTTTGAGCGTGGCGAGCGAGAACGGCTGTCCTTTGTCATCCTCTACTTTAATCGCCGGCGCAGCGTCGCCTTCCTTTAGAGCTTTGGCCATAGGAACCATTCTATCCGTCTCAGTTCGTCGCGGTACGCTGTGGCCGTAGCGCATGAGGACGGAAATATACAGTTGGCGGGTCTCCACGGAGTTGAAAACGGCGCTGGAGCGCGAAGCTCGCCGCCGGAAGATCTCGCTCGCCAAGGTTCTGGATATGGCCGCGGAGGAGTGGCTCAAGAAGGGCGGTGCCGGCAAGGACGACGATCGCGAGCAGAAGCGTCTCCACGAAGCTGCCTCCAAATCCTTTGGCGTTATAAAGGGAGGCGGCCCTTACCTGGCGGAGAACGTGCGCCAAGTTGTACAAGAGCGCTTGCGGCGGTGTTATAGCCGCTGAGATATTGCATCGAAGGCCGTTTTCGGGTGCTGCCTCTCGCGCGGCCATAGGCCGAAGATTGTAGACTGGTTTGGTACCATCCGAACAAGTGGAGGAATCCGAATGCGAAATTGGATCACAGGTATCGGCGCGGGCGCGCTTTTGGTGGCCGGACTAACGGCCGGGTTGAACGCACAAGATAAGGCCAAGCCGGGCGACGCCGCCAAAGGCAAGGCGGTTTTCGAACAGTGCTCGGGTTGCCACAGCGTGGACAGCGACGAGACCATCGTGGGGCCTCCTCTCAAGGGGCTGTTCAAGCACGACAAGCTAAAGGACGGCAAGCCGGTGAACGAAGCCAATGTGATCGAGAAGATCAATGAAGGTGGCAATGGGATGCCGCCCTTCGGCGAGTCGTTGTCGGCTCAGGACAAGAACGACGTGATCGCGTATTTGAAAACGCTGTAAAGAGAACCAGCCCCGGACACCGTGTTACATTGGTTCAGTAGCCTCCTTCCGGAAAAGTCCCCATCGTCTAGCCCGGCCTAGGACACCGCCCTTTCACGGCGATAACAGGGGTTCGAATCCCCTTGGGGACGCCATCTCATGCGATTCATAGACCGCGAAGAAGTTGCCCGGCGGCTCACCTACGAGGTCTGCATTCCCATCGTTCGCGAGGCGATGATCGCATTCTCGAAGGGCGAAACCAAGCAACTGCTCCGTTCGGTGATCCCGCTGTCGAAAGGCCGGCTGTTCGGCGTCATGCCCGGCGCCATGGGCGCGCATGCCCCATTCGGCGCGAAGCTGATCAGCGTCTTCCAGGACAACTTCGCAAAGGGAATACAGTCCCATCAGGGCCTGGTCATTCTCTTCGATCCCGACACCGGGGCGCCGGTTTGCGTGGTCCACGCTGGCGAGGTCACAGCCATCCGAACGGCGGCCGCCAGCGCCGTGGCTACCGCTGCGTTGGCGCGCAAAGACGCCCGGCATTTAGCGATCCTGGGCTATGGCGAGCAGGCCGTCACTCACGCGCGGGCCATCGGAAAGGTGCGCGATCTTGCATCCATCGTAGTTTGGGGGCGTTCGCCCGAGCGATCCGGGGCCTTCGCCGCGCGGATGCGGGCGGAACTTGCCATACCGGTGTCCGCGGCCCCCAGCGTCGAACAAGCAGTCGCCCAAGCCGACATGGTCTGCACAGTCACTGCCGCTGTAGAGCCCATTCTGAAGGGCGCCTGGGTGCGGCCCGGCACGCACGTGAACGTGGTCGGCTCCGGTTTCGCGGGGCCGGCGGAGGTGGATAACGACCTGGTTATTCGCTCCCGCTTCATTGCCGATAGCCGGGAGGGGGTCCTCAGCCAGGGTGCCGAATTTCTCAGAGCCAAGGCAGCGGGCTTGATCGGTGACGACCACATCGCCGGCGAGATTGGCCAGGTATTGTCGGGCGAAATTGAGGGCCGGCGCTCGGCTGAGGAGATCACCGTCTACAAGTCTCTGGGCCACGTCGTACAGGATCTGGCAAGCGCGTGGGCGCTCTATTCGCAAGCGATTTAAACGCTCAGCACCGGACACGGCGACCGCTGGATAATCCCGTGCGCGTGCGTTCGCAGCCGTCCCAGCGTTTCATGAATCGCTCCGCGGCCGAGCACGATCAGATCCGCGTCTTCCTGCCGCGCCTCCTCCGTAATGGTGGGGACGATTTCGCCCAAGGCGGTCCGCAACGGCAGGTCCAATCCGCCCGATTTCAGCATGGCCTCCAGCCGAACGCGCGCTTCGGTCCGTAACTCTTCCTGGAGCGTTTGCTCACTGTCCAGCGCCAGCCAATCGCTGATGGGCCGCACCACATGGAACAATTGCACGCTCGCGCCCACCTCGCGGCCGAAGCCCGCGGCCCATTGCGCCAAAGCCAGGCTCTTGCCGGTTCCGTCCAGCGCGCAAACGATCTTGCGCGGCGCCCGCTGCGCGCGCTGCTTTTCGGCGTGCGCCGAGGTCCACACCGGGCAATGCACGTCGTGCAGCACCTTGGCTGTCACCGAACCGAGCAGTAGCGAGCGGAACAGACCGTGCCCGTGCGTGGGCATCATCACCAGATCCACCGCATTATCGCGGGTGAATTCGGCGATCTTCACCGCTGGATCGCCCACCGCCGTGAACCGCGCCGGGGCCGATTCCAGGCCGTCGACCGTCACTTTGTCCAGCTGCGCCTGCAGCGCTTTTTCGAGCGCCGCCGGGTCCGATCCAATGGTGGGCGGAATCAGGCCTGGCGGCGAAACCCACGCTGGTGGGACCACGCTCAGCAGCGTGACTTTGGCGCGCAGCCGGTTCGCAAGCGCTTGCACGAACGGGAGGGCAGCCGAGCCTGCAGCCGAGAAATCGAGCGGGAGAAGGATATGTTTGATGGTTGGCATTGGACTCCATAATCTTACTCAACTCCGGCCAACCGAAGCTGGCCACTTGTGATACGATGGCTAGCCGCGATTGAACGTCGCGGCCGCCGCTATAATTCGTACGGCGGCACGAAAGGAGACGCTCCTTGTCTGGTCTCAAACAACCGGTGCTCGGTATCCTCGCTACAGTTCTCGTTATAGCCATCTCTCTGGGCTTCATTTCGCTTTTTGACTTCCCGAAGTTTGCGGGCTGGGTCGCCACTTTTCTGCTTTGCATCATTCCCATGGAGATCGTGATGGGCGTGACGTGGGGTTTGAAGCACCCTCCCTTCGCGGCCGAGCGCTCGCAGCCGGTCCGGGGCGTTCTGTTCACTCTGTTCGCGCTGGTCATCGGCGTAATCGTCATGCTGGCGCACTGGACCGGGGTCGGCGGCAGTATCAGCCCTCCCACGCCCATGTTGACGCAGTGCCTGATCACTTCCGTGATCATCACTTTCTGGCTGTCCATCATGTGGGGCGGTTGGCCATTCACGGCTCTGATCAAAAATCCGATGGCGGCCGGATTCGCGCTGCTGGCGGCCTGCTACGTCATCAATTACATCCTCTTTCGCGTCTTCTTCAACTACGACTTTATGAAAGGGGCGCCGGTGTATGTGGCCGCGCAGGATCCACAGGGGATTTTCAACGCGTGGCATGTCCTGGTTTTCTATCTCGCCGCGCTCAGCCCAATGTTCCTGTTGCTGTGCTTTGACCTGTGGCCTTTTACGAAGTTTCCTGGCCTGATGAAGCAGCCGGCGCTGGGGCTGGTGTGGACGGTAGTGGCGCTGGTTATAGGCGCTGGCGCGTACTACATCGGCGTCAATATGGTGGGGATGGACGTGGTGGCGTTCATGGTCACGGTCCCAATTCCATTTGTTTTCGGATCCATTTTCATGCTGAATATGCTGCAGGGATCGCTCTTTGCCAAGTTCACGCAGCCTCTGAAAGGCGTGTTGAATACCGTAGCGGCTGCGGTGCTGGGCAGTCTGTTCGCGCTCCTGTACCGGCAGCTCATGCACACCGTCACCCCGGGACAAATCGATGCTGGGCCGCCCGCGTATCAGTCGGAAATCTGGCTCGCTTCCGCGCTGCTGTCCGTCACGTTCCCATTCCTTGTAGCTTATGCGGACTTCTTCACCATGTGGCCGTTGCAGCGCCCCAAAGCCGCTCAAGTGATGGAAACCGCAGGCGGGCGCTGATGTCAAAGTGGAATAACTCAATTTAATACCCTGGTACAGGCGGCTTCAGCGGTACACGCGGCTTCAGCCGCATTTTTTAATCGCCGGCTGGAACATTCCTCGCGCCCGGGTTCCAATCGGTTCCTGCATCGGAGCGCCTCGCGATTCTGGGCCATCGGTAGGCCAAAACGCGGCTGAAAGCCGCGTGTACCCCTGAGTCACCCACCGAGCGGGGCATCGTGCAGACGCGTCTCCTTTGTGTTACGCTGCACACAAACCATGCCTGATCTTCTCGTCAAGAAGCCCCTCGACATGATCCGCGAGGAGGTTGACGAAGTCGGCGAGCACACGCTCAAGCGCGCCCTCGGCCCGACGAATTTGATCGCCCTCGGCATCGGGGCCATCATCGGCACCGGAATTTTTGTGCTGACCGGGTCGGTGGCCGCTCTGAACTCCGGGCCCGCCGTCGTGCTGTCCTTTACATTCGCCGGAATTGCCTGCGCTTTCGCCGGCCTTTGCTACGCCGAATTCGCCTCCCTGATTCCCATCGCCGGCTCCGCTTATACCTACGGCTACGCCACCCTGGGCGAACTCATTGCCTGGATCATCGGCTGGGACTTGATTCTTGAATATGCCTTTGGCGCGGCGACGGTGGCCTCCGGCTGGTCGGCCAATGTCGTACAGTTGCTGGCGCGCCTGGGTGTAACGCTGCCCCCGCAGTGGATCGCCACGCCAGGCACGCACCTTGTTTTCTATCGGCAGATGTGGCAGCCCGCCGCCTCCCTGCCTATGGGAGTCGATGCAGCGGGGCTTCCTCAAGCCACGGCGGTCTTCAATATCGTTGCGTTTCTGGTGATTGCGGTGGTGACCACCATCCTGGTGATCGGTATTCAGGAGTCGGCCAGCATCAACAGCGCGATCGTGTTCGTCAAGGTTGGGACTGTGTTGGTTTTCATCGCCATCGCGGCCGCGTTCGTGTTTCACCACTTCGCGCAGGCCAAAGCCAATTGGACGCCGTTTATCCCCCCCAACACGGGCGCAACGGGCGACTTCGGATGGTCGGGCGTCTTGCGCGGCTCGGGTAAAATCTTTTTCGCCTACATTGGATTCGATGCCGTTTCCACGGCGGCTCAGGAGGCCAGGAATCCGCAAAAGGACATGCCCGTGGGCATCCTCGGATCGCTGACTCTGTGCACCATCCTCTACATCGTGACCGCCGGCCTGCTCACCGGCGTCATCAGTTACACGCGCTTGAACGTCGGCGCGCCCATCGCGTTGGGCATGGCCGAGACGGGCGTGCAGTGGGGGGAATTTCTGGTCCTGATCGGAACTATTCTGGGCCTGAGCACGGTGATGCTGGTGATGCTGCTTGGCCAGTCGCGCGTGTTTTTCTCCATGTCGCGTGACGGTCTGCTGCCGCACTGGGCCGGCGCCGTGCATCCGCGCTTCCGCACTCCCTGGATCTCTTCCATCGTGGTGGGAGTCTTCGTGGCTTTTCTTCCGGCGATTCTGCCCATCGGCATTTTGAACGAAATGACGAGCATCGGCACGCTGCTGGCATTCGTGATCGTCTGCGCCGGCGTTTGGGTGCTGCGAGTCCGCCGTCCGGACTTGCACCGCCCATTCAAGACGCCGCTGGTGCCGCTGGTACCGATCCTAGGCATTGTCTCGTCGCTGATCCTCATGCTGTTCCTGCCCCTCAGCACGTGGATTCGCCTGGTGGTCTGGCTAATTATTGGGATGGCGATCTATTTGGGCTACGGCCGCAAGCATAGCCGGGTATCGCAATACATCGCGGCACATGACAAGGTCGCCAGGTAAGACTGGCGCACGCACTCGCGCGCGCGGTGTCGAGACTCATCTCGATACCGCTACTCCAGCGACACCGGCCGGTCGAAAACCACATCCAGCGTCGAACCCTGTCGCAGCTCCACTTCCTTGCCGCGCGTTAGCAAAACCGTGGCCAGCCCCACCGCCGATCCCACGCCTGTGCCGATTCCCGCGCCTTTCCAACTCCGGTCCGCGAGGCCCCCGATAGCCGCTCCGCTGCCTGCCAGAATCGCGATCCGCTCGGCATCCTGACCCTTGCCGGGCGCCTGCTCCACGGTGTTCTCCGCGCCTTCCACCTTCTGGCCGTTCTCGCCCGAATCCACCGAACTCAAGTGCGGCGAGAATTTGTACACCTTGCCGCTCGCGAGCGTCAGCGTTTCCAGCCGAATCGCCAGCTGCGCCCGGCCCTTGACGCGCCCACTCTGCTTTGTCAACGAAACCACGCCTTGCACGTAGCTTCCGGAGGGCACCACGATGTGGCCGGAACCTGCGATTGGGACCGCGGTCCGAAGATAGACGAAATCGCCTTCCTTCGCCGTCCGCGTGCTGACGGAGTTTTCCATCCGCAACAGCACATGAGCGCCTTGGGGAATGTCGGCTGCGGAACAAAGAAGGGGCAGGAAGAGAATTACATATTTCATGGGATCGATGGTCCTTCACGGAATCATAACGCCATCGAGACCAGCCTGAGTGTTTCGCCTGAGCCTTTCGCGATATCGCCTTAGGCACTATAAGGTTTTCGTACCGACCGTCCGATCAAGAGGTACGGGTGCATGCTGTGGCTCTGATTCCGCGTACCATCCTCGAGCGCAAAGCGGGCCAAATCATTGACCCCGTTGAGCGTCTGCGTTACTTACAGCGCAACTCGGGAATCGGAAAACCCCGGCTCCATGCTTCCATCCCCTGGCGTAGGCGTAGATTGCCCGCAGTCGGACTGGCTTCTCTCATGGTCTGCCTTCTGATCCCAGGCTATCAGGCCTCTAACCAGACTTCTCGCGTCAAGCCCGGCTTCTCGCTTGGCTCCCCGACTCATGCCTCTGCTTCTGGCGCGGACGTCTTCCCGGATGTGTGGCTGGTGGACAAGAGCAGCGATTTCGAAACCTACAGCAACGGACTGCGCATCGACGACCGTTTTATGGCGCCCAATCAGAAGCGCATATTCTATCCGGTCTACCTGCGCGGCGTCGCAGTGGCCGACATTGACGCGCAGCAGCCGGAGTGGCGCTCGGAGCCGGCGGGCATCGTGTATCACACCACCGAAAGCGACCAGGCACGCTTCACCGCCGACCAAAACGCACGCCTGAAACGCATCGGCAAAGCCGTCATTGGCGTCGTGCAACAGAATCACAGCTATCATTTCCTGATCGATCGCTTCGGGGAGGTCTTCCGGATTGTTCCCGAAGGGGACGTGGCCAATCATGCCGGCTATTCCATCTGGGCGGACGGCGCAGTCATTTTCGTGAATCTGAACAGCAGTTTCCTGGGCATCGCTTTTGAAACGCAGACCCATCAGGGCGAGCTCCCATCGGCCAATCCCGCGCAAATACACGCCGCCCGCATCCTCACCGAGATGCTGCGAACCAAGTACCGTATTGCGCAATCCAACTGCGTCACGCACGCGCAGGTTTCCGTGAATCCGGACAACATGCTGGTGGGTTACCACACCGATTGGGCGGGCAATTTTCCGTTTCTTGAGATCGGTTTGAACGACAACTACGCGGCCCCGCCGCCGAGTATTTACGCTTTCGGGTTCGACTACGATCCCGTGTTTATCCACGCTACCGGCGTTCGCCTCTGGCAAGGTCTCGCTCTGGCCGAAGACCAGATACAAACGCAAGCCGCCGCGCGCGGTATTTCCGTGTCCCAGTACAGAGCCATCCTTCGGAAGAAATATAAGGAGATATTGGCGGCGCTCAAGGCAGCGGCCATCGCCAACGACAACCAACATGAGACATAACGACAAAGTAAACAATTCCGCGGTGGGATTGGATGTCGGCACCAGCCGCATCTGCCTGGCGCAACGAGTGGGTGAGGAATATCAATACGAGACGCAGTTGAACGCCTTCGTTACGATTCCGTTCTCGAAGATGACCGAAGGCGTGCTCAAGAAAGAAAAGGTGCCGCACACCGTTACCGGACCCGAGATCGTGGTGCATGGCAACGAGTCGGATCGCTTTGCCGACCTGCTCAACGTCGAGACGCGGCGCACCATGGACAAGGGCGTATTGAATCCGGCTGAGCCGGACAGCCTTGGAATGCTGCGCAAGATCGTCGAATCGCTGCTGGATCCGGTGAAAGAGCGGCAGAAGCTATGCTTCACGGTGCCTGCCGCGCCGCTGGGGGCGGAGGACAACCTGACTTATCACGAAGCCACGCTGCGCCAGATCCTGAGCGACATGGGTTACGACGTAAAGAGCATCAACGAAGGCCTGGCAGTAGTGTATTCGGAGCTGGAGAGCTCCAACTATACCGGTATCGGAATCAGTTGCGGCGGCGGCTTGTGCAATGTTTGCGTATCTTATCTGTCCGTCCCTGTTCTGAGCTTCTCAATTCCCAAAGCCGGAGACTACATCGATTCGAGCGCCGCCACCATCACTGGCGAGCGCGCCAATCGCGTCCGCATCGTCAAAGAGGACTCGTTCCACTTCAACGGCTTCTTCGCCGACAAGCTGCAGCAGGTGCTGGGCGTCTACTACGACGAAATGATTCAGTCGCTGGTGCAAGGCATGAAGCAAGCTTTCGCCAACGCCCGCAACTTGCCCAAATCCAACCGCCCGCTGCCGATCGTGCTCAGTGGTGGGACTGCCATGCCGGAAGGCTTCCGGGATCGCTTCGAGAAGGTGTTGCGCGAGGCGGAACTGCCGTTCGCGGCTGCCGATATCCGGGTTGCGGCCGATCCATTACATGCTTCGGCTAAAGGCGCGCTGGTGGCGGCGCTCGCGGATCTGTAACTAACTCGCCATAGGCAAAAAAGAGACCCTCCCAGGCGAAGAGGAGCGGCAAGAACGCGCGGTCAACAATGCGGGAGGACGCTTGATGATGGGACCATTGGTTCCATGCGGAAAGCATTCCGAGAATCAGGAAAGCCACGCCACTAGCCTTGACCGTGGTCCCCAGAACCGTCCGCAACCGCTCGGGAACGGTCTGCTCAGTCTAGATCCATTTTCGCGGGAAGCGCGACAAATCCGACGCCGGCGAGCACCAGCACCACGCCAACAACCCGGCTGGCTACTCGCATCCGGCCTAGAACGGAACGTCGTCGTCGGTGATCCCTTGGTCCCCGCCCGGGTCGGCCACCGCGGCCGGACGAGGAGCACTCCGGGGCATCGACACTGGCGCGCGGCCCGCATCGTCTGCGCCCTCGCCACCGCGGCCACCCAGCAGAATCACGTCCTCGGCTACCACTTCCGTTCTATATTGCTTCTTGCCGTCTTTGTCGTCATAGCTGCGGGTCTGCAACCGGCCTTCTACATACACTTGCTTGCCCTTAGTGAGATAGTTCGCGAGATTCTCCTGCCGCCACAGCACGACGTTCGCCCAGTCCGTCTCTTCTTTCCATTCACCGCTCTGCTGATCTTTCCAGCGCCGGTTGGTAGCCACCGAAAAGGAAGTGACCGAAACGCCGGCGGGAGTGAATTTCGTTTCGGCGTCCCTGCCCAGGTGCCCGACCAGAATTACTTTGTTAACGCTGCGCGATGCCATAATCCAAGCACTGTACCATAGAAAATCGTGTCTCAGTTGCCGCCAGGAATGCGTCTCACTGCCGTGTGCCGAATAATCGCGGCACTTCTACTGAGAAGTACTAGGGCGTCCGATTACTTCTCAGTGACAATGTGCGGCTAAGCTAATTTTTCACTTGCAGCCGCTGAGTCTGGATGTAAACTAGTAAGCAATCTAGGCTGGCGAGCACGGCGCATTTTCCGTGCGATGAGTGAAGGGTATGCAGAGGCCCTGTTGCTTGTTGAATCGATTTAACGGCCGGTGGATTCTCACCGGTCTCATCCTGAGTGCTGTTTCAATCAGTGTAGCCCCGTTGCGCGCTCAGATCCCGATCCGCACCTCGGGCCCCAGTCACGCGGCCAGCATCTTTAATACGGACTTGGCTGTGCTCGAAGAAGGCGAACAGCGCAAGGAATTGCCTTGCACCGTCACTCCCAGCAAGCCGGCGCTCGGGTTCGATCTCAAATTCCACGCTGGTTATCAAGTGGCTGTGCCGCTCAAAGAACTCGCCGGGGACCAGAATACGCTAAACATCGTGTTCCGCGTCTCGCCGCAAGACCATCGGGATGAGCCCGTCTACTTCACCCAACACCTACGGGTTCCCGCCATCCAGGAAGACGCCAAGGGGGAAGCGTACCTCCAAGGCGCTTTCGATATAGGCGAGGGCGCATATCACATCGATTGGCTGATGCGCGACCGCACCGAGCGCGTCTGTTCCTCCAACTGGGACTCCGAGGCCAGTCTGTCGCCAAAAGACCGGCCCATGAGCTTGTCCATTGAAGCCGGCGCCATTCGGCGTGCCGATGGCGAGCAGTTTAGCGACGAGCCGCCAGTTCAGCGGGCATCGGCCGATCCGCCGCTCAATGTCAAGGTGCTCATGAATTTCGCCCCGCAGAACTCGCTCTCTCCGGCTCTGCAGCCGCTCGATACCACGGCTCTGGTATCGATTCTGCGAACCCTTTCTCGCGATCCCCGCATCGGGAGGTTTTCCGTCGTCGCCTTTAACATGCAGGAACAAAAGGTGATCTACCGCCAGGACGGTGTGAACCGCATCGATTTTCCGGCCTTGGGCAACGCACTCACCACCCTCAATCTCGGAACCGTGGATCTGAAGCGGCTCTCCGACAAGCACGGCGATACCGAATTCTTGACCGGATTAGTGCGGAAAGAGATGGCGCCCGGACCTCAAGACCATCCCGACGCCCTGGTTTTCGCCGGCCCTAAAATCTTGCTGGATGCTAATCCTCCCGAAGAAGCTCTCAGGGACGCCGGAGACATCGATTTTCCGGTCTTTTACATGAATTACAACTTGAATCCCCAGGCCGTGCCGTGGAAAGACGCCATCAGCCATACCGTCCGGTTCTTTCGCGGCTATGAGTACACCATTACCCGCCCCCGCGATCTTTGGTTTGCAGTATCGGAAATGGTTTCAAAAATCGTAAAATCAAGGAACGGTAAACCGGCTGCGTCCATCTCAAGGCAGTAGGGGTCATCGGGGTTAATGAAAATACTGAATCTGGCGGCTGGTCTGGGAGTACTGGGTCTGTGCGGGGCCCAAGCATTCGCCCAAGAGTCGCTGTACGGTCAATCCAAGGCCAAACACTACACCAACAGCCTGGCGCCCTACGTGGTCTCGCCCCAGGAGATCGTCGACCGCATGCTGGAGTTGGCCGACCTTAAGCCCGGCGAGACGCTCTACGATCTGGGCAGTGGCGATGGCCGCATCCTGATCACCGCCGTGGTCCGGTTCAAGGCCAAAGCCGTCGGCGTCGAGATTTCCGACGATTTGGCCGCCAGCACCAGTGACCGCATTCACCGGCTCGGCCTGGACAACGACGCACGCGTGATCCACGGCAACTTTCTGGACACGGACCTGAGCCCTGCCGATGTCGTAACGCTCTATCTCGCCACCGACGCCAACGAAATGCTTCGCCCCAAGTTGGAGAAGTATCTGAGAGACGGCGCTCGCGTTGTTTCTCACGATTACAAGGTTCCCGGCTGGAAGCCGAAGCTGGTGGACAAGCAGCCCGACAGTCACGGCCACATTATCTATCTGTACGAAATGCCTCCCAAGAAGAAGTGACCGCCGGGTGCCCTCCTTCGATGTGGTCGGCGTAGGTTTGAACGCCACCGACACGCTACTCCTGCTCCCTCGCTTTCCAGCCTACGGCGGTAAAGCGCCCTATGAGCGCGAGGTGTTGAGTCCGGGCGGACAAGTGGCCAGCGCGATGGTCACCTGCGCGCGGCTGGGGATGCGGGCCAAATACATCGGCACGCTGGGCGACGACGAGCGTGGCGTCATCCAGTTGGACAGCCTGCGCGCCAGCGGCATCAACCTCGACGACATCGAGATCCGGCCGAATTGCCCCAACCAAAGCGCCTACATCCTGGTGGACCAGACCACCGGCGAGCGAACCGTGGTATGGAAGCGTGATCCCTGTCTGCGTATCGACCCTGCCAGCCTGACCCCCGAGAAGATTAGCTGCGCTCGGCTGCTCCACATCGATGGGCACGATACGCCCGCCGTGGCACGCGCGGCCGAAATCGCCCGCCGGCATCAAATCCCGGTCACCGTCGATGTGGATACCATCTACCCGGGCTTCGACCGCGTCTTGCCGTACGTTGACTACCTGATCGCCGGTTCCGAATTTCCCGCGCGCTGGACTGGCGAGCCCGATCCCTTCCGCGCGCTCGCCATCATCCAGGAGGAATATGGCATGCAAGTGGCTGCCATGACACTAGGCGCGGACGGCGCTCTGGCCCGCGCGAACGGCCGGTATATTTACTCGCCGGGCTTCGTGGTGGATAGCGTGGATACCACCGGCGCTGGCGACGTTTTTCATGGAGCGTTCTGTTATGCTGTCTTCCAGAGCATGCCCCTGAGCGAAGCGCTCGAATTTTCGAATGCCATGGCAGCCCTGAACTGTACCGCGCTGGGCGCACGAGGCCGCATCGCCAGCCTTCCGGAAGCGCAAGCCTTCGCTGCCCGCTCTGAACGGCGCTTCAATGCCAAATTCCAGCAGCGTCCGTAAATGATTCCGCTTCGATCCTCCGAGCCGCACTACACCCGCCCCACCGCCACGCTGGTGATCATCGCTCTGAACGTGCTCGTGTTCCTCTACGAGCTCAGCATGCCGGGCTACGCATTGAACCGCTTCATCATGCAACATGGCATCGTGCCGGACCGGCTGCATTATTCCTCCATACTGACTTCGATGTTCATCCATGGCGGATTTCTGCACATCCTGGGCAACATGTGGTTCCTATGGATTTTCGGCCGCGGAGTGGAAGATGTTCTCGGCCACGCCAGATACCTGTTCTTGTATTTTGCCAGCGGATTTGCGGCAGCCTTCCTGTTCATAGTGTTGAACGCAAACTCCCCTGTTCCCACCGTGGGCGCCAGCGGCGCTATCGCCGGCGTGATGGGCGCTTATTTGATCAAGTTTCCCCGCGCCTATATCCGCACGCTGGTGTTCATCGTGGTTTTTATCACCACCATTGATATTCCAGCGTTTTTTCTGCTCTTGTATTGGTTCGCCATCCAGTTCTTCAGCGGTCTCGGTTCGGTGGGCTATTCGGCGCAGATGACCGGCGGCGTGGCCTGGTTCGCGCACGTGGGCGGCTTCCTGGCGGGAATGGCGCTGATGTTCCTGATGCCCACCCGGCCGCGCGCGCGGCAGTGGTATCGGGATGTTTGAGCTGCTGGGCACGGGCTCCGCGTCAATCGAGAAGCCGCTCGACGTTCTGGCCATCGCCGCGCATCCCGATGACGTCGAGCAGACCTGCGGCGGAACGTTAATCCGCATGGCCGGGCTAGGCTATCGCACTGGAGTGCTCGATCTTACGGCCGGCGATATGGGTAGCCGTGGAACGCCCGAGATCCGTCTCAAGGAAGCCGGCGAGGCCGCTTGCGAGATGCGTTTGTCCTGGCGCGGCAACCTGCTGTTACCCGATGCCCGGTTAGAAAACACCATCAGCGTCCGCATGAGCCTGGCCATGGAGATCCGCAATCTTCGGCCGCGCGTGGTCATTCTGCCGTATTGGGAGGCCCGTCACCCCGATCATTACAGGACGTCTGAAATCGGATTCGAAGCGTGCTTTCTGGCAGGCTTGAAGAAGCTGGATGAGGAGTCCCAGCCGCATCGTCCGAACAAGATCCTGTATTCGTCGCTCTACGCCAACGTGACGCCGTCGTTTGTGGTGGATATTTCCGATCACTTTGAGCGGCGCATGACGGCGCTATCTTGCTACCAGTCGCAATACGGCCAGTCCACCGAGGCCGGCGAGCTTTTTCCGGCCGGCGAGGAAATTCGCGAACGCCTGAGCTCCATCGGCCGCTTCTACGGCAACCTGATCGGCGTGAAATACGGCGAGCCGTTCGTGGTGAAAGAAATGCTGCGCGTGGACGACATCGCCGCCATGGGCGTACGCAGCTTGTAGGATGATGCGGAGCCGCGACCGTGGTTCGGCTTGCCGCAAGGGAGCCGGTCTACAGCGGCAGGTTGCCGTGCTTCTTGCGCGGCATGGTGTCCACCTTGTTCTGCAGCATGCGCAGCGCACGAATCACCTTGGGACGCGTCTCATGCGGCTCGATCACGTCGTCGATGAATCCGCGTTCGGCTGCCACAAAAGGACTCGCGAAACGATCCCGAAACTCCTCGATCTTTTTCTTGCGCAGCGCCTCCGGATCGCTAGCCGCCGCCAGCTCCCCCCGGTACACGATGTTCACGGCTCCCTCCGCACCCATGACGGCAATCTCAGCCGTCGGATACGCGAAGTTCACATCCGTGCGCAGGTGCTTGGAACCCATCACGCAGTAAGCGCCTCCATAGGCTTTGCGCGTGATCACGGTCACCTTCGGAACGGTGGCTTCGGCGTACGCGTAAAGCAGCTTCGCCCCGTGGCGGATGATGCCGCCGAATTCCTGATCGGTGCCGGGCAGAAATCCGGGCACGTCTTCGAACGTGAGAATAGGTATGTTGAACGCGTCGCAGAAGCGCACGAATCGCGCGCCTTTCACCGATGAATTAATATCCAGGCATCCGGCCAGAAACGCGGGCTGATTCGCCACGATCCCGACGCTTCGCCCATCCATGCGCGCCAGGCCGATCACAATGTTCCTGGCCCAGTGCTCGTGCACCTCGAAAAACTCGCCGTCATCCACCACGCGATGGATGATCTCCTTGATGTCGTAGGGCACGTGCGAGTCGGCCGGAACCAGAGAGTCGAGCGCTGCATCGGCTCTATCAGCCGGGTCGCTCGATGGGTGTGCCGGCGCATCGTCCACGTTATTGGACGGGATATAGGAAAGCAGCGTGCGGATCATCCGCAGGCACTCGGCGTCGTCGTGCGCGAGAAAATGCGCCACGCCGCTGATGCTGTTGTGCGTCTCGGCGCCGCCCAGCTTTTCTTTCGTCACATCCTCGTGCGTCACGATCTTGATCACCTCGGGCCCGGTGATAAACATGTGGCTGGTGTGCTCCACCATGAAGATGAAGTCGGTGAGTGCGGGCGAATACACCGCGCCGCCGGCGCACGGTCCCATGATGGCGGAGATTTGCGGAATCACGCCGCTGGCCAGCGTGTTGCGCAGGAAAATATCGGCATAACCGGCCAGCGACGCCACGCCCTCCTGAATGCGCGCGCCGCCGGAATCGTTCAGCCCGATCACCGGCGCGCCCGTCTTCAACGCCAGGTCCATGATCTTGCAAATCTTGAGGGCGTTGGTTTCGGAAAGCGATCCGCCCAGCACGGTGAAATCCTGCGCGAACACATACACCAGGCGCCCGTGAATGTAGCCCGATCCGGTGACGAATCCATCGCCATCCACCACCTGCTCGGCCATTCCGAAGTCGGTGGTGCGGTGCCGCACCAGCTTGTCCGTCTCTTCGAAAGTGCCTTCGTCGAGCAGCAAATCAATGCGCTCGCGCGCCGAGAGCTTGCCTTCGGCGTGTTGCCGCTGCATGCGTTTTGCGCCGCCGCCTGCTTCGGCATTGGCATGACGGCGCCGAACCTCGGCTATTCGGTCGGTGGACATACGAAATTACAGTAGCAGGTGTGGGCGCAGCGGCCGAGTTCTATCGTGTCGGCTAATCAGGTAAGGCGAGCAAACGACGACTCAACATCGTCTTGTCTATTGGAGAACCACAAAGTCGGAGCGTGGTTCGGCCGTCTGGGAGACGGGCATCTGGCTCCATGTCCGGCCATCGAGAATCCGTCCCGTGCGAGACTTGAAAACTCCTCCCCACTGTTTGAAGAAAAAAGATACTCGTGCGCGTAGACAGCGGTCGCGAATCTCTCGAACCCACTCGACGTCGAGACTCCTGGCTCCCGGTCCAGATTCGCCGCCGACAATAACCCAGTCAATTCCACGCAATGGTAGTCGGCGCAATGGACCAAGCAGCGGCTCGACGCTTAGAAATTTGACGTGCGCTCTGGTTCGTCGTAAGTGATCGACTCTGTAGAGATAGTCCTCGTTTTCGATGCTCACGCCCATCCACACGTGCGGTTGCCAATTAACCGCCGGGTCGACGAGCAATAGCCGCTCTGAACGTTTTGTCAAAACCTGGTACTGATGCCAACTGGCCCGTCGCATGACATCGAATACCTGATGTACGTAGTCGGTCGGAACCGCCTCATGAAATAAGTCGCTCATGCTGTTGACGAATACCCGGCGTGGTTTTCTCCAATGCAGGGGATGTTCCAGCATGTGCGGCTGTAGCGTAAGTCTAAATCCATTCCGATAGTTGCTCTGGCCCATGGCTTGTAGCCTCCTGGAGAGTCTTTCGGCATAACAGAACTTGCAGCCCGGACTGATTTTCGAGCACCCAGTCACCGGATTCCAAGTGGCATCAGTCCATTCGATGTGGGAAGAGTTCGCCATGATCAGAGCCCCTGCCTCGTTCGATGCTTTCTAAAAATCTCTTCGACGATTTTGTTGCCGGTTTTGTTGGGAGATGCAAAAAAGAGATAGTAGATTGTTGCTCTGAGGGAGTTCACAAAACGGAGAGGCTGTGGTGCATAAGCGAAGCCCGCGACATCGATCAGTCGCACACGGTATGCCTCGGCAATTCTCTCGTTTGCGCCCTCCACCTTCACCTGCTCAGGTTCGCCAAAAAGACTGCCTTGTCGGCTCAGCTCATACGCCACCTCGCGCCACGAACCATCGCCCCAAAAGCGGTCCATTCGAGCGACCTGCGCAGCATCAGCTTTTGCCGGATCACGAAGGAGAACGTTCATGTTCATGTCCATAACCATAAAGTTGACGAAAATCTCTATCGACCTCATCCGGCCTGCTGTGGCGATGACGTTCCAGGATAGGTCGATGTTATATGGATCGAGCAGACACAGTGCCCGCTTTCGATCCTCATAAGGGGCTAGCGGAAAGACGTCTCTAGTTAGGATCTCATTACAGTCGCCACAGTGGACGTGAATGTCGGCGCGCTCGCCAGCGTACCGCCGAAGCTGATCGACGCGGCTTGGGTCGGCATCAATAAAATGATATTCCCGAAATGGCGGATCTGTCGATAAGGCAACGAGCGGACTGCCCGGAACTACCTCGTTGGTAGTGCGCGAAACGTGTGAGCCACCAGCGGCGTAGGCATCGATGTACAGATGGCGAAAACCGGATGAAGTCAAAATCTTGGAATACGGGCCGGCATATTCGCGCAGGATGTCTAGCTTCACCTCCGTCCACGGACCGATTACATCGTGCTCGACCGCCAAACCCCACCTCCACAACAAAAGTCTAACAAATTGTTTGGAAGCCAGTTGGCTTTCCGCTTGCCAGTTACACGGTCAAGTGGATTGTAAGCGTCCTTTACAGCAGGCCCTCGAATTCCACTTTAGCTATCGATTCCTCAAGACCGTGATGCAGTCCAGATTCGGCTGGCTCCAATCGATGATCTGCTGCCTCACGACGCTTAGTCCACATTTTTCGCCGATGCGCCGCACGTCCTTCGCCGAAACGTAGGCCCGCGATCCGGGGTTCTCCACCCAGGGCCGAGCCACACTCGACAATGCCGCGCAATTGGAATGGTGGACCAGGGCCATTCCATCGGTTTTTAAAACGCGCTTGAACTCAACGAAGTATTCGTCCAGCTCGGAGCAACTGAAATGGACCATCGCGTCCCAGCTATAGAGAAAAGTGATCGATCCGGAGGGAACGGGAATGTATCCATCTCCGTTGACCAGGCACTCCACGTGCGGCTGTTTTGCAAACCGGCGCCGGCAGGCCTCAATCGCATCCACGGACGTATCGGCGCAGATGAGCTTTCCCGAGATATCCGCAAAGCGCTCGGCGATACGCCCTCGGCCACACGCAAAATCGAGCACCACCGACAGATCCGGCTCAGGCGTTTCCCTCAGGTACGGTTCGATGATCAGCCACTGCGACGCCACGGCTGCCTCCGCCGCATCGTAGTATTCGGACCAGTCCCCATCGCGTGCCCGAGGCGGCTTTTGCAGGACGAAGCGACGCCACAGCCCTCGTGCCCGTTTGCGGAACGTGCCAGCCCCGAACGGCATGAATTTCGATGCTAGCACGGGCGCCGCCGCTATTCGGCGTAATAGCCGCTGCGCGAGTGCAACTCTGCCGCGGGGTACCGCTTGCGGGCGGTTTCTCCCAAGGTCACGGTAATGCGCCGGAATTTGCCGGGCTGCGACTCGGGCGCGTGGTAGGCCAGCATGTAGCGGCTGCGGATGCGCTCGATCATTGCGTTGAAGGACTCGCCCGCGTTCTCCGCTTTCACCCATTCGCCCCCGGTTTGCTCGGCCAGCTCGTAGACGTTGGCGGGAGTCAAGTCGGGATTCGCGGGTTTCCCGGGCGGGGCAGCTTCCGGCCGGATCGCCCGGCCGGTGATGATCGCGTTGAACACGGTATCGGCCTTATTCAATTCGCGGATCACTTGCCCATCGGTCAGCCGATAACTCGTGCTGAGATTATCGGTAAGGATCAGGATGGCGCGCCGCCCGCCCGGCCCGGCGTGCTTTTCCATGTAGCGCGTCGCGTCCATCACGGCGGAATTAATCAGCGTCGTCGATCCCACGTCCCAGTTTTTCACCGCGCTGCTGATGTTGCGGGCGGTCTCGGCTAGATTGTCGCTGAAGCTCTGCGCTACTGCCGTGCTCTTGGCGAACACCATGATGGCGACGCGATCGCCCGGGCGCAAATGCTCCAGCGATTCCCGCGCCTCCATGGAAATCTCGTCGATGTACTTCTGCATGCTGCCGCTGATGTCCAGCAGCAGAATCAGCGTTACCGGCTCGTCTCCATGAGCGAACGAAACGATGGGCTGCGCCTGCCCCTCATCGGAAACCGCGAAGTCATCCCTCGTGAGATCCTTGATCAGCTTGCCGCCGTCGGTCACCTGCACGTCCACGCGCACGTCCGACACGCCGGTCTTAAAAGTCGCCGTCGGCTCCTGCCCCAGATTTTCGGCCGTTTCCTGAGCCGCGCTCGCTGTATTCTGAGCCCCCAGGGGCGCTAGCATGAGAACGGTCGAAATGAAAAACATCATCATCGGAACAGCCGGCCACATCGACCACGGCAAAACCGCTTTGGTTCGCGCCCTCACCGGCATCGATACGGACCGTCTCAAGGAGGAAAAGCGGCGTGGTATATCCATTGATCTGGGCTTCGCGCACCTGCAGCTCTCCGCGGACTTGCGCCTCGGTTTAGTAGACGTGCCCGGCCACGAAAGGTTCATTAAAAACATGCTGGCGGGTGTGAGCGGCATAGATATCGTTCTCTTTGTTATAGCTGCTGACGAGTCCATAAAGCCACAGACCCGGGAACATTTTGATATCTGTATGTTGTTAGGCATACGGAAGGGCCTGGTAGTCCTCACCAAGGCGGACCTGGCCGCCGGGGATTTGCTGGAGCTGGCGCGCCTGGAAGCCGGGGAATTCGTGCGCGGCTCGTTTTTGGAAGATGCACCGATGGTGGCCGTCAGCGCGGCCACGGGCGCAGGTTTGGACCAGTTGCGAGCCGAGCTCGCGAAGCTCGCCGGAGAGGTGCCGGAGAAAGACGCCTCGAAATATTTCCGGCTGCCCATCGATCGCGCGTTCGCGATGCGCGGCTTCGGAACCGTAGTCACGGGCACGCTGGTCGCCGGTTCGGTTCGCGTGGATCAGGAGGTGGAGCTGTTTCCCGCGCGCCGGCGCGTCCGTGTGCGTGGAATTCAAGTACACGGCGCGGCGGTAGGGACAGCCGGCGCGGGTCAACGCACGGCGCTGAACATCTCGGGCATCGATGCCGCCGATCTGGCGCGCGGCATGGTACTGGCGGAAGCCGGCCGCTTTCAAGCGACCTCGCGCATCGACTGCGCGTTCCAACTGCTGCCGTCCGCCAAGCCGCTGAAGCATCGTGCGCCCGTGCATTTTCACGCTGGCGCGGCCGTTGTGGAAGCCGAAGTCCGCCGTCTCAGCGGCAATGAACCGATCGCGCCTGGATCGCGCGAATATGTGCGCCTGGCGCTCAGCGAACCGCTGCTGTTGCTGCCCGGCGATCGCTTTATCGTGCGCAAATTTTCGCCGGTGGTCACCATGGGCGGGGGCCTGGTATTGGACATTGCCCCGCCCCGGCGCCCGGCACTCGACCGTCTCCGTATATTGGAAACCGCGCCGCTGCCCGAACGCGTCGCGCTCGCGGCCCGCGAGTCGCGCTACGGAATCGGGATGGCGGATCTGGTGGCCGGCACTGGCTTGCTTGAAGCGGATCTCCGCGCAGCCGCGGCCGCCTCTTCGCTCATCGCTCTGGAATCGCCCGAGTTCTGGCTCCTGGACCCCGGCTGGGTGGCGAATCAGTTGGAAGCGCTGCACGAACATCTCAAGCATTTCCATCGGCAGAACCCGCTGTTGGCGGGAGTCTCCAAGGAAGAACTGAGGAGTAAAAAATTGCCCGGAGCGCCTCCCTGGCTGATAGACGCCCTGCTGGCCCGCGCCAAGACATTCAGGGTCGAGGGCGAGACTGTTCGCCTTTCTACCCATAGGGTCACTCTCCAGCGGGATGAGGAGGCCGCCACCGCTAAAATCGAAGCTGCCTTCCGCGCGGGCGGCCTGGCAACGCCGGCGGTGCAAGAGGTTCTCGCGAAATCGGGCGTCGATCCGACTCGCGCGCGCACCCTGCTCCAGCTCATGCTGCGCGACCGGCGGTTGGTGCGCGTCAGCGACGAACTAGTGTTTCATGCCTCCGCCATGCAATCGCTCCGGGAACTGCTGGCTCAGAAAAAGGGCCAACGCTTTTCCGTCCCTGAATTCAAGGATTGGACGGGCGTGTCGCGAAAGTACGCTATTCCCTTGCTTGAATACTTTGATCGCGAGCGGATCACGCGGCGCGAGGGTGAATCTCGGGTCGTGCTCTAACGCGCTGCTTGACAAACAGGCGAATAAAAGGCGAATATTGAGCAACCGCCGATGCTGTTCGATGACAATCCTCCCCCGAAGCTCATCGGCATAGCGCGCTTGGCCGCATCGAGCGGCGTTCTCGAAGCCAAGCGTAAGGTAGAATACCTGGAACTGGAAACCCGCCGGTTCATCGGCCGCGGCTCGGGCCGGATGCACTCCATTTATACTGTCAATCCCTACCGCGGTTGCGAGTTCGGCTGCAAGTATTGCTATGCCCGCTATGCGCACGAATTCATGGAACTGCGCGATCCGGAGCTCTTCGAGCGCAAGATTTACGCCAAACAATTCAGATCGGCGGCGTTTCGGGACGAGCTTCGGAGGCTGAAGTCCGGCGACACAGTGTGGATCGGAACGGCTACGGATCCTTACCAACCGGCCGAACGGCGTTTCAACGTGACTCGCGGGATGCTGGAAGTGTTCGCGGACCAGCGCGGGCTGGACATTGGCATCACGACCAAGTCCGATCTGGCGGCGCGCGACGCGGTTCTGATGGCACGGATCGCTGGCAGGAACCTAATCCGCGTGCACGTGACGATCACCACGCTCGATGAGCGCCTGGCCCGCCTGCTGGAGCCTCTCGCGCCCCGTCCCGCGCTGCGTTTAGCGGCCGTCGCGAAGCTGGCGGAAGCCGGCGTGCCGGTCAGCGTTCTGGCGCACCCCGTGATGCCGCTCATTAACGACAGCGAGGCCAGCCTGGATGGCGTGTGCGAGGCCGCTGCTCGACATGGCGCCACATCCTTCAGCGCTGCGCCTCTTTTTCTGAAGCCCTGTGCCTTAAAGGTTTTTCTACCGTTTCTCGAACGATGCTTTCCTCACCTCGTGCGCCGCTACCGCGAGCGCTTTGAAAAGTCGGCCTACTTGCAAGGGCACTATCCCGAGATGATCGCTAAGCGAGTGGAGAAAATCCGGACGCGCCACAAAATGAACCGCCGCCAAGAGCCGGAATGGCCAAGCCAGCCCTTTCAAGAAGACCAGATGGTACTGTTTTCGGCCCCGGCACTTTACATCGTAAAGTGATTGGCCTATAATCGTTCGCATATGGCTACCGTCCGGAGCATTCGCGCGGTGCGCGCGGAACCGGTTTCCCTACAGACTCACGCGATGGACAATTTGCGGTTCATTCGCGAAACCATGGAGCGGGCTGGCTCGTTCACGGCGGTCCCCGGCTGGGGGGGCGTTGCGATGGGCGCAAGCGCGCTAGCCGCGGCGGCCGTTGCGTCTCGTCAGCCGACACTGGAACGCTGGCTCGGCACCTGGCTTCTCGAAGCGGCCTTCGCGCTGGTTCTCGCGGTGCTGGCCATCCGGCGGAAAGCCAAAGCTGCGCATGGTCCGGTGCTGTCGGCGCCGGCCCGGCGATTCGTCCTCAGTTTCGCCCCTCCCTTAATCGTGGGAGGGCTCCTGACAGCGATGTTGTATCGCGCCGGAATCCCAGCCGCCATTCCGGGAACTTGGCTATTGCTCTACGGAACCGGCGTGGTTACCGGCGGCGCGTTTTCGGTGCGAGTGGTGCCCGTGATGGGCCTTTGCTTTATGTTCCTGGGCGCGGTGGCGCTGTTCTGTCCGCTGGCTTGGGGCACGGCGCTGCTGGCGGCCGGCTTCGGAGGGTTGCATGTTATTTTCGGAGCGATTATCGCCAGGAGGTACGGTGGCTAGACAAAATACCGCTCGACAAGACAACGCCCGAAAGGATCGCCCCTCCTACAAACCGGCCGGTCAGTCCCTGGCCGTGCTGGATCGCTTGATCTACGAGCCCATCCGGCTGCGGATCGTGAGCGCCCTGGCCGTCAACTCGTCGCTGACGTTCAACGAACTGAAGAAACTGCTCGAGACCACCGATGGAAACTTGAGCGTTCACGCGCGCAAGCTGGAAGAGGCCGAATATGTGGTCTGCAAGAAATCGTTTGAGGGACGGATGCCCAAGACTCAATACTGTTTGACCGAGACTGGCCGGAGCGCGCTCGAGAAATATCTCAATCACATGGAAGCCCTGATTCAGGCCATTCGGGAGCGCTAACTCCCCTGCTTATGCCGCAAAGAACCTCAAACAGCCTCCACGCCGCGATTATCATGGACGGCAACGGCCGCTGGGCCTCGGCGCGGGGGTTGCCGCGGGTAGCCGGACATCGTGCCGGTGCGGAAGCCTTGCGCCGAACCGTCGAAGCCGCGCCCGATCTCGGAATTGGAATGCTGACGGTCTATGCGTTTTCCTCCGACAACTGGAGGCGCCCGCAGCCGGAGATCGCCGCGTTGATGAAAATGTTCCACATCTACCTGCGCCGCGAACAAGCCAAGTGCGTGGAAAAAGGCGTGCGCGTGTCGGTGATCGGCCGGCGCGACCGGCTGCCACGCCTCCTGCTTCCCGCCATTGACGAATGCGAGAGCGCGACCGCGCGCGGCCGGAGACTGAACTTGCGGCTGGCGGTGGATTATTCGTCGCGCGACGCCATCCTGGCCGCCGCCCAGACGCTGGATGCCCAGACCACGCGGGAAAACCTTTCGGATGCGCTCGGGGGCCCCGACGTCGATCTGCTCATCCGCACCGGCGGCGAACAGCGCCTGAGCGATTTTCTGCTGTGGGAATGCGCTTATGCCGAACTGATCTTCAGCACCGTCATGTGGCCGGACTTCAAGGCTTCCGATCTGGCCGCCGCTGTCCAGGAATTCCACTCCCGTGAGCGCCGCTTTGGGGCGCTGCCGCGCGCCGCGCTAGCGTGAGAATCAGCTACTTGATTTTCGCCGCGATTACGTCAGTGGCCGCCGGGCAACAACCTCCCAAAACGCCTTGCGATTTTGACGGATTCGACACGAATTCGAAGTTGGCTGAGACTTTAAAGAGCGGCGATCCGCTGGTCGTGAATCGAGTGGAAGGGGATTGGACCTGCGGATATCTGGCCGGCCGCAAGGGTTCGGGGCAAAGTTGGGTTCGATCCAGAGACATTCGCATGGTCAGTTTCGATCCAAACCCTCTTTCCACTGCGTGGGCCGGAACCTGGGTGCAAGGACAAAATCGCATCAGGATTCAAGGCTCGACTGTGCCCGGCAAGGTAAGTCTCCACGGCGAGGCCTATTGGCATGGCTTCGGGGACAATGTCCACTCGGGCGAATTTTCCGCCGAAGCGAGCCCCTCTGGAAACAAGCTGCATGTCGAAGACGACTCTTGCAAGATCGATCTGGCGCTGTTGGGCAAATATATTGTCGCCAACGACAACAACATGTGCGGCGGCGCGAACGTTCGGTTTTGGGGCGTTTGGCGCCGTGCCCGTTAGCGTCGCCCCGCTAAGGAGTCTGGGCGACGTATACCTCGCCTCCGAACTTTAACCCACTGGCACTCCCCGGCGTGGAACCGCTGAGATAGGACGCCAGATCGTACACCTCAAAGCCCGCGCTGCACACATTGGCCTGACAGGACAAATTGGCGGTGGACGAAGGAACCTGAAGGCTCACCTGTAAAACGAACGGATTGGTCTGCGTATAGTTCGTGACCGGCCAGCTACCGTCAAGTTGAAGCGGCCCGCCTGTAACGTCCGGGGCCGAGAGACCGTTCACGAATACCGAGACCACGGATCCCAGCGGCGCCGGGTTCGTGGAAGAATTCCGAGAGCCGTTTGCGTTGAGAGCCAGCGCAAACGATTCCGCGGAAGCAAAGTCGAAGGTTCCAGGAACAACGAACAAGCTAGGATTAGCGTAGGTCACCGGGAACTCGAGCGAAGGCGACGAGGCGCCGTCGACAGTCACTTTCATCACGGTGGCCGTCTCTTCAGAGACCAGCGGCACTGCTACATTGATCTGACTCGATGAAACGTACAAAAGCGGCGCCGCCAGGGAACCGAACCTCACGCTGACCCCACCCAGCTTGGTCGTTGAATAATCCGTGGCGCTTACCGCCTTGGCCGGACCCAGTCCGCTTCCAAAAATGGTGAGGATCTGATAGGGAACGATCGGACCAGTCGCCTCCAGATTCGCCGCGTCGACGACGCAGCCGATTTGGGGCGTTCCCGCAGGGGGCTGGGATTGTGAGAAATCGACCGCGCCCAGATAGGCGCCCGGAAGCGGGTTCGGTCCGAGGGTCGGAATCGTGAGGGCGTTCGGGGTGAACGGGAAGTTGGCGAAATTCGTCGCTCCAGCGATCCACAGCGTGGAACCGGAGAGCGCCACGCCGGAGATGGTAAGCGTGGAGCCTCCCAGGAATTGCGATCCAAGCACCCTGCCCGAGGCAGCGTCCACTTGAGATGCGTACGCGGATGCCGCGGGTACGCCCGTAGCTTCGAGCGACAAACACGCGCTCGGCAGGCTGGACAGCGCCGGCAGGCTGGCCGCAACATCGTAAAGATTGAAAAGGCCGAGAAAGCCGCCGACAAACGCCAATCCATTCGCACCCACCTGCACCCCGGCGCCACCCACCGGAACCGAAAACAGTAGCTTCTGTCCTGCCGGGTCGAGTTTGGAGAGAAACGGCAACGCAGGAGTCGCGATATTCTGGACCGCTGGGCCCTGGGGCACCGTCGGAAGAGTCACCGTGTACGGATAACCCGCTCCTGCTAACCCAGTGAGGTAAACGTTCTCCGCCGCGTCCACCGCCAGGCCGTTATTCATTGTGCTCCCGGTACCTGAGACTGCCGTTGAAAAGACCAGCTTTGAGCCGGTAGGGTCAAGCTTCGTTACGTACTGATTCGGTCCCTGAAAAGTCCCCATGCAGGGAGCAAGACAGGTTTCGAATACCGGAAACTTGGGCTGATAAGTTCCAGGTGTCGTCGGATACGCAAGCGAGTTAGTCGTTCCCGCCATGTAGATATTGCCCGAAGAGTCGAACGTAATCGCATTCCCTCCAATCCCGGTCGCGGAGAAGAGAATGTTCGTGCCCGTGGGGTCCAATTCCAGTAAATAAGGGCTGCCATCCGTGTTCGCGACGCTGTAAACGCCGGGTGTGGAGGGAAACCCGGGACTTTCACTGGTTCCGCTCACCAGCACCTGTCCCGCGGCGTTCACCGCGACCGCCTGTGCAAAGCTGTCGGCCGAGCTGCCCAAAAGCGCGGAGAAGACCAGTTGACCGCTCGGATCGAGCTTAAACACGAAGGATCGCTCGATGGTGGTACCGGCGGGCACGGGTGCTGGATTTCCAGTGCTGTCGGGAAAATCCGGCGAATTGGTATAGCCCGCGACGTAGGCGTCGCCCGCGCTGTCCACCGCAATGGCATTCCCGTAGTCGCCAATCGATCCGCCCACGTAGCGGACGTATAGGTACTGGCTGGCTTGCGGATTCAGCTTCACCACCAGCACGGTGGACTGCATCGTCGCAGGATCGACGATCGCGCTTCCGGCCATGTAGATGTTTCCCGAGGAGTCCGTGGCAATCGCCGCAGGCGTGAAGCTGTCACGCAAATAGGTGGAATACGTCAGCGCTGGAAACGTGGGCCCGCCAGCCGCGAAAGCTGGTCCCAAATAAAGAAAGAACACGAGGGAACGAATAAACATAGGGATCTCCCGCGGACGCGGTAGTAAGAGCGTATCAGAATTTGCAAGATCCGCCTCCGACCTCGCCCCGCGCCGTCGCCGAATTCCGCTCCGTGAGCGCCGATTTGGAGCGCTGCCGCACGGCCGCTAGCCTAACGCGGCGAGAATCAGACGAAACATACGGTCGCAGTTGGGAGCGAACCTTCTGACAAGCACGGGATCAATCTCCTGAAGTAGTTTAGGAGCGTGTTTGATCTTGTGATACTCGCCTGATTTCGTTCCGCTGGTTGCCTTTTTCAATCGCGTTAGAACGTCGGCCTTTGGAATCTGCTCGACGTTCGGATTTCCCTTCAAGGCACTCTCCTGAAATCCTCCGTTATAGAAGCGTTTCAGCGCATCAATATCGACGAGAAGCCAAGACTCCATTATCTGAACCATCCAGAAGATGGACTCAGGATCGCAGCCCTCAACGGCGGTCCTCCCAAGATCGCTGTCCACGAGTACGTTCCAAGCCTCGGGATGAGTTTTCATGGCGTCCCGAAAGTCCTGTACGGGGGTCCCGTCGGTAGCGATTAAATCGAACTGGCATTTCTTTCCGCTAGCGGCATTCGCTATCTCGGATAAGAACTGCCTGAATCCCGGTCGCAGCCGGGCATCACCCTCGAAGTAGATCCGGAGCTTAGTCACCATCGATTGCCGCTGATCTCCCCTTTACGCCATAGCTGGCCGAGGCTATATCGCTCGAGCCAGAGCGAGAGTTGATCCTTGTCCAGCCGGCGGAACTGGGTCCCGTTATCAAAGTCTCTCTCGGTCACGAGAACATCTTCCGGGCGATCGGAGAGCGCGTCGATCAACGCCTCCGAGTGAGTCGTCACGATGAGCTGTGTTCGTTCCGAAGCTTCCACCAAAGCTTCAGCGACGATCTGAATCGCTTCGGGATGCAGGCCAACCTCCGGTTCCTCGATGCAGATTAGCGGCGGGAGTTCTCTTTCCAGCAGCACAGCCAAGAGGCAGAGAAACTTGAGAGTGCCATCGGACAACCGCCAAGACACCAGCGGCTCCAGCAGGCCGCTCTCTTCGATGTACGTTTTCGCGATCGAACCGTCGAGCCTAACCTTGACATCGCTAAAGCGATCACAAAAGCGACGAAGATATTCTCGGATCTGATCGTGGACGCCCTTGAAGTCCATATCCAGAAGAACCAACGCTAAGTTGTCGCCGCCATCACCTAGGAAATCCTTCTGAGCCGAAGTGGAAACTCCTCTTCTCGCTTGTGAATCGGTAGCCGTGCGAAATTCGCGGTAGACCCGTATGGAGGCGAAGTTCTGGCCAACACGGGTAATGGGCGTCGGGTCGGCAGGACTTTTGTACGCCTCAAATACGGATCGCGTAGGGGAGATTTTAGCCAGCTGCTCTCCGTCGAATTCAACATTGCCACCCACCCTCTTAAAATAGGGCCACTCTTTGCCGTTGCGGAGCTGTTCTTCCTCTATGATGAAACCGTGTGCGCGCTCGACGATCTCCAGCCGGTACTGGAGGGGTTCGTCACTAATTCCGCGGCACTCGATGGCGGCGATAGGGGACGGAACCGCGAGCGAACAAACGAAGTGAGCGCTGCCTAGTCTTAGAATCGCCGCGCTCAAATCCAACGGCGCCGCCTGCAAGAGTCCTATCGCCTCGATGAGATTGCTCTTCCCGGACGCATTCGCCCCGATGAGAACATTTAACCCGCGAAGCTCCACGGTGGTCTTCCGAAAGGACAGCAGATTCTCTAACTTGACCTGTCGCAGTAACATGCGTACAGTCATTCTAGCGACGATCCGCCACCCGGTGACACACTGTTAGCCAAAAAACGCGTCAGAATCCGCAAGATCCGCTAAAATGGTTGCAGGCCCCCGCCCATGCTCGACGCCACTCTTGCGAAAATCTTCGGGACCAGGAACGAACGCGAAGTCAAGCGGCTTCGTCCCATTGTCGCCGCCATCAACGAACTCGAACCGGGGCTCCAGCAGCTCTCCGATGCCGAACTCGCCCAGAAAACCGTCGAATTCAAGCAGCGCATCGACAACGGCGAGCCTCTCGATGACCTTCTGATCGAATCCTTCGCCGTCTGCCGAGAAGCCGGACGCCGCGTCCTCAACATGCGGCACTTCAACGTCCAGCTCATCGGAGGCACCGTTCTGCACCGCGGCCGAATTGCCGAAATGCGAACGGGCGAAGGCAAGACGCTGGTGGCGACGCTGCCCTGCTACTTGAACGCGCTCGAAGGTAAAGGCGTTCACGTCGTCACGGTGAACGATTATCTAGCCAAGCGCGACGCCGAATGGATGGGCCGCATTTACCGCTTCCTGGGGATGTCGTACGGCATTATCGTGCACGATCTGGACGACCAGCAGCGCCAGGCCAGCTACAACGCCGACATCACCTACGGCACCAACAACGAATACGGGTTCGACTACCTGCGCGACAACATGAAGTTCCGCCTGGAGGATTGCGTGCAGCGCGGCCACAACTTCGCCATCGTCGATGAAGTCGACTCCATTTTGGTGGACGAAGCCCGCACGCCTTTAATCATTTCCGGACCCAGCGAGGAGTCAACCGATAAGTATTATAAGATCAACCGCATCATTCCCAAGCTGACGCGCGGCGAAGAGATCAAGGGCAAGGAACCGGGCGAAAGCTACACCACCGGCGACTATACGGTCGACGAAAAGCATCGCAGCGCGGCTCTCACCGAAGAAGGCATCGCGAAGGTGGAGAAGATGCTGGGCTGCGGCAATCTTTATCAGCCGGAGAACTGGTCCACGCTGCACCACGTCCAGCAGGCGCTCAAGGCGCTGGTGCTGTTCCAACGCGACAAGGATTATCTGGTGCAGGATGGCCAGGTGATCATCGTCGACGAATTCACGGGCCGCGTGATGCCGGGCCGCCGTTGGAGCGATGGTCTGCACCAGGCCATTGAAGCCAAGGAAAACGTCAAGATCGAGCGCGAGAACCAAACCCTCGCAACGATCACCTTCCAGAATTACTTCCGCCTGTACAAAAAGCTGGCCGGCATGACCGGCACCGCCGAAACGGAAGCCGCCGAATTCGAAAAGACCTACAAGCTCGACGTGATGGTGATTCCTACCAACCGCAACATGGTTCGCAAGGAATTTCAGGACATGGTCTATAGGACCGAGGAAGAGAAATTCCGCAATGCCGCCAAGGAAATCAAGACGCTGCACGAAAAGGGCCAGCCGGTTCTGGTGGGAACCATATCGGTCGAAAAATCGGAAAAGCTCGCCGGCGCATTGAAGAAAATGGGCGTCCGGCACGAAGTGTTGAACGCCAAGAACCACGAGCGTGAAGCGTTCATCATCGCGCAGGCCGGGCGCAAGGGCGCGATCACGGTGTCCACCAACATGGCCGGCCGCGGGACTGACATACTCCTGGGCGGCAATCCGGAGTTTCTGACCAAGGAGTATTTGAAGAAGGAGAACAAGGATCCCGATCTGTACCAGACCAGCCCCGCTGGATCGCCCGAGCGCTCCGAATGGGACGCCGTTTTTTCGCGGTTTCGGGAAGAGACTGCCAGCGAGCACGATGAAGTGGTCTCGCTCGGCGGATTGCACGTGCTGGGAACCGAACGCCACGAGTCGCGCCGGATCGACAATCAGTTGCGTGGACGCGCCGGCCGCCAGGGCGATCCCGGCAGCTCGCGCTTCTATCTATCGCTCCAGGACGACCTGATGCGCATCTTCGGCGGCGAGCGCATGCAGAATCTGATGCTGCGGCTCGGCATGGAAGAAGATGTGCCGATCGAGTCGCGGCTTATCACCAAGCGGATCGCCGCCGCCCAGGAAGCCGTCGAGGCCCAGCACTTCGCCTCCCGCAAACACCTGCTCGAATACGACGACGTCATGAACAAGCAGCGCCAGGCCGTCTATGGAATGCGCCGGCAGCTGCTGGAAGGCAAGGATCAGACCGAGCGGATCAAGGAAATCATCCAAGGGATCGTGGCCTCGTTCATCGACATCCGCTGCCCGGACCGCGCCCATATCAGCACCTATGATTTGACTGGGCTGCAATCCGACGTGCTCAGCCAGTTCGGCGTCAAGATCGATCTGGATGAATTGAACGGGCTGCTCAAGCAGGAGATCGAGGACCACATTAACGATCTGCTGGAACGCCGCTTCAAGGAGAAGGAAGAGCTGATCGGTCCGGAGTACATGCGCGAGGCCGAGCGGGTCGTCATGCTGAACGTCATCGACAACCAGTGGAAGGACCACCTGCTGTCGATGGATCACTTGAAGGAAGGCATCGGTCTGCGCGGCTACGGCCAGAAAGATCCGCTGATCGAATACAAGAAAGAGTCTTTCGAGCTGTTCCAGGACATGATGGATCGCATCGAAGACGAGACCATCCGCTATCTGTTCTTCCTGCAAGTGAGCCAGGGCCCGGCTGGTGAATCTGGCAATGGGCCGGGTGGTTTGCCGGATAGACCGAAGCCGGTGCTGCCCTTCGCTGATGAGGACGAAGAAGACGACGAGGATGAGGAGGAGGAAGCGCTGGTAGCCGCCAGTTCCGAGGAGCGCCGCGCCGCCCAATCCACCGTCGAAAACTTCACGCGCAACATCCAGCGCAAGAAGGACAAGGAAATGGCCGAGTTGCAATTCGCCGGCGGCAGCGATGCCACTGCCGAGAAAAAGCAAGCCACCTCAGCCAAGAAGGCTGGCCGCAACGATCCATGCCCCTGCGGCAGCGGCAAAAAGTACAAGAAATGCCACGGAGCCTGATTCTAGCGGTCCTGTTCGCTTCTTCCGCATACGCCGCCATCTGGCCGGAAAAGCTGGGCGACTACCAACGCCAATCGGCCTCTGCCCTGGAAATAGGCGCCGGAACGGCGGTCGAGCACGGCCTGGAAGCGACCGAACGGGCCGACTATGGATCGTTCCAAGTAACCGCGTCGCGCTTCAAGGACCCAACCGGAGCCTACGCCGCCTCTCTCGAATTCACCGGCGTTCGGGTCGGAAATTACCTCGTGTCGTGTCAGGGAAAATGTCCCAAGGATTTGCAGCAGCTCGCCGACGCTTCACTCCCGAAGGTCTCTCGGGCGGCGATTCCGACTTTAGATACCTATCTGCCATCCAAGGGCATGCTTCCTCGATCCGAGCGCTATATCCTGGGCCCCGTCGGTCTTAGCGCCGCGGCGCCGGATATCCCCGCCTCGGCCGTCAACTTCGATTTTGGGACCGAAGGCCAGGTGGCTCACTACCGAACGCCTGCCGGGCCCGTAACTTTGGCCATTTTCTCGTTCCCCCTGCCGTCCATGGCCCGCCGGCAGCTCCCGCAATTTGAGGAAATCCCCGGGGCTGCGGCAAAACGCACCGGCCCGCTCATTGCGGTGGCCATTGGACCCACGGCAGCCTCGGCCAAGCTTCTCGATACGATAAACTATCGGGGGGTAGTGGCCGAGAATGAGCGCCCGCCCGCGAAGCCGCTCGAACTGAAACCGGAAACCGCCGGCCAGATGATCCTTAGCATCATCAGCTTGGCTGCTTTGGTGCTCGGATTTTGCCTGCTTTCTGGCCTCGCAGTCGGTGGAGTGTTGCGGATCGCCCGGCGGTTTGGCTACTCAGCTGCTGAAGGAAGCCTCACCACACTGCATCTCGAGGGCAAATAACTCCCCCCATTTCTCCAGCTTACAAACCAAAGCACTCCCCCCGCGCCAGCGATCCACAAAGTTTTGCACAGGATTTCCGAAACGAATCCTGCTTCTAAGCTGTTCTGGATCAAGGTGTTGGAACCCAATCCTCAGGGACCAGTTTTTCACTTGACTCGCAACCTTCGTGGCCCTATCATCTGAATCACAAACAGGTTTTGACGGTTGCGTTTCCGTCGAATCTGATTCTCCCATACATCGCCCTTGCCGTAAGCAAGGGGCCTGTTCAGATTCAGGCAGATGGTGTCGAATGGGGCCTTCGGGCCCCGTTCCGAACAGTTCTCAAGTGTTCTGACGGGTCCCCAGAGCTACACTGGTACTTGATTCCGCCACACCGCCCGCCCCCTAAGCCGGCTGACGCCCCTGCAACCTGGCGCGAACGCCTGCGGGCGCTCCGAAACGTCCCGCCCCTGTTGCAGATGGTCTGGGATACCAGTCCCGGTTTGACGCTTGCAACCGTCCTTCTGAGGCTGGTTTCGTCCGTCATCCCGGTCGCCCAGCTTTGGGTTGGGAAGCTGATTATAGATCAGGTCGTCCGCGCCATCCAGGGGCGCGCAGTGGGCTCCCATAAGATCTGGATCTACCTGGCCTACGAGATCGCGCTGGCCATCCTGAGCGACCTCCTATCGCGCGCAGTGAACCTTTGTGACAGCCTCCTGGGCGACAAGTTCACTAACCACGTCAGCCTGCGCCTGATGGAGCACGCCAACCGGATGGATTTGGTTTCCTTCGAAGATCCAGTGTTTTACGATAAATTGGAACGCGCCAGGCGGCAAACCACATCCCGACTCGGCATGCTGGGAACAATCGCCGGGATGGGCCAGCAATTCATCACCCTGCTCTCCCTTTTGGCCGCCGTAGTTTCCTTTTCGCCCTGGTTTCTGCTGCTTTTGGTAGGCGCCGTTATTCCGTCGTTTCTGGGCGAGACTCGTTTCGCGATGCTCGCCTACTCGATGTTGTACCGCTGGACCCCCGAACGCCGCGAACTGGATTACTTGCGCATGCTCGGCGCAAGCAATCAAAGCGCCAAAGAAGTGAAGATTTTCGGCCTCGGCCAGCATTTGGCTGACCGTTCCCGCACCCTTTTCGACCGCTTTTACGAGGAAAACAAGGTCCTTGCAATGAAGCGAGCCGTTACCGGTTCGGTGCTCAATCTGCTGCCGACGGCGGGCTACTATGGCGCCTATGTCCTCATCCTGATCCGAACCCTCGCGGGCGCCATGACGGTGGGCAGCCTCACCTTCGTCGCGGGCGCCTTTGCTCGTTCGCGCTCCCTGATCGAAACGCTGTTTTCCAGCTTCAATAACATTGCCGAACAGGCGCTTTACATTAAAGACCTTTTCGATTTCTTTGACACGCAGCCCAGCATCGTTTCCGTGCCCCATGCGCTGCCGGCGCCCCGCCCCATTCGATCCGGATTCGAATTTCGCGACGTGTCGTTTTCATATCCAGGATCGGAACATGCGGTTCTGCGCGGACTGAGCTTTCGGTTCGATGCGGGCGAGCGCATCGCCTTGATCGGCGAGAACGGCGCGGGCAAAACCACGCTCGTTAAGTTGCTGGCCCGGTTGTACGATCCCACCGCCGGCGCGATTTTGCTGGACGGTATCGATCTGCGCGAATACGACGTTCGAAAGCTTGCGCGCCGAAATCGGCGTCATCTTTCAGGACTACATGCGCTACGACATGCTGGTCCGCGAAAACATCGGCTTCGGGCGCATCGAGGAGTTAGCCAATCAAGCCCGCGTGGAAGGCGCGGCGCGCAAGAGCCTGGCGGGACCCATGATCGGGCAGCTCCCGGGCGGTTACGATCAGATGCTCGGCCGGCGTTTTGAAAACGGGGTCGAGCTGTCCGCGGGACAGTGGCAGAAAGTGGCTTTGGGACGAGCGTATATGCGGGATGCACAAGTCTTGATTCTGGACGAACCCACCGCCAGCCTGGACGCACGCGCCGAGTACGAAGTTTTCCTGCGCTTTGCCGATCTCACCCGTGGCCGCATGGCCGTGCTCATCTCGCACCGCTTCTCCACGGTGCGCATGGCCGACCGCATTCTGGTTTTGGCCGACGGCGAACTGGTGGAGCAGGGCACGCACCCGCACTTGGTGGCGCTTGGCGGCCGATATGCGGAGTTGTTCGAGCTGCAGGCCGCCGGTTACCGTTAGCTAAATCAATTGAAGAGAGACTTGAGCCAGGTTCCAAAATGCAAATGGCGGCCCGGACATTCTGGCCACGGGGCAAAGCTGATGACTCCCGTATCGCGCTCCACCCATAGGGGCACGGATTCCGAGCCCTTGTAATCCAGCCGGATCACCACGCCCGAACCGCAGGATTGCGAAAGCCCGATGGACGCTGTGGGATTGCCCGCATGCTCGCTTTTCGGCCCCCAATCCTCCAAAAACTTCGGGAACGTATATTGCGGGCAGGGATGCGTTTCATTGCAGCCCCACATGCTATACGCGGCTGAATAGTTGCGCGCGGCCAGCAATCCGATAAAGTTCTTGGCCTGCCGCTCTTCGGCGTGATTCTCGAAGATCGCGTAGAGGATCAGTCCGGCAATCAGCACGCCAGCCAAAGCTACCGAACACTTCTTCATGAGCCCCATCACCCGGGCGCGATGTTGCTCGGCGGCTCCGTAGGCTTCCAGGTAGCTGGACATCTGCCTGTTCCTATTTTGCCGGAGCGGCGGGTGGTGCAGGAGTTACGGGATAGGCTTTGTTATAAGCGGCGGTGGCATCGGCGGTGATCTCGAAAGCGGCCTTAAAAAAGACCGTGCTGGCCGAATCCACGACGACGTCCAGGCCCTTTTCATCCGCCACTTTTTTCACAACTTCCTGCATTCGGGTGCCGGCCCGCTGAATAATTTCGGTGCGTTCGCGTTCCACGTCCTCTTGCAGATCCTGCTGGCTGCGCTGCAGCTCGCGCTGTTTGCGCTGGCCTTCGGCGGTCAGTTCCTGGGTGCCCAATTCATTGAGCTTTCCGCTGTTCAGCTGGGCCTGGATGTCCTCCAGCTCCTTTTGCAGTTTCACCATTTGATCCTGGCGCGGCTTGAACTTGGCCTCCATCTGCAATTGAGCCTTCTTCAATTCGTCGGTCTCGAGCAGCGCCTTCTGCGTGTTGATCACCGCGAACTTGATCTGCGCGCTGGCTGTGCCGATGCTGGCTAGCGCGAGCACTGCGATCAGCAGCTTATTCATTTGCGAACACTCCCAGGATTTCGTCCTCGCGAAGGATTAGATACTCCTCGCCGTCGATCCGGATGTCGGATCCGGAGTATTTGCCGAACAGAATCTTGTCGCCGGCCTGAATGTCGGGCGCCGCGCGCTGGCCGTCTTCCAGCAGCTTGCCGCTGCCTACGGCCACCACCTGGGCGTGTTGCGGCTTCTCCTTCGCGCTGTCGGGGATGATGATGCCCCCGCGCTTGGTTTCCTGCTCTTCCAGCCGTTTGACGAGCACGCGGTCATGGAGCGGACGAAGGTTCATAAACTATCTCCTGTCACTCGGTTTGAGAGGGTTGGGAACGGCAGACTGACACAAACTCGAAGACACTTAATGTAACACAGTCGGCGCGGCCTTGGATGCGGCCGCGAAACTGGAACTGGATGGGGCAAAACGTGTCGAAGGGTGTGCGACATCAAAGTGGATTAGTTAAGTCTAATACCCCGGTACACGCGGCTTCAGCGGTACACGCGGCTTCAGCCGCGTCCCGCCAAAATCGGCCGAGAAGGCGCCGCCTCAGAAGTTTTTGTGGTTGAATCACTCATTGGCTGTGGATTTCCATCGCCGGCTGGAACATTCCTTGCGCCCGAGCCTTGCGCCCGGGCTCGGCGTACTTCGTGACTTGGCGGCTGGACGGGTCGCTGCCTGTCAACAGGGTGACTGACCTGTGGACTAGCGACGGACCCTGGGTGCTGATGCCCAATCACGTGCACATTGCGCTTCACCCCCTGGGCGGTCAGGGTCTCGCCGCGGCGGTCAGGAGCAGCAAGGGCAGTAGCGAACACGCGGCCAATCGGCTACTGCATCGAAGCGGCGCGCGATTCTGGGCAAGAGATACGCAAAACGCGGCTGAAAGCCGCGTGTACCACTGCATCACCCGGTAGATCGAAAGCGATCCGGTAATAGCCGGACTGTGCGGCAGTGTGCAAGACGGGTCCTGGTCGAGCGCCGGGAAAAACGCGGCTGAAAAGCCGCGTGTACCACTGCATCACCCGGTAGATCGAAAGCGATCCGGCAGTGTGCAAGACGGGTCCTGGTCGAGCGCCGGGAAAAACGCGGCTTGAAGAGTCTGTGTGAAAACTACCCATTGCGTCCATATATCGCGGATCGCTGATGTCCTGACTACCATAGCGTGTGGTCGCACGAGGGCGATTTCGAGTTTTCACACTGACTCTTGAAGCCGCGTGTACCCGACTCGGGCTTCTCCTGTTGGCCGGCCCTTTCCGAAAACCCGAATCCCGAATGTGCTATGCTGTGAAGGACAAAAAAGATTAAGGTAAGACGAGGAGTATCGATTCGAGCAATGGCTTTGGCGACCGATTCTAAACAGCAGGTAGTTGCAACGTTCCGCGTTCACAAGACCGACACCGGTTCGCCAGAAGTACAGGTAGCAATCCTGAGTCAGCGAATTCTGCAACTCCAGGATCATTTCAAGACGCACCTCAAAGACCATCATTCCCGCCGGGGATTGTTGTCGATGGTCGCGCGGCGCCGTCGCCTTTTGAAATACCTGAAAAGCCGTAACCCGGAAAGATACAAAAGCCTGATTCTAAGCCTGGGCATCCGCCGTTAGGTGCTCGGGGTACAGGTAAACCGCCCCGGTGGGCGGCGTTCCCACAGTTTCATTCACTCCAAAGTCTCCTCTTAATCGAAGAAGCGCACACCGGTTACGTTGTGCGTGTTGCTAAAGGCGGGGCGGAAAGCTTCGTCTGGATTAAAAGGAATTCAAATGCTACATACCGTAGAGATTGACCTGGACGGTCAAAAAATTACCCTGGAGACAGGTAAGATCGCGAAACAGGCCAATGGCGCCGTTGTGGTCCGCTCCGGGGACAACGTTGTTTTAGTGAGTGCGTGCGCGAATGAGGAGCCCAAAGTGGGCGCCGCGTTCTTCCCGCTCACCGTCGATTATCGAGAATATACTTATGCCGCGGGCAAGTTCCCCGGAGGCTTTATCAAACGCGAGGGGCGTCCGTCGGAGAAGGAAGTCCTCACCAGCCGGCTGATTGACCGGCCCATCCGGCCGCTGTTCCCGGAAGGGTTCATGAACGAGTCGCAAGTGATCGCCATGGTGCTGTCGGCCGATCCGAATCGCGATCCGAGCACGCTTGCCATTGTCGGCGCCGGAGCGGCACTGGCGATCTCCGACATTCCCTTCCAGCACGTGCTGGGCGGCGTGCGGGTTGGGCTGGTGGGCGGCAAGCTGATCCCCAACCCCAGCTACGACCAAACGCACGATGCCAAGATCAACATCGTGGTGGCGGGCACCGAAGAGGGCATCGTCATGGTGGAAGCGGGCGCGCAGCATGCCACCGAGGAAGAAGTGCTGCAGGCCATCGAGTATGGCCACACTTGCTGCAAGAAGATTGTCGCGGGCATTCGTGAACTAGCCGCCAAGGTGGGCAAGAAGAAGTGGAAATACGAACCGCCGGCGGTCAACAAGGAGTTGTACGCCCGCATCGAGTCGCAGATTCGCAAGGAACTGACTGATGCGCTGGACACCAAGAAGTATCCCAAGCTGGAGAGCTATCACCGCGTCCACGAAGCCAAGAAGAAGGTAGTGGAAGCGCTGCCCGCCGAACAGCAGGCCGAAGCGAAAGAACTGTTCGACCATTTGAAAGAACGCATCTTCCGCGACGAAATGTTAAAGGCCAAGCGCCGTCCCGATGGCCGTGCCTTCGATGAGATCCGCAACATCGATTGCGAAGTTGGTGTTCTTCCCCGCACACATGGTTCGGCGCTGTTTACGCGCGGCGAGACCCAGGCCCTGGTCACCGTTACGCTCGGCACCAAGGACGACGAACAGCGCATCGAGATGTTCGATCTCAGCCAGAACGTCTAAGCGCTTCATGCTGCATTACAATTTCCCGCCGTTCAGCGTCGGCGAAGTGGGATTCATGCGCGGAGCCGGACGCCGCGAAATCGGGCATGGCGCGCTAGCGGAACGATCCATCGCGGCCGTGGTTCCCGACGATAAGAAGTTCCCCTATACCATGCGCGTGGTCAGCGACATTCTGGAGTCCAACGGCTCCAGCTCCATGGCCAGCGTGTGCGGCGCCACCCTCGCGTTGATGGACGCGGGCGTTCCGATTGCGGACCCCATCGCCGGCATTGCCATGGGTTTGGTGCTGGAAGGCAAGGACTACGCCATCCTGACCGACATCGCCGGCGCCGAGGATCACTACGGCGACATGGATTTCAAGGTGGCTGGATCGCACCAGGGCATCACCGGCCTCCAGATGGACATCAAGGTTCCTAACGTCACCACCAAGATCATGAAAGAGGCGCTGGCGCAAGCCAAGGGCGCCCGGCTGTCGATCCTGGACAAGATGACGGCGGTGATCGACAAGCCGCGCGGCGAGATGTCCCAATATGCTCCCCGCATTTACACGCTCACCATTCCCACCGATAAGATCCGCGATCTGATCGGGCCGGGCGGCAAGATGATTCGCAGCATCGTCGAGGAAACCGGCGTCAAAATCGATGTCGAAGACGACGGCTCGGTGAAGATTTTCGCCGCCGACGGCGAATCGGCTAAACTGGCGATCCAGCGCGTTACCGATATCTGCGCCGTCGCCGAAGTCGGTAAGACCTATCTCGGGAAAGTGGTGCGGCTGGCGGAGTTCGGCGCCTTCGTCGAAATCTTCCCCGGCACGGACGGCTTGTTGCACATCAGCGAGATTTCCGAAAACCGGATCAAAGCGGTGCGGGACGAGCTGAAAGAAGGCGATCAGATCCTGGTGAAGGTTCTGGCGCTGGAAGGCAATAAGATCAAACTAAGCCGCAAAGCCGTGCTGCGGGAGCAGCGCGATAAGATCAAAACTCCAACTGCGTAGGGCGGGCGCCTTGCCTGCCTTGCAAGCGCGGGATACAGACTAAGAAGCTGTATCCCGTGTGAATTCGTTACTTCGCTGCCACGGCTGCCGGCGCGGCTTTCTTGCGGGCGGCCCGGCGCTTCTCCACCGGCGGTGTGCGATCGCTCTTCTTCAACGCCGTCAACGCGATCGCAAGCACGAATTTCTTTTCCCCGTGATCGTCGAATTTGATCACGATGTACTCTTCCGTGCAGGAAGTCACCGACCCAAGACCGTATTTGGAGTGCTCAATCTGCGCGCCTTGCGCAAAAGCTGGTTTGAATGCCATGGTGGGATTTACTGATGCCTCAGTATTATTGTAACATTGAGGCGCGATTCGTCCCAACGGCCTCACCAAGACTCTTGAAAACAATTGGCTGCCCGCCCTCCTGCTAGGCGCCTGCATTGCGCGGTTGTGGCTGATGCCACTAAGTTCCAGTTTTTGGGTGGACGAGATGGCTACCGCCTTTGTAGTGCATTACGGGCCCCACCACCCGTCTTTCGCCGTCGCCCCGCAGGTGCCCGATTCCATCTACTACCGCCTGCCCCAGGCCGCCGAAGCGCTGCTTGGCTTCTCTGAAATCTCTTATCGGCTGCCTTCCGTCTTTCTAATGGCCCTTGCCTTGTTTTTCATCGCCCGTTTGGGCGCGCGGCTGATCGTTCCGGAAGCGGCCTGGTTCGCGGTCTTCGCCTGCCTTTCCATGCGCGGATTCAACGACCAGGCGGCCGATGCCCGTCCCTATGCGTTGGGCACCTGCCTGGCGGCAGCCAGCCTGCTGTTCCTGGTCCGCTGGCTGGATTCGGACCGCTGGTGGGATGCTGCCTTGTTCGTCGTCTCTGCAGCCTTGCTGTGGCGTGCGCACCTGTTGTTTTGGCCGTTCTACATCGTTCTGGCTCTGTACGCGTTACTTCGCCTGTGGCGGCACGAAACAAGCGCGGGCTGGTTTCCAACGCTTGTGATATTCGTTCTGCTTGGGTTTGCCTTGCTCCCGGTGTTCCTCGACGCGCTGCGTCTTTTTCGCCAGGCTACCGCGCATGTCATTGTCGCGCTCCCCACCCTCCGCGACTTGCGCATCTCGCTCAAATTCGGGCTGATCCTCGTTTGCGGGGTTGGCGCCTTCGCCCTGAGCCGGCTGTTGCGGTGGCCCCGCGCGCACGCCGTCTCGGTGAGTAGCTCACTGGTGGCTATTGGCGGCTGGTGGCTGGTCCAACCGCTCGCATTGTTCGCCGTGTCCCGTGTCACCGGCAGCAGCATGTTCGTTGCGCGTTACCTCTACATCGGATTGCCCGGCGCGGCTCTTGCGGCTACGCTGGCTGCCGCTTACTTTATTCCGGCTGGCCGCTGGAGGCCAGTGACACTCGCGTTCGGCGCCGGAGTGCTCCTGCTGCTGGGCCAATGGCGCGAGCTTTGGCCGATGCATCACGGCTCAGACTGGCGTCTGGCCGCGCGCACCATCGATCAATGGGCCGCCGCCCATCCCGACATCCCCGTCCTCTGCCCCAGCCCATTCATTGAAGCGCGCCCGCCCGTTTGGCAACCGGCCTATGCACTCCCTGGATTCCTGTACTGCCACCTGCCCGTTTACCCGTTTCGAGGCAAACCCTATTTGCTTCCTTTTGACGATTCGCCGGAAGCCGAGCGCTACGTCACCAGCCTGGCCGAGGGCGTCATCCCCGCATCCGGCCGGTTCCTTATCTACGGAGGCTCCGGCAGCGTGCGCTATTGGCGCAACTGGTTTTCGGTGCGGCCGGAGTTTTCCGACTGGCGCCGGGAGCGATTGGGTCCCTTTGGCAACGTCGTGGTCGAGTTGTTTGAGCGGCCTCGCCGTATAATATAAAAAGCTGTCTGAATGCTCGATCTGAAGAAGAAACTCGAAGAGGAACTGGCGGCGCTGGAAAACGAACTGCGCGTCGATCTTCCGCGGGAGATCTCCAAGGCGCGCGCGCATGGCGATTTAAGCGAAAACGCCGAATATCACGCCGCAAAGGAGCGCCAGGGCATTGTCAACATGCGGCTGGGTCAGGTTCGGGCACGGCTGCGCGAGCTGTCCATGGTGGATATGGCGCGCATCCCGCGCGACCGCGTGGGCCTGGGCTCGACAGTCACGGTGCTGGATCTTACCAAGGATGAAGAGATCACCTACAGTTTGGTGACCAGCGAGGACGCCGACGTGGCCCAAGGCCGCATCTCGACTACCTCGCCGATTGGGCGCGGCCTGATCGGCAAACGCGTGGGCGATACCGTGAAGGTGCAGATTCCCGACGGTGTCCGAGAGATGGAAATTATACAATTGATTACCATACACGACGTCACTCCATGATCCGGTTTCGAGCTAGAATCGGTAGGGGCCGCAAGGCATGACATACACCCGCGCGATCGGCGTCGCTTGCAACAAGGTAATTCGCCTGATTGTCCGCGGACTCGCCCTATCCAAAATTCACCCCAACGTTCTCACCTTTCTAGGACTGGTGATCAATATCGTGGCCGCCGTTCTGCTGGCCGCCGGGCAATTCCGCTCCGCCGGTTTCGTCATCATCGGCGCGGGGTTGTTCGACATGGTGGACGGCCGCGTGGCGCGCGAAACCAACCAGGTCACGCGTTTTGGCGGATTTTTTGATTCGGTTCTGGATCGCTATTCCGACCTCGCGCTCCTGATGGGCCTGCTGGTGTACTACGGCATCATCAACCGGCCCTTCTACGTCGTGCTGACCGCGATTGTGATGACCGGGTCGGTAATGGTGAGTTATACGCGCGCCCGCGCCGAAAATACCATTCCCAGTTGCAAGGTGGGGTTCATGGAGCGCCCGGAGCGCGTGGTGCTGCTGATCATCGGCGCGCTGTTCGATCGCATGGCGCCGGTGCTGTGGGTGATCGCCGTGCTTTCCAATATCACCGTGATTCACCGCATGGTGTTTACCTATCAGGAAGCCAAGCGTCTGGAAGACGCGCAGCTACGGCCGGCTCCGGTCACCCAGAGCGAGCCGCGATAACGCGTCACCCGTCAAACGGTACGCGGTCCATTCATCCAATGGAACTGCGCCCAGGCTGCGATAAAACTCGATGGATGGAGTGTTCCAATCCAGCACGGTCCATTCCACGGATCCATCGCCGCGCTCCACGGCAATCTTGGCTAAACGAATCAGCAGCGCTTTTCCGATCCCTTTGCCGCGATGTTCCGGGTCCACGAAGAGATCTTCCAGATAGATGCCGGCCCGGCCCACAAACGTCGAAAAATTGCGGAAGTACAGCGCGAATCCAACCGGCGCGTCGTCCCAATAAGCCAGCAGCACCTCAGCCACCGGATTCGGACCGAACACGTTTTTGTGGATGTCGCCTTCGGTAGCCACCACCTGGTGCGACAGCTTCTCGTATTCGGCCAGTTTCCGGATAAAGCTCAGGATGAGCGGAACGTCGCTCTCGGTAGCGGGGGCGATTCGAAGCGGCGTGCTCATTGTAAGGCCTCGACGTGAGCGCGCACGGCCGAAGCCAGCCCCGTCAAGCTGTACCCGCCTTCCAGTATCGACAGCAACCGGCCGCCGCAATATTGATCCGCGATCTCGCGCGCAACGGCCGTGAGATCGGCGAAATCGGCATCTGTCAGCAAAAAGCCTCCCAGGGGATCGCCCGCTCTTGAATCGAAGCCCGCGGAAATCAGAACCAGGTCGGGTTTTAACTGCGCGGCCGCCGGAAGAAGCTGTTCCTGGAACGCTCCCAGAATTTCCTTGCGGCCCGAACCGGCGGGAAAGGGACAGTTCAAGGTCATCCCTTGGCCCGCTCCTTCGCCTGTCTCTCCGCGAGCGCCGGTGCCTGGATACCACGGCGATTGATGCGTGTTGAACACGAACGCCGTGCCGTCCGTATAGAAAATGTCCTGCGTGCCGTTGCCGTGATGGACGTCCCAATCGGCGATCAGCACTCGCCCGATTCCGTATTTACGCTGGGCGTAGCGAGCCGCGACGGCAATGGTGTCGAAGATGCAGAAGCCCATCCCGCGAGTTGCGTTGGCATGATGGCCGGGCGGCCTCACGATACAGAACGCGTTGGCGACGCGCTTCTCGAAGATGGCGTCGATTGCGTTGAGCGCTCCGCCGGTGGCGCGCAGCGCAGCATCCAGGGACTGCGGCGAAACAGTGGTGTCGCCGGTGCTTAGCTCATGGAAACCTTCGAAGATCTCGCGCTCCACAAGACGGATGTAAGGGCGTGCGTGGCACAGCGCGATTTCGTCGTAGGTTGCGACGCGCGGAAGAATAGGGAGAAGTTCAAGACCGCGCAGCGCGCCCACGGCCGCATCGAATCGCGCGGGACTCTCGGGATGCTGCGGGCCGGTGACGTGCTCTTTACAACTCGGATCCGCGGCAAGCCCCGTCATTCCCTTCAAGATTTTAGCAGCCCGAGGGATTCTACCGCGCTGCACGCAGGTGGTTCTTCGATCCGGACTTTGGCGCCGAAGTCTCCACGCCAAAATTGATTGGTCCCGATCCGCGCATGCCTTCCACCGAAATCCGCCACAAGCCCGCCTCCGGGTTCGGTACGCGGAAAGATTTTGGATTGGTCTCACCTGAGTATCCGGTGCTGTCGGCCTGCGAAGAATAGTGCCGGCCACTGGGGCTCATCAGGTGCAGATCGAGATCGCCGGGCGAGCCGGCCCACGAAAGCGTTACGTCCAAGACCTTCGAACCTCGGGCCACCGCGATGATGTCGGTCCACCACTGTTCCACAGTAACCGCACCCGAGAACTGCGCTTCCGACGAACCTCCACCCGAGGCGATGGCGCTGCGCGAGCCACAATCGCAGCGCTGGGAGGAGTTGCTCGAAACCACCGTGCGATAGCCCGACCCGCGGGTCCAATCCGGCAGATCCTCGAACTGAAACGGAATACTCGATGACGAAATCGGAACCTCGCGCGTCACGCTGACGTGCACATGATAGCCGCCGCCTTCGCCCAATGTATAGCCGCTGTTGCCGGCTGTCGCCAACGCCTGTCCCTGCTCCACGCGCTCCCCGTTTTTTACCACGAACGTGCCGGTGGCCAGATGCGCATAATGGCTGAACTCGCCGTTGCCGTGATCGATGGTGATGTAGTTGCCGAAGGAGTGATGGCGATGGTCCTGCCCCAATCCCAGATCGTGCGTATAGGCGATCCCCGCCTTCATGGCCACCACGCAGTTTCCCGCGCTCTTGTTTGAAGAGCCCGGCGCGATATCGAACGCGTGCACGCTGTTGCCCCAGTGGGAGAACGTTCCGTAAGGGCCCTGAGTGACGATCCAGGGCACGCCCGCCGCCGTCGGCAGTTTGTAGCCGCCGGTCGCGATTAGAAACGGCATGGGAGCGCTCATGCGTTGGTCCGGACTTTCCACGATCACCCAATACTCATTGGCCGGGAGGCCTGCGTAGTGAACCACCAGCTCATTCGGCGTCGTGCTCCGGGCCTGCAGGCTGACCAGGTACTTCCATCCCCCGGCCGGCTTGTACTGCGCGATGAAGACCAGCGAGTTGGGCTGAAAGTTCCTGCCGTGCACGGTGAAATCGATCTCTTGGGCGCGCTCTCCGGACCACGTCACGCTCGTCACCACCGGGCCGCCGTTGTCGCTGGTAGGCGCGATGCCGAAGTTTCGCGAGAAAACTACCGCGCCATTTGCGATAGCGCGAACGGTCCAGTTCCCTGGCTGCGATGCGGGCGCGAATCCCGCGATCGGCAATTGCGAGGTGAAGCAGAGCTCGCCGGCGGTTGGCAGCTGGCCATACTCGGCCGTGGTTGCCACTGTGCCGGACGGATCCAGCCACTCCACGCGCAGTTGATCGCCCGAGCGCACCTGCAACGCGAGGAACCAGACAAAGGCCTGCCGGTCAGTCGGTTGAAATATGGAGACGGCTTTGGGCGCCACGCAGGCTTGTTCGCTGACAGATGACGCCGTGCGGCCGTCTTGCACCGTGATCGCCCAAGCCGTGGGGATGAACCAAAGGAGGGAGACTGCCAGAAATGGTCGCGAACGCACCAATGCGTCTAATCGGCGCTTCCACGGTCGAACATGAGACTAGGAGCCTTAGACGAGGAGCCTTAGAACGAGGCGCTGACCATACGATCGGTCATCATCATCAACATCGACAGCAAAACGACTAGACCCGCATATTGCATCAGTACCGCATTGTCGTCATCCATCGGATAATCGCGGCTGAACAGGCGATACCCCGCGCCCAGCGCGATCAGTAGCAGAATCGTCTGGTGAGTCAGGGCCCACATGGCGACCGCCACGCCCAAGGCCATGCCGCGCTGCTTGCGGGTGAGTGCGCGAAAACCGCGGCCGCCATCCAATTGCCAGACAGGGAGCAGATTGAACAGGTTCAGCCACGCAGCCGTGTGCGCGATGGCATACCAGATGGGAAGCCCGGTGGTGATCGCCGCGAGCCACGCCGCAACTGCGGAACCCAATCCCCAGATCGGCCCCGCCAAACCGACGCGCGCGTCCTCGCCCACATTGCCCGGATACTGGCGCATTCGAACGATGGCGCCGACAAACGGAATGAACATGGGCGCGCTGGCCGCGATGTTGTATTTGCGCAGCGCCATCACATGGCCCATTTCGTGGATGTAGATGGACAGTACGAAGCCCAGCGCGAATCGCCAGCCGAAGATCGACCAATAGACGCCAAAGAAGGCCAGCATGCTGACTAGCGTGGTGATCTTGGTGAGCCCCAGCAGGAGCAGTTTGAATTTCGACAGTGTCACCAATAGGAACGTGCCGACCGGGCCCAGTCTGGCGAGCCATTTCTTCCAGACGTTTTTGTCCGAGAGCTGGAGATCGATGTTTTCGATGCGAGTTTTCGTAAGGCGGTATTCATCGGAGTCCGGTGGAACCAGCTCCAGCGCTCTCGCCCAGGCTTGGCGGGCGCCCTGCCAATCGCGGGCCTGACCGGCGAGCTTGGCGTGCTCTACCAGCGCGTCAAACTCCTGCTGCTGGGTGAGCGTCATAGCTGGTCGAACAGATCGCCAAGGCGGATGGAGAAGCCAGGGAGCAACGTGGATACGAACTGCTCGTTTTCCTTAAGAATTGCTTCGCGATCGTCCGAAAACAGGAAAGCGCGCCGCGAATCTGTATCGAGAATCCACGCTTCTTTCGTACCGCACTTTCGATACCGATCCGCCTTCTTGAGTAATCTCCTGAACGGATCGTTCTGCGACACGATTTCAAGCGCCAAATCCGGAACGAACCGCTGAACCCGCCGACCCACGTCGCACAGTCTTTCCTTTTCGGAAGCGAAAAAGGTCACGTCGGGGCCATGTGCGTTCCCCCCAAAATCGTATTCCTGCTCCGAAACGACATCCCCCAAGCCGTTTTTCTTGACATACTCGCGGAGCAGCGATGTCAAATAATCGCGAAGCCGATTGTGACCCAGCGTATTTCCGGACACGTCCACCAATTTTCCGTCTTCCAGCTCGTGATTGATCGCGAGCTCGTCTGGGAGCTTTTCGAAATCATCGATCGTGAGTGGGCTGACGAGCTGCATCCCCTTATTTTAACTCCACTACCGTCGCGCCCGTTCCGCCTTCGGCAGGCGTGGCCGGATAATACTTCTCCACGTGCGGATTGGTCGCCAGCAGCTCGCCGATCACCCGGCGCAGGATGCCCATGCCGTGGCCGTGAACGATGCGGACGCGATCCACCGACGCCATGGCGGCGCTATCCAGGAACTTGTCCACTTCCTCGCGCGCCTCCTCGGCCCGTTTTCCAATCACGTTAACCTCGCGATACGAAACATCCCAGCGCGGTCCGGCTTCGTAGGAAACATTCTTCGGCAAGCGCGTGTTGTCGGAGGCTGAGGGCAAGACCTCCTCAACGTCGTCGGTGGTGACTTTCATTCTCATCAAGCCCGCCTCCACTTCCAGCAATCCTCCCGAAAGCTTGCGTCGCACCCGGGCCGGCTCGCGCACTCCTTTCAGACGGACTCGATCGCCCTCCGCGATCAAAGTGACCCGCTGCTCCTGGACGGGTGCTTCTCCAAAGACCGCGGCCCGGGCTTTTTCTTCAAACTCGCGCTTGGCTTTGGCCACGCGCCGCTCGGCTTGTTCGGCGGCTTTGCGCTGCTCCGCGCCGGCTAGCACATTCTGAATCAGCTCGTGGCTTTGCGCTTCGAACTCGGCCAGCGCCGATCGCAAACGTTCATCCAATTCTTTGAACTTGGCAGCCTCGCGCCGCTCGAATTCAGCGCTCAGCTTCTGCTCGCGCGCCTCCAATGCCTGACGCTGTTCCCTGAGATCCTGTTCTTCCACCGCGGTCCTTCGCAGCCGCTGGTGCAGTTCGTTAAGAAATACCGCGATATCGCGCTCGCCGGTGGACATTCGCTGGCGCGCCCGCGCGATCAAGTCTTCGGAAAGACCCAGCCGGCTTGCGATCTCCAAGCCGGCCGACTTTCCAGGCGCTCCCAACTGCAAAACATAGGTGGGCTCCAAGGTTTGTTCGTTGAAGCCCATGGACGCGTTCAGAACGCCCTCCGTCGTCGCGCCGTAAATCTTCAGCGCCAGCAAATGAGTGGACGCGAACGTAAACGCACCGTGCGCGCGGAACGATTCCAGAATCGCCGTTCCTAAAGCCCCGCCTTCCTCCGGGTCCGTGGCGCGCCCGAGTTCGTCCAGCAGCACCAGCGATTGCGGCGTGACGGTCTCCAGCATCTCGCGCACGCGGGCGATGTGCGCCGAGAAGCTGCTGAGGCTCTCTTGAATGGACTGCTGATCGCCCATATCCGCCAGCACCTGTTCGAACAGCGGAAATTCCGCTTCGGCGGCCGGCACCGGCAGGCCCGCTTGGGCCATCAAAGCCAGCAATCCCACGGTCTTCATCGAAACCGTTTTGCCGCCCGTGTTCGGCCCGCTGATCAGCAGCGTCCTTTGTTTCTCATCGAGAGCGAGTGAAATGGGCCGGATGGGCTTTTTCTGGCGCCGTAAAACGTCCTCCAGCAGTGGATGCCGCGCGTCCTTCAATACCACGCGGCGATCCTTCACCGCGCTGAATCTGGGAATGACGCAGTCGAAGTCGGACGCGAAAGCGGCCTTGGCGAACAAAAGGTCCAGACGGCCGATGGTCTCGACCAGTGCCTGGATTTGCGGCCCGTTAACGCGCAGCAGCTCGGTGAGCTCCCGCAGGATGCGCAGGGTTTCGCGCTGCTCCTCTTCCCGCAGTCGGACCAGCTCGTTGTTGAGGTCGATGGTCTCGAGCGGTTCCACAAACAGGGTATGCCCGCTGCTGCTCGCCCCATGGATGACGCCGTACACCTTGCGTTGCTGTCCCGCCACCACCGGAACAACGAACCGGTCGTTGCGCAGGGTGATGAATTCCTCCTGCAGGGTGCCATCGTCGCGATGCGTCCGCAAGAATCGCTCGAGCGACGTTTGAATCTGTTTTTGCTGCCGTTCGATGTCGCGGCGCAAACGCTGCAGAGCGACGCTGGCATCGTCGGCCAGTGTCCCGTCCGGGAGGATCTTGCCGCGCACATCGCGCAGAATCGGGCGTGGATCCGCCGTCGCCGCCGCGTAGGCCCCCAAACGCGGGTACCTCTCGGCCGCCAGATTCAAAGCGGCGCGAATCTCGCCAGCCTCTTCAATCAGCCTTGCCAGTTCCAGAATCTGCTTCGGCTCGAGCATCGCGCCCTCCATGCGCAACACCGCGAGCGATGGGACGACATCCGGCATGGAATTGAATCGCAAACGAATCGCCGAACCTCGGGAAGCTGCCTGCGGCTGGCGCGAAGCGCCTTGATAGGCGATTGCTTCCGCAACATCCGCCAGTGCGTTTTCCAATGCTGCGCGATCCGAATGCGGAGCCAGCCGTTCCAGCTCGGCGCGGCCCAAGGGGCTGCCGACATAGCGCCCCACTAATTCGCGCAACGGCTCGAACTCCAGTAGATCAGCGCTGAAGCTTTGCAAAGGCTCTCTCGATCACGGCCAGCGTGCCCTCGGTAATACGATAGCCGGACAATTCCCGTTCGGAAACCCACGCCACCCGGCTGGCGTCGCTCGCGGCTGCCGGCTCCCCGCTCAGGCGGCGGCACAAGTAGTCGATTAACACGTAGTGATACTCCGGCTTCCCTTCGGCATCCGGAATAATGCGCTCGAATATTTCGAACATGGAGTACGGTTCGACATCCAGGCAGGTTTCTTCCAGCACCTCGCGCCGGATGCCCTCCTCCAGCTTCTCACCGGTTTCGACGATGCCGCCCGGGATGGACCAATAGCCCTTCAGCGGCTCCTTGCCGCGCTCGACCAGCAAGATCCTTCCGTTCTCAAAAATCAACGCACCGACGCCCAGGAACGGGCGCGACGGATAGCGGCGGCTGTCCTGCTCGCTAATACGAAATCCCCTTGACGTTTAGGCGCACCCGATAGACCGACGTTCGCGCCGTGACGTATAACGATCCCAGATCCGGATCGCCGAAAGTGCAATTGGAGGGTGTCTCTTCGAGTATGATCTGGCCGAGCGGGTGGCCGTCCGACGTGTACGCCTCGACCCGATTGGCCGCCACATACAGATTGCCCTTCTCGTCGATGCAAATGCCATCCGGCACGCCCGCGATCCGGGAAATCAGCGTCCGTTCATTCGAGGCTTCTCCATTTTTGTCCAAATCGTAAACTCGCACATTGCGCTCGTCGGAGTTAGCGACGTAAAGCCTGCGGCCATCCGGCGAGAGCGCAACGCCGTTGGGGCGGCCTTTCGGTTTTGCGATCACTTGCAACTCGCCCTTGCGAGAAATGTGATAGACCCCGAAGAAATCCAGCTCGCGCGAGTCCTGCTGGTTTCCAAATGCCGGGTCGGTAAAGTAAACGTCGCCCTCCTTGCGGATGGCGATGTCGTTCGGCGCATTCAAGCGCTTGCCCTGCCATCGGTCTGCCAGCACTTCCACTTTCCCTTTCTTGTCGATGCGCGTTACGCGGCGCGAGTGGCTTTCGCAGGTGTACAGGCGGCCCTGCGCGTCAAAACGATTCCCGTTGGCCCCGTTCGAATTCTCGCGAAAGATCTTGGCCGGCTCGCCAGGCGTGAATTGCAGCAGCTTGTTCTGGGGGATGTCGCTGAAGATCAGAAAGCCAGCCGGCGACCATGCGGGTCCTTCGGTGAAAGTATAGCCAGTGGCCACCCTCTCCACCCGGATCTGCTCGAAATCCTGCGCAGCGGCGCATACGGCGAGCAGCAGAATCGAGAACAGCAGCCTCACGTAACGATCAGGGTATCAGACCAAATTGGGGCGAACTGGGTAGCCCGACTAGTACTAACGCCCTAGGGGACAATTGCTCGCGCCGCCGCCACTTGATATACAATCTGCCAATGGCTCGCACTTATATGTACGCGGCGTGCCTCGCTGTTGCGTTTGTTGCGTGCTCCCCCTGTTGGGCGTTCCAGGCGTCCGGCGTCAACACCGCGGTTTCCATCTTGCCCCGTCTCCGGCCAGCCGTTTCCACCGGCCAAACCATTTTGCCCCGAGCCGACATTCGCGTCGATACATCGCTGGTGTTGGTGCCTGCCCAGGTGACCAATCTCTTCGGCACTCCTATCACCGATCTGCGCAAGGAAGATTTCAAGGTGTTTGAGGACGGCGTGGAGCAGCCCATCACGAATTTTTCGATGGAAGACGCGCCGCTCTCTATCGGGTTGCTTTTCGACATCAGCGGCAGCATGCGGAACAAGATCAAGAAGTCCACCGAAGCGGCGGCGGAGTTTTTCAAGACGTCCAATCCGGAGGACGAGTTTTTCCTGATCGAATTCAGCGACCGGCCAAAGCTGACGGTACCGTTCACCACCGATTCCGGTGAAGTGTACGATCGGATCGCTCATGCCAAGCCTTTCGGACGAACTTCGCTGCTGGACGCCATTCACATGGCGATGCTCGAAATGAAGCACGCGCAAAACACGCGCAAAGCGCTGGTGATCGTTTCCGACGGGGGAGACAATCGCAGCCGCCACACGGAGCGCGAGATCAAGAATGCCATGCTGGAATCGGACGTAGAGGTCTATGCGATGGGGATCTTCGATCCCGGTGACGCGCCCAAGCAGTCGGCCGAGGAACAAAAGGGGCCGAAGCTGCTGGAGGAATTGGCCGAGCAAAGCGGCGGCAGGGAATATCCAGTAACCAGCTTGGACGACTTGCCTTCCATCAGCGCCCGGATCGGCAATCAGCTTCGTAACCAGTATCTGTTAGGCTACTCGCCGGCCAATCCGGAGCGCGATGGGAAGTATCGAATTATTAAGCTCGCAGTAACTCCCCAGACGGCAACGCCGGAATTACGCATGTACTATCGGCACGGATATTATTCGCCGGGGCTTTGACTACCAGCGGAAGCCGAAGGTAACGGGCACATAGTCGGCCCGCTCGTTGCTGTTCAGGAAGACGTGCACGTAGCGAGCCTCAGCGAATAGCTTTCCGTGCCACTTGGTGCCAAACGCCACGCCCATGCCCGCGTTGAAGCCGGGCTTGTTTTCGGAATATGACAATCCGTTCGCCGGCTCAATGAGTGGGAAGGAGCCCCCGGAGAATGGGCTGATCACGGCGCCCGACGCCGGCGTCGCGAAGCTTTGGTACCAGTGATAAAGACCGCCCCCACCGATTGCATAGAGGTCAAAGTGGCTGCGCGGCGTCAAATGGACAATCGGATCGACAGTGGCGGAGAAAACGCGAATGTCGCCGCCCGGGTATCCGATGTTACCTAACGTGCCTGAGTTGATGCCCAGCGAATTATAGCCGAGCTCGCCCATGACGCCGACGTAAGAGGAAAAGTTATAGCCGACGCCGCCTTGGAGATTCCATCCGTAATTATCCAGATATTTAGCGGTGTTGCCTACCGGCTCGGTGAAACCAGCGCCCAGCTCGAACGAGAAGTGCGAAACCTCCTGCGCGCTCAGGGCTCCGGCCAAGAGAAAGCCGAAGCAAGATGCGAAAGCAAGTTTATTCATTTAGTAACCTCATGCCCTTTTAGACCGCGCATGGTGCGCGTAGGTTTCGAGCGTGAAGTTAGCTGGTGGTTACTGGTGTACCGCCGTAAAAAGAGTTTGCGTTCCAGGCGTGCCGCCCAGATTGAAGGTAAAAGGGACGAGATCGTTATCGGGCACATCCGGCACAGTGAGGTTGAACTGATACAGGCCAACCGAGTCCGGGCTCAGACCGGAGTAGGACGACACTGCCGGCGTCCCTCCGAATTGAAACTCGAGAGGCAGGACGAGTTGAGTGTCCCCGCTGGCGATTTGGCCCACGGGCGTGGATGGAGTCACCGCTCCGAATCCGATACCGTAAATCACGATGGTCTCGCCCGGCTTGGCGGGGCTGGAATTGATCCCCGAAATCGCGCCCGCCGGTAGAACATAAGTTCCATCAAGGTGTTGAGCCACGAGATATTGATGGCCCGCGACAAAGAAATTCGACAGCGCCAGCAGCCCCGGCGCGGTAGTGTTTACGGTGAGATCAACTGGCGCGCTGGTCACACCGTCGTTAGTGATTGTAAGTTGTAGCTCGCCGTTGGGGATTTTGGATGGCAACAGCGCATTCACCTGGAACGGGGAAATATAATCCACAAACGCCGCTTGCCCTCCGATCATCACCGAGACTTTGTCCAGCGACGTGGGCGCGGTGTTGCCGATGAAATCAGCGCCGGTCCATCCGCGCGTATCGGGCGCGAGATTCGATCCGTAGAGCTCGATCCAGGAGCCGGGCGCGACTGTCCGTAACTGACCAAAGCCAGACGCGCCTTCCACCCCATTGATGTAGGGCCCCATCACTTGAGGAGCACCGACGCCAAAGGTCCAGATGTCGCCGAGAACGGGTACTGTCCCCGGGCCGTAGCCCCCGAACATCACTACTTGATCGTAAGCGGAATCGTAGGCCATGGTCTGGGCGGATCGCTGGGGCGGTGCGTTAGCTTGGAGCGGCGCTTGGGTCCAGTTAGAGCCATCCCACAGCCAAGTGGCGCCGGGAGGTCCTTCCCCGACGCCTCCAGACAGGACGACTTGACCTTGGTTGGAATCGAATGCCATGGCGTGCTCTGCTAGCGCGGGCGGACTGGTTTGCGGGGATTCCTCGGTCCAGTTGGAGCCGTCCCAGACCCACGTATCTCCAAGAGCGTCGCTGAAGCTGTTGCTGCTCATTCCACCGTACAGGACCACTTTGCCGCGAACAGAGTCGTAAGCCATGGCGTGCTGGAATCGCGGCGGCGGGCTGGTTTGCGGAAATTTCTGCGCCCAGGTGGTGCCGTCCCATACCCAGGTATCGCTGAGGGGGATTGCAACGGAGCTGTTGTTGGCGACTGCTCCGCCGAACAGGACGACTTGACTGTGGGCGGAATCGTAGGCCATGGCGTGGCCATAGCGGCCGGACGGGCCCATCGGGGGATACGGAATCCAGGTGGTCCCATCCCAGAGCCAGGTATCGTTCAAGCTGAACATCACGGCTCGACCGTGAGCGGAATCGTAGACCATGGCGTGAGCAGATTGCGCCGGAGGGTGGGATTCGGGAAATTTCTGGGTCCAGTTGGATCCGTCCCACACCCACGTGTCGGTGTACCCGACAGAGCCGGTGAAATCTTGCCCGCCGAACATGACGACTTGGCCGTGGGCCGAATCGTAGGCCATCGACTGATAGACCCGCGGGGCCGGGCTGGTTGGAGGAAATTGCTCGGTCCAACTGGGCGCTGTTTGGGCTGAAAGCCCGGTCGCGTAGACCAACGTGATTAGCGCAACGAATTGCCACCTGGCTATTATCACGAGTCAACCTCCGCTACAGCGTACTACAGCGGCGAGCGTCAGCTCCAATAACTGCGATCCAGGCTGCGGTATTGGACGGCTTCCGCCAGGTGCTTGGCGGTGATGCGGTCGGAATTGTCGAGGTCCGCGATGGTGCGGGCGGCTTTCAGGATGCGATCATGCGCGCGGGCGCTCAAACCCATGCGGCGCACGGCCATCTCTAGTGTCCGCTCGCCGGCTTCGTCGAGGGCGCAGAAGTTGCGAAGCAGGCGGGCGGGGATTCGCGCGTTGTAGAATCCACGGCGGTGCTGGATGGATCGGGCTGCCTGCACCCGCGCCGACATTTCCGACGACGTGGCGCCATGGCCCGTGCCGCGGAGCTCCTTGTACGCAACCGCCGGAACCTCGACATGCAGATCGATGCGATCAAGCAGCGGCCCGCTGACTTTGCTCAGGTAGCGCTGAATAATCGCGCCGGTGCAGCGGCATTCCCGCGTGGTATCGGAGAAATATCCGCAGGGGCACGGATTCATCGCGCCGATCAGAATGAAGTCCGCCGGGAAGGAAAGCGTCATGTTGGTGCGCGCCAGCGTGACGGAAGATTCTTCGATCGGCTGGCGCAGCATTTCGAGCACGTTGCGCGGGAACTCGGGCAGCTCGTCCAGGAACAAGACGCCGTTATGCGCCAGGCTCACTTCGCCCGGACGCGGCGTTCCAGACCCGCCGCCGATGAGACCTGCGTCCGACACGGTGTGATGCGGCGCGCGAAACGGGCGGCGCGCCAGCAATCCGACGCCGCGCGGAAGCAGGCCGGCTACGCTGTGAATCTGGGTAGTCTCGATGGATTCTTGAAAGGTCAGTGGAGGAAGAATACCGGCGAAGCGCTTGGCGAGCATGGTTTTGCCGGAACCCGGCGGGCCAATCATCAGAACATTATGGCCGCCGGCGGCAGCCACTTCGAGCGCGCGCTTGGCAGTGGTCTGTCCGCGGACCTCGCGAAAATCCGGAAGGCATTCGTCGAGAGAGCTGAACGATGGAGGCGATGAAGGCGTCGGCTGAAACTTGTCCGGTTGATTGAGGTACTCGACGACTTCGGAGAGATGCCGCATGCCAAACACGCGCACGCCCTCGGTAACGGCGGCTTCGGCGGCGTTGTCGGCTGGGACTAGCAGGTTGGGAATGCCTTGGCGGCGCGCGCAGACGGCGATCGATAACACGCCGCGCACTGGCCGCAGCGTTCCATCGAGGGAAAGCTCGCCCACCAACATATGCTCGTCCACATTTCCAGGAGGATTTCCCGGAGGCTTGCCCACGGTTCCCATGGCGCCCAGGATGCCCAGGGCCATGGGGAGATCGAAGCCCGCGCCTTCCTTGCGGACGTTGGCGGGAGCGAGGTTGATGGTGACGGATTTGTTGGGATAGCCGAAGCCGGAATTGAGCAGAGCGGACTTGATGCGTTCGCGGCTTTCGCGCACCGCGGTGTCGGGCATGCCAACGGTGATGAAATCGCGCGCGCTGCCACCCGGATACATATCTACTTCGACATCAATGAGGTGCGCTTCAATCCCAAAGACAGCCGCACTACGGGTCCTGAAGAGGGCCATCGACCAGAGAAGTGGCTATTCGACGGAAAAGGTCTCGCGCGTTTCGTACATTTGCCCGCCTAAGTTGTCCCGGACGGCAAGCACAATGGTATATTTTCCGAGCGGCTGGTCTTTCGCGAGATTCAAATTGAGTTCGCCGGGCTGATAGCGCTGCGGGTAAAAGCTTTGGAGTTTCTGATTGGCGGCTTGGGGCTCCGTATATGCCACTGAGCCGTCCTCGCGCAGAACGGTGAGGCCATACTCGATGTCCACCTGGTTCTTGTCGCCGAGTTTGTAGCCGGTCATGTCGAAGCGCGCCCAAACGGAATCGCCGGGACGATACGCAGCCACGGGTAAAGGTTTCTCGTCCTCTTCGGTGCGCAAGAAACGAAAGTTGCGGACGATCAAGGTATCGCTCGGGGCGACTGCCCGGCCTTTGACATGAAAAACGGTGGACTTCTCTATATTGGCGGATGCGAGTTCATCCGATAACTTAACCAGGACCGCATACTCGCCTGTATCGGCCAGCGGCGGGACCGTGATGGTCTCGCGCAACTTCGGCATCCAGTTCTTGTCCTCCTGCGTAACGGTGGTTTCGATTTTGCCTTCCTGCACCGGTTGCAGGAGCGCGCCGTTCTTGTCACGGACTTCGATCTGGAATTTCAAGGAGATATTTTGCTTGCCGAAATCCTTGGGCTTATCCACCTTGCGAAAGCCCTCCGCCTGGCAACTGAAGTGGATGGTTTCGCCGGCGACATAGTCTTCGTCGGAGGCTTCGGGCGGACCGTCTTCGCTAATGGAGAATACGGAGTGGACAATGGCGAGCGGTTTGTCGGCCGCGAGTGCGAAACACCCTCCGGCGAGAATCAGAACTGCGGCGAGCGATTTCACGCTTATTCCACCACTGTACTCCAGCCGCGGCGCGACAGGTCCCAATAAATGACTGCGCCGGCGGCCAGTCCCATGGAGAGAAGCAGCGAGCCACTGGCAAACTCTTTGAGAAGCAATTTGCCGGTGCCAAATAAGATGCCGTAGATGAGCAGACAACCGCAGATCCAATCGAGCAGATTCGAAAGTCCGCCGGTGGAGGGGCAAACGTCGGGAGCAAGTCTTGCTATGGGTCGCCAGCCGGCTTTCGATGGATGAGTACGGCGATAGAAGGCGACGAGCGTGTCCCTGGATTCGGGACGCGTTAGGAATGTCACGGCCAGCCAGACCATGGTGGTGATGGAAACCGTGACGATCATGATCCAGGCGAAATCTCGCGGCTGGTCACGATTGAGGCCGAAGCTGGTTTGCATCGCAAGCGAGACCACGAAGCCCGAGATCATGGCCGAGACCTCGCTCCAGGCGTTGATACGCCACCAGTACCAGCGCAGCAACAGGACGCCGCCGGTGCCCGCTCCGGTGACCAGCAGAAGTTTCCAGGCGCCGGCGATGGAATCCAGGTAAAACGTCACGACCGCCGAGACGACGGTGAGAAATACCGTGGCCCATTGGGACGCCGTGACGTAGTGGCGCTCAGTTTCGTTTTTCTTCAAGAAGCGGCGGTAGAAATCGTTGACCAGGTAGCTGGCGCCCCAATTGAGTTGCGTTGCGATGGTGGACATGTAAGCGGCGGCGAAGGCGGCGATCATTAAGCCACGGAGTGAAGGAGGGAGGTAAGCGATCATCACGCGGATGTAGCCGGTTTCGGGGTCGGCAAGGCCGGGGAAAAGAATCAGCGACGCAAGCGCGACCAGCACCCAGGGCCACGGACGCACGGCGTAGTGCGCGATATTGAACCACAGTGTCGCGAGCAGCGAATTCTTCTCGTCCTTCGCGCTGAACATGCGCTGCGCAACATAGCCGCCGCCGCCCGGCTCGGCGCCGGGATACCAGGTGGACCACCAATTCATCGAAATGTAGACCAGGAACGTGATCATGGGCATCCACGCGGAGTGAAGATCGGGAACGAAGTTGAGGACCGAGCCGCCTTGGGACGCGCCGCGCGCATGGTCAACCAGCAGGAGCTTGGCCTTCATAGCGTCGATGCCGCCGACCGCGCGTACCGCGAAAACGGCGAGCACGGTGACCATGCCCATCTTGATGACGAATTGGAAAAGATCGGTCACCAGCACGCCCCACAGCCCGGAGAGGGTGGAGATGAATGAGGTGAGCGCGATCATTCCGATGACGATGGCGAGGGCTTGGGGCTTCGAGACGCCGAGGACGAGCTGGAGGATTTTGACCATCGCAAGGTTAACCCATCCCAGGATGATGCAGTTGATGGGAATGCCCAGATAGAGCGCGCGGAAGCCGCGCAGGAAAGCGGCGGGTTTGCCGGAGTATCGGATCTCGGAGAATTCGATGTCGGTCATAACGCCGGAGCGGCGCCACAGGCGGGCGTAGAAGAAGACCGTCAGCATGCCGCTCGCGATGAAATTCCACCACAACCAGTTGCCCGCGATGCCGCCCATCGCAACCATGCCGGTAACGGCCAGGGGGGTGTCGGCGGCGAACGTGGTGGCGACCATGGACGTGCCTGCGAGCCACCAGGGAACGTTGCGCCCGGAGAGGAAAAACTCGTTGACGTTTTTTCCGGCGCGGGCCTTGTAGTAGAAGCCGATGGCGAGGTTAAAGAAGAAATAGATCGCGACTACCAGCCAGTCGACGGACGTGAGTTGCACAAATGAATTGTAGCCGGGCGGGGCCGGTTGCTCGTGGCCGGTGGCTGGGTTATGACCGCCCTTTGTTCAGGGGGCGATGCTCAGGTCTTGGCGGAGCCGTAGCTCCTGCGAAGATCGCTGATTATCTGTACTATGATTTCGGCTCGTACTCCGGCATCACGGTATCCTCTTTCCCGGTCCGCGATGAGAGCTGCCCTGTGTGTCGAGGTGATACCGAATACGTAGGACAGAACGCTGGAAGTCGCGGCTGCAAATTGCAAGATCCGCTATCTGGGTTGCAAATAATGGAAAGGTCATCACTCCGATCCGGAGCGTTGTAGTCTTCGAAGATCGGCAAGATCTTATCGAGAAAAGCATCCGGGACATCAGCATTTCTTGCCCGTACCAAGTGGGCGACTGTCGTGACCATCGTTGGCAAGCTGAGGAGCCATCCCAAGAAAATCGCGAAGATCGTTTCGAACTGCTATAGATATTCCATCATAGCCTGTGATCTTAACTCCGTCGGCTGGCTGACCGGAGGCGTATGAGGGGCGGTGGCGAGAGGTAAGCCGCAATCGATACCGTTGCTTGTGATTCGGTTAGACGCTCTTTCCCTTGGCTACTTGCCCGCGAAGCAGAAACGTTTTCGGAAACGACCCCCCACCGCAGATCTTGAACGAGCCAAAGTCCTTGTACCAATCGCCTTCCGGCACGTCGGGCAGCGATTCGATCCAAAGACGGAGCCGATTCAGATCGGCGACGCTGATTGCCCGCTCGCGCATGCGCTCAACGAGATGGTGACGGACCGCCGCCGGCAGCTCGTCCCAGCTCTCGACCTTCGGCATCAGCCGCCGAAGACCATGCGGCCCATCTGATCGCCCAACCTTTTGACCTCAGTGGGGTCGGTGGCGCGACGGAAGCGCTCCGCCAGGTCGAAGAAGTCCTGCTGCTTACGCTTCTCAGCCTCCATCCCGTTCTCGATAAGTTCCGCCAGCATCCGATTGGCGCTCAGTTTGCGGGCCCTCGCCAAGCGACGAACTTGCGCCGCGACGCTAGCCGGTAAACTGACGCTTTGCCGCACCGTCTTGTTGACTGCCGTCATGGCTCCATTATGCACCAAAGTGGTGCGCGTTTCAGTAGGTCACGAACGCTCACGCCAGCAGATTGCGCCGGTGCCAACCCAGCCCGGATCGCGTGATGAAGGGCCCGCTTGAATCGCTGTTACACTGGCTAGGCTGTTCATCAGTTGGATGGAGAGTATTCCTTGGGCAGACTAAAAGGCAAGACGGCGATCATCACGGGGGCAACCGGCGGGATTGGGGAAGCCACAGCGAAGTTGTTCCTCTCTGAAGGCGCCAACCTCATGCTGGTTGGGCGATCCGCGGAGAAACTCAAGGCCACGCGCGAGGCCCTAGCAGTCGGCGATCGCATTGCCTGCTCGGTTGCGGAGGCGGGTGACGAGGAAGCCACTGCGGCGGCCGTTGCCGCGACGATAAGAGCTTTTGGTGGCGTGGACATTTTGCTCGCCAATGCCGGCACGGAGGGACTGGTGAAGCCGATTCAAGCAATCAGCCTCGCGGAATTCGAGCAAGTCCTCCGAACCAACGTACTGGGCGTATGGCTCGCGATGAAACATTGCGTCGAGCCGATGAAACGGCGGGGCGGCGGCTCCATGATCGCAATGGCTTCCATGGCGGGGGTGATCGGTTCGGCAGGCTTTACCCCCTACATAGCCAGCAAGCACGCCGTATGCGGACTGGTGAAAACAGCCGCGCTCGAACTAGGAGCGTCGGGAATCCGAGTGAACGCGATCGCGCCCGGACCCATCGACAATCGAATGGTGCATTCGCTCGAATCGCAATTCTCGCCGTCCGATCCTGGCGCGACGGCCGCCGCCCTCAAGAGCCAGATCGCCCTCGGACGCTACGGCACGAACGAGGAGGTGGCTTACCTGGCTGTGTATCTCGCCAGTGACGAGTCCTCGTATTGTGCCGGCGGCGTTTTCCTGATGGATGGCGGATATACGGCGGCTTAGCGGGCTTCGCCCGGTGAACTGGTGAGATTGTAAATCAGGCCGAACGGATCTTGGACGTAGCAGCGCGGAAATTCCGGCTCGTCCTTGACGATCACGCAACCATTCTCTACCAACCGTCGCTTGGCCTCTTCGACGCTAGGGACGGTCACTTCCAATACCGGACCCAGCGGTGGACCCGGCTCGATAAACAAGTTGATTTTGTCGCCATGCAGGCCGATCATCTTTGGGTTGTCGTCGGTGATCTCGAATCCAAGCTGCTGGACGTAGAACAATGCGGCGGTCTTTGGATCTTGCGCTTGTATCAGAATATCCGTCCCAAAAGTGTTTGCCATGCCGGCCCTCTCTCTCGCTCGGGTCCACCATCAGCGGCGACATCTGCCGGGCAATCTCCAGCAAGTTTGTGCCGGCGGGCGCTTCGTCGCTCACATGGCCTCCGATGGCACCCTAATCGCCTTCATGATAGCGCGCCAGGATTTAGCTCGACAAAGGAACCCAATTCGTGTAATCTGGCAAAGAAAAGGCGAACACTCATGCACCCAGGGGCGAATCTGACGCTTGGACTCACGGAATCATCCGACCCGTTTGGTGTAGCTCGGCGGAGCGGGGGAATCGAGACCTCGGTCGCGCGGTTCCAGCAATGGATGGCAGTTCCGGATTCGCCGATTCGCGCCATTCGGCACCAACCTGCGCGGGATGGCGAGTTTGCCGAGATTCCGGCCGGCGTTGCCGCGGCACTGCGCGACTCCTTGGCGGCGCGCGGCATTCCACGGTTGTATGTACATCAGGCGGAGGCGTTCGGACAGTGCGCGACCGGAAGGAATGTTGTGGTGGTGACGCCGACCGCAAGCGGCAAAACGCTGTGCTACAACCTGCCGGTATTGCAGCGGCTGGTGGACGATCCCGCGGCGCGCGCCATGTATTTGTTTCCGACCAAGGCGCTGGCCGAGGACCAGCTGCACGAGTTCCAGGCGGCGGTGGATGCGATGGGATCTCAAATTCGCGCCTTCACCTATGACGGCGACACTCCGCAGGACGCGCGGCGGGCCATCCGGGAACGGGCCAACGTGGTGCTAACGAATCCGGACATGCTGCATTGCGGCATTTTGCCGCATCACACCAAGTGGGCGAAATGTTTTGAGAACCTGCGCTACGTAGTGATCGATGAACTACATTACTACCGTGGCGTGTACGGCAGCCATCTGGCGAACGTGCTCCGGCGGCTGCGGCGCATCTGCGAGTTTTATGGATCGAAGCCGCAGTTCATTTGTTGTTCGGCGACGATCGCGAATCCCCAGGAGCTGGCGGAGGCGCTGACGGAGGCGCCTTTCGAGCTGGTGGATCGCAACGGCGCGCCGAGCGGCGAAAAATATTTCGTGTTCTATAATCCTCCGGTGGTCAACCGACAGTTGGGCATCCGGCGCGGCTATTTGCAGGAAACGCGCCGCATCGCGGTGGAATTTATCGAGCGGCATCAGCAAACTCTGGTATTCGCAAACAGCCGGCTGGCGACGGAAATCCTGGTGAAGTATTTGCGCGACGCGATCGAGCGCGGGCCACTGCCTGGCGAAGCGGTGCGCGGATACCGTGGCGGTTATTTACCGCGCGAGCGGCGGGAGATCGAGCGCAAACTGCGGGATGGAGAGATCCGGGCGGTAGTGGCGACCAACGCGCTGGAGCTGGGCGTGGACATTGGATCGCTGGACGCGGTGGTGATGGCGGGCTACCCGGGATCGATCGCGTCGGTATGGCAGAGGGCTGGCCGGGCGGGGAGGCGGCAGAGCGCCTCGTTAGCCGTGATGGTGGCCTCGAGCGCGCCGCTGGATCAATATGTGGTGGAGCATCCGGAGTACTTCTTCGAAGGATCGCCGGAGCACGCGCATATCAACGCCGACAATCTGGAGATCCTGATCAATCACTTGAAGTGCGCGGCATTCGAGCTGCCCATCCGCGACGGGGAAAAGTTCGGGCCGCACGATCCGGCGGAATTGTGCCGGTTCCTGGCTGACGACGCGGGACTGCTGCATCGTTCGGGCGGATGCTGGCATTGGACGTTCCGACACCTATCCGGCGGATGCGGTCAGCTTGCGTGCAATATCGAGCGACAACTTCATCGTGGTGGATATCACGGGAAATCATCAAGTGATCGCGGAAGTGGCGTTCACGGCGGCGCTAACGACGCTACACGAGAAGGCCATTTATTTGCACGAAGCCCGCCAGTTCCAAGTGGAGAAGCTGGACTACGAAGGACGTAAGGCCTATGTCCGGCGGGTGGACAGCGATTATTTCACCGACGCGATCGATTACACGCAGGTGAAGGAGCTGGAGGAATACGAATCGGAGGACATCAACGGTGCGCGTGCGGCGCACGGCGATGTGCGGGTGAATACGCAAGTGGTGGGATTCAAGAAACTGCGGTTCTACAGCATGGAGAATATCGGCGCGGGCAACCTTTCCATGCCCGAGCAGGAGTTGCATACCACGGCGTTTTGGCTGCATTTCCCCGAGAGCTTTTGGACGCGCTGTCCAGACCTATCGCCAGCCGAGAGACAGAGCGGGCTTACGGGTTTGGGGCAGGTGCTGCGAACCGTGGCCGCTTTGTTGTTGATGTGCGATCCCAGGGATTTGGGTATCGCGATCGGAGAGGATATTTCGAGAGCCACGCAAAGCTTCGAGCCGGACCTGTTTCTGTTCGACAATTACCCGGGCGGCATCGGGCAGAGCCAGCCGCTGTTCCAGTTGAAAAGTAAACTGCTGCAGGGCGCACTAGAGGTACTGGTAGGTTGCGGGTGCGAGACCGGTTGTCCGGCGTGCGTGGGACCGGTGGGGGAAGTAGGTGAAACGGGGAAACAGGCTGCCTTGCGGCTGCTACGGGAGCTACTGCAAGCTCAGCGGACGAATTCGTAGCGTTCCAAAGTAGCGGCCACGCCAGTCTCGTGGGTAAAGCGCACCACTTTTCCAAGACAATGCAGGCGCACTTTTTCGCCGTTCTCGGGAGTTCCGGGAAGAGTGATCATGTATTCCACAGGTTCGCCAATACGCAGGGCGGCTCCGGCTTCAAACAGAACGCCGACGGAACTGAGGTTACGGGTTTCACCGTATTCGGAAAGCGGCTGTGAACCCTTGCGGATCAACTCCAGCGGCAGTTTCAATTCAAATCGTTGCGCTTTACGCTGTTCCATGGTATTCGCTGTCACATTCGACTCTAAACTGATCGTACACCCCCGGTCAATAGGCGCAGGCACATCTTTCGGCTAATGGCTAACGTTTTGTACTGTTTCTGGCCCAGTACCACTTCTGTGGAAGCGACCTGGGAGCGATTGATCTTAAGGGGCTATGGGAGAATGGGATAGCTTGGCGGAAATGAGCGAGATCAGCCCCGAAGAACAGCTCCAGAAGATGCGGGAGGACTGGGACCAGCGCGCCCGTGAGAACGCCCGTTACTACGTTTGCACGGCGGCTACGGAGTGGAGCGACGAGGAGTTTTTCGCTTCGGGCGAGAAGTCCGTGGCGGAGGACATCCTGACGGACTTGGGGAACATCTGTCAGGGCAAACCGCCCGGCGAGATGCGCGTGCTGGAGATCGGCTGCGGGGTGGGACGCATGACGCGAGCGCTCGCCAACCTGTTTGGCGAGGTTCACGCCGTGGATGTCAGCGGTGAAATGGTGCGTCAGGCGGCGCTGGCGCTCGGCGGCCGGCGGAACGTGTTCGTGTACCAGAACAATGGGAAAGACTTGAGTGTGGTGCCGGCGTTGCCCTTCGACTTCGCGTTTTCTTCCATCGTCTTCCAGCATATCCCTAGCCGGGAGGTGATAGAGAACTATGTCCGCGAGGTGCATCGTCTGCTCCGGCCAGGCGCATTATTCAAGTTCCAGGTGCAAGGCGACAGTACTTTAGAAACGAAGCCGGACGACACGTGGCTGGGTGTTCCGTTCTCCGAACGCCAGGCTGCCGAGATGGCCTATCGCTGTGGTTTTGACCCACGTTATCGGCATGGCGCCGGGCAGCAATATTTTTGGCTGTGGTTCTTCAAGCGATGAGTTGGGCCAAGACCCGTTTGTTTACGTGCACGGCTCAGCTTGATTGCCGTCGCTGAGCTGGCGGAGCTGAGCCCGGCGAGCTTCCCAACACAGCGTCATTCGTTTCGAGACTTCCCGGCGTTCGGCCGCGCTCATGCTTTTTCGGCCGCGGCGTCCGGGGCGCTTGGCGACGTCCCGCTTGCGCCCGGAGGCCACTTGCGCTTCCAGGGAAGCGATCAGTATATTCAGGCGCTTTCTCTCTGCATGCAGCTCACGCAGTGCTTTTATTATGTCCATCGCACACTGACTTCAGGGTGCAACCATCGTAAACGACTCCGGGAAAAAAATCCAGAAATTTCCCTCGCCAAGTTGTGCCGGGGGCTACCGGGTGATGTAAGGCCACCTCGGTACTAAACGTACGTGGTAGTGGATCATAACGAACGCGATTGCCGCTGCGGCGAACAGGATGCAGAAGACGATCAGCAGCACTTTACGCCAGGGCATGGTGCGGCCTTCGCGGCGCATGACCAGAGCAAGGCCGGCAAACACTCCGACGAAATAGAGTAAACACATCGGGACGGCGAACAACATCAGATTGAAGACATCCGGCGTGGGCGTGATGATGGCGGCGATAATCACAATGGCCAGGATCGCGTAGCGGGAATGCCGGAGCAGGAATCGCGGAGAAAGGATGCGCAGCAGCGTCAACAGGAATATCAGGACCGGCATCTCGAACACCAAGCCGACACCCAAGGTGACGTTCACGAACAGATCGAAATATTCGGTGATGGAAACCACCGGGCGAACGTTGTTGCTCATGCCGATGCCAAGCAGGAACTCGAGACCGTAGCGAAACGCCAGAAAATACGCGAAGCATCCGCCGCCGATGAAGAGGCCGGCGGTCAGTAGTATGAATGGCAGAGCAAGCCGGCGTTCCTTCTTGTATAGGCCGGGCGAGATGAAAGCCCAAACCTGGTAAACCACCCAGGGCGAGGCAATAAACACCGAGCACAACAACGGAAGCTGCACCCAGATAATCGAGAAGGCTTCCATGGGGGTGAGCTGCGCCAATTGCGGCGGCTCGACATGCAGATGCTTCAAAGCGTCCACTGCCGGGTCGCTGATGATGTCCCACAGTTTGCCCGCGAACACCAGCGCAACCACGAACGCCAAGGCGAGACCGTAAAGAGCTTTGATAATTCGGCTGCGGAGTTCCTCCAGATGTTCCATGAAGGACATGCGCAGCATGCTGTCCTCTTCTTCGTCTTCCGGGCTGACGGCCGGCGGCGGAGGAGGCAGCCCGGGCGGGCGGCGAATCAGACCCGACTCGGTCACCACTTCGACGGTTGGCGTGTGGACAACTTCGGCTCCGGAGCCCGGACGCACCGTCTCGGGCGAACCTTCTCCTTCGGGAGGAGGAACTCCCTGCTTGTCGTCTTCCATGCTTGCTTACGTTTCTCTACGTGCCGTTTTCAGGTATTGATGGATTCCGGCGCGGCTGGTTCACCGACGGTGTGCTCGGAGCTGTTGATCGGCCGCGGTACGGTTCCATTGACTTGCGCCTCGTTGGGAGACACGCGGGATTCGGCGCCCTGAGGTGCGGGTACGCTTACAGTGGATGGATTAGCCTGCGGCTCGACGCCTGGATAGGTGACCGAATCGCTAAAGGAGGGGGAGTCGTACGCGTTGTAATTGTTGTAAATCTCGTTGGTATAGGTTCGAGTAACTTCCTTGATGGACTCGCCTTCCTTCTCCAATTCTCGCATGTGGCTATCGAACGTCGCTTTGAGTTCGGCTTGCGCGCGCCGGAACTCCGTCATCGCCTTTCCGATCGTCTTGCCGAGCTCGGGCAGCTTTTTTGGACCGAACAAGACAAGGGCGACCAGGAGGATGACTACCATTTCCTGAACACCCACGGGACCCATGCGATAACCTCCGCTTTCATAATAGCAGGGCGATACGGGCACGGAACCGGCCCGGCCAGAAAATTAACCGAGCAACCTGATCGTTGGATGCCGGCCGCTGGCTGCGCGAAACAGCCGGAAGTCCGCAGTAATCAATTGACAATCGTGTTCGACTGCGAGCGCGAGATAAGCACAGTCCCACAAGGACATTTGGCTGTTAATCGCCAGATCCAGTGCGCGTCCTAGCAGCGGGCGGGTCTCGAACAGGCGCAGCTCGGATTCCGCCATCAGCCAAAAGGCTTCCTGACCCGCGGCAGCCGGCATTTGCTTGCGGCGTTTGCGTCTCATGATTAGACTGGCTAACTCCGTCAGAAGCAGATCAGGAGCGATCAATGTGATCTCCCCGAGTGCCAGCAGCTCGGGCACGGATTAGTGTCGTTCCCTCTGCTGGCGTATCAAACGAGTGCTGTCGTCCATGGGCGGAAGCGACTTGCGAAACCGCTCCAATTCGGCCCGCCATTGACGACCCTTTCTCCGCCGCTCCAATTCGGCGGTCTCGGCTTCCAATAATTGAATGATCTGCGCGTTTAGGCTTCGGCCTTGCTCTTTGGCCGCACGCTTCACCGCCCGGTACACCTTGTCGGGCACATTCTTCAGCGTGATGTTCATGGAACCATTTTGGAACCGTTCGGGCGACTTGTGCAAAGGCCACCCTCTTACGGAGGGCGGCGGCCAAAATAGTATGATTGACCGAAGCATATGTTGAAGAAAATTGCGTTTATTTTCGCCACCTTGATCGCGCCCCTTGCGTCGAACGCGCAGCACAAAGCGCCGCCTCCGCCGAAATCGCTGCGGTTATATGTTTTCGACTGCGGGAGTCTGGACATATCGGATCCGGAACGGTTCCGATTCACCAAAGAAGAGCTAGCGACCACCAACCTTTCGGTGGCGTGCTTTTTGATCGTTCATCCGAAGGGAACCCTGATGTGGGATGTGGGCGCTGTGCCGGACAGCGCGCTGAAGCCCGGCGAGAAATCCGCGTTGGAGGGCTATGCCACGATCACCGAGACGCTTCGCTCGCAAATGGAAAAGATCGGATATGCGCCGTCGGACATCGAGTATCTGGCGTTCTCGCATTATCATTACGATCACATCGCCAACGCCAACCAGTTTGCGAGCGCAACCTGGCTGGCGCGAAAGATCGAGCGCGACGCACTGTTTTCAGCGCAGCCGCCAAACAAGGTGAATCCCGCGAATTACTCGGCGCTCAAAAGTAGCAAGACGATTCTCATTCCCACCGACGATTATGACGTGTTCGGCGATGGAACGGTGGTGATCAAGCTCGCGCCGGGACACACGCCGGCCCATCAGGTCTTGTTCTTGAAGCTGAAAAAAACGGGCCCGGTGGTATTGAGCGGCGATCTGTATCACTACCCCGAAGAGCGCAAATTGAAGCGCGTTCCCAAGTTTGATGCCGATCCGCGGCAGACCGCGGAGACACGGGAGAGGATCGAGGAGTTTCTGAAAGAGAGCGGGGCGGAACTTTGGATCCAGCACGACTTCATCGCCAACTCGAAGCTAAAGAAAGCGCCGCAATTCTACGAATAGAGAACATGCGGTTGAGCGCGGTGTGTCTTCTGATTGGCGGCGTCGGGATGGCGCAGACTCGCCAGCCATTTCAAGCGCAATCGCCCGCGAGCGTGGTCTATGGCGTCAACCGGGACGGCCAGCAAACCGTCGAGATCGTCAATGTCGCGTATGAAGTAACGGGCACAGGCGTGCCGGGCCGGCCGCAGAGCGAGCGATTGTTATTGCGCATCACCACGCTCACCCAGCAGGTGGTGGATGAAATCGGCATGGAAGCATCCACCACAGTGGAAGCTTGGCCGTTGGGCGTAGATCCCAAGCATAAGCCGCTCTATTCACTGCAAGCTGCTGGTCTGGATGGCAGGACGGTAGACGGTGCGCTGCTGGTAATCTTGCGCGGCCTGGAAGATACCCAGTGGTGGTCGGCGTACAAGCTTGGCACCGGTCAGCGGCTGTTCGATACGTATACGCCGCTGCTCGCGTTCTCGATCCGCCGGGATATTCAGACCATGCGCTACGCGGGCCTGGAGGTTCCGGCGGACGACGCGACGGATACCCGGCTCAAGGATCCGCACGTGGTGGCGGTGCTGACGTACGCGTCGGCGGAGCGCGTGCTGCGAGAGGCGCTAATTACGAGTGACGATCCCAAGCAAGCGCAATCGCTGCGGTCGTTCGCGGACGCCAGCAGGGCCGTGGCGCTGGTGGCGAGTCCCACGCAGGCATTGAGGATTTCGATCAGCCAAAATTATCCGTCGACGCCAGCGACGGTTTCGCTGACGGTTCCCATTGCGCACGATGATCTCGATCTCGCCCACGCGCAGATGCCCGCGCACCTGCATGTGGCTTCGTGGAAACGCTAGGGCCGACGAGGCTGGCTGGACGGCGGCACCAGGCCCTTGATGCGAAGGTACACCACCATTTGGCCGTACATTTCGTTGTCGTGAGAGGTATTGAAATTGAGAACAGCGAGCTTCGTAACCGGGTTGGGGCCGAACATCTTCACTTTGGTTGCTGCGTCCGTGTCGGTCATCGAGTCGTACACGCCATCGCAATAATCGAAGGACGCTTTGAGCGCGGCGGCCAGATCGGCCTTGCTGGTCTTGGTGCCGGCGTCGCTTTTTTTCTGCTCGCCTTTGGCGATGCCGCAGAGTGCAAATTGGACTTCGGCGATATGTCCGACGATCTCTCCGTAGGTCCGTTCCGGAGGGCTCGCCTTGAACGAGTAGTCCGCTTCCGGCATCTCGTCGGCGGCTTTGATTAGGGTGCCCTTCATGTTCGTGTAGAAATTCTTGGCGTCAGTTGAGAAAGGGTTTTGAGCGTTGACGGCTAGGGCGCCGAGCAAAGCTCCCATCACAGTCAGGGTGTGGATGCGATTCACGTAGTCTCCTTGGACATGGATTTCATGCAGAAGTATACACCAGGAGCGCACTGCTATAATATTTTGTCACGACAGGAGGAAATCGAATGAGATCTGTGAACATTTTCGCGGCCTCGCTGGCGCTGTGTGCCGGCGCCGCATGGGCGCAAAATAAGGCTGGTGGAATTGTCATTCCCGCGCCGCTGAAAATCACGGTGTCCGCTTACAGCGATGGCGGCGCCATTCCAGCCAAGTACACTTGTGCAGTGAAGCCTCCGGGAGGTTCTCCGAAGATCGATTGGAGCGGAGCGCCGGCCGGCACGGTGGCATTTGCTCTGATCTTTCACGATGGCGACGTGCACTTGGGAAAAGGGTTCGACGACGTGACGCATTGGATCGCCTGGAACATTCCGGCGTCCGCCACCGGTTTGCCCGCCGGCGTAGCAGCCACCGCTGACTTGCCGGATGGAACGCGTCAAGGCAAGAATGTCACGGGCAATGCGGGTTACCTGGGTCCGTGCCCGCCGGCGGGATTGCCGCACCACTATACCCTCGAGGTCTACGCTCTCGACGCGAAGCTGGATCTGGCGGCCACTGCGGTGCGCGACGATTTGGAAAAAGCGCTGAGCGGCCACATTTTGGCCAGCGGCGTTTACAACGGCGTTTTCCATCAATAGAAAAGCCGACCCCTTGCTGGATCGTAAGCCCCGGCTCTACAACGCTCGCGAAACCGAGCGCATGCGCGAGCTCAATGGCCTGGAACTGGCCTCGTTCACATCGCGCGCCGTTGCGTTCTTCATCGATTTTGCAATTGCCGGGGCGCTGTTTCTGGCCATCCTTATCACGGCTGCGAAGCTTCTAAACAAGTTCACCAGTCTCGGCGCGAGCAATCGCCACATTAACATTGAGCTGAACTTTTTCGAGAACTGGTACAGCATCCTCTATCTGGTCTTGTTCTTTGGGCTTTCCGTCTATCTAGGCAATGGCCGTACTATCGGCAAGCGAGTTATGGGTATTCGAGTGGTTTCGCTGGTCCATCGCAAGATGGGGCTGTGGCACTCCATCGAACGCGCCCTGGGATACGGAGCGTCGGCGCTGGAATTTGGATTCGGATTCCTGCAGTACTTCATTCATCCGAACCGCCGGACGGTTCACGATCGCATGGCGGAGACCATCGTCGTCCGCGACCAGCGCCCTTAGCGCGGCTCGGTTACTTGCCGCCCAGTTCGGCGAGTACCAGCTTGGCGTTGCGCGAGGCTTGATCCTGCATGGGACCGCTGATCGCCGCGGACTCCTGGAAGAATTGCAGGCCTTGGCGCATTTGCGCCTTGTCCCCAACCGGCTTTCCGAGGCTGTAGTTCGCCAGTCCCAGATAAAATAGCGCGGTCGCGTAGGTCTGCTGGTTTCCCTTGAGGGCCGGCAGGGCGGCGCGCAGAGCTTTGTTTGCCGGCCCGTACCGCATCTGCAAGGCGTAGCCGACGCCAGTGTAGAAGTTGGCGGTTCCGAGCAGCGCGGACTTTTGCGTGGCCCAATCGGAGTCGCTCACGCCTTCGCGTTTGGAGCGGGTGCTGACGGCTTCCGCGGCTTTGGCGGCATAACTCACCACAGCTTCGGCCCGGTTTGCCCGCCAGCTGCAGTCGGCCGCGAACAACATGGCCTCCGCGTTCTTATCCACGGCCATCTTTGCCGCGGCGGGACAAGCCTTCGCGCCTTCGCCCGCTTTCGTCAATGCGCCAAAATAGCTGGTCGCTATTTCCGGCAGATATTGGCTCTTGGGATTCTGCTTGATCAGCGTGTCTACCAGATCCACTTCGTCCTTGGGCTGGGCCTTGATGGCCAGCACATACAACCCGTAATCGGCATACTCGCCCACTTCCTTGGCGTATTGCAGTTGATGCTTCTCGTCGTCATCGGCCGGGGCTTTCGTGGAGCCCGTGATCTTGCGGGCTGCTTCCGCCGTACGCGCCGACCATTTCTTGGCTTGGGCGAAATCTTCCTTCGCCACGGCGGCTTTCAACGCGAAATAAGCCGCATCCATGTCGGGACCGTTGGCGTAAGACGCCTCGGCCACCTCCAAAACCTTATCATTGTCTTTCTGTCCCAGCAGCGCGGACTCCAACTGCGCCGCCACCCATCCGGCGGCCTCGTTCTTGGGATATTTCGCTAGAAAGTCCTGGGCCAGCGTAATCTTCCTGGCGTCGTCGGTCTCCTGCCCCAGCGACTGCAGGATTTGCCCCTCGGGAGTGCCCGGGTTCAACACGAAGTTTTGTTTCTCCTGCGCCGTTAGCGGTAAAACGCCCGAGACAGCCACCAAGACCAGGCCAGCGACGTAACTATTCATGAATCTCTCCTATCCGTGGAAATTTATCACACTTAAGGGCGGCGTGCTTGAACCCAGGCCGACCAAGCCTGGCCGCGCGGCAAATGTTCGGGCCGCTTGGGAGAAAGCGAACCCTATTGCTGTTTGGCTCCCGTTTCGCGAGCCAGCCGGACTTTGGCGTCTTCGAGCTTCTTTTGGACCTTGGCCACCTCGGCGTGGTCCATGTCGCCGGGCGGGCCGGCTTGGTACTCGCGCAACGAGCTTTGCCACTGCGCGATGGCTTCCCGGATTTTGCCTTCGCGGAAATAGACTTCGGCCAGATGATCGTGCACGGTGGGATCGCGCGACATGTACTGCAGCGCCTCTCGCAGCTTATCTTCGGCTTCCGGCAGTTTGTTCAGGCGAAAATAGACCCAGCCCAGACTGTCGAGATACGCGCCGCTGTTGGGCTCGTGCTGCAACGCCTTCACGATCATGTCGCGTGCCTCGTCCAGCCGAACGTTGCGGTCGGCCAGCATGTAGCCTAGATAATTCAGCGCAGCGTCGTTGTTCGGATTAATCGCAAGCACCTTTTGAAACTCGGCTTCAGCGGCGGGAAAGTTCTTCATACGCTCGTACATGGCGCCGCGCCGAAACGCCGCGTTTTGTTTCTCTTCGCTCGATTCCGAAAGTTTCTCGGCGGCGTCGATCGCCTTGCCCATTTCGGCGAAGTTCTTGGACTTTTCGTAGATGTCCGCCAGGCTCAAATAAACTTCGCGATCGTTCTTGCCGCCCAGCAGCTTGCGGGTCTCGGCCAGTGCCTGATCGGTTTTTCCCAGGTCGGAAAGCACCGATGCCCGCGCGGTGGTGACGTAGCGGTCATTGGGGTATTTCTTGGCCGCCGTATCGCCTTCGGCTTCCGCCTTGGGATACTCTTTTGCTTCCCGGTAGGTCTCGATGATTTCCGCTTCGATGCGCGCCCCGGTGTCAGGATCCAGCTCGGCCAGCTGGCGGAACACATCCACGGCCGCATTGTACTGCTCGACGGTGCGGTCCAACTCGGCCAGGCTCTGCAGCAGGAAGCTGCGGCTGCTCTTTTCCGAGGCGCTGTAGCTCTTCTTCGCGGTCGCTTCCAGAATGCCTTTCAGAGTCTTGATGGCATCCGGGATCTTGCCTTCTGCTTCCAGCAGGTTGACGTCATTAAACTGCACTTCCAAATCGTCGGGCGCCACCTCCTTGGCCTTGTCCGCAGCCTCCCGAGCCTTGACGAAATCGCGCTTTTGCCGGTAAATCTGCGAGACTCGCAAGAGTGAGTGTTCGTCCTTGGGATCTTCCGCGGCGGCTTCCTGATACAGTTTCAGGGCCTCGTCGAGCTGATCGGAGAGCATCAGATCTTCGGCCAGACCTTTTTTCAAATCGGAATTGCCGGGCTGCTGATCCAGGGCGCGGCGCAACATCTCCGCGGCCAGTGAGTAGTCCTTCAGTTGCTCGTAAACGCTGGCCAGGCTGGTGAGACTGCGCGGATTAGGATCTTTGTCGGCCACTTTTTGCAACATGTCGGCCGCGGCTTTGTTGTCTCCCAAGTCTGCGTATACCGTTGCCAGGCCGGTCATCGCGTCCTCATTGCCGGCGTCCAGCTCCAGCGCTTTCTTGTATGCGGCCATTGCTTCAGTAGAGTTCTGCAGCGCCTTGTCCAAACGGCCCAGCATGATCCAGCTTTCGACGTCCTTAGGATCGGCCTCGGTGATCTTCTGGTACTGTTCAACGGCCTTCTTAACCATGTCGGGATCGATCTGGTTGTTTTGCGCATCTCCGATCAGATGGGTATAGATGCGCGCCAGTAGGCGGCGCGAATTCAAATCGTTGGGGTTCTGTTTGAGAGCGTCTTCGGCGTCCAGCACTGCTTCACGCAGCCGGCCGGACTGAATGTACAAATCGGAAAGTTCCTCGGCGATGAACGTCGCGCTGGGGTCGGCCTTCAGGGCGGCGCGATAACTTTCCGCAGCCTTATTGAAGTATTCGCCGCGATTGCCATAAGCCGCCGCCAATTCCGAGTACAGGTGTCCGAGCGAATAATTGTAGTAAGCGGCTGCTTTATCGGCCTGCGCGGCGGATGGCCCGGCCGGGGGAGCGCTCTGGGCAAAGGCAGCCGAGGCCACCAAAAGAAGAATGGGGAGGGTTGCCAACCGGCCAGCTGGAATCATCGAAAAAATAGCTCTCTTTCCTTGGACAGACGGACTCGTTTCCAGTATAACCCCGACTCCCTGGCAAGGTCGCGGCGGAGTGGGGCGTGAGCCCGGCCAACAGGAGAAACGCGAGCGGGTACACGCGGCTTTAGCCGAGTTTTGCCTCTTGCCCAGAATCGCGAGCGCTGCTCCAATGAAGTAGCCGATTCACTGCGTGTGCCCTACTGCCCTTGATGCTCCTGACCGTCGCGGCGAGATCCTGATCGCACGGCGTCCCAGGGGGTGGTCCAATTCAGCAAAAACACGGCTTGAAGAAGCCGCGTGTACCGGGGTATTAGAGAGTCGGACGGGGCCGCCGCGCTATCATTCTGACGATCGTGAACGAAAGATCCGCGATTCCACTTCCGGTCGTGGTGGGGCCCACCGGCTCTGGTAAGAGCGATTTGGCTCTCCACATTGCGTTGGCCGTGGGCGGCGAGATCGTCAACTGCGATTCGCTGCAAGTCTATCGCGGGTTCGACATTGGGACCGCCAAAGTCCCGGAGGCCGAACGGCGGGGCATTCCGCATCATTTGATCGACGTGATCGATCCGTCCCAGGTATTCACGGCCGGCGATTACTCGCGCTTGGCCGAGGCGGCGCTGCGCGAAATTGCGGGACGCGGCCGCATCCCAGTCGTTGCCGGCGGCACCGGCTTCTATCTGCGCGCGCTGCTGGACGGACTATTTCCGGGGCCGTCGCGCGATGAGGCGCTGCGCGGCCGGTTGGAGTATCGCGAGAAACGCCGGAGCGGAAGCTTGCATCGGATATTGGAACGTCTGGATCCGGCCGCAGCCGCGCGAATTCACCCCAACGACAGGAACAAGACCATGCGGGCGCTGGAGGTGCGGTTGATCGAGGGCCGGTCCCTGACTTCGCTATTCGAGCGCGGACGCGCGCCACTGGCCGGCTTTGCTCCCCTGAAGATCGGGCTGGATCCCCCACGCGAGCTATTGTACGCGCGCTTGAGTGCCCGCGGCACCGCCATGTTTGAGCGCGGCTTGGTGGACGAAGTGCGCCACCTACGCGCGGCCGGCGTAGCGCGTGAAGCGAAGCCGTTCGAGTCGCTGGGCTACAAACAAGCCTTGCGGGTGGTGGAAGGAAGCCTGTCGCTCGAACAGGCCCTGGAATCTGCGCAGATGGAGACGCGCCGCTACGCAAAGCGCCAGCTCACCTGGTTTCGGAGGGAACAGGGCGTGCACTGGCTCCCGGGTTTTGGAGACGACGCACGAGTGCAAGCCGAGGCGCTGGCGATGGTGGAGCGCGCGATCGCGCATATTGGCATCTGAACATTTTTAGGAATTGCTTAGTAAAATCGAACATTTTTTCGCATTCTTCGGAACGTATGCGGAGCTGCTGCGTATTACCACGTGAAGTTAGACAAGTTCAGTTGAGGAGTTACAATCATGGTTAAGAATGTTCTACTCGGATTTGCTACCGCTGCTCTCGCGGTGGCCAGCGCGGCCAGCAGTTACTCGGTGACGTTCTTCCAGTCCGTTACCGTCAACGGTACCGAACTCAAGGCGGGTGACTACAAGCTGGAGCTGAAGGACAATGGCATGGCGGTCATCAAGCAGGGCAAGGTGATGACCGAAGCTCCGGTGAAAATCGAGACCGAGAACCAGAAGTTTGCTCGCAGCTCGGTGCGGATCAACGGCAACCAGGTGGAAGAGATCCGGCTGGGCGGCACCACCAAGCGGGTGGTTTTCGAAAAGTCCGGCAACGCCACCAATTAAGCTTGTTACCGAGACCCTTTAGCAGGCTGTGTCGAAACCGGCTCCCTTACGGTCGCGGCTCTGTAGCGCACGCAGTGTACTGAGCCGCGCGCGTCAGCAAGCAGCCTGCTAAAACACGCGACGGCGCGTCGGCAAATCATAGGCGCGGTAAAATAGGCGGGTGCGCAGTCTTCTGTGGGCCTCGGTTTGCCTCGGTCTGATCCTTCCATCGGCGCAGGCCGTTACGTATCTGGTTTTGCCGTTCTTCAACCTCTCCAAGGATTCCAATCTGGATTGGATGGGCGAGAGCCTGGCGGAATCGGTGCGCGAGGGGCTTTCCTCGGAAGGATTGATGGCGCTCGACCGTGACGACCGCATCGAAGCTTACAGCCGTCTCTCGCTGCGACCTTATTCGCTGCTTACCAAAGCGTCGGTGGTGAAGATCGGACAAGAGCTGGACGCCGAGCAGGTGATCTTCGGACAGTACGATGTGAAGGCCTCGCCGGATGCCGCGGGCAAAACCACGGCGAATGGTCATGCCTTAAGGAATGGAGCTTCACTGCTCATCACGGCCCGCGTGCTGGATTTGAAGCGCCTCAAGGAGGGCCCGGAATTTCGAGAGGTAGGGGCGCTCGAAGATCTTGCGGCGTTGCAGGAACACCTGGCGTGGCAGACGCTGCGGTTTCTCAAACCGGCCAGCGCGCCGTCCGAGGCCGAGTTTCGCGACCGGCACCCCGCGGTGCGCGTGGATGCCGTGGAAAACTACACTCGCGGCCTGCTGGCGGCCTCGGCCGATGACAAGCATCGCTTCTTCACGCAAGCTGCCCGGTTGGATAATCACTATTCACTGCCGGACTTCCAGCTCGGCCGCTTGCTGTGGAGCAAGAAAGAATACAAATCGGCCGCGGAATGGTTCCAAAAAGTGGCTCTGGGCGATGTCCACTATCGCGAGGCTAGTTTCTTTCTGGGACTGTGCCGCTACCAGACCGGCGACTTTGCGGGCGCCGAAGCAGCGTTCCAGGAAGTGGCGCACGTCGTTCCGCTCAGCGAGGTGTACAACAATCTGGCGGCCTCCGAGTCCCGCGCCAATCGGCTCCCTTCGGCGGTGGACGATTTTCGCAAGGCTTTAGAAGGCGACCGTAGCGACCCGGCGTACCAATTCAATTTGGGTTACGCGCTGTGGCGCGAGGGCGATTTTTCCGCCGCCGCCGAGCGCTTTCACGCTGTGCTGGATCACGATCCCGCCGATGCCGAAGCCGCGCTTCTGCTGGCGCGCTGCGAAAAAAGGAGCGGTCCACGGCCCGGCGATTCGCAGACCGAGGGTTTGGAGCGCTTGAAGACGAATTATGAAGAGAGCGCTTACTGGCAGTTGAAGGCCGTGCTGCAGCCCGACAAGCCATGAGCAAATTTCCGAAACGGGTATAATCCAAAAAGCTCATGCTGGAAGCATTCGGTCTATCCGACCCAGGCTGTGTCCGCCAAAACAACGAAGACTTCTATCTGATCTCTCCCAAAGACCATCTCTACGTCGTGGCCGACGGCATGGGGGGCGCACAGGCCGGCGAACATGCCTCCAAGCTTGCGGTGGAGACCGTGGCCGCATTCATTGAGAACGCCGGCGAGCCGGATGCCGAAACTCTGTTTCAGGCTTTTCGGGAAGCGAATCTGCGCGTGATGAGCGCTGCCGCGGGCGATCCAACTCTGGAAGGCATGGGCACCACCCTGGTGGCCGCGCTGGAGTGCGGCCCCGAGCTGTTGATTGCCAGCGTCGGCGATAGCCGGGTATATGTGTATGACGGCGCCGAGCTCAAGGGCGTCACCGAGGATCAAACCTGGGTGAATGAGGTGGGCCGCCGGCTGGGGATCGACGAAGCCAGCTTGAAAACTCATCCCATGCGTCACGTATTGACCATGGCGATCGGCGTCAGCCCGGAGGTGCGGGTGCACAGTTACACGCTGCGGCCCAATACCGGGGAGTTGATCTTGCTCTCCAGCGATGGCCTGCATGGCGTAATCGAAGCGGGCGTCATTGCCGACAAGTTGTCCGGCAACGGTTCCCTTCAAGCCAAGTGTGAACGGCTGATTGACGCTGCCAAACAAGCGGGCGGCCCCGACAACATAACGGTGGTCCTGTTAAAGGCCCGCTAGGCTTTACCCTCTTTTACACCGATTCTCGTAACGGCGGCGGCCGGAAATGCGATCCTTTAATCATAGTGCTGCGGCTGTTTTTCCTTGCGGTTGTTGGCGCGTCGCTAGGTGCGCAGACCAGCGTGACGTCCACCGGGACAGTCAAATTCGGCGGCCAGCCGCTGCCCGGCGCTACCGTGATCGCCACCCAGAGCAATCACCGCGCCGTGACCACCACCGATGAATCCGGCAATTACGAATTGACCGATCTCGCGCCGGGAACCTACACGCTGGAAGTACAGATGTTCGGGTTCCTGACGGCTCACAAAGAAGTGCAGATTCATCAAGGATCGCCCGCTGTTGACTGGAGTCTCGATCTGCAACCTCGGCCCAGGGAAGTTGCCGAACGCCCGCGGGGTTCGCAGTCAGCACGGGTCGGCGGCTTCCGCGCCACCACGGAAAACGAGGTCGATCAACTTGCGGAGGCTCCGCCACCAGACATTGCCGGCGCCAATTCAGCCAACGCCAGCGAAGCCTTCCTGGTGAATGGAACGTTGAGCAACGGCCTACAAAACGGCCAGATTGATTTCGGATTGCGCGGGCCCCTGGCAGGTCTCGAGGGCCCGCCCGGCGGACTCGGAGGACTGAGCGGCCAAGGCCAGCCAGGCGGTGTTCCAGGCGCTCCGGGCGGACCCGGCGGTGGTGCTCCTGGTTTTGGCGGGCCGGGCGGTGGCGGCGGAGGGTTCGGCGGTGGCGGCTTCGGCGGCGGACGTGGCGGTGGATTCGGTGGCCGCAATCGTCCCGGAGGTAACGGCAACGGCCAGCTGATTGGCAATCGCAGAAATCGAGGTCGTCAAGGAATTCATGGCAACCTTTCCATCCAGTGGCAAGGCGCTGCTACTGACGCCAAGCAGTTCTCGTTGAGCGGACAGCCGGAGCCGCAGCCGAACTTCAACAACTACCGCTGGAGCGGAGTAGTCGGTGGTCCGCTGCACATTCCACATTTGCTGAAAGGCGACTCCACCTTCTTTACGGTGAGTTATTATTCCACTCGCGGCCAAAGCGTTTCCTACAACGTGGGCTCGGTGCCGACGGCCGCCGAACGCGTGGGGAATTTTTCGGACACTGTCGTTAACGGCGTGGTTCCGGCGATCTATCTCCCGGGAACTACTACTCCATTTCAGAACAATACCATCCCGAGCAGCCTGTTCAACTCGGCTGCGGTTGGCTTGCTTCAGTACATCCCGCTGCCGAACTTGCCCGGCACGGTAAACAACTTCGAGTTTGTCGCGGCTGTTCCGGCCGATACCGACAACCTGAGTGTTCGTCTGAACCAGAACCTGGGCAAGAACGACCGGTTGGCGTTGACCGAGGGTTTCCAACGGCGCAAGAGCGACACTGCTCAACTCTTCGGATTTCTGGATCCTGGCAACGGTTTGGGCGACAATACCAACCTGAGTTGGGTGCACAATGTCGGCTCGAACGCTCTCAACACGGCTCAAATCACGTTCAACCGTAATCGCACCACGCAAAATTCATATTTCTCCTATGGGACTGACGTGGCCTCAGAATTTGGCATCCGGGGAACGTCGCAGGAGCCCATCAACTACGGACCTCCCACGCTCAGTTTCACCAATTTCGCCGGCCTCACGGACGCCCTTCCGTCGGATGGCGTGGTGCAGTATTTCATGGAAAGCGAAGCCTATAGCTGGGTAAAACAAAATCACACTATGACGTTCGGAGCGGATTTCAAGCGGCAGGATCGCAACACCATTACCGATCAAAACGCGCGCGGCACGTTCACCTTCGATGGAATCGAGACCAGCAAGTTCAATTCCAGGGGTCAGCCGTTGCCGAACACCGGATTGGATTTCGCGGACTTTCTGCTGGGCCTGCCCGCGGCCAGTTCCGTTCAATTCGGCGGGTCCAGCACGTACTTCCGCCAGAATGCCTACGATTTTTACGCCAACGACGATTGGCGCGTGAACTCGAATCTGACGCTGATGTATGGCCTGCGCTACGAATATTATTCGCCCCTGTCGGAGAAGTACGGCCATCTTGTGAATCTTGATATCGCGCCGGATTTCACGGCCGTCGCTTCGGTTTTGGCGGGAACCACGGGGCCCTACTCCGGCGCAAATCCGAACAGCCTGATCGAACCCGACCGGCACGACTGGGCGCCGCGCGGCGGACTGGCCTGGAAGCCCAGCACCAAGCATTCAACCGTGGTGCGCTTAGGTTACGGCATCTACTACAACCCGACCGCGCTGAATCAGCTTGCCACCGAGCTGTCCGAGCAGCCGCCGTTCGCCGTCACAGAGCGGCTGACCACCAGCAAGACCGATGTACTGACCATTCAAAACGGGCTCGCCACCGCTAAGACCAGCGCCACCATCGCGAACACCTACGCAGTCCAGAAGAATTACCAGGTTGGCTACGCTCAAAGCTGGAGTGCGAGCGTGCAGCAGAACTTGAGCCGATCGTTTTTCTTTGAGGTGAATTACATCGGAACCAAGGGCACCGACCTGGATACCCAGACCGTGCCGAATAGCGCTGCTCCGGGCTCGCCGCTAACGTCGCAACAGAGGCTGCTGATCAACGATGCGCAACAGTTCATCTACGACAGCTCCTGGGGGAATTCTATTTATCATGCCGGGCAAGTGCGGCTGATGCGGCGTTTCGCGCGTAACATGTCGTTCAACGCTCTTTACACTTTTTCCAAGTCCATCGACGATAGTTCCACCTTTGGCGGAGTCGGGAACGTCGTCGCGCAGAACGCGTTCGACCTGAGCGCCGAGCGCGGCGTATCGAGCTTTAACCGGCCGAACGTGCTGACCTTGAATTACGCTCTCAGCACTCCGGCGCAAGCCAGTTGGTGGAAACGCAATTGGACCATGAGCGGATCCGGCTTGTTTGAAAATGGGACGCCCTTTACGGCGCGGATTTTAGGGAACCAGGCGAACACCGCGGGCACTGGAGTGGTGGGCAGCGGGCGCGCCGAAGCTACCGGTCTGCCGGTGGAGGAGGGAAGTGGCTACTTCAATCTGGCTGCCTTCACGGCGCCGGCTCCGGGCGAACTCGGAGATGCGGGCCGCAATACGATTCCGGGACCGTGGCAGTGGTCGCTCAATACGGCTTTCGGGCGCTATTTCACCATCGGCGGCGAGGGCAGCCGCAAACGCATCGAGCTGCGCTTCGAAACAACAAACACCTTGAATCATGTGAACATCACCAACGTGAATACGGTGGTGGGCTCAACTCAATATGGCGTGGCCACCGCCGCCGGCGCGATGCGAACCGCCGACGTGAACATCAGGTTCCGTTTTTAGAGGATGGCCAGCATGTCCAGTTGCGCATTTCGAGTCGTTCTGGCGGCGCTGGTTTGCGCCGGAATATTGGCGCAAGACCAGCCATCGCCGAATTTCAGAACCAACACCAACCTGGTGATCATCAACATTTCCGTAAAAGACAAGAGCGGCAAACCCGTCGAAGATTTAAAGAAGGATCAGTTCACGCTGCTGGAAGACGGCAAGCCGCAGCAGATCTCGGTGTTCGAGCTGGAGCGCTTGAATGGCGAAACGTTGCCTGCGATCGAAGCGCCGGCGCCCGCGCTAAAGACTCGCGGACCCGCGGAAGCCAAGCCCTCTGCACCAGCGCCGGCTCCCCCGCCTGCCTTGAAGCCGGACGAGCTGAAAGACCGGCGGCTGATCGCGATGTTCTTCGATCTTTCCTCCATGCAGCCCGCCGAGCAGATCCGCGCGCGCGACGCCGCCATCAAGTTCATCGATACGCAAATGACGGTGTCCGACACGGTCTCCATCATGACGCTCACCAATGAACTGCGCGTGGTGCAGGAGTTCACTAACGATCGCGAAGCGCTAGTGAGCGTGATTCAAGGCCTGCGGGTGGGCGATTCCAGTGAGCTGGCGGCCTTGGCCGCAACCGGCGCCGATTCCACCGACACCAGCGGCGAGTTTACCGCCGACGATACCGAATTCAACATCTTCAATACCGACCGTAAGCTCAGCGCGCTGGAAGACGCCGCGCGCAAGTTGGCCGCGTACCCGGAAAAGAAGGCGCTGGTTTATTTTTCAAGCGGCGTGGGCAAGACCGGCGTCGACAATCAGTCGCAGCTGCGCGCTACGGTAAACAGCGCCGTGCGTGCGAACGTGGCGTTCTATCCGATCGACGCGCGCGGATTGGTGGCCATGGCGCCGGCTGGCGACGCGACGCAGGCCTCGCCCAAGGGCACCGGCGTGTTCACCGGCAATACGTACGCCACTAACCGCACTTCGTTTCACGATACGCAAGACACCATTTACACGCTGGCTGCCGACACGGGCGGCAAGGCCCTGCTGGATAGCAATGACCTTACGCTTGGCATCAAGGCAGTGCAGATCGACTTCAACAGCTATTACGTCCTCGGCTATTACAGCGCGAATCCGGCGGCGGATGGCAAGTACCGTCACGTGACCGTGAAGATCGCGTCGTTACCGGAATCGGCCAAGCTCGATTACCGCAAAGGGTATTACGCGGCCAAGGTGTGGGGCAAGATGAATTCCAGCGACAAAGAACGGCAACTCGAAGACGCATTGACACTCGACGATCCATTCACCGAACTGCCGCTAGCGATGGAGGTGGATTACTTCCAAACTGGGCGCGATAAGTATTTCGTCCCGATCACGGTCCGGATCGCGGGGGCGGCGCTCGGTCTATCGCCCAAATCCACGACGGATCTCGATTTCATCGGCCAGATTCGCGATCCGCACGGAAAGATGCTGGGCGGGATCCGCGACGAAATCAAGCTGAAGCTAACCGAGAAGAACGCCGCGCAGCTTGCTCAGAGGCACGTCGAGTACGATACCGGCGTCACCCTCCCGCCGGGCGATTACAATTTGCGGTTCCTGGCGCGCGAAAACCAGAACGGCAAAATGGGAACCTTTGAAATGAAGTTCACCGTTCCTGACTTAAGCAAGCAGACGTCGGTGCGAATGAGCTCGGTGGTATGGAGCAATCAGCGCGAGCCGCTCTCGGCCAGCATCGGCAACGCGGGCGGCAACAAGAAGCTGCTCAATGAGCATCCGCTGGTGGAGGATGGCCAGAAACTAATCCCCGACATCACGCGGGTGTTCCGCAAGAACCAGAAACTGTACGTTTATTTCGAAGTCTACGATCCAGGAACGGAGGCGTCGCCCAGCGTGTCGGCCGAACTGGCGATGTTCCGCGGCAAGTCGAAGTCTTTCGAATCGGCGCCCATGCGCGTCACGAAATCAAAATCAGGCCGGCCCAACACACTGGCGTTCGAGTTTGAGATGCCGCTCGCCAACATTCCGCCCGGTCAATATACTTGCCAGGTGAGCGTGATCGACGAACAGGCGCGAAAATTCGGATTCGCGCGAGCTCCGCTGGTTGTGCTCCAATAACCTGTATTCCTTGTCTCCCTCGTATTCCCTGTATTCCTGGAATTTAGCTATTTGAAGTTATATTTAAATGCAAATTGCAATCTGATCTGCTGTCCTTTGAATTGATTCGGCAGAGGTGGGAACCGCACCGACGCGCTGACTGCGGCCACCGCCGCCCTATCCAGAGCTTCCGATCCGGAGGGCGTTGCAATCACCAGTTTCGGAACATCCCCATTGCGATCGATGATGAATTGCAGCTCCACCACGCCACGATTACCGAGCCTTGCGCTTTCCGGAATAACGGCGAACCAATTCTTGCGAACGAGCGCGAGAATCTGGATCAAATAGGGTTTAAAATCCACACCCATCGGGTCGCTCATCAGCTCCAGGCTGCTGCCGGTCTGGCCAGGCAGTGTCGGCAGATGAATGCTTTCGGGCAGATCCGGCGGGCGATCCAGGTCGCTGACTCTGACGTTGCCCTGCCCGCCGCCACCCCGCGCGATTTCATGGATCGCGTCCTGGACAGGGTCCTTCGGAGGGGCCAGCTTCCGATCCCCCTTGTTCTCGCTGGTCCCACCCTGGCCCGGCGTTTCGAAGGCCAGCTTCGGTTGTTCCACCGGCTGGATCTGGGGTGGTGGAGGCGCCTTCGGCGTGCCGGCCAAGGCAGGCAGCGCTGGAGCCGTATTCTGCGCGGTGAGCGGCGTATCGATCTTGGGAGGTTCGGCAATTCGCGGCGTGACCGTCGATTGCTGCGGACCTGGCGGTTGCGGATTCGGCGGCTTGAATGCCCGGACCGCGGGCGCGGGAGGCAGGCGCTCCTGGGAGGGCGGGCGTGGCTTGAGGTCTTCCACGTTTACTTCCTTGGCCACCTTGCCCTTATTCGGCGCTTTTTGCGTCAGGTCGGCCGGTAGAACCAAGTGAACCGCTTGTCTAAAATCGGGAACAATCACAGTGCCTGGCCTCAACGGAGGGCCGCTCAAACTTGCCAGCGCGAACACCAGCCCTATGATTCCGGCGTGCACCACAAGCGTACCGATTCCCGCGCGCCAGTATCTGCGCGGGTCATCGGACTCGTGCCAGTCCAACACGAAATTGGGACCGGAATCCGCGCCTGAGCTCATGCTATAGCCGAATAAAAGACGTAGATCGCGCGCCCGCCGTTGCCGGGAGCAGCTTAGGTCAGTGATGAAAGCCGTTCGGTGACTATCTTCGAGTGCTCTTCAATTTTATCAAGAATCGCATGCGCTACTTCGAGGGCGCGCAATCCGTCTTCTCCCGGCACCACCGGACTTCGCCGCGCCGCTACCGCTTCCAGGAACGATTCCACCTCCAGCCGCAGAGGCTCTTCCTTGACGACCGCCAGCGGCTGAAATCCGATCTGCTGGTTTCCACTGACCGTGAACGCCACCGCTTCCTGCTTCTGGTAGTCGAGCGAAATGTACTGGTGCGGCTGGAACAGGCGCAACTTGCGCACCCGTTCGGTGGAGACGCGGCTGGCGGTCAGGTTCGCGATGCATCCACCCGCAAACGACAGGCGCACGTTCGCGATATCCACTTTATCGGACAAAATGGAAATTCCCGCGGCGCGAATTTCCTCCGGCATGCCTCCGGCCAAGTCCAGCACGATGTCCAGATCGTGGATCATCAGATCGAGTACCACGTCCACGTCCAAGCTGCGCGGGCTGAACAAGCTGAGCCGGTGAATTTCGAAGAACAGCGGCAGCGTCATCATTTTCTTCAGCGCCGTCACGGCGGGATTAAAGCGCTCCAGATGGCCGATTTGCAGAATGCGTTCGTGCTCGGCCGCGGTGTCCACGAGCCGCCGGGCGGACGCTAGATCGGCCGCGATCGGTTTCTCCACCAACACATCGATACCGGATGCAAGCAGTTCGCAGCCAACTTCTGCGTGTAGCGATGTGGGCGTCGCCACCACTGCTGCATCGACGTTGCCCTGGAGCTCGCCCAGCGTCGCGAAGGTCAAACAATTGTGCTCCGCCGCCGCCATCGCCGCGCGTTCCGAATCGGCATCCACGACACCAACCAGGGTGGCATTCAGGGATTGGTTCAACACGCGCAGGTGGTGCCGGCCGAACACACCCGCGCCGATGACGGCGACTCGAATCTTGTTCAAAATCTAACTTATCATGGGTCCATAGGTGAGCCATGGCGACAATGTATCTGAGCCCGCAGCAACTGCAGGATTTCGCCCAGAGAGTTGAGGAGGTTGCCCGCAAGTTCCCCGAGGAGGTCGTTCGGATCCGGCATACTTTTAGCCGCGATTGGGATGGCGATCCTGCGATCTATTTTCGCATCTTATTCACTGATGACGCCGTGAAACGCTACCCTCTCGGGGAGCTCACGCGCCGGATTCAGGACGCGTTGGTCAAGGACCTGGCGCTCTACACGTCGGAATACTCGCTGTACATTCCGTACTTCAATTTCCGAACCAGGTCCGAGCAGGAAAGATCGAAAGATCCTCAATGGGAGTAGCTGAGGACCTCCTGGCGTTGGCCGGCCGTCTGGCCAACCCAGCGCCTGAAGATCCCGAGCAGGCGTCGTTTCGCCGGTCGATCTCCACAGCGTATTACGCTCTTTTTCATTTGCTCGTTCAGGACGCGGTCCAGACCTGGAATGGTTCCGCAACGGCACGATTTGGCTTGGAACGAAAATTCGATCACAAGACCATGAAGGAAGTGTCAAATGCGGTGTTGCGAAGTTCCTGGCGCGGGTGGAGCACTCCCTCGCCGGCGGTACCGCAGGAATTGACGACCGTAGCGGACGTATTTGTTACGTTGCAGGAATCCCGCCAGCAAGCGGATTACGACAACGCGAGGATCTGGGAACCCATAGATGTGCAAGCCACGGTAGCGGCCGCTCAACTTGCGTTCGCCAAATGGGCCCTGATCCGCACCCATCCCGCTGCCAACGAATACTTGCTTTCCCTTCTGATCGGCAACAAACGGGAATAATCCGCTATGGCTCCGGCTCGCGGCCCACGATCGCGATTTTGCATTCATTCGCTCGGGCCAGCATGGCCTCGCGATCCAACAAGAGAGTGCGCCCTGCATCCACGGCCAGCGCGGTCGTGCCGGTCTTATGCATCACTTCGATCGTCTCCGGGCCGGCCACCGGAACATCGAACAACAGGTGCCCGCGGCGGCGCGAAACCTTCACCAGACGCAGAGCTTTCCCGTTGACCAACGAAGCAGCGCGCTCCAGCATCGCGTCGGTGCCTTCCATGGCCTCCACCGCCACGCAAGCGCCATCCGAAATCGCGACGCTCTGCCCAACATCCAGGCCTGCCAGCGTGTTCGCGATCCTTCGCCCGTAAACGATGTCGCGCTCTTCTTCCGACGATGGCTGGCGCTTGCTCAAGATCCCCGTTCCGGCCAGCAGCGGCTTCAACAACCGCGTGGAGTCCGCCAGCTGGATGCCTTCCTCCGCCAGAATCCTCGCCACGCCGCCGATCAGCGCATCGGTGTTTTTGTGCTTTAGCCCGGCCAGCAGCTTCACCAGTTTCCAATCCGGCACGATGGATGAAAAGATCTTGGCGTGCTTCACCTGTCCGGCCATCATCACTTCGGTGATGCCTTCTTCCTTGAGAATCTCGATCAGGCGCGAGAGTTGGCCGAGCGAAATCCAGTAGCAGCGGTCCGCCAGTTGCTCCACCTGGGGTGACGCTTCTTCCTTGATGGCCAGCACCACTACTGCATCTCCGGCTCGTCGGGCTGTTTCGAGCGCCAGCAAAGGAAAGCGGCCGTTGCCCGCGATCATGCCGTAGCGGCGGCTCTGGTGGCCGCTCATTTTACGAACCCGCGTTCAGATCGTCCCATGAACGCCAGCAGGTCTCGCACCTCGGCGCAATCCGGCACTTCCGCGCGAATCCGCTCCACGGCCTGGGTTGTATTGAGCCCCGATTTCGTCAGAAGCCGGAAAGCCTTGTGCAAGTTTTCAATGGCCTCCCGGGTGAAGCCGCGCCTTTCAAGTCCAACCTTATTCTCGCCAAATACCTTGGATTCCCGCGGACTCACCGTCATCGAGAAAGGCAGCACGTCCTTGGTGACCACGCTGTAGCCGCCGACAAAGGCATGCTTGCCGATGCGGCAAAATTGATGCACGCCGCTAAAGGCTTCGATCACCGCCCAGTCTTCCACTATCACGTGCCCGGCGAACGTCACCGCGTTTCCGAGCTGCGTGTGGTCGCCCACCCGCACATCGTGCGCCACGTGCGCGTAGGCCATCACTAAATTGTCATCGCCGACTTCGGTCACCAATCCGCCGCCTTCCGTTCCGCGATGGATGCTCACAAACTCGCGGATTTTGTTGCGGCTTCCGATGCGTGTCTCGGCACGCTCTCCTTTGTATTTCAAATCCTGCGACGCCACTCCGACCGTAGAATACGGATAGAAGATGTTGTCTTCACCGATGCGCGTCGCGCCTTCCAGGTAGACATGCGCCATCAGCCGGGTGCGCGCCCCAATCTCGACATCGGCGCCGATGATGCAATACGGGCCGATTTCAGCGCTTGCGGAAACACGAGCTTGCGGATCGACGATGGCCGACGGATGAATCGCCATTCGCGGGCTTAGGGAACCGGCTGTTCGACCACCGGCGCTCCCAGCTGAGGCTCGCGGTCGGCCAGCTTGCACATCAGCTCGGCTTCGGCCACCACCAGCCCTTCCACGGTGGCTTGGCCATACATCTTGGCGACGCTCGCCTTGCGCTTGGTGACCTTCATTTCGATACGGAGCTGATCGCCCGGCCGCACCGGACGGCGGAACTTGGCCTGTTCGATAGACGCCAGCAGCACCAACTTGTTCTTGCGATCCGGCACGGACTTTAGCACCAGCACGCCCGCCACTTGCGCCATCGCTTCCACCACCAGCACGCCCGGCATCACGGGAAAATCCGGAAAATGGCCCACGAAAAAGGGTTCATTCACCGTTACGTTCTTGATTCCCACGATGCGCTCGGCTTCCAGCTCGAGAATGGAATCCACCAGCAGCATGGGATAGCGGTGGGGCAAAATATCGCGAATTTCCTGGATGTCGAGAAGGGGCATGCGAACTGGCTATTATAACAGGCAGTGCATCCGTTCCTTGCTTTTACGGAAGCGAAGCAGTCCGCCATCGTCGCGCTCATCGGCGAGTTGGTAAGGTGCGAGTCTCCGAGCGATCAGCCGCAGGCCGTGAACCGCTTCGTGAACCTGCTTGCCAGCCGCATTGAGGGCGCCGCCAGCGTCAAGACTTTGCCGGGCGGGCGCTTTGGGCATCACCTCCGCTGCGAATTCAAATTTCCGGGTGCCAAAGCGGACGCCGGAAAAATCCTAGTGCTGGCGCATTCCGACACCGTTTGGCCGCTGGGAACATTGGCGCAAATGCCATTGCGCGAAGAAGCCGGCCGTTTGTGGGGCCCGGGCGTGCTCGATATGAAATCCGGCATCGCATTCTTTCTTTACGCTGTGCGCACGCTCCAGACGCTGGAGGTCCCGGTGCGCCGCGGGATTTTGTTTCAGGTGAATTCCGATGAGGAAGTGGGCAGCGAAACTTCGCGGCAATTCACCGAAGAGGCTGCCCGGCAAAGCGCTGCCGTGCTTTTGCTGGAACCTGGAACCGGGCTGCAAGGCAAACTCAAGACTTCGCGCAAAGGTGTCGGCGACTACACCGTCACGGTGAAAGGTCGGGCTTCGCACGCGGGTGTCGATTATGCGGCCGGCGCCAGCGCGGTGGTCGAATTGGCGCGCCAGATTCCGAAAATCGCGCGGTTCACCGATTTGAAGCAGGGCATCACGGTAAACCCGGGCGTAATTGCCGGTGGCACCCGCACCAACGTGGTGGCCGCGGAAGCGCGGGCCGAAGTGGATATCCGCGTTGCCAAATTGAAGGATGCCGCGGCGCTGGACAAGAAATTCCGATCGCTCAGTCCCGTCGACAAGCGCTGCTCCATTCAAGTGGAGGGCGGACTCAATCGTCCGCCCATGGAGCGAACGCCGGCCATTCGCCAGTTATTCCAAACGGCGCGCGCCTGCGCCGGGGAGCTTGGCGTGGTGCTCCAGGAATCGGCCACAGGCGGAGGGTCGGACGGCAATTTCACCGCCGCTCTCGGTATTCCCACGCTCGATGGATTGGGCGGTGTCGGGGAAGGTGCACACGCAGCCAACGAGAGCATTCTGCTGGACCGCATCGCGGATAGGACGGCGTTGCTCGCGATGTTGCTGTCGCGCCTTTAAACGCAGGCCGCCCGGATCACGCGTTCCAACTCGTCTTCCTCCTCCGCGAAAACCGTCCGCAGATCCAGCAGCAGGCGCCCGTCTTCGATCCGCGCCACCACGGGCGGATCACTCAACCGGCAACGCTTCTCGGCTTCCATCACGTCGGCGCAATCGATCGCGATCAGCCAGCTCTCGATCGGCTGTCCGGGCGTGGAGCCTCCGCCGATCATAGAGCGGCCTTCCATTACTTCCGCACGCAGCCCATGCAGCCGGTCCAGCATCCGCTCCGCCCTTCCGCGCAGTTCCTCGCTCGATTGCGCAATCATGCGCAGCGCCGGAATTTGGTGCCAGCGTTCCAGCACCGCCAGACGCAGCGTGGTTTCAAGCGCCTGGTAGATCAGTTTATCCAGCCGCAATGCGCGAAACATGGGATTCCGCCGGAGTCGCCCGATTAGCTCCGGGTCGCCCGCCAGTATTCCCGCCTGCGGCCCTCCCAGCAATTTGTCCCCGCTGAAGGACACCAGATTGACGCCCGCGCGAATACTGTCCGCAACCAGTGGTTCTTGCACGCCGAATGCACGCATATCCGCGATGCAGCCACTACCCAGGTCTTCGTATAGAGGCACACCGCGGTTCTTCGCCAATGCGACCAGTTCACCCAGCGCCGGTCTCGCCGTAAATCCCTCCATGCGAAAATTGCTGGGATGAACGCGCAACAGCAGCCGGGTGCGCTCATTGATCGCCTCGCGATAGTCATCCACGTGGGTCCGATTCGTCGTTCCCACTTCGCGCAGGATGGCGCCCGAGCGCTGCATGATGTCCGGGATGCGGAATCCGTCGCCGATCTCGATCAGCTCGCCCCGCGACACCACCACCTCGAACCCCGCGGCTAGTTCGTTCAACGCCAGGTAAATCGCGGCCGCGTTGTTGTTCACCGCGATTCCCGGCGCACCCGCCAGCCGCTCAATGAACTTCGCCGCGTGAACGTCCCGTTTTCCGCGCCGGCCCGCAGCCAGGTCGTATTCCAGGTTCGAGTACCCCGCCAGCGGCTGGAACGGCGCCAGTGGCGCGCGTCCCAGATTGGTGTGCAGCACCACGCCGGTTGCATTGATCACGCGCCTCAGCGACGGCGTCTCCAGCTTCGCCAGGTTGCGTTCCACGCGCTCCTGGATGGGAACGGAGTTGGCGTGGCTTCCAGCCCGTATCTCCGCGCGCTTCTTTTCCAGCACTCGGCGCACTTCTTCGACGATCAAAGCGCGCGGAAAACGCCCGTCCAAGTGGCCCAGATCGCCCAGCACCTGGTCCACTGCCGGCAGTTGACGCAGGTCGGCTTCGGGTAGTTGGTTTGAGGCGGCCACGCCACGATCTTATCAGGCCTGTGCTATCTTCCAGGTTTCATGGACCCCATAAACCTTCTTGTCATTTCGAGCCCGCACTATCCGTTCCTGCGGTTCCTGGACCACCTCCCGCAGCCGGTCACCGTGCACACCGGCAACGATCTCGATTTCTTGAAACAACACGCTCCCGATGCCAATGTGATCCTCAACGGCTTCCACGACGGCTCCGCGCTCGGAGCGATCCTGCCGCTCGCCCAGCGTGTGAAATGGATCCATACCTTGTCGGCGGGCGTGGAGGGCGTCCTGTCACCCGAGCTGATCGCAAGCCCCGTCCCGCTCACCAACGGCCGGGGAGTCTTCGGTCCCGCGCTCGCCGAATTCGCCATCGCGGGAATGCTGTTCTTCGCAAAAGATGTGCGGCGGCTGATTCGCCAGCAGGAGGCGGCACGCTGGGAGCAGTTTGACGTAACGTTTCTTCGCGATCAGACGCTCGGTGTCGTTGGCTATGGCGGCATCGGCAAGGAGACGGCGCGCTTGGCCCACGCTCTCGGCATGAAGGTATTGGCGTTGCGGCGGCGCACTCCCGGGCCGGAAAAGGATCCAGTGCTGGAGCGCTCCTTCACGCGCGAACAACTGCACGAAATGCTGAGCCTGTCCGACTACATTGTGGCCGCCGCCCCGCTTACGCCCGAAACCCGAGGCATGATCGGCGGGGGCGAGTTCCACTTCATGAAGAATTCCGCCGTATTCATCAACGTCGGACGTGGCGCCGTCGTGGTTGAATCCGCCCTTATTTCAGCCCTCAACCAGTCCATCATCCGCGGCGCGGCTCTCGACGTCTTTGAGACAGAGCCGCTACCCTCCGATCATCCCTTCTATCGCATGCAGAACGTGCTGCTCTCGCCGCACTGCGCCGACCATACCACGGGCTGGATGGAGCTGGCGGTGAAACAATTCATCGAAAACTTCGAGCGTTTCCGCAACGGGCAGCCGCTGGAATTCATTGTGGATAAACAGGCGGGTTATTAGGCGGACGCATGCCGCGGATCCCCGTCTCGACTATCCAGTTGTCCGATGTCCAATCCGCCGCCCAGCGCACGCGCCACATCGTGCGCCGCACTCCGGTTTTCACCTCCCGCACCTTCGATGCCCTCACCGGCGCGAGTATTGTTTTCAAATGTGAAAACTTCCAGCGCGGCGGAGCGTTCAAGATCCGCGGCGCGGCCAACTTCGTCTTGTCGATCCCGAAGGATCAGCTTGAGCACGGCGTCGTAACGTATTCCTCGGGCAATCACGGACAAGCGGTGGCGATCGCCGCCGAATCGCTCGGGATTCCCGCCAGCGTTGTCATGCCGGCCGATGCGCCGGCTTCGAAGCTCGCTGCTACCCGCGCCCGCGGCGCTCGAATCGTCACTTACGATCGAGCCTTCGAAGATCGCGAAGCCATCGCACGGCAGATCGCGCGCGAGACGGGCGCAAACATCGTCCCCCCTTACGACCACCCTTGGACCATCGCGGGACAAGGCGCCGCCGTTCTGGAATTGCTGGAGGAAGCACCCGATATCGATGCGCTCGTTATACCGATCGGCGGCGGCGGCTTGATCTCCGGCAGCTCCATCGCCGCGCACGCCATTCGCGCTGGTATTCGCGTCTTCGGCGTGGAACCGGAGCGCGGCAACGACGCGCTGCTCTCGTTACGCGCCGGCTCGCGCGTGGAAGTCCCACCGCCTGAAACCATCGCCGATGGCCTGCGCGCAACCAAACCGGGAGCGCTTACGTTTCCTATTATTCAGGAGCATGTCGAGGATATTGTACTGGTCAGCGATGCCGAAATCCGCGCCGCGATGAAGTTTCTGCTGGCGCGCATGAAGATTCTGGTGGAGCCCAGCGGCGCCGCCTCTGCCGCCGCGGTCCTCCATCGCAGGCTCCCCGGAGATCTCAGGCGAATCGGAGTCATTCTTTCGGGCGGCAACGTGGATCTCGAATATCTGCGGACTCTTTAATCGCCGGTCTCTTCCAGGAAGCAGCTGTCAAAGGCTTGGTCCATCAGATCGTCCGTTAGTTCGAACGGCAGCTTCTCGAAGTGGATTAGGTCGATGGCATGCGACAACACGTCCCGCGGATGGCAACGTCGGAACGCCCGCCCGGCTTTCCGATAGTGCTTCTCGATGAACCGCGCGATCAACCCCTCAGGGTACCGCAGGCTTTTCGATTCGCAGAAGCGCTGGAAGATGGTGGTGAATTCCTGCGAGTCCGGGCTGCGCAACAACATCTTGTATTGAATGCGGCGCAGAAAAGCTTCGTCGCCTAATTGTTCCGGATTCTGGTTCGTAGAAAAGATGAGAAACGCTTCAAAAGGAACCGTGATTTTACCGCCGCTGTTGAATTTCAGGTAGTCCACGCGCCTCTCCATGGGAACAATCCAGCGGTTCAGTATCTCGGCGGGAGTACACTGCTGGCGGCCGAAGTCGTCGATCAGGTAAATGCCGTTGTTGGCCTTCAATTGATACGGCGCGTCGTAAATCTTCGATATCGCGTTGTAGTTGAGGTCCAGCATCTCCAGAGCCAGCTCCCCGCCGGTGACGATGAAAGGACGGCGGCACTTGATCCAGCGCCGGTCGTGCCGCGGCCCGGCTGCGAACACCGACTGCTCTTCGGCGTCCTGCACGGGCTGATGGTACAGCGGGTCGAAAACCTGAACGATGGTGCCCTGACAATCCAACGCGTAGGGAACGTACACGCACGAATCGTCCACGTTCATCAGCGCTTCGGCCAGGAATGTCTTGCCATTTCCTGGCTGCCCATAAATCAGGAACGAATTTCCCGAGCTGACCGCCGGGCCGATCTGGGCCAGAACCCGGGGCGTCATCACCATCCGGCTGTAAGCTTGTCGCAAGGCTTCGGGGGTAAGCCAACCGTCCGCGCGCCGCTGTTTCCTCACCCCATCCGCATATTGAGACAGCGGAACAGGCGCCAGCCCGGTGTACTGATTGCTTTCCAGATTTTCCCTCGCCTGGTTGCGGCCCGTATCGGTCAGAGCGAACAACACCGTGCTGTTGCCCATGCCGAGCGACTTCTTAGCCTCAATAAAGCGCTGCTGTTTGAAAAAATCGATGATCCCTTCAATCAGGCTGAACTGGAGCCCCAACCCCTCCGACAATTCGCGCCCCAGCATGTCGCCTTTCGAGTACATCTTCTTCAGGATCAGCTGTTGCACCAGCGATGAAGTCAGCCCGGTGTCCTCCAGGCTCTCCGGAACCGGCGGCACATAAGCAGGTTGGCTGCCGTTGGAGGTTGCGCCTCTGCTGGCCGGCACGTTGAGCGCCTGGGATAGAACTTCCAGGTTCGAAGCATCGCTCTGTTCAGCTTCGTCTAAGCACAGCGTGGCTGCACCCGATGAGACAGATTCGGTCGACATGATGATGGATGTTCAGTGTGCACCCTCGATTCGAATCTCGCAATAGGAAGTTGGTCCTTATTCCCTAGGTTGAATCCCGGTGGTTGAATCCCGGTGGTTGAATCCCGCTGATTGAATCCCGAGTGACACCCCCACTTGCGCTCTCCGCGCGGTCCATTCCGCCCCGGCCAGAACTACCAGCGCCGCCAGGAATCCCCACAGGATGATCGTTACCGTGTAATAAAAGGGGCCGTACTCGGACTGCAGCTTGGCTCTCAAATACGGCCACGTCCATAAATTCACGTACTTCAACAACTCCAGCAGCAATCCCACCACGATTGCCGCTGGTACCATCCGCGCGGCCTCGATCTTGCAGTTCGGCAGCAGCCAGTAAATCAGAAACAGCACCAGCATCGAAATAGGAACGGCCGCCGCCTTGAACAGCACCAGACCCAGAATGTTCGCCGCCGGCGACGTCGGCCGGAGCGAAATTCCCGCCAGAAATTCCTTGTTCAACGCGGTCAGCGTGGTCGACACCAGCATCAGCGCGCCGCACGCGAAGATCAGGCCCAGGCTCACCAGCTGGTTCTTGAAGTAATTCCGGTTCTTCGGGCAATTCCAGACGCGGTTCAAAGCCACCTCCAGCGGCTCGAAGATTCCGCTGGCCGTGAAGAAAAGCAGGATCAATGACACTATTTGGACCGGACCGCGCGACGCCACGGTGACTTCGAAGTTGCGCCGGATAAATTGGCCCATGGTATCCGGAAAATAGTCGTTCAAAGCGAAATATACCGCGCCAACTCCAGCGCGCCATCTGAGGACATAGCGGCAGATGGACAGCATCACCGTCAGGAACGGAAAGAAGGACAACAACAGGCCCGCCGAAACCGAGAAGGCGAATACGTGCACTTCGGTCTGCATCAGGTAGTGAAAGGTCGGAAGAAGGGCGCGAACCAGTCGTCTCACGTTGCGATCACGCGCCGGCCGGCGATCCTCCAACGTTCAGATAGGACGAGAGCGATGGCCTCGCTGTAAATGCGATGCTCCTCAACCAAAATCCGCGCCGCCAGGCTCTCCTCGCTGTCGGCATCCAGCACCGGCACGGCGGCTTGGAGGACAATGGGTCCCGCATCCAGGTGCTGGTCCACGAAATGCACCGTGCATCCGCTGATTTTCGCGCCGTGTTCCAGCGCCTGCCGCTGCGCATGCAGTCCTGGAAAGGCCGGTAACAGTGAGGGATGAATGTTCAGCACTCGCAGGGGGAAAGTCCGGCAAAACTCGGCTGAAAGTAGCCGCGTGAAGCCCGCCAGACAGACCAATTCCACGTTGTGCCGTTCAAGTTCGGCCACTATTTTCCCATCGTACTCTTCGCGCGCCACGCCTTTGGACGGCAGCACTGCGGCGGGCAATCCTCGCGACCGCGCGGCCTGGAAGCCGGGTGCTTCAGAGCGGTTTGAAATCACTATCCCGATCTCCGCCGCCAAGCGCCCGCGTTGCACGTTGTCCGCGATCGCCTCAAAATTCGAGCCGCGCCCGGAAAGCAGGATGCCCAAGCGTTTCAACTATCACCAACCTCGCCGCCGCCGGTGTAAACCACGCGTGGTCCGCCCGACTCCACGACGTCGCCCATTTGGAAGCACGCTTCGCCCATGCTGCTCAAAATCGCACGAGCCTTGCCGAGATTCCGTTTAGCCAGCACCACAATCATGCCGACGCCCAAGTTGAAGGTTCGCCGGTAATCGGCCAGGTCCAGTTTGCCGATCGCGCGCAGCTCCTCGAAAAACGGTGGAACCGTCCAGCTTGAAACATCCACGCGCGCCGCCAGGCCCTGAGGCAGTATCCGCGGCGTGTTGTCGGTAATTCCGCCGCCCGTTATGTGAGCCGCGCCCTTCAGCATGCCCGCGTCGATCAGCGCGCGGATCGGCTTCAGGTAACTCCGGTGCACCTTCAGCAGCTCGTCCGCCAGCGCCTTGGTGAGCGGACGCCGGGCTGTTTCAAACAGCAGCTTGCGCGCCAGCGAGTAGCCGTTGGTGTGCAACCCGTTGGATGGCAGCCCCAGTAGCACGTCGCCCGGCCGGATCCCCGCACCCGTCATCATCTGCTTGCGCTCCACGCCGCCGACAATGAATCCGGCCAGGTCGTATTCACCCTTTTGATACAGCCCCGGCATTTCGGCCGTTTCGCCTCCGATCAACGCGCAACCATTGTTACGGCAACCGTGCGCCACGCCTTCGATTACCTGCCCCGCGATGCTCGCGTCCAGCTTGCCAACGGCGAAGTAGTCCAGGAAAAACAACGGAATCGCTCCTTGTACGGCGATGTCGTTCACGCAATGGTTTACCAGATCCTCGCCGATCGTGTTGTGCCGCCCGGTGAGAAAAGCGATCTTGACCTTCGTCCCCACCCCATCGGCCGAACTCACCAACACCGGATTCTTCCAGCCCGATAACAAATAGCCGCCGCCGAAGCTGCCGATGTCCGTCAGCACGCCGGGCGTGAAGGTGCTGCGCGCGTGCTTTCGAATCAGCGCTACCGCGCGGTCGGCTTCGTCAATGCTGACGCCCGCGTCCTGGTAAGTGACCGGTTTTTGAAACGCCATCGGCGCGAATCACCCCGCGTGAATCACTATGATACGCGATTGAATCGGCCCGGCTAAGAGGAACTACTCGATGAACCCGCGCCAGGTTTTGCCGCGCCCGTCGCGCAGCACAATGCCGTGGCTGTCGGAAACGCCCGTAATCGTGCGCCCGTTGGCGTCACGGAAGGTATACCGGACCGATTCTTCGCTTACCTTCTCCGCGGTGCCACGCCATATGTTGCCAAACTCGTCACGCAATCGAAGGTGATCCCCGTGGCCAAAACCATAGAGACGGGTGGTGGCTCCCTCTTCTTCGAAGTTAAAGAAACCGCCCGGCATCTTGCTATGGACACGCCGGCGCTTGAAGATGCCGCGATGGATCATCAACTTATTATCCGGCCGTATCAGTGTAATTGGAGATAGAGTAATCGCCTTAGAGTCGATTATGCCAGACCTTACTGAATGCCATACTGTGTTCTGATACGCTATCGCCCACCGTGCTCATCGCATGAGAATCGTTCTGCAGCGCGTCACTCGCGCACATGTCGAAGTTGCTGGTGAGACAATAGGCTCCATCGGCCCTGGACTGGTGATCCTGCTCGGCGTTACGCACTTAGATACCCGCGAGGACGCCGATTACCTGGCCTCAAAAGTGATCCAGCTTCGCATTTTCCCCGACCAGGCAAGCCGCATGAATCTCAGTCTACTGGATGTCGGAGGCGCGCTCTTAATCGTCTCCCAATTCACTTTGTATGGCGATTGCAGAAAAGGGCGCCGTCCCGGCTTTGACCAGGCCGCCCCTCCAGAGTACGCACGCGATCTCTACGACTATTTCGTGCAGCGTTTAAAGTCCACCAATATCCCAGTCGCAACCGGCGTCTTTCAGGCCGAGATGAAAATCCATCTTGTCAACGACGGCCCAGTGACATTCGTTCTGGACTCCAGGCCGCAGTCCGCGGCTTGGTGAGAAAACTCTCGTGCTCCCGCTACTTCCGTTGCATGGCAACCGAAAAGACTCGAGCTCTTGCCCGCAAGCCCTCGGCGCTGCGGGTCGCCTCCATCGAGAGGACCATCTACTTCCTCCGCGGTCAGAAGGTCATGCTGGACGCCGATCTCGCGCGACTCTACAAAGTCCCGACCTTCCGCTTGAACGAGCAAGTCAAGCGCAACCGCAGCCGCTTTCCGAAGGACTTTCTCTTCCAGCTCACCGCACACGAAGCCTCCTCTTTGACATCGCAAATTGCGATCTCAAACTCCTCCCGCGGTGGACGACGGTATCGTCCTTACGCATTTACCGAGCAGGGTGTAGCAATGTTATCGAGCGTCCTCAAAAGCAGCCGGGCAGTACAGGTGAACATCGCCATCATGCGCGCCTTCGTCAAGCTCCGCCAAATACTGGGTACCCACCACCAGCTGGCAAAGCGCCTCGAACAGTTGGAAGGTAGATTCGATCAACACGATGCCCAAATCCAGGAGGTATTCGAAGCCATTCGCGCGCTACTTCAACCGCCGCCGGACCCGAACAAGCGTCGCATAGGATTTCCAGCCTAGGCGCCCAGTCAGCGCCCCGGCACTGTGATTCCCAACAACTTCTCACCAAGAATGAGAGAAGTTTACCCTCCCCGGCACTAGCCCTATGTCCCAAGAGGGGGCATGGTGCTACGAACCACGTTTTTACTTGCTCTGGCTCTCAGCTCGATCTCGGCGCAAACGCCCGATCCCGCCTACCAGCCACTGGAGCATGCGTATCAGGCTCTTCGCGATAGAGCCTACGATCAAGCCATCGCCAGCTTCGGCCAAGCCATTGATCTTTCGCCGAACCGCGCTTCCATCCGCAAAGACTTCGCCTACGCGCTTCTAAAAATCGGCGAAAATGAAGCGGCCCGCGATCAATTCGGCGAAGCCATGCGGCTGGATCCCGCCGATCAACATGTCGCGCTCGAATACGCATTTCTGTGCTACGAAACCAAGCAGCAAGTCCAGGCCCGCAGGATCTTCGATCAGATCCGCAAAACGGGCGACGCGCCCATCAAGGACACAGCCGAGCAGGCGTTTCAAAACATAGATCAGCCTGTTGCCGCCGGAATCGCGCGCTGGCTGAATGCGCTCGATGTCTCGCCTGATAATTTCAGCGCGCACCAGGAACTGGCCGGGCTTGCCGAACAGCGGGATCAGCTGGATCTGGCCGCCGAACACTACGAGAAAGCCTGGAAGCTGCGGCCGGCCGAGCGCTCCTTGATGCTCGACCTCGGCCGCGTCTGGAAAATGCTCGGACGCACTGAAGACGCCGACTACATCCTGCTCGCTGCTTCTCGCGGAGGCCAGCCTCGCGTGGCTGAGCGCGCGCGTGAGCTGCTGCCCGAGCGCTATCCCTACCCCTACGAGTTCGAGAAGGCCCTCCAGATCGATCCCAACAACTTCGAGCTGCGCCGCGAATTCGCCTATCTGCTCCTCGCCATGGGCCGGCAGGATGATGCGGAACGCCAGTTCGAGACTCTCCATCAGGCCGACCCAAGCGACCTGCTCACCTCCGCCCAACTGGGATTCCTGATCCTGAACCGTAAAGATCGGGCCGGCGCCCAACCGCTTCTGGACCAGGTCCTCAACGGCGATGATCGGGAGCTGGCCGACCGGGCCCGCGTGGCCCTGCAGCTTCCGCAAACTCTACGCAACCGCTTCGGCTCCCCACAACAGACTTCCCTGGAAGCCAAGTCGCTGGGCGAAAGGAGCATGCGGGCGGGCTACATGAAGGACGCACTGAAATACTTGACTATCGCTCATGAGAACGACCCGGTCGATTTTACCGTCATGCTCAAGCTCGGCTGGGTCTATAACATCCTGCATGACGACCCCGATTCCATGAAGTGGTTCAAACTCGCGAGTCAAAGTCCCGATTCCAGCATCTCCGACGAAGCCAGAAAGGCCTACCGTAACCTCGCTGCTCAGTTCGCGCTCTTCCGCACCACGGTTTGGATCTATCCGTTCTTTTCCACCCGCTGGCACGATGCGTTCGGCTACGGCCAAGTGAAAACCGAGCTGCGGCTGGGCCGCTTTCCCATTCACCCTTACCTCTCCATCCGCCTCGATGGCGATGCCAAAGGAAACATCGGACCCAGCGCCGGGAGTCTCAACCCGCAATATTTGTCCGAAAGCTCCGTCATCTTTGCCGTCGGCGCCGCCACGCTTCCCTGGCGCGGTATGACGGGATGGTTTGAAGCCGGCGAATCCGTCAATTATCTTCCCAGCCGCACGGATGAAGGCGCCATGATTCCCGACTATCGCGGCGGCATCTCAGGCGCTAAGGGCTTCGGCCATCTCATGACCAGCTCCAAAGGTTTCTACTTTGAATCCAACGATGACATGGTTTTCGTCAGCCGCTTTCAAGACGACCTGATTTTCTATTCGCAAAATCGTGGCGGCTATACCTTTGCTCCCATGGAGGGCCTCGGGGGCTTGCAGTCGCAACTCTACTGGAACGTCAACGCCACCGGCGATCGCCTGCGCCAGTACTGGGCGAATTACGGCGAAACCGGCCCCGGCCTCCGCTTCCGATTTCGCGATCTGCCCAAGTCCCTGTTGTTCTCGGTGAACTTTCTGCGCGGCTCCTACTTCGTCAATCTGGATAACCCGCGCCGTCCCAATTTCTTCGATCTGCGTATTGGACTCTGGTATGCTTTCACCCGTTAGATTGGCGTTTGCTTCTCTCATCCTCGCGGGCTCGCTCCAGGCCGCCTCCATCCCCGCCGCTGCCTCCTGCTACTACATCGCCGGCGACGATGGCGGGCCCTGGCCTCAAATCCTCTCCGCCATCGGCCTCACGCGCGCAGTCGGCGGCCCCGCGAATCTGATTGTCGTTCGGCAGGTCGCGCCCGGCTCCGTTGCGCAGTGGATCCAGCGCGTCGAGCAAGGCGGCGTCGTTGTGCTCGAGGGCCGCAGCGACCTCGCGGCCGCGCTCGGTTTTAAACCCGGCGCGAAGCACGTTCTGGTGCACAGCATCGTCGATCAAAGGGCGCCCAAGCTATCCATCGTCTGGGGGACGCCGCTCGAGATCCCGGTATTCGATCTGCCCAGGGACGCATCCGTCCTGGCCGCCGAACGCTGGGAGCACGCTCCGGTAATGGCCGCGCTGCATCGCGGCTCCGGCGCGGTTCTTTGGATCGCCGCTCCGCCCGGCAAGGAAGGCTACGAACGCTTTCCGTACCTGCTCCAGGCTCTCTACGATCTGGGCGTGAAGCCTCCGTTCCGCAGCCAGCGTCTTTGGGCCTTCTTCGATGGCGCCTATCGCTCGCGCGTCGATCTGGATTATTTCGCAGAACGCTGGCGCAAAGCCGGTATCGGCGCGCTGCACGTCGCCGGCTGGCACTACTACGAATCGACGCCCGAATCCGACGCATTTTTGCGCCACCTCATCGAAGCCTGCCATCGCAACGCGATCATGGTTTACCTCTGGCTCGAACTCCCGCACGTCAGCGAAAAATTCTGGGACGATCATCCCGCCTGGCGCGAGAAAACCGCCATCCTTCAAGATGCCCACCTGGATTGGCGAAAGCTCATGAACTTGACCAATCCCGCATGCTCAGCCGCGGTGGCCGCGGGCGTAAAACAGCTCATCAACCGCTTCGACTGGGACGGCGTCAACCTGGCCGAGCTCTATTTCGAATCGCTCGAAGGCGCCGCCAACCCCGCCCGCTTCACGCCCATGAACCAGGATGTGCGCGACGAGTTCCTCGGCCTGAACAACTTCGATCCCATCGAGCTGTTTCAATCGCCCAATCCGGACCCCGCGCGTCTGCGCATCTTTCTCGACTACCGCGCCGAACTCGCTCGCCGCCAGCAGGAGCAATGGATCGGCGAGATTGAATCCATTCGCGCCGCCAAGCCAGATCTCGATTTCGTGCTCACCCATGTGGACGACCGCTTCGATACCCGCATGCGCGATCTCATCGGCGCCGACGCCTCGCGCGTGTTGCCCCTCCTCGACCGGCATGATTTCACGTTCCTGATCGAAGACCCCGCCACCATCTGGAATCTCGGCCCCGAGCGTTATCCGCAAATCGCCGCTCGTTACCAGCCGCTCACCGAGCATAGCGATCACCTGGCCATCGATATCAACATCGTGGAGCGCTATCAGGACGTCTACCCCACCAAACAACAAACCGGAACAGAATTGTTCCAGCTCGTGCACGTGGCCGCGCAGGCCTTCCCCAGGGTCGCCTTATACTTCGAGAATTCCATCCTCACCCCCGATCTGCCACTGCTCGCTTCCGCCGCCGCCACCGCCACCTTCACCTTGGACAAAGCGGAGCAGAACGGCTCGCGCCTGATCGTCGATTCGCGGCAGTGCGTGGGAGTGTCCTGGCACGGCCCCGCGCTCGTGAACGGCCACCTCTGGCCTGTTCGAAACGACGCCACTCTCTGGCTCCCCCCCGGAACCAGCGTTATCGAGCCCGCGCCCAAGGATTCCAGCCTCCGCATCGTCGATTTCAATGGAGACCTGAACTCCGCCAACGCCACGGCCCAGGGCCTGCAGCTTTCCTATCGGAGCAACGCGCGCGCGATTGCAATTTTGAACGTCCGCCCCAGCAGGATCGAAGTGGACGGCACGCTCGACGGCGAAGCGCTGCCCGAATCCGGCTCGAGCTTCGTCCTCAGTCTCCCACGCGGCCAGCACCTCGTGCAGCTAACACGGTAATGGTGCAGCTCACGCAGTAGCTTACTGCGCGCCCCGCTCCAGTTCGGCCGTGGCGGATTGAATTCGCTCGCCGGCATTTTCCAGAACTCCGCCCACTCGCGCGATCTGCTCCTGCGCGAGCTTCCACTGTTTCTGTTCGATGCTCTCCCGAACCCCAGGCAGCGTCTTGACCCCATACCCGGTGTAAAACCCCGGAGCGTAAATCTGGTGCTGGAACCAACTGCGCCCAGGCAAGCCGTCGCTCAGCGTGAGCGAGCGCTCAACTGCGATCAAGTCGGCGTTCAGTGCCCGCAGCGACAATTGAGCTGGAATCGAACCATCGTTCGCTCTGGCGTGCTCGAAGGCCTGGTCGTAGCGCGCGCCGGCGGTCTGCAGCGCGGCCAGGCCGTTTTGTAGCGGCGCGAAATCCAGAAATGGCGGCACCGCCTCCGGCATCGGAAGAACGGTCTTATGCCGGGGATCGTCGCTGGCGGCAAAAGCACCCTCCTCGATTTCACGATTCTTTTCCACAATTCCGGTGCGCTCGGTCTGCGCTAGCTTCTGAACTTCGTCAACATAACGCTGGATGGTGTCCGTGAAGTCGGCGAAATCGAAGGGCAGTATCTCGGCGTCGGCAAGGCGCAGCACCGCCAGCCCCGCGGTCTGAGCCAGCGCCCGGCCGTAGGTAAAATCCGTGTCCGCGAAATGCGTGTACCAGTTGAAATCGTCGTAGACCGAATGATAGATCCCGCCCTCGTCTTCCCCGCCGAAACCGAGGTCGATCGAGGCAATACCCAGATGATCCAGAAACGCCGTGTAATCCGACCCCGAACCCAAGGCATTGATGCGCAAATCCGCCCGCTGGCGAAGTTCCTGGCGATCCGGCGCCGGCGTCTCCCTGGTCGCGCTCGCATTCGCTTCGGGTTGCTCGCCCAGACGCCGCAACTGGAGCCGTTTCCAGACGCTGAGATTGGTTTCCGGGTCCTTCACGTCGCGCGCCACGCCGTTGATGAACTTCTCCAGCGTGTGGGATCCTGCCACGTTGAGAAAACCTCGTCCGTTACCGTCCGAGTTGATGTACACCGCAGCCTTCTTGCGCAACTCCTCGGCATGATCCTCGGCCCATTCCGTGGATCCCAGCAAGCCCTCTTCTTCACCGTCCCAGACACAGTAAATAATCGTGCGTTTCGGTTTCCACCCTTGCTGTAACAGGATCCCCAGGCCGCGGGCTTCTTCGAGCAGCGCGCTGGTGCCCGAAACCGGGTCTTCCGCTCCGTTTACCCACGCATCGTGATGGTTGCCGCGAATGATCCACTCGTCCGGATACGTCGAGCCGGGTATCCGCGCGACCACGTCGTTAATTGTCTTCATATCCCAGTTGAAGCTGACTTTGAGGTGCACCTTGGCTGGCCCCGGCCCTATGAAATACGTGATCGGCAGCGCTCCCCGCCAACGTTCCGGCGCCACATCACCCGTGATGGCTGCCAGAAGCGGCTGTGCATCCGCGTAGGAAATGGGCAGCGTCGGGATCTTGGTGAAGGTCGTCACCTCGCTGAGCTTCAAGCGCTTGGCGTCTTTGGTTGCCCCCACGCCAGGCGTCAGCGGGTCTCCAGGATAAACTGGCATATCCATCACGCTGCCTCGCTGCACGCCGTCGGCGGGGCGAAATGGGCCGGCCGGGTAAACGCTCCCTTTGTAAAATCCGTCGTCGCGCGGGTCCGAATAGATGATGCACCCCACGGCCCCATGTTCGGCCGCGACCTTGGGCTTGATCCCGCGCCAGGTGGCCCCATAACGCGCGATCACGATAGCGCCCTTCACCGAGATCCCTAGACGGTCCAGCTGTTCGTAATCCGCCGGAGCTCCGTAATTCACGTACACCAGCGGCGCGGTGACATCGCCGTCGATCGAATACGCGTTGTAGGACGGGAGCTGCTCGTCGTGCTGCGATGAAGTCGAGTCGCCGGCCACGGTCGGCTCCTGAAGCTTGGCCGTAAAATGGCCAGGCTCTACCAGTTCCAGAACCCGCTCCTTGGGCGTCGGGAACAGGACATCATAGGATTCGATCTTGGCATCCAGTCCCCACCCCTTGAATTTAGACAGGATCCATTCGGCGTTGTCCTTGTCGTATGCCGACCCGACATGATGCGGGCGCGCGCTCAGGCGCTGCATGTACTGCCGGAGATTCGCCGGATCCGGAATAGCGCTGAACTTGCCCTCCCAGTCGTGCTCCGCGTGGTCGGATGCCGCTGAAAATCCGCGCAGTATAGGCGCCTCTGCTGGTGTCGCGAGAGTGGCCAAGAGCAGGCAGCAAAACAAGGTAGTCGGGAGACGGTTCATAGGTCGGATTATAGCGCGGGGGCCCGTCTTATCAGCACCGCAAGACAGCCGCTAGACCTCGAAGGTTTCAAATTCCAGTTGATCCCCGGCCGTCGTTTCCGTCGCAGCCGCCGTGCCGCTGGGCAGCTCCAGCACCGAATGAGCCCACAGACACAACGCCAGCCTCCAGCGCGGCATCGCGGCCCGGATTTTCACCACCTTGCGCTTCTTGTTGACAAACACGACGTCGATGGGAAACTTCATCCCGATAGTGTGCACTCCCTCGCAGGGCGTGATCCACAATCCTTCCCCTGGCTCCAGCCGATCACGCTTCAACAGGCCCGTGTTGCGCGCCTTGCTGGTATCGGCGATCTCGGCGCGATCGGCCAGCGTGGTTCCTCGGGATCGATTTTGCACACGCAGTCTCCGCATATTTTTCGTTAGGGTTAGGCCACGGTGAGCGTGGGCATCTTCAAATCAACGCCCGCATCCACCAGGAACGCCGGAAAGGCCGGTGGTGTTTTTTGAAAGTAGACGTTGTAGCGCCGTACAAACGCCACCGGCGGAATCTGGCCGGAGCCGTCCAACAGATTTGGCAAAATTCCATTTGCGAAATACATATCTACTTCGCGTTTGTCTTTGGTCAGCACCTTTCCGCGCGGCTCGCAAGCCAAGAAATCCTTGACTCTCGAATACGTCCGCTCCGACAAATTCACGCGATTCGCCTCGCCGCTCGACTCCATCCGCGAGCTGTAGTTCACCGTGTCGCCCCAAATATCGAACGCGAACTTGTTAATGCCCACCACGCCCGCGATCACCGGCCCGGTGTGGATTCCGATGCGCACCTTCCATTCCGCCGGCCGCCCGCGTTTCGCCCGCTCTTCCACCGCGTGCAGCATCTCGAACGCGGCCAAAACCGTGTCCACCGGATGTGCTGGATTCCGCGCCGGCAGTCCACTGATGCACATATAGCTGTCGCCGATGGTCTTCATCTTCTCCAGCCGGTAGCGCGCCACGATTTGATCGAACGCCGTGAAATAATCGTGCAGCAGCTCCACCAATTCCTCGGCCGCCAGCTTCTCGGTGGCGAGCGTGAAGCCGACAAAATCCGTAAACAGAATGGTGACGTCCTCGAAGTATTTGGGCGATACCATGCCCTTGCTGCGCAATTCGTCAGCCACCTCGGCCGGCAGAATATTCAGCAGTAGCGACTCTGAAACCTGTTTCTGCTTCTCCACTTGATGATGGCGCTCCTCCAATTCGCGATTCGCCAGCATCAGTTTGTCGGCCGCCTGCCCCCGTTCCAACACCACCGACAACAGGCTCGCGATCGATAGCAGAACGGTATCCGAAATCGCGCCGCCGCATAGCCCGAAGCTGCCTGCCAATTCCGTGCCCAAGCGAATCGGAACCATGGCCACATGCCGGAAAGGATCGCTGCGAACGGTCCCGCCGGCGGTCACCGCGCGCAGTTCCTCGTCGCCTATTCGGCCGCTCTCGCCGGCGCGATGGATGGCGTTGCTGCTTCGCACATGGAAGGCCGTCCCTGAGACCCCGAAAATCCGGATGGTTTGATTAATCGCCAGGTAGACCGTCGTCTCCAGGTTCTCGCTCGCCAGCATGGCTTGGCCCAGTTCGTAGAGCCGCTCGGTTTCGCGCTTCCGCTCCAGCGCCTCCGCCGTGCGCTTCCTGGCTTTCAAAGCCGTCTGGCTCACAATGATGGCCGTAATCAAAAATGCGAATACAGAGATATACGACTCGGGGTCGGTGACCTTGAAGCTCTCGATCGGCGGCTGAAAATAATAGAGGAAGCCCGCGGCCGCCACCACCGAGGCCGTGATCGTTTCCAGCCGGTCCCAGCGGATAGCGAAGAAAAGGATAGCCAGCAGCAACGAATACGTTACCGTCGTGTTCCGCAGCCCATGCAGGTGGTACTCCGTCACCAGGATGGCGCACACCATCGCCACCGATGCAATCAAGCGCACCGCTCGCAGCAGGCCCGGTTTGATCAGACGCATCCGATCAAGCTATCGGCGGATTTGCTAAGGAGCCTTAATAGAGCGACCCGGCTTAGGCGGCGCGCATAGGCGGAGGCCCGAACATTCGCTCGGTCTCGCTATTCAGCAGCACCCATAGGCCGTAAATTCCCAAAGCCGTTCCAAAGGGAGGCACGCTTAGCAGATCGAAAGCCGAAAGGATAATCCCAGCGATGCGCGCCCATGGCCGGAATTGCACCAGTCCGATGCCGATGATCAGCCCCGGCAGCGACAACACAAGAACAAGGATAAACACGAAGCCGCCAATCATGCCCAGAATCGGAATCGCCGCCAGGCTGTCGGAAGAATGATCCGACAAGCCCACCACCGCGGAGATACCCCCGAAAATCATCAGCACGGCGATCGCCGCCAGGACGCCCAGGCTCCCGAAAACGATATGCAAGATCCCCAATATCCTCACGTGTTGCGCCATGCGCCCTCCTCCCGATTCTACACTCTATACGAAGCGCTGAATCCGCAGGTTCCGGCCTCATTTGCCGTACGTGATCTTGGAGTCGGCCCCGAACCGGTGATACTCGGTGTAGCGGATCGTCAGCCGGATCCGTCGGCCGCCGCCGCGAAAATTCAGCGTGTCGTCGCCATAGGTCATCACCGGGAACCAGAAATCGCCCTCCACTTTTTGACGGACGGTGGTGAAGTGGGGAAACAGGTTCTCGGTCTTCAGCGTGTGAATCTCCGGAACCGCCTGCCCTTCGCTGCGGATCACCGAATAATCCTTCTTCGACACCCACAGCATGCCGTCGAACAGGCGCTGGCTTTCCAGGATCTGGCGCGGCCGGATTTGCACCACGAAACAATCCACGCCGTTCATGTTCTCCTCGCCTCGAAACTTCGTCTCGTACAGAAAAGCCTGATCCTTGGTCAGCAGAAACGGCTGTACCTCGCGAATGTCGCGAAAATCCTCGTCGGTCATCTTCAAATGGGTCAGCGTTCGGAACGGCTTGCCAACCATCTCCTCGGTGCGTTCCCGCTGGGGCGAAAAGATAATATCGCGAACTTCGCGATAGGTACCCTCGGTAACCCCCCGCCTATCGAGCTCGTCCAGCGTAACCGTCTGCCGGTAGGTGTAGTTGCTTTGCGCCTGCGCCGTCTCGGTTTCTCGCGCCGCGATCAACTGCGTGAGATTCGCCGGAGGATCGTCGGCCGCTGCCGGCCCTGAAAACCAAAGGCCCGATGCTAGGATGAAGCAGATGCGCCAGTTCCTGACGACGCTGTCCGTGGTTTGGATAGCAGCTTGCATCGCAGCCTACCTCTACTCTCACCAACAGCATATATCTTCAAGCGTCGCGCTGGCTGTAATTCCGGCCTTTCTGGTGGAGTTCGTATTTTATTTGGCGCCCGGATTCCCAGCCGTGCGAGAGAAGTTTGACGCACTCGGTTCCGCCCCCTTGCGAGCTTCTCTCCTGACCGCGAGCGGCCTGCTGCCCTACCTCATGGAGAGTTTACGAACGGGATCTTTTGGCGCCATCCACTTCCTGGAGCTGGCGGCCGCCGTTTTGATAGCCGCGTTCTGGTATGTCTGGATTCCGCGCGGACTGTTGGCGGACCTGTTCTTTCTCGCATTCATGGCGGCCGTGTACCTAAACAGGCCATTCGATCGGATCTACGGGACTCCGGCTCCGCACGTTGCACTCGGTATCCTGGGACAGTTGATGTGGATCCGCTTGGGCTTGATGGCGGTGCTTTCTCTGCGGCAACTTCTACTCGACGACGAGCGCCTCGGATTCCTGCCATCGCTCCAGGATTGGCGCGTGGGCGTGCAGCATTATTTTTATTTCCTGCCTGTCGGCGCGGCCCTGGGCTACTTGGAACGGTTCGCCCGATTTCATCCCCAGCCGATGGCGTGGTGGAAGTTTCCGCTGTTGCTACTGGCCACCTTTGCCGCCATCTTGTGGGTGGTGGCCCTAGCCGAAGAGTTCTTCTTTCGAGCTTTCTTGCAGCAAGTGCTGGCGCGCCATCTGCACAGCGAGACCTTCGGACTCTTGGCTGCGTCCGTGCTTTTCGGTCTGGCGCATCTTCCGTTCCGGAAATTTCCGAATTGGCGCGTGGCTATCATCGCCGCAGTGCTGGGCCTGTTCTGCGGACTAGCCCTCATCAAGGCCCGCAGCGTCAAGGCCAGCATGGTTACGCACGCCCTGGTAGTCACAACCTGGCGGATGTTTTTTGCGGCTTGACGGCGATTTCTTCCAGCAGGCGCTTTGAAAGGACCGAGCGCGGCTGTTCCACCAAAATGTCATCCGTGGATGCGTAGCGATCACGATGCTTGATCAGCAGCCACTGAGGTTTGTCCGATGGACGCTTGTCGGATTGGCCGAACTTGGTCCGAACCAGCACCCACGACCCGCGCAATTTCTCGCCCTGCAAAGAAAACTTGAGCTCGCCTTTTTTCAAGCTCGCATCCACGTCGGGTTCATCCGGAGTCCAGGTGCCGCGATCCCACAGCATCACCGTCCCGCCCCCATATTCGCCTTCTGGAATCACGCCTTCAAAACCGCCGTATTCCAGTGGATGGTCCTCCACCTGGGCCGCCAGGCGCTTCAAGGAAGGATCCAGGGCAGGGCCTTTCGGAATCGCCCACGAAAGCAAAACTCCGCGCCACTCCAATCGAAAATCGTAATGCAAATGCGAGGCCTGATGTTTCTGGATGACATACAAGAGATCCCCCGCCGCGTTGGCCCGGGGCCGCGCCCCCTTCGGTTCAGCGGTCACTTGGAAGTCGCGCTTGCTGTGATACTCTCCGAGCGGTTCGGCTTTGCGTTTGGTCATTTCTTCGCTTCCGGATCGTTGCGGTGTTCGATATAGTCCAGAATGTCGTAGTGTTTGACTATTCGATCCGGAAAGAAGCTGTTCACGGCGTCCTGTTCCAGTTCATAGATCTCGAGGTTCGCTTCCAAGCGCGCCCTTTCGTACAGCTCTTCGTGCACGTGGGCCACTTGAAGCAACACCAGCTTTCCTCCCGCTGTGCGATATTGCTCGGCCAGCGACATCAGCACCCCTGCTCCGGAAGTATCGATAGTGGAAACGCCGGCCAGGTCGAGGACCAATTGCCGATTCCCTCCATCGAACAGCGCTTGCACGGACTCCCGCAAGGGAATTTCGCCCCCGCCGAGCACGAGATTTCCCTTGAGATCCAGAATGACGATGCCTTCGTTTTCTCTTTGGTGGATTCCCAGATGGTCGTGGTGAAACATAGATATTCTCAACAGTCTGGTTGAACGTTACCGAGCCGCGACCGTGTTACTGAGCCGCGACCCGTGTTACCGAGCCGCGACCATGAGGAAGCCGGTTTTGACACAGGCTGCTAATCATGGCCTGGCCGATTTATCCCAAAGCATGCGCACGGGCCGTATCAAGTAATAGAGGGCGTTGAGTGACGCCGGAAGCTGCACGGCTGCGCGATCCGCTTCTTTCGGCCGCAAAAAATCCAGCGACAGCAGCCACCGCGCCCGATCGCGGAACTCCAGCAATTGGTAGATGTACGGCATGCGGCTCAGGGGCAGGGCGCCGGGCGCATCGAATAAAGTTTCCTGGACATGTCGCGCCAGCCGGCATGCCCTGACATCGGACTCGAACTGCCGCAGGATGGCCGCGGGAACCGGGGCGCCCGCAACCCGATTCGCCAGCAGCACGCCCAGGGCCAGCATTCGCAGCAACCCTAGCCGTCCGGCTTCTTGGCTGACCTCTCTCCAGTCCAGGCCGGGCAAAGCCAGAACTTGACCGACATCACAGATCCAGATCAGCCGCGACCACGCATGCTTGCTGCCATGCATGCAAAGCACCAGAAGTGTGAGTTCCGGACTCAGATTCGGGACTTCGGCGCCCGCCAGTCGCGCCGTTGTCCGATGCGGCCAAACCCAATCCATGCCGAGATTGCATCCGAACCTTCGCTCGCTCAATCGCCAGCGAAGCTCAATCACCATCCCGTCCATCCGGCGCTCGAAACTGTATTCGTACACCCCCGGATATTCAGGAGTTCCATCCGCGCGAACCGGCGTCTTCAGTTTGCAGCCTCTCTCTAGCAGGAGAGCGGTGGCTCGCGCCAGGTGCCGCTGATGGACGATCAAATCCACGTCGCCGGCCGGACGTGTCGTGAGATCGCCATAGACCGACGCCCCCAACACCACGCCCTTAAACGGCATAGCCGGTATCCCAGCACGCTCCAACTCCCGGAGCAGGCTGACTAATTCCGCGGCATTCGCCAGATTATGCACCAGGTTGCGCTGGTATTCGGATTGCAACTGCGATTGCGTCGCTGGCGGGACCGCCGCGCCCACGTCCGCGAGCCGCGTGTATAGAATCGGTAACACACGGTGTTCCCGCGCCAGCCTAACGAGGGAGTCCCAATCACGAACGTTGCCCGCCAGTTGATCAATCCGCTGGGCAACGGCATTCTCACGCCGCTGGACGATGGCGCGCAACAATTCGCAGGACTCGCGATCAGCTGGCATGGGCTCCCGGTATGGAGCCAGTATAGCCCGGGCGAATGTGTCGACCTCGCCCGCGCGTACTGAGCGTAATGGAAGTAATGTAACAAAAGTTCCGAAGGAAACTTGCACCCGCCCCGTCCCCAACAAGCAGGCTGCTGTATAATCTCGACATGCAAATTGAGCGCACCAATGCAAACGATCTGTCGGTAGATAGGCTGCCCGACGGTTCGAGAGTGATCGTCGACCACAAACGTGAAACGGTTTTTGCCTTGAATACCACGGCCGGTGCGGCCTGGGATGCATGTACCCGTCCCACCACGCTTGCCCAAGTGGCGGAAGACATGCAGCGCTCGTTTGACCCAGGCATCACCGAGGAAATCGCGCTGGAAGCGATCCTGCAGCTCGAAGAACAGAAACTGGTGACGACATCCGGTTCCTCCTCTAAGTCCACCCGGCGCCGGGCCCTCGCCACCGCAGCCGCCATCGCCCTGCCGCTGATTGTGTCCTTAACACTCGCGGAGCAGCGGGCTCACGCGAATGCTTCAGGATCCGCTACTTGTTAGAAGGAAGGCAAGACATGCAAATTGAGCGCACCAATGCAAACGATCTGTCGGTAGATCAGCTGCCGGACGGATCGAGAGTGATTGTCGACCACAAGCGCGAAACGGTTTTTGCCTTAAATACCACTGCGGGCGCAGCCTGGGATGCCTGCAGCCGCCCCACCACGCTTGCCAAAGTGGCGGAAAAAATGCAGCGCTCGTTTGACCCAGGAATCACCGAGGAAATCGCGCTGGAAGCGATTATGCAGCTCGAAGAAAAGAAGTTGGTGACGACTTCCGGTTCCTCTTCGACATCCACCCGACGCCGGGTTTTCGCAACTGCCGCCGCCATCGCCCTGCCGCTGGTTGTGTCCTTGACCATAGCGGAGCAGCGGGCGCATGCAAACTCCGCAGGTTCCAGGACACTTTAACGCTTTCGGAGTTTGCGCTTTCGGCTGCAACATCCGAGTTGAGACCGCCGATCTTCAGGCTAGCGTCTTCCTGGAACGCTACATTTTCCCGTCCCTGCCGAGGACCGAGAGCGTAGCAGACCAGCCTGATATCCTCGTTCGCGTTGATCGAGTCACCGAACAGCTTCAATTGTCGGTTGACGGTGCGATAGTCGCATCCGACGCCCACGCGATCGAGTTGGCGCCGGCTCTCATCAGGGCGCTGGATGAGGCGGTGATCAAACGCTTGACCAAGCTGCGGGCCTTGCATGCGGGTGCTGTCCTATTGGGCGGGCGCGCCTTGCTGCTGCCGGGCGTTTCGCACGCAGGAAAATCATCCCTGGTGGCCGAACTCCTGCGTCGAGGCGCCACTTATTTCTCCGACGAGTATGCGCTCATCGATTCCGAAGGGCGAGTGCACCCCTACCCGCGTCCACTGCTCCTCCGCAACGGCCGTCCCGAACAGGTCCCAGTGCTTGCGGAGGAGTTCAACGCCGCGGTAGGAAATGTGCCCGCGCCAGTTGGCTGGATTTTGTCGCTCGAGTACCAACCTTCCGGCACTTGGAACGTCCACAGGGTCCATCAAAGCGAAGGCGTGCTGACTCTATTGCGAAATACTCCTCATGCCCTGGCGGAATGGCCGGACATGGTGGGAACATTCCAACGCGCAATCGCGGGCGCAACCTGTTACGTCGGAAGCCGCGCCGAGGCCGTCGAGGCTGCCAGCGAGATACTGCGCTTGGTCGGGAGCCCAGCGGAAGTGAAGTAAGGGTACACGCGGCTTCGAGCCGCGTTTTTGCCGAATCGGCCGATGTTTCCACGTCCAGACGGGCTCGGAGTAACCTGAATAAAGGATGAAGAGACGCGAGTTTGCCCGAGCTCTAGCTTCGCTCACCGCCGGAGCTGCCTTGCCGGCCATCCAAGCTAACGAAGCAGACGCGGCCGGCGGCATTACCGACGTCCAAGGCGTCAAGGTCGGCCATTTCACTGAATCCCGCAGGCCCACCGGTTGTACCGTGGTGTTGTTTGAGAAGGGCGCGACCGCCGGCGTGGACGTGCGCGGGTCGGCGCCGGGAACGCGTGAAACCGATCTGTTAAATCCCATCAACACTGTGCAGCAGGTGCAAGCCATTCTGCTCGCGGGCGGCAGCGCATTTGGTTTGGATGCGGCGTCGGGCGTGGTGCGGTTTTTGGAAGAGCATCGGCTGGGATACGCCGTTGGAGATGTCGTGGTGCCGATTGTGCCAGCGGCGATTCTCTATGACCTCGAGATCGGCGACTCGAAAATCCGTCCCACGGCGGATTCGGGCTACAAAGCCTGCCAGGCGGCGACGGCCGGGCCGGTGCCTGAAGGGAACGTGGGTGCGGGCGCGGGTGCTGCGATCGGAAAAATGTTCGGTATGCGGCAGGCCATGAAGTCGGGGCTTGGCAGCGCCAGCATTCGCGTGGGCGACACCGGGATTGTGGTGGGCGCGATTGTTGCAGTGAATGCCGTGGGCGACGTGCTGGATCCCAACACCGGCAAAATCATCGCGGGCGCGCGCAAAGCGGACGGAAGCGGATTTATGGATTCGATGGCGCGCATCCGGGAAGGCTACGGTGTGCGGGCCGGCGGTACGAACACCACCATCGGTGTAGTTGCCACCAACGTCGCCCTCGATAAAGCTCAAGCTACCAAAGTCGCTCAGATGGCGCACGACGGGCTAGCGCGGACCATTTACCCCGTGCACACACCCAGCGACGGCGATACCATCTTCGCGGTGGCGACGGGAACCATACCGGCACGGGCCAATCACGGGGCTATCGGAGCCCTGGCGGCGGACGTGATGGCCCGTGCGGTGTTGCGAGCGGTCATGAGCGCGCGCGGAATCGCTGGGCTGCCGAGCTACGCCGACCTACCCCCGCGCGGCTAGAGTTGGGTGCGGCTACTGGGTGAATTGCACGCTCGAGAGCTGGGCCTTGGGCGTCGCCAGGTAACCGACTACTTCGTTCTTCTTGATCTGGTTGACGACGATTTCATAAGGCTGGCGGCTTCCGGAAACATAGAGCTGCACCGGCTCGTTGACGGTCTTGTCTCGCCTTTCGATAATTTTATCGTCGGCCAGCACCTGCAGGGTGTAACGATTATGCTTGGGATCGGACTTCTTCAGCACCAGCCGAATGTCGCCCACCTTCTGGGGCACATCGGCTTTACCGAGATCGAACTCGAAGTAGTTGCGTTCGCCCAGCTCGCGCAAGGCCGCCAGCTCCTTTGCGTTGGTGGCCACTCGGCCGCTCACTACGCCGAGGTCGCCAGTCACTTGCTTCACGTCGGAGCCGGTCTTATCCAGATCGCCTGCCACCTGGCTGAGCTTCGCATTCGTGTCGTTCAGCTTGGCAGTGGTGTCGTTGAGAGTCGCACTCGTGTCGTCGAGTCTGGCGCCGGTTTGCTGCCGCAGGCCGGACAACTCTTCGATCACGTCGTGGTGTGCCTGCGACAGGCTTTGCGCCAGTTGCGAGTTGTTGCGCCTGACTTCAGACCGGGCCTGCCGCAGCGTGGCGGCGGCTGATGTGTCGAGTTGATTCTTCAACTCATCCAAACGTTGCTGATCGAGTTTCATGGCGGCGCCGGTGGAATCCGCCAGTTTGCGAAGCTCGAACTGGTTGTTGCGCTCGTTCGCGGCCATATCGCCGGCCAAATGAGCGCTTCTACTGAATTGATAGACGTTTCCCGCCAACGCGAGAGCCAGCCCTGGGACTACAACCCACAGGACGCCATTGTGGGCGCGCGGTGAATTGTCAGAGTTATTTTCAGAAGCATTTAGGAACATACGAACCTCCTTGAGCAGTGCCGGACCATCCGGTCACAGCCTTGGAGAAGCAAAGCCGCTTCCAAATGAACCCGCAATGACGGCACAGTCACTTAGCTGGCAATCGGGGAGTCCGCGAGTAGGAACGGCGTGTGCCGTTGAACAAAAGTGTGTGCCGGGCGACACGGCTACTGAAGAAGCGTGAATCCGTATAACGAATCCCCGGCGCCCACCACGACATACTGGCGGCCATCCAGTTCATAAGTCATCGGCCCGTTACTCAACGTGCCGATGAGATGCGCGTGCCACAGAATTTTCCCCGAAGCCGCGTCGTAGGCGATGAAGTTGCCGGAGGGATCGCCGGTAAACAGCAGCTTGCCCCCGGTGGTCAAGATGCCGATCAGTGGTCCGCCGCGATTGTAGTCGTGCGTCCAGCGGATTTGGCCGGTGCGGTAGTCGATGGCCTTCAGCGCCAGCGTGGAGTAAACACCGGAATCGCGGCCGCCGTATCCTTCTGGTTTGTCGGCGGTGTCGGTCAGGTAGTAAAGGCTATAAGACGAAGACGCATTGACGTAGAACAGGCCGGTTTCCGGATCGAAGCTGGGCGATGGCCAATTCGCCGCGCCGCTCAAGGCCGGGATCACGAGGGTGCCATCGGGCTTGGGCTCCTTGTCCGGGTTGCCGATGGGCTGGCCCTTCGCGTCCAGGCCCTTGGACCAGTTGAGATCGATGAAAGGCTTCGACAGGATATTCTTGCCGTTGGTGCGATCAAGCACGAAGAAGTAGCCATTGCGGCTGGATTGCGCCAGCAGCTTGCGAGGCCGGCCATCGATCTCGCCGTCGATCAGCACAGGCGTTTCGGCATCGTCCCAATCATGCGTATCGTGCGGCGAGGCTTGAAAATACCACGCCAGTTTGCCCGTATCGGGATTCAAAGCCACGATGGAGCAGGTCCACAGATTGCTTCCCTTGCGGCCTTGCCCCGCCATTACGGGGTTCGGATTGCCGGTGCCGAGATAGTAGAGATTGAGCTCCGGGTCGTAAGTGCCTGGCACCCACGTCATCCCGCCGCCATGTTCCATCGCTTCCGGATTGGGCCACGTCTCGGCGCCGGCCTCGCCCTTGCGCGGCGTGGTGTTCCAGCGCCATTGCAGTTGCCCGGTTTCCGGATCGCGCGATTCCAGATAGCCAGGAACGTCCAGCGAATCGCCGCCCACGCCCACGATGACATGATTGCGGATCACGATGGGAGCGGGCGTCGAAAAATATTCCTGATTTACGTCGGCGATTTCAACGTGCCAGCGCTCGGAGCCATCTTTGGCGTTCAGCGAGATCAGGTAATTGTCCGGTGTTTCGAAGTACAGCCAGCTCCCGTACATCCCGAAGCCCCGGCTGCCGATGTGGATGCCGCCGTGGGTTTCCCATTGGTAATGCCAGAGCTGGCGGCCGGTGCGCGCGTCCACGGCCCAGGCGTGATCGGGAAGCGTGAAATAAAGGACGCCATTGACTTCCAGCGGCGTGGATTTGATGGGAGACGTCAGAGTCCCAGTACCGGCGTCCAGCCGGTATTCCCAGGCCAAGGTCATGGCGGTAACGTTCGATGAATTAATGCGCGCAAGCGGGCTGAAACGGCGTCCCGAATAATCGCCGTTGTAGGTGGGCCAGGTATCGGTGGGCAGTTTGAGTAACTGAGCGGGATCCAGGCCCTGACTCAATAGCGGGCCTGATGCGAATGCCAGTAAGAACGCCGCGCTCGTAAATCTCATTTCAAGGTCTCCAGGTAAGCGAGAAGGTTGTGCATGTCGGCATCGGAGTATTTCTTGAGTAACTCGGCGTGAGCGGCCAGGGGGTCTTGAATTTCGACTTTCAGCCGCGCGTCGCGGGAGAAGGAGTGATATTCGCCGGCGCTGTCGCGGAGGGCGACGTTGAAATCGTCCAGATAGTCGAGCGTGCCAGAGATCGTTTGACCGGAGGCGAGTATGACTGTGACCTGCGGGCGGAGCTGCGCGGACCGTGGGTATAGGAACCGCGATTGCAGCGCAACGGCGTCGTATTTCCTGGCAATGCCCGCCAGGTCGCCCGTTGGGGAATGACAAGAGTTGCAGTGTCCGGCTCCGTTAAAATAGTCGCGGCCTTTTTGCCGGTCGCCAGTGACGACGTTGAGGATGGAATACGCGTTGCGATCGATGGCGGCCTGCTGGCGGGAGCGCAGGAAGGCCGCGATGTCCTGGATCTGCTCGGAGGGCATATGAAAGGCGGGCATACCTTTATTCGAGCGCCCTTGCAGGATCACAGGGCCGATCTTGTCGCCGCGCTCGTCATCCAAAGCAAGCGGCGAGCGCACCAGGTCGGGTCCGCCGTCGCCGCCTTGCGCCGTGGCGCCATGGCAAAAGCCGCAGTTGGCGGAGAAGATCTTCTGTCCGCGCTCGACGGCGGCTGGATCGGGCACCGCGCGATTGATAAGGAAATTGCGTTGTCGCGCCGGGGCCGCAGGCGCGGGCGCTTGGGCGGAAAGCAGAGCTGCCGTCACCAGGCATAAGGCCGCGAGTCTTTTCATGACCAGATGCTAAAGTGTATCAATGAACCAAAGTGGGCGGCGTCGGAGCCAGATCAAGAAGCAGCGAACCACATTGACGCTGCCTTCGGACTCCCTGGCGAAAGCCAAGCGCATCGCCCGCGCGCGAGGCGTGAACCTCAGCGCAGTTGTATCGGAAGCGCTGTCCGAGGGATTGTTGCTGCATGCGGCAACCGAACGTCCCGAACAGGTGCTCGCCGCATACCTAGTCCGTTATCGATTCCGCATCCGGTCCGTTTCTCTTCGACACCAGCGCAGGGAGCTGGTTGGCGCGTACTAAGCATTCTGAGGTGTTGATCTGGACGCAATCCTATCTGTCGCGGCACCAATTTCATGTTTCCGCGGTAACGTTCTGGAGCGAATTCGGGGCTTCAGTCTCTTGCGGCGAGGTGGCTCCGACCAGCAGCGACAGCGTATGAAAGCGGCGCTCATCGTCTATCTCAGCGCACTCGGCCCGGTCTGGCCGCTCGATGAGTCGGTGGCTGTTGTAGCGGGCGAGATCATGGCGTTATTGCCGGATCCTCCCACGCCACCCCGTCGGTCTCATCATGCGAACGAGTCGCGCCAGGAGCGGCTTGCCCCGTGCCGTTTCGATGGAATCATAGCGGCCACCGCTCTGGTAGCGAAAATGTGTCTTGTCCACAACCCGGTTCCCCGGCCTTGGCCCGCTGGAGCTGATCCGGTGCACCTCGCTCGTCTGGCACGCCGGCGGCCTTGCGCTGGGATCGGACTTCTGCATATACTGGGGCTTCATGCTTGGCAGCGCCCACAACTCGTTTCGATTTTGGTATTGGTTTAGCGCCTGAATCGGGGCGAGTGGCGTTGGCTTAGGCGGTACCGGACAGTAAAAGCAACCCACTCGAAAGAGTGGGTTTTTCATTTTTGAGGAGACAGGACGATGATCATCTCGATGAAACTCCACTCGACGAAAGAGGAGATCGAGCAAGTGTGCGAGCGTATTCGGGACTTCGGCTACAAGATTCACGCCATCGAGGGTGAGGAACGCGTCGTGATCGGCGCGGTGGGCACCGGCGATACCACGGCCTGCCTGGAATCGGTAGAGGCCATGCCGCAAGTGGAAAAGGCGGTGCGCATCTCCGCGCCTTACAAGTTTGTCAGCAAGGAGTACCGCAGCGAGCGCACGCGGATACGCGTGGACGGCTGCGAAATCGGCGGCGACGAGTTTATCGTGATGGCCGGGCCGTGCTCGGTGGAGTCCGAAAAGCAGATCATGCAGGCCGCCGAGGGCGTGGCGCGGGCGGGCGCGAAACTGCTGCGGGGCGGAGCATTCAAGCCGCGAACCTCGCCCTACGATTTCCAGGGCATGGAAGAGGAAGGCCTGAAGCTGCTGGCCAAAGCCAAGCGCGCCACCGGACTCGCCATCATCACCGAGGTGATGAGTGATCGCGACGTGGACCTGGTGGCCGATTACGCCGACGTGCTGCAAATCGGCGCGCGCAATATGCAGAATTTCGCCCTGCTCAAAACGCTTGGCAAGTGCAGCCGGCCGGTCTTGCTAAAGCGCGGCATGAGTTCCACCATCAAGGAGCTGCTGATGTCGGCCGAGTACGTGGTGGCGCACGGCAATCCCAACGTGATTCTGTGCGAGCGCGGAATCCGGACCTTTGAAACCGTGACGCGCAACACCTGCGACATCGTGGCCGTGGCCGCGCTCAATGAGCTGACCCATTTGCCGGTGATTCTCGATCCCAGTCATGCCACCGGCAAGCGCAGCCTGGTTCCGGCGCTGGCGCGCGCCAGTGTTGCGATCGGCGCCGACGGTCTGATCGTGGAAGTGCACCCGGCGCCCGAAAAGGCCATGAGCGATGGCGCTCAATCGCTGGATGTGCCGCAATTCCAGGCCATGATGCGATCTCTGGTTCCGTACATCGAGTTGTGGAAGGAATCGCGCGTTACCGAAACCGCCGCGGCGGTGTAAGATGCAGCGCCGGCAGATTGTCGCGCTGTCAGTGGCGGCCTGCGCCATCGCAGGCGCGGCGGGCTACTGGTATCGCGCGCGCGGCACTGCTTCACCGGCGAACCTCGCCAGCTACCTGCCCGCGGACAACGCCAGCGTCATCTATATCGACGTGGACGCGATGCGGCGGTCTGGAATTCTCACTTTAGTCGCCGGCTCCAAGGCCGTTGAGGAGCCCGATTACCGGCAGTTCGCGGACGAAACGAAGTTCGACTATCGGCAGGATTTGGACGCGATCGCCGCAGCCTTCAAGGACGGCAACATCTACTTCGCTTTGCGCGGGCGGTTTCATTGGAAGAATCTGAAGGACTATGCGGCGCGCCAAGGCGGATCGTGTCACGGTGATTTTTGCGTGGTCGCCGGTAGCCAGCCGAATCGACGGATTTCGTTTTACCCTTTGCGGCGCGACGTGCTGGCGATGGCGATCAGTCCCGACGATTTCGCGGCGTATCAAGTGGCTCGCCAACCGGTGAAGTTGGCGTTAGCGCCCCCCAAGGAACCTGTTTGGGCCTTGATTCCAGCCGTGGCGTTACAGAAACTGGCTGTGCAGAAAATAGACGCGCTGCCGGCGGCCGCGAAGGCCTACGTCCCGGCGTTGCAAGGCGCCCAGCAGATCATGCTGAGTATCGGCGCCGACCCCGCGAGTCAGCTCAAATTCGGCTTGCAGGTCACCTGCAAGGACGCCACGGCGGCGTCGGCATTGCTGACTCAGCTGGAGGCCGCCACCAGCGCGCTACGCGAAGTGTTGTCGAAGGTCAAGCACAAGCCGGATCCAGCGGACTTCAGCGGCGTGCTGGTGGCCGGAACATTCCATCGCACCGAACGCCAGGTGTACGGGACTTGGCCCATCCCGCGGGCGTTTGTGGACGCCATCGCCGGCGCGTACTAGAACCTAAGTCACTTCTCGCGTCCGGGAGCGCGTGCGAAGATAAGATCGCTTGACCCGCAGGAAACTCCTTTCGCTCATCCCCGCCGGCGCTACCTGTGCGCCTGTGTATGCATTTGGCGTTGAGCCGAATTGGCTGGAGCGCACCTATTATCAGGTGAAATTGCCGTGCAAGGGCCTCGCGAGCGGCGTGCGAATTTTGCACTTGTCCGATTTTCACGCGTCTTCCGCGGTGCCTTTCACGTTGATCGAGAGTGCGGTTGAGATGGGCCTGGAAGCCAAGCCCGACGTCATCTGCTTGACGGGCGACTTCGTCACCGACGCCGCTCCGTTCGACCGGGCGGAATACGCGCGCATCCTCCGGCGGTTATCCACCGCTGCGCCGGTGTTTGCGACCTTAGGTAATCATGACGGAGGTAGCTGGAGCGCATCGATCGGCGGTTTCAAGGATTCGTCGGTGATTCGAGGGCTGCTGGGCGCGAGCAATGTTGCGCTGCTCGACAACCGCTCCGAAGTTGTGCGGGTGCGCGATCAATCCGTTCGCTTTGCCGGCGTGGGCGATCTGTGGAGCGGCGGCGTGGATGCCGACCTCGCGTTCGTAGACGTGCGGCCGGAAGCTCCCGTGATTCTTCTGGCGCACAATCCGGATACCAAAGACATGCTGCGGGATCGGCCCTGGGATCTGATGTTGAGCGGCCACACGCACGGCGGCCAAGTGGTGTTGCCGCTGGTGGGAGAGCGCTTTGTGCCGGTGCGCGACAAGCGCTTCATCGCCGGATTGAAGCATTGGGACGGGCGTCAGGTCTACATTACGCGCGGCGTCGGCAGCATCCGGGGGGTGCGCGTGAACTGCCGTCCCGAAGTCACCGTGTTAGACCTCATTACCGAGCCGCGCGCTTAAAGCAAGCGGTTACTGCCGGGACTGTTCGCCCTGCTCCACCATGCGCTTCACGCGATCGAGTTCCTGGCGCAGCGTCTTTTCGCGTAGCGCGATTGAGATCACGTAGCCGATGATGATCAGCCAGGCAACCGTGAAGCCGTAAAACATAAAGGTGAAGTTTTGTGGGCTCATGACTTTTCCTTAGAACGCATGCGCGTAACGGCGCAGCGCATCGATCTCGCGGCGCATGCCTTCCTGCCGCGTGCGGATGAGGACCAAAGCGGTGGCCAGCATCAGGAAAGCCAGGAAGTTCCACCACAGCGGAGCTTCCATTCCCGGCGCCATGCCGCCGCCGCCGCGAATTTCCAAAACCGGTCCCGGATGCTGCGTGCGGAACCACTCGATCGACTTCCAGACCAGCACGATGTCGACGCACGCGAATATGGACAGCACTGCGGAAAGCCGGGCGCGGGTGGTGGGATCGTCGATGGCGCGGCGCAGCATGAAGTAGCCGAAGTAGATCAACAGGCACACAAAGTACGAGGTGAGGCGCGCGTCCCAGGTCCACCAGATGCCCCAGATGATGCGGCCCCAGATGCTGCCGGTGCAGATGGTGATGGTGGCGAAGGCCAGCGAGACTTCGTTGATGGACGCGGCGATGGAGTCCAGCCGGAGGTCTTTACCGATGAGATAGCCGACGCCCGAAAACATCGCGATGTAGAAACCGGTAAAGGATGTGATGGCAGCCGGCACGTGGAAATAGATGATGCGGAAGATGGCGCCTTGGCTGGCTTCATCGGGAACCTGGAGAAAAATCCGGTGCAGGTTCCAGGCCAGGATGGCGCCGGCCAGCAGGCATAAAGTCACGATAATTTTCAGACGCATGGTTTCACCCCACCAGAACAATTTCTACCAAAGCCAGAGCCAGAATAGTAAAGATGACGTTGAACGCCACCAATACGCGGAACCAAAACAAGCTTTCGGCCAGCGGGCTGCCCGTGATCAGGACTCGGCTAAGCTCAATGGCGCCGATCAGCGCTGGAATCAGCATGGGATAAATCAGGGTGGGCAGCATCAGCTCGCGCAGGCGCAAATTCACGGTCATGGCGCTGAACATGGTTCCAATCACGGTGATGCCCCAGGTACCGAGCAGCATTACCAGGAACAGGAGCGCCAGACGCTGCGGCACGACGTTGTAGAAAATGACGAAGAAGGGGAGACTAATGCCTTCCACGATCACGATCAGGACGTAATTCGCGATGCATTTTCCGAGAAACAGCTGCGCGCCGCTGGCGGGCGAAGCCAGCAGGGCATCCAGGCAATCGTTCACCAGCTCGCGCGCAAAACTCCGATTGAGGATCAGCGTGCCGGCGAAGGCGAAGATCAGCCAGAGCAGGCCGCCGGAGATGTTGCGCACCTGCTCGGGTTCCAGATCGAAAGCGAAGCTGAACAGCAGCAGGATTACGAGCGCGAAGGAAACTGATGCGTTCACGGCCTCCTTGCCGCGGATTTCCGAGCGCAGATCCTTGGCGGCAATCGCCAGCGTCTGGCGCAGAAATCTCATGCTTCTCCGTAATGACGGTACAGCCAGCCGGGATCTTCCAACATTTCCCAGGTGCGTTCCCCGCGATGGGCCAGCTTGCCGCGATTGATAAGCACGACGTCGGTGGCGAGTTCAAGCGCTTCCCTCAGTTGATGGGTGGACAGGATGATGGTGCGGCCTTCGGCCAGCGCGGACTTCAACAGGTCTTGCAGCACCTGAATAGCGCGGTCGTCGAGCGAAGTAAAGGGCTCGTCCAAAAGCAGCAGCGAAGGCTGATGGAGGAAACAGCGGGCGATGGCCAGGCGCTGGCGCATGCCGCGGGAAAACTCCCGCACCAGGCCGTCGCGGACGCGATCGAGGCCAGTGCGATCGAGCCATTCGGTGGCGGTGCGCCGCGGATCGTCCAGGCCGTAGAGGCGGCCGAACAGACTCAGATTCTCGAACGCCGACAGCTCTTCGTAGACGCCGATGCCGTGGCCCAGAATACCGATGCGCTGGCGGGTACTGCCGGCCCGCGCGTCCTTGCCGAGAATGGAGACGCGTCCGCGCGCGGCTTTCGAGAGCCCCCCCAGAATCCGCAGCAGCGTTGTTTTGCCGGCGCCGTTGCGGCCCAGCAGCGCGAGGCACGAACCGGTGTCGACGTTGAACGTTATGTCGCGCAGAGCGGGATAATCGCCGTAATATTTCCAAACGCCTTCGATGCTTACCGCGGTTGCCGCCGGCATGCTTCCTCTACATTACTCGCCCTAGGGTTTCCCAGGGGAGGCGGCGATGCGAATGCCCAACTCGCGCAGTACGCGTTCGGGAACGGAGGATGGCGCCTCGCACATCAGATCGGTGGCGCGCGCGGTTTTCGGGAACGGAATCACTTCGCGAATGGACGTCTCGCCCGCCAGGATCATCACCAGACGATCCAGCCCCAGCGCGATTCCACCATGGGGCGGCGCGCCATATTCCAGCGCTTCCAACAGGAATCCGAAGCGTTTTTTGGCTTCCTCATCGGAGAAACCAAGCGCGGAGAAAACCTTGGCCTGCACGTCTCGCCGATGAATACGGATGGAACCCGAGCCTAGCTCGACGCCGTTCAGCACCACGTCATACGACTTGGCGCGGCAGCGCGCCGGGTCGCTGGTCAGCTTGTCGAGATCCTCGTCGTGCACGGAAGTGAACGGATGATGCGCGGCGTTCCAGCGGTTCTCTTCGGCGTCCCATTCGAACATCGGGAAATCGACCACCCAGAGAGGCTTGAAATTCCGCGGGTCCAGGAGTTTGTGGCGATCGTTATATTTCTGCGCCCGCAAACAGCCGCAGCTGGCCGCACGCTTGATAGAAAGTTTCTTCGGGGCGCTGGCCTTGGGGAGCGCCCGGCCATCCGGCGATCACCAGCAGATCTTCTTCGGTTGCGCTCGAAGCCGCGCGGGCCTGTTCCACAAGCTTTGGATCGAGCTTTTTCAGGTCGTCATAGACACGAAGACCGCGCTCGGTTCCGTATGCTTTCAGCTCGTCGCGCTCCTTGCGGCTGAGCGAGCCAGTGTTCGGAATGTGAATGGCAACCGGCGGAAAGGTCAAGCCGAGTTGCCAGGGTTGATCAACGTGCGAATCGTCCAACACGTGGAAGGGCGGCAAGCGCAGGTCCGGCTTGTCGATGCCGTAGGAACGCATGGCTCGCGCATAGGTGAGGCGAGGGAATTGTTTTGGAACCTCAATGCCGGCCACCTCGAACACACGCTGGAGCATTGGTTCGACGACTTCGAAGATGCGCTCCTGCTGCGGAAACGACATTTCAAGATCGATCTGGGTAAACTCGGGCTGGCGGTCGGCCCGCAGGTCTTCGTCGCGGAAGCAGCGCACAATCTGGAAATATTTCTCGTACCCGCTGACCATCAGAAGTTGTTTAAAGATCTGCGGCGATTGCGGCAGCGCATAGAACGATCCGGGTTGCACGCGGCTGGGTACCAGATAATCGCGCGCGCCTTCGGGCGTGGAGCGGGTCATGAAAGGCGTCTCGATTTCGAGGAACCCCTGGCCGTACAGAAATTCGCGCACCGCAAAGCTGATTTTGGAGCGCAGCATGATGTTGCGCTGCATGTGCGGGCGCCGCAAATCGACGTAGCGGTACTTTAGCCGCGCGTCTTCCTTCACGTCGACGGTTTCTTCCATGGGGAAGGGCGGCGTGCGCGATTCGTTCAGGATCCAAAGTTTTGTGGCGACCAGCTCCACTTCGCCGGTCTCGAGCGCAGGGTTGACGGTCTCCGGCGTGCGCTTGGCCACCGTGCCTTGGACGGCGATCACGTATTCGGAGCCCAGCAGTTCGGCTTTGGCGAGCAGCTCCGGACCCGTATCCGCATCCACATGGAAGACCACCTGCGTAACACCATCGCGATCGCGCAGATGAATAAAGAGCACCCCGCCCAGGTCGCGGCGGCGATGCACCCAACCCATCAGCAGGGCGTTCTGGCCCACGTCGGAAGCGCGCAACTGGCCGCAGGTGTGGGTGCGGCGCAGTTCACCCAGAAAATCTAGAGGTACTTGCTCAGGCATTCTTTCACCTTTTCGACGAGCAATTCACGAGGAAATTGCATTTGCACCTGACTCTGCATATCTTTCATTGAAATTTCACCCGCGGCGGTTTCGTTTTCACCGCAGATGACGGCGGCTCGCGCATTCAGTTTGTTGGCGATCTCGAAAACCCGTTTCAATTTTCCTTCGGCGAGTTCGACGCGGATGCCATGAGCGCGCAATTCGGCCGCGGCGCTTGTGGCAGCGCGACGCGTGGCCTCGCCGGCGGTGAACGTCACCATCACCAACGGGCCCTCGGTCACAGTGGTGGTTTGTTCCAGACTCATGACAAGGCGGTCCTCGCCGATCGAAAAGCCGATGCCGGGTGAATGCACGCGCGAGCCAAGCGATTCGGCCAGCCCATCGTAGCGGCCGCCGCCCAGCACCGAATTCTGCGCGCCCAGGGAGCCATGTACGATCTCGAAGGTGGTGCGCATGTAGTAATCAAGGCCGCGCACCATGCGGGGCCGGACCTCATACGAAATTCCGCGATCGTCCAGATTCGCCCGCACCGCGGCGAAGTGCGCAAGGCAAGGCTCGCAAAGATGATCCTGAATGGACGGCAGCGCGTCGATGATCGGCTGGTCTTCGGGAACCTTACAATCCAGCACGCGCAGCGGATTGGTCTCGGCGCGCCGCTGGCAATCGCCGCACAGGCGCGACACCACTTGGCCGAGTTTTTCTTTCAGCAGCGCGACATATTGAGGACGGCAGTTCTGATCGCCCACCGAGTTAACGAGTAACTGAAAGCCCGCCAACCCGGCGCGCTTCAGCAGATCGATCACCATCTCAATCACCTCGGCGTCCACCAGGGGCGATTCCGATCCGATTGCCTCAGCGCCAATCTGATAGAACTGCCGAAAGCGCCCCTTTTGCGGACGCTCGCGCCGAAACATGGGACCGATGTAGTACAGCTTCTGGAGGCCCGGCTTTTGGTCGAGGTGATGTTCGATGTAGGCGCGCATCACGGACGCAGTGGCCTCCGGGCGGAGGGTGAGCGAGCTGCCGTCGCGATCGTCGAAAGTGTACATTTCCTTGCTGACGATGTCGGTTTCTTCGCCGACGCCGCGCGCGAACAGGGCAGTTTCTTCGAGAATTGGCGTCCGAATCTCCTGATAGTTGTAGACTCGAAACACCGCGCGCGCAACGGCTTCCACCTGGTTCCAGACCGTGCTGGAAGGGGGAAGGATGTCGCGAGTGCCTTTGACTGCCTTAATCATTTTTGATGACCGCTTGCTTACGCGCGCGGCTGTTCAAGCCGGTTCGTCCCGGTAAATCCGCGCGGCTTCCACATAGTGCTCGGCGTTGCGGCGGAAGCGCTCGCGCTCTTCTTCGGTAACGGATCGTTTCACTTTGGCGGGCACGCCCATTACCATGCTTAGCGGAGGAATCTCGGCGCCCTCGGGCACCACAGCGCCGGCGGCGATCACCGACCCTTGCCCTATTTTCGCCCCGTTGAGCACCACCGCGCCGATTCCGATCAAACAATCGTCTTCCACGGTGCAGCCATGCAGCATGACCAGGTGCCCGGCGGTAACCCGATTGCCGATATGCAGCGCAAACGGCCCGGGGTCGCAATGCAACACCGAATTGTCCTGAATGTTGCTGTCGTCGCCGATACGAATTTTATTGACGTCGCCCCGAGCGGTGACATTGGGCCAGATGCTGGAGCGTTCGCCGACCACCACGTCTCCAATCACCTGCGCGCTCTGATCGATGTAAGCGGAAGCGGCAATCCGGGGCAGGATGCCGCGATAGGCACGAATCATGACTGCGGTGTGAATATAAATCGTAGCACACGGTCGCGCTCCCTCACGGTCGCTAGTTATTGGTTATTGGTGGCTGGTGGCTTCGACCTGGCATTTGAAAGAACGAAGCCATCTTGAACCGGATCGTACGGAACGCCTTTGCGCTGATGGAATTCCAGGATGGCTGCGGCATGCTCGAGATCGCGCGACTGCTGGCGGCGGCGCTCGAATCGCATTTCGCGGAGGTGGTCCACGGCCTTTTGGAACTGGCGGGAGAGGCGCTGAGAATGCAGGCCCAGGGTGGCCAGCTGTTTGGTGTAGCTGGCATTTGGAGACCTCGGAACCGGGATACCACCGTGGCGCTGCCGGCAGCGGGCGGGATCGGCTCAGGTTGCTGAGAGTGTGCCGAAGATGGCGCGACGGAGCGGGTGAGTGGGGAAGCGCCTTTCGCTCTTTCGCGATTGGCTCGCCATCTGCCAGAATAAGCTTGGGCGCTGTAGGCAATCATTCGATCGGAGATCCACATAGATGCAATTGCGCGTACTCGCATTTGTATTAGCTGGAGGCAAGGGTACCCGCCTCTATCCGCTAACCAAGGAACGAGCGAAGCCGGCGGTTCCGTTTGGAGCGCGGTACCGGATTGTCGATTTCGTCCTCAGCAACCTGATTAACTCGGGGATCTATTCGATCTACGTCCTGGTTCAGTTCAAAAGCCAATCGCTGCTGGAGCACTTGCGCGAGGGCTGGGAAGCCTCCAGCCTGCTGCGCAACCACTTCATCATTCCGGTGCCCGCGCAGATGCGCTCGCAGGGGGAGGATTGGTACCGCGGCACCGCCGACGCCATTTATCAAAACATAAATCTGATCGAGCAGGCCGAGCCGCACGTTGTCGCGATTTTCGGCGCCGACCATATCTATCGCATGAATATCCGGGAGATGATCGAGTTCCACATCGACCGCGGCGCGCAGGTGACGGTGTCCGCCATTCCGGTGGAAAAGGAGCAGGCCGCCGAATTCGGCGTACTGGAGACCCGCGAAGACGGGCTAATTAGCGGCTTTCACGAAAAGAAGCCGGACGCGCCAACCATGCCGGGCGATCCTAACCGCGTCTACGCGTCCATGGGCAACTACCTTTTCTCCACCAAGTTGCTGCTGGACGAACTGCGCGTGGACGGCGAGAAAGAGCACAGCACGCACGATTTCGGGCGCGACATCCTGCCGGGCCTGATTGGGCGGGCCGACATGTACGCCTACGATTTTCAAACCAATCGTATTCCCGGCGATCCGCCGGGCGCGCCGGTGTACTGGCGCGATGTGGGTACTCTCGACGCCTTCTACGACGCCAACATGGATCTGCGTGCGATTTCACCGGAGCTGAATTTATATAATCGGCAGTGGCCGCTCCGCACCGCCGGATATTTCGACGCTCCGGCCAAATTTATCTTCGACAGTGACGGCCGGCGCGGCGAGGCCCTGGATTCCATCGTCGCGGGCGGCTCCATTCTTTCCGGCGGTCTGGTGCGGGCCTCGGTAATAGGCCGCGGCGTTCGGATCCATTCGCATGCCTCGGTGGAAAACTCCATCATTTTCGACAATTGCGATATCGGCCGGCGGGCGAAAGTTCGCCGGGCCATCCTGGACAAGAACGTGCGCGTGCCGCCCGATACCTCGATTGGCTTCGATCTGGAGAGCGACCGCCAGCTGTATCACGTTACCGAGAGCGGCATCGTGGTGGTGCAGGGATATCGTTCGCCGGTGGATATTGCCAGCATGAACCTGTAATTACGTGGGTGCAACCGTCATCGCGATTCGCCGATGTGTCGTTTTGTCGCCCGGGCTTTAGTTCTACAGTAGTATTCACATATGCAACCAGCGTTGCCGTCGACGTTTGTGCCCCGGACCGTGTCCACCTCGGAGGGCGCCGACATTTTCGTGCGGTCGGATGGATCAGGGCCTGTAGTCGTACTTCTCCATGGCTACGCCGAAACCAGCGATTCCTGGGCTCCGCTCGCGGCCGATTTGATCAAGAGCTACACCGTCGTCGTACCGGATCTGCGCGGAATTGGCCGCTCCTCCCGTCCTCCCGGAGGCTACGACAAGAAGACCCAGGCCGCCGACATCAGATCAGTCGTCGTTGCGCTTGGATACGATCGGGTCTCGTTAGTTTCGCATGACATCGGCATCATGGTGGCGTATGCCTACGCAGCGCGTTATCCAGACAAGGTAGAGCGTCTCGTCGTCATGGACGCCCCGATCCCTGGTATTGCGCCTTGGGATGAAATTGTGCGCAATCCATCGCTATGGCACTTCTCTTTCCATGGACCCGATGCCGAGCGGCTCGTACAGGGACGCGAGCGCATCTATCTCGATCGCATCTGGAATGATTTCACCGGCGATCCCTCAAAGCCCGACGAGGCTACGCGTGCGTATTACGCGGCGCAGTATGCCGAGCCTGGGGCAATGCGGGCAGGCTTTGCGCAGTTCACCGCCTTCTCGCGGGATGTGAAGGACAACCAGGTCTTTCAGCAGACGAAGCTGACCATGCCCGTGCTCGCGATCGGCGGCGAGAAATCGTTCGGGACAACCGAGGCTGTCGTCATGCGCAACGTCGCCACCGATGTAACCGAGGCAGTGGTCCCCGGCGCTGGCCATTGGCTCATGGAAGAGAACCCTGCGGCTATTGTTACCTTGATTCGAGATTTCCTAAAACGCCAGGCTGTGGCGGTAGCGCCAGCCGTTGTCTAGCGAGGGCGCAGAGCGGCCCTGCTGAAGCAACCTTTTTTATTCACGCCTCATATCCTTGAGGTACGTGGTGCAAGTTGCGTCGGCCATGCATATCGTATATATTGACTGGCACGATTTTGTAGGATCTGAACTGCCAAGATAAGGCACATTCGGCGAGCATAAATCAGGCAAGGGAGATTACACATGAAAGGCAAAACGATCCAGGTAACCCTGTTCGTTGGGGTGTTTCTTTCCGTTCTAGTGGCATTGGCCCTGGCTGCCCAGGACAGATACACGGTGAAAGTTCCAAACGGGCTCGCATTCTCCGAGTTCAAGGGATACGAAGACTGGCAGGTTGTCGCTCCCAGTCAGACCGACGCCGCAAACGTGATGCGAGTGATCTTAGCGAATCCCGTGATGATGAAGGCCTACCGGGCTGGCATCCCGGCCAACGGCAAGCCCTTTCCCGACGGCTCCAAAATTGCGAAGATCGAATGGCAACCGAAAAAGATTACCGACGCCCCTTTTTCCGCGAAAACGCCGGACACGGTGCCGGGCGTCCTGACTGAGGTTGAGTTGATCGAGAAGGATACCAAGCGATTCGCGGATTCCAAAGGATGGGGATACGCCGTGTTCAAGTATGACGCCGCGTCCGACACCTTCACTCCCGGCACCCCGGCTGATAAGCCGCCGCAGAACAATGACGCCAAGTGCGGGGCTGCATGTCATAATCTAGCGGCGGCGAAAGATTATATTTTTACGGAGTATCCCAAGAGGTGAGAGGAACGACGCATTGTACTTCAAGACCGCTGACGTTGCGGGTCTGAGGCTCTTCTACCGCGAGGCCGGGGAGCCGTCGAAGCCGACCATCGTGCTGCTGCACGGCTTTCCCTCGTCGTCGTACCAGTTCCACGACCTCATTCCGCTGCTGGCGGATCGCTTTCGTGTCATCGCGCCCGACTACCCGGGCATGGGATATAGCCAGGCGCCGGACCCGGCCGTCCTGCGGCCGACCTTCGACGACGTGGCCGCCGCCATGGAGGCGTTCATCGCCCAGTGCGCGCCAGGGCCAGTGATCTTGTACATGCACGACATCGGGGGTCCGATCGGTATGCGGATCGCGACGGCCCATCCCGAGCGGATCGCCGGCCTGATTTTTCAGAACATGACCACTTCCGTGGAGGGTTGGAACCCGGAGCGCCTGAAAGTCTACGAGCGGCTCGGCGGCCCTGAAACCGCGGAGAACCTGGCCGAGACCGAGCAACTTACCACCGTGGAACGCGACATGTTTCTTCACAAGCGGGGAGCGCGCCAGCCGGATGCACTGAATCCGGACGCTTGGGCCATCGACGCTTATGCGTTCTCGATCGCGGCGAACCGGGTCTTCATGTCGAGGTTGCTGATGAACCTCGCGACGAACATCCAACACTATCCGAAATGGAACGCCTATCTGAAGGACCGGCAGCCGAAGACGCTCATCGTCTGGGGGCGAAATGATCCTCTCTTCGTGCCGGCAGCCGCGGAATTCGTGAAGCAGGTTGTACCGGCCGCCGAGCTGCGCTATTACGATGGCGGCCACTTCGTGCTTGACGAGTACGCCGGCGCGATCGGGGAGGCGATCATCGAGACGTTCTCCCGATAGGACCGACGCTCTCGCTTCCGCCAGGTATCGCTGGCCGGTGGAAATTGCTAGCATGAACCTCTAGCGCGAAGGAGAACAAATGGGACCGCTATATCTGATTGCAGCTGTGATCGTGGCTTTTATCGCGCTGTATCTCATTTTCGGAAGCTTTTTTACGGTCGACACCGCACAGGTTGCTGTGATTACGCGATTCGGGAAGTTTCTGCGAGTGGCCGATCCGGGATTGAACTGGAAGCGGCCGTTCCTCGATTCGGTGGCGGGTTACGTGAGCCTGCGCGTGAGTCAGATCACGTTGACCATGGAAACCAAGACAAAAGACAACGTGTTCGTCACGATTCCGATTTCCGTTCAGAATCGCGTCCGCCCGGAAAAAGTCTACGATGCCTACTACAAGCTTTCCGATCCGCAGATGCAGATCAAGGCCTATGTCGAGCAGGTGATCCTGGGGCACGTCCCCGGAATGACGCTGGATGAGGTGTTCGCCAGCCAGTCCAGTATCGCAGCGGCGGTGAAGCAGGAGTTGGACGCGGATATGGCTTTGTTCGGATATGAGATCGTGAACGTGCTGGTAACCGACATCGTTCCCGACGCCAAGGTGAAATCTGCCATGAACGATATCAACGCGGCGCAGCGCGAGCAGGTGGCGGCCAACGCCAGGGGCGAAGCCGAGAAGATCCTGGTGGTGAAAAAGGCCGAGGCGGAAGCGGAGAGCAAGGCGCTGCAGGGACAAGGAATCGCGAACCAGAGGAAAGCGATTATCGAGGGGCTGCAGGTGTCGATCGAACAATTCCAGAAAGTGGTCGAAGGGGCGTCCGCGCGAGAAGTAATGCAGCTGGTGATGGTGACGCAATATTTCGATACGTTGAAGTCCATTGGCGAGAGCGACAGGACCAATACGCTGTTTCTGGCGCACTCCCCCGGAGCGGTCAAAGACGTTTCTGACCAGATTTTACAATCCATGCTGGTGGCGGACAGAGCGAACCCCGACCGCTCGTAGCACGCTGCATTCGAAAGTTTTCCCAATCCGGATCCGGCCGGAAAAAGCATTCCCCCCAAAAGAACTATGTAACGGGTTACTTGGGATTGGTGTCGAACTAGTGAGATGATGTCCTCCGTTGTAGACCGCACTGAAGGGACGGCGACAGTGTTGAACGGCGTCCCTTATTCAGAGATCCGCGCTGAACTAGCTCTCATTCTGCGTAGCCGCGCTTTCGTGCAATCCCATCGCATCCGCCGTTTTTTGCAATTTGTAGTTGAAGAGAGCCTGCTGGGCCAACCGCACCGGCTGAAGGAATACCTGATCGGGCTCGAAGTCTTCGACCGCCGGGAGGCCTTCGATCCGCGCGTGGATTCGATCGTGCGCGTGGAAGCCCGCCGCCTGCGCTACAAGCTGGAGGAATATTACCGCTTGGAGGGCCGCGAGGACAGCGTCCGGATCGTGCTGCGCAAGGGCAGCTATGTGCCGATCTTCGAATATCGCAACAGCGGCCATGGCGCGAGCCCCCTGGCGCCCCGGCGGAGCGTGGAGGTCGCGCTTTCGCCGTCGATCGATCTAACGGAGCAGGCTCGCTCAGCGGCCGAAGAGATTCAACGCCGCCTGATGCACGTGTTGATTAAGCAAGGCGGCTTTCAAGTTACGGCGAAGTCGCCAAGCCAGACGCGTTCCGAATTCAAATCCGCGAGCCCGGCGGACTACGTGTTGGAGGGCAGCATCGAGTTTGATAACGGCGGGTTTCGTTTGTTATTGCAGCTTTTGCAGAGTTGCGATCGTTCGTACATCTGGTCGGAAACCACTGCCGGCCGCTTCGAAGATCTGGCGGGTGTCGACCATCTGGCGCGGCAACTGGTGCGGGACCTGGCGGCGCCCGCGGCGGAAGCGGTGATCGCGCGCCGCCAGCCCGATCGCACCGAGAGCGGCGATGCGTACCTCGAAGGACGCTACCACTGGAAGCTGGCCACGCCGGACAGCATCCGCCATAGCATCGGCTTTTTCAGCAAGGCCGTGGAAACCGATCCGCATTATGGGGCGGCCTGGGCGGCGCTGTCGGAAGCCCTGTTGGTTAGTTCGATTTTTGGATTGTTGTCTCCCCTGGAAACGCACCCGCGAATGAAGGAAGCGGCGATTCGCGCCACGTCCCTGAATCCCTCGCTGCCGGAAGCGCGGGTGGCCCTGGGAGCGGTTTTGTCGCTGCTCGATTGGGAGTGGGCCGCCGGCGAAGAAGAGATGCAGAAGGCTATTCAATTGGACAAAAGCGACCCGGTGGGTCACATCGCCTACGGCATCCAACTAGCGTGCCGCGGACGGCAACAGGCAGCCATCGCCGAGGTGGAGCGGGCGCTGGAACTGGATCCGGCCGCTCTGTTTCCCAATTTCGTGCTGGGCTGGCTGTTCGGCGTTTGCCGCCGCTTCGACGACGCCATCGCGCAACATCTGCTGGTGTCGCGCCTGGCCACCGATTACGGCTTGCCGCATCTGGGATTGGGCATGGCGTGCGCGGGCAAAGGCCAGTTCACCGATGCCATCGCCCATTTCACCAACGCGAGTCAGATGAAGTGCGGCGCCTTGCTGCATGGACAGATGGGCTATTGCTACGCGAAGTCCGGACGGCGCGCGGAGGCGTTGCGCGAACTCGAGATTTTGAAAACGCTGTCCCAGTCCAGCTACGTTTCGCCTTTGAGCTTCGCGGCCATTCACTCGGGTTTGGGCGAAGACGACGACGCGTTGGGCTATCTGGATGGAGCGGCGGAGACACGCGACGCGTCGCTGCACCTGCGGCTTTTGAGCACTGAATTCGACAGCCTTCAGAATCATCCGCGCTATCAGGAACTACGCAGCCGGATCGGTTTACCGCAGGCAGACTTTGCTGAGAGTGGGGCCTGAATCGGCCGTATCCAAGTTGAAATCGGCCAAGCTGTTAAAATAGCGGCATCAGGGTGGATCAAATTGGCCGATACCGGATAATGGGCGAGCTGGGCCGTGGCGCCACGGGCGTGGTGTACCGCGCCCAGGACCCGGCCATCGGCCGCACCATTGCCATCAAGACCATCCGGCTATCGGATTTTACGGACGAATCGGAGCGCGAGCGGCTGCGTGAACGGCTGTTTCGCGAGGCCCAGTCGGCCGGGATGCTTTCGCATCCGAACATCGTCACCATCTACGACATCGCCGAAGAAAACGGTCTGGCCTATATTTTCATGGAGTGCGTGGATGGCCCGCCGCTCGAAAAGGTTCTGAATTCTCAGGACCCGCCGCTACGCGGCGACGCCGCGCTGACCTTTCTCCGCCAGACCGCGACCGGTCTCGATTACGCGCACAAGAAGGGCATAGTTCACCGCGACATCAAGCCCGCGAACATTCTGATCCACGAGCGCACCCATGCCAAGATCACCGACTTCGGCGTGGCCAAGATCATGTCCCAGCAGATGACGCAGAGCGGAGTGATGATGGGCACGCCCAACTACATGTCGCCGGAGCAGGTGCAAGGCCACTCGGTGGATGGCCGCGCCGATCAGTTTTCCTTGGCCGTGATCGCCTACGAGATGCTCACCGGCGAGAAGCCGTTCTTAGCCGATCAATTGCCCGCGCTGTTGTTTCGCATTGTGCGCGAGGATCCGGTAGCGCCGCAGCGTTTGAACCCTACCGTGGGGCCGCAAGTGGAAATGGTGTTGAAGAAGGCGCTGGCTAAAAGCGCGAGCGATCGCTATAGCACTTGCCTGGAGTTTGTGGACGCGCTGGCTGCGGCTCTGGAGTTGAGTCCTGGATGGCATCCGCTTCCCAGAAGCAGCGCGCAGAGCATGCCGACGTTTGCGGGTGCGGCGGTGGAGGTTCCCAGAACCAAGCCCGTCGCTGGACAACCGGCCGCTCCGCCGCCTGCGCCGCCGCGCGTAGAGCAACCCGTAGGCCCTGGGCCGGTACGGCAAGCGATCTTTAGCGCCGAGGAAGCCGAGACCAGCCACCCATTGCTGAAGAGCCTGGTCTGGATGCTGGTGAGCATTGGCATGGTGGGCCTGGTATTGTTTGGCGCGCAGAAGTATTTGTTCAATCGGAACGCGGAGCCCGCGCCGGCCGCCGTGGCCGAGACCCCGCCGTCAACGGCTCCCGCTGCGGACGATGCCGACTCCAAGCCCAGTCCGGTAGGTCAGGCGCCATCGCCGGCCGGGGATGCCGCAACCCAAGCTGCTCCCGCGTCCGAGAAGCCGCCGGAAGCAACTGCTCCCGAGACCAAGGCGTCTGAGACGAAAGTGCCGGAAAGTTTTGCGGCGCCCGCCAATGCCGAACCCAAGCTCGTTCAAGCGACACCGCCACCGGTGGTTGCGCCCAAGCCGGGCTTTGAGCAGAGCGTTCAATTCTTAACCGAGCCGCCGGGCGCGCAGGTGGTCATCGACGGCAACTCATCTCAAACCTGCAGGACTCCATGCCAGATGCCGCTCGCCGCCGGCCGACATGCACTCAATGTGCAACTTCCCGGCTATCGGCCCTATCCGCGCGTTTTCAATATTCCGCAGGAAAATGATATTTTTCTGCAGCTCGCCAAAGCTTCCGGCACGCTGAGCATTACGTCCACGCCGCCGGGAGCGACCATTGAGTTGAACGGCGCGCCGCAGTCGAACCGTACACCGGCCATCTTCACTCTGGCACCGGGCTCCTATCACTTCAAGGTGGTGAGAAGCGGCGCGGCTCTCGATTTCGATGTTCAGCTACGGGACGGGGATGTCCTCACCAAGCATGTCGACTTCTGACCGGCGAGCTACGCCAACCCTGCGATCACCGCATCCGTGAATTCACCCGTGGAGGCGCTTCCGCCCACGTCGGGCGTCAAGTGTTTCTGACCGGCGTAGACCTGTTCGATGGCGGCGCGCAACCGTCTGGCCGCCGAGGTCTCTCCTAAGTGAATCAGCATCAGAACCGAAGACAGAATAAGCGCGGTGGGGTTCGCGATGCCTTTCCCGGCGATGTCGGGAGCGCTGCCGTGGACTGCTTCGAACACTGCGATCTGATCGCCCATGTTGGCGCCGGGCACCACGCCCAAACCGCCCACCAGTCCCGCGGCCAGATCCGAAACGATGTCGCCATACAAGTTGGGAAGCAGCAGAATATCGAAGGTCTGCGGGCGCATCACAAGCTGCATGGAGGCATTGTCGACGATCAGCTCGTTGTAGCCGATCTCGGGATAGTGCTGCGATACCTCGCGGCAGCAGCGCAGGAACAGGCCATCGGACAACTTCATAATGTTGGCCTTGTGGATGGCGGCCACCTGCTTCCGTCCATTTTTCCTGGCGAACTGAAACGCATACTCGGCGATCTTGATGGAGGCTACGCGCGTAATTACCTTCAGGCTGGTCACCACATCTTTCACTACTTCGTGCTCCAGGCCCGAGTACAAGTCCTCGGTATTTTCGCGGAAGATGACCATGTCGATCTTCACGTCGTCGAAGCGAGTCTTGAGACCGGGCAGCGAATGCACCGGCCGTACGTTGGCAAAGAGATCGAAATGCTTGCGCAGCGCGACGTTGACGCTCGAGAATCCGCCGCCGATGGGCGTCGTCACCGGGCCTTTGAGCCCCACATGGGTGCGTTCCAGCGATTCGGTCACGTGCGGCGGCAGCACCTGTCCGGATTTGGCGATGATGCTGGAGTTCAAATCGGCGCGCTGCCAATCGATGGGAACGCCCGTGGCGTTGACCGCGCGGATGGTTGCTTCGGCGACTTCAGGCCCGATGCCGTCGCCTGGGATTAACGTAACTGGATGAGACACGTTTACCATTGTAAAGAAGGTTGTGAGAAAAGCTTGGCATTGATAAAACGCGCCCTCATCAGTGTGACCGACAAAACGGGGATCGGTGAATTCGGGCAGGGGCTGCGCGACCTGGGGGTGGAAATCATCTCCACTGGTGGCACGGCCCGCGCGCTGGAAGCTGCCGGCGTTCCGGTTCGCGAAGTGTCGGAGGTTACGCAATTTCCTGAAATGCTAGACGGCCGGCTCAAGACGATTCACCCCAGTATCGCCGGTGGAGTGCTGGCGATGCGCGGCAATCCGGAACATATGCGCGCGCTGGCCACGCATGGAATCCCCACCATCGACATGGTGGTGGTGAACCTGTACGCGTTTGAAAAAGTGGCCGCGAAGAAGGGCGTACCGCTCCAGGAGCTGATCGAGAATATCGATATCGGCGGGCCCACGCTGATTCGAGCCGCGGCGAAAAACTATCAGGATGTCGCGGTGGTGGTTTCGCCCGACGATTATCCGAGAGTACTGGAGGAGCTGCATGAGCGCCTCGGCGAGCTATCGGAGGCGACGCTGTGGGGATTGGCGAAGAAGGCTTTCGCGCTCACCGCGGCGTACGACCGAGCCATCAGCAACCGGTTGGCGTGGGTAGGCTCGGGGATTGGCACGGGCGACGAGTCGGGGTTGCCGGCCATGCTGGATATTCGCGCGCCGCGCGCGCTGGACTTGCGCTACGGCGAGAATCCGCACCAGAAGGCCGCGCTTTATTCCAACCGCCACGGAGGGATCGCGGCCGCCGAGCAGTTGCAGGGCAAGGAGCTTTCCTACAACAATCTGGTGGATTTGGACGCGGCCTGGCAACTCATACGCGAATTCGATGAGCCGGCCGCGGCGATCATCAAGCACACCAATCCCTGTGGGTGCGCGGAGGGAAGCACGCTCGCGGAGAGCTACCGCCGGGCTTTCGAAGCCGATCCGATATCCGCTTTTGGCGGTGTGCTGGCATTCAACCGCACGGTGGATCGAGAAACGGCAGCCGAGATCGCTAAGACCTTTGTTGAAGCCATCGCCGCGCCGGGTTACGATTCCGCCGCGCGTGAATTGCTGGCCTCCAAGAAGAACTTGCGCCTGCTGGCTGTGGCGCGCGCGCCCGAGGAACCGGTGGTGAAGTCGATCGGCGGCGGTTACCTGGTGCAGACCGCCGATACGCACCGGCTGGAACGCGGCGAGTGTCAGGTGAAAACGGAGCGCAGTCCAAGCGTGGAGGAGTGGCGCGCGCTCGAGTTTGCGTGGAAGGTGTGCAAACACGTGAAGTCGAACGCCATCGTTTACGCGCGCGATGGCCAGAGCATCAGTGTGGGAGCGGGGCAGATGAGCCGCGTGGATTCGGTGAAGGTGGGCGGGATGAAAGCGGTGCTGCCTTTGCAGGGAACGGTGCTGGCTTCCGACGCCTTCTTTCCGTTTCCCGATGGAATCGAGGAAGCGGCGAAGCAGGGCATCACGGCGGTGATTCAACCGGGCGGTTCGGTGCGCGATGACGACGTTGTTGCGGCGGCCAACAAGCTGGGGCTCGCGATGGTGTTCACGGGCGTGCGGCACTTCCGGCACTAAAGGTACTTCCGTGCCAGGCTCTTTGACTTTGGGACACCGCTCGCTAACGCGCGCGGCTCTGAAACGGTTGCCGGGCCGTGACCGTGAATTTCAGGCAATCAAAATGTTAGTTTAAAACCTTCAGCTCGGACGCAGCGGCGAGATTGTAAAAATCCCGCAAGCGGCGCGCGGCGGCCGGACCGATCACTTTCGCCAGCTCCTCGGCCGACGCCTCGCGGACTCGCTCCAGGCTTCCGAATTCGCGCAGCAATTTCGCGATGGTCTTCGCTCCGATGCCTTCCACTTGCTCCAGTTCCGAAGTCAGGCGGGCGGCGCCTCTGCGGGTGCGATGGAACGTCACTGCAAAGCGATGCGCCTCATCGCGCACCTGCTGGATCAAGTGCAGCACGGGTGAATAACGATCCAGCTTGATCGGTTCGTCTTCCTGGCCGTACACATAAATGATTTCTTCGCGCTTGGCGATGGACGCCACCGGCTGATTGATGACGCCGACCGCTTCCAGCGCCTCCACGGCCGCGTGCAACTGGCCGAGGCCGCCGTCGATCAGGATCAGGCTTGGAAACGGCTTGTTCTCCTGCTGCAGGCGCGAGTAGCGGCGCGTCACAACTTCGCGCATGGACGCGAAATCGTCATTACCCACCACGGTGCGGATGATGAATTTGCGATAGTCGGACTTCTTCATTCGCCCTTCTTCCCAAACCACCATGCTGGCCACTTTGTCGGTGCCCTGGATGTGCGAGATGTCGAAGCATTCGATGCGCTTGGGCGGATCGGGCAAGCCCAGCGCATCCTGGAGCGCTTCCTGCATGGCCTTCGACGACGGGTGCATAATCCGGAAACGCTGCTGGAAGGCGTGCTTGGCGTTGGTCTCCACCAGATCGAGGAGCGCCTTTTTCTGGCCGCGCTGCGGGATCAGAATTTCCACTTTGTGGCCGCGCTTTTCGCTGAGCAGCTCTTCCAGTTCTTCGCGATCCTCGAAATCCACCGGCACGTGAATGCGGTTGGGAATGTATTGCTGATCCAGATAAATCTGCTTGAGCAGCGAGGAGAAGAATTCTGGCTCTTGAAAGTCGAACAGATCCTCCCAAAAATATTCGCGGCGATCCACAATGCGGCCGTTGCGCAGGTGGAACAAATTGACTGCCACCAGCGGCGGCTCCGCATGGCAGGCGAAAATGTCGATGTTCTCGCCTTCGGCTGCGGCGATCTTCTGCTTCTCCTCCATCTCTTCCACGGTGGACATCAGATCGCGCAGGGCGGCGGCTTCTTCAAAACGCTCTCCCTCGGAGGCTGCGCGCATGCGAGCCCGCAGATCGCGAGCCAAGTCTTTGTGGCGTCCTTCCAGGAAGAGCTTTACGTCGCGGACTGCGGCCGCGTAGGCTTCGCCGGTGGTCAGGCCTTCGACGCACGGTCCCAGGCAGCGGTGGATGTGATACTCCAGGCAGGCGTGCGTATGGAACCTGGCGAGATCCACTTTGCAGGACGGAATTTTGAAGTGGCGATGGATGAAATGCACCAGCCGGTGCGCCAGATTGCCGGGGAAATAAGGACCGTAGTAAGTGGAGCCGTCTTTGATCAGGCGGCGCGTCACATACACGCGAGGATATTTCTCGTTGGTCAGCTTGATGTAAGGAAAAGTTTTGTCATCCCGCAGCAGGATGTTGAAGCGCGGCTTCCATTGCTTGATGAGGTTGTTTTCGAGCGCCAGCGCCTCTTTGTTGTTGTCGACCAGGATGTATTCGATATCGCGGGCATCGGCGATCAGCGTTCCGGTCTTCGAATCCGCCAGGCGATCGTCGGAGAAGTAGCTGCGAACGCGGGCGCGCAGGTTCTTGGCCTTGCCCACATAAATCACTTCGCCGAATTGATCTTTGTAGAGATACACTCCGGGCAGCAGAGGCAGTTGGGCGGCTTTTTCCCGGAGTTCCATGGGCAGGGTCACTTCTATTGTCGCAGGCTGGGTCAAGCATGACCGCCGGACAGTGTCCTAAAAGTGATCTGGATACGAGCCAGCCGCAAGCATAGCGTGATATCAACGCGCCCATGAGCGAGGAAGACTATAAAGTCGGCGCCTCTGCCGCCAGAAATAAGGTCGCCGGATTCCTTCGCGAACGCGGGTTGAAAATTCCTCTCGGTTATACGCCTCCTGAGAATCACGACTTCTGGTACGCCATCCAAGAATTTGCCGAACGATACGGGGCGACCCTGCCACACTTCGGGGAAGAATCCGTCGCCTCCCGAAACTTCAGAGAATCCTTGGAATCTTACAAAACGCAACAGGAACTGAGGCTACCCTGCAACGCGATAAAATCGCAGGTCGCTGAACCGGACCTTCAACCGAATTCCAAGGAAATCAAATGCAGACATTGCGGGGATCTTTTCGTCGTCAAGCGGGGCAAGCCGGGTTTTATAGATGAGTGCCCCAAATGCTTGCATAGGATCTCGTATCCCGGGTCAGGCGGAGGAGCGTTTGGAGTCCGCCGTTCTAAATCGACGACGAAAGAGGGAACACCACCTACGTCCATCCCGCAAGAGAAGTTGGACGACGTGGGAAAGGACTTCATGAGGGAGTACAAGCCGAAGGCTCCGAAGATTTCAGCCGCCCTCTCACGCGTACTAGAATTATTCGCGAAAAAGCGCAAGACGAGCGAATAGCATTCTGAGAGCCCCTTCAGCGAAAGGAGGTGATGCATCATGACGGAGCCGCCACCTGGAGCACCAGGACACAAGTCGCCTCCGAAGACATCGCCCCCGTAGGCCCCGTATCGGGAGGCGGGATCAAACGGGGCCTTCACGCACTCTTAGGACACTACCGACCGCCGCCAGCAGGCCGGTGCTTAGCCCTCGATATCCTGGTTGTTTATGCCGCTCAAGGTCCGCGAAGTAATCAAGGAGTTGGAGAGGGCCGGCTGGCTTCACGTCCGGACCAAGGGAGATCATCGTGTGTTTCGGTTTCCCGATGGCCGGATCACGGTGCTATCGGGCAAACTCGGGGATGATGTCCGGCCCGGCACGTACAAAGCAATCCTCAAGCAGACTAAAATCAAGGAAGAGTCCGAATGACCAGAAAGTACTCACTTCTAGTGGAAGGCGATGAATCCGGCTATAGCGCCCATGTTCCCGAGCTGCCGGCAATTCTCGTAACCGGAAAATCCATGGACGAGTTGACCCGCCGCGCCGCTGAGGCAATTCAATTATGGTGGGAGAGCAGCGATTTGAACGCGTCTCCGACAGCAGTGCGGACGGAGATCGAAGTGGAGTTGCCTCTTTAGCGCGGTCGCCAAAAAATGCTGCAGTCGTGGACCACGGTTTTCTGAGCGTAGACTGCGGGCAAGCCAAGTATTTGGAACCGTTCGTCGTCTTCGTCGTTGCAGGTTTCCACGGTGCTGAAGATTCCCGCCTGGACGCGTTTTGCCAGCTCCGCTCGAGGCACGATGTGCAGGGAGGCAGCGACCGCGGCGGGCAGGTTCACCTTGTGAGAATCCGAGAATTCCTCGCCTGAGGGAGGCGTTCGGCGCGTCAAAAAATAGACGTGTTCATCGGCTAAAAGAAGTGCCTGGGGCGGCGTAACCTGGTCGACCTTTGCGGAGATCTCTTCCAGGTCTCGCCAGGTATAGTCAACGCGTCTTTGATACACGGCCTGTGCGAGTCCCACGCCTAGCAGGACAGTCAACACGAATGCGGGCCAAAACGGCCGATTCCCGGGATCCAGCCGCGAGATGGCCTCGTAAAATCCCACTGCGGCGAGAATGCCGACGAATGGGACCACCAGGATGAAGTACATTTCAAAGGTGGGGTGCGCGCTGGAAATGTCGAGTCCCAAAGCCAATACTAGCCAGCCACATAGGTACAGTTCCTCGCGCCATCGGCGATCCTGTTGACTTTGGAAAGTAAAAAGCGCGCCAGCCGCGGCCAGCAGTATCAGGAGTAAGCCCTGCGCCGAGTTGACGCCGGAAGTGATCAATTCCAGGTCGTGTTGGAAAGCGTCTTCCCAGCCCACGCTTCGGTAAAACAGATGGTATTGGATCAGGTTGAAGAACACCTGGCGCGGGGCCTCCACAAATAGCCAAAACACCGGCAGGAATGAGCCCACGGCTCCAGCCAGGAAGGCCGCTGACTTGCCGAGCCGGGTTCCCGCGCGATTATAGATCACCAGCCAAAGAAGCAGGATCGGGGTAGCGGGCGTCGTCAGGAGCGAAGAACCTGCTGCCGCGCCGGCTAGAAAGCCAGCCAAGGCCGCCCGCCAGGCTTCTTTTCGCTCCGCAGCCAAAATTGTGATCCGAAATGAGGCGACCATCAGGAGCAGGCACAGGGCGTAAGCCTGGGCGATAGTGCCGAACTGAACGATCAGCGTGTTTAGACCAATCACCAACGCGGCTGTGAGCGCAGCCGCCATCCGCCGGGCAGGCACCGGGAAGCGCACGAAAACGAAGTCTGCCGCCAGCAGGATGGCTGCGGTGGTGAGCAGCGCGGCGATGGCATGTATGGCGCGCCAACTGTCCCCGAAAATGCGCATCCAGCCAGCGTTCCAGTAGGCGTTCAAGGGCGTCTGCGGGAAACAGAAATCGATATAGGGCGACTTTCCCGCCTCGATCAACTGCGCCGCCAGAAGATGGAAGCCCTCGTCCCACGCCATGGCCTGGGTCTGAGAGTAGAGAAGCAACCCGGCGGAAAGGAGTGTGATGGTCCCGCACAACAACAGGAACGGTTTCCTGAGTGACTGATCGTTCCGTGGCACTGTTTTACTATAATCAGAGCGTGGTACGCATCGCCGCTCTCGGGTTCTTTTTGTCGGCTGGCCTGTTCGGACAAGCGGTTGCCCAAGGTGACAAACAACTCCAAACCAGGCCGCCCGATCAAGGCAAGCCTCAGCAGCAGGAACAGGAACCTCCCGAAGAAGACGAGAGCCTGGCTCCGAAGACCTATTCCTTCAATCCGCTGGAAGCCGACAAGGATCTCAAGGTCGGCCTCTACTACTTCAAAAAGGGTAACTACAAGGCAGCCATGAGCCGGTTCCGTGAGGCCACGCTATGGAATCCCACGTCTGCCGAGGCATTCCTGCGGCTGGGCGAAAGCGCAGAGAAGCTGAAGGACAAGAAAGCCGCCCACGAAGCCTACGAGAAATACGTGGCATTAGCGCCCAACGAGAAGCAGGCTGAAGCGATCAAGAAAAAATTAGCCAGCCAGCGTTAAGCGCTTGCGCTTGCGGCATCGCTCTTGCGCGCGGATCACGGCCACTACACGGCGCACCCCAGCGTCCCATTCGGGAAACAAGTCCAGATACTGTACGTGTTTTGAGATGCGGCGCGGCACCACGCAATCGTCCAGGCGCAGAGGAATAAAGAAAATCTCATCGAGAGGCACTTCAGCCGCGCAGTTGAGGGCGTAGCGAAGCTCGCTATGAAAGCTTCCGCGCTTGGAAGTGGCGCGGCGCGAAAAGCATGCGACAAAGAAGTCCGATGTTTGAATGGCGGTCTCGATGGCGCGGGGCCAGTTCTGTCCAGGAAGAAGCTTCTTTTTGTCGAGCCAGGGGCGAAAGCCATTTTGCTCGAAAGCCTGATATAGCTTCTTGATGCGCGAGAGATCCTCCTGCACATAGGCGATGAATACGCGCGGCTGGTTTTGGCCAACGAAGCGAACGCCTTGGACGCCGTGCCTGCCACCCGGCAGGAATTTTCCCAGGCCGTCGATTTCCACCGTAGCGCCCTGCTCCAGAGCCTGGCGGAGCAGGCGGGCGATACGCAGTGCCAGGGCTCGGTTCGAGCCACGTACGCTCATCTGGATTGCTTCTTTATCTTGAGGCGCCGGGCGCCGGCCGGCAGGCCCTGTTCAAAATAGAACTCCGGCTTCGGGCCCGGCCAGAAGATTCCCAGCCCGGGAAGGGTCGCGCTTTGTCCATGGCGCACTCGCAGCAGGATGTCGTTGAGGATGCGGTCCATCTCATCTGCCGCCGCAGCCGGGGTAATTCCAGCCTCTCTTGCCAGACGGCGCACCAGTTGTTCTTTCTTCATTGCCAACCAGATCATAATCCGGATCTGGCGACGCAACGGGGGCGATCAAATCTTCTGGTGTATTTTAGATCTTTAGTTTCAATCAGATAGCGGAAAGCATAGGCCCGCGAACGCCGGTGACCGCTCTCTCAAAATGAAGCGCATTTAACAAGCCATTAAGGTTGGGTTCATGTGGGGCTGAAATGATGGATCGTGAAGTTATCGATATAGCTTCTAACAACCTATAGGAGACCTTAACAATGAAGAAAATCATGACTCTGATGCTCGGCCTGTCGTTCCTGATGGGCACGGTGAGCCTGTTCGCGCAGGACAAGCCCGCGGACACTTCGACCACCAAGACCAAGAAGGCCAAGAAGGCGAAGAAGGCCAAGACCACCGACACCGAAAAGAAGTAACTTCGGTTCGATCGTTAGCCAAAGTTTTCAGTCGCGCATGTGGCCCACCGGTTGGGTTCCGCATGCGCGACAACTTTTTTGGGGCGTACGATCCGCGGCATCTACACGTCGCACTCCTTAGATTGCCGACGCCTGCGAATCTGCGTTACCTTGTAGAATATAGAGCCGCAGGTAAAGGCTGTTTGATTTTATGGTGGAATGTCCAGCGTGCCACGCCAGCAATCCGCCGGATTCGCGGCTATGCTCCAAGTGCAGCGCCCCATTCGGGATTGACAGCGCTACTCTGGCTATCGAATCGTCTGTAACTTCCGCTTTGCTCGATCCGGACGGCACGCAAGTCTTTACCGAAGTGTCGCTCGGGGCAGCGGCGCCGGGCGGAACCGGCTGGTCGGTGCCGGTGCAGAAGGTTACCGCCACGAATCCCAGTGTTTCGCTCGAGCCCGGCATGCTGCTGGGCGAACGCTACGAAATTCTGAAGAGCTTGGGCGAAGGCGGCATGGGCGCCGTCTACAAGGCACGCGATCACGAGCTCGACCGGATGGTGGCGCTTAAGGTGATTCGCCCAGAACTGGCCGGTCATCCCGATATTCTGCGCCGTTTCAAGCAGGAGCTGATTCTCGCCCGGCAGGTGACGCACAAGAACGTCGTTCGCATCTTCGATTTGGGCACGGCCGATGGACGCAAGTTCATCACCATGGACTTCATCGAGGGCCGCGATTTGAAGAGCATTCTCAACCAGCGAGGCAAGCTGCCGGCCGCCGAAGCCGTGCCGATCATGGAGCAGATTTGTCGGGGACTGGAAGCGGCGCACGTGGAAGGCGTGGTGCATCGTGACCTGAAGCCGCAGAACATCATGCTGGATGAAGCCGGCCGGGTCTGGCTGATGGACTTTGGCCTGGCGCGCTCCATGGAGTTGTCCGGTTTGACGCGCACCGGCGTTCTAATGGGCACCCCGGACTACATGTCGCCGGAGCAAGCTCGCGCCGAAAAGGTGGATGCGCGCTCCGACCTGTTCAGCCTGGGAATCATCTTTTTTGAAATGCTGACCGGCCGGCTGCCTTTTCAGGCCGATACGCTGATGGCCAAGCTACTGCAGCGGGTGCAGCAACGGGCCGTCGCGGTGACCGAAATCGATCCCTCGATTCCAGCCGGAGTGAGCGCGGTGGTGAGCAAATGCCTGGAGCCGGATGTTACCAAGCGCTATCAAACCATCCGCGAGATTCTGGAAGATCTTTTGGGCGACCGCAAGCCAGCGGGTTTGTCAAGTGCTTCGGCCGCCGGTTCCACCGCCAACGGCGCTGGGTCCGAGGCGTCGTCCGCTTCCCTGGCCGAACTGGGGCCCGGATCGCAGTTCGGGCCGCGCTACCATATCGAATCGGTGATCGGCGAAGGCGGCATGGGCAAGGTCTACAAAGCCCACGACAGCGATCTGGACCGCACGGTGGCGCTGAAATTGGTGCGGCCGGAATTGGCGAAGGACGCGAGCTCGCTGCAACGTTTCAAGCAGGAGCTGCTGCTGGCCAGCCGTATTTCGCATCGCAACATCCTGCGCATTCACGACCTCGGCGACGTGGACGGAGTGAAGTTCATCTCCATGGCGTTTGTGCAGGGCATGGATCTGCACGACTTGATTGCGAAGCAGGGACGACTGCCCACCGAGCGGGCCGTGAACATCGCTAAGCAACTGGCCGGCGCGCTCGAAGCGGCGCATGCCGAGGGCGTGGTACATCGCGACTTGAAACCGCGCAACGTGCTGATTGACGTAGACGATCATATCTACGTCTCCGATTTCGGTTTGGCGAAATCGCTGGACGCCGACAAAACCGGCATGACGCGGGTGGGTGAAGTGTTGGGCACGCCGCGCTACATGTCGCCGGAGCAAGCCGAATCGAAGGCCGCCGACAATCGCAGCGACATTTATTCGTTGGGCATTATCTTCTATGAAATGCTCACCGGAGAGGTGCCGTTCGGGGGCGAATCGTCGTTGCAAGTGATGTATCAGCACGTGCAGCAACAACCTAAAGATCCCCGGCTGCTGAATCCGGAGATGCCGGAGTATCTGGCGACCATCATTTTGAAATGCCTGGAGAAAGATCCCGCGCTGCGCTATCAAAGCGCAAAAGAACTGCTGCGGGATCTCGAATCGGGGACCCCGCCCACGCGTATTGTCCGGCTGCGGCAAGCGGAGATGGGCTATCCCAAGTGGCTGTTTGCGGTTACTGGCGTGGTGCTGCTGGCCGGCGTCGGGATGGCCATCCGTCCGATTCGCGAACGCGTCCTGGGCCGCGCGTCTGTTATCGGAATCAAGCGCGATAGCGGGGCGGCCGCCGCAGGCCCTGTCGCCCCCGATAAGTTCGTGGCGTTGTTGCCGTTGCGCGTCGTTGGAAACGATCCGGCCTTGCAGTACGAAGCGGCCGGCATCACTGACGCGCTTTCCGCCAAGCTGTTTCAGATGAAAAGCGTCCATCTGGCCGCCGCCGGCGCCGTCGAAAAAATCAACGCCGCCGATCCGGTGGACAAGATCGCGCATCAATTGGGTTCCAAATTGATTGTGCAAGGTACCATGCAAGGCGCGGGCGACAAGATCGACGCGGTGCTGCGTTTGAGCGATGCCAGCGGAAAGCAACTGTGGACTAAGGATTTTCCAGGAGTGCGCCAGGACCTGTTGACGATTGAAGATCAGATTTACAACGAATTGGTCACGGCCCTGGATCTGAAACCCAGCGATGAAGAGTTGGCGCGGAATGCGCTGCGGCCGACGGAGAATGTGGGAGCTTACGAACTGTATCTGAAGGGCCGGGACATCCTGCGCGGCAAGCGTGATGTCAAACGCGTGCAGTCGGCCATCGATCTGTATGAGCAGGCAATCAAGAAAGACACCGGCTTCGTGCTGGCCTACGCTGGGTTGGCGGACGCAAGCCTGGTGATGTACGATTTGAATTCGGACCCGGTCTGGACGCAGAAAGCGCTGAGCGCCGCTCAGCACGCGCAGACGCTCAATGACGAGATTCCAGAGGTCCACTTCGCGCTGGGCAATGCCTACAATGCCACGGGAAAAACCGCCGAGGCCATCGTCGAGTTGAAGCGCGCTTTGACGCTTGCCCCGAATTCAGACATGGGCTATCGGCGGCTGGGCAATGTCTACTTGGTGGTGGGGAAGGAAAACGACGCGATTCAAGCTTATCAGCGGGCCATCGATGCCAACCCGTATTATTGGATGAACTACAATCTGCTGGGCACGGCATACTTTCAGCTCGGCCAGAACGAAAAAGCGCTGGCGGCCTTCCAGCGCGTGGTGGAGTTGGCGCCGGATTCGGCGCTTGGGTACGACAACCTCGGAGCCGTCTATTTTCATGCCGGCAAGTGGAATGATGCGATCGTCTCGTTTGGAAAGGCGTTGAAGATTGCGCCGTCTGAGAGCCTTTATTCCAATCTGGGCACCGCGTATTTCTATCTTGGACATCGCGCCGACGCTGTCGCCATGTTCCAGAAGGCGGTGGCTCTCACACCCAACGACGACACGGCACTGGGAAATCTTGCGGATGGCTATCGCTGGTCCGGAGACACGGCCAAGGCCAAGGCAACGTATGAACAAGCGATCGCGCTGGCTTACAAGACGCTGCGAGTGAATCCGCAGGACGCCAGCACGCTCGGCAATTTGGCGTCCTACTATGCCAAGAACGGAGATTCAAAGAAGGGCCTCGATTTCATCCATCGCGCACGGAGCATTGCTCCCAACGATAACGAGCTCATGTACAAGGAAGCCGTGGTGGAGGCGATCGCCGGACAACAAGCCGATGCCCTGGCTAGCTTGCGCACTGCATTGCAGAAGGGCTACGCGGTCCAGCAAGCCAAGAACGATCCGGAACTGAAGACCCTGGCTACGAATCCGGAGCTGGACAAACTTATCGCCGGGTTTGAGCGAAAGACGAACTAGCGCGCGCTTTACGTGCCCGCACCACAATTACCGCGGCGAAAGCGAGGACCAGAACGATCCACTGCGAGGGCTCCGGCGTGTTCCAGAATGCTACTTCGAATCCGTCGTCATAAAATCCGCAGTTTGTGAAGAGATTTCCGCCGCTGCACGTGAATACTTCGTTTTGCTGATCGGAATTCAATTGCCCGCCGTTGGAGGTCAGCTGCAGTAGGACTTCATTAATATCCGATCCAGTGTTTTGATACGACAATACTTCGGTTCCACTTCCGGTGGAGAAGCTGAACTCGCCGTTGGGGTCGTGATTGCCGCCGCCCTTCTGGAGAACGATGCTCGGATCGAAGCACGAATCATAACCGGGGCAAAAATCGTCGGGATTCGTGAAGTCGCCCGTGTCGAGACCCGAGGTCGGGATGAAATTGAAAGTCTGGTCGGAGTCCCAAGCCGTCAGCGTAATCGTGTACTGCTGGTTCGTGGGGATGTCCGCCCGAGCGCAGGTAGAACCCACTATGCCCAACGTGGCGACCATCAACCAACGGGTCATCTTCATTGTTCTCATGATACCCGTGGGGCGTTTGGATTGGAAAGGCATTGATAGATATTTAGTACTAGTACTCCCCCAGGGTCAGAGTTTAGTACTGTGTACTATAGTACTAATCTAGATTGTGATAACGGTTCATATCTCCTATACTTGCTAACATGCTTCTGCCCTTTCGCGCTACCGGATTGATGATTAGATCTGTCCGTTGGCTAGGCTTGGGTGCCGTGTTGGCAGCTCTGCCGTTTGCAGTGACAGCCTCGACAGTCACGGCGAGTTATAACTTCATTCTTGAGGGCATAACCGGGTCCGTTGTGGCTACGTACGATTCAACGGCCACCCCCCTTTACGATTCGACGGGAGCTTATCTGGATGCGAGCGATGGATTGGAGTCCCTCGACGTCACCTGGAACGGAAACACGTATACCATGGCGGAGGCCATAGACAACGGCACGTTGCCGGAGCTCTTCTTGCCTGGGAACAAGCTGGCGACCGAAGGAGGGTACGGGTTTCTAGGGGATTGGGTTGTCCCTGGTAGCGGCGGGATACCGGGCGGTAACGTTCTCGGAATCAGCGCCAACGTCCCGGCATACTTAGCCACCGATGTCACCCTTTTTAGCGTTGGCGGCGGCGTTGGCGCCGGGACTATGGGAGACCCCTCCACCACCGTGGACATTGGTATCGATTACGCGCACATCTACCTGGGGACCATTCCGGAGCCGGTCCTTCTACCGCTACTAGCGCTCGGGCTTGCAGGTTTTTGGTTTGCGCGGCGCCGCAGAGCGACTCTGTGAGGACCAAAGAGTCGCGGACAGCTGGACACCCAAGCTATAATCGGAATGCCCAGTCCGTCGGGGCGTAGCGCAGCCTGGTAGCGCACCTGCCTTGGGCG